>DATIPD010000023.1:0-450055 GCA_035472495.1 Pyrinomonadaceae bacterium | reverse complement strand
CCGTAGGCTGACTGGAACGCCGGTCGCTCCACCCACGCTTGCACAAACGCTTGTTTGTTTGCGTCCAGTGTGGCGCGCCAGTTCGCATCACCCACGCGCACGTTCTGCGCTACCGCGGCCCGGTCCGGCATGAACTCCGCGTACTGCGGTCGCCGTCCGTAACTCGCTTCGTACAGTCCATGCACCAACCCCGCCGTCTCCAGGTTCTCGATCGACAGGAAGTAGGCCGCACTCACATTGATCGTGCGGCGTTCCGTGCAATCGGCGTCTGCCCCGCACGACAGTATCTGATCGGTCCAGAATGCAAACCCGGCTTCATCCGGCTCGCGACCGAGGAAGTCGAGATAGTGCTGCCGAACAAAGTAGTCAGCCGTGTCGATCACGTTGCCATGTGAAACCGCATCGCGACTGGCCGTGAAGCTGGCGTCGCTCTTGTTCGTCAGCAACGAGAACGACAGGTTCTCCGGCGTGAAGTGATAGTTAAGGATCGACGGCGTCACCGTGTAGAAGTTCTCGGTGTCGACGTTGTTAAAGCGGTAGTTGCCCGCTGCGTCCGTGATCACCTTCGCGTTCCGTGCCCCGCTCAGGTTCAGCGTCACGCCGGCTAACGCCTGGCCATCAGGCGTCGTGATGCGACCACTGATGAATGCCGGCGCTGCCGTCGGCGCATTCGGATCCAGCGCCACCACAAACGGTGACACCGAACTCGTCCGCGCGCAGATGGTCTTCGACGCAAAACTCGACGAGACCGTCCGGTTCACCAACCCGGGCTCCCCGTGCAGTATCCGCAACCGCGTGAACGTATTGAAGTCCGTCGCGGCCGGCATCGTAATACAGGTCGTCACTGGCGCCGTGAACGTCGACGTCGTAGTGATGTTCAACTCCGGACAGCTCGCGCAGTGGATGTACGGCGGCGGCAGTGTCTGCTGTGGCGCATCCACTACTGTCGTCGAACCTGCTCCCGTTACTGCCGTGTACGTGACCGTCGTGTTGCAGTAGTTGTTGGTCACGTTCGCTCCCAACCCCGTCGCCTGCGTCTCGCTCTCCTGCACCGTCACCGGGAACGACGCGTCCGTGAAACTCGCGTCCGCCCTGGTGCCCCGCACGAACACTGTTGTCGTGCCAATACCGAAGAACGAGCCCGACGGCGGCGTCGGTCCCTGTACCACACCGCAAGCTCCCTGGAAACTCACCGCCGGCACGTAGTTCACTATCGTCCCGCAAGTCCCCGGCGGGATCGTGATGCTCGTCGGCGCCGTGATCGTGCAGCTCTGCGAGTTGCACACAAAGCTCGAACCCGAGATCACGATGTTGTCTACCCGCACTCCGGCTGACCCCGCTGCCACTGCACTGTTGTCCGTGGCCGCGCGCCAGCGCAACTTGATCGGCTGCCCGTTAGCGGCCGCCGGCAGGTTGATGGTTGAGGTGATATAAGTTGGCGCTGCCGTTGTCCCGCCCGACAATCCGCTCCAGGCCAGCCGCCCCGCTATCGGACTACCGAAGGTCGCGTCAATCGTGCGCGTGTAGCCACCGGCAATGAACGCGTTGCCGCCGGTAGTGATGTCGTTGAAGGCCCCGCCATTGATGCTGATCTCCAGCACCATGCCGTCAAACCCTCGCGTCGGCGTCACCCCGCTCGCCTCCATGTTAAAGAGGTTGCGGAAGGTTAACTGCGCCCCGCCCGCCGGCACGTTGATGGTCGGCGTATCCAGCGTCGTGTTCCCGATGTTACTCACATCCGGCGCAAACGCGTCGTTCGGCGCACTGTTCGGGTTCGTCGCCGAGGTTACCCACGCAACCTCCACTCCCGTCGCGGCCGTTACCCAGCCGGCCGGTAGCGCCGGTGCCGTCACGCCGTCGAAGTTCTCGCTGAAAGTGGTCGTCGTCACCAGCGCCCCCAGCGTCATTGTGTACGTTACCGTGCCCAGATTGCTCGACCCGTCCTGCAATGCCAGCGTCAGCGTAATGGTGCTGCCGCAGGTGCCCTGCGCCGTGAACGTAAACGGTCGCGTCGCCGTGCCCCCGCTCGCCGCCAGCACGCCATAGCTCTGCGGCCCGCTCGGTCCCGCCACTCCGCCAGTCGGTTGCAGCGTCGCCACCAGGTTCGTGGTCGGGCTGCCCCCGTTGTTTACCAGCGACAGGTTCACCGTCACCGTCTCTTCCGGATCCGCCGCGTTGTTCGCCGGGCTAATGCTCTCGGCTGTGATCACTGGCGGCGGCGACGCGTTGATCAACGCGCCACAGCACACCGTGTGTTTGTTAAGTTCCAGCTTCACACAGCCTACTGTGCCTGTGTCCTGACCAGCCGTGTCCTGGATCCTTAAGTTCCAGGTGCCGTTCGACGGCTTCCCGTTCAGCGCACTCAACGGTGACTCCGGCCGGAATGACGCCGCGAATGGCGCCGCTCCCGCCGAGATGGCCGTCGCTGCCTGATCGTCGATCACTGTCGGTACTCCCGCGCAATCAAGCGTCCCCGTACCAAAGTTCGCGCCACTGCTGCCCCGGTTCGTTACCAGCGGTATCACCGTGTTGTCCGGATGCACCAACGCTATCGTCAAGTCTCCATCAAACGTGTGGTTGATCCGGAAGCTCACGTTCACGTCTGTTAACGTCATCACGTCCGCTACCGTCAGCGGTATGTTAATCGCCGGCGCCGGACTGTCAGGTATCGCTACCGAAATGTCTCCTGTGCTGTAGTTGTTCACCACTACCGTGCCGGTGGTGAAGTTATAAGTAACAGTGCCGAGGTTGTCTGGTCCGTCCTGCAATTGCAGACTGAGAACAATTGGGGAACCGCAGGCAACGTTGCCGGCAGTGAAAGTGAAGCTCCTGAATACCGTTGCGCCGCCAGCAACGACCACGCCGTAATTCTGCGGACCACTTGGACTGGTAACTCCGCCCGTCGCTTGCAAAGTGCCAACCAGGTTCGTCGTGTTCTGAGTTCCGGTGTTCTTGACACCTAGACTTACTGTAATGGTCTCATTCGGATCGATAGAGCCGTTGGAGTTGCAACTATCCGCGGTAATGCTGGCGGTGTCAGCAACTGGTTGCCTTAGATTGCCGTTCAAACAAGCGTTGAAAGTTGCGTTGCCACCGTTGGCGACCACCAAACCAGTTGTCGACGCTGTGTCGTAGCCGGTGCCGGTCGCACTGACGTTGTAAGTTCCCGGAACCACGATCGCGGAATAGGTTCCCGCTGCACTGGTGCCGCGCGAATAACCGCCGCTAACAGATACAAGAGCGTTGGGAATAGGCAGTCCCGATGCGCAATTAGTAATCGTTCCGGAAATTGTACCGCGCGGCGAAGTGGCGCACGGTCCCGGCGCAAACTTCGCGATGCGCGTGTGCCAGGGTGCGGTCGTGTTGCCGGGTTCGGAACTGACAGAGTAGTACTCCTGTGTGAACCAGAAAGTGCAGTCGTCTGAAGGGTCAACCGTCAGGTCGCTGTAATCTCCCCAGCGCCCGGAAGTGCTGGTCTGTGAACCCCCGCCGGCGACGATGCTTGTTTCACCCTGAATCAAGCCCGTACCGGGCGTGTCCGTACCCAACCTTGCAGCGTAACGAACTGAGGGAAAAGTTGCCGCCGCTGCGGAAACACTGAAACCTACAGCGACGTCGTTTTGAAAGTTAGAGGCCGCGCTGCCCATCCAGCGATGTTCAGTGCCGGCTGGCGCCCACGTTTCCTGTTCCGCTATGGTCCAGGCCGCGGCTGGAGTGCCGCGGGTTAGTTCGTACCAGCGAACGCCGGCGCGAAATGCAGGATTGGTGGCCGCATTTACCGTGTGATTCGCCACGAGTTTTTCGCTCGATCCCAGATTGCGATACGACAAGCGATACATCAGACGATCGGTGATCGCATCGACGAAGCTGGCGGCAGTTGCCGGCGGCGGTTGCGGTATTACATTCCGACTGTTCGGAACCGGCACCGGATCGAAAGCGGCGACCGCTAAAGGACTGCCTGTTCTTTCGGTAAAAGTGGAGTTGGCCGGAACCGCAAAATCCGCATGAAAATCAAAGATTCTCAGTTGGTCAGCAGGGTCGCCAAATTCACCCGCCTGGAAATATGCAAAGGGACATGGCGCGCCCGCCGGCGGTGGAATGTAACCTTCCATGTCAGCCGGCAGCATCCCGCCAATGCCATCAGTACCGTTAGCGCCACCTGGCGGAAACAAAACCGCGGTGTCGAAGTAAATGAAACTTGCAGTCGGATCGCCGACCAGCATCTTGGTACGATCAAACGCAAACACGCCGTCCTGCAGGAACGTAGTGCCGGCCTGGTTAAACTGGTTATCGGTCATGTAGTAGGCATCGGGCCACATGCCGAAGTGGGGATAGTCGTTAAACTTATTGTTCGGCATCATAAAGTTGTAAAGATAGTATGAGCCGGTGGGATCGCCATTTTTCGAGATGGCAATCAACTGATGGTTGTTGGGATCAGCAACTGTACAAAACTGACTGATCAACCAACGGTCTGCCAACTGATCATAAACAACGATCGGATCGCCGTCCTCTGAGCCACCGCAAGATCCGCCGAGTGGTCCAAACAAAGTGTTCAGCGAAGCAACCGGCGTGAGCGGGTTGCCGGCCTTGTCCCAAATGCGGAAAGTAACGTTGACAGTCTGCACATAGTTTGACGGTCCCACGTCACCGTTGGTGTCTGGCGGTAGGAAGCCCTGACCAATAGCGATCGTGTCGGCGATCGACTGACCTTCGAAATTCAAGCTGGGCGGATTTGGAGGATTCGGGGACGGACGATTCGCTCCCGGTCCATTGCTGGAGAGCGCCTGGTCAGCAGTACGGGGCGCGGAGCCATCCACGTTACGAATGATCTCGCGGTTTTTTTCGTTCTTTACTTCTACGCCATACTTGCCATCGTGCTCATCACCTTTTTCAAAAAACTCGAGCTCGCGGACCTTGCCGTGATAAGGCTTTACCGCCGCCGCCGGCATATCACGAACAGGCATTGACTCTGCAAAACCTACCGCCCGCATGACCAGCGGAGAGGCAAGGCTTTGATTCGGCCTATTGACCATGAAGAGGCTGGGATCCAGCGGTCCAGTCGACTTACTGTGCCTAACCACAGTCCCATTCCGCTTTGCCGAACTCGGCGGCAACAACAAGCCCACGAGTACGAACATAAGCATCGCGATCAGAGTCAATCCTAGGTTCCGTTTCATTTCGATTCTTCTCCTTGCAGGTGCAACTATGGTTAGGCGTCTTTTGTGAAGTGAAACCCGCGGCAGTTCGCGCGAGTTCCCAGCAAGCGAATCCCTCTACGGCCCTTCGTAGTATTACCCTACGAACCTTGACAGTTTTGGGGAGTAAACTAATCTCTGCCCTGTGACACGATTACCGACTGCTAGTTAGAAAGGATTACAAACTGTACGTCGAGCGGATGACGAGAATTCTATTAAGTTTAAGAAGGATAACTGCCCTCGTAGTAGTTGCAGCCAAACCGACTGGTGGTCGACTTTCCCCGACAGTCGCTTTTCAGTTGCCCGCACTGGCTTCAGGTCAGCCGAGATTATTGCTACAGCCCGAAATTGTCAATAGTTGTGCGGTTTTGTGGATGGGTAATTCGATAAAAATATTACAACCCGATTGTTGTCCGGACTGATGACATTAGACAGCCGGCAGGAAAAAATTGTCGCCCGCGACACCCGCAGCCGGAAATACTCCGTGAGCTTATAGCTGGAGCACCACAAAAATCGAGGCCGCGGATAACGCAATTAGATCAGAGCGGACGACAGTTCTTCCGTTCGAACTAGTTAGTTTATCCGCGGCTTGATGTTACCGAACCATCTGGCTACTGCTGGGGACGAAATCGGTCGCGGTACTCGCCCGATACCAGGAACGACTTCACCATCTCCGCCTGTTCAAAGTTGCCGTTGAAGGCGTTCAACTTATCCAGCCAGAAACGGAACCCGGCAGGATCGGGGTCTCTTCTCAGGTAACCAAAGTATTGCATCCTGACGAACATCTCGTTTCGCTTCGCGTTGACGAATTGTTCGTTCTCGGCTACCGCACCCAACACTTCGGCGCGTGTCGAAGTCTGGTTATTAAGAGCGCTAACCAAGGCATCGCGCTCGCTGCTCGCAAAGTTCACCTGCGTGTTACTGATGAGAGCATCGACATAGCCCTGATTTGTCATTCCATCATAGGCCGCGCGGAAAGCCGGCCGGTTGACCCAGCTGTTAAGGAAGGCCTGTCTACCGGCCGCCAATTGCTGCGACCAACCAGGGGCACCGACGATTAGATTCGGCGCGACGGCCCGGCTGTCGGGCATGAACTCGCTGTACCGCGGTTCGCGGCCGAAGCTGGTCTCGTAGAGTCCGTGAACAAGCCCGCCAGTTTTCATGAACTCGATTGAATGGAAATAGGCGGCGCTAACGTTGATGGTGCGGCGATCTATACAGGTGGCATCGGAGCCGCACTCGAGTATTTGATCGCTCCAGAAGTTGAATCCGGCCTCGTCGGGCTCGCGCCCGAGGAAATCAATATAGTGTTGCCGTACGAAATACTCCGGCGTATCGAGCGGATTTTCTCCATTAGTACGCGATCCGGTAAACGTCGCTTCCGTGTTATTGCCGAGCTGGCTAAATGATCGTTCACCAGGACTAAAGGAATAATTCACTTGCGACGGTCTGACGGTGTAAAAACCGGAAGTCTCTACGTTGTCAAAACGATAGTTGCCGTTGGCGTCAGTAATGAACTTGCGATCTTGCGTACCGCTCATATTCACAACTGCGCCGGCGATCGGATTTCCGTCGTCATCGGCGACGCGCCCCGTGACGCTGCCGTCGGCCGCGGTTGGAGTGCGGGTGTTGAGCTCGACGTCGTCAATGACATAGCTGCCGGTGCCGCTCGTCGGTCCGATATATTCGAACAGGATCGCGTGCGACACGCCAGAGGCGAACGCATTCAAATTTATGACGTGGCCCGAGTAGGCGCCCTCAGCCACAGCGGGTTCCGGGAAACTCGCCACGATCGTCCCGTCAACGCGAACGTTCAAAACGTCAGTGAAAGGCGACGAAACCGTGCCAATGCGCATGAAGAACGAAAGATTTTTGATCGTCTCTCCGGCTGGGAAATTAACCGTTTGACCAACCGTGGCCGTCTCGGGGGCGGGGATGCCGCCGAACCACGCCCAGAAAGCACCCGTGCGTGGGGGCGACGCACCGCCGCCGGTACCGCATGAAGGTACATCGCAAAGCGGCGTGCCGAAGTTGGTGGACGTTTCCGGATCCCAGAAGGTGTTGGGAATGCCGCCGGTTTCAAAACCACCGTCAACTATCAGCTGCGCCAAAGGAGCACTGGGCGACGGCTCGAAAACCTGAATCCGGTGTGACTTTTTCGCAGCTGGGTCTGCGCTGGTCTGCGTCTGCATGAACGCCGTGGCATTCAGCGACAGCAGGATCAACGCGATCGCGGTAATTATGGTTGTTAGTCTTAGTCGGCGGCGATAGATTGGGCTTCGCATCGATCATCTCCTTGTAAATGGGGCACAGAGCGCAGTAGGCGAGCCTTAGCTAGCGCGCACGAACTACTCGCTGTTCAAGGGTCTGCCAGACCCAAACTTGTTTGCTTCAAGAAATCCGCAGGTCAGAAACGTGAGCTAACCTTATCATGGAAGAAATTTCGGGACAATATTCTTTTGGGAATCAGCCAAAAATCGAGGCCGCGAATAACTCAACTTAGATTAGAGCGGCGACGGTTCTTCCGTTCCAACTAGTCAAGTTATCCGCGGCCTGATGTTACCGGGCCATCTGGCTATTGCTGGGGACGAAAGCGGTCGCGGTATTCGCCTGATACCAGGAACGACTTGACCATCTCCGCCCGCTCGAAGTTTCCATCAAACTGGTTCAACTTATCCAACCAGAAATGGAAACCAGCTTCATCCGGATCGCGTCGCAAGTAGCCGAAGTATTCCATCCGCACGAACATTTCATTGCGCTTCGTATCCATGAACTGTCCGTTCTCCGCTACTCGCTCCAATACTTGCGCCCGGGTCAGTGAACCATCCGTCAATCCGCTGACCAGTGCGTTGCGTTGCGTGTCTGTAAACGTCACGCCCGTGTTACCGATTAACGCGTCCACATAACTGTCGTTCGTCAGGTTGTCGTATGCGGCCTTGAACGACGGTCGCTGGACCCAGTCAGCCAGGAACTCGTCCGTGTTCGCTCGCAGCCTCGCCTCCCAGCCGGCATTGTTCACTATTACTTCCCGACCGATGGTGGCCGCATCCGGCATGAACTCCGCATAGTGCGGCGCGCGACCATAACTCACCTCATACAGTCCATGCACCAACCCGCCGGTCTTCTGGAATTCAATGGAACGGAAGTACGCCGCACTCACATTGATCGTGCGCCGCTCCAGACAATTGAAGTCGTTACCACACTCCAGTAGCTGGTCGCTCCAGAAGATCAAGCCCGCCTGATCTGGTTCGCGACCCAGGAAGTCGAGGTAGTGTTGCCGTACGAAGAATTCCGGCGTGTCGATCACGTTACCGCTGCTTACTGAGTTCATGGCCCCGGTGAAACTGGCGTTACTCACGTTCGTCAGCAGATTGTAGACCCGGTTCTCCGGACTAAAGTGGTAGTTCAGAATCGACGGCGTGACTGTGTACAGATTCTCGGTGTCGATATTCTCGAACCGATAGTTGCCCTGCGCGTCCGTGATCGTTCGTGCTGAGCGCGCTCCGTTAAGGTACATCGTTACCCCACCCAGTGGCGCGCCGCTTGGCGAGGTCACCTGACCACTGATGAACGCCGGCGCCGCTGTCGGTGCCGCGACTGTTCCCAGAGTCCAATCGGAGAAATTGGTGACGCCGTTGATGGTCGCCTGATTGCCGGCGAAGTCGACACAGGCCTGGGTCGCCCCCGGCACTGGACAGTTGTTCGGGAAGGCCACCGGAGTTCCACTACTTACGCGAATGATGTGGTAGTCAGACTCGGTGCCCGCGATGTCCGTCGGGTCAAGGTAATTGAAGTTGACGTTCGCCGTCAGGGACCCACCCTCCGTCAGCGTCCAATATCTCTGCAGCGACGTCGCTGCGTTGACGTTTGGTTGCGGACCCTGGGTAGCCTTGACGGTAAAGTTAGCCGGGAAGGTGCCGGCGGTAACGTTCACCGAAACTGGTGAATAACCATTGGCAGTTCCCACCTCGAAGCCCTTCACGCCCGTGGCACAGTAGTTCTTCTGGAGATTGCCGATGACGAAGCTGGTCGGGCTCGCGCCGCTCACCGTGCCGTTGCAATCGATGGTCAGCGTGTTCGCGCCGGTGCTAAACATACCGGTCAAGTAGAACGTGTTCGTGACCGTGACGTTGCCGCCGAGCGTATCGCCGGTGCCGCCCGACGCGTTGTAGTAAGTGCCGGCTGCAAGAACGCCGCCAACTGCCTGGACAATTTCATCTGCGCCCTTATCCGGATTCGAAGCGGGACGCGGATCGTTGTCGAAGTCGTTGGTGACGCCGCCGAAGGTAACGCCGTTGGCGACCGCGGGACTTGCCGGGGTTATATGCAAGTCAGTCGCGGAGACGAACAACGGATCGGCTGATGTTGTGTTAGCGTCGCCGCCGCTCGCCGCCTGGAAGCCGGCCAGCGTCTGGTTGTTTCCGGCCGCCGCACCGAGCCACTGCGTAAGATTCGCCGCTGTAGCATTGAACAGCAGGTTGCGATCAGAAGCCGTTGCCGACCAGCCCGTAGCTGCGGCGTTGGTGTTGGCCATCGCCACGTGGAAGCCGGTGCCGCCACTGCGCGAATCCGCGAAGATGTTGTTGCGCAGCGTAATCGTCGGCGTGCTGTTCCGGTTGAACGCGTAGGTATTGTTGGCTGCCGTTGCGGTTCCGGTGATATTCACGGAGTTGAAGTAGTAGTTGCTGATTGCGGGTGCCGCCGAGAGATCGAGAATACCAAAGATTGCTCGATCCGACGCGGCGCCGGCAGACGTGCTTACCATGTTGTTGGTGAAGGTTGCGTTCGCAACCGTTTGAGACTGCACGCAGGTTATGACATCCGAGCGCGCGCCGACGCCGGCACTGGCCGCAAAGATGTTATCGATCTTGTTCCGGTCGACTACCGTGCCGACCGCGGTTGCCGAAACCAGCAAGCCCCAGACGCGATTGTTATTGGCAGTCGGAGCGGTAACGCTGGTGCTATTGATATTGGACACCGTGTTGCCGCGGATCGTTTGCACGCCGGTAGCCGAGACAATCATACCGATGGTTTGGGTTGAGAAGCTGGCATCGGGTACAGAGGCATTGGTCACGTTGCTCACGGTATTGTTGACCACGGTGTGCGCGCCACCGGTTCCTTCAACGGACATGCCGAAATAAAACTCGCCTGTTGGCGGCGTCGCGGCCGTGCCGAAGTTGTTTACGGTGTTGTTGCTGACGTTTACCGTTGACGTGCTGACAACGCGAATGCCGTAAGAGTCGCCGCTGATTTCGTAGCGTTCGGCCGCGTTGCTCGAACCGACCTGGTTTCCGGTGATGTTGCCGATGTTCGCGAGTCCCGCTTCAAGGAAGATCCCATAGCTGGAAGCGAAGTCGGCCGCCGGATAAGTCGAGCGAATGTTCTTGATGACATTACCCTGGACGCTGGTCGCCGCTGCCGTGCCGACAGTCAGGTCGATGCCACGGAATGTTTGGCTGGTCGCCCAATTCGCTCCACCCGCGTTCGGCGCAGTGCCGCCGATGCTGTTGTTGAGAACCGAGTGGCCGCTGCCGCCCTGAATCGAAATGCCGGTCGCGGCAGTCGTGCGCGCAGCCGTTTGATAGAAGCTGCTCGGGTTAACGATCCAACCATTGCCCGCGCCCGTTGCCGTGACCAGCACGCCGGCGTTCGTAAAGTTGAACACGTTGCAACCCGAGACGGTGTTGGTGCCGTTCGGCGCGCTCGCCGAGCCGCTCGAGAAGACCCCGTTGGCCGGTACACCCGCCGCGTCGGAGCGGTCGCGAATGTCGCTCAGGTGAATTGTGTTGCCGCTGTTGCCCAACGTGCCAGTTGACGTACTGAACAGAATCGTGCCGCTCGCGAGTGTAGTGTTGCCACTTTCAACCAGGCACGACTCGATCGTGTTGTTGGTCGCGTCGTTCTGGAACGTGAACGTTGGGTTAGTGGTGTTGGTATTGCGGAAGAGCAGGAACTGCCCCGTGCCGCCAACACGACCATCAAACGTCGTACGGTCCGCCCCGTTCAAGCGAATCATGCCATTGGCAACCGGGCCAGAAATTGTCTTCAGCGTGCCGCTGGAAACGATCGTTACCGTGTAACCGCCGGCGCCATCTTCGCTCCACTGATTCAGGGCATTCGTACCGTCTTCCGTCAAATCTGAAGTTATGTTGACGGTGACGTTCTGATTGAGAACCGCGGCGTTGATTGCGGCAAACAGTCCGCCGGCTCCGGTCAGAGACGTGTAGGTCTGGGCCGTGCCGACATTCGCGGTTGCCGGGAACGCCGTGACAATCGTGTAAGTGTTCGGCGTGGTTGGTGGCGTGGTTATGCTGTTGACATTACTACCCGAGAAGCCTGCGCTCGGATTAGCAGCGAGGTTTCCGGCGTTGTCCTGGGCCACCACGAAGTAATCGATCACATCAGTCGTGACGACTCCGCCTACGAGCGTGTAGTCAATCGTGCAGGGATAGAGACTGCCGGTTGGCGCGCTGCACTGATTCGAGAAATACGAGCCGCCATTCTTGCGATAGTAGACTCGCGGCGCAGTTGCTCCGCCGGCGACGCCGCTCAGGTCCGTAATCGTCACACTCAACGTGCGATTGGCGGTCGACGCAGTGTTGCCAAGCGGCGTGTAGGTGATTACAGGCGGCGTCAGGTCGAGCACGATGCCGGCAAATTCATCGGCGCCGATGTCGGGCGTCGAACCGTTGCGCGCGTTGCCGTCAAAGTCGTCGGTGATGCCGCCTATCGGCGAGCCACCACTTTCGGCCTGGGTTGGAGTCCCTGGATTGATGTGCAGGAAGTTTGCGCTGGAGCCCGTGGTGCTCAGGAACGGCGGATTCTCGCTCACCGACACGGAATCGCGCGGCGCAATCGTGCCGGCGGTGAAAACACCGTTGCGATAGGCGGCGATTGTCTGCGCCGTGCTGACGTTGTCTGCGTAGATCAGATTGGTCGCGCTGGGAGTACCGGCGTAGAAAAGGTTGTTGTTGGAAGTGCTGGCATAGTTAGCCAGGGTTCCGGCCGTACCGGCACTGCGACGATAAGCGACGGTTAGGCCGGCGCCGTTTTGCACCGAGGTGTTGACGACGATGTTGTTCCGCAGATTGACCGCCGAGGTCGTCGCCGTCGCGCTCGCCAAGATGAAAATACCCGAAGAACCGAAGCCCGCGCCCGAGGTAGTGTTGTTTACGAAAACCGTGTTGTAGAAAATGTTGAAGGTCGAAGTGGTCGCCGTTCCGGTAGTACCGATGCCAACAATGGCGTTACCGCCAGTTGCTGCCGGCGCCGTCAAATTTCCTACCAGGTTGTTGGAAAGCGTCACATTGCTGTTCGCGGTAGTGTTCACTACCAAAATACCGCTGACCGCCGATCCCGCGACCGTACCGCTCACGTCGTAGATCTTATTCTTGGAATAAACGGCGGTCGGCGCGCCGGCCGAAATGGCAGTCACCGAGGTGCCGCCGGACGTGATCGGATCGATCAGATTTCCAGCGACTGTCAAGGTTGCCTGGTTCGAAGTGCCGAGCGTCAAGCAGGTGATGGAGTTGGAAGTGGTGATGTTGCTAATAGTGTTGTTGCTGACGGTCGAGTTCGCGCCGCTGAAGTTGACGGACATCGGCGTCACGGTGCCGGCGCCAGTGTTGATGTTATTGAAAGTGTTTCCGTTGACGCTCTTCACCGGTCCGCTGACCCCCGAGGCACCGTCCGTGTCCGAGATGCCAGTAAAAGCCGAAGCGCCGGTTAGCGTGACATTCGAAAAATTGTTGTTGTTGGCCGCGTGCGACGATCCGTTCACAGATGTTGAGTTTGTGTTCCAGACGGTGGTCGCTCCGACACCAGTTCGCGTGAACCCGGTAACAATCTGATTACTGCTGATTGATAGGGAAGAACCAGACGGCAAAATAGGCGCCGCCGCGAAGAACGTTACCGCGCCGGTGGTATTCACCGAGATATTGGTGAAGGTGTTGCCATTCATGTTTGAAGCGAGCGGAACGCTTGCCTGGGTAATAAATGTGATTGCAGCCGTTGCCCCGGCTACCGTATGGCCAAAGGTATTGAAATCATTGTTATTAATACTGACGGTAGTGGTCGTGTTGACACTTCCGCTCGGCATGTTGATACCGTTCATGGCACTGCCAACGGCACCGGCGCGTAGCGAAAGACTGTTGTTATTTATTGTTTGAGTAAGCGTGCCGGTAGGCGCGTTACTGGATGCAGGTATTTGAATACCGTTCAAGGTTCCCACGGTCACGCCGCCGTTCGAACTCGTAACTGTGTTAAATGAAACATTGAAATTCCTGGTGTTTCTAACCAGGATGCCGTTGACCGTGCCGGAAACATTCGCATAGCCGGAAAACGTTCCGGTAGTGCCGAAGTTAGTGATCGTGTTTGCGGTTGCCAGCGCGACACCGCCAATGTCCAGGTTGTTATTCTGATCAGCCGCCGCCGTTGGTCCAACCACGACGATACCGTTATTCACGTCAGTGATATTGTTGCTGTAAACCTTCAGGTTGTCGTTGCTGCCGGCTGCGCCGGTGGCGCTCGCTGAAGTTGTCACCGCCGTAGCCGTGTGCGTAGAGTTGCTATAGATGCCGAACGTGTTCTGATAAGTGCGGTCGAGGTCGATCGTGCAATTGGTGATCGTATCGTTTTGTGCGCCGTCCGTGGCTGTCACATACAGCAGCGCAACGCCCCACTCGGTCATGTTATTAGTTGCGGCAGCGGTGGTCGTGTTCGCCGCATTCTCCGACATCGAGAAGCCGTTGAGCGTTACCCAGTCAGCGCCGATCAGTTTGAAGATACCGTCGTTGAGATTGCCCGCAGCCTGCGGCGTGGGCGCGGTGATGGTGTTGCCGTTGCCGTTAAAGACTATCGGGTTCGCCGCGCTCGACGTAGTCAACACGAGCGACCCGGTGTTGCCGATCACATACCCGCCCGCCGGGGCAGTTTGCGGATTGCCCGCGATCAGATTAAACGTTACCCCTCCCGCGCCCACACCCTGCGTATTCAAGTCCGTGATGGCGGCAGCCAGGTCCGCATAATTGCCAGGGATGTTCTTCGTCCCGGTGAGCTGCGCCGATGCGAGCACACTCATCATCAGTAGACAAACCACCGCGGCGGCTAACATGATCGCTTTTCGCAGAAGTTGACTCTTGTTAGTTGTGTGAAATTGAAGCGAATTAACGGCGCAGGTGGTGGAAGTAGTCATAAGGGGACTCCAGTTGAGTACTGTTGGGATGGCAGTCACTGACTGCAAACTCGAGCTGAGAAACGGAACGCAATAATGCCGTTTTATGAAAAGAAATAATCTGTTTAGGTAAAGCAACTGCCCGAGACGATAGAAGTGAGGCGGACACTATCACCAATCAGGGTAAAGGGTCAATGATTTCGCGGTGAATTCTCGAGAACGGCTGGGTCCGGCTGGCCACTCACGGTTACTGTTCAAAGAGCCGTAGCCGGGGCAAAAAAAAGCCGCTGCAGTTTGACTGTCTGACACCAAAAGGGCACGACCGCAGTCGTGCCCCTTTGACAGCAAAACCAATCTGAACCGATGGTCGTTTTACCGGAAACGATCTCGATATTCACCGGAAACGATGAACGACTTGACCATCTCCGCCTGTTCGAAGTTGCCGTTATGCTGGTTCAACTTCGTCAGCCAGAAATCAAATCCCGCTTGATCCGGATCACGTCGCAGGTAACCGAAGTATTCCATCATCACAAACATTTCGTTGCGTTTGGCGCTTACGAACTGTTCATTTTCCGCAATACTCCGCAGCACGTCCGCGCGAGTGGCTGTTTGGTTGTTCAGGCCGCTCAGCAAAGCGTCGCGGCTGGCAGCGCTGAAGGTTACGCCAGTGTGACTAATCAGGTTATCCACATACTGGCTGTTGCTTAGCCCATCGAATTGGCTGCGGAAGTCTGCGCGTTGCACCCAGGCATTTAGAAACGCTTGTTTGTTTGCGCTCAGTTGCTGCGGCCAACCCGCTACGCCGACGATCACACCCTGCCCGACCGTGCGCGCGTCAGGCATGAACTCCGCAAACATCGGACGGCGATTGTAGCTGGCCCGGTAAAGCGCATCTACGAAGCCTCCAGTTTGCAGGAACTCGGTCGACAGGAAGTACGCTGCCGAGACGTTGATGGTCCGTCGTTCCACGCATGCCGAATCGGAGCCACATTCAAGAATCTGATTGCTCCAGAAGTTGAAGCCACTTTCATCCGGTTCACGACCGAGGAAATCGAGATAGTGTTGCCTGACGAAATACTCGGGCGTGTCGATCGCGTTGCCGATGAGAACGGCGTCGTGACTGGCAGTGAAAACTGCGTCACTCATATTAGTGAGTAACGAGAACGAACGTTCTTCTGGAGAGAAGTGGTAGTTCACTAACGCCGGAGTCAAAGTGTAGAAGTTGTCGGTATCGACATTAGCGAAGCGGTAATGGCCGCTGCTGTCGGTGATCGCTCGAGCTGATCTTCCACCGCTCAAAGTGACGCTGACTCCTGCCAGCGGCGCACCGCCGGGCGTCGTAATCTGGCCGCTAATGACCGCCGGCGCGGCTGAGGGCGTTAGTACTTGATCGGCGCCGATATCCGGAGTTACCGCCGGACGTGGGTCATTGTCAAAATCGTTGGTCACGGCCGCAATCGGGGTCGCCGCAAGCCTCGCCGGACTGGTGATCATGATGTGCAGATTCGGGCCAGCCGCGTTGGGTAACCAGAATTGCGGATCGGCGCTAATGCTATTTGCGTCCTGGCCGATCGCTGTTTGCCAGTTCGCGAGTGTTGTTTGGTCCGTGGCATTAAACAGGCCCACGAAGCCGCCGGTACCGTTCGCGAATAGATCGTTAAAGTTAGTTGTGAGTCCAGCCGGATTGGGCGTGGTCCCAGCGAGGGCGATTGCATAATTCTTGCCGGCGCCGGAAGCGTTGCTGCGTCCGTTCCAGAAAATGTTGTTTATGAAGTTGTGCGCCGTGGTGGTGACGCCGCTATTCAACGCAAAGGTGTTCGACGAAGAGGCAACGCCGGTCCCAGCGATATACACGCTGTTGTAATAGTAGTTGACGACCGAAGCGCCGGCGCCCTGAATGTCGCGGATGCCGATGATTGAGAAACCACCGGTAATGGGATTACCGGAGCCGTCGATACCGAGACGAATCATGTTGTTCTGGACTGTGGCCGTCGCGGTCGCCGAGGCTGCTCCGCGATTTACGATTCCCCAGATCTGACAAGTGTTGTCGGTGGAAGTTATCGAGTTGGAGTAAATAAAGTTGCGTTCTACGAGATTGCCAGTCACGGCAGCATTGGCCGTAAAAGTCAGGTCGATAGCATAAATCGAGTTGCTCGCCGTTCCTGAGTTGTTAGTCAGATTCGAGATCGTGTTGCGAGAAACATTAGTAGAGTTAGCCGTGCTGGTAGTGGTCATGGCAATGCCGCCACCGACGACTAGAGCGGCGCCGTTAGCGTTACCATTCAAGTTGCGAATGGTGTTGCCGTTGATTGAAAACGCAGCTGTCGAGGTTTGAATACCGTACATCGCGTAACTGCCCACGATCGTGTCGTTAACTGCACCGCCGGCTACGGCGCCACCGATGATGTTGTTATTGACTGTGTGCGTGCTGGCTGCCGTAGCGCCCGCGAAAATTCCGCGGAAGCCGGTGACCGTTCCGGTTCCCTGGATCGTGATCGCGCCAACCTTGTTATTGGAAACGTTGTTGGAACCCGAACCAAAGTCGAGGATGCCGAAGATCGGCGTGGTATTGGCGGTAACTGAACTAGCCGTGATCACGATGGTCGATGAGCCATCCAAACTGCCGATGGTGTTGCCTGTGATCGTGCCGATGTCGAATACGCCGGTGGCCGAACCACCCGCGGCCGTGCTGATCTGAATTCCCGCAAAAGCGGAGAGACCAGTGGTCGTGGTTAAACGCGCCGAAGTTTGGTTAATACCGGAAATAGTATTGCCCTGCACACTGGTTGCGGTTCCGGCGTTGGCAGCTTGCAAGTCGATGCCTCGGACTTCGTTTTGCAGACCGTTGCCGGTGCCGGTGATCGTGGTTGTGCCGGTTCCGTTGGCCGCGCCAAACCCGATCGTGTTGCCGTTGATGTTCATGAAATTGCCGGTTGCACCAGTGCCGGTGCTACCGCTGAACGTAATGCCGGCATAACGCAAACCGACGCTGGTGTTGAAAGTGCGCGGAGCGGTTTGGTAGATCCGGTTGTTGGAGATGGTCCAATTGGTGTTGCCGGTGCGAATATCGACGCCAGTAGTATTCGCTGTGGCGATGAAGAAATCGAAAATGTTGTTGTTATCGATTATGTCGCCGGTGTTGATGGTGGCGGCACTTGTGGTGGTACCGACTGCGGACACAGCCTTGACTGGCAGATTAGCGCCGGCTGGACCAATGTCGTTTCCGGAGACCGTGTTGTTGTTGTTGCCGGCCCCCGTTGTCGTGCTGAAGAGAATGTTGCCGCCGGCAGTTCCCACCGCAACCGTTGCCGATCCTGAGATCGTGCAATTCTTAACGTTGTTGTTCGAAGCGCCGTTGATAAAGCGGATCGTGCTGGTGCCGGTGGTAGCGCCGGTGTTGGTATTGGAAATGGTCAGCGAATTGCCGCCGGTGTTGGTCCCATCAATCGTCAGATTGTTGGCGCCGTTCAGATCGATCAAAGGCGTCGCCAAATTGCCGGTGACGGTACGCACTCCGGAGGGTTGCATACGAATGGATGTGTACGACGCCGCACCGCTGCCGCTCGCGTTTAGCACCGCAGCGACTCCCTCAGCCGTGTCGCCCAGAATGAAGATGTTAATCGTGCCCGTGTGCGTGCCGGCGTTGATAGCGTCAAACGCCGCCTTCACGGTTGGATAATCCGTTGGCCCCAACGTTCCCGTGGTTGCCGTGACCGTAACCGGCCCTGCTGAAGCCGGTGGTGTCGGTGACGGAACCGGCGTCGGTGTCGGGGTTGGTGTCGGCGTTGGCAGTGGCGTAGCCGGGCAACCGGGGAACTTAAACGTACCGACGCGTTGTCTCCAGTTCGCGCCGCCGGTTACCGCGTAGTACTCGTTCACATGCCAGAACGTGCACGAGTCGGAGGGATCAACAAACATTGAACTGTAATCACCCCAACGACCGCTGGTGCTGGTTTGATGTCCAGTCGCCGCATACATTGTCGCTTCACCCTGCGACAGGTTGTTCAGCGGGTCACCGGCGAGGCGACCTGCATAACGGATGCCGGGGTTGATCGTAGTACTCGAAGCGCTGTAACCAATGGCCATGTTGCCCTGCTGGTCAACGTTGATGCTGGGCATCCAGCGCCAGATTCCGTCTGCGCCATTATCGAAAGTTTGCTGCTGCGCGGGCGTGGCGGGAATCGTGTTGCCCGTCATGTTGAACTGATACCAGCGAACTGATACTGGTCCAGTCCCACCCTGATTGTTATTAACCGAATGTGACGACCAAATCGATTCGACGCCGCCGAGATTCTGATAGACGAGCGGAGTCATCAACTTGTCACCCAGCGTGTCGAGAAATTGCGTGGTCGTGGCGGTGCCGTTTGGCACGATGTTCCCGCCGGTAGACTGAAACGCATCCACAAAGCCGTTGACCGTGATGATGCCGTCAGGCGCATGGGTTGCGCCGACGCCGAAGGTGGAGTTTGCCGGAGTAACGAAGTCAGCGTGAAAACGCCGGACAAAGACTTGAGTTTCAACCGTGCCGGCGACGGACGAGCTGTTGATACTCATGAACCACTCCGGCTGGCCCGCGGGCGGCGCAGTACCGGTGCGAAATGACGCCGGCAGCAAGCTGTATTGATCGCCCAGGTCCGCAGGCAGGATCGAGAAGCCAATCGCGTTCGCGGGGCCGCCATTGATCATGCTGTTGCGATCGAGCGCATACTGACGAACGCCATTGAAGGTCGTGTTGGTCGAAAACTCGTTCATCGAAAGGTAGTAAGCGTCGGGCCACAAGCCGAACTTAGGATAGTCGCCGAGGTAACTCGGATTCGCCGGGTCCACCTGAACGGCATAGAGATACCAACCGCCCGCGACCGGATCGCTCGTTTTGGAAACACCGATGCACTGCCAGAACGAAGTGCCGGGGAACGACGGCTGAGCGAAATCGCTGACTACCCAGCGGTCGGCCATGTGATCGTAAAACACGATGCCGTCGCCGCCGTTGTTGTTATTGCCGCAGGGATTGGTGGGTCCGATGGCGGCGAAAAATGAATTGTAAGTTGTGGGACCGGACAGGACGTTTCCAACCTTGTCGTGAATTCTAATTGACGAATTGGCCGTCTGAATGTAGTGGTTCGGTCCGACGTCGCCATGGCTATCAGGCGGCAAACAACCGCAGCCGCTCAGATTTGAGTCAATACCGTCAAAGGTGAAAAACGCGCTGGGCATGGCCGCCGGCACCAGGAGTTCCTTGACCGCCCGAAACGGATCCTGCTTCGCCTGATCTATTGGCCCCGATTCAAAAGGATGGCGGCGCAACGGAGCCTCATCTTCTTCAACGTTGGGAGGAATATAAGGCAATTCGCGCAGGTCCTGATCTTGTGAAACCGGGCCGACCATCGAAACTACGTCCGGTGTTATTTTCGGTTGCTGCGGCGCTACTGGCTGATCGGCATGGTTGAAAGAAAAGCGCGGCGGATTCGTCGCATCCACTTTCAGAGGTTTATTCAACGCGCTGGCGTAATCAATCTCGCTGTGACCACCCAAGCCACCACCACGACTAGCGCGTACTCGCCTCGTCGTGTTGGCGGACGGCAACGGACGCGAGTAGTTTTTCGAAATACGACTAAGGACACCAGGAGAGAAAAAGACAAACGACAGAGCAAGACAAGCTGTGCCTAAAAGAATTGCTATTCGGAGACGTAGTTTCATTTTTCGGGCTCCCGGTGGATGTAGTGGACGCTAGTTTTTTTTTGCTCGCAGCACACAGTTTCTCTAACAAAAAGAACAGCGTGACTGGGAGTTACACAACGGCAGAGAAGTCTTCACGGAGGGTTTTATGATTACAAAACTTTTAGAGCAAAACGCGGAAGAACAACCGCTGCCACAGACCGATGTGAGCTGACAATACCTTGATTTCCTTGGAATAGTCAACGTTTCAGGGCTGCAGAAACGTAGGCACCATCTTTAACTTCTGCCTCCTGGGTGTTCCAAGTGGTTCCAAAGAGGACGGGCAGAGTAAGCCGCAGAGCTACTCTGCCCATACTTTTGCTGATTGCAGACCTAATTAATGAATAAAGCGGTCGCGATATTCACCGGAGACGATGAACGACTTGACCATCTCCGCCTGCTCGAAGTTTCCATTGTGCTCGTTCAACTTCTGCAGCCAGAAATCGAAGCCCGCCTGATCCGGGTCTCTCCTTAAGTAGCCAAAGTATTCCGTCATCACGAACACCGCGTTTCGCTTCGCTGCGGCGAACCCCTCGTTCTCCGCAATCTGTCGCAATGCGGTTGCACGGTTCATTGTGTTGCTGTTCAGTCCATTCACCAGCGCCTCACGGTCACCGTTGAAGCCGCTCGCATGACTGATCAGTGTATCTACAAACGCCGCGTTACTCAGTCCGCCATAAGCAGCCTGGAACTCCGCACGTTGTACCCAGGCTTCGGCAAACGCCTGCTTGTTAGCATCGAGCGTCGCCCGCCAGTTTGGTGCTCCCACCACCACGTTACGCGCGACCACCGCTGTATCCGGCATGAACTCCGCATACTGTGGTCGGCGGCTATAACTGGAACGATACATGCCGTCTACCAGTACTGCGGTTTCCTGATACTCGATGGAGTTGAAGTAGGCAGCCGAAACGTTGATGGTACGACGTTCGGCACAAGCTGAATCGGTGCCGCACTCGAGGATCTGATCACTCCAGAAGGTGAAGCCGGCTTCATCGGGTTCGCGTCCCAGGAAATCAAGGTAATGCTGGCGGACAAAGTACTCAGCCGTGTCGATTGGGTTTTGGGAGCCGCCAATCATCGTTGCCGTGAATTCCGCCTGGGTGCCGCTTCCAAGTTGGCTGAACGAGCGTTCCTCGGGACTAAAAGAAAATCCCGCGCGTGAAGGTCTAACGGTGTAGAAGCCGCTGGTCTCCACGTTTTCGAAACGATAGTTGCCGTTGGCATCGGTGATCGTCTTGCGCGATTGCGAGCCGTTAAGTTGAATCACCGTTCCCGGAACAGGCGCTCCCTGGTGATCCGTAATGCGACCAGTGATGCGGCCGTCAGCAGCTGTTGGCGCCATTAAGGACAGGTAAACGATTGGCTGATCATGGTCCGAGATGCGCAGTTCATTAGTGCTCTCATAATTCTTCACAGCAAAATCGGAATCGTTGCGCGCGTAGGCAAACCGGCTAAGAATAGCCAGCGCCGGCGCGTTGACTATTACGTGGTCGAGCGTTTGCGCGTTGCCGTCGAAGTTATAGGAGTACTGCTGAGCGGCCGCCAGAGTGTCAACCAGATCGGTCTGATTTGGATTGACCAGATCCGGCGAAGCGAGCGTCACTTGAGAGGCTGGCGTCGGCGTTCCCAAAATCGTGCCAATCGAATCAACGTATCCGTCATTTACGCGGAAAGCGTTCATGTCTCCCACCGTGATGATCTTCTCGGTAGGATTGGCACTTTGACGTCCCTGGATGTAGTTGGCGAGAAACTCTGCTTGCTGGCGTCGCTTTTCGCGCACCCGCGCCCCCACGGTTCCCGTTCCGTCAGCAGTAGTGTCGTCGATGTTGTTCAGCGAGCGCAGGTGATTGACGATTACCGTGAATCCGAGCGTGCCGCCGGCCGTACGCGGAATACTGGCAAGCAAAACAAGCGGCGGACGATCGTTCATGATGTCGAGGGCGCCGGTATTTGGGTTGACATAGTTGTAGCAGGTCGAAGGAGTGACATGGTCGCAGCCAGGCAACTCCAGTTGCGTGACACTGAGCCGCGTCACGCGCGATTCTTTCACCAGAAAACCCACGTCAATGCCGCCGATGTCATTTCCTTCGACCAGATACGCCACGTAATTTGGGTTCGGCAGCGCATCAATACTCACGGCATCAGCGTTGACCTGGGCGGCCACCGCCTGCAGCGTGCTTAAGTTCTCCATTTCCTCGACGCCGATCACGTCGGGATATCGTTGCACCGTGCGAATAATCAAGGAGGCTTTGGCGACCCGCCGATTGAAGGCTGCTGCGGTCAAAACCGGATCGCTGATGCCAGGAGCATCCGTGGTATCAAAGAAACGTTCCATGTTGAACGAGGCGATAGTCACCTCATCGGCAGTCGCAGTTGGCGCTGGAACTGAACCAGGTTGTGCACCAACGATCGGAGGCGAAGCTGCATCCGGGTCGATCGTGTAACAGCGGAAAGCGTAGTCAAGCGGTCCGGTGATATTGGTGATGACGGTGCCGGCGGCCACATCAATGGCAGTCGTTCC
This sequence comes from Pyrinomonadaceae bacterium, assembly GCA_035472495.1. Lineage (GTDB taxonomy): Bacteria > Acidobacteriota > Blastocatellia > Pyrinomonadales > Pyrinomonadaceae > PSRF01. The sequence goes on along the minus strand of DATIPD010000023.1, from coordinate 427,452 downwards.
CGGCTGGACGTCGCTGTCCACCCGAATTCTTTCCGGGTTTTCGTCGAAACGAGGAATGGTGCCGGGTGCTCCAGCGGGTAGCGGGTCTGAGATCGCGATGCCCGGCTCGCGGAAGGGTCGGGCTACACCAGTGACCACCCCGAGAAAAACTCCGGTCGAAGCGACTGTAGCTGAAGGTTCGGTGATCGTGCCCTGCGATGGACCAGTGACCGTCAGCGACGGGACCGTGACGCGCATGCCCTCATACTCTTCGAGCGAGTCAAGCGGGTTGCTTGTTTCCGAAGCTTGCGTGGTTTCGCTCGCCGTAATCACGATGGGAACGGGCAACGGATTCCCGGTCGAGAGCAAGTTCACTGTTGGCGAGATAAGCTCAGTCGCCGGCGGGCTGAAGGGATCGGCGGACGGAATAAACTCCTGCACCGTACCACCGACTGCAACGAGGTTGCCGATAACGGCGGCGCCCGGCGGCGCACTGGAAGTGAAAACGAAGATGCCTTCAGACGTGTTTGGATCAGCGTCAACCGAAGCGTCCGGCTCTTGTAGGAAGAAACCGTTCGACCTGAGGCCGGTAACGATCCCGCTGGTTGTCAACACATTGCCCACCAGAGGCGAGGTTGAACCATTTCCCTGAATTGTGTGAATCGGAGTCAGGGTGAAGTCGTCGTTGGTGATTGTTCCTAAACCCTGAGCGTCACTGGCCGTGGCGCCGGTGACATTTGTTAAATTCACGAAGAAGGTTTCGTTTGGTTCGGGCGTCGCATCGCCGTTGACCTGCACGGTAACGGTGGTGGAACTATTTCCGGAAGTGATACTGCCGGCGCCATTAACAATAGCCACGTAGTCGCTGCCCGAGTTCGCGGTGCCGTCCGCCGTATTAACCGTGAAAGTAACGCCGCCCGCACCCGCCGGCGCTGACAAACTGACCGTGAAATCAAAGTTGGTCGTGCCGGCGTTGGTTTCGGCTTGCGTTACATCGTTGATTGAAAGAGAGGTGCCGCCCCCGCCGGTGCCGTGCGGCGTAACCGAGAAGTCGTCGATGGCCAGACCGTCATCGGCACCAGTAGCGTCAACGTCATTAAGGCGGATGAAGAAGCTCGCGCCGGCCGGGATACTAAGGCCGGTGATGGTCGAAGAGATGGCAGTGCGGTTGGCGGCGGCGTTGCCGTCGAGCGCGCCAGCCGTACCGGCTGTCACGGGCGGATTGAAGTCGAGCGCGTTTGCATCCAGATAAGTTCCGGTCGATAAGTCCGTCGCATTTACGCTGTACTGAAAATCCAGGCGGTCGGCGACAGTGGAATGAACTCCACCGAAGCGCCATTGCTCGCCGGTATAGGCGACGTCGAGGGAAGTGATTGTTCCACCCGTGTTGTTGGTGAACTTTGCACCGAAGAGCGGGATAAGCGTTCCGCTCCGCAGTTCACCGAGCGCGCGGTCGGTCGCCGCGGCCGAGCCGTAGCTGTAGATGTCGCCCGTCGTGCTGGCGCCCGTGTCCACGGCGTACTGCTCGTTGTCGCGAGCGCCGCCACCGGTTTCGGTGATGTACCAGCCCGTCGGGAGGGTCGTGTTCGTCGTGCTGCCCGCGGTGTTCGAGAGCGTGTTGAAGTCCTCGGTCGGGATAGCTACGTCGAGCGTGGTCAGCGAGATGCTGCCCGTGCCGGTGTCAGCGTCAACTCGCGCTATAAATAAAGTGGTTGAGATTAAGACAAAGGCTGCGACCAGCATGGCCAGCAGCACATTGCGGACACCGCGCCGATTTTGAGATTGAACCGTTCGCGAAATGATCAGATTTGAATTGCGACCGCGGACGCGGCGATTAAAACGAGAGTTTGCCATCAGATTTTTTTGAGACCTCGTGACTTCTAGGATCTAGTTTGACAGAGAAATTACTAGACTAAGTGTCTAAATCGACACCGCCTGAGCGCATAACGACGCTGACACATTGTTAGCGAATCTTCATTGACGGATCGCCGAAAAACACCCAGGTGCGCCGCACGTCCTGGTCGGTAGTGGCGCCTTTCGAGATCTTGATGGCATCACCCATGGCAATAGGCTGACTGCCATAGATCAGCGAATAAAGCTGCGTGCTCATCGCATGCTGGCCCTCAGGAAAAGTTTTCCCGGAGGAAGCAAACACGGCGACGGCGCCACCCGTTGCTTTCAGGAAGGCTTCCGACATTGAGAGCACCGTGGGATCTTGAAAATAGCCGTTCAGGCAATCCATCACTACTACAAACGAGAGCTTGTCATTGGTCAGCGCCAACGCATTGTTCGTTGTGAATATCGAAGCGTTTGTCCAAACATCAATGTTGCCGTGGCCCGAATAGTTGGCTAACGCGCGCCCTTGATTAAAGCCCGCAACCATATTGGCAGTGGCCGTGGCGTCATCCTGCTTACTGTAAGCCCCGTTATAAGTTGTCGTCGCAGCTGTTGTAAGCGTCAAGATTGTCGGGTCTGTAACGAAAGAAACCCTTCCGATAATTTCGCCGGTGTCTTTCGCAATCACGCCGCCGGCGGCGACTTCCGTTGTAAAGAGCGTGCCCGTTCCGGTGACCGTCGTGCTGCCGGAGGACGTGTGGATTGTTCCGGTGATGGGCTTCATGGCGAGACGACGATACGCCTTCTGCACGGTCATGGTAGGAGGCAGCAATCCCACTACTTGATCGTTGGCGCTTTCAAAATTGAAATAGTAGTTAGTGGGATCGTCGGCAATCAAGATCGCGCTTTGCGGGCTCGGCGGCGGCGTGAAATTAATTATCTTGTTAACAAGTGCGGTCGCCTCAGCGGGCGTTCGCACCGGCAGACGACCTACCGGAATGTCGGGAATGCCATCCGGACCGTTATCGCCCGGATCACCATGAAAATCAGTCAGCCAGTCATCAGAACAAGTTTCTTCAAACTGGGTATCAATCAACTTGGTCGGCACTTGATCGAAATCGCCGAAGTTGAAATAGTTGCGCGGATCGAGACTGGCGTCGCCGGCAAACACGACGTAGTTCGGCGGCGTGGCCCAATGGGTGGACGCATAGTCAAGAAACGATTTGATTGCCTGGGGCCCATGCACGCCAAAACTAAATTCGTCATAAATATCTTCGACGTCTACGGTCTTGGCGATCATCGTACTGGCTCTGGCAGCGCGCAGTGGTTCCACACTCGCGATGAGATCCTTATGAGCGACGATCAAGTACGCGCCCGCATTTGTGCTGGAGTTCAACGTCGACGGTTGGTTCTGGGTAATCGCTGCTGGTTGCTCAAAATATCCCTGGGGAAGCGCATAGAGCAAGCGCTGCGACTTGCCGGCGGCTTCACTCGGCGGCGCCGTAATCGCGTAACCGGAAGCGCTCGTTTCCACCACTGGCTTACTGACGCCGACGTTCAAAGGATCGGTGTAATCGATTAGCCGAACGAGTGGCGTGGTGAAACCATCAACCTTGATTGTCTGGGTCCCGAGGAGATTAAACTTCAACTGGTCTCCGGGCAGGCTTGTCTTCGTTAAGCGCACGCCATCAACCGTTAGCGGGAGCGAGCTACCAGGCGCGAGATTGACCAACCCGACATCGCCGGCTACCGCCAGTGCGCTGCAATGTGTAAACGCCGTGTCCGCATTGATACGTGTTGCGATATTCGCAGCGGTAGCTGTCAGGTTCGCGCCGATACCGATCTCCAGGTCGTTTGCGGGCGAGGCCTTAAAGGAATAGGTTCGATCGCCGACCAGCAGCGTGTCGTTCACATTCGGTTCGGTAACCAGATGGATGTTTCCGGATGCGGGATTGGCCTTGAACGCATGGGCATAAGTCAATCGCGCATAATCAACGAGGCAAACTTCTCCGCTAGACGTTTTTGTGAACTTGAGCTGATTGATGCCATTGAGTATTTGTGCCGCCGGGATCGGGAAAGTTCGTATCGTGTATTCCTCTGCGAAAAAAGTGATGGTGGCGATGAAGTTGTTATTGAATGACACATCTACCTGGTGAGGGGTTCCGCTCGTATTTGCGACGCCTTGGACGCCAAATTCAAGCGTAACCGGACCGGCAGCCGGGTCTGGATTTGACGTATTCAACATGAGCGTCACTGGACTCGAGATAACTCGACCAAAGAAATTCTCCGCCTCGCCATTCCGCAGACTGGAAAAATAAACAAAGCGGTCCTTTATCTGCAGCGTGGAAGCAAAATTTGTGGGCGCGAAACTATCAGCCAGCATGGCGTGATGCTGCTCCGGTTTGCGCTGCCGGCGGATCTTGTTTCTCTTTCTACGGACTGCAGGCCGCTTACGAAGTTTGCCGCCTGACCTGGCGGCAGCCGCGGGCTTCAACGCTCCAGCAGTTGCAGTTGCTTTCGCTGCGTTAGATGTTTTTTTGATCGCGTCAGCTTGATCGACGGGGATTACTCGCTGGGTATCCTCACTTCCGTTTCGTTTACTCGCTTCGGTGGGCGACGTTTGCGATCTGGTCAGGAGAGGGTCACCGGTAGGCGCGTCCGTTACCTGAGAATCAACTGGCGCCGGTACTTCGATTCTTGAATTCTGATTTTGCGAACTGCTATCGCTGTTGGCGCGGTCTGGTTCTATGGTCGTGGTTGTGCTGGAATTCGGGCGCAGGGATTCAGCTAACAATCGCAAGTCGCGTTCAACCAAACTAAAGAAAATTGGGTCGCGCAAGACCGGACCGTCCGACGCCGGTGTAATTGGACTTGACACTGGCGGAGCCGGCGGCGGCAGCGTTGGCGTCGCCAGGGGCGCCGGTGGTGGTGGCGGTGGTGGCGGTGGTGGCGAGTCAACCTGAAACTCACCGGTGATTCGCTTGCCCGGGGTTGTGCCGGCAATCAGATAATAGATGCGTGTGTCTGTCGTCGGCGTGTCGAGTCCCTGACCATAAAATTCAATGTAGTCATTACTGCCAAACTGCCCACTTGACTGGCTGGCGCCAATCGCAACTTCATTTGCATCGACAAACAACCGCAAGTTTCTAATGTCAACGTTGGTATTGAAACCGACCGCCGCCATCTGCGCTTGAGTTACCCGGTACCAGCCGTCCTTCTTGATCGCAATCCTAACGGCAGGCTGAGCAGCGATGTCCCATTGCTGCTGCAATGTCCCGTTAGGAGTGTTTGGCTGCTGTGACTCGATTGCCGGAAAGAGCCGTTCAAAATTGCTCGTGCTGTCAGACGGGGGTGGACTCTGTGCTGATTGAAACTCACGCGCCCTGAGACCGGTAGCAGGAACGATAGGTTGGTGCACTTTCGTTGTGCCCTGCGCATTGACTGACTCAATAAAATAAACCGAGTCGGAAGTTCCGCTGCGGTCAAGCCAGGCAAACGAATACCCACCGAGCATCATGGACGCTGGGCCCCGGGTGAACATTACACCGGGGACAATCTCTCGATTCGCTTGTGTGCGTTTGCCGTCTTTGTCGCGATAGATATTGAAGCCAACGTTGTCAGGCGCGTCGTTGGTATGCCATTCGAGCAACACACCAGCCGGCGTCAGCGTCGCTTTCACATACGTAAGTTGCGTCTCAACTTTGGTGGAGTCGGACTGTTGCGCGGGAGTCGCGGCGGTGCGCGCAAAAGCAAACGCTGGGGTCGACAGGGTTATCGCCAGAGAAAGTAATAACGCCATCAGGCGTCGAACCATGCCCAAACGTTGGGGACAACTCATCATGCGCGCTGGTTGAGAAAAGGACGACTTAGACGATTGATCAACCGATTGCCAAAGACTTCCGTGTCGGAGACAGGATTTTATAACACATTTCTTGTCAGAACCGAGAGCGAAGCGACCGGGTTCTTGTTTGGCACAACCGTCTTTGTCAGAACCGCGATTTGCCAGAACGAGCACCGCGACCGGGCTGTTCCTCAACTGGGTCCCACTCAATCAAAGTCGGGCAAATCATCGCCCTGTCCATTCAATACGTAGTCAAATCGCTCGCTCCAAGCTCTTCTTATTCCAGAGCTTTCTCTTGCTACCTTTCTTTGCCCATGGACTGTGCTCCAAGTCCCCGCATTTCTCCTGTCGCATTTGCAATAACCACTTACGCGCCAGGCACGTTCCCTGGATTGCGACCTCGCTACCGGGAAAGTACGGCGAATTTTACTGATTGTGGGAAACGGTCGACTGATCCGCGCGCGTCCCCATGTAGCCATGTGTAGTTGGTAAGTGCTTTAGCGGAGCGGTGTGAGCGGTCTTTGTGAGTAGCGACCGGGTTAGTCGCTATCAGAACCGGGAGCATAGCGACCGGGTGGTCGCGGTTTCAGAAACCAAGAACCCGGTCGCTGCGCTCCCGAATCTGACAGGAACGCAGCGACTCGTTCTTAGAGCTACCTCGGGAACCGGTCGCGGTATTCACCGGAGATGATGAATGCCTTGACCATGTCAGCCTGTTCGAAGTTGCCGTTGTGTTCGTTCAACTTCGTAAGCCAGAACATGAAACCACTCGAGTCGTAGTCTCTTCTCAGGTAACCGTAGTACTCCATCATCACAAACGTCTCGTTGAACTTCGCCTGCACGTAGCGTGGGTTCTCCGCTATCGCGCGCAAGACGTCGGCACGAGTCTGGCTGCCATTGGTCAAGCCAGTGAGCAGCGCCAACCGCTCGTCGCTGGTGAAGCTGACGCCGGTGTGACCTAACAACGTGTCGACGAACACCGAGTTCTCCATGCCGTCGTACATTGCATGGAACGCCGGTCGATTGACGAAGTCGTTAACGAACGCTTCCTTGTTTGCGTTCAACCGCGACTCCCAACCATCCATACCAACGATCACGCCCTGACCAACCGTGTGCGTGTCAGGCATGAACTCGCCGTAGTTGGCCACGCGTCCAAAACCGGCGCGATACAGTCCGTCAACCAATGCGCCTTCCTGTTGGAACTCGCCTGACAGGAAGTAGGCTGCTGAGACATTCTCGCGTTTGCGGTCAATGCAGTTCTGGTCGACACCACAACCAAGGATCTGGTCGCTCCAGAAGTTGAAGCCGGCTTCATCGGGCTCGCGTCCGAGGAAGTCGATGTAGTGCTGGCGCACAAAGTACTCCGGCGTATCCAGCGGATTCAGCGTTTCGCCCGTCGGGTTAGCGCTGAACGTTGCTTGTGTGCTTTCGCCAACCTGACTGAAGGAACGCGCGTCCGGACTGAACGTGAAGTTCGGCCGTGACGGCGTGACTGTATAGAAGCCCGAAGTCTCTACATCGTTGAAACGGTAGTTGCCGTTCGCGTCTGTAATGAACTTCCGGTTCTGTGTGCCTTCGAGTCTGACGACTGCACCTTCAACGCCGTGACCCTGGTTGTCAGTGATGCGTCCGGTGATGATGCCGTTGCTAGCCGTCGGCGATAGCCCGGCGAAGGTCCAGCGGCTGGCCAGGAACTGATTATTGTTAGGTGGCCCATCAGTTTCACCAACCGCGTTGCATTCCACCCAATTGGCAGTGTTATCCAAAGTTGTTGGCAAAGCTGCCGGCCAGAAACCAGTACCGGCTGGCGGATTGGCCCTGAACCAGCGCAGGTTCAGGCTCGCTTCCGTCGCGTTGAGCGGACCCAGTTCGCTGTCAAGATAGTGCAAGCGCAGGGTGGTGCCGGTGAAACCCGTGCCACCGGTCTTGGTGATGGTGTAGGTCCTGGCCACCGCGGCCGGATACGCCTGCGGCGCGCCGGGCGTAGCCTTCACCAGGTTTACGGTCACGGCACTGGGCTTCGTACCCGCCGCCCCGAAGGTGATCCGGTTGTTGGGATTACCAAAGGTGAGAACCACTGCTGGTGCAAATGGGCCACCGGTGCGACTCACCGATCCGACAACGTCACTCACGCCTACTGAAGCAGTCGTATTCGGCTGCGTCAAAGTAAAGGCGCCGGTATCGAGGTCGCTGCTGGTTAGTGTCAACGTGCCGTTGACGGTGGCGTTGCCGGTCAACGTTACCCCAGTCACGTTTAGACCGATGGTGTTGTTGATGGTCAGGTTGTTGTAAGCGATACCAGCAGCTTGTTGCGCTGCCGTACCGTTGAAGACAACCGTGCTGCCAGTGGTCGTAAACGTCGCGCCGCCAGGGATGACCAGGGCCGGGCCTGAACCATTGAGCGACAGCGTGCGGTTGGTGATGTTCAGCGAGCCACCCGCGTTAACTGCCAGTGCTCCGGCTTGCAAGTTGTTGTTTAGCGTGACTGTCGATCCACTTAAGACCGTGGCGACATTAGTTGACGAGAGACTGCCGGTGCCGCCCGCGTTGTTGATGACGTGCGTGCCGGTGCCGAGGTTGAGGTTGCCGCCACTGATGATGCCATCCAGTGTCAGGTCGCCTCCCGGTGAACCACCGATTGTTAGTACGCGCGGACTGGTGATCGTCAGCGTGCGGCCATTGGAAATGTTCAAGCTGAAAATACCAATGTCGCTCACGCTGATGTTCGGCTGGGCGCCAACGTTGGGAATCACCACGTCGTTGATCGCGGGGTTGGAAACACCTGGTGCATACTGCGTACCGCCGGCTGGTTGCGTCCAGTTGGTGGCGGTGTTCCAGTCAGTGCTGGTTGAGCCGTTCCAGGTCATCAAGGTATCGACCAAGGTTACAGTTGGACCATTGACAACCGGCGGACCTGGGTCGGTGCTGGTAACACTAATCGCACCGGCGTTAGCCGTCACGGTCGCCTGAGTTTGCACTTGTCTCGCCAGTGGTGGCGTGTTCACCGTGGCCGAGTACTTGATAGTGATCGACTTGCCGGCTGGGAATGTAGCGATCACATTCAAAGTTACGTTCTCGCCACTCGTCGGCGCATTCGGATCTTGCGCTGCACGAATGAAGCTATTGCGAACCGCGTGATGCGAGAGCGCTCGTTCGCTGCTGTAGATTCGCGCCACTTCGGAGGCTGTTGCTTTCGGCGTCGCCTTGGCCAGTACTGACGCGATGTTGTCCTTCGACGAAATCTGCGCCGGCGCAAGTGTCTGAGCTGGCTTCACTGGTTCTGGATTCGACTGTGCAACTACGCTGGCTGGCAGATAGCTGCCTGGACCGGCGTCGATGCTATTGCGAACGGTGTCATCACCTGGGTTTGGAATGGGCGGTAACGAACAAGCGGCGACTGCGGGCGGCAGCGCAGGCAAACCGGCAACCAGATTCATATTGCCGGCGGTCGGGATAAAGACGTTCGTCGCCGCGCCGTTCACGTTGTCATCCTTGAGCACCTGGGCCACGGTTACCGCTACCGAACCATTTTTCGAGAGATTCAAGACAGTGCTTGAACTGCCGGCGCGGAGCACTTGAATATCACTGAAATTCGCCGAGTCACCGTTGGAGAAGTCGTTCTGTTGTGCGCCGCCGCCGCCGTTGCCGACGACAAGATTCATCGTGCCTGTATCAGCAGCCACGGCGCCCTGTTCGATGTTCAGACCGCAAAAACCGTCGGGGCTGTGTGGCGTCACGGTGTTGCCGAAGACTGACGCGTTCATCGTGCTGCTGCCCGACGTGCGCTGCAGGTCAATCGCTTCTTCACCGTATTCAACGATGGTGTTGTTTTGAATCAGAATAGTAAACGTGCCGGCGCCGTGGTCCTGGATCCAAAGTCCTGGCGCACTATTGGGCGCGCCGGAGAAGGGCTGCCCAACCACGCCGATAGCATTGCCGGAGAAGGTGCCGACCATCGTTCCGCTGGTTGCGTTTGTAGCCTTGAACAGGATCACGCCGGCGCCTTTTGCGCCACCCGCCGCTGAGGTGCTGATCTTGTTGCAGGAAATATTGTAAGTCATGTCGGCCGCGCCGAGGTCTCCTCCCTGCAGGATGATTCCGGTCGCGGCACTTAGAATATGAGTGTCCGCATTCTGAATTTTGTTTTGGGTTACAACCGCATCCATGTGCGAGCCGCCATGGCTGGTGAAGTTGAGCGCATGCGAGCGCGCGCCGCTGATCGTGCTGTTGGAAATTGTGAAGTTAAGCGTACCACCAGTTGCCGCGGCGCCGACGTCGAAAAGTATGCTGCTGCCGCCGTTGGTGTTGCTGGAGTTGATTGACGGGAGCGTGCAGTTGTCGACGACCAACCGATTCAGCGTACCGCCGGCATTTGTGACCCGAATGTTAACCGAGAAAGCGCCCTGAATCGTGGAGCCGGTGATCTGCGCCGTGGGAAACGCGCCGCTGGTGAACAAGCCGTCGAAGCGGATTGGTCCTTCTTCACCGCCACCAGCCTCGGTCGTGCCGTTGATACCAACTATGCGCGAGTTCGTAAACGAGAAGCCGGTAACACTCGCCCCTTTGATCCCAAAGTTCTGAAAATCATTCATCTGCATGCGGTCGATCGAGACGCCTGACGTGCTGTTCAGGAAGATGCCGCTGCCCTGCGTGGTGCTGCCGTCGCCGCCGGTCTTATTGGAGATGGTTCCACCGGTACACGTCGCTGACGACGAACAGGTACCGCCGTTCGCAGTAACGGTCAAACCAGCAGTTGTGCCCGTATTGTTAAGAATAATTCCGTCATTTGAGCCGGCGCCGTTCGAGGTGATGCTACGGAAGGTTACGCCGCTGGCACCAATAGTTGTATTGGTAATGTTAAGACCCGAGCCGGTTGTCGCTACCAGGGTATTGACGATGCTGGTGTTGTTCTGCGTGACGTTGATGGTGCCGCCAGACGTTGCGGCTGGGCCAGGACCAGTGGCGGTGAAGGCGTCGTTTGTACCAGTGCTAAGCGCAATGCCACCGGTGAAGTTTAAGGTCGCGCCGTTATTGGCGCTCAAAAATATGCCGGTGCCGGTGCCGCCGATGGCGCCGGACAGAGCAACGGTTCCGCCGGTCTTATTAATGACGTTGACCTGGCGGGCGCCGGTATTTTGAATCGTGCCGCTGAACGTAAGCCCGGCGGTGCCACCGTCCATATGAAGTCCATTACCCGTTGCGCCACTGAGTGCGCCGCCGGCGAGGGTAACTGTTCCGTTCAAACCGACGAGGCTGACGTTTCGGGCGCCGCCGGTGGAGGTTGTTCCGCCCAGAACCACGCTAACGGTAGGCGCCCCGACGCCTGTCAGGTCAAGCGCGCCGCCATTTGTGTTGATCGTCATCGTGCTGACAGCCAGCGTGCCGACGTTAGCGCCCGTGATCGCTGTGCCGCCGGTACAGTTGCCGATATTGAAACCGGACAGAGTGTTGTTGCCAGGCGCACCCGCCAGCGCTACGCAACTACCGGCCGTGTTGGTGGTAGTCGGCGCCGCTCCCGCGGTAAATAAGGTGATGGCATTGACTACGAGGTTAACGCCCTGACCGAGCAGTTGTTGTCCCGCATCAACACTGAACGGCCCGTTCAAGCTGGCGCCGTTCGAGAAGATGTAAAAGACGTCGGTGCTCTTATCCGCAGCAGTAGACATGGCTGCGGGACTACTCGACGGCGTGTTGCTCCGACCGTCGCCGGCTGCGCCTGCCTGTAGATACCAAACGCGCCCCGTGAGATTGATTCGCACGGTGCCCGTAGCAGTCAGACTCGGATCGACGTTGTTCGTAATCGTGTAAGTAAAACTGTCCTGAACGGTCGCGCCGTCCGCGATGTTTGGCCGACCCAATGGCGGTGTGTAGGTGAACGCACCACTTGGAGAAGCCAACGTCACCGTGCCGCCGAGAATAGTGGCGCCCCCGGCTATCGCCGTAACCGTGAATGTATCCGTACCGGCCGGCGCGTTGACGGCTACATCGTTCGCGGTAACTGCTGGAAGCGCGCGCGCGGCGGTATCAAGCTGCGTGTTGCCAACCCAGTTGTAGGTGTCGTTGAAAGCTATTGGCGAAGAGTGAACTGAACCTGCGACCAGTGTTGTGTTCGCGTCTAGCGGATCACTAAAGTTTAGGTTGGTCGCATCATCCGCCGGGCTGGCAGCCCCGCTATTAGTGACAACGGCTGTGTAATTGATGTTCGCCCCGGGCGCAACTTTGGTTGCCGCCGTTACATTGTCTGTCACCGTCACACCGATAACTGCGGCGCTGGGCGCGTTTGGCTGCTTACCATTCTGCACCTGCGGGTCGATGCCATTCTTGAAGTTTGCGGCTTGCGCCGCCTGCTCCTTCGCCCGGCTTGCCCTGCGAGCTGACACTGCGATACCCAGGGCAGCAACAGCAATAAAAGCGACCAGCGTGAGTAGAAAAAGACGTTGCAGGGAGAAGCGGAGCGTAGTGGGCTTCATTTTTGATTTCCTTTTGATCGAAAACGTTATAGCGAATTGTTCAAATGAGTAACAGTGATGAAAGCATCGGCAAAAGAGACCAGCGGCAACTTCTCATTGGGGGCGGCGAGGCACATGCGTCGCGACAGCTGAATCTCCTTTAATTTGGCAGAGTAAGAGTATTACACGACAACCAGATCGTCAATAAACTTGTCCGTCAATAAAGTCTGCTGCGACAGTTCTCCACTCGGCAGTCTGTGGATCGACGACCGCTCGGTGACTTTTATTTTTGACTGCCGACTGAAAAATGGCGACTCGCGACTTCCAAACAACACGACCCTGGAAGCGTCGATCGCTCGACTCTTCCAGGGTCGCATTGCTTGTTCCGACGGGAACAAAAGTGAAAGGAGCACGAGGCAGATACAGAAGCAGATTTATTCTGCGCACTGTTCACTGCACGCCGCCCACTACGTTCTTGGTGGATATACTCCCTGCAGCGCGATATTAAAATACAGCGTCAGAAACGGCTGCATATTATTGTGCGGCAAGCTGCCTCCGCTGGGAGCGATTGCCTGAAACGCCATCTGGACGCTTGTCCCGGCATTCTTATAGGCGCTACCACCTTTCGACCGCGCGAGTGCCAGAGTTGGATCACCAGTATTCACGTTACCCGGATTGGGGAATGCTTGTACGGTGTGGTTGTGAGAGGGCGTCTCGGAGTCGAGCAAGGTCACAAACTGCGAACCACCGGTTTCGCCCAGGTCATGGAGCGAGAGTCCTGGGCCCTGGCCAGGATGCATCGGGGCGCTACCCTGCAAGTCAGGCAAAGCAAAGTTTGATTTGCCGTTGCCGCCGTATGTCGTGCCGAGCAAAGAGAACAACGCGGTGTTCTGTGATAACGGCAGTAACTGCCCATCACACCAGGCCCAACCCTTGGGAGCGAAGTTAAAAGGAAATATGCGAATTTCAGCTACAAATGGATCTGCCATAATGAAGTCTCCTGTCAAACGTTAACGTTGACTAATCTCTGTTCATGGAGCGCCGACAACTTCGAGCGTGCGCAGTGCTTCTTTAACTCGGCGGCGGAAAAATCCCGAACAGCGAGATAATGAAGTCGACGCATAAATACGGTTGGAAATTGTCGTGCGGCTGGCTGCCGCCATCCAGCGTTAACGCGTTATTTGAAAGGCTCACGCTTGGCGGTTGTTGAATGTACATCTGAATGGCTGCACATTGGCCCAACACATTATTCTGAGGCGTGTTGGCATTGACCAGGGCAGTCGACACCAGAAACGCGTGATTGTGGGCCGGGGTTTGCTGGGTTGTTAAGGTTACTGATTCCACCCCACCCGTCTCCGCCAAAATGAATCCGTTGCCCATGTGAATCGGCACCCGGCCGCGTAAGTCCGGCAAGGCAAAAGTCGACTGCCCGTCGCCGCCGTACGTAGTGCCTATCAAATTGAAAAGCGTTTCCTCTTCTGAAATGGGAAGCAACTGCCCCTCGCAAAACATCCAACCGGCAGGAGCAAAATTCCCAGCAAACATTCTTATTTCACCTACATATGGTTGTGCCATGAGTTCGACTCCTTAGTTTGGACTGGGGAAAATTCCCTGAAGAGCGATTGAGAAATTCAGCGTCAAAAACGGCTGCATGTTCAGATGCGCCTGACTGCCGCCAACGCTACTTACCGTGGTGGGAATCAGGCTTGTCAAACTGTTTGGCGGACCGTATAACCCGGCAGCACTGGCAAACAGATTCCCAGCCGCGATCGGGGTGTCACCATTGTCAGAAAACGCATTGAGAAAGTGTATGTGAGTAGGCATCTCACTGGATGTTAGCGTGTGCGCTTGCTCGCCGCCTTTTTGACCCAGGGTGAAACCCTGACCCACATGAATCGGCACGTTGCCGCGCAAATCCGGGAGCGCAAACGTTGTCTGCCCGTTGCCGCCAAAAGTCGTGCCGAGCAGGCTGAAGAGCGGCTGGTTCTGGTTGATGGGGAGAAACTGGCCGTTGCACATGGCCCACCCCCGTGGCGCATAACCGAAGCTGAATATTCTGATTTCAGACAAAAATGGATCTGCCATAGATTCACTCCTTGAGTGGTTTAGACAAGAGAGAGCTTTCATTGAGGGAGGCCAATCCGGCGCGAGAATCCGAAAAGGAAACTCCCGAACTTTACCGAACAGTCAGACTGTTAGCTCTGGGGAATGCCAGCGGGTGAGTCTGAGCTTGAGAAACCTGCTTGAAAATGAGAACGCAAAGCTGATGGTACTTGATGAAGCGCGGGGATTCTATCTGCAACGGTCTGACAGGTCAAGAAAGATTTCTTGCAGCCGCAGACCATTCCAAAGTCCACCTCTAAAGTCCAACCCTTGTCTGATAAAAAGTCTTCCGGCACCCTAAATAACAAACAGTTACCGCGGCAGAGTTTGAAACTGGAGAGTCAACTTCGGACTCTTGTTGACCCATACAAAAGTCTTTGCTAGCGCTTCTGGAAGATTTCCCCTACACTTTGCGGCACAGGCCTTTGGGGAAGGCCTGCTCACCACCTCTCGTGCGGTTCTCGTGCGGATTATTCCTTTCTCACCGGACACATTTTTTTGAGGAGACCCGATTTCTTATGGCTATTTCACGTCGTTTTTTTATCAAGTCAGGCACTTTAACGGCAGTTGCCGCCAGTGTTTTTCTGAAGCCCCAAATTCTTGCCCTGGCTCAAACCGCGGGCAACAGCCTGGGCTTTCAGATTCCGTTAAGCGCTCAAAGAGACCCGACCTACATGTTTACGAGCGGGACGTTTGAGCCTTACATTGGCAGCTTCTTTCAGGCCCCAAACGCTCGCGGTGAAAAAGTGAGCCTGAAGCTCGTCAGCGTTAACTCGTACAAACCCGCCAGAGCTACGAAAATCTCGATTGCCCCTTCGGCCGAAACAGACACGTTTTCGCTGATGTTCAATGCCTCGGGAGCTCTGCCGAAATTCACTTCGATTCACCAGGTCAGCCACCCAGCACTCGGCACGTTTGATCTGTTCTTGAGCCCACACTCGTTACCGGGTAAAGAGCGGATGTACGAAGCTGTGTTCAATCACATCTAAAAGCGGTAAGTAACGTGATTAGTAAAAAGGTAGGCGTTTGGGTTATCTCGAGCGCCTACTTTCTAATACTGCTCGGCGTCGTTCGACTATTTACGATTTAAGATTTACGATTCACTGCTTTCCGATTGTTCATCATTCACGATTCAACATTCACTCATGTTTGATCTTCCCAAAGGCGGCACACTCACACTCCGGCCAGTTACACCTGAAGACGATTCTTTCCTACTGGCTGTGTATGACAGCACGCGGGACAAGGAACTGTCGCAAGCCCAATGGCAAGAGGGACAACGAGAGAAGTTCGTGCGCTGGCAGTTTGACTTGCAACAACGCGAATACGCTGCGCGTTTCCCGGAGGCACGCTATCAGTTGATCGTGATCGACGAGGAACCCGCCGGCAGGATTTGGGTGGGCGAAGACGACGAACAAATTCGTCTGTTAGACATCTCCATCTTGCCGCAGTTTCAGAATCGCGGCGCGGGAACTATCTTACTTAAGGACTTAATGCAGGAAGCCGGGGAAGCGGGCAAGCTACTTCGCCACATGGTCTTCGTGCTTAACGACAATGCGCACCGTTTTTATGAACGGCTCGGCTTTGAGATGATCGAGGATCTGGGCGCGTATAAACATATGGAATACCGCCATGCTCGAGCGGAGAGTGGTGGGTAGAAACTCAGAACGGGATGGTTCCTTGGCTCACACCGCCGACTTAAAATAGTTGAACACCGCCTCATAACGAAAGCCGTCGTCACGTCGCGCAATCGGCACCAGGAAAATTTCAAACTCGCCCATTTGCTCGTGTTCCAAGGTGTAAGTTGTTTGCTCCAGAAACGGTTGTTTCGGTCCATTGAAAAAGATTGAGAACCGCTCCATCCCGTCATGCTCTTTATACCGGCTTGAATAACCCTTCACTTCATCCAACTCTAAATCAATTGGTGTTTCGGAGTCCGTTCGCACCTGGAACTTCGTGTTAACGTGTTTTGAGAATTCTGCTTCAGTCAACTCTGCCGGCATCTAATGTTTCTCCTGTAAGTAAAAACCGACGTCCAACATCTGAGAGCGTATCAAGCAGGGCGAGATTTTAGAAATGCCTGCCATCATAAGGAAATTGGCGTACGGACTTTGGACATTGGACGATTATCGTTTGCTAGCTTCAGCAAACCCGCAACATCCTCAAGGTCGTGCGGTCTGCCCACAATTCTTTTCGCCTTGATCACGTTCTCGAACGATGCGACGCGGGCGACAGTTTCACCAACCGAAATCTCAACCGAATCTTCCCAGAGCTCCTTGAAGGAAAGGTGGTATTGCCGAAACACGTCCACCTCTCGCGCTTCCTGATCAAACATCCGCACGACCGAAAGCAGATTCAAGGGAACGGAAATACTCGGAAAAAAACCCGCTGACATAACCGCCTGAAGTGCTGCCATTTGTTCAGGCGGAGTCTGACTGATAACGATGTCCAGGTCGTACACCGGTCGCACGTGTCCGTGCAGCACCACCGCGGTCCCGCTAACAACCACGTAAGGCGCCTTAACCTGATCCAGAGCGGCGAAGACGTCGCTGTAAGTAACCGGCGTTTTAGGAATCATCTCCACAGATCATTCAATTTAACAAAAACAATCGAATTCGTAATCCGTGGCCGGTTATTTTTTCAGTTGGTCCTTGAGATTCAAATTGCGAATCAGTCGGTGCAGGTAATTCGGATGAACGCCCAGAATCTTTGCTGCGTCAGTATAACTGCCCTTCGTCTGGTGCATTGCGCTGAGGATGATCTCTTTCTTGGTTTGCGTCACCGCCTCATGATATTGCGTTACCGGCGCGGTTGGCGGTGCCTCAGATTCCAAAACTGACTCGGGCAAATCTTCAGCGAGAATGCGTTCAGTGGTTCCTAACACCACCGCGCGCTCGATCGCATTTTCCAATTCGCGCACATTGCCCGGCCAGTCGTAAGCAGCCAGGTGCGCTTGCGCCTGCTGGGAGACTCCAATCACCCGCCGGTTGCACTTCTGGCCATACTTCATCGCAAAGTAGTTCGCCAACATCGGAATGTCTTCCGGTCGTTCGCGCAACGGTGGCATTTCCAGGCTGACAACGTTCAGCCGGTAATAAAGATCCTGACGAAACGTCTCCTGGCTAACGGCCGTTTCCAAATCTTTATTGGTGGCGCTGATTACCCGGATATCGATCTTCAAACTGCGTGTGCCGCCGACGCGTTCGAACTCACGCTCTTGCAAAACGCGCAATAACTTCACCTGTAGCGACGGCGAAAGCTCGCCGATTTCATCCAGGAAGACCGAACCGCCGTCGGCAATTTCGAGCCTGCCTTTCTTTTGCGTCAACGCGCCGGTGAACGCGCCTTTCTCGTGACCAAACAATTCGCTCTCAAGTAACGACTCAGCGAGCGCCGCACAGTTAACAGCCATGAACGGTTTGTCAGCTCGTTTGCTATTCAAGTGAATCGCACGCGCCGCCAGTTCTTTTCCCGTCCCGCTTTCCCCCGAAAGCAACACGGTCGAATCAGTTGGCGCAACCTTAGAAATGAACTGCAGCACTTCTCTAATCGGTGCGCTTTCGCCAATCAAGTTGTGCTCGATATTGAAATCTGAAATTAGTCGCTGATTCTCACTGACCAGCCATTCGAAGTGGCGGGCATTGTCGAGGGCCACTGCCGTGATCGACGAAATCGCCGAAACCAGCTGCAAGTGATCTTTATCGAAACGAGTGTTGGGGTCAGTAGTGTCGAGATAAATAACTCCGAGCGTGCGATCCAGCATGATCAGCGGGACGCACATCACTGACACGGGTTCGTCGGCAATCAAGCTATCTGAGGATTGAAAGTTTTCCGCTTCTGCTTCGTTGGTTATTAGAATCGACTCACGATGTTGCAAGACCCACTTAGTGACTTTGCTGCTGACTTTTATCGATTCGTCTTGACCACGTTGCCGATCAAGTCCAAAGACGGAAGCAAACTCGCCGTCGTTGCCGTCAGCGCTCGCGTCAGTCAACAGAATCACACCTCGCTCCGCTGGTATCACTTCGAAGAGCAGATTCAATAAAGTTTGCTGTAGTTCTTCGACTCCGCGAATGGCGTTGATCGTGGTGCTGATTTTCATCAACGCGCTCAGGTCGCGAGCCATCACATAAAGCGCGTCGTTAAATCTGAATTGCAGCGTTGAGCCGCTTATCACCTGACCGTCGTCGAAGCGAACCGGACTTGATGAGCCACTAACGTCAGCGTCGTGCAACAGGAAAATGAATTGAGCGTCTCCGATGCGCACGCGATCGCCGTGCTGCAGTTTGCGGCGCTTAACGGGAACGTCGTTGATGAACGTGCCGTTGAGGCTCTCGAGATCCGCGATGACGAACGTTTCAGCTTCTTTTTCGATCTGAGAATGACGACGTGAGACAGATGCATCGGCAATGCAGAGGGTAGCGGTCGTGTCGCGTCCAATAACAACCGGTAACGCTTCGATAGCAAAAACGCTGCCCTTCAATCTTCCGGAAATGGCTGTGAGTCGCGGATTCATCGAGTCGAGTAGGTCGCGGTTTGGAGTGCCCAAGTGTACGCGTCGGGAAAGTCAGCGGCAACGGCCGGAGGCTGATAGGGGGCAGGAGCAGGTAAGACGAAAAGCGCAGCCGCCTCCTGACACTGCCACTGCTCCTGCTCCTACTCTTCGCTATCTGAACAGATAACGGCTCTATCTGAAGAGATAGTCATTCTTCATATCCGCCGAACTCAGCGCGAACCATCTTTCGTGCCTCGACTCGATTCTTCTTCAATGTTCACGGCCAGGAAAACGAGAAAGCACCAGTTCCTCTACACGCCGAAAACGCGCGGCACGGCAATAGCAATTACCCACTGCAGTTGAAAACTTAATTCAGTTCTTGCGGTCGCCAAAATTCGACCAGCGCCGAAAGGCAGAGGAGCAGAAATGAGAAAAGATTTTATGAGATCTTCCGGGTTGGCTTTGATTCTCGTACTGGCGCTCGCCAGCGCCGTCGCTTCGGCCAAACCAGCGACGACCGGCAAAGTGATTGCCGATATTCCGTTCGAATTCAGCGTTGGTTACAAGACGATGCCGGCCGGGGAATACTCGGTGTGGGAAATCCCGAACGGTAATGGATTGCTGATCCAGAGTAGCGATGGAAAAACTTCTGCGCTTCGCTTAAGCAACGCAGTTGAGTCTCGCAAGACACAGTCGCATGCACGACTTGTTTTCCATCGCTACGGCGAGCGCTACTTCCTGGCGGAAGTTTGGAATGGCGCCGACCAGACCGGACGCGAATTGGTTCGGTCGCAGGACGAACGAAACATTGCCGGCGAACTCGCCAGCAACGCAGCGAAGGGTGAGTCGACGCAGTCGACTTACGAAACCGTCGAAGTAATAGCGACGCTTCGCTAACAAGTGTCTCCCCCACGCAACGGACGGGAGTGCCCAGCTCGCCGACCGATTGTCAGACGCCAAGACGGCAACCCAACGCCCCCGGGTTGCCGTTTTGGTTTTCTCAAACCAAGTCCAGGGTCCAACGTCCAAAGTCCAATTTCCGCTATTCCAAGTCGACTCCCTTCGCGGAAAGAATTCCTCAAGCAGGACCACTCAACGCCAGCGAAACAGACTTTGGACTTTTTACATGGGACTTTGGACTACTCTTAGAACCGCCAGCCCACTCCCGCTGAAAACTGAAAGTTATGTCTCGTCTCCGAACGAGTTGTAAAAGGAAACAGCACCGTGGCTCCGTTTGCCGGATCGAACGTAAGCAAGTTTCCCTGACGCGATGCGTAGTGAATCAACGTGTCGCCGGCCTCGAAACGCGTTACCAGCCGTTTCGTCGGATAGAACTCGAGGATCCCACCGAGGTCAACCGCAAAGTTATTCGCGCGCTTCTGCTGAAAATCAAAAGGGAATAAAAATGGACCGGTGGGTCCGGTTTGGATATACGTGCTGTCGCCCTGACTGAAACTGACAACTCCCGGACGGCCTTTGGCGAAGATGCCCCACTTCTCGAAACGCTTCCCCGCTTTCACGCCGACGAATCCCTGCGCAATATTGCCGCTGTTGTCACCGGCCACCGGCCCCTGGCCACAAAAGCGACAACTATGCGGGAAGAAATTTCCAATCGCTTCCAACGCGACGCTGCGATTGAGATTGAGTGTGAATCTGCCGCCGAGTCCAGGTTCAGTGCTGCCGTTGTTGAAGTCGGGTTTTGTAATTGAAGTAAAGTGCACTCCCACTTCAAACTTGGGAACCTCGTCTGTTTGCGCGGCCAGTTCCACCGCACCAACTGTGGAAAAAATTAAACCAACCAGAAGCGTAAAAAAACTTTTCGTTTTCATGTTTCATCTCCCTTTGCTTGTCGAGTTCGAGACACACGTCCGCCTTAGCTCAAGACTTTTGCGTTGGCCCAAAGCACGCGAACTTTCAATTTTTGGGGAAACTTTTTGAGCTACAAAGCAGTCAATAACCGCCGGATCACTTCGGCAAAAGATTCTCAATGCGGTCGGCCGCGCCAACCATCACCTTAAAGCGCCGGGGATTGCCCGGCTCCGAATTCCCATCGCCTGGTTGTTTGCGATAGGCCGTGGGAGTCGGGTCAGCGATCTTCGCCGCTTTGTCTTGCGCGGCCTTAATAGAGTCGTCCAGTTTGTCTAGTTTGGTTTTGTCCTGCTTGCTGACTTCCTGATTTCCAAACGGCAGGTACTTTGGATCGCGCAAGACCCAGAGGTGCCAGGTGCCGCCGCCGGGAATGACCGGAGCACTAGAAAGCCATTCGTAATGTTTTCCCCCCGCGACAAACTCGATACGGTTTTCTTTGATGACCCCGACCTTTTGAAACTCGTAACCAGTACGCGCCACTAAAGAAAAAATGAAGCGACCCTGTCCTTCCACGTAACACCAAAGAAGACCGCCGGAAAAACTGGCGCCCGGTTTTCCTTTCGCCATCAGATTGCCGTCAACCAACAAACGAAAGTCACTCACCGTCAGCGCCACCGCGTCAGGTGTGAAATCTCGCGGCACTACGCCTGGCGCCTCTTCCCAGAGTTTCGCCTGGTCAAACGAAACTTTTACCAGGTCAACTATCTTCACACCCGCCTTTTGGTTAACAAGTAGATCGAGCGCAAACGAATCGCCATCGTCGAGTACCTGCGCATCGGTAGACTGCGGCAACGTCGCGATCCGCGCCGGTTGCGCTTGTTGACTTCTGGTTAGCAGCTCGCTTTCGACGCGCGGGTCGAGCCGGTTCACAGTGATGTTGAACTTTTTCGACGCCGGCGCCGCTGCAATTACAATGTCGTAACCAAAGATGTATTTTTTTGCACTATCAACCAACAGTCGATGAATCACCTGATTGTCGTCAACGAACGCCTGGGTGGTGAACTCTCCCTGCATCACTTGCGCTGCCGGCGCCGGTCCCGTTGCCGCAGCCCAGGCCGTCTCGCTTTTGAAGGCGATGAACCCACCATCAGCAAGTTGCAACACCACCTTGCGCGCCGAGTTCTCCTGCGCCGACCCAACTGTCGGTAACAAGACGAAAAGCAAACCAAGAATCCAATGCTTACTTCTCATTCGGGTAACTTCCCTTGATGATCTTCAACTGAACTTGATCCGTCGGCTTAAAGCCAACCAGATCTAAAGCTTTGCGCGCCGAACCTGAGCGAACCGTCGCCACGCTGTTTGGCAAATCAGAATTCGCTTCGGAATTCGTGCTGCCACGCCGCAGTAACTTGTCACTTTTCTTCTCAACGTAGACAACTCGAGTAACAATTTTTTCCTGCATCACCGGCACTTCAACTTTCTGGATCTGCACCACTGCCTGCTCTTTTGCCGGAACAGTTGTGGCTCGGGCTGTTTTCAACAAGGCAACAAACGGGAGCGCCAGTAGCAGCAGCGCCGCGAGCGCAACGGGCGCCGGCAAACGTATCGAGGACGCAGCAAATGTTTTCCATGCAGACCACGCGCGCAAGTTGAGCGGTAGGCGCTGTGTTTGCCTCTCGTCATTTTGTGCGTGCGTCATAATTTTGGATCGCAACCGGGCGTGGTAGCCGCCCCAAAATTGTTCGGCAGCCACATTTGATCGTAATGCCTGAGCGGATACATACAGCGTGCTTCTGGTCGACGCGAATTCTTCCCAACACGCCGAGCAGCTGTTCAGCTCCTGCAACATTTGCGACGCGTCAACCGGCGACTCCGCCAGGGCCAGGTCCAGGATCTCTTCTTTGGTTCGTTTACAGTTGTGCATTTGCCACACCTTTACCTTAACAATCCCGTCGCCGTGTACGAGAGAAGGTTCTCAGGCTCCTCTCTAACGCCTAACTTCTCCCGAAGTTTCTTAATTGTTCTTGAGATCGATTTCTTAATCGTGCCGGCCGAGCAATCCAGCTCTCGTGCGATTTCTTCGTAAGTCATTCCTTCGAGATGCTTCAACAGGAAAACCAGACGCTGTTGCGGTGTCACCTCGGCCAGGGCGCGCATCACTTTTTCTACCACCAGCTGGTTCTGCAACGCCGGTTCGAAGTCGATCGTCGTTCTTTGCGAAGTGGACGTCGTTGTTTGCTCATCCTGAAAACTGTCGGTAAGCCGGTGCCACGGACGAGTCTTCCGTTGATAGTTCAGAAAGGAGTTGATCGTGATTTTTCGCAGCCAGGTGTAAAAGCTTGACTCAAAGCTAAAGGTTCGCACCGCTGCGTACGCCTTGAGCCAAACTTCCTGCGACAGATCTTCGGCGTCCTCGGTCTCGCGGCAGTAGTGATATGCGAGGGCGTAAATGCGACGCTCATGGGCCTGCGCCAAGGCACAGAAAGCCTCAACATCGCCGGCCTGGGCGCGCCTGATCAAGTCGTCTTCGTTGCTCAATCCGGATTACCTCGACGGAGTAAAACGCGTTCTAACGTTTACATAGACACGCAATAGAAGAATTTGGTTGGCGCGGGGCAGTAGCGCTACCGTCAGGAAGGGCGTCGTTGTTCAGATTCCTTGCATCCGCCCGCGAATGTATGACGGCCAGTATCGATCTATTCAAACTGGATCGCTAGCGAGTCTCGGACGGCCTCCCTCATGGTCGGGCTACTGCCCCGGATATCCGCCAGTTGTTCGTAGCTTCGGTGGGAATTGTTTTGTGGCGTTCAACCCAATCGATGATCATTTCGCGAATTTCCTGACTCGACCGGTACACGACCGGCGCGCCCTGGTACATCGTGTAGCCGCCACCGCCGTTCACCCGGTAGTTGTTGGTAGCCAGCTTCAGCTTTTGCGTCAGCGAAAGCGGCTTACCTTGAAACTGCAGATTCTCGATACGTGAACCGATTGGTTTGCTGACGTCGAGCACGTAAGTCACGCCTTCAGCAATGTCGAAGTTGTATGACGGAATTTTTTCGTCAACTAGTTCGGCGAGTGACTTTCCCGGTTCGTATGGACGGAAATATTTCGCGGAGTGCTCCAGCGCATCTTTCAATTGCTGACCGGTGACTTCAAGCACTACCAACGTATTCTCATAAACGTAAAGCCCGGCGATGTCGCGCACCGTCACCGGTCCTTTCGCAATGCTCGCGTTGTCATTGAAAACTGCAGCCATCGACACGTCCGCCTTGCCAGTCTCCAGCTGCACGCGCTGAATCAAATCAAGAATGGCGGTATCGCGAAAACGGGCTTCCGTCGCCGTCAACGTTTCCGCGGATTCGCCAATCGCGCGCGACAACCAAGCCTGTGTTTCCTGGTCATAAGGTTGACCAAGCGCTAGCAGTTCCGGGTCGGGCATAACGCGATCATCCACCGGGATGGTGCGCGCCGCGCGCGCGTAAACGTGCCAGCCACGACCGGCGTTTTCCAGATAAAGATCAACGCGCGCGAGATGTCGTCCCCACAGATTGGCTTGAATCAACTGAACGCCGTTGATTACTACTGACGGCACGTCGCGATGCGTATGGCCCATGAAAATGAAATCAACACCAGGCACTTGTTTCGCGATCGCAATCGCCTGATTTTCATTTGTTACTTGACCAGGATTGATTTCGCCAGTACGCAGATCCTGCTCCAGCCCCATGTGCATGGCGATGACTACCACGTCTGCGTGTTCTTTTTGCCTGAGCAACGGCACCCACTTCTTTGCTTCGCTGAGTGGTTCGCGAAACTCCAGGCCCGCGTAATTTTGCGTGTTTTCCCAGTTGGGAATTCCCGGCGTAGTCAGGCCCAGGACCGCGATGCGTGCGCCACCGACATCCTTAACGATGTACGGCTGGTAGTGAGTTTGATTGGTCCCCTTATTGTAAGTGTTGGCGGAAAGCCAGGGAAATTTCGCTTCACTGCGCGCTTTCTCCAAAACCTGCAGGCCGAAGTTGTATTCATGATTGCCGACCGTCATCGAGTCGTAACCAAGCGCGTTCATTGCAGTCATCATGGGATCGGCAGGCGAGTTGTTTTTCTTGTTGTGGTAATACTCGAGTGGCGTGCCCTGAATACAATCACCCGAGTCGATCACCAGAACGTTTTTGGTTTCCTTACGAATTCCTTTGACGAGCGTGGCGACTTTTGCGAGACCGCGATTGTCAGGTTTGTTGGTGTAGTAATCCACCGGAAACAGATTGCCGTGCTGATCGGTGGTGCCGAGAATTACGACGTGAAGCCGCTTGGCGGGGCGCTGGCCGACAACGGGAATGCTCACCAACAGAATCGCGAAGACAGTCCAAGCTCCAATGGCCAAAGTCCAAAGTCTGTTTTTCCAACGTCGGCGTAGTTGAGCCAATCTTGAACCATGATGAATGGGGAGTGGACTTTGGACTTTGGACATTGGACTTTGGGCCTTTCTTAATTACTTGACGAACACTTCCGCCGCCGTCAAACCGTTAACTTGAACTTCATGCACCATCTTAAAGTTGGACCGGATGAATCGGAGCTTATCCTGGTTTTCAAAATAAGTACGGCCGCGCTGCAGGATGAAATACGCCGGCGCGGAAACGGTCGCAGCATCGAAATCCGGTGACGAAATCGCTTTAGCGTTCAAGTCCTGACGTTGAAATTGTCCCAGGTAATAGTGTGTCGTCGCCGGCGTCTCCTGGGCAATGACGGCGCCCGGCGGCGCGTTGTCGCAGACAAACCTGATCGCTTCGCGCAAACCATCGTCGTAGAATTCATCATGCGGGAAAAAGTATCCCACCTTGCCGCCACCAAGGGCATTTGTATAAAGCCCATAATGTGGACCGGCCGAAAACGCGATCACCGTCGGCCAACCAACCACGCCCAACAACAAGACTGCCGCCAACACCGTTCGCATTTGTGCGGACGCGTTTAGTTTGCCCGCGAGTAACTTAAAGATTTCCATTACGCCGACTGCCGAGATCATATAAACAAACGGCATCAGCGAAAGCGTGTAGCGCAACCACTTCGCGCCAATCAACGAGTAGGGAACGATCCAGAGAAGAAACGTGACCAGGACAAATCCGTACGCCGGTTGCTTCCGCCGCTTAACTGAAACCACAAAACCGGCAACGAATGAGATAAGCACCGCAAGCGGGATCTTGATCGCCATGAACACGAGGTAGAAATACATCGGTGTTCCCCAAAACGGCGAGCGCGAAACGTTGTTGCGATAAAGTTGATCGGCAAAGAGATAGCCGGTATGGACCAACAGCTTCTCGCCCATGTAAGCATTCAGGTAATGCCAGACCTGCGGCAACAACACCGGCGGGTTGAAAACAATAAAGGCGACGACGAGAGCGATGTAAAAAATCCGCGGCGTCGCACCTGGAGGTTCGCCCGGTTGCCGCGTGCGCACGTGGTAGTTGTGGTGGTAGAGCTGATTGACACCGAAGTAGTTCGGAAAATATTTCGACGCGAGCATCAGTCCCCAGGAAACGGCACTAAGCAAATAGTTCCGCCGGCGCAGTTCAACCTTGCGCGTGTCAGTCTGTTTGGCGCGCAAGTAAAAATAGAAAGCAAACAACATAAAGAAAACCATCAGTGTGTCTTCTTTGCCGATGCGGTTGTACGTGATGGCGTTAACACCCGCCGCCCAAAATGCCGCAGCAATCAGGCCGGTCCAGCGATCAAAGAACGCCGCGGTTAACATGAAGAGAGGAATGACAGTCAGCGCCCCAAATACTGCGTTAGGGAAACGCAGCAAGGTTTCAGGACTAACCTGTCTGCCGCTCGCCGCCAGCGCGTTACCGACTTTCAACGAGGCGAACATCATGGCCTTCATCAACATCGGATGTTCGGCGTTAGCCGATATGTCGCCACGCTCGTAAGCCTGGAGCGCGTCGACTTTGTTGACCTCGTCTTCGGCAAAACCAATCGCGCCGAGATGGCGAGCGCGCAGGGCAAATGCCAAAACAACGAGCAGCGCGAGTAAAACGATGACAACCGTACGCGCCGGTCCATTTTTGATTGAGACTTCTGCGGAGTTGGAAACCAATGAAGCTTGATCGCTCGCGCCGACCGTTTTGTTTGCAGAACTCGCCGTATTAGTTTCGGTAACTGCGGCCAAGCTGAACCCCTTACCAGCAAATAGTTAATTGCAAATAGTAAACCTGGTAATTAGTAAATCGTGAATAGTAAATAGAGGTTGGGGCGCTTGCGCCGATTATCGCAAGCCTGCCGGGCCGCGAAAAGCAAACTATTTACTATTCACGATTTACTATTCACTGGCAATTGCCTTATCGTAACCACTCGCATGGACAATCTCGTCGTTTCAAACATTCGTGAGCGACCCATCCGCACCCTTGTCAGTGTGATTGGTGTGGCGTTGGGGGTTTGTCTGGTCATGCTATTTACCGGGCTCGCGCGTGGGATGTCGAACGATCTCAACCGGCGGTCATCGAGCGTGCGCGCCGAGATCATGTTCACCCGACCGGGATCGATGAATATTGTCGCTGCCACCACAAACCTTAGCACCGCCTACGTTGAAAAGTTGAAAGAGATCGACGGCGTCGCGGAAGCGATTCCAGTGATTCTTTACATCTCGCAAGGTGGCGCCGGGTTTGGTTTCGAACAACTTGAAGGCGTCGACTGGGAGTCGTATGCGCGCGTTAACGAAATGCGACTTGATTCCGGCAGAGCGCCGCAAGCGGCCGATGAAATAATGATTGACGAAACTAAGGCACGCAACAACAAGCTAAAAGTCGGCGACGCAATCAAGCTCTTCGGTAACCGGACCTACCGCATCGTTGGCATTTACTCACCTGAGTCAGGCGCGCGAGTGAAGCTGAGTCTCGCTGCGATGCAGGATGCATTGGAAGTTTCCGATAAGTGCACCTACATTCTGGTGAAGGTTCGCGATCCCAGCAAGCAGGTGGAAGTCGCGAAACGCATCGACCTGGCGCTGCCGGGAAACAAAATTCAATTCACACGTGACGTCTTCACCAGTCTCGAGAAAAGTATTCCTTACCTGGGCGTCTTCCTCAGGATTCTGGTGGGACTTGCCGCGGTGGTCAGCGCGTTGGTCGTGATGCTGGCCATGTACACAACCATCACCGAGCGCACGCGTGAGATTGGCATACTGAAAGCCCTGGGCGCGTCACGACGTTATATCGTGCTGATTATTGAGTCGGAAGCGTTGTTGATTAGCGTCGTGGGATTGCTGGTCGGATTTGTCTTCTCTTTTCTAATCGGTTACGGCATTCACAAAATCTACGGGCTCTTTTTTGAGTTCGGTTGGCGCTGGGGACTCACTGCCGCGGGAATTGGAATTCTGGGCGGCGCTATCGGCGCACTCTATCCAGCGGTGCGCGCTTCCAACCTCGACGCCGTCAGCGCCCTCGCCTACGAATAAGATTTCAACTAAAGCGGTGGGGTTTCGACTGCGAATTGTTACTCGTCGGCCACCAGCGCTACGTCACCCTCACCCACCTGGTCCAGGTTCTTGAACGATAAACCGCGCCGAACCATTAAGCCCACCCCAATCGCCGCCCAAAAAATGTCGCGGCCCTTGCGCACAATCGCAAGCGTTACACCAATCGCCGTGGTGAAGCCAAGCACCTTCGAAAGCATTCCCGTACCCGCTTCATCGATGCCCGTACGCAACGGAATAAACTTGAAGACAACGTTGATGATCCGATTAACCGACTCGAGAATGAAGGCCGTGAGTAAAGTCGGACGAACTGGGCTGATAAAACTCAACGTCGTATAGATCTCCGCCACGCCGGTGAGGTGAAAGCAAACTTCCAGCAGAAAGATCGACACCAGGCGATCGCGATTTCTTGAATAGAAACCGTAGACACGTTCTTCCAGAGTCGCGGCGCGAGGAATTCCCTTACTTTGCATCCACGCTCGCGCGATACCGCGTTTGGCAAGAAAGGACATCGCGCCGCTGAGAAATTTCAATTGTTTGCGGATGACAAAGTAACCGAGCGGCACGATTACAAACGTCACGGCCAGAGCAACAATACTGGCGATGCGCAACGGTTTGGGTAGCGAAAAACTCAACAGCAGCGCCGTGGTGCCGGAAAAAATGAAGAGCACAACTGACAGACTGTAGAAAATATTTTCCAGCGCTAACGCCGAGAGGCTCGCCATCAGCGGTACTTTGTCGGTGACAAAAGCGGCTTTCGACGGTTCGGAAACGGCGACGCTGGCGAGCGGAATAATATTGCCAAGCGCGTCGCCCATGAGACGGGCAGCGAACGCGTCGCGAAAGCGCAGGCTGTAGGGAGGTTCAAAACATTTCGTCCACGCGAGCGAACGCACCGTGTGCCGCAGCGAGGAGATTGCCACAATCAGGAGAAAGCCGAAGCCAAGTCGGCGAATGCCGCTGAGCACGTCAGTCAGGCCGGCTTTGCGAACGAAGTAAGCGAACAATAGCAGGCCAAGCAAGGCAAACAGAATCCCGAAACGCGCCAGTTTTTTCTTGCGCGCGACGCTGAGCTGAGGCTGAGCGTTTGGTTGGTCAGCTCCGGTTGGTTCTTCTGGTTTTGATTCCAAGCGTTGGCCGCAGCCTCCCACCTTCGAGTTAAACCTGCGTACGGTAGCACAGCGCCGAGGAATTCCGGCAAGTCTGTGGTTTGGGCGACTTCAACAAATAGTCCAACTATTTGACCCTCTTCATCGTCTAAGGCTGTGCGCAGGGGCAACTGGAACAAGCTGACAAGGTAGATGGACCAGGGAAGATTACGCGCGTGACGAATATGCCCCACAGCGCCCGGAAAATGTTACGCTGGTCGGTAAGCGTTGGCCCTTATGCCACGCTATCCATTTTCGCCTCACGAGCATGTTTCATCGTTAAGCCCCGAACGAAAGCTTCGGCCTGACCAGCAGTGGTGTGCCGATTGTGGCTTGAAAGATCATGAAACTAATATCTCTTCTCTGTTTGCTATTGACACTCACCTGGACCAGTACGTTGGTAGGACAGACTTCAACTCCCACCAGGTCCGGCGCCACAAAAATGCGTTCGACACAGGACGCGGAGTTCAACCTCGCGGATTTTGGCGCAATCGGTAACGGCCTCGCCGATGATGGTCCAGCATTGCAACGCGCCCTCGACGCTCTGGCTGAAGCCGGCGGCGGCACTCTGTTCGTGCCTGCGGGACGCTACGCGCTGGACACTCCGGTGCAGAAAGATTTCAGTGGTTTGGCTGCGAGCATAACTATCAAAGGCGTTGAGTCGCTTACGCCCGCACCTCCCCCAAGTGCCACCGGAGAAATACTGACGCGCGGCCTCGATCTTGTTTCGGAGTTTGCGCCTCGCACCGGGACACAGGCAGTCGCTATACATCTCACCGGGCTGCAATTTCTGCTCTTGAAAGACATAACTTTCATCGGGACTCCGGACGTTGAAACTGACGCTTTGATTACCGTCGCTCTCTTCGACATCACCAACGCGACTATCAACCATTGTGAATTTTACGGCTTGGGTTCCACCGTGGACGGTGGGGCTATCGTGCAAAGCACGCGCAGCGATCTCAAGATCGAGCAAAGCGTTTTTCTCGGCTCCGCCACCAGCAGTGGAGTTTATTCGTCTGTCGTCCAGAACTTTGACTGGAAAGGCGTGACCATCGTTGACACCGTCTTTGTCGATTACGGTCAACGGCCGGAGTTGTACGGAAAACTTGGAATCGCGACCCCGTACTCATGGGTGAACATGGGCGACGCGTTTCCCTTAACCACGAGTTCTCCGCGCCGTGAAGCAGTATTTCGCAATGTCTTCTTTGACGAAGGTGGACTCAATGGACTTTCGGTTGTTCCCGCCACGCCATCCGCGGGTGCGCCATTTCACTTGCTTTACATTACTGGTCTGTACATGAACGTCTCCAACCTGAACGCGGCGGGAAACTACATCGATGGGCCGCAGGCGACTCTGATTGAGGATGCTCACTACGGCTGGAGTCATATTGCAGATTCAGCAATCACTTTGCTGGGTGTGGGCAACGCAATTCTGGACCAGGTGGAATGCAAAGACGGCGTTAACCGCATTCGGGCCGACGATGCGACGGCAAAGTTAACGGTCATCAATTCGCAATGTGAAAACGTCGATTCCGCTGCGCCCGCGACGCGGATCATAACCACTGACACGCCAGAAGAAGATCCGGTTCAATATGTGCGACAGCAATTCATCTCGCTGCTGGGCCGGGAGCCAGATCCTGCGGCCCACTTCTATTGGTCCAACTTGCTTTTGGAATGCGTTGACAATGCGTCCGGTGCTGCTAACCAGCGTAGCGTTCTGGCTTCCTATCTGACCTCCTCGCCAAATGCCAACTTCTCAATCTCCGGCCAGGTAACGGATGAAATCGGGTCGGGCCTGTCAGGCGCTAACGTTTCGCTGGGTGGCTCTCAAACAATTGCGACGCAAACCGACAGCACCGGCAATTACACTTTTCAGAATCTGCCGACCAGTGGCAGTTACGAAGTCACGGCGAGTTTGACCGGGTTCACCTTCAGCCCCGGTCAAACAATAACCAGTGCGAGCGGCGATCAAATTGTGAACTTTGTCGGAGAGTCGCCGGCACGCTTTGAGTTTGAAGCCGCAACTTACAGCGTGAATGAAGGAGCGAGACTAATCACAATCAACGTCATGCGAACGGGCAATTGCTCTCACGAGGCTGAGGTTACTTACTCAGGAACAGATGGCACGGCTGATCAAAAGAGCGACGTGATTCCCGTTGTTGGCCGATTGATTTTCGCGGCCGGCGAAACCAGCAAGAGTTTTGTGGTCTTCGTAACTGATGATGCTCACGTCGAAGGCGACGAAAGCATGACGATTCACCTGAGCGATCCGGCCGGAGCCACACTCGGAAACAGCGTCGCATCACTAGACATCGTCGACAACGATACCAACAACACCGCAACTAATCCGATCGACGATGCCCAATTTTTTGTGCGGCAACACTATCGAGATTTTCTCAATCGAGCGGCCGACGACGACGGCCTTGCCTTCTGGTCAAACCAAATATCAAACTGCGGAAACGATGCGGCTTGCCTTACCGATCGACGCATGAACGTTTCGGCGGCATTTTTTCTTTCGATCGAATTTCAGGAGACGGGTTTTCTGGTCTACCGTCTATACAAAGCTTCGTTCGCCGAGTCACCGGAGCATCTGGGCGAGTTTCTGCTGGACACGCGCACGATCGGTCAGGGTTTGGTCGTGAACGCGCCTGGTTGGCAAGAGGTGTTGGAAGCAAACAAGGTGTCGTTTATCGAAAACTTCGTGCGCCGCCCACGCTTCACTGCAGAGTATCCGCTGATCCTGTCGCCGACAGAATTCGTCGAGCAACTAAACAACCAGGCCGGCGGCACGCTGACGAGTGAAGCAGTGGCCACCGCGGTTGCGGAGTTTGGATCAAACGAGACGAGTGCTGACACTGAAGCCCGGGCCCGGGTGTTGCGCCGCGTCGCCGAAAGCGAGTTGCTTACCAAGCGCGAACTCAATCCGGCTTTTGTCATGATGGAATATTTCGGCTACCTGCAACGCAATCCTGACGATCCGCCGAATACCAATCTTGACGGTTACAACTTCTGGCTGAATAAGCTGAACGAGTTCGACGGCGACTTCCGCCGCGCGGAGATGGTCAAGTCGTTTTTGGTGTCGGGTGAGTATCGCGAGCGGTTTGGTAACCCGTAACCGGTCGACAGTAAAAGCACTTCAAACTCTACCCTGCCAAACGCGGTTATAACGCACTGCATGAAGCACACGGCGACGACGACAAGCTTCTGCTCGTCGATAACTTCATAAATCACGCGGTAGGGAAATCGTTTGGAGTAACGCCAACGAATGTTCTTGGTGGAGTGCTGACGAGCGTGCAAGAGAGGATTTATCGCAAGTTCATCAAGTACCAATAGAATTTCACTTATGAACTCACTGCCAAGTCCAGGACGCTGGCTGTCATACCAATCGGCAGTTTCAAGGATGTCGTCTTTGGTCTGAGGGCGAACAACGACCTGCCAGTTCATTATTCTGATCTGGAAAGCAACTGTCGTTTCAATTCGTCCAGAGTAACCGAAGAGGCGGGATCCAAGTGATGCTCAGCTAGTCGCTCTGCAAGAAGTTCCTGGTGGTCCTTCGACAAAGGTGGGTCATCCAACTCCAGCAATCGCTGAAGCAAACTTTGCCGCTCTTCAAATGTTAGTCGCGGAAGTTCAGCAATAACTTCATTGAAACTCAGAAGTGAAGCTTAGCTGGATAGTGCGTGTTTTTCAACGCTCAACTCTTGAGAATCGGAGAAGCCCCGGTGCAAGAAGTCTTTCAGCGATTCTGGGGGGGGGGGGCAAACGGTGAGCCATTCGCTCATTTCTGATCCTTGTAAACCACACCGTTCTTCATCACAAAAGTGACTTTCTCCATCACGTGAATGTCTTTCAGTGGATCGCCGCTGACGGCGACGATGTCAGCCCACTTCCCTGGCGCTAATGAACCAAGGTGCTTGTCCCAACCAAGCAGCTTCGCGCCGTTTATCGTCCCTGCCTGAATCGCTTGCATGTTGCTTAAGCCACCAAACTCAACCAGCAGGAAAAACTCGCGCGCGTTTGTGCCGTGTGAAATTACTCCGGCGTCAGTGCCCAGCGCGATCTGAACTTTATTGGCTACGGCAATTTTTGTGGCTCGTCGCATCGCCTCGCCCGCTGCTAAACCTTTCTCGGCCCGCAGTCCTTTCAACACGCCAGTCTTCGCCGCTCGCTCTACGGCTTCGCCGGCCATCATCGTCGGCACCAGGAACGTGCCGCGCTCGGCCATCATGCGTGCCCCTTCTTCGTCGAGAAACGATCCGTGTTCTATCGAAGAAACTCCCGCGCGCACCGCAAGCTTGATTCCTTCTGTGCCGTGCGCGTGCGCCGCGACTTTGCGCTCAAGCTTGTTGGCCTCATCGACTAACGCCTTCAGTTCTTCGAAGCTGTACTGCGTCGCCCCTACTGCGTCGCCTTCAGACAAAACCCCGCCGGTCGCGCAGGTCTTGATCACGTCAGCGCCGTACTTAATTTGTAGTCGCACCGCCAGGCGAATTTGTTCAGGCCCATCAGCCACTCCGTCCAGCGGAGTTTGTTCGGCGATGCCCGGACGAAATCCGTTTTCATCACAGTGACCACCGGTGATACCGATTGCATGGCCGGCACTCTCCATCCGTGGCCCAATGATCCAGCCTTCGTTGATCGCTTTGCGCAGCGCCATGTCGTCGAAACGCCCGGACGCGCCCACATTACGCACGCTGGTAAAACCCGCCAGCAGCGTGTCGCGCGCATGCAGCACGCCGAGAATTGTGCCGAACGATTCGTAGTCTTTCACCGACGACATTTCACCTTCAGGATCGCCCAACACGCGACCAATCAAGTGCGTATGTGCATCGATGAAACCGGGCAACAAAGTTACGTCACCGAGGTCGACCACTTTTGCGCCTGCGGGAATCGCGACGGTCTGTGCGTTACCAACCGCTGTTATTTCGTTATTAGTAACGATGACCACAGCGTTTGTGATCGGCGCCGCGCCGGTGCCGTCGATCAACCGCGCTGCGCGCAGAGCAACCACACCTTTGCCTTCAGGTCGCTCCGGGCGGACACCGATGGGAGTTTGCGTGCGCGACAAAATGGAACTGCTCAAAATCACGAGCAGAGTTAAAGTGACAGTAAGCAGCTTGTAGCTTTTCACCGGTGGGTCCTCGAGATTGTTTTGAATTGTTTGGGGAACCGTCGGGGCATTCTAGTTGACATTCTTATTACCGCCAAGACACCAAGGACGCCGGTCGTGGGTCAGTTTCAGTGTTGAGCGGCTGCGCCTGTCTCTCAAGGTAGTGACGCAAAATCAGAATCGGGAGCGGTAGCAACTGTGTTCGCTGCCAAGCTAAACGAGATTTCTCATGACCTGCTAACCTGAAACTGATCCACCACCAGGACGCCATGACGATATGAAAAAGTGCGGGCTTTATTCACCACACCGCAGCCAATTTGTAGCTTTGGCGTCCTTGGCGCCTTGGCGGTTTACCTTGGCTTTTGCCTTTTTAGTTTTGCCTTGATTATGATGCAGGGGTTCAATTCCAAATAGTTTCACCCCAAGTAAGGTAAAGATGAGTCACCCGCAAACAGCCACTGAAGAGCTTGCTGGTCGTCCGTTGACGACGCTATCTGAAGAAGAGGAAATGTTTCGTTCCAGCGTGCGCGAGTTCGCCGAAGGTGAACTACGGCCGCGCGTCGAGCAGATGGATGAGCACGGCAAGCTGGATCCGGCCCTAATCAAACAATGTTTCGATCTGGGCTTGATGTCGATTGAAACTCCGGAAGAGTTTGGCGGCGCCGGTTCGTCGTTTTTCACCGCGATACTCGCCGTTGAAGAACTGTCGCGCGTTGACGCTTCCGTTGGTGTTCTTGTAGACGTACAAAACACTCTCGTCAACAACGCGTTTATGCGTTGGGGCAACCCGGAACAGAAAGCGAAGTACTTGCCGTTGTTGGCCAGCAAAACCGTGGGCGCTTATGCGCTCAGCGAGGCGGGTTCAGGCTCTGACGCGTTTGCCATGCAAACACGCGCCGTCGATAAAGGCGATCACTATCTGCTCAACGGACAGAAACTCTGGATCACTAACGGAAACGAAGCCGAGATTTTCGTGTTGTTCGCCAACGCGAACCCTGACGAAGGCTATCGCGGCATCACAGCGTTCATCGTAGAAAAAAGTTTTGACGGTTTCGCGGTCGGCAAAAAAGAAAACAAGCTTGGCATTCGTGCTTCTTCAACGACGGAGTTGATTCTGACTGACTGCAAGGTGCCGAAAGAGAATGTCATTGGCGAAGCCGGCAAGGGTTATAAAGTTTCGATTGAGACGTTGAATGAAGGGCGCATTGGGATTGGCGCGCAAATGATCGGTATCGCTCGCGGCGCGTTGGATGCCGCGCTGGCTTACACGACCGAGCGCCAGCAGTTTGGTAAGTCGATCAATCAGTTTCAGGGGGTGCAGTTTCAACTTGCTGAGATGGCCACGCAGCTCGAGGCCGCGCGACTGATGGTCTACAACGCGGCGCGCATGAAGGATGCGGGCATGAATTTCGTGAAGGAAGCGGCCATGGCGAAGCTTTACTCGTCGCGGGCGGCCGAACGAATTAGTTCACTGGCGATTGAGTTGTACGGCGGCTACGGCTACGTGAAAGATTATCCGGTTGAGAAGTTCTGGCGCGACTCGAAGATTGGCGCGATCTACGAAGGAACTTCCAACATGCAGTTGCAGACAATCGCCAAGTTACTGATTGGGAAGTAGCCAGCGAGCTATCGTTCGATGTTGAAGGTCACAGTTCAATACACCGAAGACGATCTGGCAAGAGGTAACCGGTTTGTGATTTTCCGGTGAACTATTTGAGGCGAATCTTAAGTGGGGAGCTCTCGTGGGTACAGCG
The DNA here is from genome assembly GCA_035472495.1 of Pyrinomonadaceae bacterium. GTDB lineage: Bacteria > Acidobacteriota > Blastocatellia > Pyrinomonadales > Pyrinomonadaceae > PSRF01. The sequence goes on along the minus strand of DATIPD010000023.1, from coordinate 391,466 downwards.
GAGACTGATAAAGACTTTTACCTGTTCATCGGCAGGAACCAGGCTTATCAAATTCCCAAGCGGTTCTTCGAAGCTGACCAAGAATCTTTACTGAGAAGTCTTCTGCTGGGAAAAGTCCCAGACTTTAGGTAACCCGCGATCCAATATGGCAAGTTCACGCATCGAAATCTTCAAGCAAATGTTGACCGACGATCCGGCCAATAGCAGCATTTTGTTCGGCCTGGCCAAGGAATACGAGAAGGCCGGACAAAACGAAGAAATGCTCGAAACACTTGAGCACTATCTCGCCGTCGCCGACGATCAGGGCAACGCCTTTGGCATGTTGGCGCGTGCTTACGAAAAGGCCGGGCAAAGCGATAAAGCTAAAGAAGCTTTTCAACGCGGCATTGATGCCGCAACCAAACACGGTCATCCGGGAATGGCTGAAGAGTTCCGCAGTGCTCTTGAAGAGTTGTAGTAGTGCAAACGTTTCGGCGCTGCGGCTGAAGCTGCAAACATTATGAGCGACCTAAAAGTTCTAAAACTAGTACCGAAATCAGAAGCAAAAGCCACCGATACTCCCCCGGCGGCGGCTGCTCCGGCGCCTGTTCCTGCTCCTGCCGCGGCTCCAGCAGAAGAGAAGAAGCTGATCTTTCGTCCCGCGCCTATCACAAAAATCGAACCGGCTCCGCCACCGAAACCGCAGCCGAAGGTTCCGGATTCACCCAAGCCAGCGCCTGCTTCCCCGCAACGTCGGCAACGCAACCGGAACGAGCGACGCGAACGTCCGCGTCTCTCGCGTGAAGAAATGCTCGCGATGTATCGCACGATGTATACGTCGCGCCGGCTCGACGACAAGGAAATCCAACTCAAAAACCAGAACAAGATTTTTTTCCAGATCAGTGGTGCCGGCCACGAGGCTGTACTCGTCGCCGCCGGTATGGCTTTGAAGTCTGGTTACGATTGGTTTTATCCGTACTACCGTGATCGCGCGCTGTGTCTCCAACTCGGCATGACGCCGCTGGAGATGCTGCTTTCGGCAGTCGGCGCCGCGACTGATCCCAATTCGCACGGGCGCCAGATGCCGTCACACTGGGGACACACCAAACTAAACATCGTTTCGCAATCTTCGCCGACCGGAACACAGCTCCTGCAAGCCGTCGGCTGCGCTGAAGCAACCTATCGCTTCAAGTTGATCAAGGAGCTGCGCAAGCGCGCCACTACGTTTCATAAAGATGAAGTCGCCTACGTTTCGCTCGGCGACGGCACCTCCAGCGAAGGCGAATTCTGGGAAGCACTCAACACCGCCTGCAACTTGAAACTGCCGGTGCTTTTTCTGGTTGAGGACAACGGCTACGCGATCAGCGTCCCCGTCGAAGTGCAAACTGCGGGCGGCGATGTTTCACGACTCGTGAAGGGGTTTCCGAATCTTTATCTGCAACGGTGCGACGGCACGGACGTGCTCGAGTCGCTGGCCGTCATGCGCCGTGCAGTTCAAAACTGTCGCGAAGGTAAGGGCCCGGCGCTGGTGCACGCGAAAGTGATTCGTCCTTATTCGCACTCGTTGTCTGACGACGAAAAGCTTTATCGTCCGGATGAAGAGCGAACGTCAGACGCGGAACATGATCCGGTGAAACGATTTGGCGCCGTGCTCGTTGACGAAAAAGTTACTGACCAGGACGGCCTGCAAAAGATCAAAGACGAAGTGGACGCTCTGATTGCGGAGGCCACCGATCAAGCGTTGGCCAGCCCGCAGCCTGATCCTGCAACGGTTAAGCAACACATCTATTCACCAGACGTCGATCCAACGTCAGCCGAGTTTGACACTGAAGCAGGCGTCGAACTCTCCGGCAACGCCGGCACGATGGTCGACCTCATCAATCGCACGCTGCATACGGAAATGGCGCGCGATCCGCGCATCGTCGTTTTCGGCGAAGACGTTGCTGATTGTTCCCGCGAAGAATTTCTCGACAAAGTGAAAGGCAAGGGCGGCGTTTTTAAAGTGACGGCGAACCTGCAACGGAAATTTGGCAGCGCTCGTGTTTTCAATTCGCCGTTGGCGGAAGCCAACATCGTCGGACGCGCCATCGGCATGGCCACGCGCGGTTTGAAGCCCGTCGTCGAGATTCAGTTTTTCGACTACATCTGGCCGGCGATGCATCAGATCCGGAACGAGCTGGCCGTGATGCGCTGGCGCTCTGGTGGCGACTGGAAAGCGCCGGTCGTCGTTCGGGTACCGGTTGGTGGTTACTTGAAGGGTGGGGCCGTTTATCACTCGCAGTCGGGCGTGTCGACGTTCACCCAGATTCCGGGCTTGCGCGTTATCTATCCTGCAACTGCGCTCGACGCAAACGGCCTATTGCGTACGGCGATTCGTTGTGACGATCCGGTTTTGTTTTTGGAGCACAAACATCTCTATCGCCAGGCGTACAACAAGTCGCAGTATCCGCCGGACGATTTCATGATTCCCTTCGGCAAAGCGAAGACTGCCCGCGAGGGAACGGATCTTTCAATCATCACTTACGGCGCGCTGGTGCAACGTTCAATCGTTGCAGCCAAACAAGCTGAACAGCAGGGCATCAGTGTTGAAGTCATCGACCTGCGGAGTTTGCAGCCTTACGACTGGAACGCGATCGCGGCGACCGTCAAGAAAACAAACAAAGTGATCGTCGCTCACGAAGACTCTCTGTCGTTCGGCTACGGCGCAGAAATCGCCGCACGCATTGCCGATGAACTGTTCGAGCAGCTTGACGCACCGGTGCGTCGGGTCGCCGCAACCGATACGTTTGTGGCCTACGCACCGCAGCTCGAAGACGTGATTCTGCCGCAGGCAAGCGATGTGTTAGCGGCCATCACCGACCTGAATAATTACTGAACCGTGAACTTTCTAACTGCCACCCACTTTCGCTGAAGAAGGCCTGCCAACTTACTGGGATCGCGGGCGTCCCCGCCCGCCGTGAGCGCTCAGCGCGAACTGCTTTCCGGAGAATAGAAACAATTATTCGGACGCGCTGCAGCGCGGCAAATTTCAAAAGCGGGCGGGGACGCCCGCGATCCCAGTAAGCTGGCTTGCGCGTTCTTGCGATGGCGAAGGTCAACCAGTGAGATTCAATGTGCACGTCGAGTCAGGTACGGCCAAGTGTACCGTTGCGTTTCGCCTCACTCACTTTCACACACCATATTCGTACGAAACCCAGGTCCTGATTGTGGTGCGGAGCTAGTCTCCGGCCTTTTTCAGTCGGCCAAGTTGGCACGTTCCTTGCCCCTTACCTCACCGGACTAGCCCGTAATTTATCCCCGACACAACCTAATCATGATTGAGGAAAGGAGCGAACAGACTGATGTCACGCATTACACTGCTGGCGGCGGCGCTATTAATTTTTGCAGCCACTGCCTTCGTCGCAGCGCAGACTGAAGTAATACCACAAACTCAAACAACGACCGCAACCGTAACGAAAACGGTGCAAAATCCTGACGGAACGTACACCGTCATCGAATACCCGGTCGGTAAGGAAGTGCAACTAACATTCACGCCCATCGGACTAACTAATACCAAAACCGTAGGAACCATCATTCGCGATGACGCAGGAACGCGTATCGTTTTGAACATGACGGACGTCCCGGCGGACGTCACCGGTATGAATGTCTACGCGATAGATGATACCGGCGCACTAACGTCGTTGGGGCCAGTGGTCCTAGCCAATGGAACGGGAAAATTCACCGCTACCACACCATTAAGTAAATTCATGCTGGTGGCTTCGCCTGAAGAGAGCCTGACAGCCTACGATGCCAATACGAAAATCTTTTTCCGTAGTGCGGTGCCGCAAGGCTTCGCGGTGATTCCACACACAATGTCGCCGACGGGCGAGACCGTGGGCGCCACTACGACTCCAGGAACGACGCCGGCAACAACCTACACGGTGCCGATGCTCAACATACCGGCCTACAAGAAGGGCAACGACACAAAAATAAAAATCGACTTCACCGGTGCTATGACTGGCGCCCGGGCGAACGTTTTCATTGAGCCACACAAGAATGGAAAAGAGACTGAGGTCAGGATGCGCTTCCATGAATTGAAGGAAGCTCCCACGGGACAGGCTTACATCCTCTGGGCGATATCGCCTGACAATCAGTTTTTTAAACTCGGTGAGATCGTCAACTTTAAGGGACAGAACGAAGCTGAGATCAAAGCCAACACCTCCCTGCCCGACTTTGGGCTGCTGGTGACGATGGAAGATCTTGGCGCGATTAAGACAGTGGTAGTCCCGGTCGGGCCGAGGCTGGGAGTGATTCAATTAGTGCCGTAGCTTGGCAACCGGTGCTTGGGAGGAAACGGAATTTATCATTTGTCATGATTTGTCATTTCAAATTATGACCAATGATAAATTCCGTTTCCTCTGCTCAGAAAATAGGCTATTATCCCCCGACGGTGAGATAACTCACCGCTCAGAGTTGTAACCCCCGACGTTCGACTCCCGAAAAACACGCCCACACGACGTTTCCGAAGCCCGACCTTCGGTGTCCCTTCAACAGCTTTTGCGGTATTTACAATTGAATTATGTTCAAACGCATCTTCCCCCGGTTGCTCCTTATAGCTGTAGGTCTCCTTTCCTCCCAGCAAGCATCCACCCAGGTAAATCTTCCCGAACTCGTCAGGCGCGTTAAGCCTTCCGTAGTCGCGATTGCGACCTACGATGTTCAGGGCGAAGCGTTGATGACTGGCAGCGGGTTCTTCGTCCGCCCCGGTGAGGTGGTCACGAACCTACACGTCATTCGTGGCGCGCAACGGACGGAGATCAAGACGCTCGACGGCAAAGGCAGGGTGTTCCCTGTGACCGGAGTGCTTGCCGTGGACACTGAAGGCGATCTGGCACTGCTCAGTGTCGACATGCCGGCTGATCGTCCGCGCGCAGTTGAGTTGGCCCGTGACCTGCCGGACGAAGGCGAAGCGATCATGGTGATCGGCAACCCACTCAAATTGGAAGGCTCAGTCTCGGATGGAATTGTTTCGGCAGTGCGCGAAGTCCCCAACGTCGGGAAAATTGTGCAAATCACCGCGCCGATTTCACACGGCAACAGCGGCAGCCCCGTCTTCAACATGAAGGGCGAAGTCGTCGGAGTAGTCACTGTCAAAGTCACCAACGGACAAAACATCAATCTCGCCATCGGCGCCGGGCGCGTAGCCCAACTGCAACCGGGCGAGTTGCGTTCCGTTGCCTCGATTCCCGTAAAAGAGAAAGTGATTGATATCGCGGATGCGTCTTATCGCACCGGACTCGAGTCGCTGTGGCTGGGGAACTACGACAACGCGATCGGTTATTTCGAAACGGCGGCCAACCGAAATCCACGCCGTGCCGACGCCTGGGTACAAGTCGGCTATTGCAAAGTTAAACAAGGGAAGAGCGCGGAAGCGATCAGGGCATACCAGCACGCGCTGGAGTTAAGGCCAAACTCTGAAGAGATTCACAACAAGCTCGGTGACGCGTATTACTACGCCGGACGCATGGCCGAAGCGATTGCTTCATACAATCGCGCCGTCTCGCTGCAACCCGACAATCCTGACGGACACTACAATTTGGCGGTTGCGTATTTCGAGAGTGGTAACGAAAGGTTGGCAGTTAACGAAGCCAAGATACTCCGTCAGCTGGATGGGAAGCTTTACGAGAAGCTTGTTAGCGAAACGACGCTCAAGGATTAGTCAGAATCGTTTAGTAAAAAACGTCTGGCTTTTTGTCCGAACTCGCTGTCTGCTCCTGCCGCCGACCTTCCTCAGTCTGCCCTGTCAGCAAACACCTTCGAGTCGATACTCTTCGGATTTCCCAACACCACAAAACGAATATGGCGCATGTACTTCTGCGCGACACGCTGCACGTCGGCAGCGGTCACCGCGTTGAGTTTGTCCATGAAGATGGTCGCGTTGCGCCAGCCGCCGCCGAGCAATTCCGCTTGCGCTAGTTCTCCCGCCTGCGCCGCATTGGTTTCCTGACCCATGTAATAACGCGTCAGAAAGTGTTGCACGGTGCCCTTCAACTCGTCCTGTGAAATCTGCTGACTTTGCAGGCGAGAAATTTCGTCGAGCATGACACGAACGCTCTGGTTCGCGTCGGTGGAACTAACGGAAATTCCACCCAGGTTCGAGCCTTGGGTCCAAAGGAATGCTTCCGGCGCATACGATAGGTTTCGCCTAACTCGAATCTCGACAAAAAGACGGTTTTGCAGTATCGACGAAGCGATCTTCATCGGATAAACATCAGGAGCCGAAAGACCAGGCGCGGTAAAAACACCCTGCACATAATTGGTAGGGATGTCACGCGGCGTCACTTCCAGCGTGGACGCTGGGAATGACAACTCCGGCAGCGGCTCCGGCTGGTAATTACCGCGCGGCAGTTTGCCAAAAGACGCGGCGATCCTTTGCTTAAGAGCTTGCGCATCCAGATCACCTACTACAACCAGTAACAGGCGCGACGTCTCCATCATCCTTTTGTGAAAAGCACGGACATCCGCAGCAGTTAATCGAGCGACCGACTCCGCGGTGCCGTGTGGGTCGTTGAGATAAGGATGACCCGCATACGCGACCTTCGCTTGTAGGACCTGCAGATATGAGTCGGGTGTATCAGCGTCGTCGCGGAGTGAAAGTACGATGCGATTGCGGACGCGGTCCACGTCTGCCGGGTCGAATGTGGGCCGCAGCGCCACATCAGTAAAGATGTCCCAGGTATGATCAAAATTTGGACGCGTCGTCGCCATCGTCAAGGCGGTATAGTCGTAGTTAACTCCCGAAGAAATACTGGCGCCCATTCGTGCCAACTCGCTGCGCATTTGCTCCCGAGGAAAATTCTGACTCGCTTCAGATGCGGAATCGAGCATCAGGTTTTCGATCCCGGCGTTGGCCGACGAGATGTTGCGCGCTCCGCCTTTGATGAAGAGGCCCGCCACCACCGTCAAGCTTCCCTCGCGCTTTTTTACCAGTACCTTCAGGCCGTTCACATCAAACTCGGTAACCAGCGACGCCGGGTCAGAAGGTAGCAACGGTTTCACCGCCTGCGCCGATCGCGGAGTAACCGTGCCTGGCTTTGCTTCCTGAGCAACTAAAGGCGTCGACAAAGCGATCACCAGCAGGCTGAGCGTGACAATTTTTGACTTCAACAAATTCATGCTTTCTTCCTTGAACTTATTCATTTTCAGTTTCGCGCTGCCTTTCGTGTGCTGGCCGCCGTGGTTGCTGCTCGCTTCTCGCTACCGATCAAATCGTCGGTGGTGATTTGCGAAGTTCTGGCGGCTTCATCTGACAACAGCGCGAGGCCAACGTGTGGTTTATCCTGAATGTAATCGCTTACATAACGACTGATGTCCGCGCGGTTTGTGCGCCGCAGGTTTCCGAGGTAACCACGGAAATAATCGATACCGGTCGAAGCCCACCAAAAGCTAATGGTATGCGTGTAATCCGAAAGCTTTTCACGGTCATACAACTCACTCGCTTCCAGCAACGCTTTCGCCGTTTCGAGCTGGTCATCGGTGTAGTAGTCGCGATCGTTAAAGTGGGAAACCTCGTTGTAGATCGCGCGCATGGCGGCCCTGGCATTCTCGGGAGTGGTTTGCGCAACGATGTTGATTGGCCCAACATTTCGCTGCGTGTAGTAGCCCAAATTCACTGCCGACACCAGACCTGTGTCTACGAGCGCACGCTGAAAGCGCGAGTCTGGTTGGCGCAAGATGAACGAGAAAACGTCGGCGGCATAAGTCGCGGCGTTGTCTTTGCCGATTGACGGGCCCATCCAGCCGATGTTGATGAGAACGTTTTGCACTGGTTCTTTGATGATCGTCCCTTCACTCTTCGGGAGTGGCGGATGCTCGACCAACGGAAACTCTACAAACGGATCCTTGGCGCGTCGTTGCCAATCACCAAATAGATTTTGCACCAGCGAAAAGACTGCATCGGGAGTCACGTCACCGGTCACCACGATGGCGGAGTTGTTAGGCACGTAATAGCGACCCTGAATCAGTCGCATAGTGTTTGTGGTTGCCTTACGAACCGTGTCTTTGTCGCCGCCGGGATTCTTGCGACTGGGATACTTGTAAAAGAGACGATTATTGAGCTCGGTGGAAAGAAGGCCGAAAGGGTTTGATTCGTGCCGATCGAGTTCGCCAACTACGACCTCTTGTTCCTGCGCAAACTGACGTTCGTCGAACAACGGATACAGCGCAGCGTCGCGCATGAAACGCATGGCGACTGACAGGTTGGGCGACGTCGTGGTGAAGTAGTAGTTGACTACCTCCTCGTGAGTTTCGCCGTTGTAAACGATGCCCAGTTGGTCGATCGTATCCAGGTAGGCCTCACCCGTTAATGACGCGCGATTCGCCTTGAAGAACATGTGCTCGTAGAGATGCGAGAGACCGTTCAATTCCGGCGGTTCAGTAAATGAACCGTTTCGCACCGCGAGTTCGCAAGTGACCAGCGGGATTGAGTGATCCTCCAGTACGATCACTTCCAAACCATTTGGCAAGGTGCGATTGATGAACTTCGACTGCAGCTGCTCAGCAGATGCAACAGCGGACGTTCGCGCGGGCGTTTGCTGTGCCTGTTGCGCTTGCCGCTGCGCGCCAAAGAGCGTCGAATTAGTGAACAGCGATAGAGTTAAGAGAACAAATAAAAGTCTGCGTTTCACCGAAGGACCCCACTATTGAGTTACTGGCCTATGAAATTCCGGGAGACAAAAGTTAAAGGCTGGCATTTGATGTTTGAATACCGCTTTAAGATGTCGATCCGCCGAGCGAATCTGCCTCTGAGTCATCATTCTAGTTCAACCATTTCGAGGTTAGCTTGTCGCACCCAGAGTTGACAACCGCTCACATCAAGAACCACTGTCTGGCACTCTCTTTGCGATTCAAATTTTCGAATATTTGAGTCAAGGCGAAACACGAAGTAACAGGGCTTGGTGTGTAGCGGAGACGTACACCAGAGGAGAGTTTTATGTATAGGAATGGATTTTTTGTTGTTTGCGCAGTCGGCCTAATTGCGGTTTTGTTCAGCTTCGGCTGTTCGTCTGCTAAAGATAGTTCCAAGTTTGCAGTTGCGGCAGCGCAGGGAGGACTTACCGAAGTCGAACTCGGAAAGATTGCTATTCGCAATGCCACCGAACCCTCAGTTAGAGAATTCGGAATGAGAATGGTTGCCGACCATACACGCGCCAACGAGGAGCTCAAAACAATTGCCTCGGCGAAAAACATTCAACTCCCAACTGAGGTCACCTCCAGCCAGAAATCGATGATCGAAAAGCTTTCGAAGCTAACCGGTGCGGAGTTTGACAAAGAGTACATGTCTGACATGGTGAAGGACCACGAAGAGGACGTTGCGGAGTTTGAAACGCAGTCGAAGGAAGGAAACACCGCGGAGGTCAAGGCGTTTGCCGGAAAGACGTTGCCCACTTTGCAATCTCATCTGCAGATGGCCCGCGAAGTAGCGAAGAAAGTCGGAGCCCCGTAGTCAGTTCCCCTTAACGTACTTTTCGCGAGGAGGAACCAATGGCTCCGCTGCATCCTGCATTCGTTCATTTCCCTATTGCGCTCGTAGTTTTTTCTTTCATTACCGATCTACTGGGTTGGCTCCTCAACAAGGCCTCGCTGCGCGCCGCGGGCTTCTGGTGTTTGATTGGAGCACTGCTGTTCGGTGCGATCACTGCCGCCACCGGCTACTACGACTTTACGCGCGACACGTTGGGCGACACTGCCAGGTACGTCGACTTTCATATGGATGTTGGCTTGGTCCTGGTTGGCGCTGTGGTCGTGCTGACGCTGTGGCGTTGGTTGGTTTATGCACGACGTGATCGCCCGCTGGGCGCTGCTTATTTAGTTGGCGCGCTGCTGGTCCTGGGCCTAACGCTATTTCAAGGTTGGTATGGAGGGGAAATGGTCTACTCGCAAGGCGCCGGTGTAGCGGCAGCTGCCAAAGGAACAGAGCCTCCGAGCAATGGTAAACAACGGCTGGATAAGGTCACTCGTTGAAGATTGAACTACTGGATTGTCTTAAGCGCATTTATTCAAGGAGGAACAAGCAATGGCTAAGTATGGTAAGAAGGCTTCCGACAAAGTTGAGAAAGCAATGCACGAGCGAAAGAAGGGCACTTTGAAAAGTGGCTCGGGCCAAAAAGTGACCAGCAAGAAACAAGCAATCGCGATTGGCTTGTCAGAGGCACGCAAGGCCGGCGGGAAGGTGCCCAAAAAGAAGTCGTCGAAGAAGTCTTCAAAGAAAAGGTAAAGGGTAACGGGTTAAAAGGTGAACAGCGAAAACGCGTCCTGGAATCCGCCTTTTTACCCACTTTCCCTGTTCCCCTTTTTTCGCAGCAACTGCACACATCCCAGAATCACGAGCGCCAGCGTCGCTGCAAATCCCAACCAAAACCAAACGGTAATATTGACCTGGAGAAGAGCCGTTTTCCCTTCAGCGCGACTACGCTCCCGATTCATCAGGTACGCGCTAAACAATCCCGCGACCAGATTTACTATCGCAACTACGGTGCGCTGTTCCCTCCACGCTCGCGCAAAGTTTACAAAAAGCACTGCGATCATGATCACCGGAATGACCCACAACTCCGTGTGACTATCGCGCGCCAGATCCACGCCACTAAAACGGTTCTCGCTTCCGCCACAGCTCACTTGAACCCACGGCAGAAAAAAACAAATCACGACAATCAGGGCTGCACTAATGGAGAAGCGATTGGTATTCACAGTCGTCATCCTTTCTTGCTGTAGGTTTCCCGTACGAAACACCGGCAGAGATGTCTGCTTCGAGACCACCGCGACCTTGGGGCCCAGCGTTCGGTTCTCATAGCGCCAACAATTAGGCTGTTTTCCTAATTGCCTACCGCATGTCCTGCGCCAAATCGCGGTCTCAGCTTTGCGTAGCAATTTCCTCTCGCGACCTTATTAATTCGTATTTACAAGGGAGGCTTCTATGAAGCAGGAACAACTAGAGGAACTTCTGTATCAGGCACTGGAAACTGAAATGGGCGGAGTGCAGATCTACACGACCGCGCTTCGTTGTGTTCAAAACGAAGAGTTGAAAGAAGAATGGGAAAAGTATCTGGAACAAACTCAGGGACACGTAGACATCGTGGCGAAAACGATGGATGCCCTCGGGCTGGACACAAAGAAGGAAACGCCGGGTCGGGGGGTCGTACGCCATATCGGCGAGTCTCTCGTAAAGGCGATGGAAATGGCGCTGCAGTCTGGTGAACCTGGCGCCGCGCAAATAGTCGCAGCGGAAGCTGTGACGCTGGCGGAGACGAAAGATCATTTGAACTGGCACTTGATCGGCGAATGCGTCAAGAAAGCGAAAGGTGAAACCGCGAAAGCGCTAAGTGAGGCGCATGAGGAAGTAGAGGACCAGGAAGATGAACACCTCTATCACAGCAAGGGTTGGTGCCGCGAGCTCTGGATCGAGTCGCTGGGCATGCCTGCGGTGTTGCCGCCGCCTGAGGAAGAAAAAGATGTTAAGACTGCAATCGGCGCGGCGCGCGCGGAACAAGCCCGCGGCGACATGGTGAAGGGCGCTTCAGCAAGTAAATAATTCTGCTTGCAACTCTCGATAAAGGTGAGGCTGGGCGCGCCCAGCCTCTTTTTTCCTTTCCTAACAACAACCTATCGATCAAATTTGAGCAGCGCTTCTACGAACTGACGATCGGCGGGGGCAATTCGTTTTCTGCAGCAAACGATAACGCTGTGACCAAAAAAATCCTTCATCCGGACGAACATTCGCGCCGCTAATAGCTAGTACCGGCGGCCGGCACGAGTATGTTAATTGCTTCGCCGCGTCCCAAAATCAGTTTCCATTCCAGCCCGGAGCAGGAGCATGAGCACCCCGACCTGGGAAAGCCATCGATCATTTTTTAAGCTCGGGAGAGTTGGAATTAATATATGATCAAAAGTGAAGGTTGAGAGAACGATCAGTTGTAAATCGTTAGCGAGCGTTGGTTTTCGGAAACATTACTCGCTCGGGTTCTGCGTTCAACCGCGCCAACATTTTCTTAATCAGCCGGGTCTTGATGCGACCGGCTTCTCGCGGTGACACCACATAACGCACGATGGCATCCAGCCAGGTGTTGCTGTTAACTCGAAAAATAACCGCAGGCCGCTCTCTTACCTGCAGCTGATCGATGGGCGTTTCCGCGAGCAGGTTGGTGAAGGTCCGCACTCGCGTCAGCATCGCCTCTCCCAACTCTTCTTCCGCGATTTCCTGCATTGTCAGTGCGACAAAATCCAGATCGCTTTCGTAAGCAATACTGAATTTGATTTCGTTCCAAATGTAGGGAAACAACGGCCAGCTGTAGTTAAAGACGGCGGAGCTCAATACCTTGGCATTCGGAAAACGGATCACGCGGCCGCTGGGATGATCGGTGGAAAGAAAGTCACCGCCAAACTCCCAAAGCGTGGTGTCCAGATATCCGACGTCAATCACGTCGCCAGTGGCGTCACCTATTCTGATCCGGTCACCAACGCGATAGGGTGAACGCACCAGAATGTAGATCCAGCCGATGAAACTGGTGAAGGTTGTTTGTAAAGCGAGCCCGAGAATTACTGAAAACACGCCAAGCGAAACTGCCGCCGCATACCAGTTAACGAAAAGGACCGAAACAATAATCAGTATTACTACACAGCCGGCAATAAGTTTTAGTATGCGGCGGATGTTGTATTCAGCGACCGCATCATCCACCCGATCGATTAGATAAACATCAATGCTTTTGACCAATGCGATCGTGGTAGCGATGGCAATCGCGCCGAGTGTGGCCCTTTGCAGAAACGTAAGAATCGCCGGAGAGATCGCTATGAGTTGCAGCTTGAGAAGATAATAAAAACCGACAAACACCAACAGGAATAACGCATACGTCCGAAAGAAAATTTTTTGCTTCTTTTCGACCCTCGGGCTTGTCGCCGGCTGCGCGCCTGCGGTTTGTTGTAGCGCCTTCTTAACGTCGCTTCGCTGCTTAAGCTCTTCAACGTTCGCTTCCTCACTCTTCAGTGACGAAGCAACGTCGAGCTGATCATCTAAGTGGCGAGTGGTCACAGCATCTTATTAGCAACTATCAGCGCAGTTGCTTCAGCCCGAAAAACACCAAACCTGCCGATTTTTTTGACTTGATAAGGAACGCAACCGCAAGCTTACGTATCGTTATCAATCAGCAAACATCGCTCCAATATTCCGAGTGCTTGTCCTCGGTCGCTCGGGACTAAAGCGTGACCGACTTGGGCGTTGTTACCGAAAGGGAGCAACGCCATTTGTTTGCCGGCTCGTTTCAGTCTCCACTTTCTCGTCTTATCCTTAGCCAAGCAATCGAGCACAACGTATTTGTCCCACCATGACTCGAAAAGTAATAAGGGATAGAATGCCGGAAGCCCCCTTACCTTAGTTCGAGCCACACACGAAAACCTATGCACAACCTTTTGGATTGGAAAACGATCTTTGTGCCTGACGTGTCTGTGTTGGAAATCGTCCTGCGCGGTTCACTCATGTACCTGTCAATCTTTGTACTGCTGCGCATCATGCTGAAGCGACAAACGGGCACGCTTGGCACCACAGATTTGTTGTTGATAACTCTGCTGGCTGACGCTTCGCAAAACGCCATGGCCGGTGAATACAAATCTGTTCCTGACGGCATTGTTCTGGTGGGCACTATTATTTTCTGGAACTATGCCTTCGACTGGCTCAGCTTCAAGTTTCCCTGGTTCGAGCGGTTGATTGAGCCGGCGCCCCTTCCACTTGTCAAAAATGGAAGACTTCTACGCCGCAATATGCGCAAAGAGTTAGTGACTGAAACAGAGCTGCTGGGACAACTGCGCGAACAAGGAGTGGACGATATTTCCAAAGTGAAGGATGCGCGGATTGAAAGTGACGGTCAGATAAGCGTCGTAGAGTACGACAATAAGAAACACAAGAAAGCACAACGCAAGAACCGCTGATCCGAACTGTTAGTAAGTTAGGGTTCGTAGGCGCGTCAAGAATGGTCTGTCGAATCGGGCGACGGACTGGGACTAGGCGAAACCTCCGGCGACGGCGAAACGCTCGGCAGTGGCGACGGCAGCGGTGACGGCGAAACACTTGGTATCGGCGTCGGATTCGGTGTCGGTGTCTCAGTTGGATCAGGGAATGGCGGTCGGGGAGTCGGCGTCGCTTCCACATACAGCAGATTAGTTGCGCTGTCGCTCGACATCAGTGTATGGACACGTTTCGCGGAAATTGAAGCAGCAATAATCAACGTGCTTAATCCGATCAGAATGAGTCGTGAAATTGTTCGATTCATTTCTTTTCCCTGCCACGCCTAACTTAGCGTTCAAGTTTTACGTTTGTCAGACGCGCCGGGTAGATTCCATAGTTTTCAACTTCGATTTGATTTGCCCGCTTGTTGAAACGAACGCGCGCGGCCGCGATCATCTGGCCCTCGCCGTGGCCATTCCGATCCAAAGTTAGCTCGATGTAGGTGAAGGGGTAGTCTTCAGACCTGGTTCCATTTCTGACTTCGAAAAGATTCAGCCAGCGCTCAAACAAAATGACGATGCGTTTCGACCCTCCAGCCAACTCAGTCTCCTGAACAAAATTTAAGTCGCGGGCTAGTTGCGCGCCCATCGAGAAATTACCAAGATCCTTCTTGTTTATCTCTCTCATTAACGCGTCTTGTCCGCCTTCAGCCAGCAGCGCCACCGCCCTGGAAGTTTCCGAGGACGAGCTGTGACCGTCGATTCTCAAAGTAAAAGGTCGCACTACTCCCCCCAGCTGACCACCAACGCCGACGACGTTGCCGGTGTACTGTTCGTTTTGTGCTTGAGCGTTACCGGCAAATGTCGCAATCAGGATGGCCCCGAGGATGGCCGGGCCGATCACCAGAAAAAATCTGCGCAAATAATTTAGTTTCTTCATGACTACTCCAATCGCTCATTTGGAAGGCAAGCACGAGGCCAACAACGACAGGGCAACAACTCACAAATCATCGATCATCAATTTGTAAGATTGCCGTCGCCCTCGGCGCAACCCGACAAAAAACCAAGTTCGATTGCGGCATTGTGCTTGCGACTGTGTTCGAAATAAGCAGTCGCCTAAATTAACAGTCCCATAGTTCTAATTGGGTTTGGTGGGTCTGTACGTTTCATGTACGTAGCTGTTCGAAATTGGACTGCACAGTGAGGAGAAACAAATGTCAGACGCAAAAGTAACTTCTGATCATGGGGCAATTCAAAAATGGGTCGAAGCTCGCGGGGGCCATCCCGCCCGAGTTAAAGGCACGGGAGGCAAAGGCTCAGGCGTTTTGCGAATCGATTATCCGGGTTACTCCGGCGAGGAAACGCTCAAGGCTATTGAGTGGGATGAGTTCTTCGAAGGCTTCGAAGAAAATAATTTGGCTTTCCTACATCAGGACAAAACCAAGGAAGGTGAACTAAGTCGCTTTTCCAAGTTTGTCGAACGTGGTTCGGAACAGGGAGCGGCAAAAGGCAAAGGAGCTTAGACTCGGCGATTCACGGGCAGGCGCCACCTCTGCATGTTCCAGCGAAGGGCATGGTGAAGCAAAACTTAAGGATTTGCCTCTTGTTCCACCCGTTCCAGATTTAGTTCGTCGTGTTAATAACTGCCTGACGAACAGTTTCAGATCGACGCAGAGCTTCGTCTGCCGGGTTTTCAAATTCGGCAGCCAGGGAGGACCCCCCAGGACTCTAACAAGCTTCAAAATGTCGGGTAGCGAACTGTGAGTTGCGCAGCTGTGCTCATCTTTTCAACCACCGTAGGATTCATCCTGCTCAATCTTCGAGAGGACCCAATCAAATTCCCCGGAAGTTATCTTGCCGCCGCAGAATTCACAAACGCCGGAATTGTTCACCTTCAAGGGCGCACCACAATTAGGACAATTCAAATTTGCACTGGCTGGCAGCGGCTTCGCGTTACGGCTGCGCACAAACGTCCAATACTCGCTCCACTCGCGTAGCCGATCTTTTGACCCAGCTACGACCTTGCCGCGCTCGTCGATCGTGTAATCGTAACCAGTCGCGCCAATGCGCATTGTGATCGAAACGTAGAACTGATCCTGCTGGATCTTCACCGGTTGCATTCCGGTGATAGTCGCTTTGTCGAGTACATTGCGGAGATGCTGCCGCTTGTACGCGTCGATCCAGTACTGATGCATCTGAAACAGGTTGTCAGTTTCGTGCGGCCGCGCACGTTCCCATTGAAGCGTCGACCACGCCGCTTGCAGCTCGTCAAAAATCAGACGGGCGCGCGCCTGAAAGTCTCCCCATGAGAAGGTGGGATTGTTCTTTTCAAACTCTGCGCGTCGCTCGCTAAAGCCCGGTTGCACAACGCTCGGAAGATCAGTACCCATTTCCGGTACATCCGAAGTCAGCAATGGGCCTCTCGCCTGGCTCTCTAACAAGACTATGCTGTGCACGTACCACTGAAACTCGCCACTCTCGATCCTGGTGCCGCAAAATGCGCACGCGCCGACGGTGTTCTTCTGCAGTGGCGCCCCACACTTCGGGCAGTGAAGCGCGGTGGCCCGCGCCGGCGGCGGCGATAAAATGTCGCGCTTGCGATCGAGCACCCACCGCTCGCGCACGTAGTACGACATCTCCTGGGGCGCGGCTCCGTTAGCCTCGACAACCTCGGTGTAGTTAGTTTCGAAGATCAAGGTGGCGTGGACCGTGGGCGTTTCCAGTCCGCCGAGCGCATCGATATTCATTGCGCCCACGATGATTCCCTTCACCTCGCGTAACCCTTTTTGGTTTCTTTTCAGCAACGACTTGCGCGCCTCTTCGCTCAGATAAGGCGAAAAGAGATCGAGCGCCTGCGGCCCGTGGCCACGCGCTTCGTGAGCCTTGCCATAGAGCGCGTAGCAGAAGTCGTTAAAAACAATTTCTGAAAAATTAGGATCAAACTTGCGGAGTTGGTTGAACTGGCGCTCCAGATTTTGAGCTGAGCCGCCTTCGGCTTCAAGTCCGAGCGGAAATGGGTTTGAGTCTGAGGCTGCGTCTTCCGAGGAAAAAGCCTCTCCGCTATGCACTTTCCTGACGAAGCGATAAATAACGAAGCCAATAATTATGCAGTCGAGAGGAATGCCGATTTGGGGATATTCAATTGTCAGCCAGAGCAGCATTCGGATCAGCGCGATGATTGCGCCACCAGCGCCGCCGCCGCCGCCGCCGCCGTGGCTCCCGCCACCACTGTAAGATCCGCCGCCACCCACGCGGGCCAAAGCTTCCGAGGCGGTGGCGAGTAATAAGAACCCTGCAAACGCGACCGGCCAAAGGAGTCGTCTCGACACCACTAGACAAAAGCTGCGACAGGTCGCAGCCGGCCAAAGCGGTGACAGGTCACCGCACTCCAAAGAATCGATCTCGGCGTGTCGGTGCTTCATTTCAGTTCGAAACGCGGGGCATCTGGCAGTTCGTTCGGGTTGTCGCCGGTTGCCGGAAGGCATTTAGTCAGTGACACTCCGAGTTTTTCCATTGCCTCCAGCAGCGAATCTGGTTCAGCTAGCCGTCCCGCCGCGCGCAAATCCGCCAGGTGCTGGTTCCATTCCAGTGCGTTCACACCTTTGAGTACGCCGCGATCGGCGATTAGTTCGAGCCGGCGCTCGAGAATTGAAAGGTAAATCAACAGCCCCATCTCGGCGTTCGTGTTGGCAATCCCTGCTTCATAAAACATCGCCGCCGCCCCCAGGCGCACAGCTTCGTTGCGAAAATTTTCCGTCGTGAAGAGCCGGCGCAAGAAATTGCTACGCGATGACACGAGCGTGCCAATGACGAAAAACAGCGCGACATCAATGGCCACCCAGTACTGGTGAAAATCAAATGGTGAAAAAAGCAGAAACAACAGCGAGACAAATGCGAGCAGGAAACCAACCAAGTAGTCAGCTTGACGATAGGAGCCTGAGCGCGCTCTAACTACCAAAACAAGTTCGGCGTCGGTAGTGGTTTCGATCTTTTTTACGCAGTCAGTTAGTGCCGTGCGCGAGGTTTCGTCGAATTTAGCTCGAGTCATCGTATGGGTGCTTAGTTGGGTTTGCGTGTTAAGGGATCAAGGCTCCCATTCGAAGACGACTTCGGAAACGGCGGTATCGGGATCGCTGCCACTGTAAACCTGATCTATGACCAAACGCATCCACCGCGTTTTGACCGCGCCCAGGTCCAGCACTTGACGCTCCATGCGATCGGGAAAATTGAAGTGCTGCGAGCTGCCGTCAGAGAATTGTAACGTGACCGCAGCCAAGCGGTTATTCTGGGCCCAGATATCTGGACTCTTGAAGTACCCGGGCAAAACCACGATTCGATGAAGGTTGATCTCGCGTCCGAAATCAAAGCGCAGCCACTCGCCAACGCCGGATCCGTCCACTCCCTCTATCCACGCTGTTTTCTTGTTGTTGTCAATTGCGTTAGCCGGATCGTAGGTGTTCGCCTGCACAGAATACCTAACGGACGAAGCGCTGGTATTGATTTGCAGTGCGCCGGGTAAAGCGGTCCTGGTGGGGCTTGCGGTTTCGTGCGTTGCAGCCGGAGAGGGTGAAGACACGGGCTGAGCTACCGAGTTATCTGAGGCCTTCCAATACTTATAAACGAACGCTACACCAACTAAAGACAGGACCAAAAGTAAGACGGCGATCATTACTACCCCAGCCGTGAGAATAGGACTGGATGAGCTCGTCGCTGCGGTAACCGGAACCGGACTTGCGGCTGGTCCAGGCATCAGTGGCGCTTGCCTGGACACCGTGTCTTCGCGGTCTTTCTGCTTCGCACCGTAGTGTTGCGTGGCGTCTTCATCGCGCACGAGCACCGAACCGTCATTCAGGCAAAAGCGTAGCGAGTCGTCGACGTACGACCGCTTGCATTGCGGGCACAGTTTCATTCGCTTCCGCTCATTGAGAATTCACAGCCAAGCCGTCAACATTCGGAATCCAAAACTTCTGGCCATCAACTTCAACTTGCTTGAGTCCGTACTTCGGTAAATCTTTTTCTTTCAATCCCAGAAAAGTGAAATGTGGCAGGTCGCTCAGCACGGTCTGGAACCAGCCGTGCTTCGCGAGAATTTCGCGGACACGCGGATTGTCAAACTCGTTTACGTCAAACGCCAGCATGGCGATGTGTTGCGAGGTGCCCGGCGCCGCGATGGAATAGAGAATAGATTTTGAAAGGTCCTTGCTGAAGAAAATGCCGCTCTTCTCAAGCTCGAGCACTTCGGCGATCTGTTGCCGCAAAGGCAAGCCCTTCAAGCGCGCCACCTGCTCTTCGGTCAAACGACCTTGTGATTGCCAGTAAGTAAGGGCTGGTTGAAAACGTGTATGCCAGAGATTCAGGCTGTCTGCAAAACTACGTCGTCCGGCTTCCGCACCGTCGCGCGGAGTGATGTCGAGGTTCTCCTTCTGTGCCGCTTCACGCGCTTTCAGCAACTGCTTCATAGCTTCAGGTTGCAGCTCGACCTGGTCGTAACTGATGAACTCGCTTACGTAGCCTGCGTCCTCCTGAAACTGCGCCACCTCTTCGTCGCTCGTAAACACGCAAACCGGCGGCGTCATTACCTTCTTCGCGACAAAAATTGCTCCGTAGTCCGCAAGCACGCGGCGCGAAACCGGATCAGACGAAGGACAAATCCCTTCAATCGTCGTCTTCCGTTTCTTCAGCGCTTTGCGCAGGACTTCGTAAAACTGCGCCGGCGCTTCGCCGTTGTCGTCTTCGAGTTTGGTCATCCCGATTGAACTTGTTCCTATGATTGAAACGACTGCTGAATGAAAAGTGGCGCGCGCCTGCACGGACAAAACCGAAGCGAGGAACGTAATGATTAAGGCTAACAAAAACTGCGCGCCGCGGGGAATTCCAGCCAACTTTTCACCACCTCCTAAAGTAACTTAACTACTCTGGGGTGACGACAAGCGATGATATTAGCCACACACGCAACGGTCAACACAGGCTATATACTGTCTCCTACCCAAATGGATTACCGCAAACTCATCGAGGAAATTGTCGCCACCTACCACAAACACGGCTGGACCTTGCGACGCGTGCTCTTGCGCCCCGAAACAATGGAGGCAGCGGAGCAGCTCAAGACCTTGAGACTGGAAGAGGCGAAAGTCGAAGAGTCAGAAGTTGACGGACTGTGGTTCGGGCGTCCATCGCATGAGCAACGCGAAGCCTGGGAACTGAGGCTCTTGTCGGAAAATGCATTTGCTCTATTTGAAACCTTTGAGCGGGATGAATCAGAAGAAGATCGTGAAGAAGTACGTAAAGAAATGGAAGCGCGTTTAAGAGATTACGCAAACGCAGCGAAAAGCAAAGAGTGAAAAGTCAGCGCCGCAATTCTTGACTTACTCCTGCTTACCAACCTTGACCGGAATTTCCATCCGCTGGCCTTCGCGGTAAAGCACAATCGGGATCGTTGTGAAGGGTACTGCGCGCCTCACGCGCATTTGGAACTCGTCCTCGGTGCGAATCGGAGCATCGCCAAACTGGACAATGACGTCGCCGTCCTTGAGTCCCGCAATAATTGCCGGGCCACTTCCGGTAACGTCAACCTTCACGCCCGAGATTTTTGTATTAGGAATAGCCACCACTTCGGTGGCATTTGTTTCGTAGCCAAAAAAAGCACGACCTTCCGGGCGGTTCTCAAACGCGCGGGCCAATGCCTGGAGCTCTTCTCGAGAAATCGGCGTCATCTTGGTGGTCTTGGTTTCCCCATCGCGCAGGTAAACGATGTCGATTGTCTTCCCTACCGGAGTGCGACGCATGATTGCTGACATCTCATCGTCGGAATGAACCGGCTGACCGTCGGCAGAAGTAATAATGTCGCCGCCAACCAACCCGGCTTTGTCGGCTGGCCCGCCCGGTGTCTCGACACATTCGAAAGTTGCCCCGGCATCATTCTCGGCTGTTTTCCAATCGTCAACGCCAGCGTAAGACCGCGATGCCATGAACCCCACTCCGCCAGCAGGAATCCTTAGCGGACGATTCTTGATAACCGCGCTGAGACCGGCGGCGAAAACGAAAAAAATCAACAAGCCAATGAACATCCAGGCGGTACCGCTGATGCGGCGCTTTTTTCCACCTTGCCCGGCATAAGGAACGGCTGCCGGCCCGCCGGCAAAGTTGTAAGGCCCGGAAATCGGTGCATTGTTATTGGGTAGCATTCCCGGAGGCGCGTTCTGAAAACGGACTGTCTCGGTGTATTCGGCCGCACCTTCACCCAAACGGTAGCCACAGTTGCGACAAAATCGAAGCCCGCTGGGCATCGGCAAGTGGCAGTTGTTGCAGCTGGTCACACTGGCTTCCGGTTCAGTCATGATCGTTTCGCTCAAGCCCTAAGTTTCAGCAAATTTGCTGTGTTGTCTTAACCAAAGAATAGCAGACTTCTATACGCCAAACGGAGCGTTCCGGTTGCATTGTAGTGAATTTCCAACCACAACTTGAGCAGACTGCAATTCCAGCTGCTCAGCGGCGTTCAATCCGGCGACGGGCCTGGATGGCACGGCGAGTGCTCTGTTACCTGGGGTCTCTTCATTACCAACCCAGCGGAAAGCACACCGCGCGTGGACTTCTTGACCCGGGAAGTGCAATATCGCTAGTCAATCTGTTGTTCATCGACCACGAGTTGTCGCTGAACCTGGAGGAAAAGAAAGTGGAAGTAACCAAAGCCCTCGCTACCCTGCAGCCCCTTTATGGCAAGGACAACGTTGAGATCGTGACAGTCGACGGCCAACGTGTGCGGGGAGTTGTGCGCAGCATGAAAACCACCCAGGCCCTCACGACCCCCAGCGTCAAAATGGAATGTGCCGACGGCGAGATCGTCAAAATTCCTTTCCCGGCAATCGCTGAGATAAGAGACCACAACGGCCAGTAAGATTGTCCAAAGTCCAATGCCAAACGGCCAAAGTCTCGTTACCTAAAAGGACGTTGGACATTGGACTTTGGACATTGGACTTTTGTTTCGCGTATATTACGCCGTTTTTAGTTTTGAACAGGCGAAAGAATTTTTAGGAGTTTTAGCACTTGTCATTGACCTTTGAAGACTTTGGGGGCCGGATTGCCAGCGTTTGGTCGGAACTGCGACCCATAACGCGCGGCCTGGTAGAACGTGCCCTGCAAACGACTGGCGGACAACACCCTGCGCGTGGCGCCAACACCGCTAGCGCGCCCTACGACGCGCGTTCAGATCACGAATTGAGCAGATTGTTGGCGGCGCTCGACGAGCGCGCCGTTGAGCCTGACAGCCAGTTGGGTGCAGATCAGGAAAGAGAACTCCAACACACCGCCGATGCCTGTGCCCTCGTGCTGCAGGAAAAGTCCCGCTCCGCAGAAGTTTTTACTCAACTGGTGCAACGCGCGGATAACCGCCGCGACTATGCACGCATCGACTCGCTCGCTGATGTGCTGATGGGATTTGCGCCGAGTGAAGTTTGTGAACTGGCCCGTTCACCTCATGTGGTGGTACGGGCTCTGGCAAGCGAGACGCTGGCCCAGTTTCCCGTTCCCGCCCTGGTTAGTTTGCTCCACGATCCGGTTGACTCTTCCATCGCGCGCGAAGCGTTGCGACGTAAGGCGCTTGA
Source organism: Pyrinomonadaceae bacterium (assembly GCA_035472495.1). GTDB lineage: Bacteria > Acidobacteriota > Blastocatellia > Pyrinomonadales > Pyrinomonadaceae > PSRF01. The sequence goes on along the minus strand of DATIPD010000023.1, from coordinate 368,922 downwards.
CTACGGCTCAGAAGAAGCACGCCAGATTCTGAATGTCCTCTCCCAAAACGATCTGGTCGGCGACGACTTCTAACCCTTAACCGCCGAGTTCGTGCAGTCTGGCGACGACCTGGTCGATCAGCCAGTTCGGCGTTGAGGCGCCGGCAGTAACGCCAACGCGTTTCGCGGTTCCCAGATCGGCAGGATTGATTTCGGCAGGTGTTTCAATCAAGTAACTCTTCTCACACTGCTCCTGACAAACTGCCAGCAGCTTCACGCTATTCGAGGAATGGCGGCCACCAATCACATAGAAAACGTCGACTTGGCCAGCTAGCCCGCGCGCCGCATCCTGGCGATCACGTGTGGCCGAACAAATCGTGTTCACGACTTGCGGTTCAGTATCAGCCTTGGCGCGTACCGCTTCAGCGACTTCCAAAAACGTCTTCAATTTAATCGTGGTTTGCGAAACAACCAGCGGGGATCGCAACTGCGGAAGTGCTTCCACTTCACTCGCGTCGCGCACCACGTACGTATTGTCCGGAGCGTAGCCGACGACGCCAATCATTTCCGGATGGTCCGGGTTGCCGGCCACCACCACGTCGCGCCCGTCTTTAGCGGCGCGTTCAGCGAGGTGTTGCACGCGGGTAACGAACGGGCAGGTAGCGTCAATTACTTTGGCCGCTCGTTCCTCAAGGCTGCGTTGCACCTGCGGCGTCACTCCGTGAGCACGAATTACGGCGATCGTGTCGGCACTCGCTTCCGCGGGCTCGTCAATCGTCGAAACGCCGAGCGCCCCAAGTCGCTCCATCTCCTGCGCGTTGTGAATTAGTGGGCCAAGCGAACGGATTGGACGAACGCCTTCGTCAAGCGCGTCCTCGACCATCTCTACGGCGCGTTCCACGCCAAAGCAGAATCCGTATTCTTCGGCTAGTAAGACTTCCATTTGCTTAACTGACCGGCTCGGGCGCGCCTTCAGAGTCGTCGCTCTTGCACTTCGATTGCCACTCTTCGCGAACGCGATCGCCACCGGCAACGCGCGCATCGATCCACTCGATGTCTTTATCGATCAAAGTGCGAATCGTGGACAAAAACGACTTCTTCAGGTCGCCTACGTTATGAGCTATGTCTTTCGGCAAGATTGCGTACGAAACATCACCCACGTAGCGAACGGCATCACACAAATCCTCATAAATGCCATTCTCGGATTGCGAATCTGTTGTTTCCTGCATCTTCAATACCTCCGAAAACTTCAAACCGCGGCAATTTCCAACGGTAGAGTATCTTAGCACTAGTCAAATACGACCGCACGGGTGCGCCCGTTCCATCAGTCTTTGCCTAACACCCTCTCCCTTTTACGAATCGGTTTCTTTGTCCGGCCGCCGACTCTTCATGTAACGCCGCATGACCGCGAGCCGCTCCTGGGCGTCAGGAAGGTTCAGCACTACCGGCTCGAGGTGTTTGAAGTAGAGATACGGCGGTATGCCAGGTATCGCTCGCAATTCTTCGAGAAACGGCTGAAGTTTGGCATAGACGGCGACGTGCTCAGTGTTGATTGCGTCAAACATCTCCTGCTGAATGGCGCCGAGGACAACAAACGCGGCAGCCATGTCCCAGTAAGAAGCGACCATCCGAAATTTCGCACTGTGTTCGCCCACCAGAGCGCTCAGAATGTCTTGCGTGCTCTCCGGGAAAAAGCGTGTCGTGTACCAGTCGCGCGCCTCGCGCATAGTCGCCTCAGATCGCAATTCATACAACCTGAGAATTCCCATCATGCTTTCATGTGCTTCAGCCATTGAATGCTAGTCAACTCCAGTCTTTGTTGAAACTCCCGCGCTTATCAGCGGGTTAGGTTCGAACTTTACCTCATGGGAAGAAAAATGAATCTCTGTTCGTGGCGGAGCGTGTAAACTTTCCCAACCCATCAGGATTGGGCAACATTACTCTCCCAAACTAGAATTTAAGTTCAGGTTGTTGTACGCCGAGCTAGCGTGCATCTTATCCGAGTGTGACTTATGGACTATAGACGAAACTCAAGCTCGCGAAGAAAGCTAACGGCAACAAACCAAAATGCAATCCGTCGTCACATTCAAACACATAAGGAGCGGTTCATGTCGATACTTCATCGAAGTTTTTTTGTCTTCTTGATCTTGTTCTGCGGTTTCACAGCTATGGCACAACGGCCGGGGCCACAGTTTCGCCGCCCGGTCTGCGAACCGTTGGAACCGCGGACGAAGCTCGAAGAGCTCGATTGGCGTTACGAACGGGTGCTGATAAAAGGCTTCACTCAAGTCGCCACTATCAACGGACGGGGTGCAGATATTCGCGTCGACGCTGTCGAACTAAGGGAGAGTGAGTCAGCGACACGCGTTACAGGTTTGGTGATTGCTCTTAGAGAGACGGGTGAGAACCCTCGCGAAAATCGCGCGTTTGTTGACTACGACGAAATTACGCGACTTTTAAGTGGAATCGATGAAGTCTCACGAGTGAGCGAAGCAGTCACAAAGCTCGCGAGCTTTGAAGCACGCTACCACTCGGCCGGCGACCTCGAAGTCAACGTGTTTCGACAAAGTCGCGCGAGCGGCACTGCCGCTTCTGTTTCAGCTGGTGCCTGCGATCGCGTTACTGCGTTTCTCTCACTCGACGATCTTGACAAGCTCAAAGCTCACATCGTTGAAGCGAAAGCGCGGCTCGATGAAATCAAGTGAACGTCCAATATCCAATGTCCAATGTCCAAAGTCCAATGTCCAATGTCCGTTACCCCAAAAAAGACTTTGGACTTTGGACCTTTAACTAGGTGTCACGGTCTCGCCGGAGGCACTGCGCGCTCAGTATCAAGAGAATCGAAATTCATGATCGCGTTGAAGATCAGAAAGAAACTTCCCTGCGTTTGATGTCGCCACATCGGATTGTTTGCAAACAGCACGATGTGCCCGCGCCCAACGGGCACGTCAACGACTGCGGGAGCGTTGGTAAGTTCTGCCCCACCCGCCAGCATTCCGCTCACCAGCAAAGTTTTTTCATCGGAACCAAAACGCAAAACCACGCGCGGCCTTTGCGCAGGCGGCACATAGAACGCGCCGATTTGTAAGCGTTGCTCTTCGGTCAGTTGTTCTTCACCGCGCGCTGCCGGAGACGGCGAAGGGGCCGGGGAAGGCTGTGGCATTCCCTGCACGATATCGCCATCCGTCAATGAGCCTCGTCCGGACGGTCGGCCGCTTGACGCTCCGTCACCGAAGTTTAATGTTGCCACCTGAAACAGTGGTGCTTGATTGAAATAAATCGGCAGTGTTTCGTCGTAGCCGTAAGCGATTGGACTATTGCGATCGCTGAACTTCGCGTTGTAGATGGAACCTCGTGCTTGCAGGTTACGCGGCTCCGTAATGCTGACGCCGCTTGTAAGACCGTAGTCGATTGGCAGGCGCGCAGTGTTCGCCACGGCAATGAACAACCCACCCTCCTGAACAAACTTTTGCAGGTTGCTGACTCCGGCCAAACCCATGCCGCCACGTATGTCGTCTGCTTGATCCGGCGATAGCGCCATGTTCGGCGTCAGATCGGATCCTTTCCAGGGAATCGGATCGCCGCGCATGGGGATGCCATTGACGATCGATTGCGCGGAGCCGCCCAGCGGCGGAAAAATAATCACATCGAATTTGTCGCGCAGATTTGGCGTGTTTCGCACTACCTGATCCGAAATGTAAGTGTAGGGCACCTGGAACCGATCAAACTCAACGCGATACCAACCATCGTTTTGCGTGTTGGTCCAGCCATGGAGGATGGCAATGCGCGGCACGGCCAGATTGTGCGTTTTGACTTCCGGCAACTTAGCGACGGCGAGCGCCGTCAGTCCCAGCTCGGTAACAGCAGCGTCGAGTTGTTTTCCGACATCTGACGAATTGCCATCCGTCTTGATGATGAACGAGCCGGCGTTGAACTGCTTGTCGGCAATCTGGAACGACTGTTCAGCGGCGCTCATCTTCACATCTTTCAGTCGGTAGCGAAGCGTCGCGAGTGTGTTGTCCGTGTTGTGGTTGATGACGTAGCCGGCCGTGCCTGCGCCACTAACATTTCCGCGCACGTGTGCATCAGCAGTCAGCACGGTCATCGGTTGTTGGAGTATGTCGCGATCTGTGACGCGCACTGTCTTTATGTTGCGCATCGGTCCAATCGTCCAACCAGTGTCGTCATACGGTCGCGGATCGTTCACGTTGTAATACTGGGTATCGAGCAGCATGTCTGCCATGCGCGAGTACGGCTGATCCATGCGCACCACATATGAGCCCGCGGCAAACTTCTGATCTTTGATCGCGATTTCTTTGTCGGCCTGACTAACTTCCACGCCCATTAACCGCAGCAGATTTACCGTGTCAGCGACCTCAACCGGGCGCGCCTGGTTCGCAGGCATTACGTAAGCGGCCGGGCCTTCGTTGCGCGCCTTCGCAACCGAGCGTTGGCTCTTGATGTAGAAGTTTTGCAGGAACCGATCCTTGTTGTTCGAAACAAAATTCATTGCCAGCAGGATCGCTGACTGTTGCAGGTTGATATTGTTGCGTAGCGACCACTTGACGCGAGCAAAAGGTGGATTGGGTCGGTACCAATCTCGCGTTGACTCCGCGCGCACGGTGCGATCGATTGTATCGGCGCCACCATTGCCGAAAGTTTCATAGAAACGGCCAATCGCGTTGTGACCGTTGGCGACGTAGAACATGTAGTTTGGCGCCCAACCATCGTAGAAACCGTGCGTCCAAACGCCGGGCACGCCGCGCTTCGTCATCTCCTCAATTTCGTGATACGCGAGCAACTGCCATTCATCGATCGTGATCGGATCAAGCCAGGCGTTGTATGGTCCCGTGCCCGTCGACGTGTAGAGAAACGGAACTGACTCGTGCAAATCATGCAGAATCGCCGGATGATATTCGAGAAACGTCTTCATCTGATTGCGCGTTAGCGCCAGCGCCATTCCCAACCCGTCGCGATTGTTATCGTGGGCCACATACTTGCCCCAGAAGACGAGGCTTGGCGGTGCGTTCTTGCCCGGGTTGGCTTTGCGATAGTTGTAGAGATCGACCATGCGATCGCGCCCATCCACTTCCAACACCGGCGTGATCAGCACGATGATGTTTTTCCGAATGGCCTGAATGAAAGGACTCTCCTCCACTGCCAGCCGGTATGCCAGTTCCATCAACATCTCCGGTGAGCCAGTCTCCGTCGAGTGAATCGAGCCCGACGCCCAGTAGAAAACTTTTCCTTCGCCGATCAAGCTTTGTGCTTCTGCCTCAGAAGTCTTGCGCGGATCAGCAAGCTTGGCGGTGATTTCTTTGTAGCGATCGAGTTTCTGGAGCGTCGCTTCATCGCCAACCGCTACCAGGAGTTGTTCCTTGCCGTCTTCAGATTTCTCAGGCGCAGTGAAAACGCGTACGCGCTTACTAGTGCGCGCCAGTTCGCGATAGTAGCGATACAGATCTTTCGAGTAAGTCAGCTTATTCGGCGTGCCAACAATGTAACCAAGGATTTTGTCAGGCGAAGGTACGGTCGGAGACATCGGCAGGTGATCCACCAGCTCGGTCATGAAAAACTTTTCTGTGGTGTACTGCCTGATCTGCTGCGAGTAGTCGTTGTCGTCAGCCGGCGCGGGCGGAGTGTTCACGTGCGCGGCGTCTTTCTTTTGGGCAGAAACCAGGATGACGGCGCTGTAAAAAACAAATGCCGCGACAAGCGGCAGCAGGAGCAAACTTCGCGGAGAGATACGACTTCCTGAGTTCATATTCGACTCCAACCGGAATGTGGTTTGAAAGCAACTGGCGTGTGGCGCTTATGTTAGAGCGGAGAAGGAAGTGAGTAAAGGCGAAAAAGAATTACGCCGCAGCTGAACGCAGAAAAACGCGGATCTGACTGAGTAAATCAGATCCGCGTTTCTCCGCGTAAATCCGCGGCCAGTTTTTCCGACGCCTAGAGTCCTGCTGACAACCCATCGGTCGGCAACGCAACCAGGTGAAACGCCAACTTGGCATCGTCGGGCTTTAAAACCGGGTGGTAAGTCTTTCCGTAGTTCGCCACGATTTTCTTAACGTAGTTCTGCGTTTCGCCATATGGCGGCACGCCTTTGTATTTGTCGACCGCACCTTCACCAGCGTTATAGCCCGCGAGCGCGAGCGACACGTCGCCGTCGAATCTTTCCAAAAGCCACTTCAGATACTTGGTGCCCGCCTCGACATTCGCGGTTGGATTGAAAGGATCTTTGAGACCAAACCGCTTGGCCGTGGCCGGCATCATCTGCATCAAGCCCTGCGCTCCGGCTCCGGAAACGGCTTTGGGGTCGTATTTAGATTCCTGTTTGATTACGGCGTGAATGAAACGCGGGTCGACACCTTCCTTTTCACCAGCGCGGAAAATGATCCAGTCGAGATCACAATCGCCTGACAAAGGAATGTCATCGGGAATTGTTTGTTGTGCGGCGTTGACGACCGGAGCGGTCACGCGACTAAAAAGAAATCCGGTGGCGTTTGTAAAAACGAAAAGTGAAATGACGGCGAAGGGCGCAAACTTAACTGAACGAAAAATGCTGTGAACTCTCGAACGGGGGCGCACGCTAAGGGCGGCGCGGGGAAACTTCCGGGGAAACTGCATGTTTGATTCTCCATGTGAGCGATGGCCCAAGGACCACCAAATTTCTCTTTAACCTGGGAACACGAACGGGTCGGTCGTGTTTTTTGTCCCTGGCTTTTTATCGCTGCGCATGGCCAACCGATTCTCAAAGAACGTGACGAACTTGAAATCGCGACCGCAAACTAAGACGACATTTTCATTGCGATAGTTGCTGCATTTTGACGGCTTAAGACTGTCGATGTGACGTACCTAAATGAGGCGTGTTTTATTGCGGAAGGGTACAACTCATCGTTCAAGTTGAAAGATTAGACGACTCCGGAAGTTCGAGTATTGCTATTGCGAGAATAGTAAGATTTATCTAGAATTCGCTCGCTCTGTGCATTTGGTGGGCCTCTTTGAGCGCGCTTCTCCCTGGCTCATTACCACTAGGCATCGAACCAGACAACGACCCTCGAATCCGTCAGTTGTTCGTCACGCCATGCTTGTGAGAATCCTACTTCGAATATTTCTGCTGGGCAGCATCTTCTTATTGCCACCTCTAAGCGTGTTTGCCTGGGGCGGTGTAGAACACAAAGTGATAGCGCGTATCGCCTGGGACAATCTGACTCCCGAAACGCGAAAAGCAGTTCTTGAGTTAATGCTGAAAGCGCCGCCGGATTCTCAAATACAAGAGTTACTCGCCATCAGTGAGGGCGATCCCAGGCTCTTTTTTATTAACGCCAGCGTCTGGGCCGACTTAGTCAAGAACCCGGCAAGTCATGATCGGCAAATGAAATATTCGTGTCCGCTTTGGCACTTCGCCGAGTTCACCTTCGGAGAACCAGGCGTCGAGGTCCCCGATCTTCCTGCTTTCAAACCGAGGCAGGTGAACGTGATGGAGCGCCTTCAGTTTTTTCAAAAAACATTACTCGACGAAAGCGAACCGATAAGTAATCGAGCGGTGGAGCTAATCTGGACGATTCACCTCGTAGGAGATATTCATCAGCCCCTGCACGTCGCCAGTCGGGTAACCAAGGCGGAACCTGAGAGCGATTTGGGTGGGAACAAATTTCGGCTTGGGCGACGGAATTTACACGCCTACTGGGATCTGATTCTTTCGAGCCATTTCGCGCCTACTGATAATGAGCAGAACGATCACTACATCAAACGCCTCGCTGATATTGTGACTAAAGAATGCCCGCAAGCAAAACTTGCAGAAACTCTTACTCGGACGAAACCTGAAGACTGGGCCGCGGAGTCATTCGACCTTGCCAAGTCCGTAGTCTATTCCGACGTTATTCGTGGAAAAGATCCGGCAAAGGAATATGAAGACCGAGCAATGGCAGAGGGCGAAAAAAGAATTGCCTTAGCTGGTTATCGCCTGGCCCAGATGCTCAATCAATTCTTCGGTGCCACCAGAAAACAAATCGCCTCGGCGCCAACGATTTCAGAGAACTCTAAAAAGATTAAGGCCCGACTCGATTACGACCTTGCCTGTGTTGCCTCGACGCTCGATTCCAAAACCAGAGAGCTGAGTATCGTGAATGGCACCGCGCTTGATGGGCAGGCTGCAGGTCAAAAAGTGCAAGGCTTTGATTCCAATCAGGTCAAGCGCATCATCAACGAAACCAAAGAAGCGTTACTTGAAACCCTGGCCGGTGAAGAACTGGCTGGCCTGAGAGCTTACGCAGCCAAGTACTTCCCCGACCCGAATACACTTGAGACGATTAGGGTCGGCGCACCGCCGCACGCAGCGCTCGAGCCCGGTCGCGGACCAAACTCGTCATCGTCCCTCAGGAGGCATTCGAGCAACCACTCCGCTGTCCAAGCGTTCGGCATTTCGCTGGTGCCGGCCGTCAATTCGCTCATCAGTAAGGCGAGCAATGTAATCCTGGGCACACGCCGCGGGAGTGGGCCGATTCGGCTTGAAGTTCAAACCAAACCTGCGCAGGGCGCAAACATTGTCCTCCAGGCTCCGGGCGGAAAGCGTTATGCCACCAGCACCAATTCCTTCATTGCCGATTTTTTCCCTGGAACGTACAGCTTTACCGTAACCAGAGACGGCTTCGTTACCGTCCAGCACTTCAATGTGGACCTCGGATTCGGAAATTCCGCAATCGAATGTACGTTGGTTAATTCTGGCACACCCAGACTCTGCACTTTCAAGTAGCCACCAACCGCCGTCGGTCTCTGCACTGCGAACAACTTAATGGCAGAACACTTCCCTGAAATCTTCATCAGCTACCGGCGAGGCGATGCTTCAGGTTTTGCCAATCCTTTGTATGACCAACTGGCGAAACACTTCGGACCCGAGCTTGTATTCCGCGACGTTCGTAACATCGAAGCTGGTGAGAACTTCATCGATCGATTCAATGAGGGCGTTAACCACTGCAAGATTTTCCTGCCCGTAATCGGAACTAATTGGCTGACGCTGGCGCAGAAGAAGAAGGCGGCAGGCGAGCCTGATTATGTGCAACTGGAAATCACGCGCGCATTAAAGCGGCGTCACCAGACCAAACAACAGCTCCTGATTTTGCCGATTTTGGTGGAAGGCGCGAGCATGCCACGGCAGCAGGATTTGGTGGATGATCTTAGGGAGCTTGCCGACATCAACGCCTTTCCGTTAGTTGAGTCCTGGTGGCAAGAAGGCGTGGCGAAGTTGATTGCTCAAATCGAAAAGAGCCTGGAAGAATTCGACGTTAGCTGGGAACGACCGGCAGAGGAAGTCGTTTCTCCCCATCGGCGCGCGCAAGAAATCTTTCGTTACTCTGTGGGTTTTGGATTTGGATGCGCACTCGGTTTGGTCTCATTCGCAATCCCTCTTTTCAAGCCTGTACTATCGCTGCTACCCGATGCAGGCTATAAATTCGTCCTGTTACTATTCGCTGCATTATTGGGAAGTTTAGCAGTCGGCGTTCAGTGGCACGCGCTTAGGAAGCTGCCGCCCTTAAGATTGCGGAGGTTGCTCAGAACGACCCTGGCTGTAGCCCTGGGCATCTTAATCACCTTCACTATTGTCCACACAATTGTTGTTGTTACTTTGACCGTCCAGGGAGAACCGCGTTGGTTTATTGTAGGGTTTAGCCGGCGCGTGGTTGAGGGATGTCCGGCGGAAATATCCAACCAGCAGTGTCTCAAAAACCTTTCAATCGATCCCGTTGAAATTGCGAAGGCGTGGGGCGAAAACCAAATCAAACTTGCTTCATTAGTGCTTACGTTTCTGTACCTCGGTTTCATGTCGATTCTGGCATCGCTTGCGGGTCTGCTTGTCGCCTGGAGATCCAAATGATTTTGCGGACCGGCTTAATCTTCTTAGGCGCGGCCCGCGACTTCGCCAGTTTGTGTGTTAACTCGCACTGACTCGCCTTCCTTGATGAATAGCGGGACGCGCACCGAAATTCCTGTTTCCAACGTTGCCATTTTGGTAGCGCCACCGGCAGCAGTGTCGCCGCGCAAGCCAAGTTCTGTTTCAGTGACTCGCAGTTCGACGTACTGCGGCAGTTGCAACGAAACGGGCGCACCGTTGTATTTCAAGACTTGCAGCGAAATACCTTCCTTGAGATAACCACGATCGGAATCAATGGCCGCTTCGTCAAACGTGAACTGCTCGTAACTCTTCTCGTCCATGAAATGAAAGCCGTGCCCGTCGCTGTAGAGAAAAGACGCCGGGGCCAACTCGATGTCCGGCTCCTCAAACTTTTCACTCGAACGAAAACTCTTTTCCATCACTGCACCCGTCAGCAACTGTCGCAGGCGGGTGCGCACCATCGTTGCCGCCCCGCGCGCAGTCGGCGAGGCAAAGAAAACGTCAACTACCACGTAGGGCTGACCCTCGACCGTGATCAGCAATTTGCGTTTTAGTTCGTTAGCAGACACTAAGGGCATCTATTCTTCCTCCAAAAACTTGTCATGTTACCTATCCGCTACCGCGGACGGTATCAATCTCACATTCTTCGTCAAAAACTGCCGCGCCAGTTCTGTGGCAACATCAGCAAAGTTGGCTTCGCTGTGCGGGCAGTGGGCCGCGCCCTCGATCAATTGCAGTTCGGCGTGCGGTAATTCTTTCGCGACAGCCTCTAACTCGCCTGGTTCGGTTCGCGGATCAAGCCGCCCATGTAAGAGTAAAACGGGAGCCCTGATTTTCTTCAACTGGCCACTATAGAGATCGTCATCCGGCTTCGCACTTCTCAGCGCAATCTCGCGCCACACCGCGGCATGATCCGTAATCATCCTCCGCCAATTCGCGGCGCTAAACTCAAGCGCAAACCTGCCGCACAATTCGACTCCCAGGAGTTCCGGTTCCGTCATGAGAGTTTCAAAAAACTCTCGCGAGCTCGGTTTCAGGCGAAAATAATGGAACGCCTCAAGCACAAGGCTGTCTACGCGGTCCGGTCTGGTGAATCCCAGGATCGCGGCGATGACGGCGCCATCGCTGTGTCCCCAGAAACTAGCGCGCTCGATACCGAGCGCATCCATCACGCCGATCGTTTCTTCGGCAGCACGGTAATGAAAGTCAGTGGTGAAAGCGTGAGCCAAAGAAGATGAACCGCCATAACCTGAACGATCGGGACAAATCACTCGAAATTGATCGCGAAGTTTTTCCAGTTGGCGATTGAAGGGATTGAAACTGTAGCCCCAACCGCCATGAAGCAGAAAAAGCGCGGGGCCTTTCCCCTCGTCACGACAATAAATCTCGACCGGACTGACTCCGGGGTTAAGAGCAGATGACTGTAGCAACACTTTGGTCACACTCTACCTTACCGGTTCTCGCAAAATCGCATCCGCTGCTATCGCCGCAATGCGTGCCGCGTCCGGATGTGACTTTCGCAAGCCGGCAAGCTGCATTAGCGCTTCGCCAGTTCGCGAAAGCAGCCGAAACAGATCGCCCTCCTCAGCTCCGGTTTCGCGCACCAGGTCAGTCCACTCAGCTCCGGTGGCCCAACTGACCGCAGCTGCACCTGCCGAAAAATTCAACTCCGGCGCCGGCTCGATTCCGAGCTTCCACTCTTCCGTTGCAACCTTGAACCCGAGGTCTTCAAAACGCGACAACACATCAACCAGACCGTCCTCCAGTTCAAGCTGTCCGTAATTGCGATCTTCGTCAGCCGTTAGCGCCGCCACGATACCTGCCAACCAGTGAAACTCCAGCGAGTTGAAAAGCCCGCTCTCCAGCGCTTCACCGACAAGCAAAGGACGTTCAATGTGCAGATCGGCCAACCACTGCCCGCGTTCGGTTACTTTCTCCGCGCCGAAATTCAGGTAGCCAAAAACTTCCAGCACGCGCGCCCGCAACAGGAAAGGTCGCCACACTTCTTCGCGTAAGATCTCGACTTGACGATCGGCGTGTTCGAGTTGTTCCGCGTCCACCAAAACCGACCAGAGCGCCTGCGTGCAGTTTTGTTTTTCGTCCTGGCTGAGCGTATCAGGAAGAATAGTTTCGATTTGGTCGTCAAGAAATTTCACTGCCTCGCTCTCGCCGGCTTGCGCTTCGCGCAGACGAGGTTCGGGAATTACCAACTCCCTGCCGCGCTCGCGCACGTCTGTAAAAGCCTCACTGATGAAAGGTTCGTGTTGACGATAGGAACGCGTGTAGACACGCCCGATGCGTTCGACCGCGAAACTGGCGTTGCTGCCATCCTCACGAATGCCGCGCACATTGCCGTCGCGTTGTTCGGTAATCAAAACCAGCCGCCGCCCGGTGCGGCCAATGCCCACAACTCGTCCTGGTTGAACTACATCTTCCAGCCACTGTCGTCGCGCTTCGGCGCGCGTGTTTGGCGTCGACTCGTGCAAACGTGAGCGCGCGCTGACTAGTCGCTCGAACCCGATTGCGACAGACACAGACAAATCACAACCGGCGTCTTTCAACTTCGTTTTAATTCGCTGCTTGCGCTCGGCGCTTGCTCGTTGAAGCTGTGCGATCTGGATCGCCGCCTCCCGGTGCGCAAAACTTCGCTCAGCGATCTCGCGCACCTGCGCAAAGTTTCCGAACGCATCCAGCAGATTGAGCAAGGTTGTGTAAGTGGCTCGGAATTGACTGACAAGCGGATCGGGCTTCGCGCGGAGGAGCTCAGCAATTCGTTGCGGGTCCTGATGCAATCCCGGCGCAGCGATGACAAAGCCCACGTTATCGCGCCCGCGACGACCGGCACGACCAGTCATCTGTTGTAACTCGGAAGCAGTCAGTTGACGCCAGCCATTCCCGGTGCGGGCATCAGCGACCGTCAGAACAACTGTGCGCGCGGGAAAATCGACTCCGGCAGCGACGGTGGCAGTCGCAAAAATTGCGTCGAGCAAACCCGCACTCATCAGCCGTTCAATCACGAGTTTCCAGGCCGGGATATGCCCGGCGTGGTGGGCCGCGACGCCGCCTCTGATAATTGTGTCCCAATGACGATGTCCGCGAATTTCGGGATGTTCTTCAACCCAGCCACGCATGAAATCGCGCCGCGCCTCACGACGTTGGTCGTTGGCGTCGCGTCGCATGAGTGCTGTTTCGGAGGCTGCTTGATCACACCGGCGGCGCGTCGGCATGAAAACAATCGCAGGCAGCAGGTTGTAAGAGCCGAGTGCGCCCAGCAAAGCGGCAGGCGGCATCTCTGGCATTCTGAGTTTCATAACTTGATTAACCGCCAAGGTGCCAAGAACGCCGAGGCAAATTTAATTAGCCGCGGATTAACGCGGATGACACGAATCTGAAAAAGCAAAAGGTCCGGTCTCTCAATTCTCCGATCTGCGCGATCCGCGTTAATCCGCGGCCATTTAGTCGTCCTCATCCTTTACCACCTTCGCCTTGACGACCTCGGTGACCTTGGCGAACTCTGCGACTTGGCGGTTTCATCGAGCAGCCGCGCAATCGCTGGGTTTAGTTGTCCTGCATCATTCACGAGTGGAAGCAGTCGTTTATCCGGCAACAGCATTGCGGCGCGCAGCGGCACAGGTCGCGCGCCGGGACGCGTCACCACCCCACAACGAACGCCGCGCACTTCAGCAATCCACGCTGCAAACTCTTCCGCGTTTCCGATAGTGGCTGATAGCAAGAGTAATCGGATGCGTGGTGGCGTCAGGATGATCGCTTCTTCCCAAACATGCCCGCGGTCTTCATCAGCGAGATAGTGCGCTTCGTCAAGCACCACCAACTCTGCATCCACATCGCTGCCGCCGCGCAGTGCGTCGAAAAGTTGATTGCGATAAATCTCCGTCGTGCCAACTATCAAAGGCGCATCAGTGTTGTCCTTGCGATCTCCGGTCAGAATCCCGACCTGGCTTTCACCAAACTCCTCGCAAAACTCCTGATACTTGGAATTCGTCAACGCTTTCAATGGCGTCGTGTACCAGGCGCGCCGTCCGCCGTTCAGCAGTCGCCTAATCGCTTCACGCGCAATCCAGGTCTTCCCGCTCCCGGTCGGTGCAGTCACTAACACGTCTTCGACTTCGAGATCAGCCAAGGCCTCGAGCTGAAATGGATCTGGAGCGAAAGGTCGCGGACGGGGCGTCCCTATGCCCTCAAGGAGCGTTTTCACTTCCGGAGATTGCAGGCTGACACTAATCAAATCTTTGTTCGGCGCCGATGTTGGGAGCAGGCTTTTGGAAGCACCTTTTGAGTGCGAACCAGTTTTGTTACCGGATCGACGCTTCTTGTTGATAACTCTGTCACGAGAACGACGCATGATTCATTCTATCTTTGAGCCTATTGCTCACGAAGTGCTAACTTAGACAGGACGTCAAAATGCTTTCGCAACGCCGACACCAGGCACCGCGTCTAAGCGAGGGAACATTGGTTCGCCGGAAGGCGTTTTCTTAAGGAATGTCAGAACTTTTCGCAAAATTCGAAGTTAATCGCGACCCGCGCTGGCCATTTGTCTCAAAGTTGTTGGCTGGCTCGCTGGTTCTGCATGTCGTTCTTTGTATTTGTGCGTTGTATATCCCGGGGGTTCGGGATGCATTTAAACTCGCCAGCTTGATCGAAGGCACGAGATTTATCGACGCGCCCTACAACAGAACTGAAATTACTGACGAAGTTCAGCTTGTCGAATTAACGAGTGAAAAGTTTCGTTATCCCGATGGTTACTTCGCGGTAGAGGGTGCAACGCCGGCGCCGACACCTTTGCCATTTCTGGCTCAGGTGCTGAACCAAAAGCAAAACACTTCACTCTTTCCTAGTCCAACGCCGTCGCCTATTGCTTCGCCCGGTGCGTCGCCATTGGCGAGTCCTGCTTCGTCTACAGGCTCCAGTTCGTCAACCTCGCCGGCTGTGGCCCAGTCAAAAGTGAGCCCAACGCCGGCGCCAACGCCGACGATGTCGGCTGAACAGGCCCAGACTGAGTTAGAAAAAGTTGCTGCCGCGAACGATCTCACGTTGCCTGAAGAAGCAACAATCAACAAGCAGGCGATGAAGGATTTCGCGACGTACGCTAAACAACTCAAGGACCAGGGCCGACTGGATCTGAATCAGCCTTTTGAGATTGTTATCGAGGCTGAACTCGATCAAGATGGCAAGCTGAAAGATCCAAAGTTCACCAAGAAGGCTGGCGATCCGAACCTGGTTGACTTGTTTGGCCGCATGGTCGCTGCGCTCAACGATAGTGGGTTTCTCGTTTATCTGAAGCCGGTTGATAAAGACAATCCCGGTTCGAAAGTTGTTTTCACAATTAAGCAGGGCGAAAGCGAGGTCCTGGCGACGGTTGAGTCGGAAGCGTCTTCTATCGAGAGTGCTAAGGTACTCGCGAAAGGGTTCAACGTGGCGCTCCTGATTGGCGCCCAGTCGCGCGCCGGGAAGGATGAAGAGGCGCTGCTGCGAAATACCAGCGCCGAGCAGAACGGCAAAAAGATTGTGTTCAACTTTACTATGCCGCGCCAGGCTGTCGTTGATCTCATAAAGAAACAACTTGCAGCCAGTAAACCCAGTTGAGCACACTAATCAGGCCTCGCTTGATACCTACCTGACCCTAAACTAAAATTACTGACATTAAGAATGAAAGGGCGTGCGTCAGCACGCTGTTTGTTTAAGAAAAAATTATGGGCGTCGACAAATTTCTAACTAAAGTATTTGGCAGCAGCAACCAACGCTACCTCAAGTCTATTCAGTCAAGAATTGAAGAAATCAATGCGCTTGAGCCGTCAGTAAAAAAGCTTTCGGACGATCAGCTTCGGGCACGCACTGCCGAGTTTAAAGAACAGGTGCAGCGCGCGGTCGCGGATATCAACGACAAGGACGAGCGCAAGCGACGCGAAAAGGAGACGCTTGACGAGATTCTTCCGGAAGCGTTCGCGATTGTGCGTGAAGCCAGCGTGCGGTCAACCGGCATGCGCCATTTCGACGTGCAGCTAATCGGTGGGCTGGTGCTGCACGAGGGAAAAATCGCTGAAATGCGAACTGGCGAAGGAAAGACGTTGGTGGCCACCCTTCCTTCTTACCTCAACGCGCTAACCGGACGCGGAGTCCACGTAATCACCGTAAACGATTACCTTGCTTCACGCGACGCAGAGTGGATGGGCCAGATTCATCGCTTCCTTGGTCTCGAAGTTGGTTGTATTCAAAACGACATGGACGACTTCGAACGTCAGGCCGCTTACGCCGCGGACATTACCTATGGAACCAACAACGAATTTGGTTTTGACTACCTGCGCGACAACATGAAGTTTGATCTCGCGACCTGCGTTCAGCGGAGTCATTACCACGCTATCGTTGACGAGGTCGACTCGATCCTGATCGACGAAGCGCGCACGCCGCTAATTATCTCCGGACCATCCGACGAAGCGACCGACAAGTACTACAAAGCCGATGCGATCATTCCTCAACTGAAAAAAGGTGAGGAGATCGACGGGAAGAAAACCGGCGATTACGTCGTCGATGAAAAACAGCACACTGCTGTGTTAACTGAAGACGGAGTCGATCGTTCGGAAAAACTCCTGGGCGTCGGCAACCTTTACGACCCTTCAAACATGGAATTACTTCACTGCGTCGAGCAGGCGCTAAAGGCGCACACGCTCTACCGGCTCGATCACCAGTACGTGGTGCAGGAAGGCGAGGTGATCATCGTCGACGACTTCACCGGTCGTTTGATGAAAGGCCGGCGCTGGTCAGACGGTTTGCACCAGGCAGTTGAAGCAAAAGAAGGCGTGAAGATTGAGAAAGAAAATCAAACGCTGGCCACCATCACGCTGCAAAACTATTTCCGCCTTTACGAAAAACTTTCCGGCATGACCGGTACCGCGGAAACAGAGGCGGCGGAATTTCAGTCGACCTACAAGCTTGACGTCATCGTCATTCCCACGCACATGCCGATGGTCCGTAAAGACCATTCCGACGTCATTTATCGCACGCTGCCGGAAAAGTGGGACGCGGTTATTGAAGAGATCAAGGACTGCTATGACCGCGGGCAGCCGACGCTGGTCGGCACGGTTTCGGTTGAAAATTCGGAGCTGATTGCACGTCGGTTGCAACGCGAGGGCGTGCCCCACAATGTTCTCAACGCCAAATACCACGAGCGCGAAGCGGAGATCGTCGCCCAGGCCGGACGCAAAGGCGCAGTAACGATCGCTACAAACATGGCTGGCCGCGGCACCGACATTTTGCTGGGTGGCAATCCCGACTTCATGGCGCGCGAATTCCTGAAGCAGGATGAAGTCGATCCCGACGAAGCCAATGACGAACAGTGGACCGGTGTGTTCGGTCGCGCTAAGCAGATTGTCGAGGATGAACATAACGAAGTCGTTGGTCTCGGCGGGCTGCACATTCTCGGCACCGAACGCCATGAATCGAGACGTATCGATAATCAGCTGCGAGGCCGCGCCGGACGTCAGGGAGACCCAGGCTCTTCGCGCTTTTTCCTGTCGCTTGAAGACGACCTAATGCGCATTTTTGCAGGCGATAAGGTCAAAGCTCTTATGCAGCGACTCGGCATGGAAGAAGGGGTTGCCATCGAATCGAAGATGGTCTCCAAGCGAATTGAGTCGGCACAGAAGTCAGTTGAAGGACGCAACTTTGAATCGCGCAAACACCTGCTTGAGTATGACGACGTGATGAATAAACAGCGCGAGACGATTTATGGCTTGCGTCGTCAGTTGATGGAGGTTCCGGACCAGCGAGATTACCTGCTCGGTGATCCGCTGGATGCCGGCGGTGGCGGTGTTGCCTATGACTTACTTTCGGATCTGACCAAACAGTACTTGAACCCGGATGTTTCACCAGACGATTGGGATCTCGAAAACTACAAAATCCAGATTAAGACGATCTACGATCTAGATGCGGATGCTGAAGGCATTGATATTCCAAACATGACTTCGCCAGAGGTTACGGATGCCATCTGGGAAAAGCTGAAGGTCAAATATGCCGACAAGGAAAAACACGTTGGCCCGGAAGCGATGCGCACCTACGAACGCATCATCATGCTCAACATCATTGATGCGCAGTGGAAAGACCACCTGCTGTCGCTGGACCATTTGAAGCAGGGTATTGGCCTGGTCGGTTACGGACAAAAAGATCCTCTGGTTGAGTATAAGAAACAAAGTTTTGATCTGTTTCAGGAAATGTTAGACCGGATCGACACCAGTACGATTCGTTCACTATTTAATCTCCAGGTGGTTGCCGAGGAGCCGCCCGAGGCGCTGCAACAGCGTCGTATGCCCCGCCGTACTACTTCAATGACTTTTACGGGACCTAACCAGGGTGCGGCTGCCGCTGGAGAAGAAGCTGGGAAGGTTAAGACGGTCGTTCGCGATCAGCCAAAGGTCGGTCGCAACGAACCCTGCCCCTGCGGTTCTGGGAAGAAATATAAGAAGTGTCACGGGGCTGGGTAGTTTCGTCACCTTCGGCAGGCTTCGCTGAATGACAACTTCTAAAAATCCTGCAACCCAAGCCATCATCGGCGGCACAGCCCCCCGGCAGGCTATGTTGGCGGCTGCGAGTGGCCTTTTGCCGCTGCCCCAATCTGAACTACTCGAGGTGCTGGTTGCCTTACGCGATTCCACCGACGCTGAACTGTCCGAAGCTGCAAAAGAAACTCTTGAATCGCAGGAAGCTGACGACTTGCTCGCCGCTGCGAAAGACAACGAGACATCGGCAACCGTTCTATCCTACCTGGCAACGCTAACGCGGGGCGCACGCGCAATCCACGAAGCCGTCATTCTCAACAGTCAAACTTCAGACGATGCGATCGCGTCCCTGGCTTCGTCAGCAACCGACGGTGCGCTGTTGAGCTTGATCGCCACGAATCAGCAACGCCTCGTACGTTCTCCCAACATTATCGAAGCTATTTTGGCTAATCCCGGGCGTTCAGCCGACGCGGAACGTCGCGCCCGTGAAACCAAGCAAGAGTTTTTCGAGAAAGAAAGAGGCGCTCAGCAAATTGCGCAGGAACTGCGCAACCAGGGTAACAACGCCGCAGCTGAGTTTTTTGAGTCCGCGGACCTGAGCGCGGGGCTGAATATTGAGGACGCGTGGCTGCTGGCCGAACACATTGAAGTCTCCGATGCAGAACTCGACAACTCCTGGCTGCCAACTGAACGGATTGAAGACTTAAAACCCGAAACTGAGGAAGAGCGCGAAGCTAATTTTAAACGGACCATCGAATTCGAACGGCTCGAACTCGGAGAAGTTTCTCCTGATCGCGTCTCCATGATCCGTCGCATCATGTTCATGAACGTCAAAGACCGCATTAAGATGGCCAGGAAGGGTGACCGTGAAGCCCGAGGTATTTTGATTCGCGATACTAACCGCATGGTGGCCACAGCCGTGATCGGTAACCCGCGAATTACCGACCAGGAGGTAGAGAACATTGCGGCCATGAGAACTATCGTCGATGAAGTTCTTCGCCTGATCTCGATGAATCGAAACTGGGCCCGCTCCTACTCAATCATTCATGCCCTGGTTCGCAATCCACGCACTCCCATCCCCACCGTAATTGGCATCTTGCCGAGAATTCGCACAAAAGATCTGATGCACCTTTCACAGAACCGGAACGTATCTGAAGCCGCACGGCGCCAGGCTCAGCGCTTGGTTAACGCTCGTAGCGGCGTGTAGGCAGTTAAGCTGGAACCAGCCGCAATCTGGGAGACGTCTGATTGTTGCAAAATTCTGCGCAAATTGTGCTTGACTCGTCACGAACTTTCCGTATAATTTCACACTATTGTTTGCTGCTTCGTTGATATGGTGCCTTTTCGAAAGGGACGCGGCTCAATTTCGAGTAAGTCCGCGAGGCTTTATCTCACCCGCAAATCGCACCGCCTGGTTCACGGGATCGGTCTTAAGTGTCGATTCTCAGTTCTTTGCCACCGCCCTGGAAGTGACCCGAACCTGCCGGAAAGTTTGCCCCGCCAATCTTGATTGATTGGCGGGGCACCCTCTTTTTTAGAACTAACGTTTTCTATTTTCGTGAAAAAACTTTGTCGTGCTGGGAGACTAACGACGGCAGACTTGAGCTGATGATTTGGTCGGTCTTGCCAGTCATTCTAGCAAAGAGGTTCTCATACTGGTCCACTACGCGATCCCAATCGTAATGCTGCTGAACACGGGCCTGGGCTCTGTGTCTATAGCTCTGCACAAGTGAGCCGTCACGCAAAACGCGTTGCAGCTTTTCCGCGAGATCAAATTCGTCCGCGTAGGGTATTCCGGCGTCGCCCACCGCTTCGATGTTCTCGGGCGTGGCTAGTGTCAGCACGCAGTTTCCATAGCCCATGGCTTCGAGGAGCGCCGGATGAGTTCCGCCCACTTCAGTAGCGTGCACATAGCAATAAGCATTTTGCTGTAAAGCACGGTAGTCCTGTCCAAATACAAAACCAGTGAAAACAATTCGCCGGTCTCCCCTGGCGCGTTCTTTCAGGTCAGTAATGTAGTCGTGAGCGTAAGGCGCGTCACCGACAATTAACAGGCGGTACGCAGTTCGCACTTTCTTAAACGCTTCGATAACCAGGCGTGCATTGTTTTCTGGTTCCAGCCGAGAAACATAAAGCACATAGCGGTTGGGCTCAGCGCGCCACCGCCGCACCGCAGCTCGATCAGGACGCCGCTCAACTTCCGAGCCGTAGGCAATCATTTCAGATTGGGTGTTGTAGCGGGCGAGATAATAGTCTTGTATTACCTGGGCATCCGTCACCATCACGTTGGGCAATATCGTCGCCAGTCGCTCGGCCGCAAGGTAATAGCGCCGGCCTAACCAGCCCCATTTTTTTCGCTTGTGTTCCAAGCCATCTACGTTGATCGCGACGGGTGTCCCGCTTGCCCGAAGAATTGGGGCAAAGGGTGCATTAGCGGCATTGCAGATCAGGGCGGCATCAAAGCGCGACGGAACCGCATGGACTGCCGAAAGGAACGAGTGGACGACAGTATCGAAATATTTGTGTCGAATGGTGGGAAGGACTTTGAGCTTGACGCCGTGAAACTCCAATTGACGCGGCGAAACGTAGTGCGCCCGACAATACACCGTCACTTCATGTCCGCGGGCGACGAGCCTGGTGGACAAATGCTCAGCGAAAGTTTCGAAGCCGCCGTAGCTGGCGGGTATTCCCCGTGTACCAAGAATCGCGATGCGCATAAACGGTTGGTTGGAAGCTAACGCAACAATCCTATCCTATTACAAGGGCTGATCGAAAGTCGCAACCTTTTCATAGACCGCCAAAGTTTGCCTTGCCGTTTCCTGCCAGTCGAAAAGGCGGGCCCGAGCCAAGCCCTGGACGCTCAGCTTCGCGCGTAAGTCTGAATCACTTATGACTTTATTTAACGCCGCTGCCAGAGCATCGGTGTCAAAAGGATCAACTAATATTGCAGCATCACCGACAACTTCTGGCAAGCTTGTTTGGTTTCCAACGACCACCGGGGCACCGCATTTCATGGCCTCCAGCGGGGGCAGCCCAAACCCTTCAAAGTAAGAAGGGTATACGAAACAAGTAGCTCCCGAGTACAGGGACGGTAAATCCCTCTCCGGCACATATCCGGTTAAAATAACAGAGTCGCCGAGGTCGAGTTCCTTGATTGTACGAAGGGTTTCATCATACAGCCACGCACATTTTCCTGCGAGGACAAGTTTAGGAAGATCCACTCGACCTTTGCGCAAGCTGGCATAGGCAGCCACCAGCCGACCCAGGTTCTTGCGAGGTTGTATGGCGCCAACGGTCAAGATGTACTCTCCCGTTATGCCGTAAGTTTGTCTAACACGTTGCAGTTCTTCGGCGCTTTGCACCGGTCCGAAATGTGCCGGAGCCGCCAGTGGAATCGCGCTGACCTTCGACGGACTCAGATCGTAGGTCTCAATCAGGTCTTTCCGAACAAACTCCGACAGGGCAATCACATGAGCCGCCTCGCGAGCAGAGCGACGAACCGTTATTCGAAGTTGCTTACGACTGCGCCACTTAAAAGTCTGGGGCAGATGCTCAAACGATAAGTCGTGAATGCTGACAACAACCGGACAGGGCGAGAATGGGGGTGCGGTAAACTGAACGTGTAAAACGTCAACCGGATTTCGTCTTAGCTCCGCACTCAGCGTCAGGGGGATGCGAATTAACGGGGTGTGTGGAAGAGTCGAACGAACGGCGAAATTCGGCCAGCGGTTGCTGAAACGGTCAACCGCCTCACGCTTCGTTACATAAATTGTGTAGTGGTTCGACTGGTCTAATGCGCCAAGCGCTTCGATGAGGTTGGTTGCGTAGCTCTCATTGCCTCCTAGCCTGGTTCCAACTGAGTGGGCATCAATTGCTATTCGCAAGCGGCCAGCGGCTCCCTAAACTGAAACGCAAACTGTTAGTTTGCGATGATGAATGGACGCCCAAGGCAACGCGCAAGATAACAGTTTGCGTTTCGCCAGTACTGATCGGGCTCGACTATTTCTTGGCTGCTGACGCCTTCGAATCGCCCTGTCCGCGGGTATCGCGCTCACGAATACGCGCTGCTTTACCACGTAGTTCACGCAGGTAATACAACTTCGCGCGGCGGACTCGGCCCCGTTTCACCACGTCGATGTGGTCAACAATCGTGGCGTGCAATGGGAAGATACGCTCGACGCCGACACCGAAACTGGTCTTGCGAACTGTAATCGTCTCGCGGGCGCCACCATGCTTGCGCGCGATGACCACTCCCTCAAATGCCTGCAGACGTTCCTTCGTCTCAGATTCTTTGATGCGCACGTGTACACGCACCGTGTCGCCCGACTGAAAGTCTGGGACGCTCTTGCGCAGCTGTTGGTTTTCAATGCTGTCTAGTCGGTTCATATCATTCACTCCGTAAAGAATCTGAAACTGGCGGCGATCCGCCAAACAATATCAATTCATTTCAAAAGATCGGGTCGATTCCGTTGCGTCTTACGCAAGGCAGCTTCGCGTCGCCAGCGCGCAATCTCCGCATGGTTGCCGGTCAACAAAACATCCGGCACGTTCAACCCTGAAAACTCAGTCGGTCGCGTGTAGTGCGGATGATCCAAGCCATCGATCGAGAACGAATCATTCGCGGCTGACGTTTCGTTTCCGAGAGCTCCCGGCAAAAGCCGGACAATTGCATCAATCACTACCACGGCGGCTGGTTCTCCCCCCGACAGAACGTAGTCGCCAATTGAAAGCTCGTCAGTCGCAAGCTTTTCAGCGACGCGCTCATCCACGCCCTCGTAACGTCCGCAAATCAAAATTAAGTGCGACGCGTTCTGTGAAAGATCTTGCGCTACTTGCTGCGTAAATATTCGGCCCTGAGGCGAAAGAAGAACTACTCGCGTTTGCGGCGTGTACTCTTCGCGACTTTCAGAACCACTCAACTCCTGAACTGCTGCGAAGATCGGTTCCGGCTTCAACACCATTCCTTCGCCACCACCGAACGGTCGATCGTCAACTACGTGATGCCGATCACTGGTCCACCGTCGCAGGTCGTGCGCGTTGGTTTCGACCAGATTTGCCGCTCGTGCCCTGCGAATAATCCCGTAATCAAACGCCTCGCGAAAAAAATCCGGGAAGATAGTAATGATGTCGCAGCGCAGCACAGTTCGAATTTCAAAGATTACAAATCCAACAAGCCTTCGGGCGGGTCGACCAGTATCCGCTTCCGCTGAATGTCAACCTTTACGACAATCGATCCGACCATCGGAATTAGGATGTCGTCTCGTCCCGCAACTTTCACCGCGAGAATCTCGACACCACCGGTTCTCACTACTGCGCGAACCTCGCCAATTGGTCCACCGTTCTGATTTTCAACTAAACAACTTTCGAGTTCCCAATCATAAAACTCGCCTTCTGAGAGCTTCACTCTTTCCGCTTCTGGAACTCCAAACTCGTAACCAACCAGCTCCCTGGCTGCCTCCACCGTATCGTGCCCGGCAAACTTCAAAACGATCCGGTCGTTCTGAAACCAGTGGTTCTCCAACTCCAGTTGGACCAACTTCCCCTCTGGGCCGACACCACACAAGTTCTTGGTGCTTTCAAACCGCTCGGGAAAATCTGTCCAAAGATCAGCTACCAACTCGCCTTTGAGACCCCGCGTCCTTACTGCCCGCGCGACGAGGACTAAATCGTCTCTGGTCTTATTACCCGTCAGACTCATTCCACAATTTCAAGCAGGAAACGCTGCTTCTTTTTTAGACTTACGGCGTGCGCCAAAGACCGCAACGCTTTGATGGTTCTTCCCTGGCGACCAATCAACTTACCCATGTCGCCGGGCGCCACCCGCACTTCAATAAGTGTCTTTCCCTGCTGATCAACTTCGCGCACGTCGACAGCGTCAACATCGTCTACTAACGCCTTAACAACCATCTCGACAGTTTCTTTCATGTCGTTGGTCCGCGCGCTTAAGCTTCCGTCGTTGCAGCCGCAGCCTGTTCCTTGCTGCTCGCTTTGATCAGTTTTCCAACAGTCGGCGTAGGCTGCGCACCTTTACCAATCCAGTAACGGACCCGGTCCATATTCAACTTGATCTCGGCAGGTTCGCGCGTCGGGTTGTAAGTGCCCACATTCTCCAGATAAGCGCCATCACGCTTCGACTGTTTCTCCTTCACGATAACTCGATAGGAAGGGCTCTTCTTGGCGCCAGTTCGCATCAATTTGATTGCTAACAAATCACTACCTCCAGTTTTTCCACTAACAACTTTATCTTCTTTTCTTTTTTCGTTTCTTCTTCAACTTCTTCCGTGACCCCGCCGCTGGAGCGCCTAGCGACGGAAACGACGGCATCGCCATTTCATCGCCATCCTCACCCATTCCCGCGAGACCTTCCATGTTCGGCAGCCCCGCCATGCGCCGCATCATTTTTCCCTTGAGACCACTGCCGCCAAACATCCCCGAACTCGTCAACTGCCGCATCATCTGTCGCATCTCGCTGTATTGCTTGATCAGCTTGTTGACTTCCGCGACGTTGGTGCCTGACCCGCGCGCGATCCGGCGGCGGCGATTGGCGTTTAGTATCCGATGATCCGTTCGCTCTTCGCGCGTCATCGAATCGATGATCGATTCGGTCCGCTTCAGCTCTTTCTCCATCTGCTTCGACTGTTCTTCATCCAGGTTCGGCATTCCCATGCCGCCCAGAAGCTGGTCGGGCAGAAGCTTCATGATTTTTGAGAAAGATCCGAGTTTCTTTACCTGTCGCAGTTGCGAGCGAAAGTCGTCGAGAGTGAATTCGTTCTTCTGAAGCTTTTTTAATTGTGCTTCCGCTTCAGATTGATCAACTTTCGACTGAACTTCCTCAATCAGCGACAACACATCGCCCATTCCCAGAATTCGCTGCGCGACCCGGTCTGGGTAGAACGGCTCAAGCGCATCGTACTTCTCACCAACTCCGACAAACTTTACCGGCTGGCCAATGACCTGCTTGATCGACAGCGCGGCGCCACCACGCGCGTCGCCGTCCATTTTGGTGAGCACTACGCCGGTGATACCCACACGCCGATGAAATACTTCAGCTGAGCGAACCGCGTCTTGACCGGTCATCGCGTCGGCGACGAACAAAATCTCAACCGGATGCGTTTCGTTCTTGATCTTTACCAGCTCTTCCATCAACTCGTCGTCGATGTGCAGTCGCCCGGCAGTATCAATCAACAGCGTGTCGAACCCTGTCTGTTGCGCGTGCTTGAAGGCTTCGCGGACCAGTGTCAGCGGATCGTTCGTTTCTGTTTGTTCAAAGATCTGTTGTCCAGTTGCTCTCGCAATTACCTTCAGCTGCTCGCGTGCTGCCGGTCGATAAACGTCAACCGAAAGCAGGAGTGGCTTGCGATCTTGGTTCGTAGCAAGCCAGCGGGCAATTTTTCCAGTCGAAGTTGTCTTACCCGAACCCTGCAACCCAACAATCATTACCACGTTGGGAATCTGCCGAGTAAAAACCAGACGCGACGACTGCCCTCCAAGCAAGTCGACCAGTTCGTCAAAAACTATTTTGACAACCTGCTCTGAAGGCTTCAGCTCCTGCCAAACTTGTTGCCCTTCGGCCTTTTCCTTGACAGAGGCTATAAAGTCTTTTGCGACCTTATAGTTGACGTCAGCTTCAAGTAAGGCTAACCGGATTTCGCGTAACGCGGCATCGACGTGCTCCTTCGTTAGCACGCCTTCGCCGCGTAGGTTCTTCAGAGTCCGTTTTAGCTTGTCAGATAAGGACTCAAACATACATCACTCAGCGAAGCTTCCGGCCATCGGCGGAAACGGAGATGATAGCGGGCGGTCGGAAATAGTGTCAAGGAAGCGTGCCTCAGCGGTTATTCGCGCGAGTTTACGCTAATCTGTTGATACCGTTGAACTCCACGCGGCCGACACCGGTTAGATTTGACGCGATCAACAAATGCTGCACGGATGGAGTCCAAACTGGAAAAAAACAGTGAGCGTAGCTGTGTTGCAAGCCTGTTTTTCCTCGAAACAAGTGCGCCGAACGAATGTGGACGCGATTTTTCGGCTATGTTAGATTTTGAACCGCTGGCTTAATGAATAAGGTGCGCTGGCCTCCGTGGGAGGCGCCGACGCACACAACCTGCACCCTACCGAACTGATCGCGCTATGAAAACCGGGCTGAATTGACCGTTTCTAGAAGGCTACATGGCGAAGAATGAAGGCTCCCGGGCTGGTGGCTCACCGCCCGATGACTCCTTGAGCGGAAAAGGTGTGGTCGATCTCGCTGACGCGCGTGTTCGACTGAACACCCGTTCGCGTCCATCGCAAGAGCATCTACTCAAAGAGTTAGACGAGATTCGGTCGCTTCTTGATCAGGGACTTTCAGCAGAAGCAAAACAACGGGTAAGTCTTCTGATCTCAGCGGCCCAGGGTGATCCATCAATCCTCGCTTTGGCTCGCTGCGCCCTCTCGAGTGCCCTGGAAATGCAAGGGCAGTACAAGGAATCGCTCGCCGCAGTAGCGATGTACGAGTCTCCCGAGTCACGCACAAAGCTGGACGCCCAGACGATTCAGTCGTTAAAAGTTCAAATCGGTCTTTCCTACAACTACAACGGGGATCATCCCAAAGCAATCTCGATCTTAAAAGGAGCTATCCGCGAGCCCTCTGAGAGCGAGCCTGAACCGAACAACGGCGGGGTCTATGCCGCATTGGCCCGTGTCTACCGGAGTATCAGTGAGAACCCTATCGCACTGGATTATGCGAACCGTGCCTTAACACATTTCCGGCAGACGGGCGAATGGCGAGGCCTTGCCGAAGCTTACTTCGTGATTGGTCTCGCTCAAATCCAGGAGGGTGACTACGAAAATGCACTCGAGAATCTGCAGCAAGCACTGAAGTTGACCGGCGACAACCCCGCCAGTTACACACTCGGAAAGATCTACGCGAACATGGCCGGCGTCTGCTGGTTCCTCAAACGACCGCAGGAAGGCATTCGTTACCTTGAGAAGGCGATTGGGTATTACGAGCGAACCGATCACAAAGCCAACGCCGCAAATGGTTACAACAATCTTGGCATCAATCTGATCTTGATGGGTCAGTGGGGTCGCGCGCAGGAAGCGCTGCAGCGCGCGCTTTCACTTGCTACCGAAGCCGATGAACGCGCCGAGAAAGTGCCAATGATTTTGGACTCCCTCGGCGAGTTGCTAATGCTTCGTGGTGAGCTGGATCAGGCCAAAGATTATTTAGTGCGAGCAGTTTCGCTTGCGTCTGAAGACAAGCACAAATGGTATGAGTGTCAGGCAATGCGAACCCTCGCACGTTGTTACATGGCGATGGAGGACACTGCAAGAGCACTCGCTCACGGGAAGCAAGCTCTGGATCTCGCGCTAGCGATAAATGATCGTCAGGCTATCTGTGACTCGCTTCTGATTTTGAGTGAAGTTCATCTTCACAACGGGGATGTGGCCGCCTGCTCAGAACTGCTTGAGAAAGTCGCCAGCGACGCTACTGACTCCCCCACTGATCTGGGTTTTTCCGGTGAGTTACAACGTCTGCTCGGCATGGTGGCGCTAACCCAGTCAGATTATTCGTCAGCCGCACAACACTTTGGCAGCAGCGTTTCGATTTTTGACATGCTAGGCGATCGGTATCGCGCAGCAAGGGCTCACCACGAACTTGGCCGTGCTTACTCGTTTACTCAACCCAGCCGCGCAATGGAGCATCTGTCGCGGGCCGTCAATTCATTTCGTGAACTCGGCGCCAAGCTCGATCAGGCGCGTGCTGAGGCGACGCTTGCCAATCTTGATCGCTCGGCGCCTGAACGAAGTGAAGAACAGTCTGCGTTGCCGCAGCTCCTTACAATGCGGCTTGCCGAGGCAGTGACCTCGCGAGAGCTGTTGCTAAGAGAACTGGCCGCGATAATGCGTCAGGAGACCGCAGCCAAATCAGTGATTATCGCCGAGCCCGGCGAACACAACCGCAGCCGCATCGTGATCGCGCACGGTTGTACGCCCGCCGAAAGTGCACAGGTCGCTGAGCAACTTGATCAACTGACGGATGAAGCTTCGCACTTTGCTTTCGCAAAAAAGAATGATGCCGCTGTGATTCAGTTGCGCCCGTCACACGCGTTGCCGGCGACTCTTTTCATTTCGCCAAGCAATCGCGCCAACCTTCCCGGCGGCATGTCACTTGAACCGCTGATGCGAGTAGCGGAACTTGGGATGGATGTTTGCGGGTTGCGCTCCGGATCGGAAAAAGGCTCGCGAGTGCAACAACCCGACGAATTGACCGGTACCAGCCTGATGCCGGGCTTCATTCACTCGAGTCCAGCGATGACGAAGCTTGTCGAGGAGGTTCACAAGATTAGATCTTCAGACGTGACCGTACTCGTTACCGGTGAATCGGGGACAGGCAAAGAGTTGGTGGCGCGGGCCATTCATGCGCTGTCGAGTCGTCGCGCTAAAGTTTTCGTTCCGTTCAACTGTACAGCGGTGCCCAAGGAACTATCGGAAGGCTATTTGTTTGGCTACCGTCGTGGCGCTTTCACAGGCGCGGTCACAGATTCAGCCGGCGTTATTCGCACCGCCGCAGGTGGCACTCTATTCTTGGACGAAATTGGCGATCTGCCACTCGATCTGCAACCAAAGTTACTGCGTTTCCTGCAGGAAGGTGAAATACAACCTCTCGGCGAACAGCGGCCGCTGAAAGTGGACGTTCGCATTATTGCCGCAACGAACACCGACCTCGAGGAGATGGTTGCGCAGGGAAAATTCAGAGAAGATCTTTATTACCGTCTCAATGTGATCCGGTTGCGCGTTCCACCTTTGCGCGAACGCCGTTCGGAGATTCCGACAATCGTCAACTACTACATAAACCACTACTCCGCGAAGTTTGGACGACACGATATTCAAATTACGCCCCAAGCAGTCGATCTGCTGATGGTTGCAGAGTGGCCCGGTAACGTTCGTCAACTTTGCAATGAAATTCAGCGAGTAGTGGCGCGTGCAGAGGACACGACGATCATAACTCCAGATCACTTGTCGCCGGAACTAAAACGCACTTCGGCACCCACTACGCCGAGCGGCCCGGTGTCGACTTTGGCTTCGATGCCAGCAAGTTCACTGCAAAACGTCACGTTGGCCGACGCGCTGGCTGACGTTGAGCGACGCATGATCGCTGACGCCCTGCGCAGACACAGCGGCAACATCTCCCGAGCGGCTCGTGAACTTGGGCTCACACGGCGGGGACTGTACCTCAAACTCGAGCGCTATCAGCTCAGCGCCAGCGCTTAATTCATCCCTAACAGACTGCGGACATTCTTGCTTACTAGCCCTGGTCCAGTGGGTGGTTTGGTTTTCTTGCGGTGGGCAACTTCGGTAGCGATTCCGGCAATAGTTGCAATATCAAACGGCTTGGAGACGACCCAGTCAGCCTTGATTGCCTGGCGAGCGTCACAACTGATTGCGTCTGCCCAGCCACTAACGATTGCCAGAGGTAGCGTGTCTGAGCGTTTACGAATCTCACTTGCCAGTTCCCATCCGCTCATTTCCGGCATCCCGATATCCGTGAACACAACATCGATCTTCCCTGCTCTGGCGTCGTAGAGTCGGAGTGCCATTTCACCGCTCTCGGCAACAAGCACTTCACAACCTTCAGCTTCCAGAGCTTCGCGCAGCACCTCGCGAACGGCGGTTTCATCGTCAACAACCAGTGCCCTAATCTTGTCTCCCACGGGTACAGCCTCCATTTGCGTTGAGCAGGTTTCTGCGTTTATCTGGGGGCTTTCAGCGATGGGCAATAGGATACGGAAAGTAGTTCCGCGTCCCGGTTCGCTTTCGACGTCGATTGAACCGTTATGTCTGCGAATGATACCGAAACTGACGGCCATGCCCATTCCGGTCCCGCCTTTGCCTTTCGTCGTAAAGAAAGGGTCAAACAAACGTGACTTCACTTCCGGTGACATGCCCGTCCCAGTATCAGTAATAGTCAATATCACTCGACCATTCATTTCCTGGGAGCTCATTCGAATTTCGCCACCCGACGGCATCGCATCGATGGCGTTGAAAATCATGTTGACTAGAACTTCGCGAAGTTCGACTGCGTCACCCATCACAGATGCGGTGCAATCAGCCACAAGGGCAAGACGAATCTGCGGGCCATTCGCTGCCTCCCAACGCGGGCGGCTCATTTCGCAAACGTCCTTCATCAATCCCGCAACTGAAACAGCTTCAAACTTGCGACTTGGTTGCCGTCGGGCAAAATCTTGAATGCGGCGAATGATATGAGCGCCGTCCTCAGCGCTCTTTATGATCATTTCGATTCCAGTGTTGATTTTTTCTGCGTCTTTAGTTCGCAACAATAATTGAGCACGCCCCAAAATTCCTGTCAGCGTGTTGTTGACGTTGTGCGCTACACCAAACGACAGCTCTCCAAGCGCTGCCATTTTTTCGGCGTGAGTGGCCCTCTCCCGTAATTCTTGGTATTCGGCATGTGCTGCAGCGATACGTTCCAAACAATTCTGAAGTCGCTCGATTGTTGAAGATTGCTGTGAATTCGCAAGCAGCTGACTGGCTTGAGCACCGATCTCCTGACGCTCGTCTTCGCCCAACTGATCACACATCTCTTCGATGACGATGAGTAGCGCCCTGCCAGCGCCCTCGTAATCACCGCACCGTTCGGCTACGCGACGGGCCCGGTGAAGAATGGGTTTCGCCTCGTGACGACGGCCGAGCTTGCAGAGCACCAGTCCGTGGGTGGTTAGCGCCTCAGCAAGGAGCGCCTCTTCCCCAGCGGTTTCCATAGTCTCAACCGCCCGCGTGATTGCGCGTTGCGCGAGGTCAAATCTTTCGGATGCGAGGTATAGTTGAGCAAGCGTCTCATCTACTTGTGCTCGTCGGACCTGATCGCCAAGTTCTTCAAAGAGTTTTCGTGCTCGCTCAAGGTGCAGCTGCGCCTCGTCAAATCTCCTCAAGGCGGAAAGCAAATATCCGTGATTGTTCTCGACAATTGCCGTATATCGATAGTTGCCGATTTGCTGGAAGTGGGAAAACGCAGAGCCGTAATGATCCAAGGCCCTGTCGAAAAACTGGGTCTGATTCTCGGCGATTCCCAGGTTTTTTAGAGTGGTAGCAAACTCGAGATGAAATCGACCTTTGGTCCATGGGCTAAGGTAGTTGGCAACACGATCCGCTTCGTTGAGTAAACGCACGGCGTCGTGTAACCGGCTCGCGTGGCGCTCAAGCGATGCGAGACGAACCAAAACGATTCCCTTCAGCTCGATCTCTCGATCAGTTAGGTCGTTGAGCGACGCGCGAAGCTCATTACGCGCCAAGTCAAACAATCCCTGGCGGTAGTAGCAATAACCAAGCTCGGCCCTTCCTTCACCAGATCGTGCCGTTTCCCCAAGGTGGTCAAACATCACCACTGCGCCACTCAACAGTCTCTCAGCGCAGTTTTGTCCACCGTCAACCTGTCGCGTGCTAGCCACCCAGCCGCTAAGGGTTCCTGCGGTTAGCAACAATTCCGCCGCAGCGATTTGGCTGAGGCCAGCTTGTTTGGGCCATTCACCAAACTCCCACCACGGTTGCAGAGCAGCGCACGCCGCATCGTAGTCGCCCAGCTCAAGTTTGTCGTGAGCCAGGTGGCAGCTCTTAAGTACGTGCTCGCTGACCGTGACTTCTGAGTATTCGATCGGTTGAGCCGAATTCGCTGGTATCAATCTCATTTGAATTTCTTTACTGGCGGATTTGGACTGACTGGTCTTTTCGGGGCGCTGCGTTGGTTCCTCAGCCGTGTTGAGGACAGCTGGTTACCAAGTATACAGTGGTTACTACGGTAACAGTTACTATTTTCAGTGGCGAACTTCCAAATTCCTAGAATTCAGGGAAGATTTCTGGATTCTGGCGTCGGAGTGTATACGAGATACTCACTTTAAGTCTGGTAAGTGGCATTGCTCTCGCAACATCGACCCCCGCACCTAAGTAACTGAATTTCAATGGCTTACAGCGGCGGTGCCTTGCCCTTCTTGAGTGGCATGAATCTTGAGATAGGGAGGGACGAACACTTGATAACGGGCGCTAGCGAGAGTTGACATTCCTAGTGGCAAATCCCCCAACTAGCTGACCCAAAAGATGAATGGCTGAAAACCAGGAGAATTAAAATGACACGCTTCAAATCAATCCTTTGCGCCTCTTTCTTAACTTTGGCAATTTCGTCGGCAGCGATGGCCGGTGACATCACCGGTCGAGCGGGCGGCGACCCCTCTGGTCGCGCTGGCGACATCACTGGCCGCGCTGGTGACATCACCGGTCGCGCTGGCGACATCACTGGTCGCCCTGGTGACATCACTGGTCGCCCTGGTGACATCACTGGTCTGGAAGGTGCTTTGATGGGTTTGCTCAACCTAATCCTTCCATAACCGAGAGCTCCAGTCATCGCGACGAGAAATCAATCAGTATGCGTCCCTTCTTTTCAAGGATCGTTCAATCTGGCGAGAAAACCGCTTGAGAAGCGCTCGCGCGATGGTAATTGGCAAGCAACATGCCGCAGACAGCAGTATTTCACGCAGAGGTACAAACAATCATGGAATCGGTTCTGAACAACTCGACCGGCCGCAATTCAGAAAGCCCATCGATTTCAGTCGCTGCAACAAACACCCTGAAGGGATACATTCAACCTTCAGATCATTGATGATTTATTCGTCGTCTTAATCTGGGCCTCACGCCTTACGGCTAGATACTCCCAAGTCGCCAATCATCATCTAGTTCAAACTTGAGTCGGGTTTGCCGGCTCAAGTTTGTCTATGGTGAACTTTTTTATTTCGGTGGATTGTAAAGCGGAGATGAAACTCAGGAATGAAGCCACTGAAGCATTTGGCTAATCTGTCACGCCCTCAGCCTGCAAGCGACAGATCGCTAGTGAGACTCCCATCATCATGAATAGGACCATCACAACTTCGGAATCACCCCAGTTGTAGTGCACTACTCCTGACGCAAGAAAACCGATCAAACCGCCAAGGGCACCGAGCAATAGTCCCCGCTCCGGCCAGTTGAGTCTCACACCGCGGCGGATAACGCGAAATACTGTTCGCGCGTAAACAAGAATCAGGGCCAGCCACATCAACAGCGCCGGTATTCCGCGCTCAAGGGCAATTTGCAATAAGTTGGAGTGCATATGTCCCCAGGGTATTCGACCGTTATCAAACATTCCCCAAGCGCGCCAATGAGTTTTTATGGAATCCATACCCACTCCGACCAGCAAATGACGCGGTTTGCTCACCAGCAAGTGGAAACCCTCACGCCAAACTGTTTCACGCCACGTCGTAGACTGGTCCGTCTGATCGATGAAAGCGACGTTTCGTTTTTGTTGTAGAACGAACAGTCCACCGAGAATTAGCGGTATTGACATCAATCCAATGAGGATTAGCGTACGCCTGGAAACGCCAAGAGTCAGAATAACCAAGCTCGACAACAAGCAACCAAACCAGGATGCGCGGGTAACAGTAAGCAACAACGCGAAGCCTAGCCCCCCCAAACAAATCAGCAGAAGAACACCGGCCCAACTCCGTTTTACCTTTAAACTCACGAACGCCCCCAGCGCCAGCGCGAAGATCAACTGCAACACTTCGGCGTACGTGACAAACTGCCCATAGAAACCGGTCGCTCGCCAGTCACGCCCACGCGACCAACCCGCGATCCCTAGTTGTTGCAAGGGCGTACTGCCCGGCAACAAACTTCCCCTCGGAATCATGAAAGTTGGTTCCAGTTCGTGTCGGTAGGCGAAGACGGCCACTGGCGTTTGATCACTCTTCGACAGGGCTTCCACTAGTTGTTGGGGATCGCGGAGTTTTTGTTTGTCGACTTCCAACAGCGTATCGCCATCGCGAATGCCAGCCTCATAGAGCGGACTATTCTGGGCAACGCCATTTACCTTAACTGCGCGGCCAACTAACCTTTCACCGACTGTAAAAAGCACATTCACCATGCACGCGGCCAGCAAGGCGATGCCAAGAAGTCTTGCGATTCGAAGCGAACGGACATTCTCTGCAAACAAATAAATGATCGTGAATAGACTTGCCGCGCGCAATTTCCCAATCGACACCATCGGCTCGTAGGAAAGAATCGAGGAAACAATAGTGAGTAAGAAGAAACCAAGGAGCAGATAGTCAATGGGGGTGCGGAAAACTTTCGGGCGAGGCCTGATGACAAGACGCACCAGCCACAAAACCAAGCCGACTAGCCACGCAGTCTGAGTTGCGGCAATTGAATTTGGGGCGGCGAAGGCGAAGATGAATAGAAAAGCTATGATTCCCGCGTCAAGGACTTTAGCGGCCTGACTCTTTTCCTGTTGTTCGACTTTCACCCTAGTAACCGTCGCCCCGCAACATCACCAGCATGGTGCGCAATATGATCTTCAAATCCAATAGCAGCGACCAGTTTTCAATGTAAAAAAGATCCAGCTTCACCATTTCTTCAAACGGCAAACGGTTCCTGCCAGACACCTGCCACAATCCCGTTAACCCCGGTTTCATGTCGAGCCGACGGCGATGTCGTAGTTCATACGCTTCGACCTCATAAGGAATTGGCGGACGCGGCCCGACAATACTCATGTCGCCGCGCAGCACATTGAACAACTGCGGAACCTCATCAAGACTAAACCGGCGCAGAACGCCCCCTACCCGCGTAATGCGCGGATCGTTTCGCAGTTTGTAAGCGGGCCGATTCGCGTCGCCAACATTCGCCTCAGCGTGGCCCGCAATAAACTTGCGCTGATATTCACGATGGATTTCGCTATCAGTGTCGGCGCGCATAGTGCGGAACTTATAGACCAGGAAAATTCGCCCGTCCATGCCAACGCGTTCCTGCGCATACAGCACCTGGCCTTTCGAATCAAACTTGATTAGGAGCGCGATCAGGAACCAGAAAGGCGACAGCAATACGAGCGTTAGCGCGGCGATGGCAACATCAGAGATCCGCTTAGTGCCGCGCGCGAAATCTGAAAGCGGTTCGCGAAACAACCGGATCATCGGCAGCGCGCCAATCTGATCAACCTCGGTCTTGCTTGGCAAACAATTAAACAGGCTCGGTGCAATGCGAAACTCAATTCCACGACGTCGTCCGCAACGCATCATCACTTCAAAAAGATCGTCTCCATCTACATTGGAATCCGCAATGATCACTTCATTGGCGCCCGACTCAAGAATCGCCTCTGGCAAGTTTGCTAAATCACTCACCACCGCGACGCCTTCGTAGGTTGAAATGGATCCAACGCTTTTCCCGCTGTCGACTACGCCAATGACACGATAACCAAGCGAAGGTCGTTCCCGCATTTCCTTGATGCAAAGCGCCGCCTCCGGCCCCTGACCAACCACCAGAGTGGGAATTAGATTAACGCCGCGCTGCCTGAAGAAGGTTTGCGCGCCACGAATCAGCAATCGCACGCCGTAGAAGCTAGCCAGCGCCAGAAGAAAATCCACGACGAAGACACTGCGTGAGTACGAGAAGGCGCGATAATGGAAACCACCGCGGTAGAGAAACGCTGCAGCAACGATCAGTAGTGAACCGATCGCGGTGGACTTAAAGACGCGCAGACCATCATCGAAAAAAGAGAACTCGCCGCGCAGGCGATAGAGATCGTGATAAAAAAGCGCAACGACGCGAATTAGGATCACCAGCAAAAGCAGCACGCCATACGGCGCAAAAGTTTCGCTCCAGGCGATGCCGCCAGTAGTCGACCTGACGAGTGGTCCACTTTGTCTCAGATAATACGCAATGACAAACGAAGCGGCGGCGATCGCACAGTCCACCAAGAAGAGAGCAGCTTTGATACTCGGGATGACCCAGGTGGGCGCGCGTGATGACGCACGGGCAATACTCGCTTGAACTGCGGGCTCTTTAACTTGTTCGACTCTCACTTTGGCCCGAATAGAATAACAAAACTTTAGGGTTCGAGTATTAGATCGGCGACCTGAGTGAGAACTTCGCGCGCGCGCCGTGCCGTCGTTTCACCCTTTTTTTCCAGCGGCAAATCGCGAATGTCGTCTGCTGTCGAAATCCTCCGGAGGCTTTTTTCCCGCAACAACTGCTCATCGATCGCAGCCCATTCACCCGCGTAGATCGAAACAGCAGGAACGCCCAGCGCCGCTGCTTCGCGATTCATCGTCCCTCCGGCGCTGATCACCAGGTCACTATTAGCAATTAGATTTGAGCCATCGAGTGGTGAGCGCGGCAGAATGAAGTTCGCGTTAGCGAGCCGAGAAAAAAATTCGCGCTGGGCGTCGCTGCGCGGGAGAAGAATCACCTTAACGCCTGACTCTTTCGCAAGCCGATCGATCAGTTCACTGAACAATTCATTCTCGAAGCGATGGTAGAGTGCTTCGTTCGCGGGCGGGCGGACGGTTACCAATACATCGCCAGGCTCAACTCCCAAGCTCGCAAGTTGACTGGCGAACTCCGCGTCTTTCTGAAAGTCAGCAAGGTAAACGTCTTCCTTGATGCCGTCGTAGCGTCGCACTTTTTCTGGTGACGCGCCGAAGCGCGCGAGCGCCGCATCCGGAAACGACCTTGGAACAATCACGCGCGAAGCGAGGCGAAACGCAAGATGGTTTGCCGGCTGATATTCATAATCCATCAGCGTCACTGTTTTCAGCGACAATGCACGCCCGGCTAAAATTTGCGAATAGGAGTTGTGACTGACTGCGAGATCGAGACCCTGTCCACGCGCCCAGCGAGCGAGCGACATCCCACGCTGAACAAGGTTACCCGCTTTTCCCGAAAGCTTGCCGCCGCCGTGTCCGCCGATAATCTGTGGAGCGAACCCGGCGGCCGTCGCTAATGGAACCGTTTCCGCAAAGTCTCGCGCTGAAAAAATGAGTTCATGATTGCGTCGACTGAATTCACTGGCGAGCGAACGGAAGAAAGGAACGTGCGGTGAGTTTGCCAGGTCGATCCAAATTCGCATTGAGAGTTTGCCGCGGATCAACGCGGGTAGTCGCAGATCAGGTCAAACAAACCTGAAACTTCAGGACTAGGAGTGAACTGCCATTTCTTGCCGGCAAAACTGTCGAACAGAACCGGTAATATGCGCAACCTGTTCGCTAGTCAGCTCCGGGTACATCGGCAGTGACATCACTTCACGACAAACGCGCTCCGTTTCCGGTAAATCTCCCTCACAATAACCAAGGTTGCTGAACCCCGTATGCATGTGAACCGGTATGGGATAGTGAATTCCCGTGCTGATTCCATTCGCATGCAGGTGCTCACGCAGTTGGTCGCGTTGTTCCGTAAAGAGCGGGAAAACGTGATAGACCGACTTGCAGCTCGCCGGCTCTGCGAGGAGACGGACTCCCGAGTCCGCGAGTTCGCTTTCATAAACTTTCGCATGACGCCGCCGCGCGGTGGTCCAGTCCTCGAGATGCCGCAGCTTCACTCCCAGGATCGCTCCTTGAATTCCTTCCATGCGGTAGTTGTACCCCACTCGCTCGTGCAGATATTTCGCACTCTGTCCCTGATCGCGAAGTTGCTTGATGACGTCAATGTACTTTTCGTTGTTCGTAACAACTGCGCCAGCCTCGCCGTAGGCCCCAAGATTTTTGCCGGGATAAAAACTAAAACAAGCCAGTTCGCCCATGCTGCCGGCGCGTCGCCCCTTGTATTCAGCGCCGTGGGCCTGGGCCGCATCTTCAATCACGATCAAATTGCGCTGTCGTGCAATGTCGAGAATTGAATCCATGTCGGCGCAGGTTCCATAGAGATGCACGGGCATGATCACTTTGGTCCTCGGAGTGATCGCGGCTTCAATCTTCGTGACATCGATATTGCAGGTCAGCGGGTCAATATCAACTAGAACTGGTTTTGCGCCGGTGTAGATGATTGCGGCCACTGTAGCGACAAACGTATAGCCAACCGTGATCACTTCGTCGCCCGGACCTACGCCCGCGGCCAGCAACGCCAGGTGAATGGCACTCGTTCCGGAGTTGAGTCCAAAAGCAAAACGGGCCTGACAATAACTCGCGAACTCTTTTTCGAAGGCTTCAACCTTTGGGCCCAGAATGAACTGGCAACTCTCTACCACTTCCGAGATCGCACTATCGATCTCGCCTTTAATGCTTTGATATTGTGCTTTTAAGTCGACTAACGGAATCATCTGTGTTCACTTACCAATCTCAATCAATTGTCCGCGGGCGCTGAGAGATTTTTCCGCGGCTTCCACTATTTTTACAAGTCGCAAACCCGCCTGGCCGTCGGTCACCGGAGTTTTTCCCGTTTGGATGCAATCAATGAAGTGTTGCGCTTCAACCTGCAACGCTTCTGTCGCATCCAGCCGCGGCGCTCGCATGTCGCCGGACCGATAGCTGACCAACATTTCATAAACCGCTTCCGGGCTTTGCGAAACCGTCACACCCTTATCGTAAATTTTGACCTTTTCACTGGGATCCAGGTCGTCATAAAGAATCATCTTCTCGCTGCCACCGATAAGCGTGTGTCTTACTTTAACAGGAGTCAGCCAGTTGACGTGAACGTGCGCAATCTGCGGGTTAGGAAAGAACAGCGTGATGTAAGCGACGTTTTCAGGTTGCCCGGGAATGTGACTAATGCCGGTGGCAGAGACCGCCGTCGCCTTAGTCGGCAGAACGTAATCCATGATCGAAAGATCATGAATCGCCAGGTCCCAGATCACATTGACGTCGTGTTGAAACAAGCCCAGGTTCACGCGTACCGCGTCGTAGTAGTAAATGTCGCCAAGCTCGTTGGCGTTGATCAACTCGCGAATTTTTCGTACTGCGCCGGTGTAAACGAACGTGTGGTCGACCATTAACACGCGTTGCCGACGCGCAGCTTCTTCAATCAAGTGATTGGCTTGTTCGGAATTCGCGGCCAGTGGCTTCTCAATGAGCACATGCTTATCGGCCTTCAGCGCCGCCATGCCCAACTCAAAGTGCGATGAAACCGGAGTTGCCACTACGATCGCATCGACATCAGGGTCCGCAAACAATTCTCGGCTGTCAGTCAAAGTCTTGATCGTTGGGTAACGAACTTTGAGCGATTGCAGGCGCTCGCCCCGCAAGTCGCAGACTGCGACGACCGTCGACCCCGGCGCTTCCATGAAGTTGCGCACCAGGTTTGGTCCCCAGTATCCGTAACCGATAACACCAACCTTGATCATGTTTGTCGCTTTCTTACGTCGCCGATCACTCGCGCGGGAACGCCGGCCACGATGGCAAAATCCGGAACATCCGCCGTGACCACTGCGCCGGCGCCTACCAACGCTGATTCGCCGATGGTTAGTCCCGCCAGAATAGTTGCATTACTACCAATTGACGCACGTCGTTTCACTTTTGTCGGCACAACCTTCCAATCAGCTTCCGTTTGCAATTCACCTGCGTCAGTGACCGCGCGCGGATAGGGATCGTTGGTAAACATCACTCCGTGACCAACAAACACTTCGTCTTCGATCGTCACGCCTTCGCAGATAAAAGTGTGCGACGAAATCTTGCAGCGCGCGCCGATCGTCGCATTCTTTTGAATTTCGACAAAGGCGCCAATTCTGGTTTCGGCGGCGATGGAACAACCGTACAGATTCACCAACTCGGGTTGGAAAATCCGCACGTCCTTTCCCAGTGAAACGTCAGCACTAATCGGCATGTCGTGCTCCTGGCTACATCCCCTCCCCATGAGAGGGGAATGAGGGGAGGGTTTAGCCCGCTAGCCCCTCTCCCTAACCCTCTCCCACAGGGAGAGGGAACCCTGCGCTTCCAATAATCGACCCAGCGCGTAAAGCATCCAGGCCTGCGTCCAGCGCATGTACGGCGTCCGAATTCTGTAGAACCGGCGCCGCTGATAATAAAAGAACCCACGCGCGTCACGCAGATTACGAATTGTCCAATTCGCAATCGCTTCCGCTAACGGCAGCGCGTCGGTGTCCAACTCACGCAACTCGATTAGTGTAATGATTGCGGTAGCAGCGGCGTGAGCATCAGCTGGATAAAGGCTGTCATGGTAGTATTTCGGCCACCCGTCCGCAAGAAAGAAGCGCTCCCGCCAAAACCCATATCCGCGGCGCAACGCTCCCTCGAGCTGCCGATCATTTTCCGCGCACGCCTCACGAATTCTCCAGAGCGACGATAATACGTAGGCGGTGTGAAAACTGTCGCTCCATTGCTGGGCTGGGCCCGAGCCGTAAGCCCATGAACCATCGTCGCGCTGTTGCCGCACGACGTAATTCACAGCGCGCCTGGCCAACTCACAAAATTCCGTTTCCCCTGACAACTGACTGACGCTCGCCAGAGTCTCTGCAGCGAGCAGACTAGCGTTGAATATCTGGGTGTCATCGTTAGGTGAATAACTGAAACAAACTTCAGAACTTGTACCGACGGTCCTGCGAAGATCCTTAAGGATGAAGTCACA
This sequence comes from Pyrinomonadaceae bacterium, assembly GCA_035472495.1. GTDB lineage: Bacteria > Acidobacteriota > Blastocatellia > Pyrinomonadales > Pyrinomonadaceae > PSRF01. The sequence goes on along the minus strand of DATIPD010000023.1, from coordinate 328,173 downwards.
GCTGCTCCGCGCGATACGCAGATAAATTTCGTCGCCGAGCGTCTGGTAGGCTTCGCTAAAAGCACGCGCGGCAAAAGCGGTCGGGACAATCATCGGTGTGCCTGCGGGAGCAAAGAAGTTCCGACTCTGCCAGTCGAAGTTGTAACCCCACGCTGCGCCGGCAGCGTTCCGAATCCTTGCTTCCGACAACTGCTCCAGCAGGTCGCGTGATTCGATTTGTGCTTCGATTGTTTTTAGACGACGAGAATTGGACAAAGCGGCGAGGGAGAAAAGCGCCAACCCTTTTGAATTTTGCTGACGGGGAACGAGCGCGAGATTGCGCAGGTTCAAAGGAAAGCGCTTGAAGGCCTGAGTCCAAATCAGGCGAGCGCCGCGCGAATGCTGGAAGGGAGTAGCTGCGAAAACGCGGCTGTTCAGCGCGTCGAATGGATCGTGTCCCGCGAAATTAAATTCGCGACACCACGTGAAGAGATCGTTGAATGCCTGCTCAATGGAAGGTCGCATCGAATCGGATTATCAACCGCGAATAAACGCGGATCATGCGAATCTGAAAACTTTTCAGCGGTTCGTCATGTTCCTGGTTTGATCCGCGTTCGTCCGCGTTAATCCGCGGCCCTCTTATTGTCTACTGCTCACCGACGTCTCAATTCGTCGCGGCGTTTCAATAAAGCTCTCATGCCACAGCTCGAACATCAACAAAGTCCAAAGCAGTTTTCGATGATTCGCCACGCCGCGCTCGTGTTCATCCTGCAACTGCGTAACGTACTCGTGATTGAAAACACCGGCGCGACGCACACGCTCCGGCGACAGCAGATCGCGCGCCAGCGGTCGCAATTTTTCTTTGAGCCACTGTGCGACTGGAACACCAAAACCCTTCTTGCCGCGTCGGGTCACAAAGGGCGGAAGCTGATCTGCAACTGCTCGCTTCAAAATGTATTTTGTTTTGCTGCCTCGAAGTTTGTAGTTCGACGGCAGGGAAGCAGCGAACTCAGCGACGCGCGGATCAAGAAACGGCGCGCGCACTTCCAGTGAAACCGCCATGCTGGCCCGATCCACTTTCGTCAGGATGTCTTCGGCAAGATAAAGCTGGGCATCAATACTCTGCAGCTGCTTCACCACATCTGCCGAGTCACACTGTTGTTGCAACAGCCGCGCGTCACGATAAATATCACCGTCGGTGCTGGCCAGCACATCAGGCGTCAGAAGCATTGCCTGTTCATCCGGGCTGAACGAGCCAAACCAGATGTGATGGCGCGCCACGCGATCATATTTCGCGCCGACCACAAATCGCGACGCCTTGTAATCGAGTGACATGTTCTTCGTCTTAACTGGCAGTAGTTTGACCAGCGGTTCGATCAATGCCGAACGCAACGCCCGTGGAATCCTGGCGTAGTTATCGGCCCAGTGGTGTCCGCGATACATCGGATAGCCCGCAAACAATTCGTCGCCGCCGTCGCCACCGAGGGCCACGGTTACATGCTTGCGCGTGAAGCGCGAGAGCAGGTATGTCGGTACGAGCGATGGATCGCTAAAAGGCTCGTCCATCCAGGAACCAATTTCTCCGACCAGATTAGCCGCGAGATTTGCGCTGAGTCGCTCTTCATGGTGGTCAGTGCCCAGGAACTTCGCCACCGCCCGCGCATAAGAAGATTCATCAAACGATGACTCGGCGAACGATATGGAAAAAGTCTTGACTGCTTCCGACGACGCGCGCACGGCCATCGCGGCAACCGTTGACGAATCAACCCCCCCAGACAGCAAAACACCGAGAGGAACATCGGAAACCAGTCGCATCCGCACAGCATCAGCAAGCAGTTCGCGTAGCTGTTCCGCTGCCTCTATTTCCGTTGGGGGAGATTCTTTGGTTTTGTAACTCAGACGCCAGTAGCGTTGCGTTTCTACTTTTCCGTTTTCGAGTGTCAACGTATGCGCGGCTGGCAACTTGTTGATTCCATCGAAAATTGTCAGCGGCGCCGGGACGTAATCAAACGAAAGATACTGCCGCAACGCCTGAAGATTCAGCGACGTGCGCACGGAAGGATGCGCCAATAAAACTTTTGGTTCGGATGCGAACAGCAGTGTCCCGTCGAAAACTCCCCAGTAGAGCGGTTTCTCGCCAAAGCGATCGCGCGCGACTAGCAGCCGGCGACGTTTTGCGTCCCACAGCGCAAACGCAAACATGCCGTTAAGGTGCCGCACCATGTCGTCGGCATACTCTTCGTAGAGATGCGGCAAGACTTCCGTGTCTGATTGGCTGTTGAAGGAGTGACCACGGCGCTCGAGGTCCTGACGAATTTCGCGATAGTTGTAGATTTCGCCGTTGAGGACAACGGCTACCGACTTGTCTTCGTTGTAGACCGGTTGTTCACCGGTCACTAGATCGATTATGGCAAGACGTCGCATTCCCAGCGCGACGCCCCTAGTTACAAAAAGCCCTTCCGAATCCGGGCCGCGGTGCACCATGCGCTCGCACATCGAGTGGAGCAGTTCCGCAGCGCCGTCTCGCGGCGGCGTGCGCGGATCAAGGCTGGCCCAGCCGGTTATGCCACACATAAGACGATGCGGTGAAAAGTGAAGCGTGAAAAGTCAGAGCACTTAATGTCCTCAGACTTCACTGTGCTCTCTTTCACTCTTTCACTCTTTACTCTTCAATGCCCTTCGAATCCAATCTTCTCGCGCACCGCGTAAATCGACTTCGCCTGCGACTCGTGGTAAGTGCGTACCATCATCTCTGCCAACAATCCCATCAGGAAAAGTTGGACGCCCAAAACCAGCGTCACCATTGAAACTACCGGCAACGGCGTTTGCACAAAGTCGGCGTGGTGTGGCCAGTGGGCAAACTTCATCAAGAAAGCCAGCAGCGCGGAAAGAAACGACAGCGTAAACGTCAACAGCCCCGCGCCGCCAAAAAGATATAGCGGTTTGGTTTGGTACGACGCCATAAACTTAATAGTGATCAAATCGAAAACCACTTTGACCGTGCGCGACAATCCATACTTCGACTTTCCCATCGTGCGCGCGTGGTGCGTCACCGGAATCTCAGTCACGCGCGCGCCGGCCCAAGCGGCATAGATCGGAATGAAGCGATGCATCTCACCGTAGAGCTTCACATCTTCCAATGATTCGCGACGGTAAGCCTTCAATGAACAACCGTAATCGTGAAGCGGCACGCCACCGATCCAGGAGATAAGACGGTTTGCCAGCTTTGAGGGAATCTTGCGCGTTATGACTTTGTCCTGACGATTTTTTCGCCAACCGGAAACGACGTCATAACCTTCGTCGAGTTTCTCCAGCAGCCGAATGATGTCCGCCGGGTCGTTCTGCATGTCCGCGTCCATCGGAATTAAGACTTCGCCAGTCGCCGCATCTATGCCCGCAGCCATGGCCGCTGTTTGCCCGTAGTTACGGCGGAGCGCGACCACGCGAACGCGATCATCCTGGCCGGCTAGTTCGCGCAGGACGTTCAAACTGCCGTCAGTCGAACCATCATCAACGTAGATTATTTCGGCAGTGCGCCGTAACGCCGCCAGTGCCTGATCCAACTTCGCATGAAGCGGTCGCAGGTTTGGCTCTTCGTTGAATACGGGAAGAAAGACCGACACTTCCGGCTTTGCCCCGTGATTGTCGCCAGTCGGTTCATCGACCACCAGCGTGTCTGCTGCAAAAGTTCTCATTTCGATATTCGATGAACGCAAACACTTAGTTTGCGTTACACCTTCTTCGCTACACAAATGATGGACACGCCAAATGGGAAGTTCATCCAGCGCAACGGCACGCTCTCCAGTCCAAAAAACTTGCCCAGCACCCCGTTCAAAAACCCTACCGTAATATTGTTTTCTGACTCAGGTCGTACGCCAGTAGCTCGCATGAAAAGTCTTCCGAGTAATATGGGCGCAAAAAAAGTAATGTTGACGTAGCTCGCTCGCTCAACTTCCAGTCCGGCCGCGCGCATCAATTCCTTCAAGCTGCTCATCGTGTACCGGCGCCGGTGATGACTAATGTCGTCCTGCACTCCCCAAAGAAACATAAACGCCGGAACAAAAACAACCGCGCGACCACCCCCGCGCAACACGCGGCGCATCTCTTTCAAACCGGCCACATCGTCGTCGAGATGCTCGACAACGTCGAGACCAGTTACGAGATCAAATGAATCGCTGCTATAAGGCAGCTCCTCGGCCTCGCCGAGTTTGACCTTGTCTAAACCGCGATCGACACAAAACGAGAGGGCCTCAGCAGAAACATCGACGCCCTCGGCATTGCCAAACTCCGACAGCATTTCCAGATTCGCTCCGGTGCCGCAACCGACGTCGAGAATGTTGAGTGCTGCATCAGCTTTCTCCGCTTGCAGTTGACTAATCACGCGCTGCACAAAACTTCTGATTATTTTGCGGCGTCCGGCAAACCACCAATGACTCTGCTCAACCCGACGCATGATCGCGTAGGTGTGCTGCTGCATTTCCTGCGGCAGAGATTCATTGACTGTGTTCGCTCTTGTTGCCATCAGCTCATTGAGTTTCCGTCTGGATGCGACCCGCGAATGAAAATCAATTCTAAAGCGAGATGATTGACATACCAATCGACGGTTACGGAAGTCGAACTTTTCGTGTGTTTTCGGGTTTCGTTTCTTCGTGGATCTTCTTGCTGCCCCCGCAAAAGATTCGATCCACAAACCTCCAGAAACCGGAAAACACCAAAGACACGAAATTACAGACTCGCCGCACCGCGCTGCCGAAACCACTCGACAAATTTCTTGATCCCAACTTCAATTTGCGTCTGCGGATCGTAGCCCAGCATTGTGCGGGCTTTGGCGATGTCGGCAAACGTTTGCGGCACGTCGCCGGGTTGTAGCGGCTGCCGGTCAATCTTCGCATTCAGGTCCAACTCACGCTCCAGCAGCGAGATCAACTCGCGCAACTCCACCGTGCGCGACTCTCCCAGATTGAAAACTTCGAAGTCACTACCGCTGTAGTCAATCGCGGCGCGCACTCCGCTAATGATGTCGTCGATGAAAGTGTAATCGCGGCGCGTCGTACCGTCGCCGAAAACCGGAATCGGTTTGCCGGCAGTAATCAGTTTCGCAAATTTGTGAATCGCCAGATCGGGGCGCTGGCTTGGTCCGTAAACCGTAAAGAACCGCAGACAGACGCAACGAATTCCGTAAAGGTGCGAATAAGTGTGGCAGATGTGTTCGCCGGCGGCTTTCGTCGCCGCGTACGGCGAAATCGGTTGGCGAATGGGGTCGTCTTCGCTAAAGGGCACTTTGGCGTTGATGCCGTAAACCGATGACGACGAGCCGAATACAAATTGCTTGATGCCATGCTCGCGCGCCAGTTCGAGCAGATTGAGCGTGCCGTTGATATTTGTCTCGGCGTAAAGAATTGGCTGAGAGAGTGACGGTCGGACTCCGGCACGCGCGGCGAGGTGAACGATGCAATCGAAGGCGCTGTCAGCGAACACTTTATTCAGTGTCTCGCGGTCGCGTATGTCTGCTTCGAACAAACGGTAGTTCGGGTTGTCTTGATTGCGACTTACGTTGGCGCGCTTAATCGACGGATCGTAGAAATCGTTGAAGTCGTCGACGACTGACACCAGCCATTCGCCTTCAGCCAGCAGCCGGTCGACAAGGTGCGAACCAATAAATCCCGCGCCGCCCGTAATCAGAATTCTTTTCATTTTCGCGTCAAAATCACTTCGGTCTAAACCGGTGCGCCAGCACCGCTGCGATCGCTCCAAGCAGAATACCGGTCGAAGAAGTTATGAAATCATGCCAGACAAAGTACTTCAGGTAAATTACCTCAACCATCACTAACGCGGCTGTGATTTTGGTAATCCTCGCACCAGGGCCCAGGATCGCGTAGGTCAGGAAGAATGAATGGCCGGAAACATAGGGAACATTTCCGATTACTCGCAGGATCGAGGTGCCAACGACAACGAAGTCAATCAGGAAGATCGCTGGTCTCCAAACTCCAATTCGATGCGCCCGATCGAGCAGAAAGGCGACAAATGGAACAACGATCGGAACCACATAAACTAGTTGATTTCCGAGCTGGTCTCCGCCAAAACGCCACCTGACCCAGCCTGCGTACACAAGTGCCGCGCTTACTGACAGCAGCAAGACCGACAGCGGATGGAAAATGAGATGATGAAAGTTGGTTTCAGGATCCTGAACTTTGGTCTGCGGCCTTTGGTCTTCGAAGTTTTTCTTCACGAGAGGCTTCCCAACGATTTAACGTCGAAGACCAAGACCATCACTTCGTGGCATAAATCCAGAGATGCCATCCCCAGCGAGAAGCTAACTGCGACTCCAGCGATCGTGGCAACAAGCTACCCAGGATCGGAAGCCAGCGCTTGTTCAAGAAGTACGTTTTCAAATTCACTTCAGAAAACTGGTGAAACAACTCTCGTGCTTCACTGCGCGAATAAACTCGCGCCAAAGGATTGCCGGCGCCGTCAGTATTCTGACTCAAAAACTGATCGGGGCTTAAGTACGATTCTTTTTCTGTCTGCAAGAGTTTTGCGTGTTCGCGTAATGATTCCAGCGGTTCATTCGTAAGGCGGTGGGCCAGGCGAATTCCCGTTTCCGACTTCAGCAGGTGTGCTCCGGCACGTCGCAAGATCGAAATGTTCACCCGGTAATTATACGAACCACGGTGATACAGCATCACTTCGGCGCGGCCGCCGGGCCGTAGCACTCGATGAACTTCCTCAATTGCTTTGCGAGTGTCCGGCGTGTGATGCAACACACCATGGGAGTAGACGAGGTCAAAACTGTTATCGGCGAACTGCAGGTTTTCGGCGTCGGCAGTTTGAAAAGTTCCCTGTAGACCAAACAACTCAAAACGCTTCCGCGCGAGGTCCACTGCCGCATCAGTTAGATCAACGCCGGTGTAATCGGCGCCGGCTTCGGCAAACTGAGCGCCGTCAGTGCCCAAACCGCAACCGATTTCCAGGACCTGCAAGCCGCGCGTTCCGGCAAAATTTGCGGCCTCGGGAATGTGCCACTCCTTCGTATAGCGATGCGCTTCCACCAGTTCGTAAAAGCGTAGACTACCTTGCTCCGCGTCGGCAAACTTCACCCCGCAAGGGTTTGCTTGCCAAAACGCGCGCACTTTCTCTTTCAGGAGTTCATTGTGATCAGACATGCGAAAACTACGGGAAGGATAGCAAAGAGGAAGCTCTTAGTCTCGCGAGCCTGCTGCAGTTTTCCCGAGTTCTATTGCGTGGATCGAAAACTATTTGTCACTTCCAGCAGTTTCGCTTCGTTCTGTTCCTTGCGTGAGGCCAACGTCCAGGTAACTATTTGATGAAAGAATTCACCCGTTTCGACTGTGGTAATCAGATAAGCGATCTTCACATTCTTCGTGGAGCCCTGGATCTCATACTGCCGCCCCTGGTTTCCGTTGATCGTTAGCGGCAGCGGTTGCGTTCCCTGCGGGCCGATCAGATTTTCCATCGTCGCGTCACGAACCAGCTTGGTGTAATCGTCGAGCGTGGTTTCGTCGGTGAAGTCCGATTTCCGCTCGTTGATGACCATCACGTACAACTCATCCGCGAGGTTCCCGGCCTTCATGTCTGTTTTAGTTGACGTGAAAGCATCTTGTTGCCAACCGGCCGGTACCGTGATCTGAAATTTTCCATCGGCGCTCTTAACGACCGTCGGGTTGCCGATGCTTTTCAGTTGTTTGCAAGGAGCAGCTACGCAAACAAGCAGTGCCAGTGCAGCAAGGCTGGTGACGAGGTTTGAATTTTTGGCTTGCTTCATGTTCCTCCCCGGGCGGGCGAGATGAAATCAAATCGGCGGAAATGGATAAAACCTCGTATTACGGAAAAACCAAAAAGCCATAATCACTCCCACTAACATCCAGATGTACCTTGGCGGCAGGTAATGTTTCTGAAGTGACTTTCCTCTGATCGCAGCCAATGTATATCGCGATAGCGCGTAAAGCATAAACGGCAACGCCAAAACCATCAGCGGGTTGAACTGAAAAGCAGCCACGACATCACCGTGAAGTAAACGATGCAGGCCGCGCGTGCTGCCACAACCGGGACAAGTGAAACCAGTCAGCATGCGAAACGGACAGCTGGGAAAGAAACCGGTTTTGCCTGGTTCAAAAATCAGTAGATACGTAGACGCTGCAGCGATTGATAGCCAAATGAACAGAGCAGTTAAACGTCTTCGCGCTGTCTCGTTGAGCTGCATGGCGGCTAAGCTAACACGAGACTGCCTGCCACCAAATGAAGGCGCTGAGACCCGAGAATTGCGAATGGATGGGTGCAGAAAAGTAAACATCGCTCCGCGAAGTGAGGCGGGCGATTCGGGCCGGTTGCTAGAACCAGCCCTTCCTGCCCTGGATGTAAGTCCTGACAAACTCTTCGTCAGATTTCGTCAAGTAGATGATGCCTTCCACCAGGCCGACGATGGATCCGATGCCGCACGTCAGAAAGGTGATGACGATTTGAATAATGCCCTCTGTCGTGTAACCAAGGACAAACTTGTGAACACCAAATCCGCCCACGAGAATTCCCAGAAGACCGGCGACCAATTTCTTGTCGGCACCCAACGCTTTCCAGTCAACCATCTGGTTCTGACCCGGGTTAACTGATTGCATCGGCTGATAGCCGGCGGCCACGGGTGTTAACGGCGTCTGGCAGGTGGTGCAGTATTGGGCTGTGTCGTCATTAGCGGCGCCACACTTTGTACAGAATCTACTCATTAAGTCTTGCTCCGAAATCAATAAAGGGTTTGACTTGTTATCAGGTTACATGTTGTTCGCGGCAATAACGAAGATCCACAAAACAACTCCGACGATCCAACTCAAGGCGCCAAGTCCAATAGCGATGAACATAAACATCTTGGCTTTCTTGGAGGATTCCATCGCGCCGGCAGTGTCCCCGGCAGCCAGCTTACTGTTTACCTGCGTCGCAAAAATGATCGATACCACGCCAAGCGGCAAGCAACAAAACAGGGTGGACAGGATCGCCGGTATTAGATAGTTAGGGACCGATTGCGATGGAGCAGGGGCACCATACTGTTGAGACATTAATCTCCTCCTCGAGTCAGGGCTAAAGTTTGTAAACGCTGATTGCGGATTTAGATGAACTCAAGCCTACACGCTCGAGCCGTAGTTCGGGGTTCCACCCATGTTCGGTGGCGGCGGCGCTGAGCCGTCTCCCTTGCGCTTCTCAAATATCGCAACGCCGATAACACCACCAAGCGTTGCCAGCAAAGCGAGAATGATGGCGCCTATTATTGCGGAAACGATCATGAGTATTGGACCGGAAATCGGCATTTGGACACCGCTCCGATTTAGTTGCTCAGACATAGCTGCCACACCAAACAAAAGGGCGATGGGCAAGCCAATGATGAGATAAATGATTCCACCAACTACGCCGGCGAGACCACCAACCATCGCGCCGTCACCCATCTGCACGCGAGTTTGAGATTCCTTGATGTAAAGGAACGCCGCCAGCGCGCCGCCACCGATACTCCAGATACAGCAGCAATAGTTGATAAACGGGATTGCGGAAAGAATGCCTACTACGAGGCCGCCTAGGAGTGCTGGTTTTATTTTGTTATTCATCTGGTCTCAACTCAGACAATCAGGGTGGAGAAAGCCAACAAACTTAAAAATATTGGGTTGGAATTAAACGGCCCTGAATAACTAACAAAGCGGGCGCGGATTGTCAATAAAATTGACCGGTTTTTGATTCTCAGACTTGATCTTGAGTCGACTGGTTCAATAGCTTCGTGGAATCGCTGCCTGCTCGACAAACCAATGTTTGTCGGACATTATTCTTTCATGTACGAATTTGCGGTCGCTCCGGCGGTCACCAGCATTCGGCGGCGTGGAGTGGAAATATCAGAAGTATCGCCCACTGGATTGGGGTTTGAACTGGAACTCAATGCGGGGGACAGGATTACGAAAGTGAATGGCCGACCCGTACGCGACTATCTCGACTTTCGTTTTCAAACAGCCGGCGAAACTGAACTCGTTCTGGAAGTTCGCAAGACGTCAGGCGAAGATTGGGAGCTGCAAATTGAACGCGCCGAAGACGAGGACTTTGGCCTAAGTTTCGAACAGATCGTGCCGCGTCAATGTGCGAACGAGTGCATTTTTTGCTTTTGCAACGGTAACCCGGCCGATGCTCGTCCATCACTCTTTATCAAAGACGAGGACGTTCGCCTGTCATTTCTATACGGAAACTACACCACGCTCACGTCGATCACAGACGACGAGATGCGGCGAATAGTCGAACAACGTTTGAGTCCGCAGTACGTCTCCGTGCATGCGACCGACCTGGACATTCGCGCGTACCTGCTCGGAGTCGATAAAAAACGCGCCGACATTTCTAAGAAGCTTTCGGCGCTGCTCGACGCCGGTATTGAAGTTCATGCGCAGGTGGTCCTCTGTCCGGAGATCAACGATGGCGATGTGCTCAAGAAAACTATTTCAGACCTGGCCGCACAATTTCCCCGCATCACGAGTGTCGCGATTGTTCCTTTAGGCTTGACCAGATACAACACGGATTCCCGTCTTACTGCAGTAACTCCGGAGTTCTGTCACAAAGTGATCGCCGAGGTCGGAGTTATTCAAGCTGAATTGCGGGAGCGACTGGGAACCACCTTCGCGTTTCTTGGTGATGAGATTTATTTACGAGCCGGGCGTGCCGTGCCGGGAAGATCGCATTACGGCGACTACCCACAGATCGAAGATGGCATTGGCATGGTGCGTTCATTCAAAAATGAGTTTTCGACGCTGGTCAAACGCCTCGAACGCCAGTCACACCCGGGTCGCAAAAAGAAAAAAGGAACTGTGCTCACCGGCACACTCTTCGCGCCGGTGCTGAAACCGCTTATTGACGATCTGAACCTGCGCACCGGAACGAAATTGAGTGTGGCTGGTGTCAGAAATGAATACTTTGGCGGCGATGTTTCAGTGGCCGGTCTGCTAACCGGAAGCGACATCGTCAAGGCAAAGGATCAAATCACTGGCGACTTCGTGATACTGCCAAAGACCACACTTAAGAGCGACGAGGAAATAATGCTCGACGGTATGACTCTTAAAGAACTCAGAAAGCAACTGGGTGTGCCTGTTTACACTTTCGATTTGAAAACGCTTTCTCAGTTCCTTTCACAAAACTGATTCTGCGTTCTATGACTGCCCCCGAACTCAAACAAGCGTCCGCACCAACCCCGTCAACGGAAGCGCCAAAAATTCTCGACGTCGGTTGCGGGCAAAACAAGTATCCTGGCGCTATAGGCATCGACTCGAATCCGCGATCTGATGCTGACGTTCTGCATGATCTCGGTGTGCTTCCGTATCCTTTCTACGACAATACCTTCGATCAAATTATCTGTCGTCATGTGATCGAACATGTACCAGACGTGATGGCTTTCGTGAGTGAACTGCACCGCATAACCAAACCGGCGGGTTTGATAAAAATCGTTACGCCACACTATTCAAACCCCGATTGGCCCACCGACCCGACGCACCGAAACCATTTCAACAGTTATTCGTTCACCTGTTTCATGCCGGACAAGACGCCGTTCCCGTTTTATACGTCAGTAGAACTTCGGCCGCGACGAACTTACGTGAGCCTGGCCAACCTCTGGCGTGTGCTTGGTTTTGAGTGGATCACAAACCTCGATCAGCGCTGGCCTGCGTTTCGGTTCACGCGGAAGTTTTGGGAGTTCTACTTGTCTAACATTGTTCGGGGTAAGGAACTTCACTTCGAGTTTGAGACGGTGAAACGAGACAAGACCTCGGTTTAAGAAACTGCGTGGGTATTCAAGCCCGCAAGCTGGAGACGAGCCTGACCAAAAAAAACCAAAGGCAGGATTGTCGCTTAGCTAGATTTCGTTGAAAAGTACAGCTACAATGCGCCTCTCGCCTGTGACTCTCCCTGTGTGATCCGCTGTTCATACTTCAGGCACGGCTGCATTTGAAAAGAAAAAGCGCTTCGATGAATAGAGTTGTATGTTGGTAATCTTAGCCTTGGCGGAGGATCAAAAATGACGAAGATATTTTTACGCAGTCGTGCGTTGACATTAGTATGCGCGTTGGTGGTCGCCTGTTTGCCGCTGATAACTTCGACCCCTTCAACAGTGCGCGCCGGCGACAAAATTAGCGCGGAAGAAGTTCTCGCCAAGCATCTCGAATCGATCGGATCTGCCGAAGCACGTTCCAGTGCAAATAGCCGCATCGCGGTTGGTAGTTCTCATTTAGTCTTCAAGGTGCGGAACAACGTCGGCACAATTGATGGACGCGTGGTTCTAGGTTCAATTGACCGCAAAGTGGTCTACGCAATGTCATTTCCGGCACCCAATTATCCGAGCGAAAAATTTGGGTTTGATGGAAAGAAGTTCACTGTTGGTTATCTAAAGCCCGGGGTACGTTCCACCCTTGAAAGCTTCATTCTCATTCACGACATTGTCTTCAAGGAAGGTTTGATGGGCGGAACACTGTCCGCGACCTGGCCGCTCTTGAATCTTGCAGACCGCGGCGCGAAGGTTAACTTTGCGGGAACCAGTAAGGTAGCAGATCGTCCCGCTTATAAGCTGGAGTACTTACCGAAAAAAAGCTCGGATGTGACGATAACGCTCTACTTCGACACTGAAACTTTTCGGCATGTCAGAACTCAATATGATCGCGTCGTGGGAGCCAGACTCAGTGCTGGAGGGATTGACAATCAGACCAGCGAGCGCGCCACGCGCTATCAGATGATCGAAGATTTTTCTGACTATAAGCTGGAAGGGAAGTTGAATCTGCCCCACGCCTATAAGCTTGAATTAAACATTGAAAGTAGTACGGGAAACTCTAATCACAAGTGGGAAATGATCCTGGGCGAGTTTATGTTCAATCAAGACCTTGACGAGAAGGGCTTTGATGTCGAAACGAACGCGAACTAAATCTCCTTCACAAGGCTGAGCGTGGCTGGCTGGAGGTGTCGTTTAACTACGATCCGTGGCCGTAAATCCGGTTGCTACTCCAGCCGCCACCTTGTTTTGGTTTACCTCGGTAGTAATTCAGGCTTCAATAATTCGTACAAGAATCCAAATATGGCAATATTCGGCCTCTTTCCTTAGTCCCAACCCTCGGTTTAACTCAGTATCCTGAACATCTTAGAAGCTCGCGGGCGGGGGCATAGTTTTTGCTGTTTTGGGTCAAGCAAGATATAGATTGGTCCCCTCGTTCTACGAGATCCCATTTGATGAGAATTAACCCTGGTCCTTCTTCTGCCTGCGATCATTCGCTAAGTGAATGCTCTAAGCTGAAGTCCCTAAAAAGCTTAAACCTCTATAAGGAGCCTACTATGAAAAGGTTTACGTTGGCTGTGCTGACGCTCTGTTTGTTTACGGCGTCGGCACTCGCACAAGGCAACATAGGTCGCCTTGTTGGAAGTGTTGCCGGCCCCGACGGCAATATCCCCGGTGCTATGGTTACAGCGAAAGACAACCAAACTGGTAAAGAACAAACCATCCAAGCGAGCGGTGATGGTACTTTCTCAATGCAGCAACTCGAGGCTGGAACCTACACCGTGACGATCACGGCAAAGGGATTCAAGACCTTTACCACCAGCAACCTCAAAATCGACGCTGCTCGCGATTACACACTGAACGCCACTCTCGAGATCGGCAATGTAAATGAAACGGTTCAGGTGATCGCCGGAGCTGACGTAGTCAACGCCTCAAACGGCGAGTTGAGTACCTCAGTCACCCCTCGACAGGTTAAAGAGTTGCCAATCAATGGACGCAACCCCCTCTCCTTGCTCAATTTGATTGCCGGCTCTAACCCGACCAGCAGTTCAATAAACGGACAGCGGTCTTCGTCGGTCAACTACACGCGCGATGGTCTAAACGTTCAGGACAATTTCATCCGCAACGGATTCGTTTCAGACCAGCCGACGGTTGACGACACCGGCGAGTTCACGGTTATCACTCAGAACGCTGGTGCGGAATACGGCACCGGTTCAACGCAGGTGTTGTTAGTAACACCTCGCGGTGGCAGCGCTTTTCACGGCAATGCCTTTGAGTTCAACCGCAATGCGAGATTTGCCGCTAACAATTTCTTCAACAATCTGAACAACGTTCCGCGTGCGGCGCTGAAGCGCGATCAGTTTGGCGGCACGGTCAGTGGCCCGGCTATTCTCCCGTCCTTTGGAGAAGGTGGTCCATCAACCATCAAGCACCACGCTTTCTTCTTCGCCAATTACGAAGGCTTCCGCTTGACGAATCAAGCGGGTGTGAATACGACGACACTTTTGGCGCCAGCCCGTAATGGCACGTTCTCCTACACTGACAATGCCGGCGTGACCCGCACCGTGAACGTACTAACGGGAGCAGGATTTGCCACCGGACTGACGGCGGCGCAGGGCGGCGTGTTAGCTGTGGATCCAACCATCCAGAGCAGAATTCTTGACCCGATGCCGACCACTGGAAACGGTGCTTTGACCGGGATTAACTTCCTTCAGGCGCTTTCGATCAATCGTAACAACCCTGAAGTCCGCAACGCGGCGACCGGACGCTTTGACGTTGACATCAACGAGAAGCACTCGTTCAACTTGATTTACAAATGGAACAAGAACGCTGACGCGCGTACGGATATTGCCGCGGGTTTCAGCAATGACGTGTTCAATACCCAGGGTGGTCCTACCACGTTATATGTAGGCGCCTACCAGATGACTCCCACTCCGTCCTTCTCTAATGAAGTTCGGGGCGGGTATCAGCGTAGTGAGCCGTTCTTCCTTTCAACCACCGACCCGCGCAGCCTTCCGTTCCTGCTCACCATTCCACTGGTGACTAACCCGGAACCCAGCTTCCAGAGTCAGGGTCGTAATACGAGCTATTACAACATTCAGGACAACGCTTCCTGGTCGCACGGTAACCACTCTTTCCGCTTCGGCGGTCAGGCCCAGTATTACCGGATCGAGGCGATTAATAATGTTGGCAGCACGCCCACTTACGCTATTACCACTACTGCCAACACCGCGTCGCCGGGATTGGTCTCGGCGAATTTCCCTGGCGGCATCAACTCCACTGACCTGGGAAGAGCTAACAGTTTGCGCTTCTTCCTCGGCGGCGTACTTGGCAGTGGCAGCCAGACGCTTAACGCCACCAGCGCGACCTCAGGATTCATCAAGGACGCGACCCAGATCAGAAACTTGAACTTCAACAATTATGCGGGTTACGTTTCTGATCAATGGCGCGTTTCACCGAAGTTGACCGTCAACCTCGGTCTGCGCTATGAGCTTTACACACCGCTCACCAATCCGGACGGGGTATATCTCGAGCCGGTGGTCCCCGAGGGCGCTGATCCGATTGCCACGATTCTCAATCCAGTTGGCACCTTCCGGCCAGTTGGTGGCAACGCCGGCCATCCAGGCGATTTCTTTAAGAAAGACAAGAACAACTTCGGTCCGAACGTCAGTATTGCTTATTCACCGACGTTCAAAAACCATTTCCTCAATTCGTTAATGCCGGGCGAAGGCAAGACTGTCATTCGCGGTGGCTACCGTGTTGACTATGTTAATGATGAGTTTGTCCGTTCTCCGGACAACGCGAATCTCAACAACACCGGCCTGGGTTCTTTTGCTGCTTCGGCCCGCTTAGGCGGCACCGCCGCTGGCTCGACCCAGTTCAGAATAATCGGCGCTGCCAATGGGCCGATTCAGGCTCCAATCTTTGTGCCAACCTCAGCGTTTGGTCCCGGTGGTTCAGGGACGCGCACGTTCCTGGAAAACAACATTGCTGCGGGCGGCGGCGCCGGCACAATCGGGGGCACGATTTCCTTAATCGACCCGGACTTCCAGGTACAGAGAAACTATGAATACAACGTTGGTATTCAGCGCGAGATTGGTTTCAACAGCGTACTTGAAATTCGTTACGTCGGCGGTTACAGCACGGAGCTGGCACGCTCCATTGACTTGAACCAAATGGAAATCCGCAAAAACGGTTTCCTGCCCGACTTCATCAAAGCCATGAACAATTGTCGCTTGCAAGGTGCGACAATTGCCGGCACAGGTGATCCGCTCCAACGCTGCACCAATGCTGCTTACAACCCAGCAATTGTCGGT
The DNA here is from genome assembly GCA_035472495.1 of Pyrinomonadaceae bacterium. GTDB lineage: Bacteria > Acidobacteriota > Blastocatellia > Pyrinomonadales > Pyrinomonadaceae > PSRF01. Next base: position 312,099 of record DATIPD010000023.1, on the reverse strand, counting down.
AGCGTGCCACTTACTATCTTCGACAAACTCGATGGCGGGGGCTTCCTGAACAATAGCGTTATCCTTGGACCGATTAGGGCCGGGACTCCGGGCACGTTGGCCGAGACTTACTATCTCAACGGCATCAACAATATCGGATTCACTGCTAATCCAAACGCCGGCGTCGTGAACTTCACGACCAATGGCGGTCGGTACAACTACAACTCGCTTCAGGTTGAAATTCGTCGTCGTTTCACCGGTGGCCTGCAATTCCAGGGCAACTACACGTTCCAGAAGATTCTTACGGACGTAACCGGCAGCACCGACGAAGTTAATCAAACACGCGTCGAACCCTATCTCGACAACTTCGACACGAGTCGCGACTACGGGCGTGCAATCTATGATCGGGCGCACACCTTCAACTTCAACGGACAATACGAACTTCCCTTCGGCAAAGGTAAGCGTTGGCTTAGCAGCGGCGTTGGGGACAGGATCCTCGGTGGCTTCCAGTTCTCGTCTATTGTCAACATCAGCTCGGGTATACCGACTGGCATCATCGATGGCCGTGGCACTGTAAACCGTGCTGGCCGCTCGGCGACCCAGCCCGCTACCTCTTCGCTGAACGCTCACCAGATCCAGGACTTGATGGGCGTGTTCAAAACTCCAAACGGGGTGTTCATCATCAACCCAAGCGTGCTCTTTGCAACCGCAACCGGTGCTGGTCTACCTACCCTGTCCGGCGTTGATCTGACCAAACCGCTTCCCGCAGGTTACACAATTTCCAGCGTGCGCGGCGCCAGTCCGGTTGGAACAGCACCCTTTACCGGCCAGGTTTTCTTCCCGAACGTTGCGGGATCAACCGGTAACTTACAGCGCAACTTCCTGAATGGTCCGATGTACTTCAATTGGGACGCAGGCTTGCTAAAGAACATCCGAATCAAAGAGAGCATGAGAGTGCAGCTTCGTGCCGAGATGTTCAATGTGCTCAACCACACCAACTTCTTTGCTGGCAGCAATCCCGGCATCCTGGATGTTGGTAGCACCAGCTTCGGCCGTTTGACGTCATCAGGCAATGCTTATTCAGCACGCATCATGCAATTTGGAGCGCGCTTTGAATTCTAACTTTCGGAACCAGTAACATCGGTTTCTTAACAATCGGGCGTTGCTTCTTACCAGGAGCAACGCCCGAAGCTTTTCCGGGTCATGTCAGTCGGAAACCGCAGGCCCACGACACTGAAAATTGTTTGCTTGTTCCTCTTTCCGGTGGGAAGATAGTCCTAACTCCCTGCTTTTTGTTTGGTCACCAACGGAGGATGTCATGAAGTTTCTGAAGCTACTCCTTCTAGTACTTTTTGTGGCGCTTCCAACCGCTGCCCAAACCACCTCACCAGCAACGCGTCCTGACCCTGTGAGCGCAGCCGAGTCTAACGCCGTTCCGGGAATAAGCATTGATCGCATTAGCTGGCGGAAGGAGATCTTCATTCCCGCGCTTTATGAGGATCCAATGATTCCTAACCAGGAACAATCAGAGTTGGTACGCGAACAGCGAGCGGTCAGGAAAGAGAATGCGGCCAGGACCAAGGGAGGAGAAGCGCCATTGGCGATTCCTACCAGATCACTTAGCGCCCAGCGCAAAGAGATTCCTCCCGGCCGTTTGGTTAGTTACATCTACGAAGCCAAAATCAAAAACACCGGGGCGAAATCCATCAGGGCAATTGCCTGGGAGTATCAGCTCTTTGATCCAGAATCTGAGGTTCAGGTAGGGCGCCACGAGTTTGTCGAAGCGACAAAGATTGGTCCCGGGAAGACTGCGACCTTAGCTGGTTACTCCACCAGTCTACCGACCAGCATCTTGCAGGCTGAAAAAGGAGACTCCCCCAAGTATTCCGAACGAGTGAGGATTACTCGCATCGAGTATGCGGATGGCTCGTTCTGGCAAAGGCCGGTGGATGCGCCTGACAATTAGAAACAACGCTGAGCCAATCGAAAATCGAAAAGGGACAGCTAAAAACAGTTGTCCCTTTTTTGTTACGGCCACAATCAAAGCCATTGGCGATTCCAAATTTTGGAGCAGCTATCCAAAAAATTGGTTTTGGCAAATAGTCGCCGGGCGGCGCCTTCGCGTCGAACTCTAGTCAACATGTGCAAAGTCCACTGTCTTTCAGCGATCCGAGCTGCGTCGCGTTCCTCGCTTAAGATCGGCCTTTAAGTTGCCTCGTCGGGATTAGCTACACAACTCAATTCTGAGGAGGGATCACTAAATGCGAAAGCTCTTCTTCCTGCTAGCTGTTTTCTCAATGATCGTCCTTCTTGATACAAATGCTTTTGGTCAGGGGAACGCAGCTCTTACCGGGACAGTGACCGACCAAACAGGCGCGACACTCGCCGGCGCCGCAGTCACTGCCACCAACATTGGGACTAACGTCGCTGACACCGCGCAGACATCCGGTGCCGGCATTTATCGCTTTCCGACCCTACCGGTCGGCATTTACTCCGTCTCCATACAGGCGAACGGATTCAAGAATGCGAAGGTTGAAAACGTAGTGCTGACCGTAGGGCAAACCGTGACGCAAGACATCAAACTCGAAGTTGGTGCACCAACCGAGAGCGTCACAATCGTCGCCGGTGGTGAGCAACTTACTCAGCCAACCGAGTCGAGCGTTTCAACTCTGCTCAACCAATCGGTTTGGCAAAACTATCCACTCGAGAATCGTGACACAAATGAATTCATGGACTTGATGCCGGGCGCTGTGCCGAATGTTTTTAACGGCAGCACACGCGGCGCAGCAGTCAACGGTACTCGCGGTGGCATGGGAAACTTCCTGGTTGAAGGTTATGACAATAACGACCAGGGCCAGGGCGGCCGCGGTTCGACTGTCGCCGGCGGCGTCACCAGTATTTCTCCTGAAGCCATTCAGGAGTACCGCGTGGTTACAAACAACTACGCTGCGCAGTATGGCAAAGCCGGTGGGTTTGTGACTGACACGGTGCTGCGTTCAGGTACGAACGATTGGCACGGCTCACTCTTCGAATACAATCGCGTTCAAGCGCTCGCCGCGAACGACTTCTTTTCGAATCGTGAGGGTGTTAAAGATTCCCTCGTGCGCAACCAGTTTGGCGGCTCTTTCGGTGGACCAATCAGGAAAGACAAGACGTTTATCTTTGGTACTGCCGAATTCAACCGCCTGCGCCAGGGATTCCCGCTTACCACTACTTCCACTACTCAGCAGTTTCTCGACTTCGTAAACACCGGCCAGTTCGCCACTTTCATGGAGAGCAACCCGAATGGCCTGTGCATGGTAAATAATGGCGTGGCTTGTCCCGGCGCTTTCAACCACTCGCGCACGCTGGGACCAATTTTTAAAGGATTGCTGGGCACCCAGCCATTTCCGCTGGCGACGCACAACTTTTCGAACGCCGCCGCGGGTCTCTTCACTACGGCCCCGGATCTTACCTACCCGGTGCCTGTTTACGGCGACGTAACCGTCACCGATAAGATCTCCTTCAATCAGAAGCGCTTTAGTATTAAGGGCGACCACGAGATGAACACGAACAATCGGTTCGTGGGCACATTCTTGTGGGAGAGTTCGCAGTCCTTCGATTCGAGCGCCGGTGGAGACGCTACCATTGGTCCGGCCACTACAACTCCAGCGCTTTCGTTGCTGGCGGGTCTTACATTCACCCACACCTTTGGCCCTACCATGATTAACGAAGCAAAGGTGAGCTACCTGCGGCACACCTTAAACTTTCCGCAGTGCCCCGGCACTGATGGAGTGCCCTCGATAGTCACGGGCATCGATCCACTCGGAGTCGGCTTTGGGTGTACCAGCAACCTCCCGCAGTTCTTTACCGATAACCAGTTCCAGTTCCAGGACAGTCTTACGTTTAGCCGGGGAAACCACAGCTTCAAGACCGGCGCCGAATACCGTCGCATTCGTAATGGCTCGGCTTTCGAAGCCATCAAGAATGGGCTCTTCCTGCCGCACGGTATTGAGGAAATGGCGACTGACGGTTTCTTTGGTGACGAAGCAGATCTGGCGCTTTTCGGAGGCCCGGTTTTTGGAGCCTTCACCTTTGCGCAAGCTTCGATAAATCCAACGAATGGCACTCGCCCCGAATACTATCGTGGGTTCCGCGCCAATGAGGTTGCCATGTATTTCCAGGATGACTGGAGATTCAAAACCAATCTCACGTTCAACCTGGGATTGCGCTGGGAATACTTCGGACCACCGCATAATTTCCGTAAGGGAATTGATTCAAATTTCTACTTTGGATCGAACACCACTCCGGTACCGAACCCGTCCGTCAATTCGTTCTTCCCAACGAACAACCCGCTGGCAGCATCGGTTGCGCGCGGTACTTTCCAACAACGCGATAACGAAATCTGGAAGAAGGATTTCAACAACTTCGCGCCACGGGTTGGGTTTGCCTGGGACGTTCACGGCGACCAGAAGTTGATTCTGCGTGGCGGCGCGGCGATTTCCTATGATCGCATCTGGAACAACTTGTTTGAGAACATTCGTTTCAATGCGCCCTTCTTCTCGTTCGCCACAGTCGGCGCTTTTGGCGGTGGGGCTGGATTGCCCGCCGGTCCGCTGGTGACACCGGGCCTGCTTGCTAATCCATTCACTGCGGCAAATACGGCAGCGTTCAATAACCCGCTGTTTAATCCAGTGCCTTCTCCGCGGCATATGGATGAGAACTTGAAGACGCCGTACATCCAACAGTTCAATCTCGGCCTGCAATACGAGTTCATGAATAACTTCGTGTTTGAAGCGAACTACATCACTACCGCCGGTCGCGCTTTGACCGGTTTGATCGACATCAACACTTTCGACGGGCGCACGCGCGGCGGCAGCACTCGTCGTATCAATCCAAACCTTGGTGGCGACAACTTCCGCACCAACGCATTTAGCTCCATCTACCACGGAGGTCAATTTGTCCTGCGCAATCGCACCTGGAAGGGTCTTCAAATGCAGGCCAACTACACCTTCTCGAAGTCGATTGATGAACTTAGCGATGCTTTCAACAATCGCATCACCGGTGGACGTCCGTTTGATAACAGCAACATTGCTTACGATCGCAGCCGCTCAGATTTCGACATCACGCATCGCGTGGTGGGCGGCTTCACGTATGACGCCCCCTTCTTCAAGGGCAATCGCTGGCTGGGTGGCTGGGTAGCATCCGGCATTCTGCAAATGCAAACTGGCGTACCTTTCACGGTTTATCATAGCGGACAGGATCCCAATGCCGACGGCTACCTGACGGACAGAGGGGTCTTCCTGGGCACCAACATTAGCCAGGCGATCCTGACCAGAAGCCCAGCTGATGGTTACTTCAACACGTCAATGTTCGAAGGCATGAATACTCGCGTGGCCCGCATGGGCCCGGCAGCGGCATGCGGTGCGGGCAATGGCGTGGTTATCAGTGCTACGCGCTGGTGGTGCAACGGCACGCTGGGACGAAATACGTTGGTTGGTCCAGGATATGTCAACATGGACTTTGGCTTGCACAAGAAGTTTAAAGTCACTGAAGGCAGCACACTGCAACTTCAGGCAAATGCCTTCAATCTATTTAACCATCCAAACTTCGGTTTGCCCGTGGGTAACTTAAACAGTCCACAGGCGGGCCGGTCGACTGCCACCGTGGGCACACCACGCGTGATTCAGCTCGCGCTGCGTTACGACTTCTAAGTCGGAAACTGCGCGAAACTAATAGAGGAGACGGGTTCATCCGTCTCCTCTTTTTTTGTTTACCTGTCAGGGAAAATCTACTTCAAGGCTGCCGCTTGCGGACTAAGAGAGACTAGATGCCAACGCTGAAAAGTAGTAGTCGGATCGTTCGGATGTAGCCTGACAAAGGCTGTCTCAAAATAAAGTCTCTCTGGACTGGCCCACTCCAGACGAATCGCCGGATTAAATGAAACCGGAGTCCCCGTTTGCGGACCTGCTTCAGCACCATTCTTCCCGGAGGTTCGCTGCTCGTAAGTCCAGGACGCGGCAATCAAAGTGTCATGCAACTTGATTCGTGCCTGCGTCGGTTTTGCTGTCGCCGCATCGTAAATCATCACCTCAGACTCAAAGACGTCCGCCACTTTCGAGGAGTCCGGACACCAGACCGGCAACGCTTCGGTCAATTCGTCGTCAAGCAAACGTTCTTTGCCGTCCATGGTGAGTAAACGTGGACGGCCCACTGGTAACTTGAACGTTCGCTCGCGACTGTCCCACTCTCCTTCTTTGCATGCCATAGCCACCAGGGCATGATTGTCGGGAGCCCAGGCGATGTGGAAATAGATTAGCCCTTCACGTGAAGTTAGTGGTCGCAGATCGTAACCATCGCGATTGCAAATGTAGATTTGCTCGGTGCTGAAAACAGCGACCGGCGCGAAAGCCGGCGCGACAGAAGGCAAAGGTGTCGCCGCGGAATCTCCCGGGTCAGGTGTGCTGGCGCCGAGCGGGACCGGGCTTGGTGTAGGTTTGGCACTTTGGTGTCCGATGAAGGTAATAAAATTTCCATCGGGCGACCAGCCAACGGTTTCGCGAAATACGCAACCCAGTTCCGGCGGTGTCAGGTTTCGCAGAAACTTGCCATCAGCCGCATAAAGATCGAGATGAAACTCCTGACTCGGCTCGTCCGCTGTTCCGTAAAGAACCACCGCGCGCTGACCATCCGGTGACCGCACCGTGCGCAGAAGCGCGTCGTCAGGACGGTGCGTGTTGAAATCTAACTGAATCGCCTCAATTCGATCGTCCGCCTCATCGGCGCCCACGCCAGCGGGCGTTGTCACATCAGCTTCGAAGCGATAAGCCAGTCGCTGAGCCGGGACGTCGCGCAACACAAGCGGCCGCACATCCTGACGCTGCAGCACGGAAGTGCAGCCTACGCTGGAAATCAGAACGGCAAGAATTGTCTGGACCAGAAGAGACGTTTTCTTTTCTTTTCGTTTTAGCAACTGTGAGTCAAGACAACCGGCAGCGTGCGTATTCGCCATGAACGATGCGACAGGTTGCTTCGTTCCGGAGATGCGTTCATTTCTATTCATGCCTCAGAACAACCAACCAATGTCGCCGATGATAGAAACGGGCTGACAACATGTCAACGAAGTCACCAACACGTTGAAATCAGCGGCCATAGACTAACTCCCGCGAAAGAGCCGGGTTCAAGGTAAGCAGAGCGCGGATAGTGTTCTGTGGAGACAGGTGATCGTCATCACCCTCGTCTTCGCTGACGCAGTTGTGTTCAATCGAACGCGATATTCTACGGGGCAGTGGTTCGTAACTTGGTGAACTTGTTATGTAGGTGCGGGCTGCCAGCGTGCCTATCAGATCGCAAGTCAACTCTTCGGCCCGCTGGTCGTAAACTTTCAACCCGGTCAATTTTGAAGCGCGAATGCCTACGCTCCGAAATAGCAAACTCAAGCTATCTTCGGAGCCGTCCGCAATGTGGACCAACTCATGTGACAGCACGCTGATGATTCCTTCGTCGGAAGGTAGTCCGGCGAGAAAGATCGTTCCGAAAACAATCGTGTGCGGATTGCGCAAGAAGACGGAGGCGTTGTCGCGCGAATCCATGTCAGGCCGAATATTTCGCACCGCCTGGACGCGCGCGATCGCGCGCTGCAATCTCTGGTCTGACCGTCGGGTGCTGGTGAACTGATACTCGCGGGTCATGCGCCTTAACGCACCAACGACGAGATTTTTTGCGGTCGGCAACAAACGCTGCGCGCGTTGAGCGCCGGCAACAGCTTCCGGACTGCGTACCGGCAGCGACGGCCGCGACTGCATATCGTCAATCGGCACGCTGCCCTTCGGATCTTTTATCCGCTCCTGACAAACAACCGTACTGGCTAAATCCACCAGCTCGCGTGCCTCCGGCGTCAGGGTGTCGCGCGAGTGACTTTTGAGCGAACTGTCATCGGGCTGACTGCGCTTATGTTGTTTTTGCCCAAACGTAGAGCCGCCGCTGACCGGGCTAAACGAAACGATCAGAGCACAGAGAATCGCACCGGCAATAAAGATGTTTGCCGGCGTTCGTCGTCGTCTAATTCGGCTGCGACTTTGCAAAATTTAATTCAGTCCTGCTGATCGATCAGCGATTGCGCCACTCAGGCTTACGTTTCTGGATGAAGGCATTGATGCCTTCGGTTGCATCGTAAGTTTTCATCAGGTCGTTAAGGTACAAACTTTCCACCTTCCTGAGCGTAGCATCGAGCGATTGACCGCTGCCAAGATCCATTGACTCCCGGGTAAGTCCGAGAACTGCAGCAGAAAGATTGCGAAACTTTGCGAGCAAGTCCTCCAACTTCGTATTGAGCTGTTGGGGTGGCAGCAGGTAGTTGACTAAACCAAGGCGCAAAGCCTCCTGCGCTTCAATTAACTCCCCGGTCAATATCAACTCGCGCGCCCGTTTTTCCCCGATAATGCGTGGCAACAACACCGCCGCGACTGGCGGAAAAACACCTAACTTTATCTCCGGCTGTCCAAAGCGTGCCCGTTCACTGGCAATAACAATATCGCAGGCCGCGATCAACTCGCAGCCACCGCCCAGCGCGGCGCCATCAACTACCGCGAGCGTCGGCCGGGCAATTTGCTCGAGGTTACGAAAGATCCCGTGAAAGGAATCAAGCATTTGAAAGATCGTGTCTTCTGCGTGTTCCTCAACTGCAACTCCGGCGCTGAAAGCACGACAATCCGGGTCTGCTGCAAAAACAACCGCGACGACTTCTCGTTGTTGCGCACATTCATATAGCGCGTGATTTATCTCTCGCATCATCGCGATGTTGAGAATGTTGACGGGCGGTCGCGCGAGCGTTAGCAGGGCCACGCGATCTTCAATCTTGAACTTTATGTACTCGTAGTTGTCGGGCATGGAAAAATGTCGTCTTCAGGTGACCCGCATGCTAGTGTTCAAACTGGCGTAAGACATCGGTCATGTTACTACGAAGCACTCTGAGCGACCTAAAACTGCCTAACGGCTTGGTCAACTTAAGACGGACGAGACTATTTTGTTATGTTTACCGAGTAAGCTAGCCTTCTAAAACCGCAGCAGGGGGAAATCATGTTAGTGGTAAAGTGCGAACAATGTGGGACGAAGAATCGGGTTGACCCACGCGCCGCGAGCGAATTGGTAGCGACGTGTGGTAAATGCGGCACGAAGCTCGATTTAGAAAAACAGCAGCCTGGTGAAACTAAGCCAGTGTTGGTTACTGATGCTAACTTTCAGAGCCAGATATTGGATGCCGGTGGAACGGTTCTGCTCGACTGCTGGGCGCCCTGGTGTGGACCGTGCCGCATGATCACACCCATCATGGAAGAGCTTGCGACCGAGTCGAACGGTCGCTATCGAATTGGAAAACTGAACGTCGATGAAAACCCGCGAACGGCCGCGCAGTTTCAGATTCAAAGCATTCCGACAATGCTCATTTTCAAGAACGGGCAGCTGGTCGACAAAATTATTGGAGCAGTTCCAAAACCGGAAATCATCAGGCATCTACTGGCCCACGCCTGACGAATCAGCGACGGGTTATCTGTTTCTTGCTGTTCGACTCTCGCGTTCTTAATATCTCTGGACTTAATTCGCGAAGAAAGGTTTACCCACCATGTTCAGAAAAATAATGTCTACCTCGTCATCATGGGCTACGATCCCGATACGTCTTGCACTTGCCGCGGTTTTCTTCGCCCATGGCGCGGGAAAAGTTTTCGGCAGCTTCGGAGGCACGGGGCTAAACGCGTTCATAAACCATGGACCAGCACCCTTCAGTTTCATGCGACCGGCCTGGCTGTGGTGGGGTGCGGCGGCTTTCTCAGAATTACTGGGAAGTGTGCTGATCTTCTTTGGCTTCCTCACACGTGTCGGCGCGTTTCTGATTGCTTGCACAATGGCTGTCGCCATCATTGCCGTGCACTGGCCCAACGGCTTCTTCGCCAGCAAGAACGGCTATGAATTTCCCCTGACTCTTCTGGCAATGTCGCTGGCGCTATTAATTTCCGGTGGTGGCATGGCCTCAATCGATCGCGCAGTTTCAGGCGGACGCAGAAGGTGACGAAGTAAATAGTAAATCGTGAATGGTAAATAGCAGGAGAGGTAACGTTCCCCACGGAGTAGCGAGGTTCGCCTGATCGGGCGGCAACTATTTACTATTCACGATTTTCTGTTTACGAGGAACCTCCTCTTTACGATTTACTGTTTATTCTTATGAAACGTTCGCCGCTCGTCGTCATCTTCACTACGGTTTTCATTGATCTGGTTGGCTTCGGCATAGTCATTCCGGTATTGCCGTTTTATGCCGAGGGTACCAAGTTCAATGCCACGCCGCGCACGGTCGGTTTTCTCTTCGCTTCCTATTCAGTAATGCAGTTGATCTTTTCACCGATCCTGGGAAAGCTTTCAGACAAATATGGCAGACGACCGGTGCTGCTCATCTCGATCATCGGCACCGGCATCGGCTTTTTGATCATTGGGTTCGCGAACACGCTCCTCCTCCTTTTCGTGGGTCGCATCCTCGACGGCATCACCGGCGGAAATATTTCCACCGCCCAGGCCTACATCGCCGACGTCACCACCAAAGAAAATCGCGCCAAAGGCATGGGACTGATTGGCGCGGCGTTTGGGATGGGCTTCGTTTTTGGACCAGCGATCGGCGGACTGCTGGCCGGTTGGGGTGTGCAGGTACCGTTCCTGTTTGCCGCAGCTTTGTGTTTTGCCAATGCCACTCTGCTTTACTTTACTTTGCCGGAGACGGTCACGCCCGATCATCCGGCGCGGGTATCGGCGGCAGGCGGGCGCGGTCTGAATAAATTAATTGAGTCACTCAAGAACCCCCGTCTGGGTTTTGTGCTGGCCATTTATTTTCTGTTCATTGTCGCTTTCTCAATCATGACAACGTCGTTTTCTCTCTACACGATGTTTCGCTTTGGCTACGACGCACGCCACACCGGCTATCTCTTCACCTACGTCGGCGTGCTGGCGGTGATTGTGCAGGGCGGCCTAATCGGGTTGCTGGTGAAGCGGTTCGGAGAACTCCCGCTGGTGATAGTTGGCGCCTGCTTGTTTGCAGGCAGTCTGTTCGCAGTTCCCTTTGTTGGACCGCAGGCGGGAGGATTGCTGGCCTTACTGATAGGGGGCGGACTGTTTTCTATCGGCAACTCATTGTCTTCACCGTCTCTGACAAGTCTTGCGTCGAAGAGTGTTGGGCCAGCTGAACAAGGGAGCGTGCTTGGAGTAACCCAGTCAGTAGCGAGTTTGGCGCGGGCTGTGGGTCCCGCCTTAGCAGCTGTCTTGATTCACAGCGCCATTGCTTTCAAAGGCAACGACGGGCAACCACACTTCATGAGCGATCACTCTTTGTTTGTTACTTTCTGGACCGCATCGGCAATCATGATCCTGGCGTTACTGCTGGCGATCTATTTCTCACGGCTACCCGCCGCAGAGTATTCCGACACCGATGTCGTGGCCGCCTGAGTTGTTTATTGAGTAGCCTCGCGAGGTGGGGCATGACTTTCTTCTGACAAGCTTGAGATGAAGTCGTAAATCAACAACGTTAAGGCAACTTCAAGTCCCGCTACAAAACCACAAATCAAGCCGAAGGCTAACATTCTTGGATCGAACAATTGTTCAACTCCAGCGTCCACCCAACTCTGAAAGTCGACAACTTGAAATCGGATTACCAGAAAAAACCCTACGGCCGTTACACAAAGCACAATAAGCTGACTGACCACGGCTCTTAACCGGCCAGATTTAGTTTTGGGCCAAATCACGCTGATGGCGACGCCAAGCATAGAGACGACAACCGCAATTACCACCAGCCAGAGATCGATCAAGTCGCCACCTCCAGATTTCTCCAGGGCGCTGTCCTTTGCGACTTTCGCGGTTGGCCAGAAATAGGGCAAGCCAGCGCCCAGAATAGCGATCAACCCTCCAAGACTCCCTCCGACTGCGCCGCCAAAAAGTTTTCCGTACCAGGAACGGCCGAAAAGCTTTAGTGAGACAACGAGACCAAGGTTGATTGAACTCGACAATACCGCGCCCACCAGCAGACCTGCGAATAAGGCAACCGCCTCCCTAAGCAATGAAGGCTCGTACTGCGCCCTTAGAAGAAAGGCAAAGACCACACAAGCAAATAGACCGCCAATAGCGCCGACAATTACGCTCCCAACAGAAGGAACCGTCCATTGTGTTTCTGCCGGAGAACTATTCTGCTCGGTCCCTCGACTCAGAGCAGCAGTCAAACCAAATCTTTCGACCAGGTCCCGACAGATTTGGTCGATACTGTCATTCCATTTGTTTTTTACGGTCGTGTATCCCTTTAGAGCGAACAGATCGTTCACGCACTTAGGAACATTTGCTATTGGCGCTGGGGCTTTTCGTTCGACGAAAACAGGGATTATTTGAATGCGATCTTTCCGGGCGAAGGCAGATTCTATTTCGAATGCGACATCATCGAATTCTGCTTGAGATTTCTTTTGGCCAGCAAGGTTTTCCCAGTTTGCGCCAATGACCGCGAAGAAAATCCGGCAGGAAGTGATCGCGTCACTGTATTGCTTAGCAAACTTTTCACCGGGCGCAATCTTTTCCTCGTCGACGAACACGCTGTCGACACCAAATTTTCGCACGAGTCCCGCATAAAGAAAGTCCACAAAATCGGAAGTGTCTTCATGACGATAGCTAATGAAGATTTCGGGTGAGTGTTTCTCGTTCATGTCTTGAACGGATCAAGCATTACTTTGCAAACTGGCCAACCGGGCCATCTGGTTTGATGAGGTCCTTCAGTACGGAATACGGCACCGTCACCTCCTGCGCCCCCGCCGCATAAGGCGCGACCTGATAAGGATCAAAGCTGATGTGCAGACCTTTTTTCGTTATCGTCCAGTTTTGATAGTTCTTCACGTCGGGACCGGCGCCGCGTTCAATCCACGGTTCGTCGAGCATGCCACTAGAACCTTGCTTCTGCGCCTCAGCGGTGAGGTCTTTAATACAGTGCGTGGAAATGGTCGCCAGAAATTTCGCACCTGGCTGAAAGAGGTCGGCGAGCTTTAGCTGCTTACCGTTCTTGAGATCGAAGTTGATCACTTCAAAATTCGAGTTCGGATGGGCCGCGCCGGCGTAGTAACTACTGATATTAAACTCGATGCTGATGAGTTCGTCCTGGGCCAGCGCCACGCTGTAGTCGACGGTGATATCGCTGCCAGTGTCGTCGTAGACAGGTGGACTGACAGACGAATCCGGTGAGGGAGTTGGCTCGGCCGGAACCATGTCCTTCTTGAATCCACCGATATTCCGATTGATCAGACCGCGAACTGCCTCGTTAAACTTTTCATAGTTGGGATTGGACGAACCACTCAGCTGCGGATAGTTGGCAGAGATTTCATACTTTAGCTTCTTGTTTCTCTCTTTGATCTGCCTGGCCACTATTTCTGCGCCACTGCTGAACTCAATTGGTTCCTGCTCAAGTTTGAACGCCGTTTTCTTTTCACCGTTGGGCATGGTCCAGTTTCCGGTCACTTCGATCATGCCATCGCTGTTTGTTTTCCACTGTCCTTTGAAAACGCCGGTTTGCTTTCCCGTCGTGTCAAACTCTTCCAGCGTCACATTTCCGTCTTTGTCGATCGTGCCGCGCAGATCGATCTTCGTACCGACCTTGTCGTAGAAATAAGAACCGTTCAGCGTTTCGCCTTGCCGCAACAGCTTCATCTGCAAACCTAGCGCAGCGCCGATGGTGCCGCGAAAGAATTTCGTATCGGCCGCGGCTGCGGCGCCACCCTCCGGTTGTTGCGCTGCGGACGGGCTTGCCGGATTTGACGCGCCCGGTTGATTTACCGTCGTTCCTCGTTTGCACGCCGCGAAACTGACGAAAGCGACCAGCAGCAAGAGGGACAGAATTTTCTTTTGGACGATCATGACTCGCTTGACTGAGTAAGTAAGCCGCTTTGTTTGATGGCCTCGCGAATTTCCGCAAACGACAACTCGCAAAGCTTGCCGCCGGTAAAGAGTTCGTTGTTTGTTACCTCAGCAATCGCAAACGGCGGCTGGGGATAAGCTTCAAGTTCTTCGTCAGTGTCAAAACTAACTTCGGCCAGTACTAAACCAAACAGATCACCGAGAAACATGTCTACTGAAAACTTGTGTCCGTCGAATTCATAAGGGTAACGGTTCTTGCGAATTTCGTTGCTCGCAAACACTCCCAGCGTTTCTGCCTCCAGCGCGTTTAGGTAGATGTTAGTTATGAGCGTGCGCGAAAAATCCGACTTTTCCGGCGCAAACTTCTGCGTGAATTTGGCGGTCCACTTGTTCGTTTGCGGATCGCGTACCTTGCGCACGCGAAGGCGTGTACCGGTAATGTAGTTGTCGGTAATCTGAAAATGCGGTGTTGCGCGCGTCAATCCTTCTGGCAGATCCTGTAAGAGATAACGCCGCTCGCGCTCCAGCAACGCATACTTTCCCGCGTCAGGAACAATCGTATTCAGATCGGTTAACTTGGCAACACCCATGACTGTTTTTGTTTGTTGACGAACCTTACATTTGAGATTGCCGGATGTAAAGTTTGGAGCGGCAGGCTCAAGCTGTTTAGAGTTCAAACTTTAGTTTGTGCTTTTGCTTGTGCACGAACCTACCGCCTGAAGACTGAACTCTGAACTGCCGGCATCAATGTGCGGTTCACGCTGACACTACTTCTTCCGGAATGTTTTTGCAGCTCAGTACGAATTTGGGTGAGTATTTCGTAGTAGCGCCAAGCGGCCGGTGGATTTGGTTCCTGGTGATGGTCAGGTTTCAAGATCAAGTCGCCCGTGGCCAGTAACACCTTTTTCACTTCCGGATTCTGACTGACTTTGGCGCGAGTAGCAGCAACGATTAAACGGTAATGCTCTCCCGGTGATTTCGGTCGATACTCAAACCGCTTACCGGCAAAGCTGACCCAGGTGATGCTCATCTTTTTCATGTTCTGATCAGCCAGCGTGCCGGCGCTCTTCGCTTCGAAACCTGTCATGTTTCCAACTTGCTCACGCGTGAACTTCCATTCGAGACCGGGAAACTTCGCGCGCGGATCTTTCGCTCCCTCGGGATACTTCATCATCTGCCAGAACCCCTCAACGCTCGCGTAGCGTTTGCCTTTGAAGTTGAATGGCGTCGCCGCAAAGTTGGAAAGCAGGCCCAGTTCATTTCTCTTTGAGAGAATTACCTCGCCCGGCCCGGCTTCCTGCGGAAATATTTCCCACGACGGTGCGCCTTCTTTTGAAACTGGTGTCCACCAATGCGCCGGGTAACGCGAGTCGCGTGGAATTTCTGCAGCGGATCGCATGGCTTCCTCTTGGGCCAGCTGGTTTGCAGGCATGACCGAAACAGTCACTCCACTAACCAACAGAACCGAAACGAACAGCCACAGAAAAGATCTGGCGGATCGGTACGACCGGAGATGTTGCTGAGTGCGATTACTAGACATTGGCGCCGTGCTGTTTCAACAAATTCGCTACCGGCTTGGCTTTGTGAAATTCAGTTTCGGCCAGCGGAGTTCTGCCGTTCAAATTAGTGGCGTGAATGTCAGCGCCGTGCGCAATCAGCAATTCCGCAATCGCTCGCTGGTTCGCGTGCGCGGCGGCATGTAGCGGCGTGGTGCCCCAGTGATCGTTGTTGTTGTGAAGATTGACGTCTGCCCCGTGCGCCAGCAACACCTCCACGACGTTTTGATGTCCCTTCCACGTCGCACAATGGAGTGGTGTCGAACCATCGGCATCGCGCGCGCCAATCAGCTTGGCATCTTGTTGCAGCAACTCTCTGACTCGGGCCGCCGCGCCTGACTTCGCAGCCTTGATGATTTCTTTCTCGAGGTTCGGCGCTTTCGTCGGTTTTGTTGACATTGGAGAGGCTCCCTAGCTCTTTGGTTTATTGCCGAGGATCGCTACTGCGGTCGCCAGCCGCGTGGGATCCACCGGCTTCTTGATGTGCGCCTGGTAACCCTTCGCTAACGCCAGCGCTCGGTCTTCCTCTCTAGCGTGCGCCGTTAGCGCGGCCGCAGGAATATCGCGGCCTTGTTCAGGTGGAAGTGATCTAACTTTCTCGATCAACGCGTAGCCATCCTCGCCGGGCATTCCGAGATCCGAGACCAAAACGTCGGGTTGCCACTCAAGAAAGGTTTTCAAGGCCTCAGCAGTGGACACTGCTCCGCGTACCTGCGCCCCAAACTGGCTTA
Organism: Pyrinomonadaceae bacterium; assembly: GCA_035472495.1. GTDB lineage: Bacteria > Acidobacteriota > Blastocatellia > Pyrinomonadales > Pyrinomonadaceae > PSRF01. The sequence goes on along the minus strand of DATIPD010000023.1, from coordinate 295,937 downwards.
GAACAACGCGGAGTACTTCGAGCGTGTCCGGCTCATCGTCCACCAACAACACGCGCAGTCCGGCGAGGTCGGGACGTTCTGCATCGGGCCTTGATCCTTCAACGTTCTTTTCCGTTGACTGTGACTCATCCGTGCTCCAGGTTTTTTGCCCATTGGTGTTCACCGGTAGCAGCACGGTAAACACCGAACCACGTCCCGGTCCCAAACTTTCTGCTGCCACGGAGCCTCCATGTAGTTCGACCAGATGGCGCACGATTGCGAGACCAAGCCCGAGCCCTCCATGGAGCCGCGTAGTCGAGGAGTCAGCCTGACGAAATCGTTCAAAAACATGCGGCAGAAACTCGTGGCTGATACCAATACCGTTGTCACTTACTTGCAACTCAACGTGCGAATTCACGCGTCGCAGGCGCACGTACACTTTTCCGTTTTTGGGCGTGAACTTGATCGCATTCGACACCAGGTTCCAAACAACCTGCTGCAATCGATCAGGATCTCCGGCAGCAAAACCCGCATCATCACCAATTGAAACGTCGACAGTGATTCCCTTAGCATTAGCCGCCAGTTGCAAAGTGTTCACGGCTGCCCGCACCAGCGCCGACAGTTCAACCGGACGCGCCTCAATACTCAACTTGCCGGTGATGATGCTGGACACGTCGAGAATGTCGCCGATGATTTCAGCTTGCGCTTTCGCGTTGCGCTCGATGACCTGCAAACCAGTTCTCGTGTTCGCCTCCTCGAGCTCGCCCATGTTCAGCATCGCCGCCCAGCCCAGGATCGCACTTAAGGGAGTGCGCAATTCATGGGAAACCGTTGCCAGGAATTCGTCTTTTAGACGATCGGCAGCTTCGGCTTGGGTCCGAGCGAGTTGTTCGCGGCGAAGACTATCTTCCAACAACGTCCGCTGCTCGCGCAGAATCCGCTCAGCTTTGCGACGCGAACTGGCAAACCACACTACCGCCGTAAACAACACCATCCGGTTGAAAACTACGATCAGAGTGCGAAAAGCCATGGGCGGACGGGCAAAGTAATCAAGGGTTACTTCGAGAATAATCGCGAGCATTAAGCCGGGACCCAAGCCCAGATACCAGGCACTGGCAATCATGGCAATGATGATGAGTGAAGTGAGGTCGACGCGAAAAGGAAGCAGCTTCTGAAGCACAGTGGAAGCCAACAGAATCAGCACCAGGGAAGCCAGCGCGAGTCCGTAACGAACAACTACGTAGCGTAGATTTCGTGGCATCTTCAATCCTTCAGGAGAATTGAGATTCTACATCAAAGTGCGAGCCGGTTGGCCAGAGTCGGCGAGAAGAGTGTTAGTAATGATACCTGCAGGCGAGAATTCTGATCCTGTCTGGGGTAATCTGATAAACAATTCTGTGTTCCTGGTCGATACGCCGCGACCAACAGCCGCTTAACTGGTTTTCAACGGTTCTGGTTTGCCGATTCCTTTGGTTGGCTCGCGCAAGATTTCTTTTATCAAATTTAGAATGCGAAGAGCCTTGCTGCGATCTTGCTGAACCCACCGGACCGGTCTTCGAAACCTGCAGCGTCAAATTCCAAGCTTCTCACGGGCTTCCTCTAGCGGAATTCCGGTGTCACGCTCCTTCGCTTCCAGCAGCCGGCGCTGCATATTCTCGCTCTTCAAGAGATAAGCGGTCTCTTTTTCTGATTCAATCTCGCGCCACAACTCAATCGGCACGATAACCGCAGTGGGGTTGCCGCTTTCATCTGAGATGTACTTTATTTCGTCCATCAAACCACTCCCAGCATTTACGAAATCAATCGAAGGGCTATTTGTACTGCAACGTAGTACAAACTATTAAGTAGCGCGCCTTCTTCGCGCTTCGCGCTCATTGCGGGCGAAACGCCCGCGATCCCAGCACCCAGAATCCGCAAAAAAAAAGAGGCGAGCCGAAGCCCGCCTCTCTCTAAATCAAGTCAGATGTTAAACCGCCTTTACTGGTTCTGACCAGCTTGCGTTGCCGGCTCGCCTTTCATTGGCATCTTCAAACGCCCGTCGGCGAACCGCGTGAGCGCGAGGAAATCGGAATCCTTGCGTAGCGTATCAAACACCGCATCAACCCGCGCTTCCATCATTTCCTTCGAGCGGACTTCGTGATACCGCTCAAATTGGTAGAAGTGTCGCTTCAACAGCGCCAGCGCCTGATCACGCTGTCCGTTCAACGCATAAATCGCCGCCAGGTTATAAGACGCGGGCAGCAAATTAATATTTGCTTGCGCGATTTTCAGGGCTTCTTCCCGTTTGCCGGACGCTGCCATGAAAACTGCCGCGAAGACGAGGTTGTATGGATCTTTGGGATCCAGTGATAACGCCTTCTGGGTGTACTCACCGGCCTTGACCAGATCACCTTCAGAGTTCCAGTAGACGGAAAGATTGCGATAGGCCAGCGCCAGCGGATACTCATCCACGGACTGTTCCATCAAGTGCAGACCCTTCAGGAATTCGCCATCGTGGATTGTCATCTTGCCGAGGCCGTGCAGAGCAACGGCACGTGACAAGCGGTCAGCGGGCATGTTCAGTATTTCGCCAAAAGTTGTGCGCGCTTTTTCCCAGTTACCGAGGTGGTGACGATAGAGTTCGCCCAGATAACGCAAAGGAGTTGGATCGGCCGGATCCATGGAATGTGCACTCTGGTAGAGTTTCTCCGCAGCCACATAACGGCCGGCGTTCTCTTCGATCAGACCGCGTTTCATGGTCAACTCGATGCGAGCACTTTGTTTCGCTGCAAACACCGGCAGCGGGAACGAAGGACTGTCGATCAAACCAGCGACGTCTGGCACGCCAAGCTTCTTCAGTTCCTTGGCCGCGCTCTTCGCCTTACCCGGGAACATGCATTTCTGTTCGGCTACGCCCTGGTACAACTTGATGGCTGCATCTTTATCGCCAGCGTCGAGCTTTGCTTTCGCGTCTTTTAGCTGTGCGTCGAGGGCGCTGCTCCGCGTTTTCACTTCAGTGTCGAGAACTTTTTCGACGGCCTCTACCTTCAGTTTCCCCTGATTGTTTTCAATTCTCGAAACCGGTGTGCCATCGGGTTCGGCAATTACTGCTAGCGGAGGTTTGGCCTCGCCCACAAGTTTGTCAGCATTTGGCATGTGCCCATCTGCCAACTCCATCGAAACGCACTGCGAGGCATAGAGCGAGAGCGTACGCGACATGCGCAGGCTCGACTTGTTCATCTCTTCTTTCGAAGCCGGGAACCAGTAAACCACCAGACCTTTCGCCGGTGGTGTCTTTGCGTCGCGCACTTTCCAGGGCACTGGATAAGTTTCCGCGGCTGACCCGGTGCCGCTCGAACTGCCACCACTCATGCCGCCGCCGCCACCGCCACCGCCGCCACCACAGGTGGCCCATGCGGGAGAGAGCGAAAACAGCGTAATCAAAAGGACGGTTAAGTAGCGCGCAAAAAGCGATTGAGGGGTTTTCATCTGGTTACCTCGGCGATAGCAAAATTGTTTTGGCCTGGCCAGCGGGGATGTGGGGACACAATAGCACTTCTGGCAATATTCGTGAAGCAAAAGCCCTCGAAAAACGAGGGCTTTGCTCAACAAAATTCCGATAATTATCCAATTCTGTGAATCGGACCAGAGCGGGTCGCTACATCTTCTTGGCTTTCCAATCAGCCACCTGCTTTTCCATGTTGGCGATGTTCGTCGGGTTGGCCTTCGCTTCCTTGCCGACCTGAATCGCTCTCTCGCCGGCCGCGATAGCTTCAGCTGTCTTGCCTTGTTCGGCGAGGACGCGTGCACGGAGCCCCAGGTTGCCCAGGGTTTCTTTGATCTTAATAGACTGGTCTAGCCAGCTCATCCCTTCCTCGACGCTCAGTTTGTTTGACAGCGCATAGTTTGCCGCCTGGAGACGCGTCGAGAAGTCGTCGGGCTTAGCCGCCGCGACTGCCGCCCTTGCCTTTTGCAGCGTCAATCCCTGCACATCCTTCACTTCGACAGTGAAAGGAACGCGCACTTTCTCCCAGCGAATATTCACCTGCGCTGAGTTGTCGTTGATTGGATCGATCCAGTATTCCAACCATTCCTTACTGTGCTCACTCCACTCCGGCTTAACCTTGATCCGCAGCGTGTCCTTGGAGGCATCGTAACCAAAGCTGCCCCATTGGTTCGCGACGCTATTGAAGATAACGGTGAACTCGTCCTTCGTGGGAATGGTGTGCAGGCTATAACTGCCGGCGGCAAGTTTTTGACCGTTAATGAGAACGTCGTCAGTAACTACGAACTGCGTCGCTTCATTCGCGCCGGTACGCCAGGCGTGGCCCCACGGCACAATGGGCGCGCCTTTGGGACGAACATTTTGATCGTCAAGCGTCGCTTCGCCTTTGATGCTCGCTTGTTCCGGTAATGGATCGCCCCAGATTGCCCGGCCTTTAACAGCAGGACGACTGTACGTGATGGTCACGTCCGTGACGCCAATAGTCTGCATCACGCTGGCCTTCGGACTGGGACGCGGTGTGCGCACCTGCGCTGCTGCGAACCCTGTCGCCAGCCAGACCAGCAACGCGAGCGCAAAGAAAGAAGCCGAGAAACGTCTTACGGTAATCATGGTGGGTCTCCTTAGGAACTGTCTGATTGATGCTGAAAGGATAACGCGAACCCTGCCGGTAATGGTAGCCCCGGTTTTTTGTCTTTTGTCTTTGAATTCCGAGTTCTATTCAAAGTCTCAGAACAAGCAAAGGCCAAAGACCTAAGACCAAAGAACCAAGTTCAAAGTTCGAAGTACAAATCTTTAGTTTATTACCAAATCTGACAACGCTTCGATTCTTCACGCACCATCGCGTCGCCCGTTTTGCACTGAAACGCTTCCGCAAACTTCGGCATATTTGAAAGCGGCCCGTTCACGCGGAAACGCGAAAGCGGATGCGGGTCAGACTGCGTTTGGAAACGAATCCATTCCGGGGTGTACTTCTCCGCCCAAACCTGCGCCCAGCCGAGGAAGAAACGCTGCTCAGGTGAAAAGCCGTCGATGTCCGCCGGACGCGGTTTGCCTTCGCGCGATTTCATGTAGGCGTCGTACGCGACGTAAAGCCCGCCCAGGTCGGCAATCGATTCACCGGAGACAAGCTTACCCTGCAGATGCAGACCGGGCTCGGCTTCAAATGAGTCGAACTGGTGAACAATGCAATCCGTGCGCTCGTCAAAATTTTTCTTGTCAGTCTCCGTCCACCAATTCTTCAGATTTCCCTGAGCGTCAAACTCCGCCCCCGAGTCATCAAAGCCGTGGGTTATCTCATGACCAATCACCGCACCGATTGCGCCATAGTTGATCGCGTCATCGGCGTCGGGATTGAAGAACGGAGCGCGCAGGATTCCCGCGGGAAACGAAATGTCGTTATTGAGCGGGTTGTAACCGGCGTTGACTGTCGGCGGCGTCATGCCCCATTCCTTATGGTCAACCGGTTTGTTGATCTTGTTGAAGTCGCGCATCTGCGCAAACTCACTCCCACGCATTACGTTTGCGAGGTAAGAATCACGCGAGACGGTCAACGAGGAGTAGTCGATCCACTTGTCGGGGTAGCCGATTTTTTGTCCGAAAGCTTCGAGTTTGCCAATCGCCTGCTTGCGCGTGTCATTACTCATCCACTCGAGCTTCTCCAGTCGCGCGCGAAACGCCGCCATCAGATTGCCGACCATCGTCTTCATGCGCGCCTTCGAATCGGCTGTGAAGGTCCTGTTTACGTAGACCTGACCGAGCGCCTCGCCCAGGCTCGCGTCGGTAGCCGAAACGCAACGACGCCAACGCGGCTGTTGCTCCTTGCGGCCTTCCATCGTCTTGCCAAAGAATTCGAAGTTCTCGTCTTCAAACTTCGACGACAAGCTTGACGCTGCGCCAGTGATCAAATCCCAGCGCAGATAAGTTTTCCAATCAGCAACCGGCACTTCCACAAACATCTTGTTCACTGCCGTGAAAAACTCCGGATGGGCCACATTGATATCGCCCGTTGTCGGGGCGCCGGCGTTGCGGCGATAGTCGTCCCAGGAAAAATTTGGCGTCAACTCCTTCAGCTGCGCCGCGTTCATCAGGTGATACTGCGTAGTGAGATCGCGCAACTCGATCGGCGTGCGTGAGTTTTGCGCCAGTCGTAGTTCCAACGCCATCACTGTCTGGGCATTCTTGCTCGCTTGCTCCGGCGTGTCGCCAACCAACTGGAACATGTTAGTCATGTGCTGAACGAAATCTTCGCGCAGCTTCACGGATGTTTCATCAGTCTTGGTGTAGTAGTCGCGATTCGGCAAACTCAATCCACCCTGACCAGCAGCGCCCAGCACCAGCGAACTGTTTTTCAGATCCGGAAGCGAGCCATAACCGAAGAGCGTTCCCACTCCGTGCCGATGCAGATAAGCAATCTCTTCCTGCACGCCCTTGATGTCCTGGATCTTGTCGATGCGCGCGAGTTCGGGGACCAACGGCTTCATGCCTTCGGCTTCGCGCTTTGCTTCGTCAAGACAACTCGCGTAGAAGTCGCCAATCTTTTGCTCGTTGCTGCCTTTGACAGCGTTAGTCTTTTTGGCGGCCTCTTCGAGAATGTCGTGCAAGTCCTTGCGATTGTTCTCGGCCAGCACGTTGAAACTGCCCCAGGTTGAGTACGCAGCTGGAATCGGAGTTTTCGTTAGCCACGTGCCATTGGCGTACTGATAAAAGTCTGTGCAGGCCGCAGCGCTCTTGTCCATGTTGGCTGGATCAAAGCCGTGGCTGGACTGACCGAGAACGGTCGCCACACAAATCGCGAGCGTAAGCGTGAGTGCGACAAATGATTTCCGCGAATTCGTCATAACTTGCTCCATAGTTGTTTGGGATTACGAAAGGTCGTTTGCGCGAAGGGCAACGACTTCATCGTTGGCACCAAGCCAGCATGCGCCTTGTTCGATTACTACGTGGCCTTGCACATTTAGTTTCGGTAATTCTCGCAAAAGGTTTACCCGGGCGCAAAGTTTATTTCTGCTATCCGAACTCTCGTTCTGATTCCGATTTACTGGAAGAAAAAGGGTCGTAATAAAGAGCGGGGGGCAAGCCCGCCTCCTCACCTGAGACGTTGTAGTTGAGCTAAAAGTATTGGCTTGAAAAGCATTCCACAGAGTGTCAAAGATCGAGTTAGATCAGCTCGGCGTGAGGAAGGCGGGCTTGCCCGGCTCTTTACTTCTTTATGTTTGCGCCGCGGCTTGCTGTCTGCTAAAAGATTCGCGCAATCAACCATCCTTCCGGAGGAACCACCACATGCTCAAGCGAAGCCTGGCGGCTGCAATTCGCCCCGCTCTCTCCAGTCGCGCCTTTGCTCTCTCCCTTTTCAGTTTCACGGCACTGTCGATTCTCGTAGTGATCAGCACGACGAGCGTCGCCGCACAAACGCGACTGCTGCGCACACCCACGGTGAGCGCTTCGCAAATCGCCTTTGCCTATGCCAACAACATTTGGACTGTGCCACGCGCGGGCGGTAGCGCGCGACGCATCACCAGCTTCCAGGGACAAACGACTAATCCGCACTTTTCGCCCGATGGCAAATGGATCGCATTCAGCGCGGAGTACGCAGGCAACCTCGACGTTTACGTCGTCTCCGCTGAAGGTGGAGAACCAAAAAGATTGACCTGGCATCCCGGCGCCGATCAGGTCCAGGGATGGAGCGCTGACGGCAAATCAGTTTTGTTTACCTCAGCGCGTGCGAGTTGGGCGCCGACCGGTGCGCCACGCTTCTGGACCGTTCCCGCCGGCGGCGGTATCGAAGAACCATTTCCTCTCCCGCGCGCCTATCAAGGAAAAATTTCCAGCGACGGCGCGCGTGTCGCGTATCGCATGAACAATTCCTGGGACGAAGAACGACGCAATTATCGCGGCGGCCAGAATCGTCCCATCTGGATTGTTGATTTGAAGAGTTTTGATCTCGTATCGCCACCGTGGACTGACTCGAAGGATGTCGATCCGGTCTGGATCGATGGTTCCGTCTATTTCATTTCGGATCGTGACGGAGTAGCCAATGTCTGGTCGTATGACACGAACAGCAAGAAGCTAACGCAGCTCACGAAGTTCAAGGATTTCGACGTGAAAGCCCTCGACTCCGGCGCCGGCGTTTTGGTTTTCGAGCAAGCCGGTTACGTCCACGAACTTGATCCGCAGAGCGACAAAGAACATGTCGTGAACATCAGTGCGTCCGGCGACTTCCCCTGGATGATGCCAAACTGGAAAGACGTCACCAGTCGCATCACCAACATGGCGCTTTCGCCGACCGGCAAACGCATTGTCGTCGAAGCACGCGGAGAAATCTTTACGGTTCCCGCGGAGAAAGGCGATATCCGTAACCTGACAAACTCAAGCGCGTCAGCCGAACGCGATCCGGCCTGGTCACCTGACGGAAAATTCGTTTCCTATTTCAGCGATAAGTCAGGCGAGTATCGTCTGTACATCGAAGCCCAGGACGGGCTAACGCCACCAAGAGAAATCACCCTGGCGAAGCCAACGCATTACTACACACCTTCATGGTCACCTGATTCGAAGAAAATTGTCTTCACTGATACGAACTTGAAAGTCTGGGTACTCGATGTTTCCAGCGGCCAAGCGAAGGTCGTCGGTAACGATCCGTGGATGGTTCCTAATCGCACGCTGAATCCGAGCTGGAGTCCTGATTCAAAATGGATCGCCTACGCCAGCCGTTTGCGATCGCTGTATCACGCCATCTTCATAAGCAATGTCGAAACCGGCGAGACAAAGCAAGTGACAGATGGCTTGGCAGATGCTGTGTGGCCAGTGTGGGACGCGAGTGGAAAGTATCTCTGGTTTCTCGCGTCAACAGATTTTGGTCTGCGTTCGCAGTGGCTCGACATGACTTCTTACGATCACGAAGAAAATTTTGGGCTGTACCTGACGGTGTTGAAGAAATCTGACGCGAGTCCTTTGCTGCCCGAAAGTGACGAAGACAAAGGCGTGGGCACCGGGCGACGCGGACCCGCTCCGGGCGCCTGTCCCGGTGAACCAGGCGCGACAAGCGAGAACGGCGCGGGCGATTCGACAACGCCAGTGGCTACGCCGCGTGGCCCACGCGCTCCCGTCGCCGTGCAGATCGACTTCGACGGGATAGCGCAACGCATCCTTGCAGTGCCTGGTGTTCGCGAGCGCCAGTATTCCGAACTCCATGCCGGCACTGAAGGCAGCGTTTTTTATCTCGAGGCGGGCAGCAGCTCACCCGGCGGCGGAAACCCTGGCGGCGAGTTGTCGCGCTATCGCTTGTGCGATCGCAAAGCCGTTTCCTTTGCCAACGGCGTCGCTACGCTCGAAGTCAGCGCTGATGGACGCAAGTTGCTCTATCGCACCGCAAACGCCGGCGGTGGGCCGCAGGGTGGGCCACCTCCAGCTCCGTCGCTATTCCTCGTCGATGCAGATCGGAATCCACCAGCTGCCGGCGCCGGCCGGTTGAATGTTTCGCTGCGCATGTATCTCGATCCAAAGCAGGAGTTCCAGCAAATTTTCAACGAGGGCTGGCGCAACGAACGCGACTATCTCTACGTCCCGAACATGCATGGCGCTGACTGGCCAAAGATGAAGGAGATGTATGGACAGCTGCTTCCTTACGTAAACCATCGCGCGGATCTCAACTACCTGCTCGACATGATGGGCGCTGAGATTGCTATCGGGCATTCGTATGTGCGCGGCGGCGACATGCCGGAAGTGCCCACGGTTCAGGGTGGCTTACTGGGCGCTGACTTCGCGATTGAAAACGGTCGTTACCGAGTGACCAGAATCTACGACAACGAAAGCTGGAATCCGGAACTTCGCGCGCCGCTGGCGGCGCCGGGTGCGAACGTTTCGGTCGGCGACTATATCATCGCGATCAACGGCATCGAGTTGAAAGCCCCCGACAATATCTTTCGCCTTTTGGACGGCACTGCCAATCGTCAAACATCGCTTACCGTTAATAACACGCCGACAATGGAAGGCGCGCGTACCGTCACCGTACTGCCAGTCGCCAACGAACAGGGACTGCGCACCCGCGCCTGGGTCGAGTCAAACCGAAGACTGGTGGAAAAACTTTCTGACGGTCAACTGGCTTACGTCTACTTACCAAACACCGGTCAGCCCGGCTACACGAGTTTCAATCGCTACTACTTCTCCCAACAAGACAAGAAAGGTGTGGTGGTTGACGAACGCTACAACGGCGGTGGCTCAGCTGCCGACTACATTGTTGACGTGCTCGGGCGTGATTTTGACGGTTACTTCAACAACGTCGCCGGCGATCGTTACCCGTTCACCAGTCCGGCTGCCGGAATCTGGGGACCAAAAGTAATGATTGTTAATGAGATGGCCGGCTCCGGCGGCGACTTAATGCCTTACATGTTCAAGCGCCGGAAGATCGGATTGCTGGTTGGTAAACGCACGTGGGGTGGACTAGTACACACGGCTGACACGCCAGCATTCATTGACGGCGGCACGATGATCGCGCCGCGCGGCGGCTTCTTCACACGCGACAATCGTTGGGCCGTAGAAAACGAAGGCGTTGCGCCGGATGTTGATGTAGAGAACTGGCCGAAGGATGTTATCGCCGGTCACGATCCACAATTGGAGCGCGCCGTAACTGAAGCGCTGCGTTTATTGAAGGAACATCCGGTCGATCGTGCAGTAAAGGAACCGCCGGCACCGGTCTGGGGCCGGAGGCCATAGAGAATTGGCCGCGGATTTACGCGGATAACGCGAATCTGAAATCAATTTGCATCTCAGATCCGTGTCATTCGCGTTAATCCGCGGCCTAATCTTTCTCAAACCGATCGTCGATTACCAAATCTGACACTGTTGCGCGCCTTCGCGCACCATCGCATCTCCGGATTTGCACTGGAAGGCTGCCGCAAACTGCGGCAGGTTCGCGAGTGGTCCATTCACCCTGAATTTCGCCAGGGGATGGGGATCCGTCAACGCTTGTTGCCGTGCCAGTTCGGGACGGATGTTGGTCGCCCAGCCACGCGCGTAACCGAGAAAGAACCGCTGCTCAGGCGTGAAGCCGTCAATCACCACTCGCGGTTTGCCTTCCTGCGATTTTTGGAAAGCAGCGTAGGCGATAACCAGACCACCGAGGTCCGCAATGGATTCGCCGACCACCAGCTTGCCGTTCATGTTCAGTCCCTTTTCCACCTCAAAACCGTTGAACTGATCGATAACGCACTGGACCCGCTCTTTGTAGGCCTTGAGATCGTCGTCGGTCCACCAATTGGCGAGATTGCCGTTTGCGTCAAACTGCCGGCCCTGATCATCGAAGCCGTGCGTCATCTCGTGACCGATCACCGAACCAATGCCGCCATAGTTGAAGGCATCATCCGCGTCAGCATCGAAGAAGGGTGGCTGCAAAATGCCCGCCGGGAAAACGATCTCGTTAATCTGTGGATTGTAGTAGGCGTTCAGAGTCGGAGGTGACATACCCCACTCCATTCTGTCGACGGGCTTACCAATCTTATCGAGATCGCGTTTGTTCGCGAAGGCGCCGGCGCGAGTTCGGTTGCCGACATAAGAGCTGCGATCGACCTGGAACGCCGAGTAGTCGCGCCACTTATCGGGGTAGCCAATCTTATTGAGGAAAGCCTCGAGCTTGACGGTAGCTTGCTTGCGCGTGGGTTCGCTCATCCAGCTCAGCGTCGAGATGTCGCTCTTCAATGCCGCTTCAAGATTGCGGACCATCGCGAGTGCCCGCCCCTTGGCTGCCGGCGGGAAAGCCGTTTTCACATAAACTTCGCCGAGCGCTTCACCCAGCACTCGATCGGTTCCGGAAACGCAACGCTTCCAGCGCGGCAGGTTTTCCCTTTGCCCCGACAGGATTTTCCCTTTGAAGTTGAAGTCTTCATCTACAAACTTCGCCGACAGCGCGGCCGCATTGGCGTTGATAACATTCCAGCGCAGGTAGGTTTGCCAGTCTGAGAAAGACGTCATCGTTAGCCATTGCTCCATCGCCTTAAAGAAATTCGGCGTGGCGACGTTGACGTCGGCCTGTGTAGTCAGGCCAATGTTTTTGAAGTAGGCCGGCCAGTCGAACCCCGGAGCAACGTCCTTCATCTGTACCATGGTCATGCGATGATAGAGTTTTTCCGGATCGCGCATTTCAACTCTGGGCATTGAGGCTTCAGCTAGTTTGGTTTCCAGCGCCATCACGGTCTGCGCCTCAGCGGCGGCTTTGTCAGCATCGTCGCCCATCAACTCAAACATTTTCGCCACGTGCTTGACGTACTCGTCGCGAACCATCTTCGATTTATCGTCAGTTCTCGTGTAGTAGTCGCGTTCGGGAAGACCAAGACCTCCCTGGACGATCTCAGCGGTTACTTCAGCGCTGTTTTTGAAATCCTGCGTCGAGCCGGATCCGAACAGCGCGTTAATGCCAATTGAGTGCAGATGTCCAATCTCGTCCTGCAGCGCTTTCTGATTGCTGATTTTGGCAATGCGGGCAAACTCCGGCTCAAGCGGCTTGAGGCCGTCAGCCTCGATCTTCGTCTCATCCATGCAAGTGGCGTAATAGTCGCCCACTTTCTGCTCGCTGCTTCCCTTCGGCGCCTTTGTGTTCTTTGCCGATGCCTCGAGGATCTGATGTAACTGTTCTCGAGTTCTTTCGTTCAAGATATTCGCCACGCCCCAGGCCGGGTACGCGGGCGGGATAGGATTGGCGGCTAGCCAGCCGCCGTTAGCATATTGGAAAAAATCCGTGCAAGCTGCGGCGTTGGTATCGAGGTTCGCGCGATCAAATCCGTGGCCGGTTTGACCAAATACTGTCGCCAGGCTCAAGGCCAACAGCAGAGACAAGGCAGTGAGAGTTCTAGCTGAATTCGTCATAAAGTGCTCCATCTTTCTGGGTTGTATGAATCGCCGATTGCGTGACCGGGAAGTGTTTAGTTTCGCCGATTCCGGTGGTAGTCGCAACCGACCAGGGAGGTTCAGAGTTCAACCTTCAGGTTGCCGTTTTGCACCACCGGACAAGCTAGCTTGAACTCGCTTTGCCCGAAAGTGGGGCGACACCATCTTTCTCTGTGCAACCTCCGAGTTTTCTGTGTCTCCGTAGTTAATACTTGCGTGGAAACCACCACCGAGGCACAGAGAACGCCGAGGTTACACAGAGACGAAGTCCGCCAGCGACTTTTACGGGAAAGGCTATTTGAACTCTGAACTACCTGGGGTTTGCGAATCGTTGAGTTTGCGAGTCGTTGAGTTCAGGGCGTGACGATCGTTCCCATCTGCACGACTTCGAAGTTTGAACCTTTGATCGACTTCAGCGTGCTCAACTCATCGTCGTCCCAGCGGGGATCGGGCGCGCCGCTGAAGTACCAGTTCGAGCCGTTGTCCGCGACGATCATTCCGTATTTCTTCATCGCCTGCAGAATCACCTGCATCCTGGGCGAGAAGCCTGAAATATTGAACGACGCCTTCAGCCGCACGCGCATGCCCATCGGCGGAAGATTGGGGCTGGTGAGATCGCTGGCCCAGTGGCGCGCGGGATCAACGTAAGCGCGCCGGCTGTCGTGCACGGTGAAGCGGATGGCGTGAGCAATCAAGCCTTGTTCAAAAACTTCATCGTAACGAACTAGTCCCGGAAAGATCGGCAGCCCCGCGGCATCTGCCGAAGTCCAGCCGGCTGGTCGCAGCGCGTTTGAATTCAGATCGAAGATTGCGCCGCAGTTAGCGTTCCAACCGGCGCCGTTGTTAATTGGGAATGCGTAGCCGAGTTCGTACAGTTTCCAGTGATCGCGGTCGATTACCAGCACGTGCCGATCACCATTCGAACTCGGTCCGCCTTCAATCGGCGCGTTAGCCGGAACCGGATAAGGTCCCGGATCGCTTTCATCTCCATACGCTGTCCAGTTGAGCGGAACGAGAGCTTGTGTTCCCGAAACCACGACGTAAGGAATTCCGTTGGGCGCGCCGTTGTAGACGGTGCCGAAGTCGGGATGCAGTCCGGTGTTCAGACCAATGCTGGCGATCAGGTTTGCAGAATTAGGATCGACGGGCGAACTCGAGATGTCCTGGTTCCAGGGATTGTCCGCCGGAAAAACTCGCGCGCCGTGGAAACTTGCTCCCGGCCCAAGATCCGGAGTCGCTCCTGGCGTGGGTGTCGGCGTTGCGGGCGGATCATCAGGCGGGCCGCCGCCGATATGGCCAATCCCGACTCGAACACGATTGCTTGTCAGCCCGTGATAGGTCAGTCCAACCAGCACGTCGCCGACATCACCAAGGTTGTCGTTCAGCCGAACGACCACTGCGGTCATCCACGTCTGATTGGGAACCGCGCCGACGTATTCGACCGCCAACGGATAATGGAATTGCGTCGCATCCTGGGCATCCGCAGTAACTGCCGCGACTGTTTCACCGGCTGCCAGCGTCAGGTTCGTAGCGAAGAGTGTCACGCGGGTTCGCCGGTCGCTGCCAAATGCGACCGGTGCTTGCAAGGCAAACGGTTCTGCCAATCTGGTCACAGAGTCGAGCGCGACCGCGCGGTTTGACGCCGGCTGGGCCAACAACACGGGCGCACCCGCAGCAGAACCGATCGACAAATGATGTCTGCCGGGCGCGCATAGCAAGAGCGTGATCAGGGCACCAATGCCGGCGACATAAACCCACCGGCGTTTACGACTCGACGCGCGATTTTTATACAGACGAGACGACACTACAACACCTCGAACCAAATTCGTCGAGCTTCAATTGTCGGGTTGAGAGTTGGGGCAGGAGAGGAAAAATCAGAGCAAGTACAGGAATTACACTAAAGGTTGGCGAGGTTTACAGTCAAGATTTGTTTTCGTTGGCACTAGCAATCATCGAAGCGCGAACGCTTACTTACTGGGACAGCGGGGCGTCTCGCCCGCATTTAATTTCGCCGCGCGTAGAGCGTCCAGTCAAAAACTTGTTTCGGTGACAACCTTGTTCGCGCTTCGCGCTCAGTTGCGGGCGGGGACGCCCGCATTTAATTTCGCCGCGCGTAGCGCGTCCAGTCAAAAACTTGTTTCGGTGACAACCTTGTTCGCGCTTCGCGCTCAGCTGCGGGCGGGGACGCCCGCGGTCCCAGGAAGTTAGCTTGAATGCCGGTGCGATGGCTGATTCAAACCGCTGCCGTAGGTCAATCACCCTTTCTTCAGCTTGCGAAACTTGCGCAACACGATATCGCGTCGCAGCGGGCTGAGGTGACGAATGAACAGGGTGCCGTCGCAGTGGTCCGTTTCGTGCAGAAAACATCGCGCAGCTAGTCCCGTCGCTTCGCGCTCGAACGTGTGGCCATCAATATCCTGGGCACGCAGCATTACCTGATTCGCACGCTTGAGTTCACTATGAACTTTGCCGATTGAAAGACAACCTTCCTCACCACCTTGTTCGCCTTCAGCGGAAACTATTTCCGGATTAGCCGCGACGAGCTTGATGCCATCGCAATCCATCACAAACAAACGCAGAGACACACCGATCTGTTGTGCTGCGAGTCCGACACCTCCATCGTCGTACATCGTATCGAACATGTCCTGGACGAGAGTTTTTAGTTCGCTGTCAAAATTTGTGACTGGATCACCAGGTGAGAGAAGAACAGAATCTGGGTATTCAACGATTGGTCTGAGGGCCATGGATAACAATTCTGCCTTCCATCATGCAAGAGCGCATGCTCTGATTTTTTTGTGAACCATAAAGTTTGTGCTTGCCTCTTGCAACTGGCGGAAACATAATACGCGCGCCTACTGGCAATGCACTCATGACTCGCAAAGCGATTCGCAGCCCCAAGCGAAGACGGGGATCACAGCTTTCTAGAGCGGATTGGTTTCGATACTACGCCGACTTCTCAACAGATTTTGTCGAAGACATTATTTCCTATCTTGGTCTAAGTCCTGGAGCTACGTTGTTAGATTTGTGGCTTGGTGGAGGTACTACGGCTGAGGTTGCAGTAGCAAAGAAGCTTCGTTTCAAAGGGTACGACATCAACCCGGTAATGCTGCTCGTCTCGCGGGCGCGTACCATTCCGACCAACGCTGCCTCGCAAATTCCAAACCTGCTGGCCGCGATCACGAACTCCTACAAAGAGAACCTCGAGACCGAAAGGAAGTCAGATACCAACACCGATCCACTCGAGCAGTGGTTGCAACCCGCTTCGGCTTTTGTTTTTCGTGTTTTAGAGCGTTCAGTCGAAACCTGTTTGTGCGAGCGAGAAGCGCCCCAGCCAACTCCGCTATGGCGGCGAACTGGTCAGGCTTCTCCAAAGTTAGCTTTTTTCTATGTGGGGCTGTTTAGAACTCTTCGGCATTTCATTTCAGATTTCGAGAGCTCAAATCCAACTTGGGTCAAAGTCGCTGACGGCAAACGTATTCAATTGTCATCAGAAAGAATTCTCAACCGCTTCCAAAAAGAGATTGGAATGCTCCTCAATTCCGTAAAGGTAGAAACCGAAAACATGCCTTCAGTAAGCAGTCGCAGTTGTGTAATTAACCGAGCGTCATCATGGCAACTTCCTCTGGCCTCAAATTCAATCGATGCGGCGGTTTCCTCTTCTCCTTATTGCACGCGGATCGACTACGTTCGGGCAACATTACCCGAACTCGCGGTCATTGGCCATCCGAATGGAAGGGTTATTCGTCGGCTCAGAGAACGAATGATTGGAACTCCAACGATTGATGAGTTTGAAGACTATGAAACCGACGACTGGGGAGCCACGTGTGGGCGTTTCCTTTCAGCAGTCGAGCGTCACACATCCAAGGCGTCCTCTACGTACTACCTGAAATACTATCACCAATACTTCGCATCGATCTTCGCATCGCTGAAAGAGATTGATCGAGTACTCAAACCAGGCGGTCGGTGTGCCCTGGTCGTGCAAGATTCATACTACAAGGACAAGAAGAACGACCTGCCGCGCATGTTCATCGAGATGGCTGCCCATTACGGATGGTCTCTTGACAAGAAAAGACACTTTCGTGTGAATCAAACTCTCGCGGGCGTGAATCCAGGCGTGAAGCCATACCGCACAGATTTTCACGCTACTGAATGGGCGTTAGTGTTCTCGAAATTCTGAGCGAGTTGTTCTCACACGAGTATCCCAACAGCCTAATGCCTCAACAAATTGTCTATCTGCTCGGAGCCGGTGCAACCTTTGCCGAGGTCAAGTATCGGAACGCGCGACCTCTCGTAAATACTTTGATGCGCAACATCGAGACTGAAAACGATGCCTCTCTTGACGGTGTTGCGACTCGAGTCCTGAAGCAGTTTCGGCGCATCAGTCCGTTATTTGACGCTATCAGCGTCGACCAAGACGCCGATATCGAGAAATTGATTAGTCTGTTAGACGGCAGTGGTGTGGAGAGCCATGCACGAGCGGCCGCGGATCTTCGACGACTGTACTTTCAAGACATTCGCAAAAGTCTATTAGCGGCAAAGATTTTGCGACAGCCTAAGCTCGCAATGGGCCTGCTCCAAATGCATGATAATGCAGCTTTCAAAGCTAACGTCGAAGCTGTTTCCGCAATTGTAACAACGAATCACGACGGATTGTTGCAGGTCGCTTCGGAAAAAATCCTAAAGGCTATGAACTTAGGATTTCCATTCGAGTCAAGCGATATGCCGCGTGCGAATGGCAGGTCAACGATACCGATCTTACAACTGCATGGATCGCTGACATGGCGATTTGCCGTTCCGCCAAAGGTCTCGCGATTGGATTCCAATAGACAACAGCATGACACGATGTGGATTCCGCCAACTATACAGAAGGAGTCAAAAGCCTACCCATATAACAAGCTCCACGCCTTGTCATACGAGGCATTATCCGAACGGTGTGATGTCCTTAGAGTCGTCGGATCGTCGTTGACTCAGAATGACTGGAACATTTTGTGTTTATTATTCAATGCTCAAAAACATCGGGAACGCGTTCGCAGAACCCCGTTCAAAATTGAACTAATCATGTCTCAAAAGGGTGGCACATCAGTAAGCAAGTCATGTTCATTTCTTGAAAACGCACTTGTCATAGGCTCGCTTTCCGACGGTCCGCATTTTGGAGAATTCAAGAAGTTCGAGAAAACTGATCCTCCATTCGATTCTGACTGGGCGAACCCGTTTTTCTTTTGGCTACGAGAAAAGATTAACTTTCATCGAATGCAAGGGCACTTTGGTCCTGAGCCTCTCGCAACTGCGATGAAAGAGATCGCGGAGAAGTAGAATGAAAAGACAGGTACAAGACTGGCCGATTCTGAAACTGCAAAAACAGCAGATGCACATTACTTTTCCTGAATACCAACGGGAGAAAACTCTGTGGTCAACTGAAGCGAAAGCGTTTCTTATAGATTCGATCTTCCGAGACATCGATATCCCCAAGCTTTACTTTAATTTGAATGATAAGAAGGAATACGAAGTCGTTGATGGCAATCAACGCTTATGGGCGATCTGGGATTACCTAAACGATCAATACACATGTTCCGTAAATGGCGAAAGAAGAAAATTCTCAAGCCTAGAAAGAGCAGAGAAGGAAATAATAGAGAACTACACCTTGCAAGTAACGGTGTTCCACGATGCCACCGACGAATTCTTGCGCGAGCACTTCGTTCGGTTGCAGTTAGGGACTCCATTGGTTAGCGGGGAGAAACTTAATGCCCTAACTGGGAAGATGAAGGATTTTGTCTTCGATAAACTCGTGAAACAGCAGTTCATTAAGAGCCTAGGCATTCCCAAAAGGCGCTTTGCCAAGGAAACACTCGGTGCTCAGATCTGTATTAACTCCTTTGGACGAAAAAGGCTAAGAACATTTCAAAGGACTCGGTGGCAAGACCTGAGGGATTTTTTTAGGGAGTATCAGAACCCTCAATCAACAGATCTGGAAATATTTAGTGAAAGAACCGCTGCGATCATGAACGTTTTGGGCCAGTTGTGGGGATCATTTGGTGAACGCACTAAACAACTCAATAACCGATCGTATATCCTCTCGATCTATCTCCTGTTTGAAGAACTTGTGAGTGGGCCCACCCCATTAAATAACCAAGACAAAAAAACCTTTGTTGCATTCACATTCAAGGTCTGGCAGGGCTTGCGCGAGGAAGCGAAAGCGGGAATTGAGCGAGAGAACAAGATGCTTTATGACCTTCAAACGTCGCTTAGCAGTGCGCCTGGAGAACCGTACCAGATAAAGGCGCGTCATGCGATTCTTAGCGAACTATATGAGTACTTCAAACAGCATCCTGGCCAGATAAAGAAGACTAGCGAGTAATATTCAAAAACTCCTCCGCCTCAACAATCTTTCCGGCGATCGCTGACGCAGCGACAACATAAGGTGATGCCAGATACAACTTGCCTGGCCCGCTGCGTCCAGGAAAGTTTCTATTCTGTGCGCTGACCGTCACCGTTTCAGCCGAAGGTGAAGCGCCAGGACCAGCATTGATACACGCGCCACACGAAGGATCGATCAGTTCCGCGCCCGCGCGCTCGAAAATCTCAATGTAGCCACGCTCACGCGCATACTGCTTGATCTTCTGCGAGCCGAACTGCAGATACAGATGAACGCCCGGCGCCACGCGCTTCCCTTGCTCGAGCGCGTTCTTCAATACCAGCGCGTACATGTCCATGTCGGCCATCTTCCCGCCAGTACAGGAACCGCCGTACGCCGCATCTATCTTCACTTCGCCTTCAAGCTCATCAATCGGAATTCCATTACGCGGATCGCCGGGCAGCGCTACCATCGGACGAATCTCATCGAGGTCGATCTCAAATACAGCCGCGTACTCCGCATCCGTATCGCTGTAAGTAAATCCTTTCCGCACTTCTTCCGCCTCAAGCCCACGCGTATTCACTATGTAGTCAAGCGTTTTCTCGTCGGGTTCGATGATTCCCGTCGTGCCGCCGGCTTCCACTGACATATTGGTCAGCGTCGCGCGTTCATCCAGCGACCAATTTTTAAGATCGTCGCCGGCAAACTCGAGCACCTTCCCAATGCCCTTGCTCGTCTTCATGTACTCGCTAGCCAGAATCACCAGCATCACATCCTTGGCAGCGACATCCGCACGTTTGCGACCCTTCAAAACATAACGAACAGTCTCCGGAACTTTGATGCGAATATCTTTCGCGAACCACGCGTTGGCCATGTCAGTCGAGCCGACGCCAAACGCGAAGCAACCGAGCACGCCCGCCATACACGTATGCGAGTCTGTCCCGATCACAACCTGACCGGGCAACGCCAGATCTTCGACGACAGCGTTATGACAGATCGCTTCGGAACCTCCCTGCGGATTTTCACCGTAGAGGCGAATGCCCTGCTTCGCAGTGAAGTCAGCTTGCGTCGTCGCCAGCCCGTCAGCTTTTTCCAACAATCCCATCTCGCGATGTTTCGGCGACATCACCTTGCTCAGGAAAGTCAGGTGGTCGCGAAACGCGAAGACAGATTCGGGTTCAGTAACACGAGCATCGGGCCCCAGCGCTTGTTTCAAAAGCGACTCCGCCATCGGCGTCACATACTCATGCGAGAAACGAACGTCAGCGACGGCAAACAACGCGTCACCAGGTTTCACGGCTGCGATGCCAATTTCGCCCGCGCGCACGAACGCGTGACGCGCGATGATTTTTTCGACGATGGTCATCGGACGCGCTTCAGTTTCAACTGGCGGGGGTGTCACTTTGCCGGCCAGCCGCGCTTTGTTGTAGTTGAAGAGACCGCCGTGTTCGACGATGTCTCGCGAAATCGGATCGAGTCCGCCGGTAAATTCGCTCAAGGGAATTTCCTCCCCCGCGCGGATGCGATCGACCAGGCCTAGATTGGTAGACGTCAGCAGGCCGATGTTCTGTGAGTTCTGTCCGTAAATCTTCTCGATGCTTTTGGCAATGACGAGTTGAATGCCCGCGGCTTTTTCCGCGAAGGGCGCGGTTTCGCGCGACGAGCCGCATCCTTTGGAAAGCCCTGAGACAACCGCGGTGAAACCGCCGTTTCTGACTTCGTCTTTCTTGACGGCCGCATCGCGCATCCCCACATAGACATATTCGCCGAGTGTTTCGTCGTAATAAAAGCAGACCCAACCCGGCGTGATCTCGTCAGTTGAGATGTTGCTCATCAGCGGCAAGTCGTCGTTAGACAAGCGCTGCGCCAGCTCCGTTTCGAGATGCGCGCGTTCGTTGCCCGCAGCTTCGAGCTGTTGGCGGATGAGAGAAGTGTCTTCTGTTAAGAAAAGAATTCGACCGGAGAACTTGATTCGATCAGACCTGCGAGCAGTTACGTCCGTCCCCATTAATACTCCTCACCAAATATTTGCGTAGTGCCCTAATTTGGTTTTGTAACGCAAACTATTAGTTTGCGGTGGCATTGAATGTTATCCAATCAACGCAAACTAACAGTTTGCGTTACAACTAACGGCACTACCAATGTTTACTATTAGTCGCGACTTGAATTATAACCTTTGCCACTTCGTTTTCTTAATGGCTCAACTGAAAAGGATCAATCATGCCTGCACGACGATTGCCCAAACGCACTGCTAGCTCTGGGAAGATTGGAATCATCCGGGGTTTCCCGCCCACGCCACCACCGCCTCCACCGCCGGCAAGTTTTCCCAACATGCGCTCGAGCGGATTGTTCACTATGCCGAGACCGGGCAAGTACATCGATTGGGCGGTCATCAACGGCGGCATTATCGGTCATTGGATTCGCGTAACTGTGTACAAGTGTCCGGTGGGCGCTGCGAAGATCGCCATCGCCGGGCCGACGTCAGTTTTCGTCGAAGCGACTTTTACGGCCCATGAAACCGTGGCGACGAGCGGCGGCAAACCGGACCGAACGAGTGTTTATTATGAAGTTGTGGTTGAGGATGAGGACATGCGAATGCATCCGAGTGTGCAACTTTTCAAGAGGTACCCCGGCGACGTGATCGCGGGAACACTTATTCCGCCGCAAGATTTCGCGCAGACTGCGACGTAAGTTAGCGGGATTTACAGAGCGTTCGGGTTTCAAGGTCGACTGGTAAACGTTGCCAGTCGACCTCGCTTTTGAGTTTTCCGCTTCTAAGACCTTACGGCGTGGTGTAGATCAATTCGCGATGACGCCGGCTCTCTCCGAACGCCAAACCGCTGACAGCGCCGGCGCCCGCGCCAATCAACAGACCCGCAAGTACGTAAATTCCGCCGTCATCGCTCACCGAAGCTGCTTTCGCAGCGCCGATACCGCCACCAGCAGCTGTGCCAATGCCTGCTCCAATTCCCGCCCACTTTGCTTTTTCAGCTTTTCCCGTTGAGTGATAGATCTGTTGAATATTTTCCCGCGGGATGTTTTCGACCTTGCCCCTGCGGGAAATCGTGAGGTTGGTTGCCGTGGCCTCGATCATCTTGCCGGTGATCGTCTTTCCGTCTTTCTTTTCCACGACCAGCCGTTCATCGGCAGCGACCGCTTGCACCGTCGACCAGTCGTGCAATGAACTCTGTGCCTTTACTGATGCCGCGGGAATCGAGCCCAGCATGATCGCTGCGACCAAAATAGTAGCTGGCCCCAGGGAGAGCATCTTTGTTTTCATACATCGCTCCTTAAACTCATTTTCTTGAAAGTACGAGTTGAAAAGGAGCAAGCATCGTTCCGACGGCACCGAGGAAAAAAGCCAACTGAAGTGGCGTCCAGACTTTCGGACCAGTTTTCGCCGCCAAAACTCCCGACAATTGGCGGATGGTCGCCCTGATCTAACCGCCGGCGTATTCCTTGTCGTACTGCATGGCGCCAATGACAGTGCCTTCAGTGTCTTCGAAAAAAATCAACGTGCCCACAGTAGGAATATGAAACTTCGGCATCACGACTTTTCCGCCGTTGGCCTCGATGGCCTTGATCGTTTCGTCGATGTCGTCAACTCCAAGTGAGCACTCGAAGCCGTACATGGGCTTTCCTTCGACGACCTCGCGGCGTCCCTGCAGTGCACCCTGCACGCCCGGATCGTCGTCGGTCCCGGTTTGAATCAGATAGAAACCCGGCGGTCCCCAGGGCTTGAACTGCCAACCAAAAGCGTTTTCATAAAACGTGCGCGCGCGCTGAATATCATCAGCGTGGATAGCAAAGTGTTTGACGTTAGCGGGCATTTTTCCTCTCCTTCCGAATCAGTCACACAAACAGTTTTAGGGATTCAAACCGTGTTTGCGCTTCCGCCGACAACCAACCGCAGCCTAGAGGCTGAACTCTGAACTGCGAATGCTATCGAAAGTCTTGCTGCCAGTCTTGCGCTATAATGCCAACTCATGCCGAAAAAACGACAACAGTTGGAAGACGCGATCAACCTCGAGGATCTAGTCGACATTCGCAGCCACATGCTCGACTTCCCCAACCCGTTCACGATCGACAAACATTCGCACGACGACTGGCACCAACTCATTTACGCGTCGCGCGGCGTGATGACGGTGAACACGGCGAAAGGTTCGTGGGTCGTGCCTTCGCGTCGCGCGGTTTGGGTGCCTGCGGGGATCGAACATGAAGTGGCGATGTCGGTCAGCGTATCCATGCGCACGCTCTACATTCGCGTCGGACTCTCGCCGTCGCTTCCCAAAACTTGCTGCGTTGTAAGCGTGTCGCCGTTGTTACGCGAATTGATCCTGCGCACGATGGACATTGGCATGCTCAACCGCACGATCGATATGCACCAGCATTTGATTAGCGTAATTCTCGATCAGTTTCAAACGCTGCCTACGATCCCTTTGAGTCTTCCTATGCCGGCCGATGCGCGCGCGCTGCGCGTCGCCGAAATCTTGCGCGATAAGCCCGGGGATGTGAAACCACTAGAGCAGTTGGCGCGCAGCATCGGCGCCAGCAAACGAACCATCGAAAGACTTTTTCAACTGGAAACGGAGATGACGTTTGGCAAATGGCGGCAGCAACTGCGCATGTTGCACGCGCTGCGTCTGCTGGCCGCGGGAGAAAATGTAACCACAGCGGCGCTCGAAGTTGGTTACGACAGCACCAGCGCTTTTATTTCTGCGTTCAAGCTGGCGGTTGGCACCACGCCGGGTCGGTACTATGCGGAGAGTCGGTCAACGAAACACTGAAGGAGCGAAACAGACTCAGCCGCCGCTGCGTGGCAGTACCAACTTCCTGTCAGGCGCTTAAGAAAGGTTGACCCTGGTGGCCCAGGTAAGATAAGAAGAGCAAGCTATGGACAGGTTAGACCATCTCGAGAACCAAACGGCGCCTGAGGTTTTGGAACGACTCAATCGCGCCCGTCTTTTTATTGACTCTTGTTACGATCTGCCGCTGAACCTCGATGAAATCTCCAGTCAAGCCTGCTTCTCGCGCTATCACTTTCTGCGGTTGTTCCGTCGGGCTTTTAATAAGACGCCGCATCAGTATTTAGTTGAACGCCGCATCGAAAAAGCCAAGGAGCTTTTGAGCGGCGACAATCTCCGAGTCACAGACGTTTGTTTTGAAGTCGGCTTTCAGAGTCTCGGTTCGTTTAGCAGTCTGTTCCACAAGTCAGTGGGCCATCCACCGATCACCTACCGCGAGAAGAGCCGGGAAACCCAAGCGGCGAAAAGACAAGTACCAGGCTGCTTTCTGGTCATGTACGGACTGGAATCCGCCTAAGAATAGAATTTAGGAGTCAGAATAGAGCTGATATCTGAATTCTGAGTCCTAAATTCTGAGTCCGGGCTTCTGCTTTTTCCGCAATTTTCGAGAAGCAATCGCCCTCCGGATCGAGTAATCTCCGGCAATCCCAATCGAGAGAGGTAGCCCATGATCCGCAGGATGTCCCACGCCACCATTTTCGTCAACAATCAGGACGAAGCACTGAGTTTTTATCGCGACAAACTCGGCTTCAAACTACACACTGATGCCATGGTTGGCCCCGACTTTCGCTGGCTAACCATCACCGCGCCTGATCAACCGGATTTCGAACTAATTTTGCTGGAGCCAAAGCCCGGCATGTTGATGGATGAAGCGACTGCCGGTCAGCTCCGCGAGATCATGAATAAAGGCGTGCTGGGCGCAGGCGCCTTTCACACTGACGACTGTCGTGGCACTTACGAGGAACTAAAAGCCAAGGGCGTGCAGTTTGTCTCCGTGCCCGCGGAACGACCGTATGGCATCGAAGCGGTGTTCAAAGACAACTCCGGAAACTGGTTCAGCCTCACGCAGCCGAACTAAACTAAAAAGTTGAACAGGGGGAAGGGGGAATAGGGTAAACCGGCACCGCTTTTCCTGTTACCCCTTTTTCCCCTTTCCCCATTCCCCCTTTCACTCCGTTCCTTGTTCCCCTCTTCTTAGACATCGTGTAGCATAAGCAGCAATCCAAACTGGACCAGGCTGGTCTTGGCTTTCCCAAACTAAACTATGAAGGGAGACTGAAGCGTTTATGTTGAATCGAAAAAATATTTTGGGAGTCGTCGTACTCCTCTGCACTCTTTCCTCGGTAGCGTTAGCTGATCAACCCTACATGCGCGCCGCGCGCACTGACCTGCAACAAGCTGCAGCGTTTCTCCGTGCCGCCATGGCTAATAAAGGTGGGCATCGCGTGAAAGCGTTGGAGCACGTGAATAAAGCCATCGGTTATGTGAACCAGGGCATCGCCTGGGACCGCCGGCATAACCACGCCGTGCGCTCGCTGGGTGAAGCGTTTAATTCCGTGGTTCCGGATCAGCCAAACATGCAAAAGGCGCTCGACAATCTGCACAGCGCGAAAAGAAATCTTGAAAGTGCTACTGCCGATAAAGGCGGCTACCGCGCCAAGGCCATCGACGAAGTGAACGATGCAATTGACGAGACGAAGAAAGGGATCGACGCCGGCGAGTAACCGACGTGAGATTCTTTCGCTGCACATCGAGAGAGCATTCATGACAGTCGAGCGCATCTTCACTCGCACATCCTCAGGGTCGCCACCGACGGAGCACACCTCGGTGCAAGTCATCGCTGGCGCCGGTATCGAAGGGGACCGCTACTTCGACCGTCACGACGAACCAGGTCAGAACGTCACGTTCGTCGAGGCAGAGGAGATCGAGGCGTTCTTCGCTGGTCAGCAGCGTCCCTGCGATCTGTCGGCGCCTGGGCGCAACATCGTCACCCGCGGGGTTCGCCTCAATGAATTCGTCGGTGTTGAATTCATGGTCGGCGGCGTGCGGTTCCGAGGTGTAGAGTTATGCGAACCGTGCCTGGGTCTTGGCAAAGCTCTGGCAACGTCCACCACGCCACCGGCCATGGTTGTCAAGCGCCTGGTCCACCGAGCGGGCCTTCGAGCAGATGCTCTGTCTAGCGGCGAGGTTGGAGTTGGCGCAAAGGTCCAGAGTGCCGCCTAACCCTTCGTTGCACCCGACGGCCTACAACTCCTGGCTATGAGTCCTGCAATCGTTCATGATCGGGCATTTCATAGAGAGGATGATCAAATTAGCGAGGATGCGTGATTGATTTCAAGGCCGCATCGAACAAGCGCTTGGAGCTGACGGCTCGATAGCGTGCTTCTCAAAGAGCTTTGTTAATTCGCAAGCCGAATGGTTGCGCTCGCGCAGCTCAAGGGGACCGGCACCACAGACAAGGCGGGAGCGTAAATGGTACCAGGGTTTAAGAGACAGCCTTCCACGCGATGCGCTGTCTCTTATACTTTGTGGCCGTTCAACTTTCCGATCGAAGTGTTCCCGAACCGAGACGAGCGGGGGCAAACCCATTCTTAGGCAAACTCTTTTGGAGCGACCCAATGCCATATAAAATCTGCTTGATAGCTATCTTATTATTTGCCACAACGTCATTCGTGCAAGCGCAACAGTCGATTGATTCTTTGATCGACCGCGACCTCGCTTCGCTGGTGACGACTTACAAAGCTCTGCACGCCTCACCTGAGCTCTCGCACTACGAAGAAAAAACTGCCA
Source organism: Pyrinomonadaceae bacterium (assembly GCA_035472495.1). Lineage (GTDB taxonomy): Bacteria > Acidobacteriota > Blastocatellia > Pyrinomonadales > Pyrinomonadaceae > PSRF01. Next base: position 269,152 of record DATIPD010000023.1, on the reverse strand, counting down.
CGTTTTTTGCGAATCAACTCCGCGGGTTGGGCTACACCGTAACGGAACGCATCGGCAAATATGAAAACTCAGCGTGGAAGGGTTATGGCGTCGTTGCAGTTCTGAAAAATGGCCCCGGGCCGACGGTGCTGTTGCGCACCGAACTCGACGCGCTGCCCGTCGAAGAAAACACCGGCTTGCCCTACGCCAGCAAAGTGAAGATGAAGAACGACGCCGGGCAGGAAGTTAGTGTGATGCACGCCTGCGGTCACGACATTCACATCACGAACATGCTGGGGACAGCGAAAGTCCTCGTCGAACTCAAGGACCAATGGCACGGCACGTTGGTGTTGTTGGGTCAGCCTGCCGAGGAAGTGATTGATGGCGCTCGCTCGCAATTGCGTGACGGACTTTATGAAAGATTTCCACGTCCCGACTACGTCATTGCCTTACACGACAGCGCCGATCTGGAAGCAGGCAAAGTTGGCTACACGCCGGGCTTCGCCATGGCCAGTTCCACTTCGGTAGACATCAAGGTGCGCGGCTTGGGCGGGCACGGCGCCCGACCCGAAACAACCAAGGATCCTGTCGTAGTTTCAGCGCAGATAATTCTTGCGCTGCAAACCATCGTCAGCCGCGAAGACTCGCCCTTGGATCCAGTAGTTGTAACAGTCGGATCGATTCACGGCGGTACGAAGCACAACATCATTCCCAATGAAGTAAACCTGCAGTTGACCGTCCGCGCTTACCGCGAAGAGGTGCGCAAGCGGGTGCTGGCTTCGATTGAACGCATTTGCAAGGGTATCGCGCTCGCGGCCGGTATTCCGGAGGAGCTGGCGCCAATTGTGAAGACCAGCGACTCGCAAGGGTCAGCGCCGCTCTTCAACGATCCCGCGCTCACGGAACGCCTGGCCGGCATCTTTACGAAAGCACTTGGCGCCGACAACGTGGTCAAGTTGCCGAGTGTAATGATGAGTGAAGACGTAGGTTTCCTTAGTGCGGATCAGACAATTCCGCTGGTGCAGTTCACGCTCGGAGCAGTTGATCCGGCGAAGGTGAAACAGAGCAAAGACACTGGTACGCCTTTGCCGTCGTTGCATTCGGCGCTTTTTCAACCACTGCCGGACGTGACCTTGCGTACGGGAATTAAAGCGATGTCGTCCGTTGTGTTGGACTTGATGAAGAAGTGAGCACGGGCAGCCATTAGACGCAGTGGCTTGCCTGATTTGTTCTCTCACTTTTCACTATTCACTATTCACCATTTACTGATTTATGGACATTGAATCGATTCGCAAGTTTTGCCTGTCGCTGCCCCACGTGGATGAAAAAGTTCAGTGGGGCAACGACCTGTTGTTTCGCATCGGCGAGAAAATGTTTGCCGTGGTGGCCCTCGAACCCAGCCACGGCGCGGTGATGTCTTTTAAGTGCACGCCGGACAAATTTGCCGAACTCGTGGAGCAGGACGGTATCTTCCCGGCGCCTTACGTTGCTCGTTATCACTGGGTGGCACTCAAACGCTTCGATGCGCTTCGTGCAACCGAGTTGAAAGAGTTGCTGGAAAATGCTTACTACTTGATCCGCGAAAAACTGCCGCCCAAGACGCGCGCTCAGCTGGCTGGTCCCTCAAAGAGTCGGCCCAAAAGCCCGCCGCGAGCCGCCGCTAAGAAGCGTTAAGTCAAATTGCAGACTGGCCGGCTGAAACCTGCCGCCAATCTATACGTAATTACGACGACGAAATTTTGCGGGTCCGCCGCCGGAGCCAGACATGCCTTTCCTGGAGTCGATCAAACTTGCCGTGGCGTCGATCCTCGGCCACAAGCTGAGGTCGTTTCTGACGCTGCTTGGTGTGATTTTTGGCGTGGCTACGGTAATAGTCGTCGTGTCTCTCATTGAAGGGTTTAACGCTTACGTCGATGAAAAGATCGCAAACATTGGCACCAATGCTTTCTCGGTGCGCAAGTATTCGATCGATGATTTCTCCAGCGTCGCCGCGCTAAACGCCGCACGAAGACGAAACAAAGACGTGACCCTCGATGATGCCGCGGCGTTGCTGGCCCGCGGCGGCGCAATTTCCGACGTGGGTGGCAAACAGGATTCGCTTGGTGACGTTAAGTTTGGTTCGACAAACCTCTATCGAGTGCACATCAAAGCCTCCACGCCAAACATTGCCGACATAGAAAAAATCGAGGTGGGCGAGGGACGCTATTTCTTGAAGGCGGAAGAGGAGAGCCGGCGAACGGTAGCCTTTATCGGTTCCGAAGTCGCCGACAAACTTTTTCCCAACTCCAGCCCGCTGGGACAAACGATCCGCGTCGACGGCAAACCGTTTGAGATTGTCGGCATCGGCAAAGCTAAAGGCTCGGTCTTCGGCCAACCGCAGGACATGTACGTGTCGATTCCCTTATCAACCTTCCTGGCAGTTTACGGATCGCGGCGTTCGATCAACCTGAGCGTGACTTCAACCAGTCCCGCTACTTATCAGGAGGCGGTCGAAGAAGCGCGCGTGGTGATGCGCACGCGCCGGAAACTTGGCCCGGAAGAAAAGGACAATTTTGGGATCATTACGCCGGCTGCAATCAACGAGTTACGCGACAAAATTTTCGGCACGATTCAAGTCGCGGCCATTGGCATTACTTCAATATCGCTGGTGGTAGGCGGCATCGTGATCATGAACATCATGTTGGTTTCAGTCACCGAGCGCACCAAAGAAATTGGTATTCGCAAAAGTATTGGCGCGCGCCGCGGCGATATCCTGAAACAGTTTCTAGCTGAGTCAACGATGCTCTCGTTGTTAGGTGGCGCGATTGGAATTTCCATCGCGTGGGGACTGGCAAAGTTGGTGGCGATTACCACGTCGGTCCCGACGGCGTTGCCATTGTTTGCGGTGACTGCGGCGTTGATAGTTTCCGGCAGCGTTGGCCTGATTTCAGGTGTCTATCCCGCGTGGCGCGCGGCTGGATTGGATCCGATTGAAGCCCTGCGAGCCGAATGACAAAGCAATGTCCGATATCCAACGTCAGGACGAGCGATTGGTTTGGCAGTCCAACCGGACCTTGGACTTTGGACTTTGGACCTTGGACTTGGACCTTGGACCTTGGACCTTGGACGATGGACTTTTCTTAATCGATGAATTTTTTTCGCAGTAACATTTTCGAGAACTTGCGCATGGGGCTGGACACGCTCTGGCAACACAAGCTGCGTTCGCTATTGACGATACTCGGCGTTGTCATCGGGACCATGACCGTGATCGTCATCGCGGCCTTTGTTTCCGGGATTGATCATCGCGTCTCGAAAGAAATTGAGTCGTTCGGCACCAACTCGATTTACATCTACCGGTTCGACCCCGGCTTCAACTTCAATCCCACGCAGGAAGAGCGGATGCGAAAGCCGCTGAGTTACGAGGACACGCTGGCCATTGAATCAGAATGTCCGTCAGTGGTTTTTGCCGCCGCCTTCATGTCGCCGGTAGATTTTTTTGGCGGCTCGTTCACGCAGCGAGTCAACGTGCGTTATCGCGACATAGAAATGTCGAACGCCGCGGTGCAGGGTGCGTCGCCCTCTTATTTCAAGATGGGCGTCACCAACATCGGCGAAGGACGCTACTTCACCGACGAAGAAAATTCGCATCACGCCAACGTGCTCGTCATTGGCAGCGATGTTGCGAATACGCTGTTCCCGTTTTCCAATGCGCTGGATCAACCGGTGACCATCAACGGCCGCGAATACAAAGTGGTCGGGGTGCTGGCCGAGCGCGATGTATTTCTGGTTGGCGCGGAGGATCCTAATAACGAGAACAAGGCCGTCTACCTGCCTTACCTGACATTGCGGAAGCTGTATCCGGACGTGGACGACAATTTCGTAATGGCGCAAGCGCGGCCCGGTTCCATGACAGACGCCGTCGAAGAGATTCGCGAACTTTTGCGCCGCCGCCGGAAAGTGGCTTATGGCGCGGCCGACAATTTCGGCATTTCGACGTCTGAACAAATCCTCTCTCAGTTTGGGGCGATTACCGGCGGAGTGTTCGCGCTAATGGTAGCGATCTCCAGCGTGGGCCTGCTCGTCGGCGGAATTGGCGTGATGAACATCATGCTCGTCTCCGTCACCGAACGAACGCGGGAGATTGGCGTCAGGAAAGCCATTGGCGCGCGCCGTCGCGACATCATCATCCAGTTTCTGATTGAAGCCGCGACGCTGACCGGGCTTGGTGGTTTGTTGGGTATTCTCGTCGGGTCTTTGATAGCGCTGCTGATCCAGATCATCATGCCGACGCATCTGCCTTTGTGGGCGCCTGTGGTTGGTTTTGTAGTTTCCGTCGGGCTCGGACTCACCTTCGGAATGTGGCCCGCATGGAAGGCGTCAAAGCTCAACCCAATAGAAGCCTTGCGATTTGAGTAGAAACAAAGCAAGCCGTAGGGCTGCGAGATAGTAGCCAGGGGTTGAGCGCAGCGATACCCCGGGAATCAAAGTGTAGTTGTATTTTGACCCTGGAAGGGTCACAGCGTTGGGCTGGCACCCCTTCAGGGTGCGCCTGCGTAAATCGATCGGTTCCAGGGGTCTGCGCTACGCTTCGACCCCCGGCTACTTTCTGACAACCCTGCGGGTTGAGAACACGGTCACAAGTTGCGGTTGGCTCACCAACTAGACATTCCTGCCTGTCTTATGGTTTCTTCTTACTTCCTCCCCAGGTAAACCAAATCCGCCGGATTCTATTACTGGCCAAAATGCCGGCAGAATTTTGTCTCGCTTGCGAAGAAACTCTTCAAGGCGTGCACTCATCCAAAAAACAGTCTGCTCGGAGTCGAATCACACGCATGAGTGACATTGGTTTTCTGCAAAACGTTTGGCTCAGAACGCTGGTAATAGTGGCTGCGCTTTTTGTGCTGCTGCCCGGCCACCCTTCCCACGCTCAAGACCAAAAGAAGTCGCAAGACTCGCAAAAGCTGGAGCGTCAACTCGAGGAACAAACTAACAAAGAGCAGGAACCAGATGACGTTGTTCGTGTGCGCACCGATCTGGTCCAAACAACGTTTGCCGTGTACGACAAAAGCGGAAAGTTTGTCGACAACCTGCGCGCGGGAGACTTTGAATTGCGCGTCGACAGCAAACCCGTTCCCGTGCTGTTTTTTGATCGCGTAGTAAACGGCGCCAGCCGCGAACCGGCGAGCTCTTCTCAGCTGGAGACAAGAACAAGTCCCCGCGCTTTCGCGCCCGAAGATGCTACGCGCACCGTTTTGTTTTTTGTCGACGATTTGCACACCTCGGCAGAGGGCATCACGCGTGCGCGAAAAATGCTCTCGAACTACATCGAGCAGGAAATGGGTGACGATGATCAGGCTGTAGTAGTGTCCGCCAGCGGGCAAATCGGTTTTCTACAGCAAATGAGCAGCGAGAAAGAAGTCTTGCGCGCGGCACTGGAACGTCTGAGCCCACGTCCGCAAAGCTTTTTCGATTCTGAACGCCCGCAGATGTCGATATTTCAGGCGCTGGCCATCGAACGAAACGACGAGGAAGTGCGAACTTATTTTGAGAATGTTCTACTGAAAGACCGACTGGCATCGACTCTACGAGCGAACCCGCAGGCCGCGCAGCAAGCCGCTGAACGCGAGACCAGAACCCGCGCGCGCCGCATTATTCAGCAGGCGGACGCCGGCATCAAGCAAACCTTGGCCGGGCTTAAAAGCGCGGTTATCTCCTCTTCGCAGTTTCCCGGACGCAAGCTCGTTTTTTTCGTCTCGGACGGTTTCATCGTCAACAGTCAAAACCCGGAAATTCGTTACCAACTGCAGCGTGTGACGGATGCCGCGGTACGCGCCGGCGCCGTCCTTTACACAATTCAGGCGAGCGGACTGAACACCACGTTTCCAGATGCGAGTACCGATGTGATCCTGGTTGGTGGGGCCACGGGACGGGTAACCGGCGAAGACATCGCTGTGCAGGATCCGTTAACCGAGTTGGCGACCGACACAGGTGGTAAAGCGCTGCTCAACGCAAACGATCTCAATGTAGGCGTGAAACGCGCGCTGCAGGAGTCAAACGATTATTACCTGCTGGCGTGGCGACCGGAAACGACTGACAAGCCAGGCAAAGATTTTCATCGGATTGAAGTCGCAGTGAAAGGGCGTCCGGAATTGTCAGTCACCGTTCAGCGCGGGTTCTTTGGTGATGAGGCTTCGGCAGCAGTTCCTGCGAAACAGCAAACACCCAGACCGGGTGAAGCTTCGCAGGTTGACGATTTGGCAAAGGCCATTCAAGGCAAACTACAGAGCCTTCAGTTGCCGACTCATTTGCTGGCGAATTATCTCGATGTGCCAAATCACGGTCTGCAGCTTTCAGTTCTAATGCAGGTCGACAAGGCTAACGCGTCGGCCGAGAACAGCAAGCACGGATCCGTTGATGTCGCCGGTGTGATCTATGACGAGTCAGGAAAAATAGTCGGTAGTTTTGTGCAGAACCTGCGACCGGAAGCTTCAGAGGCACAAGTCCAAAACGTCACCTATCTTAATCAGTTTGACATCAAGCCCGGCCTGTATCAGGTGCGAGTTGCGGCGCGTGATTCTGACGGCGTCACCGGAATGGCGATGCAGTGGGTGAACATTCCTAATCTTGGTTCGCATAAACTGGCACTCAGCAGTCTGCTGATCGGAGAGCGCGACATCAACGGCGCCGCAGCGAATAGTAAGGATGCCGCCATTCAAAGAGCTCAGCTGAAGATCGACAAACGCTTCTTGCAAAACTCACGGATGCGTCTGCTGACCTTCATCTACAACGCCGCTCACGATCCCTACAATCCCGTGCCCAAACTTAGCGCGCGCATAGATGTTTTTAAGGGCAACAAAGCGGTTGTTTCCACTCCGAGTTTTGTTGTCAACGCCCAGAGCGCAGAAGACCTCGCGCGCATTCCCTACGCCGGCGAACTAAGTCTGGCCACTTTGACTCGCGGTCGTTATCGCATCCGCGTTACGGTGATAGATCTCAGCGCAAAAGCTTTCGCGAATCAGGAAGCGACCTTCGAAGTCGAGTGAGTTTTCAAAACATATCCGCAGATTACGCAGATTTCACGGATTCAAAACATAGACAGTTGGGTCTTGTCATTTGAGCGTTGTCGGTCCCCGACCTTGCAGGAGATGACGAGCACAAAGCTCTAAGCTCAAAGTACGTTTCTTATTCTGCATAATCTGTGTAGTCTGCGGATAGTCTCTCGGGTTAAGTAGACTTCATGAGCTCAAACTGGTGGGAAACATTTTTTCATGGTGTGGCGCTGGATTTCTGGCGCGCCGCGGTTAGTGAAGAACAAACGCGCGGCGAAGCCGATTTTCTGCAACAGCAAATGCAGTTGCCGCCTGGTGCGAAAGTGCTTGATGTACCGTGCGGCAATGGGCGGCTTTCGATCGAGTTGGCCAAACGCGGATTCAAGCTGACCGCGGTGGACCAGGCAACGGAGTTCATCGCTGAAGGTCAGAAAACTTCAGAACAAGCCGGTGTCGCCGTTGATTGGCAGCTGCGCGACATGCGCGACTTGCCCTGGACTTCGAAGTTTGATGGAGCGTTTTGTTTTGGCAACAGCTTTGGTTATTTGGATGATGACGCTAACGCCAGGTTTCTACAGTCAGTCGCTAAGACTTTGCGGCCGGGGGCGAAATTCGTTCTCGACAATGGCGCAATCGCCGAGTGTCTTCTGCCGGTGCTTCAGGAACGGCGAACATTGGAATGTGGTGGCATAACTCTGGATTCAGCAACTCGCTATGATCACACCCTGGGACGCATTTTTACCGACTACACTTTCATTCGCGACGAAATAAGCGATACGCGTCCCGCTTCGCAACGCGTCTACACTTACCGCGAAACCACCAGCCTACTCACCGAAGCTGGACTCGATCCAGTCGCTGCTTTTGGGTCGATCACCGCAGAACCATTCAAGTTTGGGGCACAACGGCTATTCCTGTTAGCCGAAAAACGCTGAGCTTCCCCTTTTTCTTCTCTCCCTTTGCAGTCACATACTTGACTCACCGTCGCGATGAGCCAACTACATAATTGCCTTTGGGCGGGCCTGAGCGCGCCACCCCTCCCTTTTTTCCCTCCCAGCGTGAGGGGGGACAAGAATCTTCTTCTAGAAAATCCAACCCTGAATTCCCGACGCAAGAGGACCGACCGACCGGCGTTCTTGGAATGACTGTTTAGTTAATTCCCCGTCGTTTCTTCAATCAGCCTTGGAGGTTTCTCATGAAAGCCAGGTTTTCAAGCTTCTTTCTGCTGCTGCTAGTCTTAGCTTTTGCGCAAGCCACAATTGCCGCTCCTAACCCTGAAGTCCTCGCCCGAAACGTAATCTCCGAAAATCCCGCCGAAGCAAATCGCGCCGTCGCCGAGGTGCGCGCGATGGGACCGGCAGGATTGGATCTGTTGTTTCACACTTATGCGCGCGAGATAAACGCGCAAGTTTCCAACCCGTTGCAACCCGCAACTCTGGAATGGCAGCGGTTGAGCGAAGCCCTGGACTCCGTGAGCCAACAAAAAAATAGCTATTTGTCAGGACTCTACTGGTACACGGATCTCGATCAAGCCAAAGAGGCGGCTCGAGCCACGGGCAAACCGATCTTGTCGCTACATTTGCTGGGAAAATTGAGTGAGGAGTTCAGCTGTACCAATAGCCGTTTCTTCCGCACCATTCTTTACTCCAACGCCGAAGTCTCGAAGATCCTGCGTGAGCACTTCATCCTACATTGGCAATCGGAGCGACCGGCGCCGCGAGTAACAATCGACTTCGGCGATGGCAGAAAACTCGAACGCACCGTCACCGGCAACAGCATTCATTACATTTTGGACATCGATGGACGGCCCATCGAAGCAGTTCCCGGCGTCTACGGACCGCAAGCGTTCGCGCGCAAACTGGCCGCGTCGGAGCAACTTTTCAAAGCGATTAAAGGGAAGGTTGACGCTGACAGACAATTGTTGCTCGACAATTACTATCGAGAGCAGAACAACCAAATCGCCTTTCAATGGGCGGAGGACATTAAGAAAATTGGTGGCAAGACCCCGCAGGGCTTCGTTTTTTCAAATGACGACAAAGGAGTGGCAATAACAATAATGCCGATGGCAATGAGTAAAGCCGTCACCGAAACCAGCATTCTAAGGTCGATTACCGCTGGTGCGGATGCGCTTGGCAGAATCACCGATGAAACAGCATGGACAAAGATCGCTCTCAGTCACCTTGAAGACGCCCGGCTGGACGAGCAAAGTATTGGACTTATCAAACGTCAAACGCAGGAACTGCTGCGTTCCACGAAGGGCGCTAGCTTTGACGGGCTGATGATGAGCCAGTTGCAAAAGTTCCAATCAAGTATCGCGTTGGATACAGTCCGTAACGATTATCTAATGCACACTAAGCTCTACGCCTGGCTACTCACCAATCGAAACCTCAACGTTGAGATCTTGAATAGGAAGGTTTATGCGGAGTTGTTTTTAACACCGGCAACCGATCCCTGGCTCGGTTTGTACTCGCCGGATGTTTACACCGCGATCGAAGGCGGCGGGCTTAGTCGGAATTAGTTCGATCGGTTTCGGGGTGCGGTATAAGAGCGGGGGTAAGCCCACCTTTCCGACCCCGAGGTGATTAGAGTTGACGACATCATCTTCGAGGAAGGTGTTCCTCGTCACGACGAAACAAGACAGGGAAATGTCGAGGTCGGGAAGGCGGGCTTGCCCCCGCTCTTTCCCCGCAGTCAAGGCACTATTGCAAGTTGTCAGGCATTCATGTTCTGAATAATCGCATCCGCAAACTCAGCGGTCTTTGCAGTTCCGCCGATGTCTTTCGTGCGCACCTTACCGTCTGCAAAAGTTTTCAGCATTGCTGCTTCAACGTTGTCGGCCGCTTCACGTTCACCCAAATGACGCAGCATGAGAATTCCTGACTGCAGTAATGCCGTCGGGTTCGCGATTCCCTGACCGGCAATGTCGGGTGCAGAGCCGTGCACGGCCTCGAACATTGCGCCTTTCTCGCCGATGTTCGCGCCTGGCACCAGGCCCAGGCCGCCAATCAAACCCGCGCACAAATCCGAGACGATGTCACCGTAAAGATTCTCCAGCAGCATTACGTCAAACTGTTCAGGCCTCATAACAAGCTGCATGCAGGCGTTGTCTATGATCTTGTCGTCTGCCTCAATTTCCGGATAGCCGGCGGCGACCTTTCTGAAGCAATCGAGAAACAGTCCGTCAGACAGTTTCATAATGTTCGCTTTGTGCCCGCAAGTGATTTTCTTGCGGCCTTCGCGTTGCGAATACTCAAAAGCAAACTTGGCAATGCGCGTGGAGGCCTTCTCGGTAATGATCTTCAAGCTCTCGACTACTCCGGGAACCACCACGTGCTCGAGGCCTGCATACAAACTCTCAGTATTCTCTCGAACAATAACCAGGTTGAGTTCGGGATAGCGGCAGGGCACGTTGGGCAACGCGCGTATCGGCCGCAGGTTCGCATACAAGTCGAGTGCTTTCCGCAGGCCGACGTTGACGGAAGTAAATCCTTTACCGATCGGCGTGGTCACCGGGCCCTTCAGCGCAACCTTGTTTCGCGCTATGGAATCAAGGAGAGGCTGGGGCAAGGTTTCGCCAAATTTTTCCAATGCCTGAGCGCCGGCGTAGTGAGTTTCCCATTCAACCTCAACGCCTGAAGCCTCAATGATCCGCACTACATTTGAGGCGATTTCAGGGCCAATGCCGTCGCCGGGAATCAGTGTGATACGATGTTTCATAAATGTTTTGGTCTTTGGATTTTGGTCTTAGGCCTTTTTAATTTTTGTCGGATAGGGCCCTTGATTTTCGAAGGTACTAAGGATACATAGTCAAAGACCAAAGACCAAAGGCCTAAGACCATCGGCGAAGACCCTCCCCAAGCAGTCAATTCATGTCCCATGATATTCAATCAGCCGACGTAGTAATTATCGGTGGTGGTGTGATTGGACTGGCAATCGCGCGTGCGTTGGTGCTGCGTGGCGTTCGCGATGTGTCGTTGGTTGAACGCAGCAGTTTGGGGGCCGAGGCGTCATCAGCCGCAGCCGGAATGCTGGCGCCGCAAGCTGAAGCCGACAGCGCGGATGAATTTTTTCGACTCGCCTGCCAGAGTCGCGACCGGTATCCAGCGTTTGCCGCGGCTCTACTTGAAGAGACGGGCGTGGACATCGAGCTCGATCAAACGGGAACGCTCTATGCCGCCTTCAACGATCACGATTGGATCGAACTTGAAAAACGATACCGCTGGCAAACTGACGCCGGTTTGCCGGTTGAAAAATTAACCCGCGCCGACGCGACCTTACTTGAGCCTTCCATTAATTCGGAAGTAATCGGCGCACTTAGGTTTCCCCTCGACATTCAAGTTGAAAACCGGCGCCTGGTTAACGCGTTGATTTTGGCGAACAATGCTCTTGAGGTTCGCGTCACAACAGGCACGGCGGTCACATCAGTTAAAATCGAACGCCAACGCATTGTTGGCGTAGAAACTTCACGCGGCTTGATCAACACCAACTGTGTGGTTAATGCTGCCGGCGCGTGGAGCTCCCTGCTCGAAAAGACAGACATAGCGTTGCCGGATCCATGCATCAAACCGGTTCGCGGACAGATGCTCTGCTTTGAAGCGACTGCCCCCGTGACCCGTCATGTTGTTTACAGCGCGCGCGGATATATCGTTCCCCGTCGCGATGGGCGTTTGTTGGCGGGCACAACCAGCGAAAATGTCGGATTTGAAAAACGCGTTACCGCAGCGGGAACACAGTCAATTTTGGCGGCGGCGCTGGAAATTTCCCCGCGGCTTGGGGCACTGCCACTGGTCGATTCCTGGGCAGGCTTGCGTCCCTGTGCCGCTGACGCTTTGCCAGTAATTGGTCCCTGTGCTGAAATTGACGGGCTTTATTTTGCCACCGGGCACTTCCGCAACGGGATCTTGCTGGCGCCGATCACCGCGGAGCTGATAGCCCGGTCGATCGTCGATAAAGAAACGCCGGCGCCGTTGCTTGCGTTTTCCCCGGATCGCTTCCGTTTAGTTTCCGTTAGCTGACATACAATTAATGTTTGGTATCCATCGCACACTTCTCAAACTCGTAATCCTGACGCTGGTTGCAGCCTGCGCCGCGGTAGCACAAGAGCCAACCGCTACTCCGGTAATCAAACCGGAATCCGATTCGGCCATCAAGAGCCTTTCGGCCAAACAATTATTTGGCGATGCCGACTCCTACATCACGCGAGTCTACGCGGAGTTCAACAAACAGAAGTTGGCCTTTGATCCAAAAATCGAAGCGCGCACCAAGCAGGAACAGAAAGATCTGGCGCTGAAGTATGCGGTCGCATTGGCGGAACGAAAGTCTCTTACAAATGATGACGCTTATTATCTCGGCATGTTGTATCACCTGGCCGGAAACGCCGACGAGGCTTTGCGGGTGATACACCGCTACCTCGATGGAAAGCCGTCGGGCGCGAATGCGCAAGTTGCGCGCGCCGTCGTAGTGCTCTACAGCACGCGTCAAAATCTGCTGCCGGATGCGGAACAGGCTGTTGCTGACTACGCGAAAAACGAACCGAAAGATTTGCGCGAGTGGTTTGGGATGGAGACGTTGATTGCCGACGCTTTCGACAAGGCGAAGGACTACAGTTCAAGCTTGCGGCACGCACAGGAAATGCTCAAAGTTGCGAAGTTAGTGGCGTCTGCAAAAACGGTCAACACCTTCCAACGCGATGACTTGCTCTTTAAAGCGGCGTCGTACATTGCCAACGCTTACGTGAAGGCCGACAAAAAAGCCGACGCAATCGCAACGATTAGCGACCTTCGGCATCTCGCGCTCACGATGCCTTCCGGCAGATTGTTGCGCTTTGCAAATCTTCGCTTGTGGGAACTCGATCGCACCGTCGATCAGTTGGCTATCTTTAATGAGACCTCGCCAGCCCCGGCGGCGTTGCCGGAGTTAGTCGCTGTTCAATGGATCGATCAGTCGCCGGTGAAGTTATCAAACTTGCGCGGACACGTTGTGTTGCTTGATTTTTGGGCGCCCTGGTGTGGTCCCTGCCGGTACACGCTTCCGAAGTTGCAGCGCTGGCACGAGACCTACAAAGAAAAGGGCCTGGTCATCCTTGGGCTAACCAACTATTCTGGAGATATTCGCGGTAAGGCGGCGACGCCCACTGAAGAACTGGCCTACCTCCGCTCGTTCAAGAAAGAAAATCATTTGCCTTACGGCGTGGTAGTGGCTGATTCTTCCGCCAACGATCTTAACTATGGCGTGTTCTCAATTCCCATGTCGTTTTTGATCGATCGACGCGGCAACGTGCGCTACATCGCAATGGGAGCGGGCGACGCGGAACTTGCCAATCTGGGTAAGATGATCGAACAAGTTATGAACGAGGAAAGTGAGAAGACTCCCGCTACCGTCACGGCTGCGCGAACTCAGTAAGTAATGCAAAGCACAAACATCACCATACCGATTGCTTTTCTCGCGGGCCTGTTGTCGTTTCTTTCTCCGTGCGTTTTGCCGCTGGTGCCCGGCTACATCTCCCTGATGTCGGGAGTGAGCATTGACCGGCTGAAAGAAGGCGGTTCGGGCGGAAACGCGCGGCGTGCGGTAATTATCAACTCCCTCGCTTTTAACCTCGGACTGTCTGCGATTTTTGTGGCCCTGGGGACGACGGCAGGTTTGGTTGGCGCGTCGGTCCTAAGTAACCCGTGGGTGAGAATTATCGGCGGCATCGTGATAATTCTTTTTGGTCTGCAGTTAATTGGCCTACTCAAAATTGCGACTCTCTACAAAGACACGCGTTTCTTTTCCAATGAGAAGCCGCGCGGCCCGGTGGGCTCGTTCACCCTGGGAATAGCTTTCGCCGCCGGTTGGACCCCGTGCATTGGTCCGATTCTGGGCGGCATCATCGGTTTGGCAGCGGCCAGCGGCGGCTGGCGCAGCGGACTGATACTTTCGGCGTTTTATTCAGCTGGTTTGGCCGTGCCGTTTCTACTGACCGGGTTGGGCATCAACCAGTTTCTTGGTTTTTACGGAAAGTTTCGCCGCCACCTGCACAAAGTAGAAATAGTCTCCGGCATCATCCTGATTTGCATTGGCGGCCTGGTCATGTCTAACCGGGTTACGTGGTTGGCGAGCTCGCGAATCGCTCAACTGATCCCCAATCTTGAAAGCTTGATCAAGGTCAAGCAACCACCTCCGCCGACAACGGCGGGTTCAAACTTCCAACCGGCGCCAGATGTTGAACTGGTAACACTCGAAGGACAACCGTTTCGCCTGAATGATTTGCGTGGGCATGTTGTTCTGCTCAACTTCTGGGCGACCTGGTGCGGTCCGTGTCGCGCGGAGATTCCCGAGTTCAACGCCATGCAACGCGAGCTGCAGACGAAGGGACTGCAAGTAGTTGGAGTTTCAACTTCGCCCACCGACACCGCTGATGTGATTCGAAATTTTCAAAAAGATTTGAAGCAGGAGTACATGATTCTACGAGGAGCCGAGGAAGTTGGCACAAAATTTGGTAATGGACCCGGACTGCCGGTGAGTTACGTCATCGATCGCGACGGACGCATCCGCGAGAAAATCACCGGATCGCGCGATCGTGCCGGCTGGGAGGCTGCAGTCAAACCATTACTCGACGAAATACCCACCACACAAAAAACTGACTAATTTTAGGTCCTACTGCCCAAGGAGAAGTTATGAAAAGAATTCTGTTGCTGGTAATGGCATTGGCGCTGATGACCGCATCAGCCCTCGCACAGGATGGTCATGAGTATTCACCACTGGTCGAGAAGACGGTGAACTACAAAGCGTGGACGCTGAACGATCTTAAGGACAACAAGCCGGTCGACCTGCGCAATCTGGTCCACGGTAAAAAACTTGTGATGGTCGTTTACTTTGCGCCCTGGTGTCCCAACTGGCGCAATGAAGCTCCGGTAGCGGCGAAACTTTACGAGAAGTACAAAGATCTGGGCTTCTCGGTTATTGGTGTCAGCGAATACGGAACGCGGGATGCCGTGAACACTTTCTTTGGTGAAGGTGGCGCGCCCTATACGGTTGTGAGCGAGTCGGAACTTCGCGAAGACCGCGACAAAACCGCACACTACGCATATAGGCAACTGACCGGCGACACGCGCAAGTGGGGTTCGCCATGGAACATTTTTCTTGAACCGGCGACGCTGGCGAAAAGCGGTGACGTGTTGACGGAAAAAGCCTGGGTCGTGAACGGCGAGTTGATCGAAGCGGATGTGGACAAATTCATCGCTGATAAGCTCAACGACAAGACTGCGACCGTGATTACGCCCTGTAAGAACTAAACTCGAACATCAATGTGGCGCTGGATTTAAGGGCACGGTATACCGTGCCCTCTTTGTTTGTCGTGTTCCCTCTCCCTCTGGAAGAGGGTAAGCGAGAGGGCTTTAGCGCACCTTAAACCCTCCCCTTTTCCCTCACAGAGGAATGCTGGTTTTACGATTTGAGCCTTCATTGCTAATATGGCCGACTCTTTTGGCCAGTTACTTATGAAACTTCGTTTGCTTTATCACGGTCACTGCTTCGACGGCGTTGCCTCAGCCGCAACCTTCACCCGTTTTTATCAGGAACGCGTTCATCCCGGCGCTGAGGTCAACTATGCTGGTTTACTGCATCGGCCGGGAAACTTGTTTGACCTGGATCTGCTGGACGGCGATGAAAATGCGATCGTCGACTTCAAATACGCGGCGACTGACAAACTAACCTGGTGGTTCGATCATCATCAGTCGGCATTCCTGACTCCTGAAGACGAAAAACATTTCCGCAGCGACCAGTCCGGCAAAAAGTTTCTCGACGCCACGCGCAAGTCGTGCACTGAATTCATCGCCGATGTTGCCCGCACGAAGTTTGGTTTTGCCGACGGCCCGCTACAGCCACTCATCCACTGGGCCCACATAATCGATGGCGCGCTATACGAATCGCCCGCTCAATGCGTGGAACTTAAGGAACCAGCGCTCCAACTGATGCAGGTGATCGAAGCCGACCCTGATGACAAGTTCGTCGAACAGGTGATTCGGGAGTTGACTGCGAAGTCGCTCGATGAAGTTGCCACGAGCGCTGAAGTGCAACGGCGTTTTGAACCGATTTTGAAACAGCATCTGGAGACGGTCGAAGCAATTCGGCGCCAGGCAGTTTCGGCAAATGACGTGGTGCAGTTTGATCTGGTCGAAGAAGGTTACGAAGGCTTCAACAAATTCATTCCTTACTACCTCTACCCGGAAGCGACGTACACAGTCGCGCTCACGCGCGGCTCACAACGTACGAAGATTTCAGTTGGGTCTAATCCCTGGGCGCCGCGTCCACGCAGTCACAACATCGCCAAAATATGCGAACGTTACGGTGGCGGGGGTCATGCCGTGGTCGGCGCGATTTCGTTCAAGCCAAGTGAAGTTGAAGAGGCACGCCAGGCGATAAAGGAAATCGTCGCCGAGCTTTCGACCCCGGCCTCAATAAAGGCGTCGAAGACGCCCATAGAAGGTAGCCAGAGGTGAAACCTCTGGATCAAATGTCAGTTGTTGGATCGCACCCTGGAGGTACGCGCAGACTCTTGAGCGCATCTTCGACGCGCAATTGAATACTAACCATGCTTCCAGACGTTTTCACGTCTGGCTACCTTCTTTCCGCCGTTTTCACGGCGAAACAATCCTGGGAACTATCTGGCGGCCGCGGGGTCTAAGAGGGCACGTCGTGTTCTCAGTGGCTTCCGAATGAAACGCCTGCTCCTACTGTTTGCCATAACCGCTCTTAGCCTAACGCTGGGTTGTGCCGCGAGTGGCGGTGGTCCGCCGGCGCACAACGCTTCAAATGTCCATGCCAACAGTCCCCCAAAAGTCGCCGCAACAAACCCGTTTCCAGTTATTCACGTCTTCGTTGCACTGTGTGACAACGTGAACCAGGGCATCGTGCCGGTGTCTGCCTCGCTTGGTAACGGAGACAACCCGAACACCAATCTCTATTGGGGCGCGGCGTTTGGTGTGAAGACTTTCTTCAGCAAGAACAAAGACTGGGAAGTTGTTTCAGAAACGAAAAACCCCGCGTCGCGAATTCTCGACCGCGTAATCTTCAAGAGAAAAGATCGCGACGTGTTTATGATCGCCGACGCTTACCAGGGGAAAGAGATTGCGCAAGCGATGTGGGACTTCTTTGATGCCGCCGCAGGTGCGCCCGGCAGCGAAGTGAGCGTCTCCATTGGGAATCGAAAGCTCACCTTCAACTCCGGCGGCAGCGCTGACCTGGTCGTCTATGTCGGGCACGATGGGCTAATGGATTTCAACCTGCAAGCGACGCCGAAAGCGCGCGACGAGAAGAAACGCGAGGCGATCATGCTGGCGTGCGCGAGCAAAAATTACTTTGCGAAAACGTTGGAAGCGACTGGGGCGAAGCCATTACTGTGGACGACAAACCTGATGGCTCCGGAAGCCTACATTTTGTCAGCGGCGATTGAGGGTTGGTTGAAGAAAGAAACTGATGAAGCGATTCGCGCGCGCGCAGCCCGGGCCTACAACAGCTATCAGAATTGTGGTTTGAAAGCCGCAAACGGATTGTTCGCAACCGGCTGGTAGGACAGGCATTCTTGCCTGTCCTTTGACTCATAGCTCACCCGAAGTCCACATTAGGACAGGCAAGAATGCCTATCCTACCGCGCCATCAAAGCCTCAATCTCATCCGCATCTTTCGGCACTTTAGTAGTTAACACGCGCGGGTCGTTGTTTGTGCACAGCACATCGTCTTCGATCCGCACGCCAATGCCGAGATACTGCTCGGGAATATCTTTCGTGTCGGGCGACACGTAGATCCCCGGTTCCACTGTCATCACCACTCCCGGCTCCAGAGCGCGCGATTCTTTGTCGTAGTAGTAAACACCGACGTCGTGCACATCGATTCCGAGCATGTGTCCGAGACCGTGCATGTAAAACTGCTTGTACTTCTCGTCCTTGATTAGTTGCGAAGGCTCGCCCTTTAGCAGACCAAGTTTGACCATGCCTTCCGTCAACATTTCTACGGAGTGCGTTTTGATTTCGTCGTGCGTCACGCCGGGCCGCACCATCTCCACGCAAGACATTTGCGTCGCCAGCACCAGATCGTAAATCTCGCGTTGCGGCTTGCTGAAACGCCCGTTAATGGGAAACGTCCGTGTGATGTCTGACGCGTAACCTTTGTATTCCGCGCCGGCGTCAACCAACAGCAAATCGCCGTCGCGCAGTTCGCCGTCGTTATTTATGTAGTGCAACACTGTGGCGTTGGCGCCGCCACCAACAATCGACGTGTAAGACGGACCGGCCGCACCCTCGCGACGAAAAACAGTTTCGATC
This sequence comes from Pyrinomonadaceae bacterium, assembly GCA_035472495.1. Lineage (GTDB taxonomy): Bacteria > Acidobacteriota > Blastocatellia > Pyrinomonadales > Pyrinomonadaceae > PSRF01. The sequence continues at coordinate 250,845 of DATIPD010000023.1, read as the reverse complement.
AACGCTTCGACCTGATATTCCATCATGCCCGGCCGTACTGCCTTCATCGCCTCAACGTGCGCTTCAGCGGCAATGTCAGCGGCGCGCTGCATCAACTCAATTTCTCCCGCACTCTTCAGCACTCGCATTTCGTGAACAATAGTCGCGGGATCGACGATGGTTCGTGGCGGATGAATTGGCTTGCGATTCAGCGCGCGCATCTCGGCGATGCGACGAATGATTTGCGTGTCGAGCTCCGAGTTAACGCCGAGGCGGTAATAAAGTTTTTCGGCGCCGTCGAGCAAGTCCTGCAGCTTCTCGTCAAACTCGGCAGTCGGAAACGATTCATCAGCGCCAAACTCACTCTTTGCGCCCTCAACTCCGGCGCGGCGTCCCACCCAGATCTCCTGTTCCGGATCGCGCGGGCGCACGAACAGCGTGAACTTTTGCTCACGGCCCGGCGCGATCACCGCGATTGAATCGGGTTCTTCAAAACCCGTCAGGTAGTAAAAATCTGAATCCTGACGAAACCGATACTGTGTGTCATTGGAACGCGTGGCTTCGCGCGCGCTGGGGATGATGGCTACCGATTTCTGGTCCATGCGGCGCATGAATTCCTCAAGCTGCGGTCTGATCATGGAGGGGCTCCTTGGCAATGCGATTGGATAAGTGAACCGCATTGTATCTGATGACTGACATTCGCGTTAGCGGAACGCGATAGTTTACTTACTGGGAGCGCGGGCGTCCCCGCCCGCACTGAGCGAAGCGAACAACGCATACGTTGCTTGCTATCGGCCAACAGAAAATGGGGTCCGTGGCTGTGGCGTCTCGTCTTGAAGAATGTGTATCTCCGTGAGGGTTGTACGCTTCGCTAATTGCGGGCGTCGACGCCCGCGCTCCCAGTAGGTTGGCAAGCCCTGGCAATCGAAGGAAGCGGGTTGCCCTGAATGGCTTTTTGGCAACAGAGTAGTGAGCTAGAATTCGTTCACCCATGGCTGTCCAACCATTACCTATTCAGACTGAGAAAGTGAACGAGATCGTTTCCTGCGATCCCGCGACCGGCATTGAGGTAGGACGCGCACCATTGTGCTCGGCTGACGATGTTCGCCAAGCTGTTCATGTTGCGCGGGCAGCGCAGCCCGCTTGGGCCAGCCAAACTTTCAGACAACGAGCTCGCGTCATCCTGCAAGCCCGCGAGCTGTTGCTGGCCGAACGCGACGAAATCGCCAGCCTGATCTCAAAAGAGACTGGCAAGCCCGTTGCCGAAGCACTCTCCATGGAAATAGTGCCGACGCTGGATTCCATGCATTACTTCGCCCACGCTGCCGAGAATTTACTCAAGCCCCAAAAAATCGACATTGGTCAGTACGGGCTGATGGGCCGCACCTCGAAAATTATTTTTCGTCCACTCGGAGTGATCGGAATAATTTCACCCTGGAACTTTCCGCTGGCAACACCTGCCGATGAAGTAGTGATGGCCCTGATGGCCGGCAACTCAGTTGTCCTTAAGCCGAGTGAACTGACACCGCTCATCGCGTTGAAGCTGCTCGACATCTTCGCGCGAGCGGGTCTGCCTGTCGGTTTGTTGAATGTCGTAACAGGAGACGGTTCGACTGGAGCCGCACTCGTTGACGCCCACGTCGACAAGATAATGTTCACCGGCAGCGTCGTCACCGGCAAACGCGTGGCTGAAGCCGCGGCAAAACACCTGACGCCGGTGGTGCTCGAACTCGGCGGCAAAGATCCGATGGTGGTGCTTGCCGACGCAGAGCTCGAGATTGCGGCGCGGGCTGCGGTGTGGGGCGCGTTTGCCAACTCCGGACAAGCTTGTGCGTCCGTTGAGCGCTGTTACGCGCAACAGACAATTGCGTCTAAGTTCATTGAGCTGGTGGTGGCGGAAACAAAAAAACTCAAGCAGGGCGTGGGCACTGCGGACGACATTGACGTGGGAGCGATGTCGAATGAAGGACAACTCAACATCGTCGCCGCTCATGTCGATGACGCGCGAAATCGTGGCGCTGAAATTTTGACTGGCGGGCGGCGGTCGCCGAATTTTGACGGTTTGTTTTATGAACCTACCGTTCTCACGAATGTGGACCACAGCATGATCATCATGCGCGATGAAACGTTTGGGCCAGTGCTACCCATCATGACGTTTGCCACCGAAGAAGAAGCGATCCGTCTGGCGAATGACAGTATCTTTGGTCTGACTGCCAGCGTCTGGACCAAAGACATCGGAAAAGGCTGTCGCATCGCGGAGCGCATCGATGCCGGCACGGTGATGGTCAATGAAGTGGTCTACACCCACGGCATCGCCCAAACACCCTGGGGTGGCGTTAAGGAAAGTGGCTACGGTCGCACGCACGGGCGGATGGGTCTACTGGAACTAGTCCAGCCGTATCACATCCACGTCAATCGTTTCGCCTTCCTTCCCGACGTCTGGTGGTTTCGCTACTCGCCGCGAGCCGCGCATCTTTTTGACGGCCTGGCAAAGAAGTTCACTACCGGCTCCATCCTCAAGACCTCGGTCCTGCTGCCGCAAATGATCCGCAGACTCTTTGGCCGGCGCGACTAGCCTGGGCAAATAGCACCTCCAAACAAACCGCTGCCGGCTGAAATCCTCAGCCTTTGGGCGACGATCCACGCAACAAAACTGCAATCCAAAATCTTGAATTATCTACTACCGCCCCTCGTAGAAAAGTACTATACTGCCGCCGCTCACCCCCCAAGAGCCCGTGAATTTTCTAAGCATCACTTAGTAAGCCCAGAAGTTTTCAGGTTTGTAGGCAGTGTCGCTTGTCCCTCCCAGACACGCCCTCACGTATTTGAGGCTTGCTCGATTGATCAGTCTAACGAACACACCGCAACTAATTCGTCCGGGTAAATCCGGCGTTGGTCTCTAACTGCTTGGTTACTTGATGACTGGGAGGACTGAAAATGAACATGCGGACCAGATTCATAGTTGTCGTCATCACCGCGACACTCTTGCTGACGACATTAATATTGCTTCCCCGAATAAGTGAGGCCGCGCGCTCGCGATGGCTGGCGGCAGATAATTCTCTGGCTAACACGACGTCAAACCTCACTCCGGTTCAGGATCAAAAAGGCGACATCGTCGTGGTTGCTTCATATCACAACGACACTTCGAAGCCGCTGCGTGATATCAAACCGCTGCCGTGGGTCTCAAAGCAGCAGCACTCTAACGAAAACCCAAAAGTTCCGACGCGCCATAAGAACGGACCAGATCCGGTGGTGCAAACCTCTTTCAGTGACTTGCTGAGTTTGATGACGGTCGAAATGCCGAGTCCGCTCTTGAACTTCAACGGCATCGGGTTTCCGGGTGTTGCGTGCAACTGCGCGCCACCGGACACGAACGGTGAGGTTGGGGCGACGCAGTATGTGCAGATAGTGAACGAGGGTTACCAGGTCTTCAACAAAACTACTGGCGCATCGCAACTCGGGCCGGTGGGCATTTCCACAATCTGGAGCGGCTTTGGTGGCCCTTGTGAAAGTGCGGGCGACGGCGATCCCGTCGTGCTCTACGATCAAATCGCCAATCGTTGGGTCGTCAGCCAGTTTGCCGGCGCCGGCGTTCCTACTGACGAGTGTGTCGCAGTTTCCACGAGCAGCGACGCGACCGGAAGTTACAACCGCTACGGCTTTCACCTGGGCACGAACTTTTTTGATTATCCACACCTCGGTGTTTGGCCCGATGCCTATTACATGAGCATGAACGTATTCAATTCCAGCGGGACGGCTTTCCTGGGTCCGCAACCGTTCGCTTTTGATCGCGCGAAGATGCTGGCCGGTCAACCCGCGACTTTCATCACCACCGGAGTCACTGGTGGCTCAGGTGAAGACGTGTATCTGCCGGCTGATCTCGACGGCTCGATCCTGCCGCCAGTCGGTGCCCCGGCATCATTCGTCGAGTTTCCCGGTAACAATACGTATCGTGTTTTTCATTTTCACGTGGATTGGGTCACACCATTGAACTCCACGTTCACCTTGTTCTCCGCTCCGGCTTCCGCTGCGTTCACGTTGCGAACTGGCGGCATTCCCCAACTGGGAACAACTTCAACACTCGATCCCATTGGCGACCGTTTAATGTTCCGTCTGGCAACGAGGTTCTTTTCTGACGGTCACGAGGCCACGGTAGGAAACTTCACGGTGCAGTCGGGAGGTGTGGCGGCGCCACGCTGGTTTGAATTACGAAACGTAACCAGTGGACCAGTCTCGGTCGCTCAACAAAGCACTTATCAACCTGACACCACGCATCGCTGGATGGGCGGCGCCGCGATGGACCAACAGGGAAATATGGCGCTGGGTTATAGCGCGTCGAGCAGTTCCATCAATCCGCAGATTCGTTACGCCGGTCGACTATCAACCGATGCCGTAAACACTCTCCCGCAAACGGAGGTTACTTTGTTCGCCGGTACCGGTAGTCAAACTGGAACCAACAGCCGCTGGGGCGACTACAGTGACATGACTATCGATCCGGTTGACGATTGCACCTTCTGGTACACGCAGGAGTACTACGCGACGACCACCAGCTTTGCCTGGCGCACGCGCATCGGCTCGTTTAAATTCCCGGGCTGCGGCGGTGCACCAACTCCAACGCCTACACCAACACCTACGCCAACCGTAACCCCGACGCCAACGCCAACACCGACTCCAGCGGCGCCGACTAATCTGACGGCCACGGCTGTTTCCAGCAGTCAGATCAATCTGGCGTGGACCGACAATGCCAACAATGAAACTGGCTTCAAGATTGAGCGTTGTCAGGGCGCTGGTTGTTCAAACTTCGCGCAGATAGCTACCACCGGCGCGAATGTTACAACCTTCAGCAATACCGGACTGACCGCGAGCACGAGTTACAGTTATCGAGTCCGCGCGACCAACCTTGGAGGCGACTCGGCGTATTCGAATACCGCGTCGGCAACTACACAAGCGACGCAAACTGTGCCGGCGGCGCCAAGTAACTTAACGGCAACTGCCGTATCCACCAGTCAGATTAATTTGAGTTGGTCCGACAACTCGAATAATGAGACTGGCTTTAAGATCGAACGTTGTCAGGGTAGCGCCTGCTCTAACTTTGTCCAGATTGCAACAACGGCGGCTAATGCCACTAGCTTTAGCAATACTGGATTGGCTCGCAATACAAGATATCGCTATCGCGTGCGAGCCTTTAATGCGGTGGGGAATTCGGGTTACTCGAATATTGCGGGGGCCCGGACACTCCGGAACTGATCGCTTAAACATCGCTGAGCTGGGTAGGGGCGCGGCAAACCGCGCCCCTTTTTTTTCAGCCCAAACTGTACCGGTCTAGTTTGGATTGCCGGGCCACACGATTAGAAGCAAAATCAGAACCGGGAGCGTAGCGACCAGCCGAGGACTCAACCTAATAATCTAACGGTTTGCAACGCACTTTCCGCATGTTTGTTGAGTTGAGTGTTCAGCTGGTTGCTACCGCTCCCAGTTCTGATTTTGTCTTAGCGAATCGCGTCACGTTCTGCCAAAGTTCAACAACCTTGGCAGACTCTGGAAATGAACTACTACCGTAGAAACCGACGGTTTGCGTTACGTAGATATTCATCTTAGGATTCGTTGTTTGCGGCGACCGCCGATTTTTTGGGTAGCGTATGGTTTTGTGGAAAGCATTCATGCACGGGCGCGAGCGCGCGCATCACGAGCGAGATAATAACCGCATCGTCAGGCCGCTCGATTGGGGACTTTCGTTCATCAGCGATCACGTGAACGGAGACGATCCGCGTCAGGTGCTCCATCGCTTCAGTGAGTCGGCGCTGGCAAACAGTGAAGACTTTTACGCGTTGTCACCAGTAACTGATTTTGAACTTCGCGAAGACCAACTAACGTGGTCGAGTTCCGTCCAAACGCCGTCAGTCGAAAACAACCTGGCGCGCGCTCGTTACTTTCCGGTAAAACCAGAAAAGGCACGCACGCCGCGCACCGCCGTGGTGGTGTTGCCGCAATGGAACGCGCAGCCCGAGAGTCACGTCGAAGCTTGCCGCATTTTTAACTTCATCGGCATGTCCGCGTTGCGTTTGACGCTTCCCTACCATGAGCACCGCCGACCACCGGAACTTGAGCGGGCCGATCACCTGGTCAGCACAAATATCGGCCGTACAATTCAGTCGATGCGCCAGGCGGTGATCGATACGCGCGCCGCGGTGAGTTGGCTGCAGCAACAAGGCTACGAGCGCATTGGAATTCTGGGAACGAGTGTGGGATCGTGCATCGCGTTTCTGGCTTTCGCTCATGAGCCGCTGATTAACGCCGGCACTTTTAATCACGTCTCGGGTTACGTGGCCGACGTAGCCTGGCGCGGGCTGTCAACGCAGCATGTACGCGAAGGGTTTGGCGAACAACTTACACTGGATGAACTGCGGGAGTTTTGGGCGCCGATTAGTCCGGTGCCGTACATCTGTCGTTTGAAAGATATGGAACAGCGGCCGATGCGTTTCATCTCGGCGCGCTACGACTTGACCTTTCCGCTCGATCTCACGCACGACACCATCGCCGAAGCCAGACGGCACAATTTGCCGCTTGACGTTGTGTGGCTAAGCTGTGGCCATTACACAATGGGCTCGCTGCCGTGGAAAGCGATCGACGCGTGGAAGATCGCGACGTTCATGCGCAAGCATCTGTAAAAAGGAACGAAGAGCGGGGCAAGCCCGCCTTCCCGACTGCGAGACTCCTAAACTTGCCCGGCTGCATTAACGTTGAAAGCTATTCTCCGTCGAGATCACAGCATCAACTCTGATCGGCTCGGGATCAGGAAGGTGGGCTTGCTCCCGCTCTTCCGCGGATAATTCAAACCGCCAAAAGATTGTGTCGCGTTTGACTAACCTTCTCAACCAACTCGATGAATTGAAGGCCCGTTTCGGCCCGTCCGCAAGGCTCAGGATCGAATCGCTGTTGCGGCGGCTCGCGCGCGTGCGTTTTTCCAACGCCGACGACCTGCTTCGTTTTCACGAAACGCTGCTTTTCCTGGCTGCCTATCCACAGAGCGCTGCCACAAAAAAACTTTCCGAGTCTCTTCTCAATTCGTTTGCGCGACGCCTCAGCGAACTGCGCGACGCAGACGGCGATCTCTCCAGCCTCGAACCACCCGACGTTTCCGGACTGGCAGGCATGGCGGTTTCCGACACGTTTAGTTTCTACATCGTGCGCTGGCTGGTCAGTCGTCAGCCAAATCGGCTTTCATTCGACTGGCAATATTTTGAAGACGAGAACCGGCTGGCCCAAACGTGGCCGCGTTTCATGCCGCTGCTCGCGGATGATGCGAACGTTGAAGCAAACGTTCCATATCAAACCTGGTTACGAAGCGCGAGCGGCAGCCAGCGACAGGAGGTGCGCTGGTTGTTGGAACAATTCGATGCTCTAAAAATCTCCGCCACAGAAAAAGCTGAACTCTACGATTCGCAGAAACTGTATGTGACCTGGAACCCACCCGCACGCGAGTCGCGTACAGGACTTCGCGTTCCAGTTCGCCGCATGTTCTTTCATCGTGAACCGCTCATTCAGCGCCGGGATATTTCACTGCAGCGCGAGTTGCGTAATCCGCCGCCTAAGTTACAGAGGCTCGGGGCGCGACAAGGTCAGGCGATTCTGGATCTGGCGCGCGCCGCGTCGACGGTGCGCTATCGCGAACTCTACGGTTTTACGCACGGTGATCCGCGTCGGGTTTTGCAAGCCGACCTGGGACGCGGCGTCGCTGTGTTTGTAATCGGCTTACCGCCCGACAAACGACTGCCGTTGCGCGCCTACCATGCCGCGATGATTTTCAAGAACGGTGTACCGATCGGCTACTTCGAGGGATTGTCGATTTTTGAACGCATGGAAAGCGGGTTCAATCTCTACTACACGTTTCGCGACGGTGAAACAGCGTGGCTCTACGCGCACCTGCTCAACATTTTTCATCATCTGCTGGGCGTGACTGCGTTCTCGATCGACCCTTACCAGGTTGGCCACGAGAACGAAGAGGGCATTGAGTCAGGTGCGTTCTGGTTTTATCGCAAGCTGGGATTTCGTTCGACCGATCGCGAGGTCATGAAGCTTGTTCTGAACGAAGAGAAAAAAATCGGCAGTCGGGCCGGATACCGCACGTCGGCGACGACGCTGCGCAGACTGGCTGAAAGTCCAATGATTTTCGAACTCGAGGCTGCAAAAAAAGGTGATTGGGATCGCTTTCAAACGCGGACGATTGGCCTCGCCGCGCAGCGGGTAATGGCGAAGCAATACCGCGGCGAAGCGGAGAAATTCAAAACGCAGGCCGTCAAGAGACTCGAGAACGCGGTTGGGCTGAAGTTCAACAACCAGCCGGGGCCTGCCAACTCTGCATTGAATGACTTCGCTGTTGTATCGTCTTTGATTCCTGATCTCGTCAGGTGGAGCGACGAGGAAAAACGCGAACTCGTTAAGGTGATCCTGGCTAAGGCAAGTCCCGATGAAAGCCGTTACCTGAAACTCATGCAGAGGCATCAACGCCTGCGTCAGGCGATGCTCAAGGTAGGAGACGGCGGGGGCAAGCCCCCTGCCTGACCCTGAGCTACTGAGTATTGAGATTTTGAATCGCTCCAGAAGCTTTCAATCAGCAGGAAAGATAATCAAGCCGACAATCTCTCAGGTCGGCAAGGTGGGCCTGCCCCCGCTGTCGGCAAAACAAAGCTTCAGCCTATTCTCCAGAATCTTGTCGGCAGTCAGGTTCTCCAGTTTCTGAAAATATTCAGCTTCGCGATCGAGTGCCTTTTCCGGCACCAGGCCCACAATCTCCGTGCTCGCAATCTCCACACCCAGGCGCTCTGCCTCAGCGCGGACAGCCGCGTAGGCGAGCGTCATTCCCGTTACTTCATAGTTCACCAGGTTCATTGAAACCTGGACGAGTCCACGCGACGACAATTCAAAACCGAGTGCTTTAACAAACGGCAAGCCGCAGTGCCTGGCGCGCACCACCCTGGCAATCGCACGTGCCACTAACACATCACTGGTCTTGAGATTCACATTAAACGCGATCAGAAAGGGTCGCGCGCCAACCGCGATGGCGCCGGCAGTTTCGTGCACTATTAAAGGACCAACATCGGGCGCGCGCGCCGGTTCGACAGCAATCTGTTCACGCAATAATTCCAACGCTCCGCGACGCACGTCTTCGAGGTTGATGCGATCGGGTTTCAACGCCGCTCGTTCGTAAAAGAAAACCGGAATCGAGAGTTCAGTGGCCAGTCGCTTTCCCGTTTGGTGCGCGAGCCGCACGCAGTCTTCCATGGTCACGCCACTGATGGGGACAAACGGCAACACATCCGTCGCACCCAAACGCGGATGCACACCCTTGTGTCGACGCATGTCGATCAGCTGGGCAGCGAGTTCGACGGCCCGGAAAGCCGCCTCGCTAACCATCTCGGGCGCGGCAACAAAAGTGATGACTGAGCGGTTGTGATCCGGATCAATGTGCGTATCAAGCACGCAAGCGGTGGCCACTGAGGAAATCACTTGCGCCAGTCGCTCGACAATTTCAGTCTTGCGACCCTCGCTGAAGTTTGGTACACACTCAACCAGAGCATTGCCGATTGCAGATTGCTGATTGCCGATTTCAGAGGCAGCCATTTGGCGATTAGCTTAACACCTGACTGAGTATTCGATTAACCTGCAACCAAGCGCTAATCGGCAAGGGGCAATTGCCAATCGACAATCAGACGATGTCCAAAGATAACTTCATCGAAAAGCACAAAACGGCGTGGCAACGTCTGGAAGAGCTATTGAAGTTGCTTGACGGCACTTCGTTGAAAAAATTGCATCGCGAGGAGGTGCGCGAGCTGGGACGGAACTACCGGCGCACGTCTTCTGATCTGGCGATTGCCCGTGCCGAGTCGCGTGACCCGCGGCTAATCAACTATCTCAACAGTCTGGTAATCCGCGCCCATGGCCGCATCTACCAGGCCGACCCCCAGGGCACTTCACGCATCAGCACGTTTTTTACTCGCGACTTCCCGCAAACGTTTCGCCGCACCTGGCGCTACACTACGCTTTCCTTCAGTGTGTTCGCGCTCTTCTCGGTCATCGGGTTTGTGGGAACAAAATACGATCCGGAATTCTCTGAATTGGTAGGCGTGGACGCTTCATTCCGCGAGATTTACATCGAACCAAAAATCCACTGGTGGGAAGACCTGAACGAAGCGAACCAGGTTGGAGCTAGTAAAATCTTCACCAACAACATTCAGGTAACAATCTACACCTTTGCGTTTGGCGCACTCTTTGGCGTCGGTACCTTGTTTTATCTGGCGTTCAATGGTGCGAACATCGCCTCCGTAGTTTCGCTAACTTACCGCGCCGGATTTGGAAATGACTTAGTAACTTTCATGGTTGGGCACGGCGTTATAGAACTGTCATGCATTTTTATCGCTGGAGGCGCTGGTCTGCTCATCGGCAGTGCTTTGGTCTTGCCGGGAGACTTGTCACGCGCTGATGCGTTGAAGAGTCGCGGACGTGAAGCAGTTCGTTTGATGATGGGGGTGGCACTACTGCTGGTGATCGCAGGATTTATCGAGGGGTTCATTTCACCCGCGCCAATCAATCCAGCAATCAAGTTTTCCATCGGAGGTTTGACGGGCCTCGCGCTGTATTCATATCTCCTACTCGCGGGACGAGGATCGAGCAGCGGGGAAAAGGGAAAAGCGTGACCTGAGACACTAATTCATAACGAGTCAACTTTCTTATTGTCGTTCTAGAGCAGTCCTCTTTCTTTCACCTGCAGATATTTTTCGAGAATTGCCGGCGCTAAAGCCGCTGCGGTCACGTCGAGTGCCAACCCTCCCTGCGACTCCACCAAACGCAAGGCCGTTTCGCGCAGCGCCATGATTTCTTCCGCGACTGATTGCGTAAACAAGTCGCGGCCGTTCTCGGGAACGTTGCTGACAACCCCACGCAAATCGCGATCGGCAATGGTCACCACCAGCGGCAAATGACGCGGGCGCAGCAGTCGTAACGAGGTCAGCAACTCCTTCGAACCTTCCTCATCAACCAGATCCGTTATCAAGATCACGAGCGAGCGGCGTTTGCTGTTGGCTGCAATAAACTCAAACGCGCGTGAGTAGGAAGGCTCGATCATCTCTGGCTCAACTGAATAAAGCGCCTCGAGCGCCGCGTCAAGGTGGTCGTGTCCGCGCCCGGGTGGTAGAAAACTTTTTATTTTTCTGCCAAACACCAGCAGGCCGGCATTGTCGCCCGCGCGCGCCGCGGCCGACATCAAGGCCAGCGCGGCGTGCACCGCCGAGTCCAGTTTTGTTTCCTGCTCAATGCGCGCCGTCATCAACCGCCCGCCATCGATGGCAATCAAGATCGTTTGATCGCGTTCGATTTGATATTGACGCGTAGTCAATTTTCCGCGACGCGCAGTTGCGGTCCAGGAGATGTGTCGCAGTTCATCGCCGCGAACGTAATCGCGTAGTGATTCAAACTCGCGGCCTTCGCCGCGCCACGACGTTTTACGATGTGACGAGACGAGCGAACGAGCGCCGAGCGCTTTTAGTTCAGCTTCCCGCGCCCGCCGCATGTTGGGATAGACCTTGACGGTCACCTCTTCGCCAACGCGCGCCGCACACCAGCACAAGCGTAAGCGCGACAGGTAACGCACGTTGATTTGCCCAAACTGAAATCGGCCGCGCCTGGGCGGCGTGAGCCCATACACGAGCGCCGCTGAGGTTTGCGCTTCCACCTCCATGCGGGAATCGCGCAAGCCTGACAGTTCCATTTGCGGCGGATATTCGTCTTTGATAACTAGCGAAACCGGATCGCGTTGCTCATTGAAAACATAAAGGTACACCTCTGTTTCCGCGCCCACCGCAAACCGCCCATCAAACTCTCGGGTGATGCGAACACCGGAGGGAAGGCGGCTGCCACGCGCATCCACAATGGCGACAACCAGTAGCGCAACGTCATAAACCAGCACCCCCCAACGCAGCCACGGTCGTCCCCAGGAAAGCGACAACATGACCAGACCGGCAGCCGCCAGGAAGTAAAAGAGTTTTGTGAAAACGAAGCGCATAAAAAGGGGCGGAAGCCGGAGATCGGAGGTAATCAGAGAGTTGCTAAAGTTACTGGTTCAAAAACTATCAAGTAGTGGCGCTCTGCTAAACGGTCGTCAGCTGAACTCCGACCTCTGAACTCTGAGCTCCGACCTTTGACCTCTGACCTCAGACCTCTGTCCTAACGCGGCACTTCCGCAGTCTTGAGAATATCTGTAATCACCGCGTCGGGTGTGGCCCCATCCAGTTCGGCTTCCGCGCGCAACGTTAAGCGGTGCCGCAACACGGGCCGCGCAACATCGCGTACATCATCAGGTGTTGAAAACTCCCGACCGCGAATCGCCGACAGGGCTTTCGCGCATAAGAGCAGCGCCACGCAGGCACGCGGACTCGCGCCGTAGTGAATGAACGGATGAGAGCGCGTCCGTCTAACCAGATCGACCACGTAGTTTTGCACGCCCGGCTCCATGCGCACCGATCTCACCTCCTCACGACAGCGCGAGATAGCGTCTGCCTGACCAAGCGGCTGAATGTCGACGTCTTTGAGTCTTCGGGAGTTAAACCCGGCGTCCCAGTTTGCCACTACCTGACGTTCACTTTGTTCATCGGGGTAATCGAGCAGAATCTTCAGCATGAAACGGTCGAGTTGCGCTTCGGGCAGCGGGTACGTTCCTTCGTATTCGATCGGATTCTCGGTGGCCAGCACGGTGAAGATCGGCGAAAGAATGTGCCCCTCGCCGTCGATAGTCACCTGGCGCTCTTCCATTGCTTCCAGCAACGCGGCCTGCGTTTTGGGCGGCGTGCGATTTATTTCGTCAGCCAGCAAAAGATCGGTGAAGATTGGCCCCTGACGCAGATTGAAAGTCGACGTCGCGATGTTGAATACATTCGTGCCGGTAATGTCAGACGGCATCAAGTCGGGCGTGAACTGAATACGACCGAAGTTAGCGTTGATGATGCGCGCCAGCGTTTTCACGGTCAGCGTCTTGGCAGTTCCGGGAACGCCTTCGATCAGCGCATGGCCTTCGGCAAGTAGCGCGATAAGAATCTGTTCAATCGGATCATCCTGGCCCACGACAATCTTGCCCAGTTCGCGACGGATGTGATCGACAGTAGAGGAGACGTAATCAATCATTGTTTTGTTTAGCTCTTTTCAGTTGTTGGTATTTGATCTTTGTGCTTCGAGCTTTGTGCTTTGACTTAGATATTCAGGCCTTCTAAAAAACCACCCTGGCTCCAGGTACGAAGTACAAAGAAAATTCATTTAAGTATTTTCCACTGACTGTTTAACCTGGCGCCGACGCATCCGCAGCCCAAGCGCACTTTCAACTTCACGCATGCGTTTTACCAGTTGAATTGACTGCCGCTCGCTAATCTGTCCGCCATTTATTGCGTCTTCTGTTTGGCGCATCAACGCTTCTATTTTGTGAGCCTCAAGACTCGACCGCGCGGCTATGCGATCGGCGATCACCGTCCGCGAACTGTTGTAGTCGACTCCAGCGTAGCGTGTCAGCACTCGTCTCGTTCGCGAGTAAATATTTTCTAACGCGAGATCATAGGCCCGAGCGCGCTGTTGCAGCTCGGCCATTGACGCAACAAATTCCAGGCTCGAACGCCGATCGACTCGCGGTAGCGGCAGCGGACGAGCGAAGCGGCGCCCACGTGTCCACAGAATCAAAAGGATTACAAAAATAATCTGACCACAGATTGCGAGCACCGGAGTTCCGTCAAAATAACCCACGAAAGCGTTGTGCGTCGCCCCATAACCTTGATGGAACTCGTCGAACGCGATCAGCCCGGTGCGTGGCGACAGAATGTTCAGCGCCAGTTGCAGATTGTCTTTGTAGGAAATCCCGTTGTTCGCGACGATAAACGGGTCGCTGAGCAAGGTAATGCGCCCGTTGCCATACTGGTAATCAACGAGCAACGGAGCGTGGGCTGTAGTTAAGTGAATAACCGGCGCCGGCGAATTGCCTGAAGCATTGGTTGTTAGCGGGGCCGGTGGTGGCGGGCCCTCGTCGTCATCAAAAAAACCTGGCTCAGTCTTCGGCGTCGGCGTAGCACCAGCTTTCTCGTTTTGGTTGACCGCTGCGATGCTGATGGCGGAACAAAACTTCGACGGCATCACTGTCTCAATTCTCTGCGTGAAAATTGTTGGTTGCGCCGGCGACACCGGGTCCACGTCGCCAATCATCTCAGCCGGTTGGTTAGCATCCACTGAGGAGCCAGGAAAGCGGAGCAAGTCAGTAGTAACTTTCCACTTCCCGGATTGCGGTAAGAGAGAGAGGTCGGGAGTGCGATCGATGACAACTAAACGCCCACCCTTCGCTACCCAGCGCAACAATTCTTTGGCTTCTTCGTCTTCGATCGAGAGTCGCGTTCGGCCGATTATCACAAAGGTTTGCACCTTTTCGCCGCTCGATCCGAGCAAACGCTCAGTCGGTTCACGCCAGCGCATAACCTGATACCCCGACTCGTTCAGGAAATCGTGGAGTGCGCGCGTGCCGGTTGAACGAGCGTTGTAAGTCGAGCGGTTAGGCGTAGCTTCAGAGTCCGGCTTGTCTTCTTCGCTGACGAAGGCCAGGGAGTTGATCACGACTAGTGCCCCGATCACTAGCACGATTATCAGAATTATTCCGAGACGTTGACGCATGTTTGAATCAGTTGGCAGCGGGCAGTTAACAGCAGGCCTTTAGCCCTTTACCCCTTACCCTTTCCCCATTGTCCCTTTGCCCCTTGCTTAGTGCCCTTCGTTCATCTAAGCGCTTGATCGTACGTGGCGCGAAACGCCAGCCAGTCAGTTTCGTTCGCCTGCGACAAACCATACCAATGAAGTTCAAAGCTGTCGGTCAGTTGTTTCACATTGCGATGGAGTGGTTCGAGACCGCGCAGCGCGCGCAGGTAGTCGTGATTTGTTTTGTGTTGCGCCAGACTAATAACCTTCCGGTCGCCCAGCTCTACCAGTAACGCGATATAGCCGCGACGAATCGCGGCGCGCAACTCGCCCCGACGAGCCAAGGCTTCGGCCTCGGCAAGTAGATCGCGACCCGATTGCTCTGGCTCCAAAACTTCGCCCAGTACAATGCGCGCCTTTTCTTTGCGTTTTCTTTGGGAACGACCTTCACGCAGAAGCTTGGGCAGAAACATCTTCAAGACAAAAACTATGACGGCAACTGCCAGCACAATGACAACTATTTGCGCAATCCTGCTGACTATGCCGGCGCTGCCGGGCGAAAGTTGCCTGGGTTTGGGTAAGAAGCTCTGAAGCTTTTTCAGCAGCCAATCAAGGATGGCTGACTCCTGCTTTATCTTGTGAGCATATTCGTCGCGGTTCAGAATTTCCGATAGCTTGCGGCTTTCTTCCTCTTTGCTGGCGCCATTAGTTGTCGGCGCTTTCTCAAACTCAGTGATCCGCTCTTCAAGTGCTTTTAGTCGTTCAATTGTGCCTTTCAGCAGTTCGTACCTGGAGCGGGTTGTTTCGTCCGAGTATCGCTTGAGCTCCAGGTGGAACCACGAGTTATTAACCGGTATCGTGCTGCCGCTGAAGTCGACTTTCTCGCTTTCCGGGATGAGCTCCCGCACCCGCCGGACCGTCTCTTCGTCGCGAGCTTCAAACTGAGTCTGGCTTTCGTTTTCGTCGGACTGGTTGAGCGTGTCGAGGGCGGTTATCGCTTGTTTGATGCGCTGGTGGTATTGACTAAGAGTATTCGCCTGCGCGAGGGAAAAACAAAACAGCACGAGCGGAAGCGCGACAGCATACTGAACCAATCGCCTGGCCCAGCGCGGCAGCGAATTTTTTTCCAGTCGTGAGTGGCGCGTTAACATCAATCGAGGGATCGAAAGCAGCAAGGTCAACTCAAGCCCAGCACGCTTCCGCCAGTCGGACGTTGCAACTGCAATCGCTCAACTCCAGTAGAAATTGCCGGAGCAAACGGCGAAGACACATTGATCTGTGCCGGCATCGGGTCAAGCCTTTGCGAGGCCATTAACTCGATGTCGTAACCTTCGTGTCTGACTCGCTCATCAACATAGAGCAACGACATGCCCAGCATCCATACGGGCGCCAGCAAAATCGAACTTAGTGGTTCGAGCACGCCATAACTGACGGCGTACCAGGCTGGCCATTGCGACGCGTTCCAGGGAGAAGGATCGATGCCGTTCAGGTAGCCATACCAACCGAGGGGAACCACCAGAATCATCAACGCCGAGTAAGTGGCAAAGGTAATGAAAAAGGTCATGGCCATCAGGCGACGCACATTGCCACGGGCGAGTGAGAAACTGCGACCGATGGAATCAGCTATACCTTTCCCTTCAACCAGCAGCACCTGCGGTACATAAGCGACCTTGCCCGCCATGAAAAAAAACAGCCAGAGAAACACGGCGCTGCCCACCAGGAAGCCAATCACTCCCGCGATTGCGGCGAACCAGGCTGGTGCGATCTGGGCGAGAAAAAAGATCGACAGCGAAAGCAAGGCAATGATGATGTACGCGCCAAAGATGCCCACCATAGCCGCAACGCCTAGCCACATCACGACCAGTACGGTCGCGCCCAGCAAAGACCAGAACCGCGAGCGCACGGCGGCGTACGTGCTGCGCGCGGAGACGGGCTCGTTCCAGAGTAAATGAGTGACCAGATTGCGCGAGGCGCCGCCCATTACCAGAAAACTAAAAATGTGCCCGGTAACAAGAAGACAGAGGCCGACAGCGAGCAGCAGCAAATAAAGCAAAACGGTGGGAGTGTCAGGTGCTTCCCATATCTGGCGGAAGCCAACCGTCCACAAGACGGAACCTATCGCCGAAACCACAACGGGCGGCGCCGCAATTCGCATTAGAGTAAAAAGGTGACGACGGTACAGCCGTACCGCGCGATCGATTAGATCGCCTGCTCCCAGCGGCACGAGGTGAAGGTCGTTGTTCGACGAAGGCATGAATTAGAAATCGCGAATTGCAATTTGAACTTCAGGAAAAATCTTAACACGCAGGTCATGCGCCCCTGAATAGATTTTGGGGCGAGCACACTCTTCAGTAGAATCCCGAGCAATCCCAAACACCGTGAGGACAAACATGACACGACCAGTTGAGACCTTTACACCACCCAACACACCGCCGCCAATCGGTCCTTACAGTCACATCGCCAGGGTCGGTCCGTTTGTCAGCATCGGTGGAGTTGCCGGAGTGAATCCGGCGACTGGAGAACTCGCTGGGCCCGACGTGTATTCGCAAACAGCACAAATAATCGACTCATTTCGCGTGATGCTCGAGTCAGTTGGAGCGGATCTGGATCGGGTAGTTCATATCAATATTTTTTTGTTGTCGATGGAAGATTTTGAGGAAATGAACCGCGCCTACGTTGCGGGGATGGGCGATCATCGCCCGGCGCGAACCGCAATCGGCGTGCGTGAACTTCCAAAGCCCGGCGCGCGCCTGACGATGAATCTGACGGCTCTCACTAACGAAGCAACTTAGCGAGCTACAGATCAGCACATCCTTAAGTGGTAGCCGGCACACTCAAAGTCTGAGTCACATGATTTCCCAGGTCATCAGTGACGAAAACGGTGAAAGTTAAAGTTGCTGCTCTACCGCCCAGCCCTTGCGCGTAGTGAACCCCAACCTCCTGAGCGATCAGCGTCGCGTTAGCTTGCAAACGATTGGTGCCCGTAAAAAATCCGACCGCATCACCGTCAAACGAACCTCCAGCAAGGAGAGTATTTGTTCCGTTCTCACGAAGCTCCATCGCGATTGAAGTGATGGTGCCGCCGACGCCGCCGACCTCGTGGATTGTCAGATTCGTGACAGACTCGCGATCTGTGCTGCCAGCGCCGCAACCCGTGCACACTCTGCCGGCAATTGGATTGGGATTCGCCGCAAGCATCAGCGACGCTGAACTGGCGTTCGCAAACCGCTGCCGGTATTCGCCCGACACGAGGAAAGCCTTCACCATCTCGGCGCGTTGGGCGCGGGTTAAAGGATCGTCACCGGGCACGGTGAAGCTGTTTAGTTTTGTGAGCCAAAAATCGTAGCCCGTATAGTCAGTGTCAGGCGAATCGTTTGGGTTGCGCCTCATGTAACCAAGAAACTGCATCAACACAAAAGCCCGGTTGAATTCAGCGTTAACCAGATCAGAGTCCTCGGCGATTGCGCGCAGCACTTGTGCGCGCGTCCTCGTAGCGGTGTTCAGATCGTTGACCAGTTGATTGCGCTCGGCTGTTGACAGGGGATTGCCGGCGTTCGCGTTGAGTGCATCAACAAACTCCGCTGCGGACATTGAGCCGGGATACTGATTGGTAAAACGCGAGCGCTGCACAAACTGAGCCGTGAAATTCTGCTTGTTGTTTTCCAGCACCGTTTCCCATCCCTGTTGATTGACGACGACACCCTGCCCGATGGTTTGCGTGTCAGGCAGAAACTCTGTGATGCGAACGATCGGCACGGGCAACTGGTGCACACCGTTGAAGGTCGACGTGCCACTCGCGTTTCCGTACGCAGTTTTGTAAATTCGCTCGGCCAGGTAACCAGTCTGCTGAAACTCAATCGATAGAAAAAAGGCCGCCGAAACATTGATGCGCTTGACCTCAATGCAGGCGGCGTCGCTGCCGCATGACGTAATCTCGTTAGTCCAGAAATTGAGACCGGCGGAGTCGGGTTCACGATTCAAGAAATCAAGATAGTGCTGCCGCACGAAGAAGCTGGCGCCGTCGATGGGATTTGCCGTGGTCAAGATCGCTTGCGCCGGGGGACCGGAGTTTTCCACTTCAGGAACAACCAGCGCTGCGCCATGCACTGCGGAACAAGTGAGCGCTGAAATCAACAATTCACAAAGCATGACTTTTACAAAGAGTTTTCTTGTGAGCTTCACTTTCAAATCCCCCGTTCTCTAATGAACACCTGGGCGTTGTTGCTGCCTGTTTTGGGCGCGAGAGTTTCGCCCGCGCGACAATTCCTTGATTCAAGCCGGAATGCTGATTAACCTTAGTGCCTTCCGACCGGATCGTCTTGGATAGCGGAAAACTGGCTGGAACAAACCAAACCTGGGAGTCGCCGCTAGTTTTCAATTAGTTAGGCGAGAAACTTTCGCAAAGGTGTTCAGGAGACTTGCCGGGATTTCATAAAACCAGGGGAGCGCGCATGGGCGAAGCGAAACAGTCGAGGACAAACCAGCCCAGGCTCAAGCCCGGCGAATTCTTTGGCGACGTGCTGCACAAGTATGAAGAGGGCGGGTTAGTACTTTGCGAGTTTACTCATCAGCGGCCCAGGAAAATCCCGAAACATTCTCACGAACTAGCTTTCTTCAATCTCATTCTTGATGGGACCTATCACGAACATTTCACCCGGCGCAGCGCTGCCCTCAAACCTTTCACAACGATCTTTCACCCGAGCGGCATTGAGCATCACGATGAGATTGGGCCGCGCGGCATGCGCATTTTCAGCGTCGAGATGAGGGAGTCGTGGTTGGATCGCGTGCGTGAGTACGGCGGGCTGGCAAACAGCGCTTTGGACTTGCGAGGTGGCGAATTGACGTGGTTGGCGACGAGACTTTATCGCGAGTATCGCGAGCGAGCTTGTTGCTCACCGCTCGCCATCGAAGGATTAATCCTCGAGATGCTGGCTACCGTGTCACGCTTTCGGCAAGCTACTGACAAAAAGCCCCCGGCGTGGTTACCACGAGTAATAGAACTTCTGAACTCATCCTTCCAGCAGAATTTGACCGTGAACTCAATCGCTGCCGAAGTTGGAGTTCATCCTGTTTACCTGTCGAGAATTTTCCGGCGCTTCCAACGAGAAACGCTCGGGGACCACCTGCACAAGTTGCGGATTCAATTCGCCGTCAGACAGTTGACGAAGGAAGAAATGGATCTAGCCGGCATAGCAGTCGCCGCTGGTTTTTCCGATCAGAGTCACTTTACGCGTGTCTTCAAAGATTTGACCGGCATGACGCCGGGAGCCTTTCGCGCGAAGTCTGGCTGGCGCAGTAAAGCAAGTGAGCGAAGCCCGCGTAATTTGCGCTGACACGGTTTTCCATTTGCGCTGACACGGTTTTCCATTTGCGCTGAGAAGGTTTTCCAGCCGCCTGTTGATTTACATTTTCGCAGCGACTGCGTGATACACTCCCGCCTCACCATTTCCTGAACGAGGTCAATACTCGCTACAATTTCCGCCGCGATAGTTCGCTACTGTAAGTGTGTGCCCCTGTAGCTCAACGGTTAGAGCAGCAGACTCATAATCTGTTGGTTCGGGGTTCGAATCCCTGCGGGGGCACCAATCAGATCAAAGGTTTACGGGCAGCGCCATCGCTGCTCGTTTTTGTTCTGTGTGCCCCCAGTGTGCCGGCGCTTGAAAAAGAGTTTTTGGCTGCCCCATACCCGCCCCAGAAGTCACCCATAAAGCTGTTTGGTCCATCCGACACATCGATCCAGTTGCTTCCGCCGTCCGTGGTAAACAACTCATTAACAAATAATTTTTGGACGACGGCGTCACCCACATTGACTTCATATAGTGCCGTCAATGAATGGAACAAGATCGCAGGATCACCCGGGATCCATGAGTCAAGGTAGATACCATCCCCACCGTACTCGACACAGTACTTATCAGCTTCTCCAAGTTTCCGGTTGAATTTAGAACCGCAATTGACGGTGTCTTACTGTCTCCTTTGTCAACCGTAACTGCGATTTTCGTACCATCGTTCGACCAGATAGGATCTCCGACTCGACTATCACGCAATGATTCGAAATCGTGTATCTGTCTCGTCTTAAGGTTCATCAGTCTTAATTGACCCGCTTGCGGAAATATTCGATCCATAATCCCTTGATTTTCCTTTACAGAAATGAAAACCAATGTTTCGCCGGTTGGAGACAATTGTGGGCTAAGTCCTTGTATTAGACGTGTCTCGGTGCCGCCCACTATGTCTTTTACGTAAATCCATCCTCCCCGGACAAAGGAAATTTTTTCAATTCCCGACCTAACATCGTTGGCACTAGTTTTCGAAACGGGATTCTCGTTCAGCTGAGCACCAGTTTGTGACGAGCCCGCCGATCGGTTTCGGATGGCATAGACAGACAGTGACAAGCCAACCACACTGACAACTAAAACAGCTATATACGTTATCGGGCTTCTTGCGTCGTTACTTCGTTGGCTTTCATTCATTCTTCGACTCCTCTCAGGTCGATCAAGGGCTGGGATATTTCTGCTTGCTCGGTACGCCTGGAACGCAGGAACCTGTCATCACAATGAAGTAGGCGTTCGGGTTTGAATAGTAACCGCCTTTTTTGTTCGTCTTATCAACTATTTGAAGCTGTCCATTAACCTGCTCAAAGACTCTAAAGCCACCCGGGACAAACTTAAGAAAAAATCCACCGTGATTTCCATGCGGATAGTAGTTCGGATAGTAACCATTTTCGTCCCAACCACTGGCTATCAGTGTACCTTCTTTTATGTCAGGTTAAGCTCGAAAGTTGTGTATGAGCGAATGACGGAGGTGGCGTATTCTTGATGAGTTTTCGACGAACCATCAACGATTCCGTGCGTGATTAACCCAGCGACCGTTTCTAAGCCAGCTTGAGCAAATGCCTCCGCGCAGCTTGCGCTTAGGGCAATGCTACCTAACGTGTCACGAACCGCTTTTCATTATCCGAATCATAACCCGGCAACACCTGCGTGCAAGGTCATCAGTCAACAGCAAAGTTATGTCGTAGCTCGAGCAGGGAAATTCAGACGAGTCCGAGGGAGATCAATCTGAGGTCTTAGTTGTTGTGGCTTTAGTATTGGAGCCGATTGCGGACTAGTAGATAAGAATTTTACGGAATTCCAAAAGAGCAACTTTGCCGCATTTCAAAACGGTGCATAGCCCATCGCACTCCCTGCCAGACACCGAAGATTATTGCTCCGAAAACCAACGTGTCCATGAAAACGGTGATAGACCGTTCGAGGGTCGTAACCCTACCCAATAACAATGATGAAGGGGCCAAAAGGTGCCATATTTGGTTATCATATATTTGAGATCCGAAGAGGAAAGGAAACAAGAGGGTCAAGACGAACCCGCTCATAAGCGATGCTATGAGAGACTTTTTACGTTCTGACATAATGTTCCTTCATGGCTTTGGTGGAAGAATTCCAGACTTAGTTACATGTCCGCCAAATACACAATCTTCAAATGCTGTTCCGGCATCGGTATCTCCATCATATCTGTCAGCCGCATCCGCTGCCGCCTCCGGAACAATCCTCGTGATATATCGAAGACTGTTCCCCAGTTCATGAACCCACAAACCGAGGGCCTCCGAACCCTGCAGCACTGCGTCGTATGCAATGGCATTAACGTTAGGACTGCTCGAATCCGTGAATCCATTTATAACGTGACCTCCTCCCAGATCACCGAAGACGCCGTATCTTTTTAAGTGCAACTGCGCAGTAGAATAACTCTGCTGATCAGTTCTTACCGTGAAATCACCAATAGCAAACAGGCTGAAGAGATAACGCCTGCTGTCCGAGTGTCCCTGAAAAGTGGCTTCACCTCCACTCTCAAATTTATGTGATTGGTAATAGACCTTGAACATCGTACTGAGACATGATTTGAATCGTTCGAATTGTTGTGGAGTGAACTCGTTTGGTCGAGGCTTCTGCGGGAACAGCGGTCGCTCGAAATAATCGCTAGCCATTAACGAAGGATTCCCCGCGACCCAGTCGAAATAGCCATCGTTCTCGTCCGGTGTCACAGTCACGCTAGCACCATAACTGCCGTCAGCGTTTTGATGTGATTCGCTGCCAAGTAGTTTCGTCCCATTACCCGGATTCCAGCGCAACATGCCGCCACCAGCGACCAAACCTCCCAAGGTGTCTATGTAACGACCCGCGACACTCACATCGACGCGGTTAGGATTCGTAGCCACAAACTTAAAAGCCATCGTGCATGGCCACGGTTGCCCGTCGACGCGACATCCGAATCCAAGATCGCCAGGATCGCCAAACATTGGAAAAGCCTTGCTGAGCGGTTGCTCGGACGGTCCTCCACCGCCATCGTCTAAATATGGATCCTCGTCGCCCATATCATTGCCCAGCGGATCCAGTCTGATAGCCCCCCATGCCGACGTACCGTCGGGCATCGCGAAACTGAGCCACTCGCTACTCTGGCTGGGTTCACCATGTTGATATTCCGCAACTCCCAGGACAGTATTCTGTTTGGCGAAGAGACGCCCATGCGCGTAAACGTATCCGGTTTTCTTTTGACCTTGTTCACCAATGTCCACAATCGTCTGGCCACGCAAAACGCTGGAACGCAAAAAATAGGTAGTCAGGCCATCCTTGATCTGCTTCACCAGCTTGCCGTCGCCATCGTAGGCGTTGTTCAAGGTCAAGCCACTGAAGCCGGACCGACGGTGGGCGCTGTCGATGATCGATGTCGGTCTGCCGGCGGCATTAAAACCGGTGCTGACCGTTCCCTGGCCGGTCGGGCGACCATCGGCGTCATAGAGGCTTAACGGGTCGCGATTATCCAGATAGGTTGCTGAATACGCAGGAATCGTCCGGCTCCAGTGTCGCTCTGTTCGCGAAGTCGTGTTGTTCCAGACGTCAAATCCGTAGGTCTGGCGGTAAGGACTGTTTTGCGGAGCTCCGCCTCCGCCGCCCGCTTCAACTCCCGATGTAGCTTCGGTAATTCGACCAACCTGATCGTAGAAGTAGCCGCGCGTGAACTGAGAAGCTCTCAGGTCGTCAACATGCTTCAACTGTCCGTCAGCATAATATTGGTAGTCCAGCGAGGCTAAGCTCAGCTGATTTGGCGCGGTACCGCCGATCTCAAAATGAGCCGGACGCAACCGAGAGTCATAAGTCATGTCGAGACCGCGAGCATTGCCGTAGGTTAGATGTTTCAACGCACCCCCGGCTCGATAGCGAATATCGCTTGCATAGGTTGAAATCCCGCCGAAACCAGAGCCAGTCACTCCGTTGAGTCTTCCAGCGGTGTCCAGGCCATAGCCAATTGTTGAGCTAAAGGGATCGACGACGCTCGTTAACTGGTTCCCCAAATTGTAGGAGTAGCTTACAGGGAAAGTGCCGACGCCTGTGATTGAACGGCTTTCAGTAGCTAATCGGGAAATTTGATCATAACTGTAAGCGACGGAGCCAAGTCCGTCAGTCATGGATTTTCGATTTCCAGCCGCATCATAGGACAAAGTAACCGGCAGGCTTGCGGCGATGGCAGACACCCCGGTAGCCGGGACTCCAGGAAGCAACTCGTAATTTATGTTCGTAACAAGCCCACGACTATTGTAGCCAAAAGAAGTGGCCACGCCGCGCGCGTCTGTCATTTTCTGGACGGTGTCGTCAGCGTTGTAATCCCAGGAATCGAAATCAGTAGAAGCACTATTGTTCTCATCGACTAGTTGTTGCGGAGAGTGTTTGGTCTTCAGTCGCCCATAGCCGTCGTAAGCTAGGGTTGTTTGTTGGCAACTTCCGCTCGGACAACTCAAATCAGTCGGATCTGATGATACAGTTCCCTGTGCCGCGTCGAACTGTCTAGTTCGAGTGATTTGGTCTCGAGCGTTGTAGCTATTGATGATGGTTGAGTAAACGCTGCCGCCCTGCCAGTTCAATATTTCACTTTTGACCGTCCGTCCCAATACGTCTCTATAGATCTTTTGCTGGCGTTTTTTAGCCTCACCGTTAACGATCGTGCCTTCGTCTGTCAGTGTGGCTACGTCGCCGCCGGCACAACCACAACTGGAATAACTCAGTTCTTTGTAAGTGCCATCGGTATTCGTGGTTCGCAGTGGCCGACCCTTCCAGTCACTAGTCTGCTGCGTGTAGAGCCAACCAGTCTGATCATCGCCGGCTGGCAACCATGCGCTGGTAGTTTCCGTGGGGTTGGACTGCTTCACCGCGTTGCCCATCTTGTCGTAGACCTTGTTGACCGCACTGTAACCCCCGGAACTGCCGGGATGATTGCGGGCAGCGACAATGGTCCTGCCCATGCCGTCGAAAACCGAAGCGGAATACGCCTCGTCCGCAATGTTATTGACGGTAGACAAATTTAGGGCGTAGTTCGGACCGTACACATAGCGCGTGTAAGCACCATTGGTTGAGCCTGTAGTGCGTTCGATTCTGGTAGCTGCATCGTACACAAACGTTTGGATCGGCCCTGGAGTATTTTGAGTGGCGTTAGGTTGTGGTGTTTGCTTACTAGTGAGTGCACCAAAGTCGAAGTTGTAAATGAGAGTAGTTGAGTAACCGTCGGCGTCGGTCGTTGTCTTTGGATAAGCGAGGGTATTGCGCCCATTATTCCCGTCAGAGAACGAATCTGTGTAGCTGGCGGTATTAAAGTGCCCAAGCGGATCAATGCTCTTCACCACCGCGCCAGCCGTGTTGTATTGCGCACTGCTCACTGTCCACTGGCTGGTATCGGTCACGTCATAGCGCTTCACACTGGTGAGATTCGCACGGCCCAGAACAAAGTTGCTGTCGTAGTAAGTGTCATGCCTAACTGGTGCATCGTTCCCCAGAATTGAGCCAGTCTCGTCATAGAAGAAGCCAACCTTCGACAGGAGGGTTTCTCCTCCTCCGCTCACTTCGTATAACGTTTGCTCCCTGACTAACCCGATGATATGACGGTCGAGATAGCTAGTGTCTACAGCCGGATCCATTTTGTAAGTGACATGCGAATGCCGCAAGACATTAACCGCATCGGACGCGTAATCGCGCGTGTCGGTCGCTAAAGGACAACTGGCGCCGCTCGGGAGGGTGAATGAGGCATAAGTAGTTGTCGCGCGACGACGGTTACCGCTCGCATCGAAGATATTTGTTTCCGTAACGCGCGGGTTGCTTTGATAACTTACGCCAGTGTTGTCCTGGGTCCAGGTGTTTGCTGTCCATTTTTGTCTTATGAACGCGCTTGACTGATCGTTGGGATTGTCCTTGCCCCAAATCTCCGTTTGAGTGACGAGACCGCGCTGCCAACCGGTTCCGTAGAATTCCTTGAGCACCGTGCCATCCATGGTTGTCATCGTGTGCGAGCCATCACCCGGAGCGCCGTAATCCACCGCAACCTCCTGCGGCACGCCGTTGATACCGGTCCAGTTCTCTGCCCAGGTGTGCGTATCGATCAGGCGCGGACAATCAGCGGCAGGCGAATCATAGTCGAAAGCCGTGTAAGCACGTTGCACGTTGTCTGAACGATAACTTCTTAGTGGATTCAGCTGACCGGTGGGATTGTATTCAAACGTGTAGTGTGTACCGTCAGCCAATCCTACCTGGCTAATCACTGGGAACGTGGCGGGGTTAGCCCCAACAACCAACGCACCGGAGAAACTCGGCGAGATTGTTTTGGTCGTCCACCCAAAGCTCGCCCACGTGTGGGTAGTTGATACACCGTTAACTGTCCAAGGTTGAGTGACCGAAAGCAGGTTGGCATTGCTATCGTAGTTGAACGTCATCGTGCGCGCGAGGGTATCGATGATAGTCGTGATGTGTCCGAGCCAATCGTAGTTGATCGTGAGGTAGTTGCCGTTGCGGTCCTTTATCTGCGTGCAATGCCATTCGTTGTAGTAGGACTGATAGCTAAGCTGCGTGCCGTCGGTAGTGCGCACAAGCAGGCTGCTGCTGTAATCAATGAGCTGTAAGTATGACGAATCGGCAGCCTCATAGGTGTTTGAAGTTCCAACCTGCCTGAGCGAGACGCGACTGCCGCCGGAAATAAAGAGATAGACGTTACGACCAGCCTCGGCGTCGAATACTCGCTTTTGAATCCGCGGAAAGCCGAGATGGAAGCCAGGACTGGGCCAGCCGTTGTCTTCATCAAAATAGATGTATGGTCCGGATCGCGTCCAGACCATTGATGAATAGGAAAGGCTGAGTCCCAAGTCGAGGCCAGCCCTTCCCGGCAAGCTCAATAAAGAGATACTCCACTCGGCATCTCGCGAGGCGAGGCCATTGCCGGGTTGATTGAACGGATCAACTCGAGCGGATGCTATAGAAGACACACTACTGGATGGTGGGCCACTCGGAGTTAGAGTGGCAACGATGCCGGCAAACTCGGCGCATTCATCAAAAGCACGCCGCACTTGTTCACGTCCTGAAACTGAGCATTCATTCTCCCAGAAGGCCCAGCCAGACGAATCCGGGTCACGCGCCAGATAAGTTTTGTAGAGATCGTAAACATACCCGTGATTATCGCGATTGCGGCTGGCATACTCGCTCGATTCAAACAGCGTCTTGCCCAGCTCACGCACTGCCAACAACATGGAACTTTGTCCGTTGGGATAGGCAGCGCGCAGCATACTCGCTGACAATGACTAGGTACCCGCCGTGAACAAATCCATCATAGATGCTAACTATGTTGGCGTAGCTTGCCCGCCTTAACCCACGTATTAAGCTTCGCTGCGAAGTGCCTCAGTAATGATTCCTTCGCCGCTTTGGTTGGGCAGAAATTCAGGCAAATGAATTCCTTCATCGGAGAGTTCAAGCTCTTTTTCTGCTAGCCAGACAGCGCCAAACATCCTCTGCCGAGAAATCTTTTGACGGTGTATTCGCTTACTTTAGCGCCGACATTGAACATACGCTTTCTCCGTGAGGTTCACCAAATTGTCGGAGTCGGTCGCTGTCTAAGTAGTGTGGTCTATCAAATTCCAGGACATCGGAGTGCCTACAATGAACGAGCATCGATAGAACGCCCGTTCGTCGACCCAGGAGACGCTGCGCGGCAATTCTCCCAAATTGACATGATGCCCGTGCGTGAAGCTCTGGCGGAAACACCAATGGAGAGAATTGGTGCCACAAATTCTACACCTAAACTGTTGACCGAGCGCGCTCTGATTCTCTTCAACAGGTGATGCCGGTGTGCCAGTTGTGTGCCAACTCCGTCAAACTCTCCCAAATTCAGCAGCACGCAGAAGTAGTCTTAGGAGCGAAAGTTCAACAAATCAGCACCAGCCGAACCTGTGGGGAACGTAGTAGAATAGCCTTCGTGAGACTCATAATCTGTTGGTTCGGGGTTCGAATCCCTGCGGGGGCACCAATCAACTGGCGAGCTGTCTTACGTTTACGTCCTCATGCTTTTGGGCCGATAACTGCTCGCGAAGATGGCGCGATTGGAGCTCGGGCGTTCTAACTTTCTAGCTTTTCGTTCAAAGGGTTGTTGGAGAACTGCCGTTCGGAAGTCTAGTACGGGTGTGCGCCAAAGCAAGAGGCGTTGCTGGCTCTTACCTCAGCAACGCCCTATCTCATGCGGGTTACTGTTCTCACCTCAAGGCCTACTCAGTCCGATCCTTGCCGAATAACTTGCATCGGGTTATTACCTGAGTCACTTGGACGGAGGCTGAATGTTTCTGTCCCGCGTGGTTGCCGAAGCGTATCAGGCGGCGTTCTTGAATTGGAGTTTCGCTTGCACGCCTAGCGAGCCCAATACACGCAGCATGAGATCGGTTGAAATGTCGTGAGTGTTGCGGTTCAGAATGGCGGTCACGCGAGTTCGTGACGTATGAGCGAGGCGCGCCACGTCTGCATGGGTCAATCCCTTCTTGCCGACCACTTCGATGATCTTGTCGTTCAAGTCGCTGCGGAATTCGATTTCCATTCCATCAGCGGGCGGTAGCCCCAAGACCTTCGCGAGTTCGCGCGCGTTGCGGGCGACTACTGGTCTAACTTTCTTCATCGAGCATCTCCTTGAGTCTCTTCTGCGCTAAAGCAATTTCATGCGGCGTTGTCTTCTGCGTTTTCTTTACGAAAGCATGGAAGATCAAAACTGAATCAGCCAGCTTCGTGTAATAGAAAACTCGATACGCGCCGGAACGGTCTCTGACACGCAATTCCTCCACACCTGAGGCAACTGAAGCCATCGGTCGCGACAACGGCATCGATAGCTTCTCACCTTTCTGCAAATCAAAAATGACCTTGCCGAATTCCCGCCGCACGTCTTCGGGAAAGTCTCGTATGGTGTCCCGAGCCTTTGGGTGAAATACGGCAGTCTTCACGCGACCAGTGTCTCAGATATGGGACATCGTTGTCTACTCCAGCGAACAAGGACGCCTATTAGCCTGACCGCTTGCTGGGTTTCCACAGTTCAGTCAAACTATGCGTCGATGGCTACCCTCCTCAATCTCTTAGGCAAGGGATTTTTCCCTCGCGAGCTACCTCCACCATTTAATACGAACTCGTTTGCAGCTTATGCGCCAACAGCTGCGGCAGGGTGGTCGAACGCTGTAAAGAGGACTTGGACGCGGTGCGCCACCCACAACCTCGCCCGCCCTGGAGGACTACGGCGTCCGCTCAAGATTCCAAACCCGATCTCTTACTTCGTACTCGCGGACATCATCGCGAGCAACTGGACCACTATCAAGAATCACACTTGGGCAGTGCGTTTATCGGCAAGTAGACCCTACGTCATTCGACGAAGTCTTCTTGCGGACTATGAACTAGTTCTCAATCCACGAAAGACATCATTAGACTCTTTGCCACAGTCCTTCGAGGATACTTGGGGTCGCTGGATCAGGAGCACACGCGTTGTTACGCCGAAGAATCATTGCGAGAACCCAAACCCCGGGGAGCACCCTGGCCAAGTGATACAATCCGCGGGCTAATGAACTGCCCCACTTGTCGCATCTCTGATTGTCGCGCCTGGGCGAATTGCGTTAGCTTGCAGTCGCCGCCATCACCGAACGCTGCTATTCGAAAACTAGTCGGGAAAACGACGTAGCTGATCAAGGAGTAGGATTTGACCCAACCTCGCAGTTCCTCAGCAACCCGAAACTCGATACGCTCATCCCTGCAATCTTTGAAAGTGCCGATCCTCCTCGGCTTATTCTGTTTATTAGTCTACAACGCAAACCTGCGACAGATTGGCTCGGGCGACACACTGCCCGCTCGATATCAGCCACTAATGCTCTGGCGTTACGGAACACTGAGACTCGACGCAAACGAGCGTTTGGCTGCGCATGGCCACTCGGCGATCGCGGAACGAAATCGACCGGCGGGTGCTGAAGGCAAAGTCACCTACTTCGAGCCGTCAGCCTACTGGACCGTGCGCACTCGCGAGCATCAACTTGCTTCCCTGTATCCGGTGGTCACGCCATTGCTGATCGCGCCACTCTATCTTCCCGCCGTTAGCTGGCTCAACGCACACGGTTGGGAGCAGCCACACGTTGACCGAGTGGCTGAATTAATGGAGAAGCTGTCGGCGTCGATTCTTGCCGCGATCGCAAGTGTGCTTATGTACCTGGTGCTGCGGCGCGACGACAACCGGTGGGCCCTGCCGCTCGCCCTGGTGTTCGCCTTCGGGACCAACACGTGGATGATCTCGAGCCAGGCACTTTGGCAACACGGGACCGGCGAACTCCTGGTCGCGCTGGCATTGCTGCTGGTCCTATCGGGAGACTCACCCGTGCGCACTACGTTACTCGGTGCGGTGTGTGTTTTCATGGCAGCAAACCGTCCGCCTGACGCACTGATTGCTGGGGCAATCGTGTTCTTCACTCTTTGGAGTCGCAAGCGAAACGCTCCCTGGCTGATCGCCGGCGCCGTCGTTCCCCTGGCGGCACTGCTCTACTACAACCTCGATTTCATCGGCCACCTCGCCGGTGCTTACGCGCTGGCCAAGAAACCTGACGGTGACTTCTTCAAACTGAGTTGGTCCGGAGTTCCCGCACTGCTGATCAGTCCGACGCGCGGACTGCTCGTGTTTTGCCCGTTCCTTATCTTCGTTCCGGTGGGACTGCTGCAGCGCCTCAGATCACCAAGCTCGCGTGGGCTCGCGGTGGCGCTAAGTGTTGCCGTCGCCGCGCAGTTTTTACTTTACTCGCAGGCAGACTGGCGGGCGGGAGTGTCGTGGGGTCCACGTTGGTTGACCAACTTACTGCCGATTCTCGTGTGGCTGCTCGCACCGGCTCCGCTAATTTTGCGTCGACTCACACGCGTACTGCTCATCTTGACCATGGGGGCATCAGTCGCGGTGCAAATGATCGGAGCCTTCTGGTATACGAAGGCAAGTGACGCCCGCATCTTCGCTAACCCGGCATCCATGCGCGCTGCGTGGAATCCGCGCAATGTTCCGTTTCTCACCGAACTGCGTCATCCACGCCCGCACGGCAGTCTGCAATGCGATGCTGTCGGCTCGATCGATCGGGTTGGGCCAACGCTACTTCATGGCGGCGGAAACGTCCCTGACCTGGAACCCGGAGCGCTGCTCGAGGGATCGGCGACGCTCAGCTGCGGCCGCGCGCCTGCTCAACTTTTTTTGTTAATAGACGGCATCGTGATTGGCTCGACCCAGGATTCGCCCTCGGCCTGGCACGTGACTGCGAACACGCAGGGCGTATCACCGGGGGAACGCGTGCTTCAGCTCGCAGTTAACATCGAGCCAGGAAGCGATATCCGCATTGTTCGCGAGCAACGCGTCGTTGTAATCGCTCAGGAACCTCCAGCGCAGATCGCGATGCAACAGAAGCCGGCGTCGGGACCGGAGTTGGAGGCGATGGCGACGCACGCAGCGTCGATGTTGCGCCAACACCAGGCGAGTTACGGATTCTGGCTCACGTCGTATACCAACGGCCTTCGCTACGAAGCTCCAAAAAAAGAAATGAACACGTTCCTCACTTCCATGATGGTGGACTTGCTCGCGCCGGTCGCACATCAGCAAAGTCTCGACGATGTGATCGACCGTGCGCGGCGGCATCTCGCAACACAGATCGAGAGCAACGGCTTAGTGCGTTATCACGGATTGCCAAACGGACCCACCATCGGCACGTTGGGAACTGTGATTACTCCCGACGCTGACGACACCGCCTTGGCGTGGCGAATCGTCGCCGGCGGCGGCGCTGCTGATCCAAGACTGCAGCCGATGCTGGCCGAGCTTGCGCGGTACCGCGACGCTCGGGGCTTATACCGCACCTGGCTCGCCCCGGTTGAGAAATATCAGAATCTTGATCCCGGACCCGATCCTGATCCGACAGATATCGCTATCCAGATGCACGTATACTTGATGCTGCATGAATTTGATCCGCCGGCTGCGCAGAATCTTTGCAGTGCGCTGCAACGCTCAGCTGCGGATGGCGACCTCTGGATTTACTACGCTAAAGCTCCACTGGTACCCTACCTCCGCAATGCCGAATTGCGACAGCTTGGTTGCGCAATGCCACCGCCAACTGAGCGGCTGGCGCTTCCGGCTGCGGGACAGGAAATCTGGAGTGAGGTGGGCTACCGGCTAGCTAACACGACGGCGTCGTCACCGTCGGCAAACACGCGACTGGAGATTGGCAATCTACTCATGCGCCTTGGCAGCGACGACTTTGTCCAGCTGCGTCGTTCGCCGCCACTGCTCTATCACAACGATCTCAGCGGCACTGTAAAAAGATTTTACTGGTCCGAAGATTTTGGTTACGCACTATGGCTCCGGCTTTACGAAGCAACTCGTGGCGAAGCCGGACAGGTTCATTAAACAGCACCATGATTTTTCCATCACCGGTTCAGCATTACACGAGAGTCGTACAGCACTTCGCCGCCACTCGCGGGCTGGAGGTGCTGGCGCTGCAAGCCTCCCCGATTCTGGGAGCCGTTCTCGGTGGTTTAAGTTTCGAACGTTCTGGTTTGATCCGGCTGGGTTTACTCCTGCTCGGTAGCCTGGCACTCACGGCCCACGTCTTCGTCTTCAATGATTGGGCCGGGCACGCCAGCGACGTTCGCGATCCGCGACGAGCGAGTTTCGTGTTTGCTCGCCGGCGCATAAACAGTCGACAGGTCGCGCGCGTAGCCATCGCACTCCTCATCTTCGCTAACGTCGCTTTTGCCGCCGTCGGCAGCTCGGCCATGCCGCTCGGCGCCGGAATCGCAGCCCTTAGTCTGCTGTACTCGTGTTCGTCGAGTTTCGGCAAGAGCACGCCATTTGTCGCCTCGATCAATCACCTGCTCGGAGGCGCGTTACACTTCCTGCTTGGCTACACCTTATGCCACGCCCTGGATGCACGTGGTCTCGCCATCAGTCTCTTCTTCGGTTTGGTATTTGCCGGTGGGCACTTAAACCAGGAGGTGCGCGACTACGAGGGTGATTGTCTCAATGGAATTCGCACCAGTGCTGTAGTGTTTGGTTGCCGGCGAACGTTTCTTGCCAGCCTCGTCATATTTACAGCCGCCTATGCGACACTCGCCGGTCTAGCCGAGGTTGGCGTCCTGCCGAGACTGTTACTCTGGACCACTATCGTGTGGCCTTTGCATGTCGCGTGGTCCCTGCGCGCACTTAAGCATGGCTTGGGATTCGAGACCGCGTTATGGATGCAACGAAGGTATCGACTGCTCTTCGCGGGCATCGGACTCGCGATGCTGGTAAATGAAAAATATGCGCTTTATACAGCCAAGTCAGCGTTGAGTTTGGTCTTTGCATTAGTAACAGGAAACGCCCATCTTCATTAGAGTTGCCGCAATATTTTCAGCTGGTCACCGCCAGCGACACTTAGTGCCTGGCCGTTTAGGTGTTGACTTACAACTGGCTCGGTATTACAAGGTGACAGCACCGAAATCGAACGCTGCCGAAGACACCTTTACCCATTGCAAAAGGTGAAAGCCGTTGCAGTTCAGGCTGCAACCAGGGAAGGCGCCGCAGCACCTGACCGAAGGCAACACCGCCAGTCGTTAGGCGAACGCATTCGCCGAACTCGCTGAGACAATGAGCTGAACTGAAACCACCCGGATGAGTCTGAGCGTCAGAGAAAAGGGACGTTTGCTGGCAAGAGTTCTCGCCGGCTCATGGCGGGCCACGCCTCCTGAGGTCGACTTTTCCGGCAGCGATCTTGAAGCAGTTGCCCCACTCCTGAATCGCTCAGGCACCGGCGCGCTGGCGTGGTGGCGTGTCCGCGTCTCAACGCTGAGGGGCAGTCCCGTCGCCTCTGATTTCCAGCAGATGTACCGCGCAAATATTCTGGAGTCCCGACTTGGCGAGGAGAAGATCCGTGATGTCGTCGAAATTCTGCGCTCATCCGGCATCGACGCGGTACTGGTCAAAGGCCTGACCGTTGCTCGACATTACTGTGAAAGAGGTCTCCGGCCGTACGGCGACATCGACGTTTGTGTTCGTCCCGCGCAATATGCCGCAGCAGGGTCAGCGCTGGCGCAACTCAACGGCAAACATCATGTGGATCTGCACAGCGGATTCGAGACGCTGGGAGACGAAGACGCGGAACAGTTATTCGCCCGCTCACGACTACTGGCGCACGAGGATCTCGAGGTGCGCGTGCTCGCGCCGGAGGATCTGTTTCGCGTCGTTTGCTTTCACATGTTGCGAGAAGGCGCGTGGCGTCCGTTATGGCTGGTAGATGTTGCTTCCCTCCTCGAATCGTTGCCGTCAGACTTCGACTGGGATCTCTGTTTAGGAGAAAAACGGCGCGCTCAATATGTTGGCTGTGCGGTAAGACTAACTCGAGACCTGCTGGGCGCAAACTTCGACCTCCCCTCGCTGAGTAATTTCCAGCAACTGCCACGTTGGGTTGTGCCCACTGTGCTGAGCGAATGGGGTGAACAGGTTCCCTCGATGAGAAGGCGGCATGAACGACCAATGGCTGATCACATACGCCATCCAGCGAATCTAATCAGTGGCCTACGTCACCGTTGGCCCAACCCGATTGAAGCCACCATCCTGATGAAAAGCAGTATCAGCGAATCTCCCCGGCTACCGATTCAGGTTCGTGCTTGTCTCTCGCGAACCGCAGCATTCCTATTTAACTTCTCCGAACGCTGGAGCTGAGCAGCGCCTGGCTCCTGGTGAGCGGGCGCTTCTCGATTTTACGTTCACGTTATACACACCACGACATACGAGACTTCTGCAGGTCGCTCGTGTGTTTGATTCCCGGGAATCTACGATCGTCGCCCGGGAAGCATCGATCGCAGCCGCTCGTCGCGGAGGTAAAGCGCACCCCAAAGCAGAACTCCCAGGATGATCGGGAAAATGATTGAAGAAAATGGGCCGCCGACCCGCACGTGTGTGGCGACGGCCCCGCCAAGATATCCAGTCAGCAAGATGGCGCCCAGGATAGCGGTGCGCGGAATCAAATAAAGCACAGTGCAAACGAGCAGAACGACCCCGAGGCCGACAATGACGCCTTCGGGATATCCAAGTTGCGCGTTCACTTCCACCACGAAGGGTGGTTTCACTAACTTAACCACGGCATCGAAAACAAGAAATAGTCCGAGGAGGACGCTAAGGATTCGTCCCGCCCAGAGCATCTTTGTGGATCCGTGACCCGCCGTAATATTTGTTTCCCTTTGCAGAGTATCGATTGCGCTCATCGTAGTTTCCCTTTCATCGCCCGCCAGCAACCGAGGACGTATTCACATCCGTCAGCCGCCGCTATGCCCTTTCGCGGTACTCGCGGGATAGCTCAAGCCGGCTTTCGTCAAACCAAACTGCTCGTCGAAGGAGCCCGGCACGATCCGGAAAGGAATGTTGAGCCGGTTCCACGTATTGATAACCGCCACCGCGAAAGTCAATTCCGAGATTTGCTTCTCGTTGAACTGTGCGCGGACACGATCGTAAACGTCATCGGGAACCCCATGCTCGGAGAACTTCGTGAGAGCCTCGGTCCATTCCAGCGCCGCCCTTTCAGTTTCTGTGAATAACGGCGACTCTCGCCATATCGGCAGGTGATAAATACGCAGCTCGTGCTCCCCGTGAATCTTGGCTTCCTTGCAATGCATGTCCAGACAGAAGGCACACCCATTGATTTGCGACGCGCGAATGTTTACGAGATCGATCAGGGTATTTCCCAGCGAACTCTTTTTCAGTGCTTGACTGAGCTCAAGAATTTTCCCGCTCAGCTCGGGAGACTGCTCAAAGTAATTCAAACGTTGACTCATGACCTCTCCTTTCAAAATTCAATGCGGCCGCGTAACCGCGTTTCCCAGTCTAATTGCTTCGGGCTCCGACTGTTTGTTTGCCTGCCAGATCAAGATTATTTTGACCCCGCCCCTGACAAAATACAAAAGCTGTAACGTTCAAAGCCACGCCCGTGTCGTCACTGTCCTGGGCGCTTGAAGTAAAGTGCAGCAAGCGCTCCCTGTCTAATTTCAAGTGGTCCTTCACCAATCATTCTTCGCTCCAACCGCCGGCAGAGCGAAACCGAACTTCGTCCGGTCAACTAAAACGCTACGCCGGAAACCGCCTAAAGTTGTGAAGGCCGCGTTTAGTTCTTATGAAATTCGTGTTGGGATCCGATAATCAGGAATTAAAAGAAACCAAGAAACGTCAGTCGCTCACGGCAAGATCACGATCTGGTACGGCAATTTGTTTTTCAAATTTAACAAAACCCCCACACTGCGTTCATACTATCCAGTTGGTTTTCAACTTATTTAACCAGTAGACAGGAGATAGCCCGTTTGCAACAAAAACGACGGCTGGATCGTAAACAAATCTCCCGAACAAAAGCATAGTCTTTACTAGTTGCTTGACGTTGAATCTGCGATCCAGAGACTCGTCTAAGAAAGCATTGCATGGCTTCAATTCAGAATATATTTATGCGGTTGACAGCCGGCTGTCTGATTGGCGGATTGGTCGTCATCGGCCTCACTGGGTGTGGTAGCAAGGCGCAGCCGAGTTTCGAACGACCGCCGGCCCCAGTCGAAGTAGCGGTGGCAACTAGCCAGGACGTGCCCACTTACCTGGACGCTATTGGTAAAACTGTTGCCCGAGAAGTTGTCTCCATCCAGCCACAAGTTTCCGGCCGGATCACGAAGATTAATTTCACTGACGGCGCAGACGTTAAAAAAGGGCAATTGCTTTTCACAATTGACAGCCGCCCATCTGAAGCAAATCTCAAACAGGCGCAGGCCAACCTCTCTAAATCGGTAGCACTAAAAAAACAGGCTGAAGCGAATCTCGCGCGGGAGATCGCCCAGGCTAAGTGGGGACTGGTTCAAGTCGAACGTTACGGCAAGCTGGTGGAACAGGGTGTAGTCGCGCGCGAACAGTATGAAGAGCTGCGCGCAAACTACGACTCGCTTAGAGCTACTGCTGAAGCTGCACGCGCGACTGTGCATAGCACAGACGAAACAATCCAGGTGGATGCGGCCGCTGTGGATAAAGCTAAAGTCGATCTCAGCTACTGCTACGTCCGCTCGCCCATCGATGGACGCGCGGGACAGCGATTGGTCGATATTGGAAACGTAGTCAACCCCGGCGGACTCAGTGGTGGCACGGGCGGCGGCGCGGGCAATTCAGGGAACGGTAATTCGTTGCTGTTGATCGAGAGGCTGGATCCGATCTACGCCGACTTCACCATTTCCCAAAACAGTTTGCCCGAAGTACAGCAGCAGATGCGCGCCGGCAAACTCACCACCGAAGTCCGACTGCCCGAGAGTTCAGACGAGCCGGTCATTGGTCAACTCACTTTTCTTGATGTTGCCGTACAGAATACGACGGGCCAGGTTGGTCTGCGCGCCACCATCCCCAATGGCGGTCGCAAATTCTGGCCAGGCCGCTTCGTCAACATCCGCCTCATCTTGAATACGATTCACCAGGCGGTGCTCGTGCCGGCGATTGCTCCGCAGAATTCTGCCAAAGGACCATTCGTCTATGTGGTGAAGCAGGATTCGACAGCGGAACAACGGCCGGTAACTTTAGGTCAGCGGCAAGGCGACTTGATTGTGATCGAGCAGGGAGTGCAATCCGGCGAGCGTGTCGTAACCAATGGACAACTGGGAGTCACGCCGGGGGGCAAAGTCATGATCGCCGCGCCAGCCAACGCTAATAATCCAACCGCCGCAACAAGTACTGGGCCGAAGTAATGAATCTCTCCGAACCTTTCATTCGCCGCCCGGTGATGACCGCGGTGTTGACGCTCTCGGTAATTCTCTTCGGACTGCTGAGTTACTCTCAACTTCCCGTAAATGATCTTCCGGCCGTTGATTATCCGGTTATTCAAGTGCAGGTTGGTTATCCGGGAGCCAGTCCTGACACCATCGCCAACAATATCGCCACGCCCCTCGAACGCCAGTTCATGCAAATCAATGGACTGGAAGTAGTGACCTCGCAAAGTAAGCAGGGCGTTGCGACTTTTACCCTTCAGTTCGCACTCGAGAAAAACATCGACGCCGCGGCGACGGACGTGCAGACTGCGCTTTCGCAAGCCACGGCAAGTCTTCCGGCGGACCTGCCGGCGCCGCCTACGTATTCCAAGAGCAACCCGAATGATCAGGCGATCATGTATATCGCGCTGACGAGCGACTCGGTCACGCCCGGTCAACTCTACGACTATGCGACCACGCAAGTGGGCCAGCGACTCAGCATCCTGCCCGGCGTTTCACAAGTTTTGGTCTTTGGCACCAAGTCGGCACTGCGGATCAAAGCCAATCCCACGGCGATGTGGGCGCGAGGGATTTCTATTGACGACCTCAGCGCAGCAATCAAAAGCGGTACGAGTACGACGGGAGCGGGACAATTAGATAGCCAGTCAGGGACAGCGGTTTTGAAACCACAGGGCCAACTTGAAACCGCCGACCAGTACCGCAACTTGATCGTTGGCGGCACCAGCGATGCGCCCGTCTACCTGCGCGACGTGGCCGCTGTCAAAGAGTCGGTGCAGGACGAGCGCGTGAACATGCGTTTTTGGGTGCGCGGTTACACGGTGCCCTCGGCAACGGTGATCATTGCGGTTAATCGGCGCGCCGGCGCTAATGCTGTCGAAGTTTCCAAAAGCATTTACGGAATCATGCCGGCGATCAGCTCCGACCTGCCGGGTTCAATCCGTATCACTCCGATTTATGATCGCTCGCAAAGCATCGTGCACTCCGTGAGCGACGTCAGGACTACGCTGATCATTGCTTTCATACTGGTAGTGATGGTGATTTTCGTTTTTCTCGGCCGCGCTACTGACACGCTAATTCCTGCTGTCGCCCTGCCTTTGTCGCTGCTGATAACGTTCATCGCGATGCGCGCGCTGGGTTACAGCCTCGACAATTTGTCGTTAATGGCGCTGACGCTGGCCATCGGATTCTTAGTTGACGACGCGATCGTTTTTCTTGAAAACACGGTGCGGCGCATGGAACGCGGCGAGCAACCATTCACTGCCTCAGTCAACAGCGCGAAGGAGATCAGTTTCACCATCCTATCGATGACTATCTCGCTGGCCGCAGTTTTCATTCCGCTGGTGTTCATGTCGGGATTGGTCGGCAGAATCTTCCGTGAGTTTGCGATCACGATCGTGATTGCAATCTTCGCTTCCGGTGTGGTGTCGCTAACCTTAACGCCGCTGATGTGCGCGCGACTACTGCGCGAGCGCGGCGCCGGTTCGAAGAAGACATGGATGGAACGCGTGATTGGCGGCATCGAAAAGCGCGTGCTCGCCCTCTATGGCGGATCGCTTTGGTGGTTCCTGCGTCACCGCTGGGTGTCGCCGGTGATCTGGGTGATATGTCTCGCCGGTACGATCTGGTTGTTCGTCCTTGTCCCCAAGGCGTTTCTTCCACCAGGCGACAGCAGCGTGATCTTCGGAGCGTTCATTGCGGCGGAGGGTTCTTCGCCAACACAGATGCAGGCGCTTCAGAATCGCGTTGACGATGTACTGCATAACGATCCAAACGTTATTACGGATTTTACGATGACCGGCGCCAGCGGTTTTTTGGCGTCAAATCAGGGCATCACCTTTACGTTCATCAGGCCACCGGAACAACGTCCGCCGATCGGCGAAGTCACTGCGGAGATGATGGGAAAGCTCAACGCAATCCCGGGAGTGATGACGTTTCTGCGGCCGTTTCCGGTACTCGAGATCAGCACCGGGGTAACCAGCCAACAGCAGGGCCAGTACGCTTTTGCTGTTTCGGGTGTGAATCCCGATCAGGTTTATGACGTCGGTCAAAAGTTGCTGGGTAAGTTGCGGGCCTATCCTGGCTTTCTGAGCGTGTCGTCTGACTATTTCGCCAACACGCCCAACCTGAACATTGACATTCGTCGCGAGCAGGCAAAAACCTACGGTGTTTCCGAGGCGCGAATTCTAACGCTTCTCAGAAATGCGTACTCGCAAAACTATCTCTATCTGATTAAGAAACCTGAGGACCAGTATCAGGTGATTCTGGAGATGGAAGATTCGGCGCGCCAGAACGCGAATGATCTTTCATTGCTATACATCAAATCAGACGACGGCCAACGCCTGGTACCGCTCAAAGAATTGGTCACGTGGAAATCAACGCTGGGACCGCAGACCGTCAACCACCTGAACCAGTTCACGAGCATGACGCTCTTTTTTAATCTCAAGCCCGGCGTGGCGCTCGGCGACGCTACCAATTTCATCGAAAAGTCGGCTCATGAAATTGTACCGCCCGGAATTCGCGCTGAGCTGACCGGTGAAGCTCAAACTTTTTCCGGCACCGTCACCAGCCTGACAATTCTCATGGCGCTGGCGGTGTTCGTGATGTATGTGATCCTGGCAATCCTCTATGAAAGTTATGTTCATCCGCTGACGGTACTGTCGACGCTTCCCACTGCGCTGGTGGGCGGACTCTTAACGTTGCTCATTTTTGGACAAGAAGCTTCGTTATACGCCTTCGTTGGCATGTTCATGCTAATGGGAATCGTCAAGAAAAACGGAATCCTGATCGTCGACTTTGCGCGACAACGAGTCGAAGCGGGGGAGGCCGCCGACAAGGCAATTCACGATGCCAGCATGGATCGCTTTCGTCCGATTCTGATGACGACGCTGGCGGCAATTTTCGGCGCCTTGCCGATCGCGCTCGGTTATGGAGCCGATGGTTCGTCGCGACGGCCGCTGGGGTTGGTTGTCGTTGGCGGATTAGTAGTCTCACAATTCATCACTCTCTACATCACGCCGGTGATTTATCTCTACCTCGAACGTTTTCAGGAAAACGTGCTCGATCGTACGTCCTTCTTCCGCTCGCGCCGTTCGCAAGCAACTTCGGCCGAGCCAACCGCGGAGCTTCCTCTATCACTTGGGAAGGATTAACCTCAGCCTGGACCACACATTCCGAAATCTGCTGCAGCGAAAGGGACGAAAATGAAAATCGTAATCTTGATCGCGCGAATTCTACTCGGCCTCACGTTTCTGGTGTTTGGGCTAAACGGTTTTCTAAACTTCCTGAATATGGGAGAAATGCCAACCGGATTAGCGGGAGACTTCATCAAGGCGCTCGCAATGTCGCACTATTTTTCGGTTATTGCGGGGCTGCAAGTCGTGGGTGGGGCGCTACTGCTCATTAACCGGTACGTGCCGCTGGGTCTTACGTTGCTAGGACCAGTAATCGTGAACATAGTTTTGTATCACGTGTTCCTCAATCGAATGGGCGTGGGGCCCGCTATCGTTGTAGTAATTCTGTGGCTAATTGTTTTCTATGCTAATCGCCACCACTTTTCCGGGATTTTCGCACAACGAACTTGATAGCCGCGTTCTGAGCACAGACTTGAAAGGTCGCCAACGACTGGTGAGTCGCTGGACGCGAACGCCTGGGTGCTCACTGTGGATACAAAACTTCACGGGCCAGCTTGTCAGCCATTTGCGCGGGCGGTACGCCGTGCTCGCGAGCGAGGTCGAGCACCTTCAGGACCTTGTCGTAGATTGCGTCTACCGTTTTGAAAGTTTGTTCGGTATTCCAACTGAGCAATTCTCGACAACCGCTCATGACGCCACCGGCGTTGCTCACGTAATCCGGCGCGAAAAGAATTCCGCGTTCATGCAAAGCGTCGCCGTGACGATCCTCCAGCAGTTGATTGTTCGCCGCGCCGGCAACGATCGCTACCTGCAATTGCGGAATCGTTTGATCGTTGATGACGCCTCCCAAAGCGCAGGGAGCAAACACGTCTGCAGTGACGCTGAAGATTTTCTGGGGTGCTACAGCCGTCGCCGCAAACTCGTTGACCACGCGTGCGGCCATACCCGGATCCACGTCAGTCACAATCAGTTTCGCATTCGCCGCGTTGAGTTCTCTGGCAAGGTGATAACCAGTTTTGCCGCAGCCCTGGATCGCAACCGTGCGATTTGACAGATCGTCGGAACCCCAGCGATGTTGGGCTGCCGCCTGAATTGCGCGGAATACGCCACGCGCCGTCACCGGTGATGGATCACCTGACTGGCCCGGCAACCCACCAACGTACGCCGTCTCGCGCCTGACGAATTCCATGTCTTCTGGAGTAGTACCCACATCTTCCGCGGTGATGTAGCGGCCCTGCAGGGTTTCTACAAACCTGCCGTGCGCGCGAAAAATCTGTTCGCGATTCGTGGCGCGGTTGTCACCAATGATGACGGATTTGCCACCACCAAACGGCAAACCAGCCAGCGCGTTTTTGTACGACATCCCGCGAGAGAGTCGCAGCACGTCGTTGACCGCTTCATCGTCACTGGAGTAATTCCAAAAGCGCGAACCTCCCAGCGCTGGACCGAGTGTGGTGCTGTGAATTGCGATGATCCCGCGATAGCCGGAAGCCGGATCATTGCAGAGCACAATTTTCTCGTGCTCGGTGTCAGGGTAAATCTCGCGAAGGTTTTCTGAAGTAACAGTCATGGAAACATTTGCTCTCGTGCCGATATCTCCCTCTGCCCCCAGGAGGGGCATTCATATACAAAACCTATCAAGCCTTCTCACGATTTCAGACACGTTGCCGCAAGTTCTCGAAGCGTAGCTGGATAGTACGCGTAGCAACCAAAAAATGTTTGGCACACGTCCTCTAACCAAAATTCCGAATTTCTTTCGGATTATTTGTTGGGCTCGGTTGCCGGTTCACCCGCTGGCTCCAGCGGACGCAGTGTTGCGCGCGCGAGGCTGAGTAGTATCAAAGCCAGCGCAATGCTCGAGCCGGCCAGTACGACATAGATCAGCCACGGTTGGCGCTCGGTGAAAGGCAAGGGTTCCGGCTTGTAATCAGGATTTGGAAAGAAGGAGCCGAGTGACGTGCGCGCGGCAAGCTGCGCGGGTCGAGCATAAAAATCCTGTTCAAAATCGTAGTGTGGGGCGCCGGCGTTGTAATTCCCGAAGAACAAGCGCAGCGGCCCGCTGGTTTTTTCCTTCACATCAAAAACAAGTTGACGCGCCGGCGCGCCGGCGACGATTGAGGAGATTACCAGTGTCTGGTTGCTGTAGTCAGTAACGAGCAGACGCAACTTACGCGCATGCACTTCCTGGTCAAACTGGATCCGCAACGGCTGTCGTTGTTCCCCTGCGCGACGCGCCAATTCGCCTGAGGCTATGAGCTGCCGGTTCTGTGGATCATCAATTACCTCCAGCTGAAAAGGTCGCGAAAACGATTCCTGGTCAACATCAAGTGCTAACCGATCGACCGGCACTCGACCGCCAAGATCAATCGTCCAGGCTGACGAATTCGCGCCCTGGACGCGGCGTAATTCAGGAGCCGGCGCTGACACGGTCCAGCTAGCCAATTGGCCCGGCGCTCTGACCACTTTCGCCGCTGCCACGCTCAGGATAGTAGGCGCCGCTCGGTCTGACAGTTCGTCGGCAAAAACTCGCACGCGCAAATACCTGTATCTGCTGGTGGGATAACTCACGGTGTTGGATTCAGCAACTTGATTAGAAGACTCAAATCCAAAGATCACCGCGCCCGCGTGCAGCATTTTCCAATCACTACCGGTATCGGCGCCTTCTACGTTCACGTGGCGGCGGAAGTTTTTGCCAGAGGTTTCGATCTGAACCTCGTTGTGTTCACCGGGATTCTCGCCAAGGTCTACTGACACTTCGCTGGCTGAATTTCCGAGCGAGGCATTGTTGAAAAGCGTGCCGTCAAAACGTTCCACACTGTCGATTTCCCGGCGCACCCGCAACGCGTAGGGAATCTCTTTGCCCGCGGCGTCAAGCAGTCTCAAGTCCGCCAGTTCGTCCTGCGATTGATCCATCACTTGCAGTGGCACCAGCAAGTCGTACTCTCCAGGCGCCGCGGCAGCAAGATTTAAATCGGCGTAGTAGCGCCACGCCGCGAGGGGAGCTTCGGCAACAACACGCACCAGCCCGAGCGACGAAACCAGCAATACCACTACGACAATTAGCGTTCGGCTTTTCATTTTTCCGACTCCCTTGAATGAAATGCTTTGTGATAGCCCCGGGCCACCAGCAGCAACACCACGCCGAGCACAAAAAACGCGATGATTCGATAAAATCTTTCCAGCACCGCAACGTCAACCAGCATGACTTTGACCGTCGTCAGCCCAAACAACCCGAGAGCGGCCCACCGGATAACGGCGGAGCGGCGCACGAAACCGGCCACCGCAAGTGTCGCCGCGTAAAAAGTCCACAACACTGAAAGGGCCAACTGCCCTAACCACAGTTCGTGATTGTGGTCTTCAATTGTTTCCTGTACCAGCGCGCGAGCGTTGAAGAAAGTGAATGTTTCAAATGACAGGACAAACCAGAGCACCGCGATCGCAACGAGCACGAAGCCCAGGAAGAATGCTCGGCCTTGAGCTTCATCTTGCTCGCGCAACTTGCGGCACAAAGCTGCCGCCACTCCCAGACACGCGATTATTACGAGGGCTGAAAGAAAATATTTGTTCAGGATTGGTGTGAACGATCTGCGGTTCCACCAGGGCGTGTCCCAGAGAATCAGTTTGGTAAGCGAGAGCCCAAACAAACACCAAGCAATCGCCCGCAGTCGTTCGGTTTTGCTTTCAATGCTCGTCCACAACAGTGCCAGCGCCTCAACCGACCACGCGATCGTGATCCAGTTCGACTTGAGTTGAATCGGAATCGCCAGGGTCGCAAACGTCAGCGCAATTCCGATCATTACTAACAATTCAATTCGCGGAGTCCTTTTGCGATCCAGCAAAATCTTCGCCACAACTGCGTAAAGCAGCGCCATGGCGACGGCAAACAAGCCC
The DNA here is from genome assembly GCA_035472495.1 of Pyrinomonadaceae bacterium. GTDB lineage: Bacteria > Acidobacteriota > Blastocatellia > Pyrinomonadales > Pyrinomonadaceae > PSRF01. The sequence goes on along the minus strand of DATIPD010000023.1, from coordinate 206,045 downwards.
ATCCAGTCGTGATGGTCAGCGTTAAGCAGAAAATACGCGGTCGAGAAAAACACGAACGGATTGATCGAGAGCAGCGCGAGGTCCTCGGCGTTCTCTTCGTCGCGTTTTAGGAGCCGGCGGCCGACGTAACTAATCAGAAAGATCGCGAACAAAGCAGTTTGAAAGATCACTACGGCAGCACGTTTTTGCGGGTGATAGTGTTCCGCAAACCAGAGCCAAAACAGGAAGTGAGTGCCGCTAAACGCCAGCGAACTCAAGCCCGGCCAACGCTTGAACAGTGCCAGAGTGCCGACGTCGATTAGTGCGAGGTAGCCAAACAGGGAACGATATTGATCGCGATCTGAATGAAGCAAAATCGGCGACAGAAAACCACCGAGCACAGCCATGACAGCGATGGCGGGAGCGTTGTAAAGAATCGCGAGCAGTCCCGCTTCAATGATCAATACTGTCAGGAAAACGAAGGCAGTTTTTTGCGTGGTCAGATGGTAGTAACCGAAGGCCGCGTAGACTGACAAGTAGAGCAACACAATTCCGCAGGCGGTCAGGATCTGCGAGAAAACCCGCCAGCCACGTTTGTGGTAATGGAAACCGAGCACCGTCACGCTGACGCCGGCAAGTACCCCGATGGCAACGCGGCCAAGTTCACCAATCCAACGATTGTCGAACGCGTACTTGAGGAAGAAGGCGGTGGCCAGAATGATCAGCGCGACGGCCGCCCAGCCTACGGCGCGACGGCCCACGATCGATTCAAGGCCTTCGCTGCTCAGACTCGGTTCCGCACGAACTGCGGAAAACATCGGCGCCGCTGGCGGTGGCGGTGGCACTGGTGAAGGCCCGGACACAGAAACCTCAGGAGAGGTTGGCTGAGCGGGTGGTGCAATTAGTGGAGGCGGTTGCAGAGGTGGAGGCTGCGAAACAGTCGGTAGCAGCTGGTCGGTAACTCCCGCAGATTGTCCAGTCTCAAGCCGCGCCACGCGCGCGGAAAGCTCTTGCACCAAATCACGTAACACAACGTCATTGGTTTGCGCCGGCTGAGTCGCGTTAACTCCCAAACTCCCAAGATTCTGAAGCCGCGCGATTGTCTCGCTGGTTCTTTTGGCGCGCACCGCTATTACCAAAGCCACAATCGGCAGCACGAGTGCCGAGACCAGCAATGCCAGGATAAATAAGATAACGAGTATGACTGCGGCTTCCATTGAGTGCGCGCATTCTATTTTTCGTTAGGGAAGCAGTCAACGAAATGCGGGGAACAATGAACACCAGGCGCGACACCAAAAGAAACAGGAGGTCGAGTTTCGATAAAGCATGAGCTAACGAAAGAGTTGTTCAGTTCGCCTCATTGCGGGCGGGGACGCCCGCGATCCCAGTAAGTTGACTTGCGCGCCCTGACGAGACGGATGGCGGCGATGGGGTATGCGTTGAAATCAAACCGCACTTGATAGACCTGCTGCTGCGTCATACTTGACGGAGGTGCACCTCGACAGTTAAGTCTTAGTCAAACTTTTGATCCCAAAGGACAGGCAAATGGATAAGCGAACCATTCGCATTGGCATTGTGGGCGCCGGGTTTGCGCGTTCCACTCAAATTCCCGGCTTTCGCAGTTGTCCCGGCGCTCGCATCACCGCAATCGCCAGCCGGCATCGCGAACATGCCGAGAGCGTGGCCCAGGAGTTCGGCATTGAAAACGTCGCCGGCGATTGGCGCGAATTGGTTGAGCGCGATGACGTCGATCTGGTCAGCGTCGTGACGCCGCCGGCAACGCACATGGAGATCACCCTCGCCGCTCTCGACAAAGGCAAGGCAGTTCTTTGCGAGAAGCCGATGGCCATGAACGCAGACGAAGCGAAGCGCATGACTGATCGCGCGCGCGAAGCGGGTAAACTGGCTTTGATTGACCACGAATTGCGCTTCCTGAATAGCCGCCGAAAAATGCGGGAGATGTTGCGCGCCGGCGCAATTGGCAACGTGCGCCACTGCCACTATCTTTTTCTTTCCGACTATCGCGGCGTTCTTGATCGCGCCTGGGATTGGTGGTCTGACGCAAAAATGGGCGGCGGCACGCTTGGTGCCATCGGCTCGCACGCCTTCGATTCTTTCCGCTGGATGCTCGACACCGAAATCAGCGAAGTTTCCTGCATGCTCTCAACCCACATTGCAGCGCGCCCTGACAAAACGAGCGGAAATATGCGCGAGGTCACTTCCGACGATGCTGCCAAGCTGATGGTTCGCTTTGCAGACTCAAAACTCACTACAAAAACGACCGGCACGATCTCCATGTCCGTGGTTGAGCCGGGCAAGTATGAGAATCGTTTTGAAGTTTACGGCAGCACGGGAGCGTTGCTGGTTGAAGAGAGCGGCAAACTCTGGCACTCAAAGGCGGGATCTGGAAACTGGCAACCGGTGTCGGTTGAGAAGAACCCACTGGCGTCGGGAATGAAAGAAAGTAGCTGGGCCGGAGGGTTTACGGCTTTTGCGTCGGCGATTGTCGAAGCTTTGCACGAAGGCCGAACAACCGTCGCAGGCGCAGCAACGTTTGCCGATGGCTATCGGGTGCAACTTGCGCTCGACGCCGCGCGCAAGTCCAACCAGAGTGGCTGCTTCGTTGAGGTTGAATAGAAACTAAGAAGCGAAGAAACGGAATTTTCCATAATTCATTTTCCACTTCTCAATTTCCATTGAGGCTCAGAAAGCTTGTTACTTAAGAGCGGGGACGGGCGATAAATTCCGTTTCTTGCTTTCCGCCCGTGCCTCCTGCCGCTATTTCTTCGTAGCTTTCTCCGTCCCCGTCTTGCTGCTGCCGTAACCGCCCCAAACTCCGTCAAGTATTCCGTCGGGCTTAACCTCATAGGCGACGAACGCGCAGCGCGGACCGCCGAATCCAACCGAAACAAAATCTCCTTGTCTTATTCCGAATCCGGTGGCGGTCGGGTTACTCCAAACAAAAGAATAGCCGCCCGCCAGTTGCGCCACCGTAAGTCGGCCTTTGTAGGTGGTGCCATTTGGATTCGTGCCGTTGGTGTTGTAGTCGCCAGCTAGATCTGAACCGCTGGTGCGCGTTCCTTTTTCGGTGCCGCTTTCATCTTTGCCCCACATGCCCCAGCGGCCATCAAGCGAACCATCGGCGCCCACTTTGTACGTCACGACGCCGCAACCTTGTCCGTTAGCGCCGCCGGTGAAAGAAACCGCCACCACGTTGCCGTTGGAAATTCCAATCCCGTCGTATTGCTTTCCGGCGTTCCAGCGAAACTGATAAACGTCGCCATGTTTGATCACGGCAAGTTCACCTTTGTATGGACTACCGTCTTCGTTGGCGCCGGCAACTGTGTAGTCGCCGGAAATATCCGCCGGGGTTGTTGGCGTCGTCGCGCTATTCGTGTTTGACGGTGTCGACGTTGCAACGCTTCCGGTCTTGCTACAACCGAGCACGCAGACAACTACCAAAGCGAGTGTGGTCAAGCTGGTGAACCATGCCTTCTGTTTCATTGGGGCCTCCTGATTGTTGGTAGACACGACTGCGCCTGGACCAGTCCGGCGGTTCGGCCTACGGGGAAGAAATCGCGCGCAATTTTAGTCGCTGCGCCTTTCTTGTCAATGTTTTTGCTTGTGACTATAGTGACCGCTGCTAAGACAGAAACTTCAGTTGGTTTGTCGTAGCGCAAACCCCGACCAGTCGGGGTTGCGTGCGCGCTGAATGCCATCTCTCAGGGTAAATCCCGACACGTCGGGACCAAACTTCTTATCTCGCGGCCTATTCAAATGACCACCGGCAACCAGCGACGACGCCAGCGTGTTCGCAAAGTTCGTGTCGGCGTTGACACTGGCGGGACGTTCACTGATTTCGTCTTTGAACTAAACGGGCGTCTGGAGATATTCAAGCTTCCCTCCACTGGAACCGATCCGTCAATCGCCATCGCCACCGGCCTCAAGCAGATTTCAAACTTGACGAACGTGCCGCTGGCGGGCATCGAGGTTGTTCATGGAACCACCGTCGGCACCAACGCGTTGTTGCAGCGTCGCGGCGCGCGCACGGCGCTGGTAACAACCAGCGGTTTTGAAGACGTGCTGGTGATTGGCCGACAGGCAAGACCAGAGCTCTACAACTTGAACGCCACGCGAGAACCAGCGCTGGTGCCTGACAGCTTGCGGTTCGGCATTCGGGAACGGGTGGTTGCTTCGGGCGAAGTAATCGAACAACTTGAACTCGCCGAACTGCAGTCTTTAGTCAACCGGCTGAAAAAAAACCGCGTCGAGTCAATCGCCATCTCATTGCTCTTTTCTTTCGCCAACCCGGAACACGAAAAAGAGATCGCGAAAGCCCTCTCGTCGCTGCAGGTGCCGCTTTCGATCTCGCACGAAATTCTTCCCGAATATCGGGAGTACGAACGTACCTCGACCGTCGCCATCAATGCTTACCTGCAACCACTGATGGGCTCATACCTGCGACGATTGGCGACGCGCACGAAACAGTTGCGCGTCATGCAGTCGTCGGGCGGTAGCATTTCCGCAGCCGTCGCCGCGCGCGAACCAGTGCGCACAATTCTGTCAGGGCCCGCTGGCGGTGTGGTTGGCGCGCTGCGATCGGCGCGTGCCGCCGGGTTCGAAAAAATAATCACGTTTGACATGGGCGGTACCTCTACTGACGTCGCGCTTTGCGGGCCGGATGGTTTGCGCATGACCAACGAAGCTTCGGTTGCGGGAATGCCTGTCGCAGTTTCCGTCATGGATATTCATACCGTCGGCGCGGGCGGTGGTTCGATCGCGAGGGTCGATGAAGGAGGCTCGCTGCGAGTGGGGCCTGAATCCGCCGGCGCGGAACCCGGGCCGGCGTGCTACGGACGTTCGTTGCTGCCGACAGTTACCGATGCACATTTAGTGCTCGGACACTTTGGCGGCGCAGGCTTACTCGGTGGGGAGTTTCCGCTCGATGAGCAGCGAGCAAACATAGCGCTCGATAGATTGGCCGCTGAGATGAGTCGCGCGGCAGCGCGGAAAGTTACTCCGATTGAAGCCGCCCAGGGCGTGGTCACCATCGCTAATACAAACATGGAGCGCGCCCTCCGACGCATCTCGATAGAGCGCGGCTTCGACACGCGCGACTTCGCCTTGTTGCCCTTCGGCGGAGCTGGCGGACTGCACGCAGTTGATCTCGCCCGGGCCCTCAGGATTCCACAGATCATTGTCCCAACTTCTGCCGGCGCGCTTTCGGCGATTGGAGTTTTGACGGCCGACGTCGTGAAGGACCAGAGTCGGACTACGATGCTTGACTATTCGCCAGCCGCCGAAAAAACACTCGCCCGGATTTTCAAAGAACTTGAGCACGATGCATTTGTCGCGCTGCGGGCGGAAGGTTTTTCGCGTTCGCAACAACGTCATGAGCGTTCGCTGGGCATGCGATACAAAGGCCAATCGTTTGAACTGACGATTAAGCAGAGAGGACGTGACATCGCGAGCGAGTTTCATCGGGCTCATCGCGAACGTTATGGTTACGCGCAAGCAGGAAACACGGTCGAAATTGTTAGCGCGCGTGTTCGGTCGCTCGGACTGGTTGAGAAGATTGCCGAGAAAAAGACTCGTGGATCGCAGTCTCAGACGCCGTCAAAAGTAGCGCACACAGTTGACGCTTATTTCGACGGCAAGAAACAACGCACAAGAGTTTTGCAGAGAAGCGAGTTAGCGGCAGGGACGCGTTTGTCAGGTCCTTGTATCGTGCTGGAATACTCAGCGACCACGTTGATTCCACCGGGCGCGCGCGCCGAGGTTGATGACTTCGGAAATTTGATCATTCAAGTGGGATAAATGAGCAACTCTTTTGGGGTGCGCCGACCTGTCGGCCTTTGGCCGGTCGCGGCTTGACGCGACCCACGTTGAAGTCAGCGGCGTCAAGCGCCGCAGACCAAAGCGGTGACAGGCCACCGCACTCCAAAGAGATGAGTATGATGAAGAAGCAATTCGATCCGACCACACTCGAAATTTATCGCGCGCTCTACACTTCCGTCGCGGAAGAAATGGGCATCGCCCTGCGGCGCACGGCGTTTTCGCCCAACATCAAAGAGCGCCGCGATTATTCCTGTGCGGTGTTTGACGCGCAGGGCCGCGTGATCGCGCAAGGCGATCACATGCCCGTGCACCTCGGTTCGATGCCCATGGCCGTCGCCTCGGCGCTGCAAAACATCAAGCTGCAACCTGGTGATGTCGTCGCTCTAAACGATCCCTTTGCCGGCGGCACGCACCTGCCGGATGTGACGCTGGTGATGGCGGTGTGCCGTGAGCAGTGGGCAGTGGGCAGTAGTCATAAGCCCAGAACGCGGAACGCGGCCGCGCGACCCTCAACCTCAGTCGATCGCCCACTCCTCACTGCCCACCGCTCACTGCCCCCTTTGTTTTTCGTCGCCAACCGCGCGCATCACGCCGACATCGGCGGCGCCACGCCTGGCTCAATGGGTCTGGCGACCGACATCTACGGCGAAGGCTTGTCCATCCCTCCGGTTCGTCTGGTGCGGAATGGCGAGCTCGATTCCGACATCATGCGCCTGATACTCGCGAACGTTCGCAGTCACGATGAACGGCGCGGCGATTTTCAAGCGCAGATTGGTTCACTGAAAACGGGCGCGGCGCGCTTGCTGGAAATTGTCGAACGACGTGGCGCAGCGGAAGCCGGCGAGTATGCGGCGCACTTGATTGAATACTCTGCGCGTTTGATGCGGCACGCGATCGGTTCGATCCCGAATGGAGTTTACCTGGCTGAAGACGCGCTTGATGACGATGGTGTGACCAATGCTGAAGTTCCCATCAAAGTTAGGATCACAATCAAAGGCGAGCGCGCTCAGGTCGACTTCACCGGCAGCTCGCCGCAAGTGAGTGGACCCATCAATGCGGTTGAAGCGATCACCGTCTCCGCGGTTTCCTACGTTTTCCGTTGCCTGCTCGCCGGTGATGTCCCGGCGAGCGCAGGTTTGATGGCGCCAATTACCCTGGTCGCGCCAAAGGGTACGGTGGTTAACGCGCGTCATCCGGCTTCGGTCGCTGGTGGTAACGTCGAGACGTCGCAACGCATTGTTGATGTGTTGTTCAAAGCATTGTCGCAAGCGTTGCCGAACAAGATTCCCGCTGCGAGTCAGGGCACGATGAACAACCTGACGATCGGCGGAATCGATCCACGAACGGGTTTGGAATTTTCTTACTACGAAACTGTCGCGGGCGGCATGGGCGCACGCCCGTCGCAGGCTGGTATGGACGCGGTGCACACGCACATGACAAACAGCCTCAACACTCCGGCCGAGGCACTCGAGTATGCATACCCGCTGCGCGTGCGCCAGTATCGAATTCGCAAAGGCGCCGGCGGCAAAGGTAAGCATCGGGGCGGCGATGGCGTCGTGCGCGAAATCGAAACGCTTGCCGCATCACACATGTCGCTGCTGGCTGATCGCAGGAAGCGTGGGCCGTATGGTCTTTCGGGTGGAAAGGACGGGAAACCTGGGCAGGCATCAATCGTCAGCGATGGGCGCCAGCGTAAGCTTGTGGCAAAAGGAAGTTGGAACCTGAATGCCGGTGATCGGATCAAGATTGAAACACCAGGCGGCGGCGGCTTTGGTCGAGAGTAGAGAGACGTCGATGCACACTCAGAAGGATTAGTCATTGATCATCTCGTTGCTCTTCGCCTGATCGGAGCGGGCCAGCCAACTTACTGGGACCGCGGGCGTCCCCGCCCGCAAATGAGCGCGCAACGCGAACTACGCTTCCCTACGGTCCGCTTTATCGAAACTGAACATCCTGGTTCTTTTGGGGTTGTGCCTGGCGCTCATTTGCGGGCGGGGACGCCCGCGATCCCAGTAAGTTGGCTGGTGCGCTCCGATGAAGTTAAAGGTGAGTGAGATCAGAAAAGACAAATGAGAGATCCTGTCTCTTCTCAAGTTTCGCAAGGCTCAAGTCGTGAGCCGCCGATATATTCCCGGCATTCTCTCGGGCAGCGACAGCACGTCATCAATTATCGTGTAGCCAATCTCACCGTATAAATCTTTCAGCTCAGCTTCCGACTCGCGATCGATCGTTATGCAGAACGGAGTTATCCCCTGCGTCTTCGCCTGTCGTAACGCTTCGCGTGTGTCTTCACGCGCATAGCGCGCGTCGCCGTAATCGTGATCGTAGGGCCGGCCGTCTGACAATACGATCAGCAAACGTGTGCGCGCTTCCTGTTTCGCGAGGCGCGCAGTTGCGTGACGAATGGCCGCACCCAGGCGCGTGTTGTTTTGAAAAGCGATGCCGCCGATGCGCTGCTTCACTTCATCGGAATACTTCTCGTCAAAGTCTTTCACTACGTAAAACTTCACATTGCGCCGGCCCTCGGAAGTGAAACCGTTGATCGAATAAACGTCGCCCACCGCCTCCAGCGCTTCGCTCATCAACACCAATCCTTCTTTTTCAATTTCAATGATGCGCCGCCCCGGCCGTGTATACGGCTGTAACGGATGACGCCCAATCGTGCGGGCAGTAGACGATGACTGGTCGAGCAGGAAAGAAACTGCAACGTCGCGGCGTCGGCGCAAACGTTTGGTATAGAGACGCTCTGATTGATGTCCACCGCCGACGCTGGCCGCGCGTCGATCGATGACGTAATCAACGACCGCGTTCAAGTCGAATTCCTCGCCGTCCAGCTCGTTGTTCACGCGCGTCAAATCTTCGGGCTTCATCAATTGAAATTGATGGCGGATAGAAGAGATCACGCCCTTGTGCCGCTCGCGCGTTTCCTCAACAAACGCCCGGTCGCCATGCTTCACACGCTTTTCGATTACCCGACACCAGCCGAGACGGTGATCAGTCAACTCGCGATCCCACTCGTCGTAGTTGTAAGCGACCTCGCCTTCTTCAATTGACTGCTCCGGCAACTCAGCCTCGGCCCACGCCTCCGCGCCCGCTAACTCATCGGGTTCGCCTTCCTTGTCAGGATCATTCCAGGCGCTAAACAACTCACGCGCGTCGCGCCGCTCCGGCTTACGATCGGCACCGCGCTGAAAACTCTCCGTCGCAATCGCGTTCTCTTCCTCTGATTCCGACGGCTCTTCCTGAATCTCGACTTCCTGCGTTGCTTCATCATGCGGCGCCAGCGACTGGAACAACGCATACACGCGGCTCGTAGCCAGCAAACTGTCAGCCACTGTTGCAGTTGAGCTCGTCAAATACGCCGCCGTTAGCGTCTCGAGTTCAGAAACAATCTGACTGTAATACTGGCGCGCATTGTCAGTCGCGCCGCCTAGCAGAGTCGTCTGGAAAAGTAATTCAAACGGAACGAGCGTCGCTGGTAAGTCCAGCACTGACGGACGTGAACGGCGCAAATGTTCACGAATCAAATCCAGATCGCGTGTCAGTCCACGATACTTTTGGCGTAGCTGATGATCGATCCGACCGTTTTCCAACGTGCCGAAAATGCGACGCGCGAGTTGAGACTGCGGAAACAGTTTCAACGCGTGGCGATAATCGACGTCAGCAGGAGTGACAACGCTGCTCGCGTTTCCTGGACTGCTCTCAACCATTTCATCCGGCACTGAAAACGCGAGCTGCGCGTCCTCATTTTCGGCCGCATAGGTTTCGGCGAGCGTCTCGTAAGCCGCCTGCAGCGAAGCCGTCCCCTGTTCGTAAGTGCCAAACTCAATCTGTCCCGCTGCATGCGCAGCCAACACTTTGTAGAGACGAAAATCGAGATCGTCATCACCGAATTCTGCGACCACTGAAGGCAAATGAATTGTGCGACCATCAGCAATGCGCGATTCCAGAGGCACAGCCGCCAGCGGACTTATTTCAACTTCACGTCCAGTCAAGCCTTCGACGTAAAGCACGAGTAACTGCCGCACCGTCTCCAGTGCCAACCCGTTGCTGCCGCTGCGCAATGCCTCGTAACTCGAACGTGTTTCGAGTGCGAAATAACTGCGCCGGGCGCGCGCGTCTTTCGCATGCGCCGCCAGGCCGTAGCGCGCCCAGGTTTCAAATTGATCGATTGAAACGGTCCGCAACGCGAGGGCGCTCGAGCGAAAACAAGCGAGCGCCGCTTCTCCGTCAGTCATCGCTATTTCGTTGGTTAGTCGCATTACGCGCGAGGCCAGGTCAGTCAAACGAGCCTGGTCCTTTTCGTGAGCGAGCGCGCGCACCAGTCGGGGGCTGCTGCGCACGAAGGCGATCAAACTTGCGTTGCCATGCTGCGCTACAGTTGTTAGAAGTCTGGTCCAGTCCTCGAAGACTGCCGGCAGCCCACGCAAAATTTCGCCGCCCGTTAGCAGAATCTGCAGTGCCGAGCCGCCGCCGCGCTCGAGAAACTTGATCGTCGTTTCCATCAATCCAAGTGCATCGCTGGTGTTGAGCCCGGCTAAGGCAGGGGGCAGCGCGGTCCAGGCGTCCGCCGCGATACCGCCCGCGCGCGCCGCGAATTCCGACGCGAGTTCAATTCCTTTTTCGGTGACGACGGGATTTCTAAAGCGCCTGAGCCGCTGCACCACCTCTGGCGTCGCGTTCAGAAACTCGGCACTGTGCTTGGCTGAGCGACGCGCAATTTCTGAGGCGACGTTCAGGAGCGAAGCAAACAGATCTTCGTCGTTTATTTCGGCAGCAAGCCCCGGCGCAGTTTGAATGGTGGCGATCGCAACGGGGGCCGCCAGCGTTATTTGACGTGAACTGAGTTGAAAAATCAGTGACTGTAAACTCGCGGGCAGATCTGCAAAGGCCGCGACTCCTTCGCTAAAAAAACTAATTGCCGTTTCGACGTCGCTCGTTGCCAGACGCCGTCCCAGCTCACCCCATGAGCGCAACTCTGTCGCCTCAAGAATGTCAGCGGCAGCCGGCGCCGCACGCAAAAACTCAATGCCGGCACGCAGCGAGATGGCGGCGATCGCCGCACTCGTCTCCAGCGCCGCCGCGGATTTGTCTAACGGCAAACTCGCCAATTCGCGCGTCAGACGAAGAAACGACTGCCGCTCGGGACTGTGGTCTAAATGTTCGTCTTCAGCTGCCATTTGAATGAGTCTTAATTAACGTGTCGACGCGTTCGCTCCAGCGGAGCGAAATGTTTATAGCCAGCGGTCTTTATCTGGATCCTCAGCTCCGAATATCGGCGGCTAAGCTGAAGGGGTACTGGTTTGATCTTTGATTCAGAATTCATGCTTCGTGACGGCCTAGATCACCGTCGTCACGATCTCGCGGATACTGCGTTGCAGCTCGCGATCGTCTGTGATAGGCGAGCACATCGCAACTTCAGCCGCTGTCACTGGCGGGATGCCGAGCGTGATGAGTTGTGCAGCGTAGATCAGTAGACGGGTAGACACGCCTTCTTCCAAACCATGACCGCGCAAGTTGCGCACCTTCTGCCCGATGAGCACGAGATCGCGCGCCGTGCCTTCATCAACGCCGCCTTCTCGCGCCACGATCTCTGTCTCCATTTCCGCCGGTGGGTAGTCGAAATCAATCGCTACAAAACGTTGTCGCGTCGATTGTTTTAGGTCTTTCAGAATTGACTGGTAGCCCGGGTTGTAAGAAACCACCAGCATGAAGTCGGGCGGTGCATCAATGATCGTGCCGCGCTTTTCGATCGGCAGCCGGCGCCGGTGATCGGTAAGCGGATGAATGATTACCACCGTGTCTTTGCGCGCTTCGACTACTTCGTCGAGATAGCAAATCGCACCGTTACGCACAGCTGAAGTTAACGGACCATCGTGCCAAACGGTTTCTTCGCCTTCGAGCAAAAAACGTCCGACGAGATCACTCGACGACAAGTCTTCATGACAGGCGACGGTGATCAGTGGTCGCTCCAACCGCCACGCCATGTGTTCGACAAAGCGCGTCTTGCCACAGCCGGTCGGGCCTTTCAAGATCACGGGCAAGCGCGCGGAATGCGCCGCCTCAAACAGATCGACTTCACGGCCAATCGGCAGGTAGTAAGGCTCCTGCGCTACGCGATATTCCTGGATTGCTGATTCTGGCATGGTTTAACTCAATCGGGATGATAGGTATCAAGAAACTTGCCCACGAAGTTTCCTTCTTCTGTGCCGTCAGGTCTGGCAATGGTCCAATCGAGCAAGTCGGCTTCCAAAAATGAGTACTTGTCGCCGAGCTTGAAACCAGAAACCATCGTGATGTCGTTGGCGATTAGACCGTTGATTTTTCCGTCCTTGATTTCCTTCACCTCAACAAAAATTTGCTCCCAGCGCCCGTCGGCATCATGCAGTCTGGCGGTCACAAAGAAAACGTTTTTCGCCGGGAGGCCGGCAAGGTATCGCTCTTTGGCTTCCGGGTACGACTTCCGCGCCTGCTCAACATAGGGTTTGATGACTTCATCAAATTTCTTTTCGTCGGGCGCGCGGGCCGGCCGATCCTTCGGCGCATCCGGCGACATTGGCGTCAGCTTGTCTGGCGCTTGCGCGTAACCGGCTAGCGAAACACCAAGCAGGAGTGCTAACAACAAAATTGCTTTTCTTAACTTCATCAGGACTTTCAGCTCCTCATTGGTTGAACCCTAACTCGTCTTTGTTTTCTTGGGTTCAAACTTGATTGAGTTTACGAGATCTGCAAACAAGTTGTGGTCTTCGGCCTTATACAGAACCTTCGAGATGTGCAGATCAACCCAGAAACCGTTTACTACAAACTCCGCATACATGTTCTGTTGTTTGATTGGCAATCCCCCCACTGACGGCTCCAGGAATTCAACGTAACTGATATCACCGAGCTCGGCCGAGACAACATTTTGGGGATTCTCCCACGCCGGATTACCACCCTTCCAGATCATGTCGCGACATTTTTTACTGCTAGTGCACTGCGAAACGGGCTCGATATAAAAAGAGACATTGAGATGCGACTGTTCGTCAGTCAAATAAAAGTAGGCGCCGCTACCGTCGCGTTTCACCTTTCGTTCCACCACCTCAAAGCTTTTTGCTGGCAACGTCATGTTCCATGGGGCCGCGGCAATCGTAAAACTCAGGCGCTTTTCCTCCGGTAAACCAACCGCAAATACGGCCTGATAGGAAAGAAGTAATATTCCAATGCTTCGTGTGAGTGGCCAAAACAGTTTTTTATTCATAATTCTCCTGGTTTATGAGCGAGGTGGCGCGGATAGTCAGTCATTTGAGGCATTGGAATCTGACTGCTATCCTTCATTATTCAGGTTGTTCCGCACGGGCTTATCTTAGCATTTGCGCGAACGCTGCCTGAAGCAAGAGCAAAGTGGATAGTATTTGATGTAGAGCAAACGGACAGTTTGCGTTACAAAACTTAAAGGCTGGATTAATAAGGTGAAGTTAGCAGTAGCAATGTCAGGCGGAGTGGATTCGTCGGCCGCAGCGGCAATCCTTAAAGCAGAGGGCCACGAGCTGGTCGGTTTCACGATGCAGCTCTGGAACCAGCGCCGCGGCATTAGTACAGACGAGAATGGCGATCCATTGCCGTCACGTTGTTGTTCACTCGACGACGTTTACGATGCGCGCAGTGTGGCCGAGGAGCTCGGCTTTCCTTTTTATGTGCTCAACCTGGAACGCGAGTTTGAACGCGACGTAGTGCAGCCTTTTGTCGCCAGTTACCTGAGTGGCGAGACGCCGATCCCATGTGTTTCGTGCAACAGCCGTTTGAAGTTTGCTTCGCTCGATCAACTCGCTGCCAGTCTCGGCTGCGACAAAGTGGCAACCGGACACTATGCGCGCGTCGAGTTTAACGAGACGGCGAATCGCTACCGGCTGCTGCGCGGGCGCAATCTCGACAAGGACCAATCTTATTTTCTGTGGGAACTGACCCAGGATCAACTTTCGCGCGCGCTCTTTCCGCTGGGAGAAATGTCGAAGCCGGAAGTGCGCGAGGTCGCGCGCGACAATAAGTTGGCTGTGGCGGAGAAATCTGAGTCACAGGAAATCTGTTTTGTTCCTGATGGTGACTACGCCGGATTTATCGATCGTTATCTTGCCGCCGAGGACGAGGCAGATCGTTTACCGGGCGCCGGCGAAATCGTCGACACAACTGGTGTCGTTCTGGGTCAACACTCGGGCATTCACCGTTACACGATTGGTCAGCGTCGCGGCATCGGCATCGCCGCCGAACAACCGCTCTACGTTGTGAACATCGAGACGGCGCGAAATCGTGTGGTGGTTGGTAAACAAGACGGACTGCTGCGGAGTGAGTTCACAGCAACCGGCGTTAACTGGGTCGCGTTCGATCAACCGACCACTCCGGTGCGCGCGGAAGTGCGCGTGCGTTACCGGCACATGCCCGCGCCGGCGACGATTACTCCTTTAGAAAACGGACGCGCCAGCGTCATTTTCGATGAACCACAGCGAGCTATCACGCCGGGCCAGGCTACGGTTTTTTATCGCGGCGATGAGGTGGTTGGCGGGGGCTGGATTGTCAGGACGCAGGAGCAGGCGCAGTAGGCAGTAGTTAAACTGCTTCTTGCTGCCTCAGCTCCTGCCACTGCCCCGGTCTTTCCTAAACCTTTCCTTCCACATTTACGTATCACTTAAGACGAAAAAGCCCGCAAAATAGCAATAAAGGCAGGGAATCATATGGCAATGTCGCGTGGTCGCAAGACCCTAATTATTATTTCAGCGATTGTGGTCGGCCTGATTCTGGTCGCCGTAATCGGCATCGCAATCCTGGTAGCCGCGGTCCGCGGTGGTGAACCAAGCGTCGCTGACAACAGCGTGCTAACGCTGCGCGTGTCAGGTTCGCTTCCCGATTATGTGCCTCACGATCCACTCAGAAAATACTTCGGCGGCAACGAGCAATCGCTGACTGATCTGATCGAACAATTCAAGAAAGCGAAAGTCGACAAGCGCATCCGGATCGTCCTGCTCGACATCAACATGTCTGGCGCCGGCTGGGGCAAGGCCGAAGAGATTCGCGACGCGATCGCTGATTTCCGGACGTCCGGCAAATCCGTTTATGCCTACATGGAATACGGCATGAACAAGGAGTACTACATTGCCAGCGCCTGCGACAAAATTTATCTTGCGCCGCCGGGTGAGTTGTTCATCAACGGCCTCGCTGCTGACGTGATGTTCTTCCGCGGCTCGCTCGACAAGTTGGGCGTGTATCCCGACATTTTCCAGATTGGCAAATACAAAAGTGCCGGCGACATGTTTACGCGCAAAGACATGTCTGATGCACATAAAGAGTTCATGAATTCGTTGCTCGACGATCTGTTCAACCGCTACGTCGAGGCCATCGCCAAGGCGCGCGGTAAGTCGGTTGAAGAAGTTCGCGCCATCATCGACGACGCTCCTTACGGTTCGCAGAAAGCAAAAGACGTGGGCTTGATCGACGGTGTCGCCTACCGCGACGAAGTCGAAAAGGAAATCAAGGCGAAACTCGGCTACAAAGATTCTGAAGACCTCAAGATGGTGCGCGGCTCTGATTACTACAATGTGACGCCGGAATCGTTGGGTCTCGATCAGGGCGAACGCATCGCCGTGATTTACGCGACCGGAGATATCAATTCGGGGGCATCTGAAAACAGTCCCAGTGGCAGTCAATCGATTGGGTCTGACACCTTGTCGCGCGCCATTACCGATGCCGGCGAGGACAAAACAATCAAAGCGATTGTGATTCGCGTCGACAGCCCCGGCGGATCCGGACTGGCCTCCGACATCATCTGGCACGCGGTCGAAGCCGCCAAGCAAAAGAAGCCGGTCGTCATTTCGATGGGCGACGTGGCGGCTTCCGGTGGCTACTACATTTCCGCCAGCGCCAACAAGATCATTGCGCAGCCTTCAACAATCACCGGGTCGATTGGTGTGGTCGCCGGGAAGCCAGTGCTGCGCGGTTTCTACGACTGGATCGGTATCTCAAACGAATACATCATGCGCGGTAAAAACGCCGGCATGTTTCGTGAAACCGAAAAGTTTTCCGACGACGAGCGCGCGAAGTTTGAAGACTGGATCAAGAACACCTACTACAACGATTTCATTCCCAAGGTCGCGAAGGGCCGCAACAAAGATGCAGCTTTCATTGATTCAGTCGGGCAAGGTCGTGTTTGGACCGGCTCACAGGGAAAAGAGCGTGGGCTGGTAGATGAGTTTGGCGGGCTTGATCGCGCGGTTGAGGTCGCGAAAGACCTGGCCAGGATTCCCAAAGAAAAAGGGGTGCATCGCGTGATTCTGCCTTACCCTCGCACGCTGTTGCAGGAACTATTCAGCGACGGCTACGAAGCACACGTCAAAGCTGAACAACAGGAAGCTGTGATGGCGGCTTTGCCTGACGACGCCCGGCGCGCAGTTCGCTATATGGCGCTGCTGGATAAGATGAAGGACGGCGAGTCAATGCTGCTCATGCCGTTTGACCTGAGAATCAAGTAATCGTCCGCAGATTACTCAGATTTCACAGATTCAAAAAGAGAAAGGGGTGAACGACTCACCCCTTTTTTGTTTCTGCGTAATCTGCGGATGTTACTTCGTAATCTTCTCGAGTCCGCCCATATAGGGTCTGAGCGCTTCGGGAATCACAATTGAGCCATCCGCTTGCTGGTAGTTTTCCAGTACCGCAATCCACGTCCGCCCAACGGCCAATCCGGATCCGTTTAGCGTGTGCACAAACTCCGGCTTCGCGCCCCCCGCGCGACGAAAGCGAATTTGTGCGCGACGCGCCTGAAACCCTTCGTAGTTAGAGCATGATGAAATCTCGCGGAACGTGTTCTGCGATGGCAGCCAAACTTCGATGTCGTAAGTCTTCGCCGCACCAAAACCGATATCGCCGGTCGAGAGTGCCACAGTGCGATAAGGAAGGCCAAGCTTCTGCAGGATCACTTCCGCATCGCGCGTCAGTGCTTCGAGCTCGTCATACGAATTCTCCGGCAGCGCGTACTTCACCAGTTCAACTTTTTCAAACTGATGCTGGCGAATCAAGCCGCGCGTGTCCTTGCCATAACTGCCGGCTTCCGAACGAAAGCACGGCGTGTAGGCGACGAATTTCATCGGCAACTGGTTCGCGTCGAGAATTTCCTCGCGATAAAAATTCGTCACCGGTACTTCGGCCGTGGGCACCAAATAGAGTTCGCGCTCGTCGGTTAACTTAAAAAGATCTTCCTCAAACTTTGGCAGTTGTCCGGTACCAAACAGTGCGTCTTTGTTCACGATAAACGGCGGCAACGTCTCCTGATAACCGTGCTCGCGCGTGTGGAGGTCGAGCATGAAACTTGTCAGCGCCCGGCTCAGACGCGCACCGTCGCCATTTAGGATCGCGAAACGCGCGGCAGCAATTTTTGTGGCGCGTTCGAGATCCAGAATCCCGAGTGCGGTGCCCAGGTCCACGTGATCTTTCGGTTCGAAATCAAATTTTTGTTTAGTGCCCCAGGTGCGTACTTCTTTGTTTGCTGATTCGTCGGCGCCAACGGGAACGCTCTCATGCGGGAGATTGGGTAGGGTCGAGAGGACTTCCGTCATGCGCCGTTCGGCTGCTTCACGTTGTTGAGTGGCTTGGGCGATCCTGTCTTTTAGTTCATTAACTTCTTGCCGGCGCGCGTTTGCCTCGTCCGTTTTGCCGTCTTTCATCAGCGCGCCAATTTCTTTGCTCGCGGTGTTGCGCGTAGCGTTGAGTTGATCGGATTCAGCAATCAGCCGGCGTCGCTCGGCGTCAGCTTCAGCAAAACTGTCCAATGCCTCCGGCGCGACGCCGCGCGTTTGCAGTCCGGCGCGCACCTTCTCAAGGTTTTCGCGCACGTAGTTGAGATCAAGCATTTGTTCAACCCACAGAAATATGTTATTCAAAAACGACTTTAGCCCAACAAAGAAAGACCGTCACGCTAGCCGACGCTAGCAAAGGTGTCAAGACGGCGCAGTTTTGGGAAGAATCAACTCATGAAATTCGCGTTCGCGAGAATCCCTGATTTGAAAGAAAGCGCTCAACGAGCCATCGAAGAGGGCGGCAGAGACTTCTTGCACCCTTTCAGGGCTAAATAAGAAGTTTTCTGTTGCTATCCCCGGGCTTACGCCACGGGGCTACTATCTTCCGCCCGCTAATGCGGGCTCAAGAATTTCCTGATGTCACAAAAGGTTCGCAAAGCAGTTTTTCCTGCCGCAGGTTTGGGCACGCGTTTTCTACCGGCCACCAAAGCTTCTCCAAAAGAGATGCTGCCGCTGGTTGATAAGCCGCTGATCCAATATGTGGTCGAGGAAGCAGTCGCTTCGGGAATTGAATCAGTCATCATCGTTACCGGCCGTGGCAAAGCGGCGATTGAAGATCATTTCGACGTTTCGTTTGAACTCGAACAGTTACTGGACAAACGCGGCAAGCAGGCGGAACTAAAAGCGATGCGCGCAATCTCTGACATGGCGCGCGTCAGTTATGTGCGACAGCAAGAGGCGCTCGGTTTGGGTCACGCTGTGTTGCAAGCGCGCGATCTGGTTGGCAACGAACCGTTCGCGGCGATTTTGAGTGACGACATCATCGACGCCGAGACGCCGGCGTTGCGGCAGCTGCTGGACATTCACGAAAAATATGACGCTCCAGTGATCGGCACCGTGGAGATTGAAGGTGAAGCCATCTCGCGCTTTGGCGTAATCGCCGGCGAGGAAGTGGAACCGGGCGTTTTCAAGATCAACAACATGGTCGAGAAACCGCCGTTCGCGGAAGCGCCGTCTAATCTCGCGATCATCGGACGTTACGTGATGACGCCGGACATCTTCGATCATTTGGAAAACACCAAGCCGGGCATCGGCGGCGAGATCCAAATGACTGACGGGATGCGTTCGCTGCTGCAACAGCGCCCGTTCTACGCAGTGCGTTTCCAGGGCAAGCGCTACGACGCTGGCGACAAATTGGGTTTCCTGGTTGCGACAGTTGAGTTTGCGTTGAAGCATGAAGAGTTGTCGGCGGAGTTTAGAGCGTATTTGCAATCATTAAAGCTTTGAGACAGGCAGCCTCATAGTTTCGATGGTCTGATCCATGGCACCCAATCTCAGGGTGAGGAAGGGCGGCTTGCCCCCGCTGGGTTTACTTAGCAAAGAGTGGGGCGGGCCCACCTTCCTGACCCTGAGCTACTCAACCTTGAGAGTTATTCGATCGTTTCTGCTTCTCTGCCTATTGGTGAATCATGTCTACTGATCAAAAACAATTTTCCGGACGCGCTGCTATCGTCACCGGCGCCACGCGTGGCATCGGCCGCGCCATCGCGCTTGAACTCGCGCGTCGCGGCGCCGATGTCGCTTTCAACTACGCCAAGAGTGCCGCAGCGGCTGAGTCGCTGAGCAACGAAATCGTCGCGCTCGGAGTACGCGTGCGCGCCACCCAGTGCGACGTCGCTGACACTGAAGCAGCTGCCAACATGGTGAAGGAAGTGAAAGACACGTTTGGACGCATCGACTTCCTCGTCAATAATGCCGGCATCACCCGCGACAATCTGATCCTGCGGATGAAAGAGTCTGACTGGGACGCAGTGATTGACACGAATCTGAAGGGCGCCTGGAACTTCGCGAAGGCGACGGTTCGCATCATGCTTCGTCAGGATGACGGCGGATCGATTCTCAACATTTCATCCATCAGCGGTGAAGTGGGAATGGCCGGCCAGTCAAACTACTCGGCTTCCAAAGCTGGAATGGTTGGACTCACGAAGGCGCTGGCGCGGGAAGTCGCCAGCCGGAAAGTTACTGTCAATGCCCTCGCCCCGGGAATGGTGGCGACGGATATGTCTGAAGGGATGGATGAAACTTACCGCACCAGGATTCTCGAACAGATTCCCCTTGGTCGCTTTGCGGAAGCCGATGAAATCGCGCGCATCGCCTGCTTTCTGCTATCCGACGACGCCCGCTACATTACCGGTCAGGTGATTCAGGTGGACGGCGGACTCGCTATCTAACAACCACGTTGAACGGCCCGGCTCAGTAGTCGGAACTCAGTTTGCAGGGATATACTGCGTTCCAACAGTTTAGTAATTGCTTTCTATCAAGGTAGGGAAGATCTGATGTTCGAAATTCGAAGGAATACCACCGCTTCTGCGTGCTTGCTCCTGCTGATGCTACTCGGAGTTGCGGCGTTCTCTGAAACGCCGAGTGCAGCAAAACTTCGTCACTCGCCAGCTTCACCAAACGTTCGTAATTCAAGCCCGGACAACACGACGGTTCAAAATACTGACGACGTACAGATAACCATCGCGACTTTTCAGGGTGGTCAGGTCTATGAACAAACTGTTAGCGGTGTCAGGTCGGCGAACCTTCTGGAGACTCGAACCAACCTCAATGCTCCGGCGCAAACGACGGCTGCGGGCGATATTGTTTTCAGTCAAATTTATTCCCGGGGTGGAAGTCCTGGATCAACTTATCAAAATAACTACCTCGAAATTCTTAATCGAACGAACAATACGGTCGACATTAGCGGTTGGCGCTTTTACGTCGGTGATTCCACTAACGGTTTTAGTCAAGCCATTTCATTTGTGAGTTCCAGAGGTATTGGCGTCGGCGCGGGTCGCTATATCTTGATTCAATTCGGACCAGCCAGCTCAAACGGCGCGCCGTTACCGACTCCAGACTTTGTGGCCCCGTTTCATGTCGATCCACCTCCAGGTTTTCCGCCGATCCCGGATCTTAATCTTTTTCCTTCCGGCAAAGTTGCTCTAACGACCACTGGCGTCGATCTCTTTGGTAGCGCCTGTCCACTCCCCAATGCCGGCATCGTGGATTTCGTTGGCTATGGGACCACGACAACGTGCTTCGAAGGTGGCGGTCCAGTTTCGACCTTGAGTTTGACCACCGCTGCCGTCAGGAAAACCAACGGCTGCACCGACACTGACAACAATAACAGCGACTTTGATGTCAGCTCCCCTGCTCCGCGGAACAGCAGTTCGACGCCTAACTTCTGCAACCCGGCGCCGCCGCAAATTCAGTTTAGCCAGGCAAGTTTTAATGGCCCGGAAAACGGTGGCGGCATCGCCTTGCTCGTTACCCGAACCGGCAACACTGCAGCTGCGTCAACAGTCGACTACACAACGAGTGACACTTCCGGCGCCAACAACTGTAATGTGATTAACGGCAACGCCTCGTCTCGTTGCGACTACATCGCTGCTGTCGGAACGCTGAAATTCGCTGCCAACGAAACTTTCAAGCTGCTCAACATTCTCTGGATCGATGATACTTACGCCGAAGGCAGTGAGAATTTCTCCGCGACCCTCAGCAATCCAACGGCAGCGACTCTTGGCACTCAGTCAACGACAAGCGTTGTTATCAACGACAACGAAAACACGAACGGAGTCAATCCGGTCGACACGAGCAGCTTCTTCGTACGGCAGCATTACCTCGATTTCCTGAACCGCGAACCTGACACTGCCGGTAACAACTTCTGGATCGGTGAGATCGAAAACTGCACGCTGAAACCACAGTGCACTGAGATCAAACGAATCAACGTGTCAGCAGCGTTCTTCCTGTCGATCGAATTTCAAGAGACCGGTTACCTGGCCTACCGCGCCTACAAGGCTGCGTATGGTGACGCGACCGGAACCGCAATACTCCAGGGCACGCCAACTCAAATTCCAGTGCCGATGATCCGGTTGCAAGAGTTCCTTGCAGACTCGCATGCAATTGGCGAGGGCTTTGTGTGTTGCTCGACGCAGGCGCAGCAACAGCTCGAGGCGAACAAAGTCGCTTACTTCAACGCGTTTGTTTTGCGGCAGCGATTTCTAACTGATTATCCGTTGACGATGAACGCCGGAGAATTCGTCGACAAGTTGAACCTGAGGGCGGGCAACGTCCTCTCAGCTCAGGAACGAGACAATCTGGTGAATCAGTTGCAAACTGCGCAAAAGACACGCGCCGAAGTCGTGCGGGCAGTTGCGGAAGATTCAGACCTGAACAACGCCGAGAAGAACCGCGCTTTTGTGTTGATGCAGTTCTTTGGTTACCTGCGACGCAATCCTAACGACCCGCAGGACACTGACTACACCGGCTACAAATTCTGGCTGGATAAATTGAATCAGTTCAGCGGAAATTTCGTCGACGCCGAGATGGTGAAGGCCTTTATTACCTCGGGCGAATACCGGCAACGCTTCGGTCCTTAGACGATCCCTCGCTTACGAAAACTTGGAATAAACACGAGTCGCTGGAAGTCCGTCACTATTCGTCACAATTGTCTTGACCGCTACTGAGTGCTTCAGTATCCTCCGTCATTCCTAATCCCAGAGTATCTAATCAGGCAATCTTGATTCGAGTTTACTTTCCTTAAGGTAAGCCCCGACTGAGTTTGGTTATTGTCACTTAAACTCTCCCCACAAGACTCGGCGACGATGGTCGTCGCTGCTTTCGATCCACGCATAGCGAAGGAGAAACACAAATGCACCGCAATAAATTTCTAGTTCTTTCTCTGGCGATATTAGTTGCTTCAGTGGTCGCGCTGAGCGGCTGCGCCACCACAGAGTCGGGCGGCGCCTCGACAGCTTCAACCAAGACCAGCGACGCCGGCAAAATTCCAGTGACCACTTCGTCAGACGAAGCGCGCAAGGAGTTTCTTCAGGGACGTGATCTCCAGGAGAAGCTGTTGATTCAAGATTCAATTCAGCATTTCGACAAAGCCATCTCGCTCGATGCCAACTTTGCCCTGGCAGAAATGCAGCGTGCCCAGGTGAGCCCAACCGGAAAAGAATTTTTCGATCACTTGAACAAAGCAGTTTCGCTGGCAGACAAGGCGTCAAACGGCGAGAAGCTTTTGATTCTGGGCACCGAGGCCGGCGCCAATGGCAACGCAGCCAAACAGAAAGAGTATCTCGATCAACTGATTTCGGCCTTTCCGAACGACGAACGGGCCAACTTCAATCTGGGCGGTTACTACTTCGGTCAACAGGATTACCCGCAAGCCATCACCTACTACAAGAAAGCAACCGAACTCAATCCGACGTATTCGACTGCTTTCAATATCCTGGGCTACGCGTATCGCCAGAACAACGACAACGCGAATGCTGAAACTGCTTTCAAGAAATACACCGAGCTGATTCCCAACGATCCCAATCCTTACGACTCTCTCGCGGAGTTGTATCTGAAGATGGGCCGTTTTGACGAGTCGATCACTCAGTATCGCAAAGCACTGACCATCGATCCCAACTTCATCAATTCGCACCAGGGAATCGCAGCGGCCTTGATGTATCAGGGCAAGCACGACGAGGCGGCAGCGGAGTTACAGAAGATTACTGACAAGGCCCGCAGCGACGCCGAGCGACGCACCGCGTTGTTTGCTCTCACCGTGGTCGATGTCGACAACGGCAAGATGGATAAAGCGCTCGAAGACGTCGCTAAGCAATACTCGCTGGGTGAAAAGACCAACGACTTGCCGGCGATGATTGGCGATCTGCAACTTCGTGGCAACATCCTGCTGGAAATGGGCAAGGCTGACGAAGCGAAGGCACAGTTTGAACAGCTGGTGAAAATGACTGACGGCTCGAAACTCTCGCAGGAGATCAAGGACAACACAAAGCTGTTTCACCACTACAACCTCGCGCGCGTCGCTCTCGCGAAGAAAGACGTGGCCACGGCAAAAACTGAAGCCGACACTTTTCAAAAAGGCACGGCGTCGCTTAAGAACCCGTTCCAAACCAAACAAGCGCACGAGTTGCTCGGCGCAATTGCTCTCGAAGCGAAAGACTTCGACACGGCGATTACGGAATTGTTAGCCTCTAACCTGCAGAATCCGTATGACCTGTATCGGCTTTGCCAGGCTTATCAGGGCAAAGGCGATGCGGCGAAGGCGAAGGAATACTGCAACAAGGCGGCGACCTTCAATTCTCTGCCGGCGCTGAACCTGGCGATCGTGCGAGCCAAGGCGGCTAAGGCTCAGGGCTAATCAGAAGGCAGTCAGCAGAAGGCAGATTCAAGAAGTTCAGAGTTCAAGCTTTAGCTGGCGGTTCAAGCCAGAAGCTGAAGGTTGAACTCTGAACTTCTTGCGTCTGCCGCTGCTCTTTACTATTCACGATTTACGATTCACTATTCACTTCCATGTGGCCCGAACTCAAATTCTCAGAATGGCAGGACACGCTCGGCACGTTGCACATGTGGACGCAGGTCGTCGGCAAGATTCGTCTGGAGCAAACTCCGCTGGTAAATCACTGGTGGAACGTGCCGCTTTACGTTTCGGCTCGCGGGCTGACAACGACCGCGATGCCGTATGAAGATCGCATCTTTGAAATCGAGTTTGATTTCATCGACCACAAGCTGCTGATCAAGTGCAGCGACGGTTCGACGACCGCACTGCCTTTGCGCTCACAGTCAGTCAGGGATTTCTACGCGGAAATGATGACGGCGCTGCGTCGCCTGGGAATGGAGATCAAGATCTGGACCATGCCGGTCGAAGTTCCCAATCCGATCCGTTTCGAAGACGACACCACGCACGCGTCCTACGATCCCGAATATGTGAACCGTTTCTGGCACGCGCTCGTCATGATGGACGATGTGTTCAAGGCGTTTCGGGCACGCTTCTCCGGCAAAGTTAGTCCGGTCCATTTCTTCTGGGGCAGTTTCGATATGGCGGTGACCCGCTTCTCCGGGCGTCCCGCGCCGCCACGCGAAGGCGCCGACCTGATCACACGCGAAGCCTATTCGCATGAAGTGATCAGTCACGGCTGGTGGCCCGGCAACAAGGACATGGAAGCGGCGTTTTATTCCTACATCGCGCCGGAACCGCCGGGCTTGTCCTACACAGTTAATCAGGGAAAGATTTTGCCGGAACAGGCGTTTTACAGTTCCGAGATGAAAGAGTTTTTTCTCATGTACGACGATGTGCGAAAGGCCGACTCACCAGAAAAAGCTCTGATGGATTTCTGCCAGACTACCTACGAAGCCGGCGCGACCCGCGCCGATTGGGATCGGAAAGCCCTCGAACGTTGACGGGAAAAAACCAGCGCGACGAGATTCGAGTTAAGCGATTGGTTTTTTCTGCTGCAAGCGGAGCTGACGCAGGATCATTAGTTGCGCCTCAATCTCTCCGACGTGTAGCAACAACCTCTGCCTCAACTCCGGAGAAACATTAGGGATTGAATCGAGATCCTTCCTCGCTTCGTCATCATGTCCCAAAAGACGTTTCGCAAGACTGCGGTCACCAAGCGCCAGCGCCGTGTTGAAGTTGTCCCATTTCTCTTTGGTGAGATAAATATTCAGGTCTTCAATGGCGCCGGCGAAATCTTCAACCAGAATTCGTGCCTCAGCGCGATGGAAGTACGGTTTCGCGTTGGGCGGGTAAATCTTGAGGGCTTTTTCAAAAGCGACGATTGCATCTTCGGGGCGCAAGTCTGTTGCAAGAATCTGGCCATGGTTGTCGTAAGCATCAGCCGCACTGCGATCATTTGCAATGGCAGCCGGATTAATTGCCATTGCCTGATCGAAATCTTGAATTGCTTTTTCCAGCGATCCCTGTAAACGGAAGGCAGTGCCGCGCTTTACAAACACTTCAGCCCACGTCGGATTTCCCTTGATCGCCTCATCGTAGATGGCGATCGCTCCTGCGAAATCGCCTTTGGCAACCAGTGATCTGGCGCGTTTCATCTGTTCTGATTCGGCGGCAACTTTTCGTTTCTGCGCCGAGCCTACCGCTAAGGGCATGAACAAAATCAGAAAAGCACAGCAGAGTTTTGAGGCTTTGGGAAGGATGCAAACACCGCCTTTCTGGGATCTCTTGGTCGGATGTTAACAGAACAAGCAACGGCTTAGGAATGTTCGGACGATGGCCTCTTTAGCACACGCCGCTATAGTTTCTGTTGCTTTTTCGTTACTCACGGTGAAGGCATGGCAAGAGACGTTAAGATACGACCATGCGACATCTAATCTTGCTGGTACTTGTGTCATTGGTTGCAGCCTCAATAGGTGCGCAAACTCAGAAGTCGGCGGCGGAAAGAGCTGCAGAACTACGCGCCCAACTGGTCGAAGTCGAAGCGAAGCAAACTGAGCTACAAACAACTCTGAAGGATCTCGATGAGCAGATGAAGCCAGAGAACATCGAACATTCGCTGGCGGGCTTTGGCAGTACCAAACCGGAGGACTTGCGCGAGCAGCGCCGGAAGCAACTGGAGATCGAACGCAACAGCGTGCAGGCACAACTCAATTTGCTGAATACCAGTCACACGCGACTGGAAGCAGCGATAGTCACTGCCGACGCGGAGGCTTACCGGCAAAGTGCATTGCCGACATCAACCACAACCCCCGTAAAGGCAGTAGTCCCGCCCCCAGACGAACCAATTCAACAAACAACTGTGCCGGCAGCCAAGCCGCGACAGACAAAGAAAAAGAAAGCAAGAAGAGCCAGGCGAACGCATCACGTCGCGACTCTAGCTTTGCCTCGTGGCCTTTCTCTCTTGTCTTAAAGTTTCTGTCTCTGATCCGCGGCTGATCTATTGTTGACGCTTGGCGAAGTAACCCGGGCGATGGCGCAGTTTCAGCTTGTCCTGTTGCAGAGCGGGATTGACAACATCCAATTGCAGTTGGCGGTAAGAGCCGTCGCGGTTTTTGTTGGTGGATGAATAAGCAACCAGGTATTGCGAGCGAAGCTCCTGCTCGATTTCCTTAAACGCTGCTGTCAGATCGGTTTCTTTCTTCGGAAAAAAGGCACGCCCGCCGGTGCCGTTGGCCACCGCATTTACTTCATCGCGGTTAACGCCACCGTATTTCTTGTCACCAATTCCGATCGCGTAAATGACCGTCTCGGCTTCGAGCGCGCGATTGATGGCGTCGCTGCGCGACAGTCGACTAGTACTGTCAACACCATCGGTCAATAAAATTATGGCGCGGCGACGTTGATTTGCGACATAACCTTGACTCGTCAACGGATCGCCCGGTCTGCGATGTTTCGCTTCTTCTTTGGCGACTGCAGGATCGAAGTTGCGCGCCAGAATCTCACTCGAGGTTAGCGCAATCGCATCCCAGATCGCGGTCGAACCTTCCGGCGGCGTCGCTTTCATGCCCGGTCCGGAAGCGATACCGGTAATCGGCTTGCCTGATCCCAAATATGCAGGGTTCGCGACTTCAACACTTTCGAGAGCGCGATAAATACCCAGCACGTCACGCGTCAGCCCCTGCTCGAGGAAAGCGGAACCAGTAAATGGGATAATCGCTGCTTGATCTTTGCTTGATTGAATAATTGCTTCGATAAACGCGCGGGCTGCGGCTTTTTCCTGCGGCAACGTACGCTCCTCGGAAATGCTGACGTCGATCAAGAAAGCCAGCGAGAGTGGTCGATCAGTTTCTCGTTGAAAAACGAGAATTTTCTGCGGCACGCCGTCCTCGGAAACGCGTAAATCTTCCTCGCGCAACGTGGTTACAAACGCCTTGTCTTTGTTGGTGGCGGTGAAAAAAAGATTGGTGACGTCGGTGTCGATGCGAATGACATCGTCGTCCTGCTCAGGGTTTTGCGCGGAGACTGGTCGGAGGCTGTCGCAGCTTAGTAGAACGATCAGGATTAGAAGTAGGCTGGCAAACTTCATTGATACCTGGCTTTCATCTCCTTCCCATTGGGAAGGGGATAGAGGGGCAGGGTCTAAGCACATGCCCTCTCCCTTCCCTCTCCCAGGGGAAGAGGTATGACAAACAGAATCTACTTCAATCCTTTGATGCTTGCCGGCTTGGCAAAGAGCGAGTCTGCCAGTTGCGTGTTGTACTCAATCGACTCGTAACCAATCCTACTCGTCTGCTTGCCGTTGATGTAGTGATCGACGACCCAGGGAGCAGTGATGCCGTTGATGGTGATCGGTTTTGCCAGGCGATCTTCTTCGGACACTTCTTCCAACTCGCCGGAGTCGACATTCTTTTTCTTGGTCTTGTAAATCACCTTCGCGGGCAGACCTTCCTTGGCCGCAAATTCATATTCGATCCAGAAACCATCTGGGTAAGTGAGGCGCACCGTTTCATTGCGGCGCGCGAGGCCAGCTTCACGGCGACCGACATACGTCAAGCTTGCGTTCTCTTTTTTCCACCAACCGCGCAGCACATTCTCAACGCTCGTGCGCATACCTCGTTTGAAGTCGTCAATCTGCGTGCCTTTCATGTCCGTTAGCGTCTTTGCAGAGCCGTCGAAAAGCCAGCCTGTGTCACCGGTGTTAGTTTGAATGATGCGCACGCCTTCACCGGTAAATTCCGTGCGCTCCCGATCGGGATAGGCGATGTAGTCGACAAAGCGCGCGGGATTCTGCGACACACCGTCCACGAAGCTCGTAAAGAAGCCACGACCGACAACTGTTTTGACACTCAAATAGGCGTTACCGCCAACCACCTCAACGGCGCGAGTCAGGATTGCTTCGGCCTTCGCGGTGTCAGCTCCTGTATCCGTCTTCGCCGGGTCTTGCGCCAGGCCGGAAGGAACATTGAGACCGAGCGTCAAAAGCCCGAGCAGTGTTAGACGCAACTTGAACGCAGTGGAAATTCGTCGAGTCATCAAAAGAATCCTCAGCGGCCATAACTGTGGCCGGGCTTAGTAAAAGAAAAGGGCTTCAATAAATAACCTTGAAGCCCTCTCTGGGACCAGGCGTGCGGGGGGTTGACCACCTCAGGGAACTGCGGTCCGTTTAGTTCAAGCTGGCATTAGTGCCGGCGACCGCCTTCACAACAATGTCTCCATCTTCGAGGTCAACCTGGAAACTCGACGCGGTCTTCCACAACGCCGTTATCGGCAGTTTCACTTTCTCGTCGATGTGACGCTTGAGGAAACGCGCTCCGTATTTCGTGTTGAACCCTTTTTCCGTCAGGGAATTCACGGCAGCCTCGCTGACATTGACTTCTTTTCCTTGTCGCTGCATCTGGCGCTGGAGTTTGTTCAAGTACAACTCCGCAATCTGGCGCACCTCATCCATTGTTAGCGGCGCGAAGACGATAATCTCGTCGATGCGATTGCGAAACTCCGGCGAGAAGCGCGTCTCGGCTGCTTTCATTACTTCGTTTTTGACGACACGGAAATCCTGCGCTGTCTTCGTGCCAAACCCGAGCGGTCGCTCAAATTTCTTGAAACTCTCGGAACCCAGGTTCGACGTCATGATGACAATCGCGTCAGACAAATAAACTTTCTTGCCGCGACCATCGGTCAACCAACCCTCGTCAAACGCCTGGAGAAACAGGTTCATCAAGTAGGGTGATGCCTTTTCGACTTCATCGAGCAGCAGCACGGTGTAGGGATTCTCGCGAAGTTGCTCAGTAAGAATTCCACCTCGTTCAGAACCAACTATGCCGCGTGGCATGCCGATGAGTTTCTCAATGCTGACAGTGCCGTCGCTATATTCCGACATATCGATGCGCACCATCTTCTCTTCATCGCCAAACATGAATTCGGCGACAGCCTTGGCCAGCTCTGTTTTTCCGACACCGGTGGGACCTAAGAAGAGCAACACGCCATCAGGTTTGTAATGCGACTCTTTCAACGGCCCCTTGTTTAGGCGGAGCCGTTGCGCGACCGATTTGATAGCTGCTTTCTGACCAATGACCCGTTGCGCCAGCATCACTTCCGTCATCGAAAAGCGATCGCTGGTGTCGCGAAAGATCATGTCGCGCGGAATACGCGACTCCTGCGAAATCACGTCGATCACGTGTTCCGGTCGCACGATCATTGTCTGCGGCTCGTTAATCTCAACTTTCACTGCTGCTGTGTCTAGCCAGCCAATCGCTTTGTCTGGAAGGTGCAGGTTGCGTATGTACTTCGGCGCCATCTCCAGAGCAATGTTAATTGCTTCATCGGAGATTTTGACGGAGTAGTTTCGCTCCAGCCGCGGGCGCAGGCCGAGCAGAATTTCACGAGTTTCATTGATTGTCGGCTCAACAACTTTGACGAGACGGAAGCGGCGCGCCAGAGCTTCATCGTCGGCGATGTATTCCTTGTATTCCGACAAGGTGGTGGCGCCAATGATGCGCATGTCGCCGCGGGCCAGTGCCGACTTGAACATGTTCGCCGCATCGGAAGACGTTCCCAGGGCCGCACCGGCGCCCATGATGGTGTGCGCTTCGTCGATGAAGAGAATTAGGTTTTCGTGTTCCTTCACCTCATCGATGATGCCTTTGATTCGCTCTTCAAACATGCCCCGCAACATGGTTCCGGCAACCAGTCCGCCCATTTGTAATTGGACGACGTGCGTGCCGCGCAAACGCGGCGGAACTTTGTCTGGTTCCAATTCGATCAGGCGGGCCAGTCCCTCAACCACCGCGGTCTTGCCGACGCCGGGTTCACCAACCAGCATTGGCGAGTTGGCCCGTTCACGGTGACAAAGGATTTCCACCATCTGCTGAATTTCGGTTTCGCGACCAATGGTCGGCGTGATCTTGTCCATGCGCGCCAGCCGGTTCAAAGAAACTCCGAAATGCTTCAGGTACGGCGGCAGCTCAAACTTCTTGCGAAACTGCTCTTCCTCGCGTTCACGTTTTGTTACGTGAGTCTTCACGTTCTCCGCTACTGCGTCAGGATTTGCACCCATACTCTTCAAGACTTCGACAAACAAACTGTCGTGATTAGTCAACGCAGAAAAGATGTCAGTGGCTTCGATCGTTTTGCGACCCTGCGTGCGGGCGCGCTCCATGGCGCGCTTGAAGAGATCGGTAGTGTCCGGAGAGATGCGGAAGCCCTTGCCAACGTGTTGCTGCCGGCTACCTTCCAGTCGCTTGTCAATGGCGATCTTGACGACGATTGGATCCAGCGAAAGATCACGCATCGTAGAGTTGAACATATCCGGCTCCTCGTGCATCAAGGCCTCCAGAATATGTTCGACTGAAACGAAATTCTGATCGCGTTGCCGCGACTCGTTCAGCGCGTGCTCGAGTATGCGTTGTCCGCTTTCGCCAAATTTGTCTTTATAAGCACCCAGGTCAACCATTTTCTTTTCTCCGGGGATAGCCCGGCTGTCCCCTTACTACCCATTTCCGCTCATCACGTTCGGCTGGCCAATTTCAAAGCCCACCCAGCCGTGTGGTTAGATGTCGTGAGCATATTCGCCGTTGCGTTTCGATGCAATAACAATTCGCCTCACAACCAGAACGCAATTACGCGGCCATCCTTACGCGTTCTTACCGGCTCGGATAAAAACCCGAGCAATTCCAAAGATCCATACTAGTAATCGTAATCGTCACCGCCACCCTGCATCGCTGGCGCCCCTTTTTTGGGCTCGGGTGCGTCGGTAATTGCAGCGTCAGTGGTCAGCAGGAGTCCCGCAATGGACGCTGCATTTTGCAACGCGGTGCGCACGACTTTCGTCGGATCAAGAATTCCCGCAGCGGCCAGGTCTTCGTACTCGCCCGTCGCCGCGTTGAAGCCTTTATTACCCTTCAACTCAGCAACTCGACCAACCACCACGCCACCATCCAACCCGGCGTTTTCGACTATCCGCCGTAAGGGCTCTTCAAGCGCGCGTCTTACCAGGTTGATGCCCGTTGTGACATCCGGATCGCTATCGGTAAGTTGGTCCAAAACATGACCGGCACGCAGCAACGCAATTCCGCCACCAACCACCGTGCCTTCCTGGGCCGCAGCCTTGGTCGCGTTGAGCGCGTCTTCAACGCGCATCTTGATTTCTTTCATGGCGGTCTCAGTGGCAGCACCAACTTTGACCACGGCCACACCGCCGGCCAGCTTCGCCAGTCGTTCCTGCAACTTTTCGCGGTCGTAATCGGAAGTAGTTTCTTCGATTTGCTTTCTGATAGTTGCCACTCGGCCTTGAATCGCTTTGGAGTCACCACCACCTTCGACGATCGTCGTGTTGTCTTTGTCGACGATGACCCGCTTGGCGGTCCCCAGATCTTCAAGCTGGACATTTTCAAGTTTGACACCCAGGTCTTCCGTGATGACGCGGGCGCCAGTCAATATCGCCAGGTCTTCGAGAATGGCTTTGCGACGATCACCAAATGCCGGCGCCTTCACCGCACAAACTTTGATGGTGCCACGCAGTTTGTTTACTACGAGCGTCGCCAACGCGTCGCCCTCGATGTCTTCAGCAACGATCACAAGCGGACGACCGCCGCCGGCTGATTGTTCGAGAATCGGCAACAGGTCGCGCATCGCGGCAATTTTTTTCTCATGTAACAGAATCAACGGGTTGTCGAGCGAACACTCCATCCTGTCAGCGTTGGTAATAAAGTAAGGCGACAGGTAACCACGGTCGAACTGCATGCCCTCGACAATGTCTAGTTCGGTCTGCAGTCCTTTTGCTTCCTCGACAGTAACGACGCCGTCTTTGCCAACTCGCTCCATCGCATCCGCGATCAACTCTCCAATGGCGCGATCGTTGTTCGCCGACACGCTGGCAACGTTCATCAGGTCTTCTTTATTTTTGACTTTCTTTGAGATCCGCGACAGTTCGGCTACGACCGCGGCAGTGGCGATTTGAATGCCACGCTGCAATGACATGGGATTTGCGCCGGCGGCTACGTTCTTCACACCTTGTTGAAAGATCGCCTGGGCCAACACAGTTGCTGTCGTGGTGCCATCGCCCGCCGTATCGTTCGTTTTTACGGCAACTTCGCGGACCATCTGGGCGCCCATGTTTTCGTATTTGTCTTTGAGCTCAATTTCTTTCGCAACGGTGACGCCGTCTTTTGTGATCACCGGTGAACCGTATTTCTTGCCGATCACGACGTTGCGGCCTTTCGGCCCAAGCGTGACGCGCACAGCGTTGGCAAGGGTGTTCACTCCCTTAAGCATGGCGTTCCGCGCCTGTTCACGAAACTTCAAATCTTTTGCAGCCACTTCGGATTCTCCTTCTGAGATCTTCTTGAATCTGGAATCTGGTATCTGGAATTTAAGACCTGGGGCCTTGAATCCGTCCCACCTTCACCCGCGCGGGCCGCAACAAACGCTCGCCTATCTTGTAACCCCGCGTATGTTGCGCCACTACTTTTTCTTCGTCCTCGGCCGACACTTCCTCCGTGTCAACCGCTTCGTGTAACTCCGGATCAAATTTTTCGCCAACGGCATCAATCGGCTCGACGCCGGCTGCGGCCAGGGCTTTAGTAAAACTGGCGGCGGTGTTGCGAATCCCCGCCGCTATTACTTCCGGCGAACTACCGGCCTCTGCCGCTTCGGTGGCGCGTTGCAGATCGTCAAGCGTGGGCAACAAATTACCTATGAAGTCAGCCTGCGCGCGTTTAGCCCGCTCGTCGGCAGCACGATTCAAACGTTGGCGAGTTTCGTCGGTTTCCGTCTGCAATTGCTTTCGTAACTGTTCAAAGCGAGCTTGCACGTCGAGGACTTTCTGCTCCGCCGCTTTGGTGCGCGCTTCCAACTCTTCAACATAACTGGGTTTGAGATTAGGGGATTCAACAACGGCTTCGCGATCCGTTTCCTCGTCGTCGTTAAGCAAAATTCGACGCCGGTCCGTCACGCGTATCTCCGGATCCTCTTCATGCCTGCCGCGCCGCTCTCTACCGAAAAAATCCCTGTTCATGTATTTCCTCTTGTCGTCCCCCGGCGGATAACTCTACGAAACGTTGATCTCTACTCGTTGCGACTTGCGCTCCGAACGTTTCGGGAGAAACACCTGCAACACTCCTTCTTTGTAATCCGCATTGATCCCGCTTTGGTCCACTGAAGACGGCACGGAGAAGGTGCGCAGGAATTTGCCCTCAGGACGCTCACGCCGATGCTGCGTCGCCTCCTGAGCATTGCGCCGGCCTTTAATTGTTAGTCGATCGTCGTCAATGCTGATATCGAGCGTCGTACGATCGATGCCCGGCAGGTCAACCGCAACCACGTAGTTATTCTCGCTTTCATACACGTCGGCCGCCGGATACCAATCAGCGCTCTCAACCTCATCGCTCAAGTTGGCATCATTCGAGCGACGCTGCGACAAATCTTCGAACAAACGATTCATTCGATCCTGCAGCGACACCAGGTCGTGCAACGGATTCCAGTGCGTCATCACTTTACTCCTCAACAAAAACTAAGTCAGGCTGTCGCCGCAGCCGCATCGATCTTAAACTCCATCTGATCGCCGGTCGCCGAAGCTTTGACTGTCTGACCCGGCAGAATCTCGCCACCCAATAATTTCACTGCTAATGGATTCTGAATCAGCGTTTGAATTGCTCGTTTAAGCGGCCGCGCGCCATAGTTCGGGTCGTAACCTTCGCGCGCGAGTAGCTGCCGCGCCGAATCGTCAAGAACCAATTGAATGTTTCGTTCGGCCAGCGTGCTCCGCAATCGCTCCAACTGCACGTCTATGATCAGACCGATTTGCTGGCGTGAAAGCTGGTGGAAGATCACTATGTCGTCGATGCGGTTCAGAAACTCCGGTTTGAAGTTCGCCTGCAACTCCTGCAAAACAGCCACGCGAACTTCTTTCTCATCACCCTCGGCATCTTGAATCTCGCGCGAACCAAGATTTGACGTCATGATCAGAACGGTGTTTTTGAAGTCGACTGTCCGCCCTTTTGAGTCGGTGAGACGTCCATCGTCAAGAATCTGCAGCAGGACGTTGAATACGTCCGGATGCGCCTTTTCGATTTCATCAAACAACACAACTGCATAAGGGCGACGACGAACCGCTTCCGTCAACTGCCCGCCTTCTTCATAGCCGACGTAGCCTGGCGGCGCGCCAATCATACGAGCAACGGCGTGCTTTTCCATGTACTCCGACATATCAAGGCGAATCATCGCGTGTTCATCATCAAATAAAAACTCAGCCAGTGCCCGCGCAGTTTCAGTTTTGCCGACACCGGTTGGACCAAGAAAAATGAACGAACCGATCGGTCGATTTGGATCCTGGAGACCGGCGCGCGCTCGACGTACTGCATCCGCCACGGCTTTCACTGCTTCGTCTTGTCCGATAACTCGCTTGCTGAGCTTGTCCTCCATGGTTACCAGCTTCTGCAACTCACCCTCGAGCATCTTGGAAACTGGAATGCCGGTCCACTTCGCAACCACCTCGGCAACGTCTTCTTCGTCTACCTCTTCCTTGAGCATGACGCCTTCGGTCTGGAGTTGGGCCAGCTTCTCCTGTTCTGCCGCCAAACGCCGTTCTAGTTCCGGAATTTGACCGTACTGAATTTCCGAGGCGCGGCCCAGGTCGCCGGCGTTGCGTACTTGATCAAGCTGCAGTTTTAGTTGTTCCAGCTCGGCTTTTGCCTTCCGCATGCGCTCGATGGCTTCTTTTTCTGACTGCCATTTCGCCTTCATGCCCGATGATTTTTCGCGTAGGTCCGCGATGCGCTGTTCGATTTCTTTCAGGCGGGCCAGCGAACGCTCGTCCTCTTCTCGTTGCAACGCTTGCCGCTCGATCTCCAGTTGCAGAATCTCGCGTTCGAGCTGATCGATTTCCTGCGGCAACGAATCAATCTCGATGCGCAGCCGAGACGCCGCTTCGTCGATTAAGTCGATGGCTTTGTCTGGCAGAAAACGATCGGTGATGTAGCGGTTGGAAAGTGTGGCCGCGGCGACAATCGCCGAGTCCTTGATGCGCACGCCGTGGTGAACTTCGTAGCGTTCCTTCAGCCCGCGCAGGATCGCAATCGTATCTTCTACCGTGGGCTCGCCAACATAAACTTGCTGGAAACGCCGCTCGAGCGCCGCGTCTTTCTCGATGTATTTCTTGTACTCGTTTAGCGTCGTAGCGCCAACGCAGCGGAGTTCTCCTCGAGCCAATGCCGGCTTTAGCATGTTGGAAGCGTCAATCGCACCTTCCGCGGCGCCGGCGCCAACCAGGGTGTGAAGCTCATCGATAAAAAGAATGATCTGGCCCTGGGCGTTTTCAATTTCCTTTAGGACCGCTTTGAGCCGGTCTTCAAACTCACCACGATATTTCGCGCCGGCAAGCATCGAACCCAGATCGAGCCCGACCAGTCGTTTGTTTCTCAACGTCTCCGGAACATCCCCGGAAACTATGCGTTGAGCCAGGCCTTCAACGATTGCAGTTTTGCCAACTCCCGGCTCTCCGATCAGAACTGGATTGTTTTTCGTACGACGCGAAAGGACCTGGATAGTCCTGCGTATTTCATCGTCGCGACCGATGACTGGATCGAGTTTGCCCTTGCGCGCCAGTTCAGTGAGATCGCGCGCGTATTTTGAAAGGGCCTGGTAGTTCTGTTCAGCATTCTGATCGGTGATGCGGGAACCACCACGCATCTGTTCGATCACTTTCAGCAGATCGTCCCGCTTGACTCCGTGTTGCCGCAGAATCTTGCCGGACTCTCCTTCTTTTTCGTCAACGATTGCCAGTAACAGGTGCTCGGTTGAATTGAACTCATCCTGCATCTTGTCAGCTTGCTTTTGCGTCGCGGTAAAAACCTGACTCAAACGCGAACTGAAATACTGCTGTCCACCCTCCACGCGCGGAATGCGCGCAATCGCAGACTGAACATCGTTCTGCACTACCTGAACGTTGACGCCAAGTTTCCCGAGAATCGGGCGGACGATTCCTTCCGGCTGCTCAAGCATCGCTGCGAGCAGGTGTTCCGGTTCAACTTGCTGGTTTTGACTTCGCTCTGCGAGTTCGATCGCTGATTGAATCGCTTCCTGAGCTCGCAAAGTAAACTTGTCTAATCGCATATTCTGATCTGGGTCTTATTGTTGCTTGAGCGGGATTTCAGCTCTTAACTGAAACCCCGCCCGATTTACTAACCGTAGTTAGGTTGTTACTGGCCGCTTGCGGCTTTCGTCTTGTCAGTTGTCACGTTCTCAGCATTCGCCTCGATGGTCTTCGCAGAAGCGCCACTTGACTCTCCTTTGATCTCGATGCGACGAGCTTTTGTTTCCTCTCGCTTTGGCAGCGTCACGCGCAGAACACCATTACGATATTCCGCTGTCGCTCCCTCCGCGGAAACTGTTTGCGGCAACGTGAAAGATCGCGTGAACGAACCATAGGAACGTTCGACCCGGTGGTAGTTATCAGTGTCGTCTTTCTTCTCGAATTGACGCTCACCACGCAATGTAATCACGTTGTTCTCCACCGAGAGCTCAAAATCTTCCCGCCTCATTCCCGGAAGCTCAGCTTCGAGAACGATCTGGTCCTTGTTCTCGTAAATATCGACACTAGGATTCCAGGCGCCGCGACCAATGCCTTCTTCTCCGAAGCCCCGGCTGAGGTTCGTCGAAAAAAGCCGATTAACTTCCTCCTGCAATGACCGCAGGTCACGAAAAGGGTCATAACGAACAATCGTCATCTTACTACTCCTCCTAATTTCTTGAACCCATCGATAAGGACACCTTGTTTGAGCCGAACTCTCGTCGATGAGCGTGTTGGGATAATAATATTTGAGTGTTACGATGTCAAATTGTGGAAACAGCGCGGAAATGTTGGGGATTTCGGGTAATTTTGCTGGATTGCGTGGGATCGGGAAGTTTTAGGAAAGGCCAAAGAAACGCTTTATCGACGTTAAGAGCCCGGCGGAACGATCCTCTTCAGTGTCCCCGAGGTCCTCGCTCGCAGCTAACGCCTGGCGTCGTTCGGCGATGATGTGGCTCAAAGATTCGACCAAATCTGGGTTCGTGTCGAATACCTGTTTCATGGCGGCGTGCCCAATTTCGAGAACTTCAGTCTCTTCGACGGCGACGATATTCGCGGTCCTTGGCTCTCCGGTAAACAACGCCATCTCACCGAAAAAAGCTCCTTCGCTGAGAGTGGCTACAGTTCGAGCTCGGCCATTCTCGGTAAGTTGAACACTAACGCGTCCATTGTGAACCACAAACATTGACGAACCGGGATCGCCAGCACGGATTACCATTTCGCCGGGCGCGAAAATGTGACTCGTGGCTGCTTGCGCCAGCATCGTTGTCTCTTCAGCAGAAAGCGGTGCAAAGATGTCGACGGCCGCGAGCCGTTCTGCAATTGCTCCACCATCGCCCTGTGCCCCTGACTTCGGCTTCCGCTCCACTAACAAGGTTCGAGTTGGGAAGGCGAAGTTAAGACCAGCGCGGCGGAACGCATACCAGATTCGCTGTCGCACCAGCGCATCGGTGTCGTTGTACTTAGCGTAGTCGACCAGCCAGTATTTCACTTCGTAGTCGACGCTGCTGTCACCCAGGTCACGAATGCGAACTATAGGTGTGATCTTCTGCGAGACGTTGTCCGCTTCACGCACGGCTTCCCTAACCACATGGATCGTCTTCGCCGGCGAATCGGAATAGAGCGTGTTAAAGAACACCAAACGAGCATTCAGATTGTCGCGTGGGCAAACTTCAATCGGCTCCCTCGCTGCAGTGCTGTTACTGATCAAAACAACGTGGTTCTGGAAAGTCCTAATTTTGACTGCGCGCCAGGTGATTTCTTCAACGACGCCGGTGTGCTTCTGTCCACCGACGACGATTACATCTCCCACCTGAAACGGCCTGTCAGCCTGCAGCGAGATGCCGGCGAAGAAGTTGCCCAGGGTGTCCTGCAGCGCCAGACCGAGAATCACGCCGAAGATGGCGGAGGTCGTGAAGACGGCGCCAAGATTCGCGTCAGGGAAAATAAGCGTGAAGACAAGAAAGAAAAGCGCGGTGAAGGCGACGATGGAAAACACATTGCGCACCAGCGTGGGCGCTTCAAAGCCGCGGCGGAAACGAAAGAGTCCAAAGAACAGCGCGTTGAGCGCACGCACAATCAGGTAGGCCAGGATTGCAAACAGAATTAGGCGCAGCACCCCGACGATGGTGTTAGCTTTCGAAGCCAAACCCATCTGGGTGTTCAATAACTCGCGCAGGCCGCTGTCGAATTTGAAAACCAGATAGATCATCAACAGCACCAGCGCTGTTGCGATCGCGAATAGGACTGGTTTGTTTTTTCTTTGCGGGCGACTCATGCCGAAGTTGTCGTCTTGCCGGAGAGTTTGGCTTGCAGAAAGCGACTATTTAATATCATCGATCCTTCCGACTTGGCGAGAAAAGATCGCGTAAACCGGGGCCTATCCAAACAAATGCGGAAAGATAGTTACGAGAATAAACAACAGCGAGAGCAGCGTCACAATCGTCGCCGTGAGCCAGGCACCGGCATTGTAAATTCGACCGTTGACGTATGCGCCCATCAAGTCCCGATCATTCACCAGCTTGAGTATTGCGAACAGAATGATGGGCAACAGCAAGCCATTGATTACTTGCGTCACCAGCAAAACGCGGATCAGCGGCAACCCGGGAATCACGGCAATGGCCGCGCCTACGGCGATCAGAAATGTAAAAACTCCGATAAAGATCGGCGCCTCGCGAAAGCTCCGCGACACTCCTTTTTCGAAACCGAGTGCTTCGCTAATCGAGTAAGCGGTTGCCAGGGGCAGCACGCCCGCCGCCAACATTGAGGCGCCAAACAAACCGATCGCGAAGAGTTTTTGCGCATATGGTCCAGCGAAAGGCTCCAGCGCGCGAGCTGCGTCCGCTGCGCTTCCGATGTGCAAGCCGTGCTTGTTAAGCGTCGCGGCAGTTGAAACTACGATGAAGAAGACGACCAGAATTGCGAGCACCGTTCCTACCCAGACGTCGATTTTTGTGCGGCGATAGTCTTCCGGAGTAACGCCTTTCTCAACCACGGAAGATTGCACATAGACCTGCATGTAAGGCGAGATCGTGGTGCCAACCACGGCGACGAACGTGAACAAGTAGGCATAGTCGAGCGCAAAACTCGGCTTGACGACGCCCATCGCCACCGCGCTCCAATCCGGTTTCGCGAGAAACGCAGACACGATGTAGCCCAAAAAGACGAGCGACATCAGCAGGAAAACTCGTTCGACTCTTTGGTATGAACTCTTAACAACCAGCCACCAGATCAGTCCGGCAGTGACCGGGACCGAAACGAACCTTGGCAATCCAAACAACTCGGTCGCCGCGGCGATGCCCACAAACTCCGACACCGTGATTCCTGCGTTAGCCACCAGCAGCGCCAACATGACGAACGCCGTCCAGCGCACGCCAAAACGTTCGCGGATCAGATCGGCAAGTCCTTTGCCGGTAACTGCGCCCATGCGCGCGCACATTTCCTGGACGAGACCAAGGCTGATGGTAATTGGAATGAGGACCCAGAGAAGGCGGTAACCCTGTTCGGCGCCGACCGCGGCGAACGTTGCTATGCCGCCGGCATCATTGCCGGCGCTGGCAGCGATCATTCCCGGCCCGAGGATCGCCAGGTAACCCAGCAGCCGGCGGCGACGCGTGACGGTCTCTCGCACACGGCGACCACCACGCCGAAACAGGCGTCGTCCGGTGGCTCTTACAGCTGACCGCG
Source organism: Pyrinomonadaceae bacterium (assembly GCA_035472495.1). Taxonomy (GTDB): domain Bacteria; phylum Acidobacteriota; class Blastocatellia; order Pyrinomonadales; family Pyrinomonadaceae; genus PSRF01. Next base: position 165,988 of record DATIPD010000023.1, on the reverse strand, counting down.
ATACTGCCACTTGGAGGGTCTCCGTCGTTCTCGAGCTGTGTTGGTTCGAGTCTCAAGATCAGAATTTCAGCAAATGTCTTACGCGAGCGCATCTATCCGAAGAGTCGGGGTAATCGTTGTCGCCAGTCTTTCGGCAACAGGATTTCCATAGCGTCGTCGACTGTAATGATGCCGAGAATATCGCCCGTTTCATCCATCACGGGCAAGGCCAAAAGATTGTATTCCGCGATTCTTTGCGCCACTTCGTCAGCCGGTTCGTCAGGGTGTGCTGTTTGAAATTCTGTGCGCATCACTTCCGCGAGCGGCATCGCAGGCTCTGCCAGAATCAAACTGCGCAACGCAATCACGCCGACAAGTTTCCACGATCCTTCACCTTCGACGACGTAAAGGTAGTAGATCATGTTTGGCGTTTCTGCCATTTCGCGAAGTCGAGCTAACGCCTCACCAACTGTAAGTTGACGTGGCAGAGTTACAAACTCAGTCGTCATCAACCCACCAGCGGTGTCGTCTTCATACGGCAGCAACTCGGCAACTTCGGCTTGTTCCTCGTCGTCCATTAAGCCGAGCAGCTCCTCCGCTTTTCCTTCCGGCAAATCTCCCAACACGTCGGCGGCTTCGTTCGGCGACATCCACTCCAGAATGTCGGCGGCGCGCTCCTCATTCATGTCGCCGAGGATGCGCGCCTGGCTCTCAGCCGGCATTTCTTCAAGCGTCTCCGCGGCAGTTTCGTCGTCAAGCGACTCGACTACTTCAAAGCCGTGGTGATAGGAAAGCACTTCAGCGAGTCGCGCAATTTCAACCGGATGAAGTCGGGCGAGTTTATCGCTGGAAGATTTGAGTTGGACTGTCGCCGCATCGGTGGCGAGAAATCCGACGTCGGCCCAGTCAAGCACTTCGACAGGTTTACGCGTACCCAAAAAACCATGCGGCGCGAGTCGTCGATAAAGACCCTGGAAACTGACGTCGGCGCCCGTTACCCGCCAATCTCCGGCAGCTTCGATGAGCTGCACGTCGTTCACGCGAACTACGCGCTTGCCGTCAACATCGATCAGTTGTTTGTCGAGCACGTCGCGGGCGAGGAGTACTTCACCATCGCGACGGACGAAGGGACGCAAGTTCAGCTTGTCGGAGTTGAGCCGTACGCCGTGTTCGTTAAGGTCAGTCACGCGCCAACGCGAGAGAAAAAATTCGCGCCGGCCGAAGCGCGCAACGATGCCCGTCACCGGCGGATGATCGTCGGCGCCAAGACGAACGATGACGTCTTTGACAGTCGCCACACGCTCGCCCTCAAGATCGCGGATGGGGCGACCCAATACTTGCGACAAGTAAAGCATGATTTCTTTGCGAGTTTCTTTAAGCTGCCGAGAATAATAGCAGACGGCTAAATTGGAGTTCTGCGATTTATTGAAACTGGGCGAAGGGAACTCGGACTAACGCAGCCTTAGCCAACTCGATTGCGCGGTCCCAACCAGCATAAAGATCCTTGCGCTCGATTGTGACGTTCTCATCTGGTTTCAGACCGTGGCCTTCAATCCGCTGCCCTTGCGCTGTTTCATAATCGAGTTCACTAACATCGAGCAAACCGCCGTCGGGTAAGACGTGACGCGTGCGAACTGCCAACACACAACCGCAGGTTTCTGTCCCGATGATGGTTGCGCGTTTAGAATCGCGCAGCGCCTCCACAAAAATTTCCGCGGCGCTGGCTGTGCGTTCGCTAGTCAACACGACCAGTGGGACTCCCGTTGGCGCGACGGGATTTTTCGCGAGTAGTGATTTGAAACGAGTAGACAGAGTGAAGCTCGTTCCCGCTCGATCGGTAAACCGGCCGAGATCGGTGTTGACTCCGAGGAAGATCGACGCGATGTCGCTCATTGCTTCGGCGTCGCCACCGCCGTTTGTGCGCAGGTCGATGATCACGCCCCGCACGCCTGAAAATTTCTCTTTGAAATCGCGAGCGAAAGCCAGCGCAATTGGTTTGGTGAAGGCCTCAATCTCAACCACGGCAAAGTCACGTTCACGACGAATGCGAACACCAAGTTCACGCTGTTGCCAATAACGGGCAAACGAATGTGACTTGCGCTTGCCGCTCTTGTCCTTCCAGGTTAGCGCCACTGAACTTCCATCTGGTCCATCCAACAGCTTTGCAAAAACGCGATAGCGGGTTGCGGCGGTGACGGGGTCGGCGACCTCGGTTAGACGTCGCTGCAACAGTGCTGAAGCAGCTTCACGGTCAACCGTTTCAATGACATCTCCCGGTCTAATGCCGGCCTTCTGCGGCGCCGATTCCCGTTCAACTCTGGTGACGGTGGGCAGTCCCCCAACCTCGCTGATTGTGAGACCCATCGTCACAAAACGCGGACGCCACCAATCAAATTTTTCTTCGGGCGCGAACACTCGCGTGTGCGGATCTTTCAAGGAGCTAATCATGCGGCGCAGCACCGCATAGAGTTCCCGGCCCGATGTCGCTTTCTCAGCAAGTGGTCGGAAGGTTGTTCTTTGCGTGTCCCAATCCAGCCCGTTGAATTGCCGGTCGTAATACCTTTCATTGATTCGCTCCCACGCGTCGTCAAAGACCGCCAGCCGACCTTCGACCGTCTCAGTGGAAATTACCGCATCGTGTGTGACGGCAAAGGCGCGGGGGGAATAGGGGAATAGGTGAAAGGGAAAACTACTCACCCAGAACAGCAGAGCTGTCGCGAGGATAATGCGAACCAACCCAGCCGTTCTTCTTTTTACGCGGTTACCCATTCCCCGTTTACCCGTTTCTTTCGATCATTTAGGCGGCTTGCGAAAGTTATAGCGTAACAGTACGCGGATCGGAATCGGCACGCCATTCTTCATGGCCGGAAAAAAATGTAAGCGACGAACCGTATCGACCGTTGCCTGGTCTAATCCAAAACCGGCCCAGCGAGCTACTTCCACATGTGACACCTCACCGTCGGCGTCAATATCGACAAGGACATCAACCGTAGCTTCCGCCTCCGCCAGCGCCGCGGTTTCCGGATAGGGCGGCAGGAAACGCCGATACGGCCGGGGTAAACGCAGCCCTTGAGCGGCGGCGATCTTGTCGTCGTCGGGCGCCTCTTCAATTAGCGGTACCTGATCGTCAATTGGCTTCAATTCGCGCGCGCCTTGCTCGTCTTCTGCGGCGCGATGGATCGCCGCGGCCAGTCGATTCAAGAATTCGGTTTTTGATAATTCGGCGAGAAGTAGTCGCTCGGCATCAGCGGCATTCGCGGCTCGGAAGTTTGGGCGTTCCCATGTCACTAGCTGGCCGGTGCGAGCACTGACCAGAAAAACTGACGCATAAGAATCGAAATAGATAGAGCCGGTCGAAGGTGAGCGACGAATAGTTTGGGCGTCCCCTAATATTAAGAAGTCGCTACCGAGCGCTGCTCCCAAATCGCGCGCATCTTTGATTGAGAGGTTGAAAGAGCCGGAATAGCCCACGCCGCGTGCGGCAGTCCTTACCTGATCCCGATCGAGCGTGGGCACGGCAGCGGCGCTTTTAATACCAGACTGTAATCGGTCAGCAGTCGTTCGCCCGAAGGTTGAGTCTCCTAGATCCAGGATCGCCAAAGTTGCTGATCGAGTGGCTTGTGAGTTGAGCTTTTCTTGAGGACCCGGGTGGCAATGAGTTTCAGCGAGGGCTAGCGGAGTCGTGACCAAGCACAGCACAAAGGCGAGAGTAAAAACGCCGCCTCTCAAACAAAACATGCGTAGATGCGTGTGCAAGCCGAACGAACCCATCCTTGGAGAAAAGAGGAGAGACTGTAGTACCCGAACGCTTCTAAGTTGACGGCTGTTTTCGTCGCCAAAGATTCTGAGAAGGAACTCGTAAGGCGCGATTGAACTTGCTCGACGCGTTTTCCCAGGCGATCGTCGCGGTCAATTCCACGAGCTCGTCATCATTGTAGAAACCTTTGAGTCGCGTAAACAATTCGTCAGTCACGTCACGCCCCGTGATGGTCATTGCGTCAGCAAATTCCAGCGTCGTCCGCTCAATTTCGTTGTAAAGCGGACTCGTCATGTAATCGTGTAGGGCGTCAATCTTTTCATCGCTGACACCGAGTTGACTGCTCACGGCAGCATTTATGTCCTGTCAAAAGACGCAGCCGTTGTGAAATGCAACGCGGCGATTGATCAGGGCTCCTAATGCCGGGTCAATCAATCCGGAGGCATCAAGCCCGGTCCACATGCCGCGCGCACCTTTGAAAATCGAAGGCCGGCGCGCGTAAATCAGGTGGTTAAGTAACGGCGCTCCCCAGTTCTTTTTCTGAGCCTCAAGAATGCTCGAGATATACCTGTCAACTTCCTGCAGGTTCGCGTCTGCCACTCTCGCCATTATTTCTCCTCCCTGGTGCCGCTTCACTGGCCGGCGGCGGACCAATCTTTCGGCGCGCGGTCGTGATATAGCCGGTAGACCTCAGCTTTAACCTCCGCTGGAAAACAAACTCGATGCAATTCGAAGCCGCGCTGCAGACCGCGAACAACATCGCTGACTTCACTGATCTCCCGGATACTCGGGCGCGCGTAACCGTCTTCCACGTAGATTCGACTCTTCGGCTCCGCGCCCTCAATGGTGTAGTAGTTGTAATAAGGCACGTCGCTCGCGCGATCTTCAACGAAGTAATAATCGGGATCGTAACCAGCCGCTATTATGTAACCTCGGGCCGCGTCAAGAAATTCCGGACGTTCCGCTTCCGGCATGTCGAGATCGATTGCCTTGAAGATTCTCCGCGTCGTGAAACGTTTACTGAGATCGGCGAGTATTGCGTCTCCGGATCGCTGCCATTGCTTGACGTGAAAAAAAACGTCCGAGTCGTCAATCTCAAGATACTCCGTGACCGAAAGCGTTTCGCGTCGCAAGACTTTTTCAAATGCGCTGCCGGGCGCATGCCAGACGTCCCTGCCCGCTTCCAGCAGCATTAACGCGCGTCGCAAAATTGCGCGCAACACTGCTTCTGCGGAACGCAAGGTACGATGAAAGTAAACCTGACGAAACATGTAGTAACGAGCTTGCAGGTAAGCCTCAACGGCATAGAGGCCGCGCGCCGCTACGTAGACCCGATCGTTTTGCTCGTCGATAGCCAGCGCATTGATGATCCACTCAAGGTCGTAGATTCCATACTTCGCTCCCGTCATCAGTGAATCACGAAGCAAGTAGTCCATTCGATCAACGTCAAGTTGTGAGGAGACGAGTTGCGCAAGCGCAGCCGGCTGGAATTTTCCTTCGACTATCGCTGCCACTTTCCCCGGCAAGTCGGATGAGTACGACGCCAGCAGTTGTCCGACTTCTGTCGCTTGGCTGAGGACCACGTCTACAGTCCACTGTTCATGATGAAGGCCGAGGACTTTTTCCATCACGTGGGAAAAGGAACCATGGCCCACGTCATGAAGCAGAGCAGCAGCCCGCGCCGCAGTGCGATCGGCTTCCTTGATTTGATGTCTTTCGGCGAGGCGATCCAGCACTCGCGTCATCAAGTGAAATGCGCCGAGGGAGTGGGTGAAACGAGAGTGTTCTGCGCCCTGGTAAGTGTAGAGGCCCAGGCCAAGTTGTTTGATGCGACGCAGCCTCTGAAACTCAGCGGTGTCGATCAAACGCACCATCAGCTCGCCCTCTTTGTTGTTAGTGCTAAGGCGAATGATGTTGTGAACAGGATCCCGATAGATTCGTTCGGTCATTCTTTTGGGATTTTCTTAATACCCGCAAAAGGATCGAAAGGCAATAACAGCGGGTAAGAAACTTCAAAAATAGCTGAAATCGGACCCTGTAAGCGAACGACTTCTGCCCGGTTGTGAAATATGGATCGTTCCCAAGATTTTGGATTTTTTGGCCCTCGGAGAGGCCCTGATTGGCTCGCTAAACTATTGAATCTAATAGTAATCCATGGGCTATCCGTTGCGGGCATAAGAATTGCGAAACTGAGAGCCAAGAGATTTTTACGACAGTTAGTTTCGGAATTTTACGTGCCGCAAAGAACAAGGAACAGATTAGTAAAGGGAAACACTCCCCGGCGGCACTCTCTCAGCATCAAGAAAGGACAGCAAACAATGAAGAATGTTTTAAGGTTGTTTATGATCCTGTGCATCGGACTAGCCGGTACGGCAGTCTTTGCGCAGGATACTGTGACGAAAGGTAGCATTGGGGGCTCGGTCACTGACTCCAACGGCGGCATTTTGCCAAACGCCAAAGTCAGTGTCGAAGGCGAACAAGCCTCGACCTCAACGCAGAGCAACGACCAGGGCTTTTTTAAGGTCGACAACCTGCTGCCTGGCGTCTACACCGTTACGGTGGAGCAGGCCGGCTTTAAGAAGCAGGTGATTAAAGGCGTTACCGTCTACGTAGGTAAGGAAGCGACACTGACGGCCAAATTAGAGGCCGGCAATATTTCCGAAGTCGTTACCGTTACCGACACCGGTGGTATCGATCAGCAGAGCTCGGCAGTCAATCAGAATTTGAACGATCAGCTTTATCAGAACGTGCCGGTTGCGCGCAGCGTCACCAGCTTGTTCTATATCGCTCCCGGCACCACGGACAGTCTTGGTGGCGGTCGTTCCAATCCCTCAATCGCTGGCGGTTCGGCGTTGGATAACCTCTATATCGCAGACGGTGTGAACATCACCGACTCAGCATTTGGTGGCCTCGGCACCTTCAACCGTTCCTACGGTTCCCTCGGCACCGGCATCAACACCTCCTTCATCAAAGAAGTTCAGGTGAAGACCGGTGGCTTTGAGCCACAGTACGGTCAGTCAACCGGCGGTATCATCAACATCATTACCAAGTCCGGCAGCAACGAGTTTCATGGCGCTTTCTATGGCTATGCCCGCCCGAAAGCATTTGAAGCTACCCGCAAGCAGCCGGATGATTTCCGCATCGGCAAAGCTGGGAAGCTCACCCATGCCGAGAATTACGACATCGGCGCTGACATTGGTGGCCCAATTGCCAAAGACAAGCTCTTCTTCTTTGGTTCGTTCAATCCCACCATCAATCGCAACCTGTTGCTCGGCGCCAGCAACTCCGGCTTGTTCACAATACTCGGCGAGCATGCCGCTCGTACGCGTACTTACAACTACGCCGCCAAAGTTGACTGGAACATCAATCAAAACCATTCGTTGAACTTCTCGCTTTTCGGCGACCCGTCGAAAACGAATAAGTCTTCATGGTTCACGACCAATATCGACAACACGACTGCACAAGACGTCCTCGATTTTGGCACTCGCAACCTGTCTTTGCGCTATAACGGCAACTTCGGTGGTGGCGCTTCTCCCTACACGCTGATCGGTTCGTTCAGCCAGGGCAAGAACCACTTCGACGAAACCGGCTTCGACAACTTCAATCAGATTGTCGATCGCACGCAAACCACTTTCGCTACCCAACGCCAGAGCTTTACGGCGATTGGACGCGGATTCTTCGAGCCGACCAAGGGCACCACTTATCGCACCACCTGGGATCTTTCCAAGGGTGTGAATATGTGGGGTTCGCATCAACTCGGGATCGGTTATCAGTTCCAACGCGGTCTGTATTCCGGTAGCCGCGATCGTAGCGGTCCGCACTACACCGTGCCGACAGCAAATGCCACCGGCGGTTCACTGGCCAGCTTGGTCGGTGCCGGCTCAGCTGCACTTGCTGCTGGTCAGAAACTGAACGCTGCCTGGGCGTTGCGCCTGCAGGGAGCCTCCTGCACGCTTTGCCCGTTGATGCTTATCCCCGGCGACACCACCGACATCGGCTTTGGTGCCGGCTGGAGACCAGTTTCGCTACAACAGACTCGCGGTGAGTTTGGCGAGCCGGTGTTCAGCACCTACAACAACTACCATGCTTACTATGCTCAGGATACCTGGCGCTTTAACAAGTACCTGACTGCTATCGTTGGCCTCCGTGGCGAACAAGAGCGCATCGTCGGCAACCCAGGTAGCTCGGGTGCCCGAATTGGTTATAGCTTTACCGACCAGTGGGCCCCGCGCATCGGCTTCACTGTCGATCCGCAAGGCAAAGGCAACACGAAGATTTTCTATAACTTCGGTCGCTTCTTTGAATACATCCCGTTGGATTTAGCCGAACGTTCGTTGTCGGCTGAAAAGGACTTCACCGGCGGTCGCTTCGCTCCTGAATTCTTTACTCAGGTCGGCGGTCCCCGCAACGGTCAACGCATTGCCGTAATCAATTCTTTCGGCACTGTGAATCCAGTCGTTGATAACGCACACTTCCTCAGCGGTGCAACTGGCGGCGTCGCAAACGCTGCGGCAGTCTCAGCTCAAGACCCGTCAAACCCGATTCTGCCAGGCACGAAGCTCGGCTTCGCGCAAGAGCATGTAATCGGTTTCGAACAACAACTGCCACATAACTTCGTGTTCTCGGTCCGTTATCAGGATCGTCGCTTGAAGCGAATTGTGGAAGACGCCGCCGTGGTTTCGCCAGAGTCGATTTCGCTCTTTGGCCAGACCTATTTCATCGGCAACGTCAAGGCGTCACTTGACGCGGCACACAACCTCGTTGGCTTTACGTATACGCCGGGAACGGCTGATGCAAGCAAGCCGGCCGGTTGCCGCGCCAATCCTGGTGCGCCTTTCAACGCTGCGACCAACCCGATCATTCTTGACGCGGGCACCATTTCCACCACGTTGGGAACGGTGGTTGGCGCAATCTGCTATGCCGCAGGCTCCGGTGATCCCGGTGGCGACGGTCAGGCAGACGGCTTCCCTGATCCAATCCACATTTACAAGGGTTGGGAAATTGAGTTGAACAAGCGTTTTTCAGACAACTGGCAGTTGCTCAGCAACTGGCGTATTTCGAACCTGCGTGGCAACTACGAAGGCCACTTCCGTAATGACAACGGCCAGACTGATCCTGCGATCAGCTCGCTGTTCGACTTTACCAGTGGTGTATTCGGCCTCCTCGGCGATCAGTTCGCAGTTGGCCCACTGAATACCGACCGACATTTGGTATCGAACATCTATGGCAGCTACACCTTCAGCAAGGACAAAGGCTTTGGCGCAATCGCCGGCCTGAATCTTGGTGGTGGTCTGCACATGGAATCGGGCGTGCCGCTCAGCAAGTTTGGCGCTCACCCGGCGTACTTGAATGCGGGCGAAGTACCAATCGGTGGCCGCGGTTCACTCGGTCGTTCACCGTTCTTCACTCAACTCGACATGCACGCGGATTATCCGTGGCAGGTTACTGAGCGAATGAAACTCAGCTTTATCGGTGACTTCTTCAACGTATTCAACAGCCGTCCAGTTCGTCTCGTTGACCAAAACTTCGAGACTTCAGCTGGCGTGTTGAATCCGGACTTCAACAAAGTTTCGTCATTCCGCGCTCCTTTCAATATGAGACTCGGACTGCGATTGGAGTTCTAATTGGTTCGGTAACGAATCAAGCCTTAAAAGGGAGGAAGCCTTCACGGTTTCCTCCCTATTTTTTTGCCTTTTGCTAGTTGTCTTTCTGCATCCAATCGGCGAAAATCAAGCCCTCCCTTCTCCTGCTGATGTTTCGCTTTAGCTCTCCGGAGGTAAGGTCCGATGTTTAGGCTCAAGCTTTTATTATCGCTGGTTTTGCTGACGCTCGTGTCTGTTGCCGCTTTGGGTCAGTCTACGCAGCCGGCGTTCTCATCCACGCAATCGATTCGTATTACCGGGTTGGTTCGTTATGCAGACGGGTCGCCTGCCAACGAAGTGATGGTGCGGGTTGAACGTTTCTCGGGTGGTGGAGTGGTGGAAACCAGAACCGATCGGCTTGGCAAGTTTGTCTTCAGCGGACTATCGCCAGTGCAATATCACTTAACAATTCGTCATCCGGGTTATAAGGAAGTTGAGCGAGAGGTGAACCTCGTTTTTACCGGTCAGGAATATCTTCAGCTTGGGTTGTTCCCCGATCCCCATGCCGTCGGCAACAAAGCGCCGGCAGCTTCATCGAAGTTCGTGCTCGATGCCAGCATCCCGCCGGATGCGAGGAAGGAATACGAGAAAGCTGATGCCCTGCTCGCTAACGATAAAAAAGACAAAATGGTGGAAGCGACAGTCCACCTGCAAAAGGCGATCGCCCTTTATCCATCATTTCTGGAAGCACAGTTGAAGCTTGGGGCGGTTTATATGGACTTGCAGCAGTGGGACCAAGCCGAACTAGCCCTCAAACGCGCGCTCGAAATCGACCCAAAAACAGTTAATGCTTATCTTGCCTTAGGTGAGGTTTACCTTCGTCAGAAGAAATACGCCGAAGCTGAGAACGTGTTTTCAAGTGGATTGCTCATTGAAGATCGGTCGTGGCAGGGACATTTCGCGTTGGCGAGAGTTTATTATGCAAAGGGCGACATTAGCAGAGCCGGGAAACAAGTAGGTTTAGCTATCCAACTTAGCCCTGAGTTTCCGGATGCACATTTGCTAGCAGCCAATATTCTGCTGCGGGCTAATAATAGAGAAGATGCGCGCGCGCAGTTTGAGGAGTACTTACGGCTGGCGCCAAAAGGTGAGTATGCAGCCCAGGCACGACTGTCTCTCGACAAACTAAAGCACCAATAGAAAATAAATTCGTTAAGGAGCCAATAGATCCATATGCGTCGACTTTCGCTTTTATTGATTAGTTTTGTTTTCTTAGCTGCTGGCGTTATGTCAGCTAATGCGCAGCTCCCGGGCACGGGCGGAGCACCTCAACAGATTCAGGGAACCGTGAGATATGCCGCTAATTCGAAGCCGGTCGAGCATGTGACTGTTCGCTGCAACGGAACCGGCGGAACAAACGAGAGGGTTACCGACGCTAACGGCAGGTTCAGTTTCTTCGTCTCCCATGGACACTACGAATGCGTAGTTCGAGTACCGGGTTACAGAGAAGAAAGCAAATCTGTAGACGTGCTGACCACGGGAGAGTTTCTGGACTTCCGGTTGGTTGAAGATGGCAGTGCCAGGACCGGTGCCGCAGGCACCGTTGACGCCAACGTGCCGGCTAAGGCCCGCGAAGAATTTGAAAAAGGTGCTGCTGCAGTAAATCTGGGGAAGAAAGAGAGCTTTGAGGAAGGTGTGCTGCACCTGGAAAAAGCAGTTACCCTTTACCCGCAGTATCTTCAGGCGCACCTTATGCTCGGAACCACATACGCTGAGTTGCAGCAGTATGACAAAGCGGAAGTCGCGCTGAAGAAGACCATCGAGATTGACCCCCAGGCAGCGAATGCGATGTTTGCTTTAGGCGAGGTCTACCTGCGGCAAAAGAAAAATGAGGATGCAGAAAAGGTCCTGCTCCAAGGACTAGGAGTCGAAGATCGCTCCTATATGGGACACCTGGCACTGGCTCGGACCTATGTGGCCATGGCTGCCAAGATCAAAGACGAAACTCAAAACCGTCCGCTCCGCGTCAAAGCCTACGAGCAAGTCAATGAAGCCTTAAAATACAATGCAGACTTGGCGCAAGCACACTGGATCAAGGGTAACTTGCTGGTCAGCGTCGGAAGAGACGCAGATGCCCAGCATGAGTTTGAAGAGTATGTGCGCCTCGATCCCAAAGGTCCCTTCGTTAACCAAGCCAAAACTTTGATCGACAAAATTAAGAAGGAGTTGGAAGGTCAAAAGCCTTAAGTTGTTCTGCAAAAACAGAGAGGCCGTCAAGCATCACGCTGGCGGCCTCTTTTTGCTTCTCTAACTAGACTGCACGTCAGCTAGCACTCAAATCCAACAAGTGGCCTAACTTCTCTTTCTTGGTCTTGAGGTAAGCGCCAGCCTGCTCCGGTTGCTCTACTTGGATCGACACTCGCTCCACAACTCGCAGCCCGGCTTCCTCGAGAGCTTGCAGCTTGAGTGGATTATTAGAGAGTACTTTCACCTGGCAGAGCCCCAGATCAAAAAGAACTTCCGCACATTGCTTGTATTCTCTTAAGTCAACCGCCAGTCCCAGTTGCTCGTTGGCCTCAACAGTATCGGCACCTTGATCCTGAAGTGCGTAGGCCCGAATCTTGTTGATGATTCCAATCCCTCGTCCTTCCTGTTGCTGGTAAACAATGGCACCGCGCCCTTCCCGCTCGATCATCTGCATTGTTTGGTGCAACTGCGGGCCACAATCACATTTTGTCGACCCAAAAACGTCACCGGTCAAACACTGCGAATGAATCCGTACCAGGGTTGGCACCTCACGCCGCATTTCTCCTTTATATAAGGCAACGAATTCCTCGTCGCTAATCAAAGAGCGATATCCCGCTATTTGAAACTCGCCCCACTCAGTCGGCAAATTCGCCACCGCCACTCGTTCGACGGAAAGACCCCCGTCGGAACCCGGGCACTTAACCTTTACCTGTTCTTGCAACCTATTCCCCTTTCCGAAAGTCCAACACTCCCGCTTGTTCACTGTCATGCAACTGCTGCTGAAGCCAATTTTATAGGAGTAATCCCGTCGGCGCTACGCGCGAGGGCTCGCACACGGTCGTCTGAGACCCTAAGGTAATCGTTGCTCCGTTATTGTCCGCAAGCTAAGATACTAGACGTGATTAACTCCCGCGTAACCTGGCATGCCCCGGCGAGCTTTTGAGCCCCATATTGATGCCCAGCCAAAACATCAACGAAGACGAAAAAGACGCCACGCAGCTGCAACCGGATAAGCCGACTAAACCGCGCCAACCCGAGCGTCGCCCGGCCCTTGTTTCTCTACGCGGTGAGTTAATGGCCGTCCCCATCCCACTGGAGCGAAACGAGGTAACCATCGGACGGGCCATCGAAGCCGACGTCCGACTGAACGATTCACGCGCCTCGCGACTCCACGCTCGCATCTCCACCACACTAGATCGTAAGACGGGACAAACTAGTTATCGCATCACTGACCTTGGTTCCACCAATCACACTCTTGTGAACGGTGAAGTCATCACTGACGCATCACTTAACGATGGCGATAAGATAGTGATCGGCGATCATCTCTTTCGCTTCGACTTACTGGATGAGATCGACCGTGAGTTTCAACAGCAGATTCATCGACTGATCGCGCATGATGAACTCACGGGACTGTTGACCAGCAAATCCTTCTTTTCAGAGTTACGTCGCGAGGCGGCCCGCGCCGAGGCGGAGTCGCGACCATTCTGCGTATTGATGATGGATCTGGACCACTTCAAGGAAGTCAACGACACTTATGGACATTTAGTGGGTAGCCAGACGCTCGAAGGAACCGGACGAGTTATAAGAGAAGCGTTGCGGGCCGGCGATGTGGCTTCGCGTTTTGGCGGAGAAGAATTTGCCGCGTTTCTGCTTGACGCCAACAATGCTCAAGGCCTGGTAGCTGCGGAGCGCGTCCGAGTCGCTGTTGAAAATCATAGCTTTCCCGTTGAGCGGAGAGACGATCCCGACAGTAAGATAACCCACCACATTACGATTAGTATTGGCGTCGCCGCCTATCCCGATGACGCCACTGACCCGATTCACCTCGTTGAGCTCGCCGACTCTGCCCTTTATCGAGCAAAGCGAACTGGGCGTAATCGCATTTGTGCTTACCGTCCATCTCTTGCACTAACCGAAGCGGATCTGCCACCCAGGCGAACTTCCTAGTAATTCACAAACAATCGAAATCTCTGCGGTTTGGCTGGTCGATGTTATTGAAACAGGGACGGAACCGAAGCGTGTAAATAAATTGTAGTTAGGGGTGCTTTCACCCTAGTTGCGCCTGATTTGTTCCGGCGTGTATGCTTCTGTTCATCAGGTTTGTCGTATGCCTACTAAGCTCAATCTTGCCAGCAAGCCATTCAGCAATCGCTCACTTCCGTGGGTAGTGACGAGTGTGCTCATTGTCATTTCGCTGGTCTCGCTGGTCTTCATTGTTCGTGCAACACGACGCGCGAATAGTCAGTCTGCTCTCGTACAGATCGACCTCAATGAGTTGAAGCGGCAAGATAGCGAGCTTAACCAGAAAGTCCAAGCCGTTAAGAGATCGCTCAGCCCCGAACAACTGCAAACTCTTGAGGCAACGCACGTGCTGGTCGATCGGAAGCAGTTCTCCTGGTCACTTCTGTTTGCCGATTTGGAAACTGCATTGCCAGGCAAGGTGCGGGTGAAGAGGATCGCCGTTAAGGGTGTAAAGAAAGTCGGCGACCAGACAATCGCCGAACTCGAACTGACCGTCGTAGCCAAAGATTCCGCTACCGTCACGGAGATGATTGCTGACATGGATCGCGGAGGAAGTTTTCACGCCGAACTTCTGTCGCAAAACATTCAGCGTGGACGTGGTGAAACTGGTTCTGAGTACGATCTGGCAGTTCGATATCAACCGCGAAACGGCACCCCCAGATCAACACCTGCCCTGCCGCCAGTTTCACTCGCAAAAGAATCTGCTCGAGGTGATGGCTTATGAGTGCGCCAGCCCCCCCAACTCGCCGTGCTGCGTTCCGAAGCAAGCTGCAAAAGCTTAGCTTCTCGCGTGAGCACCAAATGATTGGGCCCGCTGAGATCATCGCGCTCGCTTGTGGCGTACTGATGATGGTCCTGGCGGGGTTTACTTATATCTATTTTCTGATACCGGCTAACTCACGCCTCGAGGCTTTGCAGTCAGAGCGCTCACGGCTGCTATTCGAGCTTCAGAACTCCAAGAAAGTTCTAACCCAGGATGAAACGACCGAAGCAACAGTGCAAAAGATCACCGCGAGCCTCGACGATTTCGAAAGCAATCAGTTACTCGCTTCCGACCGTGGACGTATGGCGCTCTACGACGTACTGAACGAGTTGATTCGCAAGAGTGGGGTACGAAATACTTCCGGTCCTACCTACGCCGCGTTGGAGTCTTCAGGGCTGAAAAACAGCACAGCTGGAGGAAAAACGGTTAATACAAAATGGCAGAGCATCTACCCGGGCATTGCGATTAGCGTCACAGTCGAAGGGCAATATCAAACTCTGCGACGTTTCATCCGCGACATCGAAACGACCAAACAGTTCATCATCATTAACAGCGTCGAGTTAGAGCGATCGAGCGAAACAAACAACACCGTTTCATCCGAGGGCGGTCCAACCGATGGAGGACGTAGCTCACTTGTGAGCTTGAGGCTTGAAATGGCGACGTACTTCCAACGGGCGGGACACGAGGACAGTACGGACAGTCCAGCTACGCACTAGAAGTTTGTATGCAGGCAATCAATCTTAAAAATCCCTCCGACAGAAACAAGCTCATCCTGGCAATTGTGCTGGGACTGATAGCCTTATTGTTTGTTTGGTGGACGTTCGTCGGATTCGGAGGCGGCTCAAGCAAGGTAACACCTCGTCCGGCCACACAGCCGACAGCACAGTCGCCCAGAACTACAACTGTCAGGCCGTCGTCACAAACGGCCGTCGACCTAAGCCCCGATGACCTGAGTACTCTGCGCGTAATCCCGACAAATTTCTCTCCGGTTGGAGCTCAAGAAGCCAGACGAAATATTTTCGTTTATTACGAGCCGCCGGTTAAAGTGGTGCAAACTCCGACTCCGCCGACTCCCACACCTACTCCAGTTCCACCGATCTTGCTGACAAGGATATCGCCGCCTAACGTCTATGCGAGGACTGGGGATTTCACTCTGGAAGTCGACGGCGACAAATTCACTCCCGCGCTGCGGGTGGTCGTCGAAAATACTGAGGTGCCTACTCGGTATGTTAGTCCGCAGCAGCTCTCAGCCGCGGTTCCGGCGTCCCTCATTACAAGTCCTGGTGCGCGTCAGGTAATGCTCCGCTCAGCCGATGGGAAACTCTATTCAAACACCATGTCCTTGAGCGTGGCCGACCCACCAAAACCTAATTACACGTATATCGGAATATACGGCACACAAAAACATATCCACGAGACCGCAGTACTCCTCGATAAAAGCAACAAGGACACGCTAAACGTGCAACTTGGCGATCTGGTTGGTGGACGTTTTCGCATTACGAGCATTTCAGAAAAAGAAGTTGTGCTCATTGATACTAATTTGAAGATCAAGCACAACTTGATCATGACAGTCCAGGGTGACCGAAGTAACCCGCTGCAGCGACCAACGCCAAGAGTTGAGAGCGAAGATGATGAACCTTAGAGTTGGACCACACCACAACATGTGGGTAAGCGACTTCAACGCCTCGAGCACCTTTCGGCCGACTAAAATTCGGCGAAAGCGGACATCTGAGAGCGGCTACACACTTGTGGCGCTTCTGGCGATGATGACTATACTTGCGCTTTTTGCTATGGCCGCGGCTCCCAGCATGAAGCAGCAGTCCCTGCGCGAGCGAGAGATCGAAACGATCTTTCGCGGCGAAGAAGTCGCAAACGCAATTCGTCTTTACTACAACTATCAGATAACCCAGGGGCGCAATGGTCCAAACGCACTTCCGACATCGATGGACCAACTATTGGAGGGCGTCTCGGTAGGCACAAAAAAGATTCAAATACTTCGCCAGTCCGCTGCTCACGATCTCCTTTCTGAGTCGGGCGAATGGCGTTTAGTGAAGCCGAGATCAGGACAAATTACGGAATTTACGCGCTCCGTAATGCTGTTTGCTAACAACGTTCGACCGCCAACCAATGACCCGCAACTTAAACAAGTAGAACTAGATATGGCTCCGCCTATCATAATTACCAACGATTTACAGTCGTCCCCATCCTCGTCGGCCGGAGACGATGATTCGAGCGGGCCATTCATCGGAGTCGCGACGAGCAATAGCAAAAATTCCGTGCTGACGTACTACGGAATCGACAAGCACGATGCTTGGATATTCACACCGCTATTCAGATAACTTCACTAACTAATCGAAAATCAATTTCCTGCAGGTCTGATCCATCTCAAAGGTCTTCGTTGCGTTCTTGCCAGCGCCCAATCTACTAAAACGGTTTCGCGTCCTTTCCACGTGATGAGAAGGATGGTCCAGAACTAAGTTTTTGCTTCGCACTTTTTCTTGTCCGCGTTGTGCCACAAGCGGTAAAAATTATTTGCCGCCAACAGCAATAAGTTGTTGACATAGACAGCTTTTGCGTTTATATAGCAAGATGTTGTGCGCCGTTTACTCTAGCCCACAAGAACCAAGTTAACGCAATATCTTGTGGTTGTGACTCGAAACCAAAAGTGACTCGAAACCAAAATTTGAAAAGAAGGAGCAACTAAGAATGGCAACTAAAAAAGGTGGAAAGAAGAAAGCCGCGCCGAAAAAAGCTGCAAAGAAGCCAGCCAAGAAGAAAGCAGCCAAGAAGAGATAGTTCGGACCTGGACGTTTCAACAGCAACCCTCAACTGGCGCACACAAACTCCTGAGGCCAGGGTGGCCTTTCAAAAGGAACGACGAGCACTTCAATCGAAACTCGTCGTTCCTTTTGTATTTCGAGATCACTCTCCGCAGGATTCGGGTTCGCGAGTCGTGTTTGATCGCTGCTTCACCTGATGATTCGCGTCGCTCTAGTTGAACCTGAGATTCCTCCGAACACCGGCAACATAGCCCGGTTGTGCGCCGCTAACAAAGTGCCTCTGCACGTAGTCGGCGTGACAGGCTTCCGCCTTGACGATCGAGCGGTAAAGCGCGCGGGATTGGACTACTGGCCCGAAGTGCTCCTCCATAAACATCCTGATCTCGATAATCTGTATGATTCACTGCCTGCCACCCGTTTCGTTTATCTGACCACGAAGGCGGAGGTAAGCTACCTCGATTGGGAGTTCCAAACTGAAGACTGCCTCGTGTTTGGTCGAGAAACAAAAGGCCTACCCGAACAAGTTCTCAAATCAAATTGGGAGAGGTGTCTTACCATTCCGATGCTGAATCGCAAGGTTCGCAGCCTCAACCTGGCGACCGCTGTGGCAATTACGCTCTACGAAGCATTGCGTCAAACTGGCGCTCTCAGTAACAAACGCAAATGATGGAAATCGGCTCGCGCCGCAGTTGAATTGCGCGGCTGTTTAGAACCTGCCCCCAATACCGGTGGGAGTTATTTCCAATTGAGTGATAGGATATGTGTTTTGCCTTGAGGCAAGTATCCAGGCTGATCCCATCTATGTGAATGAACTAATGAACCAGGAAAGAAAAGACATACGAAACATCGCAATCATTGCGCACGTCGATCATGGGAAGACAACCCTGGTAGATGCCATGTTGCGTCAATCCGGAATTTTTCGGGACAACGAACAGGTGCGCGAAAGGGTTATGGACTCGATGGATCTTGAGCGTGAGCGTGGCATTACGATCATGGCCAAGAACACATCAGTCCACTATCGCGATGTAAAAATAAATATTGTAGACACCCCAGGGCACGCCGATTTCGGAGGAGAGGTTGAGCGCGTACTGAAGATGGTTGATGGCGTGATGCTTTTAGTTGACGCCGCTGAAGGTTGTTTGCCGCAGACAAGATTTGTCTTGCGTAAAGCGCTGGAAGCCCGACTGCCAGCTATTGCTGTGGTCAATAAGATTGATCGTCAGGACGCCCGAGCTGAAGAAGTGGTGAACGAAATTTACGAGTTGTTTCTTGACCTGGATGCCACTGACGAACAGATCGAGTTTCCGATTCTTTATTCGGTCTCGCGTGAGGGTGTAGCTAAGCGAGCCTTGGCAGATGATTCAAAAGATCTTCGCCCGTTGTTCGACCAAATTGTGGAAACGATCCCCGCTCCTAAACAGCAACGGAGTGATGCTTTGCAATTGTTGGTTGCGAATCTCGACTACAGTGAATACGTCGGCAGGCTAGCCATCGGTCGAGTCTATTCAGGAGAGATCGCCATTGGCGATCAGGTTGCTGTTGCCAAGGCAGACGGCACATTACAGAAGGTTCGCGTGTCCCAGCTTTATGCTTTCGAGGGGCTTAAGCGCGAACCAGTCCAGCGGGCGGCGTTCGGTGAGATTGTTGCACTCGCAGGTGTCGACAACGTTGAGATCGGCGACACGATTACTTCAGCTGACAATCCGCAGCCGCTACCAAGCATCGCAGTCGACGAACCAACAATCTCGATGATTTTTGGCGTAAATAACTCTCCATTCGCCGGAAAGGATGGGAAGTTCGTAACGTCGCGTCAAATCAAAGGAAGGTTGGATAAGGAGATACTCGGCAACGTTGCGATCCGCGTCGAAGATACAGAGTCACCGGACCAGTTCAAAGTTTCGGGCCGTGGCGAGTTGCAGTTATCGATACTGATCGAAATGATGCGTCGTGAGGGATATGAGATTCAGGTTTCAAAACCTGAGGCCATTACTCGGCAGCATGAAGGTCGCACGCTTGAACCGATCGAACAGGTAGTCGTCGATTGTCCCGAAGAGTTCATCGGTGTGGTGACAGAAGCAGTTGGGCGCCGAAAAGGACAAATGACGAAGATGGTTAATCACGGCACCGGACGTGTGCGACTCGAATTTGAAACCCCCTCGCGCGGCCTAATTGGTTTTCGAAACGAGTTCCTGACTGAGACTAAGGGCACAGGACTACTAAATACTTTGTTTCTTCGATGGGGAGACTGGCAAGGCCTGATGCGCGGGCGTGCAACTGGCTCATTGGTGGCAGATCGAACAGGCGAGTCAACCACCTATGCGCTCTTTAATCTACAAGAGCGTGGCACCCTTTTTATTCGACCCGGCATAAAAGTTTATGAGGGTATGATTATCGGGGAGAATGCCCGGGCCGTTGACTTGGACGTCAATGCTGTAAAGGAAAAAAAGCTTACCAACATGCGGGCTTCGTCAGCCGACGACGCGATGAGACTGGTGCCCCCAAAGGAATTGTCACTCGAGCAGGCGATTGAGTTTATCGGCGATGATGAACTCGTTGAGGTCACACCTCAAAGTATTCGTCTGCGCAAGCGAGTACTTCGCTCAAATGAGCGGCCCAAGAAGAAGGAAAGTTGAGACTCAACCAAGATGAGCTCAAGTTTCATCGATGCCCTCGCGGGGTCGTGTCTTTATCCAATCACCGACAAACGAATCTCAGGGCTTTCCCACGCTGAACAGGTTGAGTACCTCTGCGATTGCGGGGCAACCGTAATTCAACTCCGTGAAAAAGTTCAGTCGTCGAAGGAGTTCTTCGTTGACGCGAAAGTTGCACTAGAGATCGCGCGAGCACGAGGTGTCAGGCTGATTATTAATGACCGCCTGGACATTGCTCTGGCATTGGGGGCCGATGGCGTTCACCTTGGCCATGACGATTTGCCGCCGGCAGCCGCTCGTGGTTTGTTAGGCCCTCACGCAATCATTGGTTTTTCGACTCACAATCTACGGCAAGCGGGACTTGCAACTTATCTGCCAGTCGACTACATAGCTATCGGACCGATCTTCTCAACTGCGACCAAAACTTCCTCAAATCCGCCTCTAGGCCTCGATGTAATCCCTTCTGTGAAGGAAGTCATCGGTAACATTCCACTGGTTGCCATTGGAGGAATCACTTTCGAAAGCGTCCCGTCTGTGCTCGAAAGAGGTGCCAACGCCTGCTCACTAATTAGCGACCTTTGGGACGGTAGCAGCAGAACCGCCAGAAGATGGCCGGCATTTTCTCCTCAAAACAGGCTCCAACAATAGTCAATAAACAGTTTTTACTTGTGTTTGGCTATGTTATGCGAGAGAATCCTTGAGCCCAATTTGGGTGAAATTGCCGTTAGGCCCTGCCCTTCGTTTCGATCAACCAACCCTTCCCCAGGAGCTCCACTGTAATGAGCTTTTTCGACCTTCCGCCGATTATTGAGCGCATGCTGCTGGTCTCCGACAAGATAAGCGATCTCAATTTTTCGGTCGGCCAGCTTCCCCAGGTAGAACTAAACGGCAAACTCACACCCGTCCAGCCGCTGGGGATGCAAAAACTCAGTCCCTATCAGACTGAGATCATTGCCATGGCGCTAATGCAAGGAAATCCTGACGCCGCTGAACGGCTCGCCCGTACTGGAACCACCGACCTGAGCTATTCGCTTCCCTCGCGGGCTCGCTTCCGCGTGAACATCTTTCAACAACGTGGTGTTTATTCGATCGTGATGCGCGTGATCCCGACGGACATTCCCACGCTGAAAACACTTGGCCTTCCGCAACAACTCAGCGAGATCGCCGAACTAAGAAATGGCCTGGTTCTCATGACGGGACCAACTGGAGCAGGCAAGAGTTCAACGCAGGCTGCTGTGATTGACATCATCAATGAGAAAAAACACTACCACGTGGTAACCATTGAAGATCCCATTGAGTACCTGCACTCCCATAAAAACTCGACCATTAATCAGCGCGAAGTCGGCCACGACACCAAGGATTTTCCTTCTGCATTGCGCGCTGCATTACGTCAGGCGCCAAAAGTAATTCTTATCGGTGAAATGAGAGACTATGAGACTACGGAGATCGCGCTCGAAGCCGCCGAGACAGGCCACTTGGTGCTCTCGACCCTGCACACGATTGACGCATCAAAGACAGTGGATCGCATCATCGGTCTTTATCCAAAACTCGAAGAACCGGTCATCCGCACGCGCTTAGCGCAAACTTTTAGATACATCATCTCTCAACGGCTCATCCCCCGAGCGGATCGCCGCGGCCGAGTCGCTGCCGTCGAGATTCTTCGTAGCAGCCCACGCACGCGAGAGTATATCGAATCGGGAGAAGCTGACGGTAAGTCATTGCTCGATGCGATGCGAGACGGGAAGCTTGATGGAATGCAAGACTTCGATACAGTAATTCGCGACTTCATCGAGAAAGGCCTGGTATCGCTTGAAGACGGGCTCGCATTCGCGACCAATCAGAACAACTTGCTGCTTGAACTGAAAGGCGTGACAGGCGGAGATGATTACCTGAACAGAGAAGGAAATGGCGTACCCCTGGCCACCTCAGATTCAGGCTCGATGCTTAGCCTGATCGATTAGAAGTTTTTTTACTTTCTCAACCCTAAGACTCTAACCTAACAATGTCATGATTATTGTTTGCCAGAAATGCGATACGCGCTTGCAGGTTGATGAAGCGAAGGTGCCTTCGGGTCCGTTCGTGATTCGCTGTCCGAAATGCAACAGCAGTGTAGAAGCTGGTTCACCCAGTTCAGCCCAGAAGGACTCCACGCAGGGTTCAGAGGCGACAGTGAACGAGTATCGCTTCGAGCAACCAAATCCAGCACCGCTATTTGAGCCTGAGCAAAAACCTGCTGAACCCGCGGCTACCGCTTCCGCCGACAAGCTCGCGGAACTACTGCAAGGCTTGGTTACGCAGCCGTCCGCAGCCGCTCGCAATCAACCATATGTCCGACCATCCTGGAATCCGCGAAAGGCTCTCGTCTGTGTGCCTGACGAATACCGCAATTCCCTCGCACAAAGTCTGGTAGAAAACGGTTATCAGGTCTTTGTTGCTCAGGACACCAGACAGGCAGTGGATCGAATGCGCGAAAATCTTATGGACGTGGTCCTGCTGGATTCAAGGTTTGACCCAACGGAACAAGGTCCAATTTTTGTCTCGCGTGAAGTGAACATACTGAGACCCGCACAACGGCGCCGACTGTTTTTTGTTCTGCTGTCGCCCACTTTGCGCACGATGGATTCGCATACGGCATTTCTCAATAACGTGAATGCCATTATCAACACTAATGAGCTTGAGCAACTTCCAAAGATTATCGAGCACCGGGTACGAGAATTCAATGAGTTCTATCGGGATTTCAACTACGTTCTGGAAGTGCCCGCGCTCTAGCCGAACAAACGCAGCCAGCGTATCTGTGAAGATCTTCCTTGGGGCCACTTCGGTGGCCCTTTTGAATTTTGCAGTGATGACCAATCACCTGTCCCAGCGGCAAGGTAATTTGTTAAGCTTAGCGTCCGCAGCCGAAACTCGTTGGGAGCCTCCATCATGAGTTCGACAAAGAAAGCCAAACTAGCATCTGCAACTATCGCAGTTCACGGTGGCGAAATAGCTGATGAACAGCCATTCGGCTCTGTAGTTTCACCAGTGTTCCACTCGGCAACTTTCGCGTTCGAGAACTTCGACGAAATGCGCCGCTACGCCCGCGGCGAGCTTCCTGATGCTTACTTTTATTCGCGGTACGCAAACCCCACAGTTGCAGAAGCAGAACGCAAGATCGCCGAACTTGAAGGCGCTGAAGCCTGTGTAGTCACCTCCTCAGGTTCAGCCGCGACCTTCTGTACCCTGGCTGCGCTTTGTGATGCCGGTGACGAAGTAATTGCCTGCGATTCTGTTTACGGAGGCACAGTCAAGGTACTCACGAAACTTCTCAACCGCTTTCAAATCGGAGCGCGCTTTATAGCCATCACCGACATTCCGAACTTGTCAGAAATCGCTAGCGAACGCTCGAAAGTTTTTTGGTTCGAGTCGCCCGCGAATCCGCTCAATCGCATAGTCGATTTGCAAGCCACAGCTGACGTAGCCAGGACGGCAGGCATGTTCTCAGTGATTGATAACACTTTCGCTTCGCCCGTTCTTCAACAGCCAATCGCGCATGGCATCGACGCGGCGATGCACAGCGCTACAAAGTATCTGGGGGGACACTCCGATTTGACTGCGGGTGCCGTCGCGGGTCGCAAAGACTTCATCGATCGCGTCCGGCAAGTTTCTGTCATGGTCGGTACTACTCTCGATCCCGCCGCCGCTTATCTTTTGTCACGCGGCATGAAGACTCTCGACGTGCGCATGAAACGGGCGAGTGATAATGCTTTACATTTCGCACGCGTTTTGCGCGAGAACCCCAGGGTCGCGCGTGTCTATTACGCCGGACTGGAAGACGATGCCGGGCATGAATTAGCGAAGCGACAGATGAAAAGTTTTGGCGGCGTGGTAGCGATTGATGTCGTGGGCGGTGAACCAGAGGTAGAAAAACTTTTTAATTCGCTTCGACTGGTGCGGACGGCGCCATCGCTTGGCGGAGTAGAAACTCTGGCAAGCTATCCGATGTATTCGTCTCACGCGGGATTCACTGAAGAACAACTGCAGGCCGCAGGTGTATCCGCCGCCACCGTGCGCTTTGCAATGGGCATTGAGGATGCCGAAGACATAATCGCTGATGTCACCCAGGCCTTGAATGCATTCTAGTCTTCGAGCGATGGACCGTCACTCCCGATATTCAACCGCTGATGGAAATCAAACTTCTGCTAACTCTCGATTTACGTGAACAGGCGGCCCTTCAGGCGGCGCTGGTAACGCATGGCGCGCCCGATGCACTGGTCACGTTAGCCTTGACCGGAGCCTGTCGGATTTCATCACTCGAGGAAGCGCGTCAACTCCGCAAGTGGCTAGCGGAAGCCCGCACCGCGGCCGACACCGATTTCGCTTCGTTGCATGTTATTGAGCGAGCGTTGATCGACTTCGGCGCATAGCCCTTCAATTCTTCTTACCGTAGCGATGACTGAAATCAATTTGGGTTTTGGCAGTGAATCGATTCCTTTTCAATTCGACGAGGATCGATTTCAACTATTAACAGGCGACCGCCAATCGCCGGTCCCGTTATCCGATGTTGAGATAAACGAGCGGCTGAGTAATCCAATTGATTCGCCGTCGCTTGAAGAAATCTTCTCATCCGATGACTCCGTCTTGATCGTCGCTTCAGACGCCACCCGCGCAACGGCCAGTGCGCAGATCGTTAACCTGCTGGTTCGACGACTGATCCAGAGCGGAGTCTCGCCGGCAGATATAACAATCATCCTGGCCACAGGAATACATCGGGCGGTAACACCGGACGAGCAAGACGACCTACTGACGCCTTTCATCACTCAACGCGTTAGGACAATCAACCACGTTGCCGACGATGCTTCCCGTCTGGTCACCTTGGGAACAACTGAAAGCGGCACTCCAATCGAACTCAACCGAGCGCTGGTTGATTTCTCAAAAGTCATCATCACCGGCGGTATCGGGTTTCACTACTTCGCCGGATTTACTGGCGGTCGCAAATCTATCTGTCCGGGGTTGGCTTCAGCGCGCACAATCGAAGCCACGCACATGTTGGCGCTCGACTTTGAAACCGGAGGCCGACGTTCGAGAGTTGGTACTGGCCTACTCGAAGGCAACGCTGTTCATGAGGAATGCGAACGCGTAGCGGCGTTGATCAAGCCTGGCTTCAGCATCAACAGTGTAGTGGATGAACACGGTCGAGCAGTTGATATCTACGCTGGCGACTGGCGAACCGCACATCGTAGAGGTTGTCTGGAGTATCTCGCGTCACACTCGATGGAGATTGACCAACAGCGAGAGCTCATCGTGGTCAGTTGCGGCGGCTCACCCTACGACATAAACCTGATTCAGACACACAAGTCTCTCGAGATGGCTGCTCATGCGGTCGCGGACGGGGGCACAATAATCCTACTGGCCCAGTGTCGCGACGGCCTTGGCAGGCCAGACTTTCTCAAGTGGTTTTCGGAAACAGATTCACGCGCGCTGGCATCTCGGCTAAGAAGTGCTTACGAGGTGAACGGACAAACCGCATGGTCGTTGCTTACGAAGTGCGAAAAGTACCGGGTTTTTCTGGTTTCACACCTGCCGGAAGACGAAGTTAGAAAAATGAGAATGATACCCGCACTTTCTTTGAATGAGGCTCTGGCGCAAACGGGGGACAAATCCGGATACATCATGCCGCACGGCGCTCGGTTTTTGCCCCGTTTACGGTCAGCATAGCGCTTCAAGATTGATTGTGTAGCTGCTACAGAACTAGAATCGAGCAACCAGCACTTTTGAATCACTGCTTCTCCAAGGAGACACTCATGAAAGTTGTTCTTATCGCCGTAGTGTTACTGCTTAGTTGCGTATGCGTGGCTGCTCAAGACTCAGCGGCTGAGAGGCGTGTTTCGCTTAGCGAAAAGGCGGTTGCCCTGAACGGTAGCGGATCGCCCGCTTTGGAAGCCACGTTAAGAACGACTGCTTTGAACGGAGCTGAAGACTCGCCCGTAACAAATATCAGTTTGGTGGTGAGAAACATTAGCGGCACGCCGTATACCTACGTCAATGGTTTGGTTACCTTCTACGATGGCGCGGGCGTTCGCTGTGGCGAGGGTTTATTCAAGGCTGGTTCACTGAGCGTAGATGAAGCATTCGAGACTGACACACCCGGAATTCGCATTCGCTGTTCGCCTTCCTCCTGGCGGATTGTCGCAAACAACTTGTTACCGCGAGTTCCGCCGCTGGCGATGCAAACGCAGTCGAGTTCAAGTCGAATGAACCTGGTTATTAGTCTTAACGGCGAAGAGCATCCAATCCAATTGGACAAGCCGATGGTTCTCAAGGTTGGCGACGCCGAGCGCACCATCGTGGTGCGCGAAGCTCCCTGAGCTTTGCAACTGAATTATTTCTTGACCCCTTGAGTTTCGAGTTTTAGGATCGATGCACAATACCTTATTGGAAAGCAGGGAAGTCTTATGTCAGAGAACGCGGAAAACAAATGCGCGCATCCTGCCTGTGATTGTCCGACGGAACCAGGTAGCAAATACTGTGGCGAGTATTGCGAGGAAGCCGAAAAGTCGCACGTGATGGAGATCGGCTGCAATTGTCAGCACGCCGGCTGCTGAAGTCTTAGAATCAGACTTCTTTCAAAACCCTCCGCTTAACCCCCCAGGCGCTCACCTCAAATTGTGATTTCCTTTTGCAATGAATTTGCAAGGAAGGTATTTCCGCGCTAACGGCAACGCCTCTTAAAATTCGCTCATCACGGCTACTAGTAATATCAATCGCGCTCGAGCCCAGGCGCAAAACTAAGAGGTGAAACATGAAAAGAATTACCCTGGCCCTCGGCCTTTGCCTTGTGTGCTCCATCGCAATCAGCTCCCAACAGTCAGACACGCGTGCGTCTGGTGAAACAAGTAGTCAAACAACCGCTATGGCAAACGGAGCGGGAAAAACGATCAATCTCGATTCCGGCACTAGTCTCTCCGGGCAACTTCAGAATTCGATCGATGTTCGACATGCCAAGGTCGGCGATGAAGTTCTTCTGAAGACTACCAAAGCAATAAAGTCAGGCGGGCAGACCGTTGTTAACAAGGGCTCGCGGCTGGTCGGTCACATCACGGAGGTGGCGCAGAAGACCAAGAGTAACGGTGACTCACGAATCGGTATCCTGTTTGATCGGCTGGAACAAGGAACGCTACAGACTCCGATCACAGCCTCGATTACTTCGATAACTTCCGCCGCTACCAACGCGCAGGTCGGAAACGACGACATGTTTGCAAATTCCAGCGCGGGTAGTTCGACGCGCACGTCGAGTTCTGCCGGTCCATCGTCCAGCGCAGGTACTGGGGGATTGTTGGGAGGCGTTGGTAACGCCGTTGGCTCAACCACTTCGACGGTGGGCAATGTCGTTGGGAATACAACCTCAGCGGTGGGCACCACAGTAAACTCAACCACGAACACGGTAGGGAACACTACTAACGGTGTGGGTCGCTCGTTGGGTGGTATTCAAATCTCTCAGTCCAGCAGCACAACCGTTGAAGGAAGTTCGGTTCTTTCACTTCAAGGCGGGAATCTACGACTCGAGAAAGGCACCAACTTCAATCTGGTGTTGACCCAGTCAACCAGTGCCGGCACCTCGCGAAATCCCTAACAAGAGTTCCAACGAAAACGGCGGCGACGTGAGCAATCGCGTCGCCGTTTTTCTTTTTACTGGCAGCGCTGCCTTTGTGGGGTCGACTTGCCGCGTTAAAGTAGGGGCGATGTTGGAAACGCTAATCGAGCTGCAACGGTTGAAACGGCTGGACCGCACCGGTTGGACACTCCGCGGCTTACCGAATGGCACTGAGTCAGTAGCCGCACATTCGTTTGGGGTCGGCGTCACCGCTATGTTGTTGGCAGATGCGATCCGCGCGCGCGGGCTGAAGATCAATTCTGAACGTGTACTCAGGATGGCGCTAATTCATGATTGGGCGGAAACGCGGGTCGGAGACATGCCAAAGACCGCTACTGAGTATTTTGGAGCAGAAGCGAGACGAAAGGCAGAAACCGGCGCCTTCACAGACATCGTGAAGAGTTTGGGATCTGGAGCGTCGGAATACCACTCGCTCTACGAGGACTACGAACGGCGCGCCAGCCTGGAGGCTCGCGTGGTAAAAGCCGCGGATGTGATTGATTTGTTGGTCGAAGCGCTCGCGCTCGAACGCGCAGGCGCCAAAGGGCTTGACGAATTTTGGGACGTGGCCCACACAGCCGATTTCGCACTTCCGCCGATCGCGCAAGAAGTGGTCGAGGAAGTCCTGCACTCGATACTGAATGCGCGGCGAGCAATTCAGTAGGAACACAAATCACAACGAAAATGTTAAAACTCGGGATCGGACTACCAGGCTGGCAGAACATACTCATCGGCACAGTGATTTTCGTGGTGACGTTCGCCTTCAGTCTCGGCATCGTGTCGTTTATTGTCGTCAAAATTCCGGCAGATTATTTTCACAAAGATCATCCGCGCGAGTTGTGGTCGGATCGACATCCCGCGATTCGTTACCTGGGTTTCATTGGCAAGAACTTGCTTGGCTTTGTTCTGGTTGTGCTCGGGATTGTTATGTCAATTCCGGGCGTACCGGGGCAGGGCTTCCTGACAATTCTGCTGGGAATTATGCTGCTTGATTTTCCGGGTAAGCGGGAGTTAGAACGTAAGTTAGTGAGCAGGCCGCAGGTGCTAAACGCGATCAATAAGTTGCGGCACAGGTTTGGCAGGTCGGAACTCATACTTGACTAGCACGCCGGTAAAACGGCTTTGGATCGGAAGCTCTCTGTTGCTAGTCGGCCAGCGAACTGCAGCAAATGAACATCGAATGCTGCACCTTGTTTGGGCCAGTAATGAGCGTTGACAACGAAAAACGTCTTTGTTAGGTTGACCGCCTAATTCATCATTGTCTTCTTGTCTGAGCGCACTTATTTTCGAGACCTTCATGCCCACTCACACTACCTCCAGGCTGAAATCACATGTCACAGTAACCCTGTTTCTACTCCTGCTGTCGGGGGCCATTCTGTCAGGCTGTCGCACGCACAAGAAGATTCAGGTTAGCCCCTTGCTTGGTCCACTGTCTGATAAAGACACTGCCCAGTTGATTGCCGAAGTTAACCGATTGGCGAAGGTGCACTCCGTGCATGGCAAGGTGGATATTGTTTTCGAAGACACTTCCTTCGCCGCAGCCGGTATCGCGGAAAAGTACCGGCAGGCTGACGGTCAAATCACTGTCCAGAAACCGGGCCAGATCTATTTGATCATCCAGGTCCCGTTCATCGCCAAAGACATCGCCCAGATGACGTCGAATGGCGAGTCGTTTCGCGTGGCGGTGCTGCAAGGAGACGAGAAGTACCGTCGCTTCGTGAAAGGCACGAACAACGCAAACTACGACAAGTTGGATTTGGATTCGAAGCCGGCGACAACGGACGTGAAGAAACCGATGAGCGAAAAGGACGCCGTGAACGCTCTTTCAAACTTGCGTCCGCAACATCTCACCGCGGCGTTAATGATCGATCCGATTTCGGACCCGGCCACCAGCGGGCTCACCTATGCGCGAAGCGAATTCTTTCAGGATGAACCTGACACTCGCTCCCAGAGCAAGACTACGCGCGTAGTGAGAGGCTATTACTTCCTCGACGAGTTTTCGCAACCAACTGCCGGCTCAGCTCGAATCTTACGCAGGTTTTGGTTTGATCGAGTAAACGGAATCCGATTGGCACGTATACAGACATTTGACGAAGCTGGCCTGCTTATTACAGACGTTGCTTATTGGGATGAAAAGCCGTTTGGCGAAGCCGGCGAGCTGGTGCTTCCGTCTCGAATTGAAATCACGCGACCGCACGATCGTTACAAACTGAGCATCGCTTATCAGAACCCCGCTGGTACTGACATTGACCGAGAATTCCAACCGGCAGCCTTTGTGCTGGAGAACAAATGGGGACTGCCAGAGGTCGACCTCGATGCACGGCCTAAGAACAAAGCCTCAGTTACCCCTTAAGACATCCACGTAGTAGCTATTAGGGCATCCGCTGTATTAACATCTGGCGTTCTGGCTAACCTGCTGTTTCCGCGCGTCGCGCCATTCCGGTTAACTGGTCGGACTTTTACTTCTAATGCGAACGATTCTGAAGGCTGAGAACCTCGTTAAGACATACCGCGTGGGCAAGGTTGATGTGCACGCGTTGCGGGGAGTTTCGCTTGAGGTTCATGAGGGCGAATTCGTCGCCATCATGGGACCTTCCGGATGCGGCAAGTCAACCATGCTTCACTTGCTGGGCGGTCTACTGACGCCCACGACCGGCAGAATAGTGATTGACGATGAAGATCTGACGGCGGCATCGGACGCCAGACGCACTGACATCAGACGTCGCAAAATAGGTTTTGTATTTCAACGTTTCAATCTTTTCCCGACTCTCACAGCTGATGGAAATCTTCGGCTCGCCGAAAGGATCCATGGCAATGGTGGAGAAGATCCGCAGCGGCGCCGCGAAGTTTTGAAGTTGCTGGGGCTCGAAGACAAGTTGCACCATAAGCCGTTGGAACTATCAGGCGGTGAACAGCAACGGGTGGCCCTGGCTCGCGCAGTCGTAACCCGACCTGCCATTATTCTGGCCGATGAACCTACCGGGAACCTTGACTCGGAAAACTCCGCCCTTGTTCTGAACATGTTTCAGGAGTTGAACTACCGGTTCAACCAAACGATCGTAATGATTACTCACAATCCTGAGGCCGCAGCAATGTGCCGACACATCGTGCAAATGCGTGACGGCCATATCGTGGAACCAGCCGCCAGCATCCAGTTATAGATCGCTAAAGTGTTGATTTACAGGGTATCTGCCAAAAGCTAGAATGCTCCAAGTTGTCCACCCGTACTGGCGCGTCACTTGCCAGAAATGAGGCTGAAAAGTCAGGTTGTTAGGTTTGCTCAAAAAGCTGTTTTTTTGGAATTACGAGAGAAACACCTGGCAGTGGGATGTGCTCTGCGTCGTAATACTAATCTTCATCTTTTTGACGCCCAAAAAGTGGTTCGAAAATGGCGAACAACAACAGCACCGAGTAGAGCATCAAAACACAACCGTTTCGACCTTGCTGATTGGGCCGGAACTTGTTGACAACGCACAGGATAAGGCTCGGATTGAGCAACTGGTTCGGACCATGACCAACCGGCCGAATGTCGAGGTGGTGGGAGTTAGAGCAGTACCTGGAAATGACGGTAAGCCTCGAGGTTACGAAGTTGACATCCGATAGTCATTCCTTATAATTGCGGAGTTTTTTCGACCGACCGGGTCGTCAGATATGTTTATATTAGGTCGGTTTAGTGTTGGGCTTTCTTAATTTAGGAGTAGTTATGAAGAAATTTGTTCCCCTGAGCATTGTTTTGGTATTGCTGACGAGCGCGCTCATAAGCTCCCCCAAAGCTGCAAACGGGCAAAGTGCGGGATTGGTAAGTTCGGTGATGAACCGGCTGGAGCGTAATCGTCAGTCGCTGAAGTCGCTCAAGTCGAGCCTGAGCATGGAAAAATACAACGCTCAGCTGCGAGACAAAGATCAATATTACGGATTCATTTTGTACAAGCCGGCGAGCGGGCGCAATGCATCGTTCAGAGTAGAGTGGCAAAAACCGCAGCATGAAATTTTGGCGGTTTCGAATGGCAAATACCAACTGTATCGTCCTCGACTGGGTCAGGTTTTCGAAGGTAGTTCGAATCATATTCAGGGCGATAAGGGCGCAGGCAGCACCGTTCTCAGCATGATGTACATGTCGAAGGCGCAACTCGAGCAGAAGTTCCAGCCACTCCAGGATGTTCGCGAAGAAACCCTCTGGGGCGGTGTCAGCACGATTCACGTAACGCTCGTACCAAAAGGTAGCGCAGGCTACAAGTACGCCGAGGTTTGGATTGATTCCGCCGGCATGCCGGTGCAGACGAAGATCGTTGAAAAGAACGACGACAGCACCACGATGCGTCTGAGCGGCATGGAACGAAACGTCAACATCTCTGATGGCGAGTTCAGTTTGAAGCTTGACTCGAACGTGAAGATCATCAAGGGATAACGAGTAGGGTAACAGCCAACAGGATCAGGGCCCTGAGATCATAAAATCACAGGGCCCTTTTCATTTGCCCCGCGGTTGAGGTGTTGTTCCCGCGGTTGCGTTGGTTACCCCGAGTCGCCTATTCTTCCGGCACCAAAGGGGACTAATGCTTACCGTCGGTTGTTTCGGCAATTTCATTTACTTCTCGAATGCGCAAAAGCAAATTCATACAGCAAAAGGTTAGGCAATTTGCCTTTATCGGGCGGGCGCTGGCGTCCAGCCGGCACCCGGTTCTCGCGCATTTGATTCCGATGCGGCGGTGCAATCTCGCATGCGGTTACTGCAATGAGTATGACCACACCTCGTCGCCGGTTCCAATCGAGTTAATAAAGCAACGCCTGGACAAGCTGGCCGCACTGGGCACTTCGATCGTAACCATTTCCGGTGGCGAACCAATGATGCACCCGGAGCTGGATGAAATCATTCATCACATTCGCGTCCACGGCATGATCGCCGGTTTGATTTCCAACGGCTATTACTTCACACCCGAACGCATCAAACGCCTGAACAAAGCCGGACTCGATAACCTTCAGATCAGTATTGATAACGTTGAGCCCGACGAAGTCTCTCGGAAAAGCCTGCGCGTACTCGAAAAGAAGTTGCGTTATCTATCCGAGTACGCTGACTTCCACGTCAACATCAATTCCGTGATCGGCGGAGGAATCAAGGATCCGGAAGACGCGCTAACTGTGGCGCGTCGCGCCGTTGAGTTGGGCTTCTCTTCGACGGTAGGTGTGATTCACGATGGCGACGGGACTTTGAAACCGCTTTCCGATAGAGAGAAAAACATCTTCCAGCAGGTCAAGAAACTGGGTAACAAAGATCACGCGCGTCTGAATTGGTTTCAGGACAGTATCGCTGAAGGCAAACCATATCAGTGGCGTTGTCGCGCAGGCGCGCGTTACCTCTACATTTGTGAAGAAGGTTTGGTCCACTGGTGTTCACAACAGCGCGGCTATCCTGGCATTCCGCTCGAGGATTACACGATGGCCGACTTCGATCGTGAGTACCGAACTGAAAAGTGGTGTGCGCCGACTTGTACGCTGCAATGCGTGCATCAGGTGGGAATTCTGGACAACTGGCGTGACCCGCAGCAACCTCCCGGCTTGATTACGCCACAGGGTTCGTTGCAGGACACGATTCAGGAAGTGCTGCGCGCCGAGTAATCTCCGTCAGGATCCTGTCGGGCCTAACGTTCCCCCAACAGTAAACAAGGTTACTGAGCTGGAAAGGCCCAGTCCGGACAGTCGTCCTGCCATGATCACGATCATTTCACCCTTCTGCACGTTGCCACTCTCCAGCAACGCCTCCTCGCCAAATTTCAGCGCGTCTTCAGTCGTTTCCGCTTGAGGAACGATTAAAGAATCAACGGCCCAAATCAGGGCGAGTTCATTTTGCACTTCTGCCGAATTTGTAAGCGCGATTATTCTCTGCGAGGGACGTAAAGCCGAAAGACGTCGAGCCATCAAACCTGATTCTGTTAGTACGACCGTGACGTTCGTGCCCATCTCCTCGGCGGCGAACGCTGCCGCCTCGCAAAGTGCGCGGCTCACGCGTCCCGACTGCCGTCCGGCCCATTTTTGAATCTGATCCGTGTCCGGCCCTTTGCCCGCTTCCGCCGACTCAATGATGCGACACATCGTTTCCACTGCGGCAACCGGGTAAAGACCGCTCGCCGTTTCATTTGAGAGCATCAATGAATCACTGCCGTCCCAAACTGCGTTAGCTACGTCAGAGGCTTCCGCACGAGTTGGCCGTGGGCTCGTTACCATCGACTGCAACATTTGCGTCGCGGTGATAACCATTTTCCCGGCCGCCACCGCCTTCTCGATGATGCGTTTTTGGTAAACCGGGACTTCTTCAACACTCGTCTCTACGCCGAGGTCCCCACGCGCAACCATCACTGCATCAGTGGCGGCGATAATTTCATCGAGGTGATCGATTGCTTCCGCCTTCTCAATCTTGGCTACCAGCGGCGCCCGTCCGCCTGCTTCTCTAATCAGGTCTTTCGCGCGCGAACAATCTTCCGCTCGACGAACAAACGAGAGCGCGATGTAGTCGACGTTTTGTTCGACCGCCCACTTCAAATCGGCGATGTCTTTTTGCGTGAGTGAATCGATGGGCAGGGGAACTCCCGGCAAGTTAATTCCCTTGCGCTCACCCAGCACGCCACCATTGATTACGCGGCAAACTACATCGGTCTTGGTGGTGCTTTCCACGGTCAGCGCGATGGCGCCATCGTCGAGCAACAGCCTGGTGCCGGGTTGAACCACATGCGCCAGATCCGGATAGTTGGTCGCGACCCGTGTTTCGTCGCCAACGACATCCAGCGTCGTCAGCACAAACTGGTCGCCGGCCTTAAGCATCACCGGCTGTCCGTCTTTGAGTTGTCGCGTACGGATCTTTGGCCCGGATAGATCGACAAGTATTGCGAGCGGACGGTTCAGCGTCTTCGCTGCCGCGCGCGCGTTTTTTATGTCCTGGGTCTTTTCCTCCTGCGTCCCGTGCGACATGTTGATGCGCACACCGTTCGCGCCGGCGCGAATCAGTTCTTCAATGACCGACTGCTCACGCGAAGCTGGTCCTAAGGTCGCAAGAATTTTTGCCTTTTTCATTTTCCTTAATATAACCCCGGCACGATTGCCCAAACTCGTTGCGCGTATTGCTCAAACTGCTCGCCAAAAGCTTCGCGCAGTAACTTTTCTTCACTACGCACGCGAATGCTCGTCCCAATAAAGAAAACTACCAGCGCGATTAACAAGGCCTGCCAACGACTTATTGCTAACCCGGTCGCTAACAACATTCCCAGCATTCCGGTGTAGATCGGATGTCGCACGCGCGCGTATGGTCCAGTCGTGGCTAGCTGATGGCCTTCAACTAAGCGTGCCGTCAGGCTCCACTCCTTGCCGAGAGTTTTTACTGCCGCCATGATTAACCAAACTGACCCTGCCGCCGCAATTACCGCCAACACCGACGCGGCGACACTCACTGGCCCCCATTCGTCCCCGGCGACAAGCGGCGTAAACGCGGGGCGATGAATTCCCCAAACTAATCCAAAAGACATGCCCTGTATCGCGACACCCACTAACGAACCCGGCTCACGCTTTTGATCCGGAGGGCTCGGTGGTTTCTTCCGCAGAATAAAGATGCCGGCGAAAGCAAACCAGCAAATCATCACCAGGACAAAGACCAGCGTTGGCAAAAAATTCGGAGTGATCATGCTCGGCTACTCAGCGCCTGGCGACTCAAGTTCGTGAGTGACGGCAGCTGCGAGCTGATCTTCAAGCCGCCTGCGGCGTCGGCCCATTGTCGTACCGTTGATCGTCATTACAACCGGTGTCAGCATATAAACCATCCCTGCAAGCGAGGCACGAGCCACACCGCCTACAGCCAACACCAGCAGTGAAAACACTGCAATGCCGCAGTTCAGCGTGTACTCCAAAATGCTTTCGCGTGTATCGAAGCGTTCGAGTTCGTTTAGCCCAAGCTCCTCTCGTTTTCGGTAGGCGTGCCAGTAAAGCAATACAAAGACGCCAAAGACCGCCAGGTAGCCGAGATCGAAAATCAGCATCAGCTGCGCAAGCTGGCCCTCGCCTTCCAACATGGGCACGACGTTTCCATTCGGCAGCTTTGTTTCTCCGTGTCCGCCGGTGAATCTATCGATTAGAAAAGTGAACAAAAATTTCAGCGGGTAAACATAAAAGAGCACTACAAACAACAGTGCCGCATTAATCACCACCGTAGTAGTGTCCTGCAATCCATAACGTCTGAAAAATTTGTATTGATTGAGCCAGACGGCAAACAGCAGCAGGAAGCTAACCAGAAACGCGCCAAACCCATGCATCGTCTCCGCTAATTCGTTGAACGTCTTGGGCACTTCCAGGGAAACCACTAGCAGCGTAATAGCAAATGCAAAGACAGCGTCGCTCAATCCTTCAATGCGGGAAATCTCATGATTGCGCCAGCGAAACTTTCCGCCCTTGCCAATGTCCTGAGCGATCATTTTTTGCCTGATCATCTAGTGGGGAGTCTCCTTAGAGTGGCTGGCATTTTATTGCTCGGCTTTCATCAACTCGTCGACTGTCTTTTCGATGTCATCACTGATCGGTGCTTTGTTGCCGATGTATCGCGCGACCATCTGTCCATCAGGTTTGAAAATAAACGTCTGGGGTATCTCTTGATCTCCCTTGAGAAGCAAATCGGTCGCTGCTTTGGTGGGAAAACCCAGCAGGTATTTAATCTGTAGTTCCCTGGCAAAGTCTTTCACTTTCACGCGATCGTCCGGACCGCCGACGTTTAGTCCTACAACCTGCAAACCTTTCGACTGATACTTCTGCTGCAGTGCGATTAGCCGCGGGATTACTTTCCGACAAGGCTGGCACCAGGTTGCGTAAAAATCCAGCACCACCACTTTTCCGCGATAGTCGTTCAGCTGCGAGGGTTTTCCATCGGCATCAACCCAGCCTATTTCAGCGGCAGAATTGGGCGCCGAAACTGCCGTGGCCCGGTCCGTAGGCTGTTGCTGACCGGTGCAGCCGGAGATGACCAATGCAAGAACAATAGGCGCGGCTACGGTTAGCAGTCGCATCGAAGGAAGCTTAGCTGATGATCTGTGAGTTGATTCGTTCAAAGCATTTATTCTACACGCACTTTCCTTAGTCCCACAGTTCATCTTTGCGCCAGGCCATCACCACTGTTCTTTACCATTCATCGTTTACCATTTACGATTCCCACCATGAATTTTCCACAAACCGAACGAACCACTTTAAAGCGTTTACCGAAACGCGGGGTTTACGATCGCGAACCTGTCTACCAAATTCTCGACGAAGGATTCATTTGCCACGTCAGCTTCTCATCCGACCGACAGCCTTTTGTAATTCCCACAGGTTACGCCCGCGTTGACGACCAGCTGTTCATTCACGGTTCGCAGCTCAGCCGTATGTTGCGCACTCTAAGCACTGGCATAGACGTTTGCGTCGCAGTGACGCTGGTCGATGGCCTGGTGCTAGCCCGTTCCGCTTTTCATCATTCGATAAATTATCGTTCGGTAGTTGTGTTTGGACGCGCAACGGTGGTTGAAGATCGCGCGGCAAAGGTGGCCGCGTTGTTTGCTTTTTCTGAACACGTCATTGCGGGAAGGTGGAACGAAGTACGCGAGCCGACCGAGTCTGAACTCAAGGCAACCACGGTTTTGTCGTTGCCACTTGAAGAAGCTTCAGCGAAAGTGCGCACCGGCCCGCCGGTTGATGACGAAGAAGACTACGATCTGAATGTGTGGGCCGGGGTGCTGCCGCTGCAACTGGCTGCCGGAGCTCCCATCAGTGATCCACGTCTGCCTGGAACAATCGCAGCGCCTTCGTACACCCTCAACTACTCGCGAACAAAACGTTGATCACTGCACCTGATACTGCGAGTCATTACCGAAGTTACTGGCCGATACTGGCCATTGCCACGACCTTCGTGATTTGCGCGGTTGTGCTGCATTTCGAAGGTCGACTCTGGATCTGCGCGTGCAACACCGTTCGCCTGTGGTCAGGTCAGATTTGTAGTTCCGATAACTCGCAACACATTCTCGACCCATACAGTTTTACTCATCTGTTGCACGGCTTTTTGTTTTTCTGGTTAATCGCCCTCGCTTTTTCGAGATTGCGCGGCGGCTGGCAACTCGCGCTCGTGGCTCTGCTCGAAGCCTCATGGGAAGTCTTTGAGAACACCAACTTCGTAATCAATCGCTATCGTACCGAAACTGCGGCGTTGGGTTATTCAGGCGACACAGTCGTTAACTCCTTCGGTGATATCCTCTGCTGCCTGATCGGTTTTCTAATCGCGCGTCGTCTCGGCTGGCGCCGCTCACTGGTGGTTTTCTTCCTGCTCGAATTCATCTTGATCTTCTGGATAAGAGACAGTCTGCTGCTCCAGATTCTGATGTTGATTGTTCCGATAGATGCCATTCGTGCCGTGCAACTCTGCCACTAGGCTAACGTTCAGCGAACAAAATCGCAGTTCGGAGTTCAAGGTTTAGCTGGCACTTGCCTGCAGCCACCTGCAGGTTGAACTCTGAACCGAGGGGGGTCGCCCGTCGACCGTCGCCGATCTTTCGTTTACTATTTCGACGATGATGGACCCAGACCCTTACATCGGCCAGACGCTGGATGAGAAATACCGACTTGAGCGGTTGCTCGGGCGTGGCGGTATGGGCGCCGTGTACCTCGCCACGCACCTCGGCACCGAACGTTACGTCGCGCTCAAATTAATCACGCCTCAATTCATGCGCAATCAGGAGTTCGTCGCGCGCTTCAAACGCGAAGCACGCGCCGCCGGTCGACTGCGCCATCCGAACGTTGTTGATGTCACCGATTTCGGCTTTGCGCACGCCGGTAAAGAAAACGTTGCGTATCTGGTGATGGAGTATCTCGACGGGTGCACGCTTGGCGACATCCTGATCGAGGAAAAGCGTTTGCCGCTCGAGTGGGTAGTCGACATTCTTGAACAGGTTTGCTCGGCAGTGAACGCGGCCCATCAAGAGGGAATCGTGCACCGCGATCTGAAACCGGAAAACATTTGGCTGGAACCAACGCGACTGGGTGGCTACCGTGTGAAAGTGCTCGACTTTGGCATAGCCAAGCTTGCTGAAGTTGATGCCGTTCCGACTGCGGCTCAAAGCGCGAACACTATTACCGACGGCGGCGCGACATCGATCAGAGGCGAACGTCTCACCGCAGCTCACCAGGCGGCAGCAACTATTGAACCGGTTAACGGTGGTGATCGCGGCGCTGAATTCGACACGCGGATCCAGGGCGACCCTCACGAGCGTCCGCCCGCTACCGAAATGAACGTTGCTGGTTTAACTGCAGTGCCCGTCACCGATGAGGGACTGACGCAACACTTTCAGGTTAACGAGGAACCTGCGGACGCGGCGGCGACAGCAATAATGCCGCAACCTGCGGCTGGTTCCGACGATGGCGATCGCACTCTGATGTTTGATCAAGCCACGCTTCATAAATCACCGGGCCAAAAGACAACTCTAAAGTCCAACACAACCCGCGGAATGGGTTTGACGCGGGTGGGTGCGATCATGGGCACGCCGCTCTACATGTCGCCTGAGCAGTGCGCGGGTAAACCGTCAGACTCCCGTTCAGACATCTACAGCATCGGTGTGATCGCCTATCAAATGCTCACGGGTGAACCACCTTTCGCCGGCAAAACGGGCGATGTGATGCAGGAGCATATCCACGAAGCGCCGCCCCCACTCCAAACCAAAAACAAGAAAGTTGGCACACGAGTCTCGCAAGTTGTGATGAACGCGTTAGCGAAGAGTCCGGATGAGCGCCCGCAAACAGCGGCGGCGTTTTCCAGTGCGCTGCGCGCGCAATCTGAAGGCGTGGGTTCGCTCTACCGGCGCGCGTTTTCCCTGTACAGCGAGTATTTCCCGAAGTTTTTCAAACTCTCGTTGATTGCGCACATTCCCGTTTTTATCACTACCGCGATGGTCATCGTCTTCCAGGTAGCCGAAAACGCGGCGCCCAGGGGCCTGAACCCACTACGGATCGGACTGGTCATCGGACTGGTCATTTCCGGACTGCTGCAGATCGTAGCGTATTTTCTGGCCGCCGCCGCGATTTCAGGAACGACTGCGATCATCGTCACTCAGCTGACGCTTGTGCCGATGCGTCCAGTCGAATTGCGTCTCGCCTTCGCAGTGTTGAAGCGACGCTGGCGTCCATTTTTGAACACCGCAATCCGCGTGACTCTGCGCATCGTCATTGGCTGGTGCTTGTTTGTGATTCCCGGCATCGTGATGTCGATACGCTACGCTCTTTATGCGCCGGTGGTGTTGATGGAAGGCTTGCAGAAAAAAGCGGCGCGAGTGCGAGCGCGGGAGTTGGCTTCGAGGTCGTGGCGAACTGTCATTATCGTCACCGTATTACAGTTTTTTATTCCGATTGTCTTCAGCGCTCTGCTGGGAAGATTCACGACGGTTGAGAGAACCAGCACCGGAATTCATGTGAGCGATCGCTCGATGACCAGTCAGGTTTACCAGCAGATTGTGGGCATGTTGAACGTCTTTATCGTTCCGCTAATTTCGATTGTGCCCGCGCTGCTGTATTTGAAAATGCGGCAACTGGGTGGCGAGTCGCTGTCAGCGATCATGACCGAGATCGAGGAAACTGGCGACCAACGGACCCAATGGCAACAGCGCATGCGAACCGGCTTGACCATGCATAGTTCGCGCGGAAGCAGAGCCAGGAGCACTACCAACTGAACTCCGGCGGCATATTTCCTCTTTCCACCAAACTCGGTTGTATTAGCCTCAGGTTTGCTTTTCTCGGTGCAACCTCTGAGTCC
Source organism: Pyrinomonadaceae bacterium (assembly GCA_035472495.1). Lineage (GTDB taxonomy): Bacteria > Acidobacteriota > Blastocatellia > Pyrinomonadales > Pyrinomonadaceae > PSRF01. Next base: position 125,781 of record DATIPD010000023.1, on the reverse strand, counting down.
TCTGTGGCTCTGTGGTGAACAGCACCGAGGACGCACAGAGATTCAAATCAAGACTGCCTATCCAGGTTTGTTCACATTGCTGCGAGATCGAATCGGGAGTAGCATTCCGAACATGCGGGCTACAGTTTTAGTTCTGACTCTGGCTGCGACTCTTGGTTTGCTTGTGTTTCACCGACAAGGAGTCCAAACGAAAACTTACGCCACGACCAGCTCGCCGTTCACCAGGGACACTTCAAGCACCATAGCGACTGAAACGAAACCCACCGCGAAAGTCGATTTTTCAACTCAAATCAAACCCGTGCTGCAGGCAAAATGTCAGCCCTGTCATTTCAGCGGCGGAAAGATGTACGACAAAATGCCGTTCGACCGCGGCGAAACAATCAAAACGCTCGGCACCAAATTATTTACGCGGATTAAAGACGAGAACGAACGTCGGATTATTCGCGAATTCCTGGCGCAACCATAAACCGTTAGACGTATCGTTCGCGAAGGATGGCCAGATGATGTGAGACGTGGCCGGCCATGATATAGGCTAACGCGCGAACGCTCACCGGATTATCGCTCGCTATTCCGGTACGCGACCACGCTTCTTCAGGCAGCTGGCGAAAGAGCGCGATGGTAGACGCCCGAACTGACTGAAACTCGTCAATGAGATTTGCCCACGACACCTTGTCGGAATCAGCACCAGCGACGGCAATCTCCTGATCGAAGCTGGGCAGCGGATCGGGAAAAGCGCGGGCAAACCACAAAGCGCGATAAGCAAACACGCGCTCACAGTCGTTCACGTGACCCAGCAGCTCGCGCATCGACCATTTGTCGGCGGCATAGCGATGAAGCGATTGTTCCTCAGAAATTTCCTTTAGGAAGGCAACGGCTTCATCTTGCTGCTGCGTGAGAAAACCAACTACGTCGTCACTGGTAACACGATCGATGTAGATTGAATAGTAGGAGGCGGCTTCGTCTGGTTTTGGTCTGCCAATCATAAGTGAATAGTAAATCGTGAATGGCGTATAGACCAAACGACGGAGGTCAGAGATCAAAGCTTTCAAGACTCCTTGCGTCAAACTTTTCAGTAGCTAAACCAAAATCGCTTGACAGCCTGAATTGGCTGCCCTAGATTCCGCGATGTCTCTCAGTTCTCTCGTTGGCGGAAGACTCACCACCTCGCGTAAGCCTCGCGTCCAACGAGTTACTTCATATCTGATAACTAATCAGAAATGACTTATTAGTTTCTGGCTGCTCCGGCTCAACCCCTCTAAGGAGCCTTGATGAAACGTACCCATCGCCTCCCTTCGTCGAAATCCAAACTGACATCGCTCGCAATTTGTTACTGCTTGATTCTTGCGATCGCCGCACCCTTCGGCACGACTAACGCTGCGGCCAAGTCGCGAAGTTTGAACAGCTCGTCTTTGTCGAGCAGGATTCGATTATCGGTTGTGTCGACGAAAGTCTTGGCGCTTTCTTGGCCCTTTGGCAGGGTGGTGGACCACTAAGTGTTCCGGGCAGCGGCCTGCCAGATCTGGATGCGGCGCGACAGGTTGCGTTTGCTGAGCCAGTTGCGCCAGCGGCGATCATGTCGACGCAAGCTTGCACGGACTGTACACCCTGCCCGACCTGCGGTCCCGGTACTCTTAACCATGCCCCAGCGGCGCAAGCCGGTGGTCCATACTACGGCACGGTTGGCACACCACTCGTCGTGAGCGGCCTTGGCTCGTTTGATGTCGATCCGGGCGATGATATCAGTACCTACGCCTGGACCTTTGGTGATGGCAGCGGCGTTTTCACTGGAGCAATGCCGGAGCATAGCTACACGGATCCTGGCAGTTACCAGATTTCACTCACTGTCACAGATGGCCATAGCGCTACGGCCATAACCAGCACCACTGCTTCGATCAACGCCGCTCCACCCTCGGTCCCGCCCTCGGGTACGACGCAGGGAAACGCGGCACTGTTCATTGCTCAGACGGTGCCGGCGACTATGACAGCCGGGCAAAGTTATCCCGTGTCGGTGACGATGCGTAACACCGGTACCACGACCTGGAGCGCGGCACACCTTTATCGCTTGGGAGCGGAAAATCCGCTGGACAATAGCCTCTGGGGATTGTCGCGCGTACACTTGCCCGCAGACGTAGCACCGGGCGCCGATGTCACTTTCAATTTTACGGTTATCGCTCCCTACAGTGGCGCTGACGAGCCGCCAGCGGCGCAGTTTCAGTGGCGCATGGTGCAGGAGTTTATCCAATGGTTTGCCGGCGCCACGCCCAGCCAAACCGTAACTATCATTAGCAACTACCAACCGGGAACTCCTGGCCTGCCGCAATACGGACCGTTTTCGAACCTCTTTGCTTCTCGTATCGCCCCCGAGCACCGCACCGGCCAGGCAGGCGAAGATCTGCTCTCCGGCAACTACAACTGGGGACTGGGTCTGGTTGATCTGGTTGGTCGTGCGGGACTCGATCTGAGTTTAGGGCTCAGCTATAACTCGCTCGCAGCTTGGACCAAAGTTGTTCCCGCCGTGCCGCCCAACGGAAGACTGCAAGCTACCTCCTTTACCTTCGACGCGGATCGCGGCTTCCCGAGCGCTGGCTTTCGGCTGGGCTTCCCGTCTATTCAAGGGCCCTTTACTAACACACAGACCAGTGGCAACTCCTATCTGGTGCTAATGCCTGCTGGAGGGCGTGTTGAGTTGCGGCGAGTGGGAGCGACTAACGTTTATGAAGCGGCAGATTCTTCTTACCTGCAGTTGGTTGATGGCGGCAACGGGAGCTTACTGCTGCGAACTACTGACGGTAGCCAACTAGCTTACTGGTCTATCAACAGTGAATATCGCTGCACCGAAGTTAAGGATCGTAACGGCAACTACCTATCGATAACCTACGACCCAATTAACGGCGTTGCGAACCTGGGGCGGATGACCTCGATTATCGACACCCTGGGACGGACACTCAATTTCAATTACGACTCCAACTATCGCCTGCAATCAATCACCCAGTTGCGGAACGGGCAGACGCATGTCTGGGCCTCATTCGGCTATGAAGATAAGACTATTGCGACGAATTTTACCGCTTCGTCCGGTCCCGCTCCGGTGGCGTTGGGCCTTCCCGCAAACCATATCGTTTCTGTGCTATCGCAGGTAGGGCTTGCTGATGGCTCGAAGTACAACTTCGACTACACCTCCTGGGGACAGGTCTACCGTATTCGACATTCGGCCGCTGACGGCCACGAGCTCAATTACACGTCATACGATTTGCCGCTGAACAACAGTACGCCGCAAACCGATTGTCCGCGCTTCACTCAAAGACAAGACAAAGCCGAGAACTGGAACAACAACAATCCAGTTACAACCAGCTTTCAATCTGATCCTGAAGGTTTGTGAAATCAAGTCAGCGCCGCTGACGGAACTGTTTACCGTGAGTATACAACTACGGATTACTCCGACTGGCAACGCGGGCTGGTTACAAAAACCGAGATTTATTCCGCCGACAATACCAGCGTCCCAAAAAAAACAACCATCACCGATTGGACCCAGGACAACATTAGCGTCGCCTATCCACTCAATCCCCGCCCGACTGCCATCACAATCTCTGACGTCGAAGGCAACCGCCGTCGCACGAAGATCGAGTATGGCTCCTTTGGCTTGCCTTCAGAGGTGTACGAGCAGGGACCCGACGGATCGAACGATTGGCGCACCCTGCGTCGCACGCACACCGATTACAATTTGTCGGAGGCTTACCTTAACCGGCGGATTATCGGTCTGGCGGCCGGACAATATCTCTTCGCGCCTGACGCCAACGGCTACAGCATCCAAACCCTGATGTCCAAGACCACGATGGAGTATGACGTGGGTGCTGTCTGTTCGGGTTCCTGCTACACGTACGGTCCCGAAGCGCCCAGTGATCCGGTTGTTCATCACGACGCAACTTACAATAGCAGCTTCACTCTTGGCCGCGGCCTGCTTTCCGGGGTCAAGCGTTGGGACGCGTCGCAGGAGCTGAACGAAGCAAAGACCACCACTTCTTCGCTCCTTTACAACATCTACGGCTCTGTCATCCGCAGCGTCGATCCCTTGCAGCACGCCACTCAAATCCACTACGACGACTCCTTTTCAAACGACGGCGTGGGTAGCTTTACCGCGCCGCAGTTGACCCTGGCTTACCCGACGCTCGTTAGCGATCCCGACGGGTTTTCGTCAAGCGCGAAATACAGCTACGACCTGGGCGCGGTGACACGACAGCTGGATGCAAAAGGTGCGGCGCAAACTACCGTTTACGATGCGGTCGGTAGAGTTAAGCAGGCAACGAACACGGTGAATGGCGCTTATACACGTTTTGTTTATCCAACCAGTCAAACCATCGTTAACAAGTTCACCACCATCAACGACCTCCAGCATGAAGCCTATGCGGCCACCATGCTCGATGGTGCGGGCCGCGTCCGGGCGGCGGCCGGCGACTTTCCTGACCCGGGTGGGACGGATCACTACAGCGGGCAATTCACGCTTTACGACACCATGGGACGTGCAGTGCAAGCGACGAATCCCACCGAAATGACTCACGCCTGGGCCGCCACCGGTGCTGATACCGGATGGATTTCAACCCTTCAGACTTATGACTGGAAGGGCCGTCCCCTGGTGACAACCAATCCCAGTATCACCAGTGACCCGACCCACGTGACTACTAAGAAAGCGAGCTACGGTGGCTGTGGTTGCGCGGGCGGGGCTGTGGTCACCTTAACGGACGAAGAACTGAGGTAAACGGAGTTGAGAAGAAACGCCAGCAGAAGATCTACAGCGACGCGCTTGGCAGGACAGTCAAAACAGAAATACTCAATTGGGATGGCCCAGAAGATTTTGGCCTGGGCGGTAGCGTTTACTCGACCACAGTGAATACCTACAACGCGCGTGATCAAATAGCGCTCGTGCGGCAATATCAGGGAACATCAACGAGCGGCGTCTATCAGGACACCACCATGACCTACGATGGCTATGGGCGCTTGCAAAGTCAGCACATCCCGGCACAGGATGCGAACACGGCCACCAGTTATGAATACGACGACGATGACATGACTAAGAAAGTCACAGATGCGCGTGGTGCCTCGCAAACTTTCACCTACAAGAATCGCCATCTGCTCGAGTCGGTAACGTACAGCGCGCCTGCCGGGGTTACGCCCACGTCGCCGGTGACGTTTGATTATGATGCGGTTGGCAACCGAACCTCTATGGTGGACGGACTCGGCAGCGTTATCTACCACTACAATACGCAATCGAGCATGGATTGGGAGGCGCGCACGTTCTCTGACCCAAACAACGCCAGCATCACTGGCGTTACGAGGACGGTGTCCTATGAGTACAATCTTGCCGGTCAACTGACCAAGGTCACTGATCCTTTTGGTTCGGTGGTCAACTACGGCATTGATGCTACCGGTCGACTGACTAACGTTGCCGGCAGCGGATACGGCTCGGTTACCCAGTTTATTTCCAATATGCTGTATCGCGCCTGGGGTGCGTTGAAGTCTGAATCCTACGGTCATGGTTTCAGTGCCAGCGCCAACTACAATGCACGACTGAAAATCCAGGATTTTGCGGTTCGCAGTGGGAACAGCACAAGTGTCATGGTCGACTCTTATCAATACTATTCCGATGGTCGTTTGAAGTTTAGCGATGATAACGAACAGGAACTCGATCGCGGCTACGCCTACGATCACGTTGGTCGAGTGACGGAAGCCTACTCCGGGTCGGAGGCGCGCGATTTCCTCAATGGAACGCAAAGTGGTACAGCAACTGGAATTTATCGGCAGAGCTATCAGTACAGCGCCATGGGGCACGTGGCGCAAGAGACAAACCGCCTCTGGAGCGAAACCAAAACGACCACCAGTACATTCGTTAACGACCGGCGGCAAGGTTGGAACTACGACGCTGAGGGAAACCTTACGCATAACGATTCGACAAGCTTTGCGTACGATGCGGCTGGTAGATTAGTGCTAAGCATCGGCCCCCCGTTCAATAGTTCTGCTCGCTACGATGGCGATGGACGAATGATTTACAGCCATTACACGAGTCCCTACACAACGCCGTTTACCAAGAACGTTTATTATCTTCCTTCCACTCCGCTCGGTGGCTTGGCCGTAGCGGAACTCAACATCAGCGGAGAGAAAACAAAAGGGAATGTCTATGCGGGCGGACGCAAGATCGCGGAGGCGGTGGACAGTACGGTGAAATGGCACCACCAGGATCCGTTGATTGGCAGCATGGGAGAGAGTGATAACAATGGGGCCTATACGGCGATTGCTGAGTTCAACGCCGATGGCGTCAACGTTGGGTTTGAAGACCCGGCTTACGCAGAGCCTGCCGTTAGTCCCAAACTGAAAACAGAGATTCCTATGTTGGCGCAGCGCGGTGGCTGTACCGGCACACCCTGCGCGCAAATATGCTACGTGAATGGCTTTGAACTCGATTGTGGCATGGTGAGCAGCTTGACAGAGGCAGGCGCTGCCGCCCAGTGTCCTGACAATCAATGTGGGCCTAGCTGGAAACCGAATCGTGACGGCCCAGGGCGAAGTGGTTACGAAGAACCTATCCTTGGTCCTTATGGCTTCTCCTTTAAACCACTGGGACCGTCGACCAACCCTCTAGTGAAGGGAGATCAGCCCGTAGGCGGCGCCGAGGGCAAAGTGTATGTGCCGTGGCCGACACCTTTCAATAAAGATCTCATTAAGGAATTGGTTATTGAGGCGCTTGGGAAAGAGCCCTGCGCCGATTTTTCAAAAAGAATTTTGGACGCCGTGAGTTCAAAAAAGAACCCGGCACTAGGAGGAGGGAATCTCGCAACAATATTTGGGCTTTTTCTCAGCAATGGGGGCGACTACACACGAACGGCACCTAAAGGTAGTGCAGGCTATGGAAACCCGATTGGAAGAATCATGGGTAAGAGGGGAGCGAGAATCTATACGTCCCATGCAACGGGTTGGCAGGCGTCGTTCGATGCCGATGGAACTATAGGGGAATTGTTCCACTTGGCTGGGAGTAAGGAATACTACGGCGATAAACTCCTCGCTGACGCAGCCCATGCCATACCTGAATATGCGGCTCTAATGGATGCGGCATTAAAACCGAAGGTCAATATTTATAGCGGAAGGTACGAGAAAATTCCCGATGAGACACCTGAGTATGGCCACAGTATCTACTTCCACCATCTTCAGAAGCTAAAATGCGCTGCTCGTTTAGCCGAGTGAAGGGACCGAACCCAAATGCGATTAGAGTCTATTACTTATGCGTTACTGTTCTTGATGATCCCCGCAATAGACATGGAAGCCAACTACAGTCGTGATCTAGCCTTCCTGGTCTCAACGCCTGGCGACGTTCGTTTCTCTGGGCAGGGAAAACTGAATGTTTGGCGTGGCCTAGTGCCGCTGCGTTCAACGCGACACGATGTTGAGCGAGTCCTTGGTGATTCAAAGAGCTCAAGTCCGCCAGACTACGTTTACGACACGAAGAATGAGAACATCATCGTGCGGTATTCAACAGACACTTGTAGCCGAGCTCCCAACGTAGAATGGGACGTCCCTATCAATACGGTGGTTTCGATCACGGTTTCACCGAAAGCAGATCTTCTTATTCGAGACCTTCATCTAGACCTGCAAGAATACGGTCGGTCGGAACTTGCTCACCCCCAAGGCCTAATTCGCTATGTTAGCGCAGAAGATGGTGTCCAAATCGAGTCCAAGCTACAAGATGGATGTGAAGTTGTGATGAGCATCACTTACACACCAACGACGAAGGACAACAGAATGCGCTGTGGCTTCAAGAATACGGAGGAATGACATTGACCGCTGTGTGCGGTCAAGCATTTATCGATGCAGGAGTATCAGAGGCCCAACGGGCAGAACATCAAGACAATCGATCCTTCATACCTCATCAAAATCTCCCGTCGATTAGCTCACAAGCTTTGCCTACGTTTGAAAGAAGCCTTCTCCGGCGCAGAGGCGCGCGGCGAGGCGGCGACGAATGATCGACCTTACAAGGAGACATTCGCCTATGACGGCTTCAGTCATCTAACAAATCGCCAGAGCAACAGCTGGAATGACTCTTATTCGATGACGCCGGATTCTTACAGCAGCAACCGGCGCGACGGCTGGAATTACGACGCCGAAGGAAATCTGTTTGCAAGTACCGACCTCACCTACAGCTACGATGCGGCGGGCGAGATTCGTACCGCCGGTACCTCTCAACCGCAAAGCACGACGACGCGCGGCCTGGATGGAGATGGGCAGCAAGTGCGAACCGTGGAGTCGACGTATGACGAGACGTCGCAAACCTGGACAAGCGTCACGGTCTATTACCTGCATTCGACGGTGTTGGGCGGCCAGGTGTTGACCGAAGTGAACGAGAGTGGCAGCAAGACGCGCAGCTTTGTTTATGCTGGAGGCAGCGTTCTGGCAACCCAGCAAGTCTACGCCAATGGAACCCAGGATGTTGCCTGGGAGTATCGCGATCCGAGCAACGCTACTTACCGCACCACGTATCTTAATGGCGCTACTCGGGACAGAAGCGAGTTAGATGCAACCAATGCCGACGCTGGCATCCATGCGCCCTTAATCAGCCCGCCGCCAACTAGTGAAGGTGGCGATTCCTTAGGATCGTACGGCTCGTTCATGGACGTGCGCGGCGGGTTGACTAAGGCCTATCGCAGTGATGGGATGGCCATCACGGCGGAACAATTCATGCTCGAGGTTGATGCCAGATTTCACGGCAGCTTTTTAGAGATCGCTGGGTTCTTTGCAAGGAAACAGACCGCCGAAGTGAAATCTCGAATACCAGATTTGGACCCCGTATGGAGTACCCCTGAAACTACCGTATATAACGATGGTTGGAACTTTGCCTTTCCGTTCCTGCCGCAGAACCCTGGCTTGCAGAGTCCGACACCTGCGCCGACTCCACAAATTAGCGCGGCATGTCAGGCGGCTCTCACGGTTGCCAATCAGGACATAAATGCGATCGTCCGAGCCAACGCTGAAGCGGAAACACTTCGCAAGGTGGGAGAAGCCACGCACATGTATCCAGAAATATTGGCAGCAATAGGGGTGCGCGAAACCGGTTTCCAGAATGTGAACCAGGCGGGCGGCAATGGCAGAGGCATCTTCCAATTAGACATTGGAGCAAATCCGCAACTAGCTGGAATCGCGGGGACCACTAAGGAAGGAGACGTTCGCTTATGACGGCTTTAGTCATCTAACAAATCGCCAGAGCAACAGCTGGAATGACTCTTATTCGATGACGGCAGACTCCTACACCGACAACCTCAATCTCAGCTCTCCGCTCTCAACTCCGTCGTCAGGAGTTCGCGTATCTCATCGGCACCGGCAGCCAGCGGACTGGCAATTCTTCCTTCAGTGCTGACAACCACGGCCGTCGGCGTAACGTTCGCGCCATACAGTTCAGCCACCTCGCGCTCTTTCTGCAACAACAGCTGGCCCAACTGATTCCTGGCCACGTTCACAAAATTTTCTTTGATCGTGCCGAAACTGATCAGTCCGATCGTTAGATGGTCGCTGTGCGTTTGCTGCCACTCTTTGATCTCGCCAAACAGCGCCACGCACGGGCCGCAAGTAGGGTTTGTGAAAATCAGCAAGACTGGTTTGCCATGACTGAGTAGTTGCGCCAACGAAACGGTGCCACCCTGGTAAGCATTCAACTCGAAGGGCGGCGCCACTGAGTTCAGCGGCAGACCCTGGGGGCGCGCCGGAGTCTTGAAGTTCGCAGCTTTGCGATTACGCAGCGCGTATACGAGAACAGCGGCGGCAAAGAGCACGACGCCAATCACCCACAGCAGTTGATTGAAAGACAGTGCTGCGAGCGTGGCGACTATCCCTGGACTGGCCGCAATCGTCGACTGCCAAAACACAAATGCGGCGCCGGCGGCAAAAACAATATTTCGCAGGAGCGTGGGCCAGCCAAGCGGTCGAGAGTAAAGTTGTCCAAAGCAATGACAATCGTGAGTGTTGCCACGTGCCAGGTTGATGCTGATCGCAACAATGAAAGCTGTCAGCAGTATCAATCCGGCAAGCGCGGCGGCGCCGGCGGTATTGGCCAGCAGCAGTCCGACAGCGGTCAGCAGCTCGGCAATTGGTAGCAGTATTGCAATGGGGGGCGCTACTGATTCCGGGGCGCCAAAATTTTTGACTGCGGTTTGCGTGCCTGGCTGATCTCTGAGTTTTGTAACTCCCGCAGCGGCAAAAATCGCGCTTAGCGCCAGGCGCAGAAGGACTGTAATTAGTGGCATCGAAACAAAAAGAAATGCTCTCACAAAGGATGGCTAACAATACGCAGTCAGGGGCGGTTTAGTCCAGAACGTTCGGCTGGGAGTAGAGGGTCAGTTGCAAGTTTGCATGTCATGATAAAAATTTCGCGACGTTGGTAAGACAAAATCAGAACCGGGAGCTGTAGCGACCGGCCCGGGACTGAAGCTTTAGAAACATCCGTAGTACATTCCGGTCACTTAATAAAAAGTTGAGCATTTGGCCGATCGCTACGGCCCCCGGTTCTGATTTTGTCTTAGTCACCTCGATAGACATCAACTAAAATCGGGGAACCTGACACGCGCGCGAACCGTTACTCTACAAGAAGGCGCGCGCTTCCAGTTTCATTACAAGAAGGAAAACCTATGTATTGCTCGGCATGCGGCACACCGGTAACACCCGGTCTCAGTTTTTGTAACCGTTGCGGAATGAGCCTTAAAGAACGTGAGGCAAAGCACTCGACGGCTTCTATCGCGGCCTTTCTGGCGGCAATCACGCTTCTCGGAGTCATTGGACTGGGAATTATGTTAGGCGGCACGATGGCGCTCACCAAAGAAGTTCAACTGAAAGAGGAGTTGGTCGGCTTCTTTATGTTCTTCGTTTTCCTGATTACACTCATCACTGAAATACTTCTGATCAGACAGCTGTCACGGTTCACGTCAGCCGCCCCGAAAGTTATCGAAGTGCCAACGCCGGCAACTCCGCTCGTCGACTTTCGTTCAGCGCCACCGCGTGCTCTGGCGGAACCGCTACAAAGCGTTACCGAAAACACTACGCGCACGCTGGAATACTCCAGACGCGAACAGTCCAGTTAGCTAAACTCTCTTTTGCGAAGGAAGGTATCCGTGAAAAAACTTCTGTTGCTTTTCGCTCTGTTAGCACTACTGACTGGCTGCCACGGAATTCATAACGGCGTTGCCGGATCTGGGAGACGACTGAAAGAGAAGCGAGAAGTTAAATCTTTCACTTCGATCTCTACCGAAGGTGCTTTCGATATCGAAGTGGTTTGTCAGCAGGGTTTGAGTCTGGAGATCGAGGGCGATGAGAACGTCCTGCCGCTGGTGAGCACCGAAGTTTCCAACAACGTGCTGCACGTAAAGAACACGCAAGGCTACTCAGTTTCAGCTCCAGTTACTTTGAAAATCTCGGTACCGGATCTCGAAGCCATTTCATCTTCGGGAGCCGGGAATATCGACATCAGCAAGCTAAAAGCCAGGAAATTTCTCATCGATGCCAGCGGTGCGCCGACGATCCACGCCTCAGGAGAAACTGAACAACTGAACATTGATGCCAGTGGCGCCGGGAAGATCGATGCGAATCGCCTGCGCAGCACCAAAGCAATCGTCGAGTCGAAAGGCGTTTCGACGGTTGAGGTTTATGCTTCGGAAACGCTCGACATCACGGTCAATGGTCCATCGCATGTGATCTATCGCGGCAACGCAGTCGTTAATAAAACTATTAACGGTCCGGGCAGTATTGAGAAGCGAGAATCCGAAGTAAGTTAGACACACCCTCATTTTCGTTTTGAATGCAACTCTCAACTACACGTTCTGTGTAGATTTTTCAGTTGACATTCCACTGCTTACTGAATAACTATTTGGCATTACCGAAAGGAGATTTCTTCCCCAATGACCTATGTAGTTGTTGAGTTATGCGTTGATTGCAAATATACCGACTGCGCCGCCGTGTGCCCGGTCGAAGCATTTCATGAACTGCCTGACCGCCTCTACATCAACGCCGACACTTGCATTGATTGCGACGCCTGCGTGCCTGAGTGTCCGGTGGAAGCGATCTTCGCTGATAACAACGTGCCGGAGAACTACGCTGACTGGACCCAGATGAACATCGATGAAGCTCCCAAGTATCCGGTGATCAGCGCTAAGATTCCCGCGCTGCATGGCCCGTCCTGCAACGGACCAGAAGAGTAGCGCCGTAAATTTATTAAACTTGAGAGGCGGGCCGCCAAAACGGCTCGCCTCTTTTGTCTGTCCGAGATTTCGTAAGCATAGTTTATTGCCTTACCGGCCCTCTTCCTTCCGACTCAATTCGTCTTGTTGGTACAATCGCGCTATGAAGTTGTTAGTTGTCCTTGTCGTAGTACTGATCGCCTCAATAGCTTTTTCGCAGTCGGGCCGGAAAGTGCGCGAGATCAAAACTCCGGTGCCTCCGCCAGCGCAAACGATAACTGAAGAAAAACCAAAGGTCTTAATGCCTCCCGAACCGCGGGAAGTAACAGCGGAAAAGAACCAGGATTATCGCTGCTCAGAGGATGGCAGCCTGGATCGAATTCTTGATGCCGAGGACATCGGCGAGTTTGTTATTGCCTCGAAGGAAGCAGACACGCGCGCAAGTATTACGGGAAAACCGAAACCGTCGTACACAAAAGAAGCACGTCGGAACGGCATTCAGGGTTTTGTCACCTTGAAGGTGTTGCTCTCCGGCCGAGGCAAGGTGGCGCGCATCCGAGTATTGAAAGGACTGCCGGGTGGTCTAACCGAAAACGCCATTCGCGCAGCGTGCAAAATCGAATTCAAACCTGCAACTAAGAATGGCCAGAGCGTGGCGGAGTGGGTCACCGCTGAGTATGTTTTCCGTCTGGCAGACTCATCAATTTTCACGCCCTGAGTTACGCCGGAAGCCGGATTGACATCAACTACCCTGGTTTGTAAAGTCTGCGATTGAAGCGCCGGTCTCCTCCGCCCAAGTGTCGCCCCACAATTTGTGGCGATGGCTCATTCCAAAGTTAACTTTTTTCTATCCGATGTTTAGTCGCCTTCGCAAAGTTTGCGCGACCTGTCTGGTGCTGGTGGTTGTTGTTACCTGCCTCGTGCCGGTTGTGGCCAAAGACAAGTGGACCAGCGTGCGCTCGGAGAATTTCTTACTGGTCGGCAATGCCGGCGAGAAAGAGATTCGGCAGGTGAGTATTAAGCTCGAGCAGTTTCGCGAGGTCGTCTCGCATTTGTTCACCAGCTTCAGCGTCAAAACGGCGGTGCCAACCACGGTAATCGTTTTTAAAGACGACGAGTCGTATCGGCCATTCAAACCCAACGAAAACACCGCGGGCTTTTTTCAGGGCGGCAGTGAAGTCAACTACATCACGCTGAAGTTGCTGAAGGACGCAAACACGGATCAGGATCCGTTCACAATCATCTTTCATGAATACACGCACCTGCTGGTGCGAAACACTAAAGGGCACGTGCCCATCTGGTTTAATGAGGGACTGGCCGAGTACTACAGCACTTTCAGTGTTAACGACCAACACGTTGTTGTCGGTCGACCAATAGCCCGGCACGTCTACCTCCTTCGCCAAAACGGTCTGTTGCCGCTACGCACGCTGTTTCAGGTCGACCAAAAATCGCCTTACTACAACGAAAGCGATAAGCAGGGCATTTTTTACGCCGAGTCGTGGGTGCTGGTTCACTATCTGATGCTTGGCAATAACGGCGCGCGCCTTGATCAGATGAGCAAGTTTCTTGAGTTGCTAGCCAACAAGCGGCCCACCGAGGAAGCGTTTCAGGAAGCGTTTGGAATGAGCGTCGACAATATGGAACACGAACTGCGCGCTTACATTCAACGCGATCGCTATCCGATTAGCAGGGGGAGTCTCGCTGCAAAGCTGAGCTCTGACACTGAGAGAACTTCAACAGTGATCAGCGAAGCGGAGGCCCAAGCCTACCTCGGCGATCTCTTGCTGAAAAGTAATCGGGTGGAGTGTGAAGCTTACCTGCAAAGAGCGCTGGCCCTGGACCCTGACCTCCCGATGGCCAACGCGTCGTTGGGTCTATTGCGAGTACGCCAGGGAAGATCGGAGGAAGCACGGCAGAGTTTGGAACGAGCGCTCAGCGCCAGCTCACAAAACTACCTCATTAATTATTATTACGCCTATGCGCTGAGCCGGGAGGGAAATCGCGACATGCAGGCCGTGATGGGGTTTGCGCCAAACATGGCCGGGAAGATGCGCGCGGCACTAAAGCGGGCGATTGAGCTTCGTCCTGATTTTCTTGAATCTTACAATCTCCTGGCTTTTGTAAATCTGGTGAGTGAAACCGACCTGGACGAAACTGCCGTGATGTTGAAAAAAGTTCTGGCGGCGTCGCCGGAGCGACTGGATCTGGCTTTCATGCTGGCACAGGTTTACATCCGGCAGGAAGACTTCACCGCTGCGCGCCCGGTCATCGATCTTCTCAGAAACGATCACGACGGGGAAATGCAACAACGAGGACAGCGTTTGCTGAATCAAGTGGTCGCGCTCGAGGAACACGCCGAGCGCGTGCGGCGCGAAAGAGCTGCAAACCTGGGTCTGAACGGTGCGGCGGGAGATGGAGGCGCACAGGAAAAACCATTTCTCGTCAGGCCCTACGATCCCATAGCGGCTTTGCGAGAGTCGCTGAGAATTCCGACCAACGGGGAAACGCAAACCCAGGGAGTGTTAACGCGAATTGATTGCGAATATAAGGATCCGCGCGGAATTGTTTTTACTATCAAGGTTGGCGATCGGGCGCTGAAATTGAATACTGACGATCTGCGCCACGTAGAATTTAGAAGTTTCAGCGACGACGCGCACGGTCACATTACCTGTGGGCCGCGACTACCAGAAAACAATGTGGTGGTGGTTTACGTCGCCGCTGCTGATTCGCGACCCAAGGTTGATGGCCTGATTAAGTCAGTGGAATTTGTACCGGGAGATTTCAAACTGAAACCTTGACGCGCAATGCGGACTGTTAGTTTGCGGGTGCGTTGAATTCCGTCAGTTCTCGCAACTAACGGGAGTGCCATAATTTCAGTTTTCTCTATGCCACCTCCGAGTCCTCTGTGCCCCGTGGTGGACAAACTGGCAAAACCGAGTCACAGAGAACACGGAGTTTGCACCGAGGAATTTCCGTTAAGTCACTACTAACAGCTTTGCATAACGAGATCCAAAATCTTGAACGCAACTTCTCACTAATCCCCGTCGTTCCCATAACTCTCGAACAATTCCAAAACAACGGAAGGTAGTCGTCATGCAGAAAGCAATTATCATTCTGGGTCTGCTCATATTTTCCGCGCCGGGTGCGTTTGCTCAGGAGCAGCTCGCGCCCGTGCCCGTCGAAATGACGGTGGAAAAGTGGCGCGAAGACCTCCGTTACCTCGCCGCGGAAATGCCGCGAGTTCACAAGAACATGTTTCACTCCGTAACTCAGGAAGAGTTCAACGCGGCAGTGACGCGCCTTGATGAACGACTGCCGTCGCTCCCGCGCAATCAGATCCTGGTCGAGTTTGCGCGGCTGGTGGCAATGGTAGGCGATGGACATACTTCTATTCAGTTGTTCACCGATCCAAAGTTGAACTTCCATGCTTTTCCGCTGAGCTTCTGTTTGTATAAAGACGGCTTGTTTGTGCGGTCGGCAAAATCAGAATATGCGCAGTCGGTTGGGGCGAAGCTATTGAAGGTTGGCAAGGTGCCGGCAGAAGAAGCCTACAAAGTTGTGCGCGAACTCGTGTCACGTGATAACGAGATGGGAGTGAAGGAAGGCGCGCCGCATCTGCTCTCGATGCCCGAGATTCTCAACGGGCTGGGCCTGATCGACTCCACGGAAAGTGTGCAGTACACGCTCGAAGCTAATGGTAAACAAATCGTAGTTGACGTTAAGGCTGTTCTGGTTTCTGAAATTATGGCCCACCTGCGCACCGGCGCCGGCAACTGGATCGACGCGCGCGACGGTGCTAAAGCGCCCACGCCTCTCTGGTTGAAAGATCCCCAAAACAACTACTGGTTTGAATACCTGACCGACTCTAGAACGTTGTATGTGAAGTACAACGCCGTGCAGAACAAACCGGACGAGAGCATCGCCGATTTTTTCAAACGTGTGTTTGCCTTCGGCGAAAGTAACCCGGTCGATAGGTTCGTGATCGACATGCGAAATAATGACGGCGGCAACAACGCGCTCAACTGGCCGATCATTTATGGGTTGATCCGCTCCGACAAGTTGAATCAACGCGGCAAACTTTTCGTCATCATTGGTCGCGAGACTTTTTCCGCTGCGCAAAACGGTGTCAATCAGCTCGAAAGACATACCAACGCGATTTTCGTTGGCGAGCCTTCCGGCGCTCGACCAAACAGTTACGGTGACCCAAGAAGATTTACGCTGCCAAACAGCGGCATTGCTGTGCGCGCGTCAACGCTGTGGTGGCAGGATCTCGATCCGCGCGACGTGCGGCTTTGGACTCCACCGGGAATTGCGGTTGAGCTGTCTTCAACGGACTATCGCAATAACATCGATCCGGCGATGAATGCCATCTTGAATTATGCTTCCGAGCCGGCGCTGACCGACCAGTTGCTTGACGCTTTGAAAAACAACGACGTCCCCCTGGCGGTGAAACGCTATCATGAGTTCAAGTCGAACCCGACCCACGTTTATCTGAATACAGAAGCACAGATGAATCGTTTGGGCTACGATCTCATGAACGCCAACAAGACTGAGTTAGCGATCGAAATCTTCAAGCTCAACGTCGAGTCGTATCCGGAGTCGTTCAATGTTTATGACAGTTTGGGCGAGGCTTATATGAAACTGGGTAACAAGGAACTAGCGATTAAGAACTACGAAAAGACGCTGGCGCTGAACCCTGCAAACCCCGGCGCGCGCGACGCGTTGAAGACTTTGAAACAGTAAGAAGATTTGGCCGCGGATTCTCGCGGATACACGCGAATCAGAACAACGTTCAGAAGAAAGCGAACGATAGAGTAAAAGCAACCGACTTCTTAGCGCCTCTAGTTTCTGATCCGCGTCTCGCCGCGAAAATCCGCGGCTAATATTTTGCTCACGATTTCAATCCACTCCGTTAGTGCCTTCCGTATATTCTCCGAGTTCGCACAAATAAAATTTCAAAAAGGAAGGTATTAAACCCGTGAGGAAAGTGTGTCTAAGTGTGCTCTTCGCAGCCATAACAATCGCAGTCGTCCAAACAAGCGCCAGCGCGCAAATGATGAGCAGGGATTCCATGAATCCGATGGTCGGTGGCGCGCCAATGCTTCGTTCCCGAGACATCGTTGACAACGCTGTCAACTCTGCCGATCACACAACCCTGGTCGCGGCCGTTAAGGCTGCTGGTCTGGTTGAAACGCTGAAAGGCAAAGGCCCGTTCACAGTGTTTGCTCCAACGAACGCCGCTTTCGAAAAACTTCCGGCCGGCACAGTCGAAATGTTAGTGAAACCGGAAAACAAACAAACGCTTACAAAAATTCTCACCTATCACGTTCTGGCCGGAAGTTTTGACTCCCAGGCTATCGCCGGAAAAATTCGTAAAGGCCGCGGGACAGCAAAGTTCACGACCGTCAGTGGCGATACGTTGACCGCGTCAATGGACGGAAATGATTTGGTTCTTCGTGACGAGAAGGGCGGCACGTCTCGCGTCACGATCGGCAATGTCTATCAGTCAAACGGTGTGATTCACGTCGTTGATTCGGTACTACTGCCGAAGTAACTAAACGGGGAAGAGGGCAAGGGGGAGGGGTAAAGGGAAGTTTCGCGCTTCCCTTTCCTTTTACCCGTTTGACCTTTTACCCCCAAAGGTGTGTCTGTGGCATCATTAGCATACAAAACTTCAACAAGGTGGGGTGGTGCTTATGATTGCCTGTCGCAAGATGACCGCGGCCGATGTGCCCGATGCGTTCGAAATGCTGCGAGTGTTTCTCAACGAAGACGAACACTATCTGGCCAGCAGCAAGGCTTATGGGGATCGGGGATTCCAGGGCCTGAACAATGCGCTCGACTTATTTCTCGAGCGACCGGAATTAGGTTTTGTCTGGCTGGCCTACGACGATGCCGGTGTGGCGGGCATCTGCGTCGTGTGCTACGCGATATCGACTTCAATGGGCGCCGTGGTTGTGAAACTCGATGATGTGTCGGTGAAGGCAAATCGACGCGGCCAGGGCGTTGGCACTGCACTTTTGGAGCAGCTAAAAGAGCAGCTCAGAAAAGACCGGGTGACGCGTATCGACGTGGGCGTGCATTTGGAGAACCCCGAGGCGCGCAACTTTTATGAGAAGCTGGGCTTCGTTGCTTTGAATGAGGAGCGACTTGCTTGCGTGATTTGAAAGAAGAAGACTAGCCGCGGATTTACGCGGATACGCGCGAATCAGCAAAATTCAAAAGCCGATTTATAGGCAGCTTGCTTAACTGATTTGCCTTTCTCTGATTCGCGTTAAGCCGCGAAAATCCGGCTTACTTTTTCTGCCCCAGGTTTGCAATCTCTGCGAAGTATTTCGCGAACGCCACCATGCCTCCCGACGCTTGTTGCCAATCGAAGTTTTCATTCGGAGCGTGGTAGCCATGTTCCGGTAATGACAATCCGAGAAACAGCACCGGGCATTTCAACACTTTCTCAATACTCGTCATCGCGCCAATCGTGCCGCCGTCACGCACGAACACCGCGTCGCGCTCAAAAGCAAACTTCACTGCCTGTTTGAGTAAGCCTGGTAGTGGTCCATCCAGCGGGGTTCTGAACGCCGGCGCGGCATGTTCGAAGTGCATCTGCACATCCGGGTTTTTTTCTTTAACCGCCGCTTCAATCAGCCGCCGGATTTTTGCCGGATCTTGTCCGGGCACAAGCCGGCATGATGCCTTGACCTCCCCGCGCGGCGGCACGATCGACTTGAGACCCGGGCCTTGATAGCCACCAACTACGCCGTGAATTTCGAGCGTTGGTTGTCCCCAGATTCGCTTCGTCACTTCCAGCGAGTCTTCTGTTCGCATCAGTTTCAAGTGATGCGCTTGCTTAAAGCCTGCGGCGGTGAAACCGGAGTTGGCCCAATCGTTGAGCTCGTCTGCGGTTGGCGGAATCACATCGTCGTAAAAGCCTTCAATCAAAACTGTGCCGGTGGTCGGGTCATAAATGTCGCACACGAGTTTCATTAACTCGGCGAGGGGATTGCGCGCCGCACCGCCAACTTCGCCCGAGTGTGTATCAGTGGTTCCGGTTTCCAGCGTGAGCAGAAAACCAAGCAGACCGCGTAAGCCCGCGGAACATGCAGGCCGCTCACGCGACACCCAAACCGTGTCTGAGACAACTACCGAATCAGTGGCCAGATCTGGACCCGCGTCCGTAATGATCTTTTCAAAATTCGGTGAACCAATCTCTTCCTCAAACTCCCAGAGGAAGCGAATATTGACCGGCACACCAGCCTCGCGTGCAGCGCGCGCGCCGTAGAGAGCGGCGAGTGCGGGGCCTTTGTCGTCAGTGGTGCCACGACCAAAATAGCTATCGCCTTTCCTGGTCATCACGAAAGGCTCTGTTTCCCAAGGTTCAGTCTCTTTTGAAGCCGGCTGTACGTCCATGTGGTTGTAAACCGTCACTGTCGGCAGATTTTTGTCCACATCAAAAACGCCGTGCACCGTCGGGTTCCCACCGGCGACTTCGTATACCTTCACCTCGCCGCCAAACTTCTTGAGCGTATCGACGGTCAGGTCGACGCCCTTGCGAATGTCTTCGGCATGCGCCGGATCGCAGGAAACAGTGGGCGTCTCCACAAACCGCTGGAGCAAAGTTTCGTATTCTTCGCGGTGGTTTTGGGCAAAGGACAAGAGCTGATCCCGGTTAAGACCATTGGCCATTCGTGGACTCCTTTGATCGGAATATTGTGATTGCGGTTCGTTTTCACCCCTAGTGTAATCATGATGAGGAGGAAAAGGCCAAAGAAGAAGTCAAAATGTGCTGAACGTTAGGTCTGCAGGGCAACGTTTTAGAAAGCCTGACTCACAAAACGCCCAGCACCTGGCGAGCGGTTTCGTTGGCATTTCGAGGCTTCGAACGGATCGACAGCCGAACCTGGCATTGCAGAAATTCGTACGAAAAGAAAACCGTTTTAGATGAATCGCTGTTCCGATGATATGCCACTGATCGTCAATCTTCGTGTTATCCTTGCAACCCCCTTTGCGGTGCCAACCGCCGCCGGGGGTTAGATTTTTAGGCGGGAACCAGGTCTTTTTAGGAGGCTTTTTGTGAGAACGAGATCCTACGCGCCGGCAGTCATTATTCTAGTTTTGACACTTGGATTAGTGTCTAGTTTTGTCGCGCAACAACCCAACGCGCGACGTCAACCCAACAATCCGGAAACTCTCGCATCAACTGGCGCCAAAGCAAGTCCGAATTCGCGCGTGACCGGCGCGCTCGTCAAGAGCGACGTCGCGGAAGCGTTGTCAGTTATTCAAGACAACTATATTGACGGCAAGAAACTCGACTACAACGGAATTTTCAAATCATCGATCAGCGGCATGCTGAACGTGCTGGATCCGCACTCGACTTATCTCGACGCCGAAGATTTCAACGCCTTCAAAACTGAACAGCGCTCGGAGTACTACGGAATCGGCGCCACCATCGGCGACCTGCGCCAGGGAGACGATCTCAACACTTACATTCGCGCGACTTTCGCTGATGCACCAGCGGCCCGCGCCGGACTGCGATTCGGCGACAAGGTAATTGCCGTCGACGACCAGTCAATGAAGGGTAAGAATTTTTCCGAAGTTCGCAAGTTCTTGCTGGGACCACTCGGTACCGTCGTCAAAGTTACGGTCGAGCACGCCGCCACGGGCAAACAGGAAACCGTCACCATCACGCGCGACGCTGTCTCGCTGCCGTCAATCCCGCAGGCGTACATGATTCGACCGGGAGTCGGCTACGTGGCCATGACCGGTGGCTTCAACACCACCACGGCTGATGAATTTCAGATCGCGCTTCAGGATCTTCACTCCAAAGGGATGAACATGCTGGTGTTGGATCTGCGCGGCAACCGCGGTGGTTTGCTGATCCAGGCAGTGCGCGTGGCCAATACGTTTCTGCAACGCGGGCAATTAATAGTCACGCAAAAAGGAAGAATACGTGGCGCCACTGAACCCTTTACCGCTCTAAACGACAACCCGGATCCGGTGCCAGTTGTAGTGCTGGTTAACGGCGGCACCGCTTCAGCCGCAGAAATCGTGGCGGGCGCGCTGCAAGATCACGATCGCGCTCTAATCGTTGGTGAAAGCACGTTCGGCAAAGGGCTGGTTCAGTTGCCCTATCAACTCGAATACGATTCGGCACTGCTCCTGACGATCGCGAAGTACTACACGCCGTCGGGACGTTTGATCCAACGCGACTATTCGAACTCGAGTAACTACGACTACTACACGAAGGGCGGCTTATCGAAGCAGTCAGACCCCACGGCAACTACGCCGGCGACCGGGCCTGAAAGCCATACGGACACGGGACGCGCTGTTTATGGCGGCGGTGGTATCTCCCCTGACGAGAGTGCCAAGCCAGCCAGAATTACTGCGGCGGAAGCTCGCCTTAATGATCCGGTTTTTGCTTTTGCTCTGGAGTTGATCACTGGACGCGTGGCTGGTTTTGAAAACTACAAAATACAGCGGGCGATCGAGTTCGATCATGACGTGCAATCGAGCGACTATCCGGTGACTGACGCGCTTTACAAAGAGTTCAAGCGCTTTGTGGCAGCAAAGCCTGAGTTCAAGGTTACGCAGGAACAGTTGGACAAGATGCGGGCGTATGCCGAGCGTCAACTGCGTTACGAGCTGAACACGGCGGCGTTTGGATCGATTGCCGCATTGCAGGTTTTCAACTCCAGCGATCCGCAGATTGCGACCGCGGTGGACGCCATGCCGCGAGCACGTGAACTGGCATTATCAGCACGACGGGCGCGAGCCAGAGTGATGAACAACTAAGCTCACAACGCTTGGAATATCGAAAAGGACAGGCAGCAATGCCTGTCCTTTTTTTTGTTGCGACAACGGAGCAGTAGCCCCGATCAATGATAGAGTTCGCGACCGATGACCTCCCAAACCCGTCTTCTGATCATCATCAACAACGCCGCTGCAAAAGCGCGCGAAGCCTGGCCGGTGGTTAATACCGCCTTGGAAGCCGCTGGTTTGCAGTTCGACTTTTACAAAACTACGCGCGCCGGGGACGCAACTACAAAGACCAGAGACGCTTTGCAAGCCGGCGTGAAAACGATCGCGGTAGTCGGCGGCGACGGCACGCTGAGTGAGGCCGCCCAGGGATTTTTTCAATTCAGTGAACGAGTTGAAGACTTACCGACGCCGGTCAGTCCCGCTGCTGAGCTGGCAATTCTACCTGGTGGCACTGGGGACGATTTCGCACGCAGTCAGATGGGCCAACGCGAACCGCTGCAAAAGTGGATTGAGATACTCATCTCACATAGCCGCACGCCTTCGCCGGCAAGCGGTCGGGCAGTAGATGTTCTCTATGGCCGCTGTGATGGACTCAAAACGCCATTCATTTGTCTTAACGCCTCGACGTTAGGAATTGGTGGCGAGACTGCCGGACGCGTCGCCGCACAGGGTAAATTCATGCGGAAATTTTCAGGCGAGTTGAGATTTGCGGCAGCAGCACTCGCCGCGCTGGCGGGCTGGCGTGAACGTCGCGTCAGAGTTTCGGTCGACTCGAACGTAGTCATTGAAGGGCCTATGAATCTGGTGGGAGTGGCGAACGCGCTCTACGCGGGCGGCGGGATGATGCTGTCGCCGCAAGCAAAGATTGATGACGGCAGGCTTGACGTGATTACCGCGTCAGGCTTGAGTCGCGCTGAAATCGTGCGCGAGCTGGCACGGATTCACAAAGGAGGACACGTCAACAATCCGAAGGTGCGAATAACCCAGGGCGAGCAAGTGCTGATCGAAACGTTTTCACCTGAGGATGCGTTGCCAATAGAGGCGGATGGGAATGTGCGCGGCCTGACTCCGGTGGAGTTTAGGGTAATGCCGTCTGCGTTGAAGTTTGTTGTTGGATGAAAGAGCGGGGGCTAGCCCACCTTCCTGACAGCGAGCTAACTGAACTGGAGTGGTTTGTGATTCGTTGAACGGCTTTCAAGTCTAAAAGTACAACTCAGCTCACAGCGTCTTTCAGGCGAGGAAGGTGGGCTTGCTCCCGCTAAAGTTTTTCCATAGCTAAAATTTTGGCCAACCGCCTTACATGTCTTTCTTCACCACTAAATCTCGCCGCCACAAACGCGCGCACAATTTCGAGGGCCAGCTCTTCACCAACCACACGCGCGCCTAAACAGAGCACGTTGCAATCGTCATGTTCGCGGGATTGATGACCGGAGTAAGTGTCGCCGCAGAGCGCAGCCCGGACACCTTTAAGTTTGTTGGCGGCAACTGAAGCACCGACGCCACTGCCGCAAATGAGAACACCAATATCGGCCTGACTGAGTTGAATCGCCTGTCCGACTTTCAGCGCATAATCCGGATAGTCGTCAGCCACCGAACCGTCGTGCGTGCCGAAGTCAGTAACATAATGACCGGCAGCTCGTAATTCCTCGATTACTCGAACGTTCAGCGGATAACCGCCATGATCGGCGCCAACTGCAATTCGCATTTCTTAGAGCAAAGCCTTTGCCCGTTGCACCACGTTATCGACATTGAAACCAAGCTCGCGCATTACCACATCACCCGGAGCCGACGCGCCAAAGCGATCGAGACAAACAACGTCGCCGCGTTCGCCTACATATCGATCCCAACCCTGACGAACCCCGGCTTCGATCGCTAGCCGCGCCGGAACCTCAGTCGGGATGACTTCGTTGCGATATTCGCTGGGCTGTTCCTCAAACAATTCCCAGCACGGCAGGGAGACAACGCGCGTGGCGATTCCTTCAGCCTGAAGTTTCTCGCGCGCCTCGAGTGCTAGACCCACTTCAGAACCCGTCGCGATCAAGATCAACTGCAGCAAGGCGCTGTCGTGACTTTGGACGTTGGACGTTTGACGTTGGGCTAATTCCGCCTCCGCCAAGACGTACCCACCTTTTCGCAAGCCTTCAGCTGAACTGTAGCGCGTGCGATCAATCACACTAACTTTCTGTCGCGTGAGCGCGAATGCGGTTGGCGCTTTCCGCCTCAGGATCGCGATGCGCCAGGCTTCGCTCACCTCCGCGGGATCCGCGGGGCGAATCACAAACAGGTTCGGAATAGAACGCAACGCTGCCAGATGCTCGATGGGTTGGTGCGTGGGGCCGTCTTCGCCGAGACCGATCGAGTCGTGAGTGAACACATAGATGGCCTGCACTTCAGACAACGAAGCGAGTCGAATCGCCGGACGCATGTAATCAGAGAACGTCATGAACGTTCCCGCGTAGGGAATCAGCCCGCCGTTGAGCGAGATGCCCGTCAACGCCGCTCCCATCGCGTGTTCGCGTATGCCGAAGTGCATAATGCGACCGTCGTAAGTTCCGGCTTCGAAGTCGCCGCCGTTCTTGATGTCCGTGTTGTTTGAAACACCAAGATCAGCTGAACCACCAATCAACATCGGCAGGTGCGGCGCTAGCGCATTAATTACTTCCCCACTGGCCACGCGCGTTGCCATCGGCTTGGCGTCGGCGAAGTTTGGCAAGTGGGTTTCCCAATCTGCCGGCAGTTCACCTTTTGTCATCACCTGCCACTGTTGCCCGAGGTCCGCATTTTTCTGCTGGTATTGCTCAACCAACGCGTTCCATTCGGCTTCCTGTTGCGCGCCGCGGGCGACGGCTTCGCGAAAATGATTCAGGGCGTCGTCGGGTATGTAGAACTGTTTGTCTTCCGGCCAGCCTAGATGTCTTTTCGTTTCCTTAACTGCTTCTTCACCAGGCGCGTCGCTGTGGGCTTTGCGCGTTCCCGCCGTGGGCATGCCATAACCGATCGTCGTCTTGACTGAAATCAACGACGGCTTATCACCAACTGATTGGGCATCACGAATCGCCCGTTCGATCTCGTCGAGGTCGTTTCCATCTTCAACCGTCAACGTGTGCCAGCCATACGAGGCAAAGCGTTTCGGCACGTCGTCGCTGTAGGCGAGTTTGGTGTACCCTTCGATCGTCACCTGATTGTCGTCGTACAAATAGATCAGTTTGCCGAGTTGGAGATGGCCAGCCAGCGACGCCGCCTCAGCGGCCACGCCTTCCATCAAGTCGCCGTCAGAAACAATCGCGTAAACGTAGTGATCAATAAGCGAAAAATCTTGTTTGTTGAACTTCGTCGCCAGATGCGCTGCGCCCATTGCCATGCCAACGCCGTTCGCGAAACCCTGACCAAGCGGGCCGGTGGTGATTTCAACGCCGGGCGTCATTCCATATTCAGGATGGCCGGGAGTTTTCGAGCCAAACTGCCGAAAATTCTTGATTTCGTCGAGCGAGAGATCGTAACCAGTCAGATGTAACAACGAGTAAAGCAACATCGAACCGTGACCGGCGGAAAGCAGGAAGCGATCGCGATTTTCCCAATGTGGATTCTGCGGGTTGTGGCGCATGAAGCGCGTCCACAAAACATACGCCATCGCTGCGGCGCCGAGTGGCAAACCGGGATGACCCGATTCTGCTTTCTGCACGGCGTCAAGCGAAAGCGTGCGAATTGTGTTGATGCAAAGTTGATCGAGGTCGGGAGTGGGTGTGTTTTCCTGCTGCACTGGTGCGCTCATTTCACCGTCCTGATTGTGATTTGTGTTTTAGCAAAACAGTTGTTGGTAGAACCGCTCCTGGCGTTCGCGCGCTGCTTGATACCGTACATGGTTGCTCATGTTTGGCTCGAACACCGTTTCGTCAGGGATGGAAACCGTTGCTGATAACTTTTCGATACTCTCTATTTTGCCCGCCGCTTCCAGCGCAAGCAAGGCGGCGCCGCGCATTGACGCTTCCGGAGTTTCAGAAACGTAAACCGGACGGCCTAAAACGTCGGCGAGAATCTGCGCCCAGGTGGGAGAGGCGCGCAACGCGCCGCCCGAGCCGATTAACTTTGCGTCTGGGGCGAATGGCTCCAGGGCATTCCAGATCGCGGAAAACCGATACGCAATTCCTTCCATTGCTGCGCGCACAATCTCGCTTGGATCCGTTTGCGAAGCTAAACCTAGAATGACACCGCGCGCTTTCGGGTTCCATCCGGTGCTTCGTTCGCCGGCCCAAAATGGCAAAACTGTCAGCCCATGATTATCGGCTTTCATCAAATCGAGTTCGGCTTCTAAAGTCGCCGCGGGTTCGTCAGGTAAAAGCGACTCCTTCAGCCAGCTGATCAAGCCGCCGCCGTCTGACAAGGCGCCGCCAAGCAAAACTCGTTCGCGATTGGCGCGATAGCACCACAACTCCGGCGGTACCCGAGCAGGCGGCTCGCCCTTGAAACAGACGCGCATCGCTCCGCTGGTTCCAATCATTAACGAAACTCGATCGGTTGAATGACAACCAGAGCCAATACTGTTCGCCGCCCCATCGGCAACAACCGGGACAACTCGCGCCTCGCTGAGTTGCGGCCAAAGCGACTTTGACGACTGGGACAGTTTGAGGAAAGGGTGATCTGCCGGAGCGATTTTCGGCAATTTTTCTGGTGCAATATCAAGTGAGCGCAACAACTCCCCGTCCCATTCGCAGGTTCGTTGGTTCATCAAGCCCGTTCCCGAGGCTATCGACACGCTCGTCGACTGATCGTCAAAAAACACCTCAGTAACATTGTCTGAAAAAGACAACCAGTGCTTCGTGCGCTGAAAAGCAGCCGGTTCCTCGTCGCGCAATCGCCGCAGCTTTGCGGGCCAGTAACTCTGGTGAAATCGACAACCCGTGCGCGCGTGGTATTTTTCCTCGTCCAATTCCAAACGAAGCTGATTGGTTGCTGCTGCTGCGCGCGGGTCGCCCCAGGCCAGCAGCGGAGTCGTCTGGTAGAAACGGTCGTCGAGGCCTATCAGGCTGTGCCAGAAACAAGAAATTGCGATCAGATCTACGTGGGTATTCGATTCGTCCAGCCGCCCGCAGACATCGTGAAGAGTCAAAGCAAGCTGTTCGAACAACGTATCCGGATCGAAGACTCCCGGACTGGGAGAGACATCAGGTCGATGATCTTTTCTGATCTCGCTGCCCGCTAATTCGCGACCGCACTCGTCAAACAATCCGGCACGGATGCCAGACGTGCCCAGATCAATTGCCAGCACGGCAGATCTTTTTGGACTTTCCAGAACCGACACGACCCCGGGCCAGGGCTCGACGATTTCATCTAATACATTGCTCATGGACTGGACCAAAGGCGCAAACCGATTTAGTGACCAAAGAATCGCACACGCGAATGTTGTAGTCCATATTTTGAACCAACCTGATAAAATGCATTCGATGCAAGCCGAAACTCTTAACTGCCCAAACTGCGGCGCCGCAACTTCTACCGATGAACCACTCTGCAAGTTTTGTGGTTCGCGCCTCGCAACCATTGCCTGTCCGAAATGCTTCGCGATGATGTTCATCGGCAGCAAGCACTGTCAGCGTTGTGGCGCGACGGCGGCAGTCCCCGAAGTCAAAGACTCAGAACCACGAAAGTGTCCGCGTTGTAAGACCGCGATGGTTTCGGTGAGCGTGGGGACGACCACGATGTTCGAGTGCGAAAAATGCTTCGGTCTTTGGCTTGATGTGGCTTCGTTTGAAAAAGTTTGCGCTGATCGTGAGCAGCAATCGGCGGTGCTTGGCATGGCCACGCACGCCGCGGCGACCGCCACCGAACCAGCCAAGGTGAATTACGTGCCGTGTCCGGAGTGTGCGCAGTTGATGAACCGGATGAATTTCGCGCGTTGCTCAGGCGTGATTGTAGACATCTGCAAACAACACGGAACCTGGTTTGATCGCGACGAGCTAAGCCGGATTGTGGAGTTCATTAGCGGCGGGGGTTTGAACGCGGCCAGAGCGAAGGAAAAAACTGCCCTCGACGAAGAGCGGGCGCATCTGCGCGACGAGCAAAGGGCTTTCGAGTTGCACCGTCTTAACACCATGAACGCCGACGATCATCGCCTTACCGGCATCGCCTCGGCGGGCGGGTTGCTGAAGTTTCTGCTGGACAATTAAAATCCGCAGATTACCCAGATTTCACAGATTAAAGAACCAGCGCAGCACAATGCGTTAACAGATCGGTTCAACTACTGTTCCTCTCGTCTGCGTAATCTGCGGATATTCATTTAACCGACTGCCTCACCAGCGCCACAAACTCTGCGATGTCGTTTTCAGTCGTGTCGAACGAAGTCATAAAGCGCACTTCCGACGTCCGCTCGTTCCAAACGTAGAAAAAATATTTCTTTTGCAGTAGCGGAATGGACTTCTTTGGCAGTACTGCGAAAACTCCGTTTGCCTGCACCGGCTGCGTAATCTCAATCTGAGAAACCCCGCCGAGCTGCTCCGCCAGGAGGGTCGCCATCCGATTCGCGTGTTCGGCGTTGCGGCGCCAGAGATTGTCAGTCAACATCGCTTCAAACTGCGCGGAAATGAAACGCATTTTCGACGGCAAATGCGTGCCTTGCTTGCGCGTGTATTTGAAATCTTGCGCCAGGCTGCGGTTGAAAAACACAACCGCCTCGCCGTACATCATTCCGTTCTTCGCCCCGCCAAACGAAAGCACATCCACGCCTACGTCTCGCGTAAATCGCTTGAAAGGAAGATTCAAGCTGACGGCAGCATTGGCGATGCGCGCACCGTCGACGTGCAAAAACATCCTGTTCTTTTGGGCAAACGTCCCCAGTTCTTTGATTTCGCCCGGCGTGTAGACGGTGCCCATCTCCGTCGTTTGTGAAATGGAAATAACGCGTGGCTGTACGTGATGCTCGAAACCAACGCCATCCAGGTAATGCCTGAAGGAGTTGATCTGAATTTTTCCTTCGCGTGTTACCGCCGGAAGCAGCTTGCAGCCTGTAAATCTTTCCGGCGCGCCACACTCATCAACGTTGATGTGGGCCGTGTCGGCGCAAATGATCGCTTCGTGCGGCTGCGTCATCGCTTTTAACCCAAGCACGTTTGCGCCTGTGCCACCAAACACAAAGAAAACTTCCACGTCCCGACCAAAGTGTTGGCGAAACAGTTTCACGGCGCGGGCCGTGTAGGGATCATCGCCGTAAGCGATCACATGTCCGTCGTTGGCGGCCGCGATCGCCTGCATCACCTCCGGGTGGACGCCGGCGTTGTTATCGCTGGCAAAACTGCGGGATGGTTTTAGTTGTTTTTTCATGAAAGCGTGTCTCTGGCGCCGTCGTTTCTGATTTGGACTTTGTTGTTAGGGCTTTGTACCTGGTGCTTTGTAGTTTGCCGTACGTATTCCGATGAGCAAACTCTCAAGGAAGAGAACAAAGTACAAAGTACCAGGTTCAGGTTTTTCTTGATTTGAAATCCTTAATGATCTCTCTGGCCGCGTTCGCACCGGGCATGCCGGTTACGCCACCGCCGGGATGCGTGCCGGCGCCACACAGATAGAGTCCTTTGATCGGAGTGCGATACTTCGCATAGCCAATCAACGGTCGAAACGTAAAGAACTGATCCAGCGACTGCTCACCGTGATGAATGTGTCCGCCACTCAGACCGTACACCGTCTCCAAATCAACCGGCGTAATCACCTGTCGCCCGACGATCAACTCCTTCAGGTTGGGCGCGAAACTACTTAGAACGTTCACAACGTTATCGGCAAACTGCTCGCGGCGAGAACTCCAATCGCCTTCTTTTAGTTTGTACGGCGCGTACTGTACGTAGACCGACATTACCTGTGCTCCGGCGGGTGCCAGCTGCGGATCAGACAACGAAGGAATCGTGATGTCCATGTAGGGCTGCGGTGAATAGTCGCCATATTTCGCCGCATCAAAGGCGTGCTCCAGGTAGTCGATGTCGGGTCCGAGGTGAATGCGTCCGGAAAGTCTGGCGCCCGCATCGTCGTCAACTCCCGCAAACTTCGGCAGCCCCGACAAAGCCAGATTGACCTTCGCGGAAATTCCGTTGGCGCGATAGTTACGAATCTTCAAAATAAAATTGGGGTCGAGACAGACAGGATCGAGCAGCTTAAGAAATGTGGTACGCGGGTCTGCGTTTGAAACAATGGCGCGCGCGGAAATTGCTTCGCCCGTTTGTAGTAGAACTTTTCCGGCCCGGTCATCAGTTGTCTCAATTCGCCCGACGTCAACACCCGTTCTGATCTCAACTCCAAGACTGGCGGCCGCCTCTGCCAGCGACTTCGTAAGCGCACCCAGGCCGCCGCGCACTGAAACTGCCGGACTGATGCCGTGTCCATCCAGCGCCGCTTGCCACAGTAAACCGGTGCTTGTTCCCGCCGACCATGGTCCGGCGAAGGCACCGAAGATTCCGCGTGCGGCGATCGCCGCCCTCAGCGTTTCCGTCTCGAACCATTCTGCCACCAGGTCAGCGACGGCCATCGGCCCCCAGCGCAACAAGCGAAAAGCGTCCTGCTTGCCCAGACCGCGAAACGAGCGGCCGAGTTTGCTCAACTGCCACAGCTCTCCAGGCGACGCGTGATCGATGGAGGGCGGAGTGGCGTTCAGCAAAGGCGCGAGCACTTTCCCGATACGGGCGAAGCTACGTTCGAACTTGGGATAACTCTTCGCGTCCTGCGCCGAAATTTTTTCCAGTTCACGAACCGTTTGCGCGGTGTCGTTGTAAATCGCGATCGCGCGGTCACCCGGCGCCAGTGCGAGCAAACGGATTGCGGGTGAGACCAACTCCAGACCGTGATCGGCGAGTTTGAGATCTTTTACGACGTGGGGAGAAAGTGGCGCTGTGGCGTGAGCGAGCGTCGAGCAACGGAAGCCGGGAATAATTTCTTCAGTGATTGCAGCGCCGCCGACAATCTCGCGCCGCTCGAGCACAAGAGTCTTCAGCCCGGCCTTCGCCAGGTAACACGCCGCCACCAGTCCATTGTGACCGGCGCCGATGATGATGACGTCGTAAGCTGACATGCGCTCAACTCTTTGGCCGCCGCAACGTAAGTTCTCGACTGCCCTTCGCTACACCGCAACGCGCGAGCTTACTTACTGGGACCGCCGGCGTCCCCGCCCGCATTTGAATATCGGCGCGCAGCGTGTCATATCAGTCGCAGTCCTCAGGGGAAAAGCAGTTCGCGCTTCGCGCTCAGCTGCGGGCGGGACGCCCGCGATCCCAGGAGGTGAGCTTGCGCGCTAAGGCGTAAACGAAGGTCACCTAATCTGAAAGTCAAAAATCTTTCAGGATGTGCATCGCGGCGTTGCGGCCCGAAGCGCCCATGATGCCGCCACCGGGATGCGTGGCTGAACCGCACATGTAAAGGTTGCGAATCGGCGTGCGATACTGCGCCCAGCCCGGCGCTGGGCGCAAAAAGAAAAGTTGCTCCAGCGTCAACTCGCCTTGAAAAATGTTGCCTTCTGACAGACCAAACTCACGTTCGAGATCCAGCGGCGTCACCACCTGGCGATGAAGAATCAAATCTCTGATGTTCGGCGCGTGCTCGGCAATCGTGTCGATGACGGTGTCGCCAAACTCCTCGCGCTTCTCGTCCCAGTTTCCTTCCTTCAAGTTGTAGGGCGCGTACTGCACAAAACACGACATGACATGCTTCCCCGGCGGCGCCACCGAAGGATCAGTCAAACTCGGAATCACCATATCGATGTACGGACGACGAGAGAACCGGCCGTACTTTGCTTCGTCATAAGCGCGTTCCATGTAGTCGACGCTCGGCGAAATCGAGACGGCGCCGCGCAAATGCGGGCCAGCTCCCGGTAGCACCTTGAAATCAGGCAGGCCGGCAAGGGCGAGGTTAACTTTCCCTGATGAGCCGCGATATTTGTAGCGCTTTAGATCTTCAGTGAAACCATCAGGCAGATGTTGTTCACCCACCATCTTCATAAACGTCAATCTCGGATCGACGCTGGATGAAACGACCTTTGCGTAAATCTCATCGCCGTTTTGCAGCACGACGCCCTTGGCTTGTCCGTTCTTGAGTATGATTTTTTCGATGGGCGCCTCAGTGCGTATCTCAGCGCCGGCTTCGCGCGCCGCATCGGCTATCGCATTCGAGATGGCGCCGGTACCGCCACGCGACAGTCCCCACGAACGAAACGCGCCATCAATCTCGCCCATGTAGTGGTGCAATAAAACGTAAGCTGTGCCCGGCGAGCGCACGCCCAGAAAAGTGCCAATGATTCCTGAGGCTGACATGGTCGCTTTGAGCACGTCAGTCTCGAACCATTGATCGAGGAAATCGACCGCGCTCATCGTCATTAATTGCACCTGGTTGTACTTGTCTTCGTCCGCAAGTTTTTGAAACCTGCGGCCCAGGAAAAGCAGGTCTTTCAACCCTTTTGGATTCAACGAGGTCGGATCGGGCGGCGTCATGCTCATGATGGGCTTCACGAAGTGGGCCATCTCGAGCATCGCCTTGCCGTATTCGTCGTAGGCCTCAGCGTCTAGCTTTGAATGACGCGCAATCTCGCGGCGAGTTTTGGCGTGGTCGTTGACGCGCCACAGGTAGTCGCCGTCCAGCATGGGCGTGAACGTGCCGTCAAGCGGCAGTATTTCCATTCCATGCCGCGGCAGATCGAGTTCGCGAATAATTTCCGGACGTAGCAGTGAGACAACGTAGGAACAGACGGAGAATTTGAACCCAGGAAAAACTTCTTCAGTTACTGCCGCGCCGCCGAGCACATGACGACGCTCGAGCACCAACACGCGCTTGCCGGCTTGCGCCAGATATGCGGCGTTGACCAGACCATTGTGGCCGCCGCCGATGACAATGACGTCGTAGATCATACTCATCTTTTAGCGGTCACCACTGCTGCATTGGCAGTGGCGTTATCGGAACGCGAATGCCTACTTACTGGGAGCGCGGGCGGCTCGCCCGCAATGAGCGAAGCGAACAACCCTTCACGTTGAGCTGAATCTTCAAAACAAGACTCTATTACCGCCTGCTTTATCCACGGGTGGCAAGCGAGAGAGCGAGCGTTGTTCGCTTCGCTCACTGCGGGCGCGGACGCCCGCGCTCCCAGTAGTCCAGTTGAGTGACTGATTCCAAGTTAAGGCTAACCAAACAGCGTACCTTGCTGGAGTTTTGCCAGCATACTTATAATCGCTCGCCGTTGACAATCACGCGCGAGGCTGGATATGCCCGTCCCAACTGCGTTTCACGAACGAACTTTTCCACTCTGCGAAAGCCTGAACTATCGCGAGTGGTCAGGTTATTACGCTGTCAGTTCCTACGAAGCGCATCATGAACATGAGTACAACGCCATTCGCAACGCAGCGGCGCTGATCGACATCTCGCCACTCTTCAAATACCGCGTTACCGGTAAAGACGCCACCCGTCTAGTCGACCGCATCATCACGCGCGACATCAACAAGGTTTCAGTGGGCCAGGTAATCTACACACCCTGGTGCGACGAGCGCGGCAAAGTGATTGACGACGGCACTGTCTCGCGTCTTGCAGAGAACGCTTATCGCTGGACTGCTGCCGATCCCAGCCTGCGCTGGTTCACGCAGAATGCCGTCGGGCTGGAAGTTAACATCGAAGACATCTCAGAGAGCGTTGCGGCGTTGGCGTTACAAGGCCCAACTTCAGGACGCTTGTTGCGAAGTCTGGTCAACGAGGCTGACATCGAACACTTGAAGTACTTCCGTGTGACGCGGGGAACAATTGCGGGAGTTTCGGTTGAGGTCTCGCGCACGGGTTACACCGGCGATCTTGGTTATGAGATCTGGGTGCCCGCAGAAAACGCGCTCACGGTCTGGGATGCACTGATGGCTGCCGGCCAGGCTTTTGATATTCAACCGGCGGGCATGCTGGCACTCGACGTCGCGCGCATCGAAGCCGGCTTGTTGCTGATTGATATCGACTTCAACAGCAGCAAGAAAGCATTGATCGAAGAGCAGCAGTATTCACCTTTCGAAATGGGACTGGGACGCCTGGTGCACCTCAACAAGAATCGTTTCGTGGGTCAGTCAGCGTTGCTCGCGGAACAGCAGGCGGGAAGTGCGCGCGAAATTGTTGGACTCGAGATCGACTGGCCGGAAGTCGAGCGACTTTATGAAGACGCGGGTTTGCCGCCTTCAGTTTCTCCGATTGCTTCGCGCGTTGCCGTTCCGATCTTCAAAGAAGGAATGCAAGTTGGCAAGGCTACCTCGAGCACGTGGTCACCAACCTTGAAAAAGATGATCGCGTTGGCCACCGTGAATAGCGGCTACACAAAGCCGGGCACGCGGCTGCAATTTGAAGTCACTGTCGAAGCGAAACGACACTCTGTTCGCGCTACGGTGGTGAAAACACCTTTCTTCAATCCCCGGCGGAAGACGGCGACGCCGATCGCTCAGTAACGCAAAACTGTTAGTTTGCGTGCGCGTTGAATTTTACTCATCCCTCGCAAACTAACAGTTTGCGTTACATTTTGCGGCACTACAATAATCTTGCCTCGCGTGTGCGAATCTACTACTCTCGCGCAGTTCTGGATCGACCTTGTTTAAGACTTTCGCTGTGCCTGCAGCGCACAGCCAGTTTTTCCCAGTTCTGGAAATGACCGGACCCTGAGCCTCAGCCGGAGAACTCTCATGTCCTTCAAGAACATTTTCATTTGTTATCGGCGCGAGGATGCGGAGGGCTACGCCGGCCGGTTACACGATCATCTCAACGTGCGTTTCCCGGGCCGGATCTTTCGCGACGTAACCGGGATCAGTCCGGGCGCGGATTACACGCGCGTCATTCAAGACAAAGTCGGTGGTTGTAGTGCCTTGATAGCGATAATCGGCAGCGAGTGGTTGACGATCGAGGACGAAGATAAACGTCGTCGTTTGTTCAAGGAGAATGATTACGTGCGGCATGAAATAGCGACCGCATTAACGCGAAATATCACTGTGATTCCGGTGCTGGTGCGCGACGCGAAAATGCCGCCACCTGAGTCGCTGCCGCCCGACCTGGCGGCGCTGTCGTTGCGCAATGCCGTGGAAATATCAGATACGGATTTTGATTACGACATGGGTCGATTAATCAGGGCGTTGGAGGCGGCGTTCGGCGAGACGACGCTGCCAGTCGCTCCGGCAAAGTCGAGTAGTTGGACCACCTGTTTGATAGTCTCGGTAATTGCGGTAGTACTCGCCGGCGGCAGCGTCCTGGCCCTGGCTTTCATGGGCTACCTTTTTTCTAACCAAACCACCACCACCCAAAATGTCATCGATTTTCAACCTGCGGGAACCTGGACGCTGCAAATTGGTAGTTTTCCGCCCAACTACCTTGAGTTGCATCAGGACTTCACTTACCAAACGCCCAACGGAAACGGCACCTGGACATACTCGGCCCAGGGGCAAAGGTTAGTACTAAATGGCCAGCACGTTGAGGAAAGTTCGGGAACGGAAGTAACGGTTGTTTCCCAAATAACAATAGAAGGAAAGTCGGGAAATCAGTTTATTGGTCACATATCTTATGCGGGGCAGGTATTTTCAATGACCCTTACTCCACAATAAGGCCGCGGAAATGTTCGAACCCTGCTGCCCAATCGAGGTTTGTGCAAACACACTCCGCAGCTTTCTCCGAAACTAAAAAACGCGGTCGTCTGCTGCGCGTCCTCGGCGTCGGCTTCGGGCTGGCTGTGATTATCGGCAACACAATCGGCGGCGGAATTTTTTCGCGTCCGGGAGCGATGGCTTTGCAGTTGCCGCATCCGGCGCTTTTTCTTGGAGTGTGGGTCCTGGGCGGTCTCTACGCCTTGCTCGGCGCGGTTTCGCTGGCGGAACTCGGAACGATGATTCCGAAATCCGGTGGCCAATACGTTTTCGCGCGTTACGCCCTGGGCGAGTATGCCGGGTTTCTGGTTGGTTGGAGCGACTGGATTTCTACCTGTGGGTCTGCTGCAGGCGTCTCGCTGCTGATTGCCAATTTTTCGGGCGCACTCTTTCCGGCACTCGCCAGCCAACGTGCACAAGTGATCGTTGCCGCTTTCATAGCCATCGTTTTTGCACTGTTGCAATGGCGCGGCATCATCTGGGGCAGCACGTCGCAGAATCTCACAAGTCTGATAAAAGCCCTGGCCTTTGTCGCACTAATCGCTGCGGCGTTTGCCCTCGGAGGAAAAGCAGCAACGCCCGCTCCAACTGCAAAGCTCGCGATACCGATCGGCGCTGCTCTGCTCACGGCGCTGGTTCTCGCCCTCCAATCAGCGATTTACACTTATGACGGTTGGAGCGGCGTAATTTATTTTTCCGAAGAAGTGACCGATCCGGGTCGCGATATTCCCCACTCGATGTTTGGCGGCGTGTTCGCAGTAATTGCGATCTATTTGCTGGTCAACCTGGCCCTGCTTTACGTGTTGGGAATTTCAGGCGTAGCGGGTCACGACTATGCGGCAGGCGCCGCTGCTCAGATGCTCTTTGGCAGTCACGGTGACACTGTTTTTCGCGTTCTCGCAATCGTCTCCATGCTGAGCGCCATCAACGCCTACCATCTCATGTCGACACGCGTTTTGTTCGCGATGAGTCGCGACGGTTTATTCATCAAGAAGGCAGCGAATGTTAACCAAGGGGGCACGCCAACCTTCGCACTGCTTACCAGTGCCGTCGTCGCTGTTTTGTTCATCATCTTCGGGGAAACGTTCGACAAAGTAATTACCGTGCTGGCCTTTTTCTTTGTGGCCAACTACACCCTCTCGTTCATTTCAGTTTTTGTCCTGCGCCGGCGCGAGCCGGAGAAAGAGCGCCCTTACCGGGCCTGGGGTTACCCGCTCACAACGGCGCTGGCACTCATCGGTTCGGTTCTTTTTCTCGCCGGGGCGATCGCGAGCGATACCCGTAACAGCGTCTATGCGCTATTGCTTCTCGCCGTCAGTTATCCCTTGTATCGCCTGCTGCGAATGGCCGGAAGAGTGTCGGAACATTGACTTCCCTGAAAATTTCACTTAATAGAGTTTTTGTTTTCGATCGAGATCAAACACAAGGAACCCTTTTATGAAACGCTTTTTCGCAATCGCCTTCTTTGTTCTTTTTGTTTTCAGCGTTCCGGTAGTTCATGGACAACAGGACGATCCTGATGCCCGCGAGCGTACGCGGACCAAAATCGCGGCGCTGCTCGAGTCGTTTGGCCCGAGTGTCCACATCGACTTTCGCCAAAGCGACAAACAACCATTTAACTACGTCGGCGCGCTGAGAACCGGTCTGGCAAATACAGATTTTTTTGAAATCGTTATCAGCGTGACTAAGAAAGACACGATCGGATTCCGCATCTATCCGCACTTCAACAAGGGCTACATCAACGTCGATAAGGTCAAGGACCGGCAAGGCTTCATGCGACTGTTGCTGCGCCTCAGCGACCGCGCTTTTCTGTTCTGGGGGGCTGACGAAAGCGGTGACGTCTTTACCGGCTACACCTTTACGCTGGAGTCGGGCTTTCCGGATGAGGCGATCAAGATCGTGTTACGCAGTATTGTGAATAGCGATAAGTTCATCGGCGAGTTGCGTCCCTTTATTGACGGCTCCGCCGCTGCCGCCGAGAAGTAGCGCGATCACTACCGCTCCTCGCCCGGACGGTATTCGGCTTCAAGGTGAGCACGAATCTCGGAGAGCGTGAACCAGGCCGGTTTGAACTCTCCGAGCGCGTACAAGGCTGACTGATCCATGAAGTGTTTGCTGTCAGCGTGTCCACTGGCGCCGAAGACATGCACTGACAACGCGCGAACTTGTGGTCCAAACTCCACTACGCTTATGTAAGTTGCGCCCGCAACCCCATACCGGCGCTTTTGTCCCTCAACCGGCGTCGCATAGAAAGTAAAAACGGCGCCGTCTCCTCCGTTGACACCCGGCACAGGTAAACTCAGTCGCTCGTCTAGAAAATTTTCCGCTTTACTTTCATCACGTCGCTGCAGCCGGTTGAGTTCTCCCCAGGCCACGCGCCAGGTGCCGAATGTCTGTTCCAACATATCGAGCGCGCTGCTGAAGGCGGCTACCTGCGCGCTCGAGCTTTCCCTGTTCTCAGAGTTGTTACGCGACCAACGTTCGTGCCAGAGCGCGAAGAGGGTCATCCCCACCGAGTCTGATCTGCTACGTCGATCCCACTTCGTCAATTCGGTCGCAGCTTCGCGCATCCGCGACGAAGGACCAGCAACCGTTGACTCTTGTAGTGCCGTCAGCAATTTTGGCAGCAGCAGGTCCGCGCCTATGACGTGGGTATCGAAAGCCGCGCGCGTCCACTCGTCGAAGTTGAAGTTTCCGTTTGCCGAAAGAATTTGTCGTGAGATTTGTCCGCGCAAATTATCTCCCTCCAGAACCATGTAACGCGGAAAACGCTTCGGGTCAGGATTGTCTTTGTCGGTTAGCAGAAAAGGCGTCGTGTTGCAGTTTTGCATCCATCCCGTTTTTGGATTGGTGAGTTGCGGCAACTCCGCCATCGTGTGATAGCCATGCCATTCAGTTGCCGGGTCGCTGCCAGCGACAGGTTTGGTCCAGTCGAAGCGCGGATCACGTCGCGGCACTGCGCCGTTGTAGATGTAAAAAGTGTTGCCCTGCCGATCAGCATACATGACGTTGCCAAACAACATTCTGAGCGGCGAAATTGCGCGTTTTAGTTCGGCAAGCGAACGGGCCCGGGTCATATCAAACCACTCGCGCAACCACCCACCGTCTTCAAATCGTGCCATGCGAATCGCGAGTAGTTTCCCGTCTCGTTCGGCAACGATCGGACCGTGATGGGTGCGCCGCATCTTGAACTCTCTCGTTTCTACTCCGTTGGTTTTCCTGACCTTAATTGTTTCCGTGCGTTCAGTAGCCAGGCGATGACCCGAGCCATATTTGTAAGCGAGCGGCTGCGAAGGATCGTCGAACGTTTCCACATATACATCTTCCAGATCAGCACTATTGTCTGTGCTCACCCAACCACCGTTTTCGTTATGACCAACATAGGGAAACGGAAATCCAAATCGCGTGTAGCCCGTGAAATTCCAACCTTCGTCGCTATGAACGTGTCCCTCGTAAACCTGACCCGGACCGAAGAACGGCAAGTGTGGATTGATGAACAGGAGCGCGTGCCCGTTTGCGCTTCGTGAAGGACCGACGACCCAGCCGTTCGAACCCTGGTTCGCGCTCAGGCCGCGCTCAATCTCAGCTGTCTGCAACGTGGTTGACCGGAGATTTGGGTCATGTGCGAATCCGTTCTGGTAGTAGTTGTAGCGAATGAAAGCGAGTGGATACCACGGCTCCATTTGCGTGAGCAGCCGCGGGTGAACTTCCGGATGTTGGGTCAGGAAATAATTGAGTCCAGCGGCGAACGCGTCGCAAAGCGCGCGCATGTGTGGATCCAGGCGCTGGTACTCTTCGCGCGCGAGCCGCGGAATTTCCAGTGCATGGTTAAGCCTGTCTGAATCAACTGCTTCTTCGCCGTAGATCTCCGCGGCGCGCCCGCTCGCGAGGATAAAGTTCTCCTCAACTCGCCAGAAATTGTCTTCCGCCTGCGCGTAGGCGAAACCAAAGATGGTGCCAGCGTCGGTGCGGCCAAAGACATGAGGCACGCCATACGTGTCGCGGTAAATGGTTACTGTCTTCGCCAGCTCAGCAGATGTTGGCCGAACGTTGGGCGGTTTCTTCTGTTGGGCACCGATGGACTCTACCGAAAACAGCAGCAGCGCGCTCAGCAAAAGGAGTGCGGGAACACTTCGCTTCATGGATTACCTCGGAGCGATCTAACTAGTTCGCTTGAATCTGAGCAACGCAACCTTAGCAGAGTCGCCCACAGAATTCTTCACGAAGCTTGGTTACTTTTGGAAGACAAGCGTGATATTTTATGGCAAAGATAAATCAAGTCCAGCGACCTAAAATCTTCCTGCACCGTTGGAAGGAGGCGAGCATGTTGGCAAACCACCGTTTGCTGCTTCGAGTTTTCCTGTTAGTGCTTCTCGTCATCTCGACTGCGATTGTGTTTTCGGCCCGTAACGCCATCGGGTCCGGAAGCAGCGGCACTACTCGCGCACAGGCGCGGGCTGCTGACGGACTCGCAGCCTGGGAAC
This sequence comes from Pyrinomonadaceae bacterium, assembly GCA_035472495.1. GTDB lineage: Bacteria > Acidobacteriota > Blastocatellia > Pyrinomonadales > Pyrinomonadaceae > PSRF01. Next base: position 85,743 of record DATIPD010000023.1, on the reverse strand, counting down.
AGGTGTATTCCGTACTGACCTCGCCGCGCTGTATCAATTGCCACACCGCCACAAATTACCCGCAACAAGGTGACGATCGACATCGTCATTTCGCGAATGTGATCCGTGGTCCCGAGGGTAAAGGCGTACCCGCGTTGAACTGCATCAGCTGTCACCAGCACACCAATGCCGACAGCACCGGCGTGCCGGGTGGACCAAACTGGCATTTGGCGCCGCTATCGATGCGTTGGCAAGACGCGAACGATCGGATTTTGTCGAGTGCTGCTGTGTGCCGGGCGGTGACCGACCGCTCACGGAATGAAAACATGGATGGTCCCGCTTTACTGAAACACCATGAGGAAGCCGCCCTGGTGCTTTGGGCCTGGAACCCCGGACGCCGACCAGACGGAACTATGCGGTCATTACCACCACTCACTCATGCTGAGTTCGTCGGCGCAACTCGTCGCTGGGTCGAAGCCGGCACTCCCTGTCCGCGCGGAAAATAGGAGCTGAACCATGACCACTTATCACTTGAGCATCAACGGCCACCGCAAAGAAGTGGACGTAGATCCATCGACGCCGTTGTTGTGGGTCTTGCGTGAAGAACTGAACTTGACGGGAACCAAATACGGTTGTGGCATCAGTGCTTGCGGAGCCTGCACCGTACACGTTGCCGGCGTAGCCACTCGCTCATGCGTAGTTCCCGTCTCCTTGCTCGGCGATCGTCCGATCGTGACGATCGAAGGCATTGGAACGGATCCGACCGGTCGCGCCGTGCAACAGGCATGGGTAGACAAAGACGTGGTGCAATGCGGTTACTGCCAGAGCGGACAAATCATGAGCGCGGTGGCCCTGTTGAAAGCGACTCCCAAACCGACTGACGCGAATATTGAAGAGTCGATGGGCGGCAACCTGTGCCGCTGCGCTACCTATGTGCGGATTCGTGAAGCAATCAAGAGCGCGTCACAACAAACTACGTAAGGAGGCGAAGCGATGAGCGCACTACTAAAGACTGTCCAGCAACGGCTCGATCGACGCAGCTTCTTACGCGTTTCGTCTGTCGCCGCCGGTGGTTTACTTGTTTCTTTGTACCTGGATTTTCCGGTCGCAGCTCAGGAAGGAGCACGGCCAGCGAAAATTTATCCGCCGGACGCGTTTATTCATATTAATTCCGACGGCAAGATCAACATCACTGTAAATCGTCTGGAGTTTGGTCAAGGCGTGCAAACTTCGCTGCCAATGATCCTGGCTGACGAGTTGGATGCTGACTGGTCACAGGTCGTTCCGGAACTCGCGCCGGCTGGTGAGGTTTACAAGGATCCAGTCTTCGGTATCCAGATGGTTGGCGGCTCGGGTTCAATCGCGCATTCGTTTCAACAGTACCGCGAACTAGGCGCGAAAACTCGCGCGCTGCTGGTCGCCACGGCCGCGGATCGTTGGCACGTTTCTCCGGATCAGTGCCGCACTGCCAACAGCGTCGTTTATGGACCAGGCAATAAGTCTGCGCGTTATGGAGAATTAGCCAAAGACGCCGCGCGCAAGCCCGTGCCTGAAAAAGTTCGTTTAAAGGACCCGTCGGAATTTCAGCTAATCGGCAAGAATATAAAGCGACTCGATAGCCGTGCGAAGTGTGACGGCTCGCAGAAGTTTGGTCTGGATCTCGATCTGCCGGGGATGAAGATTGCAATGGTCGCGCATCCGCCGGTTTTTGGTGCGCGGGTCAAGTCGCTTGATGACAAGGAAGCTCGCGCAACCTCGGGCGTGCGCGAAGTGTTTGAGATTCCGCTGGTGAAAGGTAGTGGCGTGGCAGTAGTCGCCGATCGCTTCTGGACGGCCAAACAAGCGCGTGATCGCCTGAAAATTGAATGGGATTTCTCGGGCGTTGAACTAGCTGACAGCGAACAGCTGTGGACTAAATTCCGAGAGCTGACTCATACCAGGGGAGCGGTCGCCGTTAAGAAAGGCGACGAGAAAGCGTTTGATCGCATTCCGCAAAACAGGCGGATTGTGGCTGAGTACGAATTCCCTTATCTCGCCCACACGCCCATGGAACCGTTGAATGCTACGGTCAAGTTTAGCGGCGACCACGCTGAAGCCTGGGTGCCTTCTCAGTTTCAGACCATGGATCAAATGGCGATAGCCGAAGTGCTGGGACTGAAAACGGAAGAAGTCACTTTTCATACCGAGTATGCCGGTGGCGGTTTCGGACGACGCGCCGTGATCGATTCACACGTTCAACGTGAAGCAGCTGCAATTGCGAAGCGTCTGCGAGGTACGCCGGTAAAATTGATCTGGACGCGCGAGGACGACGTGCGCGGCGGATATTATCGTCCCATGCATGCGCACCGCGTTGAGATTGGCATCGGTGCCGATGGCATGCCGGCAGCGTGGCGTCACATAGTTGTGGGGCAGTCGCTGGTAGCGGGTACACCGTTCGAAGCGATGATGGTTAAGAACGGCGTTGACGAAACCACCGTCGAAGGCACGTCGGACACCAGCTATGAGATTCCAAACTTTCAAGTCTCCGCACACAATCCCAAAGTAAACGTTCCCGTGTTGTGGTGGCGCTCGGTGGGCCACACTCACAATGCTTTTGTGATGGAGACCTTAATCGATGAACTGGCGACCCGCGCGAAAATCGATCCGATCGCTTATCGACGCAAACTGCTAAAGCCTGACGCAAAAAAACTGCGCGCCGCTCTGGATCTTTTGGACAAGAATAGCGGCTGGCGCAAGAGTTTGCCGGCTGGCCACGCGGCTGGAGTTTCCTGTCATGAGTGTTTCGGCACTGCGGTCGCCTGCGCAGTGGAAGTTTCAATCGAGAACAAACGTCCGCGAGTTCATCGCGCCACGGTCGCGGTCGACTGTGGCATCGCGGTAAACCCGTTAACGATTGAAAGCCAGTTCCAGGGAGGCTTGGGATTTGGTATTACGCAGTTGATGGCGGGGGGCGCCATCACTTTGAAAGACGGTCGGGTTGAGCAACGCAACTTTGATGGTTACACACCGCCTTACATCGTTGATGCTCCGATGACCGTTGACGTGCACATTGTGCCCAGCACCGAAGCTCCGACTGGATGTGGCGAACCGCCGGTGCCAGTGATTTCACCGGCCGTCGTCAATGCCCTTGCCAGATTAACCGGCAAACGCTATCGCAGTTTGCCGTTGGTTAAGATTTAGTTGGTTTAGCGAAAACTATCGGTCGCCTGCACGAGTGCATGGGTAATGCCTGCTTCCGATGTGGCATGACCGGCATCGGGGATGACCTCGAGCTTTGCCTCCGGCCAGGCGCGATGCAGGTCCCAGGCGTTTGTCATTGGGCAGATGATGTCGTAGCGGCCCTGCACAATCACTGCCGGGAGATGACGAATTCGCTCGACGTTTTCAATCAGATAGTTAGAGGTAGCGAAGAAGCAGTTGTTCATGAAGTAATGACACTCAATGCGTGCCAGCGCGACCGCCTTCTCCGGTTCACTAAACTCATCAATCAAACCTTGATCCGGAAAAAGTTTTAGCGCGCTGGATTCCCAGATGGACCACGCACGGGCGGCTTCCTGACGTATTGATTCATCAGCGCTCGTCAACCGGCGGTAATAAGCGCCAATCATATCGCCGCGCTCAGCTTCAGGAATGAGGTTTAGGAACCCTTCCCAGTTGTCCGGAAAAATCGCACTCGCTCCCTGGCTCTCTTCGTAGAACCATTTGATTTCGTTTGGCCGGCCCAGGAAAATTCCGCGCAAGATCAATCCGTTGACTCTTTCAGGATGAGTCTCCGCGTAAGCGAGCGCGAGCGTGCTGCCCCACGAACCGCCAAATACTAGCCATTGATCGACACCGACGTGCTCGCGCAGTTGCTCGATATCCTGGACGAGATGCCAGGTCGTGTTGTCGTCAAGCGACGCATGCGGAAGGCTCTGGCCAGAACCGCGTTGGTCAAAAAGAACCACGCGATAAACCTGCGGATCAAAAAAGCGGCGATAGTCAGGAACCAAACCAGCGCCGGGTCCACCGTGAAGAAACACCACTGGCTTTCCCTTCGGGTTGCCACATTCTTCGTAGTAAAGGTCGTGGACCGCAGACGCTTTTAGCCTGCCAGTATTGAAGGGTTCTATTTCGGGGTACAGCGTTCTCAATCGTTCCATAATTTCATTGCGGCTGCGTCCCAGCGCGGTTGGCTTGAGACTAAACTAAGTTTGGTGGGGGTTGAGCAATCGCCCTCCACGGGGAAGCGTCATCCCCATGAGTAACTTCAAGAGCCTGGAATTCACGCGCGCGGAGACTGTTTAGGCAACCGTGCGCCGACTCAAAATTTGGCCCAGCTTGATAGGAAAAAGGCGAAACGCTCTGAAAAGGGCCCGATAATACCATGACCCGCCTCCCGCAGCTCAAGCGGCAGGCGCCGCAATTTGCAAATGAGGACCGGTCTCGAACAATTTCAAAAGCCACCCCACCATGAAGATTGATTCATTTATTTGACCGGGCTGCGGCACTTACCTATACTTGGTCCACTCGACAGCAAAAAGGGGTTACCTTGCAACTACCTTGCGCCGGCCTGGACGACGATTAAGGACATTGAACAACATATTTTCTTTATGAGCGCTCCCCCCAGCGCCCCTCAGACAACCGTCATTCGTTACAAGATTAATCTGGTGCACTTCCGTGCGAAACGCACTTATTGTCAATGGAAATGGTCTCACCCCTTGTTCGGGTCAGTGTGATTCACTGATTACACTTCTCCGGCGCGATAAGTTTTTCGACCTTGTTCAGGAAACGTCCGTCGAGTCGCCCCCAACCGATATTAATCTCATTCCCGATCTCATTCTGCCGCGTTTCTTGCTGCGAGACTGGACCACGCCGAGCGTGAGGCTCTGGAAACGAACCTGGGCGTCCGCTAAGACATTTGCTGTCTTATGTGATCAGACGGTGAAACACAACGGACAGATTCCGCCCGCTCTTATTGACGTCGACGATTTCCTGGTTTGTCCTTATCAGGAGAATGAGTTTTTGCTTCGCATCAAGCGTCTGCTAAAGAGCCAGCGACGAACAATATCGCAGTCGCCGGGCCAGGGCCCTGACAGCATGCGAGAGTTGGATCTGTTAGTCGGTGAAAGTGATGCTTTCCTGGGCGTAGTGCGCAAACTCAGCCTCCTCGCTCAGTCACGAGCGCCCGTCGTCATTTCCGGAGAAACAGGAAGTGGAAAAGAGCTGTTCGCGCGAGCGATCCACTACCAAAGCCCCAGAAAATCGAAACCTTTTATTCCGGTTAACTGCGGAGCACTACCTGACAACCTGTTCGAAAACGAGCTCTTTGGCCATCTCAAGGGTGCATATACTAATGCCTCGTCTGATGAAAAAGGCCTGATTGCGGAAGCAGAAGGCGGAACTCTGCTCCTGGACGAAATAGACGCGCTCTCACCGGCAGCGCAAATTAAGCTGCTGCGCTTTCTGCAAAGCGGAGAGTATCGGCCGCTTGGCTCCGCGCGCGCTTCAGTTGCAGATGTTCGCATTATCGCGTCCACCAATTCGGATCTGGCTGGATGTGTCGAGCTCAAGCTTTTCCGCGAAGACCTACACTATCGACTAAACGTGCTTTCGATATCGCTCCCGCCGTTGCGGGAGCGAGGTTGTGATGTACTGGAATTGGCGTCCCACTTTCTTGCGGTCTATTCCAAAGAGCATGAGCGGGTGCCGCCCCAGCTCTCCGATGGTGCGCTGCAAAAGCTGCTGAACTATTCCTGGCCAGGAAATGTACGCGAGTTGGAAAGTGTAATTCAGCGGGCAATCGTCTTGCAGAATTCCACAGTGCTGACTCCAGATGATCTAGAACTTCCCACCTCTCATCAGCCAAACGTCTCTCCTGAGCTTTTTCGACTAGAGAAGTCGCTGGCAATTGGGCAGTTTGAACGCGGCTTTGTGGCTCGGCTGCTCGCCGCTCATGGAGGAAACATTTCCCGTGCGGCAAAGGCCGCGGGAAAAGATCGGCGCTCGTTTCAACGCCTGGTAAGCAAACATGGCCTGGATCGCAGATTCTTCAAGACTCCGATTTCATAACAACAGTACTTCGCCTGGTGCGGGTACTGCGCCACGTCTCCTGGGGCTAAATCCCCGCATCCTTCTTCTCGAAACCCTCTCAAAAAAATCCAGCGGTCGCTTACGATCCGCGAGAATTCAAGTGCGGGCACTTAGCCACACCTGATTGTGAGGACGGGCTTCAAAGGTCAGTTTTATGCGGGCTGAAAGTTTGGTATCGGCTTTGCTCTACGCTACCACGATAAGGAATGTGGAATGGGATAACCACCGAGTCAGAAGAACTGTGGCGCGACGTCGTAACCATCGAGATATTGCGCTACGTAATTGCGCATCCGAGCGCGAAAGATACAGTCAACGGCATAGAGAAATGGTGGCTCTCAAAGAACCTCGGCGGGGAAGGAAAACGGAAGATCGCAGAATCCCTCAATCTGCTGGTAGTCAAAGGTTGGCTTATTGCACGCTGCTCACCTCAATCCGAAACGATCTATTCCCTTAACGAGAACAAATTATTGGAGATCAACGCATTTCTAAAAACTCCATAGCGTAAACCGCGGTTGGAATTGTGTTCCAAGCTCACAAAATAAGAAAAAGCTCGCCAGGATAAGGTTCACAAATAGTTGAAAAACCGGCTTCACTTGCTTCGATTCATATCGACCCCTGCTTGTGGGGTGTTAACTGAAAGGAAGGACGCTAATGCCAATAGCACCTACTTACCCGGGTGTTTACATTGAGGAGATTCCGAGCGGTGTACGCACCATCACGGGAGTTGCCACCTCCATTACTGCCTTCGTCGGACGCGCCGAACGTGGTCCGGTCAACGAGCCAACCACCATCAATAGTTTTGGCGACTACGAACGCGCTTTTGGTGGCTTGTCTTTGCTCAGCACGATGAGTTATGCGGTGCGCGACTTCTACCAGAACGGCGGCAGTCAAGCGATCATCGTGCGCTGTCTAAGAAACGGAAGCACCGCGCGCCTCAGTCTGCCCGTAGAGGCGAGCAGTCCGCCGGCTAGTTCGCCACCAGGCGGCACCTTGTCGCTGGATGCATTCAGCGCGGGCGCCTGGGGCCGCAATCTGGTCGCTACCGTCGACTACAAAACCGCGGACCCAACTGTTCCGGTAACATCGCCGCCAGCCGCGCCCAGCCCAGTGCTCTTCAACCTGATCGTTAGAGAACAAGTGGCCGGCACCGTCAAACAGGAAGAAAAGTTCACGCTGGTTTCAATGGATCCGGCCTCTCCTCGCTTCCTGCCGCGAGTACTCGAACAGGGCTCATTGTTGGTTCGCGTTCCCAAAAACAACAGCGGGGCTTTCATCTTTCCGATTACCGCCAGCGGCCGAGGCTTACGACCGCTTGTGACGGGTTCCCCAGTCACGGCAAGCGGCGGAAGCGATGGCGATGATTTGACGGCAACTGAAATCAACGGTTCAGCGAACGAAAAGAGCGGGATATTCGCTTTGGAAAAGGCAGATCTGTTCAATCTCCTTTGCATTCCTCCGCCCACTCGAGTGGGTGATACGCCGGCCACGTCTTATCAGACTGCTCTGCAGTACTGCTCCGATCGACGGGCGATGTTAATTGTCGATGCGCCGGCAGCTTGGGGGGCGCGCGCGGAAACTGCCGCGGCCAACGCCATCGCCGGGCTGGGCACACTCAATCTCAACGGCACCATCGCGCGAAATGCTGCTCTCTATTTTCCCAGGGTTGTCCAGGCGGATCCGTTACGCGATCAGCAACAGGATACGTTTGTGCCCTGTGGAATCATTGCGGGAGTGATGGCTCGCACCGACTCGCAACGAGGCGTCTGGAAAGCTCCGGCGGGACTCGACGCCGGATTGAACGGCATTCAGGGCCTGCAGGTAAACCTGACCGACGATGAGAACGGGCAACTTAATCCACTGGGCATCAATTGCCTGCGCAGTTTCCCCGTTTCCGGCCGAGTTGTGTGGGGAGCGAGAACTTTGCGTGGGGCGGATCAACTTGCCGATGAGTACAAGTACGTTCCCGTCAGACGCACTGCGCTCTTCATCGAAGAAAGTTTATATCGCGGAACGCAGTGGGTTGTTTTCGAACCAAACGATGAACCGCTGTGGGCACAGATCCGGCTCAACGTCGGCGCGTTCATGCAAAACCTGTTTCGGCAGGGGGCGTTCCAGGGTAAGACGCCGCGAGAAGCGTACTTCGTCAAGTGCGATAAGGAAACTACCACGCAGAACGACATCAATCTTGGAATCGTCAACATACTGGTGGGCTTCGCGCCGCTCAAGCCTGCGGAGTTCGTGATTATCAAGATCCAGCAGATAGCCGGACAGATTGAGACCTAAGGAGGGAATGATGGCGATATTTAGTGTCAACGCTCAACGTTTCGACCCCTACAAGAATTTCAAGTTTCGGGTGAAGTGGGACGGGAAATATGTAGCGGCTGTTAGCAAAGTCGGAGGACTAAAAAAAACGACCGAAGTGGTGAAACACCGCGAGGGCGGCGATCCCAGCAGCAGTCGCAAGTCGCCGGGCAAGACTGAGTTTGAAGCGATTACGCTGGAACGCGGCGTGACCCACGATACTGAATTTGAGAAGTGGGCCAACAAGGTCTGGAACTTTGGCTCGGGACTCGGCGCTGAAGTTTCCCTAAAAGATTTTCGCAAAGACATCATCATCGAACTCTATAACGAGGCCGGCCAACTAGCACTCGCCTACAAGGTTTTTCGCTGCTGGGTTTCAGAGTTTCAATCGCTTCCCGACCTTGATGCCAACGCCAATGCAATCGCGATTCAACATATCAAACTGGAGAACGAGGGCTGGGAGCGCGACTACGAAGTGGCAGAACCATCTGAGCCCACCTTCACTGAACCCCCGGTGTAATCAGACATGCATGCGCTTTCAGCAGCGGAACTTCTGGATGTCTGGGAACGTGGGCTTACTCAATCTGCGACACAGCGAGCACTAACTCTATTAGGTGCGGCCTGCCCTGAGATCTCACGGGAATCATTAGCCAGTCTGAGTGTCGGCGATCGCGACGCTCGACTGATGACCTTGCGGGAATGGACCTTTGGTCCACAGCTAGTTGGCATTGCCACCTGTGTCAACTGCTGCGAACGACTGGAATTAATTTTGAATTCGACTGACCTGGCCAGCAGTCAACCGCCTGCGGCTGGGCAAAGTTTTTCATTGTCGGTCGACGACTATGAATTGAGCTTTCGTTTACCCAACAGTTCGGATCTGACAGAACTGGCGGCCTGCCGGGATCTGGTCGAGGGAAAACGACTGTTGCTGGAACGATGCATCACGAGTGTGGAACATCAAGGCGAACAAAAACCCATTGCCGATCTGCCCGCCGCCGTGATCGCCAGGCTGGTTGAGCGGATGGGCCAGATCGATAAGTCGGGAGACGTACGGTTAGAGTTGGCCTGTTCTCGGTGCGGCGCTGGTTCGCAGACGATTTTCGATATTGAGTCGTTTTTCTGGAAAGAAATCCACGCCTGGGCCAATCGCATCCTGAAGGAAGTGCACGCCCTGGCGTCGGCCTACGGCTGGCGCGAGATCGATGTCTTGAACATGACCGCGTGGCGACGCCAGGCCTATCTGAGTTTGATTGGACCATGAGCGACTATCTCAACAACATCGTAGCCCGCAGCCTGGGCATTGCTGAGGCGGTTCAGCCACGCGTGCCGCAACTCTTCGAGCAACCAGTCGCTCACACGGGCCCCGCGCTGGAGGCTGAAACGCTGTCCGGGCCGTCCGACCGCTCCGGGAAAATTTCAGGAATGAGCGGGTCGCGAATGGCGCCGGTGGAATCAGCCTCGTCGCTTACTCGTTTTGAAACAGCGAAAACTCGGCAGGAGGTAATGCCCTGGCGAGCGGAAAATTCCGCGCTCTTTAGTGCGTCACCAGTTCCGACGGTCGCAGCAATCGAAACGAGTTTGCCAACCACGGACGATCCGCGCGGCATTAAGGTGAACGCGACAGTGATCGCGGAGCCGGCGACACAACAGGCAGGGCCGCGCAGCGGCAGCGCTTTGCAACAAACAGAACCGGCGCCGTCGGTCACTCCCGCAGTGCAACCCTCGCCAACAATAGTTTCAACGTCGGCTGTCGAATTGCCGGGAACAACAACATCAGCGGCGAATCCCCAAACAGGTGCGCCGCGTCCGATCTTGTTGGCGCTAGCTAATGACCAATCAGAGCAATCAGTGCCGGCAGTAAGGATCACGATCGGACGTGTCGAGGTCCGCGCAATCATGCCCCCGGTTCCCACGCCTGCCCGGACGCACAGCCGGCCGGGACCCGCGCTCTCGCTCGAGAGTTATCTCAAGCAACGAGAGGAGGGCAAACGATGAGTACCGCCCTCGCAATTGCTTCGGTCACGGCTGTGTTGAAAGATCTGCTCAACAACGGCTTGATTGATCATGATGTCGACGCCAGCGTCGGCGAGGTAATTGTCAGCACGTTGCCTCCTGATCGCGTTGACGCGCTCGACTCGCAGAAGAAAAGCCGTCTCAACATCTTTATGTACCAGGTGACGCCGAATGCGGGCTGGCGCAACACTGCGCTTCCGTCGCGCAACGCGAACGGCGACCGCGTCAGCAATCCCCCCCTGGCGCTGGACCTTCACTATCTATTGACGGCGTACGGAGCAGAAGAACTTCACGCCGAAATTCTGCTGGGCTATGGCATGCAGTTGCTTCATGAGACCCCGGTGTTGACTCGTGATGCGATTCGCCGTTCTTTGACGCCACCCTCTCCAGTGACCGCGGGCGCCGGCGGCGGAGACTTACCGCCGGCAATGGCCGCGCTTTTCAGTTCCGAGTTGGCCGAGCAGGTTGAACAAATCAAGGTTGCGCCGTCGGCCCTGAACACCGAAGAAATATCCAGGATGTGGTCAGCCTTCCAGGCGAAGTATCGACCGACCGCTGTGTATCAAGTGTCAGTTGTTTTGATTGAAAGCAGAGGCACCACGCGATCGGCCCTGCCGGTGCGCTCGCGGAAGGTCAAAGTCATTCCGTTCAAACAACCAATCATCCAGCAGATCAATTCGCGCGCGACGCCAACCGATCTCATTGTCTCCGGTCAACCGATCCTCGCCGGCTATCAACTGGTCCTCGCCGGTTCTCAGTTGAGTGGTGAGATCACACGCGTGTTTGTCGGCGGCATCGAAGTCCCTGCGAACCAGGTGGTGGTGACCGATAGTCAGGTGATCACGCCGCTGCCTGTAACGCTTGCCGCCGGAGTAAATGGTGTTCAGGTAGTCCACAATACGGCGCTGGGTTCTCCCCCAGTCCCACATCGCGGCGTGGAGTCGAACGTTGCCGCGTTTGTGCTACAGCCTCGAATTGAAAATATCAACATTTCCAACTCGCAGGGTTCGGGCAACAGTCTCCGCTCGGCAAATCTAAACCTGACTGTGAAACCGGCTATTGGCGATACGCAGCGTGTGTTGTTGCTGTTGAATCAATTTCTTCCGCTAGCCAGCCCGCCGCCGAGCGTGGATGTGGTCCCCGATTCTTATAGTTTTGTTGCTCCGATCCGGCGCGTCCTGAGTCCGCCTACCAGCCCGCCGGGACCAAGCGAGAACATCACGATTCCAATCAAAGGCGTCAGGGCCGGCAGTTACCTGTTACGGATTCAAGTGGATGGGGCGGAGAGTCCCCTGGGAACAAATCCGGCGGGTCAATATGTTGCGCCACTGCTAACGATTCCATGAGTGAAGCAGTCTCCATTACCTGGCACGAAGCAAACCAACGCTACCTGATGGCGAGGCTGCATCTGGTGCGCCAGGCGTTGGAATTTCATGCGGAGCACGGGCCCGCGAGGCTCCGCAGCGTTTCGCAGAGTGAGTCCACAGTTGAGCTGCAACCGGAATCGTCCGGGGGAGCAAATTTCGCTGAAGCCCAGCGGTTGATCGACGAGGCCGCGGCGGCGCTGCCGGCTCAGTCCGCACTGGATCGCATGATCGAGGCGTTCTCACTTTCGCCCTTTGAGCGTGACTTATTGCTTCTGTGCGCAGGGATGGAACTTGACGGGAGCTTTGCTTCACTTTGCGGTAATGCGCAGGGCGACGCACGCGCCAACTTCGCGACTCTCAGTCTCGCCCTCGCTGCTCTGCCGGAGGCGCACTGGACGGCACTTACTCCCGCAGCGTCACTGCGCCGTTGGCGGCTGATTGAGGTCGCACGTGGCGACACTCTGCTACAGAGTCAACTACGCATCGATGAACGCGTACTACACTTTCTCGCCGGCGTCTCCTACCTGGATGAGCGGCTCAAAGGCCTCGTCGAACCGTTTACACCGGTACATGATCTTCCGCCGTCACACCTTCAGCTGGCAGAGCGGATCGGCGATTTTCTGACGCTCGAGAAGCATGCGAGCGGGTGGCCGCTGGCGCTGCTCTGTGGAAACGATCACGCCGGTAAGCGCAACGTTGCGGCCTACGCTTGCGCAAAGCTGGGGCTGCGCTTGCACGTGATGCAAGTTGCGGATGTGCCGCAGTCCGTTGCGGAACGCGAGGCGCTCGCTCGTCTCTGGGAACGCGAAGCGCTGCTGCTCGGTAGCGCGCTTTTGCTGGAACAAGGCGAGCAGGACACGACGCCTGCCACCATCTCTCTGATTGAAGGCTTGCACGGCGTTTTGTTCGTCTCGGTTCGTGATTCTCTGAAACTGCTACAGCGATCGGCCTTTCGCGTTGACGTGCGCAAGCCCACTTCGGTTGAACAACAATCCCTGTGGCGCGATGCGCTCGGCCCAGTAGCAAATCAGGTGAACGGAGAAGTAGAAAGGGTCGTCGCACAATTCAGCCTCGGCACCGCCGAGATTTATGCCGCGACTGAGCAGGCGCGTGGTGAAGAAGTTTTGACAGCGGGCACGTTATGGAATGCCTGTCGCGTGCTCGCGCGTCCGCGCCTTGACGATCTGGCCCAGCGCATTCCCCCGGCGGCCAGTTGGAATGATTTAGTGCTGCCCGAACCACAGCGACGGACATTGCGCGACATCGCCGCCCAGTTGCGACAGCGCGGCAAGGTTTATGAGACGTGGGGTTTCGCTAACAAGGACGGGCGTGGCCTTGGCATCAGCGCGCTCTTCACTGGCGGCAGCGGCACCGGCAAGACGATGGCAGCGGAAGTGTTGGCCCACGATCTACAACTCGATCTCTACAAGATTGACCTGAGTCAGGTGGTGAGCAAATACATCGGCGAGACTGAGAAAAATATGCGCCGCGTCTTTGCAGCCGCTGAAGAAGGTGGAGCCGTGTTGTTGTTTGATGAAGCCGATGCGCTCTTTGGCAAGCGTAGTGAAGTCAAAGATAGCCACGATCGCTACGCCAACATAGAGGTGAGCTACCTCTTGCAACGAATGGAAGCGTATCGCGGTTTGGCGATATTAACTACGAACCTGAAGAGCGCCGTCGACAATGCGTTCATGCGCCGGTTGCGTTTTATCGTCCAGTTTCCTTTTCCCGATGCCGTGCATCGCGCGGAGATCTGGAGACGCATCTTTCCTCCGCAGACTCCTACCGCAAAAATTGAGTTCTCCCGGCTGGCCCGTCTCAGCATCACGGGCGGCAGCATTCGCAACATCGCGCTTAATGCCGCCTTTTTGGCCGCAAGCGCCGGCGAGGCGGTGACGATGAGGCATCTCGCCGACGCTGCTCGCAGCGAATACGCCAAGCTGGAAAAGCCGTTGACTGAAACTGAGATCGGAGGGTGGCATGACTAAACGAGACGCGCAACTTCACATCGAAGAGCTGGTGCTGCACGGCTTCGCGCCCGGCGATCGTCACGCGATTGCGGAAGCTGTCGAACAGGAATTGTCGCGACTGCTCACCAGGCATTGCGCCGAGGCAGGCACTGCTTCTCGATTGGCTTTGCCTTCGGAAGTCGCGCGCGTTGATGCCGGCGCCTTTCAGGTTGAACCTCGATCCCGACCCAGTTCCATTGGCACACAGATCGGGCAAGCCGTTCATGGAATATTGCTCAAGTAAACACTCAAGCGGGGATGGGCCAGGTCATGCTGCGAGCTATCGGATCAATGAGTAGCCAACTGACAGCCATTGCTAAGAGCCATAATCTGCGGCCACGAATCGTGCCCGTGAGATCTGGTTTGCTGCAACGCAAGTGCGCTTGCGGCGGTGGTGCAAGTCTGTCAGGTGATTGCGAGGAGTGTGGCAAGAAGCAGCTCCAACGTCAGGCCACTAGTCAAAGCGGGCGGGACACCGCACCGCCGATGGTGCGAGACGTGCTGAACGCGCCCGGTCACCCTTTGGAAGAGCCGACGCGGTCCTTCATGGAGTCGCGTTTCGGTCATGACTTTAGCCAGGTACGCGTCCATACGGATGCGCGCGCAGCCGAAAGCGCGGCCGCAGTGAATGCCCAGGCCTACACCGTGGGACATAACGTCGTTTTCGCAAGCGGGCAATATGGACCAGCGACGACGATGGGCCAACTCCTGATTGCTCACGAGCTGGCTCACGTGGTCCAGCAACAGAGCGCGGGGGCGCCGGTCGCTTCAGGCTTGGAGATCAGCGCGCCGCACGATCAGTCAGAGCTGCAAGCAGAGCAAGCAGCAACGAGCGCTATCACGGGCGAAAGCGTTCGTGTTTTTCCTGCAGTCCGGGCCCGTTTGCACCGCCAGCCCGCCGGGAGCGCACCGGGCAAGACTCCGGCCCCGCCCGCGAAAGCTGCGGGTAAGGGCGCCAAGAAGTTTCCGGTCGAAAATTGTCCGTTTCCGTCTGACTTCAAGGATGATCACGAGGCTGGCTCAAACATGCTGTGCGTCGCTGACGAGTCGTTTAAAAAGGCGCCGTCTTGCAACTTAACCGATAAGCACTTTGAGTTAATCAACGTGGCGAAAGAGGCAGCCCGGAAGCGCGTCGAGAAGGCCAGTAGTCGCATGTCCTGGTTCGGCGGTCCGGAGTATGCGCAAAGAATCGCCGGCAAGGTATTCAAGGGCGCCCCGCCTGACACGGACACGATCAAAGACACGCTCAACAAAATGGTCAAGATTCTGAACTCCAAGACGCTTAGCTTTAACGGAGCCACCTGCGCAGATCCACTTTGTGAAGGGCCGAAACAACACGCGGCGGCGTATGAGTCGGGACCTACGCAACCCGTTACTCTGTGTCCGCGTTCTTTCCTGCCGGACTACTTGCCGAAGCTGCCCCGCACCATCATTCACGAAGCGGCGCATCTGGCCGGCATAGATATCGACCCGAATATCGACGAGTCTTATTGCGACGGAAAAGGCTGTGGTGAACCGTGCCAGGACGCAATGAGCGCAGACGCCTGGGCCCTGTTCATTGATTGTCTTGGTGGGGCGCTGATAATGCCGCCGAAGCCGAAGCCTCCGGTGCGACTGCCAGTGGCTACTCCGAGTTTCGATAAAAAGACTGGTGAATCAGTGGAAAAAGAATTCGGGCGTTAGCGTGACGGCGCTATCCGTTTTGTCGCAAGAGACGAACAGACCAGGTAAAAGACTCAGCTAACCACTCGAACGCCGCAGTCAGAGAAATGAGCACGCAAGCACTTACAAAAACCGAACTGCCGCAAAAGGCGCCGGAAACGGCGGCCAGAATCCGGTCCGGAATTTTGCGCCGCAAGTGTGAGTGCGGCGGCGCTTCAAGCCTGACAGGCGGGTGTGACGAGTGCAAAAACAAGCAAGGCGTTTTGCAACGACGCGGGGACGGGGCTGTGCCGTCGGCGGTGCCTGCGATCGTGTTCGATGTGCTGGGGACAACTGGTCAACCATTGGATTCGTCCACGCGCGGGTTTATGGAATCGCGCTTTGGTCATGACTTCGGACGGGTGCGCGTCCATGCCGATACCTTCGCAGCCAGTAGTGCGGGTGCGGTTGGCGCCTTGGCTTATACGGTAGGGAACGACGTGGTCTTCGGGCCGGGACAATACGCGCCGCAAACGGGTGACGGCAGAAAACTTTTGGCGCACGAGCTGGCGCATGTGGTGCAGCAACAGTCTCCGCTGGTCGCCGCACCTCAGTTTGATCTGGAAATTGGTCCGGCCGGCGATCACTTTGAACAAGAAGCTGATCGCCTCGCGGAACACGTTATGCGAGCGCCACTGCTCACAACCGACAAACCGCGCCAACCGGTTCCGGCGAAGAACACCGGTAGAGCAAACAATATCGACTCGCAGTTCCATCATGATTTCAGCCGTGTGCGCGTCGAGGCAGGAGCGAAGTCCAGCCCGACTGCGTTGCCGAGGGTGGCGCAGGGACGACCGATTCTGCGGCGCAAGTTAATTGTCGAGGAAGATGCGCGAGCCAATGGACCAACGCTCGAATCGACCCTGACGCGTCTGGTGGGTCGTCCACTGGTGCAGTCGGATCAAGGCGTCACGTTGGCAACGGAAAAGCCCACCGGTGGTTCACGCGTAATTGAGAGCTACATTCAGCGGGCCATCGACTCGAAGCAAACTTATCGACTGCGTTGGAAGGCTGCTGTCGCAGCGGGCCAGCCACAACCGGCGCCGCCGCCGGCAGCACCGCAGCCCGCACCACCAGCCGGTGGGCCGCAAGCGGTCCCGCAGTTAGGAACTATTGCCGCTGAAAAAGGAGAGATTTTGATAACAATTGATCGTTCGCTTCTTGGCGAACGATTCTTGACCGCCGATGAAATCGTGACCGATCAAATCGTGGCAGCGGTGGTCCAGTTTGATCCTTCCACGCAAATAGCGCCCAAACCGGCCCGGACCCAGGCGTGGGATGTTCCCTATCCCGATGTTGCCGAAGACACCTTGCTTTCGCAAAAGCTTCAAGGGAAAGATTTGCAGGAGAGGCAATCACGGTTCGAAGGCTTCGTTAGCGAAAGGTTCCCACAGTTTAGTCGCATGAAGCAGAAGTTCATTGCCCTGGCCGGAACCAAGGCGAAGGGAGTGACGCTGACTGAGGTTATCCGCGGTGTCGAAACCAACACCCCATTCCGCATCAGTCAAGAGTTCGAAGGCAACCGCGTAATCCTCACCTACCTCGATCCTCGATTGCTGCCCGCAGACGCTGACCCGAAAGATTTCGGGCAGATCTTTAGCAACATGGAGCGCACGGTCACTTTCATTCCCGGAGCGAGCGATGCCACAGCGCCGCCACGCGATCTGCCTCTGATGAACTCACCGTGCTCCGTCGCGGAACAGCGCGACAAGAAAAATAGTTGCTGCACCCCGGAGATGTTGGAGGAGTTCGGGCGTCACTTGGCCAAAGCACGGACGGCCGTGGCGACCACGATCCAACGGCTGCAGGGCAAGGAGCGCATCAACTGCCAGGTAGAAGATCACTTCCGGGACCTTGACGCTGCCGGAATCAACCAGGTTGTTGAAAAGCTGCGACTCGCTGAAGGCGAGCTCTACCTCTCGCGGCATGGCTGGCAGTGTCGCCCCAGAGGCTCCGGCTTTCTGTTCTGTGACCGCGACGAGTGGGCCCCGCAGGACCAGGTTGGTGGCGCTGTCTTACGGGGCAACAGCACAAACGTAGTTATCTGCACTGACAAGAATGCTCCGTACTCGCAATGGACCACCGTGCTGCATGAAGTAATGCACCGCGTCGGAATACATGGTGAGGAAATTTACCGGCATCAGGGCGGTTATCCTGGCAAGAATCCGTTAGATAACGCAGATTCGTACGCCTGGCTCGTGGATAATTTAGGCGCGTCTGACTGGGAGCCCTGTAGCCCGACCGTAGCTGGAGCAAGAATTTTGGGTGGAGCTGGGGCTAACTCTGGCGTCGTTATGGGTGCGCGACTCGAGTTTACGCCTAGCGGCCCGGCACTCCATGTCGTCGATTTCGTCCTGGGAGTCGACTTTCTCTGGTCTCCGAGGTTGGGAGTTCTCGGCCACGGGAAAGACGATCCGAAGACCGTCATGTCGCGCGGCTATTTGGGCGCTGAAGCTGGCCTGCGGATAACAATACCGCGCAAACACGGCTCGCTGATGTTTGATGTTGCGGCTGGGGTCGGCAAGAGCGGACTGGACGAAATGACTGGACTCGGCGCCACCGCACGGATAGGCGCACAGTGGCGTTTCGGGAAAGGACCTGCGGGCGGCGAGGTTGGTCTCGACTTGATGAAGTTGTGGACCACGTCCGACGACGCCAAGGGCGACTGGGTGGTTGCCGTGTCAGTTGGGTATCGCTTCGGACGTGCTGGAGCGCGAAAGAGTGAAGGCTGGCAGAAGTGATTCCCAAGGTTAAGTAACAAAATCAATCATGAAGGCTCGTGACGGAATAAATGAAGCACAGAAGGAGGCCCTGGGCGGAACGCTGTCCCCGGCTTCTCTGCTCGTCCAGCGAAAGTGCGCCTGTGGCGGATCCGCTGGGCTTACCGGGCACTGTGCAGACTGTGACAAAGAGCAACTGGTGCAACGCTCAGCTACCGCTCAGGCCTCAACACCCGCTATCACGAATCAACTTTCTGAGGATTTGACCAACGACGTTTCGGGACATGATTTCAGCAGAATTTCGGTCAACGCCAAAGAGGCCTACGGGATCCAGACCAAGCTGGCGATCAGCCAACCAGGCGATCGCTTCGAACGCGAAGCAGATCAAGTTGCTGAGCAGGTAATGCGTTCCGGCGAAGAAGTTCACTTACCTGAACGACCGGCTACTCGGCATTTGCCGACGATCTCACGCTGGATCAATGACAGCCAAATAGCGCGGCAGCCCGCTGAAGAAGAAGAGGAACAAAACTCCGAACAAATCACCGTGGCGAATGTGCTCTCTCTAAAAGAGGCCCCGGGAGGCGCTCATTCACCCTCGCCACAGCTCTCATCGCAAATCCATTCAATGCGAGGAAGCGGTGAACGACTCAGTTCGGATCTGCGCGACTTCTTTGAGCCGCGTTTCGGTCACGACTTTAGCAAGGTTCGTATTCATACGGACGCGCGCGCGGCGGCCACAACCCGGTCCTTAAACGCGCGTGCTTACACCCTGGGAAGCGATATCGCCTTCGCCTCGAGTGAGTATAAGCCAGACACAACCGCTGGTCGCCGGCTGTTGGCTCACGAGTTAACGCATGTTGTGCAACAGTCGGATCGAGTGCAAACGGTGATGCGCGCTTGTGATTGTGCCAAGGCGGGTGCAAGCAAAGCTGCGAGCTCTGTCGACAGTTCTCTGCGATCAATCTTTCCACAACTGAAGACTGGGGAGTATTGCGTCACTGCCCCGGCGACATCAAAGTACAACTGTTTCGCCTGGTCAGTCGGTGATACGAGCAAGTGGCTGGATAACGAGGTGGACACCGTACACGGCAACAACAACGGCAAGCTCGAGTATTCGGATTTCGACAGCATGTATGCCAAGCGCGGATTGAAACCGGTGATCGGCTCAACACCTTCAGATCCGCAGGTTGCTCTTTACGGAATAGGCGCGGATCCCACGCATGCGGCTCGACGAAGAAGTGACTTAGGCTGTGGAAACTTTGAGAGTAAGTTGGGAGCGAGCGTACGGATCACCCATTACCCACAGGACCTTGAAGGCGGCACCGTATACGGCAACGTAAACCGATATTACGTTCCCGACAAGAAGAGTCCATGAAATGAGCAATGGCGCCCGGAAATTCGAGGATCTTTACCAGGCTTGGAAATCGTTCATCGAAAGCGATGACATAAGACTCTCGTCCGTGAGTAAAGACTACATAAGCAATCCGCACTTTGAAGCGATTGTGAAGCTTGGCCCGGAGGCGGTGCCGTACATCATTGAAAAACTTGAGACTGATGAGAGCGCCCATTTTTTGATCCATGCGCTCGAGGAGATTGTGCATAAGAAATTCACGCCCGAGGAGATCGAGCAAGGACAAGCGCGTTACGGAGTGCCGTTGGGAAACCAGGGATATGCAGCGATGTGGCGGGATTGGTGGCGCCGGCAAGGTTCTGAAAAGCCGGGTTGACTTAAGACGCCGTGGTTCCGCAGCGCTGGATCACTGACCGCGGATGGTGGGAGGCAACTAAGAGATCTAATGGATAAAAGATTACGCACTCAGCTTGCAGCCGCACCGCGTCCGGCTGTTGCGTCGATGCAAAACTATTCGCAGCGCAGTTACGCCAGCAGCTTGGCGCCGTTTACCACCCACCTGGGGAACGTTGAGAAGCGTGTGCCTGCGCCGTCAACGGGCGGCCACGATTTCAGCAAGGTGCGCGTGCTCTCCCGCGATTCCACCAACTCTCCAAGTGTCAATGACCAGACTCAATCCGGTCTCGATCCAAAGCCCGCGGGCGGCGGTCAAGCGCAACCAGCGCCCGCCAAAGCCGCAAAGGACGACAATCTGTCGCCGACTTCTAAGCCCCCAGTCGTAGACGACGTCCAGCTGATTACTTCGGCGGCCGGCGCTACCGGGGGTTTCGACGCAATCGAATGCGACGCCAGCCTGAATAACCCCGGGCCCTGGAACGACACCTGGGCCAAGCTCTCAGTTGCGAACGTCCATCAGGTTAAGTTCCACGTCTCCGAGGGCAATCCGCAGGATCTGCGAGCTACGCGCATGGTGGAGCGGAAGTCGGCAGGCCGCGGACAAAATTCTGCGAAGTCAGGTTGGGACGGTCCGCCCGACCACGAGTATCGGTATACGAAAGACTCGATGGTGATCGCCGACGCGCCGGGCTGGTGCAAGACACTCCGCATGGATGATTTTCCGGTCAGTTACACAGCTGACTTCTCGACGTATGCGTGGGATGCACCGACGAAATCAATCCTCGCCAGCATTTCCTATCACGTGGAAATTTTGAAGCAGCACTACAGTCAGGACGATCCGGTGAATACGGTCAGCGTTACCGCTAAGAAAATCGGCGGCGCAGTCGCTTCACCCGTGAAACCAAAGAAGTAGGATTAGTGATTCAAGCGCGTTGGTGAGCGTTAGTTACCAAAATGAGCGAGCACACACACACTTCAGCAAAAACTCCGGCACCCATCGCCGCGACGTCCGCACCGCGCATGTCCTTGCAGCGAAAGTGCGCCTGCGGCGGGTCGTCCGGGCTTTCCGGCGCGTGCGGAGAATGCGACCGCAAGAAACTCCTGCAACGAAGTGCGGTTGGTCCTGCCACAGGCGTGCCGCCGATCGTGCATGAGGTCTTGCGCTCACCTGGTCAACCACTCGATGCGAAGACGCGCGCATGCATGGAGCCGCGCTTCGGCCATGATTTCAGTAAGGTGCGTGTGCACACTGACGCTCGCGCCGCCGAATCCGCGCGGGCCGTCAATGCGCGGGCGTACAGCGTCGGTCGCGAGGTGGTGTTCGGGTCTGGCCAGTATCTGCCCCACACCCCGGAAGGCAGCAAACTTTTGGCGCACGAGATGACCCACGTCGTGCAGCAAGGCAGCTCAGCCTCGTTCTCCGAACTGGTCGTGGGTCCACCCGATAGCGCCGCAGAGCGCGAGGCCGATGCGATGGCGGAGAGGCTTGACGCTGATCCCGTGTCTCCGCCCGCGTCGTCAGCGCATTCCGGCCTCACCGGGGTGCTGCAACGATCTCCGTGCATCCCCGCCACCGATGATCGCTGCAAAGGCGGCGTGGCAGGCTCGGCTGAACAATTCAACAAGGAGGTGGAATCGAAGGGGGCGCCAGCAAAGAAGAAGTACGGGGCGATGTCGGCCAAGAAAGCCGAAGCCGCGGGTCACGGCGTACCCGCGAAAGAGGTCGAGAAGTTTCTGGATGATCAGCGACCAGGACTGCGCAGCAACGTCCACGGCATCTTCGTATCGAAGACAATGGTCAAGGATCGCGTCGCCGGCGAACATGCATATAACTGCGCCGGCAGTGTTCCCTCCATCACCGATCCCACGATTCACCACTGCGTGTTCGTGCCGGACAACCTGGAGAAGGAAGCCGCAGTCTTCAACACCAAGAAGACTGCCAAGACCATCGGCGGGCTGGATCGCGAGGAGTGGCGGGTGGATGCGCTAAAAACGCTTGTGCATGAAGCACAACATGCTCTCTATGACGAATACGCCCTTGCCAATATCAATCCTCCATCAGGGGTTACATGCCGGCGGGGCGAGGTGATCACCGAACTCAGCGAGATCAGCGCGGAGCTGAGTGAGTTCCCGGTCATCTTTCGCGCTATGCCCGCCGACGTCATAGCTAAAGCTACCGGCCCGAGTCCCAACTATCCCGAGCTGATCAGAGACTCTCCGGAGTACGCGCGCCTCGTGGGTTGGGTCAACAGCATCCTCAGTGGCGGCGAAAGCATCGTGGGCTCGCTCACGGCGCTGCGCTGTAAGTGTTCGTGCGCGGACGTCGATACCTACACGATCGAGGCATTCAATGTTACCGCCACGTCCTGGAGCGTGAAGGAAAAGCAGTTCTTCAGCAAGCTCATGCATGCCCCAATAGCGGGCAGCAGTCTCGACCCCAAATGGCCGATCAAAGAGAGCGACTTCAGCACTTCGGGAAAGGCGGACGACTATTCAAAGGGATCGACATGCACCAAGTTGTGTATGTCACTGGATTCGATGCGCCACTCGGCCAATCAGCTCTGCGGACTTGCCAGCGAAAAGGACGAGAAGTGTGTCAAGGCGCGTAAGACAGTCGCCGAGAGCGAGAAGAAGATAGCGGACGCGAGCTGCTCGTGCCCGCTGAAGCCAATGTAGACCGGATCAAATTCTCTCGATTCATCGCTGGCATCAGCCAGCTGGATCAGGATAGCAAATAGATGGGTGAAGTAGTCCACGCACAAAACGCATCTCCCGCAAAGGCCGCCAATCTCCAGCCACCGGCGCACCCGGGCCTGAGTCTGCAGCGCAAGTGTGCGTGTAAAGGAACGGGCAACCTGACGGGACAATGCGCCGAGTGCGAGCAGAAGAAGAAACTGCAAAGGCAAGCGTCAGATGCAGCTGATAGTTTCTCTAGGCCGCCGATCGTCGGTGAGGTTTTGCGATCACCCGGCCAACTGTTGGATGGGTCCACCCAGTCTTTTATGCAGACGCGCTTTGGGCATGACTTCGGCAAGGTGCGCATCCACGCGGATCGGCGTGCCGCCGAAGCCGCAGCGTCAGTTAAGGCACGCGCCTTTACTGTAGGTCGCGCTGTCGTTTTTTGGATCAGAACAATATCAAACCGAACACGCCTGTGGGTCAGCGGCCATTGGCTCAGTGAGGGTTCGGACAGGTTGAACCGCAATGTCTCTCAAACAGTTTAGCGAGACCATATGAGTAGTTTTCCCAATTCACCACGGCTTCTCAAAGGCGGCATCGTTTTGGTCGATCCGAATACTTCGGCCGTCTTGCGCATTATTGCTTTGCAGTACAACCCAGAGACTCTGAGCCGGACACTGCAAATCAAGGCGCTCGCCGAAGGAGGAGACCGTTCCGATGCAATGCGTCTTACTGGTCCACCGGTGGAGACGATCAAGGTAGATGTCGAGATCGATGCCACTGACCAGTTGGAGTTTCCGGATCAGAATCCCACGTTTGCGGAGCTGGGCATCTATCCACAACTTGCGGCGCTCGAAACGATCCTCTATCCGGCAAACAGCCAGATCCAGACCAACAACCGGCTGGCAAATTCGGGCACGCTGGAGATTGTGCCGATGGAAACACCGCTGACGCTTTTTATCTGGAGCAAGAACCGAATTTTGCCCGTGCGTTTGACTGACTTCAGTGTCACTGAAGAAGCGTTTGATCCAAAACTCAATCCGATTCGCGCCAAGGTGAGTTTGGGAATGCGCGTGTTAAGCGTGAACGATCTGCCTTTCGATCACAAAGGCAGCAGTCTGTTCATGTCGTATCACCAGCAGAAGGAAGGTCTGGCGGCCAAGGCCCTGGGCGGCACACTTAACGCGCTCGGCATTACCAGAATTCCGTGAGGTAAGGAAATGTTTTCAGCTACTAGCCGTTACTACAGCATTCCGACAGCGACATTGGAAACAACGGACGGACGAAAGATCGCTTATGTGCGTCGCCGCTTTGTGCCGCCCCCGGAACGTTTTGAACTGCTGTTGGAACACGTCGTTACTCAAGCGGAACGACTCGACAACATCACAGCCCAATACTTCGCCGATCCCGAACTCTTCTGGCGTCTCTGCGATGCCAACGGCGCGATCCGTCCCGAGGAGTTGATTGAAACCATCGGCCGTCGCTTACGAATCACTTTGCCTGAAGGTATCCCGGGAACTCCAAATGCTTAAAGGGATCTATCTCACCTTGATGATTGGACCGGTTGTTCCTTTGCCGGTGCCAAAGGTGGTGCTCGATGCCATGACCGACGTGCAGGTCACTACTGCCGCCGGAACGTCAAGCGGTTTTTCGTTGAGTTTTACGCTGAACAATCGTTCGCCGCTGCACACTCTGTTTCTGGTTGCCGGCGCACAAACGCCTTTGATGCGCGTCCTCATCGTGTTGACGATCAATGGAACTGCAAACGTCCTCATGGATGGAGTGATGACAAATCAGCAGGTGAGCCCGGGCAGCAAACCGGGTGAATCAACGCTGACTATCACCGGCGAAGACCTAACGAAGGTTATGTCCCTGATTGATTTCAGCGGGATGCCTTTTCCGGCCATGCCTCCTGAAGCGCGCGTGGCGTTAATCATTGCCAAGTATGCGATGTTCGGAATGATCCCCCTGGTTATTCCGTCACTCTTCACCGACTTTCCGATACCCGTCGAGCGCATTCCGATTCAGCAAGGCACTGACCTCGCTTATATCAAAGGCCTCGCCGACGATGTTGGTTACGTCTTCTACATCGATCCTGGTCCCGCGCCAGGCGCCAACGTCGCTTACTGGGGACCGGAAATAAAGGTAGGCGT
Source organism: Pyrinomonadaceae bacterium (assembly GCA_035472495.1). GTDB lineage: Bacteria > Acidobacteriota > Blastocatellia > Pyrinomonadales > Pyrinomonadaceae > PSRF01. The sequence goes on along the minus strand of DATIPD010000023.1, from coordinate 61,002 downwards.
GCCCCAGCCGGCACTTAATTACGATATGGACTCGCAGACTAACGTCGAGTCGTTAAACTTCACCTTCGATGGCGCGAACAGCATATTGCCAATCGTTTTTATTCAGAACTCACTGACGAAGGTTCCCATTCCGATCCCGATTCCTAACCTCAATCCACTGCAACCGCCTTTAGGAGTCATACCGGCGCCGATAACGAACATCACGATGTTGAAGGAAACCGCGAAGCTCTCGCCGATGGCCGCGATCGGAATAGGCCTGGCGGTAGCGTCTCGCTCCGCCGACGCCGTAACGGGTCATGGCTCGCTCGACGTAGTGCGTTACGGACGTCTATTGAAAGCGCGCCAACTGGTGGGAGTGCGAGGTGTAGGGACCGCGTTTGATGGGTTGTATTACGTGAAAAGTGTAACTACCACGCTAAAGCAAGGCGAACTCAAACAAAGTTTTGATCTAACCAGGAACGGACTCGTTTCAATTACGCCAAAGGTTCCAGCATGAGTAATGGACAAAAATTCTACGGGAAATATCGCGGCATGGTGCTGAATAATGTCGATCCGCTACAGATCGGCAGACTGCAAGTGCAGGTGCCGGATGTTGGCGGGCTGATTCCCTCGAGTTGGGCCATGCCATGCTTTCCCTTCACCGGCAAACAAATGGGCGCCTACATGATTCCTCAGATTGGCACCGGCATCTGGGTCGAGTTTGAGCAGGGCAATGCGGATTATCCGATCTGGAGTGGTTGTTGGTATGGCCTGGCCGCGGAGGTGCCGGCTTTGGCTCTTGCCGGAAATCCGGCCAGTCCAAATGTGGTTATGCAAACCGGCTTGCAAAACACTCTGGTGATCAGCGACCTGCCGGGCCCGACGGGCGGAATCATGCTCAAGAGCACGACTGGCGCAACGCTCATCGTCAACGACACAGGCATTTACATTCAAAACGGAAAAGGGGCCTCGATCGTTATGGTTGGCCCGTCCGTCGTCATAAACAACGGAGCATTCACGGTCATTTAGCCGATCGCCAGCGGAGAAAAAAAACAATGCCAGGCTTTTTGCTTCACCTTGGGGCCACAGTCTTATGTTCGCACGCGGGACAGGCCCAACCGACAGTCGTTAATCCGCGCGTTTTGGTTAACGGTCAACCAACCGTCACGCTTGCCGCTCCCTACGTGGTTGCCGGTTGTGCGATGCCGCCGCCACCCGGCGGAAACGGACCCTGCGTCACGGCGCAATTTGTCACTTCGGCCACGCGGCTGACTTCAAATGGGCAGCCACTATTGTTACTGGACAGCCAGGCTATCTGTGTCCCGACCGGTACGCCGCTCGTGATCGTCGCCACTCAAACTCGAGTAACAGGAATGTAGTAACTGATGAATCTCGATTTTCCCTACAGCTATGGCAGTAGTGGCCGAACGGCCGAGACAGCCGACGATGCGCACATTCGCGATCTGATCGAGCAGGTACTGTTCACGGCGCCCGGCGAACGCGTGAACCGGCCAGACTTCGGTAGCGGTCTGCTCCGGCTGGTGTTTGCGCCAAACAGCGACGAGCTTGCGGCGGCGACTCAGTTTCTCGTGCAAGGCTCGCTCCAGCAGTGGCTCGGAGATCTGATCGAAGTCAACGACGTGCAGGTGGATAGCCTGGATTCAAGTTTGCTGATTGAAGTTCGCTACACAGTTCGCCGCACGCAGCAGCAGCAGGTGGCGCAATTCACTCGCGGAGGTACGCTGCAATGATTTACTTCTGCTGTGACGATGAGCGGCGCCGCAATGCTGTGAAAGCGCATCCCACGCTTAATGGCATCGACTTCATTGAGGTCGACGACGATCACGACGCTCCGTTTGCTGCGCGCCAGAGAAAGCTCTTCGTCCACTTTATCGAGAAAGAAACAGCGCCGGGGCGGCAGAGTTTGGCCAACCTGCTGGCCAACCTGCGAGTCGAGAATGTGCGCATTGAAGGCGGCGAGCGAATCAAAGACGTTGCCGTCATCCGAATCAGCACCGCTATTTCCGCCTCACCACCGGCCAGCCCGCCGGTCGCGGACAATGTGCTGATCGTCGAAGTTTCAAAACCCGGCGATTTCTCAACCTACATTCTGCGTTTCATAAAAGACCTGAAAACCGCGGAGCCGCCCGCTGGTCTTGACCCAGGCCTTTCAGCGGTCGCCTTCTCTTTTAAGGTTGCTTGTGAAACTCATTTCGACTGTAAGACGCCGCGCGTTTGTTTGGATGGACCAAAGCAACAACCGGAAATCGACTATCTCGCGAAAGACTACTCCAGCTTTCGCCGGTTGCTGCTGGATCGCTTGGCGGTGCTGGCGCCACAGTGGACAGAACGCAATCCTGCCGATCTGGGAATTGCCCTCGTGGAGCTGCTTGCCTACGTCGGCGACTATCTCAGTTATCAGCAGGACGCGGTTGCTACCGAAAGCTATCTGGGTACGGCGCGCAAACGAGCGTCAGTTCGGCGTCATGCTCGCCTAGTTGACTACCCCATGCACGACGGTCGCAACGCGCGCGTGTGGGTGCAGGTCGGTGTTGCAGCAAACAACGTCATACTGCCCAAAGGAACGCAGCTGCTTACCAGAATCCGCGGGCTCGGTACGCGCATCAAGCCGGCTTCCGGTTCGCCGCCGCTACCTTCAGCCGAGCTTGAGCAGGCGCTGAATGCCAGGCCGATCGTTTTCGAAACGATGGCGAAGGCCATGCTTCATCAAGCGAACAACGAAATGCATTTCTATACCTGGGGCAACGACCGCTGCTGTCTGCCCAAAGGCGCAACGCGCGCGACGCTGAAGCAAAGCAACGAGCTGGGGCTCGTCAACCTTCAGCCCGGCGACGTCCTGATCTTCATCGAGAAGCGGAATCCCGACAGCGGCCTCGAAGAAGAGGCGAATCCGGCAAACCGCCACGCCGTTCGACTCACCGAGGTCAAGACAGGCACGGATCCGTTATTCAAGGAACCTGCCAGCAGTCAGGACATGCGGGTTGTTGATATCGAATGGTCTGCCGCCGATGCGCTGCCATTTGCACTTTGTCTCTGGGACGTGAGCGTTGCCGGCAACGCACTGCAACGAGAACCCGTAAGCATCGCGTTGGGGAATATTGTGCTGGCGGACCACGGTCAAACGATCAAGGATGAGTCATTACCTCCCGTTCCCGAGTCGATTCCCGCGCTCGCCAAAGTTAAGCCTGCGAGTGCGAACGCGTGTCAGCAGCAAGCGATTGTCCCCACGGCGCCACGCTATCGGCCCCAACTGAAGCAGACGCCGATCACTCAGCGCGCGCCGTATGATCCGGAAAAATTACCGGCATCGGCGACAGCGACAACCGATTTGCCAATCAACGATCCACTTCGCCTTCCTTTACCGGCAGTAACCCTAAGTGAACCGGGTGAAGAAGGACATTGGGAAGCCAGGCGCGATCTGCTTGCCAGCGGCCCCGGAGATAAGGCGTTCGTTGTCGAGACTGAAACTGACAGCACTGCCTACCTTCGCTTCGGCGATGGGCAACTCGGCCTGCGTCCGGCCTCCGGCACAACTCTCCTGAGCACTTACCGAGTCGGTAACGGTACCGCTGGCAATATCGGGGCGAATGCTCTCGCTCATATCGTTACTTTGGAGGCAATCAAAGAGGGTATCGTCACAAACTTTCTGCCGGCGGTTGGGGGAATCAATCCGGAAACGATCGAAGAAGTGCGGCAACGCGCGCCGAGTGCTTTCCGCAAGCAAGAACGCGCGGTGACGGCAGCCGACTACCAGGAAATAGCAACTCGTAAAGAAGTTGCCCAAAGCTGTGGCCTTGACGTCCAACGAGCGGCAGCCACCCAACGCTGGACCGGCAGTTGGTACACCACCTTCCTGACAATCGATCGCTTGAAAGGCAAAGACGTTGACGCCGACTTTGAGTTCCGGCTCCGCAACTGTATGGAGCGATTTCGCATGGCCGGCGAGGATCTGGAAGTCGACGGACCGCACCAGGTGCCCCTGGAGATCGTGCTCGGTATCTGCGTGAAGCCCGGTTACTTCTTCAGTGACGTCGAGCGGGCACTGCTCGAAATATTCAGCAATCGTGTGCTGCCGGATGGCCGGCTCGGCGTTTTCCACCCGGACAATTTCAGCTTTGGGCAAGCGGTCTACGTCAGCCCGCTCGTTGCCACCGCGCAGTCAGTTACGGGCGTCGAGTCTGTCAACGTCAAGAAATTTCAACGACAGGGAATTGATAGTGATGAAGCGTTAGTGGGTGACAAGTTAACGCTGGGCCGGTTGGAGATCGCGCAACTCGAGAACGATCGAAACTTCCCCGAGCGCGGAGTATTTACCATTGAACGAGGCTGACATGATTTCAGCGGTTGACGCAATTACAAATCTAAACGACTGCGGTTGCTGCGAAGGCATCTCAACCGAAAGCCCGCTCACTGTCTTCAATCGGCCGGGCTTATCGGCGATCGCTTACCGCGTGGGCACTCACGCGGAGTTTAAAGAAACCCTCATTGCCCGTCTCTCGGGCCTGAACGAACCGGCACTGCGTAGTTTGACGACGCGTGATGATGACGACTTCACCATAGCGCTGCTCGATGCGTGGGCGACCGTCGGCGATGTATTGACGTTTTATCAGGAGCGGATCGCGAACGAGTCTTATCTGCGCACCGCCACCGAGCGATTGTCAGTGCTCGAACTGGCACGCCTGATCAATTATCAATTACGGCCGGGCGTAGCTGCCGGTACCTATCTTGCTTTCACGCTCGAAGATGCTCCGGGAGCATTGGGACAAACGCTTGCCGTTGGCACGACCGCCCAACTCGCACCCGAAAAATTGCCGCCCATCACCATCGCCCCCGGCACCAAAGTCCAAAGCATCCCGGGTCCCGGAGAAGAAGCGCAGACCTTTGAAACAGTAGAGGAGATTCAAGCCCAGGTTTCATGGAACGCGATCAAGCCTCGTTTGACGCAACCGCAGCAGATTTCCACTGACATGCAAACGGTCTTCTTCGTAGGGACCGCTACCAACTTGAAGCAAGGTGATCGGCTTTTGCTTGTTGACCAGGCAAGTCAGTTTGAAGTCAAAACCATCCTGAAGATCAACGCCGATGATGAAGCCAAACTGACGCGCGTAGACTTTGCTACCACACCGCCGCCGCTGCCCGAATACCAGCGACCACACCTGTCCGCGGGCAACGTCAACGCCTTCGCGGCCACGTCTGTACTATCCAACTCCAACTCGCTTCAGATCATTTCCCAGAGCTGGAGCGCTCAGGATCTTTTCGCCGTCACTCAAATCCAGGGATGGAACCTCAACTCTCTCGTGGCAAACATTACGCAGCAGCACACGTCTGTGCCGTCGCTTTTGACCAACGAAGGCGTGTTTGCGTTTCGCCAGCAACTCGGAATCTTTGGTCACAACGCTCCGCACTACACCAGTCTGCTGAAACCAGGCGGCGGGTTCCTCTACCCGGCTCCCTGGGATCCGAATGGATTTGAAATCTGGAGAGACTCAATGAGTCCGGCCGTGTTTCAAATTCCCCCGGCCACTCCCACTTACTACGCTGACGCCGATATTTTTCTCGAACGCAACGTCGGCGGCGTCACCCGGGACAGCTGGGTGGTGCTGGAACAAGCGAAACCGTCAGACGTCAAACCGACGCTCTTCATGATCACTGATGTCAAAGAAGCTTCGTTATCCGGCTTCGGCCTGAGTGGAAAATCTACCGGCTTGAGATTGGCGAAACCGGACGGCACTCAACTTCAGGATAACGCCACCGACAAGCCCGCTGAATTCCTGGTGCGGAAAACCAACGTACTGGTGCAAAGCGAGAAGCTCACGCTGGCGGAATTGCCGATCCCTGGTCCGATTGATCCAGTATCAGTTGTGGCCCAGGGTATTACTTTGGACGGACCCTACATCGATCTGAAGCCGGGACAACGAATAATCATCTCCGGCGAACAGAGTGATCTCAAAGGAGTTTTTGTCAGTGAATCTTTGGTTCTCAAAGATGTGGTACTGGAAGCCGGCTTTACAGTAATTACTTTCACGCAGCCGCTGATCTACAGCTATGTGCGCGACACCGTCATCATCAATGCCAACATTGCCCTCGCAACTCACGGCGAAACCACTACCGAGACGCTGGGAGGCGGAGACGCCAGCCAGTCGTTCCAGCGCTTCATACTGCGGCAGCCACCTGTCACTTACGTCACGGCAGCGAATGCAAGCGGCGCCTCGTCAACGCTGGAAATACGCGTGAACGACATCCTCTGGCACGAAGTGCCGGACTTCTTTGATCATGGTCCAAACGAACATATCTACATCACCAGGCTGGATGACGACGGCAAGACAACTGTGATCTTTGGTAATGGCGAGAACGGAGCGCGTTTACCAACGGGCCAGGAGAACATCAAGGCAACTTACCGCAAGGGAATTGGCGAGGCCGGTCTGGTCAAAGCCAACCAACTGACGCAGCTCATGACTCGTCCACTGGGAGTTAAGGGCGTCACCAATCCCATCGCTCCTAACGGCGCTGCCGACCCGGAGAAGCTGGTTGATGCGCGACGCAACGCGCCACTCACAATCCTGACGCTCGGCCGCATTGTTTCACTGCAAGACTACCAGGACTTTGCGCGGGCTTTCAGTGGTATCGACAAAGCTCTGGCAACTCCAGTCCAGGTCGGGGAGAAGAACGGCGTCTTTGTGACCATTGCCGGCGCCAAGGGTGCGGCAGTCCTCAGCGACAGCCAGCTGTTCTCCAGTCTGCTCGCTGCAATTGAGGACGCCGGTGATTCAACGGTGCCGTTATTGCTCAAGTCTTACCAGCCGCGGTTTTTTAGATTATCAACGCAGGTAAAGATCGAGCCTGATTTTTTGTCTGACGCGGTGTTGGCACAGATCGAACAAAAGCTACGCGACAGTTTTTCGTTTCCGGCGCGCGATTTTGGCCAGGCCGTTCACCGCAGTGAAGTAGTCGCCTTGATGCAGAGTGTGAAAGGTGTTGTTTCAGTCAACCTAACTGCTTTTTACCGTTCCGATGAGAGCCCAACCAAACATCTGCACCTGGTAGCCACAGTGCCGGCTCCGGGAGGACAAGATTTTTCGCCTGCGGAAATCCTGATGCTCGATCCAACGCCCGTCACTTTCGAGGTTTTGAAATGAGCTTTGACGTGAACAGGCTTTACGAACTACTGCCGGCGGTTTATCGCATTCGCGATGCAGAACTGGCGCAACGCTCGGGGCTTGGTAAGACCGGACCGTTAAAAGCTTTGCTCACGCTGATCGCCGAGCAGGCGGAGGTGTTAACAGAAGATCTGGATCAGCTCTACGACGATCAGTTCATTGAAACTTGCGCTGGGTGGGTCGTTCCATATATCGGAGACCTGGTGGGCGCGCGCCGGGTATTTGTTTTTCCAGGCGCGCGTTTTACCGAACGTGCCTTCGTCGCCAACACCATGGCCTACCGGCGCCGGAAGGGCACGGCGGCCATTCTGGAACAACTGGCGCGCGACGTCACCGGATGGAACGCCAGCGTTGTCGAATACTTCCTGCGTCTTGCGACCACGCAGTACATGAATCACATTCGCCTCGACAATGTTTCCGTTGCCAACCTGCGCTATTCCGAACCGCTGGAGTTTGTTTCAACTCCCTTCGACAACCTGGCCCACACCGGCGACGTGCGCCGGATTGCGTCGCGGCGAGGAAAGTACAACATACCCAACATCGGAATTTTTCTCTGGCGGCTCAATAACTACCCCATTACTAATGGCCCGGCGTTCAAGGTCGACGATCGCCGTTATTTGTTCGACGCCTTAGGCAAAGACATACAGCTTTACAACAAGCCGGAAACCGAAGATCAGATCACGCATCTGGCGGAACCGATCAATGTTGCTATGCCCATCACTCGCCGCCTCCTGGATCGCCAACTCGATAAGTACTACGGCGTCCAGGCAGACGATCAGGTTGAGAGTATCTTGATCAACGTCAACGGAGATTTTGTTTTGCCTGGCCCGCAGACGGGCAGTCCGCCGGGCCCAAAGCTCTCCGATCTGATTCAGGTGTGCGACTTGAGCGATGTAGTTGACGTCGCCGGCCACGTTATCGGCTGGGCCCACAAGCCAAAGAAGCGCATTTCGATAGATCCTGTTTTAGGCCGGCTGGCATTCCCCGAAAATAAACCGCCACCACAAAAGGTGCGCGTCACTTACAACTATGGCTTCAGCGCTGAAATGGGAAGCGGGGAATACAATCGCGGATCCAGCTTCAGCAAGCTGGAGAGAATCATTAAGGTTCCAACCGACAAGCCAGATATTCAGTCGGCACTCGCCGCGTTAGTTGCCGAGTTGGGCGGCGCGTCTCAACTTGACGGCGGCGTCATTGAGATCGAAAAACCAAAAACTGCTGCCGCCAGCGACTATCACAATCTAAGTGGGCCAATCACGGTGCCGGCCGCCAAGGTGATCGAAATTCGTGCCGCCGACGAGCATCGCCCGGTAATTAGATTGACCGGAGACTTGCAGGTCAATGGCAACGCTGATGGCCAGTTGCTTCTTAACGGTTTGCTGTTCTTCGGAGGTGCGGTGCGCCTGCCGGCAACCAGCAAATTGCGTCTGCTAAAACTTACTCATTGCACCATCGCGCCCGGGACGAAAACCAAACCTACCAGCCCTCCCTCAGGTCCGATTCCCGCGTTGCCGAGTCTGCTGGTTGAATCGCCGGACGTAACGGTCGAACTCGAATCAAGCATCAGTGGTCCGATCGGCGCTGCCGATGGAGCGCGCGTGTCCATTCACAACAGCATCGTTGATTCGGGGAGCGATAAGGGCGTGGCTTACGCCGACGTCGCCGGCGTAAGCAGTTCGTCTCCGCCTGGTCCAAGGCCATTTGGCGAAGCCGGAGCGCCGCTTGAAGTTATCAACAGCACCCTCATCGGAAAGGTCAATACGCTAACGGTGGAGTTGGCGTCCAACACAATTTTCTTTGCAGATCTGGAAACGGGAGATTTATGGCCGGCGCCTGTTTATGTTGAACGGTTGCAGGCTGGTTGCATTCGCTTCTCATACGTTCCGCCCGGGTCTCGCGTACCACGTTTGTATCGATGTCAGCCTGCAAATACCGCAGATGCCACGCGCGTGCAACCAGTGTTCACGTCGTTGCGCTACGGCGATGCCGGGTATTGTCAACTTAACCAGCTTTGTGCGGAGGAAATTCGTCAGGGTGCGGACGACCAGGCGGAGATGGGTGCCTTTCACGACCTCTATCAACCACAGCGCGAAGCCAATCTCAGCACCAGCCTCACCGAATACCTGCGTTTTGGATTAGAGGCGGGCATTTTTCTCGCGAGTTAGCCCTCACGGAGGAGGACCATCATGCCAGGCGATTATAGCCGCAGATTATTTCGCAAAAACAAACACTACAGCGGCGTCCTTATGCAACAAGGTCGCGTGCAACTGGATGCGGATTGGAACGAACAACTCGACCTTCAGTTATATCGCACCGAAACCGAAGCGATCGACGTCATCGGGCGCTGTGGAGTCCCGCGAAAAAATGGCGGCTTCAAAATTGGCACTACGCCGGACGGTAGAAATCTTTCGATCTCTGCCGGACGCATTTACGTCGACGGATTGCTGTGTGAGTTAGAGGCGGAAAGCACTTACATCACTCAGCCCTATCTGCCAAATCCGGACTTTACTGTCGCTGTTACCAGCCCGCCCACCAGTCCTCCCGGACCGGGGCGAAGGTTGAACTTGCCGAATGGCCGCTACGTCGTATTCCTGGACACCTGGCAACAGGAACGCACCGCACTCGATGATCAACTGATTCGCGAGGTGGCGCTTGGTGGTCCGGATACGACGACCCGACTCCAGAATGTTTGGCAGGTAAAATTGGTACGCGTCACGGAGACAAGTCCCCCGGGTAGTCCTCCCACGGGTGGCTTTCGCTGTAAGAGTCGCTTCGCTGAATACGAGCAAATAATCGCGCCCAGCACCGGCATGCTCAATGCGCAAACCGCGCCTCCCAAACCCGAAGAAGATCCCTGCTTGTTGCCGCCAACCAGCGGCTACAGCCGGCTCGAAAATCAGTTGTATCGAGTCGAAATTCAACGCGGCGGCACGCTCACCGCGGCTGGTGGTCCGGTAACGTTCAAGTGGTCGCGCGAAAACGCTTCGGTGGAAACGAGTGTGGTGAGCATCGCTGATGATGTCGGCACCGTTAAAGAAACCGGCAAGGATGAATTGCTGAGCTTCGGCAATGGTCAGTGGGTCGAGCTGGTTGACGAAGAGTCAACTCTGAAAGCCCAACCTCGAGCTTTGGTGCAAATTGATAAAGTTAATCCGGCCACGCGCGAAATTACTTTTAAGACTTCGTTGGCCTCGTTCGCGAAGCTGATACCCGGGCTGAAGCTCCGCCGCTGGGACCAAACGAAAGATGCCGATCAAAATGCAGTGCCGGCAGCTGCTAACGTGTTCACCGATATCGAGGCCGGAGTTCAGGTCTCGTTTGCCCCGGGCACATATCACGCCGGTGATTACTGGTTGATTCCCGCTCGTACCATCACTCGTGAAATCGAGTGGCCACCTTTCAAGGTCCCAAACCTGCATCCCATTCCCCAGTCACCGCGTGGTGTGCGTCATCATTTCTGTCGTCTCGCGCTACTGGAGGTGACGAGTGGTGCGCTGCAACTCAAAGACTGCCGCGCTACTTTTCCACCGCTTACTGACCTGTTTGATTTCTTTTACGTCGGCGGAGCCGGGCAGGAAGCGGCAGCAGGCGAGCGACTGCCGTGTCCGATCGAGGTGGGCGTAACTAACGGCCGCCTACCGGTGTCAGGAGCGCGAGTTAGATTTACTGCGCGTGCTGGAGCAGGCACGCTGCAGTCTCTAACCAACTCCGGTTTGTCTGTAATTGTAGAGACGGATGACGATGGTGTGGCCCAATGCGTCTGGCAACTGGGAGCAGCCACGGGCAGGCCTCGCTGTCTGCAGGTAGAGGCGACGTTGTTTGACGATGAAGGCAATCCATTTGCGCCGTCGCTTCACTTCAACGCCAACTTCAGTGCCGCCGCCGAGGACCCGGGTATTAGAGTCAGAGAGATCCTGACCGTTGCCGATCAAAAACCGTTGGATAACGACACGTTGGTACCGGTGTCTCGTTTGCAAAAAGGCCTGGTAATCAATTGCGACCGCGCCCTGGCGCCAAACGCCGGCGGCGGTTCGCCACCTCCTACTTCGTTTCGAGAAAGCGCAGTGGCCGGTAAACCAACCTGCTTTGTTACGCTTGATTTGCCTTATCCGATTGGCACTGACACCAATGTCTGGGACTTTACCCAGATCGTCGGATTTCAGCCGTTGATCTTAGGGGGACAAGTTTCGATTCAGGAGCAGCGGATGCTGTGGTCTCCGACGAGCGACGCAAATCAATGGTTGCAGCAGATCCTTTTTCCGCGATTACAGCAACGCCAGATCGTCGACCGTGTGCTGGCCCATGTGACCATCAAAGGGAATTTCATTTTTTCGCGCGAAGATCCGCGTGTGAATTTGGACGCCGATGTTTTTGGCACACCACGCGATCCCGACCGAGTCGATCTGGATCTCCCCAGCGGAGACAAGCGCCGCGGCGGGGATCTCGACATGTGGTTTTGGCTCGCGCCTCCGGCGACTACGGTGGTTACCGGATTGAACCTGACAGCGACCGCTGTTCAGGGTCCTCCAGGCACCGCCGGCGGCAACAACAGCATTCGCGGAACACTGCTGGATAACACAGGCGCCGCGGTGGCTGCGGCGACGATCAATCTTACTGGTCAAATTGGAAACCGGGTCGCCACCACAGATGCTGCCGGCGTTTTTGTATTCGCGGCGCTTCCGCGCGGTACTTACCGGGTCAGCGTTACATCGGGTGCTCTTTCGGCTGAACAAACAGTCATCATTACTTAATGACTCAGAGCACTCACAGGCGCTGACCAATCCGGCGCTGAAATCGAACTTGTTTAGGGGAGTCAGGCCGCGTCATGCGTGGTTCTTCTCAGCCTCTCGTTTCCTGCGTGATGCCGACGGCGAATCGCCGTCTATTCGTGCCCCAGGCGATTCGTTATTTTCAGTCGCAGGACTACACCAATAAAGAGCTGGTCATCGTGGATGACGGCGCCGACTGCGTTGCTGATCTGGTGCCTGAAGATCCACAGATACGTTACATCCGTCTCTCCGGCAGCCGCGCCCTGGGAGCGAAACGAAATGAGTGTGTTGAGAGTTGCCAATCCGATCTCATCATGCACTGGGATGATGATGATTGGATGGCTCCGCACCGCATAAGTTATCAGGTGGCAGCGCTGCTTAGTGAAGACGCGGAAATCTGCGGCCTGCAGCAGATGCTTTTCTACCACCTCGACAGCGATGAAGTGTGGCTATACCAGTATCCGGATAACCACTGTCCGTGGCTGGCCGGAGGTTCGCTGCTCTACACGCGTGATTTCTGGCGGCGCTCGCCTTTTGCAAATATTCAAGTGGCTTCAGATACGCGCTTTGTTTGGGACCGCCCCATGGATCGTCGCGTGGCCCTGAGCGACTATCGTTTCTACGTCGCTATGGTGCATGCGACAAACACGAGCCCGAAAAGCTTCGACTGTTCATATTGGACGCGCTGTTCCGATGATCTGGAGTCGTTCATGGGTGAAGATTTGAGTTTCTACAAGAGACTAAACCAGAAAACCAAAGCCGGTGAACACCACCACGCGCCTCCTTCCCCTCCTGCAACTTTCGCTGTAGAACCAGTCGGCGATAGTTCCATTCCAACCTATAGCATCCTGATGGTCGTTCATAACGCGCTGGAGATGACGCGCCTGTCGACTCTTAGAACGCTGCGACACATTGAGGGTCAAGACGCGCGCCTGGTTGTCGTCGACAATGCATCGAGCGATGGCACTGAACAATGGTTAAGGCTGCTGGCCCAACGTGGTGACATTGACTTGATTCGCAGTGAAACCAACCTGGGGCACGGCCCGGCCCTGGAGTTGGCGCGCAGTAGAACTCGTTCGCCTTACATCGTCACGTTAGACAGCGATGCGTTCCCACTCTGCGACGACTGGCTGCCTCGGCTCCGGGCAACTTTAAGCGAGCAGGTGAAGGTGGCGGGCATCAGGCACCATCGAGACTACGTCCATCCTGCTTGCCTCTTGATCGCCCGGGAAACTTTAGCGGAGTTGAATCTTTCGTTTCTGAATGAGAAGGACCAACCCAGCCAGTTCGACGTTGCCGAAGGAATTAGTCATGTAGTGAAACAACGAGGCTATCAAATCGCCGGTCTCACACGAACCTCCGCGCAGCGACGTGGCAGCAGCTCCGAACCGGTCTACCTGGGATCAGAGTATGAGGGGCTTGTATATCATCAGTGGTACACAACCCGGGCTGAAATTTCAGCGGGCGCGCCGGTTGATGATGTTCCCGCCGGCGCGATCGAAGCATCTCTTCACGAGCTCTTCGAACGCAATAACGGCGAGCCGCGGAGCATAACAGTCGTGATGGGAATCCGCGCGACTGCAGCGGAACCGGAACGTCTGACCAACGCAAAAACCTGTTTGCAAGCACTCAACCTTCAAGACCTGCCGCGCTGGCGCTACCGGATTGTGGTCGTTGAACAGGACGAGTCGCCGCGACTCGAGCGTGAGCTGGCGCCTTTCATCGACAAGTACATCTTTGCGTACAACCCGGGTCCGTACAATCGTAGCTGGGGATTCAATGTTGGAGCCTGCGCGCCGGAAGGATCGTGTGACGCCCTGTGCTTGATCGATGCCGACCTGTTAGTTTCACTCGCCTTTTTACGACGTGGTTTGCAAGCCTTTGAAAGTGGGAAGCACGCCATTCTGCCGTATAGCGAAATACTTTATCTCGATGCCGCAGCCACCGAGATGGCCATAAGCGATTTTTTGGCGGCGCCGCTGCGTCCGCTGGACACAAACAACTATGACGGTCGACTCTTCGCTACCTCACAAGGAGGATGTGTCTGGGTTGAGTCTTCCCTCTACCACGAAATCGGCGGCCACGATGAACGCTTCCGCGGCTGGGGACGAGAAGACCGCGAATTCTGGGAACGCCTAAAGCGGACGACTGAAATCGAACAGTTTAGTGGACGCCAGTTGCATCTAAATCACACTCGTCCCGCGGAGGAAGATTGTTGGGCCACCGCCAACCAGGAGTTATACGATCAAATTGCTGCCTCACCCGGAGTTCCTTCGCCGCGAGCGATCGGAAATCCTGATTTATATAAAGACGAAAATGGCTCGTCGAAACCGCGACGCGCACCAGGGCACCGGCGCGACTGGGAGAGCTGGCACAAGTGGGGTGCGCCACGAATCAGAAAAATCGTGCAGGACGAACAGAAGCGTGCGGCCACCACCAGTAATCGACTGGCGCTGGCGGAGATGTTGGTGCGGTTGGGCGACTCACTGCTCGACGTGGGCTGTGGCCCTGGCGCGTTATGGCCGTACCTGCGAAATCACCGGCCGCGCTTCTCGTGGGCTGGAGCCGACGTTACCCAGGAAATGCTCAGCGTGGCCCACAACCTGTTTCCGGAAATCCCAGTAGCTGCGACTGACGCCGGGAACCTGCCGTTTGCCGACGAACGCTTCGATGTCGTTCTGCTGCGTCACGTGTTGGAACACCTGCCGCAGTGGCTGATGGAGCAAGCCCTTTCTGAAGCGATGCGCGTAGCGCGGCGAGCTGTCGTGGTCGACTTCTACATTCCCCCGACCGTTACTGGAACCAGCAACAGTGAGTGGGTAGGAGAACATTTCCTGGAGACTCAATGGGCCATCGACGACCTGCATCGACCCATCTCAACCGCGGGCTGGTTCGTCGATGCCCAGTCAACTCTCCGAAACGGAGGTGAGGAACAAGATGTGATTTGGATTTTGAGGCCGCAGTCTCCTGCCACTGATCCGAAAATGCTGAACTCAAATCAGTGCGAGCCGCTAAAAGTCAGCATCATCATGCCGACCTATCGGCGATCGCACACGTTGTTCCGAACCGTGCAAACAATCCTGAACCAAACGTACCGGAACTGGGAATTGATCATTATCGACAACGAAGGTACCGGTGGCTACCAGTTCAACGATCCGCGCATCTGCGTCTATGTCCATCCGGAAATCGTCAGCGCCAGCTACGCCAGAAACCAGGGACTAAGCTATGCCGGCGGGGACCTGGTTTGCTTCTTCGACGATGACGACACCATGTTTCCTTCCTATCTGGAGATGTTCGTCAAGGCATTCGTGGAAAATCCGGCAGTGAAAATGGTCTGCTGCGGGATGATCGTTTCCGGTGGCCGCACGAACTTCAGCTATGCCACACCCGAGTGTTGCCTGCGTCGCGAGCTGGCGACGCCTACCTGGACCAACAATGCTTCACACGATCAGCTTTACTTCAGGAGCATTGTGAACGCTCAGGGTTGGTCCGAAGCGCAGGGCGACATCATCACTGTCCGTGAAGCGCTCTGCCAGGCGAACTGGGATCCAACGGGCGGGCTGCGCGGCGGTAAGTTATGAGAGAAATTAGAGTCAGGTCGATGACCGTTCTTGAAAGAACAGGAAATAAATAACTTAGCGTGTGCGCTAATTCCAGCCCAGGGTTGCGCTTTGGAAACCCTGGAATGTATCTCGCGCGCCATTCATTCCTCAACCAGCGCCTAGAATCTGTGCGAGTGGTCGGGAAAACGAAATGGTTTATCTACGGCGTTCGGAGACTGTTTCTTACACTCACCAACCGCCGTGTCATAGTCAGACTTGGCCTTTTGCAGCATAGTGATGCCAACCAGCGTACCACCAGCCGGAGCCACTTGTGAGCCGATCTTGGGAATCGGTTCTGCGGCGCCCCTTGTTGCGGTGCGGAGCGAACCGTAGAGCACGACGCCCCCGATGATGTCGGCTTTCAAACGTTCGGCCATCGCGGCGCTCGTACAGTTATCGTAGTTTTCTTGCTGCTGCCCCGGAGTCGAGGGTGGGGCATCCCGAACTATTTTCTCAACTCTGTAATGATCCTCAGAAGGTTGCACGTCTGGCAACGAAAGGTCTGACGCTGGCCGTTGCGGCTGCGGTCGTTGCCGTCGCGGTCCTTGCTGCTGCGGTCGTTGCTGCGCCTTAGGTTTCTTAGTCAGCTGGTACCTGGGTTTCATGTCCACATTCGACCAAGAGGCGCGCCGCTCCGACTCGGGCAGCTTTCCACCGAAGTCAGGTCCAGGGGCAAGCCCTTGCCCAGGCTCATCTGAATTGTTATCGATCGGCGGTGGCGGCGCAGCGCTTTTACCCTTCAACGGTGTCGCAGAAAAGCTTCCCAGCGGCATGCCACCTTGTCCACCCTGACCACCTCCCGGGCAGATACCAAACAACCCAAGCGGATCAGTGAATTTGTACGGCGAGTTCGTGACATAGCTGTAGCGATTGAAGGTTTGTGGATTCCTGATGGTGGCGCTGGCGGTCAAGGGATCAACCGAAGTGAATCGGCCATACATCGAGTCGTAATACCGCAACTGCGCATAATCCAACCCACTTTCCGTGTCCCTCTCATAGCCGGTGAACTGCTTTCGAATGCCGTCGATTGCGCCATAGCCAGAAACAGCCGAGCGATTTGCATAAGCCGAAGTTACCTCTTCACCAAAGCCTCTGTAATCGTGTCGCGCTATGACCTGCCCGCTTTGGTTGGTAACGATTCGTGGACTGCCCAGGTGATCCGCAGTCAGATAACTCGCTCCCGAATTTACTGGGGCTTCGTTTGAGTATTCAGAGACCAGGCGGTCCATCGCATCGTATACGAAGATGGTTTCAAACGGTCCGCTAGTCTTTCGCACTCGGTGGGCTTCGCCATCATAAGAGTAAGTTGCATCAGGATTTGTGGAGCCGTTAGTCGCACTGAAAAACTGCGCTTGCCGACCCTCAGCGTCATAGACAAATCTCTGACCCTGGGCATTCTGTGTAACACTACCGGCCTTGTCGTAGAGATAGCCTTGTCCCGCCGAGAAGCGATTGTCCGAGGTGTTGATTAGCGGATTGGTAACGGACGGCAAACCGCCGCTCGGTACAGTGGTATTGGCGGCATCGAATCTCCGATTGCCAAAGCGGTCGTAACTAAAAGTCTGTTTCCAGGACAGGGTGCCGCCGTTGTAGGTTTCGATTGAGGATTGCAGCCGATTGAGATCGTCGTAAGCGTAGCTCTGGACGATTGGCTGGGCCATACCAGAAGCGGTTATCTGCTGCTCTTTCAGCGCGCCGTTATTTTGAGCGGCGCTGCCGTAATCGAACTGGATTTTCAAAAGGCTGGTATCAGCGTTCGAGGAACCAAGCCCAATTTGTGTAATCTGCAAACGACTGTTGTAAAGTGCGGTTTCCCAGCGACCGTTGCCTAAACGGGATTCCTTAGCAGCGCCTGAAGCGTTGTAGGTGATCTGATCGAGATAGGTCGCCCACGGACTGCTGCTATTTTTCTGGCTTTCCACTTTTGCCAGATTGCCGTTTGGATCCAGGGTAGTCTTCACCACTCTGCCGGAAGGATAAGTCTCGGAGATGAGATTGCCCGCCCAGTCATAAGTGTAGTCTGGGAAGCTGTAGGTAACGCCATTTGTAATCTGCTGGCTGCTCTTGATCCGGCCCAGATTATCGAACGCGGTATAGCTGGATTCAGACGCACTACTACTTACTCTGGTGGTCTCGCCTTTGGAATAAAGAGGCGCCTGAGCCAACCCCGTGCCGTCGTAATAGAAGTTCACATCCGGGGTAGCATCGGAATAGTCTCGAAAGATCACCCGGTTCAGATGATCACAGATTACCGAAACGCTAAGACCCCGGGCATCGGTCTGGGATATATTGTTGCCATTATCGTCGTAGGTGAATTTCATCGCCCACTGCGTATTTCCGGTGACGGAGTCAGTGGCATTGAGCGAAGCGTTAGTCTCCTGCTCGGGCTGTTTAGAGTAGAGCACCCGGCCCAACGAGTCGTACATGAAATACCGCGATTGTTCTCCCTGAATGGTTTTTCTGAGATTACCAAGCGTGTCAAAAACGTAATCGGTCGTTAAGTTTTGAGTATCCGGATCTTCAATTACGCGAATCATCCTGCCCAGCGCATCCGAAATGCCGGAGCGTTTTTTGCCGGCCTGGTCGGTATTGGTTTTGGTAAAGCCGATGATGCCGGTGACTGAAAGTCCGTAGGAAGTTTGAAACAGGGCGGTGTCAGGCATAGTAACTCCGCTGATGCGACCCAGGTCATCGTAAGTGTTGGCGGTCCAGAAAACAGGGTCACTGGCCCGATACGGGTTGGTGACCTGCTTGATGCGCCCCATATTGTCGTATTGGGTTTCAGTAAAGATATCGCCGTTCAAGTCTTTGAGTTGGGTCTTGATAGTGCGGCCGATTCCGTCATAGAAAACGGTTGCTTCTTTCCAGTTAATAGCGTCTGTCTGTGTTTTCAGTTTCACATAACGAGTTGCTGCCGTGGTTCCCAAGCCGTATTCGGTGATTACTTGAGATCCGCCTGCGGGAGGAACTGTTCGCGTCAACCTCAGGAACGGATCGTTGTATTCAAATTGCGTCACTTCTCCTTTCATGTCCGTGACCGAAAGCGCTAGTCCCGCCTGGTAATCAAAGGTCGTCGTCGTAACGAAAGCAGCTTGAGAACCGTGCGGTTGTCCGTCAGGATTCTGCCACGGATTTGGGTCGGGAATCGGTGTCGTGACTTTGACCGGGAAAGCCTGATAGCTCGCGTCATACTCAGTTAGGGTGGTGTTGCCGTTGGCGTCGGTCGCCTCAATGCTGTTACCGTAATTATCAAACTTCGCACGGGTCATCAGGTAAGCATTTGGATCGGTAGCGGCCCCCTTGGTGCTGTCCCAGACTCTTGAAGACGTCGCCAGGGCGCGGCCGACTTCGGGAGAATAGCCGCTCTCGTCATAGCGCGTCTCGTTTTGCGAAACGATGTTGCCGGCACTGTCTTTCACTTTTACTACTGTCGGTAACCCGAGAATGTTTTTGTTATCGCGGTAGATTGACAAATAAGGCTGCCCAGGACTGTTGAGATAAGTGGTTTCCGAATATTTCGCCAGGCTCCCGACCGGAATCTGCGCCATCGTTCCGGTTTGCGCGATGCTATTGTCAACCACCGCAAAGTTAGTAGCAGTCTCCATGATCTGATCAACGCCAGTCCTCATCTCGTCGCTTGTGTCGTAGACGAAGGTACTTGTTTGGGCCAGGGCCGGACCGCTTCCTTCAAAAATGATCTCGACTGTCTTAATCGGTCTCGGATTGCGGTAAACGGTGATCGGTTTACTGAATGGTGACTGACCGCAAGTTACTGCAAACGTATAGCCACTGGTAGTTTGCTCAAACTGTGTAATTTCACGCCTGAGCATTGCGCCGCCAAGCCCATCTGCGGAAGTTGAATAGATCTGTTTCTGAAAAACCAATCCCTGCAGCGTGCTGGCGAAATCAAATGTCCAATAGACTTTCCCCTGGTCGTTGGGCGCCTTGGGGTCATATTGATAAATCTCAGTTCGCGTCTTATCCGGGGCAATGATGGAGATCACGCGATAGCCAATGCCCGGGGTCTCTAAATATTTCCACTCGAGGATGTCGGTACCGAGCCCGTTGACGCTCGACTGGCGCGAGGTCACTCTTCGCTTCGCTTGCACATAAGGTTGTTGCTCCTGGTCAACGTCCAACAACGATGAAGCATAGTCGTACTTGTCATAAGCTGTGGTGGGATAAACAACCTTGCTGACTTCTCCATAAATGCTGTAGCTGAACTTATAGCTGGTGCCGTCCGACAAAACTATTTCCTGCAACACGACTGGGTTGAACAGCTGGCCACCCGGTTGACCCTTTCCCACCACAAAGACGGGCACCGGTCCATTATCCGGATCCTCGATCGGATCGTAAGGGGTAGCTGTTTGAAATAGACTTTGATACTGAGTTGACTGCGCCACTGGTGAGTTTCCAAAGCCAGTCGAAGTCGGTGGCAGATTTGGATTCGGCAGATAGTGACTGGCCATGTAGTCCAAAGCTGGCGTGCTTCCATCAGCATTGAGAGTCAAGGAGTCGGATAGATTTCGCCATTTGAAAATGTAATGCAGCGTGTTGCCGCTGAGACCGGGTAGGTAGTAGTCGTAGTCTCGCGCCTCCGGCGTCAACGGCAATGGGTTAGCAATAACCCGATTGAGCATGTCGGTCCATTGCCGCGTATTCTCGTTGTAGGTTTGGGTATTGCCATTTGCATCAATGATTGAAGAGCTGGGGTGGCCCAGAACATAACGAGTGCCGTCAGGCAGATAAAGCGTTCCGGTATCTACGCCAGTGCTGTCGTAGCGCATGCGCGAGCCATCTACCGCGTAAAATGTTCCCCACATGTCAATTGTGTCTGAATAGTACGGCTGATCACTTTCCCTGAATTCATGAGTTGAGCCATCGGGCATGTGGATAAAGAGCCGGGCGATGCGATATCCGAAGCAGCCGTTCCAGGTGTTCGACGGATACTGCCGCGCTCTGTAGTCATAAGTATCAGTTTGCTTGGGGAACTCAACCTTCGGCAAATTGAGTGTACTCGTCCACCCGGCCACCGAATGCTCCGCGTAGATGGCCTGGGTAACGGATTGAGGAACACCGTCGTAATGAATCTTGTTTAGCTGCTCGATGCGCCAGACGCTGGAGGAGTAGCTCAGGGAAACCGGCAAGTCCAACCCGCGGCCCTTATAATTCCCCAAGGGCACTTCTAAAGAGAGCGTGGCGCTCTGATTAACCTCGCCTTGCGTATATCGCACATTAGGATCGGACGATTGTCCCTGGGCGAAAGATGAAACAGCCAATAAGCAGACCAGCGCCAAACAGGCGCGCGGGAAGCCGTCTTTGTTTCCGGCGTTTCTTGCGCGATGGAGTACAGTTTGAAAGCGGTTTCGTTCTGGTGTGCGCTTGATGGAAGTTGTCCTCGTTGAGTTGCTCATCGGAGATTCCTTAAGATCGTGGGCCAAGGGCCGCAGTTTCAGCAAAGTTAAGAGAGTTCCGCTCACCTATTCGGCAGCCCGGCGTCACTTCACACATTGCCGCAATTGATCAATGTGCACTTTCTGTATTACCTGTCCGGTTGCAGCATTCGTGTAGGTGCAGGCAGCCAGGCCCAGCGCGACGCGCGCTCCGTCCAGCCCCGTGCGCAGCTCGGAAATATGACTGGCCTTAATGAGAACTCCCGCGCTCACCGTTTCGGCCCAACTAACCGGCCCTAAACTGGTGGTGACGGCGCGAACGGCATTGACGGCCTGACGCAACTGTGTGACGTGGACCGCCTTTATGGTGGTCGAGCCAACTTGCAACGTGTCGTCCACAAAACTAACGGCCGTAGCTAAGTCGACATTGCTGTAGGGCGAAACATTGCCGACGGCGTCTACGGCACGAACGCGATAAAGGTATGCCGTTACACTACTGACCGTAGTGTCGGTAAAGGTGGTCGAGGTTATGTTCGCATTTACGGTCGTGTAACTCGTGGCGATATTCGTGGTCCGTTCGAGCTGGTAGTGATGCGCGCCGGCTGAAGCGGTCCAACTGGTGCTCACCTGGGCCACCGGCAAGTCTGATTGCGTGGTCGCAACAAAACCAGTGGGCGCCGCCAGCGGGGCCGCCGGTTCCTCGGTCGCAATCAGCCTGCTGCCGGCGTAGACATATTCTTTTGAGGGGTTTGTAGGCGAAGGAACAGGGGGCGGCGCGAAGGGTGCCGCGATCAGGGCCCGCATTTTTCTCGCCGGCGTAGTGTTACGCCACGGACCAACTACAGTTCCAGTCACCAAAGTTGCGATCACCACAATCGCAGCCGGAACAACTACTTTTGGTGTCAGTCGCCGCGCTAGCGGGAACTTCTTTGCTCGTGGAATGATTCTTTTGACCATCGAACCCTCTCTTCTTTGCGCCTGAACCCGCGACGTCGGCGAGACTGGTTCGCTCGCTTTGGTCTCCGGTCTTTAGCTGCATTACTTTTCGCAGTTTGGAGGAAGCGAAGTGGATAGTTGAGACTTCATTGCAAACTGAGCAGCACCAGAATTTCGCCCGTGCCCTTTTCGAGCGGTTCGAGCGCCTTGCCGATCAAGGTGCCGGGGCGGTGAATCTGCGCGCCGCCAAGATTCAATGGTTCTGACTTCTTCGCTACACCGGAAAGGTCGCTAGTGACCAGCAAGTCGCCGACGTGAATCGGCGCCGTGGTCGCATCCACTTTGACTCTTACCCTGCCCGTGGTTGCGACGAGTACTTTGTTATCGCTCTTTTCTCCGAGGGCAATGCCCGGTTGCAGCGAAATCACTCCCGCTACCCGCGTGTCGTACGCACACGAAGAAGCGATAACCTGATTTGATTTTGATTGGTCAAGAACGACGACGGTACCCGCCGAGAGCTGTTGCGAGGATTCAACCCATTCGGCAACGTCCTGATACTTGGCAGCAATGTTGCCATCGACAACCAGGTTGCCGGTAAATCTGCCGTCACCGGCGACATGCAGCTTGCTGCCTGTAGAGGTGGCTCCGATTCCAACGTTGCCACCAGCGTCAATGCGTAGTTTCTCTGTATTGTTCGTCCTTAAGACCAAGGGACCATTTGCATTGTTGTTGAGCGAGAGTTCGCTGCCATCGTGATATACGGTTCCCTTGCGAACATCGCCAATAGCCAACTCGTAAATCGAGTCAGTGCTGCCGTTAACGGTTAAGGCTTTGGTGCCGCCGGATTTGTTGGGCGTGGTAGTGCCGATGCCGACGTTGCCTGCCTGAGTTACGTTTAAGACATTCAAGGAAGTCGCGGTCCATATAGAAAAGTCGCGGGTGCCATCGCGCCGATAAAGGACGATGTCCTGTCCGTTGGAATCGTCGTTAAAAGCGATTGCGCTCTGAGAACCCAGAGGAGCGCCGATTCGCAGGTAAGTATGAGTTGCACTTTGCAAGTGAAGCAGCGATGCTGCGGGGCTCGTCGTGCCTATGCCAACGTTGCCGTTGTTGTAGTAGACGTTTGCGCCAGACGTGGTCCACTGGGATCCGCCGCCTCCCACCTGCGACCAGGCCGTTTTGCAATCACCTGCTATACACAAACCACCGGACGCGTTTAGCTGGCCGCCTTGCACGTCAAATCTAAAACCGGGAGACGTCGTCCCGACGCCGATGTTACCGGCCGAATTGATTCTTAACCGTGGGACCCACGTACCCGCGTTGGCTGTGTAGAAATCCAGCGTGCCGCTGTTTGTGGCTGTGTCTGTCGCGCCCACGATCGTGGCCACTCTCTTTTCGGTAGTTCCCAGGTTGCTGTTGATGAAGGCCACCTGGCCAACTGTGGTGCCGTTGCTACTCGTTCCACCGGCGGCCCCAATAGAACCGATTGATCCCGACCCACCATCCACAGTGAGAAATCTTGCGACATTGGCATCGAACACCGGGTTCACCGTGCCAATGCCAATACTGCCCGTTGCGTTAATGCGCATGCGCTCGAGATTGTTTGTCGCGAACAAGATTGGCGCGTTCGCAAAATTCCAAACTTGCCCCGCGCCGCCTCCGCCAGTAGAAGTGGTGTTGTTGTCATTGAGCGACCCAAAGAAAAAGCGGTTCGCGCCGGCTTGCTTGAGCAAGAGCCCGGAATAGGCGCTGGTGGAAAGAGCGTTGTAGGCGTTGTCAATAACTACAGTGGTGCCGGCGTTTTGACTTTTGTTGATTTCGAGAAGACTGCCAGGCGTGGCCGTGCCAATACCGACGTTGCCGGAATTCGTGTTGCTGATGTTGGTCCCATTCGTGGCCCACTGAGCTTGAACGGTGCTCGACAACAATACGAGCAGCACGAAGCCGGCCAACATCATTGTCATGGTCGGCGAGCTAAACATCGTCTTGCGCCAGGTTAGTCGTGTGATGTAGTTCATAGTCTCCTCAACCTTTCAAAAGTTTCGACAATGATAGGGCGACAGCGTTTGCTACTCTTGCCCTGCTGTTGGCTATCCGGTTTACCGGTTGTTCCACCATTTAGTTTTGCGGTCCAGTGACGCTATGTGTAGGAGGACGGCAGAGTTTGAACAATTCATTGCGACAAAGCGGAGCCGTCCAATCGTTCTCACGTGATTTGAGGGCGCGAGCGTACCGATACTCTTCATTGAAGTCTTTAATTTTTGACTAAAGAATTCTTAGATTTTTCCTAGGCGAGGACTGTTATAGCGATTGAAGTATCACTACAGTAGTCGCTTAAGGTTATGAGTTGGGCGCAGCGGGGCTGCTATAATTTTGAGCTGCATGGTGCAGGCTGCGTCGCTCAATTCCTCGTCTCGTATCAACGTCACTAACCAGGGAGGCTCGGCTTTCCCGGAATTCGGTAGTGCCCTAAGTAACGCACACTGTTGGTTTGCGTTGACTGAATGGCATTCAACACCTACTCGGAATTCATCTCTGTGGGAAGCTCACGATCACGATGAAAATCTTAGTCGCCGACGACGACGCTACCACCCGGCGTAAACTTGAATTCATAGTTGCCCGATTTGGTTGGCAAGTCATTCCCGTCTCAGATGGAACTCAAGCGCTGGCGCGACTGACTGAGGAGGATCCACCGAAAGTGGCCCTACTCGATGTCGTCATGCCTGCCATGAGTGGCGTTGAGGTGTGCCGCCAACTTCGGAGACGCCATGACGAAGTCCCTCCTTACCTGATAATGCTTACCGTGCGAGGAGACAAACAAGACATTCTGGAAGGACTGGAGGCGGGCGCTAACGACTATTTGATAAAACCGTTCGACACCGACGAACTCTGCGCACGCCTGAATGTTGGTAAGCACACAATCCAACTGCAGCAGAGTTTGGTGGACCGAATTAGGGAGTTAGAAGAGGCTCTTGCTCGAATTTCTCAATTGCAAGGCTTACTGACCCACGACACCAACATTTATGAATTTGGTTCATTTCGGCTGGAGGCTGCTGAGTGCCGCCTGTTGCGCAACGGAACTTCAGTACCTCTGGCCGCTAAGGTTTTCGATCTCCTGCTCTTCCTGGTGCAGAACAAAGGACATCTCATCACTAAAGAGGAACTGATGGCGTGTGTGTGGCGGGGCAGACTGGTTGAAGATAATAATCTCACTGTTGCCATGTCGGTTTTGCGCAAGGTCCTGGATGAAAGCGCCGCGACGCCATATGTTGAAACAATTCCGAAACGAGGTTATCGCTTCGTCGCTAACGTATCAGTGAAGAGCGCCCGCGTTTTGGAGAAACGTGCTGATTTTGGTTGAGCGCTAATTCTTTTGATGAACACGTCAAGAAAGAAAGGGACTGCAACATCGCAGCTTACTCGGCTGAGAAGGCTACTTGTCGGCGGGTTGTTTCTTGTATTCGTGTCGTTGTTTACTGAGCCCGTCCCGGCCCTGGATCCTCACAAAGCAATTTCCAATTACACACACGATAATTGGACTTCTGTTAATGGTCTGCCGCAAAACAGTATTTTCGCGATCGCCCAGACACGTGACGGATACCTCTGGTTTGGAACTGAAGAAGGACTGGTTCGGTTCGATGGCTTAACCTTCACTGTGTTCGACAAAACGAACACCCCGGAAATCAAATACAACATTGTTGCGGTCCTGCACGAAGATAAAGAAGGCAGCCTGTGGATTGGAACGGGTGATGGACTCGTGCGGTTCAAAGATGGGAAGTTCACCGCTTTCACTACCAACGATGGGTTGCCTCACGAGGCAGTGAAAGCAATCAATAGCGACCAGGAAGGGAGTTTATGGATTGGAACTGCGGGCGGGCTGAGCAGGTTTGATGACGGGAAATTCACCACCTTTACTACCAAAGACGGTTTGGCCAACGACTACATCAGAGCAATCTCCACTGACAATAATGGCAACCTCTGGATTGGCACGAACGGCGGCGGCCTCAGCAGGTTCAAAAATGGCCAGTTCACCACGTTCTCTACAAGAGACGGACTATCTAACGACTCTGTAAGAACAGTCCTCACCGACAAAGAAGGGGCTCTCTGGATAGCGACAGATGTTGGACTAAACAGGTTCAAGGATGGAAAGCTCACCATTTTTACCACCGCTGACGGCTTAAAGAGCGACATGGTGCTCTCACTCTATGAGGACAAAGAAGCCGCCTTGTGGATTGCAACCCGGATGGGACTCAACCGATTTAAGGATGGCAAGTTTGAGGCCTTCACCACCCAAAACGGACTATCAAATAATGTTGTTAGAGCAATCTGGGAGGATCGCGAAGGCAGCGTGTGGATCGGCACACAAGGCGGTGGGCTTGATAGATTCAAGGAGGAGAAGTTCGCCAGTTTTGATCTTGAAAATGGATTGGCCAATAACAATGTGATGTCAGTTTTTCAGGACAACCAAGAAAGTTTGTGGGTGGGTTCAGACCCAGGGCTAACCAGACTCAAGGATGGAAAAGTCACTTCTTTCACCACCCGAGATGGACTACCTGACAACTCGGTGCTCGCGGTCAATGCGGACAGGGAAGGAAGCGTCTGGTTCGCGACTATGCGAGGAGTGAGCCGATTAAAGGACGGGAAATTTACGACCTTCACCACCAGGGACGGGTTGGCTGCTGACCAGGTAGACGCAATCGCCGCGGACACTGAAGGAGCCTTGTGGTTTGCGACTCAGCGAGGAGTGAGCGAATTAAAGAACGGAAAATTCACCACCTTCACCACCAAAGATGGATTGGTCGAGAACGCTGTGAACAGAGTCTTTGGAGATAACTCAGGAGGTGTGTGGCTCTCATCCCATCAGGCACTCACCAGATTCAAAGACGGGAAGTTCACTAGTTTCACCGAGAAGGATGGGTTGTCGAGCACTTTCGTGCTTTCGCTCTACGATGACGACGAAGGAACCATCTGGATTGGTAGTTATGATGGTGGACTGAATCGGTTTAAAGATGGCCAGTTCAAATCGATCACAACTGCCAACGGGATGTTTAATGACACCGTGATGCATATTCTGGAGGACGACCAGCACAATCTGTGGATGAGTTCCAATAAGGGAATCTACCGGGTCAATAAGAACGAGCTCAACGACTTCGCGAACGGGCGAGTCAGTTCCGTCACGTCCGTGGTTTATGGGGCCGCCGATGGAATGAGAACCAGCGAGTGTTCCCCTGCAGGTTGGCGAACGAGCGATGGGAGACTCTGGTTTGCTACCGTACGCGGGGTGGTTGTTATCGACCCAAACAATATCAAGTTCAATCTGTTGGCTCCTCCCGTCGCAATCGAGAGAGTGGTCGTGGATGGCAGGGATTTCAGCCCGAGAGAAAAAATCGAAGCACCTCCCGGAGCGGGTGGGCTGGAATTCCACTTTACCGCCCTAAGTCTGGTGGTTCCCGAGAAGTTGAGATTCAAATATCAGCTTGAAGGGTTTGACCGACAATGGATCGATGCCAGCACTAGACGCGTTGCGTATTACACGAATCTGCCGCCGGGAGCTTATCGATTCAGAGTGATCGCCAGCAACAACGATGGAGTGTGGAATGAGACTGGCGCTACCATCCAGTTCTATTTACAACCTCATTTCTATCAAACGAAATGGTTCTATGGTCTGGGCATCGCAATTATCATTCTGATGCTGTCGGCGCTTTACTGGCTGCGGATCAGGCAGATGAGGGCGAGAGAGCAAGAGCTGGTGGCGATCGTGGGCCAACGAACTACCGAGTTGCAACTGGCTAAGGAGGAGGCGGAATCTGCTAACCGTGGAAAGGGGGAATTTCTGGCGAATATGAGCCACGAAATCCGCACCCCAATGAACGCTGTGATTGGTATGAGCGGTTTGCTGCTGGACACTAATCTCACCCCTAAGCAACAGGACTTCGCCGATACCATACGTTCGAGTTCAACTGCACTGTTGACGATCATCAACGATATCCTCGACTTCTCGAAGATCGAGTCGACGAAACTGGAATTGGAGCGGCAGTCATTTGAATTACGAAAATGCATTGAAGAAGCGTTGGATTTATTTGCCCTGAAAGTGGCCGAGAAAGGGATCGAACTCGCTTACACCGTCACCAAAGGGACGCCTCACGCAATTGTCGGAGACACCACTCGGCTGCGCCAGATACTCGTAAACCTGCTGGGCAATGCCATCAATTTCACGGCCTCAGGGGAGGTTGTAATTGTGGTTACTTCGCAGCAGTTACCTGACAATTGCTTTGAGCTGCATTTTGCGGTCAAAGATACCGGCATTGGTATCCCCGAGAACCGGATGGATCGACTATTCCATTCGTTTAGCCAGGTTGATAGCTCGACCACGCGCCAATATGGTGGCACCGGACTAGGGCTGGCCATAAGCAAAAAGTTGAGCGAGTTAATGGGCGGCCGGATGTGGGCGGAGAGTAAGGAAGGCGAAGGTTCGATCTTTCACTTCACCATCGCGGTCGAGCAGGCGGTAACGGCTCTACCGGTTTATCTGCGATCTGATCACCCCGAGTTAGCCGGCAAGCTGCTGCTGATTGTTGATGACAATCAGACGCAGCGGCGGCTCCTTGCAGCCCAATGTGAAGCTTGGGGAATGAAAGCTCTGGCCTGCGGTAGCAGTGCGGAAGCGCTGGCCGGCCTGAATGACAATAGCTTTGATGTGGCGCTGATAGATTTGCAGATGCGTGAGATGGAAGGATTAACCCTGGCTTGCGAGATTCGCCAACATCCACAGGGACAGCAGCTGCCGCTGGTAATCATGTCGGCGCTCGGTCGGTCGGAAGCCGGTTCCCTGGTGTCACATCTGAACATCGCTGCTTGCCTGACCAAGCCTTTGAAGCCCGCACAGCTTTATGACGTCATGGTTGGTGTTTTTGCCGGGTGCTCCATCCGTATCAGTGACGCTTATCGTCATGAGCGAATTGATCAGAAGCTCGCCGAACGGCTCCCGCTGCGAATACTGCTGGCCGACGACAATGCGGTAAATCAAAAAGTGGCGTTAGCGGTGTTGGAAAGCATGGGTTATCGGGCTGATGCGGTAGCCAACGGTTTGGAACTGCTCGAGGCGCTGCAGCGCCAGGATTACGACCTGGTGCTGACCGATGTGCAGATGCCTGAGATGGACGGATTGGAAGCTGCCCGCCGCATCTCGCAGGAATGGGGTGAAGCGCGTCCGCGCATCATCGCGATCACGGCCAGTGCCTTGCCGGGCGATCGGGAAGAATGTCTGAAGGCCGGGATGGACGATTACATAACCAAGCCCGTGCGGCTCGAGGAGTTGCGCAGCGCGTTGGTGAATTGGGGGACAAAAATCAAGGGATCCGCGGACGCATCATTCGGCGAGCTTGAGATGGCTCAGGAGCCGTACGCCTTGCAGCCCTTGATACCTGCCGCGCCGCCTGGTAGTGAGTTGTATGGTCTTGACCTCAACGGTTTGCTGGGGTTGAGGGAAATGCAGAACGAGAATGAGTCCGATATTGTAAATGCGTTAGCCGCCTTGTTTCTCCGCGATGCTCCTCAGCGGATTGCGGCAATAAGAACAGCTTTGGCTACAGGCGATTTTCAGACCGGACAACGAGAAGCCCATGCGTTGAAAGGAAGCTCGGCCAATCTGGGAGCGCATGGAATGTCTTTGCTCAGCGGCCGATTGGAAGAGATCAGGAACCTTGCCCAGGCTGAGCGAGGAGCAGACCTACTAGGCAAACTTGAAATGGAGTTCGCCCGCGTGAGACGGGGCCTCAGCACTATCGTGGTCGAGGAAATGAGTAGCGAGTTCTGACGCGGCACACAAATTCACCCAGGCCGATCAAGCACCGGTTTGAATTATTGATTGGTGGAGCCGAGGGGGATCGAACCCCTGACCTCATGACTGCCTGTCTGCAACCGGCTGTTCCTATGTGATTCTTTCAGTATCGATTGGTTCCTCTTCTTTGGCATCTTCTGCCAGACAAAAATCGCATCGTTACTCTCAGTTTCGTCTGTTTGGAACTGTTGGCACACAACTGGAACACAGAATTAGTCACTCACAAATGCCGGGGTCGCGCTCTTTACTCAAAAGGCTTTGAACTTTCTACTGGTCAAAGTATAGTTATGTCTGCTCATAAAGTTGCGGCTGAATCTCACGAGAGTTCCTTGCAAGCTCGCAAAATCCAGTCGTAGTTCGCCTCCCATTACAAACTGTTTAAGATGACCAAAGTTTCGCTCATTGCGAGTCTCATCGTCGCTCCGTCGGCAACTGGCGCTGAGCTTGCCGCGCTGCCCAACTCCGTAGACTGGCTGGAGGTGCGGGCTGATGTCCTGGGAGATATTGACCCTGATTGGCTGCGCCGCCACTTCAAAGGGCGACTGTTGTACTCCCTTCGCAGTCAGGATGAAGGGGGGCAATTCTCAGGTTCATTGACGCAGCGACGTCAATGGTTGAAGACAGCAGCACGCCGCTATGATCGTGTCGAGTTGGAACAAAAAGACCTCGTGCCGGAATTGCTGGATCTGGTGCCGATTGATAAACGTCTGATTTCATGGCACGGCAGGGCCAAAGACTTATCCGACGCCAGCGCTCGATTCGAACAACTCGCAGCCGTCCCGGCAAGCGGTTACAAATTATTAACAGAAGCTGACCGCGTTGGTGATGAGTTCATTCCACTATTACTGCTGCAATCGCTAAAACGTAAGGACACAATCGCCTATTCGAACGGCCCATCCGGTTTCTGGAGCCGGGTGGTGGGTCTACAACTGGGAGCGCCGGCGATTTACGGTCTGGTCTCTCCGGATTCCCAACTCACCACGGAACCGGCCATTGCCCGGTTAATCGACGACTTTGGTTTACCTGATCTGAGACCGGTGAAAGAAATCTTCGCGATCATCGGACATCCGATCTTCCATTCACTGTCTCCCCGCTTGCACAATGCAGCTTATCGCGCGATGAAACACCCAGGGTTGTTTCTGCCGCTGCGCGTCGAGTCGTTTGAAGAATTCTGGCAGGAGTTTGTGCTTGCGAAAACGCTTGAATCACTCGGCATGCCTCTTAACGGCATGACGGTGGCGTCGCCGCACAAAGAAACGGCCTTGCCGATTGCAAAGTTCGTGAGTCAGATGGCGCAGCATGCGGAGTCAGCGAACATCCTGGTGAGAAACAACGGTTGGTGGATGGCAGACACTACCGATCCGGAAGCGATTCACATGGTAGGACGCGACCGGCTGGTTCAACTAAAAACCAAAAGGGCTGCAGTCATAGGCTGTGGCGGCGCTGGTCGAGCGATTGCGGCGGCGCTGGTGCAGTCGGGCGCGCACGTAACACTGATTAACCGCAGCGCCGAACGCGGTCAGCATGCCGCAGAGATTCTGGGATTACGATACTTTCCGCTGCCCAACTTTGACGCGAAAGGCTTCGACATCGTAGTCAATGCAACGCCGGTCGGCCGCGACAGCGACGAAGTGCCTTTTAGGATTGACCGGCTAGACGACGATGCCATCGTTATTGATCTTGTCTATGGTTCCCGGCCAACACCACTGGTTGGCAAAGTTATTGAGCGCAGGCAGATTGCGATTGACGGCTGCGATGTGCTCGTAGCGCAAGTGCGACAACAATTCCAGATGATGACCGGAAAACAAATGTCGGCAGATCTGGCGCTGGAAATGCTGGGCCGGCAACCGAGGAGTAGCGATAATTAGCGGTTTCGCCACCCGCACACAAACAATGGTAACTACCTATTCGGCTAGCGACAGCTACGCTCAGCTCGATCTAACAGACGCGCAACAGGATTTGATCAATCGCGTAGCCGTGCTCGCGCGAGAAAATTTTGCGCCGCGCGCCGGCGAGTATGATCGCACTGCAACCTTTCCCGCGGAAGACTTTGCGGATCTCTTCCGTTCTGCTTTGCACGCCCCAGTGCTCCCGAAAGAATCCGGCGGACTGGGACTTGGTCCTTACAGCGGCGACGTCTTCACCTTGTGGATGATGACGAAGGAGATCGCCAAAGCCGACCTGTCGTTAGCGCGCTGCTGGGAAGGTCACGTCAATTCGTTGGTCTTGTTAGACGGCATGGCTAACGATGAGCAGCGGCAACGTTGGTTCAAAGGCGTGGTTGAACGCGGCGAAAAGTGGGTCGCCTGGAGCGGTGAACCCCAGGCGCCCAAACCCGGCGAAGCAGTTCGCTTTGGCACGAAGATCGAAAAAGTTGACGGTGGCTACCTCATTGAAGGCAATAAGGCGTTTGCGACCAGCGCCGGCGGTGCGGAGTGGGCCATCCTCCTGGTGAATACTGCCGGGCCCGGCGGAGTGCGCCATGCCGAGGCAGGTTCGTTAGATACCCAATTGATGATGGCCTGCAATCTTTCGGATCCGACGGTTGAGGTTGACACATCCTGGTGGGATCCAATTGGAATGCGTGCAACGGCCAGCCATCTCGTACATTTCCGCCGCACGTTTGTTCCTGATGCAGATCTCATCGGTTATCCCGGACAATATCTAAAGGAAGGTTGGCAGACCTGTTTCATTCCACATTACGCCGCCACTTTTCTGGGAGCCGCCGAGGCGGCGTATGACTACGCCCACCGGTACATCACAACGCAACACAAGATCGAGGATCCATATGTACAACATCACATCGGCCAAATGTCGGTGAACATAGAGACCGCGCACTTATGGCTGCGGCACGTGGCCCGGCTGTGGGAGACGGGCCGGTACCGGGCAGCGCAGATTGCCGGCAGCCGCGCTCGACACGTCGTTGAACATCTGGCCGAAGACTGCGTCAAAGAATGCATTCGGGCGTGCGGCGCCCGGTGTCTGATTCGGCCCAGCGTGTTGGAACGCGTCTACCGCGATTTGTCTTTTTATGTCCGCCACGATAACGACGATCAAATATTGGCGACTATCGGTAAGTCAGTTCTGGGGCTGACGCACGATCCGTCGTTCTACAAGCCATAAAATTGGCGACGGATCGAGAACTCGATTCAACATTTTTCTCACAGCAAAAACCGCGGGAGAAACAAGGTGCAACACTCACACCGCCGCTACAGTCTTAGGATTTGGTATCTAGGGCTTGGTTTTTACCTTTTTTACACGCCCTACAGTGGTTTGACTAAGGCCCTCTCAAACGGTCTTCTCACTTCCGCGCCAGTGAGGGGCACAGTGCTTCTCCCAATGTCTGCCATCGCTACGGCCTGCGGTATGTTCGCGTTCATTAGCGTTTCGGGCTGGTGGAAATATGCCGGCCGCCGCGAGTTTCTCGGCGTTAGCGTTCCCTTTCCCCGGCTCCTGACGTTTCTATCCGGCATCTGCATGGCAACCATCATGGGGACGACTACTCTGGCGTTCACCTTCGGTGGCTTATCAGTTGTGCTGGTGTTGGTTCTGCTCCGCGGCGGCACGCTGATCATTGCGCCCATTGTTGATGCCATCGTTGGACGTCGCGTTCGTTGGTTCTCCTGGGCAGCGATGTTCGTCAGCATAATGGCCGTTGCCGTAGTGCTGGGAGATACCACCAAATACTCGCTGACAATTGCCGCGATCATCGATATCGCCGCTTACCTGGCAGCTTATTTTTTCAAATTACAATTTATGAGCCGGCTGGCGAAGACAGACCAGGACATTGCTACTCGTCGTTACTTCGTTGAAGAACAAATGGTCGCGTCTCCGTTATTGGTAATTACCCTTGCGGTACTGGCGATCGTTGGCTCCGGCGACGTGATGATGAGCTTTCGCACTGGTCTGACGACGTTTGTCGCCAGCCCGGCCGCTATCTATGCAGTGCTGGTGGGGCTGTGCTACGCCGGTCTATGCACGTGCACCACGCTGATCTTTCTCGATCGCCGGGAGAATACTTTCTGCATGCCGATGCACTGCGGCTCCAGCATGCTCTCTGGTTTTACAGCAACCGCCGCCCTCGCTTTCTTTTTCAAGCTGGCTCCGGCCAGTCCGGCCCAGTTGCTGAGCGCCGGTTTTATCGTAATCGCGCTCGGATTTCTATCGCCGCTGCACCACTTCGATCGCGTGCTGGCAAAGCTCGGGTTCTCGCGTTCGCCTCAACGTCCAAGCAATCAACCGGCTGTGCTGGAGCGACTATTTCTATTTGTTTGTAGCGGCAACACGTGCCGTTCCCCGATGGCCGCCGCCCTGGCCAACGCGGAAATCGCTGCCCGTTTACAGATACCTTTTCAGGCCCTGGAAACCGTGAACGTGCGCGCTCTCAGTGCGGGCATCACTGCCAGAGTCGGCGCGCCCCTAACGCCTGAGGCCCAGGAAGTATTGCGTTCGCTCAGCGTGCCGGTGCGCCCCCACGCGGCGCGAAATCTGACGTCGGAATTGGCCCAACAGGCCGAAATGATTTTTTGCATGACCGGCGCCCAGCGCCAGGCCGTTATTGAAATGATCCCGTCGGTGGCGTACAAAACGTATTGCCTTGATGCGCAAGGTGACATTGAAGACCCCATTGGAAAAGGAATGCCAACTTACCTCGCCTGCGCTGGGCGGATTCGCAGTCTGGTGCAGCTTCGCCTTGATGGACTTCCGCTGCCAATCGGCTTGCGAACTTGAGGGTCTTCATTTGCTGTTCTGCTTTCCGTCCAAAGCCTGATTCCGCAAGAATCGACACCCAAAAACCGGTGCGAACTTCTCCCGCAAAATCCAATCAGTTAATAAAGACAATCCAGGATCACCGCAGACCAAGCGACAGCGATACCTGGCCTTCCGTCACCAAGTGGAAAAAATGCGAGCGCCTCCGCGCAGGCGACAAGACCCGCCGATTAGGAATTCAAGCGGACACAACTCTCCCCAACGATCTGTTCGTCTCCAGCGTGTTTAGCGTTCTGGGACCGGAGGCTTTTGCCGAATTTGCCGCGGTCAGAGAGCCGGGGCAAGTAGTCTGGTGCAACTTTGAATTGGCCATGGATCTGGGTTTTTCAGTGCCACCATCATGTGAACTTAACCCGGAACTGAGCGAGCAACTGCTGACGCTTTCGTTGCAGGCTGCCCCACGCGGCGCAGACCTGCAGGGGCGCGAACAGATAATCATGTTTGCCGACTACTACGGTGGCGAGGGACTTGGGCCGGCCTTAGGCGCCGGACGAGCGGGCTTTCTCCCCTTTGGAAATCTCTACGTCAAAGGCGTCGGGTTAACCCCGCTCTTCAAGCACAACGATCCGACCGACTTCGCCCATTCGCATGGTGGAGTACACTTTGACGATTGCGTGGTAGAAGCAGTTTTCGGAGAAGTAAATGAGAACCTTTTTGTTCGGGGCTCAAGCCGCGTCGTGGCAGTCATAGACCAGGGAAAACATGTGACGACTCCGTCCGGCCGGCGGATTCCAATTGCCCTCGTAGTGCGAACGGGCGCGCAGCTTCGTCCTGGACATCTCCTGATCCGCGAGCGTAGCAAACAAGCTCAACTGACCAAATTCGTAAATATCGCGACGGCAACCGGCCAGCTTGTTACCTGGACCTCGAGTGATGGAGAACTCCCCAACCTGAAGGCGACTATGCTGAAGATCATCGATGACCACGCGCAGACCGCGGCGGAAGGTTTCCGCTGGCGGATGATTCATGGAGCGTTGACCGCATCGAACATGGAATTCAGCGGAGCAATGCTCGACCTCCCGACGCAGTCAGCCCAACCACGCACCGCACCTGTTTGGCTGCTGGAATATGAGGACTCCTTCTTTGGTACGGAACATCTTGCCCGCGCTATTCATCTCGCGCCTATGTATCGGAAGCTCTGCCGAAACGTGCCGCTGTCGGACTGGGCAAAACTGCATCTCGAGCCGATCAACTTCCGGCTTGAAATGACCCGAGCTTATGACAAGCGTCTTCAGGTGGAACTGCTGAACGCGGTGGGTTTTAAGAAGGCCGTCTCCCAACGAATACAAGCCGAACATCAGGAGCTCGCACACCGCTTCACGCAGCTTATTATGGAGATGTCAGCTCTGAAAAATCGCGGGCGCGTGTGCGTCGCTCGTTTGCCCGTCGAGACGGTAGCCGTGCTTGACGTCTTCAATTTGTTGCGTGTCTTGCCGGGGACTTTTTTTGCAAATCCGACGGCTGACCATCGGCCTTTCATCTACGAACAACTCCTTCCCATTCTCAAAGGGAACCGCCACCAGCGGGCCAGGCAACGGGCCAGGGTCAATGCGTTCGCCGAGCGACTAAGTGTCCTTTATCGCGAACTGATGACGGTCAGCGCCGCGTATGCACATGAGTTTTATGGAAACCAGGAAAACTTTCAGGCCTCCGTCGCGGCCCGCGCCGGGTTCGAAAATCAGCCGATGGAATTACTGTATTCATCCAGGTTGTTTCAGGACTTTCGCCAAGCGATTGCCAGTTACAAGTCTTCCAGTAAAGCAAAGGTAATTAGCGAGGCCATCGATCGCTGCATCGCTGCTTCACTGCGCCGGGTTGATGGGTTGTTGCGCCAGGGGGCTTCCCGGCTAATGCCAGGCGGTGGCATAGAGACGCAGATGAGAACATTGGGCGGCATTCAATATTCGTTGAAAGCCTGGAACGACCGAAAGCAAACTCGCCAGCTACACGTAGGCATTCCGGTTCACACAAAAGGTAACTACTACTTCACGACACTCTCGTATCTTTCTCGTCTTACGAAATCACAGATCCAGTCGCTTCGTTATCATTTCACCCGAGACGGTTGGCTAACGAGCGACGAAGTGCCGGGTTTTCCGCTCTTCAACGAAGACGACGGTCATATCATCAGTTTTACTTTGCCGTTTTCCGCACCGTTTGTTGGTCGACTCGAAGGGATTTTTTCTCTGGAAAGTCGCAAACCATCGCGCCAAACCATCAAACGGCGTAAGACAATTCCGTA
Organism: Pyrinomonadaceae bacterium; assembly: GCA_035472495.1. Lineage (GTDB taxonomy): Bacteria > Acidobacteriota > Blastocatellia > Pyrinomonadales > Pyrinomonadaceae > PSRF01. Next base: position 24,296 of record DATIPD010000023.1, on the reverse strand, counting down.
CGTTTTTGCAATTCCTGATCGGCAGGAATTGGAAAGCTTGCTAGAGACCGCTTAACCCGGACCAGTCGGCAAATCACTATGTGGTCAATCGGCATCTATGCTGGTGAGTCGCCTTTTTGTCTCACAGCGCCAGGAAACATCACGAATCCCATCATGACTCGCGATCAGGTTACCGACGCTCGCGCTGAGTTCGTGGCGGACCCTTTTATGCTAAGGCGGCAAGGCGTCTGGTTTATGTTCTTCGAAGTCATGAATCGTGAAACGAGGAAGGGCGAAATCGGCCTGGCCACCAGCGAATGTGGTTTTGTTTGGCAGTACCAGCAAATAGTTCTCGTCGAGCCGTTTCACCTTTCGTACCCTTACGTCTTTAAATGGGATAACGAGTTCTACATGATTCCGGAAACATTAGCGCCGGGAGCAATTCGTCTCTACCGGGCGAATCCGTTTCCGAGTCGCTGGACAGTTGTTGGGGACCTTTTCAAAACGCCTGCCGCCGACCCTTCAATTTTTCGATTTCAAGATCGGTGGTGGATGTTCACTTGCTCTAATCCGTTCGGGCACGATGTGCTCAGACTCTATTTTGCAGAATCTCTTCCTGGTCCCTGGCGTGAACATCCGGCGAGCCCACTGCTGGAAGGCGACAAGCAAAGGGCCAGGCCGGCAGGTCGAGTTCTCACTGGTGGTGACAACGTGATCCGATTTGCCCAAGACTGTGTTAACAGTTACGGCAATCAGGTTCGAGCATTCACGGTCTCGGAGTTGACGCCCGCGAGTTATGCTGAACACGAACATGAATTGGGTCCGATTCTCAAAGCCAGCGGAGATGGCTGGAATGAACTAGGCATGCACCACGTGGATGCACACCAACAGACTAATGGGAGTTGGCTTGCTTGCGTTGATGGCCTGGGCAAAGTGGATTAGGTTGTCAGTCGGTCCCATTAGTGACCAAATGTTATGGAGACCGTGTTCCAACAAGCCTGTCCCGCTCCTTTTAGGAGCGAAAATGATTTGAGCTCCCAGTCATTTGCGCTCCTGGGGAGGTGGATGTTTCTATCGATGTTCTAACTGTAGACATTTCGCCGCCAACGCGGCTAAGCGAATCAAATGCGCATATTGCTTTCAGCCGATCATCGTTATCCAGCGTCGCAGGAAGTTGGCAGTGGTCTCCATCCGAAGTCGTTTCCTTCCGGCTCGGCTTACATGATTCACGATTTACTGGCGCGCGGATTGGCGGAATTGGGTCACGAAGTCTTTTATCTCCTGCCCGCCGGAGCTGATAAGCCTTTGCCACCCGGAGTTACACTCGTCAGCCAGCCGCACGACGCCGACATCCTGCACACCGTCGCTTATCACGATGAAGAGTTGATTCCGCAGAAGGAGGCAAACCCAAAGCCCTGGGTTACAACTTGCCACCTGGACCTCGAAGCTCGCGGGCAAAAACGCAGCCCGACCACCGAAAACTGGATCTTTGTTTCACGAACTCTCGCCGAACTACATGGACGCCAGCGCTTCGTTCTGAATGGCATTGATCCGGCGGCCTACATCTACGCGGAAATGAAGGAAGATTACTTTCTCTTCATGTCAGCAATGGATTGGGGAATCGAAAAGGGAATCGAGACGGCGCTTTCGCTGTCGCAGGAAATGGGTTTCCCGTTGGTGGTCGCGGGCACTGCAACAAACTGCGAAATCATTAACAGAGTCTCAGAAATGTGCCGACAGGCAAACGCGCAGTACCTCGGTGATGTCAGAGGCAAAGCCAAGGCGGAGTTGCTCGCAGGCGCGAAGGGTTTTCTTTTCCCAACCAGAGTTAACGAGGCGTTTGGCCTCGGCATTGCAGAAGCATTGATGTCAGGCACGCCCGTGATATGCAGCGACAAGGGCGCCTGTCCCGAACTTGTCTCCAACGAAGTGGGATTTGTTTGCGGGAATAATGACGACTTCAAGTCAGCGATTAGTGACGTCGGCAAGATTTCGTCGCGCGCCTGCCGTGAAAAAGCGCTGCAGGATTTTCACTACCTCAGAATGACCGCTGATTACCTGGCGGAGTACAAAAAAGAGATCGGCGGAAATGGCGACTCAAAACGTTAGTAAACTACGATTCCATACCAACAGGATGGTACAGGGATTGTGGGTTGGGTCCGAACTTTCGCAGCTCGAGCAATTGTCAATTGCTTCGTTCCTGGCAAACGGGCACGAATATCATCTGTTCACCTACGAAGACGTGCGCCATGTCCCGGCGGGAACAACCCTGAGGGATGCCAACGAGATCCTTCCGTCGGTGTCAGTCTTTCAATACACGGGAAAACCGAGTTATGCAGGCTTCGCGAATTTTTTCCGCTACAAGCTCCTGCTCGAGCGGGGCGGTTGGTGGGTTGATACTGACACCGTCTGCCTGCGGGCGTTTGATTTTCCGGAGGAATATGTTTTCTCCAGCGAGATCGTCAAAGGCTTTCAGGTCGTAAATTGCGGCGCCATCAAAACTCCTCCCGGGAGCCAGGTAATGGCCTTCGCGTGGCAGACCTGTCAGGCCAAAGATCCGGCGAAACTGATCTGGGGTGAAACTGGTCCGAGGCTGATGGGCGAGGCAGTTAATCGATCTTCTCTGAACAGGTACGTCAAACCGTATTACACGTTCTGTCCATTCGCCCACTACGAGTGGCGCAAAATGCTGGAACCAAATCCGCCAACCGTCAGAGCTGAGACTTACGCCATTCATCTCTGGAATGAAAAATGGAGAGAGGTTGGACAAGACAAAAACGGTGAGTACCCACCGGGCTGTCTCTACGAGCGTCTGAAGAAACGATACTTCGAACAGGGGTAGAGGTGAACAGAGGAAAAGGGGAAAGGGTAACCTTTTCGCGCTTTCCCCTGCCTTCCCTGTTCTTTCCTATTCACCCGGAACCGCCGCCACCACCTCAAGCATGACCAACGCTCCGGCAGGTAGCGCGGCGGCGGCAAAAGCAGTGCGCGCGGGTAACGCAGTCACTCCGAGTCCGGGAAGCCAGGCGGCGTAGATCTGATCCACCGCTTTGAAGTCTTTTATGTCTGCCAATAGCAGTACGACTTTGACAATGTCAGCCGGCGAGCAACCCGCGGCGTTCAGAATGGCGTCAACGTTGGCCAGCATCCGCCGAGTTTGGGCCTCCAACCCTTCTTCCAGCTTTCCTGTTTCCGGATCGCGTCCGGTCTGCGCTGTAACAAAAACCAAGTCACCAATCTTGACCGCCTGAGAGTGCGTGCCAATCGAGGGCGGAGCTCCGTTTGTGGCGATCTTAATCTTGTTAGGCATCAGTTTTGTCCACCTTCGTTCACTTACATAACTCGATGCCGGCGGCCGTAAGGGGGATTTCAAATTTGACTTTGACAGCACCGCCGCCGAGCGGCGCTAAATCAAGCAGCTGCTCGTTCCCAGGAAAGATGATCTGCACTAGGACCACGTTTGCAGGATCGGCAAACTCAAGATCGAAGTAGTGGAACTCGGTAATATTAGAACAGTAAATCCAAAGGTTGTTTTGCTTGCGGATCCACTCACGGAAGCTGCCACTTTCCATCGGCTCAGTGCGAATGTCGAGCGGCGCCTTTGCGAGAATTTGTTTGGTCAGATCAAAATTCTCCAAGGCGAACTGCCAACTCTGTTCGTAGGGACGTTTGGTTGAACCGCGTTCGCGCGGCAACTTGCCGAGTTGTTTCAGGCGAATGTTTTCTCGCACGAACTCTTCTGCTTCCGTCTCCGCATCGTAATCACCGTCCGTAAGTCGTTTTAGAAAATGCTGCGTGTCACGACTCGCGATCCAGACGCGCCGAATGGTTTGAAAATAAGTGATGGCGGTTGGGTTGATATCGAAAATCGTGATGCGCTGTGGCTTCCAGAGAGGAATGAAGTTGAGACCGTAGAGCCCGCCGACCACGCTGATCATATGAATGTTTTCGCGCCGCGCGGGCGAAACATTTTCATAGTGCGCTTTGAACCGGGCAAACTCGCTGAAGGATCCATCCTGGTTGCCGTCGTCGGTCCCATAAAAAACATTTTCCGGGTGATCGTGATACATCTCCCGGTTAAAAGCCCGCGGTGCTTGTGTGGTCACATGATCCTCTCTTTTGAAATCCGATTAGCTAAAGTAGTTTGTCATTGCCTTTGGTAGAGCTTCAGATCTCCACAGTCCACGCAACCGGAGGCGGCATTACGCCGTGGCGTTTGGCCCACTTTTCTAACGCCCACGCCGGCGTATCGATATCCCGATACCCGCCCAACAATTGCCAGGTAACGGGATTGACTTGCCCAAGCGTGCGATGGTCCGGCGGTTCGAGATAAATCTCAGGCTTCAGCCAGCGATAGGAATAGCCATACATCAACACTTTCGCTACTCGATCGCCCAAGTTTGGCGCGGCCGTATGAAAGATACGGTTCTCGAAAAGAAAAGCGTCACCGGCGTTGAGTCTTAAATCACAAACTTCGACGTCTTCAGGATCGAACTCACCTGCCCGCACCTTAAGAGCTTCAGTGCGCAAGTGGGTCTTGCGCGCAAGCAATGTCATCCCGGAGTTGGGTTGATGAAAATCAGTCAGGCAGTAACAGATTTTTATTCCCACGCGCGGCAGCGACTCGTGTCCGAGATCGCGCGGAATGCGAATGTCTCGATGCCAGCCGCGGCGAAAAGATGAGACCTCCGGGCGTGATGGTCGTTTGTAGATCAACGAGGTTGAGTGCAGGTGAATGTTCGGACTAAGCAACTGGACCACGAGCGACACGGTCGACGAATTTGTGACTAAGGAAAAAAGCGGCTCTTCTTTGAGAAGGCCTGGCCGTAAGTCGAGATGATTGTATTCAGGTCGACTTGGAACTTCCGGCTTGTTTAAAAAAGGTTCCGCAAGTTTGTCTCCAGCCGAGCGCAGTTTTCCTACGGTCTCGTCGTCGAGAGCATTGCGCACCACGAGAAAGCCGTCTTCGTCGAAAGCTTTTCGCGCTTCTGGTTTTAGCTCAATGAAATCCACAATGAGCCTCTCGCTGCCGCATTACCCGACAGACTGAGCGTAGGAACTAATATCAGACCTTAAGACCTCGGCGAGATCACGATAAGGGAAACAAGTAAGCCTCGATCTTTGATTGCAATTGTAAATTGGCGGCACCCAATCCTGCCGGCCTAAATGTTCGACGCATTCGAAAAAGACCGGGTACAAGTTTTTCTTGTTGCGCGCCTCGTCATACTCATCAAAATGAGTGCCATTGTCTTCGTAGTAGTCGTAGCCCAAAAGATAGATTGGATTGCCGCCCAGCAGTATCGCAGTGTGCAGCGCCGTGGCGCCGGCGCCGCCGCCATACAAACCATCGCTAAAAGACCTGGCAACTACCTTCGAAGTCTCAGTCATATCGCCGCTTAACTCAAACGTATCTATCCTACGGCTTACTTCAAATACATTAGCGTGCGTTTTTGCCGGCGCGGCGCGCGGGCCGGCGATGATCATTCCATTGTAATCACGTAGCGCCCGTTCGTGTGTTTGATGCGCCGTGAAGTCGACAAAGTGCATTATCGACGGATGGTAGTACTCGATGACGCGGTTGATGCCAATGGTCAACTTTCCGTCAAGGCGGTAGAAATCGAAACCACGGAGGCTGGTGCCGGTTGAGATAACGAAGATCGGCAGTCCCTGGTACAGGTTGTCTAGTTTGTGTCTCACTTCCACGAATCTGCAATCGTTTCGCACTCAACCGAGTTCAGGGAAACATAGTTCCCGGACGGTCAATGCGAATTCTTCCTCCACTGTCGAATACATCCAGCCGGTTTCCGGCACCAACGGCATGAACAACCAAACTGCGTAGCGTGTCCTCGTTACCTTTGAAGTTTTTGTTCCTGTTGCCTAACACGGTTATCGGCTCCTGGAGGGCAGGCGTGTCGTCCAGCCAATATTGCGGATTTGGACTCGGCCGACGTCGCACTCCCTCTTCATAACACCAAAGAAACTCATGAACGAGATCCATGAAGCGCAAATGATCTTTAAAGAACGACGTCTTGCCTACATAGAACCCGCCGATCACTTTCGTCACGTCTCTGACTGAGATCTCGCGGCTTAGCTTTTCTTGCACCACCCGGCCACTAATCTGGAGCGAAATATCAACGTTACCTTTTCGTGGCCCGAAGAGTACGGTATCGGGATGCGCGGTAATGCAAGCTTCGACGTAATCAATCCAGTCAGGTTCAATGTGCGTGTCAGCATCCAACTTAACAAAGTATGGGGCGCGGGCGATTTTGTTGATATCTCTAATCGAGAACAATTCAAAGTTGTGATAGCCGTCGCTACTGTGGTGCGGCTGGTGCAAAACATCGAATTGCCCCTGTAACTGAGCGAGCTCAACGCTGGTCAGAAAACTCGAAGCCAGATGAACCGTGCCGTAAGCGTGTAGTTTTGGCAGCAGAGCTTTTAGTTGCGCGACGTGCTGCGGGCCGCCGGCAACGAAAATATCAATAACTCTACGATTGTCATTCATGAACGTCGGGGCAGCAGCATTGGTTGTGGCCGGTAAAACTTCCACCATTCAGGCTTGACTCGCTCCGGATCTCTTATCCATGCGGTCAGGCCACGCGACCAATCTATCTCAAGCGCCGAACGTTGATCTCCAACATACCAGGTCGCAACTTTTGAGCTGGCGTTCAAGCCGATTAAGGAAGCTTTATAGCCCAGGTGCTGCGCCAGTGAAGGCACAGTTGCAAATGCTCGCCGGCAAGTTTTGTACAACCACATCGAGACACGTGCGTCCTCCCAGGGAAAGTCCGTTCTAATGTGTACCCTCTCCCAATCGATGAATTCGCGGATAAGTGCAGTTGGCCAAATGATCGCCGGACCTGCCACCAATGATTTCTCGATCCAGGACTCACCGCGTTGTCGCGCGGTGAACACGTACGGAGAGTTCGTATAGAGAGAAATGATATTTTTCGGACGCGCGCTGATGGCTTTCCTTGCAGCAGCCAGAAAGTCTTTGCATAAGGAGACATCGTCGTTCAGGATCAAATGATGGGAGGCGCCATTGGCAGTCATTAACGTGCGCCGGTAAGTGGGCCAACTACCGTGACGCTCTTTATCTTCCACTACGTGAATCGGCAACGCAGGCTCCTCATTCCGCAACTTCTGCAGCATAGCTTCCACCCAGGTTCTGCGATAGCTGTCGTCCGGTGTGTGCTGGATCGCGATGCTCAGATTCATGGTGAAGCGCTGATTAGTCCTCGCGATAGAAAAACTCGCGATTGACATAGTTTGATCTTCCGCTTTCGTCGGTAAAGGTAATAAAAAGCACGATAACCAGGACGCCCCGGTTTACCCGAATGTGGGTTTCCGCCTTCATGAAATCAAACTCAAAATCAGCAGTTAGGGCGACCGACCGTTGGTTCGCTTCTTCTTCCAGGTTGACCATCGGCGCCGTCTTCGCCTGCGGCCATTTAACCGGGGCGTCCTTTCCGGCCCCGGTTAGACGAATGTTGTAGTGTTCTCCCTCGGCGGTGATTGAGCACTCGGCTAATCCTTTGCTGTTTCGATTGGTATTCAACCAGCGACCGATGAGCTTCGCGCCGTCCAAACGAGGGCCCATCAGCCTCGGGTTTAGATCGTTGCTCTGTTTGAATTTGAGGGTCGCTGACATGTTGTTAGCCGTTGCTTGTTAATAGCGTCGGTGATCCAGTGCGAAATATTCGCGCAGAAAATAGCTGTTCCTCCCACTCTGATCCTTAAACGTATGAAACTGCGACAAGACCAGCAACCCCTTCATTATCATTCCCTGCATTTTCGTCTCGGCGAAACCAAAGTCGAAAGCACACGTGAGACCAGCCGCGTTATTCGATGAAGGGCCGTCGCTGAAAATCGAGGCTTCCGTCGTTGGCCAATCGACCAATCCGTCTGGTCCTATCCCAAACGCCTGGACCAGAAGCCTTCCGTTAGAATCCGAAAGTTCGAGCCGGGCGATCCCGCTGGAGTCCGGATTTGAATTGGCCCAGGTTCCCAACAGCCCTGCAATGCCGATCGGCTCGCGCGCCAGCGGTTGGTCCCCACAGTAATCTGCTAGTTGAGCGAATTGCATATTGGGTTCCTACGAAGTTCTAATCCAACTACGAAGCATTAAGCGATCGGATAAATCGCCACCTGAGACAGGCGTCCGCGCATGTATCGTGCGCCGGTTGTTGGAAAACAACAATTCCTGTTCCTTCATCAGAAAATCAGCGGTGCGCGAGGTGTTTGCGATTACGTCCTCAAATGCGTTCAGTGCCGACTGCATCACTTGAGAAAGCCTGATACCTCCTGACTGAAGCGCGAGTTCGATGGTGTAACGGCGCCAACAAATGTTGGTTTTTGAAAGCACTGGGCGCCAGTCGATCCCACCGCCAGAATAGTCGGCCAATAACCACGGCACCGGTTCATCTTCCAAAAGTTTAAGAGTCTCCGCGCCGAGTTGGTTTTTGACCTCGTCTCTGATCGAGTCGACATCCAGAATCCGCGAACGTCCACCATTCTGTCGATCCGGCCGGACGCACACCATTGAGATCAATTCGACCGGTGGCCTCCAGTCGGCCGTGTCTGTGTGCAGCCGCTCGCTCTCGTGTCCACCGCGCGCCGACTTTAGATCGGTCGACGGCTGGATGTAGTGGATAAGTTGGGCGCGCGGCTTTTGGTATGGCGGCGCCAGCAACTGGCCAAACGCGCGGTTGAGACCGACGAAGAGCCGGTTCCCCTCATCGAATTGTAGTCCGCGCACAACCACCCAATAGGGCCAGCCACTGACCTGAGTCTTGATTGACGTAACCAGGCCGTCGAATTCCTCCGGACACGACTGACGAATGCGTTCAGCGACGAAACTCTGAAGTTCGGTCGAATAGAATTCGTGATTGTCATAATGTGGCAACCGTTTGGCGGCCTCCAATAACGTTTGTGACAGCGCCAGGGAGACTTCGAGTTTCGGCCGTTGTATTCCCGGCTCACCATCAAGATCATTAAAAATTGTGGGACTAGCCATAGCGCGTTTACGACCGTTTCGCCGGCACTCTCGACTGATCAAAGGCACGCCAGGTCAGGATCGCCGAAGCTTGATCCATTTTCGGCGGGGGTTGCGCCAAACGCAGGTGACTGCAATCTGCTTCACCACGTACGCGCAGCAGCGACCGGCCCCGGTTGGGAAACTGATCAGTAACAAACCGCACGATGAAGCCAATGCGAGGTTCATCCGAGTCGTTAGCATTTGACGCGTGAATGAGGGTGCTGTGATGAAGCGACATTTCGCCAGGTTCCAGCGTTACATCTATCGCTTCCCCTTCATCAACGACGCGATTGATTCGCTCACCGCGCCTGTTCAATAAATTCGGATCGTCGCGAACGTTGTCATGGGCCAGCAAGCCTTCCTTATGAGAACCCGGAATTACCCGCATGCAGCCATTGACGCTACAACTCGGCGTAAGGGCGATCCAGGCCGACGTTGAAGGCGAAAGGTTCCAGCCTGAATAAACACTATCCTGGTGCCAGGATACGTAACTGGAGTCGCGCGGTGGCTTGTAAAAAACCAGCGTACCATCCACCAGGATTTCGCTGCCCAACAAACTTTCCACTGCGTTCAAAAGCAGCGAATCCGTCACGAGATTGTAGGCCCAGTCGAAGAAAAGATGCAGGTTGTCAAAACGCTTGATCGATGTCTCGGTACATTGCGCGGCGATCGACTCAAGCGCCTGGCGATACAACGACGACTCGGCCGCGGAAAAAATCTCAATCGGAAAGACGATACCATCGCGGTGATATCGATCCAGTTGAGATTTTGTGAGCGAAGCTCTTGTCACGAGGCCTACCAGTATGCTGAGACTTCGGAATTAACTCGGCGAGACGTTGCTGTGCACATCCGTATCGGCACTAAAAAGGAACCTGTACTCAGTCAAGAATTCCTTGTTTCTTTCAATAACTCCGATATAAGCGGCCAACATGTCCTTTTTATACCCCTTCGCCGTCAGAATACTTTTCATTTTTCTTCGCCAACGACTGGCGGCTGCTTTGTCGCCATTCAGCTGCAAGTAACCGTCAACCAGCACATCCCAATCCCGGAGGTGCTTCAGCAGGTTTTTGCTAAACAGTCGCTGCAAGGCTGGATTGGTCAATAACTCGCGCTGCGTTTTAACATAGGCAGCTTTCAACTCCGCCCGCGCCAATGTTTCACCTTGTAGATCAAGCGCCTGATTCACGCGATAGATTTTTTGCAGACAGCCGACGTCACTGGCAGCGAAGCGTTCCGGCTTCCACCGGCCCCAGACGTGCCGTTCGTCCAGTCGCATGTTCGGAATATCACCGTGCGCAAAGAAGTGACCGTTTCTCGGATTGGGAATTACCAACGCATCGTGATCCAGAAAAATGAGCTTTACGTCCCACTTACCCTGATGCCAAAAACTCTTCAAGCCAACGTTCCGCGCCACCAGCGACTCTCCCGCTGAATAGGCGCGCACAGCCAGCATAGTCCCCCAGAATTTAGCGAGTTGCTTTGTTAACGACAGATAGACTTCATCAGCTCTCGCTCGATTTTGAGACAGAACGGCAGTGATGTACTGATCATGATTATTGTAACGAACTCCAGCCGGTTCGCAGGCACCCAGGACCTCTTCGAGAAGCGCATCGGCAAACGCTTTTGCGTCGAGATTCGAATAAGCAACTCCGAGACCTTCTCTGAAATACAACTCCACTCCATCCCGCGCGAGGTAAGCAGCAAGCTTATCGAGACGAAAAGAACTCGTGCCGACGATCAATGCCTGCGCCGGCGCCGTTTGGCCGATGAACTGAGCGCTCAGGCCGAGGTCGCCTGGAATTTCCGGCACGCCCGCACTGCCTTCGCTTCTAAAAGCCTTAACCGATTCTTTCATCGCGATGCGCATCCCGCGAAATCCCTCGCCGAACAGTCGTGGCTCGGTGAAATAAGAAAGTATTCGCACCCTACCATTTTGTGTTGGGACTGTGTTGATGTTCGACCGTGAGGCGTGGGTCCCTACCGGGGCCGCGCTGCCGTGCACCAGGCGATAAACTGCGGCAAACTTGGCGCCGTGGTTCGACTCATATCGCAGTAAACTTCCCATGCTGCCGCCATCAAGCCGGTGCGACGGAGGCACTGTGAGGCCACCCCGCTCGTAAACGATGTTTAGTGATTGTGGCCCTCTGCGTCCGGCTCTCTTAATTTCAAACTCCAAATCACTACCGGGAAGTTTTATTACCAGTACAACCGTGGTGAGCGGATATTCGACAAGCGAATTAATCTGAGAACGAGTTTTGTCTGACACCCAATAAATGCTTCCGTTCGCGCGGAGCCGATTTAGAACGCTGGCTTCAAAGCTCGGCAGCAGCGCCAGCTGCGCTTGCAACTCTTCCTTAACATGACGTGACTCTGAAGCACCGATGTCACGGACACCTTCCGTGATCCGCACCTGACGCAGAATCTCCTCAACCACCTCAGCGGGTTTGAATAAGTAACGAGCCAGCGACAGCTTGCAATCATCGCGAGCGTGCGCGATGAACTGACCTAAGGCGTCGTGTGACGTGCGGGTCCCACGAATGGGCTTGTGAATGCGATTGTATCGCCGCAGTTTGGTCTTAAACTCACGAATAAAGCCGCCAGGGTCAGTGGTGGTGAAGCCCTCTCGCAACACCAACCTTGAAATTTTCTGATCGGGTGGTGCCGACTTCAGGTTGAGCTGCGTAAGCAGAAACTCGAAAGCTTTCGGCTCAGCGGACCGGAGTCTCAGTATCTGGTTTTCAAGCATCAAGATTGCAAGTCGCCTGAGCGCCCACTCGGATTTGGTTTCTCCTCGGGCTATCAAGAAAAGTTCACGGCAGAAATCTGGTTGGTAGGTTTGCTGGCGAAGAAATTTTTTAAGTAGCTCATGTGCCCGGTCAGCTTGCCGAAACTCCAGCGAGAGAATACTGAGTAGTCTCTTCAAACTTGAAGCGCGCGAGGTTCTGCCTGACGTTCTCATGACTCAGTCTGCGAGCGTTCCGCTGGGACGATGAAGAAACGTGCAGGCGCTGGAACGCTTTTCGAACAAATTCCGAGCCCCTAATCACTTGCCCGTCAATCTGTCGCTGCTAAAAACTTCGGCGTTCAGCGCCCGCTTGTATTGCGCCGTTTATTATCTGGCTTTAGTGGCGGTTTTCTTGCCGGCGCCACCGGTCTTCTTGCCGCCCGCGCCGGTTTTCTTGCCGCCCCCGCCGGTTTTCTTGCCGCCGCCCTTTTTCTTCTTTCCCTTCTTCTTTTTCTTGCCACCACCGGTAGAGCCAAGCGCGATCGCCAGCGCATTGAAGACCTGTTCGGCAACGTATCGCGTGAGCGCTATGGTGACGACATCTTGAGCGCCGTAGTAATAATCACCATTTTTGCCTTTGCCCTTACCACCTTTGCCGCCTCGCGGTTCGCCTAAACCACCTCCCCCGCGTGAGGTTTTTTTTCCGGCCATAATCGTTCTCCTTCAAAGTGTTGAAAACCCAGGTCACATGATCTGGCTTCTTCGTTAACTGATCTCTCCGTTTACGGTTTCTTTGGGCCTTGATCCTCATTGGTTGGCTGCCGGATAAGATTCTCGCGATCTTGCTGCACCGGAACTTCGTATGGATGGCCCGCTGCTGGTGGCGCGATAACCTTGCAACCGGCATTTGGCTTGATCGACGTGTTCGGTTGACCTACGCGAAACAGTCCCCAAGCCCCCAATTGCGCCTGGCCCGGCAGGAAGACAGTGTAGAGATAGTCGCCCGACTGTTTGGCCTCACCGCCCGCCTTATCGATCACCAATTCAAAGTGGTCACTCGATCCATGATTGTCACGAGATCCGATCCATTGTGAAAGAATATTATTCCCCAGCTCTTTTGAGTTGTTCGCATAGGGGTTCTTCTGCCACAGGTGGCCGTGAATCGTAAACACTTGAGAAGTCCCTAATCCAAAAGGATGAGTCATGCGAAAACGCACTTTGTCGCCGGGGTTGGCAGTGAAAATCGGCGTCCTGGGATCGCCCCCAACCAACAGATCCGACAGCATGCAGGAGAAATCTTTTGTCGAGTTGTTTGCGTAGCGGAACGATCTCGGTTCAGTACTGTAATTTATCGCACTGCTGTTGGCGGGGTTGAGAACCTTGTTGGTTTTATCAAGTGACGGTGAGATCTTGATGTCATCGCTGGTCATTACCACAAACTCGCGGAACTTGGAGCCATCCGCCAGCGTCACGTTTGCCGAGGCACGAGTAGGCGCCCCGCCCGGATCGCAACTCGCGACACTGTTCGTATCACCACAAGTCCAGCTCGAGCGCGCCGGTTCAATCACCATCGCTCCAAACAAGCCGTTGAAATGCTGAAACAGTGGATCTGAAGGAAATAGGTTGAGCGAACCAAATTCGACGGGCGTGTGTTCCAGGGTTCCGTCTGCTTTGCGATCAATTTTTCCGGCAAACCACTGGTAGGTTTTTGTCTCGCCGAACTTTGCAAGTTGATCTGTCTGGTTCTTCGAATTAAATCCAATGTTCATGCCGCTGCTGGTCGTCGTGTCGTAAGAAAGCAGCTGCGGATGTAGGCCCACTGATTTCGACGGCAGAACTTTAGGCACCATGTTGGTTAGTGGTGACTGATAACTCAAAGGAGTCTTAAACACGTCGGAATAAGGATCCAGAGCGTTGGTTAATTGCACCTCGATGCAATCTCCCGCGTTCGCGCGCAGGATTAGCGGTTCGATCGGGGCAGTGCTCACCAGGCGACCGTTGCTGTCGAGATCTTCAGTGCGCACGTACATTATTCCCAACGGCGCACTCAAGACTTGCTTGGGATTAGCGGCACGATCGTTGAATACGATCTGGCCCTTGGCTGTGCCAGGAATTGCACTGCGCAACGCCAGCGCTTTCTGCGCGGTTACAGCCGTCACTTTGAACGTTCGTTTGACAGCGCCCGGCGCCAGATAAGCCGGACAAGTTGAATACGCAATCTTGGCGCCCGCGCTAACTGGATTATTGGGTAGCGGCTGCAACTGTTTTGCTTGCTTGTTTGGATCGTAGGCGCGCAGCAATCCCCACATGCCGTTGGTAATGCCATAAACATCCTGACTGGGGCTGTAGAGATAGTCGGCACAGTTTCCATCCGACATGCCGTCCGGACACTTCCTTACCGGAGTTCCGTTAGGGGCCGATGAAGAGGGCACGTTGAAGAGAAGTTCAAAGTGTTCTGATAATCCAATCGGTTGCGAACTGCGATAACCCGAATCACCCCAGGCGGGTTCGGCGAACCAGCGCGGACCATGAAGGTTGAACTGATGCGCAAACATTTGCGCGCCGGCGAGCAGCCGAATTTGAACGTTGTCGCCCTGATACGCTCGCAGTTGCGGTGTAATCGGATCACCCTCCATACCCACAAGCGAACCAGGCTGCAGGATGCTCGAGTTGAAAGCTTCGGATAAGTTGCCGGTGCCGACGCGATACGGAAGCGGCTCGTTCAGGTAGTTAACTGAATGTGTGCCGACCGTACCGGTGCTGATAAGCGTGGGAGTCGAAGGCGCTCCGATCGCATAGGCATGATTGATGTAGCCCTTACTCGGATTCGGATTCGGCGGAGTGCTGCCGTTGGGAAATAGCGGCGGCGCTTTATTCGGAAGTTTTTTACTTATGTATGCGAGCTGAAAGTCCTGAAACTCCAGAGCAAACTCTCGATAGCTAACGTCCTGTCCCGCTGGGTTCGTTGTCAGCAGATCAGCCTTCCAACTTGTTGGACCACCATCCGATCGCACGGGCGGTGAACTGGTTGGCCCACCCATCGGCGTGCCGGTCTCTGAATTGCGCCAACTCGCGCCGAGCGGCTCAATGAGCAAGCCCGCATAGAGACCTGCCTGCTGGTGTGTGGAGGGACCGAAGTGATCGTGAGTGAAGACGGTGCGCATCGTACGATCGACACCGGAATCATCAACCAGCGGATCCAGATACCAGCGCTGAATCGTGGTTTGTGCTCCCAACCAACTTTGACAGATGGGTCGGGAAGTTGGCGTCCAATTGTGCGCGCACGCCTTGCAACGCGGATCGGTTGGATGGGTGACGCAATCAAATATCTCCGCCGGCGGCAGCTTTGGTTCCAGAGGGTTGTTTGGACTATTCACAAAGCCTTTGGTGGCGCTGTTGTTGATGGCTTCGATCGTGTCCTGAACTTCCTGCGGGCTGAACGTGCCGTCCTCATAGTTGAAACCGTTGCCGGCGCCGTCCGAAGAGGTCACATCAAACTTCACGAGGTGAATATGTTGACCGAGAATGTCTGTCGGAGTGCGCACCTGAAAATCATCAACCACGTAGTAGTTAGGCACCAGATTAGTGTGCCAGTATTCCATGATGTCTCCCGAGTTGCCGCGGAAGAAGAGGGGCTCAGGTTTGCGTGCGCCAGAGAGTGTCGGATTGGCGTCCTGCCACAACGTCAGCATGCGCTGTTGCGAGTAGTGCCAACCGAGGGCGGGCTTATTGAGCGTGACATTCATTTGAATGGCTGCCGCTTTGTAAATGCGTTTGGATTGAATCTTGGTTGCTGGATCGTAATTGATCGGATTTCCGTCATCGTCGATTGCCGGATCAGCAAAAGGCGCGCCTGCCTGGGGGCCCAGTGGCAAACCGTTGAGCACAAAGCCTGTCGGCGGCGACATCGTCATTTGCGGTGGCACGCTCTTCGACGACGGGCAACTCCCGGGATTTCCATTTGGAAAGAAACTCGGTTGACACCTGCGGCTGAAGTACTGCATCGCCACTTTCTCAACGCGAGTGCCGTCTTCTGGTAGCGAAAGCGCGTTAACCTTGTCCAGGTCTTTACTCCAGTCAAATTGGTTGTGGCTTTCGTATGAGACCTCGCCGCCAATTACTACGTGACGTGGAAGTCCGCCGTCCATCAAGCCACCGTTGACGGTGTCTGGTGCAAAGTCGAGCGGTGGGTGAGGCGCGCGCGCGCCCGCGACGCCGGGGATGAAGAAAGGAAATCCCGGATTCTCGGTGACGTTTTGGCCGGCCGGATCGGGAGCTGCGGGCGTTCCATAAACCACCTGCCCTTTGTCGATGAAAACCGCCGAAGGCAAGGGCGCCATTGGCAGCGTAGGCATTGGCACAACGGCGGGAATTGGTGTCCCCGCCTGGATTTCTCCGTCGGGAAGAGCACGGGACCCAGCCACCGGAATGCCGCCACTAAGCTCGGTGCCGGCTTCAAACACATCATGAGTGCGCCACATGGCCCACATGCCCGAAGCAAAATGCGGGTAGAAATGGCAGTGGAAAATCGAATCGCCGACGACCTTGTTACGATTCCCGCTGCCGTTGTAAGTCATTTCCAGCGTATAGCTCGCGCCGGGGCTGATCATTTGGCTGTCCAAATAACTTCCCTCATCGCTGTTGGGTGATTGCAGCCATTGATGCGCATGTTGGTGATGAACATGACTTACTCCCGTGCCGCCATGCAGGATTCTGAATTTTACGTGGTCGTTAATGTAACTGTGATAAACGTTCGAGGGATCGTCCGGGTAGTAAGCGCGGCTGGCTTTTACCAAACCTTCAAGCGTGTAAGGCTGCCCGTTATAGCTGGGTTGCCTTGAATTTGCGCACTTCGGATTCGGCGCAGTGGAGGTGCTGCCTTCGAAATTAACTGTCGTGCACGGCGGCGGTGAAGGTGGCTGCGGCGTAAGCGGAGGCGTCGGCGGCATTGGTGGCGGCGGCTGCAAGAGACTGAAATTAGCCGGCCGGTCTACTAACATTGCCGGGTCACCGACTGACCACGCGCTTAAGAAGAACTCCTCAAACTTACAATCCACGCAGGAACCCATCGGACCCACGCCAACTCGATTCGCGTAAACTTCCGCGGCGATTCCACCCGTTCCATAGTTGATTGCAAACGCATCTTTACCCGCAGACAAAGTGGTTTTCATGGTCGCATCGTAGAAAACTGGAAAAGCCTGCGCGGCAACTGCGTCAAGGGCCTCATGATAGACCACGGTTATTTCGCGGTAAGGTTGTTTGCGATCAGGTGACGCCGGATTACTACAAAACAGCGGATCCCCTTTGCCGTTGGTTGGGCCCAGCGACGAATTTCCTTCGGCGTTGCAGGGTGGTTCTGGTTTATTCGGTCCGGTAGTGCCTATAAATCTTCCCGCATTTGGCCCGGTGATGATTGCGGTCAGGTCGCTGTGCACGATCTGACCGGAGCCGTCGAGCATCGCGAGAATCGGTTGGCCCGCTCGCGGATTTCCCACTGGATAGACAGCCTTGTAATCAAGGACTGGATGACCATCGGCAGTCATCTTCTTCGTGGCTAATGCGAGATCCGCGCGCGTCACCTGACTGCGATACCACTCTGCGCCTTGCGGCTCGACGTTCAGCGCACCGAAGAGCCCGCGTTCGAGTTGTAGCCCCTGCGAACTCGTATCGCCCATCGTGTAAAGCAAGAAGGTCCCTTCCTGGCTCGCATAGAGGTGATAAACCTGAGTTTGCGCCGGCATCGGACTGGGTTGCGGACTTGGGGCAGCATTGGCTGAGGCCAAACTCGAGTTGTTTGTTCCTACAAAAGAGCCATCGTCAGAAGGTCCGCTTTGCCATTGCATACCCTGAACGTGCAGAGAAACCTCGGTGGTGCCAGTTGCAGCTCCGGCCACCTTAGTCGTTGAAAACGTTTTCGCCGGTATGGCGTTTTCGAAAGAGATCGCTAAGCAGTCGCCAACGTTTGCTCGTAAAGCGATCGGCCGTGGCCTTTTGTCGTCGCGGAGTCGCATAGAGCTGCCTGAGCCCTGGGTGTCGCTGCGCAGGGCAAACACTAAACCGTCGGGAATCGATGCGCCAAGCCGGTTGAGCATTATCGATTGCGGCAATGCCACCACGTCGGCGGTAATATTTCGCAGGCAAGGCGGGACCGGCGTTGGTGACGGTGTTGGCTGAGCAGGCACCAATGTTGGTTGACTCTTGGCGGAATCGATTACCACCTCGTCCGAATGCACTTCCGCAACAGGCATAGCATCGTCAGGCTTTGCAGTCTCTGTTGCAGGGGGCGTGATCAGAGCGCGCTTTGGCGCTACCAACCCTGCGTCTGAGTGAGTTAGGCCAGGCTCTGTTTTGTCTACCTTTAACGTTTGCGCTGCCGCGATTCCAAAAAAGAAAATGACACTGATAAGCGGAGCCATGACAGACGTAGATTTACGAAGCATTTCACTTCTCCTTTGGTGAGCAAAAGCGGCGTGCATGAGCCTGAGGAAACAGCCGGGACCTACCCGGAAAAGTTAAAAAGAGGTTAGCGATCTAAGGTTAATCGCCGAGTGAGAAAACCAATTTCGCCTAGAAGTAACTTACGACAGAACCCTAATTCTCCTTGAGTCAGAGTGTCAAGCAAAATTCCTTGCATAAACCGGTTCCGAGCGATGATTTTTGGTGTTCGGCAAGGTCTCCCGGATTGATCCCGCTCGTTCGGCGGGGTTCCGCCAGCGCGCTTTTTCTTGTCACTCACCCTTCGCGGTTCTCGAGATCACGTTTATCAAAACTGCGGGCGAGGACAGGCCGTAGGCTCTAGTCCATTCTCCCGTAACATCATTGCCGATAAGAATCATCGATGTGTGGTCGGTTTTATTAGCGACCGCCGTGCCCAGTGCCTGGAGAATTGAATCGATTGCTGATTTGTCGCCGGTCACGAATGTCCAACCGGGCGCCGCTTTAAACTTGGCCGCAAACTCTTGCAGTCTGGCAGGCGTGTCAGTGACAGGATCGACGCTAATAGAAATTAACTGCGCTGGGAGACCTTGCTTCGCCAAATCCTGCTGCACTCTGCGGAAGGTGGCGGTCAGTGGCGGACAAACGCCGGTGCAGGTAGTGAAGATAAAATTAATGGCAACGGTCTTGCCCTTGATCAGATCGCTGTAGAAATTCAATCGCCGCCCTGTCTGATCGTAAATCTGTACGTCGGGAATGTTTTTTGACAAGAAGGCCGCATCATTTGTCGCCGGCTGAACGGGTGGTGGGTCAGGAATTGTTGCCGCCGGTTGTGCTGTCGCCTCTTTAACTAATCTGAGCGACATACCACATTTAGGACACTTGCCGGCCCGCTTGTAAACCACTTCCGGATGCATCGGACAGGAATAGCGACGGATTTTTTTCTGCGCTTGCTTCTGAACTGTCTGCGCAGTAACTTCCGAGCGATGTGCCGGCAGCACTGGAACGAGACCGATTATTAGAACGAGAATTGTGAGGCGCGTTCGGAGTGACACTTACTTCTCCTTAGTTTATTGACCGCTGGTTTACTGCCCTCGTAATTCCACCCTAGTCTATATCTATCCAGCCGCTGATTGGCAAGAATTGCTTGTCCTTCAGGTTAACTGTTATCACGTAAGCACCGATAGCTCCGATGCGCCGATTCGGCCCGAAAGTAACCGCCGGGGTGAGGCCAGTGCGAAATTCGAAAAGTCCCTCGAGACTCTGTACGAGTTTTTCGCGGCTCAAATCTTTCCCGGTCCGCTTCAAACCCTCAACTAACACCTTTGCGGCACCGTAGGCAGAAATCTGGGCCGCAACATGTTTTGTCGGGAGTTGGTGTTTGGCCGCCAGGGAACGAAACTCTTTCATGCCGTCAGCGGTTTGATCCGCCGGCGAAGTTGGAAAAGCCATGAATATCCGTTCGTCGAAACCCGCCGGAGCGCTAAAAATCTCAGCATCCACTTCGCTCAGGAAGACGTACGGAAACCAACTCGACTCCGCCGCCGATTGCATGAACGACAAACTATCCTGAGATGGACCCAGAAAAAAAACCGCTGCCCGGTTAGTTTGGCGAAGTTGCCTGACAGTTTGTGCTGCATCAAAAGTGCCCGGAACATAACTTATCGTTTGCGGCTCAACCAATCCCGACTTAGTTATCTGAGTTCGGATCGCCTCGATCAGGAGAGCGTTGTTTTCGTTCTCCTGTGAAACAATGGCGATCCCAGTGTTCTTGATCTCGGATTTGGTCGCAGCGAATTTAGTTAGCACTCGTTCCTGGCCCACAACCCCGGACAGTTGATAAAAGACGTGGCGATTCAAAGGAAGAGTCGTCTGTGGGAAGAGCGTTATCGGGCCAACTAACGGCACTTGCTTTTCTGAAAAGAGTGGCAGAACTTCCTTTTCTGCACCGGCGATGAAGGCGCAGGTAAACGCGAAGACCTGCTCCGAACTCAACAGACTTTCGATCGATTTTCGCGTCGCCGCTGGCGTGTCAGCAGTTTCAGCGAACCTTAGCTCCACGCGTCTATTGTAAATTCCACCGGCGTTATTCACTTCCTCGAAGTACGCGGTAAGCACGGCCCTCACTGCTGAACCCATCTCGGCTAACGCCCCTCTCGCCGGCAATACTGTAGCAATGACCAGCTTGTCATCGGTAATTCCCGGATCGCGGTCCTTGCCAAGGCGAGACATGTAAACGATTAGATCACTGAGATCTTCCCGCGTCATCACGTAGCGCGGCATGACTGTCAGCAGTTTATTCCCGGAGGGATCTAGGCCGCGCGTAATCGCTAGTTCGATGCCGCGATCAGTGTATGGCTCGTGCTTTCGCTGGTATGCCTGGGTCGAAGCGTAAGGTTTGGTGAGGAACTCTGGCGTAATATTCGATGGATCAATGCCGCCCTCGGGCTTGCCCCTGCCATCCAGACCATGACAGTTTGCGCAAGGCATCGAACTAGCGGGAAGTTCAAGTGACTGCTCACCAATGTAAGCCAGGATTGCTTTGCCTGAGGCGCTGGCTCCGCTTACATAGATCTGCCGTCCTCGGCGCAGCCGCGCTTCAAGGTTCTCCTGTGCGGTGGACAATTGAAAAGCACTACCGACAAGAACTCCAACACAAGCCAGCAAAAATATGACGGCGATGCTTGTGCGACTAGACCTGTGTTTGTTGCTCAAGTTCTTAATTGATTTGAAATCACGGCGCGCTCGGCGGTCGGTCGTTGAGAACGCTTTCCACTACTTTTACCAGTTCTTCGGTGGGCGCCAAGCCAAACGCTTTTTTCCAGAGGCCGGTAGGCTCATTCCCGATGATAAAGATGTTAAGGTGATCGTTCTTGTCGGTGACAAATTGGCCTAACTTCTTCAGGGCAAGATCCACATTTTCTTTTTCACCAGTGAGGAAGTACCAGCCCGGTTTCGCGTGGAGTTTTTTTGCGTATTCTTTTAGGCTCGCCGCCGTATCGACGGTCGGATCCACGCTGATCGAAATTATATGAACATCCTTACCTACATGATCTCCCAGGGCCGTTTGGACTTTTTCCAAATTGCGGTTCAGCGGCAAACAACTCGCCTGACAGGTTCCAAAAAAAGAGTTGATGATCACCACTTTTCCTTTGAGCAGATCACTATAGAAGCGCATTTTCTCGCCGTTCTGATTAATTAGTACGACGTCAGTAAAGTATTTCTCGCTTGCTGATTTTTCCGTCGCGGCGGCTGCCTGATTCGTTGCGCTAGTGTTCTGCACCTGTGCCTGGCTAGTGCGAGAAACGAAACCAATAACGATAATGACGAACAGCCATGACATCAGGCTTGTTCCAAACCAAGCTTGTGGACAATTCTTCGCTGGTATTTTTCTCATGCTTCCCGGCTCCGGTTTCCAGGGTTGTTTCGGAAACAAACGCTCACTGATTTGTAGACGGCGGCGCATCAGCCTCAATCGCTGTTAATGTAACTGACGGCAACTGACTGAATGTTACATTCAGTGAGGGGCACTGGAAGAAAACATAGTAGATACCAGCCTGCGGCGGTGTAAAGGTCATCTCGTAAACGCCATCGCCTACAGCTCTCGACAATTGGCGATGCTGCCAAATACCGGGCGCAAGAAATACCAGCACAGTCATGTCGGTCAAATTCGATACCGACCTTCCCGATTCGGATTCTGTTACCTTGAAACGCAGACGGAAGTCTTTGCCCACCCGCAGTTGGGAAGCAGACGGTAGGACTGCGGTCTTGATTGAAACAGCCGGCATTCTTGCTGAGCTGCCACTTGCTTCAATCTCAAGACTAAAACACTTCACGACGCGCGGGACGTCGAGCAAGAACGCGACGTCGTAACTACCAGCTTCTGTCAGACGCACATTTGTTGCATACACACCGGGTGTGGTCTCCTTCAGGCTGTTGTTCAGTAACAATATTCCTCGCGGGGCGCGCCGGTAGTTTTGAAAGTTACCCATAGGCGCCGCCATTCCTTCCATATAAAAGTAGATCATTTTGTCGGTGGGGTTTGCCACTAGCATGGCACCGGGTTCTGGTCCTGGAATCATCGCCTCCGCAAGCGATACCCAGGAGGAATCTTGCGGCGCCTTCTGTCCGGCGGGAAAGCGAGCGACCGCAACCTCCGATTGTTCCTGCCTCAGGCGAGCCAGATTTATTAGCGAAACAAATTCAGTAGCGGCCGATCGCACGTAAGCAAACTCCGGAGTAAAACTGATCTGGTCAGGTTTAGAATCAACCGGAACCGTGTGGACAAGTCGGTTAGTAGACAGGTCAATAATGTAAACGGCGTCCGTTTTTGGATTAACGGCGAAAGCAAACCGGCCGTCCGGAGAAATACGAACCTTGTTGCTTCCTGGGGCGGTTTTAATTTCCGTCAACGTTGCGAATTGCGCGCTGCCGATGGCCGCAACTGTTCCGTCGCCTTCGTTGACTACATAGACAGCCTGACTTAGGGCCGAATAAGCCAGGGAGGTTGGTAATAAACCAATCTTAATTTCCTTGACGACAGCAAGCTTGCGGACGTCGATGCTCGACAAAGTTCCACTCAGCTTGTTGGTGACGAATGCGTAGCGATCGTCTGGCGTAAAAGCCAGCTCGTGGGGACCCTGGCCGGTGTTAATGTGCGCCACAATTTTCAGGGCGCCAGTATCTATCACCGTAATGCCGGAATTCGCCTGTGCCTCATTGCTAACCCAGAGATATTTTCCATCGTTCTGCAGCGCGAGTCGGGAAGCGTTGGCCACGTCGTTGATGAGCGCGATCACTTTCCAAGTGGTGAGATCCACCAGGGCCACTTGGTTAAGCTGAGGCATTGAGACATAAAGCCGCTTGTGATCGGCACTCATCACCCAATCTTCGCCCGGGGCCGGCAGGGCCACGAGCGTATAGAGTTTTGAGCCACCGAAACCTGAAAGCGGATCTATTACTGAGATGTTTGCTTCATCGTTCAGCGTCAGAATGAAGTAGCTGTTTAGATCGATCGTTGCTCGCCGGTTGAACCCTGGCTGTAGAAACGATTGCACTTTCTCTCGACACGCTCGTGAATCTGTTTGTTCCCCGGGTGTGCGTTGGTCGATCCAAACAGCGGGACGAAGACTGTTAAGAGACTTGCCTGTGTTTGCATCCGTAATCTTGAAACGAACGATCGCGTCTGCCCCTTCAACCAGTTTGTGTCCCTTGTTGGTCGCCAGCGGCTGCACGTCGAATTCGACTGCCACACCCTCTTGTTGATGTTTTTGCGGCCAGCGACCGTCTATTGATTTGCTTTGGCCATAAACCGGCAAAGTAAGTTGAAAAGAAACAAAGATAACGAACGTGATTGACCACAACAGTATAGTCGCCCTTCTTTGGGCCTGTAAGGCTGAAGAAAACCGGTTGCTTTTCATAGTCCTAGATTCGTGGATTCAAGTTCGAAGTGCAACCTAAAAGTCTTTGCGATTCTTTCTGCTTCTGTTTTATCCCTTACGGTTGGCATGGGATTGCGGAAGTTGAAGCGCAAGTTGGCCGTTTACCGCATAAACAGCAAATGGCTCATTTACTGTCGTCGCCAGGCCGCGCCCCCGTTACCTTTTGTCGGTTGACAATCGTGACCAAAAACCGAGGAAACCGAGATATCCGAAAGAGCTTAGAGAACAATCGGCACCGCTAAGAGCCATGATGCTGGGGCTGTTCCAAACCTTAGTGACCAGTTGTTCTATCGACAGTAATGCGTGGCGTGCCGAGATGGTCCGTCACCAGCAGTTGATCTTCGCCGTACTGCCGGAACTCCCGGTCCACGCTTCCACTTCCGTGATGCGGCTCCAGCCATCCGATGAGGCGCTAGTCAACACTCTGACCTTACTGGTGGTGATTGCCGTGAAACTGAACTTCCGCCAAACCAGGTTGTTGCCCGTGACGCTGCCCCCAGGAACCGTCACCCAACTCGAACCATTCCAGTACTGCACGTCATAGCCCGTCAGTCCCAGCAAACTGCAGGTCATCGTCTCCGTCGGCGCGACCGCGTTCAGGTAGTCGTCCTGCCCCGTGAAAACATCTATCTCTGCGATCGTCTGGCTGCCGTTGAAGTCGACCTGCAGCCAATCCGGC
>DATIPD010000022.1:0-117664 GCA_035472495.1 Pyrinomonadaceae bacterium | reverse complement strand
CTTTAATTGCGCGTCGAAGATGCGCTCAGAGTCTGCACGCACCTTCAGCGCGTGATCGAATTAACTGCCACTTGATCCAGAGGTTTCACCTCTGGCTACCCTCTATAGGCGTCTTCGACGCCTCTGTGATTCGTTATGTATGTTAACCCCATTTAAACGGTTCTCTATCTGGCTTCCCTTACGCCCCAGGCGTAAAATGGCCGCCGAGGAGATCACTAAAATGGCGGATCAGAAGCAAAGTGAACTTGCGGTGGCGAAAACTCAGGAGCTACCTGCCGTCAAACTCGACAACGCCGCGACAAATCAGGCGAACGAAAAGTTTATCGAGGAGCAGGAACGCATCAAACAAATGATTGCGGCTGACGCGCCACTTAGCGAAATCCTCACGAAGCTGGTGTTGCTGATCGAGTCGCAGTCACCAGAAATGATCTGTTCGATACTTCAACTGAGCGACGACGGCAATCATGTCAAACACGCCGTCGCGCCGAGTTTGCCTGAGAACTACATTAAGGTGATTGATGGCGAACCAATTGGGCCAAAGCATGGCTCATGTGGAACTGCGATGTACCGCGGCACTCCGGTAATCGTCAGCGACATTTCTACCGATCCGCTCTGGGACGAATATCGCAACTTCGCCTGGGCCATCGGTGTTGCCGCTTGCTGGTCCACTCCGATAATGTCGAGTAAAGGAAAAGTGCTCGGTTCATTTGCAATGTATTACCGCGAACCGCGCACGCCTGACGGCGAAGAAACGCACCTCACGACTGTGGCCACCAAGCTCGCAGCCGAGGCAATTGAACACAACGCCAGACTCCGCCGTGAAGCGGCGGAAGAAGATAGCCAGACGTGAAAACGTCTGGAAGTATGGTCAATATTCAATTGCGCGTCGAAGATGCGCCCAGAGTTTGCGCGCGCCTCCAGCGCGCGATCGAACAATTGACATTTGATCCAGAGGTTTCACCTGCTACCTTCTCTAGGCGTCTTCGGCGCCTTTGATGAATTAAGACGAACGCAAAACGGAACACAATCGCTCCCGCACTAACACCCACGGCGGCCTTCGCGTCTTTTAGATCGAACCAACGCGCCACAAATCTCGTAACGCTCCAAAAGCACTAGCTAATTCCTATTTCAGAGTTGAGTTGAAAACCGGAAACTGCATTGGTTCCAGAAGGCGTCTGCTGCGCTGGGTCAGAACTAAAAGCGGTTTCCGCGGGCACTAAGTAAATTGAAATCCGGAAGGAGACCACCCATGGAGACACTACTCAAAGACATTCGCTTTGGCATTCGCAGCCTTGCTAAACGGCCGGGCTTTACTGCCCTCGCGGTCATCACGCTTGCCCTCGGCATTGGCGCGTGCACCGCGATTTTTAGTGTCGTCGATGGGGTGTTGCTCCGCCCTTTGCCGTATCCCAATGCCGAACAGATCGTTCAGCTTCGTGAGGTCAACGCGAAGGGCGGACGCATGGCGTTTGCCGAGCCGAACTTTCTTGACGTTCGGGCGCGCAGTCACACGCTCGCGGGTGTTGCAGAATATGCTGGCGACTTAACCACGGTTACTGGCGGCAGTGAACCCGTTCGCGCGCAGGTGCTCGTGGTGTCGACTGATTTTTTTAGTGTGCTCGGCACGCAGCCGTTCGTTGGTCGCACATTTTTGCCCGAGGAAAGCAAAGCGGGCGGCGCGCCAGTCGCAGTGGTGAGTCATGGATTCTGGCAACGGCTGCTGGGCGGGAAATCAGACTTGACGGGAACCACGCTGCGGCTGCACGACAAAAACGTGACCGTGGTGGGCGTCATGCCGCCGGGCTTTGCCTTTCCGCAAGACGCCGAAATTTGGATCCCGCGCGAGCTGTTTCCTCAAGAGATCTCCCGTTCGGCTCACAACTGGGATGTCGTTGCCCGCATGAATCCAAACGTCCAGACCCAGACAGCGAACGCTGAAGTGAGTAGCATTGGCAAACAACTCCTACAGGAAAACGGCAAAGACATGGATTCCGTGGATTTCGTTGCCGTGCCGCAACAGGATTACATCGTGGGGAACGTGCGCAGTGCCCTGATCATGATTTTTGTAGCGGTCGGGTTTCTGTTGGTCGTTGCCTGCGCTAACGTCGCAAATTTGTTGTTGGCCCAGGTAACCGGGCGGCAAAGAGAATTCGCGGTGCGGGCGGCTTTGGGAGCAACACGTTCGCGGTTGGCCCAACAGTTCATTACTGAAAACCTGTTGTTGGCTCTTACGGCCGGCGCATTCGGCGTGCTGATTTCGTTTTGGGGAGTAAAGGTATTACTGAGTTTCAACCAGGAAAGTCTGCCCCGTATAAACGAGATTGGAGTAGATGCGCGGGCGGTAGCGTTCACTGTGGGGTTGTCGCTGCTGGTGGCGGTGGTGCTTGGCTTCGTGCCTTTGCTCCGTTTCTCGACGAAGGATCTCGAAACAAGTCTTCGTGAAACTGGCGGAGGAGCGGGCGGGTACGCGGGCCAACATCTCCGCAGTCTGCTGGTGGTCGCACAGATGGCGCTGACATTAGTGCTGCTGATCGGCGCGGGGTTGATGGGAAAAAGTTTCTACCGTCTACTGCAAATTGATCCGGGGTTTCGCACCGAGAGCGCTATCGCCATGAAGCTTTCAATGCCGGGCCACGGCATGGGCGAGGCGCGCTACAAAATGCTCATGGAACAATACAAGCGTTTGATGGAGCAACACATCGCGCCTGACATGGCGATTTCGTTCAGTGCCGACGAAGAACGACAACGGCTTTTTTTGCAGCAACTGCTCGAACGCCTGAACGCGACCCCCGGAGTGGTCGCGGCCGGAAGTATGAGCACACTGCCGTTGACCGGCGGCGGGCCGGATGGAACTTTCCTGATTAACAACGATCCGTCTCGTCCGGGACATGCGGAATATCGTCTTTCCACCGCAGGATATTTTTCAGCCATGCGCATTCCGTTGTTGCGCGGTCGAACCTTTGATGCCACTGACCAGCCGAACTCCCCTAATGCGGCGGTGATCAGCGAGTCCGTCGCTAAGAAATATTGGCCGAACGAGGAACCTGTCGGCCAAACAATTCAATTTGGAAATATGGATGGCGATTTGCGACTACTGCACGTCGTCGGTGTGGTGGGCGATGTGCACGACTACGGCGTCGATACGAAAGTTAGTCCGACGATTTATGCGAACGCGCTGCAACGCTTGCCTTCATCGAATCTGTCTGTAGTGGTTAGAGCGCAGGCCCAGCCCGCTGCGTTGGTGCCCGCGATGCGTCAAGCGGTGCGCTCGCTTGATTCGCAACTGCCGGTCGAGTTTCGCACTCTCGATCAGATCTTTTCCTCAGCCTTGGATCAGCGGCGTTTTAGCCTCGTGATCTTCGGCGCGTTTGCCGTGGTTGCTCTGCTCCTGGCCGCGCTGGGTATTTACGGTGTCATGGCCTATACGGTCGCGCAACGCACGCAGGAGATCGGTATACGAATGGCGCTGGGAGCGCAGATGGTCGACGTACTAAAGCTTATCCTGGCAAATGGAATGTCGCTGGTGGTGATCGGCGCAGTTGTTGGTTTAGCGGGCGCTTACGCCATTACCCGCGTGATGTCGAGTCTACTCTTCGAAGTGGCGCCAACCGACCTCGCGACTTTTGCGGTAGTTCCAGGAGTTCTATTGCTGGTGGCTTTAGTTGCGTGTTTCATCCCAGCAAGAAGGGCGACGAAAGTGGATCCTCTCGTTGCGCTGAGATATGAATAGCGCGCCGGCGCAAATGTGTTACCGCCCGGGTTCGCTCTATCATGGGGCGTAAACCATATGAGCTTGCCTTACGATCACGATGCACTACGCGGGCGGGTAGCTGTCGTCGCCGGCGCTACTCGCGGCGCTGGCCGAGGTATCGCTGCAGCGCTTGGCGAAGCCGGTGCCACAGTTATTTGCACGGGGAGGACCAGCACCCAAAGGGCGATTCCTTCAGATTACGATCGCAGTGAAACGATCGAGGAAACTGCGGAACTGGTAACGAGCCTGGGCGGCAAAGGAATCGCTATCGCAATCGATCACCTGATGCCCGATGAAGTGCAAGGTCTGGCAAAGCGTCTTAGTGACGAGTTCGGCAGCATCGACATTCTTGTCAACGACATCTGGGGTGCAGAGATTCTTAAAGGCGGACCAGCCGAATGGAATATGCCCGTCTGGGAACTCGACCTGGCGGATGGCCTGCGCATTCTGCGTCTGGGAATTGACACTCACATCATCACGTCGAAGCATCTGCTGCCGTTGCTGATCAAGAAGCGCGGCGGACTGCTCGTGGAAGTTACTGACGGGACGAAGAAGTACAACGACACCCACTACAGAATTTCCGTCTACTATGACCTGGCGAAAGTCGCTGTCAACCGGCTTGCGTTCTCACAAGGACATGAACTTGCGCCGCACGGGGCGACGGCGGTGTGTATAACGCCCGGATGGCTTCGCTCCGAGATGATGCTGGAAAACTTTGGTGTAGCTGAAAGTAACTGGCGTGATGCGCTCAATCCCACTCGCGAAGAACAGGGCCAACCATTAGCGCCGCCTGACTTTGCGCTTTCAGAATCACCTCGCTACGTTGGCCGGGCGATCGCTGCGGTCGCGTTAGATCCGGAACGCAAGCGCTGGAACCAGCAATGCCTTACATCGGGTGAACTCGCCCGCGTTTACGGTTTTACTGACCTGGACGGAACCAGTCCTGATGTTTGGCAGCACCTGGAAGACAACGAGAAGAATTAGTCCTCAAGTTCTCTGCCTTGCAGTCTGACCTCATTTCCACTAAGTCTTACAATATTTCCTGCCTTCATACGTCTACAGGATTGGATGAATCAGCCGTCGAGCATTAGCGCGATGAGCGACCAAAACACTGAAATTTCTGCAATCGTCGCGGAAGAACGATCGCGGCTGCGTAATTTCATCCGCCGGCGTGTGCTCGACGATGCTGATGTTGAGGACATCGTGCAGGAAGTTTTCTATGAACTGGTGCAAGCTAACCGACTTCTGATGCCGATCGACCACGTTACCGGCTGGCTGTTTCGCGTCGCGCGCAATCGCATCACTGATCTTTTTCGCAAAAAGAAACCGGAGCGGTTCAGCGAAACAATTGCAGCGGATGAATCTGGCGAGTTGTTGCAGATCGAAGATTTGTTGCCGTCGCCTGACGCCGGGCCGGAAGCGCGATACGTCCGCGGCGTGCTGCTTGAGGAGTTGGAACTGGCGCTCGATGAACTACCTGAGGAGCAACGCGAAGTATTCATCGCTCACGAAATCGAAGGGCGGAGTTTCAAAGAATTGGCCGGCGAAAGTGGTGTGAACATCAACACGTTACTCGCGCGCAAGCGTTACGCAGTGCTCCATCTACGCGAGCGACTGCAGAACATTTACGAAGAGTTTAAGAATAAGTGAGGAACCAAAACATGCACGACAAATGGAAGAAAATGACGAAACCGACGAGGCTCTTGATCATCGCGCCGCTGGCTCTGTTGGCGATGGCAATCTTCGCCTTCATCGGTGGCGAATTGGTGAAGCTGCTCTGGAACTGGCTGGCGCCGGACTTATTTGGACTGCGGATCATTACCTTCTGGCAGGCGATCGGATTGTTGGCTCTCTGTCGAATATTGTTTGGCGGATTCGGGATGGGCGGCGGTGGACATCGTCGTCGCGGAATGCGCGGACGAATTGACGGTCGCATCGAAGAGCGAATGCGCGAGCGCTGGGAGGAGATGACGCCCGAGCAAAGAGAAAGATTTCGCCAGGGATTTCGTGGTCGTGGTGGGCAAACGACGCCGCTGGATCCCAACCTGGGAATGTGAACTAAAGGCCGCTGCTTATCGTAGTGGCTAAGGTATTGAAACTGGGAGGTGAACGTGGATGTATTGTTCAACTTGCGGCGTGTCTCTCGCGGCAGGCTTGAGTTACTGCAACTATTGCGGCGAAAAGCTGGCTGACGCCCGTAACGAAAGCATCGCCAAATCTTCAGAAGTGAAACCTGGGACCCTGGTGGGGGCGATGGTATTTGCTTTCGTCTTCGGACTTGCAGCTATCACCATGCTCATGGGAATGCTCAAGGTCGTTGTCCGGTTAGAGAGCGGGTTGGTTATTGCGTTCGCACTCCTGAGCTTTTTCATACTAATCACACTCGAAGCAGTGTTTATTCGACTGCTATTTCGTCGCAAGTCGACGATTGAGGAAGTCGACGCGGTGCGGTTGCCGGGGCAAACAACACGAGAGCTTAACGCCAGACACGCCGGTATGCTGCCGGAACCGTTACCAAGCGTAACCGAACACACTACACGCGCGTTTGATTCGAGCTACGTTGATCGAACTTCAAAGTGAAGAAATTGTGAGCGGACCGGAAAGAAACGTGAGTCCTACCAGGAACACGCGACGAACTAGTTATTCGATTTGATAGTCACAGTTTTGAGTGGAGGTTGCAAGGAGTGTCGGCGAGGCACAAGTAATGAATCGTGACGACTGAGTGATGAGTGGGTCAAGCCTTACTCAACGAAAGTCGCCCGTAAACGCTTTTAGACCGTCCTCCATTACTATTTTATTCAGTTGCGCGATCCGAGTTCTTGTACTAAAGTCTGGGCACAATACGTCAGCGCGGCGAGTTCTCACGTTTCTCATAATCCGAACAACCAAGCCGCAAGATTGTCACCGTTTTTGCCTTAGTTATTAAGCAGTAAAAGTTAACAATCATTTGTTCCGCACCAGTTTCGTGAGCGTCGATTTCTCAGCGACCGATGTTTTGGTGGAACGCTGGACTCACAGAAAGTAACGGCAGGAAACAGCACGGGCGATAGTCAAGTGATTAGTCATCCTTGTGATTATGAGCCGGACCGTAGATACATTTCACGCCTCTATCTCCTCACTAATTATCCATAACGCAGTGCGAGCGAGAGGTCCGGGCACAAACCCAACTACAGATCGCTGGGGGTAGGTGTTGCCTGAAGGAGGTTAGTTAGATGGTAAAGCTGGCAAAGGTCGTATTCACGATAATTTTCTTGGCGGGCGCGGTAGGACATCCAGTTAGAGGCGCTGCTACTCCTGTGGTCCACAAAGAGTTTGATAGTCAAAGTCGTCTCACCATTAGCGTTTCCGACGAAGGTTGGGGGGAGAGCCGGATTCAAGACATTGAGAAGGTGCTTTATTCTGCCGCCGGCGAAATACTCGCATACATTCCAAATACACCCGAGCTGGCGATTATTGTCAGGCATAGCGAGGACCAGCCGCTGACGCTCTACAAGCGAGGCCCGAATGGTGAATTCATCGTCTTGCTCACGGCTCAAGACATGCGATGGGCCCAATTCGCTTATCAATTCTCGCATGAGTTTTGCCACGTCCTGGCGATGAATTCGAAAGTAACGGACAACCCAAACCAGTGGTTCGAGGAGTCTCTTGGAGAAACTGCATCCTTGTTTGCTTTGCGACGCATGTCGAAGACATGGAGATCCTCGCCTCCATATCCGAACTGGAAAGACTATGCTTCGTCGTTACGCTCCTATGCGCAAAACACCATTAACGAGAGTCATCGCAGCCTACCTTCAGATATGACACTCTCAGAATGGTTTGAGGAAAACGAAAAGAGCCTGAGGAACGATCCTTATCTACGTGAAAAAGATGAGCTCGTGGCGAATCAACTTTTGTCTTTGTTTGAAGAAAATCCCGACGGCTGGGCGGCTGTCACCTATCTGAACCGATCTCAACCGAGCCGTAGACAAACCTTTGAGGAGTATCTCAAAGCCGCGACTCGAAATTCCCGAAGACTATAAGACCTTAATCAAGGGAATTGAAGCTACGGAAAAGCCCGGCTTCTCCGATGTGACTACTACGCTCCTTGATTTTGATGTCGAGGCCATGGAAGTCATCTTGGAAAACATTCGACAAGGTAGGGCTACTTCGCTGCGTGACGGAAGAGATCATGACTTAACTCTTGAGTTTGAGAATTCGAGCTTAGGATTAACGATTCTCGTTTCGACGAACCAGCAATCGCCTTCTATCGCGCGTGCTGCTGGCTACTCCCTAATGCGCAAATATCAACTCAAGTATGCGAGCTGGATCCTCCTGATAGCCGGCGTGTCTGATGAGACCAACATCTATGACTTTAGATACTTCTCGGCGCCTTGGCGCCCCGATGCGCAGAAGGAGCAGGAAGTGGAACGGTACCGTCAGCGCAAACTTGAACAGTATTTCGCCCAGTTCGGTAAACCCGGTCGAAACGATCCTTGTCCTTGCAACAGCATTCTAAAGTACAAGAAATGCTGTGGAAATAACTCATGAGCCCTTTTTCTGAGATCTCACGAACACAGCGTATCTTCTATTTTTAGGCTTGTCCGATAGTTAGGGAGGAGGTCATTATGGCAAACGTTTTTATCAGTTATAGGAAAGCTGATATCCAAGAGGCTGAACAGCTTGCTGATGAAGTCCGTCGGGCGGGCCACCAAGTTTGGTTCGATGACTGGAACATTGGTTTAGGCGATTCAATTGTTGGGCAAATAAATGAGGGCTTGGCAGGAGCATCCTATGTTGTTATTTGTTTTTCCGCGCTCGGTGTAACCTCTCCCTGGATGAAGCGAGAATGGATGTCTGCTCTTGCACGACAACTTAACGGCCTGGATATTAGAATTCTTCCGGTACTACTGACTGGCGGAAATCCTCCACCTATTCTCGCTGACCTGAAATACGGAGACCTCGTTAAGGATTGGTCTCGAGGAATCGATGAACTCTTGAAAGCGATCAGGTAATCAATGATTAGGGAAGTCTTAATTGTACACGCACCGGGAGAGGAGAGCTGTGCCGAACTCCTGGCTGAGCCGATAAGGAATGCCGGTTACCAGGTAGTTCACCGCGGGACAATCATGATTGGGGAGTCGTTCACTGAAGAGGCCTCCAAAGTCATGCACAGCGGCGGCCCAGTAGTTCTTTGCGGAACGGTCCGAGCATTGGGAACCGGTTGGGCGTTTCTTATTGTTAACGCAGCAAGACAATACAACAACACGCGGATTTTCGCCGTGCAAATGGAGAAGGAGGCATACCTAAAGTCACTCTCCAGCGACAGCACCATCGCTCACTACTGGCAGGACCCTTCGAAAGCATGCGAGGAGCTGATAACTGCTCTTGCGAAATATTATCCGATTGCGTCGAACTCTTCTTACCGCGTACATCATCAAGAGGCAGAGCGACGTTATCGAGAACTAGCGCTAGAGTCATGCGACATTATTGATCTCGCCAATCTACCCGAGTCAGATCGCCATCTTGCGACACGCCACTTCGAGTTACGTCGCCTTTACGTCGCGTTACGGGTACGTGTGGAAATCCCTTCTGACAAAATAGTGGGCGAGTCAAATCTCAAAGACATTGAAAATAGAAGGGAAGTCTCTCGCAAGTTATCTACCTGGGACACAGTCAAAAATGATCACTCCGATACTCAATCCGCGAGAGTCCCTGTAGGCCATCGACTGTCGGAAGCACAGAGGCTCGTTGTGTTAGGGGATCCCGGCTCCGGAAAAACAACCCTTGTCAGATGGATTGCTACCTCGTACTTGCTCCGATTGAATCAGAATCAAGAGTGGAAAGACCTGCCTGATGTATCAACCCTGCCCGACAAGGACTGGCTTCCGGTAATTGTTCGTTGCAGGGATCTTGATCAGACCAGTGTACAGGGTCCCCTGGATCAAATTCTTACCCATACCTTCCGTCGAACCGAACTGTCGAGTTCTGAGGCGGAGGCGTTATTAAGCGTACTAAAGGAAAAGTTATTCCAAGGAGAGGCATTGTTGTTGATAGATGGCTTGGATGAAATCGTCGACCCGGTACTGCGAATTCGTTTTTGCCAACAGCTTGAACAGATCCATGTAGCCTATCCCAACACTCCGATTATTGTTACGTCCCGAATAGTTGGGTACAGAGAATTGGGGTATAGAATCGGCAGAGGTTTTGAACATCTCACCTTTGTTGATTTATCTAAGGAAGACAAGGCCGACTTTGCGCGACGGTGGTGTGCACTTACAGAAACCCCAGAGCGCCGTGCTGAAATGGCTGAGGAACTGATCCACGACATTCACAGCACTGATCGAATCGAACGGCTCACGGCGAATCCGATGTTGTTAACTACACTTGCGCTAGTAAAGCGCAAGATTGGAAGTTTGCCGAGCCGTCGCTCTGATTTGTACTGGGACGCACTTGAAGTGTTGCTCAACTGGCGGCGCGAAGTTGATGAGCCAATCGACCATCGCGAAGCACTCCCTCAGCTTGAATATATTGCGTATGCTATGTGTGAGCGAGGAGTATCGCAGTTGCGTGGGGATGAAATTATCGAACTGCTTGAGCAAATGCGAGAAGAGTATCCGCAGATACATCCCACGCGAAAACATAGCGCCGAAGAGTTCATTCGCCTATTGGAGCGACAAACAGGAATCCTGATAGAGGCAGGCCATGTTCGTCATCAGGGTAGGCCGACCCCCTTATTTGAATTTCGTCACCTTACTTTTCAAGAGTATCTCGCAGGATTGGCCCTCGTTGATGGACGATTCCCGAACCGAGACCGTTCAAAGAGCCTTGCCCAAAATATCGCGCACTTGGCCGGCCAGACAAGCGTAGCTAAGAGCTCGACTGAAGATGACGATAAGAAGGCGGACTCTGAAGACGCTGAAATTACGGTCGCCGAGAATTGGCGCGAGGCGATTCGTCTTTGTGTAGCATCCTGCAATGATGATGACGTTGATGCGGCCGTTCTCTCCATACTTTCACCGTTAGAAGGCGAAGACATTCGCACTGGGGGTTCAAGGGCGGTAATTGCCGCCTTATGTCTAGCTGATGATCCAAACGCCAGCCAAGACGTTGTTCATGCCGTTCTCGAAGAACTTGTCAAGCATGTTAATAAAAAGGATGGTACTGGAGCGATAAAAACAAGTGTGGATGCTGCAATAAGAGAATTGGCAGGATCTCGGTGGGCCAACGCTTTGTATGATCGACTGCTTGCAAAGTATTTAGAGCGGGATTCTGAGCTGGGAAACGCCTTTGGCACTCTTTGCGCGATGGTCGCAATAGATAGTGCGCCTGAAGGAGAGGCGGCAATTCAACAGTGGTTTAAGGAGAGGCCCAACGAAATCAGTTCAGATGATGAAAATGTCGCGATTGGTGCCGCATTGCAGGTGATGTTTCTGAGCTTTTATCGAAAAGCCTATTATCACGTTCCTCAGCTGGTAATCGGACTGTTCAAATTACTCCATAGGAGTCCTGCTGCAGCATTTGCTGCTGCGTGGGCGCTCTACTGGATCAACCAGAACAAGGAAGACGGCAGACCCTGGCAGCCAACCGCATCCGAGCTCGAAAGCATAGTTCATTATCTAAAAACTCCGACTGATTTACGCGCTGCTAGACAACTTATCTACATTTTGAGCCGGGAGCGGGCGGAAAACACCGTAGAGGCATTGATAGCGAAGCTAGAGGATTCCGACGAGAAGCTCCGAGTTGCCGTGTGTGACTGTCTGGGTTGGATCGGCGACAGGAAGGCGGTGGATTCCTTGATCGCGAGATTTAGCGATACAACGAAGGTTCAGGAGGCATCAATACTGTCGCTTGGTCAACTCGGCGGTGAGCAAGCTCTGAGCGTCTTGATTGGTAAGCTGGAGGATGCTGATCCCACACTCAGAGAATCAGCAGCTTGGGCATTAGGTTGGATCGCTGATGTCAGATCCGTGGATCCGCTAGTTGGCACACTCGATGACAACGAGATCAAAGTGCGACAAGCTGTTATAAAGGCGCTTGGTCGATCCGGTGTATCGCACGTCGTGCCACTGATAATTTCGAGACTGGTGAGTGAGCATGATGATGAAAGAGCGATGGCTGCATGGGCATTAGGCCGGTTCGGCGACGTAACAGCGATTGAACCTTTGATCCAGGCGCTGAAAGACAAAAGTAGCGCGGTGAGAGCGGCAGCCGTTTCCGCATTAGGTAGATTTCGGGATATTCAACATACGAGTGTCTTAATGTCTTGTTTAGAGGACGGAGACTCTAATGTTCAAAGTACTGCTGCGCTGGCTTTAGGTTGGGTCAGAGATTCGAAGGCTGTTGATCGACTGATTGCAAAACTGCCTACTGGGGCCGATGTTAGCAAAGCAGCCATTCAATCCCTGGGAAAGATCGGTGACGCGCGCGCTGTCGCACCTCTGATCACAATGCTCGATGATGGAGACCTGAATGTGCAAGGTCTGGCCATAGACGCGTTGATGAAGATTGGCGAAGATAAGGCTAACACACCACTTATTGCGAAGCTGAAAGATGATAATCCTAACATTCGAAAGGGGGCAGCCTGCGCCCTTGGCACTCTCGGGGATGTCGAAACTGTCAAACGACTTTGCGGCAAGAT
The DNA here is from genome assembly GCA_035472495.1 of Pyrinomonadaceae bacterium. Lineage (GTDB taxonomy): Bacteria > Acidobacteriota > Blastocatellia > Pyrinomonadales > Pyrinomonadaceae > PSRF01. The sequence continues at coordinate 105,296 of DATIPD010000022.1, read as the reverse complement.
TGAAGATGGCTCGAATGATGAGAAGAAGCTTGCTCGCGAAGCGCTGGCTGGGTTCGCTATTAATAGATTTGAATCGGGTGATGTCGAAGAAGCGGTCGAAATATTCAAACTCACAAACTCGATATCAATAGAAGGGGACTACGGTGACCACTTTCACAATAATGCTGCGTATTGCCTGATGCTGCTTAAACGTTATGAGGAAGCAGCTGAGCAATTTGAAGCAATGGAGTTTTCAAAGACAGATAGTGAATGGGCTTTGTATCGACACAATTTCGGGGTGTTGTCATTCCTGATAGGCGACGTCGATAAGGGACGACAATATTTAGAAGATTCGCTGGACTGGCTAAGGGTGAATACGAATTACGATTATCGCGCGGTGAGCTACATGTTGGTATTAGACCGGGGCCGGCAAATTTCGTCGCATAAAGAAATACCACTTGATGCCGGTATTTTGATTAATTTAAGTGTTATGGGCGCCCTATCACAAGAAAGGCTGTGTCATGAACTGGCGAGGAGATATAGAGTCGAATATCAGAAATGGATCGTACAAGTAGGGCTGGAAGATCCTTGCTTTGCTTTCGGCTCGGTGATATGAGGCGCTCGATTCTTCGAATACTCCATCCTCAATCGAGGCATCCCGCACTTACTTTAGAAGATGGACACGCCTCTCATCCAGGTCACGACCTATCAGTGATTGGGAGCCCGACAGCGTTCATGACATCATCACGGAATTAAACTGAATAGGCGATCTGTTCTTGCCGCATGTCACGTAACGGTAGGTAAGCATGCTTTCCTCACCGACAAATAGAGCAGTTGCCGTGTTTATTGATGGAATGGTCATTCTTGAAAACCGCACAGCTAACATCTGAACAGGACTCTCGCGGGATCGAATCGCAAAATCGCACTCAATAGAAGCGCTTGCTATGGAACGAAAAACTCTGTATGTGTGGCGAACTGAGACCCGTCGTTTTGACCCTTTCACGAGCGACGCCAATTGCCAATGGTGTAACTCAGAACTAATGCGCGGACATTTGCCGCCGAAAAGCTTGGCCAGTCAATTAGGATTGAAGGAGGTCGAACCGGTTGAAAACACCGGCCCTGAAAGGCCACACGTTTACTGTCTTCTATGTGGCTGGGAACAAGTTGCCCAACGTTACTTTAGTAACATTACCGATGATTCGAACACTCGTCGGCGGCGCAGACAGTGTACCGGTGATAACGAGGTTATAACGACGTCTGTTCTAAGAGCATTTGATGTTGACTCACCTCGGGTTGCACTCTCGGAACTCGGAACCCATCTGAAGAATAACTTCACGGATGTATACTCTGTCCACTCTGAACGCTTTGAGGCAATCGTTAATGATGTATTCCGTGCACACGGGTATAGAACAATTCTAACTCGCGCCACCAAAGACAAAGGCGTGGACATTGTTCTCTTAAGTCGTGACGGAAGTAGCATCGAAGGAATCGTCGAATGCAAGCGATACGCTGAAACGCGGAAAATCGGCGTGGAACTAGTCAAGCAACTTATGGGCACAGCTGTACAATGGAGACTGAATCGGGCTTACTTAGTTACGTCAAGTAGTTTTACCTCTGGGGCCAGAGACGTAGCGGTCAACTATGCAAAACAAGGGTATGAATTCGATCTACTTGGTGCGTCTGATCTTCTAAAATTGCTTCAGGTTTATAATGAGCGTCTCCCTACACTTGATAAATTGAGCGAGCGCCTTCGAAATGACATCGTGGATCAAAACAGATCAAACGCTTCGAAAATACTTGCATGATTACCGCTAGCGAATTCCGGTGAATGCACAGTTCGAGGCAGCCCCGCTTAAAGTCGTCGGCCGTTTCTCATTCTTGGATGCCTGCGATGCTCATAGTCAAGAACTTTATGATCTTGCTGAACAGCTCACACACAATCGCAGATTTTCTATAGAAAGACTTCTTGCACTGGGGCCAGCAGCTTTTATGAATCTTTTGGAGATACGGGCCCCCTTTGCTGGTCAAGGTTTGGGGGTTCAGGCGACAAAGACACTTGCCGCACAACTGCACAATGACATCGCGCTCCACGTGGCCTTCATGGTGCCGGTGCCACTGCAATACCAGTCCGCCGGAGAGAATGACGACACCGCGGAGATTGACGAATTATCGTTTCGACGCGACCGTGCAAAGCTAATCCGTTACTACAAGCGCGTTTTTGATTTGACCGAAGTCCAACGAGGCGGTGGGTACTGGCCGTGGAACATCGATGATGGGATCAGTATGCCCGAAATCTCTCTTAATGAGTGGTCATAGTCTCGGGGGACTTACAAGTAACTATGGTGATTTGCCCTGATAGAATCACTAACTATGAGAATCGGGGTTCACTAACTTTGAGAAAAGTCTTCTAAGTTGTTGTAAATTGGTCGGCGGAATTTCATGAACTATGAGAACCGAGAACGCTAAAGCTTCGGCAGAGTAACGCCGCGCTGGCCCTGGTACTTCCCACCGCGGTCTTTATACGACGTTTCGCAAACTTCATCTGACTCGAAAAACAAAACCTGCGCTACGCCTTCGTTCGCGTAAATCTTCGCGGGCAGCGGAGTGGTGTTGGAGAATTCGAGGGTGACGAAGCCTTCCCACTCAGGTTCGAATGGCGTCACATTTACAATTATTCCGCAACGGGCGTAGGTGCTTTTACCAAGGCAAATCGTCATGACGTTCCGGGGGATGCGGAAGTATTCCACTGTGCGCGCGAGGGCAAAACTATTGGGTGGAATAACTACTGAGTCGCTCTTCACGTCAACAAAATTCTGTTCGTCAAATCGTTTGGGATCGACGATGGTGCTGTTGATGTTGGTGAAGAGTTTGAATTCATCGGCACAACGCACGTCGTATCCGTAGCTCGACGTACCGTAGGAAACAACCCGTCGCCCGTCTACCGTCTTCACCTGCCCTGGTTCAAACGGCTCGATCATTTTGAACTCCGTCGCCATGCGACGAATCCACTTGTCTGATTTTATGCTCATGGGGTTTTTTCGAGTAGTCAGTAGACAGTAGTCAGTAGACAGTAGTCAAAGGCGCTGCGACGATTAGCCTCGCTGTTCTGTCTACTGACTACTGACTACTGGCTACTGACTACTAGCTTGCTGCTTTTTCAAATAGATCGTTCCGTCGCCAACCGTGAATTGAAAGAAGGCGCCACCAGAGCCGGCCATCAATCTCGGGTGCAGTGAACCTGGATCACCTCTCGTCGGTCGTTCCGCAAAAATCCCGCTGCTATCTGCCACGCGACCATTTCGCATAACGTCGGCATTGATCTCGCCACTAAAACCGGCGGGAAACTCGACGGACACTTCGCCGAGCGCCACGCGCAGCTCGGCGCCGTTCCCACGCCAGCTGCGCGTGGGAATACTCAAGTTTATTTTTCCTATCGCAATTGTGGCCGACAGTGTTCCGCCGGTAAGTTTCAGATCCACGATACTCTCAGTCGCCGCGATGCGGATGTTCCCTTCCACGTCAGCGATCTTTACCGGTCCCCGACCACCATTAATCTCCAGGTCGACCATCTGCGGCACGCGAATGCGATAGTCGATTCGCCAGGGCAAGCCCAGCAGCGCCTTGGGAAATTTCTTAGCCACCGCTTTCATGAACACCTTGTCGTGCGTGCCGGTGGTGAGCACTTGCAGGTGATTAACGTCTTCGTCAACCACGAAAGTGTTGACCAGGGCCAGCAAGTCGAGATCTTTCTCAGTGTCCGCGCGCAACTGAATTTCTGCGCTGATGTCGACTTCGTTGCGCGACCAACCCTCAATCGTGATCGAACCTTCCGGCGGACCAATGACTGTCAAAGTCCCGCCATACCCGAGACGATGCGTTTCATGTCTGCTCGTGGTGCGCACGAGCTGTGGCGAAGGGATTGGCTCGGCAGTTTTTTTCTGCGGCGCTTGCGCTACGACGGGCAAGCATGACAACGCGAAGACTAAACCGAGCGAAAAGATTTTCATCTGGCGTTGATTGCGGGCCGAACTGTTTTTCCGAAGCTTAGACATGCGTGTTGGGCGAGAAAAGCGGATGGTATCACTCAAACAAATTTCTCCCAAAACAAAACGAGCGCTCCATTGTGGGAGCGCCCGCTAGTTCCTTGCTGAAGATAATGCTAGCGACGAATGAAAGTGATGCTGCCCTGGAAAGTTGTCACGATCACTTTCGAGCGGCCATCTACTACGTCGCCGACATACTTACGCCCGTCGCCCATGCTCTTGAAGTTACTATTCCAAAATGGGCCAATCATGATCTGTTTGTTGTTGGCTGAGGCCTCGAGATTGAAGGCGGAGTCAGCCGGAATACGAATATTGATGGCGCCCTTCCCGGACTGGAACCGATACATGCCACCGGAAGAGAATTCGCCGTCGAAGAAAACATCGCCAATTGTGTTCTGCGCGTTCACCTTCGCAGCGTTAATCCCGGTCAGTTCAATATCACCTTCCAGCGTGACATGAGCGCTGACCAGCTCACCGCGAATATTGTTGACGGTGATGTTCCCACGCTTGGTCTGCAAATCGACCGAGGAATTGATCGGAACGTAGAGCCAAAAGTTGATGTCGCCTACATCGGCGCGGCCACGGTTATCACTCATTACATCAATAACGAGCTCGTCCTTGCTTTGCCGCGGAGTAACGCTGTCTTTCGACGATTCAAAGTCTGCGGTAAGTTTGATTTCGTCGCGATTCCACGACTCAACTTTGATGGTGCCCGAGACGTTCTTCAGTTCTATGCGAACGTTTTTGCTGACAGGATAGCGCTTTGATAATCGTTGCTGCGCATAGCCGGAGCCGACGCACACCATGGCAATTACCAGAAGTCCCGCAACTGAGAACAACTTTGGACAATAGGTACGGGGAATTCCAGATAACGCGTGCAACATTCGCGTTTTCATTGGTGTGGGGCTTTTCAAGAACGTTTCCTGCAAATCAAACAATCGTTAACTCTACCAAGGGAGCTTCTATTTCTAATCTCACAACTCCGCAAACTCTTTAAGCAATGCCAGCTTCTCATTCAGCGCCGAGTTCAACATTTCTTCCGAAACTTCATCGTGCGGATTCTGGCCCAGATTGTTCATCGAATCGCTCACCGCCTGATCGATCACCTGCAGGTTTCGATCAAAGGTCTCACGCATCTGCGGACTCCAGCGGGTCTTGTTGTATTCTACGCGTTGATTCCAAAAACTAATTAACTGCTGCTGCTGCGAAAAGCGATCTCGCAGTTGCTCGGTCGCCTGCTGTTTGGCGGCGACCCTGGCGCCTTCCCGCGCGCCTCTTTGATAACGCGTCACGCCAACCACTGTTGAGAGCGCAACCACCAGAACAACTACCGCCACCAAAGCGGCCAGTTGTGGGAATGAGAGTTCCCAGGTGCGACTGAACCAGCCAGACCGGGGACTGACGGCAGCCGCCGCGGGAACCGTCTCGGCCTCGACCACATTCCGGATGCGTAGCCACAGCGCCTGCTCATTTGGTGGCGCGCTGTATTCGCCGCGATGCGCCGCGCAATACCCGAGAATCGATTGCAGGTCATTGCGCACGTCAGCGCAACTCAAACATTCGTCCAGGTGCGCAGTCAGCGTCGATTGATCCGGCTGACTTAGTGAACCATCCAAAAAATCGCTAATTAGAACCTGACACTTTTCGCAGTTCATTGTCTTAACCTTCTAGCCTTGCCACTGTTCGCCTTTCGAACGCCCTTTGGTGGCAATCTGGTTTTCAAGCAATCAAGGGGAGACTGCGTAAAACTCTTTTTGGCTCGCTTCTCTGAGCTTCCGGGTTTCGGTGAAGAAAACCGGCAACACTGTTGGAAGCTACTCCGAGGCCTTCTGTTGCCTCAGTAAACCGCGCAATTTCATCCGGGCCTTGTGCAATTGGGACTTGGAAGTGCCAACCGAACAACCCAGCATCCGGGCAATTTCTTCGTGTTCGTGTCCTTCAATATCGTGAAGGGTAAAAACCGTGCGGTAGCCGGGAGGCAGTTGACCAATAGCTTTGTCGAGCGCGATGCGATCCACAACTGGCATCGCATTGGGGTTTTCCGTGCCTTTTACTATCTGTATTGGCGTTTCGCCATCGTCGGTTGTCTGCTCCATTTTCACTCCGCGCTTGCGGAAGTGCATCAGGACCTGATTGACCGTTAGCCGGTGTAGCCAGGTGGTAAAAGCAGACTCGCCACGAAAACTTCCAATTTTTCTAAAGAGCTGAATGAAGACCTCTTGCGCCAGGTCTTCAGCCTCCGAGACGTTGCTGGTCATTCTCAGGCAGAGCGAATAAACCCGGCGGTTGTGCCGCTGGTAAAGCTCCTCAAAGGAGACCATGTCACCCTGAGCAGCTTTCTGCGCCAGTCCAAAGTCGGTCTCCGGCTGCGTCTCGATGTCGGCTGCGGTCACGTGTTCGTCTTGGGGCAAGCAACGACTTTGCCCATTGTCCCTGTTCCTTGTTAATTACGAGCATCACAGGACCGCGTTTTCAAAGAAAGGGTGGTGTGCCCTTCTAACGTGGCTGTGATGCGGCGCTTTAAGCGCGTCGTTGCCTTACGAGTCCAAAAGATGCTGATTTCCTCGCCGAACTGCTTCGATCCGTCGAATAAATGCAATTGTGCGATTGACGTTCAGGATACGGTGAGAAACTCGTGCTGACAAGCGTGTAATAAGACGCGGACTCAACCGGGGCAAGACCGTTTCTGCGCCCTGCCCGACTGTCGAAAGGAAGTTCTTTGATTGCGTGGACTAATCAGGGGTGACTTTTCCGTCTTGTCTTTTGGCGTGATGCTCTGACAATCCTCTCCGCTCATCTTTACGATTCTTAAATCCAAGGATCAAGTCGATCACTATGGATGGGTGAGGAATTCTGTTTATCGTTTGTACTTAATGCGACTTGCGGTCTCAGTTGTGCCATCTTCAAATTGAATGGAGGCAGGCCCTAGCTCCAACTTGCAAAATGAACCGCGCTCAAATTCCCTTGCGTTGTTGTAGTAAGGATCCATGCTCTCGTAGCCCAGTTCCACGACCTGGTTTGACAAAAGGGTAATGCCCTTGCGTTTTTCCCCGCCGCTCTTGGGATCAGAGTATTCCCCAAACTTCCAGGCGATGCCTTCTTCATAGGATTCAAAGGTCGTGAGTTTTTCGTTGACGCCGCCGATCAAACCGCCGCTAAGAACAAAACTAGTAATCGGTTTATCTGAAAGATTGGTAATGCGGATTTTTAGGTTCCTCAACCAGTTCTCATCTGCTGCAAAAACTTGACCAGGTGTTATTGTTTTGCCGGACAATTCAATTTGTACGATCGCCAGTTGAGATTCATCAGTCGAGGCGCGAAGCAAATAGATTACTCTGTCTGTGGTCGTCGGCACAGTTTTAGATTTCAGGGACCCACTCGCTACGCCATCGACGGGCCTCGAAGATTCTCGCCGGAAAAAGTGGCCAAACACGTCGCTTACCCAACGAGCAGGACGAAGGATCATATGCTTTATCAGATCGAGATCGTTTCCTCCAACACTTGACGACGGGCCACTGCTACGTGTGACGGCAGCAGATTCTCCGGGGACAACGCGATTGGGTTCAGCCCGCTGAGCGTTAACCATGCCCGAAGCCCAGGTAAGCTGCAGGAGAAAAATAAAGCCGGCGATAAAGACCCGCTTCTTAAGACGAAGAACAACGGATCGGTCGATAACTATTTCTTGGGCTCGTGCCCTAGTGAGAGCGGGCGGTAGCGATTCTTTCATGAGGTGTGGATTTGTTGAAGCGCTTCACTGAATGTTGCTTAGATTCCTGTCAGCATCGCTTCCTCCTTTCCCAAGCGTAGACAGACGCGACTTGGGACTATACTTCAATAACCTCCAATTTGTGAATAGAAATAATTACGCGGCGTTTCCCCTTCCAGGATGCAAAAAAACGGGCAATTTAAGATCTTTTGGTCGAATGATAGTATCCGGTTTTGTCTTTGGTGTTAGGTAAAGGCTGAACTGAGCCATAGCCCCTGCCTGCACCGATGTAGTTGCGAGGTTGGGCCGGCTCTTGAGTGTGGACTGTTTTTCCCGACCTTGAAGTCTAGTTTGAAGCGCGATGGGGCGGTAAGAATCCGAGAGGCAGTTTGGACGAGTCAAAAGAGATTGAAAGCAAGCTGTTGGGTGAGAATGTTGACTACTCGCTTGTTGTGCGAGTCGCAACCGAAGTGTGGGTTTGTCATGATCATGAGGGTACTCTGTTGAGTTGACAGTCAGACTCGATAAGGTCAGAACGGCAGGATCGAGATTTCAAGTGAGAGGAAGAGGCGCTCGATACAGTAACGCGCTTTCCTCCCAAAAGTCCGGTTCACAGGAGGCTCCAATCTCAGAGCTTAGTTCTTAGTAAGTAAGTGGTTCTTTGATTTTGCATGGGCCGACTTCCTCCGTGATAGCAGTTCATCTTGGGGGCTGTTTCTGAATTCGATTACCAGGTCAAGGTTCTTCAGTCGAGCTTTTGTTTCATCATACCTATAGTCTACTACCTTGAAGGCGACGAGAAATCCTTCAATCAAAAACCTACGCTCCGTTCTGATAGGATAAAAATGCCCGTCAAGAACTTCGTTTGGCTCTTCGATTGGACAAAAATGTGCAGCCCATTCTTTCCGGGAAAAATAATCACCCACGCCAGGACCTTCAGTGCTGAGCAAATGAAACCCGACGAAATTCCCACCAGACGCTTTATCCTTTGTGAGTTCTCTGAAGTCCGCGCTCCAACAGGGTAAACTTCGAGTCCTGAGTGTATGTTCGCTTCTTGCGATGAAGCGCAGTTCATAATGCTTCTCGGGATCTGTGGGATCATCCAACACAAACTTGTACTGAGGTTCTGTCCTCAGGCTCACATTCAACACCTTCTCGGTGATTTTGCCATCGCCGGTCTTCCACGTTTTCACTTCAATCAGATCGTTCGTTTGCAGCGCCGGTAACGACTGTGCGCTCGCAGTCTGGCAGCATGAAACTACAAAGCAAAGAAGGATGAAGGCCTTGACTACACGGTTCGATGACGTAGATAAGTCCCGACCTGCGGTCTGAAGTTGTAGGTCTAATATTGGACGGCTGAGCCTGGAGCTAGATGGCGTTTTCATGAAGCGGCTTTATATCCCAAGGGTGACTTCCGTGGTCCTTTTGAGAGCCGGAGTTTACAACTAGGAAACGGGGTTAACAAGGCACAATCTCCAAAACAGCACTGGCCTTCAATGAAAGACCTCTTGTGCTCCCTGACGCAGCTGCACAGCACAGTCGAGCCTAGCAAAGCCCACGACGCGGCACTATAGCCTCATCAGGGCAAGGTGCGTCTGAGACGGGAATGAATTGAGTGACGACCGTACCTGAGCCTTGATTAGAAGTTACCAATCTGGAAGAAGCTAAACGCTTTGCAGCTTGCCGCACTGGCGCTACCGTAGACTATTTCGGCAGTAGCAGTGATCGATATGATCATTCGGATAGCGATGGTCACGGTCAGACTCATTTCGGGGAGACGTCTGACGCGATCGGAAGGAGTTGTAGTTGCGAGGTTGGGCCGGCTCTTGAGTTGGACTGTTTTTCCCGACCTTGAAGTCTAGTTTGAAGCGCGTTGGGCCGATAAGAATCCGAGAGGCAATTTGGACGAGTCAAAGCTGACCAGATGTTGGGGCTCGCCAACTGTTGATCGACTATCGTCTTCCTCCCATTCGTAGGCGAAAGAGATTTGTATGGCGCGTCCCTTGCCAAGATATTCCCGCGGCACACTGAATAGCAATGATTGGCCCGGACGCACACTATCTGTTGAGCAAGCGTGGCACCTCAAATCTGCCACCACTTTTTCATCAGCTACTACCTCGTAAAACAGGTCCGCATCACCCAATTCCGCAGAGGGCACGTCGTTCATATCCAGCTTGATGGACCATCTGGTATTGTTGTGTAATCTTAACCAGATACCCTCATCGCTTTCACCGTTAAGCTGCGGCTCACGCTTTCCGGCTCGTTCAAAGGTAATGTAGACGGTAGGTTTGTCTTTCTCATGCCGTATTTCGTTCGACACGGATCGCTCAAGCACGGGCTCGGCGATTCTGGACCTGGAGACATTCTCATGCTTGCTCCCGGCCAGCTGACGGCCGCTTGCTGAGTCCGATGACTGAGCCTTGATAGACCCGCTTCCAAAGCCATACATGAGCAAAAGAACTGATAGAAGGATCGGCCGCTTAGGCATCAATCCGAAAATCGAAGATCTGAAGAGATTGAAAGCAAGCTGTTGGGTGAGAATGTTGACTACTCGCTTGTTGTGCGAGTCGCAACCGAAGTGTGGTTTTGTCATGATCATGAGGGTACTCTGTTGAGTTGACAGTCAGACTCGATAAGGATCAAAACGGCAGGATCGAGATTTCAAGTGAGAGGAAGAGGCGCTCCCTACAGTAACGCCCTTTCCTCTCGTTACTTGAACACTCTCGCATTCCCTCCGTCAAGTGAAATTTCAGTCGCGCACTTTACTACCAAACTAGGAAAAACACCATGTCCTTTCATCCGGACAGGTTGACGCTCGCCGCCCGAAGGTTGCCCGCCGCGAGGGACTGTGATGCCTATCCTGTCCAAAAAGGCTGCCGAATTCCAAGACTGCCGGGTGGGAGGAGAGCCCAAAAGCCAGCAATCCTGCCCTCATTTATCGATACTTTGACCTAATTCCGAGCCTTTTTCCTGGGTGGGATTAGTCCGTAGTTCCCACCCTTGTCTGTTGGTCTTGCTAGATAACTGTCAATATTGCTCCTCCTCCGAGTAGCCTTGTCAGCTTCTGCCCAGCTCGCGCTATAAAGATATATCGGTTCGGGGATGAAAGGGTTCCGCCCCGGTCCCGCTGAAGCGCCCGGCAATAAAAAGCTGGGGGAGATGTTGTTGGGGTACTCAGCTTCGAAAAGAAGTGACTGGACGGTGTAAGCGTCAACCTCGGTTTGATATGGATCCGGCCGTTTGCCTTTTTGAAATCCGCCGCTTGCCCACTTTGCATCGTCGGCGGCATGCGATCCTTCGTGCCCGATGAGCCCAGACAAACTTGCATTGGTGAAGGCAGCCTTATCAAATTCAATTACTGTCCTCTTTCCAGTAGGGTTATCGGCGGTTACACTCCCGACACCACGGTCAGTGCGAGTACGTGCGTCTCCCCGGCCATCCTTTGACACTATCATTACGCCGTTATCAACTCCCTCTTCTCCGTAAACGTCCAAGGCGCTCTTGGCAGCTTTATACTGGTCGGACTCGATCCCGTATGTCCCGGCTATCGTAGCCAAATCTGTGTGGGCCTGTTCTAAAGCAGCCTCAAACTGATTCCGTTCGTCCTCGGTCACGTCTTTTTGAAAAATAAATAGTCCAAAAGGATCAGTAAAGACCAAAGGATTGTTGAGTGTGTAGGAATACCGGTTCCAACTCTGCGGTTGCGAGATTTCTCCGGAAGACAGCAACGGGTCTGGTGAGGTGAAACGCCCCTGAGAGGTTCCGTAGTACCGCGCACCAAAGTAATCAAGCTCGGTTTCGTTGTCCCGTTCTTTCTTCGTGAACTTCTGCCGTACGTTATCTGGCGTGCTGTAGCCTGGCGTTGCCGACCGAGCGACCGTGAGATCTTCCCCGAACGGCAAATAGTCATGACGACTAACTCCCGTGAGAGTACCGGTTCTATCAACACTGATTCGCGGCGTTCCGAGTTGATCCGTCACCAGCCAGTTGATCTTCGCCGTACTGCCGGAACTCCCGGTCCACGCTTCCACTTCCGTGATGCGGCTCCAGCCATCCGGCGAGGCGCTAGTCAACACTCTGATCTTACTGGTGGTGATGGCCGTGAAGCTGAACTTCCGCCACACCAGGTTGTTGCCCGTGACGCTGCCTCCGGGGACCGTCACCCAACTCGAACCATTCCAGTACTGCACGTCATAGCCCGTCAGCCCCAACGAACTGCAGGTCATCGTCTCCGTCGGCGCGACCGCGTTCAGGTAATCGTCCTGCCCCGTGAAAACATCTATCTCTGCGATCGTCTGGCTACCGTTGAAGTCAACCTGCAGCCAATCCGGCCCGCTGTTCTGCGTCCAGTCGTTCCACCAGTAAGTCGCGTTACCTACTTTCCCGCTGCGTTCTCCATCAATCGTCACTCCCGGAGCCGCGTTGTAATAGGTGCCGGAACTCGGCGTATAGACGGAGGAAGCACTGGCCGACGCTCCACTCGCGCTCGCCGCTACGTCAACCGCCGTACTAGTTGCCGCCGGGCTCCAGGCTTCCACCTCCGTCAGATGACTGTAACCATTGTCTATCGAGGCGTTGGTCAACACTCTGATCTTGCTCGTCGTCACGGCCGTGAAGCTGAGCTTCTTCCATACTTTGTTGTTGCCCGTGATGCTCCCGCCGCTGACTGTCACCCAACTTGAACCATTCCAGTACTGCACGTCATAACCACTCTGCCCATACGTCGAGAAGGTCATTGCTTCCGTGGGCTCACTCGGGCTGCTCCAGTTGTCCTGGATAGTGAAGACATCGATCTCATCAATCGTCTTGCTGCCGTTGAAGTCTACTTCCAACCAGTCCGGGAAAGTGCCCGACGATGCATCCGCCCAGCCGCCGCCATTGCCCCAGTTCACTCCTTTACGATCGCCGTTGATGGCCCCGCTGGCGACGAAGCTGCTACTCAGTATTGACGAAGCACTTGCCGTCGCACCATTCGTTGCGAGGGCTACATTAGTTCGCGGATTGGCGGCTTCGGCTATGATTAGTAACTGTCCATTGCGATAGCCGTATTCTTTCTGCGGATTGGACGCAGCCGTTTCCTTGGCATACTCAGCCAGCAGTTCGCCACTCAGTCCGTAGCTCTGCCAGGTCTCGGTGCTCCCTACTTTGCGCCTGACTCGCCGACCATCGCCATCATAGGTGTAAGTGCCCGCGTCATAGCTGTTCGCCTGCGTTTCGGAAGTCATGCGGTTTTCGGCGTCGTAAGCTCGACTGACGGCGGCACCCGAGTAAGTGTCAACGGTGAGATTGCCGGCCGCATCGTAAGTCATCGTGCCGCTTTGGCCACTCGGCACGCCGAGCCGATTGTTGGTGGTTGTAACTGTGAAGTCCGGGTGGGGCACGTTTGTGGTCGTGTTAGGTTGACCATTGGTCGTGCCCAGATCGATGGTGCGGTTCCCCCAACGATCATAGTGGTAAGACTGCTTGAAGGTATCGCTGCCGGTGCCGTTGAGCTTCTCGCTTATTGAAGTAAGACGATTGAGCGAATCGTAATTGAAGTTGTCCTGGAAGAAACCGCTGCCGGGAACAGAGATCTCCTGCCGCAGCAGGTTGCCGTTGTTATCAGCTCCGGTGCCGCCTTGAACGAAATTGTTGCTGTAGTAATTAACTATTGCGCCACGATCGCCGTCGGCAGGATCCGCCGAGCAGTTGTTATAGCCAGTATTCATGGCAAAGCACTTCGTGCTCAATCTCATGTCCCAGAGTTGGCCTGTCTGGCTGTAACGTTGCTTGTGATAGAGCGCTACGTCAGTGCCAAATCTCTCTTGCTGGACTGCGCCACTCGCGGTGTAGAGAAAATCATTCGCATAAGTACGCGGCACACCTTCACCCAGATTGCCGTTGAAGCTGCTGATGCGCCCGGCGTTATCGTAGGTGTAGTTCACCGTATGACCGGAAGGATAAGTTTGCTGGAGCACTTGACCGGATAGCCCATAGGCAACGCTCAATGTGAAGGCCGCGCTCCACGCGCCGCTGACTTTGAACTGCTGGCTCTGGCTGGTTGGTCTACCCAGCGCATCGTAATTGTTGATGGTCGTCCGCGAGCCCGTCGCGCCGCTCGTTTCCGTCTGCCACAGTTTGCCCTTGCCGTTGGTCGCGCCATCGTAGGTGCGCGTAACAGTAGGCGTGTTGGTCGGGTCGTTCGTGTAGCTGACGCTCGTGCTTCTATTGAGCGCGTCATAGGCGTAAGTCGCGACCACGCCGCGCGCATCAGTTTTGGTTTGTAAGTTTCCGTCGTCGTCGTAGGTGTAGGTGACAGTGCCGCTCTCAGGATTGCTGGCGCTACGCAAACGCAAAAGTGAATCGTAGACAAACGTGCGCGTTTGACTCCCTTGCGTGACTCCGATCAGGTTTCCGAGCACATCGTAGCTATAGCTCGTCGATTGATACGGAACACCATTAACGTCGAGGTTGCCGTTAGCGTCAGGCTCATCAACTCGCACGAGCCGGCCCAGCGCATCTGTCATGCTCCGTCTGACTTTGCCCGCCTGGTCGGTGACGGTGGTGAAGTTTCTGTCGTAAGTCGTATTCACATTTCCCGACCAGTTTGAGTTCGTCCCCCCCTCGGGCGGGGGCGTGGCGCCGCCAAACGTCGCGACCTCTTTGACTCGGCCGACGGTGTCGCGCGTGGCGCGCGCCCAACTGTCGGTCGCAGCCGAGCCACTGCGCATCGGCATCGATGAGTAGGTTACTTTGCCCATTTTGCTGTATGCCGTCTTCGCAAAGATGGTGTAGTTCGTCGTTCCATCCTCATTTTGCGAGGTGACAATCGGTTGTCCGAGCATGTCGCTGGTAGTCAGCGTCTTCAGTAACTTGTCGCCCTCGCCCACCAGGTCAGCAGCAGCAAGCACCTGACGTGTGGAGTCATAGTATGTGGTCGTGACGAGGTGATGTTTCGGGCTGCCGTTGACTATCACAGCCGGAGAAATAACCACGCCAGGACGGCCAAAGGGATCGACTGCTCCCAGCAGTGGATTGTTGTAATCAATCGTGGTCGTCTGATTATTTTGGTCGGTCGTGCTGGTTGTTTGACCTGTGGAGTAATCATAGGTGGTGGAGAACGTCTGTGGTTCTGTGCCGTTCTCTACCACTACGCTGGTCGGCTTGGCATGGGTCGAGTCGTTGTAGAAAAAGTGTGTGACATGTTGGAGCGGGTCCGTTTTAGTGTCCAGGTTTCCATATGCGCCGTAAGTTTGACTGCTGCTGATCCACTTATTGTCGAGATTATCCCAAACAGATTGGCTCGTGAGATTGCCGAGTGTGGGTGCGACGCCATACACCTGGTAGTCATAGCTAAACCGCGTGATGCTCGGGCCGATGGTTGTCTCTTTTGTGGCATTAAGAACTGAAGGCACACCGCTGGTGAGTGCACGCGTCTGGTAATAGTTGGCCGCTGACGCGTCGGCCGCCGAATTGTAATAACTCGTGTTTGTCTCACGCAGCAAAGTGGCTCCCGCCGGCACGGCGGTTGGTACTCCCCACCCGTCTCGCGCTATCCCCGAAGCATCGCGCCAGTCATACTCCTTCACCTGAGTCAGGTTGCCGTTGTAGTCGTATTGAAAAGTCTTGGCGGACATAAGATTCGTGCCCACATATGAGGTGTACTCCGCGTCAACAAAAGTGTTGATTGCGTTTGAATGATTCGAGCCACTGGCTATCTGCACGCCGCGCATGCTCCAATGCCGATAGGTTTCTGTCACACCATCACTGCTGTGATACACCAATCCGGCGCGGGGCTCATCGTTGCCAATCATGAGCGCAAAACCAGGATCGATAGCGAAATAATCTTGATGGGACGTAGAGCCGTCAGGATTTTCTACCCAGGAGTTTGTACTCATGCTCGTAGTGGGAACGTGATATGTCCACAGGTCAGTTGCGCCATCATGGACCAGAGTCTTGGTCGCCAGCGTGTCTCTAATCATCTTGTCGGAGCCCTCTAGATCAATGAACGCATGGGTCCCATCCAACGTGTAGCTGTAATCCACGGTGGCACCGTTCGGCGTGACGATTTGGCTGAGCGCACCCATCCCTACGGAAGCCTGGCGGCTGTAAGTTTGCACAGTTTCACCGCAGAGGAAAAACACTCCTGGCGTACTGGCAGTTTCTGTCTGATCGGAGCCGTACTGGAAGGTGAATCGTTTCTGCGGCTGGTTTGACTCAGTGCTCGGCAATACGATCTCGCGTACCACTGGCAGTGAGGTTGGCGGCAACTCGGCGTGGTGAATGCATTCAACGCCGGGCGCGCCGGTCTCCGACTGCCCAACCGGGTTCCAGTCGTGAATCTTATAGACCTTGCCCTTAACAATCGTCTCACCGAAATTAACGTCAATGTGTTCTGAGACACCGGTGACGGTTTGATACCAAACTTGCGTTTGCGGATAACCGTTGGCCTGTGTCGTGGTAGTAACTCGAAGCTCCCTACCGGTTTGCTCGTCCTGATAGTGAGTGCCGTTACCATCCTCGAAGATTTTGATTGTATTGCCGTTGTTGTCGCGGATGCGTTCGATGTTGTTTGCATAGCGAATCACCTGCGTACCGTCCGGCAAAAAGACGGTCCACTGTATACCGCTGGCATGGCCATTTGGATTCACGATGGCCGAGAGGAAGGTGCCGTCGGTGGCGTAGTATTGCATCGGCACGCCAGTAGTATCCGGGGTGTCTTTGAAATAACCCCAGAGGTAAGTGCGCGGATAATCGACACCGCCGTACATTTGGTGGTTGCCGGTGGGGCGCAACTCATGCTCGGCGCCATCTGGGGTTCGCAGCACGACCTTGCACCAGTTGTATTGTAGGCGCTGGTATTCGGCCAGTTCGGAACCGCCCCCGGATTCGGGATAGGGAGGCATCGCGTAGTCAAAATCCTCTTTGGCGTTCCGAATGAAAAGCGCATAAGCGCCACCAACTTGCCAACCGCCAGCGTCGCTCAAGCTCGGCGTGTCCACCACGTAGGTGCGATAAGGAAGCGCCGCGCCTTCGTGCTCCTTGCGCAGCATATTCCAAAGTTTGCTGTTATAGGTTGCGTTGATCGTCCAACCTAGTTTCCCTCCAGCAATCGGCGGCAACGAGGCCAACGGTATCGAGAGGTTCACGTTCCCGTTTTGCAGGTTGATGTTTTCTATGTCGGAGACAGCGTAGGAACCACCAGGGTTAACTCCGCGATCGGGACGGGCTGCGGTTGTTTGGCCGACAACTGCGTTAACAAAAACCGTGGGAATTGCGAGCACTATAAACAGTATTCGAGTGAGGGGGGTGAGTCTGGGCATTTTTCCTCCAGTGATGAGCCAAGAGTGCCGGTGGACAAGAACCACCAGGGCTGAAGAAAACGTTAGACCCGAGATTTAGAAGTAGGACGTGAGTCGGGTGCAAACGTGAGAATTTGAACCTGCGCACTCTATGCCAAGCCTTTTGTGCTGTCAATATGGAAAAACCACTACCGGAAGGAATAAGCGTCTGTTGGGCCACTCAAGTCCAGTAGGTGCGGTCGAGTGAACGATAGCCAACTGCTTCCGCCACGTGCGCGGAGCGGATTTCGTCGGAGCGTTCCAGGTCAGCGATGGTGCGACTGACTTTCAAGATGCGGTCGTAGGCACGAGCGGACAGACCCAACCTGGTCATTGCTTGTTCGAGCATTTGTTCGCTATCAGAATCGATGCGGCAATGACGGCGAATCATGCGTGGCGTCATTTCGGAGTTGGAAAAAAATTTTTCCTCCGCCAATCGCGCGCGTTGCTTATCTCGCGCAGCAATCACGCGATCACGGATGGTCGCGGAGTCGTCAGTTTCCGGCGGCGCATCGCCAGTCAGATCGCGAAACTTAACCGCGGGAACGTCGATATGGATGTCGATGCGATCCAGCAACGGACCAGAGATGCGACCTACGTAACGTTGGATCTGCAGAGGCGTGCAGCGACACTCGCGCGTTGGGTCATTCCAAAAACCGCAAGGACACGGGTTCATCGCCGCGGCCAGCATGAACGACGCAGGAAAGGTTAACGACATCGCCGCGCGACTGATCGTCACTTTCTGATCCTCGAGCGGTTGGCGCAGAACTTCCAAGACGCTGCGATCGAACTCCGGTAATTCATCGAGAAACAAAACTCCCTGATGGGCCAGGGAAACTTCGCCGGGTCGGGGCACTGCACCACCGCCAATCAAGCCGGCATCACTGATTGTATGATGAGGCGAACGGAACGGTCGCTCCGTCACCAGTCCCGCACGTCCCGTCAAACCCGCCACCGAATGAATCTTCGTTAGTTCTAAAGCTGCTTCAAATTCCAAAGGCGGCAGAATGGTGGGCAATCGCTTGGCGAGCATGGTCTTGCCTGAACCCGGTGGGCCAATCAGCAATATGTTATGAGCGCCGGCGCTGGCAATTTCGAGGGCGCGTTTGACTGAAATTTGCCCGCGCACTTCACGGAAGTCGACGGCGTAGTGCGCTGCTCGCAAAAGAATCTCAGCAGGATCGATTGTCAAAGGTGGCGGCGGATTGTCTGAGCGGAGCGCGCCGACAAGGGCCACAGCACTCCGCAAATCAGCCACTGGATAAACATTCACGCCGGCAACAACCGCAGCCTCTTTTGCGTTTTCATCCGGCAGGATGACGTGTTTGATTTGTGCTTCGCGAGCCAGAATCGCGATTGGCAGTGCGCCTTTGATGGGTCTAACTCGCCCATCAAGCGAGAGTTCGCCGACGCAGAGCACCTCCGTGAGACTGTTCTCTTCAGCCAGGTCGCCGTTAGCGCCGAGGATTCCCAGCGCGATTGGCAGGTCGAAACTCGCGCCCTCCTTGCGGACGTCCGCCGGCGCCAGATTGATCGTGATCCTTTGAAAGGGAAAAAAGTAACTGCAGTTAGTGATCGCCGCGCGAATGCGTTCTCGCGATTCGCGCACTGCCGCATCGGGCAAGCCGACGATTGTGACTGACTGTGGTGACTCCGCTTCACCGCGAACGGGCGTCAGGTCAACTTCGATATCAACCAGATCAGCATTGATGCCATAAACAGCAGCCGAAAGTGTACGAAAGAGCATGGAGGTGCGTCCTCTGCGAAACAGCGGAAAGGTGGGAATGCGAGCAGCGGCAGTATTGGGTGAAAAGAAATTGAGCGCGCTTACGAGTAAATCGGAAGCGCGCTCAAGAGACTTGCTCGCTGAGGGTGGCAACGAGCTAGAGGCGTTTCAATTTTTATCTGCGACGCGACGGCGCGGCGACGGCGACGGCTGGCAGTTTGATTTCCTGGCCGGCACGAAGTTTTGCGTCCGGAGTAACTCCATTCAAGCGGGCCACTTCGTCGACATCTAAGTTGCGCGATTTGGCAATCTTGGCAATCGTATCGCCATTCTTCGCGCGGAGCTTAGTCAACGTCGCGGCGGGTGCGGTTTCCGCGCCGGGCTTGCGCCGGTAAAGCGCTAGCCGCACGTTGCTGTTTGGAACCACGAGCTTAGTGGTTGACTTCAGATCAACGCCACTATTCATCAATTGCAGTTGCGCTACACTGACGCCCGTGCGGTTGGCGACGTTTTGCAGATCCTCGCCAGGAGCGATCGAAATAATTCGAGCGGAATCGCGACGTTCGGCTGGGATTCGTTGCAGCAAAGCGTAGAACTGTTTTCCTTTTCCACCCGGCACGCGAACCTTGTAAGTTTCGCCGCGCGGCGTGACGTCTCGCCTCAACTCTGGATTCAGCCCACGGATATAGTCCACGCTGCTATCGGTCGCTTCGGCCACGAGCTGAAGGTTAGTTGCATTCGAAACCTGGACGACATCATAAGAAATCGGTGAATCCGGACGGATGCCCTTGAAGCCATACTTCTCAGGATTCTTAGCGATCAGAATCACTGCCAGGATGTTGGGAACGTAGTTGCGCGTCTCCTGAGCAATGTAGGGATAAATCGCCCAGAAGTTTGCGGTGCCGGCGCGCGAGATACCACGGTCGACGTTGCCTTGACCCGTGTTGTAGGCGGCCATCGCCAATTCCCAGTTACCGTTGAAATGATCCGCCAGGCTCTTCAAATACTTAGCCGAAGCTCGCGTCGCTTGCTCATAGCTATTGCGTTCATCAACCCACGCGGTTTGACGAAGTCCATACTGACGGCCGGTGCCGGGCACAAACTGCCACAGCCCTGAAGCGGAAGCCCATGAGAGAGCTTTAACTTTCCAGGCGCTTTCAACCTGGCCCAACCAGGTAATGTCAACCGGCACGCCCTCTTCCTTGAAAATCTGGCGCGCCATCTTCATGTACTGGCCAGAGCGACGCAGACCCGTCTCCATGGTCGTACGACCGCGACCCTGGTAGTAATTAATGTACTGCTGGATCATTGGATTGCTGGTGAAGGCAAAGTTTACGTTCTGTCTCGCCTGTTCCAGCGCCGCCAAATCATTTGGCGTAACGTTTCCTACTTCATCCGGGGTCAGTACCAGCTTGCTGAGTTCATCGAGTGGTGATGGTTCAAAACGCTGATCGACAAATCCAACTTGCGGCGGGCTAGCTACGGGTGCGCTTTGACCATTCTGCGCGACTAGCTCAATCACATTAGCTTGCTTCGAGGGACCAACGAGCGGCACTTCCTCGCGGTAAATTCTTTCGACCAATTCCAGATAATAAGTTTGCAGGTCCTGGCTGGATCTGACATCGATACCGGAAGTCAGGATCTCGTCAACAGCTTGATCGAAATCATCGCGCGCTTCACTGCGCTTTCCGGCTTCGAGATTCAACTTGCCCTTGCGGAACGAGTCTTCTGCCTTCTTGATTATTTGCGCAACTCGCGGCGCCGATTTCTCAACGTCAGTCTGGATGTCCCTGGCGGACGAACCGCCGGTGGGGATCTGGCCAAACGCGCTAGCCGCCCACAGTACGACCGTCGCTAACAGCGCGAATCGCACTATCGACGTCGGGTAGCTCGTTCTCATCAATTCGTTAGTTCCCTTCAAGATTACTTTTTCGCGAAGCCGACAGCCCTGCCTTAGCGGGAGTCCATTAGCGGCATCTACATCAAGTTTGCGAGGTCCTGACTCTCCACCGTTCTTACACTAAATCACTAACTCAATTAGCCTTAAGTGAAGCCCCAGTCAGTCCGGAGGTTAGCACACGGTTTTCCGGAGTGTCAAACAAGTCACGCTCAAACTAAAGGGCAAAATGGTGAACTTTTCCACTAGATTGCGCTGGTCAAAGATTACAGATGCGGCCACCCTTCGGCTGGGTTGTGCGCTATCTTAAACGCCAGAGCAACCACTCAAGTTCAAGAACTTTCAGGCCTGAATCAGTACAGACTTGGCACAACAAAAGGCCGCCTTGGTGGGGCGGCCCTTAGGTTATTTCAAACGCGATTTTATCGACGACCAGCACTAGCCGCCGCGGCTGGAGTCGTGGTCTTGGCCTGAAATTGCTGCCAGTAGTTCTGGACAAATTCCAGCTGCCCGCCGTGACCGTTGCTGGTGTAGAAGTCAAACTGCTTCATCTCCGCGTACACCTGATCATAATTCCAGTGATCGTGGTTGAAGCGGTACATCGCAGCCATCACGCCCGTGCGATGTCGCCCGCCGGCGCAGTGCACGTAAAACTTTCCGGTTGCGGGATCGTTGGTGATTTTCAGAAACTCAGCTATTTGGGCAGCGCTGGGATCCTTCTTGTCAACGATCGGAATGTTGACATAGTGCATTCCGGCAGCTTCCACGGCAGGTTTTTCCTTCTCCAGGGAATTATCGGTCAAATCGATGACCGTCTTTATTCCGAGCGCTGCGAGGCCCGCAAGGTCCTTCTGACTTGGCCGAGCGCCGCGAAAGAAGTTGTCATCCATCTGGCCAAAGTTACTAATCTTGATATTCGGGAAACTACTGTTGTTTGATTTAGCAAAAGCCTGAATGGACAGTACGGAAATGAGCGCCAGCGTTGCGACGAAAGCTGGGGACTTTCTAATAAACGTCATTTTTTTACTTCTCCCTTTGATCGATTTTTTTGAAAACACACGAATCGTTTCGGGCTGCTAAGGCCTAGTGAACGAACAACGCTGTCAGGGGTTAAAATTGGCCTCCGTTTGCAGGAAACCAAACAGGCAATTACTGGGTAATTACTAACTACAACTTCGTATCAAAAAACCGACTGTAAGATTCGGAAATTGGCGCTCTGGTTGCACAAATTTCTCACTAAAATCGTGTACTATTTGCGACAACAAATGCCCGATTTGGTAGCCCTTTAGCGGTCGCGCGCAACAGCTGCTTGCGGCATTCTTTGAGGCCTTCCACCAGAGCTAAGCGGCGGTACAACTCTATCCTTTAATGCCTCGCGAAATACCTGTCGCATGTTGTCAACAAACACGAAGCGAATGTCCTTGAAAGGCTCTTTGGGAACCTCGTCGAGGTCGCGACGATTCTGCTGCGGCAGGATAATTGTGGAAACGCGCGCGCGTCGCGCCGCCAAAACTTTTTCCTTGATTCCGCCAACCGGAAGCACGTTTCCTCGCAACGTGATCTCGCCGGTCATCGCGACATCTTTGCGCACTGCTCGGCTCGAAAGTGCCGACACCATTGCGGTGGCAAGCGTAATTCCCGCCGATGGTCCGTCCTTGGGAATTGCACCCTCTGGAATGTGGATATGCAGGTCATAGTTACTAAAGTCTTCTTCGTCGATATCCAATTCCCTGGCCCGCGATTTTGCGTAAGAGTAAGCCGCCTGGGCCGACTCGCGCATGACCTCGCCAAGTTGTCCCGTCAACACCAGGTTTCCCTTGCCTTTCATCTTCAGCGACTCAATGAACAGCACATCGCCGCCGACCGCCGTCCAGGCCAGTCCGGTTGCCACCCCAATCTGATCTTTCTTTAGTACTTCCTCGGGAATAATCTTCGGCGCACCCAGAAACTCATGAACATTTTTCAGCGAAACTCTTACTGAACCCTTGTGGCCTTCGGCGATCCGGCGCGCAACTTTGCGACAGATTCGTCCAATCTCGCGCTCCAACTGACGCAAGCCAGCCTCCTGAGTGTACTGCTGAATTACCGCAACCAGCGCCGTCTTCGAAACATGAAGATCTTTCGCTGTGATCCCATTCTCTTCCATCTGTTTCGGGATCAAATGTCGCTGGGCTATCTCCCGCTTTTCTTCCTCTGTGTAGCCCGCTAGTCGAATAACCTCCATGCGATCGCGCAACGGAGGTTGAATGGTGTCGAGCACATTTGCCGTTGTCATGAAGATGACGTTAGACAAGTCGAAGGTCACGCCGAGGTAGTTGTCACGAAAACTATTGTTCTGTTCCGGATCGAGCACTTCCAACAATGCCGATGATGGGTCGCCGCGAAAATCGGCGCCGACCTTGTCGATCTCATCAAGCATGATGAGCGGATTGTTTGTTCCTGCCTGTTGAATGGATTGAATGACGCGTCCGGGCATGGCGCCCACGTAAGTACGGCGATGGCCGCGAATTTCAGCTTCATCGTGCACGCCACCCAGCGACAGTCTCATGAACTTTCGATCCAACGCGCGTGCGATCGAACGGCCCAGCGAAGTTTTGCCAACTCCCGGAGGGCCGACCAGACAAAGGATTGGCCCTTTCGGTTTTTCTTTCAGCTTGCGCACCGCGAGCGCTTCAATAATCCGCTCCTTCACCTTCTCGAGCCCGTAGTGATCTTCGTTAAGAATCCGTTCGGCCTTCTGCAGATCGAGATTGTCGACTGAAGCTTTTGACCATGGCAGCTCCGTCATAATCTCCATCCAGTTACGCAGCGTGGCGGTTTCGGCGGCATCGGGATGCATGCGCTCCAGCTTTTTTAGTTGCCGCAGTGCTTCGTCCTCGGCCGGTTTCGGCATGTTGGCGCTTTCGATTTTCTCGCGAAACACCGCGACTTCTTCGGCCAACTCGTTGCCCTCACCAAGCTCGCTCTGAATCGCCTTCATCTGCTGACGGAGATAAAACTCTCTTTGCGAGCGATCAATATCAGCACGTGCCTGCGTGTTGATTTCCTGCTGCACGGTCAGTACTTCGATTTCTTTGTTGAGGAGTTCGTTCACCCGGCGCAAACGAGCTGTAGTGTCAGCAATATCCAGAACTGACTGCGCATCTTCAACCTTGAGTTCCAAATTGGACGCGGAAAGATCAGCCAGACGTCCGGCGTCGTCGAGGTTGGCAATGATGGCCATCACTTCCGGCGAGATGTTTTTTCCAAGGTTGATCGCCTTTTCCATCGAGGCGCGCACATTGCGAATCAAAGCTTCAACTTCCAGGGAGCGTTCCGGTGGCAGAATTTCATCCATCACGCGCACACGCGAGCGGATGTACTGCCCGCTGGTGTCAACCGATTCGATCTCCGCACGTGCCAATCCCTGGACGAGAATGCGGATGCGGCCGTCAGGCAACTTCAACATGCGCATGATCACGGCCGCGGTTCCCACCTTGTACAGGTCTTCTGCAGTTGGTTCTTCCTTGTCGAGATCTATCTGTGACGCAAGCAGGATCATCCGATTTTCGCCGAGCGCTTCGTCAACTGCGCGAATGGACTTCTCACGCGACACGAACAGCGGCACGATCATGAAGGGATAAATTACGATGTCGCGTAACGGCAGCACCGGCAAATCGCTGGGAATCTGCAGGTCCTGATTTGTCTCAGCCACTTCGATCCCTTCAGGTATTTCGTTGTCTTTGGTTGTTGCCATAATTGATCTCTAGTCGGTGCTACCAGTACTGCTTCCTTCATTTACTTTGATCTTGAATTCAACGCCTCGGCGGTCCTCGATCTTCGGCAGCCGGATCGTCAACATTCCGTTTGCTACTTCCGCGACGGCGTCTTGAACACTCACCGTCCAGCGCAAAGGCACCAGCCGGCAAAACTTTCCAAAACTGCGCTCAGAACAAAGATGGGACACAATCTTGTTACGCGTCGCCCGCCGCTTTTTTTCTCCCCAAATGCGCAGTTGTGTATTCGTTGCGCCGACCTTGATTTGTTCTGCAGCCAGTCCGGGCAATTCAACCCGCACCACGATCGCGTCCGCCGTTTCGCAAAGATCCACCGGGGGCACCCATGTTTCTGAGGCCAGCGGATCGTCCACGATCGTCGCTTCTTGGAGTGAAGCAAAGAGACGACCGACGCGATCGCGCAACCGGAGTAACTCCAGACGCTCGAGCCCAGTTGTACGCGCAGGTTTCAGCATTACAAGCTAATCGATTCAATTTTTTCGGGCTGCTTGATTAGCCCGCGTGCGCACCAGGTGTTTTAGTTCCGTCATGAACTCCGAAACGTCTTCAAACTCAAGATAGACTGACGCAAAACGAACGTAGGCGACTTTGTCGAGTTCCTTCAGCCGGCGCATGATCATCTCGCCAATCTTGCTGGTTGGTCGCTCACGTTCCGACGACTCCTGCACATACTTTTCGATAGCGTTAACGGTCAATTCCAGCTTGGCCGAAGGCACTGGTCGTTTCTCACAAGCTCGCAGAAGTCCGGCCATCACTTTGTTGCGATCAAACGGTTCACGCCGTCCGTCTTTTTTCACGACCATGTAGGGGATCTCGTCGATCCGTTCATACGACGTGAAGCGGCGCTCACACTTCAAACACTCGCGGCGGCGGCGAATCGCCTCACCCTCACGCGACTCGCGCGAGTCAACTACTTTGTCTTCAAGATAACCGCAGAATGGACACTTCATCGCATTTGAACCTCACAAGGATTTGCGCTCGCGATTCGCCGAACGGCTCACTCTGGGACCGCGGCAGTTTCCAGGTTGTTCTCCAGTAAAAGCTCGTCAGATATTATCGGTTCATCCTCAACCGCATGTTCGACCTCTTCTGAAGAAGTACGCGCGCGCAGGCGCGAGAGATTAATGTCACCGCGGATGACGTAGTACAAACCAAAGATTAATGCCGGCCCAAAATCGACTACGTGCAACACAATGGCTATCGCCGCGGCCGTGTCACGGGGAACGCCAAGCAATATCAGGCCAGCTGCTGTTGCCGCATGAAACGCGCCTGCGGCGCCACCCGGGGTCGGAACTAACGAACCAACCAGCGACCAACCTAAAACGAAAACAGTCTGCGTAATTCCAAACGGCAGCCCAAAAGCGCGAAACACAAGCATGTTTGCGATGGCAATAGTGATCCAGACCATCGCAGACCAGCCCACCGTCACCGCCAGCTCACGCGCATCCACCAGTACTCGCAATGCCATCGCGAGTTGTTCGAGAATACCCAAGATGGCGTGAGACACGCGGGCGGGAACGAAGCGCTTGCCTTCAAGAGTCTTTCGCACCCAACCGATGGCGCCCCGTGATTTTTTCCGAAACTGCGTAAGACCAAAGACGCCTGCCAGGGCGATGAGAAGCAGAATAATTCCCGCCAAACGAACCCGACCAAATTCGACGGAAGCCGTCGCGGGAGGACGAAACCAGAGCAGATTGATGGCGAACAAAAGGACGACGGCAATACTGTCGTAGATTCGCTCAATCATGATTGTCACAAACGAGGCGCTGGGACGAACCTTGGGGTCACGCATCGGCAGCACTACGGGCCGCACCACTTCACCAGCTCTGCCAAACAGAAATACCGCACCAAAGCCAACCGTCGTGGCAACCCACAGATTCCGCAAGCTTGCATGGCAAAGAGGAGCAAGCAAGGCACCCCAACGGGCGGCGCGAAAGACATAGGCGAGGCTGATCGCCAGAACCCCCAGCGCCAGAAGATAAGGATTCGCACGGCTAACTGCGTGGCGTACTTCCAGCCAGTCGAGCTTTCGTCCAAACCACCATAGAATGACGGCCGCCAGCAGACAAAGTGCACCAAATTCGACGTATTTTCGGGTGTTAGACTTCAAGGGATTAGCAAAGGTCTTGACTCGTTTCGAATCCAAACCACAAGATATTGGGCCGGGCGAAGGCTACTATAGTTCATAACTCCGAGCAAGAAGGCTTTGACTGGCCCTTTAGCGAGGGCTTGGCTACGCCAAACGGGTCGGAACTTTCCTTTTAAGCGAAACGTAATTCCGTCTGACACGGGGAAGTCCACGCTGGTCGCGGTTGCACTGGCGAACTCAGAGACGGAGAGCAACAGGTGGGGGCTGCGAGAGTTTTGGCTGCCAACGAAGGAGCCGAATTGGTTCGCAAGTGTCGCGCAGGTGACGGCGCGGCCTGGGAAGAGATTGTTCACAACTATTCGCGAAGAATCTACAACCTGGCCTATCGCTTCACGTCGCGCGCCGACGCCGCGGAGGATCTGACCCAGGAAGTCTTCATCAGGATTTATCGTTCTTTGGAGCAATACGACGCCAAGCAGGGTGACTTGCAAAACTGGCTGATGCGTTTGGCGCGCAACCTGATTATCGACGATTACAGGAAACGTCAGCGCACGCCGCACGATAATCAAGCCGACGACCTTGCAGATCATACTTATCACCTGCACACCAGTTCGCGTTCCGTGCAGCAGGAGATGGAACGTCGGGAACTCGGCGCTCAGGTGCAAGCGGGCATCGACAAACTGTCGCCGGATTTGCGTACCTGCGTAATTCTTCGCGACATCGAGGAATTGAGTTACCAGGAGATTGTCGACTTATTGCAAATACCGGAGGGCACGGTGAAATCGCGAATCAATCGTGGACGCATTGAGTTGGCAAAAATCTTAAAGCGGATGAAGGTGCTGGCAGTAAGCGAAGTTTGATTGGGAGACGGTGACGAAACATTGGGGGCGGGAAGAGAGAGTTTGATGCTTTGTAACGACTTTGAAGATCGACTGAGTGATTATCTGGACGGCGCACTTGAGCCTGAAGCGCACAAGATGTTCGCCGAGCACGCCCTTCGCTGCCCGGTGTGCCATGAGATTCTCAGCGAAGTAAAAAACACGGTGCAGGCTTGTGAATCTGCGCGTGTGCTGCAAGCTCCGAAAGAATTGGAAGCACGAATCCTTTTGAGCACAATGCCGGAAACGGCGATGACCTGCGAAGACTTCGAGGAGTGTTTGACTGATTACCTGGACGGATTCCTGCCGGCGCCTCTTTACCACCGTTGGGAACGCCACGCGGTTTTGTGCGAGCGTTGCACTGAATTGCCTGGTGAAGTGGTTCGCGCTATTGGCACCTGCTACCTCTACATCGGCGAGGAAAAACCAGTACCTGCTGGGTTGAATGCAAGGATTCTATTAGCGACTTCGGAGTCAGAGATGGCGCATGAGATTCGCGCGTCTTTTGGAGAGAGACTAGCGGCGCGGCTGCGTGGGTTGCTCGATCCGATTATTTCTCCGCAGCTCGCCACTGTCGCTACGATGCTTTTGGGTGCAATGCTCGTGCTGACGAACACAGTTTCTGCCGATGGTTCAATCAGTGGTGTTTACAGTGCCGGCGTGAATCTCGCCGCGCAGACCAAGAGCTTGAAAGACCTGGTCGGGGGCGAACAACAACAAAACGTGCCACCCGCGCCCGAACAAAACCAGAGCAGTTCGCAGCCGAAAGCTCAACCGAAGCAGAACGAAGGCGCCAACAAATCACGATCGAACAAACCGTAACGAGTTTGTCTAACGAATACTGATGCTCTACTGCGCTTACCATCCAAAGAACCCCGGGGTCGTTCAATGTAATCAGTGTGCGCGACAGCTCTGTTCTGCGTGTGACCACCGGATTCGCGGGTTCCCGTTCTGTCAGGATTGCATCGTTGCCGGCGTCGAATTGCTGCGTCAGGATCGACAGTCCAACGGTTCTAACATTCCCTATCGGAGTAGTTCGCCGTTCATAGCAACCCTGCTCTCGTTTGTGCCGGGTTTGGGTGCGGCCTACAACGGGCAGACTGCTAAAGCGATCGTTCACTTCGCAATTTTTGCAAGCTTCTTTCAGATGGCTGTGCTGACTCAAGGCCTGCAGTTTTTCATTTTGGGCGTGCTGGGCACGTGGCTCTTCGCTGCGGTCGATGCCTGCCGCACTGCTCAGTTAATACGAGCCGGGCTGACTCCTGACACAGAAGAAGATGTGATTGCGCGACGACTGTATGGCAACCCGATGGCCTGGGGCGTTACGTTGATAATAATTGGCACGATGTTCCTGCTGCACACGCTTTTGGGAGTACAAATGCCTGTGAGGCAATTGTTGCCGGTGGCACTCGTGGCGCTTGGTTTGTATATGCTGCTGGATTATCTGCGACGACGTCGTTCCGGCAGTCGAATAGTTCGCTTCGAGTCACGCCGGCCACCGCCGTCAGTGGTGGTGAGTTCGGCTATCGAGTCGCCCCGCTTCCGCTCGGGCGAAACCACGCAGTTTGGTCGCAAAGAAATCGAGAGCATTCCCTTCAAGCGAAGTTCTTAGGGTAAGAGGTTAGCCAATGGCATTAATACTGAAAGCACTGGGCGGAATTGCAGCGCTGATACTCCTCGTCATAACTCTCCTGACCACGATCGTCAGCCTCGGCGGCTTCCTGCTTTCCGCCATCAAGGTTCTGATCGTCGTAATATTCTTTGCTGTTCTGGCATTGGTCATCATTTCAATAATTCGACAACGATTAAGCCGCAAGAACACTCCAGATATTTATTGAGTTGCTAGTTCTCCTCCGGTTGCAATGACCTACCTCGTATGATAGGGTGCGCTTTCTTTTGCAGCGCCGGCCGGGTGGGTTTTCATCCCGAGAATCGGGGATTCACACATCCGCTGCAATCTTCAAGCAGGTCAATAAACCTCGTAAAACGATAGGATTTGCACACGTCGCCTTTTGGAGGCTGTGCTTTCGGTTGCTTCAGCAGCCCCCTTCTTTGCTGAGCAACAGGAGAGACAACAGATGGCTCGAGATGACCGTTTTTATGCGTTCATAATTGCCCATAACCCCACTTCCAGCATTCGCCGATTTTGTGTAGCGAAGAGGTCCCTCAAACTACTCGGTTTGGCAACTGCGATTCTGTTTTGCGGTTCGATCTATGGTTTTTATGGATTGACCCAGCAGGCTGCTCACATCCGCATTGAGTTCGAAAACCAACGGCTGAAGGCGGAAAACGAAAAGCAGCGACGGGAACTCAGTGCGCTCAACACTCGGGTTGAAGCAGTTGAAGATACTTCGCGCAAACTCGCCGAAAAATCTGGCGTGATCAGCGAGGAACCCGCATATCCGGGAACAGGTGGTCCAGCCATACCGGTTGATGCCAACAGTTTGGCTAAACTCGAAAGCAAGATGGCGCAGTTGGAACGGAACATCAAGGCTTACGAAAATGTGTTGCGCGAGCGCGGTTACACGCCTTCAGTTTGGCCGATCATCGGAAAGCTTGAAAGTGGTTTTGGCGGCCGTCGCAATCCGTTTGGCGGCAGCTCATTTGAGTTTCATTCCGGCCAGGATATCGACGCCTCAACGGGTGACCCGGTAATCGCGGGAGCCCGGGGAACGGTCTCGTTTGCAGGCTGGCAGAATGGTTATGGTCAATTGGTGGTGATCGATCATGGCGGCGGCCTGACTACCCGCTATGGACACCTTTCGCATATCGATGTTACACAGGGACAAACCGTAGAAAGAGCTCAGTTTATTGGACGGGTTGGTTCGACAGGGAGATCAACCGGGCCACATCTTCACTACGAAATTCGCATAAATGACGAGCCGGTAAATCCACTGCCGTATCTGTTAACCAGCTCAGCCAAATAGGCTTTTTTTCTTGACAGTGGAATTTCCTATCGCTTAGTATTCGCGCTCGTTCAGAGTAAGAACCTCGAAATTGGTCCTAAGTTTTTCGCTTTCTAAGCTTTACGTAGATGTCTTCAGCAGTTTTCCCCCGTGAACAGTGCATGTTGAAACGCGCCGACAAGCGCATTTCGCCATGCATTTTTTCTTGATTGTGTTTCCGTTTTGCGCCCACTCAAAAGCGCGTCGGGCCCACAAGCTTTAACCCAGGTCGCGCGAAAGCTCCGCAAGCTCTCGCCCCCGTTTTACCGAATCGTAGGAGGATTCGTTGTTATGTCTAGAATATCCGGTAAGGTCAAGTGGTTTAACAATTCGAAGGGTTACGGTTTCATTGAACAGCCAGGCTCTTCGGACATTTTCGTTCACTACAGCGCCATCCAGGGCGACGGCTTCAAGACTCTTGAAGAGGGCCAGGAAGTTGAGTTCGAGGTGACGCAGGGACCGAAAGGCCCGCAAGCAGAGAACGTAATGAAAGTCTAGGCTCCCCGGCTTGCACAAGCACGCCACTGACCGCTTCCGGTCTTACGGTCCGGTAGCGCAAAAAAGAAAAAGTAACCCCGACAGGAAACTGTCGGGGTTACTTTTTTCATTTAGCGAATCTTGCTCCGATCAGGACTTCTCGCCTCGTGCTTTAAAGCTGACGTGTCCTCCCTCAACGTCAATGCAAAAGGAAACGCGATCACAACCAAGTCGTTCTTTTAGGCCGTCTGCCTGCGAAGCAATTAGCCGGTGAAAACGTGGAAAGGCAAAATCTTCAATAGGCTCGCCACACATCTTCTTCGCTTCCACCAGAGCGCCGTAAATACTTCTAATTAGCTCAACATCGCGATGTGGATCCTCACAAACAAAATCGGTTTTTTTGAATCCGGCCACCGCTTGTTCTTTGGCAGTAACTCTGGCCGTCGCGACGGCGTCGCGACCTTCTTCACGACCCTTCATCGTGCGACGCCAAAGATCGCGAAAGGAGTTATACCGTGAGCCCAAAGTATTGTAGCGATAGCGTTGAGCGAACGTCAGGGTGCGGTCATCACCAATTCGCTTAATGATCGTATCGACGTGAGCCTTTGTATCGTAGGGTGGTTTTTTTGACGCCCCATTGAAAAACATATCGAACTCGACCTTCAGCCGGCGAATGTTTTCTTCGAGGCGGCTTAATTGATCGTCAATCGTGATTTCGATTGTGAAATTGGACGACTTGGTCCTGGCCCTAGCCCTTTTTTGTGCACGCACTAAACTGTTTTCGCTGGACTTCTTCACTGACTGAATTCTCCTTGCAAGGCGGGAACGGTGACGAGAGGCGTCACTCGGGCGGTGGGACGCAACTAAAGTGAGTCTAGGGTTTTCAAAAGGCACGTGTCAACAATATTGTAAAAAAGCAGGCCATTCTATCGGTTTAGTCGCGTGCGATTGCTCGATTCGTAAGGTGACGGCTATTCTACGACTTGAATACCCAACTGAAATCAAATGCCAAACCAATCGCCCTCTCAAGAAGCAAACCTACGCGCGATTCCGTCAGTAGATCACCTGCTGCGCGCGGATGAAATTGCTCCGCTGAAGCTAGCCATAGGCTTGCCGCAACTTACAGCAATCGTCCGTGATGTCGCTGACAAGATGCGGGCGAGACTCAGATCTAGCGGCCCGGAAGAGCAATCGAGTACTGAACTTTTTGCGGAAGCAATTCTACGAATTCAGTCGATTTGTGAAAACGAATCCCGTTCGGCGATCCGCAACGTGATTAACGCGACCGGCGTTATTCTGCACACAAACTTAGGTCGAGCTCCTCTGTCGGATGCTGCCCGCGCAGCAATTCAAACGGCGGCTGGTTATTGCACTGTTGAGTACGACGCCTCACGCGGTGAACGCGGGAAACGTGGCGGGCGAGTCGAGCAACTTCTAATTCAACTGACCGGAGCGGAAGCAGCGCTCGTCGTAAACAATTGCGCGGCGGCGTCCCTTTTGATTCTGACAGCGCTCGCCAGTCAAGGAGAGACTGTCGTCTCGCGCGGCGAACTGGTTGAAATTGGCGGTGACTTTCGGGTGCCGGATGTAATGGCAAACTCCGGCACTCAGATGGTTGAAGTCGGCACAACCAATCGTACGCACTTGAATGACTACGCGCAGGCACTTACAAAAAATACGCGCCTGGTCATGCGCGTTCATCCTTCTAATTACCGAATAGTAGGATTCACCCACACACCTACTTTGAAAGATCTCGTTTCTCTCGCTCATGAACATGACCTGGTAATGTATGAGGACGCCGGCTCGGGTGTGCTATCAGATCTTTCTCGATTCGGTCTTAAAGACGAGCCAATAATTAGCGAATCCGTAGCGGCTGGCGCCGATGTAGTTTCCTTTAGTGGAGACAAATTGTTAGGCGCTACTCAAGCAGGGCTAATTGTTGGACGTCAAGAAATCATTGATCGGCTGCGTCAGCATTCACTCTATCGGGCGCTTCGAGTCGACAAACTTTTTCTAGCTGCCCTCGAGGCGACACTGGAAGCACATCGCCGTCGTGCATTTGATGAAATACCAGCGCTAAAAATGTTAGGCACGCAGCCGAACGTTATTGAAGCCAGGGCGCAAAACCTGATGGCACAACTAACAGCCACAGCGCCCGGTATCACAGCGACTTTGCTGCCCGGCCAATCGGCAGTCGGCGGCGGTTCGGGGCCAACTCTGAATCCTCCGACAACACTTATAGCCCTCAAGCACCCTACGCTCAGTTCCTCGGAAATCGAAGCCAGGCTCCGAACCTCATCACCGCCGATTATCAGCCGGATTGCAGATGATGCTGTTTTGCTCGATCTAAGAACCGTGGCGGTTGCTGAAGAATCTGACCTGCTTCAAGCCTTAGCAAAGCTCGACACCTGATTTTTCACAAGAATTCGCCAAATAGGGCGGCTTCCGCTAGATTTTAACGTTGTTGTAAGGCTATAATCTCCTCCGCTTTTGCAATCCCCGCAGAAGCCATCAGCAGCAATTTCCTCAGGTTTCAAATCTCCACTTAGAACTTGACTCCCGCTTCATACCTAAAATCTGTCTTGACCTATTGTTTGATCGCCTCGGCGGCCGGCATCTTGAGCCTTGCCCTGTGGACGGGCGGGTTGCTGACGTCAATCGAGAGTGCCTTCCTTTCACCGGGCCACGGAACCTTAGTCACGCCAAGCTTGCAACTTGCCGCGGCGATTATCCTTGCTGTTTCTTTCGCGGTGGCGATCGACGTCGGACGTTTCGGCGGACGGCGCGCGCTGATCTACCTGGGGGGCGGCTTCCTTGGTCTGGCCGCGTTGAGTCTGTTCACCTCGTGGTACTTCGCAATCGATATTCTGTTTGTGCCAGTTGTTCTGGCCGCCTCAGTTTCAGCTGTAACCATGCAGGTGAAGCGCCTTCGTGAGCGCGACATTGAGCTCACCGGAAAACTGATCGCAGCTTCGTCTAAATTCGAGTCACGTAAGTCCGACGATGCCGAGCACAGCTTGATGAACGGGCTGCAATTGCTGGATACGGTTCTGTCGCCTAGTGAAGCGATTGTTTTTCGTCGAGAGTCCGGTGGCAAGTTGATCGTTTCGGCTCGGCTTCGCACAGCCACGGCGGGCTCGCTGGACACCAGTCGTAACTCCGCCTGGCGCGACGGCGTAAGTTTGTGTGAACGCGCTATGCGTGCCGGCGACATCATTCTCGAAAAAATTGAAGAGGAAAACTTAGCCGCAAACATTGCCCTGCCTCTGCGTCACGAGGACCGCACTGTTGGTGCCCTGCTGCTTCGCATCGCGAGAAAGTTTGATGACGACGATCGCGCGCTTCTGACCGCCGTCGGTGGACAAATGGCGCGCAACCTCCAGCGCGAGGAAACGCACAAGGCAAACGTCAAACGGTCGGTGCTCGCATTCTTCTCGGCCCGCGAATCGGAACAGCGAATGGAATCGTTATCTGTGCTGAACGGTGCCCTGGTCGAACAAGGCATTGGCATCAATGCGATGTCACAGTTGAACGATGGTGTGGCGCTTGGTTATCTCGACGGCAGAATTGCCTACGCGAACGCTTCGCTCGCAGAAATGGCCGGCCTTGAACAGGGACAAACCGATAACATGACGTTCTTCGAATTGCTGGATCGGTTCCGCACCGACGTTTTCGATGAACCCGCCATCGCCCTGCGCAGAGTTTTGCAAACTGGCGAAGCTTACGAACGTGAACTCAATTTCAGTGATCGCAATGCAACTTACTCGCTGCGCATTGTTCTGGTCCAGGACAACTCCGCCGGTGTTTGGAGCTTGCCTGGACGCCAAGCGCAAGGGCCGCCACAACCGCTTTGCCTCGCCCTGGTAGTAAGAGACCTGACCCAATTGAAGGAGTATGAACAGCTGCGGAGTGACATGCTTTCCCTCATGTCGCACGAACTGCGTACGCCGATCACCAGCATCAACGGTTTTGCTGAACTACTGACCAGCGATGATCAACTATCAGAACAAACGCGTGAGTTTGTCACCATCATCGCCAATGAGTCGCAGCGCCTATCACGCATGATCGATACGTTCCTGGCGGTCACCAAACTACAGCGTAAAGATCGTCAAGAGGTATTCAAGATTCCGCTGAGATTAGACGTCGTGGTCACCGAAACTCTGGCAGGCATGCAAAAGGCTGCCCGGAAGCGACGCATTCGGTTAGTGGAAGTGCCCGCCCAACGACTTCCGCCAGTTGCTGCTGACAAAGGCATGATCACGCAAGCCGTTAAGAATCTGGTCAGCAATGCAATCCGCTACAGTCCGGAACGCACGACAGTCACAGTCTCAACTTCGCTCGAGGCCGAGGCGATCAGAATCTGCGTTGAGGACCGTGGCTACGGAATTCCGTCCGAACAAAAAGAAAAAGTCTGGGAAAAATTCTATCGCGTCGTTCGTGAAGGACAGGAAAAGGACGAGGAGTCCACCGGCCTTGGTTTATCGTTTGTGAGAGAAGTCGTTGAGAAACACGGCGGCAGCGTTGCACTGGAAAGCGAAGAAGGACGAGGGTCAAAATTCAGCTTCACTCTCCCAAGACTCTGAATCTCATGAACACAAACGACGCCGGCTCTATTACCGCCGATTTCAAAATAGATCGTGGTGATTTATTTCGCGCATACCTGGAAGTTGCAAAATGGCGATTGAGAATAGGCGCCTGCCTAATTCTGCTGCTTGCCATCGGCGACTGCTACTTCTTCGTCCTGATTGGCGAGCGAGAAATTCTCTTGCAAACCTTTCCTCTTTTTGTGGGCGTCCCGCTGGTTGCGTTAACCGGTCAAGTATTGCGCTTGCGCGCCAGCAGCGGGAAATATGTGTCGGGACTGACTCAAAGCCAGCGTCAACTCCATTATGTTTTCCCGGCAAGTGGGGACGGCTACAACGTCACGTTCGGAGAGAGCTTTACGCACACAGCGTGGAATGACGTAAGGCAGGTCGTAGAAAAGTCTCGCTTCTTTCTGATTTATCGGAATCGTTTTGAGATTGGACTACTTCCTAAGAGAGCCTTCGATCCTAACGACATTCCAACATTCCGCCGCATCCTGCGTTCAACTCTTGGCGAGCGCGCGAAACTCCAGCAAACCACTAGCTTACTTTATTAATGGTGCCGCGGCAGGAGGGCGCTCCACAAATGCAGCGCTTCTTGTCGGAGTGCAAGGTATCTTCGTAGTCGATTGTGATTTCCTCGCCGGGCGAAATATCTCGCAAGGCAATGAAGAGAATGTGGTCGTAAGCAACCTTCATGTAGGCGTTCGGCTCGCAGGAATGATTGATGTAATGAGTGCCGTTTCCACCGCGGCTGCCGTCCAAACTCCAGCGCTCATTGATTCCACAAATCCGTAGCTTGACGCGGCCCGCGCGGCGCTTGGCTTCGGCAGTAGTTATGCGTTCGCCGCTGTACTCGGCAATCTTGTGCCTGCGCTTGAAATGTGCAGTCGAGAAACAGCCTTTACCAACAATCGGGGATTTTTTGATCGTCAGGCCCGGGGCAAGGATCAGTTTCATTGTCAGCGATTGTATCTCAAAGTTTGGCCGCCAACGTTTTTTGTATGCTGACGGCCAGTTTGCTGTTTAGTTGAAAGATCGCTACTTCAATTTGAAGCTCCGAGCGATGAAGTCGGTTTGATTGCGAATGCGTGAGAGCTTGTCGCGCAATCCACTGAAGCGAAGCGCATAAATGGTGCGGTTGTCAGCCTGGACATAATAAATGCGTCCGACCATCGGCTTTGCGTTCTTGACGAACTCGTAGGAAACAGTCACACCGTTGAGATGTCCGGCAAACTTTTCTTCTTTTCCTTCAACGAACCCCGGCAGAAATCTGAGCTTCTGATCCAGGTCGCGACGAGCAAGGTCGGACGGGGTCGTGCCCGCGTCCACGATCTCCTTGCGAATTTGCAGGTAACCTTCCAGGCGATCGCCATTGACGAACTCCGCATGGTCGTGCAAGGCGTCGGCTTCAGTAATCTCTTTCCAAACGGAAGACGGAAGCTCAAGTGTGTACCCCGCCTGCTCATTGGTGTAAGTTTCCTGGGCCGTCGCCAGGAAACAACTCCCGCCAACCAGGAATAAAACAAGAGCAACAATTAACGTTCTCATTTTAATAACCCACTTCCTTCGTGATTCGTTGGGATTTTAAACGCCCGCAGTGGTTTGTGTCTAAAGCAGTGGCAGTTCTCATTTAACGCACTTTCGATGCGTCAGGCTTGGCGTCCCGTTGTCTTAAACTCAGCCGCCGGTCGCCCCGCTAATTACGTCCCTTTGAATCGCCAGCAATAACTGAATCCCCTTTCCAGCCAACTCCACGAGACTGTCCATCTGGTCACGCGCAAACGGTTCACGTTCGGCTGTGCCCTGCAGCTCGATAAACCTTCCGTCGCCGGTGCACACCACGTTCATATCAACTTCGGCTTGAGAATCCTCGTCGTATTTCAAGTCGAGCATCGGATGGCTGCCGACAATGCCGACGCTGATCGCCGCCACCTGGTTCGTAACCACGCTGCGCTGAATCTTGCCGCTCTTGAGTAGGCCATCAGCAGCGAGCGCGAAAGCGACGTAAGCACCCGTGATCGCCGCGGTGCGTGTGCCACCGTCAGCTTGTATGACGTCGCAGTCGAGCGTAATCGTTCGCTCGCCCAGCAACTTCATATCAGCGGCGGCACGAAGACTACGACCAATCAAGCGTTGAATTTCATGCGTGCGACCAGACGCGCCGCCTCGCCGGTTCTCGCGAGCCGTACGTGTCTGGGTCGCGCGTGGCAACATTGAATACTCGGCCGTGATCCAGCCCTGCCCCGTATTTCGCAGAAATGGTGGCACGCGATCTTCAACCGATGCCGAGCAAACCACGCGCGTCTTGCCCATTTCGATAAGAACCGAGCCTTCCGCGTATGGCAGATAACCAGCCTTAATTTTTACCGGTCGCAACTCGTCGAGAGCGCGGCCGTCACTGCGTTCTGAGCTCATCGTGTCCCCAAACTTCAACTGCTTCCAATACAGCCGGCGCAGTTCCTAAGAATCTTTCCGCAACTCTGGCAAAACGTTCCGCCGCATCGGTGACGTAGAAATGATCAAGATCATCGCACAACTGTCGTTCGCGTAGTTCGCGTGTGGTGCGCTCTGCCGACTGTTGATTTATTTCAAGCAGCGCTTGTACTTCCACCGCAGCCGCTTCTCCAGAATCAATCAGCGGAACGTCCGCACCAATTACAGCGCCAATTAACTCGCGCAAGATTGGGTAGTGAGTGCAGCCCAGCACCAACGCGCCCAAGTCTTCCTTTCTTAGATCACTTAAATACTGTTCGGCAACTGTTCGCGCAACATCGCTTGTGGCCCACCCTTCTTCCGCAAGCGGGACGAATAACGGACAGGCACGTTCAATCACTGAAATCGTCGCATCTGCTTTCGCGATTGCCTCGCTATACGCGCCACTCTGGACCGTCGCTTCGGTAGCAACCACCGCCACCTTCCTGCGTGCCGCAATTTTCGCCGCCGCTCGCGCGCCTGGTCCAATGACGCCTACCACATTAACACTAACCGCAGCCCGAATGGCCGGCAACGCCAACGCTGACGCGGTGTTGCACGCTACAACTAACAGCTTAATTCCGTGCGCCTCAAGAAACTTCGAGTTCTCAATCGCGTATCGCTCAACGGTCGAAAGCGATTTGGTGCCGTAAGGCACGCGCGCGGTATCGCCCAGGTAAACGAAGTGTTCGTTCGGAAGTCGTTCGTGTAGCGCCCGATAAACTGTGAGCCCACCGACACCGCTGTCGAAGATGCCAATCGGCAGAGAATTGGGGATTTCGGATTTTTGATTTCGGCTTGACGAACTCAAGTTAACCCCGTCTCCACGCTGTCAAAACACTTGCGCAGCTAAATCGCTTCATGTATGGAAGACATCGAAAGCAGATTAAGGTAACCCATTATGACGAAGACAAACAAAATCATTTATTGGATCTCCACTCTCTGGCTCGCACTAGGAATGTTTTCAACCGGGCTGGTGCAGCTGATGAGGCCAAAAACGGAATTGGATCTGATGGCGGGACTGGGCTATCCAATTTATCTCCTAACCATCCTGGGCATTTGGAAAATGTTGGGAGTTGTCGCGGTGCTTGTTCCTAAATTTCCACGACTCAAGGAGTGGGCTTATGCAGGCTTCTTCTTTGCGATGTCGGGCGCGGCCATTTCACATATCGTAAGGCGCGATGGCCTGAGTCAAATCTTTCCCTCGCTGCTGCTACTTGTCCTGACTCTAGTGTCGTGGTATTTCAGACCGGCGAACAGAAAAATGGTTTCAGTTGATCAATCGCACCCGCATCAATTTGTTCTTGAAAACTGACAGAAAAGTTCGTGCTGTCGAGAAGGGCTCGAAAAAATGAAGCAGAAGAACACCAATAGCGACAAAAAACAGTTGTCGGCGGGAGACCGTCAAGAGTTCCTTACAGAATTAAAGGATCGCTTTGAGGAAAACATGACCCGGCACAAGGGTCTTAGTTGGGCCAAAGTGCAGGCCAGG
The DNA here is from genome assembly GCA_035472495.1 of Pyrinomonadaceae bacterium. Lineage (GTDB taxonomy): Bacteria > Acidobacteriota > Blastocatellia > Pyrinomonadales > Pyrinomonadaceae > PSRF01. The sequence continues at coordinate 65,910 of DATIPD010000022.1, read as the reverse complement.
CTGGAGGCTGATGCTAAAAAACTGTCGTCGCTTAGTGAAATGGAAAAGAGCGGCGGTGAGCCGGACGTTGTCGGGTTTGACAAAAAAACCGGCGAGTACATCTTTTTCGATTGTTCAGCGGAAAGTCCTAAGGACCGCCGAAGTCTTTGTTACGACCGAGAAGCGCTGGACTCAAGGAAAGAACATAAGCCGAAAAACAGCGCCGTTGATATGGCAAGCACGATTGGTATTGAGCTCTTAACAGAAGAACAATATCGACAACTGCAGGAACTAGGAGAATTCGATTTGAAAACGTCGAGCTGGGTGAAAACACCTGCTGAGATCAGAAAACTCGGCGGCGCGATCTTTTGTGATCGCCGCTTCGACCGGGTTTTCACGTATCACAATGGCGCCGAATCTTACTACGCCGCGAGGGGCTTCCGCGGCTGGTTAAGAGTTTGAGTTTTGCGCAGAAAAGAAAGGAAATGGTGGAGGCGCCGAGAATTGAACTCGGATCCAAGAGAAGACCCCGAAAGACTCTACATGCTTAGTCACTTCTCTTTCCTGACCGTCGTGCGATCAGTTGTTCGCCGGCGCCGAGTAAGTGAAGTAACAAGACCGCGGCGCAAGCTAGTCCGACTTTATCTTGCGCGAACCCACGGACCGAAAGTTCGCGCCAGCTTATCTGAGTGACATCTCCCTCCGCGCGCATAAGCAACTTGCGGCGAGACGCTGGCGGCTAATTAGGCAGCCAGTGCAAACTCGTTAGAGTTGGCAATTGTTGTTTCCCTACGCTTTTTAACGAGCTGCGTAAGGTAGCCCGGCATGGCATCCGTCGGTCGCCCAAACCCCTGTCGAAGCCTGTCGCCCCCGTTTGCATTCGAGATTATAGGCGATGGCAGTCGGAAAGCGAAAAACCCCAAATCTCAAGTGGTATCTTGATCCAGTTTTTCGTAACGCAAACTGTTTGTTTGCGTTGGCGTTGCATACCATTCGAGCGTGCAAATCGCTTCCAAGAATCGTTAGAAAAACTTAACGAGTAAGCCATATTGAACGGAGAACTTTTCGGCAAAAACACTTCACGGAGCCCCAGCGTAAACAAACTCTGCATTTGGAGACGATCATGGGAAGTCAACCCGGCCGGTGCCCTACCCCGCTCGTAGTCTCACTCAGAACAATTTTCCTGTTAGCAACGGCAATACTGTTATCAACGCAGGTTATTCGTGCGCAGGGAATACCCGATAATATCTGGTCGAAAACAACGAATGCGGGCGGCACCTCGATCGCAGTTTCACCAGACGGCCAAACGGTCTTCTCCGGACATCTCGAGTACAACGGCAAGGCCGCCGGAAATCTCTGGCGCGCGAGCGATGGCGCATTGCTGTTCACCATCTTCATCGACGAAAACGGTTGCGGGACGATCAACCGCGTCGCGTATTCACCAAACGGTCAAATTGTCGCAGCGATCACCGGCTGCACCACCCGGCTGTATAGCAGCGCTGATGGAAGTTTGATTCGGAAGATTACTTCTGGCGGCGGAGCAAACGCATTTCACGATCCCAGCGCGCTGGATTTTTCTCCCGATGGCGGCCTGGTCGCCACGACGTTCTCATCGGGTTACCGGCTGGGCGTTGTTAATCTCTGGAACGTCGCCGATGGCACTAAGGTTCGTTCGATGAGTGCGGGCGGTTATAGCGCCGTTCGCTTTTCCCGGGACGGACAATTTGTTGCTGCGGTTGGCCAGAAAGGCTTGGATCTGTGGCGCGTCGCTGATGGCACGCTGGTGTATCACATCGATGGACCAGCAAAGGCAATTGCGTTTTCGCCCGACGGCCAGACACTTGCGACCGCAGGCGCACCAGGTGGTGAATTTTCTGAAGACGACACGATTGAGTTCTATCAAGTTTCGATTGGAGCGCTAACGCGCCGGCTTACCCGCACAGGTCGAGTTCTCGCGCTTGCCTTCACTCCCGACGGACAAGCTTTAGTGTCGTCAGGTTACGAATCAAACCGAGAACAACCTCAAGTGTCGCCATACGCCAACGGCACAATTCGTTTTTGGAGTTTGTCTGACGGCGCGCTGCTCAAGACTTACGATCAAGAAACATCCGTATCAGTGCCTGACATTGCCATCGCAAGCAATAGTTCGTTTTACGCATATCCCGCCGGCCTAACAGTGAATGCCGCGCGCGTTCCCAACATCTCATCAAGCGCTTGCCGCTTTTTGATCAGCCCACTCAGTGCCGTGCTTCCCTGCGAAGGCGCTACGGGAACTATTGAAGTGACTGCGCCGGACAGTTGTAGTTGGCACGCCAGCAGTCGAGTGAACTGGATAAATATCATTTCAGGCGGAAGCGGTTCGGGAAACGGTACCGTCACTTACTCAGTGCCAACGAATGGCTGCCCTGCAATCTCCGGCAGCGATTTGACGCAGGAAGGACTGATCATCGCGGCCGAGCAAACATTTGTGGTGAATCAAAGACAAGCTCCGTCGACCGCAACACCGACGCCAACGGCAACTCCCACACCGACACCATCGGCAACACCCACTCCGACGCCTGACGCAACACCGGCTCCGACACCTTCGCCGGCGCCACAATCACCGATACTCTTAACTGATCCAAATTCGTTGCGGGCTCTCGCTTTGGAGTCGACGCTGTTTGTTCGCGATCCGTTTTCCGTTTTCACGTCCAGCGAACTAAGCAGTGACCATCGTCTCCGTCTATTGGTATTCGCGCGAAATGTTCAATTAGGTTCCGAAGAAAACGTATCGGCTATCACGGCCGAAGTTGAAGACGCATCGCACCAAATGCATCCCGTAACGGTGGAGCTCATCGCTCCGTTAACGGAGATCGATGGAGTGTCTCAACTCGTGCTGCGCATTCCAGCAGATCTCGCGAATGCCGGAGATGTTTGGCTGGACCTCAGGTTCCGCAGTTTAGCGAGCAACAAGGCATTGGTTAAGATCGGGCCTTGAATTTATCGAGGTTGTTTCAGGTCGACATCTGCGACGGTTGGCGTCAGTAAATTCCCTTTCAGATTTGAAGTCCTCTGGAAGATCGTTACCGGTCTCGGCTATGATCATGTATTAAATTTTGTCCGGGCAAAACCAAGGGAAAGGATAACCGACGGATGAGTTCAACATTTCAAACCGGCGCGCGAATATTCCCTTGCGCGAGTTGTGGGGAAATGATCTACAGCGACTCGGCCACCTGTCGCTTCTGCAATGCGCCCGTCGATCGTTACGCCGCGGAGGCTGCCGCCGACAATCAGAAAAAAGTTAATAACGCCGTCAACCTTTCGAAGTGGATCAGAAACTCAGCCGGCGTACTGTGGCTACTTGTAGCGGTAGGTTTAGTTCTGGGCATAGCACAGCTCGGTGCGTTCTTTTTGGATTTCGGAATCCCGGTATCATTGATTTACTGGCAGATAAGTTTTGCAAGCTTAAAGACTCCGGATCCGGACTTCGCAAAAACGAAGCGGGATCGTCTGATTGCCCTGCTACTCTGGTTCGGGGCTTGTGTCGTGCAAGTAATCATCATAGTCGCACAAGTGTTGCTGTGAAGTTTTTGTTCAAGGCCTTAGCCAAATTCCAAGACCACTTTACAAGGAGTCGTTAATGAAAAAGATCATTCCCCTGGTGATCATGCTTTTCTGGTTCGCAGTTGCCGAGGTAAACGGCCAAACAGACGGCTTCTTAAAAGAACACACCAAGTGCAGCGATAAGGCTGAACTCAACTATGGTGAAGCCTACGCGCTTTATGAGAAACACGATCTCGACAAATCGATCAATCAATACACGCGCGCAATATTCGCGGATCCGCGTTGCGTCGATGCCTACAGCGGTCGAGCGCTCGCTCGCTTTGATAAGAAAAATATTAAAGGCGCGATCGCCGATTACTCCGCGATAATTCGTTTGACGCCCAACGACCCGGAAGTCTATTACAACCGCGCAAACCTAAAGAACAATGATGGAGATTTTGTTGGCGCCATAGCTGACTACAACAAGGCCATTGCGCTCAATCCTCAAGCTGCCTACTTCTACAAAGAACGTGCCGGCGCACGGGACGCCAGCGGCGACCTTGAAGGCGCAATCGCTGATGACAACCGTGCGATAGAACTCGATGCCAAAGACGCGCAGGCTTACGTCGGTCGCGGTGTCAGACTAGATGCGAAGGGCCAACGCGATCAGGCGCTGGCTGATTACGATCGCGCGATCGAAATCGATCCGAACTATGCCCTCGCTCATTACAATCGGGCGATAGGCTTGAGCGACAGGGGTGATGCCGACGGCGCCATGGCGTCGCTGAACAAAGCCATTCAACTCGACCCAAAGGATCCGCTTGCCTACCTCAACAGGGCGCGGGAATTTAATCAGCGCGGGGAGTACTTTCGAGCGATCGCCGATTCCTTTCGCGCAATTGAACTCGATCCTGAAAGTCCGGGAGGCTACAACAGAATCGCGTGGCTTTCGGCAACTCATCCTCATGCAGAAGTACGGAACGGAGAGCGGGCCTTGAAGTTCGCGCGTAAGGCAGCCCAGCTTTCAAAGTGCTGCGATCCGAATATCCTGGACACGCTCGCAGCAGCTCACGCTGAAGCCGGCCTGTTTGCCGAGGCAATCAAGTGGCAAACAAAAGCGTTGTCTTTTCCGGAGTTTGAAAAAACCGAGGGCGGCAACGCGCGAGCGCGATTGAAACTTTACGGAGAAAAAAAACCATATCGAGAAGGCCAATAACAACCACGGCAAGAACCCCTCGCCACGATCTTCGGTCTCCTCATCGAGGTTCGCCGCCGGCTAAGCTACAATCGGTCAGGTCGAGAGCATTGAATTAATTCACTGTGGGAAACCACGTTGCCACGGATTCGCGTCATAAAGCATTGTTAAAGGCGACTTTCATCCGAGGACGGAACTTATATGGCCACTAAATACCCCGGTTCGAAGCTGAAACAATATTCCCCAAAAGCCATCGTCACAGCGCCTCCCGAACAGCGGAAACACATTCTCCGCCGGTTCTGGTTTCCCGCGGTCCTGATGCTCGCACTGGCGGCGGGTGGACTGACCGGTATCATCGCTGCCTATGAACTCAACTATTCGCGCGCTGCCGGCGAGGTAGCTGCCCTCGCAACTTACCGGCCCAGCGTGGTCACGCGTGTTTACGCTGACGACGGCAAGACGGTAATTGGTGAGTTTGCCCTCGAGAAAAGAATCCCACTCAAGTATGACGAGATTCCGCTGGTGATGAAGAATGCGATCCTGGCCGTGGAGGACGCCCGCTTCTACGATCACGTCGGCATCGATCCCATTCGCATCATCGGGGCCGCCTGGAAGAACCTGACCAGCGACCGCGTCGAAGGCGGTTCGACACTCACGCAGCAACTCGCCAAAAATCTGTTTCTTTCCAAAGAGCAAACGTACAAACGAAAATTCAACGAATGGGCATTGGCGTTGCAGATTGAGCGTTACTACACCAAGAACCAGATCATGGAGTTGTACGCCAACCACATCTTTCTGGGCGCGAATGCTTACGGCGTCGAGGCCGGCGCGGAAACCTACTTCGGAAAACAAGCGAAGGACTTGACCATCGGTGAAGCGGCGTTGCTCGCCGGCGTTCCCAAGGCACCCAGTGAGTATTCGCCGACCACCAATCCGGTGCGCGCCAAAGAGCGCCGCGATCTCGTCTTGGATTTAATGGCCAAGAATAATTTTGCGACTCAGGCAGAAGTCGACGCCGCCAAGGCGAAACCAATTCAACTTGCCGACACGGCTTACTACCAATCGCAACCCCGATCGAGTGCTTTTGATTATCCGGTTGAGCAGGTACGACAGGAACTGGAAGACAAATACACGACGCGCGTCGCGCAGGGCGGTCTGGCCGTCTACACGACGATTAATGTTGAAGCGCAAAAGAAAGCATACGAAGTGCTACGCGCCGGCCTGCGCAACTACGATAAGACGCACGCTGGTTGGCATTCCAGCTATCGCCTGATTCCGACGGCCGCTAACAATAATCAGGGCCCGCCAACGGCACAGGAAATAGCCAGCTACAAAGATCCTGACTGGTACGGCAATGAATACAAAGTGGGTCGCTTTTTGCAGGGCCTGATCACAAAAGTGGATCACACCAAGAACGAAGCCACTATTCGTTTTGGAAACTACACGGCCGTAGTTGGCCCGGCTGACATGGGTTGGTCCAAGCGACAGCCTAAGGACGAATTAAAAGTCGGCTACCTGTCAGAGTTTGAAATCAAAGAAGTAGATGAAAAGAGCCGTCACTTGAAAGTTGAGTTGTCGCAGGTGCCAGCGGTCGCCGGCGCCATGATGACGCTCAACGCGAAGACTGGTGAAGTGGTAACGATGATCGGTGGTTACGACTTCTATAGCGCGAGCAAATTCAACAACGCCACGCAGGCTTACCGGCAAACCGGATCCTGCTTTAAGCCATTCGTTTACACTGCCGCGGTTGAATGGGGCATGACGCCGGACACGAGCGTTAGTGGCGCGCCCATCAAAATCGGTAGCTGGGAACCGCACAACTACGACGGCTCGCCGGGCAATGGCGACATGCCGATGAAGATGGCGCTGGCGAAGTCAATGAATATTCCTGCGGTGCATCTGCTCCAGACCGTCGGTATTCAAACCGGCGCGCAGATGGTCCGGCGTTTTGGTATCAAAGTACCGATGGCTCCGTATCTGCCTTCAGCGCTGGGTGCGACCGAAGTCCCACTGGATCAAATGGTCTCGGCATACTCTGCATTCCCCAACAAAGGCATTCGCGTCGAGCCACACTTGATTCGTCAGGTGTTAGACCGCGATGGCGCGGTGTTGGAAGAGTGGGAGAAGACGACCTACAAAGTTGTGAATGAGTATGTGGCGCTGACGATGGTCTCGATGATGCGCGGCGTCGTCCAGTTTGGTACTGCAACAGCGGCGAGCGCCGTCGGCGTCCCGGTTGCCGGCAAGACCGGAACTGTTAACGACCACACCGATGTTTGGTTCATTGGGTACACGCCAACTTATGTAACCGGCGTCTGGATGGGTTACCCCGGACGAAAGAAACCAATGGGCAACGATATGACCGGCGGACACGGTGCCTTGCCGATGTTCGTCACCTTTATGAAAGACTTCATGAAGGACAAGCCCAAGGAAGATTTTCCGAAAGCGCCGAACATGCCCGAAGACATGAAGGAGCTTTTCCGTCAGCGTCAGCGTGAACTGGCAGCCGAGCGCGCGCAGTTTGCGGAAGACGCTGAAAAGGATACTAACGAAGAGCAAACGCTTCCTTCTGCAACCACAGAGCCGAAGTTGGAACAAATGACTTTGCCGCCGCCTCCGAAGGCTGACGAAGGTCCGGCAAATCCGCAGCCGCGGGTGGAACCGATAACCCCGAAAGTCGACACGCCGCCACCACCGGCAACGCGTCCACGCGAAGCGGATCCGACCAAGAAAAAAGGAAAGAAGGGCGGCGACGAACCGGGGTGAGTAGGACAGGCATTCCTGCCTGTCCCTTTTCAGGACCAGGGAATGTCGATTGTTGGGGGTGCTCCACTGAGGACAGGCAATTGAGCCTGTCCTTTGTTATTTCAGCCGGTGTTTCGGTAAAAATCGTTTCGCCGCGCTTGACCATTTCCAGTCTTCAGCTGATTCAACGAGGCGGGCTTTGACGGGATTTTGTTCGATGTACTTTTGAATTCGATAAAACTCTTCTTCGTTCCGAACGGCGTGATCAAACGACTCATCTTGCCAAAACCGGTGACCAGTGCGTCCGAGAATGCAATTCGCCTCATGCGCTGAAAAACCTTTTATCGTTCTCGTAATCGTTTCCAGGAAAGCAAACGGCCAGATAAGTATGTGAACGTGGTTAGACATAATGACGAACGCACTCAGCCGGAATAGCTTGTTCTGTTCGGCTGCTTCCTGGAGAATCTCAACGACTCTCTCTGCAAGTCGAGGGTCTTTCAACCAAGTCGGCCCATAACTGGCTCGATCCAATTCACGATCGAGCAGCACGAATTTCTTTCCTGAATTTTGCTCGCCACGGCTTTTCAGGAGAGTACGTCGGGGCAGCGAACCAAACAATCGCCAGGTGATAAAGAGCGGACTGTCAGGGCGTTGCCAATGCGGAAGGTGCCTTCGATAAAACATGAGTAGGACAGGCATTCTTGCCTGTCCCATTGTGAAGTTCAAGGCTCAGCCAGTAGAACGCATCTTCAACCCAATGCCAGAATTCCGGCATGGTCGACCAAACCGCAGGACAGACAGGAATGTCTGTCCTACTGCAGGATTCGATCGAGCGTGAACGGCAGCATCTTGCGCCACCACGGCCAATCGTGATCGACGTCGTTGCCCCACAAATCGAGTTTGTGCGGGATATTCTTCGAGCTCAGGATGTCTGAGAGGTTTTGACTGCGTTCCGGCGCTTCGTAGTTTCCTTTGCCGGAAAGTATGTAGATGTCAGTCGCTTTTTGCAGGATTGGCAAGTAGTAGTTGTCGTTGAGTTTTGGTAAGTAGTCCGCCGGGTTGTTGAAGTAGACATTGTCGTCGTAGTAGTCCTTCAAGTAGGAACGCACGTCGTAACTCCCACTCATCGCAATCACTCCGCGAAACAAATCCGGATGCTTGAAGTATTCGTTGGCCGCGAGAAACGCACCCAGACTAGCCCCGGTAGTTAACGGTCGCGCATCGTCACCGCACTCATTGCGAATCAACGGCAACACTTCATCGGTGATGTAGCGATCGAAGCGCGTCAGCAATTCCGCTTTGATCGGCGCCGGCATTTTCTCATTGAGCAGGCTGTAGCGATTGACGCTGTTAATCGAGTACGCCCGCAGCTTGCCGCTTTCGATGTGTGGCTTGATGGCGTCAACCAAATGAAAGCGTTCGTACTCAAGATAATCGGCGGCGGCTGTGGGAAACATGAGCAACGGCTGGCCGGCATGACCGTAGGCGACCAGCGGCATTTCCGCGCTTAAGTTTTGACTAAACCAGGAAGTTGTTCGTCGTTCCATGCAAACCTCTTTCGGGCGGATCGGATCCCGCACTCAGACTCGCCGGTGTGTGTTTTGGTAGTGCGAAATATTCTCGCAGTTCGCGATTTGGCGCAAGCGACGGCGGATCGGCATGGCGATAAGAGGTCGTCACCGCCTGCGTGAGGGAGTGGGTGGCCGTTATTAATTGGCCTAAATCCAAGACGGCAACTAAAATCAGAAACTCATGACGGCTAACGAATTCCGAAGGATTGCTTTGAAGTTGCCCAGCGCGATTGAAAGCGCGCACATGGGCCATCCCGACTTTCGTGCCAACGGAAAGATATTCGCCACGCTTCATCCCGGCGACAAGACGGGGATGATTAAGCTTACGCCTGAGCAGCAACAGCATTTTCTGAGTGCGGATTCGGCAACGTTCACGCCGGCGAGTGGCGCCTGGGGACGTCAGGGCTGCACGATGGTAAGGCTCGAGTCTGCAGACGAAGATCAGATCGGTGAAGCGATGACGCTGGCGTGGCAGGAAACCGTTCGGCTCGCGAAACAACCAAAGAAGAAGCCCACCGGGAAAACAACAAAGAAGTCACGCAAGTGATGCAAACAAAATGGGCAGCCTGAGCTGCCCATTTGCCAGAGGCTCACCGGCTTTATTTCCAGCTGTATGGCTTACCGTTGATTGTGTAATTGAGATCCCATTTCGCTGCAAAAAACGGTGTGTTGCCATGCTCCTCCTTGTACCTGTCGTAGCTGTCCGTATCCATCCACTTGGTCAGCCAGTAGGTTGTCTGTGGACCAGCGCTAAAGAACTTTTCGCCGGTCTTCGGGTGGACCATGTCAAACGTAAGTTCAGTTTTCAACTCCGGGTACGGCCACCAAAGGTGGTCCTCGCCGAGGAGCGCGATGTGGGCCAGCATCCAATCCGCCATTTTTTGCGGCAGGAATGGAATCGTGGCCGGCGGTAGTTTGCCGGGGATTCGTCGGTAAATCCCAACTTCGGCGCCAATCCCGCCCGGGTACTCTTTCCGGCCCATGAACTTTTGGCACCAACCTAACCAGAGTTGAATGACGATAGGTTCGCCGTCGATTTCCGTTTCGATGACGTCGCTGGAGTAATTTGGCCAGCGGACCGCCCAAAAGCACGGCAAGTTGCGACAGAGTTCTTTCCACTCAAGCGAGGTTTCGTTGAAGTCGTAGCCATTTTCCGTGTACCGCTTTGTCGGATCCATATCAAAGTCCTCCTTACTTAGCGTGGCAGCTCATGATACTTCTTTAGAATGTGCTGCTGATCGAGATATCCATTCTCGAAGTTGTTGAGAAACGCAACGGCTTCACAAATGGAGTGAACCATGCATGAGTCGGCAAGGTCGCATGGTGTTTGAGGGACAGACTTTATCATTCGCAGCAGCCCAAGCCAAGATATTCCCGGCAGAAGGTGGTGTCTTAACTTGCGTTGCTCTGTGAATGAAAAATGGGCAGCCGTGGCTGCCCATCGCTGAAACTGGCTCCGCAGGTAAGACTCGAACTTACAACCCTCCGGTTAACAGCCGGATGCTCTGCCATTGAGCTACTGCGGAATATGCGCCCCATAGTCACAAACTATGCCCTGGCGCGAAGAAAATTTTTATAGCAGATGGGGAAGAAAGGGTCAAGGCAGCCAATTTTGGGCGGAAGTGTTCACGTCCAGCCAATGCTGTTTTAGCTAAATATCCACTTCAACAACAAATGCGTCGGCAGGTAAACAACTAGCGGCAACCCGATCATCAACAATAGCAAATGAAGCAGCGGCGGCATGCGCTTCTCCGGTTTCTCGCCGAACCCGTGCACCCAGTTGAAATTCTCACCCGCCGGATCAGTCAACAAATAAGTGAGCGGCAAGACGACCCAAGCTAATGCTGTCTGCGCCAGCAAAGCGCGCGAGTCGTAGCCGAGGCGGTGAATCATCCATAACAGAAGTATTGGTGAGGGGATGTGGAACAAGGATATCGCGCGCAACGGTAGCGGAATCTTCTTGTCAAACATATACGCCGTCAAACTTGTTGCTGACACTCCCGTGAGTAGTCGGAAGAAGAAACCGAAGTTCCAGACAACGTCTAACAGAACCACAGAAAGCGCCGTCATGCTGGCGAGCAGCGAACTTTCAAACCAGAGGGCCAGCGCGGTGGTTATCAATCCAACGTCTGAAAACCAAAGCAAGTTCCCCGGGCCATACTGCTTCACATTGATGACCAGGATCGCGCAGACGCAAACCGTCACCAACAGCTTGAGCCAGAGTTGGATTTCGCCGGGAGCGGTGAGTGCGATTACCACGGGCGTAATCTAACATCAACGAAAGCGCCTGCGATATTCACCAGCCACCAGGAACGCCTTCACCATTTCGGCGCGCTGGTAGTCACCATTGAAGTTATCAAGCTTATTCAGCCAGAAGTTGAAACCCGAATAGTCTACGTCTGGTCCACTGTTTGGATCTCTTCTGAGATATCCGAAGTACTGCATGAGGACGAACGCGCGCGTTAACTGCTGTGGCTTCAGCGCGGAGTTTTCGGCGACGAGTCGCAACGCGCGCGCTCTCGCCGCTAAGTCAGAACTATTAGCGGCAGAGCCAAACTCGGCGAGAATCGTTGCGCGCTCGTTGCCTGCGACTGCGATACCAGCATTCGCGCACAGGCGATCGACAAATTCTTCCGGCGTCATTGTTGCTGGAAACGCGGAACTAAACTGCTGACGCTGGACAAACGCATTCAGGTAGGCTTGTGTGTTGCGTTCCAAAACCATTTGCCAGCCGACTTGATTAACTATCACTTCCCTTCCCAGCTCGGCTTTGTCAGACATGAACGCATTGAACTCAACCGGCACCGGCGCATTCGGCAACGATCCAAAAGCAGCTTTGTTAACGCGATATGCCAGGTAACCAGTCTGCTGGAATTCAATTGAGAGGAAGAACGCCGCCGAGGTGTTAACCCGCTGCACACTTCGGCACGTCTCATCAGCGCCGCAACGCTCGATATTGTCGTACCAGAACTTCAGTCCGGCCTCGTCAGGTTCACGACCAAGGAAATCGAGATACTGTTGGCGAACGAAGTACGCGGTGGCATCAAGTGGATTTTGCGTTGCACCAGTTTGCGTGCCCGTGAAGGCAGCATTGGTTTGGTGTCCTACCTGACTGAAACTGCGCTGCGCCGGGTTGAAATCAAAGTTGGCGCGCGAAGGCTCCAGTAAGTAGAAGCCGCTGGTTTCGACGCCGTCAAACTGATACCGACCGTGGGCGTCGGTAATCATCAGACGATCCTGCGAACCACTTAAGTGAAGCGCGACTCCAGCGATTGGTTGACCGCTGTTGTCGGTAATCACTCCGCGAATCGCGCCGTCAGTAGCCGTGGGACTCGCGACGACGCCAACGTTCACGCTCGTGAATTCCGAGGTGTTGCCGTCAGCGTCGGTGGCGGTGGCGACGAGCTGGTCGCCAACGTGAATGTTCAGGCCAACAGCATTACCAGCGTTGAAACTGGCCTGGCCTGGCGAACCATTGCCGTAATTTGCTGCGGTGTAGTTTGTACTGCCCAGAAAACTCTCGCCTTGAAGACCCGCATCGCCTTTGAAAAATTCGATGTAGATTCCATCGGTCCCGTAGTTTGCATTGGTGGGCGCCGAGTCAACTTTATACTGCAGAATGAGATCACCACTGCCATTGATAATCGCGGAAGTGAACTCTGGATAGTTCTGATGCAGATTCGGACCGGCGTCGCTGTCACCCGGGTCATTGGGCCAGGGCACGCCGGCTCCACCGACATCGATTCCCAACACTTGATTGGCGAAAATTGCGTTCGGATCGATCGAGTTGCCTGTGCCTGCGGTCGGGTCCAGCAACACGCCGGAGCCAGTGTTGAACTTGATGGTGTTGCCCGCGCCGGCGGCCAATCCTCCAATCATGTTTTGACTGGACCCCTCGGATATCAGCACTCCGTTACCGCCATTGCCTGCTCCTCCGGATCCGCCGCTTCCGGTGCCGATGAAATTGCCCTGGACCTGGTTAGAGTTTGCGTGTCTCAACGCAATGCCGTCGGCGAGATTGCCGGAAATGACATTTGCCAAATTTGCATCCGTGCCGCCAATCTGATTCGCGGATGCGAAGGTCAGGGCGACTCCCTCGTTATTCGGCAACGGGACGTCGGCAGACTTTTGCAGGCCAATCCGATTTCCCTGCAGCATGTTTCCGGTCGGGTACGAGCTCGGCGGAGCATTCGCCAGGACACTACCGATAAAGATCCCAACCGCCAGGTTCTGACCGGAAAGATCGCCGTTTCCCGAGATCACATTGCCCAGGCTCGCATCGCCGCCGATCAAATTATTCTGCGCATTGTCGAAGATAGCGATACCGCCTGCGACATTAGAGAGCGCGCCGGCACCGTCCGGGGTGGTCCCGATCAAGTTATTTTGAATGATGTTTCCGCTGGTGAAGACCGATTGATCATTGGCGCCGCCAAGTAGAAACCCGAAGTTTGAGTTGCCCGAAACAAGGTTGCCGCTGATTGTGTTCGTGCTGCATTGCACCAGGGCAATACCTACCTGATTTGGGACCGCGGCCGTGCCGGCGGCATTCGTGCCAATCTTATTCCGGAAAACTGTGTTGTTGCTGGGGCCGGTGCTGTTGCCAGGACCTTTGTTCATCCCAACGCCCGCCTGGTCGTTGCCTGAAACTATGTTGTCTTTTATCAGCGTGTTCTGAACGTCACCGGTGAGCGCGACGCCGATCAAGTTGTGCAGTATTTGGCCACTGGAATTCAGTCCGATCAGATTACCAATGATGTTCGTGTTGCTGAGCGTTCCACTGGGAGCGTCGAGCTGCACGCCGGCGGTGGTGTTGCCGGAAATGATATTTGGAGCGGCGACGCTGCCGATGATGCTTCCGCTGGCAAGGATCGTCACGCCAAAGGAATTCGGGAGTGCGTTCTGAGCATTTGCGCTAACGCCGATGTAGTTATTGAGGATCTGGTTTTCGGTGCCAGCGTTGAAATCGATCAAGACACCGCAACTTTCGGGAGTGGGGTTGTTTCCAGAAATGATGTTCCGATCAGTCGCGCTCACGCCGCCAATTGTGTTGCCCGCAGACGATTCACTAATTGCCACCCCGGCCCGTCCGTTGGGAACCGCCGCGAGTCCGGTTGCATTGGTGCCGATGAAATTCCCCTTGATAAAATTATTCGACGAGTTGACGAGTGCGACTCCATCCAAGACATTGCCTGAAATCACATTCCCCGCGGAGCCCAAATCTCCGCCGATGGTGTTTCCAGTTGAGTTGGACACTAGAACTCCAAAGGAGTTACCGGTTACGGGGTTCCCGTTGCTAACCACCTGGTTGCCGTCTTTGTCAGTGCCTATCTTATTATTCGAGACCGTGTTATTGCCCTTGCTAATAGCAACTCCCGCCAAATTGCCTGTGATCACATTGCCGTCGGCAACCTCTGGGCCGCCGATCGTGTTGAGCATGGTTCCAATTGCTACGCCACCGGCGGGAACGTGGCTGGGATCGCTATCAAACGTCATCCCATCTGGATTCAATCCCAGATAGCAGCCTTTAATGGTGATGTTCTTGCCACTCTTAATCAGAATGTCAAAACTGTTGTGAAAGCGATTGATGGTAAGCTCATCGATCACAGAGCCATCGCTGCCGGCATCAAGCGTTAGTCCGTTCACATCGCCGGCGTTCACGCCATTAATTTCGACCAGATGCGATCCGGGCGCGCCTCCCTGTGTGTACCCATAGATTTGCACGGGCATGCTGATGTTCGGCAACGCACTCGCAGGCACGATCGTCTGTACGCCGGAGCCAGGAATGTTGAAAGAGATCGAACGCGTGAGCGCATGCGAATCATTTGCCTGCTCGATCGCCGCGCGCAACGAACATTGAAACTGTGGGGTATTGAAGTCAGTATCGCAAACGCCGTCAGTCACATCCGCATCGTGATCATCGGTGGTGACATTAACAATCATCGGCGCCGGACAAGTCCCGAGCCCGAAAGGTTGGTTTGTCCCCGCACACTGACCAGCGACACACGAGAATTCAGAAGTACTGCCGGTGTTGACATTCGTAGCAGTTGCCGTGATGGGACTGTTTGCCGGAACCATGCCGGTGGAAGTCATTAGAAGATTGGCAAAGCCGTTCCCATCAACTGTCACTGAGATTTGGCCAATGAAGGTTTCGCCCTCGCCGTAGCCACTTGCGTCGGCGTTCACATTTGAATAGAAATCAACCCGGTAACGTTGAAACGGTTCACTGCGCAAAGTTCCGACAACCGTCACGGTACCGTCCCCGTTGAAGACTGGCGCCTGCAGTACGGGAAAGTTCTGCAACTCGTTTGGGCCGATATCTGTATCGCCACAATCATTCGCTGTTACGCCGTTTCCCGAGCCCAGGTCGGAGATACTCAAATCAATTCCCAACAAGCCGTTGTTCTTGATCTGGTTGCGCTCGACGTTCGTGCCACTCGAGTTGTAAAGTCCGCTGGAATCCCCAACCACCAATACGCCTTCATCGTGGTTGCTTTGAATGAGATTGCTGCTGATGTTTACCTTGCTCAGGGTTTGCACCTGAATGCCGGCGCGGCCATTTCCCAGCGGCGAAGTCGATGAGTTGACGCCCAGATAATTATTCAGAATCGTGACCGGTCCGGCGGTGCTTCCAAAGATACTGATGCCGCTGCCACGGTTGCCGGATATGATGTTGCGACCGACCGGATCTTGACTGCCAATCGCGACAATGCCCGTGAAGACACTGATGAGCAAACCAGGATTGTCAGATGACAGCAAGCCATTCGGAATCGCGCTCGTTCCGGAAATGTCCGTGCCAATTAGATTTCCCTGTACCTGGGCATTCATCAGACCGCCCACGGTCGCGCCCGAGAGAAAGTTTCCGCTAATTAGATTTCCCAACGAAACTTCACTGTTGAATTGGTCAAGGCCAATCGCGCCCAACCATATGGTTGGGAATGAAGTCTTGATGCCAAAGACACCGACGCCAGAATCATTTGGCAAACCCACGTCACCGGTTACCGTAGTCCCCACAAAGTTATCCAATATGGCAACGTTTCCATAACCCGCTACCACTAATGCACTCGCATCATCAGGGCCGGTTAGGAGATTTCCCGACACCAGGTTACAGAATCCAGTGCAGGGACCGCCGGTTGTGGTGCCAGCCTGCCCGCCCACCGCCGTAAATGACAGGTTGTTCCAGATCGTTACCTTGCCGGTGCGAAAGCGGAATGTAGGATTGTAATTATTTGCGGAGTTCCCAATCGCGCCCGTACCAAGGATGTTCGTGCCGATGTTGTTTCCCCCGACAAAGCAGAAACCACCTTCAGTGGGCCGTCCGGTGAAGATACTGAAGTCCATGCACCAAACTGCATCCCAATTGTTGCCCGAAATGACGTTTCGACCATTCGGAGTGACGGAACCGATCGTCGTCGCTACCAGGGGTTCAGTCGCGATGCCCTGCGAACAGTTGCCTATTGGATCATTTCCGCTCGGATCGGTACCAATTCTGTTTCCCTTGATGACGGCGCCGGCCGAAACCAGAGCTTTGGTATCGGCATTGAACAAAGCAAATGCGTTGATGCCTTCGCCATCACAATTAGCTGAATTGGGCCGCGGTTCGCCGTTACCGGAAATAGTATTTCCAGCACCCGCTTCATCTCCCCCTAACAGGTTGTTGAAACCTGTCAGATAAATCCCCCGTGAATTTCCCAACCTATCGGTGCCATCGTTGTTGATGCCAATCCAATTCCCCTTGATGAGATTGTTGTTCGCCCCGGTGAGCGACAATCCGGCGCCGCGCATCGTCGGTGAGCCGTTCCCGGACATCACGTTCTTCGCCGCCGCAGTAGTTCCGCCGATCGTGTTGTTGTGATCGTCGAAGACGTTGAGGCCGGTGGCGTCGTTGCCCTCGTCCAATCTGCCGGTGGGATCGGTGCCGAGGAAATTTCCCTCGACAATATTGTGCCCATTGTTCGGGTGAAACGAGGTGCTTTCCAGTGTCAAGCCGTTTCCACCTACCAGGACGCCGGGCTGGATTTGTACCGCCGTAAACCTGTTGATGGCGAGACCACGGATAACACAATTGCTGGCCTGGATCTTCAGTCCGTCAATCGCGTGGCCGGTTTGAAAATTCTCGCCACTAATCTCAATCAGCGGCGTCCCGGAAAAGCCAGGTTGGCTCGTGCCATCAATCGTCACTGCATTTTCTACCCGCGGCAATTCAGACCCAACTGCGATTGTGTGTGCCCCGGCGCCAGGGATGTTGAAGTTGATGATACTGCCGGGCTGGGTCCTCGCAGAATTAATCGCGGCACGCAAACTACAGGGTTGTCCCGGGGTGCAAAAACCGGAGAAATCATTGTCGGTATCGACAGTGAAAAGAGCCGTGGGTGCGGTCATTACGATCGACGGAGCAGCGGCGCCACCGCGAATCACGACCAGATCGTTTAGCGCATCCTCGTTCAAACGCATTGGCAACACCGCCAGTGGATGTCCCTCGACAGCAGGCGCCGTAACTGCGGCTCCGTTTTGACAGAGTCGCGTGCGCATTTCAGATTCCACGCGCGCACATTGACTGACGATAGACACTCGATTGCTAACGCTGTCCGCAATAACTAAGTCGTCTAAGCCGCTGACCGACGTGCGCGCAACTACAAGCTTCCCATTAGCTGAGCCAACCACTAGCGGACCGTTAGTAACATCTGATTCTAAAATCCACTGCGAGAGATCGGAAACCTGCGCAGAGATTGTTTTCAGAAACGCGAGCTGTGCGCGCTCGTGCTGCTCTTCACGCTCCTGATCTGAAACCGCGATTTCGACTGCGTTGGGATCGGGCGCTGGATAGGCCGCGGCCAGTTCGAAGATGTCGGCGGGTACCCTAAACTCTTTTGCGTCCACTCCGGTGGGCGTGAAATTTGTTGCGGTGCTGCCGGCAACCAGCGCGTCCGTCACGACGCGACCTGGCTGCACCGGCGACGCCGGCGTGAGCAAATGAAGTTTTCCTTCATCGGAAAGCAGTGCCAGCGAATTACCAGGTTGGCTTGTGAATTCGCCAATCGCCAGCGACGCAATGTTGAAAGAAAACCCGCGCGTATCAACGATCGCTGGGGGACGCTTGAGTTGCACGTCTTTCATGATGTCCCATGGATGAACCTGGCCGCGTTCGTGAATGATCGTGAGTACGTTGCCGGTAGCCAGCGCGATGTCCGCGTAGTGATCACCGTCAAGATCGCCGATTGCGAGATCGCTGGCTGCAGCGCTCAGCCGGAAGGTTTCCGGCACTCCATTGAAGGCCCCTTGAGGATGTTCAAAGACAACCACTTTCGCACCGTCACCGTCAGTAATTGCCACAACAACGTCAGTTTGCCCGTCCGGTTTGCCGACCTCACCAACGGCGAGCGCAGTGATTTGAAGTGCAGCGCTCTTGCCGGGAAGCGCGACCGATTGTGTTGGCGCGAAGGTG
Organism: Pyrinomonadaceae bacterium; assembly: GCA_035472495.1. Classification (GTDB taxonomy): domain Bacteria; phylum Acidobacteriota; class Blastocatellia; order Pyrinomonadales; family Pyrinomonadaceae; genus PSRF01. Next base: position 47,456 of record DATIPD010000022.1, on the reverse strand, counting down.
CCGTGGCCGTTGCCCGCCAGCAAAAGGAAATGATTCCCGCCCCGCGCGCTAATCAAAACATCTTTGTGCCCATCAGCGTTGAAGTCGCCCGTTTCAATCAAGTCAGGTGATTCCGGAACCTCAACTACCCGCGCTTCCGAATTGAAAGGCTCGTCGCTGAATTGGCCAACAGCTTTGCGCGCTTTAGCCTCGCGACTATTAGGAAAGAGTGCATCAACATTTCCCCGATAGAAGGCCAGCGCGCCGCCCGAATGGCCCGTTACCAAATCAGGCGTGCCATCTTCATCAAAATCCGCTGAAGCGATCGAAAGTGGGTTAGCCAGGTCGGGTTGGGCTCCAGCCGCATTCGAGTCATTGCCAACTCTTTGAGAGAGTTCATATCCATCTTTCAGGTGCACCAGTGACGAAGTGTGATTCGCGGCGTGAATCGTTATTTTTCTGGCCGCCTCGTTCTTGTTTCCAGCTGGCGGATTTCCGGATTGCGTTTGCACGCGAGCTACTGTCGCGGAGATTGTGAAGAGCGCGACGCTGGCGAGCAGAATCGAAACTGCGAGTCGTACTTTTGCGCGATGCCTTTGCAGCTTACTTAAAACGACTCCAGCGCATTCGCGAACCTGGGTGCTGATTGCCAACATGGTTACTCCTGCGGCTTTTCAATGGGGGTGCCGCGCCCGACTGGTTTGTGCTCTTAATAGGTAAGCGATAAATCGCGGCGATTTGCCGCAAAGAAGCGGATTTGTTGGGATTTGCACGAGTAAACGCGGGTAAAAAGTTGTGCGGCCTCGTCAACTTTTTCGCCGTTTGTAGTCCCCTCGCGGTTGCGCCTCGGAGCAATGCGCCATGCTATAATCCGCGAACTTTTCAACCGTCCTGACCGTCGCTAAGCCGTTTCCCCCAAATGGACCCAGCTAACAAAGTCACAGAACTAATCGTCGACTGGCGCAATGGAAATGAGGAGGCCTTCGACAGCCTCTTTGCCGTGGTGTATGAAGAACTGCGCCGGTTGGCATCGGGTTACATGCGCGGCGAGCGTTCAGATCACACTTTGCAAACTACGGCGCTGGTCCACGAGGCTTATATGAAACTCGTGAGGCAATCAGACTCGCCGGTGCAGAACCGCGTTCACTTTTTCGCGGTCGCGGCCAAAGTCATGAGGCAGATTCTCATTGATCATGCGCGCACTCGCCACTACGAGAAACGCGGTGGCAAAGCGGTACGAATCTCTCTCGATGATGCGGCGGTACTTTCTGACGAGCGAGCTGAAGCGCTCGTCGCTTTAGACGAAGCACTCACGGAACTGTCCGCCCAGGATGAGCGTCAGAGTCAGATTGTGGAGATGCGTTATTTCGGTGGCCTGACTATTGCCGAGACGGCTGACTTTCTAAAAGTCTCGCCCGACACTGTCACGCGGGATTGGAACATGTCGAAGGCCTGGCTCTACCGCCGTCTCAATCCTCAGGAACCAGCAAACGATAACTAGGTGGCGTAACTCAACAAGATGAAGGACGATCGTTGGCAACAAGCGAAGATCATCTTTAACGAGGCGCTGGACAAAACTAGTGCTGGACGCACTGCGTTTCTGAATCAAGCTTGCGCGGATGATTTGGAATTGCGTCATGAAGTTGAGTCGCTGCTGACAGCTTACAGCGATGCGGATCAGTTCATCGAAACCCCGGTGGTGGACGATGTGCTCAAACTGATTGACAGTCGCACTCCCGAACTCGCCGGTAAACGAATCGGCCAGTACAAAATTATTCGCAAACTCGGCGACGGAGGAATGGGCGCCGTGTATCTGGCCGCCCGCGCTGACGACGAGTATGAAAAACAGGTCGCGATCAAGCTGGTCAAGTTTGGTTTCGACAACGACTTCATCGTTAACCGCTTCCTGAGTGAACGTCAGATCCTCGCGTCTCTCGACCATCCAAACATCGCCCGCCTGGTCGACGGAGGGACGACGGATGACGGCGCGCCTTACCTGGTGATGGAGTACATCGAAGGTTTGCCGATCGATATCTACTGCGTCCAACACGACCTTTCCCTGGGCGAGCGTTTGAAATTGTTTCGCACCGTGTGTGGCGCGGTTCAGTATGCGCACAACAATCTGGTAATTCATCGCGACATCAAGCCGAGCAATATTCTGGTGACGAATGAAGGCAGGCCAAAGTTGCTCGACTTTGGCATCGCCAAGTTGCTCAGTGCTGATCTCTCAAGCCCGGCCCAGGCTAAAACCGCGACCGCAGTCACGCTGATGACGCCCGATTACGCCAGCCCCGAACAAGTTCTTGGCAATATTGTGACCACCGCAACTGACGTCTACTCGCTTGGCGTCGTCCTGTATGAATTGTTGATCGGCCAGCGACCTTATCAGGTGAACTCGAAGAACCCGCAGGAAATGATTCGCGCGATCTGCGAGGTGGAACCAGACAAACCAAGCGCTGCTTTACGAGACGCGGAGACACGGAGACGCGGGAACCAGGAGCAAGCGGGCGCAAAAATTCCCGCAGCTCGTCTCAGAATCTCCGAGTCGGAGTTGAAAGGAGATTTGGACAATATCGTCCAGATGGCATTGCGCAAAGAACCGCAGCGTCGCTACGAATCGGTGGCGCAATTCTCTGCCGACATACAAAGACATCTCGATGGGCTGCCCGTCGTCGCCCGCAAAGACACGTTCAAGTATCGCGCGACAAAGTTTGTGCAACGTAATCGCATTGGCGTAGCGGCGGCTGCAATCATTCTGTTATCGCTGGTAGCGGGTGTCGTGGCGACTGCCTGGCAAGCGCGGGCGGCGGCGCAGCAAGCTCGCGTTGCGCAACAGGAGAAAGCGCGCGCCGAAAGCATCAACGCTTTTTTGGAAAAACTCCTTACCTACTCAAATCCGGTGAGCAATGCGGCACCAGGCAAAGGACATCCGACAACCATGGAAGAGGCCGTTGATGAAGCGGCAAACCGCATCGAGCGGGGTGAATTCCAGGACCAGCCGGAGGTCAAAGCTGAACTCGAACGCATTATCGGAATCAGCTACAACTTTCAAGGCAGGTATGAACTCGCGATGAAGTACCTGGAGGCGTATGTCACGACCGAACGAGGACTCAATGACGAGGACAACCCGAAAACTCTCGAGGCGTCAACTACCTGGGCGACAGTTTTGGCCTGGAAAAGCGACCTGACGGGGTCTGAGCAAATTTTCCGGCGCGTGCTGCCGCTGATGCGAACTGAGTACCGGCAGGGGACGCTAAAGCCGGCGGTTCTGGCCGATGCCGTTGTCGCTTTTGGTTACTTGCGGCGAACTCAAGGTGACTCGCGCGAAGCTGAAGCACTCTTCCGCGAAGCAGTTGCTCTCACTCCGCAGGTTCCAGCCGACTCGCGCTACCTCGTCCGTTTGAGTCGGAGTACGCTGGCCTCGAGCATCGCTGATCAGGGCCGGTTTGCTGAGGCCTTGCAAACGTCGCGCGATGCGGTCGAAGAGTTTCGTCGTAACGGTGAAACTGAATTGCCCGACTTCGGATTTTCACTCACCGTGTTAGGCGGATTTCTTAGCGACACAGGAGATAATGTTGGGGCCGACATCGCCTTGAAAAATGGTGAATCAATTTTCCGCAAACTGCTGCGTCCAACTCACCTGTGGCTGGGCGACAATTTACGCAACCAGGCTATCTCACTCTACCGGCAAGGCAAATTTGCTGAGGCCGAAAGCAAGATTAACGAAACTCTCGGAATCTATCTTGAGAGCTTCGGTAAGCACTACGACAACTATCCCACCGCATTAATCTTCAAGGGTTTGATTTTGAATCGTACGGGACGTTCGCAAGCGGGTGAGTTGCTTTTGCGCGAGGCCGTGAGTCGTCGTTCCCAGTCTCTGCCGAAAGATCATTTTTGGGTCGCGGTTGCTAACAGCGCACTCGGGGAATGCCTCGCGACGCAGCATCGCTTTCCAGAAGCAGAGCCCTACTTGACGCAGAGTTATGCCATCCTGAATACGCGTTTAGGAAAACAAGATCCCCGAACCACCGAGGCGTTGAATCGACTCGTGAAATTCTACGACGCCTGGGGAAAGACGGAAGAGGTCGCTCATTTCCGCGCGCTCCTGTGATCTTAGGCCGTGAGTTGATACTCGCCCGTCTTACGGAAACCCGCTCATTTAGGATAGAGCGAGTTGTTATAAGCTTTCAAAATCACCTCAGGCGCCTTGAGGTCGTTACTTGGCCCACCTGAGATATTGGAGTTCATAAACAACAAGGAGACGAAACGGGGACCAGTCACTGGGCCGAAGATTGCTGCCACCGTGCTTATTTCAGCACAATGTTCACCGGCAGCATCGCAGTTGGCGCCGTAACCGCCGTCCTTTTGTAATTCTCTGTGGTCAACGCCGCCCCAACCTAATCCTCTTGTCCGCATAACATCAAACTGATGCTTGCTGGCGGTCTCAGACAATATCCTGCCGTCTAAAGCATTGATGCTCAGAAGGACTCTGGCCAAATCTTTGGCGGAGAGAACCCAACCAGCCCCACCGCATTTTAGAGTCTCATCACCAAAATTTACTCCAGGCGACGTACCCGGAAACCTGTAGGCATAAGCATAATTCCACGGGGCCGGCGTGCCACTTGGCGGCTTGCACTCAACATTCGGACGGCCCACCAGATCGAAAACATTTTCCTGCACCAATTTAACGTATCGTTCCGCTGAAGGCACGACGTGCTTCTTATAGCCGATGCGCGGTAACAAAAGGCGAAAGATCGCAAAGTTGTAGTTGCTGTAACAAAAGCCGTGGTCGCTGGGGTTAATTGCATTAGGCGGATCTATGACTTTCGCTTCTTGACAAGTGGCTTGGGTATTTGCTCGAGTGATTGTCTGCGAAAAAAAATCTCTCAATTTTTTGTCGTTAGTGTTCACATTGCCATAATCCTTGATGCCGCTGGTTTGGCTCAACAACTGGGCAAATGTTATGTCCTTAACGAAGCTGCTCACAGGCCAACCAGCAGGCAGGTAAGGGCCAATCGGGTCGTCAAGCAGGACGCCGTTTCGGTCGAGGATGCGAACCGCGGCAATTGCTGTCATAAGTTTACTGACGCTGGCGACCGGGATCTTAGTATCCGCCGTAAAGGGCTGCGGAGAAGCTTCTGCCGCGGTGCGAGCATAACCGTAAGCCGTGTAATTTGAGTTCAGCCCAGCAAAGAACGTGTAACCAACCACGTGTCCGTCGAGTTGTTTTTGAATCTCCTGCGTCATTACACACGGCTTGAGGCACTGCACACTGTCACAAATGGACACGTAAGGATCCGCTTTTTGATATCCGCTCGCAGAAGCTACGACCGGAAGAAATCTTTCCTGATGAGCAGTGATCGGTCCTTGTGGGTGTGCCCGTTCCTGAATCTTGAGCGAGTCCATGACGCTCCGAAACTGTGGACCACAAGTGGCGCGATAACGCTCGCGCCATGCTGAGGTTGCGGTTGGCGTCTGAGTACTTTCTGCTTCCAAATTCGCCGTGAGAAGTCGGGATGCGCCGGGCCTGAGACTGGGGATAGGCAGCGGCCCGGATAATCGCATCAGCGAATTAATGTCCTTGAGGCTGAGAATAACAGCATCAGTTGGCACCGAGGTCCTGTTGGTAACTCGCAAGGTCACTACCGCGCCGCGACCAATCCCAGGTCTTTCGTGATAGCGAATTATTTCTACCGATGGGAACACGCCGTCGGCTGGTAAAACAGACACGGTTATCGCAGCTTCATTAATTACCGGTTCTGACTTACTGGAGGCTAAAGAGTCGGCGCCGTTACGCGATTCCTGTAAGGTCGCTTGCGCCAACGCCGGCGAGCAGTTGAACTGAGCCATAGCGCAGGCGCCGAAAAAACCTAGAGCGGTGCCAAACAAAAAGCGAGAGGTTTTCATCATCGGTTCTCCTAATTGAATGGGATGAAAAAGCGGCGGGCGAAATTGGGGCTTTGAGTTGCCTTCGTTTCTGTCGCGCTCCTATGGCTGACACAGTAAAGCGTGATGAGAGCTTTAGCAACAGCAATCCAAAAACTTTGCGGACCCTTCAGCTCATCGAACTGGCCCAGCGAACTTGCCGGACTCGCGGGGCACCCCCGCCCTCGTCGCTGCCCTTTACCCTCGGCTATGAAGTCGAGTTTCTAAGGCTTAGGGGTTGGTGGATTGAATTGGCCGTCATCAATCGGCACGTTCTGCTTTATTTCGTTAATCTTTCGGCCCCACGATCTTCCCGGCATCGACCAGCGGATCAGAAACGGTTGCTTCACGCCGTCAACTTCACGAAAGTCTTCGTAGTCCGTTTGCAACGGAAATTTACCAAGGAGAAGTTCCGATTCCTTGTAGCGCCGGACGAGCAATCCAGTTTGTGCATCGAAAAATAGTTTCTCTGCATCGCCGCTGAGGGGCGTGGCTTTGATTACATAGACTTCGGCGTCACCAATCTTTGACGCGCCAACCAGAACCAGCTCGCGATACAACTCTTTGAGTTTGGTCTCCAGGTAAAATTCCGAATCGATCTTTAGTTGAGACACAATCGCGTCGGGCAAGTCTCTCGCACCATCCCGGCTGCTGCTTCCCCAGGCCGCGCTGCCATTGAACCCGGTCCGAAAGGTGTTCTGAGGATAAGTGGTGACCGTCAATATTTTGTTCGGAGCTTTTTGGTAAACCTCTTCCGGGACCAACACACCATCGGCGCCGATGCGCGATCCTTTGACCACGCGACTGTTGATTTTATGCAGCGCTTCCGCGCCGCCGATCGCCTGCACATACTTGCTCAAGATCTCATCAACGGTCGGCAACGGCTTCTCTTTGGACGTTGCGGAACCGGGTTGCCATAAGTTCTGGCCCACCGCCGGAACGGAAAGCGGTTGCGGACTGCCGCGATGACACGTAAAGCAGCTGACCGACTTCGCGCCGCTAAAATTTCCTTTGTTGATTTCAAACACCATCTTGATCATTTGCCGCGCCGTCTGCTTCGTTGCACGTTCATCTTTGTCAAACGGATTTACGTGGCAGTAGCTGCACTTGACACCAAGTGAGCCAGAGATGAAAGCCATCGTTGGTTCCAGGTCGGAAGCCGGCAGTCCTTTGAAGACTTGAATGTTCTTGTAGACTTGCTCGGCGGTTTTAGGATTCTCTTGCCCTTCCTTTGAAAGGGGGCTCAGAGCAGGGTTTACTCCAATGCCATCAGGCTTCGACGATTCGTTCTTCGCAACGCTCACGGGCACAACAACTGCGACTGCCAGTAAGATTGTCAACAACCAAATCTGAACACTGTGCTTCGCTTTCATGATTCTCCTTCGACTCTCTTGAGTGCGGCAACTCTTTGGAGTGCGGCGGCTCGACGCCGCTTTGGCCGGTCGCGACCTGTCGCATCCACCTAACCTAACTCGCCGGCAACGAAGTAGGCGTCAAGCCGCCCCCGACCAATGCGGTGACAGGTCACCGCACTCCAAAGAGTCTCAACTAATCCTCTTTGCGTTTTGCACTAGCGCCTTTCGCGTTTTGTGTTCGGGGCTTACAAACCTAAGTAAGTCGACTTTCCCCTGTTCGCCACGCACGAAAGTCGCATCGCCGTAAAACCATTTAACAAAAAACTCCGTTTCCGAAGTCGGAAACAATTCAACCTTTTGACCAGCAGCCTCCAAAGTCAGTCGACCACTTTCGTTGCGCACGATCATGTCGAGATCGGGCCGGCCTTCATCGCGGTAATGGCCTGCATACTCGTCGTAGATTTTCGAGTCAACTTCAACTACCGTTCGCAAACATTTTTCCAAAGTGAAATTACCGGAGGCAACCTGGAACTCGAGTTTTTCAAGTAGAGACAACATCGCAGTCTGGTCTGAGCGGACAAACGACTGAATAGGCTTGTAGTTATTACTGCTGGCGTAATTAATCGCAGACCGTAGCAACGTCGTGGCGATGCCCTGTCGCCGATATTCGCGCAGCACTCCGGTAAAGCCTTGCGTCAGCCCGCCTGGCAATGCCTGAAACAAACTCACGTCGCTGACTCCCACGTAAACGTCTCCGTGCCGGGCGATGAAGTAAGCATCCGGAATGACGTAAGGCATTTCCAACCAAAGCAACGCTTCTCTCTCGTTGTAGGCCGGCGCCGCAAAAGGCGCCCGTGTCTGGTCGTCGTCGCGCAGTCGCGTTGTCAGATCGTAAAGCTGCTTGACGCAGCCAGGATTACGTCTGCGCTCTTCGGCTAGCGTCGAAATTGTGATTTCTGCAGGCGCCGACTGGGACAGAATCGTCAAACCCTCCGCGACTTCAAGTCGCAGATCCAACACCCGATCAGTCTCTTTGAAACCGTGTTTCCGAAGAAACTCCAACAGGTGAGTTTGCGAAACGTATTCGCGGCAATGAACCGTGACAGCATTTGCTTCTTTCAAGTCTTTGCTCAACCGGCGCCACAGAAGATCGCCAACATCGGCGTTGAGCCGGTCAGGATCGGCCACCATGACCAGCCGGTACTTCGGTAAGAAGCAGGTCTGTTCGATCGAACCAAACGCCACCAGCTGTCCTTCAGTATCTTCGACGACATATTGACGCCTTACATAACTGTCCGCATCGAAGTCCTGTCGTTGCCGCCACCAAAGATCGTTGCCGAGGACGTCGTGCTCTCGCGCGTAAGCCATGGTCTTAATCGGCGTCCAATCAGCATGCACCAGGAATCGAAGATTTGCTTTCACTCGGTCAGAAAAACTGCGATCGCGGGAAGGGCGCTGCGTTTTGAATTTGCCTTCGAATACTCCAACTTTTTCTTTCAACCGTTGCCGCGCGGTGTACAGACGCTTGTTCACCGTTGACACCGGAACTTCCAAAAATTCACCAATGTCCGTTTGCGTGTAGCCATCGACGTAGAAAAGTGTGGTCACCAGACGCTCGTTATCCGGCAATGCTCTAATCGCTCGCAACACTTTGTTCAGTAGCTCATGCTTTTCCGCGAGAACCTGCGGGCCTGGATCACTGCTTGAACTGTTGTCACCGATCTCGAGTGGCACGATCTGCAAATGTTTGCGGCGTGTCAGTCGGCTGCATTGGCTAAGGACGATGCGCTTGAGCCAACCGGGAAAAGCCTTCGGCTCGCGCAGTTGATTCAGTCTTTGCCAGGCAAGTACAAACGCGTCCTGCGCGACGTCTTCCGCGAGATACGCATCACCAAGCAACGCATACGCGCACGCAAAAGCCATATCTTGAAAACGGCAGACGAGTTCGGCGAACGCCTCGTGGCGCACCGATAGGGTGGCACGTTCATCACACGCCTTGACAACTGAGTAGAGAATGTCTTTCACTGCGCGATTCGCCGCTTCATCGTCTTACAAATAATAAGAGCCGGAATTTGACCGGCACGTTACCATCTAATCTTTCTTTCTTCGAAAATCCAAAATCTCGCAAGGCGCGGTTTTCGTAAGGCCGTCTGGTAAAACGACGCGGCCACTTCGTCACAATCCGATTGTCTTGTCGTTCAAATAAGCGCTAAAAGCTCAGTTTGCCCAAGCTCCCACTTCCCTTCCCGTGCAATCGCGGAAATCTGGTTTGGGCACTGTGAGTTGCTTCTGCTTCCAAAGTTCCACTATAACGGTGCGAAATCTACGGTCGTCGGAGAAAACTCTGTCCGCGCGTTGTTGGAAGTTCTGCCATTTCGCATGACTTACGACGGATCTCAGGTCTTGCAAAACAACCGTTCCATCATCACAGTCAGACGGCCCCGCTGGGTCTACCTCGGAGCGATCTGGGGAACGTGGACGTTCATCGGCCTCGTCTTCGCACTCCAGTACTACTTCACTTCCTATCGTTCCGATCGTCCGATGCCCTTCGTTGATTCGCTCTACGTGCAGTTCACCTGGTCGTATCTCTGGGCCTTAGCCACGCCGCTGGTGCTGTTCGCCGCTTCACGTATTCCGATTGAGCGAAACAATTGGATCCGCAGCGCTTTGCTTCATGTTCCCATTAGCGTCGGGTTGAGCGTGCTCGTAACAGCCATTGGCCACCTCACCGTCTGGCTTTACTGGGGCCGCCCGATGGGCAAACCTTATTCATTTGAAAACATGAGCAGGTTTGTCGTCGCAAATTTCAGCGAAGGGATTGGTATCTACCTCCTGATCGCGCTGACGAGTTACGCCGTCGGATATTACACTCGTTATCGCGAAGGTAAAGATCGCACGCTGCAACTCGAAGCTCAGTTATCACACGCTCAACTGCAGGCGTTAAAGATGCAGCTCCATCCTCATTTTCTCTTCAACACGCTCCACTCGATTTCCGCCTTACTACACAAGGACGTCGAAGCCGCTCGCAAGATGATTACCCGCCTGGGAGATTTTCTCCGGCTCACTTTGGAAAATTCCGGCTCCCAGGAAGTAACGCTGCGTCAGGAGATGGAATTCCTCAGCTGTTATCTTGAGATCGAACGAATCCGTTTTCAAAACCGCCTCGTTACCCGCATGAACCTCGAGCCTGAGGCAATGGAAGCGATGGTGCCCAACCTCATCCTCCAGCCAATCGTCGAAAATGCCATCCGCCACGGTATTGCTCCCCGCTCAAGCCCCGGGCTAATCGAAATTGAAGCGAAACACCTTGACCGTGCGCTTCGTATTCAAATTCGAGACAACGGACCGGGCATTCCCGAACATCGGACATCCGTAAATCTCTTTGAGAAGGGCTTAGGGTTGGCCAACACCCAAAACCGCCTTGAACGGCTATACGGAACGGACCACACGTTTGAATTACGAAACAGTCCGGAAGGCGGCTTGATCGTGACGCTGGAAATTCCTTTACGTACCGACAAAACTGCTTCCAGCACATCCGACCTGGGTTAGTTGCAGTGCCCGCATTCAGTGGCGTCCCCGAGCCCGGCCAGTTGGTTAGTAATAACTAAAAACTCCAATAAATCGACTTCCAGTTGTGATGAAAGCCGCGAGTCTTCATGACAACCTTGAAGAGGTCGATCTTTAGGCGCTATAAGTAGCTATGGCTGACTCTCCCGCAATTCGAGTGCTGCTGGTGGACGACGAGCCGCTCGCGCGTGACATGTTGCGCGAGATGCTGCAGGGCGATCCCGATGCGCAAATTGTCGGCGAGTCGTGCAACGGTCGTGAGGCGCTGGAAGCGATTCGCAAACAGAATCCGGATCTCATCTTCCTCGATGTGCAGATGCCGGAGATGGGCGGCTTCGACGTGCTGTCTTCGCTCAGCAGCGGGAAAATACCCTACGTCATCTTCGTGACTGCGTATGACCAGTATGCGGTGCGCGCGTTTGAGGTGCAGGCACTCGATTATCTCCTGAAGCCGTTTGACCAGGAACGGTTTGACGTTTCCTGGCAACGCGCAAAATCGCAACTCCTACGCGACCAGAATGGCGGCATGGACCAACGCATTCTCGCGTTGCTGCAGGAGATGAAGGCAGGCAAGACTTTCCTCGAACGACTCGTGATCAAAGCTGCCGGGCGAATTTATTTTCTCGACACGAAAGACATCGACTGGATTGAAGCCGAGGGTAATTACGTGTCAGTGCATAGCGCGCGAAAATCCCACTTGATGAGAGAAACGATTAGCAGTCTCGAAGCGCAACTCGATCCCAAGAAATTTGTTCGCATTCACCGCTCGTCGATCGTCCGCCTGGATTTCATTCAGGAACTCCAACCCTGGTTTCATGGTGAGTATCGCGTCATCCTGCAAGACGGTACCCAGTTGACCCTATCCCGAAACCACCGCGAAAAATTACAAGAAGCCCTGGGGAAACTTCCGTAGCTCTTACCGCAAAGCGGCTATGAAGCAGCCCCGTTGGGGTTGTGCTCCATTAAACATGCTCTCTTACCGAGGGCTGCATTACATAACCCCTGCGCGGTAAGGCCAAGTGCAAAGACCAAAGACCACAGCCCGTTTTTGCTCCGCAAAAGCCGCCTAGTCACAAGCGTCTGCCGTTCCGTCACAAAAACAACACTGCCCGGAAGAAGCGCTTGTATAAGAGACTCGGTCACATATATCTCAGGAAACTCGCAGCGCCCGGAGGATCGTATGAATTCAACCGCAACTTGGGAAACTGAAGCTATCGATACCGCAATCACGTCCGGCGACAACGGCGACAACGCCGCTCGCAACACCGTAGCGACGGTAAGGGACCTCGCCATGAAACTTCTTTCGGAGGTGCAAGGAATCAACGAGGTCAGTTCGTTGACACTCGAGAGTGGCTTTGATTTCTATGAGGAAGTCAGTCGCTTCGAAATTGATCTCATCAAGCGCGCCCTCTTGCAAACCGGTGGGCACCAGGTACGCGCGGCAAAGATTCTGAACCTAAAAGTGACGACGCTGAACTCGAAGATCAAGCATTACAACATCAGCCTGGCCGGCTTCAGCAATGTCTATCCACTCGTCGACCCCAATCAACGCGACGAACGTCAAACAGCCTGAGCCCCAGCCAATTCTTCTTCGCCTCTTGCACCCGGCCGGCAAACGGTCGGGTATTTTTTATTAGGAACGGGTCTGCGCCAGGTACGCCGGAACCAATCCTTCGTATATTTTCGTGTCTTCGTTTCGCGTCTTTTAGTGGATCGTATCGGCTACCCAACCGCTCAAGAGATATCCACTAAAAGAGACGAAACGAAGACACGAAAATACACGAACGAAAAGCTGAAGATTTTTCACCGGCAAAACTGATCCACCGCACCAGCAATCCCACAACTGAAACCAATTTCTTCGTGACTCTCCAAAAACTGCAATGACAATTTTCGTCGCGCGTCGGCGAGTTGGCTCAGCCGAGTGACGGATTGGCCTATTAGCTCGGTGGACTGAAAGGCACAGTCGTTGCACTTCTTAATCGTGTGACTTCAGGCAACCTTCCGAGTTCTCGTAGAGAAGGCTGCTCTTGCCAATTAAAAAAACTCCCCAGACATAGTGGGCCAGCGCCGGCCTGAAGACATAAGGAAGCTCCCCTTCGTCGTGGAACTACGCTCGAAGTATGGCCGCGACCAAACGAAGGTTTTTCGAATCAGGGAATGAGTTCGAGAAAGGAACTGTTTATGAGTAAGACAACATTTCGACAATCGCTGGTGGCAGCGAGCTTCGCATTTTTGTCGCTCGTGCTTGTCATCACGATCTCTGCCGGCTCAGCGTTTGCCCAGAGCGCTACCGGCGCAATCATCGGGAAGGTCACTGATCCCAACGGCGCTATCGTCGCCGGCGCAACCGTGACCGTGAAGTCTGTTGATACCGGCCGTGAAACTACGGCTACCTCTGACGCCGACGGCACTTACACCATCAACGCCCTGGTGCCGGGTCTTTACGACGTCACCGTTCAGGGCGGCAACTTCAAAGCCAGCAATCAAAGAGTGCAAGTGACGATCGGTTCAAAGGTCTCGGTCGATACGCAACTGGCCTTGACTGAGGTTACCGGCGCCACAGTCAGCGTGATTGCCAGCGAAGGCGTTGAAGTCAATACGCAGACACCGGAAGTTTCAAACATTGTTACCGGCACTCAGATTCGTGAGCTGCCGACGTTGACCAGGAATCCTTACGATCTAATTGGACTGGCCAGCAATGTAGCTAGTGATGATCCTGGTCCGGCGGTCCCGGGCGTTGGCGTTTCCGGACGTGGCGCCGGTTTCAACATCAACGGCCAGCGCGCCGCCAGCACCAATGTCCTACTCGATGGCGTTGATAACAACAACGTCTACTACGCCGCGCTGGGACAGAACATTCCGCTCGATGCAGTTGGTGAGTTCCGCGTAGTCACGAGCAACTTTTCCGCGGAGTATGGACGCGCCTCAGGCGGCATCATCAACGTACTGACTCGTGGCGGCTCCAATGCTTTCCACGGATCGGGCTTTGAGTTCAATCGTATTTCCAAGCTCGCGTCGAACGGTTTCAACAACAACGCGAACGGCATCCCGCGTGGAGTTTTCACACGTAATCAGTTTGGCTACACGTTCGGTGGCCCGGCGATTAAGGACAAGCTGTTTTTCTTCAACAGCACCGAGTGGACGCGCGTGCGGAGCGCCGGCGCTGTCTTGTCGGTAGTGCCGACTCAAGCGCTGATCAATGCGTCGGCCGCTTCCACGCGAAATTATTTCGCCGGCTATACGCTACAAAGCACGCGCACGGGGACCAGTTACACAGTGGGTCAGTTGACGAACACATTCGGCCTGACGGCCGGAAACGCGTTTGCAGCATTGCCGGCTAACTTACAGGCGTTCGAGCTGGTGAGATTCACGGAACCAACCAATCTTGGTGGTGGCGTTCCGCAGAACACTTACTCAACTGCAACCCGCGTAGATCTCAACTTGAGCAGCAAGACCGTACTCTACGGTCGCTACGCTCGCGAAAGTAAGATCTTCTTCGACGGCACGACGGCGTTTAGTCCCTACACCGGATTCGACACGCCGGCGACTACGCTCAACAACAACTTCCTGGTTTCGTTAACGCACACGTTCTCACCAAATCTCGTTTCCGAAAGCAAGATTGCGTACAACCGTCTAAACGGCGATGCACCCTATGGCGCCAATCCCGTGGGGCCAGGTCTCTTCATGTTCCCAGGCGCCACCGGCACTATCGGCGGCAATCCGATTGCGATGCCTGGCTACTGGCCGTACAACGCGGCGAATTCACCGGCTGGTTTCGGTGGACCGCAAAACCTCGGTCAGGTTTACGAAGACATCAGTTACACGTGGGGCCGCCATCAGTTCAAATTCGGAGGTCAATACGTGTACATCCAGGACACGCATTTCTTCGGCGCTTATCAAAACGCCGTCGAGAGTCTTGGCAACCAGGGCAACTACGCACTGGCGCTGAACAACTTCGTTACCGGCAACATCAATCAGTTTCAGGCGGCAGTCTTTCCGCAAGGAAGGTTCCCGGGCCAAAGCGTGAACTTGCCGGTATCGCAGCCGGATTTCACTCGTAGCAATCGCTACAACGAGTGGGCCGCTTACTTCAACGATTCGTTCCGCTTGAAACCAAACTTCGTTTTGAATCTTGGTCTGCGTTACGAGTACTACGGCGTCCAGCACAACAAGAATCCGGAGTTGGATTCCAACTTCTACTTCGGCGCCGGCGCGACACAACAGGAACGCATCCGCAACGGAAGTGTTCAGGTGGCGGGCAGCAGCCCGGTCGGTGGTCTTTGGAAGCCGGATAAAAACAACTTCGCGCCACGCGTCGGGTTTGCCTGGGACATTTTTGGTGACGGCAAAACCAGCGTCCGAGGTGGTTATGGATTAGCCTATGAACGAAACTTCGGCAACGTGACGTTCAACCTGATTCAGAATCCTCCGGCGTACGCGGTGCTGTCGCTCTTCAATAATGTAGACGTACCAAATCTACAGGTCACCACTAATAACGCTGGGCCGTTGGCCGGCAACTCACCGCCAACCAAGATTTTGCCGGCGACGAGTTTGCGGCACGTCAACGAGAACATCGTTAACGCTTATGCACACTTCTACAGTCTTGCGTTCCAACGTGAGATCACAAACGGCAGTGTTTTGTCGGTCGAGTATGCCGGGTCGCGCGGTGAAAAACTCTATTCGATTTCGCCGCTGAACATTCAGGGATCGGGCGCGTTCTATCTTGGTGATGCGAGTCCGATTTCGCGGCTCAACAATCAGTACTCAAACATCAACACGCGTGGAAACGAAGGCTATTCACGCTACAACGCTCTGATCGTGGCGCTTGATGGCAACAACTTCCGCAATACCGGTCTGGGTTTCACGGCCCACTACACGCTCGCTTCGTCGAAGGACAATCTCAGTTCGACTTTCAGCGAAGGCGCGTTCAATACGAACCTGGGACTGACTAATCCCTACGATCCAAGTTTCGACTTTGGTCCGGCGGATTTTGACGTCAGGCATCGTTTCGTCGGCAGCATGATCTGGCAAATTCCGTTTGGCAAGAACACGGACGGCGTTGCCAAAGCATTGCTGGACGGTTGGTCGCTGACGGGCATCTTCACCGCTCGCACCGGAACGCCGTTCACCATCTTCGATGGAACGAATGCGAACCTGTCGAGCCCGCGATTGGTGCCTAACGGTCCGGTGCGCATCAACGTCGTCGACAGCGGACAAGCCAACTTCTTCAACTACATCAACCTGGCGGGTCAGCCGATCGGAGCTTTCGGCAATGCCGTTTGCGGTGGTTGTTCGGATTTTGGTCCATATCCGGCAAACATGACCACGCGCAACCAGTTTCGCGGACCCGGTCTGTGGAACCTCGATGCTGGCTTGAGCCGAAACGTGAAGTTGAATGAGCGCTACAGTCTTCAGCTTCGCGCAGAAATGTTCAATGCGCTTAACCATGCGAATCTTTACATCGCGCCTGGGACTCAGGACGTGACCAGCGGGTTCGTCGGCGCCGTCAAAGGCGTTACACCGAACGGCAACATCGAACGTCGGAACGTACAACTTGCCCTGAAATTTATCTTCTGATTTTGGGGCTTTGGCCGAAGTCGATTTGCTGTCCACTTCGGTGCTGGCAGCTGCACCCCGAGAGTTTCATCGCGAGACTCTCGGGGTGAGCTGTTTCGGCCATGGATTTGACGCGAAGAGATTTAGCCGCGGATTCACGCGGAGGAACGCGAATCAGAGAAGATGCCTTTTCAAATCTGCTTGATCCGCCCAAATCCGCGGCCTATTCTTCTTTGACTAATTCCCAAACACGGTCGCCGGATCGATGCGCAGCACTTCCCGCGCACGCAACGTAGGCAGTCCCACGTTGCCGTGAAAAAACTCAATGTGCGAATGCTTGTAGTACGAGTATGAACCACCGCGACCGCCGATGTTTCCAATGTTCACGCGCTCACCTTCATAGCTCAACTGAAAATTCTTGATGTGAAAGACTGCCAGCGTAACGTTGGTCAGATTTCCCAGGCGCGGATAGTAAAACGTCACGACTGCATCGGTCGGCGTCGGTTCGGCGCTGTGGGAAACAAAGCCTGACGGAATGTAGATGTTGCTCTCGCCGGTGCCGTCGGCACTGCCATAAAGGTGCATAGCAAAAGAAAGATGTCCGCGGAGGACACGGCCGTCGTCGCTCATGATGTCGCCGCGGTAAAGCGGATACTGGCTTCCAAGGTTGCCAGGTTCGAATCCATTGCCTGCAGCGATCGCCCCGGGTCCGCCGAAGATTTTTGCCAGCACCAGGTCTGACGCCGCCATTTTTTCTGTATAAGTCGACTTGAGCGCGTTCGAAGGAATGTGTTTGGAAGTTAGCGGGCTGACCGCTAAAACAGTCGAAGCCGGTCGGTGAGCGAAGTGCACTTCTTCTGCGACTACCCACGTTTGCTTTACCTGCTTCGCATCGATGTCCCATGTCTGCGTAATCGAACTGACGTTCTCATTTGCGTAGTTGAAAATGATCGTGCGTCCGGAGTTGTCGCTGATAGTTTGAATCGCGCCGTCATTTTGGTATGACAGACTGATCGTACTGCCGAAACGATCACGAATTTGACGGCAATGAAGCTCGCCGTCAGGGAGAGCGGCGAACGTATAGGTCGTTCCATCCGGTGAAGTCAGCAGCTTCACGTTGCCAGTGTCTGCCAATTGCAAACCAACGTTCTGTGTCGCCTGTGATTTCCGGCCGTCACTTAAACGCGCAAAGTCGACAAACTCAGCGCGGCGCGTGGCTCCCGAAGTTGAAGCTGAAGGCTTATCCATCAACATTAAAATGTATTTCCCAGCGCGCTCGTTGTAGTAAAGCGACTGAAACAATGGAAGCTCAAATCTACCGATCGAGTAGGTGAGCGATAAGTCGAGATCCCGACCAACACGATCAGGCAAACTCAACAGCGGCGTCCCCTCTACGTTTAAGTTCCACTGATAACTTGCGGCGGTCACGCCCGTGGTCGCTGGTTTCTTTTCTGCCGCCAGCACTGAGTTGGCCTGGAGAAATGAAGGACCGAACTCGGCTAGCGCCGCCATGCCTGCGAGTGAGAAAGCCAACAACAAAACAAATCGCAACGTCAGCGAAAGCAGAATTCGAGCAACAGTGCGCATGGAAATCTCCGGAAAGGACGGGCAGGTGATGTCAGCGTTTTGACTCGGCGGCTGATGAGGTTCCGCTTCGAGTCTTTAGAAACAGGGCAGGTGTTGCGACCTGGCACGCAGCCGAAGTCGCGTCTCCTTCTGGGCAAGGATCATGCCGTCAAGCTTTCGTCGACTCAGACTTTTTCAGTCGGCGAACAACGCGCTTTTTTGTTGGTGATTGGGCTGGCACAGTGCGTGCCAATAACGAAGTCAGATTGCTATGCGGGCTCCCCGTGAGCCTCGGTGTGGCAAATCTCCCAGGCGAACTTCCCTCTGTGTTCCGCAAAGACCTCCCGGCTCGAATTTGCACACTTATCTACCAGACGTTGTTTTGCATTTCGAATATGACTGAACCAAACGCGACAACTATGCAATCAGGAACGGCAGTCGACATACACACCTCATGGGACCTAGTGGAGCCGCGGCAACAGCAAGACCTGGATCGTCGCATTCTCATCGTTGACGACGAGGCGGCAATTCGTCTCATGTTTGCAGAGTGGTTGAATGAAAAGTACGAATGCACCACTGCGGGTTCCGCCGATGAAGCGTTGGCGTTCCTGGCGCGTGACCCTTATGCCCTCGTGATGTCTGACATGATGATGCCGGGCCGTAACGGCGTGGAACTTCTCCGCGAAATCAAAGCGCGTTACCCGGACACCGCGGTCATCATGATTTCCGGAGTTGATCGTCCGCAGCGCATCCGCGACGCCCTGCGGGTCGGAGCATTCGATTACCTCATTAAACCGTGTGAACTGGACGTTCTAACGCTGACCGTCGAGCGGGCTCTGGAGCGCCGGGCGTTACAACGGACCGCCGCTCGTTACAAAGCAGATCTCGAACGACAAAACACCGAACTGGCCAACAGTAAGAGCGTGATGGAACGCCTGCAGGCGCAACTGGTGCACACCGAAAAAATGGCCAGCCTCGGCCAACTTTCAGCGGGAATTGCGCACGAGTTGAACAACCCGGCTGGGTTTGTCTACGGCAACATGGACATTCTGCGCAGTTATCTTGCCGACCTTGAACGACTGCTAAAGTTCTATGATCAAATGACTCTGCCCAGCGATTCCCTCGCCGAGATCGATTCGCTGAAGCAGGCGATTTGTTACGACGCACTGCTTCCTGAACTCAGTTCGATCATCTCTGATTGTCGGGAAGGCGCGCAGCGAATTTGCGATGTGGTGAAAAACTTGCGTCTCTTTTCTCGTCTCGATGAGGCCGAGTTGAAACTGATCGACATTCATGAAGGAATCGATTCCACCATCCGTCTCCTGTCTCGCTATTACAGTTCGGGTCAGGTAGTCCTGCATCGCGACTACTCCGAGTTACCGCCAGTCAATTGCTATGCCGGTCAGCTGAATCAAGTTTGGATGAACCTGCTCGGCAACGCCGCCCAAGCCGTAGGCGACGAGGGCGAAGTGCGCGTTTCCACACGTGTCGACGGCGACTGGATCACGGTGGAGATTTCCGATACGGGCAGCGGCATCTCCGAAGAAAACCTGGCGCGCATATTTGATCCTTTCTTTACTACCAAACCAGTTGGCGAAGGCACCGGGCTCGGCCTATCGATCTCCTACGGAATCATCGAACGTCATCGCGGCGAAATCACGGTGACGAGCGAGCACGGCGCCGGCACAACTTTCAGCGTTCGCATTCCCGTTTGCGCCGCGCGTCAACAGAATTTGCAGAACTAGCTAGAAACTCAGGGAGAAAACATGACTTATAAACTACTTGTAGTCGACGATGAACTGGCAAATCTCAGGTTGCTGGCCCGACTCTTTTCTCGCGACTTCGAATGCCTGACGGCTTCATCGGGCGCCGAGGCAATCGGCATTCTCGAACAGCATGACATCGCTATTCTCATTACCGATCAACGCATGCCGCAGATGACCGGTATCGACTTGCTGCGCCACACCGCGCGCCTGCGTCCACACATGGTGCGCATCCTGCTAACGGGCTACACGGACGTCGAAGTATTGGTCGACGCGATTAACTCCGGATTGGTTTACATGTACGTGACCAAACCCTGGAACAATGAAGATCTTAAACTGAAGATCAGCCGTGCCTGCGAACACTACGAAAGCAACCGGAAAGCCAGTTCTCTGACACTCGCCAACGAGCGACTGGTAGCCAGACTTCAGGAAAACAAACTCACGGTAGTTAAGTCCCTGGCCGAAATGGTGAAGACCAGAGATAGTTTCGCCAATAGTCACGCGCTACGTGTGCGTCAGTGTGCCTTGTCAATTGCGCAGAAGATGGGTTTGACGGGAGTAGACATGGAAGACCTGGCGGCGGCAGCGATGGTACACGGCCTTAGTGAGATTGATACGTTTGATCTGGTCCGCGCCGGTGCAGTTACCACCAAAAAGAGTTTTACCGAAGCCCAGGCGGAGTGCGAAGCAAAGCTAATGGAAGCAATTCCAGAACTGGCAAACGTTGCTGAAGTAGTCAGGTTTCATCATGAAAATTTTGACGGCTCCGGCTCACCGACTGGTTTAAGAGATGATCAAATTCCAGTGCTTTGTCGCATTCTCCGCGTCGCTGATGAATACGACTTGATGATCGCGCCCAAACCTCCAGCCGCGGCCTTAAAGCACGACGAAGCGATGAGGTTTCTGTCGCAGCGTTCTGGAAAACAATTTGATCCCAGCGTAGTAGAGATCATGTCTCTGCTTTCTGAGCCTGAGCTGCCTCAATCTGCTGCGGTGGACCAGCCCCACAGTCAGACACACGAACGCGATTTGGTTTTGCTCGATCCCGTCTTGGCGTAACCCCACGGGCGGACTCACCGCCCGCAACCACTTCACCACCTGCTAGTGCGCCCACCTCTCAATCAAAATGAAAACCATTCTCCTGGTCGGTCTTATTTTCTTCCTGACTGCTGCCGGCGCCGGTTCCACTAGATCGAGCTCCGCTACATCGTTCGCGGTTCCCTGCTGGCCTGAGAATACGATCGTTAACGTCTATTTCGTGCGCGATCTGTTCTCGGTCGTCGAAAAACAAACGCTCCAGGAAGCGATGACCAGCTGGACCAGCAAACCGGAAAATCGCGACGCCGGAATCAGTTTCACGTTTGCGGGCGAGAGTGGTGGCCTCGTCGATTGCGCAAACTGCCTGACGATCGCGCGTCACGGAATTGCCATCGAACGGTCGAAACAACGCGTCGCCATCAATGCGCTGCGACAGGACAACGCGGGTCAGTTGGTCTCCGCCTGGATTGCCTTCGAACGAGCGGCTGATAGTCCGACAACTCTGCGCAACAAAATGCTCGACGTGCTCCAGCGTAGCTTGCGCATTGGCTCTCGAGCCGGAAGGGTGGCGAGCCTATGAAGCAACCCGACGACTTGGAGACTTTGCGGCAGACTAGCCCGGCGATCGAGGAATATCAACAACTGCTGAATCGGCTCGCGTCGCTCGCTCAGTCGTTAAGCACTGAGAGAGAGCTGATGGCAATTTACCGCGCGTTGCGGAAGTTCTCGTCGATGTCGGCTCCCTGCACCGGATTAGTCATAACCATTTATCACCCCGAAAAATGCGGACGCGAAGCAGTCTACTTCTGGAACGAAGATAAGGAGGAAGTGCCTTCGGAGGTGCCGCTAATTCCGGTCGGCAATGGCTTGGCGGGTCAGGCGATCAAAACTGGTAAGACGGTTGTATGCGACGACTTCGTTGGCGCTTCGAAGAATCGTCCATTGATGTGGATTGGGCCACAGGAGCCGGAAACATTACGTCCGGCTTTGATCGTCCCGATGGCAATCATGGGTCGCGTAATCGGAACGGTGGAAATTCAAAACAACGCGGGCGAAACCTATAAGCTCGAGCACGTGACCGCCATAGAAATGGCCGCCAATCTGGCAGCCGGAGCGATCGAAAGTGTGCGCTTGCTAGAGCAGGAACGCGAGCAGGAGCTGCGGCTACAACAGTCGCAAAAGATGGAAGCGATCGGAACGCTGGCCGGCGGCGTCGCTCACGATTTCAACAACTTACTCACCGTCATTCTGGGCAATACAGAACTCGCCGTTAAGAAACTGACCGCAGACAATCCGTTGCGACCACGACTTGCGGAAGTTGAGAAAGCTGCGCGGCGGGCCGCCATTCTGACGCGACAGCTTTTGGCGTTTAGCCGGCGTCAGCAGTTGGAACGACGTAACATCAAACTCAACGATGTGATTGCAGAAATCATGAAGCTGGTAAATCGCATTATTGGCGAAGACGTCGAAGTGAATGTGAAGGCAGGCCCGAAGTTGTCAACAATCTTCGCCGACCCGGCACAGATCGAACAAGTAATAATGAACCTCGCCGTAAACGCGCGCGACGCGATGCCTGAAGGTGGTCAGCTGACCATCGAGACCCGCAATCTGACGCTCGATGAAAGTTATCAACGGCAATATCCCTACGTGCAGCCAGGCAATTACGTTGAGTTGCGTGTGAGTGATACCGGCTGCGGGATGGATGCCGAAACCAAAGCTCGCTTGTTCGAACCGTTTTTTACTACCAAGGAAGTTGGTCGCGGCACAGGCCTCGGACTGTCAATGGTATACGGCATCGTGAAACAACATGATGGACATCTGAACGTGTACAGCGAACTGGGATTCGGCACGACCTTTAAGATTTTTCTGCCGGTGGTTGAGAGCGAGGCTGATCTGGAAATCGCGCCCGCACCGGCGCCGGTGCGTCGCGGTACCGAAACTATTCTAGTGGCTGAAGACGAAGATGGTTTGCGTGAACTGGCGAACGACGTGCTGACTCAACTTGGTTACACGGTCTTGTTGGCAAAGAACGGTGAAGAAGCGATTCAAACCTATCAGGACAACCGCGAAGATATCGACTTGTTATTGCTCGACGTGATGATGCCGCGCATGGGTGGGCCCGAAGCCTATGACCGCATCCGGCAAGCCAACGGGGCAGTTCCGCTGATCTTCATGACCGGCTACAGCTCCGAGGCAGTGCACAACCGTTTCCTCAAACAAAACATTTCGATCGGAGACGGCGATATGGAAATCATTCAGAAGCCCTACAACATCGACGGACTCGGTCGCAAAATTCGCGAAGTCCTCGATACTCAGCCTACTGCTTAGCCGCTCGGTTGTTGCAGTTCCGAGTTGAGTTTGAATAGGCAAACCGCGGCAGCACACTCAGGGCCCAGCCGCCACTACGCCCTATAGTCGTGGACATCCACAGCAGCACAGCGTGGCGCATAGTCTTAGTTTGCATTCGTTTTGTACGTATAAATCTGCATGACGATAAGTTTCGTCTTTGCAGATGCGTCTCGAAGATCAAAACAAAGCGGTACCGAGCGTTGGCTCAGCCCTTCTCTTTCGGAGCAAGGCGTTAGCTTTTCAAGTTAAGCGGGCTGCCCGCGGAATTACCGCGAGCGACCCGCGACGCCATCCCGTGAGTGATGCGCTGATCGATGCAAACATAATTGCCGAATCGCGAACCCCACTCTGGAACGACGCTGACGGCTCCGAAAGAGTGCTCACACTCGGCAAGATTCATAACTTACGTTTGGCCATTCAACGTTTGCATGGCGTCGAAGTGCCGCGCGGTTCAGTCTTCAGTTTTTGGAAGCAAATTGGCCGCACCAGCCGGCACAAAGGCTATGTGGCGGGGCGCGAATTGCGCGAGGGCTGTCTTGTTGCCAGCATCGGCGGCGGCCTCTGCCAACTCTCAAACGCTCTCTACGACGCTGCGCTACAGGCGGGTTGCGAGATTGTTGAGCGACATGCGCATAGCAAAGTGGTTCCCGGATCGCTCGCTGAAATCCAGCGCGACGCGACCGTGTTTTGGAATTATGTCGACTTGCGGTTTCTTCATGCTGACGACTTCCGCATCGAAGCAGAGTTGACAGCCGAGTCTCTCGTGGTGCGCTTCCGGGCGCGAACAATCAGACGAAGGCCAGTCGTCATCAATATCAACGCTCGGCGATCTAAACCAATCACAGAGATCAACAGTTGTACGAGTTGCGATGCAACGGAGTGCTTCCGCCATGTTGGCAACGAAGTAAAAATCACTAAAGGACACACCGCATTTCTGTTGGATGAATACTGGCCCGAGTTTGATCGTTACATCAGCAATAGCAAACAAGAGCGCGACTTGCTTTGCGTCCCGCTCGACGGGCGTAAGTATGAAAAGTCGAACTACGCCTGGACCACCGACGGCTTCGGCCTGGTGAAACAGAGTCGGTTCTTTGCGTTGAGACGAGCGTACGAATCGCGTAAATCGTCAGCGCATGGCGCCGCCCGCCAAGCAGCCGCGCTCCAGTCAAATGAAAAACTCGCGGCGCGCTACGCAACTCGCCTCGCCTACGAGGTGACTCACGTAACCGTGATGCAAAACCTCTTGCCGTACTTGTGGCGGCAAGGTCACCTGACCGGCAGAACTTTCGACGTGTTGATGACTCGGCTGCCGCTGGCAAATCTTCAGAACCGTTTGGACACTGCATTCCAGCTCCATCCCGAGAGCCCCACCCTCTCGGACTTCCGCGCCAATCCCGAACTTGTGGCGTCCGAAACTGCGGCCCTCGCACGAGCAAACAGGATCATCACGCCACACACGGAAATCGCCGCCCTCTTTCCGGAGAAGTCTGTGTTGGTTGATTGGGTACTGCCACGCGTCGAATCGATCGTGAAAGCAAACAAGCAGCAACCGGCGCGAATAGTTTTTCCGGCTGCCACGCTAGGCAGAAAAGGAGTTTATGAACTGCGCGAAGCGCTCAGCGGACTTGAGGTAGAACTCGCGTTGGCCGGACCGATTCTCGAACGGAAAGATTTCTGGAAAGGCGTGCGAGTTAGGCAGTTGCCGCGCGACGTTGATTGGCTGGAGTCGGCCACCGCGGTCGTGCTCCCGTCTTTCGTTGAGCACAATCCGCGCCGCTTGCTTGAAGCCTTAGCGCGCGGAGTTCCCGTGATCGCGTCGGAAGCTTGTGGGCTTGGAAACGTCGGGGGAGTTACTACTGTAGATACCCACGGAAGTTCCTTACGAGATGCTCTCATGACCCTTATGGGTTCGTGAATTGTTTAGCCGCGAAGCGGCGCAAAGAGGGTAGCCAGACGTGAAGCGTCTGGAAGGATGATTAATAATCTTTAATTGCGCGTCGAAGATGCGCTCAGAGTCTGCACGCACCTTCAGCGCGTGATCGAATTGACTGCCACTTGATCCAGAGATGATTAATAATCTTTAATTGCGCGTCGAAGATGCGCTCAGAGTCTGCACGCACCTTCAGCGCGTGATCGAATTAACTGCCACTTGCTCCAGAGGTTTCACCTCTGGCTACCCTCTATAGGCGTCTTCGACGCCTCTGTGATTCGTTATGTATGTTAACGCCGTTCAAACGGTTTCAGAGATTTAAGGAAGCCTGCACGCACCGCGCTGAAGCGCGGTGTTAATGATAAGTAAACGACTAACGCTTTGGAGGATGCATGAAGATCGTTGTTAGCTTTCTGCTCATGTCAACGTTTTTGCTGGTCAACATTTCGGGAACTCCCAAGACGGTAAAGCAATCCGGTGATCCGGAATTAGCTAAAAAGATCGGACGCTTCGCGCCGACAGTCCTCACCGCCAACACCGCCCGGCTTTCCCCTGGTGATCGCAAGGCCCTCAAGAAAATTATCGAAGCCGCGAAGTTGCTGGATCCGTTATTTCTGCGCCAGGTGTGGAGCGGCAACGATGAACTGCGCCAGAAACTCGAGGCCGACAAATCGCCAACGGGTCGCCAGCGTCTCCATTATTTCCTGATCAACGACGGCCCCTGGTCTCGTCTCGACAACAACGAACCGTTCATTGACGGAGTGCCCGGTGAAAAACCGAAGGCGGCGGGATTTTATCCTGATGACATTACGAAGGAAGAATTCAATTCGTGGCTCAACGGCTTGAGTGATTCCGAAAAAGAAAACGCTACTGGCTACTTCTATGCGATTCGACGCGACGCTGGTGGCAAGTTAGTGAGCGTCCCCTACAGTGAAGTCTACAAAGAGTTTCTCGATCCGGCGGCAAAACTCCTGCGCGAAGCAGCCACCCTCACGACCAACGCCAGCCTGAAAGATTTCCTGACCAAACGCGCCGACGCATTCGCCTCAAACGATTATTACGCGAGCGACGTCGCCTGGATGGATCTTGACGCTCCGATCGACGTCACGATTGGTCCCTATGAAACTTACGAGGACGAACTCTTCGGTTACAAGGCAGCGTTCGAGGCTTACATCACGCTCACCGATTCAGCCGAAAGCGCCAAGCTGAAAAAGTTCAGCGCTTACCTGCAGGCGTTGGAAAATAATCCGCCGATGGAAGCGCGCTACCGTAATCCGAAGTTGGGCGCGTTGTCCCCCATGCGCGTCGTGAATGAAGTTTTTACTTCGGGCGAAGGTAATAACGGCGTGCAAACGGCAGCCTACAATCTTCCCAACGACGAGCGGGTCGTCAAAGAAAAAGGTTCGGCGCGCATCATGTTGAAGAACGTGCAGGACGCCAAATTTAACAAAGTTCTTATTCCCATCGCGCGTACCGTGCTGCCCGCCGCACAGCAACGTTCAGTCGCCTTCGATTCGTTTTTCACGCACATCCTCATGCACGAGTTGATGCACGGCCTCGGACCACACAACATCACGGTCAACGGTCAGGCAACCACCGTTCGCCTGCAATTGAAGGAACTCTATTCGTCGATTGAAGAAGCCAAAGCTGACGTCACCGGCTTGTGGGCGCTGCAGTATCTGCTCGACAAAGGCGTCATCGGCAAACAAATGCAAGCCACGCTCTACACCACGTATCTGGCCAGCATGTTTCGGTCAGTGCGGTTCGGGCTAGCCGAATCGCACGCGCGCGGAGTCGCCATGCAATTCAACTATTTCGTCGACGAAGGCGCGATTAAGTTTGATGAACGCACCGGCAAGTTTAGCGTCGATAACGCGAAGATCAGAGACGCGGTGCGCAAGCTGACGCACGATCTACTGACGATTGAGGCGGAAGGTTCTTACGACAAAGCGAAAGCGATTCTGGAGAAGTACTCAACGATTCGGCCGGCGATGAAAGGCGCGCTTGATAAACTCAACAACGTCCCGGTTGATATTGAACCGATTTTTCCGCTGGCGAAATAACGCCCGGGGAATTCGACCTCATATTCCAAAGACAGTCAGGTGAAGTATGTCGAGATCCGAGATCGCCATACGACAAACTGCAATACTGCGTGGCGTGCAGTTCATTTATGACTTTGCCTGCAAGCCACTGGTCTTCCAGCGACACGGAAGTGGTTTGCTTTCCTGTTTTCACCATATCGCCACCACCGCCGGCGACAAGAAATTGAAAGACAGAGCAACTCGCTTCGGTCGTGAACGAGCGGAACATTGGCGGACAACCCGGCAGCAGATTTCGACATGGAGCGACGCTGAGACCGTCCTGGATTTCATCCTTGGCAGTGACGCAGCCGACCGGTTAGGTGTCCCCGACCCGATCATGAACCAGCGGCTCGAAGCCTCAGCAAAACAGTTCTCCGTGCGAGAGTATCTGCAATTTGATCCGCTCAATGAGCCGCCACCTGCTGACATTCCTGAACTATGTAAATGCGGTGGGGAGAATGCCCGTGCTCGCAAGAAATGTCGCGATTGCAAAAGGCCTCTAACGTGGATCTCGCGCTATCAGATTTGGTATCACGCGCTGTGTCTGGCGCACAACAGCGAATGCTACGGGATCGATCTCGGAGCACAATCAAGAGACATCCTCAAGTGGCTCCCGGTATTGAGGCCGTATCCGGATCGCGCTAACGACGCCAATGACGACTTCTTCGACAGCGTCTATGCCGTGACCCATCTCATTTATGCTTTGAACGACTACAACGCCTGCAAACTTTCTCCGCGCTTCCTGCCGCAGGAGTACTCTTTTTTGAAAACCAATTTGCTTGAGGCGCTGGAGATGAGGGACGTGGAAATGGTCGGAGAAATCGTGGATTGCTTGAAAGCGTTTGGCTTGAAAGACGCGCACCCGTTGATTAGCTCGGGCAGAGAGTTTCTGTTACGCAGCCAAAATCTGGATGGCAGTTGGGGCGCTCGCAACGCAGATCACTACACGCGCTATCATTCTACCTGGGTGGCAATTGATGGATTGCGCGATTTTGGTTGGCAACCGCGGCGAAAGTTTCTAAAGTCCTGTGTCTGCCGCGAGAAGAACCTCAAGCAGAGCTCGCGAGCAAACCTCTGCAATCACATCCTGAGGAGGCGCGGAGTTTTCAATGAAATACGTACGATTCATGGTGGTCGACGGCTCAGACCTCTCGCTGATTAACAATCTCGCCCACAACCTCACTACAACACAAAGCGAATTTCAGTTTCTCGTTCACGACAAGCCGTTGGTTTTCCCCAGGTCTGCCGCAGCTGCACGCGACGGTTTGGACAAACTTGAGGGTATCGCTCTAAAACTCGCCAAGAAAGAATATCCCGATGAGTTTCCCGTGGTCGTGTGCAATAGTAAATTCAAAGGTTATAAATTTGCCCGGAACAGTGTAGATGTCTCAATCATCATCACCTCAGGGTTGCCGCCAAATACGACGCCCGGCTTTTTGGACAAATACATTGCTTACGTCCTGGTCGACGCGTTGATGGGTCTTCGTGTTTCAATACTTGGGCATCGACCGTCAAGAAAATGCGCCGGTGACATCTGGGAGAAGGTTGAAGAGGTAGCAGAAGGTCTGGCGCAGGGTGATTACTGCACCGCCTGTCTTAAGAAGATCCGCAACGCTGTTGGCCGAGACATAACGGTACACGAACTGGCGGCCCTCTTTAGAATCCTCGACTATACCGCCAACAGAAAAGTTTGCTTTGTCATGATGCCTTTCAGCAAAGCGTTTACTGCTATCTACAAAAACTGTCTGCGACCAACGCTCAAGGGCCAACAGTGGGAATGTCGCAGGGCAGATGAGATCTTTCAGTCAACAGCTGTGATGGACCTGGTGCGTGAGGAAATCTTGAGGGCGGACCTGATTGTCGCCGATCTTACCGGCAAGAATCCGAATGTGTTTTACGAACTGGGATATGCGCACGCCGTAGATAAGACGACGATCCTGATCACGCAGTCTATAGAGGATGTTCCCTTTGACCTGAGGCACCGGCAGTTGATTGAGTATCAGCGAACGCCCCGGGGTCTCAAGCGGCTCGCTGAGAACATCGTCAAATATGTCTGAAAGTTATGCCCTTCGAGGTTCCGTCTTATGCCCGCCGAATAAACTTCGCCGCCACCCACCCCAACAAAATCAAAACCGCCAGCACAATCCAGTTGTTGCGATCGCCATAGGTGACGCCGGGAAAGTGATTGCTGATCATAATGAACACCAGCGGCACGGCCATGAAGGTGTTTTGTTTGGAGCGCAACTTTGCCTGCGCGCTCAAGCGGTCGTCAGGTTTCTGGCCGGCATTGATCGCGGCGATCATTTTCTTCTGCGCCGGCAGAATTCGCATCCAGACGTTTGCGGCCATGATCGTTCCCATCAACGCACCCACGTGTATGTAGGCGCCACGACCACTGAACACGCGCGTTAAGCCGTAAGAAATTCCAACCAGCATCGCATACGCAAATACCGCAAATGCTTTTTCGTTCTTTCCCAGGGGCGACAGCATCAGCAAGTCGTAAATTAGCCACCCGAAAATCAGCACACCCAGCCCAATTAGAACTGCCAGGCGCAGACTTAGTTCGCGAACGTCTGGATCGATCAACGCGCCACCGCCGACGTAGTACACCAACACCAGCAGAGCGAAGCCACTCAACCACGCAGTGCCCGCTTCCCAACGGAACCAGTGCAGCGTCCGCGAAGCAAGGTCGGGCACCTTACGTTTTTCAACCACGTAAAAGCCGCCGCTGTGCACCATCCAGATCTGCGCCGCGTTACCGGTGTTGGCCATTGCTTTTTCTTCTTCGCTGAGGCGCGCGTCGAGCCAGGTGAAATAGTAGGTGGTGCCCACCCACATGATGCCGGCAAACACGTGCACCCAGCGGAAGATCAAGTTGAGCCATTCGCTGATTGTTGGATCGATTGTCATTGGTTTGATTGTCCCCTGCCTTTGGGAGGGACCGAGGGAGGACCTGGCGCGACGAACCCCTCTCCCCTGCCCTCTCCCAACTGGAGAGGGAGATTGAGCACTCCAAAGTTAGCTGCCGCGATAAGTGGAGTAGCCGTAAGGGCTGATCAAAAGTGGCACGTGATAATGCTGCGCCTCGTCTGCAACCTTAAAAACAACCGTCACCTGCGGGTAAAAGTATTCAATGTTCAGCTCAGAAAAATAGTGCTCGGTGTCGAACACCAAACGATAGGTGCCACTGGCAAGCGGCGTTTCCACTAGAAAGAATGGTTTAACTCTTCCATCCTCATCGGTCCACGCATGACTCAACTCGGTCCACGTCTCATTCGTGTTCTGCATTTCCAATTTCACCGCCACGCGCCCGGCGGGCGCACCGCGTGAAACGTCAAGTATGTGGGTGGAGATGGTACTCATTATCAGTCGACAGTCTGGATTCCGCAGTCTACAGTCGGCTAACTAACGGTCTCATGGCGGCGTCAGTTTAGCACCAAACAACTTACAACGGACCACTGACCCGGAGTTAAGTTGCCAAAAGTTTCTTGAGTCTCAGTTCGGTGATCTTCGCCTGTTCAGCGGCCGCGATGCGCAACTCTTCTGCCGGATTGTTTCCCAGTCGCTCACGCAGGATAGACAGCATCTCTTCCGAACTTTTTCCCGTAGCACAAACGATAAAGATGTAACCAAACTTCTTCTCATACTCACGGTTCAATTCCGCAAGTTCAGCGAGGGTACGCTGGGCTGAGCCTCCGATTCCCGACTGCTCATCCGCCGACCACTGCTGCGCCTCAACCGCCGTAGCGGCAGCCGCTTTCTTCTCACCAATTTTTGGATGACTATGAAAAGCCTCGAGCCAGTCTTGCGGATCGAGCGACCACCAAACTTGATTTGCGGTTGCCAACAGTTCCTTCGCGTTCTGGTACGAACGCGAATCGGCCATCCGGTGCGCCCAACCCCGCGAACCACAACACTTCAAAAACTCCTGCGCGGCTGCGGTAGCCGAAAGCAAATTCAAATGTTGCAGCCTGTCAGTCGACTCGTCCATAACCTCGCAAGCGACTCACGCCGCCATCCGGAAAAATGTTGAAACGTAAATGCGAAACTGTGCCGACGTCCAGTATCTCGCTTTCGAAAAAATGTCGCGTGTGCGCCTGGAGCTTCGTGCGCGGCAGAATATTTTTCCAGCCCAACGTGAGGTCGGTCAGTTTCTCTTCCGGCAGTTCGATCGCGTTAACCGCTTCGAGTGAACAGGTGTCAGGAAAGTTTCCTTTGAACCACGCCGTGTCTACTTCAATCCGACGAACCTGCCCCGGCTTACCCAGCTTGATAATTGACCAGTCGTGACCTGGTCCACGCCGGCGTTTTGTTTCCCAACCATCGCTCATGTTCACGGCGCGTCCCGGCATGATCAGGTTGTGACGATGTCCAAAAAACATATCGCTGCAGGCCAGCACGCGGCCGCCGTTTTCGACTGCTGCGAGATCAATATCGCCGCCAGTGCGTGCGAGACGGTCCCAGTCGGGCAGTACCTCACCGTAGACTCGCAAACGCGCCACACCGCCATCCGGAAAAATGTTCAGGCGCAGATGTGTAAACCGCTGCTCGTTCTCAATCGCGAAGGGATTGTGCGAATCTCCGGCCAGAGGTACCTGTGGCAGCAGTTGCGTCCACTTCACGTCTTCACTGGTCAACTCTTCGACCGTCGGCAAGCCCTCAAACGTGCACGCTTCCAGCGAACAATGTTCCGGGTAATTGCCACGAAAGAAACTGGTGTCCACTACTACGCCGCGGATTATTCCGGGCGCGCCCAACCGCAGAATGCACCAGTCGTAACCGGGCACGCGTTTGCGCCGCGTCTCCCAACCGTCCATCCATTTTCCCAGGTCAGTGTATTTGCCTTCGATGAAGATGGGCGCTTCGGGCTTAAGTAGATTTTCTTTGGGCGCGAAAAATTCATCATTGGCCAGCAACACAGCGCCGCCAAGTTTTTCTGACGCGAGATCGACGAGTTCGGTGAAGTCCATAGGCGCTTTAACCTTCAGGATAAAAGACGAACAGGGTACACCCGGTTTTTGATTGCGGCACATGCGACGAGCCCGTGGGATTGTGGATGAAACTTCCCGCCGGGTAGTCGCGCACGCCGTCGTTGAAGACTCCGGACACGACGTAAACCTCTTCGGGTCCAGGCTCGTGAAGATCGATGCCTTCCCAGCAAGCGCCCGCATCGATCTCAACGTGCTGAGCGTAAGCGCCGCCGGGTGATCTCCAGAGCGTGCGCACGCGTATGGTGCCGCCAAATTTTTCTTTTACAGCTGCGTCTTCAAGAGACGCCCACTCTACTTCGGGCATAAGATCACTCCGCTATTCGTGAGTTCTCCCCTTCACTTAAGGGGAAGGGACTAGATTGCACTAAACCCTCTCCCCGACCCTCTCTCAGGGGGAGCGGGAGATCCAGTTACATCCTTAGCAATAGTTTCCCATCTGGATCACCAATCAATTCGCCGTCATCATAAACCTTGCGGCCGCGCAGGAAAGTTTTTTCAACCACGCCACTTAAAATTCTTCCTTCATACGGCGTCAGCTTGTGACGATGGTGCAGCGTTTCCCCATGTACTTGAAACTGTTTATCGGGGTTCCAAATGACGACGTCGGCATCAAAGCCGGCAGCAAGTTGACCTTTTTGCCTTTGCAACCCGACAAGATTGGCGGGCGCGTTGCAGAGCCAGCGTGCCATATCTGATAGAGAGAACCCACGCCGCCGGCTTTCCGTCCAAACAATCGGCAGTCGCAGCTGCAGTGAAGATATTCCGCCCCACGCCTTAAGGAAATCTCCGCTCTCACGCAACTTCATTTCCGGCGGACAAGGCGAATGGTCAGACACGATAAAGTCGATCGTTCCGTCAGCGACCGCGCCCCACAGTTGTTCGCAGTTTTCGCGTTCACGAATTGGTGGACAACATTTGAATTCTGTAGCGCCGTCAGGAATGTCTTCCGCCGCTATCGTTAGATAGTGTGGACAGGTTTCCACCGTCAGCTTCACTCCAGCTGCCTTCGCCGAGCGCAGCAACGACAACGAGTCAGCGGACGAATGATGCACGATGTGCACGCGCGCGTTGAATTCCCGACTCAGCTTAATCATCAACGCTACCGCTTCGTCTTCAGCGAGCCGCGGACGCGACGCGAGGAAGGTTGTGTATTGACTTGGATAGAGGCCCGTGTCTGGCAAATTCGGAGCGGCGCAAGAGCGAATGCCCGCGCTCTCAATCGGTCCCGGCACCTCGGCATGTACGATCAGCACCGCGTCCAGCTCAGCCAGCACGGGTAGCGCTTTGCGCAAGTCGTTCTCGCTGACGTTTGGAAACTCATCGACGCCGGAATGGATCAGAAAACATTTGAACCCAACCACGCCCGCTGATTTTAGTGATCGCAGTTCGGCGGTATTGCCCGGGACGACCCCGCCCCAGAAGCCGACATCCACAAAGCACTGATCTCGCGCAGACGCTAATTTTTCTTCCAGACCGTAGACGGTAGTCGTCGGCGGGATCGAATTCAACGGCATGTCGACCAGCGTAGTTACACCACCCGCCGCCGCCGCGCGCGTCGCCGTCGCAAACCCTTCCCAGCTAGTGCGGCCAGGTTCGTTGATGTGCACGTGACAATCGACAAGTCCCGGCATCACCACTGACTCGTCGCCGGCTTCAATGAGCTCGCAGTCAGCCGGCACGCTCTCATAGGGAGCAATGTTGACGATTTTTTCGTCGACTACGTGGATCGAGGCCGGCGCGATTGAGTCCGGTAAAACGACACGAGGGGCACGAATGACGAGACGAGAAGACGCCATTTCAGATCATGAGTGTTTAGGTAAAGCTCGGGGGCGGTGGTGGCAAATGCGACTCCGGTTCGGCAAGTCCGAAAACCTGTTCGTAGGCGCAGGCGATGGCGGCAAAACTTATCGGCACGATCAAGTAGACACCCACAAAACACAACAGGACGCCACAGCTGGTCAGTAGACCGGTCAGCAACATCATTCCCAGCAAGCGCCAGAAGTTCGCCAGCGCAGCGCGAATGCTCAGCTTCACCGCGTTCACTCCTGACAAACCGCGATCGACGATCAGGGGATAGGCAAAAGTGAAAACTACCGAAAGTATGATTATGAGCAGCATGATGCCGAGCCATACAACTCCGAAGAATCCGAAGAAACCCAGGAGTACGCCCGGGTCCGGCTGGCCACCTCGGTTCTGTGAGGTCCCCATGATCGTGGTCATGCCAATGATGTAGGCGATGTAGACCGGCACGAGGACTACCATGATAGGAATCATGTGGAGCAAGGTGGCGACTACTGCGTTGCCAAAATAATCAAATCCTTTGAAGAGCATCGCGAATTCGATCGGTTGACCGCGTCTGGTTTGCAGCAGACACAGGTAGATGCCGCACATCATTGGGCCCATCAGTATTCCCAGAGGCACCACACTGCCAACCAACATGCCAACGATCACGATTCCGACAAACAGCCAGTATTGACCTTTGATTAATTCCCAGCCGGCCTTAATACATTCGACTGGTTGCACGGCCTGTCGCTTGAACTCGATATGGTCAATTGGGCTACTCATTTTTCCAGGGGTCCTTTCACTGTTGGGTCAGGTGACTATTTGTATCACGTTTCCAGCCGGCCTTATCGATCAAAGGCAACAGCCGCCCTTTGATAGCTTCGGCGTAGAGTAGCGCGCCCATCTGGTTGGGATGACCCAGCGAGGCATAACGGCAAATGAGAAAGAGGTCCTCGCGCTGGCCCTTTTGCTCTTTGCTTTCCTTGATTCCTTTTGGCTTTTGGAAAGTCGTCTCACAACTTTTGACGCGGGCGTCTCTAACGTGGTCGTTTGGCTTGTAGGCGGCAGTACCGAACGAAAGCACTACCACAATTTTGGCGAAGCCGGTTGCGTTCGAAGTGGCATACTTGAAATTCCAGAGCAGCGATTCCGGTGCGGCAAAAACGTGCTCTGGTCCAAACTCAACCTCAACAAAAGTTATTGCCGGCGAAGTCTCGGCAGCGAGGTTTGTTTTCACCACTGCTTCGGCCAAGGTGGCGGTCGAGGTGCGATACCATTCTTCGGAAATAGCTATCAGGCGCCGGCGGACTTCTTTGTCCGACATGTTGCGCGCCTCGGGTCGCTGATTGTTAAGTTTCTTAACGAGTAATCGCAGAAACGCGTTATCAGCAGTTTGTGCGGAAACGATCGGGTAGTAATTGGTCAAGACGATCTGCGTTTGCGGAAAACTATTTCTGACGCGCAACAGCAATCGCTGCATGTCCTCGCCGCAACTTTTCCTGATCTGGGCCCGGAGATCGTCGAGCGGCGTGGCGGCCGCAAGCAGGTTCTTGACGCCGACGTCATTTATGCAGCCGTTAACCAGGGTTAGCGCCGGGCTCGTCTGGTTTGATTTGTAGAAACTAACGGCGTGATCCAACTCTTCATTAATCGTCGGTGAGGTCAGATTCACTTCGCCGTCAGAGGTTACGTAAAGCGGCGGCGTTTGCGACGAACCGGAAACAATGGCGCCGGAATGTGCTTCCACATGTACGTTTACTTCGCGGTTGGTTTTTTCCTGCAGCCAGCACTTCACGCGCGTGGAGATCTTTTCATCCTCTCGCAATCCTTGTCCCCACATGATCGAATCGCCGATGACCAGCATCTGCAGCGAGTCAGCGCCCGGTGGCGGAGTTCCATTCGGACAGTCGGCGAACGCGCTGGTGGCAGCCGTGAGAATCAGGGCTGGCAGTGCGAAAAAAAGAATGACGGATTTGTGGACGCGTTTGGGGGTCATGCAGCGAGCTGGCGTAGAAAGTCCTCTAGAACGTTTAGGCTAACTTGCAGACGATAGTCCTTCGTCGAACGAATGTCGTCGATCGGAGCGATCTCACGCGCCAATTCTGCTTTGGCTTTGGCGATCGCCGCTTCGTCAAGCACGGCGCCCTGCAAAGCGTATTCAGTCTTACGACAGCGCAGCGGTATGGGCGCCACACTACCAAACGCAATCCGCACCAGGCTAATGGTCTGGTCACTCATGCGCGCTGTCGCCGCCAGACAAATCTTCGAGATTGCCTGTGCTTTGCGCGTGCCAACTTTTCGATAGTAGTGCCGCAAGTCGGGCCAGAGCCGGGGGATGCGGATGCTGGCCAGTAATTCGTCGGGCTGCATCACTGTCTGTTTGTAGCCGGTATGAAAATCGCCGTAGGGAATCCAGCGCGACCCGCGGACGGAAAGCAGTTCTACTTCGGCGTTGTACGCGAGCAATGCGGGCGGCGAATCTGCCGCGGGAGAAGCGTTGACGATGTTGCCGCCGAGCGTGCCGCGGTTCTGAATCGCCAGACCACCAGTTTCGCTGGCTGCCTGACACAACATAGGAAATTCTTTTTGCAAAACTGGATGAGATTGAACGTCAGTATACGTCGTCAGCGCGCCCAGCGTGACGTATTTCTCGGCGACGTTAATGCCGCGCAGTTCATTCAGGTTCCAGATGTTCAGGTAGTTCTTGTGCGGCAGTTTGCCGGCTTCGAGCAAAACCATGAGATCAGTACCGCCGGCAAACGGCTGCCAGAAGCCGGGATCACCTGCGAGTAGACCAAGCGCGTCGGGCAAATTCGCCGCGGAGATCATTTGGTAACTAGGGACGAGTGCTCTCATTTTCCTTTCTTTCGCGGGGATTCTTTCTTGCCGTCTCCAGGCTTGTTTTCGGAGTTCAGTTTTCTCATGTTACTACCCAGCTCAAGACAAAGCCGTCGTAGTTCCGAAACTAACTTTATTCGAGCTGTCACTGCTTTTGCCGACATGTCAATTTGTCGCATCACAAATCTTCCTTCAGGGCGCTGATGTCGGCAAGATCTTGAGGACTGCCGCGCATTTCTTTAAGAGCAATGAGTCCTTCGCGCGAGACAATCGACAAATCTCCATGCGCCCAACTAGTGAGCCTGCTTGAATTCCAGATCTCCAAAATCTCCGGGGTCACCAAGAGCAAGTCAAGTGAAAGTACTATGCCAGTTTCTTTGTCTATCTTCGAAACGCGTCGTATTTCAATGGCTCCGTTGGCAAACGTCATGTCCAGCCCACGAATGTTGTAGTCCAGCGTTTTAGCAACCTCGACGGCTGCGTCTAACGAATCGGACAAGATCAATAAATCGATATCAACGGTTGCGCGCGGATGATCGTAGATTGCCATTGCAATCCCTCCACAAAGCGCATAGGCGATCTGGTTCGCCTGAAAACCAGCGATTAATTTATGGAACTCATCATAGAGGTCGAACATCTAAAACTCGTTCTTTCTGACAAGCCCGCACCACCGAATCAAAAATCTTCATGTAGCCGGTGCAGCGACAAAGATTTCCCGCCAGCCCAGTCCTGATATCTGCTTCCGAAGGGTTTGGATTTCGTTCCAGCAAATCCACCGCGGCCATCACCATTCCCGGCGTGCAAATGCCGCACTGCGCGCCACCACAGTCGATGAACGCTTGTTGCACCGTGTGCAACTGATCCGCAGTCGCCACCCCTTCGATCGTTTTGATCGACGTGCCTTCAACCTGGGCGACCGGGACCAGACAACTGTTCACGATTCGTCCGTCGATCGTTACCGTGCACGCGCCACACTCACCTTCACCACAGCCTTCCTTGGTGCCGGTTAGATGCAGTTGTTCACGCAATACGTCCAGCAGACGCTCCATCGGATGCGCCGCGACAGAGTGCGTTTGTCCGTTGACGGAGAATTCTATTTTTGTTTTTGCTTCCACTGCTCTTTTGCTGGGACGAAAAGACAAACCACGAATTTACACGAACCGAAAAGACTGCACGAACGAACACGAAAGGCTATTTTTCCCCTACCTACCTGGACAGTCTCTCTATCATCGCTTCCGGAATCAACGGCACATGGTTAAAGCTGACTCCGGTAGCGTTCTCGATCGCCGCCAGAATTGCCGGCGCCGGGCCATCCATCGGCAGTTCACCGATCCCCTTCGCGCCACCCGGCCCGTAAGCGTACGGGTTCTCTTCGAAGAAAACGCGAATTGGCGGAATGTCGGCCGGGGTAGGAATGATGTAGTTCGTCATCTGATTGTTGGCCATGCGGCCGTCTTTCCAAACTACATTTTCGAAAAGCGCAAACCCGATCGCCTGCGCCACCCCGCCTTCGATTTGTCCCGCCGCCAAAACTGGATTGATTACGCGACCAACTTCCTGAAGCGCCACAAAATCGACGACGTGCGCTTCGTAGGTCATCAAGTCAACCGAAACTTCCGCCACGTAAACCGCCCAGGCGAAAGCTCCATACGCATCGCCCTGATATTTTTCGTCGTCCCAGAGAATGTTTGGCGGCGCCTGGTACTTGCTGGAAGTTTTTAACGGACCAAAACTCTCGATGTATTTCCCGCAAGCTTCCTGAAACTCCGACTGCGTGTAAGTTTCTTTCAGCAGACCGCTGCCGATCAGCGTTTGTTTCAGTGCCAGCACTGCGGATTCCACGAGTTTGCCAACCACCATCGACGTGCGTGACGCCACGGTTGGTCCGCTGTTGGGCACGTTAGCGGTGTCAGGCTGCGCTACATCTATTAAGGACTCATGAACGCCCAGCGCTTCGGCGGCAATTTGCGAAAAGACGGTGTTGGTGCCCTGACCAATTTCAGTGCTGGCGGCCAGGATGCGCACGTGACCTTCGGCCGTCGCTTCCGCGCCGACTACTGATGCAAGGTAGACTTCGCCTGAGCCAGTGAAGCCGGCGCCATGCATGAATGTAGCGAAGCCAATGCCTTTTTTGATCCCGTGCTTCGCCCCGCCGTTTCCGTTTTCACTTGCGAATAGCTTTCGTTTCTCGTGATAGCCGGTCAACTCAAACGCGCGGTCGAGTAACTGATTCAAGTCGACCTTCTCACGAATGATCTGACTCGTCGCCGTTGTTTCGCCCTGCTGCAAAAAATTGCGCCGGCGAAATTCATCAGGGCCGAGGCCGAGCGTGTTGGCAACTTTGTCGAGGTGTCGCTCGAGTGCGAAGATACTTTGCGGCGCGCCGAAACCACGGAACGCTCCATGCGGCGGTACGTTGGTGGCTACCGCGCTCGAACGAATCCGCACATTGGGACAAAAGTAAGGACCAGCGGCGTGAATCGTGCCGCGTGAAAGCACCACTGGCGACAGTGTGCAGTAAGCCCCACCGTCGACAATGAACTCTACTTCCATCGCCAATAACTTTCCGTCTTTGGAAACCGCAGTCTTGTGTCGGGTGCGCGAAGGATGACGCTTAGTAGTCGCGACCATATCTTCGGCGCGGTCGTAAATCATCTTCACCGGCTTGCCCGATTTCAGCGACAACAAGCCAGCGTGGCCGGCAATCAACGATGGATATTCTTCCTTGCCGCCAAAACCGCCGCCCGTTTCCGTCTGCACTACGCGGATCTTGTCTTCCGGCAAACCGAATAGTTTCACCAGCGCTTTGTGAACGTAGTAAGGACACTGCATCGAGCCCCACACCGTGACACCATCAGCCTCATTTGCGATGGCAATCACGCCGTTGTTTTCAATGTAGAGCTGCTCCTGTGCCCCCGTATGATATTCACCCTCAACAACGAAATCCGCCGCGGCCCAAACGTCGTCGACCTTCCCTTTGTCTACCAGGAACGACTTGAAGACGTTGTCTTTGCCCCAGATGATCTCTTTCTTGTTTACCGAGTCTTCGAGCGTGAAGACCGGCGGCAGCTCCTCAATTTCAATGCGAACATTGCGACGCGCTTCTTCCAACAAATATTTGTTCGGATGGGCCAACAGCACGATCGGCTCTTCCGGATGGTTCACAACTTCGCCGGCCAGGTACGGCTGATCGTTAAGTATCAGCGCGACGTAGTTTTCACCCGGAATATCTTTGGCGGTAACGACGGTGAACTCGTCCCAGGGAATATCACTTTCAAATGAAATGTTCTTGATGCGACCACGCGGCGATTGACTACGCACAGTGATGCCATGCAGCATTCCGGGAAAAGAAATGTCATCAACGTACAGCGCCTGGCCGGTAACTTTCTTGCGGCCTTCCTTACGCGGCGCAGATTTACCGATGGGGTGATTGTTTGTTTGGGAACTCATCAGGACTTTAACAAGTTCTTTTATACCCTCTCCCGTTGGGAGAGGGAAGGGAGAGGGTTTAGGCGCCGCTACACCTTCCCCTCGTTCCCCGTCCCAAAGGGAAGGGAATGGAAACTCAGGGCTTCGCCACGATCAAAGGATTGGCCTCCAGCTCTCTTCGGTAAAACACTCGCGGCCGCTGCACGCTGCGCTTCTCCGGATCGGCGATCGTTTGTTCACCTTCAACAAAAGACACTTGCTTCCCAAAGCCGCGCGCTTCTTTCATTTTTTCTTCCTGCATCTGCGGCACGCGGTCAGTCGCAAAATCGAGCCACTCGCGCACGTTGACGAGCCCATCCGCCGGCGAGCCGTCAGCCACAGCCGTCTTCAGTCCTTCCTCAACCAGCGCGTAGGTCAGTAAGCCGTGACCCAGTTGCACGGTTTCCAATGCCGCCTGGTAACTCTGCGCCGCGGTGAGAATGTACATCCCTTTCTCATACGCGAGCTGCGCCAAGCCTTTGGAGTTCATTGGTCCGCGACGTTTTTCTTCGGCTTCAAGCGCTTGTCCGGAATTGCAGGCGTCGATCACTAACAACAAGTGACCGGCGTCGAGACCTTCAACTGCCTCCTCCAACTCTTCGTCGGAAATGCCGTGTGCGAGTATTTCAGCCAGGCCCTTTTCGTTGAGCTTGGTGCGGTCACCGCTGTAACCAATGTCGTGCGGGATCAGATAGAAACGTTGCTGCTGCGCCGTGCCATGACCGGCGAAATAGATGATCACCGTGTCTTCGGGTTGCGCTGCTTTCAGATTGTCCGACGAATTCGCTTTTAACGACGGTGGCGCCGGCGCGCCCGCCAATCGCTTGAGCACCGACAAAATGTTTGCTTTGGTAGCGTCGGCGTTGAGTAGCGGAACGACTTCCACGCGCGCGAAGCTGCCCAGTTGCGTTTGCCGCGCGCGCACTTCGTCGCTGAAATCCTGCGCGTCGGCGACGGCGTACTTCAAGTTGTAATCCGAATTTGAATACTCGTTGACTCCCACCGCAACGATGTAGGCAGTGCCCGGACGCTTGAGACTATCAGCACCAGCGAGCGGTAACTGCGCATCTTTACTTTTGACGTTGTCGCGGTTGAAGGCGTAGGCCGTGATTCTATTTGGTCCCGCAGTGACGGTTATCTCCTCTTCAAGCGAGACGGTTGGCTTGCCGTTCAGAACGTCGCCGTGCCAAACCTTGACGAGCGAGCCGTTGCGAAACAGGCGCAGATCGCGAGCGCCGCTTCCCTGCGAATTGTCCTTGTCGGCTGGTGCGTCGGTTATATCAACTCTTACTTTCACTGTGCGTGAAGTGATCGCGGTTGCCGGATCCAGTCCGGGAACTGACAACTTCACGACCGGCTGCCGGCGATCTTTTTTGGAAACATCCTGCGACACTCGCGGTCGCTTGCCGGCGATGATGTCGCTCAACAATCCCGGGTAGTAAAACTCCGTGAAGAACCACTCGATGGGAGCGACGTTGAAAGTATCCTGGTTGTAGCGCCAGAGAATCTGGTTCCACGAAACAGGAGTGCCGTCAAAAAGTCCCTGCGGCGTCACCACCATCCACTCACCACCATCATCGAGCGAGATCAGCGTAAGCAAATGCTCGCCCGTGGTGGTATCCCAAAGAAAAGTTGAGCCATCGTCGCTGGCTGAGGCGAGCAAGCGTGAATCGGGACTGAAGTCGAGCGACTCGATGTTTGACGTGTGACCTTTCAGCGTGCGGGCTTCGGTCTTCGCTGCTACGTCCCAAATTTTGATCGTGTTGTCACTGCCGGCCGAAGCCAACCAGCGACCATCGTGGCTGAAAGCAACTTGCGTCACGCCTCTCCCGTGTCCTTTGAGCGCGCCAAGTTCCTGACCGGTAGCGACGTCCCAAAGCGTCACCTGACCAATGGCCTCCACTTTCATGTCTTTCATGAAATCATTTGGGTCAGTTGGCGGCTGGTTCTTTGATCGTTTCTGTCCCTTGCCCGTCGCGGCGTTCATCATCGCCGACAAATCAAAATTCGACTTCGACTCGACACCGCCCGTAGCCAGGATGCGGCCGTCAGGGCTAAACGCCAGCGACGTGACGCTGCGGCCCATCGTTCCCGCTGACATCGCGCCCATCATGTTAGTAATCATCGCGCTCATGTCGGCCATGTTTGGCATCTGCGCCAGCGACGGCATTTGCTGACGTGAGCCCTTTCCTTGCTTGCCCGGCTGGCCCGGAGCGGGGAATCCCATATTTGCAATGTTGCTGGTGATTTTCTCTATCGGCGAGGAACTCAAATCGCGCAGCTTGCTTCCCGACGCCGTGTCCCAGAGCGAGATGCCACCCATCGAACCCAACGTCGCCACTACGCGTCCATCCAAACTGAAACCTGCATCACTCGCGCTCATCCCGGTCATGAGAGTCGAGAGTTCCTGGCCCGTTTTTACATTCCAAATCTTCGTCTGATTCTCATTCAGCAGCGACTGCGGGCTGTGGGCAGTTTTTTGCGCGCTATCTACGCGTGGGCCATAGGTCACGACCAGCGTTGTTCCGTCAGCACTGAAGCTGGCACGCTGGGCCACGCTTCCGTTCGCAGCCGGAGCAAACTTTCGCAGTTGACGTCCGGACGGCGTTTCCATGATTGCCACTTCATTGCTATTGAAACCGTAGCTCGCGATCAATTTTCCGTCAGGACTCGGCAAAGCGAACATTCCGTCAACCGGCGCATTCGTGATTCTCAAGCCGCGACCGGTGCGCAGGTCCCAGCGGGTGCGTCCACCGGAAGCGAGTTGAGTTCCGTCGGCGCTGAAGTGAACTTTGTAGGCCATGTTTGTGCGGCCGTTCATCTTCAAGATTTGCTTGCCCGTTTCCAGGTCCCAGATAACTGTCGGTGTGTCGAAACCTCCGGTTGCCGCTCTTTTTCCGTCGTTGCTGATGGAGATTGAAGCCAAAGGTTGACTGGTGAGAATGCCGCTGTTTGGTAACTTAAGACCAGGCAATTCCTGACCCGTGGTGGTGTCCCAGCGACGAGCAGTGTAATTCTCGACCAGCCAAAGCTGACGCCCGTCGCGCGTGAATTTGATCGGACTGTAGTTTGTTTGCGTGCTCGTTAACTCTCGTTCACCAGATTTGCCGCCAAGGTCGAAAAGCTTGAGGTGGTTATCGATAATCGCCGCGAAGAACACGCGACCATCAGAGGCGAGAAAGATCTGTGCGCCGGTGAACTCCTTGTCGGGCAGATTGATCGTGCGCAGTTGCCGCCCGCTTGAGATGTCGGTGATCTTCACCAGCGGTCGTACATCTTCCGCCGCCAGGCCGGCGAGTTGATTGCCGTCGTCACTTAAACTGAAGCCGCCATCGATTCCGTTAAAGGCCGCCACATTGAGTTCCGAGCCGCCGAGGTTGCGGAGTTCGCGTCCGCTCGCTACATCCCAAACTTTGATCGCGTCGCTGACAGTTACAATCTGACCATTCGCAGTGAAGGCGATAAATGAAACTCCGAATGACGAAGCCAACGATCCCTGTGGGCCCGCGAGTGACTGCAACTCGACTCCTGTAGTGACGTCCCAGATCTTGACGGAGTTGTCGCCGGCGGCAGCTGCCAGCAAGCGACTGTCAGGACTGAACACCACAAACGGCGCGATACCCATTGCGCTCTGCGTGCCAGTAGAGAGATCGCGCAGTTCGCGGCCGGTTGCGGTTTCCCAGAGTTTAATAGTGCTGCTGCGATAAGTGGCGGTCGCGAGCAGTTTGCCGTCAGGACTGAACGCTAATCGCGTGGCGCCGAAGAAATTGTTGTAGCCGGTTTGCAGAACGAGTTCAGGCTTCGCTTCGCGCGAACGCTGGTCAGCTTGCGAACTGCTTGTCGAGCCGGAGCTTCTGACACCCACGCCACGTTGTTCGGGAGTAGGAGTGGGCGCCTGAGAGTAAGCGCTGCTGGTTAAGGCCAGGAGTGCGATGAGCCAAGCCACACTGCGCACGACCGAAAAACCAGCTCTTGATTTTGTCATGATCGGATTGTTCCTTCTGACATTAGAATATAGTCTTCGTTCAAGGCTGCATCAAGGAATGGAATCGCGAGGTGGGTCAGGTTAGCAGGTCAGGAGAAATCTCGTTCAGATTGGCAAAACAAAATCAGAACCGGGCGCGGTAGCCACCGGCCAAAGACGCAACGCAAAAATGATTACGCCGTAAGTCTCGATCACTAAGAAAGAGTTGAGCGTTTGGCCGGTTGCTACCGCGCCCGGTTCTGATTTTGCGTCACTACCTTGAGAGACAGGCGCAGCCGCGCCAACTTGCTAAACGGCCCAAGGCAGTTTTAGAGTTCAAGCTTTGGCCCGTGTCGTGTATGATTCCCGCGCTTTTCCATCCCTCTAGTGATTAAAAGGAGCGGTCCAAGATGTTGACAAGACTCTCTATTCTTCTTTGCATGTTATGCGCAATCGTTCTGGTAGGTTGCTCCAAGACGGAAACGAACACGAATACTGCCAGCTCGGGTAACGCGAACAAACCCGCGACTGCCCCGGCGACCACTGCCCCCGCAACAGCGAGCGCCGAAAAAGTTGGCGTGCCCGAATGCGATACGTACCTCGCGAACTACGAGAGCTGCGTTTCCGGTAAGATTCCTGAGGTAGCCCGCGCTCAGTACAAGACGGCCCTCGAACAAACGCGCAGCAGCTGGCGCAAGCTTGCCGAGAACCCCACAACTAAAGGCACCCTGGCAGCCGCTTGCAAACAGG
This sequence comes from Pyrinomonadaceae bacterium, assembly GCA_035472495.1. Lineage (GTDB taxonomy): Bacteria > Acidobacteriota > Blastocatellia > Pyrinomonadales > Pyrinomonadaceae > PSRF01. The sequence continues at coordinate 2,554 of DATIPD010000022.1, read as the reverse complement.
CAGCAACACAGGCTGAAGCAGCAATGAAATCTTACGGCTGCACGTTCTAGTTAAAGTTCCAACTCCTAAAACCAAAAGGCGCGTCACTATTCTTAGTGGCGCGCCTTAGTATTTGGTGGATCACACTTGGTTGTGCAACAGGTCATTCCTCCCTACATTCGTTGCCTTCCAGGCTTGCGTGGGCTTTACCGCGAAGCGGTATCAATCCAGGAGGTTGATCTTTGCTCAGAACTTACAGCCGTAGGTTTTCATAATTGTTTGAGCCTGAGTCATTGCCTGTTTGCACGCGGCTACCAGCGTGACTCTGCTCGTCGGGTCCTCGGCACGCTTGCGCCAGGCGCTGCGCATCTGCTCGAGCATTATCTTGTACTGGGGGCGTGCTACCACAGGAACTCTGCTGCCTACACAAGCGTCATAATTGGCGAGGTACTCATCGCATTCAGGAATGCCGACTTTAGTCAGGTCTGGCGCTGGAGTCACTGCGTGAAAAAGAAACTTGCCGTCTTTTAGTTTGAGGATTATCGCAGGCTTGATTGCATTACGGTTCATGTCAAGACTAATCGTGCCGGTTGCTCCGACAAGGTTGTTGGTGTCGGCGAGGGTTTTTTTTAGTGCTGCTCTTTCGGTAGTTCCCGCCCGCTTGATCGCGTCAGCCAACATGTTGACGGCGTCGTAGCCCAGGGCCGCGAGGGCATCGGGTTTCCGCCCCTCGTAACGCGCTGCAAAACGAGAAACAAATTCCCGGCTCGCAGTGAACGGAGCGTCAGCGGCGAATTGATTTACGATGTACGAACCGTTCAACGAAGTCGCATCCAGTTTCCAGAGTTCCCCACTGTCCCAACCGTCGCCACCGAGCAGCGGGAGCTTCATTCGCAGCTCTCGCGCTTGCTTCGCAATCATTGCCGCTTCGGCGTAGTAGCCCGGAACAAAGATGAGGTCAGGCCTCGACGATCTGATTGCCGTGAGCTGACCCTTAAAATCCTGGTCGCCCGTCGCGTAGTTCTGCTTCGACACAACCTGCCCGCCCAGTTCCAGCAACCTTTGTTCAAAACTCCCGCTCAAACTCTTGCTGTAGTCGGAATTGAAATCGAACAAGACTGCCGCACGTTTTGCTTTTAGAGTCTTAGCCGCAAACTCGGCCATTGCTTCGGCTTGAAATGGATCACTAAACGACGCTCGAAAAATGTAATCGCCGGCCGCAACGACTGAAGGGTGCGGCGCGTATGGCGTAACCATTGGCACCTGTTTGCTCTGGGCGACCATTGCCCCCGCCAGCGCGTTTCCCGAACCCACGCCGCCAACGATCGCATGTACCTGGTTCTTGCTGATCAACTTTTCGACTGCAGCAGCCGCGAGATCCGCTCGGCCAAGGTCGTCTTCAATGAATAGTTCGACGCGACGTCCAGCAATGCCGCCGCGTTCGTTTATATCGGCGACGGCCAGCTTGACGCCATCAAGAGTTGTTTGTCCGAGCGACGCGGTTGGACCGGAAAGGTCGAAAAATACGCCGACGCGGATGGGTTCAGGTTCTGTTTTTTGCGCTGGGGTTTGCGTGATGAAAGTGAACCCTAAGAGCAGCGTCAACGTGAGACTGCAAAAACTTCTCATGATCTTCACTTCGACCTCCGCGCGACGTCAATGTTTGAAATCAATCACGAGCCGCGCCGGGTTGGCGAGCTCAGTCACACGAAACGGCTTGCGGGCCTTCACTCCGAGAAAGAAATCATAGTAACCCTCGAAGAAAGTCCCTTCTTCTACGCCGGTCAGCGAAGGAAACTTCAAACGGCTTTTGGGATAAAAGTCTTTGGCCTGCGAAAGCTTCAACTGTTCTTCGTCAACTGGAATGATATGGAGATCCACTTTCAGGAAAGCGCTGCCGGCGAGCTTAAGACGACGGCGTCCGCCCTCATCTTCATACCAGCGTGAACGCAGATACTCGAGGCTGTAATTCGGAAGTGGGCCTTTGAATTCGAAGACCACGCGATCGAAACCGTTTTGCTTCGCGGCTCTCACTGCGCGAATGTAAGTGGATTCAGTTGACTCATGATTTTGCTCGACTCTTTTGGTGGTCCAGACGTCAAGCTTACCGACCACCGGCGCCTGCGCGGACGCAACGAGGACGATCGAACTTAAAAACGACGCTCCCAGGATGACTCTTCGGACGATTCCCATTTTCGATTTCTCCATTAAGCTCCGCCGCTAGTTTGTTAACAAAATCGACCTGTCTCATTAGCACCGTGGCTTTCGTCCGGTGATCAAGTCAGTGAATATCCTTCAGAAACCGCTTAAACGGCATTGACATACTTAGCGAATCAACAAAGGCGTCGAAGACGCCTAATAGAAGGTAGCCAGAGGTGGAACCTCTGGATCAAATGTCAGTTGTTGAATCGCGTGCGCTGGAGGCGCGCCCAGACTCTGAGCGCATCTTCGACGCGCAATTGAATATAAACATACTTCCCTCTTCCCTCCAGACGTTTCACGTCTGGCTACCTTCTTTCCGCCGCTTCACGGCAAAACAATTCACAAACCCCTCAGCGTATGATGCGTCAGGTAT
>DATIPD010000021.1:0-112016 GCA_035472495.1 Pyrinomonadaceae bacterium | reverse complement strand
CGCGGAGTTCATGCCGGACCGGGCCGCGGTAGCGCAGAACGTGCGCGTGGGTGATGCGAACTGGCGCGCCACACTGGACGCAAACAAACAAGCGTTTGTGCAAGCGTGGGTGGAGCGACCGGCGTTCCAGTCAGCCTACGGCGGACTGAGCAACGGTGCTTATGTCGACGCGTTGATCAGCCATGCGGGCGGCTTCAACGGCGACCGTAATGCGCTGGTCAGCGGCCTGAGTAACGGTTCACTGACACGGGCGACGGCGCTGCGGCAGATCGTCGATAACGAAGGTTTCACGACAGCGAAACGGAATGCGATGTTCGTGATGTCGGAGTACTTTGGTTATCTAAGAAGAGACCCGGATGAAGCGGGCTTCAACTTCTGGCTGCAGAAGCTGAACCAGCACAACGGTAACTTCGAAGCGGCGGAGATGGTCAAGTCGTTCATCGTCTCCGGTGAATACCGCAACCGTTTCCTGCATTAAGGAAACCAGCAGCAAAGTCGCGGACAAACGCCGACGTTCGATCAGATTCTGATCGGAGGCGTCGGCGTTTTTCCGTTCCCGGTCACTGGATATTTCTTGACACTCTCCAAGCGTCCAGTCTAGATTCTGTCTACGCCGTTAGATAGTACACAAAAATTTGCGCCATCTGACTGACTCTAGCTCTAAAAAACCGTGATGGCGCTCAACTTTGTCGCCCCAAGCAAATACATTTGATAGCGTTGTTCACTGCATCTGCGAATCCCAAAAACTACAAGGTTGGAGAAGAAAAATGAAAAGAACGGTTTTGTTTATCGCCATCGTAGCCCTGTTTAGTTTCGTATCGCTAAAGTTTGCTTCCCGGGCGGGTGCGGCCAGAGGAAAAGATCAGTCCGGTGTGTCGCAGACTGGGAAGAGTGACAGCAAGTCCCGCCCGTCAAACACACGCGCCGCGGATAAGAACAAAACCATCACGGAGCTTCTCTCGCTTGGCAGCAAGACGAAGCCCGTTGATTTCGACTTCAGCCAACCCGAGCCGGAGTTCGCCGGCAAGGCCGCGGAACCTGGAGACGAAGAGGTCGATGACGACCTACCGGCATTCATGCACGGCAAGATCAACCGCGAGGAATATCTGCTCGCGCGTCAGGGATGGGTCAACGAAAAGCTCGGCATGACGCCAGGGATGACTTACGATCCGACGATTCGCAGCCGCGCAATTGAACAGATGCAGCAGCAAAAGGAAACTCTCCGCGTCAAGGCTGCGCAGCTTCAAGGGGCCAACGCCAAAGACGCGGTTGTGCCGCTTATTGCCAGCAACGTTTGGACGGAACTTGGGCCAAGACCCGCGCCGAACGGCCAGACTTCTACCGTGAATCAGCCCGTCGCCGGTCGGATCTCGGCCATTGCTATTCACCCAACTAATCCCAACATTGTCTATATCGGCGGCGCCCAGGCAGGTGTCTATCGTTCGCTTAACGGCGGCCAGACGTGGACGCCGATTTTCGACGGCGCTCAGTCGCTGGTTATCGGTGCGCTTGCGCTCGCGCCTTCGAATCCTGACATTCTTTACGTCGGCACTGGCGAAAGTACTCAATGCTCTTCCGGTTGTTATGCCGGCATAGGCGTCTATCGCATCGATAACGCTTCAACCACTGCGACGCTAACCGGACCAATTAATCCGCTGCGCAATTACAACGATGCGAGTAACAATGCCGTATCCGGTAACGTCTTCACCGGTCGTGCCATCAGCAAGATTCTGGTTAACCCTTCGGATCCGTCCATCATTTTTGTCTCCACGGCCTCGGGCATAGTCGGCAATCCTGCTCAGGCGCCAGGCGGCAACACAGTTCCGCCACTAGGCATCCGCGGCCTCTACCGTCTGGCAAACGCCACCGGGCCGGCTGCGGGGGTCACGTCCACTAAGCTAACCGTATCCGCAACCAACTGCTTTGATACTCCTTGCACCGGCAACCTTAGTATTCTGGACATGGTTTACGACGGCAACGATGCGACCGGCAACACCATTGCTCTGTGGTTGCGCCCAACGACAGGAACTGAAGGCGGCGTTTATCGCACCGTTAACGCACTTACGACCGGCACTTTCACCAACCCGTTATCGCAAACTTCAACGGCGAACTCCAGGGGTGAACTTGCGTCGGTCACTATCGCTGGCGTAACCACCATGTACCTGGCGAACGGCGAGAGCACCAACGGCAGAATCAGAAAATCTGTTGATGGCGGAGTAACGTGGAGCGCAGCGCTCGCTGGCGCTGCCAACTTCTGTACGGGTCAGTGCTTCTACGATATCTCCATCGCTATCGATCCCACGAATGCCAACATTGCCTACGTCGGCGGCGCCGCCGGAACGAATATCATGCGCCGCACTACTGACGGCTTTGCCACCGTGGCAAACACGCCTTCGCGACAAGTCGGATTGCACGCTGACAATCATGCGCTGGCGATCGCAAACGCCCCCAACAACAATATTCTTTACAACGGCACCGATGGCGGTATTTGGCGTACCGAAGACTCGGCCACCAGCTGGCAGAGCCTGAACAATTCCACCTTGAGCGCGACGCAATTTCAGAGTGTGGCCGTGCACCCGACTGATCGTTACCTCACTATCGGCGGCTCGCAGGACAACGGTTCGCACATGATGAAAGCGAGCAATGAGCCGGAGAAGCCTAACAATATCTTCTCGCGCGTCGACTTCGGCGACGGCGGCTACGCTCGCATCGACCAAACGGCCGTCGACACGACCAACGTCGTGATGTATCACACCTATTTCAATCAAACCAACAACCTGCTTGGTTTCGGAAGAGTCTCGAGTACGGTTTGTGCCTATGAGGGTGATTGGGCTCTGAAGGGCTTTGGCGCCGGCGCCGGTGTCAACGAATGTGGCGACGCCGCCGGAACTAACGGCATCGTCGGGACTGACACGGTGAATTTTTACGCGCCCGTTGAACTTGGACCAGCAGTCGTGGGCTCGCAGGGCAATACTGTCTACTATGGCTCGGACAAGCTTTATCGTTCAATCGATAAAGGCGACACGATGATCGCGGTCAGCCAGGTGCTGGTCGCCGGCCAGCCGATCAACAGCATGGCAATCTCGCCGCAGGATGACAACTACCGCATCGCCGGCCTGAGCAACGGCACTGTTTGGGGAACGCCTTCCAGCCCGACCACATTTGTGGTTATGACGCCCCCAGGCGCGCCGGCACGCGGTGTTGGCAAAGTCATTTTCGATCCCACAAACAAGGACGTCGTCTACGTTTCTTACGGCGGCCAGGGAGTCACGGCCGGTCAACACATTTGGAAGACCAGTAATTTCGGCACCGGCGCACCAACCTGGGTCGCCAGCGGATCCGGCATTCCCGATGTTCCCGTGAATGCTCTGGCAGTTGATCCGGCTAATGGCAATACCGTTTACGCTGGCACAGACATCGGCGTTTACGTTTCAACCGACGCCGGCGCTAACTGGAATCCGTACGGCAGTGGCCTGCCGGCTATCGCAGTTTTTGATATGGCGATTCAGAACGCGAATCGCTTCCTGCGTATCGCCACACACGGTCGCGGCTGGTGGGAAATCTCGCTGGTGCCCACAGGCGGGGTGACCATCTCGGGAACTGTTACGGTAACCGGGGCGGGTGATAATAGCGGCGTTACCATGCTGCTCAATGAAGGACAGCAAACCGTCACCACTGGGGCAGCGGGAACTTATTCCTTCACGGGTCTCAATCCGGGAGGCAACTATACCGTTAGGCCAAGTATAAGTGGTCGGACGTTTACACCTTCTTTCGCAACTTTCAACGATATTCCGAACAGCAAGACCGGCGTTGATTTTACCGGCGCTGTTTCCGTCAACTCAGCACCCGCCGCCGGCTCAGTAATCATCTCCGAATTCCGGCAACAGGGGCCGAGTGGCGCGCTCGATGATTTCGTCGAGCTCTACAACAAAACCAACTCGAACATTACCGTGGCCACCAACGATGGAACCACAGGTTGGGCTCTGGTCGGTACTGGTCCGACGCAGTACACCGTTATCCCGAAGGGCACGGTGATTCCCGCGCACGGCCATCTGCTCGTGGTCGGGAGTGCCTATAGCCTGCGCGCATACTCCGGCGGCGATCTGAATTTGAATTCCGACATCGCGGCAAATAGCGGCATCGGCCTCTTCAACTCAGCCAACTCGGGAAGCTGGACCGCGCCGAACCTGATTGATTCGGTCGGATTTACCGGCGATCCACTTTTCGGCGAAGGCACGCGCCTGACGTCGATTGGCGCAACTGCGGTCGAACATGCCTTCGCACGCAAGTTTGATCTGGACACGAACAACAATGCGGCCGACTTCGTGCTTGTCTCAACATCCGGAGCCACGCTCGGCGCGACCGTTTCAGCACTTGGTGCGCCAAATCCGGCGGGCTCTTTAAGTCCTTTGGCGGATGGGGCAAACATCACCGAGACGCGCGCTGACCCAAGCGTCAGCGACGACACCAGCCCGAATAAGACGCGGTGTGCTACCTGCATCAGCATTAACGCACCGGCGGGGACGTTAACGCTCCGGCGTCGCTTTACCAACAACACGGGCCAGACGCTGACTCGTATGCGCTTCCACATTCAACAAATCTCGACGTTGAACAACACGGAGGGCGTCGCTCCCACCGCGGCGGATCTTCGCGTCATGACAAACGCGAGCACGACTTTCCCAACCGCACTGTGCGTACAGGGAACAATGATCGAGCAGCCCGCAGTGCAAGTGATCGGCGCGGGGCTCAATTCGACCGTGACCATTGACCTCAGCGGCGACAGTCAAACAAACTGCAACGACGACGGCACGCCCGGTCTTTCTGACGGCGAAGGCGTTAACGTGCAGTTTGTCTTTGGCGTGCAGACCGCCGGCAACTACCGCTTCCTGGTGCAACTCGAAGGACTGCCGCATGGCGGCGGCACTTTCTTCGCTCAGGGCAACACAGAGGCTGCACCTACGGCGGCGCCGGCATTCATCAGCGGTCGAATCACGAGACCCGATGGCGCGCCGTTAGCAGGTGTCACCATGAACCTGAGCGGCGCCCGCAATGCGCGAGTGATAACTGACGCGCAGGGCAACTACCGCTTTAACAACGTCGACACCGAAAACTTCTACACGGTGACGCCGTCAATTCTCAACTATCACTTCGCGCCTGAGAACTTGTCCTTCTCGTTGCAGGCGAATAAGAGTGATGCTTCCTTCACCGGCAACCATGACGCGGTTTCTCATGGCAACGTGATCGACACAACCGATTACTTCGTCCGGCAACACTATCTCGACTTCCTGGGTCGTGAACCGGATGAAGCAGGCTTCAACTTCTGGACGGATCAGATTACGTCCTGTGGCGCTGATGCTAATTGCCTCGAGCGTCGCACGATCAACGTTTCGGCTGCCTACTTCACGTCGATTGAGTTTCAGGAGACAGGCGCAGTGGTCGACGCGATGTATCGCACGAGTTACAACCGGCGGCCACAGTACGCGGAGTTCATGCCGGACGCTGCGGCGGTGGCAAACGGAGTAATCGTGGGTATGACAGGTTGGCAGGACCGCCTGGCAGCCAACAAACAAGCGTTTGTGGATGCCTGGGTACAACGACCGGAATTCCAGTCAGCCTATGGTGGCTTGAGCAACGCAGCTTATGTCGATGCCTTGATTAGTCATGCTGGTGGATTCAACGGCGACCGCGAGGCGCTGCTGAATGGACTGAACACCAACACCATCAATCGCGCGGCAGCGCTCAGACAGGTTGCCGAGAACGAAGGGTTCGCGACTGCGAAGCGTAACTCGGTGTTCGTGATGATGGAGTACTTCGGCTATCTAAGGAGAGACCCGGATGAAGCGGGCTTCAACTTCTGGTTGAATAAGTTGAACCAGCACAACGGGAACTTCGAACAGGCGGAGATGGTCAAGTCGTTCATCGTCTCGGGTGAATACCGCAACCGCTTCGACCATTAACCTGCAGACAGCGATTAGTTTGCGAAGGGGCACGGTACGCCGTGCCCCTTTTTCATAGGTTTTCGATCGGCACCGGCTCAACCGGCTCGGCTAGCTCAAACCCCAGGACACGCGAATAGAAATACAGTTCGCCGTCAAGCGAACGTTTGATGTTTTTCGCCTGCCGAAACCCGTGCTGCTCACCTGCGAATGGCAAATACGCCACCGGTATTCCCTTCTCCTTCAGAGCGGCCACCATCGTCTCGGCCTGGTTCGGCGGCACCACCTTGTCTTCGAGTCCTTGAAAAAATATCACTGGACAAGAAAGCCGATCGGTAAAGTTGATCGGTGAGCGCGAAATGTAGACTGCGCGCTTTTCCGGGTATGGTCCCATCAAACGATCAAGATAACGCGACTCAAACTTGTGAGTTTCTTTTGCCAGCGCCTCCGCGTCGCTGACTCCAAAGTGACTGGCGCCGGCACTGAACACGTCGCGAAAAGTTAACGCGCAAAGTGTCGTGTAGCCGCCCGCGCTGCCGCCGGTGATCAGCAGGCGTTTCTCATCGACCTCTCCCTGCTGGACCAGATAACGCGCGCCGTTGGCACAATCGTCAACGTCAACAATTCCCCAGGTGTCGTTGAGTCTTTCACGGTAGGCCCGACCGTAGCCCGTGCTGCCGCCATAGTTGACATCGAGCACTGCGATTCCGCGGCTCGTCCAAAATTGAATGCCTAACGTTAACGCAGTCGTCGCCGCCGCTGTCGGACCACCGTGACTTTTGACTAGTAACGGGGGCCGCTCGCCATCTGGAGCAACAAAATCGGGATTGGTCGGCGGATAGAAAAATCCGTGGGCGGTGAGTCCGCCTTCAGTGGGAAACTCGACCGCGCGGGCGATAGAAAAATACGACGAATCGACCGAAACGCTCGCCGACGATTTGAGTATCGCGAAAGTTCTTTGATCCAGATCAAACTCAACTATCGATGCGACCTCAGTCGGCGATGCCGCTCGCATGACAATGCCACGTTGACTTGCGGACAGCGATCTGATGTCAGAAAATGACGAATCAATCCGCTCGAATTTCCGGGAGGGAGTGTCGATCAAACCGAGCTGCGAAATCCCTTTTTCTATGTACGCACAAACAATCTGGTCTGCCGACGCGAACGCGTAAGTTGACATTCCGAAACCCCATTGCGGCAGCCCAAACTCCGCCTCCATCTGGCAAAGCGATTCAATCGCGCCGTCGCGTAGGCGGTAGATATTCCACCAGCCAGTTCGATCCGAAACAAAATGAAGCACACCGTCCTGCGACCAATCCGGTTGGAAGATCGATTCAGCGAGTCCTCCAGCAACAAGCTCCTTCTTAGGGATGGATCCATTTTCGTCGAATGTTGCCACCCAGAGTTCGGTGCCGTCCCAGGGCATGTTGGGATGGTTCCACGTAAGCCATGCCAACTTTGAACCGTCGGGACTTAAGCGAGGCGAAGAGTAGAAGTCGTTCCCGGAGATAAGAACCTCGCCCGCGCCTTCCTCGCCATCGATCTTCACCGCAACCACACTATTGGTAGGTTGACTCTGAGTTTCCGTGTGCTCCTCCCGAATACAAATCAATCTGCCACGCGACGGGTCAACCACGAAATCCGCGTACCGCATCCGGCCCTCAGGCGAAATCGGTGTCGGTGGCTCACCGGGCTCACACCTGTAGATCCGCTGGTCAGTAAAATTTGAGAAGTAAACCGTGCCTTTGTGGACGGCATAGTCGCCGCCGCCATATTCGTGGACTCGGGTGCGGGCATTGTAAGCAGGAGGGATGACGTCCTCCACGGCCCCGGAAGCTGTCCGTCGGACAATAACAGACCGACCTTGTTCCACTGGACGCATTTCCAACCAGTAAACATCGGCTCCATCGCTCATTGGTTGGGCCAGGGCAATCGAGCCGCCGGTGATCAAATCCGATGAAATCGGCGACTTCCATGAACCGTAAGGTGCGATTCCAGGTTCAGACATGTGGGATTTCTCTCCAATTCAATTGACTATTTAAGAACTACTATCTTAAGGCGTAACCACTGCGCAAGCTTTGCGAAATCTTTTGTTACAGTGTCGTGAAATCTTTGCAAGCATACCGCAACCAACAGTTCCACCAGTCGACTTAGTATGACGCATCGTTAATTCTCCATGGGAGAACTGAGATAAAGGCAAGGGCGCCGGTCTTGGGGGAGGTCGGCGCCCGAAGTCTTTTTAGGCATAATTCCTCTTCGCAGCCCACTCGAGGTCAATTCTTCACCGCTAATCTTTCCCGCGTTTCTTTTGTCGGTTGTCGTTGGAATCAAGCTCGCCCAAATACTTTGGCGTTAGGTCATGATGGATCCAGTTGATGCCCATTGAGCGCTGGATTCTCGACTGCCTCTCCAGTGCTCGTCAACACCGCGTTTGCAGGAAGCCGAAAGTAGTTTTGAGCTCGTCAATCTCGTATTGACTCAAAGGCCAAATCAGGATCACAATTCGCGCTGACTCTAGCCAACCGCGAAAGGGTTCCGCCATGCGCCGCTCGCTCGTCCTGCTTCTTGCGCTAAGCTTACTGTTTCTGTCGTTTCCCCAAACGGCTCCGCGCGCGCAAACGTTTCGCCCAGTCGTGCGCGGCCGACGAGGTGTGGTTGCGGGCGGTCATCCGCTGTCGGTAGAAGCTGGCATGAGAATCCTGCAGCGCGGCGGCAACGCCGTAGACGCCGGGGTCGCGACAATCCTTGCCGCTTCCGTAATCGAGTTTTCGCATTTTTCTTTCGGCGGTGAAGTGCCAATCCTAATCAAACTGCAAAACAGTCAGGTTGCAGTGGTTGAGGGAATGGGCCAGGCGCCGATGAAAGCGACCCGGGAGTTTTTTGTAAACCGATCTACCGCCAACGATAAAAGTGCGGCGCCCGACTCCGCTAAAGCGCAAGCGGGTCGAGACCTGCCGACCATGGCCGGAGCAAAAAGCGGATTAATTCCCTCTACCGGCCCGTTGGCCGCCACTGTGCCTGCTGTGCTTGATGCGTGCGTCACCGCACTCGATCAGTTTGGCACTAAGTCACTTGCTGAGGTCATGCAGCCCGCGATTGAATTGGCTGATGGGTTCCCGATCGACGAACTTCGCGTTCAGTACATTCAAACGAGAGCGCCAATCTTCTCGCAATGGGCTGATGCCAAAAGGATTTTTCTGCCAAACGGCAGCGTGCCAAAGGTGGGTGATGTCTTCGTTCAGGCAGATTTAGCCCGAACACTCCGCGCCATCGTAGCCGCTGAGCGAACAAAGAAAGCGAAAAGTCGGCACGCGGGCTTGATGGCGGCGCGAGACTATTTCTACCAGGGACCAATTGCAAAACGCATCGGCACTTACATGGAGAAAAACGGCGGCCTGTTGGTCGCAGCCGACTTCGCCCGTTTTCACGCCCTGGTTGGCAGTCCAGTCAAGGCTGACTACCACGGCTATGAAGTTTACAAGGCCGGCTTTTGGACACAGGGCCCGGCCTTAGTGGAAACCCTGAATTTGCTGGACGGTTACGACCTGAAGGTGATGGGCCACAACTCGCCCGATTACATTCACACAATCACCGAGTCGCTGAAACTGGCAATGGCAGATCGCGATCGTTACTACGGCGATCCTAATTTTGCCAAAATCCCTTCTGCGGAACTGTTGTCAAAAGACTACGCGGCATTGCGGCGACCACTGATCGAAAAAGAGCACGCTTCACTCGCACAGCAGCCCGGCGATCCGACTAACATGAAGGCAGTGCTCGCGAGCGTCAGCCAACAAATCGGGCACGCTTCGACTGTTCCTCCACTTGAACGCGCTAACGACACAACCTGCGTAAACGTAATAGACAAAGATGGCAATCTCTTCAGCGCTACGCCAAGCGGCGCCTGGCTTCCTGCCGTTGTCGCGGGCGACACGGGCGTGTTGATGGGTCAACGCTTGCAGTCGGCGCTTACCGATCCCAACAGTCCTAACGTCGTCGCTCCAGGAAAACGACCGCGCATTACGCTGACGCCGACTTTGGTACTAAAGGATGGCAAACCGTTCATGGTGCTTAGCACGCCCGGCGGTGACAATCAGGATCAGGCACTGCTTCAGGTTCTGCTGAATATCGTTGAATTCGGAATGAACCCACAGGAAGCTGTTGAAGCGCCACGATTCGACACGCAGCATTATGTTAGTTCGTTTGACGATCACGAATTTCTGCCCGGCTCGTTGAATGTAGAGGCGCGAATTCCGGAAAAGACGATCGCCGAACTGAAAGCGCGCGGTCACAAAATCAATCTGCAGTCAGCGTGGGGAACGCTTTCCTCACCGACCGTCATCATGTACGACACCTTAACCGGAGTTTCGTCGGGGGGCGCCGATCCGCGGCGCGGACGCTATGCCGTGGCATGGTAGGAGAGGAAAACTCAACCCGAGACTCGCAGGTTTTTTGGCAATTAAACCAAGCAACGCTTTGATCCTTTTCAAGGACGGAAGGAGAAAATCATGAAATCACTTAAGACTACCGGGCAAATGTTTCTGCTCGCTTTATTCACTTTGGCAGCCCCACACTTTTCTGCGGCCGTGAAGGCTCAGGATCGCAACCCTGGACCTGAAATCGTTACCCGGGACACTGACTTCGAATCGCGCTCGAATACACTACGTAATATCTCAGAAGCGAAACCTGGAGAAAAACGCGTGGTGGACATACGCAAAGATCCGAAGGTGGTGATGGATGAGTCGCGCGAGGACTACAAATATCTGCAGATCGACAACAAAGCCCTTAAGCTTACCTTGGAGACAACCCCGCTTGTCGACCCGGCTTCGGTTGCCGATTTCATCTCCGACGTTAGAAAACGCGCCGAACGTCTCAGCATCAATCTGGCGCTGCCTGAGCTTGATAAGAAAGCAGAACGCATGAAGATAAGTCCGGCGGCGAGTCCTGAAGCGTTCTCCGCTTCAGTGTCCAGTCTATCGGGCCTCATACGCAGTTTTGTTACTAACCCCTGCTTCCGTGAACCGGCGCTGCTTGTCAACGAACAAACGCTGAAAGCCCGGGCCGACCTCGAGGACATGATTGCTGTTACGAAGCAACTGCAGAAGGACGGCGAGAAGTTGAAGAAGCCCAGCCAGCCTTGAGCCATCAGGCAAGAACAAGTTTCACTCCAGGAGAAAACGATGGCCGACAAACTGTTCCGTATTATTTTGCAGGTCGACGACCTGCAAAGCGCGGCTGATTTCTACGCGAAACTTCTTGAAGACCCCGGGCGAAATATTCCCCGCGCGTCTCGGCATTACATCGACTGTGGCTCTGTAATTCTGGCTTTGGTCGATGTAACTGCCGGCGGCGAAAAAGCCAAGCCACTTCCTGACTATATTTATTTCGCAGTCAGTGATCTCGAGAAGGTCCACGCTCGCGCCACTGAAATCGGATGTCTTTCTTCAGAAGACGTGCACGGCGCCAGCGCCGGCCAGATCGTGGTGCGACCGTGGGGCGAGCGTTCTTTTTATGTTGAGGACCCGTGGGGAAATGGCCTCTGCTTTGTTGACGAGAATACGTTGTTCACAGGTCGTTGATTTACTCCGATATGAGTCTCAGTATCAGTTTATGGAAACGGCGCCACGCCGCTCTGGCAGCTTTATTCATCACCGTTTTCCTCTTGGGTGCGACGACGGCGCTAGCCTCACGTTGCACGCAGCTAAAGGCCAACCCGGATCGCTGGGTAACTTTGAAAGTCGACGCCCTTGTACGTGTGGCTCGTGCTGCTTATGAAAACGAAGACGCAATCCCCGCCTATTCGCGCGTCCTCGCCGGAATAACCACAGCGTTCCAACAATGTAAGCTTCGGGAAGACGCCTCATTCCACGATCGTTACCGGGCGTTCATTGAGTTCGTAGAGGTAGCCTCGCTTGATAGCGATCCTTATCACGAGCTCGGCTTTGTTGTTCCTGATAAGCAGTACTTCGAAGAGACTGAGCGATTTGTCCAGATACCTCAGTTCTTACTGGACAAGGCTTTCATCAAAGCCGTTAGTCGCTTTGAAACGCTGGGACAGGCCAAGGCTTACCTGCGTCAGATCAATTCCACGCGCTCGCCGGCGGAACAACTAATTTTTTTCAGCTACAAGTCGCGCCACCTGGGCACTCCCGACAACGATCAAAGTTACGGCCGCCTGCTGGTGGTCGTGCCGGGTGATCCGCGACAGGGACTACCTGACAAGTGGGTACAGTTTGGTGTTCCTGATCCCGGTTCGCGCGCTCACATCCGTAACATTTCTATCGTCTCGGCTCTGCCGGGCCCGGCCGGTACCTACAATCCTTACTTCAAAGATTTTTATCGCACGTACAAACGAGATGGTTCGATCACCATCGCCGGCCGTTGGGAGTTAGGCGAGGGCGACGACAACTGCGCGCAGTGTCACAAGAGCGGCGTGCTACCAATCTTCCCCGTCGCCCGAACCGTCAGTCAGGCAGAGCAGCAAGCCCTGCTCGCCGTCAACGAGCGATTTCGCACTTATGGTTCCCCTCGTTTTGGAAACTATCTCGACAGCCGGAAGCTTGGGCCAGGCCTCAGTTCAGCGAGTGCCAGCGATCGCCAACAGCGCTTCGGACGGCTTTTCGAAGAAACACCTGCGGCACATGCGATGGTTTGCTCGTCCTGTCATAACGCCGACCGACTGGGCGCGCTCAGCTGGCCGATGGATAAAGTAATCATTAGTTCCTACGTTCGCGGCGGACAAATGCCGTTTGGTCACCAACTCAAGGTCGCCGATCGGCGTGACCTCTATACAAAACTGATCGAGGAATACTTTTCGAAGAGCCGCAACCAGCCCGGCGTACTCATGTCCTGGCTACTCAGCAGGCCGGATGCTGCGCCGCCAACAGCTCACCAGGACTCCGATCAATATCAACCATGACGCGGAATCGCCTCGAAGCTTTCAGTGATGGAGTGATCGCCATCATCATCACCATCATGGTGCTCGAGTTGAAGGTTCCCCATGACCCCAGTCTGAACGGATTAAGACCTTTGCTGCCGGTGTTTTTGAGTTATGTTATGAGTTTCGTTTACATCGGCATCTACTGGAGCAATCATCATCACCTGCTGCACACCGTCGAACACGTAAACGGTCAGATTCTTTGGGCAAATCTTCATCTGCTTTTCTGGCTATCGCTGGTACCCTTTGTCACTGCCTGGATGGGTGAAAACCATTTTGCTTCGGCGCCGGTGGCGGTGTATGGCAGTGTTTTATTAATGGCTTCGATCGCCTATGTGGTTTTGACCAGGGTGTTGATCGCCAGCCATGGCAGTGAATCAAAACTGGCACACGCACTTGGAAGCGACTTCAAAGGCAAGATATCACTGGCGATTAATTTAGTTGCTGTGCCCCTGGCGTTGCTGGGCCCCCGAGTCTCGGTAGGTCTTTATGTGCTGGTAGCACTAATCTGGCTGGCACCCGACCGCCGCATCGAAAGAACTCTCAACAACTAGTCGCCGAATTCAAAATGTCCAAACAAGAATCGCGGCGCACCGCTGCGAAAAAGAAATTCAAGGCGGAGTTAATGTCCGGACACAAGGAGGACGCGGTCGAGGTGCCCTTTGATCCGACGGTGTTTTGGGGAATCCCCGCAGCGCCGCTTTGGCGCGGACGAAAAGGTCACCGCGTGCACGCCACTCTCAACCACATCGCCTTCGAAGGTTTCGTAGTTGCCCGGATGAAACGGTTCTTCTTGCTGGTGGATGACGACATTAAGAAAGCAGCGGGCGTCGCAGTTGGGGACGTAGTGCACATCTCCGTGGCGCCTGCGGCGCACTAGGTCTTCGGCCAACTATGAGCTAGCGAGGAGCTAGCCAGGAACTAGCGAGAAAATCTTGAAAACCAGACGCACAAGTGGCATTCTCTGAGCGCAAATCACGCTTGTAACTCAAGTCCCAAGGAACCTCTACCCAAAGAAAGGGCCCCCTATGAAAACAACAAGAATTGTTTCCGTTCTCCTGGGAACTCTCATGCTAGTCATGATCGTCGGGAGCAAAACGTCTTCGTCAGCGCCCGCTCCGGTCTTGCCCAATCCAATACTCTACCTAACTTCTACTCAGTTCTACACCGCTGGCGGACAAAACTTTATTCGCTACAATTACGATGTTTTTAACAAGGATGCATATCCCGACAGTATGTTCGCTGCCGCTCCAGCTTTGCCTCCGTGTGGCAAGAACACGAAGTCATCGCGAACCTGGGTCGACATCTTCGACTCCCGCGGCAAGCGTCTTTACGGATTTTGCGCTCTGAGCAAATCGGCAGACTTGAACGGGATCTGGTTTGGATTGCCGGAAGGCGAGGTTCCGCCCAGTTACATCTACATCGAATTGAACGATCGCCAGACAAACACCAAGTACAAATCAAATCTTGCCGACACCACTCTTTAGCCGACGACGCTTCCGAGTGAATTCATTAGAATAAAAAAAGGGCGGCTTGCGCCGCCCTTTAAGTTTAGTGAACTAACCGAAGCGAGTTCTCTTAGAAAACGTAGCGAAGTTGGATTCTTCCAAATCGATTTGTTCCCTGGTTCTCTCGTGGCTGGGCGAAGTCTGGATTAAACACGTCGCCATTGCTCCAGTAGTTGTCGTAAGAGAAGCTCGGGTGATTGAGCACGTTGAAGAACTCCACCCGGACCTCAAAGCTATCTGTTTCCCATGGCGTAAATGGCACCTTGAACGAGCGACTGAGGCTCGTGTCAAGCTGTTGCACCCATGGTGATCGTAGCGTGTTGCGTCCGACAATGTTCGTGCGATTTGCCGGATCGACAATGAAGTGTACGTTGTTTGGATTAATGTCGTTTCCGTTGAGATCCGAGAATCCAGTCGGAGACGTAGTGCCATTGAACGCGTTTGAAAACGCAACGGTATCAATCGGCGCATTTGGATTCCCCAGCGACGGTCGATCGTTGAAGGCGTTTAGGTCGCCATTCAAGTCGGCCCCGCCGATAAACGGCGTTTCGACATTGCCGGATTGGATGCGGTAGATGGTGCCGAAGGTGAAACCACCCAGGAACTTACCGCGCCACCCTTCCTTGAACAAACTCGACGAATCCCAAAGTCCTACAAAGGACAAGCGATGCGGCACGTCATAAGCGGCGACACTGCGATCGTCTCCTCGATTGAAAGGATTTGAACCTCGAGCGTCACCGCCAGTTTGGGTGAACACTTCACTGCTGGTGTTGTCGATGGCCTTCGAGTAGGTGTAGGCCAGGCGATAAAGGAAGCCTTTGCTAAACCCTCGCTCGAGTCGTGCCTGAAGGGAGTGGTAGTTTGAATCACCGCCGTTAGTGCGAACGGTGATCGAGCCACGAGCTGGATTGATCCGCAAGCCATTCACTCCGGGGTTCGCCTGCTCGTTGATGAACAAGTGCGTTCCGCGCGAGCCCACGTAAGCCAGGTCCAGAATGTTGCGACCAGGCAATTCCCGCTGAATTCCGAGGTTCCAAACATAGGTCTTGGGATTTACCAGATTTGGTGCTACGGAATTTATCGTGGCAGTTGGATCAACGGTTGGAGTGGTTGGCAGTGATTGAGCACCAAAGTTTGCCAGACCCCGACCCGTGTTCGGAGCCACGGTGGTGGCGCCGAGCGAATTCGGGAACGTCGCCAGTGTGTTGCTCAGGATGTTATTGAAAAACACATCGTAGTTGACGGCGAAGCCACCGCGGATAACGGTCAGGTCTTTGCCGAAGAGGCGTTCCCACATGTGCGGCGTGTACGCAAAGCTCATGCGCGGTCCAAAGTTGTTATTGTCTCGTTGTTCTTCAACGCGAACCAATGGATTGGAAGAGAGACCGCCAAACGCCGGAAACGGAGCATTGTTTGACACGACGCCGAAGTTTTCATAACGGAGGCCGAGTGTAAAACTCAGATTCTCACGAAAGCGCCAGCTGTCGTTAATGAAGTACGCCTGATTCGTAACATCAGACTTTTCCGAGCCATTGCCGAAGACCTTGCTGGCTGCGCCCGCAGGTCCGGAGAAGCCCTGAACGAAATTACCCAACGCCGTGAAGCCGCCGCCGTTGGTGTAAGTCAACGTTCCGCGCGTGTTAATGGGCACTAACTGCGTGCCACGCTGGGCGAGGATGTCTGCGCCAATGCGGAAAGTATGATTGCCGACGGTGTGAGTAATGGTGTCCTGGAACTGATAATTTTTGAAGTTACGTCCCTGGGGAAAGACGGAGCTCAAGCCAATTGTCGAAATGCCGCCCGTCGCGATTGCGATTTGCGCTCCACCAGTTGACAGGGCCGTATCGCGCGGCGCAAAGAGGACATCAAATCCAGCCCGGCCGAAACGAAACTCATTTGTAGTTCTGGCTGAAAGGTTACGCGTGTAGCTCGCAAAAAAACTGTCCGCCACACCGGGAACGTCAACCTCAAAACCAGGAAACTGACCACCGGCAACGCCGCTGGGAAATTGATTGTTGAAAGTCTGATCGTTTCGCAGATAACGGAACGTCAAGCTATCGCGAGAAGTTGGGGTCCAGTCGACACGCGTGATGTAGTCCCACGTATTGACAGGCTGCGCACTCAAACGCGAGGCGGTTCCAAATGGAACCAACGTGCGATTAGGCGTTCCGGCAGCTTCGATTCCGACCAGTCTATCGGCAGTCGGCGCCACAAACGTGCCGGCGATGGCCAAATATTGATCGAGGGCCGGGTTCGCTCCAGGCGCGGCCATTGCTCGCAACTGGGCCAGGCCAGCCGCGGTGGGCACGATGGCCGTGCTCGACACTCCACCGGCTCGGAAAAGATCTCCCTGGAACGTGCCGAAGAAAAACAACTTGTTTTTCTTGATCGGTCCGCCCAGCGAAAAGCCAAAAGTGTTCTGATTGAACTTCGGCACTTCCGTCAGACCTTCGATCGCGATCTGACCCGGCGTCAGCGACGAAAGAAACGAATTCTGATTGATGTCATAAACCGAACCGTGGAAAGAATTGTTTCCCGAGCGCGTGATGACATTTACAACCGCGCCACCGGCGCGACCGTATTCTGCAGAGAAATTACTGCCGAGAATGGTCACTTCCGAGTAACCATCACGAACGGTTGGTTGATACGACTGGCCCGTAATCGAGTTGTCGTTGTTTTCGAGTCCATCAATCAACTGGTTGTTGGCGCGCGGGCGCAATCC
Source organism: Pyrinomonadaceae bacterium (assembly GCA_035472495.1). Classification (GTDB taxonomy): domain Bacteria; phylum Acidobacteriota; class Blastocatellia; order Pyrinomonadales; family Pyrinomonadaceae; genus PSRF01. The sequence continues at coordinate 94,916 of DATIPD010000021.1, read as the reverse complement.
GTTGACTGAAAATTCAGTGCCCTGTACAAAGCCGCTGGCCAGGCTGCCTGGATCGACAACACCGGGCAGTGTGAAAACGAGATTCACCGGATTTAGTCCGGGAACGGGTAGCTCAGTAATTTCGCGTTTGTTCAGCGTGTTGACACGCGTTCCATCAGACGATTGCAGTTCGATCAAGTTGTCCGCCGTTACGGTCACCACTTCATTAGGGTTACCCACTTCGAGCAAACTCGAAACATCTGCAGTTTGAGCCGCGGCAACTACTACGTTTCCCCGCGTTGCAGTCTTGAAACCACTAGCGCTCATTTCAACGCTATAAGTACCGGGATCGACGGCATCCAAACGGAAACTGCCGTTCTCCTGGCTGACCGTGGTGCGGCTGACGCCGGTTTCGGTATTCGTGATTTTGACGGTGGCGCCGGTAATGCCCGCGCCGTTTGGATCTGTAACAGTGCCAATGACAAAGCCCTTACTCGTTTGAGCGAGAGCCGAAAAACTCAACACACAAATAACAAGAATTGCGATAGCCGCAAATCTCAAAGCTTTCATATTCCCTCCTTGGGACATCTACCTGTTATGAATTTTTCTGTGCAGGGAGTGCACAGCTGGGGTGTGCTTGATGATTAGCACTCGTCGTGCCAATTGTTCACGCTGATCAAAACATGGGCAAAGACAAGGCGTCGGCGACTTGCGTCGTAGCAACGTTCAAAATTTCAAATTCAATTTTTGAATCAGCTTGTCGTTTTTGGATCACACTCAAGTTTTTTCGTCGCACTATTCCATTTTTTCGTCCCGCAACTTTTCCCAATTTCGAGAATGAGAGCGTGCTTCATCACTCGTGCTCGTCACACGATCGTGACAGCACTCAAACTTTCAGTGCCGACTTCATCGCGATGGTGATGGAAAGAAAGGAACGTGAGGCGCGGTTGCGACTAGCGAATCTCAACGTCGGCCACTACTGGCAAGTGGTCCGAGGCCAGCGTAGTTAACGACCACGCTTTCTTCGTCTTGATGTGATCTGTTTGCCGCGTGAAGATGTAGTCAATGCGTTTGGCCGGTCTGTCCGCCGGATAACTGAGGCCGGCATCTTTAGCCGCGCTCCAGCTATCCAAAAACTTTGTAGTCATTAACTTGTAAGCGCCGCCGCTGGGTTCATCGTTGAAATCTCCAACTACGATAAGCGGGCCTTTCACCGCTTCCAGAAACTTCAACAGTTGCGTTGTCTCAAAGACGCGTCCGTCGTCGAATTGGTAATCGAGATGGGTGGTCACGAAGTTGATTACTTGTCCGCCACTCTTAACTTCAACCCGAATCATGCCACGGCGTTCGGCCTCGCGAAGGTTCTCAAATTTTCGCTGATCGATATTCTCAATCGGAAAGCGAGACAGAACCGCGACGCCATAGGCGCCGCCTTGAAAATCGAGATTGTGAGCGAAGGCATAGTTCATTGAAGTCATTCTGGCAAGCTCAACGATTTCGTCCTTCCCCTCCGTTCGCTTAACGCCGCGATCCACTTCCTGCAGGCCCACCAGATCAGGATGTTGGCCGTTGATCACGTCCGCGATCCGCTGCAGATCGAGCTTTTTATCCATGCCGACGCCAACGTGAATGTTGTAGGTCATCACGCGGAGCGTCTTTTTCGCGGGCCTGCTGGCGAACGAAGCAACTTTGGAAACGCCAAGCGACGCTGACGCCAGCACGAGAAGCGCAAGCGTTAACAAGACTCTTCGGGTTAGTTTGTTCGGCAATGACATGCTTGACTGCCTTGCTGGATTACTCGGCGCTCTCCGGGTTGACTGCCTCACCCGCCTGAAAACCAATCTGACTATGCGTGCCGTCGCAGAAGGGTTTGTTCGACGACGCGCCGCAACGACAAAGCGCGATGCGCGGCTTCTCGAGTGTGATCTGGTTTCCCTCAGTATCAAAAAGGTCAACTGGACCTTCGACAATTAGCGGGCCGTTCTTAGATGGGCGAATCGTTACATCTGCCATTATTTTTCCTTGAGTTTTCCGGATTGTGAAATAACGTGGCGCATTCTAACATGTGCCGCATCGCGACAAAGGGGCACGGTACGCCGTGCCCCTACTTACAAATAATGCCTCTTACACATCTGGTTGTTTTGATAGCCGCGGCCTTTTCTGCGGGAGTCATCAATGCGATCGCCGGCGGCGGTACGCTAATAACGTTTCCAGTGCTGATCTGGCTCGGCCTCGATCCCAAGGTCGCCAATGCCACCAGCACAGTGGCGTTGTGGCCCGGGCTGTTTGGCGGCCTGTTTGGTTATCGCCGCGAGCTTGAAGACAGCTCGACCATTCTTCTACGACTGGGACTGACGAGCGTCATCGGCGGTGCTGCCGGAGCGTGGCTGCTGGTTTGGACACCCTCTCCAACCTTCAACCGTCTGGTTCCCTTTCTGATTCTATTTGCGACGGTCCTCTTCATGGCGCAAGGAACACTGAATCGTCGTTTGCGCTTGCAGTCGATTGTCGCTGAACCGCGCATGTCCTGGTGGATTGGCGCGGTTGCGTTTCAGTTTTTCTCGGCGATGTATGGCGGCTACTTCGGCGCCGGCAACGGCATCCTCATGCTCGCCGCGCTGGGAATACTTGGATTGCACGACATCAATCGCGCCAACGGCGTAAAGAATTTTCTGGGCATTTGTATCAACAGCGTCGCGGTCGTTCTTTTCGCGTGGAAAGGACTGGTAGTCTGGCACGACTCGCTGGTGATGGCGGGCGCGGCGCTAATTGGCGGCTACGTCGGCGCCAAGATGGCCGTGCGCGTGCGGCAAGTCACGGTGCGCCGCGCGATCGTCATCATCGGTTTTGCAATCACGTTTGTGATGGTGTGGAAATTGTGGCACTGAGGAACAAAAAACTTCCACGCGAGTTCTACACGCGGGGTAACGTGCTGACTATCGCCCGAGACCTGCTGGGTAAACTGCTGGTAGTTCCCGAACGACGTGGGAAGCGAGTCGCGGGGAGAATCGTGGAGTGCGAGGCTTACCGCGGTCCGCAAGATCGCGCCGCCCATTCCTTTGGCGCGCGGCGCACCAAACGCACGGAAACGATGTACGGTGTCGGCGGCACTGCTTATGTATTTTTTGTCTATGGAATGTATAACCAGTTCAACGTGGTAACGAACGCAATTGATCAACCGCATGCAATCCTGATTCGCGCGCTCGAACCGGTTGAAGGACTCGAGGCGATGCGCCGGCGGCGACAGGGGCAACCGGATCACAATTTGACGAATGGGCCGGGCAAGCTGTGTCTGGCTATGGGAATCGATCGCAGCCTCGATGCTGCAGATTTACTTGGCAACAAGGTCTGGATCGAAGAGGCGCAGCCAATTCGTCGTTCGCAGATTGCGTCAGGACCACGCATTGGCATCGACTACGCTGAGGATTGGATCGACAAGCCCTGGCGGTTTTGGATTCGCGACAATCCTTTTGTGAGCAGAAAGTAGATCTCGATCATGTTAATTTTTAAATTCCAATGGTGGTTGTTGGTCCTGTTGCTGGCCACACTGGCTTTATCTTGCCAGACAAAACCTCAGCCTGAACAAACAATAGCTCCCAGCCCCACACCGAAGCCTCCGCTTAAGTTGGATCCGTACGGTGGCTACCCGGCGCCGGTGCTCGGCAAACCTTACCCCGGCACGGGTGTCGTGAAAATCATTAATCTGAAAGAGGGCTGGGTTGAGATTGAGCACCAGGAGATTAAGGATCTAATGGCGCCGATGACGATGGAGTTCTGGATCAGAGATCGATCGATTGTGAAGGGCGTTCGCGTTGGTGACCAGGTTGATTTTGTAATCGTTGAGGACAGCAAGGGAGAGTACCTTACCGAAATAAAAAAAGTGCCGCCAGCTCCCTAATCTGTTAGTCGCTGCCGTACCGAATCTGCATGTGCCGAATGCGATAACTCGCAATCAACAGAACCAGTACGGTCACAATCACCAAACTCGGCACCGCGATCCAGGCCGGCGTTGGTTCCGCGACGACTGCGAATGGTCCTTCAGAAACCGGCACCGGCGCGAGGGAGTTGAGGTAGTGAATGACGCTGATCTTTTTTAGTAGCGGCGGCATCAGGAAGTTGAGCCACTCCCAGCCGTAAAGCACGACCGCCGGAATGATCGGATTACGGAAAAACAATCCCACCACCAGAAAAAACGCGCCGTAACCAATGCACGCCAACGTGGTGATGCCAACGTAGGTGAACAGTTGGCCTAATCCCGGTCCGTCCAAAAAGAAGCGACCACTCTCTGACGGAAAATGCGGGACGTAAAGTAACAGCATGCAGATGGCTGTGGTGGCAGTGAAAAGAATGATCGACGTTGCCAAGCCCGAGAGATATTTCCCGACAACCAGAACCTCACGACGCACCGGACTCAAAAAATAGAAGTGCAGACTTCGGTCGATGATGTCGCCGCGAAAGAGATTCATGAATATCCACGCACAACCAAAGAAAACCATGGTGCGGAGAATGAGCCCGCCGTAGTAGATGGCAAACAGCATGTTGTAGCGCGTGAAGTCTTGCCATTCACGACCGGGCGGCGTGAAAGGAGCGAGCAAGAGCAACGGGCCGATTGGCAGCAATGCCAGCAAGTAAAGCAGGATCGAGCGACGTCCGAGGAAGTTTTTTTCAGTCTCCAATCGGAAGATGGCGCGAATCTGACGGAACCAGAGTGCCCACGACAAAGATTGTTTCTCGATCGGTGTAGCCGGCGTTGTGTCCACAGTTGAAGTGCTCATCGTTATTGACCGTGATGAAGTCCAGAGTTCAAGCTTTAGCTTGTTTGAATTCGAGCAATCGCAACCTAAAGGTTGGGCTCTACTTCAGTCGCCTCCTTCAGATCCAATCAAGTACTGATAGACGGCGCTCAAATCGTCATCGACCGGCGCGACTGATTCGACGTTGATTTCTCCTTCACCTACCACCTGGTTCAGCAAAAGGTAAAAACGATCCGCATCTTTCGTCTTAACAAAAAGACCAAGGCGATCATCATGAAGTCGCGCTTCGACGACGTGGTCTTTGTCAAACACGCGCGCGGCAAGTCTTGACGGCTTGTCGCAACGAATCAGAATCTGCATCGGGTGCTCTTCCATTTCGTCGCGCACGCCATGCACATTTCCTTCAGCCACGATGTAGCCATTGTTAATCAGGATGACCCGGTCTGACATTACGTCGACTTCATGAAGAATGTGGCTCGAGATAATCAGGTGCAGTCCCTCAGCCGCGAGCTTGCGGAAAAGCGCGATTGTTTCGGCGCGCACCATCGGATCCAAACCGTTCAATGGTTCGTCAAGAATCAACACCGCCGGTTGATGCGCAATTGCCTGGGCCAGCCGAATGCGTTGGCGCATGCCTTTGCTGTAGGCAGCAATCTTACGATTGCCCGCTTCAACCAGGCTCACTCGTTGCAGTGCGGTCAGGGTCAGTTCTTCGGCTTTTTTGCGATCGTAACCATGCACCAGCAGAAACGACCTGATGAATTCGCGACCGGTAACGCCGCGCGGAAAAGAGTCAAACTGCGTGCAATAGCCGACTTTGCGAAACAGTTGCTCTGGTTGATCGGTGGGAATGCCCAGGACTGAAATCGAACCGCGGCTCGGGCGCAACAAGCCCGTCATGAGATTCATCAACGTCGACTTCCCCGCCCCGTTGGGTCCAACCAGACTGGTGATACCCGGCTCAATGCTGAGGTTGACGCGGTTTACTCCGAGAATCTCGCCGTAAAACTTGGAGACGTTATCGAAGACGATCGCTGTTGAAGATTCAGTCATCATTTTCACAACCGCAAGACGCCAAGCGGGCCAGGGCAACAACATCAAAACAGTTTCTCAAACGTTCTCAATCCTGTCGCTCTTGGCGTTTTGGCGGTTAGGTCTAACGAACCACCTCGTACGCCTTCACCTTCCACGAAAGCAACGCCAAACAAATTGCGCAAACTACAAACAACGCGAACCAGCAAGCCCAAAGTGGCGGCTCGTACAAAACAATCTCGTGACCGAAGCGTCCGTCCCAATCGGTAATGTGCGTTGACGCGCGAACGAATGTCCCAAACAAACCGGCCGTAACGTTTTTCATCAAGGCGCCGAGACTGATGATGCTGCCCCACCGCGTCTGGAAAAGGTTATTAACAACTTCTCCGAAGATTGACGGAATAAAGAAAATGCCGAGCAGTGCGGCACTGGCAATCACTCGCCACTTCACCAGCGCCGACACCGCTTGCGACAGCAAAGCAAGTAATAGAATCCAGACCACGCTACCGACAAAAATTCCGCTCGCGATCGACAGGTTGTCGACGAACCAACTAAAGCCCTCGAGGTAAGACTGAAACAGGAACAAGAGCAGTTGCGGTACCCAGGTCATCGCCGACAGCAGTATCAGCAGCACTGACATTTTTCCCAACACGTATTCGGCTCGAGAAAAAGGCCGGCACAGGTAAAGCGGCAGCGCATTGTTTCTTAAGTCGCGTGCTACCAGCGGCGGCCCCACCAGCAACGCTACGAAGAAAGCAAAACTCGCCTGCAGGTTCACAAAGGTTTCGAAAAACGGCGCATCAATCGGCAGTAGTTCCCTGACATTGACCTTCAGGATCGCAAGCGCGCTAACGTTGTGATGCAGATAGATAAGAATCGCTTCGATGAGCAGCGGCACAAAGCAAACGATGAAAAATGCGGTGAACAGCTTCGACTTGAAAACGTCGCGGAACGCGTTACGCGGAATCACCAGAAACCGATTCCATTCCGGAGTCAGTTTCCCGAGATACTGCTTGTAGGTGTGCTCATAAACCGCCATGACCGTTCTCCATCGCCTTCAGGAAGATGTCTTCCAACGAATCACGTTTGTAGCTGAGCCGTCGTATTTGCACGTTGAACTGCGAAGCAATGCGATAAAGATCTCGCACTTCCGCGCCTTGCTGCAGCACAATCTTCACGCGGTGGTCGCCGGTAACCGCGTATTCGCAGCCAAGCGCGCCAATCGCCTCCGCAAACTTCTCCTGATCGCCGCGAGTTTCCAACATCAGAAACTTACGATTGGATTTCCGCTCTTCCTCGAGGTTGCAATAAACCACCAGGCGGCCATCCTTCAGAATTAAGATCTCCTCGCAACACTCTTCTACGTCGCGCAGCAAATGCGACGAGAGCACGATGTGCGCCTTGCCGCTGTCTCTGATTTCGCGCACGAGCCTGATCATTCGCTGGCGCGCCGGCGGGTCGAGTCCATTCGTTGGTTCATCGAGGAAAATCAAGCGCGGGCCGTGAACGATGGCCTGCGCCAACTTCGCCAGTTGTTTCATGCCCAGCGAATAAGTATCCAGACTGCGATAGCGCGCTTCACCGAGGCCGACATAGAAAAGCGCTTCGTGGGCACGTTCGAGCGCAGCTTCTGACGGCAGGCCTGACAACTCCGCCATCAACTTCACAAACTGGACCGCGCTCATCTTGGCGATGAACGAATCGCGCTCCGGCATGTAGCCGATGAGCGAACGTATCTGCTTGGGATCTGTTCTGATGTCGTTCCCGAAAATGTGGGCCGTGCCGGAAGAAGGTGAGTGGAAGCCAAGCAGTGTGTGAATCAGCGTGGTCTTGCCGGCGCCATTTGGACCGAGCAATCCAATCGCGCGACCACGCAGTTCGCCCTGCAGGTCTTGCAAAATTGGACGACCACCAAACGTAACGCTTAATCCGTTGAGATCGATCACCGGCGCGAAGTTCGCCGGATCGGGAACGCTGATTTGATTGTTAACCAGTTCAGCTAGGGCCATCGTGCAGACTTTATATCCCTGTCGTGATAATTCCAAACGAAAGCAAGACCAAATGTCGTACCCATTAGAACGAATGCACCGATGAATGCAAACGCTTGGAGCGGCGCTAAAGTTCTACCGATCGCCAAAATTCCGATCAAAAAAATTGGAGAGTTCAGCACTAATGCCGAGGCGACGGGGAAAAGAGCGGCGGGTCGACAACCACCCAGTCTTTTTTTCAACCAGTAAAGGGATGGAGCGTAGGCAAGTGAGAAAAGTAATGTGACAACGATGAGAGATGAAATGGTTGCGCTTCGGATATCGACCGCGCTCAAACTGCCTGCAACAACACTGAACGTCAGCAACAAAGCGGCGAGTCCAATCAACCACGAAGCAATCGAAATGGAGAGTAGTTTCATGTAGTAATCGCAGAGGTCAGAGGTCAGAAATCGGGACGTGTCTTGCTCAACATCGAGGCATTCGTGTCGATTCGCATCCCGACCTCTGACCTCTGACCTCTGACTTCTGCCCTGGCCTTTGCATTAGCGCAGTTCGCTGGTTTCCGTTACGGATCCGTTTTCCCGCAAGTACTTCGCTGATTCGCCATAGTCCAGAGTGTTGACGCCAACCCCTTCGTCTCCAATGAAAACCGAATCACCAGGTCGAAGTTGACCAGCATCTTTGTCGTTGATCCAAACCCGGTCACCTTTGATCGATACTTTTAGTCCGTGGCCGTCCGCGCTCACCCCGGCGTAATCCAGGAATGGAACTGGCGCACGATCATGGAACTCCAACTTTTTCTCGAAGCCGTGACGCCCGATGGTTACGACGTGCGAACCTACCTGAACCTTGCTCTGCCGAGTGCAGGCGGTGGCAGCCACCAGCGCGAGCAGCACCACGCTCATCATCAAAGTCTTATAACTGCGGCTCATGAGTTCCCTTCCTTTCTCTGACTGAAACATTCGTAGACATCTTTGCGAGTGCGCCGACCGGTCACCGCTCCGTCTCAAACAGCCCAGGCAGTAACAGGTCAGCGCGTCGCCAGGTTCTTAGTGCTTCATGCTTTGCGTCAGCACATGTTGGATTTCCAACGAGTTTGGTACACCCAACAAAGTTGCCGGACCCAGGCCAAATGGTCCGCCTTCGGTGTTGGCTGCGAAAGTAATGCTGTCGCCTTGAGCATAGGCATAGGCGAGTGTTGGCGGCATATCAGCGGCCAGCGACTTGATCGCCTGCTGTTGCTCCTGCGGTAAATTCGGCGCCGAGTTAGCGATGCGTTCCGCGAACGGCTGCACCAGTGGCGCCAGGTTGTGATAGAAGACCGCCGAGAAGTTGGTGTTGCCATCAGCCGGCAACCCGGCGGTGAAACGCGTCGAACGCAGCAGCGTGTATCCCGAGCTTTGCATTTGCACTGAACGCTCCACCAACGCCCGGCTTGGTCCCATCACCAGGTAACCATTCACGTAGGTGTAGTTCACTTCCAAACCAAAGTCGGCTGACTTCAGTGTATAGAAAGTGCGACCGGCAACTTCACCGCGGTCCCAAATCAAACCGCTCTTGCCAAACTTCGCCGCTTCCTTGTTAATCTCGCCAACAATCTGCTCGAGCGTCTGTTGCAAGTGCGCAGAATCGTGCACTTCAAACACCATCTTCCAACCCGGCGTCGGCAGGATCGGTCCGTCGATGGCGAACGCGAACTCGCCCCCAAGCGGCGCCGCGATGTCCTTGCGGATGTCTAGACCATGGTCTGCCTGCTGCTTGTCGAGGTTTTTGCGCAGCTCAGGCGAAACGGTTTCGATTACGCCCAGCAAGTCGTCAACCAGTTTCACCGGATCTTTCACGGCGAAGGCGGCAACGATGTTTGCGTCCGGCGAAACGTATTCGAGTGAACCCATGGGACCAGGCTCGGCCAACCACGACGGAATACCACGTTCGGCTTCGTTGAATGAGACGGTAGCTTTGGTGTGCGTCTTGCCGTCAGAATTTGACTGATCGAGCACGAAGTATTTGAGGTTCAGGATGCCGAGCTGTTTCAAAGCACTCTCATGCTTATCGGCGTCAGCGCCTTTCACCATCTCATGCTTGTTCTTCTCGATTAATCGTTCGAGATTGGCAGCCACTACCAAACCCGCACCTTGCTGGTAAACCTGCGCGATACGGTTGTGGAAAGCGGTGCCGGTGAACGTGCTCGCATTACCCTTTTGTACTGTCGTAGCTAACGCTTGAAGTTGCTCGAGTTTCGGGCTAGCCGCGAAGAGTTGGTTCTGAATCCACACATAAAGCGTGTGGTCGCCCTTGCCGGGCTCTGTCGCAGCGGCAGTCGCCGTCAGCGGATCACTTACAAAGCGAATCTCCGGATGGTCTTTTGCGCCATTCGAATACTTCGCAATCTGTTGCTCGATGAATTGCTGGAGTCCCTCAGAATTCTTCAGTTCCGCCAGCACCAGCGGCGCTACCGGCTGACCTTTGTCATCCATGGAAACTGAAACCGCGATCTCGTCTCCCAGATAGTCGCCAAACTCACGAATACTGCCGATCACCTGATCCACGTTAGGACCATGATGTCCGTTTTCTTCTTTCTGCCACCATTCGCGCAGCGCCGCATTCTGGTTGATTCGCTCAGTCATGATCCGGTGCGACTCAACTATTGTCGACGTCAGATTCGGCAGCGCCGCATAAACGATGGTGCCCTCGGGCATCAGGTCAAGCAGGTGCGTTGAATTGCGAACTCCCGGCTGCTGGACTTGGCCCAACTCTTTGCTCAGCGCGTTGACCGCGGCGAGCATTTCCGCATAGTGCGTCGCCTTGTGGCTCCAGGCGACTTCATCCTTCACCGGCACCTTGGCGATTGCATTATTGGTTGTCGCTTGTTCACCCGGATGAAGCACGGTTTCCTTGTTCGCATGATCGAAGTGAACTTCGCCTGCAATCACTGAAACACGGTCGCCCTTAGTGCCGCTGTTGACGGAGAACGTCGTGCCCGTCACAGATACTTTTGTGCCGGCTGTTTCTACGAAAAGATGTTGCTTGCCCTGCCTGGCAGCCTCTACCAGGATCGCGCCGCGATTGAGGTGGATGGTTGTGCCCAGCGAGTTGTTAGTTAGGAACAACTCCGAACGGTCCTTCACTTCGATAACTGAACCGTCTCCGAGTCGAACGAAGGCGTGCGCATCTTTAGCGGTGCGTAGCCGATCGCCTTTTTGCAGTTTCTCGCCCGGCGCAACCTGCGCACTGCGCGTGTCGTCAATCTGGTAAACCTGGCCTTCAGCAGCTTGCACAGTTGCATCCAGGTTGCCACCTGGGAGCAGGCGCTGGATAAACGGCAGGGCCACCAAACCAACACCAATCACCAGCGCGGCAGCGATGCCCCAGCGCAGGATCGTTGGCTGAATACTAAAACGTCGCGCCGCTACGGCACGCTTCGCCGGCGCCGCCTTACGCGAACGCGCATCTTTCAGCGCCTTACGACACGGAATGCATTCGTGCGTGTGGTCGACCAGCAGCAACGAACGTGCTTCCGACAAGCTGTTGGTCAGGTAAGCCGGAATGAGCGACTGAAAATCGGCGCAGTTGCCAAGCTTCTCGGCCGCAGTGTTCGTAGTTAGCTGTCCTGTAGTTTCGCTGGCCAGGCGCGCCCAAACACGCTCAGCCGCTTGATCAACTACCGCCGGGTCAACCTGTTCGTTGCGAATCCCGTTGGTAGCATTGTCGAGGATTGCGTCAAAATCGTTATCGCTTTTCATGATGTTTCTCCAGAAAGTGCCCTATCTCTTTTCTTAGTCTTGTCCGCGCGCGATGCAGCACGACACCAACCACCATCTGCGAGGTGTCGAGCATCTTCGCGATTTCCTGATTGTCGAAGCCTTCGTAGTAGCGCAGCACAAACATTTCGCCGGCCGTTTTACCCAGGTTGGCCACCGCCTGCCGAATCAGTGTTTGTAACTCGCGATCGGCGTGCTCAGCTTCCGGGTTTTGAAAACGGCTCTCAAGTGATTCCGCCTCAACATCGTCGAGTCCGACGGAGCGCGCCCGCGTGCGACTGCGCATCAGGTCGAGCGAAGCGTTGATCGCCGCACGTGCCAGGTAGGCTTCGGTGTTCTGCGTCAGGTCGTAGGTTTCGTGGCTCTTAACCAACCGCAGAAAGACGGTCTGCAGCACATCTTCCGCATCAGCCGGACTGCCGGTAATGCGGTGCGCCGTGCGAAAAACACGGTCGTGATGGTCGCGGAAGAGGCTTTCAAGCTCCCCCGGGGGTTCGTTAGTGACTAATCTCAATGTTTTAGCGGTTGCCTGCACTGCTTCCTCCTGAAAATCGCTTCCAAATCTAGAAACGACCCACGGAGGATTTTATTAACAGTAAATGAGGTCAGTACCACCCGCAGTAGCTGGTGGGTAACGGATTAAGCTCAGAGGATGCAAAAAAGCGAGCATTTAGCGACAAACTACAAACCCCCAGCCCACCCGCTACCGAAGGGTGGTACTGACCTCATCTCACTCCAAGTCGAGCAGCCAGATATCGCTTTCGGATGCGGCCAGCGTGTAATAGAGCAGTTTTCCGTCGTGGCTTACGGCGACGCTGCGAATCTCTTCCGGGTCGTGCCGGTAAAACGGCCTGACTTTCTTCGTTTCAATATCGGCGATGTAGGCTTTCCCGCTGTCCACGAAAACAAACCGCCGGCTGTCAGGCAACCACATTGGCGGCGCATTGTAGTCTCCGAGTCTCTCGAAGCGCTTCGCCTCAATTGAATACCAACCAATCGCAGTCCCGCCCGGGCCACTGCTCATACCCGCAAGGCTTTTGCCGTCAGGCGACCAATCCCACGCCACAAATAAATTGCCCGCGTCGTCAGGCATAACTAACGGTCGGGGAGTTTGCTGCTGAAAATCCTGACTTAAGTCGACGGTGCAGGAAACACTATTCGTACGAAACAGCAGCTTTTTGCCATCCGGCGACCAGAGCGGAAATGAAGTGCCGGGCGCACTGGCAAAGGTAACCTGCTTGAGGTTTGTACCGTCAGTATCAATCATCCAAATTTCATAACTACCGCTGCGATCGGAAGCGAAAGCAATCTTCTTTCCATCAGGCGACCAGCGTGGGTAGCGATCAAAAAACTTGTCGTTTGTTAAGTCGCGCCAATTTGCACCGTCACGACTGACAACAATTATGTCGTCCTGGGTCCGGCGCGGTACGCGCATCACAAACTGCTTGCCGTCGGCAGTTAGTTCCGGTCGAACAATCTGACGGTCACCACGCGTGATCCAAAAAGGCTCGCCGACCACTTTCTCCTTGTTCGGATCAAACTCTGCCGCCTGAATGTTTGATTGCGTTTCCGTCTGCACATAAATCATCCGTTTGCCGTCGCGTGAAAAACTCAGATGGCGGCTGAATTTTGAAGGAGTAACTACAGCTTCGGGTTCGCCCAGAACTTTGCCCGTCTCTTCATCGATGGCGACGCGCCAAAAATTCATGTTGCCGCTGCGGTCGCTGGCGAAGTACAAATAGCGACCGTCGGGAGACCAGACCGGGTTCCAGTTCGTTGCTGCGTCTTTGGTTACCACCAGCGGTTCGCCGCCAGCGCGCGAGATAGTCGCGATATCGCTTCGCCCCACTGCCGGCGGCATGAACCAGAACGCGACGCGCGAACCGTGTGGCGACCAGGCGGGTTGCATCGCATCGCTCTCAGTCAACAACTTACGCGCGCCAGTCTCGACATTGACGATCCACAACTTGCTGGCGTAGGTGTTTCTGACATCGGGCGATTCACGTCCCGCCTCACTGAAAACTATTTCTTTCCCATCGGGCGACCACGACGGATGAAAACCTCCGGCAGTTACTGGTCGCAGATTTTCGCCAGTAGCTTCCATCACATAAATTCCGGCAGGTTGCCGCTCGGAGTGAAAAGCGATGCGGTCACCGTTAGGTGAAAAGCTGGGTTGGGTATCGTCGGCAGCAGAATCTTTGGTGAGTAGCGTTGGGTTTTTCCCGCCAACTCGCAGCAGAAACAGATCGTAGTTGCCGTCAACCTTCCTGGCGTAAACGAAGCTTTTGCCATCAGGCGCAAGGCTGGGGAAAAACTCTGTGCCTGGTTGATCCGTAAGCTGCACATGTTTGGCGCGCGACCAGTCGGGCGCTGGTGGTTTCGATCTCCACAAAACCCAACCTATCAATGCAACTACCACGACAACGCTGGTGATAACTGCCGGCCACAACCAGCGACCGGGCGCGGGCCGGGCCGTTAGCCGTGTTGAGGCGCGGTGGCGAAAACTCGATGGTGACGAATCGATCGCGCGCTGCAAACGCTTGAGATCAGCCTGGAAATCAGAAGCGGTTTGGTAACGCAGTTCGGGATCCTTCTCGAGGGCTTTTTCCAGAACGAGATCCAGTTCGGAGGGCAAATCAGGATTTGTCATTGCTGCGGAATTTGGTTCACTCGAAAGAATCGCGTTGACGGTCGCCTGCCGCGTAGCGCCCTGAAACGGTTTTTGTCTGGTGACCAGTTCATAAAGAACTACTCCCAGACTCCAGATGTCGGTGCGCTGATCGATCGCATCTCCGGCAGCTTGTTCCGGCGACATGTAAGCGAGTGTTCCCATCGTCGCGCCTGCTTGCGTAAAAGCCGGGTCGGCTGAACCAGACGGCAGTCGCGGTTCGCTAAGTTTAGCCAGGCCAAAGTCGAGCACCTTCACGTAGCCGTCCGACCGCACCATGATGTTGTCTGGCTTGATGTCGCGATGAATGATCCCCGAGCGGTGGGCCGCGGAAAGCGCTTCGGCCACCTGCTTGGTGATTGAAAGTACCTCGCGAAGTTTCAGCTGGTTGCCCATCATGGCGCGCAGGCTTTGACCCTCAACAAACTCCATGGCGATGAAGTGAATATCTGCAGCGGCGCCAACTTCGTAAATTGTGATCAGATTGGGATGATTCAGTGCGGAGAGTGCTTGAGCCTCAAGCGCAAAACGGCGCGCCCGTTCAGTGTCAGCGACAAATTCCCATGGCAAGATCTTCAGGGCTACCGGGCGATTGAGTTTTGTCTCGCGCGCCAGGTAAACCTCGCCCATGCCACCGGCGCCCAGGAGTTTCTCAACTTTATAAGTAGCAAACTCCTTCCCAACTATTGACGCGTGCGTGGTGAGATTTGCGTCGCGGGCCAGGGCCTCGGCAGCGACCTTCATCGCCGACTGCTCCATGAAACCCGACGCCTGAGATTGCGCGCGCACCAGGCTCAAGACCTCTTCGCGCAATTCGTCATTGCCGTCGCAGAATTCAACGACAAACTGTTCACGCTTCTCCGGCGGCAACTCAAGCGCGGCGTCGAGCAAGGCGTCGACTTGTTTCCACAACTCGGGGTTCATGGGGACCTAACTTCCCTCTGAGGCTGCACAGAGAATTTCAAGTCAGCGGCAAATCTAGGTGCGGCTCAATTCGCGGTACAGCCAGGCTTTGGCCTTGTTCCATTCGCGAATCACCGTGATCGAAGCAACTTTCAGGACTTCCGCAGTCTCCTCAACGCTGAGCCCGCCAAAAAATCGCAGTTCGACAATCCGGCTTTTACGCTCGTCGATTTCGGCAAGACTCTTCAGTGCCTCGTCCAGGGCCAATAAATCCATTTCTTTGTCGTTGGTGATAGTCATCGCTTCGTCGAGTGGAATGTGGCGGGCCTCGACGTTCTTCTCGACGCGCGGCCGTTGGCGGGCAAAGTCGACCAGGATGCGCCGCATCATTTGGGCCGCAACTCCAAAAAAGTGCGCCCTGTTTTTCCAGCGCACGTCTTTCCAGTTGATCAATCGCAGGTAGGCTTCATTAATCAGCGCGGAAGTTTGCAGCAGATGATCTTCGCGCTCCCGGCTCATGTAGCGCTTGGCGAGGCGGTGCAGCTCGGCATTGACGAGTGGGGCCAGCCGGTCGAGGGCAGCTTCGTCGCCATCACTCCAGGCGACTAATAATTGAGTAACTTCGTGCGTACCTAGCGCATCCATGCGGTTTCGTTAGGTCATTCAGAACTGGACTTCGCAAAATTTCCCACATAGAAGTCGGGGTTCTTGTGTGTTTTGGGGGAATACGTTGGCCGTCAATATAACCTCTTCTTTGCCTGGACGCACAAGAAATGTACCCAATGCAAGCAGTGATGATAGCTTTTTGGGCCAACCTGCGCCTTAAGAGTTGGAACCAGCAGTTTTCGGTCGACTGGAATGCCGTTCAAGATGTCGAACTCCAACACAAAAACCGAGTCACACGAAACAATGCGGCCCGGCAAGTTGTTGAGAATTCTCTTCTCCTATGTCAGGCCGTATTCAACTCGGGCCGGCGCGCTGGTCGCGACCCTCATCGTCGAAGGCGCTTTCAACATTCTCCTGGCACTGAGCCTGAAGTTGATCATTGACTTGGCAATCATGCCGCGAAACGCAACCGTGCTCGCCGTAATCCTGGGCGGACTCTTCATCGGATTTTTGCTAACGGCGACTTCGCAAGTGGCTCGCGATTATCTTTACGCATGGTTCGGCGCCCGGATTCTCAACGACATCCGCAACGAAATGTTCCAGCACCTGCAGCGCCTCTCGTTGTCGTTCTACTCGCGGATGCGCACGGGCGATATTGCGGCGCGGTTCTCGTCAGACTTGAAAGCCGTCGAAAATGCGGTCGTGCTGGGTGTACCGGGCGCCTCGCTCTGCATCATCAACATCCTTTTCAGCACCAGCACTCTGTTCGTGATTGATTGGCGGCTCGCGTTGGGAGCGATCGCTGGACTACCGCTTTGCGTGATTGCGCCAAAGCTCATCGCGCCGCGCGCCCTCAAGGTCGGCCACCAACTGCGTGCTGATGAAGCCGGCTTGAACAGCACCATTCATGAGAACCTTGGCGCTCAACCCATAATCAAGGCGTTCAGTTTGAAGCAGTCAGTCGTTGCGACTTTTGCACGCCAGTCACAACAACTCTCCAGCCTCGCCACCCGCTTCAATTTTCTCAGCTACATCAGCGAGCGCAGTCCAAACATCGGCATGTTGCTCTTCAACGTTTTGTTGATTGGCGGCGGTTCGTATTTGGCGTTCAAAGGTTCGTTGTCGATCGGTTCCCTGGTCGCCTTCAATGCGCTTTTTATTACGGTCAGCACTGCCGTAATGGGACTAACTGCGGTAACTCCTTCTTTGCTGCAAGCAACCACCGGCATGCAACGCATCAAGGAACTGCTCGACGAACAACCGACCGTTATTGAGAATCCAAACGCGAAAGCGTTGCCGGATCTTCTGTCGAGTATTCGTTTTGAGAACGTGAGCTTTGGCTACACGCCTGAACAAAACAACTTGCGCAACGTCGGAATGAATCTTTCGGCAGGGTCACGGATCGCTTTCGTCGGCCACAGTGGCTGCGGCAAGAGCACGAACCTGAATCTGATCATGCGGTTTTACGATCCGCAAGTGGGCCGCGTGACGTTTGATGGGATTGATTTGCGCGAGGCCCAGCTGGATTCGCTTTACCGGCAGACCGGGATCGTTTTCCAGGAGAGCTTCCTTTTCAACACCAGCATTCGGGAAAACATTCGCCTCGGTAAACCAGATGCTACCGATGCAGAAGTGGAAGCGGCTGCACAAGCCGCGGAGTTGCACGATATTGTCGTCCAGCTCCCAGATGGTTACGAAACAATTGTAGGCGAACGCGGTGGCCGTCTGTCGGGTGGTCAGCGGCAGCGCGTAGCCATTGCCCGCGCGTTGGTTCGCAATCCTGCGCTGCTCATACTCGATGAAGCAACTTCCGCGTTGGATCCAGCGACAGAAGCCGCCATCAATATGACCCTCGAACGGGTTGCCACGGGCCGCACCGTAGTCTCAGTCACACACCGGCTGCAGTCGGTAGTGGATTACGATCAGATTTTTGTCTTCAGAAACGGCCGCATCCTTGAACATGGTTCGCCCCAAATGCTTTTGTCTTGCGGCGGAAACTACGCAGAGATGTGGCGCCGGCAACACGGCACTACGATGTCGCCCGAGGGAGATTTCCAGGTAACCGACACCAGTATTCTGCGCGATGTGCCGTTATTCAAAGACCTCGATCAGGCCTATCTGAAGAATATCGCTGGCATGTTCAGCACCGAGCACGTTCCGGCGGGACGTCCGGTCATCACCGAGGGCGACGAAGGCAGCCGGTTCTACATCATCGTTCGTGGTCAGGTGGCAGTCACTGCTTCCCAGGATGAAACTACAGCGGTACAGATTGCGACTCTTGAGGACGGCGACTACTTCGGCGAGATCTCACTATTGGCGAACATCCCGACGACGGCTACCGTCACCACAATCACGCCAAGCATTTTCATCACGCTGCAACGGGAACAACTGAACAAACTGGTTCAGCAGTACGCCGGGCTGGGTGCGCAAATGCGCGAAGCGCTCGAGCACCGCCTGGCGCAGACCTACGCGCTGACGGATTAAGGTGTGCGCCAACTCAAAAGGGAATGTGAGCATGAGCAAGAATTCGAACGGTACGGCCTCTGCCTGGATTCTCGCTTCTGCTGGTTACGAGATCCGAAAAGTTTTACATCACCTCCTGATAGTTTTCCTCTACTATGTACGCCTTATGAGTTGAAAGCAGAAACTCCAAAGGAGCAGCCATCATGCGAAGCAATGCAGTTGTGGTCAGGAATGACGTCGAAAGCGGGTCAGCGATCGAGGTTCGCGACAACAACGGCGTCAAAGGTGTTTTCGCAACCGGGCCCATCAAGGAAGACTCCATCATCTTCCGCCTGCGCGGAACCATCACAACTAAACCAAGCAAGTACACGATTCAACTTGGCTGGCATCGCCACCTCAACTTCCCCGCCCTCCGAAAGGCCAACGACGATACCGATTACTGCTGGCAGTTTCTCAACCATAGTTGCGAGCCGAACGGTTACATAGACGTAGCTGGACTCACCTTTCGCGCGTTGCGAGACATCGCTCCCGGAGAAGAAATCAGCTTTAACTATCTGACAACCGAGTCGGAGATGGCTGAGCCCTTCAAATGCGTCTGTGGCTCAGCAAACTGCTTCGGGCTCATCCGCGGCCGCAATTTCCTGACGGACGAGGAGTCAGAAAGGCTGGCTAGCGAGTATGGTGAGGACAATCTGGTCACCCTTTTCATGCCGGCGGCAGGAAAATAACGGAAATACATCCTTCTGCTTGCGCTAGCTGGCAACGACTTGCGCACGCTGCCCAGGATCCGCGCCGAGCAAATATATCTGTACTTCCGGCAACTGCTCATGGATATAGACGTTAGGATATTGAATGAAAAGACGGGCAAGTCCGGTGGTACGGACTGGCCCGTTCATTTTTGCGCAAAACTAAAACGTGGAATCACCACTGAAGGGGCACCAGATCGGGCCCCTGAACGTGGTCGCCCTTAAGATGAAGGGGCGCACTAAAGAGCCGCTCGCTAAACGCTCCATCGTGAGTATGTTCGAAGTGGCCAGCGTACCAGATTACGATGTCCTGGTTGGCAATCGATTCACCGTTCACCCAGGCATCGATGTTCGCCCGGCTGTCTGTGTTCGGATCGTTAAGTTCACTCGGGCTGGCGGCCGTCCCCTGAAATCGCAGCAGCCAGACATCACCCATCCCGAAGGCGTTTGCCGTGCCGTCATTACTGTTGGGTCTGAGCATGTAGCCGTCGCCGGTCGCCGGGTTAGTAATCAGAAAATTTAACTGGCGCGAACTAGTCAACCGAAACATCTTTGCTTCCGTAGCCAGGCTCCTCCCGGTCGCCGATCCTAACGTGATCGAATTACCGCCGACGCCGATGTCGAAGTCCATGCGCCAGTAGACGTGGTGATAGTGGTCCAGACAAACGCAGCTGTTATCAACGGCGCCGTAACCGTAGCGCGGACGAATCGTGCCGTCATCGCCAAACCCATACTCGGAGATGTAACGATACCAGCCCGCGTTCATTTCGCTGACCAGAACTAATTGGTTCGGGTTGGTTTCCCGGTAGAAAGCAATCCCTTTGAAATTTCCCGTATCGTCTCCGCTCTCGAGCGCGGTGGTGGCGACGTTTGTGCCGCAGTCACGCACTCCGCCATTGGTACCGGGAACATCCGTCCCGGTGGCCTGGAACATGCCCTCCTGATACTGCCAATCGCGAAAAGGACCGCAGGTATCATTGTCATAGTTAACATTCAGAATGGGTGTATGAATCCGTTTGAGCACTGACTTGCCCTTGTACTTCACATCGCGCAGTTCAATACCCGACCGTTCGCTTGCGTTTCCCGAAGAGGCCGAGGGTCTAATCGCCAGAAAACTCCACAACTCTGCACCGCCCGTATCGAGCACCGTAAACTGATACTGCCCCGCGGTACCGTTCGCGGTTGTGGCTTGACCGGAATTGGCTATGGCGCAGACATCCGGCGTCGCGCGCGATGTCGGTGGGGCGCCTTTCTTGTACCGAATGACCGTCTCACGAATCATGTTTACGCCAACGATTTCGTGATTGAATCCACTGCCACCGGTCGGACGCACGCCGATATTAATCGTTCGCTCCACGCGTTCGCCGGACTTGTTTGGATAAAGCACTGGCGGCATCGGCGGATAGGCCTTTAGCTCACCCGCACGCAACGCACTGCCAAAAATCTGGTCGCCCTCCAGTATCTTCAGTGCCGCTTGAAACTCTTCTTCGCTGGGTGCTACCTGTTCGTTGGAAGTCGAAACCTTGGCGGCGCCGGGTGAGTCGACTGATCCGTCTAACCTCACGGTCCGGTTGTTGGTGTAATCGTAGAAAGTTGCGAGAAAGCGGTTTGCCGAATTGTTTCCGGCGTTTTTGGAGTCGGCCGGGATTAGTTCAAACTGCAGCAGGCGATTCTTTGTCCCAGTCAACAGGCTTTGTATTTCTGTACGATTCAACGTGCTGGCTTTAGCCGCGTCTATCGCATCCTGAGTTGGTCCAACCGGAGTGACGATTACTCGCATCGAGCCGGTCGCGCGTGTCTCAGACTTTGCAGCACTCGCTGTCTGGGTCAGCTTTTGTGCGTGGCTAGGTTTGGAATGGCCGGCCACGACCAGGAGACACAAACCGAGTGCAATGGAAAGCACCAGGGCGTACAGATATCGGGGCATGAGGGAGATCCTCGCTTTGTTGTTGTGCTTCAGAATGAAAGGTGCCGCGCCGGCAAAAGCGGACGACGCGAGCGCCCTGCGACTCTAAATTGGGGCACATTCTTTCGCGGGAACCGTTTCCTGTCAATGCCGTGAGACTCTAGAACAAAGTTCCCTTTGGCCCACCCAGCATAGCGGCACGCACCAGTGGAATCGGCGGGCCACCATATTTCAAGAATTCATCATGGAATGCCTGCCAGGCCTGTTTGCCGCCACGCGTCGCGGTCCAGTCCTCACGTAGCTTGCGAATCATCAGCTTGCCCATCGTGTAGTTGAGGTAAGCAGGATCAAACGTGCCACGCGCCGCTTGTTGACGCGCGTTCGCTGCATCTTGATAACCCTCTTCAAGGAACATTTTTTCCGACTGGGCCACCGTCATCTTGCCGGTGTGCATTTCGATCGCGGAGACGAAGCGAACGTTGCGCAGCAACGCTTCGAGCAGTTGGCCGATATGCATTTCCGGTTGATTGTTGCCGAGGCCCGCGTCCCACATCATCTCTTCGGTGTAATGCGCCCACCCTTCAGAGAAAGCATAGCCGACAAAAAGTTGACCGAGCTTTGAAGGCGAACGGTTGGCGTGCAGGTACTGCAGGAAGTGCCCCGGCCAAACTTCGTGAACCGATGTAAATAACAGACTTCCCATACCCGGCGTGTAGGCATCTTTCTCTTTTTGTGGCCAGGTGGGATCGGGCGGCGCAATGTAATAAACCGACGGCAGGTTCTTCTCGTAAGGACCAGGAATATTTATGTACGCAAAATTCCAGCGCCGGTATGCCGGAGCTTCATTCACGCGCGCTTCCTCGGGGCCCGGTATCGTCACCACTTTCTTTTCGAGAATAAATGACTTCAATTCCCCGAGTTGTTTCCGCGCCCCTTCGACTGCGCCACCGGTTGGTTTGTTTGACTGCGCTTTGGCCACGCACTCTGCAATCGATTTTCCGGGGTCGAAACTGGCACACGCGTCTTTCAAGGCCGCTAAATTTCTGTCGAGATCTTTTCGACCAATCGCCGCGAGTTCATCCAGGGGAACGTCAACTCGCTCAGTGGCCTTGAGCATCTCGCTGAATTTTTCTGGTCCCAGCGCGAAGTTATCGTTGGCTGTGGCTTCCAGCGACTTGAACCACGCATCGATGCCCTTCATCGCCTTGATCGCGCCTTCGTTTGCTTCCTTAAAGTCAGCCTGAAGTTGTTGATCCTGAACGCTCGCGAAGATGGCCGGCACGTCTTTCTCATAAAACGAAATCATGCCGCCAAACGATGTATGACCGATGTCGACAAAAGTTCGCGGCATCGGCGTGCGCAAGTTCTTCTGGATCTGTTCGACCGCCGTGGGAATCGACTTGGCGTAGCCAATGAAAGCTTTGAGACGCTGATCGAGCGGAGCGTATTCGCGCGAGACGTATACATCGGGATCGATCGCATCAGCGTAAAACTGCGGACAGCGATACGGCCATTCCGCTGACTCCAGCCAGAACAACTCGCCATCCAGCTGCGCCGTGATGTAGTCGCGCTCGAATCGTTGCCGTTCGCTAAGCTGAGGATCCGTAAACGCCATGGCGTGATTTCGCTGTTCATGCAGCTGCTGCTTGAGGTTGGTCAGTCCCGCAGCGCTCCAGTCGGGAAGTTTGCCGTCAAACTCATGCCGTCCCTGGCGCACCGCAAAATCCGGATGACTGATGAAGTAGTTGTCGAGAAAGTCTTTTACATAAGCTTCCCAGGCTGGCGAATCAGGAGTAGTCATTGCCGGTTGGTTGCTATTGGTTGGATTTGTTTGCTGGCAAGCGCCGGAAAATAAAAGCGCCGATACGATGACGAGAGTGAGCAGGATTCGATACCACATTACCTCAATTCCCTTCCGACAAATTTGGGGATTGAAGCGAAGTGTAGTGAACGATCACACCGCAAGCAAGCGCCTGGTTAAAGACCAGCCTCAGATGAACGCGAATATCGCGGATTAGCAAAAAGGCAAAGGGTAGAAAACACAAACTGAGAACTGTTCCGCTTTCAGGTCTTCGGATCCGCGTAGGTCTGCGTTAATCCGCGGCTAGTCATTTTGTCGTGCGTCACCTACGGCGCAAACCGCTGCCGGTATTCCCCTGAATCAATAAACGAAAGGACCATGTCTGCGCGCTTAACGCGATTGAGGGCTATGCGTTCATCGCGCATGTTTTCGCCCGGCAAGCTAAACTGGTTCAGCTTGCCGAGCCAGAAGTCGTAACCGGCGAAGTTGTTATCCGGTGGATCGTCAGCATCCCGCCGCAAATATCCGAAATACTGCATTAGCACAAACGCGGAGTTGTATTGCACATTGAAAACTGTGTCGCTGTCGATCACGCTCTTTAGCGCCGCCGCGCGACCGATGGTGTCGCCGGATCCATAGGCGTTGATAGCAATCTGTCGCTCAGCCGCCGTTGGCAGTACACCTTCATTGGCAAACATCGTATCGACGTACACTGACGCCGACTGTCCCTGCGGAAAATTCGAAATGAATTCTGGCGTGGAGACAAAATCCTGAAGGAACAATTGCCGGTTCGCGTCGAGCTGGGCCGCCCAATTACCGACGCCGACAATCACACCATCCGTCACCTGTCGTTGGTCATGAAGAAATCTTAAGTAACGCGGATTCGATTTCGCATTACCGAACGCTGCTTTGTGCGCGCGGATAACGAAATAACCTGACTGCTGAAACTCGATCGAAATAAAGAAAGCGGCTGAGACGTTGACGCGGCGTTCATCAATACAGGCAGTGTTTGAACCGCAACTGAGAATCTGGTTTTCCCAGAAAGCCTCACCTGACGAATCGGATTGGCGTGCCAGGAAATCGTGGTAATGCTGTCCCACAAAAATATCGACGAAGTTAATGGGATTAGGGCCGGCTTCAATAGCATCGTCAGTTATTACGATTGAGGCGGTTGAAGGAGACCCCAGCAGAATCCCACCGAGATTGTTAGACAACGTGACCGTGAACGATTCGTTGCCCTCGATCCTAATGTCTTCACTAATCAACATGTCGATGTTTTTGCTGGTCTCGTTCGCCGCAAAGCGCAGCGTGCCCTGCGCAAAAGTGTAGTCCCCCACTTGCGAGGCGTTGACGCCAGCGGTAGTGAAGTCGACCTGGCCCGGCCCGGAAACATCTCCAGTGCGAAGCACGGTGAGCGTAACGAACGTCAAGTCCTCCTGGACGGTGTAGGTGCTGGCGCTAAAGCGAACAACAGATTGACCGGCAAGACCCAGCTGAGGAGTGAACAAAATAAACCCAACGGCCAGCAAAAACATGAGACCGGCCGATGCCCTACCAACTCCCGCGGAATCAGCGGAAACCAAACAACGAGCGGACGTTGCCTTCATGATTACCCTCCTGGCACTCGGGATCATTTGTGAAGTGGGGTTGAAACAATTCTACGCCCCGAATTGCCAGCCTGCAAAACAATCTCGCGACGCTCCGCTGTTATTGCGCCAAAGCAGATGGTTTGACTCGTTTGCGAGCTTCCGTCGCCTCGGGGCTGCGCGGATAGCGGTGGATCAACTCCTGCCAACCTTCGCCGTCGTAATGAAATCTCTTTTCGCGTCCATCAAAGACAAAGGTGACTCCCTGGCGGTTATAGCGATCCAGACCACTGTAGTTCAAAAAATAGGTGAACAAGGGAGCGCCACCGGCAGTCATTTCCTTCTCATCAAGCCGGCGGGTGGCTTCGCGTGAAAGTCGCCCGGCGATTTCTTCGGCGGTTTGCGAGTAGATCAACAGGACCTCCGGGCGCAAACTGGAATAACCAAAGTTGTCTAAAAAGATACGGGCCCGCGCGATGCGATCGAAATCTTCTGAACCTTTGATCAACTCCAGCAAGCGCGCGTCGTCACCAGCGCGCGATGGTGAGGCCAGCGCGTCTCGTTGCACCCAGCCGCTCGTCCGACTCGTGACGCTCACCTTGTAGAAGCTCACGCCGTCGCGACTCCGCTTTTCGCCTTTAACTGCGACATACGTTCCGCGTCCCAGCCGACGCACAAGTCTACCGATAAGTTCAGGCGAGGCGCGCAGAGCAGACAATCGTTCATCAACTACGATCGCAATACGGCCGCCAGCTGGCGGGCGTCGCTTGGCGAAGCTCCCGCGCGGCGTAATTAACAACCCGATCATGAGCAGCAAACAGGCAGACTTCTGTAGTCGGTGAGAAATCACGGACGTGTCCTCCTCAGCAGTTGAGATAATCGGGTGAGAGTTTTCGAATGCTGCGGTGAGTTAACTCAGCGGACTACGCGGCGGCGCGCGGAGGGTCTTACTGACCGGCGACGGCTTAAGCTGGAAATCAAAGCGGCGCGACTATCGTTCGTCGAAATTCTTTGCGCCGAACACGCATGATGAAAATGGCAGATCGCCACGGCCAGGGCGTCGGCAACGTCGTGCGGCTCGGGCGCGGTTTCGAGTGACAGCAAAGTCTTCACCATCTGCTGCACCTGGATTTTTTCTGCGTTGCCATGGCCCACTACGGTTTGCTTTACGAGTCGGGGTGAGTATTCGTAAATCTCAAGTGCGGCGCGTTGGGCGGCAAGCATGGCCACACCGCGCACCTGCCCTAATTTCAAGGTGACCTTCACATTCGTGGCCAGGAATCCATCTTCAAGCGCGCAGGAGTCGGGTTGATAGCGCTGGATGATTTCTTCCAAGGCGTCCGCGATGCGTAGCAGACGCGCCGGAAATTTTTGACCAAACGACGCGCGGACAGCGCCACACTCCACCAAATGATAACGGCGAGCGTCACCTTCAATGACACCCCAACCAGTTGTTTCACTACCCGGATCGATTCCGAGGATGCGCATAAAAGATTACTTGCAGGAGCAAAGTTCTGCAGACTGGCGCAGTATACTACATAGCAATTTGCAGTTATGAAGTTTCTTCCGGCGAGTTCACAGCAGATTACTTACCAGGCATTTTGCATTCGCGATTCGGCGGTTCACCAGTCTGCCGGTTGCGCGGCTGGGAAAACAATTGCGTCAAAGCTTTCCCGGCCAGTGCCTGCCATTCCCGCGCGCTAATGGCCCAGTCAAAATTTTCGTAATGCAGTTTGCCCTTCCTGGGCGGCACGCTGAAATCATATTTGGGTGGGCGGCGAAATCGTTCCGAATCGATCGCGGCGCCGTTCAGATGCTTGCCATGGCCATTCAGGCAGGCGACCATTCGCTGTTTTAATTCTCGGGAACGATCGTCCAGCACCAGAGTTGTCACCTCGCCATTCGACCCGGGAAGAAATCCAGTAATTTTGTTTTGCTCATCGTTACTCGGATAGAGTCCCAGTTCAAAAATCACCGGCGGTCGCAGCCCGCTCTCGATCATCAGTCGCACCGCGGCATGCGAGGCAAAAGAAGTTGCGTCATGATCGGGGTGACCTCCCTCATACGGGTGAGTGAGCACTATGTCTGCGCCAGTCTGTTGCAGAAACGTGGTGATTCTCTTCGTCAGATCAGCAAGTTGATTGGCGGCCCGGTGATCGGGCACCCAAAGATCAATGATTCGATCCTTGGGAACATTCGCAACCGCGAGTGCCATGAGACATTGTTGACGCAGCGCGTCGACTTCCTGCGTGCGCTTCGCGCGTTCTGCGTTCTCGACGGCGACGCCATCGGTAACATGAAGAATGGAGACATCAACCAGTTTTGAGATTAGGCATCCCGCGCCCACAATTTCATCCGCCGGATGGGCAACAATAACTGCGCAACGCGTGCCGGGCGCGAGTTCACCCGTACCGAAGAGCCGCGCATGCGGTGATCGACGTCTAGTCAACTTTGCCGGTCGAATCGCCAGCGTCATGCCAATACCTTGATCCTTCCCTGGGCACGTTAACAACTACCGCGTTTCGTTGAAGGAATATTCGCACCGATTTGGAACATGCGTGTTTACCTCCGATACGTAAATCGCCGGCAGCTTTCAAAGCGAAATCTTGAAGCAAACGATGAAAGAGGTGGGAACGAACTATGAATACCGACCCTTTTCCGTTTGCGGCCTCAAGCTTTCAGCCACTTGACGCTGTAATTCTTAGTCAACCCGCATACCAGAGGACGCAGCGGTGTCAGAATTACTTTTGGAATCGCCAAAAAACGGAGAGCGAAGCTAAGGCGAGGCCAGTTGTACAATGGGTTGCAGCGGCAAAGGAACAGTAGTCAAACGTCATTTTTCGATCTGATCAAAGCCACACTGTTTTGGTTTCTTTTCCGGCCGCCAGCGCAGGAACCTGGTGCCGTGACGAAAACGTCCACCGGTAAAGTGATCGTATTGCACTTCCGCGACGAGTTTGGTCTTAAGCGGCTGCCACTCGTCAGTTTTTTTGGTGCTCCAGCGGCTTGGCCCACCCGGCCGGTTACCCGTGAACCCGGGCGACCCGATGAGCGGCTCCAACCTCTTCGTCAACTCTTTTTTTCCGTCTTCATTGAAACTCGACGTGAAGCCAACGTGATGCAGCAAGCCCTTATCGTCGTATAAACCGAGCAACAGCGAACCGACAACGTTTCCTTTTGAAGCATAACGAAAGCCGCCAATCACGACGTCGGCCGTGCGCATGCGCTTCACCTTCTGCATGCCATCGCGCGTGCCGGATTGGTAGGGAAGATCCAAACGCTTCGCGATGATGCCATCGAGTTTCATGCCTGTGGTCGAAAGCCACTTACGAGCCAGGGCAATATTCTTAGTCTTTGGCGAAAGCTCAATGCGGGGGTTCTTTGTTAGAAATTTTTTCGCAAAGCTCTCAAGCTTCGGACGACGTTTGCTTAGCACCAGATCAACTAATGATTTGCCGGAATCATCGACAACCAGATCGAACACGACAAAGACGCCCGGTGTTGCTTGCGCCAGTTTGGCCACCCGACTGGCAGCAGGATGAATGCGCTGCAGTAAGTCGTCGAACGAGAGTCCACCTTCGACCGGAATAACCAGTTCACCGTCAAGCACAAACTTTGTTGCTTTAAGTTTTAGTAGCGCTGCGACAATTTCGGGAAAGTATCGCGCCAGCGGCTGACCGGATTTCGATTGCAACTCAATCTTGTTGCCATCGCGAAATGCGAGACAGCGGAAGCCATCCCACTTCGGCTCGTATTCCCAATGGTCGCCTGCGGGAATATCGCTCACCAGCAAAGCTTCCATCGGCGGGTAGGGTGGTTTGATTGGTAGGGTCATGGACTCAAGTCTAAAGTCCAACGTCCAAAGTCCAAAGTCCTGACCTCTGTCCCCTCGCTGCCAATCACGCAGCCCGGCAGTGACCGGGCTTTTGTTTTGCGTTAGTCAATGCGTCACTAACCATCGCCGCCATCCGCCTCATCAAGGCGCTCAAGTCAACTTACTGGGATCGCGGGCGTCCCCGCCCGCAACGAGCGCCAAACGCTACGCCAAAGAACCAGGATCTTCGGTTCCGATAAGCGGATGATAGCGAAAGCGTTTTTCGCGCTAACGCGCTCATGGCGGGCGGGGACGCCCGCAATGAGCGCCAAACGCTACGCCCAAGAACCAGTATCTTCAGTTTCCATAAGCGGATGATAGCGAAGGCGTTTTTCGCGCTAATGCGCTCATGGCGGGCGGGGACACCCGCGGTCCCAGGAAGTTGACCGGCTCGCTTTGATCAGGCGGATGGCAGCGTGAGAAGGGTTCGTCTCTATTAGTGGGCTGTGAGGGAATTCGGCGATTGGATTAAAGCGACAAGAAGTTTGCAAGCAACTTCTTCCCAACGGGCGTCAAGATCGATTCCGGATGAAACTGCACGCCTTCGATTTTCTGTTCGCGATGACGCAGCCCCATTATCACGCCGTCATTTGTTTCAGCTGAAACCTCGAGGCAGGTTGGCAAACTTTCGCGTTCAACGATCAAGGAATGATAACGGCCGGCACTGAACGTGGCGTCGATCCCGTGGAAGATTGATTTCCCGTCGTGGCGAATTTCCGAAGCCTTCCCATGTACAACTCTAGTCGCCCGCACAACTCGCCCGCCAAAAACTTCGCCAATTGCCTGATGACCCAAACAGACTCCGAGAATCGGAAGTTTGCCTGCAAATTGTTTGATTACTTCGGTGGACACGCCGGCGTCAGCAGGTGTGCCGGGTCCCGGCGATATCAGAACGCGATCCGGATCCAGCGATTCGATCTCGCCGACAGTCACTTGATCATTTCGACGCACGACAACTCCGTCTCCAAGCTCGCCAAGATATTGAACGAGGTTGTAGGTGAACGAATCGTAGTTGTCGATAATCAAAATCATTGGCTTGGCAGCGGATTTACGCGAATAAATGCGGATCCGGAAAGACAATTAGATTAATTAATTACTGCTTTGATTGAGCTGCGTTTGTCCGCCCAAATCCGCGCGGCTACTTCACTCTTCTTCCGCAATCTCAATCGCGCGCAACAGCGCCGCCGCCTTGTGAACCGTCTCTTCAAACTCAAGCTCGGGAACCGAGTCAGCGACTATGCCAGCGCCAGCCTGCACCGACGCCACACCGTCCTTCATGATGATCGTGCGGATGGTAATGCACGAATCAAGATTGCCGGCGTAGTCTGCGTACAACACTGCTCCCGCGTAAACGCCGCGATCGTCCGGCTCCAACTCGTTAATGATTTCCATCGCCCGCACTTTGGGTGCGCCGGTGACAGTGCCCGCCGGAAAGCAAGCGGCGAGCGCAGCGAAACGATCACGACCGGCTGCGAGACGCGCGCTCAAACTCGAAACCAAATGCTGCACTTTGGAGTAACGTTCAACGGACATTAGCTCCTCAACTCTAACGGAGCCATACGCAGCGACTCGACCGAGATCATTGCGGCCGAGATCAACCAGCATCATGTGCTCGGCGACTTCTTTTTCATCGGCGCGCATTTCTTCTGCCAATCCTTGATCCTCTTCGTCCGTCGCGCCGCGTCTACGCGTGCCGGCGATTGGCCGGTAATCAAGCTGATCGCCGCGACAACGAACCAGCATTTCCGGCGACGCACCGATTATCGCTTCGGCGCCAAGCTTGAGCAGAAAGGTGTAAGGGGCGGGATTGCTGCGTCTTAAAGCTCGATAGATCGAAACCGCACCGGCGGTAGTTTCCCGCGTGAAGCGCTGCGAAAGAACTGCCTGATAACAATTACCCGCCAGGATATGCTCCTTGATCTGACGAACTCCGTCCGCAAAATCCGCCGGCGCCCAGTTTGAGCGCACGCTCGGCGTGAAAGAATCATTGCCACGCTCAGGTGTACGACTTGAAACCTTCACGGTGTGGTCGATATTTAGCGAAGCCAGCAACGCCGCAGTAGTTGCGATGTGATGTACGGCGGAATCGTAGAGTCGCTTGAGATTCGAATTGTTACCCTCAGCTTCGTCAGTCAAAACAACGGCAACCATCGTTATGCTCTCGTGGAGACGATCGAAGATCACCACGTTGCGACAGAACATGAAGCAGGCAACATCAACAGTTGAATCGGGTATTACCGGAGGACGAGAACTCTTGTTCAGCGCCGGCTCAAACCACCGCGCGGCGCCGTAGCCGAGATAGCCCACTGCACCGCCAGCCAGCGGTCCCAGGTCATCTCGCGGCGCAAGTCTATGAAGCGTAAAATGTCGGCGGAGAAAATCCGGAACTGTCTCGTCGCGAGTTTCAATCGAGCCTTGCTTCTCAATTATTGTCTGGTTTCCCTCGCCGCGGACAACCATGTAAGGATCGGCGCCGAGGAACGAATACTTCGCAACTGCCTCGCCTCCCTCAACCGACTCGAACAAAAACGACTGCCGTGCCGAACCAGCTATGCGCACATAAGCGTCCAGCGGATCAAGCCGGCGCGAAAAGAGCGTGCTAGTTACAGCAACCACGTTGCCTCGCTGGCAGTCTTCCTCGAAGTCCGCGAAGGATCGTGGCTGTAATGTTGAGTCTGATCCTGACATTGTTTTTCGTAGTCCAAGGTCCAAAGTCCGCTTACGTGGGTTGAAAGCTAGCTACGGCAAGACAACTAGTGACTGGGAAGCGGACATTGGACATTGGACAACCCATCTACCAATTCAAAAGAAAATCTCGGAGCGAGTCATACATCGTGTCAAACGAATCAGCACAAAACAAGACTGGCTGAAAGTGTGTCGGGTCATACTCTCGTCGCGATGCTGTTTCCAGATCAAGCGGGAGAAGTTCAGCACTGTGCATCGCCTCCAGCTCTCCAGCCGACGATAACAATCCAGTTCCGTAAGCCTTGAGCGCGCCATGTTCACGCAAGACACCAAACTCGATCGTAAACCAGTAAACTCGTGAGAGACGATTCAAAGCTTCTAACGATGTGGTCCGTTTCACTGCTTTACCAAAAAGACGGTTGAGTTCAGCGAGTCGCCGGCTCGCAAGCGTTACCGCATGGCCGACGATTTCGTGAACTACGTCTGGCTCGGGAGTGTAGAGCGGCGTCGAGTGATGCCGAATATACTGCGTGCAAAGAAAAACTCCTGACGCGAGCGACTCGAGAAAGACGCGCGGCTCAACCAGGCCAGCTACCGGCTCCAGACGAAACCCGCTGATTGCCTGCACCTTCTCATTTACTTCGCGCAACTGCGGAATCCGATTGCAGTCAAACGCCAACTCGCACACCGCCTCGCGATACTCCTGACAAGCATGCGCTGCATGGGCCGGCGTTAGTGCCTGCCAAACGGTCGCCCAAACGGCGTGCTCTTCTGATGTGTAAGGAGCTTCAGGAATTGGTTCGCCCGCGCGATAGTCGAGCGCGAGTTGCGCGATGCGATTACGCCGCGCCCGGTAGGCCTGGTCGCGAAAGCCGGGATGATCCGGACTGAGTTGCACCACACGATTGCGATCGGCCGGCGTCTCGTTTTCATCGAGCGAAACGACGCGCATGTCAGCGTGATCAACCAACAATGAAACTTCTTCTTCTATTAACATTTTCTTTGCCTCGATTCTCCGGTAACGCGAACTGTTGTTTGCGGTCAGCCAAAAAGAAAACCGGCCACTCTCCTCTAAGGAAAAGTGGCCGGTTAAGAGATCTGTTCTTGATGGCGTTAAGTCATTGCATGCGGAACAGCGCCTTGCCTTGCCTCTCTTCCTGCCGAGAGTGGCCAATAGCCGTAATAATAGTAGCGCCGGTCGCTTATGTTGCTTCGCTGTTCCATGTCTGCGTTCACGTTAGCCTGCCAACATTCCGATTGTCAACAATGACAATCGCGTAACCGGAGTTTTGATGCCCCGGACTCGTGCGACGTTGCGCAAACGCCTTTCGTCCGAAGGTTATTAAGGGGCCGCCGTCGCCAAAATGTGGATTATCTTTCGACCCGAGCCAACTCTGAGTCGCTTACCCCAGGAGGTTTGCAGCTCAGCGGGAATAGTTGAAAGCGTTTCCGCTTTGGTTATTGAGAATCCTGCCATTGCGTATCTCCCGGGCAGTACCGCGTTCAAGTATTGGTCGTCAAAGACCGGCAAACCCAATCGCTCAATCTCAGAACGATCTCGTTCCGCGTCGATGGTGAACAGAACTTTTAAGTCCGCGCCGGGCGCACAGATCCGGCGCAAGTTGTAGAGCACCCTAGCGTCGCCGGCAGCAACCGCGCGCAGCAGACTGCCCCAGGGGAAGTTGACGTAAATCTCCCCCGCGACACCATCAAGCTCCGTGGGCAGAGCTTCAACCGCAGCCTGCACGTACATGACGTTAGGCAGACCACCGCGCGCAATCTTCCTGTAAATCTTTTCCGAGATTTTTTGCAGCGGTCGCTGGTTGGCATCAAGACCGATGAAAAATCGATCCGGACTGCGACGCGCAGAGTTGTAAGTGAAGAGACCGTCTCCGGTCCCGATGTCGATTGTGATTAGATTCTGGTAAGGCGCAATCCGCTGACGGAATGCTGCCGAGTCCAGTTATCAGTTGGTTTTGCCGCGGATAAGCGTCAGCATAGTCTTAGGTCTTCTGCCCACTGCCCACTGCTAACTGCCCACGATTTATGACGCTGCTGCCATATCAGCTTCACTAATATCGAAGTTGGCCGAAACTTTTTGAACGTCGTCGTGATCTTCGAGTGCTTCCATCAGCTTCAACATTTGTTTCGCTTCGCTGCCTTCAAGTTTCTTGTACTCTTTTGGCACCATTTCAACTTCGGCCACCTGCGGCTCAACCCCGGCCTTCTTGATGGCCTCGACTACGGTATCGAAATCTGTGGGCGCAGTAATCACTTCAAAGTTATCTTCGTCATCGCGCAGGTCCTCAGCGCCGGCATCAGTAACTATTTCGAACAACTCATCTTCCGACTTCGCGCTCTTGGGTACAACCACATAACCCTTCTTCTCAAACATCCAGGCGACGGCGCCGGCGGCCGCCAAGTTCCCACCATTCTTGGAAAAGATATGGCGAATCTCGGCGACAGTGCGATTTCGATTGTCAGTCATTGATTCGATTAGCAGTGCTGCTCCGCCTGGTCCGTAACCTTCGTAGGTGATTTCCTCGTAGTTCACGCCTTCTTCCTCGCCGGTGCCGCGTCGCACTGCCCGATCGATTGTTTCGTTGGGCATGTTGCCGGCTTTGGCGTCGAGGATGGCCTTGCGCAAGCGCGCGTTCGCATCGGGATCACCACCGCCCGTGCGGGCTGAGACAGTGATTTCTTTAATGAATTTGGTGAACAGCTTGCCGCGCTTGGCATCGAGCGCGCCCTTCTTGTGTTTGATACTATGCCACTTCGAATGTCCTGACATTTGGGACGGTCCTTTTGAGTTAAATTGCGGGTTTTGTTTAGGAAACGGAATATATCACAGGGAACCGTCGCAGGGCACACAGCGGACGGGCGAGGAGCACTTGCGTTACTCCGGTTCAATTCATTAACACCGTCGCTTTTAGCGCGGCGCCCTGGAGGGCCTGTCATTAATCCGAAACCGTTTTAAGCGGAAACGATATGCCTGACGCAGCAGCAGGTTTAGCGAGCGGCTTAAGTGTTATTTAGTGTTTCCTGGTTTCGTGTAGGTTTGTGGATCAATTGCTTTCCGGTTCAGCAAAAGAGGAATCGACGCAAGAACACTAACGAAAACCAAAACCACCCGAAGACATAGGAAATTTTACTCAGTCAAGCATGTTCTCAATAAACTTTCCAACGTTTCGATCCGGCCACCCGCCACGCTGACGGTCTTCACTTTCGACGAATTTCCGCTGACAAGTTGAACCGCCCGCAGCGGCAAATCAAACATCCTCGCCAACAAACGAAGGAGCTCTTCATTAGCAGCACCGTCCACTGGCGGCGCAGCAAGTCGCACGCGTAACGCGTCGTCGTGTTCACCGATTATCTCGCTTCGTGATGCGCGTGGCACCACGCGCACTTTGAATGTAAGCGCTCCGTCTTTCTCAACGTAATGGATCATCAGTCGGGTTGATTACCGTAGTACTTGTCGCTGTCCTCGACCTTTACGGTAGTCGTCCACCTGCCCCCAGCGAACTTTTTGGTTGTTAGTATCACTTTTCCTTCGTACTTACCGAGGCGGGTTGCGTCCTCCTCAAAGACAAATACTTTGACAGGTCGATTATTGACCACCTCGTACCGCTCGGTGATGTGATAACAACAGCCGGACTTGTCGAAGGTCTTGAGAGTCTTCGCTTTTTTATCAACCTCGAACATCCCGAGGTGGTGCGCAAGTTCGCTGAATGCCCGGTTATAGATAAACTTGCCGGCGGCTCTCGATGATAGGTACACGTTGAACGACGGCATCCCGTAAGAGCCATTTTGCCCGTCACAGATCGCAACGTCTTCCATCCCGTCGAAATTAAAATCATCGATAGTCAAAACGCTTTGCTTGTCATAAAGCAAAGTCTCGTTTACCGCAGGCTGACCTTCCGAGATGTCGACATAGGTGTCGGGCAGCGAGATGACCTGGTAGGGTTTCGCGTCACCTTTTTTATGAAAGGAGAACGTGGCCTTGCCGCTGCAGGAGTCGTCATCGCATTTGGAGACGACGATCTTGATAGCGAAGTATTTGGAAGCGCCCTCAAGGTTGAAGGTACGCTGCTGCGCATAGAGCGAGGGAGCTAGAAACAATATCAGTATCAGAACTTTTTTCATGACCTCTTTAGTTTCATCCGAAGAAGCCGATCGGCCAGCCCCGCAGGAGTGTACCCGCAACTGCGCTCTGCGCAATCCAGATGATAAAAAAGGCAATCATCGGTGAGATATCGAAGCCACCCAGCAGCGGAATCATTCGGCGCAAAGGCGCCAGCAAAGGTTCCGTAGTATTGACGACGAAGCGCATGAATCGATTCGAATAACTAAACGTTACCCAGGAAAAAATCACGCGCACAAAAAGCAGCATGATGTACAAACCAAGCAAGCCATAAAGGACGTAACCGATCGTAGGAATAATGGCGAGCTTGCCGATGCTAAGGATCAATCCAAGAGTCGTGTTCGCCACACTGGTTACCAGCTGGAGCAATATCCAGCCCAGCACAACGATCACGATGATTGTCACCAACGGAGCGTATTTTGGATCGACACCAAAGCGAGCCAACGCTCGTCGCAGTGGACCAATCAATGGATCAGTCAGGCGGCGCAGCGTTATCCAACTCCAGCGGAAGGGATTCACGTTCATCTGGTTTGCTAACAGCCGCACCGCAACCAGCACGATAAGAGTTGCAGTAAGGGCCACTATTGCCCAGCTGAGAAACCAGTAGATTTTTCCGATTACGTTCATTACTTCCCACGTTCGCCGAAGATCGCGGTGCCAACCCGTACCATCGTAGCTCCCTCTTCGATGGCGATTTCAAAATCGTGGCTCATTCCCATTGAAAGTTCGCCGCGGTCGTCTCCGAAGTTGCCCTTTGCCTTTAGCTCGTCGCGCAATTGTCGTAGCGTCTTGAAAAATGGCCGCGCACAATCCGGGTTTTCAAAGTATGGCGGCAGGGTCATCAATCCTGCCAGTTGCAGGTGTTTGCATTCTTTAATCGTCGCCAACAATTCCGGCAGTTTTTTTGGATCTAGTCCGGTCTTCGTTTCCTCTTTGCCGAAATCAATCTGAATCAAGACTGATAATTGGTTTCGTTCCTGTGTCTCGCACAAGCGCTCGAGTTTTTGGGCCAGCTCCACGGAATCGAGCGAGTGAATGTAGTCGAAAAGTTTGACCGCCCGGCTTGCTTTATTGGTCTGCAAGTGGCCCACGAGGTGCCAGCGCGCAGCATCGCGCCCGAGTTCTTCGATTTTCGGCGACGCTTCCTGCACCCGATTCTCCCCGAAGTCAGTGACGCCTGCGGTCAGCCCCTCACGCAAGACACTCGTCGGATGCGTTTTGCTAATGGCAATCAAACGCACGTCGGTCGAAGCGCGGCCCGCGCGTTCCGCTGCCTGATCGATTCTTCGGCGAACGTCTTCGAATCGTTCGCGTAGTGTTCTGTTCTGTGGAACCGCTTCACTGGTCATACGCTTCGGCAACGCAATCGAAATCAAACCACAACCTGATGCTGACGATAATTACATTATCAGATCGAATGCGCCGTTGCATGGCAAGCTAGCGGCCAGCCGGTTCGAAGAAAGCACCCGTCGCTGTTGGCATGGTGATTGTCTTGGAAACAACAGACTCTCTCCCTTTGCAGTAATACGAGACGGATCAGAGATAGAGGAGGACTAAATGAGAAAGTCTGCTACGAAGCGAAATCTACTCGCGGTGATGCTGATGGGCCTGTTGCTTTTGGTCGTCGCACCAGCCACCTCGTTTGGACAGGGGCGACACGGAAACCGAGATTGGAACAACGGATCCTGGCGTAATGGTAAGTGCGGCAAATTCGTCAATTGTCATGACGCGAGAAATGGGCGCTGGGACGGGCGCGGAGCGCGCGGTGATCGCGTCGGCTACGTATTTTGGCGTAACCGAAATCGCACTCGGTCGTTCAATCGCAACCGCAATTTGACGTTGCAGCGGCGAGCCTGGTGGCGCAACCGTCAGAATCGGAATTAACAATAGCGGAAAGTTGCCAGCACAAACGGGCGACCAACGCCTCGATTCACTCCGGACGAGTTAGTTTTCCAGTCGAGACGTTGGCCGCTCTTTCTGCTGTAATTGTCCCATTCTTGACACTCATGTTAGCCGTTCGCATAATGCATCCTCTGCAATGCGGATGTGGCGGAACTGGCAGACGCGCAGGTCTCAGAAGCCTGTGATGGTGACATCGTGGAGGTTCAAGTCCTCTCATCCGCACCAATCTCAATCAGCAATAAGCGGGTCAACGGAATTTCCGATCTCAAATTTGGGATCGCGTTAACAGCCGGGCCCGCTTTTTCGTCTCTATTTTTGGAACCACGGAGCAACGGCGGCGTATAAGAAACGTCGTCACCTATTTCGCGTTAGCCGTTGTTAGGTGAGGACCGTCTCCCGAAAAGAAACCGCTTCAAAGAACAAGGTCGGAGGTCCACATGAGGATGGAACGTGCTGGCACCGCAAGTAAGGCGGTCGACTCCCCCGAGGAACTGCGTGCACCTGTCGTGCAGGATCCGATAACTGGCGCACTTCCCTTGCAACTTAGAATCAGCCAACGACCACCAGCAAATCGCGTTGAGCAACTCCGCAATCTGGCAGACAAGTTGCTGCAGGAAACAGAGACGCTGGCACGCGACAAAGCCTTCGCGGACGAATCCAGCCGGTTGCAGGCGTTGAATCTGGCGGACGGCATCGATTTCTATGACGAAGTTCAGCGATTTGAAACCGGGCTGATTAAACTCGCACTCGATCAAACCCGCGGACACCAGGCGCGCGCCGCCAGACTCCTGCGCATTAAGCCAACGACGCTTAATTCCAAAATCAAACTGTACGGGATCGAGTATTAGCCCAAAGTCCAACGTCCAAATCCAAAGTCTGTTTAGCAACGAAGACTTTGGCCCCTTGGACTTTGGACTTTGCTTTTAATTGACCGCTTGCGACGAGTTGTCCGCCAACGCCTCACGTCCGTCTGAAACGATCAGCTGTTGTTCGTCATAGAGGTTGGAATCGACGAGCGTCTGCACCCAGTAGTGACCGGCCGCAGGAAAAGTTACGTTCACAAAAAAACTGATGTTGTCGGCAAAACCACCGGGAGCAATCTCAAAGCTTGTAGGTTGGGAAACGACCACTGGATGTTGACGGTCTGGCGTTAGGATCCTGACCTCGGACAAGTGCGTTCCTTCACCACGCCAGTGGTTTATCACCGCAAACTTGATCAAGGAGACCGGCACTTGCTGCACCATGATGTTTTGAAACACACCCATCAGGGAAAGTTTGTTACCAACCTCAAGGCGCACATCGTCGCAGAAGAGCGTATAAAGCAATTCAAGTTTTTGATCTTTCTTTCCTGCCTCAGCCATTTTCTTCTCCAGGTTAATCGGCGTTATGGCAGCATTCTACAGGCTCGCCCTCCGCCGGACTAATGCACCTCTTCTTTGGTGGTAGTTGTATTCGTTAGGTGAGTAGTGCCGTGAACGCTGCTTCATCAAGAACGGTCACACCGAGCTCGTTCGCCTTGTCGAGTTTGGAACCCGCTTCCTCGCCCCCGACGACATAGTCTGTTTTTTTGCTGACCGAAGAACTAACGCGGCCGCCACGTGTTTCAATCGCCGCCTTGGCTTCGTCACGAGTGAAATCCGCCAGCGTTCCCGTCAACACAAAAGTTTTTCCTGCCAGCGTGTCGTTCGCCGGTTCATTGCTCTTCTCAACTTCGGTGCGCACGCCTGCCGCCGTTAGACGTTTACAGAGTTCCAGGTTGCCGGGATCGTCGAACCAATCGCGCACACTCTCGGCAACCGTCAGTCCGATCTCAGGCACATCGTCGAGTTCTTCCACCGTCGCTTTGCTGAGGGCTTCGAGTGACCCAAAGTGCCGGGCGAGAGTGGACGCAGTTCGGTCGCCGACGTGCCGCAAGCCGAGTGCGTAAATCAAATTCGAAAGCTCGCGCTGTTTGCTGGCCTCGATTTGCCCCAGCAAGTTGGACGCAGATTTCTTTGCCATTCGTTCGAGACTGGCTACATCGTCCAACGTCAACGCATAAAGGTCGCCGGCGTCATGCACCTTGCCTGTTGCAACTAACTGATCCACCAGCGACTCGCCCAGACCTTCGATGCGCATCGCGCGCCGCGAGGCAAAGTGCAACAGGCGTCCCATTAACTGAGCTGAACAATCGGCGGCGACACAACGCGAAACAACCTCACCTTCCGGCTTCGAAATTTCACCGCCGCAAACCGGACATTTCGGCGGCATGCGGAAACGCTTTTCTTTACCAGTGCGCTTCGACTCAATGACTTTCAAAACTTTCGGGATTACATCGCCGCCTTTTTCGATCAGCACCCAATCACCGATGCGAATCCCTAATCGCTTAACTTCGTCGGCGTTGTGCAAGGTGGCGCGCGACACTGTGGTGCCTGCCAAACTCACAGGCTCGAGGATGGCGACCGGAGTCAACGCGCCGGTTCTTCCGACCTGCACAAAAATGTCGTGCAACTGCGTGGTTGCTTGTCGCGCGGCAAACTTGAAAGCAACAGCCCAACGCGGCGCTTTGTTCGTGGTGCCAAACTCTTCCTGAAGCGCGTTTGAATTGACCTTCACCACCAGCCCGTCGATTTCGTAGTCGAGGTCATCACGCTGCGCCTCGATCCCACCGGCAAACTCAATAACTTCATCGATGGTGCTGCAGAGTTTGCGTTCGGCGCTGACCCTGAAGCCAGCCTTCGCCAACCAATTCAGCGCTTCCCAGTGAGTTGAAAAAGGTTTTCGATCGCCGGCCAGCGCGTCGTAGGCAAACATTTCGAGTTTCCGACTGGCGGTAATTTTCGGATCGAGTTGTCGAATAGTGCCCGCTGCTGCGTTGCGAGGATTAGCGAAGCGCGGCTCGTCCTGCTTTTCCCGTTCATCGTTGATGCGCTCAAACTGCTTGCGCGGGATGAACGCTTCCCCGCGCACTTCGAGGCTGGGAATTTTAGGAGTCGACGTGCGCAGCTTAAGCGGAATGCTCCGTATCGTGCGAGCGTTCAAAGTCACGTCTTCGCCGATGCGACCGTCGCCGCGGGTCACGCCGCGTTCCAGAACTTGATTTTCGTAGTGTAAAGATAGCGACAAGCCGTCGATCTTAAGTTCGGCAACGTATTCCAGACGGCGCCCCTCAGCGAGCTTTTGACAACGCTGATCGAAAGCGCGCAACTCATCGATGTTGTAGCTATTGTCCAGGGAAAGCATCGGACGGCGATGCACGACTTCTGGGAAGCCTTCCGCCGGCCGGCCGCCAACGCGTTGGGTCGGACTGTCGGGAGTGATTAAGTCAGTATATTGCTGCTCGAGCGACTGAAGCTTTTCCAGCAACGCGTCGTACTCGCGATCGGAAATCTCCGGATCGTCTTTTACGTAATAGAGTTCCTCATGATGACGAATCTCTTCACGAAGTTTTTCGATTTGTTGTGCGACTGCCGCAGCCTTAGCCAAAACGTAAGCTCCTATAGTTCTACTTTCAATTTAGATGGCTAACTAAGCCATAGGCCGCATTTATGCGGCTAGTTTGCATCTGCGCCTAACCAGCGCTACAAAGCGCTGGCCTAAGAGCCTGCGGACTAGCCCGGCGAATCGGGCATTTACGGCGAACCGTTCCAACAGCCTCAAGCCGAACAAATCAACTTCGCGAATTAGTTCGACCTTCGCGGATGCCACCAACTTTAGTTATCCCACTCGTCCTCATCGTGTGCTCGGCAGTCTTCTCTTCGCCCAGCCGGTGCAGCACGCGTCCAATAAACTTTATGCTTTGCAGAAAATCATCAACGCGAATGTTTTCGTCCGGGCCGTGCGGGTTCGAACCTGCGTGGCTGATTCCGAAAGACGCCACCGGAGTTGGCGGAGACGACGCGCCGCAGACCGCGCCGACGGGGCCACTCGATGGGTCCATCGGATAAACCAGCGGGGCGACACCATAAACCTCAGCCGCGGAGCCAATCACCGCTGAGGCGATGTCGGAATTGCGCGACGATTTCGCCAGCGGCGCTTTGCCGAGTTCGCTGATGTCGATGTCTTTGAAGCCGCGCACGTCAAGATGCGCGCGTAGCAGCTTGAGCACATTCTCCGGAGTTAAATCGGGAACCAGACGAAAATCAAGACGCGCCATCGCCGTACTCGGGAGAATTGTTTTGATGCCCGCCTCCGTGTGGCCAGTTTGGATGCCGCAAATTGTGCACGTCGGACCAAAGATATGTTCCTTGACCAGCGCCGGCCCCTTCATTGAACGCACCCACGAGCCAATGCGGAATTCTTTTTTCAGACCAACTTCGTCGAGTTCAATTGTCTTGAGCGCTTCAGTGTCGTCCGCGTCAATCGGCGCGATCAGCGAAGAAAAACCATCGATCGTGATCACGCCTTTCGGTGACGTAATGGTCGCCAGCGCCTGCACCAACCGCCACGCGGGGTTCGGCACGATCGCGCCCCACTTTGAGTGCAAATCAGTACGCGGGCCGTGTGCGCGCAACTCGACAAACTGGATCCCTTTGAAGCCGAGACTAATTACCGGTCGCTCTTTGGTGTCTTTGTAACCCTCGTCCCAAATGCATCCCTGCGCGGCAAACTTCTCCGGATGATCCGCCGCAAATCGGTAGAGACTCGGACTACCCAGACCGTCTTCGCCGTCGACAAAAAACCGCAACGACACGGGAAGTTTTCCAAAAGTTTTTTGATACGCTTCGACCGCCGCCAGCCGCGCCACTAAGTCTCCCTTACTGTTTGCAGCGCCGCGAGCGAAGAGCTTCCCATCGACCATCGTTGCCGCGAAAGGACCATACGACCAGTCGCTCAGATGACCCACGGGCTGCACGTCGTAGTGACCGTAAACCAGATAACTTTGCAAACCATCGCCACATTCGCCGTAAATAATTGGGTAGCCGTTCCCAACGCGAAACGAGCGCGTTCCAATCCCGATTCGCTGCATCATTTGTTCGACCGTCTCGGCGATTGCGCGCATGCCCGTGCCGCGCGCGGCGACCGACGGCATCCGGCAAAGCGCCTGCAACCTCTCGGTAAAAGCCCGAGCGTGCCGGTCGACATAACGATCGAAACGAGTAAAAGGCATATTGCGTTTCTAAGTTAGGGCGATTTCTGATTCAGTGAAAAGTAAATAACGCGGTTCCGTTTGCGATCGCTGAAACCCGGCGGCCACCAGCCCGCGTCCAAAAGCTTGCTGAAATTCTCCGCGCACGCGCAACTGTTCTTGTCTCGCTGTCCGGGGATTTTCGCGACAAAGCTGCGTCCAGTTTGGCGGTATGCGAATGGTGGCGGCGCGGGCAATCCCATGATTCACTTCTTCACCGGCCGCCTTTTCCAGTTTCAGCACTCGCGGTGATTTCAATTGCCACCTGGCGAACAGACGATCGCTATCGATCCCGGCAGGTTCGCAATCGGTCAAACTAGGATCGGTTGCGTAGTCAGTCCCGTAAAAATTTTCCGCATAGTCGCTGACGGTCACGCCCAGACGGTTGAGATTGAAGTGCGCGTTACGTGCCTGCATTGGATCCCAGGTCCACTTGATAAAAGTTCTACCTTCTTGCAGCGCACGTTCGCGCTGGCTCCACTTCAACCTGGCGCCCACGCCCTTGTTCTGGAAATCTGCCGCCACGGCCATCATGTGGGAGTAGCCAAAAACTTCGTCGTCGCCGCGCACCGCGGCCAGATGGTGCACGAACCCAACGAGGCGTTCTTCGCTAAAGGCGCCCAGAGTCCAGCCCCCGGCCTGTCGAGAAACAATCAAGTGCCGCCGCGGCGAAATCTCCAGGTCGGGCAGTCCAAACACATCTCTTTGCAGATGAACGCAGCGATCGAGTTCATCGATTGTGACGCATTCGCGGATTACGATGTCTTCCATCGTTGACGGCAGCCAAACTTCCGGCCACTTTTTCTCTCGAGTTGAATTGGATAGGACGCTTCCGATTATAACGCGGTGGGTGACCGGTCATGTAGTTCAGAGTTCAAACTTTAGTTTGCGCTGGCGACAGTCAACCAGCTTGCAGCCTAGAGGCTGGACTGGCTTTGCTCGAAAAGTGGGTTGACACCATCTTTCTCTGTGCCACCACCGTGTTCTCTGTGTCTCCGTGGTTAATATTTGCGTGGAAAAAAAACCACCACAGAGGCACAAAGAATACCGAGGTTACACAGAGACGAAGTTCCGACGGCGACTTTTCGGGCAAGGCTGGCTGGACTCTGAACTTCCGGCCTCACGATTTAGCTGCCTTCAGCATAGAGTTCAGACTTTTGCCGGGCCTGCCGGCAACTCGATCGTGGTGCGCAACCCAACAGGCTTTCGGTTTTCGAGTTCGACTGTGCCTTTCAAAACTTCCAGTAAGCGCCGGCCAACAATGATTCCCAATTCATTGAGATCAGTTTTGCCGGCGACCGGCGCGTCCTCGGGATCGAACACTCGCGTCAGGTCTTTCACCGGTTCCCCATTGTCGTCTATTTGAATCTTGAGCCGATCACCATCTACCAGACTTGCCTCAACATCAACCACTTCACCTTCCGGGCTGCGACTTACAGCCCACCCAAGGAATGTATAAATCACTTGCCGCATCCGGGCCTGCTCAGATACCACCGCATTAAGATCCGGCGCGACCGTAGATTCGATTGTTACATCGCGTTTTTGCGCCTGGCGCGCAACGGCAGCG
Organism: Pyrinomonadaceae bacterium; assembly: GCA_035472495.1. Classification (GTDB taxonomy): domain Bacteria; phylum Acidobacteriota; class Blastocatellia; order Pyrinomonadales; family Pyrinomonadaceae; genus PSRF01. Next base: position 51,447 of record DATIPD010000021.1, on the reverse strand, counting down.
CAAGTTTCGCGGAGCGTCTCGGGGAAAGAAAACTCATGCAGAAAGACTTCGGCGGCGCCCACTTCCAAGCGCGAAATATCAACCAGCTGGTTCAGACTGGTTAACAACTGGATTCCGGAGTTCTGAATCTTCTGACAAAAACGCTGCTGCGCTTCAGTCAATTTTTCCTGATCAAGCAGGATTTCGGTGAAACCAAGAATAGATGTTAGCGGTGTGCGCAACTCATGAGACATTCGCGCCAGAAAAAGAGAGCGGTAGTGCGAAACGTGTTTCAGTTCCCGATTCGCCTCTTCCAGTTCGACGGTGCGCTGCTGTAGCTGCTCAATCAGATGCGCGACGCGCTCGTCGTCCACTGATTTCGCATGGTTTGTGTGGTTATCAGCCACGGCTGCCCGACTCCGAGAACGACCGAGCCTGGCTGAATTGGGTCAACCAATCTCGCGTTCGTAAGCCTCAATTGTTTTCGGTGAAGTCACTATAAGACTGCCCGAATTGAGTGTCAAAGCCATCCTTCTTTTTTTACTAAATCGTGCGTTATCATGAGCTTGGCTGCAGGGTCACTGTTCGGCTCGCCGGTTGTAAACCAATAAATGAAGGGAAAACTAACAGCTCAACCACTGGCGGAACTCATCCGCGAGATTTCGGACAAAGGTTTGTCCGGAACTCTGCGCCTCGAGCACGAGCGCGTGCAGGCCGCTGTTTATTTCGCTGCCGGACAAATTGTTTATGCGGCGGCGAACCTGAAGGCGCTGCGGCTACGCGAGTATCTAAACAAAGTGAATCTGCTGACGGAGCAACAACGACACGGACTGGATCCTAATCTCCCTGACTTGACGCTGGCAGCCGGGCTCGCTTCCAGCGGCATGATGAAGCAAAAGGACGTCAGCGCCTTGATGTCGATTCTGATACGAGACGTTCTGCGGGTAGCGTTGTTGTGGACCAATGGAAGCTGGGAGCTAAATGAACGAGGGCGCCTGGCGGAAACCGTCCGCGTGAACCTCGACCTCGAGACTTTGCTGCGCGACACGGCGCAACGCTTACCGGGAGATTTTGTAACCGAGCGATTGCGAAACCAGAATGAAGTTATCACTCGTGGCGCCAGCATCTCCCGGAGTAGCAATTTTCTGCCGGCAGAAAGTTTCCTGCTTTCGCGACTCGACAAACCGATGAAACTCGGCGAGCTGGTGCTGGAAAGTGGATTACCAGAACTAGAGGCACTACGCGTGATATACGGTCTTGCTCTAAGTGGTTTCGTCGAACGCGAATACTGGCAAAATGCCTTCCGTTCAGATATCCCCAGGCCCGTGAAGGAAAAACAAAAAGCTGCGGCTGAAGTCGGGCAGGCTGAACGCTCCGACGCCTGGCTGGCGGCGTCGGTTGAAAACGAGGACCTCTCCGAGTTTCTTGCGCGCCAGCGAAGAGCCACGAATCACTATGAAGTGCTGGAACTCACGGAAGAGGCCAAGTTAACAGAAATAAAAGATGCCTACTACGCAATGGCCCGGCGTTACCACCCTGACCGATTCCATCTGAAGTCGGGAACCAAACAGCACGCTGAGATCGGCACTGTCTTCGCGCGTATTACCCACGCCTATGACACGCTGGTGAACCCGGAAACGCGCGCGACTTATGATCTGACCTTGATGCGCACCAAAAAGTTGGCCCAAACCGCGAAACCCAAAGATGCAGCGGACGATGACCTTGACGATCTGGATTCGGGAGGCTCGCGTGCAGAACACAGTTTTAAGGAAGGCTTCGCCGCTCTCGACCAGGGCCGGTTCGAAAGCGCCATTCAGTACCTGGCCACCGCCGTGCGCCTGGATCCGCAGGATGCGCGCTTTCGCGCGTACTATGGCAAAGCCCTGGCCGCTAACGAGAGCACGCGCCGGCTTGCAGAAAATGAGATTCAGACAGCGGTAAAACTGGAGCCAAATAACATTCTTTTTCGCACAATGCTTGCTGAATTGTATTTCGAATTGAAGTTTCATCGTCGTGCGCAAGCCGAACTTGATCGCGTGCTCGCGGTCGACCCCAAGAACGGTCAGGCAAACCTGCTTTTGCGGAAACTGGAAAAATCGCGCAGAGTAAGCTGAAGATTGGCAGTTGGTTAAATTGATGTCTGCACCTAAACGCAATACTGACAAAGAGCAGATCGCGCGCGAGGCCTACTTGCAGTTCGCGGCGGCGGCCGATGAGTTTGAGAAATATACGAACCCGCATGCGGTCCGCATTGCGGTGATCGCAGACAGGATTGCTGAAACGTTTCACCTGGCGCCGCAGGATCGCAAATCGCTGCGCACTGCGGCGCGAATGCATGACGTTGGCGAAGTCGCAATGGAAAGAGACTACATCCAACGCGCCGGCTCGCTGACGGATGAAGAGCGGATCGACCTGGAACGTCATCCCATCATCGGTGAGCGAGAAGCCGCTCGCGCCAATGCGGATCGAGCGGCACAGTTGCTGGTGCGCTGGCATCACGAATGGTGGAACGGCGGCGGCTACCCCGACGCGCTGCGTCAAAACGAAATCCCTTTGGGCGCCCGCATTCTGCGTGTGGCTGACTCGTATGCATCACTCACAGACGCGCGTCCGTATCGACCGGCAATGGGCGAAGACGCCGCCCGTGGTCTGATTATCGAGCGGGCCGGCGTGGAGTTTGATCCGGAGGTAGTTACTGCCCTGCTCTCACTTGAGGACTTCGCTGAATTGAAGTCCTACGTCAAGCCGGTTGAGACACCGTTAGAACGATCTGATTCGAACGACGACAACTGGAATCTCTTTTCGTCCTTCATGAGGTAACCGTAAGAGTTCACGAGTCATGACCTACGCAGGCGCGGCAACATTTCCCAATGGCTGGCTAAACTTCGAACTCAGCGTTTTGAAGCGTCTGAAGTTTTCTTCGATTGCCTTTCCCTTCACCGGCGAGCCGAACCTCGGCACTCAGTTGAAACGCTGGGGCGTCCGCGTGGCCGCCAACGATCCGATGATCTGGGCGTTTACGAAAGCTACCGCACTCATCGAGAACGACAACGATCAGTTGGGCGAAAGCGAGATTGAAACCCTGCTCGACGATGCCTACGTGCCGCGCGAGCGGATGGATAACCCGTCTCTCTTGCAGTGGTTCAATGAAACTGACGCCTGGTGGTTCGACAATGTCCGCTTCAACGCCGAGCGTTTAGACTCTTCGTATCAGCGCGCGCTGGCATTAACCCTGGGGATGATGGTGGGCGACTACGTTTTGTCATTCAAAGCCGACAGTTTGCATTTGCGCGAACCCTTGTCGCTGTCGCGAATGTTCCGGCATTTTGCGGAGACTCTGCGTTTTCATTTTGAGCACCGGAACAAAAGCAAAGCCACAAACCAGGACGTGCGCTCGTTCGTCGCCGAGCGCCGCCACACCGAGCTGCTGTTTTTGCGGTTGCCGGTCCCATCACAACCACATTCAATTCACAACGTACTTAGCTGGCGTGAGGAGTGGCTTCAGGGTGGCAACGATTTCTGGGATGACTTTGAACGAAGCCGGACGGGAAGGCTCGGCACACGCGTGCAGAGCAAACAGCAATATCTTGATCTCGTAGAAGATTTACTGCGCACCGCCGCGCATCTTCCCGGCTGGGCGATCGCGCACACGGAAAACGGCTTCATCTCGACTGATGAATTGATCGAGACAGTTGGCCGCGTACGAAAAGTCGACGCCATCTACGCGAAGGATTTTTCGGATTTGTTAGGAGTGCGAGCGGCGATTGTTACTGCGCAAAGTTAGTTGGCAACAAAGCGATAACCAACCCCGCGAACGGTCAGGAGATGCTTCGGAGTGGTCGGATCGTCTTCGATATACTTTCTTAGCCTGACAACAAAATTATCAATTGCTCGTGTGTCAGTGTCTTCATTCAAGCCCCAAACATTTTCCAGTATCGACTTACGCGAAACCACGTTGCCTTCGTGCTTCACCAGATAGCGCAGGAGCTGCGCCTCCATCAAAGTTAGCCGGATCGTTTCTTTCTTAGTTCGCAGCTCCAGGTTTGCGAAATCAATTACGCGATCGTTGAAGGCAAACTCTGCCGGCCCCTCTTCAGTCCGACCGTCCTTCGCCACCACCGTATCAGTTGCAGCTTGCCGCGCTTCGTGGTGAAACCACTGCCGCCGGCGCAGGAGCGCATTCAACCGCGCCAGCAGCACGGAAAGATCAAACGGCTTAGGCAGATAATCATCGGCGCCAGATTCAAATCCACGCAAAACATCGTCAGGACGTCCGCGGGCAGTCAACATCAGTACGGGCACGAATTGACCGGCGGCGCGCAACTCGGCGGCAATTTCGAAACCGTCTTTCCCGGGTAGCATTACATCAAGCACGACCACATCGAAGCCGTGCTGCTCGTCCAAACAAAGAGCCACTGCACTTTCGCCGTCGGGAACTGTTTCGACCGTGTAGCCTTCCGCTTCAAGATTGAAGCGCAAGCCGTCGGCCAAATGTTGCTCGTCTTCTACGATCAGAATGCTGCTCATCGTTTGCTGGCCCTAAACACGCGGGAGTTGAATCGTGAACTGGCTGCCGTGACCCCGGCCTTCGCTCTCCGCAAAAACTTTGCCACCGTGTTGCTCAACGACCGAACGCACAATGAAGAGCCCGAGCCCGGTGCCCTTTATTCTGGCCATCACGCGACCAGGCACCCGGTAAAATCGTTTGAAGATGCGCTTCAACTGTGCCGCGCGAATGCCGATGCCACTGTCTTTGACGCGCACGGCAACGCGCTTCTCATCAATCGCCGCGACTTCAACCGCAATCTGAATGTCCTTGACGGAGTATTTGACTGCGTTGTCGAGCACGTTTGAAATCGCCGCTCGGAGTTCATCAGCGTCGGCCTTAACTTGCGGGCGCTCGCCATTTGCCGTCTCCGAAAACGTAAGCGACTCTGGGGTCAGGTTGTAACGAACTCTGGCGAGGTCAACACATTCACGCGCGAGTTCGCCGATATCAATTTTTCTGAAATTCAGTTTCCGCCGTCGATGGCCGGCTTGTCCGGCGCGCAAAACCTGCTCGACCGTTTGCAACAGCCGATCGCTGTCGGCCAGCATTACGTCGTAAAACTCCTGCCGCTTTTCCTCCTCGAGGTCTCGTCTTTGCAGCGTTTCCAAATAAAGACGAATTGAGGCGAGCGGGGTCTTCAGTTCGTGAGTCACCGCATTAATGAATGCGTCGTGTTGTTCGTTCCGGCGTATTTCGCGGATTAGAAAAGTGGTATTGAGAACAAGACCGGTAATAATTAGCGAGAAGAAAACGATGCCGAAGACCAGCAGGGCAATCTCGCGGACATTAAGCAGAATCCAGCCAACGTTCAGGGCCACAGCCAGCGCCACTAAACAAGCGCCGAGCGTGATGAAGAAAGCTATCGACTTACCGCGACCACTTACTGCCATATCGGAATTGTAAGACGCGGGGGGCACGAGGTACTAGGCGAGCAGACAAAAGCGAACGGGATTTTCCCTGTATCATTTCCGGTTTTCATCGATCATTGAGGTGAAAACAATAAGATCAGTACCCCAAAGAGTAGCGGGTGGGCTGGCGAAAGATTTTCTTCGCGTGCCCACCCGCTTCAGTAATAAACGAAACTCGAAATGATCCTAAGCAGCTTCTCGCAGTTCCTCGCGGTTGTCGGCGAGCATTATCTGATCGTTGCTAACCACCTTAATGCCTTTCGCGAGTCCCAAAAACTTCAGCGCGCGGATGCCGTACCAGTTGACGTCGATTTCATACCAACGCAAACCGTGCTTGGCCGAACGAGGATGGGCGTGATGATTGTTGTGCCAGCCTTCGCCGAACGTGAGCAGGGCCACCCACCAGTTATTCGTCGAGTCATCTCTGGTCACGAAACGTCGCTTGCCCCAGAGGTGCGTGGCGGAATTTACCAGCCAGGTGACGTGCAGGCCAACGGTCACGCGGAAAAATATTCCCCAAAGCATTACGCGCCAACCGCCGAATGCGTACAAGCCAATTCCCAAAATCAACAACGGCATCCAGTAGACTTTATTCAGCCAGCGGTAGAAGCGTTGGTTCATCAAGTCGGGAGCATAACGTTGGTATAGCGACTGGTCCATAACCTCCTGAGTCGGAGTGAGAATCCATCCCAGGTGCGCCCAATAGGTACCGTCGCGTGGCGTATGCGGATCACCAACCGTGTCTGTGTTGGCATGGTGGATTCGGTGAGTAGTGACCCACTGAATCGGTCCACCTTCAAGCGCGAAAGAACCACACAAGACGAGAAAATATTCAACTACCTTTGGCACTTTGTAACCGCGATGCGTCAGCAGGCGATGCCAACCCATGCCGATGCCGAGACTGCCACTGACCCAAAACAAGACCAGCGTGGTAATAACGCCGGGCCAACTCCAGAAGAAAAGGGCGGAAACTGCAAGGATGTGAGCGATCGCCAGGAAAATAAATGTGGGCCAGTTGATAGCGGGTTTCTTGGTAAAAGCCGTCGCATAAACACGCGCTGACTTGTTTATAGCATCGGTAGCGAGCTTCCCTGTTTTGTTCATTCACGTCCTCAGTTCTGCTAGATGTGCGCATCCATGTCTATGGTTACGTACGAAGAATCTAGCACGCGCAGATGAAGGCGGGTGTAATAGTTGTGTAACCGCGCTGGTTACGAGCATAAGCGGGGACTTGATGCTAGGCGGAATCTAGGGATGTGGTGGCGGATAAGCGTGTATTTGCAGGATGACCATCAACAGCACCGCACTTAGAAAAGCGACGAGCATCGCTCCGTAGACGTAGCGATAGCCTAGTTTGATCCAGCCTTTGTACTCCAGGTTTTCGTACGTAAAGCCACAGTTGAGCCCGGAACTTATTTCGGCAATGCGCTCGCGAAGCTTATTGCAGTAGTTCCACATGTGCTCTTCAATCCGGGAACAACAAATCCCCAACATCAGGTAGCTAAGCAAGGTGAGCAGTAAACTTATTCCCAGGCCAAACCAGGCCTTACCACTCAACGAACCCCAATTCACCTGCGGAAAACCCCTGCCGAACAATATGGCACTCAACAATACGAAGGGCCCAACGAAAACCGCAAAGTTGATCCGCTCGCGAAACTTCATCAAATTGTTCATTTCAGTTTCTATTTCTTTAGAAAGGTGTTCGAGCAGCTTCTCTTCGTGGGCCATCAACGACCTCCGCGTAAGGATGAGTTAGGTCTAGCGGTTGAGGATGATACTCCTTTCGCGCTTAACATCAAGCAGGATTCTTCTCACGCGACCCCGCAACTTTCACTCTGCCCACCGCAAAAAGAATGAGCCACAAGAGGCCCGCTAGTGATGAACCCAAACCAGAAACAATCGTCAGCGTTCGCGGTGAGATCAGATGCAACGACCAGCCGGCAATCGCCGTTGAAAAACTCCACGTCAACACTTCCGTGGCGCGATCGGTGGTGATGATGCGGCCGCGCAATTTGTCAGGCACCAGACGCATCAATAGCGTGTCTTGTACACCAAACTCCGCCCCGAGGATAATGCGTCCCAGGAAGAGAAACAGGCAGGCAAACCACAAGGTCGGCATCACCCCCATCACCGCAAACAAAAACCCCTGGATGATCAGTCCCCAACCGATCAACGCCGGAGTTTTGCCGATGAACTCAAAGTAGTGGCCCACGCGCCGCGCGATCATCATTCCGATGAACAATCCCAGGCCGCCTGCGAAATAGAGCGTCGCCACTGCGGCATCGCCACTGATTCCTCTTTGGCCCACAAAGACGATTCCACCAAGACGATCCATGATGAGGTTTACAGCGCCACCGCTAAGTGCCCAGACCATGTTGATGCCAATTAACGAAGCCACCGTGGCGTGGCTCACGATGTAAGCCCAGCCTTCGCGAATGTCAGACCAAAAGCTCGGCTTGGCTGTCCCTTCGATCGCTTTGTTTTCCAGGGCCCGCTGCCGGGTTTCATGCTCCGGGATGAGCCAGATGGAAAGTGCCGAACCAAGAAAGGAAACGGCGTTGACAATGAACGCTGCGCGGTACCCAACGTTGGCGGCAGTCCAGCCACCCAGGGCTGCGCCCAACGACATCAACAGGAATCGCGACGAAAACATCAAGGCGTTTCCTGCCAGTAGGTCGCGATCGCCAGTGATGTTGGGCATGGCTGCGGCTTTCGCGGCGTCGAAGAACGAACCAAAGAATGACAACAGCGCTGTACAGAGGTAAGCGATCCAGAGATCTTCGGGCCGGCGCACCGCGAGGAAACCGATTGCGACTCCGACGCGCGCCAGGTCGCTGGCAATCATGACTGTTCTTCGTGACCAACGATCCACGACGGCGCCAGCCAGGGGAGCAAACACTGTGAAGGGAACCATGCGGCAAAGCAGCATGATGGTTGTAACGGTTGGATCCGCGTGCGATATCAGGCGCACCAATCCCAGCCCGGCAATGAAGTTGAACCAATTGCCGAGTTCGGAAATTACTTGCCCCCACCACAAACGCCGGAACGAGCGATTGCGACGAAGCAGTTGAATGTAAGTCAGTGAATCCATAACTCAAGTCGACAGTCCAGAGTCTCCAGTCAACAGTCGAAAACTACAGCCGTGCGTTCAGACGACGGTCGACTGCGGACTGGCGACTCCAGACTTAGTAAAAAAGCCGCCAGTCTTAACCAGCGGCTCGCAACTTCTAACGCTTCGAGTGTTTTTATCCGCCAGTAAATTTCGGTGGGCGCTTCTCGATGAAAGCTGCGACGCCTTCTCTGAAATCTTTTGTCAACCCCGATTGAATTTGTAATTCCCTTTCCAGTTCTAATTGTTGGCCATAGTCGTTGGTAGCGCTCGCCTCGATTAATTCTTTGATGCGACCGATGGCGGCAGTGGGCGCGTTTGCAAGTCGCTCAGCCATCGCCAACGCGCGCGGTAGTAGCTCCTCATCCGGCACGACCGCAGTGATCATTCCCATCGCCAGCGCGCTCGCGGCCGTCGTCACATCGCCGGTCATCAGCAGTTCGGTAGCGCGCTTGAATCCAATCAGTCGGGGTAGAATGAAAGTCCCGCCGCAATCTGGTACCAAACCGATCTTGATGAAGGCCTGATTAAACCGCGCGCTTTCACCAGCAATGACAATGTCGCACGCGAGTGCGAAATTGCAGCCGCCGCCCGATGCTGCTCCGTTAACGGCCGCGATAAACGGTAGCGGAGTGCGACGAATTAACAGGATGCACTCGTTTAGCAGACGCAACGGCTCATCGAAAAACGCTTCGACTTTTCCTTCGCGTTCAGCCATCCGCTGCATTTCGCGCAAGTCACCACCGGCGCAGAAAGCTCTGCCCGCTCCAGTGACGACCACAGCGCGCGCTCCTCGCTGCTGCACTTCAGCGATGGCCGCCTTAAATTCCTCGCCAACTTCCGTAGTGAGCGCGTTGAGCGTTGCCGGACGGTTGAGGGTAATGATACCCACGGCCTCACGCATTTCGAGTTGAATAGTTTCGTAACCCATGATTTCAGCGACGCAGCATTCTACCTCAACAAGACGCCGCTTGTCGGCGCGTCCTGCTCTGGTCTTTTCTTTGTTGCAGTGAAATGACTACCGAAGACTCGTCTTCAGCTGGACTGCAATTAGCTCCTTGGTTGCGCAGCACGATTGGCGCTAAAACAATCGCCGCACAACACCGGCCTGCCACTGGAGGGCTTGAAAGGTACAGTGTCAGGTTTACCACACTGGTCGCAGGTTATATCAAATCTTTGACGCTCGCCGCCCCCTCTTTGACCACCAAAGTTTGAACGGCGCGCGTCTCGGCAGGGCTTGCAACGCTTGGGATGAGTCAGGTTGCGTTCCTGATAGTATTCCTGCTCGCGCTCGGTAAAGGGAAAAGTGTTGCCGCACTCCGCGCAAGTAATCTCTATGTCTGGCATATCGTTGATTCTCCATGAGTGGGGGATTGAGGTGCCCCAGCTCTCTCTTCGGGAAGCGAGCAAATCTTCCAGCTAATGCAAGAGGCTTGGCAAGAGATGTTGCCAGGGCTCGCGGCCCCGAAACAGGTTTAAGTGGCGCTGAGTTTACTCCACTGTTAGCTGGGTTCAAAGGATAATTTAGTTGTTTTTAAACTGGGGACAAATCAAGGGTTATTCCCCAGTTTTGGGCGGATTGGCGCCCAATTTCCCGCTGCATGGTTGATACGACAGGTGGGTCTGATGGGAGGGTGGTCTTCTTTACATTCAATACCCTGGGCCACGCGCCACGCGCTATTGCTAACGACATCAACATGGCGTCGCGGGGAATCAGTTTTTCGCTAATTCACCAACGTGCGCTCGCACCGTTTCACCCAGCGTATCCAGATTGTAACCACCCTCAAGGCACGAAACGACGCGACCGTTACAATCTTGCCTGGCCCAATCTTTTACGGCGCGAGTAAGGGAGATAAAGTCTTCGTCTTCCAGCAACAACTGCCCGAGCGGGTCAGCATTGTGTGAATCAAACCCGGCAGAAATGATGATGAGATCTGGCTTGAACTTGCCGCCGATGTCAGACAAAGCAGCCTCAAACATTCGCTTCTGTTCGTCGGCAGGTGTGCCGGCTCGCAAAGGAACGTTTAGCGTTGAACCCAAACCTCTCGCGACGCCCGTCTCACCCTTCGCTCCGGTTCCGGGATACCAGGGATATTGATGCGTGGAAAAAAAGAACACGCTCGGGTCGTCATAAAAAACGCCCTGCGTTCCGTTGCCGTGATGAACGTCCCAATCGATGATCGCTACGCGTTCAATTTCCGCGTAATGGTTCTGAGCGTAACGCGCGGCCACAGCAACATTATTGAAAAGGCAAAAGCCCATCGCCCGTTCAGCGGTGGCGTGATGGCCTGGCGGTCTGACCGGAACGAAAGCATTGACCGCCTCACCACGCATTACGAGATCAACCGCCTGGCAGGCAGCGCCGGTTCCGTGCAGAGCCGCGTCGAGCGATCGCATTGAGACGACGGTATCGGCATCAAGATAGCCCGTGCCAGAGCGCACCACCTGTTCGACGCGTTTGTAGAGCTGCGGCGTATGACAAGCCTGAATGTCGCCGCGCGGGGCTTCTCGTGCTTGAACTTCTTGTAAGCTCGACCAGAGTTCAGTGTCCGCTTGAAGCGCCTTCATCACAACCGAATAGCGCGACGGCGATTCCGGGTGTCCCGGTCCCGTATCGTGTTCTTTGAAAATTGGATGGTGAACGATTGCAGTGGTCATGGCTCGCTGTTAGTGGTCAGTATTACTGGTCAGTGGCGGTTGTCCGTAGTCAGTTGCCCGTTGATGTTGTCTATACGTTACCACAGCAATCTGTTCCTGCTCCTGACTCCTGACTCCCGGTCCTGCGCCAGTTTCTGTCACTGTTTGCTAATCGGTTGCGTGCCGGCTTCATAAGACTCAAAAGCGTACGCGCATTCTGAAACATCGCAGCTTTCAAGCTGCTAAGCCCTTTGTTTTTGTCACCTCTTTGATCGGAACAGCGGGTGGCCAGATTGGGAATAACGTTTGCACTTGCACGGTCAAGGGTGTTCAGCACCTGAATGCTATCAAAGCTAACAATCAGGAGGAAGATATGGCATACGATGATGATCAGGCACGGAGAAGTCGTGTGGTAGTGGAGACGCCAACTGCGCGGCGTGAGGTGACGCACACAGAATCGGTGCAGCATGATCGCGGTGGTATCTCAGGTGCGACTGTCGGCGTGATTGTGGTTGTCGCGATTGCGTTGATTACCGTGGTGGTGCTGTTCTTAATGAACGGGCAAGCCACAGATACTGCCAACGCGAATCTTGCGCAGCAGCAGCAACCTGCGCAACAGCCCGTGATCGTGCAGCAGCCGGCACAACAGCAACAGCCGCCAGTGATAATTCAGCAACCAGCAGCAGCACCAGTCCAACAGCCTCCGATCGTAGTTACTCAACCGGCGCCAAGTGGCGGGTCAGCAAACACTTCCAACGATGGGAACGTGCAAGCGGCGATCGACAAGAAGATAAGTGACGACCCAAACCTTTCGGCTTTGGGAATTACTGCAACCGTTCTTGATGGAAAAGTGACGTTGACGGGAACAGTTAAAAGCGAGCAGCTCAAGGCCCAGATCGATCGCACGCTGCGAGCAATCAAAGGCGTGAAGCAAGTAGACAATCAAATTGTCGTAATGTCCTAACAGAAACCGTTCTTTGGTCTTTGGACTTTGGTTGCTGAGTGCTCGGATTCAGTCGGCTGAACGAGACTCAAACACCCGAGTTCAAAGACTAAAGTCCGAAGACCAAACTCATTCTGCTGCCGAGACTTCAATACTCCGTCTCTCCAAAGACAGCTTAATCTCCAGACCGCCCGGCTTCCCTGCCAGCACCAGTTTCATCCGATCTCCAGCTACGACGAACGTGACTTCTTCAATCAAACAATCCGTCGGCGACTGCTGCAGTCGTTTCAAGTCTCCGTGTCTAGCAGTCAGTACGACATCGATATCAGCGCGTAGCTGGTCGCGAGTTTCGTCGTCGACATCAAGTTCACTAACGGCGACCGGATGCGGCAACAAACCCATTTCTCCATCCAGGAAAATATTCCAAACGAAGCCGATGTCCAGCAGCAAATAAATGACTTCATCGTGGACAAAGTAAGCCAGCACGGTCGTGCCTAACACGTGCGCGATTACGTGGTCCTGATGAGTGTTTGTTTCTTTGGGTATCCAGGTATTGACCAAAACAGCCCTTTGGGAAGAAGTCAGGGCTAGGATACTTCAGGTAGTCGCGAGGCGGGAATTTCGGATGCTATAACAACTTCTCAATAATGAAGAGCGTGGGCACGATCAAAATGGCAACCACCACGAGTTGCAGCCAATTCAAAGCGGATTTCTTGCAGTCGGGACACCGCACTCGCCACAGAGCCAGTATTCGGCCGCATTCGTCACATGAAGAAATCATGGTTACTCCACTTCCGTTGGTTGAGGTTCGGGGGTCCTGATGAATTGCTCAAACTGTTTGCGGTCGAGGCGCAGGGCATGGCTCATGTTTCTAAGGGGGTTGGCAATAAGCCAAAAAGTAGCCTTGCCTTCATCGGTGCTGGTGAGATTCTTAAGCGCGACTTCATCCAGAGCGACGGGCCGGAAACATTCCATTCCTGCGTCGCGGCGGCGCGCCACCATAGCGTCGCGCGTGCTACGAAACACCGGAACGCGAAAACTGCCCTGATCATCAAACGCGAACCAATCGCCATTGGCGCGACGCATGGCATATAACAATTTCATTTTCAGCCACTCCTCACGCATGTTTAGGCTCTTCCGGTGGTGGTGATATGCAGATCATCGTCGGTGTCGTGGTGAACAAAAACAGAGAACACCAGAACCCCGACTGCGCAGGCGAGGGCGGCCATTACGATCGCCATCACCAGATGAACCGAGCCGCCATGAGCGTCTTTAAATGTGACGAACGAGTAAAACTGCCAGATAGCGACGGCGGCGAGTGCGATTACACCCACGATCGACGCACCCACGTTCTTTCTGTTTTTCCTTGCGTAACTCATTATCTATTCCTCGCTGGTTAGTTGGTTTCGCGCGACTAACCGCCACGATAAGGTGTCTTTGCCTGTTGTTCGAAGCCGATTCAGGCCAAACCACGCTGTAGCCGGCGGCCGTTCAGGCCCTGGTCAGCAAAGCTTTCAACCGCCTCAGCCTCATCATCGTAAGCTTGAAACACGCTCATCAGGCCGTTCAGCTCGAGCAATTCATGCAACGTTGCTGTGAGGCCAAGCAGCTTAATCTCGCCACCTTTGTTCCGCGTTGAGATTTGACTGGCGACCATTTCTCCGAGGCCGCAAGAATCGACGTGAGTAACCCCGGCAAGATGCAGGATGATCAAAACTTTCTTTTCGAGAATGAGACACCGGATGGTCTTGTGCAACGCGACTGTATTTCCGCCAACTCTTAATCGGCCCTTCAGATCAAGTATCGTGACTTCTCCGGCGCGTCGCTCATTAATGAAAAGATTAATCACCAGCTCGGACTCTACGTCACGGCGGAGTATATGTCAAATATGGGATATATTGCGGATAGACAATAGTTTTCGTATGTGGTAAATACGGAGGCGAGGAGACTTATGATTACGATTCTTGCCGACGATCTCTTGCGCAAACAGAAGCGCACCTTCTACTGGCTGGCTAAAGAAACCGGTATTAGTCACACGACTTTGTGGCGCTTAAAGAAGGGCAAAGCGTTAGGCATCAACTTCGAAACTCTGGAAAAGATTTGCCTGGCATTAGATTGCCAGCCAGGGCAGATAATTAGGCTGATCCCTGCAACCGCCGCCGCAACCAAGCCCGCCGCCAAAAGGAAACCGAAATGAGTGCCGACGCCAAACCTTTTACGTTTCAGCTGGTCGAGGATCAGTCAAACGTCCGACTTGAGTTGCGAAATGAAGCGGGATACACGCTCAAACAAGTCGAAGTACTAACGATTTTTCTTAAGGACGTCGACTCTCCCGGTGGTCCTTCCAGTGTGCACATAAGCTTCGGGCAAGTAAGCGCGATTCGCTCGCAAGAGAACGCTGTTCTCTCTCATCAGATTTGGGTCAACGGGAAAGTGGCGAGCGCGGGATCCGAAGCATTGGCACGGTTAAAGACAATTGCTGGTCAGGCGAAACCATACGTCCTCGATATTTCCTGGCAGGACCCGGAAGGCAAGACTCGTTTTCAGCGCATACCCGTGGGACATTGAGCGCGCCCACCAAACTCATTCCTTAAAAAAGAAACGGCCGAGCTTGCGCCCGACCGCTTCAATCGAATGTTAGGGTCAATCGGTCTTAGTAACCGTTGTAACCGTCGTAGTAACCGTTCTCATAACCCTCGCGATAATAGCGACGGTAGAGTTCTTTATCGCCCAGTTTTGAACTGTAGTCCTTGGTTGCGTTTTGATACGCGCTGTTATTGCGGAAATCATCGCGTCTGCGGTTCCGGTCGTTCCGACCTTCCTTAATACCTTCGTTGTAGCCGGCGTTCAGTGCCGTCTGCCGAAGTTGGAATGAACCCCCGTAGTTGTCATAACGATCCCAGTTGCGGCCCCGGCGATTGTTTCGATCCCAACGTCCGTTGTCGTTGTTGTTGCCGTTGTTGTTCCAGGTGCCGTTGCCGTTGTTGTTCCAGGTGCCGTTGTTATTGTTGTTGAAGTTTCCCTGGCCGAAACCGTCGTTGTAACCAGTTTGATAGGCTTCACGGAAATAACGACGATAGAGTTCTTTATCGCCCAGTCGTGAACTGTAATCCGTCGTGGCTTTACGATAAGCGTTCGAATTCGAATAGTTCGAGTTTCGGTTTCGCTGCCGGTCACTCGTGCCATCTTTCAACCCTTCGTTGTAACCAGCATTAAGGGCTGTCTGGCGCAGATCAAATGATCCACCCCAGTTTGGATAGTTGTCCCAGCTGCGTCCGCGGCGGTTGCCACGATCCTGACCATATGAGTAGTTCCGATTCTGTGCCTGCACGTTTTGCTGCGCACTGCCAATCACGAAGAGCGTTGATAGGACGGCCATTGCTACAGCGAATATCAGGTTTGTACGTTTTGTTGTCATTGTTTCACTCCTTGGTAGCTACTTCAGCAACTGATGTGCCTAAGGGGGACGTTGTGAGGGCGCATACTATCGACAAGGAAATTCAACACTTCGAGCGCACCAACGGACGGGGTCGCAGACGATGAGACTGTATAATGCGCGCGGCAGTTCGCGCGTCTTCGAGTCCGAACTGTTCCCTTTCGCAGTATGGAAATCTAAGAGTGGGTTTTGAACCAGAACGAGAGAGTCCCTTGATTAAATCCGACAATACACAGTCACTCGGGGTAGCGAAGAGCGTAACCGATATCAATTTGCGCTACCACGCGCCCAGTTCTGATTGGACGCAAATGAGTGACACGGAGCACTTCGTACAGTTTTACGAAGCCGATGAGTTTCTGCTGAACTCCCTTAGCGGTTTCGTTGGCAAGGCCCTGACGTCAGGCGATGCTGCGGTCGTGATTGCCACCCCGGATCACCGCGCTGGACTAGACCAGCTGCTGCTTACCAGGGGACTCGATATCGCGACAGCCAAAAATTCCAGCCAGTACATCAGTCTCGATGCAGCTGAAACTTTGGCAACCTTCATGGTCGCCGGCGAGATAGAACCGCAACGCTTTAAGGAAGTTGTCGGCAGCGTAATCGCAAGTGTGACAGACGCACGGCCGCGCATTCGCGCCTTCGGCGAGATGGTGGCGCTGCTGTGGGCACAAGGTCACTACACAGCCGCAGTGAAACTTGAAGAGCTTTGGAACGACCTGCAAAGATCGCATTCGTTTTCGCTGTTCTGCGCGTACCCAATGAACGCACTTGGCGGTGAAGGGCTGGTTGAGCCACATCACACAATTTGCAATGTTCACTCGCGCGTGATTCCGGCTGAGAGCTATGCAGGTCTTAAAGACCTCGACGCGCGGCTGCGCGTCATCGCGGCGCTACAGCAGAAGGCAGAAACTTTGGAAGCAGAAGTCAGGGAGCGTCGCATCGTGGAAGAACGGTTGCGACTCGCCCTGGTTGGCGAGCAAATGGCCCGCGCCGAAGCGGAAACAGCCAACCGGATGAAGGATGAGTTTCTGGCAACGGTGTCTCACGAGATCCGTACACCGCTGAACGCGATTATTGGGTGGTCACACCTGCTCCGAAGCGGCAGGTTGGATGAAGCCACCGCGGCACGTGCGATTGAAACGATTGATCGCAATGCGAAATCCCAGGCTCAACTGATCGAAGATATCCTCGACGCCTCGCGCATGATTACGGGCAACCTCCGCCTGAACAACGAAGTAGTGGACATCGCTTCCGTAATCAATGCCGCGATTGATTCAGTTCAGTTGGCTATCGACTCGAAGCAACTGCACCTCGAAGTGACGCTTGATCCGACCGCGCGTCACACACTCGGCGATGCCAGCCGCTTGCAACAAGTCGTCTGGAATTTGCTTTCCAACGCGATCAAGTTCACGCCTTCCGGAGGGCGGATCCAGGTTAACGTCAAACGGGAAGCGGGAAATTTACAGCTGAGCGTGAGCGATAACGGCGCGGGCATCAGTCCTGAGTTCCTGCCTTTCATCTTCGAACGTTTCCGCCAGGCCGATGGCACAACAACCCGACAACATGGTGGACTTGGTTTAGGTCTGGCCATTGTTCGTCATCTCGTCGAACTGCACGGCGGCACCATCGAGGCCGACAGCGCTGGCGCCGAAAAGGGCGCCCGGTTTACTGTCACTCTGCCATTAGCTCCCAAGAAAACAACGCGGCGTAAGAACCTGATGCGCGCGCCGGACAAGGATCTTCTGGCTGGCCAGGTAGCCACACTGCCCACGCTGGAAAACGTCAAAGTACTGGTGGTTGATGACGACGCGGACACCTTGCAAATACTGCGAGTGATGCTCGGAGACTCCAAGGCGACCGTAGAAATAGCCGCCTCGGTTAGCGAAGCATTAGAAAAAATAGAATGGTTTCTGCCGCAGGTACTGGTGTCTGATCTGGCAATGCCGGACGAGGATGGCTATTCGCTAATAAGGAAACTGAAGGCATTGGGACCCGGCACAGCTTACGACGTTCCGGCTATCGCGCTGACGTCTTACGTGCGCGTCGAAGATCGAGCGCGTGCCCTATCAGCCGGATTCAGCATGTTTGTGCCGAAGCCGGTGGAACCGGAAGATCTGGTTAACGCAATTTCGAATTTGGTCGAGTCAAACGTTGAGTCTTCTTAATTGATTTGAGCTGCAAAATTTTGGGGGCACGATGAACGTGCCCCCTTTTTTTGTTAACTGATCTGTCTGGAGAGACTGCGATTTCTTAATACCTGCGATGCCGACGTTTGCGTAGCTTGTAGGTGTACAGTGCGCCACCGCCCGCGCCCGCCAACGAGCCAATAGCTGCGCCCTTCTTGCCGCCGGCAATGCCGCCGATAGCCGCGCCACCTAACGTTGTTCCAACCACCGTAAGTTTGTCCCGATGCTTCTTCCAAAAACTGCGATGCCGACGATGGTAACGTCTCGTCGTCGTCTGCGCTACAACGTTTGAGCTAGTGCTAAGTGGTGCCGCTACAAAGACGAACGTCAGCAGCATCAACAGCATAACTGCCCAGCCTGTCGTTTTTCGCACCATCAACGATTTGTTCATCGAATTTCCCCTTTCAAGCTGACTATTGCCTTTGCTTGGAGTGCAAAGGCTGTGCCTGTTTGGGATTCGCCATAAATAAGGCGCTTTGTGGGGCATTAATCTGTTTGGCGCATTCTTAAAGAGCAGCAACGTACGAGAGTGTTACACGAAGGTCCAATGTCCAAAGTCCAACGCCCAACGTCAGCAACTCGGGCCTGACTTTGGACATTGGTCTTGCGACTAAGTTAGGCGTCCTTCACAAACTTGAGCGCCACGCCATTCATGCAGTAGCGCAAGCCCGTCGGCTTCGGACCATCATCGAAGACGTGACCGAGATGAGAATCACATCTCGCGCACAACACTTCCGTACGAGTTTCCCAAAGACTCTTATCAGTTTCTTCGTGTACGTTTTCGCTCGCGATCGGCTGGTAGAAACTCGGCCAGCCAGTGCCCGAGTCAAACTTCGCCTGCGAACTGAACAAGGGCAGACCACAAGCTACGCACTCAAAAATTCCCTGATCGTGGATTTCATTCAGCGGACTAGAGAACGGCATCTCAGTCCCCTTTTCCCTGGTCACACTGTATTGCTCGGGTGTCAGAACCTGTTTCCACTCTTCTTTTGTCTTAGTCACCTTTTTCACTCCTTGCTTACTCAGCGAATACTCACTGCCGGATTTCGTTTTAGAGTTGCCAGACTTTGTCTTGTCATCGGCGAACGACAGCGCCGAAATGAGACGCGTTCTCGACAAAACCCCGACTGCTCCGACGGCGATAGCTGATGAAAGAAAATAACGTCGATTCATGATTGCTGCTCCGTAGATAGCAAATAGTTTAGACGATGTAATTACGTTTCAGCCACCTTGACTGGATTGGTTGCAATAACAAATGAGAAATTTGAAATGACCTAGGGAAGATGTTTTTCGTCCTTGCGCCGCCAACGCCACAAACGTATCTTCTGCAGCAATGGATCAGGCGTCTCTCAAATTCGCCCTCGGCGCTCTCGTGACCCTGGTGGTCGTGGTCGACCCGCCCGGCGTCGTGCCAATGTACGTCGCCTTAACCAAAGGCGTATCGCCCCAACGCCGCCGATCAATCCTGATTCGCGCCGTGCTCATCGCTTTTGGCTCCGCAATCTTTTTTCTGGTTGCCGGGCGCGCTGTGCTTACTTACCTCGGCGTTACTGTTCATGCGTTTTCCATCAGCGGCGGGATTCTGTTGTTTGTGGCGGCAATGCCGATGCTCTTCGGCCAACGCGGCGGTCTGCAGTCTCCCGAGCCTGAGGAATGCGACCCCGCGCAAGACATTTCCGTTTTTCCGCTCGCGATGCCGTTGTTATCTGGGCCCGGAACTATCGCCACTATCTTGCTGTTGACGTCGCAGGCCGGTGGGGACATGAAAAAATTGGTAGCGATCGGAATCGCAATCGCTGCGGTCTTTTTGTTTTCCTTCGTCGTGCTGTATCTGGGTGGGCGACTAATCGGTCTCGTCGGCGAAGGCGGCGTCGACATCGCCACACGCGTGATGGGCATCGTGCTCGCTGCTCTGGCGGTTCAGTACGTGCTCAATGGCGTGACTGGGTACTACAACTTGCTGCGGGGACACTAGGGAGAATTTGGCACTCAGCAGTCAGCAGTCAGCAGTCAGCAGTCAGCAAAAATAATTCCTCAGAC
Organism: Pyrinomonadaceae bacterium; assembly: GCA_035472495.1. Taxonomy (GTDB): domain Bacteria; phylum Acidobacteriota; class Blastocatellia; order Pyrinomonadales; family Pyrinomonadaceae; genus PSRF01. The sequence continues at coordinate 31,660 of DATIPD010000021.1, read as the reverse complement.
TCCTGAGTACTGAATTCTTAATTGTGTCCTATGACGTCTTCCTTGCGTCATGCTCCAGCAGATTCGTAGTGCGTTCGGTAACGCTAACCGGCCCGACGTATTCCGGGGCAGCTCGCTCCTGCACTTCACGCACTTTCACTTCCGATTCCGGCTCGACTCGTTGGGCCCAGTAAGGCGGGTCGGGGCGAACCAACAGACCCGCGATCAAATGACCTATCCCCGACATGACTGGAAGCAATCCTATTAGCCATATCACGCGTAGGACCGGGTCTATTTCAAAAGGAACTTGCGCGATGAAATTTGGGGGCAGCTTTAGCACCAAAGCCTGGCTCAGGAAATAAAGGAACGTCGCGAAGCCGAGGCCGCCAAAAAATGAGATTGCGCCGGTGGTGTAGTGTTTCTCCCGTCGCTGCTCAGCCGTTTTCCTCTTGCCCAACCACCACGGTTTCGTCGGAGGCTGTTCTTCGGAAGAGAGCACGATTTCTTTATTCATTTGATCGAGGGCGCGAGAGATGTCTTCTGAAACGTGGTCGACGTTCAGATTCTTCATCATCTCCTTGATCTTCGGGAGTGGCCCGCGATCGCTGCGGGCGATGGCTTCGCTGAGAGTGACAGCTTTGCCTATGACTTTGAGGTTCGCGCCACACGATCGGCAATACTGCAGACCGGACGAAGATTCAGTGCCGCATTGTGGACAGTACATGCTTTTCGTTTTGACTCAACAAACAAGAGATTATTTCGCACTCAACTACGATGCCGCGGCCGGTTTTGTTCGCGACGATTTGTCCGGCGATCGGAAACTGGATAATACCTTCCAACCCAGAATAATAGCGCCCATCAGACCAAGAATCACCCAGGTAAGGTTGCCCAGTATGTCTCGCACCGCCTGCACACGGTTGCTGAATATATAACCTATGCCGACGTAAAGAATCACCCAGAGTACTTCGCCAACAATGTCCCACAGCAGAAAGCGTCGCCAGGGGAAGGCGGCGATCCCGCTCGCCAGATTCACCCACGGCCCGAGGGCAGTTACCAGCCAGCGGCTAAGAAATATTCCGGCACCGCCCCAACGCTTCGTAAAACTTTCCGCCTGTTTGATCTGGGCATCTGCTCCAATTCTGCGCCCAATACGATTCACGACACGCCGGCCGGCCCAACGAGATAAACCATAGGCGATTTGATCACCCAACACGGCGGCCAGGCTGGCCACCGCAATCACCTGCCAGAGCTTGAATTCCCCCTGCTCGACGAATGAGCCGGCCACAACCAACATCAAACTAATAGGAAATGGAATACCGGCGGAGCAAACCAGGATGACGCCAAACAATACCGGCAGACCATAAACGAGGAGCGCCGCCAACACTTGATCGGTAATACTCATGGCGACCGACCCCGCGTCGGTTCGTGTTCGGGCGCTGGCGGTGGTCCGGGCGGTGGGTAAGGCGGACGCACATGGACAATCGCGTCCTGCAGTGCAGCGATCACTTCTTCGACTGAACGATTCTGCTCGCGAGCAATCTCACGAATCGGACGCCGGTCGGGCCGCTGCGGCAAACCGAGTGCTTTGTGCAGAACCCAGGGCGGGACGTTGTAAGAATGCGCCACGTAACCAAGATTCATCCACGGGCGAATGGGTTCGTCCTGGTGATAGTGCCAGTAGATCGCCCGACGGACGGTGCGCACGGCGAAGAATCCCGTGAACGTCAACACGAGCGCGAACGCCACCAACACTGACCGCCGTCGCCATCCAGGGTTCTTCATTCGTTTGTGCCTTTAGCGGAATAGGATAACGCAAACTGCACCGTTAATGCCGCAGGTCGTTATCAGTTTGCAAATACACAAATGCCGCGACGTTTCCATCGCGGCATTTTCTTAACTACCAGCAAGTTTACTTAGCTCGCTCGTTGTCCTTCCCGGTATCCTTCCTGGTACCCTCTCGCGAAACCGCCGCGGTAAATTTCACCGAAGTTGCCGAAGCCGGCTTCCTGGAAGTAATGCGAACGCTGGGGATCGAAGCTCTTGTTTTTCTTGCCATCGTCACGGCCCGTCTTGAATCCATCTTTGTAACCCTGGCCCTCCGCCTTGTCGCTATTGTTGAAGACGTACTGACGATACTCGTAGTACGGCGACCGCGGGTTGTAGCGGCTGTAATAAGGGTCTCCCCACAGCCGGTAAGGGCGATAGAATCGCGGGTAGTTTCGAACAATTATCACTCGACGACCTGTTTGCGCTTCTGCCTGGCTTGCGGAAACAAAAGCCACTCCCGAGAGCATGAGCGCCGCAAAAACAACTGCGCCGAATTTTTTCAAATATCTACGTCTCATAAGACACCTCCTTGTACAAGCACTTATTTAGACGCATCTGTAACTAAATAAGTTGCAAATACTTTGCTACCCCGGCAGGTACGGGGACTGCAAAAACCTTGCAAAACAATTGTGGTTCATCACTCCCTGGAATAGCTGCCGCCAACGCTTATCAAAGCCTGCCAACTTACTGGGATCGCGAGCGTTCTCGCCCGCCGCGATCCGCAAGACTTAACGTCTCCGGTTGCCGAAAAGCGAGTGACGATAAAACGTGTGGTGATCGTAACCACCGTAAGGATCCCAATACGGATGATAGTTTCGGCCAAATGGTCCAAACGTTGAGAAGGGACGAACCGGCTGCGCCGCGCTGACCGTCCCCAAGCCAATTGGGCGTTCAACGAAAGCCCTTCTTGGGCGTTCAACGAAAGCCCTTCGCTGATTGTAGCGTCTAAAATGTTTCTTCGCGGCCGCTGTCGTGCCCGCCATTAAGAGTAGAGTTGTTAGCAGCAATGCCGCCAAAATCAAATGAGCAATTTTGCGTAGTCGTCTATTCATAACGCACCTCCCGCAGTAGCGATCCTACTTGTCTGAACGCTTTAGTGAGTTGCGAAGCGAATGCCGGAACGTGGATAAACTGCGACGATCACTTTGCGAGGTTATTGCATTTTGGTTAAGACGAGAACGGGCTTTGGGCTTTGGCCTTTGGGCTCTGGCCTTTGGTCTTTGGTCTTTGGCCTTTGGCCTTTGGTCTTTGGCCTTGGCCTTTGGTCTTTGGTCTTTGGTCTTTGGCCTTTGGTCTTTGGTCTTTGAATTTGGAATTTGGAATTTGGAATTTGGAAATGTGAATCTGACCGCCAGCGACAAACCCCGCCAACGAAAAAGCCCCCGGCAATCGCTTGCCGAGGGCTGCTTCGTCGTTAATAACCCGTCGGGTTAGTAGCGTGAGTTGTAACCACCACGTCCGCCACCACCGCCGTTGCCACGGTCTTCGCGAGGCTTCGCTTCGTTGACCTTCAACGTGCGGCCGCCAAGTTCGGTACCGTTAAACTGCGCGATTGCCGCTTCGCCTTCTTCCTTGGTCTGCATTTCGACGAAGCCGAAGCCGCGTGAGCGACCGGTTTCGCGATCTTCGATCAAGGAGACGCTTTGGACGGTGCCCGCTTTCGCGAACAGTGATTCGAGGTCGGTGCTCGACGTATCGAACGAGAGGTTACCAACATAAAGTTTTGTAGACATATTTTCTTTTACCTTTTCCCCTGTGGGAACAGAAGCGCGGAATCCAGCAGATGCATTTTCATTCGCGCTTGAAAATTGAGGGTCACGTTGCCGACCGCGGCATTGTGGTGTTTCTCATTCGTCAAACGCTTCAGACTGATAGATAGAAACCTGGGACTTCTAATAAGTGAGCTTGTTGATTTGCAGGTAGTCTGGAAAATGCCAGAGGAGCTGAGAGCGGAGTAAGCTGAACTCGGTTCTGGAAGAAACCCTACGTGAATACGGCTGATATGTCAAAGGCGCGTTGATTTCTTCTTGGTCGAAGCCACCAAACTCCTTTGAACGCCTAAGGCGTTCGAACAACTCCAAACAAAAATGAAATCGCATTTTCTGCCCTCGTGATCGTCAAAAGCGTTGATGGGAACTGGTTCGAATCCGGAGGCCAAATGCGAAGACTCTTTTCCCTGCTTGTGCTGTTGCTTGCTTTGAGCTGGTGTGTACCGGGCTTTTCCGCGCAGCAGCACCGACGCCGGCACCACCGTCGGCAAGTGGTATCGGTCGATGGCAGTCATGTAACTAATGTCGGGCATCGTGGCCACTTCGTTGACGCGCCAGGCGGTCAGCTTATTGTCGGCCACCGCCGTAGACGCCGGTAAGAAGACTCGCCCATGCAAACAAGGTGAAAAAAGGCCCGCGAAGCTGACAGCCAACTGAGCCGTCCTCTTCACGGGCTTTTCTGTGACCGAACCAAAAATCACGGAGCGAACGCCCTCCCTCACGGTCGAGCTCCTGCCCCGCTACTTACACTTGCTGTAGCCACAATCTCTACAGAAATCACAGCCGCTCGCATGCTCAAGTTGTCCATGACACTCGGGGCAGATGCCGATCATGTTTGACATGATGGCGCCAACTGGCGGTGTTTGTTGCGTCACCGGGGCCACGTGCTGCGACTGTTTGCCAAGTGCGCGCGCCGAATCAGGCAATTCCTGCAGACGTCGATTCGTGATCATGACGCACTCTGCAACAGCCTGTTCCGGTGAAGTCAACAGACGCTCGTTGAACCAGACCGCGTGCGTGCCGGTCACTTTGTTGAGACTGTAAGCAACTTCCGCCGCGTCGAAACCGCCGCGCAGCATCTTCGAAGCCAACAAGCCCACGCCGCCGCTGATCGGTCCAGTTGCAAACACTTCCTGAATCATCTGGCCATCGTGGTTGACGGTGACGTAAAGGTTCTGACCGTCAAACGGAATCTGCCAGGTGGCACCCGTCAGTTCACGTGGACGCTCGATGCGAATCGCGGCGAGTTCGCCCGTGGTACGCGAGCGCCGTTCCTCGGTTGACGCAGCCGTGTCAGCCTGAATTTGTTGGCGTGCTGCAACCTCAGCGTCGGCGCCCATCGGCGACGGCACGATACCTTCCACCTGAGTGACCGTCGTTTCCTCGATCACTGCTTCCGGATTGCAGGCAATCTCGCCTTTTGGTTCTTCCGCGGGTTTCATCGAAGTCAATACCTGATTGTCGCGCGAACCATCGCGGTAGTAACTGACGGCCTTGCAACCAAGTTGACGACCGAGACGGTAGAGATTATCGACCGATTCGAGCGTGTCGTTAACCGCACCGTTGCAAGTCTTCGAAACGCTGTTATCGACGTTGCGTTGCGCCGCGGCGAGCACGTGAATGTGCTGCTCAGCGCTGATGTTCATCGCGGAAATGAAGTGCGCCGGCAAATCGTTCTCATGTTCGCAAACGTAGTCGGCCGCTTTATCGATCGACTCGGCGACGGTTTGATCGACATCCAGCCCCAACGCCTGGGCCGCGAGGGTGTGCACGTAGGTCCGCGTGCCCAACGTGTCCTTACGCACATAGGCCCAGGAGAAGTTTGGCTCGACACCTGAAGAGGTCTCGGCAACGAGAGATATCGTTCCGGTGGGTGCGATAGTGGTCACTTCATAATTGCGTGGGGTGAGCGGAATGTCGCGCGAAATGCCAATCTGGTTGTAAAGAAAATCTTCGTAGGCCTCGCGGTTTGGTTCAAACTCGGGAAACACACCCTTCTCGGCGCCGATGCTGATGCTGGCATTCCACGACTCGCGACGCACGAAGCCCATCACTTCGTCCATCAGGTCGATTGACGCGGCCGAACCATAAGTGATGTTCAGGTTCAAACAAAGATCGGCGAAACCCATGATGCCGAGACCAACCGGACGGGTGCGCGTGACCACGTCGTTGATCTCCGGCAGCGGCCAGGCGCAGGTGTCGATAACGTTGTCGAGGAAACGCGTGCAAAGGTGTGTCACCTCGCGCAGGCGATCCCAGTCAACGCGCTTCTCAGCGTCGTAAAACTTGGCCAGGTCGATCGAGCCGAGGTTGCAGGAGTTTGAGAAGTGCAGAAACTGTTCGCCACACGGGTTGCACGAATAGATCGGCCCCATCGACTTCATCATGTGGTTGTGACGATTTACTTCATCGATGAAAGCGATTCCGGGTTCCGCATACTTGTGGGCGCTCGCGATGATACGGTTCCAAATATCCGGGGCGTAAACCATGCCCGGTCGCGGCGCTTCTTCAATCGTGCAATTAGAAACGTCCGCGTCTTTGAAAGCCTGACGATCACAGAAGGTCAGCGTAGTGCCGTCAGGACGACGATAAACAACGTAGTCGCCGTCGCTCACTGGATCGTAAATCGTGTCGTTCCATGGTTCGCCGTCAAACTCGAGTTGGAACCATTCGTTGTCGTCGACTGCTTTCAAAAATTTGTCGGTAACGTTCACTGAAATATTGAAGTTAGTAAGCGAGTGCTGGTCGTTCTTCGCGTGAATGAAGCGCAGCACGTCAGGATGCGTCACGCGCATCATGCCCATGTTGGCGCCCCGACGAACGCCGCCCTGCTTTACAACGTCAGTAACCTGATTGACGATGTTCATGAACGAGACTGGACCCGAGGCGACGCCTCTGGTCGAACCAACCAAAGCACCGTGGGGACGCAGAAACTCGTAGGTCATGCCGGTGCCGCCACCAGTCTGGTGAATCGTGGCCGCGGCTTTGGCATGTTCCATAATGCCTGTAATCGAGTCAGGCACATCCAAAACAAAACAAGCTGCCAGCTGGCCGTTATTTTTGCCGGCGTTGACGAGACAGGGCGTATTGGGCACAAACTCGCGCGCGAGCATGATGTCGCTCATGGTCGCAAAGAACTCGTCGCGTTTCTTTGGATCCTTCTCCGCAGCTGACACATGACCAACCACCCGACGGACGATATCCGGCCACTCCTCAAGGGCGCGCCCTTTCGCGTCTTTCAGCGAGTAACGTTTGCTGATCACACGTTTAGCGTTGAGCCCGAGTGGCTGTAGTTTGCGACGTGGAGTTGTTGGAGTTTGTGTTGCCACGCCTTTTGGAGATGCGTCTGCCGCTGGGGTTGGTTTGCCAATAGCTGCACTCATTCTTATCTGCCTTTCTCGTGCCCCTGGGGACGACCCGACACGAGTTTATTCTGCGAGTTTCAAAGACAGTGATACGGCTACATTATAGTAGACGCGCTATCTCTTATCATGTGTAGCGGATACTTCCGGTTGGCTTATTTCGAAGCGAAAAAACCTGTGTGGAGAGCAGTACAGGGGGCCTGCCGCTGCTCCAGTCAACCCGCCTCGTCTCAAGCGCAGCGGAATATACTCCTTCCCAGGACGCATGTCAATATCTTGTGGTCATCTTTTTTTTCAATGCATTATAGTGTGTTAATTGAGGCTCAGCTTTAAGTCCTAAACTACTGAAAGGCGGTCAGTTTGGTGGAATCAGCAACAGATCTGTACGCAGAAACAACACCGATTCCGCGGGTTTCTCGGGAAACTATTTTGAGGATGAACTGTTGGAAAGGAGTAACTCGAATTTACCCACGTCTCGATTGTGACTATCGAGCGCGGCAAAGGTATCGGAGGTTTCTTCAAGCATCTGCTTCGTCATGGCGATCGAGTCGCTTAATTGCTCAAAATCGAGGGCTGAAACGCGTTCGGGCGTCGGGAGGGTAACAACCTGATCGTTAACTAAACCGAAGAAATTTTCAATTGACTGCAGTTGTCCCTCAACCAGTTTCACTGAGCGCTCAATGTCCTGAAAGGCCGCCACTCTACGCTTGAGTATTTCCATGTTTGACTTCTGAATACTACGTTCCCGGTCGTCGCGAGCTCCCTCGACTGCCCTCTCGGCCTGCGTTAGCTGGTTTTGTATCGCCTGACGATTAATTGATCGCAAGTGATGTTTGCGACGCCGGTAAACGTCCAACAAATCGACAAAATCTTCCCAGCGCTGATCAAGGCTCAGGATGTTTTGGGGAATGACTTTTGAGTTAGTGAACTTCTTGTAGTTGGAATAAATCTGGTTCTTCATCCAACGCAAGTATTCGACGGCTTCCCGTTCGCGCGGGTCGAAAAGCTTGATTGCTGCTTCGCGCTGTTGATCGCGCGCCTTCAGGAGCCGCTGTTTTTCGCGACGGTCAACTATGCGGCGATAAAATGAACTGGCAGGCACGGTAACAAGATAAACAGTTTCAGCAGCAAGGCCGGCAGCGAGCGGGATGATCTCTCCGGAAGCAGCCAACGAGTAAACACCAACAACGCCAAAGCTAACCAATCCCAAAAAATTTAAGGGTTCGTTGAAAGCCTCTTTCAGGTACCTGAAATCAATCTTCGGAAACTCTGCCATAACCTTGGGAACTGAGAACCGATCACCTTACCGTTCACACCGGAGGACTAATTAATTCGATTGCTGTTGTTGACCACTTTTTCCGCTGGTTCCGCGGCGCTGGATTCGCCTTGTGCCGGTAACGCCTGTTGGGCACTGGCGCCTGGCAGCAGACCCATCTCTTGTTTATACGCAAGTAGTTTGTCCTGAAGTTGCATGTCCATGGCTTCGCGTTCAATATCCTGCATCTGGTTGTCGACGGAGGCAGAACCCAGCTGCAACTTTGCTTCGGCGGCGGCAGCGCGGCGATCAATCTTGTCTCGCATCTCGTCGAACGTTGAAGCATCGTCACCGATTTGGAACGACTCCATCGTCTGTGCCAGTTGCTCTTGCAGCCTGGCCTGCTTCGACTGATTGATCAGCTGCATCGCTTCGGCAGTACGCCGCTGCATTTGCAAGACATAGTTGTCGCGGGCCTTGAGCGCTTGTTTCGATGCGAGGGTTGCGTGCTCCAGTTGCTGCGAAGTCTTCTGCAGATCCATTTGGGCCTGTTGGAGCTGACCGATATAGGCGGTGGCAATATCGTCGCGGCTTAGCTTAACTGCGGCGCGAATTCTCGAGTCCAACTCAACTACCTGACCTTCGAGCCGCTCTTTGCTCTTGGAAAGCAACTTTTCCGTAGCCATCACCTGTGCCACAGAATTATTGAGATCCGGCACGCGGTCGCGCATGTCGCGAATAGTTTGTTGCAGGATCAGTTCGGGATTCTCGGTGGACTCCACAATTCCGCCAAAAAGCGCGCGCAGCGAACGCGAAATTCTGCTCATCAGTCCCATGTTGTCAGTGATCCTCCACCAAGAGATGTGCGATCTAGCTTAGGTCAATTTCCAGCGCCCGTATATGTACGTTGAATGTCCTGAATGAGTTCAAAATACAGCGGCGGTCGTGAAACGAAGTATAACAGCAGTAGCCCGCTACCTCCAGAAGCTGCGGACCGCTAAAAGCCCTTTAAATTGACGGTAAAGACATCCCGCAAACTGCCCTGCCCCCTAGTTGCTCGCCTTCCTGGTTTCGCTGAATTTTCCAATATCCCGGCGAAACTGCATCCCCGGCCAGCTAATGAAATCGACAGACTGATAACACTTGCTCAGCGCTTCGTTAAGCGTTGCCGCCGAAGCCGAAACTCCCAGCACGCGGCCGCCTGCGGTCACCAAACTTCCTCCCGCAAACTTGGTCCCGGCGTGAAAAATATTGACGCTTCGGTCTCTGGTTGCGATGTCCACACCACTGATTTCAACCCCAGATTCGTAAGCACCGGGATAGCCAGCGCTCGCTAAGACGACGCAGGCGGAGGATTCTTCCCGCCACTTCACTTCTATCTCCGCAAGTGTTCCGGCGATCGTTGCCAAAAAGATCGACAGCAAATCCGACTCAAGTCTTGTCAGAATCGCTTGCGTTTCGGGATCGCCAAAGCGGACGTTGTACTCAAGTACCTTGGGCCCGTCGGCAGTAAGCATCAGCCCAACAAACAGAATTCCCTGAAAGGGAAATCCTTCCGCGACGGCACCTCGCAAAGTTGGCTCAACAACTTGGCGCGTTATCTGTGCAAGCGTAGTTTGGTCAACTATCGATTCATCGGTAATGGCGCCCATACCGCCGGTATTGGGACCAGTATCGCCCTCGCCGATGCGCTTGTGATCGCGTGCGGGCGGCATCAGTGCATAGTTTTCTCCATCCGCGAAGAGAAGCACCGAAACTTCCCGTCCCTCAAGCGCTTCTTCGATCAGGATCTGTTCAGCTGCTTCAGCTGCAACTAGACTGCCACTAGTCAGGTCGCCGATTGCTTGCTCCGCTTGGCTATGAGAAAGAGCAACTACAACTCCCTTACCCGCGGCGAGTCCATCGGCCTTAATCACAACAGGCGAATCCGCCGTGCCAAATTTTTCGCTTCGTAATGCTTCAAGCGCTTCAGCGGCGGAATGCGCGACGACGAACTCCGCCGTGGGAATTTCATGTCGCTTCATGAAATTTTTGGCGAACGCTTTACTTGATTCTAACCGAGCTGCGTCTTTTGTTGGACCGACAGCCTGCAACCCACTGCGCCGAAAATCATCAACGATGCCTGCCGCGAGCGGAGCCTCGGGGCCTACAACAGTTAGGTCAATAGCGTTCCTCCGAACAAATTCAATCAGCGCTTGATGATCGGCGACTGGAATCTCGACGCACTTTGCAATCTGAGAAATTCCAGCGTTGCCCGGCACACAGAGGAGTTCCAAAGGCAGCCGCGATGTACGCCGCAAAGCCCACAGAATCGCGTGTTCCCGGCCACCACCTCCTACCACCAGCACCTTCATCGCAGTTTCAGTCCTCAAAAGGATGGTCCATCCTTAACCCACCTTGAGAAATTCCTATTTTCCCTTGACACAGTTTCGCCATAGTTATAAGTTGCAAGTATCCGCTCCACCTGTTCGAGGGCAGCACAACGCTCACCCCGATACTTCGCCAGGAGCAAGCGGCTCCTTTTGGAAACGGCAGAACCGCTCATGGGTGGCCCCGCCTACATTGGATCATCGCTTAGACCGATCCTGGGAGAATAAGTCATGTCAGCTAGGGAAGAAGTCCACGAAATACCAGCCATAACAGATTCAGAATATCTCGACCGCACCATCCAGTGTGTAGACTGCAATGAGAACTTTATCTGGACTGGGGGCGAACAAGCCTTCTTCCATGACAAGGGCCTCAAGAACGAACCCAAACGTTGCAAGCCCTGCAAGCAAGCCAAGAACGAAAGACTCGCCGCCATAACTGCGGCCCAAACGTCGGGAATTCGTCAGCGGGTCGAAGTTTCCGTTCAATGCGCGCAGTGTGGACAACAAACTACAGTGCCTTTTTACCCATCGCAAGGCCGGCCCGTTTATTGTCGTTCCTGTTTTCTGGCGGGTCGCACGCCTGACGCCAATCCAGCCAACGCCTGAGTTTTCCGTCATAGCTGCTGCCAGACTGCGAGTGATTTTGCTCGCAGTCGTTCACACCTGAATTGAGGTAGTTATTTTCGGGGCGAGTTTAGCCACCGACGTGAACGATCGGCCGGCGCTGCGGGTCCTTTTCCGCCTGTCGCAGCACTTCGTGCGTGACCGGCGCAGTGTCGCCTTCACCGAAAGCAATGTACTTCATCAGGTAAGAAAGAGGATTTCCCTCGCTCCAGCCAAAGTAGACATGCGGCAACTTGCCGGTTTCGTTTCGCAGGAAAAGTAAGAACGCAGCGATAGCGTTGGGTACAGCCGGAGAGACGGTCCGGAGCACGCGATAGCCGTCGACTTTTTCTCCGTGAATGTAAAGCACTCCTGAAAACTCGGACGCGTCTCCCGGGGTCACTTCAAAGAAAAGAATCGGTTCGTCAGCAGGGATGTGATTATCGGTGCGCTTCTCTCGCTCTTTGATTTCATATTCACTCGCATCGCCGGTGTCCAGACGATTAGCAATAATGCGAACAGTGCCCACTGCGGCCCGTCTGACAAACTCGCGCGCTTGATCGTCCAGTTCGATTTTATCGACGCGCAGCTCCGTCGAACGCCAAACACGGGAGAACAACGAGGCAGCGACGATCGCGAGGATAAAGAACGAGGCGATCTTCAGGCCTTCCGGTCGTTCATGAATGTTCTGGATTGTGGTGTAAGCAAAGACAAGCGCAATGATCAGGAACGGCACCCAGTTTTGCTGCGCGCGTCGCATAGCCAAAGTCACGGCGATCGCGGCGGATGTCATCAACACCAACACACCGGTGGCATAAGCTCCGCCTTGCGCATCGACGTCAGCTTTGAAAATCAAGGTCACGGCAAAAGCGATGAGCGTAAAAACGAGCGCCAGGGGCCTTGTCGCCTGGGCCCATTGCGGCGCCATGCCGTACCGTGGCAGGTAACGCGGAACGATGTTGAGCAAGCCCGCCATCGCTGAAGCTCCGGCAAACCACAGTATCGCGATAGTGCTCAAGTCGTAGACGCTGCCAAAGATGTTGCCGAAAAAACTGTGCGCCAGGTAAGCGAGCGCGCGGCCATTCGCTTCGCCGCCTTCCTGAAACTTTTCTGCAGGAATCAATAGGGTCGTTACCATGCTGCTGGTAATCAGGAAAACGCTCATGATGAGCGCAGCGGTCCGCAGCAGTTTGCGCGTGTTTTCAATCCGACTCTGGAGCAGTTGGTGCGCGTGTGGTTCGAGCGTGCGACTGGTGCGCGTCGAATGAATGTCTTCCCAATCGGCCTCGCTAAGGTCTTTGTCCCCTTTTACCAGCGGCATAACCGCCACGCCGGTTTCAAAACCAGATAGTCCCAGCGCGAGTTTTGGAAACAAGATCAGCGAAACTCCAACTACCAGCCACAGGTTGCCGTGCACTCGGGGATGATGAAACAGCGCCTGCTTCCATTCCGGAAAGTGTTGCGGATGGACCGCGACCTGGAAGATGCCGTAACCAACCACAATTACATTTAGCGCCAGATAAGCCCCCACCAGTACGACGGCTATGCCAATCGCCTCTTTGAATCCACGCAGGAAGATCGCGCCGAGCAACGCCACCAGCACAAGGGTTACGCCAACTTGATGTTTGAAGAGCGTCGGCGTGAAAGGGTTTTCAATGATGTGCGCTGTGGCGTCAGCCGCCGAGAGAGTAATAGTGATAATGAAATCGGTGGCCACGAAGCCAAGCAGCACAAGGACAAACAGTTTTCCCTTCCAGCGTGACAGCAAATGTTCCAGCATCGAGATGGAGCCTTCGCCGTGCGGGCTCTCCTGAGCAACTCGACTGTAGATTGGTAACGCGCCCAGCAGGGTGAGCAGGACAAGAATGAGCGTGGCGATCGGGGAAAGGGCGCCGGCCGCCAGGAAGGCGATACCGGGTTGATAACCGAGCGTCGAAAAATAATCGACGCCGGTCAAGCACATCACTTTCCACCAGGGGTGTTGTTTGTGAGTACCCGGCCGATCGTCGTTGGAAATCGACTGCCTGCCGCCCTTGTATAACCAGAGCTTGAATCTTCGCCGTGTTCGATCGAAAAGAGGCATTTATGATGGTCAGGCTAAATAGCTTAACACCAATCCTGACCCATCTCCCGTCCGGGTTTTAATCAGCGGAATTCTACGCACCTGCGATCCTGCGTCAAGCATATTCGCGAAGTCGGAGTTCCGTTTCTTCTTCATCTGACAAAAAAAATCAGCGGAGGGGTTCGTTCTGGTCCATCCTCCGCGCGCGTATCACTTTTGACGCAAAACAAAAGGGGCGGGGACCTCCCACAGCCCCCGCCCCAAAAGGCCACGTGTCCTCACCCCACGCGACCGGTGGTTCACCGGGGAGGTGAACGCAGGCGGATTATGCATCAGTCAGAACAAACTTTCAACCGACTTTTCCTGCACAAAACCGGGATAAAAGTTAGTTATGAAGTCGACTGTAATTCTTTGTGGAAGCGGGTGACGAGGTAGAAAAAATCTGACTGAATTTCGGGTTCTCTCAAACAAACGTGGCGCTAAACCCGGGCGACCGCGTCGCGATCCGCCTGGCTCCCAGACTTATCAGCTGGTCCTAAGTCCGCCAGAGCAACCACGATTAATAATGCCGTTACTCCCACCGTCGCGAGAATGTAGAGTACCGCCGACATCTCTTTGTAGATCAAAACTATTGTTCCGATCCCGAGTACGGCAGTCCAAAGGAAGGTCATCAATCTTCGACGCCTGCGATCGGCGCCCGCGCTTTTACGATTCATATTATTCAGGGCCTTATGTTTTTGCTGAACGAGTTAATAAATAACTCTGTTGGTGATACTTGTACCGCCGGTAGTAATCATGTTTCCGAGTCCCCCGGAGACCAAGCCAAGCAACGTCCCGGGAAGTCTGCCGGCAGAAAACTGATTCGCCTCCGGCACTTCAATGACGTCAAATGCCTGTAGGAAAAAGTCAGGCTTCTGGTTCTTCTTGATCGCGGCGTAGTCGATCTTGATCAATTCCTGATCAGTGGCTCCCGGCTTTTGTCGCCAGATGCGCACGTCGTTTAGTTTTGCTTCTTTTTTAACGCCGCCCACCATTGCCAGCGCGCGGCTTAGCGTCAGCTGATCTCGGAGGTAAATTCCCTGCGGCGAAACAACGCTGCCGGTAATGTAAACCGGTTCGGCTTCGGTCACTTGAACGTAGTCGCCCGGACGAATGATTGGATTCGCTTGCACCTTGCCTGACTTGAGTTCAGAAATCTTGATGAGTTCGAACGGAGCCTTGGTGTCGTCGATCGGCAGCGCCAGAGCTTCTTCGCCGGGTAGCGGACACATCAGTGGTTCCGTATGCAGAATCTGGATCGTACCGGAGGCGCGATCAGTGAAACCACCCGCAACCACGATCAACTCATTGAGCCTGACCCGACGTTGCATTTGCACGCGCGTCGCCTGTCTAACCGCGCCGAAAACGTTTGCCGGCTGACGGCTCTTCCGCTCGCTGATGCGAACGCTGACTTGTGGGTTTTTGAGGTACTTTGAGAAGGCTTTGGCTACGTCTTTTTGCACTTCCTTTTCGGTGCGACACTTTGCGGAAATAGGCGCCTCCAGAAACGGCAACGACGTGATGTTCCCGTCTGTGTCGATTTCCACGCTGGCATTCAGATCCGACTGGCCAAAAACCCGGACGTCGAGGACGTCGCCCGGCCCGAGCAGGTAGTTGCGAATCCCCTGGGTGTCGAGTCCAGGCTGCGGCGGCTGCACGTGCGGCTCGTCGGCTGGCGGGGCCGAACTCGCAGGTTCCTGCGTCCTCACCAGCGCCGGAAAAATCAAACTCACCAACACAGCAACAAGAACAACACTTCTCTTCATAACTACCTCACAAATTCAGCTAAACTTTGAGCGAATCGCCTTCTCAAAGATGTGCAATAGGGCAGATCCGATGCCTCGCCCACTGCAATCAAACTTTTGTCGTTTTCGGGTCACGCAGGCCTGCGGCTTCCGCTTTTGAGCCTTGCGAGCCACCCCGCGACTCATGCTTGCGCCCGGGTTTTCCGAGCGTTCCCGGAACTGCAAAACCGGTAAATAGTAAGTTGCAATGATTGCATAAAAGGTAGTGAATGCCAACCATGCGCAAAAGCAGAGGGGTGGGCTTGTAACCCCTGCGGATGCGTGAACTGCGACACTTCGGGCACCGCTGAGAAATCATCCCAATACGTCTCCTTGATCATCTCTTCGCTGGTTGCTGCTGCCATCACTCTGGCCCTTTCTCTGTGAACGCACGCGGTCCTGCAGCAACTCAATTTCCCGTTCAATTCGTCCGGCGCTTGCCGCCTTTAACTCTTCTTTCATCGCGCCGCGATCGAGGTAGAACAAAGCGTCCTTGTAGCGATCGATGGCGCGCCGGTAGTGGCCCTTGAACGCGGCACGCTCAGCTAGTTCTACCCAGTGGGCAACTTTGACCGAAGAGATAAATTCGTGAATCGCGACACTCGATTCCTGAAGTTCAGTTTCATTCGGATAAAACTG
Organism: Pyrinomonadaceae bacterium; assembly: GCA_035472495.1. Lineage (GTDB taxonomy): Bacteria > Acidobacteriota > Blastocatellia > Pyrinomonadales > Pyrinomonadaceae > PSRF01. Next base: position 15,972 of record DATIPD010000021.1, on the reverse strand, counting down.
CAGCGCAGTTTCGAGACAGTGAAGAGCCCGATTGCCGGCTTCAACTCTTTCCGACAGGCGCGCGCGTTGTTGCGCTTCGTGAGTCAGCGCGCGAGAAGTGTCGCGCGCCCAGGTCAAGAGGTGATGCTTCTGAAGCCTGACGACATTATCCTCTCGGGCCCTAATCGAATTTCTCTTTTCCGCTGAAAGACTGTTCGATTTTAGCGCTTGCTCCGTTGTGGCGAGGTAATCCTGACAAAGATGGAAAACCTCAAAGTGCGCTTCAGGGTTGTTCGCTACTTCGGTCTCGCCTGATTGTTTCTGAATATTTCGCCACGCCGCGGCGATTAGTGAACTGGAGTAGGTTTTTGCTGCCGTGCGTTTGCCATCGTTGGTGCGGGTCGCCGGCTCATTTCCCTGGTCCAACAGGTAACGCGTCCAGGCCCGTCGCATCACCACTTCGCGCGCTGACAGGGCGACCAGCAAAACCACGCTGGCAGCAAGGCCGGCCGGAATCCACGGCGCCTCTTCGCCACCACCAACTAAGGTCAACCAGAGACCGAAGAACAACGCGACCGCGGCGACAAAAGCGGCCAGAAGATAACCCGCACTGGAAGGCATGCGTGCTCGGGGCGCGCGCCGGCGAGCCGTCTCGCCCGCATAACGTGCCTGTGAACGCGCGGCTCTTGGAAAAAAATCGTCCGCAGAGTTGTTGCCCAATGCTTTGCCCTGAATTGGTTGGCCCGGCAGTTCCCTTCGGCCCGGCCCGCAGCGCCGGGTAAAAGAGGCCGGAACGAATCTTAAGCGACGCTCCATAGTCGGCTTTTTGCTATTCTGCTGTCAATATATGGTGACCTTGAGACAGAGCCTTCGAGCTTCTAAATCGTTTACATTTCAGGAAAACTAACCATGGACAAAGAGTTTGTGAATAAAACTGCGCTGATTACCGGCGCAACATCAGGAATTGGCAAAGCAACCGCACTACGTTTTGCCGCGGCCGGCGCTCGGATCGCTGCGGTTGGAAGAAATGAATCAGCACTCGCTGACTTGCAAAAACAAGTTGTGGATACTGGCTCGGAGTTTTTGGCAATCGAGTCGGATCTTGCTCGCGACCAGGAAGCCGAAGGCGTGGTCGCCAAAACTCTAAAACGTTTCAGCGGGCTCGATGTGCTGGTCAACGCTGCCGGTCACATTTCCAGCGGTACTGTTGAGAACACGACACTCGACGCGTGGGACAAGATGATGGAGATAAACTTGCGCGCTCCGTTCGCACTCATGCAGCAAGCAGTGCCCGCCCTGATCGAACGACGCGGTTGCGTCGTGAACGTTTCGAGTGTGACCGGATTGCGAGCGTTTCCCGGCGTGCTGGCCTACTGTGTCTCAAAGGCGGCCCTTGATCAGTTAACACGTTGTGCCGCTCTCGAGCTGGCAGCTAAGGGAGTTCGTATCAACGCCGTGAATCCGGGCGTGGTAGTCACGGAAATTCACAAGCGCGGCGGCATGTCTGACGAAGCCTACGATGCATTCTTAGAACATTCAAAAACTACTCATCCGATTGGACGAGTAGGCCAGGCCCGCGAAGTCGCTGAGCTGATTTACTTCCTCGCGTCTGAGCGGGCCGGTTGGATTACGGGAGCGACATATTCTATTGACGGCGGCAGGGCCCAAACCTGCGCCCGTTAGAAACGTCGATCCAAAAAACTCGCTCTGGCAACGTTCTCTGTATATACTCCTGCGAAAATAAATTGTCTTACCCTTTCAAAAAATGATGAACGCTCCGCAAAATCTGAACGCTTTTGCACGACCTGCGGCCATCAAACCCTCGGGTTCGCAGAACGCAATCAAAATCATTGGCGCTGTTATCGCGATCCTTATTGCCCTTCTCTTGGGACTGATTGTGCTCGTGCTAATTGGCGTTGAGACCGGCCCGGTCGCGCTGTTGATTGGCATGGTCTCAGCGGTCCTGCCTGTGCCGATTTACCTGACGCTTGTTATCTGGATTGATCGTTACGAAGCTGAGCCGTTCTGGATGTTGGCCACGGCGTTTCTCTGGGGAGCCCTGGTCGCCGTATTTTTTGCGTTCCTGCTGAACACCGCCAGCGGCATGGCAGTGACGATGATGACCAACAGTGTCAAGGCCGGGCATACTTTTGGGGCAGTTATCTCTGCTCCAATCGTCGAGGAGAGCGCCAAAGCACTGATCCTTTTCATATTTTTCTTCGCGAAGAAAGACGAATTCGACGGCGTGATCGACGGCATCGTTTATGCCGCCATGGTTGGTCTTGGCTTTGCGATGACCGAGAACATTCAGTACTACGGTCGCGCTGTGCTCGAAGGTGGAACCGGCGGTCTAACGTTCACGATTATTCTGCGCGGTTTCATGGCGCCGTTTTCTCATCCCATGTTTACCAGTTTCACTGGAATTGGTTTGGGTCTGGCCCGCCAAACTCGCAATAGTGCCGTGAAGTGGATCGCGCCGCCACTGGGATTGATGGCAGCGATGTCAATGCACAGCATCTGGAACGGTTCGGGCGTGCTTTTTGGCGGACTCGCATTTTTCTTAACTTATATCCTCATCATGATTCCCGCTTTCTTTATCATGCTGGTCGTGATCATTCTGGGTCTGCGTCGTGAAGGCCAGATCGTTCGTGAATTTCTTGGTCCCGACTTCAAGGGTGGGCTGCTTACGCAACAGGAGTTCAATCGCCTTTGCAGTGTCACCGGGCGCATGGGAACATCCTTTGACGCCCTCTCGCGCGGCGGCGTGGGCCAATGGCGAACAGCCCGGCAGTTTAATCAGGCTGCTAGTGAGCTTGCTTTCCATCGCAGCCGGGTATCTCGGGGGATTTCGGCGGCAAACGCGCTGGAACGCGACGCAGCCTATCGGCAGTCTCTGGTCGATCTCTTGGCCCGACTACGCGCTAAATAACAAAAGTTCGTCCAATTTTTGGTGATTGACTTATACTGGCGAGGCATCGCTAAGGTGGTCTCTTCCTCGAACTGATGAAAGTTCAACTCCTACCAAGCACCTTCGATAGTCAGGGTCATGCAACTTCTGAACAGCGTCTGACCTGTTTCCTTGTCGACGAGTGTGTGGCCATCGACGCGGGCAGCATCGCTCTGGCGTTGTCGCCAGAACAGCGCGCCAACGTGCGCGACATCATTGTCACGCATCCGCACATGGACCACATCGCCAGTTTGCCGATTTTCATAGACGATCTTTTTGAAACACTGGAAAGCCCGGTGCGGGTCTATGCCACGGAGGAAGTGATTGGACTCCTGGAGCGAGACATCTTCAACTGGAACGTCTATCCGCGTTTCTCAGAACTAAAAAACGAATATGGCCCGGTGCTTCAGTACGTGCCGATCCCAACTGGCAAAGCTTTTCGGGTGGCCCACCTCAGCGTCACTGCTATTCCCGTTAACCACATCGTGCCCACTGTCGGCCTGCTGGTCTCAGACGGCAAGAGCACGGTTGCCTTCAGTTCAGACACATGCGAAACCGATGAGTTTTGGAACGTGATTAATCAAGCGCCGAAGCTGCAGGCGCTCTTGATTGAAGCTTCCTTCCCCAACTCAATGGCGAAACTTGCAGAAGTCTCCCGCCACTACACCCCTGCCTCACTGCAACGAGATCTAAGCAAACTGAATCACAACGGCCTCGACATACTTGCCGTGCACATTAAGCCCGCCTACCGTGAATTGGTGATCGACGAATTGAAAGCCCTGAAGCTTCCGAATTTAGGGGTGATGGAATCCGGCAGGTGTTACAACTTCTGATATAAGGTCCAACGTCCAAGGTCCAAAGTCCAACGTCCGCCCCATCCAGTTTAGAGTTCAAACCTAAGGTTGCTTGGCATTGCTCGCTAGCAAGATGAAGATTGAGCTCTAAACTGGATGGGGCGGACGCTGGACGTTGGACGTTGGACTATCTTTGCGGATCGAATTCTTTTTCGGCGTGTTCGCCTTCAATCTCGAAAAGCAATACGCGACCACTCGGAAGAACCTGTTTGACTCGAGCAGTTCGTTGTTCGCGATCGCGGCCTGGCATTAGTTCCGCACGAAATGTGACTTCCATTCCCGGTCGCGCCCAAACGTTGCCGGAAGCTTCTTTCGCTCGACCTGGCTTCATTGAGTTTCCTTTTTTCTTTACGAAGGTGGTCGCAGCACCCACTGCGCCCGCCGCGAATGCCAGCCCGCCCAGCAGGCGCTTGGTGCTTTTCTTCATTAACTAGTGCGACACCACTTCGCAAAGGGGATCCAAACGCGCGGTGATCGTCGGCAACCCGCTCTGAGATTTCTCCGCGTTCATCTGCGTGAAGTGCGCCCACTCCGCCGGCACATTTGCTTCCGCGAACACCGCTTCAACCGGACACTCGGGAACGCACGCATCACAGTCAATGCACGTCTCCGGGTTGATATGCAACATGTCGTCGTCGAGATGGAACGCTTCAACGGGACAAACAAGGGCACAGTCGGTGTAACGACAGTTCACGCAGGGTTCAGCAACGACGTACGTCATTTCAGCTTGTTCTCCTTGATCGCGTAAGACAGACATCCATGCCTGTCTCTAAATTCATTTGCGCAATAACAAACACTATATTAAGCATGAAACTACAGCTTTTGGAAGACCGGATATTCCTCAAGGTTCGCGCGTCAAGATTTGGGAACATGCCACGTGTGCACCGGCTTGCCGGTGGAAAAATCGTAGAACACTAAATCGACGTTCGCGAGCATCTTCGTCAACGTGATGATTTGCCCGGTGTGCATCGAGATGTGTTCAGTCACGTGAAAGATCGCAGCCAGACCAGTCGCCTTCGCCCCCTGAATCGAATATTCAGTCAGTAACTCGTTCGCACTGACGTTCGCGATTGTTTGATCTACTTCAGCGATGGTCGTGCTTAGCTTGTCCAGGAGTTCAACTCGGGGAATTGGTCCTCGTTCATCAAATTCGGACTGGCGTTGTCGTTTATCCGGGGCTTCTCCCAGGCCACAGACAATCCACTGGCGCGCGTTGCCGCAAATGTGCAGCAGCAAATTTCCAATGCTGTTCGAGTCTGAATTCGGCCGCCACCAGACCTGCTCGTCGCTGAGCCGCTCTAAACAGCGCTCAATCTTCGGCAAGTATTCCTGGGTGATTAATTCGCGCGCCGTCGCAATGAAGGCAAGTGAAACTTCGGCGTTTGCTTTGGACTGCGGAGTTGTCATGATCAGCAGACAGTAAACAGTAGTCAGCATTCAGTAGTCAAACTAACTACTGTTAACTTACGGCTTACTGTCTGCTGTCTTTAGGCTTCGCTCGTGCGCGGATTCTCCGGCATCATGAGCTTGATGGCGTTGGCGGTTTCGGTGCGGCGCTTTTGCTGGAGTTCATTAACCCAATTGGTTACGGTTTGAACCATTTCGCGCGCCGTTTGCGCGGTGGTATTTCCCTTAGGAGCGGGCTTTTGCTTGCGCACGCGCTCGTTTTTCTTGATTACTTTGATAGCTTTCTTTTCAGACATATTGACCAACTTTTCTGATGCAAACACGGAATGTGTATGCTCGATCTAACGTTTTTCCCTCGCCAGAGTTCCCTAATTCTTTACTGCAACCTCAGAACGATTTTGCCAGGGCTTCTTGCGTCCGCTGTCTATCAGCAAACGACACGCCAGACAGTCTGGGGAGCAAGCGTTCTTGTTAGGGTGTGCAGAATATTACGTAAGGAACTCGGTCATTCAGATGCAGTTTGCCGCCGGGAAGGTTGGCCAGCGTTACTAATACGTACACTCTTTGGCCGCTACGTATGGTTTTTCCAACACTACCGCGGTCATTGGTTGTGGGGCGGTTTGCCGGTCTTTCATATCCAGTTGCCAGATTTTCTTCTGGGTTCCGTAGATTAGGAAAACCAGACCAACCACGGCGCCGGCGTTAACCCATTTCAAACCACCAATCATCTGTTTGGTGCCAAACGTTATCAGCAGTCCGTTAATGATTATTAGCGCGACGCGAAACTCGGTCGGGCCAAACTTGAGGTAGCTAATCTTCAACTTCTCCAGGGCCGCAAACGCGAGGAAGGTGCTGAAGTCGTAAGCGGCAAACAGCGCCAGCGTCAACATCAACTGGAAGCTCGCGCGCTCGGGGAGGATGAATGAATAACCAATGATGACAGAACAGAGAAAAAAATAGTCGAGCAGGTGATCCATGTAGTAGCCCCATCTCACCAGCCCCGTGTTACGAAACTTCCCTACCTTGCCGTCGTAGTGATCGGTGACCCACTGCAGCGCGATCATCAACGACACCAGCCACAACCAGCGCATGTTCTTCCCGGCCATGTAGCTGAAAAACAGAATCGATAACGACCAGATTAAGGTCGCCATTGTCAGGTGCTGCGTCTGCAGCCACGATGGAATCCGAGGAATAACGCGCGGCGCGAGCCAGCGTTCCAGCGGCGAAAGAAAAGAGTTGTTTATTTTGCTGGCCCCAGCGAATTCAGAAGTTTCAATCATGTTTTAGAACTGCCTCCCCTTTGTGAACCTTGAGCCTGCTGCAAAGTGCAGGCCGTCCCGAAAACCAGGGTCAGCACGGGACGATATCGCATAAGCTCCTGCAAATACACGCTCGCAAAGACGCGTGCGTTTGTCACGACGAACGATCAACCGTCGAGAATTCGATCGGTTCTTTCAACTGAAAGATTTTTGCGACGGTCTAATTGCGAGAGATTCGTTTCGGGTTAGATGAAAACTACTGACTGTGATGAAGGAATATCAAACCGGCGGCGGCAACTCTTGCAAGCTAGCATATCGTCAACTCGCACCATGTAATCGCGAGACTTTTGGTAGCGCATGCGATCCTGTTCGTTGGCGCCGCGCGGCGGTGCCGGTTTCCTGGTTCGTCGCAACCAACGCACGTCGTATTGATCCGACTGGCGGCAATGGGGACAGTTGAAAGTAGCCTTTTTGAGTTCCTGCTTTTCGTTGAAGAAATCTTGTTCGTTCATGTTACCTCTCGCCCAACTCGCGCAAATACTGAAAGCTATAGATACCAGTGTCGTGGCCATCACTCCAGCGAAAATTCAAGGCGTAACGTCCTACGATACTGAGATCGGCGATTGTTAACTCGTCAGAAATTTTCTCCGGCTGCAATACCCGTTGACCGGTCCACTCATTTACACACTGCGCGCACGGGCACGCTCGGCGGAGTTCCGCTGCTGAGTAGCGACAAACCGTTTCATCAGCCCAGGTGATACTCAGTCCTGCGTCCCCTTCCTGTTTGATCTCACGCGGCTCAATCGCGGGGCCTCGTCTCTCAGTCGCTTCCATTCCCTTTATGCTTTGTACTTTTGTACTTAGTGCTTTGTTTCCTGGCGCTTGTTAACTGCCCACTGCTCAGCCTGCTGCTTGCACTACCGCGTTTTCGACCGCGCCCGCCGTAATGTTGAAGTGCGAAGCATTCCAAACAACCTGACCGTTTCGCAGCACAATGACCTGTGGCGACTCGTGCACCACGCCCAGTCGACTCGCTATCTCCTCTGAGAGCTCGCGGCTTTTCTGCACTTCAATCAGCGCAACTTCGCCGTCGAACGCCGCCATCTCTTCGTAGACCGAAGCGCTAATCGAGCAAGTCAAACTGTGCTTGAAGATGACTACAGGCTGTTCCTTAGACTTTTCAACCAGCCCGTCAAGCGATTCTTTGCCAGTTAGTTTCAAGAAGTGGTTTTCCATTCCAAGTTAATCATATCGAGACATTCCAAAGTTCAATTTGATAGTAGCAGAATCAAATCGGAAGCGGTAAGCGAGCGGACTGCGACGAGCGACATCGTAGACCCAGCCAAGCTACGCCAGCACCTTTAGCAGTTGCCGAAACAACAAAACGGGAGGGGAAGTTATCAAACTTTCCCTCCCGCTTGCTTGCTGATACTCGGCAGCTCAGTAACCGTTGTAGCCGTCGCGATAACCGTTTGCGAAACCCTGTCGATAATACTGTCGATAGAGCTCGCGATTTCCGTAGCGCGAATTGTAGTCGTCCGAGGCGTCTCGATAATCGCCTTCGTCGCGATAATCAAAGCGATCGCCGTTCCTCCGGTCCTTGCGGCCTTCGCGGACGCCGTCGTTGTAACCAGCATTTAGAGCGGTCTGACGACCCTGGTTGTTGCTGTAGCCACCGTAACCGCCATAACCACCGTTTCCGTAGCCGCCGTTGCCATAACCACCATTTCCGTAGCCACCATTTCCGTAACCGCCGTTGCGGCGTCGCCATTCGTCGTTACGATTTCTTTCCTGTTGACGCCGCCATTCTTCCTGACGTCGTCGTTCCTCTTCCCGTCGTCGCGAATCGTCGTTGCGGCTTTGCTGCTGACGTCGCCACTCTTCCTGACGTCGTTGCTCTTCCTGCCGACGTCGCCAGTCGTCATTGTTGTTTTGTTGCCGACGGCGCCAGTCGTTGTTGCCGTTTTGATTCTGCTGCCGCTGCGCCTCAGCCTGCTGTCGACGTTCTTCTTCCCGGCGCCGCCAGTCATCATTGTCCTGGTTGCGGTCGCGGCGCCGCTGCGCCCCGTTTCGGTCGTTCTCCCCATCGCGGGCTCTTCCGTTGTCTTGCGCGTAAGCCGCCAGCGGCAAGGCCACTACCGCAGCCAAGACTAACAACGCCAGGCGCGCAAAGAGTTTTTGTTTCCTGGTACTCATAGGTTTTTCCTTTCAGTTTGCAACAGCCCGAGCCCGGGAGTGTTGGCGGTCGAGCGATCTGTGCGCAAGGGTTCAACAACCCTTATGCCACGAACCGGCAACACAAAGTTTCGGCAAACTATTGTGTTTTGAGACGACGATTTGAAAGGGAGACTACCCGATATCGGGTTATGAAAAGGCTTCGACAACCGAACTGGTGTACGACTAACGCCAGTCGCCGACAAGTACGAACGGCGCCCAGTAAAATGGAGCGCTGTACTTCTTGCCAGTAATCAGGGAAAGCTGAGCATCGCGCATTGCGGTTGACGGAGCCACTCCTTTGACGGTCGCGGTTCCCAGGAAACGTTTGTAAAAGTCCGTCATTAGATCTGCAGTTGATTTGTCAGCAACTGACCAGAGACTGACCCCGACTGTGGGTGCGCCTGCATACATGAACGCCCGGGTGAGTCCCATGACGCCCTCGCCGCGCTTTTCTTTTCCGAGACCGGTTTCACACGCCGAAAGCATCACCAGCGGCGCGCCTAGATGCAGATTGAAAACTTCGTCGGTTCGCAGAAACCCGTCTTCACTCTTGTTGCCAATCAGTGATAACACGACGCCGGTGAACTGCGGCCGCTCAGCGTTCAGCAACCCGTGCGTAGCAATGTGCACCACGCGATACTTACTTATGTCGCGGGCGTCGACGTTGTCTTCGCTGGCGTCAAGATCGAGCCAGAGGTCTGCCTGGGTTCCGGAAGCCTTCGCGAGTTTGACGATTTGCTCCGCCTCGGTTCGCGTTCCGATCAGGCGTGCAAAGGGCAACCCCTGCATCTTGGAAACGTCGACATTCGCCGCCTCTTGACCGGCGACATCTGCCATGGCGCTTTGAATACCCAGGCCACGCGTGTCCGCCAGGGTGCTGGTTGCCTTCCCACCTTTAGCGCGCGCGTCATTCGAATTGAAAACCGGATCGGCCACGATTAGAACGCCACTACCGGTTTGGCCGGCGCTCTGTTGCCTGATGGCGGCGATGACTGAAGCCGAAGGTGCATAAACGATTTCATTCGACTTGATCAGGTAAGGCAGCGACGAATAATCACCGGCGTCGGCCGACTTCACCAACGCTTCGAAGGGAACGTAATTCAAGGCGCCGTCAGCAACTATCAGCACTCTCTTTTCACCGAGCATCGAGTTCGCCGGTTCAACAGCCGCCCTGAATAAAGCGTTTGACGCGGGGACGAAGTTGGCCGCTTCTTCGGCAAAAGGCGTCGCACTGATTCCCAGCCCACGCGATGGATCTGTCATCACGTCAATGCCGGCGATACGGCGTTGTAATTTGGAAGGAATTAACTGCGCGCGCAAACCCATCGCTAATTTGTCGAGCTCAGACCGGGCCGGCAGTTTGTAGAGTGCGGCTCCGGTTTTACTTATCGCCCAAAGGTACGAAGCGTCCGTACCCAAACTGTATTCGAGCAGCACCGTTTGATCGTCGAGCACAGTGTTCTGAACGTCGGCCAGTGTCAGCGGATTTCCGGCAGTTAAACTCGCATAACGTGGACTGGCAGTTCTGATTTGATTCTCGATGCTCTCAAATTCCGTCTGGAGTGTTTCGAGTTTGCTCTCGAGATCAGAAGGTTTCTTTTCTCCGCTATCAGCCGCCAAACTAATTCCGGTTAGCTCTTCGGCAATGTCCTGTTGCTGATCGAGGTTGTCCTGCTTGCGTTTGAGCAACTCGGGCGGGACGCCTTGAGTAACTGATGCATTCGTCTCGCTCAGCAGGTCGAGCAACGAGCGCGCGCGCGACTGCTCGGTTATCTTGAAAGCTTGCGCCGCATACTCGAGCGCTTTTCCGTTCAATGCTTCCGCGCTGGAAGTCCCTGCTGGAGCGGCGGTCAGGAGAGCCATTTCGGCAAAGGCACTGGCTGCTGTATCAAAGACGTCTTTGGTGGTACTAAGAAAAATTGTGCGCGATTCGTCCGCTCGCAAACTACCGGCGCGCAACGTCTCTACGGTTGCGATCGAGTCCTGAAAGTTGACCAGAGCCGTTTCTCTTAACTTGGTCGCCTTCTTGGAATCCTTTTCGGCCGCTGCCTGTTCCCACAAGCTGCGCCCCATGCCCAACTGGGCGGGCCACATCAAGTCCAATCGCTTGTCATCTTTGGCGCCTTTGGCCGCCAGGTCGAAAAACTTGAAAGCATCCTTGTAATTGAGTTGACGCAGCGCGACATCGCCAAGGCTGGTGCGCGCAACGGTACGAAAGCGACGAGTTTGTCCCAGATTGGCGATCATTGGGAGCGCGCTTTTTCCAGCATCAGCAGCGTTTTGAAAGTGAATACGCGCCGCTTCCAGATCGTTTTCGGCAAACGCGATACGACCCATGCCCACTTCATACGTCATGTAGACAATCGCCGTCCGATACTGCTCCAGTTCATTCTTCGCAACGAGCGCACCGCCAACGGCGCCGGCGGCAGATCCGATCGTGGCGCTGTCCGTGGCATTGCCAAGCACCACCGAGGGCGCCATCTTCGCGAAAATCCCGCCCGCTTTTTTGGCAACACTCTCCGGTTTTTTCGGACTCATTAACGAATACGAAGAAGTGGCCGAGCCATAGTCGCCGAGCTGATAATTCGTGTCGCCGATCTTTGCGAGCAGTAGTTTGGAGTTGAATCCGGTGTCGCTGGCGCTCGCAGCCGTGTCTACCGCCTCGCCGGCTCTGTTGCTCGGAACCATGCGCGCTGCGGTGCCTGCTGCGGCAGTGGTCCTCTCCTCTTGCACCAGCACTCCCGTTAACGCGTTGTAAGCTTGTTGATAATGATCGAGGGCCGTCTTGTTCTGCCCTTGCCGCAGGTAAAGATCGCCGAGTTCATTGTGAGCAGCGGCGATCCCTTTTTTATTGTTGGTAGTCGAGTAGAGCTTTAGCGCGGTTTGCAACCGGCCCAGTGCCTGATCAGCCCGGCCCCGTTTAAGAAGTCTGCGTCCTTCCTGCAAAGCAGTACCGGCCTGATCGCCTTGAGGGACGGTCGCGGCCGGCAGAGTTGAGTTACTTTTTGGAAATGCAGTTCCAGCTAATACAAGCGACAGACTGGCTAAAACAACCAGCGCAGTGAGTTTCCTCGCCGTAACATTCACGATAACGACTCCCTGTTCAATTACTACTGTTCTTCACCCGAATCGGCCGCCGAGGGCGACACGTGAATGAGGTCAAGGGAAACGACCAGGATGTTTTTGGTGGTCGAGCTGGAAAGCATTATCAGCGACGGTTCCGGATCAGTCCGGTTCAAACCAATCCCGCGCGTCGTCGCTCGCTGCTCGGCTTCGGTCTTCACGCGGCCCACTCCCTTAACCTTCGCAACTTTCACTGGCTCGTTTAGTTCACCTTGAATCGCCGCCCACGCCTCCGTACTGGGACGCCACGGGCACGCCGATTCCTTCTCCCGGCAAAGAGTAATGAGGTCGTCTTCGATCGGCACACCGTTCAGCGGTTCGCGAGTGAAAACGAAAAAGATGTGTTCGGCTCCGGGCTGAGCGTCGAAGGTCAACCAGCGAAGTCTTTCTTCAGTAGCTGCTGGTGACGGAATTTCAAACGGAACGTGAGCTTGAAAATAATTTCCCGCTTCATCCAATTCCGGATCGGGATAAAGCATAACGGGCTGACCACTGTCGGTTGAATTGAAAACATAAAGATAACCGTCAGCGCTGGTTTCGATTAGGAAGCGAACGTGATCGCCTTTGTGAAACTCACGACCCGGATCGGTGCGTACCGCAAGGCCGTTGGAGTCGCGCATGAAGAGCGTCAAACCCAAACCCATTCGCGCGGTGTTCACTACGTTTGTGTTTGGTGGCAGCGTCGCTCCCCCATCCTTCGGTCCATTTGGATTCGGCGCGGTTGGCTTGGGCCGGCGGTGGCTAGGTTTGGACGTAGGTCCTGTTTTGGCAGAGCCGCTTGCAGATCCAGTCGTCTTTGGCCGGCTAGTCAGGAACGAACCTCTAACATCTTCGTCCTGAGCGGCAACCATCAACGTCGAACTAATGCCCGACAAGGCAATTACGAAACTCAAAATTACTGTCTTAATTCGCATCCAAATCTCTCCTTCAAAACTGTCACAACCATCCGGATATATACGAACCCAACCCGCAAGAGGGATTTAATTATGCTGTATCCGGATGTTGAAAACCACAGGCGAACCCGCCCCATTTGCACCACCTGGTGGTACCTTCACCCTCACAAAAGGCTTGTTTGGGTCTTTGTCGTCAATCTCTGTCACAGGGTCAGTGGTCTTGTATTTTGCCAGGAAGTCCCTCAGCTCCGCCTGTTCTGTTTCGTTAAGCGGCTCTCCCGTTGCCTCTGTGCCTAAAAACGCGGGCGCTGCCAGTCTCTCGGTGGAAAAAATAATCGTGAAATCTTCGGCGCCCGGGTTTAAGTCCAAACCCAACCACTTGTCGCTCGCCGGAAAGCTGAAGTCGGTATCCCTGGTAGCCTGGTTCGAAGTCAAACCGGTACCTTCGGTCGGGTGATTGGTCAGGAACGCCGTCGGCTGATTCAGTTTCCCGGGACCCAAAACATAGACGTACCCACTTTGGTCAAACTGGAAATGGAACTTGTAATTCTCGCCAGACTTCAATGGCACTGATCCTGCGATACGCCGCGGTATGGCGGTGCTCTCTTTCGCGACCGCTTCCAACCAATAGCGGCCCACCGGGACGGGGATGGCTGGGTTTTTAGATGGGCCATTGCCCGGGTTCTCTGGCGTGCCAGTTCCTCGCATCCAGTTAACCGCAAAAAAACCGCCGACTCCCACAACCGCCAGTACCAAAATAAGAACGGTCGCGCCTATGAAAACCAGCGACTTGCTACCTGATTTTTTCGCCGGTGGCTGATCGGGTTGCGGTCGCACCACCGTAACGATCGACTCGGGCGCAACCGCCGCACCTTGCCCAGTTGCGCCAACTCCCGCTGCGGCAGCACCACTGGAGACGACCGGAGGCGCGACTGGTCGCGGCACAGTCGGCGGCGTGGTTGGTGTCGAATCAACCGTCAAGATAGTTTCGGCGTTGACATCTGATTTTGTGCTGAGTCCGCCTGGGGTTCCGCTCGTGTGGGCCCACGAACTGTCCGGATGTGGCATCTCCGGCAGCGTTCGGCCCGAGTCGGGCAGTTTGGGAGCATTCGCCAAAGCCGCGCGCAGTTCTTCCGCGAGTTCGCCGGCAGTCGCCTGCCGATCGCTGCGATCCTTCGCAATCGAACGCGTGATCGCATCGCTGAAGGCCGGTGGCACGTCCGGCATCGTTTGCGACAACGGCGGCGGCATTACTGAAACATGTTCGCGGCGCAACTCATGGAGGGTGGTTGCCGAATAGGGACGATGCCCGCTGATCAACTGGTAAGTCACCAGACCAAGACTGTAAATATCCGTGCGGCCATCGATCTCAGGATTGCCGTCGCGTGAGATTTCACCCCACTGTTCCGGCGACATGTAGTAAGGCGTGCCGAGTACTTGACCGGCCATCGTCAGTTCGGTTGTGCCCGTTGTTTCCCCGCCGGCAATCTCGCGCATCTTCGCGATACCCAAATCAAGTAGCTTGATGGCCGGGGCCTGGCCAGTCTGTGCTTTCCCGATCATGATGTTTTCCGGTTTCAGATCACGGTGCACTACTCCCATAGCGTGCGCCGTGTTCAGGACACTCATGATCGGTTCAAGAATTTCGAAGGCTTCCTCGGCAGTGAACCGGCCGCGACTCTTCAACTCGGCGTCGAGCGTCTGCCCTTCGACGTATTCCATCACCATGTAGATCGTGCCGTCGGCCGACGTCCGCAAATCGTAAACAGTCACGGCGTTCGGATGGCGAAAACGCCGAGCCGCCTGTCCTTCGCGACGAAAGCGGCGCAACCATTCGGCGTTGTTGCGCACTTCGGGCGGCAGAATTTTGATCGCTACACGATCGCCCAGCAGGATGTGACGAGCGAGGTAAACAGCGCCCATGCCACCCTTGCCGAGTAGTGATTCGATGTTGTACTGACCATCCAGAACCGTCCCTACAATTGAAGAGGGATCGTCTTCGAGGACTTCACCATCGGTGGGACAAAAGCTAACGCTGTCTTCGTATTTTGATTTGCAAACGGTGCAGTATTTCATGCGAGTTTCGCCGGTTAGTCTAACATACAGTCGCCTTCAAATACGGGTTGGGAAGGAATGATTTAGCCGCGAATAAACGCAGATTTACGCGGATCAGCAAACAGAGATGTACAAAAGGGAGTGGCTAACTCAGCTCTCGTATTAGTTCTCTGATCCGCGCAAATCCGCGTAAATCCGCGGCTGCACTTCTATCCGGCTCTTAGCAGGGATGCTCCCAGAACCCAGATGACGAAATCGGCCGTGAAGTGGGCCACCATCGCTGACTCCAGACCGTTTCGGCGATACAGATACCCAAAGGTCATGCCGGCAATCCCGTTGAGAATAATTGCCACGACAACAACCAACGGCGTGATCTGCAGAAAGAGAGACGCTGCAGGCAAATGACCGAGGCCAAACAATACCGCGGACAAGAAGTTTGCAAACCAGAACGCCGCACTCGAGAGTTCGCCGGTGGCTTTGCGCCAGGTCCGATTGGCAATCCAGGCAATGAGGGTCAACAAGAAGAGTCTGGTAAAAACTTCTTCGTAAACACCGCCATAAAAACAAAACAGGAACCTCTTCCAAAACGGTAAACGTGCCGCTAATACGAACGGCAGATTTGGCAAGCGTGAAACTAAAGCAAACAACAAGAGCACCAAAATTATTCCGACGACGAGGCCGGCAAGTAATCCTGTTAAAAGTTTTCCCCTCGTCCCGGTTGTGCGTTCGCCTCTCGTCAAGGATTCGAGCAACGGAGCGCCCAATCCCAGACTGCGGCTTAACTTGAGGCCCAACCCAATTATGACGGCCAGCAGCGACAGGTTTTGGATTGCGCCAACCAGAATCAACAATGGCAGCGGAGCTTTGGGAACTTCTACTTTGGCCAGGATGACCGTAATCAGGGCGATCGCCGCGGGAATGGTTGCGACAATGCTGAGCACAGTCATGATCAGCAGCAACCAGAAAAGGCGCCAGGGATAAGGTTGAGTTTTTGAGTTGGAATCCACTGGAGCTATCAGTTGCGAAGCAAGGAGTGCCCCTCATTCACACCGGCGCTTTAGCGCGGTGATCACAATGGGCAAAAACAATAGAGACCGTTTAAACGGCGTTAACATACTTGACGCATCAGACCCTTATGGGTTCGTGAATTGTTTAGCCGCATGGGTTCGTGAATTGTTTAGCCGCGAAGCGGCGCAAAGAGGGTAGCCAGACGTGAAACGTCTGGAAGGATGATTAAT
>DATIPD010000020.1:0-330191 GCA_035472495.1 Pyrinomonadaceae bacterium | reverse complement strand
TCGAAGATGCGCTCAGAGTCTGCACGCACCTTCAGCGCGTGATCGAATTAACTGCCACTTGATCCAGAGGTTTCACCTCTGGCTACCCTCTATAGGCGTCTTCGACGCCTCTGTGATTCGTTATGTATGTTAACCCCGTTTGAACGGCTTCAGTCTTGATGCCTGGCAGAACTAGGGCGTCCGGAAATAAACCGTTAAGACGGTTTACCGAACTTCTTGCATTGCGAGCCACCGGGCTAAAGCCCGGTGCTAATGAGACTGGTCACGCACCACTCAACAACCGCGGCAGATCCAGCACCAGCGCAACCGTACCATCGTTCAACTCAGTCGCACCCGCGATTCCATACCAGCGGCCCGAGTGACGCCCCAGCGTTCTCACCAAAACTTCCTGTGGACCTTCCACGCGATCGACAACGATGCCGACGATCTTCGTTCTCTCCTGGCCAACTACAGAGCGTTCATCCATGTACTGACACGTGATCAGCTGTAAGGCTCGCGCAGTTTCTTCCGATTCGTCTTCCGCTTGACCGAGCAGATCGCGCAGCGAGAACTGCCGCAGCTGATTAGCTCCTGAAGACCCGTCGACTAAATCAATGTTATCGATGCCTAACGTTTGTGCGGCGGGAATGCAGTAGCGCGAGCCGTCAGAAACCACAACGTTGGTCGTGACCAACCCAAACGTCACTGGCAAGCGGATTTCAAAAGTTGTCCTTTGGCCGGGCTCGGTGGAAACGCGCAGCTCACCACCAACTTGCTCCACTGAAGTCTCCACGATATCGAGACCTACGCCGCGTCCCGAAGTTTCCGAGGCCACTTTCATCGTCGTAAATCCTGGACGAAATATCAGACGAAGACTCCGTTCCATATCTAACTGCAGGAGTTCGCCGGTGGGAATTCCCAGGCGCTGCGCTGCCTCGGAAACTGCAGCAGCGTCAACGCCCCGACCGTCGTCCGTCACGCGCAAACGCGATTGACTGCCCTCGTTGAGCGCCTCAATGCGGACCGTGCCGCGCTGTGATTTTCCGGCGCGCGCTCGTTCCTCAACCGTTTCAATGCCATGGTCTACTGCATTACGCACCAGGTGAATCAGCGGATCCGCAATCGCTTCGACGAGCAACTTGTCCACGCGAATGTCAGCTCCAGCAATCTCAAACTCAATTTCCTTGCCCGACAAACGCGCCGCCGCGCGCCCGGCACGTAACGCGCGCTGCAAGGTTGGGCCAAGCGGGACGAGGCGCAAATTGATCAGTTCGTCTTCAAGCCCCATGAAAGATCGGCGGATGTTGCCGGTTAGATTCTGCAGCTCTTCAACCGAACCGGTTCCTTGTTTGGCAATAGCCTGGTCCAGCGCCGCTGAAGTTGTGCGCAGCAATTCGTGGGTAGACGAGATCAGTTTGTCGAGCTTGTCGAGGTCAGTACGAACAAAGTTTGTTAGCGAAATCGTTGCTACCGACGGGGCAGGTGCTGCAACTTCCACGGCGACCGCCGTCTTCGTTTCAATGCCAGACTCAACGATCTCACTAACCTGGACTTCTGACAGATCGGCGACGCCGGCAACGATGTCTTGTGGACTGTTGTCGCTTGCATAAAGAACACGGAAGTTAATCTTCCCGGGCTGGTTTTCATCGACCGTCGGAGAAGTGGAAATCACTTCGCCAAATTCACGCAGTTTTTCCTGCAAACGAGAAAACTCGGCGTCGAAGCTTGCAATTGCAAAACTGGCGGTGGCCACCAGCAACGGACTACCTTCGGCGACTATTGTTATCAATCGCTGTTTCTCAGAATCAGACAACGATTCCCAAATTTCAAACGGAATATTTTTGAGGATCTGTTCACTTTCCGTGAGGTCGCTGACAGCGGCTTGCTTGTTTGCCGCCGCTTGCAAGCGATCAAACAGTTCACGTCGCGACGGTTCGACTATGCCTGACTCGGCGAGGGTCAAACTTTCTGACAGGGCATCGGTCGCGCGCTCGCAGGTATCGACCAGATCATCATCAACCGCAACTCTGCCGGCGCGCACTTCGGAAAGTAGATTTTCAAACTCGTGAGCGATTTGGTTCACGACCGCAAGACCACATGAGGCGGCTGAACCTTTTACGCTATGGACCCGCCGAAAAATCCGATCGATCAACTCGCGGCGCGCCCGCCCTTCGGTTCGCGTGGCCCGCAACTCATCGAGGTCAGCAAAGATGTGCTCGACCAGCTCTTCGATTTCGACCAGGAATTCGGAATGATTAGCGTCCACGGAATTAATAGTAAATGGTAAATCGTGAATAGTGAATAGAAAGGAAATGTGGAGCGCCAGAGCCGGGGCAAGCCCACCTTCCTGACCGAAAGGTTACTGCACTTGTGAGTGATCTAACTGGGAATGGCTTTCAAGGTAAAAGCGGTCGGCGAGTTTAGGCTTCTCAAGGTCAGGAAGGCGGGCCTGCCCCGCTCTTGCATCGGTAGGAATACGTTTTGATCTACAACTGCTCAGGCAGATGATGAAGTTGAGTTTTCTTCATCCTCCGACTCCTCAGGCTCATCCTCGACTGCTTCTTCTGAGTCTTCCGCAGTTTCTGGACGCGGTTGTTCTTCGTCGAGATCGCGCTTGATGGCGTCAAGAATGCCGTTGATGAACTGGGTGGCTTCGTAAGTTGAAAAGCGCCGGGCGATCTCGAGAGCTTCGTTGATAGCGACTGTGCGAGGAGTGGGCTCGTAAAGAAATTCGTAAACGGCGAGTCGGAGAATATTTCGATCGACGATCGCCATGCGCGAGATACGCCAGTGTTCAGCGCGCGAACGTATCCGTTCGTCGAGAGTCTCGAGGTGCGAGAGGGTACCCGCTGCGAGTCGCGTCGCGAAATCACGCGCCGCTTCCTCGACATCGGTGTCGCCCAGCTCCGCCCAGTAGGTTTTCAAAACCTCTTCCGGGACAGCTTCGGCGAAATCAGCCGCAAAGAGCATTTGCAAGGCGCATTCACGCGCCTTACGTCGCGAACCCATAAAACACCAGTTAATAGTAAATAGTGAATGGTGAATAGTGAAAAGCCAAACGCTTTGGTTCCTGACTTTTCACTTTTTACTTTCACTGTTCACGGTCTTCTTATATAAATTTGCCAACTCCACCGCTGTGGTGGCAGCTTCGAACCCCTTGTTCCCCAACTTGACGCCGGCACGGTCGATTGCCTGATCAACTGTGTCTGCAGTGACAACTCCATAAACCACCGGCACGCCGGTTTGCAAACCTGCTTCACCGATGCCGCGCGTCACTTCGCCTGTAATGTATTCGAAGTGAGGAGTCTGACCGCGAATGATGGTACCAAGGCAGATGACTGCGTCAAACTTTTCTGACTCGGCCAAACGTAAAGCCAGCAGCGGAAGTTCGAATGCGCCGGGAACTCTAAAGACTTCAACTTGTTTCTCGTCAGCGCCGAGGCGTTCGAGCGCGTCGAGCGCGCCGTCAACCAGGCGTGAGCTGATGAAATCATTCCAGCGACTGGCGACAATCGCGAAACGAAATCCCTGAGCGTTGAGCTTGCCTTCGTGAATTACTGGCTGCAAGAGTGTTTCCGGTGCCTTTCGCGCGTTCACAGAGCCATTTCGAGTATAGGTGAAGCGAGTTGTGAGCGGCAACTAAGCACAACTCTTTGAAGTGCGCTGACTCGGCGGCGCTTTGGTAGGCGGCGGCTTGACGCCCGAGTGGTCGATTGAATAAAGCAAACGGTGGTGCGACAGGTCGCACCCGACCAAAGCGGTGACAGGTCACCGCACTCCAAAGAGAAGCGTCTTGGCGGTTCGTTATTTTCCCTTGAAGACGGGCTTCCGTTTTTCGAGAAACGCACTGGTGCCTTCGCGTACGTCTTCGGTGGCAAACAACGACGCGAAAAGTTTGGTTTCCAGGGCGAGACCTTCGGCGAGGGGTAGGTCAGTTCCGCGAGTGACCGCTTCGAGGCAGGCACGAATTGCGAGTGGCGCGAGTTGAGCGATCTCTTGCGCAAGCGCCCGAGCATGTAACAATAAATCAGCGGGCGAGACAACGTAGTTCACCAGACCAAATTC
Source organism: Pyrinomonadaceae bacterium (assembly GCA_035472495.1). Classification (GTDB taxonomy): domain Bacteria; phylum Acidobacteriota; class Blastocatellia; order Pyrinomonadales; family Pyrinomonadaceae; genus PSRF01. The sequence continues at coordinate 326,147 of DATIPD010000020.1, read as the reverse complement.
CAGAGCTTCGGTAGCGTTGATCGTCCGGCCTGAGAGCATAATGTCGCTTGCCCGACCGTGTCCAATTTCACGAGCTAGTCTTTGCGTACCGCCATAAGCTGGAATGACGCCGAGCTTCGTTTCCGGCAAGCTAAACTGCGCGTTCTCAGACGCGATTCGCAAATGACAAGCGAGCGCTAACTCGCATCCGCCGCCAGCCGCAATGCCGTTGATTGCGGCAATCACCGGAACGCCACAACGCTCAATCTGATTGCACAGCGCCTGGCCACGTTCTGAGAGTTCGCGAGCTTTGGCGCTGTCGGTTCCAGCGGCAGACAATTCAGCGATCTCAGTACCGGCGCAGAATGCCTTGTCGCCTGTGCCGGTAAGAACGATGGCGCGCAGATCAGATTCAGTTGTAAGGCTAATGAAGATTTCAGTGAGCGCAAGAATCATTTCTCGCGAGAGCGCGTTGAACTTTTCCGGTCGGTTGATGCGGACGATTAAGGTCTTATCGCGATGTTCTTGTAAGACAGCAGGCACGATTTTGTTTTGAGTTCCAAGTTTCAAGTTTCAAGTTCGAACCAAACTTGAAACTTGGAACTTTGAACTTCCTAGATCAACTTCATCGGTGTCGGGTTCCTGGGGTCTTTGGTGTAGTCATAAAACCCACGTCCCGATTTGCGACCGTAGAGACCAGCCAAGACCATCCGCTTTAGCAGCGGTGGCGGCGCAAATCGCTTCTCGCGAAATTCGTTGAACATGATTTCAGCGATGTAGTAAGTCGTGTCGAGTCCGACAAAGTCGCCCAAGGTAAACGGCCCCATCGGATAACCCAGACCCAGCTTCATCGAAGCGTCGATGTCGACAATTGAACCAACACCCTCTTCAAGCGCGCGCACCGCGTCAAGCATGTAGGGGACCAACAGCCGGTTAACGATGAAGCCGGTTGTGTCGTTGGCTTTTACCGGAACTTTGCCCAGCCGTTTGCCAAACTCAAAAGCCTGCTCGTAAACCGCTTCGTCGGTCAGGATCGTCCGCACCACCTCGACCAGTTTCATGATCGGCACAGGATTAAAGAAGTGGAGGCCGACAAAACGCTTCTGCCGTTCGGGCGAAGTCGCCGTCATCATCTCGGTGATGCAAATTGACGAGGTGTTTGAGGCAAAGATTGTTTCGGGCTTGCAGATGCGATCGAGTTCGGCGTACGTCTTTCGCTTCTCCTCGATGTTCTCGATGATCGCTTCGATAATGATGTCGCAGTCAGCCAAGTCGTCAAATGAAGTTGTACCGGTTAGACGTCCACGCGTTTCCTTTTCCTGTTCCGCGGTTATAGTGCCTTTCTCAGCGAACTTTGCCAGCGACTTTTCAATTCCGGCGAACCCTTTCTGCCAGAACTCGTCAGAAACTTCCTTGACCACTGTCGCGAACCCGGCACTCGCGGTTGTTTGCGCGATGCCCGAGCCCATTAGTCCACAACCCAATACGCCAACTTTCTTAATGTCCATCTCTAAATCGTTCTCCTGTCGTGTAGTCAGGCAAACTCTCGGTCTTGCTGACTTAGTAATAATCCGTAGTTGAAATTTCTGCGACCCGGCGCGGCGGGATACCTATTTAGGCGACTCCGTCTGCAGGTCGTTCATGCCGCTAAAGGTTCTGGCGTCGGTTTTGAGCCATTGATTGTACTCTTTCTGCCAGTCACTCCAATCCGCGAACAATTGTTGCTGAGCCGGAGCGAGGTTCACTTTGTCGCTCGCTGAACCCGGCGAGGGAGCAGGCTGTGGTTCCTTAGCACGCAGCAGCAGCGCCTTTAGTTTGTCCTTGAGTTCGCCTGAGCGTTGGTTGAGACGCGGTGACTCGTCGAGTTGTTTTACGGCCGCATCGATGTTCGAAGTGTTCTTATCCATCGTGGCGACGACAAAAGCCTCCTGGGCTTTAGTCAGGGCCTCCGCATACAGCACGAAAGCGCGGTTCTGGGGCGGTGCATTTTGATCTGCTTGCGTTTGTTGAGGGTCCAGAGAAACGGGCAGCGGATCGCGCAGATGTTGCCCGACTTTTACGAAACAGACAATGACCACCGCGATCGCCACCGCTTGCAGAACGCGCCAGACAGTGGCGACGCTCGAATTCTCTCCGGGCCGGCGATAGTCAACTACCAGCGCTAGCAGTGCACCGGCAAAAAAGCCACCGAGGTGTGCCGCGTTATCGATGAAGCCCCGCAACATGTAACCCAGAAAAAGATTCATCAGGATTACCGGGAGCAGTCCAGTTCCAAACGCGCGCTTGAAACCCTCCGGCAACTCATTGCGAAACTTTATGCCGAAAACAAAAAGCACGCCGACGAGTCCGAATATGGCGCCGGAAGCGCCGGCTGAGGGTGTATCAAACTGCTTAAAGATGAAGCCCGCCACAGCGTTGGTACCGAGGCTCGGGCGCACGGTTAGGTAGCTCGCGACCACGCCGGCAATTCCCGTCAATACCCAAAAGACGAGGAATTTTGCCGAGCCATAAAGCTTCTCGACATAGGGACCAATGTTCCAAAGGCTGTACATGTTCACCAGCAGATGCACCAGATTGATGTGCAGGAACATGGGCGCAACGAAACGCCACCACTGGTGTTGGTCATTGATTAAGAAATTTAATTTAGCGCCGAATGCGACCAGGATGTTGCCCGGCAACGGGTTCATCAAGCTGAAGCCCATGCCGCTGGTTTGCCACATGAGCGTGAAGAAAAAAACGTTGGCGCAGAGAAGAACCAGAGTGAACTTGTAAGGCCGGTTCAGAACTGCCCGCGCGAAGCTGAGAGTTTCCGGATCGGCCGTCACGGTCCGGCGCCGGGAGTCACCCGAACCCGAAACTTCAGTGCCACAAACGCCGCATTGCAGTTGGCCTCCGCCGACAATCGCGCCGCAGTTGCGACACATCGATGGCCGATTGTCTTCCTCTTTCTTGTTGGAGGATTTGCTGATCAATACTCTTTACACTAACAAGCGTGATGCTCCCGAAAGCATCACGCTTAATGGTTCTTCACGGTTTGGAACGAACCTGCAGATTCTACACTGAAATCGCAACGCGACGACAACAGCACAGCCTTCGAGAGTCGTCAGCCGTCGGTCTAACTTCCCATTGTTTCCAACAAGCTCACCAGATCATCGGCGTGTTCTTCTTCCATCGCCAAAATACCTTCGAGCATTCGCCGCGTGGTCGGATCGTCAGTATTGACGTAGGTGATCATCTCGCGATAGCTGTCGATGGCGATACGTTCAGCAACCAGGTCTTCCTTGATCATGTCGATCAAGTTTTCACCCTCGACGTATTCGGCGTGGCTTCTGGTGGCCAAACCTTCCGGACTGAAATTTGGTTCACCACCCAATTGCACAATTCGTTGGGCGATTAGATCAGCATGACCCTGCTCTTCGTTCGCATGCTGCAAGAATTCTGCCGCGACGCTCTCGGCATTGATGCCGCTGGCCATGAAGTAGTGGCGCTTGTAACGCAATACGCAAATGATTTCCGTTGCCAGTGCTTCATTCAGAAGCTTGACCACGGTGTCGCGATCGGCACTGTAGCCTTCGGTAATTGCCCCCTGCTCGATGTGCTTGCGCGCACGTTCCCGCAAAGTTTTGATGTCGGTCAAAAATGGTTTATCGGACACGGCTTTCGCTCCTGTTTGATCGGCCACAACGTTCACTCCTCTTACTTTTTGATAGGGGGAAGAATGATGGTACTCGCGACGGTGAGGTGGGGCAAGTTGAGGGCAGTGGATACGTAGCCCTATCCTTGGTTGAATCAGCCGCCTCCGTACCATCCAGCCGGTAATCAAAGCACAAGCCAACTTACTGGGATCGCGGCCGTCCCCGCCCGCAACGAGCCGCAGGCGCGACGTCAAAGAAACCAGGATATGTTTAGTTTCTATAAAGCTGATGGTAAGGAGAGCGTTGTTCGCGCTGTGCGCTCATTGCGGGCGGGGACGCCCGCGGTCCCGGTAAGTTGGCAGGCGCGTTTCGCTTTGGCGGATGGTAGGGAGGCGGTTCCAGTCAGTCTGTCGGAACTTTCGCTGCGATTTTTATCTCGTTGGCGCCTGTAGCTTGTTCGCCGACTACTTCCGTTGGGATTTGCCAGATCAGGGTTTTGATGCGGCAAGTTCCCGTATTGTCTTCACGGCAGTAAAAGATAGTGAACTGCAGGCGCAGGTTTGCCTTGCCCGCTTCGAACACTCGCATCGGAATTCGCAATGGCAGCGTCGGATTCTTAAGCGATTTACTAACGACGGTTTCGTGACCGATCACGCCGAGGTGTGATTCCGACTCCAACCCAACCTGTCTTATTCCATCTTCAACTGAAACTCGATAACGCTGCGGCGCCGCCTCGTTGAGGTGATATCCGGCAGGCAAATCAACATTGACCACGAGAGCGCCATGGCCCAGGCGCAGAGTCTGTGGCGCCAATTTGATCTCATCCGCATTAGGGCCGCTCGCGACTTCGGAATTGTCCGGTTCCGAAGCTGGTGGTTGCAGGCCCTTGATGTTGAGCGTTGTCGTTTGTTTCGTTTTCAAATCAACGACTCGAATAGCGTGGTTGTTCGTGTCGGAGACATAGAGTTTTCCATTTGCGACACTCAAGCCTCCCGGTTCGTAGAAGGCAGGAGATTCACCGTCTGTCTGTCCTGGTTTTCCTTTTCCAATAAATTTCTTAACCGAACGCTCGTGCGGATCCAACTCCTTCAGTTTGTGGTTGTAGGTGTCAGCGATCAGCACTTTGTCGCCCCACGCAAAGACTCCGAGCGGGTGTTGCAAGCGCACGTTGTCTCCGCTGCCGTCGACGTCGCCAAATTCAAACAGATCGCCGCCGACGATTGTTTCAACTTCACCTTTAGCCAGATTAATAGCGCGGATAATGTTCGACTCGCTATCGGCAATGTAGAGGTTATTTCCGTCAGAAGTTATGCCTGACGGTTGAGCGAAACCGGCTTCAAGTAACGGGCCATCCTTTCGTTCTTCGCGACCGGAACCGGCATATGTCGAAATTTCTCGCTTATCAAGATCGAGACTCCAAATCTGATGTGTGCCCGCCATTGTGATGTAAAGCTGTCTCCCCACTAGTTGCAGATCCCACGGCGAACTCAGTGCGATCGTGCGGGCGGGACCTTGTAGAAAGTAATCGTGCGTTTGCTGACCGGTACCGGCAACAGTCTCGACGGTCTTCGTTTGCAAATCCACTCGGCGAATCAGGTGGTTCTCCGTGTCCGCCACGTAAAGACTGTCGCCGTCGAGGGCCATTCCTTGTGGCCGATGGAAACTCGCTTTATCAAAGCCACCGTCAGTTGCTCCCCCGACCCCGCTGCCGACTGTCTCAACCAGGGTGCCGTCCAACTTTGTCTCAACCAGACGATTGTGATTTGAGTCCGCGATAAACAAACGATCATTCTTCGCATCGGCCAGCACTTTTCCGGGAAAAGCCAGCGGCAAGTCGCCGACTTTGGCGCGTTCGAGCGTCAGCTTCATCGGCTCTTCGTTCAATTCACCACGCTTGCGAAAGTCAGTAATAACTTTGCCGATGACTTGATCGATCGCATCGTAATTTCCTTCGCCCGAGACCGAGCCGATTACGTATCCGGCAGGGTCGATGACGACTTGCGTGGGCCAGGCGCGCACGCCGTAACTTTGCCAAACTTTGAACTCAGCATCGTTGTAAACCGGGTGTTCTATTTCGTAACGCAAGATAATGCGACGAATATTTTCTGTGTCTCTCTCGTTCTCAAACTTCGCTGAATGCACACCGATGACGACCAGTTGATTTGCGTACTTGTGTTCCAGCCGTTTGAGATCGGGAATGATGTGGATGCAGTTAATGCAGCCGTAAGTCCAAAAATCGAGCAGCACGACTTTGCCTTTGAGCGCGGCCAACGACAGTGGCTTGTCGGTGTTGAGCCAACCGCGGCCGCCGGTTAACTCGGGAGCACGCACGCGTGGCTTTTGCTGAGCAGACATAATTAATCCCCTCGTAGAACTGGCCGAATAGGCGACGAACAAAATGGTCGTGAGGAGAACTAACTCAACGACCTTTTTCGTGCGCCTAATTCTATTTCTGTTCTTCAAATTAAATACGAAGCCGCGACTGCCTGGATTGCATTCAAGAAGTTCAGAGTTCAACCCTTCAGGTTGTCTCTGTTTTGTGCGACAAGCTAAAGCCTGAAACTGTAAGCTTCTTGATCTTTGCCACATTTAATGTTGATGCGGTGTAGTCTCCTCGGTTTGCCCGGCTAGCGCCTGGTCGAGGCGATCAATCGCCCGGCGCAGGTGCGGAATCGTTATTGAACCTCCAACCACAAGAGCTACGTTAAATGCATCAAGGAACTCAGGACGCGTAACGCCGGCTGTGACGCTCTGTTTGATGTGGTAGGTGATGCAGTCGTCACAACGCAGCACTATCGAGGCGACCAAACCGAGTAGTTCCTTAGTGCGTTTGTCCAGCGCGCCATCCTCGTACGCCTGCGTGTCGAGGGCGAAAAAGCGCTTGATACCAAGATGGTTGCTACCGAGCAGCTTCTCATTCATTTCGGCACGGTAGCGATCAAATTCATCCATAAAGCGTGCTTCTCCTTAGCAACTCGCGGGACATTAAAAAGCTGGTCTATTGGCAAATGTGTTTCGTAGTCTACCAGCAACCGCACAGTTTGGTTAGAATGAACCCACTAATAAACGAGTGGTTGGATGACGAGAAAATGACAGGCAGCCTGCACCACGACAGAGACGACGCACCCCGGCATTTGCAACTCGTACAAGCTGGGGCAACGGAGTTTGGAGTCTATCAGGATGAAATTGCTGTGATCGTGCCGTGGCAGGAACCAACGCCGTTGCCTGGGGCGCCAGATTCCGTGCTGGGCGTAGTAAGCATTCAAGGTCGTATGTTGACTGTGTTGGATCTTGTGGCGTTGTCGGGAGGTAACGGTAAAGCGGAAAAGTCCGACCACGCGACCCGGCAAATCGTGGCCCTCAAGGGCGACGAACAACTTGCCCTGGCGGTCGACAAAGTTGGTGAAGCAATTCCCGCTACACCTCAAGAGTCTCTTGCCCAACCAGAAACCGCTTCCGCGTTGGTTCTGGGCGTGCTGCATCGTGAAAACTCTTCGACTACTGTTCTCAATCTGCAAGCGCTTTTCCCCACGTCGATTCAAGGTCGAGAACGCCGGCGCCGCAGGTTCTAAAAGGTTCGACCGCTCCAAATGTGAAAATCCCGACCCGGTGTTAGAATCGAGTTCATTCAAACCAATTGAGTTTGTGAGTAGTAACGCAGGCTGTCAGTTTGCGTAATACTGAGCACCCTCAGCTGAGTAAGGGACAATCCGTCCGCAAACTAACAGTTTGCGTTACGCCTTAAGATGCACGACCAGGCTTTCGCCATTCTTGAGTACGACGATCTGAGAGCGCTCATTCGCCGCGGCGCGCAAACGCCAATGGGGCAGGCGCGTGTAACTGCCCTTCGGCCGCTGGCAGATGCGGTCGAGCTGAGCGAACGACTGGCAGCGGTGGCGGAATGTGTTCACCTGCGGAAACGTGGCGGCGCCTGGACCTTTAACTCGCTCGGCGATCCAACGGAAAAATTTGGACTACTACGCGTAGAAGGCGCGGTGTTTGAGCCGGCGGCCATGCTCGAGATCAAATCCCTCTGCGATCAGGGCATGTCGGCGCGTGCTTCAATTCTCGCAGAGCGTGGCGCGATGCCAGTGTTGTGGAAGCTGGTTGGGAATTTGCCCGTGGAGTTAAGTCGATTAAGCGCCCGCATCGCCAACAAGATTCTACCGAGTGGCGAACTTGATGATCGCGCCAGCCCAGAGCTCGCGCGCGTACGCCACGACATCACGCTACTCCGCTCGCGCATCACGCGCACCCTCGAAAGCTTGATGCGCAAAGCCGGCGAAGCAATTCAGGATGAGCTGGTCACGATTAGGAATGAACGCTTTGTTATTCCAGTTAAGTCGGATCATCGAGCGCGTGTGAATGGCGTAGCCCACGGCTATTCATCATCCGGCGCCACGGCGTTTGTCGAACCGCTCGAAACGATTGAGGCGAACAACGAACTGCAGGCGTTGCATGAAGCGGAGTTGCGCGAGATTTACAAAATTCTTTTTGGTTTGACCGAGGAACTGCGCGGACAGTTGCCCGCAATCGAGTTGGCCGCAGAGGCGGTTGCGGAGTTGGATTTCGTTAACGCGAAATCAGTCTTCCACGAGAAATTCCACTGCGTCATTCCAGAAGTGTCTGGATCTTCAGACGCTATTGAACTAGTCGAGGCGAGGCATCCGCTGCTCGAGGAAAATCTACGGGCAGCAGGTGGCGCAGTCGTGCCAGTTTCGTTTTCGCTCGACAACCAAGACAACACGATGGTGATCTCCGGGGCAAACGCGGGCGGCAAAACGGTAGTGCTTAAGACCGCCGGTTTGTTAACGCTAGCGGCGCTATCGGGCGTTTCGGTTCCGGCCCGCGCCGCCCGGTTCCCGTTTTATGCATCAGTGCTTGCCGACATCGGGGATCATCAATCGCTGGCTGCCAACCTGTCGACGTTCACATCGCACGTCGCCAACATTTCGCGGATGATCGAAATTTGTCAGGCTCCGGCTCTGGTGCTGCTGGATGAAGTCGGCACCGGAACCGATCCGGAAGAAGGCTCAGCGCTGGGCGTCGCGGTGGTTGATCATTTTCGTAGAGTTTGTGGTGCACAAGTTATGGCTACGACGCACTACAGCGGACTAAAGATGTACGCCGCCAACGAAGCTGGGGTGCTCAATGCCAGCGTGGAGTTTGACGAAAAGACTTTGCGGCCAACTTACCGTCTCGTCGTAGGCGTCGCCGGCTCGTCGTCCGGTTTGGAAATAGCGCGACGCTTCGGTATTCCCGGCAAGATCATTGATTTGGCCCTGGAGTCAGTTAACGATTCGTCGCGACAGAGTGTCGAATATTTGCGGCGCATTAAGCGCGAGGCGGAAGGGGCTGCGAACTTGCGCGTCGCACTTGAGGAAGAACGAGCGGCGGTTGCCGAGAAGTTTGCGTCGCTCGAGAAAAATGCCGACCGGCAGGAACGCGAACGACAAGTTGTGTTTCAAAAACAGCTCGACAAAACGGTCAGCGAACTGGAGAAGCGATCGCGCGAGCTGGTTGCCAGCATTCAGGATCGCTCGGAACGGTTAAAGGTCGAACGCGAGGCACAGCGACGAGTGGCCGAGTTGAAACGCGAAGCGCAACGCGCCACGAGTTTGGGAGCGAAAAGGGAATTGCTGGCTTCGGTCCCGACCAGCACCAGTGGGCGCGGAGTGCGCGTTATGCGTGATGGCGAAGTGATGAAAAAAGAGAAAGCGTTTGAGGAACGGGTCGAGCGCGAAGAATACGTGTTGGGAGCGGAACAAGAGATAAACGTTGGCGACAAGGTGAGACTTCGCTCGTTTGGTTCGATCGGAATCGTCGACAGTCTCAAGGGTGACGAAGCCGAAGTTCGGGTGAAATCTCTTCGCTTCAGGGAGAAGCTGGAGAATCTCGAACGAGTTGAGTTAGCGGAACCGGCGAAGGGCAAAGCGGAAAAGTTTGCGGCGCTACGAAAAGCAAACGCGGCCGCCGTGCAATTGAACGCAACCACTGATAATGGCCGCTCCGAAATCAACGTGATTGGGCAAACAACCGGTGAAGCAACCGATGCGGTCGACAAATTTCTTGATGAGGCATCGTTGGCAAGTCTGAGTCAGGTGCGCATAGTTCACGGTCACGGAACCGGCGCGCTGCGACGAGCGATCGCGGAGTTGTTGCAGGATCATCCGCACGTTGAGCGCTTCAAACCTGCCCCACAGGAGCAAGGCGGAAACGGCGCCACAGTTGTAGAATTGAAGCAATAAGCAGCACCAGCAATGCGTTACCCCCAAACATTTATTGACGATCTAAAGCGCCAGGCCGACATCGTGCGTGTCGTGCAGGACTACGTGCAGCTGAAAAAAAAGGGCGCGAACTGGATGGCGTGCTGTCCTTTCCACAAAGAAAAAACCCCCTCATTCTCGGTCAGTCCGGCGAAAGAAATCTTCTACTGTTTCGGTTGTCACAAAGGTGGATCCGTTTTCAACTTCGTGATGGAAATGGAGCGAGTGCCGTTTCCTGAGGCGATTAAGTTAGTTGCCGAAAAGTCAGGCGTGCCGCTGCCGAAGTTGATCGAAGACAGCCGCTTTGAGGCTAGACGCAGCGAAGCAGAAGAGGTAGTGCAACTAAATAAGTGGGCGCTGGAATGGTGGGAGCAGCAACTCGAGACGAGCAGCGAAGGACGTATCGCGCGTGATTATTTGCAGCGCCGTGAAATCACTGACGAGACACGCAAGACATTTCGCCTTGGCTATGCGCCCGACAGTTGGGAGGCGCTTTCGATTCATCTTCGTCAAAAAGGCGCGACGCAGGAACAGATTGAACGCAGCGGGTTGGTAGTAAAGAAAGAAGAAGGGGGTTCGTATGATCGGTTTCGTGGACGCTTGATTTTTCCAGTGATGGATATCCAGGGAAAGCCGATGGCGTTTGGGGGCCGTACGCTGCGCGATGAAGATGCCAAATACATCAACTCGCCGGAAACCGCTGCCTATGTGAAGGGACGAAATCTTTTTGGACTCAACTTGACGCGCGATGAGATTCGGCGCGCCGGATTTGTGATTCTGGTTGAGGGGTTTCTGGATCTAATTGTTCCCTATCAATTTGGCGTTCGGAATATTGCCGCTAGTCTCGGTACGGCGTTTACTCCCGATCAAGCGAGATTGATTAGTCGCTTTGCGCGCAAAGTTGTCATCAATTACGACGGCGATAATGCCGGCGTGCAGGCCGCAAAAAAAGCGATCGAGATTCTGCTGGCTGAAGACCTGGAAGTAAAAGTTTTGGTGCTACCCGACAATTCTGATCCCGATGAGTTCATCCGAAAAGCGGGCCTCAATGAATATCAACGACTGCGCGGCGAATCCCAGACGCACATTCAGTTTGTGATCGATCAGGCGACGCGAGAACGCAGGCTGAGCAACCCGGCCGAGAAAGAAGCGGCGATTGATGACGTTTTGCCATACATTCGCGCGGTCCCCAGTCGCATTCAGAAGCGCGAATATTTTGACATCGCGATGGACTCGTTGCGAATTTCCGATGCGTCGCTGCGTCGCGAGTTGTGGCAAGCCACGAGACAGGCGACCGGGAAGAGTGTTAGTCAGGCGCTCAACGCTTCCGCGCAACGAAAGTTTGTGAAACCGACGGTGGCGGAAAGACAGCTGCTGGAATTGTTGCTGGTCGACGCTAGTCTGCGTCACGCTATGCTCGAAAAAATCGAGGCCGAAGATTACGAGGGACTACCGACGGCGCCAATTTATCGCGCGCTCATAGAGGCGGACCACGACGGACAGAAAATTGATTTTGATTTTCTAAACCAGGCCATTGAAGGAGATCCTATTGCGGAGTTGCTGCCGGGTTTGTTAATGGCGGAGATTCAATTGCCTGAGGGTGAACGGGTTGAGGTGTGGCAGCGCGCGGCGGAGAGGTGTCTCGATGCATTGCGATTGATGAGAGTTGATCGTCGCATCGGCGACCTGACTTCCGAGATAGCGGCCGCGGAACGCAACGGGGAGTTTGAACGTCGAGATAAGTTAGCGACTGAACACTTAGAATTGAGCCGTCTCAGGAGTGCTTTATTGCCCAGGGCCGAAGCGATGCAAACCGGAAACTAGTGCTGGTGGAGTTGCTTTCCTGACCTGAGGTTTGTTCTGATTAGTCCATAGATTTGCCCGCGCGAGTAGCTTTTTCTCACAGCCACGCGTCCTGTAATCCAAATGAGTTGGAGTTGGTAAGACTTGAGCACCGAAGAAAAAGATCGTGACGACGTTATGGAGCGACTGCTCGAGTTGGGCGGCGACAAAAAATACCTCACGTTTGACGATCTAAATCGCGAACTCCCAGACAATGTTGTCTCTCCCGACGACATTGAAGACGTGCTGCAAAAGCTGGAAGGCTCCAACATTGCGGTTGCCGATTCCGACGAGCGACTACTTGAACAGGCGAGGGTCGTGGCCCTCGACGAGGAGGAGTCCGACGAGGATGCTGAACTCGATCTCTCGGCCGGCACGCTTGAGAAGACAAACGATCCAGTTCGTCTTTACCTTCGCGAGATGGGTGTCGTCCCGTTACTCACGCGTGAAGGCGAGGTCGCAATCGCCAAACGCATTGAGCGAGGTCAGCTAAAAACTCAGAAGGCCATTGCGCGTTCACCCATCGCCATTAAGGAAGTCCTCAAAATTGGGGACGAGCTAACCCGGAACACCGCGAACATTCGGGAGATTGTCGTTTTCGCCGAACAGGCGGAGTTCGCCGTCGATGAAGACAAAGACAAAGCGGAAGAATACAAAGCCTGGACCATCGAAGGAATCGAGAATATTCAAAAGCTCTTTAACCAGGGCCTCAAAGACTGGGACAAGTTACGAGAAGAGCAAAAGGCTATCCAGGGCAAGAAAAGCAAAAAGTTAATTAGACTTCGTCGCAAAGTGGCACGCACTCGGCTGGAAATCGCCCAGGAGATTGGCCGTCTAAACATCACCGAACGTGCTCGCCTCCGGTTGATCAACTCGATCAGGTCGGTACAAAAAGAGGTTCGCGATGCGGAGCGCGAGATTGAGAGCCTGGGTGAAAAACTCAGCCGCAAACGCATCAAGGTCGAGGATCAAAAGGAAGTCAAACGCAGGATATCGGCAGGGAAAAAACAGCTGCAGCAGATCGAAGTCGATCATTACGTTAATCCCGTCGAGATCAAGCGATCGCTGCAAGCGATAATTATCGGGGAACAACAGACAGGCCAGGCAAAACGTGAATTAGTTGAAGCAAATTTAAGGTTGGTTGTTTCTATCGCCAAGAAGTACACAAACCGCGGGCTTCAGTTTCTTGATCTGATTCAGGAAGGCAATATCGGCCTGATGAAAGCAGTGGACAAATTTGAATGGCGACGCGGTTACAAGTTTTCCACCTATGCAACCTGGTGGATTCGTCAGGCAATTACCCGGGCCATTGCTGACCAGGCGCGCACCATTCGCATTCCGGTCCACATGATCGAAACGATCAATAAACTGATCAGAACTTCGCGATCGTTGGTGCAGGAGCTTGGTCGCGAACCCACTAGCGAGGAAATCGCCAGCAAGATGGACATCCCGGTTTCGAAAGTGCGAAAGGTGCTGAAAATTGCCCAGGAGCCTATATCGCTTGAAACACCGATCGGCGAGGAAGAGGATTCGCACCTCGGCGATTTTATCGAAGACAAGTCGATCCTGAATCCTGCAGATGCGGTAGTTGCTTCAAACCTGCGTGAAATCACGGACGAAGTGCTGGCAACGTTAACGCCGCGCGAAGAAAAAGTAATCAAAATGCGTTTCGGGTTGGGCACCACGGGATCGGAGCATACGCTGGAAGAAGTCGGACAGCATTTTGCAGTGACCCGCGAACGCATTCGGCAAATAGAAGCCAAGGCACTGCGTAAGCTTCGCCATCCATCTCGATCTCGAAAGCTCAAAGCGTTTCTCGAAAACACCCAACGCTAAATTAGGAGATAAAAAAAAGGCGCGGAGAAAATCTTACGCGCCTGATTGCTATTCGCAGAGGTGCTTACTTGATCGTGAGGAAAGCAGCGCTCTTGGCCGTGTAATCGAAATCGTAATTGATGGTGAACCCGGGAAATTCAATTGGCTGTGGGAACTGAACTCTTACTTGCATTTTCTCGTTTTCCTGGAAGGGCGTAATCACCGCGTTCTGTGGGATGCCGTAATCCGCTGAACTCTTAATCAGTTGGTCCTTGATCCAGTCGGCTGGTTTCCCGGTAGCAACAGCGGTGTCTACGTAGTGCTGCATCAAATCCTTCAACTGGTAATCCTGATAAAAGACCGGCACGAATTGATAGCCCGTATAACCGACTACCGCGAGACAGGCCACGACAAGCAAAAGCTTTAGGCGCGCCCCACCCCTTTCAGATGGTCTGGACTGCATTTTCATTTATTCAATCCTCAAGCGTTGCTGCTCTGGAAAACTTTGCGAACCGATTTTTGCAAAATGTCCTGACTAATCTTTTGCCCGTCTACAATTCTGGGTCGTCCGATTCCTTCAAGAAGTACCCACTGAACGGTTCCTTGTTTCTTTTTTTTGTCCTGTCCGACGGCGGTCACGATATCCCGCTGATCTAAGCCTTTGACCGAAGGCAGCAGCCCGCACAGGTGCACTGCTTTTGTCAGTGATTCTAACTCCGTTTCATTAGCTAGTCCTAGATTTTTCGAAAGCTCAGCTGCTACCAGCATGCCGTAGCCGACTGCTTCACCATGACGAAAGCGTTTGTAGTTTGTTACCGATTCGATTGCATGCGCAATGGTGTGCCCGAAGTTTAGAACTTTGCGCGACCGACGATCAGCGCGCTGAGGATCTTCGCGTTCGTCGCTGGCTACTATGGATGCTTTGAATGCGCAATGCGACGCGATCAGTTTTTCAAGTTGGCTGGAAGGCTCGAGTTTGGTTTGGTTTGAATTCTTAAGAAATGTTGTTGTGTCGTTTAGCAGTTTGATTCCGCAGACGGCGCCTTGTTTCACGCATTCACACCAGCCAGCGACGAGCTCGCGCGAAGGGAGTGTAATTAAGGTCTGAATGTCTATGATCACTGTGGACGGTTGATGAAAACTACCCACAAGATTTTTTCCGTTGGGCAAATTAACTCCAGTTTTACCGCCGACAGAAGAATCCACTTGAGCAAGTAACGTTGTCGGTATCTGGATAAAGCGAACCCCGCGGAGATAGGTCGCGGCAGCAAAGCCAGCGAGATCGCCAACCACACCGCCACCAAGAGAAACAACAGCATCGAGGCGCTCGAGTTTTGTTTCGGAGAGAAAAAGGAGCGCCTTTGCGAAGGTTTTCGGCGATTTATGACGTTCGCCGTCGCCCATCAGCCAGTGTGCAACCGCGAAGCCGTCGGCCTTTAAACTGTCTTCGACGGTTGGGCCATAGAGTGAAAAAACTTTGCGATTCGAGATCAACCCAATTCGCTGTGCCTCTTTCCCGAGGCTCATGCGAACCAGCTTGCCCGCTTGCGACAGCAGGCCGATGCCAATGCGGATGTCGTATTGGTGCCTCTTTGCTTTGGTCCACACGCGTACGCGCGACATCAAGTTTGCGCCTCCGGAAAAAGCCACGAATATGTAAGCTGTAAATGAGACTATGGCAGTTTTGATGACATGCGCAACCAGAATCAGCGAGAGTTGCAGTTCTTATATTTGCGGGAAGTATGTGTCGGAAGGGCTCAAAAATAAAAAGCGAATGGGCGCGACAAACGTGGGAGTACGTCGCGCCCATCCATATTTGTGGTCACTGTCCTCACCCCAGCAACCACTTGAGACGGAGGATTCACCAGCCGTCTCTTCTTGCCCCACAATATACTTCGCAATGCGCGTGCCGTGCAAGACACTATTGCTTATACTTATGAAGTTAAGAGTTTACTTATTGTTCTCTGGAACTGACGCAGTCGCGGAGAATTTTGGGCTAGTTTTGGAACCAAAAACAGCGTAAATTTTTCAAAGTGCAAGCGTAAAAATTTCATTACCTCGCAGTGTTTACTCCGAGGGTTCGTTGGATCACGTCGGCCAATCTTGCGGCTTGGCTGTTGATTTCTTCTTGAGTCTTTCCTTCGATCATTATTCGTGCCAAAGGTTCGGTTCCTGAGTAGCGAAGCAGAAGCCTCCCTTCCGATCCGAGTTCACGCTCCACCTCTCTTGCGACCTCCTGAACCGTATCGAGTTCAGCAAATGGACGTTTAGTTTTGACGACAACGTTCACCAGAATTTGGGGGAAAGTGCGGAGACCTTGTGCCAACTCATCGAGCGCTTTACCTTCAGCTGTCATGACTCGCAGCAGAGATAGGGCGGTAATCATTCCGTCGCCGGCGAGACTTAGGTCGGGAAAAATGATGTGACCCGATTGCTCACCACCTAGAGTTGCACCCAAGCGCTGAAGCTCTTCAAGTACGTATTTGTCCCCCACATCGGTGCGAACGAGACGAATGCCCGCGTCTTTTAGCGCGAGCTCGAGCCCGATGTTACTCATCACAGTTGCTACTACGGTTGCGTCTGTCAGTTCGTTGCGCGACTGCAAGTAGTTTGCTAGCACCCAGAGAGTTCCATCACCATTTACCAGTTGGCCATTGCGGTCGACGAACAATGCGCGGTCGGCGTCACCATCGAACGCTATGCCGAGGTCAGCACTTTGCTTCAGCACCGCTTGCTTGAGTGTTTCTGTGTGTAGCGAGCCGCAATTGAGATTGATATTTTGGCCATTAGGGTTGTTGTTGATGGGCGTCACCTGCGCGTTCAGTCGCTCGAAGAGTTCAGGAGCAAGTTGGGAGGCGGCTCCGTTTGCGCAGTCAAGGACGAGTCTGAGGTTTCTGAGGCTAAGACCTCCGCCAATTTCATTTGCAAGGAAGTCTAAATAACGACCTCTTAGTTCAGCAGCTTGGGCAGCGCCAGTCGTAGCCGCGGTGATTGGTCGGGTGGCATGCCCCGCCTTCTCTCGCTCGGAATAAATATCAGCTTCGATGAGGCGTTCGGTTTGTTCGTCCAGCTTGCGGCCGGAGGGTGCGAAGATTTTCAGTCCATTATCACGATAGGGATTGTGTGAAGCGCTGATGACAATTCCGGCATCGGCTGGTAGCGAGCGAGTTAGATAAGCTATTCCGGGGGTGGTGATCACGCCTGCCGATTTCGATTTGGCCCCAGTATTATTGATGCCGGCAATCAATGCTTGCTCGATCCATTCGCCGGATTCTCTTGTGTCCCGTCCGATGATAATCAAAGGTTGGCGCCCAAGTTTTCGTTTTAGGCGAAGCGCCAGCGAGCTGCCTGCAGTCGCAATAGTTGAATCGTCGAGCGGAAAGATTCCGGCCTCGCCGCGCATGCCATCGGTGCCAAAGAGTCGTTTCATTTTGGTTCTGGAGCAGTTTTGTTGAACGGACTATCGATAACGAATAGGCCGCAGGATGTTTGCCAAATACGGTGAGTTGTCTCTGACAAGAAATGGAAGGTGGAGGTCGCTTCGTTTCTTTTCCGTGACGTCGACGCGTACGTTAACGGATGTGTCAACGGCCTCAATCTTAGGATCGGGAATATTGATTTCGACATGCGATAGGTTGAAGCCTTCTTTTTTCCCGTCCAGCCAAACTGTTTCCGTCGACGCCTTTCGCAGCGCTGCAACCCGGTCAGCTGGGCCGCGTAATTTTACTTTCGCCGGAGTAACACTAACTCCGCCTAACTCGTAACCCTCGGGCAGGTTGCCTTCAAACTTTACTTCTACGTCTACCAACGCTTCTACAATTGGCTCGAGGCGAATCTGAATGGTGGCCGGGTGAAAGCCCTCGATCTTAACGTCCTCCTGGACATCCATCTTTACGCGGTCAAGCGTCAACCTCAAAACTCGTTCGCCGGCCCTTTGATCACTCAAGTCGACGTTTGCGATCAAATCGCGCGGGCCGATTCGATCCAGTTTTTCTTTGCTGCCGGTGAGCGTCACATCGACAGTAGTTGGTGGCTCATTACTGAGATCCAGGCCGTCAGGGCGAAGGTAATTCAGCTGAACTCCCGTGACTCGTAAAGTGACGGGCTTGTTCTGTCCAGTCACTCCAAGCCAAAGCGCGATAGCGATGATCAGAGCCAAGAGTTTCAGGCCCCAATCCTCGATGAATACTTTGCGCAACCAGCGTTCTGGAGTTGTAGGAACTCTCGGAACTGGAGTTACGTCTTCTAGGTCCTCTGTGTCTTGAAAGGGCATTAATCAGACCATCGCTGTTTCTTTTCAGTTTTCTTTCGAAATATCAAATGCCAAATTCCAAATCTCAACAATCAGATCGAAGCCACTTCTTCAGTATCGGCGTCCGGCTCGCCTGGTTGTTCCAGATGCTTCGCTTTCGGCGGTTTACCGGAAACTTTGAATGCTTCTGAGATTGCGGCTCTGAGTCTGGGAGCGTCCAGGCCGCGTTTGATGTCGCCATTCTGCACAATCGAAATCAATCCCGACTCTTCCGAAACTACAACTGCAACTGCATCCGTGTCTTCGGTAACGCCCAGCGCTGCACGATGCCGCGTACCTAGGTCTCGCGATAGACGCGGATTCAAAGTTAACGGCAGGAAACAAGAGGCCGCTGCGATGCGATGTCGTCGGACCACAACTGCGCCATCGTGGAGCGGTGACTCGGGATTAAAGATACTTACCAACAGGTCGTAACTAAGTTCAGCATCCAGCTTCACGCCGCCGTCAATGATGTTTTTGAGGCCGATATTTCGTTCTATCACGATCAGCGCCCCGGTCTTTGTCGACGCCAGCGAAGTCGCCGCCAGAATCACTTCGTCATAAACGCCCTCGCCAAACTGGCCGAGGTGGCGGCGCGTAAACGGCATGCGAAAGCGATTTCCAAAAGTAATTAGCGCCTGGCGAATTTCATTCTGGAAAAGGACGATGATGGCGACTCCGATGTAGAGCAGCGCACCACGAAGAATAAAGGCTATCGTTGCGAGATCTTGTTTGACTGCGAGCCAGTAAAGGAGGGCGAAGGCTCCGATGGCTGCGGCCATGGGGGCCGCGCGCGTTCCGCGAACCAATTTCAAAACTGCATACACAAGCAAGAAGACCAGTATGACGTCCGCGATACTGCGCGGCTCACTAAGCCTTCCCAGGTACTCCGTGTATGGCAGTATGAACAACATTTCTGAGACTTAAATTCCTAAGTTGCGATTTGCGATTAAAAGGCTGCAATTTAGATTTCACCAAACCGAACATCGAGAACCGTGTGAATCTTTCTTCAGTCGACGTGTTCCGTAACGCGGTGTATGCCAGTGTCATGACCGGCCCGCGCGGTCTCCAAAAAAATCATTTCAACTTTCGGTTCCGCTCGCCTGATCGATTCTTCGATCTCTTCAATAGTCTTTTCAATATCGTCGGTCACCAATTCGTCGCGCAAGTTGATGTGGGCGTTAATCAAAATCTGCTTTGGCGCCAGGTGCATGGTCAGTAGTTCAACCAATTCCATGACGTTCGGATGACTTTCGATCGCCTGAGCTATCGCGCTAACACTTTTCTTACTGGCTGCCTCTCCCAATAGCAACCCTCGCGTAGTTCTTGCGAGGACAAAAGCAACCACCGACAGCACCAGGCCAATTGCGATTGATGCGACGCCGTCCCAATAAGCGCCGCCACCCGGTCCACTGTGATGCGCCGTAAGGTAAATCCCAGCGGCGGCTATCAAGATACCGAGTAGTGCCGCCGAGTCTTCAAAGATCACAGTTTTTGCTGTCGGATCTTTCGACTCCTTAAGGTATTCAAAGAACGTCAAGCCTTCGTGATGCGCTTCTTTTACTTCCTGATAAATTGCCAGCGCAATTGAACACCCTTCAAGCACGAACGAAATTGCCAGGACTGCGTAAGCCCAGCCGAGCTTTTCCGGAGGATGGGGATGATTGAGCTTTACGATGCCTTCGTAAATCGCATACGTGGCGCCCACTCCGAAAATGAAAATCGCGGCTATGAACGACCAAAAGAAGCGCTCCTTGCCGTAACCGAACGGATGTTTTTCAGAAGCGGGTCGCTTGTAAAACCGCAACCCCAACAGGAGAAACACCTGATTTGTGGTGTCGGCCACCGAGTGAAGGGCCTCGGCCATCATGCCTGATGACCCGGTTATGACGGCCGCAATCAGCTTCAGGATCGCAATTATTGTGTTGGCAAAGAGCGCACCGAGTACTGCCAGCATCAACGATTTCCTTCGGTTTTGAAATGGATAGCTCCGCTTGGATTATCGCGGAAAAATGAGGCTATGGCAATGGAGATTGCGAGTCAGCGTCGCTTCGTTTTCGACTTTCGTTTGAGGTGACCACTTTGTAGATAGCCAATCAATAAGCCGCGTCCGTCAACGATAGCGATGGCGCCCACGCCGTTATCTTTCATCACCGTTTGAGCCGAATCGAGAGTGGTTGAGGGTTCGACAAAATATCCCGGCTTTATTGGTCGCATCACTGAATTGACTGGTGTCTTTGCCCAACGTTCGCGCGGAAGTGATTTTAGATCTTCAAGCGCGAGAATCCCGTGGAGTCGCCCAGCTACGGCGACCGGAAAACTTGTTTGCCGATGCAGCGGAAGGATGTCGTCGACGAAACGCGCGACCGCCAGATTTGGTTCAAGAGTGACCGGTGGCGACATTGCTTCGGCAACAGTGACCAGTCTCGCGCTGTGCGCGTTTTTGACGACTTTCAATGCAGTATCAAGCAAGAAGAGTCCGACGAGAATCGACCAGACGCCCATGAAGTAAGGCTGGGTCGCACGCCAGTTTGGAGAAATCATTATGTAGACGCCGAAGACCACCAGCATCCCGCCGATCAAAACGCCGACGATGCCGGCCCTGCGCGTCGCGTCTTTGATGTCGCCGGTGCGGCGCCAGAGCAACGCTCGCAAAACACGACCACCATCGAGCGGATAACCTGGAAACAAATTGAAGAGAGCTAGCAGGAGGTTGCCGGCCGAAATCAGATAAAAAACGATGACCGCAGATTCGTAGCTCCCCACTGAGGCAATAGTGGCTGCTGCAAACGCGAGTAAGGCGAACAAAAAGCTTGACGCTGGACCAGCAAAAGCGATGCGAAATTCGGCGCGCGGGTTTTGCGGGTCGGTCTTGAGTCTGGCTAGCCCGCCGAAGGGATGGAGTACGATCTCTTCAATCTCGATCCCTTCCGCGCGTGCCATTAACGCGTGCGCGAGTTCATGTCCAAAGACCGACAGAAAAAGTCCGGCAGTGGTAAGGAATCCCAACAACCAGGAAATTGCCAGAGGATGAGGCGGAAGAAGAACGTTAAGCAGTTGAATCGTTTTGGTGTGGAGGTTGCTGGAGATTAGCCAGACACTTAGCCCCACTACGACAAACCAACGATAGTCGATCCGGACCGGAATGCCATAAATGTGCGCGATCGTGAGCTTGTTTTTGAACAGCTTGAAAACATTCATAACAAGAATCCGCAGATTGCTGAGACCAAGGACGTACTTTGAGCTTGGTTCTTTATACTTTGGTTTGTTTGGTTTCTAGCTGGAAAACAGAGCACAAGCACAAAGCTCAAAGAACGTTCTCAGCCTGGCTAATCTGCGGATAGGTTCGGAGGGTTGGTTAGAACGCGCCGCTGGCGCGCTGCCAATCAACTTCCCAGAGCACGACCGGTTGCACGCGGTTCTTCACGTTAATGGGTTCCCGCGGTTTGAGCTTGTAGCGGCTGCGTGCTGCTTGCGCGGTGGCGTCGCTGATCAGTATCTCTCCGCCTTTGGCGTTTGACTCGAGTCGCGAGGCGGTGTTGACCGAGTCGCCGATTGCTGTGTACTCCGACCGACGTTCAGAGCCTATGTAGCCAACCGTGACTTCGCCGGTGTGTAAACCAATTCCCACGCCCACTTCCGGCAGACCTTCCTTTTGCAGTTCCAGATTAATTCCGAGTAGTCGGCGTTGCATGGCAACTGCCGCATTCAAGGCGTTGGACGCGTCTTCAGGGGTTGTCGTCGGAGCGCCGAACAACGCCATCAAGCCGTCGCCCAAGTACTTATCAAGGGTTCCGCCGTGCGCAAAAATGATGTCGGTCATCGCTGAAAAATAGCGATTAAGCAGACTAACGATCTTTTCCGGCGGCGCGTGCTCCGAGATTCTAGTGAAACCGCGAATGTCAGCGAAGAGCACCGTAA
Source organism: Pyrinomonadaceae bacterium (assembly GCA_035472495.1). Classification (GTDB taxonomy): domain Bacteria; phylum Acidobacteriota; class Blastocatellia; order Pyrinomonadales; family Pyrinomonadaceae; genus PSRF01. The sequence goes on along the minus strand of DATIPD010000020.1, from coordinate 304,398 downwards.
TCGTTTGGTTAACACCTCCGAGCTTGAACGACTCGGGATTTTCAAGCATTTGTTTCACTACATACTCCGGAAGAAACCGGCTGTAGTTTGCCCGGGCCACTTCCTCGCGGGCCAAACGTTCGTGGGCGCGCGCGTTCTCAACGGCAATCGCTGTTTGCGCAGCCACAGCGCTGATCAATTCGAGGTCATCCGGTTTAAATGCCGCAAACGGATCCAAACGATCGGCATAAATTGCGCCGTGAACTCGCGACTCGCCAATAAGTGGCGCGCAGATGGTTGAGCGAACGCCCTGCGACACGATCGAATCGACTCCCGCAAACTCTTCGTCGGATGCAGCATCCTGTGACAGCAGTGCTACGCGATCCTTCATGACCTTGCGCGTGATCGTGCGACCTATCGACAACTTGCGCGCGTGATTGCTGAGGCTTTCGTCGCGCGCGCGCATGGCGATCGGATTCAACTTCACATCCTCGGGATTCCCGCTGCCATCGCCTTCAGCCAGTAACGCGACCACGCGTTCAGCTGGAGTCGAACGGAAAATTACATCCGTTGCTTTTGAGAAGATGGCCTCAAGATCGAACACCGAGCCAAGCGTCTTGCTCATTTCATAGAGCGCCGAAAGTATGTTTGCTTTGCGCTGCAACGACTCCAGAACTTTGTCGCGGGCCGGTCCGGATGGCGCGGTAGGCAATTGCTCGCCAGTCTTGTGCAGAACCGTCTGCATCACATCATTGGCGGAAACTACCAACTGGGTGTGACCGAGGGGTTTGTCGTCGTAACGCACATCAGTCGTGCGCTCCTCGGCGCGTTGCTCAAAACGAAGAGTGCTAGCGCCGATAGTTACGCGGTCACCATTCTTTAGTTGGTACTCGCTGTGAGGGCCGCCGTTGACGAAAACTTTGTTGGCGCTGCGGCGAAGTTCGCCGTTAATCATAGCGCCATCAATTAGCGTGAACGAGGCGTCGTCAGTCGACTTAATGTGCGCGTGATATCGCGAGGCGCGGGGATCATCGAGCACGACTGTGTTATCTGGCGCTCGACCAATGGTGCAAGTAGCCTGGAAGGCGAGGGGGTATTCCCATTGTCGGCCGCTAGCGTCGGTTATTTTCAGCAGTGCCATGACGAATGATCGGTTTCCCGGAAAGCAGGATATAAAAACTCGGAAAAGTCCCGATGAGCTTGGGGAGTTTCGACTTCAGCGCGGGCGATCCTAACATGGTTTACCTGTCACGACTAAACACGTTGGCTGACCTCCAAGCCGACCAGATCAACAAATGCCCAGGAAGTTTACGAGTGGCTGCCCGCCTGATTTCCGCGCCACTCCGGACCGGCTTGAAATGGAGACAACAGCCGTAAGAATTAGGTATTATTCAGTCCTCCTCGTTTTCCGGATGCGCAGGATTCTCGTATGGATCGCTTGTCGCGTTACACAACAATTCTGGTTTTTTGCGTCGGTTTGGTCGGCCTGCCGCGAGTCGCGGTTGCGCAAGCAAAAGTGTCGACCAGGACAACGCCGGGAAGCATTGCCGGTCGCGTAACGATTGGCGGAAAAGGCGTCCCGGGAGTCGTGGTTGGAGCGCGCAACGCTGAGTTTGCTGGGATGCCAGAGCCATCAATCAAGGGAACGACTGACGCCGACGGTAACTACCAGATTACTGGCTTGCCACCGGATACTTATCAAGTTTCGCCTTTTGCCCCAACGCACGTTTGGACCGACGATCGCGTTCCTGCACGCCTGCGAGCGAAAACGATCTTGCTGGGCGAAGGCGAGGCGGTAAATGGCATCGACTTTTCGTTAACCCGCGGCGGCGTGATTACCGGCAAAGTAACGGACGCCGATGGCAAACCGGTGATCGAGGAAAACGTTCAAATCCTTTTCGAGGATCAAAGCAAACACGGTCAAATGATCCCATCGGCCGGAGGCTACAGCTTCATGACTGACGATCGGGGTATTTACCGGATTTACGGAATCCCTGCCGGGCGTTATCGAGTCGCGGTGGGTCAAGGTAACGATCTTCCATTTGCAAATCCGCGATCCGGTCGAGCGGTCTACAAAAGGACTTACTATCCGGATGCTGCTGAGATGAGCGCCGGCGAAGTAGTGGAAGTCACAGAGGGAGGCGAGGCGTCGAACATTGACATAACAGTTGGGCGGACTCTCCCGAGTTTTGCTGTCAGCGGCAAAGTCGTTGAGGAAGAAACACTGAAGCCGGTGGCTGGTTTGACGTTTGGTTTAAGGCGACAAGTGCAGGCAGGTGGTGGGCCGATAAACGCGAGTTCTCTGTCTACTAGCCAGGGCGAGTTTCGGGTCGAGAACGTGCCGCCAGGCAAGTATTGGTTGATCGTGTTGTCGCGAGACAATACCGAGGCCCTCATTGATCCGCTGCCTTTTGATTTGGTCGATCATGATGTCGAGGGTTTAGTCGTTAAGACGAAACAAGGGCAGACGCTCAGCGGATCAGTAGTGATTGAGAACTCAAACGATCGTTCCGTTTACGCAAAGCTGCTTCAAGAACGATTGTTAGTTTATGTCCGAATGGGTCCGCAAAGTCCTGGTCAGGGACGTGAAGGCACGCTCAATAGCGACGGTTCTTTCCGTGTCAGTGGTCTTCAGGCAGGGCAGGTGACCTTCTCATTGAATGAACAAGATCGTCGGAAGATGACGCTGTTCCGCGTTCAGCGGGTGGAGCGAGATGGCGTAGCGGAACCGCGAGGGCTTGAAATAAAGACTGGCGAGAATATAGCCGGCGTGAAGTTATTTGTGGTTTATGGCAGTGCTACGGTGCGTGGGCAGGTGCGATTTCTAAACGGCGAGCTACCGGGAAATGTTTATCCCAGCGTCTGGCTGAAAAAAGTGGGGGAAACTGGGAACGCTTTTAGGTCCAGTTTCCTCGATGCTCGTGGCCGTTTTGTAATGGAGAATGTTCCGGCGGGAAGCTATGAAGTAAACGTTAACCTCGACCTCCGCGGATCTCGTCCACCCGTGCCGAAGCAAGTGATTACAGTTTCCGAAGGTGGCGTTACTGAAGTTGATATTCCTGTCGACATCAAACCTATCTCTATACCTACGCCTTCAACAATGCAGCTGCCGACACCTGTGCCATCGCCCACACCGGTGCCGCAATGAGCTGGTATATGAACCAGAGAGTCCTCAGGTCTCTTCTTTCGTGCATCACGCTGAGCATCATTATTGGCGTGGGCGCCACGACTGCACCTGGCCAGCAACCAGAAAGTTCAACGACGACCGGAAAAATTACGGGTCGGGTCGTCAATGAAAATGGCGAGCCCATTCCCCATGCCGCGGTGACCCTCTTTGCTTACGGTACAACTCAGCGGCTGGCGACAACGGACGACAGCGGCAACTTTGAGGTGACCCAACTCGACCCGCGCGTTTACACCATCATCGCTGCATCTCCGGCGCACTACACTCCACTGCGAGATCCGGACAGTGTTCAGCCGATCGTCTATCACGTTGGTGATTCAGCCAACATCACTCTGATCAAAGGAGCGGTCATCACCGGAACCGTTACCTCAACGACGGGTGAGCCGGTGGTTCAAGCGGGCGTGCGAGTTTTAATGATTCGTGATGCCAACGGCAAGCCGGTTACCTCAGTTCGCTATCCCGACAAGGTAACTGACGATCGCGGTATCTATCGCATCTATGGTTTGGTTCCGGGCACTTATCTGGTTTCAGCCGGTGGGCGTGGCGCCTACGGATTTAATTCAAACGCCTACGACTCGGAAGCGCCAACCTTCGCGCCGTCATCCTCGCCCGACACCGCCGCCGAAATTGTTGTTCATTCCAGTGAGGAGGTAAGCGGTGTAGACATACATTTGCGTGGCGAACCCGGGCACGTCGTCAGCGGAACAATAAGCGGAACCTTAGGCGATCGATCTGCAACCAATGTTCTACTGAGGCAACTGTTTCAGGGTGTACCGCAAGTTGTCGCGGTTGGGTTTCAGCCAAGCAACGGCAATGGCTTCGCGCTTTATGGCATCGCGGATGGTGATTACGAACTCACGGCGCAAGAGTTTTCGGAAGCAGGGGCAGCGAGCGCTGAGCCCGTCAAGGTAGCCGTCAAGGGCAAGGACGCTTCGGGTTTAAACCTCGTTCTCAAGAGTCTCGGCGCGATTAGTGGAAGAGTAGTGATGGAAGGCTCAGCGGTCGAAGCCTGCAAGGATAAACAACAGCCTTTGCTTTCGGAGACCGTGTTGTGGGCGCGAGTTAACCGGTTGCCCAATCAACCGGCCCCCGGCGCTTTCACTAGCTCCCAGTCCGCACCGGATAAGTCCGGCGAGTTCACTTTTCGTAATTTGGGTGCCGGCCAATTCAATTTGAGCACAGTGTTTTTTGCGAACCACTGGTACCTGCGTTCAATCAAACGCCCCGCGCCGGCAGCAAAAGGTGCGTCCGCCGCGCGCGATACCGACATTGCGCGCCAGGGCCTGAATCTAAAGTTTGGCGAACGCGTCAGCGGCGTCATTGTTACCCTGGCTGGCGGCGCTGTTTCGCTTCGCGGATCTTTGAAACTACCAGAGGGTGCAAGTGTGCCGCCGAAGCTCTACGTGCATCTGGTACCAGCCGAAGAAGAATCTGCTGAAGACGTCTTGAGGTTCTATACCGTCTCAGTGAGCAGTGATGCGAAATTTGCACTCAATAATTTGGCCCCGGGAAAATACTGGGTCGTAGCCCGCTTGTCGCCGGATAATGAACCAGAGTATGACGCGAAGCTTCGCGCTCCTGAGGGCGCTACGCAACGTGCAGCGTTAAGGAAAAACGCGGAAGCATCCAAGATCGAGTTAGAACTAAAGCCCTGTCAAAACGTGTCTGACTATCAAGTGCCTTTTGAGATCTCTGCTGGAAAAAACTGAGCGATAAAGTTTGCTCCGCTTTTCACTTGCTTAGGCCCTACGCCGATTGGCTTGACGGTTAACAAAACCAGTTGTTAGACTCGAAACACTTACCAAATAGGGCCCGGCGCTTTACTGCGTCGCTCGGTTTTCCCCCAGACCCGCGCGTGCGGCGCAGTCTGATTTTTCAAACTCAATGGAGGTGCTGCGGTGGGCTTTAAAGTCGGCCAGAAGGTTGTTTATCCTAATCACGGTATCGGAACCATCGAGCAGATTGAACAAAAGCAAATAGGCGCTACCTCTCTTCCGTTCTACACCCTGCGCCTGGCTGCCAATAACTCACTCGTACTCGTCCCCGTCTCCAATGCATCAGAAGTCGGACTCAGATCCCCAATTTCCTCGAGCGAATGCGAAATCCTCTTCAAGCTGCTTGCGGATGATTTTTCCTTCCCAGCGAATGACTGGAAAGATCGTTTCAAGGACTTCTCAGAAAAGATGCGCACCGGGAATGTGTTCGAAGCCGCCGAAGTGCTCAAGCATTTAACCTACTTGAGTCACTTGAAGCCGCTTTCGTTTCGCGAGCAGCGCATGCTTGAACGCTCCCGGTATCTGGTCATTTCGGAACTGGCTGCAGTTTGCCGGCAACCCGAATGCAATATCGAGCCCCGAGTCGAAGAGGCTTTGACTCGCGCCTGCACCAAACACGATCGGCGCCCAGCACGTGCCCGCGCAGCGGGAGCTGCGGCCGGACACTGAGCGTTTCCCAGGCGCTCTCAGCACCCATTCGCGACTAAGGAATAGTTAGGATGTAGCACTTCGCGTGCGACGTTCGAGGCCTTCCCCTGCCGCGTGCTATAATTCCCAGCTGAATCGATTTCCACGTTAATCAATGGACGACCCCGCCAGTAATCTCACCCGTATGTTTGTTAAGAGCGTCAGGCCGCGCGCGCTCCCGGTATGATTCCACTTTTAGAGCTACTAGCGATCGCGTTTCTGGTTGCGACCAATGCGTTCTTCGTCGCTTCTGAATTCGCGCTTGTCTCTGTTCGTCGCTCACGGTTGGAAGCGCGTGCTGCGGCGGGCAGCCGTAGCGCACAAGCTGCGTTGCGTCTGCTGGATAACCCAACGATCTTCATTTCCGCGGTGCAACTTGGCATTACCTTGGCTTCACTTGGTCTCGGCTGGATCGGTGAACCCACTGTAGCCGCAATGTTGGAACCGGTCGCCCATGCGATCGCTTCCGAAGGACGAGCCGCCTACGTAGCTCATGGGATTGCAATAGTGATCGCTTTCTCGGCGATCACGTTCATGCACATCGTGCTCGGCGAACTCATGCCGAAAATGATCGCGCTTGAACGAGCGGAAAAGGTTGCACTGGTTTTTTCGCGTCCGTTGGCGTTGTTTGCCAGGATATTCAAAGCGCCTCTTTGGGTTTTCAACTCGGTTGGTTCCACCCTCGGACGGCTGATTGGACTCAAGGCGACTCTGGATCACGCTGCCGTTTATACCGAAGCGGAATTGCGACAGTTGATTGACACCGCACGCGACAGCGGCTACCTGCGCGCGGAAGAGCGACGGTTGATTCATCGCGTGTTTGAGTTTTCTGACACGCTGGTACGTGAAGCCATGGTGCCGCGCACCGAGATGGCGGCGATACCCAATGATTCTTCGTTGGAACAGATCACCAAAGCATTCCAACAATTTGGTTACTCGCGACTGGCGGTGTACGAGGAATCTCTCGACGACGTCAAAGGTTTTGTACACAGCAAGGACGTGATGCCTTACCTGCTGCATCCTGATAAGTTTCGCCTTGCGGATGTGTCGCAGCCGCCGCTTTACGTGGTTGATACCGCGCGTCTTGAAGATGTGTTGCGGCAAATGCAGAAGGCCAAGACGCACTTTGGCTTTGTCGTTGACGAGCACGGCGGCCTTGAGGGCATCATCACGCTCGAAGATTTATTGGAAGAGATTGTCGGCGATATTTCTGACGAACACGACGAAGAGGTCAATGAACAAATCATCGCCGAAGGCGAGAATAAGTACATCCTCGCAGGCGGACTCGCGGTCAGAGATCTTAATCGTCGCTTAAAACTGTCGGTGCCAGAGTCTGAAGGATATACAACCATCGCCGGGTTCCTGATGACAGAGTCCGGCCACATTCTCAAACCTGGAGAAGAAGTAAACTACAACGGCTGCAAGTTTGTAGTTGATCGCGTTGAACGTCGCCGGGTGATTAGCGTTCGCTTGGAGCTTTTAGCAGTGGCGAAAACGAATGGCGTCGAACCTGCGAACGAAGAGGCGCGCGCAGCTAGTTGATTTCTCAAAACGTCTGATTGGAGCCCTGAAGAATGAGCTGGATAGAGGCCGTGAGCGCGCGCGAAATTCTTGATTCGCGCGGGAACCCTACAGTCGAGGCAGAAGTCACGTTAGTTGGCGGTGAAGTTGGTCGTGCGGCAGTGCCATCAGGGGCTTCTACCGGAGAACATGAAGCGGTTGAACTGCGCGATGGCGATAACAGTCGCTATGGCGGCAAAGGCGTTCTTAAGGCCGTAAAGAATGTGAACGAGATTATCGCGCCCGCGCTCGTTGACATGGATGCGCTCGATCAAGCGGAAATCGACCATGCGCTCATCACGCTCGACGGCACACCAACTAAAGCGAAGCTCGGCGCCAACGCACTCCTGGCAGTTTCGATGGCCACGGCTCGTGCGGCGGCTGCTTACCAGGAAGTCCCGCTTTACAAATACCTTGGTGGACCAAATGCCCGCACGTTACCCGTTCCAATGATGAACATCATCAACGGCGGTGCGCATGCGGACAACAATGTCGACTTTCAGGAGTTTATGATCGTTCCGTTTGGCGCGGAGAGTTTCAGTGAAGCGCTGCGAATTGGCACTGAGATTTTCCACAATCTCAAGGCCGTGCTGAAGCAAAAGGGTTATGCCACCAGCGTCGGAGACGAGGGAGGCTTTGCCCCAAATCTTCGCTCAAACGAAGAGGCCATCGAAACGATCCTGGAAGCGATCACGAAATCCGGTTACGCAGCCGGAAAGGATTGTTTGTTAGCACTCGATCCAGCGGCCAGCGAGTTTTACGACGGTAAGTCTTACGTCTTCAAGAAAAGTGATAAGCGAGAATTGTCGAGCGATCAGATGGTGGATTTTTGGAAGACATGGGCAGATACGTATCCGATTATTTCAATCGAAGATGGCATGGCTGAAAACGATTGGGACGGTTGGAAGACGCTTACGGATCAAATCGGCGATCGCGTTCAGCTTGTAGGCGACGATCTGTTCGTCACTAACACCGAATTTCTGCGCAAGGGAATCGAGCTTGGCGTTGCGAATTCAATTCTGATCAAGGTAAACCAGATCGGCACGCTGACAGAAACTCTCGATTGCATCGAACTCGCCAAAAACAATGGGCGCACTGCGGTCATTTCGCATCGTTCAGGTGAAACTGAAGATCCGTTTATAGCCGACTTGGCGGTGGCGACCAACGCTGGCCAAATCAAGACCGGCTCGCTTTCGCGTACCGACCGGATCGCCAAGTACAATCAGCTTCTGCGAATCGAAGAAGATCTGCGTGGGGCGGCGCAGTTTCTCGGACGGAATGTTTTTAAGGTCAAGCAATAATGAATGTAGCAGACATCAAACACCTTTTTGATTACACCGAGTGGGCCAACGATCTGGCTTGCAAAGCTGCCGCAAATTTGTCTGACGAGCATTTGCGACAGGATTTCAAGATCAGTCACGGCTCGATCTTCGGAACGCTGTTGCACATGGCTGGGGCAGAATGGATTTGGCTGGAGCGTTGGCACGGCACCTCCCCAAAAAAAGAAGCATGGGCGCGGTGGAGCCCTGACTACTGCGCTGATTTGACGACTCTCGATGAGCGTTGGCGAGAAGTTAGAGAACGACGGTCGCAGTTTGTTTCCGGGCTAGATGAGGAACGTGCGAGTGCAGAGCTTTCGTACAGACTGTTGAGTGGTGACGCCAGCTCGATGCCACTCATCAATCAGATGCAGCACGTCGTCAATCACGCAACGTTGCATCGCGGTCAAGTCGTTGGCATGATTCGCCAGCTTGGCATTGATCCACCGGCGACAGATTTACTTTTCTACTTGCGGCGAGAAATTTCTCCGAAATAACTGGTTCTTATGTTTGGCGATGGCTGAAACCTGGCAACGTGGCGAATACACGATCAGCACCGATAACGACCGCCTCGATATTCGCGTAATCCACGACTACATTTCCAATCAATCTTATTGGGGCAAAGGCCGCAAGCTAGAAGTCGTGCAGCGCGCGCTCGACAATTCGCTGAGCTTCGGAATTTACCGGGACGATCAGTTGGTCGGTTTTGGGCGTGTCGTTACTGACTACGCCACGTTTGCGTGGATCGCAGATGTTTTCGTTCTACCTGCGTTTCGCGGTCAGGGACTTTCGAAGTGGCTGATGGAAGTGATGCTCGCGCACCCGCAGTTGCAGGGGTTTCGGCGTTGGGTGCTGGCTACCAAAGATGCCCAGAATTTGTACGCGCGCTTTGGATTCATTCCGTTGCATCGCCCGGAGCGCTGGATGGAGCGCCCTGATCCGAATATGCAGGAGAGCCCCGACTACTGGAATAAGGTGTAACCGATTCATCTCCGTCCTCTTGAGAAGGAAAAGAGGGGAAGGGTTTAGCGCGACAGCTTCGTCCCTCGTCCCTCAACGGCAGAGCGACCAGATCGTCGGACTGATTAAAGGACCAATTGCTTGAATCAAAAACGCGGCCCGCTGGCATTAATAATCATCGACGGTTGGGGATACTCACCGAATCGTGACGGCAATGCTATCGCGCTGGCCGAGACTCCTTACTACGATGAACTCAATGCGAACTATCCGGTGACTTTGCTGGAGGCGTCAGGCTCGCGTGTTGGGTTGCCTGCCGGCGTGATGGGCAATTCCGAAGTGGGCCACTTGAACATCGGCGCCGGCCGTGTAATCAGGATGGACGTTTCGCGAGTGGATCACGAAGTCGCTACCGGTGGTTTCTTCGACAACGAAGTCTTAAAGGCCGCAATGACCGCTGCTGCGAAACCCGGGAAGTCGCTCCACTTGATGGGACTGCTGTCTGACGGGCAGGTTCATTCTTCGCAGCAGCACCTTTACGCCCTGCTGCAGTTTGCGAAAAGAAGTGGTTTAGAGAGAGTCTTCGTACACTGTTTTCTTGACGGACGCGACACGCCGCCGTCGTCGGCGGTCCATTATCTTGGGGCCCTACAAAAGAAAATGGAGGAGATCGGTTGCGGACAAATCGCTTCGGTGATTGGCCGTTACTACGCGATGGATCGCGACAAGCGTTGGGAGCGAACGCAACGCGCTTATGATTTGTTAGTAAAGGGAATAGGAGAGCGCACAAGTGATCCTATTGCAGCGATCACCGAATCCTACGCCAAAGGAATAACTGACGAATTTGTTGAGCCGCTAATCGTTGTCGGCGATAGTAACGAACCAATAGCCACTCTCCAGGACGGCGACGCAGTAATCTTTTTTAACTTTCGGCCGGATCGTGCGCGACAGATTACGCGGGCGATGGCTATAGCAGACTTTCTGGAGTTTGATGTCTCTGGACGCCCGCAACTTCATTTTGTTTGCTTTACCGTTTACGACCGATCGTTTCCGCTGCCGGTCACCTTTCCTCCACACGATCACAAGAATGTTCTCGCCGAAGTTTGGGAAAAAGTTTGTGTGCGCAACTACCGGCTTGCAGAGACTGAGAAATATGCGCACGTCACTTATTTTTTCAATGGCGGCGTGGAAAAAGAGCACGGCTGCGAGCGTCGCTTGCTGGTGCCTTCACCAAAGATCGCAACTTACGACTTACAACCCGAGATGTCAGCCTTCAAAGTTACTGACAAAGTTTTACGCGGAATCGATGAACGAGAAACCGACATCTTCATTATTAATTTTGCTAACCCGGATATGGTGGGCCATACCGGCAAGCTCGATAAGACGATTGAAGCTTGCCAGTACGTCGACACTTGCCTTGGCTGGATAACGAAAAGCATCCGGGGCGCGCGCGGCACTACAATCATTACGGCCGATCACGGAAACGCCGAACAGATGATTGATCCGAAGTCGGGCGGTGCACACACGGCACACACAACCAATCCGGTCCCGTTTCATTTGATTGATGAAGCGTCGCGGGGCGCTAAGCTGCGCGAAGGCGGCGCGCTGGAGGATGTTGCGCCTACCATTCTTACCTTGCTCGGTGTGGAACAACCAGCGGAGATGACTGGGCGAGACCTGCGGGACGTCGGTCAATAGTTTAGAGTTCAGCTTGGATACCAATTTCTAATGACGAGCCAGTTCTTGAACTCTAAACTCTTTAGTTGTGGGAAGTTTTCTAGTGTTTGACCCTCGCAACATTCTGGTAATCGATTTTGGTCAACTCGGTGACGTTGTCCTTAGCCTCCCGGCACTCGCGGCGATCAGAAAGCGCTTCCCTAAAGCTCGCATCACGGTGGCAGTGGGAAAACCGGGAGCCGATGTGGTTTTGCTTTCTGGTTCTGCGAATGAAACGTACGTAGTAGATCGCGTTGGCTTGCGAGATGGCTTCAAGCCACTGTCAGTTTTCCGTGTCTTCAAAATTGTTCAAGAGGTCCGACAGAAGAAGTTTGACTTTGTCATCGACCTCCACAGTCTTTCGGAAACTAATCTACTAGGATTTTTTTCCGGCGCGTCGCACCGCCTCTTCTCACGCAGGCCGGGGCGCTCGCTCGACTATCTCGCCAATTTCAAACCACGTCCGCCCGTCGAAACCGATCATCGCAAGCGCCATGCAATTGATCGCTACCTTGATGTCTTGAAGCCGCTGGGCATCGAAGACGCGGATCGCTTACCGGCGTTGAAAGTTCGAGCGTCTGATTCGTGGGAACTTGAGCGAATTCTCGTTAAAGCAAAGGCTGATGCAGGTGCGCCGCTAGTTGGTCTTTTTCCTGGCGCTGGTCATCCCAGTCGGCGGTGGCCACTAGAGCAGTTTGCCAGTCTTGCCGACTTCTTAATCAGGAATGATCAGATAAAGGTCCTGGTCTTTGTAGGCCCGGAGGAGCGGCCCTTTATTAAGGAAATCCGTCAACAGTTTCCTCCGTCCGTCGTTATTCTGGATCAACTATCAATACCGCAACTCGCCGCAGCCCAGGCTCGTTTGGCGGCCTTTGTTTCCAACGACACTGGACCGATGCATATCGCCTCAGCAGTGGGTACGCCTGTCGTACTGCTGCTTGATAAGCGAGCACCTGAAAGTTATTTACCGCAGGGCGAGCGCCACAAAGTGATTTACAACAGCGTCATTGAGGACATCAGTGTGGACGAAGTTTACGCTGCGACACGCTCCGTTCTCGCTTCCGAAAGGACCGCATCCTTGTTCGCGACGTGAGGCTCCAACTTCAAGCTGATTTTGGAGTGCTGACATCTTGACATCATGATTAATGGAATAACTATGCGGCGCGGCTTATGGCTCAAGGTTATAGGAATCGTCGTCATTGCGATTCTTGGCCTGTTGTTTATTAAGCCGCAGGGAGTTAGTGAGGGCAAAGAGGCTCAACCAAAAGAGTCGACTGTAGCCGCGAAGCCCTCGATTGCCGGCTCTACAGAACTGTCGAAGCGACTGGACAATCTGATTAGCGAAGGTGAAAAGAACGGTGCGCGCTGGGGTGTTTTTGTGGTGTCAATGGCCGACGGTTCGGTTCTGTACCAGCGAAACGGCGATAGGCTTTTTACACCCGCGTCGAACATGAAGATTTACACAACCAGCGTTGCGCTCGAATTGTTGGGCGCCGACTATCGCTGGCGAACCTCTGTTTATGCGAACTCTCAACCCGATGCGAACGGTCGAGTCTCGGGAGATCTGGTTCTGTATGGACGTGGCGCTCCTGACCTCGTAGCCGACAGCAAGGATCCGAATCGGGGTTCGCTCGCGAAACTTGTCGACGATCTTTATGCCCGAGGACTACGAAGCGTGGGAGGAAAGATCATCGGAGATGAGAGTTACTTTCGCGGCGATTCACTTGGAGATGGCTGGCAGTGGACGGACTTGCAGTGGTATTTCGGCGCCGAAGCAAGCGCGCTTTCGGTTAACGCCAACGAGATTGATGTGAACTTTGTTCCATCAACCAGCAAGAGCGCTGAGTCTGAAGTGCGCACGAACGACACCGAAGGATATGTCACCGTCCTAAATCACATGGTGGCTGGCGAACGCGATAGTCGCCTGACATTGGGGATCCACAGAGGGCTTTCTGATAACGACGTCGAAGTGTGGGGCGAATTCCCGGCCGGTTCAAAGGGCTTTGGCGCCAGGCTCTCTGTGCACCAGCCGTCACTCTGGGCCGCGAAGTTGTTCACTCGCCTTCTAAAGTCGAAAGGAATAAAAGTCGAAGGGGAAACGTCGTCAAGAAACGCGCGCCTGGCGCCGCGTCAACGATTTGATCCTTCGCACGCGACCGAACTAGCTGCCATCTACAGTCAGCCGCTCCAGGACATTGCAAAGAAGACAAACAAAGAGAGTAACAATCTCTATGCAGAATTGATCCTCCGTACACTTGGACGCGAGCGTGGAGAAATAGCGCCGCCGCCGGAAGGCATCGACCGGGAACGGGGCGATGATGAAGCGGGACTCGCTGTGATTCGTCTGTGGCTTGCCCGCGCCGGAATCACCAGCTCTCGTCTCGCCTTGCATGATGGCTCCGGGCTATCAAGATTGGACCTCGTCACGCCCGAGGCCAGTGCACGTTTGCTGATCGCGGTTTCCAAGTCAGCTGCAGGTCAAGCTTTTCATGATTCGCTGCCAATTGGCGGTCGCGACGGAACGCTTGCTGGCCGGCTGAAAACCATCGGTGACAGAGTTCGGGCGAAGACCGGATCGCTTACGTACGACAACTCCCTATCCGGCTACCTGACTACCGCCGACGGTCGGCAATTGGCTTTCTCAATTATGTGCAATGACCAGACGATCAGGGGCGAGAGCACTTCCACTATCGACGGGATCGTCACCATATTGGCGTCTTTACCTGTCCTACCTGCTGAAAATCCACACAAATCTCAATAACGTCACCGCCCGCGCCTGCCAATGTTGGCTCTAGACAAACTAAGTTTAACAAGCTATTATTCGGATTGACGGTAGAGCGGCTTCTCTGGCTCCGTCAGGCTTACATCCCTCAGAAGTAAGTTCTAGCTGGTCCCACCCTCTTCAAGTCAGGAGTGAAAATCAAATGCTTAGGCCGATAAGAAGTTTCAGTCTCTGCGCGATAGCGCTATCAGTTTGCAGCACAGGTGCCTTGGCGCAGACGAACCTTACCGCTAAGGCGGGCAGTGCGCAGCCAGTTCCCAAGGTGGTTGAAGATAGTGATCGCTTGCGCGATGGTCTGGTTGGACCAGTGCGGCGGGTGCGAACCGAAGTGGCGAAACTATCTAGTGAGAGTGGCAAGCTTGTCGAGAGTAAACACGCGGTGCTGGAAGTTGTGTCATACGACATCAAGGGCAACAAGCTCGAGAACCAATATTTTCCAATCGCCGGAAGCAGCCTGACTGGCAAAGAAGTTTACAAGTACGACGAGAAGGGAAACATCAGCGAGATGACGCTGTTGAATACCGATGGCTCTTTGATGAGCAAGGAAGTCTACAAGTACGAATTCGATTTTGCCGGTAACTGGAGCAAGATGACGACATCGGTGGCTGTAATCGAAGGCGGGAAGCTGTCCTTTGAGCCCTCTGAAGTTACGTATCGATCGATCATGTATTACCTGGATGAGAACATGTTGAAGATGTCGCAGCCCGCCAGTCAACCGGCAGCTACGCCGTCCTCGTCTCCGAATGTGGCGTCAAACACAGCAGCAAACAACCCAGCTCCCCTGAATCTGCAGCCAAAGAGCGTTGAGGTCTCGAAGACGGTTGGCGACAATTCGAGCGCCAATCGAAAGAATTCGGCTGCCTTACCTAATGCGACCAGCAATGTCGCTGACAAGACGAGCGGCGCCACGGAATTGGCCAAGCCCACCGCCGCTGCTCAGACTCCAGTAGTGAATGTTGATTCAGACCCTCCGCCAGTTGCTCCAAGGCCAATACTCAAACCAGTTTCTGGTGGTGTTCTCAACGGCACGGCACTCACGTTACCGTCGCCAATGTATCCAGAGACTGCCCGACGAATGCGCGTCAGTGGCGTTGTCGTAGTTGAGGTTGTTGTGGATGAAACGGGGAAAGTGATTTCAGCCGTCGCCACTTCAGGCCCAGCGACACTCAGGGACGTAGCTGTACAGGCTGCGCTTCGTGCCAAATTCTCCCCGACCAAGTTGTCCGGCCAGCCCGTAAAGGTGACCGGAATCATCAATTACAAATTTGCTCTCGCCCAATAGTTTTTTCATAACAGACTTTTAGGCCTGCGCGCCAAACGCTTAATTCCTCGCGATACCCTTGATTCCAAAGAGGAGCCAATTTCGATGCCATTAACCGGACACCTCAGCGACCTCTCGCTTTCCGAGCTGATCGAGTTCTTCTGCAACCAGCGGAAGACCGGACAGCTCAAGGTCCTTTATCCCCAGGGCCCTGGCTATTTCTATCTGCAGACCGGTTCGGTAGTCGACGCGCGCGTGGGCGTGCTGCGAGGGATCGATGCTGTCTACTATGCCTTAACACTTCCTAATGCGAAGTTTGAGTTTGGCGGAACCTCGGAACCACCTGAGCGCACAATCAATCAACCCTGGACACAAGTTGTTTTGGAAGGGCTTCGTCGGCTGGATGAGGGCATCGTTCCAGCGGCTGCATTTCCACCGGACTATCAGTTGGAGGGTGAAGATGTTGAAGAAAAGGAAGCGGCTCCAGATCAAGAACTAGAGACCCTGCGCGTTCCCTCGTTCCTATCTTTCATGAATTCCGACTCAATGGGAAAACGAAGGTACGCGCTCGTTGGCGGAGTTGCGTTTGCTGTGCTCGCGAGCGTCGCCGCGATCGGAGTGCCTGCCGGTTGGTATGGCAAAGCAAAAGCTTCAGTCCCAGTTCAAGCGCCTATACAAAACGTGGTAGCGGAACCAGCACCGGTTGCGCAGATGCCAAACAACGAAGTCCCGGTCGAAGCAGCTCAGCCGAACCACGAAAGTGAAGATGCGGCGTTGGCAGCCAAGCGACAGCGCGAGCGAGACAAAGAGAAAGCGAAGGCGCGTGAGGAGAAAGCAGCAGCTGGCCAGACACAGTCTCCTTTGGGAACCTCGCCAGCACCCAATACTGTGAGCGATACCGCTAAGTCTGGACCAAAGAAGATCGCGGTCATGGTCACTTATGACGAGTCCGGTCGTGTAACACAAGCGTCCGGAGCTGATCCGAGTGCTGTTCGAATTGCCCGGCAACGACGCTTCCCCGCAGGCAAGGCCGGCTCTGCCACCATCACGATCCCAATCAACTAAACCATCGACTCGAATAGAAAACTGGGGGCGGTAACAAAGCAAAATGCTTTGACCGTCCCCTGATTTCTTTTACTCTCTGATCAGATCAGTCGCATGATCTCGTCGTCAGGTAGCACAGCTGACGCTTGTTTCGCCCGATCGTAGATACGGTTCACACGATCGTCACTGGCCTCAATGCCGCGCCGCTCCAGCCAGTAGATCACATTTGATTTGCCGCTCATCGGACCTATTTCCACGACTTGTTCGAGACCAAATTGTCCTGCCGGCACCCCCGAATAGACCAGGTCAGCCAGTTCCCGATCGCCCTTCCGGTAACTCTTGATAACAGCCGCTGCATGGACTCCAGTGGCTGTACGAAACGCGTCGCGGCCGAATACGGGATAATTAACCGGAATACTCCAATTGCACGCGCTCGAAGCTGACGCGCAGTATTGACCGAGTTTCGACAGATCGTTTTGAATCCAGCCCATCAGTTTCAGATTAACCAGCAACTGATCCATCGGTGTGTTGCCGACGCGCTCTCCCATCCCGAGTGCTGAACCATGCACCTGGTCAGCTCCGCCCTGAATAGCAGCGATGGAGTTGATCACACCGAGGCCGCGATCCTGATGACCATGCCAGTCGAGCCGGATGTTGCCACCCTGTTCCTCGATGATGTTTTTTACAAAACGCACTACCGAGCGAGCACCATCGGGAGTTGAATGCCCGACCGTGTCACAAACGCAGACGGCTTTTGCGCCGCAGCGGATAGCCGTCGTGTAAAGCGCGCGGATCGTTTCTGGATTTGCGCGAGTGGTGTCTTCGGTTACGTACATCACGGGCACACCTTCACTGATCGCAAACGTCACCGCTTCTTCAGTCAACTGCAGTAATTTTTCGAGCGTCCAATCTTCAGCAAAAAAACGAATCGCGGACGAACCGATGAAGGTACAGGCTTCGATGGGAATGCCGACTCGCTGCGAGATTTCAACTATCGGTGTGATGTCGTTTCGATGAGTACGAGCGGCGCAGTTGGGTCGGATCTTGAGTTTTTTGTCGGCGATCTCCCGCGCCATCAACTCCACGCCGGCGGCATGAGTACCGCCTGCACCCGGCAACCCGATGTCGGCTGTATCGATGCCCAGCGCGTCCATCAAGTGGAGCAGTTCGATTTTTTTTTCAACGGGAGGCTCGCTTACGGAAGGGGATTGCAGCCCGTCGCGCAAGGTTTCGTCGTCAAAACCGATATGGCGATTTGGCGCAACTAACTCCGGCTCAATTGTGTTCCAGTCGTAAACTAACTCTTCAAGCGACACTCAAGCACCTCGCAAGCTTTCGGTTTCAATTGAAGTTTCATGAGAAATTCGATTACAGCAACGTGCTCCAGTGAATGTCAAGCGTGGCATTTCCGCGCATGCTTTTGACGCCAAGAGGCGCTCTGTTATAGCCTCTCACGCGTTTCGGCTCGCAGAGATTGGTTCTACGCTGGTAACTTTGAATTCCAAAACTCAGCCGCAGGTGAAAACGATCGCGTTGGGTTCCGACCGCGCGGCGAAAATCATGGCCGTTCGCGCCAGCATTGCGCGGGTGGCAGCGCTTGACCCCTCCTGGGCAGAGGCCACTGTACTGGCACGGCCCGTCGAAACTACGGTGCCGGCAATGCCGATGAACGACTGGGAGTTGATGCAAGGTGCGCGGGAAAGAGCTCTGGCCGTGCGCGACCAACTTCGCGCGCAACGACGTGAGGCCGACATCTACGTCGGGCTGGAAGGTGGTTTCCACTCAATCTCGATCGAGGGCGAGTGGCACACGTTCCTGCGCGGCTGGGCATATGCAACTGACGGCAAGCAAGGGACCTTCGGGGCAACGCCATCGATCAGTGTGCCGCCGAATCTTGCGAAAAAAGTAATCGAAGGACGGCGTGAACTTGGTCTGGTAATCGACGAAGTTGCTGGCATACGCGATGTGCGCAGCCGGCAGGGGGCCTGGGGCATACTGTCGCGTAACCTCGTTACGCGCGCGATGAGTTTTGAAGTTGCATTGATCGCAGCGTTCGCACCTTTTTACAATCGCGAGCTCTATGCTGACGTCGGGGGTCAGACCACAAACTCGTTACCTACCTAATCGGGAACAAGGAGTCATGCGCAACTAAAATGTCTGCGCTTCTACCATGGAAGAACTTATCGCTCAGGTAAACGACGGAGAGCCCGTGCATCATTCGCGGCCAAATGCGGGCTGGATTGAGGTGATTGCCGGTTCGATGTTTTCGGGAAAGTCGGAAGAGCTAATTCGCAGGCTGCGTCGGGCCAAGATTGCGCGGCAGAAGGTCCAGGTGTTCAAGCCGGAAATTGATTCGCGCTATTCACAGGATCACATCGTTTCACATTCAGAGATGCGACACGAGTCGGCGAACATTCGCAGCGCCGAGGAAGTGCTGGCTAAAGTCGAAGCGGATACGGAAGTGGTTGGCATCGACGAGGGACAGTTTTTTGATAACGAGCTGGTCCAAGTTGCGACCAAACTTGCCGGACGCGGCATTCGCGTCATTATCGCGGGTCTGGATCAGGACTATACCGGCAAGCCGTGGGAGCCAATGCCGCAACTGCTGGCTATCGCTGAATACATTACGAAAACTCACGCGATCTGTATGAAGTGTGGTCAGCCGGCAAACTATTCGCAGCGCACCTTTGACTCCGAAGAGCGGGTTGCAGTTGGTGCGAGCGGAATGTATGAAGCGCGCTGCCGTCAGTGTTTTGTTCCGCACGCGGATGCCCCAACCGTTCACTCCGATTAGGTAGCTCCCCAAACAAATAAAGCGCGCTTGCGAGACGGTGAAAGGGCACAGCATTTAAGCCGTGCCCTTTCATCGGGTGAGGACAGATGCGAAGGGAATTGGGGGAATCGTCTGCGGCTTCCCTTCGGTGGGAGAAGTTAATGACCGTGGCCAATAACGGCGTAAGTTGATTGGGAACGAACCGCCACTCGTTCTTTAAGCTCTGCTGAAAACGCCAGCAGTCCGGCGATGAGGATGACGACGATGGGGAATAGCCAACGTACATCAGGGTGGATCTTCGCGAGTTTGCGTCTCGAATGTTTGAACAGTCTCATCATTGCACCTCCCCGGTGTCAGTGTGTGAAACGGTCGCGATATTCGCCGGAGACGATGAACGACTTGACCATCTCCGCCTGTTCGAAGTTGCCGTCAAACTGGTTGAGTTTGTTCAACCAGAAGTTGTAGCCCGCTTCATCCGGGTCACGGCGCAGATAGCCAAAGTACTCCATCATGACGAACATCTGGTTTGACTTCGCGTGGACGAAGCCGGCGTTCTCAACGATCTGACGAAGTGCGTTCGCGCGTGTGAGGGCGCCGCTATTCAAACCACTGACTAATGAGTTGCGGTCACCATCGAAACCGCTAGCATGGCTGATCAGGGCATCGACAAAGGCGTCGTTGTTCAGTCCGTCGTAGGCGTTGGTGAACGCCGGTCGTTGTACCCACGAATTGAGGAACGCCTGTTTGTTTGCTTCGAGTTGCTGCGACCAGGTTGCCTGACCAACGATTACGTCATGTCCGACGACGCTTACATCGGGCATAAACTCGGCGTAAAGCGGACGTCGGTCATAACTCGCGCGGTAGAGTGCATCAACCAAGCCGCCAGTCTCCTGAAATTCGATCGACTTAAAGTAGGCGGCTGACACGTTGATCCGACGGCGCTCATTACAAGAGGCGTCATTACCACACGACAGAATCTGATCGCTCCAGAAATTGAAGCCACTCTCGTCAGGTTCACGGCTCAGGAAATCCAGATAGTGCTGCCTGACGAAGTAGTCCGCGGTGTCGATCACTTGACCGCCGCTGCCTGAGTCGTTTGCAGTAAACGCAGCGTCGTTGACACTGCCGAGGAGCGAGAAGGAACGATTCGAAGGGCTGAAGGCGTAGTTCAACCGCGAAGGCGTCACCGTGTAGAAGTTATCGGCGTTGACACCGTCGAAGCGGTAGGCGCCGTTGGAGTCAGTGATAGTTTTTCGGGTTGCCGCGCCCTCGAGACTGACGGTTACTCCAGCTAACGCGGTCCCGCCCGAGTTTGTAATCTTGCCGCTGATGGAGGATTGACTGGCACTTGGCAGTGAACCTACGGCGGCGGTGAACTGGGAAAGAGTGAGCACATCACCGCAAAGTTGTCGGTCGAGCATGTTCCTTCTGCTGCTCGGCAGGTCAACCCAAATGCCTGCTTCCTTGTGCAACAGCCTGATCTTGTTGAACGCAACGTCGTCAGTTATTGACGGCAAATACATGCAGACCGTAATTGGTGCGGTTGTTACGGCCGTCGTTGTGATGTTATAGGCGGGCCCGATGAAGGTATCGCCGACGGGCGCTCCCGTCTGCACGGTAGCCGGATCCAATTGCTGCAACGAAGTAGTGCCGGCCGTGGCCACAGATGGAAATCGCAGGGTGACACCGCCAAAGTCTGCGCTGACATTTGAGCCGACTGTGGTGGAACGATTGATTGTTCCCCTGGTTGTCGAGAGACAAACGTTATCGACCGCGAACGGAAAATAACTGAGACCAACTCCCTGGGCAAAACGCAATCGGGTGGAAAGGCCCGCGAACCCGCTGACGTCGTAGGTCATCAGCGTCGGAGACATCGCGAGGGGATCACCCGGCTTCGTCTGGAAGAGTTTCACCCAAATATCACTGCCGGCAATCGACTCGTGCGCAGCGCTCGGCCGCATCAAGTCAATGCGGGCCTGCTGGTTGCTGACGAAGTCCAACGTATTGAGGGTAATGAAACTTGACCAAGTGTTGTTGTAGGCTATGTAAAATGTGAGTGTGCCTGACTGTCCGGCGGGAAGCGTAAAATCCTGATACAACTCATGAGTTGTGGCCGCGTTTTGGTCCGAGGTTGCGGCACGGCCACCCTGCGGCGGCGCCGAGATAGAATGAGAGGAAAGCGGGGTGAGGGTTCCGGTGTAGTTATACCAATTGCCGACGTCGTTGCTGCGGTTGTATTGGGTCCAGCCTGATAGGTTTCCAGTTTCAAAATCTCCGTTGGTGAAAGTGCACTGGGCTTGAACGTGATGTGAAAAGGAAAATGTGGTCGTGAAAATCAGGAGCAGGAAGATTCTGGTGGAAAATCGGGCGAGAGTTCCCATGGTCGTGTCCTTCCGTTTCTAGTTCTGGGCATTTCACTAGTAATGACGGAAGGTGCAGATCCATTTCACGGCTGTGGAGAGTTCGAGTGTCAAAGGCATCGGTTGAAGCGGACCTGCACAGTCAACGTGCGTCCGGCCGCCTTAGGTCTATCGCGGGTCGAAGGTGGACGGCCCGACTTGGCAAGCTTTGCCCTCGAGACATGGGCTAAATCTATGACAGTTTATTCAAACTGTAGGCGGTGGATGGCCTCTGGCTGCAGCGCGGCCGTCATCTCCGCTTCAGAGTAGGCTTCGTAAGGCTTGAGAGTTTGGTTGGTTGGCGGCAGTGGAATGAGTCTGTCATTCTTCCCATGAAGCCAAAGGGACACGACGTAAACACTTGGAACATCCAACAAGCGAAGTTCATACTCGTTGCTTACGACCTCGGGTAGACCCTCAGCGTAGCGAATTCCTTCAACAGTGCTCTGCGCAAACGGTCCATGGCTGATATGAGAAAACTGTAAGTTCTTTCCTTGATCGTCAAAACTGAGATTAACGGCGCCGACCGTTTCGTCACCCTTAAGAACGATATAGCGCCAACCTCGCAGGACAGCTGCAGCAAGCAGTTTGCCTTCTGCAATGTCTGAAAGTCCGACAACGTAAAGGGGGTGAGGTGCCGAAATATTCAGTTCGGCGTCGGCATGTTCCGTTAGGGCCTCAAACCCATCGGTCGTGCCACCCATTATGTTTCCGAGCGCCTCACTAACAATTGCCAGTGCGCTTTCGGGAGGCTCTTTCACATTTAGACCCATCGCAAACGTCCTCTCCTATCAAGCTTGCGTAAAATAACTATGAGTCCATCCGCCGCTGCTTCTGTAGTTTGTACGAAAGACATCATAGACGTACGTGGACGGCCCGTAAAAAGGATCTGCAACCGAAACCCAGGAACCATTCGCTCCTTGTGAGTAGCCTTGTATCACCACGAAATGTCCGCCGCCCAATCTCCAGCCGATGCGGCAGCATAGTGGGTGCCTCGCGTTGATTTCGCCCACCACCTCCGGGAACGAAGCGAATGAAGCCCTCGTCGTACTGAGCTTGCCGGTTCGCATGAGCGGATGGTCTAGCGTCCAGGGGCGATTGCAAGGCAATGAACTGCCATCAAGGCAACAGTCTACTCGGCCAAGTTCGGCATTGACCAAAGAGCATTGGGTCAGGTTACCAGGACTATAGAAGAGTGAAATACTTACCGTTACTGCTGCCCAGCACCACTGGTTTTGCATCTGTCTTTGTTGAGAAAAGGGCAGTGTCGACGATGCCTGCGGGCCTCCTCCGACAGCTTCCAGCCCAGTTTGAAAGACGAGCCCTTGTTTGGTCTTCTTCAGGAGTTTGGGTAGAGACATGCTTTTCGCGCCTCACTTCTTGATTGCGTCCTTGATCTGACTCATCGGGAAGTTGATTCCGAACATAAACTTGCGAACCCAGCGGGTGTGCAGGTCTGATTCCAATTGGGAACTCGTGGCAGCGTCTCCCACATTAAGGTTCGTCGGCACGCGTTCTCGGTTGAAGACAATCCCAGCAAAAAGGTTGAACTTGACCGGCGTTTTGTAGACGCCATACCCAAGACCCGCAAATGGATGGTGTAGCGGTTTAGTCGCTAATGGGAGGCCAAACACAAAGTGGGGTGGTGTGAGGAAGTCTTCGCCGGAAAGATCGACCTTCTTAAAGAAAACGTTCACGAATCCATAGACGCTTTGCCGCTCCTTTGCGGCCGTCGTTACCTGGTTACCCTCACTCTTGTACTCTAATTCTTTTACGCTCTTGATTGGCAATCCAAGACTGATATCCCAATGGTATCGACCCTCGTTTAGATACTTCTTTGAATAGTCTTTGGCCTGCTCAACTGGAGCATCATCCGCAGTGATGGCGTTGACTTTCACCAGCATGTCTGACGCCGAATACCTGACGAGTATCATGCGCGCGCCCCAGATTGTCTTCGTCGTGGCCCGCACACCATCGGCGGGCGCACCGCCCGTCGCGGCCTTAGCAAGGGTCAGCAGATTCTGGATGGGCGTAGGAATGCGCTGATTTAACGCTACTGAGTATTTTACGTCCCAGTTCGCCGGAGTGTTGAAATGAATTAGGAGTACTGCGACGCGTTTACCACCGAAAATCCGGGAATTGAAGACATTCTTATCGGTAGGATCACCTTGAGGTTCCCACTCGACTTTTTTATTGCTTGCAGCTTTGGCTTTGAAGAGTCCCCAAAGCTCGCGCCGAGCTTCACTCTTTGCGTCCGCTTTCGCCGGCTTCCAAACAATGATGTGCGTTAGGAGGTAATCACCCGGCTGAAAATTGGTTGCAGCAACATCTTCCTGTCTACCATCGGCAAGCAAGACTCTCTCGGTGACGTCTGTTTCGACTCCCACGGTCTTGTCGATCAACGCCAATACTTTAGCCTGGTTCGTAGGACTGAAATCGGGACCGGCAACCGGTGGGTCGGCATTTTCGAGTTCCTGGTCAAGCACGACTGTCTCTTCGTCCGCGGTGGACGTCGTAAGCACAAACGGTGGCCGCTCGGTGTGAGGAGTTTCCAACGGCTTCTGATGACCAGGACTGAATCCTGCAACTGAACCATCGCCGACCGCCTGAATCTTGCTTTCGTCAACGCCAAAAGGCCTGATTGCGATGCGGAAACGCACAACTAAGGAATTCCCATCTTCATCTCTACCCTCCAGTTCGAAAACAGAGGGCTTCGTACGCGGCTTCCCCTCACCATCCCTTAGCGCACTACTGCGTGGGGCGACGATGAGTTTCGAGATCGGGTTTCCGTTATCATCGCGGCTGTCCACGAGTCCGATGCCCGCCGGCATTTTTTCAATTTCCGTCTTATCTGGCGCTTGTCGTATCTCGCCCCTGAAGGGAATCTCTCTCCATGTAATCGGCTTTGCTCCCGCTGGAACGAGGTTGTCGAGTAAGAACTCATACTTCGCGCCAACAAAACCTGGCTTCAACTCAACGGTAGGGGGAACCGGGACTTCCGTTTGAGCACTGCTGCTGACACCCAGAGCGAAGATGCTCAGGAAAGCGGAGATGCCCAAGGCAACCGCATAGAAATGTCGCTTTCGCAAAAATCCTGTGGCGGTGAGGATGGCGGAAGTTTTCATCGGGAGTAGCTCCTTAGATAATCGAATTCAGAAGACCTCAATCTGATATGAGAGGACGTCGGAAAACATTTCGTTTATACTTCGCTTTCCTTATTGACAGACGTTAATGAGCCGTCTAATCTTCGCGTGTTTCACGATGCTTGTGCGTGGCGATGAGCTTGGCTGACTAGAGTCGAGTCAGCTAATTGATCGTGAGGCGCAGATCTCTACGCCTGGTCTCGGCGATTTCAGTTTCACAATACCTATCGGATGGAAGCGGCAACGGTACCTCGACCGTCTTTGCTACATGTCTCTTGATTAGATCCTCAGAATTCATTAGATGAAGCGCGAACGCGATCCAACGCCGGAAGAGTTTGAAAAGCTTCTACGCTGGCTTGATGCGGATCGCGAAGCGGCGGGGGGGAAATATGAAAACCTTCGTTATCGATTAATCAGGATTTTTGTTGCCCGTGGCAGTGCCGACCCGGAGCGGCTCGCCGACGAAGTGATGAATCGCGTGGCTACTCGCATCGAAAAGCTCGTAACCACTTACGATGATCCCGCCAAGTGCTTTCAGGGCTTTGCCGAGAATGTTTACCTTGAAGATCGCCGCGATCGTCGAGAAGAGTCATTGGACGAACTGCAGCATCAGCCCGCGCCAACAGACGAGCGTGATGCCGATAAACTCGAGCAGGAAGACGAGTGTCTTACAAACTGTCTGAAGCAGCTGAGCAAAGGAGAAAGCGAGCTGTTTCGGCATTATTTTCAAGCTGAGAGGCAGGCGAAAATCAGGGCTCGAAAGAACCTCGCGGTGGAATTGAATTTGACAGTTAACGCCTTGAGGATTAAAGCCCACCGCATCCGGCGACGTCTGCATCGGTGTATGGAAGAGTGTCTGACGCGGTTTGCCGGCAATGAAACGATTCCGGCGAGTAATTCATAACCATTAGTGGAGCTCCTCAGCCCAGAAAGCATTTCGATAATGGCGCGGAACATTGACGATCAAAGTGCTATCAAGCGTTATCTCTTGGGTCAATTATCCGATGATGAACAGCGGGAAATTGAGTTTCGACTTCTGAGTGACGAGGATTTTTTG
The DNA here is from genome assembly GCA_035472495.1 of Pyrinomonadaceae bacterium. Classification (GTDB taxonomy): domain Bacteria; phylum Acidobacteriota; class Blastocatellia; order Pyrinomonadales; family Pyrinomonadaceae; genus PSRF01. The sequence goes on along the minus strand of DATIPD010000020.1, from coordinate 278,762 downwards.
GAAGAATTAGAAATCGTGGAAGACGAACTAATTGATGAATACCTGGAGTCGACTCTCTCAGCTGAACAGCGGCTGAGATTTGAGAAGCACTTCCTGGCGAGCCCGGAACGAAAGCAGAGGCTGGCTTCGGCGACAGCGCAGAAAAGGTACTTTTCGCGAGTCGCTCCTTTACCCTCGCCGCGGGCCGGCAGCCTTGAGCGCTTGGGGAATTGGTTACAAAAATCACTTTTATCGTCACCGATCGCGGTGACGGCGATTGTGCTGATTGTCGCCGTTCTGGGTTTTCTCGTTTGGCGCGGCGGGCTTTACGAGTCTGACGAGGACAAAGCCCTGGTGGCGCTCAACAATGCTTATCAACGGCAACGTCCCCTGGAGGCCAGAATTACGAAACTTCAATACGCGCCTCTCGTTACTACTCGCGGCCCAGGGGTAAGTGAAGTCGATGCGAACGAACTTACCCGCGCACAGGTTTTGTTGCTTCAACGCGTACACGAAAAACCCACGCCCGCTGCGTTGCACGCACTCGGCCGTGTGTTTCTCACCACCAAAGATTTCGATCGCGCTATTGAACAATTCCAGGAGGCACTAAAAGGTGATTCGAGCAACGCTCAAATCTACGCAGACCTGGGCGCCGCTTATTTGGAAAAAGGGAAAATCGAAATTCATAAGTCAGGTGCAGACCAGAAAAACCAGAATGGCGGCAACGGTCTCGCAGAGTTGGGCCTCGCGCTCGAAAACCTGAATAAAGCGTTGAACTTCAAACCCAACCTCCTGGAAGCCTTATTTAACCGAGCTCTATGCAAGCAAAGCATGACGCTTTACGCCCAGGCTGAAGAGGACTGGCGGCAATACCTGCAGAGGGATTCCACTTCGCCCTGGGCGGAGGAGGCAAGACAAAACCTAAAATCGTTAGAGGATCGGCGCACGCGTGCTTCTGAAAGCACAGAACAATTGCGGCTGCAGTTTTCGCAGGCGTTCGACTTTAAGAATGAGGATGCTGCCTGGATGGCGCTTAGTCGCAGTCAAAGTCGCGCCGGTAATCTGATCGTGGAGAAATTGCTCGATGACTATCTAAATCTCAGAGTTCAAGGACAGCCCGAAGAAGCGTCCCGTGCCTTACAGTTGATTGTTTACGCCGGTGACGTGGAAACGAAGAAGGCGAATGAACGCTACACGTCGGACCTGGCAAAGATTTACGCCAACGGCGGAATGCACCAGTGGCTCCTGCTCGCAATGGCGCGTCAGCAGATGAAACTGGCCATCAAAACCTTTTACGACAGTGAGTTCGATAGCGCTCGGGAGTTATCCGCCAAGGCTGAAGCCGCGTTCGTCAAGGTTAATGACGGTCCCGAAGCGCTGTTGGCCCGCAGTTGGGTTGGATATTCTTCTCTACGAATTCCCAAGCCCGAGGAGGGAATTGCCATATTTGAAGAACTCTCAGGCAAGTTTGCCCAGCGAGGATATAAGTTCTTCGAGGCATCGGCGTTGACTGCTCTCGGCGACGCGAATTCGGGGTTAAATGAGTTTTCGAAAACGCTAGATTACGCGAATCGCTGTCTCGAGGCATCTCAGCAAGTCGACGACACGGCCAACTCTTTACGTTGCCTTTCACAGCGCGCCAGCACGCACTTGATCTTGAATAATAAAATCAAATCCCTTGATTCATTTCTGAGAGCGACTGTGTTAGCCGAAAACCTTCCTCCCGATGCGCGATTGGTGTGGCCTTTGTATTACGAGGCGGCCCTCAATTTCCATCTATTGAGTCTGCCTTCATCCGCGCTGGCTTTTGGCCAGGAGGCGATGGCCTTGGCGAATGCCGCAGATAGCCCTCTCTTGCGATCGCGATCGTTGGAGCGGCTAGGGGTTATTTATGGTGAGCAAGGCAACTTTGTGGCGGCAATTGACAGTGGGAAGCGCGCCGTGGCTGAAGCTCAAAGCATTGCTGGCGAGTCGAGCCGGAAGAGTCTATCTGCCCATGCAACACTCATTCTTGCCGAGTTGTACGCAAACTCGGGTGACGCAAATAAGGGAATTCAAAACTTCGACGAATCGATCGGTCTTTACGATGCTCTAGGGCTTGAGGCCTATTCTTACCGGGCACACAAAGGCAAGCTGCTTGCACTAATGTCGTCAGACAATGCTGCTGCTAACGCTGAACTCGAAATGGTTCTGCAACTCTTCGAGGCTCAAAGAAGCAAAATTATCGAAGAAAGCAATCGCGACAAGTTTTTTGACAGCGGCCAGGATACGTACGATGTCGCGATCGACTTTGTTGTCTCAAGAAATAATGACTACATAAAAGCTTTTGAATACGCTGAAGCGTCTCGCGCTCGATCGCTTCTTGAAATGATGAGCAGCGGCGTACGTCCGATGACTGGTTTGGATGGAAAAGACCTCGCGCTTCGCGCAGAGACTGTACCGCTCGCCGCTTACCAAATTCAAAAAGACATGCCTCCCGGTGCCCAGCTTTTGGAATACGCTGTCCTTAAGGACAAAGTCGTGATGTGGGTGGTGACGCCGTCTGCGATAAACGGAGCGCAAGTATTGCTGAATTCCGGAGAATTGGAACAGTCTGTCCGCCGCTACGTGAGTTTACTGGCTGACGGCAACAAACAATCAGTTACTTCTGGCGAGATCCGCAGTGACGGACTTAAACTTCATGAAAAGTTGATCGCTCCGATTGAACGATTTCTCGATCCGAAGCTCCCTCTAGCAATTGTTCCCGACAAGAGTCTTAACTACCTTCCTTTTGCTGCCGTACTAACTTCGTCGGGCAAGTACTTGATTGAGGATTTTGAGGTGGAGCAGTCACCCAGCGCCGCCGTATTCGTCCGCTCTTCAGCAGCGGCTGCGCTGAAGGCGCGAGCAACGCCTGAAACGCTGCTCAGCATCGGCAACCCTGAATTTGATCGGTCTCAGTATGATGCACTGGCCGATCTGCCCGCCGCAGCGACAGAGGCAAAGGAAATCGCTTCCTTTTATCGATCGGCGACGTTACTCACTGGAAAAGCAGCATCGCGTGACCGAATTATCCGAGGACTTGCAGGAGCAGACGTAGTTCACTTTGCGACTCATGCGGTCGCTGACGACACTTCTCCATTGGATTCGAAGATAGTTCTGGCTAGTGATGGCAACTCTAGTGCCGGATCAAATGGAACCGATGGCGCGTTTGAGGCTTTTGATATTTATGGATTGCAGCCACAACGCGCCCGTTTGGTGGTGCTCTCGGCTTGCCAGACTGGAATCGAACGATCTTACAAGGGCGAGGGCGCTATTGGCCTAGCGCGTCCCTTCATTGCTGTGGGTGTGCCGTTGGTTATCGCGAGTCTGTGGCCAGTGGAATCGAATGCAACAGCTGACCTGATGATTAGTTTTCATCGCTATCGCAAAGTCGACCGGCTTTCAACTATCTCCGCTTTGCGAAGGGCGCAGTTGGACATGATTCATCACACCGCGCCTGGCGAGATTGCGTATGGCTGGGCTGCGTTCACCGCCATCGGAGGGTATGCGGCCTATTGAGTGGGGAAATGAGCAGGGCGGAAACTAACAACGGTAATTACTTGAAAAACGATCGCCATCGGCGCATCAGTCCACTAGGAAATTCTTCTGCTGCGGTCGGAACCAGCGCTTGGGTTTCCGACGAGGTGAGTTCTAATTCTGTGCTTTCGAAAAACCCCCTTTTTGAAAGGATGCTTCAATGACAACAATCAATCGACGCGATTATTTGAAAAAGATGGCCGTCGGCGCCGCCGCAATCGCTGGCTCGAAGCTGGATGTTTTCGCGCAGCGAGCTCGACGCCGAAGAAGACGACGGCCGGAAACACCAACACCGAAACCGGCTCGGCGCGACCCCAGCATTCTTAACTGGAGTATCACTCAGACAAGACCCTCTCCTGACGCTTTCGTGACGGCCATCTTTGCTGGACTCATGGGTTTCACCTACGACCCTCAATCACCCGGTCAAGGTAAGGTAGGCTTTCATGGTCATGAAGACCACAACCTGATCGTAAAAATATATCGAATCGAGGGCGGGGTGTGCACACTCAATCCCCAACAACCTCAAGCGACCAATAAGAAAATAACTCTTGGGGTAATGCCAACCTCCAACCAACCTGTGAATTACTACGAATACAATCCCGGTGTGCCGTTGGACAGATTTGCTGGCGATGCTTACGACTTCAGATGGCTTCCGGATCTGGATGGCCCCGACTTCTATCCGGACAACTATGACGCGCATAGCGACCATTTCAAACGTTGGCTTTATGTCAAAAACGCCACCTTCTACACGCGGATGCGCACCAATTCAAAGTTTAATCTGGTGACGCAGGACAGCGACCTAACGAAGCCGAATGCTCTCATCAAGCCCTTTGGCTACGTTGCCCGATATATGGCGGCTGCCATCGAGCTTCCCGCCGACGGGGAATACGTCGCCTTGAAAGTCGACAGTAATCCAGCGATCGAACTGCGGCCCGCACCGGGAGTGAAGTATCAAATTGTGTTCAGCAACGAGTGCGGCATTTGCCCGCCTCCGAGTCAAGCTGAGCTGGAGGGCAACGACGAACGACTGCGTAGCGATTTTCATTACGCTCGGAAGGTACTGAAGCTTCCAGGCAGCCGGGTGAAAATAGCCCTTAAGTTGGACGGGCTGCCGGCCAGTTCAAGCCCGCAGGACTTCTGTCGAATTGGCATTGTCATAAGAAACACTGACGCCGCACCGTGTATGGGTGCAGGCTACGGCGGGGGCGATAACCCGTAATAACTGACCGCCGATCCCAAGACGGCGTCTCATTAGTGAAAGAACCTTAGTCCTCACATGAACTGATGTGAGTTTTGAAGGGAGAACTGATGTCTGAAAACGAGCTGGAGACAATCGATGCGCTATCCGAGTATTTTCAAGACTGGCCCGAAACCCAAAGTCGGCCAGAGAATCCGCCGGTACTTGTGACTTTTGATGGCTTGGTTGACTTCTATTACAACACCGAGGGCTCAAACGCCGGAGCGTGCGGAATAGGCTTTGAGCTTGCAGATTTGCATCATCTAGCTACCGTTGAGGTTTTTGAAGACGGGCAATCTTTATGGGGACGAGTTCCGATTGACGGTAACTTTGAAGTCAGATTAGGAACGGTGAACGCTGCCGGCGCGGAGCAACCCGCAGACGCAAAATTCCTCAAGAGTGGAGGGACTGATGATTTTCGCTGGCTGATAGATATGCAGGCCAGACCCTGGTATCCAGGCACCCAAACGAGGGGAAGCTATGCCGCAAGACTATTCGTTCGGAATGGTACGTTCTTCACAAAGAGCCACACGAAATATGTATTACATCAGGCTTTGAAAATAGAACTGGCGGACATTTCGCACGTGGGAACGGCCGTGCTTGGCAATCCAGCGAGTGTCGTGGGTGACGAAATAGTGCCAGGAGCTAACGAGCATGTTTTGCTGAAAGTAAACGGGGAAGATAAGCCGTTGCCAAATAACGGAAAGAAATATGAGATTCGTTTCCGCAACATCTGTGCTGACAATACTGCTCAGGGGCCCTGCGACTTCATTTGGTGGGATTTTCTAGAGAACAAAAGAAACGACTTTCACCATCATCGCGATGCGTTAGTCTTACCGCAATTCAGCGCGAAATATTCAGTTGTGCTCGCGCCCGGCGAACTTCCCATCGGAACGCGAGATCCACCGGGTGATCGCAATAAGGATAACACTGTCGACGCGCCATGCCAGGGGGCAGGTTATAGTGGCGGCGGCGGCGGACCAGCTTAACGTGTTCACCCCTTGCAGAAGCTGAGGCCGATCCGGATTAAAGCCGGTCGGCCTTTTGTTCATCATCCTGAGTGAAGAACTATTGCGACTCGCTCTCCTCTCCGCGCCAACTCCGCGCAAGAAAATTTCCTGCATCTCGTTCTACCTACCAGACACAGTTAGCGCTGCTAACTTTCAATGAAACTCAAGCGGGTCTCCCCAGGAATCTGCAGTGTGTCGGGCCCAAGGTTCACCACCCGGCTCCCCGTAAATGATTTTTCACTTCGGCATGGGCGAAGCGCAACTACGATCAAGCAGGGACAGCGTCAGCAGGATTGGGAGACTGATCAAAGTTGAAACTGCGTCGCCCAGGCGATTCTGAGGAGAGAACACTATGAAGAAAGAAGCGTTGGTTTTTACACTCGGGCTGGTTGTATTTGCAGTTGCTATTTCAATGGGCGTGCTCATTACCGGTCAGGCGCAATGGGGCTCCGGCGGTAGTGCGCCAAGGGGCGGCACCGTTGACGCCGGCGACTACAAACTCTCTGGTCCATACACTCACAAGAACCTTTCGATTTTTCTTGTCCACGGCAAGAACGTCATTAAGGCCAAGTCGTTTCTGACCTTGCAGGAGGCTCTGATCGAGAAGAAAGTTGTCGTGTACGAGACGAAAAGCGTTAACGAACTTTCAATTGAAAACTTTTCCGACGAAGACGTTTATGTGCAGTCCGGCGACATCGTTAAGGGCGGAGCGCAGGATCGCATGATCGGTGTTGACCTGATCGTGCCGCCACGCTCGGGCAAGTTGCCAATCTCGGCATTTTGCGTTGAACACGGACGCTGGAGTGCGCGTGGCAGTGAAAAATCGACAGTGTTCAGTACTTCGGCTGACGCGGTTGCCACGAAAGAGATTAAGTTGGCCGCCAAACGTTCAACTTCGCAGGGTGAAGTTTGGCAAAGCGTGAGCGAGGCGCAGGATAAACTGAGCAGGAATGTCGGCACGCGGGTGAATTCTGAAGTGTCGGCGTCAAGTTTGCAGCTGGCGGTTGAGAACAACAAAGTGCAGGAAAGCGCAGAGAGTTACGTCAATGCGTTGGGGAGCATTGCCGATCGCAGCGACGATGTTATTGGTTATGTCTTCGCGATCAACGGGAAAGTGAACAGCGCGGACATCTATGGTTCCAACGTGCTGTTTCGTAAACTGTGGCCAAAGTTGCTGAAGGCAAATGCCATCGAAGCAATTGCCGAACTGCAACCCGGCAATTTCAAACCAGCGTCAGCGGAAAATGTGAGCGGGTTTTTATCTGACTCAGAAAAAGCGAAAGGCGCTGACAAAGATGTGAACGGGCGGGTGAACTTGATGACTCGCGAAGACGGCGAAAACATCATGTTTGAAACTCGTGACCGGGCGCAAAACGGAACCTGGGTCCACCGAAACTACATCAAGAAAAACTAGCGAGACTGCAAAAAGAAAAAGTAACGGCAGCTGTGATTCAGCTGCCGTTCTTTTTTTCGTTGCCTTCGTGTCTTTTGGTGTTGCTTCGGTTCGCGTAGTTTAGTGGTAGAAAGCTTTAGTCCTACCGAAAAGATAGTCCACGAGGCAACACTAACAAGAACTGAAAGGACACCAAGTCTTTAAATCGGGTCCTTGATCACATCCCACTCCGAGATGATCAACGTGTGCTCGGTTAAGTTGCCCTTGCAGTGAATTCGTTTTCCCACCAGGCTGTCGAGTTTGGAGTCAGAAAAAGGATTTCCACCTTGTCTGCGGAGAACAAACGTGCCGTCGTCTGTCTCCAGAAAAACCCCTTGACGTTCGCTCTTCGAACCTACCGCCGCGAGATGTTTTTTCACCTCGCCGGTTAGCTCAACCTGCGTGTAGCCAAAGGGCACGAATAATCACCTCGCGAACGTTACTTCGAATGAGACTCGGTAATACTCACAATCTTGCCGTTGACTTCTTTGGCTTCCAACACCATGAAGTTCTTCACCTTTCCCGGTTGGTCCAGCTGCTCCTTCTTAGCCAGTCCCTTCTTGTTTGTTTTCTTGGCCGAGTTTTCCGCCCGCGATTTAACACCGAACCCTACGTGGAACGCGGTGACCTGAGGTTGCTTCGCAGCCATCTTTTTAGAGATACCCTTTGATTTTGCTGACAGTGATTCAAAACCAGATGGTTTGTCAGTTACGTCAAACGAGATGCATTCGCCTGGTTTGTAATTCGACTCGCGCATTAGGCGGTACAGCGAAGACTGCACACTTTTTGACGGACCCTTAACCCGTCGTTTGAAGGAAGGTTGCAGTTCTCCCAGCATTAGACCCTTGGCCCGAAGTTTCTGCCGGCGTTCGCTCCGTTCCACTGCCGCGACCTCGCGCACTGCTTTCGACTTTGCCAGACCCACGCTCACGCTCTCAAACCCAGAGGAGGTGAGCGGAATTGCTTTTGAGCCAACCGCAACCTTGGAAGTCGGTAAACTAACCGGGACGATTGACGGGTCGCCGTAAAGATTAAACTGCGCCAGCGTTTTCTGGTTCGTGTTGCTTAAAGGCGACTTCGCTTCCACGAATCGTTGACGCGCTTCCAGAGTGGCCCTGCCGATTGACGAGCCCGCCAGCACCCGTTGCAGGAAGTACTGACAAATCAAGTCGGCCTGATTGTTACTGGCGAAAGGGCCGTACGCGGTGGTAGTGCTCCCAAAGAACGCGTAAGCCTTCCGCGCGAGATAAGCGTTGCACATTCCCATCTGATTCGCATCGGCGGCGGTGGGATCATACAGCTGTCCACCGTAACAACATTCGGCAGCGACCACGGTCCCCTCAAGAATGTTGCCGGCCTTCTCAACCAGTGAAGCGCGATGTGAAGTCGGCATAATGTCGTCATCGACTTCTGATTGACCAAAGAAGTCAGGCATCGTGTCTCCGCCATGGCAATTGATGAAGTGACTACGACGATTGAAGAGCGCAGTTTTCCAGTTCGAGTGCTTTGTCGGAGAGGTTTGCAAGTCGACGGCGTTATTGAAGGTGTGTCTCAAACTTAGCGCAGTCGACTTCTTCCACTTCTGCACACTGATGCCAAGGTAGTTTTCGTAGTCTTCGCGCGTAAGTGATTTCCACGTTGTCGCGGTTTCCAGCAGTCCGAGTAAATATTTGGGACTACCCTTGTGGCCTGTCAGATCCGGGAGACGCCCAACCACGCGCGTGGGTCCCGTGAAGTCATTTATGCTCTGGCTGTAGGGCGCTTCGCAGGCGTAGGGCAAATCGCCGTAAGCAAACTTGTCGTCATCGGCATCTGCCTCGGTCGAGAACAAGGGGTTTTTCAAATCCTGGTGCGGAATGACGTCGATGGCGCCGAGAATCATGATGTAGTCCGGCGTCAAAGCCGCGTAAATCCCATCAATGGCTACCTTGTTTTCTTTGGGATCGAGGGAATTCTTCACGGCGGTCGCCTTTAGCTTTTTCATTGCCGCTTTGTCATCAACGCCAAGAAGCACGGTCTTGAAACCGCGATCCTTGTCGGCGGCGATCAGAGCGGTGACGGCTTTCTTGATGGCTTTCAAACCGTCGGCGGAATACTTTTGTTTGAGGGTGGTGAGATTGGTAATGATCACTTTATCGGCCATGACGTTTCCTCCGGAAGTAAGGTTGGGTGGACCTCGCCAGCGGTGAGTGGTGAAGTCTACGTTAAGAAGTAAGCAGTAGGCAGTGAGCCGTCAGGCGTAGTCGTTGGTTGTGGTCTGGCGGGTTGAGTAGATCCTCGGGCGGATCTTCTCAACCCCCAACGTGCGACTACCGGGCAATTCTCAATGCACAATCTTCATTGAATTCAAAACGCCGTACATTTCATCCTGGTGCGTGGGAAATCCCTTCCCACTACTTGAGAGGATCAAGTTCACGAACTGCAATTGACCGGCGTATTTTCGGTAAGCCATCCACTGCAGTCGCCTGATGCCATCGGGTTTGGGAGGATTCGCCTCGCGAAACTGGACCCCTTTCAGTCCATCAATTTCAACCCACTTCACTTCGTCGACTTCTCCATTTTTCATCCGACCCTTGGCGGCGTCGTAATACGAGTTAATGCTCATTTCGGCGGGAAAGCCCTCGGTCATCGCCGAAATACTGACTATCAAGTTTGCAGCATCCCAGCCACCCGGCGATCGCCACCCAAAGGACAAAGGTTCGTCCGTGTTTTGAGTCCACTTTGCTGGTACCGACCAGGACATTCCCTGGGCTTCCCACTTTGCGGTATCGCCACCCGCCAGGGCTTGAGCTTGAGCCGCCGAGAGTTCAGCCTTCTCCACGGGCCCGCTACTGCTGCTGGTTGTCGTGCCCGGAGAATTGCTGTTGGACGACTTTAATTTGTTGCTTAAATTGCAAAGGGATAATGCAAAACCGAGAACTAAGACGACGGGAATTTGTTTCATGCGCCACTCACCAATTGAGATGTTGGAAAGAACGATCCGCTTCTATGCCAAAACGGTTAACAAGTCAATGCTATGGAGCTCGTGACAAGTAGACGAACAAGGGTTTCGCTGCTAGTGGCTCGGTCGCTTCAGAAGAGTTCCTCGGCCAGCGCGACGATGATGCCCGCCGGGCCGCGCATGTAGCAGAGTCGGTACTTGTCCTCGTACTGGACCACCTCGCCGACGAGTTCGGCGCCCTTGGCGCGCAGGCGAGCGACTGTGTCGTCGACGCTGTCGACTGTAAACATGACGCTGCGGAGGCCTGGCGCGTTTGGCGGTGCGATCGCCGGTTCGATCTCGACAAGTTTTGGATTGCGAAACTTCGTCAGTTCAAGTTTCCCGTTCCCATCCGGGGTCCGCATCATCACAATGTCCACCTGGATTCCTTCGATCCCGTTGACACGGTCTACCCACGGGCCCGCGATCGGCGCCTCGCCTTCTTTCGTCATGCCGAGGGTAGTGAAAAAGGCGATAGCGGCTGCAAGGTCGTCGACCACGACGCTGACGTGGTCCAATTTCTTGATCGTCATGCCTCTATTATAGCAGTCGGTGTTCGGCGATTCAGGCAGACCGTTCTCTGGGGTTGTACGTCAATGATGAAAATGACGCACTCAAATTTCTCTGTCTGAATCGACCTTCGTCGGTCTACGTGATATTCTTGGACTTCCCTCCAAACAAAGCCCCCTCGAACAGCAACTGAGCAATGCTCAATTTTCCGGAGAGTCAAATGAATACTGTTGTGTCACCAATACAGCTTACGCCGGTAAGATCCAGCGTCCTTCTAAAACAAGTGCTTGGTTTCCTCGTCATCTGCAGCGCGAGTCTGGCAGCGGGCTGCCAACGAACTGATACAAACGCCAACGCAAACCTGTCGACCAACGCCAATACTTCGCCGACGGTTTCAGTTGCGACCGTCTCGCCTGAACCAGCCTCGGTTATTGCGGCACGTGAACCGGAAAAGTATCGCGCGGTTCTCGTTTTTAGCGCGGAGACTGAGGGCGGGCAAAAAACTATCGGCATTCCTTCACTGTCTGTGGAAGTCGCGCGCAATGGCGCCGATCGTCGCGTCTCATTCAAACTTCCTGACGGGTCGGATCTGATTTACCTCGAGCAAGGCGACAAGCATATTGTGATCGCGCCGGCACGTAAGCAGTACGCCGAACTGACTCCGGAAGCGACTGGTTTTCAGTTACACAAACTGATGACGCCCGGCCAGCTGGTCGCGCGCATCGACAGCCTCAAAGGTATTGAGCGGGTTGGTGAAGAAACGATGAACGGTCGCACGGCAGACAAATTTCGTTACGCGACCACCACCAACACGTCGACTTCTGCCGGCGCAGTGAAGAGCGAAGCGTTTGTTTTTGTTGACAAAGAAACAGGTTTGCCACTGAGAGCAGAACTGTTTGCAACAGCGACCGGCAACGTCCAGGGCGTAAACGGAGTAAAAATCGTTGCCGAGATGCGCGACATTTCCACCACGGTGGACGATGCGTTGTTTCAGGTACCGGCCGGGTTGAATAAGGTACCACCTGAGCAAGTTCGACAGCAGATCGATGCGTTCACGAATACGGTTGCAGCGTTGGGTAAGGCGTTGTTAAGTAGTATGAACAATAACGCGGCGCCTCCGAGCACTTCTCCGGCAGTTGCGGCCTCGCCATCTCCCGCGAAATAACCAGGAGCACGCGGCAGGAGCAGTCAGCAGAACCCTAACTGCAAGCACAAAGTACAAAGTACAAAGCCCAAATTGTATGAAATACATAATCCTTCTAGTTCTCGGCGTCATCATCGGTGGTGGCGTCGCAATCTTTTTCCTCGGTGTGCCGAGCGCCAAAGCGATTCCCGGTACTGCGGTTCAAGCTCCGCAGTCAGGGGGTGATCCGCCCGGCACCGTTGTGATCTCGATCAGCGACAGTTTCTTCAATGGATTATTGGGAACTATCTTTCGTGATCTTTCGGCGCCTTCGTTCAAGCTAAGTGCGAAACAGAACGCGCCTGAGGCCGCAGACTTCACCCGCGCCGCGTTTCAAGGTGACTGTACAAACACCGTTACGTTGGCAGCCGAAGGCAGCAACGCAAAAACGCAGGTGCAGTTTGCCAACAGCAAGATTTCGGCACCGCTGGTTTTCAGTGGCAATTACAACTTTGGTCGCTGCACACAGTTCAAAGGCTGGGCCCAAACGACTTTGCAGTTGTCGTTTGATCAGCCCAGCCAAACTCTTTACGGACGATTGGTTGTAGACGGAGTTGAACTCGAGGGCGCCAATCCCGCGGTCAATCCCTTCGTGACTGTATTTGTGCGCAGTGCGATCGATAGCAAGATCAATCCGATTCCACTGCTGCGCCCGCAGCAACTGCAACTGATGATTCCAGTGCAGTCGAGCAATGGCTCGGTGAAAGCGACGGTGAAGGATGTGCGATCAGAAGTGCGGGACAATCAACTGCGCTTGCACATTACTTACGATTTCAGTGGGACGAAAGGACAACCGCCGACGGGATGACTAGCGAGTCTGCTAATGACACATTCGAAGCTATCGAACGACCAACTTTCCTTGGTTGCTCGCTTCCTCGATGACTGCGCGATTTCTCGTGAATACGCGAATGTTAGCAACAGAACAGTAGTCACCGTCATCAGTCAAGATACTATCTACTCCGAGCAATCTTGAGGCTTCTAGGAGGAAAAGATCATAGCCGTCGACCGGCTCGGTCTGAATTCGTACGACTGAGTTGTCTGTCAGTGAATCCGTGACCATTACATCAGCTGCCTTACCCATCGACTTTATTTGAGCCCAAGCCGATTGAATCTCAGAGACAACATTTGCGCGCTGAATTGGGAGATTGTGGCGAAACTCCTTCGTCACGATTCTTGGAGTCGGGTTTGCCGTTTGGTAAATTTCTCGTTCGGTTTTTTCAATCAGGTGCGCAATTTCTGCAAAGGTTAAGCCGCAACGCCTTAGTATAGAACCATTGGTCAGAGCTTGATTAACATAAGACGAATAGGCTGCAACTTTTGCACGTGGTGAGGTCATTCTGGTGTAGACCAGCAGCGCCCAAACGTTGGTATCGACAAGGAACTCGTCACTGTTGGTAGGAGTATCCGTGCCAATGTCGATCACATTAGCTCGCACTACATATTGGATGGGCATTAAATTTCAACAGAGCGCTCGGTGAGGATTCTATCAAGAGCCTCACGAACATGCGGGTTGAAGTAATAGTCTCTAGAATTCTCGATGACCCGCCTTAAAGTCTCTAGTCCACCTTGGGGCAAGTTAGATACGACTAGCAGTTGATTAAGATTCTCGGTTGAAACATCCTCCAAGAGATGGCCAATCGCGGCATTCAAGAACAGCGATACGAGCACTCGGACACCAGAAAAGTCCAAATTCACCAACTTACCAGATTGAAGCTCGGGATGAATTAAGTCGTATATCCTCTTACCATCATCGTAAGAAACGCAGTTCTCACCTATTAACTCACGAACGTTTATCTTCATGGTCTCAGCCTCTTTCAGAATAGCGGTTCGTTAGCGGATTCATCCATCAAGCGATAATACGCCGCATCACATCGCAAAGTTATCGTAATCATCGTTCCACCAAAGTGAGGCTCGCGAGTGTGATATCTCTCAGCACTGTTCAATATTACAGCACATCCATCGTGACTGAACACTGTTAAAGAGCCTCCGTTGACGGTAACTAACTGCTTTAGGAGATCAAGACCGAGACCTCCCCCGGCACCCGTCTTTCGAGTCGTAGTTCCTCGTTGAAATGCCCATTCCATAGCCTTGTCCGCGCTAATAGTCGGCGTGGCCTTGTAGGACCGAACCTTGTGCGGGATACCCACACCGAAATCAACCGCTGATAGGCTAACCATGCGTCGTTTCGGATAGTGCTGGCCGCAACTAAAAATACCTACCGGCGAACGGCTATGCTCAAAGGCGTTAATGTAAATCTCCGAAGCCTTGCTAGCCACCGCATTTCGAAGCCCCTCGCTTAGATGCACCCAGTCGCGGCCAAGCCAGCGATCAGCTAAATAATTAACAAGAGCGTCTTTGTCCAAAAAGGCATCCTCACGATATGGAATCGAGTTGCCTTGCCACGGTCCAGTTCCCCAACCAAAGGTGCTGCAGAAGCCGTTTTGTTGCAAGTTCATCTTGATCGCTTGTTGGAGACTATTCCAAATAAATCTAACTTCGCGACCAGAGTGTTCACTTAGCCGCGCAAGCCCTCCAAGAAAAGCCACGCCTTGCTGGCTGAGAAATGAACAAGTTGAGAAATCGAACTCAATTAGTGGTCCGCCGCACGCTACTTGGTTCCATAATGCACATAGCTGCCGAGAAAAGGCCAAGCCCTCTCCGATTGTTGGGACGACTATTCGGGTTGCGACTTCGTTGTCGTTCCGCCATTCGCGCCTAGTCACGTTATCAGCGCCGTCAATACAGAATCTTCCTCTTCTGACTTCAGCATAGAGCGTCTTGTTAAGTCTGGATCGAATTTGTCGCCCTAGTTTTCTGTAACCCAAATTCTGAGATGCCATTTCCAGTAGGACGATTCTCTGAATTGAAGTACCGGTTGGAATCAGGCGGTCTAGGACGTCCCTAATTTCAGAAGACGTAATCTGCTCGACTGGTCGTTGCAAGTGCATTGCTAAGCCATTTCTTGGTTTGAAGTTTCAGCCAGCGCGCGCTGTTTGTCGAAGTGATCGACAATTTCCTGTGCAGTTTTCTTTCCCACAAACGGCGTCAACTCCGAAACAGCTGCGGCGGCGACGCGTTGAATCGATCCGAAGTGTCTTAACAGTCGTCCTTTGCGTTTTTCACCAACGCCGGGAATCGCCGACAGTTCAGAAGTGAAATCACGCAGCTCGCGTCGCTTGCGATGGTAACTGAGCGCGTAGCGATGCGTTTCGTCACGAATCATTTGCAGCAAACGCAGAATGAGGGAATGCGGGTCGAGATGAATCGGCTCGTGCTCGCGACCTTTCACCAGCAGGTATGAAACTTGGTTGTGCTTCAACGGTGGTTTCACTACGCCCACCATGGCCACGGCTTCCAGATCGAGTTCGCGCATCGCATCAGCGGCGGCGTTGAGTTGTCCCTTGCCGCCGTCGATCATGATCAAATCGGGCAAAGGCTTTCCTTCTTCAAGCAGTCGACGATAACGACGCACCACAGCTTCGCGCATTGAAGCGACATCATTCGCGCCTGAAACAGTCTTGATGCGAAACTTGCGATACTCCGAACGATTCATCTTGCCGTTGTCGCATACCACCATGCCGGCAACATTCTCCGCGCCCTGGATGTGAGAAATATCAAACGATTCGATGCGGGCAGGGAAGCGCGGCAGTTCGAGCGTTTCCTGCAACTCCTCGAGCACCAGCCTCATGTCGGGTTGCAGAATGCGGAAGCGTTGTTCAAACGCCAGCTTCGCGTTTTTCTCGCCGAGGTCGATCATGTCGCGCTTCTCACCGCGCTGAGTATGATGAATTCTGACGCGCTTTCCTTTACGCGTGGTCAGTGCTTTCTCCAGTAACTCGCGATCAGCGAAATCTACCGGGACGTGGATTTCTTTGGGGACGTAGTCAGTCGCGTAATACTGCGCCAGCACTTCGCCAAGAAATGCTCCCGGATCGAACTCGTCTTCGGAAAGATCTTCCCAGAAGAATTCGCGTCGTCCGACAATGTGGCCTTCGCGCATAGTGAAGAGCTGCAGCGCGAGTCGCTTGCCTTCGCGATAGTAAGCAAAAATATCGACGTCGCGATCTGTCGTCGTCGCCATCTTTTGTTGTTCCGAAAGCCTGACCACGGTCTTGCGCAAGTCACGATATTTGGCCGCCATCTCATAACGCATCTCACCCGACGCCTGCTCCATGCGCTCCGCCAGCGTGTCGGCGAGTTCTGTGTTTCGTCCTTCAAGCAGCAGGCGTACGTCGCGCACCGCTTCCTGATATTGCTCAGCGGTGCAAAGTCCCTTAACGCAGGGACCGAGGCAGCGCTTGATGTGATATTCAAGACACGGGCGCGGCGCCTTGCCGTTGATTTCGATGTCGCAGGTGCGCAGCTGAAAAGTGCGGTTGATGACGTCGATCGTTTTGCGCGCCAGGCTGGCGGGCAGAAACGGACCAAAGTAAAGCGCGCCGTCTTTCTGAATCCGACGCGTGATCACGGCCTTGGGAAACGGTTCGTTAACAGTCAGTTTGAGGTGCGGGTACGACTTGTCGTCTTTTAAGTTGACGTTGTAACGCGGCTTGTGTTTCTTGGCGAGCGTCGCTTCCAGTATCAGCGCTTCAACTTCGCTGTCAGTGACGATGAACTCGACGTCGGCGATCTGTCTGACGAGCGCATCAGTTTTGCGATCAAACGGCCGGGATTGGAAATACGACTTCACGCGGCTGCGCAAACGCTTCGCTTTGCCGATATAGATTATTTTGCCGGCGCTGTCCTTGTAGAGGTAAACGCCGGCAGAGACTGGAATTTCTTTAAGCTTTTCGGCTAATGTCACAGGCTGATATTTCGGCTTCTAGATCGTTCACTACATTCTAACGCACTGATTCTGCGGAAACCATGAGGCTCAATCGCAAACAGTCAACCAGGAAACCTCAAGGTCAGGACGGCGGGCTTGCTCCCGCTCTATGTGATCATTAGCGTTGAATCTTAATAGAGATTTCGCAGGGGGCAACCCCACCTTCCCGACCCTGAGACTCCGCTCAAGTCGACTATATGAACTTTCCTTTTACACTTCCTGACACTCGTGATTTTGATGCAGTCGGTTTTGGACTGAACGCGGTCGATCACTTGATCGTCGTCCCGGAGTTTCCCGAGTTCGACACCAAGATCAGATTGTTGGAACACAAGACGGCGACCGGCGGACAGGCAGCGACGACCATGGTGGCGCTGCAGCGATTAGGACTTAAGACCGCATACGCCGGAAGATTCGGTTCGGACACCGAGGGAAAGTTTGGTCTCGAGAACCTCAAAGCAGAAGGTGTGAATAGCGAATTTGCGGAAGTGGTTGCCGGCGCGCGCAATCAAATCGCGTTTATCATCGTCGACGCGCGCAGTGGTGAACGCACGATCATCTGGGACAGAGATGAGAAACTGGGATACCGGCCGGGGGAAGCGCCAGTGGAATTGTCTGCGCGCGCGCGCGTCTTACATCTCGACGCTCATGACCCGCCGGCTTGTGTGCGCATGGCGGAAGGCGCGCGCGTCGCGCACACGATAGTCACAGCCGATATTGACAACATTTACGACGGGGCGCTCGAACTGTTGCCGCTGGTCGACGTGCTGATTGGTTCAAAAGAATTTCCGCACCGCGTGACTGGAATCGCCGACGAACGCGCGGCATTAGTAGAATTGAAAGCGCGTTACGGTTGCGCAGTAGTGGGCATGACTAAAGGCGCGGCTGGCGCGGTCGTGTATTGTGAAGGCCGGTTTATCGAGTCGCCGGCGTTCGCGGTGCCCGGCGGATGTAAAGACACGACTGGCTCGGGCGACGCGTTTCACGGCGGATTGCTTTACGGTTTACTCACTGGCGAAGACGTTGAAACGAGTTTGAAGTTAGCGAACGCAGTGGCAGCGTTGAAGTGTCGTGAACTCGGCGCGCGCACCGCGTTGCCGCAGAAAGAACAGCTAAGGGAGTTTCTGTTTCGTAGTTTTTCGTGATTTCATTTCGTTCTCATGGACACAAAATTTCATCCGGCAGTGGCAGCGATCAAATCCGGCGACGTTGATGCGCTGCGCGCACTCATTAATGAGGATCCGTCTTTAGCAACCGCTCGATCAACCCAAAGTCATCCGACACTGCTCCAGTGCGTTGCGCTGGAGTCAGTGGACCAGGCGAGCAATGCGGAAATGGCGCAGGTTTTAATCGCTGCCGGGGCTGAACTCGAGGCTGCACTCGTGGCGGCCGCAAGCATCGACAACGTTGTGGTCGCGAAGTTGTTACTAGACTGCGGCGCGAGCATCAATGGCAACGGCGGTTGGTCGCCGCTTGAAGAGGCGTTGTATTGGCGCCAGGTGCCGATGATTGATCTGCTGCTCGAACGCGGCGCGTCTTTGCACAACCTGCGCATCGCGGCAGCCCTGGGGCGAACGGATTTGATCGAAGGCCTCTTCGCAAGTGATGACACTCTGAAACCTGAGGCGGGAAAAATTGACTGGCCGTTCGGCGACCTGGTCAAAGCAAACTCAAGAATCGGGAAAGAACTACAGGCGAAAGCTGCGAGTTGGACTAACGACGATCAGGATGTAATCAACAACGCCTTCGTCTACGCCTGCATGCACGATCGTTTGGAAGCAGCAAAGTTGTTGCTACAAAAAGGAGCGCAGCTTGACGCCATTCCACCCGGATTTGATTTTGGCGGCACCGGATTGCATTACGCCGCACTCAACGGACATCGCTCGATGGTCGAATTCCTGATTTCGCAAGGCGCAAACGTAAACATCAAAGACACGAAGGTTCATTCGACGCCAGCAGGTTGGGCTGACCATGGTGGTCATGCGGAGCTCAGTAATTACCTAAGCAAGGTCGGCGCAAGCAAAGACTAAAGTTCGAAGGCCCAAACTTTCCGTGCACAAAAGGTCCTAAAACGGGTTGACGCGGAGCGTTCTCATTAACACGGGGGCTTTAGCCCGGTGTCACGGCCGACGTCATGAACTCATCAACCGTTTCAACGGCGTTAACATACTTGACGCATCAGACCCTTATTGGTTCGTGAATTGTTTAGCCGCATGGGTTCGTGAATTGTTTAGCCGCGAAGCGGCGCAAAGAGGGTAGCCAGACGTGAAACGTCTGGAAGGATGATTAATAATCTTTAATTGCGCGTCGAAGATGCGCTCAGAGTCTGCACGCACCTTCAGCGCGTGATCGAATTAACTGCCACTTTGATCCAGAGGTTTCACCTCTGGCTACCCTCTATAGGCGTCTTCGACGCCCTTCGGGCAACAGCATGAATGCGGTAAATCGCGGTACAGGCCTAGTCGCTTCCCATTGCAGGATTCTGAGGATTACTCACCTTTGCGAGCGGCGCCATCCGATTAGCAACATTCAAGATGGCTTCGAGCGACTTGCCGTCGAGCACATACACCGAAGCTGAATGGGCTGGACCGAGAGTGAACTGCATCGCGGGCACACTAGATTCCTGTAGGGCATTAACGATCAACTCATTGCCGAAATAGAGACGACCACGCGCAACGATTACGAAATCACCCTCGTGTAGATTCTTGAGGGCTTTTGAATCGGCGAGGTGGACACTTTGCAGATCCCATCTTCCCGCTCGCTGGCCGTAGAACAACGCCAGTCCCGGCGTTTCGCTAACGACCTGGGCATTTGGTTTCGCGCGTTTGGAAATCTCAACCATCACTTCGCGGATGCTCGCGTCATAGAATTCGTCGTGTGGATAATAGTATCCCGCCCGGTCGCGGCCACCGCCGAACGCGTTGGTGTAGAGTCGGAAATTCGGTTTGGCTTGTGAAACTGCAACCACCGCGCCGGCGAGCACGAGCAGCCCTAATGCCGGGCGCAAATAAATCTTAGGCCACTCCGCAGACAGCAAAGACGAAAGCTTTCGTCCTAACCAGTTGCCCAGCGCCTGCAATCCGATGGCTGCAGTGATATGAACGGCCGGCAGTATGTTAGTGAAGTAACGCGTGAATTTACCTCCGCCCCAGCTGAAAGTCATCATCCAGAGAAACATCCACAGCAAGATGAAATAGCGCCCGTCGCCGAGTCTGCGGCGGAACAGCAAAGGCATCCCGATCAGAAAACTGACCACAGTCAATACCGGAAGCTTAATCAGAGCGAACAGGTGGTAGAAGTACCAGGGTATGCCGTTCAACCAGTCCGTCGCGCGATGGTGGTAAAGCTTTCCCATGAATTCATAACCGTCGTGACCGACGAGTTTTTGTCCGGCGAACTGGGCCATCTGGTGCCACGTCGCCGGGAACAGAATGGTCGGATTCAGAATTACAAAGGCTACGAACATGAGTCCGTAAAACTTGAGCAAGCGGATCTTGCCCAGGCGCCAACGCGTCGCCGGGACTGACTGGAAAATGTAGTAATAGCAAAGCGAGATGGTGAGCATTTGCGGCAAATACTTCGAGGCCATCATGGCGCCGAAGGCGACGGCGCTGGCCCAGTAATATTTTTCGGCATGCTCAGCTGAAGAAGATTCGGCGTCGCGTTGACCACGCAACCAGAAGAAATTGCCCAGCAGAAAAAAGAACAGGAGAAACGTGTCTTCTTTGGCGATGCGGTTGAAGCCGATGGCCATCGGATCCAAGGCCCACAACGCCGCCGCCAACAGTCCCACCTGGGAACCGAAAAGTTCGGTAGCGACGAGGAAAATCAAGACAGCGGTTAGAGCGCCAAAGAGCGTACTGGGAAATCGCAGAGCGCTTTCCATTGCAATAGGAAATCGTCCACCGAGCGAGGGAATGCTGTTCCATTTGTCTGCGAAGACCAAGCTGCCCGTAAGCAGTGCCTTCATCAGAAAAGGATGTTCGCCGTTGGCGGAAGTGGGCCCGTGTTCGCGGTAGTCGGCGACAGCCTGAAGTTTGTTTAGTTCGTCCTCGCTAAGGCCCTCCGCGCTCAGGTTCGAGACGCGCATGCCAAAGCCAACCATCACCAGGAGGGCGAGCACTACGACCACCAGAGTCCGGCTGACGGAAGCCAGATTTTGCCCCGCAAAGAGGTCAGGCCTGATGCCGGCGGTAACTAAAGAATCAACCCTCGTGGCCAATCAAATACTCCTCTAAACGCACTGTGCTGAATTACGGTGCCCGACAAAAGGGGCAAGGGTAACGCGATTCATACAACCGCGCAACCACTGGCTCAAACGGGCCTAATTGAGGGGGATGGTGGGTCAGCTTCAGGTTTGCAGGTGATGAGAAATCTCTCGAGATTGGCAAGACAAAATCAGAACCGGGGCTGTAACGACCGGCCGGGGACTCGACTTTAGGAATCATTCCGCAGTTTGCCGATAACTAAGAAAGAGTTGGGCATTTAGCCGGTCGCGACGGCTCCCGGTTCTGATTTGGTCGGCGCTAACTTGAGAGGCATGAGCGTCCGTTCAATATTGAAACTGATCCCCTACCTCAGATGTGTCGAGGCTTGCAATTCCAAGTGAAATCGGCGAATATTCGCCGTCGATTTAGTAAGTCTATTGATCGCCGCGGCCGGCGGCTTTTTAACTGGGGCCGGACAACTCCACAGGTCGAAGACATCGGTTCGCAAGAATTCTTTTTACAGCTAAAGTGATTTTTCTGCTCGCGCAACTCTGGCGCGCGCCCATACCGCAGGAGAGGAAGTAACATGGCAGAAATTCAAGAGAACCTTGAAGCAGGAACCTCGGCACAACCCTTCCGTGTAGACGCAAAGCTTCACCAGATACTCTACAAATCCGCGCCGGCTCCCAAGCTTGAGCCGATGCCTGAGGAGGTTTTGCCGGAGCCCGTGTATCCGCAGAAACCGAATCCGGTGCCGATGACCAAGAAGGAGTACCATAAGTTCAACGCCATCCGGACCTGGAAAACATGGGGCTCACCATACTTCAAATCGCGCTGGCACGGCGGGCTGCGTCCGATCATTCCGTACCTGTTCACGGAGTGGAAGTGCAATCTGGATTGCCACTATTGCTGGTCTTACAATAATGCCGTCAAAGGCATGACTGAAGACGTGGCGAAGCGTTCAATCGACTGGCTGCATTCGATTGGCTCTCGCGTGCTCGCGCTGATGGGCGGCGAGCCGCTCTTGCGTCCAAAGTTCATCCACAAGATCGTTGACTACAGCGCGAAGAAAGACATCTTCGTTTATCTGCCAACCAACGGTCGCTTGATGAAGCCGGATGTGATCGATCGGCTCGGTGATGCCGGCATCGCCACTTTCAATCTGGCGGTTGACTCCGTCAAAGATCGAAAGTCGTTGCCGAAGGCCCTTGAGCCAATCATGCCTTACTTCGAATACCTGGTGAAGCGACAGCATCACTACGGCTATTCGGTTATGTTCAATATCAACATCTGCCATAACAACATGGACGATGTGAAGGAACTGACCGAGATTGCTCACAACCACGGCGTCGCTACTGACTATCACGTCAATGAAACGCCGATGCTAGAGCAAACACACTTCAAGCATCTTAACGAGAACCAAACCTACCTGACGCCGGATGACTGGCCGAAGGTCGATGCGCTGCTCGACTATCTCCAGGACAAGCGCCTGAACCACGGTTACAAGATGGCGAATCCGGTCCAGCACATGGAAGACATGAAGCTGTTGATGCGCGGGAAAGTTCCACCCTGGCAGTGTCGCGCCGGACAGAATTCGCTGATTATTCGTACCGATGGTTCGCTGGCGCCGTGTTTCCCGATGTATTCGGCGACGCACGACTGGGGCACCGTGGGGAATGACAAGTTTGATGTGAAGCAGCTAGACGAGATGAAGGTTGAATGCACTAAGCATTGTCTATCGACCTGCAACTACATTCTCGGCTACTGCTACGACAACATGCGCGTTATCACCTGGGGACTTAAGCAGGCGCTGCATGGTTTCAAAGGAGCCAGCAACGGCTTCTAAGATTTTGTCGGAAGACGAGGAACAGAAAAACCGGAGTCATTTTTGGCTCCGGTTTTTTGTTTGTCGGTGAACCTGGACTCAAGCAGTTCAGAGTTCAAGCTTCAGCTTGTCTCTAGTTGCCACAACGCAGCCTAAAGGTTGGACGCTGATCTGCTTGATAGTGAATCGAGGTTCAAACCAGGCGTCCGCCGCGCATGGTCACGATCGCAACGATTACGTTGATTCCTATTCCAATCGCGATGGCCAGCCAGTATTGTCTCGGGTCGTCGATGGCGCTTTTGAAGCGAACGATAGTGGCGATCCCGAGGGGGCCCCAAATAAGCGTCGTTGAGACTAAGCCTGGTCCGTACTGCATAATGCTCAGCGCTGTTACCAGATGAGTCAGGCAGTTGCCGGCCACCAGCGCTCCCAGGATGACCAACATCATCGGCAGAAACTTCAGCTGGCGCGCAGCCACGATTCCGATCGTCACCAACACGACGCCCAGGCCCTGCGCGAACAAAAATCTTCCGGTCGTCATATGCACGCCGCGCAGACGAAAAATGTAAGCCGGGTAGCCTTCGCCGCCCCAGTACTCTTCGGCGATGTGGATCAGATAGCTGAGCGGAAACAACCATGACCAGATGATCGTTGCGCGATCATAAATCCCGAGGGAGAAGTTTGCTTGAGTTGTCATCGATGTTGGTCGGCTGCGACTTGGGATTGTCTTGAAGAAGCGGGACTGTTATATCAGAAGTGTCAACCGCAAGTATCTCCGCGGCGCCGTTTATGCCTGGCTCCTTAGGAGACAAATGTTTATAGACCCAACGGAGCCAGAACCTCTGCGCTCTGTTGGAGCGCAATAAACATTTCGCTCCTTCGGAGCTTCAACTTAATCTGGCATCAGGTTCCTATAAACATTTCGCCTCTATGAGGCGAGATTCAGAGATGGATGTAACGAACGTAGTGACCGTAACACCTTCCCATGCAGCAACGATGGCCCGTCGTCTCGGCCTGTTTGACGCGACCATGATCGTGATGGGCGGGATCATTGGTACGGGGATTTTTATGAATCCTTCCGTAGTCGCGCGCCAGCTGAATTCTTCGGTCTTAATGCTCGGGGTTTGGGCCGCAGGTGGTCTCATCGCGCTGGTCGCGGCGTTCATCTGGGCGGAGTTGGCCAGATTGCGCCCAGAAGTTGGCGGTCAGTACGCGTATTTGCGCGAGGCGTTTCATCCGGGCATCGCGTTCTTGTACGGCTGGGCGCTGCTGTTGGTAATTCAAACGGGCGGGATGGCCGCGGTTGCGGTGACGTTCGCGCGCTATTTCCTGGAGCTTACTAATCTCCATTTACCCGATTGGACCGTAGCCGCGATTGCACTGGCCCTGCTGACGACAATCAACTGCCTTGGTGTCAGGGCGGGTGGCACGGTCCAGAGCCTGCTCATGGTATTGAAAATTCTCGCCATCGTATTGCTGATTGTTTGTGGGCTTTTCTTTGTACCCACTACGCCCGGGTCCGGTGTTGGTGGTCCAGGAACGTCCGGGGCCGGATTTGTGATCTCATTTGGATTTCTTACTACTCTCGGCGCTGCGATGGTGCCAGTGCTGTTTGCTTATGGCGGTTGGCAGACTGCGACATTTGTAGCGGGTGAGATACGCGAGCCGCGACGAAACCTGCCACGAGCTCTCATCATGGGCGTTGCCGGTGTCGTTCTGCTTTACCTCGCCGTAAATTTCGTATGCATTTACGCTCTCGGAGTAACGGCGCTGGCCAACACCAAAACTCCCGCGTCTGATGTGATGCGTCTGGCTTTTGGTCCAAGGGGTGCGCGTATCATCGCGATCGGTATCACCATTTCAACGCTCGGTTTTCTGAGTCAGAGCATGTTGACCGCACCGCGGGTTTATTTCGCGATGGCCACTGACGGACTATTTTTTAAGAGCGTCGGCAAGTTAAGTCCGAAGACTCAGGTACCGATTCTCGCGATCATCATGCAGGGCGTCTTCGCAATCGTGATAGCGCTGTCGGGGAAGTATGAGCAAATACTGAATTACGTGGTGTCGGTGGACTTCATCTTTTTCGGAGCTACAGCCTTATGCGTTTTCGTTTTTCGTCGCAGGCGCAACGCGACGAGGGCGAACGAAAGCGGCGTGAGCGGCAGCATTCCGGGACATCCCGTCACTACCGTGCTGTTCGTCGCGGTTTGTTGGTTGGTAGTAATCAACACCGTCTATCGTTATCCTACGAACACGCTGATCGGCGTGGGAATTTTGCTCGCCGGCATACCAGCCTTCTTTGTTTGGAGAACTTTGAATGAGCGCAACACAAAATAGACGCGGCGTGGTGATGGCGTCGACCTACATGCACTGGGCCAAGATGCAATCGCGCGCGCGTTTCAATTTGGCCACGAGTGGTCTCGCGAATTTGACCTTAAAGGATTTAGATCCTGCGCTCGACGACCTCGAGATTTCGGTGACGGAAAGCGGATACGGCTACTCGCCACTAATTCAAGCTTTGGCAGAACGCTTCCGCGTTGATGCCAGTTCGGTCGTCACCGCAGCCGGAACTTCTTTTGCCAACCACCTGGCCCTGGCCGCGCTTGTCAGGCCCGGAGATGAAATACTCTTTGAGTCGCCGGGTTACGAACCGTTGCTCGCGACAGCGGCGTACCTTGGAGCTGACATCAAGCGGGTTCAGCGTACGTTTGAGAATGGCTTTGAAATTTCAGTTGGCGAGCTGGAGCGTGAGGTGAGCGCGCGGACGAGACTGATTGTTCTCACTAACTTTCATAATCCCACTGGAGTCTTAACAAGTAACGAAACTCTACGAGCGATTGGCGAGCTGGCGCGCCGGAACCATGCGCGAGTGCTGGTCGACGAAGTTTATCTGGAAATGCTTTTCGCTGATCCACCGCAGACAGCTTTTCATTTGGGAAAGCAATTTGTCGTGACTGGCAGCCTGACGAAAGCGTTCGGCTTAAGTGGACTGCGCTGCGGCTGGATACTGGCCGAGCCGGAGTTGGCGCAACAAATGTGGCGACTGAATGATTTGTTTGCAGCGACAGCGGTTCACGCTGGAGAGCGGCTGAGCGTGGTGGCGCTGAAACAACTTGGGCAGATTGGCGGGACGGCGAGCCAACGTCTCCATCTGCACCGGCAAATGCTCAACGACTTTCTTGACTCCAGAGACGATCTGGAAACGATTCGACCCGCCTGTGGCTCGATCATGTTCCCGCGCGTGAAGCACGGGCGCTGTGAACGACTATGCGAGTTGCTGCGAGAGAAGTATGACACGACGGTCGTGCCGGGAAAGTTTTTTGAGTTACCAGATCATTTTCGTATCGGCATGGGCGGAGATACGGAGACGTTCACGGAAGGACTTAGTCGGTTGGGGCAGGCGCTGGACGAGCTGACACGGTAGACTCTCTGGAGTGCGGCCACCTGTCGCCGCTTTCCGCCGCCGCGGTTAGTTTGCCGGTTTTTCCGCCGCCACCAGCTTCAGCCAGAAATACAACCCATCCGCAGCTTCGATGCCGGCAGCCTCAGGAGTCATCCGGATTGGCGTACCGTTTGGCCAATCTCCCTTGTGCATCATTCCGCCGCCAATTCCCTGGAAGTAGACCTTGCCCTTCGTCTGTCGTTTGCCACTGCGTGGCGCGAGCACGCCGTATTCAATTTCCAGATCCTGCGAGTTGACGATGATAGTTCCGTTTTGAAAACTATCGATGTCAAACTTCATCAGAATCACGTAGGCATCGCTTTCGGCCCTCGCCCGTTCAACGGCCCGAGACTCCTTGAGATCTCCGATTGAGGTCGCTTCAATGTTTTCGTAACGGTTTAGTTGCTTGATGAAGCTCGCGAAAATTTGGTCTTCAGAATACAGGTGCTTTGAAGTAGGTTGACGAGCGACGAGCAGCTGCACTCTGGTCGGCAACTTTCCTGGAGCGGGTTCTTTGGTCGTCTCGCTTTCCGCAGGAGTGGTGGGTGTAGAGCTGACTGGCGACGCTGGGCTAGTCGCGCGGCGTCCCGACTGAGCATCGGCATCAGCCGGTTCGAGTCCCAGGCCGAGAAAAAGCAAGACGAATGGAATGCTCCATTGCCCGCGTCGTCGCCGTCCAAAACGAAGAAATAAGCTCATTTTATGCTTGTCTACCGGGGATTCAGTCGGGACTCTACCTCAGTTCACATAAGCTAAGCTTTCAATTTCCAGCGGATGCTCCCTTAGAGGGCGGTCGGGGCACACAAGGTTGCGCGTCGTCGTTGATAAAACGGGTTTACTTTGGCAGATTGTAAAGTTTGCTGGCGTTGTCGTGCAGAACCATGTTGGCCAGTTCGAGGGCGCGCGCGCGGCTGATTTCGTGATCATCCATCATTGCCGTCAAAGCGATCGCGAGCGCCTGGCGGGCACTGGTATTTGACAACCATGCGACCTCAGGCCAATCGACTTCCGGACCAAACGAGAACGCGTCAGTGCCAAACAGGATCTTGTCGGGATACGCTTCCAACCAGTTGCGCAAAACTTCACTCAGCTCACGCGGATAAATCAAAAACGTTTGCGCGGAAAAATCGGCGTACACATTTGGCTTGCTCATCAACCCGGCAGTTTCTTTGGTGAACGGATAACCGCCGTGGATGATCACGAAATTGGTTTTTCGCAAAGTCGGATCGTTGAAGACGTTTTCCAAAAGCATGGGATTGCTACCACTTTGCTTGTAGAAGGATCCGGCGCCGTTGATGGCATGAATGTGAACGGCCAGCCCCAAACGTCCCGCTTCAAGCGCGATGTAGTGAAATAGAAAATCCTGTAGCTTTTTGTAATCACCCGCGGGAGGCTCACCGCCTTTTAGGTAGCGCGCATACACACGTCGAACAGTGGCAATATCCGCTTCGTCAAAGTCGAGTTTGCGCAAGTAGGCCGCCTCAAATTTAACTGCCACTGCGCCGTCGCGTTTCTCGGCCTCTAGTGTTGTCGTCACAACCTTGCGGAGATACTCGTCCAGCGTCGGTGGCAGTGCACGCAAGCCAGCGCTGGCAAGATAGCGTTTCAACAGTTTCTCTTCGCCGGGAAAGAAACCGCGATAGTCAGGACTGGTTCGTTCTGCGGCTTCATTACTCAACGGAAAGATCAACGCGTCGACAAACGAAACCCAACGGAAGCGTGGGGAAGTCAAACCGCGTCCCATGGCCACGCGATTCGCGAACATCGTCTCGATATTAAGTTGATCGAGTACCCAATTAGGAAAACGATCGCCCTGTTCACGCGCCACACGCTGTTTGGTCTGCAGCAACTCCGCAATGTGCGCCTCGCTCATGTCGTTGTGCCGATAACCCCAGAGGTCACGCCAGGCGCTGACGAATTCGAGATTGCCGGGATTGAGTCGGACCGGCAGCGGTATCGGGCCAATCGCGTCGAGCGGCAACGCGTCAAACTCGTCATCAGGCTTTTCGCCGGCGCCAGTTACGCGCAACGGATGCGCGTGGTTGTCGATTGCTTTGATCCTGGCGATTGCAGCGGCGAGCTGTGAATCGGCGGTTGTTTGGGGCTGCGCGCTGAGATTGGTTGTGACAAAAACAATCAGGAGGAAGGGGATAAGTTTTTTCATAAGTGGATTAGCGAAAAGCATGTCCGCAGATTACACCGATTACGCTGATTAATTGGACAAGCGAAAAATGGTTGGATTTCGTCTAACTACTAACTTTTAATCGGCGTAATCTGCGGATTAATATTCTTCTAGCGGAAATTCAGTTAGTCCGCAGAAGTTTGATCGCTTCGCGAGCATAATACGTCAGAATCAGATCGGCGCCGGCGCGCTTGATGCTGGTTAGTGTTTCCATCATGACGCGCTCTTCATCAATCCAGCCGTTACTTGCCGCCGCTTTGATCATCGCGTACTCGCCCGACACGTGATAAGCGGCAATGGGCACATCGAACTGGTCGCGCAGTGTTTGCAGAATGTCCAGGTAACACGTCGCTGGTTTCACCATCAGAAAGTCCGCGCCCTCGGCGTAGTCCAGTGCTGCTTCGCGCATCGCCTCACGTAAATTTGCTGCATCCATCTGATAAGCACGACGGTCGCCGAATGCCGGTGCGCTGTCGGCAGCTTCTCGGAATGGTCCATAAAAGGCCGATGCAAACTTCACCGCGTAGGCCATGATGGCCACTTGATCAAAACCAGCGTCATCGAGTGCGTCGCGAATCGCGCCGACCTGCCCATCCATCATCGCTGACGGAGCTACCACGTCGGCGCCCGCTTCGGCCTGGCTCACCGCCGTGCGGGCCAGTAGCTCAAGTGACGGATCGTTGAGAACTTCGCCATCGCGCACTACGCCACAATGTCCGTGCGAGGTGTACTCACAAAGACAGGTATCGGCCATCACCACCAGATCGGGAGTTGTTTGTCGTATGGCGCGCACCGCCTGTTGCACGATTCCGTTTTGGTGATAAGCGCCTGACGCCTTTTCGTCTTTCGTTTCGGGCAGCCCGAACAGGATTACGCCCTTAACGCCGAGTTCCCGAGCGGCCGCGGCTTCTTTTGCAATCTCATCGACGGAAAGATTGTGCACGCCGGGCATGGAAGGAATCTCGCGTCTGACTTTCTCGCCGGGACAAGCAAACAGCGGCAAGATGAAGTCTTCAGGCGCGAGCCGAGTTTCGCGCACTAACGCTCGCAGGTTCTCAGTTCTGCGCAGCCGTCGGGGTCGATGAAGCAGGTCTGACATGATGGGAAGGAATGATATCAGAGGTCGGAGGTCAGAAGGCAGTAGTTCAAAGTCCAAGGTCCAAAGTCCAAAGTCAAGATTAACCAGAAAGACCTTGGACTTTGGACGTTGGACCTTGGACTAGCTCCCCGTCAGTCTCATGAACACTTCTTCCAGCGTGGCTCGCTGTGGCGCCAGTTCCATGACGCGGATGTCGTTGGTTACCAGCAGAGCGTTCACTTCAGGCAACTGGTCAGGAGGCATTTTTACGTAGATCGATCGCGAACCGTTTCGGTTGACTGAAAGCCGCGCATCCCGACGAAGGAGTTGGTAGGCTTCTTCAAGTGGCTCCGCCGAGATTCGCACGGTCTTTTCTTCTGTGATCAAATCCTGCGTCCGGCCCTGGTAAAGCAAGCGCCCCGCATGAATGATGCCAACTCGATTGCAAAGTCGTTCAACTTCGAATAGCAAGTGGCTGGAAAGCATAATGGTCAGCCCCCGCTCGTCACGCAGGCGAGGCAGAAGCGATCGAACATCTTGTATTCCCTGCGGGTCTAGTCCGTCAGTCGGTTCGTCAAGGATGACAAATTCAGGATGCGGCAACAGCGCCTGGGCAATCCCCAAACGTTGTTTCATTCCGTGCGAGTAGGTGCACACTGGATCTTCAGCGCGGTCGCGCAAGCTCACCAACTCGAGCGTCTCTTCGAGTTGCTTTGCGGTTGCGCCGCCGGACATTGCGGCAAAGATGCGCAGGTTTTGCCGGCCCGAGAAATTTTCATAAAACGCGGGTGCTTCGACGATCGCACCAACGCGACCGAGTACTTTCAGCGGACTCTGGCTGGTGTCAGTGCCGAAGAGACGAATGCGGCCGCGCGTCGGTCGGACCAAGCCAAGCAGCATGCGGATAACGGTTGACTTGCCCGCACCGTTTTGTCCCAGAAAACCAAAGATGTCGCCGCGTTCGATCTGGAGCGAGAGATCGTCGACGACGGTGCGACGCCCGTAACGTTTAGTTAAGTTTTCGGTTTGCAGAATGAATTGGTTCATTTTGATTTCCCCTCTTCCTCTGGGAGAGGGTTGGGAGGGGAGGTAGTTGCGCTCTAAACCCTAACTCCTCCCAAGGGGAGGGGGACAAGACCTACGTCAAAAACTCACCTCCACCAACAGCGGCCAATGGTCCATCTGCCCGACCGCCGCTCCACGCAGCACTTCAGCCTGATGTAAGCGGACTGCAGTGGGTGGGCCGAAGATGTAATCGATGCGCCGATCATTGATCGACGTCTCGCCGGCGTTCAGGCCCAGATCGCGGAAATATTTCAGCAGGTACGAATAAGATTCGCTATCGTGTTTGGCGTCGTTGGTGAAGAGGTTGTTTCTCGTGCGCGTGCTCACCTCCAGATTAAAGTCGCCGGCGATGAACGTTACTGCGTTTTTCGGACGACTACGGGCCCAATCAACCACGTCGCCAACGAAGAGGCGACGGCTTTCCGCACTGAAGGCGTCGGCATGCGCGCTCATGAGCGAAACTTGCGGCATGTCCTGCCCAAAAGTAAACGTGGCCGTCGCCGCAAATCGCCCGGCAGCCGCGACGCCGCTAAAGACAAGTTTGTCTTCACCGTACGACTTCTTCACGAGCACGGCATCAACGCGATCGCCGTTGCCACTGGCAGATACATACCCGCGGTAACGATTGTTGAGTTGCTTCAGAAGAAGCTTCAGCTGGTCTTCGCCGGTCAACTCCTGAAGCGCGATTGCGTCAGCATCTTTCTCGAGTATTAGTTTTGCGATGACCGGCAAATCGTCGTTGTGCGCCCGTGTTTCCTGTTCCAGATCGCCGTTGCCGATGTTCCAACTAAGCAG
This sequence comes from Pyrinomonadaceae bacterium, assembly GCA_035472495.1. Taxonomy (GTDB): domain Bacteria; phylum Acidobacteriota; class Blastocatellia; order Pyrinomonadales; family Pyrinomonadaceae; genus PSRF01. Next base: position 247,456 of record DATIPD010000020.1, on the reverse strand, counting down.
ACGTAAGTGCTTCCCCTCGGCGCCACTCAGGTCTTCGTGGCCGCAGGCACATGGCCGATGAACGGTGACGGCGCCAACCAGAAAGAACGCGAACAACAAAACAAGCAGCGTCTTTAGCCACATCTCAACTCGCCACATCCTTTCGATCAAAAATCAAAACCGAAGTCAGCAGCAGGCCAAAGATGTAAGCGCCGCATGTAGCAGTGTAGTGATAGACGTCGTACCACGGAATTTCCGGTTTCAAAACGCTGCGCCAGAAATCCATGTCGGTCGTAAAGAAAAACGGCCTCAGGTTGTCAAAAAATTCGATGCGCCCGATGATGTAAAGCGTGAGATACACCGCGAGCGTCACCGCGACCGCCGTCACCGGATTGTCAAAAACTACTGACAACAGCATCGCCAGCGCGGCGACAACCAGTAGCGCCCAGGTTCCAGAGAAACTGGCGTAGCAGAAACGCCAGAGCGCATCATCGCGGAGAATTTGACCGGGTACGTCAACGAGGTTGAGCGGGCCGGGATACAACTGCAAATCGCCCCAGCCAACAAACACCAGCCCGATCAATAAGTTCAGGCCAATAAAAAAAGCCATCAGCAGGTAGGTATGCAACGCCACAATCAAAAACTTGCTGAGGACGATGGAGACACGCGACGCTGGTCGGATGCACATCATCCGCAGCGTGCCGGCGCGCCGCTCACCGGCGATTTGTCCGCCCGCGCTCATCGATACAAAAATCGGGATGATCAGACTGAATGCGAACACGAGTGAATAAAGTGTGAACGTCAGTCCGTTGAAGTAACTCTTCGATTCGTAGGTGTACTTGAACTGTTCCGTGGCGAGGCCGTCGGTTTTTTGTTTGGCGTAGGAATAGAAGCCCCACAACATCAACAAGACAAAGGCTGATAATGCCGCAAACGAAAGATAGAAACCTTTCGCGCGCGTCAACTTCAGAAGTTCGAGTCTTAGGAGTGTGATCATTCGCTCGTCGCAAGTCTGCTCACTTAACAAACCTGAGTTTAGCGACCGGCGGAATAGCAATCACGAGAGCAAGCCACAGCAGATGGGTGTGGGGCTTACGGTTTCCTCGCAGGATTGTGTGGTCAATACCGTCCGGTTTTGATTGAGGAAAGTGCTCTGGGGACCCACTCGCCATCGCGGGCGGTACTGACTTCACCACCTGTGATAAGCCGGGTGGCCGGGTTTGACGGCGACGAAGGTTCCGCGACAGGTGGCAGTCACTTTGTCATGCGCAATGAGTTCGCCTTCGACGACTGCGCGATCTTCTGAAGACTCAACCACGCGCGCCACCAGATGAATTGGTTGATCAGTCGGCGTTGGTCGCTTGAGCTTGATGGTGTAATCAGCGGTGACAGTGCAGGGCGGTTTGTCGAGTCCGTCGCGCTTCATCAGAAAGTAGGCAGCGGTCCAGTTGCAATGGCAATCGAGCAGTGTGCCCGTAATGCCGCCACTCAACATGCCGGTGAACGATTCCTGGTAACTTTCAGGTTGGAAGTCAGCTACGACTTCGTCCCCTTGCGGGAAACTGCGGATGTGCAGGCCGCGCTCGTTTGCAGGTCCACAGCCAAAGCATTTGAGGTTGGGTGCGTAAGTTTCCTGGATGCTTTTGTCAGTCATGGGATCCTTGATGCCGAACGTGGTTTATACTCTATTTGTTTTTGTCCACCACACAACTTAGTTGAGCAAACACTCATGAGAACACTTAGAACTGCCTCAGCTTTAGCAATTGTCGGAACATTCATCTTAACCCTGGTGGTTCAGAATTCTTCAAGCGCCCCGGTGTCTGAGCAGTCTCGCGCAGAAGTCTACAAGCGTTTCCACGAGGTGCTCCACCCGTTGCAGCATGAGGCGCTGCCGCAAAAGAACTTTGCCGAAATTAGACGACAGTCTGGTGAGCTGTTCAAGCGCGGTAAGGCGATCGTAGGTTTGGGAATAGAACAGGCACCCGCAGATCTTCGCAAGGAGTTTGCGAAAGTGCTACGCAAATTCGATCAGGCATTAAATACGTTCAGTACAGACGCGAAATCTGGAAGCGACGATGAGTTGGAAAAATCTTTCAGCGAAGTTCACGATTTGTATGAGGAGCTGGAAATGTTTGTATTGGCAGCGCCTGTGCCAGTGAAGTCTTAGCTACTCTTGCAGATTTGCTCTAGAGAAGTTTAATCGCTCTCGTAATTTGAACCTTTGAATCTTACCCGTTGCCGTATAGGGCAACTCGTCGACAAAAATATATTTTCGCGGTCGCTTGAAACGAGGCAGGTTGTCATCGGCTAATGCTCGTAGACTTTTCTCTAGTGTTTCCAGATCCGCAGCGGTTTCATTTCGCATAATAAAGGCGCAGGCGCACGGCAGCTGATCATCATCGAAATCTTCAACCACAGCAGCACGACTAACACCTTCACAACGCAGTAAAACTCCTTCAACTTCCACAGGCGAAACCCAGCGGCCACTCGATTTGAAGCAATCGTCTGAACGGCCCATGTGAAACCAGTAACCTGCGGAATCCTGCCGGTACAGGTCGCCGGTGCGGACCCAACCGTCGACAAATGTTCGCGCGGTATTGTCGGGCTGGTTCCAATACTCGCGCGCTGCACTCGCACCCCGAACCCAAAGATTTCCTTCAGCGCCGGGCGGTGTGGGTTTTCCTTCCGGGTCGAGCAGTCGCGCCTGGTATCCCTGCAATAACTTGCCACTACTCCCATAGACCTCGTCGCCAAAGTGGTTCGACATCCACATGTGCAACATTTCCGTTGACCCAATTCCGTCGAGCACGGGAACGCCAAAAGTCGCTTCCCATTCTTCGCCCAGTTGCGCCGGCAACGCTTCGCCTGCACAAACACACAGGCGCAAACTTGAGCAGTCCAGCCCAGGATATTTATTCCCCTCCTTTTGGGCGGGAGAGGGAGCAAGATTTCGAACCTCGTGTTTCCTCGCTTCGTCCAACAATAGCCGATAGACAACCGGCACACCAAAAAAGATTGTTGGTTTGTAGTCAGCGAAAACCTGGGCGATGACTTCCGGCGTGGGTTTGTTGCGACAGAGAATTGTCGTTTGACCATTCAACAGCGGAAACGTAAATGCGTTTCCCAGGCCGTAGGCGAAGGGAAGGCGTGATGACGAGAACAACCGATCACCGTCCCTTATTTGCAACACCTCGCGACAGTAAGTTTCGTTTGTGTAGGAGATGTCTGACTGGCAATGCACCGCGCCCTTGGGTTCTCCAGTGCTTCCGGATGTGTACAAAATAAACGCCGGCTGGTTTTCAGTGTGAACGGGGAACTGTGGCATCGCTCGCATTGAGATGTTTTGCCAAGCCAGGTAATTAACCGCGATTGAAGAAACTGGAGCGTCGGGCCGCCTCCGATCGCCTCGGGCTACGGCGACAACCTGCTTCAGCTGAGCTAGCTGTTGCGCGTCTTTTAACAACGCAGCACAAAGATCATCCTCAACATACGCAACTGTGGCGGCGCAGTCGTTGAGAATTGCGATCTGTTCCTGAAGTTGCAGACCCATATTTATCGGGACGGCAATCGCACCGGACACGCAGATAGCGATGAAAGCGGCGATGAACTCAGGTGAATCCTCGAGCAATAAGGCTACCCGTTCACCCGCGGCTATGCGCATGGAGTTCAAATCTTGAGCTACGCCAACCGTCTGCCGGCGCAGTTCTTCATAGGTAAGCCGGCGGTGCTCATAAAGGATCGCGATCTTTTTCGTTCTGTCAGGCAGGAAAATCGCGTCAAAGAGATTTGTTGCCATTTGTGTCTCTGGATTCGAACTTCGGGAACGGCAAGCCTAATCTTTTCTGGGGGACAGCCGCAATTTGAAATTTTCTCTTAACACCGTGGCTTCGGTCCGGTCGTGGTGGACTTAGTTCTCCCGACGTCAGATAAAGACGATCCACTAACAAACACGACTAAAGGCAAAACCACACGAAAAGTCACTAACTCGGCGAGCTCAAGGTGTGATAAAAATCGACGTATGATCTCAATGGCGCAAAGAATTGGCTGGCGACTGGTAATCGCAATTTTCTTGATCGCCGCCGCTCAGCTGCAATCTGCAACGGCGCGTTCGATCAGCGAACCAGGTGCGACTCAACAACAGCAACAGGAAGAGGGTTGGGCGGCACTCAAAACCGACGACGGCATTCTTTTCATCTGGAATGTGAAGGACGTTCACTTTTCGCTCGCGATCAAGGGAAAAGAGATCAAGCCGCTCGGCGATCCCGATCACATTTTCTTCAGTGTAGATGGTGTCGTTGTTCAAGTGCAGATGGCGGCGATCAGTGAGTTCGCCAAAGATGCGAAAGAGAGGAAGCTGGACGACAAAGCAATTCTGGCTGCGCACCGCGACTGGGAGTCAAAATTTCTCGAGGACTTGCTCAAGGCCAAGCTGACCGTGCGGAATTTCAACGTAAGACTCACTAACGGCGCCGATGCTTCGCTATGGCAATTTGACATGCCGGCAGCAACGAACTCCGAGACTTCCAAACAGGTCTATCTGACGACCGTAAACCACGATTATGTTTTGCTGCTTAATCTTGCGGTCACGAATGCAATTTCGGAAGCGGACTCCCGTAAGTTTCTGTTGGATACGATAGCCACGATGAAGAGCAGTCCCGAAACCATCGACATCCAGAAAGTAGCGGATTCACTTCGCGCGGGAACGCGACCCTGAACCGATTGGTCTCGCTACGATGAGATATTGGGAACAGTCGCCGTCATTACCGTTAGCTGAGCACGTGGAGTGTTTTTGGTTTGTCACCGGCGAGAACGAGTCGTCAATCAAGCCAGAGCCGGAAAGAATTTTTCCCGACGGATGTATCGAGTGGATTTTTCATCTCGCTGATCCCTTCCAACGTTCTGCGTTATCGGGTAACTGGGAAACACAACCACGCAGTTTTATTGTCGGACAACTGACGCGATTCCTGCTGTTGCAACCGACCGGACGAGTTGAAATCATGGGCGTGCGCTTCAAACCCGGCGGTGCCTATCGTTTTCTACCGCTACCGCTGGACTGCCTCACCGATCAAAACGTCACGACTAGAGACGTCTGGGGTCGTTCCGGAGCTTATCTGGAAGGCGCGGTCTTCGATGCTTCAGATAACGTGAAACGGCAACTGCTCGTCGAGGAGTTCTTGCTGGGCCAACTGCAGAAAACTACGCCGCGGCTGCGGCTGGAAGCGGCTGTTGCGGAAGTAAGACGCAGTCGTGGACAAACTCGGATAAACGATTTGGCACAGCGTCTAGACGTGAGTTCGCGACAACTGGAGCGCGAGTTTCGCAGCGGCATTGGCTTGTCACCAAAAGCTCTGGCGCGCACGATACGCTTTCAAAATCTTTTGCGTCTGGTTGGCGAGGGCGTGTTGCGCGAGTGGGCGCACGTTGCGCTTGAGAGTGGTTATTCAGACCAGCCTCACATGGTTCGGGAATTTCGAGAGTTTGCCGGACAGAGTCCAAATGAACGCGACGTCTCGGCGTCCGGTCAATTCGGAGCCCACTTCATCTCACCACAACGACTCGCCACTCTGCTCGGCCCGTCCTGACAATTAAAAAGATAAGAGGGAGCAGAGACACCGAGAAGGGCTGAATCGTGCCTTTCTTCGTTTCGCCGTGTCCCAATGTCTCCGCTTCTCCGGCCCCTTAACCTGTGTCGCATTTCTTCAAGACTGTCTTGGCTGGGTGTTCTACCTTGGGCGCGGAGGACAATCTTATGAACACAGCATGTTTCGTAACCGCAATGCTATCGCTCGCGTTGTTGAGTTTCAGCCCACAGAACAACAACACCGGCCCTAGCCTTTCAGAATTGGAATGGATGGCGGGCGGCTGGGCGGGCACTGACGACGCGGTTGAGATGGAAGAGCTTTGGCAGTCGCCCAAAGGCAACACGATGCTGGGCGTCCATCGCGATGTCGTAAAGGGCCGCACGGTCTCGTTTGAGTTCTTGCGGATCGAAGCCACACCGGATGGAATTACTTACTGGGGCAGTCCCGAAGGCAAAACGCCCACGCCCTTTCGGCTGAAGGAACTCAAGAATAAACGCGCCGTTTTCGAGAATCCGGAACACGACTTTCCGCAGCGGATTATTTACTGGCTCGGCGACGACGGCGCGCTGCACGCGAAGATCGAAGGAAGTGAGAACGGAAAGAATTCGTCGATGGAATGGGCGTGGAAACGAGTCGCGAAGTAAGACGCCTCAGAAGAATCAGCCGCGGATTAACGCGGAGGACGCGGGCAAAAGAGAGAAAAGAGACAGTAGGCTCGCGCGTTAGCGAGCAGCAGGGCCCGCCACTGTGTTCTCAATTCTGATTCGCGTGAATCCGCGGCCAATCGGCCTTGAAAGAGATCTTGTGAAAGGCTGATCTCATCATCAAGTCGCCTGAGCGTGAAGTCAGTTAGTGCTCTAGTTACAATCTTGCCGTTCTCCTAATTCAACAGCGTCATTCCCAAACTCTTCGTGCCCTTTGAGATCGTAGGACCAATTTCAAATACCCAGGTAATTGCTACCAATCGTAGCATTCGAATTCTGAGTCTTCTCAGGAAACGTTACGGCGGGCTACGTTGGCGAAAGCTAAAAGGGCTTGCCTGTGTGCGCCTCAGCGATGGTAGGATTCGACATGCAGAGGTACATTGGTTCGAAGCTCATGGAATCGGCAAGAGAAAGATGAGAATTAAGCGCTATCTAGATTGAAACCATGTCAAGACGCATCAAAGCAGAAAAGAAATTCGTGGTCTGCGTTCAAAGCGACGACAGTGATCTTCTCACACCTCGGATGATTTATCAGGTGTTACCTGATGAGAACGCCGCCAAATCAAACTACGTCCGCGTGATCGATAACGAGGGTGAGGATTATCTCTACCCTGCCGAATACTTCATGTTCATCGACTTGCCGCAAGAGATCGAGCGCGCCTTACTGCGTGCGGCGTAACGTCTGATCGACTCAGGAAAACCCTGCCTTGCAGAGGAGATCAAGCTGGGACTCGAATACTCACCTTTTTCCTTCAATTTGTTCTAGATGGGAGGAAGCCTAATGGCTAATCGCGATCATATGAAGATATTGAAGCAAGGCGCCAGTGTATGGAATGCCTGGAGAGCAGAAAACATCGGAATCACACCAGAGCTTTACCGTGCTGATCTCAACGGCTTGGGTTTCAAGCTGAATATCAACGGCTTGGATCTGAGCGGGGCAGACCTCAGACGCTCAGATCTAAGTGGTTCCCACGTGAGGAATTGGTGTCTAGACAAAGCCAACCTTTTCCACGCTGACCTCCGCGGTGCACACATTATTAACTCAACTCTGAGCCATGCTGACCTTCGTAGTGCAAATCTTAGCAACGCTGTACTTTCTGGTTCAACATTAGATCATGCCATCGTTTATGAAACGACCTTTGCAGGTTTGGATCTTCGGAATGTTCAGGGCTTGGAGACCATTGAGCATCAGGGTCCCTCCGATGTCAGCGTAAATACTATTTATCGATCAGAAGGGAAAATTCCGGAGGTCTTTCTCCGTGGCTGTGGCGTTCCTGACCGTGGCTGGAGACAGAACGATGATTAGGCAACTCAAGGCGCGGCCGCGAGCGCTACTTCTCCTCAAGCTTTCTTCCGGCGTTCAAGTTATCGAAATTCAAGACCGCGTTGAAAACCAGGAAGTAACTGCCTTTCGTTTGCCCGCGCCAGATCGGATTGGTTGAAAACAACACCACGTGACCGCGTCCCGCAGGCACGTCGATGACGGCCGCATGCTCGGCAATCTCATCTCCTCCGTCTAACAATCCCGAAACAAACAAGTCCTTCATATCCGCGTAACGTAAAACCACGCGCGGCCGTTCTGCGAGAGGTATCAGAGCGTTTTCGTTTCGCTGTTGTTCAGAGCTCAACGGAGCGGCTTCCCAGGTTTCCCATTTAGGCGGAGACTCTGGCATCTCTGTCGGTGGTCTGCCTTGCACCGTATCAGGATCGTCGGGAGTACCTCGACCAGTGGTGCGCGCAGTTGACCGACGCCCACCGCCGCCACCACCAGCGACGTTGGAGAGGTTGAATATCGGGCCGTTGGAGCAGTACATCGCCAGCGAGTCGTCATAACCGTAGGCAATCGGGCTCGTTACATCGACCGTCTTCAGACGCAGCACATCGCCGACCGCGCGCAGGCGGCTTGATCGCGCCACCGACACACCGGCCGTAAATCCGTAAGTCACCGCGAAGTTGGCTGTGTCATCAACCGTCAGGAAAACTCCGCCTTGTCGGACAAACTTTTGCAGGTTTGCGAGTCCTGACCAATCGAGGCCGGGTCGCATGTCGTCAGTCGAATCGATCTTGCCTATGTTCGGAGTGAGTGTAGTTGTCTTCCACGGCAACGGATTTCCGTACATTGGCATGCCGGACACAATTGCGTTTGGCGGAGCGCCAACGGGCGCAAAAACAATCACATCATACTTTTCTTTGAGGTTGTCATCACGGGCCACGTCTTGCGTGCTGATGTAAGCGTAGGGCATTTGCAGTTGATCAAAGGCAATGCGCCACCAGCCCTCGTTCTGGGTGTCGAGCCAGGTGTGCATCAGCGCAACCCGTGCGGTTCTTGAAGGATGGGTCTTCACTGCAGGCGCGTCGGAAACGGAATAAACTTTCACGCCGAGTTCGGTAGCGATGCGATTTAGTTCGTCAGTATTGGCTTTCCGAATGATGAACGAGCCACGATTGAACTTTTGTCCCGCCGCCTCAAACGGTTCTTCGGCGGCATCGACGCTGGCATCTTTGAGTCGATAACGTAACGTGACGAGTGTGTTGTCGGCATTGTGGTTGACTAGATAGACCGAACCGCTCCCCACTACTGCGCCTGACGCACGCACGTCGCCATTTACTCGCTCCATGGGAGCGTCCAGGACTTTTCGATCTACTACGCGGACTACGGAGACGTTCGCCAGTTCACCCATGGTCCAGGCTGTGTCATCGTAGACTTCGGTTTGCGGATCGTTGGGCGCCCAGTATTGATAGTCGAGTAGCGCGTCGACGATGCGGCTGTATGGTTGATCCATGCGGATGACATAACTACCGGCGGGGAACGTTCTTGTTGAGTCTTTGGTCTTTTCCGGCGCCGATGTCGGTTGGGGTGAAGCGGACGCTTTAGGTACCGACGCTGCCGCTGGTTCAATCTTTGTGTTCACCGTGAACGCCGCGGTTGCGCGATGAATCTCAGCGCCCTGGGCCTGTAACGTGCGCAAGAGCTCTGTTTGATTCCCCACGCGCGGATCGTCGCCAGGTAGGACGTAAGCGGCCGGGCCTTCGTTCCTGGGTTTCAAGACCGATCGTTTGCTCTTCAAATAGAAATTCTTGAGGAAGAGTTTGCTGTTGCTGCTGAAGTATTGCAGCGAGGTCAGCAGCGCGGTCTCTTCGTAGTTGTTGTTATTGCGCTGCGACCATCTTGCTTTCGGAAGGGGCGGATTCTGTTTGTACCAGGTTCGTTGATACTCGCTTGGTCGCAGCGTCCGTTCGAGCGTGTCCGCGCCGGCGTTTCCGAAAGTCTCGTACAAACGACTGATACCGTTGTGAGTGGCGGCGATGAACATCAGATAACCGGGCGACCACGTGTCGAAGTTTCCGTGAGCGAATACGCCGGGCATGCCAAATTTGGTCATCTCCGAGACGTTGTTCCAGCCAATCATTTGCCACTCATCAGTAAGAATTGGATCGAGCCAGGCGTTGTATGGCCCGTCGCCGATAGTGTTGTCGTAAAGATACGGAACTGATTCGTGAAGATCGTGAAGGACCTGCGCCCGCCAGCCTGTAAAAGTGTTGAGCACATTACGCGTCAGCTTAAGGGAGAGGCCAATCGCATCACGATTGTTGTCGTGTGCGACGTAGTGGCCCCAGTAGATCAATGGCGGCCAGTTGTCTTTGGGATGTGCCAGGTGCCAGTTGTAAACGTCAACCATACGATCGCGTCCGTCGACTTCCACGATCGGTGTGATGAGCGTGACCATGTTGTCGCGAATTGCCTTGATGTACGCGCTGTCGTCAACAGCCAGGCGGTAAGCCAGTTCCATCAACGCTGTCGGCGCCCCGGTTTCCGGAGAGTGAATTGCGCCGGTAATGTAGTAGACGGGGAAGGACGCAGCTACAAGTTTATCGGCTTCGTCATCGTTTAGATTTATTGTTCGTGGGTCGGCCAGTTTAGCGAGCCGAGCGCGATTCTCATCGAGGCGTGCCAGCAACTGCTCTGAGGCAACAGCGACCGCAATCATCTCGCGGCCTTCTTCCGTAGTCCCAATTGAATAGACTTTTACACGGGGACTCGCCTTCTCGATCATACGCATGTAACGGTAGACCGCTTCGGAATAGGGCAGTTTGCCTGGGGCGCCGGCAACATCACCAAGCACCGCTTTTGGGGTTGGCACTGTGGGAGATGCAGGTAGGTAATCGGTCAGCGGCGAGTTGAAAAAAGTCTCGGTGGTATATTCACGAATTTTTTTGGTGTACTCCTCGTCAACCGGTTGATTGGCGTCTCGACCAGGTTTGACCTGAGCAGCGGCGAGTGCACACAAAAAAATCACCAGCGAGGCCGCACTGAGGCCGCGCAAGAGCAGATTAGTCATCGAGTTTATCCCTCACGGACGAAGCTTTTAGATTTTTCTGAGGAGAAGAAGCTTTTAAGCTAAACGTGAAGGCAAGTCAACTTCTGCGAACAGTTGTCAGAACAGGCAGCGGTAGCGACGGGATGAGACTCGACTTCCGGACGAGTCTCCAAGGTCTCAATTGATCAAACTTTCAAGTGAGGCTTTTGACTCGTCGCCACCGCTCCCGGTTCTGCGCCGCCTGCCGGCTAAAGAACGAATGAGAAATTGGAAACGCTTAGTTGAGAAGTAGGCTGGCGGGATCCTGGAGTATCAGACTGTCAACCGGCAAAATTCCGGGTGCGGCAGGGCTGCTCAAGACCACGTTGCCTAGGACCATTACGGTTGCCTCCTCGGCACCGACGGGTCGTGAAAAAAGATAGCCTTGGCCATACTCACACTTCAGCGAACGCAGTAACTCAAGCTGCTCGCGAGTCTCCAGTCCCTCAGCTACTACGTCCATGCCAAGATTATTCGCGAGCGTGCAAATCGTCTTGACAATCTCCGAGTTCTCATCGCCCTGCGCCATGCGGCCGATGAACGAACGGTCGATCTTGAGATTGTTAACTGGAAAGCGGTGCAGATAACTGAGTGAAGAATAACCGGTGCCGAAGTCGTCAATGCTGAGGTGGACGCCAAGCTTCCTGAGTTGGAACAACGTACTAGTAGCCATCTCCGCATTTTCCATGACCACTGACTCAGTGATCTCGAGTCGCAAACAACTCGGATTCAGTTGTGTTTCGGTGAGCGTCCGCTGGATATTGTCGATGAGATCAGCCTGAGTCAATTGCTTGCCGGAGAGGTTCACACTAATGGTCAGTGATTCTCTGCCCAGAGCGGTGTGCCAGAGCCGCATTTGAGTACAGGCCTGCTTCAACACGAACGCGCCGATCTCAGCGATGAAGCCCATATCTTCGGCTACCGAAATAAATTCATCGGGCGGCACCATGCCTCGCTCTGGATGGTTCCACCTTACCAGTGACTCAAAGCCGACGAGCGTTTCGGTTGCCAGCGAAATGATGGGTTGGTAGTGCACGTAAAACTCTTCGCGTTCGATAGCGCGCCGAAGATCGGTCTCCAGCTTGAGTAGTGCGACAGCGCGCGTGTGCATAGTGCTATGGAAAACCTGATGACAGGCCTTGCCGCTATCTTTGGCGCGGTACATCGCAGTATCTGCATCGCGCAACATGTTTTCGGCGTCTTCACGGCCATTCTCGCTTAGTCTGATCCCTATGCTGGCAGTCGTGTAAACTTCATGACCGTTGAGAATGATGGGTTTTAGCAATTCACTCTGAATGCGCTCGGCGACTTCGGTGGCAATTTCCGGCCCGTCTAATCGATCCAGCAGAATCGCAAACTCATCACCACCCAGGCGAGCTACCGTATCAGTAGGTCGCAGACACGCTCCGATTTTTTCTGAAACTGCCACGAGCAGCTGATCGCCAACGTTATGGCCCAGACTGTCGTTGATATTCTTGAAACGATCGAGATCGATAAATAGCACGGCAAACGGGTGTTCATGTTGCAGTCGTGATCGCTCGATCGCGAGTTTCAGATGATCTAAGAGCAATGGACGATTGGGTAAGCCGGTGAGTGCGTCGTGGAAAGCCGCGTGACGGAAGTGTTCCTTGTTTTCTTCGAGAGCCTTGCTAATTCGATCCTGCTCAGCGATGTAGCGGCTCAACTCTTCCACGTGAAGTTCCGCTTGTTCGGCGCGTTCGCGCTCAAGTTCAGCGCGCGCACGTTCTGCGCTCTCAGCCTGTGCCGCTGTGAGTCGAATATCGTCGAGGTATTTGTGATAAGTCGAATAGATCAGAGCAATGATTGGAACGGTTACTACGAAGGCATAAAAACCGATGGTGTTGAACGTACCCAAGATCAGACAAGCGGCCGCCGCACCTCCGAAATAGGTAATCGACGTCCACTGACAATGCTTTTTCCAGGTCGGCCAAAAGCCCGCATTTTGCTTAAGTGCGAGGCCAACACCGACAAGCGTAGTGTTTACGAGGTACTGCACCAAAGCCATTACTGAAGCCGCGATAACTGTTGTGGGAAGGTTGACGTGAAAATCTAGTCTTAGTAGCGAGAGCGCCATCACTGTAGCAGCAGTGGCGCAGGCCATTACCGCCGAGTTGAAAAGGATTAACTTCGGAGTCTTGCTGATTCTGTAACCCGAAGCGACCCCTTCAGCAGCAGCGACTAATATCGCTGCCGGGCCGCCATAAAGAATCATGACGAGGAAAATGAAAGTATCGGAAACGGTGACGTTTGTATTTACGCGGGGGATGGTGACTGAGAACCGCGAACTAATTACAGCGGTGACGAATGCCAGCAGCAAGAATCCGGTTGTGTAACTTGCCGGAGATAGCCGCTGCAGTGTGGCAGTCGTAATGACTCCGCCGAGGAGTATTATTGACCACAAATAGGCATTGATGTGTTTTTGATTAGCCATCGCACTTTGGCCCCACACAAAAGTTGAACGTTAGTTAGCCGCTTGGAGGTAGATCGTGTCGTAGTGGCTCCGAAAAACGTAGCCTGCTCTTCTATAAAAGCTCCTGGTCTTTTCTTTACGAGCATTCAGGGTGAGGCAAACGGAACCGCTGCGGCTGAGCAGTTTCCGGGTCAAAGCAGTGAGGCCCATTGAGCCGTAACCATTTCCACGTAGTTCTGGATCGACATAGATACCTTCCAGATAAATTACCTGCGGCGTGTCGGCGATGATGTCAGCTTTGAAAAGTACCCTGCCGCCTTCAACCCAGATCCAGTTACGACCTCGTTTGATGCGGCGAGTGACACGGGAACGAAAGCCTTCCGGATCGCGTTGCAAAGGATCGCTGCCACTTTCGGCGAGGGCCATTTCAGAATTCACTCTGATTACGGTCTCAAGATCGTTAAGTGTTGCCTGACGGAGACCAGTCGCTTCTTTGATTGCAGGGCTCTGTTTTTGTTCCAACAACAATTCGCGACAAACACGGCTTGCGCTTTGGCCAGATTTTTCATACTGGTTCCAAAAACGCATAACCAGGTCTTCTTCCCCTCTGATTAAATGAGGCAGACTGCTATGTTGGGCCAGCCGCGCAAAAGAACTTAAGGCAGATTCGGTGCGCGCCTCGATTAGTGTGGCGTGCCCGAGCAAGGCAATTCCCTCGATTTCGCCGTTGCTCATATAGCGATAAAACCTACCTCGGTTTAAGGGACTCTGGACGCCGTTGTCGCGAATAAGACTCGCCATGTAAACGGTATGTAGTGGTCTTTCCTGCAGGAAGGTCAGCGCTTGCTGCTGTTCGCTTTCGCGCAGCGGCTCCGGCTGCGAGGCATGGCCGCAGGCCTTGCCGACATAGTTTTCGCCCTCTTGTCTCATGATTCTCACTGCCACTCCCTGTCCCTGGATGTATCAAAGTGAAAGCAGTTGAGAGGCTGAGGTGAGACAGCCTCTCCAAGGTATGACTCATCAGTGCATGGTTGGCCCGGGGTCGCCACCGACTGCTGCTGACATTGCCTGGACGGCCGAGTCTCCCAGGACGATTCCATCGCCGAGCACAATACCGTCGCCGAGCACGATACCGTCGCCGAGCACAATACCGTCGCCGAGGACGATGCCGTCACCCAACACGATGCCGCTACAGAAGATGGTACCGTCGCCGAGTACAATCCCGGCACTGGTCCAAACGCTATCCCCTAAGACAATACCGTCACCAAGCACAATACCGTCACCCAGCACAATGCCGTCGCCTAAGACGATGCCGTCGCCCAGCACGATTCCATCGCCAAGGACCAGGCCTTGCGCGTAGTAAGGCTGGTATTTGGTTATTAAGCTCAGGCCAGTAGCGTATTGATGTTTGAAGAATACGCCACGCGACCAGCTGAAAGTTTGTCCCTTGATCGTGGTTTGCGGAGTGGGTGCCGTGCTGTTCGACAGCATTGCGCTGTCAGGCATAGTGCTCGCTGTCAGGTCGGTGCGAATTAATTTGGCCAGACGCACTGCGCCTTCCACATTCAACTCGCCAGTGCCTTGCTCCAGCATGTTGTAACCCGGCAAAGGCTGCGCGGTATAGCTTAGGATCAACTTCACCATGTTCGGCGTAAGTTTTGGATTGGCTTGCAGTAAAATCGCTGCTGCGCCTGAAACTACCGGAGTTGCCATTGAGGTGCCGCTCAGGTACATCAAACGTTTGTTGTCGTCGTCCTTGATGCCGGAATCAAGATCGGGATGTTGCGTGACAAGCAAGTTCAACCTGTCCTGACCAAGATCTGACTCGGCGAAAATCAGCTTGTTGCCGGGAGCTACGAGGTCAGGCTTGATCAAGTGGTCGTAGTGCTTAACACCGCTCGCGTCGGTGGTGAAACTGCGCGTCGGTCCACGCGAACTGTAACTCGCGATCGCATCGTCGCTGCGAACGTCAGTTCCGAAGGTGTTGGCCGCACCCACGGTGATTACGGAAGGTTCATTACCTGGCGCATGGATTTGGCCGTAGAGTTTGGTGCCATCCGCCGCTTTGCCATTGTTGCCCGCAGCGGCAACGACGACCATGCCGGCGTCAACCAGCGCTCGGGCGGCGCGACAAATGGGGTCGTTTTTGTAAGAACTGACGGCGGGCGCCCCCAGACTCAGGTTCACCACACGAACGCTGTATTTATCTTTGTTGAGAGGGTTAGTAGCACTAACTGCTTTGGTGGGATCGGCCGGACTCAAAAACCAGTTAAGCGCATTCAAAAGAACTGAGGTGCTGCCAACTCCCTGGGCGTTCAATACGCGAAGGTTGATGAGGTTGGCACCTGGTGCCATTCCCTGGTAGCTGCTGCCATTGGAAGTGCTAATTCCCGCCGCAGCTGAGGCGACGTGAGTGCCGTGGCCATAGGGATCACTGTTCGAAGTGTTTTCGGTAGTGAAGTCCTTATTGAACTTGATGTTCCGGTCGAAAGCTCTATGGCCTGTATCAACACCGGAATCCAGGATTGCGATTCCGATGCCGGAACCGTCGAGCGTGCTGGTAGTGATCAGGCCCAGCAGTGATCCTTGACTTCTGACGAGGTCAGCGCCGGTGGTGGCAGTCACGTGTCCGAACGACTCAATCTTAGTGTCAGGTGAGATGAAGTTAGTTAGTCGGCTGGCGGCCAGCTCTTCAAGGGCGCTCGCAGGCAATTCAATCTTCATCGTGTGCAGTTGCGGCATGCGTTCACTGACGAAGACTCCGTGGCGTTTGAGCAGCGTTTTCAGTTCTGGACTCCGCACGTCATCAACCTGAAGAATTGCGCTGAAGCGCTCATTCGGCGAGGCCGATCGCACGAGTTCGCGCAGATCCGAAGAAACTTTGTCACCTTCAAATCGCTCGGCGGTGGTTTGCTGACTCGTTTCCTTGACTTCGCTGTCATTGCCTCGTGCGTCACTCTTCTCGATCACGATCGAGTCAAAGAGGGAGGCTACACTTTCATCTGCGGCGATGTACTGATCATAATTCTCGGGCGAGGCACCGCCGACGATGCGCAGACTAGTGTCTCGCAAGGCGTTCTGGATGGCCCTAGAGGCAACTAACGTAGCGCGTTTTCCGGCATATTCCTGAAGGTCGTCCATGAACAGAACAATACGGCCGTTCGCGTTCTCGGCTTCAGCGAGAATGGCCAGTACACGATTCTCGAATTCGTTGCTGGTCTTTGTGCCGTCGGCGAGGGCGTCAAGACTGAGGCTGAAAATAATTTTGCCGCGCAGACTTGGCGGCACGTCGCCTGCAGCGATTCTCAGTGCCAAACCCCGCGCGATAGCAGAACGATCGAGGTTTGATTCACCAATTAGTACGGGAGTCTTGTTAGCTTCGGCGAGACTTTCCATAACGCGAGCGACCTCAGCGTCATAACCCTGCACCGGTTCGAGCTTACCCAGCAGCGCGAGTCTTGTAAGGTCACGTCCGAAACGGAGGAGGTTTGGATAGGCCGCTGCTTTAGGCGACTTGGAATTCGTTACCGTCTTGTCTCCATTTACGCGGGCGCTTGTTCTTCCGCTTATTAATACGCCGGTGCATAAGGCGGCTATCAAAGCAATCGTAGTGACTTTTCTGGCTCGTGTCGGGTTGCCTACCATCATGTTCTCAGTCTCCCTCGTGTTCGTGAGTAATTGCTTTCGCCGCAGTCCGTAGTGCGAGCACTGTGCCGTGCAAATATTTGATTTTCCCGAGGGTTTTTCAGGCAGACATCAGAAGCACTGAACGATGAACGGTCAACTTGCGACGACGTAATCATTCTGACTCAGAGAGTCAAGTCCCTGATTGGACACGATTTTAGGATCATGGCTCGGTTGAATGGCAGTAGTCGCTGAACTAGAATCAATGCGTCTAGATCGCTACAAACATCAATGTCAGATCCGAAAGTCAAAGGCCAGACTTCCGCCCAACCACCGGAAGAACCTCAGCTCGTGCAAATCGAGTCTGCCAGTAAAGTTGCCGGTGGCGTTCCGGCTATCCTCCAAACAGTCAAGAGTGCCTTGAGTGAGATGGGTGTCAAACGTAGCGTCCGCACGTTATTGAGACTCAATCAGAAGTCTGGCTTCGACTGTCCCGGTTGTGCGTGGCCGGAACCCGAGGGAGAGAGGTCACACGCCGAATTCTGCGAAAACGGCGCGAAGCATGTCGCTGATGAGGCGACCAGCAAGCGCGTTACGCCGGAGTTTTTCAGTGAGTGGGGCGTAGCGCATCTGGCGGCACAGTCTGATTTGTGGTTGGGGAAACAAGGCCGTATTACGGCGCCGATGGTATTACGCGGTGGTTCCACCCATTACGAGCCGATAAGTTGGGACGACGCGTTTGCGATGGTGGCGGCGGAGTTGAATTCGCTGACAACTCCTGACGAAGCGATTTTCTACACGTCTGGTCGTGCTAGTAACGAAGCGGCCTTTTTGTACCAATTGTTTGTCAGACAGTTTGGCACGAACAATCTGCCTGATTGCTCAAATATGTGCCACGAGTCGAGTGGCTCTGCTCTTAGTGAAACTATCGGTGTGGGTAAGGGGACTGTTTCATTGAAGGATTTTGATTTAGCGCAAGCCATCTTCGTGATCGGACAGAATCCGGGAAGCAATCACCCGCGCATGTTGACGGCTCTCGAAAGGGCCAAAGAAA
Source organism: Pyrinomonadaceae bacterium (assembly GCA_035472495.1). Lineage (GTDB taxonomy): Bacteria > Acidobacteriota > Blastocatellia > Pyrinomonadales > Pyrinomonadaceae > PSRF01. The sequence continues at coordinate 229,724 of DATIPD010000020.1, read as the reverse complement.
ACGGTTGCAAAATAGTCCACATCAATCCGTTGCCGGAAGTCGGATTGACGCGTTTCAAACATCCGCAGGACGTACTCGGTTGGGTGGGCAGCGGAACAAAATTGGCCGACTTGTTTCTACCGGTGCGCATCAATGGCGACGTCGCTTTGCTGAAAGGAATTGCCAAGGCGGTGTTCGAGTTGGCCGAACGAAGTTCTTCCCAGGTATTGGACAAAGAATTCATCGGCGCGCACACCACCGGATTCGAAGACTATGCCGTTGCAATTAAGGATTCATCATGGGAAGAACTCACTGAACAATCCGGGATCTCTCGTCAACAACTTGAAGAAGCTGCCACGATCTTTGTCGCGTCAGAACGCACGATTTTTTGCTGGGCCATGGGTCTCACGCAACACAAAAACGCGGTTGCTAACATTCAAGAGATCGTGAATCTGATGTTGCTGCGCGGACAAATTGGGAAACCGGGCGCCGGTTTGTGTCCGGTGCGAGGCCACAGCAACGTGCAGGGCGACCGCACGATGGGAATCTGGGAACGACCGACTGATGCGTTTCTACAAAAACTTGGCAGTGAGTTCGCCTTTGAGCCGCCTTACCGGCATGGTTACGACACAGTGAAGGCGATTGAGGCAATGCACGCCGGCAAAGCCCGCGTATTTTTTGCGCTGGGTGGAAATTTTCTCTCCGCGACTCCCGATACTGAAATCACTGCGGAAGCGCTGAGGCGTTGCCGTCTCACAGTTCATGTCTCGACCAAGTTGAATCGGGCGCATCTGATTACCGGTGAACAGGCACTCATTCTCCCTTGTTTGGGTCGAACGGAAATCGACGAGCAAGCGTCCGGCGCTCAATTCGTAACTACTGAAAACTCGATGGCCGTAGTGCAAGCATCGCGGGGTTTTCTTAAGCCCTGCTCGGCGCAATTGCTTAGTGAACCAGCCATCGTTGCGCGGCTGGCAAATGCAACTTTAGGTTCACGTTCCAGTATCGACTGGCTCTCTCTTGTCAGTGATTACGATCGAATTCGCGAACACATCGCGCGAGTGGTTCCCGGGTTTGATGACTACAACGAACGAGTACGCCACCCGGGCGGTTTTCATTTGCCGAATGCTGCGCGCCAAAGAGTATTCAACACCGCCAGCGGTCGTGCGATGTTTACAGTCCATCCTTTGCCGCAGATAAAGCTTGAGGCAGACCAATTCTTAATGATGACGATGCGGAGTCACGACCAGTTCAATACTTCGATTTATGGGTTGGACGATCGCTATCGCGGAATTTTCAATGGCCGGCGCGTTGTGTTTCTCAACGCGGACGATATCAAGTCAGCCGGTCTCGATGCGGGCGCACGGGTAGATTTGATCAGCCACTTTGAAGGCGAAGAACGGGTGGCGCGGAACTTTGTCGTAGTCCCGTACAGCATCCCGAAGCGTTGCGCGGCGACTTACTTCCCGGAAACGAACGTACTGGTGCCGCTGCGGAGCGTGGCTGAGAAGAGCAACACGCCGGCCTCAAAATCGGTTGTGATTAGTATTCGACCGCATAGCAGCTAACCGGCAGGCGCTAAGAACGCCCAGGCGAGAATAATCGGTTAAGATCAATCAACCTTTAGCAACTTCAATTGTTCCTGGCGTTCTTGCGACTTGGCGGTTAACACATGACGACGAAGCAAAATCTCTACTCCGAACTCGCCGCGCAGGCGCGAAGTCTGCTCGCGGGTGAATCTGACTTCATCGCCAATGCCGCGAACCTTTCGTCATTGCTCTATCACGCTCTGCCTGATGTGAATTGGGTGGGATTCTACTTGTACAAAGACAACGAACTAGTGCTTGGTCCATTTCAGGGGCAACCGGCGTGCGTACGCATCGCAATTGGCAAAGGCGTTTGCGGCACAGCGGCTGAGAAACGCCAGACCATCCTTGTCGACAACGTGCACGAGTTTCCGGGTCATATCGCCTGCGACAGTGCTTCCAACTCGGAGATCGTCGTGCCGCTAGTCAGAAATCGAGAGTTGCTTGGTGTTTTGGATCTTGATAGCCCATCGTTGAAAAGGTTCGACGATGACGACGCGCAGGGCTTGAATATTCTGGTTGAGATTTTTCTGGGTGAGGAAAGCAATGATAACCGTTCGTAAGGCCTCGGATCGTGGCCATTTCGATTTTGGCTGGCTAAACACGTATCACACTTTTTCTTTCGGCGATTACTACGACCCGCGACACACACGCTTTCGTTCGCTTCGCGTAATCAACGAAGACTTCGTCGCACCCGGACGTGGCTTTCCCACGCACGGACATAGCGACATGGAGATCATCACCTACATCCTGTCCGGTGAGTTGCAACATCGCGACAGTATGGGAACCGGATCAATCATCCAACGGGGTGATGCCCAGCGAATGAGCGCAGGCACTGGTGTCACGCACAGTGAAGCCAATCCGTCCATCGAATCACCAGTACATCTGCTGCAGATTTGGATTTTCCCGAGCGAGCGCGACTTGCAACCTGAATACGAGCAGAAAACTTTCGCTGACGACGAAAAGCAGAACCAACTGCGACTCATTGTTTCGCCGAACGGAACAGACGGTTCAGTGCGGATTCATCAAGACGCAAAAATTTACGCGGCCTTGTTGGACAAGGATTCGGAAGTTAAGCATGCGTTAGAAAACGGACGAGGTGCCTGGCTGCAAGTTGCCGCGGGTTCAGTGGAATTGAATGACATTTCGTTGGCACAGGGCGATGGCGCGTCGGTCAGTCAGGAAACAGAGATTCGTGTTCGCGCCAACGAACCGGCCGAGGTTTTGTTGTTCGACTTGGAGTAATCGCAGATGGCAACGCAGAATCCTGACGTGCTCGCAGCCTGGGAGACGTCCTCGCAATACTGGAACAAGTATCAGACGTTGATCGAAACGATGTATGCGCCGTCGTCGCGCGCGCTGGCGGCAGCTGCGGGAGTTGCTCCAGGGCAAGCTGTGCTCGACATAGGTGGTGGAAGCGGTGAGCCATCCTTCACGCTCGCTTCGCTGGTTGGCGAGAAAGGGACGGTGACCTACACCGATCCGTCAGCGGGCATGGTCAAGGCTGCGCAGAGCGAAGCCGAAAAGAGAAAACTCGGCAATATTAGTTTTCACCAGAGTTCGGCCGAAGAGCTTACTTTTGCGCCAGACACATTTGATGCAGCAGTTAGTCGCTTGTCGACGATGTTCTTTTCTGATGTGTTGGCGGGACTGCGCGGGATGTTGCGAGTGTTGAAGCCTGGCGGGTGCGTCGCACTCCTCGTTTGGGCCAACCGAGAAGGCAATCCATTCTTCAGCGTCGTTAGCGATGTTTTAGATCGGTATGTTCCGGCTGAACCCGAGGACGAAGATGCGCCGACGGCGTTTCGTTTTGCGCGCCCGGGGAAGTTGGCTGACTTGCTGAGAGAAGCTGGGGCAAAGGAAGTAAACGAAGAAGCGTTTTCGTTTGCGATTGAAGCGCCGATTTCAGTTGAGCGGTTTTGGGAACTGCGCACCGAAATGTCTGACACATTCAGAAAAAAACTCGCGCCGCTTGATGCGGCAAAGGTAGGGATCATTCGGAGGGAAGTCATTAATGCGGTCTCGGATTATTTCAAGAGCGGCGAAATGAACTTTCCGGGACAAGTGCTGATTGTGACCGGTACCAAGGCTTAAACTCGGCGGACGGCAGCCAGCCCGCGTTTCCAGTCCCTGGCAGTTGGAGTTTGACTGACAATCCTGGCCTCGATTGAAAATTACTTTCGGATGATCATGCCCGGCATTTCTGCCTCCCTGGCTTTGAAGCCGTACTTTTCATAGAACGGCGCGAGCCCGTGATTGGCCATTAGACAAACTAACGAAGTCGGTAGCGCATTTTCATCGACGTATCGCATCAAGCTTTTCATTATCAAATCGCCCACGCCTTTTCGTTGGTGTGCGGGAACAACTGCGACGTCGACGATGTCGTGGAAGAGCCCGCCGTCACCAATAACCCTGCCAATGCCAATCACGTTGTTCTCGAACAGCACGCACACTGCGAAAAGACTGTTAGCGAGTCCGAGTTCAGCGGCGCGCACTTCTTTCACCGGCAAACCGGCAGCCTCGCGTACTTCGTTGTATTCCGCCACGGTGGGAATACGTGCGGCGACTAAGTATTTCATTTCGTTTTTCGACTCAAACTAGGGAACCAAATCGCGGGAGTCGTGCGCCGGCTTTGTCAGCGCAAACAAGAGCGGCACAAACGACATGTACATAATGAATCCACGCAACCAGCTCAACCTTTGCCAGCGTTTTCCTCGCGCAAGCCACTCCGCTGCTTGAAGTGTCGATTGCGGGCTGTTCTTGAAAAGCACCAGTTCCGGAACAAAATACAACATGGTGATGACGAGCACGGCCACGTATACGGCACAGCTGAGCGCGATCAGATTTCGTCGTGAACGCGAATTCCAGTTCAAAACAATCGCGGCGATTAACGAGATGATGAGCAGCGGGTGGATGAAGAACCAAAAAGTTTGGTCGCTCAAACCATAAGGTCCATTCACAACGACAGCCGACGCCGGCAGGTCAGAAAGGTACACTGGAAAAAAGACGAGATGTGAATAGGCAATGCCGCCCAGCAGTGTGCCCCAGAAAACTACTGCCAGCATCAGCGCGCTGGTAGAAAGTCGGAATGCTTTCATCTTCGGGTCGTTCCTTTCGAGGCTTCTCAGGCGTTACTTCTTCAAGTACTTTTCGAACCATGCCACGAGCCGGTTTGATACGTCGATCTGATGTTTCTCTTCGCGGAAGCCGTGACCTTCGCGAGGATAAAGCACAAAGTCGGATGCGACGCCATAACGCTTCAGCCCGCGATAGAGTTGTTGACTTTGCCCCATCGGATCGGTGACGTCGGCCTCGCCCTGCAGGATCAACGTTGGCGTCCGCGCATTCTTGATAAAAGTGATCGGTGAACTGTCGATAAACTCCTGCGGCTTTTCGTAAGGTGTACCAAAGAACCACTCGTCATAACTTGAACCATCTTCAGTGCCGAATTCACTGGCCAGATCGCTCAAGCCCGCGCCAGTCATTGCTGCCTTAAAACGATTGGTTTGCGTGATTGCCCACGAGGCCATGTAGCCGCCGTAGGACCAGCCGGCGATGCCCAGCCGATCAGCATCGGCGATACCTTGGGCGATCAGATAATCAACGCCAGCCATCACATCCTTAAAATCGCCGCCGCCCCAATCTGCGCGATTCATTTCCACGAAGCTGTGACCGTAGCCGGTTGAGCCGCGCACGTTGGGATACAGCACTGCGTAACCACGCGATGCGAATAATTGTCCCCACGACTGGAACTGGTCGGTCCAGCGACCAGTTGGACCACCGTGCACAATTACGACAAGCGGGACCTTGATGCCTGTTTGATAGCCTACTGGCTTTAGTACCTCAGCCTCGATCTGCGTGCCGTCAAAACTTTTGTAGCGAACAAACTCGGGCTTGACTAACGGAACCTGCCAACCGGCGTTGAGGTGCGTTGCGCTCTGTGCACCGACGGTGTCGCCTTGGTTCGATAACCAGATTTCCGGCGCGTCAACTGTTGTGTCGCCAACGAAAACGATTGCCTTGTCATTGGCGTCAAACGAACCAGCATTAACTTTTGACGCGGCTAGCGGCTGCGTTTTTCCATCAAGGCTGACATTGTAAAACTGAGTGCGGAAGCCGTCTTCTGCGAGCGCTAAGATGGATCCATCTCTGCGCCAGAGATACGCTGCAACGGCGCGGTCAATACTGACGCTGGTCAGGTTTCGCGCGGGACCGCCAGCGAGTGGTTGTACATAAAGATCGTGGGGCGATGGCCCATCGATGCGCGACCCAAGATACGCCACTAGCTTGCCGTCGGGAGAAATGCTCAATAGTCCGAAAGGACCGCGAGGCGCTGCGATCTGTTTCATCTCGGAGTTTTCGCCGGCAGCGACCGAGAAAATTCTGCTAGTCTCCTGATCGACCTCGGGATGATCCGTCGCGGAGACGATCAAGCGATCGCCCGGCGGCGCCCATTTCGCTTCCTGTATCTCCCAGGGACCAGAAGTTACTTGACGAACTTTTTTTGTTTCCACGTCGATCAGCCATAGACGAGTGCGCTTATCTTCACGGTCAACGACGCGGCCGTCATCTTTGTCCTTTTCTTTTTTCTCTTCGGCCTCCGTTCTTGGTTCCGACGCAAGAAAGGCGATTTGTTTTCCGTCGGGCGACCACTCGAACGCTCGCGCTGCAGTCTTTCCTTCAGTCAAACGAACAGCTTCGCCGCCATCCGTAGTCGACAGCAGATAAATCTGCGTGGAGTCTCCGCGATCAGAAAGAAATGCCAGGCGCCGGCCGTCGGGGGACCAACGCGGCGTGAACTCCGATTTTGCTGAATTGGTAAACTGATGTGCTTCGCGCGTGCGCACATCCAGGATCCAAATGTGCCGGGTACGAAACAGTGTCCCTTTTGGCGGCTCGCTTACGGTAAAGGCAACGCGACTACCATCTGGCGAGAAGCGGACCTCAGTGAGTGGACGGCGATCCAAAAACTGTTCCGGTTTAAGCTGGGCGTAGACAACGCCGGGAAGTAACAACAGAAATGAGCTGGCAATCAGGCGAAGAGTTTTCATGTGGATTTGTCTCCCGCGCGGAAGTTAACAAACAACGGCTGAGCGGAACAAGGATTACGCAGTTTCATCTTTCGTAGTCTCTGGGAGGCGAAACTTACCATATTTCCGGATCACCTCATTCGTGATGTCAATAAGAGTCATGCCGGGACGCCCTTCCTCAACTACACTGTGTACGAGCGCGATCCAATCGCGCGTTAATTGCTCTTTGTAGTTCGTTCGATCGATGCCATGGTAATCGAGAAAGCGAAACAAACCGGCACGCATTGTTTCGAACGACTCGTCCAGGGTTGAGCGGCACAAATAGTAGGTTGCGACCGTTAGATGACTTGCATGTGAGAACTCGTCCTTGCCGGTCGCGCACGTTTCAAAGCCTGTCACTACATCCTCAATTTGTTGTTGGTTGTCGTAATAGTTTTCCATGTGCGGTCTCCTTTGTAGAGCAGGCGTTCCGGCCTGTCCACTGTTAACGAAGGGTGCCTCCAAAGAAAAAGGACAGGCCCGAAAGCCTGTCCTACTGCAAAAAAAAGGAGGCGGACCGAAATCGATCCGCCTCGTTTCCGAAATTTTCTTAACTAAACTACTTGGCTACAACCGCGTTTGAATGCGCGGTCAACCGCGACTTGTAACGCGCCGCCGCATTCTTGTGTAGCGCGCCGTTCTGCACTGCCTTGTCGATGGTCGAAATCGTCACTGGCAGGAGCTCGGTGACCTCCTTCGCGTTCCCGGTGCCAATCGCAGAGCGCAGGCTCTTGATTGACGTTCTTACCCGACTGCGGTTGCCGCGATTGATCTTTCGACGCCGTTCGTTCTGGCGCATTCGCTTTTCTGCTGACTTATGATTTGGCATTCACTTCTCCAATAATTTCAGGTCGACGCGCTGGCTAAAGTCTCTTCACAAGCAGTTTGCTTGAATACCGAGCCGCGCGCAAGTGACGGAGTATAAGGACGCTCAAGAGGGGTGTCAAGCAGCGACGCAGGTTGGGCGACCGTTCAATATTTGACACTCAATAAACTGTATAGTAGCGTCGCTGCATACAGAATATGCCAGCAATTCCAGCACGCTCACCCAGACGAATACCTGATCACCCCGCATCATTGATTTTGTCGCCGGCAGAAAGAGGGCGCGACGCAACTTGAAGCAAATTGAACTGCCTCCACGCGGGTTAGAAACGCTCTTCGGTGTTCACGATCAGAACATCAAATACCTCGAGTCGCTGCTCGATGTGCGCATCGACGCGCGCGGCCAGGACGTTTCCATTGACGGTGATCCGGATGACGTCGCCACTGCCCAAAACATTCTTGCCGATTTCGCGGAACTATTTCGCGAAGGGCGCCCGTTTACCGATAAAGAGTTGCGAGAAGCTTTTGCCCAGATCGCTGAAGACCGTGCATTTAGTTTGCGCGACTACTTCACCAAGGCGCGCTTTAATCCTGCAGGCAAGAAACTGGTCGCGCCAAAGTCGACCACGCAACGTAAATACATCCAGGCGATTCAGGAACAGGATGTTGTTTTTGGAATTGGCGTGGCGGGCACCGGAAAAACTTACCTGGCGGTCGCGCTGGCTGTTCAGGCGTTAATGCAAAAACAAGTCAACCGCATTGTGTTGGCACGTCCGGCAGTAGAGGCGGGCGAAAAGTTGGGTTTTCTTCCCGGTGACCTGCAGGAAAAAGTAGATCCTTATTTGCGTCCCCTCTATGACGCGCTATTCGATTTGATCGACTACGAACGCGTAACCAAGCTACTTGAAAAACAGGTGATTGAAATAGCGCCACTCGCGTTTATGCGAGGGCGTACCCTGTCTGACGCCTTTATCATTCTCGACGAAGCGCAGAACACTACCAGCGAGCAGATGAAAATGTTTCTGACGCGGATTGGCTTCGGTTCGAAAGCTGTGATCACCGGCGACGTGACGCAGGTGGATCTGCCCGTTGGTAAGCGGAGTGGGTTAATCGAAGCCCAGCGGGTGCTCGCAAATGTGAGCGGCATCGAGTTTGTCTACTTCACTGACAAAGACGTCGTGCGCCACAAGCTCGTACAAATGATCATCAAAGCTTACGAAGATCACACCAGGAAGAACGACATCTAGAGAATGGTTGGAAACAGTCCATCCCACGCTTGTCACTTGCGAATAATCTGATGATCGAAGTTGTTAACCGCCAGCGGAAACTGACGATTGACGCTGGGCGCTGGCAAGCATTCGCTGAAAAAGCGCTGAAACTGGCGCCTGCCAGCTCAGGGTTCACGGTTGCATTCGTTTCCGATCGGTCCATGCGCGAGCTGAACCGCATGTGGCGTCACAAGTCTGGTACAACCGACGTGCTTTCATTCCCGGCTGAGCCGGATGAGTTTGAGACTGACGAAAGTTTGGGCGACGTGGTGATCTCGGTCGAGCAAGCGGCGCGACAGGCAAAAGAGAACGGCTTAACGTTCGATAACGAAGTCGCTCAACTAATCCTGCACGGGCTACTCCATCTTTGCGGTTACGATCACGAAACTGACAAAGGCGAAATGAACCGGTTGGAGCTGCGGTTGCGCGGCAAGCTGGGCATCTGAAAGGCGGCGAATGGTAAATAGTAAATAGTGAATAGTTTCATAAACGGAAATTCTGAGGTCGTTATCGTGCTGCCGAAGGTGAACGACTTAACTATTTACTATTTACCATTTACTATTAACTAACAGATGCAAATTGAGATTGAGCTTATCCTGGCCCTTGGTTTACTAGTGGGGTTGTCCGTGCTCGCTACCGTCGACATGGCCTTCGGCCAGTTGAGCGATGTCGGACTTCGTCGGCTTATCTCCGAAGCCGAAGAACGCAAAAAACAACGAACGGCGTTATTCCTCAAACAGGTGCTGGAAAACCGGCCACGGTTTAGTTTCGCCATTTCCGCGACTATTCAGATTCTGCTCGTCGCAATTGCGGTCTTGGTCACCTCGATTTCCTTGACACAGTTTCAGGAAGATCGGTTTGTACTTTTCGGACTGATCACCGGTCTTTTTCTGGCGGGCGTTTTTCGTCAGCTCATTCCGCTTTTCATTTCCACGCGCGATCCCGAAGGCACGCTGCTGTTTCTTTTGCCGGTCATTCGGCCGTTGCTGCCGCTTATGGCGTTTGCCGCTGATCCGTTTCACAAGTTGTTCGATCGCTCGCGGCGCAAAGAACAGGAGTTGGAAAGCGATCAAGAGGAAGAAGAGCAGGACGCCGGCGACGATATCCAGGCACTGATTGACGTAGGCGAAGCCGAAGGGATTATCGAAGAAGAAGAAGGCGAGCTGATTCATTCGATCATTGAGTTTGGCGATACACGCGTTAATGAAGTGATGACGCCACGTCCCGACATTGTTGCTGTTTCAGCGACTGCTTCCGTTCGTGAAGCACGCGATGTCATGATCGAATCGAAGTATTCCCGACTGCCTGTCTACCGCGAGCAAATCGACAACGTCGAAGGCCTGATTTACGTGCGCGATCTGTTGTTGCGCTGGGCTGAAGGAGACGAGGACGGACCAATATCGCCGCTGGTCCGCGCCGTCTATTTCATTCCTGAGACGAAGCCGGTTGCTGATCTGCTCAAGGAAATGCAAAAAGCGCACGTGCAGTTGTCGATGGTCATTGACGAATACGGCGGGGTCTCGGGGCTGGTCACGGTCGAAGACATACTCGAGGAGATCGTCGGGGAAATAGAAGACGAAGATATCGGTGGCGAAGAATTAGAAGAAATAGTTAAACATCACGACGGCTGTTACGACGTGCTGGGTTCGACTGAAATCGGGAAGATTGAGCGGCTGTTTGAGATGGAAATTGAAGCTGACGACTTCACGACGATAGCGGGTCTGGTCGTTAGCGAGTCAGGCAAGGTCCCTGACCCTGGCGATCAGTTGAGGTTTCGCGGTCTCGAACTGGAAGTTTTGGAAGCGGACGAACGGCGCATCAGCAAGTTGCGAGTGAAGCGAGCGGTCGAAGAAAACTCAAGTGAAATGACTCAGGCTACGTAGGTCTTGTAGACAAGAACATGGCGAAAAAGACAAGCAAATTTCTAAAAGGCCGAAGAATTGATCCGACGCCCATAACTGGCAGCACCTCGATTGTGGAGTTGGTTGACGAATCGTTTCGAGCGTATAACGGGGCGCGTTTGCGTGAAGCCTGTCAGCTGTTCACCACGAAAATGCTCGAGCCGGATGTGACGATTGGCATGTCGATAACCGGCGCGCTCACGCCGGCTGGTTTGGGAATGTCGGCGCTGATTCCGCTCATCAAAGCAGGTTTTGTTGACTGGATCATTTCAACCGGCGCGAACCTTTATCACGACACCCATTTCGGCATCGGCCTGGTAATGCGCGAGGGCAACGCACAGATATCTGACATCGTCTTGCGTCAGGAAGAAGTCGTGCGCATCTACGATATCTTCTTCGACTATTCAGTGCTGCTCGATACGGATGCGTTCTTCCGCAAGATTATTACCGCGAAAGAATTTCAACGAACAATGTCGACGGCCGAGTTTCACTACTTGTGCGGCCGCTATGTGCATGAGACCGAGCGGAAGCTGGGTTTGAAAGACAAATCCTTGCTGGCAGTCGCTTACGAATACAGCGTACCGATTTACACTTCGTCACCAGGTGATTCCTCAATCGGCATGAACGTTGCCGCCAAGGCGCTCCAGAAGAATAAGCTGGCGTTTGATCCCTCGCTGGACGTGAACGAAACTGCGGCGATTGTGTTGGCAGCCAAGCGCGGCCCGAAGCGCGGCAACAAGCAGCCCGGGCGTTCGGCGTGTTTCATTCTCGGCGGTGGTTCACCTAAAAATTTCTTGTTGCAAACAGAGCCACAGATTCAGGAAGTGCTGGGCATTGACGAGCGTGGTCATGACTACTTCTTACAGGTGACTGACGCTCGTCCTGATACTGGTGGCTTGTCCGGGGCCACACCGGGTGAAGCGGTGTCGTGGGGCAAAGTTGATCCTGAGCGCTTGCCTGATGCGGTTGTTTGTTATGTTGATTCGACAGTGGCGCTCCCGATCATAACCGCTTATGCTTTAGCCTCACATAAGCCGCGCGAACCCAAACGACTTTACGACCGTCGTGATGAGTTCATGAAACTGCTTCAGGCGGAGTACCGAAAATCAAAGCGGCGTTAGTGAGTTGATTGGTATCATCAAGACAAACTCTTAGTTTCCATCTCCAGAAGAGGTAGAGTGCGGGCATGGCCGTAGCAACATCAGAGAACAAGAAGCCGCTGGCATACGATTGCGATAAGTGCATCGCTTACTGTTGCTCAGTTTACGAGCGCGTGCAGGTCACGCAGCGCGACGTACTAAGAATTGCGAGACATTTTCGTCTGACGCCAGAGGCAGCAAAGCAGCGGTTCACCAAGAAATTCGAAGGTGAGACGATTCTGCGACGGAAATTCGATCCCTTATTTGGCCGGTCGTGTACGTTTCTGGATAAACAAACTCGCAAGTGCACCATCTATGATGCTCGACCGCAAACTTGCCGGATATTTCCAGAGGCCCCGCGCTGCGCCTATTTCGATCTGCTCGAGTTCGAACGTGAACAGCAACAAGATCCGGACGTCATCCCCATCGTAAAAGTCACCTTCAAAGACTAAGCAGCAAATCAGGAGGAAATGAGTTGCAGAATTTACTGGCGGGAATGGTAGGAAAGAGTATTGATGTCTACTGCACTGGAGCGTCCAGTCTGCGCGGGAAGATTATGAAGGTCAGCGAAGGAATTCTGGAACTTAAGGACGACGACGAGAAAACTTGTTATGTCGCGATCGACAAAATAGTAGTTGTGTGGGAAGCGCGAGACTCTGATCATCGGGCCGGATTTGTTGGCTAGGTCTTTCTTCCCCGTCCCTTGGGGAAGTGGAGTCAAAAAACAAAAAGGCCGGCGACCATTTGGCGCGCCGGCATTTTTATTTTTACGATCCTGGTTAGTCTTTAGTCAGTGACTACCGTTGCCGGCACCGGCACCCTGCGGAAGCCATCTACCCGTGAGAGCCAGTAATCATTGAAAGGTGAATAGACAACTCCGTGGTGACGCGAGGCGTGATAGAAGCCATGTTCGTCAGCGACGATCCCGACATGTTGCAGGTTACTGAAGAACACGAGCGTCCCAAACTTGTAGTTGTTCTCAGTCTCAGGAGCCTCGAATCGCGACCAAAGTGTTCGGGCGCTGGCCCGCTCAAAATTAATGCCCGCCGACTGGAAAGTACTCCAGACGAAGCCAGAACAATCAAATGTATTCGGACCCGTGCTGCCCCAGTGATAACTGGACCCGAGTCGCTCATCGATTGCGGTCTGGATTAGTTGCCGAAACTGTAACCGGCCTCCAGGCGTTACCGTTATCGGCTTCGAGACGACAGGACGTTCTTCCGGTGAACCAAAAAGAGTTAGGGCCTCGCCGTCCTCGAAGTCTTGATCTTGCGAGTCGCGCGGTTCGGCTACTTTGGCTGTGCTACGGGCGCGGGTGTCGCCGGATTGGGCGGTTGCGATGTTTGCGAGCCCAAGGGCAAAGCAGGCCACAAGCGCGCAGGGGAACAGTCTTTTCAAAAGCAAAGGGGAACTCCTTAAATTTTTTACCTTGCAATTTCTTTTGGTGAGGGGGGTACTGCTCGAAGGCAAAGCCATTCTAGTCAGCGAGATACAATCGAACAAGACGCAATGTGACTGTTTTGTGACGAATCACACGCCAATTGACTGGAGCGACCCAAAAGAGTTCACGAGATCAAGATTTAAGGTAGGTCAATTACAGGCGAATTGTCCTATCTACAATCACTTCAGTCAATGTGAAGTAGATATTAGCGAGATCTGGCCACGCTTCGGTAGAGTTGTAGGACGAAAAGAAAAGTGAGTGCGAGCGTCATACGGGGCAATGCTCCTAATTGTCTTGCTACTCGAAGATAGATTTAATCGACGAGCGTTTCCGACGGAAGCTCTCGAGATCTCGACTAACTGCCATGAGATGCGGCGTGATGATTCAGACCGACGGTGATGATTTTTTGTAGCAACTGGTCGTAGGGAACGCCGCCGTGCGCCGCAGAATCAGCGAAGTCCTCGCCCTCGGCGATTTGTGGATTAGGATTAGCCTCAAGCAGATAGAACTGACCCTCTTCCGTCAAACGATAATCCAGTCGCGCGTAGCCGCTGAGAAACAGGTAGCGGTAGATCCGTTTTGACAACCGTTCCAACATTTTGTGTTGTTCCGGCGTTAGTTCTGCAGCGCGCGTCTTCACGCCAACCTTTTCCTGATATGCGGGATCCCACTTCACTTTCAACGTAGCAATGTTCTCCGCACCCTCGGGAAGTTTCTCCATAACCAATTCCCAGGGAGCGTAGGTTTGTATGTTCTGGTTGCCGATGACACCAACGTAGATTTCACGGCCCTTGATGTACTGCTCGGCGATCGCCGCGGTTTTGTTTTGTCGATGAATGAACTCAACTCGTTGTGAAAGCCTCTCGTCGTCATGAACCACTGACGCCTGGGAAATTCCCACCGATCCTTCTTCGCTGATGGATTTCACAAGCAGCGGAAACTTTAGACGTTTCGGACGCCGCACTTTTCGATTCATCGGAAACACGGCAAAGTTCGGAACCTGAATCCGGTGATACGCAAGAATCATTTTGGTGAGCGCCTTGTCGTGAGCGAGAGTCATGCCGCGCGGATTGCAACCGGTGTAAGCCTGGCGCATCAATTCCAGATAACTAACCACGTGCTGGTCATAAAGCGGATAACCGTGAAACTCCTCGAGCAGGTTGAATGCGACGTGCGGCTTGTGTGCGAGTAACGCGTCGCCGATTACGTTTAACTGATTGTAGAGTCCGACCGGATAGACTTCGTGGCCCATCTTCTTGAGTGTAGACGTGACGTCGAACTCAGTTTTGATTTCAGCTTTTTCTTTGTCCGAAAGGCCGTCGAGGGAGTCGGGAGGTACGAGGTCCTGGTGAACCAGAACGATAATGCGCAGTTTTTTCTTTGGCTCGAAAGTCATTCGACTTTTCCAGACCGATTAAAGCGCAATACGATGATAACCCGAATGGAGCACATTCATCACCTGAACTGTCAAAACAATCATCACTCGCCGGCGCGTCTCGCGCACTGGTGTCGCCACTCTGAGCTTTAATTCCTTGCAGCGATCGATCATGTTTTCAAGCACGTGGTCAATAGTGTACTGGTGAACGCCCGTTCCTTCAGCAACTATTTGACGCACCTCCCGGCGCACGCTGCGCAGAAAACTCGCGGCGCTCGGTTTTGATCGATGACGTGGATCGTCGGAGAAGATGCGATGAAGGTCGCGATCGTAAACTGCCGGCCAGTCGAAATTGTACTTCTCGCGTTTGCGGCGATAGTGTTCGCGCAACGTGGTTCGTATTTCAGAAATGGGTTCAACTTTTGTGCGGCTGCGGTTTCGGGGTTTTGTTCCCGCCAGTTCGTTCATCAGTACGTCGATATATTCGAGCTTTCTCAGCGCTGGCCAACCCTTGTAACGTCGGCGCCAACGAGAACGCGGCGTTAACCAAACCGCAAAAGTCTCAGCGAAATCTTCAGCCGGATGTGCCTGTGCGTACCACGCGGGCAGGTGCAACACAAACTTCCGACTCTTCGGCTTCGGTTTGTAGAAGTCGGGATACTTTTGCGCAAACGATCCGAAGAGTTCGCGCCAGTGACGTCTAAAGTGGAGACGAAAAGCAGTGTCGAGGGCGTGGCCCGCTTCGTGGCGGAGAATCCGCAAACACTCGTTGTCGGTTCCACCTTCAACTTCAAGCATCTGCTTGCGTTCTAACTTCATCAGTCGTGGGTGCGCCAGATAGAAAGGAATCGCGATTCCCGGGACGCCGTCAGGCGAAAACCACTCTTCTGATAGCCAAACGTGTGGCTTGAAGCGAATGCCGCGATCGTTGAGTTCGCTGTAGAGGCGCCTAATGTGAGGCTCGAGAAACGAGCCACCGATCTTCAGCGACAGATCGCAAATGCGTAAGTCGAGCAAATGCTCGTCAGTAAGGCGATACCAGGGAAAGCGATAGCTCACGCCGCGGCTCCCTTAGTCATCCTGGTTTTCCAGAAAAATGGAGAAAACTGGTGGAGTTTGCTGGTGAATTGACGGCGCTTTGCTACAAGCATCTCGCAGGGGGATGGCTAATCCAGTAACAAAATATTAGGAGCGCGCTCATTGTAACGACCTTGGCCGGGATGCGCTAGCGAGGGCCAACTGCAGCGTCGAATTGGGCTGCAGGTTCAGTTACCGGGCATGACCCCGGTCTTCAGAGAGGACGACGGACAGTACTTTTCGATGGCGCACTCAGCGCAGAGAGGATTGCGGGCCTTACAAATCGCGCGTCCGTGGGCGATCATCAAATGCGGAAACATTACCCAGTCTTTTTTGGGCACAATCGCGATTAGATCCTGTTCGATCTTTTCGGCAGTCTTCTGGCTGGAAAAAGCAAGCCGGTGAGACAGTCGGGTAACGTGCGTATCAACTACTACACCGGCGCTAATACCAAAAGCGTTGCCCAGAACGACGTTTGCTGTCTTGCGTGCGACACCTGGTAATTCCAACAGCTCGTCCATCGTTTGCGGCACTACACCGCCGTACTGTTCAGCTAATACTTTGGACGTGCCTTGTATCGATGTTGTCTTGTTGCGAAAAAAACCGGTGGTGCGAATGTCTCGTTGCAATTCCCTGGGTGAAACTTTCAGATAGTCGGCAGGCTTACGGTATTTGCGAAAAAGGTCTTGAGTGACAATGTTGACGCGAGCATCTGTGCATTGTGCTGAGAGAATCGTGGCCACTAGCAACTCAAAAGGGTTCGAGTGATTCAAGGAGCATTTTGCATCAGGATAAGCACGTTTCAGCGTCTGAATGATTTTTCGCACCCGTTTTTTGAGTTCGGTAGTCATCGTTAATCCGCGAATTCACTTTCTTCCATGCGCGATTTTCAAGGCTTCCGGAAAACCTCGCAATCTTAACATTGCAATTACTCCGAAGACTGGTCCCGGCGCAAGTATCGCAAACGCGTACTTCCAACCGATGCCGTTTACAACGTAAGGGATCAGCTCAATGGAAATTGTTGTCAGCAGAAACCCTAAGCAGGTTTGCATTGTCAGCGCTGTGCCGACGTATCTGGGATCAGCCAGCTCGGTAACACACGTCGAGAATTGAGCCGAGTCGGCAACTACGCTGGCGCCCCAGACGGCAGCGACGAGTAACAGCACGAACGGATTTCCGCCAAACAATAAGCCAACTAACAAGCAGCAACTGCCGCTAATCGTCATCGCCCACGAGGTAACGATTGTTCGCCCAATTCGATCGGCCAATAGTCCAGCAGCGATACAGCCAATTGCGCCGCACGCGATGACAATGAACGATGCAACTTCCGCGAAGACCGGTGACTGGTTGGAAGCAGCGAGACTGGCGCGAATCATGACCGGAATCCAAACCCACATGGCATAGAGTTCCCACATGTGCCCGAAGTAACCGAAGCTCGCCAGGCGAACGCCACGATTACTGAAGACGGCCAACGCCTGTCTCCAATCAAACTTTGCTGCCGGAAGCGCGTACGGTCCCTCGCTAAAAAACAAAAGCACGATGAACGCCGAGCTGATGGCCAGTAATGAAATGACAAAGATATTGATACGCCAGTTTGTGCTGCCAAGGCCGTTCAGCAAATATGGTGACGCCTTTCCGAGTGTTAGCGCACCAACCAGCACGCCCAGCGCCATCCCGCGCGAGTGTCGAAACCACGTCGCCATCATTTTCATGCCTGGCGGGTAGACGCCGGCTAGAAACACACCCGTCAGAAACCGAAACGCGATTCCCGTCGCTTCGTCGTGCGCGAAAGCGCCGAATGCAGCGTTAGTCAACGCGCCTCCCAGAGCTGAAATCGCAAACAGATATCGGACGTTGATTACATCAGGAAGGTTGAGAAAGGCACTAAGCAGCGTCCCGCAGACAAAACCGAGTTGCACCGCTATGGTCAGCCAGCCCGCGCTTGTCTGGCTTAAGTTCCATTCACTCCGCAACGCCGGCACAACTGCCGAGGCGCTGAACCAAAGCGACATGCCCATCAGCTCTGCGAGCGACAACAACACAAGCGCCCGCCAACGACCAGACGCGCGCTCCGCTTCAAAGACGCTCTTGTCTTGAGACATGTGCGCTTGAGAATACTACAAAAGCTTCGCGGAACTTGCGGATTGTTTGAGGAGGATTATTAGGCTACTGCTTCGATCTGCTCGTCGGCTTCGTCTGCCGGCTTTACGATGGCGCGCTTGCTGCGCTTGTTCTCGTACATGGCCAGATCTGCCAACGCCATTAAGTCTTCGATGGATTGCGGACACTCTGCCTCACGTTGTGCGATGCCGAGACTGATTGAGAGTTCGTAAGGAACCAGCTTTAAAGCATTGTAATTTGCAAACCGTTGTCGGAGCCGGGATAGCAGTTTCTCGATGCCACCTTCCGGTTCTACGGCGGCCAGCGCGGTGAATTCATCACCGCCCAGGCGGCCGAGAATGTCGGATGTGCGAAATGTTTCCTTCAAAAGTTCCGCAGTCTTCATCAAAGCGCGGTCACCTTCCTTGTGCCCGAACGTGTCGTTAATAGTCTTGAGACCATCAAGGTCAGCGTAGACCACAATCACGCCTTTGTTCGTTCGATGAAGTGAGTTCAAATGTTGACGTGAGAACGCCATGAAGCCGCGGCGGTTGTAGAGGCCTGTCAGTTCATCAGCGAGCGAAAGCGTTTGAATTGCTACCTCGGCCCGTTTGCGTTCGGTGATGTCCTGGATTTGAAAAATGAAATGAAGCGGTAGCCCGGCCGCGTCGCGAACTAACGAAGCGTTCACTGAAGTCCAAACAAAGTGTCCCAGTTTGTGAATGTAGCGCTTCTCTACCTGGCAGGTTAGAGTTTCGCCAGACAGTATGCGATAGATCTCAGCCAGGTCGTTGCCCAAATCGTCGCGGTGCGTCATGGTCTGAAAGTCTGACGCAAGTAACTCGCGTTCGTTGTAGCCCACGATTTCGCAGAGAGAGCGATTCACGCGCAACCAGTTGCCTTCAGGTGAGACGAGGGCCATTCCGATGGCTGCATAGTCGAAAGCGCTGCGAAAGTGCTCTTCACTCTCAACCAAAGCATCGCTGATGCGCTTTTGCTCTGCAATGTAAGTATTGAGTTCTTCTACGTGACGCTTGGCCTGTTCTGCTTGAGCGGCTGAGGTTTCAACGTTCGTTAGATAAGTGCGGTAGGTAAAGTAAACGATGACGATGATTGGCGCCGTTGCAGCAAAGCCAAAAAGTCCCACGTTTTCACTGAGTCTGCCAACGATCGCCGCACCAAAAACGCCGGCAAAATAGGTGAGGGAGCTCCACAGAAAATTTGCGCGCCAACTCTGCCAGACGGTTTGACTTGTCTTGAGAGCGACACCAACCGCGATCGGTCCGGAGTTTAGGGCGTACTGCAGCAACGCCATCACACACAAACCTACAAACAAGTTCGGCGTAAAACCCTGGCTAAGATTGATCCCGGGAAAAGCGTAATAAAACACGGAGGCGCTGACGTAGGTCGAAAGCGCCATCACTCCCGCGTTGAAAAAGAGGACTGCGGGCTTTTTACTAAAGCGAACTGACGAACAAAAGGCTTCCGCCGCCGCTAGTACTACTCCAGCTTCAACACCAAAGAGCAGAATTGCGAGAAAGATGAACGTGTCAGACACGGCAATCTGCCCACGTCCTCCAGGAATTTTAATGGTGATTTGTGAGCCAACAATGAGGGTGATGAGAGCCAGGGCGGCGAACTTTGGACCAAGTTGGGAGAACGGCAGTTGAAAAGCACAAATAACCGTAACGACCGCGCCCAAAGCCGCGACCGAAAACATGTATCTACTTCTCAGTTTTTGCTTCTCTATGTTCACTCGTTTCAAAGGTCATGCGTCCGGATTTTGTTTGACCCTTCGTGAGTGCCTGGGTCAATTCGGCGGGTGGCGGTTAGGTAGAACTGATCCCACTACCGCGCAACCCACTTGGCAAGCACTATTCCGCAGACTTTTGCCGCAGAATTGGCGAATTAGCCAACTAAAGACCCGGCGAACATCAAGTTAGACTAGTTGTTCGGTCAGGATCAGCCGTCAATCTGAGGTCAGCTTGTTCAAATTGACAGAAACGTTTCTGGTTTGACATGAACGTCTGACGTCGCACTCGCAAACTACACACGCCGCCAGGTTTATGAATTCAAGTCGCACCAATTTATCTGAGCTAGATTTCTCTACAGTTCGGCGGGGCGACTGCTGGAGGCGCGCCTTGAGCATGGGGGTGGCGGCAGGGGTTGCTGCTATGGTGGCAACGCGGGAGAATCAACGAAACCTGGTCAACCGATAGTTATGAGTGCAGCGGACGAAAATCTATCCGGCGCGTTTGGCAAATCTTCGCTAGCCGCAGAATTGCCAGTCAGCGCAGAAATCTACAGCGTGGAGCGGCTGGAGCAGTACGCTCGCACGCTGGCCACGGAACATCGCACTCTTTTGCGAAAGGGCCGCGCTCACTTATTGCCGCGACTTGAAGACAACGGTCGAAAGTTAGTTGCGGCCTATCGAACGCTGGTTGAGGCAATTCGGAACGGTCGCACAATCTCACCTGCGGCAGAGTGGTTGGTTGATAATTTTCACATCGTCGAAGAACAACTGCGTGAGATTCGCGAAGATCTGCCACGCAGTTACTACCGTGAATTGCCCAAACTAGCTGAAGGTCCGCTGAAGGATTATCCAAGAATCTACGCCCTCGCTCTCGCGCTCATCGCCCACACTGATTGCCGGCTGGATACGAATACGCTTCGCCGTTTCATTGCCGCTTACCAAACAATAACTCCGCTATCCATCGGTGAATTGTGGGCTGTAGCAATCACTTTACGTCTCGCATTAGTAGAAAACTTGCGTCGTCTGGCTGTGATCATCGTGCGTGCGCGCGAAGACCGCGACCAGGCTGACAAGCTGGCGGACAAACTGCTCGAACACGCCGCGCGCCGGTCCGACGCATTGACCAATCTAATCTCCGAACGATTTGGAAAGCGCGAGCGAATTCCACAGTCCTTTCTGGTGCAACTCATCCAACGACTTCGGGAACAGGATCCGTCAGTGATGCCGGTGATGGAGTGGCTCGACAAGAAACTAGCGTGGGACGGCACAACCATCGAACAGATAATCCACGCCGAACATCAGCGTCAGGCCGCGACTCAAGTGACAGTCGGTAACATCATTACCAGCATGCGTCTTCTTTCGACGCTGGACTGGCGCGACTTCTTCGAAAGCGTGAGCCTGATTGAACCTTTGCTTGGTGCTGATCCGGCTGGCGCGTATTCCCAGATGGAGTTTGCGACTCGTGATCGTTATCGCCATGTGATCGAGCGCATCAGCAAGAGAACGCGTTCGGATGAACTCGAGGTGGCTCGGGCCGCAGTCGAACTTGCCGAGGGTTCAGTCACTGGCAAGACAAATGACGAGGACACCGCTGGCGCAACTTATCTGTCGCACCCGCCAGAAGCGCACGTCGGTTTTTATCTGGTTGATGAGGGCGTTCGCCAGTTGGAAGAGAACTTTCAATACCGCCCACGACTCTCGGAAAGACTTCGCCATTTTCTCTTGCGCCACGCGACGGGCGCTTATCTGGGAGTTTTGATCAGTCTCACATTTCTCGTCGTAGCCGTTCTGATGTTGGCGGCGATTGTCCGTAGTGGTCCCAATACACGATCGCTTCTGGCAATTCTCACCGGGCTGCTTGCTCTAATCCCAGCGACCGACCTGGCGCTCAGCGTCCTGAACTGGGATGTGACGCACCTGTTTCCACCGCACCTCGTACCGCGCATGGATACCGCCACCGGAATTCCGGAAGCGGCTTGCACTATGGTTGTGGTGCCCACGATTTTTTCGAACGAACAACAAGTGAGAGGACTGCTCGAAAGGCTAGAAGTGCATTTTCTGGCGAACCAGGACGAGCACATTTATTTCGGCTTGCTGGGCGACTTTCCCGATGCGCAAACCGAGGAGACACCGGACGACGCTTTCCTGCTTGAAATTGCCCGGACCGGAATTGCCGAGCTGAATAACCGCTTCGACCATGGGAAGCATTCACGTTTTCACCTGTTTCACCGCCGCCGGCAGTGGAATTCCGGCGAGGAAAAATGGATTGGTTGGGAACGGAAGCGCGGGAAGTTAGAAGAATTTAATCGCCTTCTGCGCGGGGCCAGGGATACAAGTTTCATTGTCAAAACAGCAGAAGCCTCTCTGCTGCGCCAGGTCCGTTATGTGATAACGCTCGATTCTGACACGCAGTTACCTCGCGACGTCGCGCGAAAATTAGTGGGCGCGGCCATTCATCCGCTCAATCTTCCTGTGTTTGATCCGGAACTGAAAATGGTTACGCGCGGCTACGCCATCGTGCAACCGCGCGTGAGCATTTCATTGGTGAGTGCATCTCGTTCCCGCTTCGCCAGCATTTTTTCTGGTAACACCGGCATCGATCCGTACACGACGGCTGTTTCCGATGTCTATCAAGATCTTTTTGGCGAGGGAAACTTTACGGGAAAAGGTCTCTACGATGTCGACGTTTTCCAGGCCGCGTTAGCTAACCGCGTACCTGAGAACACTCTGCTCAGTCATGATCTTTTCGAGTCGTTGTTTGCCCGCGCGGCACTCGCTACTGATATTGAACTGCTCGATGACTATCCTTCGTCTTACGCAGCCTTCGCGAAACGGCAACATCGCTGGACTCGTGGCGACTGGCAAATAGCGCACTGGCTGTTGCCCACCGTCCCTGATGCGAACCGCCGCCGGATTCGCAACCCGCTGCCCGCGCGATCACGCTGGAAGATTCTGGACAACTTAAGACGCAGTTTGGTGGCGCCGTCGATTTTTTTGTGGCTACTTGCGGCGTGGACGATACTGCCGGGGTCGCCTTTGCTCTGGACATTGTTCGTGGTCCTCACGATTGCGTTCCCGGTTTACCTTCACCTGACGACGAGTTTGCTGATTCACCCACGCGGCATCCCCTGGACCAGTCACTTCTGGAGCGTCTGGGATGACGTCGAGACGAACACCGCCCAGGTTGCGTTGTCACTGATATTTCTGCCGCACCAGGCCTACCTCATGTGCGACGCAATCGTTCGCACAATTTACAGAAAACTCTTTTCGCGGAAGAGATTGCTTGAATGGGTGACTGCGGCCGATGCGGAAAGGTCTTCGCAAAACGACCTGTTGTCATTCGCAACGTTTTTGCTCCCGGCAGCAATGCTCACAGTTTTGGTCCTGGTTGCGACCATTGTTTTCAGACCGGCCGCCATGCCGATCATGTTGCCGTTCGCGATTGTGTGGTTGGCGTCTCCGCTAGTTGCTACCTGGATTAGCAGGTTGCGAGTTCGGGCGCGAAAACTAATTACGACGGAGGACGTGCACTTCGCGCGGCGAGTAGCTCGGCGTACGTGGCGCTTCTTTGAAACGTTTGTAGTCGCCGAAGACAACTGGTTGCCACCCGACAACTTTCAGGAAGATCCGACGCCGGTAGTAGCGCATCGTACGTCACCAACAAATATCGCGCTGCTGTTTCTTTCGACTGTAGCAGCGCACGATCTTGGGTATGTAGCTTCGTTGGAATTCGTTGAGCGTCTCGAGCTCACCTGCGCGACTCTCGCAAAACTTGGACGATTTCACGGGCATTTTTTCAACTGGTATGACACCAGGACGCTTGAGCCGCTCTACCCGCAATACATCTCAACCGTCGACAGCGGCAATCTTGCGGGTCATGCGATCGCCTTGAAACAAGCCTGCGTTGAGCTGCCTGACGCAAAAGTTTTTGACGAGCGAATCATAGCTGGACTCAGCGACACCATTGATGCTCTGGTCGAGGAAGTCGATCTCGTTGGAACATTCCGGCGCCGCACCGAGGTGGTAACTGTCAGCCAGTTGCGGAATGAACTTGAAGCCTGTCGGGCGCTCCTTACAAACGTGAATCTGGATAGTCTACTTGCCTGGGCGCAGCTCCTGGACAAACTCGGTAAGCGAAGTTCCGAAATTGAAGACATTGTTAACGCGCTGGCCCACGAACATGGAGAAACAAACTTCCAGGAGCTGCGCTGGTGGCTGAATGCCTTCACGCACCAGGTTACTTCCAGCCGCCGTGACGCGGACTTGCTCACGCCATGGAGTGGTGTGCTGGAGAAGCTGGAAGCCGCCGAAAAGCAGACGAATAGACTGCAACAACTTGTCGCCTCGCTTAAGGCCGTTCCGACGTTGGCGGAAATACCGCATTTGTGCGACGAAGCCCTGGTGGAGCTGGCAGCACTTCACGATAGCGCGAATGGAACTTCCTCTGAAATCCTGCAGTTAACAAAGTCACTCGAACAAGGTGCGATCGCTGCCGGCGATCTCTTGTCGCGTCTCAGTAGCCTGGCGCACACCGCAGAACTAATCATGGAGGACATGGATTTCAAATTCCTCATGGATCCCGAACGCAAAGTGTTCACCATCGGTTACAACGTTTCGGCGCAACGCGCAGACAACTCCTACTACGATTTGCTCGCGTCAGAGGCGCGCGTCGCCAGCTTTGTCGCTATCGCGAAAGGCGACGTTCCGCAAGAGCACTGGTTTCGCATGGGCCGGCAACTAGCCGCGGTTGATGGTGGGCGGGCATTGATTTCCTGGACCGGCACGATGTTCGAGTACTTGATGCCGCTGCTGGTAATGCGCGACTACGCGGACACGCTACTCAATGAAACGTACCGCACAGTCGTTAACAGACAAATCGAGTATGGCAATGAGCGCGGAGTTCCATGGGGGATTTCGGAGTCAGCTTATAACGTCCGCGATCTTCATTTGAACTACCAGTACGGACCGTTTGGGGTTCCTGGACTTGGTTTGAAGCGCGGGCTAATCGAGGACCTCGTGGTGTCGCCCTACGCGACGATGCTGGCGGCGGAAATTAACCCTCGGGCTGCAGTGCAAAACCTGCGGCGGCTGGCCCGCGAGGGAGCACTTGGGCCTTATGGTTACTACGAATCGATCGATTACACGGCCGAACGACTCCCACAGGGACAGCGCAGCGTTCTCATTCGCGCTTTCATGACTCACCACCAGGGCATGAGTTTGGTTTCGCTGGCGAACCTTCTGAACGACGATCGGATGGAGAAACGATTTCATGCCGATCCGCTGGTGCAGGCAACTGAGCTATTACTCCAGGAGCGAATTCCTATTGGCGTGCCCGCTCAACATCCGCGAGCTGAAGAAGTCTTAACTGGTCGAGTGTCGCAGACGCCGCAGGGATTGATAACGCGGGTTTACCACAACGTAGACACTGAGTCGCCCCGCACGCAGTTGTTATCCAACGGCACTTACAACGTCATGCTCACCGTTGCCGGCGGTGGCTACTCCACTTGCGGCAACAATGCGGTCACTCGCTGGCGTGAAGACGTTACCAGGGACAACTGGGGAGCTTTTGTTTACCTGCGTGATGTGCGGAGCGGTGCGGTGTGGTCAGCGGGCTATCAACCAGTCAACAAGCAGCCGCAATCGTATGAAGTAGCGTTTGCCGAAGACAAAACAGACTTCTGGCGCAGTGACGCGGGCATCAAGTCGCACATGGAAGTTGTCGTGTCGGCAGAGGACAACGGTGAGGTTCGGCGCATTTCGTTGACGAACACGTCGTCTCGCACGCGCGAAATTGAATTGACCAGCTACGCCGAGATTGTGCTCAACAGTCCCCAGGCCGACGTAGCCCATCCAGCTTTCAGCAATCTATTTATTGAGACTGAGTTCTTCGCCGCGGAAAACGCGATTCTGGCCCATCGACGAAAACGCTCGAGTGACGACGAATCCATTTGGGGAGTTCATGTCGTAGTCGTGGAGGGCGAGGCGGTAGGCGCGGCGCAATACGAAACCGATCGGGGACGTTTTCTCGGCCGCGGCCACACGCCGGCTGATCCAGTGGCGGTGATGGAAGATCGTCCTTTGTCGAACACGGTCGGCGCCGTGCTCGATCCAGTTTTCAGTTTGCGGAGACGCGTCAAAATCCCGCCCGGAGAAACTGTTCGCTGTTGTTTCAGCACCATCGTCGCCCACTCGCGCGATGAAGCGATGCGACTGGCAGACAAGTATCACGACCCCAGCACGTTTGAGCGCGAACTTCGTTTGGCGTGGACCAAAGCTCAGGTTGAGATGAGTCATCTCAATATCGACTCAGACGAAGCGCACTTGTTTCAAAGACTAGCTTCGCGAATTGTCTATTCTGATCCTTCGTTACGCCCGCGACCGCACGTCCTTGGGCTAAACACGCTGGCGCAATCGAGCTTGTGGCAATACGGCATCAGTGGCGATTTACCAATCCTCGTGGTGCGCATCGATAAGGCTGCCGATCTTCCTACCGTGCGCAAGCTGGTGCGCGGTCATGAGTACCTTCACTACCGAGGACTGAAAATCGATCTCGTGATTCTGAACGACAATCCCACGACCTATCTGGGTTTGTTACAGAAGGAACTGGAAACGTTGATTCGCACGAGCGGGCTCGCGAGTTTGCAGGACAAACCCGGCGGAGCTTACTTGCGGCGTTCGGATCAAATACCCGAAGCCGATCGCATTCTGCTTCACGCAGTGGCACGGGCCGTGATCGTTTGCGAGCGGGGCTTGCTTGAAGATCAGTTGGAGCGCCCGGAAGTTTCCGAATTTCTTCCGCCGGCCTTTGCTCCGCGATATCCATCACAGGCGTATCCGGAGCCCACCGTGGCGCCGCCGGAGTTGGCGTTCTTCAATGGTCTGGGCGGCTTTCACCAGGGTGGACGTGAGTACGTGATCCTGCTCGGCGCGGAGCAGTGGACTCCCGCGCCGTGGTCAAACATCATCGCGAACAAGCATGAATTTGGTTTTCAGGTAACTGAAACCGGCGCCGGTTACACCTGGTCGGTCAACAGTCGGGAAAACCGTTTGACGCCGTGGTCAAACGACGCGGTCAGCGATCCGCCCGGTGAAGCAATTTATCTGCGCGACGAAGACACGGGAACCATCTGGTCCCCAACGCCGTTGCCGGTTCGCGAGAAGGAACCCTACATCGTTCGGCACGGACAGGGCTATACGGTCTTCGAGCACACCAGTCACGGAGTATCGCAGGAGTTGCTGTTGTTTGTGCCGGCTGATTCGCCGGTAAAGATTTCATTGCTGCGTCTTCGCAATCGTACCAACCGGCGGCGACGGCTTACAGTCACGATGTACAACGAACTCGTGCTCGGAGTTCAGCGGCACACGTCGGCGCCTTACGTGATTACCGAAATCGATCAGGCGGCAGGGACGCTGTTTGCAAAAAATCCCTTCAACAATGAGTTCGCGGGCCGCGTCACGTTTGCGGCCACGGGTGAAAAACTTTCCAGCGCCACCTGTGATCGCAAAGAGTTCATCGGTCGCAACGGCACGATGGGCCGCCCGGCGGCTTTGCGTCGCATAAATCTCTCGGGAAAAGACGGGGCCGGACTCGATCCGTGTGCTGCCTTGCAGGTGACGATTGAACTGGCGCCGCACGAAGGCCGGGAAGTTGTTTTCATGTTGGGCGAGACGGCGACGAAAGAAGAGGCGCAAGCGTTGGTGGAAGAGTTCAAGCAGGCCGGTAACGTCAATCGAGCGTTTGAGGACGTGCTGGCTGGTTGGGATTCGTTGCTGGGGGCTGTCGAAGTCAAGACTCCTGATCGCGCTCTCGACACGTTGCTCAATCGCTGGTTGTTGTATCAAACGTTGTCGTGTCGCATCTGGGCACGTTCTGCTTTCTATCAATCGGGCGGTGCCTATGGTTTCCGCGATCAATTACAGGACGTGATGGCGCTGGTTTACAGCAGTCCCAAATTGGCCCGCGAACAAATACTTTTGGCGGCGGCCCACCAGTTTAAAGAAGGCGACGTACAGCATTGGTGGCATCCGCCAACCAGTCGCGGCGTGCGGACACGTTTTTCGGATGATCTGTTGTGGTTGCCTTTCGTCGCCACGTTCTACGCGCGAGTTACCGGCGATAAGTCAGTATTCGAGGAGGTGGTTAGTTTTCTCGAACAACCGCTGCTGAAGCCTGGGGAGCATGAAGTCTACATGCAGCCGACAGTTTCTACTGAACAAGCCTCGATCTTTGAGCACTGCGTGCGCGCGCTTGATCGTAGTTTGGCGGTTGGCGAACACGGACTGCCGCTGATGGGAGGCGGCGATTGGAACGACGGCATGAATCGCGTCGGTCAACAGGGAAAAGGGGAAAGTGTTTGGGTTGGTTGGTTTCTTTACACGACCCTGGAAGCGTTCGCCCCACTGTGCGACGCCCACGACGATCCAGCACGCGGCAAGCGTTATCGCGATCACCTCGTTAAGTTGAAACAGGCATTGGCCGATAACGCCTGGGACGGCGACTGGTACCGGCGCGCATATTTCGACGACGGCACGCCGCTGGGCTCGGCACAAAATGATGAGTGTCGCATCGATTCGATTGTGCAATCGTGGTCGGTCATCTCGGGCGCGGCCGAGGGCTATCGTGCGCAGCGGGCCATGGCCGCCGTTGAAGAGTATTTGATTCGCCGCGGCGACGGTCTGGTGATTCTATTTACGCCGCCATTCGACGCCGGAAAACTGGATGTTGGTTACATCAAAGGCTACGTCCCGGGCGTGCGCGAGAATGGTGGCCAGTACACGCACGCCGCATTGTGGACCTTGATTGCGTTTGCAATGCTCGGTGACGGCGATCGCGCCGGCGAGTTGTTCTCACTGCTGAATCCGATAAACCACTCGTCAACTCGCGCGGGTTTGCACAAATACAAAGTCGAACCTTACGTAGCTGTTGGCGATGTGTATGCTGTACCGCCGCACACCGGGCGTGGTGGCTGGACGTGGTATACGGGCTCGGCAGGCTGGATGTATCGCGCTGGATTGGAATCAATACTCGGCTTCAAACTACGCGGTGAAAAATTGCAAATCGATCCGTGCGTGCCGCGCTGGTGGCGCGAGTTTGAAATTATTTATCGTCTAGGCCGGACGACGTACCGGATTGAAGTGGAAAACCCGTTGGGCGTTAGCCGTGGAGTAGTGAAGCTCGAGCTGGATGGCGCACCACAGGGCACCGAACCGTTTTCACTTACGGATGATGGTCGCGTGCATATCGTGAGGGTTGTGCTTGGTGAGAAGGAAACCAGCGGCGAGCCACTACCGGCAGACAACTCACAGCAAACGGCGAGCGAACGGTAAGCCTGGCGATATCTTCTCAAATTCGATCTCCAGAAAATGATGCCAGCTTCGCCTCTTAAGATTCGTCGCGCGCTCCTCAGCGACGCGAAGTTATTGGCCGAGCTCGGAGCGCAAACGTTTGCCGAGACATTCAGTGACGAGAACACTGCCGAGGATATGACGGCTTACCTCGCCGACTCGTTCAGCGTTGAAAAGCTTACCGCGGAATTAACAGATCCATTGTCTACGTTTCTTGTCGCCGAAGTTGATGGACTGGCTTCGGGCTACGCCAAAATTTCTTCAACCGTTGCGCCGCTTACCGTTGCCGGCGAAAAGCCAATTGAATTGGTGCGGCTATACGTTTTGCAGCGGTGGCTTGGCCGAGGCGTTGGTCACGCGCTAATGCAGCGATGCTTTGACGAAGCATCTGAAATGGGATTTCAAACTATTTGGCTGGGAGTTTGGGAACGGAACTTACGCGCGCAGGCTTTTTATCGCAAGTGGAATTTCCGAGAAGTCGGAGAGCATATTTTTCAGCTCGGCTCAGACGCACAACGCGATCTCTTGATGCAGCGAGAGCTTTGACCTTACGAGTCCACGGTCCAGGGTCCAATGTCCAAAGTCAAAGCAGCTGACGCGGCGTGACGAAGGTAGCCAGATATGCCGCCGCGGCGTAACGAAATTGATTTGCGCCGCGAAGCGGCGAGGCGAAGGTAGCCAGATGTGAAACGTCTGGATCAGGTTCGTAAACAATGGTTCCGCGCGTCGGAGACGCGCGCCGAATCTGAGCGCGCCTTCAGCGCGCCATTGAAAATATGACGGATGATCCAGAGGTTGCACCTCTGGCTACCATCTACGCGCATCTCCGATGCGCCAGGAATTGAAAATATGACGGCGTGATCCAGAGGTTGCACCTCTGGCTACCATCTACGCGCATCTCCGATGCGCCAGGAATTGAAAATATGACGGCGTGATCCAGAGGTTTCACCTCTGGCTACCATCTGCGCGCACCCTTTGATGCGCCAGGAATTGAACGCATTCGCCGCCGCCAAGAATTAGTTCGACGTTAGTACGCGGAACTTGGACATTGGACTTTCCGAATCTTTGGATCAAAAGATGACTCTAAACTTCCTGCCGCTGTTCTGCGTTAAAGACTAGAATTCTTTTGGCTGATCTAAAATCCAGGCACACGGAGCGAACTAAATGTCTACGAGCAGAAGAACATTTCTTAAACTGTCGGCCCTGGCAGGTGGTGTCGCGGGTCTGGGCCTGGTGCCCGGAGTATCAACCTTGTCAGACGTACTCGGCGCATCCAGATCAGCTCCAAAGAAGTTGCGCATCCTGATCCTCGGTGGCACCGGCTTCACCGGGCCGCTTCAGGTTAGATACGCGCTAAGCCGCGGGCATCAAGTGACAGTGTTCAATCGCGGCCGAACGCATCCGGGTGAACTGCCCAAAGAAGTGGAACAGCTAATCGGTGATCGCAACGGCAAGCTCGATGCACTCAAGGGCAGACAATGGGACGTGTGCATCGACAATCCGGCCACCCTTCCCGTGTGGGTACGCGATGCGGCGGAAGTCCTGAAAGGCAACGTCGAACGCTACGTCTTCATTTCTTCAACTGCGGTTTACGCAGACACGAGCAAGCCAGGCATGGATGAGTCCGCGCCGTTGGTGAAGTATGAAGGCGCCGACGCGATGAAAGAGACGAATGCCACGATGCGTGCCGGCAACTTCGCTCTCTATGGACCGCTCAAAGCGATGTCGGAAGCAGAGGCTGAAAAATGGTTTCCCGGCAAGGCACTAATCATTCGCCCGGGATACATCGTTGGACCAGGCGATGAATCAGATCGGTTTACCTATTGGCCGCTGCGAGTTGAACGTGGCGGTGAAATGTTGGCGCCCGGAACTCCTGGCGATCCGATTCAAATCATCGATGCGCGTGATCTCGCTGAGTGGACGATACGCTTGATTGAGAAACGCGTGTCCGGTCGATTCAATGGCGTCGGCCCTACGTTAGCAATGGGCCGCGCTCTGGCCGAGATGAAGAAAACTACAAAGTCTAATGCGACTTTTACCTGGATAGATTCCGACTTCCTTGAGAAACAGGAAGTTCCTGTCCCTATCTGGGTTGATCCGAAAGGGCCATATGCTGCGTATGGAGATGTAAGTGTTAGTAAAGCACTCAAAAACGGATTGACCTTGCGCCCGCTTTCCGACACCACCATGGCCACCCTTGAGTGGTTCAAGAAACAGACACCCGAAAGACAGGCAAAGATGCGCGCCGGAATAAAACCAGAAAAGGAAGCGGAAGTCTTGGCGGCGTGGCATGCGAAGAAGTAGGCTGTCAAAGCAGCCGGCTGATCTTCGTTTTTTGTGGCGTCACCCGGTCATTTTTTAGACTTGAGGTGCCCTCACAAAAAATGTTGTTCATTAACAGTGTTTTTGGCCTACTTGTCCTGGCCTTCCTGTCTTATGTAATTTGGAGAAACCATCGACATGAGGACAAGAGCAAACAAACGACGGAAGCAGTAGACAATACAGCTCACATTGATGAATCGACTCGGCTCCTCAATGTTTCTCCGTTAACCTTAGCCCGGAAGAGAACGCTAAAAATCAAGAGCGTCGCACTGCGGCTTTTAGGGCTTACCCTTTTCTCATTCGGTTTTCCACTGCTCTGGATCCCGTGGATCATAACGCGGGTCATTGCAAGACTCCTCGTTAAAGGCGGGCTGAGGTTATTCTTCCAAGGGCGGAATATGTTGGCCATCGATGCTGAGACGTTGCTCAATTACGATCAGCGATCTTTAGTTCTTTACCTCAGGGCCTACCGGAATGCCGGCGCTGACTCGAGCCACTCTCCAATCCCTTTTGCTTTGTTTCCCGCTCTTTTCGCGACGTCCGATGAGGAGCGACTCTCAGCGGTAATGAACCAACTAGGACCATTTGTTGCACTCGGCGAGATCGGTATGCGGGACTTAGGTGCCGCCCGCTTATATGTGCGCGATGGCCGGTGGCGAGAGAAGGTTACCGAGCTCATGGCGAAGGCTCGGTTAGTAGTGTTTCGTGTAGATCCAAACCAGGAACAGTGGGGATTATGGTCTGGTCGTCGCGAGCAAGAGTTTTGGGGCTTGGGTTCTGGTCGTCAGAAGAAGACGCAGCTGGAAATTTTTCGACCAACTGATACTCCTGAGGGCGTCTGGGAGGAAGTTGAAATGGCTAGAACAATCAGGCCGGAGCAGATACTTTTTTATCTTCCTTTTAGAGGATCAAATTCAAGGCGGATGGAGCTCTATGAGTCTGTGAGGATTCCAATTGAGAAACATCTTGCGCTGAAAATTCCAGACAAGGAGACACTTGGCCAAGCCAGGTTCATAGGTTTTAAACCAGATGGAAGCGCTTGCGTTCTCGAAAGCAACAGCTTTTCATTTTTCGGCATTGTGAACTGGTCGGCGAAAGCTCTGAGTCCGGTTTTCAAGAATCTTGGTGCGCCTAAGCCGAAGGTAACCATCGACTATTTTCGAATTGTCGAGTTCATCTTTGGATTGATTGCTGCGTGGCCAATCATTCTCATCCTGTACCTCGTCACGTCTCTTATCGTGAAGGGTTCTTAGATGAAGACCCAGGTTAGCGCCGGTCATCTTGGTGTTGAGCGGTTTCTGCTTCCTTGCCTCGGCGCAGCAGTGTCTCAGGTATGACCGACCTCCAGTGCGCTAACCGGAACGGTTCATTACCGTGTGTTCGCTGGTCCTGCTAATTACGAATCCATCAAGCGCATTCGCGCCGCCAATTAACCGAGTGCTTTCGGAAACGATCACCATCCCTTAAACTGTCGTTGGTAAGTTTCAGACAGGATCAGCACACGAGGAATAAACTCCGGTATGCCAAGAGACGTCTTCTGCACTGCAGTCAACTGTATTGACGGTCGCGCACAGCGGCCGGTCTGGGATTGGCTGCGATACCACTGCAACGTCGATTACGTCGACATGATTACTGAACCGGGCGCCGAGAAGTGTTTAGTGCAGGGGCATCCTGGGACCGTCGATGCGATCAAAAGCAAGGTCAAGCTTTCGCTTGAAGGCCACGGCTCAAGCGTAATCGCCGTAGCCGGCCATCACGATTGTTTGATCAATCCAGCCTCGAGAGAAAAGCATTGGGGAGACATTGTTGAGGCGGCGAGGATTGTAGAGTCCTGGGGATTCAACGCGCGCGTGATTGGTTTGTACGTCAACGAGTGGTTCACGATTGAGTTAGTGACTGACACCAAAGAAAAGGACGCCCTCCAAAGTCACTTGTGAGGATGGCGCGTCTCACCAATCGAATACGCAGCCGGCCGAGGTCTCGCAAAGTATGACGTCGTAACTTTCGATCAGCGGCATCGCGATCGTCTCCAGTTCGTTCTTCCATAACTCGCCGCCGTAAAACGCATTCTTCATTCGCTCGAGTTCCTCGAGTGAAGGAAAACTGCGCAGAAAAACGAACTTGTTCGGGTTCTCCAGATCGACCAGCGGACCAACTATCTTCATGCCGTACGAGCGCTGCGCCGGTATCGCTCGCTGCTCGAACAACTGAACGAATTCCGCGCGCCGACCAGGCTTGATCCTGTAGCTTCTGACTTCTACTATCATTGCGAGCCTCCTTAGGAATCTGAACTCCTCGATTTTTTCGTGTCGTTTCCGTTTTGCGTCTTAGCAGGACTTAACCACCAAATAACCCGAAGTGAAGATCACGAAAAGTCGCGAAAGTCTTTAAAACCAGGAATGCGAATCGCCGTCTCCGGAACACACTGCTCGGGCAAGTCCACGCTCGTCAACGAATTCTTAACCGCCCGTCCGGATTTTGTTTACGAACCTGAGCCGTACTCCGTGTTGGTCGAAGACTACGGAGAAGAGTTCTCAGCCGAACCGTGCGTTGACGACTTTCTTCGTCAGCTGGAATTTAACATCGAGCGACTGCGGCAACGCGCATCCGGCGAGCGAGTAATCTTCGAACGCTGTCCGCTCGATTTTATCGCTTACATTTTGGCGTTGAGAGATCTCCACCGGGAGGAGGTTGAGCCGCAGACGATAGCCAACGCGCGTGAGCTAGCAATGGCCGCTCTGCATTGTCTCGACTTGATCGTTTTTCTCCCGCTCGACGAAGCGAATATGATTGCAGTGCCCGCTGACGAAGATCCAAAGTTGCGCAAGGCAGTTGACCGGCAGTTGGTCGCGATCTTTGGCGATGACGAATTCGAATTGCCTTCCGTTGAGGCGAGAGGCTCAACGGCGCAACGTTTGAGAATCCTTGAAGGCAAAATGAAACCGCAGGATAACTGAATGCAACAAATCTCCGAACGCATAGATTTGTCGTTCGTGCACATCGCCAAGCCGCTAACACTTGAGAACCGGCAAGCGTCTTAAGGTAGATATGAAATACACCAAAACCGTCCTTCTAGTAATAGCTACGTTTCTTTTCCTTTGTTTACCGGCCACACACGCGCAAGTCACCGCTCTAAAAGCAGGCAAACTGGTCGATCCTGACACCGGAACAACGCTCCTGAATCAAGTCATTCTTATAGAGAACGGCAAGATCAAATCTGTCGGCGCCGGTCTACCAATTCCGGCGGGTGCGTCGATAGTCGACCTTTCTAACTTCACCGTTCTCCCGGGTCTATTCGACGCGCATTCGCACCTTTGCCAGTCAACGTCGCCGGACAACCGCGACTTGTTCACCACCGACATCCGCGAACCAACGGCTTACCGCGCCATCATCGGTGTAGTGAACGCGAAAGAAATGCTCGACTCGGGATTCACCACGGTGCGCGACGTGGGCAACAACGGAAACTACGCCGACACCGCGCTCCGTCATGCGATTGAAAATGGATTAGTTCCCGGACCGACGATGATCA
Organism: Pyrinomonadaceae bacterium; assembly: GCA_035472495.1. Lineage (GTDB taxonomy): Bacteria > Acidobacteriota > Blastocatellia > Pyrinomonadales > Pyrinomonadaceae > PSRF01. The sequence goes on along the minus strand of DATIPD010000020.1, from coordinate 195,018 downwards.
ACGCCGGGCGCATCATCGCGCCGTTTGGCGGACAATATCACCTGCAGCCGGACCGCCGCGAGCTGGGCAATCCCGAATATCTTTTCGCAGACACGCACGATGAAATGATCAAGGCCATTCGCGAAAATATTCACTTTGGCTCGCTGGTCATCAAGATCGTTGTCGACGATCAGAAGTACATTTATTCGGCAGACGACATCAAGTTCATCGTTGAAGAAGCCCGCCGCGCCGGGCTTTCGGTTGCTGCGCATTGCATGACCGAACAAGGCGCGCGCAATGCTGCCCTTGGCGGTGTCGCTTCAATTGAACATGGCTTCCGAATGTCAGACGAAGCGCTGGAGCTGGCCAAAAAGAATAACGTAGTTTTAGTCGGCACTGACTTTCCCATCCCCGCGGCCGAGTCGCTGGGACTCCCACCTGATATCGCCAAACTCTTTCACAACGTTTTCATCGATCGGTTAAAACGCGCTTACAAGGTCGGCATCACCATGGCCTACGGCACCGATACATTCGCGGAAGTCCCCGGACAAACTCGCGGCACGATGGCGATTTCTTACATCGACAGTTTTGTCGAAGCTGGGATTCCGGCAAAAGATACGCTGAGGATCATGACGACGAACGCCGCGCACCTTCTGGGAGTCGATAAACAGCGGGGCGCGATTAAGGCAGGCCTGTTTGCCGACATCATTGCGACGCCAGAAAATCCGCTCGAAAACATCCAAACGCTCAAACAAGTTTCGTTTGTGATGAAAGACGGCAAAGTGATCAAGCGCGGCCAATAGAGCTTTGCGAAAGAGCGGGGCGAGCCCGTCTTCCCGGCCTCAAGATTCCTTAGCTTGATCGATTGCTTTGATGTGAAAGTCAGTCTCACCAGATCACCGCTCGTCTCCGACCAGCTCGCGGTCAGGAAGGCGGGCTTGGTCCCGCTCTTGGGCAGAACGCGTTAGTATCTTTTCCCACCGTGACCTAAAGACGCCGAGAGTCTAGAATTGCCCTGCAGGATTCAACTTTTACAAGCCCAAATAGACCTTGCCGAAACTATCCCCAACGATGACGCTGTCGCAGTTTGACAACGGCTACTGGTACGCCACAGAACTCCGCGAGTTCGCTCAACGCATCGGCATACCTTCCGCCAGCAAACTTCGCAAGGACGAACTCGAAAAATCCGTTAAGCAGTTTTTGAAAACCGGCAAGGCTGAACTCCCGACGAAGAGAAACCTGGCAATCACCGGCGCCAGAGATTTTGAACGCGGTTTGAGTCTCAACCTTCCGGTCGCGGTTTACACAAACAACAAAGAAACCAAAACGTTTCTTGAGCGTGAAGCGCAAAGACTCGCACCAGGTCTGAAGCGAAAGTCTGGCGCGCGTTACCGGCTCAACCGTTGGCGCGAGGAGCAACTAACCAACGGCAAACGAATTACCTATCGCGATCTGGTAACGGAATACGTGCGACTTAATCAAACTGCGGCGCCATTCGCCAAGATTCCACACGGCCGCTACATTAATTTCATGGCCGAATTTCTGGCAGTCGAGAAAGGTGCAACCAGAGAACAAGCAATTGCGGCGTGGAAGAAACTTAAAAAGTTGGACGTGCCGAAAGATTATTACTCGTGGGTAAAGTCTCAACGGTCGAAGAATATTAAGTGAGTTTGTCGCTCTGTTTTGGATGGCGACAACCAACCCAAATCCTTGCCAGCAGAGGAAGATGAACTACGACGAGACTGAAATCCCGCGCAACTACGATCGCGGCCGCGACCACGGTCCGGAGCTGCTCAACCTCTGGATGAACGTGCTCTCAGCTCACGTCAAAGATCAGAAAATTGAAACTATCCTGGATTTAGGTTGCGGCACCGGGCGGTTTTCAGAAACGCTCGCGGCACATTTTGCGGCCCAGGTGATTGGAATTGATCCTTCGCAAAAAATGCTGGAGCAGGCGGAGAAAAAGAAAGTAGACGTGCGCGTGCGTTACGAGCAGGGACACGCGGAGTCGATCCCCTTGCCGGATGGCTCTGTGGATCTGATTTTCATGTCGATGTCTTTTCACCATTTTGAAGACCCGGCACAAGCGGCCCGCGAATGTCGTCGTGTGCTGCGGCGGGGCTCCCTGGCTTTTCTGCGGGGCGGGAGTCGCGACCGCATTTCGTCTTATGCGTGCGTGGATTTCTTTCCCGCGAGTCGTTCGATTATGGAAAAGTGTTTACCGGCGACTGACTTCATGCGTGAGGTTTTCGCAGCCGCCGGTTTTCAAATAGTTGATCAGCAACTCATCACTCAGGAGATTGCGCCAAACTACTCAGTCTATGCTGACAAGCTGGCCACTGGAGCCGATTCCGTACTCGCTCAGTTGAGCGCCGCTGATTTTGAGGCAGGACTAAAAGCTATGCGTGCTTACGATGGAAGTGTCCAGGCCGTTACCGAGCCGATTGATCTACTCGTCTTTCGTTCGTAAATTCTCGCCGTTGTTTTTTTGCCCCATCACTAAAACTGAGGATAAGAATCAGGCAATGAGTGCCAACAAAACAATCAATGCTGCTCAATTCGTCAAGAAAATGAAATTGCACCGTTCTGAAGAGGAACGTTTGAAAATGCAACGCTACTTCAAGACCGGAAAAGGCGAATATGGCGAAGGCGACAAGTTCATCGGCGTGCGCATGGGAAATGTCTTCGCGCTGGCAAAGGAATTCATCGGCCTGCCGCCGGCTGAGATTGAGAAGCTCATGAACGATCCGATTCACGAAGTTCGGGCGGGCGCGATGAGCATCATGGACAAACAGGCGCGCCGCAAGAAGACGCCGGCCAGTCGCAGAAAAGAGCTCTTCGACCTGTACCTGAAACGGCACGATCGCATTAACAACTGGGACCTGGTCGACGTGAGCGCGATCTACGTGGTTGGTGGTTATCTTTTTGATAAGCCGCGCGACGTCTTGTACAAACTGGCCAAGTCGAAAAACATGTGGAAACGTCGGACGGCGATTGTGAGCACAGCATACTTCATCAAACAACGCGACCTCGACGACACATTCAAAATCGCGGAGCTGCTGCTGACTGACGAGCAAGATCTGATTCACAAAGCGACGGGCTGGATGTTGCGTTATGCCGGCGACAAAGATCAAAAGCGCCTGCTGGGTTTTCTCGACAAGCACGCAGCCACGCTTCCGCGCACGCTGTTGCGCGCGGCCATCGAAAAGCTCGACAAGAAACAGCGTGAGCATTACCTCGGTTTAAGGAAAGCAAAAGAAAAGAGCTTATGAAAATATTGACGGCATTGGTGGCTCTGCTGGTTCTGTTTCTGCCGGCGATGAGCGCCTCCGGAAAAGGCAAGCGCACGGAGTTTGCCCTGTATCTGTTCCCCCCGAGCACAACCTCGAAAGGCCATTTGGATCTCGACCTGCAAAAGCTCAAGCGACCTGCCGGCGCGCCCCTTATCTCCATGGCTGATGTTTCGTTTTACCAAAAGGACAGGCATGAGCTTGGTTTGTGGTACCCGGCTGGTCTAAAGCTGAAAAGAATCGCACGGGACCTGGATGGTAAACGGTTCGTGGTGTTCGTCGGTGATGCGCCAATTTATGCAGGCGTGTTTTCGTCATCACCTTCGTCGCAGAGCTTTGACGGTTTAGTGATTGAAATCGGAAACCTGGATTCCGATTTCCCTATTCTGAAAATTCGCCAGGCCTACCCAACCGGGAAGTTTGCCGGTACAGTCGATAGCCGATCAGACTCCCGCCTGCTAAAGATCTTTGAGCGGGACGGTCTGCTCCGACAGGAGCTTTTTATCCGTGGAAAATGCCAGGCCATGCGCGCGACTCTGAAACGTCGCGCCAGTACCATTTTTACGTTTTCAGTCGCATCGGTCGTCAAGGGTAACTATCCGTATTCGGTGATCACGTTTGAGGCGTGGGCCGATGGGGAAGACGCAAAGCTCCTGGACGCGCTCGACGTCAAAGCCAGAGCTCACGATGATAATTGGGATTTCGACCGCGACAAGGAAGTGCTGCTGAAGTTTGAACAGCGGACCGATCTGACAAAACAACCTTACTGGTTCTGGTTCTCGAATTTTGAGATTATCTCAAAATAGACTGTGGACATTTCACCGACCACGCTTGAAGGTCAATACGTGCGGCTCGATCCGCTGCGCGCAGATCACGCAGACGCTCTGGTTGCAGCGGCCGCGGACGGCGAACTGTGGAATTCACCCGTCACGGTTGTTCCCTCGCGCGACACCGTGAATGAATACCTCCATGCAGCGCTCGAACCGCAGTCGCTGGGAAGTGAGCTGGCGTTCGTAATTGTTCAGAAAAAACCCGCAAACGGAGCTTCTGACAGAATTGTCGGCACCACGCGTTTCTACGAAATCAGGCCCCTCGACCGTGGGGTGGCCATCGGCTACACCTGGCTATCTGTCAGCGTGCAGCGCACGCCAATAAATACAGAAACGAAACTGCTCCTTTTAACGCACGCGTTTGAACACTGGAAATGCATTCGCGTGGAACTGATAACCGATCTGCTGAACCGGCAATCACGCGCGGCCATCCTCCGGCTCGGCGCCAAAGAGGAAGGCATTCTGCGCAATCACCTGATCATGCCCAACGGCCGCATCCGCGACTCCGTTTGCTTCAGCATCATTGACGCCGAGTGGCCAGAAGTGAAAGCGGGCTTAATGCAGAAGCTCGCGCGTTGACTAAGCAACCTGGTTTAGTGAGCACACTTGTGATGGAAGTAGCACAAAGTGGGGAGTCTCACGGTTGGGAAGGCGGGCTTGCCCCGCTTTTTTTGTATCGCTCAAATGAAATGGCGCAACACCGACAGGGGATCGCCCTTAAGCGTTGCGCCATTTTTTTAACCCGATGTCTCACGTTGGTACCAACGCGCAACAGTCAAGTCTATGAAACGACTGTAGAGGACAGCTCAACTCGCGTCAACCAGTGCTTCCGAGATAAAACATCTTCTCGATTGATTGGTAAGTTTATTAACGTCGTCGACGCAATCCAGACACCGACTCAGGCCGCTGCCCGCTACAAAGGGCGGTGACACAAATCAGGAAACCGACCACAAAAATACACTTCGCTTTGACTAGCAAGCTCTTCCTCGTTGTCCCTGAATTTGAGAGGTCGTATTCACGACCTCGGACGCAACTTGCCGCCATTACATGCAGTCGACATCGTGTTTGAAGATTTTCTACTGCCCACTATCCATATGCCAGCCGGGATTCACCCACTGTCCTTTCCGATTCACGAAAACTTCGGTGACGCGGCCCGCTCGATTTACGTGTTGTCCGCCAACTTCCAACTCGTACGCGTAGTTTGAGTAAATCACAGCCGTGAGCCCGTAGACTTGGATTTCAGTTTTCGGGAACTCGAGTTTCACGAGTTTGCCGCCGCCTTTGGCAAACTGTTCCGCGCCGTCAAGAATTGTCTTCCGCGTTGACCAGTTGTTGTCACCAGACTCAATCGCTACGGTTTCTTCTGGAATCAACTTTTCAAGCGCCGGGCGATCGCCGGCGAAATATGCTCGCCACACGGCCTCACGCGCATCCAGCAGTTTCTTCTTGTTTTGCTCTCCCATTGGTCGCGGCGACGCTAATTGATCTTCCAGCGATTCCTGATGCAACGCGGTATCGCTGCCGTTCTGGATCCACTGGCCATTTTGCTTCGTGTAAAAATCCGAAATACGGAGCGCCCGATCGAGAGGACCGTTGGGAGTTTCCGAATGGACATCGGCGACGAAGCAAACAAACGCCGCGTCACCTTTGAAAATCAGGTCGAACTCGCGGAATTTGTAGCTCTTCATTCCGTACGGACTCTTGGGATTGACCTGGTTCCACTCCATGTAGCCGTCGATGCCCTTAATCACCGTGCGTGAGCCCTCGAGATAGCCGAGCCAGTTGTCTGCATGCGTGGCGCGCAGCGCGGCGGAGTCTTTCTTGATGAACGCCTGAAAGATGCTGTCAATGTGCGACTTGATCGCTTCGCGATCTGCGGCGCGATCGTCCTGAACATTTTTAGCTGTGCCTTTGGTGATCGCCGCGACGAAAATCACACCCAGCACGAACGAAAAAATGGAAAATCCCCACGTCTTGATGGAAGTCCTTAGAATCATCGACCTTTCCTCCGAGTTAAATTGTGGTTTGACTATAACGCCCGATTGGTTGAGTAACATTACGCTCATTCACTCGGGAAAGTTTTGACTTTTGCGATACGCAAAGTTGAACAACAGGGAACTTCCATCCCATTTTCGTAAGCTTTGCTGGAATTCGTTTCAACCACCCTGAGCCCGATGATATATTACCGAGACACTGAATCGAGGCATCGCCTGTTGCAATAGTTTCACCCATTCTCCCTGGTAGCGTTCCCCCTTTCTTGCGCTACTCATCTAAGGCGTTCTTTCCTCGATCTAAACAGCGCACCAGAAATCCGCGCAACGCGATAGTGCTTAAGTTTTTGTAACGCAAACTAACAGGTGCTTTATGAAATCAAGGCAGTACCGCGACAAACCCGAAACCCGTCCTTTTACCGAAAAAAGAGAGGCTCTCCATGAAACATTCAACCGCTAATCAACTCCCAACAGTTGCTCTAAAGAAACGGAAGTACGTCCCACCCTTACCGCTTGCCGGCGTGATGATATTTTTGGTCGCTTTGGCTTTAGCATCGCCCTTATTGTCTAAATCTTCCGCGGCGCCAAAGAAATCTGTGAAGGAGTTTGCGTCTCTCTTCGTGCCAACTGACGGCACGATCACCATCAAGTCCGGCAACTACCTCGGGCCACCAACCACCGAAACAGCGAAGTTTAGCAAGCAGATTTTTACTTCGGGTGATTGCACCAGCGGCGGCGGCAGCGTCGATATGGTGACGGGCGTCAATTCGACGGCCGGAATATCTTTTACTCTGCCTGCGGGTAATTCAGTTCAGATCACCATTCCCGATTCCGGTATTTATTTCGCGCACACGTCTGAACAGAACGGTCCATTCGTAGGCTTTCAACCGGCCGACAATTCGTATCAATCGTCGATTACGGGTGTCGGTGATGGTCATCAGGTTTGCATCCAGGGATTCGCTGGCCCAGGCGAACGAATTTATCTGGCGCAGTTTTATGCCGGTATTCAATTCTTCGATTCCTGCGGCACTGAGCGCTACAGCTTCCGTCCCGGCGAGACAATGACGATCAAGGTCACTGGCGGCATCGTGAACGTTGCCGAACCGATGCGATTGCAAGCGGCTGGTGGCTCAGGGAATGAATGTACTTTTCTGCCGACTGGCCCGAGCTTCACCACAGTTCACGTCGTTGGCGATCCGTTCTTTTATGACTTCACCTTGCCGGCGTCTGATGCGGATATTTATCCTTCATGTGCTTCAGGTGGGACCACCAGCATTCTGGGACAGTGGCGCGTGGTGACTTACGACGTGCCCGGGTGCAGCTGCAATCGCAACGATGTGAAGTTTACGCTCGCGACCGACGCGCCGTTGCCATCATGTGGTTTGACTTGTCCGGCTGATATCACCGTGGGCAATGATGCAGGGTCTTGCGGCGCTGTGGTCAATTACACCACTCCAACTGCAACGTCGCCGGCAACCGTCTCTTGCAACCATCCGTCGGGCTCTACTTTCCCCGTGGGCACAACGAGTGTTACGTGCACGAGTTCGGCTGGTCCAAGTTGTAATTTCAACGTCACTGTCAACGACACGGAAAATCCAACCATTACGGCGCCGGCGGGATTCACTGTGAGCACTGATTCCAACTCCTGTTCCGCTTCAGGTGTTTCGTTGGGCACGCCCACGACTGCAGACAATTGCCTGGTGAACTCCGTTACCAACAACGCGCCAGCGCAGTTTCCGCTCGGTCCCACGACGGTCAACTGGACAGTGAACGACAATCACGGACATTCAGCGACCGCGTCGCAGGTAATCACGGTGGTTGACACGACACCGCCCACACTTTCGGTGCCGGCGGACTCAACTGCGTTCGCGAACGCCAGTTGCCAGGCAGTGATACCCAATGTGCTCTTTGGCAGTTCGGCGAGTGATAACTGCGGCGCCGTAACGATTGCTCAGAGCCCGACCGCGGGTACGCTGGTGGGTCCTGGGCCACATCCAATCACAGTTACCGCCACTGACGGTGCAGGGAACCACACTAACAAGGTGGTGAACTTCACCGTGCTGGACAACACGCCCCCCACGATTACGTTGAATGGAAACGTCATCACGTTGTGGCCGCCAAATCATCAATACGAAACGGTTAATGTTTCAAATCTGGTAGCAGCAGCCAGTGACAATTGTGATGCTGGCGTGGGCTTAAGCAGCGTCTACATCGCGAAAGTTACCAGTGATGAACTTGAGAACAGCAAGGGTGATGGCAACACCTCGAACGACATCGTGATCGCAGCGGACTGCAAGTCGGTGCAACTGCGTTCAGAGCGTGAAGGGGGTGGTAACGGACGCGTCTACACAATTACTTTTAAGGTGCGTGATGCGTCTGGGAATGCCACTACTGTCACGGCGAAGGTCACGGTGCCGAAGAATCAAAACGGGAGTCCGGCCGTTGATGACGGGCCGCACTACACCGTGAATAGCAATTGCCCGTAGGTGATGGTCTGGCTGGACGCCGGAGTTTTCTCGCAACTTCGGCGTCCATCCTTGTTCAAAAGTAAGAAGACGCAAGAAACGGACAGCACGCCTCCAACGCCGGTGTGTCCTGCATTATGGATTCCAATTCCCGTCAGAACCCGAATCCCCAGGAAGTTTCAGCTTACGCCGCGCGCAAATTTTTTGGAGTTGTTGACGAAGAATCCCGCACCCGCGCCATTCGCCGGAGTCTGACCTCGGTCATCTGGTTTACGGTTTTAGTTCCTGTCATTTTCTATTTGCGCTTTCACAGAGTTGGTCCGCTAGGTTGGGGCACAACCGTCTTCTTCGATGTTTACTGTGTGCTGTCGGCAATCGGTCTGTATTTTCAGCCGCGGACTGAATATCACTCGCCGGTAGCGCTCAAAGGAAACTGGATTGATCGCGTGGGTGCTTTCTGGCTGGTCGCGTGTGCCTTTGGGCCGTTCTTCGGTTGGATTGTGACGACAGGCACGTTTCCCATAACACAAAACTCGTGGCGCTGGCTTTATGGGCTGCGCGTTTTTCTCGCGGCGGGACTGCCGATCATTACCGCTCTCCCGCTCACTCGTTACCTTCGCGGAAAGTCCGCACTGGTGTCGTTGCCTTTGTTACTCCTGGTCACCCTGCTTCCAGTGTCGACAGCGATGAGAGTTAGCCAGGATCTGTGGGATGGCCCGGTGCAACGAGAAGACTCCCAGTTGTATCTCAAACACACGGAACGCAGTTTGGGTTTAAGGAAGTAGGTTCTCTCCCAATCCAGTGAATTTCATGTACCCTCGTGTGGTTTGGTTTCGTTAATGTTCTTTCGTGGACTTTTGTTTTTTGCTGAACCGAAAAGATTGATCCACGAACACCCACGAATCCAGGAAACACGAAACAACACTAAAGCCGCTCGCTAGCGTGTTTTGATCAAGGAGCACTCAGTTGAAGCATAAGCGCGTGGTTCTTTGCGTAGTGGCTCTTGCGCTTGCCTTTGCGTTGGAAACGAACGTGACCGCACAAACTAAATCTCCAGGGCGCATCGTGATTGCGGCGAGTACCGTGTTCGACGGTCAGGGCCACGTACTGCATAACACCCGCATCGTCATCGAAGGCGACAAGATCGTTGCGATTGATCCCAAAGCAAAACCGGTTGATTACGACTTGCGGGGTGTGACCGTTATGCCCGGTTGGATCGACGCGCACGTTCATCTCAACTGGATCTTTGGTCCTGATGGCAAAAACGCCAACATGGGCGAGACGACGCCGTACGCCACTTTGCAAACCGCTGCGAATGCCAGGGCCACTTTGCTGGCAGGCTTCACCACCGTGCAGAACCTTGGATCGCCGATCGTCGCCTCGCTGCGCGATGCTATCGCACGCGGCGAGCTGCCTGGGCCACGCATCCTCGTCGCCATCGAACCGTTAACTGGACAGGGAGAAAAGACGGGAACGCCCGAAGAAATTCGCGCCTTCGTGCGCAAACAGAAAGATGCGGGCGCTGATCTGATCAAAATTTATGCATCAGGCGGCATGCGCTCCGGCACAATGACAATGTCGCAGGAGCAACTCAACGCCGTCTGCGACGAAGCGCGAAAAGTTGGCTTGCGTACGCTGGTACACGCCTACCGCGATGCGGTACCAGCGTCCGCGCGCGCCGGCTGTACTCAAGTTGAGCATGGTCTCGGCGCAACTGACGAAGACCTGAAGCTCCTGGCTGATAAGGGAATTTACTTCGATCCTCAAGCCGGGTTGTTGCTGGAAACCTATTTATCTTTGAAAGACAAATATGCCGGCAGCCCGTTTTTCCCGAAGACGCCGGAAGAGTTTGCGCCGATGGCGGAACTGCTGCCGTTGAACCACGATTTGCTACGGCGTGCCGGAAAAGTTCCTGGGCTGAAAATTGTTTTCGGCACTGACGCGGTCGCCGGAATGCATGGTCGCAACGCGGAAGAGTTCATCGACCGCGTGCGCGATTGCGGCATCGATCCGATGACAGCGCTGGTTTCAGCCAACTCCCTGGGCGCGGAGGCGCTACGCATGTCCGATCAAATTGGTTCGATCGCTCCCGGTCTCCAAGCCGACATCATTGCGCTCGCCGGCGATCCATTGGAGGACATCACCGCAGTCAGGCGTGTAGTGTTCGTCATGAAAGGCGGCGTAGTTTACAAGCAGGTTCTACCTTAGCGGAAAACATTAGCAGGGTGTGAGCAAACGGTCCTTGGTTCGGTTGGAATCCCGGCACCAGCAGCGCGCAGGCTTACTTACTGGGATCGCGGGCGCCCCGCCCGCATGGCATTTGTTACCGAACCTCGCTGAATGGTTTTGGAATTGTTCGCGCTTTGCGCTCATTTGCGGCGGGGACGCCCGCGATCCCAGTAAGTAAGCCTGCGCGCTGCTGGTGCACGGAGGCCACTGCACCGCGCCGCGCTTCACCGCTTCGTTTTTGGCCTGCGAGTCTCCGGCCTTAAGTTGTCCTTGAAAAGTTTGTAAATTCGTTTGTACTCATCCGCCCAACTCGCCTCACGATCGAAGCCGTGATCTTCAACCGGGTACGGCGCCACCTGCCAATTCTCCTTGCGCAGCTCGATAAGTTTCTCTACCAGTCGCACTGTGTCCTGAAAGTTCACATTCGTGTCGACCATCCCATGGCAAATCAACAGCGCCCCTTTTAGCCCGGCAGCGAAATAGATTGGCGAACTTTGCTTGTAAGCTTCAGCATCGGCTTGCGGCAGATTGAGGATGTTGGAAGTGTAGCCGTTGTTGTAGTGGGCCCAGTCAGTCACTGGTCGAAGTGCCGCGCCCGCCGCGAACACATCGGGTTCAGTAAACAAAGCCATCAACGTAATGAATCCGCCGTAGCTGCCACCGTAGAGACCCACGCGTTTCGGATCGACGCCGTGCTCTTTGATCAGATAGTTAACCGCGTCGACGTGGTCGCTGAGATCTTTGCCACCCATGTGTCGGTAGATACCAACACGCCAATCGCGCCCGTAGCCCGCGCTGCCGCGGTAGTCGATATCGAAAACGAGGAAGCCGTTTTCCATCAGCAAGTGGTGAAACATGTATTCGCGATAATACTGACTCCACCAGCGATGCACGTTTTGCAAATAGCCGGCGCCGTGCACAAACAGGACGGCTGGACCACCGCGTTTCCAATTCGTCGGAATGTAGATGCGCCCGTAGACCGTGGCTCCGTCATGCGCTTTGAAACTGGCAATCGGTGGATCGATCCAGTCGTGCGTGAAGAACTCCGGGATGGGTGAGGTGGTTACCGGCTTCAGTGCGGCCGCTTTGCTTTCCTCCATCGGACCATTGGTAACCAGATAAAGTTCGGGCGGCCGGTTGCTGTAGGAACGAATATCCGCAAGCAGCGAATCGTCCGGGCTTACTTCAGCTTGATTGTTTCCAGTCAGCGCCGTGATGCGTGTTCGTTGACCGCCGGCGAAAGCCATCGAATAGAGATGTCGTTCAAAAAAACTTCCTTCGCTCGAAGTGAAATAGAATTTCTTCTTGTCGGGAGACAGACGCACCTCAGAAACTTCAAACTTCCCTGAAGTTAGTTGAATGATCTCACCGCCGTTTTTTGAAACCGAATAAAGATGCGCCCACCCATCGCGCTCGGATTCGAAGTAGACGGTCGTATTGTCAGGTAACCAGCCCAGGGTGTTGGCGCCGGGCCCGCCAACCCAAGCATCGTCGCGGTTCGCAACCAGCACCTTTGTTTTTCCAGTGGCAGGATCCAGCCACATGATCCAACGGTCTTTGTTATCTGCGGAGCGCGCCAACAGAACTGCGTTCCGGCCATCGTCAGACCAAACGGGCGGCGACAGTTGCACGTCGCGATCGCGTGATTGTTCGGCGCGTTGACGTGAAGCGGAAGCCTCTGTGGTTTCGGTTGCGTCGTAGTCTTCCTGAGTGTTGAGCGCAGAAACTCCTTTCTTAGGATCGATATTTTGCGTGGAAGTGAGAGCTGATGGTTCAGCCAGACGCTGTCCATGATCGACCGTCCTGGTTTCGCCGGTCTCAGTTGAGATGAGCAGCAAGCGCGTGCGGCCGAGAGTGTCGCCCACTTTGGTGCGGCCAGGAATGTCTTCCGTGTAAGCCGACTCCGTTACGTAGTTTGGCACTACCGTGTTTTTTGCTTTCTCGGGTTGGTCAGTAAACAGCGCGACTACACTCTTGTCATCAGGTGAAAGCGTTAAACTGATAACCACCTGACGCAGCGCGAGCCGGTAGGGTTTACGTTTCTCACGTTCCTTGCGCTTCTTCTCTTGCTCCTCGCGTTGCTCGGCACGTTCGCGCACAGCATCAAGCAGTCCACGCTCTTCTTTCTTCAAATATTCCTGGCTGTCGGTGCCGCGGCGCTGTCGTTCATCCAGGTCGTCATTGTTCTGTACCTGGTTTTGCTGGCTTTGTTGGCCGCCTGCGGTTTGCGCACCGGCAACTCCAGGAATACGCATGACAAAAGGGCGAATGTCCGTCATTTGTGTAAGCGACCCGTCGTCGATTCCCATCACATAAAGATTATTCGCCCGCGTGAAGTAAATTCGTTTCTGGTCGAACGTGAAGTGAGCATTAGTCTCGACGTCCGTAGTGCGCGTTATTTGACGCCTGATTCCTTTGACATGGTCGTAAAGGAATACGTCTCCTTCGTCGACGAACACCGTCATGGTTTTGTCTTTTGATAACTCGCCGTTGGCGGGTGGCGCTTGACGCGCTTCCTCATCTGTCAGCCGGCGCAGTCCCGTGCCGTCGCGATTGACGACGTAGAGACTTGGCTCTTTCAAACGCGGTTCGTCCGGTTGCTTCCAACGGAAATAAACGCGTTGACTGTCCTGGGACCAGTACACGCCCGAGGGCGCGTAACCCACCAGGCGCGGTCCGCGCATGATGCTGTCGACCGTGAGTTCAAGTTTTTTCTCGGGCGGCTGTTGAGCCGGAGCGGAACGAACGAAAGAAGAAAGCAGCAGTGACGCGGCGCAGAGCGCGATTCCTGCGTGACGAAAGGAATTCTTTTTCATAATTTGTTTGGACAATCTAAGATCGCGGGAAGCGTTAGTCGGCAGACGCGGAGAATAGCACCGGACACGCCAGAATTTCCAGCCCTACTCTTTGTGGCGTGGAAATTCTCGCTATTCAGTTGCGGTTGATCTAAACTGCGCTCCACGTTTTCTTGCCAAAGCTGAAGCTCAAACTGCTTGCCGGTCTTACCGTAAGTTAAGCAGTCGCAGCCCACAAATCTAAAGGAGAATGCATGGGAAAGATTAACTACGGGCGCCTAATCCTGGGCACGATCGTTGCCGGAGTTTTTTACTTTCTTACCGATGGAGCCATTCACACGATGCTTGGTCCGTATCACCTCGCGGCGATCACCGGGGCCGGAAAGGCTACTCAACCGCAGGACCAAATGGCTTTCGTCTATTTCGCGATCTACGATCTCGGCAAGGGCCTGGTAGCGCTGCTGGTCTATGCGGGCGTACGCCCCCGGTTCGGCGCCGGCCTCAAGACCGCGGCTTGGGCCGGAGTGGTCACCTGGCTGGCCTGCATCGTGGTGCCGACGATTGCTGCAATCCCGTTTCCGTTCTATGAAAAGATTTACTTCTACAAGCTGATGGGGCTGTCGATTATTCCGGTCATTGTCGGCGCGATCCTCGGCGCGGCAATTTACAAGGAATAGCGTTGCATCAATGGGCGCAGCCAAAGTAACCCTCCGAAAGCTAACAAGCTTTAGTGACTTTCATGTGTTTCGTTTCCTGGTTCGTGCATGTTCCTGAATCAAGCTCTGCACGACCGTGATCAAAACGAACCACTAAGCAACACGAAACAAAAGCCAAAATCACACGAAAAAGAGGTCGACACTAAAAGGGAAACGCGAATGAAAAAAACTCTCATCGCTGTGTGCATACTGATCGTTGTTGGTCTCGCGGTTAACGGCCAACTAAGACCAGGACAGCGCGGCCTTCGGCGCCAGCCGAATACACCGCCGCAAAATCAGACCGCAACGCCCGCAGCCGAAAGCAACACTGCTCCGCAGCCAACCGCCGCCGCGAGCGGGGGCACTTACGTTGACGATGGCTTCAGCTGGTTCGAGGCAAAGGCCACCGAAGCACTCGGTCAGAACAATATTCCCTACAGCACGGGCTGGGTGTTGAAGTCGCACGTGAGAGTAATCGGCGAGTTTCCGAATCGCAGCGCTATCAAGCTAGTAGTCGCTCGCGGCAGCAATCCTATCGCAACCACGCGTTGTGAAGTTGACGTTTATCGCAAGGGCCCGAACGATGTGGACCAGAGCTACATGTGGACGAACGAGTGTTGGCGCAAAGACACGGCCACGAAAGAGATTGGCAACTTCGATCTAAAAGTGTTCACGGTCAATGGTGACACTGATGAAGAAAAACTGGTTCGTACTTACAAGATCGAAGTGCGCACCGTGAACCACGTGCTGGCCGGCCAACACGAAGGCGTCGCTCCGCCCGACTATTTCATTCAGCGTCACGCCGAAGCGCCGGTTAGTTTCATTTTTCTGCGGCCCAGCGGCTACACCTCGTATTTTGAGTTCGGCAGTCGCCCGGAGCGTTCCGGGGCCAACCTCGTCGAACTCTATTTCAATCTTTCGCCCAGCGATATCGGCAGAGATTTACCGCAGGGCTACATGCGCTGTTCAGTTGATGGCAAACGGCTCTCGATGCCTGGTCCAATGCCCTACGCCGATCAGGCAATTAGTCGGGCTGAGCGAAGCTTCGTAGTCATCTACCAGGATCGGATCGCACCACAATACAAACGCGGTACTGAATACCGCGACGAGATTGGTTTTCGCATGGTGCGTTTGAAAGCGCCGCTAACCTGGGGCAGTGTGCGCGACACAAACCGCCTGGCGCTTGAAGACTATCCCGGCAATTGGGAGTGTAGTTTGATGAACAACGGTGAAGTGTGGCGGACCTGGCGCTGGAAAATAGGCAGCGACGGAATGCCCGGCTTGCATCCGGAACAAAAGGGCAACATAAATCTTTACTTCAACTCGTTCCTGGTTAACATGGAAATTCCCGCCGGCGGTAGTCCGCTCGACCAACGATTGGTTCCGTCAGCGACCAGCAATGGGTTCTTTTACGGCCAACCGTGGACCTCGGCTGAAGGCCGGGCCATGGCGGCGCGATTGCCGAAAAAGGGCAACCCCTATCCGGTTCCTTCAAATCTGGTAAAGTAAAAATACTGGCTAATGACTAAGGACCGAAATCTTTGGGGCGGACGATTTTCGCAAGACGCCGATCCTGCGTTCGCCCGCTTCAATAGTTCCTTCGCGTTCGATCGCAGACTTTTCGAGACGGATGCGCGCGCGAGTATGGCGCACTGCAACGCCCTGGCAGCGGCCCGCGTGATCAGCCAAGACGAAGCCAACAAGATCAACGACGGACTCAAGCAAATTCTGGAACAAGCTCGCGCCGCTGAGGACTATCTGTCGGCAGCCAACGCCGAGGATGTTCACTCTTTTGTCGAAGCGCGTCTGGTGGAATTGATTGGTGACGCCGGTCGAAAGTTGCACACGGGCCGAAGCCGCAACGATCAGGTGGCGACGGATCTGCGTTTGTGGTTGCGCGATGCGATTGATGAGTTGCTAAGCCACTTGCGGTCGACTCAGGAAGCGATGCTGGATCTGGCCGACAAACACTCAGCCACAGTGCTTCCGGGTTATACCCATTTGCAACGGGCGCAACCGGTTCTGTTTGCGCATTGGTGCTTGGCTTACTTTGAAATGTTCAAACGGGATCGTGAGCGACTCGCAGAAGTTCGCCAGCGCGTGAACATTCTGCCGCTTGGTTCGGCGGCGCTGGCTGGTTCTTCTTTTCCACTTGATCGAGAAGCGGTGGCTAAGGAACTTGGATTTGCCGGTGTCTCGGCCAACAGTTTGGACGCGGTCAGCGATCGCGATTTTGGCGTCGAGTTTTTGAGCGCCTGCTCGCTAATCATGGTCCACCTGTCGCGGCTGGCTGAAGAAGTCGTTATCTATTCAACCAGCGAGTTTGGTTTTTTTGAGTTGAGTGACACGGTCGCTACCGGCTCGAGCCTGATGCCGCAAAAGAAAAATCCCGACTCCATGGAACTGGTGCGCGGCAAAGCGGGGCGCGTGTTTGGTCACAACCTTTCGCTGTTGGCAACGTTGAAAGGTTTGCCGCTCGCCTACAACAAGGACATGCAGGAAGACAAGGAAGCGATTTTCGACGCGTTCGACACCACCAGCGACAGTCTGGAGGTGGCGTCTCTGGTGCTGCGCAACGTGAGTTTGAATCAGGCGCGGATGCGGATGGCGGCAGAGCAGGGAATGATGAACGCTACGGAGCTGGCTGATTATCTGGTCCGCCGGGGCGTGGCGTTCCGCGAGGCGCACGAGACGGTTGGGAAAATAGTCGTCAGCGCGCTGGGAAAAAACGTTGAGGTTGGTGGGCTGTCGCTGGACGAGTTGCGTCAATTCTCAAACGTGATCGAGGCGGATGTTTTTGATTCGTTGAGTTTGGAGAAAACGCTTGCAAGCAAGTCGGTAGTAGGCGGCACCGCGCCTGAAAGAGTTGCAGAAGCCCTTGCAAGTGCCCGACTGGCGCTGTAAAGACCTGCCCTTGTTCTGTCCTAACAGGCGGGCGTAAGATTTGTTAATGCCCGAACTCAGCCGGTTTTTTTGGCATAATCGTCCGAATGTTTTCGGAGATCGGCGGCTCTCATAATTCGCCACACTTTCATGCGTACTATCAGGAGCATGTGGCTGTGGTGGGATCGACCCGGTAGAAGTTATTGCGGGCTATTACCCAGGAGACAGATTGGGAACGTCTATCGGAAGGCCAGTCACCATTTCCGATTGAGCCATTAAAGTAAGACGCTTGTCATGAATCATCCAATCTACCGGGTCACGAAGTTCACGATAGTGGGATCGTACACACTTCAAGTCGCCTTTGACGATCAGACCGAACAACGGATTGATTTCCGTCCGATGCTCGCTGGGAATTATATGGACCGCTGCGAGACTTAGAGGTCTTCAATCAGGTTTTCCTTGATCCCGAAGTTCACACGCTCGTATGGCCGAATGGCGCTGATTTCGATCCCGCTACTTTGCATGACTGGCCTCAACTGAAGGACGCTCTAATCAAACGCGCCAAACGTTGGGAGCTTGTTCCGGCTGGTAACTAACCACCTTAGATCGATACTAAAATCAAGTTAAAGGAAGAATTACTTACCAGGTACCGCAACGTCTGGTTGGATCGTTTCCTGGTAGACATACTTTCCGTCTTGCAATCTTAGAATCACAGCCGGCTTCACGGCGTTACGATCATGGTCCATGCTGATTGATCCCGTAATGCCGGGAAAGTTCTTAGTGGCGGCCAGTGCGTCTCGCAGCTTCTGCGGTTCAGTGGTTCCCGCCTTTTGCATTGCTTCTGCCAAAAACCGCAAAGCGTCATAAGCCAGCGCGGCATGTGCGTCGGGCATGAGGTTTCCGTAGCGCTGGCGGTAGGCCTGGGTGAAGTTCCTGATGGCCTCGGAAGGATCGTCAGCTGAATAGTGGTTTGAAATGAAAGAACCATTCAACGACTTGCCGGCAAGTTCCCAGAGTTCGGGTGCATCCCAACCATCGGCGCCAAGCAGCGGAACTGCAATGCCCAGCTGACGGGTTTGTTTCGCGATGATCGCGACATCGCCGTAGTAGCCGGGGATGTAAATAACGTCAGGATTGGCTGCGCGAATGGTGCTCAATTGCCCGCGGTAGTCAGGGTCGCCCAGTGAATACGTTTGCTTGACGACGATTGCGCCACCAAGTTTCGAAAAGCTATGTTCGAAAAAATCCGCGAGTCCGCGACTGTAAGGGGAGTTGAAGTCATACAAAATCGCGGCGCGTTTCGCCTTCAAAGTGTTCACCGCAAACCGGGCCATCACTTCACCTTGAAACGCATCGATGAAGCAGGCGCGGAAGATATATTCACCAGCTTGTGTTACCGCGGGATTGGTTGACGATGGCGCAATCAGCGGTACTTTTGCCGCCTGCGCCTTTGGCGCCGCAGCCAGACTGTTTCCCGAAGCTCCGGCGCCGATGATGGCAACTACCTTGTAGCGATCAATTAATCTGCCGGTCGCCGCGGCCGCCTCTTCCGGACCGCCCTTGTCGTCTTCAATCACAATATCGAGCTTGTGACCGTTGATGCCGCCGGCCTGATTAATTTCATCGGCCGCCATCAGCACTCCGTTCTTAGCTGACAGGCCAAAATTCAAAGTTGGCCCAGTCAGATCGCCAAAGAAACCAATTTTGATGGTCCCCGCTTCAGCGTTGTTTTGTTGGGAAGTGCAGGAGAAAGCGATGACGATGCTGGTGAGTAGGGCGAGAACGATCAGCCAACTTCGAATTAACCTTACTTGGGGTTTTGCCAGCAAAACAGACGAGTTCCGGCCGCGGATAAACGCGGATCACATAAAACTGAAAAGCTTGTTGTCGGCTGTCATTGGTTTCTGACCTGCGTCTATCCGCGAAAATCCTCGACTTAGGAATTCTTACTCACCCAGGTATGCTTCCTTGATTCGCGGATCGGCGGCGAGTTCTTTTGACGGGCCTTCCATTACAATGCGGCCCGTTTCCAACACGTAGGCGCGATCGGAATGGTTCAAGGCCGCGTGGGCGTTTTGTTCCACCAACAGGATCGTCGTTCCCTCACTCCGAATTTCATCGATGGCTTCGAAGATGGTGTGAACAACCAGCGGGGCCAGGCCTAACGACGGTTCGTCGAGCAACAACAAACGAGGACGCGACATTAGCGCGCGACCGATGGCCAACATCTGTTGCTCGCCGCCGGAAAGCGTGCCTGCTTTTTGCGACTCGCGTTCTTTCAAACGAGTAAACATGGTGAACGCGCGTTCCATGTCGGCCGCAACTTCTTTCTTGTTGCGGTTGAGATAGGCGCCCATCTGCAGATTTTCACGCACCGTCAGATTCGCAAAGACGCCGCGGCCTTCCGGCGACATCGAGATGCCCTTGGCCACTAACTTGTGAGTCGGTCGACCCCCGATTTCCTCGCCTTCAAAAATGACTTTGCCCTGCCGTGGCTCGAGGAGTCCGGTGATCGTGCGTAATGTGGTCGTTTTTCCGGCGCCGTTTGCCCCAATCAAAGTGACAACTTCGCCCTTGGCAACCTCCATCGAGATGCCGGTGAGCGCTTCGATGGCGCCATAGTTAACGGAGACGTTGTCTAATTTCAGCATAAAAAACGGTTTTTGGTCTTAGGTTTTTGGATCTTTGTTCCTGGTGGTTTGTTCTTTGTGTTTTGTTCTTTGTACTGGTTGCCTTGGGGTTAAGACTCTACTTCAAAGTACAAAGCACTAAGTACAAAGATCCAAAGACCAAAGTCCAAAGACCGTTCTCAATCCCCAAGATACGCTTCAATCACCTTCGGATTATTTCTAATCTCTTCCGGCAGGCCCAGCGCGATCGACTTTCCGTAGTCGACGACCTGAATTCTTTCGCATACTCCCATGACCACCTTCATGTTGTGCTCAACGAGGAGGATGGTCAGTCCGAAGCGATCGCGAATCTGCTGGATCAGTTTCATCAAGTCTTCCTGTTCGGAAGGATTCATTCCGGCGGCCGGTTCATCGAGCAGCAGGAGTTTCGGCCTGGTGGCCAGGGCGCGGACAATTTCCAGCCGCCGCTGCTTACCGTAAGGCAAGCTGGTGCCACCTTCATCTTTGGAATCGTCCAGGTCGAAGATGGAGAGCAACTCCATGCAATACTCCAACTGCGTTTGTTCGCACTTCACGTAGCGCGGTGTGCGCAGCACGGCATCGAGCAAACTCTGTGATTTGTGTATGTGACAGGCAGTCAACACATTGTTGAGCACGCTCATGCTGGGAAAGAGTCGAATGTTTTGAAAGGTCCGCGAAATACCATGTGTGGCGATTTCAAAAGGCCGCTTGCCGTCGATGCGCTGGCCCTGGAAAAAAATCTCTCCTGAGGTTGGTTCGTAGACGCCAGTCAACAAATTGAAGATCGTTGTTTTACCGGCGCCGTTGGGACCAATCAGTCCGTAGATTTCGCCCTGCCGCACCGCCATGTCGAGATCGCTGACGGCAACGAGGCCGCCAAAGCGGATTGTTGCCTTCTTCGTCTCCAGCACTGCGGCTGACTGTTTGTCGTGATCACTCATTTCCCGTAGTTCTCTCTTAAAACCTGCCCGCTTGATCTGTTCAGAACTTTGCTACGTGTTGCCTGGTTTCTCGGCCGAGTCTGTGCTCGCCGTCTTGTCGGTTTTTGGTTTCTTCTTCCGCCAGCCTTTGAATGCGGCAGTAGTGCCCAGCAAACCCTGCGGCCGCGTGATCATCAAGATGATCAGCAACAGGGAATAGATGACCATGCGGTATTCGGAAAATCCACGCAACGCTTCCGGCAGCACCGTTAACAATACTGCGCCGAGAATCGAACCAATGATAGATCCCAGGCCGCCGAGAATGATCATGATCAGTATCTCGAACGACTTAATAAACTCGAAGGACTTGGGATTAAGGTAACCATCAAAGTGCGCGAGCAAAACGCCCCCGGCGCCGGCCATCGCTGAAGAGATGACGAACGCCATGACTTTGTAACGCGTGGTGTTCACGCCCATTGCTTCCGCGGCCAACTCATCGTCACGAATCGATATCAAGGCGCGGCCAAACGCTGACTTGACGATGTTGTGGACGATGACGATGGTCAGGATGGCGACCAGAAAAATCCAGAAGAAACTTTTAACGATGGGAATGCCGGAGTAACCACGAGCGCCACCCACCGCCTCGATGTTGTTCAGTAAGACGACGATTATCTGACCAAACCCCAGCGTCACAATTGCGAGGTAGTCACCTTTGAGTCGAAGCGAAGGCACACCAACAATCAGCCCCGCTATGCCGGCGCAGGTGGAACCGATGATAGTTGCGAGGAACAACGCGACCATCCATCCCAGCCGGCCGCCGCCCAGTTTGGCTGCCAGATTTGCTCCGTAGTTAACAGAAAAGTAAGCGGAAGAATAAGCGCCGATCGCCATGAAGCCGGCGTGGCCAATTGAAAACTGTCCCGTAAAGCCGTTGATGAGATTTAGTGAAACTGCGAGTGTGATCGCGATTCCTGACAGCATCAGGATGCGAGAGAAGTAAGGACTAATCATGCGGCCCTGAAAAATGAAGTCGAGCCCGAAGAGCGCGGCTATCACGATCAGCGCGATGAGTAGATTACGCAGGTAACGAGACATAGGAATTAAAGGATGAAGGATGAGGGAAGAAGGATGAAGTTGTTTGTGTTCATCCTTCTTCCTTCATCCCTCATCCTTGCCGCTTAGACCTTTTCCTGGGCTACTGAACCCAACAAACCTGACGGGCGGAAAAGTAGTATCAGAATCAAAATGGCAAAGGCGACGGCGTCTTTGTAGGTGGACGAGAGGTAGCCGGCCACCATGGTTTCCGTAATCCCGATTAGCAAGCCGCCTAAGACTGCTCCGGGAATATTGCCAATACCACCCAACACTGCCGCGACAAACGCCTTCAAACCAACCAGGATCCCCATCAGCGGATCGATACGGGGAATTCGTATCGCGACCAGGACACCAGCGGCCGCCGCCAACGCGGAACCGAGTGCGAAGGTGAACATGATGATGCGGTCAGTGTTGATCCCCATCAACTTCGCGGACTGCAGGTTGAAGGAAACTGCGCGCATCGCGCGACCAGTTTTGGTGCGGTAGACGATGAGCTGCAGCCCGATCATCAGCACCAGCGCGATGACCAAGACGACGATGTCAGCCGTGTTGATGCTAGCTCCCGAAATCAGGTCGATGTTGCGTTTGTGGAATAGTTCGGGAAAAAACTTTGGCTCGGCGCCGAACACTACCTGCCCGCCATTTTCTAACAAGAGCGAAACGCCGATCGCTGTAATCAGCGCAGTTAAACGCGAGTACTTGCGAACCGGACGATACGCGAAGCGTTCGATGACAACGCCCAGGGCCGCGCAAATGGCCATGGCGAGCAGCATCACGACGAGAGCGGTGATCAGCGACGGCTGCACTGTTCCTCCACCGATCAAGCCGCGGGCGATTAAGCTGTCGGCGCCCTGACCGAGTGCTTGCGCGCCGCGGGCGCCGATTCCATTTGCGATGTAATAGCCCATAAAGGCGCCCACCATGTAGACGTCCCCGTGCGCAAAATTAATGAGCTTGAGCACGCCATACACCATCGTGTAACCAAGAGCGATGAGCGAATAAATCGCGCCCAGCGAGATGCCATTAATCAGTTGCTGCAGAAACGTACTCATAGGTTGTGAGTCGCCGTTCTTAGTAATTCATTTTTGCCGGGTGCGGAAGCGGCCAGCTTACGGCTTGGTTGCCGGGGCCGCTTTTGCCGGAGCTGCAGCTTCAGGCGCCGCAGTTTTCGCAGCAGGTGAAGCAGCTGCTTCAGGCGAAGTGCTGGCGGCAACTGATGGCATCGCCGCGCCTTCGACCTTGACGCGCTCGGCTACTACAAACTTGCCGCCTTCCTGGATTTTGATCATGACGATTGGCTTCACCGCGTCGCGGTTTTCATTGAAAGTCACTTTGCCGGTCACGCCAGGAAACTCTTTGGTAGCAGCAAGCGCATCACGAATCGCGGTGCCGTCTAAAGAGGTGGACCGCTTGATAGCGTCAAACAGAATACGCGCCGCATCGTAAGCAGTCGCCGCCAGCGCATCGGGTACCATTCCGTAACGAGCTTTATAGTCGCTAACGAACTTTTGCACGATCGGATCAGCGTCGTCTGGCGAATAGTGATTACTAAAATAGCAGCCATTCAAAGCCGCCCCGCCAATCTGGTAAAGACTCGGCGAATCCCAACCATCACCGCCAAGGATTGGTACAGTCACGCCTTTGTCGCGCGCCTGCTTCGCAAACAAACCAACATCGCCGTAGTAACCGGGCAAGAAAATCACATCCGGATTCTGGCCTTTGATGGAAGTAATCTGCGCGTTGAAATCCTGTTCGCCTGCCTGATACGACTGCGTAATCACAATTTGTCCACCCAACCGGGTGAAAACGTCATTGATAACTTTCTCGAGTCCCGTGGAATAGTCGTTCTTGCGGTCGACCATTAATGCGGCACGCTTGGCGTTCAGCGTCTTGGCGCCAAACTGCGCGATGGCCGCGCCTTGGACTGGATCGATAAAGCAACTACGGAAAACGAAGTCACCTTTCTTCGTTACTTCGGGATTGGTTGACGAAGGCGTCAACATCGGAATCTTCGCGTTCTGCGCGATCGGGGCGGCGGCTATGGAACGAGAACTGGCGACTTCACCCAGAATAGCGTGGACCTGATCCTGCGTTACAAACTTAGTGACTATGGTCGCGGCTTCCGACGCATCCGACCGGTCGTCCTGAACCAGCAATTCGATCTGCTTGCCGTTGATGCCACCCGCGGCGTTCACTTCATCCGCAGCCATTTTGATTCCGTTGGTTGATGAGATACCAAAGTTCGCAGTGTCTCCGGTAAGCGACATGAAGACGCCGATCCTGACTTTGTCGCCGCCGCCGCTGTTTTGACATGCAAACGCGAAAAGGAGAGTTGCAATCAGTCCGAGTGAAAGCAGAAGTCTTTTCATAGTTACCTCACAAGCAGAATTGGTTGGTGGCAGATTATGGTTCAGAAAACATTAAATAGTGAATAGTTGGGGCCTGTTTGAGATGGCTCAGCAAGTTACAGTCGGCAACAAACTAACTGGACCATTTGCTAATGACTATTCACTGTTTAAGAAATCGAGGCTGAATAATAGCTTAAAGAACCGCAATCGTAAATCAGTGGTAGCGGTAAATATTGAATAGTGAACAGCGAATAGTTTGAGCGATCGGGCTTGAGAGGTCTCGGCATGAGCGAATGAACCAAGAACCAACCGCCGAGAACCTACTTTTCACTATTTACCATTCACTATTCACCATTTACTATGCACCTTCCCAATGAGTGAACCACGAGAACAACCGGCGCCTCCGCTGGGCGACATGAGCCCCGAAGACTTTCGCCGCTTCGGTCATGAATTGATCGACTGGGTTTCCGATTATCTGGAAAAGGCCCAGGACCTGCCCGTGATGGCGCAAATTGAGCCGGGCGATTTGAAGGCCCAACTCCCCATATCGCCTCCTGAAAAAGGCGAGCCGATGGAACAAATCATTGCCGACGTGGATCGGCTCATCGTTCCAGCGCTGACGCATTGGAGTCATCCTTCATTCTTCGCTTACTTTGCGACCTCGACTTCGGCTCCCGGCATATTTGGTGAATTGTTGAGCGCCGCCTTTGACAACAAAGCTATGTTGTGGCGCACGTCACCAGCGTCAACTGAATTGGAAGAAGTCACGCTTGACTGGCTGCGCCAGATGATGGGCCTCGACGCCGGGCTCACCGGCATTATTTACGACACCGCCTCAGTCTCGAGCATGCATGCCATCGCGGCGGCGCGTGAAGGCGTCGAGTTGCGCATTCGTGAAGAGGGCATGAGCGGTCGGAAAGATTTGCCGCTGCTGCGCGTCTACGTCTCTGAGCAAGCGCACTCGTCGATCGAGAAAGGCGTGATCACGCTGGGTCTTGGGCAAAAAAGTCTGCGGAAGATACCAACTGACAAAGAATTTCGCATGGATGTGTCCGCGCTGGAAGCGGCGATTGAGGAAGACAAAGCAAATGGCGTCATTCCGTTTTGCATTGTCGCGACGGTGGGTACTACCTCGACATCGAGTATCGATCCGGTTCGCGAGATGATTCCAATTAGCGAGAAGCATGTCATGTGGCTACACGTTGATGCAGCCTATGCTGGTTCGGCCGCCGTCGTTCCGGAGCTGCGACACATCCTCGACGGTTGCGCCCGCGCGGATTCGATCGCGGTAAATCCGCACAAGTGGTTGTTCACGCCGTTTGATCTGTCGGTCTTGTATTGCCGGCATATGGAATTGCTCCGGCGCGCGTTTTCGTTAGTGCCGGAGTATTTGCGTACGCCCGAACAGGAAAAAGTTCGCAGCGGATCAGATTACGGCGTGCAACTTGGCCGGCGTTTCCGGGCACTGAAGTTGTGGATGGTAATTCGTTATTTCGGTCACGAAGGTCTGGCGGCGCGCATACGCGAACACTGCCGGCTGGCGAAACTTTTTGCTTCGTGGGTGGCAGACGATCCGAACTGGGAATTGATGGCGCCGTTGCCGTTCGCCCTGGTTTGCTTCCGCGCGTGTCCGCCGCTGGACGGCGTGGATGCAGCAGCGCGCGACGCTCGCCTCGATGTGCTAAACGAAGCAATCATGCACGGCGTCACGGCCACCGGAAAAGCGTTGTTGTCGCACACGAAACTTAACGACAAGCTCACCTTGCGTTTGTCTATCGGCAATATTCGCACGGAAGAAAAGCACGTGCGCCAGGTTTGGGAATTGTTGAATGAACAGCTAAAGTTATTGATAAGTCCAAAATCCAAAGTCTAACGTCCAAGCTGGACGTCGAACTTTCGACTTTGGACATGGGACTGTTTCCAGGAGGAAATCATGAAGTTATCGCGTATCGCCATTCAACTCATTGCCGTTGTCATGTTCTGTGCGTGTACGGCTGCCGCACAAACCGTTCCGAGCGACGCCAAACTCTTCAGCAAGGATGGGCTGAGTTTTAACTACGCTTCAGGGTGGCAGTTCAATGACACGAGCGATGCGAATAAGCAGGAGATGACCTTTGGTCGAACCGATAGCGAAGCTCAGATCATTGTGTGGGTGTATCGCACGCATGTGACTAAACCAGAGCACGTGACCGAAGCGAAAAAAGTTCTTGTAGACAAATACGTTGCCTCAACCAAGCAGCAGTTTCTCCAGGCAGATCCCAGGACAACGAGCGCCCCTGCAACCTCAGAAATTGGCGGAGTCGCCTCCGAAGGCACAAAGATTCGCGCGTCATTGGACGGCGTTCCGGGCCAGGCCGAAATTGAATGGGCCGTGATTGGTGAACGCGTAGTGGTGCTCACGTTCCTTGGTCCTGACAAGGCGGTGCTGAAGGCGACACCGGCGTGGGACCTGATACGGACAACCTTGAAGGTCGAAGGGCCGCAACCAAAAGCCGCCACCACGCCTAAACCTGGTCAGTAGAGACAAGCGTAAGGCGATCAGCAAAAGCACGCTGAAGCGCGCGCGGAGTTTTCTTGGGCGCGTCTTGACCAGCGCTATAAGCGCCGGCCTAAACGCCCGCCGGGCTAGCCCGATAAATCGGGCATTCGTTAACCACGGAGCGTTAGCCGCACTCCCGTCTGCCACCATTTCATGCGCAGGATAATCTCCAGCACACTTTCGCTAATCCTTTTGCTTGCTGCGACGTCCCTCGTCGCCCTGGCGCAAACACGTGGCGCATCATCGATCACGCCAGCCGATCTGCTGAAGGTCGCCGCCGTCAGTGACGTCGAAATTTCTCCAAACGGCCAAGGGGTGGTCTATACAGTCGCAATAGTTGAAGGCAACGAAACGGTTAACACTCTTTGGCTGGCACGGCCAGCCTCCGAAAATCAGAACTCGAGTTATGCACCGCTGCTGCCTGCGGGCTGGGACGCAACCAATGCGCGCTGGTCTCCCGATGGTTCAAAGATCGCATTTCTCAGCAAACATAATTCACAGAACGGAGTTTGGGTCGTAAATCTCGACAAACGCGAGCCACGCTTTGTGGCGGGCGTTAGGACAACAAACTTCTTCATCACCTATGCCGGCGAAACGCTTGCCTGGGCCCCGGATTCGAAACGCATTGCTTACGTTTCGGCGACCGGAAACCTGCTGGACGCGTCTGAAACTTCTGCACGTGGCGACGATCCGCGGGTCATCGATCGTATCCAATATAAGTCGCGCACCTCGTTCTCGGATCGCCTCCGCACTCACCTTTGGATTACTTCCATTGACACGCCGGAGCCGCGGCAACTTACAGATGGTGAATTCTACGACCATGCGATCACCTTCAGTCCCAACGGCGACGAAGTTGCTTTTGTTTCGAATCATGAACCGGATCCGGATGCAAATAACAATTCTGACATCTTCGCCGTAAACATGAATGGTGATGTGCGTCAGATAACAACCACCCGGGGCTGTGAGTACGAGCCAGCCTGGTCGCCCGACGGAAAATGGATCGCATATGTCGCGACCAAACGAGATATCACAACGATTGATAGTGTCGCCGAGGATACGCATGTTTGGGTGACTGATGCAGCCGGCAAATCGGCGCGCGAGTTGACGAGTGAGCTGGACCGGCGGGCTCGCAGTCCGCATTGGTCACCTTCCAACAACGCTGTCTATTTTCTGGCTGGCGATCACGGTAGTACTTATCTTCATGCAGTTGGTTTTTCCCATTTGCCTCGTATCCCGTGGCGGGTAATTCTTCCTGGTTCGATACAGCCAACGGCGTCGTACGCTCGTCGTCCCTTCCAGATAAGCAGTTTCAGCATCGGCGCCAAGATGGAAACCGTCGAACGCGGCAGCGACTATTCTTACGACGGCGCAACGATAGCCTTCGCTCTCAGTGATGCCGTACATCCTGCTGAAGTATGGTCTGGAAAATCTATTGAGGCTGTCCGGACGGTCGGTGTGCAAATTCGGCGGCTCAGCGCTCACAATGACGCGGTCGCCTGGGCAAATTCTGTGGTCGTGCCGGAAGAAATCAACTTCAAAAGTTTCGATGGCACACCTATTCAGGGCTGGCTGATGAAACCGGTGGGCTGGCGCGAAGATCGGAAGTATCCGCTGATTCTCAGCATTCACGGCGGGCCGCATGGAATGTCTGGCTGGGCTTTCAACCCGACGTTTCAAATCTACGCCGCGAGTGGTTACGCCGTGCTCTACATCAATCCGCGCGGTTCAAGTGGCTACGGGCAGAAGTTCAGCGACGGAACGTTGAACGAATGGGGCGGCGGCGACTACAAGGATTTAATGCTGGGCGTAGACGAAGCGCTGCGCCGCAACCCCTGGATCGACAAAGATCGTATGGGTGTCACTGGTGGCTCGTATGGCGGGTTTATGACCAACTGGATCATCACCCAGACGCCGCGTTTCAAATGTGCAGTGGCCGTGGCCAGTCTAAGCAACCTGGTCAGTTTTTATTCAACGTCGCTTTATCAGGATTTGATTCACGCTGAGTTTGGCGGCTTCCCGTGGGACAACTATGATTTGCTCTGGCAATGGTCGCCGCTCAAATATGTGAAGCAAGTGCAAACTCCAACTCTTTTTATTCACGGTGAACAGGACAACGACGTGCACATAACTCAGGCCGAGGAAATGTACACGGCCCTGAAGCGACGCGGAGTGGAAGCGGTCATGGTTCGGTATCCAAGGGAAGGGCATGGATTGCGCGAGCCGAAGCACCGCGTGGATGCGTTGGAGCGAACCGTTGGCTGGTTTGATAGATTTCTGAAATAGGCGGATTAGCCGCCAACTGACCGCCATGGCGCTAAGAGCGACAAGGGACAAAACCGGCTGAGAATATTTGTTCCTAATGCGAGGCTTGGCGTTCGTGGCGACTTGGCGGTTCAATCCCAGTAAATGCAATTTCTAAAAGAGAGCATTATCCGCGCGAGTCCCGAGCGCGTTTTTGCTTTTCATGAACGGCCAGATGCTTTGCTGTTATTGATTCCACCCTGGGAACGCGCCCGCGTAATTCAGGCGGCGCGGATTTCGGATGTTGGCAGTCAGGCAATAATTGAAACCAAAGTCTTTGGACCAATCACGGTGCGCTGGGTTGCGGAGCATACTCTCTACGAGCCACCACACTTGTTCGAGGACGTGCAGGTTAGTGGGCCCTTTCGGAGCTGGCGTCACCGTCACACCATTGACGCGCACGCGGAAGGAACGATACTCCGGGATCAGGTAGACTACGAACCACCGCTGGGTTTTCTGGGTCGGGCAGTGGCGCCGTGGCTGGTTCCCGGTAGACTGGAAAAGTTGTTCACCTATCGGCATGAGGTTACTCGCGCGATCTGCGAAGGGAAATAGTAGAAAGTGAAAAGTGAAAAGTAAAAAGTAAAAAGTGAAACGGTAAATGGTATTCGGGACCGTTCTGACTCTTCACTTTTCACCCTTCACTCGTTGAATATGCTTACTCACATCGTCATTTGGAAATATCGCGCTGATGTTGCACCGGAGACTCGCGCCGAACACGTGCATTTGCTCCAGGGTCTTGCTTCGTTGATTGAGGAAATTGAGACTCTCGCCGTCGGCGCGGATGTCCTGAAACTTCCCCGCTCGTTCGATACGGGTCTCGTCGCTGTTTTTCGCGATCGTGCGGCGCTTGATGTTTACACCGATCATCCTGAGCATCAGAAAGTTGTCGCCTTTGGCAAAACGATTAGCGAACTGGTGGCGTCAGTTGATTTCGAGAGTTGATCTCGGGCAGGCTTGGAAAAATTTGGAGCGGTGAATCAATGGCGAAGGTCTACGTCTCCTCAACCGTAGTTGACTTAAAGCCAGAACGGCAGGCCGTAATTGACTGGCTTGTCGCAGCCGACCATCAGCCTGTTCACAGTTACCGGCCGAACAGCGACACTGTGCGTGACAGTTGCCTGGACGACATTGATGGTTGCGACCTCTACGTTTTGATTCTTGGTCATCGTTACGGCTTCCAGCCGCAGGATAATAATGACGAGCAACTGTCAATAACGCATCTCGAGTTTCGGCGCGCAAAAGAATCAAGAGTTCCGCGCATTGCGTTGTTGCGGACCAACGTGCCAGACGTGACGTTATCCGATTTATTGAATGCTGCGAGAGCACCGCTAGTCTCCGCCTTCATCGAGGAAGTGCGACGCGAACTCCGTCCAGCGGAGTTCAACGACTTAAGTGGACTAATCCAGGGCTTAAGTACCGGCGTCCCAAGCGAGCTCGATAAAGTGGGTGCAGCTGGGATCGGCAGCCCGAAAGATGACCCGCGCGTTCTCCGCATCGTAGAGACATTGACGGGACTGCTGGATCAAAGTGCGGTTGAGAATGCCGCCTTACGCGGCCGAGTAAAGGAACTGGAGGACCAGTTGCAAGGGGCGATCGCGCGCACGTTGAATGCGGCCGCACAGCCCGACGCCGGCAAAGCTGAAATTGCTGCAGCCAATGCCCTGGAAGCCGGCGATACTCGCCCCGCTGAGGCTCTGCTGAATATTCAGGAGCGCCAGGAAGTCTCGGAGATGCAGGTCTCGGGGAGCGATCCTAAGCATCAGCGGGCGCAGGCAGCGGCGCTCGCACGCGAGCAGGGTGCGCTTGCCCTCGGCCATGATCTTCGCGGGGCGTTGGCAGCTTTCCAGCGCGCGGCGGAATATGAGCCTGACGACACCTGGACGCATATTTTCATCGGCGACCTGCACGTGAGCCTAGGCAACCTAAATGCCGGCATGCTGAGCTTTCGTAAGGCGCTTGAGATTCGTGAAGTGCTGGCCGCGCGGGATGCGGCCAACACTGAGTGGCAGCGCGACCTTTCCGTCAGCCACGAACGAATTGGCGGCGTGTTGGTGGCACAGGACGATGGAGCCGGGGCGCTGGCGGCGTATCGCAAGGCGCTTGAGATTCGTGAAGTGCTGGCCGCGCGGGATGCGGCCAACACCCAGTGGCAGACGGATCTAGCCGTTTCTTGTGCGAGGCTCGGAACCTTGTCGTACGGGCAGGACGAGAAGATGCGCCGTGATTACTTATTGCGCGGTCGCAAAATCCTGACGCACCTGAAGAAGTCGGGCCGCCTGCTGCCGTCGCAGGATTGGATCGAATGGTTTGACGCTGAGCTTGCCAAATTAACGAAAAAATCTCCTCGATCGAAGCCATCAAAGCCTGCGAAAAAGTAACTGTTCCGTGAACAAAAAAGTGAAACGCTGGAAGAAACTCTTTCTCATCCTTCTCGTCCTGCTTCTCGTCTCACAAATCCCGTTTGCTTACCGCCGTTACCGGTTAGGTCGACTTCAGAACGCAATCCAGCAACTGAATGCTCAGCGTGACGCCAGTCTGGATAACCACGGTTACAACGAGTTCGTGGGTGTGATGCACGTGCACTCATTTCTGGGCGGCCATAGCGCGGGCAACTTCGACGAGATCATCATGGCTGCCAAAGCCGATAAACTTAGTTTTGTGGTGATGACAGAACACGAGTCGGCTCATGTGAACACCGGCGAGATGACGTTGAAGGGGATTCACGAAGGCGTCTTGTTCGTTAACGGTAACGAGTTGGCGCAGCCGAACGCAGATCGCGTCTTGTTGGTTCCCACTCTCGCGCCGTCAGATCAAATCATTACAGACAGCGCGAACGCCGGTTATCCCAGTAATCAGATCGGGAAGACACTGTTGGCAGGAAGAGGCAAGGACGGCCTGACGTTTGTCGCCTATCCGCAGGAGTTTCGCGGTTGGGACACGACCTTCTACGACGGCGTCGAGGTTTATAATGTCTACACCAACGCGCGTCAGATTAATCCCGTCGTGATGTTTTTCGACGCGCTCTGGTCCTACCGTTCGTATCCGGATCTCCTGTTTGCAAATTTCTACCAGCGGCCCACGGCAAACCTGGACAAGTGGGATCACGCGATCGCCTCAGTGAAAAGAAAACTCGTAGCCGTATCTGGCAATGACGCGCATTCCAACGTAGGCCTCAGTCTTAATGACGATTCCGGTAAAACGTTGGTTGGACTGAAACTCGACCCTTATGAAAGAAGTTTTCGGCTGGTGCGCGTTCACGTTCTTTTGCCGAGTGGCGTAGTCCTCAGGCAGGAAAGTCTTTTGGAAGCGTTGGGCGCCGGGCACTGCTTCGTGGGTTTTGATCTTTTTGGCGACACTACTGGATTCAGTTACACGGCCACGAACGGCGTCGAGTCGAAACTGCAGGGCGACGACATCAAGCTTTCGGGCGAAGTGAAACTCAAAGCGACTTCACCAGTTTCCGCGCGTTTTGTGTTGCTCAAAGACGGGACGATCGTTGCAGGTGATTCCGGACTGAAATCAAAGGAATACACGGTGAAGGAGAGGGGTGTCTATCGTGTTGAGGTTTACTTGCCGCAGCTTCCGGGACCGGTCAAAGATCAACCGTGGATCATCTCGAATCCAATCTATGTGAAGTGACAGAAGCAGGAACGGAATTTTCCGTATATCATTTTCATTTCTCATTTGCTTATTAACCTTCCATGAGCTGCAGTCGACCGGGTCTTCCACTGACAGCCGTGAAGTCCATTGAACTAATGCAGTCGGTTGCAGAATCGCTAATGACCAAATGAGAAATGAAGATGATATATGGAAAATTCCGTGGTTGTTGTTTGGTTGCCACTTAGCCCCAGACACGACAACGCCCCACGAGGTTGATTGTATGGCCCAGTGGGGCGAGAACCGGAAAGCTCCGAATTCAATTATCGCCGGAAGCGGTGCTTACGTTCACCGTAGTCACTGTAGAGAGTCTGTTGTTGACTCTACGCTGGCCTCTTCTCCGAGTGTTAGGAGACGGCCAGTACAGCCTTCCATATTCTGTTTTCAAGTGGAGCTAGTCTAGGCTTCGCGTTCACTGCCTGTCAAGTTTCAGCTTGACTGCACCCGAAGCATACAAGAGCAAAAAATGTCACCAAGTGGCAGCAGTTTGCGCATACCTGCAGAGTCAACATAAGCTTATTCTTAAGTCCCCAAAATCTACTTTCCCAATTCCGAATTTTAGAATCACATGGAACTTATTATTCGTACTCTGCGCGAGTTCAGCTTCAAACGAACGGTCATTAGTCACGGGTGGTACGGACTGCTTCCTTTCAGCCTTGACCGCGAAAACTGGGCGCTCACGCGAACTCTCGATCTGCGAAACGCTAAGCCGTTAACCATCAATATCCGTGGCCGGAAAGGCGCGTTAGTGGTTAGTGCCGCGCGCCAGCTTAATAAAACCGTCGCGAAGCGAGTGATCGATGATGTGCGTCACATGCTCAGGCTCGACGACAACATCGAAGATTTTTATACGCTCGTGGCGGGCGACAACGATTTCAGTTGGATTCCGCAGCAAGGGGCTGGCCGTCTGCTGCGTTCGCCGACCGTGTTTGAGGACCTGGTGAAAATGATCTGCACCACGAATTGTTCGTGGGCCTTGACGGAAAAAATGGTCACCGGATTGGTTGAAAATCTTGGCCGGGAAGCGAGCGACGGCCGCCGAACTTTTCCCACCCCGGAAGCAATGGCGCTGATGCCGGTGAAGTTTTACGTAAACGAAGTACGGGCCGGCTACCGCTCTGAGTACTTGAAAGAACTGGCTGATCGAGTTGCCTCAGGCTCGCTCAACGTCGAAAGTTGGTTCAAAAGTCCACTGGCAACAATCGATCTGGTGAAAGAAATGAGAGGCGTGAAAGGCGTGGGGCCGTATGCTGCCGAGAACGTTCTGAAGTTGCTGGGACGCTACGATGGCCTGGCGTTGGACTCATGGACGCGCGCTAAATTTTTTTCCATCCGAAACAACGGACGCAAAGCGTCGGACAAAAAGATCGCGCGCTACTACTCACGTTTTAAAGAGTGGCGCGGACTCGCTTTGTGGTGCGACGTTACGCGCGACTGGATGGAATAGTTTCAAGTTTCAAGTTCCAAGTTTGGGAATAACGAAGAGAAATTTCGGACGCGCGTGCAAAGTTTTGGAGTTTAGAGTCGAAACTCGAAACTTAAATTTGTTTTGGAACTTCGGTGGTGCTCCTTCGTTGTACTGTAAAACTCCCCTAGGAGTGGTTCTGTGCAAATGACAAGGAGTCCCAAAATGAGATCTTCAGTTAGTCGTATTACAGTCGTTCTGCTCGTAGCTTTACTAGCGAGTAGCACAATCTTCGCAAAGTCGAAAAAGGAAAGCATCGAATTTCCAACCGACATCAAGGTTAACGGAACGCTCGTCCGCAAGGGCACCTACGATGTGAAGTTTGATGAGCAGACCGGTGAGCTATCGATCATCAAAGATAAGAAGGTGATTGCCACTGCGGCGGTGACTGCAGAAAAGCGCGGCAAGAAAGCAGAACAGTTTTCGTTGCTTTCAATCGGCACGGGCAGTGATAGGCAGCTGATAGGCTTCACGTTCTCAGGCGCCGATCAGGACCTCAGGTTGAACGGGTCTCAAGCTAGTCGCTAGCGCGCCGCCATCGTCGTCATAACTCGCCCCGAAAGGTTGACCTTTCGGGGCGGTTTTCTTTGAGCGGAGCTCGTGAGACTAAGCCCAAATACTTATTGACAACCGTTGGCGGCATCGGCGAATCTAAAAGCCCTCTTGTCACCCCCGGCAAGTGGTAGTTAGTGAGCCGGAATTGCCTATGAAAAGAAATATCCTCGCAGCATTTTTGTCTATCATTGCCATCTCAGTGGCTAGTGCCCAGGCACAGACAACCCAAACAAAAACTCCAACGCCTGCGGTTCCTCAATCGGAGCCTGCGTTTGGCGATCCGCAACTGACAACGCCCCAGGGCGTGGTTGTGGGAACAAAACCTGAGACACGACCGGAAGCGGCAGGACCAGCTGCAACTGAACGTCACGGCGAAGCGTTTGACGCGAATGCTCGTATCCTGACGCCGCCACAGATTCAGTCGCGAATTGCCGAAGCCGAACGCATGCTGAAATCGCGACCGGTGCAAACTGCTAAAACTTCGCCCGCCATCGATATGGTTACGCTCGCGGTTCTCGATCGCAACACGTCGCGGATTCATCTGCTAACCGTTTTCAAAGAAACTTTTCTGACTAAGGGTTCGGAGTTTACCGCGCCAAGTTCCTTGGGCAGCACCTTGAACGTCCGGGTACTGCGCGCGAATGGGGTTAACACCGCTGTTGCAGTCTTCGACAGTCAGGGTCGCTCTTTAGTGCCGTTGGTAGTTGAGTTCCCGATCGAGAAGCGCGGTGTGTTTCGCGAAATGGCGTACTACACGTCGGCGCATCCGGCGTTGTTGTCACCTGACTTATCACGTTCAGGCCGCGCTTACATCCGGCGCATGCTTGATCTGGCGGTATCGCGCTTGAAGGACAAGGGAACGTTTGTGTCGCCGCAGATCGTTGACGTCGCTGAACGGCTTTGTTTGGTTGAGCACGTCGATCATGATCGTTTCCGTTTGGAAAATCGGCTGGCGTTGTTTGACGAGATTTATTCTTTGTTCGCGTTGAATGAGCCTGACACTTATCGCTACTCCGTGAGTTCCGCCGGCGCGGGCGGGATGGTGCAAATGATTCCCTGGGCTTACAACCTGGTGAGACAGCGTCACCCGGGCGTAGGACTGATTCCGGACTTCGTGACGGGAATGCGCAACCATTCCAATGCGCTGCAGGCGATGTTGTTGTACATGCAGGACACCTGGGCCGATCTGAGCGGCAACGAAGATGTGCAGTATGCGCTGAATGCAAAACAAGCGACGCAGACGGAACTGTTAGCTGCTGGTTACAATTCAAATGCGGCCAAGCTGCCGACGTACTTGCGACGGGGCGGCACTTCCTGGAAGACGCTCATTCCCCGCGAGACGCAAATTTATTTACAGATCTATAGAACGCTTGAAGCACTGGTTCCGCAGAAGCCGCACGCATCGACGAGCGCCCGGAACAAGAGTGCGACCATAAAGCCCGAGTCGCTATAGCTTTCGTTTTCTGTCTTTGGTAAACGGTTTTCCCAGACACTTTTAGCTCTTCGCGGTGTGATCCGTTCGCAAAAGGATCACGCGAGCTGCTTACTGGGACTGCGGGCGTCCCCGCCCGCCGCCGTGCACATCGTTTCTAAAACTTGTCATTCATCATCCTGAGGAAGATTCATGAGCCATCAAATCGTCGCCCACTTAACTCGAAGTCGTCTGCTCGTTTTTTTCGCGGTGCTGTTGTTCGTCGCTGGCGTGAGCGTTGTCTCATCAGTTGAACGCGGCCTCGCCCAGGGCCCTGCTCAAGGCGCGGCACCGCAAGCAGCGCCGGCCGAAAAGACGGTGGAACAAGTACAGAAAAATATTCAGGTGCTCAATGGCTTGCCCGCGTCGCAACTCATTCCCGTGATGAACTACATGGGCTCTTCGCTGGGAGTGAAGTGCACTTTCTGTCACGTCAACAAAGACGGCAAGTGGGATTTCGTTTCTGACGACAAACCCGAAAAGGGCAGCGCGCGCGAAATGATCAAGATGGTGCAGGGTCTGAACAAGGCAAGTTTCAAAGGCAATCCCGCTGTCGGCTGTTTTACCTGCCATCGTGGTAGCGAGCATCCGGCGCGGGTCCCGAATTTGCCGATTGCGATGCCAACTCCATTTGCTGAGACTGAACTAGCAACCACTGCGACGAAAGAAACGCCGCCGACCGCCGATCAGATTCTTGCTAAGTATGTTGAGGCGTTGGGAGGCAGCGCCGCCATCGAGAAAATAAAGACGCGCACGATGAAGGGCTCGCTACTCGTCTCCAACGGCGCGACCTGGAGCTACGAGGCTTACCAGACGGCGCCTGACAAACTCTACATGGTTCTTAACACGCCCAAGATGGGAGTTATTCAAAGAGGATTCGATGGCCAGATGGGCTGGGAGTTGACCCAGGGTGGATTTCACGAACTCCACAATCAGGCGCTCTTCAACTTGAGGCGGTATACCGATCTCTACAAGGACTTAAAACTCCAGGGTCAGTTCACACGCATCAGCTATGGCGGCAAGGAGAAGCTTGACGGGAAGGACGTTTATGTTTTGCGCGGACTTGGCGTAGACGGGAAGGGC
This sequence comes from Pyrinomonadaceae bacterium, assembly GCA_035472495.1. Classification (GTDB taxonomy): domain Bacteria; phylum Acidobacteriota; class Blastocatellia; order Pyrinomonadales; family Pyrinomonadaceae; genus PSRF01. The sequence goes on along the minus strand of DATIPD010000020.1, from coordinate 157,773 downwards.
GAACGGCTTTACTTCGACGTGCAGTCTGGACTGCTGGTGCGTCGCGTTAGTTCAACGCCGACCATGGTTGGAGTGATTCCCGAACAAGTTGATTTTTCAGATTACCGAAGTGTCGACGGCCTGAAGCTGCCGTTCGTAACCACAGTTACGTCCATTGATTCGTTTTTCAACTCGACACGTACACTCACCGAGATCAAACTCAACGTGCCCGTGGACGAAACGAAATTCAAAGCGCCACCACCACCGCCGCCAATGCCGACACCTTCGCCAAAGCCATGAGATCAACTCGATGGCGCGCGGAATGGTCCTTTACGCGATATCATGCGTTGGCGGAATACTCATTGCTCCAGTTCTGTTGAAACCTCATGCCCATCAGAAAAGAGAAAGCTGTCAGCTTGCTAGAGAAGTCAATTACCAAGACCGGTGAAGTGTATTCCAGTAGTAGCATGTATTTGTCGCCGAATTTCGTGGGCTGGGAACGAAGCACACGATTATCTATCAGTCATGTGTTTGGTGATAATTCGCGTCATATCGAGGAGTTTAATAAGATTGATTTTTCGAAAGATGTACGAGGTGGATACCTAACGGCCCGGGTCTTATTAGAGTCAATGCTTGAAGAGATTCGGGATTACTGGCCCGAAGACCCCGCGAGTCCTCCGCTGCAACCCTCGATTTCTAAAAATTCTCGACCTTCTGAGCGATTCGTGAAGGGTTGCGTCTTCATTGGACATGGTAGGAGTAAGCTTTGGGCAAGATTGAAAATTTTTCTTCAAGAAGATCTTGATTTGGATACGATTACGTATGAATCAGAATCCCATGTGGGTGAATCAATCATACCGATTCTTGAAGCGATGCTTGATCGAGCTACGTTTGCGATTGTTGTATTAACTGCCGAAGATGAAACCTCCGCAGGTACGAAAAGGGCGCGTCAAAACGTCATTCACGAAGCTGGGCTGTTCCAAGGTAGGCTGGGATTTAGGAGAGCCGTTGTGATTAGACAAGAGGGTCTAGAAGATTTCACTAATGTTGCAGGATTACAGTACATAGGATTCAGTGGAGACAGAATCGAAGACACTTTCTACGAACTCCAAAGAGTATTAAGAAGAGAGGGTGTGCTGTCTTAGTTATCCCACGCGACTCAAGAATCTTATATCCCTCCTGACCCAAGTATTCCAATAATGAAAACGTTAAGTAGCTAACTCCGCCACAATTCGGCGCACGTGGATTTTAGTCGTGTCTAGGAAGAGAACGCCCTGATGTGCTTCCGTGCGCAGGAGGAGCTGCAGCTCTGTGCCTCCCAAAATCAGTCCGTCGATCTACGAGCGTTCTTTTAACTGCTCCACAATTTCGAATAATCGGGATCTCGTCTCCGGTAGGTAGATGCCGTTGACGAGTTCGTTCATGTAGTGCTCGTGAATATAGTCTTGCTCGTTTTGGTTCGATGCGATCACGTCGATTCCCAATCGTGAAAACACGTCCTGGTAAAAGGTCGCTTGCATGGTGAAGCGCGTGCCGAACAAACCTACCTTTTTCAGTCCTCGCCGTTCCGCTTCGGTGCGCGATTCTACAACGATACTGATCAATGGCACGGGAGACCGGGCCCGAGCTTCATTAAAGACGAGGTGCGGTGTATTAGAGGCAAATGCTGCAAAGTCGACTCCGGCTCGGGCAAGTTTACCCAAGGGCGTCGAGCAGGTAATCGATTACCGCGGGCAAGTCATTGGCGCCAAACAAGTCCAGCATCTTTCGGTGATTTGAACTAACCAGCTTGATCAGGGCTCAATATTTTCAGGCAAACGTCGCAAGCTCAATACCAGCGCGACGGCCGCCAGTGTTACCGCGACACCCTTAATCAACAGCACCCAACCGGAAGAAACTGGCGCCGGATCCACTACACCCAGACGCATGCTGTTTAGTTGTCCGAAGAAACTGTAGTAGCCAAACCCGCACGCCAATCCCCACGCCGCCGCCAGTACTCGTTGCCCGTCGCGCAAGCTTTTGCCCGTTCGCCAAAATCCGTAGAGCAGAAACGCACCCATGATGTAGTCGTCAAACAAATTTGCGGGCGACTCTCGCCAGGTGCTCCAGCGCCGGATTGTTTCTCCCAACGGCGCCAGGATTCCGCCGGCAAGCGCGAGGGCGCGGCTAAACTGAATGGTCATCTTTTTCCTTTCTCTAACTCCGCAAATGTTGGTTCCACTAATCTCAGGTTTTCTTTGTGCCAGCCTCTGAGTCCTCAGTGCCTGAGTGGTGCAAAAACTTAGGTAAACATCCACCACTGAGACACAGAGAACACCGAGGTGGCACAGAGACTTTCAAATGGGTCACCCGCGCAAACTAATACCTGGCGCCGCTGCGACGTTCACCTAGTTTTTGATAGTCCTTCGTTTTGATCGCTTCTGAAGCTTTGCTCCGGTCAACATAAAGCGAAACCCTTCGCAGATTACTAATAGCCAGGCCGGCGTGAAAAACAACGCCGCAGGCGAGCAGCACCGCGGCGAACTTGCGCCACTTTGGTTTACTCAAAAACGGGCTCCAGCAGTAAAGGCTGTACAACATCGCCACCGGCAAAGTCAGATAAAAAGTGTGCGAGACCGGCGCCTTTATGGAAAAGAGAAAACACAGGTAAAGCAGAATTATTGTTGCCAGCGTGAAGTACTTGATGCTTTTCCAATCCTGCTGCGGATGACGTTTCCTAAACCAAAAGACAAGCATCAATACGCATTGGAGAATTCCTGCGATTGTTAGCAAGGTGAACAGCGGAATGAGCCACCAGTTGCTCTTCAAAAACGCCAATCGTGTCGCGGTGTTGTCGCCTATAAACCGCGGTAACTCAAAACTCGCGAAAGACAGGAAGCGTCCCAACACTCCCTCGACGATGTTCAAATGACGCAGCAGATTTGCCGAGTTGAATGCAACCGAGTCGTTTGTCCCACCCAACCCTGCCGCCAACCCAAACTTGATGAAGGTGGGAACAAGAAAACTTCCGGTGATAAATGCACCGACTGCAAACCATAACAACGATCCAAAAGCGTGACGGCCGTGTTGCTTCAGTTGAAAGTAGAAGGAAAGAAGAACGTAAGGTACGAGCACCACCCACGAGAGGTGAAACTGCATGATCCAGAACAGCGAGATTCCCATCATGAAGTTTGCCCAACGACGCGCGATGAGACCCTTACTGAGTGACGGATAAGTTTCAAGCGCCGCCACGAAAAATAAAATTGCCCCGGGCAAAACGTATGAAGGGTTGAAGATGTACGTGGAGACGTTGAGCGTCCAGGGCGCGGTGAGGAACCAGATCCAGACGAACCACTTGGGCAATTCCGGCAGACGCTGACAGCAGTACCACGCAAAAAAGCACAGACTCGAAAACGTTAATAAGTTGAGAAGTAGGTAAGGCGCTTCCGGAATCGGAAGCAAATAAAACGGCAAGCCGATTACGAGTCCCTGCAACGCGCCAGGTATTTGAATAGTGGAAGTGACGTCAGGGCCAAAATATGGCCACGAGCCGGTCGCATAAAACTTCAGGCCGATGAGGTAAAGCTGTTTGGGATCGTCAGTCCAGAACTCAGAACACAGACCGAAGAATAGACGAAAAAGAAAAGCGAGAAACAGGAGCGAAAAAACAATGACTCGTTTCTTGCGAGGCGATTGAGACATTAAGCCCTCGAGCTACCAGTGCGCCAGGGAACTATGATCAGGATTAGGTAAGCAAGCCAGACCGTCAGCGACGCGAAATAGACGAAGCCATTCTTGAAGAGCAGCACGAGAACCAGCAGATCAAGAAGCAGGTTCACGACTGCGAAGGTGACCCCCAGGCGCAGTCCCTCACTGCCGGGTTCACCCGTTGTTTTCAAGTAGCTGCGCGCCAGCAGATATGCAACTGGAATCCAGATCAGCAACACCGGAAAACTGATCAGCAACACCGGAAAACTGATCGCGGGAAACCGTGAAACGTAGGGAATTGAAGGAACGCTCTTCAGCGCCGGCGTGATGAAGACCACTGTTCCCCACGCGAAACCGACAAGCCAAATCAACGCTGCGTAGCCGAGCGCCTTCCCGAGTCTCTGGGGCATTGGGGAACTCCTGAAAAGCGAATTGGATCAAGCGCTGCGCATTATCGATCAGTTTTCATTAATTGACGCAGGAAAATTCCGGCAGTCGACACATTAAGATCAGCCCACCGAGCAACTTCCATCTGAAAAACCTCATCTTTGTTCGTTCCTTTGCACGGTTTGCCCTGTGGCGCGTGCGGGGAATAAGTATTGCCAAAGCGGAACCGTCCGCATTTTTGATTACACGAGGGAGAGTTAGATGTTTAAGAGATTTTCTGCAGTGATGCTGGCCGGTGTTGTTCTTTTGTCAGCATTTGGAATTCAACAGGCTGGTGCACAAACGTCCAGCGATCAAGCAACTGAAAAGATTAAAGCAAAAGTACAGAAGCTGGGTACTGGAACCAACGCGAAAGTAGAAGTGAAACTGCGCGACAACTCGCAGATGCGCGGGTACATCACCGATTCCAATCAAGATTCATTTACGATGTTTGACAAGAACAGCGGCGCCAACAAAACCGTTTCTTACGCCGATGCGACTCAAGTGAAAAAATCGAGCGGCGCGTTTTCTACCAAGTCGCTGATCATCATCGGCGCCGTTGCCGCTGGCGCCGTCATCACCTGGTTCGCCGTTAAACCGGTGCTGTGCGATGGCAGTCCGCACACACACGGACCCTGCTAACGCCTGACCAGAAAACCAAATCGTTCAATTTTTGATTACAAAAGGGAGAGTTAGATGCTTAAGAGATTTTCTGCAGTGATGCTGGCGAGTATCGTTCTGTTGTCAGCATTTGGAATTCAACGGGCTGGGGCGCAAACGTCCGGCGATCAGGCAACTGAAAAGATCAGAGCCAAAGTCCAGAAGATGGGCACTGGCACCAACGCAAAAGTAGAAGTGAAACTGCGCGATAACTCGCAGCTGCGTGGGTACATTACCGATTCAAATCAAGATTCGTTTACGATGTTTGACAAGAACAGCGGTACCAACAAAACCATTTCTTATGCCGACACAACTTCGGTGAAAAAATCGAGTGGCGCATTCTCGACCAAGTCTTTGATCATCATCGGCGCCGTGGCGGCGGGTGCAGTCGTTACCTGGCTCATTGTGAAGCCGGCGTTCTGCGACGGTGGCAATGTAACCCGGGGACCGTGCTAAGGGTTGACGACAGACCAAAGCCGTCAGTTTCAAGGATAGCTAAAAGAAAATTGGCCGCGGATTAAGGCAGATACACGCAGATCAAAACTGGCAGAGGCAGAGGGGATTTCTAAAACCCTTCGCGGTAAGTTCTCGACTCTTGCTGATTCGCGTGCGTCCGCGTTAATCCGCGGCCGATTCCTTGCAGACTCCGCAGGTTACGGGCGTTGAAGTTATTTGATTCGATGCGTCGCCATTTGCTTGCATGATTTAGCTACCAACTTACGCAAGATAGCGAGATCGACGTCCGCTAGTTTCTTGATATACAGGCAGCTGCCTTTGCTAGCCTTGTACTTACCAAACTTCTCCAGTAATTCCGAAAATGCCTGAAATCCTCCCATGAGGTAGACCGTGAGAGCGTCCTTCCGCGGGGAGAAGCCGACGATTGGCCAATCACCTTCGCGACCGCTCGCGTATTTGTAGTGGTAGCGACCGAAGCCGACGATACTGCTGCCCCACATCTTCGGCTCTTCTTTGGTGACATCCCGCATGATGTCGACGATTGTTTGACAATCCTCTCGCCGCGCTTTGTCAACCTTCTTGAGAAAAGCGGCGACGCTCGCTGATGTTTCTTTTGTTTTTAGTTCTGCCATTGTTTCATATGGTTGCTCTGTCAACCTGAGAACAACGCCTTCCATGTGTTTGGTCCAACAATTCCGTCTGAACTCAGGTTGCACTTCTTTTGAAAAGTGACAACTGCCTTCGCGGTGTTACGCCCAAAATTGCCATCGACTGTCAGCGAATATCCAAGCTCGGTCAGTCGCTGTTGCACGGCTTTCACATTCGCGTTGACGTTTCCCTGGCGTAACGTTCCCGGGTACGCAGGTGCGCCGCTCGCAAGTGGAGCCGCAGTCATCGGTAAAGTTGCCGGATCATCATCGTCTGCATCGGCGGCAGGGTTTGGATCGTCGACGCTCATTACGCGCTTGGCGCGTTTGTAATACATCGTGCGGTCATCGAGTCCGTTGTAACCACCATTGATGCGTTTCGTGATCGCTTTAAAGTTTTGCTGATCGGCGAGTTCGTTAAGACCATTCAACTTCCAAAACTCACCCGCGATGCGAAAACCAACTTCTTTGGTCGCCGCAACGGTTGGGTTGTTGACGAGATCGAGTCCGAGCAGTTGGCCATACTTCGTATAGTTTGCGCGTCCCGTCAGTTGAATTGGGCCGCGACCTTTGTAACGTTTGCCATCTCCCGGCTGCGTGTTGCCGAGATCTTTTCTGCCCTCATACGCGGCGCCTGAGGCAATCTCCTCCATGTAACGGAGTTCGCCCGATTCATGGGCCAGCTGCGCCAGAAAAGCTGTCTCACGCAAATAGGAAGTGATGTCAAACTCCTGCATCGCCTGTTGAATGAAGGGCAGATAGTCGGCGCGTCGGGCGGCCGGGCAGTTAGGCATTATTTGTCGAAGTTCGTCATCGGTGAGCATTTGCACTCTACCTCCAAGGTGAATTTGGAACTCGTAATTAGTGTGAGCAGTTTGTCATTATGAACGGGAAGATTTGTTTCAAAGAAGCGAAAGGCAAGATACGCTGGCGAGCTTTGACGTGTCAATTATTTCGCCGTTCTGATTTTGTCCTGGCGCTATCTCTTCACTGATTTGCAAGGGCGATTCGAATCATTGCTTCCAGGCTGCGCTCGACATCCGCGTCAGTAGTTTTCCACGAAGAAACACTGATACGCATGGCAGTTTGTCCCTGCCAAATTGTGCCACCGCACCAGCTGGTCCCGTCGTTTTGAATCTCGGCGATTACGCGGTTCGTAGTCTCCGCGTCCCCAAATTTCACCAGCACCTGATTTAGAACCACTTCGTTCAGCACTTCGAATCCGGCGGCGCGCAGTCCATTCGCAAACCGCGTCGCCTGCCGGCAGTTCTGCTCAACGAGATCAGCAACACCGCGTCGTCCCAGCGAACGTAGCGCCGCCCAAACTTCCACCCCACGCGCGCGGCGCGACAGTTCGGGCGTGAAGTCGGATGGGTTACGGAATTCACTCGTCGGCAGATAGTCGGCGGTGATCGCCATGGCGCTACGCAACGAGTCGGCCTCGCGCACGATGGCAATGCCGCTGTCGTATGGGACGTTAAGCCACTTATGAAAATCGGTGGCCCATGAATCTGCGTCTGTCATACCTTGTGCCAGCGCCGCTCGCGACGCCACCGTAGTCGCCCATAAACCGAAAGCCGCATCGACGTGCACCCAGGCCCCGGCTGCGTGTGCTCGAGCACAAATTTCTGTGAAGGGATCGAAGGCACCGGTATTCACGTTCCCAGCTTGCACGCAAACAATCGTTGGCCCGGATATGGTGGGCAGCGCGTCTGCGCGCATGCGACCTTGCGAATCGACGTGTACTTTCACCACTCGATTTCGTCCGAGTCCGAGTAGGCCAAGTGACTTGAATAGAGTCGGGTGGGCTTCGTCGCCAACTACGACAGTGATTTGTGGCGCGCCGAAGAGTCCGTCAGCTTCGACGTTCCAGCCAGCTTGTTTGAGGACCGAGTGGCGGGCCGCAGCGAGCGCTGTGAAATTTGCCATGGTCGCGCCGGTAACAAACGCGCCGCCCGAATCTGGCGGCAGCTTGAAAAGATCAAGCAGCCAGTTCAACGAGACTTGTTCGAGTTGCGCAGTGCCGGGCGTCGGCGTAAACAGACCGCTGTTCTGGTCCCAGGCGCCAGCCAACCAGTTGGCGGCAACCGTTGCCGGAAGTGCTCCGCCCAGTACGAACCCAAAGAATCGTGGACCAGCCATGGCCATCGTGGCCGGCGAACACACTTCGTCGAGCAGGCGAATCACTTCGTCCGGCGCGGTTGGCTCGTCGGGTAAGGGCTCATTCAATGACGCCAGATCCGCAACCGCTTTCGTAGAAGGTGAAACGCGTCGCTCAGGCAGCGACTCAAGATAGGAGATCGCGCGCTGCGCAGCGTTTTCTAATAGTTCTCGCATTACTAATTCCTGAGTGTTGGCCGGGAAATGAAATATCGGAGAGACGTTAGCAGGTCTCAATCGACTCACCAGTTTCTGTTGTGAGAGTCTGTCGAGGCAGTCAGTTCTTTCGCTCGGCAATCATGTAGCAGAGTCCGTCCGGAGCTACCTCAAAGAAGACGCGGTAGGTGTGACCACGAAGTTCGCTTTCCTCATACTGTAGTTCGGCGGCCGGCTTGCCTTTGATTTCTTCAAATGCGGCCTCGAGGTTTTCGACTTCAAACAAACATCCCTCTTGAGAAGGGTCCCCGCCATTTTCGGCCAGGCCAATTTTCACGTCGTCTCTTTCCAGTATCGCCTTACGATGCGGCAGATCCTGGCGCGCGATTACGCGAAACCCGAACGTCTTTTCGTAGTAAGGCAGAGCGGCATCGACGCTGTCGACTGGCAGATTCAAGGCATCCTCGGCGTAGGGCGCTGCGGATCTGAATATAGCCTTCACTTGTTTTCCTCCATCTTCGACGCCGTAAACTCGGGCGCAGTCAAACCTAATCGGATCTGTATGTTCAGCGGTGGGTTTAAAAGATAATTTGTATCACAAACGAGAACAACTACTTAAGTGAGCGCCGGCTAATCTGAAAGCTGTTTCTCCAGTTTTTTTACCCGCGTCGCCAGCCGTTCACTCCCGATTTTTTTCGAGACCGCAGCGAAGTCAGACGTTGCACCGCGCCAGCGTAGCTCGTCGACTTTCTTGAAAAGCGGCGCATCGGTTCGCAGAGTTGCAAGTTTCTTGAAGAGTAACGCCAGCTCGCGACCATCTTTCAAACTATCTTGCGGAAATTTTTCGATCGGCCCGTACCGGTCGATGAACGAAGCGGCAGTGCGCGCTCCAAAGCCCGGAATGCCCGGGTAACCGTCAGCGACATCGCCCACCAGCGCCAGGTAATCGGGAATGAAAGCAGGCACGACGCCGAACTTCGCCTTTACCGCGTCAGCATTGCGAATTATCCCGCGTCGGCCATCAATCTGCACAATGCGATCGTCAACTACACACTGCGCGAGGTCTTTGTCGGGCGTCCAGATACAGATTTTCTCAACGCGTTTATTTTTCGCGGCCAGATCCGCAGCGGAGGCGAGGGCATCGTCGGCTTCCAATTCAACCATGGGCCAAACTGCGACGCCCATCGCAGCCAGCGCTTCCTCCAAAGGCTCAAACTGCGCCCGCAGTACGCGCTCAATGCCGGCGCCGGTTTTGTAGCCGCGCCAGAGTGAGTTGCGAAACGATTCGATCACGTGATCGGTTGCGACCCCGACGTGAGTCGCGCCGTCTTCGATCAGTTTCGTAACGGTGCCGAGCACGCCGCCGACGGCGCCCAAGGGTGGATCCGTTTTATGGAAGCGCCGCAGTCCGTAGAAGTGGCGGAAAAGTTCGTATGTGCCGTCAACCAGGTGAACGATCATTTGCAGGTGACCAATTTGAGCAGTTCTGTTTAGCAGGAGTTGGCAAAAAACTCAATGCGTGAATTCATTTGGCACTGCGATTTCAAAGCGCTGGAAGCCATTCTCGTGGAAGAACCGCGCGACCTTACTTACTGGAATCGCGAGCGTCCCGCCCGCATTCGAATATCGCCGCTCAGCTGCGCGTCAAATCCAAGCGTGGCCCAAAAACTTTCGCGCTGCGCGCTCAGCTGCGGGCAGGGACGCCCGCGGTCCCAGTAAGTGAGCTTGCGGGCCTGGGGTAAAAGTAGGGCACCCAACCTGACTGTTTGCGGACGGAAGAGCATCGCTTTCGGTTGGATTGTTTTGTAGGATGAAGTCAACGCTGTTGAAGTCTCGCCAGCACCGCCGAAAGAGGATTATGAAGCACGCCACTCCAAAAACCATTCTGCTTGCCTTAACAATGTTTGCATTGGTTTCACTTTGGCCCACGGCGGGCCGAGCGCAAGCCGGTGTCGGAGAAACAAAATCGATACGAGTGTTCGCCGTGCGTTTAAAGCCCGGTCAAGATCTTCGCAAGGAACTCGAAACTTTTGCGAGAGACAACCACATTCGTGCGGGGTTCATCATCACCACAGTCGGAAGTTTGCGCCACGCCGCAATTCGTTTCGCTGATCAGCAAACTCCAGCAAATCTCGATGGCAAGTTTGAAATAGTTTCGCTGGTCGGGACCCTTGGGCCTGACGGTGTGCATCTTCACGTTTCCCTTTCAGACAGCACGGGCAGGACCGTTGGCGGGCATTTGGTTGAAGGCTGTCTGGTTTACACGACGGCCGAGATCGTCATTGGCGACGCGAGTGGGCTGACGTTTTCCAGGGAAAAGGATAGTGAAACGGGCTACCAGGAGCTGCGCATCCGGCAAGCGACTAAACCGGCGCGAAGGGCCCGGCATTAAAAGCGGCGGAAAAAAGCCAGCAAAAAAGCTCCGAAAAAAAAAGAGTAACAATTTGTCGATTTCGCCGTGACCCGCCCGACGTTACAGTAGAAGCGCAATCAAGCGCGGTGAAAAAGTAAGCCCTCCGCGGGAGGGTTGGGCTGGGGTTTGGCGGAGTCCCGCTCCCCTAAATCTCTCCCGGTGGGAGAACGGAATTAGAGAGTAAGACAAACGACTAAGGAGAATCGAAAATGCGAGTGATGGTAATTATCAAAGCGAACAAGGAATCAGAAGCGGGCGTCATGCCGAGCGAAAAACTGCTCACCGACATGGGAAACTTCAACGAGGAATTGGTCAAGGCGGGGATTATGACGGCCGGAGAAGGGCTGCAACCAAGTTCCAAAGGCGCACGCGTCAGATTTTCTGGTGGAAAGAAAACCGTGATAGATGGTCCGTTTGCGGAAACAAAAGAATTGATCGCGGGCTTCTGGCTGTGGAAAGTGAAGTCGATGGATGAAGCGATTGAGTGGGTCAAGCGCATCCCGAACGATCCCGAAACTTTTTCCGGCGATTCTGAAATTGAAATCCGTCCGGTGTTTGAAATGGAAGACTTCGGTGATGAGCTGACTCCGGAAGCGCGTGAGCAGGAAGCGCGTCTGCGGGCGCAGACAGCGAAGCAGTAAGAGGAATCAGCCGCGGATTCACGCGGACGGGAATTAGAAAGCCAGGTGGTTGTGGCTCCTAAAGCCTGGTCTTTATCACTTTGCTGATTCGCGTGAACCCGCGTTAATCTGCGGCTACTTCCAGCTTTTCAGTTTGTGGGATCGTCGGCAGGCCGTCCTGCTCACTGCTCGCTGCCAACTGCTCACTCGCCACCGGTTTGGGCCGCGCATAGCGATCCAATCCAAAGCCCAGAAACACAGTGCTAAAGATAATTGCGGAAGAGAAAAAGTATGGCGACGAGACGCCAAGCCGATCGAACGACCAGCCAAAGAACAATGGGGCAATCGCCCGAGCCACGCCGCCATACGTCTGTTGCATTCCCATGTAGAGTCCGCGTTCTCTAGCACTAATCACCCGTGACAACAAAGCCGTCACGCAGGGATAAGTGAAGGCGGTTCCCAGCGGAATCAGCGCAACCGCTATCGCCAACATGGGCAGATTACGCGCGAGCGGCATTCCCACAACCCCGGTGGCTAGCAGCACCAGGCCAAGTCTTGACAGATTCGCTTCGCCTAACCAATCAACCATGCGTCCAAGCAATAGTACGCGGGTGAAGACTGAGATGGACCCGACATACATGAAAAAGTAACCGATGGTTTGTTCGGTCACTTGAAAACGCGCATTCAGGAAAAGCGCCAGCACTGAAAAACTTCCCTGAAAGGCGCCCATCGAAATTGCATAGATCCAGATCAAACGTGACGCCGGCTCGCGCGAGTGGGAGATAACGTGCCAGATCGCTTCGCTCGAACTACGACGGGGCGTTCCCTCCTGATGATGTTCAGCGACGTCGCGCGACTCAGTCAGAAATTTGGCGGCGAAGGCTATGTTGAACAGGCAGAGTCCGGCAGCGATGATGCCCGGCGCGGCGTGGCCCATGTAAAGCGTTCCCGGGCCGGGAATCAAATCGCGTTTGCCGATCGCAATTGCGAGCGAACCAAGCACCGGCCCCAGCGCCACGCCCGCATTTGTCGTAGCCGACAGCCAGCCCAGAGCCCGGGCGCGGTCTTTTGGTTCCGTGGAATCGGCTACGTAGGCCTGAATTACGCCGACAGTTCCGCCGCCGGCGCCTTGCACGAGTCGCGACAGAAACAGAAGGATCAAAGAATGGGCAAAGCCGAAAATCAGATACGCACCGGCTGACGCGGCTAGCGCGATCAAGAGAGTAGGCCGGCGACCCACACGATCGGAAAACTTTCCCCACAGTGGCGCGCTCAGCAGTTGTGCGACCGTGTATGCGGCGATGATAAATCCGGAGATGCTACCAATACCAAAGTGAAGTCCGAGCACGTTCACGCCCGAGCCGCCGAGGCTCTTCACATAGAAGGGCATCAACGGAATGATCATCAGCAGTCCGACCATGTCGACGAACGCTGTGATCATTAACGCGAAAAGTTTTGCCGGGATTTTTCTAACTTCGCGCCAGAGGATGTAAAGCAGGCCCAGCGCGATCACCGCAAGAATCAACCGCACGAAAGGCGAGTGAAACGACTGTGCGACATTCTGCTGAAGGAGGAGAGTCATCGTTTGCCTGGAGTTAACCAAACGATGTTAGGTCGGGGGAAATAAAAGGGCAACACGGGAACGGGGGAAGAGGTAAAAGAAGAAAACGAAAATATGGAACCGCAGATTGCTTACTTCTTCAGTAGCGCCTGCTTGTCCAAGGTGAAGGACCACCTCACCTGCCCAAACGGCGAAAAAAATCGCAGCGCAACTTGGCTAGCATTCACGTTTCGCTGAACGACTCAAGTCAACTTACTGGGACCGCGGGCGTCCCCGCCCGCAAATACGTGCGCAGCGGAAAAGGTTTTTTATGTGCGACGGCGGGCGGGACGCCCGCGCTCCCAGTAAGTTAACTGACACTCTTTGCCGGGAGCTGTAGCGACCGGCCAAAGACTCGACGCAAAAATGATACGCGTAAGTCTCGATCACTAGGAACGAGTTGAGCGTTTGGCCGGTCGCTACAGTTCCCGGTTCTGATTTGCGTTACTACGTTGAGAGACAGGCGCAGCCGCTCAACGCTGAAACTGACCCGCACCTCAAGCAGCAAATCTCTTAACTAACCCTGCCAGCAGGTGTAAACTTCTGCCGTTTATTTCCAACAAAAGTCTTCGATTCAGGGAGGTGTGCTTTGATAAAAAAACTCTACTCTTCAAGTTCGCTGTTGCAAAACCCATTGCGAACATTCCTCGCTCGCTCACTGTCGCTCCCGGTTCTGACTTTTACACTAGTCCTCGGATTCTCCACAGCAAACAGCGCGGCGCAGGAGCAACCGACGGTAGCGAAAGATTCAGTGCAAGTCACAGCGTTTACGCTTAGTTCTTACAAAGGCGATTTCAAAACCTTTAGCTGGGTGCCACGCTTGAAAGTGCGCGTCAATGGTCCGGTCGCGAGTGGTAGTCAGATCTATGCAGAGTTTTCTACTGGCGCGGGAACGTGGGTGAAGTTCGATTGCCCCACAGAGGAAACTGTTGCTGGCCGTTGGCGGGAAACGGAATGCGGTGGCCGCGATGGTATTCCTGAAGACAAAGGCAGCCTGTACACGGGCCCGGTGAACTTCACGATCAAAATGCGTAATGAACTGGCCGGCGGCGACATGACGCTCTTCACCGGCAAGATGAAAGTCGCTAAGGTGCACTCAAACGAGACCGGCCCCAATTTTGTGAATCACTTTGTCTTCTACGTTGACCAGGATTGGAACCTGCCCATCGGCTACGTGTTTTATGAACGCGACGACATCCAGGAATGGAAGCGGCCGGGATTTCGTTTCGCCTTTTGGCAGCGCGGTGAATACAACGCTCCCTTTGAACCGCACCTGTTTCATAACGGCAAGGAAGTGGGCAAGTTGTTTTCCGATGGCGATGAGGTAGGCAAAGCAAGCTGCGGCACGACCGAAGTCGAAGATAACACCACCCAATACACTACGCCGGCAGGACAGTTCATCTGGTACCGTTGGAAGTGCGAGTTTCCCAACGTGAAAGCCTGGAACGAGACTGGCGAGGAAAACAAAACGATGTTCGGTCCACTTTATATGATGAGTGAAAACCCGGGCGACTACGAAATCAAAATCATCTATAAAGGTCACCTCGCGCGTTCGATCAAATTCGCCGTCGACAGTGACGGCAAACTGGTGGACAACGGCATCGCCAAGAACAACAAACTCGGTAACAACAGAATCATTGTGCCGGTGCAGGTGTTGGGCGACTCAGATGGCACGTGGGACAAGCTGGCGTGGAAGACTGATGCGTTTTACGGAAATCCACTGACGGGCTTTACCGCGCCTTAGGCGCAAACCTCTCTTCAGACCTGGTACTGGTTCAGTTTTTACCCTGCCAAACTGAATCAGTACCGTCCTATCTCGTTTTCAGATATTCGTCCCAGTCACGACATAAATCTGTGATGGCGTGAGCGCAGGCTATGTGTTCACAAACTCTCGAACGAACCAGAGGGAGAACGAGATAATGTCTGCAACACAATCACAAACAGACGAACTGCAAAAACTGCGCGAACTCATTAAGGACATCGATTTTTGCATGATGACCACAGTTGACGCAGAAGGTGACTTGCACAGCCGCCCAATGTCGGTAAATGGCGAAATAGATCCGAACGGAGATTTGTGGTTTTTTACCGGAGCCTCGTCACTGAAAGTGAGTGAAGTGGCCAGCACGCCAAAAGTGAACGTAAGTTTTGCCGATCCCAGGAACCAACATTACGTCTCGGTATCCGGAGTCGCTCAGCTGGTTAGAGATCGGAACAAAATCGATGAATTGTGGAAGCCGGAATTCAAGATGTGGTTTCCGAAAGGCAAAGACGATCCGGAGGTCGCGTTGTTGCGCGTCAATTTGGAGAAGGCCGAATACTGGGACAGTCCTTCGAGCACGATTGGTTACGCATTAAAGTTTGTCTCAGCGTTAATTACAGGCAAGCAGCCAGAGTTTGGCGAGAACAAGAAGGTGGAGTTGTAGACTATTTCAGTCCCTTCATGATCTCGGCGTGGGAATCGAGGATGAAGTTTGCCTGTTCAGGGTTCGGCGCCAGCGACCAGTCGTCGTGATCAAACGTGCCGCCTAAAACTATTCCGTCGCGACGCGGGAACATGTAACCGGTGCTCAAATAGCAGTAATCAATTTCCGGTTGCGGCAGCAGAATTTCCAGCTGTCCGCGCACTGGGCCGAGTTTCTCGTCATTGAACAATGCGCGCGCGCCGAGGCCCGTGCAGTTGAAGATCACTTGTTCGGGCAGACGCAACACCTCTTCACGCGCGCGAAATTCTTTCACCACCAGTTTGCCGCCGGCGACGTAAAAATCGCGCAGCAAGGCCGTGAGATAGATCGAAGGCTCGATCAGCATCGTGTTGTATTGTCGCGCAAACGGGAACCCGAAATAGTGATCGGGATCGCGATGGATTTGTTGTTCGGGATACAAGTCATTGCCGCCCGGCAGCTCACGATTCACCGCCGCCTCGCTCCGGTTGAGTTCCAGTGTTTCAATCCAGCGCACGCCATACTCCGTGCCGGCGAGTAACTGAAAGGCTCGATTCGAAATGACGCAGGCTTTGCGAAACTGCTCGGCGAAACTGGCGGTAATTGCTTGCCGATCGTATGCGGATGTAGGCGACCAGAAACCACCGGCGATGTTTGAAGTAGTTTCTGGCGGCAGATCTTTTGAATAGATTGTGACCTGGCCGTCGAAGTGACGTTGCAAAAGACGCGCGGTGGAAAGACCGTTGACGCCGCAACCGAGAACGGCGAAGCGCGGCTTCACAATTTGTCCGCGCCGGTGCGGGCGAGACGCGCGCGCGGCCAGGAAGTCGCGCGTAAGATCCATAGCCAGCGAAGCAGTGCCCCACGAGAGTGTGATACCAGCGCCGCCGTGTCCGTAGTTGTGCACCAGAAGTTTTTCGCCAACGCGTTCTGCGTCTACGACAAAACCTTCGGAACGATACGGACGCAGTCCGACAACTTCGCGAATCACACGATCGCGGGAAACTTTAACTGGTGCGAAGCGACGATCTGCGGGCAGGGCAGCGAGCGAGCGCGTGCGCGCGGCCAGTAAGACCGCGCTGGTGGCGAGTGCGCCGCCGAGAAATTCACGACGAGTGGACATGCGGGGAATAGTAAAACGTAAAGTCTAAAGTCCAAAGTCCAAAGTCCAACGTGAAACCAGTCCGCGAAGCGGACGTCAGCATAAAGCCTGGGCGCAAGCCCCGGGGGGGTCGGCTTACTCTAGAGGACTTATGTTGTCGGCTGCTCCGCAGGCTCGATCTGATTGCTTGCCTGTGATTGTTTCTTGCCCAACCACAAACTCACTAATAGCCAGACAACTGCAAGCGGCGCCGCGAAGAAGGAGACTTGCCTCAGGCCGAGCGCCAGGCTGGTAAGAAGTGTGCTGGTCCAGGCGCCGATCTGATCGCCGGTGCGGTAGACGATCGTATCGATGAAGTTTTTCGCTTTGTATTTGTCTTCCCTACTGACGACGGTGAAGAGGGTTTCCCGCGCCGGTCGCGCGAGTGCGAAGTTTGTTGCGCGTCGCAGCGTTAGGAAAACAACAAGCATTACCAGCGTCGGCTTTATTCCTACTGAAGTGAACCCGACAACACTCAGCGCCGGAAGAATTGCCAGCGTGACGCCGATGCCCAGCCACTTGAGTAGTTTTCCGGTGAGGAATATTTGAATGAGTATCGTTAGAACATTTACAACAAGATCGACCTGCGCAAAGAATGCGGTGCTCGCAGCGCGACCGCTAAACGACGCTTTGGCGATGCCTGCCTGTTGGAAATAAAGCAGCGTTGAAGTGATTGAATAGAGCAGCATGTAACCGGAAATGCCGAGCAGGTAGGGCGACTTCACGTTGTGAACCAAGCCCGCCCACACACCACCACCAATCGGCGCCTCTTCGCTTTTCGCTGCTTCGTTGGTAGTGGCGTCCTTCGGTGGGGCGGGAAACAAACGCACGCACTGGGCGCTTAGTTCCACCAGTAATGCTGAAACCAGCAAGAGGTTGGTGGTGCCGATTCTGAGGACGAGAGAAGCGGTAATGGTAGCGCCCACGATCGCGCCGAGCGTGCCGCCGACGCTGATGAAGCCGAACAAACGTTTGCCCTGTTCGCTGTTGAAGACGTCGACCATAAACGCCCAGAACACCGACAAGACGAAGAGATTGAAAACGCTCGTCCAGATGAAAAACGCGCGGCCAACCCAGATCTGCTGCGTGGGTATCAAGTGCAGCAGCACAAAAAATATGAGCAGGTTGGCGATGAAAAAACGGTAGGCGATGGGGATGAAGCGACGTCGTGAAAATCTTACGACCAGAGAAGAGAAGAGCGTGTTGGCAAGCAGCATTACCACGAGCGTGCCGGTATACATCGTGGCGAGATTTTCGATGCCGCCGGCGACACCAAAGCCGTCGCGAATGGGGCGAATGACGTAGTAGCTGGAGAGGATCAGAAAGTAATAGAGGAAGCCCAGCGCGAGTGCGCGGACTTCCTCAGTTTTGACGGCGACGACCTTACGAAGAAGGTTGAATACGCCGCTCGATTGGTTTTGTTCGTCAGTCACTTACGAACCGCCAAGACGCCGAGATCGCCAAGCCAGGAGGAGAAGCAGACAGCAACGCTGAAACTCGCGCTTCTGCCTCCAGCCGACTGCTCCTGCCTACTGTTTCTTCGCGTGCCACGCCGCCAACACTTCCGCTTCGCGTGCCGCGGTAATGCCGGCGCGCAGCTTGGCTTGACGTTCCGGAGTTTGTTTGTGGAACCACTCGAGCGTTGCCTGCACGGTGTCGGGCAACGTGCGGAAAGTTAGACCCTTGTCGAGGGCCCGCTTGATACTGATCTCCGCAAAGCCGGCTTCGTCGCCGCGGGGCGGAACCCAGACAGGCATGTCAGACCAGGGCGCGACTTTTTGCGCGGCGAGAAAATCGGCGTCAGCCCAGGTGAACTGCGCGTTCGACTTTTCCGCCGCCTTGATACCTTCGAGCATGCCTTTGATGGTCAGCTTCGACTTTGGTCCAGTCGCGTTGTAGATCCCGGTCGCTTTCTGTTCGGCCATGCGAATAATCCACTCGGCCAGATCGCGAGCATCGATGAACTGCACCGGATCGGTTGGATCACCCGGAGCCAGCACTTCGCCACCGCGCTCAATTCGCACCGGCCAGTAAGTAAACCGATCACTCTCGTCACCGGGGCCCACAATCAATCCCGGTCTGACAATCAACGCTTTTCCGGGAAACCATTTCTCAGCTTCAGCTTCGGAGAGCGCTTTGAGTGGTCCGTAAAGAGCAAAGTTGGAATCACGAAGACTCTTTTGCGTCTCCTTCATCGCATCCGGGCCTTCATATTTGAGCAACGGCGCCGTTTCATCAGAGCCCGGTTTCTTGACGTCGGAATAAACGGAGATCGTCGAAATGAAAACGTAGCGATCGACGTTGCCTTGAAGCACCTGCGCAGCATCGCGCACCCAGACGGGAATTGAAGTAGGAACGTCAATGCACACATCCCACTTGCGACCCTTTAGCGCGTCGAGTTGACCGTTGCGGTCGCCTATCAACTGCTCGGCTTCTTTTGGTAGTTCACCCGGATGAGTTTTTCCACGATTGAAGACAGAGACCTTATGACCGCGCGCGAGCGCATACTTCACCTGGTGCGGGCCGGTGAAACCGGTGCCGCCGAGAATGAGAATGTTGAGTGGCTTTGGCGCTTTCGTGAACATGTTGCTGGCGTGTGCGGCCGCCGAAAGAATCGAGTCGCTAGCTAGCAAACCGAAACCGGCGCCGCCTCCGGCAATCGCCGAGAGTTTAAGAAATTTTCTTCTAGTGGTTGACATTAGTTTATCCCCTTAGAAAAGAGATCTTGATCCGATATTTTGGAATAGCTGACTGGAATAGAGATTACGTCGTGGCTGGTACGAAAGCCATCGCAGGATTGTTTCAGTGGGGAAAGACTTGTCGGATGGATCATGATTGAGACGAGTGCTTCTAAGAAAACAATTCAAGTAACAGAAGCTCGGGGTAAGGAAGGCGGACTTGCCCCGCTTTTTTGGATTTAGCAAATCAACTATCACAAAAAAAACAAACAGCGGGAGCAAGCCCCCGCTTCCTCACCCTGAGGTGCTGGGAGGTTGATTCCATTGAGTCATATCTTCTCCTGCGGTATCCTGAGCACAGTCTTCCCACGACTACTCTCAAATCCCCCTGCGAGATGCAACGGCGTCACTTGCTCGAAACTCGTTCGATACAACCCATGTTTATATTGTCATCACTAAAAACTCTGCGGAGTAAGTTTTCCGCTTCGCCTGTTTGCTTAGTTGTTCTTTGTCTGTTCGCGATCGCGCCCGAAAACACTTTTGCGCAGGCGCCTGGCTTTGGCGGCAACGCCCAGCACACCTCGAGTTACCCTGCGCCGGCGCAGAATCTAATCACCTTCAAATGGATCACGAGCATTGATTTCAATAACACCGGCGCCTTGATCCACTACGGTGCGCCGCTGGTGACGAACGCGAACACAGTGCTCGTGCCGATCAAAACTGGCGCGACTGACGGATTCCAAGTAAGCGCTTTCAATGGAGCAAGCGGAGCGTCCAAATATTCTGTTAGTACTGACTACATTCTTCCCACCCATAACTGGATTCCCGCTTACCAACCAACCGTGGCGACCGGCTCCTTTGGCACACGCATGTACTACGCAGGCGCGGGCGGCACGATCTTTCACATCGACAACCCGGATTCGAATTCGCACGGCACTCCCGTTCGCGAAGTTTTTTACACGTCGCTTGCAAATTACAACGCTAACGCCGCCGCCTTCAATGCAACCGTCTTCGTGAACTCTCCAATCACCGCCGACGCCAGCGGCAATATCTATTTCAGTTTTCGTGTGCAAGGCTCAGCACCGGCGCCCCTGAACACGACGCAAAGCGGCTTCGCGCGCATTGATGTGAATGGAGTGGGAACGTATGTCCTCGCCGGAGCTGCGGCTAACGACGCACAGATCGACAGCAACAGTCACAACGTCGCGCCGGCAATCAGCAACGATGGCACGACCGTTTACGTTGCCGTGCGCCGCGCGTCGCTGTCGACCTACGGCTACTTGCTGGGACTCGACACGACGACGCTGGCGACGAAGTATTCAGTCTTCCTCCGCGACCCGCGCAATACAAACGGTGCTCAGATTACTGAAGACGGAACATCGTCGCCGATGGTAGCGCCGGACGGCGATGTTTATTTCGGCGTACGCGGCAATCCCAACAACGGCTCGCGCGGGTTCCTGCTTCGTTTCAGCGGCGATCTCACGGTGACAAAAACGCCCGGCGCATT
This sequence comes from Pyrinomonadaceae bacterium, assembly GCA_035472495.1. Classification (GTDB taxonomy): domain Bacteria; phylum Acidobacteriota; class Blastocatellia; order Pyrinomonadales; family Pyrinomonadaceae; genus PSRF01. The sequence goes on along the minus strand of DATIPD010000020.1, from coordinate 137,202 downwards.
TGGTTGGGACTACACCCCGGGAATTGTGCCCGCGACTTCTGTTCCTTCTTACGCCGGACCGTCAACTTATCTTTTGTTTTGTAAGTACAACGACTACGCGTTTCAGGATGGAACCGGCGTGAATCGCGTGGCGATTCTTGATCCCAACACGACACAAGTCGATCCACACACCGGTTCAGCAGGGTTAGTTGAAATGCGCGAAGTGCTGACCGCCAGTGGCCCGACGCCTGACGCGGAAGCGATCGGCGCTTTTCCGCTCGCGGTCCGAGAGTTCTGTATCAACACGCCGGCAGTTAACGCTGCCAGGAACAGTGTTTTCTTCAACAGCGAAGACGGCCACGCGTACCGTTGGAACCTGGCCACGAACACGCTCGATCAAGCGCTGTCGCTGAACTCGGGAATTGGTCAGCCTTATGTGCCGACCGTGATCGGACCAGACGGCACGATTTTTACGCTAAACGGCGGCACTCTCTTCGCGTTGGGTAACCACGCTGACTCGAACATAACCCTCGCCTCGTCGTCGCCTGATATGCGCGAGAACGTTTCAGGAAACTCCATCACGTTCACCGCCACCGTAACGGGTGCGCCCAATCCGACCGGCACAGTCAGCTTCAGTGCTACCACCTACAAAGGTACCGACCCGCAAACGATCACGCTGGCGACTAACGTTCCTCTGAATGCGAATGGACAGGCGTCAGTCACCACTTCAGCATTGACCGCCGGTGGCTCAGTTTTGGGCAATCATTTCGTCACAGCGTTTTACAGCGGCGACGGAACGCACGCATCGGCTTTCGGCACCATGGTCCAAAAAGTCCACGCCAACGCCTCAAGCACGACGCTCCAGGTTTCTCCGAATCCGGTGAATCCTGGTCAGCCAGTGACTTTGACGGCAACTGTGACAGGTATTCCGTCGGGCACGCCAACGGGAATGGTGACTTTTCGAGACGGCATAAATGTAGTTGGGCAAGTTCCACTTGAAAATGGGGTCGCTTCGCTTCAGGTAGCAAACCTTTTTCCGGGCGGCCACAATTTGTTCGCAACGTATGCCTCGGATACGAGGTTTGCTACGAGTAGCGCAGGGAATACGCTGTCGGTTAACCAACCCAACGTGCAAACTCAATTCAGCGCCGGTGGATTCAGCTCTAGCGAAAGCTCTCCCATGCTGAATGTAGAGGTGACGCGCACCGGTGATACTGCCTTTGCTTCAACTGTGGACTATGCCACCAGCGATCCTTCAGGAGGGCAAAGCTGTGACTTTGTCGGCGATATTGCCTCATCGCGCTGCGACTACATCATGACGCTCGGTACGCTGAGGTTTGCGCCAGGCGAAACGACAAAAACAATTTCGATCCCGCTGATTGATGATGTTTATTTGGAGCGGAGCGAGAGTTTTGCCATCAATCTCAGTAATCCGTCAGGATCGGTGCTCGGTTTACAAGACTTCGCGAGCGTAACGATCACTGACAATGACGCTTCCGGTGGCAATCCCAACCCGATAGACTCCGCGAACTTTTTTGTGCGGCAGCATTACGTGGATTTTCTCAATCGCGAACCTGACAGCGCTGGTCTGGCGTTCTGGACGAACCAAATTAATGAGTGCAACGGGGAACCGACTTGCGTTGAGATTCGCCGCATCAACGTTTCGGCGGCATTCTTCCTGTCGATCGAGTTTCAGGAAACTGGTTATCTGGTCTACCGCACGTACAAAACTGCGTTTGGGAATTTGACGAATCCACCCGGCGCGCCGGTGCCGGTGAAATTTGTCGACTTCCTGCGCGACGCACAGCAAATGCAACAGGGCGTGCAAGTGGGCATCGGTAACTGGCAGTTGCAGCTCGAAGCTAACAAGGCGGCGTATGCGCTCGCTTTTGTGCAGCGTGCAGATTTTCTCGCGGCGTATCCTGGTTCGTTAACAGCCGATCAATTTGTCACGCAGCTGAACAACAACGCCGGTGGTGTGCTGTCGTCCAGTGAGAAAGCGAATCTGGTAGCGATCCTGGGAACGACGCCGGCTGATCTGCCAAAGCGAGCTTCAGTCTTGCGTTCAATTTCTGAGGATGCAGACTTAAAGAACGCTGAGAAGAATAAGGCGTTTGTGTTGATGCAGTACTTCGGTTACCTGCGCAGAAATCCTTACGACCCACCGGAGATAAACCTCGACTACTCGGGATTCAACTTCTGGCTTAACAAACTGAATCAGGCGAATGGCAACTTCGTAAATGCCGACATGGTGAAGTCGTTCCTTGTGTCTGGTGAGTACCGCCACCGGTTCGGACTCTGATGAGCAGGAGGCAGGGGCAGGGAAGACAAGAGTCGACAGTCACCAGTGGACAATTAAGAACTACGGGTTAAGAGTCGAAAGCGGACTGTAGACTGTCGACTCCAGATTGTCGACTTTCCTTGTCTGGCGACTTTCTTGTAGACCTCATTTAACAAAATACACCGGATTCGGAAGTTTGTAGGTGCGCTCGGCATAGCCACCGTCCAGGTCGCTTTGCTGGTCTCCGACATTCAGAATAATTGTGTAACCCTGTTCCTGAATCTTGCGGCGCTCCGGTGCTTTGAAATCAACCACGCTGGGGCTGGTTGAATCGGGCGGTCGCAGGATTAGCTCCGCAAACTCGTAACCTTGTTCCTTCAAATTTTTCTCGGTGGCGTCCAGCAGTCTCACTGGCCGGCCGCTGATAAAAAACACCGCCACTCCGAGTCGTCTCGCCTCCTGCGCCAACGCCAAGGTCGCAGGAATCGCTTTGGACCGCGCCATGGCCTGGTAAACGCGCATGTTGCACGGCCCCTTCTCCAGATCACAACCGCCCTCGGTCAGGCGGTACCAACCGTTGATGCGCGTGGCTGGCCAGTTTGAAAGGGAAGTCTCGTCAACGTCGAGAACGATCGCTGGTTTCGTCGCCGTGTGCGCACGCTTTTGCAACCAGCGATGTGCGGGGACCAACAACCCGGCAATCTCACGATCGTACGCGCCGGAATCGACGTAGGTGTCGAGCTGCTTGCGTACCTCGTAGATGTTGGGGACTTTCGCGTTCGGCGATCGGGATTGGATTGCGAAGGAAGGTTGTGCAGAAAATATTGTTGCTAGAAGGAACGCAGCAACAATGAATCGCGGACGAGATCTTTGCTGAGCCATCTCAATCTTTCTCCGGCTGGTGATTCGAGATTGTTGAATTAAGTCTCCCTCTCCCTTTGGGAGAGGGAAGGGGAGAGGGTTTAGTGCGACGCCACTCTCCTTTTGTCCCTTCCCCCAGGGGGGAGGGCAATGAGAACTCTACTAGCAGTTTTGCCTAATTCTCAAATCGCCACAGCGTGATGTTTTTTCTTTCGTAGTCAATCACAAAGGCTGTTGCCCCGTCGGTTGACCACTCAGCTGCCGAAACCAGCCGTTTGTTGGTGAGACGCGGTTTCTTTTTGCTGTTGTCGATGTAGGGCGCAACCAGTGTCTGTAATAGTTCTCCCGTGACCGAGTCGATGACTTTGACATACTGGTTGCTGGCGGTGAGCAGTAAGTTTCGCCGCGGGTGAGGTTTGATCACCGTGCTGTCAAGGACGGTGATGTTTCCGCTTTCGGATTCGTCATAGCTTTCGTAAATCAGGGGCTGCTTGTAGAGAACCCTGCCGGACAGATCCATCGCCTCCATCGAGAAAGTGAAATAGAAAAGCAAGACTTTGTTGTCGTTCAGCCAGAACGCGGGCAATTCCTTCGCGCCTCCTATTTCGTATTTCTTTTCGCCAGTGCTCGTTTCATATATCTGGAGGTTCTTCTTTGCCAGCAGCGCAAAGTATTTTCCGTCCGGGTTGAAATCGACGCCCCATTCCCAGATGTGCGGCGTGGGTTGAATCTCGTAACGCGTTTTCAGCTGATAGGTGTTTTTCTCAATTTCCACGACGACCTGCCGGCGCGCGGTTTCTTTTGATTTCGGAGGTTGGGCCACCAACGTCAAAACCTCTTCGTTTGGGCTCACGTCAATCGCTCGCATCTGCCGCGGAACGCCTGCCTCAATCGCAGCAAACGTCTGGCCAATCCGACCACTATCAATGTCCCAAACTTTCAAAGGCCCACCGTTAGGGCCCAAATACTTGACCAGGTACAGAAAGTTTTTGACGGGACCAAGTGAGTACAAGCATTTGGCGCCATCCTTCGTCACGTACCACCAATTGATCTTCTCCTCAGGCAGTGAGTTCTTGAAAGCGAATGTTTCGCCGTCCCAGAACGCAACTTCGATCGAAGTGCCGGTTGAATAGGAAGGCGCGGAACCATCACTCGAGGTGATCAGGGTCCGCCCATTCGCGCTCCAGAAAGCTTTGCCGATTGGTTTTGCTGTCTTGTCGAGAACGGCTACTTGTTTTTCTGTTTCCAGATCCCAGACGGTGGCCGGTCGTTTGATCTTGTTTTCCTTTCCGCCACAGCCTTCGTTCCCAGGAATGACAATGCGGCGTCGGTCAGGACTCACTACGGGTGCTCCGAGATAGCAAGCACCGAGAGCATCGAGCTGATGCGATTCAATGATGCGACCACTGTTGAGATCAAGAATCTTGACGCTCCGTAGGCCGATCAGCAGTAGGTTCCCGCCCTCGAGGACTTGGTGAGCCAGGATTTTGTTGCCGGAATCGGAGAAGGGAACAACAACTTCATGTTGCTGCAGCGGTTTGTTTTGGGCGGGGACAACTCCAGGAACCAGCATAACGAGAAGCAAAACCAACCACAGTTTCATCTGAGGCCTCCGCGGAGTCGCGTGAAACACCCTTGTCGTAATTTGCATGTCACGCAGGATCCAAACGCACATTACTCGGCGACTAATTCACAAATCGCCAGACCGAAATCAAATTGAACTCATAATTAACGTAGAACAAGTATCGTCCGTCAGGCGACCAGCCGGCCCGGGAAACAAGTCGCTTGTCGCTGAGCCCGGTCTTCTTCGTGTGGTCCGTTTGCGGTTCAACCAACGTCTGCAAGAGTTCGCCGGTGACGGAGTTGAAAATCTTCAGGTACTGATTGCTGTTGCTGAGAAGTAAGCTGCGTTGCGGGTGAGGATAGGTGACGGTTTTGTCGTCAATGTAATAATAGTCCTCGTCAGAGTGGCCCTTAAAAACGAGCGGCTGTTTGTAGAGACTCTTGCCTGAGAACGTTTCAATCGCTTCCAGCTTCTTCTCTTCTTCGAAGAGCAAGCTTGCGTCATCGTTGAACCATTGAGCGGGCATGCGGTCAACGCCCACCAATTCGCTTTTCTTTGCGCCGGTGCTCGTCTCGTAAATCAGCACGTTCTGCCTGGCGCGTAGCGCAAAATATTTTCCCTCCGGACTGAAGAAAACGCCGCCCTCCCAGATGTGCGGTTGGGGCGTGAGTTCGTATCGCGGCAGCAATTGGTAGCCGGAATCGATTTCGAGTACAACTTGCCGGCGAGCGGCGTCTTTCGTATTCGGCGGCTGCGCGACAAAGGTAAGGAACCGTTCGTCCGGACTCACATCGATCGCCCGCATCTTTCGCGGAATGCCGCCTTCACTGGCCCCGATCGTTTGTACAACTTTGCCGCTAGCTATGTCCCAAACCTTTAGCGGCCCGCTGTCGTCGCCCAGATACTTGAAGAGATACAGAACCTTTTTTATTGGCCCGAGCGAGTAGAAGCAGGTGGAGCCGTCGTTGGTAAGATAAAACCAGTTGATTTGCACGTCCGGCAATGAGTTCTTGAATGCGAAGTTTTCGCCATCCCAGAAGCTGATCTCGATGACTGTTTCCGGCGGATAGTCGGGACCGGTGTTCTCGCTGGAGGTGACCAGCGTTTTACCATTGGTACTCCATTTGGCGCGGGTGACGGCCTTAGTGCTCTTATCAAGAACGGCTATTTGTTTCCCTGTCTCCAGATTCCAAACGGCGGCTCGACGTTTGATCTTGTTTTCCCTTCCGCCGCAGTTGTAATTGCCAAAAATGATGGCGAAACGTCCATCAGGGCTAACCGCGCGCGGGCCGTCTTCACAAGGATTTTTGTTTTCCATCCGGCGCGACGCGACAACGCTGGCGTTACCAAAGTCAAAAACTTTGATCGTGTGCTCGCCTCTCAGCAGGAGTCTGTTTTCTTTGCCCGGAAGATTCTGGACTTGAAGCGGACCGTCGGACGTGATGGGTACGTCGACCTGATGTTCCAGGACGACTCTGGTTTGAGCGGTCGCACCCGGCGCGAAAAAGAACACGAGGAGCAGCAACCACCAGGGCTTCATGGGGAAACCTCCCGAAGGATCCAGAAAGCGATTCTCAATTGCGTAGTTGCATCCTGCACTGAAAGCGCGTCGCAAGTCCTCAGGAAAGTCTCAAGAAATGCTCAAAGAGTGGATTGAGACTGCTGGCGTCGCCTGAGAAAAATGGTTTTGCTTAGAAAAGAGTTCGCTGTCGGGAATTCTGAGGAAGACTATTGCGGTGTTTAGCAGTCGAACGCGAACGTCGGTCATCGAAGACTGTTCGACCATTAAGCGACGGTGAAATCGAGTGCTCATGTTCGATGGCGGCGGCAAAATCTGCGCGGGGTTTTAGTCGCGTTTCAACCATCCGCACGAATCGCTCGAGGCGTTTGAAGCCGTCCAGCTTTTCTTTGCCGGCGTTTGTCCCGGGTGGTCGGGCGCGATCGAGAGCGCTGCGTAAAAAGTTGAGCGACTCGTCATACGTTTTTAGTGGCACGGGAAACGGATGACCGTCTTTGCCGCCATGTGCAAACGAGAAGCGCGCCGGATCGGTGAAACGATTAGGCGCACCGTGAACGACTTCCGCAACTAAAGCCAACGATTGCAAAGTACGCGGCCCGAGTTTTTCGAGTAGTAATAATTCCGCAAAATCATGGAGGTTGCGTTCGTAAGCGACCGCCAGCACAGCGCCCAATCGTTTCAGGTCAACGTTCTCAGCGCGCACGTCATGGTGTTTCGGAAGATTAAGCATGCGAATCTGCTGCGCCTCGGCGAGCGTTTTCTCCGGGTGCTCGCGTGCGATATCCATCATCGCGGTTTGGGCGGGTCCAGCCGCGCTAGCAACCAGATTCATGATCGTTCCCTGATGTTCGCCGACGATTCCCGTGTGCGGCTCGCTGACGAAATCGTCAACCGCTGACGAGTGCCAGTGATACCGTCGCGCCATTCCGGTGCGATCGTTTAATCCCTGCTGCACCACGGCCCATTCTCCGTTTGAGGTCACCACGAAACTGTGCAGGTAAATCTGAAAGCCGTCAGCAATGGCGTTGTTGTCAACGCGAGCGGTAAGGCGGCTGGTGCGAACCAGCGCTTCGCCGTCCAAACCTATGCGACTGGCGATGCCTCGCAATTCGCCGGGCGTGTTTCGGGAAAACCGGCCCCGGCCGCCGCAGATGTAAAGACCGAGTTCGTTAGCCTGAGCAGTCAGCCCGCGCTTCAACGCGCCCATCACTGACGTCGTAATACCCGACGAGTGCCAGTCCATTCCCATCACCGCGCCCATTGCCTGAAACCAGAAAGGATCGCTCAGCCGGGAAAGGAAAGACGACGTGCCGTAGTCATGAATAATCGTTTCTGTAATGGCGGTGCCGAGTTTGGTCATCCGTTCGGCGAGCCACGGCGGAACGCGACCACCGTGCAGCGGAAGATCAGCAACGCCTGAACGTTTCATGCCTTGATTGTAGCGGAAGTGATTGTTGGCGCGAAAATACCTGTGCGCAGGAGTACTGGTTTAGTTTCACTTTGCTCGAGTTCTCGAGCTCTGCCAAAAGGGGTGAGATGCGCTAAGACAAAATCAGAACTGGGAGCGCAGCGACCAGCCGAACACCCAACCCACAGAAACGCCCAGAAACATGCGTCGTAGATCTGTAGATATCAAAGTTGAACCTTTGGCTGGTCGCTGCGCTCCCGTTCTGATTTTGTCTCGAATCGTTACTGGCTATCCAAAGTGAACCAGTACTTGGGCATGAAATCACCTGAACGAACACGCATAAGGCTGAACTACTCCAATAGCTTTTTGAGGTAGGCTTGCAAAGGGCCGGCGGAAGTGTCGGATGAGAGATAGGCAATGTAGTTGTCGGGTCGTAACAAAACGCTGAATGGTTCCTTCGTATCGAAGATCTCCTCGATACGCTCGTAAAGTGGAACCACATGATGGTCGACTAACCCGTCATACTTGCTTACAAGAGCAGCCGCCGCCGCCAGGTAATCTTTCTGTCCATCCGAGAAAGTCAGCAAGTGAAACTTAGGGGCGCGCAGTTGGTCGTAGATGCTGTGGCCGTCAACCAGGAAGTATGGCAGCCGGTCTCCGGCTTTAACTTCGAAATCTTCGTCGCCCTCGTGTTGGCTTAGAGAACTCCGACGATATCGAATGCCGACTTGCGAAATCATGCGGAAGAAACGGTGCTTGACCGCATCAAGACCCAGAATGAACCGCGCCATCGGGGGAAACACGGTGGTGCGAATCACGTTTACAAACCAATCTGTACCGGCAACGATGTCGAACATCCTATCGGTAGTTTCAACCAGCTTTTTTGCATTTGGCAGGCGCTCTTCGTTGTAAGTCTCCAGTAGCTGCTCGCCGGCTACACCCTGCAATACCAACGCGAGTTTCCATGCCAGATTGTAAGCGTCCTGAATGCCGGTGTTCATGCCTTGTCCACCGGCCGGCGTGTGGATGTGTGCCGAGTCTCCCGCGAGAAAACATCTGCCTGAAGAAAATTTTTCTACGTGACGGGTGTGTATTTTGTAAATTGAAAACCAGTAAACGTGCGTGATCTCGAGATCCACTTCCGCTTCTTCTTTGATGCGCGCCTCAATTTCTTCGTAGAGAATATCGCCCTCGTCCTTGGCAAACTCCTCAGGGAAAGCACCCACGATGCGCCAACGCTTTTCGCCGCCGGGCATCGGAAAGAAAGCGACCACGGCATTGCGGGCCAGCGATCCGTGCAGTGCATCGTGGCCAAACTTCCAATCGATTTCTACGTCGGCAACATAGAACGTGCGTGCATTAGTGCTGCCTTCAAAAGAAAGCCCGAGCGCAATTCTGATGGGACTTCTGGCGCCGTCGCAGCCGACAAGATACTTCGCCTCGACGATTTGTGATGCGCCCGTCTTGTCGTGCAGCGTTGCGGTCACGCCTGAGGCGTTTTGTGAAAAATATGCACATTCAGTTTGCCACTGCACTTCGCGTCCATGAGCTTTGAGATATTCGTATAGCAGCTTTTCGTTTTGACTCTGCTCCAACACCAGCATGTAGGGGAAAGGACTGATCCCCTCGCCGATGTGCGAAAGATCCAGCTCGCCCACGACTTCGCCCTTTTCGAGCAAGCGAATTTTGCCCGCAATCGTTCCTTGAGAAACGGCAGGCTCTGCCAATCCCATCTGTTCGTAGATTTCGAGCGTGCGCGCGTGGACGCCGAGCGCTTTTGAATAAGGAGTGACGGTTTCGTTCTGCTCGACGATTACAAAATCAATTCCGTAACGAACTAATTGGCAGGCAAGCGAAAGTCCGGTTGGTCCGGCGCCAACGATGAGCACCTCGGTTTTGATAGGGGACGACATAATGTGATGAAGGTTTAATTTAATCCTGGGATTTGCACTTAGGCTTTTGAACCAAGACCACGAAGTTTGTTCGTGTATATTCGTGAGACCTTTACCGTTCGAGTTTCCTGGCAACGTCGCCGACGCGAATAGTTCCAGGCTGAATGACCTTTGCATTGATGCCGCGCAGGTGAAGCTCTCGACCCACTGCTGAATTCACAAACTTCATCGCCTCGACCCCGAAACGCGAAACAAATTTCATGCAGCCGGTGTGCGGCGGGGGCGTAACTTCGATAACGGCGGACCCAATCGCGATTCTTGATCCTGAGGGAAGATTCGCTTCGCTCAAATCCAGATCGAGGTACAGCTGATCGCCGGCCAATTGCCAACGCTCCTGGTCCTGCGCCACTAGCGCCGCAACCCGCGCATTCATGATGTTGATCTGCATGTCTGGATGCGGGCCACCGTCCGCGGTCTTCGAGCTACCGCGCAACTTCCAGGTGTCGCCGACCAGACCGTCAGTCAAATCAAGCACGCCTTCACGAAGCACTTCGCGCACTTCGATCTGCGGTCTACGTACGATGAGCAATAAAGGGCCGTCATTTTTTGGCGAACTACGGATGTCGTCAAGCCCGGCTGCTAATTCGCCTTTTGTCAGGTGTCTGATTTCAGTAATCACTGCTGCACCTCGGGAGAAGAATGGAATGAAATTACCAAGGATTCGTTCGTGTGGACAAGGGAAAAGTCGCCAGTCGAGAGTCGCCAAATCCGCCAACGACGCATAAATCGCGCAAGCCTACTTACTGGGATCGCGGGCGTCCCCGCCCGCAACCGGAGGAAAGCGGAAGAGTGTTTGAGCTGATCCAGTGTGACCGGTGCGCGGCGGGCGGGGACGCCCGCGATCCCAGTAACTTGCTTGATGCGTTCTTCCTGGTGAATGTCACCGATCCAATAAGAAGAACGATCCAAGAAGAAAGGGGAAGTTAGCCCTTCCCCTTTTCCCATTCCCCTTTTTTCCGGTTACCCGGATTTTGGGTTATTGCGCTGACGTGTCATCCACACGGAATGACGTTGGCAGCGTGACATCGTTGGTGGCGCGGAATTGGATCCGTACCGTTTGTCCAGCGAAAGCCCCGAGGTTGTACGGTCCTCGCAGAACGTAAACTCCCGCCGTGCCACTGTCGACATTGCTGAAGGTGGCCAAGGTCGCGAGTAACGTCCCCGACGTGCTCCGTACTTCGATAAACAACCGGTCAAAGATCGTGCCCGGTGCTTCACTCGTCGTGATGTTCAACCAGAAATTCAGGTTCGCCCCGCCACTTGGAACCGTGACAGTTTGGTACAGCGTGCTGGTGCTGCTGTTGTTGATACCGAGAATCATGTAGGCCGTGCCGCTGTGTGGGAAGGAACCCGTGCTGCGAGTAGTAGCCCCGCTGATTACCCACGGCGTAGTTCCGGTTTCGAATCCCGGATTCACGAGCAGATTGGTGCCGCCGCCGCCGGTTCCTGCTTGTGTCACAGTGAACGTTTGACCGGCGATGGTCATCGTGCCGTTACGTGAACCAGTTCCGGTGTTCGCGGCGACAGAGTAGTTGACCGTTCCGTTGCCTGATCCACTGGAGCCTGAAGTGATCGTGACGAAAGACGAGTTGCTGACCGCGGTCCAGTTGCAACCCGCCGCCGCTGTTACCGTCACACTTGCGCTTCCGCCGCCGGCGGCAAAGCTCGCGCTGGTCGGATTGATTGAGAAGGTGCAGGTGCCACCGCAATCAGCCGGTACGTTCGTCGCCGCCGTGTGTGTGGTGCCGTCGTTACCAACAGCTGAGACGCCCATGCCGTGACGCGCAAAAACTGTCCAGATCGCGCAACGGTTTGCGCCGGCGTTCATATTCTGATCGGCTTGCAGTATGCCATCGCGTGCGTTCAAGAATGACGGACGCGTTGGGGTGAACTTCATACCGTTGAGCACCAGTAGATCCGTGGTGGCTTTGCCCAGTTGCGTGCGCAGGTCCCACAACGTGACTGCCCAAACTTCACCGTCGTTGTGAACTTCACAGCCGCCGGCGCAGACGTCAGCATAAGAGTCGTGCACCGCTGCTGCGGGGACGGTGTACATGGCGCGTCGGATTCCGATGGTGTTGTTCACTACGTACTCGCCCACCGCGCCGTCGTTGTTAATTGTGACGGCCCAGTAGTCTGACCAGCCTTCACCCATCGCACCGGATTGCGTACCCTCCAGCGCCGTGCTGCCGTTACCGATCAAACGATTGGAGATTCCATGTCCATACTCGTGGAACACGACGTCGCCATCGACTGAACTGTCGCGGTCTGGATTCGGTGCTGTGAAGAGATACTGCTGCATGCGCGGACGTTGACCGTCTGGCGGCGTGGCAAAGTTTGCGTTGTTTGTGCCCGAGCCGTCCTGGGCTTCAGCACGAACTGAATCGTTTCCGGTACCACCACGACCGAAATTGTTTGTCTGGAAGTTGCCCGCAGTTTCCGTAAAGCCAAGACCGTACGAAAAGTCGTGCATGACGTTGTTGTAGTAGAAAAGATTGGTGACGACTGCCGCCTGTTGCGTGCGCGGATCGACTGCCGTCGAAAACGGGAACGTGAAATCCTGGTTCGCGGCCGAAGCGTGGCCGTTCGATAAGCCGCTGCCGTTGTTCGCGTCAGGTGCGTTGTCAGCGTTTGTGTCGAGATAAGCCTCGACGTTGTTGCCGGTGGTAACGGTCGACGTGCCCATCCAACCGGCTGACGTGTTGATGGTCGTGTCGCCAACGAAAGAAACCAGCTGGCGCGCCGCCACTGCCGGGCTCTCGGTATATACGGTCCCCTGCGCGGCATCGATGTACAGGTTTGAGCGCAGCAATAATTCGCCGGTTTTCGCGTCAACCAGAGTTTCGTACCAGGCGTTTGTGCCGACGTCAGCAAAAACGTGCCAGGCAAGACGCGCGGCGTCGCCCACGCGGACGACATTCAGTTCAGACAAAACATTTTCCCGATCCGGAGAAATCGGATTGGCAAACTCTGACATTTCAGATTTCGAGGCGCGCGTCCGGAGTTCGACAAAACGAGAGTCGACTTCTCGGCCACTGTATTTGAAAGCCAACGCGATTCCTTCCGACTCGCTAAACTTCGGCTCCGTGGCCACCTTTTGCTCGGAAACGAGGAACCCTTCACGAACGTTTAGCACTTCACCATTCTTGTTGACGACTACCTGCACTTCGCCCTCGAACACTTTTACCCCGGCGATGGTTTGCACGTAGCGGAGAAAGTTGGTTCCTTGATCATTGTCGTCGCGAATCAACGTCAGGTTGTTGACGTCGCTGCCGGACAAAGCAAACAGGGAAGCGTTTTGTTTCAGAAATCGTCTGGCGATGTTATTTGCCGTATCCGACTGCGGTGCCGTCAAACTGCCGCCGTCGATGAAGAAATTTTTCATCGCGCCCGTTTCGTTCACCATGGCGCGCAGGTTTCCGGCTAGTTCCGGTTGCAGACCAGCACGAAACTGGTCGACTGCCGCAGCGCGCGAACTCACCGCAGCGCTCCGAGCGCCTTTGGTTCCTTCCGGCGCTGTTAAATCGTAGTCGGCAAACTCGCCTTTTCCGGCGAGCCGTATGTCGTAGTTGGCGAGTGGACCACCGGGAAGTTGCGGTGCAACTTTGAAAACATTTTTTTGGTCAGGCGCGAAGGCCGCGTCTGACTTGTAAAAGGGAAACATCGACACTGCTACGAGCAGAGTGGCTAGCACTCCTGCGAATAGAATTTTGCGCATTCTTGCCTCCATTAGTTTGGGTTAGAGGTTGAGGCAACAGGTCGCCCAGAAGCGCCGCGGTGCGGGGGAGACTCCGATTGAGTAGACACCCACGGTTTGACCCGGTTGAGTAATTGCCTCCGCGTGTGACTTGCGAGCAACTTGCGCCGGTAAGGCTCAAGCTGTTTCGTCGAAGGTGACGAAGCAGCGGGGGCGCAATCCCACCTTTGCATCGCAAAGAGCTGACCTGAACGTCAGACACTTTCAATACTGGTTACTGCGTCGGGTCAGTTGTCCAATAAAACGGCAGGTCGTTGCCGTCGTTGTTCGAGGGGCGGCTCAGCTTACCAAAGCGGCGACGGACTGTTAAGAAAAAACTCAGCTTGAATTGTTACAAATTGAAGACAAGAAAAACGGAAGTGATGGGTCCCCCCGAACTACTACTTCAATTCGTAGTCGATCATCTTTTGGCAAGGCTTCAATTCGACGATGATATTGGCAGTTTCTGCTTGCTGACGGAGTTTGGTGCGGGTGGTTTCGTCCCACGAAACGGGGCGTCGGAATTTTTCGCTTTCTACCGCTGCCTCAACGCGAGCTAGAACGAAGTAGCGACCGGGCGCCACATTTTTCAATACGAAAGTGCCGTCACTCTTGACGAGCGTTTCGCTGTAACGCAAAACGTTATTCGCTTGTTCGCGCTCAACTGGAACCAGGTGCACCGTTGTGCCCTCGCGAATTGCGCCTTCGGTTAACAGTTTTCCACGCAATCCGGCTGCGTCCTGACCAACGAAGATGGTGGCGCCATTGATTTGTTCTCCGGCCCTGAGCGCGATAGTGCCTTGCCAGCCCGCCGGCGCGGCAGTCGCAGGTGGTCGTGGAGCGCCGGCGGCAGCAGGTTGAGTTGCGGCTCGGGCCGGCAGATTGATCGCGCGAATGTACCAGCTGTCGGAAGGCAGTCTTATGTCCAGACGGTATTTGCCAGCTTCCAGATTGTGTAACGCAAACTCGCCTTTTTCGCTCAACGTCGAAAGTCCACCACCAAGCATCACGAGCATGGCGTTGTTTGAGTTCTTGCGCACCTCGTCAGCAGGCACGCTCAAAAAAGTCTCGATCAGTTGTGAGTTTCGCTTGTCGCATTTGTCTTCCGGTTTGATCGGATCAAGCGCAATTGTTCCTGCCAATGAGGCAAGTGAAGCCAAATGCAATTCGACCCCGGTAACGTCGCCGTTGCGCACAATGACGTGCTGCGCTGCCATTAAAGCGTTTTGTTTGGGGTCGACCAGATAACTCGCGAACACATCGTACTCGCCGTCAGCGACGCCGTTGAAACTAAATACCCGGCGTGGCTCTGAAGGTATGACAATCTTCAGAGATAACATCGCGCTGGTGGCAGACTGAGACAAAAAAACGGTTATCGCGCCGGGGTTTGCCGACGCCGGAATTTCACCAGTGATCACGCCGCTGATCGCATGACCATCCCCACCGCGATACTTGATGTCGATGTTGGCAGCTTCTTCGCCGCTTCGTACTGTAACCGGCACGGCAGTATCGCGAGTGCCCGAAGGGTAGTAAGTTGTCACATCACCATCAAAGCCACTGGCGGAGAATTGTCCAAAGCGTCCGCTGCCACCAGCGTCAACGACATATTGCCCGGGAAGCAAACCGTAAACTCGGTAGATGCCACGATCGTCGGTCTCTGCGAAGTTGCCGCCGGTTAGAAACCCCAGCGCTGATGATGGCGTGCGACTAACAAGCGTAGTGCGCACCGGCACCCCAACGACCGGTTCACCCCTCGCATTGATAACCTTGCCGGTGATCACGCCACCGCGAATCATGTTTACTTTTACGGTCGAGCCGATCAAGTGACGTGGCCACTGCATGTAGTCACCGGCCGAGATTGACTCATCGACATACCCAGGCGCGGTGCCGATGATCAGGTACGAACCGGGCGCCAGATCTTCAAAGACAAATTGTCCGTCGGCATCGGCCCGCGCCGGTTTGGCCGCCGGCGTTCCCGTCATTGACTGCACCAGCACGTTCGCGTTCGTGAATGGCTGGCCGTCGGAAGCGACGAGTTGACCTCTGATTGTTCCGCTGATTGGTGCTTCCGGTGATTTCTGATTCTTCGCTGACGACGCGGTTGTATCCGTTGCGGGCTTAGTTGTTTCCTGCGCATCGGCAGGGACGAAACAAACTAACATCAGCGCCGCTATTGCGAGATACACTGAAAACCGTTGCAGTTTACGAAACGAAGTCTTCATGGTTGAGGTCCTTTCTTCAGATCAACCACGAGATTTACTTTTGTTTCGCTGCCATTTGAAACCGTCACCGTTTGCTTCAAGAAGTCGACAGGCACTGGCGGTTTACCCTCGGTTACCGGGCCGACGCCGCGCACAATCAATTCGTAGTCGCCGGGTGGAAGGTTCTCGATCACAAATTGCAAGCGCGCATCAAGATCAGTCTGACGGCGCAGCCGCCGGGAATCACCCGAAGCCGAACGAACCATAACTTGTAATGTCATTCCGTCTGCGGGTGGTCCGTTTTCAGTAGTAACAATGCCACGCACGAGTCCGGTTCCGTAAGCAAACACCAGCCGGACACCTTTGATTTCTGCTCCGGCTGTCGTCTCAATCCCGTCAGGTTGATCTACGCCGTCAAGTTCCGTGCGCACCAGACTCAGTCCTTTTGGTGGAGTGGGGAAACCCTGAATCCCCATACGCACTTTGCCGGGCGCAAGACCAGTGAAATGGAAACTCCCATCAGCGGCGATGGGACTGGTCCCGTATGACGGCGCACCCATTCCTTTTTGTTCGACGTAAGAATAGAGCGTGACTGTTTGCAGGAGGGCACTCGCGGATTGATCGCCATTGTCGATAACGGCAACACCGTTGACCGACGCGCCGTGGCGAACTTTGATTTCGATCCCAGTGACGTCGCTGTCAGAAATTTCAAACGTAGTTGGTTCGCTGTAAGTTGAGGTGCTGCCGGCGCCCGCCTGCATTGTGTAAACGGCATAACGTCCGGCGCGCAAGCCTTCCAGCTTGAACTTGCCGTTGGCGTCCGATTGATTGCCGGTGAAGTTCATCGCGCCCATCTGGGCCGATTCATTCACCGAAGAATGAGCGATGTAAACGTTGGGAACCGGCTGGCCTGCCTCATCGACTACGCGACCAGCAACGGAGTGGCCGGCGTCTGGTTTGGCGACTGTAATGTCAACGTCCTTAATTTCGCTTCCTTCTTTGATCTCAATCGCAGTCGCTCCATTTTCATCCTGGACGCTCGGGTAGTAGGTCTTCAAGTATTGGCTTCCAGACATGCCCATGATGCTCACGGCGCTGGCTGATGCGGCTTGTCCCACACTAACCGTGTAAATGCCCGGCGCCAGCCCATAGACGCGATAGATGCCACGGTCGTCTGTTTGATTACGCGCGGCCCCGAGCATCGGCATTTGCGGACCAGCGTCAGGCTCGCTGCCTTTGATGGCGACATTGACGCGCTCGCCAATCAGCGGATGCCCTTCGGCGTCGGTGATTCGTCCGGTAACGACGCCACCGCGCACCAACGGAAAATCAATCTTCGTGATCGCTTCGCCCTCCGCGATGTTTACACTTTGGTGGACCTTGAAGGCGCCGTTATTCGCGCCGACGTAAGATTTCGCGAGCGGAAAAATGGTGAACTTGCCGGCCGTCAAGCCGGTCAGTTTGTAGTTGCCGTCTTCGTCTGTGACTGTCTTGGCTGCTGTCTTGGAGTCAAAAAATGAGGCGCTAAGACTCGCAACCACGACGACGCCCGGCGCAGCCTTGCCGGAAATGGTGACGCGACCGGCCACCGAGGCGGTCGATTCTTTGCCGGGCGCCTGGCCGTTACCAATAACGATGCCGCTAAAGACGACCGTCAACAACAACGCCAGGCGGAGGGGGAATTTCATGTCTTATCCTTATCCCCTCTTAGAGGGAGGGGAGAAATTATCACTCGAACTCGAAACGCGGCTCTGCCTGGTCAACGCCAACTTTGCCCACCGTGATCTCTGCGACGAAATAATTTTCACCACGCATCGGGTCGCCAGCTAGCCGCCGCAGCATCGCAATCTGTCCCACGTGTGTTAACGCATCGGCGATAGGGCCCTGAAACAGTTTTTCCATTGGACAAGCGAGCGGGTCCTCTGACGCGAGAAACTCATCAAAGTTCTTCAATCCTTTAAAGAAGCGTTCCATTTCGTAGTCCCAGCCTTTTGGTTTTGCTCCGCTCCATTTTTCCTGTCCCTGAGCGATCGACAAACCCCAGGCCAACAAGTCGCCGATGTGCGCCAGGATTTCCAGCGGCGTGCGCGTCTTTTCATCCGCGCGAAACGCGATGAAGTTGGCATCGGCGTCGCGGAGTGTTTTGCCGCCACGGTAGGCAAGCGTGGCCACGGTGTGGCGCAAGAGTTCGCGAGCGGAATCTGATTCTCGAGTCATAGGCTTGCCCTTCTGCTAACCTGCCGATTTTGCTAATACGAACTTGGGAGGGATTTTGTTACGAAACTTTGGATGTAACGCAAACTGTTAGTTTGCGTCGACGTTGAATGCCACTCCACCGTCGCAAACCCCGACGTCGGGGTTTGCTTTACAGAAAAGCCCTCCGTTTAGCCGGAAGCATTGTTCTTACTCCGCATTACCCGAACGCAACCGGCAGCGACTTCAAGCCACGCAGCGTCATGCTGCGGTTCCATTCCTGGACGTTAGATTCCAGGCGTAGATTAGGTAAGCGGCTCAGCATCAGGTTAACTGCCAACTGTCCTTCGAGACGCGCCAGGGCCGCGCCTACGCAGTAGTGCAGACCGTGTCCGAAAGCGAGATGGCGATTTGGTTTGCGATTGATATCAAGTTGCGCGGGCGCAATGAACTGTTCCGGATCATGGTTGGCAGCGCCAAAGCAAAGACAGAGTAACTGGCCCTTGCCAATTTGCTGACCAGCGACAGAAATGTCGTCGAGCGCAATTCGTCCCATCTTTTGCACCGGGCTGTCATAACGAAGCAACTCTTCAACGGCGGACACGATCGCGGTTGGATCCCTGGCCAGTTGTTCCTTCTGATCGGGGTTGCGCAACAACGCCAACATGCCGTTGCCGATGAGATTAGTTGTCGTTTCATGTCCGGCAATCATTAGCAAGACACAGTTGGCAAACAATTCACTTTCCGACAACCGATCGCCACGCTCTTCCGCCTGAATCAAAGCGCTCAACAAGTTTTCCTGTGGATCGCGTCGTAGTTCATCGACTCGTTCGCGAAAATAAGCTGACAACGCTACCAGGCTCTTCTGCGCCAGTTCATACAGGCTGAAAAGTTCTTCTTTGGAAGTGGCCGCGTCGATTCCGCTCAAGGCCATCGCGATTTCATCAGACCATTGCTTGAATTCACGCTGATCGGCGCCCGGCACGCCAAGCATCTCAGCGATAACAGTGGCGGGCAGGGGATTGGCCAAATCAGTCATCACATCCATTCGGCCCTGGCCGTGCACGATCGCCAGCATATCGTCGATCAGTTTTTCGATCTGCCATCTCATGTTTTCCACCACCGCCGGCGTGAACGCCTTGTTCACCAGGCCGCGCAGTCGAGTGTGATCCGGGGGATCGATCATCAACATCCACGTGGAGACGGCGGAGAAAAACGGACGAAAGTGTTCTCTGATTTGATCGGGGAGCCGACTGGCGTGTTCGCCGATACGGTTGGAAGAAAGTTGATTGGTTTGAATCAACGTCGCGATGTCGGCATAGCGAGTGAGGATCCAGTATTTGTTTTCTTCGCTCCAGAAGACCGGGTCATGCGCGCGCAACTGAGCGTAAACAGGGTAAGGGTTGGCAATGAACTCAGCGCTGTTGAGGTCGTACTGGGCCATACCGGATTGTTGCTCCTTGAGCTGGACGATTATGAGATTTAGCGGAGCGGCGCGATTGGGTCGGGCGTTAGCGTAGGGCGTTTTTGAGCGATGTGTCAACGAAGCGAATCGAGTCCAGCCACGCGAAGCTCCTATCGTTGCCCTTCGTTTTCCGCGCACTGCGCAAGCTTGCTTACTGGGACCGCGAGTCTCCGCCCGCCATTAATTTCGTCGCGCGCAGCGCGTCCAGCGAAAGCGCCCGAACTATGTTTGAGCCAGTTCGCGCTTTGCGCTCATTTGCGGGCGGAGACGCCCGCGGTCCCGGGAAGCTGACAGGCGTGGTCGATTGGAAGGTTAAGGTGTCGATAGTAGAATTTGCGTCATGACTGAAAAAGATCTCAAACAACGAGCAGCGGTAAACACATTTCGCGCTTTGCACGAGTCCGGATGCTTTGTGCTCCCGAATCCCTGGGACCGTGGCAGTGCGCTCTACCTCGAGCACCTTGGTTTCAAAGCGTTGGCGACAACGTCCGCCGGCTTCGCCTTTTCTCGTGGTCTGGCAGATTCAGTGACCGCCGTGCCACGCGAAATGATGCTCGAACATATTGCCGACATTGCCGACGCAACCGCGCTGCCGGTGAATGCGGATTTTCAAACAGGCTACGCGCACGAACCTGCAGGAGTGGCTGAGAGCGTAACGCTTTGCGTCGCCACCGGCGTGGCCGGACTCTCCATCGAAGACTCGTCAGGAGACAAAGAGAAACCGCTCTACGATTTCGACTTGGCTGTTGCGCGCATCAAGGCCGCGCGCGCCGCCATCGGCGCGACCGGAATTCCGGTGGTACTCACCGCGCGCTGTGAAGCGTGGCTGGTAGGACAGCCTGAGCCGTTGCCTGTAGTGCTCGAGCGGTTGGTGGCGTTTGCGGATGCGGGTGCGGATTGTCTCTACGCGCCGGGCGCGAGTAAACCTGAAGACATTGCGGCGATCGTCAAGGCCGTTTCACCAAAGCCGGTGAATGTGTTGGTGTCAGGGTTTAACGGCGACCTGACCGTTTCGCAACTCACCGATCTCGGCGTGCGCCGAATTTCCGTTGGCTCGGGACTCGCGACCGTGGCGTGGAAAGCATTTATCAACGCTGCGCGAAGCATTGTCGAGGAAGGCTCTTTTGAGAAATTGAAAGAAGGAAACTTGTTTGGCGAACTGAATCAGCTGTTCAGCAGATAGGTCCAGGGTCCAACGTCCGTCTGGCGTGAGAAAGTGGACGTGCTTATCGGGCCCCCAATCGGTTGCTGATTAAGAACGGTTCGTGTCGCGGGTTCAGGACGTTTGGACATTGGACGTTGGACTTATGTTACTCGCCGCCTTCTGATTCTTCCCAGCGATAAGTTTTCCCATCCCAATAAAGAAAGCTGTCAGCGGCTTCTGTCCCCAGCAAAACCGCGTCGCCTCGAGCCTTCGCCGGCAGGGGCAGCGAACCGCGCGGGCGCCGGGCTTTTTTCTTCATCAACTCAATCAGATCTTTTCGAGCGTCAGGCTGGGCTCGCGTTCTGCTGTCTTCCATAGCCAAAACTGGCGACTCGCCAACGAGCAAAAATTTTCGTGGCGGGGAATTCGGCAAAGGATTAGTGCCGCCGTGAATAATGGCTAGCGCCAATGTTGGTTTGTTCTTCGGATCATCGGGGTACGCGGGACCTTCTGTTTTGTAGAACGGGTTGAGCACCTTTACGTCTTTCGACAGTTCGCTGCGATGTCCTTTGATGCGTACAACGATCAGCGTGTCTGGAATGCCGTCGCCATTGAAGTCGCCGGTGAGGTGATAAGGAGTAAAGTCCTTGACGGTTTCCACCGTTGGTCCAAACGACTTGAGCAGGAGCGCATCGATCACCGACGAGTCAGTGATAGCAACTTTTGCAGATTGTGCGCGCGCGGCCGGAACGACCAATAGGGCAACCATCAGCACAACCAGCCTCAAGAGCCACCCACAACGGGTGCGCCGTTCAACTTTTGGTCTCATTTAGTTTTCACCTGTGGCGCCGCAAAATATTTATTGAGGTAAAACTTATCGACGAAGTAGCGTTGCCGCCAACGCGGGTTGTTGCGGTCGAGCAGCAAACCTTCACCGGCGCCCAGCGAGTAAAAAATCGCGCGCTTGTACTCGGCCAGTTGACTGGTTCTCAGCTCAGTGATTATGCCTCGCTTTGTTTTGTCAGCCACTGCGCGGAACGATTGGAAGTCAGGCAGACTGCGAAAGGCCTTGCTCGGTTTGTAGTTCACGCTGGCGAGTTGAGCGATACGAAACTCGGTATATCTGGCGATCCCTTCCTGCCACAACTGAAAAGAAAAATATCTGTAGTCGTCAGGACTAAGCGTCTGCTCCAGTTCGTGACGCCGTTCCAGATAAGCCGCAAGTTTGGCGGAAAAATCTGATCGAGACTTCGCTTCCAGCGCATCTGCCAGGAGCAACGTTAAAAGAGAAAAGTGCTCTTCCATCTCCATCCAGTTGTAGGGAAACGGATAGTTCAGCATCCACATTCCCGACTTATCGTGACTAGCCAGGTCGAGAGCGTTCACGTCCGGATAGTAAGTTGGTTGCGATTGTTGCAGTTGATGAAAGTGCTCGTGCAGGACGGTGACGACCCACGGCGTCGAAGTTTTCTTCGCTGTGTTTTTCGCCTGGCCAATGACTACCGTTGGAATCCCGCCGACAGCCGGAAAAGTCGCCAGCAAATCAACCGACTCGGTGCGCTTGCGGTAGTAAACCTGGCTGCGCAACAGCGGATCGTATTTGACGAGCGTAAAGTCGGCTGAAGGTTTCGGATGGCGAATCAGGAACTCGTAGTCAGGCGTGACCAGCAAGACAGCGAATGGCGCTTTGTTCCAGTTAGACCAGAGACGATTTCCCAACTGGTCGCCGATGCGAAACGCTTCGGCCAGGCGTACGCGATCAATTTCTTCTAACTGCGGACTGGTTTGCGCAGAAGAAATCGGCGCCCCGAGCATGAGCAACAGGGCGACGATTACAGTTGGGAGTAGCCAGCGCGTCATTTACCTTCGTAGCTTTGTGACGATCAGCGTCGCGACTTTGTCGCCTGATTGCCCATCTCCCGGGTAAGGGTTCAAAGTTTGCAGCGCGAGTTTGTAGCCGCCGTAATTTTGTTCACTCAGAAACTTCTGCGCGTTCATTGTATTCAAAGTCAGAACTTGCCGGTTCCTACCGTGCAAACTGACGCTGAGTTTTACCGCTCCGTTTCCCGCCCAAACGCAGGTGACGTTTCGCGGGCAACGCGAGTCCTGGATTTCCAAAACCTTGATCTCTAATTTCGTTCCTTTAACTGAGACTGTCTGACCCTGCTTCAAGTCAAACGGCTGAGCAGTCGAAACCTGCCGCACGCGCTTGGAATGAGGCGAAGAAAAAACTGGCTGCAGGCAACCAAATACGACAACGGCGATAAGTACAAACGTAACCATTGGTTTGCGTGATCGGTTAATTTTGTTTTGCATGATCTAAAAAATCCCCCTTGTTAAGAACCAATACGCGCCGGATTACTTGCATTGTTTTCTTGTGTCCAGGCCGCGGAAACTGCCCGGCCTTTCGCCACGTCGTCGACCACCAGAATCAGTTGGTGATCGTGATCGCTGTAGAGCACTTCGATGTTGACACCGGCTTCGGCCATGCGCCGAGTAAGCTTGCCGAGTTGGCCGGGCTGATCTTGTTTTAGTCGTTGCATTATCACTTCGTTAACGGCCAGTACCTTGATGCCCGCCGCTTCCAGCGCGCGGCGCGCAACCTCGCCATCGGCAAACAGAAAGTGGGCCACGCCTTTACCGTTGACTACCCACGCGCCACCGCCTTCTATGCTCATACCGGCGCGGCCGAGCGCGTCGCCCATCTCAGCCAGTGCTCCAGGTCGATTGTCGAGCGCGATCGTCAGGTCGTGCACTGCCTCATCCTCCGTGTCTGCGCGCAGTCTTTAAAAAAACATTAAGCGCAATTGAAGCTCAAAACCTTCAACCATCGTTGCACAAAATCAGAACTGGGAGCTGTAGCGACCAGCCAAACAATCGAGACACGAGAGAAATCCTATTTTTGAAGTCAAATTCATGAACGCGCATTTTAGGTTGGATCTTAGACTGGTCGCTACCGCTCGCAGTTCTGATTTTGTGTACCGCACCTTTGAATCTTTCTTATGAGTATCGGATTGAATGAAAACGAACTCATGATTCTTTGCGCGAGGCGACGCCGATGAACTTTTCCAGGTAGAAAAGTGGCGTGCCATGTAAGTCGTGCTCGCCGTTTGTGACTCGCTGGTAACCGTGATGTTCGTAAAGAGCGATTGCCCGATAGAGAAATGGCGTCGTGCTCAGAAACAAGCGGGCGCAGTTTTGTGACACAGCAAACGCTTCAGTCTCTCTCAGCAACAACTCGCCGATCCGATGACCTCTTGAGTCGGGCAATACCGCCATGCCGCGAACGTAGATTGAATCAGCTTCGCGCACTGCCGCGACGGTTCCCACTATTTCACCAGCAAGCAGCGCGACCCAAACCGGACCTTCGGTCAGGCGGAGTTTGACCTGTTCCGCATCCGGCGTCGTGGCTGAGAAGCCCGCGTCAGTGTAGGAACTTCGATACTCAGCGAATGCCTGCAAAAGAACCAAGGCAATAACGCTCGCGTCGGTGGCGGTCGCTTGTCTGATTTCAACTGCTCGCTCGATCAATGTTGTGGCTCTGGCGCACGTAGGGCGGGGGCAAGCCCATCTTACTGACCCTGAGACCCCTAAACTTGCGTGACTGCTTTCACGTTGAAGCCATGCTCAGATGAGATCTGAGACTCTACTTTTTTCAGCTCGGAGTCGGGAAGGTGCGCTTGTCCCAGCTCTTCCTCGCTGTAAAAGCCTACTTCGGCGAAATCGCCCCGGCCCCCGGCCAGTCGCTGTCGCCAACTCGCTTTAAGTTCATCTCGAAAAATCGCACGGGATCTTTTCCCGGGATAATCCGATCGCCGACCTCCCGCCACGCGCCGTCTTTGATCACCGCGGTGTAGCGAATGATCATCGGGCCCGCCGGTATCTCCCAGACATAGCCGTCGGCTGTGGGCTTGAACGAGAAGTCGCCTGCTAGCCCGAGGGCATGCGAGTGGAGCGAGTAAGTTTTGTTTGCGGGGTCGTATGAAACAATGCCGAACGCATTGAAACCGACGGTGCCGTCTTCGTTGTAACCACGTCCTTCAAGCAGCTTGATCGTGCCGCCGAGAAAAGGACCAATGCGTTCCGTTTGCGTAACCCTGTGCTTTTCGCCAGACGGCAAAACCGTCTCCGCTGGACCACGCCAAACACCGTCCATCATTGCCAACGGTTTCATGGCATCGCGTTCCGCGGCCATCAGGGCAGCAGAGTCGGGACGTCCCTGGCCAAACGTTGCCGAGGCCGTTGATAAAACGATCATGGCAAACGCAACAAGTGCGAATCGAGATAACGACATTTAGTCCTCCAAACTTTTCTTAAGAAGCGTGTAATTACAATTTTAGAACTATTCCCGTCTCGCGGACTTCATAAAGCCAGGCGGTGCGAAACTGAAAAGCGACAGCAAAAAATATCAGCGTCAGTTCAATCGTCAACATGCCCACGATCGCGCTCCACTTTCGTGCCCGATCACTGGAAAGCGGCCACAGTGCCGCGGCGCCCAGTAAAAGAATCAAAAACGGCGCGGCAATCATCGCACCAATCGTTAGCAGGTTGACCGTATACGCAGACTGCACGATTCCGCTGTGCTCGGTTAAGACTCTGATTATGATCGATTCGGCGATCCAAACCATCAGCGGCGCGGGAAAGCCGAAGACGATTACAGTCAGAAAAAACAAAAACGACGGTGAGCTTGTTTTTGTTTCCAGCAACAGTCGGCCCACCGCAACAATGACGCCGGCGAAGCCCAAAATGATTGCCAGGTAAAGCCTTGATGAGCAAAAAGAAGTTCGTCTCGGCCAACCCACCTGCCACAGCCGCCCTGCCGGCGGCTCCTGCGTCTCTCATTGCGAACAGGACATTCCGGATGGTAAAGGCACTAGCCGCACTAGCCAGTACCACGATCGTTAACGCCGCTGCCGGAACCAGTCGCGCGAGAAGCGAGACTGTGATTTTTGTCGCACGAGCGTCGACTGCGCTCATAAGAATCTCAGTCGTTAATTCTGATAGACGTAATAGATAACCCCGGCGTAATCATCAGTCAGTAAGAAACCATCTACCCCAAACCTCATGATGTCGCACGGTCGGCCGTTAATAGTTCGACCGCTCAGGAAACCGTCGATGAAATCTTCTGGGCGATCTCCGGGTTTGGCTTCTTTCTGTATCCGTACGACTCGATAGCCGCGATTCAGGCCTTTCTTCGTCGAACCGTGCAGCGCCACGAGAAACGAATCTCTTAGTGGACCGCCGTAGCCCGATTTGGAAACCGGTCCCAAGCTGTCCCAACTAAAAAACTCAAAACCCAACGGCGAGCTGTGTGCATCGAAAGCTGCGAACGCAACCGGCACGTTTTTACAGTTGAGCTTTTGTCCGCGCGGATTGAATTTCAAATCCTCGAGACGGGCAGTGCCGGATTGATAACAAAATGGCCAGCCGTAGTTTGTGCTTTCTTTGAGCCGGTACATGGTATCGGCAGGTTTGTTATCACCAAGATGGTCGGAGCCCATGTTGGTCGCATAGAGTCGCTCATCAATCCAGCGCAAGCCCACCGCGTTGCGCAGACCGCGAGCGAACGAGCGTTGCTGCGTGCCGTCAGGATTCATTTCCAGAACGCTGGCGCGCACTTCCTCTTTTTCTTCGCAGGCGTTGCAACTGCTGCCGACGGAAATGTAAATCTTCCCATTGCCGCCCACCGCAATCGTTCGCGTTAGATGCCAGCCACCGTATTTGTAGCCGAGACCATAATCCGGAAACGTTGCGAGCACCTCCGGTTGGGAACTCGGTGCATCTTCGCCCGCGATGTATTTGTAACGCAGCAGACGATCCGTCAGCGCCAGATAAAACCAGTCGGTGCCGTTTTGATCCGTATAGAAGGCAACGCTGTTTGGGTTCCGCAGGCCCTTCAGATAAATCGCGACTTTTTGAAAACTGCCTTTGCTTGGGTTGAACTGATCGAGGATGTACACCACACCTCTGGTGTTGTCGGTAAGGTTGTACATGTCTGTGACAAAGATGCGGTTGTCCGGACTCTTAGCCATGAAGCGAACGCGCTTTAAACCCTGCGCGGCAACGGATATTCCCAGTCCCGCCGGTAAGCGCAACTCGTAGCTCTTGCCGTTTGCCAGCGAGATGCGACGGGGGACCAGTTTCAGTGCTGGTGCGGTTTTCGCTGAACTAGTTGCGACGAATGTAACGACTAACAGCACCAGAAAAAAAAAGAGTTTTACTTTCTTTGCAGGGTTCATGTTTGGCTGTAGAAAACCAGAGCAGTTATGTTTCAGCGACAGGTTGGAAGTTATCAAACACCAGCAACTACAGCTGTCTGATGCTTTTGAGCAATTGAACAATTATGCCTAACGTATTAATTAGCGTGGCAAGCGCGATGATAGCTGTCCAACGATTGTATGCAGTCGTATTTCTTTCCTGACTCCGCCAGAAAATTTCCTTGCGATAGTTCGCTGGAGTCCACTCTTTGTCTTTGATGCTGTGGCGATAAGCCTCGAGTAACTCTTCATCGGAAAAGTCTATTAGCGACTTCTTGACGTTAACCATTTTCTCACCCCCGATTTCCTGGATTGTATGCCCGTCAGTATAACCAACAACTGGCGAAGTGAGCATTGGAACGAATCTCAGCCACGTCGCCGCTGCAGAAAAAAATTGATCCACGAACCGACACGAACCAGGAAACACTAAATAACACTAACGCCGCGGGTGAGTGAGAAGATATTTACTTCCGTTTTGTTAGCGCGACATAGCTCGGATGTCGTTGTTCGCTGGCGGAGTATTTGATCAGTTCGGCAAGTCGTTTGAGTTTTGTTTCTTCCTTCTTCGCAGAGAGGATGCGCCAGGTCATGGCTTTGCGATAGGAGGCCGGTTGCTCATGAAAAAATTGCCAGGCTTTCTTGTTCTTCTTCAGATTCTCAGCGTACTCATCCGGCAGGTCAACACTTCGCTGTTCATACGAATAAATTCCTGAGCGGTATTCTTTCCGGGCTGCGAACGCTTTGAGCCCGGTCGCTTGCATTAGCCCTTGTTCGACGAGTTCGCCGGCGCGTTTAATGTTTACTGCACTCCAGATGCTGCCAGGCCGGCGCGGCGTGAAACGAATCTTGTAGCTGATGTCGTCAATACTTTTACGAATGCCATCAATCCAGCCAAAGCAAAGAGCTTCGTCTACTGACTGTGGCCACGTAATACCAGGCTCGCCAGAGTCTTTCTTGTAGAAACCCACCCAGAGTTCAGTTTCCTGCGCGTAATTCCGCGCAAGCCACCGCCGCAGATCTGCCGGTCTTTTGAAGAATGTGACCGCCATAGCGATTACAAGACTCCTTTCTAATTAACACCGATTTCACTACAAGGCTTCTTGTATTACTCTTCCGACGCGGTTAATATGCGTCGGCCAACAAGAACGGGGATGCAAGGTTTTCGGCTACTCAGTTTTCCCTGCCAAACCAATCTTTCGCTCCACGCATTGAGTTAGACGCATTATGAGTCTGCGTTACGCGCGATTTCAATCTGGTGTCGAACAGCGCCCGCTGCCACAGCGGAGCGCGTCGCGTGGCACCATAGTGACGCGGCTCAAGCTCCTGCTTATCGCTTCCATAATCTGTTTGTCCGGGTTTGCTTCTGCCCAGGCGCAGTCTGTAGTCGTTAACAAGTACTTTAATTCCGGCACCACGGCAGACATCGTCGAGCTCCTTGTTATTCAAAACAACGTGGACATGCGCGGCATGTTCATTAAGGACTTCTCTTCGAACATGGCCAACGATGGCGGAGGGAAGTATCAGTTTTCGAACGACGCGCTTTGGAGCTCTCTGCCGTCAGGCACCCTGATCGTCTTACGTAACAATAATTCTGCGGCAGATGTCACGGTGGGAAGTGGCGATTTCAACCTCGACGTTGGAATGCAAAACACCACCTATTTTACAAACGCCGGCGGTACGTTTGATATCGCGACCACTGAGATGGTCATGATCAAAACCGCCGCCAGTGGCGCCGCGGGAGTGACGGGAAGCATCCATGCCCTCGCCGGCGGAACTGCGGGCGCACAATTCACGGCGGCGGCCAGCCCGAAGCTGCGGGCGACAGGTACGAGCGGAACTAATCAATTTGTTTTTGCAAACAGCAGTACGCAGAGTCTCGCTGACTTCGACGGCACTGACGCGACCGGCGCCGCTACCGGGCTGACTTTCGGCGCCGGTAATAATGCGAATAACACTACTTACATTAACTCGCTAAGAAACCCGGGGCCGGCTACAGAACCAACCGTCCAGGCAGCGAACGTCGTTTTCAGTTCGATCAGTGCAAGCTCGCTAACGGTCAGTTGGACAAACGGCAACGGACAGTCGCGTCTGGTGCTGGCCCGGCAAGGATCGGCGGTTGACGGCGAACCGGTCGACTTCACTAGTTACACCGCTAACGCGAACTTTGGATCCGGATCTCAAATCAACGGCGGCAACTACGTAGTCTTCGCCGGAACCGGGAATTCGGTCATTGTTACCGGCTTGTTAGCGAGCACTACCTACCATTTCGCGGTGTTCGAATTTAACGGCGCGAGTACGTCGACGAATTATTTGACGACCAATCCGGCCCTGGGTAACCAACAAACGGCTGCGGCATTTCAGATTAGCGGCAGGGTCAAGACTCAGAGCAATGCGGGACTCAGCGGTATCGGTTTGACGCTGTCAAGTGACGACACGCCGCTCGCCAACACCGTGACGGATGCGAATGGAAATTACACCTTCCAGAACGTGACCGCGGGCGCCGACTACACAATTGCGCCTTCAACTAATAGCTTCACGTTTGCACCGTCATCCATTTCCTTCATAGCGTTGTCAGGCAATCAAGCTGGTGCGGATTTTGTTGGTACGCCGCGTGTCATCATCAGCGAGTTTCGTTTGCACGGTATCGATCCGGATGGTGGCGGTCCACTAACGGCATCAAGCAACGAGTTTATCGAGCTTTACAACCAGAGCACCGAGAACGTCACCGTCACCGGCTGGACGCTGCGCGCCTCCACTGGCGCCACGTTAATAACGTTCCCGGCGACGGCCATTCCGGCGCGCGGCCACTTCTTGATCGGCGGAACGGGATATGGTCTCTCGATGTATGCCGCGCCTGATTTAACGCTCGGCGTCGACGTCCCAGACGGCGCGGGACTGGCACTATTCAACAGCAGTACGACTTTTGATCTGAGCACGCGTCTTGACGCGGTCGGCTTTAGCGGAGTTGCTGATTCGGTTTATCGCGAAGGCTCAGGATTGACGCCGTCGGTGGGAATTACCACGGATGGTGAAGTCAGTTTTGTCCGTCAGATGCCGTCTGGTAATTCCATTGACTCGGACGACAATCAGACGGACTTCCTGTTGGTTTCCACCGATGGCGGCATTTACAACTCGCGTCAGTCGACGCTGGGCGCCCCTGGCCCTGAAAACAGCACCTCGCCCGTCGACACAAATTCGTTGACGCTGGGATTACTGGATTTGTCGAAACCGGCGGTGGCTTCGCCTAACCGCGTGCGGACAGGCAACGTCGGTACTTCACCGAACGGCGCGGCGACCGACACCATTTCGATTCGACGGACTATTGTTAACAACACTGGCGCGAACATCACGAAGTTGCGCTTTCGAATTGTGGATCTCAGCACCTTGCCGGCAGCTCCGGGTGCAGCGGATCTGCGAGCGTTCAGCTCCGGAAACATTATCGTCACGGTTGGCGCGGGCAATCGCACGGTGCAGGGAACAACGCTCGAGCAGCCACCCACGCAAGGGCAGGGCGGCGGCCTCAATTCGACATTGGTTGTCAGCGCGATTACGCCGGCGAACCCGCTGGCTAACGGCGCCAGCGTCGATCTGCAGTTCGTTCTTGGAGTTCAGACTGATGGCGCGGTTCGCTTCTTGGTAAAAACTGAAGCAACCACCCAGGCCCCAGCTACTGCCAACGAACACCTGACGATGGGCAATCCATCAAACGCGACGACCGACGTCAATCAGCCGGCAAATTATCTGATGGAAAAAGCGCAGTATGCGGTTTCATATAATCGCGACCGAGGCATTCCGAATTGGGTGAGCTGGCACGTTGATCCGAGCTGGCTTGGTACTGCCCCTCGTCAGAACGATTATCGTGCCGATACAACGCTTCCGGCCGGATGGTATCAAGTGCAGAACACCGATTATAGCGGTTCGGGTTTTGATCGTGGTCACCACTGTCCGTCAGCCGATCGCACACTCACAGTTGCTGACAATTCGGCGACCTTCCTGATGACAAACATGATGCCGCAGGCACCGAACAACAATCAGGGACCCTGGAATAATCTAGAGGCTTATTGTCGTACGCTCGTTGGTCAAGGCAATGAGGTTTACATCATCACGGGCGGCTCCGGTCAGGGTGGCACCGGATCGAATGGCGGCGTGACGATGACAGTTGCCAGCGGACACGTCGTTGTTCCCTCGCAAACCTGGAAAGTCATTATTGTGATTCCGCAGGGCACCAACGACGTTTCGCGCGTGACCACTTCAACGCGCACCATCGCCGTGATTATGCCTAACGCGCAGGGACTGAACAGCGACTGGCACACCTGGCGAGTTAGCGTGGATCAGGTAGAGGCGTTAACTGGTTTCGATTTCTTCTCCAATGTTCCGGTTGGTATTCAGGCAGTGATTGAAGCGTCGGTAGATAATCAGCCATAAGCGCTGAGATGGAGTTGCGCAAAAGGAATTGATGTTGAACTTCAGACACATCATCAGGCTGGCGGCGGTGTTGGTTTTTCTGGCACTTCCGCATTCCACCTTCGCGGTGATTTCTCTCGTGCAGAAGACCGAGGCCGCGCCGCAAGCGACGGCCACTAACGTTGTCTCTTCTTCAGCAACTTACCCGGCGCCACCAACCACGGGGAATTTGTTAGTAGCAATAGTCGCTGGTGACGTCACCGGCACGATTACAGCGCCCGCAGGTTGGTCCACCGCAATCAGCGAAGCGTTTACTTCGGAAGTCGATGGCGCGCAAACTTTTCAGATTCCGTCACAAGCGATTTTCTATAAGATCGCCGGACCGGCTGAAGCTCAGCTGGTTAGTTTTCAATATCTCAGCGACCCGGACGCGAATGTTGGCATCCAGCTCTACGAGTATTCGGGAATTGCTGTGGTCAGCACCTTGTCCGGCGCTACCTCGAGTTTTGGTCACCTGGATAGCGACGGAGGCACCGCTGGTTTTCAAGTTTCGTCCGGCGCTTTATTCCCAACCACTGCTCCGGCGTTGCTGCTCGCCGGCTTTGCCAGCAGACCACTCGATGCCGCGCCGGTAGTTAACGGCGGCACCGGCAATGCGAATTTCAACGCCTACACGAATAGTTTTGCCGAACAATCGAATATGTCGACCGGCGAAGTGCCTTGTGACACGGTGGACTCAGGTTGTTATGGCATCGTGGGTCTCGATCGCATAACGAATGCTTTGGGTTCAGTTTCGGCTTCGGCAACGTTGAGTCCAACTCAGGGCGGCTGGCGCGGACAGATTGTCGCGTTCCGGTCAGCGGCCCCGACCGCGTCGCCTTCTCGGATTACCGGTCGCATTCTTGATAACCACGGCAATCCGCTTGCCGGCGCTGTTGTACACCTGAGCGGCGCTCAGAATCGGACCGTGATTACCGACTCGAGCGGCAATTACGTTTTTGAAAACGTTCAAACGAACGGTTTCTACACGCTCTCGCCCAGCCGACTGAACTATTCATTTGTCCCGGCCGAACGGTCCTTTAGTCAGCAGGGATCGACTACGCAAGCGATGTTTACTGGCGTCGCCGGAGCGGCGAGCAATCCGCTTACGATGCCGGAATTCTTCGTGCGTCAACACTACCTGGATTTCCTGGGTCGTGAGCCAGACGAAGACGGTTTCAACTTCTGGAGCAATCAAATTCTAGGCTGTGGCGCCGATACCGACTGTGTTGAGCGACGCACCATCAACGTGAGCGCTGCTTATTTCCGGTCGATTGAGTTTCAGGAGACTGGCGGACTGGTTGATGGCCTTTATCGTGCCGGCTTTGGCCGGGCACCGGTTTACAGCGAGTTCGTGCCTGACACGGCGATCGTCGGGCAAGACTTCATCGTTGGCGCCACGAACTGGGAAGGAAAACTGGAAGCCAACAAGCAAGCCTTTGTCGCTGCTTTTGTGCAACGCGCTGAGTTTCGCGCTGCCTTCGATCAGCTTTCAGACGTTCGTTATGTTGACGAACTCATCGGCCACACCGGCGTGAGTTTCAGTCAAAGCGAACGAGCGGAACTGTTGAATGGCCTCGAAAGCGGAAGGCTGACTCGCGCCGCTGTGTTGCGCCAAATTGTCGAAAACGACGCGGTCCGTCGCGCGCGTTTCAACAAAGCATTTGTGATGATGGAATACTTTGGTTACTTGCGGCGGGATCCGGATGAAGCCGGCTACCGTTTCTGGCTTAACAAACTAAACGAGTTTGACGGCAACTTTGAACGCGCCGAGATGGTCAAAGCGTTTATCACCTCAGCCGAATACCGCAATCGGTTTCCGCGATAAATCCTGCAAGCCAGGCTCACCCGAAGAAGAATGGTTTGATAGCGGCCCAAACTGCTATAAACACAATCACGATCGCCTCGCCGACAATCAACCCTGAAGCTAATGGGATGCGGTACTCCTTCTCGGACTTCGGTTTGGTCCTGGCCCAGATCAACTGAAACACGCCGCCGAGTATAAACGTCGTCAATACTGACGCTCGAATTAACATGCCGATGCCCATAGCTGCCGGCGACGGTATGACCTCTCCGTATTTTTCTGCGAGCAGCGTTAAGATAATTCCAACGACGATGCCAATGATCAATCCATAGATGCAGCCTGGCGGAAGCGCACTGAATCCCTTGGTTAGAAGTTCGGCGAAACCCGCCCACTTCACGCTGATGGGTGAGTTCAATCCTTGCGGGCCAATGCCAAAACGGTTGCGCAATATCGGATAGATCACCGCCGTCGCCAGCGAGCCGACAGGCGCGGCGATCAGTTGCGCGATCGTCAAGCTGCGCGGATTCGACTTAATCAACTTCCCGGCTTTGTAGTCCTGCATTAGTGCTTCGGAAGTGACCGCGATCGTTCCGGTGAGTCCGCTCGACGACATGTTAACCGGCATGTTACCCGGCGAGATGAAGGCAAAGATCGCCTGCATCATGTTTGACAGCGCACTAATCGGGCCCCAGTTTGTTTCCCCTAAGACGCGCAGGCCGACCAGCATGAGCGGCAACGATAAGAGGATGGCAATAAACGAAAGATAAATCGGAATGCCCATGCTGATGCGTTGGACCGCACAGAGAACAATAGTCATCACAATCGAACCGATGACAACCCACTTCATGGGAAATTCTCGTGGTCGAACTTTGCTGGTGTCTGCTGAGTCGCCCCCTCTGAGGTCGCGAAAAGTTTTGACAATGAGGTTCCATTTTAGCGCCAGCGAAGTGAGCCCGCCGGCGACCATCAGGCCCGTCGCGGGCCACATCACCCAGCGCAACGTCATCGCATAGGTTTCGCTTTCCGTCATGCCATGGCTGAAAAGAAAATGCGGCAGGATGTACCAGCTGATGGCGGTGCCAATCGCCATGGCAAGGCAGATACGAAATCCAACCAGTAAGCCGGAGCCGAAAGCCAACAGACTAAAGTCCAGACCGCGTCCCATTGGTTGGTCAGGAATCAAGGTGCCCCGGATTAACTCCAGTTGCGTCGTGAAGAACGTCAGGATGCCTGATACTAGTCCTCCCAGGCCGAGCGCTTGTACTGTACCGGCGCCGGCGCCTTTTTCGCGTCCTTCATGCAAAACCAGAATCGTTTCGCCGGCAGCGACGCCGTCGGCGTAGGTCAGGTTCTCTTCGTCGATGTAGTGTCGCCGCATTGGCACGGCGAGCAGAATGCCAAGCACGCTAGCGCCGCAAAGCCAGAAAAATATTTGTCCCGTGCCGAGATGGATTGGTGGGTTGAGCTTGCCCGAGCTGTTGAGCATGTCGAAGGCGGCCAAAAGCACGCTCATGAAAGCAGTTTGCCCGGCGCTGGTGCCCATGGTCTGCACGATGTTGTTCTCGCGCGCGTTAGTGTTTGCTGCGCGCATGATGAGCACGAGGGCAATGAAACCAAAGAAAGCCGAGACGACGGAGAGGTTGGGACCGAAGCCCAGCTTCAGCACGCAATAGGGATAAGCGCTGCCGATGATCGCTGCGACGATCAGTCCGACGAGGATCGAACGTGCAGTGAGTTCAGGAACAGGCTGCGTTGGGGCGGTTGCGTTGCTCATGGATGCTCCTTATGAAACTCGAAAGTTAAGCTAAGAGCGGGGGCAAGCCCGCCTCATTCTTTGTCCGCCATTTCGTTACGGTTTCGCGTCAGGCTTACCTTGCCGGCTCTTTGGTGTTCCTTCTGCCGCGTCAGTAAAACGCTTGCCGGTTGTGCGATCAAAAACTGCGTTGCGCAGAAACTGTTCGGTAGTCCACGGTGGCGCGCCACCGCCCAGATACTTGTTGAACCATTCGAGGTGGGCTGTGTAGTAAAGCGCCATCTCATACCAACTCGGCCAATGACCGGCATTGGAGTAGATGATCAGGCGCGAGGGGACTTTCATCTCCTGCAGGTCAGTAAAGAAATTCAGAGATTGCGTGTAAGGCACGCGATAGTCGCGTTCGCCCGAAATCACCAGCGTTGGTGTCTTGAAATTCCTGGCGAAGTTTGAAGGGGAGAATTTTTCGTAGTGCGACGAATCCCATGGTCGGCCTTTGATGTCCCACTCCGGGAACCAGAGTTCTTCAGTGGCGCCATGAAATGATTTCAGGTCATACATTCCCATCATGGAAGCAATCGCCTTGAAACGGTCTGTGTGTCCTTCAAACCACATCATCATGTAACCGCCATACGACCAACCCATCGCGGCCATGCGATTGGAATCAACGTAAGGCAGTTTCTCCAACGCGTCAGTTACCTTCATCAAGTCTTCAAAGACCTTGCCGCCAAAGTCGCCCGAGATCTCGGCAGTGTAGTCCTGGCCAAACCCGGTTGAGCCATGCGGATTGGGAAACGCGACGATGTAACCCACGCCCGGATAGACCTGCCAGTCACCGCGAAAGGCGTCGCCAAAATTCGACTGTGGACCGCCGTGGACGTTGAGTATCAGCGGATACTTTTTCGACGGATCAAAATCGTGCGGCTTCACAATAAAAACCTGCACGCGCTTCCCATCGGCTCCAGTCACCCAAATAACTTCAGCCGGACGAATATCGACTTCCTTCGTTAGCGCTTCATTGAAAGACGAAAGCTTGCGCGGTGCGGCTGCTTTTCCATTCACAAGTTCCGCGCTGTAGATCTCGGCAGGCTCACCAACCGAACGTTTAATGTAAACAACCTGCCGTTCGCTTGGATCAAACTCGACAGCATCCAACGTCTTGTCAGCCATGACCTGCGTAATCTGTTTGGTATCAATATCGAGACTAAAGACTGGATTTTGGCCCTCCACCGGGCCCAGGAACCAGATTGCTTTGGAAGTGCGTGACCAACGAATGTCGTCGACCCAGTCGCGATATGCCTCTGTCAGCACAGTGATCTGACGCGTTGCTCGATCATAAAGTCCGACGCGAAACAGGTCTGATTCATAACCAGGTTGCTTTTGCGTTCGGTACGCGAGGTACTTGCCGTCCGGCGCATAGACGGGACCGCCGTCGTAAGCGGGATTACTCGCGGTGATATTGCGCGCGGTCGCGTTCTGTTCTGTCAGTGAAATGAGCCAGATATCGTTGTTGGTCGACACCGCCGGGACCGGATCGTGGTTTGACACGTACGCAAGTTCTTTACTGTCAGGAGAGAAGGCGTACTGCAGTTGTCCGCCGAGTTGAAAGGGAGGCGCGTCGTAATCGCCGGGAGTTAAGTCTCTAACTTCACCGGTGGCGGCGTTCGCGAGAAACGTGTGCGTGCGCGTGCCGTCTTTCCAGGCGTTCCAATGGCGATAGAGAAGGCCGTCCGCCATGTGGGCCTTGATCGATCCTGACTCCCAACGCTGCGCGATTCGTTTGTTACAAGTGTCGTCGCCGTTGCATTCCGGATAGACGTCGGAGGAGAACGCAATCCACTTTCCGTCAGGCGACCAGAGTGGATCGGAGGCTCCAGTGGAAATGTTCGTTACTTTGCGCCAGATGCCTTTGCCGGTGACGCTCATCAGATAGAGATTGGCGCTGCCGTTTTTTGAGCTCACGAAAAGAATCTGTTTGCCGTCTGGCGAGAAGCAGGGAGACGTTTCGTTTTGATCACCCATGGTCAGCTGGCGCGCGTTTTTCCCGTCAATGTCCATCGCCCAGATGTGCGTTAATTTTTTAGCGCGGCCCAGATCGGTAGTGCCGATAGTAAAAATTATTGTCCTTCCATCTGGCGAGATGTGCAGGTCAGAAATGCTTTTGACCCGGTAAAGATCTTCGAGCCCGAAGGCGCGTTTCTGTGCTGTTAGCGAGGTCGGAGAAAGAACGAGGGTGACGATGACGATTAAGAAAAAGACGCGACACGGCATATTTTTGTTTCCCCCTGAAAGCGACTCTGTTGGATTTGAGCGGGAGTATACAGTCTTCGGCGGAAAACTTGCCAAACAATCAAGCCCGCGTGCGCCCGAAATCAACCTAATCGAAACGGGCACCTTCACGACTGGGATCGCGGGCGTCCCGCCCGCAAATGAGCGCGTAGCGCGAACCGGGCTTTAAGAGAAAGCTGCGAACGTGAAGGGGAAACACGCCGAAATCCAAAGTTTGCCAAACGCGCTGCACTATGTTGCCTTCTTATCGCTTTCAATTCCGAGCAGCAGTTCTCTGGATTCTTCGGCAACTTCGGTAAGCCGGATTCGTTCCGCATCGATTCGCTCGTCCGTCCAGAGGTTGGGATCAGACCAGTATTCAGCTTTGAGAAAATACCGGTTGGCTAGATCCACTGGAGGATTTGGAATATTCAGGAGCTCAATGCCGGCCTGTTGCCAGCCGTGAGAAAGCTCAGTTTCTTCATTTGTGTCGGGCTGCTCTGTTCGTCGTCTGGCGATGTAACGAACGGTTCGGTTGGCGATTTCAAGTGCTGAGGCTAATGCGTCAACAACTGCTTTGCGGTCGGCCTTTGAAGCGCCGGCCGTATTCTCAATAAGATCTCTAAGCCCACTCGTTACCCGAATCAAGGAGGTATTAATGTAACCCCCAAGGGAGGCCGCCACTTTGTAAGCGAGATCCTCCGGAGTTGTGAAAGTGTCCCTAACCAGCGTGCTTTCTATTTCACTTTTCAGCCGCTCCAGCTTACTTGCGCCGGGCTCGTTTTCGACTAGCGATTTCGGCCAGGGGTGCTTGCCGTCCAGCAGAAAACAGAATTGGGGTCGGTTCGTCCGTTTTGCTTGTTGGAACTCGGCCTCTGTAATTGAAATGTCGGAGCCAGGTGGAATAAAACCATAGCGATAGGCATATATCCCGACGAAAAGATCACAATATCCCACCTCTTCTAAGCTGACGGCATTTGCATCTTTCGGACGAGCGCCGAAGACCTCCATGCGAGTCGCTTGCTGGCCCAAGCGTTCAATAGCTTCGGTCGCTTTGTTACGATGCGCTTCGAGATCCAGCCTGGTTGAGCTCAGAAAAACTTTCATACAAAACTCCTTCTTGAGGATGAGGTTGAGTTTGCCGGCTACTTCGAAAGCTCCTTTGCCGTATCGTTGTGGTTGCTCTCCTGCGCCAGCATGAGAGCAGTTTTGCCGCTGTTGTTTGTGAGACTGGCATCTGCCTTATTTGCCAGCAGCAGCTTGACGACGTCGCGCCGGCCACTCCGTGCCGCAAACATTAGAGCTGTATCGCCGTTGCGGTTTTGCGCATTCACGTTCGCGCCCCCTTTGATTAGCGCTTTCGCCGTGCCTTCATGTCCTTTGTCAGCGGCAAGCATGAGCAATGTGTTAGTCGATCCTTCGTCAACCAGGTTGGCGTCGCCGCCGGCTTCGATCAACGTCGCCATCACATACTGATAGCCTTTTTCCACCGCCGCCCAAATTGCTTTTTCGCCATCCATGTCTTTAGCGCTGCCGCCATTCTGGAGCAAAGCTTTGACGCCGGCTGCATTGTTGGCCGCCGCCGCGTTCACGAGCGCGGTGTTCTCCCGCGAATCGCGGGCGCGCACATCGGCGCCCGCATCCACTAGAGTTTGGACTGCGAAGGCGACGTTATTGTTGGTCTGCATCGTTACGAGCATCAGGAGCGTGTAGCCGCGCGAGTCGCGCGCGTCCGGTTCGATCCCACTGGCGAAGAAAGCGTTGATGCTCTGGCGATGCGCGCCGGTGAGGGCCAGTACAAAGCCCTCGAGGACTTCGTTTTTGCTCAAGCGATTTCCGCGTTCGAGGAACAGCCGGACGATGTTTTCGTGGTCCTTCTCCACTGCGAGTTGCAGCGCGGTTTTGCTATTTCTGTTTTTGATACCGGGCATGGCACCGCTGCGCAGTAATGCCTGCACGACGTCGATATGCTCGTAGTTAGCGCCGGCCGCCAGCATCAAAGCGGTTTGTCCGGAATTATCTTGCTGGTTTGCGCTCGCGTTTTGGCGAAGCAGAACTCGCACTGCTTCACTATGACCAGCTTCAGCCGCCAACATCAGCGCGGTTTTGCCCGCATTGTCTTTCGCATTAACTTTCGCGCCTGCTTGCAATGCAGTGCGAATCTTGGTGGCGTCGCCAACTCTCGCGGCCGTGAGCAGCTCGCTGTCCGGGTTTGATTGTGGCGCTGTAGTTTGGGCAGTTACTAAGGCAGCAGAGATCACGATCAAAACCAGGAGCAGTTTGAAACTAGTCCGGGGAATCATTAAGTACTCTCCGTTCAATTGAAATCAGCACCTCAGTATCGCCAGCTCGTTAGATCCGCGCCCTTCGGCGCTGATTTCAAAATCCGTTCGACAATCTTTGGCGCGAAGAACTGATGATAACGAAGGCGCGAGATCGCGTTCGGTCGCGTATGATCGCCGTTCCAACAATGCTCGGCGCGCGGCTCATAATCTACTTCGCCGCCGTATGCCGGATTCTTAGTCGACTTCAAAAAATCTTCGACCAGATAGACGGCGTTGTTCAGATAGTAATTGTCAGCTTCGCCGACGTAGATATGCAGCTTGCCTTCGAGTTTTGCCCCAATCTTGTCCCAGTCGCGCCGCAGGATGTGACCAAGATCGTAATGCTCACGCCAGTATTCGGCTACGGCGCGATCGATTTTGCCGGTGGTTTTGTCCCAGATCGGTTTGGGATAACCATCGTCACCAACCGGTGAATACACCGCTTGCCAGATGTCGAACTGACCACCCGAGCGGCTGTTGTTTCCCAGCGCAAGCTCAAGATAATTCATCTCCTGCAAGGTAGACGCGAGCTCGCCGAGATAATTTCGCTTGCCGGGCCGCGGCGTTTCTTTCCATGGCGCAGTGGCCCGATACGCGTTCTCGTGTTCGTAAATATTGATGACGGTGTAGGCGCGGAAGTCGATTGGATCAGGACACGCGCCCCACGCGCCGTTGTATTCGTCCGGATAAAAAATCTGCGCCGCCAACGCTTCCCAGCCGCCGGTCGACCCGCCATACATAAAGCGTGCCCAACCTTTGCCGATGCAATGAAACTGTTTTTCGATGAATGGCACGAATTCATAAGTGATAGCATCGCCATACGGACCAAGGTTTGCCGAGTTCACTGCATAGGAGTCGTCGTAATAGGGATTCGCGTGCTGCATCTCGATGATGACCATTCGCGGAAAATTTGGTCCGGTCCAATCCTTGTAAAACTGATGCGCCTGTTCCTGCTGAATTTTGTTGTAGCCCGCGAGATGAAAGCGTTCGTTGTAGTCGGGTTTGAGATTTTCATCGGCAGGAGTTTCACGGAAGCCGTCGAAGTCGGCAGGGAAGTGACCGTGAAAGATCACGAGTGGATAACGGGCGTTCGGATGACTAGCAAACCCTTCAGGCAACAAGACGTTCGCGCCGAGATACATGGGCCGGCCCCAGAACTTCGTGAGAGACGGGCTCTGCATTCGAACGTGCTTGATGTACTTCGTGTCCTTGGGTGGGTCGAGCGGCGGGATAATTTTGTCGAGCGTAATCTTGATCGTCCGGTTGTCGTTTTCGCCGACATTGATTTTTTGCGGCGTGCTGTACAGATTTCCCGGCGCGCTATTCCATTGCTGACCTTCGCCGCGATCCATGGGCAACTTCACCGTGTGACCATCGGAACGATGGAAGGTTTCGTAGCGATGCAGCAGTCCCTGAATCCAGTACTCCCCCGGCTTCAATTCCGCCAGCGATTGCATTGGATAGCCAAAGGCATGCGCGTCAACAATCGCATCTGCACCTGGTTTCAAGCCATCGACGTCAACGCCAAACACTTGCTGCGTTGTTAAGTCTTCATTGATTTGCTCGCGTGGTTCTTGGGAACCGTCCTTCGAAATGAGTAGCAACATTCTGCCGTCAAGCGGTTCTTTGCTGCTGGTTGCAGGGAATGAAATCTCGAAGCGCAAGCTGGAAGCTGTAGTTTTCATTTCGGCGGTCCTGGTGAAAAGAAGTGCCAGAAGTATGAACAGAGGTAATAGCAAAAGACTGCTCGCTCTCATTCGCATCGATTTGCGCTCCAGGTAAAAGTTTTTGTGGAGAAGAGAGTGGGGGGCAAGCCCACCTTCCGGACCCCGTGCTATTAAGCTCGATTTGATGATCTCACCTGAAAATGCCCTTCAGGCTGAAATAAAACGAGCAAGTTCCGGAGTCTCAAAGTCCGGATGGCGGGCCTGCCCCCGCTCTTCCTGTCGTGTGATTAAGCATTATTCGCTGAACTGCATGCGGGCCTCAGAGTTGTCATCTGACTCCAACGCCGGTTGGGTTCGCTTTGCGCCGTCAGCGTACTGAAGTTTGTAGAGCTTCCAATACAGACCGCGCAGAGCTAGCAGCTCCTGGTGGTTGCCACGTTCGCGAATCTCGCCGTGATGAAGCACGATGATCTGATCGGCACGCTGAATGGTCGACAGCCGGTGCGCAACCACTATGGAAGTGCGGTCGCGCATGACGCGCTCGATTGCTTGTTGAATTAGCTGCTCGGTTTCAGTATCGATCGAACTGGTGGCTTCATCAAGGATTAGTATTGCAGGGTCGAAAGCGAGCGCGCGGGCGAAAGATATTAGTTGCTTCTGGCCCACCGAAAGTCCGGCGCCGCGTTCTTTAACTTCTGCTTGATAACCGCCGTGAAGACGATTAACGAAGGGCTCGGCACTCACCTCCTGCACGGCCCACTTCACCCGCTCCTCGGAAATATCAGTGCGACCGAGTCGGACGTTACCTTCTATCGTTCCGCTGAACAGAAAAATTTCCTGCAGTACCACAGCGAAATTTTCTCGCAAGGCCTGCAGCTCCCACTCGCGCAAGTCGACGCCATCAAGCAGAATCCGCCCGCGCTGTACGTCGTAGAAACGCATTAGCAGATTGGTGATAGTCGACTTGCCCGAACCGGTGTGCCCGACCAGCGCAATTGACTGTCCCGGTGCCACCTTGAAAGAAACATCCTTGAGAATCCAGTCCTCATCTTTGTAAGCAAACCAAACATTCTCAAACTCGATGTGGCCGACAACGCGTCCGGATTTCTTCGGTTCGGCAGGCGACGTGATAGCAATCGGCAAGTCGAGCGTTCTAAAAATTCGGTGCGACGCTACGACCGCCGCCTGGAGCACGTTGTACTTGTCAGAAATGTCGCGGATCGGCTGGAAAAGAAAACTCGAATACTGAATGAACGCCACCAGGCCGCCAAGTGTGAGTACCGTATGCCCGGCCATGTTCTGCATCACCCGATAGCCACCGAACCAGATGGTCAACGCGACGCCAAACGCGCCGATGAAGTCGACTATGGGAAAGAAAACGGCGTAATAAAAAATCGTATCGATGTTGGCCTTGCGATAGTCGGCGTTGATGTCACGAAACTTGGTGATCGACTTTAGTTCGGCGTTGAAAATTTGAACAGTTTGCGCGCCGGCGAAATGTTCCTGCAGAAACGAGTTGATACGCGCGATGCGCGTGCGCACCATGTCGAAGCCTTTACGCGCTCCTTTGCGAAACCAGGTGGTGGCGGCCCAGAGCAACGGAACCGTGAGCAAACTTACGAGCGTGAGCCGCACATCCATCCACAACATCACGCAAATGATGGCGAAGATCATGACCAGGTCGCCCAGCAGATCGGTGATGCCGGCGGTGAAGAGTTCGTTGAGTGAGTCAACATCGCTTGTGAGCCGGGTCATGATGCGACCCACTGGATTGCGATCGTAGTAAGCAACTTCCTGGTGCTGCAGCTTGTTGTAAAGCTCGCGTCGCAGATCGAACATCACACGCTGACCGACCGTGTTAAGTAGAACAGACTGAAAATAAGAAAACACGAGGCGGAGAAACTGCATGCCAATGTAAAGTCCCACCAGCAATTCCAGACCGGCCAGTTTGCGGGGCAGGATGTGCCAGTCGATCGCGTACTGGGTGAATTTTGGCGGCAATGTTCCCAGCAGATTTACGGCGAGCGTCAACAACAAAGCAGGGAAGAGAAGCCTCAGGTAAGGTCGCAGGTAGCGCAACAGACGGCGCGCGATCTGAAAATCGTACGTCTTCCCGATCGACTCTTCCTCGTGGAATTGTTTGACTGCGGTCGACATTTCTAAAGCTGCGTGCCTTTTATTTTGTAACTTGCGGCATCCAGGTGGCGACGCTTGGGAAAGTGGCCCAGCATCCCCACGGCGGCAAACACGAACAACCAGAAATACTCGCGATTGGCGTACGCAAAACGCTCGAGCAGTCCGAGCAGCGCGCTCACCTCGCACATGGCCAACGCGACAATCATGGCGCTTTGCACGCCGCCGGGTTTTTGCTCGTCAATCGCCCGTCGCATGAATCTCTTCTTTACGAGGAACGAACTGAGAACCGTCAGAGCGCCCGCCGCTATCAGGC
This sequence comes from Pyrinomonadaceae bacterium, assembly GCA_035472495.1. Lineage (GTDB taxonomy): Bacteria > Acidobacteriota > Blastocatellia > Pyrinomonadales > Pyrinomonadaceae > PSRF01. Next base: position 93,934 of record DATIPD010000020.1, on the reverse strand, counting down.
CGACGATTAGCAACGACTCACTTTGGGGCCGGGGATTAAGGTTGAGAGGTGGCGCGGCCAGCATCGTCAAAAGTAAGTACAGCGCTACGCTCATCAGTAATGCAAACCATACGATTAGCATCGACTGGTATTGTTTATTGAGATCGATCCCCATTCGTATAGTCTCCAGTTCTGCAGTCCGAAACCTAAGTTAAAGCGAGTTCTTCCTCGAGTAGTTGAAGCTCGTTCAAGGCTGAGTACTCCCCACCCAGCGAGAGCAAGGCATCATGAGTTCCCTGTTCGATGATCCGACCACTCTCAAGGACGCAAATCAAATCAGCATCGCGAACAGTTGAAAGTCGATGCGAAACAATCAAACTGGTTCGCCCCTCCATGATGCCGCTGAGCTTCGCCAGAATTTGTTCTTCTGTGTAGGTGTCAACCGAAGATAAGGAGTCATCGAGTATCAAGATCTTAGGTTCGCGGAGCACGGCCCGCGCGATTGCGGTCCGCTGTTTTTGTCCGCCAGACAACGTCAATCCTCTTTCACCAACCAAAGTTTCGAAACCAGCGGGAAAGCTTTCGATGTCAGGCGTCATGCCAGCCACGTCAGCGGCCCACTCAATTTGTGAAGGCTGGGATCGCGGCACGCCGAAAGCGACGTTCTCGGCGAGAGAATCGCTGAAAAGAAATGTTTCCTGAGGGACGTATCCGATGCTTGAACGCAGTTGTTCCAGTGGGTAGTCGCGCACGGAAATGCCATCAACGAAAACAGTGTCCTCGGGAGCTTCTACGACACGTGAAATGAGACTCATTAAAGTTGATTTACCGCTGCCGGTACGGCCTACGAAGGCCACCGTTTGTCCGGCAGGGATGGTCAAATTAATGTCGCGGAGAACCGGCTCATCGGTTGGATGATAACGAAACGTGAGATTGCGAAATTCGATTTCTCCGCGGATTGGTTCTTGCGGTCTGGTGTGGGCGGCGTCGGATATTGACGGCTCAACTGCAAAAATCGCATTCATCCGTTTCAAACTGGCGGTGCCTCGTTGATACAAATTCACGACGTAACCCAGCGCAATCAGGGGCCAGATCAGTCGAAAGAGATACATGTGGAAAACGGTGAACTGACCGACTGTGATCTCACCGCGGATTGCCGCCGGCACACCGGCCCAGATAATCAGCACGAAGCCCATGCCGATAAGAAACTGCATCAGCGGTCGCATCAGTGAATCGATTCTCACCAGCGCCAGATTTCGTTCCGCATACTGGCGGTTGAGTTCGCTGAAGGCCGTGATCTCAGCGTCCTCTTGCGCATACGCGCGCACCACGCGCACGCCGGTAAAGTTTTCCTGGGCTCGCGCGGTGATTTGAGAAAAGAATTCCTGAATCTTCTCAAAGCGAACGTGCACCAGCTGTCCAAAAAACTTAACAGTCAGCGAGACCAGCGGCATGGGGACAAACAGCAGCAGTGTCAGCCGCCAGTTGATCACGAACATTAATGGCAAGACCATCAGCACAACGAACAAGGTTTGCAGCGAGTACATGATCATCGGCCCGGCCAGTTGTCTGACCGCGGCCAGATCGTTTGTCGCCCGCGCCATTAGGTCGCCAATGCGATGTTCCTGAAAAAAGACCTGCGGTTGGTTGACCAGATGTTCGTAGAATTCCTGACGCAGGTCGTACTCGACCTTGCGCGACATGCCGATGAGAATGCGTCGCTGGAGAAATAGAAATGTCCCGCTGGCAAGGCTAAATATCAAAACTCGCGCAGCCGATTTTGTTAGGCTCATCCAGGTCACCTGCACCCAGTTGACGTCGATTGCCTGCCCAACAATGATTGGAATGTAGAGATTGAAAAAGACACTTGCGAAAATGCAAGCGATGCCGATAGTTAACTCAACCTTGTACGGTCGAAAGTAGCGGGCAAACTTTCGTAGATCATCCATGCGCAAAAAACCGCGAACTTTCCTAACCTCTGTTTGAACTGTGAGAGGTTATGATGCGCGATTTTTCGTCAGGACACCAGAAGCCAAAAAAAGTGGCGTTCCAAAAAACAAATTGGGAGAAGGAATTTTAGTGAATTGAAGTTTCCAGCTGAACGGCGGGCTCTTCATCCATTGGAAAGGAGGGCTCAGCACAGCTCACGCGATTGCGTCCGGCGTTTTTGGAATTATAGAGGGCGCGGTCCGCTGCCACGACGAGGGTGTCTCGCGACGAAGCGTGATTGGGAAAAGTGGCAATTCCCAGAGATGAAGTAACGCGGCCGAATCCGGGCACGACCATTTGCTCAACGCGGCTCCGCAAACGTTCGGCTACGATCGCTGCGCCTTCAGTGGTTGCCTGCGGGAGGATTATGACAAACTCGTCGCCGCCGAACCGCGCCGCAGTATCCACGCCGCGGAGTTCAGCGCGTAAATTGTCTGCCAACATACGTAGCGCGATGTCGCCCGCTTCATGTCCCGCCTTGTCGTTAACATCTTTGAAATTGTCGAAATCCACCATGATCAATGACAGTGGTTGGCGCATGCGAGTGGCGAGATGCAAGTCTCTCTCGAGCTGTAATTCAAACGATCGGCGGTTATAGCAACCGGTTAATGCGTCAGTTAGCGCCTGCTGTTGCATTTGTGCGAACAGGTGCGCCTGGTTAACGGCTACTGCCAACTGGTCAGCGACCGTGTGTAGTAACAGTAATTCGTTTTCAGCCCAAACGCGCTTTGAGTCGTCTGACCGCACCAACAACAAGCCAACGTAGTTTCCCTGTTGAATGAGAGGAACGACGGCGTCTCCAAATGTTCGAATTGCCGGAAGGTCATAGCTAACGGTGCCGTAAGGCATCAGGGTCGCCACTTCTCTGGAACCATCACCATCAACGACGTAGGGTTCTGGTGACTCACTCAATCTTTCACTGGTCTTATTAACATGCTGAAGCAACATCTCTTCCGCGTCGTCTTCCTGATTGGCGCGCAGATAACACTTCGTGACCTGGTTTCCAACCAAAGCACCTTCTACCCTAACGGCGCAAGAATGAACTTTTAGCGCGCGGCCTACTTCATCAGCTGCCGTTTGCAAAACGCTGTCGAGCTCAAGCGTATTTCTGATTGCTGTTGCCACGCGATTGACGGCGATCTCGCGTTCCGCCTGCTCCTGCAAGAGTCTCGCCAGCTTTGTTGTCACTCCGAGAGTGAGTTGCAACGAAGTGGCCTTGGGCATCGAAACGCGCACGGCCTCCGCGAATGAGTTTGAATGGAATGGGTGCTCCGCGGTGACGCGCGCCATCAGGTATTCCAGTGCGGAGTAAACGATGTCCGGTTCAAAAGTCCAAACCACTAGATCGCGGGAGGCGTCCTGCTCGTCAGGATTCTTCACCGAAGCGAGCAACGCGGAGAACCGGGAATCGGCAATAACGACAAAGCGTTCGGAGTGACTGGCGGCATCGAGCTGCTCGAAAACAACCGCTTTCGTTTTCCCCTTACCGCGGTTGTGCAGCATTCCTGACAATGCATCTTCGGAGTTAATCCAAACAAACAAGTTCTTTGCTGAGTTATCTAATTCCTGAAGCCGAGCGGCGTCGCGGGAAGGTCTATTCGCAGACGCAGGCAAACTCTCGACGACTAGAGCGCCGAGGTTGTTTTCCAGCACGACGTCCTCGAAATAGCGCTGCAATTGCGCGATCGTGGAACCCGCACAAGGAACAGGCACCAGCTGTCTGGAATGCTGGGCAAGCAAAGAATGGTAAAGAGAATGCATCTATCGGATGTTTCGACCGGGCGGGGAGTCTAGATTGTGTTGCTCTGCGAGGGCTTTTGACCCGTTTGGGTCCGCACGGAAGGCCAAAATCATTTTACATGGCACAACACTGACTGTCCACCGAAATCCTGGGTTATCCGTTGGCTCAGAGCTAGAGCTTGGTGTATGTGCTAAGTGCTGTAGATGCAAGCTTTCCGTCATCGCCGAAGACTTCAGCAGATACGCTGATCAGGCGCCTTCCCGACTTCAGAACCCTGGCCACCGCTTTTACGCGCCCAGCCGTCAGCGGGCGGAGGTAGCTGATAGTTAAGTCGACGGTGGTAACACGATCTCTGGGCGGCAACACAGAAATGATGGCGAACGCCATCGCGGTGTCGATCAGTGAGGCGATCGCACCGCCATGGACTACACCATGATTCTGAGTCAGTTCTGTTCGGACTTCGAAACTCAGCGTTGCCACTCCGTCGCCAACGTCTTCAAGTTCGATCCCCAGGAGATGGGCGTAGGGAACCGAATCGATCGCCTTTTGAAAGCGACGGGCTTGGGCTGCCGTAACCTTCTTGTTGGTCATGAACGATAGCCCGAATCCGTTCCGGCCGGCTCTACGATCACGGCAGTCCCGTATGCCAGGACTTCCGTTACGCCTGCTGAAACTTCGGTCGCATCGTAGCGCGCGCCGACAATCGCATTAGCTCCTATTTCGCTGGCGTGTTGAATCATGATGTCAAACGCATCTGAGCGCGTGTCCTCACAAAGCTTGGTCCAGACAGTAATGTTGCCACCCACAATTGTTTGAAACCCGGCTCCGATCGTGGCGAAGATGTTTCGCGAACGCACCACGATTCCGCGAACAACGCCCAGGTTCTGAGTGATGCGAAAGTTTGGCAACTCAAAAGCAGTAGTCACCATGTGATGCGAGACGGAATAACGCGGCTGACTTACCGGGTAAGGTGTTCGTTGATCGAGGGGGTCTCTGTTCATTTTGCCTTCCTTCTGAATTACATTTTGAACAAGGTTAATTTCTTCGCCTTGGCTTTGCGTTTCTTTTCCGTTTCATCAGGGATCCACACGTATGTTTGCAAGTCGCAACGGCCAAGCTTATTGAACTTGACGCCTTCGGCTTCGAGCATTCTTTGTTGTTTGTCGTGCGGCAAAACCAGACCGCGAGTTGAGCAGCCCCCCTGAGCATTGATTACGCGGTGCCAGGGAGTTTTGTCGTTTGACGAGTGCATGACAAACCCAACTGTTCGTGGGGTATAGCCTTCGCCAAGGATTTCAGCTATTTGGCCGTAAGTCATAACGCGCCCGCGAGGAATCATACGAACAATTTCGAATACTCGTTCCCGGTAGTCATTTTCGTCTTTGCTTACCATGATGGGCGCAGGCTCCTAATAGGAATTTAATCCTGACTGCGAAGAATGACGCGGGCCGGCGCGCCGTCGCCGCTACCCTCCGCGATCTTTAGAGGAAGACAAATAAGCTCATACGTTCCGCCTGGCACAGCGCTCAAATCCAAACCCTCGATGATCACCACACCATGCGAAAGCAGGATGCGATGCGTCTGAAAATCTGTCGACTTGAATTGTTCGACTGAAAGGTAATCGATGCCGACCAGTTTGACGCCTCCGTCGACTAATCGCTGCGCCGCTTTCGGATCGATGTAAACGTAGTCTTCGCGAAAACCTCGCTCGCTTTCACTCCAGAAGGTTGAGTTAAGGGTCTTGAACAGAAACCTCTCGCCGCGCCTCGAACAATTATTAGTCACAAAATCCTCGTCGATCACGCAAACCGAATGAGGCACCTCAACGACTTCCGCAGGACCGACTAAAGAATCCAGTGGCAGAGAGTCGACTTTGGCTCCGCCCTCTATGAAGTGCGACGGCGCGTCGACGTGCGTTCCGGAATGCAGGCCGAAGTTCAGCAGCGAAACATTGGCACTATCGCCCTTTGCCAATTTCAGCCAATCCTTGACTTGAATTCCTGGATCACCTGGAAATATAGGGGTTGCTGCGTTTAGCGGGACGCTGACATCGTAGATTTGCATCATTCGATCCGATTCGTGGACCAGTAGCTCGTTTGCATGACCCGCATAGTAATTGTCGCTCTGAAAAAGTGTCAACGCGGGTGTCCTGAAAACTCCCGCTTGCGACGTGTGTGTAGAGTTCGTTAGCATCGCTCAGCTTCGAAAGTTGAGACTTTGACCGTAGACGATGTCGGTTCGCAATACAAATCCGCCGCAACTCGCTGCCTCGAGTTATCTAAATACGGCTCCGCTCATCTGGAGTTTCAAGGAAGGTAGCCAGCGTGAGGCCGCCAGACTTATTACGGATGCGGCACCCGCGCGCTGTGCAGACATGCTGGCAGGCGGCGATGTTGAGGCTGCGCTCGTTCCGGTGATCGAATACCAAAGAATTCCCGACGCCTGCATCGTCCCTGGAGTTTGTGTTGGTTCGCATAAAGCTGTAAGAAGCGTGGTACTGGTGAGCAAGGTTGACGATTTGAGAGATGTTCGTAAGGTGGTCCTCGATTTGTCCTCGCGCACGTCCCAGGCGTTGGTGAAGATCATTTTCAAGGAGTTTCTGAATTGCGAACCAGAGTGGCAAGTCGGTAGTCCCGATATTCGCGCGATGCTAAAGGAACACGATGCGGCACTTCTTATCGGCGACCCGGCGATGAAGTTGGCGCCGGAAGATGGGCGGGTGTTCGATCTGGCGAGTTTGTGGCATCGCTACACAAACACCGGATTTGTTTTTGCGATGTGGATGGTGCGCCAGGGAAACGCTGAAGCGGTAAGCCGAGTCAACTTTGCAGCGGCGCGCGACGAAGGGCTAGAACAACTCGAGCGCGTGATTTCCAACTACGAGGACAAGGTGCCACTTTCGCGCGATCAGTTGCGGACATATCTGACTGACAACATAACTTTCCACCTGGACGAGAGTTTGGAGGAGGGAATGCGTTTGTATTTCAAATTGGCTGACAAACACGGGCTAATAAATGAGGTTAAGAGCCCGAAATTTATTTCGGGATAGCAACAACTGAAGGTTGCCAGGCGTATATCACAACAGCCAGGAAGATGCCGTTATTGTTATTTCGATCCGAGTTCAATGAAGGTTTTGATTATCACGGGCAACGTCCTAAACTAAGCACATGTCCGCTGCAATCCAGACAATTCTAGAAAGAGTTCTTGCAGGTGAACGCATGACCGCTGCGGAATGCACCACTCTGCTTGAGTCTCACGAAGTGGCGCGAATCGGCGTCGCTGCTGATGAAGTACGGCAACGTCGCCATCCAGAGAACGTCGTCACTTACATCATCGATCGCAATATCAACTATACCAACGTCTGTAACGTAGTTTGCACGTTCTGCGCTTTCTACCGGAGACCTGGCGCGCCAGACACTTACGTTCGGACGCTTGAGGAGATCTGCGAAAAGATAGACGAGACGATCGCTCTCGGTGGCACTGGCGTGTTGATGCAGGGAGGATTGCATCCGGATTTTGGCATCGAGTGGTATGAAGACTTGCTGCGCACGCTGCATGCGAAGTATCCAACGTTTCAGTTGCACTGCTTTTCGCCGCCTGAGATTCACAACATTCATTTGATATCCGGTCTCGATTACGAGACGATTATGTCGCGGCTGAAAGCAGCCGGGCTTTACAGCTTACCGGGTGGTGGTGGAGAAATTCTGGACGACGAAGTGCGCAATCGAGTTTCCACCAAGTGCACCACCGATGAATGGCTGGCGGTTATGCGCGCCGTGCATCGCGTTGGTTTGCGTTCGACGGCGACGATGATGTTTGGGATTGGCGATGATGTTTCTCATCGCGTGCGACATTTGCAACGCGTTCGCGACTTGCAGGACGAAACGGGCGGTTTCACTGCGTTTATTCCCTGGACGTTTCAGCGTGAGAACACAGCACTGGGTAGGCGCATCAAGGATGAGCCAACGGGAGTTGATTATTTGAAGATGCTTGCGGTTTCCCGTTTGTTCCTCGACAACATCGAAAATTTTCAGTCGTCCTGGCTGACGCAGGGCCTGAAACTGGGCCAGGTGGCTCTCCGTTTCGGCGCCAATGACATGGGCTCGATCATGATCGAAGAAAACGTCGTCTCCGCCGCGGGCGCTCATAACCGGGCCGATGAACAAATGCTTCGCTACTTGATTCGCGAAGCTGGTTTTCTGCCACAGCAACGAGACATACTTTACCAGCACATCAATCGCGAAGAGGCAGCGGCTACCGACGGTTCGCAATCAACACCGCTGCGTGAACTAACGGTAGCTATTGCGGATTAGGAACGTTCGTCTTTCAGAATGTCCCAGAAAATCACTATCTCTCACCGTTCGCTTCTCATCGCAGCCGTCCTTTCGATTTTCCTTCTTTCCGTCCCTGCTCGTTCTCAGGAATCAACCGCCTCTGCTTCGAAGGATGATGGGACCGCCGCAGAACTACGGAAGAAGGGAGTCGACTTGTTGCAGTCGGTCGCCGGCCAAATTCAGAGTCTGAGTTCGGGTGAAAATCGGGCGCGCATGTCATCAATCAGTGGGGCGTTACTTTGGAAGTATGATGAGAAACGCGCGCGAGAACTCTTCACTGCCGCGCGGGACGAAATCATGACGGGGCTAGCGGACAACAACGACAGAGATGACGCGACGACTTTCCGAGCTTTCCTCGTGTTCAAACAGGTGCGCAGCGATACGCTAACTAGAATTGCCGACCATGATCCGGAACTTGCCCTGGAGTTTTTACGTGCTACACGCTTGCCGCCCGACTCTGAGCCCGAGTATTACGGCCTCTCTACAGAGCGAGCTTTAGAGTTACGCCTTGCTTCGCAAATTGCCGAACGAAATCCGAAGCTCGCAGTCCGGCTTGGCCGTCAATCTCTCGCCAAGGGCCTCTCCTATGAAGTGATGTCACTGTTTGAACAGCTGCGGAAACAGGATAAGGAGGCCACGGCAACCCTGTTTAAGGCTCTTGTTGAAAAACTGAAGAGTTCAGATTTTGAAAACGATCAGTATGCCGGCCAGGTGGCGACATATCTGGTCAAGTCATTTCAGCCGCCGGAAGCCGACGCGGTCATTTATCGAGAGTTGATTAGCGCGTTGCTGGCCAGCGCCTCGTCTAAGAATTGCGCAACCGTGTCTGAGGACGAGGCGTCGTCATTTTGCTATCTGATGGCTTCACTGATTCCCGAAATTGAGAAGTACGACGCAAGACAAGCGCACACATTCAAGCGCTGGGTTTCCGAAGAAGGTGAAAGTAACTCGGAGATTTTAGAATTGTCAGGGCCAGATAGTTTCTCAGAGCAGGCTAACGAAATTATTAGGAATGGAACCGTCGACGAGATATTAGCGTTGGGGTCATCCAACCAGAGCCCGGGACGCGAGTTTCAGATCCGCCGGGCGGCAATAACAAAAGCGCAAGCCAACGGTGACGTGGCCAGGGCTCGCAAGATTGCTGCCGAATATTCAGATGAGCGAATGCGAGAATTCCTGTTGCAGCAGATCGAGCGCGACGAAATGGTGCGAGCCGTGGACGCGGAAAAGTTGGCGGCGATTCAGGAAAAAGCCAGACAGCTGCCGAAACCGGAGAACAGATTTGCGTTCCTGTTGGAAGCATCTCTCCAAATCGGGCCAAAAGATCCGAAGTCGATGCTGACGCTGCTGAATCAAGCAAACCAGATTGCCGACTCAATGAAACCCGGGAAGCCACAGGTCGAAGCCAAACTGGGCCTGGCGATGCTTTATTGTTTGGCGAAAAGTGATCGTGGATTCGCTATCATGGAATCCGTGCTCCCGCGGCTTAATGAGTTGGTGGCGGCTGCCGCTTCGCTCGATGGCTTTGAGAACAACTACCTTCATGAGGGCGAATGGAATATGTCCGGAGGTGGCGGCGTGGGTGAACTATTAAACGAGCTGGCCAGGTCCGCCGGATCCTTTGCTGTGATGGACTTCGATCGAGCGGTGGAACTGTCGAATCAGTTCGAACGTCCGGAGTTGCGTCTAATGGCCAAACTAAAGTTAGCAGAAGCTGCGTTGTCGACCGCCCAACGCTGACGGTCCCAGCCCGTTATTGATCGATCATGCCTGGTCCACGCACTTCAATCACAACTTTGCTTTTCGACTGGGACGGCACAGTCGTGGATTCTGCTCAGCTCGGTCTACGGGCGTTTGAGCAATCGTTCGCGGAGCTTGGTTGCATTTTCGATCACGACGTCTATCGAAGTGTCTACTCACCAAACTGGTACTTAGTTTATGAGGCGATGGGATTGCCGAAGGAACAGTGGCAACGGGCCGACGATCTGTGGCTTCAGCACTATGGTGAGCAAACCGCTAAACCAATTACGGGCGCGGCAGAAACGATCCGGGAGCTGAAACGCGCAGGTTACAACCTTGGGGTCGTCAGCAGCGGGAGCGAATGTCGCGTGGTTCGTGAAGCGAGCGAGGCAGGTCTGGACAACTACTTTGATGTAATGGTCTGCAATGAGCAGATGGAAAACAAAAAACCTCATCCGGAAGGTTTGGAGACGGCGATGCGGTTACTTGGCAGCACGCCCGAAAGCAGCGGCTATGTCGGTGATAGTCCAGACGACATCGAGATGGGCAAGCGCGCCAATATGCTGACAGTCGGCGTTCGCAGTGACTACCCCACCAGCTGGAAACTGGAAAGCCAGAATCCAGACATCTTCATCGAGTCGTTGACCGAACTTCTCAACCACTTCCAAGTCAGTTTACGCGACTGAAATCGAATCTTTTCGCGAGTTGCTGCTGATCTGGTAAATCGCTTCCATCAAGGCTGAACGTACCTCGGTCGGCAGCGAGCCGCGCACCGCGAGGCTGCGGAGGGAGGGAATCACTTCCCGGCGGTTACAGAAGCTGAGCAACTTGATAACAGACAAGCGGACGGCGGTGTCCTCATGCTTTTCGATCGCTTGCAACAGGATTTGCGTAGCTCCTGCCTTGGCCATCAAGAACAAAATCGAAAAAGCGTTGTACGACTCTTCGCCTTCGCGGCTCAGGGTGTCAATCGCTTCGGCCGCCAGGCCAGATTCACTGATGGCCGCGGCAATGTTGACACGACGCTCGTCAGAGCCATCGCGCAGGGCCCGGGTGAAAGCTTCGGCGCTGTCTGATTGAAATTCGTAAAGCGCGCGGGCCGCGGCGTTTCTGACGTCAGCTGAGTTATCGTCGAACAAGCTGGCGATCAACCCAAATGCTTCGCTGTCTTCCCACTGCATTAGTTTTTGCAGAGCGGCTGCTCGTTCGTGGGGATCGGCGGTCTTCAAGTCTTCAATCATCGAGGAGGCGGCTTCGTCTCTGATGGCGGGTGCCGGGGTGGTTCGGGTCTGCGAAGTTGTGGCGTCCAGCTGCAAACTTGAAAGCCGTGCTTCGAGGTCGAAGACCACAGCGTTCTTTGCTTGGGGTAGTTGTTCAGAAGACACCGAATCTGCGATGGCGTTAACAGGCTCCGACTCTTCCAGCGCCCCGGACATCGATGACTCATCGGTCAAGGCAAATTGCCAGGTTTCGATTGGCTGAAACGAATCATCTGCAGCGACTGGTTCGGACTTGTGTTCCGCAACGGAGGTCAATTGTTCTGAGCCACTCGGAGCCGATTCGAGGTCCTGATCGGTTCTTGTGCTCTCGAGTTCTGTCAGGAGACTTTTTTCTTCTTTGGTGTGGGCGCGAAGTTTGGCGTGCTGTTCACGCAAACGTGACTTAGCGTCAGCAATGCGTTTCAGGAGTTCGAACTCTTCATCCTGTAACGCCAGAATTTGGTTTTGCAGCTCGTGTTCTTTTTCACTGCGATTACTGACTTCAAATTGCGCTACGCTGCGGATCGCTTCCAAGACGATCACCCGGGAGACATCCACTTGTCCGCCGCGCTTCGCTTTAGACTTTGCGATCGTCTTGTTGACGTCGCTGCTTGCCAGCTCTTCTTCAAGACGCGCTTCGATTTTCTTGAGACGCTTGAGTTGAAGCGCTTCCGTTTTCCGGAACGTTTCAATTTGAGCGTTGATGCCAGCTTCTTTTTCGAGCCAGGATTCTTCTCTTAGCTGAACGCAGGCGCGAAGTGCATCCAGTTCGCCAAGTAACTTTTTTTCTTGCTCGAGTTGCTCATGTTCGGCCTGCCGCGCCTGTGCACGCTCGGCTTCGAGTTTTTCAATTTCGTTAACTCTCTTTGTATGTTCCTGTCGCAAAGCCTCGAGGTCGGCCTTGATTTGTTGGGCTGTGGCGGACGCAAGTTCTGATTGGACTTCCGCATCCTTTCGCAGCGCTTCGAGTTCGGCTAACTGCTGGGCTTCGCCTGCGGTGCGCTCGCCGGCCAACTGCTCAGCTGCTTGTCTCGCCTGTTCGTGAGCCGCGATGGCCTTCTCCGCTGACTCAATTCGTTTAAGTTGCTCGGCCTCGAGTTTCTTGAGTGCTTCGATTTCTGAATGCAGTTGTTGTTCTTCCCAACGTCTATGCTCCGAGCTCGAGGCCATTTCGTTGCGGACCATCTCGAGAGCTGCAGCATGTTCCTTTTCTTCCTGTTCTAGACGTTGTGCTGCTTGCTCAGCTTGATAGAGTCGCTCTTGAAAAGCTTTTTCGCGGGCTTCACTTTCGGCAGCGTGACGAGCGTTCTCTTCAGCCGCCAGGCGGACGGCTTCTTCCGCAAGGCGTTTGCATTCGGCTTCGAGGTCACGGAGTCTGCTGGTCGCTTCTTCAATTTGTGCCGTTTGCCGTGATTCGACTTCACGCAAAGACTCAATGTCAGCATTGAGCTGAGCGATCATTTCATTTCGCTGCTGGGACACTTCCTCAGCCGCGACTCGTAAGGCTTCGAGTCTGGCGACTTGCTGTTGCTCTGACTCAGCGCGTTGTTTCGCCTGCGACTCTTCCAGTCTTACTTGTTCCGCAAAAGCCTGATCGCGCCGGGCCGTCTCCTCCTGGAAACGAGCTTCGGCTTCGGCTTTCAGTCGCAGATCCTCTTCAGCCAGGCGCTGTGACTCCGCCTCTGTCTTGGCCATGCGCCTGAGTTGCAGTGCCTCAGCCTTTCGCAGTGCCTGGAGTCCAGCGTTGAGTTCTCGCTCACTATCGGTGCGCTGTTGGGCGCCGACTTCGATTTTGTGACGCAGAGCTTCAAGTTCTTCAAGGTGCTCCGACTCTTCTCGGGCTGCGCGTGCTGCTTCAGCTTCCATGAGCTGCAGCTTTTCATCAGCGGCGGCTTGGCGAAGTTCAGCCTGTTGCTTGTGCAGGTTCTCGATTTCCACTCGCACGCGGATCTGATCTTCGGCCAGCTGCCTGACTTCATTCTGGGTCTGGTGAAGTTGGATCTCAGCTTCCGCCAGCCGGTCTCGCTGATCGACCTCGGCCTTGCGCAGGGCTTCGATGGTGAAGTTAAGTTGTTGTTCCGTCTCGGTGCGAAGCTGCGCTTCTTTCTCAGCCTTCAAGCGGACCGCATCCAGAGCGGCGAGGTGTTTTTCGTCCTCGCGGGCGCGCCGTTGTACTTCGGCCTCGGCCCTTGCCTGGCGCGCCTCGGCGTCGCGCCGACGCTCTTCGTTCTCAGCCTGGACGCGGGCTTCCTCTTCTTCATCCAGCCGTGCTTGTTCCAACTTGAGTCGGCGAGACTCCTCAGTGGCGTTAGCAATTCGTTTCACTTGCTCAGCTACAGCCTGGCGCAGAGCTTCCAGTTCGGCGCTGACGCGCTTTTCTCTTTCACTCTTCTGTTGGGCCTTCGCTTCGACTTTCTGCAGTTCGGTTTCGAGACTCGCGAGATTGGTTTCAATCTCTTCGATGCGTTTCACTTGGGCCGCTTCGCGCTTGCGCAAGGCTTTGAGATCGCCGCCCAGTTGTTGCTCGCGTGCGGCGCGATTTTGCGATTCTGCCTCTGCCGTCTTGCATGAATTCTCGAGCTCTTTAAGCCGGAGCTCTTCGGCATTTTGCCGTTCCAGAATTTCGGCTTGCATTTCCTCGATCTGCTTCAGCTGTTTGGCTTCAGTGTTCTCGAGGATCTCGATGCCTGCTTTAAGTTGAATCGCCGCTTCTGCCCGCTGTTTGGCTTGCTGTTCGGCTTGCGCTCGGATCTCGTTAAGCTTCGCAATCCTTTGCTCTTCTTGTTCAGCCCGTTCTTTTATCGTGGCCAATGTCTGACTACGTTCAGCTTCCGCAACCTCAAGTCGAGCGTCAGTTTCCGCTTTCTGTTGTGCTGCCTGAGCTTCACGCAGACGAGCTTCCTCTGCAGACAACTCGCGCGCCTTGACTTCCGACTCCCGTAAACTGGTTTCGCTAACTTGTATGCGCCGGAGTTGTTCCGCGGCAGCGACACTCAGCTTCTCAAGCTTGGTGTTAAGGCCCTTTTCCTGGTCGGCGCGTTTTTTCGCCGCGGCTTCTGCCTTAACGCGGATCGATTCCAGCTTCTTGATTCGCTGCTCTTCTTCCGCAGCTTGCCGAATTGCTTCCTGTTCGACCCGCTGCTGTTCTTCAGCGGCAGCTTTTGCGCGCGCTTCCGCGTCAGCTTTCCGACGCGCTTCCGCTTCGACTTTTAAACGGGCTTCTTCTTCACGAAGTCGGGCGCTTTCGGCCACGGCTTGCTCGAGTCGGAAGGTTTGTTCCAGTTCGGTCTTTTGCAGCTCTTCGATTTCCGCCTGGAGCTTCAATTCGCGTTCGGCGCGTTGGCGAACTTTGGTCTCAGCGCGATGTCGTGTTTCTTCGAGCGCCGTCAAGCGCGCCTTGCTCTCTTCCATCAGCGCGATTTGGTCGTTCGCTTCTTTGCTGAGCTTCTTGATTTCGGCGGAGAGTTTCTGCTTCTCAAGTGCCCTGGCGTGCGCTTCTTCAAGCGCCGCGGCGCGAGCCTGCTGAAGTTCAGCTAACTGTTTCGCTTCTTCCTCGGCCCGCTTTTCCGCTTGACGCGCTGTTTTTTCGGCTTTGCGTCGAGCCTCTTCCTGAGCCTGGACTGCTGCGGTCGCAACTTCCAACCGCTTGAGCTGCTCAGCTTCGGCTGTGCGCAAGGCTGCTACTTCCGCATTGAGCCGTTGCTCAGATTCAGCGCGCTTCTGGGCGACCACATTGAGTTCAGTCCTGATGGCTTCTAACTTCGCAATGCGCTCAACGGCCCGCTCGCTCTGCTGTTGGGCCTCGTTCTCGGCTTGCTGATGAGACTGTTGTTGGGCTTTTAGCGTCGTGTCGGTTTTCAGAATCTGTTCACGATGCTGTGCTTCGCGCTTGCGCAGGTTCTCGATCTCAGCGCTGAGTCGTTGCTCTTGTTGAATTCGTTGCTGAATCTGGGCTTCGAGCTGAAGTTGTTTGTCTTCCAGGTCATTCAGAACTTGCAGCCGTTTTTCGCTTTCCTCGTGTGCCTGGATCTCGGCTTGTTGCCTGATTGCCTGCTGTTCCTGAAATTCAGTTTCAGCTTGGTGGAGACGAGCGTTCGCTTGCGCTTCCGCCTGACGCAAGTCTTCGAACTCATCCTTTAACTGACGTTCCTCGTCGGCGCGTTGCGCAGTTCGGGCGCGCGCTTGTTGAATCGATTGTTCCAGCCGCTGTAGGACCGACTCCGATTCCTTCAAGCGAGCGACTTGTTCCAACTCTGCCTGACGGAGCAACTCGATTTCCGCAGCGATTTGACGTTCTTTCTCAGCGCGGCTTTGAATTTGTTTTTCAACCGCTTTGCGATCTGTCTCTAACCGAGCGAGTTGTTTGGCTTCCGCGCGGGCGCGTTCTTGCGCTTCGCTCTCTGCCTGGTGTCGGGCCTCTGCCTCAGCTCTGGTGCGCGCTTCTTCCGCTGACTTTCGGCGCGAGGCCGCGTTAGCTTCTTCTATGCGGCGTAGCTGATCTTCTTCTGCTTTGCGCAGGGCCTCAATTTCAGCCGACAGCCGTTTTTCTTTTTCGATACGTTGTTGTGTTTCGGCTTCAATTCGTGCGCGATTGGCTTCAACCGCTGCCAGCCGTTTGCTTTCCGCCTCGGCTACCGGAACCGCTAGCGACTCCAGCTTGAGTGCGGGCGCCTTTGTTTTGCCCGCGCGCATTGAGATCGAGTTAATGGCGTTGATGATGGATTGCTGCAGGAGTACGTCCTGGTTACCTTGCTGCAACAGATCCTGAAGCGGGTCAATTGCGTCGGCTTCGCCGAGTTGGGCCAACGACTCAACTGCAGCCTGACGCACTTCCCACGAAAGATCAGAAAGCGCGGCAATGAGGTACGGCGAGGCGAGAGGCTTGCCAAGGATCGCCAAACGACGTGCGGCCAGCGCGCGCTTTTCCGCCGACTCGTCCATAAGCAAGTCGTGGGAAGCTTCGGCGAAGTCGCCCATGAACGACTGCGCCGAAATGTTGAATGAGGGGGAGTTTAGATTTGAAGATGAAGAGTGATCCATTGTGATCCTCGAGTCCGCAAATCCAAAACACATGCAGAGGAGGTGTCGTGGCCCGTGTCCTGGGTTTGCGTGGGGCGGTTAGATTTATTGATTGAAACCCGACGTGGTTAATCGATGGTTTCGGGGAATCCCTGAGGTGAGAACTAATTGATTATCGATCGAAGGCCGCAGGCTTGGGCTGCCCGAAGCTCCTTGGATTCTCGTCGATTTGGACTGGAAGGTCAATAGACTTCTTCCAGAAACGCATTTTCCTTAGGCTTTTTGCAGTAACTTGAGACTGGGGCGGAAAAGAACAGGTGCCAACGAGGTAAAACAACGATTTACTCAGCGGCCGCGGCGGCCGACCGGGCCAGAAGGTTGGCCCGAACCAGGGCGTTAAACCTCTCAGGTTGCTCCTGCTCAGGCATCATCCGGCAATAGTCGAAAACCTCAAGACTGGCTTGCGGATTGAGCTCCAAAAGCGACAAGCCTTTTTCCAGCGGCGTGGTTGCGTCTTGCTTACCCCAGACCAAAACCACGCGCTGATTGAGTCGCGAAAAAGGAGAGCGGGTATCGGTGTTTAGGTAGCCGGAAAGGAACGCGGCGATCGCATGTTGGGCGCCCGGCTGGTGACTGGTCGCGTAGAGATTTGCGACGAGGCGATTAGTTACACGGCGGTGGTCATAAAACAAATTGTCGCGAGCGTAGTCTCGAATACTGCGCTCACTTGCCATGACGTTATAAAACGAGGTTCCCAAAACTGGCGATTGCAGCAAACCATAGAACGCAGCGCCGGCCATTCCTGGTCTGCGGTTAAGAGCGTCAGCTCCCGCCGGCGCGTTCAGGATTAGCGAGTTGATTAACTCCGGGTGCTCGTCGGCAACCCGAATGGCATACGCAGCGCCAAGCGAGCTGGCGATGATGTTGGCGGGATATCCTGCGACTTCGCGGATGAAGTCGGTAATGAGTTCGACGTAAAGGTCCGCTGAATACGGAGCTGCCGCCGGTTTGTCGGAAAATCCGAACCCCAGCAGATCGAGCGCGTAAACGCGAAAGTCCTGGGCGAGCTCGTCGAAATTTTTTCTCCACATGAAGCTCGACGCGCCCGCTCCCACACCATGAATAAAAACGACGGGCGGGCCCGGGTTTGCCGTCCCCGAGGTTTTGTAGAAGACGCGTCCATGTTTCCACGGGAAGAAGTGGGCTTCGCCGCCCAACGCACTATCGTCAGGCTCGCTGGCATTGCGTTGAATCATGGCGTTAAGAGCGGCCAGGGCGGCGACGCCCGCGCCGCCGGCCAACATTGTCTTCCAGATGTTTCCCAGTTTTCCCATTGCTAACTAAATAAAAGCGAAGTCGAACTGCTCCTGATGGACGCTCGCATCGCTGTTGATGTCAATCGGCCCGAGGTACTCCTCGATCTCGTTGAGCACATCTCGCTCCGTACTGCGTAACGATTTGGCAACTTCAGGATGAATACGCAAAGTTGCTTGCTGACGTTTTCGGTTTCCATTCAGCGACTTCGAAAGTGTGCGGGCTTCCTCAAGCAGTTCGTAGCAGATTGTCTGCGGCGACTTGATCAATCCTGCTCCCTGACAGTACTGACATGGCGCGCATAGGGTGCGTTCCAGCGATTGTTTCACACGCTTGCGTGTCATGATAACCAGTCCAAAATCATTGAATGAAAGGACCTTGGTTGGCGATTTGTCTGCCCGCAGTGCATCCTGCAAAGCTCCCATCACCTTGGCGCGGTTGCGGCGCTCTTCCATGTCAATCAAGTCAAGCACGATGATGCCGCCCAGATCGCGCAGCCGGATCTGGCGCACAATCTCGTCGACAGCCTCCATGTTCGTTTTGGTGATCGTATCTTCAAGGCGACCGCCTCCGCGACCGACAAATTTTCCGGTGTTAACGTCGATAGCTACCAGCGCTTCGGTTTGGTTGATCACCAGATATCCGCCCGATTTCAACCAAACTCGCGGTTTGATCGCTTTATCGATTTCGGCCTGCACGCCGTAGCTTTCCAGGATTGGACGTTCACGGGTGTAAAGCTTCACGCGCTTGACCATGCGTGGATGGATGCGATTAACAAACTCCACAATCGCCTCATACTCTTCTTCGGAATCAACCCGAATTGCCGCGAAGTCGTCAGACAACTGGTCCCGAAGTATTCGTTGCACCAAATCCAGATCCTTGTGAACCATCGTTGCCGGTCTTGATTTTTCCGCGGCGGCACGGATGTCCAACCAGGTGCGCACCAGGTAGCGAACGTCCTCGCGCAATTCAGCTTCAGTCGTGCCCACTCCGGCGGTACGCACAATGAAACCGCCTGAAGGAATATCTTCACTACCACGAATCAGAGTTATTAGTTTTCGCAGTCGCTGACGTTCGGCATCTGAATCAATCTTTCGCGACACGCCGACGTGCTCAACTGTCGGCATGTAAACCAGAAACCTTCCAGGGAGGGCGATGTGTGACGTGATGCGCGCGCCCTTTTTGGCAATTGGCTCTTTGGCGATTTGAACCAGAATCTCCTGACCCTCGCGCAAGAGATCGGTGATTGTTGGTTGTTGATGTCGATCTTTGCGGCTGGAACCTCCTCGCTGGCCGCTGCGTCCGCCACGTCCTCTTTCACGCGGACGAGTGCCGCCGCGTGAATCGCGACTCTCGCGAGCAGCGGGCGCCGTTTCGGCACTCACGGCGGCAACCTCTTCAACTGGCTCTACAATTTCTTCAACTTCAATTTCAGGAGCTGATTCTTCTTCGTTCTCTGTTTCTTCAGCCACCGGCTCGGTTGCAGTTGCATCAGTGGCGGGGCCGGTTTTAGTAGGTCGCCGGCGACGTCGACCGCCGCGGCGCGTGGCAAACTCGGCTCGTGAGTCGTCACTTTCAAGACTTGCGGATGCATCCTCGTAGGACTCGTCAGCGTTATCGGACGATGCACTCTGTTCTGGTAAAGCTTCCGGTTCCTTCGCGGATTTCTTGCTCGAACTTCGTTTGGTGGGTGCTTTGCGCTTTGAACCAAGACTGCCAAAAAGTTTTCCCATACGAGAACGCTTGGTCGTCACTGGCTCTTCAGGTTCTGCCTCGCCTGGTCCCACCGGCTCGACGTTTTTTGCGGCTTCCAGCTGAACTTCTTCATCGTCGCTGATTCGTTGAAATGAACCAGACTGCAGAGTGTTGTCGCTTACATCATCGACAAAACTTTCGATGTGGGCGGAGACTAGCTCGCGAGTTTTCGCCGGAGGCTCAACGTCTCCAGTGTCTCCGTCGTCAACGCGCTGAAAGGAGTCGTCGCCGTAATCAACGCTGGGAAGAACTGATCCAACTTCTGCGGTGCGAAAGTCGTCTTCGAGATTGAATTCGCCGGCGTGAATCTGATCAAAGAGCCGCTCCTGGAGTCTTGCATCCTTAAACATCTCGCCGTTGGCTGCCGTCTCTTCCTCGTCAACAATTCTGAGAATCGACGGATCAGCCGCGACGAATGGCGTATCAATGTCCTCAGCCTTAATTCGCATCGGAGCTTCAGTTGAACTCTCTTCGGCGTCGAATGTTTCTCGGCCGCCGCGCCGACGACGTCCGCGCCGGCCGCGCCGCCTCGCTGATTCGCTGGTCTCGCTCGCTTCGGCCGCGGGAGCTGCGGAATCTTCTACTTCGTCTACGATTACCTCCGCTTCGGCGTCTGCGAGAGGATCCACTCGGTCGTGAGTGGCCTCAATGTGGCGTTCGCGTTCAACCCGCGCCATGGCAATCTCTTCAGCCGCAACGCGCTGGGCGTCTTCAACTGTACTCTTCTGAGATTTGTCGATGACGATTCGCTCAAACTCTTCTTCTTCATCGAAGAAGTCAGACACGTACAGGAACGCGTCGCGCTCAAGTCCAATATCGACGAAAGCCGACTGCATGCCGGGAAGAACGCGCATCACGCGTCCCTTGTAGATATTGCCGACGATGCCCTGATTGCCCTCGCCTCGTTCGATGTAAAACTCCGTCACCTTCTCGTTTTCGATGATGGCGATCTTCTTCTCACGTCCGTTGACGCTAACTATTAATTCTTTTGTCATTGCTTCTTAGTTGTCTCCTGATGCGTCCATCTAAATCTGCGCAGTTGAATCGCGAAAGCCCGGATTCTGAACAGCGCAATAGACGCAACTCAAAATTGTTGATTGCGACCGGCGTGCTTCAAGCTTACGAGCGAGACGCGTCGGTTGCGTAATGGCAGAGCGCCGAGGCGCTTTACCGTGAATTGATTCTGTAGGAATTGCCGGCGGGAAGGACAATCGGAACCCGGAAGCGACGTGCAGGCTTGAAACCTGCGCTGCCCTTTGATTGCCATGAGGCCGGTTTTGGAACTGATTTAGGTCGCGTACTCTTGTGATTGATCCTGGACCTGCGTCCAGAACGCGACACTCACAAAAACTGGTCAAAAAGAAACCTAACTAGCCGCTGCAGTCCAACGACTTGCAACCGGGAGCGCCCTGCAGCGGATTCGGAAAACCGATTCGCCGTGTGCTCGCGACCTGTTGCGCTGGTCGTTTGGATGTCAACTGGAACTCTACGTTCCAATCCGCTTTTGGTTCTGGCCGAAGGGCCAGGTGCGGCTTACAAAAAGTTGAAAAATGGACGTCCCTCAGTTGGACCGTCAAAAAATTTCACTCGCATGTCGGGAGCACGGTGCTTCTCAAATGAGCTTCCGTCGTGCTGCTTGTCGCTTTCAACTGCCTGTCGAAACGAACTCTCCGCAGGGGCGAGCAAGCTGAGTATAAACGCAGACTGCGCCAAAAACGAAACGAATTATGGAGAGCGGTCCCGCTGAGGCGCGCAAATGAAGGGCTTAATATCGGGAAGTAACAGCAAACGGTGCGTTAAAAAATCGCCGGAGCGGCGTCAGTTTACGAATCTTCTTAAGCGAACGCTGATCGCAAATCCAATCGCGATGAAGGTGGCAATGAGTGAGGCCAAACCGGCACTCATCAAGGGAAGGGGAACGCCAATCACCGGAAGCATCCCCAAGGCCATGCCGATGTTGATGAACACCTGAAAAGTTAATCCGCCGACAAAGGCCATGATTACCAGCATGCCCATTCTGTCCGGCGCGCGCTTGGCGCCGGCAATTAATCGCGAGATGAGGATCACATAAGCAAGTAGCACCAGAATGCAGCCAGTGAATCCGGTGTTGCCGGCGGTAACCGAAAAGATGAAGTCAGTGTGTGGTTCAGGTAAGAACTTCAAACTGCTTTGCGAGTGGGTCGCGCTGGTGTCAGCCCCGAACATACCACCCTCGCCGATTGTGAGTATCGACTGAAACGTGTTGTAGCCGATACCGCGTTTGTCAGCCTTTTCTGGATCCAGAATCACCTTGATTCGTTCCTGTTGGTAACCCTTCACAAAGTGAGTTTTCACGCCCACCCAATAAGCAGCCGGCAGCATCAACGTGCCGAGCACCAGAGCGCCGATGACGTAACGAATGCGGATCGCTGACAAAAAAAGAACGCTTGCCAGAATCGGCATGTAAGTAATGACCGAACCAACATCGGTCTCCAGCAAGATGAGAAATATCGGGCAAGCGAGAATCAACCCACCGACAGCCAGATCCTTAAGTGTCAGAGTGCTGATGCGATTCTTGCCGAAGTAGCGCGCCAACATCATGGCCGTTGTAACTTTTACGAATTCCGATGGTTGAAACTGTCCGATGCCGCCCGGCAGTTTGATCCACGCGCGTTGGCCGTTAATTCTCAAGCCAATGCCGGGAATCAAAACAATCGTCAGCAGCACCAGGCCGAAAACGTAAAACGCCGGCGCCATGTTGATTAGTTTTCGGTAGTCGTTGAAAGCGACGAGGAGCATTGCGACGATCGCGATGCCGAGCCCGACCAGTTGTTTAATCCAATAGTTCTCGGTTGGCTGTGCGTTGCGGATTTGCAGGGTGCCGAAGCCGACAATGCCGATCGCGAGCAACGCCAGCACCCAGTCGAAATCGCGCAAACCTCGTTTTGGAATAATTGCAACCATTATTAACTAACTGAAAAGTGAAGAGTGAAAGGTGAAAAGTAGAGCTTTCCTTTTCAGGTCTTGCTTTTTACTCTTCACCTTTACTTTTCACCGTACTGTCGCGACCGTCTCAGCAGGTTTTTTGGGAGTCTGTTCTTCGGGCTTTGGTGTCTTGGCGACCGGCACAGCACCCGGCGGTTCGGCATTTCTGGTCTTTCGATAGTACACATCGTAGACGCGACGAACCGCGGGGGCGGCGTGTTGTCCGCCGAAACCGGAATTCTCGATAAGGGCAACCATTGCGATTTCTGGTTTGTAAGCGGGCGCGTAAGAGACAAACCACGAGTGGTCTTTATTCTTGCCTGTATCTTTGCCGAGTCCGACCACCTGTGCCGTGCCGGTCTTGCCCGCAATGTCGAAGCCCGCCATCCGAATCGCTGCGCCGGTGCCGCCGTTGTTCACCACCCCCCACATGCCCTCAACCACGGTGTGGTGAATGTCTTCGGGAATAGAAATGACTTTCGGGTTGGGCCGGTTCGGATCGAGAGACTGAAACACGCGGCTCTCGCGAAAGTCGGGACTGCCAGGGGCGCCAGCCGGCTTGAGCACCTTCAGCAAATGCGGAATGTAAAGTTGACCGCCATTGGCAACACCGCCAATCGTTCGCAACAAAGCGATCGGAGTAATGATGTCGTAGACCTGCCCAAAGGACGCGTAAACCGTGTCGATGTCTTTCCATTCAGAGTTTTCGCCCTGCGTGCGTTTCTTGAGGTCGAGCGAAGGAGTCAAATCAAGAACTTCATTTGGCAGATCAATGCCGGTGCGCTTGTTCAAATCAAACTCGTCAACCATGGAAGTAATGCCATCGAGCCCCATCTTCAAACCGAGACGATAAAAGTAACCGTCACAGGAGTGAGTAATCGCGGTCTTAATATCGGGTGTACCGTGATTTCCCATGCAACGCGTGAACTTGTTGCCGATCAAGATACCGCCGCCACAAACCAGATTTGAATGCTCCAGCGTGATGGCGCCTTGCTCCAGCCCCGAAACCGCCATGGGAATTTTCCACGTCGACCCCGGCGGGTACCGGCTTTGCACCGCGCGATTGATTAGGGGCTTTTCTGGATCGTTCAGCAAAGCCACATACTCCGCGCGACCTTCTTTAGTACCGATTCGGGAAAATAGGTTTGGGTCAAACGTCGGCGCGGAAGCGAGGGCGAGAATCTCGCCGTTGTTTGGATCCATGACCACGATAACGCCGCGGCCGGTGGATGAAGTGCGCAGTTGTTCTTCAGCTACCGCCTGCAATTCGGGATCGATTGTTGTTACCAGATCCTGTCCGGCTTGTGGCGGCACCGTTTCAATTTCGTCCTGGATCCGGCCGCGACTATCGACGATTACTTTTCGGTACCCGTCGGTGCCGCGCAGGAATCGGTCATAGGTTTGTTCGAGACCACTAAGACCAATAATGTCACCAGGCTTAAGTTGCGTGTCCTTGTAGGCATTCTGTTTCAACTGTTCCGGACTGATCTCTCCGACGTAGCCGAGGACGTGAGCCAGCGTTCCATTTTCCGGATAGCGTCGCTGTGGCTGCTGCTCGACGCGTAACTCGGGAAACTCTAATTCGTGGGCTTCGACCCAGGCGATGTCGCCTTGCGTCGCATCCTGTTTCACCAAAATGGATTCAAATGCGGGTTGATCGCTTTGTTTGAAGCGCTCTCTTAGACTATCGACGTCAACACCGAGGGCGTCGGCAAGCGGCGCGGCGAGGGATGCCAGTTTTTGATCGCGCACATCTTCGCGCGAGAGAATAACGTTATAGATCGAGTTTGATACCGCTAGCCTCGTCTTGCCGTCGTTGGCGAAAATGTTCCCGCGTGGCGCCGGGATTGGTAATTTGCGGATGCGTTGGTTTTGCGCCAGTTCAGCGTAATAGGGTCCCCGAACAAGCTGGACGTAATACAGGCGAACCCCCAGGAGCGCCAGCAATAGAATGACGACGGCCTGGACTGCCCAGATTCGGCTGCGAAGGTTTTGCGCGGTGTCTTCGAACTTCATAAATATAAGAGGTCAGAGAACAGAGGTCAGAAACAATAATGCGCAGTTGAGTAAAAATGCCAATCACGAATTGCAATCATCTTGTTTGGAATACCATATTTTCTGACTTCTGACTTCTGACTTCTGACTTCTGACTTCTGACTTCATCTTCTCTTCAGGCTTCCTGTGCCACGACGTGCAACCCTTCGACGCGGGGCCAGGCTGCGGCGTTGTCGAGCGCGTTCATTGAAAAGTGAGTCAAGCAGGTAAAAAGCAGAAGTGCCCACGATCGTAGTGCCGATAAGACTGTAAGCAATCGTTTGCATGAACGGTGCCGACGGCGGATAGCCTAACGACCGATGCCAAAAGACGTAGATAGTGGAATCGATCAGAGACGCAATTGCCAACACCGGAATCCTCAGCAGGGTGTTTTCAAGGTTGATCCGCGTCGCCGCTAAATAAATCAAATAGGCTGTCAACGTTTTCGAAAAGCCGCCAGCGCCAATTAGTCCCCGGCTGGTGGCATCAATTGCCAGGCCGGCAATGGTACCCACGACCAGCGCATGCCAGGCATGACGCTGCAAAGCGATATAAACAACCACAATTAGTGGAAAGTCAATAAAAGCAAGCGGACGCCAAATGCTGCCCAGGCATAACTGCAGGACGATGGCTATGGCTAGTGCGGCCGCAATTTTGAGCTGAGGCATGACGGAACGACTGTCCAAAGTCGCACGTCCAAAGTCAGGAAGGGTTCGCGGACATTGGACTTTGGACCTTAGACGTTGGACATTTTTCGGATCTCACTGCTTTTTCTTGTCAACGTTTGGCAGGGTCTGTTCGGGAGCAGGCCGCGAAGGCGGACTATAGAGCAACACCGCCACTTCCTCGAGTCGGTCCAGGTTGGCTGCGGGCTTTACCAGAATCTTATGAGCCTGCGATGAATCCTTGTCCACCTGCACAACTTCACCAATGGTTAGGCCCGGGGGATAGATGCCGTCCTGCCCGGTCGTTAGAATAAATTCTCCCACCGGGACTTGTTCGAGATCAGAAACGTAACGCATTTCAATGAGGCCACGATCGCCCAGACCTCTTACCGAACCCAGCGGTCCGTCGCTGCCGATCTTTCCGACGATTGCGCCCGCTGCTGCCTTTTCATCGGTAATCATCATTACTTGCGCGGTCCACGGACTGAGAGCGATTACGCGACCCACAATACCGTCACCGGTAACCACCGGCATGTTCAACCCAACTCCCGAGGAGCTGCCGCGATTGATTGTGATTGTATTGAACCAGACCGACGAATCGCGAGCGATAACTCGTGCCGGAACCGGCTCGAAACCGGTTTGCTCTTTTAGGTTGAGCAAACTTTTCAGCCGGTCTGCTTCCGCTGCCAATTGTTGTGCCTTACGAAGTTCCAGCTGAGTTTCCGCCAGCTGCTTTTTCAGGTCTTCATTTTCCTGGGCGGTGCTGCCGAAGTTAACAATCCGTCGCACGAAGCTGGAGCCTGCGCCGCTCGCGCCTGACGAAATATTTTGCGCCGGCGAAGCGACTGCCTGGAACCACGATCTGATCAGTCGTTGACGAGTGGTGCTGTCGCGCGCATCGATCGCCATGATCACGAGATTGGTGAGCAGCAAAACTGCGAGCCAAATCGGCGCGCGCTGCCGAATCTCTTTTTGGGTTCGAATTGCAGCCACTATGTAAGTCTCAAGTCCAACATCCAAAGTAAGAAACTGCTTACTGCTCCTGCCTCCTGCTCCTACATTCCGCTCGTCATTGTGTTTTCCCACTTCACTCGCTTTAGGAGGTCGAAGTCGGAAAGCATCTTGCCGGTGCCGAGCACCACAGACGCGAGCGGATCTTCAGCGACTGAGACTGGCAGACCAGTTTCAATCGACAAACGTTTGTCGAGGTTCTTCAGCAGTGCACCGCCGCCAGTCAAAACAATGCCGCGTTCGACAATGTCGGCTGAAAGTTCCGGAGGCGTTCGTTCCAACGCTACGCGGACGGCGTTGATAATCGTCGCGATTGAGTCGGCTAGTGCTTCGCGCACCTCTTCGTCGGTCATCGTAATCGTCTTCGGAATACCCTCAATCAAATTGCGACCGCGAACTTCATACGAAAGTTGCTCATCGAGTGGGTAAGCCGAGCCTAATTCAATCTTGATCGCTTCCGCGGTGCGTTCACCAATCAGAAGATTGTACTTCCGTTTGATGTAGGAAATGATCGCTTCGTCCATTTCGTTGCCGGCGACTCTAACGGCGCGCGAGTAAACGATACCGCTCAGACTGATCACGGCGATGTCAGTCGTTCCGCCGCCGATGTCCACGACCATGTTGCCGTGTGGTTCAGTTATCGGTAGCCCGGCGCCGATTGCTGCGGCCATCGCCTCTTCGACTAGATAAACTTCCGAAGCCTTGGCGCGGTAGGCTGAATCTTCAACGGCACGCCGTTCGACCTGCGTAATCTCTGACGGTATCCCGATGACCACTCTCGGACTCACCCAAGTTTTCCCATTGTGAGCCTTCCGGATGAAATGCTGAAGCATTTTTTCCGTGACTTCGAAGTTAGCGATCACGCCGTCCTTCATCGGCCGAATGGCGACGATGTTACCCGGCGTCCTACCCAGCATCTCTTTTGCGTCACGCCCAACCGCCTCGACCTGATTGGTTACCTTGTTGATAGCCACGATTGATGGCTCAGACACGACAATCCCCCGTCCCTTGGCATAGACGAGGGTGTTTGCTGTTCCCAAATCTATTGCTAGATCACTGGAAAACAGGCTGAAAATCGATTTAAAAGGCATCTATTGATCTCTTCCCGTTATGAATATGAGAGCGGTCGGGTGGGCACTACTTTCCCTGATGACTATTTCCCTACTTGGCAAGCAATATCGGGATAGGTTTGCCTGAACAGGAAAACCTGGTTGAGAAGTCACCATCACCAACAACTACTCGTACAAGCGCAAACTACTAAGAGACCAAGATACACTGATTCGCGATCATTAAGCTATCAAGAAAAAGCTTTTCCGTCGTCAGACTGAGCCACGTCGTCTGCGGGCGTCACCTGTTCAGAGAGCCTCACGTCTTTGAGTGGCGTCGCTGAGAAGCGAATGCAGTTCTTGTTCGCGGCTTTAGCTTCGTACATCGCAGTGTCAGCGGCGGCAATTAGTTGCTGCGGCGATGATGCGTGAACCGGAAATGCGGCAACTCCGAAGCTCGCGGTCAGCGACAATTTTAGATTTCGTCCGGCGTTGAATTGATGATAGGCAATTTTTTCGCGGATGCGTTCGGCGACTGTTCCGGCGAGCTCGATTTGCGTGTCAGGAAGGACAATCACGAATTCATCGCCGCCGTACCGCGCCACCGCATCTGTGTCTCGAATCGACGACAGAATGACCGCGGCCATCTCCATCAACACATGCGACCCGGCGAGGTGTCCGTGAGCGTCGTTGACTGTTTTGAAATTATCGAGGTCCAGAAACAGCGCTGCCACGCTGGAACCGTATCTGCGCGCCCGCCGAATTTCATTGAGCAGAAACTGGCGCAAGTACCGCGCGTTGTGCAACTTCGTAAGGTCGTCGGTTTGCGATAACCGTTCGGCTTCGCCTATGCGCACCGCGTTCGCCAGAGCTGAGGCGACTGGCAACGACAGCGCATCGAGGAGTGCCGCTTCCGATTTTGAAAATGAATGTTGCCGGCGCACGCCTTCAAGTACTCCCAGAATTCGTTCGCCACAAACAAGCGGAACGGCAACGTAAAATTGCGCACGTTCTTTTTTCTTGATCGTGCCCATCCCGGAGCCGGCGAGTCGCGCCGCTCTTGATTCCATACCAAGTGGCAAACTTTCTTCACGCCACAGTAGCCGACGCCAATCGTCTGCGTGATTCGCCAGTTGCTCCTCTTTAGGATTCAAAGAGGCAACTGGTTCAAGGATCGATCCTTCAGGAGTTTTAGCTTCTGAAAAAAGATAGATGGTCCAACGGTCGGCGTTGACCAAAGGGATGAGTCCCGTCAGTGCGGTGTGCGCAGCACTGGATTGATCGCCGATGAAGTGGAGTGAAGCGACGAGATCAAACGCCGCGCGTACTGCGTTCGATTTCATCTTCGACGGAAGAAATGTGTTGGTGCTCTTCGGTGGATCAACGATGTCTGGAAGTTTCAACTCACCGGTGACACCGTGGCCCTCAATCTCACGGAGAATGGCCGGCAGTTGTGCAGCTTTGTCAGCGATGGCGCGGAACCCGACGCGCTTCAAAGTGGCGCCATCAAGGTTTCTCCAGCTGGGCCCATGAAAGCCGCTTAACTGACGGCGGCACGCCACGACCGGCGTTCCTGGCCATGAGGTGTTTGCTTGTTCAATCGCCGAATGGAGCTCAACTAGATCGGCGCCCGGCACGACCTCGTAAAGGATCGCAACTGGCAGTTCCAGCCATATTTCATCGGCATTTTCGACGCGGGGACGCCTGGCCGGAGGCTCGCCACCGGGTTCACGTAACCCTTCAATTAGAGTTTTGACGCCAGCCAAACGCAGCGCCTCAATCAGCTCGTAAGCTGGTGCTTCGTGGGCATCTGTTAGGAGGATTACGTGACGAGACATTTGAATAAAACCTTAGACGGCTGGCCTAACCTCTGCGGCCAGAGAGCGACACGCGGTAGGGTGTGACATTTCCCTTCGCGTCTTCGGCGTCCAAATTCATTTCCTGGGTACCGGAAGGGGCAGTGACCTGTAATTGAAATGTTCCGTCACCGGGAACAATTGTCTCGCGTCCGGCGACGCGGATTGTTGTGCCGGGGTCCGAGCGACCTCGAATCAAATAGATTCTGCCGCCAAGTAACTCGGCGTCTAGATTGGAGACAGGAACGGTCGAACCAGTCCCTCGCGCCGCCACAATGAATTTCTTAGGTTCGCTCCAATCGCTTGTTTGGCCGCCTTGAGCAACTGCGCGAACGCGCCAGAAGTAAACGCCTGGTCGCAGATCGCTCGCTGTAAATTCTGTCACCGCCAGTTGGTCGCGTTCGATCACTTTGCCATCGGCAACGAAGAATGGAGAGGTGGCCACTTCAACGCGGTAGTAAGTGGGAGTACCGGATTGGGGACGCAACCACTTCAACGGAATGGTGGCCGAGCCATTGCCGCCTACTGAAACTTTTTCCAGGTCGCGAGGTTCAGAAGGTGAGGGAACGTCGAGGAGTCGCTGCGGCTTTGAAACAGTGCCCTGAGGATTGATAGCTACGAACTCGCCCCCACTGAATGTTTGCTTTTCACCGGAGCGGTTGTTTGTACTTTCGATGTTACCGGTAATCACACGAACT
Organism: Pyrinomonadaceae bacterium; assembly: GCA_035472495.1. GTDB lineage: Bacteria > Acidobacteriota > Blastocatellia > Pyrinomonadales > Pyrinomonadaceae > PSRF01. The sequence continues at coordinate 64,530 of DATIPD010000020.1, read as the reverse complement.
TCTTCCGAACCTTCAGGGTTGACACCGAAACTTGCATTGGTGTCAGACCCCAACTTGTTCGTCATCTTGGGAGTCTCGACTACGTTTGTGGCATTGTCAGTCTGCTTCTCAGTGCGTACGTACATTTGTCCGCTATCAACCACAACGTGCACGTTTGTCTTCTTGCCATCGTCAGCACTCGCATTGTCACGCACGATGATTGTGCTATTGGGACGGACCACCAAAGTCGAACCGTCAGCCATGCCCACACGGGCCCGCCCGTTTGCCTGTGTTTGCACAGTGTCGCCGGGATAGAGTTCAGTATCAGCGCCGGGCACGATCGTCTCGCGAGTAGCGGAACGGATCACGCGCACGTCACCCTCGAACGAAATGAAGCGGGCCCCGGCTGGAAACTTCGGGCTAGCGCCCACATTCTTTAGCGGGTTGCCAAACTTATAGACGTAGATCGCGCTGCCGGCGGCCAGTACGCACAGCGCAAAAACGGCGACCATGATGTAGATCGCGCGCTTTTGGATTACCCACCAATCAAAACCGAAACGTCGTGTCTTTGTGCTCATTCTTTGGGGTTGGTCAACTACAGAGGGGCAATGGCGAACTTCCGATGGTTTCAGTTAGCCGGGATGGCCAACTGGTCAGGATATTATCAGGTGTGAAAGTCGGGCGCGTCTTTACCGCAATCCGTTCAAATCGCGGCTTTTAGCAGCAACACTCCCAAACTGAATCTAGCATAGCCACAAGAGTCCATTCAAGCATCTCAAAACTCAACCGAAGTTAAGGGCTGAGCTGGCGTTACTTTTTGAGAGGTTCATCATCCGGCTCGTCTTCAAAGGTTGAGCCGAAGTCTTCAGGCATTTCGACGTCAATATCCATCTCGGCGTCTTTGGGCCAAATGAGCGAAGCGGCTACCGAACTCAGCAGCACGGTGGCCACTACGATGAGAGAAATCTTGACCGAGATGACAACATGAAAGACCTCAATCAGCATCTTGACGCCGATGAAGGTCAGGACGATCGCCAGTCCCATCCTGAGGTACTGAAACTTTTCTACGAATCCAGCCAGGAGGAAGTACATCGAACGAAGGCCGAGAATCGCGAAAACGTTCGACGTGTAAACGATGAAGGTGTTGGTGGTGATTGCGAAGATCGCCGGAATTGAATCAACCGCGAATACCAGGTCAGTCACTTCAACGATCACCAACACCAGCAAGAGCAGCGTCCCGGTGAGTTTTCCCTGGACCCTCGTAAAGAAGTTTTCCCCGTCGTAGTGGCGCGTGATCGGAATGTAGCGCGTGACCGCGCGCACCAACGGGTTGTCTTCGGGTTGAAGGTCGCTGTCGTCCTGCCTAAACATCTTGATGCCGGTGTAAATCAGGAAGGCTCCGAAAATGTAAAGAATCCAGTGGAAACGATTAATCAGCGTGGCGCCCACAAAGATCATCGTGAGACGCATGACCAACGCACCCATCACGCCCCAGAAAAGTACGCGGTGCTGGACTTTGGCCGGCACTTTGAAGAACGAAAAGATCAGCAGGAAGACAAACAGGTTGTCTACTGACAGTGAAAGCTCGATTACATAACCCGTGAGGAACTTAAATCCCAGGTCGGTACCCTGAGTCGAAAAGACAATGCCCGCAAAGATCATGGCGAAGGTGATCCAGACTGCACTCCAGATCGCCGCTTCACGATAGCGAATTGCGTGGGCTTTACGGTTGAAAAGGCCGAGATCCAAACTCAGCATGAAAAGGATGAATACGGAAAAACCGATCCAGAGAGCCGCTGAGTTGCCAATCGAGTTCATTGAGGTCAGTAAAATAACATTCAAAAACCGCAAGCGGCAATCGGAGCGGTTTCTAAGCCGGCATGGGCCGTTCGGTTGCACCGCTCATTCAGTCTCAATTACAATCCGCCTTTTGTCGGAAAGGTATTAATAATGCTCAAACAACTCTCGCGCCTGGAACGTACTCGGGGCGTCATTATTGTTGGATTCGCTTTCCTGATGGCTGCGAGTCTGATCTTTTTCTATTCGCCGGGACGAAACTCAGCCAGCACGGAACCCGCTAAAGACACCACTACAGTGGCGGAAGTGGGCGGTGACGCGATTACGGTCGCCGATGTCTCACGGCTGAAGGAAAACTACCTGAGAATGTTTGGCGGCTCGGCATCGATTGCCCAATTGGGTGGTTACAAGCGTTTTGTCGAGGGTTTGATCCGAGATCGCGTGGTTGCCCAGGAAGCAACCAGGCTCGGGCTGGCGGCGAGTGATGGTGAAGTGGCAGAAAAGATCCGCAAACAGTTTGCCGACGCTTCCGGTCAAGTGAACATGGAACGTTATCGAGCCTATGCTCTGTCGAATTACGGCGGCGTCGACCAGTTTGAGCGCACCGTTCGTGATGAGATTTCTCAGGACAAACTCCGCGCTTTCGTCGTTGCCGCTGTCAAAGTCTCCGATGACGAAGTTCAAGCTGACTTCAAACGTACAAACACTGAGTTTGGAGTTAGCTATTCGGTAGTATCGGCGGACAAACTTGCCGAAAAGATCCAGGTCTCCGACGACGATCTGAAGAGTTACTACGATCAGCATAAGGACGATTTCAAGATCGCCGTCCCGCAGAAAAAGATCCGCTACCTGTTCATTGACCAGACCAAGTCGGGTGAAAAGGTTGAGATCACTGACAAAGACTTGCATGACGAGTTTGGGCGGCTGGAAGGTGAGGCGAAGTTGTCCGGAGTTAAAGTGCAACAGATTCTTCTGAAGGTTGCGCGGAAAGATCTCGACGCACAGGTCGAACAGAAAGGCAAAGACCTCATTGCCAAGATCTATGCCGCTCCTCCGGAACAGCGCGAAAAGATTTTTACCGACGCGGCGAAGGGTCAATCAGAAGATCCAACAACAGCGAGTGCTGGTGGCTGGCTAGCGAAGCCGTTCAAAAAGAACCCGAACAAAGCTGACGGTTTATACGATCGCACAATTGATATGAAGCCAGGCGACGTGTCAGACATTCCGATCAGGTATGGTGGCAACTGGTACGTCTTGCGGCGTGGCGACGACGTGCTGAAAACTTTTGACGAGGCGAAAACCGAACTGCTGCCGTCCTTGCGAAACCGTCGCGGTTTTTTTGCTGCCTCCAAGCTAGCTGAAAAGGCCAAGAATCGTCTTAAGGAAGCGAAAGACCCCCAGAAGGTGGCTCAGGAATTAGCTGCCGAAGCGAACATGAAGCCGGCTGACATGGTGAAGGAAACGGCCTTTATCAAACCCGGCGACGATGTACCAGGCATTGGTAGCAGCCAACAATTTGAAGCAGTCGTGGCGCCATTAAACAACGTGAACGACGTGGGCGAGTTTACGCAGGTCAAAGGTGGCTTTGCTATACCGATGTTGATCGACAAAAAAGATCCCAGGGTTCCTGACTTTGCTGAAGTCAAATCTAATGTCGATAAGATCGTTAAGCAACAACGCGCCAAGGACCAGTTGGAACAAAAAGCGAAAGACCTCGCGGCTTCAATTGGTAGCGCGGCGGATTTGAAGGCGGCGGCGGAAAAAGCGGGTTTTGAAGTTACCAATGAAGAAACCTACAAGCTCGGCTCGCCGCTCGGGAAAGCTGGCACCAGCCCGGCGCTCGACGAAGCGATTTATGCGATGAAAGCCGGCGAAGTTACCAAAACACCGATGAAGGTTGGCGATTCTTACGTGATTGCCGGAGTGACAACTCGGAAAGATGCAGACCTCGCTGAGTATGCCAAACAGCGCGATCGGTTGACGCAGCAGAAACTGGCTGGCAAACAGAACCAGGTTTACGAGGATTACATTACGGCGGTGCAACAACGCATGAAGCAGAACGGGAAGATTAAAATCTATTCAGACGTGATCTCAGCCCTTGAAGAAAGTGAACCGGAAGTTGCGCCGTCGCGTCCGCAGTTTCCCATTCCAACTCGTAAATAGTCGTCACTAAATAAAAAGTCGCCAGTCGACAGTCAAAACCAAGACTGTTAACTGGCGACTAGCGATTTAGTTCCCACGCATTAACGGCGAAACCTGCGATTGACCAACCGCCGTTCTCACCTGAAGTTCATTTCCAGCGATGGTTACCTTTAGGTTATCGACGGCGCTGCGCGCCAGCACTCCCTTTGCACCCTGCATTCTTCCCAGCGCGAACGTGCCCAGCATTTTCAATCCTTCAAGCGAGTCGCTAAGATTTTTCGCTGATTCGTTGTCTACAGTTTTGGCAGTTAGCATCAGCTCCAGATCGGTAGTAGTCATCCCCAGCGTACCGTAGACCTGCCGCACCGCAGTCAACTCACGCGCGATCGTGGCGTTGCCGAGATTCAGATTGTCCAGCAGCGCGGGCGAAATATTTCCACCGAAACCAACAATGGCGTCGGGATCACGACTGGCGAGGGCCAGCAGGTTCGGATTGGCATATTTCTTGGTGCGCACGGCATCGATCGCGCCGCGCACCGCTGTCCGATCACCCAGGGCTAGATTGTTGCCATCGAGCGCCGTGACCGCGAGCTCTCCAATCTTCACGTACCAGAGTCCCAGCATTTTTATCTGGCGATTGAAGCTGAAAACATAAATAGTTTTCCCCTGATACTTCTCTTCAGAATAGTCTCCATCTGCTGCCAGTCGGCCGGCCGCAACCATCGCTGCGGCGTTGAACTTTCCGCGCGCTAACGCGATGGTTGACACTTTAGTGTAGCCGGGGCGCGGATACTGGTAACTGAAACCAAGCGCTACCTGTTCGAACGAACGCGGATCAAGACCGGTTTGCGTTTTGAATTTATCGAGCTCGGCGTTCACCTCGGCCAACTTGGTTGGATTGTCCGCGAGAAGTTTTGGCATCGCTTCGTTCAGTACGCGCGAAACGTTGACGAGTGCGACTGCATCAGACGGCGGTAGCGACGCTGCCAAACTCGGGCTCGCGACGGATTTGGTCGCCGGCCGATTTCGTTGCGCCAGCGCCAGACCGGCAACTACCAGCATCAGCAGCGAAGTCGCCGCTATTGTTTTGACTGTCTTACTTTTCACGATTGGAAAAAACCTTTCTTAAATTCGGGGGAATTGTTCAGTTGACTAAAAGCGGGAGATATTAATCAGCGAGATTGTTTAGGCTATCGGATGCCTGACAAGTGACTGTTGGTTGGCCTCAAAAGCTTGCAATTCAAACACGCTCAACCAGCAACGCCAGTCCCATTCCTCCGCTAACGCAAAGAGTCGACAGGCCAAGACGCGCCTGTCGCTTGTCCATTTCATGTAGCAACGTGGTTGTAATGCGCACGCCGGTGCAACCGATTGGATGGCCCAGGGCGATTGCTCCCCCGTTCACATTTAATCTTTCGGCGTCGAACTTGAGCTCGCGATCGCAAGCAATAACCTGCGCCGCGAATGCTTCGTTCAACTCGATCAAATCGATATCGCCGAGCGAAAGCTCTTGTCGCGCCAACAAAGATCTGATCGCGGGCACTGGTCCAATTCCCATGATCTCCGGAGCAACGCCGGTCACTTCGTAATCCATAATTCGTGCCATTGCTTTTGCTCCAGAACTTTTCCTGGCTTCTTCGCTCATGACAACTACCGCTGCGGCTCCGTCAGTTATTCCGGAAGAGTTTCCTGCAGTCACGCTTCCTTCTTTTGAAAACACTGGCTTAAGTCTCGCCAAGTCTGCTGAAGTTGTGCCGGAACGCGGATGCTCGTCGCGCAGGAATTTTGTGGTCTCACCTTTCTTTCCCTTTATGTCGAGCGGCACAATTTCTTCGACGAATCGTTCTGACTCGATCGCAGCGCCGGCGCGGTGTTGACTTCGCAGCGCATATTCGTCTTGCTCATCTCGGGAAATCTCATACTGTCTCGCCAGGTTTTCAGCAGTTTCACCCATCACCAATCCAGACAGCGGATCGTTGAAACCGTCGCGATACATGCCATCGACGAGATCGACGTTTCCCATGCGCATGCCCCAGCGCGCGCCTTCAGCGAAATAAGGCACGCGCGACATGCTTTCGGTTCCCCCCGCCAAAACTATTTCGGCGCGACCCAACATGATTTGCTGCGCTGCCAGCATGATCGCTTGTAGGCCTGAGCCGCACGCTTGATTCACCGTGAAGGCCGGGACAGTTTCGGGGATGCCGGCGCGATATGTGATTTGACGCGCGACATTTGGTCCGCCGCCGGCTTGTCGCGCACATCCCCAAATCGACTGCTGAACTCGACCGGGGTCGAGTTGCGCGCGTTCAAGACTCGCTTTCGCCGCCGCTACACCCAGATCAGCCGCAGTCCACGAAGCGAGTGTTCCTCCAAAGCGACCGATCGGCGTGCGTACTGCTGCTACAAGATAGACGTTTCTCATCAAAGAATTGTTAACGTTTCTGGTTGGAATTTGATTGACCAAAAATGGTAGCACACGGTAGAACTTACGACGAAACACCCTACTAAAACCGCGAGTAGAAACTAAACGCGGATTAACGCAGACGGACGGATAAGAATAATTAGAGCGACAGTCAAGAGGTCACCCCAATCTCGATTGCATGCCGCTTGGTTTTTCCTGATCTGCGCACGTCTGCTTTAACTCGCGGCCGCCTTCGCTGCTTGCTGACGATTCCGCTTCCAGGTAGTTCTTTATGTCTGAACGCGTCAACACGCCGGCGCGCCTCGAAGCCGCGCGCTCAAAGATCGCAGAACTGTTTTCGGCGCACGTCGAATGGTTCTGTTCTTTGGACGGTGGCGAGTCGCAAGCGTTGCGCAACAGCGAGTTGGATATAGGTGTGGCCGGTAGTCGTCTGATCCTTACAAGTTGGACTGAAAAGGGAACTCGCGCGTGGAAAATTTTCGCCTGGGAATACGCGGGTGAAAAGTTGACGCTGCGGGCTTCGCGGCGAATGGGCGCTGAGCGACGGGTGATTGAACTCGTGCCGCGCGCTTCAGCGAGTTCGATCGCCCTCACAGTGAAAACCGCGCGTCAGCAGCGCGCGATGCAGCTAGGTGAATCGGTCTCGACTTTACACTCGGCAACCAAACTTGAACGAGCATCGTTGAGTCCGGGAGCACGACGCGGACAGCCCGGCCGTTACGCGAGAATCTTGCTGCGCCAAAAACATCAGCGCATCGCAGTTACCGGTTCCGTTGCCTCCAGCAGCGCGAGTGACGCCGATGCGTTTCTGGCGTCTGCGATTCTGTGGTTCAAGCGCGTGAGCGATCGCATTCGGTCTCCTTACGTGCAACAACTCTGGTTGGTTGTTGAGCCCGACCTGGTGCGGCCGGTTGTGCAGCGCGTCGCGATGTTGCGCGTGGCTTTGAAAGAAGCAATCAGCGTATATGAAATCGACCAACAACTGACGCAATTGAGCCTGACAGAGATTCCTTCGTGGGACGATCTTTGGAAGCGACGGTTAAAAAGATTTCCGCCAGTGCCCGCTTCGGAGACCAGCGGGCTTTCAAAACGATTTGTCGAGCTGGCTCCTGAAGCAATCGACGTCGTGAGCGCCCGCCATGGAGAAACACTTCGTTACAGCGGGATGCCGTTCGCGCGTGTGCGAAATGTGATGGCGACCGAGCGATTGTGGTTTGGCGTGGACGGCGCGCGCCGCCGTTTGCTGGATGAAAACACCGAGATGGAACTACAGAACCTCTTGTCAGACTTAACGGAACACCGTGCGCCGGACAGTTTTGATCATCGTCACGCGCTTTACCGGAACGCGGCAGAGGCCTGGCTCGAGTCACTGTTGCGACGCGACATTACGCGTCTCGACCCCGGTCTGATCATCGCGCCGCTGCACGCGCAATTCCGAACTGCGCGTGGCGGTGTGCTGGGCGTTCGGCCGATTGATCTCCTGGCATTACGACAGGACGGAAGACTGGTGGTTATCGAGATAAAAGTTTCGGAAGCGCGCGAGCACGTGCTTCAGGGAGTTGATTACTGGCAGCGCGTCGAAGCGCATCGTCGTCGTGGCCACATCACGCGCGCCAAACTTTTTGGCGATCGCAAGATCAGCAACGAGTCGCCGCTGGTCTATCTGGTGGCGCCGACTCTTCGCGTGCATCCCGCCTTTAACACGCTGGCGCGCTCAATCGCTCCTGAGATCGAAATCTACCGCTTCGATATCAATGAAGACTGGCGCGCCGGGGTGCGTGTGATGCGACGAGTAAGGGTGAACTAGTAACAATAAAATGTAATAGAGATCTTCTTGACTGGATGGCTTGCGTACTCTATCGTCACGCTGACTTGTTCAAGCTCTAAGCCCTGGGGGCCCTTGCCTTTTCACTAGCCGGTCGAATTCGCTCGTTCCGCACCCATGACGAGATTCTCACCGGTAGCGAGGAAGCCCGCAGAATACCTCTAGTTGGTCCCGGAGGCCTCCATCAAAATGTCAATTCCGTCGCCCGGACAGGGCGAGCACGATCCTCTTCAATCTACTCAGGCTGATTTCGAAAGTACTTTACGGGCCGTTTGTGAGGCGGCGGTAAAGCTGGTTCGCGTCAGTCACAGTGGATTAGTCCTTTTTGCCAGGGACCGAGTTTATGGAACTGTGGTGGCGGAGTTTCCTCCTGGTTCGGCGCTTCACCAACGCGTCCAGGTTAAGGGTGTTCCTCTGGAAGAAAAGCTGATCAGGGAGCGTAAACCTATAGTCGTATCTGATGTTCGGGAAGAACAATCGTTGGGTTCGGTCCAAGACGTTCTCGTAAGTCTCAATGTCTTTTCCCTCGTGGTTGTGCCAATTATTGTGGACCAGGAAGTAAAAGGCTCCTTCAGCTTTGACTCAATAGGTGAACCAAGGGTGTTTGGCGCTGACGACATTGAAAAGTGCACTGGCCTTGCGAGGTTTGCATCATATGTAGTCAAAAATGCCCACCTACTCAGCAATCTTGGAGCGTTGCAAGAGGCCATGCTTGCGGTTGTGTCAGGAAAAGAAAGAGGGGAAATTCTTGAGACCATTACAAAGGAGGCAGTTAGATTACTCCAAGCCGAGGGTGGAGCAATGGATGAACTCGAGCCGCGAAGGGGCGAGCTCACTGTAGTAGCCGCCTACCATATGAAGGAAAACATCCTTGGTAAAACAATTAAGGTAGGAGAAGGTCTCGCTGGCCGCATTATCAGTGAAGAGCGCAAATACATGACGGTGCCAAATTATGCTGAATGGGAAGGCCGTGCGCCAGCCTTCAAGGATACGCTTCTTGAATCGTTGGTTGGCGTGCCTTTGCAGTATCAGGACAAACCAACGGGAGTGCTTTGGGTAAACGCCCCGCGACCCAGAGAGTTTACTCACACTGAAATCGAACTCCTTCAGGGGTTGGCCGCGCCCGCGAGCATCGCCCTTGAACAGAGTGAGCTGCGCCAGAAAGAGCGCGACAAGGCAGGTCGCCTCGATGCCTTGGCGAAAGCGACGAATGATATTTATGCCAAAGTCCCGACGAGTAGTCGCAAAGAAAGACTGCACCTGATAGCCAAGCATGCCCGGGCGATTACCGATGCAGAAGTGTGCGGCATACTCCTGGTTGAGAAGCCCGGCTGGTTAACGCTGATCGAAGGCGACGGCTACAGACAAGGTCAGTTTGATGAAGGCTTAGAATTGGAGCTCACATCGGGAGAGGGCACTGGCCTAACAGGTCATATTGCATTCGAAGGAAAAATCTTCCGGGAATTCGGCGAAGCCCTGACGAAACATTTCGCAGTCAGGAAGAAGAGAATTGGCAAAGACTACCCTCCGTCAGGCGAATGCTGCTCGATTTTGGCAATTCCGCTAAAGAAAGAGAACGGCGAAGTCTGCGGTCTGCTAAACATCAATAACAAACACGACAAAGATGGTAAGCCAAGTTCTTGGACCGGTTTCACTGATGATGACGAAACAATCGGTGAAATCTTTGCTCAGGCTGCGATTGTAGCGATCGAAACCGCTGATCTGCTCGATGAGGTCAAACTCGGGCAGGAGCGATATAAGATGCTGCTGGATACTTCCAACGTCTTATCGCTTACGAAAGTTCCCGAAGCTGGTTTAGGTGGGTTGGCGGAAATCGTGCTTAGTAAGATCAACAAGTCGTTCTGCCGGATCCTTTCCTATGACGATTCTGACAGCACTCTACAGGTTATTGCCGCTGAGAAAGCCGCGGGGAAAAAGGGAGAATTCCTTTGGGATCGACGAATTGGCGAAAAGACCGAGGTTTCAAACTGGCGCGGCCTCGCTGAATCGTTGAATGTTGGTCAACTCATCGTGCAGCGCCGAGGCAGCCCTGAAGCCGACGCCAATCTTCACGACATATCCAAGTTGGTTCAACTTCGAGATCTGGAGGGTAACCCGCTGGAGCTAAGTGCAGTTCTCAGGAGTCCACTGAAAGTGGGGGACCGCATAATTGGACTCCTTATCATCGGCGAAATTGATGAAGCCTGCGACTTCGACCAGTTCGAAATCGATCAAGCCCAGGCGATATCGAACCAAGCGTCGCTATCAATTGAGAGATTAAGACAAGACAAGAAACTACTTCAGAGTCTCTTTGAGATCGAACGAGAGATTAGCTCTTCAAACGATGTGTATCTTGCTCTGGAGTTAATCGCTAAGCAGGCTTATGAAATAGGTCGCCGCTACGGAAGGAAAGTCAACGTCGTTGACATCAATGTTCGTGAGGGAAATACCTCGCACCTAAAAGCTGCATACCCGGACGGGCAACTTGAAAGGATACGGGCAATTGTCGGCCATCCTTTCAATCTGGATGCGGGCTGGGGGCCCAAAAAGCAAATTGGTTTGGTAGGGCGGGTGCTTCAAACCGGGGAGTGGATCATGGAAGCTGACGTCCGCGCGAACCATGACTACGTTGCAATTCATGAGAACACGCTCTCGCAACTCGTGGTCCCAATCAAAGAAGGTAACGAAACCATTGGTGCAATTAGCGTAGAGAGTTCTGAAATACGAGCCTTTGACTTGGAGGATCTGATGCTGTTGGAGGGTCTTGCAAGCGTTGCGACCTCAGCGCTCTCAAAGGACAAACAATTTCAGGAGACTAATAGACTGCTAATCATATTTGATACCGCTTACCGAGGACTCCGCCACGCGTTTCACGAAAAGCTGGGATTCATGAGCCAGTTACTGGACGAAGCTCAGAGTTGCTCACAGCCCGCGGTTGTCAAATCTCTTTTAAAGACAGTAGCGACAAATCTGCACTCTCTCGATGAACTCCTTTCGCGTTCCCAGGAACAATTAATTCAGGACGAGCAGGTCAATGTTGTGATTGTTGAGGCCCTGGCTAATCTGGTTGAGTCTTCCAGACTCAAGCATCTTTGGTTTGATCCGCTCGTGGATTTTTCAAGAACTGCTGATTCTAAAGTTCCAATCAACAAATTCTGGTTTCAACAGCACGTGCTTAGGGCTCTTCTGGTTAACGCTCGCGAAGCGACGTCGGCGGCCCCGATTCGGCGCATAGAAGTTCGGACAGAACTCACCGGTGAGCCACCTTGCCTGATCACTGTTAGCAATAATGGGCCAAAAGTTGAGGACCAAATATGGGACAAATTGGGCTTCGAGCCTATCGAAAAGAGTAACCCTAACCGGGGTGGCGGTCTCTTCATCGCCAATTTGGTTTTGAAGCTGTACAACGGAAAATTGGAGAAGATTTCCAACAAAGAAAACAACATTGTGATAGGAATCCGCCTTCCGTTAAGCGTATGATAAGAACAAGCCGCGAGCGAAGCGATTCCCTAACACAGCCATGAAAGAAGGAGGTGCAAAATGACAGCGATCCTGGTTGCGGACAATGATACGACTTGGGTAGAGAATCTAACCGGGATTATTGGTGGCGAGGGGGGTTACACAGTCATACCTGCCCATACTCCAAAAGAAGCGATGGCAATCATCGGACGTCACGAAGCTGACATTGCTATCTTGGATTTGCGAATGGTGCGGGACGACGATGAGCATGACTATAGCGGTTTGCACGTCGCTGAAGACACTGATCGCATGGTCCCTAAGATCATCGTCAGTGCATTCACGAGCATCAGAGATGCTGCAGAGAGCCTGCAGATCGACGTAGAGGGACTCCCCGGCATTGTAGACTTTGTCGAGAAACAGCACGTCAAGACGCGACTCCTTCCCTCGATCGAAAAGGCAATGAAGATCAAGCGCCGGTGGCTAACCGGTGCGCAAACTACAGTCGCGAACCAACTCAGTCAGGACTATGATCACGCGCGTGCAGAAGCGCAGACGCATTACCGCGTGTCGTTGAGACTTTCGGTTCTTTTCGCCATACCAATTGTCTTGGGTGCGTTTCTCCTTCATAGCCACCTTGGTTCATTTTCCGTCTTGTTCGCGGTCTTAGGCGTTCTGGTCGGTGAGGTTACTCTTCACTTGTTCAACCGTCAGCTCAAATTTCTCTATGAACGTGTCGACCGATTTCATTCCGAGTTGTTACAGTCAAATCGGTTCGAACGCTTACTCGAAGCGTGTTTTGAGATCAAGGATCAGAAGCTCCGCGAGGAATATAGAGTTGCGCTCGTAAACTCCGCGATTAGAAGTTGGATTGATCCCGCTGCAATAGCGCCCAATTCGGCTGAGATTTCCCCGACGAGAACTTCCTCTACGAAAATGGAGCCGCCCCACCTTATGTAGACGGCCTCGTGGACCTTTGCGCGTGGACTAATACGACGACAGCGGTTTTGACTTTATTCCAAACGCCTGCGGGTTCTCGCCGATGATCGCCGCCGCAAAAAATCGCGGCACGTAGTAAACACTCTCGGTTTGGAACGTGACGTCCGCTTTGTCGCGGGCGGCAGTGAGCGCGCAGATGCTGCACTGTTTCGTCTTGTCCGTCACAAACAGCTTCAAATCAGCTGTCGTTCTCTGTTCGCCACGATTGTAGGCGAGGAGCGCCAGCGCTTCCTTCATCGGATCGCCTTTGAACTTGTCGAGACTATCCGTGAGGTAACGCGCTGCGGCATCGGCTGATTTGTCGGTGTCCAAAAGTTCCTCCGCAGAGAGTCCATAACGCTCGCCAGTCTTCGGCAGAAACTGAAACATTCCCAGCGAGCCAGATGCGTTTGGCGTCTGGATATTTACGTACGCCGATTCAATCCACGGGATGTAAAGGCCAAACAGCGGAGACAGGTTGCGGGCTTTGAACGCCGCAATCAGTTTCGGAGCCTCGGTCTGTCCACGCGCGATAGTTAAGCGTAAGTCTCTTTTGTCCAGCGCCACATCGTCATTGCCGATCCGTTGCGCGTAACGGTTAACTGCGGCCTGGATCTCCTCGACAAAAGCCGGTGTGAATTCATAGTCACGACCCGACAATTCGCTCGCGATGCGTCGAGCTTGCGTCGCCACAAACTCGGAGCGTTGGCTTTGGGTCATTTGTTGATAGGTGTCTGCGGATGTCTGCGCTCTGAGGGTGTCGGAGCTGGTTGGTAACAAAAAGAGCAAACCCAGAAATAGCACGAGCTTCGTAGTAACTTTCATAGTTTTTCCTTATCCGATCAGTCTGAAATAGTGCAGGTTTTTTTCCTGCTACTTAGATAGCGAGAACCAGCTGTGAAAAGTGTTCACCTTAAGAGGCCTAGCGAGAAAATCTTTGAAAAGTGTTCACTATGGATCGAAGAAAGTCTAAGTCATTCGCAGAACTAAAGCCCGAGGGTGAATGGTAGAATTCGTTCTCGATGACGACGGCGACTGCAGACAACTTAACGACGTTGCTGGTTGAGTGGCGCGAGGGTGACAAGACCGCGCTCGATCGGTTGACGCCATTGGTCTACGACGAGATCCGGCGGATTGCGCATCGCTATGTGCAGCGCGAGCGTGAAGGTCACACGTTGCAGACGACGGCATTAGTGAATGAGGCCTATTTGCGTCTGGCCGGGTCGCAGCACGTTGACTGGCAAAACCGGGCGCATTTTTTCGCGGTGACCGCCCAGGTGATGCGGCGCATCCTGATAGATCACGCCAGACGCCGGCGCTATGTGAAACACGGTGGCGAAACTCAGCGAGTGGCTTTTGAAACGGTGTCGCGGGAAGTAGTGCTGATGTCACAACCTCGTGCCGCAGAATTGCTGGCACTTGATGAAGCTCTCGACCAGTTAGCGAAACTCGATCCGCGCAAAAGCGAAGTGGTCCAGCTTCGTTACTTCGGTGGCTTAAGTCTTGAAGAAACAGCCGATGTGTTGCGCGTGTCTTTGATGACCGTGCGACGCGACTGGCGGGCCGCCAAAGCGTGGCTGTATCGACGAGTGAAAAGTGATGAGTGAAAAGTGAAAAGTAAAAACGAAAAGCTTTTATCTCCTCACTTCTTACTCATCACTCATCACTTTTCACTGGAGTGTTATGACTCCTGAACAATGGCAAAAGGTTGAACGAGTTTTGCAGGGCGCGCTGGATCTGCCGGCGCCCGAGCGCAGCTCTTTCTTGAACACGACGTGCAGCGATGACGAGCAATTACTGCATGAGGCAACGGCTTTGTTAGAAGCGCACGACCAGGCTGGTGAGTTCATGGAGGAGCCGGCTATCACTCAAGACGCGCAAGTGTTGCTGGGGGACATCGCCCCGCAACTGGGAAGAGAAATAGGACCGTTCAAGATCATTCGCCCACTCGGCGCCGGCGGTATGAGCGAAGTTTTTCTGGCACAAGACACGCGGCTGGACCGACTCGTTGCGTTAAAGATCTTGCCCGACTACTTCGCCGCGGACGATGAACGTTTGCGGCGCTTTCAGCGCGAGGCGCGCGCCGCGTCGGCTCTTAATCATCCCAATATTCTGACGATCTACGACATCGGTGAATCAGATGGAATTTACTTCATCGCAACTGAGTTCATCGACGGACTGACGATTCGTCAACTGCTCGCGCAGGGCGACATGTCGCTAGGCGAAACGCTCGCTGTCGCCGAGCAGGTCGCTTCAGCGCTAGTCACCGCCCACGCCGAGGGCATTATCCATCGTGACATCAAACCCGAAAACATCATGCGCCGCGCAGACGGTCTCGTGAAAATTCTTGACTTCGGAATTGCGAAACTAATTGAGCCTGAGGAAAGAGAACACGAAGCGCAGGTGACGGAAGCCGGCCTTTTAGTGGGCACGGTAAATTACATGTCACCGGAACAGGCGCGTGGTCTAACAGTCGACGCGCGCACTGACATTTGGAGTCTCGGCGTAGTGCTTTATGAAATGTGCAACCAGCGTTTGCCGTTCAAAGGCGCTACGCGGATGGACACCATCGTCGAGATTCTGGAACGCGACGTTCCGCCGTTTGTTGAAAGCGCTCAGGATCGTGCGCCTCTCGATCCCGTTATCCATCGTTGCCTGCAAAAGAAAGCTGCTGATCGGTTTAGCAGTGCAAACGAGCTGCTGGGGGAACTAGAGCGCGTGAGAGCGCGAGCAAGCACGCAGTCTTTCCCAACAACTCCAGACCGAGCACTTCCGCCGCCGTCGCGTCCTGGTTATTTCTGGTCGTTAGTTGGACTGGTGGTAATTCTGCTCGTTTCTTCGTTCGCAGTAGTTTTGTACCGGCGCGGAAACGGAAGGGTCACGAGTCAAACTCCGTCAGCAAACCTGAAGCTCTACACCGAGATGAGCGAAGCGGAACAGCTCGCCTTCATACGAGATCAGGAACAGCGGATTTCCGCAATGATGGGAGATCGACCAGGGAAATTGAATGACGAAGCACTGGGGGCCATCAAGCGATACGTCGATCGTTACGCGAGTCATACGCAAAGGACGGAGAGTCACGAAAGCCTGAACGATCTGTATGGACGCGCGCCCGGCTACGTTCCGCTAATCTCGCGTTCGTTTGCAGCGCGAAAAGTGCCGGTGATTATCGGAATCTATTTACCGGTAATTGAATCGGCGTATACACCCTGCTACGAGAATAGTTTTGGCTCAAAGGGTCTGTTTCAGTTCTTGCCGCAAACGGCCAGGCTTTATGGAGTTGCTCCTGATGAAATGTGCGACGCCGAAAAGATGGCCCCAGCCGCGGCCCACTACATGGCCGATCATATGGCGGAGTTAGGAGATGACGCGGAAAGCATGACGCTCGTACTGCTTAGTTACAACCACGGGGCCTCCTGGGTTCGCACCGCGCTGCGGGAGTTGCGAGATACCAGCGACTACGAAAGAAACTTCTGGACGCTTTTCGCGCATCGCAACGAGCTCGACGAATCGTTTCGTAGAGAAGGGGCTGGTTACGTTCCCAACTTCTTCGCCGCGGCAATCATTGGCGAGAACCCACAGAACTTCGGGTTAACGCTGCCGCCGTTGTCGAGTTTAGCTAAGACAGCGAATTAGTAAGTCCAAAGTCCAAACGTCCAATGTCCAAGGTCCGGTTGGTTCAGCGGACTTTAGACATTGGACGTTGGACGTTGGACTTTTAGACTTCGTCTCAGTGTTTGACGAAAATGTCGTCCTGCTTCGGCATTTCCTGAACTGCTGGCACAGGCGCATGCGAATTTGGCATCGAATTAATCGCTTGCTCGGCAGAAAGAATTCCCGAGATGCGCATCCGGAACTCGTCAGCGTTGGTGGCGTTATGTAACGCTTCATCCAGGGTGATGAGTCCAGCCTGGACCAGATGAAACAACGACTGGTCGAACGTCTGCATGCTGTATTGCGTAGAACCTGCAGCAATCGCTTCGCGAATCAGATAAGTCTTCTCTTCGTTCATGATGTAGTCGCGAATCAAACCGGTGGAAACCATAACTTCCACTGCCGGCACGCGTCCGGCGCCTTTTGCTGCGCGCACCAGTCTCATGGAAACAACTGCTTTGAGAATACCCGCGAGTTGAATACGGACCGACTTCTGCTGGTGAGACGGAAATGAAGAAACAATACGCATGACGGTTTCAGTGGCATCGAGCGTGTGCAGCGTTGACAAGACGAGGTGTCCGGTCTCGGCAGCTGTTAGCGCTGTTTCAATCGTTTCGTAGTCGCGCATTTCGCCGACGAGGATTACATCCGGATCCTGGCGCAGTGCGCCACGTAGCGCGTCGGCAAACGAATGGGTATCGACGTCGACTTCGCGTTGCGTTACAAACGACAGCTTATCTTTATGGAGAAACTCGATCGGGTCTTCGATTGTGACGATGTGTCCGCCCCGCCGCGCGTTGATCCGGTCAATCATTGCGGCGAGCGTGGTCGATTTTCCCGAACCGGTGGCGCCGGTTACGAGAATCAAACCGCGACGTTCCTCGGTGATGCGATCGATTACGGGCGGCAGGCCGAGTTCAGCAGAGCTCTTCGTCTGATCGGGGATAACGCGCAAGACTACGCTGACGGTGCCACGCTGTTGAAAGATGTTCGCGCGAAAGCGACCAAGGTCCTTGACGCCGTAGCCGATGTCGACTTCAGAGTTCTCTTTGAAGCGTTGCTTCTGGCGATTCGACATCATGGCAAACGCCAGGTCGAGCGTGTCTTCCTGCTTCAGCTTAGGAGCGTCGGCGACCGGATGGAGTTCACCCGCGATGCGCATCATGGGGAAGGCCCCAACCTTGAGGTGGAGGTCAGAGGCTCCGTGACCAACAGCAGTGCGCAGCAGATCGTCAATTTTTGAGGACATACAACTAGAGGCCTTTCCGAACCGGTCGATTTAGCTATTGTAGAATTTTGCGCTGAAGGGGCGCTTGCGAAATTTTGCGGGGCGTATCAAGCCGACAACTCAGGCTCGATGCTTTTTAAATATAGCCTTTTGGAAATGGCAGCGTCAACGCTTATCACCCTGAGCCGTTGATTTTCATGCTGAAAGTTGACTCAACTACCAGCAAAACGAAAAGGGCGGGAAGGCCCGCCCTCTTCACAACCGATTTGGAATCAACTATTCCGTTGCGTGTCCCGCAGTTTGAAACTTAAGCACAGGCTCCGCAGTCGGATTGCTTACGCGCACACTTGATGTCGTCTCAGCTTCATAACCGTTATTGTCGGCCGTAGTCTCGCTGGTTGCTTTGACGTAAGTCAGCCATTCGCCTGGCGCGGGGCGCTCACCCTTCGTGATTTCGAAAAACGCCTTCTGGATTCTTTCAGTGATTGGGCCGCGACCACCTTTGCCGACCGTAATGTGATCGACGGAACGAATTGGTGTAATCTCCGCCGCCGTACCCGAGAAAAAAACTTCATCGGCGATGTAGAGCGCGGCGCGTTGAATGCTTCGTTCTTTCACCGGGATGTCGAGCGTTTGGCAAATCTGGATCACGCTGTCGCGGGTGATGCCGGCCAGGATTGAAGAAGACAGCGGCGGTGTTAGCACCGTGCCGTTGGTGACGATGAAAATATTTTCGCCCGAACCTTCAGAAACGTAGCCGCGGTCATCGAGCGCAATGCCCTCGGCAAAACCGTTCATCAACGCTTCCATCTTGATTAGCTGCGAATTCATATAATTCGCGCCGCTCTTGGCCATCGCCGGCATCGAGTTTGGCGTCAGGCGATTCCAGGTTGAGACACAAACGTCGACACCTTTTTCAATCGCTTCGTCACCGAGGTATTTGCCCCAGTCCCAGGCGCCGATGTAACAGGCCAGCGGATTGGGAAAAGGATTGACACCGAAAGCCGGTCGCGCCTCATCAAGGCTGCGGAACAAAATCGGCCGGATGTAGCACTGCTCCAAACCGCTTCGTCGAACCAGATCGACAGACGCGTCGCACAACTCTTCCAGCGTGCGGTCGTGGTCCATCCGGTAGATCTTCGCGGAATTCAAGAACCGCTGCATGTGTTCCTTCAAACGAAAAACGGCGGGGCCTTGCTTAGTCGCGTAACAGCGGATGCCCTCAAAAATGCTGGAGCCGTAGTGAAGAACGTGAGACATCACGTGCACGCGCGCATCGTTCCAGGGAATGAATTCCCCATCGTGCCAAACCACATCGCAAATGCGCGGCGTTGCTACATCTTTCGTCTTGTCGCCTTTTGAGAACATTTTGTTCTACTCCTTCAGATCAATTTCCGTAAACTGATGGCGAGGAACGTCAACTTCTGATCAAACTGAAAACAGGTTCGGGTTCCATTGTACAGGAAGTAGGGGTTCTTCCCGAAGGTTGTGTCAGTCTTCCCCAATACAGCTTTTTGGAACAGGGCACGATACAGTAAGCGACTTTGCTTGGCAAGGCGTGCTTGATTCGATAGGAACGGCAAAGTACCATCAAAAATGCTTCGGCAAATAGCAAAGAAACGGCAAAAACTTAGCGCCTGCGTTACGAATAAGACTGCTAATCGCGCGCTCTTTCCGGCTGAACTCGACAGACGCCGGCCTCTTGCTGGTCCGCTGGCAACTGGCTTTGTTCGGACTCCGGCTTTAGTTGCATTAATTTTATTTTCTCTAATTTCAACCGACTGTCGCATGAACCAACAAAACACAAGCTCGCCCTCCGCAACACCCACACCAACGCAAGACTTCGAGTCGATTCATCGTCGGGCCATAACCATTGACATGCATGCAGACACGCCGCAACGCCTGCTTGATGAGCACGTCGACTTGGCCCAGCGGCTTCCCGATGGACACTTCGATTCAGTCCGCGCGCGCGAAGGCGGACTCGATGCGCAGTTCTTTTCAATCTGGGTCGAGCCGCAGCTTTTTGGCGGCGGCGGGGCAAGTGCCATGAAGCGCGCTGACGATCAGATTGCCGCAGTGCGGGCTCTCGCCGAAAAGCATCCGGAGACGTGGCAGTTCGCCACCACCGCGGAAGATGTCCGGCGCATAGCTGCTGAGAACAAAATCGCCGCGTTGACCGGCCTCGAAGGTGGCTATGCAATCGATGAAAAACTTGAAAACGTTGAGCGCTATTACCGGATGGGAGTGCGCTACATGTCACCGGCCTGGACGGTGAGCACGAGTTGGGCGGGTTCGTCAGGTGATGAACTTGGCAAGACCCGCGGCCTGAATGACTTTGGTCGAGCAGTGGTTCGTGAGATGAACCGTCTCGGCATGATGGTCGACGTGTCTCACGTTTCCGACAAAGCTTTCTGGGACATTGTGGCGACTTCAAGCAAGCCGGTAATTGCCACGCATTCCGGCTGTCGAGCGATTGCGAACGTGCCGCGCAACCTCACCGACGAGATGATTCAGGCGATTGGCAGATCGGGCGGAGTAGTTAACGTTATTTTTTATCCCGAACATCTCGAGCCTGGCTGGAGTGAAAAGAAGAAAAAAGTCGACGCGGAAATCGCGGGTGAAGTGCAACGCGCCTCTGATGAAGAGTCTGGCGACGTGGCGCACAAAAAACTGGCACGTGACCGCGTCAGACGGGAAGAGTTCGCGAAGCGACTTCCGCCAGTGATGGTCTCGCGGTTGGTCGATCACATTGATCACCTGGTTAAACTGGTAGGCGTCGATCATGTGGGAATCGGATCTGACTTCGATGGTGTGCAATCCACATTGGCAGACCTCGGCGACGTTTCGCAGTTGCCTAATCTCACGCGCGAACTGCTAAGGCGTGGCTATTCTGAAAGTGACATCGACAAGATGCTGGGCGGCAATATGCTTCGCGTAATGGAAGCTAATGAGAAGTAGAAAGCGACGCATCGGTTTCCACGCGCCGATCAAAGGGGGATTGCACGAAGCGCTGATAGTTGCGAGGGACACCGGTTGCGACACGGTGCAAATTTTCTCGCGTAACCCTCGTGGCTGGTTAGCAAAGCCATTGTCTTCTGGGGACATCGCAACATTCAAACGGATTCGCCGCCTCACGAAACTCAATCCCGTCGTCATTCATTGCAACTACCTGGTGAATCTGGCTGCGGCTGACGAGTTGATGCTCGAAAAGTCGCGCGTCTCGTTCCGTGAAGAACTGCAACGCGCAATTCTGCTCGGTGTTGATTATCTGGTGGTCCATCCCGGCAGCGCGCGAGGCTCTTGCGAAGCTGATGGACTTCAGACTTGTGCTGAGAGCTTAAGGATTGCGTGTCGTCGTTTGAAATTGGGGAAACTGCGCATCCTGCTTGAGAACACAGCGGGCCAGGGCGAATGTATCGGACATCGCTTCGAACATCTGCGAGCAATCATGGACGACTGCCCGAAAATTCCGCTCGGTGTTTGTCTCGACACGGCCCATGCTTTTACGGCTGGTTACGACATTCGTGATGCTGACGGTTTGGAAGCGTTGATAACGAGAATCCGTAATACGGTCCGAACTAAGAACGTTCGTGCGATTCATTTCAACGATTCGCGCGCGCCTTACAACTCGCGCGTGGATCGCCACTGGCACATTGGTGAAGGTCACATTGGCGCAGACGCGCTGCGTCGGGTAGCGCAACATCCGACGCTGGCTCACGCCGCGTTCATCCTGGAAACGCCGTATGACGATCCGCGCGCAGATTTGAAAAACTTGAAAATACTCCGCTCGTTTGTTGAAGGTCGACCCGGTTCATTGTGATACCATCCGGCTACGCTTTCTGGTTTTGATTTCGCGCTCGGCACCGCAGCTTCAAGGTTTCACCCTCCTAAGTGGCGTAACTACAATCTGTAACTACACTGCTTATGCGTTTCGAGTGGGACGAGAACAAGCGAGAGTCTAATTTACGTAAAGCATGGCATTGACTTCGCTGCGGTCGAACAAGTGTTTTCCGGCAAAACAATCACCTTTCTGGATGATCGCTTTGACTGTCGAGACACGCTTCCTGACTTTGGGCTGGTTAGGGGGAAGTGTTACCTGAGTCCACCGGAACGCGCGTCGAACATTGGACATTTCTTACCGGCTTTAATAGACTGCCAGCATGTCGATTGTTTCGTACAAACCGCTCACCAAACTCCTCCTAACGGTGCCGCTTCTGCGACGCGCGTAACCAACGCGCTTAACGGCGGAGCGGCGAACTCCTACTCAACAACTTGTAACGCAACTGTTAGTTTGCGACCACGCAATCCAAAAGAAATTTGGTTCGTGAGGGTTTCGCAATCGAAACAGCCGCAAACCGACAGTTTGCGTTACAAATAATTCGTGTTAACTGTATTCAAGCCTTAGGACGAGAAGAATCATGGACGAAAAATACTTTCCCGAAAAGATAGAAAAAAAATGGCAGCAGCACTGGGACCAGACGAAGGCGTTTCAGGTTACCGAAGCCGACCCACGCCCAAAATATTACGCGCTCGAGATGTTGCCTTACCCTTCCGGGTTCCTGCACATGGGCCATGTGCGCAACTATGCAATTGGTGACGCGCTGTCCTGGTACAAGCGGCTGCAGGGCTTCAACGTGCTTCACCCTATTGGCTGGGACAGCTTTGGTCAGCCCGCTGAGCAGGCGGCGATCAAGCGCGGTGTGAACCCGCGCGATTGGACGGAAGAAAACATTGCGCACATGCGGGGCCAGATGCTCCGGCTCGGCATCAGTTACGACTGGTCGCGCGAGATCGCCGCTCATCGTCCGGAGTACTACAAGTGGGACCAGTGGTTCTTCCTGAAGATGTTTGAGCGCGGCCTCGCTTACAAAAAGAAATCGCCGGTCAACTGGTGTCCCAAGGAAGGCACCGTGCTCTCGAATGAACAATCGTCTGGGGGCGTTTGTTGGCGTTGCGGAGCGGCGGTTGAAAAGCGAGAGCTGGAACAATGGTTCCTGCGCACGACCAACTATGCCGAGCAACTCGTTGCCGACATCAAACAGATCGCAGACACATGGCCAGACAAAGTTCTGAAGCGACAGAGCGACTGGGTTGGGCGCAGTGAAGGTGCGTTCATCGACTTTGCTGTTAAAGACACTGACAAAAAGATTCGTGTGTTTACGACGCGCATCGACACCATCTACGGCGCTACGTCTGTTGTTTTGTCGGCGGAACACCCGTTGATTGATGAACTCCTGGTAGATTCGCCTTTGAAGGAACAGGTGATGACCTTTGCCGAGAAAGTTAAGTCGGCGAAAGCCATCTCCGCGCGCGCTGCCGAAGAAGAAGTCGAGAAAGAGGGAATCAACACGGGCGTGCTCGCCATTAACCCTTTCAGTGGCGAAAGCATCCCGGTGTGGGTGGCAAATTACGTCTTGATCGAATACGGCACGGGGGCGGTGATGAGTGTGCCGGCGCACGACGAACGCGATTTTGAGTTTGCGCAAAAGTACTCGTTGCCAATTCGCCGCGTAATCGAGCGGATCTCACATGAACAGGAATCAATCGCGCACGATCCCACGCACGAAGATCAATCCACTGCCATGCCGCACGCGTTTACTGAATACGGCATTCTGGTGAACTCCGGAAACTGGAGTGGCTTGATCTCGGAAAATGCAATCACGACGATGGCGGAACATGCAAAAGCGAAGGGCTTCGGCGAAGCGGCTGTTACTTACCGCATTCGCGATTGGGGTGTATCGCGCCAGCGTTTCTGGGGTGCGCCAGTCCCGATTATTTATTGCGCGAAGTGCGGCGTCGTTCCGGTTCCGGAAGCTGACTTGCCGGTGAAATTGCCAGACAACGCTGAGTTTACCGGGACTGGCGAATCGCCTTTGGCGGGCGTTCCCGAGTTTGTGAATACAACTTGTCCGAAGTGTGATGGTCCCGCGCGCAGAGATACCGACACGATGGACACGTTTGTGGATTCGTCCTGGTATTTCTTCCGTTACTGCGATCCACGCAACGATTCGGCAGCTTTCGATCCGGAAATCGCAAAGCAATGGACGCCAGTTGATCAGTACATCGGTGGCGACTCACACGCGGTCATGCATTTGATCTACACGCGCTTCTGGACCAAGTTCATGCGCGACATTGGTCTGGTTTCTTTTGATGAACCAGTGAAGCGACTGTTGACGCAGGGCATGGTAACCAATCGCGTCGAAGGTACCGACGATTGGAAGGCAATGTCGAAGAGTCTCGGTAACGGCGTTGACCCTGACGAGATGATCGCGGCCTTTGGCGCAGATGCCGCGCGATTGTTTGTGCTCTTTGCGGCGCCCGTTGAAAACGAATTGCGCTGGTTGGAATCCGGCATTGAAGGCGCTGTCAGGTTTTTGCGTCGCGTTTATACGATGGTCTGGCGTTGGCACGAGCGGTTAACAAATGTTGCGAATGAAAACGGTATCGAGACAACAGCAGCTACCCGTTCGCTACGCCGGAAAACGCACCAGACGATCGCCAAAGTCACCAGCGACTTTGACGCGCTTCATCTCAACACGATCGTCGCGGCGTTGATGGAATTGTTTAATGAACTCACTGACTTCAATGCCGATCCGGTTAGTGCCAGTGCCGAAGATACGTTTGCAGTACGCGAAGCCCTCGAAGCATTGGTGTTGATGTTGGCGCCGTTTTCACCGCACATCGCGGAAGAACTGTGGGAACAGCTGGGCCACTCAGGTGGGTTATTGAAGTCTGGTCGCTGGCCCCAAGCCGACGCAGAGTTAGCGAAACAAGACGAGCTGGAAATTCCAGTTCAGGTCAACGGAAAACTGCGTTCGCGCGTGCTCGCTTTGCCGAGTGTAACCGAGGACGAACTGCGGACCGCCGCACTCAACGACGAGAAAATCAAGGCGTTGATCGATGGTCATGAAGTGGTGAAGGTTATCGTGGTCCCGCAGCGACTGGTGAACGTGGTTATCCGGTAATTGGTCGCTCCTTCCAAGTCAAAGCTCCGGAGGAGCAACATGTTTATAGAAAAACGTTGTTAAGGAAACCTGACTCCGTAGGAGTGAAATGTTTTGCAGGGGTGCAGACTACATTTCGCTCCTAACGGAGCTACGGCAAGTGCTGGAGCGCTAGAGCTATAAACATTGTGTCCCTATGGGACTTTTGGTTCGCCGACTACCAGCTTAACTGACACCACCTTAGGCATTTTGTTGGTTGCCTGCTCACACCGCAGCCGTTAGAATCACTCTGCGACTGCCAGCTTTGCGTTAGGAGCTGCTAAATCCTTCTGCCGTCTCGCTTAGTACTGAGCCCGTAGATGAAAGAATGTCCAGCCTGTAGGCGCTGTTTCTCTGACGAAATCAATCACTGTCCCCAAGACGGCGATGCCACTACGCCATCGCTGCTTGGTGAACCCATACTCGATGCCCGCTATCAGCTCGAGCGGCGACTCGGTCAAGGCGGTATGGGTGTTGTCTTTCAGGCGCGCCACATCTTTCTAAAGACTTCCCATGCGATCAAAGTGATCTTGCCTGACCTCGTCGGCAACGATCCGATGTTGGTCACTCGCTTTCGTCAGGAAGCGCTCGCGGCTGCGGCCATCCGTCACCAAAACATAATTGCGGTAACCGACTTCGGCGTAGTGCGCGGCACGATGCCTTTTTTGGTGATGGAATTTGTGAACGGCAAATCGCTGCAAGAAGTACTGGCCGAAGAAAAGGTAATGGACCCGACCAAGGCGCTGGAGTATGCGTGCGCGATTGGTGCCGGCGTCGGCGCGGCTCACCGTCAGAACATTGTGCATCGCGATCTCAAGCCGCTGAACATCATGATGCAGCAAGGTATGCCGGTCGCTGAGGGTCTGAAGATTCTTGATTTCGGCCTGGCGAAAATTAAGTCAGGTGAGTTGCTCGGTTCGTTTGTTCAGGCGAAGACCAGCGGCTTGATGGGTTCACCTTTTTATATGGCGCCGGAACAGTGGTCGGATGAAGAGCCCGACGCGCGCGCCGATGTCTATAGTCTCGGAATCATTCTTTACCAGATGCTGACGGGAGACGTGCCGTTCAAGGGTTCGTCGATTCCGTCAATCATGAAGAAGCACCTGACGTTGCCGCCGCCGACATTTAAGTCGACCGGCATCGACGTGGCTCCTCGACTAGAAGCAGTCGTCCGGCACGCGTTGGAAAAGGAAGTTTCTGCGCGGACCAAGTCAGTTGAAGAATTCATTAAGGAGTTAAGAGAAGCGGCGGCAGCCGGACCGCTGGTGGTGCAGTCCGAAGCACGCGGTCGGCCAGTTGCTGATGAAACGGTGTACGCTCCGGCGATCGGAACTTCAGAGGCAGGAAGAAAGATCACTGCTGAGCCGGTGGTCGAAACTCCAAAACTGACTCCCGAAGAACAAGCCAAACTCGCGGCCGAACGCGAGGCGTATGAAAAAGAGCAGCGGGAAAAGGAACGCGTTGCGCGGGAACTTTTGGATCGTGAAGCGGCCGAACGTAAGAACGCGGAAGAAGAGAAGCAACGCAAGCAAAAGGAACAAGAAGAACTAAAGCTGAAGGAAGAGCAGGAACGCGAAGATCGCGAACGTCAGCGCCGCGAGCAGATGGAGCGTGTTGAGCGGCAGGCGAAGGAGCTCGAGGAACGTTTGGCGCGGCTTGCGGTGAGCATGCCGCCAACGCCGGGTGTTGGTGTTGTCGATCCGGAAGCAACGCAGGTCCATCAGAGCCTCAAAGGCGCGACGAGCGGCATTGGCAATAACAGTTTTCCTCCTGGCGCTGCTACCGGAGACGCCACAATCTATGACTCCGCGACGCCGGGCTTCAGCGTAACCATCCCACCAAAACCCAAGAGCAACGCGTTAATGATGGTTGGTATTGCGGTGGTGTTAGTGGTGTTGGTTGGCGGGGCAATCGCTGCTTACTTCGCCTTGCATTCGAAGACGATCATCACTGACCCCCCCGCCAGTCCCACGCCGGTTGCAAGTCCAGGAAGTATCGATGGCATTAAAGCAGACCTGGTCGAAATTCCCGGCGGCACATTTACGATGGGCCGCGATGACGGACCCGCTGCGGAAGCACCTAAGCATAGCGCGACGGTGCCGTCGTTTTTCATGGACAAGACCGAAGTGACGAATGCCGAGTATGCCGACTTTGTGCGTGACGCTCACCACACGCCGCCGCAGGATTGGAACGACAGCACCAAACCACCTCACGGAACTGAGCAATGGCCGGTAGTGTTTGTTTCCCTCGACGATGTTGCGGCGTTTGCGAGCTGGCGTTCGAAGCGAGACAAACTGCAAGACAACTTGGCTTACCGGCTGCCTACTGAGGAGGAATGGGAATACGCCGCGCGCAATGGGGACCGCAGCGATCTGTATCCCTGGGGAACCGAGTGGAAAGACAAGCATGCCTGGTTGAAGGACACGTCACCAACATCGGTCGGTTCTTTGCCTGACGGCAAGAACAAATGGGGTGTCTCAGATCTGATTGGCAACGTCTGGGAATGGACGTCGTCGAAAGTGTCCGCGTATCCGGGTAACCCGACAACAATTCCCACTGCCACCAAAGAATGGCTCATCATTCGTGGCGCAGGCTACAACATCGATCCAAAGAACCGCGATACTCCGGCAACCTCCTGCCTCCGCTCGTGGGTTCCGCCAACAACAAAAGATCCGCGCATCGGTTTTCGTCTGGTTCGCTCAGCGCAGTAGCGCTACATCTTCGTAACGTCTCTCACGCAGTCATTTGCTTTCGCAAAAGGCTTGACCCGATCCAGGCGATGCTGATTGAATTCGCGCCGCAAACTTTGTCGTTCGAAGTACTACCGCTTGGAAACCCGCAGATGAAACTTGGTTATCGCGTAGGGCTGGCTCTTCTGGCGCTGACGGCCTTGCTGGCATGTGCAGCCGATCCCTCACGACTGCTTGCCGGGCAAACTGGCTGGCAGCCATCGCCCGGTCACACACAAATCCCGATTTGGCCGGGAGCGATTCCGGATGCGCGCCCACTCGACGGACCTGAAGTTTCCGGAATAGTGGTGGACGGCGCCGGCAAAGAAGCCCTGGTTGGCGGCAAACCGTGGGTTCATGTCGACAAAGTCTCACAACCCACGATGACAATCTACTCGCCGCAGGGACCAAACACGGGCGCTGCGGTCGTGGTGTTTCCGGGCGGAGGCTACAACATTCTGGCCATCGACCTCGAGGGCACGGAAGCCTGTGATTGGTTGACGTCCAAGGGCATCACTTGCGTCTTACTGAAATACCGGGTGCCGTGCGTTAAGGTCGGTCCATACCGCGACTGTCCGACGGCGTTGGCTGACGCGCAGCGGACGATGGGATTAGTGCGACTCAGATCCGCAGAGTGGCATATCGATCCCCAGAAGATCGGAGTGCTCGGCTTTTCGGCTGGCGGTCACATGGTCGCCGCGATTAGTACTCATTTTGAGAAGCGGCTGTACCCGGCTGTTGATGCCGCCGACAAAGTAAGCTGTCGTCCGGATTTCGCAGTGGCTCTCTATCCTGGACATCTCGCAGTACCTGAAAAGAACTTCGCACTGAACCCCGATCTCCCGATCACCAGTCAAACACCGCCCACGTTCCTGCTTCAAGCTAACGATGATCCGGTTGACCCAGTTGAGAATTCGCTCGTCTATCACGCGGCCCTCAGGAAGGCTGGTGTTCCCGCAGAGATTCACGTGTTCGCGAAGGGCGGGCATGCGTTTGGGCTTCGGCCAACCGCAGCTCCCATTACGCACTGGCCCGACCTGGTGGAGGGATGGCTCACGACGATCGGAGTGATTTCGCAATAGTTTCGCAGAGACTCCAGATGTTTATGGAATGAACCTGGTTTGCCTCTGCGGCCGGGTGAACCAGTGGATCCAACGAAACACGAACTTGAATTCCGCTACAAATGCGGTGAGGTGGAACAATCCCTTTAGCGCGGCGCACGTGTTGCCGAGGGTCGATGCACGTCTGCTGTCCTTTGGTCGACTGCGGCGGAGGAAATAGTGAACCACAACTGAAAGGCGTGAAATTATGAGCAAGCATCAAGAATGGAAAATGGTCCATCTGCTTTACGGCAATGCACACAGAAGCGGGGATCGCTATGTTCTGACAGAACAGGAACTGGTTAGCGCGGGAGTGCATTGTAACCTGGATACATTCCAATTTCTGGAGGACGCTGGCGTCGTCACTCGCGTGGGAAACGAGTACGAGCTTTCGAAGCCGGCTCGTCAAATGCTGAACTCTTTCACGGTTGCCCAGGGACCAGAAACTCGCAAAGACATCCGAGTTGACTACCCAGAGGTATTCGTGGTGATGCCCTTCAGTGAGGACTGGTCCGACGATGTTTTCACAAAAATGATTGAGCCTGGAATCAGCGATGCCGGCTTCGTGGCAAGACGGGGCGATTCTATCGTTCGCGTTGGTAATCTTGGCACAAACGTCTGGGGGAGTATTACCCAGGCCGGCGTTATCGTGGCAGAAGTCTCAGTCCACAATCCGAACGTGTTCTACGAAATTGGACTTGCCGACGCCTTAGGAAAGCCGGTGTTTCTTTTCAAACAGCAAGATGCGACTCTTCCTGCCGATTTTCGTGGGGAGCACTATTACGAATACGAGCGTAACGACCTCCAAGCGGCGCGGCAGAAATTAGCAAAAGGACTGGAGGATTGGGCTAAGGATAGGGATCATCAGCCGTTCGGAGTGAAAGCGCTTGTCGACTCATGATCACAAGAGATTTCAAGAGGTAATCTGAAATGAAATACGCTCTCTCAATTATGAGTTTGAGTGACTCGCAGTAAGAGACATCAATCTCGGCTAAGTAAAATGCCAGCCTTGCTCTCACGAATATTTTCACCTGCTCCCTTGCTCTATTCGTTTGTCATAATCTTCCAGTTTGCATACGGCGTTTATCTGGGTGGGCAAGTTGAACCACCCCCCGCAGTCACGCTGCTCTTTTGGCTGGGCTTTCTCTGGCTCGTCGGCTGGTGGTTGCGCACAGACAGTCGCACGCGCGGCGTAACCGCGGTTTACGATCTGGGCTTCTTTCTGTCTGTCGCGTGGCCGGTGGTCATGCCTTACTATCTCGTCAAGACTCGTGGCTCGAAGGGTTTGCTTTTGATTTTGGGTTTTATGGGCGCGTATCTCGGCGCGGCACTGCTCGGAATTGTTTTATCGGAATTGGTGCTTACGTGGCGATTACCGTGAGTCGCCAGTCGTGAGTCAGCAAATGGCCAAAAGCATCTGAGACTCAAGACTCGGAAGTCTCTACGGTGGGTGAGGTGATCGAAACTTGTTCCGGGCTCGGGATTGACGAGTTCGATCTCGAAGAGATCACCAAAGTCGTCATTTACTACGCTGAAAATGACGCTTGGCCAACTCCCAAAGCTGACTGGGTGGTAGCTTTGGTGGTGTCGCTCGTGCCCCAGGCTAAAACTGCACTAGTACTCCCAATTAGCCCAACTTCCTCAACCTGAGCTACAATCCGCCACAGTTGATTTTTGTTTCCGAACAGGCTATTTCAAAGTATCTTCCGCGATTCACCGAATGGCACAAACGCCGCTTCAAACGCCATGAGATCGCAAATAATTAGGAGACGAGCGATGAGATCCTCCTCGACTTTTCGTTCCGCTTTAACTTTGACCGTAGTTTCACTCGCTTTTGCCTGGGCCGGCATCGGCGTCTTCGGACAAGACGTTGGCGCCGACGTTGGTGGAGGCGCGGGTGTTTTCCGACCCAAGAATCCTGAGGCTAAGCGCCGCACGAACCGTGTGACACCAGTTGTGCGACATGGGACCAGGCCGCCGGTCAACAACGAAGATAAAATCGAAGACCTGCTCGACAAAGGCAATCAGTTTCGCGACGCGCGTCGTTTCGCCGAAGCAGAGGGCGCGTATCAGGGAGTGCTCAAACTCAAAGCCAACGATGGCCGCGCGGCATACGGCCTGGGCAACATTTACTCCGACCAACAACGCTGGGAAGAAGCGGAGAGCTCCTATCGCAATGCGGTGCTCTGGAGTCCGAACGATGTTGACGCGTTAGTTGCGCTTAGTGTGGTGTTGGTGCAACCACGCACCGGCGCCGGCAATGCCAAACGCTTTGCCGATGCGGAAGGCTTTGCGCGGCGAGCGGCCACGCTCGAACCGAAGAACGCCGTGGCCTGGGATCGTCTGGGAGTAGCGCTGCAGGCTCGTGGTCTATTCAACAACGAAACGGAAAATGCTTACCGTAAAGCTGTCGAACTTGATCCGGAGTTTCCGGTCGCCTATGCCCACCTCGCGCGCGTCCTCAATCGAATGGGCCGAACAGCTGACGCCGCGCCGCTTTATGAAAAAGCCACGGAGCTGGCCAAGGATCCGGCGACGCTGAACTTGATCGCCGAATCGTTGCAGGCCGAGCAGCAATGGCAGAATTCTGAACCGGTTCTGAAGCGTGTGCTTGAACTTGACGCGAAGAATCCCACCGGTCTTTTTCTGATGGGCCGTATGTTGTCCGTCTTCAAGCGCTACCAGGAAGCGGAGCCTTATTTGAAACTTGCTACGGAAGTCAGTCCGAAAGCGTTTCAACCTTTCAACCTGCTGGGTCGTACTTATCTGGCGTTAGATCGTTTTGAAGATGCGGAAGTAATCTACGAACGCGCTTCCGGTTTTGCGTCGGAAGGTGACAAGAAACAACTCGCCGGAATTTACGGTTTTGAAGGCGTGGGCGACGGCTACATGAAAGCCAAAAAGAAACCGAGTGCCGCCCGGGCGTACAAACGTGCGTTGGAACTCGACCCAGGGAACCATCAGATCGAGCAGAAACTTTCCAAGGCGCATTAAGCGCGACCCACGATCGATCAACAGGTCAATCTTAGAAGGAGAAAATCTTTCTCATGAAGCGGTGCCCCAAGTGTAATCGTAGTTTCCCAGACGATAATCAAAAGTTTTGTACGATCGATGGTGGTTTGCTGGTAATTGCCGAAAAGGCTTTCGATCCTAATGCGACGATTCAGGGCGCGACAGTCGACTTGACGCCCAAGCAGCCGCAACCACCCAGCAATCCGCAACCCGATTTCGGTGCGACGATCGCGACACCGTCGCAGGCGCCCACAGTCGTGTTTCCGAAACAGACTGGCCCAACCGGCACGCCCACGTCGTCTAACTTGCATCAACAACCGGGGCAAACTCCGCCACCCCCGACGACTCCGCCGCCATCCGGTCAGTTGCCGCCGCAATCAGTAACAACGGCGTTGCCACCGCGGACCCCAGCAGCGCCGGCAGCGTCGCAGCCCGCGGCAGCTGCAGCCGCAACCGCCGCAACCGCGGCACCGAAGAAGAAATCTAAACTTCCGTTGATCCTGGGGATTCTGGCGGTGTTGCTGGTGTTAGGTATCGGAGGCATCGCGGCTGCGTTCTTTTTGGTGATCAAGCCACGGCTGGATCAAAAGTCGGAGCCGCCATTGGCGACGCGACCAACGCCTGAGAACACTAACATCGAGAGCAGCAGTCCGCCCGCCAACGTCAATACCAGCACTCCTGAAACAAAACCAACGGAAGCTGAGTATGTTCCCCCGCCGGGCACAACGAAGTTTGAAAACGTTGCTGCTAATTTGGATCCCAAGCTCGCAGAACACTTCGTAGACTTTTCGTTCTATTATCCAAGCGGTTGGGCAGCGGATCCGAAAGCTGGACAAGCAGGCACTGAAAACTTTGCCAAAGTGGAAAGGCGACTACCGCCCGATTTCACTCAGGAAAATTTTGCAGTTCGCGCTTACGACAGCAAGGGCACCTACGCCGACGATTTGCCCGACTTCCCGAAGAAGGCCGCAGAGTTTAGTACCACGCTTGCGAAGTTTTTTCCCGGTTACAAGAAGGTGCTGGAACGTCCAACCAAGATCAATTCTCTTGATGGTTATGAGTTCTTTTGGGAGGGCTTGTCTCCTAACACCGAAAAGGGCGACCTTCATCTTTGGGGCCGCGTGGTTTATGTTCCGACCGGTGTCGCCGGCGACAAGAACGGCGTAATCTTGACAATGTTTACGACCTCGCTTGCTCCAGAGCTGTCGAGTTACGAAGATGTGGGAACAAAGGGTCAGATGCCGGTGATTCTGGAGTCGTTCCGGTTTGGAAAACCCAAGACCTAACGAAGAGGAGCACTTTTGACCGGGCTGAGTTAGAATTTCAGATCAGTAGTAAGGTTCAAATGGCAATAAACAAAAAAACGAACGGGTGGTGGACTCCGGCGCGCGTGGCGCTCACGATAGTCGTGTTTGGGATGCTGGCTGCGTTTGGCATTTCGAGCTGCAGCTCCGGCGACGAACGACGAACCAATCCTGCGGCTCCGCCGAGCACGGTGAGTAATGGCACGCGACCGGCTGCGCCGCGAAGCGCCGCTCCGGTTACCACCCTCCCGGCGAACGTCACCCAGGCAGAACTCAAGGCGCTCACTGGCGACCCGATAAAGCTTGGCAGCTATTCCGGAAAAGTTTTGCTGGTGAATTTGTGGGCTACGTGGTGTGGTCCTTGTCGTTTGGAAACACCTGAGCTGGTCAAACTTCACAAGGAGTTTCGCTCACAGGGCGTCGAGATGGTTGGTCTCTCAACCGAAGATTTTGAGAGTTCGAAAGACAGCGTCCGCGACTTTGTGCGCAACTACAATATTGATTACCGGATTGGCTGGTCAGGCAACGATGTGGCCGCGACTTTGATGCAAGGCCGAGACGCAATTCCGCAGAGCTTTGTCATCTCCCGCGATGGTCGGGTAGTGAAACGGTTTGTTGGCTTTAATCCTTCGGAGACGCCCGATCTCATTCGAGCGGCGCTTGAGGAAGCACTCAACGCCAAGACCACGTCTGACTAAGCCCGAACAATTAGTCTGCCGGTTTTCCTAATTCACGTTCCGCTTCCTCCACGAGACGCTCTCCCTCACGCGCCAGATCACGATCCTGGAAGCCATCGGCTACCCGCTTCTTTGCTTCTCCTTCAAGCTGCTTCATCGTGGCTGCAACTCGGTCTTCCACTTGATCTATCGGTGCGTCCTCGCCAGTTTCTTCCTGTGTGACAACATTCTCGTCGAGATTCATTTTCGCCCCCTGCGGTTTCGTTTGTTGAGTGTCAAGCATACAGGCGATATGCGTCGAAACAGTTGAGACAATTGAACTGCTAGAAAAAGGTAACAAATCGGTTGAGGCTCGCTTGGCAAAAAACCAGACAACCCATGGCCCTATCGCGGACGGTACTGACCTGCCACTCGGCAGCCTTTGGCAAACTGCGGCACTATTACTCGGTCTGCGCTCTCGACAAGATCGATGTCTACTGGCTAAACTCCGAACGAAGATGATTCTGATTTCCTCAATGAGACTTGCGCGTATCGTGCTCGCCTTCGCCGTTGCGTTTTGGATGGCCGGCGCCGGTTGCATGCTTGGCTGTAACAACATGATGAGCGCCGCCGCCAGCGAGGTTCAAAGCGCGCCGGCACAGAGTTTCACTGCTGAGGTTTCGGGCGATTCTTGTGCGTCGGCCGGAGGACATCATGATTGCTGTGCAAAGCGTCATGCCAGACCCGCTGGTCACGCAGAAGCGCCAATGGGCGAGGCCTCTGAAAGTCAACTCATTACTGCTACCTCGTCATTAATGACGGACTGTCCACTGGCAATCAACGCCACCGCGGCATTGGCGAAGTCAGATCCCGATCAAGCTGGTGTTGCCGTTCTTGCGTCAAGCAGGAACCTTCCGACTACCATCCAACCAAAGCAGGTGAGCGCGCTGTCGCGCCCACTGCGACTACCTAATCGCGGCCACACTTACCTTCGCTGCTGCGTTTTCCTGATTTAGAGATCACCTGCAACAAACTCTTGTTTGTCTCTTCAATCATTCGACACCTAAGGGCAGACAGTAATGTTCTGCTTACTTTGGCGTGTCAGAGTTTTTGCTGACACGCGGCAATGATCTCTTTACAGGAGAACTGAAATGAAAAACTTCAAAGGATTTGCGATGGGCCTGGTACTCGGACTCGGTCTGGCCGTTTCCGGTATCGCGTTCGCGCAAAACGATCAGAAGAAAGAAGCGGAATCGTGCTGCGCCATGGCCTCATGCTGTGGCCAGGGCGATTCATGCTCGATGAAAGACCACAAAGATCAGTCGGCTAATCACGCCGGCTGTTGCTGTTGTGGCGGCGACTCATGCGACATGAAGGCGCATGACACGAAAGAAAAGCCGAAGAACTAGTCAAGCATAAGCCGAGTCGGGCGTTTTGTTTTCTGAGTATCGATGCAAAACGCCCGCGCTCAGCTGAGGGAGGTTTTCATGCGTCAGTTTCTTCGGATGCTTAGCTGTCTTTCCGCGACATTGGTGGTAGCCGTGTGTCTTTCGTCACCCCGCAATGTGGTGGCTCAACTTCAAGACCATCAGATGCCGGGAATGCCGCAGGCTTCTCCGTCACCCTCTCCTACTCCTACTCCGACTCCGACAGTTCCAGGTCACAACCACATGCCGGGAATGGCTATGCCCACGCCGTCCCCTTCGCCAACTCCGACCCCAACTTCTGGAAACAGTCAGATGCCTGGAATGAACATGCCAGCGCCGGCGCCGGAAAAGAAAACCGAATCACATGATCAAATGAAAGACATGGCCATGCCTTCGGGAGCGATGAACATGGGCCCGCTGTTGGTGATGAAGGATGCCGGCATGAGCATTCGCGTGGGTGACAGCGAAAATAATCTGATGCCGATGGGCGCGATGGGTTCGGGCACCTCGTGGCAACCCGCTTCCGGGACGCTGCCCATGTTTCACAAACAGTCCGGCGACTGGCTGTTGATGTTTCACGGAAACGCATTTGTCGGTGTGAACTCGCAAGGCGGGCCTCGCGGCGCCACCAGATTTGAATCGGCAAACTGGTTTATGCCGATGGCCTATCACAAGCTGGGCAGCGGGACGCTGCAACTTCGCAGCATGTTTAGCTTCGAACGGTTTACCTTTCCGCCGGGAGGTTCGCCACTACTTTTTCAAACCGGCGAAACTTACAAAGGTCAGCCGTTAATCGATCGGCAACATCCGCACGACTTCTTCATGGAGTTGTCGGCTCAGTACACATTGCCGTTGGGGGAGCGTGGGACGTGGTTTGTTTACGCGGGTTATCCCGGCGAGCCGGCGCTGGGGCCAGTCGCGTTCATGCATCGCGCCTCGGCTTCGGAAAATCCGGCGGCGCCACTCGCGCATCATCTTCAGGATTCAACTCACATTAGCTTTGGCGTGGTCACTGCCGGATTTACTTATCGCTGGTTGAAGCTCGAAGGCTCGATCTTTAACGGTCGCGAGCCAGATGAGAATCGGTACAACTTCGACGCGCACAAATGGAATTCGCGATCGGCAAGAATTTCGTTGGCGCCAAATCAGAATTGGACGGTGCAGTTGAGTCACGGGTTCTTGCGTAGTCCGGAAGGGCAGGAGCCAGATGTCGATGTACGACGCACAACAGCTTCGGTGCAGTACAACAAGAAACTTGATCGAGGCAATTGGGCTTCAGCTTTCATTTGGGGCCGGAACCACACCAGCGCGCCGGGAGAAACTCACAACCTGAATGGTTACACGCTGGAGTCTACGCTGAACTTCGTCGACAAAAACTACGTCTACACTCGTTTGGAGTTGGTCGACAAGAATGAGTTGTTGCGCCCGGCCGATCGCGCGCGGTTGGCACTCGTTGACGATCACGCGTCGTTTCGCATCGGCGCTTACAGCTTCGGCGCGGCGCGCGATGTGGTGACGAACCAGAATCTGTCAGTTGCCGTCGGCAGTGACTTCACTTTGTACTCAAAGTCAGGCGCGTTGAATCAACTCTATGGTGCGCATCCAGTTTCGTGGAAACTCTTCGTGCGGTTGCGGCCGGGGAAGATGAAGTGATGGTCCAACGTCCAAGTCCAATGTCCAAAGTCTTCGTAGCGGGCCTTCTGGTTTCGCAAAATGAGAATCTGTGGCGACGAAGACTTTGGACATTGGAGTCGTGGAAGCGGGTACTTTGGAATCCGCTAACCGGCTCTTACAATGTCTCACCATCATGACGACACCCCCGCGCATTGTTTCTTTTCTGCCGTCGGCCACGGAAATGGTTTACGCGCTTGGCCTTCAAGACCAGTTGGTCGGCATCACGCACGAGTGTGACTACCCACCCCAAGCGCGGAGCAAGCCGGTTGTCGTTCGCAACGCACTGCCGATTGAAAAAATGACGCAGGCAGAGATCGACGTGGCGGTTTCAGAACGAATGCGAAACGGGTTGAGCCTCTATCAAGTCGATGAACGTTTGCTGCGCGAGCTGGCGCCGGATCTAATTCTCACGCAGAACCTCTGTCAGGTTTGCGCGCCGTCGGGAAACGAAGTGACGCAAGTTTTGCGCGTGCTTGCCAAACTACCGGAGATTGTTTGGATGTCGCCGCGCTCTCTCGAGGAGATATTCCATAACGTTAAGGAGTTAGGCGACGCCACTGAAAAGTCGGAGTCAGCAACACAACTCGTCGCACAAGCACGCGAAAAACTAAATGAAATTAAGGCCCTCGCCAGCGCAGCAAGCACGCGACCGCGTGTTTTCTGCATGGAATGGCTTGATCCGGTTTACTGCAGCGGTCATTGGTTGCCGGAGATGGTTGAGATCGCCGGTGGCATTGATCGCCTGGCTCAACCGCAAGCGGATTCGGTTCGCATTCCCTGGACTGACGTGGTCGAGTACGCTCCGGAAGTGCTCATCATTACACCTTGCGGTTTCAACCTCGACAAAGTTGTCGAGCAGACGCCGCCGTTGCGAGACTATCCGAATTGGTCTGATCTACCGGCCGTTCGCGATGGACGCGTTTATGCGGTCGATGCGAATTCCTATTTTGCGCGACCGAGTCTGCGTGTAGTTGAAGGCACGGAACTGCTGGCCCATCTGATCCATCCCGAACTGTTCGCCTGGCACGGCGCTGACAGTGCTTTTGCAAAAATCGACTTCGCACAATCACTTCAGAGCGCGTCATGATTGGCTATAAGGAAAACTGGTTTGAAACTCGCAACAGCGCCTGACGGTTCAGTGTTGGTTAAACTAATTCAGGGTTTTGTCCTGCTGCTTCTCTCAGCCGTCTGCGTTGTTGCGCAAGCGCAATCGTCGCCGACCCCACCACCCGT
Source organism: Pyrinomonadaceae bacterium (assembly GCA_035472495.1). Lineage (GTDB taxonomy): Bacteria > Acidobacteriota > Blastocatellia > Pyrinomonadales > Pyrinomonadaceae > PSRF01. The sequence continues at coordinate 26,931 of DATIPD010000020.1, read as the reverse complement.
CTCAACCTCAACGCCTCAGCCACCAGTTGCACCGCCGGCGGAAGAAGTTGGCGCGGGCGAGGTCGTGCGCGTTTCTGCGAATCTTGTTTCCGTTCCGGTCATCGTAATGAATCGGCAAGGGCAATACGTGACTGACCTGCAGCGAAACGATTTTCGCGTCTACGAAAACGGCAAAGAGCAGACGATTGTCCACTTCAGCCATGTTGACCAACCGTTTTCTGTTGTGCTGCTAATCGATACGAGTGGATCCACCGCCCCGTTCATCGAGCAGATAAAAAACGCGGCGAAGGCCTTCGTGGAGCAGCTGCGCCCGGCGGACACCATCCGTCCTGTTTATTTCCATGGAGAAATAAAGGCGTTGACTGCCGCGGGCATCAGCGATCCCAAGCTCTTTGCCGAGGCAATTGATCGCATCGCGCCTGGTCCCTGGACCATGGGCACGCGCTTGTATGACGCTGTCGATTTTGGTCTGGGAGCGCTGCGGCCAAACGCTGCCCGCAAGGCTGTGATCCTTTTGACTGACGGCGAAAACACCTGGGGCAAAGCGACTGCGAAAAGCACGCTACGCGACGCAGAAGAATCTGACGTGGTGGTTTACACCGTGCAGTACGGAGACCTCGTGCCGCAAACCTACTTGCAGCAGTTAGCCGAGAAAACAGGCGGGCGTTATTTCAGAGGCGGCGACCTCAATGCGATTCGTCAGTCGTTTGCGACGGTTGCCGCTGAACTGCGCCGGCAATATGTGCTGGGTTATCGACTGAATGAAGGTGCGGCCGCCGGAGTGAAAACGATAAAGGTCAAAGTTGACCGCAAGCGTGTGGTCGTCAGGGCTAGGCGGTTTTATACCTATGGGCAGTGAGTCCTGCCAGTTTCTTTACAAGTTAGTCATGCCGGTAATCAAAGTTCTGGTGTTCGGTGTGGTGCCTATGGTTGAGTCACCGCGCAAGACACCTGCCTCAGTAAGACCGAAGCGGCGTGTGCCGGTTGCAGCGGGCCAGGTGGTGATCGCCGGCACTCCATAACAACCAAAAACAGCGCTTTGTCCGGTTCCAGCTTGCTCCACAATAGCGAATGTGTAGCCGCTCTTGCTGCCGCTTCCGAGCGACGAGTCGATGATTCTGGCGTTCGACAAAGTGGTGAGATCCGAGGCGAACGTGCCGAGCCCGAGGGTCGCCTGATAGGTGACCTGGCCGGTGAAAATCGTGCGTACGGAAACTTGCGCTGAAGCCTCATGGGCGGCGCGGCGAGAAGCAATAAGATTGGGGATTGCGATCGCGGCAACAATTCCAATGATCGTGACGACAATCAGAAGTTCTATGAGTGAAAATCCTTTTTGGTTTCGCATTTGTTCTGTTTTCCTGTTCGGCGGGGAAGCCTGGTAAATAACTTGATGTAGACGGTGGGCGAGTACCGCGTTCGTGGTTCGATTAACCGCTCGACTTATTGGAGAGCGATTGGAGAGCGATGACCCTCGAGTGGCAAAATGGGATGCGTGTGCAGACGGCAGGGCTGGCACAACGCCACAACAACGCGGGAAAGCAGGGCCCCGCATCGGTTCTGAGTTGTTAGTGCAGTAATTGTGCCAACGCTCGATGACTGTGTGACGAACGCGCTAAGTTGTGCCTGGCACTGACCAGGTGGTTTCGATCGACTTTACTTCCGACGCCGAGCTTCGCTCACCCGTTAATCATTTCCTTTGATTGCCCGAACCACTTTGGCGACGCCCTCGCCAAACTTGTCTTCCCGGATATCCAGACACAAAGACTCTTTCAACCTCAGAAGAATATCGCCGAGGTTATTGCGCAACTTGTACAGTCTTGTTTTTTGGCTATTCAGGTCGTTCGTATCAATCTTCGCGGCGCTATATTCCGGAATCAATTTATCTATCTCATCTATTTTGGCGTCTATTTGTTTGGTGGCGTTGAGGCGGAAGTCGGTTCGGAAGAAGTCGTCGTCAATATAGCAAGCGATAAATTTCTTTTTACCGGTGAACTTCTCCTGGTAAAAAGTATCGATACTCTCTAAAGCTACCCAGGCGGAAAGCAGGCTGTGATTCGAAACAAGCGAGACTGTTACTCCGGTATCACGGATCGAGCTTTCAATAAACTCCTGAATGTTTGCACCTGCTTCCATGACCGCGGTGTCAATGCGGACGACAATTCCGTTTTTCTCAAGCGCCGTCTTCAGCCTGTCTGCGACATCGCTGTCGCTATGATTGTAGGAAATAAACACGCTCGGCGAATTTGATGGAATGGGAAGTGGTGCAGGTCCGGGTGCTTCAATCTCTTTCAACATTTCCAGTATCGCGTAGCAAACTCGCGTTCTGGCTTTGCTCGCTTCCTCGTCGGTAATCAATCCACGCCGGCTGTCTTTCTGGCTTTTTGCCAAATCTGACTGGCACTTGATCAAGTCGTTGGCGAGGTCTTCGTTCTTGCCGCGCACGGCAGGCAGCAATTCTTCAATCGCCTGTTCCAATTTATCAGCGGCGACTAACCGCCTGATTCTTTCGGTTACTGGAACTGCCATATGTTTGCCAGCTACGACGATCAGTGGCGGAGGGTGCGGTTCAACTCAGCCACTTGCCAATTTTAGTCAAAAGGCCCTTTTGTTTTTCCGGATTGGTGGCGCGCTTCCGCAGCTTGGACAAGATGCTTTCGCCGGCTATGAACTCGTATACAAAGAGGGCCACTGCGCTAAGGTAAGTCACAATAAAAAAGCACGGGACTAAGAGAAATATTAATGAGACAAATAAAAAAACGAGATCGTCCAGCCCTGATCCACCGCGCCACGGGCGATATATTACGATCAGCGCGACAACGATCATCAAAGTCACCAGGGCCGGCGGAATAAAAAGCCAAGCTGCCCTAATCAATTTTTTCTTGCGCTTCGCTCTTACTTCCAGCAATAGCTGTTGCGTTTGTTTTAGCTTTTCGCTTTCATAGCGCTGGGCTTTCGCCTTCAGGATCGGCGCCACTAAGGTGTCGTGACTTAGTTCATACATATAGCCACCGCTACTGTGCGGCTCGGATCGGATTAGGTGCGTATCCGCCAGCCTGCGTAACAACTCCGGACTTATGTCAAACATGCTGTAAATCTGGCCCTCATATAAGGTAATTCTTCTTTCCTCTTTTGCGAAAATCAGCCCCTCTTCAATAAAAATTCGCGCTTTAAGTTGCTCCTCTTCGGTCCCCAGCTTTTCGATACTGTTTCTATAGTAATTTCGGTAAATGGCTTCCAACTCGCCAAGGTCCTGCTCTGCAACATCAAGATCGTTCTTAGCTATGACTATGTTTTCTTCTACGTATTGACAAAGAATCTGTAGCTGAAACGACTCGATCGACTTGGTGTCGTTTTGGGTCAGATAGTTGAGTAATTGCTTCAGCGTTTCGGATTGATAGTTAAAGACTGGAGATCGGAATTCCCCGACTTGCTGCGCTGGACCAACGATCGCGTCCTCCGCCTGCTTTCGCGAAAGCGGTTTCAACTCATAACAATTGAGCAGTATCTGTGGGATTTGCGAAGACAGGCTGTCGAGTAGACTCATGCGGTCAGATCGGATCGACATCACCAGTTTGAGTCTCAGTGGCCGGTCCAGGAATTCCGATTGTTCAAGCGTGAGGGGCTCAGCATTGTTTCTGGTCGCCAGACGAAGCGCTCTTTGGAAGTCCTTAGGCACGCGACCATAGAGCAAGTCTCCCAGAGCTTCGGCGAAATCAGTCACGCCTTCCGGGTAGGTGAAGAGCTCCTCAAATTGGTCGAAAACCAGCAAGAACGTTGGCTGACCTGGGAGCGCCAGTTCCAGGCTCTTAAGCTGCTGCCACAATGAAATGTTTTCCGACTCAATCTGGCTTAGGAAAGTTTCCGGCGGAATACGTGCGGCGAGTTGTTCTTCAACAATATCAAGTGGATGCTTACGATTGTCGCGGACAAAACTCCCGAATCGCACCGGGACGATGCAATAGAAATGCTCATGCTGCAGTTTGGGTAATACACCGGCAGTTAAAAGCGAAGTCTTTCCGAGTCCCGATTTGCCATAGAGCACGGTCATCTTTTCAACCGTGATAAATGTGGTGAGCTTTGCGATGTCTTCTTCGCGCCCAAAAAACAGGGCTTCGTCGTCCTGCGTAAATGGTCTGGAACCAGGATACCTTGCACGCAAAATTGGTGGGACAGTGCTCATGAATACTTTGTCGAAAGGACTTGTGCCAAATATCTCGTGTAAGCGAACGGCATTTATTTGTACTTAAGGCCGGTTAGCGGAACTGCTATCCGAAGAGCTTCCGCACGTTAGTGAGTACGGCCTCGGTGATTTTGTTTTTCTCTATTGCAGCGTCCTCTTCCGTGACCAGCCCTTTTCTCAGTTGCTTTTCGCTTCGGCTCAACCTGCTAATTTGCATGTCGAGCTCGTCCAGGAGATCTTGTTTTTCTTCGTCTTTGGCCTTGATGAGTTGTTCATCCATCTCGCTCAGGGTTTGGTAAAGCCGGTCTAAAGCTTGCTCGAGCTCGTCGTTGTTTATGAGTTCCTTGATTTCGTCCTGGATAGAAGCCTGGGTTTTCTCTTTGATCACCCTTAACAGGCCTTGTTGGTCACACTCGTCGTAAAGGCGTTTCACGTATTGCTCGACGTTGTCTTCAACAAATTCCAAACCATAGTGTCCTACGTAGAAGGTTCGCAGCTGGCCCTGTGTTCCGGTTCCTGATTCTGCGGCGATGGAAAGTTTCGTTTCATCTAATAACAATAGTTTTAGTAATAGCTTCAAGTACCATTTTTCAAAATCAAACCCGAGGAAAATGAAGTAAACATTATTTTCTAAATTGCTCCTGAGATTCTGAGGGAGCTTGAAGTCTCGAACAATCGAAAAAAGATACTGGATGAGATCTTCATAACTAAAGATCAGTGATTGTGGAGTATCAATGCTGCCACAGAGGTTATAGAGCAGTGGCTTCTCGGCTGTGGGATTCGTGACGTCTTCTGGTGGTTGGTCTTTCACATAGTATTTGAATTCATGAGCGACGCCGTAATCTTCCAACGCCTGCTTCATTAGCAAATCCGGGTTGATCGAAACGTAGAGGTGACCAGGTATGCGCGCCAGCTGACGCAGCGTATCGTTCAGTTCGCCATTGTCTCGATAGTATTCTTTGATGTAGACATGCGCTCTCGTCTTGGCTTGCGTCTTGCAGCTAAACAAATTGTCCAGATCCTGATCTATTTCTAATCCCTTTTCTTTGAAATAGTCTATTAAGCCCGCTTGTAACAGGCCACCCTTTTTGTCCAGGACGAGTCCTGGCCCAAGCAGGAAGATACAGTTCCTCTCTTTAAGACTAGCGACTATCTCATTGACCGGTATGGGCATCGCAACCTGTCCTTTTACTTAATCATTTCCAGCCAGAGGATTGAGAGACAGACGTTTAATCAATGCTGGAAAGTATGATTACCCCGGAGAATCTGTGGGCGCCAAAATTCGTGCTGCTCAAGGCGAAGAGCATCGTCGCTCAGGTGATAGTTTGGTTACTGGCGACGGCCTCTCGAGGAAGAATCTCCCCGTAATGGACGTTCGCGTCTGGAAAAGGTCAGAGCGCGTCAGCGCCGAATAAATACTACTTTCAAATCAAAAGGGCAAGCAGGAGACGAGGCTGGGCAGTGGACGTGTCGAGGGAGCGAAGACAAAATCAGAACGGGTAAAGCAAACTGTTAGTTTGCGACGGTTGAATGGCATTCAACGTGGATGCAAAATAACAGTTTGCTTTACAACAAACGAAACTAACAGGTACCGCTGCGTAATCTCCTTGCCTGGAGAAGGGCGCGGTTGGGGAGACCGCGCTCTTTCCCTATTTTTGTTATTGATATTGATGATTTGCGCGAAGACGGACGCTGGGCGATCATCTGAAGATGCGCACCGCTTCAGGATCAACTTCAACTGCCATCGATCCAATCTGCGGCATGACGGTCGATCCGCAGTCGGCTGCAGGCTCGTTCGAGTTTGCAGGAACAACTTACTATTTTTGCAGTCGTCACTGTTTGGAGAAGTTTCGGAGCCATCCAAAGTCCTTCCTAGATAAACCGCCGCAACCAATGTCGGTTCAGCCGATCGGGATCCAGCGACGTGGTGAAGCGTCTTATAAAGAATATTCGTCTGCTGACGCTACCAAGACGTTGGACGTTGGACGTTCTACGTTGGCCAGGTCTTACACGTGCCCGATGCATCCCGAGGTCGTTCGTGATGGGCCGGGGAGTTGCCCGCTCTGCGGGATGGCATTAGAGCCGCGCACCATCTCGCTTGAAGAAGAACCCAATCCAGAACTCGTTGATATGTCGCGTCGGTTATGGATCAGCGGTGTTCTCACGCTGCCGCTTCTCCTCATCGGCATGAGCGAGTTCATTCCTGGACTCGCGCTGCAAACTGTTTTCACGATGCGTACCTGGCGACTGCTTGAGTTCGCACTCGCAACGCCCGTTGTTGTTTGGGGTGCATGGCCCTTCCTGGTGCGCGGTTGGCAGTCGATCGTGAGTCGCAACCTCAACATGTTCACGCTGATCGGATTGGGCGTCAGCGTCGCCTACTTGTTTAGTCTTTTGGCGACTGTCATGCCCGGCCTTTTCCCGCCGTCGTTTCGAGATGCAGCTGGACAAGTTCCCGTTTACTTCGAAGCCGCAGCAGTGATCACGACTCTGGTTCTGTTGGGCCAGGTGCTTGAACTTCGGGCTCGTAGCCGTACCGGTCTCGCAATCAAGGCGTTGCTCGGTTTGTCGCCGAAGGCTGCGCGCCGGATTCGTGGTGACGGTTCAGACGAAGACGTCGCACTTGATCAGGTGGCACGAGGCGACACTTTGCGCGTACGACCCGGAGAGAAAATTCCAGTTGATGGTGTCGTGTTGGAAGGATCGAGTGCGGTTGATGAATCGATGGTCACGGGTGAACCAATTCCAGTCGCGAAAGCAGCCGGCGATCAGGTGGTGGGAGCGACGGTAAACGGTTCCGGTAGTTTTGTGATGCGCGCTGAACGCGTCGGCTCAGAAACGCTGTTGGCGCAGATTGTGCAGATGGTTTCCGAAGCCCAGCGCAGTCGCGCTCCGATTCAAAAGCTGGCGGATCGCGTCTCCGGTTACTTTGTGCCTGCGGTCGTGGTTGTTTCGGTTTTCACCCTCATCGGGTGGAGTTTGTTTGGGTCCGAACCGCGCATGGCGCATGGTCTGGTTAATGCAGTTGCCGTCGTGATAATCGCGTGCCCGTGTGCTCTGGGACTTGCCACGCCAATGTCCATCATGGTCGCAACGGGGAAGGCGGCGCAAAGTGGGGTTTTGTTTAGAAATGCTGAGGCTGTCGAGGTACTGCGGCAAGTAGATACGTTAGTGATCGACAAGACCGGGACGCTGACTGAGGGCAAACCGAAGCTAGTATCGATCGTCACCGCTTCTGAGCGTGACGAAGCCACGCTGCTGGGCATGGCGGCGAGCCTGGAGCGGGGCAGCGAGCATCCTCTAGCGTCCGCGATTGTCGCCGGCGCCGAGGAGCGCGGACTAAAGCTTGAGAGCGTCGCCGGTTTCCAGTCGTTGACCGGAAAAGGCGTAACCGGAAACGTCAACGGTCAAAAAGTGAGTCTGGGCAATCAGTCGCTGCTTGAAGAAATCGGAATCAGTTCGAACTTGCTTGATGAGCGGGCTGAAGTTTTGCGTCGCGAAGGACAGACAGTCATGTTCATCGTGATCGATGGCGCAGTTGCCGGCTTACTCGCGGTTGCTGATCCGATCAAGGAGTCGACGAGTGAAGCGATTGAACAACTGCATCGCGAGGGTTTGCGCGTCGTGATGCTCACCGGTGACAGCGAAACTACCGCGGGCGCTGTCGCGAACAAGCTCAAACTCGACGACGTCGTGGCCAACGTCTTACCAGATCAGAAAGCCGAAGCCGTAAAGCGACTGCAGAGAGAAGGAAAAAGAGTAGCGATGGCCGGCGATGGGATCAATGACGCGCCCGCCTTGGCCCAGGCGGATGTAGGCATCGCCATGGGAACGGGGACCGACGTCGCCATGCAAAGCGCCGGAGTCACACTCGTGAAGGGCGACTTGCGCGGCATCGTGCGCGCAATTCGTTTGAGCCGCGCGACGATGAGAAACATCAAACAGAATCTTTTTTTCGCGTTCTTGTACAACGCGTTGGGAATACCAGTGGCGGCGGGAATACTGTATCCATTCACCGGCCTGCTGTTGAGTCCGATGCTCGCGGCAGCGGCGATGAGTTTCAGTTCAGTGTCTGTGATTGCGAACTCGTTAAGGTTGAGGCGAGTTGCGATTTGAGAGTGTAGCGCTTCAAGCGGCCTCAACGTAGTCAACCATACTTGGCTGAGGGATCGGTAATCCATCTTCCCGCATTCCCGCAAATGCAGTTGGAGTGCTTCACGAGTACGTTTTCCAGTTCATGACGAATTTCTTGCAGCGGCCTGCAGGGCGGAAAAGCGTGTTGCTGTTCTTGGTGTTTTCTTGTATTAGTTCCTGCAAGATTTTGGTAAACGAGGAGGCAGTTCGATGAAGTTTTCCATGCGACAGACGTTGGTTGGTGCGGTGACTGCAAGTTTGTTGTTGATGTTTGCTATGCCTTTGGTTTCGGCGCCGAAGACATCGCGGCTCCAGGATGCCACGCGTCATTCACGCGAGGCAGCGGAAGTTTTCACTGAAATTATGAACGTTAGAGAAAGAGCAATTCCTAAGGAATTACTCGATAAAGCTGAGGCAATCGCGGTTTTTCCGGATGTAATCAAGGCCGCTTTCATCTTGGGAGGCAAGGGAGGTCAGGGCGTCATCAGCCGGCGCACTCGTAACGGTTGGTCGGCGCCGGCGTTCTTCAATCTGAGCGGCGGCAGCTTCGGTGCGCAAATCGGCGCCACTAAAACTGATTATGTTTTGCTGATCATGAACGAAGACGGCGTCAACGGATTGCTCAAGGACAAATTTGAGATGGGTGGCGAAGTTGGAGTGGCGGCTGGACCAGTCGGTCGCGAAGCCGCGGCTTCAACTAATTTGACACTCGATGCTGGAATTCTTTCATACTCACGAAGCAAGGGTGCTTTTATCGGCGCAGCGTTGAAGGGTGCTGTGATAAGTCCTGACAACGATCTGAACGAGGGCGCGTATGACGGTAAGAAAGCAAAAGAACTCTTAAGTGGCAACTCGATGACGTTGAGTCAAATGCCTGCTGGCGTCAGAATCTTTCCGCGCACGCTGGCGCGTTACTCACCGCGCGCGAAAGACTAGTTGTTCGATGGTCTATGCGCGCAAACATCAGACTTGACGCTTTTGTTTGCGCGCCATAGAATGCCTGCTAACTTACCAAGGGTTGTTCTGCCGTCTCAGCACTAACGCTCGCGCGAGAATTGTTTGGAACTTATGCTTTCAAGACTCCCACGCACGCAACGTCAAAAAGAAGTCTACGATTATCTCGTCAGCTTTCTTGAACGTCGCGGGCACATTCCTACCTATGCGCAAATCGCGCAGAAGCTGGGAGTGAAATCGCGCGCGACGATCGCGAAGCACATGCAGGCGCTGGTCCGTCTTGGACTGGTTGAGATTATTCGCACCGGCAACTCATCGCAGATCGTCATCAAGCAACAAGAGTCGCCGCTGGCAGAGTTGTTCTGTGAGATCAAGGTGGCCGGTTACATTGCCGCCGGACAGCCAATCGAACTTGTCGAAAGCAATGAGACGATTTCAGTGCCGCGCTTCATGCTTGGTCGCGTCAGACCAGAGAGCGTTTATGCCGCGCGCATCAAAGGCGACTCGATGATCGACGAGCACATCTGCGACGGTGACATCGCGCTCATTGAAGAACGCAAGGTCGCAGAGAACGGTGAGATCGTAATGGTGCTGGTGAATGATAACTACGCCACCCTCAAGCGCATTTACAAACACGGTCCGGAGATTGAGCTTCGCCCGGCTAATTCCGCGTTGGAGTCGATTAGAGTTTCCGCCGAGAGCGTACAGGTTCAGGGTGTTTTTAAGGGCCTGCTGCGCGAGTCCCGCTAACCAAAACAGCTACTTTTGTGGGGATTTTCCCCGTTTATCGTTCACATCGTGGCTCCGGGGTGTTCTGATTGCACTCCGGCGAGGCCTGGTCAAACCCGCGCAAAGGCATCTCGGGCGCTCGTTGCAACCAATTCGATTCTGGATAGCGACAGTTGGCGCTGATCACGTGAAGCGTGTAGGCGTGTCTCGACTTGTTAGATCGATTCGCCAAACTCTTGTGTGGCAACAGTCCATTGAGAACTATCACGCTGCCTTTCTTCACCTCGAGCGGCACCAGTTTTTCTTCCGGCCAGGGAGTCGAATCGAATACATCAAACTTCATCCCACCTTCATCATTCCGTAACCAGCGCGATTTCAGACCCAGCTTGTGTCCACCCGGTATGGCCCAGAGACAACCGTTCTCTAACGTCGCGTCTTCCAGCGCGAACCAGAGCCCGGCAATTGTTTGTGGTTCGGTGTAAAGGAAGGTGCTGTCCTGATGGCAAGTGACTTCGCCGCCGATGCGCGGCTGCTTGAAGATGTACATCCCTTGCAACAGTAGTGGTTGTTCGATGCCAAGGTCGCTGATTAGTTGCGCAACCCGTTGGGCTCTCGAAAAACTATTGAAAGCCGGATCGAGATCGTGAAGCGCGTGCCCGATCTTGTTGATCGACTCTTCCTTGCTTTGTTTGAGAGTGCCGTCAGGATTAAACGCCTTCTCCTCAAAAAAGAAACGTACCTTGTCGCCCGAGGTCAGAAAGTATTGGTCACTGCGGCGGTTCTGCTCGTGCGTCGAGAAGATTGAGACGATGCCGTCAGGGTCAAAATCGTGAACCAAGTCCTGCGCGCGTGTGCGCAATGCGTCGCAGGATTCGCTATCAGCGAAGTCGCTGATGACCAAAAATCCATCGCGATCGTATTGAGCTAACTGTCCGGCGGTGATTTTCATGAATGTGAAGGTTAACACGGTAGTTGCGTGGCAACGGTAGCGGCATTTTCAATGTTGAATGGGTTTGGCTTACGTCTCTCAAGTTAGCAAAGGCAAATCAGAACCTGGCGCCGTAGCGCGGCGTCGAATGCTCATGTTTTTAAGTGCGGAGTTTACTGAGCGATTGCTTTTAGAGTTGAATCTTGGCCGGTCGCAACAGCCCCCGGTTTGATTTTGTCTTCCCAATCTCGCGAGATTTCCCGTCACCTCCAATCTGAAACTGACCCGTTACCGGCGGGAACCCCAGACTTTGCCGCGTCTCGCCTTGATACTTATACTGTTTGAAATTTGGTTTTGTGGAGCCGGCTGCCGGAGTTGAACCGGCGACCTTCTAATTACGAATCAGACGCTCTACCAACTGAGCTAAGCCGGCTTCGATGCAGCGCGAGAAGGTGTCTGCGCGTGTGCAGGCAATATACGAATGCGTAGTTTGTAGTGTCAAGCAGGCAATCGGAAGCGGATAACAAACAAGGAGAACTGGGAACATGGGCAGAGAGCAAATGCGAAATCTCGAGATTTCGAAAGTGGGTGTCACTCAGCTGAATGAGTTTGAGTATCAGAAGCATCAGGGTGAATTGACCGAACAGGAACACGCGGGCCAGCAAAAGGGCAGCGGCAAACGCCTGACAAAAGCCCAGCAAATAGCGCAGGTAACCGCGGCTGCGCACAAGAAAGTCGAAGAGCGACGCAAGAAAAAAGGCGAGCAAGCTCCGGCGATGAAAACCGTCAAGGCCAAACGGACTACCAAGAAGAAGAAACGATGAGTCGCTGCGCGAGTTGTTTTGTAACGATCGCCATGTTGTGTGCCGTTTTATTCGGCCGCAGCATGGAGGCGCCCGCCCAGAACGTTTCAAAGCCAGTCAAGCTGCCGGCGGCGGAGAAGGTAATCGACAGCTACCTCAAAGCAACTGGAGGCAGGAAACAAGCGGCAACCATTCGCGACGCGACCTGCGAATGGGAGATTCAGCTGAAAGACCAAACGATGGGTCTGGCGAAGACACAAACGAAAGCTCCTGCTTCGTTTCGCAGTGAATTTAGTTTTGGAAATGGTCAGGTTGTTTCGGCAGTCAATGGCCGCTCAGCCTGGACCCGCGGCCTCGATGGCAAACTGCACACACTCACTGACGCCGAAGCTGCTGCGGCAAAACTGCAAGGCGTGCTCGACGCCAGCCATCTGGTCGACATCAAGAAACACAGTGTGCTTTCGCGAGTCACCGGCGTGAAAGCGGTCGCGGATGGCCAGGCTTATGTCGTGGAATTTTCGCTACGCAGTGGAGCACGATTGCGTTACCTGTTTAGCACGACCACGAAGTTTCTGGTGCGCATCGAGGATGATGCGCGGAAAACGACCACGCGCTTTGAAGATTATCGCGCGGAGGGCCAGGTCCTCATTCCGCATCGCATGTACGTCGATCAGAGCGGCAGTGGTGAACTCGCCTTCGTATTGCAGCGCGCAACGTACAACTCGGGGATTTCCGACACGACATTTGATCCGCCAAAGAGTGTCGAATCGTTGGACGTGGTGGGCTTGCTGCTCGCCGTGGCCAGCAACCAGGATCAGTTGGAGCAGCGCTTCACCGAATACTCCTTCGTCCAGAAGGAAACTAACAGCGAGATTAGTAGCAAGGGAGAGTTGAAGAAGGAGACGGTCAAGGTCTACGAAGTTTTTCCGATCGCTAATCGGGAGCCGGTGATGAAGTTGATTAGCGAAAACGGAGTTTCGCTTTCGGGTGAACGCGCTGCTAAAGAACAGAAACGCGTTGAGGATGAGTTTGAAAAGGCGGAGCGCGACAAGAACAAGAACGAGCAAAAGGTCCAAAAGCAAAAAGCGGAACGGCAACGGAAGCGGGCTGGCAGAGGTAACGACGACGACGTGGAGATTTCGCAGTTTCTAAAGATCCATGAGTTCGTCTCACCTCGAATCGAACGCTTTCGCGATCGCGATGCCGTTGTATTCGACTTTCGACCGCGTCCTGGGTTCAAACCCAGCAACCGCGAAGAAGAAATAATTTCGAAACTGGTCGGTGTCGCCTGGATCGATCCGGTAGACAAACAAGTGATGCGTCTGGAAGCACGGCTGGCCGAAGGCTTCAAAATGGGCGGCGGTCTGCTGGTTAATCTGCGACCCGGTGCCGCCTTCGTGATGGAGCAGACGCGCATGGTCGAGGGCATCTGGTTACCACGTCTGGCGCAGGTCAATTTGTCGGTAAAGGTGCTGCTGTTTGGAGGTGGCGACTACAATCAGACGATCGAATGGAGCGACTACAAACACTTCTCCGGCGATGTCGGCGACTACAAGCTCGATGCGCCTAAAACTGAAGCGACGCCGGAGAAAAAACCCTAGCGAGCCGAACAAGATTTAAGATCAACAAATCCTGACCGCAGGCGCCTCGGTTTTCCACTGCTTCACAATTCGCAATTCACGGCGTTCCCCGAGTTTGCTGTATGCTTCTAACCATGAACAAACGCGCCAAGAAACGATTGAAAGAGACCATCGCGAAGGACAAGCAGGAGCGAGCACAAGCTCTGCCACAACAGCGGCCCGGGGCCGCGAAAGATCCGCAACAGCTGCGCGGCTTTCTTCCCAAGCCTGATAAGAAACGTGGCTAGGCTTAATCGATTTCGCGCGCTTAGCATTCGAAACCAGCGAAACGCCGCGCGCCGTCCCTTTTCGGTTTGGATTTCTGACCGGTTGGTAGTTAATTTCGATTACGCCGCTTCAGTGGGCGCCGGCGGTGGCGCCGGTATCGATGAGTTGGTCGGGCCGGAAATTCGGATGTGGTTTGAGCGCCACTACATTTCCGGTGGTGGCCACCTCGTAATCGGGCAGGCCGTGGAAAGCCCATTCATACCGGGCAAAAAGAAAACAAGACAGCTGATTGCCCAGTCGGGACAGAATTCGTTTGCCGTCCGAAGTTGTTTTTCTCTCGCTACTCGCGACAAAACTTTCTCCGTTTGGCGTCCTGTAAATACCGCGTTCTCGAAGGTGTTTCATGCCATCTTGTATGGCATCCACTGTGCCAAAGTGAATAAAACCACGCTCAGCACCGTTGCGGTTTGGCAGGTAAACGAAGTGGTTAGTCTGGTGCTCGAAATCAGTCATCAATGACTGTTTGCTTTTGGATCGGCGCACTCGCAACCAAGATGGCGCAGGGAAAAGACAGATAGTGAAAACCGTAAATATCATCGGTGGGGGGCTGGCTGGAGTTGAAGCCGCGTGGCAGGCAGCGCGAGTTGGCGCGCAGGTGCGCCTTTATGAAATGCGTCCGGTTGCTCAAACACCGGCGCATCGCACGGACAAACTCGCTGAGATTGTCTGTTCCAATTCACTGAAGTCTGACGAACCGGGCAGCGCTCCTTTTTTGTTGAAAGAAGAGTTACGCCGCGCCGGTTCCCTGGTGCTGGAATGTGCGATGGAGACTCGCGTTCCCGCCGGCGCCGCCCTGGCTGTTGACCGTCAGCAGTTTGCCGAGCTCGTTACCAAACGCATCGAGAGCAACCCGAACATCGACCTCGTCCGCGAAGAAGTTAAGCAGATTCCCGAGGACGAAATAACCATCATCGCTACCGGGCCGCTTTCATCCGACGCACTAACGGCGGAAATCATGAAACTGACCGGCAGCGATCAGCTTTACTTCTACGATGCGATTGCTCCGATCATCGCCGCCGACTCAATCGACCGTTCGATCGCTTTTCCTGCTGCCCGTTACGGAAAAGGCGGCGACGATTATCTGAACTGTCCGTTTGATCGGGAACAGTATGCGCGTTTCTACGGTGAACTAATCGCGGCGAACAGTGTTCCGTTGCAACGTTTTGAGGAAACTCGCTGGTTCGAGTCTTGTTTGCCAATTGAAGAACTGGCGCGTCGCGGCGTCGACACGTTGCGCTTCGGACCGATGAAGCCGGTTGGTCTGGTCGATCCGCGCACTGGTCGCGAGCCGTATGCGGCTGTGCAACTGCGGCAGGAAAATTTAATGGCGGACGCATACAGCCTGGTGGGCTTTCAGAATCATCTACGTTACGGCGAACAGGCGCGAGTGCTCCGACTGATACCGGGAATGGAGCGCGCGGAGTTTCTGCAGTTTGGACAGATTCATCGAAACACCTACATCTGTTCGCCGCGAGTGCTCTCCGAGACAATGCAGTTGCGTGAACGTCCGGAAGTCTTTTTTGCAGGACAAATCACCGGTGTCGAAGGCTATGTTGAATCGGTCGCGATGGGTTGGCTGGCGGGGCAAAACGCGGCGCGGTTCGGATTGGGAAAGCAGACAATCACGGCTCCGCGATTGAGTGCGATGGGCGCGTTATCGCGCTATGTTTCCCAGGCAGAAACGAAAAACTTTCAGCCGGTGAACATCACTTTTGCGCTGCTGGAGCCGCTGTCAGAACAAGATCGCAGGCGTTTTCGTAAGAAACGCGACAGACATAGCTATCAAGTCGACTTGGCGTTGAAAGAATGGGACACGTGGGTTCAGGGATTACAAAACGAATTACCGGCGATGCAAGTCGCTGGTTGAAACGCGCGAGGCTAAACCGCCCGGCAGGGCCGGCGTTGTTGGCGGCAGTTATTTTGTCAGCCGCAGGATTTGTAGTTTTTGCCCAATCCGGACGAATCAAAGATAAGGCGAAGGCTGAGACGCCCAAGTCAAAAACAACTCGTCCGAGTTCAGATGTCAGCGGACCTACCTCGGCCTTACCGGTCCCAAAAGCCACTCCACCTACGCGACCGCGCGAGCTGCCAAACGATATTGACGACACCGATACTGTTCGCGTGACTTCCAATCTTGTTCCGATTCCTGCTTCCGTAGTTGATCAGAAGGGCATTGCAATCACCGGCTTGAAGCTGGAGGATTTTGAGTTGCGCGTCGACGGGCAATTGCGCGACATCAGCGATTTGACGAGGACCGAAACGAGCGTGCGACTCGCGATGCTCTTCGACAACAGCGGCAGTCTTGATGCGGCCCGCGACTTTGAGAAGCAGGCGGCCAAACATTTCTTCAAGCGGGTGATGCGACCAGGCGATGAAGCGGCGATTTATTCGGTGGAGTCGGACAGTTATTTGGCGCAGCCACTCACCAGCGACGTGCAATTGCTGGAGCGAACCATCGACAGTTTTGGCAAACCTGAAGGCTCGACTTCGCTCTTCGACGCCATCATTGAAGCGGCCACCTACCTTCGTCCCTACCCGGGACGTCGTGTCCTGGTCATCGTTTCCGATGGTATTGAGACGACGAGCCGCAGTGATTTTGAAACGACGATGCAGCGGGTGCTCGCTTACGACTGCCAGATATTTATCGTGCAGACGGGACTCTATGAAGGCGCGAACTTGCGTGCGCTCGCGGCCGAGCGACGAATGGAACAACTCTCAGGACAAACTGGCGGCGCAGTTTACCTCCCGAAAACTATGCCCGAACTCAACGAAGCCTTTCTTCAGATTGCTGCAGACCTGGCGCAACAATATGTGTTGAGTTATTACCCTGGCGAGGAGCGGCGCGACGGCCGGTTCCACACCATCGATCTCAAGCTCCGAGCCCGAAAAGATGTACGCATTCGGGCACGCCGGGGATATTATTCTCCGAAGCCCTCGAGTGTTGCTGCAACCGACTGGTAGACGGGCTTGCCCCCGCTCTTCCGTGCAGTTGAAACACGGGTTACGCAAAGCCTGACCGCCTATGGAAGAACTGTTAAATCAGTTTCTCGAGCACCTGCGTTACGAACGCAATCTTAGCGAGCATACCCTTCGCAATTATCAGAGCGACCTCGAACAGTTTCACGATTTTCTCGCGCCTGCCGATCTCAAAACAGGCAAGCGAACGGAACCGGCGCTCTCTGCCATCGACCACCTAACCATTCGTGAATGGTTAGCGACGCTTCACACTGCTCAGAAAAAGAAAACTTCAATCGCTCGCAAGCTGGCAGCGTTGCGCACGTTTTTTCAGTTCCTGGTGCGTGAAGGAATGCTGGAGATGAACCCGGCCAAGCTGGTTTCCACGCCGCGCCTGGAAAAGAAACTGCCAAAACATTTGTCGATTGAAGAAGCGGTAAAGTTTGTCGAGAGCCCCGACACAGAAACGGATCTGGGCAAACGCGATCGCGCGATGCTGGAGCTGATGTATGCGACCGGAGTGCGCGTTGCGGAGTTAACCAAACTGAATCTTGGTCACATCGACTTTCGCAACAGATTAATTCGAGTTACCGGCAAGCGACGGAAAGAACGCATCGTGCCATTTGGCGAACCAGCGCTCGAGGCGTTGCGCGCATACCTGGACGTACGTGAAAAGTTTCTGGATGCGGCGCCGATTTCAGTGCGCGAACCGGAAGCGCTTTTTCTGAACTATCAGGGAACTCGCATAACCACGCGCTCGGTTGGTCGTATGGTCGAAAAGTACATACGCATCTGCGCCGGCAGATCTGACGTTAGCCCGCACGCTCTACGACATTCATTTGCCACTCATCTACTCGACAGCGGCGCAGATTTACGTGACATCCAGGAATTGCTCGGTCACGCGCGTCTCTCAACCACGCAGGTCTACACTCACGTGTCGATGGAAAAACTAATTCAGGTTTACGACAAAGCGCACCCGAAAGCCTGAACAAAAGTCCAAAGTCCAAAGTCCAATGTCCAAAGTCCAATGTCTGTTTGGCGAACATAGACACTGAAATTGGCTGTTGATTAGGGCTGTTGCGGGGAAAAAGAATTGTCTAACGAACCTTTCAGTCTTCGCTAAACGGACATTGGACGTTCGACGTTGGACTTTTTTTAGAGGGTTGAGTGTTCGTCGTCGCCGTTGGCGTTTTCGATGATCGATTGGCAGGCAGCGTCGTAACGCGCAGTAGGCAGGGCCTCAAGACGACGCTCGTCGATCGTGTTTCCGCAACGAGCGCAGACGCCGTAGGATCCTTCTTTAATTCTCAATAACGCCTGATCAATATCAGCAATCATTTGCGAGCCGCGTTCACCTAGACGCAGCGCAATCTCCTTGTTGACGTCGAGCAAAGACAGATCAACTGGATCTTTGGCGCCGTCGTCAGAGTACTCCAGCGCTGCCGCTTGTTCGGAGCGGACGTGCTCAGTGTTTTGACGTAATTGAGCAAGGAGCAGAGTGCGGAAGTGTTCTATTCTCTCGGCGTTCATGAGCGTTTCGATACCCTGGTTCGGTAAATGTTCAAACTAAAACGGGACGCGAGTATAACACAGTGATCGAGACAAGCTGGTTCGCGCGAAGAGCGCCGTAGCGGGTTAGTCGTAAAGCAAACTGTTAGTTTGCGTTGCTTGAATGCCCTTCAACGTGACCGCAAACGAACAGTTTGCTCGACGGGCTAGAATTTCCAGGTAAGCGCAACGCGCGCGGAGCGCGGACTGCCGGGCGAGATATTATTGTTGTTGTCGGCGTTCACGTAATACTTTTTGTCAAAAAGATTTTGCAGGTTCGCTTGCAGCCTGAGGTTTTCATTAAACGAGTAGAAGACAGCGGCCTCGACTCGGGTGTATGCCGGCAACACAACGGTGTCATCAATCGCGGCAAACATATCGGCGCGGTGAATTACGCCCAGCCCCACGCCGAGTTTTCGCGCCACCTGATAATTGTTCCACAACGAAAAAGTGTCATGCGGAACCTGCGCCACCTGCGCGCCTTTGACAGCAGCGGTGGTCGCGCTGCTGATGAACGCGTTCTGGTGTGCGTAACCGCCAACAACGCGCCAGTTGCGAGTCACGCTGCCGTTGATACCTAGCTCGAAGCCATTGGTTCGCTGGCTTCCGGTTTGCAGGATCGCAGTTGGATTAAGTGGATCAGTCGCGCGCGTGTTCGTGCGATCCTGACGATAAAGCGCTGCGGTCAGCGCTAGACGCGGACGAAGATCCCACTTGGCGCCCGCTTCGTAGTTAGTAAATTTCTCGGGCTTCACCTGCTGCGTGATAGTTGTCAGAGAAGAGAACTGGTCGCCCGAGCTCGGAAGATACGCGACGCTGAAGTTCCCATACAGCGACAGCGCGACTACTGGCTTCACGACAATTCCAATACGTGGGGAAATCAGTTGATCGATACGCCTCAAGTTGTCGCCCTTGCGATTGTTGTGAAATCGCAGGTCGAAATAGTCAAAGCGAACTCCGGAAACAACCTGCACGTAACGCGAGATCTCGATCTGATCCTGGACGTAGCCAGCGGCGAGATTGGTCCGGAGATGATTGTCAGCATCGGTTGCGTTCTGACGGTAAGTGACCGGCACCGTGACGATCGGATCGCTAACGGGAACCAGAATCGCGGTAGCAGTGTTGTTGAAGAAACCGGTATTGCGGAAGTTGTCAGTAAGCTGACGGCCAAACTCTGCGCCGGCCAGCAATGAGTGTTTCACGCCGCCGGTCCACAAAGCGAACGTTAGGTCCGTTTGGTTGAAAATGTTCTTCCGCCTGGTGGCGTTGTTGTAACTGGAAATCGAATCGCGAGTTTTGTCGGATGTGACTACGCCGGGCACGAAGTTCTGATAGAAGCGATCGTAGTCGCCAAACTGGGTGCGATTGTGCAGATTGAAACGCCCAAATTGACGCTCTACTATTCCGGACAAGAGATGAACGTCAGCTCTTACGTGACTGAGATTTGGATCACCGAAGAAGGTCGACACTGCTACATCGATTGGTCTTCCCTGGAACGAGGGAATACCACGATCCGCAGTTCGGCCATCATGAAAGTATTCGTAGCTCACGTTTATTCGCGTGTCTGAGTTAGGTGCGATCGTGAACGTGGGATTAATGCCGTAACGTTCCAGGCCGACGAAGCGGCGAAAGCTGGCGGAGTTTTCGTAGACGCCGTTAAGACGAAAAGCGACTTTGTCGTTGAGCGCTCGGCCAAAGTCTCCGGTGGCGCGCCGGTTTCGATAAGAGCCGCCCTGAAAGCTTAACTCTCCAAACGAGGCGAACTCTGCTTCTTTGCTGACGCGATTGATAACGCCACCACCGCCGCCACGTCCGAAGATCATCGCATTCGGTCCCTTTAGAGCTTCGACGCGATCGACGTTGTAAAGATCACGGTAATACTGAACATCGTCGCGCACGCCGTTCAAATAAAAATCTGCGCTCGTGCTGTTCCCCCGCAGAATTAATTGGTCGCGATTGTTCTCGCCCTGATGCGACGAGACGCCAGGAATGTAGTTGACGACATCGCTGACGCTTTGAAACGACTGATCTTTGATTTGTTCTTTGGTGACCACTGAAATGGACTGCGGCGTGTCGCGCAGGGGCGTAAGAGTTTTGGTAGCACTGGAAATTTCTTCCGTTTGATAACCGTCGACGCCGACGATGGTTACACTGCTGGATAAACCGGCAACTTGCAGCATGACCTCCACTGAAGCGGAAACCGATTGTTCGATGCGAACCGATTGGAGTGCTTCGGCAAAGCCGCTCATCGCTACCTTTAGCGTGTAGTTGCCGGCGTCTAAAGCAAGAAAGAATTCGCCGTTCTGGTTGGTGGTGGCCGTTGCGACCGGGGAACCGTCCGCCCTGGAAACTACGATTGTAGCTCCGGCCAGCGGGTCTCGATTTTGATCGAGTACCCGCCCTCGCAAAGTATTGCCTAATGAATTCGTCAGAACTGGTACTTGAGCGCCGCAGACGACCGCCAGCGTCAGCACCATAGACGCGATCAAAGCGCAGCGTTGTGAAACACGCGAGAACATGGACAACCAACCCTTCCAGTGTGACCCTTAAGATGAAATTGAAAACCATTTTCAATTGAACTGGAAGAATAGTAGCCTTTCGGGGGTGTGTCAACAGAAGAGTGTTATGAAAACGAATTACGAGTGGGATTCGTTTTTGGAGCTTAAGAACCGGTTCCGCACTTCAGTTCGGCGGCGAGCAAGGGGATAGTTAACTCATGGTGCCCCGTTATCGAATAACCGTGGCCGGCCCCATTCGCTGTAGGACGTCGGACCACGTTAGTCAGTGGACGGTAGGACTGAATGAAATCGAAGTTCGCTGTGGTGATGTCGTTAAGGTCGTGACCTAGATTACGGACCAGCGTCACCGCTTTTAGAAATACTTCCGGCAAGGTTACGGCTGAGCCGATGTTTAGATAGACGCCGCCGCCGTCCATGCGTCGCACCAGTTCGGCGAGCAAGCGAAAGTCAGTATGCGTGGTTGCACCGAGGGCCGCGCCATCTGCCTGAGGATGAAAGTGACCGATGTCGCCACCGATGGTGAGGTGAGCGGTAAACGGAACTCTTGCTTTGTAAGTAGCGCAGAGCAGCGAGAACTCCGCATGCTTGGGTTCGAGAGCCAGCAGAGCACGAGCCGTGGCTTCCGCCAGACCAATCTTGTCGCGGTCGCCGTCACGCGCGGCCTGGTTCAAAAGTTTTCCAGTTTCATCAGCGCCACCAAATGCGCCTTCGCCGAGAGTCGCGTCGACGTCTTCCGAAGTCGAACCGACGATCGCAGTTTCGGCGTCATGAACCAACACCGAACCATTCGCCGCAATAGCGGTGACAAAGCGCTCGTTCATCAAGTCGATGATAATCGGCGCCAGGCCAGTCTTGATAACGTGACCACCGATGCCCCAGATGATTGGCTTTTGGAGTTCGCGCGCGCGTCGCATTCGTCGCGCTATTTCCCGCAGGTTTTGAACCGCAAGAATGTTTGGCAGGCTGCCGAGAAAATCCTTGAGTGACGAATCTGCTTGAACGGTACGAGCAAAGTCGTCCAGCGAAACCTTGCTCGGGCGTGAGCTGAGCGGGTAAGTAACTACTCCCTGAAGACTTAATGGCCTCAAATTGTCTTCGTAGATTGACACGCGTTGGGCGCTTCTCAGCTGTCAGAAAACAGTTTAGCTTTCAATAACAATTGAAGTTGTATTCAAGCTGCATGAAGATCGACACCGGGTGACCCTCTTTCGTCGCGGGTTCAAACTTGATTTTTTCCGCAACTCTGATGCTCTCGTCGGATAGTTGATGCACTATACGCTCCGGCAGATCGGAAGGCCTGACGGCGGCGAACTTGATGTCTGTTACTTCGGCGGTCGATCGAAAGATTGCACGCAAAACAATCGTCGCATGAATTCCTTGTTCTTTGGCTTCTTTAGGGCAACGTGGGTCTGGCTTCGATTTTACTTTAGCTTTGGTCGATTGCGGCTTGTCCGTCGAAGTCTCCTGAAATGAGCTCTTACTGGAAACGGCTGGAATGACAGCGAAGGCAAGCAAAAAGCCAGACAGTGCGACGCGGGTAATGAGTACTGGAGATTTCTTCACGGCTGCTCGTCTAGAAAGCGAAACTGATTGAATTCGTGCCAGTATATCACGCGATCTTCTTGTCTTCGCGAGGTGAATTGCCGTCGCCGTTTTTGGTCAGCCGGCCATTAAGGAGCGGTCGTAGCACTTGTCCGGTGTGCGACCGGCGAGAACGAGCAATATCTTCAGGAGTACCGGCGGCAACTACCCGACCGCCTTGTTCGCCACCTTCTGGTCCAAGATCAATTATGTAGTCGGCTGACTTAATCACGTCGAGATTGTGTTCGATCACAATGATGGTATTGCCCATGGAGACGAGTCGCTGGAGCACGTCGAGCAGCTTATGAACGTCGGCGAAATGAAGTCCGGTGGTTGGTTCGTCAAGCATGTAGACGGTGCGACCGGTCGCGCGCTTGGACAGTTCCTTGGCCAACTTGATTCTTTGTGCCTCGCCACCTGAAAGCGTAGTGGCCGACTGGCCCAATTTTAGATAGCCAAGACCTACGTCTGACAGCGTCTGCAGTTTCTGCTGAATCTGCGGAAGGTTTTCCAGTAACGGCAGAGCTTCTTCGACTGTCGTATCGAGCAGTTCTGCGATCGACTTGCCTTTGAACTTCACCGAAAGCGTTTCGCGGTTGTAACGAGCGCCGCGACAAACATCGCAGAGCACGTAGACGTCCGGCAGGAAGTTCATTTCAATTCGCTTCATGCCGTCGCCTTCACAGCCTTCGCAGCGTCCGCCTTTTACATTGAATGAAAAACGTCCCGGCTTATAACCACGTTCGCGCGACTCTGGCAACATAGCGTACAGCTCGCGGAGCGGCGTGAAGAGTCCGGTGTAGGTTGCCGGGTTAGAACGTGGCGTGCGGCCAATCGGCGACTGGTCGATTTCGATCACTTTATCGACATTATCCAAACCTTCGATGGCGCTGCATTCGCCCGCCTCCGCAAGTGAGCCATAAAGGTGACGCGCCAGCGAAGGATAAAGAATATCGGCGATCAGCGTTGATTTCCCTGAACCGGAAACGCCAGTGATCACTGTCAACAGTCCCAGCGGAAACGTGACGTCAATATCTTTCAGGTTGTTCGCGCGCGCGCCGCGCACCGTCAAATATTTTCCGTTTGCAGCGCGTCGTTCTTTCGGTACTTCAATCTTCTTCGAGCCACTGATGTAGAGACCAGTTATAGACGCAGGATTATTGGCGACGTCTTCGGCCGTGCCGACGGCGACGAGTTCGCCCCCGTGCGCACCGGCGCCCGGGCCAAGATCAACGACGTAGTCGGCGCGTCGAATTGTCTCTTCATCGTGCTCAACAACCAACACGGTGTTTCCCAGATCACGCAGCGCCGACAAAGTGTCGAGCAGTTTCTGATTGTCGCGGGGATGCAGTCCGATCGAAGGTTCGTCGAGCACGTAAAGAACGCCGCGCAGTTGTGAACCAATCTGCGTGGCGAGTCGAATGCGTTGGCCTTCGCCGCCGGAAAGTGTTGCAGAAGCGCGGTCGAGAGTCAGATAGCCAAGCCCGACGCTTTCGAGAAACCGCAGTCGACTTTGGATCTCGCGCAGGATCTGACCGGCAATCTGTTCTTCACGGTCATTAAGTTTGATGGTCCCAAACGCAGCAACCGAATCGGCGATTGGTAGCGCGGTGTACTCAGCGATGCCCCGCCCGCCGAGGCGGACCGCCAGTGAGTCGGAGCGCAGCCGGCGTCCTTTGCAATCGGGACAAATCGATGGCGAGACAAGTTCCTCGAGGGTCGCGCGTACTTTTTCCGAAGGCGCTTCGTTTAAGCGATCGCGCAACCAGCGCAAGGCGCCTTTCCAGGGACTCTTGTAGGAATACAAACCCTGGCGAAAATTCAGTTGCCCGGTGACGCCGTTAAAGAATCCGTCGCAAACCTCTTTGGGAAGCCTCGCGAACGGGACCTTCACGTCCGCGTTGAGATGTTTTGCCACTGCCGCCAGCGCACTCTTCAAATACGCCGTGCCTTGCCGATCGACAGGCCCCATGAATTCAAGCTTGTCTGCCGCGACGTTGGCATCGGGAATGAGTTTTGAAGGATCGATCTCAAGGACCGTGCCCAACCCATGACAACGTTTGCACGCGCCATAAGCGGAGTTGAAAGAAAACGATCGCGGTTCGAGCGGCGGTACGTTAATGCCGCAGATGACGCAAGCCATTTTCTCTGAATAGAGTTTTTCGTCGCCATCAACCACCGAAACCAACACCGCGCCGCCAGTCAACTTCAAAGCAGTTCGCACTGACTCTGATAAACGATCCTTGATGCCGGGTTTAATGAGCAGGCGATCGACGACCGCCTCGATCGTGTGATTTCGTCGCTTGTCTAACTTGATTTCTTCGTCGAGTGACAGCAGTTCGGCGTCCACGCGGGCCCGCAGAAAGCCCTCTTTGGCAAGTTTTTCCAGTTCTTTCTTGAACTCACCCTTTCGGCCGCGCACGATTGGCGCCAGGATCATCACGCGCTCGCCCTCGGTCAGACCGAGTACGTTTTGAACAATTTGTTCGACGCTTTGACGCGTAATTGCCGCGCCGCACTTGTGACAATGCGGTTGCCCGATCGACGAGAAGAGCAGTCGCATGTAGTCGTAGATCTCTGTAACGGTGCCTACTGTCGAGCGTGGACTGCGCGAGACAGTTTTTTGTTCAATCGAGATTGCCGGAGAAAGTCCGTCCACTGAATCCACGTCGGGCTTCTCGAGTTGATCCAGAAACTGCCGCGCGTAAGCAGACAGCGACTCGACATAGCGACGCTGTCCCTCGGCATAAATTGTGTCGAAAGCGAGAGAAGATTTTCCGGAACCGGACAGTCCCGTGATGACCGTGAATTGGTCGCGAGGAATCTCGACGTTGATGTTTTTGAGGTTGTGCTGGCGCGCGCCTCTGACAGTGATGCGGTCGATTCCCATGGACGAAGGCGGTAGAAAGTAAAACTGCGTCGCTATAGTTATGAATTTTGGAGAATAGCGAACCAGTCATTCTAGCCCACGACTTGATAGGCATCAAGTAGCCAAAAATGCTACGTGTTGATAGAGTTGACGCCCGTCGTTAATGTCAGTCTTGGCCTGTAGTCGCAAACTAAAGCGTCAATTCTAAACTGTGTTCTTGAGGCGCAACCGGTGTGAATCTTCCAAATAGTCTGACGCTCCTGCGTATATTTATCGTCCCGCTTCTGGTCGCAGTTCTGCTGACGCCGTTTTCCGAAAGTTGGTTTGGTGTTCCGCGACACATCCTGGGCGTGGGATTGTTTTTGGGAGCAGCGCTTACTGACTATCTTGACGGGCATTTCGCGCGC
This sequence comes from Pyrinomonadaceae bacterium, assembly GCA_035472495.1. Taxonomy (GTDB): domain Bacteria; phylum Acidobacteriota; class Blastocatellia; order Pyrinomonadales; family Pyrinomonadaceae; genus PSRF01. The sequence continues at coordinate 1,417 of DATIPD010000020.1, read as the reverse complement.
AGCCGAAATCAGGTAACGCGTTTGGGTCAACTGCTCGATCCCATCGCGGACAAACTGCTGATCTCGGCGGCCTTGATTTCTTTAGTTGAGAATCAACTGGCTCCGGCGTGGGCCGTGGTCATCATTATCGGGCGAGAGTTTGCTGTTACTGGTTTGCGTTCAATCGCTGCTGCCGATGGCGTAGTGATCGCCGCATCGAAAATGGGCAAGTTCAAAATGCTGGTCCAGGTTGTGACCGTGTCGTTGCTGATCGTGTCGAGCGTTGCCGGTAGACCGCCAGTAGGAAACTTTGGACGTCCGTTTCCCGCGATTGAATTCTGGTCGGTTCCAGAACTGCGCACGGCGTTGCAACATGTGTTTGGTCCGGAGGGCGTGACTGCAAACGACGGACAGGTGTTGTTATACACCGCCGGACGAGCGATGTTGTGGCTGGTGGTGATTTCGTCTTGTCTATCGATGTACGGCTACTTCCGGGCGTTCTACTTGAAAGTTCTGGCGCAAAGGCAGGAGGTAGCATCGTCAGAGACGCCGGGCGCGGCCGCTTTGCGCGATTAAGTTTGGCGTTTAGAATGCAATCTGCATTGTGAGTTTTGAGGATTGATCAAGTAGATTTCTACCATCTAAGTCTCTCCGTTAGTCTGGTTGGCAAGAGAGTTTCCCTCGATCCCAACGCGAATTTCGAAGTTCGGATGTTAAGATATCTGCAATCCTGAGTGCGACTTGCGTTTTCGTATGCGGATTGTTAGTATCCGCATTTTGTCGGAATGCGCTATTTGCACTCTATAGCGGGCCGGCGTAGCTCAGTTGGTAGAGCATCTGATTTGTAATCAGAGGGTCGGGGGTTCAAGTCCCTTCGCCGGCTCCACTAAGCACTTGGCAGATATGCAGGGGTGGTCGAGTGGTTAATGGCACCGGGCTGTAAACCCGGCAGGCTAACGCCTTACGTAGGTTCGAATCCTACCCCCTGCACCAGTGAGATCTTAGATTTCAGATTTGAGATCCTGTGGTTTGACAGTAACGAGCCGATCTCAGATCGGAGATTTGAGATCTCAAAGTTGGGCGGGTGTAGCTCAGTTGGTAGAGCATCAGCCTTCCAAGCTGAGGGTCGCGAGTTCGAGTCTCGTCGCCCGCTCCAAATGCAAGGCTTGAGCTTGCCCGCGTAGCTCAGGGGTAGAGCGCCTCCTTGGTAAGGAGGAGGTCATGAGTTCAAATCTCATCGCGGGCTCCACTTAGTGGCAGGAAACTAGAGACGCATTCATTAAAGAGGCCAATTAAGAAATGTCGAAAGAAAAATTTGATCGAAGCAAGCCGCACGTGAACATCGGGACGATCGGGCACGTGGATCACGGGAAGACGACGTTGACGGCGGCGATCACGAAGGTGCTGGCGAAGAACAATCCGAAGGTGCAGTTTGTGG
>DATIPD010000019.1:0-27735 GCA_035472495.1 Pyrinomonadaceae bacterium | reverse complement strand
CCACAAACTGCACCTTCGGATTGTTCTTCGCCAGCACCTTCGTGATCGCCGCCGTCAACGTCGTCTTCCCGTGATCCACGTGCCCGATCGTCCCGATGTTCACGTGCGGCTTGCTTCGATCAAATTTTTCTTTCGACATTTAACTCTAGCTCCCTTTTTCAAAGGATGACGGATGAGAGATAAAGGATGAAAGTGAGAACGTTAGTTCATCCTTCCGCCTTCAGCCTTCAGCCTTTCATTTAGCTACTCCCTGAACTTTGGCGATAACTTCTTCAGCGATGTTCTTCGGCGCCTGGTCGTAGCGCTCAAAATGCATCGTCGAAGTAGCGCGGCCCTGCGTGGCCGAACGCAAGTCAGTCGTATAACCAAACATCTCCGAAAGCGGCACGAACGAAGTTATTACCTGTGCCCCGCCCGGCCGCGGCTCAGTCTTTTCGATCTGACCGCGTCGACGCATCAAGTCGCCGTTAACTGCGCCCATGTACTCGTCGGGAGTTACGACCTCAATTCGCATGATTGGTTCGAGCAACACCGGCTTGGCTTTGCGCACTGCGTCCTGGAACGCGAGCGAGCCGGCAATGTGGAACGAGCGTTCATCCGAGTCGACTTCGTGGTAACTACCGAAAACCAGGCGCACCTTGATATCAACCAATTCGTAACCGGCGAGGAAACCGCGCTCCATCGCGTCCTTGATTCCCTGCTCGACCGGTTTGATGTATTCACGTGGAATCGCACCGCCAGTGATCTTGTTCTCGAAAACAAAGCCTTCGCCTGGCGCCGGCTCAACTTCGATTTCAACGTGACCAAACTGACCGCGGCCACCAGTCTGCTTTTTGTAGACCTCTTTGCCAGGCGCTGGCTGCGTAATCGTTTCGCGGTAGGCGACCTGCGGTTTACCGACGTTCGCCTCAACACCAAACTCGCGCTTCATGCGATCGACAATAATTTCCAGGTGCAACTCACCCATGCCGGCGATGATTGTTTGCCCGGTTTCCTGATCAGTCGAAACGTTGAAGGACGGATCTTCCTGAGCGAGACGGTTCAGAGCCACACCCAGTTTGTCCTGATCCTGGCGCGTCTTCGGTTCCACCGCGACGCGTATTACCGGCGCGGGAAATTCCATGCGCTCCAGGATGATTGGTTTGTTTTCGTCACAGACCGTGTCGCCGGTTGTTACCTGCTTCATACCGCCGATGGCGATAATCTCGCCGGCGCTCGCATCCTCGATGTCTTCGCGTTTGTTGGCATGCATGCGCATCAAACGGCCCACCCGTTCTTTCGTGTCCTTGATCGGGTTATACGCGTAAGAACCAGCCTTGATCGTGCCGCTGTAAATGCGGACGAACGACAATTGCCCGAGGTGCTTGTCAGCCATGATCTTGAACACAAGACCGGAAAACGGCGCCTGCGCCTCAGCTGCACGGGTCTCTACTTCGCTATTCTTGGGATTGATGCCTTCAACCGGCGGTACATCGAGCGGCGATGGCAGGTAGTCGACAACCGCGTCGAGCAGTGTCTGCACACCTTTGTTCTTGAACGCCGAACCCGTAACCACCGGAACGAGTTTCAATTCCAGCGTTCCCTGGCGCAGCGCCTTGCGGATTTCTGCGTCAGAAATCTCCTCGCCTTCGATGTACTTGTGCATCAAGCCATCATCGACGCTCGCTACGGCTTCGATAAGTTTTTCGCGCGCGGCGGTCGCTGCTTCCTTGAGATCTGCGGGAATGTCAGTGGTTTCGTACTCCGAGCCCTTGGTTTCATCGTTCCAAATGAGCGCTTTCATTCCGATCAGATCGATGATTCCTTTGAGCTGATCTTCAAGGCCGATGGGAATTTGAATTGCGACGGGGTTTGCACCAAGCCGGGAGATGATCGAATCAAACGAGCGGTCAAAAGAGGCGCCGGCCCGATCGAGTTTGTTGATAAAACAAATTCGCGGTACGCCGTACTTGTCGGCCTGACGCCAAACCGTCTCAGACTGTGGCTCGACACCAGCAACGCCGTCGAATACGGCAACTGCGCCGTCAAGCACGCGCAAGGAACGTTCAACTTCCATGGTGAAGTCGACGTGCCCGGGCGTGTCAATAATGTTGATGCGGTGATCGACGCCGTTGCGTTCCCAGAAACAAGTGGTCGCCGCGCTGGTAATAGTAATACCGCGCTCCTGCTCTTGCTCCATCCAGTCCATCGTCGCCGTACCCTCGTGTACCTCGCCAATCTTGTGCGTGATACCCGTGTAATAAAGGATACGTTCGGTGGTCGTGGTCTTACCGGCATCGATGTGGGCCATGATGCCGATATTCCTCGTCAGATTTAGATCTTGTTTCGCCATAACTACCGTGAACAATCAATAGTGAAAAGGTGAAAAGTAAGCTCGTTTTGGTCTGGCCGACTATTTACTCTTCACTCTTCACTCTTCACTCTTCACTCTTCACTTTTCACTTTTCGCTTTTCGCTTTTCACTACCCTTAGAACTTGTAATGCGCAAACGCCTTGTTCGCGTCTGCCATGCGGTGCGTGTCTTCCTTCTTCTTCACCGAGTTGCCGCGATTGCCGGCGGCGTCGAGAATCTCGCCAGCCAGGCGATCGGTCATCGTCTTCTCACTGCGTCCGCGCGCATAAGAGACAATCCAGCGAATCGCCAGTGCCCCACGTCGTTCCTGATGGACTTCAATCGGCACCTGGTAAGTGGAGCCGCCTACGCGACGCGACTTAACTTCGACTGTCGGTTTGACGTTGTCGATCGCGCGCTTGAATACCTTGAGTGGCTCCTCACCGGTCTTGTCGCCAATCTGTTTCATGGCGGTATAGAAGATGCTCTCAGCCACCGACTTTTTGCCGCCCCACATCACGCCGTTAATAAACTTCGTGACCAGCGGGCTGCTGTAAATCGGATCCGGAAGTACTTCTCGTCTTTCTGCGACTCTTCTTCTTGGCATAATCGGTTTTGACTGTCAGTTATTTGGCTGCTTTAGGTCGCTTGGCGCCATACTTCGAGCGACCCTGTTTGCGATCCGCGACGCCTACTGAATCCAGCGTTCCGCGAATAACGTGATAGCGGACGCCCGGCAGGTCTTTAACGCGACCACCGCGAATCAGCACGATCGAGTGTTCCTGCAGGTTGTGTCCAACGCCGGGGATATAGGTGGTGACCTCGATCCCGTTGGTCAGACGTACGCGGGCTACCTTACGCAGCGCTGAGTTCGGTTTCTTTGGCGTTTGGGTGTACACGCGAGTGCACACGCCACGTTTCTGGGGTGAACTCTGAAGCGCTGGACTAGCCGTCTTATACTTGACGGCCTGGCGCCCTTTGCGAACCAGTTGATTTATCGTCGGCACGTTTTTCTTTCCTCCCCGGTCGCTCACGCTACCGGTTCTGACTTAAGCCTCGCGCAAAGCGCAAAAGGGCTTTACCTGCCTCTTTCCGGAACTTTTTGGGAGATCATTCCCCATGGAACCGATCAGGTTCCTGTCCGGCAGTCAGCGCAGGCGAGCTGCCCTGTACCTTAGGTTTTGTTAAGGGACGTTCTGTTGGCCTGGCAGGCGGGTGTGGATGTTGGCTTCCCTTGAGCCGACTTTTCTGTGGCGTCTTGAAGGCGAGAATCCCGATGAATCGGGATTTCACTTAGCGTCTGCGCTGGGGCGAACGGCAAAAGCCGACGCGACGCAGACAATTACGCCACAATAATTGTCAAACCGACCGCATTAAGAGCCAGCCGGAGCAACGCCTCCACACCGACAGAACCGACTCGAGCGTTGCACTTGTTGACTTCAGACCGTCTGTCCGAAACGAGAGACTATATGGATCTGACCAAAAACTGTCAAGCGCAGAACGGGTTAGAGGGTTTCCGGGTCGCCAGCGGACTCTCGTGCAAACCTCAAACGGCCTTTATGAAATGCCAGACTCCCCAACCGATTCCGCCCAAAATCAATGCGACAGCAACAATGACCGCGAAAATAATCAACTTGAATTTCAGGTACCGATTCTTATCCGGCGGGGCCAGTGAGCTCTGCGGAAAATAAGGCGGCGGTGTGTAAGTTGCCATAGGTAAGTCTCCAGTCGCGAGTCTTAAGTCTCCAGTCCGCGATCAGCAGTTAGCACCTCGGTATTCAAATCAATAATCCAAAGTCAATTAGAACTGGCGACTCAAGACTAACACTAATGTTTCCGATTCGAATTCGATTTCGAATTGGAGTTTGATTTTGACGACGAAGCTGAACTGCCTGACGTCGGCGATTCGCCATTTGCATTCTTCAATTCGCCTTCTTTTTGCTTCTTATACAGGTCTTCCTGGTGTTTTTTGCCCGCTTTGATTCTGTCTACGCCTTCGCGGGCCTCTTCAAGCGGTTCCTCCGCCCGATGGTTTTCCGGATCAATCTCCAGCGACTTGGAAAACGCAGTTACGGCCTCGTCATACTGCGCCAGCTTCATGTGCGCCTTACCCAAGTCGTAGAACATGTCGGCGTCGTTATCGTTCAGATGAGTAGCCTGGCTGTATTCTCTAATGGCCTCGCTGTAAAGATGAAGGCCCGCATAAGCCTGGCCCATGTTGTAGTGGGCCTCGGCATCTTTGTCGTTTTCCTGTAGATACTTCTTATACTTTTCGACCGCCTTTTTGTAAGCGTCTTCGCCTTCCTGTTCTTTGCCAACAGCGTCGTAAGCCAAGCCCAGGCGGAAATGCGCTTCGGCCAATTCCGGGTCCCGCTTCACCGCTTCTTGAAAAGTTTCCACTGCCTTCTCATCCTGATCCGAGCGATAAAACTCTTTCCCTTGTTCAAGCAGGACGCGCGCTTGCGTTCGGTCCTGCTCAGCGGTGTGTGGCCCGTCAGCGCTCGCGTTGGCGTTCACATTGGCGCCGGTCTTGCGCTTGCAGGCGCCTTGACCAACCATCAAAACAACAACGACGATTAACGACACCAAAAGCTGTGGCTTCATTCAGTCACCAGTCAAGTGGATTAACGTTCTAAGGGAGACCCCTTATCTACTTGAATTCTGAGAGTGAGTCAAACGAGGCCAAAGCGGAATGTGGCAATGGACAAGGAGGCAGGTCGCGAAGCGGGAAAAAACTGACGAAACCACGCCGCCAGTTTTGGAAATGGGTCGCTATTGCCCCTATTTTTCTATCACCTGCTAGTTCCAGAGTGACCTTCGCCGACTATGAATACCGGCGTTGACTCGAAAAACCGTAAAGCTGTCAAAGGAGTGGAAATGTTGAAACACCTGCCCCGCCGAATCGGCTTACTCCTACCAATTGCCCTGGTAGGCCTGTTCGTCTTTGCCACCGCTGTGTCGGCCCAGAAAAAAGTCAGAGTTGAGATACGCGAGTTTACGCCGCCAAATCTCAGTCTCGCTGCCGACCCGCGAGTGATTACTGTTTGCGAGGGCGCCGGTATGGCAACAGTCCACCTGTCTGCTCGCGCCACTTCCAACTACCCGATTAGTTACCGCTGGACGACTAACGGCGGACGCGTCACTGGCGACGGCGACAGCGTTACCTGGGACCTCTCCGGACTGCAACCCGGTTACTACAAAGCCTACGTCGATATCGATACCGGCAGCGGCGACGAAGCCTGCCAGGCCTTTGCGTCAACTTCGGTGCTCGTGAAGAGTTGTCCACCAGTAAAGCCGACGTGCCCGAATGTGGCAATCGAATGCCCGGATCAGGTTGTCGTGGGCGAACCGCTTACTTTCCGTTCGGCAGTGACTGGCGGCACTGGTAACGTGCGACAAACTTACAACTGGACGGTCTCAGCCGGCCACATTACTGGCGGTCAGGGTACCGACACGATTACTGTCGATACCACTGGACTCGACGGACAGTCAGTAACCGCGACGCTCTCAATGGGAGGCTACAACCTCGACTGTTCCGCAACTTGCACGGTGCAGTTTCCAGTGCCCGTGAAGTGCAGAAAATTTGACGAGTTTCCTGCGATTTCCTATAACGACGAAAAGGCGCGACTGGATAACTACGCAATCGAACTGCAGAACGATCCAACCGCAACTGCGTACGTCATCGTTTATCCCGGACAGTCAGGTAAACCTGGTGATGTACAAAAACAAACGACGCGCCTGGTTGACTACATGGTGAACTCGCGCGGCATCAGCCCGCAACGAATTGTGACGCTGGTTGGACCACCGCGAGATGTGCTGGACATCGAACTCTGGCTCTGTCCGCAGGGCGCAAAGCCACCGTCAACTCCGTAACTACTACTAAGGTTAAGGGTAAAAGTTAAGGGTAAGGGAAAAAATCCCTTACCCTTTTCCATTTGCCAACGTTGGCTCAGCTTTACCCGTCATCCTTTCCCCACTGCGGCTGCCGGCTCTTCCCTGACGACCTCGTTCGCTTTCTTATCTTCGCGCATGCCCTTGAACGAGGGATGACGAATTGAACCCTCAGCGGTCCACTCTGTAAATTCGACTTCTGCAACCAGCTGCAACTTCGCCCAGTGCGCATCGCGCAAACCGGGGTCTTTAGGCTTTTCCGCGAATGGCATCGTGGGCGTTGAAATTCGATCGAGTTTTTTCTGCAGTTCCAACCGTTGCTTAATACTGAACCCAGTTCCCACTCGTCCGGTGTACACCAGCTTTTTTCTGTCGAACACACCGAGGACGAGAGAGCCAAACCCAGGAAAGCCTTTCTTTGAAGGTGTGTATCCGGCCACGACAAATTCCTGTCGCTTAAGACACTTCGACTTCAACCAATTTCGATTGCGCGTTGATTCATAAGGCGAGTCGGCAAGTTTTGAAACCACTCCTTCAATGCCAAACTCACATGCTTGTTTGAAAAACTGCGCGCCATCTCCTTCGAAATGATCGCTGTAACGAATGGTCGCATTCTTGCCGCCCAGCTTCGCCGACTTCAGCAAGCTCTCGAGTTGCGCTTTGCGTTGGCGCAGCGGGCACCTTCTCAGGTCGTAGCCATCCAGATGCAGCAGATCAAAAACTTCAAAAACAAACGCAGGCACCTTGTCGCCTCTACCCATTGACTGTTGCAGTCGTTGAAAACTGCTGCGACCGGCTTTGTCAACGATCACCACTTCGCCGTCGAGAATCGCTTCGGTCGCCGGCACTGCCTTAATCGCCACCGACAGATTCGGAAATTTCTCGGTCCAGTCCTTACCGTTGCGGCTCCAGAACCGGGCTTTGCCTCGGCTCAAATGGCACAGCATGCGGTAACCATCAAATTTCAATTCATGCAGCCACTCCGCACCCGGTGGTGGCCCGGAAACCAGGGTAGCCAACTGCGGCGCGACAAACTCCGGCATATTGGCCTGGCGGGCGCCGGAAAGTTTTTTCATGTCGATTTTCATCCGATTGCCAATTTGCCGATTTCCGATTGAATAGTTGGTTTCCTTGAACTAGTTGTGGTTTGGGCACGTCGCGAGCGAAGAAAAGACTGGCAATCGGAATCGACAATCGCCAATCCATTCAGTGGCCCGCTGGCATGATAAATTACGCGTTAGAAAATAAGAACGGTATTTGAACTTTATCAGGACCTCGACTAAAAAATGTCGCAGTCGGCACATCAAGAAATCGGAAGGATTTGACCCATGTTGAGACTCAAAACCCCACTTCTGACGGTCTGTTCGCTGACGTTGCTCTTCGCCTTTGGCGTCACCCTTGAGGCCCAAAAGAAAGTCGACAAGGTAAAGAAGGTTTACACGGGTGCGCCCGTCATGTGGCACGCGCCCGACGATATTGAATCGCGAAACCTCTTGCTTGGCGCCGGCGGGGACGCGATGAAGCCCGATCTCTCACGCGTTACTTTTATTGAACAAAAGACTGAGGGCTGGTCAACGAAGTATCGCGTGCGCGACGCCAAAGGCCACGAGTGGATGGCGAAGCTCAGCAAAGAAGCGCAACCCGAGTCGGCTGCCAATCGACTGCTGTGGGCGATAGGTTACGAAACTGAAATTTCTTACCTCGTTCCAGAGTTGGAAATTCAAGGAAAAGGCAGGTTCAAGAATGTGCGACTCGAAGCCCGCCCGCAGGACGTTAAGCGAACGGGTATGTGGTTGTGGACCGACAATCCGTTTGTCGGCAAGCCTGAATTCCAGGGGTTGAAAATCATGATGACTTTCATCAACAACTGGGACATGAAAGACGACAACAACCAGATTCTGGCCGTGAAAGGCGCAACTGACTCCGAGCGGCGTTTCATCGTTAGTGATCTGGGAGCTACGTTTGGGAAAACTGGCGGCGTGTTTTCGCGCAGCCGAAACAAGCCTTCTGATTACGCGAAGTCTGAGTTTGTCAAAGCAGTTAACGGCAACATGCTCGACCTGAACTACGGCGGCAAGAACCAAAATATCTTCGACGGTATTACGGTTCAGGATGCGAAGTGGCTGGCGACCTGGTTGGACCGGCTGAGTGACGAACAGATCAAGGATGCGTTTCGCGCCGCGAACTACTCGGCCGCAGATGTTGACTTGCTGGCCGGCGCCGTCCGCAAGCGAATTGATGACCTAAAGAAGATTGCCGGCAGCTAGGCTCAAGGTGAAGCTCGACGTCTGTCGGTTTGAGAGTTCGCGATTTCTGATTTCGTGTCGTTTTTCAGTTCGTGTGGTTTTAGTGGTTAGCCCTTGACTGTAACGAGAAAAACAACCACTACGCCACACGAACTGAAAACGAAACTACCCAAAAATTCTTAAGTCCTTCAATCACCCTCTCCGCGTCGCCCACTTATCAAAATCTACCCAACGCTTTCTCGCTCGATCGTAAACTTCAATACGATAAATCGGGTGAATCTCCCAGATGGAAAACCGCTCGGGAGCATGACGCTCAACAATCTTGCCGTCTTTAAAAACGCAGGGACGATGACTCGCGTCGTAAAACAACGTGCCAGTGAGTCGCACGTAAAGCTCCAGCGTGTTGCCAGTCTTGTTTTCGATGGCGCGGTTCTTCAAGAGACCGGGGATGAGCGCTTCGATCTCCGCCAGTTGGCCGTCATGAAACTTGTCCCACACCTGCGGCCGATAGTGAGGACTGATTTCCGCCACCACAGTTGAGCACTCGTCAACTGGCGCTTTCCAGCTCGGACTGAGCGCGATGTGAATATCGTTCCAGTCAGGTTCCGGATTGTCGCAATCAACCGCCTCGCCGCGCGCTGGTCGCCCGTCGGAAAGTTTGCTGTATTTCGTGTTGGCGTAATTTGCATTGAAGACGTAAGCCTGAAGCGAGACGACACTACCCTCACCGATCAGTTTTCCGTGCGTCTTGATCAGGTGGTGCAATCGCGTGCGGTCGGCGGGATACCTGCCCTGCAAAACGACGTTCCCTGAAGCGATCGCTTGTTCACTCGCCAGTTGGAGTTTCTCGAAGTCTGCGAACTTCAAAGGAACTGGCCGACCCTTCGATTTGAAGTTGTTCTTCGCCTCGTTCTGCGCGTAGTGGTAGACGTTGTTGTCTTCCTTGCCTCGAGCCGGACAGCGGCGGTCGATTTCGTGAGTCTCGGCGATGCGCGCGAATGGTACCTCATCGATCCTCGTTTCAAACTTCTGCGACGGTTCTTGCGCTGTCACCGAAACAAATAAGACCAATAGTATCTGTGACGCTCGTGTGATTTGTTTTAAGAATCGACGGTTCATATTCCTCTCAAAGACTGCTCACTGCCGCTTTCCCCGTATCCATGCACCGGAGCAAACCACCCTAGCGCGAACAGAAGCGACCCAATTGCCGCGACGATTAGCAAACCTTGAAACGCAACGTTCCAACCGTAGTGTTGGACCAGCGCACCCAAGCCCCAGCCGGACAACACCGTGCTGCCGTAACCAAAAATGCTGGTCAAACCGATCGCCGTCGCGGCCGCTTTCCGCGTCGCCAGGTTCGCAGCCGTTACCGCCAGCAAACACTGCGGTCCGTAAATGAAAAACCCGGCGGCGCCCAGCAGGGTGGCGGTCAACAATTCCGATTGCGACGGTACTTTCCAAAATAGAAAAACTGCGAGCCCAGCCAGAATCATGTAGACGAGGCAAACGCGAACCGCGCGTCCGCCAAAAAACTTGTCAGTCAACCAACCACCAATAATTGCGCCGAATAACCCGCAAAACTCAAACCCGCCCACCATCCAGCCAGCGTGTTCGATCTTGATGTGCTTCGACTGCGTCAGCAACGTTGGTCCCCAATCGAGCACGGCGTAGCGAATGATGTAAACAAAAAAGTTTGCCAGGGAAACTAGCCAGATGTACTTGTTACAAAACACCTGCCGGAAAACAAAAGCGCGGAACTTCGCATTCGCCTCACTCGTGGACTGAGACGGCGCCGGTTCGCGCGTGCCTTCGAGTTCCGGTAGACCAACGCTGGGCGGCGTATCCGGTAGGGTGAACCAGAGCAAGACCGCACAAGCGAGCGCTACAACTGCGGGGATCAGGAAACACAAGCGCCAATCAATACCGACCAGATATCCACACGCAATCAAGATCAAACCGCCGCCAACTGGATGCGACATGTTCCAGATAGACATTTTCGTCGCCAATTGTTTAGGCGAGAACCAATTCGTCAGCAGCCGCGCGCACGGCGGAAAGCCCATTCCCTGGAACCAGCCGTTGAGCGTCCAGATTACGCCGAGCGCGATGACGGAGGAGTTGAAGCCAAATAACAAATTGAGTACCGCAGAAATTGTCAGGCCAGTGACCATCATCATGCGCGCATTAGCGCGGTCGCCCAGAAACCCGTTTGCAAACTTGGAGATGCCGTAGAGCAGTCCATGCAAAGTGAGAAACAAACCGAGCTGAGTTTTCCTGATGCCAAGCCCGCTTTCGAGAGCGGGCATAGCGATGCTGAGATTCTTTCTGACAAAATAGAACGACGCGTAACCCACGATCGAAGAAAGCAGCACGCGCCTTTGCCAGCGCCGGTATTCGTTGGCGATTTTATTGGGATCAGATAGCTGGTGAGCAGCCGGTGACGCCGGCTGAAAGGTTTTGACGAGTCGGTCTAAGAACGAGGCCCGATGCGTGTCTGCGTTCGCGATCATCAACGATGATTGGTTCGAAGGGCGAAAAGAAAGCGACTGACTTTGTTTGTAACGTTAATATTCAAACCTGGAGAAGACCGCCGCATAGCGGCGTAATGTTTATAGCACACGATCTCAAGCAACTACTTTCGCAGGGGAGTGAAATGCCAGCCATTTCACTCCCCTGCGAAGGCTTTACGGGAACGCCCCTATTACTATAAACATTTCGTGCCTACGGCACCGTGAGTCATGACCAACCCTGCGAATTCCAATATCGCCGCCGCCTACGATCAGTGGGCCGAGACGTACGACGTCGATCAGAACCGCACACGCGATCTCGCCGCTGAAGCTCTGAAGCAGACTGAACTGAATTTCGCCGATCGCCGAGTGATCGAAATTGGTTGCGGCACAGGTCGCAACACGGAATGGCTGACGCAGTCCGCAGCAGGTCCGGCCAGCATTCTGGCCGTGGACTTTTCTGAAGCGATGTTGGCGCGCGCAAGAGAACGGGTTCAGGACGCGCGTGTGAAGTTTATCCAGCACGACGCCCGTGAGCCCTGGCCGCGCGAGAGTGGTTCTGTCGACATCGTAATCGCGATGCTGATTCTGGAGCACGTTGAGCAACTGCAGCCGGTGTTCCGGGAAGCTGCGCGCGTTCTGATTCCGGGAGGAGAATTTTTTCTTTGTGAGTTGCACCCGATGCGCCAACTAACCGGCGGCCAGGCGCAGTTTAGTAATACGAAGACCGGCGAACGTCAGTGTGTGACTGCCTACATCCACGACGTGTCGGAATACGTGAACACAGCGTTGTCGGCCGGGTTTGAATTGAAACACCTTGGCGAGTGGCGCGATGCTGAGGCCGCTGCTAACACTCCGCCGCGGTTACTTTCGTTGGTATTGCAGAAGTCCTGAGCTTCCGTCCGTTCGCGGTTTTTCGTGTCGTTTGGATTTTCTGTTCGTGTTCCCACGTGGATTTCGTTTTATCGCCGAGGTTAAAAGTCTAACCACCAAAATACACAAAACTAAGACCACGAAAAGACACGAAAGGGACGAGAACTACTTCTCAGAAAAAAGCGACTGCAGAAAATCTTTAGTGCCCGCGGGTCCGGTGAGTTCTAACCAGATAGGTCCAGCTGCCGGTTCGAGACGAAGATCAAACTGCAGAAACGGACAACACTCCCGCTCCACCGTGATTAATTCAGCCAACTGACTTATCCAGTTCGCCGACGAAGGAAACCGATACCGGTAACCGTTCTCGAGTTCCTGGGTTTCGAGAACAGCGCCGCGGAAGTTATTAAGAATATCGGTGCGCCGTTGCCGGAATTCAGCGTCTGTTAGCTGACAAGCCGCAGGAATTTGACTATTTGCCATCGCCGGATCCTTTTAACCGAACGCAAATATTAACTGAACTCACTAACTAAAGGTCAATTCAAATGACCGTTTCAGTATTGACTTCGACGCAAACTCACAATATTTTGAAGGCCTCAATTCTCATGGCCCATGACCCCAATCGCCGCGCGACATGAGTCTGCCGCTTCGTCGGTCCTGATCATCGATGACCTATTGCTTCCGTTACAGAGCTTTCACGAGCGTTGCTTGCCGCTTTGACCGTCGTTTTGTGTCATGAAAATAACTGGCGCCACGACTGTAAACGACAGCTCCAACCCTGACCTTTCCGAGAAGGTCTTGGCGATCTGTCGCGTCGCAAAGGAGCGTGAGGACGGTGGGGATTTCGAGGGAGCAAGAAGTGTGCTCTCAGAATACTGGAAAGAACTTGGCACTCAACCAAAGACCCATGGACTAGACAAAAGTGCGCGCGCCGAATTGATTCTTCGCGTGGGCTCACTGTGCGGTTGGATCGGAAGCACTAGGCAAATTCCAGGGGCTCAGGAGATAGCAAAAGATCTAATTTGTGAAGCGATCGAATATTTCGAATCTCTTCAAATTCCAACAAAAATTGCGGAGGCCAAAGCTGACCTGGCGATTTGCTACTGGCGTGAAGGAGCACTGGATGAGGCCAGGATAATTCTGCACGAAGCTATCAACCAGCCAGGCCTTATTGAAAATGACGAAAGGGCTCGTGCTCTGATGACGTCTGCCCTCGTCGAGAAAAGCGCCGGGAGGTTTTATGACGCGCTGAATCTACATACCCAAACCTCACCGTTGGTAGAGGCAAGCGCCGATAATCGACTCAAAGGCCGGTTTCACAATGAAGTTGCTACTGTCCTTGCTCACCTGGGACGAGCTGAGCTTCGAGCGGACTACATAGATCGAGCATATCAAGAATACACAGCGGCGAGCTTCTATTTCCAAAAGGCCGGCAACAAACGTGAGCACGCCAGGGTCGAGAACAATTTGGGCAGGCTGTACCTCGAAAGTTTTGATCCGAAGAACGCGCACCTTCACTTGGATCGAGCGCGTACACAATTTCGCAAGCTAGGGGATCTTGGTGGCACTGCTTATGTCGATGAAAATCGGGCCAAGGCGTTTATTGCGGACTTTCGCTATCTAGAGGCTGAACGGGTGGCTGATTCCGTAGTGAGAGTCCTCGAACAAGGCGACGAGATTGCGATGCTTGCAGAAGCTCTGATGACAAAAGGCATCTCACAGGCGCGTCTCGGCGAGTCGGCAAAGGCTCAAACAACCCTACTTCGCTCGATAAAAGTGTTCGAACAGAGCGGAAGCAGCGAGGGCACCGGCCGGGCCGCCCTGGCAATTGTTGAAGAACTAAGCGAAACGATGAGTCGACAGGAAGTATTGCACTATTTCAAGCGGGCTACGGACGCGCTCGCACGGTCACAACAGGTAGACATCCTAACTCGATTGCTCAAATGTGCGCGCCGAGTGTTTGACTCGGAATTTCCATCTACAACAAGATCCCTCAAAGTGTTTCTCTGTCATTCCAAGGCAGATAAGCCACAGGTACGCGAACTTCATGATCGCTTGCGAGCGGAGAGCTTTGACCCGTGGCTTGATGAGGAAAAGCTACTGCCCGGTCAGGAATGGGAGGCCGAGATATCCAAAGCGGTGCGTTCAACTGATGTGGTGATTGTATGCCTTTCCAAAGCTTCTACCAGTAAAGCCGGTTTCGTGCAAAAAGAAATAAGCTATGCGTTGGATGTGGCCGAGAAACAGCCCGAGGGCACCATTTTCCTAATCCCGTTGAAACTCGAGGATTGTCCGGTGCCGGACAGGCTCTCAAAGTGGCAATGGGTAGATTTTTTTGAAATTAGCGGCTTTACCAGACTTATTAATTCACTTCATAAGCGGGCTTTAGAGTTAACTAATCAGCCCTAGTGCTCAAAAAGAAAACCGGCGCCATTCCTAGCGCCGGTTAGTTTCCCTCGTATCCAGAATAAGTTCAGCTACTCGCTTCCCTCTGCTGGTTCGCCGTCGACGGGCGCCGTAACCAGCGGTTCGCGGACAAGTGGTTCACGAACTGGCGGCACGGCGATGTCGTGGCCACCAACGATGTCTGGAAAGTCTTCCATCTCCCGTTCGCGTGCCTGGTCAATTGTTTCGTCGCGGGCGATGTCGACGTTACGGTAGTACTCCATGCCCGTCCCGGCCGGGATCAAACGACCCATGATCACGTTTTCCTTGAGACCGCGCAGGTAATCGATGCGCCCGGAAATGGCCGCTTCGGTTAAGACGCGAGTCGTCTCCTGGAACGATGCCGCCGAGATAAACGAGTCGGTTGACAGTGAAGCCTTGGTGATGCCGAGCAAGAGCGGCTCAGCTTGCGCCACTTCACCGTCGTCTGCATTCACCCGTTCGTTTTCGTCGGTAAAGCGGAAGCGATCAACCTGTTCCTCGAGCAGGAAGTCAGTGTCGCCAACTTCCTTAATCTTCACCCAGCGCAACATCTGACGCACGATAACTTCAATGTGCTTGTCGTTGATGTTCACACCCTGCAGACGATAGACCTCTTGAATTTCGTTCACGAGGTATTCCTGCAAGCGCTGCATACCCAGGACGCGCAAGATGTCGTGCGGATTCAGCGGTCCATCCATCAACGCTTCGCCGGCGCGTACCCGGTCACCTTCCTGCACGTTGATGTGTGTACCGCGCGGGATGTCGTACTCGCGCTCTTCACCGTCGTCGCCGGTAATGATCAGTTTGCGTTTGCCCTTGGCGATTGGGCCGAGGGTAACGGTGCCGTCGATTTCCGACATGACTGCGGTTTCCGCGGGACGTCTTGCTTCAAACAACTCAACGACGCGCGGCAAACCACCGGTGATGTCTTTGGTCTTCGTAGTTTCGCGTGGAATCTTCGCGATGATGTCGCCCGGCTCCACGTTCTCGCCATCGGCCACCATCAGGTTGGCGCGGACCGGCATCTGGTAAGTTTTCAGCAGCTTGTTGCTGGCGCTGCGAACTTCCAAACGCGGCTGTTTCTTTTCGTCAGGCGAATCCTTTACGACCATGCGCGACTGACCGGTTACTTCGTCGACTTCTTCGTCAAACGTCACGCCTTCCTTCAGGTCCTGATACTTCACGTGACCGGCAACCTCGGTAAGGATTGCGAAGGTGAACGGATCCCAGGTGGCCAGCAACTGGTCCTGAGAAACGCGTTCGCCGTCCTCGACGAGAATGTGGGCGCCGTAAACAATCTGATAACGCGCCGCCTCGCGACCGCGGTCATCGATGATCGTCAGCGAACCGTTGCGGTTCATTGCGATGCGCTCGCCCTTGCGGCTCTTGACCGTCTGCAGGTCGAGGTACTTGATGGTTCCGTCCTGACGCGCTTCGTGTTTCGAAGATTCTTCGAGTCGCGCCGTGCCGCCGATGTGGAACGTACGCATCGTCAACTGCGTGCCGGGTTCGCCGATTGACTGCGCGGCGATGACGCCGACAGCCTCACCAATCTCGACCGGTCGTCCGGTTGCGAGGTTGCGCCCGTAGCACTTGATGCAGCAACCGCGGCGCGATTCGCAGGTCAACACCGAACGAATTCGTACGCGCTGCACACCTGAACGTTGAATCTCGGAAGAGAGGTCTTCGTCAATCTCGGCGTTGGAGTCGACGATGACGCGACCTTCAACCGGATCGATGACATCTTCGAGGGCGATACGACCGACGATGCGGTCGCGCAACGACTCGATTTCTTCGCCGCCCTCAACAATTGCCGAAGCCGAAATGCCACGCAGCGTGCCGCAATCGGGTTCGCTGATGATCACGTCTTGAGCCACGTCAACGAGACGACGCGTCAGGTAACCCGAGTCAGCCGTCTTCAGTGCGGTGTCAGCGAGACCCTTGCGTGCGCCGTGCGTCGAAATGAAGTACTGCAACACGTCGAGGCCTTCGCGGAAGTTTGCCTTGATGGGCGTCTCGATGATTTCGCCTGACGGCTTTGCCATCAGACCGCGCATACCGGCCAGCTGCCGAATCTGCTGCGCGCTACCACGAGCGCCGGAATCACTCATAACGAGAATTGGGTTCAACTCGCCCGACGACTTCTCGCGTTCATCCATCGCCTTGAACATTTCCTTAGCGACTTTGTCAGTCACTTCAGACCAAACGGCGATGACTTTGTTGTAGCGTTCACCAGAGGTAATCACGCCGTCGAGATACTGCTGCTCAACCGCGATGACATCCTTCTCGGCTTTATCAACCAGCGGCCGCTTGGCGTCTGGTGTAACCAAATCGTCGATGCCAATGGAAATGCCGGCCTTGGTGGCGTAAAGGAAACCAAGGTTCTTCAAATCGTCGAGCATCTTCACCGTCATCTCGTGACCGAGACGAATGTGTGAATAGTTAACCAGCGACTGCAGTCCCTTTTTCTTGAGCGTGCCATTGAAGAACGGCAAGCCTGTCGGAATGGAGTCGTTAAAGATGACGCGACCAACGGTTGTGTCAATCACGCGGCGAACATCTTCCTGTACGGCAGCGCGCAGGATGTCCTGCGGATCGTGTTCCTGCGTCAGGTCGATCAAGTCGCCCTGGATGCGCAGTTTGATTGGCGTCTGCGTGGTTACTTCCTTGGCGTCGAGCGCCAGGAGCACTTCTTCGAGCGATGCGAACACACGGCCTTCGCCCTTTGCACCCGGCTTCTCGCGCGTCAGGTAGTAAATTCCCAGCACGATGTCCTGCGACGGAACAGCGATCGGCTGTCCACTGGCGGGACTCAAAATGTTGTTGCTCGAAAGCATCAACACCGCTGCTTCAATTTGCGCTTCCGGCGAAAGCGGAATGTGCACGGCCATCTGATCGCCGTCGAAGTCAGCGTTGAACGCCGTGCAGACGAGCGGGTGAATCTTGATCGCTTTGCCTTCAACCAGCACCGGCTCAAACGCCTGGATGCCAAGACGGTGGAGTGTTGGGGCGCGGTTGAGTAAGACGGGATGTTCGCGAATCACTTCTTCGAGAATGTCCCAAACTACCGGCTCCTGTCGTTCCACCATTTCTCGTGCCTGCTTGATCGTCGCCGCATGACCCTGCTTCTCGAGCTGGTTGTAGATGAACGGCTTGAAGAGCTCGAGCGCCATCTTTTTCGGCAAACCGCACTGGTGGAGTTTCAACTCCGGACCTACTACGATCACCGAACGGCCTGAGTAGTCGACACGTTTGCCCAGAAGGTTCTGACGAAAACGTCCCTGCTTACCTTTGAGCGTTCCGCTCAAAGACTTCAACGGGCGATTGTTTACCCCGCGAAGCACGCGACCGCGACGACCGTTGTCGAACAACGCGTCCACCGCTTCCTGCAGCATGCGCTTTTCGTTGCGCACGATAACTTCCGGCGCGCGCAACTCCATCAGTTTCTTCAAACGGTTGTTGCGGTTGATGACGCGTCGATAGAGATCGTTAAGATCGGAAGTCGCGAAGCGTCCCCCATCGAGTGGTACGAGCGGGCGCAACTCAGGTGGAATTACCGGAATGACATCCAGAATCATCCACTCGGGACGATTGCCTGACTTCAGAAAACTCGTCGCCACCTTCAAGCGCTTCGAATACTTGAGTTTTTTCTGCTGCGACGTTTCTTCCCTCATGCGCTTGCGAAGCTCAACCGCGAGCTCCTCAACCTTGACCATCGACAGCAGTTCCTTGATCGCCTCGGCGCCCATCTTGGCAACAAACTGCGCCGGGAAATCACGCACCAGCTCGCGGTAACGCTCATCAGAAAGCAACTCGCGCTCTTTGATCGTGGTTACGTCGCCGGGATCGATGACGATGTAGGATTCGAAATAAAGAACCTTTTCCAACTCGCGCAGTGGTATGTCGAGCAAGTGGCCGATGCGTGAGGGCAGTCCTTTGAAGAACCACACGTGCGAACACGGGCTGGCGAGATCGATGTGACCGAGTCGCTCACGTCGAACTTTTGCCTGCGTCACTTCCACGCCGCACTTGTCGCAGATCACGCCGCGGTGCTTCATGCGTTTGTATTTTCCGCAGAGGCACTCCCAGTCGGCAACCGGGCCAAAGATGCGCGCGCAAAACAGTCCATCACGTTCCGGCTTGAACGTCCGGTAGTTGATGGTCTCCGGCTTGGTCACCTCGCCGTGCGACCAGTGCCGGATTTTGTCCGGCGAAGCCAGCGAAATTCTGATTGCTTCAAAGTCAGGAGCCAGTTGCGTCTTTTCTTGTTGAAATCGAAACATCGTTTCTCCGAAAGAAGTCCAAGGTCCAACGTCCAAAATCCAATGTCCGCGTGTCAGTTTTGACGTTGGACTTTGGACGTTGGACTTTGGACGGTATTTATTATTCCGCCGCGCTCGTTATGAGCGCCTCGCCCACGCCTTCTTCTGTGCCATCGCCGTCAGCCCCAGGCACTTTCTTATTGATCAGCTCGACGTCCAGACAGAGCGACTGCAGTTCGCGCACCAGGACGTTGAACGACTCGGGCAGGCCCGGATCGAAATCAGCTTCGCCCTTGACGATCGCTTCATAGATCTTCGAGCGCCCGGCGACGTCGTCTGACTTGGCGGTGAGCAATTCCTGCAGGATGTGCGCCGCGCCATAAGCCTCGAGCGCCCACACTTCCATTTCTCCAAAGCGCTGTCCGCCGAACTGCGCCTTGCCGCCCAGCGGCTGCTGGGTGATCAAGCTGTACGGTCCAATCGAACGGGCGTGAATCTTGTCGTCCACCAGGTGCGAGAGCTTCAACATGTAGATGTAGCCCACGGTCACTTTTTGTTCGAAAGGCTCACCGGAAAGTCCGTCGTAAAGAATCGCCTTGCCTGATTCGTTGATGATCTCCGGCAGACCCAACTCGGTTGCCCGATCACCTGCCTCACTCAACTTCTGCTTGATCTCAATCTCAGTGGCGCCGTCGAACACCGGTGTCGCAAAGTGAACACCCAGCACGCGCGCCGCCCAACCAAGGTGTGTTTCCAAAATCTGGCCGACGTTCATACGTGACGGCACACCGAGCGGATTGAGAACAATCTCAACCGGCGTTCCATCCGGCAGATAAGGCATGTCTTCTTCCGGCAGGATGCGGGCAATGACACCTTTGTTTCCATGGCGGCCCGCCATCTTGTCGCCAACTGAAAGCTTGCGCTTCATGGCGATGAAGACTTTCACCATCTTGATCACGCCGGGAGCAAGTTCGTCTCCCTGGCGGAGCTTGGCAATCTTCTCTTCGTAGATGTCAGACAAAATCTTGATTTGTCGTTCGGTGCGGTCTTCGTATTCTTTGATTTCCGCGCCCACATCTACGCGCGACGACGCCATCTGCACCTTGCGCAGGACCTTCGCTTCAATGCCCTGCAACATTTCCCGGGTGATTGTTACGCCCTTGGGAATAACAACCTCGCGATGATCCGTCAGGTCGGCAGAAAGTTTGCGCCCATCGAGCAATTCGTGAATGCGCTGATCGCGCTGTTCACGCAGGATGCGCGTTTCGTCTTCAAGGTCACGTCGCAGCCGATCTTCTTCTTCCTGTTCAATCGCCAGCGAACGTTGATCTTTTTCCTGACCCTTGCGCGTGAAAACCTGAACATCAACGACGGTGCCGTCGATTCCCGGAGGTGAAACCAGCGAAGCGTCTTTAACGTCGCCGGCCTTTTCACCGAAGATCGCGCGCAACAGTTTTTCTTCCGCGGTCAGCTGCGTTTCGCCCTTCGGCGTCACTTTGCCAACCAGGATGGAACCAGGCTTCACCTGGGCGCCGATGCGAATGATGCCGCTGTCGTCGAGGTCGCGCAGCATGTTCTCGCCGACATTGGGAATGTCGCGCGTGATTTCTTCTGGACCAAGCTTGGTATCGCGAGCTTCGATCTCCAGCTCTTCGATGTGAATCGAAGTGTAGTAGTCCTCTTTGACCAGTCGCTCGGAGACGAGGATCGCGTCTTCAAAGTTGTAACCGCGCCAGGGCATGAACGCGACCAGCACGTTACGACCGAGCGCTAACTCACCGCGATCGGTACACGGCCCATCAGCGATAACCTGGCCCTTCTGGACTCGTTCGCCAACGTGAACGATTGGGCGCTGATTGATACAAGTGTTCTGGTTCGAACGCTTGAACTTGATCAAAGTGTAGATGTCGGCGGTAACTTCGCGAGAGATCGTGCCGTCAACGTTATGATCAGCTTTGATAATCAGACGTTCGGAGTCGACATAGTCGACCACGCCGTCGCGTTTGGCCACCACTACCGCGCCGGAATCGCGCGCCGTAGTCTTCTCCATGCCGGTGCCGATGTAAGGCGCTTCCGCGCGCAACAAAGGCACTGACTGGCGTTGCATGTTTGAACCCATCAACGCGCGGTTGGCGTCGTCGTTTTCGAGAAATGGAATCAGCGACGCGGCCACGGAGACCAGCTGCTTGGGCGACACGTCAACATATTCAATGTCTTTGCGCAGGGCCAGAATGAACTCACCGGCCTTTCGTGCGGCATTGCGGTCATTGACGATGTAACCTGTTTCGTCGAGTTTGATGTTTGCCTGACCGACGACATGTTTGTCCTCTTCCCAGGCGGTCAGGTAAAACGGCCACGGCTCATAGTCGGCCTTGCGTCCGTTCGCGCTCACCTTCTTATTGATCTTGTCGACCTCTTCCAGCGGCAGATGTTCACCGTGCTTCAGCTTGGTGTCGCCACCGTTGAGCACGCGCACATATTCCATCACGCTGCCATCCGTCACCTTGCGATACGGCGCTTCGATGAAACCAAACTCATTGATGCGCGCGAAACAAGAGAGACTGGAAATCAAACCGATGTTCGGGCCTTCAGGCGTCTCAATGGGACAGATGCGTCCGTAGTGAGTCGGGTGAACGTCGCGCACTTCAAAGCCGGCGCGCTCACGTGAAAGACCGCCCGGTCCCAGTGCGGAGAGACGCCGCTTGTGCGTGATTTCCGATAGCGGGTTGGTCTGGTCCATGAACTGTGACAACTGACTCGAACCAAAAAACTCGCGCACCGCTGCCGTGACCGGTTTAGCGTTAATCAAGTCGCGCGGCATGGTGGTCTGCATTTCCTGGTGGATCGACATCTTTTCCTTGATCGCGCGTTCCATGCGTTCAAGGCCGATGCGAAACTGGTTCTCCAGCAATTCACCGACAGCGCGTACGCGGCGATTACCGAGGTGATCGATATCGTCAGCCTGATACTCCGAGGGGTTCTTACGCATCTTCAACACGTAAGAAACAACCTCGTAGAAATCCTTCGCCGAGAGCAAGGGATCGTCTATCCGATCGCGCTCCGGTTTGTTCATCTTGATGTTGAACTTCAAACGACCGACACGCGAAAAATCAAACTTACGCGGATCGAAGAACATCGCTTCGAGCAACTTGTAAGCCGTTTGCACGGTCGGCGGATCGCCAGGTCGCATCTTGCGATAGATTTCCAACAAGGCATCGACGGGCTTGGTGATTACATCTTTCTTCAACGTCTGCGAAAGGATTGAACCGATGTCGTCGCGCTCGGGGAAGAACACCGAGAAGCTCTCGATATTTCCTTCGATCATTTCCTGAAGCTTCGCCGGCGTGATCTCGTTGTTAGCTTCCAGAATCACTTCGCCGCTTTCCGTGTTAACGATGTCGGAAACAGCGTAGGCCCCTTCGAACTGCGAACTTTCGATCTCAACCTCTTCGAAGTTTTTCTTGCGCAGCCCTTCCAGCGCTGACGCAGTAACTTTCTTACCGGCGCGGACGATTGGATCCGGACCACTGCCCTTGATATCGAAGTCGACCTTCATGCCCACCAGGCTCGTCGGCCCTTGTTTCGGCACCTGCAGCATCAGCCGTTTGTCTTCAATTCTGATCTCGTCAGTAACGTAAAGCGCCCGCAGCATGTCTTCATCTGCGAACGACGCGTTCTTCACACGCTCTTCCAATGCCGAATCGCTCTTCGCTAAGCGCCCGTCTGGTTCGACACCAAACCAGAGACCCAGCGCCCGAAGGAAAATCGATGCCAGGAACTTGCGCTTGCCCACGCGGACGTAAAGCAGGTTCTTCTGGTCGTACTCAAATTCAACCCAGGAGCCGCGGTAAGGAATGATTTTGGCAATGTAGATGGCGCCGCGTTTGAAGAAGACGCCCGGTGAACGGTGCAACTGAGAAACGATTACACGTTCAGTTCCATTGATGATGAAGGTACCGTTGTCGGTCATCAACGGAATCTCGCCAAAGAAAACTTCTTCCTCTTTAATATCGCGAATCGAGAGCGCTTCGGTTTCCGGGTCCTTATCGAAAACGGTTAACCGAATTTTCACTTTGAGCGGAACGCTGTAGCTCATGCCGCGCTCCTGACACTCCTGCTGATCATGCTTGTGCTTCAGGCCAACAGGTTCGCCGCAGTTCTCGCAGAGTTGTGGACGGACGGAATTGAAGGTGCCGCACTTATGACAAAGCGTCTCACCAGCTGCGAGCGGATTCACCTTAATTGTCGAGCCGCAGTGTTTGCAGTTGGCGCGCAAATAATTCAAGCCTTCGAGGCGTCCGCATTTACACTGCCAGTTACCGATTTGATACTCGACGAAATCCAGGGTGGCCGTGCCGCGAAAATCGGAGATCGGGAAAACTGACTGAAAGACAGCCTGCAGTCCCGTGTTCTCGCGTTCTTCCGGCAGGAAATCCATCTGAAGAAAACGGTTGTACGACTCCCGCTGAATCTCAATCAGGTTGGGAATGCGCACCGCGGTGGAGATCTTCGAAAAGTCGACGCGTTCCGGCGCCTGACTTGTTCGTCGTCCCAATCCTGTATTTGCTGACTGAAGAAGATTTCCTTGCATGAGAGGTTCCTTATGATTGCCGAGTTTCAATTTCCAATTTTCGATTTACCTGCCACCGCCGAGCACGTCGGCAGTCGGCAATCGCCGATCGGAAATGTCCAAAGACGCAAAGGCGCGGTCAGAGCGCAAAATGCCCTGACCGCTTTTATTCAGAAAAGCGGCTTGCTTTTAGTCGAATTTGTTCGGAATACCGCCAGCGCCTCAATACTCTCTTAACTTAACCACCAAGCGTACGAGTGTCAAGCCACGACGACAGTTGACAGTCACCAGTCGAGAGTCGCAAGTCAGCGCTAACGGACTGACGACTCCAGACTGGCGACTCTAGACTGCCTACTTCACTTCGACGGTCGCGCCCGCATCGGCGAGCTTTTGGCGAATGGTTTCGGCCTCTTCTTTCGAGACGCCTTCCTTCACCGGCTTCGGAGCTGCTTCGACGAGATCTTTTGCTTCCTTGAGTCCCAGTGCAGTCACCTCGCGAACAACTTTGATCACATTGATCTTGTTGCCGCCAATTGCCTGCAGGACCACGTCGAATTCCGTCTTCTCTTCAGCCGGCGCCGCTTCGCCACCACCACCCGCAGCTGCGGGAGCGGCCGCTACTGCCGCAGCAGCTGCCGAAACGCCAAACGCTTCTTCGATCATTTTAACCAGCTCCGAAGTTTCCAGAAGGCTTTTCTCCTTCAGAGCATCAACGATTTCTTGATTTGAAAGTGCCATGATTTACCTCATCCTCCTAAAAGGGTTCTTTTGTTGCTGTTGTTTGTTTCGCAGCAGGAGAACCCACGGGACTCTTTCTTCGTTTGCTGCATCGCAACTGGGAAAAGGTCCGAAGCGCCTAATTGCGATCTGACTATCGCTGCGCTCGTTTTTCGCGTCTGGCCCACCGACTCCGATTGCAGATTTCGGATTGCAGATTTGCGGTTTGTTTTTGGCATTCCGCAATCCGCCATCCTCAATCTCAAATTCTCTAGGCGGCTTGCTCGCCCTTCTGCTCACTAACTTGTTTGACTACGATCGCCAAGTTACGCGGCACCGCTGAAATTACGGTGGCAAGTCGCTGCGCCTGAGCGTTAAGCAGGAACATGACCTTCGAGATCAGTTCTTCCTTAGACGGCAGACTGGCAATTGCTTCCACATCCTTCAGCGCGACAACGCTGCCCTCAACGATACCAACTTTAAACTTGAAGATATCCGGGTTCGCTTTAGTGAACTTGCTGATAGCTTTTGAAAGACCAACGGCATCCGAGCTGGTCAACGCGACTGCCGTTACACCTTTAAACTGATCGGCAGCTTTTTCCAGTTCAGTTCCCTCTGCTGCTTTTCGCGCCAGGGTGTTTTTCACCACTCCGTAGCTCACGCCGGCCTCACGCAATTGGTTGCGCAATTCCTGATCTTTGGCAACGGTCATGCCCTGAAATCCAACCAGCATCGCCGCTTTGGCGGCCTTAAACTGCTCGGTAAGAGCTTCCAAATCTTTTTGTTTTTGCGCCTTGCTTTTCATGTTTGTAGCTCCTCACTTATTTCGCGTAGGCCGCTTCGTCAAGCAACACGCCCGGACTCATAGTCGCCGCCAGGTTTACCTTCTTAACGTATTTGCCCTTGGCGGTCGACGGCTTGGCCTTCACGACAGCCTCCAACAACATGCGCGCGTTGTCGCTGAGTTTGTCGGCCTCAAATGAAACTTTTCCGACGGCAACGTGAATTACCCCGGTTTTGTCGACGCGATATTCCACCTTACCGGCCTTGGTCTCCTTGACTGCGGTCTTGACGTCGAAGGTCACTGTTCCCGTCTTCGGGTTGGGCATCAGGCCGCGTGGGCCGAGCACCTTGCCGAGTCCGCCGACCAAACGCATCATGTCGGGAGTGGAAACTACGGCATCGAAATCAAGCCAGCCGCCCTTGATTTTCTCGACGATATCTTCGCCGCCGACAAAATCCGCACCGGCTTCTTCAGCCTCTTTGATTTTGTCGCCCTGGGCGATAACGACCACAGATTTTGATTTACCGAGACCGTGAGGAAGAACGATGGTGCCGCGCACCAATTGGTCAGCCTTACGTGGGTCAACCCCTAACCAAACAGTCAGTTCAACTGTTTCGTCAAACTTAGCAAAAGCAATCTCTTTGAGTTTTGCGACCGCTTCATCGAGGGTGTACTTGCGACCTTCTTCGATCTTCTCGGCCGCAGCGTTGTACTTCTTTCCGTGCTTCTTCATTCACTACTCCTGAGGTGCAAACGGGATTTCCGATTGTCAGTTGCCGAATTGCCAATTGGCTTTCGGCTTGACACTCAATCCCTCCCTCTCAAGTTCCGTTAGCGGGCCATCAAAAACCAGCCTCGCGAATCGGAAATCTATTCTATGGTCAGCCCCATCTGACGGGCCGTGCCCGAGATGGTTTTAATGGCCGACTCCAAACTTGTCGTATTCAAGTCCTGCAACTTGAGCTTGGCAATCTCTTCGATTTTCGCTTTTGAAATCGCGCCGACCTTTTCACGATTCGGCTTACCAGAACCTTTCGCGATGCCCGCCGCTTTCTTCAACAAGTCGGCGGCCGGCGGCGTCTTTGTTTCAAAAGTAAAAGATCGATCGGCATAAACCGTGATGACCACCGGGACCTTTAAATCAGGATCCATCTGCGCGGTCTTGGCGTTGAACGCCTTACAGAATTCCATGATGTTCACGCCGTGCTGACCGAGGGCCGGACCAATCGGCGGAGCGGGATTAGCTTTTCCCGCCGGAACCTGAAGTTTTATGTAGCCTGTAATTTTCTTTGCCATCTTGTTATTTCCGATTTCCGATTGCTAATTTCCGATTTAACCGCCCACTGCAAATGCCTTTTCAATCGGCATTCGGCAATCGCAAATCGGCAATATCGCTATTCTTCTTCCGCAAAAGTCACTTTTTCGACGTCCAGAAAGTTCAATTCCACCGGCGTTGACCGCCCGAAAATCGTAACGGTCACCTTCAACGTCGACTTGTCTTCATTAACTTCTTCAACCTTGCCGGTAAAGCTCTGGAACGGCCCTGACTTAATACGAACCGTCTCACCCGCCGCATAAGAAAACTTCGGCTTCGGCTTCTCAGCGGCTTCCGCCTGCTGGTTAACGATCTGATCGACTTCCTGCGGCGTCAGCGGCGTGGGATTGTGTCCGCCCACAAAGCCGGTAACTTTCGGAGTCGACTTGATCAGATGAAACACCTGATCGGGAATGTGCCCGCGCTCGTCACATTCGAGCTGCACCAGGACATAGCCCGGATAGAACATTCTTGACGATTCAATGCGCTTGTTGCCGCGCATCTCCACGACTGTTTCCGTCGGCACCAGCACCTTAGTGATCTGATCCTGCAAATCCATATCACGGATGCGCGCCTCCAGGCTGTCGCGCACCTTTTTTTCATGGCCGGAATATGTATGAAGTATGAACCAGTGCTGCATTACTGTGCTTTCCACGTCTAGCTTGAACCCGTTAACCAGTTGAGCAGGTGGCTAAGCTGCAAAAGCAAAAACGCCCACAGGCGATCGATCGCAAACAGGTAAACTGCGAAAAAGATGACCGCCACGAGCGTGATAATCGTCGTGTTCTTAACTTCAGTCACCGTCGGCCACGAGACACGCTTCATCTCCGCGCGTACGTCGCGCAGAAACTGGCCCATGCGACCCAACGCGCTGGTACGCGGCCCGCTCAGGCCGCGCTCTTTGCGTGCGCCACGTCCCTCCACGCCTTCGCCAAAACGGCTGGCGCGTGGGGCCGGCAACGATCCTTCGGTGTTCTCTAAATCAGCCATGCTTAACGACCTAACGATTGACTCTCTTTAGACTGGCAGGGGTACCAGGATTCGAACCCGGACTTTCGGTTTTGGAGACCGACGTGCTAACCGTTGACACTATACCCCTTCGGGCATTGTCGATTGCCGATTTGCGATTGCCGATTTAGTCCCTGCCCACTCAAATCTGCAATCGGCAATTGGCAATCGGAAATGCTACTTCGTTTCCTTATGATCAGTGTGTTTGCGGCAACGGCGACAGAACTTGCTGAACTCAAGCCGGTCAGGCGTGGTCTTCTTATTCTTGGTCGTCACGTAATTGCGACTCTTGCATTCACTACACTGAAGAACAATATTATCGCGTGGCATTTCGCTACTTCCTGATCTTTGTACTTAAGTTCTTTGTACTTGGTTCTTTGTACTTTGCTTGTATGACGTCGATGTCTGGCTCACGTGAGCAAAGACATCAAAATACAAAGCTCAAATTTTCTTATTCCACCACTTCCGAAACCGTGCCGGCTCCGACCGTGCGGCCGCCTTCGCGAATTGCGAAGCGCAGTCCCTTCTCCATGGCGATTGGCGCGATCAACTCGATCTCCATCGCAATGTTATCGCCCGGCATCACCATCTCCACGCCCTCCGGCAAATGCGCTACCCCGGTCACGTCTGTCGTACGGAAGTAAAACTGCGGCCGGTAACCCGTGAAAAACGGTGTGTGTCGTCCGCCTTCTTCCTTCGTCAACACATACGCTTCGGCCTTGAACTTCGTGTGCGGCGTGATCGAGCCTGGCTTCGAGATTACCTGTCCGCGCTCAATGTCCTTCCGCTCCACTCCTCTTAACAGCAAG
>DATIPD010000018.1:0-190033 GCA_035472495.1 Pyrinomonadaceae bacterium | reverse complement strand
ATTAAAGATTATTAATCATCCTTCCAGACGTTTCACGTCTGGCTACCCTCTTTGCGCCGCTTCGCGGCTAAACAATTCACGAACCCATGCGGCTAAACAATTCACGAACCCATAAGGGTCTGATGCGTCAAGTATGTTAACGCCGTTCAAACGGTTTCACATGCCCGCCGCTCTGATCACACCGGGCTAAAGCCCGGTGCTAATAAGAAGCCTCGCTTTGACCTTCACCCCCAATCCATTTTCGGATGCATCGTATGCCATTGCGTCGCGCGTTCGTAGGCCAGTGCCACGCGCAACGGCGCGCCCTCGTCGTAAAGCCCACCGGTGAACATGATCGACATCGGCAAGCCTTTCTGAAATCCACACGGTACACAAGCAGCTGGATGTCCGGTGAGGTTGGTAATCAGCAAACTCAAACTTCCCGGCGCCGGCGTGACAAAGACGTCCCACTTGGACATGAGGGCATCCATCTCCTGCATCAACAGCCGTCGCGCGCGTTGCGCTCTGATGTACTCAACCGCGGGAATGAACCGCGAACTGCGAAATGTGTTCGGCCAATCAAAAGCCTCCTGACCTGATAGTTGATTGACTCGTCCATCGCGGGTGATGTCGTCGAAGGCAGTCGCCGCCTCAGCCACCAGGATAATTCGCAATGCCGTCACTGAAAACTTGGGCAACTCAACCGGCTGCAGGTTTGCGCCGGCCGCCTTCAATGCGTCAAGCGCTTGCTGGTAAATCGTCTTCCGCTCCGGATCGCTCTGCTGATCAAATTCAGTTTTCACATAACCAATCCGCATTCTCGATAACGCCCGCGTTGGATCCCAGTTGAACGAAGCCACGCCAACAGTTAAGTCACGCTCGTCAGGTCCGTAAATTCCGTTTAGAGCAGCGGCGCAATCTTCGACGCCGCGGCAGATTGGCCCAATCTTGTCCATCGTCCAACTGAGTCCCATCGCACCATAGCGACTGACGCGTCCATAGGTCGGACGCAGACCAGCCACGCCGCAACGCGAAGACGGCGACATGATCGAACCAAGCGTTTCCGTTCCGATTGAAAATCCTACCAACCCCGCAGACGTAGCCGACGCCGGACCTGCCGACGAACCACTCGAACCGACGCGGTCTTCTTCAACCTGCCACGGATTTCTGGTCACGCCTGCGAACCAGCGTCCGCCCTGCGCGAGCGCGCCCATCGATAGCTTCGCCACTAGGACCGCGCCCGCCTCGCGCAAACGTTCGACGACAGTTGCGTCGTAGTCGATGACTTGATCGCGAAACGGCTCGGCGCCCCAGGTAGTTTTGATTCCCTTAGTCGCAAACAAATCTTTCGCGCCCCAGGGAATGCCATGCAGCGGTCCGCGATACTTCCCTTTCTTGATTTCACTCTCTGCTTGCGACGCCTGCGCAAGTGCCAGCTCTTCAGTCAGCGTCACGACGCAATTGAGTTTCGGCCCGTATTTCTTCAAACGGGCGAGGTACATCCTGGTCAACTCAACTGGAGAAACTTTTCGCGTGCGCACTAGTTCAGCCAGCTGCGTGAGCGTCGCGAAAGCAAGATCTTCGATCGCCGTAAACGCAACCGGTTCCGCTTTGCTGAGTTTGAATTTGATCGGCTTGGGGTAGAAGTTCTTTCCCGGAAGGGCCGGGTGAAAAAGCGTTGCCGGCTCGGTATCAAGCGGCACGTCGACTTTCCGCAAGGCGTCGTAGCGATCGAGGTTCGTGCTCACGTTCGCCAGCGCCATGATTTCCTGAGCGTCAGTCAGTTCAATGCCGATCAGCTTTTCGGCCTCGTGCAGCATTTCTTTGGTTACGCGCAAAGGTGCAGGGGTTGGTGACGGACTTGGAGTTGGCGTTGGACTTTGCGCCAGTGCCGCGATGTTCAGGTTGGGCGCTGCCAGCGCCGCCGCGCCGATTGCCGGAACAAACTTGACGAAAGTGCGGCGAGTGACTGAGTTAACTTTAGGTTGAGGTTGTGAGTTTTTGTTCGATTCAGACTTTTTCATCACGGCCTTCCGTTTTAGATATTGAAGCCTACCGCTTCCGACAAGGCTGCAACCGGTCGCAGCCGGCCAAAGCGGTGACAGGTCACCGCAGTTGTCGCTGTCCACTGCCCACTGCCCACTCCTATTACGGCTTGCTCATTCCCTCATTGCCGAGCGGCGTCTGCGAGCTGCCATATTTCATGGTCAGCAAAACTGCTTTGCCGTTGCCTGGCACCGTCAAGATGAAGAGGTTGTCGTATTCAGTTTCTGGAATAATTGGCAACTGCGGTCCGCCCATCGCGGCAATGATCTCCGGAACCGTGTTGTTGTGTCCGGCGATGAAGACCACTTGCCCCATGTTTTTAGCGCGAATCTGTTTCACCAATTCCGGCGTTTGCTTGGCCTCGATCTGCGTGACAGTGAGGCCGAGTTTGTCAGCCAGCGGTTTCACCGTCTGCTGTGTGCGCTTGTACTGCGTGGCATAGATGGCGCCGATCTTTGAGTCGCTGAACATGTGCGCCAATTCCTCAGCGCGTGCCTGGCCTGCCGGACTAATATCCGGATCCTTGTTCTCCGGCGGCACTACTTTCTTCTCAGCGTGTCTGACCAGAATGAGAACTGTCGGCGATGCGTCTGCCGCGTTGACGGCTACCGGTGAAAAGGATACGCCGGTTAAGACCAGGAAGAGCAGTCCGCAGACGACGGCTCGCGTGCATTGAGTGAAACCATTTTCATTTTTCATAGTCGATGTGTGGCTGACTTGAAGTGAGCGCCTAAGATAGCACTTGGGTGAGGCGAATTTGAAGTTCTGATTCACCCCGTGGCTTTAGCCCGGCGTTAGGCCTCATTGCATTTTATCTGAACCGAAACGGTTTCTGTTTGTTATGAGTTTGTACAGTCACCGGGCTCAAGGCACGGTGTAAATGAGACAGCAGAAGCAGGGACAAGTTAGTGTCTTTTGATAGCTCGAGCGACAGGAACCACCGGATGCAAACCGCTCGCGAAGGTGCTAATCTATGGCTAAAAGCCACGCCAGCAGGGTTCCGATCTCCATCGTGTTAATCGCTGAAAGAGGTGAAGGTTGAGTCAGCCAGTGAGAACTGATTTATCTGAAGTTATCGCCGAAAACTTTGGCGCGAACGCTACTTACGTCGAAGGTTTGTTAAGCCGTTTTCGCAGCAATCCGGAGTTGGTTGACGAGTCATGGCGCGCCTATTTTGCAGAACTCTTAGGCGACGGCGCTAACGTAAGCGTCGCACCGGCTCAGGACGTCCGGGTAGCAGAAAACGGGGGCCCAACTACAACGGCCGAGGCGGCAGCGCCAGCTAAAAATGAAACGCGAGGCGCAAGTCCGGCAGCGAAACGCACTCCTGCTCCTGCTCCTGCTTCTTTACAAGACGCGGTTCCCATTCGCGGTGCGGCCCTCAAGATCGTCGAGAACATGGAAGCGAGTTTATCCGTGCCGACCGCGACTTCGCAGCGACGCATCCCGGTAAAACTGCTCGACGAGAACCGCCGCCTCATCAACAAACATCTGCAGGAGAACGATCGCGGCAAAGCTTCGTACACGCATGTGATCGCCTGGGCACTGATTCGCGCGCTCGATGCGTTTCCGCAACTCAATGATGGCTTCGCTGTCGCCGACGGCAATCCAGTACGTGTTACTCGCGCTGCAGTTAACCTCGGCGTCGCAATCGATCTGACGAAGAAAGACGGCACGCGCACGCTGCTCGTCCCCAACATCAAGAACGCGAACAAGCTGCGGTTCTCTCAGTTTCTCCAGGCTTACGACGACGTGATCAAACGCGCCCGCGAAGGCAAACTGCAGATCGACGACTTTCAAGGAACGACCATCTCGCTCACGAATCCCGGAACTATCGGCACCGTCGCGTCTACTCCGCGTTTGATGGCGGGCCAATCATTGATTATCGCCACCGGCGCGATTGAGTATCCGGCCGAGTATCAGGCAATGGCGCCGGCGACCCTGTCGCAGCTCGGCATCAGCAAAGCGATCACGATCAGCAGCACCTACGATCACCGCATTGTTCAGGGCGCTGAGTCAGGCGCCTTCCTCGCGCGAGTGCACGAGTTGTTGATCGGCAAGGACAAGTTCTACGACGATGCTTTCGCCGATCTCGGGATTGCGCATGTGCCTTTCCGTTGGAATATCGATCGCAATCCAGCGTTTATCGCCGGCGACAAAGCGCACGAGCAAGCCACCAAAGAAGCGCACGTGATGGAGCTGATCAATGCTTACCGCGTGCGCGGGCATTTGATCGCAGACATCGATCCGCTGCACGCAATGCCGGTGCTCTATCATCAGGAACTTGATATTGAAAACTACGGGCTGACTATCTGGGACCTGGATCGCGAGTTCATCACCGGCGGACTCGCCGGCACCGACATCGCGCCGCTACGCGAGATCCTCGACATTCTTCAGCGCGCCTACTGCGGCAAAGTTGGCATCGAGTATCGCCACATTCAAAGCAAGGACGAAAAAGTTTGGATTCGTGAGCAGATTCGTAAGCAGTTTGTTAATCCCGAACCGGTGCCGGTCGAAGTCAAAAAGCAGTTACTGTGGAAACTAATTTCAGCGGAACAGTTTGAGCGTTTTCTGCACACGAAATATCTCGGGCAAAAGCGATTCTCCCTGGAAGGTTGCGAGACAATCATTCCGCTGCTCGACCAGTTAATCGCCGGTGCAGCGGCCAGAGGTGTCACTGATATCACCCTGGGGATGGCGCATCGTGGCCGTATCAACGTGCTCGCCAACGTGATTGGTCATTTCTGTGAACGCATTTTTGCTTCGTTCGAAGGTTCGGTGCACCCATCGTTCCCGGCTGACGAAGGTGATGTGAAGTATCACCAGGGCGCCGAGGGCGAGCGTGAAACGGCGGACGGCAAAACTGTGCGGTTGTCGTTGTCGCCAAATCCGAGTCACCTCGAGGCTGTCGATCCGGTCGTTGAAGGAATGGTGCGCGCGAAACAAGACGACTTGAACCATCGCGCCGGTCTGGATCGTGAAGCAGTGATCGATCTTGCCTTACCGGTATTGCTGCACGGCGACGCGGCGTTTGCGGGACAAGGCGTTGTGATGGAAACGCTCAACCTGGCAAGCCTGCGCGGCTACAGCACGGGCGGCACGATTCACATCATCATCAACAATCAGATCGGCTTCACCACTTCGCCCGAAGCTGGTCGCTCAACGATTTACTCAACTGACGTCGCCCGCATGACTCAGTTGCCGATCTTTCACATCAATGGCGATGACCCTGAAGCAGCGTATCGCGCGTTGCAAATTGCGCTCGAGTACCGGCAGGAATTCAACAAAGACGTGGTGCTGGATCTGGTCGGCTTTCGGAAACTCGGCCACAACGAAACTGACGAACCCAGTTACACGCAGCCTCTGATGTACGCGCGCGTCAAAGCCCATCCGGGCGTGCGCACCGTCTATGCGCAAAAGTTAATTAAGGAAGGCGTGATCACCGAGGCCGAACTCGCGGAATTGATTGCCGAGCGAATTCGCCGTTACGACGACGCGCGTTCGCGCGCACAGAAAATTGCGCCCAAGAAAGATTCGCCGGCGGAGATCATCGTCACCGAAGACAAAGACGGCTCTGAACTAATTGAAACTCCGGTGGCCGCGGAAACGATTGCCGCCCTTGGCAACAAGATTGCCGTAGTGCCCGACGGGTTCAACGTTAACCCGAAGATGGTTGGCCAGCTGGCGCGTCGCGCAAAAATGGGTTCCGGCGAATTGCCGATCGATTGGGCGTTTGCCGAAGCAATCGCTCTTGGTTCTCTGGTGCTCGATGGCAAACGTGTTCGACTTAGTGGCCAGGATTCAGGCCGTGGGACTTTCAGTCAGCGTCACGCCGTGCTTTACGACACGCAAACGGGCAAGTCGTGGACGCCACTCTCCGAGTTGCGATCCGACACGAACCCGGAAGCACGTTTTGAAGTTTTCGACAGTTCGCTGTCGGAAGAAGGCGTGCTCGGTTTCGAGTACGGCTATTCAGTTGTCGCGCGTGAAGCATTGATATTGTGGGAAGCGCAGTTTGGCGATTTTGTAAACGGCGCGCAGACAATCATCGATCAATACATTGCCGCCTCGGAAGACAAATGGCGACAAACTTCACGGTTAACTCTGCTATTGCCGCACGGATATGAGGGCCAGGGCCCGGAACATTCCAGCGCGCGACTCGAACGCTTTTTGCAACTCTGCGCCGAGAACAATTTGACAGTTTCCAATCCGACGACGCCCGCGCAATATTTCCACCTGCTCCGCCGCCAACTCCAACCCGGACTGGAGCGCCCGCTGGTAGTAATCACGCCGAAAAGTTTGCTGCGTCTACCGGCGGCTACTTCGACGATCCACGATTTGAGTTCCGGTGGCTTTCTTCCCGTGATTGATGATGCTGAGGCGCAGACTGAAACCGTTGACCGCATCGTTTTTTGCAGCGGCAAGGTTTACTACGATCTGGTTGAGGCGCGAAAAAAGGCAGCCCGCGCCAATGTTGCTATCGTGCGACTGGAACAGTTTTATCCGTTCCCAGGTGTGCGCTTGAAGGAACTGCTGACGAAATATGCGGGAGCGAAACAGGTTATCTGGGCACAGGAAGAGCCGCGCAACATGGGTGGTTGGACTTTCGTTGAGCCGCGACTCGAAGAGCTGTTGCCGGATTCTGAGCGTCCTGTTTATGTGGGACGCGTTGCTTCGGCGAGTCCCGCGACAGGGTCGTACGCGATTCACCTGGCTGAGCAGGCGAAACTGGTTGCCGATGCGCTGGGAATCTAGTTGTGACCAATGGGTCAACAAATTGCGGGGGCAAGCCCACATCAAGGATCTTAAATAGTGAAACTTACTTTCGCGCTATTAATGGCCACACTTTTCTTCGCGGTGTTTGCCACGCATGAGGAGCGGTCCATTTCCACTCCGCCGGGAACCAACGATGACCTCGCCGTCCCTGGCGAGGCGCATCTCAAGAACATCAAGCAGCTAACTTTCGGTGGTGAGAACGCTGAAGCCTATTTCTCCGCCGACGGTAAAAAACTCATATTTCAATCAAGCCGCGACGGACGCAAATGTGATCAGATCTACACGATGAATATTGATGGTGGAGATACTCAAATGATCTCCACCGGAGATGGACGAACCACTTGTTCTTACTTCTTTCCGAACGGACGTCGCGTGCTTTACTCATCAACGCACCTGGGCGCAAAGGAGTGTCCCACCCCACCGGATTTCTCGCAGGGATACGTTTGGGCAGTCTATCCTTCGTTCGACATCTTCACCGCACGGCCCGATGGCTCAGACCTCAAGCAACTAACAAACTCGCCGGGCTACGACGCCGAGACAACTATCTCGCGTGACGGCCGGCTCGTTTTTACGTCGATGCGTGATGGCGATCTCGACATTTACACGATGGATGGGAATGGACGTCACGTGCGCCGCTTAACTAATGAAGTTGGTTATGACGGCGGGCCTTTTTGGTCCTACGACGGCAAACAAATCGTTTATCGGGCGCACCATCCGGAAACCGAAAAGGACAAGCAGGACTACATCGCGCTACTAAAGCAGAACCGGATCCGGCCAACCACTTTGGAAATCTGGGTGATGAAGGCTGACGGTTCAAACAAGCGGCAAGTGACTCACAACGGCAAGGCCAACTTTGCTCCTTACTTCTTCCCCGATGGTAAGCGAGTTATTTTCGCGTCCAACATGGACGATCCCAAAGGCCGCAACTTTGATCTTTACCAGATCAACGTAGACGGCAGCGGGCTCGAACGCATCACATTCAACGACACGTTCGACGGTTTCCCGATGTTTTCGCCGGACGGGAAAAAGTTAGTGTTCGCCTCAAATCGCCATGCCAAAACACAGGGCAACACGAATGTGTTCATTGCCGATTGGGTTGATTAAGCGACAGCATGTCTGGTCGAGCATAATTCTGTCGCCCGTTCACACGGGCTCCGAAAAGACTTCTATTTCTTGACCCAGGGTTCTACTTCGCTCCACCCTGGGCTTTATGCTTCCGCCAGCTTCGCAGGCTCGTTGAATGCTCAACTTAAACAACTGCTTTTGTCGCATCCAAGTTTATCTAACGAATTTGTTTTGATTTCACCGGAGGCTTAGAGGCAAATGAGGTTTCATATTCGGCTGTTGCCATATCTGCTCGTCGTAACGTTTGCTATTTGCGCGCTGGCGCAGCAGCCAGACCCGGACAACATTCCGAGCGTCGCGCGACTCCGCGCACACATTGAATATCTCGCGTCAGACAAACTTGAAGGACGACGAACCGGAAGCGCCGGGGCCAACGAGGCCGCGGCTTACATCGCTAAGGAATTTTCCGGATACGGCTTGCGGCGCAGCATTGGTTACGACACGGCGGGCATGTCGATTCTCGAAGCTAACTCGCCCAATCGCTACTTGCAGAAGTTTCCTTACGTGGCGGGTGTCGAACTTGGCAAAAATAACTCTCTGATTTTGAATCACGTCTCCGGCAACACTCCTGGAGAGACGCAGGGGTCCTTCAAGACGATATCGCCTGAAACTTTTCGGCTGGGTCAGGATTGGCTGCCACTGGGTCTTTCAAGCAACGGCGAAATTCGCGACGCTAACCTGGCCTTCGCCGGATATGGAATAACTTCCGGTGAACTGAACTACGACGATTACGCCACAGCGCACGCGAAGGACAATATCGCCGTAGTCTTTGCGGGAACGCCTGATGGAGACAATCCGCACGGTCAGTTTGCGAGGGCCGGGGAGCTTCGATTCAAAGTCGCTGCTGCCGCAGCCGCTGGTGTACGCGCACTTCTAGTCATTACCAAAGAAGAGAAACTTGCTGACGATTCTCAGGCGCGTCTCTCGTACGATAACAGGGGCGAAGCCGCGATACCCGTTGTACTGATTTCCAGGCAATTGGCAGAAAAGCTTCTCGGCCTGGGGAAGCTAACTGAGTATTACGAAGTCGCAGACAGCCGAACAGTAGCGGAACAGGAAAAAACCTGGAACAACCTAAGTGCGTTTTCAGGCCCGCCGGCGCGAATGTTGCGAAGCATATATGCAAACCACACCATCAACCTGGCAACGGAAGTCAATCGCAAGGAAGTTCCCTCCGCGAACGTCGTCGGCATTCTCGACGGCTCTGATCCGGTTCTCAAAAAAGAAGTGATCGTAATTGGCGCCCACTACGATCATCTTGGTCACGGTGGTGAAGGCAGTCTGGCGCCCAGGGAAGGCGAGATTCATCACGGCGCAGACGACAACGCGTCAGGCACAGCCGGCATGCTCGAACTCGCGCGCATATTTGCCGCGCAACTCCCGCGACCAAAACGAACGCTCGTGTTTATTGCTTTCAGTGGTGAAGAAGAAGGACTGCTTGGTTCAAACTACTACGTCAATCACCCCATTCTGCCGCTAGCCAATACTGTCGCGATGATCAATATGGACATGATTGGGCGGATGAAAGACAACAAGCTGATCGTCGGTGGCGTGGGCACGGCGCCGGAATGGCGCTCGTTAGTGGAGAAGACAAACCTCGGCTTCACGCCTTACGTACTAGGGACTCTCGGATCACCGTCTGCTAGTGCCGTCGCTGCGGTCATGAATGCCGCCCCACCGCGGACCGACACTGACAAGAAACCTCAGTTTGTTTTGACGCTCAACGAAGACGGTTTCGGCCCCAGCGATCACTCGTCGTTTTATGCCAAACAAATTCCCGTATTGTTCTTTTGGACGGGCACGCACGAGGACTATCACAAACCTTCCGACACAGCCGACAAGATCAATTACGACGGCGAAGCTCTCATAGTTGGCATGGTCGCTCGAATCGTCACGGACGTTGCCGCTAGCGAGAAACGCCCGACGTATGCCGTCGCCAAGAGCGAATCGACTGGACGTTCAACCGGGTTCCGCGTCTACCTCGGCACGATTCCAAACTACGCCGATTCGAGCGACGGATTGCTGCTTGATGGTGTGCGCGATGATTCACCAGCGGCAAAAGCCGGCATTAAAGCTGGCGACAAGATTGTGAAGCTGGCTGGACGCGACGTGCATAACGTCTATGACTACACGTACGCGCTCGGAGAAATGAAGGCCGGTCAGGAATATGAAGTGGAATTAATGCGGGCCGGAGAACGCATCAAGCTGAAGCTAACGCCGGCAGCCCGGAAATAAAAAGACCGGCGACCGCTGACGGACGACCGTTGATGCAAAAGCATGGCGGTCGACCGTCATCGGTCCGCGGTCGGTTCAATTACCAGCGGGGCTCGCGATCGTAGCCGCCGCCGCCACGGTCGCCGCGATCTCCGCCGCCGCCGTAGCCACCACGCCCACCGCCGCCGCCATAACCGCCGCGACCGCCGCCGCCACCACCACGATCAGTTCGTGGCTTGGCTTCGTTGACCGTCAAATTGCGACCCCCAAAGTCCTTGCCATTAAACTGTTCGATAGCCGCCGCTGCCTCTTCGGCAGTTGCCATTTCGACAAAAGCGAACCCGCGTGAGCGTCCCGAATCACGATCTTCGATAACTGTCGCAGACTCTACCGTTCCTGCCGCGGCAAATGCCTCGCGCAGTTCCTCGCTCGTTGTGCGGAACGAGAGGTTTCCCACATAAAGTTTGGTACCCATTTCTTTTTCTGTCCTTCTGAATAGATGAAGCGCGGGCGGGAATTAAGTCCCAAGACTCAAGTGGGGAGTTACTTGACCTCTTCAGGCGAACGCGAACCGAGCCCGGTGCCCTTAAACTACAGGAGCAGCTTCCAACAAGTTAACAACTGCCTAACTCTCTCCTCAGCCGAACGCGGGTCGCTTCACGAACACGGACAGGCGCAGTCACCACTGATGCGCGAGAGCAGGAAATAACGGGTCAAAGTATGCCTCAGCCAGTGCTGGAAGTTCAAGTTCTCGTTGAGTTACGTTGGCCAGTCTTAGGCGGCGAACGTGGCCGCCCGGGCAAAGGGCAAGTTGAATCACTGCAAAGACTTGCCGATCCGGTAGGGCACTCCGCGTTGCCCGATTGCTTGCGCTGCATACCTTGGAATATATTGCTTAACTTCAAATTCACTGAGTTCGCGAAAGGTCTTCCTGCATGTCTAATTCTGTTCCCATCACAGTCGCCCACGGCGACGGCATCGGGCCGGAGATCATGGCCGCTACTCTGCACATTCTCAAAGAAGCGGGTGCAAACCTGGAGATAGAAACGATAGACATCGGCGAGAAAGTTTATCTGGCCGGCAACTCTTCCGGCATCGAGCCAAGTTCCTGGGATTCACTGCGGCGCACCAAAGTTTTTCTGAAGGCGCCCATCACCACGCCCCAAGGCGGTGGCTTCAAGAGCCTGAACGTCACGGTGCGAAAGACGCTGGGTCTCTACGCTAACGTTCGTCCGTGCGTTTCCTATCATCCTTTTGTGGAAACGAAGCACCCATCGATGGACGTCGTCATCGTGCGTGAGAACGAAGAAGATCTCTACGCCGGCATCGAACACCGCCAAACTGAGCAGGTAGTGCAATGTCTCAAGTTGATCTCGCGACCTGGCTCCGAAAAAATTGTGCGTTACGCTTTCGAGTATGCGCGGCGAAACAATCGGAGGAAAGTCACCTGCTTCACTAAAGACAACATCATGAAGCTCACGGACGGTCTCTTCCACAAGGTGTTTGACGAGATCGCCGCAGAATACTCAGACCTTGAAAACGAGCACTGGATTGTCGACATCGGCGCCGCCAAACTCGCAGACACGCCTGAAGCATTTGACGTGATAGTTATGCCGAATCTTTATGGCGACGTGCTTTCCGATGTGGCGGCACAGATCGCAGGTTCAGTGGGGTTGGCAGGTTCAGCAAACATCGGCGAGCACGTATCGATGTTTGAGGCGATTCATGGATCAGCGCCGCGACGTGCCGGGCAAAACTTGGCAAACCCGTCTGGACTGCTTCTGGGCGCCGTGATGATGCTGGTTCACATCGGCCAAACCGACATAGCCGAACGCGTGCACAACGCCTGGTTGCGAACGCTTGAAGATGGAATCCACACCTACGATATTTACGAAGAGGGCCAGAGCAAACAGAAAGTTGGCACTAAAGAATTCGCCGCTGCGGTCGCGCAACGTGTTGGGCAAACACCCCAGACTTTGAAAGCAGCAAAATACAAGTCCGGGGGCGAAGCCACTACGGCAAGCAGCACCGGCGGAACGGCGCGCCGGCGCGCCAAAAAAGATCTGGTAGGCGTCGACGTTTTCCTCGACTGGACCAAGGGCACAGCCAACGAACTTGGCGACACTCTGAGTAAACTCAGCGGCGACGGCACAAAGCTGTCGATGATGAGTAATCGCGGGGTCAAAGTTTGGCCGGATGGTCACGCGGAAACGTTCTGTTCCGATCACTGGCGCTGTCGTTTTCTGTCGGATTCA
Organism: Pyrinomonadaceae bacterium; assembly: GCA_035472495.1. Lineage (GTDB taxonomy): Bacteria > Acidobacteriota > Blastocatellia > Pyrinomonadales > Pyrinomonadaceae > PSRF01. The sequence goes on along the minus strand of DATIPD010000018.1, from coordinate 177,638 downwards.
GGCGGCGAGGTATCTCATCCGCAGGTAGTCTCCTTACTGCAACGTTTCGCCGACGCTGGTTTCGATTTCATCAAGACTGAAAACCTCTACAACTTTGACGGCGAACGAGGATATTCACTCGATCAGGGAGCGTAAAACGTAAAGGATGAAGGCGGAAGGATGAGAGATGAAATCGGGTTTCGAAACAACTGAGATGGCGGAAGGGATCACAAGCAAATGGCAAAACAGGTAAACAAAAAGCAGCGTTCATCCTTCATCCCTCCGCCTTCATCCCTGGTAGCGGTGGTCATGGGCAGCAAGTCTGACTGGGAAACAATGCAGCACGCTGACAAGACGCTCACCGATTTCGGCGTGGCGCACGAATGTCACGTCATGTCGGCGCATCGCACACCGTATTTGGCCTCAGAATTTTCTGCCAACGCCTCGTCTCGCGGTGTCGAAGTTATCATCGCCGCTGCCGGGGGAGCCGCCCACTTAGCCGGAGTGATCGCCGCGCATACGACGCTGCCGGTTCTGGGTGTGCCGATGAAGAGCGACGCTCTGAATGGCTTGGATTCCCTGCTTGCCACAGTGCAAATGCCCGCCGGGATTCCAGTCGGGACGCTGGCCATCGGCAAGCCAGGAGCGGTAAACGCGGCCTTGTTCGCCGTCGCTATACTGGCAAACAGTCGGCCGGAACTGCGCACCAAATTGGAAGAATTTCGCCAGCGCCAGGAGCAACAAATCCGCAGCACTACTCTTCCCTAACTTCTTTGCTTCTTGAATTATGACCGCCTTTAGAGCAGAATGCGCTCACTGAACTCCGCGCTCGGAAGGCGACCTGCAACTCGAAGGCAGCCGCTGTTTTTCAAGAATTTTCCTGTCTAGTTTTGCCGGCAACCCAAACATGATCGGCCAAACAGTTTCGCGTTATCGAATAATCGAGCAACTCGGTGAAGGCGGCATGGGCGTAGTCTACCTGGCTGATGACACCACTCTCGGCCGGCGGGTGGCGATAAAATTTCTCTCAACTACAACTAAAGAATACCGCGCGAGATTTCTCCGCGAAGTGCGAGCAGTTTCCGCGTTGAATCATCCAAACATCGCGACTGTTTTCGACTACGGGGAAACCGACGAAGGCCAACCCTACATGGTGATGGAGTTGGTCACCGGTGAGCCTTTGAGCGAAAAGCTTCGCGAAGGCTCGCTGCCGCTGCCCGAAGCCATCAGGATTATTTCCTTAATTGCCGAGGCGCTCGGCGAAGCTCACCGCCAGGGAGTGGTACATCGCGATGTAAAACCTTCGAACGTGATCATCACTGAACGGGGCCAAGTGAAAGTACTCGACTTTGGTCTGGTGAAGCAGATCACTGCCGACCAATCGATCCTCGATGGCGATCCGAATCAGAAGACACTGCCTTCCACGCGCACGCGCAGCGACGTGATTGTAGGGACGCCTCTCTACCTTTCGCCGGAACAGGCAACGGGTCGATCCGTTGATGGTCGCAGCGACTTGTTTGCGTTGGGAGCGGTGCTTTATGAATGCATCGCCGGGCAATCGGCGTTCAGCGGCGCCAGCTTGATCGAGATCGGCGCACAGGTAATTCACGTAACGCCGCCGGTGCCTTCAAAGTTCAACGATCGCATTCCACCAGAACTTGATCGCATTACGATGAAGGCGATTGAGAAAAAGGTCGACGCTCGTTACCAGTCAGCCGCGGAGTTTATTGAAGATCTAAATAACGTTCTGCCAAACCTTGAAAATGACGGTTATCGCAAAGTCCGCTCAACCGAGTCGCAACAAAGGCTCCGAACGGGATCGGCCAGCGCGTTGACTACACTTATCGAGCCGCTGCGCCGCCCGGGCCCGAACCTGGGCATCTTTATTCTCGCCATTCTGGGAGTCGGATTGCTGGTGTGGGGAGTAATTCACTTTTTGAAACCTTCGCCGTACAAGCCGACGGCTGCGGCCAAAGAATGGTACGACAAGGGAACCGATGCGTTGCGTAACGGGGCATTCTTGCAAGCCACTCGCGCGCTCGCACAATCGATAGCAGCTGACTCGAAATTTCCTATCGCCCACGCCCGCTTAGCTGAAGCCTGGAACGAACTTGACTACGCAGACAAAGCGAAAGACGAGCTGCTCGCGGTCCAGTCGCTGGCGCCCACCGGATCGAACCTGGCTGAAAGTGACGCGCGTTACCTGGAAGCCATCAACGCTACGGTTACACGCGACTTCCCTACGGCCGTAAGGGCCTACGGCGAACTCGCGAAACTCAACCCGAACGATCCGAGTGTTTATCTTGATCTGGGCCGCGCTTACGAGAAAAACGAGGAGCCACAGAAAGCGCTTGAAAGTTATCAGGAAGCGACCAGGCGCGAGCCTCAGTACGCCACCGCCTTCCTGCGCGCCGGGATTCTTAAGGGTCGCCAACTGCATCAAGCTGAGGCTTCCACTGCTTTCGACCAGGCGGAGACCGTCTACAAAGCGCTCGGCAATTTTGAGGGGCAGGCTGAAGTGGCGTTTCAGCGAGGCTTCCTGTGTGATAAGGTCGGCAAACTTGATGAAGCACGAACCCAGCTTGGTCGCGCCCTTGAACTGGCACGCACAACAGCGAACGATTACCAGCAGATTAAGACTCTGCAAAAACTAGGGGACGTCGAAATTGATGCCCATAACCTTGAGCAAGCTCGGAAATTCATGCTCGATGCGCTGGCGCTGGCGCAGGCTAAAGGAATCGACAACCTGTACAAGCAGGGACTGGTTGATGTGGGAAACACCTACCTAACGCAAGCCAAGTTTGCAGAAGCCGAACGATACATGAACCAATCACTTGACCTTGCCATTCAACAGAAGGACCCTCGGAATACCGCACGAGCGCGTTTAGCACTCGCCAGCAGCGCAGAGCGACAGGCAAAAAGTGACGACGTCATCAATTATGTCGACCTGGCGCTTCCGTTTTATGAACAAGGTGCTTATCGCAAAGAACTGATCCAGGCATTAACGCTGCTCGGGCGCGCAAAAGTGTTGAAAGGCGAGTACGACATGGCGCAGCAAGCCCTGGATCGACAGCTGGCTCTGGCGAAAGAACTTGGTGATCAGGACCAGGAAGTCACTTCGCAATTAGACTACGGGTTGCTCCTAATCAAACGCGGTCAGCACACCGAAGCTCTCAAACGGATTAAGGAAAGCTATCGTCTGGCCACTTTGCTGGGACAGAAGAGGACAGTTGCCTTCAGCTTGATCAGCGAGTCCAACGCTTTCTGGCGTTTGGGACGGTACGATCAAGCCCGTGCTGCACTCAATGAGGCCGCCCCGCTCGCGGATCAGAAAGATTCGCCTGTGGGAATGGCAACTAACTTCAGTTTGACGCTTGGCCGTATCGCGCTCAGCCAGAGACAGTTTGCCGAAGCGATCGCCAGGGGCGAAAAAGCAAATACGATCGGCGGATCATTCAAACGATATTCTGCGACTGCGAAATTCATCACTGGCCTGGCGCAAGTTTTGTCTGGTTCCCCAAGCGGACAGACCAGGTGTTTGGAAGCAGTTTCCGACGCCCGCGAATCCGGGGACCCCTTGTTGGTGGCGGAAGCACTGATTGTGCTCGCTGAAGCTCGTCTGCAAATTGGCGACAACGCTGCGGCGCAGAAGGCCGCGTCCGAAGCTGCTGATTTAGCAGCCCGCCTTGGCAGTGCCGACACCCAGGTGCTGGCATGTTTCACGTTGGCGCGAGCCAGCCGCGGCCTGAACGAACTACAAAAAGCGCAAGACTACGCAAAGCAATCTGAGCAGCTTCTTGGCAACCTTGAAAAAGCGTGGGGCCATGACGATTACGACTCATTCCTCAATCGCCCTGATATTCAGTTTTCTCGAGGACAAATTATCCAGATTCTCACCCAAAGGCCTTAAACCGCTTTAGCAAAGGAGATTCACCATGTCAGAAACCGGCACCGAGATAGTGATAAAAGGGGCTTCGGTTCATATAATGTTTGACCCCGCCCTCTATCAGAAAGACTCCAAGGATCCGAAACACCACAAACACGATTCGCGAAGAATAACTCGCGTTCAAGTTGAGGACGAAAACGGAAAGCCGTTATTCGACAGCGGCGAGAATGGTGAGGGGCTGAGGTTTACCGTGCGAGTTTCTACTCGTTAACACGACCCTCACTTTCCTCAGGTACTCGTCATGAGTTAGCTGCAGTCTTCCTCCATCCAGTCGCACCGCCTGCAGCTGATCTTCGTAAAACTTAACATCGCCAATCAATTCCCCCGGTGATGAGGGAATGATCTGCTTGCGGGTTGCCTCAGACCCGTCGTCTGCTGACCAGGGCGATGACCGCCACGAAGAGCGCCGAACCGATAATGGACCAGACGATGGGGAAGGTAGTGGTGCCGATCGCAATAGCCAATGGCTCCGGCAGTCCCAGTTTGCGCTGCAACCACATCCCCAGGATCGCTCCAATAAACCCCAACGCGATTGAGACCAGACAGCCACCGCGTGAATATCCAGTGATTGCCTGTCCCAAGGCGCCGCAAACACCGGCAATAATCAACAGTACAATGATGTCTAAAATTGTCATGTCATTTTCCCTCACGAAGTCTTGAGTCTACAGTCTTCTTTACATTCAGAGACTGGCGACTCATGACTCCAGACTAGAAACTATTACTTGTCGTTCCGATAAACTTCCCCGCCCTTCATTACGAAATTCACTCGCTCTAGTTCGCTGATATCGCGTAATGGGTCGCCTGAGACGGCGACGATGTCGGCGAACTTTCCCGTTTCTATGGCTCCAAAGTCACCTGAGCGTTCCAACAAATCAGCTGACACCACTGTCGCTGATTGAATTGCCTGCATCGGGGTCATCCCGTAACGGACCATATAGGCAAACTCCCTGGCCTGGTTTATGGTCCACGCATAGCCGCCGACGTCCGTTCCGTAAGCGATCTTCACGCCTTTGCGCACCGCAATGCCAAACGCTTTCGCTTCCACGTCGCGCATGGTAAGCCAGATCGGCGCGCCCGCGGCGGCGCGTCCCTCGGCAACGTACACTCCCACATAAATCGTCGGACACCAGTAAGTCCCCTGTTTTATCATGCGATCCATCAGGGCTTCGTCGAGTCCATAGCCGTGTTCAATTGAATCGACGCCGGCACGCAACGAGGCATCGATGCCGTCCCAACCCATCGCGTGGGCAGCAACGCGATGACCAAGGCGGTGGCTTTCGTCAACCATCGCTTTCATCTCTTCGTCAGTGAAATTCACCCATGAATGAAGCGCGCCGTCCTTTATGTAGTAACGCCGATCGGCGTAGAACTTTATCCAGTCAGCCCCATACTTCACTTGCTCACGCACGGCGCGGCGGATGTTGTCTGGGCCATCGACGACTTGCACGCCCTCCGGCATTTTCAACTCCCACGAATAACCAAGCAGCGGATACATTCCGGTTGCAGAAAAAGCTCGCGTAGAAACAAACAAGCGCGGCCCCGGGATAACGCCGCGATTTACCGCGGTCTTCACGTCGACATCGGCATACATCGCACCTTCTGTTTCCAAATCGCGCATCACAGTGAAACCGTTCATCAAGCCAGTGCGCGCAGCGACCGTTGCCCGAATCGTTCGATAAGGAATCGACTCTTTCAAAAGCTGCTCATCGTAGTCGGCACTTGTGATGTCGCCCTGCAGCAAAATGTGTGTGTGACAATCTGCGAGGCCGGGCAGGACAGTGCTATGAGACAGATCAATTACAGTGGCCGACGCGGGTGTGCTTTTTTGAATCTCAGCCAGACCGCCGACGGCCTTAATGCGCTGACCTTCAACCAGAATGCCCTGGTTCTCCAAAACGCGACCGTTACGAACGTCGATTAGCCGCCCGGCTTTGATCAGAGTGACTCTCCCAACGGGCGTGTCCGTTTGGGCCAGGGTCACTCCAGGAGACAGGAACGAAACAACTATTAATGCCAGGATGATCTTTTTCATATTGTTCTCCGTTTACATTTGAACTCCCTCTCCGTCGGGGAGAGGATCTAGTCGCCGCTACCCCTTCCCCTCTTTTCCCCTTCTCAAAAGGGAAGCGGATGAAAAGTGCTGGCAACGTCAATCTGGTCGTCAAAATCCTTTTTGCTTCAGCCACTCACGCACGACTTTCGCCTGACTGCGTTTGTTTGCATCGACCTCGTAGTTCAGATGACGCATTTCCTCAGTGGTAATTGAGTGGGCCAGCTTGCTTAGCACTTCTTGCAACTTAGACGAGCGCGCCAGCGCATCCTCCCGAACGAGATAGACCGCTTCGTAGGGCGGGAAGTAATGCCGGTCATCCTCGAGCTGAACTAAATCCAGCGCCGCGATTCTTCCGTCAGTCGAGTTGCCGGCAATCAGATCCACTTTGCCCGACGAGAGCGCGATGTACGTCAGTGACAAATCCATCTCGCGCGGCTCTTCAGCAAATTTCAACCCGTAGGCGCTCGCTAATCCTGCATAGCCGTCGGGACGAGTCCTGAAGTCTTGTCCAAATCCCGGGCGCCAACTGTGTGTGTGTGGCGCCGCGTCAGAAATTGTCTTCAGGTTTAGTCTGCGCGCTTCGGCGCCGCGGATGAGAATCGCGAAAGTGTTTTCGAATCCCAGCGGCTCACTTACCGTAACTTTGAACTTCTCCGCATACTCGCGCTTCACCTGGTCATAAACCGCGCGCGGATCAGTTATCGGTGGATGCTTCAGAATTGCGGTGAAAGATGTGCCGGTGTATTCAGGGTAGAGATCGACCTGTCCGCCGAGCAACGCGTCATGCGCAAGGTTCCCACCCAACTCAAACTTACGTTCGACCGAGACTCCGCGCGCTTCCAGCATCTGGGCGACCATCTCAGCGAGAATTGCCGACTCGGTAAAATCTTTCGAACCAACGCGAACGTGCTCGCTTTGAGTACCCGTTGAGCGCGGTTCGCGCGAGCCAACATAGATACCAACAACTAAAGCCGCCACAAAAGCGACCGTCGCAGCCAACGCAAACCGCTTGAATGAAGAACTCGCCGCTCCGGACTTCCGCCGGTCGACCGAGAAATAGCTTTCAAGCCGGCCAAGTAAGAAATCTGCGCCCAGCGCCAGCAAAGCTGCGGGGACAGCCCCAGCAAGCAGCAAGTTGTTATCGAATTGTCGAATGCCGCGAAATATGAAGACGCCGAGTCCACCCGCGCCAACTGCGGCCGCTATCGTGGCCACGCCAATCGCAATCACCAACGCTACCCTGACGCCGGTGATAATCACACTCATCGCTAACGGCAACTCGACCTGCCAGAGAATCTGACCACCCGTCATCCCCATCGCCTCAGCAGCTTCACGCACGTTGCGATCGACACCGAGAATGCCGGTCACGGTATTCCGAATGATCGGCAACAACGAATAAAGCACCAACGCAATAATCGCCGTGCGCGGGCCGATGCCGCCGATGATCTTGATCGGGATCAGAAAACCAAATAGCGCCAGGCTCGGAATCGTCTGCATTATGTTTGCGATTCCCAGAATCGGGGCCTGCAGTGACTTTTTCCTGGTTAACAAAATGCCGGTGGGAATGCCGATCGCGACTGCAATCAGCGTCGAGATGAACACGAGCGACAAGTGCTCGCGCAGGTGTTGCAATAACTCCATCCAGTTCTGTTGGAGAAACTGCCAGAAATTCATCGGCCGTTTTCCTCCAAACGCGAACCTGCCGGCGCGAGGTTTAGAGTTTCAATGTAGGCCAGCGCCTTTTCGTTTTTTGATCGGAGAAAGTTCTGAGGCGTCTCCAGCAGCAACAGCTCACCGCGGTGCATCAGTCCAATTTGTGAACCGACAAACAAAGCTTCGCGCACGTCGTGGGTGACGAACACAACAGTCTTTTGGAGTCGCTTTGTTAGTTCTACAAATTGCTTTTGCAGGCTGGCGCGCGTCAGCGGATCGAGGGCGCCGAATGGTTCATCCAACAACAGCAATGGCGGCTCGGCGGCGAGCGCTCTGGCAACCCCGACACGCTGGCGCTGTCCGCCCGATAACTCAGCCGGATAACGGTGCGCAAACGATTTCGGATCGAGACCGACGACTTCCAGCAGCTCGTCGACACGCTGTTTTGTTTTTTCGCTTTGCCATCTTTCAAGTGTCGGCACGAGGCCAACATTCCGCGCTACGGTAAAATGCGGAAAGAGACCGCCATCCTGAATTACGTAACCCGTGCGCCGCCGCAAGCGAATGGGATCCCACTGCGACGTTGGTTTGCCTTCGACCAGCACCTCGCCAGAAGTCGGCGACAAGAGACGATTGATTAGTTTGAGAGTAGTAGTTTTGCCGCAGCCTGACTCGCCGAGTAGAACCAGGGTTTCGCCTTCGTTCACAGAAAAAGTCAGTTGACTGATTGTTGGAATTGGGGAGGCCGCGTGGGAAAAATTTACGTCGCGAAACTCAACTAGTGGACGGGAGGCAGTCATCGAGATAATGAAGTCAGTGCCGTCCGCGGTAGCGGATGGGTTGTGGGAATACGGTAGTCTCGCTCACCGCCCGCTATCGCAGGAGGTTCGGACCAGATCCTCGAGATTCAAACTGCCAACAGCAAGTTACTACTGAAAAATCCGCGCGAGTCTAACCAGGTTTGCGCCCGACTGAAGCCTGTTTCCGAGGCTAATTTGGCAATGTCGTCGAGGTCATACTTATAAGAGTTTTCCGTGTGAATCTGTTCACCTTCCCCGAATTGAACTTCCAGATCCAGTTGGGCGATCTTCACGGTTTGCTGCCGCAGGCTTTCAATGTAGATTTCAATTCGGCCCAACGCTTCGTTGTAGAAAGCGAAGTGCCGGAAAGAACGTACATCAAAATTGCCGCCAAGCTCGCGGTTAATACGCGTCAGCACGTTCAAATTAAACGCGGCGGTCACGCCGAGCGCATCGTTGTACGCGGCTTCCAATACGCTTGCTTGCTTTTTCAGATCGGCTCCGAGCAGCAGGGCGTCCCCTTCGCCCAGTACCTGGCGTAAGGCTCGCAAAAACTTCAGCGCCTCTTCGGGATCAAAGTTACTGATGTTTGAACCGAGAAAGAGCGCAAGTGTGCGCGCTCGCGGCTTCTTTGCCAGCTCCGCGAGCCCGGCAAAATAATCTGCCGCGTAAGCTTCAATGCTCAGTTGCGGGTACGACTGCAGGAGTATGCGCGAACTGCTGTCGAGCGCCGAAGCGGAAATGTCGACCGGAATAAAAAGCAGTCGCTGCTGTTTCCTGAGAAGTGCTTCGATAAGGAGTCTGGTTTTTGAAGCGCTGCCGCTGCCCATCTCGAGCAGGGTCGTGTCGCCATTGAACGCCGCCACGATCTCATCCGCGTACAGCTTCAGGATCTCGTTTTCCGCGCGCGTCAGATAGTACTCAGGCAGAAGACAGATGGCTTCAAAAAGTTGCGAGCCCAACTCATCGTAAAAATACTTGGGCAGAAATCTTTTCGGCTGCGAGGTGAGTCCGCGCCGCACATCCTCGGCGAGTCCGGCGCGTGGATCGCGCTTGACCAGATTATGGATAACCAGCTTTTCCTCGGTTACTTTTGCTGGCTGAGTCTCCAACATTGTGAGTCTCCGTATCGAGCGGGTCCTGGCTGATTGCGCGCCGGCCTGCCGTTTAGCTGAATACTGAAGGGGTCTGCGTATGATAGCGGACAACGTCAAGAATCGACAGGAGCGGGCACGCCTCTGGTCAGAACCGGGAGCACAGCGACCGGGTGTCGTCGTAGGTGTGCGGTTATCGGAACAAAGCGGCGGGGTGTCGACACCCGGTCGCTGTGCTCCCGGTTCTGACCGATCGCCTTGACCGGCGACGTTTGGCTCGGGCAATATCACAGGCCTATGCTTTACCGAAATCCCCCGGCAGCGTGTCCCGGCCGGCGCTGTTTTCCAAACCGAAAACTTAAAGGAATTTTGGGGCTGCTGCTGTTGCTAACGGCGGCTGCTTCGGTGTCCGCGCAAACGTACCGGCGCGAGTTTGAAACGTCCGAAAAAGTTTCCTTGACCGTAAAAAGTCGCAGCGGGCGCGTGAGTGTAATTGCGGTTGATGACCTCGAAAAAAAGGTCGCGTTAGAAGCGACTTCGCCGGGCTCAGCCGTTAGTGAAGCCGATGTGCACGCCGTCGCTAAAGGCAGCAGCGTCGACGTTGAGGTTCGCGACCGGCGCGACAACAATCGCATTGACGTCGTGATTCGCATTCCGCCGCGTTCGACCGTGAAGGTCGAGGGTGAGACCGGTTCAGTCGATGTTGTCGGCAACGTCGAGTCGGCCGAAGTCAGCACGAACACCGGAACGATTCACGCGGACGTGCCGTTGGAGACGCTCAAGTTTGATTTTATTTGGAGCGCGAGCAAACCACGTTTTCTAAGCGACGTTGAACTTCCCAGGATAAAAGAAAAGGCCGCCGGAATTTTTGCGATCTCCGGCCGTCTTGGTGAAAAGAAAGCGGCAAAGGCCGACCTGGTGCGGCTCAACTTTTTGACGCAGCGCGGCGTTGTCTTGTTGAATGTCGATCCCACCATGGCGCCGAGTGATTTACGCGAGCGACCGCTTACGGAAGCCACGCGCGCAATCGTCCGCAGCGGCGACAGTCAGTTGATCGACGCCATTCGCAAAGTGTCGCCCAAGATGTTTGGCGACTACGCGAAGACACTGCCGCCACTGGAAAAAGAGCCAACCCTAATCAAGCGTTTGCCGCCCGGCCAGTTTGTCAGCGAATCGGCGCCGCAGTTTCTACGGTTCAATGCCAGTGTTACGGATCGCAACGGGCGCGCGATCGGCGGCATGAAGGAATCCGACTTTACGGTTTACGAAAACGGCGTCGAGAAGCCGGTAACCAAAGTTGTTCCCACCAACGAACCGTTTAATCTGGTCCTCCTGCTCGACGTCTCCGGGAGTGTTGAGGAACGAATCGAGTTCATCCGCAAAGCCGCGCGCGACTTTTTGAATACGGCGAGCCCACAGGATCGAATTTCAATCATCAGTTTTCGCGACGACATTCAAGTCATCTCCGATTTTTCTACCGATCGAAAACTTCTTTCCCGCAAACTCGATGAAATTGACGCCGGCGGCGCCACCGCGCTTTACGACGCACTTGGTTACGTGTTGGCCGATCCGGTAAAAAAACTCCGCGGCGAGCGCACCGCGATCGTGATTTTGTCTGATGGCGACGACAACAAGTCGTTCGTACCGTTCCCGGCGATCCTGGAGGCGATCACTGAATCTGGCGCCCTGGTTTACCCGCTCTACGTCCCGTCAGGTTTGATCCCGGAAGCCAGCGTGCCCCGGCCCGAGGTAACAATCGATCCGTTGCGCACGCGCTACCTAACGCTCACGACGCGCGCTCACGAAGAGGGCCAAAAGCTGGCGCAGGCTTCCGGCGGCGTCTACTATCCGATTCGACATTTGGAAGAACTGCAGCGCGCTTACGACGACGTCGTGATTCAACTCCGGACGGCGTACACAATCACGTACGCATCAAACGTAAGTCCCTCAGGAAACCCACGCGTGCGCGTGCGCGCAAACCGCGAAGGTTCATCAGTGCGGTTGAGTCCGGTGGTGAACGTAGCGACTCCGTGAAGTACACTAAGCAACACGAAGAAAAGTCAAAACACACGAAATTCATCTATGTTGTCCGCAAGCCATCAGCGTTTGCTCTTCTTCAGTTTGGGGCTTGGGCCTTTGCTCTTTGGTCTTTGGTTTCAGGGTTTGCCCGGAACTTCAGCGACGCAATGGCTAGAACAGCTGAGACCGAAGTCTGAAAACCAAACTACAATCTGTGAACCTGCCAGGCAACGACAGCTCTCTCTCAACATCACCGACAAAGACGACAAGTTTGTCAGCTCCTTACGAACGGAAGATCTCGCCCTAACCGTCGACAAGAACCCCACCGAGATTCTTAGCCTGGAAACAAAACTCGATGAACCGCTGGCAGTGGTCATCCTGATCGACACTAGCATGTCGCAGGAAGAAGTCTTTCCGCAGACAAAATTGGCTGCGCAAAAGTTCGTGGAATGGGTCTTCAAGTCGAAAAAAGATCGCGCGGCAGTGGTGACCTTCGCCGGAGAGGCGACGGTTGAAGCAGATTTGACTGATGATCCCAACGCCTTGCGGGTGGCGATTAGACAGATAGCAACTCAACGCGCGCCGGATTACGTTGTGAACGGCACCGCGGGGCGAGGCTCACCTCCCATTCAGCCGCGCCGCCAGGGAACTACGGCGATGTGGGACGCAATCTGGGCATCGAGCGATGAAATATTGAAACCGGTTACAAATACACGACGAGTCATTTTTCTGCTGACTGACGGTTCGGATTCGTCGAGTATGTCGCGCTGGCGCGAAACGATCCTTCACACCGCGCTTAACGACGTCGCAGTCTTCGCCATTGGCATAAACGAATGGAATGAGCTCAGCCTGGTCGGACGAAAGAACCTGGACGACTTAACTGAAACAACTGGCGGGCGCAAGTTCCTGCTGAAAAAAATTCAGGACATCCCCGGCATCTTCGCGAAGATAGAACCTGAAATCAGATCGCGTTACGTGATCAGCTATTGCGCAACCACGCCGCCGTCTCCGGATGACCCGCCAAAAGTTCATCTTGAACTAAAGAATTCGCAGCTGCGTGAGTCTAACCCGCGTCTTTTATATCGACGTTACGCTCAATAGAACGGCCAGTACCCTGGGTTCGTTTGTTGTAACGCAAGCTGTTAGTTTGCGTCCGCGTTGAATGCCACTCCAGCTAACGCAAACTAACAGTTTGCGTTACAAACTAGAGCACTACCAGCGCAGCGGGTTTACTTTTCATCCCTCATCCTTCATCCTTCATCCTTCCAATGTCTGAACCACTTTTCGCTTCTCTGTTCGACGAAAACGAACGGCGGCCGCTGACCGTCAGCGAGTTGACGGAGTCGGTCCGCAAAGCCATCGAAGCGCGCTTCAACAGCGTGTGGGTGGAAGGCGAAATTTCAAACTTCAAAGCTCACTCGTCCGGTCACTGGTACTTCACCATCAAGGATGAAACGGCCCAACTGCGTGCCAAATGTTTTCGTTCGGCCAACAGCCGGATTCGCTTTCGACCAAAAGACGGGTTGCACGTTCGCGCGCGTGGCCGGCTGACTGTTTACGAAGCACGCGGCGAGTATGAATTGATCGTTGAAGCGCTTGATCCAGTGGGCGCGGGCGCGCTGCAAATAGCCTTCGAACAAATGAGGGATCGGCTGCAGGCTGAAGGCCTTTTCGCGCGGGAGTTGAAGCGGCCCTTGCCGGTTTTTCCGGGACGTGTAGGCGTGGTCACATCGCCAACCGGAGCTGCAATTCGCGACATACTTAACGTTATCTCGCGCCGCACGCGAACCGTTCACGTTCTTTTTTCTCCGGCGCGTGTCCAGGGGGAAGCGGCCGGCAGCGACATCGCCCGCGCCATCAAACTTATCAACGATTTTCACAAACGCGCGCTGGCCAGCGGGTCAAGCAAAGATCTGGTTGACGTTTTGATCGTTGGTCGCGGCGGTGGGTCGACTGAAGACCTGTGGGCATTTAACCAGGAGGAAGTGGCGCGCGCCATTCGTGCTTCAGTGATCCCGGTAATTTCCGCTGTTGGTCACGAGACCGACTTCACCATCGCCGACTTCGCCGCTGACTTGCGTGCGCCGACCCCGTCGGCCGCTGCCGAACTTGTTGCCGCGCGCGAGGATCATATTTGCTCGAGCCTCGCCCAGTCGTCGCAAAGCCTGACCCAACTGATGCGTTACAAAATCGTCAACGCGCGGACACGCGTACAAAAGCATGCGCTGTCGCAGGCGTTTGACGAAGTACGCGGTCAACTGCGCAATGCGGCGATCCGGGCAAACACCGCTCGGCACCGGCTGGAAATGCTGGTGACGCAAACGGTCCGGGCGGCGCAATTGCGGAACGAAGCTCTGGCCGGCGCGCTGGCGCCAACGCACTTGCGCGCACTGGTTGCGGAAGCTCGTACGCGACTTGATTCGGCGTATACTGGTTGCAATCTCGCGCTTGAACGACAGGTCGCAGAATCCAAACAACGTTTCGGTCTGGCAGCCGCCTCACTTGATGCGTTGTCACCCCTGGCTGTTTTGCAGCGCGGCTATGCGATTGCGCAGACGGAAGAGGGAAAACTATTGCGTGATGCGAGCAATATTTCTGTCGGAGACTCCGTGAACGTGCGATTGTCGAAGGGAAAAATCAAAACAACCGTCAATGAAATTGAGCAGGGTTGATTCTTTAGCGAAATGAAAAACGACGACCAACCAAAAAGCTTTGAAGCGTCACTTGAGGCGCTGGAGCAAATAGTCCACCAACTCGAGAATGGCGATTTGCCCCTCGAAAAGAGTCTGGAGCTCTTCGAAGATGGCATTCGCCTGTCGCGCCAATGTCAGGAGCGACTCAGCCAGGCTGAACGCCGCATCGAAATCCTCTTGCGAGACAACCAGGGTCGCCCCGTGGCCAGTCCTTTTGAAAACACCAGGACAATCCCGGAGGATGGCGACGCGAACCAATGAGTGCATCTTCGGAAATCGCATCACAGGAAACTGCCGCGGAAGAGCGTGACAAAGAGTTCACTCGCTTCGGGTCAGCCACCCGCCAACTCGTCGATGCCAAGCTCGACGAATTGCTCCCGGCAGGTTCGCTTCCGCCCGCAAACGTTCACGCAGCGATACGCTGGAGCGTCTTCGCCGGCGGCAAGCGTTTCCGCCCTATGCTGCTAATTGCAGTCGGCGAAACTTTTGGCGCCGCGAGTGTCCAATTGATCGAGACCGCGTGCGCGTTGGAAATGATTCACACTTACTCGTTGATTCACGACGATCTCCCGTCGATGGACAACGACGATCTGCGGCGCGGACGAGCAACGTGTCACATTCGCTTTGGCGAAGCCACCGCAATTCTCGCTGGCGACGCACTGCAAACGTTAGCGTTCAAAACTGTCGCTGAAGTCCAGGGACTCACTGGCGAAAAGCGCAGCAAACTAATTAGCGAAATTGCGACGGCATCTGGAACTCCGGCCGGAATGGTCGCCGGCCAGGCCCACGATCTCGAGGCCGAATCGCGCGACGTTTCTGCGGACGAACTGGAGCAAATCCATCGCTTGAAGACCGGAGCGTTGATTATTGCCGCGGCAAGGTGTGGCGCCATTATCGCTGATGCTTCGGAAAAAGAGTTGAACGCCGTCAGTGACTACGCCGCCCAACTTGGCTTGTTATTTCAGATAACTGACGACTTATTGGACATAACCGCGACGGCCGAAGCTCTCGGCAAAACACCAGGCAAGGACATGCGTTCGCAGAAGGCAACTTATCCGGCCCAGTACGGCCTTGAAGCTACACAGCAGCATCTCATCAATGTTCATGAAGCTGCCTGTGCGGCGCTCACCCGCCTTAATCGGCCAACATCGTTGCTGCGCGCGATCGCTGATTACATTCGGCAGCGACAGACGTAAGACAGGGGAACAAGGAAATGGGTAAAAAAGGAAACACGAATGGCGGTTGGCTTTTCAAACTAAAGATAACTTTATTACTCGTGGCTGCAATTGGCTCGGTTACCTGCCGTAAGACCGCAACTCCCAAACCAACAATCGATAGTGCCGCGCACGCGAGTGAAATCCAGAAGTGGCAGAGTGATCGCTTGGCGAGTCTAACCAAAGAGGACGGTTGGCTTACGCTGATTGGACTCTACTGGCTCAAGGAAGGCGCCAATGATTTTGGCAGTGATGCGAAGAACGAGATTGTGTTGCCTAAAGACAAAGCGCCGAGCAAAGCGGGTTCATTTCATCTAAGCGGGAATGAGGTTTCCCTGATTGCGCTTCCCGGCACCGGACTTTCGATTGTCTCAGACGCTAAGACAGAACCAGCCCCGCTAACATTGAAACTCAAAGACGATAACGCCGAGGAAGGCCCAACGGTCGTCAAGCTAAATTCGCTGCTTCTGACAATCGTCAAACGCGGCGACCGCATGGGTGTCAGAGTGAAAGATACGCAGAGCCAAACCCTCAAGGAATTCAAAGGACTTGAATACTACCCAATTGATTCCAAGTGGCGCATTGAAGCGCGGGTCGAACTCTACCAGACCGCAAAGTTCATCCCTATCACGAACGTTCTCGGCATGACTGAAGACAACATATCGCCCGGCGCACTGGTGTTTGACGTTGACGGTAAAACGTACCGCATCGATCCAATTCTTGAACAAGGTGAGACCGATTGGTTCGTGATGATTGCCGATGAAACTACCGGGAAGGAAACCTATGGCGCCGGGCGCTATCTTTACGTCAAGCCGCCCGACGCCGGCGGTCACACTGTGATCGACTTTAACAAAGCCTATAGTCCGCCCTGCGCATTTACGAGCTACGCAACCTGTCCTTTACCACCACAGCAGAATCACCTTCCCTTCCGCATCGACGCGGGTGAAAAGAAATATGCCGGGACGGCCCACTAACCGAAAAGCCTCTCAGGTTGGGAAGGCGGGCTTGCCCCCGGCTCTTGGAGTCCGCTTATTTAAGCGCTAACCGCAGCGGCGCCAGAGTCAATCTCTCCCTCCGCCTTCTTTTTCTTCCTCAGAATCACTGATGAGATCAGAGTAATAACCAACCCCACCGGGAATGGCTCAATAAAGCTCATCAAGGCGTTGGTCAGCGGGTTGTCGAGCAACGACTTCATGTTCTTCATTTCTTGTATCGTTGCCTCAATCGTTTGCTGGCTCGCACCGGAAGCTCTTGCTTTCTCTACCGCATAAGCCGTGTATTTTTCAGCGAAATCTGGCAAAAAGTTGTAGTAGACGATTTCCCAGGCAACGACGTAGCAGATGCCAGAGATGAGCGAGATGAGAATACCCACCGCGAATGCTCGGCCGAAAGTGATGTAGCCGGCGCCCACGTTTTCCCGATACGAACGGATGCCGAAGGGCACTAAGATCAGTGAGACGACGATAGTCGTGTACCCGACGATGAATCCTCTCTCGAAGCCGATCCTATCGGCAAAAAGCATCGTCACGAACATCAATAGCGCCGCCACTGCTCCGGAGATAAGTCCGAAGGTCAAAATAGTTTTCTTCATTTCTTTCTTCTCCAAATTGGAATGTGTCTAATGCCGAACGGGCCGAACTTTAGCGGTTGGGGCGCAATCTGTCGTCACACTTTCGGGTGATCTTTGCGTTCTAGTCTGTAAATACAACTTTAGTTTACCGGCTCAATCGAGGTTGAGCGCTCGTCTTTGGAGTGCCGTGACCTGTCACCGCTTTCGTTTGAGCGGCTTGATGTCCAAATCACCGAGCGGGTAACTGACCGTGCTTCACGGGATCAGCCCCATTTCTTTGCCAATCTGAACCGCCTGGGTGCGTCGTTTGGCGCTGAGCTTGTCAAAAAGCCGGCTCGAATGCGTCTTCACGGTGTTTTCGCTAACGAACAGCCGTTCGGCTATTTCGCGATTGCTCAGTCCCGACGCAATCAACTCCAATATTTCCAGCTCACGAGGCGTCAAACCTAACTCGCGGAGTTTTTTTTCGTTCACCGAAAACGTGGCCGCGACTGCGACCTCCTTGAAAACGACGATCTCTTTCTTGCGCGTCAATTTCAATCCCAGCCAAATGCCCAACCCGGCGAACAAAAGCGCGATCAGGCCGCCGTAGATTTCTATCGAATGCTCAATCACCAGAAAGCGGTATTCAATGAGCCGCAATGCCACAATCAGCAATCCGCCGCAAAGACCATAAATAAGAATTTGCTTTTTCACGGCAGCATGAATGAACCCGAACTCAACTAGGCGTTGAGTCCGGCTTTCTTCTGCATCGCTCTTACTTGTTCGGGAATAAACGAAGTGATGTGGTGTGTTTCTTCGTGACCGTCAGCAAACGATTGATACAAGGAGAAGTCAGGCAAAGACAAGCAACTCAAAGGCGACTGCACGTTGTAGCCGGTATCGATGCCAATCGCGCTGTGGGAAATATAAATACCGTGGCGGCCCAGGCGTCCGCGCAAAGGCAGCAAGGGCGTCGGTGTATGTCCAAAGATGCAGGGCTTGCCGCGGTAGTTTTTGTAAAAATCCATGTCGCGCATCCAGAGCAGCGCCTGTGGCGCAGTCTCACTCGGATGCTTGGTGCGGTCGAGTCCAGCGTGCACGTAAATCGCGAAGTCGTCTTCGTGGAAATACGGCAGCGCGTGGAAGAAGTCGAGATGATCTGAGGGCACGCTACTTTCGACATCACGCCGTGCCGCATCAAGATCCTGCTCCCTGGTAACTTCGAGACGCTTTCCCGTGTACTGCTCATAGGTACGCTCGCCACCAGTAACCGGATTCACCCAGAGGTTGGCGCTGCCTTCGATGAAGTCGAGCAACATCTGTTCGTGATTCCCACGCAGGCAGCGAACGCGTTCGGGATTATCGCGTTGCAGCTTCATCACCAGATCGACGCAGCCGGGCGCGTCGGCGCCGCGGTCAATGAGATCGCCGAGGAAGATGAGCGTGTCAGTCGCTTCATCGCGCGGCAGCATATCCAGCAGACGTTGTAGTTGAGCGTGACGTCCGTGAACATCGCCGACAACAAAAGTTTTCATGCAGCAGTACCCTCGTGTTGCTGGAGTGAGGTCTTTACCCTTTGGATTATTTCCTTGAAACGCGGATCGTTGTGCAAATCGGTCCAGTTTGGATCGGATTCAAACCACAGATAATTATCGTTGCCGAGGGTGATGGCTTTGTTCAGCCAGTCAAGCGCCAAAACGTGCCGGCCCTGCAGCAGGTAAGCTGACGCCAGCCAGTAAGCAATATCGTGATCCGCGCTGGCCGCAATTTTCACGCGCTCGGTCAATTGCTTGTTGGCGAGCTCATGCTTGCCCTGGCCACTGAAGCAGATTGCCAAAATCGGGCGGATACCGTCCATCTTGGGATGACGTTCGAGCACTTGCTCGAGAATCCGCGTGGCTGCATCAACCTCGCCACGATAATACAGCACGCGACTGCGGAACGTTTGCACCATCGGATGATCCGGTTCCATCTCCGCGCCCTGGTTGATCTCGTCGAGCGCTTCTTCATAGCGCGCTTGGTACATGAAAATTCGCGCGCGATTGTAACTGGCGACGACGCGCTCGTTGGGATTGAGTCGCACCATCCGTTCGAAACTTCGCAGCGCGCGGTCGTACTCGCTGTCGAGCCGCGCCAGGTAACCGCGGGCGAAGTGGACGCCTACATCGTTCGGATACTCTTCACGCAAACGCTCCACTTCCTCGCGCGCTTTCGGTTTCCGACCGTCACTGATGTAGATGAAAATCATGTGAATGCGCGCTTCGAGTAATTTCGGATCGATAGCTAAAGCCCGGGTGAACGCATTCTTCGCCTTCTCATAATCATCCCCTTCAGCCAGGCCTTTGATAACGCGGTTCACGTAACATCCACCCAGGGCGGAGTGGGCGAGCGCAAAATTCGGATCCAAATCAATCGCACGCTCAAAGTGATTGATTGCCGAATCGAGATCGGCGCGACTGATGGTGTGGTAAATGAACTGTCCCATGCAGTGCCGGCCCCGCAGATACTCTTCTGAAGCGGCCGCATCAGTTGTCGAACCTTTTGCCAGATCGACTTTCTCATCAGGACTAAGCTCGATGCGCAAGCCGTCAACAATGTGGCGAACGATGGTGTCCTGGACGGCAATGATGTCACTGGCATCCGCATCGATGCGATCGCTCCACAAGATTTCACTAGTGCGCACGTCGAGCAGTTGTACCGTCACTCGCAAGTGTTCCTTTGCGCGCAGGAAACTGGCAGTCAGGATGGCGTCCACGTCCAACTCGCGACCGACGTCGCCGGGATCGTATTGTTGTCCCTGATACTTCACGATTACCGACGACGGCCGCACGATAAGTGCGCGCACGCGCGCCAGTTCAGTAATCACTGCATCCGCCAGTGAAAACTCGTAGAACGCTGTTTCCGGATCGTTGCCCAGGTTTTTGAAAGGCATGATCGCCACGCTCTTGCGTTCGCGATCGCCGAACGTCGTGGGCGTGTCGTCGTGAGCTTCGCGCGGCTGTGACGCGCTGCGTTGCCGACCGGAAGAGCCGGCGGAGCCCTCGCTTCCGGTTATGCTCTTGATAAATCGTTTGGCCCAGCCCACCGGACCGTCAGAACCAACATGACGCGGAGCGACCGGCAATCCACTCTCGTCGATGATGGCGCCACTGGTGGTCGCCAGATCACGAACTACGGCCCGGAGATCGTCGCGAAACTGCGACACCTGCTGATAACGATCGCGCGGATCTTTTTTCATCGCGCGATCCAGGACCTGCTGCAGTCGCTCCGGAATCGGATCGGAGCGCACCTGGTTTACCGGCACTGGTTCCTCATGCAACACCGCATGACGCACGTCGACCGCAGTTTTTCCTTTGAACGGCCATGAGCCGGTCAGCATCTCGTAGAGCAGCACGCCTGCGGAAAAAATGTCTGCCCGTGAATCTACTCGGTCGCCGCGCGCTTGTTCGGGAGCTGCGTAGGTGGCGGTGCCGTAGGGAATGCCAACTTCAGTTAGTTCGGTGTGGTGAATGCCGGAAGTGCGCGCGGCGTCTGCGTCGAGCAGTTTGGCCAGACCAAAGTCGAGCACCTTAGCTTGACCTTGTTTAGTGACCATCACGTTGCCGGCTTTTATGTCGCGGTGGATGATCCCCTGCGCGTGCGCGACCGCCAGCGCATCTGTCACCTGAATCGCGATTGAGAGTGCGCTCTCGAGTTGCAGCGGCCTGCCGTTTACCAGCTGGCGCACGTTGCGACCGGGGATGTATTGCATCGCGATGAAGTGGATGCCGTTGATAACGTTCAGATCAAAAATCGTGCAGATGTTTGAATGATCCAGCGACGAAGCGAGACGCGCCTCGCGCTCGAAGCGCTTGAGATTGGCTTCCTTGGCCACCAGCTCTTCGGGCAAAACTTTGATGACGACCGTGCGACCGAGTTTCGAGTCGACCGCTTTATAGACGGTCCCCTGCCCGCCCGCACCGAGCTTTTCGAGAATCTTGTAATTCCCTAGCGTTGTGCCAATCATTAGGTTATTTGCTTACGCCTTATTTAACTCCCAACGTGCGCAATGTAGCAACCTGTTGGCGATCCCCCTCCATTTCGCCGGTATGCAACTCTTGACATCACCCGTTGCCTTCAGGACCACTCGGCGTTAATCTCTTGGACAACAAGCTAAGAAGTCTCCCTCCCTGCAGCCGATGAGAACAAAACCGAAATCGTGGTCCGTCCTGGCCGTGCTGACGTTGCTTGTGTTCTGTGCGTTCCCAGTCTGCGGCCAACTCGGTGACAAAGAAAAAGCCGAGCAGGAACAAAAACAAAAGCAGGAACTCGAACGAAAAACCTTCGTTCTGATAGACGACATCGCGACCAGCGCGCTGAGCCTAAAGCTGCCGGAGAACCGAATTTATGTTCTGACTGCTACGGCTGACTTACTCTGGGAACACGATGAATCGCACGCGAAAAATTTGTTCTGGGACGCACTGAACGTCATTAACCTGATTAACAATTCGTCCAGTATTAACGGCGACAAGGACGGAAAAAAACTGACGAACAAGGAAAGGCAGCAGCAACTCCAGCAGTACTACTCCGTCTATTCGCTCCGCCTGGGTCTGCTGCAACGCGTAGCCCGGCGCGACCCGCAACTTGCGCTGGAGATGCTGCGCAGTTCGCGTCAGGTGCCCATGGACCAACTGCCTGGCGGTTTGTCGCCACCAGACGATCGCGAACTGGAGCAACAAATCGCCGCGGAAGTTGCCGCACGCGATCCGGAGCGAGCGTTGGAGCTGGCGCGCGAGAGTCTCAACAAAGGCCTTTCGTATCAGATATTCCAGCTGTTGTTTCGCTTGAACCAACGGGACGCGAAAGCAGGGTCAGCGTTTGCCGGTGACATCATCGAAAAAATTCGCGGCCGGAATCTGAGCACCGATCCTTACGCTGCCCAGCTTGCTGTTTCCCTGTTAGGCATAAGTCGCACCCGAGATGAGGGTCCCGAAAAGAACGCGAACCGCGGCCCGCTGCTGTCACTTAAGTTGGAACCGGAACAAAAACGCGTACTGGTGGATCTGATAACCAACGCAGCGCTTGCAGGCTCGGCAAATGCCAACGTGCTGTACAACATCGATGATGTTATGCCGGAGATTGAGCAATTCGCACCCGAGCGCATCGCGCTGCTCAAACGAAAACTGGCGGCGTTCAATCAAACACTCAATTCGCAACAGAAATCCTCTCTGGAGTACCGCTCGACCGTTCAAAACGGATCGCCCGAGGACATGCTAAAACTCGCGAACCGCGTTGACGACGAAAACCGGGGATGGATCCAGGAGCAAGCGATTGCCACGGCGGTCGCGAATAAGCGCACGGATTCATTGCGCTCTTTCATCAACGCCGAGGTCTCCGACGAAGGGCGGCGGAAGGAATTGCTCGATCAACTTGACGCTGGAGAGCTTGAGTACGCGGTTTACAAAAGCGATGTGACGGAAATGCGGAAGCTGTTGCCGCGGATCCGCCGGCGTGAAGTACGGGCACAGGCGATGGCTGAGATCGCGATCAAACTGGAGCGGAAAGGCGAGCACGAGGAAGCGCTCAAACTTCTTGACGAAGCGCAGACGATGATTAAGAACGACCTCACCAGCGAGAGCCAAACAAATGCGTTGCTGGCGCTGACGGCTGCCTACGCTTTGGTTGAACCCAGCCGGGCCTTCACCATCGTTGAGCGGACGATTGACGAGGCAAATGATGAGATAGCCAAAGCTTTGTTTTGGGACAAGATCGTAAGTAGCGGCGCAGTGAAGAAAGGCGAGCTGCGCCTGGCGCAATCAGGAATGGTGCCGATTGACTTTGCGTTGTTCAAATTCGGCGACGCTGTCTCAATACTTGCGCGCGCTGATTTTGATCGCACGAGAGCCGCAGCGGATCGCTTTCAACGATACGAGTTGAGATTGATGGCCCGACTCCTGCTGGTACAAGCGCTACTGCGCACTCGGAATTCACCTTCTTTAGTTCCCGGCAGCACAACAGAGGGTCCTTAACTCCCTCAGTTGATCACCCTCAATGCTGGAGCGGTTCCACTTAGCAAAGCCTTAATGGCGTCTGGTCAGCAAATAGCAAATGGCGGTATACTCTCGCAGCTCAAGCCAGTCAGCAGGATTTAAGACTGCTCAAAGCCGGTGAAGCGGTCGAATCATCACCACTAGAATCGTTCTCACCCAGATCTACAGACAGTTTCTTCAACAATGGCTGCTCTTCATAATAATAGGAGTTTTCCATGTCCTCATTGCCAAGAACCTCTTAGCAAAGGTGTGGTTTTCTGCGACAGGTGCGGATTACACGTTGCTGACGCTGCCCCCACACAACAAATGAGCAAAGAACCTATTCCACACCCAGAAAGAGATTCTTTTATCGGACGAATAATCAACGGCAAATACCAGATTGTTGGGCTGCTTGGTAAGGGCGCGTTCGGCAGTGTTTACAAGGCGAAGGACTTGAAAATTGAACGTGATGTGGCGATTAAGTTTCTTCACAAGCATTACCTCTCCGACGACGCGGCCCGTCGTCGGTTTTTGCGCGAAGCTAAAACCGTTGGAACAATTAAGCACCCCAACGTTGTAGTTATTTATGACGTCGACGAAACCGACGATGACGAGGTGTTCCTGGTAATGGAGTTGGTGGAAGGAAATACTCTAAGAGAGTTGCTCAAAACCAATCGCCGTTTGCCGATCAACCGTGCGGTCGCTTTGATGTTCGAGATATGTGAAGGAGTCGGCGCCGTACATGAAAAGAGTGTGCTCCACCGGGACCTCAAGCCAGACAACGTAATTGTATGCTCCGAAGAAAAGGGCTTTGAGCGAGTAAAAGTATTGGATTTCGGACTGGCTAAGCTACGCGCAACGAGCGGACCTGACAGTTCGCAATCCGGTATTTTGGGAACGCCCTTATATATGTCTCCGGAAGCCCTTAGAGGGCTGCCTGTGGACGCGAGTTCCGATGTTTTCAGTCTCGCTGCCGTGTTGTATGAAATGATTGTTGGCGCCTTACCTCAGAGCACCAGCCCAACCACTATTTGGCAGGAGCGTGAAACTCCTCCACCATTCCTCAAGCAGTTAGGCGTGCCGGCCTCCTTGCAACGGGTTATCATTCAGGCCTTATCCAAAACTCCAGAGTTGCGACCTCGCAACGCAAATGAGTTCTCCCGCAAGATTTTGGAGGCGACCACAAATCCGGTGCCACCCATCCCTAATCCTATCGGCCCGACTCTGCCAAGCCGCTTTGACTTTGCCATCGTTACCGTTCTCGCTGATGAACACGAGGCTATAAGACGAGTTTTGGAATTGGACGCCCGCTACCCTACTTCAAGCATCCATGGCTCGTACTTTTGGGGGAAGATCGACATCGGCGGCGGACGTTATGCCGATGTTGTTCACGGCGCCACCAGCAGTAACGAAAGAGATGCCGGCGATTTGGTGCGGGAAATGATAGAGATTTTTGACCCGGATTTTATCTTGATTTTGGGATGCGCGGTTGCCATCGAGTTCCGCGGTAAGCTAGGGCAAATAGTCTACAGCCGCACGGTGAGATCGACTTTCAAAAGCCGTTCCGTGCCTCACCGCCTTGACGAATTTGAGGAAGCGTCCAACTTACCACCTGATGAGATACTGATAAAAATCGCCGACCGCGTCGCCGAAAAAGACGTTTGGCGTGAGGTACTGAAGAAAAAGAAAATTAGACCGCCGCGGGGTGGGACAAATTCTTTGAGCCGGGTCAAGGCTCAAAAGACCGAAATATTCTCTGGACCTGACGGCCATCAGCCGTTCGGAGCGCCTGTATTCAAGATCATTCAATCATGTTACCCGAAAGTGGACGCGGTTGATTTGGAGGGTTCGGCAACCGTCGTTCAAGCGTTACTGCAGAGTTTGCAAAAAGGAAGAAGCATCGGCTATCTCGCAATCAAAGGCATCGCAGATTTCGTTGGCGATCACGAGAACGATAAGGAACGACGACAACGGCGCGAGGCTTGGGCGAGTTATGCCAGCGCTGCTTCCGCCGCTTTCGCGCATTCACTGATCAAACGCTGGTCGCCTGGGACGCGACGACACCACAACATACCAGCCAAATACCTTGAGCACTTGGATAGCTCAGTGCTGCGTAACACTCGGGCTCTGGTGGTCCATCATCTGCACCCGGAAAAGTATTCAGAGTTGTGTATGGAAGTCTCGCGCAGCGGTGTCAACAAAATCTTCGCGATCTGTGGCTTTGAACCGAACTATTTTGCGCGCAAGCTGACTGACGCTGCCAGACGTCCGCCAGAAGAGCTTGGCGAGGCTGAATTTCTGGAAATGGTTGATAGCGTGTTCCCCCATTTTGGTGCGTTTCGAAAGTTAGCCGAAGCTGGAATGAGCGTGACGCGAATCGTACTAGCCGAAGACTCATACGAGTTGTGGAAGGAACGCAACGCAGAATCAATTGCGCTCTTTAAGCGGCTGAATGGCAACGTCGATTGTTATGTGTCCGAAGTGCTTCGCCTCCGGAACGACCACCTTGTTTACCACACTACTGATCATGTTGTGTTCAATTCGAACCTGTGGCTAGATTACTATCACGACTCGCAAACAATGATCATGTCCTACGAAGAGAGTGGGCCAATGCACAATGAATTTACCACTTTCGAAAAACACTTTCGTGAACACAAACACGTGCCGGGAATTTATAAACCACTGAACGATGCTGAGGTGTAAGACCATTGGGAAACGAGACTTAGGCGGCCCGTACTGGGCCAGCGGGAGGCTGAGACTGGCCGTTGCCCGCGGCGTTTGAATCCCGCCGGTCTGAGGCGTACTATAATTCCCTTTGTTCGCCCGAATGGGTAGTTTGACCTATCAGCCAGGGCAAGCTGGCGACCACACCTCCTGATTTCCCTCGCGGATTTAGAAAGATCCGTCCGATTGGGTCTATTGCGATAGAAGAGGAGATGAAAGAAATGTTTTCCACTCACGACCGAGCAATCAGGAATAACATTTTCTCCACTCTTGACGTTTTGTCCGAAGCCGACGGTCTAAACGCCTTAGACTCGACTGCCAGTTACGATCCGAATATCGCCCGGGTACTCTGGACCAACGGACTGGGGCAAGACGGTGCCGTCGACCAGGTCATTCTGTTGAGATCTCAAAAGGCAAAGCAAGATATCTACAGAGGCTCGGTTTATGCCGTAGTGCCGGTTTACTCGACCAGTATTTGTATGGAGGAGTGCGGCTACTGTAACTACCGCGCGGGCAACAAAGGATTCGAAGTTGAGCGTATCCGGCTTAAGGATGATGAACTTGTTTCTGAGGCGCGCTTTTTGATCGAACAAAAAGGTTTGCGGGCTTTGGAATTAGTTTACGCCACCGATCCGCTGGTCAGAGCTGACGCCATGTGTCGTCAGGTTAAGCTGATCAAAAAAGTTCTGGATGAATATGGCGGCGGTACTGTCGGCATCAACGCCGAGCCTTTAGAAATTGAGGATTACAAACAACTGGTTGACTCAGGTCTTTCATTCGCAGTGCTCTGGCAGGAAACTTATGATCGGCGTCGGTACGGTGAGGTTCACGTTGGGAAAACAAAGAAACCGAATTTTGCTTATCGGGTCGATGCGTACGAGCGCATGATTCGAGCTGGTATTACAAACATTGGTATGGGAGTCCTATCCGGTCTTTCCGATTGGAAGTTGGATTGGGCAATGCTGATGCACCACGAGCATTATTTGCGAGAAACTTTTGGAGTGGGCGCTGCGATCTTGGGGATACCAAGGCTGAAAGTCGCCGCGGGTGCCGTCGTCACCGATACGCCTTTCATTCCAACTCGTCAGGAATTTTTGGTTGCGGTAGCCCTGCATAATATTTATTCACCGAATACCATGCCTTTTGTGAGCACCAGAGAAAACTGGCAAACCTGCGTACAGTTGTCACGAGGCGGAGGCTGTTTGTTTACTTTCAATTGTTCCACAATTCCAGGCGGTTATTCGCTGGGACATACCGGCTATCAGTTTCCGACCTATTCCTACGATGTGGTTGCCTATGCAGACCAACTTCAGAAAGAGAATCTCAGCGCCGTCTTGAATTGGACCCTAAATGGAACCGGCGTGCAGACCTTGCAAGCTCTGTCTTTCGCAGCTTCCTGACCCATAATCACCATAAGAATTGCAACAAAAATGCGGCCTGCAGGGCCGCATTTTCGTCTCAGCGCACGCAACAATTCATACTAAGTAGCCAGGCCCATCTGCCAGAGCATGTACGAGTAGTCGAAAGCCACGTCGTGCAGGTAGTCGTAACGACCTGACGAGCCGCCGTGACCCGCGCCCATATTCACCTTCAATAACAGCGGATTGTTGTCAGTCCTCATTGCGCGGATCCGTGCGACGAATTTCGCGCCTTCCCAGTAAGGCACCTGACTGTCGTTAAGTGAAACCTTCACCAGCATCGACGGGTAGGCTTTGTGGCCCACGTTGTCGTAAGGCGAATATTTTTTCATGTATTCGTAAGCCGCCTGCTCGTTGGGATTTCCCCACTCAATGTATTCGCTGGTCGTCAACGGCAGTGAAGCATCGAGCATCGTGTTCAGCACGTCGACGAACGGCACTTGGGCCACCACGGCTTTGAACAAATCCGGGCGCATGTTGGTGACGGCGCCTACCAACAAACCGCCCGCGCTGCCGCCCTGAATCACCAGCCGGTTGCTCGAAGTGTACTTGTTCTTGATCAGATACTCAGCGCTGTTGATGAAGTCAGTGAACGTATTCATCTTCTTCATCATGCGACCCTCTTCCCGCCACTCTTCACCCAGTTCGCCGCCACCGCGAATGTGCGCGATCACGTAAACCACGCCACGGTCGAGCAAACTTAGCCGGTTGGAACTGAACGTTGGCGAAATGGAAATGCCATAAGAACCGTAGCCGTAAAGCAGCAGCGGGGCACTCCCGTCAAGCTTGACGCCCTTCCGATACACGACGGACAACGGAATCTTTGTGCCGTCGTTAGCCACCGCAAAAAGACGTTCCGAAGTGTAGTTCTTCCGGTTGAACCCTCCGGGCACTTCAGTTTCCTTCAGCAACGTCGACTGACGCTTGTGCATGTCGTAGTCGAAGACTGAACTCGGCGTCACCAGAGACTGGTAGCTGTAGCGTACAACTGAAGTGTCGTACTCGCGATTATTCGAAAGCGAAGCTGCGTAAACGGGTTCGGGAAACTGAACGCGATATCTTTGTTTCGCATCAACCGTACCCTTTGAAGCGTCATAAACTTCGATTTGCTGCAGGCCCTTCTCCCACTCTGAGAGGACGATGTGATTGGCGAAGGTATCGATGTCTTCGATTTTCACTTCCGGTCGATGCGCCACTAATTCTTTCCAGTTTGCCTGGCCAGGATCGTTGTCCGGCGCGGTAAGGACGCGGAAATTCTTCGCACCTTTGTTCGAGCGAATGTAGAAAAGATTGCCACGATGATCGGCGTTGTATTCGTGATCCGGTTCACGCGGGCTGATGATCTTGAGTTCCGCGTTCGCATCATTCGCCGGCAGGTAGCGCCACTCAGTCGAAGTCTTACTTTCCGAGCCGAGCATGATCATGGCCTTGTCGCGCGTGCGAAACGTGCCGATGTCAAAGAGCTCGTCCTTGTCCTCGTAAACCAGATCCGTCTTGTCACTGCCCAGCGTGTGGCGGAAAAACTTGTCAGAGCGCTTGGTGGTCGCGTCTTCAGTAGTGAAGAAAATTGTTTTGTTGTCCGTCGTCCAGGCAACATTGCCTACGCGTTCGAAGCTCTCCGGCAACAATTGTCCCGTGCGCAGATCTTTCACATGCAGGGTGTACTGACGATAACCAGTAGTGTCAGTAGAATAAGCCAGCAGGTTGCCGTCGTCGCTCGGAACAAACGCACCGACACTGAAAAACTTCAGGCCCTGCGCCATTTCGTTCTGATCGAGTACAACTTCTTCTTTGGCGTCGAGGCTGCCCTTCTTCCGACAGCTGATTCCGTATTGCTTACCCGCTTCGGTGCGCGTGTAATAGAAATAATCGCCCCAACGATACGGCACCGTCACATCAGTTTCTTTGATGTGGCCAACCATCTCCTTGTAAAGCGCACTTTGTAAGCCGGTCGTCGGCTTCATCACCGCCTCGGCGTAAACATTCTCGGCTTCCAGATGGGAAATGACTTCGGGATTACTCTTCTCGCGTAGCCAAAAATAGTCGTCGACCATCGTGTCGCCGTGAATCTTGGTGGTCTTGGTTTTCTTTTCAGTCATAGGTGGTTGGGGAACATCAGTATCAGTAACAGGTTTTGCGAAAGTGTTAACGTTTAGCGTGGCAACGACACACAGAGCCAGCAGCACGCGGGCTGACGCAGTTTTTCGTCTTTTCATAGTTCGACCTCAGCTGAAAATTTTGAACGAGTGAATGACGGGAGGAGACTTTTTGCTAACGGCACACGGCCGCTAATCATGAACCGTTCAACCGCGCGGTGGATCGCCCCACCCCGATCCTTTGTACTTACCGTTCTCAACTACGCAGGGCACAGTAGGATCGCCCTTCGAGAACGCGAGCATTTCTTTGCGACGTGCGCGATCGTTTTGGGCGTCGTAATCAGTAAAAGGAATGTTAAGCGAATTGTAGTGCTCCCGCGCTTGCTGACAATAGGGACAACCCGGTTTCGTGTAGATGACCAGCGACAATACTTCACCTCCGTGTAGCATTATTCTAACAACGCCGCCGCGAAGATGTGTAGCGCAAACTGATAGTTTGGCCTTACCCGTTTCGTATACTTACGAGAATTCGGATGGTGGTGTTATTTCAACTATGGAACAGCTATACTTTCGCCCAATGAGCGAGCAAACATGCGAAGCTGAACAGCCCGCTGTCAATAACGATTTGCTTGATCCTTACGAGCGCCTTGTCGAGATTGAGGTGCTGGGCAAGCGGGTGAAAGTGCCGGAAAAAAATCGTTTGCTGCGCTGTTTTCAGTATCTCTCGCTTAACACAATTTCCTACGGCGATTTTTGTTGGAACGGAGAGTGTACTAACTGCCAGGTTTGGTATGACGTTCCCGGAGAATCAAGAGACAACTCTAAGCCGGCGCTCGCCTGTCGCCAGGAAGTAATCGAAGGCATGAAGATTACTTCAATGGCCGAATACATCAAGCTGGACGGAATCACCAAAAAATAAGGACGCGCGTTCCGAGACACGGGGACGCGGGAAAACGGAGACGCGGGGATTTTCGCGCTTTGGAGTCTGCGTACACATCTCCGTGTCTTTCGCATCTCCGCGTCTCCGTTTCCCTTCCCGTTAGTTGCGCCGCGCCTGTCTGCGGTCATGCCGGAAGTCGCGAACGTCGCCACGCCGGTCACGTCGATCGCCGCGCACCTCCCCACGGTCGCTACGGATTTCTCTCGAATCCGCTCTTATTTCGTGACGATCCGCGCGCAGCTCTGCTTGCGATGCGCCGTCACGCCGGTCCTGCCGATACTCGCGTACATCGCCGTTACGCTCGCGCGCATCACCACGAATGTCACGACGATCGGATCTGATCTCTCTCGTGTCTGCACGAACCTCTTGCCGATCGGCCCTGAGTTCCGCGCATTCAGCCGGGTCGAATCGACAACGCGACTCCTGGGCCAACGCAAAGGTTCCGAGACCTGCCAGTGAAATCACCGCCACAAACAAACTTCGCAATATTGTTCTTTTCATTTTGCTCCTCCTGAATGTTTTGCTAACGCCTTATGAGTTTCCGAAACACGCTGGAGGAGAGACAACACTTCTCCCACGGCGGGCGCACAATTTCACGCCCGCCCGGGATTTGGTCGCATTGCTTCGGGAAACCCCTTGCTGAAGATTAGACGCTCTGAGAATTGCTATGGACGAGATTTTCCAGCGGCGTTCGGAGAGAACGCGGGGACGAAAAACGGAGACTCACGGACGCGGGAGATTGTCGAAACTACAAAGAACGCTCCTTGTCTCCGGGTCCCGGCGTCCGCGCGTCAGTATTTCGGGATACTCGGATCTACATCATTCGACCAGGCAGTTATGCCACCGGCTAGATTAATCAAGTTGCCAGTGAAACCGGATTGCTTTAACGCGGCAATAGCGCGAGCGCTGCGGCCACCCATTTTGCAGTGCACCACCGTTTCGCGTGACGGATCGATCTCCGACATGCGATTCACGATTTGACCGAGCGGAATATGAATAGAGTTTGGCAGTGTGCCGATCGCAACTTCGTTCGCTTCGCGCACGTCTATGATCTGAATGTCATCGCCGTTATCAATTCGTTGTTTAAGTTCAGTCGCAGTGATCTCCGGCATTTGTGGTTGAGTGGCACCGTTCATATACCCTCCGAACTGTCGCTGGATTTGTTTGTGGAAGCATTCTACTTGGCGTGGATTTTGTGAACAAGCGGGGCCTATTGGCGTCGACGTGCCACAGACAAAATCAGAACCGGTCGCTGTAGCGACCGACCGAAGGCTCAACTTCCGCGGACGGCTAAGGTGTGGGTGAATCATCATGAAACCTTGAGTCTTCGGCCGGTCGCTATAGCTCCCGGTTCTGATTTTGTTTTCTCATTGTCAGGCAAATCCGCCCACTCTTTAGCGCGGCTAGTTTTTGGTTAGTTCAGCCTTGAGCTACACTGGTTGCGAACTAAAACCACCCGCCCGAAGGTGTTTCCATGCGTTTCGAATACTATCACTCCGGCCTTGATGAAGTTCCCAAGTTGTCAGTTGACGGCACCGTTGCCAACGCCCTTCATTTTTCACATTGGCAAGGAAACGAAACTCCGACGGCGTTGAAGGCAGACACTTCAACCGAAATCGCTCTCAACCTGGTCGCCGCTGAAAACAAGGCTGAGCTGACGCGCGGTATCGAATTAGTTACGAACAATCACTTCGATACTGATGGCGTGCTCTCCGTGTGGACCGTGCTTAACGGCGAGCACGCGTTGGGTCTCCGCGACAAGCTGATTCCGGCGGCTGAGTCGGGCGACTTTTCTGAGTACACAAACGAAGCGGCGATCCGCGCCAGCATCGCGATTCAGGGTTCTGACCAGCCGACGTTGGAAGACAAGCCCGGTTCGCCGCTCGCTTGCCAGTTAGCCGGCCGACTAGTGGGTGAAGACGAGGCCTACGGATTCGTTCTCCCTGAGGTAGAGGGTCTGCTGACCAGGATCGACGAATACGAACCGCTCTGGCGATCGGCCTGGGAGAGGATTGCAATTGCGGTTGAGAGTTTTGAGCGTGGCGCCTCGACGGTCACAGAGTTAGATTCAGGAAAGCTCTCGCTGATCATGCTCGCGCCGGAAGTCTTCAGCCCGTCCGGTTTCAAACCAACCCGACACTCGGCGCCGTTTACCGCCATCTCGCGTTACGCCAGGGGCAAATTGTTTTTGATCGCCACACCTGTTGCTGACGGCTGGGCCTATCGCCTCGACTACCCTTATTACTCGTGGGCGGAAACCGTCGTGCGCCCGGCCATCCCACGCCGCGACTTTTCTGGCGCGCTAGCTGAACTCAACCAACAAGAACGCAACGCGGGTCACTGGCAGCCGGACACTTCCGAGCTGGCCTCGGCAGTTAAGTTCCTTGGTGACGACGGAAAGCTGGCAACGTCGACTTTGAAACCTGATGAAGTTGCTGGAACTATCGCAGCCACTGGTGCGGAAACGAGTGCCGCCGCAAGATGATTAACTTTAGCAATCGAGGGTGGTTGACTTCTGACTGCTGACCTCTGATCTCCGCTTCATGCACGACGTTATCATCATCGGCGGTGGGCCCGCCGGCCTCTCCGCAGCTTTATGGTGTGACGAACTTGGTCTTGATGCCCTCATCATCGAACAAAGCGAACAGACGGGCGGTCAGCTTCACTCGATTTACGGCGCTATCAAAAACTATCCCGGCCTGAGCGCCGCAAACGGAGACGATTTTTTTGCGAAGTTTTCCGAACGCGTTGACGAAGCTGAGTTCGACGTGTGGACCAACGTCGAAATTGAAAGCATCGACTTGCGCGCCAAGCGTGTTCGTCTTCGTAGCGGCGAGGAGTTGCAATCGATAGCGCTCATCATAGCAACCGGCGTGAGCCGAAGGCGGTTGGGGATTCCGGGCGAACTCGAATTTGTGGGACATGGCATTATTGAATCCGCGACTAGAGACCGTGAAGCTTTTGCAGGA
Organism: Pyrinomonadaceae bacterium; assembly: GCA_035472495.1. Classification (GTDB taxonomy): domain Bacteria; phylum Acidobacteriota; class Blastocatellia; order Pyrinomonadales; family Pyrinomonadaceae; genus PSRF01. Next base: position 144,480 of record DATIPD010000018.1, on the reverse strand, counting down.
AAAGATGTTTGTGTAATCGGCGGTGGCGACGCTGCCGTTGAGAATGCGCTGCTGTTGGCTGAAGTTTGCCCAACCGTGACTGTGGTTAATCGCAGCCGGTCGTTGCGTGCCCGTCCAACTTTTGCGCAACAACTGCAGGGTCAACATTGCATCACCGTATTTCCGGAGTCGAGAGTGTTGAGAATCCTGGGAAGCGAAAACGTCGAGGCGGTCGAGATTCAACGCAAAGAGGCGCTCAAGCCGTTTCAAATGGCGGTGCAGGGAGTTTTGCTTCGGATTGGCGTCGAGCCAAACTCAGACCTGGTCAGTGATCAGCTGCAGCTGGACGGCAACGGATACATTGTGGTGAATCACCTGCAGGAGACGACAGCTGCGAATGTTTTCGCTATCGGTGATGTTTCGAATCCGTTGGCGCCGACGATTAGCAGCGCAACGGGTGCCGGCGCTACTGCCGCGAAAGTGATCGCTTCGCGCCTGACCAAACGCTAAGTTGTAAATATGGCAGTAACAGAAGCAGAACTCCCCTACACCGACGCGCACGTCGTCGCCTATCCAGTCGAATACCTGGCGGGCATTGATCTTTACAACGCCGGCGAGTTTCACGCCGCGCACGATGTTTGGGAAGAACGCTGGATGGGCGAAGTCGGTGCTCGGGAGAAACTGTTTTTGCAGGCGATGATCCAATCCGCGGTGGCTTTTCATCACCTGGAGATCGGCCGGCCCGGCGCGGCGCGACAGATGTACACTCGCGCCAAAGAAAAGTTTGGGCGTTTGGGCACAAACGTTTTCATGTCGCTTGACCTTGAAGATTATCAGGCGCAACTTGATGCAGCGCTTTCATGGTTGTTGACTGTCCCTGATCCGCGCGAGTTGACGCAGCCTGACTTTCCCGTCCCGCGAATCAAACTGCAGCCTGGTGTAGGGGCGTACGACTAGGATGAGTCAGAATCTTTCGTCATTTATTCTTTTTCCCGTTCCCTCTGGGAAGGAGACTGAGGGGAAGGGTCTAGCGGACGCCAAGCCCTCTCCCCACTCTCCCAAAGGGAGAGACTGATTAACTATGAATCGCCTCCGGATGTTACTGCTGGCAGCATGGCTGGGAACCGCTATTTTCTTCAGCGCGGTAGTCGCGCCGAGCGCGTTTGGCGTGCTGAGATCGTTCGACCTGTCCAACGCGAGCGAGATCGCCGGCACCATCGTTGGCCGGACACTATCAACGGTGAACCGGTCGGGGGCAGTTTTGAGTTTGCTGCTTTTGCTGACGACCCTCAGCGTCAGAAAACACTTTGGTCGCGCGTCGTTTATTGCGCAGAATGTTTTGCTGGCGATAATCGTTGTCGTCACCGCAATCGGCGAGTTGGTAATTGCTCCGCGAATGGTAGCGCTGCGCACGTTAATGCGCGGAAGAATTGATCAGGTGCCGGTCAGCGATCCCGCTCGCGTCGCCTTCGCTGCCTTGCATGCTTATTCAGTTGGCGCTCTGGCCGTCGCGATGTTTGCTGCTTTAGTTGTTCTGGTACTAATGGTTCTGGGTCGCGAAAGAGCTGTCGCAGAATGAATCGCTTTATCAAATCGGTTTTCTTAGCAGTCGTCTGTTGCTATTTGCTGGGCGCTCCGGTTACGGCCAGTTTCGGACAGCAGACAAGCGTTGTAGTACTTGCACCGACGGCGCCTCCCTCGCCAACCGAACTGGAGCAGCGTCAAGAAGCTTTTCGGATCGTTTGGGAAACCGTGAATGAACTTTTTTACGATCCCAAGTTCGGGGGCGTTGATTGGGCCGGGATGCGCACGCGCTATGAACCGCGCGTGGCCACCGCCAGGAGCAATGCCGAGTTTCACCAGATGTTGCAACAGATGGTGAATGAACTGCACCAATCGCATTTCATGGTGGTGCCGCGTGAGTCAATTCCAAAAATCCGCGCAACTCCTGATGCCGCTGACGATCCACTGAGTGACGAAGACGAACCGGCGGTTGAAGAGGATCCACTCGACACGATCGGTTACAAACTCACCGATCGCTTGCTGACCGGAATCGGAATCGATTTGCGTGTGCTGGCAGGCTCGGCCGTGATTACACGCGTCGTGCCGGGTTCGCCCGCGGCGCGCGCTGGTCTCAGACCCGGTTTTGTAATCACAAGAGTCGGTCACTACTCCATGGGCGAATTGATTTCGGAGTATGAAAAACACCCGCTCTGGGGTTCAATTATTCGTGCCGAACTTCCCATCCTCTTAGTTGCCGGTTACATCAACGGTGAAGCGACGTCTTCCGTGCGTCTTGGCTATCTCGACGGACAAAATCACCCGCGCCGAATTAGCATCAGGCGGGAACGGCTTAACGGTGAAATGTCGGCGGCAATCGGTAACTTGCCGGCGATGTACACAGAGTTTGAAGCGAAGCGACTTGCTGGTGGGGTGGGCTACATTCGCTTCAATGCGTTTGTGCCGCCGCTAATGGCCAAGCTGTGCGGCGCGTTGCGTTCGATGAAGGATGCGCCGGGGATTATCCTGGATCTGCGCGGTAATCAAGGTGGTCTGCTGGGAATGGTCGGCGGGCTTTCGGGACTGCTCGATACAAATTCAACCTTCCTGGGAAGCATGCAGACTCGAGGCGGGGTTATCCCCTTGATAGTATCTCCACAAGCTTCTCCTTACTCCGGGCCACTTGTCATTCTCATCGACGGCTCGACTCAATCCGCGGGAGAAATGTTCGCCAGTGGCTTCCAGGAGAGCGACCGTGCGATTCTCGTGGGCGATCAGAGCGCTGGTAATACTTTGCCGTCAGCCATCAAGAAACTTCCCACCGGCGCAATTTTCCAGTACGGATTTGCTGACTATGAAACCCGCAGCGGTAAGCGACTCGAGGGTCGAGGTGTAACGCCAAACGTTTCTGTTCCACTGAGCCGGAGAAATTTGCTTCGGGGAAATGATCCGCAACTAACCACCGCGTTGCGTAGTCTTCGTGAAAGAATCGCTTTGGCGACAAGGCCGAACATTTTTTCAAATGTCACGGTGCCGCCGGAAGCGGATCGCCCGGCAGCAGCCAACAAACCGATCATTACCGTCAGAGATCCTCCGCTTCCGCCCCCACCTGCTCAGTCAGAAGCGGCAGCCTCTGGGGCTGTGGGTCCTAAGGCATCGCTGTCCGGGACCGAGATCATGAAGGCGACGGCAGACAATCAGGTAAAGTCCATTCTCGAAAAGTTTGTGACAGCCAGTGGCGGCAAGGAAGCGTTCGACAAGATCAAAAACCGCGTCTCTACCGGAACAATCGAGCTTACTGCTCTGGGCATGAAAGGAACGGTCGAGATTGTTGAGGAGTCGCCAAATAAATCCAGCACGATCATCAACGCCCCGGGCCTCGGGATCATGCAGCGAACATTTGACGGCACCCGCGCGTGGTTGCAAGACCCGCTTCAGGGATTTATAAGATTCACCGGCATGAACCTGGAGATGGCGAAAGATGCCGCCATTTTCAACCGCCAGGCGCGACTGCCCGAGTCGTACTCGTCAGCCGTGTTAATCGGAAAAGAGAAAGTGGCAGGGAAAGATGCTCAGGTGGTCCGCCTTGGTTTTGAGCGCTGGTACTTTGACGTCGAAAGCGGTCTACTGCTGCGCCGGGGCAACACGTATTACGAGGACTACCGGGAAGTGGACGGCGTAAAACTGCCGTTCAAGATACGGGAAGAAGTCTTCACGGGCGCCGCCGCTATTTACGAATTGACGGAAATCAAACACAACGTGAAGATCGACGAGACAAAATTCTCCGAGTATCCTAGTTGCTTCACTAAACCGTAATTCAGATGGCATTGAGGGAGAACTAAATCAGGTTGGACATCATCGAGAACATCGACGATTGGCGAAATAGCTACTCCGGTTGGCATTACGAAATCGGTTCTGACGGTGACGTTTCCGCTTCGTACCCATTCGTCCAAAACAAACGCGCGCCGTTTGCTCCAGCGAGACGGGCGCTGCCTATGCTCAATCTCGCGTTGATTTCCTCAGCGGGAGCTTACACTGACGGGACCGAGCCATTCGACATCAACGCAGCCGACGGCGACTTAAGTTTTCGAGAAATACCCGCGCAAATAGAAGCGAGTGACTTGCGTTATGCGGCACGAGGTTACGACCCCGCAGCGGTTGAAGCGGACCGCGATTCACAGCTGCCACTCACGCGACTTTTCGAATTCGAAAACAACGGAATTATTGGTCAGCTCAATCCCGTATTCTGGAGTTGCTGTGGTTTCATCCCAAACGCGGGCAGATTGGTTGAAGAGATGCTCCCACGTTTAGTGGAGCGGGTTAAGCGTCACGAAGTGCAGGCTGCGCTTTTGATTCCTGCGTCCCGTCTTTGTCACCAGTCGGTTGCGCTAATGGCCAGAGCTCTGGAACAGGCCGGCATTCCGACAATGACTCTGGCTATTGATAAGGAAGTGGTCAGCAGTGTGCGACCTCCGCGAGCGGCCCTTTACGCAGGAAAATATGGCGCAATCGCCGGGGCGCCAAATTGGCCCGAACATCAACGGCGTGTCCTCGACGAAGCGTTGAGATTGATTGAGCCGATGGACCAACCCGGTATTCGGAAGCTTGGGGTTGAACTTGAAAGCCAGGTAGAAGCAGCCCGCGGCGAACGCTAGCATCTGGCGGCACTGCTAGGCCATGACTGCCTTCATCACACAGCACCGCCGCCTAATCCTCATCCTGTTAGTCTCAATAACGATCCTCGTTCTGTATTTTCTGTTTTGGCCCGTTTCGATTTCTCCGCAAGTTTGGGAGCCTCAGGTTGCGCCTGCCTTAGTTGGCCCGTACCAACAGAACTCAATCCTCGCCACCACCGAGCGTCTCTCTCTTGGAACTGACAATCCACGCCCAGGCGCTCGCTTCGCGCCTGAAGACGTCGCGCTCGATTCCAGCGGTCGCATCTATTCCGGACTCGATGACGGGCGCATCGTTCGTCTCCAGGCTGATGGTACAAAGCCTGAGATTTTTTCAAACACGCACGGCCGGCCGCTGGGTTTGGTGTTCGATTCGACCGGAAATTTGATTGTCGCGGACGCGATTAAAGGTTTGCTGTCTGTCTCAGCTGATGGTTCAGTGACCGTGCTGACTACTGCAGCTGACGGTTTGCCGTTTGGCTGCACCAATGATCTCGACGTCGCCGCCGATGGCACGATTTATTTCACCGACGCCTCAAGCAAGTTTCCGTTGACGGAATTCACGTCGGATATTCTTGAGCATGGGCCAAACGGACGTTTGCTCGCCTATGATCCGAAAACAAAAACAACGCGAACCCTGCTGACTCATCTGTGTTTTGCGAATGGCGTGGCGCTGAGTCCGGATCAGTCGTTTGTTTTGGTAGTGGAAACCGGCAAGTATCGCGTCTATCGTGTTTGGTTGAATCAGGCGCCGGGAGATAAATCGAGAGGCTCGAAATGGGGCGAATCAGAAATCTTCATTGATAACTTGCCAGGCTTCCCTGACGGAATTTCATCAAACGGCAAGGACCGTTTCTGGCTCGCGCTCGTAGCGCCACGCGACGCGCTTCTAGACAAACTTTTACCCCATCCCTTCCTGAGAAAGGTTGTGGCGCGCTTGCCTCGGTTCCTACAACCTGCGCCAAAGCATTACAGCTTCGTATTGGGCCTGGATACCAACGGGCGTATCGTCAACAACCTTCAAGACGGCTCGCCTGCGTGTTACGCCGAAATCGCGAACGTAGTCGAACGTAACGGTTTGCTTTACTTTGGTAGTATTGGTGAAAGTTCGGTCGGAAGGTTCCGCTTGCCCTAGTCTGAGGGCTTCAATCAGGCGCTCACGTTTTCCAGCAAAGAATCGTTGGCAAGGATATTAGTGATGGTCTGGTTAATCTGGGTAAAGTCGAAAGGCTTGCCGATGATGCCATTGATCAATCCCTCCTCACCTGCGGGAGGAGTGGTGCCGGTTCCATAACCGGTAACGAGGACTACGTTCATCCCCGGCCAGCGTTTGCGAATCTCGCGCGAAGTTTCCCAGCCATCCATTTCCGGCATTGCGAGATCGGTGAACACCAGGTCGCAGTTGTTCGTCGAGAGAGTCAGCAACGCGTTCTGACCGCTCTCGGCGAGCATTACGTGGTGACCCATGATCTCAAGCATTTCAGCCAACGTTTCTCTGACCGACGATTCATCATCGATCACCAGAATCGACAGGGCCGGAACATCGACTTCCGCAGCACTTGTTTCGGCTGCTTCTGCCTCTGCCGCAACTGCTGGCAAGTCAATCGTGAAGACAGTCCCGCTGCCGATTTCTGAAGTGACGCTGATTAGTCCTTCGTGCCGTTCCATGATGCTGTAACTCACCGATAGGCCCAGACCGGTGCCTTGCGCACCTTTAGTCGTGAAGAACGGATCGAAGATTTTCTGGCGCACGTCTTCAGGCATGCCTGTTCCGGTATCGGCAAATCGCAAGCGGAGTCGGGCACCTTCGCGTACGCAACCGATCGCGAGTTGTCCGCCTTTAGGCATAGCGTCCACAGCATTGACGATCAGATTGACAAAAACTTCGCGCAGTTCCGAGGCACTGCCAAATGTGAACTGGCCCTTCCTGGCATCCAGCACAACCTCGTAATGCAAACCACGAAGCCGCGCTTCGTTTTCCCAACGCGTGCGCGTAATTTCGATGGCATCGTTGAGCAAACTGGAGACGTCGAGCATTTCAAATTCTTTGGCCGGCGACTTTCTGGCGAACGTTTGAATGCGACGCACAGTCGCGGCGGCGTCCTCTGCGGCGGTTTGAATGATCTCAACGTTACGCACCAAAGCTTCGTCTTGGGTTTGGCGGCGCAGTAGTTGGGCGCGGCCAAGAATCGCAGCCAGGGAGTTGTTGAAATCGTGCGCCACGCCTGAAGCCAGTTGGCCCAGCGCGCGCAGCTTGTCAGCCCTTGCCGCCCGCTCGCGTTCTTCTTTCTGCTCAGTAATATCTCTGGCGATTCCCAGTACGCCTGTGGTGCGGCCTTCGACGACGATCGGTGAATTGTCAACGCGGGCGTAACGCAGTTTTCCATCAGCTGAGAAGTAACGCATCTCGTAAGTTTGCGATTCACCGCCCAATGCTGTTTCTAGCTTTTGGCTGACCAGTTCCTGATCACCTTCAAAAACGAGATCAGCAACCCGTCGCCCGATCAAATCGTCGCGCTTAAGTCCCAGAGCCTGCAGCGTAGCGCTGTTGCTCCATTTGAAGCGGCCCTCCATGTCCACTGCATAGATTGACTCACGTGCGCTTTCAAGAATATTGGTCAACAGCGACTGGTGCTCCCGCGCAACGGCCTGCACCTTGCGCAATTCCGAAAGGTCTCGCGCGGTGCAAACCGCAGCGGTGATCGACCCTTCTTTGTCGACGACAGGTTCAATAGAAACGAGAATCGGTCGATTCAGCCGGTCCGGTATCACCTCGATCGTCAGACTACGACCTTCTTCAAAAGCCTGTTCGACTACACACACTGCGTTGTCAGAATTTGTGCGCAGAATGTCGCAACACCTGCGACCCAGAAGTCCGCGCGGGTGCGAAGCTTCCATGGCTGCGCCCGCCCGATTGACACGCTTGAGACGTCCCGAACGATCAAAAATAAAGATACCGTCAGACATCGCATCAAACGTCGTTTCCCATTCCGACTTTGCTTTGGCGACCATTTCGAAAAGTTCAGCTTGCGCCATACCAGTCGCCAGCCGTTCCGCAACGGACTGCACCAGCGATAACTCATCTTCGTTCCAGTGCCGCAACAAATCCGTTTGGTGAATACATAAAACGCCTCTGAAAAGTCCCTTCACGATCAGCGGATACGCTATTTGCGATTTTACGTTCGCCATACGCGCATGCTGCCTAACAGCGCCACAAACTTCCGGCGAACTCCCTACAAAGTTGACCGAATCGGTTATCACCATTGGCTTCGTTAGTCGCAGCAGCTGCTGTCCAACGGCGTCGTCGTAATTAGCGTGATAGGCACCCAGGCTCGCACAGCCCGGCGCAAGATACTCGTGCTTCACCGGCGAGATTGGATTCTCCGGCTCATAGAGGTGAAGGTGCACGCGCGAGGCACCCAACGCTTGCCCCAGCTCTCGTGTGGCCGTGCTCAACACTTCGGGCAGACTCAGCGAAGCTCGGATCGCCATGGTCACGTTGTTAACCAGCACTTCCCGCTTCGACGTCGATTCGGCCTTTTGATAAAGCTCAGCTTGTCGAATCGCAATTCCTGTTTGATCCGCAACAGCCTTTGCCAGGGTAACGTCCGTCGCGCTCCACTTTCGCAATTTCTTCGTTGTGGAAAGTGAAAAGGCCCCAGTAACTTCGTCGCCTACGCGAATCGCCACGTACATAATTGAACGCACGTTTGCATAGGCCAGAATGCGTCCATAAAACTCGCTAATGCGCGGATCGTTAGCGGCGTCATCAAAACAAAGTACACCATTCTTATCGAGCGACTCGATTAGAACTTGCAGATCCTTCAGTTCGAAATCCGGTGCTGCCGCTTTGATACCTTCGGCGTGATACTCAGCCGCATTGACGGCGCGCCCGCGTGTTTCATCCTTGATGAACAAAGAGCACCGATCGGCGTCGAGATAAGAACCGAGCTCATGCACGGCCGTGTGGAAGATCTCTGAACTGTCGAGCGAGCAGCGAATGGCTTGAGAAATGCGGTGAGTCATCGCCTCACGCTCAGACTGCTGAGTAAGCGCTTCTTCAGTTCGCCTACGCTCGGTCAGGTCTCGACCAACCCCCTGAACTGCGATCGGCTGCCCATCCTGATAAATGAGACGCGTGCTAACTTCCAGTCGTACGCGCCGGCCGGCCTTGGTAATGATTTCAAGCTCGTAGACTGTCGGCGTCCGACCATCGGTCTTCTGCGCAATCATCCCGCGCGCAACATCAACGTATTCTGGCGCCAACACATCGATGATATTCATCTGAAAGGCTTCTTCACGAGAGTACCCGGTGATTTCTTCTCCGCTCCGGTTTAGTGAAGTGAAGTTTCCCGTGAGCGTGTGCGTGTAGATAATGTCGTTGGCATTTTCGAAAAGTTCGCGATAGCGTTGTTCGTTGTCCCGCAGGGCTTCCTGAGCTTCGAGGCCACGCCGGCGATCGGTGATATCTCTGATCACCGCCTGGATCGCGGGCTTGCCATGAAACACAAAGGGCATACCTGCAACTTCCACATTAACCACTTCACCATTCAGCTTGAGGTGTTTTTGCTCGTTGAGCGGAGTGGCCCGGCCTTCCTCAACTTCACGAATGCGATTTCTTACAATCTCGTGAAAGTCTGGATGGATCACGTCCATCACTGGCCGACCAATCAGCTCCTCTTCGTTCGCAGCGCCCCAAAGTTTTTGTGCCGCCGGATTTACGTAAACAAACTTTCCTTCGCTTTGAACAATGATTGCTTCGGGTGAAAGTTCAACCAGCCGGCGATAGCGTTCTTCACTTTCCCGTAAAGCCGCTTCGGCGAGTTTCTGTTCAGTAACGTCACGAATAACACCGCGAATGCCCGTTGGGTTTTGTTGCCGGTCGCGTTCGATCGTAATCACACCTTCCAGGTATCTACCGTTCTGTTCGGCATCTTTCAGGTAATAAGTAGACCGCAACGGCGAATCGGTAGCAGCTCTACGCGTTTCCTCAACGTCTCGGGCCGCGTCTTGGTCTCCGATCAGTTTACTGAGGTGACCGCCGACTATTTCCTCTGCTGCCTTACCGAAGAACCTGGCGCCGGCCCGGTTAATGCTCGTGATGTAACCGTCCATGTTGCGCGTATAAATGATGTCGGCAGCATCCTCGACGATTTCGCGGTAGTGCTTCTCAACTCGTCGCCGCTCCGCAAGCCTCGCGACTTTGACCAGCAATTCTTCGTTTCGGAACGGGACATTCAGATAGTCGTCGGCTCCCGCAGTTAAACCCTCGATGCTGTCTTCCAAAGCGTTACGTTGACCGCTGAATAACAACACCGGGATGGCAGTTGTTTTCGTCTGTTGCTTCAGTCGACGACAAAGTTCGATTCCGTCGATTACGGGCATGACGACGTCGCTAATCACAACGTCAGGCTCGAATGACGCAACCAGTTGCAGCGCTTCCGCACCGTCAACTGCTGAACGTACGTCGTATCCCTCGTTTTCAATCAGCTCCGTCAGAAGCGCGCAGACTTTCTGATCGTCATCAGCGATCAGGACTCGACACTTTTCGGGGTAAGACGCCTTAATCATTTGCTGGCCAGGTCCTGCCGATTACTCAGCCGGAAGACGAATTGCGAGCGCTCTCTGGTACGGAACTAAGTTAACTTTTGGACTCGGGTATTGAGGAAAATCGTTAGGAACACGCTTGAAGCGAGGCGGCTTTCATAACCGCTTGAGGAGTATAACAAAGTTGGCAAAGATTTGTCATGGGCTAAATCTCCTTAGTTTGCAGCAGTTACCTAAGGGAAATCCCTATTTTCAACCCCCCTCAGGGAGAATAACGGCGGCGAGTAGCAGGATCCGGTTCGTTCGATTTAGCAAAATAACCTGGCCGGTAGTTGAGTTTCAGCTTCTGCTTCTTGAGCTCGGGCTCGACTACTTCGATTTGAACGCGCCGATAGGAACCGTCGCGTGCTTTGTTGGAGGGCGAATAGGCCACCAGGTATTGTTCGCGCAAGTCGCGCTGAATCTGCTCGAAAGCACTTCGCAGTTCCTTTTCATTCTTCGGAAAATACGCCCGACCGCCGGTTTGTTCGGCAATTCGTTCCAGCTTGCCGTTATCGACGCCGCCCTGATAACTGTCACCGATGCCTATCGCATAGACTAGCGCATCGGCCTTTTGCGCGCGTTCTATCGCTTCATGCATCTTCACCTGGCTACTTGTGTCTTCTCCGTCGGTCAAAAGGATGATGGTCCGTCGCGTATGATCTGCGGAGATGGCCAACAGCTCATTTGAGGAAGCCCAGACCGCATCCCAAATTGCCGTAGAACCGGCGAGCATTTGGTTTGTGCCCGATATCGGGGGTGTGCCACCAACAACTACGCCACCGCCGATGTACCCGGAAGGCGGAATAAACTCAACTCGATCAATCGCCCGCCGCAGCCGATCCAAATTTCCGGTGAATCCTTGCTCGAGCGTTACTTCACCGGTAAAGGAAACAACTGCTGCCTCGTCTTTTTCCGGCCGCATGACCGCTTCAACAAACGCGCGCGCTGCCATTTTCTCATCAGGAAGCGTGCGCTCTTCCGAACGGCTGGTATCGATCAGAATAGCAATTGAAAGTGGCAGATCAAGGTTCTTTTGGAAGGTGAAGATTTCTTGCGGCTGCCCATCTTCCGTAACGCGAACATCTTCTTTTTTTAGCGTCGAGATAAAGCGCCTGTTACTGTCGGCAGCGGTAAAGAAAACACTCGTCAGGTTCGTCTCAACACGAACAACATCGTCTGAATCTACCGTTGGTTGATCGGTGGGAGTCGGAGTAGGAGTAGGAGAAGGCTGCGCTTGAGAATCGCCCACGCGTCTAGTGCGCGATTTGTCCTCCGGCTGCGTCTGCGCCAGCATGTGAGCGGGCAGGACAACACCGGTAACTAATGACCCGGCCAAACTCAGAACCAATACTAAATACCTTAAGCCTTGTTTTGACATCTTATGGTTTCACACTGTCTGCAATCGCTGTGTACCCGTGCTTAGTTCTTACCTTCAGATCTTTGTGACCTTGTGCCATTTTGACTTCGATCTTTCTGAAGCTGCCATCGTAGTGGTTATTGGCAGGGTTGTAAGTGACGAGGTACTGAGCGCGAAGCTCTTTCGAAATTTTGGTAAAAGCCTTTTCCAGTGAGAGCATGTCACCGGTAAAAAATGCAGCGCCGCCGGTCTCGTCCGCCAGTTTTGCCAGGGCGTTGTCTTTGGACTCTTTAATCGTGCCGGCATCCACCCCTGGTACAGTCGCGATGAAGCCCGCCTTGGTCGAAATCGCGAAGATGGTAGTCTCCGTGCGCTGCGCTATACCAATCGCGTCGAGGATGTTGGCGCGGCTGTACGTATCTTCGCCGTCAGAAATAACCACCAGTACACGACGTCCTGGCGCCGTCCTCATCTTCTCGTCGCAAAATTGCCAGACCGCGTCGTAAAGTGCTGTTTGTGTTCCTAGTTTGTTCACGCTCGATACGGCCTTGTCGAGCGGATCCATTCTGTTAGTAAAGTCCTGCAACAGATTTATTTCGTGATCGAAAGTCGCAAAGAGAACCTGATCTTTGCGCGCTCGCGTGACGGTGTAGATAAAATTCTTGGCCGCTTCCTGCTCAAACTTCAACTTACCGGCGGTCGACGGCGAAGTATCCATCAAGACAGCCACGTAAACAGGCTGAGATTCGGCGGTGTCGTCAGAAAACGTTTCGATCGTTTGCGGAACCTTGTCCTCGAGAATGACAAAATCCTGTTGCTTCAAGCCCGGGACAAACTGGCCTTTCTTGTCCAGCACCGTAATCGGTAAGCGTACGCGTCGGATGAATGTCGTAATCGACTGGTCAGCCTCAGGCGGCGTTGGACTGGGTTTTGGTCTCGGTTGTTGCGCCATAGCGGGCACAATTCCGAGCGCCAACGCGAAAACCATTATCCTGAGGGCGCGAATCAAAAAGGTGGGGAAGTGAAACTTCATAGACAATACTTTTGTTAGTTTTTCTTTGTTGGAGACCGCCGCTTTGATGCCCGGATGAATCGGCTTCGTTGCCCTTTCGGGACGTCTGTCGCTGCGCGCAGATATGAAACCACACATCTCAAGACAAGCCAAACGTGCGGCTGAAAACTACTGCGGAGACTGGTTTTGCTGCTTATCCGTTGACAATCGCCGCCAGCAAGTCGGCCAGCTCGGCTGGTAACGGCGCAGTGAATTGCATGCGTTCACCTGAATGGGGATGGCGAAAAGCCAGTCGCTCGGCGTGCAGAAACTGCCGGCCCAACTTTCGCACTCGCGCTCGTAGTTGCACGTCGCGAATGCTGTTGTCACGCCCGCCGTCATAAACCACGTCGCCTACAACCGGATGTTTTAGCCAGGCAAGATGCACGCGAATCTGATGGGTCCGTCCGGTTTTCAGTTCGACATCAAGCAGCGTAAACGCGTCGTAGCTGTGCCGCACCCGGTAAAGCGAAACCGCTCCGCGCCCACCAGCAACTACTGCCATGCGCGTACGATTGCGCGGATCGCGGGCAATGGGTTGTTCAATGCTTCCGGAGTTTTGCCTTACCACGCCGTACACCAGCGCGACATAGCTTTTAAAAACTTCACGAGCTCTAAACTGATCAGCCAGGCTCTGATGTGCTGCTTCAGTTTTCGCAGCCACAATTAAACCAGAAGTATCCTTGTCGAGGCGGTGCACAATTCCGGGACGGATTGAACTCGAATTGGAAAGGTGCTCAAAGTGGTAAGCGAGCGCGTTCGCGAGCGTGCCGGAATAACAACCGGCTGCAGGATGGACCACCAATCCCGCCGGCTTGTTGATGACGATCAAATGATCGTCTTCGTGAACTATGTTGAGCGGGATGTTCTCGGGTGAAAAGTTGGTTTCAGGCGGCGGCGTGAGTTCAACTTCTATTTCGTCGTTGCCTGATAGTTTGTGGGAAGATTTGACGAGACTGCTATTAACGAGAACGTCACCGGCATCGATTAGTCGTTGCAACCGGGCTCGACTCCAACCCGCGATGTGTTCGGCGAGATACGCATCAAGGCGAGTTCCGGCGGCATCGTCGCCGACGGTAAACGTCACGGTCTCATGATCAGGCGGCGCCTGAAGTTCCTGATCGCTTGGCTCCATACAGCGAAGAGTAAGTCAAACGCGTGCCTAAACCCTAACCGTTGTTCTTTTCAAAGTCTTTCATGAAGGCGACCAGAGCTTCAACGCCACTCAGCGGGAAGGCGTTATAAATTGAGGCACGAATCCCGCCAACCGATCGGTGCCCCTTCAATCCATCGAGTCCCTGCGCCGTTGCTTCCGACGCGAATTTCTTTTCCAGTTCCTCTGACGCCAGCCGGAAAGTCACATTCATGATTGAGCGGCAATCTGCGTCAGCATGGCCGCGATAAAAATCTGTTGCGTCAATGGCGTTGTAAAGTAGATTTGCCTTCGCTTCGTTCTCGCGATGCATCGCTGATAGTCCGCCTTTTTCCTGTAGCCACTTGCAGACCAGACTGATGATGTAAATGCCCCAGGTATTCGGCGTGTTGTAAAGCGACTTGTTTTCGACGTGGGTACGGAAGTCGAGCATCGTGTGCAGACCGTCAGGTATTCGCTTGAGAATATCGTCGCGAATGATCACGAGCGTGACGCCGCTCGGGCCAATATTTTTCTGCGCACCAGCATAAATCAGCGCGTATTTATCAACCGGGATCGGATGCGACAGGATGTCAGATGAAGCATCAGCAATCAGCGGCACAGCGCCGAGTTCCGGCTCCTGTTTCCATTCCACTCCTTCGATAGTTTCGTTCGTGGTCAGGTGGACGTACGCAGCTTTCGGATCCAGTTTGAGCTCGTCTGGACCGGGAACACGAGTGAAACCGCCGTCAGCCATGTTGGCGGCGACATTCGTAGCGCCGGCACGCCTGGCTTCTTTGAGAGCTTTCTTTCCCCAGCTCCCGGTGATGATGTAGTCGGCGCTGCCATCAGCCGGCAGGAAGTTCATTGGAATCATTGAAAACTGCAGACTGGCGCCGCCCTGGAGAAAAAGCACGTGATAGTTATTCGGTATGCCAAGCAGTTCCCGTAGTCCAGACTCAGCGCGTGCGAAAATTTCGTCAAACGTCTTTGAGCGATGGCTGATTTCCATCACTGACATACCCACGCCAGGTAAACCAAGCATGTCGCGTTGTGCTTCTTCCAAAACTGGAATCGGCAACACTGCCGGGCCGGCGCTGAAGTTATGAATTCGTTGCATCGTCTAATCTCCGTTGGGTTCTCTTCACTATTTACGGTTCGCTTCTTTCTGTGAACGCATCATGCGTCCGGCAACACGAGTAATCAACGAGCGGGGAAAAAGCCGTTCACTCTGCGTCATCAGGAAATTTGTCCAACCTGAAATGATGTGACTGCGACCATGGGCCAACCCGCGCAAAGCAGTGTCGACTACTTCTCCTGCGGTTTGGGCCACGCGCGCAGGTGGCTTGAAACCACGAGCAGCCTCAAAAAAGTTTGTGTCGGTAACTCCGGGACACAGCGCCAACACGTTGATTCCGTGACGCCGATTCTCTTCCCAGAGCGCTTCGGAAAATGAAAGCACAAACGCTTTGGTGGCCGCATAGGTCGCCATAAAAGGCACTGGTTGGAAGCCGGCAGTGGAAGCGACGTTAATGATGGTTCCCTGTCGCCGCTCGATCATGGGTAGCAGGAAACGGTAAGTCAGTTCTACCAACGCTCTCACATTGAGATCGATCATGTTCAACTCGCGCGCGAGTTCAAGCTTGCTAAACTCATCCATCGATCCAAAGCCGGCGTTGTTAACCAGCATGTCGATTGTCAGTCCACGTTTCTCTGCTTCTTCAAACAGATGGCGCGGCGCGTCTGGCTGACTCAAATCAAGCGCGACGTACTGCGCGCGAATGCTGTTTGAGCGACCCAGTTCATTGCAGAGCGTGATCAGTTTGTCTTCGGAACGCGCCACCAGCAGCACGTTCCTTCCCCGCGCCGCGAGTTTGCGCGCAAACTCTTCGCCTATGCCGCTGGACGCGCCGGTGATAATTGCGGTGTTCATTGCTTCAGTCGAGTTGGACCAATACCCTGAGGACGGAACATTGTATTCGGCCAATCGAGGTTATCCAGAGGCTCCGCATATCTGTACGCTACGCTCCGCGACGGCTTCCACCATTTTTCTTCGTACTGCTTTTCCAACACTTCAATAATGTCATAGGGCCGCAGAACAATATCCAATTCCAGATGTTTCCTGATTCTTTCCAGATCAACAAGGATTAGTTCGGTCTGGTTTAACTTCGCCGTGCGGCGTGTAATTTGGACCTTTCTCTTGTTAGCGTCGCGGCGCAACCCACCCGCCGCCGTGATCGCCTTTGCTAAGGTCATTCCCGGACTCAGAACCAATGCCTGGGGACTCACAACGTTGCCCACTACATAAACACGATCGGAGTCAACGATCACGAGAATGTCGCCCGGTTTTACGTAGGGATTGGTATGGTCGTCTTCGCCGGTTGTTTCCGAGAGTTTAAAGATATCAATTTGCGGTATCGGATAGTGCAAGCGACAGTCTATGCAGTTGAACGCTACCAATGTTTTTAGCTCCGGAGAACAATTCAGAAATTGATAGTGCAAGACTTGAACATCTGTGGCACTTGGCCCGGCACCCCCAGCAAGTGAAATTGCTTCGGACAGTCTCACCGGATGCTTCAGCTCAAATCGAAACGGTGAATTTTCCGCACCGTGAACCATCGCGCAGGGTTTGCCGGTTGAGGCATTGCTCGGTGAGTTGTCGTTTGCGGACTTCTGAGCCGAGACTACACCACTGACCGACAAAGCAAGCACCGCAAGGACGAGTCCAAACGAGGGGATTATGTACCACTGCGTCATAGCTTCACGTCATCATTTGATTTCCAAAACATTCAACTCAATCACATCGGTACTTCCAGCGCGGAGACTGTCGAGCGTCGCTTGCGATGGCGCCTTATCAAGATTGATGCGTGCTACCGCCGCTTCCGCGCCTTCGAAGACTATGTTCTCCATCTCCTGCACGTTGATGTGTTCTTTCTTGATCGCCTCGAGCACTGTCGCCAGCACGCCGGGTTTATCCAGATGACGAACTACCAACCGGTGCGTCGCTGGAGTTTGCCGCGCTAGATTCACTACGTTGGGAACGTTTCCCGTTTCCTTAAACTCACGGACAATTCTTACGGTTTCCGCGGCGATTGCTTCCTGCGCCTGATCGGTTGAGGCGCCGATGTGATGTGTGCCGTAAAGATTTGTTTCGCCGGCGATCGCGTCAGTGAAATCAGCGGTTGCTGAGGTTGGTTCTCCGGCAAAGACGTCCAAACCGGCGCGAATGCCCCGCGTCTTCATCGCCTCAATCAGCGCCAGCTGATCGACCACCTCACCGCGCGCTGTGTTCACGAAGTAGGCGCCGTCGCGCATCGCCGCAAAAAACTCTTCGCCCAAAAACTGTTTTGTGTCGGCGTTAAGTGCGACGTGGACGCTAACAACATCGGCATCGCGTGCAACATCTGCCGGAGTCGCTCGATACTCTACGCCAAGCTCCGAGGCGCGCTCGGGAGTTAAACTACGACTCCAGGCGATAACAGGCATTCCGAACGCGGTGGCTCGCGGAATCATCTCCGCCCCAATTTTGCCGACGCCAATAAGACCAAGAGTGCGACCAAAAAGTCCGCGGGCCCTGGAGAATTCTTTTTTGTTCCACTGGCCCTGACGCAGGGCGATCACGTTATCAGCAATCCGGCGATCAAGCGCGAGCACCAATGCGAACGCCAGCTCCGCAACCGCGATGGAGTTTTTGCCGGGACAGTTTGAAACGTAAATGCCGCGCCGTGAAGCTGCGGCGACGTCGATCGTATTGAAGCCCGCTCCAGCCCGCACCACCAATTTTATCTGTCCGGCCGCGAGCATTGGTTCCGTGACTTTTGTGCCGCGCACAACCAGCACATCAGGCTGTTCCTGGCGAATCGCCTCCGTTAAGGCGTCGTCTTTGAGGTCAGGTTGAAATGAAACATCACAGCCGAGTGCCTGCAGGCCGTCGCGTCCGGATTGTTCGAATTTGTCAGCTATTAATACGCGCATCAGTGTTATTCCAGGGTCCAAAGTTCAACGTCCGGTTAGCGCCATCACAGACTTGGGACTTTGAACGTTGGGGAGTCATTTCAGATTTTATGAATGAGAAGCCCATCGCGGAGCTTCGGTTCAAACCAGGTTGATTTCGGCGGCATGATCTCGCCGGCGTCAGAAACACGAAGCAGCTCTCCAATCGTTGTGGGATACATCGAGAAGGCGACGGCTGCCTTGCCGCCATCTACCAGTCGTTTGAGTTCTTCAGGTCCGCGGATGCCACCGATGAAATCAATTCGTTTGTCAGTGCGAACATCTTTTATCCCCAGAATCGGATTCAAAACTCGATCCTGAAGAACGCTAACATCCAGAGCTTGCACGACCCCGATCGGGGAGGTAACGTCCGGGCGCAATCTTAGCGTGTACCAACATCCGTCCAGATACATGCACCACTCGTTTCGCTGTCCCGGAGATTCGCTGCCGCTTTCCGCGATCACGAAATGCTTTTTAAGCGCTTCCAGAAAACCGGCGGTTGTAAGACCGTTTAGATCTTTTATTGCCCGGTTGTACGGAAGAATTTGCATCTGGTCATCCGGAAATATTACTGCGAGAAAAAAGTTGTACTCTTCGTCGCCAGTATGAGCGAAGCTCTGGTCTTTGAGCTCGTTGCGTGCTCGCGCGGCGCTGGCCGCACGGTGATGACCATCGGCAATGTACAGAAAAGGAATCTCGCGGAAGGCGTGCACGAAGCGCACCGCATCAGGAACGTGCCAAAGCGTATGCTGAATTCCATCGTTAGCGGTGAAGTCGAACAACGCATTGGTCATCGTTGTTTCCATCACCATAGTGTCGATGTCGCGGTTGGCGCGATACGTCAGAAACACCGGTCCAGTTTGCGCGCGTAGCATCAACATGTGGCGCGTACGATCATCCTCTTTGTCGCGTCGCGTGCGTTCGTGCTTCTTGATCACATCCTGGTCATACTCGTCTATCGAGCAACACGCCACGACGCCGATCTGTTCGTGGTCGCCCATGACCAAACGATAGAGATACAGACTAGCCGTGTCTTCCGTAACCAGCGGGCACTCGGCAGTCAGCTTTGCGAAATTGTCCAACGCCTTACGATAGACGGGATCACTGTGAATGTCGGTGCCTGCAGGTAGATCGATCTCAGGGCGCGACACATGAAGAAAACTCAGCGGATTACCAGCCGCAAGTGTGCTGGCCTCTTCGGTGTTCACTACATCATAAGGAACACTGGCGACCGCGCTGGCTTGTTCCGGCTGCGGGCGCAAAGCGTTGAATGGACGAATGACTGCCACTAATTTTCCTCCCGGCACATAAGCCGATGGCGATCGCTGGTCGGCAGATCGCGACTGCGCGTTTGTTGCCAAACTTTCTATTTTGTGGAGCTTGTCCTAAGACTATCCGTTCATAAGTGGTCTTAGCAAGTCGCGAATTCTGAAGTCATAACGACGTTTGGCCCTGACGCGACTGGAGACGCCGGGCGCGGTAGAATAAGCAAATCTGGAGGTCGCCTTTGGACTTAACTCGATCGCTGGTTGAAGAGAAACTTCGCACTCTTGAGGAGCAACTGCGCATTGAATTGCGCGCGCGGGGCTTCGACCCGGCGCAGGATGAAAACATCGCGCTAACTGGGCCGCTGGCCAAGCTTTATTTGGAAAGAGAAAACTTGCGAGGAGAGCTGGAAGCGCTAACTGAACGCCAGGAAATCGGCACTGAAAGAAATACTAATGAGTGAAGTTGAAAGAATCGCAGATCAACTAAACCGGGCCATCGCCGGCGAGGCCTGGCATGGGCCGGCTGTTCTTGAACTACTTGCCTGCGTTACAGCACAACACGCCGCGGCACGACCACCTGTTGGCGCGCACAGTATTTGGGAGCTTTCATTGCACATCGAAGCCTGGTTGCGGGCGTGTAGTCGAAGATTGTCGGGCGATCGCGCACAACTAATTGAAGCTGAGGATTGGCCGGCCGTCGCTGACTCTGACGAAGCGGCCTGGCAAAAGACGATCAACTCCATCAAAGAGGCACATGAAGAATTAGCGAGAGCGATCTTGAATTTGGATGATTCCAGACTCGACGATCCTGTGCTCACTAAAATGAGCTCCGTGTATGTAACGCTGCATGGCGCAATTCAACATAGCCTTTACCACGCGGGACAAATTGCAATCTTGAAGAAAGCGCTTTCAGAAGGACAAACAGCATGAGTGAATTAGCAACTCGAGAATGTGTTCCCTGCCGCGGCGGCGTACCAGCGCTGCGCGGTGAGGAAATAACGCCTTTGCAGGCCCAGCTCGACGGCTGGGAGGTAGTGAATGAACATCACTTGCGCAAAGAATACCAGTTTGAAGACTTCAAAGAGACGCAGGATTTCGTGACTCGCGTTGGCGATCTGGCGGAAACGCAGTGGCATCATCCTGATATTTGTTTTGGCTGGGGACGGGCAGAAATAACGATCTGGACACACAAGATCGACGGGCTAACTGAAAGCGATTTCATTCTCGCCGCGAAAATTGATCAACTTTGAGTTTTTGTCGGAAGGTTGCGACTCACAAAACTCCCGCGTAAATATTTTCCGTCTCGCTGATCATCCGTGCGACGGTGAATTTTTCCGCCGCTACGTTTTGTGCGTTTGCCGCGAGCTTGGCTGTGAGTTTTTTGTCGACCAGTAAGCGCAGAACTCCGGCTGCAAGCTGTTCCACTTCTCCCACCGGAACGATCAAACCTGTCTGGTTCATCGTAACTAGTTCAGACGCACCAGCTGTTGACGTCGCCACAACAGCGGTGCCGCTCGCCATGGCCTCGGCCAAAACCAATCCAAAAGATTCCGTATGAGAAGCGGAAACCAAAACATCCAAGCCACAATATAGACGCGCCAGGTCGTCAACCCAGCCGCCGAACTTTACGCGCTCGCCGAGATTTAACTCTGCAAGCAACCGGCGAAGTTGACCTTGATACTTCTTCCCGGATGAGTGGTCGATTCCGGCCACGATAAATCGGGCGTTCGGAAGTTGCTGCGCCACCAGCGCCGCGGCGCGGAGAAATTCTTCCTGTCCCTTTAGCGGAGTGAGTTCACCGATTATTCCTACCAGCTGGTTTTCTTCGTTCAGCTCCCATTCGTCCAGAAACTTTTTTCGATCAAACTTCGCCCTGGCTTTCTGAAACCGCGCCACATCAATGCCGTTCAGGACGACGCTGATTTTTCCGGCGTCGCAAATTGCATCAGCTTTTAGTTGTGTGGAGACGGCTTGTGAAACTGCGATAACGCGAGCGGCTCCTGAGAGGGTGATGCGGTGCAACCGGTTCATCGCGAAGAGCACGTGCCGAGTAATTATCAGTCGGGCCGTCGCATTGCGCCGCGCCGCATAAGCGGCTGGCGGATAATCTCGCGCCATGTGTGCGTGGACGATCTGAATTTCATGCTGCTTCACGAGCCGCGCAAGGTCGCGCGCACTTTTGGCGTCGAGCGCGTTGCGCAGCGGCAACGTGTGAATGTTTTGCCCCGGAACAGACTGAAGTTCACGAATCAGTGGCGACTTTGCTCGCAACGCCACGTGAACTTCGTGGCCGCGATCCGCAAGCCCGTTCGCGAGATCGGCAAGATGTCGCTCCCCGCCGCCCAGTGATTGCGCTGAACTAATCTGAAGAATTCTCAAGTTGAACTCTCTGACACCCAAATTCCATGTGAGCTTCGAGCGTGGAATGTACACAAGAATTTGCTACGCAGCCAGACTTGAGTCGAGTTCACGCTCGGAAATCCCGTACTGAACCGGAACACGCAGCGAAATCTCGTGTTTGCTTACCGCCTAGCAGCGCAGTCGCCGGATACCAGAAGCTCAGTGAAAAGCAAAACGGTCGGACGGCACACGTGTTGCCCGTCAGAAGATAAATCTCCCCCTGTCAGAGAGACGGGCAAACCGGAAGGAAGGATAATCTTATGGCGAAGTCGAAACTAATAACGGGCCTATTCAAAAACCGAGTCGCAGCCGAATCCGCGGTTGACGCAATAATGAAGCGAGGTTACACACGCGATGACATTAGCGTGTTGATGTCCGACGCAACCCGAAACAAGGAGTTCGCAGTGCAGGCGCGAACGCATGCAGCTGACGGCGCTGGCTTGGGAGGAGCTTTAGGCGGCGTGGTTGGCGCAGTGCTCGCGGCAATTGTGGCAGTGGGCAGCACCATCGTCTTGCCCGGACTAAACCTGGTAATCGCGGGACCAATAGCCGCTGCTTTGGCGGGCGCCGGCGCTGGGGCCGCAACCGGTGGCGTGATTGGCGCGCTCATTGGCGCCGGCATTCCAGAGTACCGGGCGAAGGTTTACGAAACAGGAATACTCGGCGGCGGAATTCTGCTGGGCGTCGAAGCAAAGTCAGATGAAGAAGTCGACAAGATTGAGGAGTTGTTGGAAGCACTCGGCGGCCAGTACGTAAGGACCGAATAGAGTTGATCGAGTTAGACGCACCTCGTAGAACGACTTTACTAACGCGCAACCGAAGATCGATCATTTAGGAGGGTTTATGGGATTACCAAATAGAGATGAAGTTGAAGGAAAACTGGATCAGGCGAAGGGCGCAGCTAAGGAAACTGTGGGACGAGCAATAAAGGACAAGGACTTGGAAGCAGAAGGGAATGCCGATCGCACTAGCGGGAAAGTACAGGAAGGCTTTGGCAACGTGAAGCGCAAGGTCGGTGACGCGATCGAAGATCTGGGTGAGTCGATTCGCAAGTAACTACTTTCACATCAATCTTCGAACTAGCAAAAAGCGGGCTGCGACTGAAATTGGTCGCAGCCCGCTTTTAGAGCAACGCGGCTCCAAAGACCACAGGTCGAATCTGCTAATTGAACGCTGCGGCCGCGGTGATGTATGCCTCGCAGACTTGTGCCGACTCTCTGCCGACAATTTCAGAGGACTAAACTGAACGGGTTATTCCGACTTGGCTGGCTCCGCAGGTTCCGTTTTCTTGATGAACCGATCGTTCTTGTCGCAGATCGGCAAACGCACTTCAAAACGAGTGCCCTCACCCGGTTCGCTGACCACAACGATTTCGCCGTTGTGCCGCGTAATGATGCCGTGAGAGGCGGAAAGGCCGAGGCCACTGCCCAGCTTACCTTTGGTGGTAAAGAAGGGTTCAAAGATTCGTGATGCTGTTTCGGGAGGCATACCGCTTCCGGTGTCGGCCA
Source organism: Pyrinomonadaceae bacterium (assembly GCA_035472495.1). GTDB lineage: Bacteria > Acidobacteriota > Blastocatellia > Pyrinomonadales > Pyrinomonadaceae > PSRF01. The sequence continues at coordinate 121,530 of DATIPD010000018.1, read as the reverse complement.
CCCAGAAGCAACCGCTGTCAATTTCGGCGCGCGCGCCTACTTCCATGGTTCCGCCCTCGGGCATTGCGTCTACCGCATTGAAGACCAGGTTGAGCACTACTTCGCGTAGTTCAGCTTGTTCACCCATCACGTATACCGGATCGCCATCTTCAACTTTCACTTCGATCTGCCCCGTCCGTGACTTGCTCTGCCACTTCGGACGAGCAATATCCAGGCTGGAACTAATTAAGTAATTCAATTCGACGGGCGCGAATTCGTTTGCGGAATCACGGCGCGCAAACTCCAGAATGCGACGCAAGGTTTTTGTTCCGTCTTCGACAGCGTTTGTAATTATCTGCAAACTCTTCGACGACATTTCATCGGTTGCGTTTCTGAGCAAGAGTTGGGCGCGGCCCTGGATCACAGTCAGCGAGTTGTTCAAATTGTGGGCGACACCAGCGGCGAGTTCACCCACAGCTCGCAGCTTGTCTGACTGGGCCATGAGTTCATGCTCGCGTTTTCGATCGGTCACATCGCGCAGAAAAACCAACGCGCCATCGATTTCGCCGTCTTTCCACAGCGGCGAAAGGTGGGCCTCGGCGTAGCGCACGCTGCCGTCGAATCGAGTGATGCGTACCTCATGTTCGGTATCGTCACCTCGTAAGGTGCGGCGAAGATTCTGTGCAGTGATTTCACGGGAATCGGCGGAGACGAGATCGAGGAAGCTGCTGCCGTTTGCGATCGACAGTTGGTCGGCTCGGGCGCGTTCGTTCATCCAGGTGATGCGATAGTTCGGATTGAGCGCATAGATCTCGTCGGGTGTTCGATCGGCGATGCTGGCAATAAATGATTTGTGCGAAATCGCTTCGGCTTCGGCGCGACGGAGGTCGGAGATATCACGCGCGATGACAACCGCACCGGAATTTCTATCGTCCGCTTCGAGGGGTTCCACTATGATGGAAACCGACGTCTGTTCGGCGCCTATTTGAATTTCAACTTCCACTCTCTCCCGCGTCTGCAGCGCGCGGTCAACCACACAGCCATCGGCGCCATCAACGCGCCAGAACATTTCGCAACATAGCGTTCCGCGGGTCGGCTGTCCTGACTGCAATCGCGCCGCCGCCATGTTTGCGTTAAGCAATTGACGATCGCTCGCAAAGAGATAGACCGCATCCGGTAGCGCTTCAAAGGCAGCCCAAAACGTAGTCTTGTCCGCCTGCTGACTCGCCATCGCAGAGTCGTCACGGAGTTTAGAGATCACGCTATTAGGCTGTGGCATTTGGCAACGAACTTTCGGAAGGAACAAGGTGAGAGCCTGGTTGGCTACCCTGAGCAGGCTTCTAGATACTAGCAAAACTGGCGAATGAGTCGCCAGAGAATTTTCCATGAACGCACTTCGGGCGTGCCCCTGAGTCAGGGACACGCCCGAAAATGGAAGGTTTAGTTGCCCTTTTCTAGAACTGGAAGCGGGCAGCCAACTGCACTTGGCGCTCGCGGAACAGCGTGCTATCCGCAGCGGTGGTTCGTTGGTAGTTACCGGTCACCGTATTCGGCGGCAGGTTGAAGACCAAACATTGGGCAGAGCCTGCTGGGCAGCCCGTCGTTGAGAAGTTATAGATGGTCGTGCCCACGCCGGTTACTTGCGTCCGGTTGAACAGGTTGAAGCCTTCGGCAAGCAGTTCCAATTTCATATTTTCGCCGAGGTTAAATCGGCGCGAAATACGCATATCCAGATACCAGATTTTTGGCTGCTTGAAGAAGTTGCGCGGCAATTGGGCGAAACGAGTTGCTCCGCCCGAACCATTGGCGCCGCCTCCTGGGGTGCCACAGGTACCCGCGCCGACGCCGTTACAAGCTGTACCGGTGAAACCATAGGCGCCTGGCGTAATGCTTCCCGAAATGTTGCTGGTGTAGCGTGCGCCCGAAAATGCGTTGAAGATGGGAGCGAACGTCCAGTTATTCAGGACTGACCGGCTTGCATGACTGCCACCCTTGAAGTTCGTGGTGTAAACGACGCTCGTTACGAACTTCTGCCGGCGATCAAAGGCCGAGAGCCCGTTTTCTGAGGCCTGATCGAAAGCATTGAACGGAGCGTTGCCCAGCGTGAACGTGGCAGACGTTTGTCCGTTGTCATAGGCTCGCGAGAGGGTATAGCTTGACTGGAATTGGAGTCCGTCCGTCAGGCGGCGATTCGCCTGCAGCACCAACGCGTGGTACTTGGAAAACACGTCGCTGCGAATTTCCGTAAGTCGAGAGAAGGCAGTGATTGGTCTGGCACCAAGGAAGATCGGCGTGCGATAACTTATGCCGTTAAATGGGCCACCTACGACCGGTACGCTTACCACGGCCTGCGGCGCATTCAGGTTCGTGTCAACGAAGTTGGGCAACGAATTGGCGAAGCTACCCAGGTAGGAAGCAGACACGACTGTATTGCGCGCGATCTCTCGCTCAACAATGAAGTCCCACTGATGAATCTGCGGCAGTTGGAAATTTGGTGAGAAGAATTGCACTTCACCCACCGGCGGATTCGAAGCTGGGATCAGATTTGGATAGATTGGCAAAAACGCACAGGTGTCAGCGGTGAATCCTGTGCAATTGGATCCCAGGTTCGTACCGCTGATACTGAACTGACGTTGTCCGCGATCGGTGCCAACTCCGGTGTTTACCAGTGTGTTGTAAACCGTGGAGTTAATCACACGACCGTAGTAGATGCCCCAACCACCACGAATACTCGTCTTGCCATCGCCATTGACATCATAGGCAAAGCCAATGCGCGGTCCGAAATTGTTTTTGTCGTTAACACTAATTCCGGTTTGCGGTATCAGTGGGTTGGCACTAACCGGCTCTGGATTTCGCTGGTACTCGTAGCGAATTCCCAGGTTCAACGTCAGGCGAGGCGAAATCCGCCAATCGTCCTGCAAGAAGTAGTCGAGGTCAGTGGTTTTCATGGTCAAGCCAAGAACGCCAAAACCCTGGTTGAAGTTACCGGTGTAGCATTTGCCGGCGCGGCGAGTGGTGCTGATACAAACACCATTGTTGGCGGTAGCCGAACCTGGGGCGCCGGGCACCAGGGCGCGAATCGCACCGTTGGTGGTGAAGTTGGTGTAGTCAACAATAAAGTCAGAAATTCCGTTTGCGCCGGAGTAGTTAAACTCACCACCGGAGAAGCGAAGATTGCTGATGATGTCCTTAACAAAGTTGATGTCGCCACCAAACTTGAACGTGTGATTGCCATTCGTAAGAGTGGCAGTGTCGGCAAGTTGCACGCGGCGCTCATCAGGAAACGACGGCCGTTCGAGGAATTCCGGCATTCCGAAAGTGAAACCGTTTTGGATGAACGTTTGCGGTGATCGGCCACCTACCGCGTTAGTTGGCTCACCGGGAAGCGGTGGCTGACTGAATTGAATTTCGTTGTCACGACCCCACTGGAATCGAAACTCGTTAATGAGCGAGTTAGAGACCGTGGAACTGAGACGTAACGTAAGCCAATCGATGTTTACAAAGTCGTCGCCGAAATTGTCGCGAGCGCGCGTGTTAGTTGCCTGAGTCTGAATACCCGACGGCGAACTCCAACGCAGACGATTGTAAGTAGCGGTGAAAGTGTTCTTGGAATTCAGATTTATATCAACCTTCGGCAAGAGCAACCGCTGATTACCAGTACGCGGTAGGTCGCCGGAGAGACCCTGCAGGAACGTCAGGGCGTTATCAATCTGAGTAGTGCTGAGGCCACGAGCCGTCAGTGCAGTGCGATTTGCAGCGGTCAAGTTCAAGAAAGTCGGGCTGGAAAAAATAGACAAGCCCGGGAAGTTGCGTCTCTGCTCATCGTAGCTGAAGAAGAAAAACGCCTTCTCTCTCTTGATTGGTCCACCTATTGTTCCGCCAAACTGGTGGCGCACATCCACAGGCTTGAAGCCTACGGGAGTAAAGACTCCGCCAACGTTTTCGGTTTTCGTTGCCAGTGGGTTTCGCGCGCCCCATTTATTGTTGCGTTGATAATAAAACGCATCGCCGTGAAACTCGTTGGTGCCACTCTTGGTGACCGCGTTGACCACGCCACCAGCGGAGCGGCCGTATTCGGCTGAGTAGCTGGAAGTATTAACCTGAAACTCTTTGATGGCTGATTGGCTGACCGAATAACTAATGCGGGTACGGCCACGTTCTTCAGCGAAGAACGCCTGGTTGTTGTCACCGCCATCGATCGTGTTGTTGTTAAGGAGACCCGAGATCCCGCGGAAGCTGATCAAACCGAAAGTGCCATCAGGTACTGCACCAGGCGAAAGCAACGCAAAGTTGGACCAGCGACGGCCGTTGATTGGCAGTTCGTTGATCGACGTTTGGTTGAAGTTGCTGGAGAAGTCCTGCTGCGAGGTATTGATTACCGGCGCATCGGCAGTCACCGTTACTTGTTCACCTTGCAGCGGTCCCACTGACAGCGCTGCGTTAACGGTGGTTTCACGACCAATTTCAACCACGACCCCCTGTGTGAACGGACTAAACCCGGTACTGTTCACCGTGATGCTGTAAGTACCTGGTTGCAGACCGTTTACTTTGAAACGGCCATCTTCGTCAGCAACGGCGGTATCTTCCTTGCCGGTGCCTTCGTTTTTAACAGTCACGGTTGCGCCGGGCACGATTTCTTTGTTCGGATTGACCACCGTACCGCCGATGGCGCCGGTCGTCGTGGACTGGCCAAAGGCGATCGCGTTCAATCCGAGAATAAACGCGAAAACAAACGAGAGCTTCACAAATTTCGACATACTGGGGAACTCCTTAGGCGGTGAAATAACGTTGAAAGAGTCTGCGCGATGCGATCGCGCGCAGGTTGCTACCTTTGAATGCAAAAACGAGAGCAATTGAATTATTTCCAGCAGGAAAGCGAACTAGACTTAGACGCGAACTTCTACCACGCCCGCTAAGCTTTGCGCAAGCTAAATGCATGTTAAAGCTCACGAAACTCCACTTGTTTGAACTTGGATTCAGGAAAGAAAAACTCTAGCGACGGCATGGCTTTCCGATTCGCAAAGAGCATGCCGAATAAACGGTCGAAATATGCTCAAAGTTTCATGCCTGTTTTCAACACTTAGCTCTGCTTACGAACCGCTTCGCGATCTGTCATCGCCAATAATTTGGATAAAATCGGAAAATCAGGAAAGGACAAACCAATTTGAATCCGGCGAACCAAATGTGACTCAAACGCGCTCAACAATCATCGCGATCCCCTGGCCGCCACCGATACAAGCGGTTGCCAATCCATAGCGACCCGCTCGCCTTCCCAGTTCGAGCAATAACGTCAGAACCAGGCGCGTACCAGTTGCCCCTAACGGATGACCTAATGCGATCGCTCCCCCGTTAACGTTTGTGCGTGAGCGGTCGAGGCCCAGCTCTTTTTCCACAGCCAGATACTGAGCAGCAAACGCTTCATTAACTTCGACTAAATCCATGTCGGAAACTTTGAGTCCCGCTTTCTCCAACGCCAACCGAGAGGCTGGCACTGGTCCAATTCCCATGATCTCAGGCTCGACACCGGCATAAGCCCAGCTCACGATTCGCCCCATCGGTTTGACGCCTTTTTCCTTCACGTATTCTTCGCCCGCAATGATTACTGCCGCCGCGCCATCGACAATTCCAGAGGCGTTTCCGGCCGTCACGAAACCATCTTTCGCAAACGCCGGCCGAAGCTTGGCCAGACCTTCCATCGTTGTTTCTGGTCGCGGATGATCGTCCTCGCTGAAAAGCGTCGTCGACTTTCTGGTAACGATCTCGACTGGAACAATTTCGTCTGCGAAGTAACCCGCATCCTTAGCTCGTTTTGTCTCCCGCTGCGACCGCAATGCGTATTGGTCTTGTTCGTCACGAGGAATTTCAAACTTCCGGGCCAGATTCTCGGCCGTACCGGCCATTGGCGTGTTGCAGTAGGTGTCGAGTAGCGCCACCATCAAGCTGTCTTCAAGTTTTCCGCCGCCGAGAGCAAATCCTGATCGCGCACCCCTGATTACGTGCGGGGCCTGCGACATCGATTCCATTCCTCCGACCAATGCGGTTCTGGCTTCACCGAGTTGAATCATCTGTGCGCCGGAAACGATCGATTGAATGCCACTGCCGCACAAGCGATTGACCGTCAAAGCCGGACGGTCAAAAGGCACGCCCGCCTTCAGCGCCACGTGACGAGCACCGTAGATCGCGTCGCCAGACGTTTGCAGCGCGTTTCCCATGACCGTGTGATCGATGTCGTCCGGCGCAACGCCGGTCGATTCCAGCGCGCCTTTGGCGGCGATCGCCCCCAGATCAATCGCGGAAATATCTTTTAGTGCGCCGACGTATTCGCCCATCGGCGTTCGCTTGCCACCCAAAATAAAAACATCCTGTGCCATTAGAAACCCGGCCTTCCCTTGTTTGAAGTTTGACTCATTTAAGAACCGAACAGACTAACAAAGGAAAAATGTCGCGGTCAATTGAGGCCGCTGTTTGGAAAGAACCGGCGGGTCAGTCGGTGAATCGATGTTGAGCGCGGTAGCGGTGTAGTAACTCTTCGAGAAAACCTTCGTAGGTAAAAGTGGTGACGTCGTACCCAGGCCGCAGCTTGTAGAGCAGAGGCATTGAAACTCTCCAGGCCATCCACTGCCGCGCCATATCAGCGAGGTCCCAGCGGCGACGCAGAAAACTTTCAACTACTTCAATCTCAGACTCTGTTAAAGACCCGAGATCAGCTACAAAGTCGACGGGCTTGAAAGATCGTCTCAGCGCCGGATCGCTGACTGGTGACGCAAACACGTTTGCAAACGCGGGCGCTTCCGCCTCGCGTTCGCGCACGACCACCGTGCCGGCCACCATGTCGCCTACTCGCTGATCTGACAAGCTGACAAAAACAGAGATGAGACCAATCGAGTAAAACGGAAACGGCATCATGTCGAAAGTTCGCAGTAAATTTCTTACCGCGGATTCCCAAAAAGTGACTGGCCGGCCGTCTTCTCGAATGACTCGCAGTTTCATCATTCGCTTGCCTGGCGTTTGCCCGTTCCAGATCCACTCGAAGAATGCGAAGTAGCTGGAGATGATCAGAAACACGATCACAATCATGATCGCCTTCACCCACTTTGGCGCGCTGGAAAAATAATCGCCAAAGCTCGAGTAGCTCGCAATCAGCGTCAAGCCGATGGCGATGATGATGATCGTGACTGCTTGTATCGTGTGGTCGAGCGCACAGGCGAGGAAACGATTACCAATCGATGCCAGCGCAAAATGCAGCGGTACACGCTCGGGCGTTTCGATAATCAGAATGTCTTCAGTGGCCAGTGTTGCTGACATTGAAAATCTTTTCAGCCGCAGAGCGGCGAAATGTTTATAGCTAAGAGCTATTAAATATTTGGCTTCAATCAGAGCGGCTTTGGTAATCCCACAGACACCCAAAGCACAATATGATGAACCTTCGCAGCTATAAACATTTAGTGCCCAACGGCACCGTATTCTACTTTGCCCGAACGCGAAGGAACCGCCGCTTACCAACAGTAAATATGACTTCACCTCCAGCTTCGATGCTGATCGTATTACCAAGCGTTTGAGTCACACCGCCAATTCGTACGCCGCCATGTTTAATGAGTCGACGAGCCTCGGAAACTGAGGGCGCTAAGCCTGATTTGAAAAGAAGATTAGGCAATGGCCACGTCTCATTTGACTCTACTTCGTAGGTTGCGATCTCATTTGGCAGTTCCTTGTGCTTGAAGACACGATTGAACTCGTCTTCAGCCTGGGTCGCAGCCTCCGCCGAATGAAAGTCAGCAATAATACTTTTCGCGAGTTCGACCTTGATGTCGCGCGGGTTCTTTTCACCGCGGTCCGCCGAATTCTTCAGCCTAGTGATTTGATCAGCCGGAAGATCTGTCAACAACTCGTAGTAGCGCCACATCAAGTCGTCCGATATCGACATCACTTTGCCGAACATCTCGCCAGGCGGTTCGTCGATACCAATGTAATTGCCCAGCGACTTGGACATCTTGTGCACGCCGTCAGTTCCTTCCAGCAACGGCGTGATCACGGCAACTTGTGCTTCCTGTTCATATTCGCGCTGCAGATTTCGTCCCATCAACAAGTTGAACTTTTGATCCGTGCCGCCCAGTTCAACATCAGCCTGGAGTGCCACTGAGTCGTAGGCTTGGGTTAACGGGTAAAGCAACTCGTGCAACGCGATAGGCTTTTCGTCTTTGAGGCGTTTGGCAAAATCATCACGCTCCAGAATCTGTTTCACCGTCACGTGCGATGCCAACTTAATGAAACCGTCGGCGCCGAGACGATCCATCCATTCCGAGTTAAAACGAATGTCAGTCTTCCCTGGATCGAGCAGCTTAAAAATCTGTTTCTTGTAGGTCTCGGCGTTGGCGTCGATTTCTTCGCGCGTAAGTTGGGGCCGGGTTGCGCTTTTGCCGGAAGGATCGCCAATCAGACCGGTGAAGTCACCGATCAGAAAAATCACCGTATGACCCAGATCCTGAAACGCGCGCAACTTGCGAATGACGACCGTATGGCCCAGATGAATGTCAGGCGCGGTCGGGTCGGCACCGAGTTTGATGCGCAGCGGTTTTCCAGTACGCGCGGATTTCTCCAGTTTGAGGCGCAACTCTGCTTCGGGAATGATTTCCACAGTTCCCTTGCGCAAGTAAGCGAGTTGTTCGTCGACGGTCATTCACGCAATCGTAATGGGTAAGGCGCGAATCGTAAATAGCGCCGTCGTCTTCAACAACAAATCGTATTGCGTGAACCAGAGCGTGAGATGGGTTGAACTATGGATGAACAGGCCGAACCAGAATCGGGTTCACCTCAAGTCGTCGTTTCGTTCCCACGTTTTTGCCGAGCCAGATTTCGTAATGACGCGGGCGAGCGCTGGAGCTGTTCAGCTGATTCGTAGTCAAGACTAAACCCCATTCTTTACAGTTCGCTTGAATCTCCCTCACATCTTTTAAGGTCACGTCATCACCAGCGTAATACCGCAGGTCGGATTCGTTGGGCACCTTATTCCCGACGTCTTCAATGCCAGGAACAACATATCCTTTTGACTGCAAATTCTTGGCAATTTTTTCAGCGAACTCCATCTGTTCCGGACCACTGATTTGCAAATAAATCCGCGCGGGAATGGAAAACGCAAGCTGAGTCACGTTGGTAGGAACCGTAGTTAGTTCAACGGCTGTTTTGAGCTGCTTAGCTTGTTCAGCGTCGATTGGTTTGCTGCGATAAACGTCGAGCGCGGCATTCTGTGTTTTTATTTTTTCGGCGAGCTTTTCGCTTTCCTTCTTTTGCTGCTCGATCTCAAGTTGCTTGTCCTTGATGGCTAACTCGATGCTGGAAAACTCGGCCCGCTTAGCGACGATCGCACGATCAAGCCGGTACAAACTCAACGCAATTAACCCGACAAAAAGGACAGCAAACACTGCCGCACCATATTTCAAATAACGCCGGATGCTTTCCAGTCGATCGAGATTGAGCTTCTTTTGTAACGGAGCTTGCGGGTCCATTTCGTCACCCTCCGTTGATATTTCCCTGCGCGATTTGCATCGCGCCTTTCAAAGCCAACGAGTAAACATACAGAATTGCTCCCAGCAGCAAGGCCATCACGGAACCCAGCGCCGCCAAAACCGGCACACGCACTTCAGCCAGAGAATCCAAAGTCAGACTGGCAATCATCGCCACGAAGGTGACAACCAGCATGACCTGCAGAACATTTAGAAGTGGACGACTCAACTGCGTTGTTTCATGCAGACCGGCGAGCCGCTCCTTATTACCCTGCTGGCCGCCGATTTTTTCCAGCGCCGCTCGCTGTTCCGCGACGAGTTTGTTTTTTTTCGCCTCAAGCGGTTTCAATGTTTGCAACAAGGAAAGAAGCTTGGGACCCACCTCATCCAGCTGATTGGAGTCAGGGACGCAGATAGCTTCGCGCGCGTTTAGGCCGAAAGGTCCAAGCGGAACTTCTGTCACATCGAGGTAAACCGGCACCACGCGCCGCGTGTACGGATCTTCAGCAGTCATGCGATTGGCAATGACAATTTCTTCCGACTGGTAGTAAGCGGCGGAGGAATGTTTGGAGACAAGCACCACGAAGATGAGTGAGCGTTGCAAGGCACTCATCAACTGTTGCGTCCAGGGATCCTCGGGACCAAGGCTAGCCGCGTCAAGGAAAACTTTCGCCGGCGGATCGAGACACAACCGCAGGTTGCTCGCGACGGACAAATCCTCTCCAGCATGCGAGAGAAAGAAATCCCAATCGCGCTTTGCATTGGCTGATGTTTGTTGTTGGTCTGCCATCGACTGCGCCTGACCAGCGGACGTTTGTCAGAGAAAAGTTGAGGCCGAGGCTCGGAATAGTTTATGGCTGCGCATCGTTTCGGAATCTTGTTCGAGAGGTGATGCGCCCGCAGTCGGCGAAGATATTCCCGCGAAGCAGGAAAGTCAACGCGATTGCCTTCCTAAATCGGCACTTGTTTTCTGGTGATCGGAACGACGATTTTCCGACCCAATACTTCATAGCTTCCGCGGACCACCAGGGCCAGGGCTTCTGCGTAAAGTTTGTGTTCTTCAACAAGTACTCGCGCAGCTAGAGTCTCCTCGGTGTCGTCGTCCAGCACCGGCACGGCGCGTTGTCCAATGATTGGTCCACCATCGAGAGTTTCGTCAACAAAGTGAACCGTGCAGCCCGTCCACTTGACGCCGTGAGCAAGCACCTGCCGGTGAACATCCAACCCGGGGAACGATGGCAACAAGCTTGGGTGAATATTCAGAGTGCGATTGCGAAACGCGTCGATGAAACATGGCGAAAGAAGTCGTAGGTAGCCGGCGAGGCAAACGATATCGACCTGGTGTTCCTGCAGCGCGGCAATCAATGCGCGATCGTGTTCTTCGCGCGAACGGCCTTTGCGTTCAACGGCGAGAGTGTTGAGCCCGCGCTCATTCGCGCGTGCCAATCCGGCGGCGTCAGCGTGGTCACTGATGACTACCACGATTTCAGCATTGGGCACCCGTCCAGCGGCGACAGCGTCAGCGAGCGCCAGCATATTTGACCCGCGCCCTGAAATGAGAATGCCGATTCGATAAGTCACTAGCGTATTGAGACTTCCCTCTCGCCTGCAATTACTCGTCCGATTTCATAAACTGCCGTCGATTGGTTTTCCAGGCGAGTTTTGATCGCGCCGACGTCAGTGGCCGCAGCGACGATCACCATCCCCACACCCATATTGAACGTGCGGTACATTTCCCCTTCGGAAACATTTCCCAGCCGCTGCATCAACTCGAAAACCGGTAACACCGGCCAGCTGCCTTTGTCGATTTCGACAGCACAGCTCTGCGGAAGAATCCGCGGGATGTTGTCAGTGAGTCCGCCGCCGGTGATGTGCGCCAATCCTTTGATCATTCCTGAATCGAGCAGTCCATCGAGGGGTTTTAAATAACTAAGATGTGGCTGCAGGAGCGACTCGCCGACAGTCATGCCTAGTTCATCCAGATGAGTGTCTGCCTGGTGACCGCCAACTTCAAAAAATAACTTACGCGCCAGCGAATAGCCGTTGGTATGAAGCCCGACTGAAGGAAGCGCCAGCAAAACATCCCCGGGCAAGATATTTTTTCCGTCGATTATTTTTTCACGATCGGCGACACCGACAATGAAACCGGCAATGTCGTATTCGCCGTCTGAATAAAAGTCGGGCATCTCTGCCGTTTCGCCGCCCAGCAAGACGCAACCGTTTTCACGACAGCCGTTCGCGACACCGTCGACGATACTGGCGACAACATCAGGTAGCAGTTTTCCTGTGGCCACGTAATCGAGAAAAAAAAGTGGACGCGCGCCCTGAACCAGAATGTCGTTAACACAGTGGTTGACGAGGTCGCGACCGACGGTGTGGTGAACTCCGGTGATGAAAGCGATCTTCAGTTTTGTGCCGACGCCATCAGCCGAAGCGACCAGCACTGGCTGCTTCAGATTCGGAAACGCGCCGTCAAACATGCCGCCGAAGCTTCCGATTTCGGAGAGCGTGCGTTCATTGAAAGTACGTCGCGCGAGCTCCTTGATCTTATCGGTCGCACGCGTCGCCGCATCAATGTCGACGCCGGCGTCGCTGTAGGTGATTGGTTTCATCGTAATTAGTTTCAAGTTCCGAGTTTCAAGTTTCAAGTTTAACTGATTGGCAATCTGTGGGATCCAACTCCGAATTCAAATATGGGCCGGGTGGAACCTGGAACTGAAACTTGAAACTTGGAACTTGAAACTTGAAACTACTTGCCTTTCTTCGGCGGCGGCCCGAAATCGCCGTACGCAATAAACCCGGAGCGCGTGGAGTCATCCTTCTGTGGCGTCCGTCCGACCCACACGTCCGTCTTCGGTTCCTTTGCAGACTTGATAACGTAGTCGGCTTCTTTACCTCGCGTAGTGATCGTTATCTCACCTTCGAGATCCGTGCGAAAGAGTTTGAGGTTTGCATTAGTCGCGCGCAGCCGGTCGAGCACTACCTGTGCGGGATGGCCGTAACGGTTCCACTCGCCGCAGGAAATAATCGCTGCTTCCGGTTTTACTCGGTTGATGAAATCCTCAGAGGTTGCGTATTTCGAACCGTGGTGGCCCACCTTCAAAACCTTCACGCGAAGATCCAGGTCTTTTGTAAGCAGTTTGTGTTCGGTTTGATCTTCTGCGTCGCCGGTGAGCAACATCGAGAAGTCGCCGTAGTCGAGTCGCACGACGATTGAATTCGCATTCGGCAAATTGCCGCCAGTCTTCATCTGCTCTTTGGTGAAAAGTGGTTCGATCGGCGCAAGCACAGTCATTCGCGCACCACCACCCAGATCATATTTCGTTCCGGCCGTCGCTTTTTCGTAGTGCGCCCCGCTCTGCGTCAGCGCCGCTTTGTATTCGTCGTAGAACTTCGTAATCGCCGCTGACTTGTCTGGCTTCTTAGGCGCCTGTTTCTTGCTTGAAGTTGCGGTTGCCTTGACCGGCGCTAACGCTTCAGGAATATCCGGCGCTTCGCCGTTATCAATCACATTCAAAACTTTGGCGCCTTTGAAAACTTCGTCGGCGCCGCCAATGTGATCCGGGTGGGGATGGGTAGCGATGAAATAATCGAGCTGCTGCACGTTGTAACGCTTCAACGCGTCGAGAATGATCTTTCCCTTCCCGGCATCGCCCGCATCAATCAGCACACTCTTTCCCGCCGGCGAGATTAACAGGATCGCGTCACCTTCACCGGGACCAACGTCGAGAATGTGCACCTGAAGTTCGCCGCCCGAGGCCGGCGGCGGCTTGGTTTTCCACCATGGCCAGACGAACCTCCAGCCCAAATAACCGGAAGCGCCGAGCACAACTACCAGAACAGCAATTGCGCATCCGCAGCCTCTGAGCGATCGCTTCGCCACTTGTCCTCTTGTTTAGACTGAAATTTCGCCGGGAAAACTTTCGGAGCTTAATCAGCACCTACCGCTTCGTGATAGCGTTCCCACATCGTTTCCGCTTCGCTGGTGATACGCGTCGGATACTTTTCGTTCCAACAGGCGACGCACGAAGAGTCGCTCGGGATACCGATGGCTTCAAGCATGCCGTCGAGCGAGAGATAACCGAGCGAGTCGGCTTCGATGAACTTGCAAATCTCGTCAACCGACATTTGCGCGGCTATCAAGTCGGCTTTGTTGGGGGTGTCGATGCCGTAGTAACAGGGGCTAATCGTCGGCGGACAACTGATGCGCATGTGAATTTCTTTTGCGCCCGCCTCGCGAACCATCCGCACAATTTTTTTCGAAGTTGTACCACGCACGATCGAGTCGTCGATCAGGATCACCCGCTTGCCGTCAATCAAATGGCGCACCGGATTCAGTTTTATGCGCACGCCAAACGAGCGAATCGACTGGCGCGGTTCAATGAACGTGCGGCCAACGTAATGATTTCGCACGAGTCCAAAACGGAAACTGATTTGGCTTTGTGCTGAATAGCCGATCGCGGCGACGGTGCCGGAGTCAGGCACGGGTACGACCAGATCCGCATCGACCGGATGCTCAACTGCCAGTCGCTTCCCCATCTTGTGACGAGATTCGTTCACGCTTTGGCCGTAGATCAACGAATCGGGCCGCGCAAAGTAAACATGCTCGAACATGCACATCGAGGCTTGCTGCGGCGGAAAAGGGTGCGACGAACGCAAACCCTCTTCGTTGATGACCAGCATTTCGCCCGGCTCCACGTCGCGCACATAACGCGCGTCGATCAGATCGAACGCACAGGTTTCCGATGCGACCACCCAGGCATCTCCCAAGCGTCCCAACGCCAGCGGACGAAAGCCGCGCGGATCGCGCACCGCGATCAGTTCAGTCGGCGTTAGAAAAAGCATCGAGAACGCGCCTTCGGTTTTGCGCAGCACTTCCGGGATCGCTTCACGAACCGAGCCCGCTTTTGATCGCGCCACGCCGTGCAGAATTACTTCGGTGTCAGACGTCGCGGAAAAGATCGCGCCCTCGCGTTCGAGTTTGTGTCGCTCCTCGCGCGCGAAAGGCAAATTGCCGTTGTGACAAACGGCGATCTGTCCGTGTTGGCACGTAACCAGAAATGGTTGGGCTTCGCGAATTGAAACTTCGCCGGCGGTGGAGTAACGCACGTGGCCGATTGCATTAGTACCCGGCAATTTATCCAGGCGCGATTGATCAAAAGCGTCGGCGACGTGACCCATCGCCCGTTCCAAACGTAATTCCGAACCGTTCGAGGCGCTGATGCCGCAGGATTCCTGTCCGCGATGCTGGAGCGCGTAGAGCCCAAGGTAGGTTAGACGCGTGGCATCAGCATGACCGTAAATGCCGAACACGCCACACTCGTCGCGAAACTTGTCTGAGATTATTTCCACCGGCACGTTGAGCTTACTTCGCATTACGAAACGTTTCAACCCCGAATAATCCAACGGAGTCTCAAGGATCTAAATCCAAAACCCGAAATCGAGAGGGCACTGTGGTAATCCACGTGTGAAGCGCCCGGCAATGCGCCGGATAATACCGGTCGATGTCGCGATATTCTCTACTTGCGGGGATTGTCTTGCTTGGGTTCGCACCCGGAGGTCAGTTTGTCGAAAATAGTGGCCCGGCAAGGACTGAAAATCATAGCGGTGACTTTAGGTGCCGCAATGTTTTGTTTTCGTCCTTGCTCGATCACGTACGCGCTATCGAGCGGTCGAGAAATAAAGGAGTGCTCGAATCCGTCGACGACTACATTGATCGCGCCGGCGTCACGGATTGCGAGGAGATATTTCAAATCGATGAACGACCCGATCTCGACGGCGATGGCCAACCGGAATTTATCGTTCACGCGACGGGCGGCCTTTGGGCTACCGCGAGATCCGATGTTAAGACTTGGGTGGTGCAAAAACACCAGAGAGGCTACAGGGTAATTCTCGACGCGGGATTTGTTATGTGGATACAGTCGGAAAAGAAGAAAGTAGGAAATTATTCTGTCTTGACTTCACACCGTCACAACGGTGGAGATGGGTTCCTGATCGCATCGTACATACATAAAAGGGGCGCCTACCAGATCTCCAGATGCCAGTCTTACCGTTTCAACCAGCTTAAGGGCACGCGGCGGAAATTAAGTGATTGCCGGTGACTTGGTAGTGCCTGGTTTTGGCTGTTGTAACGCAAACTGTTAGTTTGCGGACGCGTTGAATGACACTCGAACAACGCAAACTAACAGTTTGCGTTACGAATTTGGGCACAACCGGTGGTTTTGGACGTTGGACTTAGTCCGGTATCATGTCACTACGCTGTCCCCGCTCTCCACGAGTTTTCAATTGCAGCATCGGAATGCGGATGATGAAGTACCTCTTACTGACTTTCTTAGTCGTTATCGCCTGCGGCGGATCACTCGCAAATCGTCGCGCTGCTGCCGCGGCAATCGCCCCCGGAATAGTTGCCGCGCGAAGTTCAGCTGCACTCTATTCCCGCTATTGTGCGTCATGTCATGGTCGGGATGGGGCGGCAAACACTCGACGAGGTAGAATGAATCACTCTCGTAACCTTCAGGATTCAGAGTGGCAAGATCGAGTTAGCGACGAGCGAATTTTCAATTCGATAATGAACGGCAAAGGCAAAATGCCCGGGTACGGCAAGAAACTTTCGGAAAAAGAAATCGACGCGCTCGTAACTTACGTTCGCGGACTAAGAAGGTAAGGCAGCCGTGAAAACTAACGGCATCATCTACAACCTGCTAACCAGCGCCTTGCGCGTCGCGCTCGTTTTGTCGCTGCTGCTTTCCGGCTGGCTGATTTACAGCAAACTTCCTCACCAGGCTTCGTCAAAAATTGCGAACAGCGCCAACACAACGCTGCAAATAATCTTACGCCCAGCGCCCAACGGCGCCGCGCTCGACATTCCTTTCGAGCTCTATCCCTTCGACATTGTGGCGGCGCGTCATGAATTTTTTGCCGAGCGGCGCGCCGGTACTCGCTTCGACGACTTTTTGAACGAACGAATGAAAGGCCGCACTCCGGTGGATGGAAAGTTCGATAAACAAGGACAAGCAGTGGTCGTGGTCACTCAGGGAACCTGGTGGCTGCATACGCAGTTTGCCGGCGAAGAGAACCTGGAGTGGCGCCTTAAGATCGACACGAGTGGCGTCAAACAAGTCGTAGAACTCACCCCGGAAAATATCTATATGCGCAGCAGAAGCTTTTAGTAGGACAGGCATTCCTGCCTGTCCTATGGGCGATCGGAAGCCTTCTTTGAGAAGCACGATTCTCATTAAGCGGAGGGACAGCCATTCCTGCCTGTCCTATGGGCGATCGCAAACCTTCTTGAGAGGCACGATTCTCATTAAGCGGAGGGACAGGCAAGAATGCCTGTCCTATAGGCGATCGGAAGCCTTCTTTGAGAAGCACGATTCTCATTAAGCGGAGGGACAGGCAAGAATGCCTGTCCTACTAACCTTATGCACGCTCTTCGCGTCGAGAAGAAAAAACTCTCTGTCAAAGACATCGCCAAACCGGAGCGGGGCGACGAAGCGCTCGTGCGCGTGCTGCTTTCCGGAATCTGTAACACAGATCTTGAAATCGCCCGCGGCTACGCCGGTTTCAAAGGCACACTCGGCCACGAGTTTGTCGGCGTCGTCGAAGAGTCTCCCGAAAATAAGTTGTTGGGCCAGCGCGTGGTCGGCGAGATCAACGCCGGGTGCGGTGAGTGTGCTTTGTGCAAAGGAGGAGACTCACGTCATTGCCCGGATCGGACCGTCCTCGGCATTGTCGGACGCGACGGCGCGCACGCCGAGTTTCTCCGACTGCCACTTAGAAATCTTCTGCCGGTACCAGAGAAAGTAATTGACGAGCATGCTGTGTTTGCTGAACCACTCGCCGCCGCCTGCGGAATCATCGAGCGCGTCAACGTCGAGCCGAAACATCGCGTTGCGGTGATCGGCGACGGAAAGTTGGGTCTGCTTTGCGCGCAGGCTCTGGAACTAACCGGCGCCCACGTCGTGTTAATCGGCAAACATGCTGACAAGTTAAGAATTGCGGAACGCTGTGGCATCGAAACCGCGACGCCAAAAGCGGTCGCAAAACTTAAGCGGGAGTTTGATGTCGTAGTAGAAGCGTCCGGCTCGCCATCGGGAATGGCCGGCGCCCTGGAAATGCTCAGACCGCGCGGCACGCTGGTACTGAAGTCAACTTTTGAGGGACCGAGTCAACTCGACGGTATCAATCAAGCGCAACTCGTCGTTGACGAGATCACGATTACGGGTTCGCGTTGCGGCCGCATGCAGCCGGCGCTGGACCTGCTTAAGAAGGGCGCGATCGATCTCGATGGCCTGATTAGCGAAGAGTATCCACTGGCTAAGGGCGTTCATGCCATGGAACGAGCGGGAAAAAAAGGCGTTTTGAAGGTGTTTCTCCGACCGTAAAGGCCAGAGTCCAAAGTCGAATCTCCAAAGTCTAAAGTTCGCTCGCCGCCCTGACTTTGGACTTTGGACATTCGACTTTGGACTCTGGCCTCCGTTAGTTATACTTCAGGCTCCCCATCGCGCTCCGGTGAACCCGTTTCAGCAGCGTAAACCGAGGCAAAGTTGCAGCATTACTTAAGGTGGTATCTATGTTCGACCCTGGAAAAAACCAAACAACAATCGATGAACGCGCTATCTTGCGGAAGCTCCGGGTTTGGATCATCGCACTCGGCGCAGTTTGCCTGGTGGCGGGCATCGGCCTCGGCGCGATGCTTTCCGGAAGACCGGCCGTGGCGCAAAACGATGCTCAGATCGCGCACGCACCGGAGGCGCTCTCGGCATCGTTTGCAGAAATAGCCCGACGTGTCGAACCTGCCGTCGTGAACATTGAAACAGTAACCGCTGCGACTGATGTGGCGACGACGGACAAAGACAACGAAGACAAGGACGACCAGTCAGCAAACAATCCGCTGCTCGACATGTTTCGACGTCAGGCGCGACGGCCATCCCGCGGCGTTGGCAGCGGCTTCATCGTGAGTCCCAAAGGCTACATTCTGACGAACGAGCACGTGGTCGAAGGTTCATCGAGAATTATTGTTGGTTTGCAATCAGGTGAAAAATATCGCGGCACGGTTGTGGGCATCGACGAAGAAACTGACGTGGCGGTCGTGAAGATCGATGCGCCGCGCGATCTGCCAACCGTCACGCTCGGCGATTCTAATGCGGCACAGGTCGGTGACTGGGTGCTGGCGATCGGTTCGCCGTTTGGCCTTGATCAGACCGTGACTGCCGGCATCATTTCCAAAAAAGAACGGGAGACTCCCTTCTTCACAAACTTTCAACGCTTCCTGCAAACCGACGCCGCCATCAATCGTGGCAACAGCGGCGGCCCGCTGGTCAACATGCGTGGTGAAGTGATTGGGATCAACTCCCAAATCGCCACCTCCACCGGCGACTACAACGGGATCGGGTTTGCGCTCCCGGCTGGTGAAGCGAATTTTGTTTATCGCCAGATTCTGGCGCAAGGAAAAGTACGGCGCGGTTACCTCGGCGTCACGCTGGAATCGGTTAAGGATGAATACGCGCGCGTCTACGGACTGACTGAAGCGAAAGGCGCGATCGTCATGGATGTCCAGCCCACCAAGGATGGACAACCAACTCCGGCAGCTAAGGCCGGCATGCAACCAAACGACATCATCACGGAATTCAATGGCCAACCGGTGCTCAACGCTCAGGACCTGATCCAGAAAGTCGCCGCTACACCGGTGGGTGATTCTGCGACGTTTGTCTACCTGCGCGATCGCGATGGCCGGCTGGAAAAGATGACTGCCAATGTAGTGCTGGGCGAACGTCCCAAGCTACAGCAGTTGAGCGAACTGGATGACGCGACGAAAACAACCGACAAGAGCCCTGACTCGAAAGGCAACGGGCTGCATCTGGGTCTGACGTTGGCGGAGTTGACGACGCAACTGATCAACGATAAGCACCTCGCCGGTGTTCGTGGTCTTTACGTGAAAGATGTTGATCCTAATGGTCTCGCGGCCGAAGTGCGCGGCACCGGCGGACAACAAGCGCTGAACGAAGGCGACGTCATCACGCGCATCAATCGCATGCCGGTGACCACCTTGGCTGATTTCCAACGCGTCGTCACTGGCTTGAAGACGGGCGATCCGATCGTGCTGCAGGTGTCACGTTACGTGAGAGATCGCGTCACGACGAGAATAGTTCAGTTTACTTACCAGTAAAGGCGTTTCAAGTTTCGAGTTTCAGGTTCCAAGTGTTCTAACCTGAGACTTGGAACCTGGAACTTGAAACTTACATGGCGCAAGCAAAAAAAGCCCTGGCGAAGGGCAGTTCAAAGAAAAGTCAGACCTCCGCGCGCAGCGCGGTAAAAACCTATAACAACTACATCGGCGGCAAGTGGGTGGCGAGCGAAGGCGGTGAGGTATTTGAAAACATCAATCCCGCCGACTCTAACGACGTAATCGGTCGTTTCCAACTCTCCACCAGCAACGATGTGAACGCCGCGATCAATGCCGCGCAGAGCGCATTTGATGGCTGGCGCCACACGCCCGCGCCGAAGCGTGCCGAGATTCTGTTCCGTCTCGGCGAAAACCTGCTGAAGAACAAGGATCGCTACACGGCAGACATGACGCGCGAAATGGGCAAGGTGCTCAAGGAGGCTGGTGGCGACGTGCAGGAAGCAATTGATTGCACGTATTACACCGCCGGTGAAGGACGCCGCTTGCACGGCTTCACCACACCAGCCGAAATGCCTGACAAGTTTGCGATGTGTGTGCGCCAGCCGGTCGGCTTGTGCGGACTGATTACGCCCTGGAACTTTCCCATGGCAATCCCGTCGTGGAAACTGATTCCGGCGCTTGTTTGTGGCAACACCGTCGTCATCAAACCGGCTGAAGACACGCCCCTGTCGACGTACAACTTAGTTCAGGCTTGCGAGGAAGCTGGGATTCCGCCGGGCGTTGTTAATTTGGTCACTGGCTATGGTGAAAACGCCGGCGCCGCCATCACCAATCACCCGGCGCTGCGATTGATCTCGTTTACCGGGTCAACCGAAACTGGTCGCATCGTCGCTTCCGCTTGTGCCGAGCGTAACGCGATTTGCTCGCTCGAGATGGGCGGCAAGAATGTCATCATCGTGATGGACGATGCCAACGTCGATCTCGCAATCGAGGGTGCGCTCTGGGGCGCTTTCGGCACGTCCGGCCAGCGTTGCACCGCTTCATCGCGGCTCGTAGTGCATAAGAAAGTCTACAAACAGTTTTCCAAAAAACTGGTCGAGAAGACCAAAGCGCTGCGCCTAGGCAATGGCGCCGATGCAAAGACCGACGTCGGTCCGGTGATCAACGCTGATGCCGTGAAAAAGATCATGGGTTACGTCGACATCGGCAGGCACGAAGATGGTGCGACTCTCGCCTGCGGTGGTAGACGTTTGACCAAAGGTGATCTGGCTCGTGGTCATTTTATTGAGCCGACCGTCTTTACTGACGTCGCTCCCGACATGCGCATCGCTCAGGAAGAAATTTTTGGTCCAGTCACCTCGGTAATTCCGGCAAAGTCTCTCGACGACGCAATTGAAATCGCCAACGGAGTTCGCTACGGTCTCTCCGCGGCGATCTATACCAGCGACGTCAATCGCGCGTTTCACGCGATGAATGAGATGTACACCGGCATTTTCTACGTGAACGCTTCGACGATCGGCGCGGAAGTGCACTTGCCGTTTGGTGGCACTAAAGCGACCGGTAACGGACACCGCGAAGCCGGGACGCAGGTGCTGGATATTTTTTCCGAGTGGAAATCAATTTACGTTGACTACAGCGGTAAGCTGCAACGCGCGCAGATCGATCAACTGGACCTTTAGCGCAGAACTCAGAACTCAGAATTCAGAATTGAGACTCAGAAAATCGATGCAATACTGCGTTGTGTTTTACTGAGCTTCGAGGTTCGAGCTCTGAGCCTTGGATTCTGAATCCTGAGTCCTGAGTCCTGGGTTCTGTATCTACACCCGACCACAAGCAGGAGGAACTTCCCGTGATTGTTGGTTTGCCAAAAGAGATAAAAGACAACGAGTACCGTGTGGGGTTGACCCCTGCCGGCGTACGCGCCCTGACCGATGGCGATCATCAGGTCATCGTCGAAAAAAGTGCCGGTGAGGGCTCGGGCTTTGAAGACGCGCTCTACGAGCGGGCCGGAGCCCAAATCATCGACTCAGCGGACGACGTCTGGGCGAAAGCCGAGATGATCGTGAAGGTCAAAGAACCCATCGCGCCGGAGTATCCCCGCATGCGCGAAGGCCTCTTGCTATTTACTTACCTGCACCTCGCTCCCGATCGCGAATTGACCGATCAACTCCTCAAGCGCAAAGTCACCGGCATCGCTTATGAAACCATCACCGATCGCCGCGGCACCTTGCCGTTGCTGACACCAATGTCGGAAGTTGCCGGGCGCATGGCTATTCAGGTTGGCGCGCACTACCTCGAGAAAATGGCCGGCGGTCGCGGCATTCTGCTCGGCGGCGTACCGGGCGTCCCCGCTGCCCGAGTAGTGATCATCGGTGGCGGTGTGGTCGGAACTAATGCCGCAAAGATGGCAGTTGGGTTGGGCGCGCACGTAACGATTATCGACAACAATCTCGACCGCTTGCGCGAGCTCGACGATATTTTTCTATCAAAGATTTCCACGCTCGCCTCGAGCGCCTACATGATTCACGACGCAATTTCGACGGCCGATTTAATAGTTGGCGCGGTCCTGGTGCCTGGCGCTGCCGCTCCGCGGCTCGTGACAAAAAGCATGCTGAAGGACGTTCCGAATGGCGCGGTGATTGTCGACGTTGCGGTCGATCAGGGCGGCTGCATTGAGACGACGCATCCAACCACTCACTCGAATCCAACTTATTACGTCGAGGGCGTGCTGCATTACTGTGTCGCCAACATGCCGGGCGCGGTGCCGCGCACATCTACATTCGCGCTCACCAACGCGACTTTGCCTTACACGTTGAAACTCGCGAACCAGGGTTTCTTCGAAGCGATTCGCAGCGACGTAGGTTTGAAGGCGGGAGTGAACACTTACGCCGGACACTGTACCTATCAAGCAGTGGCCGAGGCGCAAGAGATTTCTTACACTTCGATTGACGCGTTGGTCGAAGTCACGAGCGCGTCGACAGCTTAAACAGGAAAAACGGGTGCCAGGGGGAAAAGGGTAACGGGGAAATTGGAGTCGCCTCCTTTTTCCCCGTTACCCTTTTTTCCCCGTTACCCTTTTTTTTAGTTTTTGCCCGCTGTCAGTTTCTCAATACACTCAATCAACGTTTCGCCGGCAATTGGCTTTGCTAAGAATGCATCCACCAGCTCGCGACTCTGCGGGCCATCCTGCCCTTCAAGCGCACTTAACAAAATGATCGGCAGTTGCGAAAGCGATGGAGTGCTTTTCAGAAACCGGCAAAACTCATGACCGCTAAGGTTGGGCATGATGGCGTCGGTGATCACCACGTCGATGCGATTCGACATCACCAGCTTCATCGCTTCCAGCCCATCTGAGGCCGGGAGCACGCGATAGCCGGCGCGCGCGAGCGTCACTTCCAGAAAGCGCCGCAGCGCGCGATCGTCTTCCGCCAACAAGACACACAGTTGTCCGTCGCTTTCAGTTGGCGAAAGTTTGGCATCGGGTTCAGGTAAAGGAGTGTTGTCCAGAGGGCTCATTCAGTCATGGGCAATTCGGTCGGGAGTTTTAGATCTTTTCGCGAGGTCTCCGGCGAATATCGTGGGCGCGACAATCGTCAATCCCAGAGAATAGGTTTGGCCCCAGCAGATGTCAATGCTGCCGTCCAAACCAGCTGACTGAACAAGCCATCTTGCATCGAGGAAATCAGTGGTCTAACCCAATAACCGCCTTAGTAGGTAGTAAACCTATTGACACTCACCGGCGCCGGAATTAGACTCACCGAACCCTAAAGGGGACGACGCTCAAACGGCCGTTGGTCCATCTCACCGCTTGCAATAACCCGGACCTTCGTCCCAACTCATAACGATGAACCCTGCTCACAGATTTTCGTTGTATTGGCGCAGTGGCCTAGCCTCCCTAAGGACCCCTCATGTTCCTCACTCGTCGCTCTTCCCTCAGAGCTATGCGTGCAACCGCTCTGGTGACTTGCAGTTGGGGGCTCGACATGCGGCAGAAGATTGTCGTGCACACGAGCGACGGCGGTCAGACCTGGAAGAAGCAGCTTGATCTTGAGAATTCCTATAGCTCTATCTTCTTTCTCAACCAAGAGGAAGGATGGCTCGTAGGTGACGCTGTGGTGCACACGAACGACGGCGGCCAAACATGGAAGATCAAAACCCCCGATGATTTTGGTTACTCACTCCAGAAAGCAATCTTCGCCGACAACCTGCGCGGCTGGGCGATCGGACAGGGCCGCAATCGCACTCCTAGTCTGTTAGCTACCTTCGATGCGGGCCGAACGTGGACGGTTATTTCAAATGGCTGGAAACAGAAGATAACAAAATCACGTTTACCGGCCATCGCGTTACAGTAGTCTTCCCGCTGGGGCTACTCGTGAACCGAGCGACGGAAGAGTTTGCCTCCTGCAATCAACGATCGATGAACTGCCGGTGCCAGAGTTCGAGGTTCAATAACTGAAAAACTTGCAGGTTGTAGTCTTCGCGACCAGAAAGATTGGCAGCAACAATTCGTCTCACTTCTTCAGGACGAAACAAACCGCGTCGTTTGACTGCTTCATCGGAGAGCAACTCATCAACCAGCGGTCGTAAAGCGCCGCGCAGCCATGAGCGAATCGGCGCGCCAAAACCCGCCTTCTTACGCCAAACAACATCTGCCGGTAACAGTTTCTCCAAGGCCCGCTTCAGGATGTACTTGCGTTTGAAGCCGTGAATCTTTAGATCCGCCGGCAAGCGGGCGGCGAAGTCGATCATTTCACGATTGAGAAACGGAACGCGCACTTCAAGATTCGCGGCCATGGAAGTCTTGTCGGTGGTAATTAAGTTGAGGCACGGCAAGAAAGTTTTCATGTCGACATAAAGCAGCTGGTTCAGTGGCGCTGCATTCTTGACCCGAGCAAAATAGCGGCGATGAGTCGCATACGCATCGAGGTTGCTGGTCGTCGCGCGCAGTTCGTCTGAATACAATTGCTGCTTCGCCTCGTCAGTGAAGTAAGTGCCATAGCCAAGATAACGATCTTCGAAATCCAAGGCTGCGCTGCGGGCAAACTTCTTCGCGTTCCTGAGCGGCGCCGTCAGTTTGCCTGGCAAACCGCCGGGCAAAGTTTGCGCGATAGTTTTCATCAGCGGACGCCGCAGCATTCCCGGCACCGGATCAAGTGCACTCGCCAGCTTCATCGCGAGCTGCCGCGGGTAGCCGGCAAAAACTTCATCACCACCCATGCCCGACAACATCACGCGCAGCTTTTGTCGGGCGGCCTCGGAAATTAGATAACTCGGGATGGCCATGTCGATCGCGGGCTCGTCCATGTGGTAGACAAGTTTCGGCAACAATTCGCCGATGGCCGGTTGCAACGTTATCTCGTGATAGTCAGTATCAAGTTGCTGGTTAACCTGCCGCGCCCACTTAACGTCGTCTGGAATGATGTCGAAGCGCAAATCGTTCGACTCGATGCCGGCCGTATAGGTGGACACTTTTCGCCCGTTGCTGTGATGTTGCATCAGCGCGACGATCCCGGATGAGTCGATGCCACCCGAGAGAAACGCTCCGAGTGGCACATCTGACACCATCTCCATCTGCACCACGCGATCAAGAGTTTCGAGCAACTGCTCCTGCCACCACTTTTCGCTTCGGTCATGCTCAATGTTTTCGAATGAAACGTCCCACCATTTCTCTATGCTGGTTTCATCGTTCTGCCACGTCAGAACATGCGCCGGTGGCAGCGTCTTGATTCCTTGAAACAACGTGTGTGGATCCGGCGCCCAGAGAAACGTAAGGAATTCATTGAGGGCAACTGGGTCGAGCGCGCGTTCGACAAGATTAGTCGCCAGTATCGCTTTAACTTCCGAGGCGAAGATGAACGAGCCAGGTTGGGTTGCGTCAGCAGGTTGGTGAAAGTAATACAGCGGTTTGATGCCGACGTGATCGCGCGCCAGGGTGAGCGTCCGCTCGTAGTTGTCCCAAATCGCGAAGTGGAACATACCATTTAGACGCGGCAAGCATCCTTTGCCCCACTCAATAAAAGACGTAAGCAGAACTTCCGTGTCGCATTCAGTTCTGAAAACATGACCTTTAGCTTTCAACTCTTCGCGCAGCTGGCGATAGTTGTAAATTTCGCCGCCAAAGGTGAGCACGTAACGCCCGTCGGCAGAAAGCATCGGCTGATGGCCGGCATTGCTGGTGTCGATGATTGCGAGTCGGCGATGGCCGAGGGAGACGCGACTGCCAGTTTCAGCAATCGGTTCCGAGTTCCAAACGCCCTCATCATCACGACCGCGATGCTCGATCGAGTTAAGCATCGCGGCAATGAGTTGAGGTTGTAGACTGATTAGTCCGGCGATTCCGCACATAAACACAGTGAAGAGTGACAAGTGAAAAGTGAACCTTCAAGCAGTTGAGAGTTCAACCTTTAGGTTGGCTGAAGGGGAACGAAAACAAGCTGAAGCTCGAACTCCGAACTGCTTGAAAGCTAACGCTTCTTAAGTCTCACTCTTCACTTTTCACTTTTCACCTTTCACTTTTCACCTTTCACTGTCTTCCGCTGTCCTGTTCTCAGTGATTCAAGTATCCGAAACGTCGCTCGCGTGGTCGCTTCAAGTTCCTCGAGAGTGATTGGGAAAGGTTTGTTTTCCAGCACCACCGCACAGGCAGCGCGCACCCCCTCAGCCTGACCCTTGTCCTGCGCTCGTAGCGATTCCTTCTTTTCGCGACCACCGGCGTGGAGTTTGACGCTGCGAAAATCTTCGATCACGACCGTCTTCCCTGCGCCGAAGATCTCGATGTGTTCTTTCGCCAAACTGCTGTCGCCTTCTGCAAGGTACGCAATCATTCCGTTTGACCCATCCGCAAACGAGATGGTGATGAAAACCGAATCTTCTGAGACCACACCGCCCTGCCCGCCAACCGCTTCGGCGAATACTTTCACCGGTAGGGCGCCGGTCAGGAACTGCATTAGATCGATGAAGTGACAAGCTTCGCCGACGATACGTCCACCACCTTCCTGCGGATCTTGCGTCCAATGCTCGGGCGGAACATGGCCGGCGTTCACTCGATAAACTATCGACAAAGGTGACTGCCGGTTTGCAAAGACTTCCTTCGCGCGAACTGCCAGCGGTGAAAAGCGCCGGTTGAAACCAACCAGCAGCTGCCCTGCAGAACTCGAAGCAGCAGCCAGCACGCGGTCTAGTTCGGCGTCGTTGAGCGCTACGGGCTTCTCGAGAAAAACGTGCTTACCGCGCTCGAGTGCCTGTGCCGCAAGTTCTGCATGCGAACCGTGCCGCGTGGCGATCACAATCAGGTTTGTCTCCGCATCGTCGATCACTGCGGCGGCATCCGACACGAACCGCGCAAAACCAAATTTTGTGCCGACATCGCGTGCAGAGACGCCCGAAGCCGATGCAATCGAACAAAACTCAACGCCCGCCGCTTTGAAATGTGGCAACAAAACTTTTTGCGCGTAGCCACCGGCGCCGATCAAACCAACTCCTACGCGCTTCGCCGTCGCCGCCGTTTTCTTCCGTGCGCCCTCGTTTTCAATAATTCGGCCGGCTTCTCTTTCTGCATCGTAAGTTAGCAAGACGGCGAGGTGGTTTTCACCGCTGTTCCCGGAAATAAGTTGATAAGCCCGCGGTGCGTCCGCAATTGGAAATTGATGCGTGACCAGCGGCTTCACATCGATGCGGCCTGCTGCCAACAAGTCGAGAAACGCTTCGATGTTGCGTCCTTCGGTCCAGCGCACATAGGCGATGGGATAATCGTTCCCGCGTTGCTCATACTGCGGATCGTGACGACCCGGGCCGTACGACATTGACACCTTTAGCGTCAGCTCACGCTGGTAATAAACATTGCGCGGGACATTCATTCCCACCATGCCAACCGCCACCACGCGCCCCTTCATGCGGGAGATCTCGCCCGCTAGTTGGATTGGTTGATCAGAAGGAGTCGCCGCCGTGATGATGCACGCGTCAGCGCCGCGGCCTTTGGACCACGCCCCAACTCGTTCACCAGCTTCCTCCGGTCCGCAGCCCTGTTCTGCTCCAGAAGTGTTCGCCAGTTGGACGCGCGATTGCTCAATGTCGACTCCAAACACGCGACAGCCATTCGCCTTGAGCAGTTGCACCGTCAACTGACCAACCAACCCGAGGCCAATGACTACAACTGACTCGCCAAGTGTAGGTTCCGCCAACCGCACACCCTGAAGCGCGATTGCCCCGAGCGTCCCGAACGCTCCATCCAGGAAACTGACAGTTTCCGGCAAGCGCACGCACAAATTGCGCGGCACTGAAATTATCTCCGCGTGCGAAGCGTAATCGGTTCCGGCACAAGCGACACGATCGCCCGGCCGCAGGTCGCTGACGCCACTACCAATCTCCGTTACTACACCCGCGGCGCTATAACCAACCGCGTGGGATTGTTCGAGTTTGTCGCGCACGCCTTCCAGCGCCTGGGCCACGCCTTCCGTCTTTACCTTTTTCCAAACTTTGCTTACCAACTCCGGGCGCTCACGAGCTTTTCCCAGCAGACTCTTTTGGCCCAACTCGGACAGCGCCCGCTCAGTTCCAGCGCTGATCAAGGATGCAACGGTGCGCACCAGAACGCGTCCCGGTTGCACAGCAGGAACCGGCACGTCAGCAACTTTTGCTTCGCCAGTTCTTAGGTTTTGTAGCAATTGTTTCATGAAGTGACTATCCGCAGATTACAAAGATTACGCAGATAAGAAAGCTAAGTTAGTGATAAACAATCGCCGATTCTTGAAACTTGCACTCATATTCTCTTGCCTGATCTGTGTAATCTGCGAATTAATGCTTTTTTGCCAGTGCTTCTTCAATCAAGTTTGAAACCCACTCGGCACGCGCATCCCAGGTTCCGCTTGAAACCGCTGCCTGCCTGGTCCGCGCAGCGTCCGGATCCTTATCGCTCAATGCTTCTTCAACCAGGCGAAACCATTCGTCATGGCTACGCGCGATGCGCAGCACGTTACTCATCCGCTCGTATTCGGGCAACGGTGAAATAACAACCGGCTTGCCCGTCGCCAGATACTCCCGAACTTTTATCGCTGAACCATAACTCGTGAACGCGTGCGCAGTGTCCCACGGGAGGACGCAGACATCAAAACCAGCCGCGTATTTGGGCAACTCCTGATAGGGCACCGGCGGCAGAAAATGCGTATTCGGTAAATTCTCGACTTCTACGCCACGCGATTTATTGCCAATGAAGATCCATTGCCACTCGGGCCGTTCGCGCGCGGCACGTTTTATCAATTCCTGATCAATCAGCCACGGCTCGACCGCGCCAAAGTAACCAAGTCTTGGTCGCGGTATCTCGGCTACAGCCGCAGCGACTTGCAACTCACCGCTGCCCACCTGCGACCAGTGATCGAAGTCAACCGCTTGTTCCAGTAGGTAAGATCGCTCGCGGCCAATTTCAGATTCGTTGAGAAGTTTTTGACCGGAGTACAACACGACGTCCGCCTTACGGATCGCACGCTCGTGGAGTTTTCTAATTGTCTCCAGGTCGGTGGCGTGGTCCATCAGGTTCGCGTCATATTTATCGGAGACTTGATAAATCACCAGGTCCTCGTCAAATTCCCCGATCATATCTGCGGCCGTGGGGATAGCGATCCAGAGAATTGGTCGCGACAGTCCGCCGCGGCGCGCCAGTCTGCCGATTTGCAGCGCCAGCAGTTTGCGATTCGCAGCGCGCGTGGCCCGGCTACCAAAAAAAGGAATAACCGCAGGCGAAACTACGGTCACGCCTTCCGGCGTCGAGCGGGCTAGTTTCGCATACGAACGCAGCTTGCGAGTGATCCGCGGCAACAAATCTTTGTTTGCCAGGCTCGGCAGGCCCATGGAAATGGAGTTAACAAAGATCACGCGATTGCCGGCCTTCGCGAAGCGGCGCATCAAATGGTACTTCGAGTGCGGATGGTGATACCACCAGTCCTCCCCGGCAAAACAAATGATCGAGCGTCCCTGAATCACAGTGGCTTTCTGTATAATCCGCGGCGATGCGGCAACGGTCAGATAACGACGGAAAGCTAAATAATCAGTACGGCCTGCAACAAACCGTGCCTGCGTCGCTCGCGACACGCAAGAACATTCTGATTCTCAGCTTGATTTTTCTGACAGCGTTTGGCGTTAGGTTCATCAACTGGTCCAGCAAACAACACGAAGTTGCTGCGGTACAGAGTAGCGTCGTTCTCAACTACAAGCATCAAGCGCAGCTCATTCACGTCTACGGTCCCGCATCGCTCTACGATGCGTCGTCTCCCACCAGCGATCCAGACTTGCTCGGTCACCCGATCGGCTATCCGCTCCTGCTGTCGTTCATCTTCAGCTCAGGCTCCGACTCAAGCGCTCAACTACTACAAATACTGCTCGATTCCCTTTCGGCACTGATTATCGCCTTGATCGCCTGCGAATTGTTTCGCGTCTCAGTCGGCGTGATTGCGGGCATGATGGCCGCGTTCGCGCCGCAGTTTAGCTGGAACTCAATTCTGCTTTTGCCGGACACCCTCGCGGCACTGCCGATCCTGCTGGCACTACTGCTTCTGGCAAGACTTCTGAAGCGACCCGGAGAGTCTAGCCGAAGACGGTTGGTCTCGTTCGCGCTGGCTGGAATTTTGATCGGCATTTCCTGCTGGCTAAGAGCAAACGCTTTATTGCTGGCGCCGTTCGTTGCGCTACTGATTCCGTTATTCTGCAAACGCGGGAAACGATTGATGCCGGCTCTTGTACTTGTCGGCAGCGCATTGTTAGTCATCGCGCCGCTCACCATTCGCAATGCGGTCGCTTTCCGCGAGTTCATTCCCGTGTCACTCGGCGCCGGACAAACGTTGATCGAAGGCATCGCGGATTATGACGACGGAACTCTTGGCCTACCGCAAACCGACATGGAATTGATTCGCGGCGAAGCCGAAACATACCAGCGGCCGGATTATGCAAACTCACTTTTTACTCCAGACGGCCCGGCACGCGATCGTGCGCGCGTTCGACGAGGGCTGTCAGTAATTCGCGCGCATCCGTTCTGGTTTGGCAGCGTGATGGTGCGCCGCGCTCTCTCGATGTTGAAGCTGGAGCGAACACCGTTACGACTTGCTTCTGCAAACGACAGCGTCTTCGCGACGCCTCTGCGAATGATTCAACGCCTTTTCATTACCGCGTTTTTCCTGCCGCTGTCATTGATTGGCGCGAGCATTCTCATTTTCCGTCATCAATTTCGCGAGCTCGCGGTGCTGCTAGTCGTTCCCGCTTACTACTTTTGTACTCAGTCAGCATTGCATACCGAATATCGTTACGTGCTGGTCGTCCACTACTTTCTATTCGCGCTGGCGGCAGTTGCGGTTTACTCAGTTGCGTGCAAAGTCACTGGAATCATTAAATCCAGAGCGGGAGCAAGCCCACCTTCCTGACCGGAGAGATTCCGCAAGTAGTTTGGATCCAAGCTTGAAAGCCTTTCACTCACCGACCACCGCTCAATTCGATTAAGCTCAGGGTGAGGAAGGCGGCTTGCCCGCGTTTCTTCGAATCATTTGTCAATCCCCAATACCTGGGCCACTGCGCGCAAATTCGCTTTTGCTTCTTTCTGATAAACCTCAGCCCAGGGATTCGGATCCTCCAACGTCGGATACAGCAACACTGCCTGCAGTTGATTGGTAAGCTGCTCGACATTGCCTGCGTCGTACAGCAACATGCCGCGAGTCTCTCCAGCGCGCGTTGCGATCACCGGCGTTCCACACCAGAGCGCCTCGATGCGCGAGATACCATAACTTTCATCAGCGAACGCTCGCACAAACACGTCAGTGCGTTTCAGGATTTCATAGATCTCCGGGTTCGAGACTTCTTGCAGTACGCTAATCCAATCACGGTCCCACAAAACTTCGTCGCGATATTTTTCGTCACACACGAAGTGACCATCCAGGAGCAACAGTGCGACGTTTTTCCCCAAGCTCTCGCGCAATTGTTCAACCGCCTGCGCGACGTCGCCAAAACCGTAACTCGGATAAAAAACTCCGATCGAGCAAACCCGCTTGGCAGCTGTCAGGTACGGTTGCAAAAACTTCTCCAGCTTTGGCGAAAGTGGCCTGGCTTGCTCGCTGCCCGGCGTTGGTAAGAGACAGGGAATGACCGTGATCGGTTGTTGCACTCGTATTTCATCGCGCAGCCAACGTCGCAGGTCTTCGCTCACGACCACAAAATGATCGACCGCGTTTGCGGCACGATGAAAAAGCCAGCGCTTGAAAAA
Organism: Pyrinomonadaceae bacterium; assembly: GCA_035472495.1. Taxonomy (GTDB): domain Bacteria; phylum Acidobacteriota; class Blastocatellia; order Pyrinomonadales; family Pyrinomonadaceae; genus PSRF01. Next base: position 89,687 of record DATIPD010000018.1, on the reverse strand, counting down.
ACCAAACTTTGGATAGCGTTTAGGCAACGACCCATCAAGCACATTTTTGTACCACTCAAAACGCAACACCCATTTGAGTAGAATCCATATCGCCACTAGCAGCGGATTGGGATACTCAAAGTGAAAGTGTGACGCGTCCAGAATACGGGTGCCGCGTCCTTCAGCGAGCAACGCCCAGAGCGTAGCCAGCCGGCGGTGTGCGATGAACCGGGATTGCGGGTCAATCGGCCTGGTAGTTCCGTACCGCCAAACTCTTACGTTCGCGCTGCGCAGATGTTCGGCGAGCGCTTTCATGTAAATCGAGACGCCACCATAAGGCGGTGGTAGTGGACCAAAGAGTATAATCCGCTGGCTCATTAAGGATGGAAGGACAAGAACTTCTTAAGTGCCGTTAGGCACGAAATGTTTATAGGCATGGTCTGCTCTTGAAAGTGCTCGGGTAATTTCTCCCGGACAGAATAACCATTGCGCTGCTACGGAGCTAGAGCATTCTACCCGCTCCAAACTATAAACATCGCGCCGCTATGCGGCTCAAACTTGTGCATTTGTCCTCGTGCAGATTGATAGACAGATCCCGTCACAATTCGACAAGATAGCGGAAATGGTAACCACCCTAGTGCAAAAGGAAATTGCGCCGGAAGCAACCCGCGACGGGCCGACAAACGTTGCCGTGGTGGTTCCTTCTTACAATCATGGCCGATTCATCGGCACAACACTCCGCTCCATCATGAAGCAATCGCTCTGGCCTGCCCAGCTACTGGTAATTGATGACGGCTCGACTGACGACTCTGTTCGCGTAATCGAACGCGAGTTAAGCAATTGCGCGTTCCCTTGCGAATTTGTGGCTCGTGAAAATCGCGGTCTTTGTGCGACTCTGAACGAAGGCTTTGCGCGCACGAGCGGGGATTATTTCGCCTACCTCGGCTCTGACGATTTGTGGTTGCCGGAGTTTCTGCACGCACGAGTAGAACTTCTCGAAAAACGTCCTGACGCTGCGCTCGCCTATGGTCACGCTTACTTCATCGACGAAGAAAATCGCATCATCGATTGCACCGCTGACTGGGCCACATATGCTGACGGCGACGCGCGCCAGATGTTGCTCGCGACAACCGCGCCGATGAGCCCTACTGTCGTGTACCGCAGAACCGCGCTCGAAAACAATCTATGGGACGAAACTGCAAGGCTCGAAGACTACGATTTGTATTTGCGACTCAGCACGGTCGGTGACTTCGCTTTCGACCCGCGAGTTCTCTCCGCCTGGCGCCGTCATGGTTCCAACGTGAGTTGGAACCAAACGCTGATGCTCGATGAACAACTGAAGGCGCAGCGCGAGGCGGCGTTGAAATTTGGCTTTACTCTTCAGGGAGTAGAAAAGCTGCAAACCGAAACACGCTTCCGACGCGCTGAAGACTTTCTGCGAGTGGGACAAAAATCCGAGGCGTTGAAGTTGCTTCGGGAAAACTTACGCGGCGCCCATGCTTCGCCGGCGACAGCTAAAATACTTTTGCGGCTGCTGATTCCAACTTCGTTCATGCGCGGTCGCGCCCGCGCGAAACAACGTTCAGCTAACCATCGGTACGGAACGCTTGATGTCTAAAGCGCAACTCACAAACCCAAACACATCCTGGTGATTGTCCCAACCACACTCTTTGAAGTAAACCTCTCGCAAACCACCCAGTTCCCTAACATGCGTCCGGACCCACTCCGGTGAAGTTAACGAGACTCCGTAGCCTTCAGCGCCGGGATAGTCTTCAAAGCCATAACCAGTTTGCGGATAGTTGACACCAATTCGATCGATTTGAAATTCCTCCAGCCCGTAGTCGAAGTCTCGACCCGGGATTCGCCGCGCCGCAAAATCACCGTGGGTGGTGAAGATCATGATTCCATCGGGGGAAAGGTGGCGACGAAAAAGTCGTAACAACGCCATGATGCCGCTCTCGTTCAAATGCGTAACAAGCGAGCCGCACCAGATGAAGTCAAACTCTTTCCCCAATGAAACTTCATCGAGATTTCGCGACGAGAACGCGGGCTTTGCGCCAAACGTGCGCCTACAGAAGTTCACCGGTCCAGCCTCTAATTCACACGCCGTGATCTCCGCACCGGGAAATCGATGCACCAGGAACCTCATCACGCGGCCGCCGCCACAGGGCAGATCAAGAATAGTGCGCGGTTCGTTTAGGTGGGCGTTTTCAAGGGCTTCATCGATACATTTGATCGCCGATAGGCCGACCTTGAAGTAGTGACTGCCGTCGCCGTGATACATGCCGTCGTTGTGGTAAATACGACCGCTTACTTTCGCGAGCAGTTGACGCTCACTTTTGGTGAGCGCCGGATCCCCCAGCAGCTTTTTTTTTTGTCGCGCAGTGCGAGTAGGCAAAGTCCGCACCAAACGCCGCGCCGTGCCCAGGTAAGGCCAGAGCTGATGTGGAACGACTTGTTTTAGTTTCTGGACGTTCATTTTCGGTCACACTCTTTGGAACGATCCACATAACGCGGGCCATCCGCCACTGATTCCTGCTCCCGCCTCTTGCTCCCGCCTCCTCGCAGTTCCGACCCTCCTTGACCGGGTGTTTCGAGGTCTTTAGACTGCCAACTTGATTGAGAGCAACATAACCGACGGGTTGGCCGCAAGTGAAGCGGCGTGAGCACAGCAGTCTCTCCAGCAAAAAGATCCTTGATGGATTCTGAACCCAGCAAACAACCCGGCGCTGAACTTACCCAGCTCGCAACCGCTGAAACAGCTAGCCTAACCGACTCGGACTCGCGCAACTTCCCGGCGATTTTCGCGCGTATCAAATCGGAGGAATCCGGAACTCAACTCAATCTCGGCGAACTCTGGCGCTATCGCGAACTGCTCTACTTCCTCACCCTCCGCGACATCAAGGTGCGTTACAAACAAACTCTGATGGGCGTGGCCTGGGTGATCATTCAGCCGCTAATGACGATGCTGATTTTCACGCTCGTCTTCAATCGTTTCGTACGACTCAACTCCGGTCCTTTGCCGTATCCGCTGTTCGCCCTCTCCGGTTTGCTGCTCTGGATATTCTTTGCGAATGCAGTGACGAACAGCACTCACAGTTTGGTAAGCAACTCCAACCTGATAACAAAAGTTTATTTTCCGCGACTGTTTATTCCCGCAGCGTCGGTGGGCGCGGGTCTGGTCGATCTCAGCGTGGCGTTTCTGCTGTTGCTCGGGATGTGTTTTTACTACGGCATCGCCTTAAGTCTGAACATTCTGTTGCTGCCGCTTTTTGTTTTGTTGATGGCTCTGCTCGCATTGGCGGTCGGCTTGTTGGCGGCGGCACTTACGGTCAAGTATCGCGATTTGCGACATGCGCTTCCATTCATCATTCAACTCTGGATGTTCGCGTCGCCAGTGATCTACCCAACCAGCGTCGTACCGGAAAAGTGGAAATGGCTGGTGACGATAAATCCGGTGGCCGGAGCTATCGAAGGATTTCGCGCTTCACTGACTGGAACTCCACTGTCGTTAACACACGTTGCGATTTCAGTGGGAATAACTTTGCTGTTGCTCGGCCTTTCAATCTACGTATTTCGCCGACTCGAAGACTCTTTTGCGGATGTGATCTGATGACGCCAGCGCTAAGAATCAAACATATCAGCAAGCGCTACCGCATCGGCGGATTACATCCGGGCTACATGACGCTGCGCGAAATGATTGGCGGGTTGGTAAGCGCGCCCTTTCGAAAATTGAAAGGCGCGAACGGCCGGCAAACGTTGTGGGCACTCACAGACATAAATCTCGAGATTGGACAGGGCGAACTCGTCGGCATCATCGGACACAACGGCGCCGGCAAATCGACGCTACTGAAGATCCTGTCGCGCGTAACTAAACCCACCACTGGCGAAGTAGTTCTGTTCGGACGCATCGGGAGCCTGCTGGAAGTGGGCACCGGTTTTCATCCCGACCTAACCGGGCGCGAAAATATTTTCCTGGCGGGTGCCATCCTGGGAATGCGTCGGGCGGAAATCGAACGAAAGTTCGCGGAGATCGTCGCCTTCTCGGAATTGGAAAAGTTCATCGAGACGCCGGTTAAGTGGTACTCATCAGGAATGTACGTGCGACTGGCATTTTCAGTGGCAGCGCATCTCGAGCCGGAAATCCTGATGATGGACGAAGTGCTGGCGGTTGGCGATGCCGCGTTTCAACAAAAGTGTCTGGACAAGATGCACGACATTCGCAATCAGGGTCGCACCATTCTTTTTGTGTCGCATGACATGGCCGCGATCACCCGATTGTGTAAACGCGTCGTGCTCCTTGAGAAGGGACAAATTGTTTTTGACGGCGCGCCGCGTGACGTCGTCAAAAGGTACCTGAGTTCCAATTTGAAAACCGGCGCGCTGCGCGAATGGGAAAACCAGGATGCGCCGGGCGATCACGTGGTGCGGTTGCGACGGGCGCGAGTTCGCGCCGAAGACGATGCGACCGTCTCGGTCGTGGAAGTCCACAAGCCGTTTGGTGTGGAACTAACTTATGAAGTGCTGGAAGACGATCACACGCTGGTGCCGGTGATCGAGTTCTACAACGAGCAGGGCACAGAACTCTTCAGCACGCACGACACGAGCGCTAACTGGCGCCGGCGAACGCGGCCACGCGGGACCTACAAGAGTACGGTCTGGATTCCCGGCAACCTGCTCGCCGAAGGCAGCATGATCGCCCACATCTCGATCATGTCGCATTTTCCGGCCACGATCCTGCATGCTCACGAACCAAACGCGATTGCGTTTCAGGTTGTCGATAGCCCGGCGGGCGATTCTGCCAGAGGCGACTACGTCGGTCCAATGCCGGGCGTTTTGCGTCCGCTGCTAAACTGGACAACGGAACAAGATGACGGCTAAGAAATCCCCGTTCGTGTGTTTCGTGGTTTAGGGTTCGTGTAGTTTCGTGGTCCAAACATTTAGGTTGAGATCAACGACAATCCACCAAAACACACGACCCAAAACCGAAGGAACAAGAAAAGACCTTTGCAATTTCTCAAGAAAAAACTTCAGGAAAATTTATCGCTCTCGGCGAAATTGACTCTCAAAGAATGGCTGAGAGTATTCCAAGGTGGACCGCGCCCTGGTTCGCCACAGCACTTGAACCATCTTCGCGAGGGTGAGGACAGTCAAAACCACAAAACCGCGATCGTGGTTTTCGATGAACGGATTCCGAGTCCTGACCGCGATGCCGGCAGTGCTCGCATGTCGATAATCTTGCAAACACTCGCCCAGGAAAACGACGTTGTCTTTCTACCTTTCAACCGGCCACACGGAATTGAATATGAAAAGGCGCTTTGGGAAATCGGGATTGAGACGGGTGATATTGTTGATTACCGAAAATTCTTTGAGCGAAGAAATTTTGCGGTAGCCATCCTTAGTCGTCCGGCAATCGCTGAGGCAATGCTTAAGCGCGTGCGTCGCGCGGATCGCAAGACTAAAGTGATCTACGACATGTTGGACGTTCACCACTTGCGCGCGACGCGGGCAGCGGCTCTTACTGGCGACCCGCGCGACTTGCGCGAAGCAGAAAAACTACGCGGGCTCGAAACTCGTCTGGGTCGCGCAGCCGATCTCATTTGGTGTGGCTCGTCGCCTGATCAGGAATTGATGGCGAATATCGCCTCCGGCGTTCCGTCAGTGGTCGTCCCTACAATTCATAACTTGCATGAGCGCGGTCAAAGTTTTCAGGAACGCAAGGACCTTCTTTTCGTGGGGGCCTTCGGCCATCGTCCCAACGTTGATGCCGTACACTTCATGGGTCGTGAAGTCATGCCGCTCATCAGAAAATCTTTACCGGGGGTGGAATTGCTGGTTGCCGGTAGCAGCGCGCCATCTGATTTTGCGGCGTATGCTTCCAATGGTGTGCGCGTTCTTGGTTTCGTTCCGGATCTCGATCCAATAGTTTCCGGTAGCCGTGTTTTTGTCGCGCCTATCCGTTTTGGATCCGGTGTTAATGGGAAGATTGGTGAAGCACTCTCTTACGGCTTGCCGGTAGTTACGACGACGATAGGAGCGGAGGGATGGAATTTCACAGACGGCAAGCAAGTCCTGATAGCAAACTCGCCCACCGACTTTGCGGCGGCGGTCGTACGCCTTTATCAAACGCCGGACTTGTGGAAGGAGTTGTCAGATGCGGGCTATTGCCACATTGCTGAAAACTTTACCCCGGAAGTATTAGGCGACGTAATCAAAGGATCGGTAAGAACCTTGGTTAATCCGCAGACCGGGTAGTGGGTCAGTTTCAGGTTTGCAGTTCAGGATGAAGATTTCATTTCGTTGTGACAACCTGATGGAAATCCGGATTTTCCTGGTCAACAGGTTTCGACAACATGTTTATCCACTTTGCGTCTGTTCGTACGTGAAACGTGTGAAGCTCGTACGGCTCGATAAGGAAGATGTCGCCTTTTGTAACTGACAACTCGACACGCTGGCCCGAATTCAGATCCTCGATAACCACATCAATCTCACCGGAAATAATAAAAAAAAGTTCACGCGTCTCTTTGTGATAATGATTGCCCCTGATCTGCCCCGCCTGTGTTTCGATGAAGTTTACCTCGGCCCACGACTCTTGAGTGATTCCCCAAAATCCACCACGTTCGTCGACCTTGTTAAGGTAAGGTGCAAATTTTTGCACTAAAGACCTCCTTCTGCCTTTAACCGCGCGAAACCTTCATCTACCGAATCAAAGTGAATCCCTAGTTGCCCGGTGGTCTTCTCGCTGGACAAAGAAGAATCAGGCTGCAGCCATAGCGACTCCTTCATCTGTGTAAGTGAAACTTGTTTTAGCAAACTGGGATCAATTCCGCGACTGTTTGCATATGAGGAAAACAAATCGAACCGGCTGACTCGTTGTGAGCCGACAGTGTGAAAAATTCCGCTCAGTCGCCGGCGCATTACAACTTCTGTCATCTCGCCTAAATTCGGAGCGTAAGTCGGTGTGTTGAAAACATCGACGAGACACTCTACCGATCGACCAGCATCTATCTCTTTCGTGAACCAACTTAACAACGGTGACCCCAGGCCATAGATTCCACCGCTGCGGCAAACCGCGACGCTCGGTAACTCCTCGCGGGCCAATCTTTCCCCTTCCAGTTTGCTGCGCCCATAAACCAGGTTTGGTTTCGGGACTTCATCTTCCTCGTAATTTCCTCTGACACCTGCAAAGACCAGATCAGTCGAGATGTAAATCAGGTGTGCCCCAACCTCGCGGCAGGCGCGGGCGACGTTTTGCGTTCCCAGCGCGTTTATTCGATGCGCTTCTGCTGGATCCTCCTCGCAGAAACGAACATTCTTTTGTCCGGCCGCGTGAATTACCGTCGTCGGCGCGACACGTCCAAAAACCTCCAAAACAGCGTCAGGATTTCTGATGTCCAGGTGAAGTGAGTCTGCAGCCGGTCCGCCTGGATGTTGAAAAAAAGTGGTGGCCACAGAATAGCGAGGAGAGAAAAATCCAGCCAAATTCTTTCCCACGAATCCGCTGCCGCCGGTTATCAAAAGTCGATCCATTTTCTGAACGATAACTCGTACCTTCTTAGCTATTCAAACCAGCGGTCGTACCAGAGACTCACATTCAACAGCGCCCACAAGTGAAAACTCCAGTCGCGCACCCCGCGCCGGTGCTCATCCAGCAACCGACTCACAAACGTGTAATCAAACAGCTCACGCTGGCGAAGCGCCGAGCTCATGATGTGTCCGCCCAACACATCAGCGCGCTCGCCACGAAACCATTCGCGAATCGGCGCGCCAAAGCCGCGCTTCTGACGATAAAGCAAATCCGCCGGTAAGACTTTTTCCAGTGCGCGCTTCAGAATGTGTTTCCCGCTCGTGCCCTGAATCTTGAACTCGGTCGGAATACCCATCGCATATTCGACCAGGTGGTGATCGAGAAACGGAACGCGCGCTTCCACTGAAGTCGCCATCGTGATCTTGTCAACTCGCATCAACAACAGTTCCGGCAGTCTCAACTTCAGTTCCAGATAACTCATCCGCGTCGCAAAGTCTGATTCCGGTCGGACCTTCGCAATGTAATCAAGGTGGTCCTTCACCGCGTCGTAGGATGACAACCCGTCCGCAGTTTCTCCTGAGAGAACTTTGCGTTTGAATTCTTCGTCGAAAACGATCGCGCCACCCCAGAAAAGCGACTCGCCGGCACCCAGCCGCCGATTTAATTCAATCGCGGTGCGTTTGTTGAAAGTCGCATCCAGCAAAGGCTTCGCAACTCCGGCCAGGGACTGACGCAGCGACAGCGGCAGCTTTTCCGCCTGACGCCAGAAACGTTCGTAAATGCGCACGTACTTTCGAAACCACTCATACCCGGCAAATATTTCATCCGCGCCTTCACCCACTTGCACGACTACCGTTCCGTCTTCACGCGCGAGTTTCGAAACGTAGTAAAGGGGAACGCAAACCGGATCGGCTAAGGGCTCATCCTGATGGAAAACCAGCTCCGGAAGAAACTTCTCCATGTCATCCCGGTCAATGATTACCTCGTGATGATCGGTGCCGAACTTTTTCGCAATCGTGCGCGCGCTCGCGAGTTCGTTGAGCTCATCGCTGTCTTTGAATCCAACCGTGTACGTGCGCACGGGCTGCGTCATCAGTTCCGACATCAGCGCTACGTTTGCTGACGAGTCAACGCCGCCCGACAGGAAAACTCCAAACGGAACGTCTGACATCATGCGCTTGCGAATCGAGTCTCGCAGCAAACGCAGAATTTCTTCCTGGCATTCTGTTTCGTTTTGCTTGTTTGGCTCCTGAGGTGGCAATGCGTCCCAATACTTTTCTTGCCTGATCGACCCGTGACCGTTAACAACCAAGCGGTGACCGGCGGGCAACTTTTGAATGTCGCGGAAGAGCGTGCGCGGCGCCGGCGTCGTCAGGAAAGTCAGGTAGTGATAGAGCGACTCCTCATCAATCTCCCTCGTAACGGCTGGATGTTGGAGAATCGCTTTGATCTCTGACGCAAAAATAAAGCGACCGTTTTGATGATAGAAGTAAAGCGGTTTGACTCCGATGCGATCTCTGGCAAGCACGAGCTGCCCGCGTTCCTCGTCCCAGATAGCGATGCCGAAGTCGCCTTCAATTTGGTTTACAAAATCCGGGCCCAGCTCTTCATAAAGATGGAGAATCGTTTCGGTGTCAGTGCGGGTACTGTAGTGATGGCCTCGTTGCTCTAGTCCAGTTCGCAGTTCTTCGTGGTTGTAGATTTCGCCGTTGAAAACGATCCAGATTTGCCGGGTCGAACAGCCGCGCATTGGCTGATTGCCGGCCGCCGAAAGATCGATGATTGAAAGTCGGCGAAAGCCAAGCCCGCCGCGCGCGCCGTCGAACAGCATTGCGCCTTCGTCATCCGGTCCACGGTGACGCATCTCGTCGCGCATACGTTCGACAAGCGACAACTCCAAGCGTCCCTCGGTTGCGCTGTATTCCCAGATGCCGCAAATGCCACACATGAAAATTTAGTCCAAAGTCTAAAGTCCAAAGTCCAAAGTCTTAGCGTCGCCAGGACTTTGGGAATTGGCCTTGGGAGCGCGAAGAACGTTTAGTCGTGCTGCAAGATCTTCTTTCGGATGTACCGCTACAATCGCCCAACGCAGCCTGTAAGGCACGCTCGCCTGAATTGACCAACAGGCAGTCGTGGAAGGGAGTTTTGAGCCATACTTTCTCGAAACAAATTGCGGCTCCAACTCAAGCCGCAAACCTTCATCAGCTCCCCAGGAACAAACAAACAGTCGCGCGCCGAGGAGCGGATCTTTAGCCACGATGGACTGCTCATCAAACAGTCCTACTTCCAAATCTGCGTCGAAATGAAATCTCGCAGCAATTGAGTGATTGCCTCGACCGCTGAGTTCATCTTCAATAAACCACCAGCGGTTGAGCTTGTTGAATGTAATGGTGCGCCGGTGCGTTACTGGATCGCGCAGCCGTTCGTAACCCGTGTGCTCGGCGATTACCCTGTCCCGGTGCTTTGTGCTTGTCCATTCCAAAACGCGGACCTTTGCTTCGCCGCCATTTTTGAAAGGTTCGTCTGCGCGAATTGTCTGCTGTTCTTCATTGTCAATCTGGATTGTCGAATGATAAGCCGTCGACCGAAATAGATGACGTTCGCTCAAGTCTGCCGTGTAGACATACGTGCCGGGATCGACTATGAAGGCGGCGCCATGCGCCGAAATATCAACGCTCAATGCGTCATTGTGCCGGTGTGAGGTTGGCCTCCCTGTTTGCGGACTGCTTGCATTGAACACCAAATCCAGTTCCTCATGACGTAGCACGTAAGTGCCAACGTTTGGAAACGCGCGCGATCCGCGCTTGTAAGTGACCGCCCACAGCCTTGCTTCTTCGCGGCGAGCTTCATCGCCCAGGACCCAAAGTACCTCCGTCGTCGAGCTGAAGCACAGGAGCTTTGGGTCAGCGAAGACAACAGCCCCCATCGTCAGCAGATTACATTCGTGTCCCACGCCGACCTGACTGGGCCACACATGGCTGTCATCGCTGTCGCCAATCAACCCAACCTTCGTGCCGGTTCGTGGCATCGCTCCCAGGTAAACAAACATTGCATGCAGCTTATTCCAATAATTCTCAGCAATCTCAATCTCATTCGCGCGACACAAAAGAAACGAGTAGAGAAACAACTCGAGCACAAACCGATGGTAGGCAGTTGCTCCCTCGTAGTCCGCGCCGTCATCCAGGATTTGTTTGTCCATCTCGCGGAGCATTTCAGCCAGCGCCCAGTGACGCCATTCTGCGGCGGCGTTCAGTTCCGGCAGCATGATGCCAAGCCATAACAAACCCGCGACGTCAGACAAATAGTGGTTACTGGTGGTGACGTGAGAGAACTCCAGGTTGCGCTGAATATGTCCACCATGCTGGTCAAACATTTGCAGTAACAACAACAAGCGCTCTTCGGTAAGTCGTGGGGAACTTCGGAACAGCCTGAACGCAGTGAGCAAGTTTATTGAGCGCAAGGCGACTTCCATCGCACAGGTCCAGTTGGCGCCGCGTCCGAGCGGGTTTTGTTTCTGCCAGCTCTCGACTTGCAGAAAAAATTCTTCATCTACATCCGGGTTCCACTCCGGATCATACTCGCTCCAGTCGAGGCCATCGGCTTTCATCATCCCGGCAAACTCTTTCCAGTCGCGACCGTTTGCTCTAATCACAACGTAAGCGCGTCCGAGCGTAACGAGGTGGCCAAGTCGATTTAGCTCCCAAAGGGCCCTGATATCCGAACCGTCGTTGTGCCATAGAGGAATGTCAGCGTGGTAATCGAGTGGCCAGATTCGACCCGAAAGTGGATCGCGATGCCAGTTGATTGTTTGACCAAAATCCTTCTCGCCGAAACCGAGCAACTGCCAACGGTGTTCGATGATGGATTGCGCCGGCAAGACCAGCAGCAAAAGAAACGGAGAGGGAAGCCTACCGGTGCTTAACGACCACACATTTTCTGTTTCGAATCCGGTAAAAAACTTTGGCGCGGTGCGAGTGCGAAAGTGGTTCAGGAGATCTGCCGACGAAAGCCCTTGGAAGTCAGCTGTCAGATGAGCCGGCTGATCACGTAAGTCGTCAAGCATCGCCCGCTCACGACGTGATTGGACCGCGGCCCGGCCACGCCGGAATCCTTCGCGTGCCGCCTGTGCAAATCCGATCCGTCCGCTAAGAACACGGCGCAGGCCTTCAGCCACTCCCTTGCGTTTCGATTGACTGGAAGATTTGGAAGAGTTTGCCAAGTGACTTTTGATTCGGTCGCCGCAACCAACAAAAGCCCATTCTAACTGAGGGAAGCAAGAATACGCTCCGCTGTGTGGCCATCCCAGAGCGGAATGCCGGCAGTGGTTTTGGGAGGAACATCGAGCGCCGCGTTTGCCGCGGCAACAATCTTCGCTGGATCAGTGCCAACTACAGTGTTTGTCCCATGGGTCACTGTGATCGGGCGCTCGGTGTTTGCACGCAGCGTAAGACAGGGAATACCCAGCACAGTGGTTTCTTCCTGGATCCCACCGGAGTCGGTTAACACTAAGCGCGCGCCGCTGTACAAACTCAGAAAATCCACATAGCCCAGCGGCTCGATTAGACGAAGACCCGTTGCTTGTTTGATCCGGTCGGTCAATTGCAGCTCAGCGATCATTTTCAGAGTTCGAGGATGGACCGGAAAAACAATCGGCAGGCGCGCGGCAATCTGCTCCAGCGCGTCCAGAATACTGTTAAACGCTTTCAGACCATCGACGTTGGACGGACGATGAAGCGTCAACACCGCGTAATCACCTGCGAGACCAAGCCGTTTTTTGATCGTGGACTCTGCGGCGCTTGCCAAATGTTTGTACAACGAATCAATCATCACGTTGCCTACCAGCCGGATTCGTTCTCGGGGAATCCCTTCAGCGAGCAAATTGTCGTCGGCATCCGCGGAGGGCGTGAAAAGCAAGTCGGCGATTTGGTCGGTCAATAACCGGTTGATTTCTTCCGGCATGGAACGGTCGCGACTGCGCAATCCAGCTTCAACGTGTGCGACTTTCACACCGAGTTTGGCACAAACGAGCGCACACGCGAGGGTTGAGTTCACATCGCCAACCACCAGCACCCAGTCCGGTTTGTGTTCGAGTAATACGGGCTCGAAGCGTTGCATGACCGCCGCAGTTTGCGCAGCGTGTGAAGCCGAGCCAACCTCGAGGTAAACGTCAGGCTCCGGCAGTGCGAGGTCTTTAAAGAACGCGTCAGACATGGCCGCGTCGTAGTGCTGCCCCGTATGAACAACAAGCGGCGAAAACTCTCGTTCGCGCCGCTTCATACTTTCGACAATGGGGGCGACCTTCATGAAGTTAGGTCGCGCCCCGACAACGTTGATGACTTTAATCATGTTTCGAGTTTCGAGTTTCAGGTTTCGAGTTTCAAAGTCCGCTGCCGAACTCGAAACTTGAAACTGGAAACTTGAAACGTTTTAGAGCCGAATTATCCGCGCGTTGCTGTCGCGTCTGGCTTCACCGTTGAGTGCGTTGCGCGTATCCACGATTAGCGTTGCCAGGCCGGTAACACGTTTGTAATCGATCCCACTGTGGTCGGTCACAATTATTATGCAGTCTGCCGCTCGCAATTCGTCGTCGGTTAAATCGGTGGACGACATTGGCTCTCCGCCGCCTTCGGTGTGTGCGTCGTCAAAGTTCACATGTTGCACAAACGGATCGTGGTAACTCACTTCGGCGCCACGCGCGCGCAGTCGATCGATAATCGACAGCGCCGGGCTTTCGCGCACGTCGTCAATGTCCTTTTTGTAGGCTACGCCCAGCAACAAAACTCGCGAGCCCTTCATCGCTTTGCGCGCGTCGTTCAACCCGTCCGCCACGAGCTGCACCACATGCTCCGGCATACGTGAGTTGACCTCTTCCGCCAGCCCGATGAAACGCGAATCGAAGCCATGTTGGCGCGCCTTCCACGAGAGGTAGTGCGGATCGAGCGGAATGCAGTGTCCGCCGATTCCCGGGCCTGGATAAAAAGGCATGAACCCGAATGGCTTGGTGGCGGCGGCGCGAATCACTTCCCACGTGTCGATATTCAGCGCGTAGCAAAGTTTGGCCATCTCGTTGGCCATCCCAATATTCACCGCCCGAAAAGTGTTCTCTAAAAGCTTCGCCGTTTCGGCAACTCGCGCAGAACTAACTGCGTGCACGTCGTTGACGATCTGCGAATAGAGGTGCGCGGCCACGAACGTTGAATCGTCGGTGACACCGCCAACGACTTTTGGAATGTTATGCGTTTGAAACTCAGGATTGCCAGGATCAACTCGCTCAGGCGAAAACGCCAACAGGAAATCCGCATCTAGTTTTAAGCCGGTGTCTTCAAACATCGGCAGCAACACTTCATCCGTGGTTCCCGGATAAGTGGTCGACTCAAGAATGATCAGCTGGCCCTGATGTAGATGTTTCTTGATCTCTTCGGCCGCGGCAAGGATGTAGGAAACATCCGGCTCCTTAGTTTTCCGCAGCGGGGTAGGAACACAAATGATGACGGCGTCACAGTCTTTTAAGTGCGCGAAATCAGTGGTGGCGCGCAAACGCTTGCTGCTGACCAGGTCTTTGATGACTGACGAAGCAACGTCGCCGATATACGACTCGCCGGCGTTAATCTGGTCGGCCTTTTTTTTATCGACTTCAAAACCGATCGACTGAAAACCCGCACGCGCGAATTCGGCGAGGAGTGGCAGTCCGACGTAACCAAGGCCAATAACGCCAACGCCCGCACGCTTCGAAGTAATTAATTCAACTATTTTTTCTTTGATCATTTAAAGACTAGATGTGTCCCAGTACGTGTTTCTCTTTGGAGTGCGGCGACCTGTCACCGCTTTGGCCGGTTGCTACCTGTCGCAACCCTCCTCAGCTAACTTCAACATACGACTGCCGCGTCAAGCCGCGACCGACTAAAGCGCTGACCGGTCAGCGCGCTCAAGAGAGTTGAGCCTTATCTGATTAGATTTTTCGCTGCGCTTCGATCAGGGCAAGACTATTGGAGCGTCGCGCGGAGTGTCAAGCAGGGGATTTTTGCGATATTCCTTGACACCGCGTCTGAACGCGACTATACGGTCAACGTTTTCATGAGCGAAGAAAAGACATCTTCCCCAAAGCTGGTTCGTGGCCTTGGCCTGGTTGACGCCAGCATGATCGTCGTCGGTTCGATGATCGGCTCGGGAATTTTCATTACTTCGGCGGAGTCGGCGCGAATCGTGGGCGCGCCGGGATGGCTGCTAATGGCCTGGGCGCTGGCCGGCGTGCTCACTATCACGGGCGCACTGTGTTGCGCTGAGCTGGCGGCGATGATGCCGCGTGCCGGCGGCCAGTATGTTTTCCTGCGCGAGGCCTATGGTCCAGCCGCTGGGTTTCTTTTCGGTTGGTCGCTGCTGCTGGTGATTCAGACCGGCACCATCGCCGCGGTGGCAGTCGCGTTCGCTCGCTTCATGGGCGTGCTCGCGCCGCAAATTTCCGAGTCCAATTACCTCATCGCACCAACCCATCTTTTTGGCAGTTATGCCATCAGTCTCTCGACTGCGCAGCTGGTGGCGATCGTTTTGATTCTGCTGCTGACATTGACCAACACGCGCGGCCTCAAGACAGGCAAACTGATCCAAAACACTTTTACGTTTACCAAGACGGCGGCCCTTGCGGGACTGATTCTGGTGGGACTCTTGCTCGGCTGGAATCACCAGAGCGCTGCGTTCACTTCGTCGTGGTGGAGTCCTGTGGCAAACGGCTGGAATCCGCAGGCAGCGCAACCGGGACTCGGCGCCACGGGTCTGACAGCATTATTGATGTTGTTGGGACTGGCGATGGTCGGGCCGATGTTCGCACAATCTGCCTGGAACAACGTGACGTTCACCGGCAGCGAAGTCCGCGATCCAGGAAAGAACTTACCGCGGGCGTTGCTCATCGGCTGCGGCATCGTCGTTTCACTCTATCTCTTGGCAAATTTTGCGTACACGGTCACGCTTCCGCTTTCAACTATTCAAAAGCCGACTAACAGCGTCGCCACTTCAGTGATGCAAACTGCATTTGGCCGGCCGGGCACGATCATCATGGCAGTAGCCATCATGATTTCGACCTTCGGTTGCAACAACGGTTTGATTCTGGCAGGCGCGCGCGTTTATTTCGCGATGGCGCGCGACAATCTATTCTTCAAAAAAACCGCTTTGTTAAATAAACGCCTCGTGCCGGAGGTGGCGCTCATCATGCAGGGCTTCTGGGCGGCGTTCCTCACGTTGCCGCGCACGGTAACGACCACCTTCAACCCGCAATCAGGGGTTGCGCAAACCGCTTACGGAAATGTCTACACGCAACTACTCGAATATATTGTGTCGGCGGACCTGGTTTTCTACGTGCTGATGGTGGGTGCGGTGATCGTCATGCGTCGCAAGTTGCCGTCAGCTGAGCGCCCGTACCGAACGTTTGGCTACCCGGTCGTGCCGATTATCTACATCGGCCTGGCACTCCTGCTGGTGATTGATCTGGCATTACTAAAGCCGGGAACTTCAGGCATTGGCTATTTGCTGGTGCTAACTGGAATTCCGGTTTACTTTGTCTGGCGCCGGAAGAGTCAAACCCAAGCGAGTAGCTAAACGAACTTGAAACCCGCAGCTGGCTGCAATTCATAATCGGAGGATCACTTTGAACTCAACTCTTATTCATTGTCGACGTTTGGTACTTCTGCTCGGACTAAGTCTGGTTCCGGTTTTCGTTCAGGCGAACGCCCAGGCCGGAGGTTCGACTGCACCGGCGATTAAGAACGACGCAGCCAAGGTCGAGCAACTTTTCAAGCAATCCGGGTACAGCTATCGCAACGCGGGTGAAGGCATCTGGCTGCTGGAGCGTGAAGGAAAGAACCTGACGAAGTTCAAAGTTATCTTTGCGACTGGACCGGGCTTCCTGGTAACCGGAGTCGTGGTAGCTACGAAAGACTCCATGGATACGACGCCGGAAATGATGCTCAAGTTATTAAAACTTGCGCACTCACTTGATTTCGTCAAGATAGGCCTTGACGACGATGACGACCTCTTCGTGAGAAGTGAAATTAAGACAGCCTCGCTCGACTTAGCTGAGTTCAAAGAGAGCGTGGAGCGCGTCAGTAACGATGCTGATCAAATCTATGCCGCCATCAAGCCGTTCCTAAAGTAACGGCGGCTCTTATTTGACCCATTCGTCGGCAATCTCGGTTTCAACTTTCACCGGCACGGTCTTCAGATACTCCTCGCCTGCCATCACCATGGCACGCTCGACTTTCTGTGCCACCTCCTCCGCTTCATCCGCTTCGGCCTCGACCACGATTTCGTCGTGGATGATGTTGACGATCTTGCCGTTCGTGCCAACCAGTTCATCGCGCAGCAGGCGCAAAGATCGTTTAAGGATGTCGGCACTCGTGCCTTGAATCGGCGTGTTTTTCCCGTTGCGCTTCGTCATCGAAATCTGCTGCCGATCCTGGTCGTCGTAACGGAAACGCACCAAACGTCCCGATGCGGTCCTGGCTTGTCTTTCCCTAACAGCACGATCGGCAGCATCGCTCAAATAAGAATCCAACTGACGATACGTCGAGAAATATTTGCGCAAAACATTCTCTGCTTCCGGCTGTCCGAGTCCGGTCATAATCGAGAAACGTTGCGCGCCAATTCCATAAACCACGCCGAAGTTCAAACGCTTGGCAAAGTCTCGCTGCTCGCGGCTCACTTGATCCGTCGTCACGTTGAAAACTTCCGCAGCCGTCACGCGATGAAGATCTGCGCCAGACTTGAACGCTTCAATGAACGCGCGGTCGCCGGAAAACTCAGCCAGGATGCGCAACTCAATTTGCGAGTAGTCAGCGATCACCAGTTTTCGACCGGCTGGATATCCCGAAAAGCAGCGACGGTATTCGACTGCGTGGGGCACCTGTTGAATATTCGGATTAGTGCAGGAGAACCTGCCAGTCGGCGCACCGATCTGGCGAAAATCTGCGTGCAGACGATGCGTCGTAGGATTGATCAGATCGATCATGTTCTGACCGTAACTGGTCAACGCTTTCTGCACCGTGCGGTACTCGAGCAGCGTGGCAATAATCGGATACTGCGCGGCCAGCGGCTGAAGTTTCCAGTTGCGCGTGGAATCCGGAACCGGAATCCCGAGGCGTTCCAGGGCTGTCGTCAGTTGTTGATGAGAATCGAGATTGATGTCGTCACGTTGCGGTCCACCGAAAAGTGTTCCCTGTGACGACTCTTCGGCCAACACCGACTGCAAATCTTCCGCAAGTTGTATCCGGCGCGTTTCAACCAGCGACAATTGTTCGAGCCAGCGATCCTTGTGCATGTAGAAACCGGTGAGCTCGATATCCGCGACCGTCATGATGCAATCGAATTCGAGTCGCGCCACCTCGATCAACGATTCCGCCTTTAGTCGTTCGATCAACTTCTCGCGCAACGGCAGCAACACTGCCGCATCACGTGCCGCATAATCGAGCTGCGCTTGCGACAACTCAAAATTCCAGTTGCTCAGCCGTTCGCCCTTATCGACAGTCTCGTTCAGGTAACGGGATGCTACCGTTTCGAGCCCGTGGCGTTCTTCGATGTCGCCGGCGCCGACCAACTGGCTCGCAAGTAACGTATCGAAAATCCCGCCGAGGTCTACACCCAGGTTGTACTTAATGAATTTCGCGTCGAACTTCGCGTTGTGAAGAATCTTGATCGGGCGCGCGGCGGCCAGCAGAGTGCCAAGCGGCGCGAGCGCTGCTTTCTGGTCTGGTCCAAACGCGTCAACGTCGACAATGTAAACGCCGTCGGGCGTGGCGAGTTGGATTAGTCGCAGGCGGCCGTAATAGGGATCGAGTTCGGTTGTTTCGGTATCAAGCCCAATCACCTGGTGGCGAGATAGCAATTCAACGGCACGACGGAGCTGCTCGTCCGTTTTTATGATTTCGTAAGACGTGTTCATTCAAAAAACCATCCGCTACGGCGGTGGCGCTGACCTCATTCGCCAGCGTCGATTCTCAAATTCGCTTGCGTTTTTACCAGCAACAACAGCAACAACGCGGCTGATGTACCCAGGGCGGCGCTGACAAGAAAAGCTGTCTGCGGTCCGCGCCAGTACCAAAGCCAACCCATTAACAGCGATGCCGGCAGTACTGTGATTCCGAAAGCGAGATTATACAGGCCGTAAGCTGTGCCGCGTTGTTCCGGTCGCACCAGGTCAGCAACCAGCGCCTTCTCTGCGCCCTCAGACAGTCCGAAATAAATCCCGTAAATCAAAAACAAGATCCACACCGAGGCTTCATTCGAAACAAATGCGAACCCTGCATACACCGCCGCGTAGAGAATCCAGCCGGCAACAATCAACCGCCGCCGTCCCAGGCGATCAGAAAGATCACCACCGAAAATTGAACTCAAGACTTTCACAACATGAAACGCGGCCCACAGCAGGAGCGTGTTCGGCGCGGAAATACCGGTTGACTGCGCTCGCAGGATCAGAAAAAAGTCGGATGAATTCGAGAGCGTGAACAGCGCCAGAATGAAAAGGAAGCGTTTGAAGTTTCCGTCGAACCCGCTTAGCGAAATGTGCAGCGGAGGCGCGGAGTCAATTGCGGTCGAACTTTTTTGGTACGACGATTCGCGCACAAAAAAGACCGCCACAAACACCGCGGCGAGCGCAGGCACTGAGGCCGCGAGAAAGATCTTTGAAAAGTCACTCGCGGTCGGAGAAGTCTGGCTGGAGGCGAAATAAAGGAGAACGACAAAACCGATCAACGGCCCAATCACCGCTCCCGTGTGATCCATGGCGCGATGAAAGCCGAATGCGAGTCCCCGCTCCTCAATCCGAACGTTGTCGGCAATCATCGCGTCGCGCGGCGAACTGCGAATGCCTTTGCCCACGCGATCCGTAACCCGGATGCCGAGCACTTGCGACCAACTTCCGGCGAAGGCCAGCAACGGACGGATAAACCCGGATAATGCGTAACCGAAGACCACGAACGCTTTGCGCTTACCCCGCCGATCGCTGAAGTGGCCCGCAAAAAGTTTAAGCAAACTCGAAACTGATTCGGCCACTCCTTCAATCAGGCCGACGACTGCAGGTGACGCGCCAATAGTGAGTGAAAGGAAAACCGGAAGTAGTGGATAAATGATTTCGCTGGAAGCGTCGTTGAGCAGACTAACTAAACTGATAGCGAAGACGTTGCGCGGTAATTGGCGGTAGCGACCCCAGAGTCCAGCTAAGCCGCCTGAACTTTCCCGGACTTTCTGGGCTGCGACGGTCGCAGGAACAAATTCCGGATCGAGAGGATCGGCAGCGTCGTTAGTATCGCTTTTTCCCATGGCGCGTTCCGGTTAGCGCGCCGAGCGTTTGGCAGGAGTTGCGGGCTGACGCATTTTTGGTTTCCCGACGAGCTTCGTGCTCCACCACCAAAAACCGCCCATGCCGGCCAGCGCCGCAATGATCACAGCAATAATTGTAAACTTTACTACCCAGCGAATTGCCAGCTTGATGATGAGAACAAAAATGAGCAGGAGTACAACGCCGGTAATGATGAAGATGGTCGTAAAAGACATGGGGGGATTAGTGGGCGGTGGGCAGTGAGCAGTGAGCAGCAAACGGTCGCAAGCGGCGGTAAGGCTCGTTCAATGATTGATCAAATCGAGTTGAATGATTAGATCGGTTGCGGAATTCGACAATTAGTTTGTAATTCATCTCTGCTAAAGGTCCCATTGCCCATTGCCCATTGCCCATTGCCCATTGCCCATTGCTCACTGCTTTCGGTAACTCGCTCGAACGACTGTCTTGATATTGCCGCGGACATGAAAGTCGCCTTCAATCTCCACCTGCAACGGATCGCAGGCGCGCACAAAGTCATCCAGTATCACGTTGATCACGTGCTCGTGAAAAATCTTCACCTCTCTAAACGAGTTGATGTAGAGCTTTAGACTCTTCAGTTCCACGCAACGTTCATTGGGAACGTACTGAAGCCGGATGGTCGCGAAATCAGGAAAGTCGGAGAAGGGACAGATGGCAGTGAATTCCGTAATCTCAAAATCAATCTTGATCTCGCGCCCGGGAAACTCATAAGCAAAAGTATCAAGCGGATACAACTGCATCTCCTCGCGTGGCGTCGAGCGAATATCAAGACCCTGTTGGTTGGCTGGTTGCATTTCTGTTCCGGAGTTTGTCATTGGGTTCTGATCTTACTTGAACGACAAAGCTTATCGCAAAACGCTCCCAGAAAGCGGGGCAACCCGCCTTCCCGACTTCGAGATTACTAATCTTGTTCTGTTCCTTCGACACTGAAAGCCATTCCACCCTGGGTCACTGTCGACTTTAGTCACCTCCGGGTCCGGAAGGCGGGCTTGCCCCCGCTTTTGGCTGGAAACAACTGTGCTTGATCTAACGACTACGCGTAGTTCGGCGTTGAGCCGCGTCCAAGCGTAAACACCTTAACGAGCGCGAGCCCGGCCACGAAGCCGCCTATGTGCGCCGCGTAAGCCACGCCGCCGAGTTGAGATCTGCCTCCCAAAAGTGTTGTCCCGCTGAGTACCTGGAACACGAACCAGATTCCGATCGCCACGTAAGCAGGAACGTCAGTCAGAAAACGAAACAGGATCACGGTCACGCGACGTTTAGGATAAAGCAGGATGTAACCGCCGAGGACCCCAGAGATGGCGCCTGAAGCACCGAGACTTGGAATCAACATGCTCGCCGGATCAGTCGCCAACATCGCAGTGGTTATCACATGTGCCAGCGAGGCGAGGACGCCGCACACCAAATAGAAAATCAAATATCTGACGTGGCCCATCCGGTCTTCAACGTTGTCGCCAAAGATCCAGAGGAAGAGCATGTTCCCGGCGATGTGCGCAATGCCGCCGTGCATAAACATTGAAAAGATTAGCGTGAGGTAGACGGAGAATGGCGTTGGTTGTAGCCCCGGAACTAAGAGTTGCTGACCTGTTACCGGATGCTCGACCACTCGATCCGGAGTGCGCACGTCGCGGCCGCTGACGATCTCCTGTGGCACCGTTGAGAATGCGTAAGTAAACTTGTCGTTGTTGCCAAGCTGCTGCAGAAAGACAAAGACCAGGATATTGATCCCGATCAATATGTAATTGACGATGGGCGTTAAAGTGCGATCGCTGTTGTCGTCGTAGAGCGGAAATACCATTTGGACCTCGGGCTACAGTGAAAAGTGAAGAGTGAAAAATGAAAAGTCAAAAACGCGAACTCCAGCAGAGCTCTTGCAATTGAATCAAACCATATTTTGTATCAAGGGATACTCTTCACTCTTCACTCTTCACTCTTCACTCTTCACTCTTCACTCTTCACTCTTCACTCTTCACTCTTCACTCTTCACTCTTCACTCTTCACTCTTCACTAACCAACATTTTTATTCACTCGGCACAGCGACTCCCGCATGAACAATCGCCGGGTCGTGCTGCTTCAGTAACTCATAACCTTCCGAACGCGCGACGAAAGTTGCTGCGGTAATGTCGCCAACGACGTTCAGCGTTGTGCGACACATGTCGAGAATGCGATCAACGCCGAGAATGATCGCGATCAACGCCGGGTTCACGCCGATAGTTACCAGCACGCCGATAATGAACGGTATCGAGCCTGATGGAACTCCCGCTGTCCCGATGCCGCCCAGAATCGCCAGGTAAACAACCATCAGCTGTTGCCCGAGCGAAAGATCGACGCCGGCAAGTTGCGCCAAAAACAGGACCGTGACGCCCTCGTACAAAGCGGTGCCGTTTTGGTTTGCCGTAGCTCCGACGGTTAGCACAAAACTATTGATCTCTTGTGGCACGCCGAGGTTCTCTTCCGAAATCTTCAGCGCGGTTGGGAGTGTCGCGTTGGACGATGACGTGGAAAACGCCGTCAGGATCACCGTCTTGATCCGCCGAAAGAAATCCAGCGGCGAGAGTTTTGAAAGAAAGTAGACCGACAAGGAGTAGACGCCAAACATGTGCAGCGACAGCCCGATCAGAACTGTCGCCACAAACCAGCCGAGGGCCTGCAGCAGGTCTAACCCAAAGCGCGCGGTGTTGTTGAAAAGCAAACACGCGACTGCGAAAGGCGCGACCTTCATGATCATCTCAATGATCTTCGCTGTGATTTCGTAAAGCGCTTCCAGACCACGCAGCAACGGCGCCGTCACCGTAACGGGGATGAGCGTAATCGCGATCCCCAGGACAAGTGCAAAAAACATCAGCTGCAACATATTTGGCGAACCAGCCGACGTTGCTGTGCTCGGATTTGCAGGAACACCGGCAACCGCTGCGAGTGGATTGGCGGGAACAATCGTGTCAACCACCTGCATGAAGGGCGTCACCACCGCGCCTCCCTTCTTCGCAGATTCAACTTCTTTCGTGGCGCCAGTCGCGTAGCGTTGTTGCAGTGCTTGAGCCGTAGCGGGATCGATCTTCTTGCCGGGCTTGATCGTGTTGGCGAGCGTCAGTCCAATCACTACTGAGATGGCGGAGATTACGAGACAGTAGCCAAACGACTTCAGACCAACGCGTCCCAGTTTGCGAATGTCGCCAATGCCGGCAACGCCAACCACCAGCGAAGAAAAAACCAGCGGCACAACGATCATCAAAAGCAGACGCAGGAACAGCTGGCCAATTGGCTGCGTAATGTTCTCGATAATCCAGACAACTCGCGGGTGTTCACCACCGAAAGCGTAGTTCACCGTAACACCCGCAATCACGCCGACAGCCAGGCCGATCAGAATGCGCGTGTGTAACGCAATTCCTTTCGGTTTATCTGGCGTCTCGTCGTCGAGATCCGTGGTGACTTCGCGTTCAAATGCATCGGCGTCGATGGCTGGTTGGTTTGTATCTTTTTCTTTGGCCATGTTTATCTCAAAGGAGGAGAAATCAGAACCGAGAGCCGTAGCGACCGGTCGAAGCCTCAAGCGCTTTACTGATTAACTAACGTGACCACTGAATCATGTGATTAAGTCCCTGGCCGGTAGCTACGGCTCCCGGTTCTGAGTTCGTCTGTCTAAGCATCTTAAGTTCAACTCCAACTGCTCTAAGTTTCTGGAACTGCCTTACCTTCCCCAACGCAATTTATCCCGCAACACATCAAAATAGTTGCGATTCGTAGGCTGGACCAGATTGAAAGTCGTCTGGCTTTTGCGAATTACCACGCGGTCTTCAACCTTCAAAGGAAAACCTACCTGACCATCGAGCGTCAGTGCGACGTCTTCCTGATCGGTCTTCAAGCACAGTTCAATTACTGCGTCGTCAGGCACCACGATCGGCCGGTTTGAAAGCGTGAATGGACAAATGGGAGTGATCACGACCGCATTCATCGAGGGGAAAATAACCGGACCGCCGGCGGAAAGGTTGTATGCGGTCGAACCAGTCGGCGTCGAAACAATTAGCCCGTCAGCACGGAACGCGTTCACGAATTGACTGTTCAACGAAGCGTCGATTTCGATGATCCGTGCCAGGGCCGATTTGTTGATGACCACGTCGTTGAGTACGCGGTTGCTGGAAAGCGTGGTATCGCCACGCACTAAGCCAACGTCGAGCATCACGCGGCGGTCGAGACGGAATTGTCCGGCGAGAATTGATTCCAGCGCGGTGTAAAGTTCCTCGATGCGAAACTCTGTCAGATAGCCGAGACTGCCGTAGTTGATACCCAGCACCGGAACTTCCGAGTCGCCCATTAATCGCGCGGTAGCGATCATAGTGCCATCGCCGCCCAGCACCAGAATAAGATCAGCGCTGGCAGCCAGCGATTCGGCCGTCACTTCGTCGACTGCGCATCCTGTTTGCTGTTGGATTCGCGTGCGTTCAATTTCAGGTCCACCGAACAGACTAATCCCACGACCCGCAAGCCAGGATGCCAGTTCACACATCGTTTTTAAGGCGTCCGGTTGGTGGGGCTTCAAGACCACGCCAATACGTTTAATGGACGAAGTCGTCATAACGTCGTTATTACCGAAGCTAGATCTTGGGAGTAAGAGAAATCGCAGGCATGGTAACTGGAAGGATGACTATCGAGCAACGAACCTGAGCGCTCGGTAATGGATCAGTTTGGGATTGCCAACTAACGATTAGAAACAAAATCAGAACTGGGAGCCAGCGACCAGCCAAAGACTCAATACTTTTTATTTGAGCTCGCATTTCGTCTTGGCGATTCGGGCAGCGCTTCGGCTAAGTTCGAGAACCGCAGCAAACTTTTCATACTGACCCACTACCAAGTGGTTAACTTTTTAGATACAGCGCGAGAAACTCAACATTCCCATCAGCGCCGTGAATCGGCGACTCGATTGTTCGCTGCGGCTCGAGTCCCAATTCTTTTGCCGCGAGATTCACTTCAGAGATTACGCGTTCACGCTTTTCCGGTTCGCGGACGATGCCACCTTTGCCAACCTCGCCGCGTCCCACTTCAAACTGAGGCTTGATGAGCGTGACTAAACGTCCGTCGTCCTTCAACAGGCCAACTATGGCGGGCAGTATTTTGGTTGCGGATATAAAAGAAACATCCATCACAATCAAATCAAACCTGTCGTTGAAATCTTCCGGCTTCAGGTAACGCGCGTTAACGCCTTCTCTAACCTCGATGCGCTCGTCGTTGCGGAGTCGCCAGTCGATCTGGTTATGACCTACGTCAACCGCAATCACGTGTGCAGCGCCGTGCTGCAACAAACAATCCGTGAAGCCGCCCGTTGAAGCGCCTACATCAAGACACTGAAGTCCATTAACGTCCATTTTAAAATCACGCAGGGCGGCCTCGAGCTTGAGAGCACCGCGACCGACGTAGCGAGAACTTGGCTCGTCGCCTTTGATTCGAATTTGGGAAGTTGAGGAAACGGTTTGTGAAGGCTTGTCTACCCGTTGCTCGTCGACCAGCACCACACCGGACATGACCAATGCCTGCGCTTTAGCGCGCGATTCGGCCAGCCCACGTTCAACGAGAACTTTATCGATTCGCTCGGGCCGCTGTTGCTTCATTCGCTACTACTCTACCGCATGAGTAGCACAGCAGCAGCGACCTAAATTTGTTTTTATGCCTGGCGTCGCGCAGCTTGCGTGAGTGCGCGCGGCGACTCCCCCAGCCTCAATTCACCCGCACAAGCGGGACACAGCCAAACCAGAATGTGTGGGGCGTCAGCCCAAAAGAATGAGCTGACTTTGGAGGCTACTTGCATGGCTCGATCGATTGGCAGTCTTTGTAACGCTTGAACATAGAAAACGCCATTATAGAATTCGCCTTCCGCCCCCTCGTCTCTATGAATACACTCCCGCTCGCGAAACACTTGCTTCATGGAAATGCCCTACTTTCTCGCGCCGCAACCGCGAAAAATAATGGTCAATAGAAAACGTCGGGTTTATTGCTTGGGTGAGAGTTCGTTATCGGGGCAAGCGACCGATTGGCCTGGCAAAACCTAATTCATTCGCTTGCGGCAGATAATGCCATTCGTTTTGGAATCAGTCAACAATCTTGAAACAAGCCCAACACTGCGAGACCAGCAACCGGTCGCAACAAGTTGTGATTTCACAACGGTTATGGCCGGCGTGAACCTTCAAATATTTCTCTGATTCGCCAAACACCGTCAGGTGTGACTCGACGATCCCGAGCCTCACGCGGAGCTTCGCGCCGCGGTTGATGCCTGACGACTGGGGTTACTCGCTCGCTCCGCAGTGGCTTTCGGACACCAGTCGCCTTCGTGGGCGACACGGATTGCACTGTCGCTGAATTCAAGGATTCTGAAGACTGGTGCTCCGCAGTTCTTGAATCAGAATCGGGAATAACACCAATTCCAGCGCTCAAACTGTTGTTGGCAGGCAACGCCGGTGTGGCGGCAGGCTGGTCGTCCCCGTTAGATCCAGGCCCGGCGCTATTGATAATCTCCGCTGGCTTTTGGCTCCGCTGTTTGTAAATGACGGTCGCACTAAGAAACCCAACCAACAGCGAACAGAAAATTGCGACGCCCAGCGTTGATCGTCTTCCCCGAAGCTCTGTCGCCTTAATCTCCTGCAGCGGAACTACCGGCTGCGCTGCGAGCAGGGTCCTTTCATCATCAAAATGTGGTTCACTTAATGACAGATCGTCAACCGCGATTTCGTCGTTGTTAGTATTTGCTTTCATGAAAGTTGCAATTCGAAAAAATTAGTATTCGCCCGAATACTTACAGCAATCGTGAGGCCAAATGTGTTGCGGAAGCATTAATCAGAAAACGAGTCGTGAGGACGGGCTTCATAAGAGGGTTGAACTCCAGTAGGTGAAAGTTCGTGAACCATATCGTGCACAAAAACAACGCGCCCGTCTGTTTTCACAGAACGGGCGCGGGCACTCCTCTTCGGACGAGCTCACCGACCAACTTTTGTAGGCTTAGCACGACGGTCGTCCAACACGTCAATGCTCTCTTTCACTCGCATGTAAATGCCATCGGCATCGAGGCCATACTTGGCTAACAGCAGCTTGGGATCGCCGTGGGTTACCAAGCGGTCGGGAATTCCCATACGAACTACTCTGACCTTGTCCTGCAAGCCGTTCTCCTCGAGTAGTTCCAAAAGTGCAGAACCAAATCCGCCCGCCAGGTAGGCCTCTTCCACCGTAACAATTATTCGTTTGGTTTGCGCCAAAGCCAGCAGCAGTTGGGCGTCTAGTGGCTTAACAAACCGCGCGTTCACGACGGTGGTTTCAATTCGGTCCTTCGCCAGGTTCTCAGCGGCTTGCAGTGCCGGATGCACCATCGATCCGTAAGCGACGATGGCAATCTCGCCGCTGTCTCGCAGAATCTCGCCCTTGCCAATCTCCAGCATTTGGGGAGCCCGCGTGATATCGGCGCCGACGCCGTTGCCCCTGGGATAGCGCATCGCGATTGGCCCTACGTGTTCGACCATCGTCAGCATCATGTCGCGCATCTCGCCTTCATCCCTGGGCGCCATCAGCGTGAGGTTGGGTACTCCGCGCAGATAAGCAATATCAAGGAGTCCGTGATGCGTGGGACCGTCGCCACCAGCAACCCCGCCACGGTCCAGACAAAACTTCACGTTCAGATTCTGAATACAAACGTCGTGGACCAACTGATCAAAACCACGCTGCAGGAAAGTCGAATAGATTGCGCAAACGGGTTTGAGACCCTCGACTGACATGCCCGCCGCGAACGTAACGCAATGCTGCTCGGCTATGCCGACGTCAAACGATCGCTCCGGAAACTTTTCGAGCGGCGTGCAGATACCGGTGCCATCAGGCATCGCCGCTGTCAACGCAATTATCTTTTTGTCCTGCTCCATCAACTCGGCAAGAGTGTTTCCGAAAACTGCGGTGTAAGTTGGGGCACTCGCTTTTGACTTTATCGCCTCGCCAGTTTCGAGATCGAAAGGACCGGTGGCGTGCCAGCGATAGTAGTCTTTCTCCGCGCGTGGATGGCCCTTGCCTTTGGTTGTTAGCGCGTGAACCAGAACCGGTCCGTCTTTGATCTGCTGCGCTTCCCGCAGGGCTGCGACCAGCGCTGCCGGATTGTGACCATCTACGTAACCGATGTACTTGAATCCAAGTTCATTGATGAGCGCGCCAGGAAGTACCGCCGCGGCGATCGCGTCCTTCATAGTTTTTGCGGCGTGGTGCAATCTTCCGCCAACCGAAGGAATCGAAAGCAGCTTTTCTTCAACCTCATCTTTGAAACGGTGATAACTGCCGGCGCCGCGAATGCGGTTCAAATAACCGGTGAGCGCACCGACTGCTGGAGCGATCGACATTTCATTGTCATTCAAGACAACAATTAGTCGGCTCTTCAAATGCCCCGCTTGATTAATCGCTTCCATCGCCATACCACCAGCGAGTGAAGCATCACCGATCAAAGCAACAACGTGGTGGTCGTCGCCGTTCTTGTCGCGGGCGATGGCCATTCCTAACGCTGCCGAAAGTGATGTTGACGCGTGGCCGGCGCCGAAAGTGTCGTACTCAGATTCATCGCGACGGAGAAAACCGCTGATGCCACCGTACTGCTTGATGGTCGACAATTGCTCGCGCCGGCCGGTCAAAATTTTGTGCGCGTAGGCTTGGTGGCCGACATCCCACACCAGCCGATCGCGCGGCGTATCAAAGGCATAATGCAAGGCGACGGCGAGCTCTATGGCTCCCAACGACGCTCCGGTGTGCCCACCGATACGCGACATTGTTTCCAGGATGTATTGGCGGATTTCGTCGGCGACGGGTTGCAGCTGTTCCAGCGGCAAACGACGCAAGTCTGCTGGGGAGTTTATCGTTTCAAGAAGTTGCATTTGTGAATCATTGTACGTGCCGATCCAGATTTTTACTACTCACGAACTTTTCACGTTTTCGTCGATTTGGCCTTCAACCAACCAGCTCTTTGCGTCATAAAGTACTCTGCCCTAGTTAAGAAAGTCAATCCCCAATTGTTTCCAGACTTATTCACAAAGTTGGGCGTCTAACGCCTGTAACAAGGGAGCCCATCCCGGAATCTCAGTCTCAGAACAAAGGAGTAAGAGAAGAAAATGATTCTAAGAAAACGTTTGCCAGGGGCCCTGGGTATTGTCCTCGCTCTGGGAGTTGGTGCTTTCGCGCAGGAAGCTCAAACTCAAACACCCGCCCAGGAAGGCCCCCGTCGCGACAGCAGCGAACGCATGGAACGCCATCGTCAACGACTGCAGCAGCGGGAAGGATTGCGCGGGCATGAGGGGATGGGTCGGCGCCGCGGAATGGAACGGCTGGCAGAGGAACTAAAACTAACCGACGAACAAAGAAAACAGAGTCGCGCAATCATGCAGCGCAGTCTTGAAGGTTTAAAGGGCCAACGCGAAGAACTGTTTCGCTTGCGCGAAAAACGAATCGCTGGGACCTTCAATGACGAAGATGCAGCCAGAGCCAAAGCGCTTCGCGAAGAGATGCGCAACGCCATGAGAGGCGCGCGAGCGGAAATGCAGGGCGTCTTAACGTCCGAACAAAGAGCACGGCTGGACCAACTCAAAGCAGACCGTAAACAGAAGATGGAAGAACGAATGAAAATGCGACAAGAACGTCTTCAGGAACGCCAGGAGCGCTTGAAGTTGCAGTAGCTTGGATTTTACGAGGGGGTATTTGGGGCCCGGTCTTTCTTGAGAGACCGGGCCGTTTTGTTTTGTGGGACACTCAAGTCTGATTCGTCTTTTCTACGAACTCTCGCAGTCGTTTTCGCAGCTCCGCGCGAGTATCTCGAAATGCCTGCAACTTGCTTTCACGATCCCCACCCACTGCCGCCGGGTCATTCATGTTCCAATGAAGGAGTTGTGCTGCCGGAAACACCGGGCAAGTTTGTTTCGCGTTGTCGCAAACCGTAATCACATAGTCGAACGCGCGACCGGCGAATTCATCAATCGATTTCGAGCGCTGAGCAGAAATGTCAATGCCAATCTCCCGCATGACTTCGATCGCCTCTGGTCTTACAAAACTCGGCGCGACACCCGCGCTTGCAACTATGAATCTGTCGCCCCCATCGTGACGCAACAAACCTTCCGCTATCTGACTACGCGCGGAGTTTCCCGTACAAACAATCAGCACGCTTGCTCGGTCACTCATTACTTTCCCTCGGTTCTTGATCCTCATTGGAAATGGGAAGAATCCATTTGAGCAATGTCGCTACAACTATTGCCGCCGCCAATTGTGTGGCAACAAAAGCCGGCGCGTCGGCGGGTCGGATGCCAACAAAAGTATCGCTCAACGAACGCGCCAGTGTTACCGCAGGATTAGCGAAAGATGTGGAACTGGTAAACCAATAGGCGCCGGTGATATAGGCTGCGACTGCGAAGGAAACAGCTCGCGAAGAATGACGTGCGCTCGCTGCAATTATCAAGAGCAAGCCAACCGTCGCTACGAATTCGCTGAAACACTGCGCGGCACCCGCCCGAACTTTCGTAGAAATCGAAAACAGCGACAACCCAAACATCAGATGCGCGCTGGCTACGCCAACGAGCGCCCCGATAACCTGCGCCGCAACGTAAACGGGAAACTCGCGCCAGGCGAGCTGTTTCCGGAGCGCAGCTGCGAGCGACACGGCCGGATTGAAATGCGCTCCGGAAATCTCTTGAAAAGAAAATATCAACGCGGCTAGTGCGGCGCCAGTAGCGATTGAATTCGCCAGCAGCGTGAGAAACGCATCACCGTGTGACAAACGCTCACCCATGATGCCCGAGCCGACGACCGCAGTTAGCAACAGCGCCGTGCCGATGCCCTCAGCCGTTGCCCGCTGAAACAGATTCGCTTTCATCCCTCGATGGTAACGAGCGTAGGTGAGCAACAAGTCGCCGCTGCGTCCAGCGTTGCCGAGTTTGCGTGTGACTCCGTAAGCTTCTCGCCACATTCGCACGCCGCCGTTTCCGGAAGGTTGTCCTGCAACACCACAAACACCTCCCACTCGTTTCCGTCAGGATCACGTACCCACGTTTTGTCTTGAGTCGCATAACAGCAGTTGGTTTGCATCTCGTCGCGCGTAATCAAGCCGGCGTTGGCCCAAACTTCACGCATCGCCAAAACATCGTCTGTCGAAGCCACTTGAATACCGAGGTGCGAAAGCGCTCCTCTCTCGTTAAAGGCCATTTCATTGAGCGTCAGATTCAATAGCGGGTTCTGCACATCAAACTTGGCATATCCGGCTCTGACTTTGCTCGGCTCGATGCCCAACAACTTCCGATAAAACTCCAAACTCTTCTGTACGTCCCTCACATTTAGAGCCAGGTGAGCTTTTAGCGCCTGCACGCGATTGTTCAGATTGCCTTCCATCGTCGCCTCCTCTATACTTCATATTCGCTAATACGAATGTAAGACTAGCCCGGCTCAAACGTATTTGTCAAGACGAATGTGAACGAGGTATGCTCACCGAGATCAGGGCAATGACTGACGCAGATTGGAACGTGGTTCGTTCTATCTATCTCGAAGGCATTGCCACCGGGCAGGCCACCTTCGAAAGGGAAGCACCGACCTGGGAACACTGGACCAGCGTTCACCTCCCTGCCCCGCGGCTCGTCGCCTTCACGGGAAAAGATGTCTTCGGCTGGGCGGCATTGAGTCGTGTATCTGCGCGAAGCGTCTATGCTGGTGTGACTGAAGTGAGCGTCTATGTGGGCGAAAGTGCGCGCGGCCGCGGAATTGGGCGACTGCTGCTTGAGGCCCTCATAAAAGAATCGGAGCAGGTCGGAATTTGGACGCTCCAGGCAAGCGTCTTTCCCGAGAACACGGCCAGCATTTCGCTACATCTGTCTTGTAGTTTTCGCGAAGTTGGCAGGCGCCGGCGCATTGCCAAACTGAACGGCATCTGGCGTGACACGTTACTCCTCGAACGCCGCAGTGAAGTGGCCGGAAATTAACTGATTTAGCCGCAAGATTCGGATAGAAAATAATGCAGATTTTAGACTAAATTAGTCGTCGAAAAAGGAACAATCAGCACCGCGAAATCGTAAAGATTAACTGCAAAAGAAACCAATAAAATGGGCATGAAAACCAAGGATTATAGTCTGGATTTTCTCTTCAAAGCGCTGGCTGATCCCACTCGCTTGCGACTAATCAATTTGATTGGCGACGACGAAGTTTGCGTCTGCTTTTTTGTCGAGGTACTGAAGATCAACCAACCGAAGATATCGCGTCACCTTGCTTACTTGCGCCGGGCCCGAGTTGTCTCAGCCCGACGCGACGGCAAGTGGATGCACTATCGCCTGGCCGTACCGCCTGATTCTCATGCCGCTAACATCTTTCGTGAAGTGCGCGCCGCTCTTGCCAACCACGCGGCAATGAAGAGCGACCGCGCCAGACTCGAGCGGATCTGTTGCGCCCCGCGGCTTCCGGTTCAACTCCAGCGCGCTCCGCTGCCCGCCGGTCTGGTTGGCTGAAAACAAACAAACGAACCCAGGAAGGATTGAATTATGGCTGCCGCTCTCGAACCCCTACTGCGTGAACAATTGATTGATCGCCGGCAAAAGCTGGAAAGCGTTGCTCATACGTTTCACCGTCCAGCCGAGCTGACGCATCTGCTAAAAGAAGTTGATGCTGCGCTGGAACGTATGCACGAAGGAACCTATGGATTGTGCGAAGTTTGTCACGACCCCATCGAATCAGAACGCCTACTGGCTGATCCCTTGACGCGCGTATGTCTCGGCGACTTGACGGCCAAGGAACAACGCGCGCTCGAGCAGGATCTGCAGCTTGCCGCGCAAATCCAAACAGGACTGCTACCGGCGCGTACGCAACAAATCGATGGCTGGGAAGTTTCGTATCACTACCAACCAGCCGGAGCCGTCAGTGGTGACTACTGCGACTTAATCCGCGGTGAGGATCAGTCGCTGCATTTTGTTCTCGGCGATGTTTCGGGAAAAGGCGTCGCGGCGTCGATGTTGATGGCCCATCTCAACGCGATGTTTCGAACCCTCATCTCGATCAACTTGCCGTTGGAACAAATGGTTGAGCGAGCGAGTCGTGTTTTTTGTGAGAGCACTTTGCCGACGCAATACGCCACGCTGGTTTACGGACGCGCGGGCGCCAGGGGTGAAGTTGAAATCTGCAATGCCGGACATCTGCCGCCACTGTTAGTTAAGAACGGCGCGGTAAGTAGCATTGAAGCCGGCGGCTTGCCGATCGGTGTGTTCAGTACTGAAAGCTTTGCGACCAAGCGCGTACAAATGGACAAAGGCGATACGTTGTTTATCTATACTGATGGGTTGTCAGAGAGTTTGGACGGAGCGGGCTGCGAGTTTGGGGCGGAGCGTCTGTCAGCTTTGTTACAAGACAACCACAGTCTGACGCCTGACTCGATGATTTCACTCTGCCGGCGCGAGTTACACAACTTTGCCGAAGGCCGGGCACCTGCAGACGATTTTACGGTGATGGCCATCAGGCGCACGCATTGAGGCTCAGGTTCGGACGAGGCAACCTTGTGCCATGAGGTCAGTACCGTCCGCGCTAGCGGATGGGTCGGTGGCATACCCACCCGCTGTTCGATCCAATTCAGTTCCCTTGAACTACGCTGCATGGGTGCTATTGAAACGCCCACCTTGACAATCCAACGCTGCGGTTTAGAATAATTTTCCGTTCTGGTTGGTTGCGGAGATGTGGCCGAGTGGCTGAAGGCGGCGGTTTGCTAAACCGTTAAGGGTCAAAAGCCCTTCACAGGTTCGAATCCTGTCATCTCCGCCAGAAATTCTTCAGTTGTCAGTAGCCATCAGACAGAGGTCAGAGATCAGCGGTCAGAGGTCAGAAAGATTTGTTTCGCTTTACTGAACTCCGACTTTTGATGTCTGACCTCGGTTTTTTGCCTGATCTCTGACACGCTCATCTCCGACTTCTATCTCTATGACGACTCGCGTTCGCTTCGCTCCATCACCAACTGGCTACCTGCACATCGGCGCCGCCCGCTCGGCTCTCTTCAATTGGCTCTACGCGAAAAAAACCGGCGGTAAGTTTCTACTCAGAATAGAAGACACTGATCTGCAACGATCAACCGACGAGTCGACGCGGTCGATCATTGAAGGCATGGAATGGCTGGGCCTGACTTACGACGAAGAGATCGTTTTTCAGTCAGCCAATGCGGACAAGCATCGCGCCGCCGCGTATAAGCTGCTGGAGGAAGGCAAGGCCTACCGCGATTTCACGCCGAAGGCCGAACGCAACGACGCGACGATCAAACAAGGGATCGCCGACCGCGCCCGGGCCCAGTCAGCTGAAGGCACTGACCATCGCAGCAATCCTTTCCGGGATTTGTCGCCGGAAGAATCCCAACAACGCGCTGACGCGGGTGAGCCATTTGCGGTGCGCTTAAAAGTCGCGCGCGACGGCAAAACTCATTTCGCCGACCAAGTCTACGGTCCCCAGGAACGAGACTATTCGGAGATTGAAGATCTGGTCCTGCTGCGATCGGAAGGCAATCCGCTATACAACCTTTCGGTTGTCATTGACGACATCGAGATGGGCATCACGCACGTGATTCGCGGCCAGGACCATCTGACCAACACGCATAAGCAGGTTTTGATCTACGAAGCCCTCGGGGCGCCAGTGCCCGAGTTTGCACACCTGCCGCTGATTCTGGCGCCGAATAAGGGCAAGCTTTCGAAACGCAAACACGGCGAAGTTGTTTCGCTCACCACTTATCGCGATCGTGGTTTTGTGCCAGCGGCTTTTCGTAATTTTCTGGCCTTGCTCGGTTGGGCCCCGAGTGATGGCAAGGAAGTTCTATCGCTTGATGAGCTCGTGCAGGAGTTTTCACTTGAACACATCCATCGTTCGCCGGCAGTTTTTAACTTTCAGGAAAACGATGCGCGTCACTGGACTGATGAAAAAGCCCTCTGGATGAATTCTGAGTACATCCGCACGATGCCGCTGGAAGAATTACTGCCAATGGTGAAAGCGGAATTGCGTGCCAACAAACTTTGGCGCGAAGAATATGACGAAGATGATCGCGAATGGTTGTTGAAAGCCATGGATCTCATTCGGCAGCGATTTTTTACCTTGAAAGATTTCTCCGGCCAGGGTCGCGCTTATTTTTCTGATGACTTCGATTTCGAACCGGCCGCCGTCAACAAAAACCTGCGCAAGGATCCAAACCTTCAGCAACTTTTGCCCGCGCTTGCCGACCGGTTCGACGAGACCGATCCGTTCAACGCCGAAACCGCTGAAGCAACATTGCGAAAATTCGCCGAGGACAACAATGTGAAGGCCGGGTTATTGATCAATGGTTCGCGAACGATGCTGACGGGACAAGCAGTCGGCCCGTCAATGTTTGAAGTATTTGCGATCCTCGGACAAAAACGATCTGTCGAAAGACTGCGTAGTGGGGTACCATGGTTCGACGCCGCAAACGCGCTGGGCGATGTTTAGAGTTACAGTTCAAACGGTGCGGACGATCTTGAACTTTAACGTCGAAACTTTGAGGAGAAGGATCATGAAGAAACTGCTATTCGTGAGTGTCATGGTTTTTGCAGCGGGCTCGGCAACCTTTGCTCAGAATTCTAATATGAGCACTACTAATCCAAACTCCTCGCAAACAGTGCGTCCGCGTGTGACCGCGCAGACGCCAACGACCAAGGGGACCGACGTCCAGCAACCGGCGACTCACCAAACGGCGCCCAAACAAACCCCGGCAAAACCGAAACTTGCTGCCACTGAAGTACCGGGTTCACAGGCGGTAACGGCTGCTTTCGACGCACTGGTAAATGGAATTCGCCACGCTGACGCCAAAGCTGTTACCAGCGTCTACCTGAATTCGCCGCGCCTGATTCTCTTCAACAGCAACGGGACGGTAACGAAAGGCTGGGAGCAACTCCGGCGAAATCGTGAGAGTTCATATCGCGATGCGAAGGATGTAAAACTAGACATTCGCGATCTTTCGATCACGATGCTGGGGCGCGACGGTGCGGTGCTGAGCTGTTTGTGGTCGCAGTCCCAAACCTACCGCGGCGCACCCGAGACTGCCACGGGAAGAATGACACTGGTCTTCAAACGAGTAGGGAAAGATTGGAAGGTCATTCACCTGCACACTTCCCCGGATCGGCCCGATCCAACGCGCGTGCTCCCATCCGAGCAAACGTCTCCTTCGCCTGCACCTTAGCTCGCGGTCATTTACCTTTCGCGAGCAGACCTGGTCCCAGTCTGAGTAACGCAATTCCACCCAACACCGAAAGAAACGGAAATACTTCGACCACGTAGCGTGGCTCGGGATTTTCCATGGTGGAAAAGAAACCGACTCGCAGCAGGATCATCAGCGCGGCTAACAAGAGCCACAAGCGTGTATTCAAGTTCCCAGCCCGCCAGAGGAACCACGCGCCGGCAATTCCCAGCAGTGTATAGACAAGCGTAAGACCGCTGAAGAGCGGCAACCATATCTGTTGATTAATACTGTGGTCGAGGTCCCGCAACGGCAGCAGTTCGCCCTGGAAGGGGTAGTAGTCAGAGTGCGTATCAAACCAAAGCGAGCTCGCTCGTTTTAGCGGCAACCAGACGTAGTAACGAAACGGATGATGCGCGATACGCTCTTGAGCAAGCTGAGCAAAACCGGCATCGATCTCTGGCGTCATCGCGACGTCGGCAGACTGATTATCTGCTGAAGAGTCGTCGGCCTCGTCTTCACTATCATTCTCGTCGCCTTCGTCTCCCTTGTCCGCGTCGTCTGAGTTGTCCGCCTCGTCGTTATTCTGGTTTGAGTTATCCTGGTCCGCCTCATCCGCTTGCGCGTCTTCGTCTTTACTAGTTTGATTTTCATCCGTGAAGAGTCCGGTTTCCTCGCCGGCGCGGTTGTACTTATCCAGCAACGCGCTCACTCTTGCTTTTTCTTCAGCGGAATCAAAAGCTTTGTCAGGAATACTTTTTAGTTTGATAGGCGAGGTATCAAGCTGCCAAATAACCGGGCCGATGTAACGTTGATCGTCAATCCAGGTACGCGTCCAGGTTAAATACCCTCGCGCTACAAATTCACCGGGCATCTCGCCATGCGCCGGCGAGAGCGGTTGGAAAACGTGGAACACGCGATGATTTCTGATGGTCCAGGGGACCAATACGAGGCAGAACACCAGCGAAAAAGCCGCGCCCAGATACGCCGTTCGTCCGAACCGATAAAAAATTTCTTCTCGTTTTGATTTGAGCGCAACACCGCTCGGTCGCGAAAGCGTGGCGACGACGACCGTTAGTCCGATCGCCAACGCGAACAACCCGCTATCAGGTCTGAAAAATACGGCCAGCCCGGCGATCAAGCCGGAGACGAGCAACCACAGCAAAGTTTTTTTCTGACTGCTTGCACGCAGCGCCAGAGTCGCCGTCAAGCACATGGCGATGGCAAAAAACATCGCCGCGTTTTCGCTGAGAATCGTGGCGGTGTAAATCACAGTGAAAGGACAAACTGCCGCCAGGACGATCGCGGCAATTGAGCTGGCCCGTTTTCTGGCTTTGTCGGGATCCCAAAACCAGGCGAGCAGTCCAATCATTCCGCACGTGGCCGTGTCCATAAGCGCTTGAATGATGCGCACGGCTGTCTTGTCATGGCCAAAGACTTTGTAAACGCCCGCGAGGAAAAGCGAGTAACCCGGCATGCGGATCAGCGACGGCTGATAGGGTGGTTCGGTGTCGTGAGAATAAACGTGCTGCTCAACCAGATTGCGCGCCATTTGATCGTAGACGAGACCGTCGTCGGGCGCATCGTTGGGAAGCGTTCTGACTATGGCGACGCGCAAAGAAAACGCCAGCATAAGCAAAACGACGAAGACGACTATGCCGCTTTGTCTTGGGTTTTGTTTCTCGGCGCGCTTGCCGCTCATGAATAGTTTCGGGTTATCAGGATTGAACCTCGACCGTCGCTTTGCGATCGAGTTTACCCCAACCGACAGTTGTTCCGCGCACCGCGACGGCCACTGATTTGATCATCACGTAGTACATCACCTGACGATAACAAAAGCGTTGCAGGAACAACCACCACAAAAGTCGCCAGCGTTCCTTCTTTTCCAGCAGGAAAGCAAAGCCGGCAGCCGCCCAGTCAATAGCCAGAAACAGGGCGTAATAAAAAAGTACTTGTCGCAATGCCGTCGATGAATACTCAGCCGGTTGTTGCAACCGATCAAGAGTCGCGACCAGCAACGTGTACACCAGCATCAGATCCATGACGGGCGAAATAAGTGGAAACAGAATTTGAAATATCCAAACGTTGGGCAACGCGATAAAGCCAAGCGCGCCGTAACGCGGCCGAAACAGAGCGTCAAGATGTTTGCGCATACATTGCAGCGTGCCGTAAGCCCAGCGGAAGCGTTGTCGCGCCAGAGTGCCAAGGCGATCAGGAGCCTCAGTCCAGGCGATGGCGTCTTCTTCGTAGCCGATGCTGTAACCCATGCGGCGAATTCGCAGGGTTAGATCCTGATCCTCGGCCAGCGTGTCTGATTGAAATCCGCCGGCTTGTTCGATCAAGTCGCGACGCCAGGCGCCCACCGCCCCCGGCACCACCGTGATGCAGTTAAGACTGGCAAAAGCGCGGCGATCCATGTTCTGCGAAGTGATGTACTCAAGCGCCTGCCAGCGAGTGACGATGTTTACGCGATTGCCCACCTTGGCATTGCCGGCTACCGCCCCGACTTTCGCATCATAAAAACGGTGCGCCAGCGCGCCAATTGTTTCCGGAGCAAAAAGCGTATCGGCATCAAGGGCGATGACGATGTCGCCGTGCGCCTGAGTGAGCCCGATATTGAGCGCGACCGCTTTGCCGGCGTTGGGCACTGTAAGCAGTTTGACCTGGGCGCTATCGCCAAAGTTTTCGCGAACGATCGAAGTTGTCCCGTCACTCGAGCCGTCGTCAACGACGATTATTTCGAAGTTCTTGTACACTGAGCCGAGCAGACTGTTGATCGTGTTCTTGATTACCAATTCTTCGTTGAAGGCAGGCACAATCACGCTAACGAATGGCTCGTGCTCCGCCCCGGCGTGAGTGCGTTCACGACGCCGCGAGCGAAGCCATTGCGCGAGCGCCAGAGTGCCAATGAAAATCAGGCGGCCGAGGCCGAGCACGATGCCAATCAGGAATATCCACTGCAGAACCCATCCCGTAGTCGACAGAAAAAAGAACGTAACTGCGTTTGATTTGGTCAGCATACGTTCCTTCGGTGGAATCACTGGCATTACTTGATCGCGCGACAAACCCGCTAACTCCGAAACCGGCACAAAGCGAAAGCCGCGAGCACGTAACTCATGAATCAATCTCGGCAACGCCTGGATAGTGGCGGTACGATCCCCGCCGGAATCGTGTAACAAAACAATCTGACCGCGTGTTTCGGGATTCGTGTCGGTCGCACGTTGTATGGTGCGCTGCACAATTTCGTCTGCCGAAACAGGCAACTGCCAGTCGGACGGATCGATTCGCAGCCCCACCATCAGGTAGCCAAGTCGTTGCGCCTGGAAGGCCGGTTCTACATCCTGAGGTTTGTCGGCTTCGGCGTCGCCAAAATACGGAGGACGAAAAAGAACGGTGGAGCGGCCAGTCTCGGATTCGATCAAACGTTGGGTCGCATTGAGCTCAAGATCGGTTAGTGAGACAGGAATTTCACCGAGGTTTGGATGCGTGAAAGTGTGGTTGCCAATCTCATGTCCTTCGTTCACCAGCCGCCGCAGCAAATCGGGATACGCCTGTCCGTTTTTGCCGATTACAAAAAACGTCGCCGGCACTTGTTCGCGCTTGAGGATATCGAGAATGGCAGGTGTCCACTGCGGATCTGGTCCGTCGTCAAAAGTTAACGCGATTAGTCCCGGATGATCGCCGCTACGTTGAATCACATACGAGGATGGAATTGAGACGAACTCTTCATTCTTGACGTAGCCATCGGCGGAGTCGACTTGAAGATTGCGCCAACCATCCTGCGGACGCGAAACAACCTTCAGAATTTCTCCGGTCCCTTCAAAGTCGACCTGATAGCCATAAACAATTCTTCGCAACACATCGGCAGAATTAGTTGAAGTGCCTCCCAGCAACGACCAAACTGAAGGATCCTCCGAGCCCAAACGCCAAACAGCAAAACCCGCCGGATGGAAACCGCTCGCCGCGCGCATCTGGTTGTAGGTCGTGACCGCATCGAGAAACCAAACGTGGTGGTGCGTTTCTTCCTCGTCGTCATACTCAAATTCCGGCGTGCGCGAGGCGGGGTCGAATGCAATTGTCGCCTCGGAGTCGCGCGCTGAAATCACCGCCTCCTGAAACGTAACCTCCGCGGCCTCATCTGATCCTTCGGCCCAATCGTAACCATAATTTCCCAGGGCCACGATTGTCTTCGCCGGATCCATCTCTTGCATACGCTGGGCGAGCGCGTGCTCGTACCAACTCTGCGCCGCGATGGGGCCCGAATCGCTACTCGTCCAGTGTTGGTCGTAAGCCATCAGCACTTCGTAGTCGGCCGCCGCAGAAAAAGCTTTGTAGTCCCAACCAGCATCGAAGGGAAGGGCTTGCGCGACAACCAAGCCCTTGGCATGGAAGGCTGCCTGCAACTCCTGAATGAAGGTTAGTAACGCCGGCAGCGCGCTTGGCGGTGGCTCTTCAAAGTCGACACAAATGCCGGCGAACTTGTTGCTTTCTACAAACGAGTCGAGTGCGCTGATCAGTTGTTGCCGGCTCGCTTCATCGCCCACGGCGCGTCCCAGAAGATCCGAGTTCCACTTCTCGTTGCTCAAATTCTGGATCATCGGAACGATTTGTACTTGCGGACGGGTTTGGCGAATCAGATTAAGCGCCGGCGCGTCAACATCAGTTGCGATTGGGCTCGCGCCGTCTGTGGTTTCCTGCAAGTGTGCCCACTCGGCAATCACCCAATCCAGATGGTCCAGATTTCTTTTCAGCGATGCATAACTCGATTCGTCCCAGTTGATGTAGAAGCCAATTGAAAGTGGCCGTGAACCGGGAACCACCGGAGTCGGCAATGCCGGCGGAGTTTCTACCACTGTTTGCGAGCGGCGTTTGGCCGGCAAAACGCGGGGCGTACGAGCAAGCGCGTGCTGCAATTCTGCCTGGGCCTTCCGCGATTTCTGTTGACTTGGGTTGACCGGAACCAGGAGTGGTTTTGGCTTGATGTCGGTTGTATGGGGTAAGCCGGCGAGCGGTCGAATGTTGAACCCGGGTAGCGCCGGGTTGACGAGTACGCTCGCGATGAGCATTCCGGCCAGACTGGTTACCGCGACCGCGAGCGCAAACCAGGTGCGACGAACTCGCCGCCAACGGCGTCCAGCAGGATCGTAAAAGACAGGGGAATCATTCGAAGACAATGAGCAGGACTCCTAAGCGCGTACGGAGAATTCTACAGCGTTTGGTTCGAGTCTAGCGAATGCGGCGTGCTGAGCCGGACAAAATTTTTCCATATATCATTTCACATTTCTCATTTAGCCATTAACGATTCGCGACGATCAGGCATGATCTCTAACACTCATTTGGTGCCTGCAGGCTTTGAAAGCGGCCTCGTTCTACGCCAATCGCTAATGACCAAATGAGAAATGGCAAATGACATATGGAAAATTCCGTGCTCTTAACTCTGAGAACGGAGCGTACGGGCGACCTCCGAACAAAGAAGCCGTCCACGCCTGGGCGCGAACGGCTTCCGGTGGAACTGTTGGGATTGGCCTGAGGCTGACTGTGTGCCTTCCGAAAAGGAGAAGCACCAAGCAGTAAGACGACCGAACCTAAATCCTAACTAGTTGTAAAGAGGTTCGGAGGTCAGGCCGCAGCCACCTCACTGTGATAAGAATCCATATGTTTTGCAATCACCTCCTTTCCAGTGTTGGCGCGATAATAAAATACAAGCCGAGACGCGTCAATTAATTTCTTGAATAGAACGAGTCCAACGTCCAAAGTTCGCTACTCTATGTTGTCTTTAACTTTGGACTTTGGACAAGACGCGTTTCCCGTTCACATAAACCTGCCACGGGTGTTCAATGCCAAAGAAATAAGCGAGGTCGCGATAGTCCTGACAATCGTGAATCACAAAGTCAGCTAGTTTGTTTGGTTCCAGCGAGCCAATTTCGGCGCTACGATTCAGCGAGTAGGCAGCGTTGATCGTTGCGGCCGTGATTGCTTCCGCCGGCGTCATCTTCATATGCGTAGCCGCCAGAGAAAGAATCATCGTCATTGAAGGGGTCGGCGACGAACCTGGGTTGAAGTCAGTAGCCAAAACTAAGGCGAGACCGGCGTCGATCATCTGGCGCGCTTCCGGATAGCGACTCGAACCAAGCGCATAAACCGAACCGGGCAAGAGCACCGGTTGCACGCCCGCAGACTGCAACGCTGCAATACCATCGGAGTCGGTATGTTCAAGGTGATCGGCTGTCATTGCGCCGAGCTCAGCTGCGAGTTTGGCCCCGCCTGAAAGACTCAGCTGATCGGCGTGCATCCGGATTCCCAAGCCATGACAACCCGCAGCCGAAAGAATTTTCCACGACTCATCGTTGGTGAAGACTTTCTGTTCGCAGAAGACATCGCAAAACTCCGCGAGCTTTTCTTCCGTCACGCGTGGCAACATTTCATCGATAAGCAGCGAGACGTATTGTTCGCGCCGGGATTTGTATTCGGGTGGAATGTCGTGAGCGCCGAGAAAGGTCGGAACGTAGCGAAGCGGGGTCTCCGCGTTCAGTCGCCTGAAGACCCGCAGAATCTTGAGTTCATCTTCCAGCGTTAAGCCGTAACCCGACTTCGCTTCGATCGTTGTCGTCCCATTGCGAAGAAACCAATTGGCGTAACGCTGGCCCGCCGACACCAGTTGATCTGCGCTGGCCGCTCGCGTCGCCTGGACGGTCGACTGAATGCCACCGCCACGCGCAGCAATTTCCTGATAGGTCACGCCACGCGCGCGCTCTTCAAATTCTCCCGCCCGGGTGCCGGCAAAAACCGGGTGCGTGTGCGCGTCAACAAAGCCGGGGAGCACAACGCGACCGCCAGCATCGACTACGTCACAGCCTTCGCCGGTTCTGATCAGCGTTTCAATTTCACTGCGGGTGCCGGTCTTAACGATGCGCCCGTCGCTGACGAGCATTGCGCCGTCATTGATAATCGACAACTCAAGCAATTCCGGGCCGACTCGCGGACGAGCAGGCCCGGCAAGCGTTACGAGTTGTGAGCAGTTAACAACGGCGAGCGTATTTGCCAAATTTGAACCCTGCAAGCTGATCTTCGATCGACGTCATTCCTTGTAAAGCGCGGCGCCTGCAACGGCAGCGAGCAAGTATTGAACTAAACCCCAAATCAGCATCAGGATAACGATACCGCTGGGCATTCCAACAAATACGCTGTTTATCAGCCCGACGTAAAGATAGACCGCAAACCATGCAAAGAGCCCAGCCACAATCGCGGTCTTCGCGCCTGGGCCTAAGCGCGGCCTGATACAAGCGTAGCCGAGCACCAGCACGATGCCCATCACAAACGTGAGTGCAACAGCGACCATAATGCCGTTCATCGGTGGTTCAGGCGGAAAATTGTGCTGAATCGCCATCGCGCGCATCTGCGCTGCCAACACTTTGGTATTCAAAATAAACTCACCGATGTTCAGGATCAATCCGCAGACCAGTCCACCAAGAATCACACGTCCAACGTTGATTTTGTTCATGTCAAACTCCTTAGGGGTTAGGAATTCAGTTCCGATTTTGTGCGAGCATGTATCACATGACGGCCCCGGAAGGCCAGTTTCTTTTAAGCTCCCTCCCCCCGTCGGAGAGAGAGCTGGGGAGAGGGCTTGGCACACGCTAAGCCCTTTCCCTCTGTTCCCTTCTCAAAGGGACGGGGAAGAAGTTGCCTTACGGCTTAGCGCGCGACTTGCGCAACCAGTAGAGCAACGCACCAATCCCATTGGCGCCAATGACGACCACGAGAATTTTCGCCGCAAACAAAAACTTACTGTCGACGGGCGTGATAGGAATCAACGTATAAATTCCGGCGACCACTGAAACCACAAAACCTGAGAACGCCGCAACTTTCAACCACCACGGCGCTTTCACACCAAACCTGCGAATCGCCACCAGCGGTATTGCAAACAGCACCATGTAGATCAAACCGTAGAAGGTCGTGGCGGCATTGTCCTGCAATTGAAATGCTTCCTGTTCCGGTACGCCGATCAAACTCGCGACGCTAAACACGAACGTAACGATGCCCACAAAAAGTATTGAGTTCACCGGTGTGCGATGACGCTCATGCAAACGCGCAAACCACGTGGGCAACAAGTTGTCCCAGCCGGCGACCATCGGCAAACGAGTGTTGCCCGCGAAGTAAATACTCATCAGCGCGAACTGCCGGGCAGCCACTCCAAAGATCGTGATAGACACTATCGTTGAAACCCAGCCATGCGAACCGAAGCCCAGACTCAGCGCCTGCGGAATCGGACCGATCAAGTCGATCTTGTCGTGCGGAACAATCGCCATGTACGACGCGGTTCCGAGGATAAACATCAAAGCAATGATCGGCGCCGAAATTAGAACTGAGCGACTGATATTTTTCGCCGGGGTGCGACATTCACCGGCAAGGATGGCGATGTACTCAAAACCTGAAAGTGCACCCACTGCCAGTTTGCTAAACACGTTGATGTTGTAACTGTTCAATTCCGGAGCGTGAAGTGAAAGC
This sequence comes from Pyrinomonadaceae bacterium, assembly GCA_035472495.1. Classification (GTDB taxonomy): domain Bacteria; phylum Acidobacteriota; class Blastocatellia; order Pyrinomonadales; family Pyrinomonadaceae; genus PSRF01. Next base: position 45,149 of record DATIPD010000018.1, on the reverse strand, counting down.
GGGTGATAGTTGGCCAGCGTTCCGCGACTGGCGGTAAGGAACGGCAGCAGAATTAGAGTCGCAAACGTTAGCAACAAAAGTCCGCCACCAAAATTCTGGACCCACTTGCCCAACGCCAGGCCGCGTCGCGAAGCAGCTACCATAGTCACCATGAGGAAGACGCAGATAAAAACTGTCACGCGTTTGTCGTTGTGTATCCAGTCAGCCGACGGCCCCGCCGCGTAAGCAATATTCTTCTTGATGATCAATCCAATCCCGGACATCACCAGGATGCCAAAGATCCACAGGTTCCAGGCCAGCAAAAACGCAACGAAGTCGTTGAAGGCCAACTTGGCCCATTGATAGACACCGCCTTCCAACGGCATCAGGCGATTGAGGAAGATGACTACGGCGGCCAACGGCAGGTAAAACGTGAGAATAGCGAGCAGCCAGAAAAACATCTGGTGGTCGCCAAGTTTGGCGGCCCAGCCCACCCAGATTGTGCCGACAACAAAAACGATCTGCGTCAGGACCAGATCAAAGAGACCGAGTTCCTTTTTGAAAACAGCGCTGCGCTGCTCGACTTCACGCTCGAGCGTAGCGATCTTTGATGGCGGAGTCTCGGTTAGCGGCATCTCTTTGGAGTGCTAGGTCGCACTCGAACTGTGATCGTGCGCAATTCGCCAGCCGTGTTTTGTCTTGCGAAAGATTAGCGTGAAAGTTCCGTGCGGCTCGTCGCTCGCGCGCTGCAGTCGCCAGCGTCCCAGTACCAGTGCAGCGTCTTTGCTCAACACGGTGACCTCGATGTCTGAATAAGTGAGCACGCCCATTTTCTCGCGCGAATCGTATTTCTTCTGATAGCGTTCCAATACAGTTTGCCAACCGCGCGTCACGGTATCGCCGCCGACAAATTCTGTTTTCGCGGAGCGCTCGTAGCCGTCCATGTAGCCTATGATGTCGCCGCGATTCCACGCGACGCTTTGTGCGTCGAGTACGACGCGGATAGCCGCAATCGTTTTCGCTTCCTGTCTGTTGCTTTGAGCCTGAATGGACCACGGAAAGATCGCAACGAACAAGAGCAAAGCCCTGAACCAGTTCCGACTCATCGAATTATTTTCCTTTGAGAGTTGATGCGCGTTTGCTGGCGGCGACTATAGAGTTAGATAGTGCTTCAGGACAAGCATTAGGAGACTAAGCGACAAGCCCACTCACCTCTTTGAAGTGCGGTGACCTGTCACCGCTTTTGTCGGCCGCGACCTGTCGCGTCCATTATGGGCGAGCCTCAATGCCGCAAGTTTGGGCGTCAAGCCGCCCAAGACCAAAGCGCTGCCGAGTCAGCGCCCTCCAAAGAGTTGAACGCTGTCTTCATCATTTTCCAAATCAGTTTTTGAAGTAGCGGTAGTGTCCTATCATTTTCCAGGCGAAGAGAACGTCTTCAACTCGCGCGCCGGCGCCGAGGTTGTGCACGATCAGATAGTTATTGTCCTGCGTCAGATTAGTGAGGACGCCGATGTGTTCCACGCCGTCGCTGAGTTGCCACGCGATAACATCGCCCGGCAAATAGTCGGCACGTTCGGTAGTCAGTGGCAGTGTCTTCCCTTGCCGATCGAAATAGGTCATCAGGTTCAGGACGCGGCGATGGTCAATGTTGGTATCAGTGCCGCGTGCGCCCCACTTCTTCGGATAGGCCGACCAGCCCGCCGTCATGTCTTCGTGCACTTCCTTTTGTAGGTCGATTCCGGCTTTACGAAAGGCGCGCACTACCACATCTGAGCAAACACCTGTCTCGCTTGGGACGTCGCCGTTTGGATAATCAAGCTTCTGATACGAAGGATCGTAACCGGTCGTCACCTTGCTCTGCTCGATGGCCCCTTCAATCATTTGTTTCAGTTGCGGGGAAACATTGCGTGGTAATGGCTGCGAGATCGGCGCTGCGGGAGCCGGACCAAAACTATAGCCGCCTCCGCCAATTCCGCCGGCCCGTTGACAACCGCGTGTAAAAACGACGAGCGTCACCAACACTAGAGCGTAAAGAAAAAACCTAACTCGCATACTTTGTTAACCAGGCTTTTAGATCGTCACGCATCGCCGGCACCATCTCGTGGGCCGCGTCGTAGCTCCTGAATTCAACATTGGCCGCGCGCAAACGCAGCCGGTCTTCGTAATCCTTGACGCGTTCCGGTGAATAGAATTCGTCGCGCGCGCCGGCCAGATGAAAAACCGCCGCGGCAGTCGACTGATAATTCTCGTTTGTCTCCCAATCACCCGGCAGGCCACCGCAAATTCCTACCACGCCACGCAATAGGTTTGGTTGCGTAAAAGCAAAACGGTAATTGAGCGCACAGGTCTGCGAAAAACCGAGCAGAAAAATGCGCTGTGGATCCGCTACGCCTTCTTTGGTCAGCAAAGTAATCAAATCAACGAGAGCCTGTTGATGCATTCCGACTGACTCTTCAGGGTGGAAATTTGTGAGCCAGCCAAAACCGAAGCGTAACGGCCCGCCGGGTTCTTTTGGTTCCTTCAGGTGCTGATGGAAACCCTGCAGCGAGACAATCGCAAAATCGTCGGGCGCGAGCGCCGAAGCCTCGCGCATCATTTGCCGCTTGTTTGCGCCGTAGCCGTGTAATGCGATCAGCAGTGGCGCCGGTGCAGACGACGGCAGGCGAACATCGTAGTAAAGTCGGGTGGTTGCCGGAAGGGTGCGCTCTTCAGTGTTCACTGAACTTCGATCGGGTGCGCTCATGAGCGAAAGGTAGCACAGACAGCGGACGGCGGCGATAGCGGCCTCGTTGCATTCGCTTCTAATGAAAGTTACGATGATTTCAATTGCAAGAGTTCACTAATCAGACTGAAGGCGAGGTGCGCAGATGAAGTTTCCTGGCGGATTTAATATTCAACAAATGATGAAGCAGGCGCAGGTAATGCAGGAAAAAATGCAAAAGGAAATGGAAGAACTGCGCGTTGACGCCTCGGCTGGCGGCGGCGTCGTGAGTGTCGACATGAAAGGCAACCACGAAATCATTTCGCTAAAAATTGACCCGGAAGCCGTCAAGGAAGGCGACGTGGAAATGCTGCAGGACATGGTAGTGGCCGCCATCAACGAAGCGAACCGCAAAGTGGATGAAGCGATGAAGGGCAAACTTGGCGGTATGTTGCCGCCAGGACTCGGGGGATTGTTTGGTTGAATCTCGGTTTCAAGTTTCAGGTTTCAAGTTCCAAGTCTAAACTTCGGACCCTTACTTGAAATTTCTTAACCTGAAACTTTGAACTTGAAACTTGAAACTTTGCGATGCTTGAATACGCCGAACCAGTAACCAAACTCATCGACGAACTGAAACGCCTGCCGGGCATCGGACACAAGTCGGCGCAGCGTTTGGCGTTTCACATCATGCGGACGCCGGATATCGATCTCGACCGCCTCACCGCGGCCATTCGTGAGGTGAAACAGCGGATAGTTTTCTGTTCGATTTGTAATAACCTCACTGACGTTGAACCCTGTCGGATTTGCGCTTCAACTTCGCGCGATCATTCTGTGATTTGCGTCGTCGAGGAACCACATAGTCTGGTCGCAGTGGAAAAAACGCGCAGCTTCAAGGGCGTGTATCACGTGCTGCACGGCAGCCTCTCACCCATTCGTCACATTGGTCCCAACGAACTACACCTCGCGAACCTGTTGCCGCGCCTGAAACCGGAAAACAACGATGGGATTGAAGTGAGTGAAGTAATTCTGGCAACCAACCCAACCACCGAAGGCGAAGCAACCGCCAACTACATCAGCCGTCTCCTCAAACCACTCGGCCTACGAGTTACACGTATTGCGATGGGCATGCCCGTCGGCAGCGATCTGGAATACGTTGACGAAGTAACGATGGATAAGGCGATGGAGAATCGCCGGGAAATCTAGCGCCGGAACGCGGAAGGTTAGGTTTGCCGCAACGCTACGAGAAGAACGTCTGATTTGATCGGTCAGTGAGTAACGCTCTTCTTTTGGAAAGCTTTTGGTGAGGTGGAAGATTTCCATCGCCAGCCGATAGGCGAGTTGAAATACTTTAAGATCTCTGTGACCACGAAACATATACGTTCCCTCCTGAGGAGCGGAATTGTTAAGCGATCAGGGTGCTTTCTGTTTTCTGCTTTCTGCCTTCTGCCTCTTAGAACCGCACGTTCTCGATCGGCACACCTTTCTTACAGTCGCTGCAGTCAGCGCCCTCGTCGTACATGTGCGCGTCAAATTCGATCAGTGACCTGATTGGTACTTCGCCGAGCCTGGCGGGCGCAGAAGCGAAACGCACGATGGCGCCACAACCGATCACGTTGGCGCCGAGCTCCTTCACCAAAGCAGCGGTTTCTTCAATTGCGTGACCACTTCTGACAATGTCGTCGACCAGGATGCAGGGGTTCACTTCGCCTTTGTTGATGTACTGACGGAACCGGCGTGTGTCGCCTTCTTGCTCGGCCCAGTAAATTTGCTCCGCGCTCAACGCATCACGCACGCCGAACGCTACGGGAATGCCGCCGGAGCTGGGACTGATGATTGACACCTTTGGCAACTGACTCGAAATGTCGCGGTCGACGCGAAACTTTCTGCTCAGCGCCACCGCCAGCACGCGTGCCGTGTCGTAATAACGAAATGCCAGCGGCATCTGAAAATAATGTGGCGAGTGTTTGCCGTTGGGATAAACGAAGTGGCCCTCGCGAAAGGCGCCAGTTCGCTTCAAAATCTGCATCACAGCATCCGACGACGGAATCAGGTCAACCATGGTGTGCTCCGATAACTAAGTGATGAGTGATGAGTACTGAGTAAAAAGCAATGGGTTGTTTAGAAGAATACAACCCAGCACTCAGTACTCATCACTCATTACTGTTTGAGATTGCGTGGGACAGCATACCTCAACTCTGTGGCGTTGCTCCATCATTCAGGACACGTTTTATTAACTGCGCCTGAGTTTCCGGAAGTTCTGGCGGGAGTTCGTCGGCCAAAAACCACGCAGCCTTTTGAATTTCAAAATTAAGCTGCTCCGGGTCGCCCACTGCCTGACAACAAAAAATGATTTCTACCTGCTTAGGCTTGCGAAAAGCATGGGTAGTGAACAAGCGTACGTTTTCGATTTCCAGCCCGACTTCTTCGCGCAGTTCTCGTCTTATCGCTGCTTCAGGTTGTTCACCCTTCTCCAGAAACCCGCCCGGCACGCCCCAACCAGACCCCGGCCGAAAACGGTGTTTGAGTAACAACACGCGTCCGCGCGCGTCTGTAATCACGGCGCCGGTTGTAACCGCAAAACGCGGGTGCCAAATTCTCATCGTCCAGCGTCGCAGTGCTTTTGGTGCGCGACGCCAAATTGCACCCAGGAGATCAGTCAGCATTTGGGACCAATGTAGCGCAAACTGTTAGTTTGCGCGCGTCTCGAATGCCACTCAACCATTGCAAACTAGCTGTTTGCGTTACGGGATTATTGACGCGCGTTTGATCAACTCGGTAAGATTCAGGCGCAACTTCCAGCCAACGCCGGGTAGAACAAAGTAGCCGTTATGACAGCAACTGCTTCCGACGCGAGTGTCAGTGAACAGACCGTAGCTGCAGCTCCGCCTGTTCCCAAACGCATTACCAACGCGCAAACCGTTTGCAACGAGAAGAACGCCAAAGGAAAACTTTGCAACGGTCATCTCAAACAGTTGTCGACTGCCGGCGAGGCCGCCGAAGTACATCTGCGCGGCGATGACGTGCTTTTCAAGTGCCAAACTTGCGGCACGCTTTACATGGGCCCACCGCTGGGCCACCTGCGCGATCCCGACAAACAATATCGATTTGTTGAAGCGGAGTTGACCGCGTTGCTGCAAGCTGCCGGTGGCACTTTGCCGGTGGTCAAAAAAGATGCGCGCGGAGTTTTTGTACTCGAAGCTCCCGGTCACGCTCCCGAAGCGGCTAAGCCCGCTGCGGCCGCAACCGCGACACCGGCAGCCAAGGCCGCGGCTCCAGCCGGCGCGCCAAAACCGGCCGGGTCAAAAGCTGGAACCAATCCGGATCGTAAACTGAACCTGCGTTACACCTACGCCGGCGTGAAAGATACTGGTCCGGTTGCGGGCGAAACTTTTGAACAGAAAGTTGCGCGGTTGAAGACGGTATCAGCCGGCGCTAAGCAACGCGCTGATGAAGGTGGCGATCAAACGGCGCCCGCTGCCGCAGAATCCGCTAGTGAAGTCGCCGAGCCGGCGCCGGTTGTCGCAGCCGCGCCCGCAGGTGAAGCGCCCGCGAGTAGTCCGTTACCAGGTCACAAACCAACCGGAGACGCCGATCGCTCACTAATGATCAGATCGACTTACTGCGGTGTTGTTGATAGTGGTCCAGTCGCCGGTGAAACCTTCGCGCAAAAAGTTGAGCGACTGCGAGCAGTCGCGGCAGCGGCCAAACAAAGATCTGAAGGCGGGTAAACTCAATCCGCTTCATTCGCGGCGGTTCTAATCTGTGGAATCTGCGTAATCTGCGGATATTTGTTTCTTAAGCCACGTCGCTCGACTGTCCTTCGCAGCCAGCAGCATGTGACACACCACGGCCAGAACAATTATTCCGCCACCTAGTAGGGCCCACTGCGACGGCCGTTCTCCCAATACCAAAAACACCCAAACCGGATTCAGCACCGGTTCGATGTAGCCGACGATTCCGGCATCGAGCGAGCGAACACCGCGCGCCATAGCCGCGGTGAACAATGTGTACGCGACACCAATTTGCACTACGCCAAGATAGGCAACACTGACAGCGTCATGCGCGGTGATTCCCTGAAGCGCCCGGATGCCTGCCGGCGCGGCAACCAAAACAATCAGCAGGTTTCCATAAATCACTGACGACGCTCGATTCACCGTCCGCGATTTCGAGTGACGCAGCAAGAGGAAGTAACAAGCGAAGCAAAGACCTGAACCCAGCGCCAAAATATTTCCGGTCACGTCCTGCGGGCGCAGCTTCCCAACGAAAAACAGCGACATTCCCGCCACGCACGCAATCACCACCAGCAGATCGCGCGTGCGAAATTTTTCCTTGTAGAGCCAGGGTTCGAGAATCAGCAGGTAAACGGGCGCGGTGTATTGCAAAAAAATCGCGTTGGCGGCCGTAGTTTGCTTGGTCGCCAGCACAAACAGCATCAGCAGCGCCGCGTAAAGCACTGAAGCCACGGCAGTGACTTTGTTGAACCCAAAGCCTTCGTGCCTGGTAAAGATTGCGACGGTGATCGCGGCGAGGAGTGAGCGGCCGAAGGATAGCTCGAGTCCGGAGAGCGAGGTCCACTTGATAAAAAGCCCGCCAGTGCTCCACAGCACGGCCGCCGCGACAACAAAGACAAGTGGGGAAACCTTAGACCTCAATTTGAAAGCCTTGCGTCAATTTCGAACGAGAGCATTGGCTAATGGTTTTCCGAACAGCCTCAGCGTTCCGGAGGAACGCGATGTTTATAGAAACCGAAACCGATTGAAAACAATTGCAGGGGCGAAACCTGCAACAGGTTTCGCCCCTGCAAAGTTTTTCGTGATCGTAAACGCCGCTATAAACATTCCGTTCCTACGGAACCTAGATCAATCATTCTCTTCAGAGTCGCCATCGTGGTTGTCGAGCGACTTGAGATACTTGCCAAACACGCCGTTCCACGGCGGAATCACGATCGACACCGCGCCATTCGCCTGTGCCTGACAGGCCAAACGGATCAGCGGTTTGGCTTCGGTCGTGTCGATGTAACCAAACTCCTTAATCTTCTTCCCTTCACGGACGGCCACGTCAGAAAGTTTTTCGGCCCCGCCCAGCACGCCAACCCAGCACGTGCCACACGATGCCGAGCGACACTCAACGGGTATTGGACCTTCAACGCGACGTGGATCGACTTCGCGCCAGTTGCGCGACTGGTCGTCAGCAGCACCCCACGCCAGGTCCTGCGCGTTGTTTAGTTTGTAGTGCGCTTTGCCTTCGTTCTCGTCGTAAGTAACTGTCCACTTTTTGTCGACCGTCTTCAGGAAACCAAACAAACCCTGGCCGTCATCAACGGCACGCTCGCGCAAAACTTGTTCAGCTGATCGCTTCGCTTGTTTGCGATCGAGAAGCATTTCCCCTGGCGCACTTTTGAACGCTGACAATCCGGCCTGACGCACAGTCATGAACGCGACAGCCGTGATACCCAACGTTAATGCAACGTCGACTTTCGCGGCCTGCGCCGCTGCGCCGGCAACCTTCAATATTTGATCCGCGAGTGGGGAATCCGAATCAGCGAAGCTTGCAGCCTGCGACTCGACCGCTTGTTTCACTTGCGGCCAGTAACGATGGCCGTAAAGAAACTTGTGCGACGAATCAATCTGATTCTCAAGATAATACTTGCCCTGCATCAGCAACTGGGCGGCCAGCCGTTCCGCATCGTCGGTGTTGTCGAGTGCGTTGCGTAGTGCCAGCGGGTAAAACGAAAACCAGATCTGGGTGGCGTTCTTGTCAACCTCGTGAACGGAGCGCAAAAGCGCCGTCAGCGCCGCTGCCCATGATTCTTCGTCGTGTTGCCGTAAATAGGCTTCGAAAGGTGTCTCAGTGCTGTTTGTCATAAATGTTGCCGCCATAAGAAACCGGCATTATAACCAGCCGCAAGAAAAGTGCACAGCCGAGCGGCTCGATGCTTTGAGTAATCATGATTGTTAGGCTTGAACTGAGAGCTAACCACTCAGCCAAACTACTGGGAGCGCGGGCGTCTCGCCCGCACATGAGCGAAGCGAACAACGCTTCCACAGTGGCTGGCCACAAAAAGAGAAGGCGGCGGGCAGTACAATCTCGTCTGGAAGATTGTTGACCGCGTAGCGGTTGTTCGCTTCGCTCATTGCGGGCGAGACGCCCGCGCTCCCAGTAAGTAAGCATTAGGGACGTTAACAAACCAGGGGGCTGCGGATCAGCGGCAGCCGGCGGCGAAACGAAGAGTGAAAGTCACGACGTTGAACCGGGTCAACTGTTGACAATGACCAAGCTGGAGCGTTAGAAATCAGTTTCAACTATCTAAATCCAACCTATCTAACGAGGGAGTGCTTGTCATGAGCGCGAACGAACCATCCGAGGAGAAACCGAGTCGCAGCTTCGACAGTGCCTTCGGTTTTTCTTTTGCTGTCGCCATTGGTCTGATTCTGTTTATTGGTGGCCTGGTGATAACGCTCACCGTCGGCGGCGGTTCAACCAGCGGACTAATCTTCGGAATTCCCCTGCTCTTCGCCGGCATGATCGTGCCGCTCATCATGATGCGCAGTCTCTTCCACAAGAATGAGATTTCAGGACCATGTCCCTACTGCTCGGAGAAGATTACGACATCCGACGCGACGCTGATGCTGGAATGTCCGAATTGTAAGAAAGTGGTCGCGGTAAGGGATGAAGAATTGCACGCCACGAAAACTCCCAACCCACGCTAGTTTTTTTTACTGCAACCAGCCGCGCGTCAGGTAGTCGCTAAAAGTCAGCGCAAAGAGGATTGCCAACCAGAACAGGGCTGACGCAAAAATCACCCAGATAAGTTTGGCGCTGTAGCGGACGTGCATGAAGTAGAGCACGACGAGTGTCGCTTTAATGCAGGCGATGGTGAGCGCGATGATCACGTTCAGCTGGCCAGGAAAGTCGCGTAGCCCCGCCCAAACAGTGAGAGCGGTTCCGGCCATCAAAGCCAAAAAAATCGCGCCGTAAATTTTGACTGGAACTATATGCTCACTCATTTAGTGACTCTTATTCGCCATTTCCCCTATTCCCCGTTTGACCCACCCGCTACCGCAGGTGGTACTGACCTCATTGCTACAAATGTTCTAAATGTCTCCCGAGCAAATAAAGCAGCGGGAACAGAAAAATCCAAATGATGTCTACGAAGTGCCAGTAGAGCCCGGAGATCTCCACCGGGTTGTGATACTCAGGTCCATAACGACCGCGCCAGGAGAAAAATAAAAGCACTGAGAGCAGGCCGACGCCGATGATCATGTGCACGGCGTGCATGCCCGTCATCGCGAAGTAAATCCAGTAGAACATTTCAACTTTCTTGACTTCGGCGCCGGGAAGCAAATGCAACTTGTGTTTGTCGTAAGGCTCGCCGTGTTGCGCCACCTCCGGCCCGAACGGCCGGCCGGGAATGAGTTTTCCGGGGATCAGATGGTCGTCGTACTTGGCGCGATATTCAACCGCCTTGATGCCGAGGAAGGTCATGCCGAGCACAATGGTGAGCGTTAGGCACACCATCAAATTAATTCGCTTACCGATCTGCGCACTGTAAACCGCCAGTGCCATGGTCAAGCTGCTCAGGATCAGTACGACAGTATTTATCGCTCCCAGCGTTAGGTCGAGATGGTTGCTGGCGGAAGCGAAGGAGGCCGGTTCCTTGGTACGATAGAGCGTGTAGGCAAAAAACATCCCGCCGAAAAACATGATTTCGGTGACCAGGAAAACCCACATCCCGAGGGTGCCCGCCTCGCGTTGCTGCTCCAAATTCTCAAAGTGGTGCTGCAGCGCTGGATGACTCGCCTCGTGTTCTGCTAAACCCTCTGCCACTCCACTCTCCTTCTTAACCTGAAGTCTTGACTCCCTCGTCTTTGAACTTGCCGATCACTTGCAGTTCCTCAGGCGGCGCAAATTCGTAGGCGGCCCAGGTGACCTGCGGCGTTTCCAAAAAGTTTTCTGTCGGTGGTGGCGATGCAGTTCTCCATTCCAGTCCCGGCAGGTGCCACGGATTCGGTTCCGCGCGTTTGCCGTAGCGCATCGACCAGAGCAAATAGATAAATGGGACTACTAAACCGACGCCGAGAATCGACGCACCCGCCGTGGAAAGCACATTGAAGACCTGGAACTCCGGCGGATACGCGTGATAGCGGCGCGGCATGCCCAGGTAACCCGCGATGAACTGCGGCAGAAACGTCAGATTAAATCCGACAAAAACGACCAGCGCGGAAAATCTGCCCCAACCTTCCGGGTACATCCGACCAAAAATTTTCGGCCACCAGTAATGCAAACCACCGAGGTAAGCCAGCAGTGTGCCGCCCACCATGATGTAGTGGAAGTGGGCCACGACGAAGTAGGTATCGCTCAAGTGCACGTCGACGGCCAGCGACGCCAGAAACAATCCGGTCATGCCGCCGATAGTGAACAGCCCAATGAAGCCCAGCGCGTAAAGCATCGGCGTGTCGAAGGAGATCGAGCCTTTGTAGAGCGTGGCCGCCCAGTTAAATACCTTGATGGCGGAAGGAATCGCGACGGCAAAACTGAGGAACGAAAAAATCATTCCGGCATAAACTGACTGGCTGGCAACAAACAGATGGTGGCCCCAGACCAAAAATCCAAACACGGCAATGGCCATGCTCGAAAAAGCCACAAACTTGTAGCCAAAGATATTCTTGCGGGAGAAGTTGGCGATGATTTCACTAATCACACCCATGCCGGGCAAGACCATGATGTAGACCGCCGGGTGGGAATAGAACCAGAACAGGTGCTGGAACAGAACCGGATCGCCGCCGTTTGCCGGATCGAAAATACCAACGTGGCTCAGCCGTTCAAACGCCAAAAGCAAAATTGTGATGGCGATGACGGGCGTGCCCAGGATCATGATTAGTGAGGTTGCATAAAGGGACCAGATGAAGAGCGGCAAACGAAACCACGTCATGCCCGGCGCGCGCATCGTGTGCACCGTGACGATGAAGTTCAGCCCGGTCAGGATTGATGAAAAGCCGGTGATGAAGATTCCGGCCCCGGTAGCGACCACGTATGAGTTTGAAAAGGTTGTGCTGTAAGGCGCGTAGAAGGTCCAACCGGTATCAATACCGCCGGCCAGCAACGCCCAAATAGTAACGATGCCGCCGAGCAGATAGATGTACCAACTCAAAAGGTTGATGCGCGGAAACGCCAGGTCTTTGGCGCCAATCATCAGGGGCACCAGAAAATTTCCGAGGGTTGCCGGTATCGACGGGATCAGGAAGAAAAAGATCATGATGATCCCGTGTTGCGTGAACACCTTGTTGTAAGTCGTCGAAGCCAGCAGATCGCCTTGTGGAGTCAGCAACTCCAGGCGAATGAACATTGCGTAAAGACCGCCAATGAAAAAGAAGGCAGAGATTGACCCGAGGTAAAGGATGGCGATCCGCTTGTGGTCCCTGGTTAGCAGCCACGACTTCAAACCGTAGTCTGCGTTGAGATAGTTAACGCGACTTGCGGATGGCAGCTCGAATGATTCGAATGGTTTCATGATTCCCGACCTAAACGGTCTTGACTTACTTTGCCGGCGTAGCGCTGGCCGCCGGAGACGCCGCCGTGGGTGATTGGGCCGCGGTGGCCGGCGCGATAGTAGCCGGCGCGCCTGTCACCTGGAGCGACTTGATATAAGAAATAATCTGAATTAATTGTTCCGGCGTTACCTGCCCCTGAAACGTCGGCATGATCGGACTGAACCCACTAACAACTTTTGCCGAGGGGTTTTCAATCGACTCACGAATGTAAGCTTCATCGGCAGTCAACGACTCGCCATTTGTAAATGAAACTTTGCGACCAAAAAGATTTGCCAACCCCGGCCCTCGTCCGCCTTCACCGTTGGCGCCGTGACAGGAAACACAGCCCAGCGATTGAAAAAGCTGTTGCCCGGCAACGGCCGGTGATTGCTGGCTGGCATTGCCGCTGAGCCAGTTATCAAACTCCGCCGGTTGCATCACAACTATTGACCCAATCATTCCCGAATGATTCATGCCGCAATACTCGGCACAGAACAAGTGATACGTCCCGGGCTTGGTTGCCTCGAACCATTGGTTGGTGTACTTGCCCGGCAACACGTCAGCTTTGATCCGAAAAGCCGGGACAAAAAAATCGTGAATCGTGTCTTCGGAAGTCATGATCAATTTGATCTTGCGGCCGACCGGCACGTGCAGCTCGTTTATTTCCCGCTGCCCGGTTGAGTGCTGAATCTTCCACATCCATTGCTTGCCGACCACGTAGATTTCGTTTGCGTTTTTTGGCGAGCGCGAGTTCTCAAAATAAATTTGCGCGCCCCAGGCAAACATGCTCATCGCAATCAGGAACGGGATAACTGACCAAAGCATTTCCAGCTTGTGCGAGCCGGCGATGGGCCGGGGGATCTCGAACGGCGAGCGGCGTCGATATTTGATAACGAAGAAGATCAGCACACCGGAAATGAGCAGAGTGAAAAACACGGTCACCCCGGACAGATAAAAATACAGCGCATCAACCTTCCCTGAAACAGTGGAAGCGCTCTCCGGAATTAATGGAATCCAACCCGTTTGCATGATTTCTTCTTAACTTACGCTAAACCTCTTCAGCCCTTCCCTGTCCGCGCCGGCGCATCGCCAGCAACATTCCCACTACCGCCAACACGGTGGCCACACCAGCGAGTCGCATCACGTTCATGATTCGCGCGCCATACTTTCCCGTCGTCGGATCGTAGTGAAAACAGTAAAGCAGTAGTTGATCCGCAGGCGTGCCGATTTTGTTGTCTGCCGCCTCAATCAAACCAAGGCGCAAATCGCGCGGCGCGTATTCAATGCCATAGAAGTAGCGCGCCAGTTTGCCTTCCGGAGTAGAAACGAAGATGCCGCTGGCGTGCGCGAATTGCTTCGTCGGCTCGTCCCAGTGATAACGAAACCCTACGCTGTCAGTGATCTGCTTGATGCTCGCTGCATCCGCCGTCAGGAAGTGCCAGCCGTTTGCCGCACTTGCTCGCTTACTTTCCGGCAAGTAGTTCACATAAGTATTTTTCTTGGCAGCAGCGAGCGCGGGTGTCTCGTTTGGGTCGAAGCTGATCGTCACCACCTCAAACTCCTCGCCGGGCTTGAACGCCATCACCTTGAACGCCGTGACCATCCCGTTCAGCACCTGGTTGCAGAGCATCGGACACTGGTAATAAACCAACGACAACACCACCGGTTTCTTACCGAAGTATTGGCCCAGCTTTACGCGCTGACCGTTTTCGTCAGTGAACATCAGATCGAGGGGCAACTGTTCGTTCAACTTCTGATCGATGCCGACGTCATTCAGCGCCTTCGGTAAACCACTTGGCGCGCGCGCTTCGTACGGACGCGAACTGTAGAGCGGTGAATTGCCCTGCGACTGCGTGAATTGAGCGGACCCAGTCAGCAGTGAGCAGTGGGCAGTGAGCAGCAGGCACAGGACGCGGAGACACCGAAACGCGGTGACGCGGGGAGACAACGACCTGTTTGACGAGACGCGATTCTGAAGCTCTGCGTCTCCGCATCCGACCTCTGACCTCTGACCTCTGACCTCTTTTTTCACTGTTCTTTCCCCGTCGCTCTTCCCGAACTCCAGGCGGTTGGTGGTGTAACACCATTGGTCCGAGGAGCCGTGGAGCTTTCACGCGAACGCAGCGTACCGCCCGCGAGCAGTTTCTCCATCGCCCTATCAATCGACACACAGTTCGGCGCCGGCTGCTGGCTTTCGTGTTCCTCCGCGGTCTTGCAGTCCAGCCGGCGCTCCCATTGCTCACGCAGCACGCGATACTCCGCCTCGGGCTCTTTTAGTTCCAGCTTCACAAATTGACCGTCTTCAAGTTTGACTCCAAATCCTCTGGCCGCTTGCAGCTTCGGATCCGGCGGCAGTCGATCATCCGGCTTCATGGCCATCGGCCCGGGTTCAGGTTCCTTCTCAGCCTCCTGGGCATTCAGGAAACGGAAAAGCCCACCCATCATCAGAAACACAACCACAGTCATCACAGTAAGTCCCGCCACGAACGTCAAAACGCCGGAAACGCTGATGTCGCTGGCTTCGTGCGTCACATCGACGTTTTTGATGTGCGACACGTCAGGCGTTTCAGTCGCGTGGCGCGGGTCGTATCCGTTACCGTTGTGTCTTGCCATTCTTTATTCCACCCTCAACTGCTCGAACCTCTTTGATTCGCCTGCCTGCGGCTCCTCCCCCTGCCGCCTGCCCCTGGTCTCAGTGTCCCGCATGCGCGTGCTTCTGCTCGAGCACAGTTTCATAAAGCGGGTCATTGATCGGGATCAGCGCCCGCTGCTGCAGCGCCCAGGTAAATGTCGCGAGCCACAAGCCACCCATACCGATCGGCGCCGCCAGGTCGAGCAAGCTGACACTAAAGTGCTCATGCGTAAAGTTCGGCGCCAGCACCCAAAACAGATCAATCAAACGCATTACCAAAATCAAGATGGCGACGATCACCAACTTGTTCGCGTTGCGTTTGAACGAACGCGACAAGAGAAACAAAAACGGAAACGCAAAGTGCAGCACAACTACTACCAAGGCGATCGCGCCCCAGGCGCCGTGCGTGCGCGGCAAATACCAGCGAATCTCTTCCGGCAAATTGCCCGACCAGATGATCAGGAACTGCGAAAACGCAAAGTAGGTCCACAACATGACCAGCGCCAGTAACAACTTTCCGAGGTCGTGGAAGTGTAACTGCGCTACCACTTCGTTCATCGGCTCGTGTTTCGAGAGCCAGGCCAACGCCGCGATGGTGAAAGCCAGCGCACTCAAAGACCACGCCGCTACAAAAACAAATCCGTAAATTGTCGAAGACCATTCCCAATCAAGCGACATGAACCAGTCGATCGACGCAAACGTCACCGTGAAAATCAACAGCACCATCCCTGGACCACTGAGCACACGCATTTTTTTCGTGTACTGGCGATCCGCCGTACGATCCTGTAGCAACGACCAGCGATTCAGGAAAAACGCCAGCGCCAGCCAGATGGCAAAGTAAATCGCCGCCCGCACCGTGAAGAACCCCAGGTTCAGATATTTTGCTTTCTCCGCCAACACTGGATGACTGGCTATTTCAGCAGGGTCTGTCCAACCGTAAATACGGTGCGCTCCGAGCAAGATCGGCACAAACAGAATCAGGATCAAGGGCAGCGTTCTGGTTGAAGCTTCGAGCACGCGCCTGATCACCAAACCCCAACCGCCGCCCGTCAGGTGCTGCAACATCAAGAGCGCGAGCGAGCCGATTGATAGTCCTGCCCAAAAAGTGAAAGCAAACAAATAGGAACGGACAAACTGCGTGCGGTTCGTAAAGAAGCCGACAGCAAGCACGGCCATGAACACGATGCCCACCACCAGCGCGCCCCGCTGGACCCCACGAATATTTGCCGGTGCGTTATAAGGACCGCGCGTCACTGATG
This sequence comes from Pyrinomonadaceae bacterium, assembly GCA_035472495.1. GTDB lineage: Bacteria > Acidobacteriota > Blastocatellia > Pyrinomonadales > Pyrinomonadaceae > PSRF01. The sequence continues at coordinate 29,048 of DATIPD010000018.1, read as the reverse complement.
ACCTCCGCCTGGTGTTGGAGTTACGGTCGGCGTCGCTGCGTTTTGTGTCGCCTGTTGCTGGCTCAACTGCAGCGCGCGAATGTACGCAATAATTGCCCAGCGATCTTCCGCGGAAATTTGCGGCGCGTAACTCGGCATTGCGCCCCAACCGTTCGTAATCGCGTCAAAGAAGTGGCCCACCGGCGCCTCTCGCAAACGATCGTCGTTGAAGGATGCCGCGCGGCGGAAGCCACGGCGCACAATCATGCCATCGCCGTTGCCAGTAAAGCCGTGACAGGCAGCACAAAAAATTTCGTACCGCTGCTTGCCGCGGGTGACCAGTTCCCTGGTGACCGGTAGTGGGAACACTTCAACATCATCGGGATAAGCAGCGGCTCCCTGAGGCGTGTTGCCGGGAGTCGGGCCCGTCGGTAATGGCGATTGACTGCTCGCAGTTGAGTTTCCCGTGCGCCCTGCCTTCTTGCCGGTAAAAAATTCTGTGTCTTCCCGCAAAAACCCGCGCGCCACCGTGCCTTCAATCGGCGGCCGGGTCGAGAGACCGTCACCATAAAATGTCGACGAGCGAAACGGCTTCATCTTTGGCTGGTCCTGCATGTCGCGGCGGCAAGCGCCAGTGAGCAGTAAGCAGTGGGCCGTGAGCAGCAAGATAAAGCTAGTTCGCAGTGGGCGGTGGGCAGTGTGCAGTAATCGACTAAGCCGCCGCCGCAAGTGCTTGACCGCAGATACGCTGGAGTACCGGGCAGGCTCGCTTTTGTTGCCCACTGCCCACTGGCCGCTGCTCACTTTTTCCTCAGACTTCCACATCACTCACATTCACCGCTCCCAGAGTTTTCATGAAGCCGGTCGCTTCATCGTGTCGAAACTTCGGATCGTTTGCTTCGATCACCAGGAAAAATTTGTCGCGCGTGGCCAGCGCAAAGTTTGGCGCATTGAACACCGGATGATACGGCTGCGGTAGCTTGTTCAAAATCAACATTCCCAGCACCGCGGAAAAGGCCGCCACCAAAACGGTGCATTCAAATGTGATTGGAATGAACGCCGGCCAACTGTTGAAGGGTTTGCCGCCAACGTTTAATGGATAGTCGATGACTTCCATCCAATACTGCATAAAAAATCCACCCAAGCCACCGATGATGCCGCCAATCAGAACTATCAACGGCAAAGCAGTTTTGGTGAACCCAATCGCTTCGCTGAGTTCCTCGATTGGATACGGCGAGTAGCCGTTAATGCGCCGGTAACCAGCCTCGTGGGTTTGCCGCGCCGCCGCCACCAAATCCGACGGGTTATCAAATTCGGCCATGATGCCGTAGAGCGCAGGGCCGCCGCGCCGCCGGCCATGCGCCGGCCCGGAAGAGGCATGATGAAAAGGCTCCGGGTCCTCTAAATCATGTTCCCATGGCTCGTCTTTGATCTCGTCGTCCATTTCAGTAGTCAGTAGTCAGTAGTCAGTAGTCAGTAGTCAGTAGCCGGTTCGGTTTGCCTTTTATTGTTTACTGTCTACCGTCTACTGTTTACTCCCTCACTCCTCCACTTCCGCGTCCGGCAGGATCGTGCGCATCTCGAAGATCGAGATCATCGGCAGGAAGCGGATGAACAAAAACAGCAGCGTAAAGAAAAATCCGAGGGTGCCGATAAACATCGACCAGTCCCACATTGTCGTGTGATACATGCCCCACGACGACGGCAGAAAATCGCGATGCAAGCTCGTCACCACGATAACGAAACGTTCCAACCACATGCCGATACTGACCACAATCGAAAGCAGCCAAAGTATCAACAGATTCGACCGCAGCTTTTTAATCCACAGGAATTGCGGTGTGATGATGTTGCAAAGAATCAGCGTCCAATAGTAGTAGGCGTACGGTCCGTGCATCCGGTTCCAGATCATGTAGCGCTCAAATTTGTTGCCGCTGTACCAGCCAAAGAAGGCCTCCATGACATAGCCGTAGCCGACGATCAATCCGGTCGCCAGCATCACCTTCGCCATGTTGTGCATGTGGCGCATGGTTATGAAGCCTTCGAGGCCAAACACCTTGCGCAGCGGAATGGTCAACAAAAGAACCATCGCGAAGCCCGCATAGATCGCTCCGGCGACGAAGTAAGGCGGAAAAATTGTCGCGTGCCAACCCGGAATAATGCCGACCGCGAAGTCGAAACTGACGATGGTGTGCACCGAAAGCACAAGCGGCGTAGCCAGACCGGCGAGCAGCAGGTAAGCCATTTCATAGCGATGCCAGTGACGCGCCGAGCCACGCCAACCCATCGCCAACAGTCCGTAAACAATCTGGAAGGGTTTACTGCGCGCGCGATCGCGCAGGGTCGCGAAGTCAGGAATCAATCCGACAAACCAGAACATCGCCGAGACCGTGGCGTAAGTGGAAACGGCAAACACGTCCCACATCAACGGGCTGCGAAACTGCGGCCAGATGTTCATCGTGTTGGGATAGGGGAACAGCCAGTAAGCCAGCCAGGGGCGCCCGAGGTGCATGATCGGATACATGCCCGCCTGGGCCACGGCAAACAACGTCATCGCTTCGGCGAAGCGATTGATCGACGTGCGCCACTGCTGGCGCAGCAAAAGCAGAATCGCGGAAATCAAAGTGCCCGCGTGGCCGATACCGATCCACCAAACGAAGTTGAGGATGTCCATGCCCCAGGCAACCGGAATGTTCACCCCCCAAAGACCGATACCAACAAACAGCATGTTGGTGATCGTGATCAGCATCAACTGGAAAAGAATGAACGAAACGGTGAACCCAAGGAACCACCAAAGCGGCGTCTTCCGCTTGAGCACAATCGAGCTGATCTTGTCGGTCACCGATGCAAACGTCAGCCCGGGATCAATTACCGGCGCCGTCGAATGGTGAATCGGGCCCTCGTTGTTTGGTTCGTCAGCCATTCTTGTTAACAACTCTACTCTTTGGAGTGCGGCGGCTTGACGCCGCTTTAGTCAGGGGCGGCTTGACGCCACCGACTTACGTCGATTTCAACCCACCATGCTCGCGACTGGTCGCGACCGACCGAAGCGCTGACAGGTCAGCGCACTCCCAGGAGTTGCTTCTACGCTTCCTTAATCTCCGGGTTCGGGTTTCGTAACGCCGTCAAATACGTCGTGCGCGGCTTCGTGTTCAACTCGCCCAACAGCGAATAGTTTCTACTGTCTTTCTTAATTCGCGACACACGGCTGTTCGGATCGTTGACGTCGCCAAAGACGATCGCCTCGGTCGGGCAAACAGCCTGGCACGCAGTCACGATCTCGCCATCGTGGATTTTTCTTCCTTCAATCTCCGACTGAATTTTTGCGCCCTGAATGCGTTGCACACAATAAGTGCACTTCTCCATCACACCGCGACTGCGGATCGACACATCGGGATTGCGCATCAACTGGTAAGTAGGCTGGTCCCAATCCTGATAAAGGAAAAAATTAAACCGGCGGACTTTGTACGGACAGTTGTTCGAACAATACTTCGTGCCGACACAACGGTTGTAAACCATGTCGTTGAGGCCTTCGGCACTGTGGACCGTCGCGTGGACCGGGCATACCGGCTCGCAAGGCGCGTTCTCGCAATGCATGCACGGCACCGGCATGAAGTTGGTCGCTTCCGGATTGTTCGCGTCCTCGCCTTTGAAATATGTGTCAACGCGAATCCAGTGCATCTCACGACTGCGCGTTACCTGCTCTTTACCAACAACCGGAATGTTGTTTTCTGATTGGCAGGCGATCGTGCAAGCGTTGCAGCCGACGCAGTTGTTCAAGTCGATCGCCATGCCCCAGGCGTAGTTCAAACCGTTACCCTGGTTCTGGTAGTCGTAGAGCTTCGGATCGTAGAGCGTGTCGTCAGGAGGGGGGTCGTGCGATTCGCCGGCCGGCGTGCCTTTCAAATACTCTTCCAGCGTTTGCGAACGCAGCACGTCGCGATCTTCTTTGCTGAAGTCGCGATCTTCCAGGAGGAAATGGAGCTGTGTAACGGCCAGCTGATGCTGTTCGTTGCTTTTTTCAACTTGCGCGCCATTTAACGACCAGGGTGAATCCGCAGTGCGAATGTCGTAAGCGCTGAAGCCCGGGTTATCGGCAACGGTGACACCACGCTTGCGTCCATAACCGAGATGCAAAGTGATCACGCCATCGGGTTGTCCGGGTGTAATCCAGGCAGGCACAGCCGCGGTAATGGTGCGGCCCTGATGAGTGATCTTCAGCGTGTCGACGTAAGTGTCGCCGCCCTTCTTGCCGATTGTTTTGGTGATGCCGAGCTGCTGCGCGGTTTTTGGCGAAATGAGTGCGGCATTGTCCCAGGTAACTTTCGACAGCGGTTTGGGCAGTTCCTGCAACCAGCCGTTGTTCGCGAAGCGACCGTCGTAAATTGTGGGATCGGTGCGGAAGGCGAGTTCGAATCCAGGCGACGCTGACGGCGCATTCGCAGTTGGCTGATTACTTGCCGCGCTGTTTGGGGAAACTGTCTTTGCCGGCAACGCCGTGCCGGGAATGAACCCGTCATGAACGCACTTGCGCCACCAGCTTTCAAAATCCGAGCGCGCTGCGCGCTCAGTTGCAGGCGGGACGCCCCCGGTCCCAGTAGGCTGACTTGCACCATTCCGGTTCGCGTTTGTGCCAGTCGCAGTTTGCTGATTGCCGTTTGCTGATGGCTGACTGGCGACTAGTGACTGCTGACTGCTGACTGGCTGTTTCTGCCAGTAGTCACGAATGATTTCGTAAGGCTTGCGATCGTATTGAGGCGTAAACGCGGCGAGTAGTTCATGCGCGCTTTTGGTTTGATAAAGCGGCTCGATCAAAGGCTGGACAATCGTGACTGTGCCATCGTACGAGCGCACGTCGCTCCACATTTCCAGATAATGCGACTCCGGAATGTTCCAGTGACAAAGCTCGGAAGTCTCGTCGCGATACGCGCTGAGATGAATCCGCAACTTGCTAACTTTGAACATTCGGTCGTAGTCGAGTTTTAGATCGGCAGGCGTGTTGTAAACCGGATTGCCGCCAATGATCACCAGCATCTCGACGTGACCGTCGTTAATGTCATTGAGTAGCTCACGCAGCGATTCCTTTTGATCGACTGAGTTCGCTTCTACCGGATCGGTATAGAAAACTGTCTTGCCGACATTGCCCAGTCCGGCATTCATCTTGTGCGCGAGTGCGTGAACTTCCGGCGGTGCTTCTCTGCCGGCGATGACGAGGCTTACGCCCTGGTGTTCGCGCAGATCTTTTGCGACCGCTTCGATCCATTTGGGCGAGGCTTCAAAGTTTGAAGGATTCGTCCCGAATGGGCCCTCCGCACCAAGTAGCGGTGTGGTTGCTCCTGACGTGTTTGCAGTAGGCGGCGCGACTATCGCTGCCAGGACCTTTGTAATGACGAGCAATTCACTCGGTTTAACTGCCCAGTGATGATCCGCGGCGGCGCCTGTTGTCGTTGGCGACGTCTCAATCACGTAAAGACGGTTCATGAGCCGATCAATATCTGGAACTAACTCGATTCCCAATTTCTTGTAGTAAGTGTCCGGATGCTCGGGCAACCGGCGTCGCGCCGCGAAGTCGCGCGCGTATTTCAACGTGCCCGGATGAGCCGAAAGAAAATCCGCGTCCAGCGCAAGAATTCGATCCGCTTTGCTGAAGTCGTAGATCGTATTGACGGGCTGACCAAAAGCCATCACCGCGCCCGCGCGCGCGTTGTCATTGTTCACCGGTTCATACTGGTGCCACTTCGCTTGCGGAAAATCAGTCAAAATTGATTTCAACTGCGACGCCATTGTTGGCGACGTAATCGTTTCGGTCAGAAAACGAATGCCGGCTCCCTGCTTCGGACGCTGTTCATCAAGCGCGGTGCGCAATTCACCGACGAACGTGGCCCAGGTGCGTGACTCGTCACGGAAGAGCGGCGTTTTCGAACGGTCGGGGTCGTAAAGACTCAAGACTGACGCCTGCGAAAAAATGTCAGTCGCACTTGAGCCCCGGTCGTCAGTTGCGCCGTTGCGATTGTTTGGGTGGTCGGGATTGCCCTCGAGTTTTGTTGGTCTGCCTTCGTTACTGCGCGCGAGCAATGGCGTTGCGATGCCGCCAAGCGTTGAAGCAGTAGCGAAGAACAGTGCCTTCCCCGGAACACTGTCTTCAGCTTGTTTGACGTTAGGAACAATTTTCTCTGCAGGCTGGAACACGCAACCACTAAGACCTGCCAGCGCCATCGACGCGCCCATCAACTTCAGGAACGTGCGCCGCTCAAACGGATCGTTCCACTCTTCAGCGTGCTGTGGATACTCGCGCTCGACAAACTCGCGAAACTCCGGCGAGTCAGACAATTCTTCGAGGCTGCGCCAAAACTTCTTGCCGCGATTGCTCACGTCCTGGCCGTTTTGTTCAGCCAGAATGCGTTCGCGCATCAGCTTGAAATTTATGTGTCGATCTTCAGACATTTGGAGAATCGCTCCCAATCACCTATGGCACGTCGAACAACTCGTTAAAATCTTCGCGGGCTGAATGTGATACTCAGCCACTTTCGACTTGCCGTCTTTCAGCTCAGCTTCGGTCTTGTTCTCAGCGCGCCACTCCATGTTGAAAACCTGTTCTTTCGGCCGCACAAATTTTTCCGGGTTGCGATGACAAGCGAGACACCACTCCATCTGCAACGACGACGCCTGGTAAGCGATCGGCATTTGGTCAACGCGGCCATGACAGGTAGAACAACCAACGCCTTTGTTCACATGAATGCTGTGATTAAAGTAAGCGTAATCCGGCAAGTCGTGCACGCGAATCCATTCGATCGGTTTCCCGGTCCGGAAACTGGCGCGCACCGGTTCGAGATAAGGGCTGTCGGCCCAGATCTGTTTGTGGCAATTCATGCAGGTGCTGGTTGGCGGCAAGCCGGCGGAGGCAGCGGTCTCAACAGACGTGTGACAGTAACGACAATCCAGGCCATCGTCACCAACGTGGTGCTTGTGACTGAATTGGACCGGCTGTTGTCGTTCAACCCACTGGCCCGTGTTCCACGAAGAACGATTTAGTTCGGCCGTTACCCACAGTGCGGCAACGAGAATAAAAACAGCGCCGTAGATCGTCGCTTTCGCAAGGGCGTTAGTGCTGTGATGAAAAATCTGTGGCATCGCCGCAGCTTTGCTAGAACTTCATTACAGATCTAAGTCAGAACTCTCGTGTTTCTGTTGGCGGACGAACTTAACGTCCCGCACCCGCTCGGAATCACACGTCGCCAACGCGTTTGGAAAAACCCGTTTGGCCAAAAATATCTTGCTTCAGAATGAATGTACTTTAGCAGATGACCTAACTTTTTCAAATCATCGTTTGTTGCAGAGTTTGTTGGGGTGTGAGTTCAGTACCGTCCGCGATGGCGGATGGGTAAGCGATGGATACTTAAGACCCACCGGCTACCGCACGTAGTAGTGACCTCATTGCTTGTAATGGAGTCGCTAGCTGACGGAGGCGTCGCGGGCGAGCATGGCCGCACCGATGGTTGCGGCGTCTTCGCCCAAAACCGCGGCAAGAATCTCGGTGGCTTCAAAACAAGGCTGGAAAGCGCGGCGTTTGGCCTCCTGGATGATCGGGTTGAGGATGAGATCACCCGCTTGCATTACGCCGCCGCCGAGCACGATTCGCTCAATATTCAGCAAGTTAATCACGCTGGCCACGCCCGTGCCGATGTATTTTCCGGTGCGCTCGATCATCATGAGCGAGAAATCGTCGCCCTCTTTTGCTTCTCGAGCCATATCGTCGGCAGTGAAATCTTTGTTTATCGCCAACTTCGAAAGCGACGAAGTTGCGTCACGATTTAGTCGTTCGTGCGCTCGCCGCACGATGTTTGGCGCCGAGGCCACGGTTTCCAGACAACCGGTGTTGCCACACTGACATTCGTCGCCTTCGGTATCGATGGTAATGTGACCAACTTCACCGGCCAAACCTGATGCGCCAATCCAAAGTTTGCCGTCAAGAATAATCGCGCCGCCGATTCCCTCGCCAATCGTTATGTAAAAGAGATCGCGACTGCCACGTCCGGCGCCAACCTTGAACTCGCCGTAAGCGGCCGCGTTGGCGTCGTTCTCAAATTCAAATCTGAGTCCAGTGGCTTCCATGAGTTCCGCGTGCAGGTTACTGCTAACGATGCTGGGAATGTCACGCGAAGCGACTACGCGATCAGTTTGACGATTTACTAAACCGGGGATGGCCACGCCGACGGCGGCGATGCCGGCGGTTGACTGGCGCAGATCGCTGACCAGTTTCGCGACCTGACTAACCAGACCATCCGCGTGCAAACCAGCCTCAAGCCGCGCGCCGATAACGCCTTCATTGTCTACCGTTGCGGCCCTTAGTTTTGTGCCCGAAAGCTCAATGCCGATGAAGTTTGAGTCGGATTGCGGGGGCATGGCGGTCGACGAACCTTCCTATGAACAGTGGCGAACTGAGGAAACAACCGAAAGCTTAATCGAGGGTACTGGGGCTGTCAAACACGAGTTTCTGCGTGTAGAATGCTGCCCTCATTCGCAGTGGTTTTGAGAATCTTAGCTTTGAACTTTTATATTTTGAGCTTTGTTCTTTGTACTTTGAACTTCGATCTGTTTCGGTGCTCATATAAAGCTGAAGCCCGATTCGGAGTAGTGTGCCAGGCACGGAGTACGAAGAACCAGGTTCAAAGTACAAAGCTCGAAGTTCACTTCAACCAATGCAAGTAAGAACGATCCTATTGCCGACAGATTTCAGTGAGTGCGGCAACTACGCGCTGACTTACGCAACCTCCCTGGCGCGGACTTTTGGTGCGACGATTCTTTGCATACATGTCATCGAACCGATGGTGCCCACGGTGGGCTACTCCGGAATGACGGAACCGCTGCCCATCGCAGATATTTCGGATCAGCTCGAAGATTCTGCCGAACGGGAGTTGCCGAAACTTGCAGAGTGTGAAGAGTGTGCCGGTCTTGATGTGGAAGAATTGATCGTTCATGGTGAGGCCGCTTCCGAAATAGTGCGAGTGGCCACGAAACGCAAAGTGGATTTGATTGTTGTATCTTCACACGGGCGGACTGGTTTGGGACGCATCCTTTTTGGCTCCACAGCAGAAGCAGTTGTGCGTCACGCGCCTTGTCCCGTTTTGGTTGTGAAACCGCCTCCGGAAGAATAGGACGAACCAGTGGGCAGTGAGCGGTGAGCAGTGAGCAGTTAAAGATAGAGTCGTTATGCCCCGGCAGATCTAAACTGCTTACTGCCCACTGCTCACTGCCTACTTTTTGATCATGCACCTCGACATTCTTTATGACCTGATCGGCCGCTATGGGCTTTACGCGGTCTTTATTCTGGTGATGATCGAAGGCGACCTCACGCTGCTAATCGCGGGCGTGCTGGCACATAGTTATTTTTTTGGCGACCACAGTTTTGCCTGGGTACTGCTGGCGGGAACGCTGGCCGGTAGTGCCAGCGACAACGTCGCCTACTTAATGGGCCGGCAATTTCGCAAAGGGGTGCGCGATCTTCGTTTCTATCGAGCGGCGCAACCACGAATGGAACGGCTGACAACTAACTTCGGTGGCCTCTCAATCTTTCTTTCGAAGTACATTTACGGATTGCGCTGGGCGTCGTGCATTTTTCATGGCGTCAGCCGCATGCCGTACCTGCGTTTCCTGCCAATCTCGCTGGCGAGTTGTTTTGCCTGGGTGCTGGTGATTAGTGGCGCCGGCTACTTTTTCAGTGGCGCCGTTATGGGATTGATTGGCGATTTCCAGCGCCTGGGTAAAGTGCTGCTGGTGATCGTCGTGGTAGGAATTGCGGGGTTTTACTTCGCGGAACGCTACTGGTTGTCACCGAAAGTTGAGGAAGCGGATCCCGAGCGACTACAGGAACTCGAGCAAGCGGCCCAGGAGAAGTTGCACGACTTGCGACAAGAGCTCCATATTCCGTTCAAACAACCGCGACCGGAAGATCAAAAACAAAAAACTGTCGTCAAGACAGACTCGGAGAAAGAAAACACCAACATTTAACCTCGTGCTTTTGTACTTAGTACTTAGTACTTTGATCTTTGTTCGTTAATCTTGGTACTTTGCTTTCTGAAAAGTCTTGCTAATGTCCAAAGTTTCAACCAACAAGTTTCCAGGTACCAAATTCCAGGTACAAAGCACTCAGTTCCAGTACAAAGTTCAAAATGATTATTGAATCGTCTGCGCCAACTCGTGTTGACCTGGCCGGTGGCACGATCGACATCTGGCCGCTTTATCTTTTTCATCCCGGAGCCGCAACTGTAAATTTCGCGACTTCCCTGCGAGCGAACTGTCAGATCGAAACGCGCGACGACGGCCGCGTCGTGCTTGAGTCGCGCGATCGCAAAGTTGCATTCGAAACAGAACTTGCCGCCATCGAAGACCTGGTCCGCGAAGAGCGCCTCGAACTAATTTCCAAACTCGTTCACTTCTTCAAACCGACCACTGGCTTCCATCTAATTGCGAATAGCCAGGCGCCCGCAGGCGCCGGCATGGGGGGTTCCTCGGCGCTCGCCATTGCCTGCATCGGTGCTCTTAACCGGCTGGTCGGCAATCGCTACGACGAACGAAAGTTCATAATGATCGCGGCGAATGTAGAAACCACGGTCATCCGCGTGCCGGCTGGTTTTCAGGATTACTACTCAGCTCAATACGGCGCCGCGTCGTGCATTAACTATCGCATCGACGGTATTGAGCGCGAGGCACTGGCTGTTGATAGCGCGGAAATGGGACAGCGAATCGCGATTTGCTATACCGGCGAGCCGCGTCTCTCCGGAACCAACAACTGGGAAATTACCAAGCGACACATCGACGGCGATCCGGAATTGTTTGAGATATTCGACGGAATTCGCGATTCCGCGTTGCGAATGCGCGACGCGCTGGTGAGCAACAACTGGGATGACGTGCGCCAGGTGATGCAGGCTGCTTACCCAAATCGAAAACGATTAGCGCCGGGCGTGACGACGCCGCAGATGGAGAAGCTGGTAGAAAAAGCGCTGGCTAACGGCGCTGAAGCGGCGAAGGTTTGCGGCGCCGGCGGCGGCGGCTGCATCGCTTTCTTGTGTGCTGAGGGACGACGTGCTGACGTTGAGCGCGCATTGAATGAAGAAGAAGGTGCGGAAGTGCTTGATTGGAAGTTTTCCCAAGAAGGACTAATTGTGACGGAAAAAGATTAAAGGGGAAAGGGCAAGTAACAAAAGGCCTGGCCTTCCTCCCCTCTCTCAATTTTTGTGACCTCTGATCTCTGACCTCCGCCCCCGTCTTATCTCATCCACTGCCAGCGATTGTCGTAGTAGCCCGCCGAGCGATCCGGATAACGTTGCTTGAATTTCTTATAACGCTCGTGGAGTTTTTCGTAGCGCTTGTCGGAAGAGTGCAGGCGTTTGTGCGGCAGGGCGCGCAGGTGATCTTCGATCTTGGACATCTTGCGCGGCGAGAATCGCCAATCGTACTTCCCTAAATCATAGAGACTGGTCAGACCGTAGCCCTGAATGCGTCCAGTCAGATCTACGTAAGGTTCGAAGTAACTCCAGGTCAGATCCCGCAACGATCGAAACAGCGGCTTGCGTCCATTTAAGCCAAGGTCTCGTGAGCGAGCAATCGATCCCCACAAACCGTTCTCCTGAAAAACGAAGATTACGTGGTCAAGCAAGTCCCACGATTCGATATCCAGTAACAAAGGCGGATAGCCGTGTTGTTCAAGGATCACGGCCGCTGCTACCGCTGCTTCCAGGCAATGGACTTCATTTCGTTTGACGACTTCTCTGAAGGAACGCAGCTTGGCGCCGTCTCCCTCCCAGTTGTAAGGCATCGAAGTGAAGTAACGTTGGACCTGCGCGGGCGTGCGCAAGGATTGAATCAATTCCCATTCGCGTTTAGTGAACGACTCTTTGCCAGGCTTCAAACTCATCCGCCCAAAGCTTTAGCAGATGACTCAGAGAAAACGCAAAGTTTTCGCATGATTGGTCGTGTCTGAGTTTCGTTAGCCACTACCGAAGGGTTTTGAGGGTGTCGGATTAAACGGGACTCTGGCGGGGCAGTGTAGCTGCAGAAGTAACTTTGGCTGACTTGTCCCGGGATTCAACGCGGTTAGCAATTCTTTGGTCGCGCTGCCGACGCATCTGGGCATGCAATTGTTCGGTTCTACGCTTCCGCATTTCGCGATCGGGCTTAATTCCCCACTGGTATGCGATCCACGCAGATAACGCGAGCATTGCGATGCCAAAAATGGCAGCCGAGTAATCCATCAGATCCTGGTTTGCTAAGCGATTCTTTCAGCCGTGAGAAGGTGAACAGGAGTTCTAGCAGGACTTGCTAATTGCCTTTCGCGTGCCGGGCGTCGGAGCCGCCGGAGATACTACTGCATAACTATCACAACATGGTAACGGCGGCGATTCGATTGTGTGACCTCGTGGTCCAAAGTTCAAAGTCCAAGGTCCGCTTACCCACGCAATGACGCCGGTTCAACGAGAGTTTCTAGCAAACAGACTTTGGACGTTGGACTTTGGACTGGTTTTTACCCTGGCGGCCAGTTCATTGGCCGTCCGCCAAGCACATGCACATGCAGGTGAAAAACTGACTGGCCCGCCCCCGCCCCGTTATTAATCACGGTGCGGTAACCGCCTTCGGCAAGGCCGGCGGCGTTAGCTACGCGTGCCGCAACTCGTAACAGGTGACCCAGTAACGCTTCGTCTTTTTGTGACGCGTCGTCAAGCGATTCGATATGCTCCTGCGGAATGACCAGCAGGTGAGTAGGCGCCTGCGGATTGATATCGCGAATGACAATCGATCTTTCATCCTGGCTAACAATCTCGGCCGGAATTTCTTTCGCCAGTATTCGGCAAAACAAGCAGTTTTCCTCAGCCATCTATTTCGTAGTCTCCCCCTTAATTAGTGGTGGCTTGTATTCGTAAAGCAAACGAAACCGGGACACAATCCTTAATTCACTTCCGCCGCGATACCCGGTTCGCTCAGGTGCAACGGCGCCGTGACCGACTCGCGAATCCGCTCGATGTCTGCGCCCAGCGCTCTGAGTTTCAGTTCGATCTTCTCGTAACCGCGATCGATGTGATAAACGCGATCGATAATCGTTTCTCCCCTGGCCACTAACCCGGCCAACACCAGCGAAGCTGACGCGCGTAAGTCTGAAGCAATCAACGGCGCGCCGGTTAACGGCGTGACGCCTGTGACAGTTGCGTTGTGGCCATCGATAGAAATGCGCGCGCCCATGCGTTGCATCTCGGAGGCGTGCATGAATCGATTTTCAAAAACTGTTTCGGCGATGACTGATCGTCCTTCTGCTTGCGTCATCAGCGCCATGTACTGCGCCTGCATGTCAGTAGGAAACTTCGGATAGGGCTCAGTAGTAGCGTCTCTGGCAACCAGCGGATTGGGACACGACACGCGCAGCGTGCTGGGATTGAGTTCCTCAATGCTGACGCCGACCTGGCGAAACTGCTCGATGACAGCGCCGAGATGCAGCGGCTGACAGTTTTTTATTTCGAGATCGCCTTTGGTAATCGCCGCCGCGGCAATGAACGTTCCCGCTTCAATGCGATCGGGAATGATTGTGTGTTCGGCGCTGCCAAGCTCGTCGACCCCTTCGATTTCTATGCGACTTGTTCCCGCGCCACGAACGCGTGCTCCCATCTTGTTTAGCAGATCTGCCAGATCGGTAATCTCAGGTTCGCAGGCGGCGTTTTGAATAACGGTCACGCCGCGCGCCAGCGTGGCTGCCATCATCACGTTCTCTGTTCCGGTAACCGTAACCTTGTCGAAGTTGATCTCAGCGCCAATCAAGCGGCCGGACTTCGGTGCTCTGGCAATGACGTTGCCCGCTTCGAGCTTCACTTCCGCACCGAGTTTCTCAAAAGCCATCAAGTGAAGATCTATCGGCCGTGTGCCAATGGCGCAGCCTCCGGGCATCGAAACTTTCGCCTTCCCAAAGCGCGCGAGCAGTGGTCCTAAAGCGAGCACCGACGCGCGCATCGTCTTTACTAATTCGTAGGGTGCCTCAAAAAGTTCGATATGGCTGGCAGAAATTTTGTGGGTTCGCAATTCGGGAGTCAGTACTGTTGCGCCCAAGTCTTCAAGCAGACGGCGCTGCGTAATGATGTCGCGCGCGTAAGGAAGATTGTGCAGCGTGACGGTTTGCGGGCTGAGCAGCGCCGCGGCCATACACGGCAGGGCAGAATTCTTCGCGCCGCTAATCGCGACGCGACCAGTCAGGGCCCGGCCGCCGATGATCCGAAACTTATCCACGAGATGAAGATAGTTGAAAACGCAGAAAGGTTAAAGCGGCGTTCGCCGTCAAGCGTCTCCAGTCGTCAGTCTCTAGTCTACAGTCCGCTGACGACTGTCGACTGTCGCTTTTGACTGTTGACTGACGACTGACGACTGGAGACTAAACCGCCCCAAAAACAAAACGCGGCGAACCTCGGGGGGCCCGCCGCGTCTGCTGTTGCTGGCCCATAGACTACATTCGTGAGCCGTTGCCGCGATGAATTCTTACGCCGCCGTTAACGGTCTTGGCTTTGACTTTCGCGCCGCCGCCACCGAGATCCAACGCGAGTTCGCGCGTAATGTCTCCCTGCACCGTCACTGGAAAGTCGACGTTCACACGGCCATTGACCGTGCCCGTCTCCAGATGCGCCGAATAGTTTTCTGGGATCGACATGTTGACGCCACCGTTCGTGGTGCTCACGTCTAATGCTTCACCGTCCCAGCGGTCACCGGCCAATTCAATGTTCAAACCACCGTTGGTGGTTTCGCCGTGGACATAACCGCCAATATGCTTCAGGTTGACGCCGCCATTCAGCGCGCTGAAGTCGACGCGACCATTTACATCCGCAATCGAAATCCCACCGTTGTTTGTTTTCAGCGAAAGGTTTGAACGCAGCGGTACAAAGATTTCGTAACTGACGGTCCACCATCTGTCGTTTTGCTTCTCAGGACCGGTCGCGAATATTTTTGAGCCACCAGTTTCGATCTTGATCTGACCCGCCATCTCTTTCGCTTCGGCTTCTGAATGCGCGACCGCTTGCACTCGCGCCCGCATCAGAATTTCTTTGCGCTCCCATCCTTTGATCGAGATGCCGCCGTTTGTTCTGCCATCAACGTCGAGTGTGCCAGCAACTGCCGGCAGCGTTTGCTCTCGCACCTCACAAGTATTGACGTACTTGTCGCTATGCCAATTGTCGTCACACCCGAATTCGCGTTGGGTTTTTTCTTTTTGTGAAAACGCCGTCGCGCAAGCCAAACCCACTATGACCACAAGCAACACACTACGGGTTAATAACCGAGTCATCGTCTTATCTCCTTCTAAATTGTTTGACTACTTCAGTCCAACAACTACGCCGTGGGCCGTGCGCAGTGTGGAAAATTCGTGCCGGGGAGCGGATGGTTTTTACTACGAGTGCTTTTGCAAAGCAACCACTCTGGGTATGCTTTGCAGGTCTTCAAAAAAACCAACCAGTGTCCAGATTTTTGGATCGATTAACGTCCGCACTTTTTCACTTTGATTGAAGCCAATTTCGAAAACAAAGAAGCCCTCAGGTCTTACAAATTTTCTGGCATCGACTAACAATCGCCGGATTATCTCCAAGCCATCTGGGCCAGCAATCAGTGCGATGCGTGGTTCGAAGTCGCGCACTTCTCTTTGTAAATCTGCGAGCGCGTGCTCTTCCACGTAAGGAGGATTTGAAACGATCAGGTGGAAATTCGACTGATCTGAATTCTTCGCATTCAGGGCGGCAAAGCAATCGGAGACAACAAACTCAAGACGGTTGGTCATTGAGTGCCGCGCCGCATTTCTTCTGGCAACCGCCAACGCGTCTGGCGAAACATCAACCGCGACTGCGCGCGACTCCGGCAACTCATGCAAGAGGCTGATTGCAAGGCAACCAGATCCCGTACCTACGTCGCAGATGAACGGCGCGGTGCCCGCATCCGCAAGTAACTTTAATCCGATCTCAACCAGCAGTTCAGTTTCCGGACGCGGTATCAAGACTGCGGGCGTCACTTCAAAGTCGAGACCGAAAAATTCCTGGCGCCCGGTGATGTACTGCAGCGGCTCGCCGGCAGCGCGACGCGCCACGCTTTGGCGCATGAGTTCGAACTGATCAGCAGAGACAACGTCGTCAGCGTGCGTAAGTAGAAAACCGCGGTCCCGCCCGATCACGTGCGACAGCAGTGACCCAGCTTCACGTCGCGCTTCAGGGACGCCCGCTCGTCGTAACTGATTGGCTCCGGTCAAAATGGCTTCCGCAATCGAAGTCGTCATCAGATTGCAATCTTATCGCTTCCCGTCATCGCAAAACTGCACCTATAATACGCCTTACAATTTCAGGAAGTAGCAGTCGACTCGAGCAAGAGTTCCTGAGTCCAGGATTTCGGGAACGAGAATCTCATTGCGAGTTTCTTGCTAGTACAACGGTACGAGTCTCGTTCCTCCCGTATAACGACAGAACCTCCAGGCCATTCGGTTTCGGAGGTTCTGACGTTAAAGGAGTCAGGTTAAACAACGTTACGCAAGGAGTCTTGTGGGAGCACTTTCCAAAGCCCTTCTTTTATTCCTGATGAATTGGCTGGACGCCCAGCTGACGATTCTTTGGGTGCGCCTGAATGTGGCGACCGAAGGCAATGGAATTATGGCGACGCTGCTCAACCACAGCGAAGGCTCTTTCCTTTCGGTAAAACTTCTCATTGGTGCTCTTTCGGCTTACGTCCTCTATCGCTTTTCTGAACTTCCCATCGCCCGTCGCGGACTAAAACTCGCCCTCGGGGTTTACCTCGCCTTGATGATCGTACACCTGGTTACTGGATTCTCAGCGCTTGGCTGGCACGCCCCGGTGACAGTGCTTTCATATTTCGTCGGTCTGCCGCACGCCTTTGTCGCCGCGCTCTCCTAGGATCCCCGCTCTAGTCAGAATTCAACCTATTCATATTTCCTGTAGTTTCGGGTTTTGTTCGTGTTTTTTAGTGGATTATTTTTAAGCGCCAGAACTCAAACCACTAAAACTCACGAACAACCAGACATGAGGGCACACGAAGCTTTAACGAATCCGGTCAACCCGCACCCCTCCAAAAAGTCGTCGCAGAAAACGAAACATTGAAGCCGCGCCAGCGTTCTTAGAGTTGCTGAATTCGGGCGGGCTCGTGTGGGCCGATCTGTACTTGCCTCACGGGCCAGACAGTTCTAGATTTGAGTCTAACGAGACCGCTTTCGCGCAACTAAGCCCAGTGGGCTTCGCATCTCAAGAGTAGATACTTGAGAAAAATTTGAGGACTTTTTCATTAACCAACATTCAGAGAGAAATCAGCCATGTATAAACTTTCAGCAAGACAGATCCTGGCAGTTGCATTCCTTTCAGCATTCTTCGCGGCGGGCGCCATCGCGATCGTCGATCGCGTCGCCAACCGGGTTCAGCCGTCTACGGCGGCGTTTTCTGAGGCTGCGCCGAAGGGTTTGACCGACCCGGCAACGGCCACGGATGAACAAAACAACATCGAGGTCTACCGCACGCTTTCACCGGGAGTGGTTAACGTTCACTCGACCTCTTACGCGCGCGATTTTTTTGGTTTTGTTGAACCGCAGGAAGGCACCGGCTCCGGCTCGGTGATCGATCAGGACGGCAACATCCTGACGAACTACCACGTCATCGAAGGCGCTACAAAACTCGCGGTGAGTTTTGGTGGTCAAAAGAATTACGCGGCCACCCTGGTGGGCGGCGATCCGGACACAGACCTAGCCGTCATCAGATTGACGGAAAAACCAAGAGAGCCGCTCACCATCATTCCGCTGGGCGACTCTGACAAACTCGAGGTGGGCCAGAAGGTACTGGCAATCGGAAATCCGTTTGGCCTGGATCGCACGTTGACCACTGGCGTGATCAGTGGCTTGCAGCGTCCCATTCGTGCGCGCAATAACCGGCCCATCGAAGGCGCAATTCAAACTGACGCCTCGATCAATCCGGGAAACTCGGGCGGACCGTTGCTCGATTCGCACGGACGCATGATCGGAATCAACTCTCAGATCCTGTCGCCCTCGGGCGCATCAGCGGGCGTCGGCTTCGCTGTTCCCGTAAACATCGCGAAGCGTATCGTGCCTGAGTTAGTTCGCTCCGGCGAAGTGCGTCGCCCGAAACTGGGAATCGGCACGCGTGATGTGGGCGTGCTGCGCGGCCAACTGGATCTCCCGATTTCTGACGGTGTCATCATCTTGCAGGTTGCGCCGGGCGAAGCTGCCGCCAATGCCGGCTTACGTGGTATTACTCAAACGGAAAACGGCGACGTTGAAATCGGCGACATCATCATCGGCATGGACGGAGAGAAGATCGCGACCAGTGATGATCTTTACCGGCAACTCGACAAACACCAGGTGGGTGACACAGTGCAGTTGCAAATCTTCCGGAACGGGCGGAGGATGACCCTGCCAGTAAAACTGACAGAAGGCCCAAACACGCGTCGCGGAGTTATTCGTAGACCGTAAAGCTAGAGAGGTCAGAAGCCAGAGAGCAGAGGTCAGAAATCGTCCTCTGGTTTTCTGGCTTCTGACTCCTGATCTCTGACCTCTGCCCAATGGACCAAACCAACCACTTCTTCAATCTTGGTTACGGGTGGATGTGTAAACACTGCAGCGCGGCTGAGGCTGAGCGCAAACAATCAAACCGCCAATCAGGTAATCCGGATTCCCCAAAACCCAAACTACCGTTAGCAAGTTGGACCGACACCGACCGCAACGCATTGATCTGTCCGAGTTGTGGAATTCAGGAAATGGTTCGGTAGGGAATTGTTTCGCCGTGAAGCGGCGGAAAGAAGGTAGCCAGACGTGAAACGTCTGGAAGAATTTGATCCAGAGGTTTCACCTCTGGCGACCTTCTATAGGCGTCTTCGACGCCTTTGTTGATTCGCTAAGCATGTAAAAGCCGACAAGAAGAATACGATACAAGGTGTCTCGTCACTCGGACGTTGAAAAAAACTTATCCCGATAATCCAGCAAGCTCCGTTTGATCACATCCAGCGCTTCCTCGCGATCATAAACGTCAACGATCTCAACGCGCCTGGGAGCTTCACCGGGAAACTGTTTGTAACTCAGGAAGTAATGCTTGAGACGATCGACCAGCGCCTTCGCACACTCATCGATATCCTTGATGTGGCCGTAGGCAAGGTCCGCGTCCAGCACCGCGATGATCTTGTCATCGGCTTGCTCGCCATCGATCATGCGCAGTCCGCCGATTGGGAATGCCTGAAGAAAAAAGTTTCCCTGCGCAAACGTCTTCTCCGTCAACACGCAAATGTCCATCGGGTCGCCATCGCCTTTGATGCCCTCGGCGCCGATGCGCTCGGCGCATAGTTTCGCCACTTCGTCACCACAAAAAGTTTGCGGTATGAAGCCGTAAAGCGAAGGACACATCGACGAAAAGCGCTGCGGACGGTCAACGTGTAGATGGCCCGACTGCTTGTCCAGTTCATACTTCACTACATCAGTCGGCACGATTTCGATGTAGACGTTAACTGTGTTCGGCGCGTCTTTTCCCGGCGACACACCATGCCAGGGATGCGCTTGAAACATTCGCTTGAACGGCTCAGAGACAGGTTCTTCGTTGGACATTGAGTTCCTTGGTGTCGCTCTGATTAACACCGCCGCTTTAGCGCGGTGAACCCAGAAGCGAGACTAAAACCGAAAACCGTTTAAACGGTTTCCTCTTCAACACGAATCTTGATTACCGGGCTGAAGCCACGGTGCTAATGAGAAGCCCAGTAATTTTCAGTCCACGACACGCCTCGTTGGCCTTGATCCTTCTACACCGGATTTGTGTCGGTGCTAGAATCGTAGCCTCGCAGCCGGTCGTTTTCAAAGAGAAGTAATGGCAGCTACAGTTGAAGCAATCGAGAAAGTTCAAGCCCGCGCGATCTCGCTACGCTGGATCATCAGTGCGCGTGATGATCTTGTCTGGCTCATCGGTTCAGTTTTGTCGAGTTACCTGTTGCTGGTTCTTTATATCAGTGGGGTGTTACCGCTCGCACTGATGGCCGCGCTCTGGGCCATCCTGATTGACGCACCGCACGTTTTTGGCACGTTCTCACGCACCTACTTCGATCGTAGCGAACGCCAAAACCGCGCGCGTTTGCTCTGGGGCTCATTGCTCTTTTTCGCAGTTGGACCGCTGATGGTTTTGGCGGGGCTCGCTTTCGTTTTCTTTTTTGTAGCTGCGATGTGGGCCTACTACCATCTCGTGAAACAGCACTACGGTTTCATGGTGCTCTACAAAAAGAAAAACAACGACCTCGCGCCCGTCGACAATGCAGTCGATCGTTTGTTGTTGCTGTTCGCGTTCAACTATCCATTCGTCGCGTTTATCGCCCGCGATCCGGAAGCGATGAAACGCGTGCCGGCAGTGCTGCAATCATCCGTTAACGGGCTGGCAATGATTTTGCTGGCCGGCACGATTGTTCTTGCGCTTGGCTGGCTTGGTCGCCAAATACAACGAGCGATTAAGGGCGAGCCGCTTAACGTTCCCAAGTATCTGCTGCTCGCCGCCGCGATTCCGATGCACTGGATCGTCCTGCTGACGCCGATGCCGCACAAGCCGATCGCGATCGTGGCGATTCTGACCATCTACCACAACCTGCAATACCACCGGCTGATCTGGTTTCATAACAAGAAGTATGGCCAACGTCCAACGTCCAAGCTTCAAAGTCTTCCGAACGGGACGTACTCGGATCCACAAGCCGGAGCGATTGAACCGCGTCAGAAGTATGGTGGGGCCGAGCTAATCAGCCGGCGACTTCTCTACTACATCGGTTTCGGAATTATCTTTGGCTTGATCTATCAGGGACCAAGACAAATTCTCGGCTACATCAATTTGAAAAACAGCGACGCCGGAATACAAACGCAGTCGCTTGCGATGCAACTCGGAATTTCATTCCTCTGGGGCTACGCACTCATTCACTACTACCTCGATTCCAAAATCTGGCGCGTGCGCCGCGACCCATCCGTCGGCAAAGCGCTGAACATGGAATAATGAACGAAACCAAGAAACTAGCCGCGGATGAACGCGAATGAACGCAGATCGGCAAGACAGACCCCGCAACGAAGGAGAGATCAAAACCAACTCTGCTGAATATTGTTGTTCCTATCCGCGTGAATCTGCGTTAATCCGCGGCTAGTCTTCCGCCACTATTATGGCCGGCTACGAATTTGTCACCGTCTGGCGTTTCCCAGCTCCGCAGGACAAAGTCTGGAACCTGATATTTCACTCCGAAAACTGGCCCGCCTGGTGGCGCGGTGTTGAGAAAGTCGAACGACTGAAGGACGGTGATGCTAATCACGTCGGCGCGCTCCATCGCTACACCTGGAAAAGCAGACTTCCCTACCGCCTGATTTTTGAAATGGAAACAACGCGCGTCGAGCCAATCTCGATTATCGAAGGTCGCGCGCTTGGCGAGTTGCAAGGCCAAGGTCTCTGGCAACTGTCGCACGACGCCGGCATTACAACCGTCCGCTACGATTGGAAAGTTGAGACGACGAAAGCGTGGATGAACTTTCTGGCGCCCGTGGCGCGACCGTTCTTTGGTTGGAACCACAACGTGGTGATGGGCTGGGGCGGTGAAGGACTGGCGAAGCGATTGGAGCTTCAGCAATGTTGAGTGGCAATTTGCTAATTTCGGATTACCTAAATGCCATTTGTTGTGAGATCGCCATGCGGTAAGTGGCTCCACTTTAGGCCGCTAGCCGGCACGTATCCAGAAGGCTCTACAATAAAACAGATCTGGAAGCGCGGTCAGTTAGCAAAGCCTCGAAGCGTCTCGTCAAAAGGCGCTTCAATTCTGAAATGTTGCGATATTCCGGAACATTGTGAATAGAGAGATCGAAGTGCAGCTTCACTCCGTTTCTCCTGAACAGAATCGGATGCTTATGTAGGGCGTGGGAGTAACCGATTTCATAATAAACGTTCGGTCTTTCTCCACTGAGATCTGCTATCAAGAATTCGGATGACGCGATGTATTGTAAAATCATATCGGTGATCTTTCCTTGATGTTCCACGTCATCAGAACGAAGGGCGGAGATGCCGAAAGATTTGCACACCTCCTTTATCGCATTACAAATATCTTCAAGTTCAGAGTTATCCGGATCCATTCTCATTAGTATAAAAGCTGTGTCCCGAAGGGATTCATAGTGATCCGGGCTCCCAAGTGGAGACGCAGATGTGGGTGGTATAGATGCTACGATCGCTAATGCCTCGTTTATCAAGTGACGAATCGCCGATTGCGTCTCGGCGACTGTCGCGCGGGGCACCAATAATAGGAATTCTAGTTTCGTTGTTATTCTTCTTAATTCAGCTTCAAATAGGGTCGGAGGGGCTTTGACTCGAATAATGTTCAACCACCGTCTAGCCTCATCAAGCTTATTCTCAATTTGATCCTCATATTTCGAATGGTCAGCTTTGAGCCTTCTTCTGATCCCTCTGAAGTAGCCGAGAGCGGGCCAGGAGTCGACCAACATGATCAGCTCATTCCTAAGCTGCGTACCCGCTCCATGCAATTGTTTGAGTTCAGGAGTCAAAGCACTAACTCTTTATGTTATTGCTCCTGCAAGAATCATAAGGGAGGTCGAATGAGGTGATTGATTTCTCATATCCGGCAACGCTGGGATCTTCGCTTGCTCTTCCAAGTCAGTGCTGAGGTTACAGGAGAGCGAGCGCAGTATAAGCGAAATATGAACAAACTCAAGCGCTATTGGCTCACAAACTCCGTTACCAGCTTCACAAAAGTCTCCGGATACTCCTCATGCGGCAAATGCCCGCACGCCCGAAACACCATCAGTCGCGCATTGGGAATATGTTGGTGCAGTCGCTCACCATCTTTGAGCGGAACTTCTCGATCCATGTCGCCCCACAACAACAACGTCGGTTGCGTTATCAAGTGCGCGTCGCGCGAAACACGATCCGCGTCCCAACGCCTGACCGTCCGAATGATTGCGCGATGTGCGCCACGGGTGCGCAGCGGCAGGTGTCGCGCTTCGACACGACGCTCGTCGAGTACCCACTCATGCCGATCATAAACACGCTTCATGCGTAGCCGCAGCAGTCGACGCGAACCAACCAGTAACGGCGAGAGAACGTCGCCTATGATCGGTGAACCAAACAAGCGCATTAGCAAATAGCGCGTTGGCTTGTTGTTGTTGACGGCGCCAACCAGCACCAATTTTTCAACCAACTCCGGATGGTCAAGTGCGATTGTCGTGGCCACTGCTGCACCGTAAGAACTGCCGACAAAGTGCGCGCAATCAATGCCAACCTGTTTGAGAAACCCGACAATCATCTCGGCCTGACGCGCAATTGTGTAGTCGAGGTGTCGCGGTTTTGCGGAGTAGCCGTAGCCAGGAAGGTCCGGCGCAACGACGCGAAAGTTTTGCGCCAGTTCGAGAAACACTTTGCTCCAAACCATGTTTGACGACGCAAAGCCATGAATCAAAATCATCGGCGGCGCGTTCGGATCGCCAGCCTCCTGGTAGTGCACACGCACGCCGTCAACATCAACGAAACGCGAGTAGTCGGCGTGGAAAACGAGATCCCGATGGCTCTCCCAGTCGACGTCTTTGGGACGCGTCAAAAGCTTCAGCGCGACTCCCGCAGCAACTGCAGACAACCCTCCTAACCAGTACTGTTTTTTCATTAATCTTCCCGCGCGATTACGACGCCCGGATGCAGTGAGTGGGTCGCAGAATCAAATGTGCCAATCGCCATCAGATTACCCTGCTCGTCTCGCATTCTAACGCGCTCGCCGTTGCCCCAGGACGACTCGGAAATTTTTACTGACATGCCGTTTTGCACGCGCCGTTTATCTTCGCCATTGAGATCAATCGACGGAAATCGAGTCAGCGCATCATCGGCCCGTAGCAAAATTTTCCCGATTGCTTCTTCAGCCACGAACGATTTGAATTGCTCCAGAGGCTGCGCGTCTTCAATGCGAAAGTCGCCGGCACGAGTGCGACGTAATTCTGTAAGGTGCGCGCCGACGTGTAGTCTTTTACCAAAATCTTCCGCCAAAGTCCTGACGTAAGTGCCGGAAGAGCAAACAACCTTCACCTTCAGATCAAACGTGCCGTCAAAACTGTCCTTCAGTAATTCGCCGTCTGGCTTCATAGCAGAAAACTCATACACACAAAGCGGCACGGGCTTGCGCTCAACTTCCTCGCCGCGCCGCGCCAACTCGTAAAGTTTGCGGCCTCCTTGTTTCTTCGCTGAGTACATCGGCGGGACCTGATCGATTTTGCCTCGCAAAGTTCCGAGCGCTTCTTCAATTTCTGACGCAGTCCAGGGCCCGGGTTTCGCGTCCGCCACGTCGATGCGGTTTCCTGTTTTGTCTCCGGTGTCCGTCGCGAAACCGAGTCGAATGACTGCCTCATATTCTTTTTCGTGATCAGTTAGAAACTGCGCCAGTCGCGTCGCACGACCGACGAGGATCACTAACACGCCTGTCGCGAATGGATCGAGTGTTCCAGTGTGGCCCACACGACGTACGCGCAAGATACGCCTGACGTCGTCAACTACGTCGTGCGAAGTCATGCCTACCGGCTTGTCGATAACTAAAACTCCATCCATGGAATTCATTAGACAGGGGAACAGGGAAAAAGGGGAAGAGGTGAGAAGGAAATTTGCACCATTGCACGCATCAACTTGAGTCAGCTCTGGGTGAGGAAGGCGGGCTTGCCCCGCTTTTGTGCTTAAATATTTACCATGAGACGCAGGCGCGTGAAATCTAACGATGAGACTGCGAAAACTTCGCGTCTGACCCCTGACGAGCAACGCGCCCGCGCTTTTCAACGCGCGGCGAAACTGCTCGCCGCCAAATCACGCTCGATCGCCGAGCTGCGCGAACGACTTTTGGAAAGGTCCCCCAAAGCGGTCGTGGAAACGGTGATTGAGCGTTTGCGCGAATACGGCTATCTCGACGACGAGCGTTACGCGCTTGGCTACGCCTCGTCGAAGTTGCGCCAACAACCTATCGGCCGTCGTCGTCTAAAGCAAAGTTTGACCCTGAAAAAAGTGGACCGCAAAGTCGCCGATGAAGTTCTTGACCAAGTCTTCAATGAAACTCCCGAAGAGGAGTTGATCAATCAGGCAATCGAAAAACGCATTCGCGTTCGTGGCCGGCCGAAAACGCGCGCCGAAGCCAAAAGCCTGTTCGACTATCTCCTGCGCCAGGGCTTCGCATTTGAGCTGGTGAGCGACCGCGTGCGCGCGGTTTCTCGCGCCGACCTGGATGAGACAGCCGAAGAAAGCTTGGCCGCGGATTAACACAGAGAACAGCGGATCAGAGGCTGCCCATCAGTTTATGGATCCGACTAAAACTTCCGCTGCACTGTTAACGACTGATGGTCGCCCCATTTTCCATTTTCTGATTAGCGCTTATCCGCGTTCATCCGCGGCCAATTAATCCTCAATTTCAGTCACTCGAAACTGCGTGCTAAACTTCGACAAATGCAAGGAAACGAAATTCGCGAGACTTTTCTGAAGTACTTCGAGCGGCACGGCCATACACGTGTGCGTTCGTCGCCGCTTTTGCCCGCCAACGATCCGACGTTGCTGTTCACCAACGCCGGCATGAACCAATTCAAAGATGTCTTTCTCGGGGTTGAGAAACGCGAGTACGTACGCGCCTGCTCGTCGCAGAAGTGCGTCCGCGCCGGCGGCAAACACAACGACCTTGACGAGGTCGGCAAGACCGCGCGGCATCAAACGTTTTTTGAGATGCTCGGCAATTTTTCCTTCGGCGACTATTTCAAGGAAGAGGCGGTCAGGCTTGCCTGGGACTTGCTCGTGAATGAGTACAAGCTCGATCCGGCCCGCATGTGGTTTTCGATTTTCGAAGGTGACGCCGAAGTTGGTCCCGACGAAGACGCGGAAAAGTTCTGGGAACAAGTTGGCGCGTCTCGTGAACGCATTCTGCGTTTTGGTCGCAAAGATAATTTCTGGCAGATGGGCGAGACTGGGCCGTGCGGTCCGTGCAGCGAAGTTCATTACTACATGGGTCCGGATGCAAGTGACGCTGAGAACTGCGCTGCTAATGTCAACGGGCCGGGCGACACGATCACCGAGATCTGGAACCTCGTGTTCATGCAGTTCGATCGCAGCGAAATCGAGCCGGGGAAGTATCAGCTGACGCCATTGCCCGCTCCGTCCGTTGATACCGGAATGGGTTTGGAGCGTCTCGCAGTTGTATTGCAAGGCAAACTGTCAAACTACGAAACCGACCTGCTGCGGCCGATGATTGATTTCACTGCTGAACTGTCTGGCACGGAATATCAACCGGAAACGCAGGCAGGGTTCGCGATGCGTGTGATCGCAGACCACGCGCGCGCCACCGCGTTCCTGATCGCCGACGCCATTTTACCGGGCAATGAAGGTCGCAGTTACGTGCTGCGCAAGATCATGCGCCGCGCGATCTATCAGGGACGACACACGCTGGGCTTTCAGAAAACGTTCTTTCATCAGGTGACTGACTTCGTAGTAGAAGTAATGGGCCGGGCGTATCCGGAGCTTGAGGCTCAGCGCGATTTTATCCGGAAGATGGTGACGCTCGAGGAAGAACGCTTTAGCGCAACGTTAACTGTGGGTCTCAACAAACTAAACGAGACTTTTGGATCCGGCCGGGCCGCCATGCCGGAATACAAATCATTGGCGCGTCTGTATGACACCTTTGGAACGCCACGAGATCTCATTCGCGTCGGGCTCGAAGAGCGCGGGTTTACCGTCGAGGAAGAGCAGTTCAACGAACTTTTCGATCATGCCTTGCGAGAACTTCAGGAAACCGGCCAGGCGACAAAAGCAGAAAGCAAGACTAAAGGTACTCCCACTCACGGCGAAGTTGCCGGCCGTGTTGGTCGCTCTGAGTTCAAAGGCTACGAAGCTACGCGAGTTGAGAATTCGCGAGTCGTTGGGTTAGTCAACGGCGGTGAAGTTCCGTCATTGAGTGAAGGTGAAGAAGGCGAAGTTCTTCTCGATCAGACGCCGTTTTATGCGGAGAGCGGTGGGCAGGTGGGAGACGTCGGCAAGCTGACCCGCTCAACAGATTTCCTAGCCTCAGTAGTCGACACTTATTCACCAGCCCAGGGTCTGATCGTTCATAAGGTCAAGGTAGAAAAAGGCACGCTCAAAGTTGGCGACGTTGTCACCGCTGAAGTTGACGTCGAGAAGCGCGACGCTACCCGCCGCAATCACACGGCGACGCACTTAATGCACGCTGCGCTGCGCGAAGTCCTCGGCACGCACGTGAAGCAAGCGGGCTCAGTAGTAGCACCGACCTATTTGCGTTTCGATTTCTCGCATTATCAGCCGCTCACGAAGACTGAGATCGAAGAGATCGAGAACCTCGTCAACTATCACATACTCCGCAACGAGCCAGTGCAAACGAACGAGATGGCGATCGAAGATGCAATGCGTTCCGGCGCCATGGCTTTGTTTGGCGAGAAGTATGGCGAGAAGGTGCGCGTGCTTTCGATCAACGGGGCCGAGGATATTTTCTCGAAAGAACTTTGCGGCGGCACGCACGTGCGCGCCACCGGCGATATCGGGCTCTTCAAGATCACGAGCGACGAATCGATCGCTGCCGGCGTGCGGAGAATTAGAGCGGTCACCGGTGTCGACGCGTTCGAACGCTTCCGCGAGAGCGAAGCGATCATCGATAAAGTTTCTGGCGACCTGCGCGCGTCACGCGCAGAACTGCCAGACGTCATTGGAAAGTTGCAGGAAGAGCTGAAGAAGGCGCGCCGCGAAGCGGATGAACTGCGCATGAGAATCGCGACCGGCGCAATCGGTGGCGCCTCGTCAAATGGTGATGAGGCGCGTGAAGTCGCCGGCGTCAAAGTGCTCGTCCGCGAAGCGAGCGAACTCGATTCCAACGGCATGCGTCAGCTTTCTGACACGTTTCTCGCACGCATCAAATCAGGTGTGGTAGTTCTGGGGCGCAGCAGTGAGGGAAAAGTTTCGCTGATTGTGCGCACCTCGGATGATCTAACCGGACGCGTTCCCGCCGGCAAAGTAATCAAGGAACTCGCACCGATTGTCGGCGGGCGTGGCGGCGGCAAAGCCGACATGGCCGAAGGCGGTGGCGCACAGCCAGAAAAACTCGCCGAAGCGCTCGAAGCTAGCTACGCAGTCGTCGAAAAACTCCTAAGCTGATTTTTGATTCCCCTCCCAAAGGAGGGGAGGGAGAAAAGTTCCAATACAAAAGGAAACGCGGGCAAGATGCCGCGCCCGCGCTTCCAGTCGGCTTGCTTTGTGAACCACAAGCCTTCCCTCACTCATTCAAGTTCCCGTTTCACATCGCCTTTTGCTTTTCGGTTAACTCGACACCCATTTTTTCCAGCGTGAGTTTGTTTAGCGTTCCCGTCACCTTAATGCTTTCGGCTTCCTGGTATTTCTTCAGGCCAGCCCGCGTGTCGTCATTGAGCTTGCCGGTTTGTTCACCAGCGTAAAAGCCACGATCCTTCAAAATCTTCTGCGCCTGCATGATCTGATCTTTGCTGGCGCGAAAGATCGGTTTCCGTTTTGTGGCAGTGTTTGAACTTTTGACACTGGTTGAGTTGTTGGAGTTTTGAGCTGCTACCGTGATTGCGCACACGAATAGCAACGACAGGATAAGTGAAAGTGTTTTTTTCATATCGTCCCTTCTTTTCTAGTGAAGACGCGCAAAGCGGGACGCGACATTCTGGATTGTTGAGAGAGCGGCAGTATCTTTACGGGCAGCGACAGGAAAAGCAATGGTTACCCATGATCACGTCAAAACAGGTAGTTGCAAGGCGTTTTGTAACAGCGGAGGGGAGGCACTTTATTTGAGTCATTCTCATTAACACCGGGGGCTTCAGCCCCGTGACGCGATGCCTAATGTTACTTACAGAAACTGTTTAAACGGAATTAACATACATAACGAATCACAGAGGCGTCGAAGACGCCTATAGAGGGTAGCCAGAGGTGAAACCGCTGGATCAAGTGGCAGTTAATTCGATCACGCGCTGAAGGTGCGTGCAGACTCTGAGCGCATCTTCGACGCGCAATTAAAGA
>DATIPD010000017.1:0-24931 GCA_035472495.1 Pyrinomonadaceae bacterium | reverse complement strand
TCGAAGATGCGCTCAGAGTCTGCACGCACCTTCAGCGCGTGATCGAATTAACTGCCACTTGATCCAGAGGTTTCACCTCTGGCTACCCTCTATAGGCGTCTTCGACGCCTCTGTGATTCGTTATGTATGTTAACCCCGTTTTAGCGGCAATAAGATACTTGACTCAATAAAACTTCGGATACTTTCGTGTAGTTTGGGTTTTGGTTTAGTGTTTTTTCGTGGATTTCTCTTTTTGGCTCGATCTAAGCAATTGATCCACGAACAGACACGAACCAAGAACCACTGAACAACACTAAAGCCTCCCTTGGCGAGTCTGTTTGACGCAACTACAATGGATTTCGCTCCGTAATACTGTTTAGAACTTTGTACTTTGAACTTAGTACTTTGTGCCTGGAACTTTGTGCCACGCTGTTGATAGCGAGAAACTCTAAGCCCAGAGAACTAAATTCAAAGTTCAAAGAACAAAGCTCTAAGCTCAGACTTTTCTAATGTCAATCATTGCCGGCACAACCCTCGGGCGCTACGAAATCCGTTCGCTAATCGGCGCGGGCGGCATGGGTGAAGTTTACCTGGCGCACGACAGCCAGATGCGCCGGCCGGTTGCGCTGAAATTGTTGCCGCCGAATTTCACTCAGGATGAAGACCGCCTCAGACGATTCGAGCAAGAGGCTTACTCAGCTTCCGGTCTTAACCATCCAAACATTCTGACCATCTACGAAATTGGACAGGTCGACGCCACGCGTTTCATTGCGATGGAATATGTCGAGGGTGAAACCCTGCGTCAGCATTTGTCACGCGGAAGCGCTTCGTCAGGCGAATTTCCCGGCGCCGGCGTGAAACTCCACGACGCTCTCGAAATCGCGATTCAGCTCGCGTCGGCAATCGCCGCTTCGCAGGCCGCCGGAATTGCACACCGTGACATTAAACCTGAGAACATCATCCTGCGACGCGACGGATACGTGAAGGTGCTCGATTTCGGTTTAGCCAAACTTACAGAAAAGCCGGCGACGACTGATACCGAAGCGCCAACGCGCGCCATGGTAAACACCAGTCCCGGCGCGGTGATGGGCACCGTCAATTACATGTCTCCGGAGCAGGCCAGCGGACACACGGTTGATGCGCGTACCGACATCTGGAGTTTGGGAGTTTTGCTTTACGAGATGGTCACCGGCAGCCTCCCGTTCCAGGGTCCGACACCGAGTCACGTAATCGTCGCCATACTCGAGAAAGATCCGCCGCCCCTTGCCCGTTACATTTCCGAAGCGCCTGAAGCCCTGGAGTGGATCATCACCAAAGCGCTTACCCGGAACCGCGACGACCGTTATCAAACAGCGCGCGAAATGCTCACGGATTTGCGGCGGCTGAAGCAGCGTCTCGATGCTTCGGCTGAAATCGAGCGGTCCATCGCGCCGGACATGGCGAGCGCCAGACCCCAAACAACGCTGGGCAGTACGATCGGTGGCGCCGCCACCGTTAGCGCATTTCCGCTGGATCAAAGGACGGCTCCGGTGGGCGCGCCCACTGTTTCAAGTGCTGAATACCTCGTTAAGTCGATGGGCCGTCACAAGCTGGCCATGGGGATCGCAGTGGTGGTCTTGCTCGGCTTGCTCGCCGGCGGCGTTGCGTTTTGGTTGAGCCGGCGTGGCGGAACGGCGCACACCTTTCGCAAGGTCAAGCTCTCGCAATTGACCAGTACTGGAAAGGCGATCCTCGCGGCGATGTCACCTGACGGCAAATACGTCGTTCACGCGGTTAGCGATGGCACGCTCACGAGTCTCTGGGTAAGACAGGTTGCCACGTCGAGCAACGTCCAGATTGTGGCGCCGGGGCCACTCCGCTTCATCGGCTTAACGTTCTCGCCAGATGGCAACTACGTTTATTACGTCGTGTACGACGGGAACAACCCGCTGGGTGTCGCCTACCAAATTCCGGTGCTCGGTGGTCAACCGCAAAAGATCATGGAAGACGTGGATACGCCGCTCACTTTTTCTCCGGACGGTAAACAGTTCGCCTGGATCCGAAATTTTCCGCAGTCGGGCGAAACCACGTTGATGATCGCAAACAGCGATGGTTCGTCACCGCGGAAAGTCGCCTCGCGGGCGAGACCAAAACGCTTTGGGGTTGGTAATGGACTGGGACCGGCCTGGGCTCCTGAAGGCGAAAGCATTGCCTGTCCAGTTGCCGGGCCCGAGAACGGCATCGACCGATCAGCGATCGTGTTAGTCAATGCGATGTCAGGAACGGAACAGGACGTCACGCCGCAACGTTGGGGGTTTGTGCAGCAAGTCGCCTGGGCGCCACACGGCGCCGGCTTGTTGGTTTCGGCCCAGGAACTCCAGGCAGGTTCCAGTCAAATCTGGTATGTGACCGTTCCCGGTGGCACTGTAGAAAAAGTTACGAATGATCTGAATAACTACAACGGCGCCAGTCTCAGCGGCGACGGCACTAAGCTGGCGACGGTGCAACGGAAGGTGAGTTCAAGTGTTTGGTTCGCGCCGCTGGCCAACGCCGACAGCGGACAAAAACTCACGTCGGGAACCAATGAAGGTGGCGGCGGCATTGCCTTGCTACCAGACGGCCGAATTGTTTACTCAGTCACCGCGACCGGCACCGCGGATCTCTTCGTGGTTAATTCCGATGGCAGCAATCCGCGACAGCTCACCTCGAACGCTGCCGTCAATGTCCAACCCGCAGTGTCCGCGGATGGTCGTTGGATCGTCTTCTTATCAACGCGCACGGGCGCACCGCACATCTGGCGAATCGATACTGAGGGCAACAATCTGAAACAACTCACTAATGGCATTGCGGAAGTAAATCCTGAGATTTCGCCCGACGGCCAGTGGGTTATTTTCCAGGACATCAACGACCTGGGATTATCGAAAGTCAGTATCGAAGGTGGCGCAGTAGTTCAAATCACTGACAAGTTAGTGTCGCAAGGCGCAATCTCGCCGGACGGGAAATTGATTGCTTGCCGTTATCGTGAACAAGGACTAAGTCCGTTTAAGCTCGGCATCCTCGACTTTGCCACGGGACAAGTGTTGAAGACTTTTGATACCCCGCCACAGGACGGCGCTTACCGTTGGAGTGCGGATGGTCGCGCAGTTTTGTATTCAGTAAGACAGAACGGAGTCTCAAATATTTGGAGCCAGTCGATCGACGGTGGGACGCCGAAACAGTTGACGAACTTCAAGTCAGATCTAATATTCGGTTTCAACATTTCGAAAGACGGCAAGTCTGTGGCCGTGACGCGCGGGTCAGTGGCAAACGATGTACTGCTGATTGCTGACCAGCCGGAATGAAACCAATTGACCGCGTTTCACCAACCGACGAAGTGAGACTCAAATGAAAATAGCCCTCAAGTACGGCCTGCCGGTAACAGTTGTCTTCGCCGTCTGGATCATCGTCGTTCGTCTCATCATAGGAGCTGGTCCAGACTCGAAGGCGAGCATGCTCGGAGGAATCGTTTACAACGTCGTCGCGATTTGCGCGATTTTTCTCGGCATCATTCGCCGGAAAGCGGAAGCCGGTGGGCAATTGAGTTTTAAGGACGGGGTGAAGACGGGCGTGGGCATCGCGTGTGTTTACGCAATTGGCACTTGTCTTTTTTTCTTTATCGAGTTTTTGGTAGCGGGTCCAAAACTACTGCTGGCTGACGCCGGACCTACGAATCGACCACTCTGGCAAATTGCGGCGATGATGTATGCCGGGTTGTTTATTGGTTCGTTAATCTTTGGTTTGATTTACTCAACACTCATTTCATTCTTCCTCGCAAAACGACGGTCGGAGGGCTGAGAGCAAAACGACGGAAGTATCGGATACCACGGTTTCGCTGAAGTCGTTCAAACTGAGATGGCTCTACTCAAAATAGTAGAGCTCGGGGTGAGAGAGGTGGACTTGCCCCCGTTTTTTTCTCTTCTTGTCATGACTCAGAGCCTCGCTCCTTAAATCGCTTTGATAACTTCCTATCTCAATTTGCGATAAAGGAATCCCATCTAAGAAGCGGAGCAAGCCCGCCTTCCTTACCCCGAGCTTCAGCGAGTTGCCAAATTCCTTGTTAACAAGAATGCCTCTCGAAATGCATGATTCTTCAGCAAACGCTCATGGAACCAGCACCACCTTGCCAATATTCTTTCTCTGCTCCATGTAGTTGTGCGCGTCCCCGGCTTGTGCAAACGGGAACGCTTTGTCGACGTGTGGTCGCACCCAGCCTTCGTGCACACCAGTCATGATTGCGATGACCCAGTTCGCCACCTTCTCTGGTTCATGCCACATGTGGCCAAGATTCATTCCAAACACGCCGCGGTTTTTGTTCAGCAATCCCAGGGGATGAAACTTCGGCATCTGCGCCGCCGCTTTCAAAAGCTTGAGCTTCCCCTTCAAACCATTCGCTGAGGCTGAGGAAACTCCAAACATTCCCAGCCGTCCCGTGTGACGCAGCGCAGCGTAACTCTTTTTCCAGTGTGACCCGCCAATCGGATCGATCACCAGATCCACACCGCGTCCATTCGTGAGTTCCTTTAAGGCCGGCAACCAATCCTGGTTGCGATAGTCGATCGGGTGATCGAGTCCGCGTTGTCGTAGAAATTCATGTTTACCAGGACTCGCCGTGCCGTAACTGACCGCGCCGATTTTTCTCGCGATATCTATCGCCGCCAAACCGACGCCGCCACCCGCGTTGTGAATCAAAACTGACTCGCCTTCATGAAGCGATCCCATCACGTAAAGCAACGCGTAAGCCGTCAGATAGTTGACGGGAATCGCCGCCGCCTGTTCAAAACTAATTGACTCGGGCTTCTCAAAAAACTGATGTCCGGAAACAACGACCTTTTCTGCTTGACCATTAAAACGTGTCATCGCTACGACTGGTTTACCGAGCAGGGATTGATCGCCACCTTCACCCACCGCCTCGATCACGCCGGCGACTTCGTAACCCATCACGCAAGGCTTCTTCGGTCCGTCGGGATACAAACCCTGACGCGCCATGATGTCTGCGAAGTTCAGTCCGGCAGCCTTGACCTGGATGACTACCTGATTTTTCTTCGGCTGTGGATCAGGCGCTTCCTGGACCTTCAGTACTTCCACACCGCCGTTAGCGGTAGTGACAACTTGTCGCATTCGTTTCCTCCCGTTGTTGGTTATCAGAAAAATTTTGCCGCGGATGTTCGCGGATTCGGCAACGCGAATGAGTTCTCATGGCTGATAAATGCCTTTCTGATTCGCGTCGATCCGCGTTCATCCGCGGCCAAATCTCTTAACCCTTCAGGATCGTACTCAGCTGCGAGCCATCGTCATAATGAATGTCGTGAATACGCCAACCGACGCGGGTGCGAACTAGTTCAAAAGTGATTTTGTGTATCTCGCGAAAGTTATAAAAGTCCACATCAACGGTTGCGTGGTTCGGCGGCGTCTTGTCGTTCTTAACCGGCCCCTCGTAAGACAAAACCCCGCTGTGGACGATAAGCCTCTTAATCTTCATGTCCTGAGCGTTGAATAACGGATCGCCGTCCAGTGCTCCTACTTCGTCGCCGGAACGTTTCGCGTCCTTCCAAATTAGATCGCCTAGCGACTTGTCAAAATAACGATCGACGAGAGCCCGACTTTTTCTTTGAAAAAAGGGATTTCCCTTCTTTTGGTGCGCGTAAAGATCACTAACGAGGCGCATTGGTGACATTGGCTTGCGAAACTTTTGTCCGACGACAGAGACTTCCGCACTAATGAAGAGGATCGCTCCAAGGATGAACAGAATTGCTTTTTTCATAGTGGTAAACAAAAAGCGCAGGGTTGTTCACGACCCTGCGCCTCAGGTGTTTTTGCCAGTAAACACTATGGTTGCTCTTTTGTTTGTATCCTCCCCTTCCCTTTGGGAAGGGAATGAGGGGAAGGGTGTTAGCGCCGGTCAGGCCCTCTCCCACCCTCTCCCAAGGGGAGAGGGAGATAAAAGCGGAGTCTACCTATGATGCGCTCTTCGCAACGGTGTCCGTTGTATCTGACTTCTTGTTTGGCTGCGCCGTGATTCGCAGGTACGGCTTCACTGTTTTCCAGCCGCCAGGAAATTTTGCTTTCGCGTCCTCATCAGACAACGACGGCACGATGATCACGTCGTCGCCATCTTTCCAATTGACCGGCGTTGCCACGCTGTACTTAGCGGTTAACTGCAGCGAGTCGATCACGCGCAGGATCTCGTCGAAGTTGCGGCCGGTGCTTGCCGGATAAGTGATCATCAGTTTGACCTTCTTGTCCGGGCCAATCACGAAAACTGAACGGACAGTGAAGATGTCGCTGACTTCCGGATGAATCATGTCGTAGAGTTCGGCAATCTTGTGATCGGGGTCGGCAATCACGGGAAAGTTGAGCGCCGTGCCCTGGGTCTCTTTGATGTCTTCGGCCCAACGACTGTGGGAGTCAGTTTTGTCAACGCTAAGGCCAATGACCTTGACACCGCGTGCGTCAAACTCCGGTTTGGATTTCGCCACGTAACCGAGTTCGGTAGTGCAAACTGGCGTGAAATCTTTGGGATGTGAAAAGAGCACTGCCCAGCTGTCGCCAATCCATTCGTGAAAACGGATTGGGCCATCAGTAGTTTCCGCCGTGAAATCGGGAGCAATATCACCTAAACGTAAAGCCATTTCGATCTCCTTCCATCGATAAAGAGTAACCCCGTTTCACTCACTGCGAGCGGGGCTTTTCGGGTTGGATTTGTGAATGAAGTTCTCTTCGCTTTTACATCCAAAACAGGCCCAAGTCAATTGTCGGAGCAGGAGCAGGAGGCAAGGGCAGGGAGCAATGCAAAGAGTTCATAAGTAGCATAGTCTCCGCCTGCTCCTGCGCTCGCCTGCGCCTGCCCCTGCCTCCCGCTTCCTGTCGTGCTATCATCAAGCTCCCTGTAGTTCCCCAAACGCCCCCTCTGAGTTCCCCAAAACTCAATTTGGAAGTATGTCCAGCGAAGCCAATCCAGTGGGAAACAACGGTCGCCCCAACACCGGGGGTGAATTGCGCTCCGATCTGTATCGCGCAATCTTCAGTTTTTCCAAGGAACCGATCGCAATCATCGACCTCCAGGGCTTTTACCTCGAACAGAATGCCGCGCACGCGCAGTTGCTGGGTTACAGCGACGACGAAATTGCCAACCAAACTCCCGCGATCCATCTCGGCGACAAACTGTTTGGAGAAATTGCGCGGCAACTTCAGGAAACCGGCGAATTTCGCGGCGACGTCTCAAGCCGAACGAAAGCAGGCGAAATAAAACAAATTGAACTGACCGCTTTCACAATGCGCGACGAAGCGGGCGAGCCGCTTTGTTACGTCGGCATCAAGCATGACATCACGGAACGCAAAGAGTGGGAACAGGCGCTGCAACGAAGCGAAGCGGAGTTAACCGATTTTTTTGACAACGCAGCGATTGGTCTGCACTGGGTTTCGGCTAACGGCACGGTGTTGCGCGTCAACCAGTCGGAACTCGACATGCTTGGCTACACACGCGATGAGTATGTTGGGCACAACATTGCCGAGTTTCATACTGACCCGTCGGTTAGCGACGACATTTTGCAGCGCTTACAGAGTGGCGAAGTGCTCGAGAACTATGAGGCGCGCTTGCGCTGCAAGGACGGACACTTCAAGCATGTACGCTTTGACTCAAACGGTTATTGGGAAGACGGCAAGTACGTTCACAGCCGGTGCTTTACTCGCGACATCACCGAGCGCAAGCGGACCCAGGGGCGGCTGGCTCTGCAATATGCCGTAACCAAAATCCTTTCGGAGTCGCTGGAGATCGCCGAGAGCACGCAGAAAATTTTGCACGCGGCGTGCGATGCACTGGATTGGGATGTTGGCGTGCTCTGGCAAGTCGATCCGGCGGAAGGAGTTCTCCGCTGCCTCGATCTTTGCCACCCAAGCATGCGATTGACGCCCGAATTTGACGAGTTTTCAAGGAACCATACGTTTGAAAAAGGCGTCGGCCTGCCCGGCCGAATTTGGGAGACGACGTTTCCTTGCTGGGTCGACAACGTCGTCGCCGATCCAAATTTTCCGCGCGCTCCCATTGCCGTGCGTGAAGGACTGCGCGGCGCGTTTGGCTTCCCCATCCTGTCGGGCGACGAGGTTTGGGGTGTGATTGAGTTTTTCAGTCCGGAGATTCGTGAACAGGATGACGAGTTGATGAATTTAGCCCTCGCGGTTGGTGGCCAGATTGGACAGTTTACCAAGCGTAAGCGCGCCGAGAAGGAACGCGCTGACTTGTTCCAGCGTGAGCGCGCCGCGCTCAGCGATGCTGAAAAAGCTAATCGACTGAAAGACGAATTCCTGGCGACGCTCTCTCATGAACTGCGTACGCCCTTGAACGCAGTTATCGGCTGGGCGCGCATGCTTACTTCGGGACGGCTCGATCGCGAAAGTGCCAAACATGCGATGGAAGTGATTGAACGAAACGCCTGGGCCCAGAAACAAATCATCGAAGACATCCTCGACGTCTCAAGAGTGATCACCGGCAAGTTGCAATTGAATCTCAGCCCGGTCGACCTGGTCGTAGTGATCGATGCGGCACTTGATGCTGTGCGTCCGGCGATGGAAGCGAAGGAGATAAAAATCGAGACCATTATCGACACCGGTCTCAGAATGATCTCCGCAGATCCAGACAGGTTGCAACAAGTTGTTTGGAACGTGCTTTCAAACGCAGCGAAGTTCACACCGAACGGCGGCCGAGTGGAAATCTCGGTCAACCAAACCTCAACGCATGTAGTGATTCAGGTAAAAGACAGCGGGCCCGGAATAGAAACAGAGTTTTTACCGCACGTTTTTGAACGTTTTCGGCAAGCTGACGGATCGATCACCCGACTGCATGGCGGACTCGGTCTGGGTCTGGCTATCGTCCGTCATTTGGTTGAATTACATGGCGGCACCATCAGTGTTGAAAATCGCGAGGATAGCAGCGGCGCTATCTTTACGATTCGTCTGCCCCTGCCAAGCGGTGAGTTGCTCAACCAAACCTTGGTAACAGCGGATTCCGCGTTTGCCCAGCGAGGCTCTGATCGTACAAGCCTGGAGAACCTGCACATCCTAATCGTCGACGATGAAGCGGATGCGCTCGACCTGATTACGGTAGAACTGGCCCAACACGGCGCAAAAACGACAGCAGTTACTAACGCCGAAGCGGCATTGGCCGCGCTCGAGCGGGACAACATCGATCTGTTAATTAGCGACATTGGCATGCCGAAGATTGACGGCTATGAACTCATCAGGCGCGTGCGACAAAGTGAACAAGGCACGGACCGACGGCTGCCGGCAGTGGCCCTGACCGCCTATGCCCGCGTTCAGGATCGGATGCAAGCGATCATGGCGGGCTTCAACACGCACGTGCCAAAACCTGTCGAGGCCAACGAACTGGTGACGGTGGTTGCAAGCTTAACCGGCAGACTCGATCAGAAGAAATGAGAGGCGGAGAGAAGGAGTCGCGGGGACACGGAAACGCCGAGATCAACTTCCGTCAATGTCCCCCTGTCTCTCCATCTCCGTGTCACCGTGTATTCATCTCCGGGTCCCTCGTGTCTTTCCATCTCCGTATCTTTCAGGTCCGTCTGCTAAACTACGCGCATGATCAAACGCTGCGACTGGCCCCGGACTGATCTGTCAATTGCTTACCACGACAATGAATGGGGCGTGCCAGTTCACGATGATCGCGAACTTTTCGAGTTTCTAATTCTGGAAGGCGCGCAGGCTGGCTTGAGTTGGGAAATTATTTTGCACAAGCGAGAGGGTTATCGCGCTGCGTTCAGCAATTTCGATCCGGTGAAGGTCTCGCGTTACGACGATAGAAAACGTGAACAGTTGTTGCAAAACGCTGGTATCATCCGAAACCGGTTGAAGATTGCGGCCACAATCCAGAATGCGAAATCATTTCTCGCGACGCGCAAAGAGTTCGGTAGTTTCGATGCCTACATCTGGCAGTTTGTAGACAATGTTCCGAAGCGGAGAAAGCGTGGCCAGCCCGTTCCCACCAAGACGCTCGAGTCAGATGCGATGAGTAAAGATCTGGCGCAGCGTGGTTTCAAGTTTGTTGGGTCAACTATCTGCTACTCCTTTATGCAGGCAGTGGGCATGGTCAACGATCACAATTCAAATTGCTTTCGTTACCGGGAGGTTAGTTAACCCCGAGCTGAATCTTGGTCACAAACGAGGAGCACCCACCCATGTTTAGATTAACGACGCTGGCGTTGACGATTCTTTGCTTGCTCACCACGCTATCCTGTCAATCATATTCTTCCGGATTGGAGAAGACCGTGGCCGTCGCCGATGAGACCGCGGTAACCGGGACATTGCACACCATTGCCCTGGCCCAACAGTCGTACGCCACTGCCAATAGCGGCGCCTACGGAACTTTCGCCGAGTTGGCCGCCGGAGGTTTCCTCGATTCTCGCTTTAGTGCTGAAAAGCCGAGGATCAAAGACTATGCTTTCACGATGGAAGTTGGTAAAGATGCCGGCGGGCCTTCCTACAAGTGCAGCGCCGACCCGAGCGACTCTGCCGTGCGACCGGGGCGCCATTTTCAAATCGACTCAACCTCTGACAAGGTACACGTCAATCCAACGCAACCCGCTTCCGCAAGTGATCCGGCTCTGTAACAGTTGATATTTTGGGGATGTACTAGGGAATGATTTCCTGGCCGGCGGCATCACGGCGAAGTTGTTCGATGATGGAACGAATCGCCGCCGCATAACCGCCGTTAGGCGCCAACGCCAAATATTTCTCGTAAGCAGTAACTGCTTCTTTGTATTTTTGGACCCGCTCGTAGGCCGCACCGAGCATTTGGTAAATAACCGGCTCCGTATCCGCTAACTGATCGATCGCCTTCCGCAACTCCAGGATTGCCTCGTCGTATTTCCCGTCATCCTCCAGAACTCGAGCCAGACCAACATGTGCCTCAGGTTGAAAACCACGACCTTCGCGAATGGCGCGACGAAAAGATTCAATTGCGTCTTCATTGAAAGCAGACTCACGATTAATCCGACCTTCAACTGCCGACGCTTCCGGATACACCGGCCGCGTGCGTCGCGCTGCGTCGATTTCAGCCAGCGCCGCGCGATACTGATTCAGATCCAACAGGATTCGAGCCAGACCTAAATGCGCTTCCGGATAGGCCGGGCGCAGTTTGATCGCGTCACGATAAAGTTGCGCGGCGCGCAGCCTGCCGGCGTCGTCCTTTGCTTTTTCACGCGCGTCCTCGGCCTGCTGAAACGTGAGCTCAGCTTGATCGGTGCTGCGCACGAGTTTGATGGCCACGGTTCTACGACCCGTTAGGAAGGGAGTGCTTACCTCTCGAAATCCATTTGCGCGGACGCGGACCACGTGCCGGACGGCGGTGACCCTGGTCAATTCCAGTCTGCCGGTCGCGTCAGTAACACCACGACGCACTTCATCGATCCAAACGATGGAGTTAGGCTCAGTCGTGATTGTCAGGGACTTCGTTGGCGGAGAAGAGGTGGCGCTACTTTTTCGCTGCGGAACGCCAGCGTAAGCACCGAACACCGAGACTGCAATCAATACTACTAGAACTACAAACTTTCCCGGCCGGTAAAACTTCAACAAATTACTACCATCACTTTCTTAACAACTTGCCACTTTATTCCCTCTTTCCTGAGGTGATAGAAATCGGATTCGCACATGTTTCCCGGGGCCGACCACGCCGTATAGATCAGAGCTTCCGTCGCATCAGGGTTGAATCCAATTCGGGAAAAGCCGTCGGCCCTGGAGCCGTGGGGAGATTTTGTCAGCTTCTTCTGCTTGCCTTCCTTGAGGACCCAGCGCAAGCGATAAGACTGCGAATTCTTGGCGAGGTAGTCAGCGATTACTTCGGTCGAGATGTTGGGAATCTGTTCCTTTACCCAATTGGAAAAATCGCTGTTGCTAGTGGCGTTTTCGAAATTCACGACGCCGAGCTGTTTGTAAATCTCGTATTCGTCCTCGGTAATTGAAATCTTCTCTGGCTTGATCTTGTTTTGCGCAAAAACGCCTGGGCAGCAAAAGATCACCACCATAGCTACAGAGAGCATCACCCTCAGCAAATCACTCTTCATGACCCTCACCCGTGAC
This sequence comes from Pyrinomonadaceae bacterium, assembly GCA_035472495.1. Classification (GTDB taxonomy): domain Bacteria; phylum Acidobacteriota; class Blastocatellia; order Pyrinomonadales; family Pyrinomonadaceae; genus PSRF01. The sequence continues at coordinate 12,850 of DATIPD010000017.1, read as the reverse complement.
CTGCCGCTTGCGGATAGAACCGTCTGCCGGTTCTGTTTCCGGCGATCCGCCGGCCTTGGAAGTATTGGTGACGGCATGCGTACCTACTTCCGGACGAAACTTTCCGTTCGCGTCATAGAGCCGCTGATATTGCAAGCGATTGCGCACCACTCCCTGAACATAGCCGCGGGTTTCCTTGAACGGCACGGCTTCGGCCCACTCATCAATGTCTGCGGGGAGCGAGGCTTTCCATTGCACTGCGCGCAGGGGCCCGGCGTTGTAGGCCGCGGCCACGTACTCGATGCGGCCAAACTTATCGATTTGATCGCGCAGGTAAGCAGTGCCAAGTTGGATGTTCAAACGCGGCTCGTAAAGCGACTCTTCAGTTATCGTTCTATCAACTCCGTATTTTTTTGCAGTCAGGTTTCCCGTCGGCACCAGCAACTGCATCAAGCCATAAGCGCGCGCGCCGGACTTCGCTCGCGACATGAAAACGGTTTCCTGACGAATCAAACCGGCCACTTGATAAGGATCGAGATTCTTGGCGCGCGACTCCTGCACGATGATGTCCCAATAGGCGAGTGGATAAAACACGTCCCATTGTTCGCGCGTCATTTCTGCCGGCTTCATCTGCGAATAGTCGGGAAAACTTTTCCGCAACACGTTCAGCGCCCGCACGTTGTCTTCCTCGGAGCGGTAAACCTTGGCGATCGCCAGGTTCACCTTCGGACTATTTGTTGCCGCTGCCGCCGCGACGTTCAACTCTTCCAGAGACCAATCGTTCAAACCGACGTTGTTTAGTTCGTCAGCTTTCACGATTACGCTGTCTTCCGCGGGCCCGGCAGTTTCTTCAGCGACCGTCACCGTCTGCAAATTTGCAATGGCGCGTGCCACCACTGAACCAGCCGGAAATGGTTTTGGAGGCACCGTCCCGGCGCCGCCGCGCATCATTGCGTCCAAACGCTGCTGGGCCAAATAGCCGTACCAGTTCGCGTCGTAGCGCCCCAGCATCGCCTGGTAAAGTGCGCGCGCCTCGGCAAGTTTGCCGGCACGTTCAGAATCGCGCGCCGCCCAATAGCCCGCACGACCGCGATTGTCCGTGTTTCGGTCTGCGTAGTACGCGAGATGTTCAGTCAAGAGTTTTGACGACTCAGCAAAGTCTTTAGCCTCATGCGTCATCCACGCGAGATCAAACTGTGCCTGGGCCACCTCAACTGAACCCTGGTAACTGGTTACAGCAGTGCGCAGAAAATAGGACGCGTCTGCGTCATTGTTGGCGTCCTCGGCAATTTGGCCAACGCTAACCAGGGCTCGCGGCGTGAAAGGACTCGAAGGAAAATTCTTGCGCAACTCATCAACCGTCGTGCGAGCCTGCGGCCACTGCTTGGATCTGGCGTACGACTGGGCCACATTGAAAAGTGCTTCGGCGCGCGTCTCGCCAGCCGACGTCGGAATCGCATTCAGTGCGGTCACCGCGTCTGCAGTTTTTTTTGTGCTCGCGGCAGCGATTAAGCGATGGAGTTGTGCCGGGGCTGAGGCGGTGGCTGGATATTTCGCAAACGCATCGCCATAAGCCTGGCTGGCGTCAACATACCGTTTCGCTTCGTAGAGTTTTTCCGACCGAGTGATCGCTTCCTCGGCGGTTGCTGGTGAAAGCGTGCCGCCTAACCGTTGGATAGATGCAGTAGCTTCAAGACTCTCAGCTGATGCCGGCGCATAGAAGTAAAGGCGACGATAAGCCGCCAGCGCGTTGCTGGTGTCGGAAGCTTGCTCAAAGGCTTTGGCGCTAAGCAACAATCCCGCTGCGTCATTTTTCTCGACGAGACTACGTAGTTGCGCCTGCATATCAGCGGCGTTGCCCGAGCGCAGGAGGATGTTTGCCAACCGCAAAGTCGCTTCTCGCAAGCGCTGCGACGAGGGGTAGTCGTTCAGCAATTGTTCGTAAGCCTGGCGCGCCTCAGCGCTTCGGTTCGCCTGTTCAAACGCACTAGCGCGCATGAAGAGCGCATAGTCGGCGATCAAGCTGTGGTCGCGAATGACGCTGGCGTCGAGCAGCGCTGCGGCGCCGGCAAAATCTTTGTTGTTAAGTCTGATGCGCGCGTGAACTATTCTCGCCAGCGCGGCAGCTTTCGTGCGCGGATAGTCGGATTCGATACGAGCAACCACCTCCTCCGCCGGTAGCACGCCGCCGCGCGTGGCCGTGCGCAGATTCTCGAGCGCGCGCAGTTCGGCTGGAGTTTGTTGATGAGTCGAACAGCTTGCGGTCATGAAAGCCGGAAGCGAGCCACCCACTACTACCGCGATGCCCAGCAGCATTAGGGTCAACCGGTACTTACTCAGTTTCTTCACAAACACTTCCTCCCAGGAAAATTTCGGTTCTGAGTTTAGCGTTTGGTAGCCGAAAGTAGTAATGAGGTCAACACCACCCGGCGGGCGGTACTGACCTCATGACACTACGATTACGAACAGCAAAACCTAAATCTTAGTCGCTAATCAAGCAGAAACTGTTGCCCCGGGATAGGCGCTGCCAAGCTTCGACTCATCACCTTCGGCGAGCGTAGATACTAACTCGTTATGAAAATAGTCGTAGCGCTGCGCTACCTCGGGCTTGACCCGCTTGTCATACATTTCACGCGAGCGGTCGATGTACTCGCGTAAGCGAGAATAGAGATCGTTTTGCGACCGGCCTTCAAGCACTTTTTGCTCATTGTAAAGTTTGATTTCCGAAACCAGCAGACGAGCGAAGCGCCGGGCGTCGTTGTGCAACCTTCGCTCTTCTTCACTGCCAACTGAGACCGGCAACTCCACGTCAGAGCCGTAGCGACGCCGGGCTGTTGGCGCTGAAGCTGGCGCTTCAACTACGGGAGCGGGCTCAGCCACGATCTCTACCGGCTTTGCTTCGACAAAAGGCGCCGGCTCCGCCGCTTCAAAAGTTGGTTGCGCTTCAACCACCGGTTGCGGTTCCGGCTGTGGTTCCGGCTCCGCTTCCGCTTCTACTACAGGCACCTCGGCCGCAGGCGCGCTCTCTTCAACTACTGGAGTTATTTCGTCGTACTCAGGAGTCGGGGTGTAAGTCGGAGGAGTTTCAACAGCTGGCGCTTCTTCCACCGGTGCCGGCGCGGGAGCCGTTGCTTGCGGGGCAGGAGCAGTACGGGCGACCAAAAGCTCAACTGCCATTCCGGCAACTCGCACCAGAGTTTCCAGCGCTTCTAAATTGATCGCTTCGGAATCGAGCTCTGCTGAGTCGGCATACAGGACCGCGACCGCGCGGCCACGAACTACTAGCGGAACAGTTACAACTCGCGCCGGCGATTCTTCGCCGAGACGGTTCAGGATGATGTGATTCTCAGAATGTGAACCGGGGCTGCCACTCCAGGACTTCCGCGACTCCACCGCGTGGCCCACCGCAGAATCTGCAAACAGCGAAAACGACATCTGATGGATCGCGTTGTCACCAACGGAGCCTTGAAATCCGCGCGCTCGCCAACCAATTGCTTCGCCACCTTTAACCACGAAGAAGGCGATCCGCGGCGCAAAGGAAGCCGCACGGTTCACCAGTATCTTCAAAATGTTGGCTTGCGACTCCTGCTCGTCGATTTCCTCGATCGCAGCTTTCACAATAGCCATGTCACTGGAAGCTTTTGCGCGTGCCGATTCCGACGCCGCCAGATCCACGCCCTGTTCATGAGCCGCCCGGAGGTGTTCCGAGATTGAAGAGGTGACGCCGCCGTCCAATTGCACTTCGGCTTGCCGGTCTAACAACCGGCTGAGCGATTCATTCAATTGGCTTTGAAGCGCGGCAATTTCTTGCTTGATACCGCTGATGCGCCCTTCGAGATAGCTCTCGATCTCGTGGCGCAAGCTGTCTTCCAGTTGTCCGCTAACCACTGTGTATTCCTCCACTGAAGAATATTGTTGAAATCGCGTCCTTGGTGAGACTCATAACGAGATGAACGCTTGCTGTTGAGACTTGCGGGGGCAAAACGTCTCCTTAAGGGATTATGGACGTGTGGTAATCAGGGAGTCAAGAAATCGTTTTCCCCAGGCGGATTGACTCTATTTCGGGCACTGCGATAAAGTCCCCGATAGACCGCCGCTGCGAAGACTTTGTTTCACTCGGATATCAAGAATGTCCCCAACTATCCTGATCGCCGACGACCACGACGACAATCGCGAGCTGTTGCAGATCCTGCTACTGGGCGCCGGCTACGAGGTGCGGGAAGCGCGTGATGGCCGCGAGTGCCTGACGCTCGCGCGGGACAAACGACCTGACCTCATCATCATGGACCTTTCGATGCCGGTAATGGATGGCTGGGGAGTTTTTGAGGAACTCAAGGCTGCCGAACAAACTCAAAGTATTCCCTGCATGGCGGTGACGGCCCACGCCGAACTCGATCGCAACGAGGCCCTCGACAAAGGCTTCATCGCTTACGTCTCAAAGCCTTTCAGCGCCGACAACCTGCTAAAGACTGTAGCGACCGTGCTGGCCAACCGACAGGCTGTCTGACAAAACAATTCACTTCGCGCCGGCATCAGTCCACATATGCTGGACGATACGCCAACGATTCTTTTCGCGTCGCAGCACAACCAAATAATTTCCCTTCCTTGATTTAGTCACACCGTTAGACGTTGAAGTCTCGTCGTATTCGCCGCTGTCATAGGCGAGGTTGCCGGACTGCTCGGTTGCTTTGCTCTGCACGCTCAGTTGTGAATTGGTCGCCGCAAAAGCTTGCTTGAAGAGTTCACGTATTGCTGCACGACCAGTTGTGCGCGTGCCGCCCGCCGTTAGAAAAACTGCGTCCTCTGCGTATAGATCGACAATGGCGTCCAGATTGTGGGCGTTCCATTCTTTGGCCCATAAGTGACCCGGCTTACTGATGTCGTCTTTCAAGTCAGCACCATGATCTTGCGGTAAGACTGTTTCTGCGAAGCTCAGAGGCAGGCAGAGAAACGCCGTACTCATGACGTTGAGAATCATAAGGACGACTCCACGTTTGCGAAACATGAAGTTTAACCTCCATAAATATTGCGCTTACTTCTGCGAGATCACCACTCGCTGAATCGAGGGCGGCAACTCGTGCATCTCGCTCCGGCTGAACCCAGCGTGCTGAAACATCTGCTCCAATTCACGGAAGGTGTAGGCGTCGCCTCTTTCGGTGCTGCCTAGCATCATCATGCTGAACCCGGCCGACTCGGGCGGTGAAATTCGATCTTCGTTGGGAACAAACTCCAGCGTCACGGCGCGTCCACCGGGAGCGAGGGCTGCATGGACCTTGCGCAGTAACGTTTCGTTGGTCGGCTGATCGAAGTGATGCAGGAAGTTTGTGAGCAGCACGATGTCGTAGTCAGTTCCATAGTCGACAGCGAAAGCGCTGCCTTCGAGCGTTGCATAGCGATCGGCGACGCCGAAGGCCTGAGCATTTTCTTTAGCGACCGCCAGCACGCCGGTCCAATCGACTGCGACCACAGTTGCTTGCGGATTGTTCTTTGCAAACTCGATCCCGTAGAGACCGTGACCGGCGGCAATGTCCAGGATCTTTAACTTGCGATCGCCGGCGGGGTCAACCAGTTTGGCTAACAACCTGGCCGGCAGCGCCATCATCGGAGCCATGCCACGCGCAAACTTCACCCAGATCGGATTCTCGCCAGCGACGGTTCCGCCGTCATTCATCATCGTCCCGCCTTTGCGAACAACTTCCGCGAAGTTGCGGAACCCATCGGTAAGCTCCTGCGTCGCAATGAATTCGATCGCGCCGCCGAGATAGGCGGGCGAACGCTTGTCGAGAAACATCGCGGAGTCGGGAGTCGCGGCGTAATGATCGCCACTCTTCTCCAGGAAATGCATGATGCAAAGGAAGTCGCAAAGAATGCGGACGCCACGTTCAGCGGCGTTTGTGCGCTGGGCGATTTCTGCGGCGGTAGTCTTTCCTTCGCCGATGGCGGTGAAAATTTCCAGCTCAATCGCCGCTTTCAAGGCTTCGGTTTGCTGGTAGGCGTTGATGGTTTGGAAAAACAGTTGTGGTGACGGTTGGTGTGCTGGGCTCGACATGATTGCTCTCCTAATGAATCTTGAAATCTCGAATCTGAAATCTGAAATTAATCTTTGTGCTTTGTACTTTGTGCTTTGGTCTCGACAAAACGCCAGAAAATCAAAGTACTAAGATCAAAGTACAAAGTTCAAAGACCGGTTTTTCTTAAGGTGTATACGCTCTGAAAAACTCGATCCCGGAAACATTCATCCGCGTTGCTTTGGCGTCTACGAAAGTATCAAACATGATCCGATCGGCGTCGCTGGGATCGCCGGCGAAGCGAAAGATGTTTGGCTCAACTGCAGCCAGTGGCTGATCGCCACCGACGAACAATTGTCCTTTGCGAATCACTACGCGCGTGCTGCCATACCAGGGACTATCCGAATGAAAGTGTCCGGTGTAGGCGTCCCACTCTTTCGGGTAGTCAAACTTTTTTGGTCCGGTGTAGTGTTCGTTTGTCCACCAACTTGAACCATGAACTGCTTCCGCCACCACACCCTTCTCGCGCTCGAAGGCCAGCGCAAACAGATCAAAGTCAGGGTGCTTGACCAGGAACACATCCGGGCCCGCAATCTCCAGAGGGATGCGCGAGTCTCCCCGATGCAACAGAAGCTGATCACCATCAGCTGACAGCACAAGTTTTTCTCCCTCTCCCGAGGCGGAAGGATACGACCCGGCATAATCTGCAGCGTTCTTTACGGCGGTCGGTGATGCCGGCGGAGGTGGCGCCGGTGGCAATTCCTGTCCTTTCGCGGCGGCGCTTAACAACGCCAGCGCGTAACGAATAACCGGAATCGGCCGGTATCCACCCGGCAAGCGCGCGGCATTAACCGAGGCGAACGCAGCGAGTCCGTCACTTTCATCCGCATACATCGCCGAGCTGAACGCGACCATGCCGCCTGTATGTCGCAGCAGTTTGTGACCGCCGTTATCGCTGACCCAAAGTCCGTATGCGTAGCTCGCGTCTTCGCCACGGAAAGGAGACTTGATTACCGGTTTGGTAAGCAAGTCAAAAGATTTTTCTGTCAGGACGCGACCTTTACCGAACGCACCGCGATTGAGCAACAGCTGCAGGTAGTTGCCCATATCACCGGCGGTTGCCGCGATACTACCGGCCGCCTCGGGAACTTCAAGCCAGGGCGCCTCGCCGAGTTTTCCTCTAATCGGCAAGGGCCGATCGGGTTGTAATGGTCCATAACCAACTGCCATTCGCTCGCGAATTTCATTTGAGATCACAGGTACGCTGGCTGACATGCCCAGAGGATTCAGCACACGTTGCTGCATCGCTTCTGCAAAGGGTCGCTTGTCCACGGTTGCCAACAGGAAACCCAAAATGTCGTAGCCAATGTTTGAGTAAACCCAGCGTGTTCCCGGTTCGGAACCGACGCGCAAGGTTGTCGCGGCTACACGCATCAACAACGGCACTCCGGTCAGTCCGGAAGTATGACTTAACAAATGATGAGTGGTGAAAGGACTAAACTTCGATTCGATTTTTAGCCACGGCAAGTAACTTGTTACCGGCTTGTTGAGGTCAAGCTTCCCCTCTTCAACTAATTGCAGAATGGCCATCGCGACGAATGATTTCGAAATCGAGCCAATCTCGAACAGCGTTTGCGGCGCCACTTTGATTCCCGCTTTGACGTCAGCGAAACCGTATTGCGAACTGCGCAAGAGTCCATTGCGATCGGCGAGCGCGAGCGTCAGGCCCGGCGCGCCCATTTCCGCCAGGTGTCGCACCACGTACTCGTCGAGCCGGTTGTATGCCGCTTCGAAGTTAGTCGCGGCACGTTGAAATTTTGTCGCCGCGAAGGCGGTCCGATTAAGCCCTTCGAGCTGATGAAGAACCAACAGGCCCGCGCCGGCTGACAATCCTCTGGTGATTAGTTGACGTCGATTGATCATTATTACTTTGGCAGCCCCCGTACAGCGATCGTTTCCATCACGTTACAAAATCGATCGAGTTCATTGAGAGTGGTGTACACATTCGGTGTGATGCGCAGGCCATGAAACTCTTCGTGAACGATCGGCGTGGTAAAAATCTTGTGCTGATTGAAAAGATAACTGCCAATCGCGCTGGGTTCAATGCCCTCGATGTCCACGTTGGCGATGGCGCACGACTGATTGGGATCGAATGAAGTGTTAAAACGCACCTTCGGAACATCTTTCAGTTTGTTCATCCAGTAACGCGACAAATATCGCAGCCGCGCTTCTTTTCGTTTACCGCCAATGCTGTTGTGAAACAACAACGCTTCGCCGACGGCAAGTTTGGGCGCGGCGGAGTGCGTTCCGATCTCTTCAAACTTGCGGATGTCGCTTGCCTGCCTTGAGTCGGCAGCCATCATCGGCCAGATCTTCGGAATCTTGTCGCGTTTGATATAAAGCAAGCCTGTTCCCTTAGGCGCGTAAAGCCACTTGTGCAAACTCGTGCCGAAGTAATCGCAGTTGAGATCCTTTTGTTGGAAGTCGAACTGGGCAAACGAGTGCGCGCCATCAACGATGGTTTCGACTCCCTTAGCGCGCGCCATGTCACAGACTGCCTTTACCGGCGTGATCTGTCCGGTGATGTTCACCTGATGCGCGATTAAGATTAATCGCGTGCGACTGGTGATTCCCTGTTCGAAGGCCGCCGTGATCTCATTCAGGTCTTTCGGCGGAATCGGAATTTTAACCAGTTTCAGGACGAGACCTTCGCGTTTCTCGCGTTGACGCAAGGTGTTCAGCATCCGTGGGTAGTCTTGCGTAGTGGTAAGTATTTCGTCGCCTGACTTGAAGTCCATTCCCAGCAAAAGAATTTCCAGCGACTCTGAAGCGTTGCGCGTGATGGCAATCTCTTCGCGATCACAACCGAACATTTCGGCGAGTCCGGTCCGAATCGTTTCGCATTGTGGCTCGAGTAGCTGCCACATCGTGTAAGCGGTCGCGTCTTCCTGCTGCCAGATGTAACGCACCAGGGCTTCCGTAACGATGCGTGGGCTCGGACAAACGCCGCCGTTGTTCAGGTTGATGATGCCGCGGGTTACGCTGAAGGCGTTTTGAATTACCGCCCAGTAGTCTTCATCCATCGCGACTTGCTGCGGCGTCAGATGTGCCACGCTTTTCGTCGCTGCCTGCACCTCTTTCAACAACGCAGCGATGGTAGTTGACGAAAGCGCGGCCAGACCGAGGCCCTTGCCGGCGAGCGAAAGAAAACTGCGACGATTACTTTGCTTCATAAACAACCTCACCGCCAATCACGGTCATCACGCAATGCGTGTTAAGAATTTCCGCTTCCGGGATCTTCATGATGTCAGCTGACAGAATGGTGAAGTCTGCCAGTTTTCCTGTCTCGATCGTGCCGCGCAGTTTTTCTTCAAAAGCAGCCTGCGCCGCCCAGATCGTGAACATCTTGATCGCTTGTTCGCGCGGCAACGCCTCTTCCGGATGCCAGCCCTCGCCGGAAAAGCCTTTCAGGTCTTTGCGCGCCACGGCCGCATAAAATTCGATCATCGGTTCGCCACGTTCCACTGGCGCATCGGAGCCGCCGGGAATAATCGATCCCGCTTTTATAAAACTCTGCCAGGCGTAGGCGCCGGCGAGGCGCGCGATTCCCAGGCGCGCTGGGGCGAAATGCAAATCGCCGATCGCGTGTGACGCCTGCATCGAGGGAATGATTCCCAGTTTGGCAAAGCGTGGGATGTCGGCGGGATTCACGATCTGCGAATGCTCAACTCGCCAACGCGGATTCTGAATTTTCCATTGGGCCTGCGGCACTGCTTTCATCGCCTTTTCATACTGATCGAGTATGAACCGATTCCCACGATCACCGATGGCGTGCGTTTCGATTTGAATGCCTTTGCGCAATGCGTTTTGCAAGACCGGCTGCAGATCCTCTTCTTTGATCGTTAAGAACCCAGAGGTGTCAGGCTTATCTGAATACGGCGCCAGCAACGCGGCGCTGCGCGAACCCAGCGAGCCATCCGCGTAGAGTTTTAACGTTCGCACTGTGAAACGATGATCGTAAGCGCCGATGATTGGACCATCGCGGAACAGTTGGTCAGCTTCTGTGCCCGGCGCCGAAAGCGCTTTGTAAATTCGAAGTTTGATTTTTCCTTCGCTGTAGAGTTTCTGCATCAACCCGACTTCGGACCACGAACCACCGGGATCCTGAACTTGCGTCCAGCCGAGTGAAACATCTCGGTTTACGCCAAGCACGATCGCCTGTTCGGCTTCTGCTTGCGTGGTGGGCGGGATGTAACGCGCGACGATGTCGTCCGCGGCATCGAGCAACATGCCATTTGGTTCGCCACTTTTGTCTTTTGAAATTTCGCCGCCAAACGGACTCGGGGTGTTGCGATCAATGCCGGCGATCTTCAGCGCGGCGCTGTTAACTACGGTGCCGTGGCCGTCTGCGCGGCCGAGGTAGACAGGGTTGTTTGGCGCAACTTTGTCGAGGTCCCAACGCGTCGGGAAAACGGACGGAGTCCAGAACGTTTCGATCCAACCGCGGCCAGTAATCCACTCGCCGGGTTTCTTCTGATCGACGCGTTCTTTAACCTTCGCGAGAAATTCCTGCAGACTCGTTATGCCTTCAAGGTTGAGTCGCATCTCGCGGAAGCCCACGCCCGATAGATGGTGGTGCGCGTCAGTCATGCCCGGCACCATCGTTTGGCCTTTGAGATCGACGACGCGCGTATTGCTACCGACGAACTTCTGCACCGCTTGATTCGAGCCAACAAAAACAATGCGGTCGCCGCTGACAGCGACAGCTTCAGCTTTTGGTTGTCGCTCGTTGACGGTGTAGATGTTTCCGTTTCTAAAGACAACATCGGCCGCCGGGACTTTTGCGGCGGCTGGAGACAATTCAAAAGCGGCAATGATTGCGACAAGGAAAGCAGCAAACAGTTTCATGGTATTTTTGAAAACCTGGTCGGAAGGCGAACTGTTCAGAACGAGAGTCTTATATCACTTGCTGGAAATAAACTGTAGGGTCTTGCAGCCAATTGCGCCTAATTTGCAGCGGCTGGGGGGATGAGGTCAGTCGCAAGGTAGATAAGAAACCGATCCGCTATCGCGGACGGTACTGACCTCATGCCACTTCGTTGCGCTGCAGCGACGGCGTGAATGAGATGAACTATAATCAGGCTTCGGCTGTCTGTTCTCTTTAAGGAAAGAACCGAATCATGAAAACCGAGACACTTATATTCGACGATGGCTCGTATGGAGACACAACCGCCTATGTCGCTCGACCTGACGCGGATACATCAGCCGCTGTCCTACTGATTCACGAATGGTGGGGCATCAACGATCACATTCGCGACCTCGCCGGACGTTTTGCCAACGAAGGCTACGTTTGCATCGCGCCCGATCTTTTTCGCGGCAAGCTCGCAAAGGATTCGGAGGAAGCGTCTCAACTCATGCAGGCCCTGCCAATCGACGAGGGACTGACGACAATCTGGAACGCACTCGTCACGGCGAAACAGGCATTTAAGTTGCGAAAGATTGGCATCACAGGCTTTTGCATGGGTGGGACCTTTGCGCTGCGTGAAGCGTGCCAGACGAATGAGCTCGCTGCGGTCGCGCCATTTTATGGTGACATTCCACCCGAGTCCGCCCTCAAGAAACTGAAAGCGCCGACGCTGTTCATCGCGGGCAAGCGCGACGCGTGGATCAACCCGCAGAAGGTGAACGAACTAATTGAGGTTGCGCGGAAATACAATTTGCCGGTTGAAGCGGTGAGCTACGACGCCGATCACGCTTTTTTTAATGACACTCGTCCTGAAGTTTACCAGGCTGAAGCTGCTGCGGACGCGTGGCGGAAGGTGCTGGCACTATTCAGGAAACACTTGCTCTCTCAAGCCTGATGAAATTTCGACGGCACGTTTTCCCTGCCCCACTTCAGCGTACGCGCCAGCCACACAAGTTCATCAAGAAAATCTTTGCCGAGTTTCTCGTAAACTGGATTGAGTAGTTTGCCTTCCGCGTCGAATGTTTTCTGGACTTGCGGAAAATTGAGATCTGAAAACGTCACCGCCAGGCCAAGCTCACGCACCATAGGCACCAGCGACTCAATCACGCGCGTGCCGCCCCAGATTCCTGCCGAAACACCGACAAATGCGACGGCCTTGTGGATGTACTCCCGCAACAACAAATCCAGCGCCGCCTTCAGCGTGCCGGGATAACCGTGATTGTATTCTGGTGAAACGATCACTAAGCCGTCTGCCCGAATGATCGCATCGCGCCACTCGGGAAACTGATCTTTCAGTCCCTGACCGTAGTCATCGGGCGGAAAAGCGAAGTCGGCGACGTCGAAAAGTCGCGTTTCAATTTCGTCGCGCTTTTCCATTTGACTCAGCAACCACTTCGCTGGATGCACGCTGTTGCGTTCTTTGCGGTTGGTGCCTAGCAGAATTGGGATGAATAGTTTGTCCAAGGTTTCTCCTTAACGTACGTCGAGTAGACGTTAACACCCGAAGTGAACACCACAAAAAAACACGGAAACAGCCAAACCACAAATGCAGTCTGGCCGGCCTTTCACAAAAGTCGGCAGGCTCTCCTTAATTCTTTAACCGTTTAGAACGGTTTACCCGAAACCGTTGAAACGGCATTAACATACTCAGCGAATCAACAAAGGCGTCGAAGACGCCTAATAGAAGGTAGCCAGAGGTGGAACCTCTGGATCAAATGTCAGTTGTTGAATCGCGCGCGCTGGAGGCGCGCCCAGGCTCTGAGCGCATCTTCGACGCGCAATTGAATATAAACATACTTCCCTCTTCCCTCCAGACGTTTCACGTCTGGCTACCTTCTTTCCGCCGCTTCACGGCAAAACAATTCACAAACCCCTCAGCGTATGATGCGTCAGGTAT
>DATIPD010000016.1:0-1047498 GCA_035472495.1 Pyrinomonadaceae bacterium | reverse complement strand
TGTTTAGCCGCGAAGCGGCGCAAAGAGGGTAGCCAGACGTGAAACGTCTGGAAGGATGATTAATAATCTTTAATTGCGCGTCGAAGATGCGCTCAGAGTCTGCACGCACCTTCAGCGCGTGATCGAATTAACTGCCACTTGATCTTAATCCAGAGGTTTCACCTCTGGCTACCCTCTATAGGCGTCTTCGACGCCTCTGTGATTCGTTATGTATGTTAACCCCGTTTCCCGGGAAATGAACTTCAAGCTTCTGATTCAATACGACGGCACTGATTTTCATGGTTGGCAGATGCAGGGAGAGTTGCGGACAGTCCAGGGTGAACTGACCGCCGCTCTGTCGCAGATCGATAGTCGCCCCGTGATCGTGCATGGGTCAGGACGCACGGATGCTGGTGTGCATGCTGAAGGCCAGGTCGCGAGCGTCAGTTTGCTGAAAGAGATTAATGCGGACAAACTCCGGGCGGCCATCAACGGCAATGTGGGCAGGGACGTACGCGTGATGGAGGCGCAGATCGTGCCTGACGATTTTCACGCGCGCTACTCGGCGGTAGGGAAAACCTACGTTTATCGTATCGTTAACGGGCGGGTCATTTCTCCGCTTTGGCTGCGCTATGCTCACCACGAAGGGCGCCCGCTGGATCTCGGGCGTATGAACGACTGTGCGAAGTTGTTCCTGGGCACGCACGACTGGACTGCGTTTTCTTCCGCACAAGCTGACGCAGAAACCAGGACGCGCACCATCACGCATTTCTCAGTCGCGAAGCGCGAGGATGATCGCGCGCGTTGCGAGGTGATTGAAATAAAAGTCAGCGCGAACGGTTTTCTTCGTTACATGGTTCGGTCGATAGCCGGTACGCTGCTGGCCGTGGGGCGCCGGGAGATTGACAACGACGTCGTGCAGCGAGCAATCGACGGAGGCGACCGCGCTCTTGCCGGTGCGACCGCGCCAGCCTGTGGACTTACCTTGCTTTCAGTTGCCTATTAATAATCGCGGGCATTGAAAGCGACAGCTTCGCGTCAGATTTCTTAGTCCGCTCATTAGACCAACCGATGCTCAAGGAAGATTTCGAACACCTTTTCAAGCTTGAAGAAAATTTCTGGTGGTTTGCGGGAATGCGTGAGATCACGAGCGCGCTTCTCGATCCGTTCTGCCCGCCCACGCCCACGCGCGCCGTTTTAGATGCCGGGTGTGGAACCGGCGGAAACCTGGAATGGCTAAAACGTTATGCCGGCGACGGCAACGTGTTCGGGATCGACGTCAGCCCTGATGCGCTGAAGTTCGTGCGCTCGAGAAACCAGGAGTTAGTTGCCGGTGCCTCCGCAACGGCGCTGCCGTTCGGAGATTCCCACTTCGATTTGGTAACGAGTTTTGATGTGCTGGGGCAACTGCCGCATCCGGGAGGCGATGAGTTAGCGCTCGCCGAAATGAGCCGGGTATTGCGGCCTAACGGCGTTCTGTTTCTTCGCGTCGCCGCATACGAGTGGTTGCGGAGTAGTCACGACGAAGCTTTGCAGACGAGACACCGTTATGCGTTGCCCGAACTGCTTTCGCTCCTGGAACGATCAGGGTTATCAGTTCTGCGCGCAACGTATGCGAACTCCTTGCTGTTGCCCGGCGCCGCGCTTCGTCGCCTGGTGCTCAAGCGCATTCGACTCGCGGGTAGCGGTTCAGATGTGCAACCACTGCCTGACGGATCAGAATGGTTGAATCGCTTACTGAAGAGGATTTTGCTTGCTGAAGCCCGGTACTTGCGCAAGCCTCGCAACAAATTGCCAGCCGGCCTTTCCACAATTTGCATAGCGCAAAAGACCGAAACTCCTGCCGACCCTCAGCTGGAAAAACTTCCCGGCTAATAACAATATTCCAGGACCGCTCGCGCTACAGCGACAACTTCGTTCGTTGTCATTTGCGGATAGAGAGGCAAGGAAAGAAGACGAGGTCCTACTTCTTCAGCGACGCGCAATCGCCGCTGTCCCGCTGATCTGAATAACGGTTGCTGATGTAAAAGCACTGGATAGTGAATCATGGTTTCGATCCCTTGCTTCGCAAGGTGCGCGCGCAAGCCGTCGCGCCGGGGGTGCTGGACAACATAAAGATGGTAGACGTGCGATCGGTGATTTTTTGCGGTGGGGAGTGTCAGGCTCGTCGCGCCTCTCAGTTGCGTTGCGTACAGGTTTGCCAGTTCATGTCGCCGCCGATTCCACCGGTCGAGTTGGCGCAACTTAACACGCAACAACGCTGCTTGCAGCGTATCCAGGCGTGAATTACAACCCTCGACGTTGCCGCCCAACGCCGTTTCATGTCCTCCCTGTCGCAAGATCTTAATGCGCTCGATTAGCGCTTCGTCGTTTGAGACCACTGCGCCGCCATCGCCGCAAGCGCCGAGATTCTTGGTGGGATAAAAACTGAAGGCTGCAGCCTGGGAAAGACTCCCTTCGGCGTAGTCGTCGAGACGGGTCCCGTGTGCTTGTGCCGCATCTTCGATGATCGTTAGGCGGTGACGATCGGCCACGTCATAAAGCTCGGCCATGTCTGACAATTGCCCGTAGAGGTGGACCGGGAGAATGGCCCGAGTCCGTTCGCTGATAGCTACTTCAACTGAAATCGAATCGAGAGTGTAGGTGTGTGGATCGATATCAGCGAAAACAGGAACGCCACCCGCGTTCATGATCGCCAGCGCGGTGTAGCCCGCCGTCAAGGGTGAGGTGATGACCTCGTCAGCCTGACCTTTCCGTATACATCCCGACGCGATAAGCGCAAGGGTCAACGCGCTCGTGCCGGAACCCACCGCAGCTGCAGCTTTGACATCGCAAAACCTGGCCCACTCTTTCTCAAATGCCTCAACTTCCGGGCCCAGGATAAAGACTCCATCGCGCAGCACTCGGGTCAGTGCTTCGGTCGCTTCTGGTTCAATCTCGAGCTGCTCTCGCTTTAAGTCGAGGAAAGGTATTCGCATTCGGTTCCCAATAATGAGCGCGATGTTCCTGGTAATACTCAACGGTGCTTTTCAGTCCGTCTTGCAAAGAGATGCGCGGTCGCCAACCGAGGAGGTTCTCAATCTTGCGATAGTCACAATAGAAGTTCCCGATCTCAATTAACTGTCGTTCGGGTGGAAAGGGGACCGAGTGAACGCTGCCACGGCCGGTGATGGAGATTAACTCCGTAGCCAGTGCCGCCAGACTGATCGGTTCCACGCCACCAAGGTTCAAAATCTCGCCTTCCACTGCTTCGCTGGCGCCGGCGCTCAGTAGTGCTTCCACGACGTCGTCGACGTGGTTCAGATCACGGCATTGTTTTCCTTCGCCAAACAACTCGATCGTTTCGCCATCGATTGCCTGACGAATAAACCAGCCAATGAATCCCTGGCGGTTGTGCTGGAGCAGTTGCCTTGGTCCATAAGTGTTTGTCAGACGCAGGCAGACAGCACGCGTCCCATAGAGCGTGTGGTAAAGCAGGTGATAGCGTTCCGCAGTTAGTTTGTTTATGCCGTTTATGTCGAGTGGCGCGACCCGATGATTTTCGTCAACTGGAAGGTAAACCGGCTTTCCGTAAACCTGACGTGTGCTGGTAAAAACGATCTTGACGTGGGGATTGTAATTCCGACAAGCCTCAAGCAGGGTAAGCTGAGCAGCGCAATTCAAGTCCAGATCTCGCTGCGGATAAAGCATCGAGTCGAGATGACTAACGTTGCCGGCGAGATTAAAAATGTAATCCACGCCGCTGACCAGGTGATTCACCACGTAGTCATCGCCGATGTTGGCGCGATGCACTTTCACGCGGTCTCCCAGCCCGTCGATATTGAAGATATTCCCGCCCTGCTCCGGCAACATCGCGTCGATGATAGAAACGTCAACGTCGCCAATCTCGATGAGATGTCGCGCCAGGTTACTACCAATAAAGCCAAGACCCCCGGTGATTAACACCCGGCGTTTCTTGTACTCGTTGTAGTACTGAGCCATAGAGTCGTATCCAATCGACGCCGTCGGAACGATGCCCACCGACGGTCGCTACTTTGACGTTGGCTAATTACCAGAGATTAGGGCCGCAATAAAGACGAGCCGAAACCAAAGTACACAGAAATCAAATGCCGTGAGGATGATCCGCCGCGGAGTAAAAAACTGCGACCGACCGTGTATGCGAGGGAAATGATTGACTGGTGTTTCTGCGAAAACCGCCCCCTCAGAGCGAAGTTTTCGCACCAGCTCTACACAGATGGCGCCGCTCGACGAACTCAGCTTGACCCGCTTGAGAACACTCCGGCGCAGCAGACGAAAATCACAATCAACGTCACGAATGGGTAAGCGAAACAAGCTGCGGGCGAGTCGGTTGTAGACGCTGCCCAGCACCTCTCGATGAGCGCTGTCCGCGCGTTGTACCTTAAACCCGTTTACTACGTCAACTCCGGGCAACAGCTTCGCATGCAGGGCGGGAAGTTGGCGTACGTCATACTGGCCATCTCCATCTGTATAAACGACCAGATCTTTGGTGGCGTGATCGAAGCCTGAGCGCAGCGCAGCCCCGTAACCTCTGTTGTCCGGATGCTCAATAATTCTCAATTGCGCGTGAACGCGCGCCAGCTGTTCGAGCACTGCGCGCGTGGCGTCGGTGCTGCCGTCGTTTACTACGATCACTTCGTAGTCGGCCGTCAAAGTCGGCAGGGTCTCGAACGCATTCTGGACTAGTGGACCGATTGACCCAGCGTCATTGAAAGCCGGAAAGAAAACACTGATGCCAGGTCGTTGGTCGTGATTTCTCGTCATCATTTAGCGTTGTGCCGCAACAGCCGACTGCGCGATGTAGTGAATGCCAGCCAGTCTGTAAGCCTTACCAGTCAAACTGTCAAATGCCCAGGCGCTGACCTTAACCTGACCACTGGCAGGGCGGGCCAGCGAGAATTCCTGGCGCCAGCGTCCGTCATCGAGCGTGCTACCTCGCAGTAGGTTAAATGGCGTATGACGCTGCGATTCCAAAATAGCGAAGGTGAACACGGAATCGCTGCTGTCAGGGTATGCAAGACTAAGGATGACCGCGTCGGCAGACTCTCCTCTTTGCGGCAGCGTCGCCCACCCTGAAGCCTGGTACCGATCAGCGCCGACCTCGGTGAGTTGCTCGAATGAACCGTAAGCGCCTGGATCTGACTGTGGTTTCCCGGCGATGTCACTCATCTGGCTGCTGCGCACCAGAGGCGGACTAAGGAAGCCAAGACGATCAAATCTACTGGCGTTCACCTGGAGTCTGGCTATATCCAACTGAAGTTCTTTGGCACAGGGATCCGCCATCGTATTGATGAATAGAAGGCACGCTTTGTCCCGCAAGAGCTTGGTCCGATAACCGCTCACGCACCTTGTCGCGTAAAGATAAGTCGGCAGGCTCGCGACAATGATTACGCACGCAGTCAAACGAGCGATAGGAAGGTCCGCGAGCTTGTTAATGAAACGGCCACTGGAATGTTCGCCGGTTACTCGTATTATTGGAAGCAAGTATACGAGCGCAACCGGCAGGTAAATTACGAAGGTGGTATAGCGTGGCGCCAGCGCTTGCTCCACGCCAAAGCCCAGTCTGCCGACCGTAATCAAGACTGCGGTCCCGAGCGAGTAAATCGCGAGTGCCAACCAGGCGATCACTCCGGGCGCAACGGAGCGGTCAGATCGCAAACGCCACATCTGCCAACAACACCAGCCAAACAGCGAAAAGAGAATTAGCCCGACGGCGAAAGCAATCGGCAATTTGCGTAGGCCAAAAGGTCCGCCCAGTAGAGTCAGGAAATAGACCGGTGCTCTTTGCCATTGGACCACAATCTCTGTCAGCGGAGGATTATTGGGAGGCTTGCGGTAATGGTAGAAGTAAAGACAAGCACTGAACGCCAAGGCCGAAAGCCATCCCACCACCAGCCAACGCCGTCCGGAAAAATCGGATTTCGCCGAAGGCCAAACTAACACTGGCAACAACAAAGCAAAGCACAGAATTCCGTTGGCCGCAGAAAAAGTGCTGACGAACGACAGCACTGCGCACAGCAGAAATCTTGTTTCCAGACGGAGACGCGCTGAAGTAGCGAATGACAAGCCCGTGGTGAGGCATGCTACGGGCGCGAAATAGATGAGTTGCTGCCCTTGAAACCAGTTTTCGTACTGAACAGGGGAGAAGATCAACAGATTTGCGGCGAAATAGATCCAGAGTCCTTGCCTGGTCCCGCCCTTAATAGTGTTCTTTCCCAGTTGGTAAACATTAAAAGAGATCAGGCAAGCAAGCAGGAAACTGACGAGCATGTCGTAGCGGACGTCACCATTCGTCAACCGGCTCAGTCCGACGAAAATCAAATTCGGGAAGAATTGCCGGTACTCGTTGTTTTGCTGAAAGAGATCCGCGAGAGAAAGCGTGTGGTGGGCGAACTTCTCAAAGTAGATTGCCAGATCCCATTCATCCCACTGCGGGACGTTCACGCTGTACTTGAAAATGAGAATGGCGATGTAGCAGGCCGGCGCGATGGCCAGGATACGGAGCGCAAGGCTGGAGTAGCGATGCGTTTGTTTGGAGTCTGGCATCGTTCGTGATTCACTGAGCGTCGCTGGCGAGACGAAAACTCAATGAGAGTAAGTTTCTGCTTGGAGTTATGGCTCGTAGACTGAAGCAAGAGGGTTTTACAGCTAAGCCGGTTATGAGTCAAATTGTTTGCCGTCAGGCGTCGCTGCGGGCAGAGAACAAAATGCACTACTGTCCGCTCGGTTTATGCTTTGTCGCCGCTGAGAATCGTCATTGACATGCTTGAGCCTGGAAGCAAGAATGGGGAATTGATCGACGAGAAGGCAAACAATTAGTTGTTTGTGTAGCTCAAATGGTGATTCATGCTTTCTGATTTCACAGGACTGGTTGAAACAGGAACTCGCGAGGAGCGTTTGCTCCACGCGATTGATTGGGAGCGCTTGCCGCGCCACATCGCGATCATCATGGACGGCAACGGTCGTTGGGCTGCGCAACGCAGTCAGCCACGTATTGCCGGACACCGCGCTGGCGTTGAAGCCGTACGCGCCGCCGTTGATACAGGCGCGCGTCTCGGCCTTGGCGCTTTGACGCTGTATGCGTTCTCAACCGAGAACTGGAAAAGACCGCGCTACGAAATCGACGCGCTGATGCGTATGCTGCGTCGCTACCTGCGCATCGAGTTAAACGAAATCGGCCGGCAGAACATTCGTTTTCAAACGATTGGTCGCACCGGGGTGCTGGCGAAAAACGTTCGCGCCGAAATTGAAAGGGCGACGGAACGGACGGCGAAGAACACTGGCATGACTCTGGCGGTCGCTTTGAATTACGGCGGGCGTGCTGAAATTGTCGACGCTTGTCGCGCCGCCGTGCGCCGTTTGTTGGACGAAGGAAGCGAGCCGGATGAACTGACGGAAGAACGCATCGCTAACGAGCTTTACACGCGCAAGCTGCCAGACCTTGATTTGCTGGTGCGCACCAGCGGTGAGTTGCGAATCTCAAACTTCCTGCTCTGGCAGGCGGCATACAGCGAGATTTACGTTACGGAAACACTCTGGCCGGATTTTCGTCGCTTACATTTGCTTGAGGCGGTTGTTGATTTTCAACGCCGCGATCGCAGGTTTGGTGGGTTGAAGTTAGTGGCGAATGCGCGCGATTAATCCCGGTGTCGGTTCTGTAGGCGCTAGTAAGTTGAACGTGTTCCCACTACAATCATAGAGCATGAAAGTCTTTATCAGTCATTCACACGAAGATCGTGCATTAGCCAGGAGAGTCGGTGATGCTTTGAGGCGCACTGGTTTAGAGGTGTGGGACGACGAGGAAATCCTGCCCGGTGACAATCCGGCGCAAGAAATCGCGCACGCCCTGGAAGAATCGCAGGCGATGGTGGTTCTCTTAACTCCGTCAACTGTTAATTCCACGTGGGTTCGCAGAGAGATCGAATACGCTCTCGGTAGCAAAAGCTTCAAAAATCGATTGGTGCCGGTCCTGGTTGGGTCTGATGATTTTCCCGCCGAAAGTATTCCCTGGATACTCCGCCACCTAAATGTAATTAAGCTACCTGCCTACGGAAGACAGGAAGAAGGCATCAACCGAATTGCTGAAGCCGTTCAAGCCGTGGCTTAGATCCTCATCAGCCAACAATGGTTCCCCTACCTAATGAGGTTTTTCTCTCCCATTCAAGTTTGGACCGGGAATTCGCCAATCAAGTTGCTGCGCTCTTACATCGGCATGGAATTCCATTCTGGCACAGTCAGCGAAACATAGTAGGAGCACAACAGTGGCATGACGAGATCGGTGCGGCACTGAGGAGGTGTGACTGGCTTGCTGTTCTCTTGTCACCCAACGCCGTCAACTCAATTTGGGTTAAGCGTGAAGTTCTCTTCGCCCTTAATGAGCAACGCTATGCGGAAAAAATCGTGCCGGTCCTTTACCAACCCTGTGACCGCGATCAACTTTCGTGGACGTTGTCGGCGCTACAAATCATTGATTTCAGTGGAGACTTTGAGCAGGGTTGCAGAGCACTCTTGCAAGTGTGGGGCGTTGGCTATAGAGGTTGAAGCAAATCCGTACTGAATCTGCCAAGGGTCAACTCTTAGAATGTCTCGCATAATCACCGCCGCGATCGCTCTCCCAATTCTGATCGCCTCGATTCTTATCCCGCAGTTGCAAGTTTTGTTCGTCGCGATTGCCGCGGCGGCGATGCTGCTTGGCCTGTATGAGTTTTATGTGCTGGCGCGGACGAAAGAAATCAAGCCCGACGTCGCCGCCGGGTTTCTCGGTGGCGCCGCGCTCTTCACAATTTTTTATTTTGCTACGCCCGATCGAACTCAACCGCGACTTGACCTGCAGACGATTGCGCTGGTGCTGATCGTTATGACCGTTAGCACGCTCGTCGCAGCCATGCTCCGTGGTGCGCCGTTCGACAAAATCATCGCTGCTTCCGGCGCCACAATTCTTGGCGTGCTCTACGTTGTTTTGTTGGGAGGGCATCTGGTGGCCCTGCGGACAGGGTTTGAACATCCGCTGTCGACACACCTGCTGTCGTTTTTCTTTCTCGTGTTGATGGGTGCAGACACGGGTGCTTATTACGTTGGCCGGACGTTTGGGAAACACAAACTCGCGCCGAAAATCAGTCCGGGAAAGACCTGGGAAGGGGCCGTGGGCGGATTAATCGCGGCCCTGTTACTTGCCACCGCAGCGCATTATTGGTTTTTGAAGGAACTACCGCTGAAGTGGACGTTGCCGCTGGCCGGCGCCATGACGATCCTGGGAATCCTCGGCGACCTCACTGAAAGCGCCCTCAAGCGGGGCGCCGGCGCCAAAGATGCGGCGAACATTTTACCGGGACACGGTGGCGTTCTCGACAGGTTGGATAGCTTGCTGTTCAATGCGCCGCTCGTCTACTATTTTGCTCACTTCTATTTCAGCGTGCGACTGCCCTAAAAAATGACTACCAAAAAAATTATTGTGCTCGTCGCCTCGGTCGTGATTGGACTAGCACTGATCGTGGTGTTGGTTGCCGGTGTGATCATCGGTGTAGTCTTCTATAAAATCGGAAATGGCGACCAGGCGAATGTCGCTAAAGAGTTTTTGCGGACCAACGAGCAACTTAAGCAGGACATAGGCGAGGTTAAAGATTTCGGCACGTTTGTCACCGGCAACGTCAGTGTCACAAATGGCGAAGGCACCTCCCAGCTCAATCTCAAAGTGATCGGCGAGCGCAAGACCGTTAATGCTGAAGTTGAACTGGTCTTTCGTCGCGGTCACGCGTGGCGCGTGATGGCTGCCTCTTACCGAAATGAAGCTGGCGAAACAATCGACTTGCTCAATCCTTACAACGGCCAAAGGTTGAAACTAAAACTAGCAGCGTAATTATGACCACTGAGTCAGCTTCAAAAGGAATTGCAATACTGGGGTCGACGGGTTCGATAGGTTGCAACACCTTGCGCGTGGTGGAATCGCTGGGCAGTGAACAGTTTCGCGTTGTGGCGCTTGGCGCGGGACAAAACGTTGAGGTGCTGGCTGCCCAGGTAGAAAAACATTTGCCCGAATTGGTTTCCGTCGAAACCGAGGACGCGGCGCGCGAGCTACGCGCGAAGCTGTTTGAAAGAAACGTTGATTTGCCTCGTATCGTTCTCGGCGAAGCCGGTTTGATCGAAGTCGCCACGCACAAAGAAGCTGACTGTGTAGTCTCCGCAACCGTAGGCGCAGTCGGTTTCGTGCCGACGTTGCGCGCGCTGGAAGCGGGGAAGCGCGTCGCGCTGGCCAACAAAGAAACGCTCGTCATGGCCGGTGAACTAATGACCAACGCCGCACGCGCGTCAGGCGCGGAGTTGTTGCCGGTTGATTCAGAGCACAATGCGTTGCACCAGTGCCTGCGTGGAGAGAAACGCGAAGAAGTTCGTCGCATAGTGCTGACGGCATCGGGTGGTCCGTTCAGGACGAAAACCAAAACCCAAATGCGGGACTCGACTGTGTCTGAAGCGCTGCGTCATCCGACGTGGAACATGGGTGACAAGATCACCATCGATTCAGCGACGTTGATGAACAAAGGTCTGGAAGTGATTGAGGCCCACTGGCTATTTGGTTTTCCGCCGGATCAGATCGACATCGTCGTCCACCCGCAGTCAGTGGTCCACTCGATGATTGAACTTGTCGATGGTTCCGTGATCGCCCAGCTGGGCATCACCGACATGCGCCACGCAATTCAATACGCGTTGACGTTCCCGGAGCGACACGCTTGCGAACTCCCGCCGCTCGATCTCACTTCATTGTCGGCGCTGCACTTTGAACCGCCTGACGGGGATCGGTTCCCCTGCATTGCCTTGGCGTATCGCGCGCTCCGGGCTGGCGGAACGCTACCAGCCGCGATGAACGCAGCTAACGAAGAAGCGGTACGCGCTTTCATCGAGGAGCGCATTTGTTTCACCGATATTTCGTTAGTCATCGACGCCGTGATGAACGGTCACCACACCCGCCCCGCAAACACGCTCGACGCGGTCCTCGAGGCAGACAAATCGGCACGTGCCGCCGCCAACTTCGAAATACAGAAACTTGCCAAAGCTGTCAGCCCGAGTGCGGCTTAATCTTCCAGCGCCGACTAGGGAACTGGGAGCGTAGGCATTCGCCGGCTCGGAGCGCGACAAGCCAGCTTACTGGGACCGCGGGCGGCCCGCCCGCCGTTGAGCGCGCAGCGCGAACTGCTTTTTTGAAAGTTGAGACAGAGATTGGACGCGCGGCGGCGCGGCGATATTCAAATGCGGGCGGGGACGCCCGCGGTCCCAGTAAGTAGGTATTCGCGCTTCGGTAACGCGAATGGCGTTGCCTGTTGGATCACTCCCACCGAAGAGAAACTGTCAGACACTCAAAAAAAATCATGGTTTGACGCGCCTGAAGCCGCCGCGTAAACTCAATCACAGCAACTGGGTTTTGGGTTTCCGACTCTAAACCACCGCTGAATTGAGCATTCACTGAACTATCGGAGAGATTTTTGATGCAGACTTTGACCTACATACTGGCTTTCATATTTATCCTCGGCTCAGCGGTAGTGCTCCACGAATTTGGCCACTTCCTCGTTGCGAAACTGCTCAAGATTCGCGTGGAAACTTTTTCTGTCGGTTTCGGCCCGCGGCTGTTTGGTAAGAAGTGGGGTGACACTGACTATCGTGTCTCGGCGGTCCCACTAGGCGGTTACGTCAAGCTGGGCGGCGACGAGTCAAACGCACCGATCGAGGGCGAGGGCGTCGCCAATATTCCCGAACGCGAGCGTTTTGATTTGCGGCCGCGTTACCAACGAATCATGGTGGCGTTGGCTGGTCCGATAATGAACATCATCACGGCGCTGTCGATTCCTTTTATCGGCGCGATGATGTATGGCGTGCCGGTTTCTTCGGCGCCGATCGTTAGCTACGTTCAACAAGGCGGCGCGGCACAAACGGCGGGACTGCAGCCGGGCGACCACATCGTTTCCTTCAACGGAACGGAAAATCCAACCTGGGAAGCCATCAGCGGGGACGCGCTCTTGTCGCCCGAACAACCGGTGGCAATAGTCGTCAATCGCGCCGGGCAACGTGTGCCACTGACGATAACGCCGAGCTCGATCAATGAAGGCGGCGACGTTATTGGCTCGCTGGATTTTGTTCCTGACAACGGCGGCTATCCAGTTACGTTGAAAGTCGTAGTCCCGGATTCGCCGGCTGCGAAGGCCGGCCTCCAGGTAGGCGATCATGTCGTGGCGATTAAAGGCGACTCCGTCAGAAGCGCTGAGCACGTCACAAAATTCATTCGTGAACACAAGCACGAGCCGATCACGCTGACTGTCGAGCGAAATGGCACGCGCCAGGATGTAACCGCTTCAGCGGCGAAACTTCCCGACGGTACAGAACGTCTGGGATTCACGCCCGTCGACGATTACCCGTTAACTAAACCGACGGTGGGCGCCGCAGCGGGCTTCGCCGTGCGTTCTAATGTTGAGATTCTGAGGTTGACCGGCAAAGCGCTCGGACAGGTTTTCGTAGGCAAGCGATCCGTGCGCAACACACTATCTGGTCCCATCGGCATCTATGAGGCGTCGGCAAGATCGGTTGAGCGTTTGGGTTGGGGTGGCTTGTTTCAGATGATGGCTATTCTCAGCTTGAACCTGGGCATCTTTAACCTGTTGCCAATTCCGGTGCTGGACGGAGGAGCAATTTTCATTCTGTTGATTGAAGGGGCGCTGGCGCCGCTGGGTCTCAGCCTGTCGATGCGCGTGCGTGAACGAATCCAACAGGTGGGATTTGTAGCCGTACTATTGCTGATGGTGTTTGTTATCAGCAACGACCTTCTGAAAAAATTTACGCGCGCTCCGGACACTCAAGCGCCGTCGTCTGTTTCCCCGGGAAAATGAAGATTCAGTCCACTGACCAAAGTCAAAAAATTCTGGTTGGCATGGTTGGGCATTAAATGGCTGGGCATTAATAGGACTAGTTGTGGAAAACAGACATTGGACATTGGACGTTGGACATTGGAATGAGTTGTGATGCGAACGACAAGAGCAGTAAAAGTTAAGCACATTCAAATCGGCGGTGGCGCCCCGGTCGTAGTGCAGTCGATGACCAAGACTGACACCGCGGATGTTGCCGGTACGGTTGCGCAGATTGAAGACATGGTGCGCGCCGGTTGCGAAATTGTCCGACTGGCGGTCCCCAACGACGAAGCCGCAATTGCGCTGAAAGAAATTCGCAAACGCGTGCCCGACGTTCCGCTCGTTGCTGACATTCACTTCCACTACAAACTCGCCCTGATGGCCCTCGACGCAGGCATCGACAAGCTGCGACTCAATCCCGGAAATATCGGCAAGCACGAACGAATCGTTGAGGTGGTGCGCGCGGCGCAGTCGCAGAAGGTACCCATTCGCATTGGCGTCAATGGTGGATCACTCGAAAAAGACTTGCTGAAAAAGTATGGCACGGCCACGCCGGAAGCGATGGTTGAGTCCGCCATGCGTCACATACAGATTCTCGAAGATCTCGGTTTCACTGATACGATCATTTCGTTGAAAGCTTCCGACGTGCATCGCACAGTCGCCGCTTATCGCCTGCTCGCCGAAAAAGTTGACTACCCATTTCACCTCGGTGTGACTGAAGCAGGCACAGCTTTCGGCGGCACGATTAAGTCGTCCATCGGCCTCGGAATTCTGTTGCACGAAGGGATTGGCGACACGATTCGCGTTTCCCTCGCCGCCGAACCACAGGAAGAAGTACGCGTTGCCTGGGAAATTGTTAAGTCGCTTGGCTTGCGCTCACGTGGCGTGACCGTTGTCGCTTGTCCGACTTGCGGTCGTTTGGACGTCGACAACTTTGTTGAGATCGTCACCGAGATTGAGCGCCGGCTCGCGCACGTTGAGGAACCGTTACACCTGTCGATCATGGGCTGCGCCGTGAATGGTCCCGGCGAAGCTCACGATTCGCAGCTGGGCGTCACCTTCGGCCGCGGCGTGGGAATGATCTTCAAAGACGGCGTGCCCATGCGCAAAGTTGCGGGCGAAAATATCGTCGACGCCTTTGTCATGGAGACAGAAAAACTGCTCGCGGAAATCGCGAGCAAGAACGCCTCCGCACTGACCCCAGAACCCGAGCTCGTTTCAATCAAATAACTACCGGCCTCCCCGAAGTACTGAAACTCATAGCAACAGAGTTCAGAAATTGCGTTTGCAGAAGTTCAACGGGGCTTAAGGACATTCGTGCGGGTTGGTATTTGTTCGTGTCTATTAGTGGATTTGCTTTTGTGTCGAAGCGAAAGCTTAACCACTAAATGATACGAAACTAAGAATCACGAAAAACACGAAACGAAAGTTACGGCGAGCACTATTCTCAGGAGGAGATTTCAATGCAGAAGATTACGACGTTTTTGTGGTTTGATAATCAGGCGGAAGAAGCGATCAAGTTCTACACCTCGATCTTCAAAGATTCAAAGATCATCAGTGAAACAAGGTGGCCTGCAGGAGGCCCCGGTCCGGCGGGCAGTTTGTTGGTTGCCAGTTTCCAAATGGCCGGCCAGGAGT
The DNA here is from genome assembly GCA_035472495.1 of Pyrinomonadaceae bacterium. Lineage (GTDB taxonomy): Bacteria > Acidobacteriota > Blastocatellia > Pyrinomonadales > Pyrinomonadaceae > PSRF01. The sequence continues at coordinate 1,032,976 of DATIPD010000016.1, read as the reverse complement.
TCCAGGCGTTGAATGGCGGGCCGCAGTTCAAATTCACTGAAGCAATTTCGCTCGTCGTTAACTGCGAAAACCAGGAAGAGGTCGACTACTACTGGGAAAAACTTTTAGCCGATGGCGGCGCGGAGAGTCAGTGTGGTTGGCTAAAGGACAAGTATGGATTGTCGTGGCAGGTTACGCCAACGATTTTACCGGAGCTGTTGCGGGACGAAGACCGTGAAAAGGCCGGGCGAGTGATGCAGGCAATGATGAAGATGGTGAAGATCGACGTTCAGACTTTGAAGGACGCCGCGGCAGGGAAGTGACAAAGCAACCGATCAGGAAAATCATTGTCTTACTCGCCTTGTTCGCTGCCTGTTCGCCGGTTCCCCTACCGGTGAAGGTGGAAGGCGCGGCAATGTTGCCGGCATTGAAAGAAGGCGACCTGATCCTGATCCAGCGACCAGCGACTGGATTGCAGCGCGGTGATATCGTCCTTTTTTACTATCCTGAGGATACTCGCAAGAGTTACCTCAAACGCATCATTGGCTTGCCCGACGAAACATTTGAAATTCGCGCAGGACGCGTGGTGATCAACGGCGCGGAGCTGCCAGAGCCCTACATCGAGTCGAAATTTAACCAGATAACACGAAGCCGACCGGAAGTGAAGATACCTTCCGACAGCTATTTTGTTCTTGGCGACAACCGAGACAACTCAAACGATTCTCGAATGTGGGGGGCGCTGCGAGGCAAGCTGATTTATGGAAAGTTTCTTAGCAAGTATGGCGAAGCAAAATGACATTATTCGGCGACGCATTCGTTGAATTGAACTACCGGCGCCGATTCATCGTTGGCCTGCTGCTGGCGCTCTTTTGTGGCACCGTCGGATCGTTGTCTGGACACGCATCCCAGAAATTCAACGAGGTCAGTCTCCGCGTTCGTGGCGTTGGACTCGGCAGCAGTCAAGCAGCGGTGCTGCGCCGGTTTGGCAAACCTCTTTCCCGCAAACAGGAAACGATAACCGACGAAACCTGCAGCCCGCGGCATACCGATCTGACCCTCACGTATGAGGGGATGACCTTCAAGCTTGAGGGAGACGTTCGCGACCGTAAATTCGAAGTCGTTTCCATCGAGCTCACTTCGAAAAAGGTTGTAATCTCCCCAAAGATCGAAATCGGATTTACTGAAAAGCAGGTTCGCATCCGGTTAGGTGCTCCAAACGAAGCACAAGACGAGCCGGGTTTACGCAAGCTGTTTTACGTGACGAAAGGCAATGATGGAAGTGCTGTTCTCTCTTTCGAGCGGGGAAAGCTCGTCAAGGTTTATTGGCAATACACGCTCTGTTAGTTTCCCGCTGCGAGGTGTGAAAAATGCGCCGTTCCTTAATCGTCATCAATGTAGTTGTTTGCCTCTTGTCTATCGCTACTGCTGCGTCGGCGCAAAAAATTAAACAGTCGCGGCAGAAGCAGAGCGACGGCAGTTGGAAAGTCGCGCTCGACATTTTCAACTCTGACTTGCCTGCCGATTCATCAAACTAGAAAGGTTCGGGGTGAATGCTTACTTCGGCACGAAGCGTTTTCGTCCGAGTGGTGGGGCCGCCGCAGCCATGGTGAGAAACAGTGAATCCGTCGCGGCTTTGCGGTTAATGTTCACGATCAACTGTTCGCGCATTTCTTCAATTTGAGAAATCCAACCGGCAGGCCGGCGGCTATCAAGGTGGGCACTTAGTTTTTTTAGTTGCGGCAACAAGTCCTGATTGACAACGGCAGTTTCAGCTGAACCCAGCGCCAGCATCCACGCATCGCGAATCAAAGTTTCCAGCACATCGAGCCGCGCTTCATACTCGTCTTTGTACTTCGCTTCGTTCAGTTCCTCTGCGGAACGCAACAACTGAATCCGATCTTTGTCCATCGTTAAGGCCTGCAAGACGCGGAGCATAGCTGAGCGTTGCGCGTCGAACTCATCAAAATCCTGGGCCAGTGCCCGTCCCAAACTTCCACGGGCCACGCGGGCGCGTAAGTGTGCCTCAGACGCGTTGGCAATCTTGTTCTTAACCAGATGCGTTTCGATTTCTTCCGCCGCAATGGGCGAGAAGCGAACTATCTGGCAGCGTGAAAGAATCGTCGGTAACAACTGCGCCGGGCGCGACGTCAGTAGCACCAGATGCGAAGTGTGCGGGGGCTCTTCCAAAACCTTGAGCAACGCGTTTGCGGAAGACTCGTTAAGCTTGTCGGCGTCGTCGATCAGAAAAACGCGCGCCTTGCCTTCATAGGGACGATAGTTTGCTTCGCGCTCGATCAGCCGCATTTGATCTACCAGCAGTACGCGCTTGGGCGCGACTACCATGCCGACGTCAGGGTGATCAGTCCAGATGATTTCTTTCCAATCATCTGAGTCGCTGCTTTGCGGGTAGCTAAACTTCAGAATTCGCTGACAAGAGGAGCAACGGCCACAACCTTCAACTCCCTCTGGCGTACGGCAATTGAGCGCTCGCGCCACCTCGAGCGCGAACAACCTCTTACCAACACCTTCTTCGCCACTAAAGAGCAGCGCGCCGGGAACGCGTTTGGTTTCGAGAATTCTCCGTAGCAGATCTTTGACGCGCTCGTTTCCGGTTAGTTCGTTCAGCATCTGTTTACGATCCTTGCACGCTCCTCTCCCCGTCGGAGAGGGCTGGGGGTGAGGGCTTAGTTTTCGTTAGGCCCGTCCCCTTTTTCCCCTTCCCAAAGGACGGGGAATCAAAAACCAAAACCTACACTCGACGGAGTGACAACCCGCAGCCTAAAGGCTGAACTCGAACTGCCGGCTTCAACTCCCAGCATTCCCGGCCCTGGCTGAGATCGTTTGAATCACCGGGTCGATGCCGTTCCAGATCGCATCCGCGATTTCCATCTTCTCGCGCATCTGCCCATTGTCGCGGGCGCACTGAATAGTCAGCCACTGGCCGCTGAAACTTTGCTCAATCAACGTTCGGTAAACAGCCTGGCAAGCGGCCAGGTAATCGGTGTCCTTCTCATGCAGGTCAGCGACCTTCTCCGTGTAGCTGCGCTGTTTTCGGTTGTGAATCATTTGACTGGCCGTGGTCGCCGGTAGATCAAGATAAACATTCAGGTCCGGCCGCGGCAGATCGTAAAGTTCGTACTCAAGATTAGACAACCAGGAGACAAAGTCAGCACGCACTGAAAGATCAACTCGCGCAGCTTGATAAGCAACATTCGAAGCGACGTAACGATCGATAATCAAGAGGCTATGCGTGGCCGCCAGGTGGCGTATTTTGTCGCGACTCTCAAAGCGATCACCGGCATAGAGCAGCGCCGAGAAATGCGGATCGACCGACTCCAATTCGCCAAAGTCACCGTTCAGGTATTTCGCGATTAGATTGGCGAAAGTAGTTTCGCCGTAGCGCGGAAAAGAAAGAATCGCACTGCTGAGTCCGACAGACTCTGCGCGCGTTTTTAGTAATTGTGTTTGCGTCTTTTTCCCGACCGCATCGATTCCTTCGATGACAATGATCATAAGTTTCCAGTTAAGCGCACGTTTTGTTTGTTGTAAAGCAAACTGTTAGTTTGCTGAGCTTTGAACGCCATCCAAATCACCGCAAACTAAACAGTTTGCTTTACAACTTAGAGCACAACCGTCACTTTGTGCGCATTGAAGGCGTTCGCCGACAGCGGACTAAAAGTCTACGTTACAGATTAGGACAAGAGTTTAAAGGAATGTCAGAATTCCGGCGAGTCGTCAGCCTGAGCGGAAGTTTGCGGCAAAGTTTGTCGCTCCCCGGCAGACGAATCGGCGCTGGTATTCGGTCGCAAGTCGCCGCTGCTTCTTCGCGTCTGCGAGATCGTGGAGATGGCGTGCTTGAAGACTAACTGCTCATGAGAACCGGCTTCGAGCAAAACAGAGAACTTATCAAAACTGCGAATGCGTCCGGTCAGTTTCGCGCCATTCACAAGGTAGATCATCACGGTGGTTTTCTCACGACGGACCGTATTCAAAAACGCATCCTGAATGTTCTGTGGCGCAGGCTTTCCGTCTGACATTTCCACACCTTGTAGAACGCAAATTGTTAAGCTGGGGCAACCGTCAGAGTACCGCAGCGATTCAAGCGTGACAAGACAATTGATGGCCCGCACATGTCACATTTTTATCTCTGGAACCTGGCCCGTCGTCAGCGCTTCAAGCACGAGTTTTTGAATCGCTGGATCGTCACCAAAACCCGCAAGCCATTCGGCCCCTGGTTCGCGCCGGAACCAAGTGAGTTGTCGCTTGGCGTAGTGGCGCACATCGAGCTTTGTTTGTTCGATGGCGCTGTCCAGATCGCGTTTTCCTTGGAGAAACTCAACGACGCGCCGGTAACCATGCGCGCCGAGCGCCGTTGAATTTGCCGGCACACCCTGATCCAGCAGCGCTTCAACTTCGGCAACGAGGCCAGCTTCAAAGTGTTTTTCTGTGCGTTCGTTGATCCGCTGGTACAGGTCTTCACGCGGCGGGTTCAGCACCACGAGTCGCAGCCGTGACGCGCTTTCCGGCGGCGCCGGGCGTGTGCTTTTCTGTTCCGACATTGATTTCCCGGTTTGTAAGCGCACTTCGATGGCGCGTTGCACCCTGGGCCAGTCGCGCGGAAAAAGCTCGGTGGCGGTCTGCGGATCGATTTTAGCGAGCAGACGATGCAGGTGTTCTGGTCCATGTCGCTCGCGCAAGTCGTTTAGTCTGCGTCGCAGTTCCTCGTCGGTCGTAGGGCTCACAAAAAAAGGATTGCGAAAAGCGCGCAGGTAAAGACCAGTGCCACCGACGAGAATTGGCCGCCGGCCGCGACGTTGAATGTTTTCTATAACCGCAACGGCCTCGCGGGCCCATTCCACTGCGGTGTAGTTGATGTTTGGTGAGACGAAGTCGATCAGGTGATGCGGAACACCGCGACGTTCAGCGACCGGAACTTTTGCGGTTGCGATCTGAATGCCCTGATAAACCTGGACCGAGTCGCAATTGATGACTTCGCCGTTCAGGCGCAATGCTATTTCAATTCCCAACTCGCTCTTGCCGGACGCAGTTGGACCAACAATGGCAACTACAGTTTGAAATTCACCCGCGCTCACGCGCGAGAGGATAGCACGCGATAAAGAATAACTACCCAGAGCAGGGCGATGAGAAGCAACGCCCCGATTATTTGATTACGTGAGAACCGCATGGGTCTTAGTAGCGTCTTCAACCCCTTCCCTTGGGAGTGGGAAAAAGGGAGGTGTTTCGCCGTTAATCCCTCTCCCTCTCCCTTTCCCACGAGAGGGAGAATGTCAGAGTCAACGCAGGGCGATTCTGGCGACGAGCACTAACACCCAACCGACGATGTCGAGAATGCCCAAAATCTTCGCGACCATGGCGATGCCGCGTTTGTCCTGTGCGACCTGATACATGTCGATGATTTCGATGGCGGAACTTGCCTTGCGAAAGGCAATGATTCCGAAGATGAAACCGAAACAAAGCAGGCCAACGATGCTGAGAATCAACGCAGTCTTGGCGTCGCTTGCGGCTTCCGCCTCTTTCGCTGCCAGCTCATGGGGTGGAAACATCGGATTGCCCGCAACCATTGGTGGCGGTGGCGGCGGCACGAAAGGGGCGTTGGGTGGTTGTTCTTGAGACACAGCTGAGATTCCTCCTGCTGAATGTTTAGTGCAAGAACAAAACTATTTTAGTTTATTTTAGTAGAGACGTGTGAGATCAATTCCGCTGTAATACGCTTTAAGTATCTGATCGTAAGAGAAGCCCTGCCGCGCCAAGCCATAAGCGCCCACCTGACACATGCCCACGCCGTGTCCCCAGCCGCGACCAAGAAAAGTGAATCCGGTGACACGTCCGTTGTCGTCATACTTCTTCTCGATCACGAAAAGTTGCTCACGCAGTCCCAGAGCTGATCGAATTTTGCCGCCGAGTACCTGGCGCGTTCCGTCAGTGCCGACAATTTCAAGGTCTGTTGCTCTGCGCGAACGACCGCGGGCCGTAACACGTAAATCAATTAGAGACCCAATACCACTGGCATAACGGCCGAGCCGCGACTGTGCCTGACCGAGCGACATGTCTGCACTCCAGTTACTAAACGGCGAAAAACGATCCGCAGAAGCGCCGGTGGTCGCCGGACGCACTTCCAGGTAATCGACTTCACCGGCGGAGTTCACATGAAAGACAACCGGCTCGCCACCAACAAGCGCAACTGACTTAACCGGAAAAAGCATCTCTCCAATCTGCCGAAACAGAAAAACATCGTCGCTGACTTTGATTGTCAGGTCTTTGCCCTTGGTGCTGCGCAGCACGAGGTTGTCGTCAGCAGTTGGACGTGCCGATCCTTTCTGCAACTGCAAGAGTGTTCTTGCTTCCAGGATGCGCGCGATGGTGTGCAGAGCGCGCGCGCGAGAGAGTCGTTCCTGTGGACGTAACGTCGCATCGGGCAGAACTGACAGGTAACCGTCGCGAAGCAGCATCGCCACGTCGGCACGGTTAGCCTGTGGCACTTCGTTGGCGTCGCGCACCGCCAGGAAGTATTCGACGTCGGCGTTGCTAAGCAGAGTGCCACCACGACTTTCGCCGAAGACCGCGAGCGTGAGTGCTGACGCAAACGGACCCGGCGTGTTTACCCCCTCGGTTACTGTCGGCGCCACTTGATGCGCCAGTCGAGCAACCGCAGAAAGCCACGCTCTTACCTCAGCAACATCGACTTCATCTTTGAGCCAGGAGTCGGATACTTTCGCGCGGAGAGAACTAAAATTTTGCGTGGCCAGCAAAGCGACGTCGCGAACGTAGGGAACGTTCTGCTCTTCCTTGAGTTCAGCCGGATCGCGATTCGTCTTGACAATAAAACTCGTAAGTGCGGCTCGTCCTTCAGCCGCACACTCGCGCGCCTTCAGGTAGGGCACGGCGTTGTTGAAGATGTTTTCCGCATCCTCCGTGCGACCGCCGCAGGTCGAAGTGTACAAAGCGTTGATTGGCTGACCGTCGTAAGTCGCGATGATGCCGCGCGTCTCATCAACTGCACGGGACGAGAGCGAATTCTCTGAAACTAAGCCGCGATAGACTTGCGAACGGGTAGTTGGCAAAAGGTCGTAACCTTCGGATTGGAACTGTCCGCGATTTCGCAAGGCATAAGTGCGCGCCGCAATCGCCTGCGCTTTGTGCGCCTCGAGAAGTGGATAGCCGCCCGCTGAAAGTTCATTGGGCACTACGCCCTTGACGTAATCTTCCATCCCCAAAACGTTAACGACCGTGAGCGAGCCATGGGTATTTGCGAAAACTTCAATGCGCCCTCGGTAAGGACGATCGTCAAAACGTACCGGACTCGTTTCACTGTCTGATGCCAACAAGACGGGCGCGCTCGAACTGAAAAGTCGACCGGTGCCCGGCGCCGATGCCACTACTTCGCGCGTCGGCAAAGTGTAGTGTGCTGCTGGACGAACGTTTCGGGTTCCCGTCGCAGCAACGGAGTTACTATCTTTTGCCGCGGGCGCAGAACGATTCGCGGCCGACTTAACCGGGAGCAGCTTTGCGTCGATGCCGGCGCGTTCAAGACGTAGTCCCAACTCTTCCGCTTCAATCCGGGGCCGGCGATTGCCAACCAGGAGGCTCCAGGTTTTCGCGTCGGTGTCGAACACGACTTGCGAGTTTTCCTCGATCGCCTCGCGCACATCCTTCGCTTGCGCGTCAGCGTCTTCGCGCGATGACAGGCCAGTGACCTCGATGCGAAATTCGGGATCGTCGTCAGCATCGGCGGGAAGCGGCGACAACAAACGTGGTTCAAGTCTCACGCGCGTTACATCAAGGGCGACCAGTTGGGAACTGTCTTCGCTGGCGTTCATCAAATGGCCGTTGGTGGAGACGGTGGCGGCGCGCACATCAGTGGCGAGTGCGACGCGGATGATCGGCTCTTTTCCGGAAGCGGGCGGCGGATCAGTTTGGCCAAAAATGGTCAGAGACTCGCCGATGTCCCATTCGGTATCGCCCTTGGTGGAAGTCGGCTGCGGTTGTTTGGCTTTCTTTTCTGTGTCTTTGGTTTGCTGTTGAGTGCCGTCTTGAGGTTGACGGGCAAAGATTGGACACGGTGTCAGGCACGCCAACAAGACGGCGACCAGGCCGCGCGCGATGAAATTACGCATCAACAAGAAATCCTGGCGGTTTAGTCTTGGGGGCTTTACCGCGGGGTCATAGTACAGCGAAGAGTGGCGTAGGGAAAGAAAAAGAAACGGAGTTTTTCATATGTCATTTGAGAGTTTTCATCTGTCACCGGCATTAAAGAACCAGAGCGGGCAAGCCCACCTTCCTCACCCTGAGCTGATCTGACTTGACGAGAATAAGTCTGAATGAGCGCCTTTCAAGGTTACGACTACAGACAACTGAGGAGTCCCTCAGGTCAGGAAGGTGCGCTTGCCCCCGCTCTTATTTTTTTGCAAGGGCAAATGAGAAATGTGAGATGACATAGGGAAATCCCGTCTTCTTAACTGGCAAATCGCTCTTCGACCGTGAGCGTGAACACAATAGTCCCGATGAGTCCGATTACTCCGGCGACAACAAACGGAACTTCCGGTGAGATCTTCCACAGCAAACCACCGATCGCGGCAGCGGGGGTGATCGATAAACTGCGAATCAGGTAGTAGAGTCCCACCGATCTCGCGCGCAAATCTTCGCGCGCGAAGTCGACAATCATCGCCTTGCGTGATGGTTCGCCAATCTCCCGAAGTCCGCCAACGACGAACGCCAGAATCAGAAAGGCGAAGCTGGGCGCGAGGATTATGGCCAGCGGAAAGAAAGCAAAGCTAAAGAACGTGGCGATGACAAAGGGTTTTCGGCCTATGCGTCCGGCGATTCTGCCCGCGGGAATGTAAACCAGAATCGAGACCAGCATCTGGACCGCGATCAATGTTCCGTAGCGAGTCGTACTGAAGCCATCGACGTTCGTGACATACAGAATTGTCAGGACGCCGGTCATTCCTTCGCACATGCGAATGATGACATCGGAAATAAGTAGACGCTTCAGGGTTGAGTGAAACGAAAGCCAGACGCCACGGATGTTGGTTGCTTTCGCCGCTTTGATTTCCACGTTCACTTTCAGAACCAGCAGCACGGTAATGGCCGCTAAACCCAACGTGATTAGCAGGCCGCTGTGTATGCCTTTGATGATTCCGAATTTGGCAATCAACACTCCGCCGATCACTGGCGCAATCACAATCGGAACTCGTTTGAGAATCGACTGCAGGGTAAAACCCATCGCGCGGCGTTCAGGCGGAAGGGAATCACCGATGATGGCGAAGACGGCCGGCGAAGCCATGCTTTGCCAGGCCATGGACAGAGCCAGCCCGAGAAACACGAGTGGCCAAACGGACGCGAAGTAGTAAACGAGATAGCCGACGGACGCAGTGCCAACGAAGAAGAGAAATGCGCGGCGGCGGCCAAAACGATCCGCGATCCAGCCACCGGGATATTGGTAGATGGCGTCGAAGAAGTCCTCGGCTGTGCCGAAGAGGCCGATAACTAAAGTGCCGGCCCCGAGTGCTTCCAGGTATTTCGGCAGAAACTTCTTCCAGAGTTCCTCACCGAGACCCAGAAGAAAAACTGCCGCTGAGGCGATCGAGACGTTGCGTTCGAGACTGAGAAAGTCGGCGAGTCGTTCGGCGAAGCTGGTTGAGGTCGCAGGCGAATGAGATTCTCGAACTGTCATCCTGGATTTCTCATTTGCCAAGTTTAGCAGTGACAAGGTCAGTACCAACTGTGATAGCGAATGGGTCGGTCGGGGTCTAATGCCGTCGCACTCATCCGCTACTGCGGACGGTATTGACCTCCTATCCTCAGTTGCCAGAGGGCTTGCGGTAGCCTTTCTGCGAAAGGTATTCCTGTATCTCAGGACTCATCAAGAAATCCACAAACTTTCGCGCATCAGTTTGTTTCGCCGACTCTTTAACAATGCCGAGCGCTTGCTCGATGGGTCGATGCAACTCGTCCTTGACTTCGATGTAATTGCCTTCACCCGGTTTCACCAGGGCGAGGGGAATAAACGCAACCTCCGCGTTGCCGGTCGACGCATACTGCTTCGTCTGCGAAACGTTCTGCCCGTAAATCACGCGCGATTCGATCCGGTCCCAAATCTTCAGGGCTTTTAGGCTTTCCACCGTTGCAGCTCCGTACGGCGCGACGTCGGGCTTCGCGATAGCAATGCGTTCAAACTGTTTCGCAGTGATGTCTTCGATGCGCGTTGCTTTCAATTCGCTACCCGCTGGCAACCACATCACGAGTCGGCCGCGTGCATAAATGAAGCGACTGCCGGGTGTTAGCAATCCCTTGGTCTCGAGTTGTTCCGGATGTTCAGAGTCTGCGGCGGTGAACACATCGAAAGGCGCGCCGTTTTCAATCTGCTTCGCCAGATCCGCGGTTGCGCCAAAACTGAAGACTACGCGAATGCCAGTCTTGCTGGTGAAGCGTGGACCGATCTCTGCGAAAACGTCAGTCAGGTTGGAAGCGGCTGCGACAGTCAACTCCGCCGGTTTCGTCTGATCGTTCGTCTGCGTCGCAGACTTGCAACCGGCCGCGATGAGCAGCGCCAGCACCAATGAACAAATAATGAATCGCTGTTTCACAGTTATCTCCCGCTTAGGCGCGTCGTATTATTAAGGCGGCAACCTGACGCACCCAGCGTCCCTCTCGCTTTTCATTGGGCACAACAATTCGCCATGGTCCCTCTTCCGGCGATAAAGGTTTTCCATCCCGGTGATCCGCCAGAATGATGACCTGATCTGTAAACGCTGGATCAAGCTCGGGTAAAGCAAACACCGCGCGATAGCCATCGGCAGCTTCAACCACGAGAAAAAGTGCCAGTTGTTTTCCGCGCAGCTTCTCGCCAAATTCGACACCGGCCAGACGCAGCACTTCTGCGAGGGCAATTCCATCGAAAGTATTGGGCTTGCCGTCGTGTGCCTTTACCGTCGTCTTTACGCGCGGGAGTTTGGCCAGGTCGAGAACGCTGAGTTTCAAGGGATGGGCAACTTCGCCAGAAACGCTCAACACGTCCTCGGGAGTTTCGGGACCCGGCCTTTGGGCCTGTGCGTTCGGCGCACTTAGCACAACGAGCAGAAATAGTACTGAAAATATTTTGTTCATGGTGCCCTGAGAATATCGTGTCCGGAGTTCACCTTCAAACTGACGGTAAAGAGCTGCCCAGGTTGCAACGCGAACTGTTAGTTTGCGTTAATTGGATGGCATTCAACGTCGCCGCAAACCGCCGACAAGTCGGCGTTTGCGTTACGAAACGGAATTAGGACACCGCGCATGAAACGAGCATCTTTCCAGAACAGCCGAAGGTATGGTATAGACCTTTCAACCCCCGCAGCCCATTAACGCTTTAGTGCTCCTGATATTTTGTGGAGCCGAGAAAGGCTTTGCTCTTGAGGAAACGTACCTTCAGCAAAGGGGTCGGGGTTTTTGCCACGCTCCTCGGTTTGATCCTCGTGGCAAGTAGTTGCTTGCCAAAACCTCCGTCAGAAACGGGTGGAATCAACATCACTCTTTACGGCTTCTCGATCATGAAGGAGTCGTTGGAGAAAGAGATTTATCCAGCTTTTGCGGCCAAGTGGAAACAGGAACATGGTCAGGACCTGCGCTTCACCTCGTCGTTTGCCGGCTCAGAGACAGTCACTAATCAAATTGTTACTGGCGCGCCCGCTGATATCGCGATTCTCTCAATCGAACGCGACGCGCAGCGGCTCAAGGACAAAGGTTTAGTCACTTCAGATTGGCACCTGTTCCCGCACAAGGGCATCATCAACAAGACACCATTTGTGATTTTAGTGAAAGGCGCGAACCCGAAAGGGATTCACGATTTTCCCGATCTCGCCAAGTCTGGTGTGAAAGTGATTCATCCGGATCCGGTTACGTCCGGCGGAGCGCAGTGGTCAGTCCTGGCGATCTATGGTTCGGAGTTAGTCAAAACTGAAAAGCAGACGGGCGAACCGGATCAGGCGCAGGCATTGCAAACGTTGCAGGCGATTTGGAAGAACGTTTTTGTGACGCCGGCGTCAGCGCGTGAAGCGCGTACGACTTTTGAACTCGGCAACGGCGACGCCTTAGTGACCTACGAACTAGAAGGATTGCTGATGAAAGAGGCAGGCAAGCCGATGGAGATCGTGACGCCGCAGGCCACGATCTTCAGTGAGCATCCGGTGGTCACCATTGATCGCAATATCACGGCCGACAAGCGCGCAGCGGTTGACGCTTTTGTCCAGTTTCTCTGGAGCGACGAGGCGCAGAAGGCTTTTGTCAAACACCACTTTTACTCGGTGACCAACAACGCACTCAACGAAGCAAACAAAGAATTTGGACACATCGAGCTTCCTTTTACGATCGATTATTTCGGCGGCTGGGACAAAGCATACCCGGAAGTGATCGAGCAGATTTTCAAGAACAAGGTGCAGGGAAGAAAATGAAAAGTGAAAAGTGAAGAGTGAACAGTGAACAGTGAAGAGCATCTGAACGAGAAGGCCTTTCTGTTTTCTTGCTTTTCACCTTTCACCTTTCACTTTTCACTCCAGCAGCTATGAGTGCAGTCACACCAACCATGCGGCATGTGCGCGGCTTTGATGTCGTCAGGCCTTTAAGCATCACCATGCTCGTCTTCATGATGCTGCCGCTGGTGTTCCTGCCGCTGTTCTCAATTTTTTACTTCGGCACGAAGAACGGACTGACAAGTTTCTGGGGTGCGCTATCGGCGCCGGAAGCAGTTTTCGCGTTGAAGCTTTCCCTGGCCACCAGTTTCTGGGCCACCGTTTTCAATGTCTTGTTTGGTCTTTTCGCGGCCTACGTTCTCTCGCGTTACAACTTCTGGGGCCGGAACGCACTCATCGTCACTATCTCTTTGCCGACCGCGATCCCGACGGCCGTCGCCGGCGTTGCGTTGCTGTTGTTGTGGGGACCTTTAGGATTATTAGGCCGACTGTTGCATGCACACGGCGTCGATTTAATGTTCACGGCCGGCGCCATTGTGCTCGCAAATATTTTTGTGACGTTCCCGCTGGCATTTGGTGTCATTAAGCCTGTATTTGAGACGATGAGCCGCTCGCTGGAAGAGGCGTCAGCGACCATTGGTGCGACGCGCTGGCAAACGTTCTGGCACGTCACGCTGCCTTCGTTACGCGGCGCGATTGTTTCTGGCGCACTGTTAACTTTCGCCCGCGCCATTGGCGAATTTGGATCGACGATCATGGTGTCGGGCAATCTGGCGGGGCGGACCCAAACGGCGCCACTTTACATTTTTGCGAAGTTCAACGAAGGTCAGATTGAAGCTGCCAATGCGATCGCGATCGTGTTGGCGTTGTTTTCATTTTTGATTTTTAGCGTTCTGTTTTTTGCCCGGGATTGGCTTGATGTCGATTGAGGAACCAACAGTGAAGGCTGCGAAAGCGTTGATGATCGAGCAGTCCGGCGAGTCTCCCTCGCAGGAGAACGAGCCGGTGTATGCTGCGAGTGTGCTTGGCGTCAGCAAGGCGTTCGGCAAAACCAGCGTGCTCGAAAACATCACCTTCCATGTTGCCGAAGGCGAAGCGTTGGTGCTGCTTGGCGCTTCCGGCAGTGGTAAGACAACGATACTGCGCATCATTGCCGGTCTTGAGCAGCCCTACACCGGACGAATTGTGTTGCACAACAAAGACGTTACCGAGTTGCCGCCGCGCGATCGCGGAATAGGAGTTATCTTTCAATCATATGCGCTCTTTCCGAAAATGACTGTTGAGAAAAATATCGGTTACGGGTTGCGCATTCGACATCGGCGTCGCAAGGAAGTTAGGCAAACGGTGAAGGAACTACTCGGGTTGGTGCAACTTGAAGAACATCGGAAGAAATATCCGTCGCAGCTTTCCGGCGGACAACAACAGCGAGTCGCAATTGCGCGCGCGCTGGCGTATAAACCGGAAGTCCTGCTTTTTGACGAACCGTTTGGCGCACTCGATGCCCAAACCCGCGGCCACTTGAGACGTGAGATTCGCGCGTTGCTGAAGAAAGTTAACGTCCCGGCTATCTTCATCACGCACGATCAGGAGGAAGCGCTGGAACTCGGTGATCGCATCGCGGTGATCAACTCCGGGCGCATTGAGCAGATTGGAACGCCCGAAGAGGTTTACAACAATCCGGCGAATGAATACGTCGCCATGTTCCTCGGTGCCGCCAACATACTGCCGGCGACTGTGCGCGGCTCGCAGCTGGAGGTTGGTTCCGCGCTGATTCCGGGACGGTTTGAGGAGGGAAAGTTTCGCGATGGCGAAGCCGTGCAGATTGTTTTCCGACCCGAAGATGTGGTGCTGAGCAAGACGCAGGTGCTGCCGTCTGGTCGTATCTGTTTTTCCAGCGGCCTGGTTGAAGAAAAAAGTTTTGTTGGCGCTTACGAGCGCGTCCGCGTCCGGCTCGATCCTTCCGGCGGCAGTTCTTGCGAACCAGGCGACACACCTTACTACCTGACGACTGAAACTCCGGAAAGCCAGAGCGCGAAACCTATTATCGCGACGCGACCCAAGCCGGAGACTCTGGCAGTAAAACTACGACGAGGCGATCGCGTTTTTGTTTCGCTTAGTTCGTTTACGATATTGAAGATTAAAGATCGGTCTTAGGTCTTTGTTCGGCTGGGTAACCTTTTGGTTTTGCTGGTGTGTTTTGTTGGCCGAGTTCTTCCAAATTCCAAATTCCAAATTCCAAATTCCAAATTCCAAAGACCAAAGACCAAATTCCAAAGACCAAAGACCAAAGACCAAAGACAAACTGTTCAGCTTGTAAGAGCCGCCTGTGCAAGCGTGTGGAACTGCCTCCTTACCGGATTGATGTTTGCGAACGGAAGCGCACGCGCGTGAGTACGATTAGTCAGCAGAATGTAGATGCGACTGTCGTTCGGATCGATCCAGCAACTGGTACCCGTAAATCCTGAGTGGCCAAAACTGTTACGCGGTAGGTCAAGACCGGCGGCCGAGTCTTTTGTTTCGGCCAACTGCCAGCCAAACGAGCGCGCTTCGTCCAATCCAATCGTCAGGTTCTGACTAAACAACTCGCACGTAGCTGGCGACAACAGTCTCGTCGAGAGACCAAGAAACTGACTTGCGACCAGAAGCGTCTCGTTAGCGTTTGAGAACAGCCCCGCATGACCGGCAACACCCCCAAGGAAGTAAGCATTGCCGTCATGGACGCTTCCCCAAATCAATTCTTCACGCCAATGCGCGCTGTCGTCGTTGTTGGTTTTGCGAAGCATGTCTCGCTCAAACATGTTTCCTGATTCACACGCAGCAATGCCAGTTTGCATCGCCTGTTCGGGACTAAAGAACGTTTGCTTCAGAGCCAACGGTTGGAAGATTTCCTGGTCGGCCAATTCCTTCAAAGTTTTGTTCGTGATTCGTTCGAGGAGAAGGCCCAGAACGATGAAGCCGAGGTCGCTGTAAACAACTCCAGTCCCGGGTTGATATTCAAGATCCACGTCCGCAATGGCCTGCAATGTTCGCGCGCGATCTCCGCCGGTGATCACGTAAAGCGCGCGCCACGCGGGTAGTCCTGAAGAATGCGTCAGCAGACTCTTAACAGTGATTGATCGTTTGTCTGGGCGGTCAAATTCAGGCAGGTAATCGGAGACGGATTTTTCCAACGATAAATCTCCGCGCTCGACGCGGCGCGCGCAAAGCATGCCGGTAATCAGTGGCTTGGTAAGCGAGGCGAGGTCGTAAACCGTATCAAGCGTCGCCGGGATACTTTGCGGTTCGACGACCGCATTTCCTAAAACGCCGGCCAGTTTGATCTCCCATTTCTGAGCGACCAGGTACACGGCGGAAGGGAAGTCGCCGGCAGCGATGCGCGCCGACAGAAGAGCTGAGATGGCCGGATCAGATATGGTCATTGTTAGATGACGGCGCCAACCTGAACCTTGCCCGAATGCTCTTCAATTCGTTCCAGCGCGCGCAACGCGAGCGA
Organism: Pyrinomonadaceae bacterium; assembly: GCA_035472495.1. Classification (GTDB taxonomy): domain Bacteria; phylum Acidobacteriota; class Blastocatellia; order Pyrinomonadales; family Pyrinomonadaceae; genus PSRF01. Next base: position 1,017,037 of record DATIPD010000016.1, on the reverse strand, counting down.
TAAGGCGTTCCTTCCTTCCACACCTGTTACCGCTGCCGGCAAACCATCGCGAATCGCTTCCACGAAACTAAGAATCTCGGCGCGTAATGGTTCGACATCGATTACGTCGAGGTTCTTAACGTGAACTCCCGGCCAGGCGCCCTCCTTGCTGGGCGGAGCCAGACTGCTAATCGACGCGTATTTCGTCGCGTAGTCGACGGCGACGTAGTCGTGCGGTTGAAAAAAACGCATCTTGCGGATTTTCTCGGTGCCCACGCGAGAGGCGGTGATGTTTGCGACAGCGCCTGAAGAAAACTCGAGCCTCGCATTCGCGGCGTCAACTTTGTTCGTCAGAATAGGGATGCCAACCGCGTGTAATTCCGTTACCGCTACATTCTCGCCAACCAACCATTGCACGATATCCAGGTCATGAATCATCAGGTCGAGCACCACATCGATATCGAGCGAACGAGCGGTGAACTCACCGACGCGGTGAATTTCGAAATACACCGGATTGCGAACGTGCGGACGTAAGGCGACCAGTGCGGGATTGAAGCGTTCCAGGTGTCCAACCTGTAGCAGCGCGCCACTCTTTTCGGCGGCGTCGATCATGGCGTCGGCCTCTGCCAACGATCGTGCGATTGGTTTTTCTACGAGCACATGGATACCAGCGTCCAAAAGCGTAACGCCAATGTCGCTGTGTGATTCCGTGGGAACGGCGAGACTGACCGCGTCGACCTGGCCGATCAGTTCGCGCCAGTCGGTGGTCCAGCCGACGTTCCGTTCTGAGCCGATGTTACGAGCGGTAACTTCGTCGAGATCACAAACCGATACGAAGTTGGTCAAGCCTTCCGCGGCAAGGTTCGCGTGAATACGTGCGTGTTGGCGTCCGAGATGGCCGACGCCGATGACGGCGGTACGTAACCTCAAGGTTTCTTGTTTCCTGTTATCATCCTGTTAATAGTGTGCTGTGGGCAGTGAGCAGTAGTCGGAGCCTCTCATCGAGAGAATCAAATCAGTCTGCTGCTCACTGCCCACTGCTCACTTCCTACTGATCAATAACGGAGCGAATATACTTGTATCGTTCAACCATTGCCAAGCGGTCAATTCTGATACTTCTCCTTCTTCTGATCGTCGTCTATTGCTTTGGGTTGGGCCACCTTCCCCTGGTTGGGCCAGATGAGCCGCGTTACGCACAGGTCGCACGCGAAATGTTCCTGCGTGGCGATCTTATTACCCCGACACTTGGCGGACGTCCCTGGTTCGAGAAACCGGTACTGCTCTACTGGATGATGATCGGCAGTTTCAAACTTTTTGGTGTTTCAGAGTGGGCTGCTCGTTTGCCGTCAGCGATTTCCGGGGTGTTGACAGTGATTGCAGTTTTTTATGTGGGTCAGCGCATCTCGGGAAAGTTTTACGATGGGGACCTGCGGGACACTTTGCCGATAGGTTTCTGGAGTGCGCTCGTAACAGCGACCACGGTAGGCATTGCAGTTTTCTCACGGGCTGCCAGTTTTGACATTGTGCTAACAATGACAACTACCTGGGCGCTGGCGTTCTACGCTGACTATGCGCATTGGGAATGGGAGCGCGACCTTGAGAAGGAACCGCAAAAGCGTCTGCTTGCGCTGCTTGCCGGGTTTTACGTCTTCATTGGCCTGTCGCTGCTGGCGAAAGGCTTGATCGGTGTTGTGATTCCCGTTGGTGTGCTTGGCTTTTATTACCTCTATGAAAGACGGCTGCCGGAGCGGATGACTTTAGTTAGTTTCCTGTGGGGAGTGCCGCTTGCTCTACTCGTCGCGGCAAGCTGGTATGTGCCGGTGATTGCGAAGAATGGCTGGCCATTCGTGGATCAGTTTTTTATTCAACACCACTTCGTCAGGTACATCAGCAACAAATATCATCACGCGCAACCACCCTACTACTACCTGATCGTTGTTCCGTTATTGGCCTTACCGTGGACTTTGTTTCTGATTTCGGCGCTCTGGAAATTCATCCGGCAGCGTGTTGTTCTTGAGTCTGACGAGGGCCTTGATCGGTTCAGAGCATTAGCCATCGCCTGGTTCTTGTTTCCACTTTTGTTTTTTTCCTTCTCAGGATCGAAATTGCCGGGTTACATCCTGCCTGTCTTACCCGCAGCCGCCATCCTGGTGGGAGAAAGACTTTGGCGGTTTGGTTGGGACGATAACGTGGGTAGAGGCGCACTGCGAATGACGGGCGTATTGCAGTTGGTGCTGGCGCTAGGCTTCGCCTTTTATGTGCGGAGCAGCTGGGGCTTTTCCCTCGGCGCATGGTTAGTGACTGCGAGTTTGATATTGGTGGGTCTCTATGTGAGTTCTGTTGCGTCATGGAGGATGGCCGTCTACGCCACGGTAGGCTTGTCGGTGCTGTTGCTGATAACAGCCTTGTACTGTTTCGCCCCGCGTGTTGCGGAAACCGAGTCTTCAAAACGCTTGCTCCAACTCGCAGACCAGCATGGATACTCGCAGTCGGTGATTTACGGAATGCAGCGTAGCGATCGCACGCCGGAGTTCTACGCCGCCGGGAGAATTGTTTACGGGGCCGATGGGGAACCGATCATGTATGAGGCGCCCTGGGATGTTGTTCAGGAAAGCCTGCGACGCAAAGCACCGGTTTTGACATTCGTGCCGCTGGAAGATTTGGACCGCATGACGAATGATGCGTCAGCCCATGCGGAGGTGATTGGAAACAATGGCCGCTATGCCATAGTTGCCGTGCGGGCATTGTGATTTGAATTGTAGGCTTAGTGAAGGTTTCTGGCGAAGAAGTCGATGACCGGTCTATCGTAGTTCTCACCCTGCTCGCCGGTGGCTGACGGTAAGGAAAGTCCGGTTAGCGGCAAGTCAGTCCTGGCTTCCAAAGTTGCCCGGCTCACAAAACACTGCGCGAGAGCCTTTGTTGAAGTTCTCAAGTCACCGTCGTCTTGACCGGCCAGTAAAAGAACAGCACGCGGACCTAGGCTGGCGGCCAAGTCACACGATTTCTTGTTGTCATAACTCCGAAACAAATACAGCCGGGCTGCAAGTCGCGCGGGAACTACTGCGAGGCTCGTCTTCAGGCCGATGTGCCTGGCGACGGCAGCATCGGTGATTTCGTCCTGATTAGCCGGCACCGAGTCGAGCGCCAACACCTGAATATTCGAATCGACCGCGGCCGCTCGCAACGCAGCGTAAGCGCCCAGCTCCACACCGTAGAGTCCAATGCGATCGCCCACCAGTGGCCGGTTGTCGTTTTTTAATGAGCGAAGAAAATCTATCGAAGCCAAAACGTCGTCGCCTTCACGAGCGCCGAGCGAACTCCATTTCACCGGCGGCGTGAGTGCATGACCGCGCAAGTCTGGCCAAAGCACGGTGCAGTTCGTGACTTCGTTTATTTTCATTCCCAGATTGAGGACGAGGGAACGATCACCGCCATACCGGTGCAACAGAACCACGGCTGGTCCGCCTTCACCGCCGCGTAAGAGCCAGCCGCGCGCGCTTGTGCCGTCGCGGTTCTGCCACGTTTCTTCAGTTAATTTCAGCGCCTTCGCGTTACCGCTGAACGACGCATAAGTTTGTGGAGTGACGAGGTAGGAGCGTTTCGGCGGCCGGGTAATCCCGTAGACAATGGCGACGAGCGCGACAACTACCGTCACCAGTAGAATCACCAGCACTGGCAGCAGCAGTCTGAAAAGCCGTTTGCCGAATTTTCTTCGGGTTGCCATCACAAGAGAAGAATGAAAGATGAAGGATGAAGGATGAACAAATCACCGGTTTTGTCTAATCCTGCGTGAGCCTTCTCAATTACATCCTGCTCAGAGTCCTTTCTCGCGCACACGAGCATAGTCTTCGGGGGTGTTGATGTTCTCGAAAAAGTGGTTGGCGCCTCTCAAAGTTGAGAGTTCGAGGAAAGACACCCAGCACGTGCGGACAGATTGTAGCAGAGCAATCGGCTTTCGTTCGCCGGATTTGATCATTTGCTCAGCCAGCGCCAGACACGGTTGCACCAGGTAGAGCGCGCAGAGCGGCTGCGGTATTCCGTCGTCCTGGATCGGGGCGACCGCATCGTGGTCTTCGCGCAAACTACTCAGGTACAAAAATAGTTCAGAACTTACTAACGGAAAATCACACGCAACCACCAGTGCCCAGCTGGCTGAACAAGCGGCGAGCGCCGCATGCACGCCTCCGAGTGCTCCCCAATTTGGATAGACATCGGCTATCGGTTTCAGGTTGCTTTGCGAACCGGGGTGGGTTCCGACCAGTGAAACTGACTCGGCAACTTTGCAAATCTCCCGCGCAATTCGGTCCGTAAAAGTCTCGCCGTTGAGCTCCAGCCGCGACTTGTCGGTTCCCATGCGGCGGGACGCGCCTCCGGCCAATATGAAGCCTGCGATTGATTCGCTCATCTCAGCAAAATCTTAACGCGTGAACCTAACAATACCGAACCGCGGCGATCGACTTGAGGATAGCCGGGAACCTAAGTCGAGCTCAGGCGTGAAAAAGGTCGAACGTGGACGCCTTCTGAGTGGTTCGCTTTGATCCGTCGCCCTACATTAAAGTCGTCGATGCGAATTGCGAGGAGGAACGTTTTGGCTGTTTAATGCGTCTAAGACAATACCTTGACCGGAATTTGGCGTGGAAGATATAGTCCACTCAGAAATACCGGCGCAGGCCGGTGGGAAACAAGTCGTGGTTCATAGGGGCAATATTAATGAAGAGTTTTGCAAAAGTTCTTGTAGTTGGGTTGGCGGTTTTAGCAATTTCGAGCATCGCCGTCGCACAAAAGCCGGTCGTCGAAGGTGTCAAGGACGCGCGCTTGTTTCCCCTCGAGGATCTGCGTCCCGGCATGAAGGGCACGGGACGCACCGTTTTTTCCGGCGCGGAACCTGAGGAGTTTGGCGTCGAAATTCTGGGCGTGTTACCCGGCTATCCGGCGCCACGTCAAACAGCGATTATCGCTCGCCTGACAGGGGCGAACGTCGAAAAGACTGGCGTATTCGCCGGAATGTCCGGTTCACCGGTTTACATCGACGGCAAGCTGGTGGGCGCGGTCGCCTTCAGTTTCCCGTTTGGTAAAGAACCTATCGCTGGGATAACGCCAATCCAGCAGATGATCGATGTTTTCGAGAAGGGTTCGGCCAGGAATCAACAGCCGCGTGAGCCGCGCGCAGTTTCGTTTGCACAGCTCGCGTCTACCGAATGGAAAGCATCGTTGCCGAAACCGATCGTGGGTTCCACTTCATTAATCGCGCCCGTATCTGCCGGCTCTCCTTTGTTACCACTCATGGGTCAACAGATGGCCCCCATCGCCACGCCGGTAGTATTCAGTGGCATCAGCCAGGAATCGCTGGGAGTGTTTGCTCCACAGCTGATGGCGAATGGGCTGCTTCCTGTTTCTGGTGCGGGCGGCGCAGCTGCGCTTACCCCAATGGCGGCCGCGACTGAGAAAACGTTAACGCCGGGCACCTCGGTGAGTGTCCAACTTGTGCGGGGCGATTACTCGATTGCCGCTTCCGGAACGGTTACTTTCCGCGACAACGACCGCATCTACGCGTTTGGTCATCCCTTCTTAAGCCTGGGCGCTTCCGATATGCCGATGAGCGAAACCGCAGTCGTAACCGTGATTGCGAACATGAACAATTCGTTCAAGCTGTCAGTGCCGGGCGCGATGATGGGGTCGATTTCGCAGGACCGGGCGTCGGGAGTTTTTGGTCAACTAGGTCAGGCGCCGAAAATGATCCCTGTCAAGATCAACCTGCGCACTAGCAGAGATCGCAGCGAGACCTACAACTTCGAAATCGCCAACGATTCTTTTCTGACGCCGTTGCTGCTGAACATCACAGTTTTCAATACAATCACTTCCAGCGAACGAGCGTTGGGAGAGTCAACCATCAGTATCAAGGGCGCGATCAATGTTAAGGGCCAGGAACCAATCGAAGTAGATCGTCGTTTTTCCGCGGCGAACTCACCGATACTGGCGGCCGGCTCGGTAGCCGGTCCCATTAGTTCACTGTTGAGCAGCGGCTTCGACGACGTGCAAATCGAGGGCGTTAACCTCGATATATCTTCGACCGATAGCAAATATGCGGGAGCCCTGGAGCGAATCGCATTAAGCAAAACGGAAGCAAGGCGGGGCGAGAGGATTGAGATTCAAGCTTACGTTCGCACGGAGTCAGGCAAACAATTCGTACAGCGAATTCCCGTGCAGATTCCCGACGACGCCACACCGGGACAGTTGCTGGTTTTTGTCGGCGACGGCGGCGCGCTGCAGGAAGGTTCCGCAGCCCGAGTGTTTGTTCCTCAGGATCTGGGACAGCTAGTCAAAGCAATCAATCGGATTAAGAAGAGCGATCGCCTGTATGTGAAGCTGTTTCGCATCACTCCCGGGGCGGTAATCGGGACAAGCGAAATGCCCAACTTGCCACCGTCAGTAGTGGCGACGCTCAACAGCGATCGAAACTCGGGCGGGTATACGCCGACAGTTCTTTCCGCTGTTTACGAGATGGAGTTGCCGCCGGCTGAGTTTGTTATTTCCGGGCAACAGCTGATTGGGTTGGAGATCGTTCCTTAACACTTACTGCTAAAACGCCAGGGACGCCAAGCAGATCCAGAGAGTCGGGCTGATCTTGACTTCAGGATTTACTTGGCGTCCTTGGTGTCTTCGCGGTTAATTAAGATTTGTTTCGTCGCTTGCGAATCTTCGCCGCAATCCCCGCCAGGCCAGTGCCCAGCAGAACCATTGTTGCCGGTTCGGGCACGGACGTCTTCGGATCGCAGTTAGGCTTCACTTCAAATCTCGCGCAAATGTAGTCTCTGAACTCACCGTTTTCCCCACCGGAGATTCTTGACGGTAAGACCGTCGCGACGACCGAGAAAGTATCGAACTGAAAGACGAGTGGGTCGGCGGCGGACACAACTACTGTGTCGCGTATGGCGGTCACTGTCAGCGTCGCCAACAGGTTCAATGTTTGTGTCTGGCCGTTGATGGTCAACAGCTGCGACGTGTTGAAGTGATAGACACCGCCAGAGCCGGCGCCAGTAAAACCCGGTGTGAAGAGCAACGGGTTCAGGATCGCAGTAAAACTTCCCATCGCATCGACAACGTTCGTAGTGGAATGTGTACCGCCGAAGAGCGCGTCAAAATTTGGGTTAGTGGTGCCGCGCGCGTTGTTGCCCATTCCGAGCAGTTCAAAGCCGCCGCTATTCGTCACGATGCGAATCGGATCGGCCTTGGCCGCGGGAGCGATGGCGAGCAGGAGCACGAGAACGGCCACTGAAACTCCGGCTTTTACAAGGTACGACATGATATTTCTCCGCACAGTTTTGATGATTGGGCGCGCCGATCAAGCTACGCCATCGCCGTTAGAGTTGACTGGGGCATTAGTCAACTCCCGGCGGTTGTTGAGGACGTCTCGCGGTTGAGACATCGACGGCACTAAATCTTTCTCTTGGTTTTCTGAAAGTTCGAACGGTATTCAGTTTCCAGAAAAGTGTCCTAACCAGGTCCGTCTTCCTTTACCGCGAAGCGGTCGCGTCTTCCAGCCTGGTTGCCGCTGCGGCCACCCTGGGTTCGAAATTGAATGTTTGCATCAACCGCAACGCGGTTGCGGCGGCTGGACGCACCCCGTTCCGGGTTGAAAACTCGCTGTTATTTGTTACCAGGGGGAAGCGACCCTGGGCTGTAAGCCGAAACTGCTTTGCGGTATTAATCCGACTGTCAGCCTTTTTTAACGACGTAGAGGAACCGCGCTTTCGAGTTCGGGATGAGTTCAGCACTGCTTTCAAATCCTAAACTCTCAATCTTTTTGGCCAATCGTTGGGCGCCAAACAGTAACGACGTCGATGGTCTTGGCGCCCACTCAAGCAGGTGCTGGAGCATTTCTTCGAAACGATCGAGGGCGCGACACGTCAGGAATTGCGCGGCGGGCACTTCTGTATCTTCAAAGCGATCGTTCTTCACGACGGCTCTCGCTGACAGCCCGGTGTGACCCAGTGCTTCCCGCAAAAAAACTGCCTTCTTCTGCGAAATCTCAAACATCACTGCAGTGATGTCGGGTCTGACAATCAAGCACGGCAGGATTGGTAAGCCCGCTCCGGAACCAACCTCTGCAACACTGGCTCCGTTTGGCAAATACTTCAGCATGATTAGCGATTCGAGAACATGTCGCGTGGCAAACTGCTCCGGCGTACAAGGCGCAACCAGATGAACACGTGGGTTCCAGCGCTGCAATAGTTCGTAGTATCCCGCGAGACCATTGAGACTGCTGTCAGACAAAGTAACGCCGTAAGCCGAGCTCTCGGTGGCCAGAGTTTTCCGAAACGCAGTCGTTGTCCGATTGAAGTCCATTCTTCTTTTGTTGGTTTAGCGTCAGGCGTGCGATGCTTATAACGCTCTTATCTTAATCGTGGTCTGAGTTTAGCTGATGGACGCCCTGGCTGAAAAACTTGCAAACGGACTCGTGGCCCAGCACGAGCAACTTAGTGAGGCTGTCGCCCGCATCATTACCGAATACGTTGCCACTCTCGACTCAAGGAGCGTGACCTCCAAAGCAAAGCCTCAGGATTTGGAACAACTTTTTGCGGAGCCGCTTCCAGAGACTGGAATACCTATCGACGAAATCCTGGCGAAGTTTTCGGCAGACGTGCTGCCTAATGCGATGCAGGTTCCGAGTCCGCGCTACTTTGGACAGTTCAATCCGACACCACTGCCGATAGGCGTTTGGGCTGACGCGCTGGCGTCAGTCCTCAACCAAAACTCCGGCGCCTGGCGCAACGGTCCGACGTCGGCAATGATCGAAGCCCGTGTACTCCGTTGGTTGTGTGAACTGGTGGGCTACGGTCGTGAAAGTTTTGGCGTCCTCGCAAGCGGCGGCACGGAAGCGAATCTCATCGCTCTGAAGTGCGCTCGCGACCGCGCGCATAAAGCGGCCGTGAACGCTGGTTTGTCCGGAGCCGCTCAACTGACCATTTACGCTTCCGAGCAGGCGCATTTTTCGATCGAACGCAGCGTCGACATTCTGGGTTTGGGCCGCGCAAGCCTGCGCAAAATTCCGACCGACAAGAACTTCCACATCAATCTTCCGGAGCTTCGCAAACAGATTGATTTAGATCTGCGCGCCGGCGCCCGTCCCTGCTGCATCATTGGAATTGCCGGGGCGACTTCAACCGGTGTGATCGATCCGTTGGTCGAGTTGCACGCGATCGCGCAGGAAACTAATTGCTGGTATCACGTAGATGGCGCCTATGGCGGGACGTTAGCGTTTTCACCGCGACATCGCGAAAAACTTCGCGGAATTGAGTTGGCTGACTCCATCACGTTTGATCCACACAAATGGATGTTTGTTCCGTTTGCGTGCGGCGCGGTGCTGGTGAAGGACGGAGGACGCGTTCTGCGCGATGCGTTCGATATCACGCCGGAATATCTGAACGAAGATCGCGGTGGCGTCGATGTGGAGTTCGACTTTTTCCGTTACGGCCAAATGGGCACGCGCCGGTTTACTTCATTAAAGCTCTGGATGGCGTTGAAGTTTATGGGGCGCGCGGGTTACGCCGCGGTGGTTGAGCATCAGATAGAGTTGACTGAATACCTGGCACAGCGGCTCGATGAATTACCCGACTTCCAACGAGCCTCGCCAGTCGAAACGGCGGTCTGCTGTTTCAGATTTTCGCCAATGGGTTTTGCCAATCTCGACGGCGTCAGACAGGATCGGTTGCAGCAGCAACTGCAACAGCGCATTGAACAGGGCGGGGAAGCGTGGCTGACCACAACCGTACTGAACGGACGGCGAGTGCTGCGTGTGAATATCAACAGTTTTCTGACGGAACAGCGACACGTTGATGATTTGGTAAACTTGCTGGTGCGAGTGAGTAAAGAACTTGATTGAGGCTTCCTCTCCACCAGGGAGAGGCCAATCAGATTTGACTCATCCGGACTTAGAGACTTTCGTGTGGGTGCGGTTTTTTGTTTGTGTTTCTTCGTGGATTTTCTTTCCGTTTAAGCTAAAGGCTTAAACCACTAAATCACACGAAATGAAGAACACGAAAAGACACGAAAAGGACTATCAAATGTTTTCCCGGAACCAGGTAGTACGCATTGGGATTCTGCTGCTGCATTTCGCCGCGGCTCTCCCTCTCTGCGTCTTCGCTCAAACCGAATCACCGCGTTCAGTCTCCGCCGTCAAGACGCAAGCTGAATTTGATTCGCTGGCGGTCACTTACGATCCAGACACGCCTTACGCTTTGCCGCATGTCCTGTTTGTTATCGATCGCAAAGATAAGAACAGGATCTACTACGTGAACACCAAGCGCTACGCGTTTCACAAAGATTTTGTCAACGGCACTTATCTTTCGTTGGAACGCGGTAAAGAGTTTTTCGAAAACAATTATTTGAAGCCGAATCGACGCTTCATTCTCGGCACCATTGCTTATCAAACGCCGTTGCGACGCTGGACGTTCGAGTTCTGGGAAGGCGATCTGATTCCGCCGGATCAGATCAAACTCGTCGCTGACACCATCAAATCAAGTTTTTTCAAGGCCGTCGCTTACAAGCCAAACTCGAGTCGACAGGAAGCTGACTCAAGCCAGATCGCCGGGCTCGACCGTGTCACGCAAAGCGACATCGCGAAAGAACAGGCGTATCAGGCGTTAAATGTGGCGAAGGGGTTGGGTCGCATCCACGTGATTCCCAAACTCGACGACCATGTCGAGATCGGGTTCAACGAAATTCTTGTGCTTGATGAAGTACCACTGCAGCTGCCGCCCGTGGCCGGCGTGGTTACTTCGCAACCGTCGACTCCGCTTTCGCATATCAACCTGCTGGCAAAAGGGTGGAACGTCCCGAACGCTTACATAAAAGACGCGACGACCTTGCTCAAGCAGTATGACGGTTGGTGGGTAGAACTCGACGTTCGACACGACAACTATTCGATCAAGCGCGCTGACCTGGATCAACTGCGCGAATACCAGCGGCGTTTGGCGCAGCGTCTTGATGTGATGAAGCCGCGCTTCAATCTGGCCGAGCAGCGCCTGCTCGGGCTCGTGCAACAACGTGCGCCGTCGGCGATTTCTTTCGGCGGCAAGTCGGCAAATCTCGGCGAAGTAATGAACGCGCGTCTGCCCGGCATCGTTGTTCCCAACGGCTTCACTATTCCTTTTTATTATTACGATCAGTTTCTCAAACAGAACAAGCTTGACGATGCGATCTACACGTTGCTCAACGATCAGAAGTTTGTGCACGATCCCGCCTACCGGCGTGAGAAACTCAACGGCTTGCGCGAGCGCATTAAGAAGGCCCCGTTTGCTGAGACCCTGCGCGACCAGATAGTCCGAAGAGTTGAGCGCGAATATCCGGACAAGGGCCTCTTTGTTCGTAGTTCGTCAAACTCCGAAGACCTGCCAAACTTCAGCGGCGCTGGGTTGTACACGACCGTGCCGAACGTGCGTGGCGCCGAGCAACTCATTGATGGCATCAAGACAGTATGGGCGTCGCTGTGGAACTTTGAAGCGTATGAAGCCCGCGAGCGCGCCGGCATCGACCATTCAAAGATTTTCATGGCCGTCTTGATTCAGGAGGGTATCAATTCCGAAAGCTCCGGCGTGATGATTACGACGGATCCTTTCGACAAGGACAATCGCGGCGCGATCTACATCAGTGCGAAGCGTGGCTTGGGCATCAAGGTTGTCGAAGGCAAGCGCGTGGCGGAACAAATAATTTTTCGCGAGCGCGCCAATGCGATCCAGGTGCTGACGCGCTCTGACGAAGACAGCTTGCTGACATTTGATGAAAAAGGTGGCGTCAAGGAAATCGCTATCACGGGTGAACGCGCCGTGCTGACTGACGAGGTAATCCGCCGGCTGGTGACTGCAGCCAACTCCATCAAGCGCGTTTTTGGCAGCCGGGATCAGGATATTGAATGGGCCTACATGAAAGGCCAGATTTACATCGTCCAATCAAGACCGTTCATTGCGGGTGGGTAGCTTCATAACCTGATTCACCCCTCTCTCCGCTGGGAGAGGGGCAGGGGAGAGGGACTAGAGTGCGACTAATCCCCCCACCCCAACCCTCCCCCAAAGTGGAGGGAGACAACCTAAAGATGAACTCTGAACTACTAGAACGAAGCTAATGACCGAAAACATTTTCACTAACGGAATTCTTGCCGGACGCGTCGCGTTTGTTACCGGCGGCGGCACGGGTATTACAGGTGGCGTCGCGCGAGCGTTTGCTGAAGCGGGCGCGAATGTGGCGCTAGTGAGTCGGAGCCTGGAGCATCTGGAACCGGCCGCGAAAGCCATCAACGACGCCCGGGGCAATAGCCCGACAGTCAGCGAGGGCGCAAACACGGGCGAAGCGATCGCGATTGCAGCTGACGTGCGCGATCCCGAGGCCGTCGAAAAAGCGGTCGCGGAAACGGTTTCTCGTTTCGGCAAGATCGATATCGTAGTCAATGGCGCGGCGGGAAATTTTTTGGCGCCGGCGGAGTCGCTTTCGCCCAACGGTTTCGGAACCGTCGTCGACATCGATCTGAAAGGCACGTTCAACGTCTCACGCGCCGCGTTTGCGCAGTTGAAAGAAAACAAGGGTCAGATACTCAATATTAGCGCGACGCTGCACTACGTCGGCACGCCGCTGCAGTTGCACGTCTCGGCTGCGAAGGCAGGCGTCGATGCGCTCACCCGCAACCTCGCGGTTGAATGGGGGCGTTACGGCATTCGCGTAAACGGCATTGCGCCGGGACCGATTGCCGACACGGAAGGAATGAAGCGACTGGTTCCCGAACCGGTGAAAGAAAAACTCCTGAAGAACATTCCGCTCGGTCGCTTTGGGCTGATCGCCGATATCGAACGCGCCGCTCTGTTTCTCTGTTCCGACGCGGCGAGTTTTATCAATGGCGCAGTTTTAGTTGTGGACGGTGGTCAGTGGCTATCGGCGAGCAGAATGCTGTGAACTCCTGGGATCGCGGGCGTCCCTGCCCGCATAGGGGCCGCAGGCGCTCTGAGGTTTGAGAATGTTGTTACCAGCCAATTTTGCGCTACGCGCTCATTTGCGGGCGGGACGCCTGCGATCCCAGTACCTGGTTGCACTCGCTATTCTGGCCGTCCTTTCCCTGGCGACAATTATTCTAGCTCAGGACCCACAACCGTCTCCCAAGCCGGACGCGGCCAAGAAAGCCAACGCGAGGCCGAACGATCCAAATGTCGAAAAGCCTGATCCGTTCGACGGCGCCTCGGCGGAAAAAATGGCGGCCCAGTGTGTGAACCTTGAAACTGAGCTGGGCATAATTAGTTTAGAGATGATGCCCGATGTCGCACCGGAAAGTGTGCGCAGTTTTTTGAACATGGTCGGCACCGGCTCACTCGACACCACAACCTTCAGTCGGACCGTAAAAGATTTTGTGATTCAGGGCGGCAACCTTTCGACCAGCGAAAGATGGGGTTACGGGCTCGCCAAAAGAGCCTCGCGCAAGTTGCCCGACGAACCGAGTGTGATCAAACACGTGCGCGGCATTGTTTCAATGGCGAGGCCTGATGAGCCGAACAGCGCCACTACTCACTTCTTTATTCTGGTCGGCGATGGACATCACCTTGACGGAAAGTTTTCGGCCTTTGGTCGAGTCACGAAAGGCCTCGAGGTGGCCGACGAGATCAACAAAGCGCCGGCCGAAGGCGAAAAGCCAAACAAGCCAGTCCGAATTAATCGCGCCGTGATCGTGCCCTGCGTGAAGTGAAGCTATGAAAGTCAGACTTCCACCGGAACTCGTTCTGACGGTTCTGGTCTTATTGTGCGCAACCGCGTGTGCTGAGCAGCCGCCTACGAATCCTACTCCTGAGTCTTACCAGCGTTTTTTAAAGCTGCGGGGTTACGAGTTCAACGAAAAAGCTTTCCTGGCAGCTGTTGCGGTTAACGATTCGACCGCAGTCGATGGCTTCATCTCCGCAGGTGTCAACCCCAATGCAAAGGACGCTGAAACCGGAGCATCCGCCCTGATTCTTGCGGCCACAAAAGATGAGCTCGAGGTGGTCCAGGTGCTTTTGCATGGTGGCGCGGACGTAAATCTCAAAGACAACTTCGGCTACACCGCAACTTTACGTGCCTTACAATATGATCACGATGAAATTGCTGAGCTGTTGGTTGAGCAACCCGGATTGGATGTGAATGCTCAAGCTCAACGCGCACCGACGGTTTTAATGAGCTACGCCTGGCGCGGGCGAGAAGATTTGGTCAAGAAACTGCTCAGCTTGGGGGCGAATCCAAATCTTACTGATCCTGGCGGCGACACGGCCCTGCACGGCGCCGCGCAAGTCGGCAGCGTTCCGATGACCACCATGCTATTGAAAGCCGGAGCCAATCCAAACGCGAAGAATAAAGTTGGCGGAACGCCGCTCATGTGGGCGGGCGTTTACGGCCGGGCCGACGTCGCGCGCGCGTTGCTTGATGGTGGGGCGAAAGCCGAGTTAAAGGATGAGGACGGAGTAACTGCGGCCGTCTGGGCAGCCAGAAACAATTGGAGCGCTGTAGCGCAGTTGCTGCGCGCCGCTGAAAAGCATTGAGGGACGCACTCCAAAGAGTAGACGCACTCCAAAGAGTTGCGTCCAACTGCAAATGCCACATAACACACTTCGTGATTTTGTGATTCGACTGGAACGTCGCGAGGACTTAACGCGCGCGCAGGCATCAGAATTTTTGGCGGCAATGCTCGCGGATGATGCAACTGACGCGCAGATCGCGGCGTCGTTAGTCGCCCTAACTGCAAAAGGTGAAACAGCTGCTGAACTTGCCGGTATGGCCGACGTGCTCCGCAAACGCGCCGTTCGGATTAACTCCCCCTACGAAACTTTCATCGATACTGCAGGTACCGGATCCAGTCGCGCCAAGACTTTCAACGTCTCCACTGCCGCTGCCTTTGTGATCGCCGGAGCCGGATTGCCCGTCGCCAAACATGGCAACCGCGCGGCCAGCAGCAAGTCAGGCAGTGCCGATGTTCTGACCGCGCTGGGCGTAAATGTTTCCGCGCTCGCCAGTGTCAGCCAGAGTTGTCTTGGTGATATCGCGATCTGTTTCATGTTTGCGCCGCTTTATCATGGCGCGACGGCGCGCGTTGCCGCTGTGCGTCGTCAGCTCGGGGTCAGCACCAGCTTTAATCTGCTGGGGCCGTTGAGCAATCCGGCGGGAGCGCCGCGACAAATTATTGGCGTGTGGCGTCGAGAGTTGGTTGAACTGCTCGCTTCCGTGCTGGCAGAGTTAGGCACTGAACGATCGTGGGTTGTTCACGGCGAAGACGGCCTCGATGAGATTACGCTAACTGGTAAAACTTTCGTAGCCGCAGCAGGACACGGAAAGATTACGACGTTCGAAGTTCAACCTACTGACTTCGGATTGTCAGTCAGTTCTCTCGACCATCTGCGTGGTGGTGACGCCGAAGCGAACGCGCGCATCATCCAGGACGTTTTGTCAGGTAAGCGACGGGATGAAGCGCGTGACCTGGTTGTTATCAATTCCGCAGCGGCACTGTTGATTGGCGGCAAGGCTAGCAACGGACTCGAGGCGGCCACGCTTGCGGCAGAAAGCATCGATAGTGGAGTAGCGCAACGAAAGCTCGAAGAATTGATTAGGGCAACGTCGTCTTGATGGACATCCTTTCCCAAATAATTAAGCGGAAACGTTTACGACTTGAGGACGCGAAACGCGCGAACCCGATCGCTGGGCTACGCCAACTTGCTGCTGACGTTCGCAGTAAAGAAACGCCGCATGCGTTGTTGAGCGTGCTAACTTCCAACCACGAGATCAATATCATCGCCGAGTTCAAGCGCTGTTCACCGTCAAAAGGAACGATTCGCGAAAATGCAGAGGTGGGGACGATCGCGCGTGAGTACGAAACAGCAGGTGCCAGGGCGATCTCGGTTGTAACTGAACAAGACTTTTTTGCTGGTTCACTCGATGATTTATGCGCTGCTCGCGCAGTCGTATCCATTCCCATTTTGCGCAAGGATTTCATTGTCGAGGAATATCAGGTGTTTGAGTCGGCCAGCGCGGGCGCGGATGCGTTGCTACTCATCGTCGGGGCACTCGATGATGACACGCTCGCGCGGTTGTTGCGGTTAACTGAGCACGAGCTGGGAATGGACGCGCTGGTGGAAGTGCATAATGAAACCGAGTTAGAGCGAGCGTTGGCCCAAGGCGCAAAATTGATTGGCGTAAATAATCGTGACTTACGCACCTTTGGCGTGTCGACTGATACTTCGCGGAGACTCGCGAAGCTGGCGCCACCCGATGTTGTTCTAGTTAGTGAAAGTGGACTCACTCCTGATGAAGTGCGCGGCCTGAGTTCGGCTGGTTACCGGGGCTTTCTTGTCGGCGAAGCGCTAATGCGCGCTCCCGATCCGGCCGCAGCCTTACGTGAATTTCTACTCGGCAATTATGACGCGCGGGCTGTATGGAGAGAAAAGTGTTGAAAGGGAAGAACGTTTATCTGCGGGCGCCCGAAGCTGCCGACTGCGATACTTTTGTGGCACTGGCGCGCGCCAGCGAAAAATCTCACCGCGGCTCGATAAAGATGTCGCGCACGCGGGAGGAGTTCGCGCTTTTTCTGGAGCGTAGTCGGAGCGAGACCAGCGCTAACTTTTTGATATTTCGAATCGCGGATGATGCGATCGTTGGGATGGTTAACCTTTCGCAGATATTTTATGGCCCGTTTTGCAATGCTTACCTGGGTTACGGACTGGGCGACGGATTCACCGGGCGGGGCTTCATGACTGAGGCGATCCAGCTCGTCTTGCGCTTCGCCTTCAGTGATTTGATACTTCATCGTGTGGAAGCGAATGTGCAGCCGGAAAACACTGCCTCGATTAACGTACTGCGCCGGACGGGTTTTCAGAAAGAAGGCTTTTCGAAAAAGTATCTGAAGGTCGGTGGCCGATGGCGCGATCACGAGCGATGGGCGATCACGCGTGAGAACTGGAAGCCAAAGCTTTAGATTCGTTGGCAAAAACCATGACGCTGGTAAAGATTTGCGGCATTACAAATCTCGCAGACGCTCTCGCAGCGGTTGAAGCTGACGCCGATCTCCTGGGCTTCAATTTCTACCGGCGCAGCCCGCGCTTCATTGAGCCTTTGGCGGCGCGAGCGATCATTGAACAGCTGCCGGCGAGTGTGATTAACGTCGGTGTGTTTGTAAATGAAGAACTCAAGGAGATCGAGGAAATAGCATCGGTGTCGGGAGTCTCAGTGCTCCAGTTGCATGGTGACGAGTCGACCGAATACTGTGTCAGCTTAAGAGCGCACGGCCGAACCATCATGAAAGTTTTTAGTACGAAGACAGATTTTTCTCCGGATAAGGTGCGCCAGTACGACGTGCCGCTGATCATGCTGGACGCAGCAGCGGCACTGCGAGGCGGAACGGGAACTCTCAGCGACTGGTCAATGGCGCGACGCACGCGCAAACTTTTTCCCACGTTGTTTTTGGCGGGAGGCTTGTCGCCGCAGAACATCGCCGGCGCGATTGAGGAAGTGAAGCCGTTTGGCGTTGATGCGTGCAGCGCACTGGAGCAAGCGCCCGGCAAGAAAGATCACACGAAGGTGCGAGAGTTTGTAGCGGCGGTTCGATCTATGAGCTCGCATCCATTGACTGAATGGGAAGAAAACTAAATCGTTCGGTGCCACTTCGCGGCTGGAAAGCGCGCGAGCTAACTTACTGGGACCGCGGGCGTCCCCGCCCGCCCGCTGAGCGCGATAGCGCGAACTGCTTTTCTGGAGTGTAAGAATATCGAGTGGACCTGCTGCGGCGCGGTGATATTGAAATGCGGGCGGGGACGCCCGCGGTCCCAGTAAGTTAGCTCGCGCGTTCCGACAGCGTGAACGGCGCACTAAAAGAATGGTCACGAAAGACGTCGATTGAGCGAACCAAATTCACAACCTGATGAACGCGGACACTGGGGCCCATACGGCGGTCGCTTTGTGCCTGAGACGCTGATGGCGCCGCTGGAAGAGTTGACCATCGCTTATCTCACAGCGCGCGATGATCCCTCGTTTCAGAGTGAGCTGGCATCGTTGTTACGGAATTATGCTGGCCGCCCCACGCCGCTTTTTTTTGCTGGGCGACTAACCGCACACGCAGGCGGCGCCCGAATCTACCTGAAGCGAGAGGACCTGCTTCACACCGGCGCGCACAAGATAAATAACACGCTGGGCCAGGTTCTGCTGGCGCGACGCATGGGCAAACGTCGCATCATTGCCGAAACCGGCGCGGGCCAACATGGCGTGGCCACCGCGACGGTCTGCGCGTTGTTCGATCTCGACTGCGTTGTTTACATGGGCGCAGAGGACATGCGTCGGCAGGCATTGAATGTGTTCCGCATGAACCTTCTGGGCGCGGAGGTGCGCGAGGTCAACGCCGGATCGCGAACCCTCAAGGACGCAATCAATGAAGCCTTGCGCGACTGGGTAACAAATGTGGCAGACAGCTACTACCTGCTTGGCAGCGCCCTCGGTCCGCATCCCTATCCAATGATGGTTCGTGATTTTCAAACTGTGATCGGCAACGAAACACGTGCGCAAATTCTCGAGCGTGAAGCGCGCCTTCCGGATGTGCTGGTCGCGTGCGTAGGTGGCGGATCGAATTCGATCGGGATGTTCTATCCGTTCTTGAATGACAAGTCTGTGCGCATGGTTGGCGTGGAAGCGGGCGGGCGCGGCGAAAAACTTGGCGAACACGCGGCGCGTTTCAACGAAAGCGGTGGTGGACGTCAGGGCGTGTTGCAGGGAACCATGAGCTACGTGTTGCAGGATGAGCACGGACAAGTAGCTGCCACGCATTCAGTCTCCGCCGGACTCGACTACCCGTCGATCGGGCCAGAGCATGCTTCTTTGCACGATTCGCGACGAGTCGAATACACCTCCGTATCTGACGAAGAAGCGTTGGCTGCGTTTCAATTGCTATCGAAGGTTGAAGGAATAATTCCGGCACTTGAGTCAGCTCACGCTGTGGCCCACGCAATCAAGCTTGCTGGCTCGATGCGCAGTGACCAGACAGTTGTGGTTAATCTTTCCGGCCGCGGCGATAAAGACGTCAACACAGTTCAGGACAGTCTAAAGTCTGAAGTCTCGAGTCTGGAGACTTAAGTTTGGGACGTATTGACGACACATTCGCAAGGTTGAAGCGTGGAGGTAAGGGCGGGTTCATCCCATTCATCACCGCGGGTGACCCGGACCTCGCCGCCACTGTTCAATTGATGGTTGAACTGGCGAACGCGGGCGCAGATGTGATCGAACTCGGTGTTCCCTTTAGTGATCCGATGGCTGACGGGCCGGTGATTCAACGTGCATCGGAGCGCGCTCTCAAGCACAACTTTGGATTGGACAAGATTCTTGAAGTTGTGGTCGCCGCTCGTACGACGATTCAAACTCCGATAGTGTTGTTCAGTTACTACAATCCTTTGCTGCAATACGGCGTTAAAGCTTTAGCACGTGACGCGCGACAGGCAGGTGTTGACGGCGTACTGGTTACTGACCTGATTCCAGAAGAGGCGGAAGAGTTTGCAGCGGCTCTTAAGGCAAACGATCTAAACATGATTTTTTTGGTGGCGCCGACGTCGACAGATGACCGCTTAAGCAAGATTGCCACGTATGCCAGTGGATTTGTATATGCTGTTTCTCGCACTGGTGTCACCGGGGCTCGCAAGAATTTGAGTGACGAGGCAGAATTGCTGGTTAGACGTGTGCGAAAGTTTTCTGATTTGCCGGTGGCCGTTGGTTTTGGAATTTCAGACGCCGCACAAGTGCAGCAAACTTTGACTTATGCCGACGCTGCGGTGGTTGGTTCAGCGATCGTTAGCCAAATCGAGTTGTCCTCAGGCAGGCCGGATCTGGTTGCGGAAGTCGGGCAGTTTGTTAGAAACCTGGTGTCGCCGGAGGCCATACGCGCATGACGGAAACCACGTCGGGAATCAAACGTGGGGCTGCGGTTGTAATTGTGCTGCACACGCCCCGGGAAAAATTTTGGGGACTGGTCGATGACATTAATTCCGCGGGAGTCTTTTGTCGGGGCCTCGATCTGAATTCGTTTGACGATTGGCTTAGTTCGCTGGTTCATTCAGAGCCTTTCATGGGCGTCGGCGATGTGTTCTTTCCGATGTGGCGAATTGAACGGATAGCCAGAGACGAAACTGCCGGCGGAGTGCCATCACTAAGCGACCAGGTGGAGAAGCGCACCGGCGGCACCGTTGTGGAAGCCTTGCAGTTTGTCCAGGACAATTGATAGCCACGCGGCAAAGAGAGGGCTTTGCCGCGTGTAAAAACTTGCTGGCCCTCAGGGCAAAAAAAATGTTGTTGCAAGTATGAAACACTGTTCCATTCTCGCGCTGGGTGTGTTATGCTCCGCGCAAGCTGACGGCAAAGGGAAGTGCGCTAGCCGCGGACTCTGAGAAAAAGGAGCAGAAAGAAAGAGATGCAAGCCATGGCTGAAGATCGAATGAGCACAGATCGCGGCAAGGCCGTAGAAGCGGCGCTTTCCACCATTGAAAAAAGATTTGGCAAAGGTTCCATCATGAGGTTAGGTGAACGCGAAGTGTCAGATATTCCCGCTATCTCCACCACCTCGATCAGCCTCGACTCGGCAGTAGGCGTCGGGGGCGTGCCCCGAGGACGAATCATTGAGATTTATGGTCCGGAGAGTTCGGGCAAAACGACTCTCGCTTTGCACATCGTGGCCGAGGCGCAAAAGGCCGGCGGCGTGGCGGCATACATCGATGCCGAGCACGCAATGGATGCGGATTATGCCGGCAAACTGGGAGTGCAGATCGATCAGTTGCTGATTTCGCAGCCGGACTCCGGCGAACAGGCCCTGGAGATTGCGGAAGCGCTGGTGCGTTCAAACGGAGTTGACGTAATCGTGATTGACTCGGTCGCGGCCCTGGTGCCACGCGCGGAGCTCGACGGTGAAATGGGTGATTCGTTGCCGGGCTTGCAGGCGCGTTTGATGTCGCAAGCATTGCGCAAACTAACCGCGATCGTCGCGCAGTCAAACACGTGCTTTATTTTCATCAACCAGATTCGCGAAAAAATCGGCGTGATGTTCGGCAATCCGGAAACAACGACCGGTGGCCGCGCTTTGAAGTTTTACGCCTCGTTGCGGCTCGACATCAGGCGCATCGGAGCCATCAAGGATGGCGATCGCGTGGTGGGCAACCGCACGCGTGTCAAGGTGGCCAAGAACAAAGTGGCGCCACCTTTCCGCGAGTGTGAGTTTGACATCATGTATGGCGAGGGTATTTCACGCGAAGGTGACGTACTCGATCTCGCTGCCGCTAAGGGTGTGATCGACAAGAGTGGCGCCTGGTTTTCTTACAAAGGCGAACGGCTGGGTCAGGGCCGCGAAAATTCGAAACAGTCGCTGAAAGAAAACCCGCAGCTGCTGAGTAAGATTTTGCGAGAAGTGAAGGTTAAATTGGGAATGCCTGTTAGCGAAGAAAAACCTGAACCGGCTCCCAATGCCAAGGCTGCGACTGCCGACAAGAAGTAAGACGCAGCTTGAATGTAAAGAGCGTTCAGTCGTGGAAGTGGTTCCGCGGCTGAACGCTTCTTTATTGCTTTAGCAGCTGCCTAACTGGATAATTCGCCGCGGTGGAATTTCGCAGCGACCTACAGGGACGCTGACCTTAACTATGACGTCGATCCTGATCAAAAACGGAACGCTTCTAACGATGGATGCAAATGACACCATCGTGCGTGGGGATCTACTGATATACGACGACCGCATCGTTGGTGTAGGTGGCACTGGAAATGACGCAGACACCGTTATCGATGCAACTGGTTGTGCGGTACTGCCGGGCTTCGTCCAGACCCACATCCATCTTTGTCAGACTATTTTCCGGGGCGCGGCCGATGATCTGTCGTTGCTTGACTGGCTGAAGCGCCGCGTGTGGCCTCTGGAAGCGGCGCACACCGGAGCTTCGATTAGAGCGTCGGCGCGATTGGGTGTCGCCGAACTCATTAAGGGTGGAACGACGTGCGCGCTAACGATGGAAACAGTGAATTACACCGAGGAAGTGTTCAAGGTTGTTGAGGAAACTGGCTTTCGCGCGATCGTCGGCAAGTGCATGATGGACTCAGGCGATGATGTTCCAGCTCAGTTGCACGAGGACACTGAAGCTTCAATTGCCGAGTCGCTGGAATTGTTGGAACAATGGCAGGGCAAAGCCAACGGTAGGATTGGTTATTGCTTTGCGCCGCGCTTCGCTTTGAGTTGCAGCGGCGAACTTCTTTCTCGTGTAGCCCAACTGGCGAACGATCGCGGAGTAATCGTGCACACGCACGCGTCAGAAAATCTTAATGAGTGCGCGATCGTGGAAGATGCGACTGGGCTCGGAAACGTGGCTTATCTTGATTCACTGGGACTGAGTGGCCAGCACGTGGTACTGGCTCACTGTGTTCACCTCGATGCTTCAGAATTCGACACGCTGGCGCGCACGCAAACAAATGTTGCTCACTGTCCGTCTTCCAATCTGAAACTTGGGTCCGGCATCGCTGAAATCGTCAGGATGCTCGAGGAAGGAATTCCTGTCTCACTTGGCGCCGACGGCGCGGCCTGCAATAACCGCCTCGACATGTTCACGGAGATGCGCAGCATGGCGCTGCTGCAAAAGGCTCTTCACGGACCTGAGGTTGTTTCCGCCAGACAGGCTTTGCGGATCGCCACGATCGAGGGCGCTAGAGCAATGGGACTTGGAGACGAGATTGGCAGCCTCGAGCCGGGCAAGCGCGCCGATGTCGTGGTGATCGGTTTGGACGCACTGCACTCCACCCCGGCCTCAAGCGACCCCATCTCAACCGTTGTTTACTCAGCCCAGACGTCTGATGTTCGAAGCGTCATAATTGACGGCGAACTTGTATTAGAAAATGGCGAATTGCAAACAATGGACGAGGAGTCGGTAGTGCAAGAAGCGGATTCGGAACGGCTTGAACTTATGAAACGGGCGGGTTTAGAAAGCTGACTTCCAGCAGAAATCGCGAAAAAGGTTGGCCTGAAAATAGCTGTGCCAGCTCGAAGGTAGCGACTGCGGGGGGCGCGATCGGCGGCCGAGCTGGCACTGGCGGGCACTTTCAATTTTGAATCGGATGTCGTCTTTTCAACTGGACTGACGTTTGGGCGCCAACCCCATCCTCAACGGATCGGATTATACACCTCCGCATTAATCAGTCAACGAAATTTTGTGACTAATCTGACAAACTCCTGTCGCGCGCTATTCTATTGGCTAAGTTGACGTTCTTTTGCTGACTACCTATACTACGCGGTCTTTGCTACGCAGTCCTTCTAGCCAACGGCCAGGTAGCTCAGTTGGTAGAGCGCGGCCCTGAAAAGGCCGGCGTCGGCGGTTCGATTCCGTCCCTGGCCACCAGAGATTTTTGGGAAATGAGTAAAGGGGAAAGGGTAAGTGAGTACTGATTGCTTACCCCTTCCCCTTTTCGTTTACTACCAGGTTTCAGTGGCGCCAGTAGTGCTTGATTCGTTCGCCTAACATCGGAAAAGGCACGTACTCAGCGGTTCGCCCCGCCTTTCGCAACAACTCAACCATGCGCATCGCGCCGTCTGCGTTTCTGGTGTGAACTAATATCGTGGAGGCAGGTTGTAAGTCGGGGTTTGCGGCGAGCCAGGACGCAATTGCGTATCCCGTCCGGGCGTCGTCCTTACTGTCGGAGTCATAGTGTTCGGGGTGTAAATCGTGGTCGAGGAAAAGGGCGTCGTAAGAGTTTTTAGACAAGAATTCTCGCGCTTTCTCAACATTAACCGCAACATCAACAAAATCGCCCTTGAAGCGCGCTGAAAACCAACGATGTCGTCGTCTGTCGTCGTCCAACAGAAAAACCCGAATCGGATGCCGCTCAGCCTTAATCTGGCTGATGCCCAGTTTGGTAAGTAATGAAAGCCACAAACCCATTTTGCTCTGATAAATCCTCCGCTCATTACAATAGTGCACGAACGCAGAATTTGAAACCACAGGCACTCCGCCGCCAGATGATTCGGATGCCGCTCATTATGATTCCGATCAAATAACACTCCGTTAAGGCCACGACTAAATTGTGCGGCGTTGTTGCGATGCTATAATTCGGTTTTGCAATTTTCCTGATGAATCAACTCGCGTGCTGCTGTTTTTCTAATGCCTTCAGATAATTCAGACAACAAAGTCATTCAGTTTGCCCCAGCGCAAACTGCCAAAATGCAGGACAATGTTTGTGAGTTCTGTTTTGGCACTGGAACGCGAATCGAACCTGGCAAGGGAGCAGTGATTTGCGACTGTCGCCGGACTAATCCAGGAACCAGATTGATCGAACTGGCACGCATCCCGCCGCGCTTTCGCGAGTGCTCTTTTCATAACTACTACCCGAAGAACGATTCGCAGTACTTCGCGCATAGCTTCGCCAGCAAGCTGGTTGACGAATACCCGGCAGTGGAAGCCGGTCTACTCTTCACGGGTAGCGTTGGTGTCGGCAAAACGCACCTAGCGATCGCGGTGTTGAAAGAGTTGATTCTGAAGAAGGGCGTCACCTGTCTTTTCTACGAATCAGGCTCGCTCCTAAAAACGATTCAGGATTCTTACAATCCAATCTCGCAAACTTCTGAGATGCGAGTGCTGGCTCCCGTCTACAACGCGGAAGTGCTGGTGCTCGATGAACTCGGCGCCAGCGTGCCGACAAATTGGGTGCGCGACACGCTCTATCAAATAATCAACACGCGTTACAACAACAAGAAACTCACCATCTTCACGACGAACTATCTTGATGACGTGCGCGTTATTACTGAAGCGGCAGCCGACTCCGCTGATACAAAACGCAAAAGGACCTTTGCGCAGGAGCGAATTCAGGAGATGACTACGCTCGAAGAACGAATTGGTACGCCGCTGCGCAGTCGTCTTTATGAGATGTGCAAAAAAGTCATGATCGAAGGCGAAGACTACCGCAAGCGATTGGACCAGCGACGCTTCGACTCTCCCGGCAATTAAGGAAAACCCTTACTTTCTTAAAGTGGCCCATCGCCCCGTCACGCTCACTACACGAAGACGCAACCTGACCGCAACCCAGCCAACTCAATGGACCAGTAAGCTGGTCCATATGAAACCCGACATTGAAAAAATGAAACTGGAAGCCCAGCAGGTGTTGGATGAGCTCTTTGCCGGGTCTTTAATCCCTTTCAAACTGCAGGCGCGCGAAGTGAAGCCGATCGGAATGGGTGAACACATCATCCGTTTTCACGACAGCCGCTTACGCTCGCTTGATGTTTCCTGGACAAACGGCGAGTCGTTCAAAACTGTCTTTCGCGCAGCCATCCTCGAGCGAGTGGCGCGACTGGGCATTCCTTACCGGGATTCACAGTCTCAGCGTACCCACGCCGGGTTCGGTCGCTAGTTTGAGCAAGTCTCTTCAGGATGGGCGGACTTAGTTCTTGCGGATTGGGCCGAGCCGTCGCTCAATAAACTCTTTGAAAGTTGCTCGCAAGGATGGGTCGAGCGCAAAAGCGCGTTCAAAATCTTCAAGCGCCGCAGCCTTTTGTTCCTGCAGTGTTTCGATTACCGCGCGTGCGGAATAGGCTGGCGCGAGGTTTGGGTCAAGCTTTATGGCATTTGAATAGTCGGATAACGCGCCGGAGAAATCTTTTTGTGCCTGTCTTGCGGTGCCTGATGCGTAGAACACTCCCGCGTCAGGTCTCAATTCATTCGCCCTGGCGTAATCGTTTATCGCCTCGGCAAATGCCTTTTCCGCTTGTCGTGCCTGACCGCGATTGACATACGCGTCAAAGAAATTCGCATCAACTCCGATAGCCAGCGAGTAATCGCTAATGGCAGCCGCATTGTTCTTCTTGATCTGTTGTGCGACCCCGCGATTGTAATAAGCGATTGCCAGCCTTGGATTGAACTCGATCGCTTTCGAGTAATCAGCGATGGCGGCGTCAACGTCTCCTTTTCCCTTCTTCGCGTTTCCACGGTTGTTATAGGCCATCGCGAATTGCGGAACGATTTGAATAGCAGCGGTGAAGTCGCTGATGGCTGCGTCATAATCCAACTTTTGTAACAGCACATCACCACGATTGAAATACCCTTCAACCGATCGCGGATTCAGCTCGATTGTCTTGGTGTAATCACTGATTGCGCCGTCCAGATCACCCTTTTGCAGCCTGATGTTCGCGCGATTGTTGTACGCGTCGGCGAGGCGCGGTTGTAGTCGTATCGCTTCGTCGTAGTCTGCCAGGGCCCCTTCCAAATCACCTTGTTCCTGCTTTTGTAAACCGCGGTTGTAATACGTCGTCGCTTTCTCCGATTTTTGCGCGAATGCCGGCGTGATTGGAAAACACAAAACAGCCAGCGCTGACAGAAGCAGCAGCAGAAATGTTTTCGGGCAGTCGCCGGGTTGCGTAACAGTGCGCATGGTGATCGGTTGGCGCTGTTTTAAGTGTTCAAGACCGCTATGTATAATGCGTTGACTCCACTTTAATTTAATTCGCAAGGCAGTCAAAGTTTTCCGAATGCCCAAACGCACTGATATCCACAAAATCCTAATCATCGGTTCGGGGCCAATTGTTATTGGCCAGGCTTGTGAATTTGATTACTCCGGCACTCAGGCGTGCAAAGCTCTGCGCCAGGAAGGTTACAAAGTCGTGCTGGTGAATTCGAACCCGGCAACGATCATGACCGACCCGGAGACGGCCGATGTCACTTACATCGAACCACTCACGGTTGAAGCGGTCAGCGAGATCATTCGCAAAGAGCGACCAGACGCGTTGCTGCCAACCGTCGGCGGCCAGACGGCCCTCAACCTGGCAATCGCCCTCGATGATTCCGGCGTGCTGCAAGAATGCGGCGTAGAGATGATCGGCGCCAAACGAGAAGCGATTCGCGTCGCCGAAGATCGCATGCTCTTCAAGCAGGCAATGGACGAAGCCGGCTTGCAGATGCCGAGCGGCGGCTTTGCGAAATCCTGGGCCGAGGCTGAAGCGATTGTCGCCACCACAGGTTATCCGGCAATTATTCGACCTTCATTCACGCTGGGCGGAACGGGTGGTGGCATTGCTTACAACCCCGAAGAGTTTGAAGAGATCGTTCGCGCCGGACTCGCCGCTTCCCCAGTGCATGAGGTGCTGGTAGAGGAATCGATCCTGGGCTGGAAGGAATTCGAGCTTGAAGTGATGCGCGATCTTGCAGACAACGTCGTGATCATTTGCTCGATTGAAAACTTCGATCCGATGGGCGTTCACACCGGCGATTCGATCACGGTCGCGCCGGCGCAGACGCTGACTGACCGCGAATACCAGCAACTGCGCGACATGTCGATCACGATCATCCGCAAAGTTGGCGTAGAGACGGGCGGCTCGAATATTCAGTTCGCAGTCAATCCTGAAAATGGTGATGTCCGGATCATTGAAATGAACCCACGCGTGTCGCGTTCGTCTGCATTGGCGTCGAAGGCCACCGGATTTCCCATCGCAAAGATCGCTGCGAAACTAGCCGTTGGTTATACGCTCGACGAAATTCCTAACGACATCACGAAGAAAACGCCCGCGTCGTTTGAGCCGACGATCGACTATGTGGTGGCGAAGATTCCCAAGTGGGACTTTGAAAAGTTTCGGGAAGCGCAAGACGTGCTCGGGACGCAAATGAAGTCGGTTGGCGAAGTAATGGCCATCGGTCGCACCTTCAAGGAGGCGCTGTTCAAAGGTCTGCGTTCGCTCGAGGCCGTGAAGCCACTGCGGCTCGAAGACATTTCCGACGATGAGTTGCAGCGCAAACTTGCTCGTCCGAACTCGCAGCGTTTTTCTTACATCACCTACGCCTTGCAGCACGGTTGGCCGATTGCCGAAATCTATCGGCTCTCTCGTGTTGATCCGTGGTTCCTGGAACAACTCCAGGACGTCATGGAAATCCAGAAGGAAATCGAAGGCCACAAACTCGAAGCCATCACCGCTGAAACACTCCGCTCGTTCAAAGAAGTCGCGCTGTCGGATCGCCGCCTCGCTTACTTAACGGAAACATCCGAGGACGAAGTTCGCGCGTACCGCAAGCAACTGGGCGTGGTGCCCGTTTACAAACGCGTCGATACCTGCGGCGCCGAGTTTGAATCGTTCACCCCTTACTTGTACTCGACTTACGAAGATGAGAACGAAGCTGCGCCAACCGATCGACGCAAGATCATGATTCTGGGTTCGGGACCGAATCGGATCGGGCAGGGAATTGAGTTTGACTACTGTTGCTGTCATGCCTCATTCGCACTGCGCGACGCAGGTTTCGAGACCATCATGGTCAACTGCAATCCGGAAACAGTTTCAACCGATTACGACACGTCTGATCGGCTCTACTTCGAGCCGCTCACCTTCGAAGACGTGATGAACATTGTCGATGTTGAGAAGCCAGCAGGCGTAATCGTGCAGTTTGGCGGGCAGACGCCATTGAACCTGGCAATGCGTTTGCACCAGGCCGGCGTGCCGATCATCGGCACCGCGGCGGATTCAATTGACCTGGCGGAAGATCGCAAACGGTTTGGCGCGCTGCTGCGGGAACTCGGAATTCCGCAACCGGAAAATGGAATGGCCGCGACCGGCGACGAAGCGAAGCGAGTTGCCGAGCAGATTGGTTATCCGATTCTGGTGCGTCCCAGTTATGTGTTAGGTGGCCGGGCAATGGCCATCGTTTATGACGAAGAAAGTCTTGATTCATATGTGCGCAACGCGGTTGGGTTCACGCCTGATCGGCCGGTGCTGATCGATAAGTTTTTGGAACGCGCCGCCGAGTTTGATGTTGACGCACTCGCCGATGAGAACACGTGCGTGATCGCCGCGATTCAGGAACACATCGAAGAGGCAGGCATTCATTCAGGCGACTCTTCATGCGTCCTGCCGCCGGTCAGAATTGATCCGGAACACATCGAGACGATGCGACACTACACGCGCCTGCTGGCAACTGCTCTGTCGGTTCGCGGTCTGATGAACATTCAGTTTGCGATAAAAGACGATCGCGTTTACGTGCTGGAAGTAAACCCGCGCGCTTCGCGCACTGTCCCGTTTGTTTCGAAGGCGACGGGAGTGCCAATCGCGCGCATCGCCGCGCTGGTGATGGCCGGACAAGCGCTGGCTGAGTTTCAATTGCCGGCAGACTTGACTGTCAGTCGCTGTTTCATCAAGTCGCCAGTGTTTCCGTTTGCGAAGTTTCCTGGTGTCGATCCAATTCTCAGTCCGGAAATGCATTCAACCGGTGAAGTGATGGGCGTGGGCGAAACATTCGGCGAGGCTTACGGAAAAGCGATGACTGCCGCTGGACTTTCGCTGCCGCAAAGTGGACGGGCCTTCATCAGCGTGAACGAAGCAGACAAGGGACAGGCTGTTGTGCTCGCGCGCAAATTGACGCGACTGGGATTCGAAATTGTGGCGACGTTAGGGACAGCGGAGCGTTTGCGCGAGGTTGGTTTGAAGGTCGACAACGTTTTCAAGGTTAACGAGGGACGTCCGAATATCGTTGACCACATCAAGCGTGGCGAGATTGCGCTGATCATCAACACGCCGCTGGGTCGCGCGTCGCACTTCGATGAGCAGGCGATTCGCCGCGCGGCGTTGCAGTACAACATTCCCTGCGTGACGACGATGACCGGTGCGCAGGCGATTGTTGAAGCGATCGCGGCAAAAGCAGACGACGGCACGATCAAAGTGAGATCACTGCAGGAGATGCACGCGGTCGGCGCGAGCGTGCGCTAGTTCAAGGAGGGGTACTTGGAAATCAACAGCAGCGAAACCATAAAGAAAATCCTGGCTGACTGTAAGACAATCGCAGTCGTCGGGCTTTCTTCAAGTTCGGGTCGTCCCTCGCACGGCGTCGCTTCCTACATGCGACGCGTCGGATACAAAGTTATTCCCGTCAATCCCAACGAAACTGAAGTGTTTGGCGTCAAGTCGTATGCAACACTTGCAGAGGTTCCGGAAGCGATTGAGCTGGTGGACATCTTTCGTCGATCAAGCGAAGCCGGCGCCGCTGTGGACGAAGCCATTGCGATTGGCGCGAAAGCGGTTTGGCTGCAGGAAGGCGTGATCGATTCGCCAGCTGCCCAGCGCGCGCAGGACGCCGGACTGCTCGTAGTCATGGATCGTTGTTGGCTGAAAGAACACGCGAGGTCTTCACGCTGAAGGCGTGAAAGATAGTAGCCAGGGGCAAGCGCAGCGCCGCCCCTGGATGGCCCAAAACATTTTGCCCGGGCGGCGGCAGATAATCACAATGCCAGTTGAGATTCGCGAGTTAGTCATCAAGGCCGTTGTCATCACCGTGAGCGACGCCTGCGCCAGCGGCGAGCGTGAAGACACCTCTGGCAAAGTGCTGGCTCAACTGCTCACTGACATTGGCGCCGAGATTGTTGCCACTAAAATTCTTTCCGACGATCCGGAACCGCTGGCCGACTCGTTGCGGGCATTCGCCGATATCAAGCGCGTCAATCTGATTGCGACGACCGGTGGCACCGGGCTCGGTCCACGCGACAACACGCCGGAAGCCACCCTCTCCATCATCGAGCGCGAAGCGCCCGGCCTCGCCGAAGCCATGCGCATTGAAACGTTGAAGCACACGCCCCTGGCCATGCTCTCACGCGGCGTCTGCGGCGTTCGCTCGGGCACCTTGATTGTGAACCTTCCCGGTTCACCGAAAGCGGTCCAGGAAAGTTTCGCGGTGATCGCACCCGTCCTCAAGCACGCGGTTGCTTTACTTGCGGGCAAACCGCACGATTTGCCAAATTGAGAATCCAAGACAATTATTTCCTCGTCGCGTTTATCGTGTTCAATTTGTTAGGCGCTGAAAACGCATTTGTGAAATCTGCTAACTTAAAACCCTTGACTTAAACATTCCGCGGAGTACAGTCATTCCGAATCACTAACTCACCCTTAGTGGTCGTCTAAAGCACCATTAAAATCGGTTTCCTGGGACACTATGCAATTTGTCCTTTCCACTCACCTCTCCGGCAACGGGCCTCTAGTCCGTGAAATCCAACCAAGCGCATGCGATTTGAGGAAGGCAGTGGCAAGTATTCCCATGACACTGAAAAACCCGGTCATCACTGGTAGGTGACGACCGGGCAGCGTTGCAATTAACTTCTGCCGCGTTTGAGGCTACAGAAGCTGAATCGCTTAGCAGCGGCATCTTAGCGGAAGCACGGCGGGGGCTCAACAACGAGGAGCCCACGGGTCGATGATTTCCGCTCTGACAGAGCTTTTTTGGGGGAGGGAATCATGCCTGGTATTGCTCCTTAACCTGAGGAAAAGGAGAGCTCATGAAAACCTTGAAAATAGCAATAGGTTCCTTCCTTGTCGGAGCGGCGCTTTCACTCGCTCCGATAGTGGCCTACGCGGCGTGCGACGAAGAACTCTGGGTACAAGACACCGGTGATTGCCAGGTTTACCACCGGTATACCCTGATAGGCTCAAACTGTGGCGGTGACGTTTGTGTGTGCGCCTACGCGCGGGATGAAAGTGCTTGTCCACATATTGAAGAAGGGCCATGCGCGTAAGTCGAAGTCATTTTTCGTCGCCTGATCGCCCACGATCCGCACAACCGCAAAGGTATTTTCATGCGAGCGGCTTCCGTTAGGTGAAGCGTTAACGGCAAAGTCTTTAACGGAGGCCGCTCTTGACAAGGAAAAATTGGGCTGGGTTCCTTAAAACCTCAGTTCAAGAGAGAGGTCTCCGTTCGAAGAGTGTGCCGGAGCAGGCGTTGCTGTTGGTCGCTCAATCGCCCCGGTTCGTTCAACCGGCAGCAATCTAGGACTGCTGGCGACTGGTTGGTTGGGCGAGACCCGAGATCTTATTAAGGCACTAAAGGCATGAAAAGAATTCTGAGGCCGATGATCATTATTCCCGCCCTACTGGGAATCCTCGTCTCCTTTTTCATGTTTCTGAAGATCTGGGAAAGGCGGAAAGTGAATTTAGCGTTGACGCCTCCGTCTGTGTCAAGGTCCTTACCAAAAGGCAGGATGATCAATCTTCAGACTAATCAAGATGACTACGAAAAACTCAACAAGGGGAAGGTTTTGTTGGTTTTCTTAACCAGAGGCTGTGAGGCCTGTAAGAAAGAGATTCCCAACATTACACAAGCCTTACCGACCCTGGTTCCAAAGATGGCAGTGTATGGCGTTTACATTGAGGGACAGAGCGAAGTCGACCGTTTCGTACAAGAGAATCAGATAAAATTTCCTATATTGCTCGACGTCGGCGGCAGAGTGTTCTCAGGTCTGGGCATCACACTAATCCCAGCGAAGGTTTTAATCGAGGATGGCACGATTACCAAGACGTGGTATGGCAGTTCACCCAGTCGGGCAGCTCTAATTCAGGATGTAGGAGAGGTGGAAAGACAATGATGAAATTGCTTTCATTCACTCTCGCGGTCATTTTATTTCTTGGCACCAGCAGCGTTGCAGGAGAGGGTGCCAGTTTCCAAACTTCTCAAGAAATTCCAAAGACGGCGACCGTGGAAATCATTTTGCTTGCAGCACCCGGAATTGACGAGCAGGGAAGCTCTTGGGAGATTGCCTACGAGTTTTGCATCGCTAACCAGGCCGCTCTGTACGAAGCTTGGAAACAGGGAAAGTTCGCTGACGGGGGCCAAGAACGAGTTGGTGAGTTGATCAAAGAAAGTAACATCAAGAAAATGCTTTTGTCGCCAGAGAATCGCAAGATCAGCTTCCAGATTCCGCTTAGCCCTGAGATCCAGGAAAGACTAAGGAACGAGCCACGAGACCAACTCAAGATGACCCCTGGCAAGCCAACGTCGGAAGAACGCAGCCTAATAAGAGAGCGGGAAATGAAGTTGCAATCCTTTCTATTCCGCTCTGTTCTCAATGTCTATGACGCCAAGCTGAAGCAAACCCTTATGATTCCAGCGCGCTTCCACTGGTCGTTCGGCAACTATCCCGAGGCTCGGTTTCAGATCAACGTGGAGATTAAGAGCGATGGCAAATATAGTGTCAATACATCCTTGCCCACAAAGACGCGTTTGAATTAATGAAGGGTTCCGGATCATGAGAAGACAATACCCAGCACTAGTTTCTTTTCTTCTGCTTACGCTCATGTTTTCACCGGCGCTATCCCAGCAGCCTAACCTTACTAGTGAGCAAGAACTGAAGGGTCGAAGGGAACGGCGACAGGCGATCTCGATGGTGGAGCAAACTGCTGCCGAAGCGCCAATCTGGAATGACAAGAGGGCTGCGGTGCAGGTGCTTACCGATGCTGCCGACTTGCTTTGGAATGAAACTCCCGAGCAGGGAGCAAGGTGGCTCAGAAAAGCGTGGGACTTGATCGATCAAATCACCGAACCCGCAAGAGACGAAAGGTTGAAAGAGTTTTTCAACCCTTCGCAGCGTGCCGAATTACGAATCGCGCTTCTCAGCGTCGCGCGTAAACATGATCCTCAGTTGGCGGAAAAGTTGTTGAAGCAACTTGCCGAGAGTCAGCCAAGCGAAAGGAAAGATCGGGGTGCCTTTGACGAGCGCAGCGCGCGCAGTGAACAACTCCTCAGATTGGCCCAGCAGACTGTCGAAACGAATCCTGACCAGGCTTTCAGTTTAGCTCAAGGTAGTTTGAAAGATGGGGTATCCCAGGGTCTGCAGAATGTCTTGTCCACTTTGCGACAGAAAAATGTCGAACTTGCAAACCGACTTTTTGATTTAGCGTTGGCGCGGTTCGGCAGTGGCACTGCTGACCCTTCCGAAGCGCAGATTCTGGCTGGATATCTTTTTGAGTCCGGGATCACATTCTCAGCGAATTCAAGCGGAACGCCTATTTTGGTTCTCAATCCGGATCAACGGGGCCTAGCGCCCGTAGCGCCCGCCGAACCGCAACGAGCCAGAAATTTCTTAGTCGCAGTCTACCAATCACTGCTAACACAACCGTTTTCCGTCGCTACTGATGAAGGCAAGCTAAGAGGACAGAAACTGCTTGTGCTGGGGAGTCGCGTTCTTGGGCGCTATAACACTTACGCGCCGGAACTCGCTCAGCCGGCGCAGGGTTTTCTGGCGCAGTTGCGGCTTCAACTCGGAGTCACCGATGAAACCCTGGCGCTCGACGGAACGAGCCGATCGGTTACGAAGGACAAAGACACAAGAACCAAGCCGCTCACCAAAGAAGATTTGTACGAAAAACGGATAACGGAGCTGGAGAATGCGGCCGACAAAGAGAGTAACGCGAGCTTTAAGAATCTGGCTTACATTCGTGCAGCCCTGACCGTCAAACCGGAGGACTACTCACGCGCCAAACGCGTTGCTGAAAAAATCTCGAACGACGATCTGCGAGTCGACGCGGTTTCGTTCGTACTCTATCGTGCGGCTTTATTCTTCGTTGTTAAAGAAGACATCGAAAAAGCTGTCGAAATCGTGCCCCAAATTCGCGATGCTTTGCGGCGCGCCGTTGTTAAGATTGCCATTGCCCAGCGCTTGGTGACGTCGGACTCCGAGAAAGGTGACCTTGAAGAGTTGAACTTGAAGCGACAGCGCGCGTTTGACTTGCTCGCGGAAATTGAAGGCGATCTGAGAAAGGAAGAGCCTTCAGTAAATGCAGCAAAAATCGCACTCGGTAGAACTGCCGTCCTGGCAAAAATCGACGACACCCAGGCACTCCTTTCCCTGGGGCAGGCCGTGCAGATGATCAATAAGCTTGATGCATTTGACCTGCGAGACCGCGCGGCGCCCGACTTAGCCTTACGCCCTTCGCCAACTTCAGGAGCCACAGTGGAAAGGCCAAAAATCGGTTTTGATTTTAGTAGCGCAATCGAGGCTGTGATTCGACCGGACTTTGAACAAATCACAACGCTTGTTGAAGGTCTTAAATTGAAAGAAGTAAACGGCGTCGGCCGCCTGGAAGCGGCAAAACTCTATTTGCGGAAAACCAAAGACCCGGGTTCGTCCTCGAAAGAACTCCGCCTGTCGAAGTCTCAATAAAGCGGTCTCTCCCTTCAGGTAAGTCAAAGGGCTAACGAGGGCGCGCACGGATTAGGCGCGCAACGCCGCTCTATGAAAGCGTTGACTATTTGGGGTGCGCCGACCTGTCGGCACTTTCGTCGGTCGCGGTTTGATGCGACCGCATCAGTCGCGGTGCCAGGCCGCCAGCGACCAGAGCGGCGTCAAGCTGCCGCACTCCAAAGAGTTGAATGAACTCTTCGTTGACAATTGTTCATCGCGACGCTTAAGATTTTTTCCGTCCACGCAATAGTTTCACTAAATCAGACTCATGCTTCTTCTGCAAGCAGCGACAGAGCTCGCGACCACGGCAACAACTGCGACGCACCAGAACATTGGTGCGCCCGTCACGGCATACTGGCCGGTGATGATCTTTTTTGTTGTCGCGGTAGCGTTTCCCGTTTTGCCGATTGTCCTGGGGCGTTTCTTACGCCCAGCGGTTTACGGCAAGAGCAAGATGCGCCCGTACGAGTGTGGTATCGATCCAGTCACTGACGCCCACTCGCGTTTCACAGTTCGTTACTACATCGTTGCGATGTTGTTCCTGATCTTCGACGTGGAAACGATTTTCCTGCTGCCGTGGGCGATCATTTTCATGGGCGACGATTTCTCGTTCACGAAGTTCGCACTCATCGAGATGTTTGTTTTTATCGCTATCCTGGTGGTTGGTTATTACTACGCCTGGCGCAAAGGCGCGCTGGAATGGGCTTAACTAAGTTTCGAGTTCCAAGTTCTGAGTTTCAAGTTCAGAAAACCGCAAACTTGGAACTTGAAACTCTGAACTTGAAACTAATAACTCATGGCTGAACACGAAGAAGGATTTGTCCTAACCAGATTCGACAAGCTGATGAACTCGGTGCGACGCACCGTGGGTGCGAAGGCTATGGACATGGGTGCGCCAATCGTCAACTGGGCGCGCGCCTCGGCGTTGTGGCCGATGACTTTTGGCTTGGCCTGCTGTGCGATCGAAATGATCGCCACGGGCGCGGGACGTTTCGACATTGACCGTTTTGGCGCCGGAGTTTTTCGTCCCAGTCCCAGACAGAGTGACCTCATCATCATTGCCGGCACGGTCACCCTGAAAATGGGACCGGTGGTGCGACGCGTTTACGATCAGATGCCGGAGCCGAAGTGGGCGATCGCGATGGGCGCGTGCGCTTCGACCGGCGGCCCGTTTGATTCCTACTCAACCATGCAGGGCGTTGACCGCTGCATCCCGGTCGACGTTTACATTCCCGGATGTCCGCCGCGACCGGAAGCGCTGCTTTACGGATTGATGCGTTTGCAGGACATCATCAAGCGTGAAGCGCCGTCCGCGTACATTTTTGAATCCGATGGCACCGTGCACCGGCGTCAGGAGTTGAGCGACGAACCAGAGCTCGCAACTAAAGAAAGTGACTCAATCGTCGTACCCGCGCAAATCTAAGAAGTTTTTCCAGACCTATAGTTCGAACCTCGCTGTCCCGCTTAGCCGAACAATTGAATAATGTTTTGAGGAGTTATGTGCTTCGATGGACACCCTCACGAACACAAACAACTTGCCAGACAATTTGCCGGAAGTGCCTGCTCGGAGTTCGCTGCCCTGGGTCTGGTTTGGTTTCTTCTTCGTCGCTGCTTTTTTTATCGAAGAAGTATTGATGTTCGTGCTTGAGCTTGATGTCGCCGTTTCACGACTGGTGTTGCTGATGATCGGAATTGCTGGTTGGATCTTCTGGCTTTTTTGTGTGGCAAGGTTTCACACGATTCTGGAACAAATATCGCGCAAGAAATATCCAATCTCAAACTACGAGGCAGTTGGAAAACACTTTATTCCTCTTTACAACCTCTATTGGGTCTTTCGTTGGCCGGCCGCCATCTCGGAGTATTTGAATCAGCGTGGTCGCGTGCAAATGGTTTCGGGATATTGGTTAGGGCTCGTGTTGTTCCCATCGATTCTGATTTCACGCTTCTTCGACGGTGGAATCGGACTGGCAGGCACGTTCCTCGTAGGCTTGTATATTTCGGCGAAACTGAACACGCATCTGCAACTCATTCAGGGTGGACCCGTGCCCCCTATCCCAGACCCAAGCATGTTTCGTGCAACTTCGCCGGTCCAGCCCGCGGCGGCCACCGCTTCACAAACAGCCGCCATCGATGGTCGGTAGGCAACGCGTGCGGTAAATCAGTCGCAATTAACTTAAACTCCGACTCAGAAATTTTGGAAGAAATCTGACCGTCTTACCGTCTAACTAAGTGCTAGGAGACGGAGGGGCCGCATGGAGCGACGGGCGGTAATGGTGGAACCAGTTGTTGACCGGGACGTCATCGAGGCGTGTCAAACGGGTGATCGGGAAGCATTCCGTCAGCTGTTTGAGTGCTACAAGGATCGTGTGTTCTCGATTGCGTGTTATTCACTCGGTGGCGATGAGGCTGCAGCAAACGACGTCACGCAACAGATCTTTTTGAAGTTGATGACCAGCATTCGACAGTTTCGCGGCGATTCGGCGTTCACCACCTGGCTCTATCGTCTCGTGATTAATGCGTGTACCGACGAACATCGCAAACGAAAACGTTTCTTGCCATTTGGAGACTTAACGCCGGTGGGTCGTCCCGATCAGCGCAAATCACAGGAGACTCGTTTTGCGCGACGCGAAATTGGCGAGTCAGTACAAGCTGCGATCAAGAAACTAAGTCCAAAACTGCAGCTGCCGATATTGTTGAAGTACGTTGAAGAAATGTCCTACGAAGAGATCGCGAAAGTGTTGGGTTGCTCAAAGGGAACGGTGGCGTCGCGTTTGAATCGCGGGCACCGCGCGTTGGCAAAGAGATTGGCGCATCTGCGGCAAGAAGTTTCGGAGTAGAAATATGTTTTCGAAACACGTCAGCAAAAATTTATCGGCGTATTGCAACGGCGAACTGGAAAGCGACGAGACAAGGATCGTCGCTGAGCACCTGATTGCTTGCAATCGTTGTCGCGAACAGTATGAGGAAATCAAACTTGGCGTGAGCTTAGCCGGCCACATACCCGAGCTTACGGCGCCAAATTCACTTTGGCAGAACATCGAAAACCATCTGGCAGATTCAAAACCAAGTGGAGCTTCGACGCGTGCAGATTTCTTTTCTTTCACTGTTTGGCAGCGTGCGCTTGCTTCGTCGCTGGCGGCCATTTTGCTGGCAACGGCAGTGGCGCTGGTTTGGAGTTACTCGCGTGAAGTTGGCCCGTCGTGGCAGGTCGCGCGTCTCGCCGGCGCACCAACAATCGGCGCCAACCGTATCGACGGGAATGGTCGCCTCGCTGTGGGGCAATGGCTGGAGACCGACGGCAGTTCTCGAGCAAAGATTGATGTCAGCTCGATTGGACAAGTGGAAGTCGATCCGAACACCAGGATTCGCTTAGTGGAAACAAAGCCGACCGAGCATCGAATCGAACTCGCGCAGGGAAAAATGACCGCGAGGATCTGGGCGCCACCACGACTGTTTTTTGTGGACACCGCGGCGGCCGTTGCGGCCGATCTCGGTTGTGCGTACACGCTCGAAGTTGACGATCACGGAGACGGACTTTTACACGTGACTTCGGGATGGGTGGCATTGCAGCTAAAAGATCGGGAGTCGATGGTGCCGGCCGGCGCAAGCTGCGCGACGCGGCCGGGCGTTGGGCCAGGAACGCCATATTTTTCTGATGCGTCAGAGAAGTTCCAGCGCGAACTGACGCGCTTGGATTTCGAGCCGAGGTCGAACAATGTGCTGGTCTACGCCACGTCGCTCGGAATGCTGATGGTCGAAGCTCGGCCGCGTGACACGCTCTCATTGTGGCACTTGCTTTTCCGAGTCGAGGGCCGCGACCGCGAACTCGTGTACGAGCGCATGGCCACGCTGGCGCCACCGCCTGAGGGAGTCACGCGGCAGGGCGTGCTGCAGTTAAACGAACCGATGTTGCAAATTTGGAAAGACAAGTTGGCTGAAATCTGGACCGAGAGTTCAGGCGCCGGTGGGCGCCAAAAGTTGGACAAGCCGAAAGCCCAACGCTTTGGAGTGCGGTGACCTGTCACCGCTTTCACGGCGGGCCCGACGCCGCCCCGCTCGACACCGATGCGACAATTCGCATCGGACCAAAGCGCCGACAGGTCAGCGCACCAAAGATGGCTTCAAGCGCCGAGGCAATGCTTTCGTTAATGGTGGAAGAATTTTGAACGTCATACAGGTGGAGGGAAGGCAATGGCGGAGCAAGTAATAAATTGGAATCGTCGCGATTTCTTGCAGACGGCATCGCGAGCGGCGCTTCTCCTTCCCGCGATTGGCGTGACGGCAGAGTTGTTGGCTTGCAGTCGAGCAAAGAGTTCGACAACCAGCGATGCAGCGAACCCCACTTGGAGAGCGACTGTTGTTCCGGAGCATGAGCCCGGCGAGCCGCTCGTAGTTTCAGGCACAATCTACGCACCTGACGGCCACACGCCGTTGCCGGGAATTAAATTGTGGGTTTATCAAACAGATGCCAGCGGTCACTATTCTCCGTTGAGCGAAAGCGGCGGAGACAATCGCAACACGCGCCTGCATGCAGTGATGCAGACGAACAGTGAGGGACGTTACGAATTTCGCACGATAAGGCCGGCGCCGTATCCCGGTCGCACCAATCCAGCCCACATTCACGCTTACGTTTCCGGTCCGGGCTATCCGGAGTATTGGATTGACGAATACCTCTTTGAAGGCGACCAGTTCATCACTGAAGAAATGAAGCAGAAGTTTGGTGGTGAGGGAAACCAGTCGTCGATACTGAAGCTGACGCGCGACAGCGATGGCACGTGGAGAGGTGTCCGCGATATTGTGATTGAGCGCTGTTCGAAGAATTGCACCGGCCGGTAAACCAACATAGACGATGAGACTCAACCGCATTGTGGTGGCCCTGACGTTCGCATTGCTCGCTGCGTTTGCGGTTCCGATTCAGGCGCACCCGCCTACCGGTATCGTTGTTGACCACGCCGGCAATATTTACTTCAGCGATTTGGAAACGATCTGGAAGTTCGACCTCAATAACAAACTATCCATCTTTCGTCAGGGCGTTAGTGGCAGACATGTTCACGAACTCGCCATTGACGAGCAGGACAACATTTATGGCGGTGACTATTCGTATGAGTCGGCGAAGTTTATTAGCGCGATTTGGAAAATGAGCCCCGACGGAAAGTTCGAATACTTGTTGGAACCGACTGCCAATCCACCTGCGGGACTCAGTATCTGGCGCGACCGGGAAGGGAACACTTATACGGTTGACCAAAACAATCACACCAAGACTCAGACGTTGCTCCTGCGTCGTGCGCCTGATGGCAAAGTTACAACTGTGGCCGGCGGGGCTTATGGTTACGCTGACGGGAAGGGGACAGCGGCGCGCTTCAGCAGCGTCGGTAACATCGGCTTTGGACCGGAGGGCGATCTTTTTGTCACTGACGGGGCGACGGTTCGCAGAGTTTCGCGCGACGGCACTGTGGTCACGGTCGCCAACCATCTCGACGCGAGAACGACGGAGGACAAACCGTTGGTTTTTGTGGACGGTGGTCAGAACCTGACGGGAATTGCCGTTGATGCTTCTCGCAACGCCTATGTTGCGGATTCAAACAATCGTAGGCTCTTGAAGATCGATGCCGCCGGCAAAGTCTCGGTGTTGCTTCGCACTGATCCGCCGTTTTTTCCTAACGGAGTTTTCGTGGGTCGCAACGGTGAGATTTATGTGCTTGAAGTTGGTCTGGCGCTGCCGTCCAGCTGGAGTGGTCCGCGAGTGCGGCGAATAACCCCCGCGGGCGAAAACACGATCCTGGTAACGATCGGCGCTGAGAATCGAAACGCAAGTTCGACTTCACCGGCTTTCCAACCAGCGGCCCCACCATCCGTCAAGGGTTCTAAGTTGATTTCGCCCGGCACTTTGAAGTATGGCGCCGTGATTATAGGTGCGATAGTCCTGGGAACCTGCGCTATGATTTGGAAACGACGGAAACGTTCATAATGAAAAAAGTCTTCAGAGTTTTGCGTTGGATTGTAGTGGCGGGAGTGATTTGCTTTATCGCGATCCAATTCGTGCGCCCTGCCAGGACGAACCCAACCGCAGAACCAACGCAGGCGATCGAGTCGCACCTGGAAGTCACACCACAGGTTTCGGCAATCTTCGATCGGTCGTGCAACGATTGTCACTCAAACAAAACGCGCTGGCCGTGGTATTCAAATGTTGCGCCAGTCTCCTGGTTCGTAATCGATCATGTGAATGAGGGACGGGATAATGTGAACTTCTCAGAGTGGGGCAAGTATGAACCACGCGTGGCCGCCAACTTGTTGAAGCAAATGTGTCGGGAAACGCGCGCGGGTGTAATGCCGCTGAGTAGTTACACTCCTATGCATCCGGGTGCAAAACTTTCGCCGGATGATGTGAAGACGATTTGTGATTGGGCCAGCAGCGAGAGCGCGAAGATCCTGAGCCGATAGAAGTTTCAAGTTTCGAGTTTCAAGTTTCAAGAACTCGTCATCGTAAGCGCTCAATAGCTTCTAACTTGAAACCTGAAACTCGAGACTTGAAACTATCTCAGATTCCCGCCAAATGTCGCGTGTCATTAATCATGAGCACTCGGACAAAGCCGTCGTCACGAAGATCAAAACGAGCGATGCCACAGTTTGCGGTATGAATCCAAACCGGTTTGAGATCAGGCGCATCGAGGGCACCCATCAGATGCAGGATGAGAATGCAAATCGTTCCGGTGTGCGCGAAGAGCGCGATGCGCCCGCCCTTATGTAAGGCGATTGCTTCATCAAGTTTTCGGGAAGCGCGATCCAGCGTCTGCCGGTAACTCTCGCCACCGACTAACACATGCTCGAAGTCGCGATGGAGTAGCGCGCGATACTGCTCGGGATGTTTTTCAGCGGCCTCCTCAAAAGTTAGTCCTTCCATTACACCCACACTGCGTTCGCGCAATGCATCTGTCGTTTCGAGTTGCACTCCGGTAAGCCTGGCTAGTGGGCTCGCTGTTTGGATCGCCCGAGGCAAGTCGCTGGTGTAGATTGCAGAAAACTTTTCTGAGGCGAGAGCTTTGGCGGTCGCTTCTGCCTGCCGGCGTCCTCGCGAAGAGAGCGGCGTATCGGTGTGTCCGCCAAAGCGTCCTTCAGCGTTTCCACGAGACTGGCCGTGGCGGATGATGACGACGTGGGTTGTTAAAGACAAGGTTTCAAGTTTCAAGTTTCAAGTTTCAAGTTCCGAGTTCGCTCGCGCACCCTTGATTCTAACTTGAAACTTGAAACTCCCAGCCGCTAATGCGAAATGTCTAGGGTTCAGCCAGAATTTCTGCAGGAGTTTTTCGACCACGTTCGGTTTTGTCAAAGTCGCGATCAAAGGTAACGATGGATAGCTCGTTCTGCTCAGCAATTAGATACTGGTAGCCATCGTCGAAATCGAGGTTGAACCTTTCCATTACTTCGACAACTTGCGCGGTTAAATCCGGAGGAATCGCCAGCACCTGAATATCGCCTGGAACTACGACATCGTCTACGAAGTCAATGAGTAACTGGGAATGCCCCAGTCGCATAAGAATCACGCAAATGGAGTGAAAAGAGAAGTCTGAGATGTAGATCTGCTCGGTGGGAATCT
Organism: Pyrinomonadaceae bacterium; assembly: GCA_035472495.1. Taxonomy (GTDB): domain Bacteria; phylum Acidobacteriota; class Blastocatellia; order Pyrinomonadales; family Pyrinomonadaceae; genus PSRF01. The sequence continues at coordinate 974,508 of DATIPD010000016.1, read as the reverse complement.
TGTCGAGAAAGGCGCCGACATCTTCGGATTGTTTCTGGTCTAGCAGACGTTCAAGCCAGATGTTGGTATCCAGCAAGTACATTAGTCGTCTCGCCACTCCAAAGCTTTTTTCTGGAGTTCGAGCGAGGTGTATTTGTTGCTATACTCGCCAAGGCCGCCAGCCCAATTCTGGGTTAATTTTCTTCCGGTTCGTTCACAATCTGCATCGCGTGTCTCATCGGAGGAAAGGACTCTTATTTCAGGAGGTTGATCCAGCTTTGTCTCTTTCAGATAACGCACTTTTGCGCTTTGTTCTCTTGCAGCCGCGATAAGCTCGTTTATTGCAATGCGATATAAGACCTCTCGCCGTTTTGCTTCCCCCCGATATCCTGGCAGCCATCTCCAAAACCTGAAAAGCACCGCCTGTTGCAAATCCTGCCAGGTGTTGTAATAAGGCTGTGAGTAGCGATCAAACGCCCGCCGACATGCCTCATCGAGATCCGGGAGAAAATTAGGATCGTTAGCATTCTTGTCAAACAGGTACTCAAGAAAGTTAACCACTACTGCCCGGTTGCTAGCTGGCAACTGGTTAACCTTTTCCTCAAGAGTTTTTCGACCTGAGCTCATTGCTTTAACTCCTAAGTTTAATGCTTAGTGTTCTAAGCAGCAACCGCTTCCTTCTTGAGCTTCTCGGCTTGTTCGTGACTGATGAGGGCTTGAATAAACTCGTCAAGGTTGCCTTCCATTACCAGGTTAAGCTGGTGAACGGTCAGGCCGATACGGTGGTCAGTGACGCGATTTTCTTTGAAGTTATAGGTCCTGATCTTCTCCGAACGATCGCCACTGCCGACCATTGATTTACGCTCGCTGGCGACAGCGTCATGCTGCTTTTGTTCTTCGAGTTCCTGCAGGCGCGCGCGTAACACACGCATCGCTTTCTCGCGATTTTTGATTTGGGACTTTTCGTCCTGCATCGAGACGACGACGTTCGTCGGCAAATGTGTGATGCGCACCGCGGAGTAAGTTGTGTTCACTGACTGACCCCCGGGCCCCGACGAACAGAACGTGTCGATCCGTAAATCTTTGGGATCGATCTTCACGTCTACTTCCTCGGCCTCAGGCAAAACGGCCACGGTGATTGCCGAAGTGTGGATTCGGCCGCTGGCTTCGGTTTGCGGCACGCGTTGCACGCGATGCACGCCCGACTCGTGCTTCATTTTGGAGTAGACTTTGTCGCCCTCGATCAGGACTACTGCTTCCTTCACGCCACGAATGCCTGACTCAGAAACGTCGAGCACTTCAAAACGCCACCCCTGTCGTTCGGCGTAGCGGTTATACATTCGCAGTATCTCTCCGGCAAACAAAGTGGCCTCGTCACCGCCGGTACCAGCGCGGATTTCGACAATGACGTTTTTCTCGTCGTTCGGATCGGATGGCACGAGCAGCAGTTTCAATTGCTGATCGGTTACTTCCAGCTTCTGTTGCAATGTGTCGATTTCCGCACGGGCCATCTCGCGCATCTCGTCGTCGCCGCTTTCGATTAGTTCTTTGGCGCCTTCCAACTCCGACTTTAGAGTTTTCCAGGTGTGAAACTTCTCGACGATCTCACCCAGCGTGCGATGCTGACGCGCCGCTTTCGTGTACGCGGATTGATTCGCCAACAGCTCGGGCGCTGAAAGCTCATTTGCCAGCTCCTCGTAACGCGCTTCAATTTGTTCAAGTCTCTCTTGCATGATGAAGAAATGATTACGACAACGGCACGAGCTCCGGCTCGCTGGTTTGTGGTTCCAGTTTGAGCGACTCTTTCAAAGCTTCGAGTGCGACTTCCAGTTGCTCGTCGTCCGGTTCCTGCGTCGTGATGTTCTGCAGCCAAACACCCGGCCGAGTGATCAGTTTGAAAAACCAACTGCCTTCTTTTTTGGCCGACAGCCGAATGATCTCGTAAGAAAGACCGGCAACCAGCGGCACCAGTGCCACGCGCACCAGGAAGTTGTAGATCAGCGAATCAAACTTGATGATCGAGAAAAGGACTATCGAAACAAGCATCACCACCATCAGGAAGCTTGTGCCGCAGCGTGGGTGTTGACGCGGTTGCGGCCGGGCGTTTTCAACTGTCAGTGGCAGTCCGGCTTCCCAGGTGAAAACTGTTTTGTGTTCCGCCCCGTGATATTCAAAGACGCGCCTGATGTCTTTGATTAAAGAAAAACTGAACATCATGATCAGGAAGAACAACATGCGGATCATGCCGTCGATCAGATTAAACGCGATCGAAGGTCTGACGGGATGCAGGTAAGTTCTGACCGTACGCCAGCCGCGTGTATACCACGCATCGTTGTTTGTCGAACTGGATTCAGTTGAACTTGCAGCGGCAGGTTGACTGGTAGGACTTGTAACTGCAACAGCTGAACTCGGTGACGGCGCCCAACCGGCTCCGATGAACAAAGCATTCGTCAAAAGCAGGGGAGCAGCGACAAACAACAGTAGATTGAAGATCATCGCGGTGACGATGGATCCAGCGGCTGCCGCAGTGCCACCCTTCTTCAGTTCATCCTTAGCGCGCTTCTGCGTAGGAACAGGAAAAAGACCGGGTATCGCGCCAGTCAAGCCCGCAAAGTCGCCTTCGCCTTCAATCACTGCCGGTGACAATGCAACTTGGACTTCTTTAGCTTCCGCTTCTTCGACGTCGCCAAATGCTTCATTCGCCGAGTAGTTCAAAGCCTTGATGCCCAGGCCCATCGACTGAACGAGGACGGCGCTTCCGCGCAGGACGGGCAACTTCAGCAACGGATACTTGTCACTCCACCGCGGCAAACGCGCGGAGACATTAACGATGGTGCCGTTAGCTTTGCGCACTGCGATCGCATACGCGTTTGGCGTCCGCATCATCACGCCTTCGATTACCGCCTGGCCGCCGACAATGAGATCTTTTTCGTTTGTACTCAAGGAAATTTCCTTTGTTAATTCTTGGAGAGTTATCTGCTCGCGGGTAAACCCTCTCACCACCTCTCCCAACAGGGAGCTAAATCCAAAACACTAACGCCGGCGTGGCATCGGTCGCGAGCGCATGAAACACGTCAAGCGACCGGCGTGCCGAGCCGGCGTTTATTCTACTGCGTTTTGCTAATGTCGTTGCGAAATCAAGAAAGTCTTTCTTGCTGAATTACTGAGCGTTCGCGGTAGTTTCAGCAGTCTTCTTGCCATAGCGTTTGTTAAATCGGTCCACGCGTCCGGCGGTGTCGACCAGTTTCTGTTTGCCGGTGAAAAACGGATGGCAAGCAGAGCAGATTTCAACGTGCAAATCGTCTTTCTTGGTCGAACGAGTCTTAAAGCTCTCGCCACACGCACAGGTCACTGTGATTTCGGTGTAATTTGGATGTATCTCTGGTTTCATGGTCCTCTTGATCCTTACCTATAGACAGCTAAATGCCTTCATTTTCAAACAAATCATGATAGGCGTTGCTCGCTGAGATCGTCAAGTTGAAGCGTCAATGTCCGCAACCATTTCATTAATACTCGTCCAGACAGCAGTCACATAATGTGAATCACTTTGGAGTTAGAGACTTTCGTGTAGTTTGGTCTTTGTTCCGTGTCTGTTAGTGGATCGTCTTTTGTCTGGTGTCGTAAAAAACTGATCCACGAACACACCCGAAGCAGAGAACAGGACAGAACACGAAACACCCTCGGTTTTTCCGAAAAACAACATGATTGACAGTAAATTAACCGCATGTTTAAATCGATTTTCTGCCGACCTTTTGCAATTGCATTAACACCCGAGCTGCACAGTGAGCGCGCTCCCGTGAAGAGCGAATGCCCTTCCGGTCAGAGTGTGATTGATATCGAAGAGTAATGGCGGACACCAACGACAAGCCGGAAAAACCCGCGGTTGACGCGCCTGGAGTAGAGGACACTTCAGGTACGCCGCCGGCTTCCGCAATTCCCGATGCCGGCGAGCTAGCCAGCGCGGATGCCGAGAAGGCTGCCATGGTGGAGCAGGCGAAGTCTCGCGTCGCCGCTGTTAAAGAGTCGTTGGCTGAAACTCCCGCCGCTCCGGCCCAACCCGGTCCACCAAAAGCGCCCGTAAAGAAAAAAGAAGAGGGCCCCAAACCCACCGATGCTTCGAACAATGAATTGGCGAAGAAGGTAAAAGGCCACTTCAATGGAGCGATGCTCGGAGCGACAGAGTTTTTGGGACAACTCTCACTCGCTGTCGCCGCTGATCACATCGTTGACGTCTGCAATTTCTTGCGTGACGATCCAAGTGCAAGCTTCGCCTACCTGTCAGATCTCACTTGCGTACACTATCCGCTGGCTGAGCAGCCGTTCGAGATTGTTTACAACTTGTATTCGATCGCGCGAAACGAACGTGTGCGCTTGAAAGTTAGGCTTGGCGGCGAGCCCGGTATCGATAGTGTGACTGAAGTTTGGCCCGCGGCAAACTGGATGGAACGCGAAGTTTACGATCTGTTTGGCGTTAACTTTAGAAACCATCCAGACTTGCGACGGATCCTCTTGCCACTCGACTGGGAAGGGTATCCGCTGCGAAAAGATTACCCACTCGAGTTTTTCGAAAATGAATGGACCGAGAAGCACTTGCCCGAGATGACTGACGTGCAGCGCGAGCAGTTGGAGCAACGACGCGCTTACGGTCTGGAAATACTTTCGGTGCCACAGGAACGGATGATGCGCGAGATTCTGCAGAGCGGTAAGGAAGTAATGCCGAAGGATAAGTAAATAGTGAATAGTGAATAGAAAGACCGGTTGTTGAATTGCAGGGTCGATTGATGACAAAAGCCTGATTAGAAACGCAGATACTATTTACGATTTACTATTCACTGTTTACCAGTTGCCATGACTCCAAAAGAAATTGCCGCACAGTATGACGCGAAAGTTTTTGACGCGCCGGAGGCTGCGAAAGTTGCGGGCTTTGTAGTGACGGAGAGAATGGAGCCGCGCAACGTTTGGAATAAGGCAAGCGCCGCGCTGGCAATCGTTACCAAGCTGGCGGCGAAACGCGAAACTGGCGAAGCGTCGGATATTGGTTTGATCATTGAGGCGTGGAGCGTTTCAGGCTGTTATGTTCCCAGCGGGCCGGCGCCGGAAGCAGCGTGAGGGACAGGAGCACGGGCAGAACCAAAGACCAAAGACCAAAGACCAATAAGACTGATCACTGTCGACTGAAGACTCGCGACTAACACATGCATCAGGTAGAGATCGCTACAACTGGAGAGACGCTGCTCGATAGCCCCGAGATGATTCTCAACATGGGGCCGCAACATCCGTCGACTCACGGCGTGTTGCGCGTCGTGCTGCGGCTCGACGGCGAGACGGTCATCGATCTTGACTGCGACATCGGTTACCTCCATCGCGGGATGGAGAAAATTGCGGAGAACCGCATGTACACGATGATCGCGCCTTACTGGGATCGGCTCGATTACATTGCGGCAGTTTCAAATGGTCTTGTTTGGGTGGAAACAGTCGAACAGATGATGGGTCTGCAAGTGCCGCCACGCGCGCACTACCTCCGCACGATCCTCACCGAGCTCAATCGCATCGCGTCGCACTTGCTGTGGTTAGCAACACACGCACTCGATATCGGCGCCGTCACAGTTTTGCTCTGGGCCCTGCGCGAACGCGAAGAGATTCTGAAAATTTTTGAGCGACAATTTGGCGCGCGACTTACCTGTCACGCCTGGCGCGTGGGCGGCATGCCCAACGACGCCTACGACGACTTTGACGCTGACGTGCGTCGATTTGTCAGTAACTTTCCGATGCGTCTCGATGAATATGAAACGGTGTTGTCTGAAAACCGCATCTGGTTGAGTCGCACGGTTGGCATCGGCGTCATCGCCGCAGAAGAAGCAGTCGCGATTGGCTTGTCAGGGCCGGCGTTGCGCGGTTCCGGCGTTGCCTGGGACGTGCGCAAGTCGCGTCCGTACGCAGCGTACGCGGACATGGATTTCGATATTCCACTTGGCGAAAACGGTGACACGTACGATCGTTACCTGGTTCGACTAGAGGAAATGCGGCAGTCGCGTCGCATAGTTGTGCAGGCGCTCGACAAATTGCCCGACGGTCCGGTCAATGCGAAGTTGCCGAAGATAGTTAAGCCTCCGGTTGGCGACTACTATCACTCCATCGAAGGACCGAAGGGCGAGATTGGTTGCTACCTGGTGTCTGATGGAACTGCGCAGCCCTGGCGTATGCGCGTGCGGCCGCCGTCATTCATAAACCTTCAGGCGTTGAAGCAAATGTGCGTCGGGCACCTCGTTGCCGATGTGGTCGCAATCATTGGAACGCTCGACATTGTTTTGGGTGAGATAGACCGTTAATTTGTTTTCTCTGTCAGTACTCAGTGTGCTCGATGTCTCGGTGGCGGATTTAACCTAAAAGACCTCAACCACAGAGGCGCAGAGAACACCGAGGTGGCACAGAGAAGGAAACGAAGAATATTTTCGTGCTCTTATTCGCTCCCATAGATTTCATCAACCGGCTGCTGCTGAGTTTTTTCAGCGAGCAGACCATCAACCACGTCGTTTGGCCTTTTATTCAGATTGGTTTGGTCGTGACGCTGGTGGCGGGTTGGGTGGCATACGCCACTTACCTCGAGCGAAAAATTTCTGCGTTCATGCAGGCGCGGCTCGGTCCGATGCGCGTTGGTCCATGGGGACTGCTGCAGCCAATCGCCGACGGTCTCAAGCTGTTGACGAAGGAAGACTTCGTTCCGGAAAAGGCCGACCGCTGGATCTTCTTTGCTGCTCCTTACATCGCCGTCGCTGCGGCTTTCATTACGTTTTCAGTGGTCCCGTTTGGCCCAGACTGGGCTGTGATCACTGACGTAAATATAGGATTGCTGTTTGTGCTGGCAGTCTCCAGCGTCGGTGTGCTGGCTCTAATACTCGCCGGTTGGTCGTCGAACTCAAAATACTCCCTGCTGGGCGCTCTGCGCTCAAGCGCGCAGATGGTTTCGTACGAAGTCGCGATGGGACTGTCGTTGATCGGCGCGCTCATGTTTGCGCGCACGCTTTCACTATCTGGAATTGTAGGGGCGCAGGAAAGCGATTCGGTTTGGTATCTGGTTTACCAACCACTTGGATTTCTCATTTTCCTGGTGAGCGGGATCGCCGAGAACAATCGCGCGCCGTTTGACTTGCCGGAAGCAGAATCGGAATTAGTCGCCGGGTTCCATACAGAGTACTCCGGCTTTCGTTGGTCGTTATTCTTCATGGCCGAATACGCCGCGATGGTGATTGTTTCCGCAGTTGCTGTCACCGTGTACCTCGGCGGTTGGTATTTGCCGTTCGTCTTTCGACTGACGGAAGCAAAGGGCCACCACAACCTCTATGTTATAGTCAGCCTTCTCGTTTTCCTGACTAAGCTGGCACTGGTTCTCTACCTGTATTTCTGGCTGCGCTGGACGCTGCCGCGCTTCCGTTATGACCAGTTGATGGACATCGGCTGGAAGTGGTTGATTCCTTCCGCCCTTATCAACATTACGTTGTCGGCGATTTCGATTTTTGTGATTCAGGCACTGGACGGCTGGCACGGAATCAAGACGATTCAATCACTGCGAAACGGTCTGGATCTTACGGCGACAGGGAAGGGAATCATGATAGCGATGGGACTTCTCGGCCTGGGAATTACCGGACTACTACTGGCCAGGATCAACCACAGCTCGCGAGATTTCAATTTGAAGAGCCAGCGCAGAAACATCAAGTTAGTGAATCCGCCGCAAGGAAAACCGGCAGTGGCGCCAGTGGCGGCAAGCGAATGAAGTTGAGCATTGCCGATTGCCAATTGCCGAATGAAGATTGGCAGTGCGTCAACGGGATAACCAGCAATCGGAAATCGGCATTCGGAAATCGGAAATAACAATATGCCACTCGTAAAAGTTCCCAAAGCAACGTTCGCGGAGAAGCTGCGACGCTTTTTCATGGTCGACCTGTTGAAAGGGTTGCAGCTTACGTTCAAGTACAACCTGGGCGCGTTGACTGACAAAGATGCCGTGGGCGGCAAGGGCATTTACACGGAGCAGTATCCGAAAGTTCGCCCGGATGTGGCGCCGCGTTTCCACGGAGCGCCGCGCCTGAACATGGATCCCGAAACTCATGACACGCTCTGCATCGCCTGCAACCTTTGCGCGATTGCCTGTCCCGAGGACTGCATCGACGTGTTGGCCATGGACGTGGAAATCATGGTCGCCGGCAAGGCGCGCAGAAAGAAAGTGCTGGACGAGTTTATTTTTGATACTTCGCGTTGCATGTTTTGCGCGCTCTGTCAGGAAGCATGCCCAACTTCGTGCCTGGAACTAACGCAGGATTTCGAGTTGGCAACTTACTCGCGCGCGGGCTTCGTCTGGAACCGCGAGATGCTTGAGCAGGGACGTGAAACGGTTAAGTACACGCGCTAGTGCGAACGATGAGTAATGAATGATGAGCGCGGAGTAAAAGAAAAGCAGGACCTTCGGCTGCGAACGCGTGCATTTGCGCTGAGAATAGTGAGGTTCTACACATCACTACCCAAAACGGCAGAAGCCCAGATTCTCGGCAAACAATTATTGCGTAGCGGAATTCAGTTGGCGCTCATTATCATGAAGCCACACGATCCAGATCGAATGCCGAGTTTATCAGCAAGATCGAAGCTGGATTGCAAGAACTTGAAGAGACTGTTTACTGGCTTAATCTCTTGATTGATAGCGGCATTGTAAAGAAAACGCAGATGTCGGACCTGTGCGACGAGGCGAACGAACTGATGGCAATTCTTGTAGCCTCGGTCAAAACTGTTAAGAGTCGGCGCTAGGACTCATCGTTCAGCGTTCATAATTCATCGATATGGTTCTATCTGGTTGGGAAGCTGTCTTCTTCTGGGTCTTCGCCATCGCCGCCATTTTTGCGGGCCTGCTGATGGTGATGGCGCGCAACACCATTCACAGCGCGCTCTTTCTGATCTCATCGCTTGTCTCGGTCGCGGCCCTCTTTATTCTACTGCGCGCGGAATTTATCGCGGGCGTCCAGATTCTGGTTTATGTCGGCGGCGTGATGGTGCTCTTTCTCTTCGTCATCATGCTGGTCAACGTCGGTTCGGAAGAACGCGGGCGAGAAGAGATCTTCAACCGTTCACGGCAGGTCACGGCCAGTGTAATTTTTTGCGGGTTGTTAGTGCTTGGTTTGGTCTATGCGGTCAGCGTTGGTTATCAGGGTCTTGACGCCCGGGACAGAGCAGCAATTGAAGCGGCAGCGGCAACCAGCCAAAGTCGCGACAATGAACTGGCGAAATCTGCCACCGGGTCTTCGAGAATCACTGCCGACAGCGAACGGATGGGTAACAACCTCTACCGTTTCGGCTCCCTGCCGTTTGAAATTGCCAGCGTGCTGTTGTTGGTTGCGATTATTGGTTCAGTAATGTTGGCGCGCACTCTAAAACAGGAAGCAGCTGCTGACGACCTCGATCCCGAAGCGCTAAAGAAAGAAATTGCCCACGAGCGGGACCTGGCAAAAATAGAAGCCGAACCATCGGCCTAAGCGAAGATGCTAACACTTGTTCCCAGAATATTTGCTCCAGTGCTTGTTTTTCTGTTTCAGGAAGCGGCCACCCCCGGTCGCGTTGAAACCGCCTGGCAAAAGGCGCAGCACCCTGACCTCTCAAAGTTTCTGGTGATCGGCGCACTGCTTTTCATCATCGGCGTCGCCGGAGTGCTGACGCGGCGCAACATCATCGTCATTTTCATGTCTATTGAACTGATTTTGAACGCCGCAAATCTAAACTTCATCGCCATGTCGCGCTACCTGCAGGACACTGGCGGAGCGAACGCAGTAGCCGGTCAAATTTTTACTGTTTTTGTCATCGTCGTGGCAGCCGCTGAGGCAGCCATCGGTTTAGGAATTGTCATTGCTCTGTACCGGAACAAAGAAACCGTCTGGGTTGATGAGATCGATATTCTTAAATGGTAGTCCAAAGTCCAATGTCCAAAGGCCAAAGTCAATTCTGACTAGCGGACCCTGGACCTTGGACATTGGACCTTGGACTTAATGTACAGCTACATCTGGTTAGTTCCCCTGCTACCTCTCGCCGGCGCGGCCATAAATGGCTTGCTCGGCAGAAAATTTCGTTTTTCCGAGAAGCTGATCGGCGGCATTGCGGTCGGTTCGATTGCGCTGGCCTTCTTGATTACGCTCGCCGCTGTTTATTCCTACGCCTTTAGTAGCAACGCTAAGTATCCCGAGACTTACATCACCAGCCAGGACGGCGCGTTTAGTTTCATGTGGATTCCCGGTGGCGCGGTCAGGATCAGTCAGGGTTCGGCAGAACGAGTAAGCCTGAAGCTGCAGGAGGAAGCCGAAAAAAAGCGTGCTTCACTACCAGAAGCAGAACGAAACAAACCGATACTGGTGAGCGCGACGGACACGGCTGACGGTTCGGTGCTCAATGTTGAGTGGAGCTATCAGCTCGATGCGTTATCGTCGATCTTCATGCTCATAGTCACCGGCGTTGGTCTTTGTATTTTTGTTTTTGCCACCGGCTACATGCATGGCGACCCGGGCTTCTACCGCTTCTTTGCCTACATGGGGCTATTCATGTTTTCGATGCTCGTGCTGGTGATGGGCTCGAACTTCCTGATGATGTTTGTGGGCTGGGAGGGAGTAGGTCTCTGTTCCTACCTGCTGATAGGTTACTACTTCGATCGCCAGGAAGCGGCGAACGCGTCGCGCAAGGCCTTCATCACCAACCGCATCGGCGACTTTGGATTCGCGCTGGCGATCTTCGGTGTGATTGCCACCTTTGGTACCGCGCAATACGTCGACGTCTTTGCGCAGGCCAAAGATTATCCGCTGGAAATCCTGGGCCACTGGGGATTGTTGTCGTGGATCGCGCTCGGTCTTTTTATCGGCGCTTGTGGAAAATCTGCGCAGATTCCTTTGCACGTTTGGCTACCGGACGCGATGGCTGGACCAACTCCTGTCTCCGCCCTGATCCACGCGGCAACAATGGTGACGGCCGGGCTCTACATGGTCACGCGCACCAACGTCATCTTCCAGCACTCGCAGACAATGATGATGGTTGTCGCCATCGTCGGCGCGGCCACGGCGTTATTCGCGGCGACAATCGGTATCACGCAAAACGACATCAAGAAGGTGTTGGCGTATTCCACCGTTTCGCAGCTTGGTTTCATGTTCATGGCTTGCGGCGTGGGCGCCTTCGTCATCGGCATCTTTCACGTGATGACGCACGCGTTTTTCAAAGCGCTGATGTTCCTTGGCGCGGGTAGCGTGATACACGGAATGCATCACGAGCAGGACATGCGCAAGATGGGGGCACTCAAGAAGTACATGCCCTACACCTACCTGACATTTCTGGCAGGCTGGTTAGCCATCTGCGGCGTCATTCCCTTCAGTGGCTTTTGGTCAAAAGACGAAATTCTGTGGAACGCGGCGGCGACCAGACATATTCCTATCGGCTGGATCGTGTGGCTCGTCGGCACTATTGCGGCGACGTGCACCGCGTTTTACATGACACGCCTGGTAGCCATGACTTTCTGGGGCAAGGAAAAATTCTTACTCCAGCACGACCACACACCGGAACACGAAGGCCATCTCAAGGAACATTCAACTCCGGACAAACATGCGCACGTGCCGCACGAGTCGCCGCGTTCGATGTGGGTGCCGCTGGTAGTCCTGGCAGTGTTAGCGACGATTGGCGGGTTCGTCGGCATCAGCACGGTTTTCACTGGCGGAAAACACGTTGGCGGTCGGATGAACATCGTCAACTTCCTCGACCCGATTATCTGGAACCCGACGACGCGCGCTTTCGGCACGCATGAACTGGTGGACAGTTACGGTAAGCCGCTGGCCCACGTGGAGACGTCGCACGCGGAACTGGCTACCGAAGAAGTTAAGGCGCCCCCACCCTATGGCACCGAAGGATTTAATTTGGCGCACACAGTTGAATCAAGCCTGCACAGCGAATGGCTGACGGAGGTTTTGTTCATCCTTATTTCGCTGCTGGCCGCCGGCATTGGCATGTCGCTTGGTTATCTGTTCTACGTGAAGAACACGAGCTTGCCTGACATCTGGGCCAACCGGCTGAAACCACTTTACCAGGCGAGCTACAACAAGTATTGGGTTGACGAATTTTTTGGCTTGACGGTCACGCGCCGGGTAATGGATGCGGCCCGTGGCGTTTTTGCTTTTGACTCGAAAGTAATCGATGGTGGCGTTAATGGCTCAGCCTGGCTGACGCGTCTTTCCAGTCGCATTACCGGCGGCACGGATCAGTATTTCGTCGATGGACTGGTGAACGCAATTGCCGCTTTTATCGTGCGTTTGATGTCGCCGCTCTTTCGCGCCGCGCAAACTGGCCTGGCCCAAAACTACGCTCTGGTGATGGTGCTCGGTTTGATCGTGGCCGTGGGACTAATGTTTGGCGGGGACATTTTGCATGAGTTCCGAGACGCCATCGCGAGGCTAATGAATCGCGGAGCCTAGAGACTCTCGACAGCGAGGAATAACGTGCTAAAGACAAATATCTTATCGATAGTGACGTGGCTGCCGGCGCTTGGGGCCATCCTCATCCTGACGCTTTTCAAAAAAGATCAGGCAGCCCTGGTCAAGAAATTCGCCACCGCCTGGTTTGGTCTGGCCTTCGTCGTTTCGTTAGTCCTGTTGACTTACAACCGCGGCCTGGGCGGCATGCAATTTCTCGAAGACCACGAATGGATTCCGGTAATCGGCGCGCGCTATCAGATGGGAGTTGACGGCGTTTCGGTGTTGTTGATCGTGCTGACCACCTTGCTCGGCGTTATTGCCGCACTGTCTTCCTGGAAGTACATTGAAAAACGCGAGAAGGAATACTACGTGCTCCTGCTTTTGTTGCAGACAGCCGTAGTCGGCGTTTTCAGTTCGTTAGATTTGTTCTTGTTTTACCTGTTCTTCGAAGTGTCGCTGGTGCCGATGTATTTCCTGATCGGCATTTGGGGCGGTGAGAACCGACTGTACGCGGCCATCAAGTTTTTCCTTTACACGCTGGCGGGTTCGGTTGTGATGCTGCTGGGCATTTTGAAAATTTACTTTTTGACCCAGGACACGGCGCTCACCGGTCAGATAAGCCAGGCGACTGTCGACTTGTTGGCGGGGAACAAGGCAGCCGCTGACATGGTTGCGACCAGCGTCCAGGCAGCTGCGAACCACGGTACCGGCACCTTCAACATTATTCACCTGCAAGCTTTGGGCTCAGTGTTATCCGCCGGCTCAACGGGAGTCTCAACCCTCGAGGTGTTGCTGTTTTTCTCTTTCGCCATCGGCTTCGCGATCAAGGTGCCGATGTTCCCGTTCCACACGTGGCTGCCTGACGCGCACGTGGAAGCGCCCACCGCCGGCTCGGTGATCCTCGCCGGTGTCTTGCTCAAGCTAGGTACCTACGGTTTCTACCGCTTCAACATTCCGATGTTTCCGGCGGCCTCTGCCGACGAGCATTACTTCGGCGCATTTGGCGTGCGCAGCATCATGATCTTTCTGGCGATTGTCGGCATCATCTACGGCGCCCTGGCGGCGATGTATTTCGTAGTGAAAAAGGACGGCGACGTTAAGAAGCTGGTGGCGTATTCGTCCGTGTCGTCGATGGGGATTGTGATGCTGGGACTCTTTGCGCTCAATCCTAACGGACTAAACGGCGCCGTGCTCCATATGATCAATCACGGTATTTACTCGGCCGCGCTGTTCCTGCTGGTGGGAATAATTTACGAGCGGCGTCACACGCGAAAAGTTTCAGAATTTGGTGGGTTATCGCATGTAATGCCGGGTTATGCCACGATATTTCTATCAATGGTGATGACTGCGATTGGGTTGCCGCTGTTGTGCGTTTTCATTTCTGAATTTTTGTCGTTGCGGGGGGCGTTTGAAGCGAATCCGATTTGGGCCGGATGGGGCGCGCTGGGCATCATCCTGAACGCCGGTTACATGCTCTGGCTCTACCAGCGAATGTTCTTCGGTACGATCGACAATCCGAAAAACGAAAAGCTGTCTGATTTATCAGGTAGGGAGTGGGCTTACATGATTCCCCTCGTGATCTTATCGCTGTGGATTGGTGTCTACTCGACTCCGTTTCTGAAATACATCGAGCGACCGGTAAATGCCATCGTTCGCCAGGTGCGGCCGACTTATCCGATTCAGGGGATGCCGGTGGCGCAACCAACTCCGCAGCGCGCGGCGATCGAACAGAAGTGACGAACGAATGCAGTTCGGAGTGCAAGCTTCAAGCTTGCTGCGTAACCGAACCAGCAATCTAAAGGTTGAACTCTGAACTTCCTGACAGATTGCGAACGATTCACAAACTAAATGCTTTTGCTTCAAACCAATTCCGGTCTCGTCAGCGCGGCAGATTTGCAGCTCATTGTCCCTGAGCTGATCCTGACCGTGTGCGCGTGTATCGCTCTGGTAATGGAAGTAATTCTTCCTTACCGCAAGAGCAAAGTGGTGGCGTATTTCGCGCTCGCGGGAATCGCATTGGCCGGAGCTTCAGTCGGCGTCCAGTTTCTCTCCAGCGCGTCGCTTCCGCTGCAGGGCTTCTATGGAATGATTCGGATCGACGGCTTCGCGTTGATCTTTCAGTCGATCTTTTTGATTGGCGCCGCGCTTGCAGTGGCCATCTCGACGCGTTTCCTCGACATTGAGGGAGAACAACACGGCGAATATTACTCGCTGGTTTTGTTTGCCACCGTCGGCATGATGTTTCTCGCCTGCGGCTTCGACCTGATCACGCTCTACATCAGTTTGGAGTTGATGGCCTTGACGTTCTACGTGCTGGTGGCTTTTACCAAACGCGAGAAACGTTCGAACGAAGCGGCGATGAAGTATTTCCTGTTGGGCGCTTTCTCATCGGGAATTCTGCTCTATGGGATGTCGCTGATTTACGGCGTCAGCGGTTCCACCAACCTGGGTGAGATTGGGCAGAATCTGGGCCACGCTGTATCACTGGTTCAAGACGCTGTGCAGAGGGGCCCGGGCGCCAATGGCAGACTCGATGATATCGTCGGCCTGCGACCGATGCTCTTGCTGGGCATGATTACGTTGGCCGCCGGATTGTTTTTCAAAGTTGCGGCTGTTCCGTTTCACATGTGGGCGCCGGATGCTTACGAAGGCGCACCCACTCCGGTAACCGCCTTCCTGTCGACCGCCTCCAAAGCGGCAAGCTTCGCACTCTATGCGCGTATCTTTCTGGTAGCGCTGGACGCTCTGCGCGTCGACTGGGCGCCGCTCCTCGGCCTGGTTGCCGCCATCACCATCATGGTAGGGAACTGGGCTGCAGTGACCCAGGAGAACTCAAAACGACTGCTTGCATATTCATCGATCTCAAACGCTGGCTACCTTTTGCTGGGGTTAGTCGCCGGAAATATTTACGGCTACACCGGCCTGCTGATTTACCTGCTCGTCTACACCCTCATGAACATGGGCGCGTTTGGCATCATCATTAGCCTGCGCCGCCGCGGAATCATTGGTGACAACGTCGACGACTTCACCGGACTCGCGCACAAAGCGCCGGGGATGGCCGCGATGATGGCCATCTACATGTTGTCGCTCGGCGGACTGCCGATCACCGGTGGCTTTATCGGAAAGTGGTTCCTCTTGTGGGGACTTTTTGATCGCGCCAAGACCGATGGCAAGAACTGGTATTACTGGCTGGCTGGTTGGGCAGTTATCAATATCGTGGTTTCGTTCTATTACTACTTGCGCTTTATCAAGGTGATGTATCTCGGCGACCGCATCGCTGACAACGAACCACTGTCGCTCTCGCCGGCGCTGCAAACTGCGCTGGTAGTTTCCGTAATCGGCATCATCGCGATTGGCATCTACCCGCAACCACTCATACACCTCGTCCAGCAGCTGGTCGCCCATTAGCTGCCTGCCGTCCTCGTTTGGTCCTGCTGTTAAGCAGGCGAGGAATCAACTCGACGCCGATCGCGCACCAATACGGTCTGCAGAATTTCACCTGTACAACGAAACTGGAGCACTCTACAACAGTTTGAATTTTTAGGACAAGTTTTCTGGATCTGACAGTCAGCAGTGGCCAGAGACCAGGAGGCATGTTTCCGCCGGCTGAGTCCTGCTGGTTTTCCTCGATAACCGAATGCTCGTCTTCTACTTCTTTGTGCTGGTCGTCATCGGTCTGGGCGTTCTTTCTTTACGCGGCGGGCTGCGCTTCGCTGCCTACATGCGTCGTGAAGCCTCGCGACCGCTTTCGGATTTCCATTCTTTTGCCTCCGTCTTCGTGCCGTGTCGGGGTCTCGAAGATGGGCTACGGGAAAATCTGACTGCACTTTGCCGGCAAAATTACCCAGCCTACGAGATTGTTTTCGTAGTCGATCAGGAAGACGATCCGGCGCTGCGCATTATCGAAGAAGTTGCTCAAGGCGAGACCACGGTGCGGACGCGCGTGGTTGTTGCCGGCAAGGCAGTCGACTGCGGACAGAAAGTCCACAACCTGCGGGTGGCCGTAACCAAACCTGATCCCGAAAGCGTCGTTTTTGTATTCGTTGACTCCGATGCGCGTCCCGAGGCGAACTGGTTGCAGTCGCTGGTCGCGCCGCTGTCAGATCCGGAACTCGGCGCCGCGACTGGTTATCGTTGGTTTGTTCCTGAGCGCGGCGGCTTAGCTTCACAATTACGTTCAGTTTGGAACGCCTCAATCGCGTCAGCGCTGGGAGCAGACAAGACAAAGAATTTTTGTTGGGGCGGTTCGACCGCGATTCGCCGGTCGACTTTTGAAAAACTACAGGTGGCGGAACGCTGGCGCGGTACAGTTTCCGACGACTTTGCGCTGACGAATGTCTTGCACGAGGCGAACCTGCCAATACATTTTGTGCCGGCTTGTCTGGTGGCCTCAGTTGGCGACTGCAGCTTTAGAGAACTCCTCGAGTTCACTAACAGGCAACTCAAAATCACTCGAGTTTATGCCGCGAACTTGTGGCAGCCGTTGCTAATCGGAAGCTTTCTGTTTTGCGCAGTGTTCTTCGGCGGGATGGCGCTATTGGTTGCACGTTACCTTCGCCACCTCGACTTCACCGTGTTGCTGATCGCGTTGCCGCTGATTTACCTGCTGGGTGCGGCCAAAGCGTGGATTCGGTTACGGGCCGTTGGCTTAACTCTGGCGAACTATCGCAAGCGCTTATCAATGACCGCGCACCTGATGCTCTGGCCGTTGGCGTCGGCGCTTTATCTTTACAACGCGCTCACCGCGGCCTTTTCGCAAAGAATCAACTGGCGTGGGACTACCTACGAATTGAAATCAGCCACTGAAGCTGTCATCATCTCGCGCGAGTAACTTTATGCCCAACAAAGCAGTCCAACTAGTTCAACTCCTGCGTTCCACCAGGCGTGAAAAACGTTTGGGCACGGTCATTTTGTTTGTTACCTCGCGCTGTAATGCGTTCTGCAAAACCTGCTTCTATCATGAGGAGTTGAACCAGCCGGGTGATCTGACGTTCGCTCAGTTGGAAAAAATCTCTCGCACCATGCCGTCGATCACTGACCTGTGGCTGTCAGGCGGTGAGCCGACGCTGCGTCGCGACGTGGCCGAAGTCATCGAGTTGTTCGTAAAGAATAACGGCGTCGAACGAGTCATCATCCCGACGAACGGTTTGGTTAAGAGTCGTATTTACGAGATCGTTGACCGCGCGCTCGGCGCCCATCCAAAACTCGATCTCTACTTGAATATAGCGCTTGACGGTTACGGCAAGACGCACGATGAAATTCGCGGCGTGCCAGGAAACTGGGAGAAGGCCCTCGACTGCATCAAATCGCTTTATCCGCTCAAGTCCAAATACACGGATCGCTTTCGCTTGAACGTTAACACCGTCGTTTGCGCTGACAACTACACAGAGATCGAACCGCTCGGCGAATTCATGTGGGAAAACTTTGAGCTTGACGGCCAATACTTCAACATCATTCGCGGTGAAACGTTGGTCGGTGATGTCATTAAGCAGGTGCCGCCTGAAGTTTTGCCGGAAATGTATGCTTACGTTGCCCGGCTCACGAAGCGTTACGGTGATCGGATGTTTGCAACAGACGACGCCAGCAAACGGTTTGTGAAAAACATGGCCTACGTCGGTACCATCACCACGCACTATCGCACGCAACTTGCAAACTTCACTGATCCGACTGCCTGGCCGTTCCCCTGTACTGCCGGTGAGACGACCGCCGTCATCGATTACAACGGCGATGTCCGCGCCTGCGAGTTGCGCGAAAAGTTTGCCACGCTCTCGGACTTTGATTACGACTTTGGCGCGCTCTGGGCTGCCCACGAACGCGCGCAGGAACTATCGGCGATCGATGGCGGCAAGGCTTGCTGGTGCACGCACGTCTGCTTTATTCACGACTCGATGCGGCACTCGAGCCGGGCGATGTTGTATGAGGTTCCCAAGAACTATCTCACGCGGGAAAGTTGGTCAGGATAAATGCCCGAGGACAAAGAAGAGACCAACCAGAAGACTGGCATCGCTTACGCTGCCGCGCTGGTTCTTTTTTCGTCTGTGGTCGCGCTTTGCGGAGTCGGCTGGCTGCTTGATCGCTGGCTCGGAACAAGCCCCTGGTTGCTGGTCGCGGGAATCGTGCTTGGTTCGATCGTCGGGTTTTATCAGTTTGCGCGGCTGACGTCGAAGCTTTGAAGACGAACTACAGCAATGAGGTCAGTGCCACCTCGCGGTAGTGGGTGGAACGCCAGCTGATCCGGATTGAGAAATCGCGCTCCTCGACAATGGTGCGTTTTCCCGTGTAAAATCCTCAGCTTTGCTAATGAAAGAAACTCAAAACAGTGCGCCTGAAGCTGTTTCTTTTGCAGGGCAGTTGAGTCCTGTTGAAATGCGCATTTTCAGGACAATGTCAGTGGCCGTCGCGGTTGCCTTGCTGGCAAGTTTGTTATTGGCTCCATGGCGCGTGACCACTGGTTTGTTGCTGGGCGGAATACTGTCACTGCTCAACCATAACTGGCTGATCAAGTCCTCCAGAGCCTCGTTCAGCGTTCTCGCTCACGGGACCAAACCAAAACTGCGGATGGCCGGTTACGTGCTGCGTTATTTCGTCATCTCTGCCGCAGTTTTTCTGGCTTACAGATATAACCTGGTTTCGCTTGTGGCAACGTTTGCCGGGCTGAGCAGCTTTGTGGTCTGGTTGTTCGTTGAGGCCGCTCGCGAATTCTATTTCGCAATTTTCCATCGAGAGGAAATTAGTTGATGTTCTGGTTACAGGAAGCCGCGGCCCACGCTGAGGAGCATGCCGAAGAAGTTGAACAGGCGCCGATCGTCGTGCAATGGGTGAACCACTACTTTGGCGAGTTTGCGTACCGGTTCGAGATGAACTACACGCGGCCATTGTGGATTAAGTTTTTTGCTAAATTCGGCACTCACCCGGACGCAGTCTTTGGCGCCTACACGCCGGAGAACGCGATTCCGTGGTACACGGTGATGTTTGTGATCGCTTGCATTCTTAGCATCGCCATCATCTGGATTTTTAAAGGTCAACTTTCGGACGAAGAACCCGGCTACGGTCAGCAAACACTTGAGGTGGCTGTGCTGGCTGTGCGCGGCATGGTCGAGGACATCATTGGACCGCACGGTCTGAAATATTTCCCCGTCGTCATGACGTTTGCAGTCTTGATTTTGGTTTCTAACCTGATGGGTTTGTTTCCGCTGTTCATGTCACCGACGGCCGCCACCAGCGTCACCTTTGCGCTGGGGTTGTCGTCGTTCTTCTATTACAACTGGATCGGCATTAGTGAAAACGGACTGTTCGCCCATCTCAAACATCTTTGGGGCCCAATCTGGTGGATCGGCTGGTTAATTTTCCCGATTGAATTGATCAGCAACCTCATTCGGCCATTCTCGTTGGGCATCCGTTTGTTCGGCAACATGTTCGCTGACGAAAAAGTGGTGCACACCGTATCTGGTCTGGCGCCGCCGGTGACGTGGTTAGGTCCCCTGGTGCTGATGCCGTTGAGCCTCTTCGTGGCTTTCATCCAGACCTTTGTTTTCATACTGCTTTCGCAGTTGTATCTCAGCGAAGTTTCGCATGCGCATGATGAGCATGAAGAACACGCTCCGCATGATGAACCCGCTCCGGCGCTGGACGCACACGCCCGAGATCAGGTAGCGATGGCAACGTCTTGATTTATTAAACGAACGCGAGTCGAGCGACGCAGGAAAAACGGCTGCACACGTTGGCCCGCACTTATCAACCATTTTCGTGAGTTCGCTGAAACAACTGGCCGTAACAATTAATTGCAGGTCTGTCTCGCAGGAGCGCCGTTGTAAGAGGGGCGGTGGATACCGGATGCAGGCGAAATCATAACCGCTGGTTGTCGTTCAAGACCGACTTACGAGAAGAATAACTGAGGTTTATCCTCAGCAGGAGAGACGGAAAATGAGAAAACTGAACATGGTTTTGCTGGCGGTGGCCGCCGTGCTCATGACCACGATGACTGCGTTCGCTCAAGCTCCAGGAGCTGAGCCGGCAAACGTGAGCTATAAGGGTTACGTAGCAATTGCGGCTGGAATCGGATTCGCTATCGCGGTGTTTGGCGGCGCAATCGGTCAGTCGCGTATCGGGGCAGCGGCGTGTGAAGGCGCAGCTCGCAACCCCGGCGCAGCGCCGAAAATTCAGGTAATGATGATTCTGGGACTGGCGTTGATCGAATCGCTGGTTCTCTTCGCTTTGCTGGTAGTTTTCGCAGTGGTCGCGAAGGTCTAGGCCAGGTCAGCACATAAGCTGCACCAAGAATGCGAGCGCGCCCCTCGGGCTAGCTCGCATTTTTTTATCGCGTGCAATGTCTCTTTTGCCGCGATGTAAATCTCTGTGTTACGCTCTCGATTATTCTCCCGAGAAAAATTAGTTCGCCCAGAGGATATTAAGACAGGCATTGCTGTCTGTCGTGTAACTAACCGATGAAAGCTTGTCCCAAATGCGGCCTTGAATATCCTGACACGATTACGCTCTGTCCGGCTGACGGTATTGCTCTCGAAAAACAGGACGACGCCCTGTTAGGTCAGACACTCGCCGGCAAATACCGCATCGAAGAACGACTCAACACCGGGGGAATGGGCACCGTCTATCGCGGCACGCACGTGCTCATGGACAAGACGGTCGCGGTTAAGGTGTTGCGTCCTTCATTCGCCGCTGACGAAAAGATCGTGGCCCGCTTTTCACGCGAGGCGCGCGCCGCATCGCGAATCTCACATCCCCACGCAATAAGCGTTACTGATTTTGGCGAGGACGAAAACGGGGTGGTGTTCCTCGTTATGGAATACCTGAACGGATCGACTCTCAAGCAGGTCATCCGTCAGCAGGGACCCTTGGAGCTGCCACGCATTGCCGACATCCTGCGTCAGGTGGGTGGCGCGCTCGAAGCGGCTCACGGCGAAGGGGTAGTGCATCGTGATCTGAAAAGCGACAACATCATGATGCTTAGCGGCTACGGTACTGACTACGCCAAAGTACTCGACTTTGGGATCGCTAAGATTCAGGAGCCGGAGGGCGGTTACGATCCCGGTCTGACGGCGCCGGATTTAGTGATTGGAACACCCCACTACATGTCACCCGAACAGTGTTCGCAGTCACCTGATATTGACGCGCGTTCTGACATCTACTCGTTGGGCGTAATTCTGTTCGAAATGTTGGTCGGTCACGTGCCGTTTGCGGGTGGCACGCCGACGTCGATCATGCTGCAGCAGTTACAGCAACCGGCGCCGTCGGTGCTGAATGAACGGCGTGATGTGCCGGAAGCAGTGGCCCGCGTAGTCGCGCGCACGCTTGAGAAGCGGCCTGAAGATCGTTACGAGACGGTAGGACAGCTGGTTGAGGATTTTACGATCGCTGCAGGAATGGAGCAGACGCCTATGTCTGCGCCGGTTATTCCGCGGGTTGAGTCGCCATCGCAACCGCTCGCGGATGATGTTGATGAAGAGACTCTAGTCAGGCGCCGGGTGACGCAACCAATGACGCCGCCGCCAGTTAATTCTGCGCCGCGCGCGCCATCACAAGTCGTTCCCATTCCCGCCGCCGCCCCCCCGCCTGCTTCAAGTTTCAAGCCGTGGACCATCCTGGTTCCTTCGATGGTTGGTTTGTTGATTGCGTTTGGACTCATTTACGCATTTACGCGCAACTCGCAACCGACCAATCCGAACCCCAATGGTTCGCAACTGGCAGCGGATCCCAACAGTAGTCCGGTGGAACCAGCTAAGCCGCCGACCGGAGCATCGGAGGAGGGAATTCCTTCCGGCGGATCGACTACCCCTGCGCCAAACGCCAATGCGAATGTAGCTGCGTCGCCGGCTGCGACTGAAACCCCGCTCGATAGCGGACCCGACATTAATGCGAACACCAATACAAACGAGAATTCCAACACCAACAAGAATCCGCCGTTGCCTTCGCCGACGCATTCTGTCGAATTGCCACAACCTTCGCCGGTAGCAACTCCAAAACCTACACTTCCTCCAGCAACTGCGTCGCCGCCCGAGATTCAGTAGGCTGTCCCTTATTTATCTTTTTTGTGAGTGACCGAACGGATCATTTCCATTAGTCGGTCCTCGTCGTCAATTGCGACGCTGATTTCCAGCACCAGACAGGGAATTTCAAATTTGCATGAAGCAAGTTTGGTAGCGTCTTTCGCCGTCGTTATCAGAGCTTGAGCTTTGTGAGTTCTGGCGTCATCAAGCAGGCGGTCAATGTTGGCTTGCGTGTAGTGATGATGGTCGGGGAACGAGCGAGTGTGAACTATGGAAAAACCTTCGCTTCGCAAATGTGAGAAGAACGACTGCGGATTTCCCACGCCACAAAACGCGACGACAGGAACCGAGCGAAGCCTTTCCGCGTCGTTTTGTTCACTCTTGAGATCAGTGAGGTGCGTAGTCACCATTCGCGAAACAAAAACAGGGACTTCGCCGGCGATTTGCTCAACTTCTTCCTTTAGTCTGTCCACTTTCTCAGCTTGTTCGCTTCGCGTAATCACAACGCAGTCTGCGCGTTTTAACCCGCGAGGTTTTTCACGTAGACGCCCGGATGGTAAGAGGTCGCCGCCGCCCCAGGGATTTGTCGCATCAATAACCGCGATGTTCAGGTCACGCGCCAGCCGCAGATGTTGGAAGCCGTCGTCCAGTACAAAAACTTCACTGCCGAGGTTTTGTATGGCCCACTTTCCCGCCTCGTAACGATCTGCGTTTGCTATCACCGCGGCTATGCCGAGCAGATTCCTGGCAAGCAGGTAAGCTTCGTCGCCAGACTCCGCTTCGTTCGCAAGCAGACCGACGCCGTCTGAGACTACGACTTGCGCCTTGGTATCAGTGCGCCCATAGCCTCGCGTAAGAACACAGAGACGTTTCTGACTCTGGTTCGTGTTGCTGTCAATCACTCGGCAAATCCAGTCGACCAGCGGCGTTTTTCCAGTTCCTCCGGTGGTGAGGTTGCCAACGCTAATTACGGGCGCCGCCAATTTCGAAACAGGAAGCCAGCCCGCTTCATACGCCCTAACGCGGCTCTGTGTGATGACGCGATAAACGGCACCGAGCGGCGGCAAGATCAGTGACGCGATGGGGTTCATGCGATCGGTGCGCGGCTGGCTAACAGATCAGGTGGCTCAACCGGATGCGGCGCCAGGATGGAATTCAGCGAGTTCATTGTACGTTCAGTCGCCCCGCGGTTTGCATTCACCAAACTACGGGCACGTTCTTTTAGCTGCAGTCTTCTGTCCGGGTCGTTAAGCAGCGCCAACATAGCTCCAGTCAGGTTAGCCGTCATTTCAGTCTCGTTATTTTCCGGTAGCTGCACAATCGCATCGGCCTTAACAAACGCCTCGATGATGAGTTGAAAGTTATGAGTGTGCGGTCCGGTGATCACTGGAGCGCCTACAGAAGCAGGCTCGAGAACGTTGTGACCACCCGTCGGGGCGATGCTGCCACCAACGAATACAATCGTCGCCAGCGAAAAGACTGAAGTTAACTCACCGATTGTGTCCAGCAGAATAACTTCAGCTGCGGCCTCGGTAGGCGACGCCGGGTTACTTTTTCGAGCCCACCGAAATCCGCTCGCTTCAATTAGATTCGCAACCTCCGGGAAGCGCTCCGGATGACGCGGCGCGATCATCAGTTTCAGTTTTGCAGGCCATTGGGCGGTTACTTGCTTGAAAGATTCGAGGACGATTTTTTCTTCTGGCGTATGCGTGCTAGCCGCCAGAATCAACGGTGATTCGTCGCCTAGAGCGAAGCGGGTTCGACTTTCCGATGTAACTGTCTCATTCGATGGCATAGTGCCGGCGTCGAATTTCAGGCTTCCCAGAACGGTGGTTTTGTCAGAGTCCATGCCCAGCTCACAAAGGCGTTTGGCGTCAGCCTCAGTTTGCATTGCGGCAAACTTGAGCGAGCTCAAAACTCGAGTCATGAAACTCTTAATGATTTTGTACCGGCGAAAGGATTGTTCGGAGAGTCGTCCGTTTACCAGCGCTACCGGAATCTGTTGTTCATCACATTCGCGCAGGAAGTTTGGCCACAGCTCAGTTTCCATTACCAGGACGACGCTGGGGTTGATGGCTTTAAGAGTGCGACGAACAGTCCAGCGCCAATCGAAAGGGAAGTAAAATACCTGCGCCGCTTCACCGCTGAAAACGCTTCGCGCAAGGTTCTGTCCGGTTAGAGTGATGGTGGAGACTGCGATCTGATGCTCAGGAAAACGGGTCTTTAGCGCTCGCACGAGTGGTCGTGCTGCCTGCGTCTCACCAACCGAGACGCAATGAAGCCAGACTACTGGTTTGTTTTTGGGAAGCGGAGCGACGGTTCCGAGACGCTCGCGAAAACCAGCGACGTATTTTCCGTGGCGGATTGCGTCAAACAGGAAGCGGGGCAGCAGGACTAAAAAGCCAACACAAAGAAGAAAGCTGTAGATGAAGTACATGCGGTTCTCATTCACACCTGGCTTCAGCCAGGTGCCTGTGGCACCCGACAAATCAGAAACCGTTTAAACGGTTTCTCTCGAATCTGATTTCGCGGTCACCTGGCTGAAGCCAGGTGTGAATGAGACTTGGTCCGCTTTATCCTACTTCGCCCGTTCAAGGTAACGACCTTCGGTGGGATCAACGCGAATGCGATCACCCTCATTTACGAAAGGTGGAACTGTGATTGTTACTCCATTTTCGAGCGTGGCCGGCTTGTTTACATTTGAAACGGTCGCGCCTTTCATCGTCGGTTCCGTGCGCGTCACCGTCAACTCCATTGAAGGAGGTAAGTCGATACCAATTGGCGAACCTTCATAAAATTCTGCCTGAATTTTTAGGCCGGGAGTCATCCACTGCGCCGCGTCGCCCAGTTCTTCATCACTCAAGGCTACCTGCTCATAGTTTTCCGTGTTCATGAAATGGTAGTGCGATCCATCAGCGTAGAGAAATTCCATCTCGTGTTGTTCGAGCAGGGCCCGCTCGACGGTGTCAGCAGAACGGAAGCGATGTTCAAAAGAGGAACCTGTTTTGATGTTTCTCAGTTTCGTTTGCACCATTGCCCGCAAATTACCGGGTGTGTGGTGACGAAACTCCATCACTTTGCAAGGTTCACCCTCGAAAAGAATCATCATGCCGCGTCGAATTTGAGTCGCCTGGATTGCCATAAACTATTTCAATCTCCGTCTACATCAAGTTGGTTCTAAAGTGCCACCGGTTGCCGCTGCGAGACTGCAACCCTACAGGTGAACGGTTTCCCATCATTTCGAATCGCGTAGTTTAGCGATGCCCAAAGGAGTTTGTCCAGCAGGCCAAAACGCGATCAGTGGCTGTTCTCGCCAAATAAAAAGGCGGCCCAACCAGGGATTTCCCTTGGTTTGACCGCCCTTTCTTGAGGAGCCCACCTACCTCGTTTCAATAAACGCCCAGCGGCCGCAAAGGTTCCAAATCGTGGCACAACTTTACGCGGCGCGGGTGCGGGGCACGCGACGCCGGCGCGCGATCTGATCTAACCATTGCTGCGCTTCGTCATACTTTGCGAACTTCCGTTCATCGATCCGAAAAGCTGAAGTATGGTAATAGCGGCGGCCATTAATCATTCGCGCGGCGTGCTTAATGTGCAACATCTCGTGATAGAGAATGAACTCCACAAACCATTCGGGAACCTGGGCGGAGTCGAGCGACTTGCTAATAGTAATCGAATCGTAAACTCGATCATGGTGGCCGAGAATGCTTCTTGTTTTACGTTGCGACCAGGTCAAGGTCGGCTTTTCGAGTTCGGAGTCGAAGTACTTCCGGTTCAGTTTCACGAACAGTTTTTCAAGGTCGTAGTCAGTTCCGCGCGCGCTGCCAATCATTTTTCGGCCGCGGCCCCGACGCGCAATATCCGACGATCGCATCACTTCGGGTGTAAGTGAATACTCGCGATAAGTTCGATCATGAACTGCGGGGATTTTTTTGCCCAATAGCCGGGCTACCAGAACGAACGCAATTGCGCGCAACACGGGCGCTGGACAATCTTTGCAAATGTCCGAAAGTCTAACGTAAACATGGCCAGACCTTACCCGGATGGTGTGACGCAAACCCGCGTAGGGATAGAAACGCACCTCGATTGCAGGTACCGGGCGGTTTCCACCCAGGTGATGAAATGCATCGATGAAGAATTTCTTCACTTCTGACATTGCCGCGTATTCCTGACAATGGCTTTGCCGTTGTCGCCGATAAGATTGAACCCGATGCGGGAAAGAAGAAGACTTTGGGTGCTCGAACTCTAGTACCGAGGGGCAGCGTTTTAGAGCGAGAAGCCGACCTCATATTACGGAGAACGCTGACCAATGGTCAATTGACGGCAGGGAAGTGGGAAAAACCCAAGAAAAATGGAGCTTTTCGTAGGTTTCGCCGACGGGTGGGCTGTTGTTCGCCAGGGCATGTGGCGCCTTTTTGGCGCGGCTCGGGTTCGAACGTCTGTTGAGGTTTACCAGCGTCCGAAATCTCTGGTAAGTGTTTGTAGGCACAAAGATTATTCGTGTCGTGCGAGCGCAAAAGATTACCCGTACGAAGGTTTGCAGGAGTGCAAATCCTTCATTTATACTCCCCGAAGTTGTCTTTGGGATGATTTTGGGTCGCCTGGAGCAAGTCTGATCAGCCTGAAGAGAGTGGTTGCCAACTGAGACCTGCATGCCCCGTCGCATTTCAACTTCACCAGCCAGCGAAAAAACCAGTCTTGATGCTCGCGCGGAAGCTGTGCTCGCCGCCGTGATTAAGGAACACCTGGTGACCGGCGAAGCCGTCGGGTCGTTGGTGCTTGCGGATCGCTTTTCACATAACTCCGGTTGGAGTTCGGCCACCATAAGAAATGTCTTGGGCGAACTCGAAGAAGCGGGTTTGGTCGAGCAACCACATACTTCTGCGGGTCGAGTTCCAACGGATCAAGGTTATCGTTATTACGTCGACAACATTCTCGAAGAAGCGCGGCTCTCGCGTGCCGATCTGCGCGCGATTGATAAAGTGTTCTCTTCCAGCGGCGTCGACTCAGCAACTTCGTCTGACCGCATCATGGAGAAGATGTCTCACGCTCTTTCGGAGCTCTCGTCCAACGTTGGCATCGTAGTATCGCCATCGCTGGCCGATAACCGTCTCAGTCACATCGAATTTGTAAAGTTACCTGACAAGCGAATTTTGGTGGTGTTAGTCACCGCCTCCAGCACCATTCACAACAAGGTAATTCGTCTGGAAGACAACATTGGCCAGGAAGAACTGGAACAGACGGCCCGTTATCTCAACACTGAGTTCACCGGCAAGAGCTTGCTGGCGATTCGTGCGGAAATTCTTGAACTGATGCGGGAAGAGAAGGCGCTTTACGATCGACTGCTGCGAAATGCAATTCTGCTGTGTGACATGAGTTTAGCCGACGAAGACTCTGCCAGCGGCGAAGTTTTCGTTGACGGAGCTTCGAACATTCTAAGTAAGCCGGATTTTGTAGACGTTGAACGAATGCGCGAGTTGTTTAGAACCTTTGAAGAGAAGTCTCGCCTGATAAAGATCCTGAATGAATGTGTGTCTCGAGAACAGCCAACTATGCTCGGCGATGTTCATGTGGTGATTGGACGAGAACATCCTATTTCCTCAATGCGAAATTGTACTCTCATAACCGCTCCTTACCGGATTGCCTCCAATGAACAGCTCGGCACACTCGGTGTCGTCGGTCCGATGAGGATTGAGTATTCCCGCATAATGGCTATGGTAAACTACATGGCGCGGCTCATCGAGCGCCGTTTGAATGAAGAAGCGCACGTCTAGACCTGCCGAGACTGAACGAATCGAATCATAGATGGCTCCGGAAGAAAAAGGTGACGAGTCCAACCGCATCCCGATAAATTTTATCGATGCGGAAGACGAAAGTGGCATGACGGAAGAACCGGCGTCGAATTCTTCTGACAGTGAGGTGTCGGCGGCGAGCGATGGCGGCGATGAGGCGGGGATGTTTGAAGTCCAACCAAGTGACAATGAGCCGGCGACTTCGAAAGACGGTGGGACCGGTGAACTTCCGCCGCTGACGGGTGGTCCCGAAGTGGCCGAGTTAGTCGCCACCAGAGCAGAGCTGAAGCGCCTCGAGACTGCAGTCAAAGAACTAAAAGAAGCCTTAACTCGGCGCCAGGCCGACTTTGAAAATTATCGCAAGCGAACCGAGCGTGATCGCCTCGAAACCTACCACCGGCTGGTAGCTGACATTACCAAGAAACTACTGCCTGTTCTTGATAACTTGAAGCGGGCGCTTGAAGCCGAAGCTTCAGTCGAGGCCAGCGAGTCAGATGAGTTCCGCCATTTTCTTAGCGGCGTAGATTTGATTTACAAACAGCTGAACGGGGTGCTCGATGCGCTTGGCGTCAAGCCGGTGCCGGCTGAAGGTGAGCGTTTTGATCCGCACGTTCACGAAGCTGTGGTGACCGAGTTAACCGACGAGTTTGAGCCGGACATGGTTATGCAGGAGATCGTGCGTGGGTTTCGGATTGGAGATAAGTTGATTCGGCCGGCGCTGGTAAAGGTGGCCGTCAAGAAGTAACAAACCCTTAACGTTCGATTACTAGAGACAAAAAATGGGCAAAGCGATCGGTATAGATCTGGGTACGACAAACTGCTGCGTTTCGGTACTTGAGGGCGGCGCAGTGCAAATTGTCCCCAACAAAGAAGGTGGACGAACCACACCCAGCGTGGTTGGTTTTACAGATAAGGGCGAGCGCCTGGTGGGCCAGATCGCCAAGCGCCAGGCCGTGACCAATGCGGCTAATACGGTCTATGCCGTCAAGCGACTAATCGGTCGCAAGTACAAGGCGCCCGAAGTTGAACGGATGCGTGAGACTTCGGCGTTTGAAATTGTCGACTCGCCGAATGGCGACGCTCGCGTGCGCGTTCAGGGACGCAGTTACAGCCCGCCTGAACTTTCCGGAATAGTGCTGCAGAGGTTGAAGGCCGCAGCGGAAGATTTTCTCGGCGAACCGGTGACCGACGCCATCATCACTGTTCCCGCTTACTTTGATGACACGCAGCGCCAGGCAACCAAGGACGCCGGCAAAATCGCCGGACTACACATCGAAAGAATTATCAACGAGCCCACGGCCGCGGCGCTCGCGTACGGGCTGGGCAAGTCGGAAACAGAATGCATCGCTGTTTATGACCTGGGCGGCGGCACGTTTGATATTTCTATTTTGGAAATGCGTGATGGCGTCTTTGAAGTGCTCTCGACGTCAGGTAACACCTTCCTTGGCGGCGAAGATATCGACGAACGCATCATGAATTGGATGGCGGATGAGTTTTTGCGGGATACTGGAATCGACTTGAGAAAAGATCGCCTGGCGCTGCAACGGCTAAAGGAAGTTGCCGAGCGAGCGAAGTGCGAACTCTCGTCGTCGCTGGAAACCAACATTAATCTCCCGTTCATTGCCGCCGACGCCACCGGGCCCAAGCACTTCAACAAGACAATGACGCGGACCGAGTTTGAAGACCTCGTCGGCGATTTGATCGAACAAACGATCGAACCGTGTCAGAAGGCACTGGAAGATGCCAAGCTGCAGTCTGACGACATTAACAAAGTAATTCTGGTTGGCGGCCAGACGCGCTCTCCAATTGTCGAGCGCACGGTTGAGAAAATTTTCGGCCGCAAGCCGTCTGCCGAGATTAACCCGGATGAAGTGGTGGCAATGGGCGCGGCGATTCAGGGTGGCGTCCTGTCCGGCGACGTCAAAGACATCGTGCTGCTCGACGTGTTGCCACTAAGCCTGGGTCTGGAAGTGCGCGGCGGCTTGTTTACAAAAATCATCGATCGCAATTCGACCATTCCATTGCGTAACAGCCTGACGTTTACAACCGTGGTTGATAACCAGGCATCGGTAGAAATCCACATTCTTCAGGGCGAGCGCGAAGTTGCCGCAGGTAACCGTTCACTCGGCAAATTTGAACTCGTGGGCATCCCCCCACATCCGCGCGGCGTTCCGCAGATCGACGTGACTTTCGAAGTCGATGCAAACGGCATCGTCTCAGTTTCGGCGCAAGACAAGTCGACTGGTCGCGAGCAGCAAATGCGCATCACGCCGACGTCAGGATTAGCGCCGGATGAAATTGAGCGGCTCATCAAAGAGGCAGAGACCTTGTCCGAAGCTGACCGGCAAACTACCGCTTTGATCATTCTGCGAAACAAGCTGGAGTCGCTGTTCCGCAATACGCAAAAGTCGTTTTCCAAGTTTGGCGGCGTACTCTCGCAAAACGATCAGGAAATTGCCGATCGGGTATTCAAGGAATCGGAGGAAGCGCTCAAGTCAGAAGACAAGGAAACACTGGATAAAGCCCTGAACGCGCTGGAGCGTGTAGCAAAACAACTGACTGCCGCCATGATGGAGTCAGGCGATGGCGGCACAGCCGGAGACGAAAAGGAATTCACAAAGTTTTAAGACAAGAGTTTGAGATCGAGCAGAGGAGTTTGAAAAAAGTTTCAGAATGAGCAAGCGAGATTATTACGAGATACTTGGAGTGGCCCGGACGGCCACCGATACAGAAATTAAGAGTGCGTATCGTCGCCTGGCGATAAAGTTTCACCCAGACAAGAACCCGGGTGACGCTAGTGCTGAAGAGAAGTTCAAAGAAGCGGCCGAAGCGTATGGAATATTGGCTGACGCGGATCAGCGGCAGCGCTACGATCGATTCGGTCATGCCGGCGTTTCCAGTGGCGCTGGTCAAAGCTGGGGTGCGCCGGGATTCGGCGGCATCGAAGACATCCTTGGCGATCTTTTTGGTTTTGGTGACGTCTTCGGCAGTGGTCGCGGGGGTGGGAGGCGTTCCACTGCACAGCGCGGCGCCGATCTTCGTTACGACCTTGAAATTAGCCTCGAAGAAGCGTACCACGGCATGACTGCCCAATTGCGAATCCCACGCCTGGAAACTTGCGAGACCTGCAAGGGAAATGGTGCGGCTGCGGGAACGCAACCAGAGAATTGTAGCAACTGCGGTGGCACCGGACAGGTGCGTTACCAGCAGGGATTTTTCTCCGTCGCCCGCACCTGTCAGCAATGTCGCGGCGCCGGTCGCATAGTTAAAAATCCGTGCGGCGATTGTCACGGCGCTGGTCGCATTGAGCGCGAGAAGCAGATGGAAGTGAAGATTCCCGCCGGCGTTGAAACCGGTTCGCGTCTCCGCGTGCAGGGCGAAGGTGAGTCAGGGACGCAGGGCGGACCGGCCGGCGATTTGTATGTTGTCATTCACCTGGCTGAGCA
The DNA here is from genome assembly GCA_035472495.1 of Pyrinomonadaceae bacterium. GTDB lineage: Bacteria > Acidobacteriota > Blastocatellia > Pyrinomonadales > Pyrinomonadaceae > PSRF01. The sequence continues at coordinate 942,808 of DATIPD010000016.1, read as the reverse complement.
CGAACGCTTTGAAAGGCAGGGGAGCAATCTCTACCTTTCGCAGCCGCTGACTTTCGCCCAAGCCGCTTTGGGATCTGAAGTGTTTGTCTCGACCATCGAAGGCGAAGAAAAAATCAAGATACCCGCCGGTACGCAAACAGGCACGGTGTTTCGCATCAAAGGAAAAGGAATGCCGGTACTTGGTGGTCGCGGCCACGGCGATCTGTTCGCAGCGGTCACTGTAGTTACCCCAACGACTTTGACGCGCGAACAACGCAAGCTGCTCGAGCAGCTGGCGATCGTCGAAAATAAAGATCTGGAAGACAAAGGTCTGGTCGACAAAGTTCGCGACATTTTTGGTTAATAAACAATTCAAATAGAGGACACTCAAGCGGAGCCCGTCATGAAACACTTCCTCCAGTTTCGCTTTTCGCTTTTTCTTCTGGCAGCGCTGCTCATCGGCGGCGCTGTTTCAGTTTCTGCGCAAGACAGTATGCAGCGCTGGCAAAGTTTCGACTTCGGCAAGACGGCTCTGAAGCCTGCCGACATCGCCAATGTTCCGCCGGATGATCTGAAGCTGATGCGCGGAATCGTATTTGGCCGGCACGGGCGAGTTTTCAAAGACGCGGAGATTCGCACTTACCTGGAGGCCCAGGATTGGTACAAAGCGAATGCCGACTTCCAAAATTCGCAACTCAACAATACCGAAAACCGCAACCTCGATCTTATTCGCGACGCGGAAGCCAGCAAGCACCAGACAGTGCAACCGGGCGACATGCGTTACTGGCGCGCGCGCGCGCTGACAACGAGGAAGCTGGGCACTCACAGCGGTGCGGAATGGCTGGTGTTGCGGTCTGAAGTGGAGGCGATTCACGGCAAACGGTTTGCCGATGAGCCCTGGCTGCAGCAGTACTTTGACGAGCGCTACTGGTATAAGGCGAGCGAAAAATACGACCCCAAGTCGCTTTCAGAACAGGAGCAGAAGAACCTGGCGACGATTGCGGCAGCGCAGAAAAAGTCACGCCGGCTGGCTCTGGCTCCGGGCGACATGGAGTTGTTTGAAGACAAGTTGATTTCGCCCGCGATGCTTCGTGGTCTGGGACTGTATGAGTTGCGGTTGTTGCGCAATGAGATTTATGCGCGACATGGTCGACAGTTTCAGGCGCCCTGGTTGTCGCAGTATTTCTACGGGCAACTGTGGTATCAGCCGAGCGATACTTTCAAAGACGAGGATCTAACCGGCGCTGATAAGACTAACGTCGAAACGATTGTTGCTTACGAAAACAAGATCCACGACGGCTTGAGTATGAAGCCGCTCACGTCCAGCTTGTTGCAGGGGTTGTTTGTTGAAGACGCGGTGAAGATGCGCCAGGAAATTTACGCTCGCCGTGGCAAAGTATTTACGAAGGAACCCTGGTACAACACTTATTTTTCCAGCTTCCCCTGGTACAAACCCGACCCGCAGTTTACCGATGACCAACTAACCGCGCTGGAGAAACGCAACGTCGCCACAATCGCCGCCTATGAGAAAAAGGCGGTGAGCGCGATGAGCGTCATCGAGGGTTGATAAGGCCAAAACGGGCCTCGCGTGACGAGGCCAGCAACCCAGGAAGCAGGAGCAGGAGCAGTCGGCGGAAAGCAGAGAAAGAGGCGAGCGTGATGCTCGCCTCTTTCATTTTCCAAACTCTTTGGAGTGCGTTGACCTATTGGCACTGGCGGGCTGGTCCCGGTCACGAGTATCAAAGCCGGTAACGAACCTTTGCCTTTCGCAGGGCCTCTTCTTCGTTATCTAGGTTCTGCAAACGCAGAGTTACATCTGCGTTCAGGTCAAACCCGGCGCGTTCGCCGGCTTGAAGTTTGACGGTTCCCGCCGCGGCTATCATCGCGGCGTTGTCAGTTGAAAGATGGGGTGAAGGGAAATAGGCGGGAATGCCCACGCGCGCGGCTGCTTCGCGTGAAGCTTCACGCAACGCGCCGTTGCAGGCGACGCCGCCCGCGACGATCAATGTTCGCGGTCCATGTGCTTCTGCTAATCGTTCCGTAGTGCCAACCAGAGATCTAACCACTACGCTTTGAAAACTTGCGGCCAGATCCTTAATTCCCTGTGAAGGTTCTTCGCCATTGGCAACTGGTTGCAGTCCGCTTTCGCGCACGTGTTTCGTCACCGCCGTCTTCAGTCCACTAAAACTAAAATCTGACGAACCATCGCCCATGCGCGGTAGTGAAAACTTCACCGCTTTCGGATTTCCTTCACGAGCCAGTCGTTCGATGATCGGCCCACCGGGATAACCCAGGCCCAGCAGCTTGGCGACTTTGTCGAACGCCTCACCGGCAGCGTCGTCACGAGTGCGCGCCAGCACTTTGTACTTCCCTGGGCTCGGAACCAGAAACAGATTGCTGTGTCCGCCGGAGACGATCAAGGCGAAGGCTGGATACTCGACGGGCGGGTTATCAAAGGCGACCGAATAAACATGCCCCTCGATGTGATTCACGCCCACCAACGGTTTGCCTAAAGCGAAGGCCATCGCTTTGGCGTAAGACACGCCCACGAGTAGCGACCCAACCAGCCCGGGCCCAACCGTCACGGCAATGCCGTCGATCTCTTCTGCTTTGATCTGGGCGCGCTCGAATGCTTCATCGACGATGGGGACGATTTTATCGAGGTGTTCGCGTGAAGCGAGTTCAGGAACTACGCCGCCGAAGCGTTCATGAGTTTTGATTTGCGAAGCGATAACTGACGAGACGATCTCGCGTCCGTCGCGGATCACAGCGGCGGCAGTCTCATCGCAAGACGTTTCGATTCCGAGAACCAGCATGAGTGAATTCTAACAATGAATTTGGAAGCAAGCGAACAGGTGAAAAAACAGCGCGAGCAAGCCCGCCTTCCTCACCCCGAGGTGCTCCAGGCTAGACGCTTTATTCAACGCTGAAAGCATCGCAACCGAGAGTGAAATAGACCTCCAGTAACCTCCAGGTCGGGAAGCTGGGCTTGCCCCGCTTTTTATTGAGTCAGCTTATCACCGCGCGAAACGCCGGAAAGAACGCATCCATTTGCGGCTTCGTGCCGATCGTCACGCGCAGGAAATTAGGCATTGCTGGAAACACGCGCCCCACTTGTACGTCATGTTCGCGCAGAGCGCCGATGATGGGTCGCACTTCGCGACGCAGATTAATCATCACAAAGTTGGCATGAGAGGGAATGTACTCAAACTTCAACTTGTCCAGTTCGCCATAGACAAACTTCTTTACGTCGGCGTTCCGCGTGCGTCCCTGTTCTACTTGAGCAGTGTCATCAAGGCTCGCCTTCGCGGCGACGAGCGCCATAATGTTCACGCTGTCCCAGGTTTGTTGCGCGCGCATGCTTTGAATTAGTTCTTCACGAGCGATGCAGTAGCCGCAACGCAGGCCCGCCATTCCATACACTTTCGAAAATGTCCGGGCGACAACCAAATTTGGATACTGCTTCAATAGCGGCACGGCGCTTTCGTAATTTGGCGACTCGACATAGTGGTGATAGGCCTCGTCGATCAACACCACGGTGTTAGCGCGGGTGTTTGTCAAAAATTCTTGGATTTGATTTTTTCGTGTGATGCTCGCAGTGGGATTGTTGGGGTTACAAATGTAAACCAGACCACCGTCCTTTACGGCGTCAAGCATCTTGGGCAAATCATGCGAATAGTCTGCAGTTAGTGCAACCTTCACGACGTCGGCCTTGGCTGCACGCGCGTGCGCCAGAATTGCTTCGAAAGTTGGATCAGGAACAACCAGTTTCTTTCCCGGCGCGGTAAATGCAGCCGCCGCTACTTTCAAGATTTCGCCGGAACCGTTACCCAACAGAATTTCGTCCGTGCTTACGCCGTGCAACTTGGCGAGCGACTCAACCAGATATCGTTCGTGTTCGTCAGGATACCGCCAGGCCAAACTGAAGGCGTCGGTCATCGCTTTTATCGCCAGTGGCGAAGGCCCGTAAGGATTTTCGTTTGAACTAAGACGGACGACGCCGGCAGCGCTTGATGCGGCCTCCCAGATACTCAACGGCGCCGCCGAAAGGGACGGACGCAAGGCCGCATAGGCTGCACTCGTGCCCAGGACTTTTGCGAATCCACGACGGGAGAGATTTGCGTTCATGTTGTCTCCTCTGATGTGCGGCTGTAGAAGCTAAGCGCTGAGTCACCCTGCTTCAGGACGCGTGTGCGAATCATACTACCGAGGGGATCTGCCAACTCGGTTTTCTTGTGATGTTCGACTACGAGCAAACCTTCGTCGGTAATAACGGATTGCTGAGCAAGTAGCTTGAGTACCGGAGCGTAGTCAGTGGCGTAGGGCGGATCGAAGAAAACAATGTCCCATGGCTTTCCGGAGTCTGGCTGCTTCGAAATGAAGCGGCGCAGGTAGTCGTGGGCCTTGGCTTGAATTACCTCGCTGGCGTTGCGCTCAATGCGGCAGAGATCAAGATTTGCTTTGATAAGACTGCACATTTCGCGCGACTCGTCGACAAACGTCGCGTGAGCGGCGCCGCGCGATAAGGCTTCAATACCCACCGCGCCCGAGCCCGCGCAAAGATCAAGGAAGCGTGTGCCTTCGATGCGCGGCGCGAGAATGTTGAAGAGCGTCTCGCGCAGACGATCCGACGTTGGCCGCACTTCCAGCGAAGGCGGACTCTTAAGATTACGACCACGAAATTTACCGGCGATGATTCTCAAAATTAGTCCAAAGTCCAGGGTCCAAGGTCCAAAGTCCCCGTTTTGTACCCAAGACATTGGACTTCGGACCTTGGACTTTTGACGCGTTATTATCCCACGGCTGCCAGCCCGAAGCGCCGCTCTGCTTTCACATGCGCAATCAGCTTTGCAGTATCGGGTGACTTTTCGCCTTTTGCCAGGTAGAAATCTGCTTCCTTACGTGCGCCTTCCAGCAGCTGCTGATCGCGCACGATGTTGGCGACGCGGAACTCCGGCAGCCCCGATTGTCTGGTCCCCAGCAATTCGCCAGGGCCACGCAGTTCGAGATCTTTTTCGGCGATCACAAAGCCATCGTTAGTTTTCGACATGATGCCAAGTCGTTCAATCGCGATGGCTGTCTGTTTGTCTGAAGTTAGCAGCACACAGTAACTCTGTTCAGCGCCACGGCCGACACGCCCGCGCAGTTGGTGTAATTGAGAAAGACCAAATCGTTCGGCGTGTTCGACGATCATCACGGACGCATTGGGAACGTCTACGCCAACTTCAATCACAGTCGTGGAGACAAGGATCTGAATTTCACCGGCAACAAAACGCCGCATCACGTCTTCTTTTTCTGCCGCCTTCATCTTGCCGTGGACCAGTCCGACTGACAGCTTGCGAAAAACTTTGTTACGCAAGTATTCATAACGCTGCGTCGCGTTCCGCAAGTCCATCTTCTCCGATTCTTCAACCAGCGGATAAACCACATAAACCTGACGACCGGCGTACACCTCACGCTCAATTAACTTTTTCACTTCAGGCCGCTTCTCCTCGCCATACACCTTTGTTTCAATTGGTGTCCTTCCGGGCGGCATTTCATCAATCACTGAAACATCAAGGTCGCCGTAGATGGTCATGGTAAGTGAACGCGGAATTGGCGTTGCCGTCATCACCAGCACGTCCGGGTTGAAGCCGCGCGCGCGCAACTCCGCCCGTTGCATCACTCCGAACCGATGTTGTTCGTCGATGACCGCTAATCCGAGATTTTTGAACGACACTTGATCCTGAATGATGGCGTGGGTGCCGATGCATGCATGGATGTCGCCCGCGGCAAGTTCGACGTGAAGCTTTCTTTTCTCGGCGCCGCGAAGCGATCCGGTCAACAGTTCCACCCGGTAAGGTGACTTCGCGAGCAAACGCTTGATGTTGCGCGCGTGTTGTTCCGCAAGTATTTCGGTGGGCGCCATCAGCGCCGTTTGATAACCATTCTCCATCGTGGCCAACATCGCGATCACTGCAACGATCGTCTTGCCGCTGCCGACGTCGCCCTGGAGTAGACGATTCATCGGCGCGTCTGACTTCAGGTCTTTGAAAATTTCTTTGACGGCGCGACGTTGCGCCTCAGTTAATTTGAAAGGAAGAACTGAACCAATTCGTTCCTTGGTGGCTGTGTCGAGTTTGATTTTTGTGCCTTTGACTTCTTTGATGCGACGTCCGCGTTTGAGTCCGATTCCCAACGCTACCCAGAAGAAGTCTTCGAAAATGAGACGAACGTGCGCCGGACTGCGCGACTGCTCGTAAACCGCAAGCGGAACCTCTTCGTCAGGAAAGTGAATTTGACGGAACGCCTTCGTTCGCGGCAACAGCTTCTTGCGGCGCACTAATTCTGCGGGCAAGGTTTCGGGAATTGCCGAGTCGGGCAGCAAGCCCAGTATCCCGTGAATGATTTCGCGCAGGCGCTTCGAGCTGAAGTCGCCAAGCTTGCGATAGATAGGAACGCGCCGGCCGGTATGAATGACGTTGAGTGCCGGATCGCTGTTCTCAGAATCGGCTTCGGTTGCTTCAGTGTCGCCTTCCTCAGTTGCAGTTGCTGCCACGTTAGGCAGCAATTCAAGTTCGTCAGCGGGTTTTTGCAGCTTCAGTGAAAAAGTCGCGCGTCGCTTGTCCCACTCCCAACGACCGAAAGTCACGAACCGCGCGCCACGTACAAAACGTTTGGTGTAGTAGTCGATGATGTCTCGGGCATGCGTGCCTGACACGAACCACCAAACGACGATCGGGCGTCCTGTCTTATCCGGATCAGAGGCGGTGATTTCAAAAATGAAGAGATTAGACTGACCGTGCGAGCGACGGTTTTTTACCTGGTACGCGCCGGCGATTTTTACAACCAACTCCAGCGAGGCTTCCATGCCTTCATTCAGATTTTTGATTCGCGCTGGGCTGGAACGATCCTCGTAGCGCATCGGCAAGTAACTCAGTAGATCTTCAACTGTAGCGGCACTACGTTCCTTCTTGTGCGCGTCTGAAGCGATCTCGACGGCGAGCTTTTGTGAGGGCGTTTGACCCAGACGCGGAAACTTGTACTTGTAGAGTTCTTCAATCGGAGTTTGAAGACTGAACGGAGGCGGCATTTGCCGTCGATCATAGCATAGCGAAGCAGCGAGCAGATGCGGCTGAGGCGCTTTCCCAGTACACTTAATTTGAAAGAAAACTGGCGAAGGAGAATGGTAAGGATGGACGGAGAAAAAGCGCTGACACCGGAGACGCGCGACCAACTTATGAAGGTGCGGTCAGCGATGTTGCGTTTGCACAAGACACTTTTGGATTTTGAACGTGAGGGCTACGAACGCGTGCGCGGGTCGATCGAGAATAGTTATCAGTTTCTCCAGCTGGTGATGAACGATCCCTGGTTTATTTGGCTGCGGCAGTTATCTGAATTGATAGTTGAAATGGACGAACTCCTGGCAGCCAGGGAGACGCCTAATGAAAGCACCGCGGAGGCGTTGATTAAGCAGGCGCAGCTACTCTTGACGCCGAACGAATCAGGCAGCGAATTTCAAAAGAAATACTTTATCGCGTTGCAAGCATCGCCAGAGGTAGTTATGAGGCACGCAGAGTTTGTAGGTGTGCTCGGCCCCGGCAGGCTGTCGAAAGAGATTCATTAGCTAAAACCGCTAGGACGCAAGAACGCCAAGCGTAACTACAAGGACTAGATCCAGTGTTTTCGCTTGGCGTGCTTGGTGTCCCGGTTTACACGAACCAATCAGCTCGCCGTGCCTTCGGCTTTGGCGCAGTGCTGATCAAAAGCCTCGATCAGTTCACTTGCGACCTGGGAGGCGTCTTTCCCCTCAATCTGGCGTCGCTCCATCATGTAAACAAGTTGACCGTCCTTCAGCAACGCGATCGACGGCGAAGAAGGCATATAGCCCGTGAAATAGCTTCGCGCTTTGTCGGTCGCTTCAATGTCCGCGCCGGCGAATACGGTGGCCACTTTGTCGGGTCGCGCGGAGTGTTGTAGCGCACGGGCAATTCCCGGTCGTGCTTTGCCGGCGGCGCAGCCGCAGATCGAGTTCACCACCACCATCACAGTGCCGCTGCTGTTTTCCAGGGTCCGTTGCACGTCCTCTGGCGTTCTCATTTCCTCAACCCCAATTCGCGTCAGCTCTTCGCGCATTGGTCGAATCATCAGTTCTGAATATGGCATTGCTTCTCACTCTCCTGACTTCGCGTTTGAATTAACCTGAATTGTAACACGTGGCTCATTTGACCGTTACCAGCCGTTCCAGCTCGCGAAACTTCTTGTTGCTGATGCCTTGAACCATCATTAGGTGTTCGGCGCGTCTAAACGGCCCATATTTTTCGCGATGGGCGACAATCCGTGCAGCAATCACTTCACCGATGCCCGGCAGCTTTTCCAGTTCTTCCGGCGCGGCAGTATTGATGTTGACCAGAGCGCCACGCCGGTCGGTCGCGTTAGCAAACGGAGTTGTCTGCAACGCCGGCGGAGGTTGACGCGTTACACATCCGTCAGCGATTGCGATCAGGCAGAGAACGGAACTGAGCAGCGTTAACCTTGCGAGTTGGAAATGTTGTTTCACGTATGCAAGTAAGTGGTTGTGAAGAGTTTGTGAGACTGCCGCTCGCGTGTGCACAGAGCCAGAAGTCTAATCATTTCTGAACTTCGTATGTTTTATGCGGAGTTGTTCACAGATTTTTCCACAGGTGACGTGGAAAAATGTTTCGAAGCGGTGGCGACAAAGAGTCTGGAGTCGCCAGTCTTGAGTCTCGTAGCGACGAGTGCCCTGGTTTAAGGGTGAAGGGATAGAGCCCAGCTGGCAAATCCCAAAAGCCGACGGATGACTCCGGACTGTCAGCTCCAGACTAGAGACTATTCTACTTCGCCGCCTTCATCCCACTGCGCGATCATTTCGTAGGCACGACCAAGCACGGGCCGCGGGCGGGAGCCGTCTGCCTGACCAATCAAACCTTCGCGTTCCATGATATCCAGGATGGCTGCGGCGCGGCCGTAACCAATGCGCAGACGACGCTGCAAGACGGAGGTTGAGGCGCGCTTCATCTCGACGCAAATGCGCAAGGCTTCTTCAAAAAGCTCATCGTGTTCGCCGTCAGAAGCCTCAAGCCCCAAAGCTTCTTCGTCAGACTGAGTGATCGTCTCGTTGTACTCCGGTTTCGCCTGGGATTTAGCGTGGGCGACGATCTTGCCAATCTCAGTTTCGTCGACGTAAGCGCCGTGAACACGAATTAACCGGGACGAACCCGGCGGCAGGAACAGCATGTCGCCGCGGCCGAGCAGGTGTTCAGCGCCGTTGGTGTCGATAATTGTACGTGAGTCCACCTTCGAAGAAACGCGGAACGAGATACGCGAAGGGAAGTTTGCTTTGATCAGACCAGTAATGACGTCAACTGAAGGACGCTGGGTTGCCAGCACGAGGTGAATGCCGACGGCGCGGGCCATCTGCGCCAGACGGGTTATCGATTCTTCCACTTCGCGGCCTGACGTCATCATGAGATCGGCAAGTTCGTCGATAATGACTACGATGTAGGGAAGTGGTTTGTGCGGCTCGCCTCTCTCGTCATATTCCTTGACAAGATTCCGGCGCATGATCTCGGTGTTGTAGCCGTCAATGTTGCGCACACCCCAGCCGGCGAGGTCGCGGTAGCGTTTCTCCATTTCCCCGACAGCCCATTTCAAGGCGCGCGACGCAACCTTTGGATCCGTAATTATCGGAGACGCGAGATGTGGAATGTCTTCATAGAGACCGAGTTCGAGTCGTTTCGGATCGATCAGAATGAACTTCACTTCATCAGGCCGGGCGCGATAAAGAATCGACACGATGAGCGAATTGACCCCGACAGATTTACCGGCGCCTGTCGTGCCGGCGATGAGCAGGTGTGGCATCTTCGCCAGGTCGGCGACGTAGTTAAGTCCGTCGATCGTCTTGCCAAGGGCGATCGTTAGTTTTGACGCCGACTCCCGAAATGCGCGCGACTCGATTACCTCACGCAGAAAAATAGTTTCGCGCCGCGGATTCGGTACCTCGATGCCGACGTGCGGTTTGCCAGGCATCCGATCGATGCGAATCGACTCGGCCTTAAGTGCCAAACAGAGATCGTCCACCAGCGAAACTACACGCGAGTATTTCACCCCTGGGTCTGGTTTGAACTCGTAGGTAGTAACGACTGGCCCGGGACAGATGTGCTTAATTTGTCCGGTGACGTTGAACTCTTTGCACTTCTCCGCGAGACGCGTCGCCAGGCTGAGTAGTTCGGCGTCCGCCTGTTCGCTGGGGGGCGGCGCTTCATTTAGAAATTGCAGCGGCGGCATGGAGTATTCGGAGTAGGACACCCGGCGAGCGCGTTCGGCGTCGAACGGGAGTTTGCCGGCTGCGGGAGCTTCGCCTTTGGGACGCAACACCGATACGCCTTCAACCATTCCCTTGACCGCAGACTCACCGGCAGCGGCGACTGTCGCGGCTCCTGGTGTAATCGTGCGTCTTCCCGTTCCGCTGCTCACCGCGGCCCCTGCACCTGCCGCAGCAGCGCGTGCGGGTTCAGCGGCACTCATTACGGCTCCGTCTTCTGCAACTGATGAGTCGCCGCGTGTAATCGGGGTCGTGCTGTTGTCACCGTTGCCCTGCATGAATTGCGCAATCCGATCCTGCGGGCTGAGTTCCAACGAATCTTTAAACGCATTCTTAGCCGCGGCCTGTTCGGCTTTCAGTAGTTCGCGTTGCTCTTTGCGAATTCGATTTTGCTCGCGCCGGGTTTCCCGCCAGGCGCGGAATTTGTTTGGAATAGCGCGGACGATGGCGAAGCGTTCGGAGACTAAGCTGACGATTTTTTCAAACAAGCCGACAAAAGAGAAATTGGTTGCGAGCAACAATCCCATCGCTGCGATCGCAATCAGCAATACTGTTGCGCCGACGGTGTTGAGGCCGCTCGCCAGTCCTCGTGAGATCAGTGTTCCAACCACACCTCCCGGTTGAACACTCGAGTCAAAGATCGGTCGGATGTTTGAAATCGAAAGTAAAGAGGCTGCGGCTAAAGTGAGAATGATTAGACCGAGCAAGCGCGAAAGCGGCGCGCGAAAGGCCAGTGTCTTAAACCTTCGCCAGGCGGCAGCGATGAAGAGACCGGGAAGGAGATACGCGGCGAGTCCGACTGATTGAAAAAGGAAAGCGGCAACATTAGCGCCAATCGCGCCAGTCCAATTGTGAGCCACAGCTTGTCCGGCTGAATTCCACGACGGGTCGTTGGGGTTGAATGCGGCCGAGACTAAACAAAGAGCAAGCAGCAGGCCGATAGCCAGCAACAGAATGGCGATGATTTCATTTCGGCGACTGTTCCGAGGAGTGATTACTCTTGGCTGTTCCTCATATTCAGTGGTTGCCATCCGAAACTCCTTACGCTGCCTTCTTCGCCAATAAGAATGCCTTGATAAAGTCGTCGATGTCGCCCGCAAGCACCGCTTCGACGTTGCCACGCTCCAGTTTTGTGCGTGTGTCCTTTACCAGTTGGTATGGCGCTAACACGTAACTTCTGATTTGCGATCCAAAAGAGATGTCGGTCTTGTTGGCCTCGAGGGCGGCCGTCTCGGCCTGTCGTTTCTCGAGTTCAAGTTCGTATAGTCGTGACCGCAAAACTTGCATCGCGACTGCGCGGTTCTGATGTTGCGAACGTTGGTTCTGGCACTGCACTACGATGCCGGTGGGAAGATGGGTGATACGAACCGCAGAATCGGTGGTGTTGATGTGCTGTCCGCCAGCCCCGGTTGAACGGTAGGTGTCTACGCGCAAATCTTTGTCGTTGATCTCTACTTCGATGTTTTCGTCAATCTCCGGGTAGACGAAGAGGGAAGCAAATGAAGTGTGACGGCGCGCGGCCTGGTCGAAAGGAGAAATACGGACCAGCCGGTGCACTCCTGCTTCTGCAGCCAGTAGTCCGTAGGCGTATTCACCCTCCACTCTAAAAGTCACTCCCTTGAGTCCGGCTTCTTCAGCCGGCTGATAGTCAATAATTTCAGTGTTGAAGCCACGCTGTTCCGCCCACTTCAAGTACATCCGCAGCAGCATCTCGGCCCAATCCTGTGACTCGGTTCCCCCGGCGCCCGGATGAATGGTGCAGATGGCGCTCAACTGATCGTTATCGCCGGCCAACAGCATCTCGGTTTCAGCAATACCCACCTCATGCTCCAACCGTTGAACGAGTGAACGAAGTTCTCTTAACGAATCTTCGTCTTCTTCAGCAAACTCAAAGAGCACGCCCGCGTCCGCTATCGCCAATTCAAATTGCTCTTGCCGTTGCAGCTTCTTTTCGAGTGCGGTCCGCTTCTGCAAAAGTTTCTGCGCGGTAGCCTGATCGTTCCAGAAATCTGGCGATGACGCTTGTTCCTCAATACGCTCTAACTCTGCGCGGCTTGAGGCGACATCAAAGAAACCTCCCGAGTTGCTCGACGTGAGTGTTCAAATCGTCATAAGAGTTTTTTAATTCCTGAATTGTTAAATTCTCTATCATTAATCCTCCAAAATACTTTCTTAGTTAGCGCTACGCTGATTAAACTTTCCTGGTTCGACTAAACGACACCGCCAATATCGTTAGGCTCAACAGCCCGCAGCAAACTGCGAATAAGTCGCCGAATCTCGTGTAGAACGTTTGCCCCGTGCGTCCGGTTACTGTCCAAATTTCAAGGTCCGGCTTGAACGGCTGAGTTGCGTCCAACACGACACCGCGATGCGAAATGAAGGCGGTGATGCCAGTGTTGGTAACTCGCAGTAACGGACGTTCATTTTCAACGGCGCGAAAGATAGCGTTCGCAAGATGCTGTCGCATCACGGGCGTCGGCCCCAGGTAGCCATCGTTCGAAATATTGATCAGCACCGCTGCGCCTTCGGCAGTAAACCTGCGCGCAATTGACGGGTATGCCGATTCGATGCAAATGAAAACGCCCGCATTGATTTTCCCGATCGGCATCAAGCGGTAGTTCGTGCCTGGCGCAAAGTCGCCGACTATTCCTCTTATCAAACCCGTCCCCGGCAACCATTGCGGGAGCGGAACATATTCGCCAAACGGCAGCAGGCGAATCTTATCATATTGAGCGACGAGGCTACCCTGTTCATTTATGAGTAGCGCCGAGTTGTAGATGCCGTCGTTCGGCGCGATCTCTTGAGAGTTCAGCAGGAGCGAAGTGTGGTTAGCTCGTGCAAAAGGAACCAGCTTAGCGCGTAGAGAATCATCGGAGCCGTAGGCGAAGTTCATCGGAGACTCCGGCCAGATGACGAGCCGTGGAATTTGTTCGCGGCCTTCCACGGAATTGTCTTTGGCCCAATCGCTTTCAACCGACCCTTGTGAAAAATTGTCGACTTGTCCGGTGAGTTCCCACGTCTGCAGTGCACTCGCGCTCATCGCGATGTGTCCAGTGGTCAGGGCCTCAGGCCCTTTGGAATCGACAATAGGTTCAACCGGAACATTTGGTTGAACTGCTACCACGGCTAGGTCAGGCTTCGTTAGAACCATTGCGGACGTATCCCGTAAGCCTGGCACTGCGAAAACCAGTAACACCAAACCGACTGCCGCGAAATTGACGAAAGAAATCAGTGTTGCCTTTTTCGTTCTTACAACAATAAGGTAGGCAATCGCTGCGTTGGTCCAAACAATCATGAAGCCGACTGCGTAAACGCCGCCGAATTTTGCTGTTTGGATCAACAGTGGGTGGTAAGCCTGGGAATAGCCGATGGCATTCCAGAGCTGACCGGTGATTTCAAGGCGTCCCCATTCGAGCGCAGCCCAGACAAGAGGCGCCGCGAGCAAGCTTAGTGGTCCCCATCTCTTAATGATTCTGGCTACGAACAGAGTGAAGAGTGCGGGAAAAATTCCCAGCAGAATTGCTCCGGGAATCAATAGCAGGAAGGCGATGACCGGTGAAATCCCGCCGGTGTGAATAATCGAATAAGTTAACCAGTAGCAGGAGAAGTAAAAGAAGACTATCCCAAAAATCCATCCGAGCAAGAAGTTGTTCCACGGCTTGGGATTGCGGGCAACTAGCCAGAGCAGCGGAACTAGAGAAATCCAGGCAAGCGGCCAGATTTCGAAGTCAGGAAAGGAAACAATGAGAACTACCGCTGAGACTAAAGCAGCCAGGCAATGCGACAGAGGCGGGAGATCTGAGTGAACACGATTGGCGAGTCTGGAAAATTTAGTCGACCCACTTGAATGGTGGGACGGAGTTACTACGGCGTGCTGCATTTGCGGGAGTTTACCAAATGCCGGATCGGGACGCTCGGATTTTGGTAGTTGCCGTCTCTAGCCTTCAGGACATGCCTAAAACAAATTCCAAAATATTTTTTTCCGACGTCCAGCAACGGGTCGTAAGTCACTCAATCAGGTCGTTTTGGTGGTCAAAAAGACAGAAAACGTCACGTGCAAAGTGACAAATTACGTCGCAGATTGACGGGTCAATAAAATCAGAAATTTAGTTCCCTTCTAAGCAAATAGCAGCAAGGATCAGGGTAGAAAAAGAAAATGGATTCTAAATGCGGGAGAACCCAGCCATTTCTGACTGGGTTCCAATTTCGGAGGGAATACACTGAAGGGTTGCTCGGAGGGTGGCTGGCGCAGCGGCAGGCGGCGCTCAGAGAAGTGATGGCGGCGGGGGCACTTTCAACCTTTACTTTGGGTCTTCCGTGCGTGCCGATGTTCCTTAGAGCACCTGCTGTGCCAGAAAAAGATTTTTCTGGAACGCGCGACCAATTCAAATGAAACTCTTCGACACTTTGTTCTTGTTGCCGACCAACGCCAACAGTTTCTACGTCCACACGGAATTTACTGACGCCCAAAAGAGGAAGAACCCGGCCATTGCTGACCGGGTTCAAATTTAGGAAGGAGCACTGAAGGATCGCTCGGCGGGTGGCTGGCGCAGCGGCAGGCGGCGCTCAGAGAAGTGATGGCGGCGGGAGCACTCTCAACCTTTACTTTGGGTCTTGCGTGCGTGCCGGTTACTCCTAGAGCAGATTGCGTGCCAAAGAAGAGTAGTGGCGGAATTTGGGCTGATTACTTGTGGGCTCTGAGCGGGTAGCGCAAAACGTGAGTGGGGTAGCGGAAACAGAGCTATTCGCAGGGTTCAACTATGGCCAGTTGATCGGCGAAGCCGACAACCCGAATCCTCGAGCGGGTTCGTAGTGTTGCGTTGTCTTTCGATTTAGCTTTCCACAATTCTCCAGCAACGATCACGGTTCCTACCGGTGTGAGTTCGGCGTCAACGTAACCAACTTCGCCGATCAACTTGATCGTTCCTGTTCCTGATTTCTTGTGAGCGTAGAGCGCGATCACGATCGACGTCGCCAGCAGGGCGACAATCGCGAGGATCGCAATCAACAGCAACAGCTTCATAAAAAGCGTGAGATAAAAGCGAGTGTTAGAAAATGAAGTGAGGCAATCCTCGTCTGGAGAATTGCCTCAATATCTGCACCCGGAGAAACCGTTAGTTCTTTCCCATGGTGACCTGTCGCTGCAGTGCAATCGCTTCCTGATTATTCGAGTCAATGTTCATCGCGCTGGTAGCGTATTTTGTGGCTTCGCCCCGGTCGCCGCGATCAAGGAAGATTCGGCCCAGAAGGATATGCGCGTCGATCAGTTTTGGATCCCAGAAGATTGCGGTTTTCAGCGCCGCAATGGCCGCTTCCTGATCACCGCGACGTTGGTTAATCCTGCCACTGAGCAAATAAGCCTGCGCGTTTGTGGGTTCGAGCATCACAACCCGATGCAACTCGGGTAAAGCTTCGTCATCGCGCCCTGCCTGGTAAAGATCACGCGCTTTGGCCAGCAAGTCTTCAGTACCAGAACTTGGGTTCGACCTTTCGATAATTTCCTGTCGGTGCAAGTCCCACACGTCGTCACGATTGAGCACGTCGCGCATGCGCACCGATACGGCGCTCACAGTTTGAGACTTTTGCCATTCCGTTTGCCATTTGGCGTAAGTCTTCAAGTAATGACGGGCCTGATCGTCCGCGGCGGTTGCGGTGTCGGTTTTGCCCACTTTTTCAAGGGACTTGGCGTAGAGGAAGTAAGCCTGGCCATCCTGAGGGTCGGCTGTGATAACCGGTTTCAGTTGTTCGGCGGCTTCAGCGAACTTGCCGTCGAAGAACAAAGCGACGGCGTAGTTGAAATGGACGAGCGGATCATCCGGCGACGATTCGGCAGCACGACTTAGAAAAGTCGTTCCTTGAGCCAGTAAACGCGAGCGCTCGTCGTCCTTTTTTTCTTCACGCGACGCCTGGACCGCGATCGCCCCAGCGTTGTTGTAGATTCCGATCAGCGGCACGTCAGAAGAAAGCGGCACAATCGCTGCCAGCGCATGACTGAGATCGCCCAGCTTGGCGTAACCCAGGGCCGCATAGAATGCCGCCTCAACATAATGAGGATCCTTCTTTTGAAGCTTGACGAAATACTCAGTCGCGTCTTTCCACTTTCCGCTTACCATATAAAAGCGCGCGAGTTCGAAGGCAGCTTGGGGATAATTGGCGCCGCCGTTGGCGTCGGCGTAGAAACGCAGCGCGTTTTTGAAGTAATTCTCGCGCTTAGGATCCCGTTCACTTAGCAACATTCCCTTGACTATCGCCTCAAACGCTCGCTGCGGAACTTTTGTGGCTTCCTGCACCAACTGGTTCTGCGAAAACGCGAACGCTTTTTCTCGCTGATAAAGGATCTGATAAGCGAGACGACCGTGAATATCCTGGAGCGTCGTCAGTGGACCACCGAAATCAAACTGCCTGGTTGCCCAACCGCCATCCAACACTTCGCCCAGAGTCCGCCCCTCATTAACTTTGATCACGCGCGCTGTGACTTGAACGAGTGCCTCGGATGAAGACTTGTCTTTATCATCGCCTTTCTCATCGGGAACTGGCGTGATCGAATAACTGCCAATAACCACCATCGTGGCTTTCGCTTCGCGCGCCAATTTGATGGCAGTTGCCCTTGAAGGAATAACGGTCTCTGGCAAGCGCAAACGTTGATAAGCAAGTTCTCTTTCGTCGCTGGAGACCACTAACAGTCCAGGCTTGTTGAGGAGGTCGGCGAGCGCGTCCGCAAAGCTCTCTCCGATCCAGTTGTATTCCGGTTTGTTTGAAGTGTTTTCAAAAGGGAGGACCATGACCACGTCGCCCGAGGGGGCACTCTGAGCGTAGCCCGCGACGCAGCAAATAAGGAAGAAAGTAGTAAGTATAAGTAGCTTTGTTAAAGTCTTGTGCATCGATCTAAATCCCATAAAAAGCGCTTCCAAACCTCAGTTTGATGCCGTTGGCCGGCCGACCGTTGGTATCAAAACCGAGGTGAATCTTTAGAAAATACGCGCGTTTCTCAAATTTCAGTTTCCCTCTGACCGGTTCGCGCGTCTAAACATTGTTGAGTGACTCTATCAGAAAATCTGCGGGAGCTAAAACGTCTCTAAGCCCGATTGGTGCGCGAAGGTTCACGCCGGAAACGAACACGCATCACCGCCATTCGGCTCGTTTGGCCCAAGCGGCACCGAAGCTTTTTTGTCAGACAGTTTGTAATTCGCTGTACAATTGTTCCGTGGACCATAAGGAAAGGCGCAGCCTCCCCCCAAGGTGAGAACTTCGCTGATGTTTTTTGCAGAGTTACGGGTTACCAAGCCTCTCTTTCGCGCAATGCTTCTCCTCAGTATTGGCGTGATTGCCTCCATTTTTGCCAACGGCCAGGGTTCACCCTCCGCCGCCTATTTCGAGTTTAGCGTTTCTTCACATCCCGAAACGTTTGTCTTCAAACTTACCGATCCGGCGAGGATTGAAGAGGCCAGAGAGATTTTGCAAACTGGTAACCAAAAGATCATTGCTGGAATCATCATCAAGCAACCGGTTTACTACAATCCGCAGTGGAGCTTTCACTTTGATCCAGAGACTATTGGGTTTACTGAGGCTAACATTGAGGTGTGCGATTCCACCATTCAGGGAATCGAAGACAATCTGGATGCGGCCTATCCAGGTTGGTGTCCCTGGGCCAGCCACTTGCTTCGCGAGATTCCGCCGCCCACGCCTCCGGGCACAGAAAATATCGAGCCTACTGTTTCAATGACGTTTCCGTTTTCTGATTTCAGCTTCTCCACGAGCGCCCCGGCCGATCTGGTGTTACGCGCCAACGCCGATGACCCAGACGGCACGATTAGCAAAGTCGAATTTTTTAACGGCGGCATGAAGATCGGGGAAACTAACGAATCGCCTTATCAGTCTGACTGGATCAATCTCGGACCCGGAACGTACACAGTTTGGGCCGTTGCGACTGACGACCTTGGTGCCGAGCGTGTTTCGCACACTGTTCGTTTCACGGTTTCGCAATCCAGCTCTGGCAATGCGATTGATGACACACCTTTGTTTGTTAGCCAACACTATCGCGATTTTTTTAGCCGTGAACCGGATCCAGATGGCCAGGAGTTCTGGGAGAACAACATTACGAGTTGCGGGGGAGATGAAAGTTGTCGGGAAGTGAAAAGGATTGACACATCAGCAGCGTTTTTTCTATCGATCGAGTTTCAGGAAACGGGTTACTTCGTTCATCGCTTCTACCGGGCAAGCTTTGCACGACGCCCACTGTTCACGGAGTTTCTTTCTGACAATCAAACAATCGGACAAGGCGTGGTGGTCAACGCGGAAGGTTGGCAGGAGCTGTTGGAGCGCAACAAGCGGGCCTTCGTTGATGCGTGGGTGAACCGTGCGGATTTTGAGGCAGACTTTGACGGGTTAACTAATCAGCAGTACGTAGACCGGCTAATCGAGAATACGCAGACACTGTTCTCAGATACCGATCGCGAGGCGCTCATTGATGTGCTGGACAATCAAACGCTCACCCGTGGCCAGGTGCTGCGAGCCATTGTTGAGAACTCGGTTTTTTACGACAAGGAATACAATGGGGCGTTCGTAGAAATGCAATACTTCGGTTATTTGAGACGAGATCCTGACGAGGGCGGTTATCAATTCTGGTTACACAAACTCGAGGAATTTGACGGCGACTACCGCCGCGCCGACATGGTGAAATCGTTTTTGGTGTCGGGCGAATACCGTCAGCGCTTCGGGCCGTGACGGAAGAGAGACAGAAGGCAGAACGCAGAAGGCAGTAAACAGAAGGCACAAGGCAGAAAGCAATAGGCAAAACGCGGGTTGGATCCATCGCCCCCGCTTTCTGCCTACTGTTCTGCCTTGTTCTTACTCCATTCCGGCGGTGGCGTCGCCCGTGCTTGAGTCTGTAATCATGATGCCGTCGGTGATCATGATGCCGTCAGTAATCATAATTCCGTCGCTAATCATAATGCCGTCGCTGATCATAATTCCGTCAGTGATCATGATGCCGTCGGTGATCATGATGCCGTCGCCCAACATGATTCCAGTTGGGCAAAAAGTTCCGCCTCCGCCCATTGACGTTCCATCGCTGGTCAGCAGGTAGTTACTCAGAGACAAACCGCTGGTCCATGAAGACGACGCTAGACTCTGCGAGTAAGTGCCTTCCGTCAGGCCGTCCCCGAGCAAGTAACCCTTGCCATACGACTTCTGATACTTATTTATCAGGTTCGATCCTGTGATTGTCGTGTGATTTAGGATCAGGCCCTGGGCCCAGGGGAACGCGTAGTTGGAAATAGTTGTTTGAGGTGATGGAGCGCTTTGGGTCAAGAAGGACGAGCCGAGTGCGGGTGTCAGACCAAGCAGGGGGTCGCGAACGATCCTGGCAACCGCGACTGACCCCGCGACATTCAGCTGACCGGCGCCTTGTTCGAAGGTGTTAGCGCCATTCAGCGGTTGAGCGGTGTACATCAAAATCATTTTCACCATGTTGGGCGTCAGATTCGGATTCGCCTCGAGCAGCAGAGCCGCAGCGCCTGCGACCATTGGAGACGACACCGAACTACCGCTCATGTACATGAGCTTCATGTTGGTTGTTGGGTAGTTGTTGCTTTCGAGTTCCGGGTGGAGCGTGACTAGCTTGTTGTTCTTGGCTTCAGCCGAGACGATCTTGTTTCCGGGGGCCACGAGATCGGGCTTGATCAAGTTGTCGTAATGTTTCACGCCGTAAGCATCAGTTGAAAAGCTCCGCGTCGGACCACGTGAGCTGAAGGTAGTCATCGTATCTTCGTTACGCGGATCGCTGCCGTAGGAGTTGCTGGCGCCGACGGTGATTGCCGAAGGTTCATTACCGGGGCAGTGGATCGCGCCGTAAGCTTTTTGTCCGTTCGAGAGTTTGCCGTTGTTGCCGGCGGCCGCGACCACGACCACGCCGGCGTTGACCAGCTTACGGACTGCCTGACAAATCGGGTCATTCTTGTAGGAGTTGATCGCCGGCGTTCCCAAACTCATGTTTACGACGCGAATGTTGTAGGCCTGACGATTACTCATTAACCAGTCGAGGGCCTTCAACACACCTGAGGTTGTGCCGATGCCCTGTGAATTGATAACTCGCAAGTTGACGAGCTGGGCGGCTGAAGCAACGCCTTCATAGCTTCCGTTCGTGGGAGTGCCGACACCAGCGGCGACGGCGGCGACGTGCGTCCCGTGACCGTAGGGATCGTCCGTGCGATTTTCTCCAGTGAAATCTTTGCTGAAAACAACTTTACCGGATTGAGTACTGAAAGATTTGTGAGTCGTATCGATGCCGGAGTCGAGAATGGCGATGGAGACAGTCGAGCCATCCAAGGTGTAGTTCTGGCCCAGCGCATTTTTTTGAGTTCGCGTTTGCTGCGCACCGGTCGTTAGGGTTACATGGCCAAAGGTGCGGACCTGTGTGTCGATCGAAATGTAAGACACTGACGGGTCAGCGGCGAGGACATCGACTGAATTCGCCTGAACATCAAGCAGCGTGATGTTCAGAGCCGACAAAACACCTTGTACGATGCCACCAACGGTTTGTACCAGGCCGCCGATTAATCCGCCCAACAACCCACCGCCACCTGACGATGCCGAATTCGACTGCACAATGACCTTGATGCGCTGCGTGCCGTGACCTGATTGAATCAATTGACGCAGTTCCGGGGAGACCTTGTCGATAGGTGCTGTCACCACTTTAGGAGTGGAAGCTTGAGCGGTAGTTGTCTTGATAAGCAGGAATGGCGCGCAAAGTGAAATGAGTAGCGCGAGTGAAATAAAGCGTTTCATTAACGTGGGGGCGTTCATTAAAAAAAGTTCCTCTCGATCCGGTATCAAAAAAATCATCACCGCCAACGACAAAGGACTAGACTTGTGATCTGACTGCCGGAGCAAATGGGCAGTAGCAGAAACAGAAAAAAGGCCTTCCCAGAAAGTCTTTCGGTAACTCCCACTGCCATATCGCTCTTTTGGACGACTTAGGCTGGTAAGTGTGTGCCCGCTCCCGCTTTCGCCGAGAGAAGGCCTTTGTCGTTGACGGTGATGAATTTTAAAAGAGCTAAGCTCCCGCACTTGAGCGCGTTCCCTGGTGCGAGTGGTGTGCCAGTAGTTTAAGTGGCTTGGATGTTCCAGAAAGCAAGCTTTTGTGACAAACAGGTGAGAGCTGGATATGGCCCACGAAGAAAACGGTCGCGTTGAATGAGTAAAGTGACCGAAGTGGTCAGGCTGATAGCAATCGCTACGAAGCATCAGTTGAGGACGCCTGGCAACAAAACGAAAAAAACACGTTAGGGTGGTTCCAGAGTGTTATTGTCCACCAGCTCGTTTAGGCCACAGCGGATAAACATGTCGACCGGCATCGGTTCGATTACCCGGAGCAGCTTATGTGCAAATTCATTCTGGGAGCGACGTTGGTTCTGCTGGCCTGCGCCGGCGCTTCCGCGCAGGACACCGCCAGCACGACTACGCGGTTTGGAGATCTGACGGTAAGTGAAGACGGAGTTCTTCTGTTCAAAGGCGGCAAGGTCCAGCCAACGGTCGAAGCGAACAACAACCTGGACATTGGCGAGCCGTTTCAAATCGGCAACGCAGATGTGGTGTTAGTCACCGACTACGGCGGCACTGCATGCCCGGCCACTTACTACTTTGTGACCGTGACCAATGCGGGAGCCAAAGTTACCCCGGGTTTTGGTAGCTGCAGCGATCTGATCAAAGTGAAGCGCACCGGCAATACGATTTCAGTTTCGATGCCTGGCTATCGCGGGCCAACCATGCCCCGCAGATCTCAAAACCAGGCCGCGCGCGAAAAGCATGTCTTCATTTACCGCGCGGGCGTCGTTACAGAAAATGGCAAGCCAGTTAAGTGATCTACGGTATGTTTGCGATTTTTACTCGGTTCGCAACGCAATCAGCGGATCCACTTTCGTTGCTCGGCGCGCCGGAATGCTGCAGGCAATTAGCGCAACTACGATTAGCAGGACTGAGACAAAAACGAAAGTTGCTGGATCGCTTGGCGTAACACCGAACAGCAAACTGCGAATCACGCGCGACAGGGCAAACGCCGCCAGTGATCCCAGGACTACGCCGACAAGAATAACCTTCACTCCCTGGCCGAGAACGAGTTGAAAAACTTGAGATGGCTTGGCGCCAAGCGCGAGTCTAATTCCTATCTCGGGAGTGCGCTGCGCCACAATGTAAGAAACCACCCCGTAGATTCCCGTCACCGCCAACAACAACGCCGCAACAGAAAAAACTGTCAGAATGCGTAGACTGAATTTCCGCGGCCCGACAGATTCTGACAAGTAATCGTCCAGCGTTTTGATATCGGAAGTCGCTACGTCACGATCCACTTTTTGTAGTTCCCCAATAAATGCTTTCTCGAGTGCGCGCGGCGTTGCCTTCGATCGCACCACCCAATAGCTGCTGTTGGTAACGAGGCCGACACTATCTTCATGTATCTGGGCCAGCGGCAGGTAGACGTCCATTGTGGGCTCGCTTTCCAAACCGAGTTGCTTCACATTACCGACGACTCCGGCAATCTCGACCGTGCGTGGTCCGGTATTATTGTCGTCAATTTTGATTTGGGCGCCGACAGCATTACCGCTTGGAAAAAGTCGACGGCCCAGAGTTTCGTTTACCAGAGCAACTGGTGAAGTTTCAGCGTTGTCGTGGTCAGTAAACCAACGGCCTTGCAGCAGTGGAACTTTCAGTACGCGAAAGTAACCCGGCGTGACCAACCGAAACTGCGACGTATGGGTGTCGCTGGCGGAAGTGGCTTGACCGGCCACGCTAAACGGCACTCTGCTAACTCCAGCACCCATGGGCAGGAGTGAAACGGCTCCGACTTCCTCCACCCCTGGCAGAGTCTGCAGCGCCGGCAGTAGCTTTCCTACAAAGACAGAAACAGCCGCGCGGTTGTCATACCTCGCGCGCGGCAACGAGACCCGCACCGCTAAAGTGTCTGCAGGATCGAATCCTGGTTGCACTGCCTGCACTCGTTTGAAGCTTTGAATTAAGAGACCAGCGCCAATCAGCAAGACGAAAGATAGCGACACCTCGGTAACAACCAGAACGCTGCGCCAACGGTTTTGTCGCGCGCCGTCGCCCACGCCGCGACCGTTCGCTTTCAGGGTCTTGTTCACTTCCGCCCGCGCACTCTGCAACGCTGGCAAGATTCCGAAAATGACTGCGCAAAACACTGAGACGCCCACCGCGAATGCGAGCGCTCGTACGTCGACGCCAATTTCCTGGGCACGCGGAAACGATGTTGGACTCAGCGACAACAACGCGCGAACTCCCCAAATCGCCAGGAGCAATCCGGCACTACCACCCAACACGGCCAGCAGTAAACTCTCAGCCAGTAATTGAGCGGCAACGCGCGTCGAGGTCGCGCCGAGCGCTTTCTTGATGGCGATTTCCCGGGAGCGCCCCGAGGCGCGAGTGAGCGACAGAGCAGCCAGGTTGGAACATGCGATCAGCAGTACCAGAACGACTGCACCCAATAAGGCGAGTAAACCCGTGCGGAGGTTACCGATCAGTTCTTCGAAAAGTGGTACCACGTTGACACCAATCTTCTTGAGATATGCCTCGCCATATTGTTGTCGCTGGCGGGTGACGATGGAGGTGAGGTCTGACTCGGCCTGAGCGCGGGTTACACCCGGCTTCAGACGAGCGACAGCGTGGAGCGAATTCACTGAACTGCGTGCATTGCGCAGCGGGTCGACGTCTGGAGCTAACGGTATTGCCAGTTCGGCTTCAGGAATTGGCAGCGCCACGTCGCGCGGCATGATGCCGATCACTTCAAAACTTTCGCCGTTCAGGTTGAGTGACTTGCCAACGATTTGCGCATCGCCTGCGAATCTTCGCTGCCAACAATCATGAGTGAGCACAACTACGTGGCGTTGGTCAGGGGTGTCATCCCGCGGCAGCATCAAGCGACCGACGCTCGCCTCAACACCCAGAAGTTGAAACAGATTTGCCGAGACTCTGAGTCCGGGAAGACGCTCGGTGCGTTCGGCGCCAGAGAAATTCAGGGCGACGTTGCGGTAGGCGGCGATACTCAGCAGCGTTTGATTTTGATCTCGATAATCGAGAAAGTCAGGTACGGTGAACGGCGCTTTGTTGTTATCGGTACGGCGTGACCAAACCTGCACGAGTTCGTCAGCGCTCTTGAAGGGCAGGGGACGAAGCAGAACGGAATTCACGACACTGAATACTGAGGTGGTGGCGCCAATTCCTAAGGCCAGAGTGATAATTGCAACGAGAGAATACGCAGGGTTCTTACGCAACGAACGCACGGTGTAGCGCAGATCGTTGGAGAGATTGCCAAACATGAATTTGCTCCGATGGCCAGGCTTGCTGCAGGCGTGATTCTAGTGATTGTCGGTTGGCGCTTTCTGACAAAGTTCAGTCGATTTCCGCCAACAACTCAGTCACACTTGTGAGAAACAGTTAGTCGTTGCATTCTGTCCGGAGCTTGCGACCTTGACTGACTTCGTGGTTTTTCGTGTTTCCTGAATTCGTGTCCGTTCGCGGATCAGGTTTTTGACGTTAGCTAAGGACGATCCACGAACCTACCCGAAATTAAAAGCAGAAACACACGAAAGGTTTTTCGCGTTCACAATTACAGATGGCGAAGACTAGGGAAAGAGCTTCTCGGACTAAGCGACGAATCGTCATCGTTGTGGTCCCGCCGATCGAAGAGTTAGACCTTGTCATACCGATCCAGGTATTCAACGCCGCGAATCGCTTATCTGGAAGAAAGATTTACTCTCTTGAGATCGCCACCATCGCCAAAGACCTGAAAGTTGAGGGCGAGGGCGGCATGCTTTCGTTTGTCGCGCAGACTCGACTCAAGGACGTGAAGGGAGCGATCGATTCGGTGCTGCTGGTTTGTGGCGTCGGCAGTCGACTGGTGCGCGACGCTGCGCTCTCGCAATGGCTAAGAAAAATTTGTCCAAACGTTCGTCGCCTGGGCGGTGTGTGCGTCGGCTCGTTTCTTTTGGCGGAAGCTGGCTTATTGAACGGTAAAAAAGCGACGTCACATTGGAAGTTTGGTAAAGAATTCGCCAAACGTTATCCGCAGGTGGAAGTGGAGTCAGAACCGATTTGGGTTCGCGACGGAAACATCTACACCTCGGCGGGTATCTCTGCTGGAATCGATCTCGCGCTGGCATGGGTTGAGGAAGATTGTGGCAGCGCCGTCGCTCACGAGGTGGCGCGTGAGTTTGTTTTGTTTCTACGACGGCCCGGCAGCCAGCAGCAGTTAAGCGTGTCGCTTGGTAAGCAGGCTTCGGAAATGAAAAGTATTCACGAGCTTCAGGTGTGGATTGCTGATCATCTGGAAAAGAATTTGTCGGTGGAAGTACTGGCGCAACGCGTTGCCATGAGTGTGAGAAACTTCGAGCGCGTTTTCACACGCGAGACTGGTTGTACGCCCGCGCGTTACGTTGCACAGCTGCGAGTGGAAGCCGCTCGCCGTCTCCTTGAAGAGACTGAAAAAAGTATCGAGCAGATTGCGCGCAACTGCGGATTCGCAAGCGCCGACTTAATGCGCCGCGCGTTCGTGCGATCTGTCGGGATCACGCCAGCACGATATCGCGGGCAACTGGCATCCACCAACACTGAGCGCCCCTGACTCCAGACTCCGGCACAGCTTCGAAAGATTCTTTCAACAATCGACAACTTCAACCTCTCGTCGAGTCTCTAAAGGATCTCGCTTGCATTGCCTCTCCGAATCCAGTTGCATGCCGGCAAGAGACGATCAATAGTTGACCAGCCCGGGAGAGTAATGAGGATGATGAGTCTGGAAAGTACATCTCGGTTACGCGAATTCGGCTTAAAGTTCATCTTGTGTTTCTGCTTGTGCACAGCCGTCGGCCTGTTTTTTTCTGTTCGCGGGACGCAGGGAATCTCGGTTGACAGTCTAGGTTCGTCCCTGCCGCGATGGTACATCTGGGGACTGCTTTCTCCGTTCATCATTTGGACGGATCAGCTGTTTGCCCGAACACGCTCGCTAACCCGTCGCCTCTTACTACATCTGCCGGCAAGTTTTTTCTGGACCGCCATTTTCGCTTTCCTCCTTTTCTTAGTAGACATAATTCGCACGGGACAACCACTAACCCTCTTTGCAAATAAGGTTCGCGCCGATTTCATGGGGACATTCCAATGGAGCATCCAGGTTTACTGGTTAATTATTGGGGGTTGGCTGGCTTGGGATTACTACCGCGAGTCGCGTGATCGGCAATTGAAAGCATCGCAACTGGAGAGACTGCTCGCTGAGTCGCAGCTGCAGACTCTGCAAACGCAGTTACAGCCGCACTTCCTTTTCAATGCGTTGAATACCATCTCAGCGTTTGTCGAACGCGATCCTGGTGGAGCGCGGCAGATGATTGAACATCTCGGGGATTTGCTGCGTTTGTCGCTGGCCCACTCTACCCGGCAGGAGACATCACTTGAAGAGGAGTTAGCGGTCCTCGATCATTTCCTGGCGATTCAACGGGTTCGATTTGAAGATCGCTTAACGGTGGTGATGGCGATTGAGCCGGAAACATTAAGGGCGACGGTGCCCGGGTTTATTCTGCAACCGTTAGTAGAGAACGCTATTCGTCATGGGGCAGCGCAACAGCGGCCCAATCGCATCACCGTTAGTGCCGCGCGAGCGAACGGCAGCTTACATCTGTGTGTGATTGATAATGGCCCCGGTTTGCCGTCGGGGTGGAGACTTTCGGAGAGTGCGGGAATTGGTCTTTCAAACACACAACAGCGCCTGGCGCATCTGTATCCTGCAACGCATCAGTTTAACCTTCGCGAGACGCCCGATGGTGGAGTGACGGCGGAGATAGTCCTTCCTTATCGTGAAGCTCTTGGCGTCGAGAATTCTTGAGCATGGAAAAGTTTCGCGCCCTCATTGTTGATGATGAAAAGCCCGCGCGCCAGCGGTTGAGAGATCTGCTCGAGAAGCGGCGCGAAATCACGGTCACCGGAGAGTGCCTCAGCGGCGTGGAAGCGGTTCAGGTAATTCGCGAGAGTCAACCTGATCTGCTTTTTCTGGATATTCAAATGCCGGAGTTGAATGGCTTTGAGGTTATCAGTCAAGTCGGAGTAGCGCGCCTGCCTGTAACCATTTTTGTTACGGCGTTCGACGCTTATGCGGTGCGAGCTTTTGAGGCCAGCGCGCTCGATTATTTGTTGAAGCCTTACAGTGATGAGCGCTTCGGTCAATGCCTGACCAGAGCAATCGATTATTTGCGCACACAGAAGCGCGAGGAGTTGAGCGATCGCCTGCTCTCGTTGCTGAGTCAAACCACTCCGAAACAATCCAGCTCTACCAGCCACCATGACCGTCTCTTAGTCAAAGTCGCCGGCCGCGTCATTTTTCTACCTACGGAAGAAATCGATTGGATCGAAGCGGCGGGTGTGTACGTGCAAGTGCATGTTGGCAACCGGAAATACCTCCATCGCGCCTCGCTAACGGAATTGGAGATGGAGCTAGATCCAGAGCGTTTTATTCGTATTCATCGCTCGACGATCGTAAATGTCTCGAGTGTCAGGGAGCTGCAATTACACTCACATGGCGATTACCTCACCCTATTAAAAGATGGTACTCAATTGAAACTAAGTCGCGTCTACCGCACGAAGTTTGAGGCCCACCTACGCCAGTCGCTTTAGTTCTCGATCCGTTTCATTCGTCTCTCTGACCTTCTCACAACACCATTTCTCGGTTCGCCACATAATCGTTGCTCAGTCGCACCGCGAAGTCTACTTTGGCAGCGCAAATGAACTCTGGTGTGCGCGGCATTCGTGCGATCGCAGTCGGATGACTAGTCACGCACCGTTGAAAAGGGAAGAACCAAGAATGAGAAAACTACTGAAAGCTTTTTTACTGTCAGCGATCCTGAGTCTTGCGATCACCGCTGGAGCCCAAACTCCCGCGTCCACCTCCCCGCCTCCACCGGCGGTAGCGTCGGTAGTTGACGGCGAGATCGGCAACTACGAGAAGCTATTGATTGATGTAGCCGAAGCTATGCCTGAGGACAAGTATGACTTCACGCCTGCAAGTCTCGGTACGAAGGGCGGCAACTATGAAGGTGTGCGCACGTTCGCGCTGCTGATCAAGCACACCGCAGCGGTCAACTATTTCTTTTGGTCCCCATTGACCGGAGACGCGCTGCCGGCAAACATCAAAGGCTCGAATGGACCCGAGGAACTGAAAACCAAGGCGGAGATAATCAAGTTCCTGAAAGATTCGTTCGTACTTGGTCACAAGGCAGCGGCCACGTTCTCCCAGGAGAATGCCACAGAAATGGTTCCCTTCGGCAAGAACAAATCAACGCGTCTCCATTTGGCTGTGTTTGCTGTGATTCATGCGGCCGACGAGTACGGTCAGATGGTGGAGTACCTGCGTATGAACGGAATCGTTCCGCCTGCGAGTCGAGCTAAGTAGAGGTAAACCCTCCCCTTTGTCCCTCGCAAGGGAAGACGATAAATACGTCCTTAACATCTGAGAACCGTTCACAACCAGTTCTACGTTGAGCGTAGATAAAATGGGAGGTTACGCAAGTGTTTCCTGCTCGCGTTAGGGTGTTATGCGCTCATATTGTGCTGGCTTTGTCGCTTATCGTTTTAAGCATGGGTGTTAACTTCGCTGATTCGGTGAACACAAAAGAGCGAACGGTAACCAAGGTAGCCGAAGGTGTCTACGTGATCCGTCACAAGGATTCACCTGACGGTAACGTGAACGGCAACACCACGGTCATCATTGGTGACAAAGAAGTCTTCGTGGTGGATTCCTGTTTTCAACTTTCCGCCGCGGCGGAGGACATTGCGCAGATCCGGCAGTGGACTGATAAGCCAGTCCGTTACCTGGTCATCACCCATTTCCATAACGATCACAATATGGGGAATGGTCTGTACAAGGCTGCCTTCCCCGCTATCACAATCATCGCGCACACCGATACAAAGAGGGACATGTATCGCACGCCCACAACGCGTGACAGGTTTGTTCAATATATAGCCGTCAGGGAGCAACGTTTGAAGACCGGCAAAGGGGCAGACGGCAAACCGTTGACTGAAACTCAAATCGCAGACACCGCAAAGAGCCTGGCGGGAAAGAAATTAGTATTTGAAGAGCTTAAGAATTTCGTCTACGAACCTCCGAGTCTCACCTTCGATAGCGAATTGAATATCGATATCGGTAACCGAGAAGTGCAAGTGAAGCACCTGGGACGCGGCGCGACTTCCGGAGACGCGATTGTTTATTTGTCGAAGGAAAAAATCTTGATCGCCGGTGATTTGGTAACCCACCCGGTGCTGTTTACCTATGACGGTTACCCTTCTGAATGGATTCACACCCTTGAGAGGTTGGCCCAACTTGATGCGGTCACAATCGTGCCGGGCCATGGAGAAGTGCTTCACGATAAGGAGTTCATCTACCTTTCCCGCGACCTGCTAAAGAGCGCGGTGGAACAAGTCATGGCGCGCATTAGCCGATTAACTTCAACTGCAGAACACCCCTCGCTGGAAGAAGTGCAAAAGGGCGTTGACTTGACGCCGTTCCGGCAAAAATTTGCCGGCGAGGACCAGGATTCCCTCGAAGCATTCGACGCTGCAGCGGCGGCGCTGGTCAAAGTGGTCTACAAAGAAGCTATGCACAATAACTGAACTCCTGTGCAAAGCGGTTGAGGACATTACCGCGTCCCTGAGTGAGAAGTTTTCGAGACCGTCTACAGAAAGCCGATGATGAAGATCAAGCAAAGTAGAATTCCCATAGCTCCACTGACGCAGCCGATCGTTCTCAGCTTCTCGTTTTGCGTCGCGCTTCTGTTTTGTAGTTCCCCGAATACCTTGGCGCAAACTGACATCGCACGCATGAGTGGCGCCGGGCAGGACATCAGGAAGATTGTGATTGCCGACGGCATTTACCAGTTCATGACCATGCGAGACAGCTACGTCAGGCAACTCAACTCCGTAGTCATCGTCAACGAGAATGATGTTTTGGTTTTTGACACGAACACTCGACCTTCAAGCGCTCGCCTCATTCTCGGAGAAATTCGAAAAATTACGGACAAACCAGTGCGCTACGTCGTGAATTCTCACTGGCATCCCGACCACTGGTCCGGCAACGAAGTCTATGCGAACGCGTTTCCAGGTGTTGCGATCATCGCCACTGAAGAAACCCGCCAACTCATGATGAACGTCGCCAACGAATTCCCCGTGAGGTTCCGCGGCGAACTCAGCAGAATGCAGTCTGTGCTGGCGAAAGAAACGAGCACCGGGAAACAAGACGACGGTACGGTGCTAACACCCGAGCAACGCGCTCAGGACGAAGCAGACGTTCGCGACTACGGTAGCTTTGTTGACGAAGCAGTGAGCTTGCGGCGCACATATCCGACTCTCACTTATGTCGATAAGCTGACGCTATATCTCGGTGGAAGAGAGTTCCGCTTCATGAGTGTAGCTGGCGACGCTGAGGGTACTACAGTCCTTTACCTGCCAAAAGAAAAAGTATTAATCACCGGAGACACGATTTCCTATCCGATACCGTACATCAGTTCACCGCCCAGCCGGCACGCCAGTTCTTTGAAAGCGCTGGCCCGGCTCGATGTTGACGTAATTATTCCCGGTCATGGGCCAGCCTTCCGCGACAAAGAATTCCTCAATCTTGAAATTCAGCTGCTCGAGTCGGTTATTAAAGAAGTGCACGAAGCGCTCCAAAAGGGAATTCTGACGCTGGACGAAATGCAAAAAGTCGTGACGGTCGATCAGCTGCGCGAGAAGTTTGCCCACAATGATAAGGATCTGGACGCACGATTTCGCGCAAGGGTAAAGGCGCTGGTGAAGATCGCCGTCCGGGAGGCGAGAGGTGGACAGGATCTTCCGTAGCGGGCGTTGCCTGCACCCTCGTCTCATTAACGAGACGCACTGCCTGGTTTTACGACCTGCCTGATCCCAGTGCTTCTTTGTGTTTCGCGTCAGCGAGGTTCTGGTTGAACCAGTGCGGATACAGAAGCTGTGGTTTGGTCATCGCATCCAGCTCAGCAACTTCTGCTTCAGTGAGGTTAACTTCGACCGCCTTGAGATTGTCTTCGAGTTGATGAACTTTGCTGGCGCCGACGAGAATGCTCGACACCACTGGCTTCGCGAGTAACCAGGCAAGAGCGATCTGCGCCACTGACGTGTCATGCGACTGCGCCATCTCGCGCAGCCGATCGACGAGCTTGAATCCCGCCTCTTTATCTAACGGAAGAAACTCAGGCCCTGACAAACGATTGTTCGCGTCGCTCAAGTTTTCCCTCGTGTACTTTCCGCTCAAGAAACCTCCCGCTAGTGGGCTCCACGCCGTCATTCCTAATCCGGCGTAGCGCATAAACGGAACAATGTCCTGCTCGACATCGCGACCGATCATTGAATAGTAGTATTGACCGTTGCAGAACTGCGCCCAGCCGTTAGCTATTTGCATTTGCACCGCGGTGGCCGCGCGCCACGCCGACCAATTTGAAAATCCGATGTAACGCACTTTGCCGGAACGTACCAGTTCATTCATCGTCTCCAGTGTTTCTTCCAGCGGCGTGTAGATGTC
Organism: Pyrinomonadaceae bacterium; assembly: GCA_035472495.1. Classification (GTDB taxonomy): domain Bacteria; phylum Acidobacteriota; class Blastocatellia; order Pyrinomonadales; family Pyrinomonadaceae; genus PSRF01. The sequence goes on along the minus strand of DATIPD010000016.1, from coordinate 910,931 downwards.
TTCCCGATGCAGGATGTACAGATCTATGTAGTCAGTGTTGAGACGTTTAAGGCTCTGCTCGCAGGAGAAAAGAATATGACGTCGCGATAGACCAGCCTGCGTGACCGGCTCACCACTCCTGAATCCCACTTTGGTCGCGAGCACGATGTCTGGTCGCCGCTTGCCAAGTATCTCGCCGAGCATTCGCTCGGACTGTCCCGCCGAGTACATATCGGCGGTATCGAGAAAGTTGATGCCGGCTGCCAGCGCGTGTTCCACCATTTGTTTGGCGTTGTCCAGATCAACTTTGAAAATTGTGGGCATGGAAGGATCGTTACCGAGCGTCATCGCGCCAAACGAAAGCCTTGAGACGATCAATCCGGTGTTGCCTAAGCGCGCGTATTTCATTTATTCATCCTTCTGTGTTCCTGGTTTCGTTTGTTGTAGCGCAAACTGTTAGTTTGCGTCCACACTGAATGCCAGCCAACGGTCAGTTTGCTTTACAAATAATTTTGGTTGATCGTATTTAAATGATGAAACTTATTTCGCTCAACGTCGGACGTCCGCAGATCGTCATCCGCAATGGCGAGCCCGTCTCAACAGCGATTTACAAAAAGCCAGTTGCCGGGCGAGTGAACCTCAGAAAACTAAATCTCGACGGTGACCGGCAGGCGGATTTGTCAGTGCACGGCGGACCAACTAAAGCCGTTTACATTTATCCGTCCGAACACTACGAGTACTGGAAGCGCGAACTGCCGGGGATGGAATTGCCCTGGGGTATGTTCGGCGAAAACTTTACGACTGCAGGACTGTTCGAGCCGGAAGTGAATATCGGTGACACGTTTGGGGTTGGTAGCGCCGTGGTTATGGCCACTGAACCGCGCATGCCCTGTTACAAGCTCGGAATCAGGTTTGGTCGCGTCGACATCATCAAGAAGTTTCTGCAGGGTGAGCGGAGTGGTTTCTATTTGTCGGTGCTACAGGAAGGTGAAGTCGAAGCCGGCGATAGCATCGAGTTGATTAAGAAGAGTGAAAACAGTGTAAGCGTTAACGACGTCACCCGACTGTATTCCAGCGACAAGTCGAACATCGAGTTGCTGCAGCGGGCGATTGCCACCGAAGCGCTACCGGAAAGTTGGCGCACTCATTTTGAGAATCAATTGGAAAAGGTGTTGCACTCTGGTTGAACGTACCGTCGGACTGCGAGTAACTACCGAAGTTGGAGATGGTGATGTTGCTCCCCGCGACTCAGCGACGGGCTCTCCAAAAAAGAAACATGGTAGATCCAAGAGCAGACAGACTTATCAAAGAAAACAGATACACCGTGCCACGCAGGACACCCGGCTCGAGTGCGGACGCGGACGGATTTGCCAAATCATAGAAAACCGTCACTCTCCGGCCTACTGCGTAATAGGCAACTTTGGCTTCGGCTTCGGTTGCCCGGTAGTAATCCTGTGGTCCGGCAACAAGTTGTTCTCCTACGAAGCTCTGACCATTAACTACGTAGCGATAGTTAACTAACGGCCGGCAATAACTGCAATTTGAGGTCAACCGCGATTCGATGATGACTCCTTCGGTGCCGGGCCATGAACGACTCGCCTGCGCAGCTCTCCAGCGCGACCCGGCCGCAATCAGGAAGGTCGCCGCAACCAACAACAAGGCTGCGAGACCAATGACTTCCGTGAGTGGACGCAGGATCCGCCGACGATGGGAATCTTCGACATTTGTAAGCATCGTAGGATTGCTCAGCCAAGGCGAGACCGCTAGTTCTTGACCCACCGGCTAACGAAATCGATCACGTCCTGGTCCCAAACAGCAATTCCGTCGCAGTTCTGCGCGAATTTGCGGTGAGCGTCGTCATTGGTGCAGCCGAACCGCGGATAGATATGTCATCGCTCTCCTGCTGTTCGGTCTGGTCAGGGCTGCTTATGCGCTTGAAGGAACGTTACGATCTGCGCGGAGGCCCAAGGTGGATACACGTGGGCGCCGGGGTGAATGATCGTTTTCACCGGCGTTTGGGTAGTTGATGCATACAACGTGCAGTTCGGCCCGCAGGGCTGCCCCGGTGCAGTGGCGCTATCAACCGCGCGAGCTTTTTCAATCGATTGCACCTGAACGGCAAAGGGATCGGTCGTATCCTGGCGTCCGGCGATCGCCAGGAACGCGCGCGGTTCGGTTAGGTGCTCTGAATCCGAAAGCCGCCCCGCGACTTCGCCGACGGCCGCGATTGTCTTGCTGCGTTCAGCCCAGAGCAGGTAACTAAAAACTCCGCCCAGTGAGAAGCCGGTGGCGTAGATGCGCTTTTCGTCCACGGCGTAAGTTTGTTTCATGGTGGCCACCATGGCGTCGAAGAAATCCAGATCGCGGTTCCCTACATTGCCCCTGGTCTGATTTGCTTCGTACTGCCAGCCCGTGGCGTTCCCTGGTGGATCCATAGGGCGTGGCGAAATGAGTCCCTGCGGATAGACGACGATCGCTTCCGGCCAGAGGGTCTGCAAATGCATCAATTGGGACATACCTTGCATGTTGCCGCCGTGACCATGAAAACAGAAAACGAGCGGATGCTCCACGTTGCTGATCGTAGGCGCCGGAGCAAAAACGATCGCCTGACGCTGTTGAGCACCGACCGTCCAGGTCATGGTAGTCTGCGCTTTGGCTGTACTCGATACTGCGATTGCCAGCGCAGCGATTCCGAAGACGATTAGCAAGCGAGCTTTCATGATTGTTCTCTCCTGTTTTCTGGCCGCGAAAAAGATTTCTTTCATCCAACGGTCCCCGGAGCGGAGGATAGAAACTACACTCTGCTGAAAGCTACATACTCTTTCACCTATCATCGGCTGTCTCAGCCGCATGTTGGTGATCGCCGGTTAGGAACGCGAGCAACTCCTGTCCGAGCTTTGTCGAATCCAGCTGCAGCGAATTCGAAAGTACAAATACGCCAGACTTTTTGGCTTTGCAAAAGCCGATATAGCTATGAAAGCCCGGCGTGGTACCGTTTTTCCAAACAGTTTTGGTTTTTCCTTGAATGATGTTCCAACCCAAGCCCTGAAAACTTCCTGCTCTGCCGGCTGGGCGCCAACTTTTATGCAGATCCGGCAAAAGCGAATTTAAAGGTGTTTGCGTCAGCCCCATATTGAAACTCAAAAACTTCATCATGTCGTCGGGCGTTGAGTTCAACTGTCCGGCGCCGCCTAACCCCGGCCATCCAGGCATCGGTTTATTCGTTGGGTTGCCCGCCTTGGTATAGCCCTGGGCCAAACGCTGTGTTTGCGTAGCGTCAAGGTCGACGGTCGTATCAACCAGGTTCAGCGGCTTGCCTATATCCTTTTCCACCAACGAATCCCAACCCTGAGCCGAGGCCGCACGGGCCACGGCGAGCGCCAGAAATCCAAAGCCAAGATTGGAATATGCCCATGTGTCTCCGGGTTTCGAGACCAGCTTAGTGATTTCCAGAAAGTTATAAGCGTCAAGGATCGACGTCGGACCGTCCCCTGTCATCGTTCTCGGCAAACCCGAATAGTGTGTGGCAAGATCGAACAAGCTGATCTTTGTCCCGTCCTTCCACTTGTGTACCGTTCTGCCCGCAGGGAGGTATTTTTCCAGCGTGTCGCTGTAATTGACGACATTTTTCTCGGCATAGATAGCGAGCAGCGTCGCTGTCAATACCTTGGTAACAGAACCGATCTGAAAGATCGTATTTGTCCTGGGTTTTTGCCCGTTGCCTCTGACCGTTTCTCCATATGCGAGGATCATCCGTCTGTCGCCGTCGATCACTCCGATGATCAATCCCACGCCGCCACTTCCTGACGCAAGAGCCTGTTTCGCCAGAGCGTCAGCTCTCTTTTTGATAGCGGCCTCCGCAATTTCATTAACCGGATTCGCAGACGAATCTTTCTGTACCTGGCGACCGAGTTGCAGTCCTGGCTTCTTTGCTTTTTGTACGGTTGGCACCGACGTTTTTTTTACCTGCGCCGTGGTGCTATGTGTTCCGCACAGAAATAGACCGATAAATACCACTAAGAAAATGAGATTGTTCTTTATTGGATCACGCATATCCGTAGCCTCCTGCTATTGCTTGTTGGAGCCGGCGCAAAAACGATCGCCTGGCGTCGGTTACCGACAATCTGGATCCCTGGTGCGGGGAGAGCAAACCAACTCGCAAACAAAACCAACGCTAGCGTGGAAGTGGTAACGACTCTTGAGTGTGATTTTTGTTTTCTCATCGGGTTTGTTCTCCTTCTACTCACCAGCGATTAGTGAATGAGTCGCGCTTACTGGGGGCGGTCTGGGTCGGGTGGGTCGCCAAACGACGGCGTGCCCGCGTAAATAAAGGAGGTCCTTTGCGTCGCGTTGTTGATGACTTCAACCGAAGGCACGCAGGGATCAGGCGGAAGCTGCCCGTTTGGGTTCAGTGTCACCGAACGAAAAACCGGGCGCAACTGCAGTCGTCCTGGCGCGGTGTCGCCAGTTGAGAATTCATCGGCGTTCACGTGCAGGAATGCCGACTGCCCGTTTTGCAGCGTGACCGTGCGGCCAACCGCTTCGCCGGTACGCGGATTGGTTAAAGGGTTGCCATCGGCGTCTACGAACCCCAGACGTACCCGGCAGGGATCGGGCGGCGTATTAGAATCTGACGGAGCGATGTTAGAGGCATTGATGCGTATGCTTTGTCCACGCACGATACCCACAATCGGGTAGCGGCCCGGCGGGTCGGGCTGCGGATTAGAGGCGCGCGCGCGGCGAACTTCCCAGATTGCGCCAGATGCCAGCAGCGCCATGAATACTATTGCGAAGGCCACCCTCATTTGGATTTTGTGGGTTCTCATTTGTTTCTCCTGTTGCTGTGCTGATTCCGGCCTCACCCCTTAACGCGAGAAGTTCCGCTCGGCGACACCAGCCGCAACAGAAATGCAATGGTTGATTGCGAATTGACCAGGAGTACTACGGTGGTATTGAGATCAGACCCGTCCTGAACCGCCCCGACGACCGAATGAAACCAAAGACCTAACGAACCACCTGCCGCCCCCAATAATCAGGGAGATGCCACCGACCAGAAACACCATGCCAATTCCGTAGAGAAGCAGAAGTGCGGACACGTCCTTCCCTGTCAGCATGGGGTGTTGGTTCGAAATGAGGATTGAAGCAAAGATGGCAATCAGTAGTACGAAGCAGCCAGCGCCGAGCGAGAGGATGCCGGCGACCAAACGACGCCAGCGCAGATTGCCTTGCGTAACGAACGTGTTCTTATGGCCACACTTCGGACAAACCGGAAACGGCTTGGCGGAATTGTAGCGGCACTCAATGTTCAAACAGACGTAGTCTTCAGATGTCATGGCCCTTTCCCTGGCTATCTGCATCATGAGCAGGGTCTTGCACGTTTGCGCTCAACTCTTAACGCGAGAAGTTTTGCCGGCAGACACCACCGGTAACCGAAAAGTAATCTTCGGCCGAACCAGATTGGAAGCTCGCGGTTAAGTTGCCCCCGTGTATAATTCAGTTTCCGGTGGAGTCTTCGGGTTCTTGCGGTTGACCCAGATGCCCCAATCCCCTTCAGAAAACGTCACCAGCCTGCTGATTGATTGGAGCAATGGCGATCAATCAGCCTATGAGCGATTGGTTCCGCTCGTCTATGCGGAATTGCACAGGCTGGCGCATCGCTACATGCGCCGCGAGCGGACGGACCACACCCTGCAAACGACCGCCCTGGTTAACGAGGCCTACGTTCGGATGGTCGATCAGAAGACAACGCGTTGGCAAAATCGCGCTCAGTTTTTTGGCATTTGCGCCGAGTCAATGCGACGCATCCTGGTTGACTACGCCCGGCTGCAGAAGTACGCAAAGCGTGGGGCCGGCGCGCAAAAGATTTCGCTGGATAGTGTTCCCGAAATTTCGGCAGAAAAAACGACCGACCTTACCGCGCTCGACGAGGCATTAAAAGAGTTGGCAACTTTTGACACTCGCAAGGCGCGGGTTGTTGAGTTGCGATTCTTTGGTGGTTTGAACAACGACGAGATCGCTGAAGTGATGAGTCTTCATCCCAATACCGTCAGTCGGGATTGGAACGCAGCGAAAGCATGGCTGTATAAAGCAGTGACCGGGGACGAGTGACAGTTGACGAGGAAAACGTAAGAACAAGTAGGAGCAGTGAGTGGCAAGCAATGAGTGATGCAAAAAAGACAGTTGGCCATCAAGATCTGCTGGTGTGCCCAAAAGGCTATCGCACTGGTAAAACTGATTTATCGAATAACTCAAAACTTCGCTGCCGATGAAAGGTTTGGTCTTGTTTCTCAAAGCAGATGAATTGAGCGGATGAACAAGCGAGCAGGGTGAGGCGCCCCTTGGCTCGTCACCAGTCACTTGTCATTCGTCACTGTTCTTATGACCCCTGAACGCTGGCAACAAATCGAAGGTCTGTTTCAAGCGGCGTTGGAGCGCGGCGAGAGTGAGCGGGCGAGCTTTCTTGACCACGCCTGCGAGAGCGACGGGCAGCTGCGCAACGAAGTGGAATCAATGCTTCATGCTCACGAGGCGAGCGGAGATTTTCTGACCTCGTCTGCTCTAGATGTCGCAGCGCGAGGAATCGCGAACTCTCATGAGCAGGATGCGCGTGGCCGACTACTGGGACACTACCGAATCGAGCAACTGATCGGTAGCGGCGGAATGGGTGAAGTTTTTGCCGCGACAGACACACGCACGAATCGCCGGGTCGCCTTGAAGGTGCTGCCCGATTATTTCGTAGGTGATGCCCAGCGAGTGTTGCGGTTCGAGCAGGAAGCCCGCGCCGTTCTCACACTCAACCACCCCAACATCGTCACCATCTACGAAGTAGACAAAATCGAGAACTCGCATTTTATCGCCACTGAATTCATCGAAGGCGAGACGTTGCGACAGCGTCTCGCGCGCGCGCCGCTGGCAGTGCCGGAAGTCCTCGAGATCGCCATTCAGATTTGCGAGGCGTTGGTGGCCGCAAATCGAGCCGGGATTGTGCATCGCGATATCAAGCCGGAGAACATCATGCTTCGTCCGGACGGTTACGTGAAAGTGTTGGACTTTGGCATCGCCAAGCTGGCTGGACCAGACGCCGCGCTTGTCTTGACGACATCAACCGACCAGCTTTCGATGACCAGTACCAATCCGGGGATAATGTTAGGGACCGTTCGTTATATGTCGCCGGAGCAGACAAGTGGTCTCGAAGTGGACGCGCGTTCCGACATTTGGAGCTTAGGCGTTGTGCTTTACGAGATGCTAAGCGGTAACGCGCCGTTTAATGGTGACACGCCGGCTGATTGTGCTGCCGCAATCCGCGGTAAGCAGGCCGAAACCCTCGCGAATGGCGGCCGCGCTATTCCTCCGGAACTTCAGTGGGTTATCAATAAGACTCTAAGAAAGAATCGCGCTGAGCGATATCAAACTGGGCCAGAGTTGCTCAGCGATTTGCGAGAGTTAGAGCAGGAACTGCACCTAAGATCCAGATTGGAAACTCCGCCAGGAAGGTCGCTGCCGGGAACGGCATCTCGCGCGCGACGGATCACCGGCTATCTCGCCACGCATCGCTGGCAGGCGGCAGCCGTGGTAGCCCTTCTTTTGTTACTCGCGCTGGGAGCCTGGAAATATTTACCGGCGCGCAGTCCGGCAATAAACTCGCTGGCCGTCCTGCCTTTCGTCAACGTTAGTAGCGAACTCGGCTCCGAATATGTAGCCGACGGAGTAACCGAAAATCTCATCAACAGTCTCTCGCAAATTCCGAACCTGAAGGTCATTGCCCGCAATTCTGTCTTTCGGTACAAGGTTCATGATCCGCAGTCAGGCGTGCCCGATCCGCAAAAGGTGGCCCATGAATTGGGAGTGCAGGCGATCCTGATAGGCCGCATAATTCAACATGGCGATGATCTCTTCGTCAGCGCGGAGTTAGTGAGCGCAGACGACAACAGCCATCTCTGGGGGGCCCAGTACAGTCGAAAAGTTTCCGATGTTTTCGCGGTCGAGGAGCAGATTGCGCAGGACATCTCGTCGGAACTGCGTTCGAAGTTAGCCGGCGATGCTCAGCCTCTATCGCTAAGACGCGACACCGCGAACCTCAAGGCGCTCGAGTATTACATGCAGGGCCGCTCTTACATAAATCGCCGCACGCGTGAAGACCTTTTGATGGCCGGCAGCTACTACCAGAAAGCAATTGAGGAAGATCAAAACTATGCGCTTGCCTATGCTGGGCTAGCGGAAGTTTACGGCAACCTTAGCGTGCGTGGTTATATTTCGCCGGCCGAAGGCCAGCGCAAATTGGACGAGGCGGCCCGCAAAGCGGTGGCCCTCGATCCCAATCTCGCGGAAGGCCACGTGATGATGGGCTTTCGCTATATGGCATGCGCGCCGTATGATTTTGCAAACGGCGATCGCGAAATAAGGCGGGCACTCGAACTCCGTCCGAGTCTGGCGATGGGTCACCTGTTTCTGGCCCTTTCGCTCTTCAAACAATCACGTCTTGATGAAGGCCTGAACGAAATGCTGAGGGCCCGAGACCTCGATCCCTTCTCGGCAATCATCGCGCGCCAGGTAGCGCTGTACTACCTGCTCAAGCGAGATTACCCTCGTGCGCTGCAGATTTTGCGCCAGGCGGACCAGTCAGGTCCCCCATTCACTACCTCGACGGAAATTGATGTTTATATCCAAAATCAGTTGTACGACGAAACGTTGAACAGGCTTGAGAATGAGAGCCGAACCCGCAAAGGCGATTCACTTCTCATTTGCGATCGCGGGATGGTTTATGCCGCCCAGAACCGCCCGGTCGAGGCGCAGAAGGTCGTCGCAGAATTGGAAAAGCTTTCGGGTCTGGAATACGGCCAGGCTCAGTGCCTGGCCAAGATCTACTCGTCGATGAAAGAAAATGAGCTGGCGTTTATCTGGCTCGAACGCGGCTTGAAAACTGGGGCTTTGGGTGTTTTTTACAAGGATGACCCCGTCTGGGACAACATCCGAAGCGATCCACGCTTCGCGAATCTGTTGCCGAAACTGGGAATCCCGCAGCAGAAAGCAGCCGGGTGATTTTGGCAACGATGTTTCCGTACCGAAGTGGTTTACTTCCACTCACCGACGAGCACGAACGGTGCCCAGTAAAAAGGGGCGCTATATTTTTTGTCGGAGATCATCTTGAGCTGTGCTTCGCGCATCGCGTCGGGCGGTGATGGGTTTGGTCCCAGCAGACGCTGGTAAAAATCTGTCATCAAATCAGCCGTCGGTTTATCCGCGACAGACCACAGCGTGACGCCGACCGTGTTCGCGCCCGCGTACATGAACGCCTGGCTCAAACCCACCACGCCCGCGCCGCGTTTTACCTTGCCCAGTCCCGACTCGCAGGCTGAAAGCATCACCAGTGGGGCGCCAAGCTTGAGATTGAAGACTTCACCCGTTCGCAGAAAGCCGTCGTCGTCGGGCTGGTTTCCGACCTGCGACAATACCAGACCACTAAACTGTGGTCGCATTGCATCGAGTACGCCGTGAGTGGCGATATGCACCGCGCGATAGCTTTGAATGTCGCGGCTCTTCAGATCAAATTCGTTCGCACCTAGATCAAGCCAGAGGTCTGCCTGCGCGCCCGACGCTTTTGCCAACCGCCCAATCTGTTCAGCTTCGATTCTGGTTCCGGCCAGGCGCGGCAGTGGTTCGCTAGTCTGCGTTGCCTGACCAGTTGCATCCTTCACGGCACTATCGAGCCCGAGACCTCTGGTCACTTCAGTTCGCATGTCGGCGTGGTTCGTTGGCAAGCGCGGATCGTTGGCACTGAAAACGGGATCCGCGACCAACAAAATATTTCGCCCCGCCGACTTCTTTTGATCTCGTACGGCGGCCGTAACTGAGGCTGATGGTGCGTAACTTACTTTGTTCGTCTTGATCAGGTAATCAAGCGAACTGTAGTCGCCGGTGCGATCAGTTGTGACCAGCGCTTCGAAGGGAACGAAGTTCAGCGCGCCATCGGCCACAATAACTAAACGCCGGTTGCCAATCATGGCTGCGGCCGGAGCCAAAGCCACTTGATAAAGCGCGTGCGAAGCGCGGGCGAAGGGCGCGGTGTTTGGCGGCGGGTTTGTAGTGCTCAGGCCCAGTCCTCTTTGTTGGTCCTGGACATCAATTCCGACGTTGCGTCTTTGCAGTTTTGGAGGAATCAGCTGGGCGCGCAGATCCATCGCCAACTGGTCCATGTTCGAACCCGCCGGTAGCTTGAACGCTGCAGCGTTCTGACGAGTGATGACCCACAGGTAGGAACTCTGCTCACCGAGGCTGTATTCGAGCAACGCCGTATCATCATCGAGAACACGTCGCTGAACTTCTTCGAGGGTCAAGGCACGAGTATGGACCAAAGAGTTGAGTCGCGGGCTGGCGCTCTTAATCTGGTTCTCAATACTTTCAAACTCAACGGCGAGTCGTTCCAGTTCTGTTTCCAATTCGGTGGCGGTTTGTTTCGGCGAATCACCCGTAAGCGAAACGCCGGTGAGTTGGACCGCGATCAGTTGCTGGTTCGCGAGATTTTCACTGCGGCGCTTGATGAGGTCGGGCGGCACTCCAGCGGAAATTTCCGCGTGGCCGTCAGCCAACACGTCAAGCAGGGAACGCGCACGCCCCTGTTCCGCGATGCGAAATCCTTCAGCGGTAAATCGTAATGAACTTCCGTTTGGATCATTTCCTTTTGCGGTCAACGCCATTTCGGCGTTCACCGCTGCAGCGTCCGCATAAACCTGGCTGGTAGTTGCGAGAAAAGTTGTACGTGCTTCATGGCCGCGGACACTACCTTCGACGACCGTTTCGATCGACGCCAGGGCGTCGCGATAAGCACTCTGCGCGTCAGCTTGTAACTTCGCTGCGCTTCCAGTTTGAACGGGCGCATGAGCGGCGCGCAGATCGTGTCGGTCGCTGGTACTCCCAGGCGTTCGCAAACGCGTTGTCGGCGCGCGCTGGGACAGAGCCCAAAGTGTTTTACCTAAACCAGCTTTCGCCGCCCACTCAAGATCGGGGCGACGATCGCGGCGGGCGAGTTGAATCGCCTGGTCATAGCGAATGCGCGCGGCGCCAAACTCTCCCTTGCTGAACAACACGTCACCCAGGTTAGTAACGGCCGCGACTAGCAGGCGCGTGGCTTCCTGATCGCGTGGAGTTTGCGAGGCTGCCGCAGCCTGCAACGCCTCGAAGTCGGCTTCAGCAGCCTGTTGTTGGCCCAACAGATAATCAGCGCGACCTTCGCCGAGTTTGTTTCTCGCGTACGCGAAAAATGTTTTGTGCTGAACGATGTCCGGCGCAGAAGGTGGCGGAGTTCCTTGTGGTCCGAACTGTGCGAAAGCTGCTTTCGCGTCGGTGATTTTATCCAGCAGCAAACAAGTTTCGCCGATCTTGCTTGTCATCAAATTGGCGTTCAGCGTTTCTTTGTTCGTGAGAAATGCCTGGCGCGCACTCTGAAAATAACCAAGCGCAGTCTCATATTGCCCCTCTTCCAAATACAAATCGCCGAGCGCATCGCTGCTGACGCCGACTCCATTCAGATCGCCGGCACTCTTGTATGACTTGAGCGCATCAGACAAAGGACCCAGCGCCGCGTAAAACCTAAAGTAAGCAAGCAGCTGTCGGCCCTGGTCGAGCTTGTCCGGGCGTGGCGCCTGGCCGTTTCCTGTTGGCGTGGGCCGTGTGACTGGACCAACAACCTGGATCGGCGAATTGCACACGTCTGTCCACTTAAGCGTTGCCGTCACGCCGAAGCCTCCGGGCGTGATCCCGGTTAGCGTGCGATCGGTGGCATAGCTGCCGTCTGACCGTACCTCGCCGCCGTGGATAGTGAGGTGTTGTTGTTCGCCGCCACTCATTCGAATCACGCCCGGCGACTCGTTCTGCAGATCGAGAGACTGGTTTCCCGATATCCCGGCGAGTCCCGCCACGGTCACGTGTAGCGTCGTCGTCTCGCCTCGAATTAGATTCAACTTAGGCGCCGACAAATTAACCTGCACGTTACGGAATGGGCACTGCGTCGCCATGCCATTCTCACTAATGTCCAGGTTGTTTGGCCCGGCAGCTTCGCTTGTATTGTGCACAACCAAACTTCTGGGTGACTCAGCGATTAGTGGCAGCGCCGTTCCTCCAAGCTTGACGTAGTCCTGCGGTGAGAAGACTCCATTGCAAGGACAATCGATCTTGAATAGTCGTCCTCCTTGCCCACCGGTGGGCACGGTGAATTGTGTGGGCCGCGGCGGCGCTGTGTTTAATATCGGCACGGTGGCCGTAGCGACGCTCCGGCCGTGATGCAAAAGAATAATCGTGATTGTGCCGTTGAGTTTTCTGGTAAACGTCTTGTCTCGAACTGTAGTTTGTTGCCCGACTAGATCGACAACATAACCATTGAGCTCGTCCAGGTTTTGCCGCCGTTCAGTTTCATTCTGGCCGGTTGGGTCTGTGTAGATGCTGCCGGAAACGGTATCGCCGGCAACCATAACGTCCGGAAGATTTACTTTGATTGTGCCTTGTGGCGTTGTGAAGATCGTGGCGTTAAGCGCGTCGGCAGAACTGGAAGCAACGCGATACCCCGCGGCGTTCTGCGCCGCCGCGCGCGGCGCGAATGGAGTTGTAGTCGCAACCAGAATGAAGGCGATTGCGATCAAGACCGCGACGCCAACGCGCGCGAACAGGAATGAACTGTTGCTACTTGTTTTCGTCATGAATAGAGAGTCCCGAAACACAGGATGGGCCTCTTCGCGCGGTTAATCAACAACACACTTCACGATTCTTCTTCTTTCTTCTTCGAGGCAACGTCACGACTGCTGCCCGGCTGCGTCGAAAGCGAGCGACGATGAAAGCTCCCTGTACGCGTCGGCTTGGCAAGCCAAACTTTGCTCATAGCTTTCTTCCTCCAACCTTACACCCAATTGATGAAGGTCATTATACTCGGTCAAGCTCGCGCCAAGCTGCAACTGGCAAACGCCCGATCGGGACGTTGAGGGAAAGCCGAGCCGGCGTGCCGTCTCAGCTGGCAGTCTTCGACCATCGTGATCCTGCCACGGTCAAATTTCTGAGCGAAGCGAAACGCAACACGCGAGGGTCTTGAGTTAGGCAATTCTTCAGTCATCTTTTTTCGTGTATGTTCGTGTCCTGGTTTCGTGTATTTTCGTGGGGAACGCTTTTATGCTTCCGCCAAAAAACAACTACGAAAATACACTGCGTACTTTTGCGAAATTCATATGGTTGGAACGACAGCGAACGCGATCGATGCAACGCAACGCAAACTGATCCTCGGCATCGTCCTGGCGACGCTGTTGGCAATGGGCATCGTGATCGCCGACTTGGCGATTGGCGGCCGTCCTGATCCGCCGGCGCTGCGTGCCGCAGCCACTTTGCTCGATGGCCCCTGGCGATTCCATACCGGCGATGACCCACATTGGGCAGACCCCAATACAGACGACAGCGATTGGGAGACGATCGACCTTACCGCTCCGCCGGGCAGTCATGACGGCGACGTGGGGCTGCCAGACTACGTCGCCGGGTGGATGGCGCACGGACATCCAGGCTATCAAGGCTACGCCTGGTACCGGCGCGCGGTGACGGTGCCGGCCGGGCCCGCGTCCTGGGACATCCTCGGCCCGACCCTTGTCGAGGACGGTTACGAAATTCATTGGAACGGCCAACTACTAGGTGGGTCGGGCAGGCTCGGCCCGGACCCGCGTGTCGTTGGAACGCGGCCGCTACGGTTCGCGCTTCCCGCCGATGCGGCGAACACGCACGGTGTGATTGCTGTTCGCGCGTTCATGCTTCCCGCGTCCGCGCCCAGCGCAGAGGGCGGCGGCATGCATAGCGCGCCAATACTCGCTCCCCGACCGATCGCCACTGCGCTGCACCGCGGGCAATGGCAACGAACCGTCGCCGGTTACATCGTCGAAGTCATCGAGCCGATCGCCATGTTGGCAGTCATCGGCCTGGCGCTCCGGTTCCGGTCTGGCAGCAGCAAAGGTTTCCTAATTTTTGCCAGCATCGCGCTTGCGCTCATGGCAGCCAGGAGACTCAACAATGCGATTGTCGCGTGGACCGATCTGATGGATCTGCGTACCTATTCCTGGCTGGCGTCATGGATGTGGGTGCCAACGGTCGCCTTCTGGACGCTGGCCTGGAACCGATGGTGCGTGCGTCCGTGGCGCAGCATCGATGTGTTGGCTGTCGTGCTGGCGGTCGCCGGGATCGTCGGCGCCGTGATCCATTCGGCGCGTGTCACCAGCGTCAGCCGGCTCGGGACGATCGCGTTGTTTGTGTTGATAGGCGTGCGCGTTGTCCGCTGCGGACCAATGCGGATCTTGGCGTTCGTCACCTTGGCCTCGATCATCGCCGCGTTTTTCGGCGGTGAGCTGCTCGATCCGATCGGCGTGCCAGGCATCTGGTTTCCGTTCGGCATTGGCGTGTCGCGGACGCAGTACATTTACGCGCTTGCCGTCCCGCTCCTCGCCTTTTTGATCGTACGAACTTTGCCTTTACAAGAGAACGCAGCGATAGGCGATGCGGGTTCCTGAAAGGAAATAAAGGACATAGGTGGAGCTAACGTGGAGTTGACGGTTGACGCTCACCGCGAAATCAATGACCTCACCACGGAGGTTGATGTGCGGGGAGCGCGCTATTCGGAGGGCGAATCACTCCCTTACCACCTCGCGCGGATCCTTGTCGGTACGAATACCGAGAAGTCGTGGGTGGCGGAGTTTGTTGTGATTGGTCCATTGGATGAATCCGACTTGCACAACGATCTGCGGGTGGACCCAGTGGGCGCGCAGGCTGTCACCGACTTTGGTTCGCGGTAGACCAACAGCTTTCGTGAACGGCGGCTTGTCGATTTCGAGTCGATCGAGTTGCGCGCGCAGGTCGAGTAGCAATTGCGTATTGAAGCCGGTACCGATTTTGCCGGCGAAGACGAAGTCGTCACCTTCATAATAACCAACCAGGAGAGCGCCGAGGCCCGCGCGTTTTCCCTGCGGTTCGGTAAAGCCGCCGACCACGAACTCCTGGGCCAGTTCACATTTCATCTTCAACCAGTGTGGCGAGCGGCGCTGTTCATAAACTGAATCGCGGCGTTTCGCGATCACGCCTTCCCAGCCCTGCCTGAGTGCGCGGTCCCATGGCGCTTCATCATGCAACTCCTGAACGCGGTGGAGTGGTGAGGCAAGCGGCAACTTGCGCAATAACGCCCGACGTTCTTCAAGCGGCAGATTCGTCACCTCACGACCATCGATCCACATGATGTCGAAGACGTGATACGAAGTTGGTCCGTGCCAGTCGATTTCCCCGTCGAGAATCAATTCCTGGTGCGGAAGTTTGCCAATCGCTTCAGCTAACCGGGGAATCGCCTGCGGCAAACGATTGCGTGAGAAGAGTTCGACTCGTGGACCTTGCTTGTAAGCGATTAGCCGAATGCCGTCGAACTTTCGTTCAAAAATCCATTCCGGACCGGTGAAACGCTCCTGCGTGAGCGTCGCGGCCATCGGCTTAATCCACTCGGGAAAAGATTTAGACATGGAGATCAGAGGTTAGAGCTCAGAAGTCAGAGTAAGTGTGAAGCCGGGAGTCTTTAAGAGTGCGCGGAAGCCGAAGATCAAGTTTTGTTTGAGAACGTCCCACATGGCGGTTCACCTCCCGTTTAGGATCGGGTTTGAAGTTATCTGCAGTTTGGGGGGAGAAAAGATGCAGTTGAACGAGAGCTATAGATCAGATTGTTTGAGATCGCAATAGAAAAGAGGGGAACGGTAGTGAGTCGTTTCAATTTGGACGGATGGGCTTAGGTCTATTGAGTTAGCCAGGCAAAATCAGAAGCAGAAAAGATCTGGGCATGAAGACAGCTCAGAACTCTTCGAAGCGAAGCTGTTTAGAAACGAAAGCGAAGGGGAGAACTCCGGACTATCCCGCTTCTTGTACTTGCCTACAGTGCTCAGTTCGAAAAGTTTGAGTTCCGGGCTGATTGTGAATCGGCCAAACGTGTCTGTTCCGTTCACATAGGCGCCAACTTTAAACAACACCAGGTGGGCAAAATCTTTTTGAGGAAGCACGATCAATTTTCTGAACTTTCTGTTCATAAATCTTCTCGTGTGATAACTTCTCGCAACCAAAAAGCGGTGGTTACATTGCTAGTTTTCAGTGGTTCAAGTTTCCCCAACTTCAGGAGGACCCCAATGAAAAGAATTCTACTCGGCTCATTCGTATTACTGATGGCCACGTCGCTAGCGGCAATGGCGCAAACCAAGAAGCCGATCAGCAGACAAGGACTGGTTAACGCGGTAAGGATTAACGGTTACTTTGAAGCACTAAAGGCCAATGAGATTGACAAGGCTGGCGCCTACTTTACGAATGACTACACCTTCACCGGACAGGACGGAAAAATGGTGAGTCGCGCCGAAAGATTAAAGACGCTGCGCGAACAGGGCAGCAATCTGGTTAGCGTAGCTGACATCGCCACGAGGATTTACGGCGATGCAGGAATAGTTACCGGAACGGTCACAACCAAGTCCGCGAGTGGCGGCACTGAGCAGAGCCGTTTTCTGCAGGTGTGGGTCTGGCAAAAAGGAGACTGGTTTGTCGCCGCGAGTCAGGCGACGCGAATTCAGTAGCGTTGAACCTAATCCGCAGATTACACAGATGGCGCGGATTACTAAGATCGGTTGCAGAACTAACAAGCCGAGGCAGGTGCAGGAGGCGCACGTCTCCGGCCCTGCCTTTTCTTTATCAGCAGACAAAACTCAGCGGTCATACACGAAAAAGCACTCGCAAATTCATGATATAAACGGGGCGGCAAGCGAAGCGTCTGATCTTTATCCTGAGAGGTAGAGTCAATGGAGTTCAAATCTGCGGAGTGTCCGAATTGCGCCGGACAGTTGCAACTTCCAGATAACACGAGCCGAGTAAAATGCACGTACTGCGGGACGGAAATCGCCGTCCAGGAAGCGATTGAAAAATTCAACAGTTCCGTTAACCCCGACAATCTTCTAATGCTTGCCGAGTCGGCGAAACATGCCGGCAACCTTCAGGAAGCTCACGACTACTTCAACCGGATTCTTGAAATAGACCCGCAGAATCATAAAGGCTGGTACGGGAAAGCAATCACTACTGGCTGGCTGGCGACGCCGGCAAGTCTCCGCGTGGATGAAATCTTTCAGGGTATCGATAGAGCTCTCGCTCTGGCCCCGCAGGAAAAACGGCCAGTACTCCTCAAAGCGGCCGGCTCGGAATTGAATCAATTAGCCAACTCGATACTTGAGCGTGCCCAGAAGGAATTCAAATCGTTAGTTACATCCGAAACATACGAGGAATTCATGGTCCGCGCGAAAGCTGTGATCCGCATTTACCAAAAAGCGTCGACTTTGAAACCTGACGATTTGGAAATCTTTAAAAATATTATCGAAGCGGCGCGACGGTACATGGTCCGTTACTCCTATTCCGAGGGAAATCTAAGTACGTCGCTCACAAATGAAGAGTACGCTGAGGCGAAGCACTTCATTCAGGACGCCGAATTCCATATTCAGAAGTTTGATCCGACGTTTCGTGCGCAAATCCCGGAGCACAGTAACTGCTACATTGCGACTGCAGTTTACGGAAGCTACGATTGCGATGAGGTGCTGACTCTGCGCGCGTTTCGCGATCACACCTTGTCAAACTATGCGTTCGGTCGATTGTTCATCAGGATCTACTACGAAGTGGGCCCCCGGGTCGCAAATCGAATTGCCTCAGGATCCATCACGAATCAAGCCATGCGTTTGCTCTTGAACAAATTCGTTTTGTATTTAAGGAAGCGCCTTGAATTCCATCGTCCCGTCGTCCACCCGTCCGAACCGGACCATCGATAAGTCTCTCATGTAATTTTGGTGTAAACGCCAGGGCGTCTTCGATCCTTGTTGCGGCAGAGTGTGCAGTGCTCGCAGCACATAGCCGGAAGTGAAATCGATGGCGGGCACCGGCGTTATCTCGGTCTCGTTGATGCGTGGGGTGCACTGTGCGTAGCCATGCTGGTCCATGTGTTGCAAAAGCCGGCAGACGTATTCAGACGTGAGATCGCATTTCAACGTCCACGACGCGTTGGTGTAGCCGAAAGCGGAGGCAAGGTTCGGGACGTCGCTGTACATCATCCCTTTGTAGGTGATCGTCTTCGCCAGATCGACGGGCGCACCATCGACCGTGAGTTGCATTCCGCTCAACAGCTTTAGCACGAGGCCCGTGGCCGTCACGATAATATCAGCGTCGAGATGCTCGCCTGACTTGAGCTGTAGGCCAGTCTCCGTGAAGGTTTCAATCTGATCGGTGACAACTGTGGCGCGGCCGTCGCGTATCGAGGTGAATAGGTCTGAGTCAGGGACCAGGCAGAGCCGCTGATCCCACGGATTGTATTCCGGCGTGAAATGCTTGAGGTCGTATTCCTCGCCGAGATGATTTCGTACTCCCTTCGCGAGCAACTTCTTAAATAAACCTGGTCGCGACCGGGCCAGCCGATAGAAGAACTGCTGGAGCAAAACATTTTTCCAGCGCGTGATTGCGTACGCCGCGCCGGCGGGCAGCAGGCGGCGCAGCGTGTTGGCGATCTTGTCCTCGGCGGGCCGCGAGACAACATAAGTGGGCGAGCGCTGCAGCATGGTGACATGCGCCGCTCGCTCGGCCATCGCCGGCACCAGCGTGACAGCGGTGGCGCCGCTGCCGATAACGACTACGCGCTTGCCTTCGTAGTCGAGATCTTCGGGCCACTTTTGCGGGTGCACGATCTGCCCACGAAATCGCTCGACGCCGTTCCATTCCGGAGTGTAGCCAGCCTCGTAATCGTAGTAACCCGTGCAAGTGTAAAGAAAACGGCAGGTGAACCGGGCCAACATTTTCTCGAGCCCGGTTTCAGCTGCGACAGTCCAGAGCGCGTCCGCAGTGGACCAGGAAGCGTGTTCCACTCGATGGTCGTAGCGAATGTTTTTGTCGACTTCGAACGCGGCGGCGGTGTCGCGAATGTAGTTGAGAATAGCTGGCGCATCGGCGATGGCCCTCGCGTCGCGCCAGGGGCGAAAGCGGTAGCCGAGCGTATACATGTCTGAGTCTGAACGAACGCCCGGATAACGGAACAAGTCCCAGGTGCCACCCATCGCGTTTCGACCTTCAAGGATGACGAAACTCTTACGCGGGTGTCGCATTCGCAGATGACAGGCGGCGCCAATTCCGGAAAGACCAGCGCCCACGATCATGACGTCGAAATGTTCCATGCAGTGAGCCGATCGCGTTTACGTTTTTCTAGAATGAATTTGTGAGAGATTTTCATCGACCTCTTTTGGCAAATTCAAATCTTTTGCCCACAACGCATGTTGACCCTGCAACTCAGTCCATAAATCAATAGCCTTCCGATACCAAATCTCAGCTTCGTTGCGGTTGTGCATGACAACAAAAGTGTTACCCATGTCGGTATAGAGTCGTGCGAGACCGCGGCTATAATCGATGCGTTGACGATGCGCGGCGACTATCGGTTCACAGATCGCGCGTGCCTCCTGGAAACTTTCAATTGCCCTGGCGGGATTTCGGCCGGCGGCGTAACACTCGCCTGTAAGCATCAGGCTTTCCGCCAAGTCGTCGGGATACTCAACGTTGGTAGCGTCGAGCGCCACCAGTTCCCGCCTAATGCCGACCGCTCTTTGCGACATCGCCAGCGCGCCACGATAGTCGCCTGAAGCCAGCAGCGTTTCAGCAACATGATGCGAACAGTCACCCAGGTCTTTCTTGCCGCGGGCGTTCTGCGGATCCTGCTTCAGAAAATCTTCGTACATTGCGAAAGCGCGCCGGCCGTTTTCCAGGGCCTTCCCATAATTTCCCAATCCGCGATACGCATCGCCGACATGGTCCAACCCCGTCGCCATCGCGCGGGCGTATTCAATATTTGTCGGTTCAACCGCTGATAGTTCCTGCTCAAGCGTTGCCAGGGCCATATGGTTCTCAAGTGACTTTTGGTAATCGCCCTTGATTGCGAAAATGAAACCGAGCCGCTCACGACAGACCGCGAATCGGTGTTTGACGGCGGCATCGGGAAAGGGCGCGCGATTCTGTTCCGCCAGCGTTAGACATTTCTGATACATCGCCAGAGCTTCATCGTAATTGCCAACTTCAGCGAGCGCATCGCCGAGAAACGCTGGATTGCGTGTTGCGGTTTGATAAGTCGTTAAGTCGTGCGAGCCCGGCAAGAGTTTGTCGGTGATCGCGGTAGCTTCGCGCATGCGCTCGACTGCGGAAGCAGGTTTTCCCAAAACCTGGAACAACGGACCGAAACGTGAAAGAGTGATCGCCAGGCCAAGTTGGTATTCCGTGTTATCAGGTTGCAGCGCTACTAAACGTCGCCGAGTTTCCAGCGACTTCTCGTACGACTGCAGCGCTGAACCGGTATCGCCGGTGCGCGAAAACCCGGGCCGTCCCTGCACGTCTCCAAGTTTCAGATAAGCCGTTGAAAGTTCCCAAAGCAGTTCGCGATCGTCTCCGGCTTCCTGCGCCAAACTGTCGAGATACTCCTGCGCTTTTTTCACCACCATCTCGCGCGCTTTGGTCGCACCGCTTAAATCGGCGATGGCATCGTGGAAGTCAAACAGGAAAGAGTTCGTCAGGTTTCGCACATCGCGGAACCGGCGTTCAGCTTTAGCGCGTTCCTGTCGCGCCACGCGCGCCTGCCAGGCAGTAATGGCAGTCGCCGAGATTAGCGTTATGACTACGACTGACGCTGCCAACACCGCAACTTTATTTCTCTGCACGAACTTGCCGGCGCGATAACCAAACGTGTCGGGACTGGCCAGCACCGGCAGACCGTCCAGATGCCGCCGAATATCTTCAGAAAACTCCTGCACCGAAGCATAACGACGAGGCGGTTCCTTGCGCAGCGCCTTGAGGACAATGTTGTCAATGTCTCCGCGCAACGATTTCGGATTTCGGAGTGCGGCTTTCGGATTAGTCGGGAGACCAGGCGGCTGCCTGGAAGTGACATTTCCTTCGTCTCGTGATTCTGAGATTCGTGATTCGAAATCCGCAATCGCATCGCTGGGTCTTTTAGGCTCCGACTGCAGAACGACGCTGGCTACTTCCCGGGCCTGACGACTGGCGAGACGAAACGGATGACGTCCGCTCAGTAATTCATACAAGACGATACCGAGACTATAAACATCGCTGGAAGTAGTGATGGTCAATCCGCGCAACTGTTCCGGACTGGCATACTCGGGCGTCATCAATTGCACCATGCTGGCCGTAATCTCGCCGGCGTCAGCGTCCCAGCCGGGACTCAAAAGCTTCGCAATACCGAAGTCGAGTAATTTCGGAACGCCTTCGGACGTAACCAGAATGTTGCTTGGTTTGATGTCGCGGTGGACGACCAGGTTCTGATGTGCGTAATGGAGTGCCGAGCAAACCTGACGAAACAATTCCAGGCGCTCTCGTGTTGACAGTAGTTGGGCGTCGCAGTAGCGATTAATCGGCTGACCTTCGATGTATTCCATCACGAAGTAGGGCAGGCCATCGTCAGTAGAGCCACCTTCCAGCAGCCGCGCGATGTTGGTATGTTCCAGGTTCGCGAGGATCTGGCGTTCCATCGTGAAGCGACGCAGGATGAGGTCCGTGTCCATGCCACGGTTGACCACTTTGATCGCAACCTGCTTGCGATATTGATCGTCAGCTCGTACCGCCAGGTAGACCGTTCCCATTCCGCCGTGGCCAAGTTCGCGAACAATCTCGTAAGGTCCGATGCGTTTACCCACAACGGCAGACTCGTTATTCAGATCGTCTTCCGACATCATGCCGAGGTCGACCAGCGCGGGTGAGTCGATGAAGCCACTGGCGGATTTGTGCGCCGAGAGGAGAGCGAATACTTCGGCGCGCACCGCATCGTTTGCCGGACACGCTACCTTGAGGAACGACGCGCGTTCCTTCTCGTCAAGCTCCAGCGCGGCAGAGAAAAGTCTCTTAACTTCAGTCCAGGTGGAATCCATAACGATTGTGGGGACAGGAGATCAACCTCACTCGGATACAGCAGACCGGTGCGTACTCACTACGCGTGAAAAGTTATCGCTTCGAGTCAACTGCGTCGCCGGATGGTCCGTTGATGGCTTTGTAGAGCCAGGCTCGAGCCATCGTCCAGTCGCGCTGAACCGACGAAGACGAGATGTTTAGGACTTCCGCCGTTTCCTCGATCGTCAAACCGCCAAAGTACCTCAGTTCGACAATCTTGCTTTGCTCGGCATCAAGAGTTGCCAACTCTTGTAGGGCGATGTCGAGTTCAATCAAAGATTCGTTGGCTGTGTCACCCGAAAGATTTGCGACATCTTCGAGCGAGACCTTGCCGCCGCTACCACGTTTGGCCGCGGTGTGTCGTCGTGCGTTGTCCAGCAGAATCCGGCGCATCGCCTGTGCGGAAATAGCGAAGAACTGGGCGCGGTTTTGCCAGTTTACTGATCGTTGGTCAATCAACTTGAGATAGGCTTCGTGAACCAGCGCGGTGGTCTGCAACGTGTGATCGGGGCGTTCGTGGCTGAGATAGCTGTGCGCTAGCCGGCGAAGCTCGTTATAGACAAGCGGCAGAAGTTTGTCCAGGGCCTCACGATTGCCGCCGCTCAAATCGTGGAGCAGGCGGGTCAATTCACCGGTCGAAGTTTCCATGATTTCCGCCTGAAAACATTATTCCGATCGATTGACTGAATTCTTACATGCCTTGCGCGTAATGGACAGGGAAAAGATTTCGAGAACCAGGTGCACAAGGATGAACCGAACAACATTAGAGCGAAAGCTTACCGCGCAGTCGCTGTTTTCCTCATGTTTGGATTGAGCTTGGTCGGTCCGGCGCTGATGCTGGCGCGACCTGCGGTCGTCAAAGCGTCTAACACGTTGACGGTGACAAGTGGCGCGGATGCCGAGGGAACCTGCCCGGCGAGTTCACGGAAACGTTCTGTCGCCCGCGAGGATCAACATGACAACGCCAAAAGCCGTTTTAGTGTCAGCCATCCTGCTGCTCTTGACCGCAACAGCAGTGTCTGCGCAACAACAGATCATTCACACAGTCACCGCTCAGAGCCGGAACTGCAACACAACTTGTTCGGTCATCGATATTCCCGAGCTTAACGGCAACCCCATCGCGATCGTTTTGATCACGCCGATTATGGTGAACGGCGGGAACCTCAACCCGCATCCGATCGGCGCCTACTACATGTACCTCAACAAGTGGAGCGTCTTTAATCTCGATGCCGTGCAAATGAACGTCGGCGCGAAATTCAAGATTGAGTATTACTCCGGTCCGGCGTCTGATCGATTTCTCTTTCTTGTGCCCCAGCGAGTTCACATAACCGATGTTTCATACATCGATCATGCAGGTCTCAACTCAAACGCCGCCGCCCAGGTTAAGGTCTTCCCAGTGAACCCTCCGTCGCATAGCGCAATATTTGACAGGGAAGAATACAAAGTTGCATACGACGCGGCGGCAGCAAAATGGTTCATAGCCAACGTCAACGGTACGCCCGTTCCTTCGGGCTCCGCTTTCAATGTAGTTCTTTCACCAGGCGGCGCAGTCGCTTCTAATGCGAGTCCGATCCCGACAGCAGTACCGACGCTTACTCCAATTCCAACTGCGGCGCCCACTCCCACACCGGTTCCAACTCCGAGCCCAATCTCGGTTACGCCAATAACCACGATTGCGCCTGGCAAGACGACCGGGCCGGCGATGCATGATTGGGTGCTGCATCCGGAGCCGACACCCTCGATTCCGGCGAACTCCGACATCCTGCTTTTCATCCACGGCATGGACTCGCGCGCCGAAGAGGCCGACGACATCACGAAAGCCTTGTTCGAACTCAAAGCACATCCGCCTTCGCCGGATCCGACACCAGCGAGTACGCCGCAGTCTCCTAACCCGCAAACCATCGCCGGCTTGAAACGCATTTTGAGTAAATACGAAGGCTGCATCCTCGAGCGTTATGAAACCCAGATGGACATGATTGGCCGACATCTGGACCCAAGTTTGTCGAACCTTGCAACCATCGTTGGTTTAGAGACCAGGGACACTGTTACTTGCGTGGCGGGCAATCCGTGTTCGCTCGCGCTGCGAACGTCGACCTTTGCCGTGTTGCAAGCTCAGGCAAATCGTGGCGATGCCACGGATTTCGAAATGCAACTCAAGCGAGCGATTCCCGTTGACTGCTTCGAGTGTGCGAAACATCAGGAACGTCACACAAAGCATGTTCACTGCACCATGGAGTGCGGTGGAAACCAGGGCGTGGACCTGCTGCATCCGGAGCGCAGTCCCGGAGTCTGTTTCGAGGGTTGCAAAGCCGGAGTAGACATTGCGAAGTTGATTACCGACGTTATCAACGACATACACATGGCGCTTACGAATTTGACCGTTGCTCCCACTCCTGCGCAAGTAGTAGGTGGCCCAACCATCGCGACAAATTATTCCACGGTCCACTTCACGGAGTGCGCCAACCCCGGCGAAGGATGTCCCGAAGAATGTGATCACCCTGACAATTTTTCGCAGGGAGCGCGGACAGGAGTCGTTCCTTTTGATTCAGTTAATGGCCAGCCGGAAACACTCTATTACGAGCCACTCATTCCGCCGGTGCTGCTCGATTCACCGCCGCCGCCTGGCACGACCATTAACCTTCCGGCTGGACGTAACATCGGTATGAATGAAGGTCGCCTGCGATCTGATTTGAGAAAGGCAGCGGCCGACGCTGATCCTTTGCAGAGTCTCCGCGTGGCGGCCAACCAATTCGCCGCCGGCGACACGCGACTTGGAAACGCGTTCGCGGATCTCAGTGTTACTGGTCACCGAGCGTTCGCGAAGTTTAGTAAAGCGCCGACACCGGGCGAAGCCTTCTGCCAAACGATGAATCCCAATGTTCGGGATGGTTGTCGCCAGGCGCTTGATCGCGCCTATCAAGTCGCAAACTTTCTGCGCACTGGCCAACGCGGCGACACGCCCGCGGAGAAGACGCGGAAAACTAACGAAAGAAAAGCGCTGGGTTGGATTGCCGTTTCGGGCGAGGACGATTCGCCGTGGCGTCCCGTGAATGCTCCGTCAAGCGACTACCCGCAATACAACGTCGACGTGATTGTCGAGGCCCCGCGAGGTGAGGGGACCATCAAGGTGCGAGCTCGATATGTGATCGCCCAGTCGCAAACGGCGAACCCCAACAGCGGGAAGAACCTCGTAGTGCTCAGCGTCGATCTGCCAACCTCAGGCTACACTGAAAATATCGACTTTGAACGGATCTCGCCGTTAACCGATCTCGGGAGGCCCTATGCCGTTCCGGCTACCGATTTTGCGGCGACTGGTAAGACTCCGATTCTGGATTTCATCGAAAACTTCATCGTCGACTTCGCTGAGACCCTTCACCAAAAAACATACATCAATAAGAACAACATCAAAGCGGTCATGGGCGGCAGTCTCGGCGGCAACATGACACTCAGGCTCGGTCGCCGGCCCGGCGTTCCCTGGCTGCCGAAGTTTGTCGTTTGGTCTCCGGCTTCGATCTGGGATTCACTTGGTCTCAGTCCTGATCCTTTAGCGCGGCTCGCCGTGCGCAAAGCCTGGGAAGGCGCAAACAAGGCAAGAAATTCTCCAGGTGACGGCGACCGTGCTGCTTTCTTTGGCAGCTGGGACAAACCCATTGTGGAGTTGATTATTCCGATGGCCCAATCCGATAGCTGGACCAGCGACTATTATCCCTGCAAGAAATCTTCAGTAGCGGCAGCGCGGCTCGATCGACAGGAAACCTATGATCCGTTCTTCAATGCCTGGCACTGGCGTCTGGGCGCAGAGCAACTCATCTTCAGTCATCAAACCAAAGACCCGATGACAAACCAGCCGCGTTTTAAGTCGAACATAAAACCGATGTTGCTGGGTTGCGGTCTTGAGGACCATGTTGCTTTCAACGACATTTGTCCGGCGACAATGAATACCGCGCCACTCATGACGCAGACTCCGGGCAAGGCGATCTTTATGGACAAGACCGGCCACTCGCTCGACAACGAGCGCCGGAGTTTTTGGGCGCGCGAGGTCTTCAAGTTTCTCGGACTTTAGATGACAGGGCTCGTTCTTAGAGACGACGTGATCCGATCCTTGAAAAGGGCGGCTGCGTCGAGTGCTTCAAAACAGAAACGTTCAAAAGAGGAAGATCATGAAAGTATCCAAAATCATACTCGGTTTATTCGTCGCACAAGTCTTATGTCTGTCCCTTCCGCAGACGATTTTTTGCCAAACGGAAACGCTGGACATGGTTCGCTACACGCCGCCGAAAGGTTGGACTAAGACAACCAAAAAAGACGCGGTGATCTATGTTGCTGCTGATAAGACCAACAACACGTTTTGTGTCCTGACCATTCACTCGGGTACGGCAAGCTCGGGAAATGTCGAAAAAGATTTTGCTGCTGAATGGAAAAACTTTGTCGTCACCCCACATCAAGCCGAGGCCAATCCAAAAACGGAAACGGAGACCAAAGACGGTTGGACCATGATTTCAGCGAATGCGCCAATTGAAATTGATGGCATCAAATCCCTAGCGGCTCTTTTCGTTTTCAGCGGGTTCGGCAAGACCACCAGTATTCTCGCCATCCTCAATAGTAATACCTACCTCAAGCCGCTGGCCACATTCATGGACACCATCAAACTCGACCAGACACCGATTGCGGCGCAGACTCAGGCGCCAGCAAACTCACCGGTCGCTAATTCACCCGGGGCGCCCACACTCGTCGGAAAATGGGGAACTGGAACTGCAGCCGATATGGTTTCTGGCAACTTTGTTACTTATGCAAGCAATGCCACCCAAAAGTTTTATCAATTCAAAGCGGACGGAACTTACAGTTTTGTCTACAGCGGTTATTCAGGATTAGTTGGCTCGGCGGGTTCTTTTCACATCACCACTCAGGAATCAGGCGTTTACAGCGTGAACGGCGACTCGATCACGATCACGCCGCGGAAGAGTCAAACGAATTCTAATAGCGGCGGTCTGAAAAACAATCCTCTGGAAACGGTCACCTACCGTTGGACAATTCATTACTTTGAAGGGATAGGGGAGTATGCGTTGATTTTGCACCCTGACCAGCAAACAAATCGCGACGGGGGTTTTGATTACGTACTCGCGTTTCCAAATTCGTATAGTTATTCGCAAATGAAGTAAGGGCGGCAGAATCATGAAAGCTTCTAAAATCATTTTCGCTTTGTTCATTGCGCAAGCTTTGTTCTCGTTCGCGGCCCAGCCGATCTTTAGTCAAACGGAAACGCTGGGCATCGTTAAATACACGCCGCCACCAGGTTGGGCTAAAACAGTGAAAGAAGGCGCGGTCGTCTACACTGATGTTAATAAAACGACGAACGCGTTTTGTGTCCTGACTGTTTATGCGAGCAGTGCGAGCGCCGGCAGCATCCGGAAAGATTTTGTCAACGAGTGGAATCGGGCGGTTGTCATTCCATTTAAAGCTGATGCAAATCCAAAAACGCAAACTCAAACTAATGCGGAAGGTTGGCAAGCTACTGTCGGCGCTGCGCAAATTGAATTGGAAGGAGGGGTCAAAGCGGCCGCGCTTTTGACTGTTTTTAGCGGCTTCGATAAGACCACGAGCATTCTCGTCATCTTTAGCGACGAATCATATTTGGCCCAGGCAAGCGCATTGATCGAGGGGATCAAATTGGATAAGACCAAACCGTCGGCGCAAACAGCGCCGCGGGTGCAAAGCAATCCGAGTCAGACTACTCAAATCGATCCATTTCCGGACAAGCCGTATGTGCAACCACAGAAACCCCTGGCCGGTCTGTTGAAAGAGTCGATCACGATGGCAGATCTTGTGGGTACCTGGGACAACGGTGGGGCTAGCGTGACAACTTACGTTGACTCAAGCAGCGGCAATTATTCGGGAACGGATACGACGTTTTTCACAGAGAACTATACGATCAAGCCCGACGGCACCTTTGAGCATAGATTTCAGGGACGTACCGGCAATCATACGGTCCGCGAGATGGATAGCGGCACCGTTACCCTGTCTGGCGGGTACATCATCGTCAAGTTCACCGCTGGTGAGAGCAGAGGCACAGTTTACAAATATCAGTTTGTCGCGTTTATGACCTTGCCAAACGGTGGCGCAGTTCTCTCGATCATTCACATCGCTGACAACGATCCGGGATACGATGCCAACAGGCTTTATTGGTCGTGCTCCCACCCCCAGGGTTTCATCACCTGCGTCAGTGGCGACGTGTGGGCGCGGCGCCGGTAATCGCTAGATCCTTGGACCTGGTGAGCAGGCGCTGAAGTATCCGCGCGTTGGTCGCTGGAATTTGCCGCTTGCAGCGTTATTCATTTTCGATTACTCAGCGCCTGCCTTCGAGGTTCCCCCAGTCGCCAGACTGAATGAAGTTGGCCCAGTAGAAAGGATGAAGTTTGGGGTTCTTCTTGAGCATCTCGAGCTGCACTCTTCTTAACGCTTCGCCGCGGCCCATCCCTTGTTTTAGGTTTTGGTAATAACTAGTCATCAACGAGCGCGTGGTGAAGTCGCTGATCGGCCACAAGCTCATCACCAAAGACTCAGCCCCGGCCAAGGTGAATGCGCGGCGCAAGCCGTAGACACCCTCACCGGTGCGCACTTCACCGACCCCAGTATCACACGCAGACAGCACCACCAGTTTTGTGCCCCACAGATTTAAGCCTGACGCTTCCAGTGCGGTGAGAATGCCGTCGTCACCATTGCTGCTCGGCAGATTTGCTCCAGCGAAAGCTAAACCAGAACGAAGCAGCGGGTTCTCAATCTTCGTGCCTGGGCTCACCGGACCGTTGGTCGAGGCGGCGGGTCCGCCCGCTACCGCAGGCGTTTCTGATAGGAAGAAACCGTGTGTTGCGAGATGAAGCAGGCGCGGCGCCGTAACCAACTTTACTGCCGTCTCGGTGGCGTTCGGCCCGGTCAAGACTCTCGCGTCAGGAAAAAGCGCTTGAATTGATCGGGCCTCGCTGTCAGTTGCAGCGAGGGGCGCGAAATAAATGTCGTTCAAGGAACGCGCAGTAGTAAAACTTCGACCTTTGGTATTGCGTTGTAAATGTTTGCTATTCGTAGCTACCGCGATGGCCTGCAACTCTGACTGCTCGCCGAAGGTTGGGTTGGCAATTATGAGCGGACCGCTTTTGCTTTCACGCGCGACCTGCAGGCGCAGAAGATCCCGACCGCTGGTGAGGTAAGCAAATGAATAGCGCTGAATCAGGTAGCGACCCTGCTCGTCGACCAATGCCGCAAACGGAACCAGATTCAATTCACCGTCAGGCGAGACAAGCAGTTGGGTCGCATCACCAAGCAAGGGGCGTAGCGGCTGCATTACTCTGGCGTCAAGCTCGCGAGCTAGATGTTGAATATCTTTCCGCTCGGGATCGCGAAGAGCCGCGCGCATTTGTGCCACCTGAGCGTCAATCTCTTTGGCCGAGCCAAGCTCGGACCAGCGCACCTCACCGTCTGTTCGAACTACGTAAGCAACATAGCGCGGTTCGCCATAAGCCTTGTGACTCTCCGGACTTTTTGGATCAAAAGGTCGATAAATTGCGAACTCAATGAGCGCGGCTCCGGCGGGAATATCGGATCTTACGGCCGCCAGAGTCACCGGCGCTGTCTGCTGATAGAAGCCGGCACTGCGTTGCCCAATCTGCTCTTCGAGATCCTCTTGCTGCGCGTCAAGCGCTTGGATCCTTTGCTCGCGTTCGGTCGCCGTCTTTTCCTGGGGCCCGCTCAAGACAACGCGCGCTAACTCCGCTGTGGTTTGATTCAACTGGTCAAAGAGTTTCTGATCGTCCGGGTTGAAGCGGCTTCGTAAAGCTGCAAGGCCGGCTGACATCGCGTCCTGAACTCGACCTTTGCGGCGCAGGATGCCGGTCACCGCTAGATTGCGCGCAGCGGCGTCGTCGGGCGCGGTCCAAACATGCAAAGAGATGGTTCGAGACAGGCGGGAGTTCAGATTGTCGAGAAACGCCAGTTTCTCGCGCTCTGAACCAGTGGCCAGGTTTAGAGAAACATATCGCTCTTCGAGCTCGCTTGCCTGGGATTGGTATTTCACCGCGTCTGCGGTGTGGGATTGGGCGGCAGAGCAACGCGACAGGCCAAGCAGAGTTTCCTGGACCGCGGGATTCCCCATCGCGGCTTTCTGCTCATGCACGGCCAGCGATTGGCGGTAGAGCGCTTCCCCGGTCGCGTATTTCCCGACTGTGCAATAGACCATCGCGAGGTCGTTCCGATATCCGGTGACGCTTGTGTGATCCAGCCCGAGAGCATTCTCTGCCACCTTCAAGGCACGCTGAAATTGAGTCTCGGCCTTTGAGTAGTCTCCTGCTGCGTACGCAACACGCCCCAGGTGAGTATAAAAAATCGCCAGATGAAAATGATCTGGTCCCAGCATTTTTTCCCAGATCGCCCACGAGCGCTCGTAATACTTCTCTGCGTTTTCGTAATCGCCTCGTGCGTATTGAAACTCTCCCAGGTCTTCCAGAATGCTACCGACGACAGCGTCATCTGACAGGTGTGCACGCTCATAGATCTCGAGTGCTTTCAGATCCATTTCTTCGGCCTTCAGATCGTCTCCTTTTTTCTGATACAACCCGGCGATCTCAAGCAGCACTCGCGCCACACGTGGATGGTCTGGCCCCAGCAATTTTTCAAAAATCTTTTGCGCGCGAATCAACAGTGGCTCCGCGCTGCCATAGTCACCTGCAACGGAGTAGCTGTTAGCCAGAAACCCCAGGGTCTCTGCGACCAGGAGGTCATTTTCACCGAGGACTCGCTCCCGAATCTCAAGAGCCTGCGTCAACGGTGTACGCGCCTCGAGCGTTTTGCTCGCTCGATTGAGCCGCCCATACTCAGTGAACAGTTCCCGCGCCTGCTGAAGTGCGCGATCGTCTTCAGTCGACGGACGCAGTTCCGTTATCTGTATTTCATATTTGCCGAGAGATGCGCGCGTGGCCGCAAATACCGTGGGCCGATAAATACCCGTCGTTCCTGCCACCCAAATCACAGACTCCTGAGGTTGGGCGCCAAACGGTTCGAAGAAGGGGACGAGTTCATCATCGGGCAAATGCAACTCAACGCCAAGGTTGATGTCGGTAGCCTTCACCACGACCTTAAGATACTGCCCGGCCAGTAGTGATACCGCGTAGGTTTGCCTTTCCCCACCGCGAATTTCACGCTCGATGGGTTTTCCCAATTCCAGCGTGGCGGCTACTTCAGCTGGCTTCCGTTTGTCGTCATTATTCGTTTGGCCGGGAACATTGGCAGGTAGGGCCAGTTGAAATAAGAATGAAACCGATAAGAGCAGAAGCCATCCCAGACTTGATTGAGGCGATCTTCTTACAACACGTCTGAGTGTTCGTGGAAAAATACCGGCCACCCTCCTTGCGCTGGTTGTCAGGCTGGGGTGCTTAGTATTTCACAACTTTAAATGGATAGTCACTGAGAACTTCGGATTGGCCATTTGCGGAAATGCCGGAGACTCGCAGGGCATAGCTTTGCGGCTGGAGTAGGGCGGCTGGGAGAATGACATGGAGAGCTCTATCGTCGCCCTTCGCGCTGGCTTTGAGTTTGCCCCTGCGCCAAAGCTCTTGACGACTCGACTGATTGATCAAGACAACCGCGAAGGTTTGATAATCGTTTGGCTCAAGCTTCAACTGCATTTTCACGCGCTCGCTGTTGCCGGGAATTGAGACTGATTGGAATTGCCCGGCGCCGCGCAATTGTGGTGTCAGAACAAATGAGGCAATGGCAGTTCCGCTTAGCGGTAGTTGGCCTGACTTTTTCAGTTCATCTTCCAGGCGCGCTCGTTCCTCACGCACTTGGTCCAGCTCTTGCTCAATCGCACTGTTATTGGCTCGCTGCTGGTCGAGTTCCTTCTGCAATTGCATTTCACGTTGCTGCAGTTCATCACGACGCACCTGTTCGATGGCCATTTGCTGGCGCAGACGTGCAGTTTGCACCAGTAGGAACGCGCCGCCGGCGAGGAGGACAACCGTCGCTACGGCGAGACCCCATTGCAGGGCAGGGAACTGTCCGCCGAAGATTCTTTGCGTTGAAAACCAGCCGCTTTGGCGCTTCCTATCGAGATCGGCCGATGCGCGCATTGAATCAAGATCGCCGCTTTGCGTCCTGGTGAACACTTGAAACGCTGCGGCAAACTCGACCCGCTCTCGTCTAACCGGTGAAGCCAGATAGTGAGACTCAAATCGCGTCAACATGGTTCCGGAAAGCTCGCCCTGCACGTAGGCGTCGATCAGGTCCTTTTCGTTCGCGCTTAGGACATCAGCAAACTCCTGGCTGCTAACGCTTAGTTCGTCCAGGCGTTCGCTTTCGTCCTCAGGCAAACTGCCGAGCAGATACTCGGTGATAACCTGATTTTGATCGGTCGAGTTACTCATCACAAACACACTCTGAGGGCCGCAGCGTCCCGCTCGCTGCTCCAACTTTGTAAGGCAGATGGTCGAAAGTATTTCATTAATGGTTCGCGCATTCCTTCACGCAGTTTTCTAGTTTGTCGCGTATGCGACAAGCCCGAATACTTAGAGCATTCACGGTAATCTTCAGAGTTTGTGCCAGCGAACGGCGATTCTCGATCTTCAAGCGTTGCTCACCTGAGTAGTAGCCAAGAATAAGTTCGCGTTGCGATGCTTCAAGTTTAGCCGAGCAGCGATCGAGGCATTCCAATAGCTTCTCCTTCCGCTCGCGATCCGCGGACGAAATCGCGTTTGTCTGGCGACCAATGTTATCAAGCGCGGAGATCTCCTTCTCGTTTGTTCTCAGATATTCCATGAAAACAAACCGGGCCACGATATAGCAGTACTTGGCGGGAGTTTCCGTTTCAATATTGCCGCCCTCCTCATCAAGTCTGCGCGCAACCCGATTCAGCGTTTCGTCGGCAAGCTCATCAGCCTGCAAACAATTTTTTCGATCAAAATAACGGAGCAAGCGTTCCCTGATGGCGAGGTAGTTCTGACCATTCGAGTTGACTCCCTGATCGAGCCAGGCCAGCAAGCGCCGAAACGTTTGTTCTGCCAACTCGGCGTTGCGATTTTGTTTGGGAGTAGTGGAGATCATTGCCGGGGTCGAACCTCGTGGTCTGTTTGGTTCCTGGTGTGTCTCATTCACACCGTGCTTAGCGAATCAACAAAGGCGTCGAAGACGCCTAAGAAGGTAGCCAGAGGTGAAACCTCTGGATCAAATGTCAGTTGTTGGATCGCGCGCTGGAGGTGCGCCCGGACTCTGAGCGCATCTTCGACGCGCAATTGAATATTAACCATACTTCCTTCCAGACGTTTCACGTCTGGCTACCTTCTTTCCGCCGCTTCACGGCAAAACAATTCACCAACTCATCGGCGCATGATGCGTCAGGTATGTTAACGCCGTTTCAACGGTTTCGCGGAGAAAGAAGCCCGTTGAAACGGCCACTCAAATCGGAGCTGAGGGTGGTCATCGCGCTGAAGCCAATGCTGTGAATGAAACCAAACTGGCACTACCGAAGTTCAGTTTGAAGTTACGCCCTGAAATGTTTTTTCCAAAACGTCTCATCAAGGTGAACCGACCGATCTGAAGCGGCTCGGGAAAGGGGAACCAGCATGCCAGGTTTGAATCTAACGAAACAAACTGTCCGCAATCTTTGCCTGCTCGTCGCAGTCCTGCTCTGCATATCGCACCAAATCACTGGCCAAATCAACATCGGCGGCATCTCCATCCCGAAGCCTAAACGTGCCGACCGGCCGAATACGAATACAGGCAACAACGGAGCCCCGGACGCAAATTCCAGCACTCCCCAAGGTGACGTTCAGACCAATCCGAATGCGCCGGCCGATTACAACGCCAATCTGAACGTCGGCGATCAAGCGGTTGCCGTCGATCGTTTCAGAGATGTAAAGGTCGTCAGGATAGCCGGCAAATCAGGCGGCGCGTACAAAGTCGCCGAACTCAAATCGCCCGACTCCGTCGAGTGGTACAGCGCCAATTCTGTCTATCCGTATTTCAATTATCAGGCGTTCACCGAAATCATGTACGACTACAAACACTTCGTGACGCCTTACCTTCCGTGTTATGGCAAGAAACATAACCTGGAAGAGAAGCAAGTGACCGAAGAAGGATATAACGCTTTCGGCGCGCGCAATTTCAGCAATGCGCAGGACGCGCAGCAGACACTACAAGCAGAGCTGCCGAAGTTGACGGAACTCGACAGTGAGTTGAAAACCAAACTCGACGGCGCCGCGGCGAACACCTTTCTTGAGTATCTATCCAACCCGGCAATCGTTTCGGAAATTGCCTCTCAGCGCGGCGACTATTTGAAGTGCGCAGTTGGAGTCGAAGACGCAAAGCCGGATTTTCGTCTCCCGGTCTTTCTTAGCGACATCAAGAAGGCGCAGGAAGAAGCCGAAAGATATTCACCGGCAGATGTCCTGTATCTCGTCAGCGCCGGCGAGCCGAGCGAGCAATTGCTCTACGCCGTGTCGCGGCGAGCGCGCGAAGAATGGGCTGCGAAGTGGCTCAAAGATCCGTCATCCCGCGCCGAGTTCGACACTGAGTGGGACAAGCTGGCAGCCATTGCCGCAAAGAAGATCCCAACTTATAAACCCTCGCCAGGGAGCTATCGCTTTCGTGATCCTGCCGGCGAAAAACTCTTAATGGGCGCGCTCAAAAATCCTGCGACGCTCAAGATTTTCCGCATCGGCACTGACACAGCCGGCTGGGAAATCCAGAGGGACAGCGACAACCTGCCGAGCTATCGATATAAGACGATGAAAGTCTACTTCCGCGACCCGAACGACGATCACCCTTTCTGCCGCGTTGTCTCAGCGCGCATCAAGCAGGATTACGCAGGCGGCGGCAGATACAACACCGAGATTTATCGCTCGAGCGTGAGCGACGAAATCTTCGGCTGCCCATAGCCCTCGGATTTTCGATTTGTGATTGCTGAATGCCGATTCCTCTCAGCAAACGCAATCCGAAATCGGTGATTGAAAGCGGCAATCAAAGGCCCACCG
This sequence comes from Pyrinomonadaceae bacterium, assembly GCA_035472495.1. Taxonomy (GTDB): domain Bacteria; phylum Acidobacteriota; class Blastocatellia; order Pyrinomonadales; family Pyrinomonadaceae; genus PSRF01. The sequence continues at coordinate 875,946 of DATIPD010000016.1, read as the reverse complement.
CTTGAAAGGGCGAGGCCCCACTTCAAAGGAATGACAAAGATGCAGGCACAGAAATCATGGATTCGTTTAGCTATTGGGTTTGCGTTGCTCGTCGGGCTGACCGGTGTGGGCGCATGCAATAAGAAAAGCGCAAAGCCCGGTACTGAAACAACTGTGAAGAACAGCAGCGGGATGGAGTTTGCCTTTATCCCGGCCGGCAGTTTTCAGATGGGATCAGCCAACGGCGATCCAAACGAGCAGCCCGTTCATCAAGTGACATTCGCGAGCGGCTTCTACCTCGGCCGCTATGAAGTGACGCAGGCTCAGTGGCAAAAAGTGATGGGCAGTAATCCTGCAAACTTTAGCAGCTGCGGTGAGAACTGCCCGGTGGAGCAGGTCTCATGGGATGACGCGCAGGAGTTCATCAAGAAGTTGAACGCGCAGAACGACGGTTACCAATACCGCTTACCGAGTGAAGCCGAGTGGGAATACGCTTGCCGTGCCGGGACGACTGGCGATTACGCTGGCGATCCAAACTCGATGGCCTGGTTCACTTCGAATGCGACCTTTAAGACTCATCCAGTGGGACAGAAGCAGGCGAACGCCTGGGGCTTGTACGACATGCAAGGGAATGTATCGGAGTGGGTGTCGGACGTCGAAACTAACAACTACGATGGCGCCCCGACCGACGGGTCAGCAAGAGAGAAGGCAGTCTCAACCAATCGCATGCAACGTGGCGGTTCGTGGCGCCTGGATGACAAGCACCTCCGCTCTGCCCAACGCAGCGAGGCTGCACCCGACTATCGTTGGAAAGACATTGGCTTTCGTCTGGTGGCAGTGTCGCGATAATAGGTTAGCCGACGGAGGAGAGATCGATGAGACGATTTAGCATTGCGGTCCTGGCAATTACTGCTTTGTCTCTCGCATGCTCTGTTAGTTCAGCGCAGATCAGTGCCGGTACCAGGCCGATCTATCCGATAGAGTTCAAATCCGGCACGAACACCGCCGTCGTTATAGGGACAATCGCGCGACCGAAGTCTCCCGAGCGGCAGTCTGCGGCGTCTCAAACTCTTACTTTACGCGCGCTGGCAGGGAACTTTCTCAGGATGGAGATCAGCTCGGATAATCATTTGGCCGTATTCACTCTCGTTAAACCTTCTCCGGCGGCGTCCAGGATTGAATTCGTGAAAGATGCGGTTGGCGTAACACGCTGGTCAGGCACCCTGAAGGTTTCAGGCGATTACGCTGTGAAGATCTTCGCGCAAGATTTAGACGCCTTTTCGCGTTTCAAACTTCGTGTCACACTTCGTTAGGACCAGCATGCAAGCAAACAGAGTTATTCTTGGAATCGGGTCAGTTGTTTTGTTGGCAATGGGAGTTTCATCTCAGACCGGCAAAGCCTCTGTATCTTTGTCACACGAATTCGCCGCTGCGCAGGATCCACCTCCAACTCCGAAACCAACCCCGGCCGAAGATACCGCGCGTTACGTTGCGTGGATGGAGAAGCAGGGAAAACCGATCGCTGACAAGCCTCACGAAGATGTCTCCCTGCGCCTTGGTGATTGGGGGTTTTTCTATCACGGTGATCGCCCAGTGGGCAGTTGGACGCCACTTCAGGACAGAGTTGGACTGGATCGATCCGGTCACGCGGTGACGCAGGCAGAGAACAGCGACTGGTACGCATTTCTGAGCATCGCTGGGCTCGACGCAGTTAGTGCTCTCAAGCGCGTGGCCTGGCTGTTCAATGCCGGTAGCCTCAATCCAGAGGATGAACCCAAGGGTCGGGCCGGCAAAATTACTGCGCCCACATTGAAGTTGAAAAACGGCTCGGTGACGTTTCAGGGTTGGTGCGAAGCCTACTCAGATCCACCTTATTCAAGCCGCATCTCGATTACGGCAACACCGGCCAACACGAGGCTGGTGATCGACCGGTAGTGCGGTTCTCAAAAGAATCATGGAACGAATCGCGGCGATCGCGTTTGCCTGGGTGATAGGCCTGGTCCTGCTATGGACCAGCTTGAAGCAGTTAAGAAATCTCTCAACTCTCGATCGTTGGCCGATCACGAGAGGAAAGATAATCGAACGCGGCACTTTTACGCCGGACTACGCCGCGGGCCCGCCAGCCTTCCGTCACGCTCCTCTGGTCAGATACGTTTATGAAGTCGACGGCAGAGAATTCATGAACGATCGGATTCGTCCGGAACGCCTTCAGCAACCACAACACAATTCTCAGCAATGGGCTGAAAAAACGGCGCTGAGTTTCCCTGACGAAGTCGAAGTACACTACAACCCTGAAAATCCAGGCGAATCGTTCCTTGTTCAAACTCCGAAAAAACTTCTCTTTGCCGTGCTAGGCGGTGCGGCCTTCGCAATTGTGTTCGGGATAGTGTTGTTGGCGACGAAGTGAGTTCTGACCTAACCACTTGTCACTTTGGCAGAAATTTTGGCGTCCCAAAGCATTCCGAGTTGGAACCAGATTATTAACTGGCTGAAGGAAATGGAAACTCTGCGGCAAGTTGCGGCCTAGCTTTCGCCGTCTACCTTGCCCAAGCGGTTTCTAACTAGGTGAGCTGATCCCACATCAGGTTGGAACCTATTCAGACTGGAATTCTGGTGATGTAGAATCCGACCAAAGAAGAAGCCTATCTGTACAACAAGCGAGTGCTAACTTCTTACGTTTCCCTGATAAAATGTTCCGGAAGATTATGGACTGGCTGAAAACGACCCTCGATAGATTGTCCGGTGTTCTGACGAGCCTCATTCCGGGATCTGTCATATTTCTATTGTTTGCCCTCCACAAGCCGGAACTAGTTGGCAGAGTTTGGGAATCGCAATTACTCACATATAACACAAAGCTCATTCTTAGTGTTTTCTTCTCACTCTTGATCGGCCACACCGTGAATTTCGGGTTAAGTACGTTGATGGGCGCGATAGGTGGCGCAATCGGCGGCTATATTCGCGCACGGCCAGTGCGGCCTGACCCAGAGGTTAAGCCGTGGCAGAACAAGAACTGGAGGACATTACTTGCCACACACTTGGGGAAAGCTGCGCCGGATAACGTTAATCCTATCCCGTACGAGCTTTTTGAAATGCAAGTGAAGGCACTTCAGAATCATCCGGCCCAAGAGCGACTTGAGCTTTTCGGGAAGTTGCTGAAGGAGAAAGCCGCTGCTGACAGCAACGACTATGAATGGCGTGGATGGTGGGATTACTTCCATCGAGCGAGCTTTCTCAAAAGAGGCCCCCAAGCGTCGCTTTACGACGATATTAGTAGCGGCTTTTGTTCGGCAAGTCTCGTTGTCCTCATTGCGCTCCCTTTTACCCCAGAGTTTCGAGTTTGGTGGTTAGTGGTAACATCGGTGGCTTGGATTCTTTTCTTAGTTCTGCGCACAATCGCGGATTTCAAGGCTGTATTAGACCCCTGGAGTTCGATGTTCGATCAATTAGAGCGACTTGAAGAGAGAGTAGGAGAATTGGAGGGCGAGTGAGAATCCTAAGCAGTGCTTACTGTTCCGGCGGAGCGCGCGACGATCTCGCCAAAGTTTAAGAGCAATCCTCTTGCGTTCCAAGACCTTCATTGGTTGGATTCTATCGTTAAGCGATGCAAGAGTGTGGGACAAAAATAGACCGCAAAACCCTGTTGCGACCACAATATCTTGTGCTTTCCCACCGATGGCACGAACTAGCATTTCATAATCTCATAAGCTATTGATTTTACTAAGCCATCCTTTTACATACTGGTCATTATCAGACGCGGACGCTGATTTTGTGCAATACTTGAAACGCTTGAATATTGAGGATCATTGCAGTAAGGAACCTGTCTGATCATGGAGTTGGTAGGGATATTGTTGTCGCTTGCTGGTCTCGGAGCTGTCTGTTCTCTATTCAAGTGGTTGATCGATCTTGGCTGGAAAAAGGGTGGAAAGTGGCTTAATGCCGCGTCTGTCGTCAACGCGCTCAGCTTGTTAGTAATACTCACTTTGGGCCTGTACGTCTTAATCGAAGGCGTCGCACAGCTTTTGGATGAGAGTTGGCCGATTGCATTCACCTTTGTTGGGGCAGTTGCTTATTCTGCCTATTTCTACATTGCCAAAGGCGAAGCCAAGCGCAAGTCTCAACTAACTCCGAAACTCGCAGAAGAAATCGTCCAGCACTACGGCGCTGCGCTGGAACATGGACTCTCTGATGGGCGCACTGCAATACCGGAGAGCTTGCTTCCGTGCTCGAAAGAGAGGATCAAGCAAGCGTTCAAACTTGCCCTTGCATTTCAGATCGATTACGACTCACTTAAGGAGGAGGATCGCAGCACCCTTGTAGCAGGGCTCATGTACTTGGGGCAGTTTGTGCCGGACGCTCAGGCGAACCTTATTAACGAAGGCCCTCGCACTCTTGCAAATGTCAACTATAACGAATTTCAGGATCTCCAGATCAACGCTGCTCTTGAAGTAAAGGAAGAAATGGATTCGTTCGTCGCGCAAATCACGGCCCTAGACAAGTTCGATCCATTGTTCCATCAGAAGACCTATAGTCTCATTGGCCTTGAATACTCGGACTCTGTGAAACAGGATTTCTCAGAGTTTGCCGACAGCCTAAGAAGATAAGGTGAGTCGAGTAAGTATCGATCAAAGTAGTCGGTCCCTCAAATGAGGGCAATTGAAACCAGATGAGAGGGAATCCAGTCCAAACAGAGTCACTCATGGGAGGTCGTGGCCATGGCGACAAGCTCAGCCGGAAAGCGGATGCAGCCATTGTGGCACTGTTGGCTCATCCGACAATGCCTCAGGCCGCAAAGGCGGCTGGGGTGAGTGAAAGCACCCTCTGGCGTTGGTTACAGCGCGACGACTTCCGGAGAAAATACAGAGAAGCGCAAGACAACGTGTTCTCTGAAGCGTTGGGCCTGTTGAAAGGTGCTAGTACAGAGGCGGTTAATTGCCTACGCAGAAACCTAACTTGCGGACTTGTTTCAGCCGAGGTTCAAGCGGCCAAAACTATCCTCGACTACACTCTCAGAACTAGAGACATGTTTGATCTTCAAAGTCTCTTAGATGCGATAGAGCGAGCCAAAGAAGAAACACAAAGAACCAACGCTTGAAGTCCCGCGATGAACAGCCCGACCGATCAATCGAACTCGCCTACTGAGGCCGAATTAGAACTCGCGAGAAAACTCATTAACAAGTGCGTCGGTGAATTGCAGATTCCCGAAACGAGGGACGGGGTGAAAATGGTTTTCCCCGAGGGCGTTGACGAATTTCCGCCCGAAGGTTTAATGGCCTTGAGGATCAGAGATGCTGCAGGGAATTACTATGCTTTAGGCTTCCGATTTTTTGATGAGGATCGAATAAAGATCGCCGAAACTGTATATGATCCTTTGAGCGGGATGCTTGGTTTTCTTCGGTATGCGAAGGACTTTTGGAGTGACAAAATCTCTGAGCCTGACATGGAGGAGTTTGTCACTGAGGGAGCGGAGTGGATGTTCCACTCAATGCTCTATCGACTCCATCCGACATTGTTGGATTTCATGGGCAATCTCAGCGTTGGCGTCTACCATGATTGGGCGCAAAGGCAGGTTCAAAGGCTTGAGCGCTACTACAGTAAGAAGGGTCAAACTGTGAAGTTTGATCATAAACGGATCGCAAAAGATCAAGCGGCATACTTAAAGGAACAACAAGCGTACATAAGGAACTTGTTTGCGCTTTCAAGAAAGAGAAGCGACGTGCCTTCTGCTGAAGACAAAAAGCAGTTCGCTCTCAAGTATCGCGAGGTCTTGCCGCATTGGGAAAAAGCCAGCAGAGTTTTCGCAGATGGTTTGTACGATTGGCGTTCCTACTTGAACAGCGGACGTGAGACGCCAGCGGATCTGCTCGATAATCTAAAGCACGGCAAGACTTACTCAGCTCTTGCACTGGAGCATGCGGCACGACTCGCGGGAATCTTCAAAACTGACTCAAATGAAAAAATTAGGGAGCTAAGGCAACAGCGAATATCTGCCAGCGGCTACGCCAAGGCAAGGCTTTACGATTTCGTGAGAGAAGGCGAGCGCCTGCTGGCCGAAGACGAAAGCAAGGGTGAAGCATTCCAACAGCTCTGACACCAACGTTGGACTAGAACTATCTGTTTTTTGCACGCCGCGATTTCGCATGGTTGGACTGAAATTGGATATCTAGTCCAACGCCGAAATCAACGAAAATCGATTCGTTGACGGCGCAGACTGATACCTCGATTATCGTGGCATGCTGTCTCTTCGGCGCTGCCGCGACCTCATTGACCCGAGTGCCCGCATCCAGACGGATGATGAGCTTGCTGTCATTCGCGAACAGCTCTATTCTCTTGCCGCTCTTCTAATCGATAGTCGTACAATGACCCAAGGCGAGCCTCGGTTGGGGTTACTAAAGGGGGATAACGCGAGTGCGTTGGGAAGCAAGCATGATAACGCCTTAAGGTGGTTCCGAGCTGATGAGCGTGACGAGATCGAAGAACGGGCAGCTATTCTTGAGTTTGATGCCAAAACCACGCGAGACGAAGCGGAACGTGCGGCAATCGCTATGACGTTAGCGGATTGGAAAAACTAAGCCATGCCTGGCGCGGTTATTTATTGCAGGGTCTCCACCAAGGAGCAGGTAAGTAACTTAAGCTTGGCGACTCAAGAGAAACACTGTCGCGAGTATTGCGAGCGCAACGGGTTTCTTGTTGATCGCTTGTTCGTAGAGGAGGGTGAATCTGCCAAGACAACGAAGCGTCCAGAGTTTCAGAAGTTGCTCCTACATTGTCGGCAGAACCAAAAGAGAATTGACTATGTTGTTGTTTATTCCCTCAGCAGATTCTCTCGCCACACGCTTGACCACGCTCAAATCAAAACTCTCCTCCTCAGCTTGGGTGTCTCATTGCGTTCCGTTACAGAGCCGATAGATGACACCTCATCCGGCAAGTTCATGGAGACAATGTTTTCAGCGGTTGCCCAATTGGACAACGACATACGATCCGAACGAACAATTGCTGGCATGAAGGCGGCGGCTGAAAGAGGCCGCTGGCCCTTTCCTGCACCTCTGGGTTATCGCTTCGTGTCGACCGTGACTCGCTCACGAATGGAACTAGACCCGCAAAGATCCGTTCTTGTGCGAGCAGCTTTCGAAATGTTCGCCACAGGTAACTACGAACGTAATCAGGTGCTTAGGAAAGTTACTGCTCAAGGCCTTCGAACTCACCGAGGAAAAAAAGTAAGCCAGCAAACATTTAGCCGGATGCTGACGAATCCGATTTATGTAGGTCGCGTGAACATTCCAAAATGGGGAGCCGATTATCAAGGTGAATTCGAGCCGATTGTTAATCTGGAAACATTTCAGCGAGTTCAATATGTCCTCTCCGGACGAAAGACAACTTTCAGTCCCTATCGCAGCGAACATCCTGATTTCCCGCTTCGACATTTTGTCAGGTGCAGCGAGTGTCAGCGTCCCTTAACAGCGAGTTGGTCAAAGGGCCGCTCAAAGAGATACGCATATTATCGGTGTGCGAATTCTGGCTGCAAGTCAATCAATGTCCAGAAGTCCAGAATTGAGCAGAGTTTCATTGAGTTGCTGCGATCCCTACAGCCAAGATCGGAGTACCTAAGATTATTTGAAGCAGTTGTGCTGGACGTTTGGAAGGGACGGGAAGCGCAAGCCACCCAAGAGGCCAGATCCTTACGAGCGAAGGTTAGCGCTGTCTTGGAGCGCAAGGAACGACTGACGGCTGTCTACGTCTACGAGCAAGGGATAGACAAAGAAACCTATCAACAGCAACTAAGCAAGCTGCGAGAAGAGCAGTTGCTGGCCGAGATGGAGTTGAATGAAGCAAGGGTCGAGGAAATCGATATCGAAGGCTTGATCGGCTTTGCCACTAACGTGATTTCTGACGCTTCTCGTTTCTGGGTTGAAGGATCGCTTGAGCAGAAACAGAGGTTTCAACGCGTACTGTTTCCAGAAGGTCTTTCGTTTGACGGAGAGAAGTTTGGAACCGCTCCAACTTGTTTAGCTTTCAGTTACTTGCGCGAGGTTTCGCAGCGTAATGCAAGTTTGGCGTCCCGTACGGGAGTCGAACCCGTGTCGCCGCCGTGAAAGGGCGGTGTCCTAGGCCACTAGACGAACGGGACGCATCGGTGTACTGCTGGAGGATTACCGCAAGCTGTGTAAGTTAACGTAGGCCTTTCCGCACTGTCAAACGTGCAATTTTTTTGTCTTAAAAAGCGCCGTCGACCTTCGCTTTCGCCGGAGCGTCGCAAGTTAGCTTACTGGGACCGCGGGCGTCCCCGCCCGCCTTGCTCTCACATCAAGCTTGATCGCGTGGGCAATTTGTTCGCGCTTCGCGCTCAGCGGCGGGCGAGACGCCCGCGGTCCAGTAAGCTAACTTGATCGGTTTCCCCAAAATAGTTTTCCACCCCACCGTAACTTTTTCCCAAATTTTGGTAATAACAGATCAGAGTGTAAGTCGGGCGCGTTTGGTTGCTGCTAACCCAGCTACCGCTGGGTGCTACTGATCTCGTTGCGCGACTCTGCCTTCATTTCCTGGCATTGCGTCTCCCCCACTATTACTCCACCACGCCCGGAGGTCTCGATGAAAAGATGCACGGCCTGTAACGAAGTGTTTCACGATCAATTCGCTTTTTGCCCGACCGATGCGACGCCGCTGACGACGCAAACAACGTCAACAGATCAACGCGAACTTCACCTGACGATCATCGACAACACTAGTCTGTTAGATCGACTCGCAAAAGAGTCTCGTTTTCTGATTCACGAACTACAACAAGCCTGGCCGGAGTTGCAGCGCGATCCGCTTGATTGTGGTAGGAAACTCGTCAGGCGGGTTCTTCTTAAATTGCGCGAGTCGCTGCTGCGGCCCAACGCAATCGCAGCAGTGTCGACAGCAGTTCTAGTTTTGTTCTCTGCGGTTTTGATTCTCGTATTGCTCGACAAGCGATCGCAAAAGACACGGATGGCTCAACTCGATCCAGAGCGCGTCCAGATGCTTGAGTTTCCGCCCGGCAAAACACCGGCGAATAAAGATGAAGGTGACGGCTCAGGTTCTCAGGGTCGAGTGGGAATGCGCGCAGGCAAAGGAGAAGGTTCGGGACCTAAGCCAAAGAAGTCGACCGGTGGCGGCAGCGGTGGTGACCACGATAGGGTTCTGCCTCAGATTGGAGCGATTCCACCGCCCTCGGAAATCCCCGCGCCTATTCCAAAATTTCCACCGACGCACAGCGCTGTCTTACCGGTCGCCGGCACCAATATTGATCCCGCGCTTTGGCAGGCTTTGCCAATGCCGGTGTACGGCGACCCGCGATCGCAATCCGCGATTCCGTCCAATGGTCCGGGCACAGACGGCGGAATGGGAACTAATCGCGGAACGGGCGTTGGGGATGGCGAGGGAACAGGGGTAGGTCCGGGAAGCGGCGGCAACATAGGAGGCAACCGCAACGATGGTCCAGGTTGCTGCGGACCGGGTGGCGGCCGGGGAAGCGGCGTAGAAGTTGATCCGGATCGCAACTATTCACCTGCACAGGTAACGGAACGCGCGCACGTGCTGGCGAAGCCGGAACCGCAGTACACCGAAGATGCTCGCAAGAGCGGAGTCAGCGGCAGCGTTATCTTGCGCGTAGTATTTGCACGGACTGGGGAGGTGACAAACATTCGCGCGGTCTCAACGCTGCCCTTTGGTCTGACGGAAAGAGCGATCGCGGCGGCGCGACAGATTCGCTTTCGACCAGCAATGCGCGACGGTCATCCGGTAAATGTCTCGATGCAGCTTGAATACAATTTTAACTTGTACTGACGTATTCCAAAGTCCGATCCGAACAGGAACGAAATCCGCAGCGAACGAAAGGAAGGAGCCCCTCACTTGCGCCGCAACGTGCCAGTTTACTTACTGGGATCGCGGGCGTCCCGCCCGCCGTTGAGCGCGAAATGCTTTTTTTGAAAGTTAAGACAGAGATTGGACGCACGGCGGCGCGGCGATATGCAAATGCGGGCGGGGACGCCCGCGGTCCCAGTAAGTTGACTGGCGCGCTCTGATGGAGGTGAAGGGCAGGGAAGGCTCGAGAAAGAAAGTTGCAGCGAACATTAAAGAAATCGGCAGCGAACGAAGCAGCCCTTCACTTGCGCCGCAACGCGCCAGTTTACTTACTGGGATCGCGGGCGTCCCGCCCGCCGTTGAGCGCGAACTGCTTTTTTTGAAAGTTAAGACAGAGATTGGACGCGCGGCGGCGCGGCGATATGCAAATGCGGGCGGGGACGCCCGCGGTCCCAGTAAGTTGACAGGCGCGCTCTGATGGAGGTTAAGGGCAGCGAAGGCTTGAGAAAGAAAGTTGCAGCGAACATTAAAGAAATCGGCAGCGAACGAAGCAGCCCTTCACTTGCGCCGGAACGCGCCAGTTTACTACTGGGATCGCGGGCGTCCCGCCCGCCGTTGAGCGCGAACTGCTTTTTTGAAAGTTAAGACAGAGATTGGACGCGCGGCGGCGCGGCGATATGCAAATGCGGGCGGGGACGCCCGCGGTCCCAGTAAGTTGACAGGCGCGCTCTGATGAAGGTTAACGGCAGCGAAGGCTTGAGAAAGAAAGTTGCAGCGAACATTAAAGAAATCGGCAGCGAACGAAGCAGCCCTTCACTTGCGCCGCAACGCGCCAGTTTACTTACTGGGATCGCGGGCGTCCCGCCCGCCGTTGAGCGCGAACTGCTTTTTTGAAAGTTAAGATAGAGATTGGACGCGCGGCGGCGCGGCGATATGCAAATGCGGGCGGGGACGCCCGCGATCCCAGTAAGTTGACTGGCGCGCTCTGATGAAGGTGAAGGGCTTTGGACTAAATGTTGGACATCGAAGTAATCGACCGAAGCATCCATGAATCATTCATCTGCAAGCGCTCTGGCTTTTCGCGTTCTATCACCATAGAAAAGGGAACCCTCGGCTTAATTCAGAGTCTAAGACCAAAGACCAAAGACCAAAGTCCAAAACGCAAAGAACAAAGTTCAAAGAACAAAGTACCAAGCTCGATTTGTTAAGGAGTCGACCTCATGTCCCGAAAGTTCGTTTTCAGATTACTGACAACGTTATCGATCACTGCAGGCGTTGTCTTGCTGCTTTCGCTGAACAGGTTTTCGCCAACCGCCATTGCAAAGAGCGGTGAAACTGCCGGCGCGCTGCAGATCGTCAATGACAAAGGCGAACCCAAAGGAGTTTGCCCACTCAAACACACCGATGTGAAAGCCGACATCAGTGGCTTTCTGGCGCGCGTGAACGTGACGCAGGAATTTGAAAACCCTTCCAAAGAAAAAATTGAAGCTGTCTATGTGTTCCCATTACCGGCAAGTGCTGCGGTCGACGACATGACGATGCTGGTCGGCGATCGTGTGGTGCGCGGAAAGATTTTGCGCCGCGAAGAAGCCCAGGCAGTTTATGAAGCGGCGAAGTCGAATGGCCAGGTTGCCAGTTTGCTGGATCAGGAACGACCCAACGTCTTCACACAGTCCGTCGCCAACATTTTGCCGGGCGAAACTGTGAAGATCACAATCAGTTATGTTGAGACGTTGAAATATGAAGCCGGCTCGTATGAGTTTTCCTTTCCGATGGTGGTGGGCCCGCGCTACATGCCCGGAGATGCAAACGGCAAACAAGGTGGTGGCACTAAACCTGACACCACTCAGGTCCCAGACGCGTCGCGAATTTCTCCACCACTTACTCCTGAAGGCATGCGTTCAGGTCACGACATTTCGATCGACGTTTCCATCGATGCCGGTGTTCCACTTGACGGAATAAAAGGCAAATCACATGACGTCGAACTAGAGCGTCTCACGGCCCACAGCGCACACGTGCGACTGAAGACCGGCAACACGATTCCGAACAAGGATTTTGTGCTCCAGTATGACGTTGCCGGAAAAAATATTCAGGATGCGCTGCTGACGCACCGCTCTGACAAGGGCGGATACTTCACGCTGATCCTGCAACCGCCTGACCGCATCACTGCGGAAAACGTGACGCCGAAAGAGTTGGTCTTCGTGCTGGATACTTCCGGTTCCATGAGTGGTTTTCCCATCGACAAGGCCAGGGAAGCGATGAAGTCAGCGCTCGAGGGGCTGTATCCGCAAGACACTTTTAATCTGATCACCTTTGCCGGGGACACCAACGTTTTGTTTCCCGAGCCAGTCCACGCCACGCCGGATAATTTGAAAAAGGCACAAGAGTTTCTCGAAGGACGCACCGGGGGTGGCGGAACGGAAATGATGAAGGCCATTCAGGTTGCTTTAGATCCATCTGACGCTCAGGACCACGTCCGGATTGTTTGTTTCATGACTGATGGTTACGTCGGGAACGAAATGTCGATTATCGGCGAAGTGCAGAAGCACCCGAACGCGCGTGTGTTTGCCTTCGGCATCGGCAGTTCCGTAAATCGTTTCCTGCTGGACAAGATTTCTGAAGTTGGTCGCGGCGAAGTGGAATACGTTTCACTCGATGACGACGGTTCGGCTGCCGCGCGCCGGTTTCATGAACGCGTTCGCAGTCCTTTATTGACTGATATTTCTATCGACTGGAATGGTCTGCCGGTTTCCGATGTCTATCCGCGACGAATTCCCGATCTGTTTGGAGCCAAGCCTGTGATCCTTACGGGCCGTTACACGGGTGTGGGTCAGGGTGTGATCCACTTGCAGGGAAAGATGGCGGGCCAGAACTTCTCGCGCGAAATCGCGGTGAATTTTCCTGAAGCGGATGCACAGCACAGTGTGATTTCGTCGTTGTGGGCACGACGCCGGATCGACGATCTGATGAGTCAGGATTACACCGGACTGCAGGGCGGAAACGTGAAGCCAGAGTTAAAAGAGGCGATCACGAATCTGGGCATCGAATTCGGGTTGATGACGCAGTTCACCTCTTTCGTCGCAGTTGAGCAAATGATAGTAACTGAAGGTGGGCAGCCGCGACGCATTGATGTGCCCGTGGAGGTTCCCGAAGGCGTCAAGCGCCAGGCCGTCGACGAGAAACAATCATCCGTAACCTTGATGGGCGCCTTCGGGGGGCAAAAGAATTATCGGTACGCGAGAATGCCTGTTGTGGCGCAGCCATCTCCGAGCGCGCCGAAGGCTAAGGGCAGACGTGGCGGCGGTGGCGGCGGTTCGGCCGGCGGAATGGGCAGCGGCACGGCAGCTGGTGTTGCTAACTCGCCGGCTCCGATGGCGAACTCAATTCTCATCGACGCCGCCGATGGTGACGATGCCGCGCGAGTGCTCACACCGCAGGAGAAACGACGAGCTGAACTCCAGACGAAGTTACATCCATCGCTACTGGCTCTGATTGATCGTTTAAAGAACAGGACCGCTCCAGTTGCTACCGAGGCGAATTTCGTGCGCGACGGAAAAGCGGAGTTGCAAATCTGGCTAACTGATAAGACAGAGCAAACCTTGGCGCAACTCAAACAGCTTGGCTTTGAAGTAGTGTTGGATCCCAAGACGTCGAAAGTGATCATTGGGCGTCTGTCGATCGAAAAGCTGGAAGCGCTGGCTGACTTGAAAGTAGTGCGTTACGTCGCGCCGCAACTTTCAAATTGACCAACCGCCAGGACGCTACGAACGCCAGGAGATTATCCGCAGATTACACGGATTACGCAGATCGACAGCAAAGCTAATCATACAGATATTTTTGCTGTGTGGTTTTACCTTAACTCCTTTTGTCCGGGGTTGAAATTGAATAACGAATCGTTAGAGACAACGAGAGCCAGGCCAGTCCTTCCGCGAGCGCCGCGATTACATCGGAAAGGTAATGCGCCCCGAGATAGATCCGGCTGAAACCAACCAGCAGAATCAACAGACCAGCGCTTGCGATAACGAGGAAACGCAACCACGGCTCGCGAATGTTCGTGAAAAAATACGCCGCAATTACGCCGTAAAGGACCGTGGCCATCATGGTGTGTCCGCTGGGAAAGCTGTAGCTCGTGAGCTTCAGAATTGGATCATCGAATTGTGGGCGGGGCCGGTGGAAAATGTATTTTAGTAGTCGATTGAGCCCGGCACCGCCCAGCACCGACGCGACCAACGTCAGGAGCCAGAAGAATCGCCGCTTAGCAATCAGATACACGCCGAAAGGAATCGCAATAAGAGAGACTCCGATCGTTGAGCCGAAGAACGTTACGATAAGCATCGTTGTTGTGAGGCTGGAGCTTCCGTGGGCGTGTAGCCAGTAGCTGAGGCGAGGGTCAGCACTTGCCAGTACTTCATGATCGATGATGTCTTCTGCTACGTTCCAAAGCAGGGCCGTCATCGCCACGAAAAGCGCGATACCCAGAAGCCACGGCAGGTGGCGGAAGGCCTTTGCCGGTGCCGGCTTCACGAGCTTTGCCTCATCCATCCTGCCGGCGTTCGGTTGAATTGTTCCAAAACGACCGGAGAAAACTCACCACGATCCTCCAACCACTCGAACCGTTCGACGGTAATCAACGATTGATCGACGCGTACGACGTTGAAGGAGTTCGCTTCGCCACGCCCGCGACTTGAGGTGGCAGTGCCGGCCTGTACTACCAGCGCTGAGTGCCCGGCGATCTTGTACCGACTCGCGCTGTGAGTTGTTTGACTAACGTGCAAGTGACCGGCCAAAAAAACATCGGCGCCGCAACTCGCGAGCGCTTCCATGGCCATGCGAGCGCGTCCCACCAGATTTCGTTTTGATTGTCCCGCGGGAAGATCAAACGGATGGTGTGTGACGACGATGCGTACGATGTTTTTATCAAGCGAGCAAAAGCGATCCTGGATTGTGTGTACTTGCCGCTGGTTGACTCGTCCTCCTTTTATTGTCAGCGAACGCGCGGTATTGATTCCGAGAACGGCGATTTCATCGTCCTGATAAAACGGTTGGAGGTCGTCAGTAATGTAACGACGATACTTCTCCAGCGGCTGAAAAAACCTGGCCGGCACATTGTGCAGCGGAACATCGTGGTTGCCGGGGACGACTATTTGCGGTTGCGGCAATTGATCGAGAAAGGCGCGGGCCTCTTCAAACTGATGCGAGCGAGCGCGCTGTGTTAAGTCACCGGAGACGGCAACCACGTTGGGCGCAAGACCGTTTACGGCGTCAATCAACGGGGCAATTACCTGCTCGTTGACGCGGCCGAAGTGAACGTCAGAAAGATGAACGATCGTTCGCATGGGTTTAAGCCAAAGTCCAAGGTCCAAGGTCCAAAGTCCAAGGTCCAAAGCCCGGTTGCTCACCAAGCGCGTGTGTTCTACCTAAAACCGGCGCCTAAAACCCTCCACGGTTAAGTAGCCGACCTTGGACTTTGGCCATTGGACTTTGGACTCATTGCTGTCAGAACGCGCAAAACTTGCGGGCGAATCTGGTAATGCAGCGGTGGATGAAGCAACTTTACTTCGCCATCAAGCGCCACACGCAGATGTTTGTGCCTGGTCTCGATCCAGATTTCTTTTGCTCCCAAAGCGAGAAAGTCTTTTTCCTGGTGCAGCCCGCCAAACAACGCGCGCGTGGCGAGCCGAAGCAATCCCAGGCGTCCGGTGCGATTGGTGATGTAAAGACTTAACTCGCCCTTGTCCAGACGTTCGCGACCGCCGATGTTGAATGTCTCCATCTGATATTCGTTGTTGCCGATAAAGACAAAAGGCGTGCGTCGCTTAAGTGCCTGACCGTCAACGTCAACACGAACGTTGAGAAATGGATAGCGTCGCAGCGTCGCCAGCCCGGCCCAAACATACGCCGGCCCTTTGCCCCATCCCAGGCTCTGTTGCCGTTCGCGTTCGTGCACAATCCGTGGGTAGAGACCGAGACTGGAGTTGTTAATAAAAATGTTCTCGTTGACTTCGCCAACATCAACCAGTGATTCGTGGCCGGCAGCGATTGTCGCGATGGCGCCTTCAAGATCGAGAGGAAGCTGAAGGTCTTTGGCGAAGTGATTCAAAGTGCCGAACGGCAACACACCGAGGACTCTATTTTTTGCGAGTACGTGTGCAGCGACCAAATTGATTGTGCCATCACCACCGCCGGCGACAATTACGTCGGCACTTCCTTCGGTCGCTTTTTTCGTGAGTGATGTTAGCTCGTCACCAGTTTGAGCAACATGGATGCGAGCTTCGGCTCCGGCTGTCGCAAAGCCGTCAATGAGTCGCTGCTCAAGATTCTCGTCGTGTCCCACGCCGGAACTGGCATTGATAATCGCTTCAATTTTCACTCTGGATCATGTTAGAGCACACTTGTGCCAAAACCTTGAAGCTTCGCACCGGGGATGGATAACGCTGTGATAAGGCGTCGAGCATGGCGCTGGCGTTATACTGCGACTACTTCTTATGAACCAATACAAACAAAGCCATACACCTGTGGACTTATTAACGATTGCTCAGCAAAGCATGCATGACGCCGGCTTCGTTATTGACCGGTCGCCGGCAATCGAACGAGAGATAGACCAACTTAACAAGAAACCCGCCCCGAATATTTCTGCCGGGTTACGTGACCTTCGTTCATTGCTCTGGTCATCAATCGATGACCGCAAATCCCGCGACCTCGATCAGGTGGAGTTTGCCGAAACGCTGGCGGATGGAAATACCCGACTGCTGATCGGCATCGCCGACGTTGATGCTTACGTGTCGCAAGGTTCGGCCATCGACCAACAAGCTGCTGAAAACTGCAGTTCGGTGTATACCGGTGTCAGAACTTTTCCAATGCTGCCGGAAGAATTGTCGACCGGGCTGACTTCGCTCAACGCCGGCGCGGATCGGCTCGCCATCGTCACGGAAATGGTGCTCAGTTCGGATGGCGTGTTACAGAGTAAGAACATCTACCGCGCCTTGCTCCAGAACCGCGCCAAGCTTTCGTATGAATCAATTGGTGACTGGCTTGACGGGAAGGGAAATACTCCGCTGGAAGTTTCCGCAGTACCCGGACTCGAAGCGCAGATTAGGTTACAGGCTGAAAGTGCGAAAGACCTGGCGCAGATCAGGAAAGAACATGGCGCGCTCGAGTTTGGAACCATTCAAGCTACGCCGGTAGTTGATGAATCCGGAACGGTGATCGAGCTGGCGGTAGTGGAAGAAAACAGCGCGCGCAATTTGATTGCAAATTTCATGATCGCAGCCAACGTCGCGATGGCGCAGTTTCTCACCGAGAAGGATGGTCCAACGTTGCGTCGCATCGTGCGCACGCCGAGAGATTGGTCGCGGATTGTTGAGATTGCCGCCGAGCATGGCGCGAAGTTGCCGGCCACTCCGGATTCGCGCGCGCTCGGTGAGTTTTTGCAGCAGCAAAAGGTGGCCGACCCACTTCATTTCCCCGATCTGTCGTTAGCGATTGTGAAATCTTTGGGCCCCGGTGAATACGTTGTGCAAGTGCCCAGTGGACCTAACGAAGGACACTTCGGTTTGGCTGTACAGGATTACACTCACTCAACGGCCCCAAACCGGCGGTTTCCCGATTTGGTAACTCAACGACTCGTGAAGGCCGCACTCGACGATAAGCCCGCGCCATATTCTGTGGATCAATTGCAAAAGATCGCGGATCACTGTAACGAGCGCGAGTCGGCGGCGCGAAAGGTTGAACGCAAGATGCGCAAGGTCGCCGCCGCAGTTTTATTGAAAGACAAGGTGGGCCAAGAATTCAAAGCATTGGTTACAGGTGTAAGTGACAAGGGAACGTTTGCACGGACCTTGTCCCCACCGGTTGATGGTCGAGTGGTCCGCGGGGAAGAAGGGTTGCGTGTGGGCCAAAAGCTCGACGTGCGCCTGCTTTCGACAGATCCCGCGCATGGTTTCATAGACTTCGCCAAGGCGTGACAAAGTCCAAAGTCCAAAATCAGAAACCCCGGGGCCGGGACATCGCATCTGAATTTGTTCCGCAAAGCGGTTACGCAACTCAGCCCAGGGTTGCCGTGCTTTGCGGCCACCCTGGGAAAAGAGTTTTGATAGGAATCCAACCCTAACGCGGTTGCGTCGATTCATCAGAACCCTTTCAGGGTCCTATTCCTTATCGTGATCGGCTTAAATTACATAACCGCTTCGCGGTAAGAACAAGACAAGAGACCAAGCAAACAAAAAGTGGAACTATTCTTCCGCCTCGCGTCCAATAGTTTTCGGAGTGCGAAAATTCCTGCTGATTATTTGAAAAGTGACTGCACTTCAGAGCGACGAACAATTGCTGCGACTGACCCTTGGCGGTGACGCCAGGGCTTTCGAAACGCTCTACGATCGGCTACAGGGCGGTATCTACCGCTATGCGCTGCGGATGACCGGTTCGCAGACCACGGCCGAAGACGTCACCCAGGAAGTTTTCCTCTCACTCATTCGCGATCGCTGTGACTACGTCGAATCGAAAGGGAAGTTCAAGTCATACCTTTACGCGATGGCGCGGCATCGACTGCTGCGCAAGCTGGAGCGAGAGAGAAACTTTGTATCGCTGGAAGCGGATGACGACCGCAGCGAACCTGTTAGTTGTCACGACCCGTTCCTTGACCTGGCGCGCGCTGAAGTTATCGATCTAGTCAGGCAGGCAGTCTTATCGTTGCCGGCGCATTTTCGCGAAGTGATTGTTCTTTGCTATCTCCAGGAAATGAATTACGCCGACGCTGGAGAAATTATTGATTGCCCGGTTGGTACGGTGCGCTCGCGTTTGGCGCGGGCGCGCGCGCTGCTGGTAAAGAAACTCGGCGTACTGAAAACTTCCGAAGCGCCGGAAATCGCGGCGACGAGCATTCCAGTTTGAAAACGACATGAACTGCAAAGACTTCAACGAGATTATCGACGACATTGCTGACTACCGGCCGATGTTAGCGTCAATTCGTGAGGCGAGCGTCTCCCACGCGGCTCTCTGCCCTGATTGTGCGGCGAAACTTGCAGATGCCAGAGCAGTTGGCAGTTCCTTGCTCCAGGCGGCCAGGGCAGAGAGCGACCAGGCGCCCCCGCGGGTAAAAGAAAACTTGTTGGCGGCCTTTGCTGAAATTCACTCACCCCACGCGACAAGCTCGCGCGTAGTCGACATTTCCAGCCGACGGAAAACGCGATCATGGATTGCAGTTGCCGCGGCAATCGCTGCCGTCGTCCTGTTGGCAGTAATAATTTCAGTTTGGCGAAAGTCCTCAGTGCTGGGAGTACCGCAACAAGATCTTCAAGCCGGCAACAATCCTTCGAGTCCTCACGTGGATGAACCTAAACCAGGCTCCTCCCCGGATTTCAAGAAACCAGAAGACAAAGAAGTTAAGTTGACGGCGACGAAGCGTGAAGTTAATCCGCCGAGGTTGAAGCGTCCTCTGCGGGAATCAGGAAGTCCGAGGCAGGGTAGTGAAACGGTTGCCCAGAACTCCGGTTCATACCTGCCTTTGACTTACCTGGCCAGGGGCGCTGACATCGATAGTGGCACGGTTGTGCGGGTTGAATTGTCACGCGCGGCGTTAGCCCGACTCGGGTTTACCAGAAGTGTTGATGGTTCTTCAGAGTCAGTAAGAGCAGATGTAATTCTTGGAGATGATGGTGTGGCGCGCGCGATTCGTTTGGTTGATTAACCGCGCGCGTTAGTTCAGGAGACGACATGAAACTGCGTTTGACATTATTCATTTTTCTTTCATTGGCAGTTGGCTTTAGTGCATTTGCGCAACGGCCGGGCGGTGGTCCTCCGGGTGGTGGACCAGGTGGCGGACCGGGCGGTGGTCGACCAGGATTTCCCGGCGGCCCCGGCCCCAATGGACCTCCTCCTGGTGGACGTTTGCCGGGTGGACGCCCGGGTGATGGTGATGGCCCGCGCGGGCCACGGCCGCCGCATCGACCGCCGTTCGGGCCGCAGGCAGATTTTCTGTCGTCGGAAATGCGCTTCGGCGATCGCACCGTGAAGGGAAGTCCCTACTCAGCGCAGTTCTCAACTGAAAGCACGCAGGTGCTGGCCGATGGCACGCGCATCACGCGGACTTCAAACGGAGTTGTTTATCGCAACACTGAAGGCAGCACGCGGCGTGAACAGAAACTTGCTAACCTTGGCCCAATCCCTATCGAAGGCCAACCGAAAGATTTGATTTTCATAAACGATCCAGTCGCGGGCGCGCATTATGTGCTCGACGTGCAAGAACACTCGGCGCGAAAGTTGCCGTTTCGCGATGCAGCGCCAGGCGAGCCGGCGCCGGAGTTTGAAGGGTCGCCTGACCCGGTGAAGACGGAGCCGCTGGGGAAACAAATGATCGAAGGCGTTGAAGCGATCGGCACGCGATCGACCATGACAATTCCTGCCGGCCGGATTGGCAATGATCGTCCACTCAAGATTGTTTCCGAGCGTTGGTACTCGCCAACGTTGCAGGTGGTGGTCCTCAGCAAGCACAGCGATCCCTTTGCCGGTGAGAATGTTTACCGGCTAACTGGCATCAGTCTGGAAGAACCTTCACCGACATTGTTTACCGTGCCGGCGGATTATCGGGTAACTGAGGAACGGCCACCCGACATGCAGCGCCTGCCGAAGCCATAAACTAAACCGTGTGTTCTGTCCCCGTTCCCTGGTGAGGCAATAACTAATTCACTCACCGAGGGTTGGAGACTGTTCGTGTGGTTTGGTTTTCGTTTCGAGTCTTCTTAGTGGATTGTCTTTATTGTGGCGAAGACTTGATCCACGAAGACTTGATCCACGAACAAACACACGAAAACAAGAACACGAAAAAAGACGAAGGTTAGCGGACGAAAGAGAGAGAGAGTAGGCATCCCATGCGTACCTTGAAGGTAACCGCATTGTTCTTGTTAGTGCTGGCGTTGTCTCTGCCGGTTTGTGAAAAACTCCTTCCAGGATTTCTCGTCCTGGGTCAAACCAGCAGTTTGTCGGCGCCAACCGATGTCATCGCTTCTGATAACGCCTATTCAACCAAAGTCGGATTGACCTGGGACGCCATCCGCGGCGCGACTCTCTACCGGATCTTTCGCAACACCACTAACGACCCAAACACCGCGACCAGTGTCGGAACAACAGTCGAGGGCGCGTTTTTCGACACGAGCGCGACTCCGGGCCAAACTTTTCTCTATTGGGTACGCGCCGAGAATGGCGCTGTTGTTAGCCCGTTGAGCCAGTCGGATTCCGGCACGCGCGGGGTCGGTAATGTCGTTGGTCCAGTATTGGATCCGCCACCGTTTCCCCAGGGCAATCCCGTGACAGCGGCAAAAGCATTTTTAGGCAAAACTCTTTTTTGGGACGAACAACTTTCCTCGACGCGCACGGTAGCCTGTGGTACCTGCCACTTCGCGACTAGTGGCGGGTCCGACGCACGATCCAGTAATGCAGCACGCTCGACTAACCCCGGATTCGACGGCGTTTTCAACACTGCCGACGACGTGCATGGTTCTCCCGGCGTGCCCAGCAACAATCTCAACGGCATTCTCAATTTCTCGTCGACGTACGGTTTTGCCGAACAAGTGACCGGAAGAAAATCGAGATCCTACATTGACGCCGCTTACTCGCCCTTGTTGTTTTGGGACGGACGCGCATCCTCAGAGTTTATCGATCCGCTTAGTGGCGCAGTCGTGTTGCCTCTCGGCGCTGGGCTTGAGAGTCAGGTGCTTGGACCACCGGTAAGTGCGGTGGAAATGGCCCACACCGTGCGCGACTGGAATGATGTTGCTGCTCGCATGGCGACTTCCCGACCGCTGGCGCTTTCGCCGTCAATTCCCACCGGACTCAAGAATTGGATTGGAGGTCGCACGTATCCCGAACTTTTCCAGGAAGTGTTTGGTACTCCTGATGTCACCCCAACGCGAATCGCATTGGCTATCGCCACTTTCGAACGCACCGTCTATTCCGATCGAGCGCCAATTGATGCCGTGAACTCGCAGCTTGCAGTGCTTACTCCAGCGGAAAATCGCGGTCGCGGCGTCTTCAATGGATCCGGCTGTAACGTCTGTCACGGTGGACCAACGTTCAGCGTCACCAACGGATTTTTCAACGTCGGCGTGCGGCCACAAAACGAAGACACGGGACGTGGTGGTATCACCGGCAATCCCAATCAAATTGGCGAATTTCGCGTGCCGAGTTTGCGCAACGTCGCCTTGCGCGGTCCGTATTTTCACAACGGATCCAAGGCCACGCTCACTGACGTCGTTGAGTTTTACAATCGCGGTGGCGACTTCGACGCTCCCAACATTAATCATGCGCTGATTCGGCCGTTGAACTTGAGCGCCGGCCAAAAGTCAGATCTGATCGCTTTCTTAACTGGAGCGCTCACCGACCCGCGCGTTGCCGCCGGTTCGGCGCCGTTTGATCGACCCACGCTTTACAGCGAGTCGAATCGCGTGCCGCAGATTACTGGCTCGGGTGTGGCCGGCTCTGGTGGAATTGTTCCGCAAGTGACGGCCCTTGAACCACCGATCCTCGGAAATTCGAGTTTTGGGATTGGAGTTTCAAAAGGACTCGGCGGTGCGCAGGCTGTCCTGGTCATCAACTCAACTGACCCCGGCGCTGGACCGAGCATTCCCGCTACCGGTTCATTCGCGCGCGTGAGCTTGTCACTTGCAGGCGCAGGTGCAGGGCAGGGTGTTGCTTCGGTAAGCGTGGCAATTCCCAACGACGTTTCTTTGCTTGGCACGACCAACTTTGGACGCTGGTATATTTCTGATCCGAGTGCGCCCGGCGGCGTTGCCGTCACGCCGGCATTCAGGATGACGATATTTGGCGACGGCTCAATCGCCAACGCGATCGACGACACCGCTTTCTTCGTCACCCAGAACTACAAAGATTTTCTGTCGCGCGAACCTGACGCCAGCGGTCTCGCGTTCTGGACCAACGAAATCAACTCCTGCGGCACGAACGCAGCGTGCCTCGACTTCAAGCGTCAGAATGTTTCCGCCGCGTTCTTCCTGTCGATTGAGTTTCAGGAGACAGGCTTCTATGCGATTCGTTTGCAACGCGCTGCTTTTGGCAAGAAGTCGCGCGAGACTTCGCGCATTTCGTTCGCACAGTTTCTTACTGATGCCCCCCAGATTGGCGCCGGCGTGATTGTGGGCCAGCCGGGTTATCTGGATCTGCTGGAACAGAACAAACAGAACTACGCGTCGCAGCTTGTTTCGAGTTCCGCTTTCAGCGCGCGCTTCCCGACTTCGCAAAACGGCGCCGACTACGTGAATGCACTTTACGCTTCAGCAGGTGTCACTCCGACGCAGACTGAATTGCAAAACGCGCTAACAGCCTTCGGCGCAGGCGACACAGTTGGACGCACGGCTGCTTTGCGGAAAGTTGCTGAGTCGAATTCGGTAACGCAGGCCGAACTGAATCCGTCGTTTGTGTTGCTGGAATATTTTGGTTACCTACGCCGCGATCCGGATGCCGGTGGATACAATTTCTGGTTGGGTAAACTGGAACAGTTCAACGGAAACTACATTCAGTCAGACATGGTGAAGTCGTTCATCGTGTCAGGCGAGTATCGCGGCCGCTTCCCGTCGGCGCCGTAAAAAAAGTCCAACGTCCAACGTTCAAAGTCCAATATCCGGAGAGGTGCAACGCTTTTTCTGGACGTTGGACTTTGGACGTTGGACATTGGACAATGCTTCCCCGTGGCGGGGTAGCTCAGATGGTTAGAGCGTGGGATTCATAACCCCAAGGTCGGCAGTTCGATCCTGCCCCCCGCTACCACCAATACTTTGTATTTCACTGAATTACGGGCTTGCCCGTGATGCCCCTTGCCTTCGCCGAGATCTTGCGAGGACGAGTCAGTTTTTGCTCAAGCCCGTCGTTCAGAATGTCTCCAGCTCTCGATGGAATCAATAACTTAGGGTGGCTCAGCGCGAGACCATGGGAGCGATCCCAAGCTCCCATCGCACTCCCGTGGCGAACTTCGAACCGGCCTGGCAGATCTTTTTGTGTAAGGCGAAGGTGACGAGGAAATACGGAACGAGCAGGAGGAGTTGCTGCTGCTTGCGGATTAGTTGTAACGTTCACACAAGACGGCTTGCGGATTGGTTGGGTAACAAGGAGACTCCGTCGAATGCGCTCTCGCACAATCGTTTCCGTGGCGCTCTTAACGCTGGTCACCCTTGTGCTGCCGTTAATCATTAGTCGGCACAGCTCTCAGGCAAACAGCCCAGCCAAAGCTCCAAAGCTGATCAAAAGCCTGGCTTCGGACAATTCAGTCAAATCCTCACCGGCGCAATTCGCGCGACCGCTGCCCAACCTGAAAGGCGAGCCAGCCAGCGCTTATCTGAAGAAGCACGGCCCTTATCTTCGACTGCAGAATTTAATCGAGGCGGCACAATATCAGATCGACCAACAGCCGCAAGCCCAAAAGTCGAGTGGGTTGCGATCAGGACTGCAAAGGAACAATGCATCGGAGATCTACGAAGCAACAAATCCAGCCCAGAAGCTGAGGGCCCGTTTCAATGGACGCGACGTAGTCTTGCAGCCACTCACCAATAAGCGGACGACGAGGTTACAGGCGCGGTTAAGGCTGCAGAGTTACGGTTATGCTCGCCGGATGTTGCCTGCCGGAGCGGGAACGATGCGCGTCGATGGCAATCGCATCGAGATTGGCCGACGACTCGCCACGCAGTCCAATCCCACAAACACTGACCCAGGCAGTCCGGATGAGATCGTTGAGTGGTATCAAAACCGAAAAGATGGCCTCGAGCAGGGCTTTACCCTGGCGGCGCCTCCCGGGAAAAGGCAGGAGGGAACGCCACTGCGAGTGCGCCTGACGGTTACCGGTGAAGTCAGACCGGCGCTGATGGATTCGGGAAAGGCGTTAGAACTGATCGGCGGCAATGGCGAGCATTGGCTGCGCTATGATCATCTGATGGCCACAGATGTGACGGGTAGAAAATTACAAGCCCACTTCCGGGTAGACAGAAACCAGATTTCGCTCTTGATAGATGACACAGAGGCAGCCTACCCGCTAACGATTGATCCACTTTTCACTCAGACTAAGAAACTAACGACGAGCGAGGCGGCGGCAGATGACCGCTTCGGTTACTCGGTCGCTACCAACGGCGACACAGTAGTGGTGGGAGCGACCGGCAACTCCAACACTGGCGCAGCCTATGTCTTCGAGCGCAATCAGGGTGGAGCTGAGAACTGGGGACAGGTGAAGAAACTTACTGCCAGTGATGCGGCGGGAAATGATCAATTCGGTCGGTCGGTAGCGATCGATGTCGACACTGTAGTCGTCGGCGCTTGGCTTAAAAACTCCAACACTGGCGCGGCCTATATCTTCAAGCGCAATCAGGGTGGAGCTGAGAACTGGGGACAGGTGAAGAAACTTACTGCCAGTGATGCGGCGGGAAATGACTTATTCGGTTCGTCGGTATCGATCAACGCCGACACAATGGTGGTCGGAGCTTTCGGCAAGGTCCCTGGCTCAAACTACATCTCCACTGGCGCGGCCTATATCTTTGAGCGCAACCAGGGTGGAACGGAGAACTGGGGACAGGTGCAGAAACTGACCAGCGATACCGTGTCAAACTACGCTTATTTCGGTTACTCCGTAGCGATCAACGGTGACACAGTGGTGGTCGGAGCCTATGGCAAGACACCTGGCGTAGCCTACATCTTTGAACGCAACCAGGGTGGCGCTGAGAACTGGGGACAGGTGAAAAGCCTGATTGCCAGTGATGCGGTGGGAGGCGACCAATTCGGTATCTCGGTAGCGATCAATAACAACACGTTGGCGGTCGGAGCTAATCACGGGAACCGGGCCACCAGTGGTGCGGTCTATATCTTCGAGCGCAATCAGAATGGAGTTGAAAGCTGGGGACAGACGCAGGAACTGACCGCGGATGATGCGGCGTTACAGGACGAGTTCGGTATTTCGGTAGCCATCGATGGCGACTCATTGGTGGTCGGAGCTTGGGCCTTGAATCTCCAAACTGGTGGTGCAGCCTACATCTTCGAGCGCAATCAGAATGGAGTTACAGGTTGGGTTGAAGCGCAGAAACTCACTGCGAGCGATGTGGCGGCGCATGACCAATTTGGTTCGTCGGTGGGGATTGATGGAGACACAGTGGTGGTCGGTGCAGTGGGTAAGAACTCCAACACCGGCTCAGCTTATACATTCGGTTTGACCTCTACGCCGAGTCCTACACCGACACCCAATGCTAGTTGCGGTTTTACAGCGAACCTCGGTAGCCCGCCGGCGCCCGCCACCACCGGTACGATGAGCACGCGATTGAACCGAGGCGAGGTACAGGGCACTTGCAGCACCAATTCCTTCCCGGGCAATTCCGGTTCCGGCTCGTATCCATTCGACGCTTATAACTTCACGAACTCGCTGTCTTCGCCGGTGTGTGTATCGGTGGCATTAACAGTGAATTCCCAGTCGAATGCGAACTATCAAATTGCTGCTTTCCTGGCACCATTTGTCGCGACTGACGTCAGCAATGCATCCCGTTACCTCGGTGATCCCGGTCTTAGTAGTGGCACGCCCTCACCGGTCATCCAGTCGTTCCAGTTTACCGTTCCAGGCAACACCAGTTTTGCGATTGTCGTCTTCTCCGTAAACAACACGGCAGAACTGGGCGGCAACTACACGTTTCAGATAATGTCGACGAGCAGCTTCTGCCCGGCGCCGACTCCGACGGCAACGCCCCCAACGACCAGAGGAACCGCCGTGGCCTATCAAATCGATGCCGCCCATACCGGGGCGCAGTTCGAATTTGTGAACCCGCCCTTAACGCAGCGGTGGTCTCGCGATCTGGGTGGTCAGATTTCCTATCCACTAATCGCCGGCGGTAGGATCTTCGTCACGGTCGCTAACCAGAGCAGCTATGGAACAAAGCTCTATGCCCTGGATGAAGCAAATGGCGCTACGTTGTGGGGGCCGGTCGATCTTGGAGGAAGCTATAACTGGTCAAACGCCGCTTACGAGGCTGGACGCGTCTTCGTTGTGAACTTCGACGGCCTGCTGCGCGCTTTCGATGCAGCGTCAGGTGCGCTGCTTTGGTCGAAGCAGCTTCCAGGGCAATCCTCGTTCTGGTCACCACCGACAGCATCAGGTGGCGTGGTGTACACCGCAGGAGCCGGTACGGGCACGACCTTGTACGCCATTAACGAGCAGGACGGCTCTGTAAATGGATCAGTAGTGTTTGATCATGGCAACGACAGTTCTCCGGCCGTAACCTCAACTGGCGTGTTTGTCTCATATGACCGGCTCTACGATTTTTCGGCTCAGGATGGGTCTCTGATCTGGACACAGCGCGGGGCTTCAGCAACACCAGTCGTCTTCGGCGGGCGTGTGTATGTGGGCGATTCTTTGACAGAAAAGCTGATGTACGACGCCCCCACTGGAGCGTTGCTAGGGACTTTCCCGGCAGGTCCACCTCCGGCATTCAGCGGCTCCACAGGCTTCTTCCTCACCGGATCAATTTTAAAAGCGCGCGATGCCTACTCTGGGGCAGTCCGGTGGTCCTTCACGGGCGATGGCACCCTCTCTTCCGCGCCAATCGTAGATAACGGCTACGTATACATTGGTTCTAGCAGCGGCAAGATCTACGCTCTCGACGCGAGTACGGGGGCGAACGTCTGGACCGGAAACATTGGTGTCGCCGTTCAGACGACCGAGTCGCCCGTCAGCCGGCCGCACACCGGAATCGGTGCCGGCGACGGGCTGGTGGTCGTACCGGCTTCTACCTTACTGGTGGCTTATCAAGGCGCACCAGCAACACCGCCTATATTGCTAGCAGACGAATCAGGTCCCTCGATGAGTCAGGCGGCGGCCCTCGATTCGGTGCTGTTCACGAGAGATCCATTTCCCGTTATAAACGGCGCCGACTTACTCAATCACGGCGTCGATCGAAATACCAGAGTCATCCTCTTCGTGAGTAATCTACAGCTTGCTCAATGGGAGCCAGCGTCCTCTGTGACGGTTAGTCTTACCGGTAGCGATAATCAAACTTATGATTTGTCAGCCGAAGACGTCCGACAGTTACCGAGATCTAACTTTGTTCAGGTGATTTTCAGATTGCCCGATAGTCTTGCTGTGGGGACTTGCACGGTGAAGATAAAAGCACACGGCCAAGTGAGCAACTCCGGAACCATTAGGATCAAAAATCCGTGATTACGAATCTCCTTTGCGGCGTTTTGAGGGTATTGTCAACTTAAGTGAAATCGAGATTAACGACCACCATGTGCCGCGCTCAGAAAGCAGGAGTCAGCCACATGCCGGGTTCAGATGCGCGCATTTCTCTTTAAGTTGACAATATTTACTGAAGCCATTCTCAAAGTTGAACCGACAAGATTCGCCAAATGACAATCCGAAGTTTTTGCCGAGATTCTTGCCGAGAGTCATCGAGAAGCCTATGTCGCATAAGACACACAACGCATCTTTCCCGACCGCGACTCATTATTTTACTGACTTTATGCTGAGGATAGACTTGGGGCGAGTGCTTCTCTGGGATTCATAACCCCAAGGTCGGCAGTCCGATCCTGCCCCCCGCTACCAATACTCTCAACCGTTCATTTTTGACGGAGTGACGTGTCGTGCGTGGAGATCTGGAAGCAGGGCCATGGCTGGAACGATAACGTGAATACCTTAAAGAGAGAGAACAGGAAGTGACACAGAAATCCTGGGCCTTCCGCATTTCGGAAAGCCTGCTGACAATGCTTCCTGACGACGCGCGCGCCTGGCTGGACGCTGAGCAATTACCGCCGGCGGCACGCTTTAACCAACGCGTCGACCCGGCTCGGCTTTTGGATCCTTCCTCCGGAGCGATTTGGGGAGGGTTGATGCTCCCCGATACACTCCCGCTGGTGTCCGATGGTGGCGGAAATGCCTTGTGTTTGCGCTTTGGTTTTGACGGCGCGGTTACAGAAGTCATTCACTGGGATCATGAAGGCAGTTTGTGGAAGCCCTTTGGCCGCACCCTGGCCGAAGCTCTTGTTCTCGATGCCGCATTTGCATTCCTGGAACAGATTGATAACGATGAGGAACCCGACCCACTCTCAATAGCTGAATCCTTTCCTCTCGCTGATTGGGCAACTGCCTGGTTGCCCGGTCTGACCCAGCCCTCGCTAAGGAGTCTGCTCAACGACCCACCTAATCTCGCCGCCAGACTGCGCGAACTCGGACTGGATCGGGTCGCCATTGCGCAACGGCAGTGTGAAAGACTTCTAACAAACAGGCTGGACAGGTTATGCCGCAGAGTGGGCGGCGGCAAGATTGCCAGGAGTCTAGGCGTGAACTGGAGTGAGTTTCGCCGCTGGTTAGCTGATGCCCGGCTCATTCCAGGTGATCAGCGGCAACCGATCAGCACTGTGACTACCATTCCGTTCGACGATCTGATTTATCGGGATTGGGAGAACGCGGCATTGGAGGCGATGGCCGTCCTCGATCTACGCGCCGACCTGGCTTGGCCGTTTGCAGTTCTCGGCAGGTACAAAAGTGAGCAGCAAGACTTCGATGCTGCCACGGATTATTACACGTTGGGGTTGGAAACTCTGGGGACGTCTGAAGACTTCATCGCGAACTGGAAGGCCCTGTTGAGTAATCAAATCAAGTTTATTCCCAGCGCACTGGCTTCGATGAATCGAGGGCTTCCAAACGAAAAAGAAGAGTACCTCCGGTTGTTCTTTTCCTCTAACGCTGCGCAAAGCGTTCGCGACTACTGGGTGAAACGCGGCGAGGAGGCAGAGTTGAAAGAACAGTATGAACTAGCTTACCGCTGCTACTACAGTGCTGGTTGGGACCTGCCAGTTCAGAACGACATCCAGCGGATTCTTGAGCTTCTGGAAAACGCCGCTGCCAGCGGAGGCTACGTTACTCTTGCACGACTGGCCCACCGCCATCGGCTCGCCTGTTTGTGAGCGGAATTTGAAGGAGTAACCGCTTTGCGTCCTCCATCGCGTGGGTGTAACGCATCGCCATCCGAATGTCTGACCGGCCCAAGATCGCAGCCAGAGTAGACGCGTCCGCGCCTGCATTGCCCATGCGACTCGCAGCCGTGCGAGGGAAATTTTATCGATAAGATTCTCTGGCTAACGGGGGAGCTAGACTCGCTCGACTAAGTGACCCGCTAATCCGACCAGAGCGTTTGCTACAAGGTCATTTTGTCCCGCGATAAGCTCAGCATCGCCGGCCGACCATTCAGCGCGGTGAACGCGATTGCACAACCATTACTGCGTTCTATAATGTAGCGTCATGAAAAGATCATACGCTCGCCGCTTGACGCTGCTCGCCGCCGTTCTCTCATTCGCAAACACGTTCGTTGTCGCCCAAACGCAGCCGCGCGTTACACCGATGACACCGGACGTCGTCGAGAAGTACGACCAGACTCTTCCGTCAGCCGACTATGTCCGGCGCGAGGTCATGGTCCCGATGCGCGACGGCGTTAAACTCTTCACCGTCGTGGTGATGAAAAAGGGCGTTACCAAAGCACCAATTCTGCTGTCGCGCACTCCCTACGACGCGAGCGCTTCGACTGGCCGCGTGAAAAGCCAGAGCATCGTCGACATACTCGAAGTAATGGACACGGAGTTTGTCACAGACAACTACATCCGCGTGTACCAGGACATCCGCGGCATGCACAAGTCCGAAGGTGAGTGGATCCTTAATCGACCGATTGCTGGACCATTGAACAAAACCGGGATAGACGAAGCGACCGATGCCTACGACACCATTGAGTGGCTGGTCAAGAACACGCCGGAGGCAAACGGTAACGTCGGCGTAATCGGTTCGAGCTACCTGGGTTTCACGGCGTTGATGACATTGATCAATCCGCACCCCGCGCTTAAGGCCGTGATCGCGCAAAGCCCTATGGTTGATGGCTGGATGGGCGACGATTGGTTCCACAACGGCGCGTTCCGCATCAGTTCACTCGGCTTCCCACTGGGCCAGGGATTCAACAAGGGGGACGGGGGCGGCGAATTCGCTCTCGGCGGTGGCGACGATTACACGCGCTATCTCGAAGCCGGATCGATGGCGGATTTCGTGAAGATGGTCGGCGCTGAGAATGTGCCCGGCATCCGCAAGTTTCTTGAGAATCCGGCCTACACTGATTTCTGGTCGCTGCAGGCCGTCGACAAGTGGCTCGCGGCGCGGCCGCATACGGTGCCGACGATGCTCGTGGTCGGGCAATGGGACCAGGAAGACAACTATGGTGCACCCGCCGTCTATCGCGCACTCGAACCAAAGGACAAGAACAACGACAGGGTGTCGCTCGTGATTGGCCCGTGGCGACACTCGGGCTTTAATCACTATGGCTACGACCTCGGCGCGATCACCTTCACGGGCGACACAGCGCTCGAATGGCGCGTGAAGTACGCGAAGCCGTTCTTCGATCATTGGCTGAAGGGCGGTCCTGACCCCAGGACGCCGCCGGTGCTCACCTATGCGACGGGCGTGAATCAGTGGAACGTGTCGCAACGTTGGCCTATGGGAACTGCGAAGCCGATCTATCTGTCGGCAGATGGTGTGGCCACGTTCAACAAGCCCGGTGCCTCCGGGCATGAAGAATACATCAGCGATCCTGCCAAGCCGGTGCCCTTCATCCCGCGCCCGGTCGCCATGGACGATCCCCTTCAGTGGAAGCCGTGGCTGGTGCATGACCAGCGTTTCGTAACCGGCCGTCCCGATGTGGCGGTCTGGACGAGCGCGCCGCTCGAAAAGGGAGTTCACGTCATGGGCGCACCCGAGGTGGAGTTGTTTGCATCTACGACGGGTACTGACAGCGATTGGGTGGTAAAACTCATCGACGTCTATCCAAACGACGTTCCAGAGCCCGACTCGCAAGGGGCGAAGCCGTCGATGGCTGGGTATGAATTAGCGATTGGTATTGAGATCTTCCGCGGCCGCTACCTGAAAAGCTTTGCGCACCCGTCTGCCCTTGAGCCGGGCAAGGTGGAGCGCTACACATGGAAGCTGCCCAACGTCGACCATGTGTTTCTGCCGGATCACCGGATCATGGTGCAAGTACAATCGACGCTCTTCCCGTTGTACGATCGCAACCCGCAAACTTACGTCGACAATATTATGTACGCGAAGAAGAACGACTATAAAAAGGCGACGCAGAGTATCTGGTTCGGCGGTGCGAACCCGAGCTCTGTAGTGTTGCCGGTCGTTCAGTAGACGTCGGTAATGAATTATTGTTGGTCGTCCAGTGTGGACCGCGCTCGACTAAGTGACCCGATAATCCACCGGAGCGTTGTGATCCGGCACGAGCGGGATAATAGATAGTTATGCGGATAACAGTGAGACAGGCGCGGCGGAGCGCTGCACTTGCCTTGATGAGACGCGGTATTACAGCATGAATTCGCGAGGTAACTCGAAATGGGAACGGCAAATGTAGGTATCAGCCAGCGTGGAATGTACGATGCTAGTCATGCGCTGCTCGTGTTCAGGAATTTTACTCAAAGCGCTGACCGCTACACGGCGGATTTCACTGTAACGGCCGTCGACGGTCAGGGAAATGTCATTCCATCGATTCCGTCCGTCACTGGACTTAAACATGGTCTGACTTTTTCAATGCCGGCCGGCAGCCTCCTCAACGTTCTCGTTCTGCAAACCGACGGAATGAATCAAGGCGATAGCGTTACGCTCAACTTGCAGCCGTATGTCCTGGTCGCGACGGCGTACGATATTTTTCACTTCTACCACGAGGAGACAACCGAAGTTTGTTGGGCCGTCGGGAGTCCCGTCGGGGATTCAAGCAATGTCTGCATTCTGAGGTCCCAGGACTACTTTTCGACGGTTGAGATGCGCAGCTCGATCAACATTCCGACTGGTGACCCGAATCTTGGAAGCTATCGGTCCATCTACTTGGACAAGTTCCAGAATGTGATCATCGGATGGCGGCCCGGCCCGATGATCTCGCGCGACGGCGGCTTCACGTTCGAGCACATGTTCTCATGGATGGATCCCGACAATGGCATTCTGTGCCCGTTCTGGAACATCACCGAGGACGACAACGGTCTCATGGTCATTTCCGAGTATGGCAACAGCCTCGCTGACACAAAACCGCATGGTTCCCACCGCGGAACCTTCTGGAGCAGCGATCAACAACGAAAGATCTGGAGGACCGATGTAGTGGACGCAGGTCGTGATGCCACCAACATTTCCAAGTTCGGAGGGTATTTCCGTCACATTCACGGATATCACATCAATCCCGATCTGCCGCATGTGCACCACATGTTCCTGGGCGACCCGGTGCCGAACCACGCCTCTGACGGAACGCCTGGCTATTACGTCAGCCAGGACGGCGGCGTGAGCTGGTCCGATGAGATTATCAGGCAGTGGCGTGGAGACACATTCTACAATGGGCCGTGCTTCGTCACCTGGTGGCCGAACGGGCAAGCATTTATTGTGAGTGACTCTGCGGAAACCGGCCATGCCTATTGGTGGGGAAGCGGTCCCAATGACTGGGGCGGGCCCGGCTTCGGCCCCGCCATCGAGCTAAATGGCGATGTAGACGAGGAGTCGCAGTGGCCCGAGACTCCGTGGATGGCGATGGCGGTCAGGGGAAGCTACGAGACGTATTGCACTACCAGCGGCAACAAGGGACTTCTGTGGCGCTACGACGCAGATACCCCGCACATGCAAGTGCTCGCAGAATACCCCCCTGACCTTAAGTGGTTGTCGGGATCCCGACACAACCGGATCCCGCAGCAGGCGAAGTACTTCTTCACCTCTGGGAACCGGCGGTTCCCACGCTTGTAGGATCCGCAATCGAGCTGAGGAACAATGCAATGGTCAGCGCCTTGACGCGTAGCACGGTCGGCCCACTTCGGCTAGTTAGCCTGTCCCGGTATCCGCATAACAAATCGTTGGACTCGAGCGGCGGGAGCTTGAACTGGAAGGATGAAGAATGAAGGCGGAAGGATGAACAATCGCGCGCCCGGTCAACTCTAACGTTCGACGAAAGACGTCATGGCGCCGACAAAGGATTGGCACAGCATCATCGCTGCGAAATCACATCAGCTGCCGCCCGAGGCGGCCCGACAACTGCGCGACATTGGCTTTATCGTCATGCCTGGTCCCGAGATTCAGGGGGGCTGCGAACAACTCTCCCGTGCCTACGCTCACGCGGTAGCGATGGTTGATGCCCGAGGGCCGATCCGGCTGATGTGCATATTGGCAGGACCGGATCTTCGACGCGTGTTAATGATGTCGTCAATCGCGGGCCGGAGTTCGATTGCGTCTACATTTACCTGCCACTGTTGACTGCGTGTTTCAGATCATCGGCGCACCTTTCAGACTCAGCGGCATGCGCGCGCGGACGCTCAATCCCGGTGCAGCGATGGAGGGGCTTCATGTGGACGTGGGGCATCGAGCCAACGGGTGGCCGTATCGCTAAGAATTTCTACTTCATGAGATCCTCAAATGTCATTGATTGATAACATCGCAATGATTCGGACTCTTGTTGCTATTTCTACTCTAGTCGGTATTACCTGCCTGAACAGTGGTGCGCAGACTACCAGGCCTTCAAGAAAAGTTACTGCGACGAAACTGCAAGCCGCGCATTACCACGTTGTCCACGGTTGGCCGGTTCTTCCTGAAAATAATATTTTGGACGAGGTTTCAGCGGTCGCGGTCGATTCGTTCGAGAATGTCTTCGTGTTGCAGCGCGGCGGACGCAAATGGCCTGACTCGGACGTTTTGGATAAGACGCCGATACGAGTGCCCACGATTTTTGTTTTCGATGGGCGCACCGGTCGCATGCTAACTAAGTGGGGAGAAAACACTCTCGCCTTGCCTCACAGCATAACGGTCGATGGCAAAGATAATGTCTGGGTCGCCGACGTCGCCCTTAACCAGGTTTTCAAATTCTCTCATGACGGTAAGCTTCTCCTTGAGCTTGGAGAACGCGCGGTCGCCGGTGATGACTCCGCGCATTTCAATCGGCCTAGCGACGTGGCGGTAGCGCCGGACGGCTCTTTCTATGTTAGCGATGGATATCGAAACAATCGCATTATGAAATTTGCGCCCGATGGCAAGTTCCTATTTCAATGGGGTACGAAGGGAAACGGTCCTGGGCAGCTTGATCTGCCTCACGCGATCGCTTTCGCCGCTGGCCATGTGTATGTGGTAGATCGAGGCAATAAACGCATACAAGTCTTTGACGAGAAGGGCCTCTACCTTGCGGAATGGAAGGGGCCACCGTTCGCGAGTTTGCAGGATGTCAAGATTGGCCGCGACGGTTACGCGTTTGTCGTGCAGATGGGATCTGAGAAGCTGCCGGACGTCTCCGGACTGTTGGTGCTGCGTTCTGACGGATCACTGGTAGAACGAGTAGGGCGCTATGGAAACTATGACGGCCAATTTCTGGACCTCCACTGGGTCGCGATCGCAAGGAGTGGTGCAGTTTACACCGCAGACTTCGAAGGCAGGAGAGTGCAAAAATTTGTGCGCTCTAGGAATTAGCTTCTCCTCCGCCGCGTCAACTCCAAGGTTCGCCCACTTCACGCTAAAACGAAAGGGTCTATTATGAAACGAATTCTGTTGTTGGTCATCATTGGAGCCTTCGCTTTCATGACCGGTATTGTCGCTCATGCTCTCGCACGTAAACCCACACCGCCAGCGCCCGAAGCTCGCGGTGTTCCGGTTACAAAGGTGACTATTGAATCAGACGCGCCAATCTCGATTGGACGCATCACAAAGGCGACCGCCCGCGTCTTCAACGTTGAGCTCCTAAATGTTAGCGGCAAGACGATCGTGGGGTTCGACTACACCTACTACAAACAATGCGCCAAAGATACAATACCTGCGGGTGGAGCCATGGGGTTTAGGCCCGAAAAGCTTTTGAAGCCCGGCGACAAAGTTGTGTTCGATGCAGGTGAAGACGCTGAAGTGCGGGAAACAGATATCCAAAACTGCATCGATACAGCGAAGGAAATCCGCATTCAAATAAAGACAGTTTCTTTCACGGATGGAAGCACTTGGACGGCCAGGCCTGGGGATTTCAACGGCATCAGGTCACGTTAACGGCGTGGGCGAACAAATCGTTGGGCTTGTTGACGACAACTTGCGTGTAACGCAGTTTTGCGCGCGGCCGCGTCAACTCCGCCGTTCGGCGTCATGAACACAGTTACCTTGTATCGACCAGTTGGAGCAGACGAACTTCGGCTCATCGAGGCGTCTGGCTTTCGCGAGTTTCCGGCGCGACTGCCGCACCAGCCAATCTTTTATCCCGTGCTGAATGAAGACTACGCCACACAGATTGCTCGCGACTGGAACGCTAAACATAATGGGTCTGGTTTTGTAACGCGCTTTCATGTCGACGCGGCGTTTCTGGAACGTTATCAAGTACAGGTGGTCGGTTCTTACATGCACGAGGAACTGTGGGTTCCTGCTGAGGAACTCGCTGAATTCAACCGACACATTGTCGGTGCGATCGAAGTCATCGCTAACTTTAGTGGTGCGCAATGACGCCGAACAAATCGTTGGACGCGAGCGGCGGGGCACTGCAGGGATGAAGGATGAGGGATGAAGGATGAAATAAAACCCATCACTTTTCGCAGTTCACTTTTCATCCTTCACCCTTCCGCCTTCATCCTTGCTTTCAGTGCCGCCGCGTCAACTCAATCGTCATGCGGCTCACTTCTATCTGAATGAAGAGCTAATGAAAAATCAAAGGTCCATTCGGCTGCCTCTGTTTCTAATCACCTCGATCGCTATCGCGGCCACGCTCTTCTACGCCGCCAGCCCAGTCACTTCGCAGACACCCAACAACAACCTGAATCCGAACACCGGACGCCCGAGTCGAAAAGCGATCCAGCTTTCGCCCAGACCCACGCCGACTCCCACCCCCGAGTCATCAACGGATGTCGTCAAAGTCGATGTAGATTTGGTCAAAATCGATGCGCTGGTACTGCAGAAGAACACTGCGCGCATCGTCGGCGGTTTGCAAAAAGAAGATTTCCAGCTTTACGAAGATGGAATCAAACAGGAGATCACTCACTTCAGCCAGGATCAACTGCCGCTCTCTGTTTTGATCGCTATCGATCGGGGTCCGGCATGTCCGCAGCCGCTTGATGTCTGGAGCGACGAAACACATCGCGCCGCCCGTGAAGCAATCGATCGTCTCAAACCCGTCGATGAGATCGCAGTGATGGCTTTCACCGACGACGCTGAACTGATTCAGCCGTTCACTCGCAACCGGATAATGATCGAGAACGCGCTCAACAAGATTCCGGAGCCGGCGAAAACCACGAACGTCGCCCATTGCTTCAATTTAATGTTTGCCGACGCCGCGGAGCACATGCTCAAGGCAAGCAATCCAGCCGGGCGTCGAGTCATAATTGTGATTACGTCCGTGACGCGTCTTTTCGATTGCCCGAATGGTCCTTCCGGTCGCGCCGCTACCGCCGCGGTTTACGAATCAGGCGCGGTCGTTTGCTCCATCATTCCCAAAGTCTTAGTCCAACGTATTGAAAATGCCAAGCAGATCGT
The DNA here is from genome assembly GCA_035472495.1 of Pyrinomonadaceae bacterium. Classification (GTDB taxonomy): domain Bacteria; phylum Acidobacteriota; class Blastocatellia; order Pyrinomonadales; family Pyrinomonadaceae; genus PSRF01. Next base: position 838,640 of record DATIPD010000016.1, on the reverse strand, counting down.
TGCTACCCGCGTGAACAAGATTGTCGCTGCCCACTATATGGACCTGGAAAATTTGGCGAACGAAACCGGCGGTGAAGTGCTTGGGGACAAACCGGAAAAGCTCGGGACCACCTTTCAGACGCTGATCGATCACCTGCGCAGTCGCTACAATATGGCGTTTGTCTCCACGAACAAGAAGCGGGACGGCACGACTCGTAAATTGAAACTCGACATCGATCCCGCTCGACAGAAACCGCCAGGCAAATTGGTCATCAAAGCCCGACGCAGTTATATTGCGCCGCGAAGTTGATTTCGAAGAATGGATCACAGATCTCTCATACCAAATCGTTGGACGCGAGTCGAGCCAACGGGCTGGTTGGCGACAACTTGCGTGTAACGCAGTTGCTTGCGGCGTCAACTTCTCTGTCGTTGGGCTTCTTCTTTCACCCGATAGGATTGATTATGGAATGCAAGGATATACTCACACTCTCAATCGGTGCAGTCGGCGTGACTGTTGCCACGGTTACTGCGATCAAGGCTCTGATTGAATTTCGCAAGCAAGGAATCACGAAGCGGGCGGAAATATTTCTCCAGATGCGCTCTCGCCTCAGGGAAGATCCTTCTTTCAAAGAGATCTGTCAGATGCTCGAAACAGATAATGAACACCTTCAGCAAATCGCGCTGATCGAGAAAGACCGTTTCTTAGGATTCTTTGAGGAACTTGCGTTAATAAAAAAGTCCGGCTTCATAAACAACGACGTTAGCCTTTACATGTTCGGCTATTTTGCAATCAAGTGCCTGGACAGCAAGAATTTTTGGATTGACTTGAACAAATCTCACAACTTGTGGGTTTTATTCATGGATTTCGCGGCGCAAATGAAAACGGCTCAAGCATCGTTCGTATATGACGCGAGGAAATTGCACCTCTGACGGCGAAACCCAACAAATCGGTGGACGCGAGCGGCGGGAGCGTGTCTCATCATGACTGGTCTCGCGAGGGTTGAATGAATCGCGCGCCTCTGCTTCTGTGGGATGGTCTAAAATCAACGAAGAATTCCAATGCGAAAATACCTGGCTAGAGCTAACCAGAAGATGTTTGTTGTGATTTTCGGCATCGTGATTCTTGCCGGCCTGGTCTTATGTCCAATATTAATCTACCGCTGGCGCGATAGCGTTAGAAGTGAAGAGCAGTACAAGATCGCCCCTCAGTGCGCCGGCCCTGAACAGAGCGGATGTCGGCGCGAGATAGAGGCAGTCGTCAAGGATACGCATTACACCACCGGTCGCAATAAAACGACTTACTTCGTATCTCTGTCGATGCCTGGCTCTAACCTTAATGGTGACATACCTGCGTGGTGGGAAACGGATCATAGCCTCTACAGTTCGCTGAAGCCGGGAGACAGAGTGACGGCGGAAGAGTGGGAAGGCCAAGTCGTGGCAATACACGTCGCGACGGGCGGCATGCTGCGAACGGAATATGATCCAACACGTGAGCGTGAGGGATTTGTCACCTCCCTGATTGCTGTCCCGTTGGTGACTGTCTTACTAATTTTCATTGAGTACAAGATTGTTCGCGGCATCAGGAAAGAGGGCCTTAAACGGAACTGACAGGTCACTCTTTACAAAGATTCAGATGAACTTATCGCCGAGAGGCATGCGTCGCAAACGAAATCATTTTAGGCCACGGCACAATGCCGTGAATGTATTTTGAGATCATTGGCGAGATCAGCGACATTGAAAACATCGCTCGCGGCGCTACCAATTTTTTCATCGGAGGTTCAAGCATGAACGCGGAAGCGAATCGGTGTCCCAAGTGCAATGGCGAGATGGTGCAGGGGTTCTTCGAACGCGACGGCTGGCGGCGCATGGTCATTGCCTGGGTCGAGGGGGCGCCGGAGAAGTCCTTCTGGCAAAGCGCGAAGGGTCCGGCGGACAAGTGCGTTCCGGTGGGAACCTTCCGCTGTTCGGCGTGCGGCTTCTTGGAGCTGTACGCGCGCCCGGAGTTCGCCGTCGAGTAATCCCGAGCCATCTTCGAGTGTTGAATACGTTGAGGTACGGGCCGCATAACAAAGCCTTGCAGCTGACGGCGCGATAGCGTGTTTTTCAAGTAGCAATATTCCTTCAGCTTGAATGCTGATTTTGCGCCGCAGCTGAAGGCTATCGTTATGCGACCGTCGGAAGGTTTGCCAGGCGTCATCCCAGTATTCGGCCAGCAATGTTCTCCAGTCCGAATTCAAGTCGCACAACACTCGACTCACCCAGGAAAGTCTTCCGTGATTTTGGAAATGAACCGAGACTTCGGACTGCTTCTCGCCCTAAAAGTTTTTCACTGGATTTGGCGAAACTAATCAGGGTCGAACACGTAGTAAATCGAACCGGAGATAGGTCGCTGCGGGAAGTATCAGCCGGCTCAGCCGGGTTTCGTCCGGCCATGGACCGATCGAAGTGGAAGGCCGGCGACGACATTCGGCGTTCAGATATTGTTTAGCCGCGAAGCGGCGCCAAGAAGGTAGCCAGACGTGAAACGTCTGGAAGAAGGACGATTAATAATATTCAATTGCGCGTCGAAGATGCGCTCAGAGTCTGCACGCACCTTCAGCGCGTGATCGAATTCACTGCCATTTGATCCAGAGGTTTCACCTCTGGCTACCCTCTATAGGCGTCTTCGACGCCTTTGTGATTCGTTATGTATGTTAACCCCGATCGCACATAGCGTGATCCCCAATGACGAACGGAGTGAGACGATGAAAATTAACCGCCGATCCTTTCTCAAAGCTGCAACAGCAATCGGTGCTGCGTTCGCATGGGTCGGACCGGCTCGAGGTTCGCGTGTCTCCTGGCATGAGCGGCGTGATCTCTATCCGCAAGGGGTCGCCTCTGGCGATCCCGATTCGCACAGCGTCATCCTGTGGACGAGGCGTCCGTTTGCGCAGGGCACACGCGAGCTCCTGACCGTCGAGGTAGCCGAGGATGAAGGATTTCGCCGAGTCATTGCGCACGCTCAGGCACCGGTCTCAAGCGCCGCGGATTGGACCACGCGCGTTCTGGTTGGCGGACTCAAGCCGGCGCGCACCTATTGGTATCGGTTTACCGACACCGACGGAAACGGCAGCCGGGTCGGCCGCACGATCACGGCGCCGTTGCCAAACGATTCGCGCACAGTGAACTTCGCATTCGTGAGCTGTCAGGACGTCAATGAGGGCACGCTCAACGCCTATCGCCGGATGATCCACGAAGATGAACGCGCTCCCGCCGCCCAACAGCTCGGCTTCGTTCTGCACCTCGGCGATTTCATCTACGAGCTGGTCGAGTATCCGGAAGAAACGAAGACGCGCTACGACCGCACGATCTATGAGGTTGCGCGCATTCCAGACGGACTCAAGGTCGGCAACTTCCACATCCCGCTGACCGTCGATGGCTACCGGGCCGTCTACAAAGGCTATCTCGCCGATTCTGATCTCCAGGACGCGCGCGCGCGCTGGCCGTTCGTCGTGATCTGGGACAACCACGAATTCTCATGGCAGGGCTGGCAGAGCATCCAGAAGGCCGGCAAGGCGCGACCCGGCCAGACCATCAAGGTCGCCGGCAACCAGGCATGGTGGGAATATCTGCCATCGCGTTGCAAGAAGGTCAGCGGACCCTCGCTCGAAAGCTTCGATCCGCCCGCGGTGAAGAATGTCGCAATCGAAAAGTGGGACGAGAACGGGCTTGGTGACGAGCCGAACAACCTGGCCGCGATCAACAGCCTGATCGGCTACCGCTCTTATCGCTACGGCAAACACCTTGACCTCATCATCACCGATCAGCACAGCTATCGCAGCGCCGGCCCGTTCGACGACCCGGCGGCCGGAGCTTTCGGGCCGGAGTTCCCGGGCATGTTTCCGGAGGACGTGGCGCAGGTTCTCGACGGCGGCCGTGCGTTCAACGGCGGGAATCCGCCGGCGGAAGTCAGCTTCAATGGCGCGCATGTTCCCAATTCGCAGCGCAACGCACCGCCGCAGACGATCCTCGGCGCTGAGCAGAAAGCCTGGTTCAAAGACCAGCTTCGCAATTCGACTGCGACGTGGAAAATCTGGGGCAATTCAGAAGGCGCACTCGACTGGCGCGCCGACCCGCAAAATCTGCCGCCGGGACTGCTTAAGGAAACGTGGCCGAAGACCACCTATGCCTCGCTCCTCCTCGGCGATTACGGCGCGGCCTACAAAGAGCGCGCGGAGATCTATGACCTCCTGCGCGACGCAAAGATCACCGGCTTCGCGATCGTTTCCGGAGACCGCCACAGCTTCTGGGCGGGCTACGCGACCTCGCAACTGCCGCCAGGCAAGTTCGATCCCGTAGGCTTGAGCTTCGTCGGCGCCTCGCTATCGAGCGCCGGACCCATGGAAGCCAACGAGCACAATCTTCCGAAGGACGCTCCGCTACGATCGCTGTTCCTCGCCGATCGGCCGGACGGCGCGAAGCCCGACTGGACGTTCAACATGCTGGTGAAGCACGGCGTCCGCGCGTGCCTTGAATATGCGAAGAGCTTCGACCTCAAGCGCGCACTAGCGCTGTCTAACCCGGATCTGGCTCCGCACCTCGAGTTCGTCGATCTTGGAGGACATGGCTATGCGAAGGTTCGGCTCACGGGCAATGAAATGCAGACGGAGTTCGTGTGCATCCCGCGCCCCATTGTGCGCAGCGCAAGTCCGGACGGGGGGCCGATCAGGTATCGGGTGTTACACACTGCTGCACTGTGGAAGAGCGGAGAGCGCCCGCAGCTGAAGACATCGGTGCTCGAAGGCGATGTTGGACTGGCGATTTGACGGACGCATGGCGAAGCGTTTCGATAGCGGCCGGAACGACATCACCCCAGGGTCGGCGGTTCGATCCCGCCCCCATTAGTATCCGCTAAGTTCGTTGGCGATTCGCGTTCTTAGTTTCTCGTCTGGCAAACGCCCGAAGCCAGCTTTCATGTTGTCGCGCAGGTGCGTGAGCTTCGACGTTGCGGGAATCGCGCAGGTTATCGCGGGATGTGATACGACGAACTTCAAAAGAATCTGCGCCCAACTTTGACAATCAATCTCATTCGCCCACGCTGGTAACGGATTGCTGCGCAGGCGACTGAAAAGTTCGCCGCCGGCGAACGGCCGATTAGCGATTACTGCGATGCCGCGCTCCACTGCGAGCGGCAACAGTCGCTTCTCTGCTTCGCGTTCGCCGACCGAATAGTTGATCTGCAGGAAATCGAGCTTGCGCGCGGTAATTATTTTCTCCACCGCATCATACGCGCCAGTAGTGTAGTGAGTGACGCCGATGTAACGCACGCGGCCTTTGCGTTTCCATTCAGCAAGCGTTTCGAGATGAGCTTCGACGTCGACCAGGTTATGCACTTGCAATAGATCGATTGGATCAGCCTGCAACTTCCGCAGCGACTCTTCCATCTGTCTCACTCCCTCGGCTTTTCCTTCCGTCCAAACCTTGGTGGCCATGAAGAGTTTTTTGCGTAATCCCAGTTTGGCGCTGAGGTCACCAACGACGCCTTCCGAGTTACCGTACATCGGCGAAGAGTCGATGAGTTTGCCGCCGGTTGAAGCGAACTCCGCGAGCACTTCTTCAAGTGGTTGGCGTTCAGCGGCAGTCGAACCGACATGGAATGTCTGCCAGGTTCCCAAACCGATCAGCGGAATCGCCTCGCCGGAAGAAGGAATTTTTTTAGTTAGCATGGAACCAGGGGCCGGCGAAATGGACTGAGCAATATTCATGTCCGCGGTGGCGGCGCCTCGTGAACAGGATGCAGCGGCGGCCATTGACGCCGCCCCAATGCCGATGAGTCGCAAAGCGTCACGCCTGTTGATTTTTGTCATATATAGCCGCAGGTACCAGGAGTATCGTACCAGCCCTCGTCAATTGTGTAGGTCCAGGTTGAGCGTGTCCTTGGATTTGTTTTGCCGACGCAGGGTTGCAACGTCACAGCCGATTCACAGCTGGAGAGCGATCCAAAATATTAGCAATCCATGACTGCGGTGCAAGGACAACGAACCATCCGCAGATTACGCAGACAGAAAAATGCGGCGACTATCGTCTGCGCCTCGGCGTGCACGCTTACCTCGGGACCGCAGCGATAATCAAATGCGGGCGGGGACGCCCGCGGTCCCAGTAAGTAAGCTCGCACGTTTAGATGAAGGAGAATGGCAGCCTGCGTGCAATCCAAAACCTTGCCAGATTCGTAAATGTGTTTAGCATAAGATTCGCAAATCAAGGATTGGTCGATATGCATAGACAAAACTTCATCGCGCTCGGGTTGATTGTTGTGGTACTCACGGCGATCGTCAGCGTCAGCTACGCAAAAGGCATGGGGCCGTTTGGTTTGGTTGGTCTCGGCGTTCGCAAAGCCACTAGTAACGAGGGCATTGTTTCGTCCGATAAAGTGACTAACGAAAACAGCGCGCCAACTGCTCCGGAGATTTCGTCCGGCACCTGGATAAACTCCGGGCCACTGACACTAAAAGGCCTGCGCGGTCGCGTCGTGCTTGTCGATTTCTGGACCTTCGCTTGTTACAACTGCCGCAACACACTGCCCTACGTTAAGCAATGGCAAGAACGCTACGGCGATAAAGGGCTCACCATCGTCGGCGTGCATTCACCAGAGCTGGACGAAGAACGCAACGTCGACAATGTGCGACGTGAAGTTGCGGAGTTGGGCATCAAGTATCCGGTCGTTACGGATAACGACTTCACAAACTGGAGCGCCTACAAAGTTGAAGGCTGGCCGACCGTTTTTTTGTTGGATAAAGAAGGACGAATTCGCTGGATGCACGTAGGCGAAGGGGCGTACGACGAAGCTGAGAAAACTATCCAGCAGTTACTAGCCGAACCAGCAAAGGAAACGGGCGCGAAGCAAAATGCCAAAGCCGCTCAATAACGAGCTGCAGAAGCAACCAATCAGTGTTGTTTCCCGAGCAGGGTTAACACGTGGTCGAGCGTTACGTCGCGCCCCGCTCTCCAATCGCTAAGCTTCATGCCAATTCGAATAGACGGTGAGGTCGCGGCGCGTGTGTCGCGGGATGTCGCCGCCTGATTGTATCCGGTGGAAATCTCGCCAATGATGCCACTGTAAGGAAGCTGAAACCCCGAGCCATTCCCAAAGCGGTTCGGTTTTGAGCCGGTATCTTCGCCGACGAAGATCGGATCGACATACTCCTCAAGACGGTTTACGAGTGTTTGGGCGGCAGAAAAAGTCTGTCTCCCAATCATCACATAAATAGGAGCCGTGGGGCGCATGCCGTGAAACGTCACCAGGCTGCGAACCAAGGGTGGCAAAAGCGCGCCGTTGCCGCCGTTGTTATTTCGCAAATCCACGATCAATGCCTTCGTCTCTGGTCGTAATAACGTTTGCAGCAGACGCGGTGAGAACCGGTCCAACGGTTCAGCTTTAGTGTTGCCGACTCGATTCATCTGGAAGTAGACGATGGTGTCGTCAGATAACGTCGTAAACCAATATGCGTCGCGCAGTCTTGAAAGGAACAACGGCGCAACGGTGGGAGCCGGCGGCGGAATCATTCCCAGCACAAGTTGCTCCGGATCAATGGGAGCCGGATCTGGATTCAGCGTGACGGTTTGTGGGCCGGAGTCAGTTTCGATAGAAACTGCGATCGCATTCGTTTCCATGACTACGCCGGCAGCTCGCAGGAAAGCCGGGAACGTCAGGTACGTTGGGAACACCCAGCGGCGTTGACTTTTGTTCTCCAGTGACATGAACGGCGTAGCGCGTTCGACAAGGTTCGCGACAGATACGCCGCCGATGCTCAAAACCTTTCTTCCGATCATGAAAGCGTGCGCAGGATCGGTGGCCACGATCGCTGGCCCATCTTCGAAGTCGTAGAACGCAACCGGCAGGTGACTGAGCCCGCCGCGTTTCATGCCGAATGGAAAGACTAAGGTGTGACCGTCATTGAGCGTGGCCAACAGGGACTGAAATTCAACCCCTACCTGATCGTCAGTCAACTGCGGAATGCTTCGCCGAATCGCTGCCTCGCGTTTTACAAATGCATCGGGAAACGAACAGTCGCGATAGCGCCAATGTTTTTCTCGAAGAACTTTGATCAACGCATCGAGGTCGCTGGTCCATCCGGCGTTGCGTTCTTTCGAGGTCGTTTGGGTGGCAACGGTACGAGACGCTCTGTTGGATCGTCTCGAGTTTTGTCCGGCAGGTGCTGCGGATGATGTCGCGAGGATCAAGAAACCGCAAAAGAACTTGAGAATGTTTTGTTCCATTTTTCGTCCCGTTTTCGGAGTTGATGCCCTGATTTGGTGAATGCGTGTGATGCTCAATTGGTGGTCCCAGTTGCGCGATTTCGCAAAGCCAATCCGCGGAACTGCCTATTTCACGCCGGATGGGAGCACTCACTTCACTTAAACATCATTTCATACCCTACTGTGTTATACGTACAGGCAACCTCGTTGACTTTTGGTGAAACTGAATAGCGCTCTGCTGCAAATTCTCTGCAAAGAACGGAACACAAAAAAGCTCATGAGAAACAAAAAACTGAATTCACATACGGTGAGATTCATGTTGCGCACGACAGTCGCGGTGTTGATTCTCATCCTGGTACTGATGATTCTGCAACGGCACGATACGCCTCAAATCGCCGCTCCACTGAATCGCGCAGTAACTCAAGAAACCAAGCCGTTCGATCAGGCACAAGCACTTGCTGATCTGCGGAAGGCCATTGCCGGTAAGGAAGACAAGCCGGCAGCGGAGGTCTTCAAGAACATTCAAATGCTGAAGGCGATGCCGGCCGGTCGGCTGTTGCGAGTGATGGAGCTGGGCTACGCGAAGTCGCTCGGAGTGAACTGCACGCATTGCCACATCCCGGGCGAGTGGGAAAAAGAAGACAAGCCGACCAAACAAATTACTCGTGACATGAGTGCTATGCTCGGTACGATCAACGGCGACTTGCTGAAAAAGATCAAGAACCTCAAAAGCGACACGCCGACGGTCAACTGCACTACCTGTCATCGTGGCCAGGTCAAACCGGCGCTGAATTTATAGCGGCTGAGAGCAGGCTTCAAAGAGCGTCGCTCGACTGAAGCGCGCGGGCCTTGATTTCGAGCGGGCGCAGAGCGTCGTAAATTTTTCGGTGAGTTGGCACTGCGAGTCCCGCTTCATCCGCGAGGCGAACCACCGAACCGGTTTGCGAGTCGAGTTCTGAAGGTTTACCGGCGGCGATGTCACGCTGCATCGAGCTTGTTCCGTCTGGTGGCAAAGCAGCCACGCTCGCTAATGCTTTCTCTACTGCGTCTATCTGCAGGTTTACTCCGCGTGCTTGCGCCAACAACAATACTTCTTCCATCGCCTGCTTGAGCAGTTCGCGCGCCGGCGCGTCGCTGCGAATCTCACCAGCGTTCTTGCCAGTCAATGCGCCGACTCCGCTGAACGAACTAATAAAAAGAAACTTCGCCCACAACGCGACGTTGATGTCGGCTGCGATTGACGCTTTCACGCCCGCCTTTGTGAACGCGTCGTGAATCAATTTCACGCGCTTACTGGCGCGATTGTCGAGTTCACCAAAGGTGACTGATGGCTCGAAACCGGCGTGACGAATGTGACCGGGACCAACCACGTAACTAACGATCCGACAGAGTCCTCCAATTACGAACCCCCGCCCGAGCACGCTCGCTAGTTGGGTTGACGCCTCAACGCCGTTCTGCAACGGCAAGACAATTGTCGTCGGCCCAACCATGGGTTGCATCGCGGCCGCCGCTGCTGAAACTTGCCACGCTTTTACGCCAACGATGATCAGATCAACGGGACCAACTTCGGCGGGGTCGTTCGTCGCCTGCGCTGGGTGAATAAGAAAGTCGCCGTCGCGACTGTCGACCTTCAACCCGTGATGACGGATTGCCTGAAGATGTTGGCCGCGCGCGATGAACGTCACGTCCGCGCCTGAGTTTGCGAGTCGGCCGCCAAAATATCCGCCGACCCCGCCAGTGCCGTAGACCGCGATTCGCATGAAGAGATTATAGGGGGAGGAGCAGGGGCAGGAAAGACAAAGAAAAAAGCATCCATCATTTGTCATTTCAAATTTGTCATTTGTCATTGATCTCAAAGTTGACCGTCAACTTGCCAGCTTCCTGGGATGCGGGCGTCCCCAGTCACCGCCGACCGCTTTCGCTACCATTCGTCCTATCGAAGAAGACTAACCAGCTTCCTGGGAGCGCGGGCGTCCCCGTCCGCAGATGAGCGAAGCGAACAACACGAGCCAGATCTCTGCTAACCAGAGAACACGGAGCGTCTTGTGTTTGAAGATTTAGTCCTGCGTGAAGGATTGTTCGCTTCGCTCATCTGCGGGCGGGGACGCCCGCGATCCCAGTGAGCTTGCTTGAGCGGTACAATTAACATTCAAGCCAAACCAGCCAGGACGAGGGGTCGGGGGTCTGTCGGCTCCACGGTCTCGTTGCAGTCACCGCCGACCGCTTTCGCTACCATTCGTCCTATCGAAGAAGACTAGCCAGCTTCCTGGGAGCGCGGGCGTCCCCGCCCGCAGATGAGCGAAGCGAACCAACATTCCGAAAAAAGTGAATGGCTGCGATCGATGGAGGCGTCCCCGCCCGCGGTCCCTGTGGGTAAGCATACGCGTTTCGGGAAAGCGCATGCTTGCTCTCGGGGTTATGTTATTGTGCTGGCGAAATTCGGCATTCCGATGGAAAGTATCAAGCACACAAAACCCCAACGTAAACTCGTCTGGCTAGCCTTGCTGATCATCGTGCTCGTCGCGTTGGCGATCGTCATCGCACCAGTGATGATCATTCAGCCATTCAAGCCGCAAACCGCGCGCGGTTTGGAAGTCTCCTACATACTCAAGCGCTGGTCGCCGTGGGTAACCGTGATCACGTTCGTGCTTGGTCTTTTCTTAATTGCACGTTTGTGGCGCGGGTCGCGCTGGTGGAAAAGAGCTGTCCTGGTCATTGTCCTGGTCCCGTTGTTGGCGACGACGTGGTTCGCGCGGCAGAACCATTTCGAATGGATGTTCAATCCGCTCGAGCATGCAACTTACGCGAAAACGAGTGAAGCTTCTTTTGTAAACGACAGCGACATTGTCATGACCGTGGAGAGCAACGGGGAGGCGGCCGCGTATCCGGTGCGACAGATGGCTTACCATCACGTCGTGCAAGACGTCGTCGGCGGCACTCCGATCGTTGCCACTTATTGAACGCTCTGTCACACCGGTCTGGTGTGGGAGACGACAGTAAACGGACGGCAGCTTCACTTTCATCTTGCGGGGATCAACAACCAGAACTTCATCATGCGCGATGAGGAGACCGGATCCTGGTGGCAACAGGTTACCGGCGAAGCGATTCAAGGACCACTCAAAGGACAGCAACTGCGTGCGGTCCATCATGATGAGTTGACCTTTGGTTTGTGGAAACAGGAAAAGCCTGCCGGTCGGGTGCTGCGCCCTGACGAACGCATCGCTAAAGCTAATGATTATGTGCCCGCGAATTGGGAAGAGCGCATGACTAAAGTTCCGGTCACAACTTCCGCTGTGGTCGACAAGTCGCTGACGCCGCGAACGCTGGTGATTGGTGTCGCAGTGTCCAACTCGGCAAAGGCTTATCCTGTCGACGCGGTGTTTAAGCAACGTTTGATCTTGGACGATCTCGGTGGCGTGCCGATCTTCGTCGTCGTTGGTCCAGATAATCGTTCGGTGCGCGCGTTCGAGAGATCTCTCGATGCGGACAAAATGGATTTCTTCCTCAAGCCGAACACCGATTCGTTCACTCTGTTTGATGATAAGACCGGCAGCGAATGGGATTTTACAGGTAGGGCGACGAAAGGCCCGCTGAGCGGCCGACAACTCAAGCAGATCTCGATATTAAATGACTACTGGTTTGACTGGATTACTTATCATCCGCAAACATCGATCTACACCCTGGGAAATCGCTAAGAAAATGAAGTCTGCGCGTCGTGGTAGGTTGCTCTGCTTCGCGGCGGGATTTTTGTTGTGCGCCGCGAGCGCGTCGCAAGCGCAACAGCCGCACACGTTAACCGGCGATATTCGCATGCACAAAAGTTTCCACTCAAAAGCCCTCAACAACGATCGCGACATCATCGTCTACCTACCGCCGAATTACGACAGCGACAAACGGAAACGGTATTCCGTCTTCTACATGCATGACGGGCAGAACCTGTTTGACGGAGCGACGTCGTTCATCCCCGGACAGGAATGGCGTGCAGACGAGACGGCGCAACAGCTAATCGCGGCAGGGAAGATCGAACCGCTGATCGTGGTTGGCATTTACAACACGGGCAAGGATCGGATCGATGAGTACACGCCGGCGCAGGATCCTAAGTACAAGATGGGTGGCAAGGCGGATCTGTACGGCCGGTTCCTAGTTGAGGAACTAAAACCTTTTATCGACCGAACGTACCGCACAAAAAGTGACGGGAAGCACACTGGCCTGGGAGGATCTTCACTGGGTGGACTGGTGTCGCTTTATGTGGCGTTGAAGTATCCGCGAGTTTTTGGGCGCGCCGCAATGATATCGCCGTCAGTATGGTTTGCCGACAAACACATCGTCAGGTTTGTCGACTCGCTTTTGCAACGACCGAGAGTCCGCATCTGGTTAGACATCGGCACGAAAGAGGGAAGCAACGCTGAGGAAGCAAATCGCGCCGTGTTGGATACCCGACTGCTACGCGATACCTTGATAAAGAAGGGTTGGAAACTCGAAAAAGACTTGAAGTACTTCGAGGCCGAAGGAGCCGAACACAACGAGAAGGCGTGGGCCGCACGGCTGGAGCCCATCCTCTTATTCCTGTTCGGACGGAAGATGTAAGATAATCGCACCTCACGCTGGAAGACGCTCAAAACAATTTTTGTTCTGCGAAGGAGTCTGTTTCATGAAGCTTAGGATCCGTTTGTTGTTAGTCGCGGCCGCGGTGGCCATGTTCTGTTCCGTGCCGTCGCCGACATTCGCACAGAACCAGCCGACAGTGCTGGCCGGTGCGGAGTTGACTCGTGTCGTTCCTCCCGGTTTCTATTTCCAGGGACTCACCGCCCCGACGCAAATGCGGAACTCAGCTGCAGCGCGACTGGACGCGAATCGTTACGTCATCGCCGGCATCGTCGACACTTCCGGCTATTCATCAGACGTGCGCGCCCGTTATGAAGGATTCCTGATTACGGATTCGAAAATCACTGTCAACGGCGTCGCCTTAGGAATCGGCGCCTACGGTTTTGGTTTCACTGACGACGGCAAACTAAACATTCTCGATCTGGCCGGTAACGATGTTCTTTCCACCGGCACGACCAGGGACAAAGGTTTGAAACGCCCGCGACCGCTGATGATGTCGATGGCGGGGAATGCAATTCGTCTCTATAGTGGCCGAGACTATGTAGTAATCGCAGCGCAGTGATCAAAAGATTTTCAATGCGCGCGTGTGTGCTGAGGATTCTCGGCTTAACATTGCTGGTTGGCATTCCAACTTTCACGACTGCGCAACAGCCGAGCCCGAGTCCAACTCCGCCCCGAACTGGCAAGTCGTACGCGTCTGAAGCACCCAACAAGAAACCCCCGCCACCGCCACCGCAGGCGCAGTCTCCCGTAACCTTCACCGACATAACAAACTCCACCGGTGTCGACTTCAAACGCGCGGCGTCTTTCACGTCATTAAAGTATTTGCTCGAGGCGGTGGGGGGCGGCGTGGCGATGTTTGACTACGACAACGACGGCCGCATGGATCTGTTCTTCACGAATGGCGCAGCGTTGAAAGATCCGATGACGAAAGCTGACCAACCGGATAAGCGCGACGCTAAGTACTGGAACCGGCTGTATCACCAAAAAGCTGACGGCACGTTCGAGGACGTCACCGAAGTTGCCGGACTGAAAGGCAGCGGCTACAGCATGGGCGTAGCGGCGGCTGACTACGACAACGATGGCTATACTGATCTTTACGTCACTGGCTACGGCGGAAACAATCTTTACCACAACAATGGCAACGGCACGTTCACTGATGTGACCACGAAAGCAGGTGTCGGTGGCGGCGGCTGGTCCACCAGTACCAGTTGGCTCGACTATGACCGCGACGGGCGTCTCGATCTGTTCGTAGGACGTTACGTTGAGTGGGACTTCGACGCCGGCTCGGTTTACTGCGGCGAGAATCGTCCCGGCTATCGCGCCTTCTGTCATCCAGATAATTTCAAAGGTGCCACGAATATTCTTTATCATCAACGCGCCGACGGGACCTTCGAAAACCTCAGCGCCAAATCTGGAATTGAAGAGCCGGGCGGTAAAGCGCTGGGCGTCGCCGTTAGTGACTTTGATAACGACGGATTTCCCGACATCTTCGTGGCTAACGACAGCGTGCGCCAATCGCTTTATCACAACCGGGGCAACGGGACTTTTGCAGACATTGCGATTTCATCAGGCGCCGGCTACGACGAAAATGGCAAGACTTACGCAGGCATGGGGATCGATACCGGAGATTATGACAACGATGGTTTCATAGACGTTTTCATCACCACGCTCTCAAACGAAACATATCCGCTTTATCACAACGATCGGGATTTGAGTTTTACTTATCAAACTAACTCTGCCGGCATTGGCCAGATAACGCTGCTTTATTCGGGTTGGGGCGTACACTTTGTGGATGCTGATAACGACGGGTGGCGAGATTTATTCGTCGCCCAGAGCCACGTGCTGGATACGATTGAAAAGACGAACCCGTATTTGCAACATAAACAGCCGCCGTTGCTGATGCGCAACACCGGTAAAGGATTCGTAAATGTCTCGGCAACCGCCGGCGCGGCTTTTAGCCACCCAATGACTGCGCGTGGTGCTGCGTTCGGAGATCTAAATAACGACGGTCAGGTGGATGTGGTGATTGCGTCGCTGGACGGCGCTCCGGTAGTTCTGCGAAACAATGGGACGAAAAATCACTGGCTGGGTTTATCGCTGATTGGCTCGAAATCGAATCGCGACGGGCTTGGTGCGCGTGTCGCTGTCACTGACGGAACGGGGAAGAGACAGATTTTCGATGTCAGCACTTCCGGAAGTTATCTGGCCGCGAATGATCCGCGAATTCTCGTCGGTCTGGGTACAACGGCGACAGTACGAAAAGTTGAAATTAGTTGGCCGAGTGGAAACACCCAGACGTTGAGCGACCCGCAGGTTGATCGTTATTTGGTGGTAACGGAAGCGAGCGGGCGTTGAAGCGCATTTTGTACTACCTTGAGAGATAAATATTTCGTGTGATTTGGCTTTTGTTTTGTGTCTTTTAGTGGATCGCCTTCTTCGGCAGCGTAAAAAACTTAGTCCACGAAAATTCACGAATCGAAGACACGAAAAACACGAAGTTCGTCACCACGCGAAGAGTCGGTCCGTTAAAAACAAATGTTATTCATCAAGCATTCCCGTGCATTGTCCCCATTTGCCTTACCGATTTTTCCGTTGTTGCTGTTTGCCGGCTCAATAATCGTTTGCGCCCAGCCGGCGCCGAAAAAGCCGCCGCCAGCGCAAGGCGGCGCTTCCACCGGAACGCCGGTTAGCTATTCATCGCGGCGCACTGCCGGCATAACCGATCCAAAAGCGCCCATCATATTTGAAGATGTCACCGATAGGACCGCGCTGGCTGCGTTCAAACATCGCTCGGGCAGTCCGCAAAAGAATTACATTTTTGAAACTACGTCTGGCGGTGTGGCAATCTTCGATTACGATGGTGACGGGCTTCCTGACGTTTACCTGGTCAATGGTTCGACAATCGCCGCGCTGGAAGGAAAAGAAAAACCGCCGCGCGCCGCTCTGTATCACAACCTGGGCAAATGGAAATTCGAAGATGTAACTGACAAGGCAGGAGTCGCTAACGAACGCTGGGGCTGCGGGGTTGCTGTGGGCGACTACGATAACGATGGCCGTCCTGACATGTACGTAACCAATTTTGGCGTCGCGCGTCTTTACCACAACAACGGCAATGGAACGTTCACGGATGTGGCGGAAAAACTTGGAGTGGCGCGCAAGGGATGGAGCACCGGCGCGAGCTGGGGCGACTACGACAATGATGGCCGGCTGGATCTTTTTGTGCCCGGCTATGCCGAAATTGACCTCGCCCATTTGCCACCCAGTCCCAACGACCCGATCCGAGCAGGCGTGAGTCAAAACTTTTGTCAGTTTCGCGGTGTCGCGGTGATGTGTGGTCCTCGCGGACTGCCCGGAGAAGGCGACACCCTTTATCATCAGAAATCCGACGGCACCTTTGAAGACGTTAGCGTTAAAGCCGGCGTGAACGATCCGCAGAAATACTACGGCTTTAGTTCGGCCTTCGTGCATGCTGATGATGACAAACTGCTCGACTTGATAGTCGTCAATGATTCGACGCCGAAGCAGCTTTACATCAATAAAGGAGATGGCACCTTCGAGGAAGTCGGTTATCCGTCAGGTGTGGCGCTGAATGAAAATGGACGCGAGCAAGCAGGTATGGGACTCGCGATCGGCGACTATGACAACGATGGCCACGTCGATTTTCACATCACAAATTTTTCCGATGATTCAAATGTCCTCTATCACAATGACGGCGAAGGAAACTTCACGGATGTTACGTTTCAGGCTGGACTCGGCGAAGTAACTATTCCGTTCCTTGGTTGGGGCACAAGTTTCATCGACTATGATAACGACGGTTGGCAGGATCTTTTTGTAGTAAACGGCCACGTTTATCCTGCGGTTGATGCAAATCAGTGGGGCACCAGCTTTGCCGAGCAGTCGTTATTATTTCATAACCTGAAGAACGGAAAGTTCGAACGCATCGGAGCGCCGACCGGGAACGCGCTCGCCAGCGCCTGGCCCAGCCGCGGTTTGGCGGTGGGGGATTTGGACCAGGACGGTCGACCCGATCTGGTGATCAATAATATCGACGGCCGCCCTTCGGTGTTGCGGAACCTCGCGACTCCAGTCGGTCACTGGTTAGACTTGCAACTGGTTGGCAGTGTTGAGAAGTTAAGTCCGCGCGATGCGATCGGTAGCGTGGCCTACGTGACCACGGGGAAGATGCGGCAAAGGGCGGACGTTTTCAGTGGCGCGGTGTATTGCTCTCAAAACGACTTAACGATACATTTTGGTCTGGGCGCCGCCACTAAAGTCGACAAGCTGGAAATCCAATGGCCCAATGGCGACCTGGAAACGTTTGACACTCCAGCAATTGACAAGACAATGGTTATTATTCAAGGCAAAGGCAGACGGTAGGCAACCTTTCGTCAGCCGTAACCTGAGCTCTTTCCCGACTGGAACTTCGTAACTTGCGACGACTTGATCTCAGAAAAACTCAGGCAGCTCGCCTAAACACCATCCGCTACATCAACCGGCAGATCGTCTTGAACTACGTGCGCGAGCGTGAGCCGATTTCACGGGCGGAGATAGCGCGAGAAACAGATCTGCAACGCTCCACAATTTCTGCCATCGTCGAAGATCTGAAAATTGAAGGATTAGTTGAGGAAGTTGGGGAAGGGATATCGACGGGCGGACGGCGTCCCACTCTTTTGCGGTTGCGAACTGCGGGCGCGATCGCCATCGGAGTTTCAATCACTCCGACGCTTACTACTATTGCCACGAGCGACCTCGCCGGAAGAGTGGTCGACCAGCAGGAGTTTCTCACCGATCCTGATTTTGACACGATGTTCGGCAACATCGTTGATCTGGTTCGCGAGTTTTCAAATCGAAACAAAGGTTTGATCGAGGCCGTCGGTGTCAGCGTTCCCGGCCTCGTTAACGCCGAAACCGGCGAAGCTCTTTACGTCCCTTATTTCAAGTGGCGTGACCTGCCGCTGGTGAAAATGATCTCCTCGGCAGTTGGTCTGCCGGTAATAATCGAAAACGACGCGAACTCCGTAGCGCTGGCGGAGCTTTGGTTCGGCCGGCCAGAAGTGAGTGACGCGCGAGATTTTATTTTGGTACTGGTGGCTGAAGGTGTCGGCACGGGAATTATTTTCGACGGACAAGTCTATCGCGGCGAACGAGGTGCAGCGGGTGAGTTTGGTCACATGATCATTGGACCAAATGCGCCGGTCCCTTGCTCTTGCGGAAGCCGCGATTGCTGGGAGGCTTTTGCTTCCGAAGGCGCCGCTATCTCTCGTTATCAGAAATTGTCAGGCATGGCGAGCGAGGCCTTCGGATTTCGCGGACTCGTCGATCGAGCTTTGCAGGGTGAAGACGCGGCCGAGGCGGCGCTTGTCGAAACGGCCCGCTACCTTGGCGTCGGCATTTCAAATCTGGTTGTTGGATTTAGTCCGGAAGCCGTTGTCGTCGGCGGTGAAATCGCACGCGCCTGGCCGTTGGTCAAGGACGCTCTGACTGAAACGATCGAACACAGCGTTCGCCGAGGTCTACCGTCAGCTATTCTCCTTCCCTCAACACTTGG
Organism: Pyrinomonadaceae bacterium; assembly: GCA_035472495.1. Classification (GTDB taxonomy): domain Bacteria; phylum Acidobacteriota; class Blastocatellia; order Pyrinomonadales; family Pyrinomonadaceae; genus PSRF01. The sequence continues at coordinate 820,270 of DATIPD010000016.1, read as the reverse complement.
TGAAAAGCCCACTCTGCGAGGCGCGCTGAGCCTGGTTTTGGCCAGCAAGTTTGCGGCTGCATTTGCCGCCTGATCGTCAGCGGAAGCCATAACTTTCCACGGAGCGGTTGCCGCGTCTCCATCCTCAGCTCAAATATTTTTCAGAATTACCGGAAAAAAGTTGACAGCCCCGGTAAACTGTATTAAATACTTCGTTGGCTTACACAACAAACTGGCAAACAGCATTCATTCTTAGACACTTAGCGTTTCAGTTCGAACTACAGTCGTAGCCCAACGCAGCGCGCGTTGGGTTTACACAGTCAGGATCTAATTTGAGTCACACGAACCTGGTGATCAGGTCTGCGTGCTCGTCCACATTCTAACGACCTACCCTTGCGAGGGACGAAAATGACAAAGCAACGCGCCGCACGATTTTTATCGTTGAGCCTGATAGTTCTGTTTTGCGGAATATCGGCATGGGCCCAGAGCAATAAGGGCACTGTCGTTGGAACTGTCAAGGATCCGAATGACGCACTAGTTACGAGCGCCAAGGTAACCGTCGTCAATATGGCAACGGCTGAAACCAGGGAGGCGACCACTGGTGATGATGGTACTTACGTGGTCTCAAATCTTGAGCCGGGAAGGTATCGCGTAACAGTTGAAGCGGCAGGTTTTCAAAGTGTCATCTTTGAAAACGTGACGGTTGAAACAAGCGCGCGTCTACCGCTCGACGTCAAATTCTCAACCATCACTGGCGGCGCCGGATCGGTAACTGTGACAGCGGATCAAGCTCCGCTGGTGGAAAGCGAGACAAGCGTGCGCGGCGACGTGATTACTGGTAAGCAGGTGACCGACCTGCCAATCGCGCAACGCAACTTTACGCTGCTCGCGACTTTGTCTCCGGGTGTAACGCGACCGTTTGTCGGAGTCATTGGTGGCGGCGGAAATTTCGAGTCGGGTGGTAATCCGGTTGGGACGTCAACTGAATCAACTCGTTTCCGTGAGTCGGGTGGATCAGTGCTGGTGGTGAATGGCGCCCGGCCGACCAACAATAATTTCACGCTCGACGGTGTAGACAATAACGAAGGACAGTTTGGTCAGATTGGCATCTATCCGCCACCGGACGCCATTTCGGAGTTCAAAATCGAAACCAGTGTGGCGCCCGCCGAGGGTGGCCGCGCCGGCGGCGGCATTATCAACACGACGACGAAGGGCGGAGGTAATCACGTTCACGGAACTCTGTATGAGTATTATCAGGGACGTTTTGCCAGTGCTATCAGCAGGACTGAGAAAACAGTGCCACTGCACCTGAGCAATAGAAATACACACCAGTTTGGCGGAACAGCCAACGGCCCATTGTTCCTGCCTCGTTTTGGTGAGGGTGGTCCCTCAATCTGGGACGGTCGCAATCACGCGTTTTGGTCGTTCTACTACGAAGGTCAGCGCAACGCCACACCTTCCACGACCGGCGATTTTGGTTTTGTGAGTGTGCCTACAGCGAAAATGCGCGTAGGTGATTTTAGTGAGTTGCTACAACCTGGAACCAGCCAGACCTTCAACACCGTGGCCGGACCAAGAATCGCTCCGATCGGAACGGTGTTTTGTGCGAACGGTAATCCGGCAGCCGCAAACGACATCAGAACTTGCGGCCAAACGCTTTCACCCGCTGGCCTCAACGTGCTCCAAGCTTATCCACTGCCAACTGAAGGCCGAATTTTTGACAACTTCCGAACCAATCGCAAAGAAAAATATAATCGCGATGGCTATGGACTCCGCTTTGACGGGAACGCGAGCACTTCCGACTCGTTCTTCTTTGCCTACAGCAAAGACAAGAGTTCGCGCGCTCGTGACAACAACTTCCCGATTGGTTCTTCGCCGACGGGAAATGATCTTCCGTCAGGTTTCGGCGCCGGCAACGAGTTCGGCAATTCCCGCGGTATTCGCCTGGGCGAAACACACACGTTCACGCCAAGCGTTATTAATGAGCTGCGGGTTGGCGCCACTCGAGTTGAAATCGGAATCTTCAATACGGGTGTTGGTGGCGCATTGGGATTTGATCCAAACATCTCAACCAGGCTCGGCATTCCCAACGCTAACATTTGTGGCGAATGTACCGGCTCGATCTTGCTGGGCATTGAAGAACCCTTCCAGCGTGGTCGTCAGAATCAGTTGGAATTCATCGGAGATGGTGGGCCGTTCTACTTCAAATCAAATAACTTCAGCGTGGGTGATTCGCTGACCTGGGTGCGAGGCGCCAGCACTTTCAAATTTGGTGGCGACCTGAGAGTTAGACAAAACAGCAACTTTGACGCTGGCCGTGCCGGAGCGATCAAGGGCCAATACCAATACGGTACCGGCGCCGGCGGCTTCCTCGCTGGTAACTACAGCGGAATTCCCATCGGTCCGCGGGACTCAGGTTCTGGAGCTGCAAATTTCCTGCTTGGCTACGCGCCGGCGTTTGTGAGCCGTGGTAGTCCGGGAACCCCGCCGTTCCTTTCCAACAAAGAAATTTCCTTCTTCGGCCAGGACGACTGGAAGGTTAACCAAAACCTGACGTTGAACCTGGGTCTGCGCTGGGATCTTTTCACGGCCCCAACGGAACGCTTCGACAGCATGTCAAATTACAATCCGGCGACTGACACGCTGACACGCGCCGGCGAAAGCGCAGCCGGCGGCCGCGATTTGGTTAACAGCGACCACAACAATTTTGGCCCATCTCTTGGCTTTTCGTGGAGTGGGTTCCGCAGCGACAAAACCGTTGTGCTTCGTGGTGGCTATGCACTTAAGTATGCCGTCGATACTCCCGGCATCCCCGGCATTCTGCAATCGAATCCGCCGAGCGGTGCGAGTTACGGCTGTAGCCTTACGCAATACGGAACTGGCGCCTGTCCGCAACTGCCGGCTAATTTCAGTCTAGACACTGGCATTCCGTTTCCCCAGTTAATTAGCAACATACAGCCGGGGCAAACTTTTGCCGCACCGGTGGGCACCAATCTCGTTTATGTGAACCCAAACATTTCGAATGAAATGTTTCATCAGTTCAACTTAACTGCGCAGTGGGAATTCCGGCCCAGCTGGCTTGCCGAAGTTGGTTACGTCGGAAGCCGCGGGCGTAATCTGCTGGTTGTCAGAAATATCGGCAACAGTAACAACGGTTTTCCCGGTTCGCGTCAGGTGACCACCCACGGAATCGTGCAAACGGTGGAGTACTCCGGTCGCTCCTGGTACGACAGCTTCCAGTCAAAACTCGAGAGACGTTTCACGGAAGGGATGTCGTTGATATCGAGTTATGTTTGGTCGCACGCGATCGATAACTCGCCTGGCGGCTTCTGCACTGGGGGCACTGGACCAACCACCTGCGGTTTCGCCAATCCGCTGCATCCCGAGTTCGACAAAGGCAATGCTGATTTTGACGTGCGCCATCGGTTTACCTTTGCCGGAGTTTGGGACTTGCCGTTTGGCAAGGGTCGCAAATATGTCGCCGATGCCTCGCGTCCACTCGACTGGGTGATTGGCGGATGGCAGCTCAACACGAATATCAACATCCAGAGTGGGCCACCATTCTCGATTCTGGCGAATGGTCAAAGAGTCGACATTATCAGCGGCACTTGCACCACCGGAACCGCAAAAACGTTCCAGGGTTTGACTCTGTGTCCAGCTCGCACGCCGGTATTTGCCACCGATCCGGGAGGGCCCAAGTTTGGCAACACCGGACGGAATATTTTCCGCGGCGCGCGTCAGGAATTCTTCAACGCGTCGCTCTTCAAGAACCTTCATCTGACCGAAACTGTTAACGCCCAGTTTCGCGTGCAGGCTTACAACCTGTTCAATCATGTGAACGGGTTCCGCCCGGTGAATGATTTGAATAGCGGAGACTTCGGCCGCGATACTGCCGAGCAACGACGTCGTCAGCTTGAATTTGGGTTCAGGTTGATTTTCTGAGAATTCGGCAGTTTCTCCTGACCGTATGATCAAACTGTGGCGGGTGTCCCAATTAGCGGATGCTCGCCACTGTTTTCATAGTCAGTTCGTCCCCCACGCGCTTGAACCAGTAGTTGAAAGAAGCTAACTTGTTGGCGGTCTACTCCCCTCCTAATTCTAAGTTCTCGACTGTGCGTCACTAAGTTTGCTTCTCGGAAATTTGCGATGAGCGCGAGCACGGAAGTACAGCATCGGCGGTGGTTGTTCGTCGCCTTGATCTTTGTCATTTCCAGCGTGCCATTTCAGAACTCGAACGCCCAGATCGGTGTTCCCGCGACTGCTGTGCCGCAGATGGTCCAGCGGCTGCAAGCGCCTCGAGTCGAAGCGGTCTTGCCCGAGGCTCTGGCACTTGGGCAAAACCTTTTGCGCGAGAGGCGATACGACGATGCCAACGTCCTATTCACGGCGATCCTAAACAAACGACCCGAGGAAGCAGCGGCGCTCTACGGTGCAGCCCTGGCATTGTTCAACTTGGGCCGAACCGCCGAGGCTGAGCCGTTAGCGCGCCAGGCCGCTGACGCCTATTTCCCTAAGAACGTTCGGTCGTTGACAGGCGAGCAACGACAGCCTGAGGCGGATGCTCTGATCTTGCTCGCGCTGATCGAGGCCGCGAGCGGACACGACGCGCAAGCGTTGAAAAGTGTCGAACGCGCCGCGGCTCTGGCGCCCCAACATTTCGACGCGCAATTCACTCTCGGTCGAGCACGTTTCGGTATGGGCGATTACGCCGGCGCCGTAGTCGCGTTTCGCGCGGCCGTAAAGCTCAAGCCTGACGACCCAACCCCAGTTTTTTTTCTGGCAACGGCGCTGGAGAATTCGGGCGACGTGATCAGCGCGCGGCAAAGTTACCGCGAAATGGTGCGTCGCTGGCCCGAGCGTCCGGAAGGACATCTCGGTTTGGGTGTTAGTTTGATCAAGGGGGGCGCCGCGGATGCTGCCGAGGGGATTAGCGAATTGAAAATCGCCGTCGAACTCGACCCCAACCAATATGAATCGCAGGTCAATCTGGGTCGAGCGTTACTGGCGCAGAAACTTGCCGAAGAATCGGTCGGACATCTGCAGCGGGCAGCGGCGCTCCAGCCCGCTAATCCGGAGCCGCATTACCAACTGGCGCTCGCCTACCGGCGTTTGGGAATGAATGACAAAGCGGTAGCCGAAACTGAAATCGTAAAACGCATCCACGAAACACGCCGGGGAGAACGCGACTCGAAGCAATAGTTGGTGACGGAACGATCGATGCTCAGGACAACTGACGACAGATTTCTTCGGAAGGCAATGGCCGCGAGGCTTTTGTGGGTGTTGCTGCAGTCGTTCCTGTTTGCGACGTTAGTCGTGCACGCTTCCAGCGGATACGCCGCGACGTCGGTTCCGATGCAAAAGCCCGCCGCCGGGGTCGCCGCTCTCATTGAAGAAGCAACCAGCTTGCTAAAGAACGGTCGGCTTGAAGAAGCAGAAGCGGTCGCTCGCAAGGCGGTTGCCAGTCAGCCAAAAAACACAACCGCACGTTCGCTGCTCGGAACGATCCTCGATCAAAAAGGGGAATTTGCTGCCGCGGAAAAAGAGTACCGTGAGGCGTTACGTCTTGATCCCACCTCGACCAGCGCGTTAACCAATCTGGGTGTGCTACTCGGTCGCGTTGGGCGAAGCGAAGAAGCAATAACAACTTTTGAGCGCGTGCTTAAGCTGGCGCCAAATCATCCGTTAGCAACCTTCAATTTGGGTGCTCTTTACGTCGCGAAGAAAGATTATGCGCGAGCAGTACCTTTACTCGAACGAGCCGCCGGCGTTCCGGGACACATGGCCCGCTCAAACGATCTGGCTTTGTTGGTAACCCTCGCCAACGCCTACGCTCATGCGGGTCGTAGCAAGGACGCCGAGTCGCTGTTTGAACTCATTGAGAAACGGGCTGGTGATGACCCGCGCACGCTGTTCACCTTGGGCCTAAGTGCCGCGGAAGCGAATCAATATCAGCGCGCGGCGGAACTGTTTACGCGCACCGCTGCTTTGCGGCCGGACACTTATGAAGTGCTCTACAACCTGGGCATTGCGTTGTACAACCTCGATCGGCTCGATGAAGCGCGCGCGGCGTTGCAACGCGCGGCGACGCTGATGCCAGATCAGCCTGAGGTTTTCTACCGGCTGGCGTTGGTGGCAGCGGCAAAAAACGAAAGTGAAAATGCGCTCGGTTTGTTGCAGCGCGCGCTGAAGCTTCGTCCAAGTTATCCCGAAGCGAGTTTCATGATCGCCGAGGAACTAGTAAAAAACGATCGTGTTGCCCGGGCGATTCCGTTTTACGAACAGGCAGTGACTGAAGCGCCCGGCGAAGTGATTTATCCGATTAGATTAGGTGTGGCCCACTTTCGTGGTCGCGCCTACAGCAAAGCCGATGAGACTTTTCGCAGCGCGCTGATGCGTTTTCCAGACAGCCCGGTGCTTTACTATCTGCTTGGTTACACACTTCGGGCCGAGGGTCTCTACGACGACGCGCTCAAAGCCTTCGACAAGTCACTGGCATTGAGTCCGAATAATGCCGCGGCGCTCGCCAATCTTGGCTTCATCGCCATCGAACGCGGTCAGGACAAGGAAGCTGAAGAATTTCTGCGGCGGGCGATCGCGCTCGATAAGGAAAACTATCCGGCGCACTACGATCTCGGTCGTCTGCTGGTGCGTTTGAAACGCTATGACGAAGCGCTGCCGGTTCTGCAGCGCGGCGTGACGATGACTAAAGAGGATCCTGGAGTCCACTACCAGTTATTCATTACCTATTCCCGTTTGAAGCGCAAAGATGAAGCGGACCGCGAGTTAGCGACGTTCAAGACACTTGAAGATGCCCGAAAAAAAGCGGAGAGCGGGATGACTGACAAAGCCGAATTGCCGCCGCCCAAAGTGGGCGACAGTGCCGCCAGTGTCAAAACTGAAAAACCCAGGAGATGAAGAGTAACGGAGCGGTTCAGAGCGTCAGGAAGAAAACCAGCAGATTAATCTCCGACCATTTTAATATCGCCCACAGTGGTCGATTGCGTCCGTAGTTTCCGAAACCCAGAAAGAAAGAGCTAAACGCGAGTGCCCAAAGCTAACCGGCAAAGCATCGCCCTATGCGTTATCTTTGCTCGTGCTTGCGCACTCCGTACATCCGCTTCGCTTCGTCGACAAAGCCTTCGCTTTGCCTTCGTAGGTCTCGTAGTGGTGAGTGGTTCAGCCTCGGCCCTGGCACAGGCGGGTGCGCCGGTCGTCGAGAAAGTCGATCCACCATCGTGGTGGGCAAATCACACGATCAATCCAGTGAGGCTTTTGGTGCGCGGAAAAAATCTTTCCGGCGCACGTGTGCGTGCAGCGAGTGCTCTAATCCAGCCCACGGATGTTCGCGTCAACGCTAACGGTACCTACGTCTTCGTTAACGTGCGCGTTAGTCCGGCGGCGCGCGCGGGATCGTATCCGCTGACTCTAACCACTTCCCAGGGGCGCGCGATCATTCCGTTTGAAATTCGCGCTCCGCTGCCGGCGCCGACGAACTTTCAGGGAATCACAAACGACGACGTGATTTACCTCATCATGCCGGATCGCTTTGCCGACGGTGACAGGTCGAACAACTCGCCACCTGACTCACCGGCAGCGGCCAACGATCGCCGTAACGCGCGCGCTTACCACGGCGGCGATTTGCGCGGCGTGATCGACCATCTCCCATATTTAAAGGAGCTTGGTGTGACGGCGTTATGGCTAACGCCCTGGACTGACAACTGGAATGGCGTGAACACGTGCGACAAACCGTGGTGTCCCAACACCTATTACCACGGCTATCACGCGATCGATTATTACGCGGTGGAGGATCGCTTCGGCAATTTAGCCACGCTTCGTGAACTGGTTGAAAAGGCACACGCAATGGGCTTGAAAGTAATTCAGGATCAGGTTGCCAATCATGTGGGGTCGCGACATCCGTGGGTGCAGAACCCGCCGCTGGCTGATTGGTTTCACGGCACTCAGGGCGCACACCAGCTCAACCGTTTTCGTAACAGCGCCCTGCTTTCACCGCACGCGAACGAGGATGAATTTCGCAACACGCTTGACGGCTGGTTCAACGACGACTTGCCGGACATGAATCAGGAAAACCCGGAAGTGGCGTGCTACGAGATTCAAAACGCGCTCTGGTGGATTGGCGTAACCGGCATCGATGGAATTCGGCAGGACACGATTCAATACATGCCACGCAGTTTTATTCACGCTCTCAGTGTCGCATTGCATCGACAGTATCCGCGCATGTGGATGGTGGGTGAGGTGTTCGAGCGCGACGCAGCGCAAACATCTTTCTTTATCGGCGGACATCGCGGCTGGGATGGCCTGGATACGACGCTTGATTCAGTTTTTGATTTTCCTTTGTGGAGCACGTCGCTGCAGGTGTTCACCGGCAAACTTCCGCTGCGGGCGCTGCGCGATCAGTTGAAATACGACGCCCTCTATCCCAATCCACTCGCGATCACTGTGCTTGCTAACAACCATGACACGCCGCGCTTCATGTCGCTTGACGGGGCAACACTTGAAGGCGCGCTGATGCACGTCGCTTTCGTTCTGAGTGTGCGTGGTATTCCGCAGCTTTACTACGGCGAAGAAATTGCGATGGAAGGAAAGGACGATCCTGACAACCGGCGCGATTTTCCCGGCGGTTTTCCTGGCGACAAACGCAACGCTTTTACGAGTGCCGGTCGCGATTCGCGGGAACAAAAAATGTATGAATGGACGCGCTCGTGGATACAACTCCGCGCGCGACGATCAGCGCTCCGTGACGGTCGCTTGATCGATCTTTACTACGACGATGATGTCTATGCGTTTGCCCGGCAGAACAACAAAGAAACTGTGATAGTAGTTTTCAATCGGGCGGCGAAAGAAAAGAACATCGAAGTGCCGAACCCAATGCTTGGTCTGAAGGGTGGTCTCACGTTGGAGAACCTGACCAGTGCCGGAATCGAACCGGCGCTTCGCGCGCCAGACGGCATCGCCAGATTGAAGGTCCCGGCAAAAACAGCCGTCGCTTTCCTCGTTTATTGAGGGCCATTAGATTCATGAGCTTTCCCAGAGCCAGCGGTATCCTGCTTCACCCGACTTCGTTGCCGGGGCCGTACGGCATCGGCGACCTCGGGCCAGAGGCTTACGCGTTCGCTGAGTTCCTGGCTGCGGCAGGTCAAAGTATTTGGCAAATGTTGCCGCTTGGTCCAACCGGATATGGCGATTCGCCATATGCCTGTTACTCGGCATTCGCCGGTAACACGTTACTGATTAGTCCGGAGCAGCTCGTCGCGGACGGTTTGCTTACGGAAACGGATCTGGCCGCTGCGAATGCGTTTTCCAGTGAACGAGTAGATTTCGAAGCGGCGCACAATTACAAAGACGCCATCCTGAGTAAAGCATTCGCATCGTTCAAACTTAACGCTGCCGCGGAAATTGTCCGTGCGTTCGCTGACTTTCGGCTTAAGAACGCCGCCTGGCTCGATGACTACGCGCTGTTCCGCGTTTTGAAACAGGAGCACGCCGGAGTTATGTGGACCGAATGGCCGGCAGAATTCCGCGAGATCGATCCCGTTGCCACTTCCAATGCGCGGGAAAGACTGGCCCGTAAAATCGAAGCGCAGCAGTTTAATCAATTTGTTTTCTTCAGACAGTGGTACGAACTCAAGACCCATTGCCACCAACGCGGCATCAAACTCGTCGGCGACATCCCCATTTTTGTGGCCCACGATTCAGTGGATGTTTGGACAAATCCAGAGCAGTTCAAGCTCAGAGCGGATGGAACTCCGATAGTGGTTGCGGGTGTTCCGCCTGACTACTTCAGCGCGACCGGTCAACTGTGGGGCAATCCACTTTACAACTGGGAGCGCATGCAGGCTGACGGTTTTAAGTGGTGGATCGAGCGAGTGCGAGCCACACTGCAAACGTTTGATGTCGCGCGCATCGATCACTTCCGTGGATTTGCGGCCTGTTGGGAAATTCCCGGCGGCGACAAAACTGCCGAGCGTGGTTCCTGGGTTAACGCGCCGGGCAGGGAATTGTTCACCGCCATCCGCGGCGCGCTGGGTTCCGTGCCGATCATCGCTGAAGACCTGGGAGTGATCACTCCTGACGTGGAATCACTGCGCGACGACTTTGGTTTCCCCGGAATGCGCATCCTGCAGTTTGGTTTCAGCAGCGACACGAAGAACGTTGACTTGCCGCACAACTATCACCAGAACGTGGTGGTCTACACGGGGACGCACGACAACGACACCGCGGTGGGCTGGTTCAATAGCGTCGCCGGCGAAGGCTCGACGCGTGACGCGCAACAGATCGAGCGCGAAAGACAGTTCTGTCTGAAGTACCTGAACACAGACGGCAAAGAAATTCATTGGGACTTCATGCGTGCAGTGCTCGGGTCTGTTGCAAACACAGCGATTGTCCCGTTGCAGGATCTGCTGGGACTGGGAACAGAAGCGCGCATGAATCTGCCGAACAGCACGACAGGGAATTGGAGTTGGCGGTTCACGTCAGGAGCGTTGACGGATGAATTGGCGGCGCGTTTGAAAGAATTGACGGAATTGTATGGACGCTCGTCTTAAGTAGGGCGGGGGCAAGCCCACCTTCCTGATCTTGAGCTGAACTGAGTTGGCCGGTTAATCCGGGCTTGAACTCAATTAGGATAAAAATTGCGCACGGTCAGAGTCTCTAAGGTTGGGAAGGTGGGCTGGCCCGCTCTTGCCCCAATAATAACGATGAATCTCATCACACTCGGAAAGCTGTTTCTTGTTAGCGCAATCATCGCGGCTTCGTTGATTGCGGCGTCGGGGCAAACTGCGCCCGAAGTTACCAGGGTCGAACCGTCGAGTTGGTGGGTCGGAAGTTCATTGAATCCTGTCAGGTTGATGATCCGCGGCAAGAACCTGACGACGGATGTGCAGACGGAAGGGGCTGGCTGGCGAGTTGCGGGTAAGCCAACGACAAACGATGCGCGGACGTATTTGTTTGTGGACGTCGCCATCGCCCCCAACGCGGCTCCCGGTCCGCGGAAACTGCTGATAAATATTAAGGACGGAAGATCGCGGTCGTTTACTTTTGCTCCTTTCGAGATTCTTCCGCGACTGAGTCGCACCGGTCGCTTTCAGGGTTTCTCGCCCGCCGACGTCATGTATCTCATCATGACTGACCGCTTCTGTGATGGAGATCCGACCAACAACGATCCGCCACAATCAAAGGGCATCTACGATCGCCGGAACAAGTTTTACTATCACGGGGGCGATCTTCAAGGCGTCATTAATCAGTTGCCCTACCTGAAAGAGTTGGGCGTGACCGCCATCTGGTTGACGCCGTGGTACGACAACTACGATCACCCGAACGAAATTGAACTGAAGGACGGCAAACCCAGTACTGGATTTCACGGTTACAACCCACAGGATTTCTACGCTGTCGACGAACACTTCGGCACGCTCGGAAAGTTAAAGGAGTTGGTTGATCGCGCGCACGCTGCAGGAATCAAAACCATTCAGGACGAGGTGGTTAATCACACCGGGCCCTACCATCCCTGGATCGATGATCCGCCAACGCCAACCTGGTTCAATGGCACGAAAGTCAAACATCTGAAGAATGTTTTTCAAACCTGGGTACTCCACGATCCGCGGCCGGTTGCAGATTTGCGACGCGAAACAATGGAGGGCTGGTTCCTCGACTTCCTTCCCGATCTAAATCAAAACGACAAGGAAGTTTCACGCTACCTGATTCAAAACACGCTGTGGTGGATCGGCACGACCGGACTCGACGGCATTCGCATGGACACCTGGCAGTATGTGCCGAACAGTTTTTGGCGTGACTGGAACCAGGCGCTGAAACGTGAGTTTCCGGACTTCAAAGTGGTTGGGGAAGTGAAGGATGGCGATGTAGTGCACACGTCGTTTTTCCAGGGCGGCCGGGTGCGCTTTGATGGGGTCGACTCGGGCTTGGATTCACTGCTCGACTTTCCGCTGTTCTATCCAATTCGCCACGCGTTTGCTGAAGGGCACGAGCTGGACGAAATTCCCAAGACGCTGGCAAAAGACTATCTGTACACTCAGCCCAACATTTTAGCGACTCTGCTTGGCGGTCATGATGATGGCCGGTTCATGAGTGAAAAAGGCGCGACGCTCGCCGGATTGAAGCTGGCAAATGCGTTTGTTCTGACGACGCGAGGTGTGCCGCAACTTTATTACGGCGATGAGATTGCGATGACCGGTCCTGATGAGCCGACAACGCGCGGTGATTTTCCTGGCGGGTTTCCCGGCGACAAGCGAAATGCGTTCTTGAAGGAAGGCCGCACCACGGATGAAGAATATTTGTTTCAGTACATCCGTAAGCTGACACGATTGCACACGGAATACGAACCGCTCAAAAGCGGGGAGTTGATCAATCTCTACGTTTCCGGGCAGCAATACGCCTATGCGCGAAAAACGAAAAATGATGTGGTGCTGGTGGTTATTAACAACGACACGAAGGCGGCGACGATTGAGTTTGAAACTTCCCGGGCAGGATTGGGTGACGGGATGCTCGTTGATCGTTTGGGGGCCGGCAAAGTTGTGCAGGTGGCGTTCGGTAAACTCAGCGTGTCGCTGCCGGCGCGTTCAGCCGCGGTTTTTGTGCGGCGCTGATCAGATTTCAGGCTGTTCTTCCCTCTCCCATGGGGAGAGGGTAAGGGAGAGGGCCTAGCGGCGTTCAAGCCCTTTCCCTTTTGCCCGTTACCGAAAGGAAGGGGGAGACGAAACGCAGGTCGGGCGCCGTGCTTACGATCCGATGGAATTCAAAACGAAGCCATTTGCTGAACAGGTCGCGATCATTACAGGTGGGGGCAGCGGGATTGGTCGCGCGTTCGCCGAAGCGCTCACGCAGGCTGGCGCTAAGGTCGTGATCGCTTCGCGGCGGCGTGATGTTCTAATCCGCACTGCCGATGAAATCAACTCGAGGCTACTGCGTGAGCAAGTTTTTCCCTACGAGTTTGATATCCGCGATCGCGCGCAGCCGGAAGAGTTAGCGAGCGACGTCTTTGGTCGCTGGCAATCAATCGACATTCTTATCAACAACTCCGGTCTGGCGATTCCAGAGACCGTCGAGCAGATTACTGATGACGCATGGGAGACGGTGATGCAAACCAATCTGCAGGGTGTGATGCAACTGACACGCGCCGTCCTGCCGTTCATGCAGCGAAACGACTTCGGCGACATCGTGAACGTGTCGTCACAGGCAGGCAAGCATGGTTACGCAGATGTGCCATCTTACTGTGCTTCAAAGTTTGGTTTACTGGGTTATGCCGGATCGCTGTGCGATCACGTGCGGAAGACTGGCGCAAATATTCGCGTATTCAATTTCTGCCCCGGGCTGGTTGATGTCGAGAACAGTGCGCCGGGACAAGAGCCGCGCGCTGGTTTTATTCATGTAGAGAACATGGGCCGCACGCTCGTCTATGCGTTGTCGCTCGATCGAAATGTAGTGTTGGAAGATATCAATCTCTACGCCCGTTAGCCGACTCGAAAGAGCCACTTACTTCAAGCCTGATTGGAGCTGAGAATGAACAAACCACGGTTGAGCTTCTGGCAGATCTTCAACATGAGTTTTGGATTCATGGGAATCCAGTTTGGCTGGGGCTTGCAGCTCGCCAACATGAGCGGCATCTACACCTATCTCGGCGCGAAGCCCGAACAGGTGCCCATTCTCTGGTTGGCCGGGCCCGTCACCGGGTTGTTGGTGCAACCGATTATCGGCTCCATGAGCGATCGCACCTGGAACCGTCTCGGCCGGCGACGTCCATATTTTTTGACCGGAGCAATTCTCGCAAGCGTCGCGTTGTTTTTCATGCCCGATTCGGCGGCTTTATGGATGGCTGCCGGATTACTTTGGATTCTCGACGCCAGCATTAATGTGAGCATGGAACCATTTCGCGCCTTCGTCGCCGACAAGCTCAATATCAATCAGCGAACCGCAGGGTTCGCGATGCAAAGCTTTTTTATTGGTATCGGCGCGACCTTCGCGAACGGACTACCCTGGCTCTTCCGAGCGCTGGGCGTGGACGAAAAGGGAGTTGACGCGGCCAAGCAATCGGTTCGTCTCATTCCCGCAAGCGTCAGCTACTCGTTCAAGATCGGAGCGGTCGTTTTTCTTCTCTGTGTGCTCTGGACCGTTTTTACAACCAAAGAATATCCACCCGACAACATGGAGGAGTTTGAGCGGCAGCGACGGGAAACTTACGGCGATGCTCGTGGACTCGCAAAAATTCTCAAAATCATCAGCGAGTTGCTGCGCGAAGTCTCCAGCGCCCTGCGTGAAATGCCGACGACGATGAAACAGCTTGCTGTCGTTCAGTTTTTTACCTGGTTAGGTTTGTTTTGTATGTGGATGTTTTTTGGCTTGATGACTTCTTACCATGTTTTCGGAGCGACGAATGAACGAGACCCGCGCTTTATTGATGGTCAGGCGTGGGGCGGTAACGCTTTCGCGATTTATTCGATCACGTGTTTTGTGGTCGCGTTCCTGCTGCCGCCGGTTGCGCGTGCTACCAGTCGCAAGGGCGTTCATGCAATTTCGCTATTGTGCGGCGCCGCGGGTCTGCTGTCGGTTTATGTGATTCATGACAAGTTTGTATTGCTGGCTACGATGATCGGGGTCGGCATTGCCTGGGCTTCGATTCTCTCAATGCCTTACGCGATTCTTTCGGGTGCTTTGCCGCCCGCCCGCATGGGTGTTTACATGGGAATCTTTAACTTCTTTATTGTAATCCCCGAGATTATTGCTTCGTTTGCTTTTGGCCCGGTCATTCGCGCCGCGTTTGGTTCAGACAATCCCAACGCGCCGATGTACGTCGTCATGGGCGGCGGCGTCTTTTTGGTCATCGCGGCACTCATGTGTTTGCTGCTGGTGCGCGACGTAAGCGATCGGGCGACAGATCCTGGCGCTGCCCTCGAAGCTGACGAACATGAACCACTTATTCCAACGCAGACGGCCCAGCCGGTACCGAGCACTGGGTTGATCGACGAATAGTTTTAGTCGAACTTAACTACGATGAAAATCCTTCCCAGATTAACCAGGCAGAGTCACACGCTCAGCTGCTTGTTGCTAGCGGTAATTGTTTGCGTCTCCGCGCAATTCGCCTGGGCCCAGGCGCCAGGTGATGTATCCACAGAGTTTGCACGTCTGACACCGGACTGGGCCCGCGACAGTGTGATTTATGAAATCTACCCGCGCCAATTCTCGGCGGAGGGTAACTTCAATGGCATCACGGCGCGACTTGATGCGCTGAAGGATTTGGGCGTCGACATTCTCTGGCTGATGCCAATTCATCCGCTCGGCCAGGTGAAGAAGAAGGGCACCATTGGTAGCCCTTACGCAGTGCGCGACTACTACGCGATCAATCCGGACTATGGCACCGAAGCTGATTTCAGGAAACTAATTGCGGAGGCGCATCGTCGCAACATGAAGGTGATTATCGACATCGTTGCTAATCACACATCGTGGGACAGCGTCATGATGAAGTCGCCTGACTTTTACGAGCACGACGCACGGGGGCAGATTACTTTTCCACACGACTGGAGCGACGTGGCTGAGTTGAACTACGCGAACCCGCGCTTACGGAGTTACATGATTGACATGTTGAAGTACTGGATTCGCGACTTTGATCTGGATGGTTTTCGGTGCGACGTGGCGGAAGAAGTGCCCACTGATTTTTGGGAGCAGGCGCGCGTCGAACTGCAGAAAGTGAAGTTTGGCATCATCATGCTGGCCGAAGGTCACAAGGCAGAACTACTCACCCACGCTTTTGATCTCGACTACTCCTGGCCCCTGCACAGTGCGCTCACTAACGTCCTGCAGGGCCGGGCGAACGCTTCCGAGTTGCGCGCGGAGTGGGAGAAGGAAGAGAAAGAGTGGCCGCGCGGCGCGATTCACATGCGCTTCTCAGACAATCATGACGAACGGCGCGCCATCGCGCGTTTTGGAGAACCGGCGGCGCTAGCGGCTTCAGCGTTCATGTTCACGCTTGATGGCGTGCCGATGTTGTACAACGGGATGGAGGTAGGCGACACGACGGAATCAGGGGCGCCGGCTTTGTTTGAAAAGCTGCCCATCTTCTGGCCTATCGCCGAGCGGCGCCCGGAGTTTCCGCGTTTCTATAAACAAATGATCGCTTTGCGCAAATCAAACGAAGCACTACGACGCGGCGTGGTCCAGTGGTTATCTAATTCCGATAGCTCCCGCGTGGTTTCGTTTCGACGCCCCGGCAACCACGATGAAACTGTGGTCGTGATAAATTTTTCGAACCGTCCATTCAACGGTTTGATCGAGGCGAGTGGTGAGGGGTTTGTCGATATCACTCCTGACGTCGCGCCGCCTTTACCGCCGGATGCGCCCGCGCCGGATCGCGCGGCGAGAAAACGCAGCGTTGACTTACCAAAGATCACGCTCGACGCCTGGGGCTATCGGATTTTTCATCGCGCGCTGAAATGAGATCCGGCGCAGGCATTTCTGCTCGTCTAAACCCTTCAGTTCAGCTTACTGGGACCGCGGGCGTCCCCGCCCGCAACGAACGCCAGGCGCGACGCCAAAAGAACCAGGTTGTCGAATTTCTATAGAGCGGATGGTAGTGAGAGCGTTGTTCGCGCTTTGCGCTCATTTGCGGGCGGGGACGCCCGCGGTCCCAGTAAGCTGACTTGAGGGGCTTCTTGTACGGGGCCAGGCCTACCAACCGCAGTGCCCGAACCGGTTCAATATTGCGCATGAACCACTGCCAAACGTTTCCCGTCGTCGCGTTCTCTGCGCTTAACAGAATTATCCCGACGTTGATTCCGATCACATCGCTATCAGTCCAGCCCGTCTTGGGATTGAACGCGTCTATAAAACCATACTTGCCATAAACGCGATCGCCATACTTTTCGCGCATGGCGCGTAGAGTTGTCAGGGCCAGCTGTGGTGTGAACATCAGCGAGCCGCCGGCGGCTGAAGGCACTAAGGTGCCGTCAATCTCCGGGTCGCGCGGCGGCCCACCCCACGCGAGATAGCCTTTGGCGCTATCGGAAGCTGAGATGCCCCACATGGTTGGGCCGAAGGCAGGGAACTCGTACGCGAGGTTCATGCAGAACGCGCGGTGCGCTAGCGTCGCATTTACCGAGTTTTCAAAGTAGTCGATTTGGTCGCCCCGGGTTTCGCGGCGGGAGCGATAGTCGATCCAGGCGTGCGCGTATTGATGCATGAAAAGCGGAACGCCGATAGTGGTGAAGTAGGCGTAACCCTGGTAGCGATAACGATCGCGCCACAAGGCGTACCATGATGCGGGAGAAATGGGGTGAGTTGGCGATCCGATCGCCAGCAAATAGAGAACGGTGTCTTCGCTGTAAGTGTCCCAGCGCGGCTTCAAAAAGCCCGTTTCGGGTTTCCAACCATGCGACAGCAGCAGCGCATGACCGTTCAACATCCAGCGGTAATCCACCCGTTCATAGATCTTCGTGGCCAGCTGTTGAATTTCCGAGTTGTCGCTGAAGTACTGGCGCGCAGTTAGTACGCCAGCCAGCAGGAGCGCAGTGTCAATCGATGAGACCTCGCTTTTCCAGCGGCGTTCCCCCGTTTTCGCGTCGAGCCAGTGATAAAACCAGCCATGTTGTTGAAAGGCGCGATCCGCAAAAAACTGCAACGTGTTCCGCGTACGTTCGCGCGCTTCGCTGCGAGTGATCCAACCGCGCTCGGCACCGATGCACAGCGCCGTTAGACCAAAACCCGTCGCGGCAATACTGGCGGCGTCTTGATGATCTGCGTCGAGCGGTGCGCCGTCCATGCGCGCGCGATCGGGAATCAAACCCGTCTGCGGATCGCCCTGTTCCCAGAAGTACTGAAAAGAACGCCGCTCGAGGTCGTCAAGAAATATCCTTTCATCACGTGAAAAAGTTCTGGTTGGAACTGGTTGGGCAAGGACCGGAAAGACAGGGCCGGCAGGGAAACAAAAGATTAAAAGAAATACGACTCTGGTGACCGAACGTAAGATCAGGTCCTTATCGCGTTTGGCGAGGTTCATTTTCTCTGGTTTTGCCGACTCTGAAGAATCTGCGCGGTTAACTCTTAGTGTTTTTGTCCTGGCGTTGAGACATGGCAGTCGAAGCCGCCAAAGCAAGAAAGGCAAATGCCGATACAAACTTGAGGATAATATCGAGTCTGCCGGGAGCGGCGGAAGAGACATTGAAGAACCCGGGTGCGAAGGCATCTCGCAGGCCTCCAACTAAGAAGAGTACTCCCGCCAACGAGAATAAAAATACCGTCGCCTTTTTTAGTTTCACTTAGGCTTCCTCTCGTTCACAAAATCATACTGCTGAGAGGCTCAGGGTACGACAGTAAAGCCGGACTCGATAAAATTTTCAGAGCTGGCGCCAACCATCAACTTAAACTCTCCCGGTTCAACCACAAACTGCATTTCGCGATTCCAGAAAGCCAACTGGTCGCGCGTGAGCACCAACTCAACGCGTTTCTTTTCTCCCGGCTGCAGCGTGACGCGCTGAAATCCTTTTAGTTCTTTGACTGGCCGCGTCATGCTCGCAGCGACGTCACGAAGATACAGTTGCACCACCTCATCGCCTGCACGTTTTCCAATGTTCTCGACGTCGACGCTGACATTAACCCTGGCCTCGTTCAAACGGACCCGCTCTGAGCTCAGCTGCAGGTTCGTGATCTTAAACTTCGTGTAACTCAAACCGTAGCCAAAAGGAAACTGCGGCGTCCAGGGCGCGTCAAGATATTTCGACGTGTAGCGATTGTTCGCTTCAGGTGGGCGGCCGGTATTCATGTGGTTGTAATAGATTGGCACTTGGCCCACGGTGCGCGGCCAGGTCACCGGAAGTTTGCCGCCGGGATTCACGTCGCCAAATAACACGTCGGCGATTGCGTTGCCCGATTCGGTGCCGCCCATCCACGCTTCGAGAACGGCAGGAACTTTCTCGAAAACCCAATTCACCGTCAACGGCCGGCCATTTATTAACACTACGACGGTGGGCTTGCCGGTGGCGTAGATTTCTTTAACGAGTTCCAATTGTCGGCCACTGAGATCAAGCGAACTCCTGGAAGCAGCTTCGCCGACTGTCTCGTATGAATCACCAATGAATACAACGGCCACGTCACTATTTCGCGCGGCTGCCACGGCGTCAGCAAAGCCGGCAGTAGAATCTCCTGAGAGGTCGCAGCCTTTGGCGTAATTGATTTTCGTCGTCGGGGAAAGTTTCGCTTTAATGCCGGACAAGGGAGTGACGGTGTCTTCCCCTTTGCCGTCGCCGCTCCACCAGCCGAGGGGCGTGCGTTTGTCATCAGCCAGCGGGCCGATGACGGCGATCGAAGAAAGATCTTTGCGCAGTGGCAACGCTTCGTTGTCGTTCTTCAACAAGACCATCGATCGCCCGGCACCGGCGCGTGCACCGGCGCGATTCTCGGGAGTCAGTAGCGCAGTTTTCTCCAGGGCTTCATCGATGTAAGGATGTTCAAACAGGCCCAGTTTGAATTTGATGCGAAGAATGCGACGTACTGCTTCGTCTACTGTCGCCTGCGATAATTTCCCCTCGCGCAATAACGCCGGTCCTTGTTGATTGAAAAGGCGGCTGACCATTTCCATGTCAACACCGGCACTCAGCGCAGCCTGCGCCGCTTCTTTATCGTTCGCAGCCACACCGTGATTGATCAATTCTTTCACCGAGGTGTAGTCGCTCACTACGAAGCCTTCAAATTTCCATTCACCGCGCAGCACCTTCGTGAGTGTGAAAGGATTTGCCGAAGTTGGCACGCCGTTGAGATCGTTGAAGGCGCTCATCACGGAACCGACGCCCGCATCTACTGCTGCCTTGAATGGCGGGAAGTAGATTTCACGCAAGGTGTTTTCCGACACCTCCGTTGTGTTGTAGTCGCGACCACCTTCCGCTGCTCCGTAAGCCACCCAATGCTTGGCGCACGCGAGGACCTTGTTTGGCGCCGAATAATCACTGCCCTGAAAACCGCGCACGCGGGCGCTGGCGAATGCCGCGCCGAGAAAGGGATCCTCGCCGGCGCCTTCGGTGATTCGTCCCCAGCGAGGGTCGCGGGCGATGTCGAGCATCGGAGCAAACGTCCACCGCAATCCGGTTGCATAAGCCTCGCGCGCGGCGATGCTGGTAGATTGCTCTGCCAGCGTCGGGTCCCAACTACTTGCCTCCGCCAGGGGTATCGGAAAAATTGTGCGGTAGCCGTGAATGACATCGAAACCAAACAGCACGGGAATCTTCAAACGGGATTCGTCCATGGCGACGTGCTGAAGTTCGTTAGTATTTTTGGCGCCACGAACGTTAAGCGTTGAACCGAGCAGGCCTTTGCGAATCAAGTCCGGATGTTCCGGACGAAAGGTGCCGTTGCCTTCGCCGTCGAGTTGTTGCAGTTGACCCAGTTTCTCTGCGAGGGTCATTCTTGAGAGCAACGCGTCGATTCGCTTCTCAACATCCGGCTTGCGTTGCGTATGAGAAGGCGTGAGAGGCGTTAATAGAAAGACAAGAGCAGCTAATACAATCAAAACCACGCGAGTAAGTTTCATTTTGTTCATGTTAGTAGCAATTGCTTGTATATTGGCGCACTGACGAAGTTCGATCAGTTGCCTCAATCGTAGGGTCTTGAAGTCAGTACCACCACTTGGTAGCGGGTGGGTTTGTGATTATGAGCGAACCGCACCGAGGAAACCGAAAACCCACCCGCTACCAAGTGGTGGTACTGACCTCATTTCCGCTTTCGCGTCGCAATGTAGCCGCATGAACGTTGTGCATTCACAACTCCGACGCCTCTGGTTGTTGAGCGTTTGCCTGGCGTTGACGCCCTGCGTTTTCGGCACCGGTTACCCTCAGCGAATCCAGCGTTCCGGTGCGCCTTCGCCACCCAAAGTCGAGTCTGCGCAAATAATCGAACAGCTGCGTGAAGCAGCTTCGCTGCTCGAAAGCGGTAACGCAACTCAAGCTGAACCGATTCTGCGGCGAATCCTCGCTGCCAGTCCTAACAACTTCGACGCGCATAATCTTCTGGGGATCGTTTTAGATCAAGCCGGCAAGACCGTCGAAGCTGAACGGCAATACAAGTCAGCAATTCGACTGAATCCCAAAAGCATTTCCGCACTTGCCAACCTGGGGGTCTTGTTTGCGCGTTCCGGCCGATCTGACGAAGCCGTGAAAACCTTTGACGCGGTTTTGCAGTTAGCTCCAGATCATCCGCAAGCAACGATGAATCTGGGTTTGCAGTATTCGCAGCGCGGCGACGACGCGCGCGCGCTTCCTCTCTTGCAACACGCCGTGGAGCTGGGGCTCGATGGTTACGACATCCGCTATCGTCTGGCGCTTAGTTTCTATAACTTGAAGCGCTTCGACGAAGCGCTCAACGCGTTTACGGCTGCAATTTCTCTCGCGCCAAACGCTGCCGAACCCCTGTATTACGTCGGTCTCATTTACTGGTCGCGCCAGCAGGACGAAAGCGCCGCCGAATACTGGGACCGCGCGATTCAGTTGCGGCCAAACTTTCCCGAAGTGAACTTCATGCTCGGCGAAGCTCTTAGAAAGAACAATCGCCGTGACGCCGCCATCGGTTTCTACGAACGAGCGCTCAGCCAAGACGCCACGAACTTTGTTTATTACGCTCGGCTCGGGGGCGCTTATCTACAAGGTGGTCAGGCTGACAAAGCGCTGGAAATATTTGCGCGGGGATTACAGCGCTTTCCGCGTCGGCCCGAGGCCCACTACTTCGTCGGGATCGCGGCGCGGGCGCGCGCGGATTACGCTCGCGCCGAGTCAGAGTTTCGCGAATCACTGCGCTTGCAGCCGCAGAATGTAGACGCGCTGGCGCAACTGGGATTTATTGTTGGCGAACGCGATCGTTTTCCTGAGGCTGAAGCGTTGCTACACCGCGCGATTGCGATCAACAATCAGCACTTCTACGCGAATTACGATCTCGGACGTCTTTTGGTAAAAGCAAAACGCTACGAAGAGTCGCTGGTAATCCTGCAACAGGCTGCAGCTCTCAAACCCAAAAACCCGAGCGTCCACTATCAAATGTTCATCGCGCTCTCGCGTCTAAAACGAAAAGAAGAAGCGCAAAAAGAATTAGCGATCTTCAATCAACTCGACGCCGAGCGCAAAGCTCAACCACGGCAGAGCGATGACGCTGAGTTCGAAAACCCGCAACCTCCCACGGCCCCGCCGCCTAACGATTAGCGGCTTTCGTGTGGTTTTTCTTGGAGCCAATGAGACAAACTCAGCAACCACGAAACCACACAAACGAATCAGCAAAAACACGAAGGCGGTGGCTCCGCCTCAGAAACTCAAGCGACCCTGAATTTCAATAACTCGACCTGCCAGTCCGCGCTCAGCCCGACCGAAGAGCGAGTTTTGTATCTGCGTACTCGCACTGCTGAAATTGAATGGCTGCAAATTAAGCAAATTGAAAACGTTGAAAACGTTAGCTTTTACTTCGAAAAAACTTCCCTCACTAAGCAACCCATTCAAGCCGAACTTCTTCGCCACAGCCATGTCTATGTTGAAATAGCCCGGGCCGCGGAAAACGTTTCTGCCAATACCTGGCACCTGCAAGCCAGGCGAGTCGAGACTAAAGCAGCGATTCCCAACTACATTGCCGGCAGCATTTCTTATAGGGCAGTTGACGGTATTGCTCCCCGTAATGAACGCATCATTCGACGTGTCGGCGCCCACCCCACCGAAGTAGGCTAGCGGTCGGGTTGGGCAAATACTTGGGCCGCGTGTACTGGCGCACTGCCCGGTCGTGGGAGTCCACGGGAAGCCGGTATGCGCTGTCAGGATGCCACTCAATTGCCAACCGCCCAGCAGATTACCGGCAGCGTCGTGACGGTTTCTGAAAATCGGCAGCTCCCAAAGTCCAGAAGCAACAAAGTTGTGGCGTACATCAAAGTCCGACGGACCAACCTCCTGTCGCACATCGAGTGGGTACGTGGGATTCGTGTTGGCGGTGGGACCTTCGTAAGAGACGACGTCTCTGCTCTTGGCAAAACGGTAGATTGCGTCGAATTGAAAGCCACTGGAGAAGCGCCGGCCTACTCGCGCGATCAAAGCGTCGTAAGCGGCATTTGTGTCAGGTGTAGGAAAGAAAATGTTGGAGAAGGCTCCAGAACCTGAAAAGAAAAAGTTTTCGTTAACAAGCCTCATCAATCTCCGGCTACGACTCCCCTGGTAGCCGAGGGAGCCAACCATCTTTGCCGGCAAACTGTATTGGCCTTCGAGGGAGAAGGTGTAGACGTACGGCGTCGGCACTTTCGCTGGCGCGCCCCAGATCTCTACCGACGCACCCCCCGGCAGGATCGGAATTCCGTTGCCGTTGAAGGTTGCGATCAGGGCCGGGTTTGCCGGGTAACTGAAAGGTGAGTTGCTTGCGCCAAGGGCATAAAGAATCTGCCCATTATTAAAAGGAGTGCTGAAGTCGGAGGCCGAAGTTCCGCAACAAATTCGATAGCGCGCAAGGAACGGCGGATTACCACGGCTGTTGTTGAATTCAAGCAGCGGAATACGGTTGTAAGCGATGCCGAAACCACCGCGCAACACAAGCTTGTTTTCATTCAGGAGCCCATTAAACTTCTCTCCTAGGTTGGGACTATAAGCGAAGCCGACACGCGGTGAGAAATTGTTTCGATCGGCAGGATAAAGCGACTTGACGACGGCGAGCCGTGCGCCCGTAAGCTCAGATCCAGCGGGACCGAGAATCAGATTACTCAGAACTCCGTCTTTCTCGCTGAGTGGTGAAAAGTACTCCCAGCGCAAGCCGAGGTTTAAAGTGAAATTCGGCCGCACCTTCCAATCGTTCTGACCAAAAAACGCAAGGGTTGAAGAGCGGAACTTGCGTTTTGATGCGGCTGGTCCGCCTGTTCGCGGATCCGCATTTATCTGATAGAACAACGGCGTATCGTTGGCGAAGTTGAAAAGACCGGCGAAAGTGTAAAGCGGTCGGGAGCCGCCTGACAGGTCGTTGTTTTCCTGCTCCCAAAGCTTTTCACCACCAAAGCTCCACGCCTGGTTTCCACGCACCCAGCGGAACGTATCGCGCAGTTCAAAAGTATTTTCGGAAAAGATGCCAGGTGTGGTTTCCGCCCAGTCTGCGCCCCAACGCAGGCGGTCGAAAGGCAGATTTTCGATTTCGATTCGCGGGATGCCAAAGTTCGTTTGACTGGACGACTCGAGCTCGTTAAATGCGAAGCGAGTCGCATTAAAGCGTAACTCATTAGTCTTGCTGCCCGAGATGATGCGCGACCAGGTGAACATACCAAACAAGTTCTGCGGCGCAGTAGTGATGTCGCCCATGGGGCGGCTGCGTCCGCCGCCATCGCCACCTAGCCCGCTGAAGTGTGAAACATAAGAGCTGAACGTCAGCGTATCTTTGTCGTTGAGATTGAAATCAAAGCGCGGATTAAACTGATTGCCACTGCTGATCGTGGGAACGGAAAGTTGTGCGAATTGAATATCGGGAATGCCGTCTGGTCCGCCGCCGCTCAGATCCGCGAAAGAAATGTACTGGCCTTGCGCACCTGCCAGGCGTCCGATATCAAGTCCTCCCGGAAGTTGTTGGCAATTCGAATTGAAGCCGGCAAACGCACAGGTGACTGGTGTCACGGAAACAATCCGCGGCACGACTCCCGGCGCACTCAGGATTTTTGCGGCAATGCTGTTTGGGCGGTTTGCTATCACTGCCTGGCGAAAGTCAGGTGTTTCGATAAACGAATTGATGGTGTCAGTATTTCTGCTCCGCAAGCCTTCATAAGAAAAGAAAAAGAAAGCCCGATTCTTACCGCCCCAAGTCGAGGGCCCACCTTCACCGAAGCGCGGCAGGTAGAGCGGTCCGCCGATGCTGCCGCCGAACTGGTTGAGATGCTGATTTACTCGAGTCGGAGGCGCGGCAGGACCACCATATTTGTTAAAAGCGTTCAGGCCTGGGCTATTGTTCTTAAGGAAGAGACTCCCGTGGAAGTTGTTTGTGCCGTTTTGCGAAACAGTCAATATCTGAGCCCCTGAGTTGCGACCGTATTCAGCAGAATAAGCATTCGCGATGACGCGGACTTCTTTGACTGATTCCTGGTTCGGCGTAATCACGGCCGCGCCGCCGTTGGTCAAACTGTTGACGCTGGTGCCGTCGATCTGAAAATTATTTGCCGTAATGCGCTGTCCGTTTGCCGAGATCTGCGGTGCGTTTTCCGTTTGAAAGATAGAACGAGTTGAGCCACCGGGGCCGGCAGTGTTGGGCAAGTTCACGGCGCCGCCAGTTCCGCCACGAGCGGCGTCGCCAAACACGCCTGGAGTTAAGCGGGCGAGTTCATAAGGATCGCGCGCGAATTGAGGCAGCGCGCGGACCTCCTGGGAAGTGATTGCTTTATCCACATCGGCGTTCTCAGTCTGCAGCGTCTCTCCTGTTTCCTGCGTCACCGTAACTACTGCACTCACATCGCCGGGTTCTAGAACAACGTCGAGCCCCTGTACCGCTTCCGCATTGACTGAAACATCGTTAAAGACTTTTTGTTTGTAGCCTGCTTTTTCAACTGTCAGTTTGTATTTTGCCGGCGCTAATCCAGAGAGTTTATAAAAACCATCAGCACTGGTGGTTGTCTCTTGTGTTTTTCCGGTCTCACTGTTCAGCAAGCTGACCTTTGCTTCCGGCACAAGACCGCCACCGCTGTCGGTAACTGTGCCCTGAATGCCAGCCTTGAACTGAGCGCTCGCAGAGCCAAGAAAAATCAGCGTGAAAACGGCGCAGACCAAAACGCGCAGGAAACCAGAAATGTATCGACTCATTGGAAACCCTTTCGAAGTTCAATTACTCAGTTTATGACGAGAGCGGCGGGGGATTTCTTGGGGGAACTGTCAGGTAACCTGGTTAATTTCTGCTACCCGGCCCAATGTGGGAGAACTTGCCAAACGCTGCGTGAAGGAGCGGCGCTCCTAAATCCGCAAATAAGTTTATTGCAACAACTTAATAGCACTTAATGAAGCAAACTTCAATGTGTATTTCCCTCGGATAGTCTGTTAAGCTGAGCATTACGAATAAACAGTTTCAGCTGATTCCAGTGATGCCGAGAATCCGACTCGTGGGAGTAACGTGCGCCGCTGGTGGCGCTTTTCAGGATGACGGGTTCGCGGTCGCACAGTCGCCGTTGCCCGCTCATCATCGCGAAGCGCATCGGAGTGGTTTTGAGGCGAGTGTCGTCTGAACTCCGGATCACAACTGCAGCTGCCGGGCAATAGTTAAAAAGATCTGAGGAGGAAGGTATCGATGCAACGTACAACTTTGCTGCTTTGTATTCTCGTGCTTGGCTTAATCGCGGGTGGATGTACTTCGGGCAGCCAACAAACAACCGCGGGCGCTCACAAGAAGAAAGGCCCCAACGAGAAAGTGAAAATTGGCTTTTCAATGGACACGCTGAAAGAGGAGCGCTGGCAGAAAGACAAAGAGCTGGTAACTAAACGGTGCGCTGAAATCGGCGCCGACCTGGATGTACAGGTAGCGAACGGCATCGATAGTGATCAGATCAAGCAAGCGGAGAATATGCTGACACAGGGAGTGGACGTTCTCATTGTGGCGCCACACAACGGCGAGATTGCCGCGTCGATTGTTGAGGCCGCGCACAAGCAGGGGGTGCCGGTGATTTCTTACGACCGTTTGATCAAGAACGCCGATGTAGATCTTTACATCTCGCACCAGGTCGTGAAGATGGGCGAAATGCAAGCTAAGTATCTACTCGATCACGTCGGCAAGAAGCCCGCAAATTTTGTCATCGTCGGCGGTTCGCCAACCGACAACAATGCCCTGCTGCTGCATGAAGGCCAGATGAATGTGCTCAAGCCCGCTCAGGCGAGTGGCGCGATCAACATCGTCGCTGACCAGTATGCAAAGGAGTGGCAACAGAGCGAGGCACTGAACATCGTTGAGAATGCGTTGACGCGCGCGAACAATCAGGTTGATGCGGTGGTCGCGTCAAATGACGGCACAGCACGCGGTGCGGTTCAGGCTCTCGAAGGACAGAATCTTGCCGGCAAAGTTTTGGTTTCAGGTCAGGATGCTGATCTTGCTTCTTTGAAACTGATCGTCGAAGGCAAGCAAACGATGACGATCTACAAATCGATTCAGCCACTTGCTTACGGCGCCGTCGATGCCGCCGTGAAACTCGCGCGCGGCGAGAATCCGGCTACGACGGCAACTATCAACAACGGTTTCAAGGACGTGCCGGCGATCTTGCTTGAGCCGGTGGCTGTTGATCGCAACAACCTGCTGGCGACGGTAGTCAAAGACGGTTATCACACGTTGGCGGACATTTGTGCGGGGCTGCCGCCGGAGAAGTGCATTAAGGAATAGTGGGCAGAAAAGCAGAACGCAGAAAGCAGTAGGCAGAAAGCAGTAGGCAGATAGAAGGACCGAAGACCGAAGACCATGACGGATGACCGCGAAACGTCATTCCTCGAAATGAGGAACATCACGAAAAGCTTTCCTGGAGTTCGTGCGCTTGACGGCGTCAGTCTCGATCTGCAACGCGGAGAAATTCATGCTTTGGTCGGCGAGAACGGCGCGGGCAAATCGACGCTGATGAAAATACTCGGCGGCGTCTACCCGTACCCACAATATGGTGGCGATATTTTCATTGAAGGTCGCTTGCAGCAATTCAGCGGTGTGCGTGACGCCGAGAACGCGAACATCGCCGTCATCTATCAAGAGCTATCGCTCGTCAGAGAGATGACTGTTGGTGAAAACATTTTTCTGGGCCGCGAGCCGCGCAAGTTTGGCGTAATTCGCTGGGAACAGCTTTATCGTCACGCGCGCGAACTGCTCAACGACCTCCACGTTTCAATTGATCCGCATACTCCGGTTCGGGCGCTGGGCATCGGGCAGCAACAGCTCGTGGAAATCGCCAAAGCGTTGTCTCAGGAGGCGCGAATTCTGGTGCTTGACGAGCCGACGGCGGCGCTGACTGAAGGCGAAGTCGAAACGCTGTTTGGCATTCTCAACAAATTGCGCGACCGCGGCGTGGGAATGATTTACATTTCCCACAAGCTGAATGAGGTGTTCCGTATCAGTGATCGGATCACTGTTCTGCGTGACGGTCGAACAGTCGGAACCAACCCAACCTCCGAGTGGACCGAACCGCAAGTGATCGCGCGCATGGTTGGCCGCGACGTGGGCGATATTTTTCCCGTCATGGATCATCAGCGCGGCGAAGTAGTGCTTTCGGCCCAGAACATTTCGCTGACCGATCCCGATGGGGCCAGGAAGAAACTGGTCGACAACGTCAGTTTCTCGGTGCGACGCGGCGAAGTTTTGGGGATTGCGGGATTGATGGGCGCTGGGCGCAGTGAATTGTTGATGGCCTTGTTCGGCGCGCACGCCGGACGTGTCTCGGGTGAGGTGACGCTCGCGGGCAAGTCGTTGCGCATTTCCAGTCCCGCCGAGGCCATCGAAAACGGGATCGGTTTTGTCACTGAAGACCGCAAGCGTTTTGGGTTGGTCCTCGATCAAACCATTCTCAACAATCTGACGCTCGCCGGCTTGCAGAAAATTTCCGGACGTTTTGTAACCAGCGTTGATGCGGAGTCGGCAGCGGGCGAACGTGTCCTGAATGAGTTGCGCGTCAAAGCCAACTCGGTGCTGACAATTGCCGGCACACTTTCGGGAGGCAATCAGCAAAAGGTAGTCTTGGGAAAATGGTTACTGACCAATCCGCAGGTTTTGTTTTTGGACGAGCCAACCCGCGGGATCGACGTTGGCGCGAAACAGGAAATTTACGCACAGATAAAAGCCCTCGCGGAAAAGGGACTGGCGATTGTGCTCGTCTCATCTGAACTGCCGGAAGTGTTGGGCTTGTCTGATCGAATTATTGTTTTGCACGAAGGGCGAGTAACGGGCGAGTTCACTCGCGCCGCCGCTACTCCGGAAGCTGTTATGGCTTGCGCCACTGGACACATCAAGCAAGCGGCTTAGCGCACTTCAACTAGATTAAGAGTCCCTATGTCTGAAGCTCCAGATTCAAACACCAGAAATGACGTGGGCCAGGACCTGGGTGAACCAGTGGCTGATCGAGTTACCACCATCGGCCGGTTCAAAATACCGACGGAGTTGTTGCGCGCTTACACGATGGTGTTTGCACTCATCGCCATCTGGATCTATTTTCACTTTTCTACTGGCCGCATCTTTTTGGAGCCGCGAAACTTCTCCAATTTGATGAGGCAAACTTCAGTTACCGGCGTGCTGGCCGTGGGCATGCTGATGGTGATTGTCACCGCGCAAATTGATCTGTCAGTTGGTTCGGTCGTGGGACTCGCTGGTGGCATTGCGGCGATCGCTCAGGGTTGGTGGGGGTTTGGTCTGGTGCCATCGCTCGGTCTGGGTATTGCCGTGGCCATCGCAATTGGGGCTGCACAAGGATCGCTCGTGGCGTACCTGAACATTCCTGCGTTCATCGTGACGTTAGGAGGATTACTCGCCTGGCGTGGCGTCATTCTCGGTTTAAGCCAGGGCGCGACGATCCCCTTGCGTCTTCCGGCGTTCAAAGCAATCGGACAAAACTATGTCGATCCGCGCGTCGGCTGGGCGCTTGCTGCCATCGGTATCGCGGCGATTGTGTGGATGACAATCGCTCGCAACCGGGCACGTCGGCGTCACGGACTGGAAACGCCGGCGATCGCGCCGACACTTATTCGAGTCGTACTGCCGGCGTTGGTGATTTCGTGGTTCATCTACATGATGAACACCTACGAGGGAATTCCCATCCCAGTCATCATTCTGATCGGCATTGCGCTGGGGGGAACGTTTCTCACTCAGAACACAACCTTCGGTCGTTACCTGTATGCGATTGGCGGCAACCCCGACGCAGCGCGTCTCTCCGGCATTAATATTAAGAAGCACATTCTCGCGGTGTTCTGCATCATGGGTGCGCTCACCGGAGTGGCCGCAATTATTTACACCGCACGCGTCGGCAGCGGATCACCCGACGCCGGGCAGCTCCTGGAACTCGACGCCATCGCGGCTTGTGTGATTGGCGGCACCAGTTTGATGGGTGGACGTGGCACTGTTTTCGGCGCGATTCTCGGGGCATTGATCATGTCTAGCCTTGATAATGGAATGTCGTTGTTAAGAGTCGAGCCGTACATGCAGAACATTATCAAGGGCGCGATTCTGGTCGCGGCGGTGGGACTTGATATGGCCGGGCGCAAACGAGGCTAAGAGTTGAATGGCAACGCAGCCCGAGGGCTGTCAGAAAGTAGCCGGCAGTTGAGCATAGCGATACCCCGGATTGAAAATGCATTTGTGTTTTGACCCTTGAAAGGGTCACAGAGTTGGCTGGCACCCCTACAGGGTGCGAATCCTTAGATTGATCAGTCCCCGGGGGTCTGCGCTCCGCTTCGACCCCGGGGCTACTTTCCGGCAACCCTTCGGGTTGCGAAACCCGCTGAGATCATGCTCCGAGTTGTTGTTCTCTCAACAGTCTTTTCCCTGGCTTGCCCAGCTTTGTTCGCACTGCAAACCAACAATGCGCCAGGTGCGCCCGGACTGGACGCCCACTGGCCCAGCGCTGCGAAGGATGGGTTCGGGACTTCAAACACGCTCGCGTCTAAAGTTTGGTTCACGCTTAACAACGGTGTGATGACGGAAGTCTACTATCCACGTTTGGATGTTCCGAACGTTGAGGAACTGCAACTCATCGTCGTGGGAGAACAAGTGGAAACCGAACGCGACGATACCATTCATAAACTGATTGTGACAGATGACCGATCGCTTTCGTTCCGGCAAGTGAACACTGCCAGGAGTGGCTCTTACACGATCACTAAATCCTATGCTACCGATCCGCAGCGCAGCACAGTGTTGATTCACGTCAACTATCAGAGCCGCTCGCCGAATAATCTTTTTGTCTACTACGACCCCTCGCTAGACAACAGTGGCCTGCATGATTCTGCGTGGGGGGAGGACGACGCGCTTTTGGCAGTAGACAGTGATAAAGCGTCAGCTTTGGTGTCAAGCACCGGTTTTGGTTATTCGGCTGAGTCAAATGGTTTTGTCGGGGTAAATGATGGCTTGACCCAACTGAAGCAGAACCGGAAAAAATCAACTTTCATTCCGTACGAGCGCGCGACCGATGGCAACGTCGCGCAGTTGGCCTCTATCAAGGGATTTCAGGGAAGAAGCGGGAGCTTTACACTCGCCCTGGGCTTTGGGAAAACGACGGCAGAGGCCTTGCAGAATGCGCGCGCGTCGCTCGTCAAAGGATTCGATCGATGTCAACGAGAGTATGTCCACAGTTGGGACGTATATCTGAAGCAGCTGAAATCTGTCGAACCAAAATATCAGACGCAATTCAACATGGCGGCGCTGGTTTTGAAAGCATTGGAAGACAAGACCTATCGCGGCGCCATGATCGCATCACCCTCAATTCCGTGGGGCGGTGGCCCCAACGCCAACGAGCCGACCATCAGCGGCTATCATGCGATCTGGGCGCGTGACCTCTATCACGTCGCTACTGCGTTTTTGGCGCTGGGTGATCGCGCCAGTGCTAATCGCGCTCTCGATTATCTTTTTCGCGTGCAGCAAAAACCGGATGGAAGTTTTCCGCAAAACTCCTGGATTGATGGACGACCGATTGGCGGTGGACTGCAGCTGGATGAGGTTGCGTTACCCATCGTTCTGGCGTGGCAGTTGGCCCGGACCGATCGGCAAACGTGGCTCAAGCATGTAAAGCCTGCCGCTGATTTCATCGTCAATAAAGGTCCGGCAACGGGCCAGGATCGCTGGGAAGAGAAGCCTGGTTATTCTCCCGCCACTATTGCCGCCGAGGTAGCGGGCTTGGTTTGTGCCGCCCGCATAGCTAGTTTGAATTACGATCACCTGACCGCAGCAAAATATCTCGACATTGCGGACAACTGGACCGCAAACGTCGAACACTGGACCGCGACCAAGGGACGCCAGGGAGAAGGTCACTATTATTTGCGCATTACGGAAAACAACAATCCCGACGACGGCGCGAAGTATGAAATCAACAGCAGCAATCGAGTGGTTGATGAACGACTCATCGTTGACGCGGGATTCCTTGAATTAGTGCGGCTGGGCATCAAGCAGCCGGGCGATCCCCTTATCGTCCAGTCACTCGCTCTGATTGATCAGATGGTTAAAGTGGAAACTCCCAAGGGCGCCGGTTGGTATCGGTATAATCATGATGCTTACGGTGAACCCGCAAATGGCGGCGACTACGATGGTCGCACCGGGACCGGCCGTCTCTGGGCGCTACTCAGCGGCGAGCGTGGCGAGTACGATGTCGCCCGTGGAGACCTGACCTCCGCTCGGAAGCGTTTGGATGCGATGACGGCTTTTGCTAATGAGGGGCGCATGATTCCTGAGCAGGTTTGGGATCGTCGAGACAGTCCACGAGCCGAGCTGCGCTTCGGTGAAGGAACCGGATCCGCAACACCACTAGCCTGGTCTATGGCCCAGTTCATTCGCCTCGCGATAAATATTAAGAAGGGCCGCAATATTGAAACTCCGGAATTGACGCGCGCCAGATACGTCACGGCTCCGCAAGGGAACTAATGATCGGATCAAAGAAAAACACGGACGCCTCATGCCGCGATATGGTGTTTGCTGCCGACCTCGGTGGCACGCACCTGCGTGTGGCAACCGTCGATCGCGAAGGAAACATTTACCAGCGGCAAATGCAGGCCACGCCGCAAACTGAGAACCCGAATGAGATCGTGAGGGCTTTGCTTGAATCTATCCGCGAGTCGGAAGCGCAAGCGGCGAAAGCGGGCGGGAAAATTTCAGCGGTCTCGGTGGCCGTCCCCGGCACTGTAGACGTTGCGGCCGGCGTAGTAGTAAAAGCTCCAAACGTTCCGTGTCTTGATGGATTTCGTCTCGGCGCGGCGTTGGCAAGTGAACTCGAATTGCCGGTCATTCTTGAGAACGACGCGAATGCGGCGGCCATCGGTGAGATGTGGCGCGGCGCCGGACGAGGGCGGCAGACGATGATCTGTGTCACGCTGGGCACCGGTGTCGGGGGCGGCATCATCCTTGATGGAAAACTGTGGCGCGGGGTTGATGGCTCAGCAGCGGAGATCGGCCACATCGGAGTTGATCCTTTTGCGGGAGTCGCTTGCACGTGCGGCAGTCGCGGCTGTCTCGAAGTCTACGCGTCGGCAACGGCGGTCGTAAGAATGACGCGTGAGTCGCGTCCCCGTTATCCCAATTCGATATTGCACAACACCGAAGTTCTGACTTCACAAAAGATTTACCAGGCAGGTATTGAAGGTGACGAACTTGCGATCGAGATTTTTCGCCGGATGGGAGTTTATCTGGGCATTGGTCTGGCAAGTTTGATCAACGTGCTGAACCCGGAAATCGTGATCATCGGCGGAGGTCTTTCCAATGGTTGGGACTTGTTTGAGAAGCACATGCGCCAGCAAGTCCTCGAGCGCGCGTTTCCGATACCGGCGGGCCGGGTGAAGATTCTGCGCGCTGAGTGTGGTGATGATGCGGGGCTGTTGGGCGCCGCCCGTTTAGCTTTCGCAGACTAAAAAGGCTCCGGGTTTCTTTTCGTGGTATTTTCTGTTTTGTTAGTGCGTTTTAGTGGATTGGTTTAGGTGACGGCAAAATCAATTCACGAAATTACACGAACGCGAGGACACGAACGAACACGAAATCAAGTATGAAACGATGCGTCACAATCGGCTTTTGTCTCCTGAGCTTCGTTACTGCCTGTTGGGCGCAAGACATCACCAAGCTCGAGCGAATTGGTTCCGTCGTCAGTTTCACCAAATCCGACACCGGTCTTCTTTTCAACTGTGCTGATAAGTCGCAGGTGCAGCTGACCGTACTTGCGCCTGATCTGGTTCGCGTCCGAGCCTCATTCGCCCGTGCCCTTCCTGCTCGTGACCATTCGTGGTCGATCGCCAAAACTGATTGGCCGGCGACCAAGTGGAGTGTTTCTGAAACTCCCGAGGGTGTCCTCCTAATTACAGACGAACTTGAAACTTTGGTTCGTCGCGCGCCGCTGCTTATTGAATTTCGCGACGCCAAAACCCACACGCTGATCAATGCCGATGAGCAGCCGATGGCGTACGACGCCAAAGGTGTCTTCAAGGAAATGTTGTTCGATCAGCGCGGCACTTTTGTGGCCGCTGCAAAGAAGCTCGGCTTCGACGAACACTTTTATGGTTTAGGAGAAAAGGCGGCGCGGCTCGATAAGCGGCGCAGCTCTTTTGTCAATTGGAATTCCGACACGCCAGGCTACCTGGAAGGCAGGGACCCAATTTACCAAACCATCCCGTTCTACACCGGTCTGGAAGACGGCCGTGCTTACGGCATCTTTTTCGACAACAGCTATCGCAGCTATTTTGATTTCGGTAAATCGTCGCAGAAACGAGCCTGGTTTGGCGCTGAAGGCGGGGAGCTCAACTATTATTTTTTCTACGGCCCTTCGCTGAAAAAAATTCTGAATCGCTACGCCGATCTCACCGGTCACATGCCGCTCCCGCCAATCTGGGCGCTCGGTAATCAGCAAAGTCGCTGGAGCTACTATCCCGACACGATGGTTGAACGTGTCGTTAGTGAATATCGCAAACATGATTTACCTCTCGATGTCCTGCATCTGGACATCGATTACATGCAGGGCTATCGAGTTTTTACCTGGGACACTCAACGCTTCACTAATCCGAAAGCGCTTACTGAAAAACTCGCCGGGCAGGGAGTCAAACTGGTGACCATTGTGGATCCGGGAGTGAAATATCAACCGGCGTCAAAGAATGCGGCGGTGATTACCTCAACAACTCCCGAGCTCGAACTGCAGGAACCCCGCTACTACGTTTTCGAGCAGGGACTTCAGAACAGTTTTTTCCAGAAGCGCGAAAACGGTGATTTGTTTATCCCGAGAGTGTGGCCCGGCGAAAGTGTGTTTGTTGATTTCACTTTGCCCGCTGCGCGCAACTGGTGGGGAAGCTTACATCGTGCGTACACCGACAATGGCGTGGGTGGAATCTGGAACGATATGAACGAGCCGTCCGACTTCGTCGATCAGAGCGGCAAGAACCAACTTGATGTGGTGAGCTACGACGAAGGCGAGAAATCAACCCATGCGAAGAACCGCAACGTCTTCGCATTATTGATGGCGCGGGCGACTTACGAAGGCCTTGAACGGCTGCGACCAAATCAGCGTCCTTACATAATCACCCGCGCCGGTTATGCCGGGATTCAAAGATACTCAACGATGTGGACCGGCGATTCGAACAGTACCTGGGATGCGCTGGCGCTGAACATCCCGATGTTCACTTCGTTGGGATTGTCGGGCGAACCATTTGTGGGCAGCGACGTCGGAGGTTTCATGGGCCGTGGCAATGGTGACTTGCTGACGCGTTCTTATCAGGTAAGTTTTCTGGCCCCGTTCTGCCGCAACCACAAAGTGATCGACGGTTACGACCAGGAGCCCTGGCGCTTCGGCAAGTACTACGAAGACATTATTCGAAAGTATCTAAAACTCCGTTATCAACTTTTGCCTTTCCTTTACACCACGCTGGAAGAAGCGCATCGCTCGGGAGTGCCTTTGTTTCGTCCGTTGCTGCTGAATTACCAGGACGATCCGAACACCTACAATATTGACGATGAATTCATGATTGGTGACGACTTGCTGGTAGCGCCGATTCTGAAACCGGATCTAACCGGGCGTCTTGTTTATTTGCCGCCGGGCCGGTGGTACGACTACTGGAGTAACAAGTCCTACGCAGGCGGAACGATGATTTCTGTCGAAGCGCCACTGGAAACTGTGCCGATGTTTGTTCGCGCCGGCAGCATTATTCCGACGGCACCGGCGATGAATTACATTGGTGAAAAGCCGTTGGATCCCCTGACGTTTAATGTTTATCCGGATGAAAAAGGCGCGGCGACGGCTACGCTTTATGAGGACGACGGACTCACGCCGGCTTACACGCAGAGTGGCTTTCGCCGGACAACGGTTGCAGTGCGCCGAGCTGGGATTGGTTACATTGTCACGGTGAGTACGCCGCAGGGAACTTACCAGCCCGCGAGCCGCAAGTTTAATTTTGTGGTGAAGTCGAGCGGCCCAAGCCGAAGTGTGATTGGCCCTGATAAAGGCAGCGAGCAAACATTTCGAATCAACTGAACATACAGTTCGTGTTTTGGCGGTTAATATTTTAGGTCATGTTTCAACTATCTACCGCGTCGCTGACGTGCTAGGTGTCGGCCGAGACTGATTCCTCACTGATCGTCGACGCCTTCGGGTTCTCACGAGCAATTCGCAAAAATGCTCGCGCCGCGTGCGATAACGTCGCGCCTTTGCGATAGACCAGGTACAGGCGGCGCTCCAGTTTCATTTCTCGCACGGTCAGCGCAACAACTTGTCCGCGAGCAATTTCTGTCTGGGCGGTCAGCCTCGGTACCAACGCTACTCCCATCCCGCCTTCTACAAATCGCTTGATCGCTTCCAGCGTCGGCATCTCCATTGAAATATTCAGCGGCGTGCGGTACTTCTCGAAAGTTCGCACCACGCGTTCGCGATAAGGGGAGGGAACGTTGTGTGCGATGAAAGATTCTGCGCCCAGCTCGCGCACCGAAACTACATCCTTGCCGGCGAGCGGGTGATCGGGAGCGACAATCAGAGCGAGTTCGTCGGTCAGCACCGGGACGGCAGTAACTGCCGGGTCATTTGGTTTGAACGAAACGATCCCGATTTCAGTTTCACGCGCCAGAATTTCCGATGAAATGCGACTCGCCAAACTTCGCTTCACTTCAATTTTGATGTGCGGATGACGATTGCGAAAAGCCGGCAAGAGAGGCAAGAGATACATCACGGTGTATTCGTTGGCGCTCAGACTCAGCTTGCCGCGTTGTAGTCCTTTCAATTCCTTGATGGCCGCGTGCGCACTGTGCCGGAGATTCAACATTTGTTGCGCCAATCCAAAGAGAACTCGGCCCGCCGCTGTCATGGTGCCGTCCTTCGACGAGCGGTCGAAGAGCGGTTCGCCGATTTCAGCTTCCAGGCGCCGAATCGCCTGGCTGATGGCCGGCTGGGTCCGGTGCAGTCGCTCGGCAGCCCGAGAAAAACTCTTTTCCTGCGCCACGGCGATCAGCACTTCAAGCTGGTTAATGTCCAATAATTTGCCCCTTTCGCGGTTAAAAGGCCCCGGCCGCGAACAGCCACGTTATGTCTCCCAAAGCGCCGCTTATCTTATCACAATGCGTTATGTTGTCATAGAAATTATAACTTTGACTAGCCGAATCCCGTTTCCTAAGATCCCCGCTTTGCGGAAGGAGACAGTCAATGACTGATAAGAAAATCGCGGTCTTCGACACGACCCTGCGTGACGGTGAACAATCGCCCGGCTGTTCGATGAACTTGCCCGAGAAAGTGCGCATGGCGCAGCAGCTTGAGGAGCTTGGCGTTGACATCATCGAGGCCGGGTTTCCGATTGCTTCGGACGGCGACTTCGCTGCGGTGAAAGCGGTTGCCGCGCAATGTCGCAACGTGAAAGTCGCTGCCTTGTGTCGCACTTCTGAGCCGGACGTGCTGCGCGCTGCCGAAGCGTTGGAGCATGCCGCGCGGCCGCGCATCCACACCTTCGTGGCCACGTCTGATCTCCACCTCGAATACAAACTAAAGAAAAGCCGCGCCGAAGTGATCAACATGACGCGTCAGGCAGTGGCGCTCGCGCGCGAGTGCGCTGAGGACGTTGAG
Organism: Pyrinomonadaceae bacterium; assembly: GCA_035472495.1. Classification (GTDB taxonomy): domain Bacteria; phylum Acidobacteriota; class Blastocatellia; order Pyrinomonadales; family Pyrinomonadaceae; genus PSRF01. The sequence goes on along the minus strand of DATIPD010000016.1, from coordinate 782,580 downwards.
TTCTCTGCCGAGGATGCGACGCGAAGTGACGTGGACTATCTTTGCGAAGTTTTCGCGGTTGCAGTTGAGGCCGGCGCCAGTGTCATTAACATTCCTGACACGGTTGGTTACACAATGCCGACTGAGTTTTCTCGACTTGTAGAAACGGTTCGGGAACGCGTGATTGGAAATCGCGAAGATGTGACCATTAGTGTTCACTGTCACAACGATTTGGGACTGGCGGTAGCCAACACCCTCGCGGCGGTTGAAGCGGGGGCTCGACAAGTTGAATGCACCATCAACGGCATTGGCGAGCGTGCGGGAAATGCTTCGCTCGAAGAGATTGTGATGGCGCTGAAAGTTCGTGCTGATCGCCTGCCGTTTGAAACCGCCATTCAAACACCGCAGCTCTATTCGTCAAGTCAGATGCTTTCTTCGATCATCGGTTGTTCGGTGCAGCCCAACAAAGCCATCGTGGGCCGCAACGCGTTTGCGCACGAGGCCGGGATTCACCAGCACGGCGTAATAAGTAATCCACTCTGTTATGAAATCATGACGCCCGAGTCGGTTGGCGTGCCTGCTAACAATCTCGTGCTTGGCAAACACTCTGGCCGGCACGCGCTGGCGCTGCGTTACGAAGATCTTGGGTACAGCATGCAACCCGACGAGCTCGATCGCGTGTACGCGCGCTTCACTTCGCTGGCCGACAAGAAGAAGCGGATTTACGATCAGGATCTGATTGCCTTGCTGCAAACTACGACTGTTCTGCCTGAAAGAATTGCAACTGAAGCTGCGAACTCCCAGGTCTGGGCGCGCGCAACAGCGGTCTAATCATCAACAATGAAACTACGAATCACAATTCTTGACGGCGACGGGGTGGGACCAGAAGTAATGCAGGAAGCCGTCCGCGTGCTGCGTGCCGTCGGAACATCATACGGTCATGAGTTTACTTTCGATCACAAACTAATCGGCGGCGTTGCTATCAAAGAAACTGGTTCGCCGTTGCCCAGAACGACTCTGGACGCGTGCCTGGCAAGCGATGCGGTGTTGCTAGGCGCAGTCGGTTCACCTGAGTTTGATTCGCTGAAACCAGCTGATCGGCCAGAAGCAGGTTTACTCCTGCTGCGACAAGCACTCGGCGGGTTTGCGAATCTGCGTCCGGCAATCTCTTACGACGCAATCGCCGCTGCGTCTCCCCTGCGTCCTGAGATTGCTGGCGGCGCCAACATTCTGATAGTGCGCGAGTTGCTCGGCGGTCTTTATTTTGGCGAACCGCGCGGGACCTCCGGTGAAAACGGAAACTCCGTTGCGGTTAACACGATGAGTTATTCCGTCAGCGAGATTGAGCGCGTCACTCGCGTCGCCTTTGAGACAGCCCTCAAGCGCAGACGAAAAGTTACCTCGGTCGACAAAGCAAATGTCCTGGAGACTTCGCAACTCTGGCGCGCAACAGTTACCCGAGTAGCCAGGGATTATCCGGCAGTTGAGCTGGATCATCTTTACGTAGATGCCTGCGCGATGCACCTGATGCTAAATCCGCGGCGTTTTGATGTGCTGCTGACGGAAAATTTGTTTGGCGATATTCTGTCGGACGAAGCGGCGGTGATCACCGGATCCCTCGGCATGCTTGCTTCTGCTACCATCGGGGGCTCCGTCGATCTTTATGAACCGGTACATGGTTCCGCTCCGGACATCGCGGGTCGCGGCATCGCAAATCCGCTCGGTGGGATAGCGTCAGCGGCTATGCTCCTGCGACACACTGCGGGACTTGAACGCGAAGCCGCTGACATTGAGGAGGCCATTCGGTCTGTTCTTAACGATGGTTACCGGACGCGCGACATTGCTACGAACGGTGAAGGCTACTTGTCGACTACCAACGAGATGGGTGAGCGCGTTATGGAAGCCCTGGCGGAGATCGCCGATGTCAGGCATGCGTATCATGCTGTTTAGGAAGTGGGCAGTGGGCAGTGGGCAGTGACTATTAATCCTGATGGTCGAGAGATTACGTAACTTGCCGATGGTATTAATGCGAATGCTTCTAATAACGACTAAGCTCACAATTGCCAGCCGCCCGCTGCTCACTGCTCACTGATCTTTCCCATGCTTCGCACTTTATTTGAAAAGCTCTGGGATGCTCACGTCGTAAGGCAGCCCGCGGATCAGCCGGCCCTTCTCTATATCGATCTACATCTCGTTCACGAGGTTACTTCGCCGCAGGCGTTTGATGGCCTGCGTGTGGCCAATCGTCGAGTACGCCGGCCGGATCTCACCATCGCGACGGTCGACCATAACGTCCCCACCACCGATCGCAGTTTGCCAAACCCCGATCCAATCGGCGCCAAACAAATCGAAACTTTGCAGCGAAACTGTCGCGAATTTGGTATTCAACTTTTTGATATCGACTCACCGGAGCAAGGCATTGTTCACGTCATTGGGCCAGAGCTGGGACTGACTCAGCCGGGAATGACTATTGTCTGCGGCGACAGCCACACCAGCACGCACGGTGCTTTCGGTGCTCTTGCTTTTGGTATTGGCACGAGCGAAGTCGAACATGTTCTGGCGACTCAATGTTTGCTCCAGAGCAAACCGCAAACAATGCTGGTTGAGGTTAACGGAGAATTGCCGATCGGGGTCAGCGCGAAGGACTTGACGCTGGGAGTGATCGGGCAAATCGGAACGGCGGGCGGCACTGGTCACGTGATCGAATATGCAGGCGCAGCCGTACGCGGGCTTTCCCTGGAAGGTCGGATGACGCTTTGCAACATGAGCATCGAGGCTGGCGCCCGCGCTGGAATAGTTGCACCTGACGAGACGACATTTGCATATTTGCAGAACCGGCATTTTGCACCCAAAGGGGCTGCGTGGGACGAAGCGATCGCTTACTGGAAAACACTCAGCACCGATGAAGGCGCCAGATTTGATCGTACCGAGCAGCTTGATGCTGCCGCACTCGAGCCGCACGTCACTTGGGGGACGAATCCCGGGATGGTCCTCCCGGTTTCTGGCAGGGTTCCAGATCCCGCAGCTGCGGCGAATGACGCGGAGCGTCGGGCGTCGGAACGAGCGCTGGAGTACATGGGCCTGAAACCGCGCACAAAAATTCAAGACATTCAGATCGATCGCGTTTTCATCGGTTCGTGCACCAACGCCCGGATTGAGGATCTGCGCGCGGCAGCCCGAGTGGTGAAGGGCTATCGACTAAGAGATTCGGTGAGCGCGATGGTAGTTCCCGGTTCGCAGGCGGTGAAACGTGAAGCGGAGGCCGAGGGACTCGATCGCGTTTTCATTGAATCAGGATTCGAATGGCGTGAGGCGGGTTGTTCGATGTGCCTGGGAATGAACGCCGACATTCTGCAGCCAGGCGAGCGTTGCGCTTCAACCAGCAATCGTAATTTTGAAGGTCGGCAAGGACGCGGCGGGCGCACTCACCTCGTAAGTCCGATGATGGCCGCAGCGGCTGCGATAACCGGACATTTCACTGACGTTAGAGAATGGCAGTTTAAATAGCTTAGTCATGTTGCCTTTTCGCAAACACACTGGAATTGTCGCGCCGCTCGATCGGGCGAATGTCGACACTGATCAAATCATACCCAAACAATTCCTCAAGCGAATTGAGCGAACCGGGTTCGGCGAGTTCTTGTTTTATGATTGGCGTTTCACGCCCGCAGGCGATCTTATCGAATCGTTTAGTCTGAACGAGCCGCGCTATCGGCGCGCCTCAATTCTCGTTACGGGACCAAACTTCGGCTGTGGTTCATCGCGCGAACACGCGCCGTGGTCGCTCGCCGACTATGGCTTCCGCGTCATCATCGCGCCTTCGTTCGCCGACATTTTTGCGAACAACTGTTTGAAAAACGGCTTGTTGCCTGTCACCCTGGACGGGGCAGAACTCGCGAAGATTGTGGCGAACGCTCAATCAATACCGGGCTATGAGCTATCTGTCGATCTTGAGCGATGCACGGTCGGCGATGGCCTCGGGTTAACCACGACCTTTGCAATCGATGACTTTCAACGACATTGTTTACTCGAAGGACTCGACGACATTGGCCTCACGTTACTTCACGAACCGGATATCGCAAACTTCGAAGCCAATCGGGCAAGACAATAATTCGCAGCTTACACAGATTCCAAATACGAGAAAAAATTAGCCGCGGGTTTTCGCGGATGAACGCGAATCAGAAAAGTGTTAACAGGAAAAGTTAACGCTCTTCACCAGTTGGTTGTGACCGGCGTCTCTCTGCGTGAATCCGCGGCCCACCTAAGCTAAAACCAGATCCTCCGCGCCATGCCGCTTGCTGCGCAATGCGGCCAATTCGTCCATTACCCTGGTGTGGCAATCGGGACAGATGCCATGACTGAATTCGACATGGCTGTGATCTGAAATGTACGTTTCCACGCCTTCCCAGTAGTTCTCATCATTGCGAATTTTTTTGCAGTAAGAGCAGATCGGCAACATGCCCTGCAGTTGTTTCACCTGCGACAGTGCTTCTTCCAACTGACTCACGCGATTCGCCAAACTTTTTTGTAACTCCAGCATCTGTACGCCAACGTTGACTCTGACGCGAAGTTCATCGCGATGAAATGGCTTGCTCAGATAGTCGTTGGCGCCGGCCTCAATGCCTTTCACCACATCGCTCTTGCTTGACATCGCCGTCAGCAAAATCAAATAGGGCGGCGTGGAGGTTTCGATAGTCCTGACACGACGACAAACTTCCAGGCCATCCATGCCCGGCATCATTATGTCGAGAATCGCCAGCGACGCCGGCTCTTGCCCTTGCATCACTTCCCAGGCGTCGGCGCCGTTGTGCACGACCGTTACCTTGTAATCCCATTTCTGTAGGGTCGCCTCGAGAACGCGACGCGAAACGGGATCATCTTCAGCAATCAAAATGTTCATGAGTAGTGCCTTAGCAGACTTGATTTGGTAAGACGAGAGGCTTGCTGGGCGGGGCTTTTGGCGTTCCGAAACGCCAAATTTCAAGAGTGCGTGTGCACCCAATGTGCCACATCCGAAAATTCGCGAGGCGTACCCTTAGTGACGCGGCCCCGCCCCCACACTTCCTCTCGCGAGAAGAGAAAAAAGGAAGCCAAACTCCTTGGCACGCTCGGTGCGACGCGAAGGCTGACGCTCCCGAAACTGATCTTTCGAGCGTCTCCTGGGGAATTGCGCCCCACCTATTTGGCTATTGGCGGCATCTCGCCCGCCGAATTTCAATCAAACAAAATGTCCGCAGCTTCGCCGGGAGTTTCTCAAACTCCTGGGTGACCGGACCCAAACCCGAGAACAGGGAGTCGAGTGGAAGAGACAAGAACAACAGGGCCGCTGGCGCGAGATTTCCGCGAAAGCCAGGAGGTCTATGCGAACTTTTTCGAGAATGCGCGAGACATTATTTACACGCACGATTTGGCCGGAAACTACACATCGGTGAACAAGGCCGGCGAGCGCATCACCGGCTACTCAGCTGCTGAAGCCCTGCGAATGAATGTTAGCGAGGTGCTGGCTCCCGAGTACCTTGGGCTGGCCGCTAGCATGCTCACAGAGAAAGCCGACAAGAACGGTCCTTCGGCCTACGAAGTAGAGATAATTACCAAAGATGGTCGCCGAGTGCGCGTCGAAATCAGTTCACGGCTGATGTTCAAAGATGGAGTCCGAGTTGGCGTTCAAGGAATCGCTCGAGATGTCAGCAAGCGGGTACGACTCGAGTTGGAGCGACAGATCATTTCCGACGTGATCCAGAGCGTAAGCCTAACGCCGAACCTGGACGAACTTCTGAAGTTGATTCATCAGTCATTGAAGAAGGTCCTCTTTGCGGAGAATTGTTTTGTCGCGCTCTATAACAAGAAGACCAAAAACTTTGAGATGGAGTTTTTCGTCGACCAGTACGACGATGCACCGCCGCCCTTGAGACTTGCAAAGAGCAGAACTGCTTACGTTTTCAATACGGCGCAACCGTTGCTCATGACAGACGAGCTGTTTCAACAGTTGCTCCAGTCGGGAGAAATAAAGTCGATCGGCACACCACCGGCCGCTTGGCTGGGTATCCCATTGCGCACGCCGGCGGAAGTAATCGGCGTCCTCGTCGTACAGCACTATCGCGATCCGCAAGCGTATGCCGGAAATGACCTGGAGTTTCTCAGTTCCATTGGCGGCCAAATCGCGCTGGCAATTGAGCGCAAGCGAGCTGAAGAAGCGTTGCGACAGACGAACACGATATTGAGCGCGGTAATTGACGGCACCGGCGATGCGATTTTCGTAAAAGACCGGGACAGCCGTTACCTGATGATCAATCCTGCCGGCGCGAGTTTTGTAAACAAACCGATCGATGAAATCGTCGGGAAGACTGACACTGAATTGTATCCACCTGAGACCGCGCGCCACTTCATAGACTCGGATCGGAAAGTGATGAACGCTGGTGAGACGCAGGTCTTTGAAGGCACCGCAAGTTGTAACGGCCAAACTCGTGATTACCTCGCAACGAAAAGTGCCTACCGCGACGACCAGGGAGAAATTATTGGTCTCATCGGCATCTCCCATGACATCACTGCGCGAAAGCAGGCGGAGAACCAACTCAAAGAAGCCCGCGATCTGGCGCTGGAATCCGTGCGTCTCAAGTCAGAATTTCTCGCGAACATGAGTCACGAAATCCGCACGCCAATGAACGGCGTGATTGGCATGACCGGCTTGCTGCTTGACACTGAGTTGTCAGTTGACCAGCGCGAGTTTGCGGAAACTATTCAAACAAGCAGCGAGTCGCTGTTGACGATAATCAACGACATTCTCGACTTCTCGAAGATCGAAGCCGGAAAGCTGCAATTTGAGACACTCGATTTTGATCTCAATAATGCCGTTGAAGGCACGCTGGAGTTGTTGGCGGAACGGGCGCACGCAAAAAAAATCGAACTCGCTTCACTACTTTACAGCGAAGTGCCGACCGCACTGCGTGGTGATCCGGGGCGTTTGCGTCAGGTGTTAACTAACTTGATCGGAAATGCTTTGAAGTTCACTGACGCCGGCGAAGTCATCGTCCGCGCAACGCGCGAAAGTGAAACGGCTGACGAAGTGGTGGTCCGTTTTACGGTTACTGACACCGGCATCGGCATCGCCCGCGAACTGCAGCAAAAGTTGTTTCAGGCGTTCACGCAGGCCGACGGTTCCACCACTCGCAAATATGGCGGCACCGGGTTGGGACTGGCCATTTCCAAACAACTTGTGGAATTGATGGGCGGAAAGATAGGAGTCGACAGCGTTCCCGGCAAAGGTTCGACGTTCTGGTTTACCGCTTGTTTCGGGAAGCAAGCGCCGCCTTCATTTTCGGCGACGGAAAAATTGGTCAGCCTTGATCGTCTGCGCGCTTTGATTGTCGACGACAATGCTACAAATCGAAAAATCTTATCGCACCAGTTAAGTTCGTGGGGAATGGTTCACGAGGAAGCTGACTCAGGCGAGACGGCATTGAAGTTATTGCGCAGCGCGGCGGAAAGTGGCGCTCCATTCGACCTGGCGATTCTTGACTTGATGATGCCGGTGATGGATGGGTTTGAACTGGCGCGCCGAATCAAAGCTGATCCTCTGCTCGCCGAGGTGCATTTGGTTCTGCTGACGTCGCGTGGTCAGCGTGGCGATAGCACCATTGCCCGTGAAGTTGGCGTAGAAGCATATCTGACGAAGCCGGTGCGTCAGTCTCAGTTGTTCAACTGTCTGGCGGACGTGGTTAACCGGCCTGCTGCTGCAAAAGAACAAACCACCGCGGTGCGAACTCCGGAACTGATAACGCGACACGCTCTCGATGAAAAGCGAGTTTCATCCGAGAAACTGATTCTCCTGGCCGAAGACAACATTGTGAATCAGAAGGTGGCGGTGAGGCAGCTCAGCAAACTGGGTTATCGCGCCGATGCAGTTGCGAACGGACGTGAAGTTCTGGAAGCGCTGGAGCGCATCGATTACGACCTGGTGTTGATGGATTGCCAGATGCCTGAAATGGACGGCTATGAAGCGACCGCGGAAATTCGCCGGCGGCAAGGGAATTCCAAACGCACACCGATCGTGGCCATGACTGCGAACGCACTTGAGGGAGACCGCGAGAAGTGCATTGCTTCAGGCATGGACGATTACATCTCCAAGCCGGTGAAACCGCAGGAGCTGCAACGAGTCCTGGACCTGTTGATTACCGCTTCGCTGCCTGATTCACCCCAAGCGGCGTCTGAAAACTTACCGGAGCTACAACCACTCACGAATTGACTTTAGGAGGACCCCGAAAATGCGTAACAAGTTCCGCACAGCTTCACCGAGAATACTGGTAGCCGACGACGATCCGGTAATCCGGCATTTCGTTACTGCATGCATCGAAAAGGAAGGCTATGCCGTGCTGGCGGTCGAGGATGGCAGTGAAGCGTTTCGTATTCTGCAATCGGATGCCGACTTTCAGGCAGCCATCTTTGACATGATGATGCCAAACATCGCCGGGCTCGACGTTATTCGCTACATGCGCACGGAAAAACGGTTGATGCGCATTCCCATCATGATGATTACTTCTGAGCCGGATCTCAGTTTGACGGCGGCCAGCTTTGCCGCGGGCGCGTCTCTTTTCCTTTCCAAGCCATTTAACGGCGAGCAGTTCCTGAGAACTTTCAAGCTGCTGGTGCGCGAACAAAGGAAAGCTGCATGAGTATGTTTTCCGACTCAAGCCACCACGAAACTGTGGACCTCGACGTGTTGCGCAATCTTGCTGATGCGCAGGGCGAGGATGAGTCGGATTTGGTCGTGGAACTGATTGATCTTTACCTGACCGACACCCAGCGCCGCCTGGTGTCTTTTTGCCAGGCTAGGGACGACCGCGATGCACTAGCGCTTGCCCGGGCGGCACACGCACTCAAAGGCAGCAGCGCCACGCTCGGAGCATGTTTCCTGGCGCGACTCTGTGAAGAGTTGGAAAGACTGGCTCGCCTCGAAGCTTTCGCTGAGTTGGTTGAAGTTATGCGGCGCCTGGAAGAAGAATGCGTACTGGTAAAAGAAAAGCTACTGCGCGAACGGCAGTTACGCGTGACAGCAGGCGGTGGCGAAGCGCGAATAGCCGAAGACGAATCGTCGACGAGCGCCTAGGGCGTTTGCGGGAATGTGTTCTCCTAAGAGCGGTGACGTTTTACGTCGCCGCTTTTGTTTTTTCCAATTGCGTGACTTTGTTGCATACTACGCCCGATTAGATCAGCACGGTGCAACGGGAGTCGACGCAATGACCAACCATGCCAGCGGGACGTTTGAAGTAAAAATGACAATGCAACCGGTGGAAGAAAACGCACCGGTCGGAAGATTTACGCTCGAGAAAGAATTTCAAGGCGATCTCACCGGGACCAGCAAAGGTCAAATGCTGGCGATTAGTACTTCTGTCGAGGGATCGGCTGGCTACGTCGCGATGGAGCAAGTGAGTGGTTCATTGCACGGACGCACCGGGACGTTCGCTTTGCAGCATGAAGGCGTCATGACTCGCGGTGTGCCGCAACTCAGCGTGAATGTTGTCCCGGATTCCGGCACAGACTCATTGCTTGGCCTTTCCGGAAAGATGGACATAAAGATTGCCGATGGCAAACACTTCTACGAGTTTGACTACGCGATCGCGGAAGGATCTTGATTGGAGGAGGCGCATGCGCTTTAACAAATACAGATTCACCCTGGCGTTGTTAGTTTTCAGTTTGGCGCTACCGGTCCTTGTTAACGCACAAACACCCACGCCAGCGAAACACGTTCAAGTGCCAACGATCGCGCCTCGCGCTGAAGATGTCGACACCCTCGATGGGATCATGAAGGCTTTCTATGAAGTGATCTCTGGTCCGGCCGGAACTCCCAGGCAGTGGGGCAGGGACCGCACGCTCTACATCCCGGGCGTGCGCTTTGTTTCTACTAACGTTAAAGCGGATGGCAAGGTTGTAGCGCGCGTCATGGATCACCAGGAATATGTTGACGCCGTGGATGGATATTTCGCGAAGGCCGGTTTTTTCGAACGCGAGATTCACCGCGTTACTAAGACCTTTGGAAATATCACACACGTGTTCAGTACCTATGAATCACGTGCGACAGCGGACGGCCCCGTCACGGCGCGCGGTGTAAACAGTGTCGAACTTTTCAATGACGGCAAACGCTGGTGGATTGCGGCCGCGACCTGGGATGAGGAGCGCTCAAGTAATCCAATCCCACTGGATTTGTTGCCATGAGCGATTGGATTCATGGTGCTACTGCCACGAATAATTGATTGATAGGAGAAACTCGAGACATGCTGGTTAGAAAATGGCTGATTTTCGTAGTGAGTCTGGTTTTCGCCGCCTCAATGGCTGGCTGCAAAATGGGTAGCAAGTCAAAGACTTCAGGATCGTCCAACAGCGCTACCCAGGCCGATGGCGGTGAAACTGGCGTCGAGAAAGTTAAGCCCGCCGCCGGCACCGGAAACGTTCAGGGAAAAGTTTTGTATAACGACAAGCCGGCCGAGAATATCGAGGTAAAGCTGTGCGAAAAATTCAATCGCTTCTTTGGCGGCTGCAGCGGCAAAACTTTTACCGGGAAAACTGGCAAGGACGGCGAGTATGTCATCACGAATGTCGAGCCGCTCCAATATGAAGTGTTGATGGCGCGCGTGTTTGATACCGACTCATTCATTTTTGCAACTTCCGGTTTGGCCGGAATCAGCGCGAAAAAATACGAGGTAGTCGCAGACAAGACACTGTTTGCGCCGACCACCAATCTCTACAAAGGCGACCTGAAACTCGTTAACCCGAAAGCAGGCGCGAAGGTCAGCGCAGACAAACTCGAACTAAAGTGGGACGCCTACCCCGACGCTGCCTACTACAAATTCAGCATCTTTCCGGAAGAGGCCAGCGTGACGTCGCCTTACGTTAACGAGCGTGTTGACGGGACTACCTTCACCTTAGACAAGCCTTTGCAGAAGGGAACTTATCGCTGGCAAGTTGAAGCGTACAGCGGCTCGGACAAGAAATTGTCGGAAAGCAGTAACGATATCAAGTTCACGATTAACTAGGTTGGTAGCGCGGGATCGAGCCGAGATCCCGGTTCAAGCTCAATGGGCTCGAAGCCGCGACGAAAGATGCGTGCGTTAGTTACACCTTTCAAGGTGTGCACACCCTGCTCAACCTTGATCATGCAGCCTTCGCGCAGCCCTACGACTGCCGTGTCGTTCTCCTCGAGAAACTGAATGAGGCGCTCTTCACGGGTTTCGCCCATGTGAGTTGAATTGGGATCGGGATCGAGGTAGTGCGCGTTGATTTGAAAACTGACCAGGTTGAGAGCATCGAACGATGGTGGCTGAACTATCGGCATGTCGTTTGTTGTTTTGATCGTCGGGGCAGCGACTACTGAGCCCGCACTCGAGCCGATGTAGAGCATGCCATGCTCGACGCGAGCTCGAATCAACTCGAGTAAGCCAGCCTCGTAAAGGCTGGTCAGTAATCGAAATGTGTTTCCTCCGCCGACAAAAATTGCCTCGGCATTAGCAACTGCCTGCTTCAAGTCTTCAGCTTCGTGTAACGAATCCAGCTCATAACCCATCGCCTGAAATCGCCTGCGCGCTTGAGCCGCATACGCGCTGCGATCGTGCAGCGCGAACGGAACAAACAGCACGCGCTCGCAGTTCCCGAGCGTTTGGCGCAGCTCCGACTCCGCGTGATCCAGATAGCCGCTACCATAAAGAGTTGAATTGCTGATCAAAAGTAAACGCGTTTGGTTTGGTTTTTCTGACATCACACTCCTTGAACTTCACATCAAGTCAACTGAGATTTGAACAGGGCAGTAAGAATCGTTCTACCGTCGTACCCCAAAAGGGAAACTACCCACCGAATCGCATACGGAATCGTCAGTTGACCTCGAGCTTCCCAGCAAAGAATTTTCGGTTTTCCTATTAAACAAAACAATTCCCAACGATCAAGCCCCAGCAGAGTTCGTGGCACGGTCATTGCCAAATGATGCAACCGGAGGCACGAAATGAAAAGATTCATCGCAACCCTGATCACCCTGACAGTTTTAAGCATGGCGGCTTTGCCAGTCGCGGCTCAAACGCGTGGTCGTAGTTGCGCGAACAGCTCCACCAGCAACGGGCGCTACAGTAGTAGATACAACACTGGAAACAATCGCGGCACGCAGTATCGTCAAAACGTATATCGTCAAAACGTATATCGAACCGACGGCTATCAGAACGATACCTACAACACCGCTAACTATCCTTATGGCGACAACCGTTCGGTTTGGCAGCAGCACCGCGACAAGATTACCACTGCGGGGGGCGCAGTTGGCGGCGCGGTACTCGGTGGCCTGATTGGTGGAAAGAAAGGTGCCATCATCGGTGCGATAACCGGTGGCGCAGGCGCGGCGGTGTACACCTACAAGATTCGTGACAAGTATCGACGCTACTAAGCGTTCTTAGTCACGCAACAGCCTGGTCGTCGCTCGCAAGATCGATGACCTTGTTTGAGGCCCGGATGCGAAGGGGAGAGCGCAGCCGGGCCTCAAAACTTTTTCTTGGGAACCTAACCCAGAATATTTGCCGCGGATTCCCGCGAAGCAACGCGGATCAGAAATCTGAAAGGGTGTCGCCAGTTCGCCCATTCACACTTCCTGATCCGCGTTTATTCGCGAGAATCCCCGGCTAATTGGGTCGCGCTTTGCCAATCTCACCGGCCTTCGCTTAAGGTATTCCTTCAATTTTTCAAAACTAAAGTAGCAAGCTTTTCCGGCAAATTTCGGTTCGGTCATCACATGCGTCCGCGCGCCAAAAGACTCTTAGCAAAGACCCTGCTCATCTTCGTTGGCTTCCTGTTTGGGGCGGTCATTGCCGAGATCGCTTTACGGGTCGTCGGCTACTCTTATCCGGAATTCTACCGGCGCGACGAAGTTGTTGGTATGTCGCTGATCCCCGGCGCCGAAGGTTGGTATCGCAAAGAGGGCGCAGCCTACATTCACATCAACAGCGACGGACTGCGCGACCTGGACCATGCGACGGCGAAACCAGCCGGCACTTTTAGAATCGCACTGCTCGGAGATTCTTATTGTGAAGCGTTGCAGGTGCCCCTGGAAGAAGCGTTCTGGTCGGTAATGGCGCAGAAGCTGGATGAATGCCAGACCCTGCCGGGTAAAGTTGAAGTAATAAACTTTGGCGTTTCTGGTTATGGCACAGCTCAGGAACTCATCACGCTGCGTGAAAAAGTTTGGAAGTACTCGCCTGATCTTGTTTTGCTTGCCGTTACCACCAACAACGATGTAACTGACAATTCGCGAGCACTCAAGAAAACGGATGAGGTTCCTTACTTTGTCTATCAGAATTCACAACTTGTGCTGGACGACTCGTTCAGGAGTTCTAAGAGTTTTCGTTTTGGTAGTTCGGTGCTGGGCAGTTTTGGTCATTGGTTGCGCGTTCACTCCCGGTTGATCGAGGCGGTGGTGCAGGGCCACCGCGGTTTGAAAGTTCTGTTGGCTTCGCGTCGCGCAAAAACGTCTGCCGATTCGCAGACGAAGCCGCAAAATACCACAGCGGAAAAACAGGACTTGTTTGCGCGTTCTGAGGAACTGGGCGCCGACAATCTGGTTTATCTTGAACCGAACAATGCCGTATGGAATGATGCGTGGCGCGTTACCGAAGGTTTGATTGTGCAAATGCGTACCGATGTTTCGCAGCATAGCGCGAAGTTTTTGGTCGTTACGTTGAGCAACGGGCCGCAGGTAATTCCAGATCCAAACTGGCGTCAGGAGTTTGCGAAGCGTCTAGGCGTCAACGATTTGCTCTACCCCGATAATCGAATCAAAACGCTTGGCGTTCGCGAGGGTATTTCCGTTATTAACCTGGCGCCGGAGTTACAAATCTTTGCTGATGCCAACAAGACTTTTCTGCACGGCTTTGGTGAGAACATCGGCAACGGCCATTGGAATGCAACTGGTCATCGCGTCGCCGGTGAGCTGCTGGCCAAAAAAATCTGCGAAAGCGTGCCTCCGAAATAGCGCACGCGGCCCAGTTCTGCTAGAAGAGTTCTGTCAAGTTTAGTCCGCTGATTGTTTCGGAGATTTGCATGCGCTACGAAGAGAACGTTCTGGGTCTGATTGGCAACACACCGCTCGTTAAGCTCAATCGCTTAACGCGTGGAATTGAAGCCACCGTGCTGGCAAAGATGGAGAATTTGAACCCCGGCTTTTCCGTCAAGGATCGCATCGGCGTGGCGATGATTGAAGCCGCGGAACGCGAAGGGAAGTTAAAGCCCGGCGGCACGATAGTAGAAGCGACTTCCGGCAACACAGGAATCGGGCTGGCGCTGGCGGCGGCGGTCAAAGGCTACAAATGCATTTTTGTGATGACTGATAAAGCCTCGGCAGAGAAATCACGCTATCTGAAAGCGCTCGGCGCTGATGTGGTCATTACCCCGGTCTCGGCAAAACCTGGCACGCCGGATCACTACGTTTCGACAGCACAGCGGATTGCCAAAGAAACTCCGAACTCGTTTTATCCCGATCAGTATTCCCACCCGGCAAATCCTGAAGCGCACTACAAAACTACGGGCCCGGAGATCTGGGACCAGACCGATGGCAAGATTACTCACTTCGTTGCCGGCATCGGCACGGGCGGAACTATTTCCGGCACCGGCCGCTATCTAAAGGAAAAGAACCCGCACATCAAAGTGGTCGGCGCGGATCCCTACGGCTCAATTTTTAAAACCTACAAAGAAACCGGAAAGATAATTGAGACGACGCCCTACCTGGTTGAAGGCATCGGTCAGGAAGTGGTGCCTCCCAACGTCCATATCAAATACGTCGATGAAGTAATCAACATTACTGACAGCGAATCGTTTGAAATGTCGCGGCTGCTGAGTCGCAGTGAAGGAATTTTCTGCGGCGGTTCAAGTGGAACAAACGGCGCCGCGGCGTTGCGTGTGGCCCGTGACCTGGGAAAAGACGACGTAGTAGTTTTCATCATCTGCGACACGGGCGAACATTATCTTTCGAAACATCACTCCGATGAGTGGTTGAAAGAAAAGCGACTCTTGGAACCGCAAAAGATGACGGCCGGCTTGATTAGCGAAACGAAGGGCGCGAACGCGCCGCGGTCGCTGGTGTCCGTTGCGCCGCCCGACAAAGTTAGCGAAGCGCTCGCGAAGATGAATGAGTTAGGCCTGACGCAGATTCCCGTGCTTGAAGAAGGTAAACCGGTTGGTTCGATCCGCGAGAATCGAGTGCTGTCGAAAGTTGTGCGCAACCGGCACTTGCTCGAAGCGCCCGTTAGCGAAGTGATGGAAGCAAGCTTCCCCATCATCGATGTTGACGCCAGCGCAGAAGACGTAGCGCGCCGACTTCAAGTAAGCCCGGCGGTGCTGGTAGAGGAGTATGGCCGCATCGTCGGAATCATTACGCGACACGATGTGTTGGATTTGAAATTGGGAATGACCGGCCCGCTGAGTTAAGGCCGCTTGCGCTCGTAGAAGTGCACCATCAAGTCCTGGTCAATCATTTTGGATTTCGTGGCCTGAAAGTCATCGAGGTAATTCTGCGGCACAAACGTGTCAGCGTCCTCAACGGCCAAAGGCACTTCAGTGACAATCCAGTTATCCAGGTAGGGAAGAAACGACTGGTAGACCTGCGCCCCGCCGATCACAAATAAATCGCCCGGCAAACCCTTCGCGATCTCCAGCACCGACTCGACATCCCGCGCCACCATTACCGACTCCTGCGGTTCGATATCACCGCTTCGACTTAGAACAATATTCAGCCGGTTAGGCAGCGGCTTTTGCAGACTCCGCCAGGTGTTGTGTCCCATCACCACTGCATTTCCGGTGGTAGTCTCCTTGAAAAATTTCATGTCGGCAGAGTAGTGCCACGGCAACTTTCCGTCTTTGCCGATGGCGCCATTCTCGTCGACTGCAACGATTCCGATAATCATAGATGTAGGACAGACATTCTTGTCTGTCCGGTTGACTTTATGCTAGCCCCGAACACAGACAGGCAGGAATGCCTGTCTTACACTGCAACTGCCGCCGCGATCTTTCCGTGTGATTGATAACCAACCAGCTTGAGGTTTTCGTAGCGCATGTCGAGCAACCCCTGCAAGCCGCGTAACGGTTTACCTTCATCGTGAATCTCCAGTTGCGGTAATGGAAACGGCTCGCGCGTTAACAACTCTGCGACTTGCTCAAGGTGGTTTTGATAAATGTGATAATCACCGAGCGTGTAAACGAAGTCACCAAGTTTCAGATCGCAGACGTGCGCGACCATGTGCAGCAGTAATGCGTACGAGCTGATGTTGAAGGGCACGCCGAGGAAAGCGTCCGCCGAGCGTTGGTACAACTGACAGTGCAGGATGCGTTCCCGTTCGACTTTGAATTGAAACAGCGTGTGACAGGGTGGCAAATCAACATTGTCAGCCTCGCGCGGGTCCCAACCGGAGACGATCAAGCGTCGCGAATTCGGATTACTTTCAATCCCTTCGATCAGTTTAGCTATTTGGTCGATGCCATTTCGTTCCGGGTAATCGCCGCCAAACGAACGCCACAGATATCCGTAGATTGGCCCCAAATCGCCGGCTTCGCGTTCGAATCGTTGCGTGTGTTCCTCGTCGGCCCACTCGGCCCAGATGTCGACGCCCATGGCTCGCAAGTTCGCTTCGTTCGTATCGCCCGAAAGAAACCAAAACAACTCCTCTGCCACCCAGCGAAAGGGCACTTTCTTCGTCGTTACAATTGGAAAGCCTTCGCGTAGATCGAAACGCGTTTGAAATCCAAAGTGTGAAATCGTGCCGACGCCGGTGCGGTCGTGATGCTCGCTGCCGTTGGCGAGAATTGATTTGAGCAGATCGTGATATTGTTTCATGGAACTCGTAGACAGGATTTACAAGATGAACAGGATTACATGACTGGAGCAGCCATGTTATCTGTCACTAAGTGAATCCTGTCAATCTTGTCTATTAGTTTCGTTTCCCAGTATAACTTTGCTCTACATATTAGGTAAGGATGAAACAATACAATCTCTGCTTCCTGGGATTTGGAAATGTAGGTCGCGCTCTGGCGCGCCTATTCGACGTGAAAGCCGGCGAACTGCGCGAATTGTATGGTTTTGAGGTTCGCGTCACCGGAGTTGCCAGCCGGCGACTTGGTTGGCTTTGTAACCTTGAAGGATTTGACGTGCCCGCGCTTTTGTCGAGCGCCAATCCCAGCGAACTAGCGTCATCCGTCAACGGGATTAACGAGTGGCTGATGGCGGCGAAGCCTGATGCAGTTTTTGAAACGACTTCGCTGAATCACGAAACGGGCCAGCCGGGAATCGACTACGTGCGAGCTGTGCTGGAGTCGGGCGCGCACGCAATAACTGCAAACAAAGGCGTGCTCGTTCACGGTTATCACAGTCTGAATGAGCTGGCAGGGAAGCAGCATAAGCGTTTTCTGTTTGAAGCTGCCGTACTCGACAGTGCGCCGGTGTTTTCTCTTTTCCGAGAAGCGCTTCCGGCGGCAGATCTTCGCGGCTTCAGCGGTGCGTTCAGCTCAACCACGAACATTATTATCGAGACGATGGAAGCAGGGCGTTCGTTTGATGAAGGACTGAAAATCGCACAAGAGCTTGGCGTCACGGAAACTGATCCCAGCCACGACATTGATGGTTGGGATTCGACTGTAAAAGTTTGCGCGCTCGCCAGCGTGCTGATGAAAGTTCCGCTGAAGCCTGAGCAGGTTATTAGGGACGGAATTCGAAACCTTAGCCAGTCGCGAGTGCAGACTGCGCGCGGCGACGGCAAGCCCTTCAAACTAATCTCGCGGGCGAAGTTGAATAGCGATGGAACTATTTCGGCGACGGTGCGACCGGAACAAGTAGCAGTAACTGATCCACTGGGTAACGTGCGCGGGACTTCTTTGGCGATCCACTTTGAGCTCGACATGATGCCGGGACTGACGATCACGTCACACCGTCCAAATTTGCAAAGTACTGCTTACGGACTGCTCGCGGATTTTGTGAATGCGGTGCGGGATTAGTCCAATGTCCAAAGTCCAACGTCGCTTTCGGATCTTGTCCGTTGTTAGTTCTCGTTTTGTCTTTGACGTTGGACATCGAACATTGGACTTTGGACGATTCCTTTGACACCTTCCAACAGTCGATCGATCTCATCTACCGTGGTGTAGCAAGCGCAACCGGCACGCACCAATCCTTCCGGTTCCAATTCCAAACGTTCGACAACGGTGGCTGCATAAAAGTCGCCGTGGGAAAGAAACAGTCCGCGCGTTGCCAGTCGTCGAGCCACTTCTGTCGCCGGCACTCCGTCAACTGTGAACGCAATGGTCGGCGTTCTTGGCACCTCCGGCGACGGGCCGTACAGCTTCACGCCGTTAATTGCTGCCAATCCATTCCAAAGCCGGCTCGTAAGTTCAGAGTTGCGCTGGTGTAATTCCGCAAAGACTGCCACCAATCGATCGCGGCGCGTGCCCTGATCAGCGAGTGCAGCCAGGAAGTCGATTGTTGCCCCGGCGCCAATCATTCCTTCCTGGTTCTGCGTTCCGGTTTCAACCTTTTCTGGTGCGGCATCGGGCGCGGGAATGAGTTTCGGAAAGTTGATTGATTCCAGCAGCGCGAGTTTTCCAAAGAGGACGCCGATGTGCGGTCCATAAAACTTGTACGCTGACAGCGCCAGAAAATCGCAATCGAGCGACTGCACATCGATAAGCACATGAGGTGCGTAGTGAACTGCATCGACAAACGCGAGCGCACC
Organism: Pyrinomonadaceae bacterium; assembly: GCA_035472495.1. Taxonomy (GTDB): domain Bacteria; phylum Acidobacteriota; class Blastocatellia; order Pyrinomonadales; family Pyrinomonadaceae; genus PSRF01. The sequence continues at coordinate 763,873 of DATIPD010000016.1, read as the reverse complement.
CACCGCGCGGGCCATGCCAATTGCGCGCCGCACGTCGTTGATTGTGCCCAGCGCGTTGGAGGCGGCGCCAATCGCCACGATCTTTGTCTGGTTGGTAACGGAACTCTCAAAACTGTCCCAATCGAGCTGTCCGGTTTCGGGAACGAGTTTGACCGTCTTCACAGTAACGCCGCGTTCGACTGCTAGCCGTTGCCACGGCGCCACGTTACCGTGGTGATCCAACTCCGTGACGACAATTTCATCACCACTTCCCATTTGCAGGCCCAGCGCCCTAGCGACGTGAAACGTGAGCGTGGTCATGTTCGCGCCAAAGGCAATCTCGCGGGGCGACGCATTCAGAAAATCAGCGAACGCAAGGCGTGCAGCTTCCAGGGCAGCGTCGGTTTCTGCACTTGTCGGATACGCCCAGTGAGTGTTTGCGTTGTGATGGTAGAGATAGTCGGCCATCGCTTCCACCACTTGACGCGGCACCTGCGTACCACCGGGTCCATCGAAATAGCCAACGGAAAACCCGCTTTGGATTCGTTCGAGCGCCGGGAAACAAGCGCGTATCTCGGCGGTGGCGGCGACTTTTGGATAGGTCTGGGATTTGGTTGTCATTTGCGAGTTTAGATAAGACAGAGAATCAAAATATCAGCAGGAATCAAAGGCTCCCTGGGCAAGTGTCTCATTCTTCGGCGTTTCCACGAAAACTGAATTCGCGTCGCGCCGCGCTGGTGACTTCCAGAAAACGGAAGAGACTAGTTATTACCCGTATAAATTAACCGTAGACATTTCTATGACCCGTAGGCCTTTCTATGAATAGCCGCCGCTCTGGCAAATCCGAGACGCAAGTCTCCATTCGCGATGTGGCCGGCATCTTGTTTCGCCACAAGTTGCTGCTGTGCGCGACATTTCTGACAGTGGTGCTGGGCACCGCCGTCATCACGTTTCTCATGCCTAACGAGTATGAGTCGCGGATGAAAATTCTGGTGAAGAACACACGCTCGGATGTGCCGATCACGCCGCAACAGACCCTCGGATCCACGGGCAATTTTTTCGACAGCGACGTTTCCGAAAACCAAATTAATTCGGAGATAGAGTTGCTGACAAGCGAAGACTTGCTCAAACAGGTCGTCATTGACTGCGGCTTGTACGGCGGTGGCGGCTCGTCGATTTCAGCCACGCTGGGAATTAAATCGGCGCCGCGTTCGAAAGATACTCAGATCGAAGAAGCTGCGAAGAAACTGGCGAAAGATCTGGTCATAACCCCGGTCAAAAAAGCGAACATCATCGAGGTCAAATACACCTCGGCAGCTCCCGAGAAAGCCGCCGTCGTACTCCAAAAACTCCAGGACCTCTATCTGGACAAACATCTAAAACTGCATCGCCCGCCCGGCACTTACGAATTTTTTAAGACGCAAGCCGACCAGGCGGAAGGTCAACTGCAGGACGCCGAAAAAAATCTGTCTAACTTTCAACAGGCGGCGAATGTCGTTTCGCTGACCCAGCAAAAGGACCAAACCGTTCAGAAGCTGACTGAGTCGCGCTCGAAGCTTCTCGAGACGGAGGCATTTCTCAACGAAGTCTCCGAACGCATTGCCAAAGGCCAACAGCAGCTGGAAGCTTTACCGTCTCGTGTTGTGACGCAAAGCAAAGCGTTGCCGAACCAGTATTCGGCCGAACGTTTGAATACTCTGATCGTCGAACTTCAAAACCGGCGCACGCAGTTGCTGACAAAGTTTCGGCCGGAAGATCGGCTGGTGAAGGAAGTTGACCAGCAACTGAAGAACACGCGCACGGCCCTCGATAAAGCGTCGAAGGAGACTGCCACCGAGCAATCAACCGATCTCAACCCGTTGCGGCAGACCCTGGAATCGGAACTCGCGCGCGGCAGAGTTGACCAGGCTGGCGCCGTCGGCCGGCATGAGATTCTGCTCAAACAAGTGAAGGAATACGAAGCGCAACTTCAGCGCCTCGAAGGCATCACCGCTCAATACGAGGATCTCAACCGGCAAGTCAGGGAAACCGGCGACAACTACCAGCTCTACAAGAAAAAAGAAGAAGAAGCGCGCATTACCGACGCGCTCGATGAGAACAAGATTACAAACGTGTCAGTTGCGGAAGTGCCGTTTCGTCCACAACTCCCCGTGCGGCCGAATCGTCCGCTCAATCTGGTCCTCGGTTTCTTTCTGGGAATTCTGCTGAGCATCGGCACCGTGGTGATCGCCGAGTTCATGCGCGACACAGTGTTGACGCCGCGCGAGCTGGAGGTGTTGACCGGCGCGCGTGTTTTGGCGGCACTGCCAAACACCAGGCGTGACCGAGTCACGATTGTTAGCGCCCGTGAAACCGCTACGCCACAAACTTCTAAGCCGGCAACCACTGCAGGCAACCGGACACTGTCGCAGCCAAAAGTGGTCCGCGACCCGTTACTCGAATGGGCTTCGGGCGAATAAGCGATTAGCAGTCAATGAAGAGCACAAAATTCAAAGCCGGCTTTTATCTGGATCTGATCAGGACTGTCTTTCAGGCCGTCGATGATCAAGGAAAGTTTCGCAACCGCGTCGTGGCCGTTACCTCCGCCACGCCGGGTGAGGGCGTTAGTCATGTAGTGGATCTTTTGGCGGAAGAACTCGCCAGTCAGACGCAAAACAGAGTGCTGCGAGTTGATGCCGGGTCGCTCAGAAATATTCAGATGACTGACCCGAATAAAGTCTGGTTGTACTGCGAAGAAACCGACATTGAAAACCTGCTCACGTTGTCAGTGAGTGAAACTACGGCGAGCGTTAGCGCGATTGGTGCGAGTCGATCAGTTGGCAACTGGGAATCCGCAGCTGAGTATCGCGCCGAGTGCCTCAAGGCCCTGCGATGGAATTTCGACTACATCCTGATCGATTGTCCTGCAACTGATTCTTCCGCGGAGGCCGCGTCGCTGGCGCCATTGGTCGACGGCGTGTGCGTGGTGGTGAAAGCGGCGCAAACGAGACGCGGTCAGGTCCAGCATTGCCAACAGGCAATCGAAAACGCGGGCGGAAATTTCCTGGGCTTCATTCTCAATCGCCGAAAGTATCCAGTCCCCAATTGGCTGTATCGCAGACTTTAAAGAGGTTGGACTTGTGTTGATGAAGAGACTGCTGGTCATCGGAATGTTGGTTACGACGCTGAGCGTTGTCGTTTGCGCGCAGAGCGCAACGACTCAAGCGCCGCGTCTGGGCACTTTCGGCGAGCAGCAACGCTACACGTTGCATCCCGGCGATGTTCTCGACATTCAGTATCGCTACACGCCTGAGTTTAATCAGACGGTGACTGTTCAGCCGGACGGTTTCATCTCGCTGGAGATTGGCGGCGACGTAAAAGTTGAAGGTCGCAATCTTGAACAGGTGCGCAACGTCATTCTTGCGAAAGCAAAAACACGACTGGCGTCGCCCGAGTTGATTGTCGTGCTCAAAGAGTTTCAAAAGCCTTATGTGGTCGTGGCAGGTGAAGTGGTGCAGCCCGGGAAACTTGAGCTGCGGGAAAAGTTAACTGCGCTACAGGCAGTGTTGCTTGCCGGAGGTTTCAAGGAAAGTGCGAAGTCGTCACAGATTTTGGTTTTTCGCAAACTCAACGCCGACATGGCTGAAGTCAAAGCCTTGAACTTCAAATCACTGAAACGCACCAGCGATCTGGAGAACGATATGACGTTGCAGCCAGGCGACATGATTCTTGTGCCGCGCAACCGGATCAGCAAAATCGAACGTTATGTGCGGATCGCAAGTTTGGCTACGTTCCTGAATCCACTGATTCCCCATTAATTTTTAGAACGCGATTAAATGGTAGCCCGTTACGGACAACTAGCTAATCTGTTTCTGAAGGTCAGTGACCTTCTGCTCATGCTCTGCGCGCTGAGTTTGGCGATCGTCATCAACTACGCGCCGGAAGCAAGTGTGCCCATCTCCGATTACGCGCTCGACTTTCTCACCACGCGCATCAAGGTTGCCAATGCTTTGCTGGGCGCCGCGATGTTGCTGGTTTGGTATATCGTCTTCAACCTGCAGGGAATTTACCGTTCCCACCGGCTCAGCAGATTCACGGAAGAACTAAGAGAAATTGGACGCGCGGTATTTCTCGCCACGTTGATGTTGTTGATGGTGGCACAGATTGGGCACTGGCCCACGATCACGCTCTGGACGGCCGGTTGCGTCGGCGCAATCGGTCTGGTACTCATCGTCGCCATGAGACTCTTGTTGCGTCTGAACCTGCGACGCCTGCGCGTGCAAGGACACAACATCAAAACGCTTTTGATTGTTGGTGGTGGACCGCGAGCCCGCTGGTTCGCAAACGAGATTACCAAGCGTGTCGATCTTGGCTACCGCATCATCGGTTACGTCGATGATGAAACAAACTTCAACGGACATGGTGTGAAGGGCGTACCAAGACTCGGTGACGTACACGATTTACCGGAGTTGATTGCCAACAACGTGATCGACGAAGTGTTTGTCGCCCTCCCGATCAAATCGCAGTACTCCCAAATCGAGGCGGCCATCAACCTGCTGGAAGAGCAGGGAATCATGGTGCACCTTTTCACGGATCACTTTCCGCACCGGCTGGCACGATCTCATCCGTCGGAATTTGAAGGCGCGCCCTTGCTCTCGTTGCACAGCGCGCCGCCGGTTACGTGGCGCACTGAGATCAAGCGCATGATCGATATCGTGGTGGCTGTGACTCTGTTGCTCTTGCTTTGTCCGTTACTGGCAATTGTTGCCCTGGCGATTAAGCTGGATTCCCCCGGCCCGATTCTGTTTATTCAGAAACGCATGGGCTTCAACAAGCGCCAGTTTCGCATGCTCAAGTTTCGCACCATGTGTGTCGATGCTGAGGCCAGGATGAAGGACCTGGAACATCTCAACGAAAAGAGCGGCCCGATCTTCAAGATAACTAACGATCCGCGCATGACGCGCGCAGGCAAGTGGCTGCGCCGCGCGAGCATCGACGAGTTGCCGCAATTGATCAATGTGTTGCTCGGTGAGATGAGTATCGTTGGCCCACGACCGCTCTCGATTCGCGACGCCATGCGGATGGAAGTGGCGTGGCAAAAACGGCGCTTCAGCGTCAAGCCCGGACTCACTTGTTTGTGGCAGGTTTCCGGTCGCAACAACCTTTCCTTCGAGCAATGGATGGAGCTCGATCTCGAATACATCGATCGTTGGTCGCTCGGTCTCGACGGCATCATCCTCCTCAGAACCATTCCTGCCATTCTGCTCGCGCGCGGCGCGGCGTAAGAAGTTGGCCGCGGATTTGCGCGGATAAACGCAGATCTGAAAAACAAAAAAACTACGAGATTCAGCCGGCAAGTAGAGAGTTTCGCAATACGAAGGCGCTGGGATTCCTCCGCGAATCGTTTCCGTTTCCCTTTCTTTTCTGATTCGCGTTCAGCCGCGGCCACTTCTCTTTTAAGACCTGAAAAGTTGGGCCAATTCCGACTGTTTTATAAACAAGCACTCAGAAAGGTCCAAGCGCATTGTCAAAGATTGCATTAGTACACGACTACTTCATTCAACAGGGCGGAGCTGAACGCGTGGCCGCAGCCATGCACGATTCGTTTCCGTCAGCGCCTCTCTACACCACCGTCGCATTGCCGCATCGTCTCCCGAAAGAATTGCGCGGCGCCGACATTCGTACTTCGGCGATGCAATGGTTGCCCGGCATGGAGAACAAGTTCCGTCATTACTTCATGCTCTATCCTTTCGCGGTCGAGAATTTCGACCTGCGGGAGTATGACCTGATCTTTAGTAGCAGCTCCGGCTACGCCAAGGGAGTGCGGCGCCGCAAAGATGCGATTCACGTTTGCTACTGCCATACGCCAATGCGTTGGGTGTGGCGTTACGACGATTACGTCGCACGCGAAAACTTTGGACGCGTCACCCGCTCGATTCTGCCGTTGTCGCTGTGGGGCCTCAAGAAGTGGGACCTGCGCGCCGCGCAACAGCCAAATTACTACATCGCCAACTCGCGTCAGGTCGCGGAACGCATCAAGAAATTCTACGGCCGCGATTCGCTGATCATTCCGCCGCCAATCGAAGTTGATCGCTTCCAGATGTCGAACTACGTCGACGACTACTACCTCGTCTTGTCGCGACTTGTTCCCTACAAGCGAATTGATTTGGCGATCGAGGCGTGCAAGAAACTCGGACGGCGCCTGGTGATCATCGGCGATGGTCCTGATCGTGAGCGGTTGGAAAAAATGGGTGGCGGGCGGATCGAATTCATGGGCCGTCAGCCTGACGCCATTGTGAATCGCTACGCGAGTCGGTGTCGCGCCCTGCTGTTCCCGGGTGAAGAAGACTTTGGCATGGTTCCGCTTGAAGTGAACGCGGCCGGACGGCCAGTGATTGCGTACCGTGGCGGTGGCGCCATGGAAACTGTGGTCGAGGGAGTCACCGGTCTGTTCTTCGACAAAGCGAATGGCGAATCGCTGATCAAGGCGATTGAAGAGTTCGAAAGTCGCGATTGGCAACAGAGCTTGATGCGCCGACATGCTGAGAAATTTGATACCAGCGTGTTTTCATTCCGCGTGCTGCAGTTCCTCGCTTCCGTAGCGCCGTCGTCTTGCGTTGCGGATCTGACCGCCGGCGCCCGGCTGCTTTCGAGCAGCGTGGCGGCGCGCGCCTGGCCCCGGTTGGCCGTCGCGAGATAGTCAATTGTTCGTGTGTTTTCGTGGTTTAGTTTTACTGCCAGCGCTTAAAAGATCAGTCCACGAATTTACACGAACGAAAACGAAATAACCCGAAAGTTAGTCTCAAAAAAAAGGATTTGAGTACTCACGTTCTAACAAAACCGTCTTACCAGAACGCGACGCCCCGTCGCCAGCTAAAGCTGTGGCCGGTGATCACGTTTCCGCTGTCAGCGTTAGCGGCCTGGGCGATCAACGCCGGTGGTGAAGCATTGCGCTGGGTCGGACTCGGCGCAATTGCCTGGTCACTCGCGTTGCCTTTGCTCGTCAGTCTCGAAGCGGGACTGTTCGCGATGATGATGTTTGAGCCGCTGCGTGGTTTTCTCCGGCGCGCGCAGTATCTCTTCTTGCCCTACACCTCTTCTGATCCAATTCACGTCGTCTCGCCCCTCGTAACGATACTGGCGTTCGCGATGCTCTTGCAGCGTCACAAGCTGCGAATTTTTCGCGCTTCGCCGCTCGCCTGGCTCGTCACGATGCTCGGAATAATCTACGTCCTTGAAGTCTTCAACCCGCTGCAGGGTGGCATTATCGTCGGTTTGACGGGAACGCTTTTTGTGCTTATTCCGGTCGCCTGGTTCTATTTTGGGCAGTCGATGAAACCGGAGTTTATCGAGACTGCGTTTCGCTTGATGGTCGTACTCGGAATTCTCACTTCGTTGTACGGACTCTATCAGCTGGCCTACGGCTTCCCGGCTTTTGAGCTCTACTGGATCGAAAACACGGAGTTCTACAATTCGATTTCGGTGGGCGGTGTGAAGCGCGCGCTCGCAACTTACAGCAGCGCGGAAGAGTGGGGACGCTACATTGAATGCGGCGCACTCGTGGCTCTTGCTTTTGGCGCGAGCGGGCTGAAGATGCTGCGACGCGCCGGCTGGTTTGCTTGCGCCGGGGCGTTGACGTTGATGTTGATGTTCACCGGACAGCGTACCGCCATCTTCGGACTAATCTTTGGCGCGTTTGTGTTGCTGATGATGGGCGCGCGGAGTTTGCGCGGAGTCTTCGGTCGCTTGTCGTTGGCTCTGCTGCCAGTTGTATTGGTTATGACTCTGGTGCCGGCGCCGACGAACGACGACATGTTGAGTCACGGCTCAGACGACAAAGTCGGCACTGTGCTTTCTCACACGGCGCGCGGCACCTTGAATCCGGCTAAAGAGGAGAGTTTGCAGGAACGACTTAAGAACTGGACCAACCTCGCTACCGACTACATTCCTTATCATCCGTTGGGCATCGGCATTGGCGGCACGCAGGTTGGCGCCTGGAAGTACAACACCGAACTCGATCTCCCGCCAATCGATAGCTATTTCATTTCGACGATCATCACCTGCGGTTTACCTGCCGCGTTGTTGTTCATGTTCATTCTCTTCCGCGCGATGCGCATAAGTTGGCGCTCGCTCCGGCGCGCGGAGGAAGAAATGAATAAGGCGTCAGAACGTTTGGATTCCAGCGAAGACGAGGACGATGACGAATCTGAAACGCAAGCGTGGCTTTCATTCACAGCTGCACATCGTCAAGCGACCCTCTGGCGCGTGGCGGCGACTCTCATGCCGGCACTAATCCTCAACAGCATGTTCGGCAACACCTTCACTCTCTACTCTGTCGCACCCATCGGCTGGATGTTGGTTGGCTGGATCAGTGCCGGCTCGTTGCGACAAACCACTCAAGAATAGCCCCGCTACGTAAGTCGAAGACGTCAGAACCGGATCATCCGCGACCCGCTCAAAGACTCAACGGAAAAGTGAGGACAGTACCGTCCGCGATGGCGGATGGGTTGGCTGTACGCAGCTTCGATGTTGATGTGACCAAGAGATGATTTGATAGCAGGTTGTAAGGTGGAGCGGTACAATACCGCCGAATCCGTACTTGTGCGGCAGATCTTCAGGATAATACTTAGTTGGGCCGCTCCGCTCTTAGTGTCGTCCTGATTTCCAGTCAAGTGATGTCTGAACTTCAGGTAATACAAATTTCGTCAGTGACACTTTTGGCTGTGATATTTGCGGCCAGTGCTGCGGGGATTTTCGGAAGCCCGCAAAAGTCCGCAGCTCCGGTGCTCATATTTGTTTTCGGTGGCTTGCTCGTCTACGCCATGGCTTGGTTTGCATGGCTCTCTTTGATTTACATCCAGACGATACCCGTTGATCGTACGCTGGCTTATTTCAGGATTTATTCAGCTAACGCCCCTGGCTGGTTTGGCGGCGCATTGATTTTAGGGCCACCTATGATTCCGGTGTTGGCATTGCTGGGCATCTTCCTTTATGTGCGTCGAGCTTCAAAGAGAGATCGTCTAAGATAGTATTTGAATGAGATCAGTGTCGCGTGTGTCCCTGAATTTTGGATCGCTGAGACCGCCGCCCAACTAAGCCTGCAGCTGACCGGCGCGTTAGCATCCTTTCAAGAAGCTTTGTTCCCTCAGCTTAATGCTGATCGCGCTCCGCAGCCTGAAGGCCCCCGTTCGGCGGCTATCACTTACGTGCAATACCACGAAGCTTGGGCGCGAATTGTCTTTTCTTCTTTACTTTGCACTGGTGAGCAAATCGCGGCATAACGCAGTTTCCCATTTTACCGCTGGTGGGGAAGCATCTTCATCAGACTAGAGGATCAGGGATGATTATCTGGACTGGGTACGGCATAGTATCTGCTGTGATGTTGGGATTGTTTCTCGCCATCTTTGCACCATTAACGATGCTCGCAACCAGGGAACCTAATGAAAGTCTTATGTTCGGTTTTCCACTTGTTGCTGCTGGCATTATTAATTGGTTTCCAGGGAAGAAGTGGAATAAGGCACGACTGGGAATTGATAAAGAAACAAAGCAAGAAGTGCTATACAAGCCTCATCATTCATTGTTTTTTATTCCGGTGGAGTTAGGCCAGGAGTCAAACAATAATCAACGCGACGCATTACAAGCTTGGAGCGGAAATTTCTTAGAGCGTAAATGAGAAGCGCACCAAGCCCTGCCAAACCAGCGTCCTCGGTGAGAACGGCGCTCAATTCATCACAGCGGATTCTCGTGATATGGATCGTCATTGTTACCCCGATATTAGCGGGTAACGAAGTTACAATTCTCCAGGAGGCGACACAAACTAGCCAGCCGCCCACTCTTCGGGTCGCTTGGTTTTGGGTTCGTGTTTGTTAGTGGATCCCCCTATTCTGTGTGCGGCGCTTATGCCAAGCGTTATGTGGCTCTCCAATCTCGATGACTGAATCACCGCTCAGACCTCTGGTGCATCCATTCGTAGAGTGCCCGAATTGTCGACAACTCGTGGAGTTCGGCGCGGCACAGTGTTCTCGTTGTCGCGAACCAATCGATCCCAACTATGCCGCGGTCAGTGCAGTTATTGTCCACCACAATACGCAAGCTTGTGCGGTGGCAAACACAATCTCGGGTTTCGACGCTTTTATTCCGCTGGCTTTGATCGGCTCAATACTTATCTTCGTGCTCGATTTGTATGTATCAGGTCGACCAATAATCTCTCTGTTCTTGCTGGCATGGCCGCTGATACCGTTGCTCATTATTATCGGTTGGTTCTTTCGCTTCGGGTGGCTCAAAATCGGGGACGACGAATTTCTCAAAGCCCGGCGCGAGCTGCGCAACTCTTTTCTCTTTTGGCTGGTCGTGCTCGTCGTTCAGATGCTTGCTTTCGCGGTGTGGCGGTTGCGCGCGGGCGCTACATAAGAAATCATGAACGCGAGCGGCGGGAACGGTTTCTCAGCTGATATGTTCGCGATGCCTGATTGAAGATGGACCGCTAACAGTTCGTGAAAGGAAGATTGAATATCCCTTCAAAGACGGACGCTGTGAGGTCGAGATTTCAGAGGAGGCCGATCGGCGATTGTTCAACGGGTTCGCTGATGTCATTTTTTCCCAGTCACGTTTTGCGCTTCGGCTCAGAACCGAGAACCGGCCTTCGGGTCACACGCGAAATCACGGATTGGTAGGGGCACCCCGCGGTTCGCTCAGAGTGATGAAAAGATTCATTAAGTGGCCTCAGCGTTCTGGCATTAAAGCATCAAGGGCTGAGTCCAGCTCTTCCATCTAACAATTCATTCAGGCGGCGCCGCTTGAATGTTCTTGATAGGAGAATTCCATGGCTGTCTTGAGAAACAAACCTTACCCCGGCATCAATTTCAACGTGGATCTGGGCACCGGAGAAGTCGATACTCCAGAGGCAGGTTTGTCGGAAGTCTGCTTTTCCGACGCACGCTTACAGGTGCTTGAATATCGTAACGGCAATGATCGCGAGCTGGACGCGCGTAAGATCGAGACAATTACCAGGTACGGAAACCTGGTTTTGCGGCGAGGAGCGATTGGCTCACTAAGTTGGTACCAGTGGTGGAATGCCGTGCGCAACGGCGAGCAAACGGCGCGGACGATAACGGTCAATTTACTGAATGAAGACCGCTCACAAACGGTGCTCACCTGGAAGTTTTTGCGGGCGCGCCCGGTGAATCATCGTTTTGCTCCCTTGAATGCGCTGGGCACAGAACCGTTTATCGAAACTCTGGAAGTTGCCTTCGAGCGGCTGGAGATGGAATAGTTTTGACTACGTATCGGATGCCGTCGCCTAGCTGGATCTTCGCCGCCGCCTCAACTCAATCGTTATTCGTTTCTAGAGCTAAAGATCTTGAGCGCCATGAATGCAAAAAGGGAGAGCAGATGTACGCAGCACTAGTTGAACTGGCAATTGATCCAGCCGAGGCACCAGCAGCGGCTGCCGCCTTTACCAACGGAATCTTGCCGCAAATCAAGGCCGCAGAAGGGTTCGTGCGCGGTTATTGGGTGGATCCTGCCGACGGCAAAGGTTTTGGTTTCGTGCTATTCGAGACCGCGGAGCAAGCGCGCCGTGCGGTGCCACCCGCATCGAATTGGTCAGCCCCGGGCGTAACAATCGAAAGCGCAGAAGTGCGACGGGTGGCGGTGGCCATACCTTGATCGGTGGTCCATGCGCCTGGGCAACGGCGTAAGTTAGGCAATCTGACACTGGGAGCGGACTCGCCGGTGAGTAACCTTATTAGGAAAGACTTACCATGAATTATGACGTTGTCATCAAAAGCGTCAGTGCGCAGCCACTCGCTGCAGTGCGGCGGCGCGTGAGCATTGGGGAAGTAGCGAGAGCGTGGAAGCCGGCGCTCGATCTTGTTTGGGACTTTCTTCGCCGCCAGGAGGGCCTGCGAACCGACGGTCATAATTGTTTCCTTTACCATCACCCCGCGCAGGGTGAAACAACGATGCTAGTCGACTTCGGTGTGCAGGTCATTCGGTCCTTTCAGGATGTAGGCGAAGTGGTCTACACCGAGACACCTGCTGGCGAGGTCGCCATGACCACGCACACCGGCAGCTATAGCAAACTCGGAGGCGCGCATGAAGCGATCAATTCGTGGCGCGCAGCCACTGGCCGCGCATTCGGCGGGTGCTCGTGGGAAATCTATGGCGATTGGACTGATGACGAAGCGAAGCTTGAAACGCAGGTCGTCTATTTGTTGAATTAAGGTCGCTGGATCGGCATCTACTATTCGGCACATGGTCAAGGGCAGCACGATCCCTGGGGGGTTATTTACATATCACACCAGAATTTGGCATGGATTCACAGTGGTTTGTCTCGCTTGAAGATGCGGTAATTAACTCCGGGTGTTGGCACGGAAACTCGCCCGGCGGCTATGAAGTCCAATGAGATAGGAAAGCGATATGTCACACGGCAAAATCTGTTACCTCGAAATTCCAGCGCTAACAGCGGAAGCATCAGCCGGCTTCTATGGCAGCATTTTTGGCTGGACCGTGAGAAAGCGTGGCGACGGTGAGCTAGCATTCGACGACACCGGTGGAGTTAGCGGAACCTGGGTGAAAGAGACCGACAGAACGCCAGACGAACAAACACGCATCTACATCATGGTGGACGATATTTTGGACACTCTCAAAAAGATCGAGGTTGCCGGTGGCAGGGTGTTGACGCCACGAACAGACATCGCCGCAGGTGTCGGCGCATTTGCCGTTTTCGCCGATCCGGCGGGCACCGAATTCGGACTTTACGAGGAGCCGAAGCGGTGAAGGAACCTACACAATAAGTCGCTCTGCTGACCACGGACAGCTTTTGCTGCGGAGACAGATGAGATGTGGCGAATAGTGGCTACATCGGCGGTGTCATTGATCGTCGTCATCTTTCTGCCCGTCGCGTTGCTTGGATTGCTGCTGCCGATTAACGACTACGAGGCGGAAGGACTGAGCGGCCTGGCTGACTGCGATGGCCCGATCTCCACCATGATCTTGATCGGTCCCTCGCTGGTGGTCTACGCCGCTGGAGCCGTCTACTATGCCCTGGTCCTAAAGGGACCACGGCGGGTCGTCCTTGCGGTGTTATGCGCGCTGATGATGGTCGCGGCCGGAGCCAAGACCTGGGCGGCGTACCGGGAAAAATCCAGGCCGGAGTATCGGAGCCATTGTGAGGGTCCTTAACCAAACACAAGAGAAGTTGACTACAGTGCTTGAATGAAATAGTGGGACAGAGTCAACTCAAATCTGAGGCCTTATGGTCAAGAGGCTAATGAAAATATTGAGAGGGAAAGTAATAACGGGTGTGGGCAACTTCGCCTTCTGGATCGAGAAACTTCAAGACCATTACCGCCGCAAGACCGGCCTGCAGCTCTTCCCCGGCACCCTAAACATTCAGCTTGATGAACCCTCTGATCTACCGCACGAACGGATACGCCTGGAGTCTCAGGAGTATGGGGGCACAGTCTCAGTCAATATCGTACCCTGCACAATATTCGGTCGGCCGGGTGTCATTCTGCGGACGGACAAGGCTGACAGTGATTTGCAATCGAGGATGATTATCGAAGTTGCCTGTGAGGTAAAGTTGCGGGCTCAGCATCAGCTGAGAGACGGTGATGTCGTTGAAGTTACGGTGGCCGGTTAGCCCCGCTGACGGCTTGATGGAGAAAACAAGTGCGCGCAATTAAGACCTTGCTTCTGATAGTTCTGACACTTTCGTTTTCTGCGATTGCTAGTGGTCAAAAGGCATCGGAGAGCGTCAGCATTAAGATAACGGAACAGGCGGAGACCTACGTTATTACGGTTCCCGTGAGTGAACTCCTCCTGACCATTCCAAAGAATGGTTTGAAGCGGATCGTGCCGCTGGGACAGGGGGCTACGGACAGTCCGAGATATTTCATCTTTGAAGACGCAGCGCGCCATCTGATACTTTCTGGTTGGTTCGAATCTGATGATCAGTTCGGGGGCATCAAAAAGTATTGGACGGAGGCGATCGCCGCCCGAAAGAAAAAGAACGTCCCAGATGCGCTAGATGTCTCATTCGAGAAACTTGGTTCGTGGAACACGATCCTGTTCGACACCGCAAGCCAGCTTATTGGCGTGTCAAACATCGAAGCACATTGGGTACAACACGGCACCTGGATCGACCTACATCTTTCGTTAACGTCTAATGACTCGAAGACGGAGCGGAGGCAAAAATTGCGAGATGCACTCACCGCTATTGAGGTCTCGGAAAAGAAACCGTGATTCTCGGAACGCGATGCCGGTCACCCCTGACGTTAAGCGGCACCACCACTAAATGACAAACTTCGCGATCGGCGTCGAGGACCACTATGGCTGGGCGAACCTCGTCAGTGTCGTGGCGTCTGGTCGCGACATCATAGTGATTGATAAGCGCCGAGTGGAACTCATCGAACCGAAGCTGCCGGCGTCTCCGTATCACCACGAAACACTGCAAATGCAAGCACGAGAGGCGGAGAAACTTGTGAAAGCAGTGAAGGCATCCGCCAACAAACGAGCACGACTCGCTCTTGCGAGCCTCATCAGAGAGCTGGCGCCGGCTAACTGTTCCACCATCAGCATCCGCACGCCGCCACTCGCAGAACTTCCCGTCAAAGTTTCCGAGGCCCACGCCAACTACTTTGTTATGTGCCGGGCTGATGGCATGATCTACCATCAAGCACTCACGCGCGCCGCGGGCCAACTCGAGCTGAACGTGTTTCATTTCGAGAAGTCGAAAATTATCGAGTTGGCTGCACGAGTCCGCGGGCTCAAGTCGGCAACGCTCGAGCGACGATTGAAGGCGCTCGGAAGTACTCTTGGACCACCATGGCAGCAGGGGCATGTAGTCGTTTGCGCGGGTGCGCTCGCCGCCCTTGGCCCTCGCTAGCCGAAGGCGAAAGATATGTCTGAACAGCTTAAGTTTGAAGGCCCAATATTCGGTTATGACACGCTTATCAAGGATGAAGGGAATTGTGTTTCGCTTCGCGGTAAGGGAAAGCCTGAACTTCGTCGAGGCGTGAAAGCGAAACTTTCAGATGATAGCAGAGGTTATGTCTCAGGCGGCTTCCACCCCGGCGAGAAGGTGACAATAGTTGAGTTAAGAGAGCCCCATCAACAAGGAAATTCGGACCACATCGTCTGTGTCTCAAACGGTGAAAAACTGGCATGGATCAAGCCTTCCAATATTGACCAGATTCTTCGTCATCAGGTTTTTATCAGCTACAGCCACAAGGATAAAAATTGGCTGGAGCGTTTGCTGTTCCACCTGCAACCGCTTGAGAAGTCAGGCACTTTGATTCGCTGGGACGACACGTTAATTCGGTCAGGTTCAAAGTGGCGTGATGATATCGAGAAAGCTCTAAACTTAACTCAGGTTGCAGTCTTGTTAATAAGCCCAGCCTTTCTCGCTTCGAACTTTATTGTGAACAATGAGTTGGCTCCTCTATTGAATGCGGCAAACGAAGACGGGGCAGTGATCTTGCCAGTAATAATAAGCCATTGCTCTTTTGAGCAAGTACCTTCACTTGCGGAATTTCAATCCGTGAATTCAGCCGCGGAGCCATTAGACTCGCTAAGCGAAGCGCTGCTCGAAGCGGAGTTCGCTAATTTGGTGAGTGCCATAGAATCTATTTTGCGTGATTGATTGAGCTAAGACTGCCAACTGTGGGAATCCACGTTCCTGTTTATTCCTCGCATTCATTAAGCTGGCGCCATGAAGCCAATCATATATTTGGGATTTCTGGTTCTAGGCATTTTGTCTGCGCGAGGCCTGCGCTGGGCGTACATTACGTTCGTGGTGTTGGGCCTTCTCTACTTTCCCGCGAGTGTAGGCTTCCATCTAAACCCGCAGCCGTGCGAACTCGTGCCGAGTCTGGGGTTAGCGGTATTCTCTCTGACCAACTACAAACATACGGTGCTGTTTGTTCTGTTCTTTCTCATGACGAGCGCTCAATTTCGTATGTCGCAATGGTCGGGTTACGGCTGGGCCGTCGGGGCGTGCCTCGTGATGGGTTTGCTGGTGGAACTGGCGGAGGGCATCAGTGGCGTAGGACACTGCCGCATGCGGGATTTGATTCCTGATGCCGTTGGAATCATGATTGGGGCCGTTATTGTTCTGCTGTGGAACATGATGCGTCGCCGGCGGCAATCCGCTTAGCGAAGCAGCCAACAAATAGTTCGACACGAACGGAAAATCATGAAACGTACCTGGACCATCATTGGAGTAAACGAGGTGGCGACCAGCTTCAAATGGTATCAGTCGCTCTTCGGCCAACCCGAGACACAACCTGCCCACACCTACTTTGGCCAGCTCCTAGATTCGGATGGAACGGTCTTGCTTTGTCTTCATCAGTGGGGCGCTCATGATCATCCATCGTTGACGAGCCGGGACAGCGCGACACCTGGCAACGGGCTCCTGTTGTTCTTCCGCGTCGACGATTTCGACATGGCGCTGAAGAGGGCACGCGCGCTTGTGGCGAAGCTCGAAGAAGAACCGAGCGTGAACCCAAATACGGAGACACAGGAGTTTTCGCTGCGGGATCCGGACGGATACTTCGTTACCATCAGTGCATACTCATCGCTTGAGTTGGCGGCGCACGAGCCGCCCGCCTAACGTTGGATAGTGATCGCCACCCGGTTACTTTGACGCGTGAAAAATACTAGCGAGACGAACGGAAGCGAGGTGCGGAAATGGGTTCGATATTGAACGAGGGTGACCGAGCAGCGATCTGCAGCAGGATGCGATCGCTGTCGGCTGCGTCGACCGCGAAGTGGGGAAGTCTGAACGTGACAGGGATGTTGGAACATCTTCGGCTCTCGGCGCGGATGGCCGTCGGTGAGCTCGAAGTAGCGTCGGTGAACAAGCGTGTCTTCCAGTTGTTTCCCCTCAAGCATCTGATCTTGTATGTGTTTCCGTTCCCGAAAGGAGCACCGACTGCCGCTGAGCTGAAGCCGGCCGCAACAGAATCTTTTGCGGAAGAACGCGCGGCTGTGCTCGCGTTGTTGGAGCAGATCGGAGCGGGTCCGCAAGCAGGCGCGGGCCCGGCGCATCCACTCTTCGGGCCGCTGTCCCGGCGTGAATGGGGTGCGGTCACGTATAAGCACGTCGACCATCATTTGAAGCAGTTCGGGGCATGAATCGAGGAGGTGAATGCATTTGCCGGCAGTTATCTTAGCGTTGTGCCTCGCTTGCAGTTTTACACCAGCGGCTCCGTCCCCAGACGTTATGCGTGCGGAAGGTTTGAAGAGTTTCTGTGAGCTCATGAAGGAGCCTAAACAGTTTCAAGAGAAGCCAATCACACTCGAAGCCACCGCGCACATTCTCTATGGCGGAGTCTTGCTTAAGTCGGAGGAGTGCAACGCGCCCGAAGTAACGGTGCATTACGCGAAGGACTTCGAAAAACGATCAAACGCAGGCGCGCTGGAATCACTGCAGCACTTTGAGCGCGCGGCGCATAAGGCGAACCTACGTGGCGCCGATCTAAAAGCCGAGCGGACCATAGCCACCGTCGTGCTTGAGGGCAGGTTGGAAAAGAACCCGTTCTATCATGTGCAAATGGACCGAGGCGCTGCGACGCTTGCCGCCTGGGATTATCAAAACGAATACGCCTTCGTGGTGACGCGAGTCGTTTCTGTAAAGCCATCGTTGTGAACGCTCGTTGGGTTGAGTCTCAAACGCCGGAGTAGTCAGCTAACACTTAGTAGTCACATGGAACTCGGAAGAATTAGCGCCATCTTTCGTTACCCGGTTAAGTCGATGGCGGGTGAGTTACTGGACACTGCAAAACTAGGTTGGCATGGCATTGAGGGTGATCGCTGCTTGGCTTTTCGACGACTCAATGACAAGAGCGCGTTCCCATGGTTGACCGCCAGCAAATTGCCGGAGTTGCTCCTCTACAAACCAATCACGCGCAACAGCAACACTGCCGAACTGCCGACGCATGTTCGTACTCCGGACGAAAACGAATACGAACTTCTCAGCGACGAACTGCGCCAGGAAATTTCGAACCGGCATGGCAGCGATGTTGAATTAATGAATCTCAAACACGGCATCTTTGATGAGGCGTGTCTTTCCGTAATCAGTCTCAGCACCATACACGGAGTTGGG
This sequence comes from Pyrinomonadaceae bacterium, assembly GCA_035472495.1. Taxonomy (GTDB): domain Bacteria; phylum Acidobacteriota; class Blastocatellia; order Pyrinomonadales; family Pyrinomonadaceae; genus PSRF01. The sequence continues at coordinate 745,806 of DATIPD010000016.1, read as the reverse complement.
CGCGAAGCTCGTCGCGATCTTGATCTGCGCCGGTTTCGAGCAAATGTTGTGATTGAGACAGACGGCACTCTCCCGTTTGCAGAAAACAATTGGGTGAGCCGGACATTGATGTTTGGTGAAGGGAACAGCGGGGCGGCCCTCAGCGTTACTATGAAAGATGAGCGATGCGTCATGGTCAATCTTGACCCCGACACAGCCGAACGAGATTCTGAAGTGATGAAGACTATTGTTCGGTTGAACGAGAATTACGCCGGGGTGTACGGCACGGTGGTCAGGACGGGCGAGCTTCGTGTCGGCCAGGTCGTGACCCTGGGAGAGAAAGACCCAGCGGCGGTTCAACTCTGACGTTCGTTAACCGGGAGTTGCAATGTCAATCTTACTTTCGAACAACGCTAGAAAACTGTCTCTACTGATTATTCTGATCTCAGCTTTTCAACTTGCCGTTGCTCAGGTAGCGCAACAGCCGAAGAGCCGGGATGTTTTAGTCAAAGAGTCAATCGCAAAGTTGGATGAGGACGACATTCACGTTGCCGCCCAGGCAGCGCTTGACCTCGGCCGATTGCGGGCGAGGGAAGCGGTTCCGGCGATGCTTCGGGTGTTAGAAAGTTCGCGCGTGTTAACACTGACCGAGCACGTTATGGCTAAAGACGAGAATGGTTTGAGCGAATACCTGTTGACGGACGTAAAAGGAGAGATCATAAATTCACTCGGGATTATCGGTGACCAGCGCGCCGTGCCGGTACTGAAAAAGTATTTGCTAAAGCCACCCAGGCAAAGCCAGGTTTTTGGTGGAAATGTTGCTCACGCTTTGTACCAACTGACCGGAAAGTCATATTCATACAAAGGCTACGACGGCGAAGTTAAACGCTTCGTTCCCAGTGCCAAAGCCAGAGAGGATTTCGAAAAGCGGCTTCCTCCGCAGGAACCGAGTCGTCTGTTTCCCATCACCTTCGAAATAAACGGCAAGAAAGTGGATACCGATCTCACTCTGCGCATCCGGCAGGACGGGAAACTGTTCGAGGTCAAATATGTGTCCAGCGAGCCCTTAGCGCTTCCGAAACTGAAACCCGGCAAACGATTCGACTTATGGATCGTGACGGACACATACACATTTCCTTTCGAAGACATGCATCCCGACGCATTCAAAGTGGCCGGCTGGCGAATTGGGTTCGACAGTCCGCCATATGATCTGGAATACATGGAGCTTCGACTTATCAGCCCCGGCGTGAAATTCGTCTACTATCTAATTTACCAACATGCTGATGGCGGCGTGACCCCAATGTTTTTTGAATCGCACCCGCCCCTGGACTGGTATCGCAACATAACCACCACGCCCAACAAACCTTAGAACGATGTTTTAAAGCCAACCGGATATAAAGTTTCGACGTGAAGAAGTGATGAAACAATCAATAGTGCATGTAGCACTGGTCGTCAGAGACTATGATGAAGCCCTCGCGTTTTATACCAGGAAGCTTCACTTCACTTTAGTGGAAGATACCTATCAGCCGGAACAAGATAAACGTTGGGTCGTAGTTGCGCCTCCCAATTCAGCAGGGACCACGTTGCTACTGGCGAAAGCGTCTAAACCAGAACAGGAACAATTCGTAGGCAATCAATCTGGTGGGCGAGTGTTTCTCTTTCTCAACACCGATGATTTCTGGCGAGACTATGAAGACATGATCGCTCAGGGAATCAAGTTTGTAAGAGAACCTAAGGAAGAAAGCTACGGGACGGTGGCCGTCTTTGCAGACTTGTACGGAAATCTCTGGGACTTGCTGGAGCTCAAGGACGTCAATTAGCCGCGGGTTGTTGGCGAAGTATATCGTTAAGGGCAAGCCGGACGCTGAGCAATAAAAATGATCTCATTGCACAGCCTTCAGAGTTCATCCTGCATCTACTAAGCATGAACCACACCGTTCTCGCAGTGCTAATGGTAATCTTCATTCGTGTGAACATTGACAAGCGTTGCGCGTCCGAATCATTGTTTCTATTCTCCGGAGAGCAGTTCGCGCTGAGCGCTCAGCGGCGGGCGGGGACGCCCGCGATCCCAGTAAGTTGGCAAGCCTTCTTCAGCGAAAGTGGGTGGACGCGCTGGTTCAGGCGTAGTAGGCCCATCGTCTTCACCTTAACGCCCGGGACATAACTATCACGCCGTGGCAACTACAACTACGATCTGTGGCAGTCCCGCTTTTTGATATTGCTGCAGTCAACGATGATTCTCGCAGTTCGGCCATTCTAGCTGGTGAAAAGTAAATGACGAAAATTCCCCGGGCTCTGGTCCTTATTGCGCTGGTGATCGTCTGCGTGTCCGCGCAGGAACCGAAACCATCGGTAAGCGACACGGAGTTTCAAAAGGTCTTAGTTGCCGTAAGTAATGAGGACTGGGACACGAGCCTCGCCTTGTCAGCAAAATATTTGAAACAAATGGAGGCAGACGATGAACGGCTTCCACGGCTGCGTTACATCTATCTTTATTCGGCCGCCGGCAAAGTGTCCGCGGGGCGAATGAAGTACGACGAGCTCGAGCCACTGGTTAAAGGTTTTGTCAGCAAGGAAATGGCCCTACCGTTTCGGCCAATCACTCTCAACTGTCGCGGCGCGTTTAATTTCATCTGTCCCTCCGATGACTCAAATACAAAATTCATGGTGGCGGCCTCGACCAAAGCGGCGACGACAATTCTGGCGTTCGAATATGTTCAACTTAAAGCACCATTCGACTTTGCCAGTCACGAAGATGAGGCGGCTTCGGTCGTTGGCAACGTTGACGCGATAGTGCCAAATCCCAATAAGTCTCGGGTCCTGATCCTGCGGCTTTACATCACGAAGGCCACCATAGAGTTGAAGGAGCCAAGGACGCAGATTTCCATAAACCGCTTCAACTTTTAAAAGAGACTCCCGGCGCGTTGCGAAGAGCGGTGTCCTCACTCACCCACGATGAATGCTGTGCAGGGAATTTTCTTCGGACTTCTCATTGCGTGCACCGCGTGCGGCGGATGCACCAGCAAAAGCACCGCGAAGCCGACGCCCGAAACAGTCCAACCAGGATTGGCCAAGCCGGTCGCAGCGTCTGCACGATTCACCACGGTGCGCGTCGATCTACGAACGGAGAGGCTTGAGCTTTTCCTCCGAGACGAAAAGGGACACGCCTTTAATCGCTTCGATCAACTTGCGTCCTGGCTCGCCGGTCGCAAGCAACAGCTACGCTTTGCCATGAACGCCGGGATGTACCAAACCGATTTCTCGCCGGTCGGCCTTTTGGTGGTGGACGGCCGCGAGATTTCTCCGCTTAATGTCGCGGCTGGTTCGGGCAACTTCTTCATGAAGCCGAATGGCGTTTTTCTTGTTTCCAACGTGGGGCCACGAATTGTAGAGACAAGCGAATATCCCACCATCGTCCAGGACGTGCGATTGGCAACGCAATCAGGTCCTTTGCTGCTGCGCAAGGGTGTTATTAATCCCGCGTTTGATCCGGCGTCGACCTCTCGTCTCTTACGCAATGGCGTTGGCATTTCCGGGGACACCATCGTCTTCGTTATCAGCGACCAACCAGTAAATTTCTACGAGTTCGCCGTTTTCTTCCGTGATCACCTGCAATGCTCGGACGCTTTGTATCTGGACGGCGTCGTCTCCAGTTTGTATTCAGTGGACCTCAAGCGAAACGATAACAAAACAGACCTCGGCCCGATCGTCGCGGTGGTCCAGTAAGGCCGCGCAGTTGCGCTTTCTTTCGTTTTCTCGTGACCCGGAATCGAACCGAATTCTGAAGACTTAGCGACGTTGACTAATGCTACCACCACACCTATTGTTACTCGCGATCGTCAGTCAAAACTAATAAGCAACAACTCAAAGGAGTCTGCCCCATGAGTGACACTCAGCGGCTTAAGTATCTGCAGATCGCGTTGGTCTTAGTCGGAATAATCTTCATCGGCGGAATTTACTTGTTGATGATGATCTGGCCATCGGGCTGGAAGTGGCACTCCGGACATTCAGACTATCCAATGATGATCATCGGAATTTATGCGACCCTTGGCGTGTTTCTGATTCTGGCGGCCCGCAATCCACTCGCCCACCGCAGTCTGATTTGGTTCACTGTCTGGTCGAGTGTGGTGCACGCGGCGATCATGGCGGTGCAGTCTTTTTCCAGTCCGGAGAGTCGCGGTCATCTACTCGGCGACGTGCCCGCACTCCTCATCGTTGCGCTTCTGTTAGCCGTGCTCACTCCGCGGGGCCAGCAAACCTGACAAACTTAGAGCGACCGGGTCAACGCCGGATATTCTTTACCTTCTGCTCAAGCGGACGGGGTACCGGATCTCGTCTGTTGCGTATCGAGTAAATCCAAATAAGGAAACGTTCTAGTCGTTCCTGACGTAATGAGAATTGAATGGAGCTGACTTTAGTATGTGCAAGACGACGCTTACGAAATCGTTGTTTGTGCTGATCGCGAGCCTGTTGATCTCTCTCGGCGTACCATGCGCAGCCCAGGAAACGCCCAAAGATCTCGCTCAACAAGATTGGCGGCAGTTATATGACAACAGGCTCAGGGGCAGCGATAGTGATTGCCGGCCCGCCGCAGGCGCCAAAGATCGGGGAGCGCGAATCTGCAAGGGACCCGAAGGTTATTCACTGCTATTAAAAGGCGCTGAGCTGAAACCAGAAGTTTACTTGATTGCGCCGGACGAACGTCGCTATCAGCTTCAATATTGGGATACCCGCGATCCCAACCTTCAGCAACTTCGCGATCTGGTGTTCTGGACAGTGCTAACCGGGCCACCGAAAAGCATTTCAATAAGCTTCACAGTTCAGGTTACGCCGAAGCAAGACTATTCGTCGTTCGGGACTTACGAGATCATCGTCAGGGTGAATCCAGGACCAGTTTGCGTGGTGACGAGCATCAAGGATGGCTTAGGTTCGCCCGAGGCCCGCATTGAGGCAGCGAGCCCTGACGGCTGTCTTGATGTGAACCAACTGGAAAAAAGAGATTGGTTTTTGACAGCGGACCGGCTTGCCCGCGAGGGAAAGCCTGAGCCTGCCAGGCGCGCCCTCAAGGGAGTTAAGGAACCTTCCCAACGCTTCATTGTTTACCACGATATGGCGTCCGCTCAATTCAAGGCGGGTCACCCGGAAGTTGCTCGCCGAATTTTGTTGGGAGCCAGGGCTGAGGCGCTCCAGGATCATTTTCGGGATAACCTCGCCTTTACCCTGATTCATGTCGTGGGTGGATTGACTGAGGCGGGGTTCTACAAAGAAGCAAAATCGGATATCAAGCTTTTTTCGGAATACGATCAACTGCGAATGTATTTGATGGTCGCAAACATTCAAGGGGAAAGAAAAGATTTCCGGGCGGCGACGGCGACGTTTCAAGAGACGCTCAGCTGGGACCGTCAGAAGCATCCACGCGGTGACGGGAATCGATTTGAGATTGGCTCGGCCCAGGCGAACATGGGATTAGTGGACGAAGCGAGAAAGACGGCGGCGACGATTCAGGATCCGGAAAACCGAAAAGGACTTGAGCGCATCATTAGCGAGTTGCATCCCCGGCCTTGACCAGAATACGAAGCCATGAGTATCTCTCAAGAAAACAAAAGTGCGGATGATGTTTGTCCAGATTGTGGCGCTGTGGTCGTTGCGGGCGCCGCTGGCTGTCTAAAGTTGTTTGAGGAAATCCTGGCCAGAGAGTTTAGTGATTACCGGTACGGAAAACTCCATCGTCTGACGGTAGATTCATATTCGCTGCAACATCCTGACGCCTACATGCGTTCGGGAAAATCGTTTGCGGCCCATCTGACCGGTATGTACGCGGGAATTGAAAGTGAAGATCCCCTCGGCCTCAACCAGGTGGTGCAAAAGTGGTTGAGTGCCAATCCGAAGATTGAAAAGCCAGTTCACATTCCCGAAGAACGCGGACTCGTAACAATTACCTATGTATACGATGCGGTGGATGCGGAAGATCACATCAAGCGTGTGCGCGAGTGGGCGGAAGATGTTTGGCGAGCCTGGTCCGCACATCACGATTTAGCAAAGCACTTCATTGAGGTCGCAACCTCAGAAACTAAAAAAGCTTAGAGACGACGCCACGATCCCCAGTCCAGTCAGGAAGCACGATGGGCAACAATGACACTCGCCCGCAGCGCATGCCTACGAAGATCATGCCGGAATTTCCGCTCACTGACGTTGCTGCCGGCGCTGTCTATTATCGCGACATGCTGGGATTTTCCATTAACTATCAGCAGCACGATATCGGTGTGATGGATCGTGACGCCGTTCGCGTGTTGCTCGTCCCCCGCACCGAACGGCACACAGGAATCGGCTCGTGTTATGTTTACATCCGCAACGCTGACATTCTTTTTGCTGAACTCCGCGACAAGGGTACCAACGTTCAAGGTGAACCCGTGAGCCGGCCGTGGGGTCTACGCGAGTTTCGCGTGCTCGATCCTGAAGGCAATCAGCGTACTTTCGGGGAACCCTTCGAGTAGTTTCGGGTTCAAATCTAATACGGTCATCAGAGAGGTGGAGACGTAGTGACCCAACACATTGGCATCGTGGCCGGCAGCGCTGAGGGCGCCGCCTTGTGTTATCGCACAATCTGTTTAGAAGCCCCCGCTTTCATGGGTGAACATAATCATCCCGAGATAACCATGAACTCAATGCCGATGGCGAGCTTCATGAATCCGATCCGCGCCAACGACTGGGAGACGGTCGCGGGGTTTATGGCATCATCGGCGCTTAAGGTCGCGCGAGCGGGAGCCGACTTCGCCATCTGTCCCGACAACACTTACCACCAGTGTTTCAAGTACCTGCTGCCGCAATCACCGATTCCGTGGCTACACATTGCCAGTGCCGTGGCTGAAGAAGCGCACCGGCTGAGTTATGAGCGCCTGGGAATTCTGGGGACCAAGTATCTCGCGGAGAGTCCGGTTTATCCTGAAGCTTTGTCGGAGTTCAAAATCGGAAGCGAGATACCTGACGAGGCGGATAGGGAAAGAATCAACGACATTATTTTCAAGGAGTTGGTGAACGGAATCTTTCCGGAAAGTTCGCGGCTATTTTTTAATGAGGTTACCGACAAACTAAAAGTGCGCGGCTGTGACGCAGTTGTGCTCGGCTGCACTGAAATACCTTTGATCGTTCGGCCCGACGATTGTCCCCTACCCACTTTAGATTCGACGCGCTTGCTCGCCAGAGCAGCACTCAGGAGGGCGCTTGAAAATTAATTTAGTGACTGGTTTGATTCACCGTTCGCTGACTCTGCTTACTACGAAGCGAGTTGTAGTTTTATTGTTACTCTTGCTGGTTCCGTCTTTGAGGCTTGCGGCGCAAACAGCCGACGAGAAACTCTCACCGGCCGATGAACAAGAGGTGCGCCGCTTCGTCAAGTCCTTCAGCGATCAGATCCTGCGGACCAGAGACTTGTCGCCGTTACTGCAGATGCCTAGTGCGCGTCCGGCACTGGATGTAGCTTTCGCGGATAGTGATCTGCTTGCCCAGGAACTGCGCCCGAAGATGAAACCACAGGAGTTGCGGCGCTTCCAAATCGCCCTGATCAATCTTTCGTTTCTGAGTTCGCTTTATGTCTACGGCAATGTTGATATCACCAATGGAAGTTTCCAAAGGCTCGACTATCGACAACAATATCCCGCCGCCGTCTATCGCTATCTCAAGCAGAACCCCAATGTCTCAAACATGTGGACAATAGAAAGCGGCGCGGATCCGATTAGTGACCCGGTTAAAGTGCGCGGGGTGACAGCTACGTTCGAACGCGGCGCGACGATGCTGCGAGGTTACTTAAGAGCGCACCCACCGGAACGAAGTCCCATGTATCAGAAAAATCTGGCGTGGGTGATGCCACGCTTGAAGGAGATGAGAGTTGAGACGTGCACTACAATTGAAAAATGTGCGCCTTACCCAGCTCATTCGCAATTTGTGACTGTCCAACTGCCGGTGCTTCAATTGTCCCTGGTCAAGAGCAACGGGAAACTCGGAATCATGACGATTGGAATTTTGGAAGATAGTTGGTGAATACGCTGACCGCGAGTTTTCATGACGAAACAAAAACAGTGGGTGCGAGTGACGTTAGTAGTAGGCCTTACCTATTTTGTTGTCGGCTTCGTGTTCGCTCAGTTTGCCTCTTGGTCAGCGTCTTCGGCGACGCGCATCAACTGGAACCGGCTCGCTTTCCTCGTTTCCGCGGTAGCTTTCGCAATTCACATCGGCTATGAGCACTTTCGACTCGGGAGCACACTGCGACAGACTGCGTGGCACACGTCTCTTGCGGTTGCGTTGGGTGCGTTTGGGCTGGCACTCGCCGCTAACATTCATGAACTGGGTTCGACCTCAGGTTACCGGCCGCGAATGCTTATCGCCCTCCCGGCCTGGCCGCTACTGACCGGGGTGCCGGCGTTTATCGTCGCGCTCCTTGCAGCGGCCGGCCTCGGCCTTAGACGAAGCAGACCGCAAGAATAATCTCGATCACGCCAACGTTTAAGAAAGGGGCGAACGCATGCGTCTTAACAAAAACAAACTTCTCATAGTGGTTGCGATTTTGATTGGCGTCAGCCCGGTGTTGAGTTCGGGACAGGATGTTACTCCCGGAGCTTCGCCCGCCAGGATAGTTGGTAATCCCGGAGCTCGAGTTACGATCGAAGTTTTCATCGACTACCAGTGTCCTCCTTGCGAGCGTTTCAACGAACAGCTGAAAAAAATTGAAGCCAAACACAAGAATGACGTCAAGATAATCCTTCGCAACCTCCCGCTGTCTCCGATGCACCTGAATGCGGTTGCGGCCGCGCGCACCGCAGAGGCGGCGGGCCAGCAAGGAAAGTTCCGCGAAATGGTCAACTTGCTTTTCAGCGAGCGATCTTCCTGGGCCGACTCGAAAGAAGCCAGAACAATGTTCACCTCCTTTGCTCGCCGGCTCGATCTGAATATGAATCGATTCCTGGCGGACATGGATAGCGAGCTGGTAGGTGAACGGATTCGACTGGATATTGAGCGGGCACAGTCACTTGGCGTAGAAGGTACGCCGACGGTTTTCCTTAACGGGAAAAAGCTCAGTATTGAGGATCTGTTTAATTTTGATTCGTTGAGTGATCAGATCCGCAAAGAAACTAACCGCTGAAAACGCAAACTCAATCCGAAACCAGTAATATCCAGTCATCCCTGACTAACCTGGGAGACACGTTCGCTCAGTAAATAAAAAAACAGTGAGCGAACGTCTGCGTATTGACGGCCATTGTATTTTCGATCAAGCATTTGGCCAGATCTTCACCAACGACAACTCAACCCAGCCTGTTCTCACTAAGCGAGGTATTCCATGGCCACAAAACTTGCGCTAGAAAAAGACAAGGGCGAGCGCGCTCTTGAGTTGGAAGTCGAGCAGATGTTACGTGGCGCACGTATCGACTTTGCAAAGAAAGTTGTCGTGGGAGACTGCCGTCCAGACTTTGTCGTAACGACGGAGGAGGGGGGACAAATCGTCGTCGAAGTGAAGGGCTGGGGGCACGAACCGAAGGCCCATGCTCGTGCGCTTCACCAGGCGAAACGCTACAAGGAGCTATCAAAGGCCGGCGGCGCACTAGTCGTCACGCCTGGCGTGCCTTTTGATTTAAGCTCCGCAACAGTGGCGATAACACCACTGCACAAAATGCTTAGTTCGCTGGCAACACTTTCGACTTCGATGGCGAAGAGCAAAAAAAACATAAAACTGCAGCCGACTCATCCGACGCCGAAGAAGAAAGTTTTTGCTTCTATGCCCTTCGCCGGTGTCTACGACGACACGTTTATGGTCGCCATTGCACCAGCGTCACTAACGAATAAAGCAATTGCTGAACGAGTGGATCATAGTGGCGCTGCCGGGCCGGTCGTTCCTCAGATTTACGCGATGATCAAGGGAGCCAGGGTAGTAGTTGCCGACCTCTCCGACTCAAGGCCGAATGTTCTTCACGAAGTGGGCTACGCGGAGGGAATGAAAACTCCAGTGATTCAGATTTGCAGCACCTCAATTGCGAATCTTCCTTTCAACGTTCGCAACAACCACACAATTCCGTACTCGATTGGCCAGACCGCAAAGCTCAAGAAGGCGCTCGAAAGTGAGATTGCTAAATACATGTGATCCGGGTTTCTCATCTGCCGGTCGCTGGCCCACTCAAGTTGTCCGGCATGTCCGCGACCGTGTAAGCAAACACCGCCATCGTCGCCACACAAAGCGCCAGTTCTAATGGGTTGACCTTATCCAGCGTGTCGGCCTCCGAGTGGTGAATTTCAAAATAGCGCGTGCCATCCACGTTGAGGCTGGCGCCCAACACCCCTTCCTTAACGATCGGATTTATGTCGGTCCCGCCGCCGCTTTCGGCGATCCGATTGGCGTTGATGCTCGCAAGCAGTTTCCCAATCTCAATAAAGTTCGCGCGCACCTGAGGTGGCGCGGTGGCTGCCAGCCCCAAACCCAGCGGGCGGTAACAACCGGAATCCGACTCTATGGCGAGAATGTGTTTGGCGAGTTCTGCGCGATGCGCGTCGCGATAAGCGTCAGCGCCTTTCGCGCCATTTTCTTCGTTGGTGTAAAGCACGACCCGGATCGTGCGGCGTGGTCTTAGTCCAAGTTGCTTGAGCAGTCTCACTGTCTCCCACGCGATAATGACGCCACCGCCATCGTCCTGCGCGCCCTGGCCCACGTCCCAGGAGTCGAGATGCCCACCAACTACTACAACTTCATCAGGTCTTTCCGAACCCGTGATCTCAGCAACTACGTTTGCCGACTCGGCGTCCGGTAAAAACTTCGCTTCCATCTTGAGTCGCAACCGCGGACGCTCGCCACGGTCGTTCATGCGCTGCAACATCTCCGCCGCTTCAATAGTGATCGCCGCCGTGGGAATCTTCGGTTGCTTTTCGTCGTAGTTCATGGCGCCGGTGTGTGGCGACTGCAGACTTACCGGCGTGATTGAGCGGACCAGCGCGGCGACCGCGCCATATTTCGCTGCGCGTGAGGCGCCCGAGCGATACCTGACTGTTTCTCCATAGCTCACGAATGGCGCGTTGTAAACGACGATCTTGCCGCGCACACGCTCGCCCAACGCCTCGAGCTCATCGAAGTTCCGCACGACTATCGCTTCGGCGGTAATTCCCTCCGCGGGAGTGGCGATGCTGTTGCCAAGACCGAGCATTGAAAGTTTTCGCTGCGTCGGTTTGAGTAGCTCCAGGCTTTCCGCCCCACGGACCCAGTGTGGCACCATCACGTTTTCCGCATGAACTTTGTCCAGCCCTTGTCGATTCATTTCCATGAGGGACCAGGCGATCGCGTTGTCGAGGTTGTCAGAACCGCTGAGGCGATTGCCGATGTGGTCAGTCAGATAAGCGAGCCGGTTGTACGCCTGATCGCTACTTACTGCCGCGCCGATGATGCGAGCAGCAGTGGCGCGATAAGCGTCGACGTTGATGTTCGGCGCCGGCAACGGCGATGGACTGGGAGTTGGCGAGGGAGAAGGAGAAGCTGTTTGCGTAGCCGGTGACATCGCAGGTGGAGGCGACGGCGTTGGTCGCGCCGGCGCGGACGGGCTGCCACGTCGTACGCGTCTTGTGGACCGTTGGGCCGAAGTCTCGGTGATTAATGGTGCGATGATTACAGTGCTAATAAGTGCGAGCGATGCCAGAAAGCGCAAGTGTAGTTGACCCCCTCCACAACAGTTTTGAATTAAGCAGCGATTGTAGGGGAAAGTTGCATGACAGCGAAGCCTGCCGGCGTGGTGACGGGGTGCTCGGGTTCTGCCATATAATCCCGCTGAATAGGAGGGGTCAATGACAACCCAAAGAAGGATGACGAAGGTTTTGTTCTACCAGGGACTCGGCTTCTTGCTAATTATTGTTTTCTCCTGGCTCAACGAAATGTCGGACCTGCCATATCGGATTGGTGCTGCTCATTACGTCCCCAACTGGCGAGAGTGTTTTTTAGAAACCGGAATCGTGTTGGTCGTAGCGATGCCGGTAATGATTCTGACCAAACGACTAGTATCACGCTTGTATCATCTGGAAGGATTCCTGCGCATTTGTGCCTGGTGCAAAAAGTTGGAGCACGACGGTGAGTGGGTTCCGATTGAGCAATACTTTGAGAATAGTTTCGGAATGGAGGCATCTCACGGAATTTGCCAGGCTTGCACGAACCAGATGCGAACCGGGATCAAAGCCGATGCGGTGTGACACGGGATTTTGCCTGAACAATTCCCGTTAAGGAGGCCCGTATGAAGTTCATGCTCGCTCTTTTCTGTTTGTTTCTGCTTACCGCAGCAGCAACGGCGCAATCGAATGGAGACACCTGTCACGTCTACGTCATCGACGTTAAAAACACCGAACAGTTTCGCAAGACGGCAGACTTCGACGAGTTCGTGAAAAAGTCGAAGCAAGAACAGGAGGCGATCATGAAAGCAGCTGCAGTCGGAAAAACGTACGACGAGTTTGTGACTGACGTTGGAGAGGAGCATTTAACCACCAAAACTTTTCCTTTCCCCACTGGTAAGCAGGTGATCACTGCCAGCGTTTTTTACACCGACGAATCGATGAGGTCGTCCAATCATCAAGACTCCATACTGCTCGGGATTTCTGTTGGCGCAAAAGCTGCGAGCGATGCCTTATCTGAACCGGATGCCGCGATTGCTGAGATCAGTTACGACGACAACACTGATACGGTGAGAGTGAAGAGAAGTATGTTGGTTAATAGTCGTCGGTATGTTGTCGGTCTGGAATGCCGATGCAAGTCGCATCCTCACGAAAAGAATTAACTCCATGGATATCCTCAAAGCGATCGGCAACACGTCGTTAGTCCAGCTGCGTAAAGTCGTTCCCGAAAACTGCGCTCGGATTTTGGTGAAGCTCGAGTGGGAAAATCCAACCGGCAGCATGAAGGACAGAATGGCTGCGGCTGTGATCTCGAAGGCTGAAGCGGATGGACGATTGCGGCCGGGAGGTACCGTCATCGAATACACGGGCGGCAGCACCGGCACGTCGTTGGCTCTGGTCTGCGCGGCGAAAGGCTATCGCATTCACATCGTTACCTCGGATGCGTTCAGTCAGGAGAAACGCGATCACATGGCGGCGCTCGGCGCAGAGTTAACTTTAGTGCCAAGCGAAGGCGGACTAACGACAAAGAAATTGATTCTCGACATGGTTGAAACCGCCCGTCAACTAAGCGAGCGACCGAATACCTTCTGGACCGACCAACTCAACAACCACGAGAGCATCGCCGGTTACTACGCGCTCGGCGAAGAAATTTGGACGCAAACCGACGGGAAGGTTGATGCGTTTGTGCACTGCGTTGGCACGGCGGCTTCGTCGCGCGGCGTCGCTACCGTGCTCAAGCGTTACAAACCAGGCGTAAAGATCGCGGTCGTCGAACCGGCGGAGTCGTCAGTCTTACTGGGAGGCGAGCCGGGGCCGCACAAGATCGAAGGGGTGGGGATTGGCTATTTGCCGCCGCTCTGGGAACCGAGTTTGGTCGATGAGATTTTGCCGATCAAAACGGTTGATGCGAAAGAGATGACGCGACGACTGGCGCAGGAAGAAGCGCTGTTTGCGGGAACATCATCCGGCGCCAATGTTATGGCGGCTATTCAGTTAGGCGAACAGCTTGGATCAGAAGCATCGGTTGTGACGTTGATGGTCGACTCGGGATTGAAGTATCTCAGTACGGATGTTTATCGGGGAAGGTAAGGCAACGGACCTTCAATGTGAAAAGTTAGTTCGTTCGTGGTAGCCCTCATCGCGAGGCATCCGGTCGCCGTCGTCGCTGCTCGCTCTCCTTTACGGTTTGGCTGATATCCGCAACCGGCCGTATCTCATTCGGTCCGAGTTCATACTTCATGCCGCCTGGATGCTGAGACAGAAGCTGAATGGCGTGATTGAGGTCTCGCGCCTCAAGGACGAGAATGCCGCCGAGTTGTTCCTTGGTTTCCGCATAGGGGCCGTCGGTCGTCGCGACTTTGCCGTTTTTCCAGTAAAGGGTTAACGCAGTCGCTGGAGGCTGAAGCGGTACTTCGGCAACAAGATTTCCGTTGGCGCGCAGATGGTCGTTGTACTCAAAGCACTCGTCGAATACTGCGTTGCGCTCGTCCTCGGTCATCCCTGCGAATTTGCCTGGCTCGAGATATCCCAAACAGACGTACTTCATGGGTTCCTCCTCTCAAAAGTTTGGTAGCGATCAAAACGGCCGTCTAATCAGCGCCGTGCCATTAGTGATCCAGTCTTAGTGTGATTTCGTGTTTCCTGGTTTCGTGGAGGTAGTTCATGGATCAATTTGTTTTCCGTTCAGCAAACCAGGGTTCGACGAAAGACCGCAACCCGAAGTCGTTTATGGCGAGACTGTTCCGGTTTGAACTGCTCCCGCACGTTCGTAATTCACGAGGAGGACGCCGGTCGAGCCGACAATGCCTTCCGTCACCTTATACTTTGCCGGGCTCGTGCCGTCGGCAAACAGCTTTTTCCCCTCGCCCAAAGTTATCGGATAGATCATCAACCAGAAATTGTCGACCAGATCATGTTTCATAAGCGTTTGCAGCAGATTGCCGCTTCCCCAAATGTGCAGATCCGGCCCCGACCCTTGCTTGAGTTCGGCGACTTTTTTCGCAACATCGCCGTTCAGAAACACCGTGGGCTGCCATTCGGAAGAAGTCATGGTGTTTGAGGCGACGTATTTAGTGGCCGTGTTGACGCGCGGCCAGATGTCGCCATGTTGCGGCCAGAACGATGCCCAGATCTCGAAAGTTTTGCGCCCTAATAACAAGTCGATCGGCAGATCCAACATCTTTTTCAGGGCCGCGCCGATCGCGTCGTCGTTAAAAGGCGCTACCCATCCGCCATACTTAAAGCCGCCGCTCGGATCCTCGTCCGGTCCCCCGCCTCCTTGTATGACACCATCAAGGGTAATGTGTTCAAGAACGGTAATTTTTCTCATGATTGAATTCCTTTAGTCTCACTCGTTACAACAAAAAGGGGAATGAACGACAAACAATCGGACAGGATTAACAAAATTAACAGGATGACAGAAGCTGGTAACAGTCTGGCACTTGGGCTTCTCGCCTTATTTCAAATCTTCTCAATTGTGTAAATCTTGTCTACTGATTTGGCCTGCACCACATAGATGAACCAGACGAAAGATTATTTCATCAGCCGCCTTTTTCATTCTGGGCCGCAAACCCAGATCGGATTGCGGCTTCGAGTGCATTTATGTTTACGTCTTTTAGATTCTTGAACCTAAGGCAATACCCGGTCACGCTCGCCTTGCCGAGTTGTTTCCCATATGTCTGGGCCAGGTATTTCTTGTCTTCAATGCCAAGTATATAGACTGAGACTCCGGTTTTGTTTGCGCTCAAACCAATTTGATAAAACTCTCTGCTTGTTCCATCGGCATACTTCATGGTCTGAAGCCCATATCCAATATTAGGATTAGAAACAGTTTTATTTTCACGGTTCTTACCGTCCAGGAACCATAACTTAGATGCCGGCATCACTCGCAGAATTAGGCCGTGCAACTCCTGCATGTCGCTGCGTTTTGGTTCGGGCTGGCCGTTAATATATTTTTTGATTTGTTCTTCTACCTTCATATAGAAAACATAGATAACGGGATTCGGGCCGTTGGCATTTCCGAAACTAATTAATAATTTCCCCTTTGTTCTCCGACAACTTTTCTCGCCATGCCTGGAGTTGCTCGGGTGTTTGTCTCGCCCAATCGGTTAATTCGCCAACGATCTTCAATGGCGTCACGCTGCGATACGATCGCGTTGGATTGCCGGGAAATTTCTTGTTTGTAACGTTTGGGTCATTTTCAAAACTCCCCGTTGGTTCAACGATATAGACACGTTCAGGTCCGTCTCCCTTGGCTAAGGCTGCGGCGAGTCCCGCCCCGTTAGCCAGGGCGGTAAAATAAATGTGATTCATCACGAGCTCGGACTGGTAATTAGAACTCCCGCCGGCTGTCAGCAAAGCGCCAACCTGTAGATCTGCTTTCGTCCCGTGATAAAAAGGACCGCGGTCAGACGGTTCGTCCGTGAACGAACTCGCGAGTTCGTAATTCTTTTTGGCGTTGGCCGTGTCGCCCAGGTCTTCATAGCACTTAGCAATGTTTGAATATAGAGCAGGGAAAGCCGCCTTGACGGAGTCGTCATTTATTTCTGCTGCAAACTGCAAAGCTGTTTCGAGCCATTTTAGTTTGTCGTGGACGTCGTTTTGAGATCGAGCCACGTAATAAGCAGCAGTAAACTTTTCAAAGTCGTTTGTCGCTTCGTTCCAGGCTTGAAGAAATTGTCTGCCCGCTTCGCCAGAGTCGCCTTTTTCTTCCCAGGCCATACCCTGAATGCAGAGTTTAATTACATTATTGCGTGGGTCGAATTCCATTTCACTTAGTCTCCCAAAATATCTTTCATGATCTCGCTGTTACGCCTCTAGCTGGTCAAGAGTTGTTTCAACCGTTCTCCTGGATCTGAGGCGATCCCTTTTTTAAATCGCCGTCGCGTTCGTAAGTTGCGATGATGATCCCTTTTGGTGCTACCTGGCCGCTCGTTACCTTGAAGGACGCCGGGATGGTGCCGTCCTGGAAGAGACGTTTTCCGCTGCCGAGTGTGACAGGAATTATCATCAACTCCAGCGCATCGACGAGATCTTCTTTGAAGAGCGTCTGAAGCATATCTGCGCTTCCGAAGACGTGTAGATCCGGCCCGTCCGACTTTTTTAACTGCCTGACATTTTCCGCCACATCTCCGTTCAAAAACACGGTGGGCTGCCAGTCGCTTGAGTCACGCGAATTCGAGGCGACATACTTTGTCGCGGTCATGACGTTCGGCCAGAAGTTCGAATGCGTCGGCCAATAGGTTTCCCAACCGTCAAAGGTCTTGCGGCCTAACAGCAGATCCACCGGCTTGGCCAGCCGCTCTTGTACCACGGCCCCGGTCACTTCGTCCGCATAGGGAAAAAACCATCCGCCATACTTGAAGCCGTCGCCGTCATTTTCCTCGTTCTGAATGACACCATCAAGGGTCATAAATTCACATGCAGTTATTCTTCTCACGACTCTTTTCCTTTCTGAATTTGTTTATTTCGAACAATCGGGCAAGATTCACAAGATGCTAAAGCTGGTAACACTTTGGCAGGCAACCTGGGCCTTCACTGATTTATTTCAAATCTTGTCAATCATGCACAGCTTGTCTACTGATTGCTCATAGTTCCGCGGCGGCCAGTTATTCCGTTGCTTCATCCGGAGTCGGGAAGAAAAGAAGCTCGCGCACCTCGCCGGCCACATCACAGGCGATGGCGCCTTTCTTCGCCCAGGCCAGTGCCTCGTTGAGATCGGCGCATTCCAGAATCCAGAATCCGCCAATGTGCTCCTTGGTCTCAAGGTACGGCCCATCGGTGACGAGCACCGAACCATCGGTTTGCTTCCGCAACGTTTTTGCGTTGTTGGTCGGTGAAATTCCGCAAGCGAACTTCCTCACTCCGGCAGCAATCATTTCGCGGTTGAGCGCGTGGATCTCCTCGATCATCGCTTCGGTTACGGTGGATGGATCGAAGTTGTCGGGAAGGTAGTTAGCGACTAGGTATTGCGGCATGATTTTTTCTCCTGTAAACGATCTCTTTTTTAGTTTTTGGGCGGGCCGATTGCCCTGCCTTCACCCATATAGTCGAACGGCCAGACGGAATTCGACAAACGGTCAAAGAATTTTTTTTCTCCCGACAAGAGTAAACGTGGCCAGGCTGGCGATCCTGGCTGTGCCTTAACAACGGCGCTCTTTATCGTCGAGCAGAAGCCTACATTTTTATATTTGTACGCGGCACGGACGATATTGCCGGTGGAGTCATGATGGGGGTGTTTACTATTTTCGTGTCTGCGCTGATCGCCGCAGCCGCCGTTGCGTTTCAACGACACTTGCAAAGGCGCGTGGAGACAATCCGAGAACGTTCTGACGGTCTAAAGAAACATGACAATCATCTTCTGATCAAATTTGCGCCGCTGGGCTGCGTCCAAATCGCTGACTCGAATACCCTGCCAGCATACCCAGCACCCCTCCCGGCAACATGATTTCCCAGTAATAATGGTGGCCGGCAGAGTCGGGCGTAAAAGCTGCCGCCGCAAAACTCAGCGCCAGCCCCACAATGAAACCGCTGACAATCGCGAGCCCAAAGTTGTTAGTGCGGCGCGCCACAAAGCCCGCTAGCAAGCCGGTGACAAATCCTTTAACCGTCGACGCAATCACTATGAAAACGATGATGTTGTTGACTTCGGGTGAGAGCATCGCCAAAAGTCCATCGAGCAAACCCAAAATGGTTCCAACGATCAAACCAATAGTTAGTTTCGACATTTCTGTGCCTTTCAAGATTCGTTAAGTACACTTTCAGCATGCAAAGAATTTCGTGTAACTTAACGCGCTACCAACGCCACAATTACTCGCATGACGAGATAGGTCAGGATCAGAAGCAAAATTGGCTTGTTTCGCAGCGCCCAACGCTGCACCGCCTCAAACGCATTTTCGCGATAAGCGGCGACCGGTTGCGAATCAATAAATCGAGAGACTTCAGACCGCAACTCGTTAACCGATGCGTAGCGATCCGCCGTCGCCTTTTCCAGACACTTAAAGCAAATCGCCCGCAGCGGTTTAGGTACGGTATTCGTGAATGCTGGGGGTCGATCTTCAATAATTTGTTTTCGATACGTTGCTGAATCCAATTCAGCAAATGGCGGTTTCTGCTCCAGCAAAAAATAAAGAATCGCTCCCAACCCGTAAACGTCCGTCAATTCCGTCACTTGATTCGCTAACCCCTGAGCTTGTTCCGGCGCCATGTACGCAGGAGTCCCCGCGAGCGTGCCATCTTGAGTAGTCCGCGCCGACCTATCACCAACGACATCTTCACCTTTGGTAGTTTCAAAACCACGCGCCAGTCCCCAATCGAGAATCAACGTCTCGCCAAAGGGCCCGACCATCACATTCCTGGGCGTCAAGTCTCGATGAATCACTCCCACTGAATGAGCGAACGCAACGGCATCGCAGATGTCCTGAAATAATCTTAGTTTGACTGCGAGAGACGTTTCGCTCTTAACAAATTCTTCCAGCGTGTCACCCTGAATTAGCTTCATCACGTAGAACCAGCGTTCATCAGGGCCGCGTCCGGCATCGTGGACGGGAACGATTCCCGGATGATCCAGCCGGGCAAGAATGCGAGCCTCGCTCATCAACCGTTCAGCATGAGCTGAGGTTTCGAGATTTATGATCTTCACCGCCACTTGTCGATCCAAAACTGAATCGTAAGCAGCAAACACCACGCCCATGCCGCCGCTACCGATGACTCGTTCAAGCCGATAGCGGTCGTTAAGCATTTCCGGCTCAGACAGCGAAGCCTTTAGCCGCGAAATTTGATTCTCACTTAGCCTCACGATGACGACCTGCGAATAAAGACCAATGCCATATCGTCTTTAAACTCTTCGTTTGTCGACGAAAGATCCCGTAGCCGCCTGATAATAATTTCGCGCAAGCGCCGTCGCGCATGTGCCAGATGATTCGTAACGGTAGTAACCGGGATACCCAGCCGCTCGGCAAGGGCGTTATAACTAATTTCCTCACCTACAGGATCGCCGAGATCATAGGCTTCAAAAATCTTGAACGCCGGTTCTTTGCCTGTCTTAATCAATTTATCTCTAAGTTCTTCGATTGCTGCCTGGATGAGATTGCGAGTCCATTCGCGCTCAAACAATCGCTCCGGATCGTTTATGTCGGCAATTTCGATTTGCGAAATTTCAGCTTCCGCGGATTCAAAGTCCAGACTTGAATGCGCCACCGCGCCGCCTCGCTTCAACCGCGTGTCAGCTTCATGCTGGTTTATTACGAACCGGTCAACGCAAACCCTCACGTAGGTCCGAAAGCGCCCTTTGGCCGGATCATAATTCCTAAAAATCCGTTTCTCCCAGGCATGGGTAAAAAATCCCTGTGTTAGATCCTGCGCCTCGTCCGCCTGTTTGAGGTGGCGCATCCGAACGTACAGATAAATCGGCTTCCAATACGCCGAAACCAGCCGCGCAAAAGCCTGCTCGCGCAACGAAGGATCATCGCTCGCCGTCTCTAACACCGCCGAGATTCGAGTTTCAGGAAAAACCGCCATGCTGATAAATCAAACGGAGCAGGGAACTAGTGCCGCAGTGCCGAATCGCTGCGCCCCCTCTGTGTTCTCTGTGCCTCTGCCGTGAGTCTTTTCGTCGTTTTCCCAATCACGGGGACACGGAGAACACAGAGGGGGGCGCAGAGAAAACTCAAATTACGACAATACCCACTTCCTACTAGTAATTGCAGCTAAACAAGAAATTTCTTTAAGTTTTTTTCGCCGTAAAAATGTTTAAAGAAAACATTCGAGACGCGGAATGTGTCGGTGAGCAGGCAAGACCCAGCAACGACACTCCATTTCATCGCCAGAGGAGCGAGACATGCAAACAATAAAACTCATCGCAACGTTACTGTTTATCGTAACGACGACCGCATTGGCGCAAACCAATTCGCGCAGCGCAAACGACCTTTTCGAGGGCCGGCAAAAAACAAACCACACCGTCTCAGTTGACGCCGTTATTGATGCGACACCACAAGCAGTTTATCGCTTATGGACCACCGCAGACGGAGTCAAGAAATTCTTTGCCCCCGCAGCCCGCATCGGTGCCACCGCGGGCGCCGAATACACAATTGTTTTCTCTCCCGACAGGGATCCACAAGGATTATTGTTCGGCACGAAGGGCGCGCGCATTCTGGCCCTCAGCCCCGGCAATAAGATTTCTTTCGAGTGGATTACCTTTGCCGGCGACCCAAGCCAGGGAAAAGACGGCCCTCCGTTTGTACCCGCCGATATTCGAAACGTTAGCCCGCTGCCGACCTGGGTTGAAATTACTCTTGAACCCACCGATAGCGGCCAAAAGACGACTCTCCACTTTCGTCACTATGGCTTCAAAGAAGGCGAAGTTTGGGACGAATCATTTCAATGGTTCTCTCGCGTGTGGCCCATGGTGATCGAGAGTCTACAGAAGTATTGCACCCAAATGTGATCGCGTCACTGATGCTTGCGTCAACTCTTTGGAGTGCGGTGACCGGGCACCGCTTTGCTTCTTCTGCGACTTGTCGCAGCTCTGCGTTGATGCAGCTAGTTTGGATGAATCGCTGGGAATCGTATAGTTCAAACCCTGCGTGGCGGCTACAATCGTGAGCGTCGCCGCGATCTCTGGAGGGCAAGACATGAAAGCGTCTATCTTTTTTCGAATTGCCGCCGTCTTACTGCTGCTTTTTGCCGTCGGACACACGCTTGGCTTTCGCGAGTCTGATCCCACCTGGGGAGTCGATACGCTACTTGGCTCAATGCGGTCAATTCACTTTGATGTGCAGGGCTTCAACCGCACGTATTGGGATTTCTTCGTCGCGGCTGGCTTCTCGGTAGGCGTGCTTTATCTATTCGCGGCGGTGTTAGCGTGGCAGTTAGGTGGCCTTCCGGCAGAGACCTTGGCGCTCATGCGGGTTACTGTGTGGGCGTTCGCTCTCTGCTTTGCCGCCATCGCGTTTTTGAGCGTGAGATACCTCTTTGTCATCCCTATCGTTCTTGCAAGTGTGATTACAGTGTGTTTGGTAGTGGCGGCTTGGCTTTCAGCGAAAGCAAGATAGGTCGCGCTTAGGTCCGCAGGACCGGCAAGAAATAGCCACGTCCGTAAGGGCGTGGGATAGGAACGTCACACACATTCGGAGCGTCGAAGGTGCGGCATACAAATTACCTCACGAGTCAGTGCCGGCCCTTTGGTCTACGGCATATAGATCTTGCATTCCACGCCTCACAGCGTGGCTATTGAATGCCGGCCCTGCGGACCTGAACCGTGTGCATCCGCGGGGGCCTTCTTTTTTATCCCAATTGTCGAATCCGTTCTTGCAGGAACTGCCGCTCCGGTTTCTGTTGGGTTAGCGACAGAGCTTTCTCATAGGAGGCCCGGGCCTCAGCGGTCCGGCCGAGCCGGCGGTACATATCCGCACGGGCTGAATGCGCGAGGTAATAATTCGCGAGTTCGCCCTTTTCCAACAACGCGTCGATAAGCGCCAGACCAGCCGCTGGACCATCGCGTTCCGCAATTGCCACGGCACGATTTAGTTCTACAACTGGCGAAGGCATAATTCCCAGCAAGCGGTCGTAGAGCCAAACAATTTCCCGCCAGTCGGTGGCCGCGATTGATTCTGCTTGCGCATGAACGGCCGCAATCGCAGCCTGGATTGTGTAAGGACCGAAGCGTTGGGACTTCAACGCTCTCTCCAGCAATGACAACCCTTCAGAGATCGGTTCGCGGCCCCAGAGCGAGCGATCCTGATGCTCGAGCAAAATTAGCTCTCCGGTCGGAGAGGTCCGCGCGGCGCGACGCGATTCCTGCAGCAACATCAGCGACAGCAACCCGTTCACTTCCGGTTCTGGCTGGAGTTCGGCCAGCAGACGGCACAGTCGAATGGCCTCGCTGGTTAGCTCGGCCCGCGTCACCTCCGCACCTGCCGCCGCCGAATAACCTTCATTGAAGACGAGATATATAACGTGCAGCACCGCGCCCAGCCGCTCGGGCAGTTCCTCCGCGCCAGGCACCTCGTAGGGAATCGGCGTCTCGCGAATTTT
Source organism: Pyrinomonadaceae bacterium (assembly GCA_035472495.1). Lineage (GTDB taxonomy): Bacteria > Acidobacteriota > Blastocatellia > Pyrinomonadales > Pyrinomonadaceae > PSRF01. The sequence continues at coordinate 723,168 of DATIPD010000016.1, read as the reverse complement.
TGTCTTGGCGCGCACAATGCGTTGCGCGAGCGTCGCTGGCGTAACCAGGAATGCTCTGGCAATCTCTTCTGTGGTCAGGCCGCAGACCTCACGGAGCGTGAGCGCTACTTGTCCTTCCGGGGGCAAAGCGGGATGGCAGCAGGTAAAAATGAGACGGAGTTGATCGTCATCAACGCTGTCTTCTTCAGCGGATTTTTCCGCCGCACTCAATTGCGCTTCGAGATAGCGCGCGAGCTCGTCTTGCGACGCGTCAAATCTTGCCCGTCGCCGCAGCGTATCAATCGCTTTGAAGCGGGCCGTCGAAATCAACCATGGTCGCGGGTTATGGGGCACGCCACTCTGCGGCCACGCGCTCAGCGCCGCCGCAAAGGCTTCGTGCATCGCTTCCTCGGCAAGATCAAAATCACCGAGCAAGCGGATTAGCGTCGCCAGGATTCGGCGCGAATCCACGCGATAAAGCGTGTCGAGCATGTCGCCTATATATTCGGTGGAAGTCTCAGACATGACGACGACCGTACCAAACGAACCATTCCGAATCAATTTGGCAGGTGCGAATTAGGCTTCGAGGACCTGAGGCCTTTATGAGGTGAGTTGTTACGCTTTGTCGAGACAACGAACGAGCTTCGCCGCCAGTTCCTGAACGTGAGGTTCCTTTACGATGTCCAGGTGGCTGCCGGGAATTTCGTGAACTTCCATCCCGCCGCCCGCCAGCGCGCGCCAGCCGGCGACCAGATCAATTGAAGTGCGCAGGTCAGCGCTGGCCCAAAAGAGAGTGACCTGGCCGTCGTAAACTTGCGGCGTGTAATTGCGGACCGCAAGTGAGTTGAATTCCTGAATGTCTCTGAACGTGCGCGGCAGTGCCTTACCAAACTTTTCGTAACGCTTATACACCCAACGCCAGACCTGGCTCTTCATCTTGCGCGGCGCAAACCGCGCTTTCTTTACAACGTAGTGCAGCCCTTCCTGGACCGACAACGCCTGTAAATTTACCAGATGCGCTTTGGTCCTTTTTGCCGCGCGCCGCAACGCGGCCTGCAACGTCGCTTCGTTACGAAACAACTTCGCGTAGCCGGAAGGATAGGTATCGAGCAGCGCCAACAGTCCAATGTCCTGGCCGCGCGCGCGCAGCTGTTGGGCCATCTCAAACGCGATCATTCCGCCGAGCGAACGCCCACCGATGAAGTAAGGTCCCTCCGGTTGCAGCTCGCGCATTTCTTTTATGTAGTGACTCGCCATCTCTTCGAGTCGCGTGTGCGGCGGGCGAGTGCCATCCAGTCCCTGCGACTGCAAACCGTAAAAGGGTTGATCGGTTCCCAGATGCCGGGCGAGGTCGTAGAACTCGAGCACGTTCCCGCCGAGCGCGTGAACGCAGAAGAACGGTGGCTTGTTGCCTGCCGGCTGAATTGGCACGAGGGAAGACCAACCGGGTGTCCAATCTTTCTGGATGATTGCTGCGAGCTCTGCGACTGTGGGTGCTTGAAAAAGCGTGGCCAGCGGCAGACGCTTGCTCAACTTCTTTTCAATTTGCGCAAACAAACGAACAGCTAACAACGAGTGACCGCCCAACTCGAAAAAGTTGTCGTTGACTCCGATGGTTTCTACGCACAGCAGTTCAGCCCAGATTCGCGCCAGCATTTGTTCCAGCGGCGTATGGGCGGGAGCTTTCCCAAGTTGGTTGCGGACGACGTTGAGATCTTCCGGAACCGGTAGCGCGCGGCGATTCAACTTACCGCTTGAAGTTAATGGCAGCGACTCGAGCACAACGTATGAAGCCGGCACCATGTATTCGGGCAGTTTCTGTTTCAAAAACTCACGCAGCTCAGCAGTAGTCTTCCCGCTCACTTTGGGAGAGGGTTCCGATAAGACTACGTAAGCGATGAGTTTATTTTCGCCCGCCGAGTTTTCATGCGCGACGACCACGCCTTCGCGCACACGAGGATGCTGGTTCAAGGCTGATTCAATCTCGCCCAACTCCACGCGGAAGCCGCGAATTTTGATTTGTAGATCCTTGCGTCCTGCGAACTTGATGCTGCCATCTGGCAAACGCCGACCCATGTCGCCCGTACGATAAATGCGAACGGAAGGTCCGTTGCCGTTGGTAGAAAACGCTGCTGCAGTAGCGTGAGGGTTGCGCCAATAACCCAACGCGACGTGAGCAGACTTAATTGCAATCTCCCCGAAGACTTCCGCACGTTTGCCAGTCTTATTGAGCAACAGTACTTCTGTGTTTGCGACTGGTGCGCCGACTGGTACGCCTTCTCCGGAAAGTACAGTCTGCTTGTCAATGAGGTTTTGCAGGGTCACGGTCGCTTCTGTCGGGCCGAGTCCGTTCACAAAGAGACAGTGATCGGGAAAGTTTCGCCGGTAAGATTCAACGTCAGAGCGGTTGACCTTTTCACCTCCCAGGACAACCAGTCGCAGGGCAGGGAAGGTATTGCGTTCTTGAATCGAGTCGATGAAATAACGATAGACGGTGGGCGTTGAATGGTAGACCGTAATCTGCTCGCCAACCAAATACTCCGCCAGGTCCGCAAGTCCGTCCTGTCTAACGTCAATCGGGTAAAGCGTAGCGCCATTCAACAAAGCGCCGTAGATGTCCATCACTGACGCGTCGAAGCCATACGATGAAAGCAAGGTCAGCCGGTCATCCGCGTTTAGATGCAAGTTGTTTGTATAGACGCGAATGTAGTGCAGGACATTTCGATGGTTTTGCATGACACCCTTGGGCTCGCCGGTGGAGCCCGAGGTGTAAAGGATGTAAGCGAGTCGATCTGGTTCGACTGCTGGCAACTTCGTGACGCTCGTTGCCGCGTCGAGGGAATCGATATTTATCAACGCCCACCGATTGTTCACGAGTCGTTGAGCCAGCGGCAGGTTCTTGTTGTTAGTCAGCAACACTGTCGCTTCGGCGTTTTCAATGATTTGCACCAGTCTTTCCACTGGATGATGCGGATCAAGGGGAACGTAAGTTTTCCCGGCGTTCAATGCGCCCAGCATAGCCGCGACCATCGGCGCATCGTGTTCAAAAAGCAACGCGACTCGTTCTTCGCTCGCGCCGCGGCGCTGCAGCAGGGCACCGGCAATTTGTTTGCTGACGACACTCAGCGTTTCATAAGTCCAGGCATGTCTCTTTGTTTTTATCGCCAATCGATCGCGATGTAACTCTACCTGAGCAGCGAAGCGATCAGTGATCGCCTGTTCAATCTCCGGTTGGCGAAACTCGATGAAGTCGTTGGTTGGCTTAACAAGCGACTCTGCAATCGAAGCAGTTTTGTTTCCGCCGTGCAGGGCTAACTCGGAAATGCGTTGGTCGGGATTTGCCACCGCCGACTCCAGCAGCGCGCGGAAGTGGCCAAGGAAAGTCTCAATCGTGGCGGCGTCATACAGGTCGGTGTTGTAGACAAACGCTAACTTGAGTTTGCCTTCGTGCAGCCCGGCGTAGAGAGTTAAATCAAACTTTGAAAGTTTTTCTTCCGACTGAGCCCAGGCATCAACAAACGAAATCGTCTGCGTCCCGCCTGGTAACTTGATTTCAGAACGAAAATTAAACAGGTTGAAGTAAACCTGAAAAATTGGCGTGCGGCTTAGGTCGCGAGGAGGCTTCAGCGCATCAATCAGTTTTTCAAACGGCACGTCCTGGTTGGCATAGGCTTCAAGTGCAGTTTGCTTTACCCGCGACAGCACTTCGCGAAAGTCCGGCTCGCCGCCGAGGTCGGATCGCAACGCGAGATTATTCAGAAAGTAACCAATGATTGACTCGGTTTCGACCTGCGGCCGGTTGGCAATCGGTGAACCGACGATTACGTCTTCGTCGCCGGTGTAGCGGCTAAGCAGAACTTTGAAAACCGAGAGCAAAGTGATGAATAGAGTGACGCCTTCTTGCTGAGCAAGATCGAGTACCGATTTTGTCAGCGACTCCGGTAGCACCAGCCACTGACGTGCGCCACTGAATGTTTGCACCGCGGGCCGCGGGCGATCCCCCGGAAGCTCGAGCACTGGGAGTTCGCCACCGAGTTGTTTTTTCCAGTACGAAAGTTGTGATTCGAGTACCTCGCCCTGCAGCCATTCTCTTTGCCAGGCCGCGTAGTCGGCGTATTGCACCGGCAACTCCGTCAGCGGGGATTCTTCGCCGCGTGAGAACGCGTCGTAGACGGCGGACAGCTCCTGAAAAAACAAAACCAACGACCAGCCATCGCTGACGATGTGGTGCATGACGAGGAGAAAAATGTGTTCGTGCTCACTCAGGGTAACTAAGGTCGCGCGAACCAGCGGGCCGTTGCTGAGATCAAATGGAGTTTCAGCTTCGGCGTGGAGCAGCTCCTGGGCCTTTGCTTCCGCTTCGCTGGTAGAGCTTGAGCTGAGATCGATTAACTGGAGATTTATTTCCGCGTTTAGACCGATGGTTTGGACGGGTTGGCCGTCCTGGGTCGCGAAAGTGGTTCGTAGAACTTCATGTCGCCGCACTATCTCGTTGACACTTCGTCGGAGCGCGTCGGGCTCAATGTTTCCGGTAAGTCTTACTGCGAGCGGAACGTTGTAGACAGCCGAATAAGGATTTAGTTGATCGAGAAACCAGAGTCGTTCTTGTGCGAAAGAAAGTAGCGGTGCAGCGCCCGATTCGCGTCGCGCAATTTTGCGTGACGACACTGGCTGCCTCGCGATGTCGCCGCGCAAATATTTTTCCAGCAGGCTACGGCGAGCTGCGGAAATGCTCGACGCAATTTGGCTGGTTGAAACCGATGAAGGGTGTTCTTGCAAAAAGTCAGTTCCCGGCTGAATGGAAAGGGCAGCGCCCCGTCGCCTGCGGCGGGACCGGGGTTGTGTTGTCGTAGCTCGCTGATCTTTCCTCGAAGGTGACGCGCAATGATGTTAGTCCTCGTAGCCCCAGGTTATCGCGCCAAACGGTTGGTCCGGGTTCAATCCGCAGGTTGCTTGTGCGTTGCGCGATCGCTGCAAACGCCAGTTGACCTTCAATGCGAGCCAACGGTGCACCAAAACAGAAATGACTGGCCCAGCCAAAAGCCAAATGGCGATTGTCGGTGCGACTAAGATCAAGACGATCCGGCTCAGGAAAACGTTCCGGGTCGCGATTGCCAGCGCCCATAACTGCAATTACGGCTTGTCCCTTGCGGATTAACTCACCGCCGATTTCTGTATCTTCCGGACAAATGCGGGCGGTGTGTTGACTGGGGCTTTCGTAGCGCAGTAACTCTTCAACCGCTGACGGAATCAAGCGCAGATCGTTTTTCAGTCTTTCGAATTCTTCGGGGTTGCGAATCAGCGTCAGCAAACCGTTGCCAATCAAGTTCGTCGTTGTTTCCTGACCGCCAACCATCGTCACGATGCAGTTCGCGACAATTTCTTCCTCCGTTAAGGTGTCGCCATCGATCTCCGCAGTTAGTAGTGCGTGAATCAGACCATCGCGTGGATTGGCCCTCACGTCAGCAATTGCGTCGCGGAAATAAGCAGTCATGTCTTCGACGCACTTCAGCGTGCGCTGAGAACGATCCGGATTGTGTTGAAAGTTTCCCAGCACCTCAGCAAAGTCGGCTGACCAGTCCTTGAGTTGAATTGCGTCGGCAATTGGCAGGCCCATCATTTCCGCAGTGACAATCGCCGGAAGCGGCGCCGCTAGATCGGCGATTACATCCATCTCGCCTGCCTTCAACAAAGGCTCGAGCAAGTTGTCGAGGATCTCCCTGATATGCGAGCGCAGCGCTTCGACGCGCGCCGGAGTGAATGCGGTTGACGCGAGGCTGCGTAGCCGTGTGTGATCGGGTGCATCCATGAACAGCATTTGTTTGACCATCACCTGCGCCAGTGGCTTTAGTTCGGCCAGCCCCATAGCCGCGAACTGTTCCGGCGTCGGCGTGCGATTTGCCGAGAAGTGGTGCAAGACCTTGATGACGTCGCTATAGCGAGTGACGACCCAGGCGTGAAGGTACGGATCCCAGAGCACGGGCGCTTCACTGCGCAAGCGGGCGTACAATGGGTAGGGATTGGCCAGCACTTCGGGATCGAGAAGCTGGTAGAGACTCAGAACTGGTGTGGTTGTGGTCATGGTTTTGCTTAGAAAAAACTATTTGTCATTTGCTAATTTTGAGAACGGGGACAAGCCCACCTTCCTGACCGCGAGCGTAACTAACTTGACTCACAAACTTTCCTGAATGCCTCTCAACCTCAAATTCGCCGCTCAAGGATCGGAGTCTCTCAGGTGAGGAAGGCGGGCTTGCCCCCGCTTTCATCCCAGACTCACCCTAACATTTGATTCACTTCTTCTTCGCTCATCGCTTCGATCTGCGCTATGACGAGTCGCTCAACTTCAAGGGACAGTTGTTCAATCGTCGGCGACTCGAAAAGTGTTCGCAGGCCCAGTTCGACATTGAAAGCACTGCGGATCTGCGAAATCAGTTGAGTGCCGAGCAAAGAGTGACCGCCCAACATGAAGAAGTTGTCGCGGACACTGACCTTTTCCAGGCCGAGAAGCGTCGAGAGCATCGCGGCGATGCGTTGCTCGACCGAAGTTCGCGGCCCAGTAAACACCTCATCACGCAAAGTGTTTCCGGCATTGGGAACGGGAAGAGCAGCGCGATCGATTTTCCCGTTTGGTGTTAGCGGAAAGCTTTCCAGGACGACGAAGTCAACCGGCACCATATGCTGCGGCAGTTCTTTCGCGACGCAGTTGCGCAGTTCGATCGCTGAAGTGGTCCCCTCTGAGTTTAGTATCACGTACGCCACCAGACGTTTTGCGCGACAGCCATCTTCACGCGCCACGACCTGACTGGCTTTCACCCCTGCGTGACGGTCTAACACGGCAACAATTTCATTAGGCTCGATGCGATGACCGAGGATCTTTATCTGTTCGTCAGCACGTCCGACGTACGCAATCTCGCCATTCGGGAGATAGCGAGCGAGATCCCCAGTTCGATACAAACGCTCGGAAGGGTTCATTCCGAACGGATTTGGCACGAACTTGTCGGCGGATAATTCCGGACGATTCAAGTACCCACGAGCCACGCCGGCGCCGCCTATATAGATTTGTCCTGGCGTGTTTGCGGAAACCGGCCGCATCTGTTCATCGAGAATGTGGATCTGCAGGCCGCTAATGCCTCGACCAATTGGCGGCAACGTGCTGGTCGATGTTTCAGGAACGATTACGCCCGAGGTTGCGACCACCGTGCATTCTGTCGGCCCGTAATTGTTAACGAGAGTGAAGGGCAGTCGGGATGAGGGGAACTGGCGCAGGGTCTCGGCGCCGGTCAGCAACGTTCGCAGTTTAGTTTCGGCTGGCCACTCCAGCGGCATGATTGGTTCGGCCAGCGCGGTTGGTAGAAAGCAAACCGTGATCTGTTGCGCAACGATCCAGTCGCGAAGCATTTCAGGCGAGAGGCGCGTCGACTCAGCTGGCAGATGCAGGCTTGCCCCCATCGTTAAGTAAGGCCACGTTTCCCAAACGGCTGCGTCAAAACCGACTCCAGCGAGTAAGCTCGCCTTGTCCTCGTGAGAGATGTTGAAAGCTTCCTGATGCCAGGCAACAAGATTCATTAGGTTGGCGTGTGTAACGCAAACGCCTTTGGGTTGGCCCGTTGAACCTGACGTGTAGATCACATAGGCAAGTTGTTCCGAGTTGATCTCGCAAACTGGAGCCGTTTTCGGTTGCTTAACGATCTCCTCGATTTCGTCCACTAGTTTTCCATCATCGATCGTGATGACGTGCCAGTTGCCTGATGGAAGTTGATTCGCAACTGCCGAAGTTGTGATGAGCACTCGGGGCTGTGCGTCATCCAGCATGAAGGCGATTCGCTCAGTTGGATAGGCAGGATCAATCGGTAAGTATGCGCCACCGGATTTCAACACGCCGAGCGCTGATACGACACCCGCGAGCGAGCGATTGAGACAGATGCCCACCAGGGTTTCGTCACCTACGCCGAGCGAGATTAGGTAATGCGCGAGTTGATTAGCCGACTCATTCAGCTGGCGGTACGTGACATCAACGCCGTTTGACGAGAGAGCAACCGCTTCGGGCGAGATCGCCGCGCAGGTATCGATCAAATCCGGAACGCTCATCACGCCCGGTTTGCGATCAGCATTCGCGGTGGTTGGTCGAAGCGCTTTCAGTTTTGCATCACGCTGATGCGCGCGGGCGCCCGGCGTGTCGAGAATCGAAAAAGTAGAGGCAAGTGTGCTGGACATTGTGTTTGTTTCGAAGCTGAAGACTTCTGTCGCTAACCTCCATTGCAGCGGTCAAACTAGATTCCTAGCTCAGAACTCATAAACCCCTAATACGACACTATTTCCCGCCCCGAATCGGGAGAACCCCTATCGGCAGTCGTAGTTCCTGTCGCCGCGCTTCCATGCCGCTCAGTTGGTTGGTTTTATCGTTGAAAACGGCGTGTTATTCGACGTTTATGAAGCTCTGAGGGACTAACTCCTAAGAACGAACTGTAAACGTCGAAACTGATTGGCGTGCGACAGAGTCTAGGTTCGGCGACATTCATGCATTCAATTCTGGTTTATCACACGATCAGCGCACCGGTTGAACCAATGCTTGCGGATGCTGACATCTCGCCGCAGCGGTTTGAGCAGCAATTGCGCTGGCTCAAGCGTTGGCGTCAAGTCGTAGCGTTGGAGAAGACTCTCGGCGGTTCATCCGGCAGGCGACTGGTTGCGCTGACCTTCGATGACGGGTTTCGCGACAACCTGACCGTGGCGTTGCCGTTGTTAGAAAGGTTTCAGATGCCGATGACGCTTTTCGTCACTGCCGGGTTTCTAGGTCGTGATGGATATTTGTCGGCCGATGAGTTGCGCGAGATTTCACGCCACGAGTTGGTCACTATCGGCGCTCACGGTCTGTGGCATCGCCACTTCAACCAGTTGTCACCCGCTGCTGCGCGTTTCGAGTTAGTTGAATCTCGACGTCTGCTCGCCGATGTCATCGGCAAGAGCGTTGACCTGCTGGCGTGGCCTTACGGTGAATGCACGCCGGAACTCGAGCAACTCAGCCATGAAGCTGGGTATCGCGCCTCGTGGTCGGTTTGGAAGGGAACTAATGGCAATCACTCGCGTCGGCGAGTGCCGTTGGGACGCAAAGACAACCTCGCCAGGTTTGTCCTCAAGTCGTCAGGGTTTTATGCGTTGACTAAAGCGAAGTGGCACCGGTTCGCCGAAGTTCGCAAGCGACAAACAGGCAAACCAAATTCAGAGGAATCGGTACTCGCTGGATGAAGGTTCTTTTTTACAACCACACCGGACAGGTCAGCGGCGCCGAACGAGTCTTGTTGATGATCCTGGCGCGACTCGATCGTGATGCGTTTGAAACGCTGGTGATTTGTCCCGAGTCAGGACCATTAACTGAAATGGTTAGCGAGCTCGGTGTGCCGGTGGAAAATATCCCCGCGCTGCAGGCGAGATTCACTTCAAAGGTTTTCGATCTGTTCGGCTACTTCAAATCTTTTCTGGCGGTCATGCGACAGCTTCGCCGGCGCGTAGCACAATTCAAACCAGACGTGCTTCATGCGAACAGCATTCGCGGCGGCTTGGTCGCGACGACGGCTACACTCGGATTGCGCACGCGCGTTGTTTGGCACTTACACGATCTCCTGCCGCAACATCCCTTGAGCAGTTTGATTCGCGTCTTTGCCAGTCTGTCGTTACGCACCAGCATGATCGCGGTCTCGCAAGCGGTCGAAAAAAACTTTCGCGGCAAACTTTCATGGCTACTGAGAGATCGAGTGAAGGTCATTCTCAACGCCATCGACACAGAAGCTTTTGTTCCCGGCACAACTGCCAAACGCTCACTGCAGAGAGAACTCCGGTTGCGCGAGTCTGACTTGCTGTTGGGAATTGTTGGTCAGATAACGAAGCGCAAGGGCCAGCTTGAGCTGGTTCGCGCCTTTGCCAAAGTTCATGCGCGAATTCCAAATTCTGTATTGCTCATCGTCGGCGCGCCGTTATTCAATCGCGACTACGAATACCTTGATCTGCTCAAACAAACTATTTCTGAACTCGGTCTTGCTACCAACGTTCGCGTCCTGGGAGCGCGCAGCGACGTTTCCGCGATCATGCAGTCGCTTGACCTGCTGGTGGTGAATTCTGCCGCCGAGCCTTTTGGCCTGGTCATTCCGGAGGCGATGGCTTGCGGCACACCGGTGCTGGCGACGGCCGTTGACGGTATACCGGAAATCATTGTTCACGGCGAGAGTGGTTGGCTGGTGCAACCAAACGACGAGTCAGAAATGGCGAACCAGATCGTGCATCTTTGTCTTCGCGAGGAACTGCGCGAGCGAATCACAGAACGCGCGACTGAAGTAGTCAACACGAATTTTTCATTAAGACGCTACCTGACGGAGCTGCAAACGTTTTACAAATCGCAGGCAAGGGTACGCGCGAGAGACGTCAAGGTTGGAGCACCAGATCGACAAGCAGAAGCCGCGTAAACCGGCGCACTTTTATTCGATTAATAGATCCATGGAAGAAGCATTCATTCTACAAGTATCGTTGGAAATTGGGCTCGGTGGCGGAAGTGAGTGCGTCGCCTACGAGCTCCAGAGGGCGTGGCTGGCGCTGGGGCACGACGCGCGCGTGTTTGCAAGTCTCGCGACTGAACCAGATCGCCAGGGAGTAACTTACGTTGCGCCGTGGTTAACCGCGTGGGGCATGCGCGCACGCTGGCGTCACCTTGCCGCCCTGATTGCCGTTCCGCTGTTCACACTGATTGCCAGTTGGCGTGCTTATCGCGCTCGGGGAACTAAAGTCATCCTCAGTCACGGCGATTCTTTGATTGGCGACGTTTGTGTAGTGCACGCCGTCAATCGCGCATCGCTCGTGGAAAAAAGACGCGCCGGCTACTACGGATGGCTGCTCAATCCAAGCAACTTGTGGGTAACGTGGCGCGACTGGTGGATGCTTCGCGGGGGTCGCTATCGCCGCATCGTCGCCATTTCGGAGCGGGTGCGTGCGCAGCTGAAAGAGCATTACAACGTGCCGGAAGATCGCATCGTCACCATTCCGAATGGCATTAATCTGTCGCGGTTTGATCCCAGCAACGTGAGTGCGCGGAAAGCAGTTCGCGCGCATTTCAATATTCCTGAGGATGCCGCGCTGGTGCTTTTCGTCGGCAGTCAATATCGCTTGAAGGGGCTGGAGTTTGCGATTCGCGCAATGGCTGAGCTCAAGACGCAAGCCTACTTGTTGGTGGTCGGCGGCGATTCGATTGCGCCTTTCAAACGACTTGCTGAGCAGTTAGGCGTAGCTGACCGAGTAATCTTTGCCGGAGCTCGGAGCGATCTACCCAGCATCTATCCGGCCGCGGATGCGTTTGTGCTCCCGACCCTCTACGAGACCTTCGCGCTCGTTTGCATTGAGGCGATGGCTTCCGGGCTGCCGGTGCTTGCTTGCCCGGTCGGCGGGATCGAGGACTATTTGCGCGATGGTGATAATGGTTTGCACATTCGGCGTGAAGCAGGCGACATTGCCGCAAAACTGGATCGGGTGTTGGGCGATCCCCAGTTGCGCAAGCGTTTGAGTGATAACGGTCTGGCTACTGCGAAGAATTATGCGTGGAACAAGATAGCGAAACAGTATCTGGCTCTTTTCGACGAAGTGCTGGCAGAGAAAGCGCGACATTTACCTGGTTCTACAATTGCGAAAACAAGTGTCTCAACGCAGAGCGAAGGCTGGTTACAGCCACAACACGAAAGAGCGAAATAGTAAACGGAGGAATTGCAGATGCGGGTTCTGCGAATAGCCCACTCAAGTTTGACGCCGGAACTTAGGCAACGCGAGCGTGCGCTCGCCCGGTGTCATCCGGAAGTGAAACTCGAGGTGATCACAACGGAGCGCTGGCGTGAAGCTGAGATGGACGTTGAGGCGGCGCCGGACGATTTGTTTCCAGTGCGGCCGACACGTAGTTTTTTGTCAAAACAAATAAATTTGTTCGCCTATGATCCACGACCGATCATCGCCGCGTTGCGAGAACACAGACCACATTTGATCGATATGGGCCACGAGCCTTACAGCGTTGCCGCCGCTGAGATTTTGACATTGTGCAGTTGGTTCGCGCCGGGTGTACCCGTTGTAATGCAGGTCAATCAGAACATCCATCACAAATATCCGCCTCCGTTCTGCTGGTTTGAGCAAAGGGCTTTCCGCCGGGTGAGCGCCGCCTACGCCTGTAGTGAAACTGTCGTAGAGGTGCTGCGCGCCAAAGGGTTTCGCAAGGCGGCGCCGATTGTTCCCTTCGGAGTCGACACGGAAGCATTTATTCCCAAGCCAGAGGGCTGCACATCTTCTGATGAGCCAATCACCATCGGTTACGTCGGTCGCATGTTGCCGGGAAAAGGTTTGAATGTTCTGGCTGCGGCACTTGCGAAAGTTAAAGACAAATCGTGGCGGCTGCTGGTGGTTGGCGATGGGTCGGAGCGTGAAGCGTTAGCGGCGCAACTGGCGGCAGATGGAATTCTTGATCGAGCTGAGTTCACCGGCGCAGTCAAGTTTGCGGATGTGCCCGAGTACTTCCACAAGCTCGATGTGATGGTAATACCGACAGTTACTACCAAACGTATTCGCGAGCAATTTGGCCGCGTGATCGTCGAAGCGATGGCCAGCCGCGTGCCCGTAATTGGATCGACTTGCGGCGCCATACCGGAAGTTGTCGGTGATGCAGGTCTGATCGTTCCTGAAGACGACGCGGGGGCGCTGGCCGGCGCGTTGACTCAAATACTTGAAGACGAAAACCTGCGAGAGCAATTGGCGGTCGCCGGACTCGCTCGCGTGGAACAGTACTCGTGGGAACGGGTCGCTGAGAAAACTTTTGAACTCTATCGTCAGGTATTGAGCAAGCAAACAGAAGCGAGTCCTCTGCCGAAACTCGACGAGTTGGCAGCGTGAAACACGAAGTCGGATCCACCGGGGAACAAATGCTGAAACGGAACATAAAGTTGGTTTTTAGCACGAACGCGCTGATGTTGTGTTCGGGCGTCGTCACCAGCCTTCTCAGTGCCTGGGCACTCGGTCCTGCCGGTCGCGGCGACTTGATGGTCGTGCTGATGTGGCCGGCAATCTTTTCGATGGTGGCGCAGGTTGGTCTGCCTCAGGCTTATCGTTTCTGGACTGCCAAGCGGCCGGACTGTACGTCCTCGCTGTTTGCGAATGGCGTCATTTACACCGTGGTAATGGGATTCATCGCGCTCGGCCTGGCAGAGTTGATGATTCACACTCTGATTGGCGAGCGAAGTCCGGAAGTACTGCGGCTCGCGCGCATCTACTTGCTCGTAATTCCGATCCACTTGTTGACGGATCTGCTCCGTGGGTTACTCGAAGGCGCCCGCCGGTTCACCTGGGTAGGAGCGCTTAGGTTGATTCTTTTTGGTGTGCAGTTGGTGACTTATATCGCCCTGTGGTGGGTCGGACAACTAACGGTTGCGAGCGCGTCGTACACCATGCTGGTCTCGCTGACAGCGTCGTTGATTGTGTCGCTGATCGCAGTCTGGAGAGAGCTGAAGCCAAAGTGGCGTCCGAGCTTCTCCGAATTTCGCACCACGATTCGTTATGGCGTGCGCGACTATCCAGGCATTCTCACCGAGTTCGTCAACTGGCGCTTGGATCTCATGATGTTGGTGGGAATGGCTTCCAGCACTGCGTTGGGACTTTACGTTGTCGCGCTGCGACTAGCGGATATCACCAGCACACTCGCCGGTTCGGTTGGAGACGCGCTCCTGCCGGAAGTCGCAGCCTCAAAAAAAGCTGACGAAGCCACGCTGGTAGTTACGCGCAGTTTGCGCTTGACGCTCTGCGCCCATTTGATTCTGCTGGTGCCGCTCTGGATTGCCGCGCCACACGTTCTGCGTTTCGCCTACGGACAAAATTTCGTTGAGGTAACGAACGTGCTGCGCTTGTTGATGTTTGCTTCAGTGGTCTGGAGTTCTGGGGCAATCGTGATTAGTGGACTGAATGGGTTGGGACATCCGGGACTGAGCGCGATCGCAAGGATCACTGCGGCGATAGTGATGGTCGTTTCGTTGTTGACGCTGTTGCCGCGCCGCGGAATTCAGGGCGCTGCGATATCGTCAATCCTCGGGTATAGCGCGATGTTTTTGGTGTCGCTGTTTTGGCTATTGCATCGCCGCAAGATTTCACTCTGGGAATGTTTGCGTCCACGTTGGCATGACATACCGGTGAGCTTTAGGCCGGCGGCAATTTGGCAGGAACTGGCCCGCCGCTCAGGACGTTCGCCCCAACCCAAAGGCCAAACAGCGGATGCGTTGGCCGGCGCGGAGTGACTTCTTTGGTATCTCCTTAGGGAGCAACATAATTGCATTCAACATGACTTGAGGACTCTCGTGTGATTTCGGTTTTCTGTTCGTGTTACTTCGTGGATTTTCTTTTTCTGTCGAGGCTGAGGTCTTAAACCACTAAACCACACTAAGTGAAGACCACGAAAAGACACGAAAAGGCGACCTCGTTAATGTTTAGTGCTCGTTCCATTTCTCTGGTCCTTCTCCTGACATTCTCTTTCCTATCGTCTAGTTGCTATCAAGACAAAACCTGCGAATTCGCGCCACCCTCAGCTGCAACCGCCACCACTATCCCGGAAGGCTTCGGCGTAAATATCAACTTTACCGATCCGCGGGCGGGCGAAATGAGGATGCTTGCTGACGGCGGCTTTCGCTGGGTGAGAATGGATCTCAAGTGGGACGAAACTGAAAAGGAGAAGGGGCAATACGACTTCAGTGCTTACGACCGCCTGCTGGCGGCGCAACAGCCGTTCGGCATTCGCACGCTGTTCATTCTTGATTACGGCAATCCGCTCTACGACAACGGCGCGCCGCCGCGAACTGACGCAACTCGGCAAGCATTCGCCGCCTGGGCAGTAGCTGCAGCAACTCACTTCAAAAATCGCGGCGTGCTCTGGGAGTTGTACAACGAGCCTAACCACTCGTTGTTCTGGCCACCCGAACCAAATGTTCAAGAGTACATTGCTTTGGCGCTGGAGGTTGGACACGCCTGGCGCAAGTCGGTCCCTGATGAGAAGCTAATCGGCCCGGCAACTTCCGAAATCGACTTTGATTTTCTCGAAGATTGTTTCAAAGCGGGACTGCTCGAGTATTGGTCGGCCGTTTCAATTCATCCTTATCGTCACTCAGATCCGGAAAGCGCTGCCGGCGACTACTGTCGCTTGCGCGAACTAATTAAAATATACAAGCCAAAGAATTCGCCGGCAAAGGAGATATCAGTAATCGCCAGCGAGTGGGGTTATTCATCGGTTTGGCGTGGGTTCAGTGAAGAAAAACAAGGTGAGATGCTCGCGCGTGCGTGGCTAACAAACATCGCGAACGGGATCACGCTTTCGATTTGGTACGACTGGCATGACGATGGTCTGGATCCAGGTGAAGCCGAGCATCACTTCGGCGCGGTTTCAAATTCGTATCACGAGAACCGCGAACCTGTTTACGATCCCAAGCCGGCATATGTCGCGGCAAAAACTTTAACGACTTTCCTCTCCGGTTACCGCTTTGAGAGCCGTTTGCCAGCGGATTCGGATGACGATTACTTGCTTGTTTTTCGCAAGGGTAATGAATTGCGTCTTGCCGCCTGGACCACCAGTTCGGCCCATGCGACGGTGCTGCCTCTTCCAGCTCGACAATACACAGTGATGGGACACCTGGGGACGGACCAGCGTCTCGCTCCGGCTGACCAAAGAGGCCTTACTATCACTCTGTCAAACTCGCCGCTGTATATTCGCTAACCACTTAGAAAAAAGTTGCGTTCGCAAGGAGCTTCAATCTCGAAACTTCTGGCAATGAAGCGGTTTTGGCAGTTTCTATCTATCACGAAGAGATTGCAGAGGTCGGCTCGCGCCCGGATGGTTGGAACATCAAATTGATTCACCATCGGCGTGGGACTGTTTTAAGTCGATTTCAGATCATTAGTTCGCGTCGCGCATGAGCACTCATACATTCGATCGTTCAGCAATCAATCTGGCCCGGCGTGAGATCACGCTCAGTTATTTGCGCCCCGGAAGTCCGCTGCCGCTGGTCGTTCGCCCTGCCGCAGAAAACGTCGATCTCGTTGCATGGGCCGCGGCAAACACCGAATTCATTGAAGAGTACTTATTACGCAATGGTGCAATCCTGTTTCGAGAATTCGAACTCACCAACGTGGCGAGGTTCGAACGTCTGATCGAAACTGTTTGTGGGCCTTTGCTGGACTACTCCTACCGCTCGATGCCGCGACACGTGGTCAGTGGCCGCATCTATTCCTCCACTGAATATCCCGCGCACCAAACAATTCCGCTACACAATGAGAACTCTTACACACGCAATTGGCCGATGAAATTGTCGTTCTTCGCAGTCCAAGTTGCGGAACAGGGCGGGGAAACACCGATTGCCGACTGCCGCAAAGTTTATGAAAAACTGCCCGCTGAAATTCTCAAATGCTTCGTGCGCAAAGGCTTGATGTATGTGCGCAACTATGGAACGGGACTGGACATTCCCTGGCAGGAGGCTTTTCAAACGAACAACAAGGCGATGGTAGAAGAGTACTGTCGCAAAGCGGGAATGGACTATGAATGGGTCGGCCTCGATCAGTTTCGCACACGTCAAACCGCGCACGTCGTGGAAACGCATCCGCGCACGGGCGAAACCGTTTGGTTCAATCAAGCACACCTCTTTCACGTTTCCCGTCTACCGTTGGAAGTTCGGGAATGGTTACTCAAGGCTTATGGCGAACAAAACCTGCCTCGCAACGTTTACTTTGCTGACGGTTCCACCATCGATCCGGCCATGCTTGATGAGATCAATGAAACTTACACGAATGCCTCGGTAGTATTTCCCTGGAATGAAGGCGACCTCTTGATGCTCGACAACATGCTGACGGCGCATGGTCGCAAGCCTTTTGTCGGCAAACGAAAAGTGGTTGTGGGCATCGCGGAATCGAATCGAGGCTTGGCACGCACCGCAAATGCTGTTAGATAATGTCAGTGATTTGATTGAACGTACTGACGAGTGTGCCAGACCAATCTCAACCGCCGGCCCGGCGGCAGCATCAGCAACACAACTCGAGTTACCAGCGGACGAAGTCCACGTGTGGCTTGCCAACCTCGACGCCTTCGGCCCGGAGAGTTTGCGTTCGCTGCTGGCCGAAGATGAACTCGCACGAGCGGACCGTTTTCACTTCGACAAGGATCGAAACCACTTCATCGTTGCGCGCGGTCTGCTTAGACGATTGCTGACTTCTTATCTGGGAAGCAACGCGGCCGAATTAAAGTTTGAATACGGAAGAATGGGAAAACCTTCGCTGACTGCAGAGCAAAGCGACTGGTTGACCTTCAATCTCGCTCACTCAAACGGTTTCGCGCTTTATGCGGTTACACGACAACGCGCCGTCGGAGTCGATCTCGAGTTCATGCGTGATGACGTCGCAGAAGAGCAGTTGGCCGAACGATTTTTCTCACCGGGTGAAGCCCGCAGACTGAGGTCGTTGCCGGTTGAATTAAGACGACAGGGGTTTTTCAACTGCTGGACGCGCAAAGAAGCCTATATCAAAGCGCGCGGCGAAGGACTTTCTATGCCCTTGAGCGAATTTGAAGTGTCGTTTGCTGCGAGTGAAGCAGCTGCCTTGCTTGGCAATCAGGTTGAGCCGGAAGAGGTAAAGCGTTGGTCGATGAAGGCGATTGATGTTCCGTCAGGTTACGTGGGTGCGGTGGTGGCGGCAGGACAAAACTGGCGGCTTAAAGAATTTGTACTGAGCTGAGGCGTTCAGTTACTTTCGTGGGTCTTGGTTTTGTTTTGATCTCCGTTAGTGGTTTCGTTTTTTCGCTTAAAAAGCGTAACTACGAACTGACACGAACGAGCCATCACGAAAAGATACGAACAACCGCAAACGAAAACTACTCAGCCGGACTGGTTTCGGCCTCTTCTTTTTTCGATCTCCACATGCCGGCAATCTGATTTGCCTCGGCTTGGGTCATGTTGTCGTAGATATCGGCGTTGTTCTTTATTTCGCCGTTCTCGAGTTCACAAACTTCCCAATCCGGTTCTTCAGGATTCGTTCCCGCTCGCCCAGGTTTAACTCGAACCAAAAATGAAATCTCAGGTGCTTTATTGTCGTCTGTCATCTAGTAACTCTCCATCTCAGCTCATCGAAGGTTTTGCTTTCGGGCGACAAATTTACCACAAGAGTCCTCCTAGATCAGAATCACGGGCCTGCAATTCCTCCATATGTGAAATCTCAAGACTTCTCAGTTACCTGAGAGAACGTACTGGCGGGCACATTTGTTTTGACATTGACGTGTCGTCGGTTAGCATTGCGCGCAGACATTACAGCCTGAACCCGAAACAAAACGAAATCATGTGTACCGATAGAAGAGACTTTCTCCGTCTATCCGCCGGCCTCGCCGGCGCTGGACTGCTCGGCGGCGCTTCGGCTGCTTTTGGAAGCGAAGAGTCGGAAGCTGGCGAAGCTTTGCAACAACGCGAGCTGCCTGCGGCAATCCGCAAGCTCCGTCGGATGACTGACGACGTTGTTCCTATTTCACTGGACGAACGTCGCAGGCGAATTGAAAAAGCCCGCCGGCTGATGCGCGACAACCACATCGACGCGATTTACATCGAGCCGGGTTCAAGCATGTTTTATTACACCGGCATGCGCTGGGGCACCAGCGAACGAATGCTGGCAGTGATAATTCCCGTGCGCGGCGAGATCGGCTGGGTCTGTCCTAAGTTTGAAGAAGAACGCGCGCGCGAACTGATCACGATGGGCCGTGACATTCGCACCTGGGAAGAAGACGAAAGTCCTTATCAACGCGTTGCGGAAATCTTTCGTGATCGCGGAATTCGTGCCGGCCGCATTGGCATCGAAGAGCGCGTCAGGTTCTTTTTGTATGACGGAATTCGCAAGGCGGCGCCGGCGTTGCAGTTTGTGAGCGCGACGCCGATCACTGCCGGCTGCCGCATGTATAAATCGGCCGCTGAACTCGGGTTGATGCAAAAGGCTAACGACATCACGATTGCGGCTTATCGCGCGACGATCGAAAGCGCGCGGGAGGGTATGACGCAGGATGAGTTTTCCGGTAACTGCGCGGCGGCTTTTAGAACGCTCGGCGTGCAGGGTGGAGTGTTCTGCAGCTTCGGCAAATACACTGCGTTTCCACACGGCAGCAGCACGCCACAAAAACTGAAAGAAGACGACATCGTTTTGATGGACGGCGGTTGTAGTGTTGAGGGCTATCAATCAGATATCACTCGGATGTTCGTGTTCGGCAAACCTACGCCGCGGATGCGAGAAATTTGGAACCTCGAGCGTCGGTCGCAGGACGCGGGTTTTGCCGCGGCGAGAATTGGCGCGCCGTGTGAAGCGGTTGACGCGGCGGCGCGCAAGGTGATCACTGACGCGGGTTTTGGTCCTGGTTACAAAGTGCCGGGGTTGCCGCATCGCACCGGTCACGGCATCGGTCTCGACGGTCACGAGTGGACCAACTTTGTAAAAGGCAACAAAACTCCAATTCAACCGGGAATGTGTTTTAGCGATGAGCCGACGATCGTGATCTATGGTGAGTTTGGCATTCGCCTGGAAGATTGTCTCTACATAACTGCTGAAGGCGCGAAGTTTTTCACGCCGCAGAGCCCGTCGATTGAAGAGCCGTTTGGGTAACGCCGAAAGGTTGACTTAGTCCGGACTTTCTAATATTTTCCCACCCCAGTTCGCTGCTCGAAGTATTGAGCAATTTGGAAACCTCTTTTCTCACAAACCTCAAAGGAGACAGATGATGAGATCCCTCATAAAAGTCGGTTCACTCTTATTAGCTTTCTCTAGTCTCGCGATCGCTCAGGGAGTCTGCAGCAGTTTTCAGTCACTCCCTGGACGTTGTGATTTGTCCGCCACCCCTTTACAGCAAGCCAGGTGTTTGCTTCGTCCGGTTAAGAAGTTTGCCAACCTCGGTGAGCCATTAACGTCTTTACCGGCGCCGCTCGATAATTTGATAGGTCAACCCACCAGCCCGACACTGACAATCGATCAGCTGCAGGCGTTTCTGGCAAGCAAGGGCGTTTCGGAAGCCGACGTCGGTGGCGCCCTGTCTATTGCCTTAACCAAGCCCAAGTATTTTGTGATTCACGACACCAGCGATTTTCTCGCCGGGCGGACTGAATTTCCTGAGAACATAAACGAGGATACTTTTTCACCGAATAAAGTGCAGCAACGTGCTGCGAACCAGAAGATCTGTCACGTCTATGTCAATCGTCTCGGCAAATCTGCAACGGCAGTCGTGTTCGAATCGTCTGCTCCGCCTCCCGGAACAAAATTTGGCTCGTGTCACTCTTCACAAAGGTCGGCGTTCATACACATTGAAAATGTCCAACCTCGGATTCGCGATCACTCGGTTAGTTTTGACAACGACGGGATCGCTCCAAGCCCTGGCTTCACTGATCGTCAGCTGGAGCGTCTGGCGCTTCTCTACATTGTGGCCAGCGTGCGCTCGGGCAAGTGGCTGATTCCGGCGTATCACTCACCAATTGATCTCGGCTATAAGAATCAACATGACGATCCCCAAAACTTCGATCTAAATCGGTGGGCCCAGCAACTCAGTTCATTGATCAGCGTCATCGGCGGCGGATCGTCAGGAGGGAACGGGAACGCCGGTGTAGACGGGTTTGACTTACCTGAACCCGCACAACTGACAAACCCAAAGATGCTGTGGGCGACGCATTACTTTGTTTTCACTGCCGACTCATCTTCAGGCGGCCAACCGTTGTTGGATATGTCGGGCGGGAGTTTAGGCGCAACGCTCTCAACGAAGAACTGGTGCCTGGGCGCAATAGAAGGAACGATTCGAGTCCGGCAGCCGAACGGCGCTGGCAAAGTCTTTAACTTCGCCGGTCGTGGCTCGAGCCTGCAGGTTGATTGCTCTGGAGTGATTCACAATCCCAGTATCAATCTGCAAGCCATTGGGAAGAGTCGTTACCAGCAAGCGCGTGGACCCTTTGGCGACGGCGCCCAAAACATGATTCTGGTTCCGTTCCGATCAATCGCGGTAGACAAGTCTAGAATTCCGATCGGGTCTGTTGTGTTTATTCCGGCTGCGCGCGGTCGGAACATCACTTTGCCAAACGGACAAACCGTTCAGCATGATGGCTACTTCTTTGCCGCGGATACTGGCGGTGCGATTCAGCAGGACCACATCGATATCTTTGGCGGCATCTCGGACGCGAACCCATTCCCGAATTTTGTTCACAGTACACCGACACCGACGTTTGAGGCATTTTTGGTCAACGATCCCCAGATCGTGGCTACTCTAAAGAGCTTGCACTCACCAGGAGGGTGAGACATTGATATGAATGGAATGCCGATTGAATGTTCACATCTTAACCAGATCTCGGCCGTCGAGCCCAGTTCCAACGGTTGTGAAGACTGCATCCGCATCGGTGCGCGCTGGCTACATCTTCGTCTTTGTATGACTTGTGGTCACGTCGGATGTTGTGACTCGTCACCACACAAGCATGCAACCAGTCACTTCCATTCAAGTAATCATCCAGTCATCAAATCTTTCGAGCCGGGTGAGGAGTGGGGTTGGTGTTACGTTGACGAAATAATGTTCGATTCACTTTGAGTTTCTTTTGACAGCGGAGGAACGTCATGTTTTCGAAACGCAAACTGTTTCTGGTTGCGATTGTTGCTTCCGTGCTGGTCTTGCTTGTTGCTCACGATGCGGGTTCAGGCAAGTCCTGCCCGGCCAGACAAACCGCGTGGCACTTTATCGAGATCGAAACCACAGTTCATAAGGTGGGAGTGGAGACCAGCGACGAGAATCCCGAGGAGCGACGTTGGTACATTTCCAACGTGCTTGTGCAGCCCGATGATGTGCCTACGTACTCGTTGGTCAAGCAGCGAATTATTCCTTACTTCAGCAAGAACGTAATGGACCCGGCAGAGAAACGCGGCATTGCGATCGACTACGGCGAGGAGGATGTGAGACTCAACGGCGAATCGTCGTACGCGAATTATGCAACGCGCGCGGAGGCCGAGGAAGAGCGCAACAAAGCGATCGCGTATCGCAAGGATCAGAGTGGCAATATTTATTCTTTCGAAATGGTCTACGGGCCGGCAAAGGGCGAAGAGACGAGCAAACCCAAACTTATTTATCGCGACAAGGGCCAGCCAAACTACGAAAGCGCGAAGCAATAAGAATTCGGCCTTTGGTCTTTGGGCTTAGGTCTTTGATTCCAAAACTCACTAGCGTCTCATTAACACCGCGGCCTTGGCCCGGTGATCAACGGCAGAAAGGCACTCGCTCCGCTGACGAGTGGTTCAGGTTCAACCTTCCTGGCTAACCATCCCTCAACTGTGAGTAGCCTGCGCAAGGCCTTCGAGTTCCAGTTCATTGGATTGGCGGACATCTGCTTTCAGAACTTTTTCCATTTGTTTCAGCGCGGATTGATTTTCTGGTTCAGTTTCTGAAGCCACACAGTCAGCCGGCACAAGTAACTTGAAGTCGCGCATGTAAGCGTCATTCGCAGTGAAGAGGACGCAATTGTTGCCGGCGATTCCGGCGAGAATTAGAGTCGTCGCGCCCACATGCTGCAACACCAATTCCAGACTGGTGCAATAGAAGCCTGAATGTTTCGGTTTCAAAACGAAGTAGTCATTTTCATCCGGCAGCACCAGTTTGACGAAGGGCTCTCCGCGCACTCCGTCTTCCAGGCAATGGGCCACAATCTTGTTCAGATCAGACTGCCATTTGCCAAAGTTGTCGTTGACATAAATCACCGGGATTCGCGCTCGTTTGGCTGACGCCTTAAGCTTCGCGATTTGCTTGCCAACCGGCAGAGCGCGTTCAAGAAGTTGCTCGCCATTCTCGAACTCAAAATCGTTGATAACGTCGATGAGCAGAAGCGCTGCTGTTGAGTGATCAGGCGTGCTGCCGTGCAAGTCAGGACTTTGAATAGGCATTTCTCTTTGCTCCACAATCGTACAGACGAACTCCGGAGTTGTTCAGCTATCGTTCGACCTGGTGCGAATTTTCTTATTGCGGAGAAAGGAGCAAGCTGAATGCCGGAAAGAATCGCAGGTCAGAACGCCCAGTGGCCCCAGGCAAACACGCTGGAAAAAAACGCGAGGTAGATAATTGACCAGACTGAAATGATGGCCAGCCACACACGCTTCGACGCGAGCATAGAGAAGAGAATGTAAATGGGAAACATCGTGAGCGTGTAACGCGGGACACTCAAAACAAAAGTGACGGAAACGAATAGCAACCAGTTACCCGCTATCCAAACACTGTACGACGGTCGCAGCTTGAACCAACTGATAACCGAGCACACCAAACCGAGGAAGATGAAGAAAACTTCCTGCACCCCGATCATTTCCGCTTCGGATGGACTTCGCGTCAACGATCCTAAAGCGTTGTCGATTCCGGTTAACGGCGACGCCAGCGACTTAAAAAAGAAGCGCTGCATCAGCGACGTAAAGGCGAAGAAGTCGCCGGTGACGTGCTTGTTAAGCAGGAGATAGCCGCCAAATCCCAGGGCCATCAGGGGAATGTACAGCCACTGCCAATTCCAACGGCGCGTAGTCCAGTACTGATAAGCCGCCTCCGCAACCAACACCGGCCCCAGCACGAGGCCATTCGCGCGAGTCAGGCAAGTCAATGCGCCAAACAACGCGGCCAGCAACCAGCGTTTTTTGCGGGCGGAGTAGATGCAGCTGAGCGCGAGCATCAGAAACAAACTTTCGGTGTAACCAATATGCAGGAAGTAACTGGTAGGAAAAATAAAAAGAAACCAGACGGCGCGTTGCGCGACTTGTTTTGAGAAGTCGAGTTCAACTAAGCGCAGTAACACGATCGCGGTAACGAGTGAAGCGATCGTCGAAACCAGGAAGGCGCTGATCAGGTAATCCTGCGTGACATAGGAAACTGCCCTGACAGTCCACGGATAGAGCGGGTAAAACACCAGCAGCGGTTGCAATTCGCCGCTGGCGCTGTAACCAAACTGAGCGAGCTTTTGGTAGTTAAGCGAGTCCCACCGATTCCAAAGTTCAAAACCACGGTAGAGGCCGTTGATGCGTTCATTCTGTAGGACCTGGAACGCCTGGGCCGCAAAAAGAAATAGCAGCGCTTTAATGCAAACAACGATGCCGAGCATCCCTAGCTCATGCCGGCGTAGGCCCAACAGTCGCGGCTCATCAAGCTTTTCTACCGGCGAGTCGCTCGTGGTTGTGTCTGTCATAAGGGCAAAAGTCGCAGTGGTCAGGCGGAGAAGGTAGATCAGCGAGCCATTCGTTAGCAATACAAATCGACGAGCAACTCCTTACTCAAAAAACACGAAGTCATTGTGTTCAGCCTGGCTAGGCGAAGCTGGAGCGATGTGGCCGCGCCTCAACACAAAGGCGACGCTGCCTGAAGCGTCGCCTTTGAATCTTAGTTGTTGCAGTTTCTATTCCTATTCGTTGGCGTTCCTGTTTGGAGTGGTCGAGTGACGACGATGGCGGCGGCGACGGCGACTCCGGCGACGACTGTGTGTGCTGCCGGCACTCATGTTCATGTTTGCAGACATGGTAGTACTGCTGTTGCTGTTCTGAGCGAATACGAAACCTTCAAAGCTAAAGATGGCGATTGCTGCCAGGAAAAGAATTTTTCTACCCATTGTGCGCCTCCTGAAAATCGAATTCTTAGAGCAGAGTCTTTTTACTCCGGATGCAAATTCAGGTCAACGTTTTGCCGTCCGCGAGGGCTGCTAAGCCGGCTTTGGATCCTTAGACTGGGATCGCGTGAACTTCCTTCGGCTGTCGCAACGCGTACCTCAATATCTTGATGGTCCCGCCACCTTTACCTGACCAGAAGCCAAAGACGATCCCGGACAGATCAATCATGTGACGGTTTCTAATGGCGTAGGCAGTCTTGCGCTTTGGGAGTTGCAGCTCGACCACTCTATCAATTTGTTCAAACCACGGATGCAACCACTTTGGCTGCCGGGCTCTGGTATACGGAACCACGATCCAACAAATTTCGTTTTGCTCCAGCAACCATTCCATCGCCCACTGGTCCACACCGCGGGCTCCGCCAAGAATCCACGTGCGACCGTGGTTCAAGAATGAAGTAAGGTGAAGCTCGAACACTGCGCGCGCAGTCTGCCGATCGACGTCTCGCGCGCCGGTAATCATGATCGGGGCCCTGGTGTTCACAAAAATCGATTTCGGCTCAGGCTGGTTGCTGATAAAGCCCCAGAACATTTCCTGCCGGATCGGTAAATCTCGCTGTGATCTCGGGCGCATCGCCGCCGACTGGTTGCGTGATCGTTCCGCCATTCGCAACCACCGCATCAACTGTAGCCGCAACACTGTCGACCATTACGTAGATCAACAAACCGACCTCGGTCATTGGTTTGCGGCCGAGTTTCCAGGTGCCGCTTACTTCACCTACGGCGTCGTCAAAGGCAACTGAACCGTCGCCGCGAGTTCTGGTCTGCCAGCCAAAAACTTTCTGATAAAACCTTGCAGAAGTTGCGACATTGTTTGTGGGAATCTCGATGTAGCAGATTTTGCCATTGCCAAATGTAGGATGAGCGTTGTTTTCCATAGGCGGCTATTCTGAGTTTTCGAAATCAATTTGACAAGGTATGTTGGTCGCGCCGTAGGCTTAAAGGCCGGGAATGAAAAAGAGTGATACTTTTTGCAGCGACAATCCGCCTTATTTGGTAGCCATGTAGAGCCGTAGTTCAGAGTTCAAGCGGCTGGCCCGAAAAGTGGGTCGACATCTCTGCGCCACCTCGGTGTTCTCTGTGTCTCCGTGGTTAGTATTTGTGGGAAAGAACCAGCACAGACGCACAGAGAACACCGAGGTTACAAAGAGACGAAGTTTCGCCAGCGACTTTTCGGGAGGCTAGTTCAATCTTTAGCTCGCCGCCTCGTGAAAAACGTAAACTAGATTTGGAGCTCTTAACTTCTTGAGCCTGGTCGTCGGGCATTCGCAAAAGAGAAAGGAATCACTTTGATGAAGACATTCAGATTTGCGTTCGCGTTTACTTCGTTGACCATTGCAATTGTGGCCGCAATCGCTTGGCCGGCCGTTAACGCATCGAATTCCAGGGCAGCTCGTCAGGAGCAACAAACGCTGACGATTACTGCGAGTGTGAAGAGCGCCGCCGGGGGCCCGGCAACCGAATTGAATACGACCATCAAGGCTGGGCAGGTGTCCGGCGTTAGCACTAACAGACAAGTCCGCCACCGAATGTTTGCTATCGTCGATCGCACGCAGGCGCAGGCTGCGACAGTGGCTTGTGAAGCGAAGGATGCAGAGTACGGCGAGTTGCTCCTGAAAGACGGTTCCTGGATGGCGGTAGTCGTATGTCCAAAGAGCGCTTCAGTGGCGCCAATCCGCGTACCGGAACTTGTCAAAGCGAAGGCCTCAGCTGACCACGCCACTGACGAAATGAGTTGTTGGGAGAATACAGATCTGCGAATGGGTGTTTGCGTCAAACTCGCCGCGAATCCGCAGCCAACGCAAACACGCGAACACATTTTGCTGGCGCGACAAGTAGGAGTATCACATTAAGCTTCCAGCAGTTGGGTTGTACTCAGAATTCGTAAACCCACTTAGTTTCTGCGCACAGCGGTTTGCCAGAGCGCTGCGGCTAACGGCACAAAATGCTCGCGGTAGCGAATCACTTGGGAGTAGTGGCCTGACGCGACTTTTCTCTCGCCGTACAATTCATAGTATGGCTTCTCGTTTAGCTCCGTATTGGCTGGCCCGGCCGCGACTGGTCGTAAACACTCAATACGGAACGCCTCGATCTGGTTCTGACTTATTGCCTCATTAACTTCTGACTCAAGTTCGGAATAAGCGCGAGCTGCCGCAAGTTTTCGGGCGAACGCCGCGTCGTCCAACTCCGGATGAACAGCATCGTCGCAGTTGCCGTTTGGGCAGGCCTCGGGCGGGCCGATAAGCGGAAAAGAAAGATTCAGGACGCGATGATTCGCCCGGGCGGCAATCTCGACTGCGGTGTTGATGATGGCCCGGCACGTGTCGTGAACCGGGTTATAACCTTCCCAAGCATCCCCGGCCACACAGGTTATCTCTCGCGCGATCAGATGCTCAGCCAACTTCCGCGCTAAAACAATGAATACCTCAAACTCATGATTGAGAATTGCTGCATACGCCGCCGCGTCGCTTAGGTCACCGTAGAAGGTCCCCTCTTTACAACCAGTTTGCGGCAAGAGTCGTGAGGTAGACGCCAGGCGCGAGTCACCCGACCGTCCCGATCCATCTGTGATTATGAAGACATCGGGTTTCGCGATTTCGAGCCAACGGAAGACGCGTAGCTCGTGACCGGGATGGCCAATCACGAGTGCAGTTTTGTTTTTGTTAGTAACCACTGTCTACGATGATCTTCTTCCGGGATAGCTTCGAGGATTTATTTTCTCAGATCGGTTCTGATCGACAAAACCACGAGGGAACGAACAGAGTGTGGACCGTGGCAGTGCGGTTATTCGCTGGGGATGGGAAAGGGAATTGAGCCGAGCAGGACTCGAACCGGCGACCCACTGGTTATATGAACCTTTAGGCCTTCCTAACTACCAAACAACAAGCGATCCGTGTTATGCAGATCGTCAGCATTGTAATAAGGGGCGACCCAGGCATCCGTCGTCGACAAAAACCAGCCCGCATTTACCGCTTGTTGTTCCTGGGAGGCAGTCTTGATCTTGGCCGGCGCGACTTTGGCTTTGCTCGAGCTCCGGTCGAGGAAATCAAAGTGATCGACCAAGGCCAGCGCTTCAATAGCGAAAACCGTGGCGATGTCGCCATCATGAATTGCGATCAGATTGTCCCCGTTAACCTGCTCACCTGCCAGTGCCAGATTAGATGACCCGCAGTAGACGACGGGGTTCTTTCCGTTAAAGCCACACACGATGAACTTATGGTGAACCTGGTGGCCGAGGCCTAAGCCGGGAACTTGATCGAAGGGAGGCGGCAGTTTACTCGCAGTGGGTTTGCCCGAGACCAGTGACCCGGTTTTCTTGCCGGGCTTATAGAGAAAAATACCACCAGGCGTGTCAGAGATGCCGTAGCTGAATATGTTTTGATCCGAGTGAATATTCTTGAGTGCAGGTAAGACCGGCCCGGTACCTGAATCCAGCCCCATAACGGCGAAGAGCACGCTGCCATTCTTTTGCTTTTCTTCCTGCTCGATGCGCGCCACCATATTGTCCAGGTTTTTCTCGGCATCAGCCTTCGGGTGAGGCGAATAGGTGACTTCAATTTTTGTTTGACCCAAAACAAAGGAGAATACCTTTGCTGCTTCCGGAGTCTGGTTAAACTTCAGGCTTGCTTTGCCTTCCCATGCGGTTTGAAAAACCTGCGCATAGGTGGCGGCGATGGTGGGATCGGTGAAAACCAGAACATGGTTTGAGTTTACATATAGTCCAGTTACCGAGAAGTTCGTTGAACCGGTTAGGACTTTTATGGCTTTGTCGCCCTGCGAGACGATAAGTTCTTTGTCGTGCGCGAAGCGGCCAAACTTTCCTCTAATGATTTCAGCAGGAGCCTTGGCCGCCTTGGTAAAAAGCCCCTCAAACTGGTCTTCTGGCTTAGAAGACTTTGCATCATGATGCAGCGGCGCATTGTCAAGAATCATGCGAATGCGACCTTGCTTGGCCAACTCCAACAAGATCTTCAGTACATCCGGCTCGTTTAGATCGTAGGCAAACATATCAAGCCGCAGTTTCTTGTTCTGCAACACCTCGTTGGCAACTTCAAACACTTTGTCGCGCGCTGTGAAGCCTAACCACTCATACTGCTCGGCAAAGGTGTAGTCCTTGCCTTCAGGGCTTTTGCCGGCCACTTGCGAAGTATCGAAGAGCAACTCGTTACCTTTGGGACGAAAGGCGGCTTTAGGTCCAAAGTGGTGCACGAATGCCTGCGACTGCACGAAGCCGCGAGTGAAGCCCGTCTCCATTTTGCCTTTCACAAAAGGTGCGACCGTTACCGTGGCAGCCTGACTCAGTTTCGCATCAATCGGTTGCAATGAACCTTTGCCATCGAAATACCTGGGCGTAACCGTATACGTATAGGAGCCAAAGAGTGGCTGAGTGCCTTGTTGCAGTGAACCCGGCACGTGCAACCACCTGAACTTATGGATGGGGGCGTTGAAGGATGAGTTTGCCGGCTGCTTCGCGTCCTGCGCGTGCTTAGAAGGATCTTCGAAGCGCAGGTTGTTTTGCAGAAAATAAGATTGCTGGCCCTTTGGCGCGACTTCAATTGTAAAACCCGCGAGGTTCTTGGTATTCGCTTTGGGCAGGTTGAACGCCAAAAGCGTTTTGGCGTCGCCCCGATAGGCCTTCACACTAAGTCCGGTGTTTTGTTTTTTAGGCATGGGCTTCGTCACCTGGTGAGCTACGACATCTCGTGAGTTAGTTGGGTAACGGAATTGAGCCGAGCAGGACTCGAACCTGCGACCCACTGGTTAAAAGCCAGTTGCTCTACCGACTGAGCTATCCCGGCTTCTATCACTGGAACCAAAGAACTTATCTCGTGAGTTAAGTAACTTCAAACTCGAAGCCAGTGGGTCAACGCAATATAGGTTCGGAAGTTCAACCTGTCAACAACCTATTTCGTATTGGCTTCGCTCTTGGTCCATGCCATACCCCCGGGCACTCCTTAGAAACGGGGGGCAGGGTGTTAGCGAGGGGAGGTGTCACGCGTACCTCATAAAACTTTTTGTAAATCTCGGCTGGAAGGTAAATGCCCAAATGGTCTTGGACAGACGTCGCGACAATTATTTTCTGCTTGCACAAGTCAAATCTCGGTTATAAGGCAATCTCCAACTGACCGTGGGCTCTCGATTACGAAAGAACTTTTTCAATATCCCGCAAGCCCCTCTCAGCTCTATGCCTTTCGTATGAAAAGCCAGCAAACGCCCCAAAGCGTTTTCCCTTTAGGGTCTTAAAGACGAGGTATCCTCTCTCCTCAAGAAGTCTATACAAGCAGAACCTCAGCATTTTCACAGCTAACAAGAGATACTGCGTGCCTTTGGCGTTCACAAGGTCATTCTTGGCAACTATCCCTTGGTGCACAATCTTCGAGCGCAAGCTATAGAAGTCCCTAGCCCACCAACCGTAAATTGTGCTGCTCTTCAGCGCACCTCGGGCGTTAGGTTTCCTCGTCGGGAGATGTCCCATCTTGTCCACCTGCAATAACAATTCAAGACGGCGTGCAAACTCCTCCTCTTTACCAAATCGAGGCAAATCAAAAAATATTTCGAAGGCTGTAGCCATCATTACCACGCGGCTCTCATAACTGTAGCCGTCAGCATTAAGAAATGCATATCGGACCCAACGGAGTGCTTCGAAGACTTTTTCATCTTCTGGGTCATGGGAATCAATCATGTTTGCTAACCCCTCCATCAGCTTCATATCCCACTGATAGAGAATGGTCTCATTAGGCACATAACCTGGTCTAACAAGCCGAGTCGTTGGTAGGCTTCGCCAGTTCGTCACATGGTAGAAGCTACCAGTGGTGAAGGCTATAGCATCCTCAGTCAACGTGAAGTTCTGATGTAACAGCGTAAACTGCTCGCTGACGCATATCGAAATCTCCCGTTCCCCGCCGATACTGCAAAACATCATCGCCAATGCATAGCGTTGGAGGTCTATAAGCTGTTGGTCCTCCGACTGGTTAAATGCATAATCGGAGTCAATAACAGCTAAAGTCGGGGATCCCAGCGGCTTCAAACTCTCATCCACGTAGAGCGCACAATACTCCTCAATCCTTGTTCTCAGTTGCGCAGAGGGTATGTGTTTATCCTTAAACGCGGCGAAGTTGAAGAAGTGAACTCTGTTGACTTTGAAGTCGATGGTCTTCGGAAACCATGGCAGAAGTGAAAACTGAAACTGACTAATCGAGGACGGCATGCGACGAATCCGTAACTTAACAAGAAGGACTTTTGCTAGCTTCTTCAAGAATATGACGAGAATTCTTATGAGATACACTTTGGGCGTGTGAGTTCGCTTAAACTAATTTCTCTTGGATGTCCTCACTGCCAGGTAACTACTGCGATGAACTAACCAAAAATCAAGCCCAAGAGTGGATGACATCGTTGAATTCCCACTCTTCTAACAACTTCGACAAATAGCTAGCCTTTACAACGATTACCGTACGCATCTTGTTCCTGTTAGTCGCTGGTATAGTTGAGAAAAAACGATTTGGATTCAACGAGGTCGCGAGACTTTTGTGAAAGCGAATAAATGGCACGCTTTCAAACACACCTCCTTCGAGTCTGCCATCCTCAAGCGAGACTTCTTCGGAGCGAAACTTACAGACTTGAACGTCTGCGTTGGTAACTATCACGGGCACGTATATAAACCTTTTTCCTTGCGCGTCGTAAAGATGAATTTCTTCAAGAGCGAGGTTGTCGGTCGACTCTAGGAGATTCTGACAAATACGTTCAAGCATCGGTGCCTGACCTTCACCAGCTCCTCTTACAGCGCAAAACTCACTCACATAGGATGCTGGATTAGCATTCAGGTCAAACCATCCAGACTTGTACGTCTCTGATTTTGGCGATGTAGCCCACATGGCACGTACCGACAAATGCCTAGCTGAGTCGAAGGGGACAAGAAAGACCCAAGTGGCATCCCCGGACGTGCGCTTGCACTCAATGACTAATCTGATTTGCCCACCGCCTCCTCTTCTGGTTTGCGCACTATCTAGCACAAGGTCTATGTAACCGCTCTTTCCTGTTTCAGCCTGCCGCCATGGATGTTCTCTAGCAAGCACCTCCCACTGATGAACGCTTTTGGTCGCTCGAACTTCACTCTCAACCCGCAGCTGAAAAAGAAAGCCGGAGGCATTGATGATTCTCTGTAGGTCCTCGGATGTGGGCATGTAATCTTAGATAAGGCTCTCAGCTTAACGAGTTCTTTGATTCGCTAAAAATGTTTCGCAAGCCTCACCTGGAAGGTAAGGAGAAGGTTGGACCAACACGGACTGCAGGTCCAAGCCTAATGAGGTCTTTCTCATCAAGAGTAAAGCGTCTACGAATGAGATAGGGATTGCCTTCCACGTCCGTGTATGTTGCTAGGATGAATGAGGACCTAGTATCGCTCATTACTTCGCGCATCAATAGTTTCTCATTAGGTGAGTAGTCTCGCTCTAACTCGCGCATCAACAATTCACTCGAAAAGGGGTCATCCCTTATTTCGATTTTGACACCGGAAGGCTTAGGAATGAACTCCAGTGCCTTCTGCGCTTCGTCAATCCTCATCTGAGTTGGCACGGGATTCTCTCTTTGTAAGAACGGGCAACCCTGAGTCCCCTTTAAGAAGGTTCCAGATTTGGACTCGAATACGTAAAGCCTAACATTAAGCGCCAGAGCGTCAGTAAGACTTTCGAGAGTGCCGATATATTTCACACCCGCCTTGTATTCCCATTGTCGAAGAGTTTGTTCCGCGACTGTCTTATCAAGGTTGAAGATTGGATTCTCGTCCGCAAAACTGATTAGCCTCGTAGTGAAGTTACTTACTGATGGAAGGATGAATGGGGCAAGTGACTTTACTCCTTGCTGCTTCAGAAGTTCTAGTTGGGCTTGATTCTGTTTCCGCAGCCACATGGTCTCAAGCGTGTACCAAAGTACAATCCCGGCGAGAATAGCGTTCACGATAATCGGAAGCCATTCCACGAGACCACTACTATTGGGACATGGGGGACAAATTTGTGCCTGCATGGTGTGCGAATCTTAGCGCATTAGAGCGCATGGGTCACTCTCCGTCGCGGTCCCAAACGTTGTGCCTATGATTCAGTTCGACTTCAGCGACTTCATCAGACTAACAGTTTATTGCGCAACCCCCTCACAACCTATGGCGAGGTGCAACATAAGGCGAAGTAAATTGTGAAAATTCCTTGGGTGTGGGTTCTGACTAACGGGCTGCTACAGAACAACTCCGCCGTAGCGCACGCGACGAGCATCATCGCAAATTTTCAACTGGCAGGATTTCAGACTTCGTTTCTGGCAAGTGGCGCACATAAGGAAAAGAGGCAGATTTCGCCTGCCCTACCACTGTCTTGTTGAATTCTCTTCCGGTGAATTTCATAGATTGGTGTTTCCTGTTTAGCCCGGGGAGGTTCTCGGAAGTGGTCAAATGGCCACCCCTATATATAAAGACCATATGACCACAACTGAAGTGTTGTGGCGGTTCATGGCTAATACTAATAACCCCCGGCACCCCGGGCGTCCGTCTTTTCTGCCGGGTTCAAAGTGGTCATATGGTCATCGCTTATAGGGACGACCATTTGACCACTTCTTCCTAGCAAGTGGAATTATTTCAGACGGCTCATCAAGGATGTTCGCACCTGCGTCTCTCTCAGGGCGTCGATTTCGACTCCGACATAACGCTTGGTCATGCTGAGCGTTGTGTGACCGAGGACCCGGGAAAGATAGAGGATGTTTCCGCCGCTTCGGACGTAGTTCGTGGCGAAGGTGTGGCGTAGTCGATGAAATGAACCCTCTTTTTCAATCCCTGCCTTAAGGCTTAGACTTCTGTAGTCTCGGTTTAGGTTGTGATACGAGAGCTTTGACCCTTCCCGGGTGCAAAAGACGTATCTGAGGACTTTTTGGGGCATTCTCGCCATATACTTAACCAACACTCTGCGAAGTTCGAAGCTGAAGGGGACAAGACGCTCTTTAGTGCCCTTTCCCATAACCATCAAAAGCATGTTGTCAAAATCGATGCTCTCGGGTTTTAGAGTGAGAGCCTCATCTATACGTATTCCCGTATCCAGTAATAACGAAACGAGCGTCTGTACTCTGCACTCCCCGGGAGTTTGCGACTTAAAAGCCAGAATAGCCCTCAGCGTGGGGTCATCCAAGGTCTTGATTACTTGCTGCTCTACTCTGAGTTTCTTCATTGCAAGCCGCTCACTTATGTGTCCGTGCTCGTTAAGCCAATTTAGAAAGGCATTCATGCCTGAGATGTAGGTATTGCAGGAAACGGGCTTCACGTCTGATTCTCGCAACCTGACGACATAATTCGCCAATAGTTCGCGCGTCAGGTAGTGTGGTTCGTCAACGGGAACAAGGCGACGAAACGAGTCCCAACAGTTGTGGTAGTAGCTGATTGTTTTCGGGGTGACGTTCTTGAGGTACTTGCGTTCTCTGAGGAACTGCTCGAAGAGTTCTGAAAGCATGAAGACCTAGCCTTTTCTGAAAGCCAGTTAGTCATTTGACTGTACTGACTATCGATGAAACGAGCTAAGTCTTTGGTTTAAGGTGGTTATGAGCCGAGCAGGACTCGAACCTGCGACCCACTGGTTAAAAGCCAGTTGCTCTACCGACTGAGCTATCGGCCCACATCATTAATCAAGTTGAGGTGTTGCATTCTAACTGACGCGAAAGTCCAATGTCCAAAGTCTAAAGTCCAATGTCGGTTTTGCGAAGTTGGATTGTTCAGCTTCGACTGATTTTGTTCAAAGTTCTTTGTTTTTTAAGGTTGGACGCTAGACTAATCTTTCAACCAGCTTCCCAGGGCGGAGTCGTGAACCACTATCGTTTGTGATCTTTCAGGTCCAGTTGAAACCAGGCCAATCTCTACGCCAATCTTTGCAGAAAGAAAATCAACGTAGCGACGCGCGTTCGGGGGCAGGGAGTTCATTTCAGTTGTCCCCACCGTCGACGTTTGCCAGCCTGGCAGCGTTTCGTAAACGGGCACGACGCGTCGCATTTCTGCCGATACTGCGGGCAGCGATTCACAGTCTTTGCCGTCAAGCTTGTAGCCGACGCAAACCTTGATTTCCTCAAGCGCGTCGAGCACGTCGAGTTTCGTCAACGCGACCGAAGTGAAACCGTTGATCTCCGCCGCATAACGCGTAGCGAAAGCGTCGAACCAGCCACAACGCCGTGGCCTGCCGGTGGAAGCGCCGTACTCACGACCGCGCTCGCGAATCAGTTGGCCCAACTCCGCTTCACCTTCCAACATTTCTGTCGGGAATGGGCCTTCACCCACGCGGGTGGTGTACGTACGCACAATGCCAAGCACGCCGCTCAGCCGGTTAGGCGCCAGACCTGTACCGATGATCGCGCCGCCGGCAATCGTGCTCGAGGACGTGACGAATGGATACGTGCCGTGATCGACATCGAGCAAAGTCGCTTGTGCGCCTTCGAGCAGGATTGACTTGCCTTGCGAGGCGGCGACGTTCAGGTAGTGAGTGGTGTCGCCAACAAAAGCGCCGAGCCGTTCAGTGAGCGGGGCCATTTCGTTGAAGATAGTTTCAGCGTCGAGGCGTTCGCCGCCGTAAGCCTCGATGATGCGATTCGCGTCTTCAAGATTGCGTTCGATGCGGGCCCGCAAAACTTCCGGCACGAGTGCGTCGGCTGTGCGAATACCGCGCCGTCCGGCCTTGTCTTCATACGCCGGACCGATACCACGAAGCGTGGTCCCTACTTTTTCGTTGCCGAGCCGTTCCTCACTCGTGTGATCCAGAGCGCGATGGTAGGGAAGAATCAGGTGCGCGCGCGAGCTGATCTTCACGCGCTCGGGCGAGACCTCGATGCCTTGTTCCATCAAGCGGTCCGCTTCAACGAAGAACGCCTTCGGGTCAATCACCATGCCGTTGCCGAGCACACACGTCTTACCGCGATGCACAATGCCCGAAGGCAGTAGGTGCAACACAAAAGACTGATCACCGACCTGAACGGAATGGCCGGCGTTGTGACCACCCTGATAGCGAGCGACGATATCGAAGTGTTCGGCAAGCAGATCGACGATCTTG
Source organism: Pyrinomonadaceae bacterium (assembly GCA_035472495.1). Lineage (GTDB taxonomy): Bacteria > Acidobacteriota > Blastocatellia > Pyrinomonadales > Pyrinomonadaceae > PSRF01. The sequence continues at coordinate 687,416 of DATIPD010000016.1, read as the reverse complement.
CCTTTGCCTTCATCGCCCCACTGGGCGCCAATGACTACGATGATTTTTGACATAATTCAACAACTTGTCTTGGGGCTTGGGTCTTAGGTCTTTGTTTGTCGTTGATCTTTGAGCTTGCTGCCTGGAACTTTGTACTTGGTGCCTCGTGAAGCTCTTTCAACGCTCAAAGAACTAAGTACAAAGACCATCTTACTTCAGATGTTTTTCGATCATCTGCCCAATGGTTGCCCGGTCCGGGGTGCCGCCGAGGACATCTACTTCCTTGCCACCCTTGAAAAGCAGCAGTCTGGGAAGGTTATTAATGAAATATTGTTGCGTGGTTATGGAAGCGTCGTCGACATTGAGCTTAACCACGCCAGCTCGTCCGGCAAAGGTCTGGGCTACTAATTCAACCTCTGGCTCCATTATGAGACACGGATCGCACCACGTTGCCCAAAAGAAAACGAGCATCGGTTCGGCAGCTTGCAGAACTTCCTTGTCGAAAGTGCCGTCGTCTACTTCGTTAAGCTTACTCATCTCGCAACCTCGCTAAAGTCAAATTTCACTTGACCAAATTCCTTAAGGTAGAGCGATTATTTCCTGGTAAAGCTGAATATACTTTGCCGCAGCGGCGTCCCAGGAATTGTCCATTGCCATCCCGTTTTGCTGGAGCTTTTTCCAATGATCAGGCTTGCCGTAAAAGTAAAGTGCCTCGTGTATTTTTTCAAGCAGAGCCCCGGCGTTGTAGTCGCGGAATTTGAAGCCGGTTCCCGCGCCGCGCATGGGATCGAAATCCTCAATCGTATCGTCGAGTCCGCCAGTCGCCCGCACGATCGGCACCGTCGCATAGCGCATGCTGTACATCTGGTTTAGACCACACGGCTCATAGTAAGAAGGCATAAGAAACATGTCAGCGCCCGCTTCGATCTGATGGGCCAGTGGTTCACCGGCGTAACCCTTGTAGATTCCCACGCGGTTGTAGGCGTGGTCGTGCCAGTGCTGCAGAAAGTCTTCATACTCTTTAGCGCCGGCGCCGAGCGCGATAAAGAACGTTCCGGTTTGCAGGAGGGGCTCAGCGATCTGACGGATCAAGTCGTATCCCTTTTGGGCCACCAATCGCGAAATGATCGCGATGATGGGACGCTCCGGTTCTTCGGGCAAACCAAAACGTCGCAGTAGATCGAGTTTGCATTCGCGCTTACCGGAGAGATCTGACGCTGAGAAGTTCTCGGCGATATACGGATCAGTTTCCGGATTCCACAAATCATAGTCGACCCCGTTGGTGATTCCCGCGAGCCGATCGTGGCGTGCGCGCAAAATCCAATCGAGGCCGGCACCTTGTTCGGATCCTTGAATTTCCTGCGAATAACGCCGGCTGACGGTGGCAAGCGCATCCGCCGAAACGAGACCCGCCTTCAGCGCAGAAGCGGTGTTCTGCAACATGAAAGCGTCTTTGTCAGGAGAGTCGCCGAAGCCCAACCACCAAAGATCTTTTGGATCAAACGCACCCTGGTAGGCGAGATTGTGAATCGAGAACAGCGTCCTCGTACAGCGGAAGAATTCATCGATACGACGGCGGGCGCGAAGTTCGACCATCGCGAAGCCGCAAGGCCAGTCGTTACCGTGCACGACGTCAGGGCGCCAATCAAGTTGTCTAATTAGACTCAGCGCCGCGCGTGAGAAAAACGCAAAGCGCTCGTGGTCGTTCGCGTGTCCGTAAATTGATGGCTGGCTGAAATACTCCGGCGCGTCGATTAAGTAGGCCGGCGCTCCAGCCGCGTCGCTCTGGAAAACCTGAACCGTTTTAGTTTGACCGCGCCAGTGAACCGGCAAATCGATCACTGAATCAGTAAGCAGAGACCGGTCGATCTGTTGATACAACGGCAGAAAAAGACGGGCGTCGACATCTTGCCGGGCAAGCGCTTTGGGAAGTGCGCCGGCCACGTCGGCCAGCCCACCAGTCTTGGCAAAGGGCACAACTTCAGATGCGAGAATGGCGACGCGCATGGGAGACGGATAGGTTACTAAGGAAGAAAATCTGGAGGTTAACCACGAAAGGAAAAGAGACGGAAGATCGGCATATTCGTCCTTCAACTTCCGCTCTATTCCTTGACTTATTAGCTCTGCATCGAGGCAAGGAACTCTGCGTTCGACTTGGCTTTCTCAAGCCGCTCGAGTACGACTTCCATTTGCTCCACCGGCGACAGTGGATTCAGCACGCGCCGCATGACCCAAATTCGGTTGAGGTCTTCCTTGCTCAGCAGTAGTTCTTCCTTGCGGGTGCCGGAGCGCTGCAGGTCGATGGCGGGGAACAATCGCTTGTCACTCAGCCGGCGATCCAGGTGAATTTCGGAGTTGCCGGTGCCTTTGAACTCTTCAAAGATCACGTCGTCCATGCGTGAGCCGGTATCGATCAGTGCCGTCGCGATAATTGTCAGCGAGCCGCCTTCTTCAATGTTACGAGCGGCGCCGAAGAACCGTTTGGGACGCTGCAACGCATTTGAATCGATACCGCCTGAGAGAATCTTGCCGCTGGGCGGGACCACGGCGTTGTGAGCGCGCGCCAGACGGGTTATCGAGTCGAGCAGGATGACCACGTCGCGCTTGTGTTCCACTAAACGCTTCGCTTTCTCAATCACCATGTCGGCCACTTGCACGTGACGGGTGGGCGGCTCATCGAAAGTTGACGAAATAACTTCGCCGTTGACGGAGCGCTGCATGTCAGTGACTTCTTCCGGTCGCTCGTCGATCAGCAAAACGATTAGCGTCACTTCCGGATGGTTCTGCGTAATGGAGTTGGCGATGGTTTGCAGCAGCATCGTCTTACCGGTGCGTGGAGGCGCGACGATCAGTCCGCGCTGTCCTTTACCCAGTGGTGTGACGAGATCGATTACACGTGCAGAAAGGTTTTCCTGAGTGACCTCCATCTTCAACATCTCGTCCGGATACAACGGCGTGAGATTGTCAAAGAAAACTTTTTCCCGAGCCTGGTCCGGAGATTCAAAGTTGATCGCTTCGACTTTGATTAACGCGAAATAGCGTTCACCTTCTTTTGGCGGACGAATCTGTCCGCTGACGGTGTCGCCGGTGCGCAGGTCAAACTTTCTTATCTGCGAAGGTGAAACGTAAATATCGTCGGGACCGGGCAGGTAGTTGTATTCAGGAGCGCGTAAAAAACCAAACCCATCAGGCAGAGTTTCGAGCACGCCTTCGGAGAAAATTAGACCGCTCTTTTCTGTTTGCGCGGCCAGCACCTTAAAGATCAACTCCTGCTTGCGCATTCCGGTAGCGCCGGGCACGTCCATGCCCTTGGCGATATTGGTCAGTTTGGAGATGGACATCTCCTTCAGGTCAGCAAGGTTGAGAAAGCCCTCGCCGCCAAATTCTCGCCCCTCTTTTTCCGGGGCTTCGGCCGTGGCAATGGACCCATTGTCATCGTTACCGGAATCGTTGTTGGCGCCGGAAGCGCGTGAACGTGTTCTCTGTGGCATATCAATTCAATCCTATCGGTTTACTTTTAGAGCTTTCATGGCGGCCGGTGTCAATTTCGGCCAGGTGATTTTGGTTCTTGGAGGCTAGGAAACTTGGAAGAAATCGCCGAGCTTACAAACAAAGAGCAATTTGACTCGCCCCGTCTAAACGCTATGTGCATTAGACGCGCTTCTCATCAAAATTGTTGTCACTTCTCCTCAACAATGAACGAATTAGAAATCTTGGATGCGGCGTGCCGCAGCATTCTCGGGTCTCGCAAGTCGGATTAACAAAAAGGGGCTTGAGAATTGATTCGACGCTCAACTTGATTCCGAAGATTCGTTTCCGTCTCCGAAATCCTAAGCAACCTTCGGGTAGTTGAAACTGGCTACCGCGTTTTCAATTGCCCGCCAAACTTCGTTTCGTCCGTGTCCGGTTTTGGCGGAGAATGCAATCACGCGATCTTCACTGAACACGCGCTTAACGCGTCCCAAACTTGTTTTCAACTCGTTGTTAGATAGCTTATCGGATTTTGTGGCAACGATTAAACGCGACTTAGCATGCTGCTCAAGCCACTCGTGAAGCTGCAAATCCAATGTAGTGGGTTCGTGGCGCGAATCTACGATGTGAATTGATAGCACAAGCTGCTCTCGCATTGCAAGGTAGCTCGTCACCATCTCACCCCATCCGGATTTTATGGCTTTCGGGACGCGAGCATAACCGAAACCGGGAAGATCAACAAACCGAAATTGGTTGTTAACCAAAAAGAAATTGAGCGCCTGGGTCCTGCCGGGAGTTGAAGATGTACGCGCTAAACCGCGCACCGAGAGCAGGGAATTAATCAAGCTCGACTTCCCTACATTGGAACGGCCCATGAACGCGATTTCGGGAACAAGGCCGCCGGGCCAATCAGCCGGTTTGAAACTGCTTTTCAGAAACTCAGTGTTAGTAATCTTCATTCTGCAAAGCAGCGCAAAACTTATTGCTGAGCCCCCACGCGGGTAACGCGTGGGGGACTACTTCAGCGTTGCAGTTTAGGCTGATTGGGTTTTGGCCATCTTCTCGGCCATTACACTCTGAATCATCTTGATTCGTTCACGAATGGCAGCCAGCTTCGTTTCACTATCTGGCACGCGACGAATCAGCGTCTCAAAGTGCTTGAAGGCCTCGGGCGCATTGACAGATTTGCGCAAGTCTTCAAGGATCGGCTCAATCTTCGCAAAGACAAACAAGTGTTCGCCGTTTGCGTCGTTGAACATCTGCTCGTCGATCGCGCCGTTGTTTACCAGCGACGCCGCCATGTCCCAGTAGGAAACCACCATGCGCAGGTGTCCGCTATGTTCGCCGAACATCGTGTCCATGTAGTCCTGGGCGGTGGTCGGGTTGAAGGTGAAAAACCAATTACGCGCGTCGCGCATAGTCGCTTCGCGTCTCAGATCGTAAAGTTTCAAAATCAGATCGGCACTTGCTTCTTTGCTCATTGAAATCTCCTTGAAGATTAGTTGAAAGGATGTCGGAGTTGAAAACCGTAGCTTAGAGTCCAAGCTCTGACCTGAAAACCAAGTCAATAGAACTTGAACTCTGACCCGCTGGAACTTAACGCTGAAGTGAAATGTTAACTTGTCTGGATGCCTTGAGTAGGCTGCTCGGTTGTCCACAACGGCGGCGTTTTGGCGTCATCGGCGCCCGCTTCCGTCGGACATGCATCTTCGAGCGCAAGCGCCAGCACTTCATCAATCGTTTCTACCAGATTGATGCAGAGCGCATTGCGAACCTCTTCGGGGACTTCGGGAAGATCCTTCTCGTTGTCCTTCGGCATGATAATCGTATCAATCCCAAAACGATGGGCAGCCAACAGTTTCTCTTTGACGCCGCCAATTGGCAGGACCTTGCCGCGCAGGGTGATCTCGCCCGTCATCGCCACATTCTTGCGAATTGGGGCGCGCGTTAGAGCTGACGCCATCGCGGTGGCCATAGTGATGCCCGCTGATGGTCCGTCTTTTGGAATCGCACCTTCAGGTATATGAATATGCAAATCGCGCTTGCGGATAATGTCGATACTCATGCCGAGCCGCTCCGCACGCGCCTTAATGCATGTCAACGCCGCTTGCGCCGACTCCTGCATCACGTCGCCTAATTTTCCGGTAAGCGTGACACCGCCACGACCCTTGGTCAGCGTTGCTTCGATTTGCAAAACTTCGCCGCCAATTTCGGTCCAGGCCAATCCGGTCGCCAGGCCAACTTCACTTTCTGCGGCGATGTGTTGCTGCCGGAATTTGATTGGACCAAGCATCTTTTGCACGCGCTCAGCATCGATCACGTCTTTGGCATCTTCGCCCAGACTTTCACCGACGAAGCGTCGCGCAATCTTGCGGCAACAGGATCCAATTTCGCGTTCGAGGTTGCGAACACCCGACTCGCGCGTGTAGTGACGAATTATTTGCAATAGACCTTCGTCAGTGAAATCGATCTGTTCGAGTTTCAAGCCGTTGCCTTCAGCCTGCTTCGGTACGAGGTGCCGTTTGGCAATCTCCAGCTTTTCTCGCTCGGTGTAACCGGAGAGACGCAGTATCTCAAGACGATCCTGCAGCGCCGGAGGAATCGTGTGCAACACGTTCGACGTGGCGATGAAGAAGACTTTTGAGAGATCGTATTCGACGTCAAGATAATGGTCCTGGAAAGTATGGTTCTGTTCCGGATCCAAAACCTCCAGCAACGCTGAACTCGGGTCGCCACGGAAGTCAGCGCCGAGCTTGTCGACTTCGTCGAGCAACAGAACAGGATTAACCGTTCCGGCTTTTTTCATCATCTGGATGATTTGTCCGGGTAGCGCGCCAATGTAGGTACGACGATGGCCGCGAATTTCAGCCTCATCACGAACACCGCCCAGCGACAGACGCACAAACTTGCGGCCGGTGGCGCGGGCGATCGATTTTCCTAAGCTGGTTTTACCAACTCCCGGCGGGCCGACGAAACAGAGGATAGAACCTTTGGGATTCTTGACCAGTTGCCGCACGGCAAGATACTCAAGAATTCGTTCCTTGATCTTCTCCAGACCGAAATGGTCTTCGTTCAGAACCTCTTCAGCCTTGGCCAGGTCCTTGATCTCTTTGCTCTTCTGTTTCCAGGGCACGTTGACCAGCCAGTCGATGTAGGTCCGCGAAACTGTTCCTTCAGCGGACATCGGCGGCATTGCTTCCAGACGATGCAATTCCTGCATTGCCTTCTGCTTGGCCTCTTCGGTCATGCCGACTTCTTCAATCTTCTTTTTCAGCTCTTCGAGTTCGGCCTTCTCATCTTTACGGCCCAGCTCTTTGTGAATCGCCTTGATCTGTTCGTTGAGATAGTACTCTTTCTGCGCCTTCTCCATCTGACGCTTCACGCGCGTTTGAATTGAACGATCCAGCTGGCGCTTCTCAATTTCCAGTTCCAGCAGTTCAATCAAACGTTGCAGGCGAGCGTGCGAAGAGAAGAGTTCCAGCAGTCCTTGCTTGTCCTCAACAGAAATTCGTAACTGCGACGCCAGCGCGTCAGCGAGGTGCGAAGGATTTTGATTACGCAGCGCCGTTTGTAAGGCGTCGGTTTGACTCTCAGGCGCGAGGCGCAGGTGCTGTTCAACGAGCTGACCGATCTTTTGCACGAGCGCATCCAGCTTCGTGCCTTCTTCGTTGACTACCGGCGCGCGCTTAACCAGTGCCATGAAGGCGCCGTCGGTATTTTCCACGCGGACAGTGGTGGCGCGTTCCCGTCCTTCAACTACAACTTTTATTTGTCCATTATCCTGCTTCTGCGATTGCAGAATACGACCGAGAGTCCCTACTCCGTAGATTTGCTCCGGAGTTGGTTCATCGATCGTTGCATCGTGCTGAGTTGCCAGGAAAATCGTGCGGTCACCGGCCAGTGCCTGCTCAAGAGCGCGCACCGATCCCTGACGGCCGATTTTGAAAGCAACTTTGGTAAAGGGAAAAATGACGACATCGCGAATTGGAACCATCGGGTACCAGGCAACGTCGGCGGGGGCACGATCTGAATATTCTTCCATAATTCTGAAATGAACTTATTAACCGCGTTTTGCAAGAAGGGCGAGCCGCTGAAACTGCCGTCTCGCCCCGTATTAGACGCCTAATTGTAAATCATTTCCCAAGCTGACGCTACTTTGGCATTGCTACGTCTTTTTGCCGACTACTATTGCGACCATTCCAATAATGCTTCCGATGAAACCGATGAGCAGTGCCAGTACAAGCAGCAGATGTATTAAGGCGCCTCCGATATGAGCCACGAACCCGAGTAACCAGACAAATGCCAGAACCGCGGCGGCGCCGATCGAGCCGCCCAGTAGCAGTAGTCCCGTCTTGTTCATGGAGTAATTACGCGGCGGCGCCGTCGATACCGGTCAGCCCTTCTCCGGGGATTGCGCGTCGGCGTTCGACCATTTCACTGGTGATCACAAATTCCTTGACGCGCTTTTGCGAAGGCAGGGTGTACATCGCATCCAGAAGCAGCTCTTCGAGGATCATCATTAGCCCGCGCGCACCGACTTTTCGCTCGACTGCCTGCTTGGCAACGGCTTTCAGTGAGTCTTCAGTGAACTTCAACTTGACGTTGTCGAAGTCGAATTTCTTTTGATACTGCTTGACGAGCGCGTTCTTGGGCTCGGTAAGAATCTTGATTAGCGCGCCTTCATCGAGTTCGTGGAGCACGCCGCAAACGGGCAGGCGACCGACAAACTCCGGAATCAAACCGAAACGAATTAAGTCTTCCGGTTGCACGGCGGCCAGTGCTTCAGCATGACGGTGACTGCCGGTTTTCACTTCAGCCTGGAAACCCAGCGACTTGTTGCGCAGCCGGCGTTCAATCACTTTCTCGAGACCGACGAAAGCGCCACCGCAAATGAAGAGAATGTTTGACGTGTCAATCGGGAAAAATTCCTGATGCGGGTGCTTGCGGCCACCCTGCGGCGGAACATTCGCAACAGTGCCTTCAAGAATTTTCAGCAACGCTTGTTGCACGCCTTCACCGGAAACGTCACGCGTGATCGAGGGGTTCTCGTCTTTACGACAGATCTTGTCGACTTCGTCGATATAGATAATGCCTTGCTGCGCGCGCTCAACGTCGCCATTCGCCGCCTGCAGCAGCTTCAAAATAATGTTCTCGACGTCCTCACCGACGTAACCAGCTTCGGTTAAGGTAGTCGCGTCGACGATCGTGAACGGCACACTCAGCATTCGCGCGAGCGTTTGCGCCAACAGCGTTTTGCCTGTGCCCGTCGGGCCGATCAAAAGGATGTTTGCTTTTTGAATTTCAACTTCTGCACGGCGCCGTCCAAGTTCGATTCGTTTGTAGTGCTGGTACACAGCGACTGCCAAACGCTTCTTGGTTTCGTCCTGACCGATTACGTACTCGTCGAGAAAGGTTTTGATTTCGCCTGGCTTGGGAAGAGGAGGTCTGGTAGCTACAGATTCTGCTTGCTGATCGTCAGTGATGATCTCATTGCAGATATCAATGCACTCATTGCAAATATAGACGGTTGGACCGGCAATCAATTTCTTAACTTCATTCTGCGACTTGCCGCAGAATGAACAACGCAGTGTGTCGTCGGTTCGTCTAACCATGGTTTTGGGGATCTCCTCCGAGCTTCCGGCGAACCAGTTTACTTCGTGATGACCGAGGAGTTCTGACTGAGCTCCGGGCCTCTGACAACCTGGTGGTAATGCTCGATGCACTCGTTGCAGATGAAAGCGCTTTTGCCGACCATCTGCTTGGGGACTCCGGGCGTCCGTTGAGGTGTCCCGGAGACTATGTTTGCGACTTCGCCTTTTGAGCGTCCACAAAAGGAACAGTTAAATCCGCGGGCTTTCATTTTTGCAATCATGGCGACGCTTTCAATGTTTGCGCCTACTCGCGGTGCGCAATTACCTCGTCTATTAAACCATAATCCTTGGCTTGAGCGGCAGACATTATTTTGTCGCGTTCCACATCGCGTTCGACTGTTTCAAAGTCCTGTCCGGTATGTTTAGCGATTATTTGCGACGTAAGTTCACGCATGCGCAGGATTTCTTCTGCCTGAATGCGGATGTCGGTTGCCTGTCCCTGTGAGCCCCCGCTCGGCTGGTGAATCAGGATGCGCGAGTTGGGCAGGGCAAAGCGTTTGCCCTTAGCGCCAGCTGTCAGCAACAGCGCTCCCATGGAAGCACATTGTCCGACGCAGATGGTGGTGACGTCGGGACGAATGAATTGCATGGTGTCGTAGATGGCCATGCCCGCCGTAATCGATCCGCCCGGCGAGTTGATATAAATATTGATGTCCTTTTCCGGATCTTCTGCTTCGAGAAAAAGAAGCTGCGCCACGATCAGGTTAGCAATTTGATCGTCGATCGGCGTGCCGAGAAAAATGATGTTGTCTTTCAAGAGTCGAGAGTAGATATCAAACGCGCGCTCACCACGCGACGTTTGCTCGACGACCATTGGTACGAGGGCCATGTTCTTCGTTAATCCTCTCTCAAAAAGAAGAGGCCAGAAATAAAAATTCAGGAATCAGAAGAAAACCCGAACTGCGATCTTATTCTGAATCCTGACTCCTGATTTCTGGCTCCTGTTTTTCCTCTCGCCATTCTTCGTCAGAGACGTTGGCGTTTGCAACTAAAAGGTCAAGCGCTTTGCGGTTGCGCAACTTGCCCGCGATGCTACGTTCGCCCCCATCCTTTGTCAAGACACTACGTACTTGCGCTATTGGTTGCTGCGCATGCCTGGCGATTGTTTCGATTTCAGTCTCGATCTCTTCGGGCGACACTTCGATCTTTTCTTCGTCGGCAATAGTCTCAAGCAGCAGTGCCCCGCGCACATCAGCTTCGGCCTGCGTCTTCATCTCTGCCCGCGCACCTTCCCAGTTCACGTCCTGATTACGCGGATCGACACCGCGACTCATAAGGTCGCGCACCAGACTTTCGAGCCGATGGTTCATCTGATTTTCAACCAGGCTCTGCGGCACTTCAAACTGATGTGTCTCCAAAAGTTTTTGCATCAAGTCAGCACGCAAGCGATGTTCGGCTTCCTGCTTTGCCTGGTTTTCCATGTTATCGCGCACCTTAGCGCGCAACGCTTCTACTGAATCGAGATCTTCTCCCAGACTCTGGGCCCACTCATCATCGACTTCGGGCAACTCTTTTACACGGACTGCAGTAACCTTCACCGTGTATTCAACCTGCTTGCCGGCGAGATCTTTCGTCTGGTAATCCTCAGGGTAAGTTACCGCAAAAACTTTCTCATCGTCTGCCTTAACACCGATCAGGTTGTCAGTGAACTCCGGTTGCACTCCCTTACCGCCCAGGTTTACTTCAATGTCGTCACGCTTGATGTTTTCCTCGTCAGGATTGTCGAGAAACTTTCCTTCAACATTGGCGGTGACGGTGTCGCCGAGTTGGGAAACACGATCCTCAACGGGCTGCATCGCAGCGGAACTTTCCCGCAAAGCATCGATCATTTCTATCACGTTCTCGTCGGTAACTGGTCGCGTCTTCCGGCCAACCTGAAGCCCTTTGTAGTCGTGTAATTCAACTTTGGGAAGAACTTCCACATTCACTTTGACGGCCAGCGGCTCCTCGCCAAACTTATTCAGCGCGTCATTGTTGTCGAGCTGCACATCAGGTTCCCCAATCGCGTTCAAGTTATGCTCCGCGATCGCCTCGTTCACGGCTTCAGGAAGCAGCTCCTGTAACGCTTGCGCGCGAATCTCATTCTTGAAACGAGTTTTTACGACGGCACGCGGCGCGTGGCCGGGTCGAAAGCCAGGCACTTTTGCCTGTCTTGCGTAAGTGTCGCTGATGCGATCGTACGTTTGGCGAATCGTCGCTGTGTCGATCTCGATTTTGATTTCCTTGCGGGTTGGGGAGACGTCTACTAACTCGGTTTTCATCTTGTTTCGGTTGATTCAACTTTCTTTGGATAGCGAACAGTCAACAGCAATCAGCCAGATTTCAAAAACTCTTCTAACGATAAGCCGACGCTCGTTATTTGCTAGCGCCGGCTGTTTACTGTCCGCTGCTTGCTGTTCACTCGTTGTTGGTGCGAAAGGGGGGACTCGAACCCCCACACCTTTCGGTACCAGATCCTAAGTCTGGCGCGTCTGCCAATTCCGCCACTTTCGCGCGACGCTCAAATACCGCCTTTCGGCACAGAAGAATATCACGCGTCTGATTGTTAGTCACAAGACGAGGTTCTTCCTCGAGATCATCTAAAGATCAAACGAGGGACACAAATGCGGCCTAGTCTTTTACCATGTTGACGGCAACCAGGAAGGATCCGACCAATGTGAGGACAACGGTAACCACGATTCCGCCCAAAGTGAATTGGCGTGTTGTAATCATTGATAAAACATTTGAGCCTACAGCGCCAAGCAGTATGCCGCCGATAGTTCCCAAGTGGCGGTAGGTCTTGCTCCCGCTTTGAGAGATCAGGTATTCACTTGCACGGTCAACATAAGACGGGGAAACCGAATCTGAATCATGCCGACGCGCAACTTTTACTGATTCGGTAATCAGTTCCACAGTGTATTCACTGATTTTTTCCTTGACGCGGTCGAAGGCGGAAGACGAGAACGGCGAGGGGTCAGTATGACTAAGTTCTTCCTCCGCAATTTTAATCAGTCTTTGTAAGTCTGGCACTGGCTTAGGGGGAAGTGAGTTGCTCACGATATTCATTGTCCACTCGGTGAGACCTTAATGGACTATCGTCAAGAGCCTTGATAAAAGCACTAATTACCTGTATTTCAAGTCCCTTAACTTTCTTTGTTTTTCCTCTCAAGAAGTACACGAAAACAAAAATAGTTACGCTTAAAGCTATGATTCCGCCTGTGCCGGCCAACACAATCAAGATGAGTTGTCGTAACTCACCTTTCTCAAACGGATTTGTAAGACCAACCGAACCCATCTTTAAGCTGAACATGCTGGCAACAACACTAGCAACAGCCACAAACGAAGCTATTTTTAGAGTAGCGGCCTCCAAAGTCTCGATCTGCTTTAGTAGTCGCTCGATCGTTAGCTCAAACCGTTCGCCATCCTTTCTGGCGGAGCGACGCAGCTTTTTAGCTTTCTCTAAGCTCATATAGATTTACCAGCGTTACTATACAACCCAGACCTTTGGTTGAACAGCGCTGACTGCTGAATCACCAATCAAGGCAATACCAGAGTTCTTCCAAGCTCATTAATTGAATAGTAGAAGAAGAGACTCCATAAACAGCATCCTCTAAATGCATCTTGGAAGAAGTTCACGCAACGCGGTAGGTGGTTTTCGGCTGGCCCAGAAAGTCTTTGCCACTTTCTTTGGTAATGAGGCCCGAGTGCTCGAGCTCGAAGTAGGCGCGTTGGATCTCGCCTTTGTCTACGCGAAGTTTTTGCGCGAGCACGCCCGGTGAGGGCAGCGTTTCTCCCGAGGTAACGGTTTTGTCTCTGATCTTTTGCTCGACTTGTTGGCGGACCTGCAAGTAAACGGGGCCGTTAGATAAGTCCTGAAGTTCGATTTCCATTATCTTCGTCTCGTAACGCAAAGCGTTTGCGTTGGGGCAACGTTGAATAACAAAGGCGCAGCTTAGCAAGCGCGAAGTGACTACGCAAACCAACAGTTTGCTTTACAAGGTCCTTGTCACCTTCGACAACGAACGTGGCTGATCTGCATCGAGCCCCTTCGCGTCTGCCAGCAAAGCTGCGAACAACTGTGCGGGGATTATATAGGGAATTGGCGCCACAAACTCATCAATCTCTTTGGGCATGACGATCGCCCGGGTGCAGTTGGCGGCGGCCTCCAGGTCGCTGGTGATCGTCAGCGTGTCTGCATGCAATTCCCTGAGCCGCGCGATCAAACTTTTCACACCCGGCAACATTACGCCTGGAGGCGCAAACAGGATGACAGGAAAATGTCGCTCCACCATCGCCAGTGGGCCATGAAGAAAGTCAGCCGACGAAAATCTTTCCGCGACGACGTAGCACGTCTCCATTAACTTCAATGCCAACTCGTACGCATTCGCATAAGCGAGACCCCGACCAACAACCACGCAGTTTTCCATGAACACATAGCGCTGGACGAGTTCGAGGATGGCTGGTTGTTGCTCAAGCGCGCGGGCAGCCAGCGCGGGAATCGTTTCGTAAGACCAGGTTGGCTGACTACTGGCGAGTTCGGCTGCCAGCATATAGAAAAGGATCATCTGTCCGGTGAACGTCTTCGTTGCCGCCACCGACCGCTCGCGTCCGCCATGCATCAGCAACGTTTCGTCGACCAGATTAACCATCGAAGAATTTGGTTCGTTGGTAATGCCGACCGTGAACGCGCCGCTCTGGCGCGCGTTTTCCAGGACCTGGTTGATGTCTTCGCCTTCACCCGATTGCGACACGCCAACAACCAGCGCATGCTTCAAATTGAGTTTGGCTTGATAGAGCGTGTGAACTGACGGCGCCGAAAGCGAAACCGGAATGCCGGTAGTAATCTCGAGTAGGTAACGGCCGAACAGCGCAGCATTGTCGGAGCTCCCGCGCGCCACCAAGACGATCAGATCGATCTCGCGCGAGCGCAAAAGACTTCCCAGGCGTAAAAGTTTTGCGCGCTCTGCCGCAATTGTTCGCTCCAGCGCTGCCGGCTGCTCAGCGATTTCTTTTAGCATTAACGACAAAGACGATCCTCCTGGAAGCGGCGGTTTATTTGGGATTCTCGGCCAATCGATTACAGACAAATTCAGAGCTGGGAGCGCAGCGACCAGCCAAAAACTCAACGTTGATAATCTTCATTTTTGAAACCCGCTTTTTTCTGTGTCCGGGTGCACTTGAGTGTATGGCTGGTCGCTGCGCTCCCAGTTCTGATTTTGTATCAACGACTCTTGCCGCGTTTCTGCGGCGTTCCAAAAGTGAAGAACTGGAAACTAACCAGCACTCTCCCCAAGCGCATTGTATTCCCACGAGATTTCGGTTAAATACTCTTCCTCGGTTCAATCAGAGGAACAACTTTAACACGAAAAACTGATGTCCAAAGTCCAGGGTCCAAAGGCCAACCGTCTGGAGAGTTTCATCGAGGCCCTGATCAGCCGCCGGGCGACCGCCAGCTGATGTCCACGACCTTCGCTAGACAGACATCGGACCTTGGACTAAACAAATCATGTCCGATTCAACCAGCAGCGCGGCGCCCACGAATCGTTTAATTTCGCTTGATGTTTTTCGCGGCATCACGATCGCCGGCATGGTGCTCGTGAATAATCCCGGCACGTGGAGCAGCATCTACTGGCCGCTGGAACACGCGGAGTGGAACGGGTGGACGCCAACTGATCTGATCTTTCCGTTCTTCCTCTTCATCGTCGGCGTGGCGATTCCCTTGGCCTTTGGCCGTCGTCTAGAAACCGACGGCAGCAAGCGCGATCTTTATCTGAAAGTTATCAGACGAACGCTGATCATCTTCGCGCTGGGAATGTTTCTGGCGGCGTTTGGTGCGGCGGTGCGCAATCTGCCCGGTGTCCCTTATCTCAACCTCGCCACGATCCGCATTCCCGGTGTGTTGCAGCGCATCGCAGTTTGCTATTTCTTCGCGTCGATTATTTTTCTGAAAACGAAAGTCAGGACGCAGGTCATCATCACGATCGCTCTCTTGGTGATTTACTGGTTATTGATGACGCGACTGCACGCTCCGGGATTTGCCCTTGGCGACTTGAGCAAAGAAGGCAGCCTCGCGTCGTGGATCGATCGCTCGATAATTGGCCCGCACATTTGGAAGCAGGGAAAGGTTTACGATCCCGAAGGAATACTTAGCACCATACCAGCGATCGCTACGTCGTTATTCGGAGTTCTGACCGGTCAGTGGCTGCGCACTGAGAAGTCGCAATATGAAAAGGTAGCGGGGCTCTTTGTTGCGGGAGCAGTTTGCGTAGTAATCGGTTGGTGCTGGAATCCATTCTTCCCAATCAACAAATCGCTGTGGACAAGTTCGTACGTGTTCTTCACCGGCGGTCTCGCGCTCGAGTTTCTTGCCTTATGTTACTGGCTGATTGATATCAAAAAATATCAACTGTGGGCCAGGCCGTTCGTTGTCTTCGGCGTCAACGCGATCGCGCTCTTTGTCGGCACCGGGATGATGGCGATCCTGATGGGCCGCATTAAGTTGCCGTGGGGCAGTGGGCAGATTTCTTTGCAAGGCTGGATCTTCAACAAAATGTTTCTCAGTTGGGCGACGCCAATCAATGCGTCACTGGCATTCGCGATCTGTTTTATCCTGCTCTGGCTGGGACTGATGTGGATTCTTTACTCGCGCAAGATATTTATTAAGGTGTGAATAGCGGCGCGGGGGGCCGCAAATAAAATCGAACACCCTTCATCATCGACTATGAAAAATCAATTCCTACCAACTCGCCTGTTCATTCTCTCGGTGCTCGCCCTTATCTTCATGTTTGCCGGAGTCGAGCGTTTCGCAATAGCACAGGTTAATTCCCAGCTTTTGCAGTCTCTTCGTTGGCGAAGTATCGGCCCACTGCGTGGTGGGAGAACGCGCGCCGTTTCCGGCGTGGCCGCGCAACCGAATGTGTTTTATATCGCGCAGAACAATGGCGGTGTGTTCAAGACGACCGACTACGGTCGTACCTGGACACCAATCTTCGACGATCAACCCACTGGCTCGGTCGGTTGTCTAGCGGTCGCTCCGTCAGATCCGAATGTCATTTATGTTGGCAGCGGCGAAGGCTTACAACGTCCCGACCTCTCCGTCGGCGACGGCATTTACAAATCGACTGACGCCGGAAAGACCTGGACGCACCTGGGCCTGCGTGACGGCCAACAGATTCCGCAGATCGCCGTGGACCCGCGCAATCCCGATCACTTGTTAGTCGCAGTCGCCGGTCATCCATATGGCCCAAACGAAGAGCGCGGTGTATTTCGTTCCACCGATGGCGGCAAAACGTTTGAGAAAGTTTTGTACAAAGACGAAAACATTGGCGCGGCCGACGTGCAAATCGATCCAGCGCATCCGGACGTAGCCTACGCATCGCTTTGGGAAGCGCGTCAGGGTCCCTGGGAGAACGCTGTTTGGAACGGCGGCGGCGGTGGCATTTTCAAAAGTACCGATGGGGGCAAAACGTGGCGGCAACTAAGCAAAGGACTGCCCGATGAAATCATCCAGGCGAACCTGACAATCTCCGCCAGCTCCTCGAAGCGTTTGATTGCTTCGGTGGCTTCACCGAACGTCGTGAAACTTTACGTTTCGGAGAACGGCGGCGACAGTTGGGCCGTTGCCACCACGGATCCACGTCCAGCCGGTCGAATTGGCGGCGGCGATCTGCCTGTACCGCGCATCGACCCGTCGAATCCCGATGTCGTTTACGTTGCCAGCACCGTTTGCTGGAAATCAATCGATGGCGGCAAGACGTGGGCAGCGTTTCGTGGCGCGCCGGGTGGTGATGACACGCAAAACATCTGGATCAATCCAAACAACTCAGAAATTATTTTGCTCGGTTACGATCAAGGCGCAATCATCACCGTCAACGGCGGCAAATCATGGAGCAGCTGGTACAACCAATCGACGGCACAGCTTTATCACGTCAATGCTGATAACGCGTTTCCTTACCGTTTGTGCAGCGGGCAACAGGAGAGCGGCTCAGCCTGTATCGCCAGCCGCGGCAATGATGGACAAATTACTTTTCGCGAGTGGCATCCGGTGGGCGCCGAAGAATATGGCTACGTAGTTCCCGATCCGCTCAACGCGGACATCGTTTACGGCGGCAAGCTAACGCGTTATGACCGCCGCACCGCGCAGGCGCAAAACATCATGCCGAAGCCCTTCCGCTCGACGGACTTTCGCGTGTTGCGCACCCAGCCGATCGTGTTTTCACCAGTCGATCCACACACCCTGTTCTTCGCCACTAACACGCTCTGGAAGACTCGAGATGGCGGACAAAACTGGCAACAGATCAGTCCTGACCTCAGTCGCAAAACTTTCGCGGTCCCTGCGTCCGTCGGCAAGTATCGTTCGCAACCCACTGCTCAGCCCACTCAGCGCGGCGTAATTTATGCCGTGGCGCCGTCGCCTCTGGATCTCAAGCGAATCTGGGCGGGAACGGATGATGGTTTGATTCACTTGACGATTGATGGCGGCTTGCACTGGAAAGACGTCACGCCGCCGCAGCTCAAACCCTGGGAGAAAATTTCGATCATCGACGCTGGTCATTTCGATGTCGGTACCGCTTACGCTGCAGTCAACACGCTGCGACTCGACGATCTGCGTCCGCACATTTATCGAACGCACGATTCGGGCGCCACCTGGACGGAAATCACCAGCGGCATTCCAAATAACGAGAACGTTGATGTGGTTCGCGAGGACACCAAGCGGAAGGGTCTGTTGTTTGCCGGGACTGAGCGTGCAGTCTACGTTTCGTTTGACGACGGGGAACACTGGCAATCACTGCGCCTCAATATGGCTGCCAGTTCCGTGCGGGACTTGATTATCAAAGGCGACGATCTCTGCGCGGCGACGCACGGGCGCGGCTTCTGGATTCTTGACAACATCACACCGTTACGCCAACTCGACGCCAAGGTAACTAGTTCTGACGCGTTTCTGTTTCGTCCACAAACTGCGATTCGCGTGCGTTGGAACATGAACACCGACACGCCGTTGCCGCCCGATGAGCCGGGCAGTGAAAACCCGCCAGACGGCGCGATCATTGATTATTACCTCGGCGGTTCTTCTGCTGGGGCCGTGACGTTGGAAGTTCGCGACGCGGCGGGGCAAATCGTGCGGCGTTATTCGAGTGACGATCCGCTGCCGGCTCCGGATCCAATGCTCGGGATTCCGCCTTACTGGTTGCGGCCGCCAACAAAGTTATCAAGCGATCCTGGCATGCATCGATTCTTGTGGGACATGCACTATGCGCCGATTCCGGGGCTCAAACCCGCGTACCCGATTGCTGCCGTTTATCGCAACACCGCGCCGGACTTCACTTCTCCGTGGGTGATGCCGGGACAGTACACAGCCGTGCTCCGGGTGAACGACAGGAGTTACACGCAGTCCTTTGTTGTGGAGATGGATCCGCGTGTCAAAACCTCAACGCGCGATCTGGCTGCTCAATTTAATCTTTCGAAACAGTTATATGATCGCTGGCTGGTCCTCACAGCGATTAGCGATCAAATAAAATCGATTAGTTCGCAGCTCACGGATGCGAGTGCAAAAGCAAAAACGAACGATGTGAAAGCGCGCATCGATGCATTCAGAGTCAACCTCGACGGATTGATGGGCGCCGAAGGTGGCCGTCCCGATCCGGCGGCGAAACCATCGATTAGAAACGCGACCGGAAAGCTAACGACGCTCTTCTCAGTTATGCAGGATGTTGATTTAGCGCCGACGCCTTCGGTGATAGCTGCGGTTGCGCAATTGCAGGCGGAGACCCAGCTTTTAACTAGCCAGTGGGAGACGATCAAGGCGCAGGATATTCCCGTTGTTAATCAGGCGTTGCGTGCAGCAGGTTTACCGCTCTTGACTGCAGGGGCCCAGAAATAACGGCGAAAATTATGCGGATTTGTTTTTAAGGATGATGGCCCGGTCCACGTAATACTCGTCCCGAGAGTGCCGGAGTTCGCTGGCCATTGTCGACTTCGAGTTGTCCGTTAATGATGACGTAGTTAATGCCGACCGGATGTTGGTTGGGCATCTCGAAGGTCGCGCGATCGAGAACGGTCTTTGGATCGAAGATCGTGATGTCGGCGAAAAAGTTTTCACGCAGCTCGCCACGTTCGCGCAAGCCCACGCGTTTTGCCGGTAGTCCAGTCATCTTGTGAACTGCCTGGGCCAGCGTGAGCAGATGTTCTTCACGAACGTAACGCCCGAGAATGCGCGGATAACTTCCCCAGCCGCGCGGATGTGATTTTGCGCCCGCAAGTGGCCCATCGTTCGCGCGCGCACCGCTGTCAGTGCAGATACTGACGAAGGGCGACTGCAACGCCGCGCGCATGTCGGCTTCGCTCATCATGAAATAAATCGCGCCGGTTTGACCGTGGTCGGCCAGTATTAGATCGAACAGGGCGTCAAGCGGATCCTTGCGTTGCTCCTCGGCGATTTGCGACAAGCGTTTGCCCTGCATCGATTCCAGATCGCGATTGACTACGGAGCCGATCAAAACTCCAGATGGCCCGCCACTCCCGAGATAAATGTTTTCCCAATCTTTTGCCTCGGCCGGAATTTCCTTTTTCAATTGTTGGCGAATTCGCGGGTCCTGCAGGCGTTTCAGCATGGCTTCGGTTCCGCCTTCGAGCGCCCAGGGTGGCAGACACGCGCTTAGCGAAGTGCTGCCGGCGATGTACGGATAGATGTCTGCTGTGATGTCGAGTCCGCTGGCGCGCGCGCGGCGAATTTTCTCGAGCACTTCCGGCATGCGGCCCCAGTTCTTTTTGTAGGCAGTTTTCAGGTGCCAGATCTCGACGGGAATTTGCGCTTCGCGCGCGATCTGAAAAACTTCAGCAAGTGATTCGTCGAGAGCGTTAGCTTCGCTGCGTTGGTGCGTGGCGTAGATGCCGCCGTACTGGTGTGCCACTTTTGCAAGCGCGATGATTTCATCTGTCTTCGCAAACCGCGCGGGCACGTACTGCAGGGAAGTTGAAACACCGAGCGCGCCGTCTTTCATGGCGTCGGCAACCAGCTGCTTCATTTTTTCCAGCTCGGCAGAAGTCGGCGGCCGATTGTCATAACCAACGACGTATTCGCGCACCTGCGTCGCGCCGACAAACGTGGCAACGTTAACGCCCGCGCCTTGTTGTTCCAGACGTTTGAAATATTCTCCGAGGGTGCGCCAGTCGATCGTCAGGCCGTAACGACGGTTGAAATCTTCCTGCTCCTTGATGAGACGGTCATTGACCGGTGCGATCGATTCACCTTCGCCAGTCACCTCAGTAGTTACGCCCATCATCACTTTGCTCATCGCGCGTGGATCGATTAGCAGGTAGGTTTCTGATTGCCCGAGCATGTCGATAAAACCGGGCGCCACCACCATGCCTTTTGCCTCAATCACGCGTGTCGCCCGAGCGTTTTTCAGATTGCCGATGCGCACGATGCGATCGCTCTTGATCGCGACGTCTGCACGATAGGCGGGACGGCCGGAACCATCGATGACGAGTCCGTTCTTGATCAGCAGATCGAATGCTGGGGTAGCTGCGGTTGAGTTTTCGGAGACGACAGAAAACAGAATCATGATCGTCAGGATCAGACAGAGTGAAATTCTGATTAGCATTATTTCACCGTGGCGTGGAATTGATGGAGCGCCGGAATGGTAGTGAATTGCGAAGAGGAAAGCTAGATCTGTACAGGCTGATAGTGTTTCATTTCTTTGCCAACTCATAAGCCAGCAGTGTGGAAGTCAAAATGACAGCGCTCATTCGTCGAGCAATGAGCCGGCCAAGCTGGCGGACAGAGTGATAGCCCCAGGCGAAGGCGAAGCCGAGCCTGGGGGACAAGGACCAGAGATTGTCTAAGCCCACATGTGGTGTATTTTCTTAAAGCCGGTTTCTTGCATCGCTCTGTCGCCCACATCGTGGGCTGGTTATGGGCTCCGTCGTATACCCCAGGTTCGGCTGCGCCTCACCTGGGGGCTATCAATCTGTCCGCCAGCTTTGCTGGCTCGTTAGTTGTTTCAGCCCGGCTCCGGTTGATGTTGGCTGTTTTTTTTCGCGTTGGCTGCGTAGAATTCAACGCCGTGACCAATCAATCTGTGACCCTAAAAAAAATCGCCGACATCACCGCTGGCAAGCTGCATGGTGACGCCAGCGCACTAGTGACCGACGTCAGCCACGACTCGCGGCGCGCTGGCGCCGGAACTTTGTTTATCGCCGTCCGGGGCGAACTTTTCGACGCGCATAAGTTTATTCCGCAAGTGATTGCTCAGGGCACGGTCGGTGTGATTTCCGAATCAGAAGCGCCTGCTGATTTCGAAGGCGCGTGGATTCAAGTTCCCGAAATTCGCCGCGCGATGGCTGTCGCCGCCGCAGAAGTTCAACATCATCCGTCGCGCGAGCTGCAACTTGTAGGCATCACTGGAACGAACGGCAAGACCACGACCGCGTATTTGATCGCGTCGATTCCCGAAGCTGCCGGCGAACCGGTAGCGATGACTGGGACCGTCGAATACCGCCTTGGCGCCGAGCGGCGTAAGGCTGATCGCACTACGCCCGAAGCCACTGACATGCAGCGTCTGCTACGTCAGGCGGTTGAAATCGGCTGCCAGACTGCGGTGATGGAAGCGTCTTCGCAGGCGATGGATTTTCATCGTTGTGATGAACTCGATTACGCCGTCGCGGTCTTCACTAATCTCACCCGCGATCATCTCGATTATCACAAGACGATGGAAAACTATTGGTACGCGAAGCAGCGTCTCTTTGATGGACGCCTGGGAAGTCGGCCGCGTACCTCAGTCATTAATATCGACGACGCTCACGGAGTTGAGCTCGCCGAGCGACTTAAACGCGAAGGACTGCGCGTAGTTAGTTACGCAGTCAATTCTGAGGCGGATGTGAAGGCCAGCGATCCAGAATTTTCTCTCGACGGCATGAAATTTCTTCTGCAGACGCCGGGGGGTGAACGCGAATTTCATTCACCGCTGGTGGGACCGCCGCACATCTACAACACGCTCGCGGCAATCGCCAGTGGTCTATCGCTCGGCTACGGACTCGACGTCATCACCGGCGCGCTGGAGAAGTGCACGGGCGCGCCCGGTCGCTTCGAACGCGTTCCGCATGACGGCGACTTCGCGGTCGTGGTTGATTACGCGCACAGCGACGACGCGTTACTGAACGTGCTGCGGACCGCGCGCGAAGTTACGAAGGGGAAAATCATCACAGTGTTCGGCTGCGGCGGTGACCGCGACGGTTCAAAGCGCGCGCCGATGGGCGAAGCGGCCGGTAGTCTGAGTGATGTCGTGATATTGACTTCTGACAATCCGCGCACGGAAGACCCCGAGAAGATACTGGCTGAAGCGGAGGCAGGTATACAAAAGACAGGGAAGCCTTACGAGAAGATTGCCGATCGCCGCGCCGCGATTTTCGCAGCCATTTCACAGGCGCGCAGCCGCGATCTGGTTTTGATTGCGGGCAAGGGACACGAAGACTACCAAATTATCGGTCGTGAAGTTTTCCACTTTGACGACAAGGAAGTCGCCCGCGAAGCGTTGGCGAGACAGGACTGAGGTTCCAGGTCTTAAGTTTCAAGTTTCAAGTTTCAAGTTTCGAGTTTTCGCCAAGCTGGAACTTTGAAACTTGGAACTTGAAACAGTTCTATCGGTTCTTCCTCGTGAAGTACCAATACACTGGCAGTCCTGCCAGAATAATAATCAAGCCGATGGCTGACAGCAGGGGCGCGTTGATCAGCGTGAATCCGATCAGATAAATCGTGACGAGCACGAAGACGGCGGGCACCACCGGATAGCCCCACGTCTTGTACGGACGCGGCGCGTTAGGCTCGTTCTTGCGAAAGATAAACACCGAGGCGGTGACCATGCCGTAGAACAGCCAGAAAGCAAAAATCGCCAGGTCGGTCAACTGGTCAAACTTGCCCGAGACCGCGAGCACCGCCGCCCAGAAACACTGCACAATCAAAGCGATGATCGGCACGCGCGTGTTTTTTGAAACGCGGCAAAGACTTTGAAAGAACACGCCATCGCGGGCCATCGCGTAAGGAATTCGCGCCGTGCCAAGAATAGAAGTCTGCAGTGAACCCCATGAAGACAACAGCATCACTCCCGCCATCAAACTGAGGGCTACTGGCCCGAGCACACGCCTGATTGATTCGGCGGCGACCGAAGTGGTTGCTGAGACGTTGGCGACTTCAGTTGGCGTCATCACGTAGTAATAGCTGATGTTTACGATTACGTAGAGGGTGATGATGATCAGCATGCTCGCGATTAACGCGAGCGGCAGATTGCGATCAGGGTGCTTCACTTCACCCGCCATGTAGGAAACATTGTTCCAGCCGTCGTAGGCCCAGAGCGCTCCTAACATTGCCGCGGCGAACCCGGCAAATCCGCCTCCAGTTACGCTAACTCCTTCGCAGATGCCGCCGCTGTTTACGGCGGACAGATGGCCCCAGCTGCCGTCCTGATAAAAGAAAGCAGCGACACCGACACCGAGCACTACGATCACTTTCAAAATTGTGACGAATGAAGCGACATGGCCCGTGATGCCAACCGCGGCGCAGTTGATCAGCGTGGTGACCGCGAGCGTGACGAGGGCTACGACCTGGATGTGGCCGAAGGGAATGTCGACTCCGAAGAAGGGAACGTGGACGTGAAAATAATCGACGTTTAATCTCCCACGTGTCAGGTCGTTCATGAAGATCGCGAAGCCGACGGCGAGCGCGGCAGCGGAGGCGGTGCGGGAAATCAAAAACTGTGACCAGCCGTTAAGGAATCCCCAAACGCGACCGTAAGCGTCACGCGTGATCACGTATTCGGCGCCGGCGTGCGGACGGAGCGTGGTCAACTCGGCGTAAGTGAGCGCGCCGGCCAGCGCCAACAAACCGGCGGCGATCCAGACGACGATCACGCGGATTGGCGTGCCCACGTTGCAGGTCATCACGCGGGCCTTGAGAAAGATGCCAGTGCCGATGATGTTGCCGACGTTGATGGAGATTGCGGCGAGCGGACCCAGGCCGCGGACGAGGTCGTTGTTGTTAGTTTGTTGCTGCACTTGATGCTACGTTCCTTCAGTTTCGAACGACGGTGCCGCTGTTCCTGATTTCGACCAATTCCTTGAGAAACTCTTCGCGTTCACGAGCCGTCTGATTGGAACGCTTCAAACGTTGGTTAACGTGTCGCTCGCCTTTGTACTCGGAATTCTGAATAGACTCGGCCCAGGCTTTAACTTGTTTTGAGCAGCTTTCGGCTGTGGCTGTCACCTCGCGAATGTCGCTCTTTGATTCAGCGAAATCCGGCAACCGCTCCAGCAAGCAGCACATTGAGCGCACCTCGCCGGCTGATCCGCGCGCGATATAGAGAAACATTAGCAGCTCTTTGTTGGTGCCGCGTTCAAAGCCCTCGGCGATGTTGTTTGAAACGGAGACTGCGGCCCGCTCAATCTGATCGCGGAGACTCGCCTGAGACTTGAATTGCGGCCGGGCAGTTAACGCGTAAGCCTTCACCGCCAATTCGATCGCTGTGTTCCAGACTGGGAGATCCTCGAAGCGCTTGTAGCGCATGGCGGAGTACCTCGTTTCAGGATGGGATGGAATTCCAGATTCCAGATTCCAAATTCCAGAGCCTCCAGTCAAGCTCCCAATCTCAAAGGTCAGATCCTTAGCAATGCAAGATTCTTTGAGGATGCAGATTCCTTGAAGATGCAGATTCCTTGAAGATGCAAGATTCTTTGAGGATGCAGATTCTTTGAAGACGCAAGACGCTTTACTCCCAGCTCTGGAATTTGGAATCTGGAATCTGGAATCGCCAAAATGAGTGGTCACCACACATCATTCACGATCAAGTCATCATACGTATCCCGCCGCCGAATCAAGTTCGCCGATCCGTCTTCGTCAACTAACACCGCCGCGGGCAGCGGGCGTCCGTTGTAATGAAACATTTGCGCCAGCGAGTACGCGCCGCAGTTCAGCAACGCCAAAACTTCGCCAGGCGCGACGTTCGCCGGCAGCTTGCGATAGTCAGGCAAACGTCCGCAACGCTCGATGTCGAAATAAACGTCGCCCGAATCACACAACGGCCCCGCAACTTTGTAATCAGCTTCATGCGGCTCGCCCGCGCGTGACGCGCAGATTGTGTGGTAGTACCACTTGTAATTGTTCATCGAGAGCATGATGTTGTAACCAGCGTCCGTGAGCAGCCAAACGTCGCCTGTCTCCGGACGTTGTTTCAGGTTCTGAACCGTCGTCAACACCAGACCGGCATCGGCAATCACACTGCGTCCCGGCTCGAGCAGGATCGTTGTTTTTTCCAGCAGGTGTTCCGCGTTCGCCGAACGCGCAGATTCACGCGCCACACGCAACGCTTCAGCCAGCACAATCGACGGCTCCAAATCAGCGCCCAACATGTCGCGCTCGTGTTCGGGAAGCTGGTCAGCTTGCGAGCGATCGCGCAAGTAGTTCACGGGAATGCCGCCACCAAGATTAATGTGTTCCAGCCTGTGCCCCGTCTCATTGTGAATGGCAACCAGATGTTCCCACATGCTGCGGAAAGCTTCGGCGAATGGTTCAACGTCCGGCGTTTGCGAGCCGACATGAATATGGATGCCGCACACGTGAATCAGATCCGGATTTTGCAGGCCGCGCCTGAAGGCTTCCAACACTTCCGATGACGAGATGCCAAACTTTGACGTCAGCAGCGCCGTTTGCAAACCCAGATGCGACCGCGTGCCGATCTCCGGCACCAGGCGCAGCGCGATGCGCGCGGGTTTGACTGGTTTACCGTCCGCCGTTGCGACTCTCTTGACAGCTTTCTCAACCAGACCAATCTCGTAAATTGAATCAACGTTGATGGAGTAGATTCCCGCGCGGACCGCTTCGTCGAGTTCGCCATCGTTTTTGCTGGTGCCATTGAAAATTATTTGGTCAGGGCGAAAACCGATGCGCAGCGCTTTGAATAGTTCACCGCCACTATTGACTTCAACGTCGATTCCCGAATCGCGCACCAGCTTCAGGATCGACATGTTTGAGTTTGCTTTGGAGGCGTAGAAAAAACGGATCGGATGTTCTACTGACTCAGCCGCCGACCTTAGCCGGTTGATGTTGGCGCGCACACGCGGCGCGGAAAACACAAAAAGCGGCGACGCATACTGTTGCACTAGTTCCAGCGCATCTGCGCCGTTGATGGCGAGGTGACCGTGTTGCACCTCAAGATAGTTTTGAATGCTCCAGGCCGGCTGCGCAGCCGTTACCGTTGTTGACATGTTTCGAATTTCTCCGCGTGGAACGATTAGTTATGAATGCGAGCGAAGATAGACTGCGACCGGCAGAGCGTCAAGCGGTTTTCAAAAGGAGGTAGCGTTTACAGTTGGGTGAACTTGGCCGATAACAAAACAAAATCAGAACCGGAAGCCGTAGCAACCGGCCAGGGACTCAAGGTTCATAGCCGGCCGTCGAGTCCAGAGCTTCTGTGGAGGTTGGGTCTTTAGCCGGTCGCTACAGCTCTCGGTTCTGATTTGGTTTGCGCTTGCTGCTGAAATTCCTGAGACAGAAGTCTTGAATGATATCTGCGTTATCCGCCTGAATCCGCGGCCAATTTCTTCAGCACTTCTTTTATTTGTTTGTAGTGGCGTTGTTCGTGATAACTGAGAAACGAGACCGTGGCGACGCCATCAAGTTCACCCAGGAACGGATGTTTGAAGGCAATGTTGCGCAGGCGTTCGTTTCCGTGTGTCGCACAGAATTCTTTCAAGCGACCTCGGGTCCGATCCAGGTTGGCGAGGCCCGTTTGTTTGCCGGGCGGATCTTGCGGCGCGACTGCTTTCGGTGCTTTCACTCGAATGACTCGGGACGAGGTGATTGACGTGGGAATCAAACGACGAAGCAGCTTCACCCGTTGCGGTGGCCTGCCGAGCGCATCTTCCAATGTTTTGATTACGAGAGCTTCGACAAGATCCACATGATGAACAATCTCTGCCACGCTCCATTCCTCTGCCGCGGGGCGGCGCGAGTAGAGTTCATCCGGAAGGGGAGAGACTGCTTGATGAAGTTTTCGACGAGTAGCATCCAGACGCCGCAAGACTCTGTTCATGAGCTCAGCTTTGCGGACGCCCGAAGTTGTAGACCAGTACGCCAGTCACTTTTACAGGCTCACCGGAAAGCAACGTCGGTGTGAACTTCGCCAGAAATGCGGCCTTGGTGGAAGCGGCCTGCAGCACGGCCGGCCCGGAAACGGCACGAGCGTCAGTAACATTTCCCTGTTCGTCGATCATCACCTGCACGACCACAACGCCTTCAACATCTTTTGCTTCTGCCGGGTGCTCTGGTCTTGGGAGACTGATGGCCTTGCCGTTGAGGACTCCGGCCGAAATCGGCCCACGCTTTCCAGGTGTGCCGTCAGGCTTTACCTCACCGGCTCCGTTTGCCTGTTCAGCCGGCGCGGCTTCCGCATTTCGCGAGCGGGCTTCCGCCGGACTCGCGGTAGCTCCACCGTCGATCGCGATCGCGGGCTGAGCGGCAGGCTGCTCCGACTGAATTTTTTCCGGCAACACAAAAGAGCTCAAAAACTCTTCCTGAACGGCGTCGTCTTTTTTCGTGTTCAGAAAGACAATGGAGTAGAAGCGTTTGCGTGTCGCAAACACCTGCGCGGTGCCGGTTAAGTCTCCAATCGTCAGGCGATATTCGCGACCGGGATTTCCCTGCAGAGTTTTATCGCCCACCAGAACGAGTTTGACGACCGCGTCCTTACGAACCTTGGGTGAGAAGATTGTTTTGAAGGCATCGACGTAAGAATTGATGCGCTGCATTTCCGTGTACATCGCCGGGTTCGATTTAATGCCGCTTAGCGAAACCACGGCAAAGACAGGCCCGGGCTGCCCCTTCGAAATGTACGTCCGGGTGTTGAGCTCCATCTTGTGATACGGCTCTTTGCTGGACTCAAAGGTCGAGCCCTTAGGCATCTGCACCGTAAACTCTTCGCCTTCCGGGCTGAGCCGTTCCCAATCGCTCGTCTGGGTGAGGGCCGGCGCGGCGCAAATTGTGAGAATCAGCGAAAGAAAAACTAACCGAGACTTCAAATGTAGTTGACGCATGACGAGGTGCTCCTTAGAAAACTTTTGAGCGTCCATGAATTTCGTCGGGACTAATGAGATTCTCCGCCACTAGTGAGCCGAATTCAAGGCTAGAGCTGGGCGACCATCTCAGCCGGATTCCAGTAGGCGTGCAGCGTCTGGATTTTGCCCGCTTCGTTTACCTCAAAAACATCGATGCCTTCGAAACGTACGTCGCGCCCGGCCTGGCTGGTTCCGCGCCCGCTCCATTTCACCGCCGCGCCGTTGCCGGCCACAAAAACGTCGTTCTCGGTCAGGCCCACTTTTTTAAAGGCGCCACAAATCGACGTAAAAAACTCTGCCAGTTTTTCGTGACCAACAACCGGCAGCGCGCCGACGGGATCGTGCGAAATGGCGTCTTCAGCAAACGTGTTCACCCAGGCTTTTTGATCCATTGCGCGGATCGCTGCGAAGTAATCCTTAACAACCTTCGAGATAATCTCAGGCGACATTCGTTTTGGTCCTTTCTCGTTCGGCCTGCACTAACACGCGGCGCAAAATCTTTCCCGAAGGCGACTTCGGAATTTTCTCGATAAACTCGAGCAAACGAATTTTCTTGTGTGGTGAGACGCGTTCGGCCACGAAATCCATCAGCGCCTCGGCGGTTGTCTCACCCTTCAGCACCACAAACGCCTTGGGTATTTCGCCGGCTTCGTCGTCAGGACAGGGAATCACGGCAGCGTCAGCGACGCATTCATGGGTCAGCAATAGCGCCTCGAGTTCTGCGGGTGGCACTTGAAAGCCCTTGTACTTAATCAACTCCTTCGCGCGATCGACGATGAAGAAGTGTCCGTCGGTGTCGGCGTAGCCGATGTCGCCCGTGTGTAGCCAGCCTTCGGAATCGACGGTTGCCGCCGTCGCTTCCGGACGATTCAAATAACCCTTCATGATTTGCGGTCCACGAACGCAAACTTCGCCCTCGCTGTTTGGCCCCTGCAGTTCTCCCGTTTCCAGATGGACAACTTTGCACTCAGTGTTTGGCGCGGGCACACCGACCGAACCAAATTTCATCTGATGGGGAGAGGCTGGCGTCGAATGCGTCACCGGGCTCGTTTCCGTCATGCCATATCCCTGCCGCACGCTACAGCCCAACCGCTCCATGCAAGCGCGAGTCAGGTTTTCATCGAGCGGTGCCGCACCACTAAAAATTGTTTTCAGTTTCGGCAGTTTGTAATTATCAACTACAGGACTCTTGCTTAATGTCAGGACGATGGGCGGGACCAGATGCGCGAGTGTCACTTCGTAATCCTGCACCAGCCGGAGAAACAGTTCGAGTTCGAAGCGCGGCACCGTGATTACGGTGGAGCCCTGGCGCAATCCCATGTTGAGCACGACTACCAGCCCGTAGATGTGAAACAGCGGCAGCACGCAAATCAGCGTGTCGTTCTGAGTGAAATATTCGAGGCCTTCCATCTGGCACATGTTCGCGACCAGATTGTGGTGGGTCAACATCACGCCTTTGGGCAAACCGGTGGTTCCGCTGGAGTAGGGAAGGGCCACTAAATCTTCGCGCGGGTTAATGATCACTTCCGGGACTTGCCCGTCACCGTCAAGCAAAGAAGAAAAGGGTGTCGCGTCGCCCCGATCCCCGGCAACCACATCGAAAACAAAAAGTTCTTCAATGTTTGCGCCCCGGGCTGCGGCGGTCGCTTTTTCCAAATGCTGCGGTACAGTTACCAGGAATTTTGCGCCGGCGTCCTTCAGTTGATGCTCAATTTCGTGTTCAGTGTAGAGCGGATTAACCGGACTAATAATTCCGCCCAGTAAAGCAACGGCGTGAAAGACAATTGCAAACTCCGGTAGGTTCGGACTGAGGATGCCAAAGACATCACCCTTCTTGAAGCCGCGTTTCGCGAGACTCGAGGCGACCCGGGGTATCTGATCCAGCAGATCGCCAAATGTCAGCGTGCGTCCGCTTGGCCCATCAATGAGCGCCGGTTTCTCAGCGCGTGCCAGTGCGTTTTGGAAAACGAATGGGGTTACCGCAATTTCGGGAATTGATACTTCGTTGAAAGGTCCGCGAAAGATCATGGTGGGCCACAGGAAACAGTCAGTTGTTGTTTACGAACTCGAATTAAGTCGACGCTCGGTTGACTCGATTTAGCGTTGTCGCTGACTTCGATGTTTGAACCAGTCTTTGTAGAATTCTCTTCGTCTGTCGCAACAAAGTGAGCAGAAATCCTTGTTTCGCGGAATATACGAAACAAAAAAAATCATAGTGCCAAGATAAAAATCTATCCTGGCGTTTCCCTTTACTCGCTCACCTTGAGTCAGGATTAGCGCGTGTCGTCTTAACAGAGTGGGGTGGTTAAACTCAGTCGCAATATCCTTAAGCCGACGACGGTTCAGTTGCCGTGACCTCTCGCCTGAACCAAGGTGAGCAACCACCAAAACTCTCCGACTCTCATCCGCTAAGATTGCCGACAGGGCCGCGACATTTATCGTGTTGCGTTGGCATCTGACGGCGGTTGCCCGAGCGATATCAGGCTCTGACGCATCGGACTGAGCTCGGCTGGCACTTGCAGCGCAAAGGCTGACTGAAACCAGAATCAGAACACGTACAAGATGTTTCATAGACAGCTGCCAGGCCGCAGCAAGGTAGAAACACCGCTTACCTTATCAGGTGACACCGCATCTGCAAAAGGTTTATGGTAGGGAACTTTTTCAGACACCTTAGAAACTGATGTCAAACAACTCCCCGCTGAACATTGTCTGCCTCGCCACCTACTTCAAGGGCGGCGACTTTATCCGCGAGTGCAAGAGCCTCGGCTGCAACGTCATTCTGGTCACCAAGGAGAAGATGCTCGAGGAAGATTGGCCGCGCGACTGTCTGGAGGATCTAATTGCGGTACCCAACGATGCCGGTCCGCCGCTGATGATCGATCTGACGGCGTTCATCGCCCGCAAGTTGCGAGTGGATCGCGTGGTGGCGCTCGAAGAGTTTGACGTGATGACCGCCGCGCTCGTTCGCGAACATTTTTGTTTGCCTGGGATGAATAGTTCAACGGCCAAAACTTTTCGCGATAAGTATCGGATGGCAGAGGCAGCTCGCGGCGCGGGCGTGAACTTGCCCGATTTTGTTCCGCTGATTAACCCTGACGACATCCGCGCGTTCATGGAACGCGTGCCGGCGCCGTGGATTGTTAAGCCGCGTTCCGACGTTTCCGCGATTGGAATTCGGAAAGTAAACGAGCCCGCTGAAGTTTGGGACTTAATTAATGAGATGAACGAACGCGAAAATTTGCGCGAGCGTGCTTCTTATTATTTGCTGGCCCAGTTTATCGCCGGCGAGGTCTATCACGTCGATTCGCTGGTCAATAACAATCGCGTTCTTTTTGCGGGCGCGAATCGCTATGGGCGTCCGCCGCTCGAGGTTGCGCATGGCGGCGGGGCTTACGTCTCGCGCACTATTACTCACCGCTCAGCCGACCAGCGGAAGTTGTTTGAAATCAACCGCAAATTAGTTAAGGCGCTAAAGCTCGAACGCGGCGCGTCGCATGCTGAATTTATCAAGAGCGACGCTGACGGACAGTTTTACTTTCTGGAGGTCGCGGCGCGAGTGGGCGGCGCTTACATTGCCGAAGTGCTGGAAGCGGCGTCGGGGCTCAACCTCTGGCGCGAGTGGGCCAGAATGGAAGTGGCAGACGCCACGAGCAGTCGGCCTGCTTACAAAGTCAAACCGTCCCGCAATGAATACGCGGGAATTGTTTTGTCGCTATCCAAACAGGAAAGTCCGGATACGTCAGCCTACGACGATCCGGAAATTGTTTATCGAGTAAAGAAACGTCACCACGCCGGTTTGATAATTCGATCTGCAAATCAGGAACGCGTTGAAGAATTGCTGACGAACTATGCCGCGCGTTTCGCGGATGACTTTGTGGCAGTAGTCCCACCGCTTGAGAAAGCTGAATAGCCCCGCTCTTAACTTAGACAATTCTCAAAGGCCAGATCGCAACTTCAATTTCTTCGGCGTAATGCAATAGCGGATCGCCTTCCGGTGTCGGCAGCGCGTGCGACTCGATCATGCTTGATTCGAGCGAAGTGAGTTTCGCGCGTCGCAAGGGCCACGGAGAGTGATGGATTCGCGCGCGATACAGTTTGCCTTTGTGAACCGTATCAAGGCAGTAGCGTTCGGTCAAAAAAAATTCAAGTGAGCCAGGGACAGTTTCCGGCAACCGCTCACCAATGTCCCACGTAGTCTCTAGTTTCGCCGGCGCGCCGCGATCATCAAGGCGAATTGATGAGTAGCTAATTGTTCGGTTTGTCTGTTGCAGACTCATTTTCGCGTTGAAGTATGGCAAGTGATAAAAAGTGCGCGCGCCCCAAACCGCCAACCGGCTCGCAGCATCAAGCGAGAGAAACAAAACACTGGGCACACCGTGATGATGCACGTAGGTGCGAACGTTCAACTCATGAAACGCGCTGGTGCCGGGAATTGGCGGCAGAAACGAAGCTCTGATTTCCCACATCGTAAACGGAACCACAGCGATCCACGCGGAGCCGCCAAAGGTGTCGATTTCCAGCGACGGCGGGATTAGTGGGCGCAGTAACTGCTCCTCGATGCGCCAGTGCATGAAGAGGAGTTTGCCCCACGACTGATACATGATGGGCCGACCGGCGGGACGTTTCCGCAGGAACAGTCGATCGGATTCATTTGGTGGTTGTCCTGGCAAGAGAGCGGACCGAAAGCTTCAAACAGTTCAGAGTACAATTCGCAGGTTTTTTCCTTGCAGCGCCGCAAGCTAAAGCTTGAACTGGCTTTGCCCGAAAGTGGGTTGACACCATCTTTCTCTGTGCAACCACCGTGTTCTCTGTGTCTCCGTGGTTAATATTTGCGTGAAAAAACCACCACAGAGGCACAGAGAACACCGAGGTTACACAGAAACGAAGTTGGGACGGCGAGTTTTCGGGCAAGGCTGCTTGAACTCTAAACTTCTTGACGCTAATGAATGGCTGGAAACACTCATGAACCTGACCTTAATTGACTTGTGTGTCCTTTATCGCTTTTTTGGTCAAGCAAAAACGCTGCTTGGTTTGAAAAAGCTGGCGA
The DNA here is from genome assembly GCA_035472495.1 of Pyrinomonadaceae bacterium. Taxonomy (GTDB): domain Bacteria; phylum Acidobacteriota; class Blastocatellia; order Pyrinomonadales; family Pyrinomonadaceae; genus PSRF01. Next base: position 654,188 of record DATIPD010000016.1, on the reverse strand, counting down.
CAATATTGATCTGATTCGAGGCCGACATCCCGGCACTCCCGCACTTCCCATTGTCCAGTCTTGATGAACTCAGTCGGCCCGGGAACGTCATCACAAAAGCCGGGCGTCGGCTTACTGACATTCAGGCAGCCCTGCATAAACAGACTCGTCGAGATTCCATTCACGAAACCTGGTTCGCTCTTGTAACGCGTAATTGATTGATCGACGCAGCCCTGGTTGTCAGTTTCTCGTCCGGCCTTCACGCCTTCATCCATTGCGGCTTTGCTGCCGGCGATCACCTTATCTTTATTGTTTGACCACCACCACGCGCCGGCGCCAATCACTCCGCCAATCAACACAACCAGCAAGAGCAGCAAAGCACCGACGATGATTAGTGCTTTCCCCCAACCCGGCATCGCCATAGTTCGGTCTCCATTTCCGCGGTTACTTCACCGCTGTAGCCGTTCAAGCGAAAGGTGTTTCGCAGCCCTATTCCCAAGCGGGTAGTGCCCTGATTTCAGTTTTCACTGTGCCGCCTCTGCGGCCTCAACGCAGCACGGCGGACACGGAGGCCGCACAAAGGATTTTATTGGTCTAGTCCAAACCTGAACGCTTTCAAGGCTGAGCGCGCTGGCTGGCAACTTTCGTCACGATGATCACGGAATTCTTTACGCCGTAGTCATCGTCTTCCGTATTTGGATTTTCCGGGTCGAGCAACCAGTTTCCGTCAACTATGAATTTGTAAGCGTGTTTCCCCGGTTCGAGATCGACTCGGCAAACCCAGTCGCCGTCTTCGCGGCCGAAAATATACTGCGACTGGTTCCAGTTATTGAAGGAGCCGGCGAGCGCGATGATGCTCGAGTCAGCATGTCCTTTCAAGCGAAAAGTGGTGTTGCCCTTGAGACTGGGCGACGGTAACGCGACTCTTAGCGCGGTATATTTCGCGCCTTCATATTCAAACTCCACGCTGACAATCTTCCCGTTCTCGTCTTTGTTGAAGCTTAATGGCGTGCCTTCAATCTCGTCGAGAAAAACGGTTTTGGATTTGTGAATCAGTTTACGCTTCTTGACGACGGAAGGCTTCAACCAGAGTTCATTATTTTGCAGACTGACATCCAGCGTTGAGATCGGAATGATGCCCGCTTCCAGCTCATACCTGCCCACGTATTTTTTGAGGGCTTCGGGATCAATTTTTCGCGCAGGCGGCTGTTGGAAAGGATGAAGGATGAGGGATGAAGGATGAAAGACGCCTGCAGAATTACAAGGTGCGGGCGCAGGATGAAGGACGAGCAAGAGAATAAAGGCGGACCACATGAATACTAGCCGACTCATCATTCCCTCCTATTTCATCCTTCATCCCTCATCCTTCATCCTTAGGTTTCAGTACTGCCAGTTAACGTTCACGAAGCCGGTGCCGCTGCTTGGCACCGTATAAAAATGGTTCGCGCCATTCTCCCAGGTAACTCCACCGCCCGAGGCAATCTTGATGAACTTGAACTGGATTGTTTGTCCGGCCGGCATGCTAGCTGTCAGGAACCAGTCGGGATAATTCGGAGTCAGCATCGGGCCCACTGCGCCGTCCCACGTCGTGCTCCACGCGCCCAGCTCAACCGTATTTCCGGTCAGGAAAATATAGTCTCCGGTCGTAGTTGGCGAGGCGTTGTAAACCGTGAAGGTGACGGGAATCAGCTTTGCTGTGAGCACGGTGTACTGAATGCCATTCGACACTGTGCCACCGGAATTCGTCACGGTCACGTTGTAGCTGCCGTTGGTAACTGACGGTGTGGTTACTACGATCTGCGTGGCTGACCAGGAGTTGACAGTGGCGGTGGTAGTCCCGAATTTCACCGAACCGCCCGACGCGCCAAAGTTTCTGCCGGCAATGACGGTCTTGACGCCAGGTTGTCCGGAAGTTGGTCCGATTGAACCGATTTCCGGCGAGGCCGCGCCTTCTGTGAATTGCCAAACCGCAACCGTATGAGCGGGCAGCGTAAAGGTTGTCACCGGGTTATTGCCGCCCGAGCCCGAGCCGACGGTGATGGAAACGCCGCCGAGTAAACCGGTCAGATAATCGGTCTGCGCGCCGGCGGGTAGCGAAGTGTTAAGTCCGCTGACGCTGTATCCGGTCGTTTCGTTTTTGTTGATGGCCACCAGCACAACGCTGCCGAAGAATTTTCTTTCGTAGATGTACACATCGTTGTTCATCCAGCGTTGCGTCATCGAGCCATACGGCACTGCCGGATTACTCCGACGCAGTGTGGAAAGTTTATTCATGAGCGAGTAAGCCGTCGTGCTGGTTGAGAAACCGGACATCATTGGCCGGTTATATGGATCTGTGCCGCCGCTCGTGTCGTTGTGGAGATATTGTTCGGTGCCGTAGTAGATGCAGGGAATACCGCGGGCGGTTAGTACGAAGGCCATCGCTTCGTGCAGACGGTTGTTGTTATTGTTGACGGAAAGAAACCGCGCCATGTCGTGATTGTCGATGAACGTGACCAGATCTTCTTTCCAGGTGAAATTGTTACCCTCGGCCGTGACCACGTTATCAATGTCGGAGAAGTTCGAGTTTGAAGCGAACACGCTGCGGATTGCCGTATTCAGCGGGAAGTCGAGCATCGACATGCCGCTCTTGTTCGCGAACTTGTATGAGTCGTGATAGAGCGGGTCGGACGTGTTTCCCTGGTACCACTCACCAAACAGAAAACTATCGCCATAAGTGTAAATGGAATTGGCGAAGCTGTATTCCCAACCCCAGTTCACGTGTTTGATGGCATCGATGCGGAAGCCGTCAACGCCGTGCTGTTGAAACAGTTGTGCCGCGGCTTTCAGGTAAGCGTCGATGGTCGCGTTTTCAGAGTTGAGATCGGAAAGATCGAACAGCGTGTAGTACTCAACCTGATAGCGATCGTCCCAACCGCCGCCGGAGATGTTGGCGTTGTGATGAAAATAGCCATTGCTGTCAGAAGTGTAATTGCCGAGGAAGGTGCCGTTGTCGTACAGCGCGCCATACTCGCCGGCGTTGTTTTGCGTGGAATGGTTCGGCGCAAAATCGATGATCACCTTGATGCCGTTCGCATGCGCGGCCGTCACCAGCGCGTCGAAGTCGGTCCAGGTATTACTGCTGTTGCCGAAGTGTTCCTCGATGCGTTTGAAGTCGCGAGCCTGATAGCCGTGGTACGAAGCCTGTGGGTTGCCGCCGCCGTCAGGAATGTTGGTGTTTAGATTGTCGACGGGTGGCGAGATCCAGATCGTGGTGACGCCCATGCCGGCGAGATAAGAGATCTTTTGTTGAATACCCTGGAGATCACCACCCCAGTAGAGCCGCCAGTTTGTTTTGGTGGAGTCGTAGAGTCCAGAGCTCTGCGCCGGGTTATTGTTGGTGCTGCTGCCGTCAAAGAAACGGTCGGTGATGATTTGGTAAATGACTTCGCGTTTGAAATCTGCTGCGAAGGAATTGCCGAAGGGTTGTAGGACAATTGTGAGAAGAAACGAAAACGAAATGAGGCGATGAGAGAGCTTTCGCATAATTAACTCCGTTCTGTGAAAAGCCTAATCGGGGTGTTGAGTGAGGCCCGAATGATAACAGTGTCCAGGCGGAAGTCGCCAGTCTACAGTCCCGTAGTTAGTGGGTAAGTTGGAGGCTGTTGACTGTCGACTGGCGACTTTTTATTTCAAATATTTATCCAGCCAACCCAAAACCGTGTGATACCAGAGCTGCGAATTTTGCGGCTTGAGCACCCAGTGACCTTCATCCGGAAAGATGAGCAGTTTTGAGTCAACGCCCATGCGCTGGGCCGCGGTGAATAACTGCATCCCTTCGCCAATCGGAACGCGGAAATCCTGCTCACCATGAATTATCAGGATCGGCGTCTTGAAGTTCGCGACGTACTTGTTCGGCGACCAGCGTGCGTACATGGTGGGGTTGGTCCACGGTCTGCCTTTGAATTCCCATTCAGGAAACCAGAGCTCTTCGGTGGTGCCGTACATGCCCTCGAGGTTGTAAACGCCGTCGTGGGAGACGAGCACTTTGAAACGGAATCGCGGATCGTTATTGTGACCTTCGATCCAGTCGATCATGTAACCGCCGTAACTTGCGCCCGCGGCGCCGATGCGGGTCTTGTCAACGAAGGGACTGCGCCGCAGGACTTCAGCCGTGCCGTTCATGATGTCAGTGTAAGCCTTGCCACCCCAGTCGCCGCTGATCTCATTCACAAAACGCTGACCGTAACCGGTGGAGCCGCGCGGGTTCGGACAAAACACCACGAAGCCGTTGTTGGCAAACAATTGCGGGTTCCAACGATAACCCCAGTTGTCGACCCATGCGCCTTGCGGTCCGCCGTGAATCAAAACAACCAGCGGATACTTTTTGTTTGGATCAAAGTTAGACGGCTTGACGATGAAGCCGTGAATCTTCCTACCCAGCGCTCCGGTCCATTCGATGTCTTCTGCTTTCTTCAAGCCAAACGGCGCGAGGTAATTCTTGTTCGCTGTCGTCAAGGGCACGACCGTGCCTTCATCGATGTCAGCGCGCTGAATCTCGGCGGGCACCGCGTTTGAACTGTTAACGAAAACGAGTGACTTACCGTCGGGCGCTATCTGTAACGCGGTTGCGGAAACATCGGCCACCATTTTTTGCGCTTCAGCGCCACCGAGCGGGACTCTGAAAATTGGAATGCGACCGTGCTCGCCGGCGGTGAAGTAGGCGTAGTTGCCATCAGGTGACAAGACGATTTCTTCAACCTGCTGGTCGAAGTTTCGCGTGACCTCGACGCTCGCGCCCGTAGCTCGGTTGTAGGCCATCAAGCGCCAACGATCCGCTTCAAAACCGGCCGTGGCCTGTGAACGGTAAATGATGTACTTGCCGTCGCGCGTGTAGATCGGACCAACGTCGTAACCGTGGTTGCTCGCAGTAATGTTTTTAGTTGCGCCGTCGGAGAGTTGAATCGTGAAGATGTCGCTGTTCGTGGAAATCGCTTCAACTTTGTCGGGGTTGCGCAGGTAAGCGAGCTCTTTCCCGTCTGGTGAAAATGAGTAATTGACATCACTGGAAGCGGCGTAGGGAGGGGAATCAAAGTCGCCAGGTGTCAGATCGCGTGCGGTGCCCCCTTTGCTCGCAACCACGAAGACGTGGGTTCGTTTGAGGTCGCGCCACTCGTCCCAGTGCTTGTATAGCAACCGCGTCATGATGTGCGCTTTGACTTTGCTCTTCTCGGCATCTTCGTCGCGTTTCTTGTTGCAGGCGTCATCGCTGCAATCGGGATAGACATCTGAATTAAAGGCAATCCACTTTCCATCAGGCGACCAAAGCGGCGCGGTTGCGCCAGTTGAGATTTTGCTGACCTGATCTTTATTGTCACCATCGTCGTCCATCACCCAGATTTGCTGTCCCATTACAAATGCGAGCCTTTTGCCGTCAGGCGACCAGCGTGGCGCGGTCGAAGAACTGTTGCCGTTTGTCAGTTGCTTCCAATCACTGCCGTCGATTTTCATCACGTAGATTTGCGTTATCACTTTGTTGGCGTCGTAATTCAAGTCGCCAAGCGTGAACGCAACGCGGCGCCCGTTAGGAGAAATCTGCGGATCGCCGACCCGCCGCACCTTCAATAAATCTTCGATGGTAAAACGACGACTCTCTTGCGCGGTGCTAATTGAGACGAGCGACAGCAGAGTGAACGCAAGAATAGAAAACGCGAAAACGAGACGCTTCATAAGAGTAATTCTCCTGATGACCGGCAGTTGTGGAGGGAAAGCGCCAACATTATTACATCAAACGGTTTTCAATGCAGCCAGAGGCTTTGGTTGGTAGCAGCGGTCAAGAAGTTCAGAGTCCAAGCTTTAGTTAGTCTTAAGTCCCGGAGGGACCGGATGTTTATAGCCGAGAGCCGACCAGAACCGCGAAGCTTCGGAGGAGCGCAATATCTGAGAGGGCCTAGAACCTCATTGCGCTTCTCCGAAGCTGGGAAGATTAGCTTCCAAAACTCGAGCTATAAACATTTGGCCGCTCTGCGGCGGAAAAAACCTCGTCTTCCAGTCCCCTGATTGCCGCGTTACCGTAGACCACAAAGCGATGGACAGCGAACGTCAGGAACATCTATGCTAAAGAACGCCTGGCCCCCAAACCTCACGAAGTCTGAGTCCCGTTTTGGGGGTGTAGTGATGTCGTTTAGATCTTCCGTTCTTAGTCTCCCGCGTAGCAAAACCAATTTTGTCGCCCGCTGCTTTCGGTTGACCGCCTTTGCGGCCTTAGTCCTCGCACGTGCAAGCTTGTTTGGCGGCTCGCTTGAAGTTCACGCGGCCACGTTGCCCGCCAACTTTACTGAAACACTGTTGACCAGTGGCCTTACTAATCCGACCGCGATGGCCTTTGCGCCCGATGGCCGTCTTTTTGTTTGTCAGCAGGGCGGGGAGTTGCGTGTCGTTACTGCCGGCGGGACGTTATTGGCCACACCATTCGTTTCGTTGACGGTTGATCAAAACGGCGAACGGGGATTGCTGGGAGTCGCGTTCGACCCGGCCTTCTCAACGAACGGTTTTGTGTACGTTTACTACACTGCCACCACACCTCAAACTCACAATCGCGTCAGTCGTTTTACAGCCAGCACGGCAAACCCCGATGTTGCGGCCGCGGGCAGTGAAGTTACGATCCTCGATCTGAACAACCTCAGCGGCGCGACCAATCACAACGGCGGCGCAATCCATTTCGGTCCTGACGCAAAGCTCTACATCGCAGTTGGAGAGAATGCCAACACTGCTAATTCGCAATCGATCGGAAATCTCCTCGGCAAGATTCTGCGGATTAATTCTGACGGCACTATTCCCGGTGACAATCCGACAACGTTCCCCGGCATTGGGGGATCGACTAGCGGAAATAACCGCGCGATTTGGAGCGTTGGCCTGCGTAATCCCTATACGTTCACGTTTCAGTCGACAACCGGAAGGATGTTCATCAACGACGTTGGGCAAAACGTCTGGGAAGAAATCAACGATGGCATCGCCGGCTCCAACTATGGCTGGTCGATCTGTGAAGGGTTTTGTTCGCCGCCAAACGCCAACTTGCGCGATCCGTTGTTTCGCTATGGTCATGGCAGTTCGTCGACCACTGGTTGCGCGATTACCGGCGGCGCCTTCTACAACCCAACGACGGCGAATTTTCCCAGCGACTACGTCGGCAAATATTTTTACGCGGAGTTTTGTACCGGCTGGATTCGACGATTCGATCCCGCAACTTCCACTGACACAGCGTTCGCTACGAATATCTCAAATCCGGTGGATCTCATTGTCACCGCCGATGGCAGTCTTTATTACCTGGCGCGTGGCGCCGGCTCCGTCTTTCGCGTTCGCTACAACGGCCCTACTGACACCCTGGGCACAGTTAGTGGCCGGATTACCAACAGCAGCAATGGTAACGGCGTCGCGGGCGTAGTCGTTCGCCTGACAGGCACGCAGAACCGCAAGACGATTACGGATACGAACGGCAACTACAGCTTTGACAGCGTGCAGACCGGCGGCGTCTACAACTTATCGCCTTCGCGCGCGAACTTTAGTTTCAATCCCAGCTCGCGCTCGTTGGGCCAGCTTGGAAATAATACCGACGCTCCCTTTTCGGCGATCTTCGCGGGCACAACGCTCAATCCCTTAGACACTCCGGAGTTTTTTGTCCGGCAGCATTACGTTGACTTTCTGAATCGCGAGCCGGATGAAAGTGGGTTCAACTTCTGGAGCGATCAAATAATAAACTGCGGGGCGGACACAACGTGTCTCGAGCGCAAACGAGTGAACGTCTCGGCAGCTTATTTCCTGTCAATCGAATTTCAACAGACGGGCGGATTAGTCAACGAACTTTACCGAACAAGTTTCGATCGCCGGCCTTTTTACAGTGAGTTCGTTCCTGACTCGCAGACGGTGGGACTGGGTGTCGTAGTCGGACGCACTGGCTGGGAACAACTGCTGGAGAACAACAAGCAAGCGTTCGTTAGCGCGTGGGTGCAGCGCTCAGCTTTCGTGAACGCATATGGTGGACTCTCCAACGATGCGTACGTTGATACGTTGATTAGTCACACCGGCGTGACTTTCACTGCCGGCGAGCGCAATGCGCTGGTTAACAGCCTGGTTAATCAGACGGCCACGCGGGCGCAGGTGCTACGTCAAATTGCGGAAGACAGTCGCTTTATTAGTCTGAAGTTCAACGAGACGTTTGTGATGATGGAGTACTTTGGTTACCTGCGCCGCGATCCGGACACCGCTGGCTTCAACTTCTGGCTGGGCAAACTGAATCAGTTCAACGGCAACTTCGAACAGGCAGACATGGTTAAGGCGTTCATCGTCTCCGGCGAGTACCGCGATCGTTTCCCGCAGTAGCTGCGTGGAGGCGCGACGCGAGAGATGAATTCCAGGTTCAACTAACGAATTCAATTCTTGCTTTGCGCCTCGGGCGCCGCCCAGTGCGGAAAGGCTGCGCCTTTCCGAGGAGCGATCTCTTGATCTCTTTCCGAGGCTATGCCTCGGAAGGCACAACAAGTATTTTGCATCTCTTTGTTTTCGTCTCATTCTCAACTTCTCTGGTCTTTTCGGTGGCAAGTTCACTAGGCTGCTGCTGTGCACGTCATCTCTAGAGACTCGCCATGTTATTTTCTGACCGGTGTTGCCAAGGATCGCTTGGCGGTATTTCGCACCGACAAATTGAAGAAGATTGCTTGCAAGGCGCTGGATGCTGCGCGCAAGTCGGGCAAGTTTGCTCTGTACGCTTATGTGATCATGCCGGATCACCTTCACACCATCACCGATTCATCGCGTTCTTCCGAAGATACGCTTCGCTTCATCAATGGAATCATGGGCCATGATGTAATTAATTATTTGAAGGAGCGGGGCTACGAGAGTTCTCTGTCGAAGTTGAGGCAGGAAACCAAGCGGCGGCAGTATCGTCATTCTCTTTGGGATCATCATCCCAATACGCGCTTGCTGTTGACGGAGAGGATGTTGATGGAACGAGTGCATTACTTACATCAAAACCCTGTTCGGGCTGGCTTAGTTGAACAAGTTGAGGATTATCGCTACTCGAGCGTGCGTTGTTGGAGTGCAAAACCACTTGAGGATGAACCGCTCCTGGTTGATATAGATCGTATCAAGTGGCGGACTAGGTGAGCCTGAGGCGGAGCCTCGAAGATTCTAGAAGGTTTTTGCCGGTAAGGCAGAGCCTTACCGCACTGTGCGGCGGCGAAGCCGCGGGTAGTGCGCCTTCTCCTATGGAGGTGAGTCGAGTGAAGGAAATTTTGTATTCCCAATAATTGCTCACCTTCCAGTCGGCCGATCGATTAGAATCCTGCCCGCAAAATGATCCGAAAAATAATCGTTGCCCTGCTCAGGCTGGCCATGCGCGTCTATTTCCGGCGCGTTGAAGTGGTGGGCGCTGAGAATGTTCCGCTCGACGCGCCGGTTATCTTTGTCCTCAATCATCCAAACGCTTTGGTCGATCCGGTGTTTCTCTTGTGTTTGGCGCCGCGCCGCGTTTCTTTTCTGGCTAAGGCCCCGCTGTTTCGCATGCCGGTGCTCGGTTTTTTTGTCCGGGCCATGGACTCGTTGCCGGTCTATCGTCGCCAGGACGAAGGCGAAGATGTCTCACGAAATCGCGAAATGTTTGTCGCCGCGCGAAAACTGCTCGCCCGCGGTGGCACGATCGCGATTTGTCCGGAAGGTGTTTCGCACGATGAACCGCGGCTGCGTCCGATCAAAACCGGCGCGGCGCGTCTGGCGTTGGGAGCAGTTGGCAGTGGCGAGGTTCCCGATCTGAAGATTGTTCCTGCCGGTCTTTACTACACTTCAAAAACAAAATTTCGCAGCGCAGTGTTGCTCTACTTCGGACAACCGTTGCCGGTTCCGCAGCTGGAGCTGGGAGCTGATGCCGATCCGGCGCGCACGGCCGTCAAAGATCTTTCACACGAAATTGAAGCAGCGTTGCGAGCAGTAATGCTTGACGCGGAACACGAAGAGGCGTTGCAAACGATCAGACGCGCCGAGAGGATTTTCTCTTCCGAGGGCAAAGACGTTAGCGGTGAGAGCCTGGCCGACGAGTTGCAGCTGCAGCAGCGCTTCGTCAAAGCCTATCGCGTGTTGTGCGACAACGCTCCGGAACGGTTGCGCCGGTTGGAAGTGCGCATGAGTCGATTTGAAGAAGAGCTAACTCAGGTTGGCGTGGACCCCGATGACCTCTCACCGCCGACATCGACGGGCGCAGTGTTCGCACATCTGATGAGTCGGATCTTTCTGTTCCTGCTGTTGGTTGGTCCAGCCACATTGGGCGTGGTGGTCCACTACCCGGCGTACCGTCTCGGCGGGTACCTTTCGACGCGCTTGTCGAAGAACGACGACGACATGGTCTCAACGACCAAGATCATGTCGTCGATGTTGTTGTTTCCGCTGACGTGGTTGTTAGTGGCCAGCGCCGGTTACCTGATTCAGGGTTGGGCGCTGGCTCTTGCTGTTTTGGCTGTAGTTCCGGCGGCAGGTTATCTGGCAATCCTGTTTTTCGAAGGGCTGGATAGGTTTATGGGTGGCCTTCGGGCTCTCGCCTTCTTCCTTATTAGAAGGCGATTTTTTGTGCGTCTCCTCGCTGAACGCAAAGCAATTCGCAGTGAAATTCTCGCTCTCGGTGAAGAGACCGCGAACGTCACCCAGTGAATTTTTCTTTATCAGTTAGGCGAGGGGAAGGGGGAAACCAAACTGCCGCCGAACCCTGAATGAGCTATTTCTTGCGCGCTTTTGCCGTGGTTTTTGCAGTCTTCGCACCGCTGCGTTTTTTGCCGCCTGACGCTCTGACCGTTCGACCTTTACGACCCTCACTCTGAATTTGCCCGGCCTTCATCAGGTTTTCATAACTGCCGCGCACTACGTTTCGCGCAACTTTTAGTGAGTTTGCCAACTCACGCTCGCTCGGCAGGTAACTGCCTACCGTCATAGCCCCTGACTCAATTAGACCAGTGAGCTGGTCCGTAATCTGTTTGGTCATAGATTCCGGACGCTTCCTATTCACACGTATAGTCGTTTTCACTCTTTCCCCTCCTCGATGATTGTTGTTTTGGGCTTACTGCGATTCTATTCAGACGACTTTGAAGTGTCAAACGGACCACCGCAAAAAAGTCCGCGGTCCAAGGTCTGTCTGAAGCTGGGGGGCTCAAGTAGTGCAGAGTTCAAGGAGCCTTGCCCGAAAGTCGCCGTCGGAACTTCGTCTCTGTGTAACCTCGGTGTTCTCTGTGCCTCCGTGGTGGTTTTTCCACGCAAATATTAACCACGGAGACACAGAGAACACGGTGGTTGCACAGAGGAAGATAGTGTCAACCCACTTTTCGAGCAAAGCCAGTTCAAAGGTTCAGCTTGCGATCGAGCGGCAGACGCAACCTAAAGGTTTACTCTGAACTGCTGGCCACCGCACTCCAAAGAGTTGGGCCTTTATGTCACTCGGTCGCGAAGAAAGCAATCAACGCGGGAATAGCCAGCCACAATAGGCCCTTGAGGAGAAAAAACATCACTCCCCAAAAGCCCAGTCTCTTTGCCCACGTCTTAAGGTTCATCTAATTAAAAGGGTCTTTGGTTTTTGAGCTCTTACCAGAATAAAAAGATCAAAGACCAAAGGCCAATTACTGAATTCTTCCCCACGCGCTCGTTTTCCAATTGTCGATCGTTTCCTCTTGAACGATCCAGGGTGGCAGCGGCATCAATAGCATTTCCGACAAAGCGCAAACGTAAGGTTCATACATCGCGCGCAACTCCGCTAAACGGACTGCGGCTTCCTCCCCATCTCTGAGATGCGTGTCAGTTTTCGCGAGCAAATCTCGCATGCGCTGAATGTCGTTTGGCAAAAGGCGGCATTGACCAACTTCCGGGTTAGTCGGCGCGGTCCTAAAAATTTGCGCTAGATCAACAACCGCATGACGCGCCATTGCAAATGTCAGTTTCGCCTGCCACGTCGGCGTTTCTCCGACGCCGACGATTACCAGCGCGCAAGTGTCGAGGATCGTTGTCAGCGAACTTAGCCACGACTGATTGTCGTGTTGGGAGCGAAAGTAACAAAGCACCGGGTAAGACAAGTGACTTTCCAGCAACTCGGCTGACCAATGTTCCCACTCGTGCAATACCGCGTTCAAATCGAATAGCTGATCGCTCTCGCCGTGGCGGCGCAACATCTCGGCAGCGCTCGACGGCGAGCCGGCTCGCGCGTCAAGCAGCGCTATATTCACTTCGCGTCGCGAAAACGCTTGATACAGAACCGGAAGATAACCGATGACGATTGCCAGCAGACCAAAACCGTTTGCCGCCTCAATTACGGAAATCGCCCGGCCCACTGCGGACTGCGGCACGATGTCACCGTAGCCAAGCGTGAAAAAAGTTTCGCCGCTGATGTACAGATACGTCGCAAAGTTTCCGGTTTCACTGGCTACGTTAAGTCTGGTTTCGAGTCCCCAGTGGACCAGGGCGTAGCCGAAAATCAATCCGACCGCCCAAGTCGTCAACAGCAACAGCAACGATAGTGGACCAAAGGTGCCGAGGTATTTGTCGCGCTTCTTGCGGTTGCGCATGGTGCGGACCATGCTCGAGCAGATTAGCCAGGTGGTGCTATAGAAAAGACTGGTCAGACGCAGTCGTCGGGTAACCCGACGCGGCAGGATGATCGTTTCAAATGCATCCCAGAGGATGATCAGCACGAGCCCAAGGCCGGCAATGGCGACGAGAAGTTTCATGAGATCGAACTGCGGAATTCAGGGCAAAGCGTTTATATTAGCTGGCGCTCCGAGATGTTATCGTTGAATCGAATTTTTGCACAGAGACATGAGCGCCCTGATCATTCACGGACACTTTTATCAACCGCCGCGTGAGAATCCCTGGACCGGCGTTATTGATCCTGAGCCGACCGCCGCGCCGTATTCAAACTGGAACGAACGCATTCACTCTGAGTGCTATGAACCGAATAGCGCCGTCCCCGTAGTCTCCCCTACCGGCGACAAAAAAATCGTTAATAACTATTCGAACATCAGTTTTGATTTTGGTCCGACATTACTTTCATGGCTCGAAAAAAATCATCGGGACACTTACGCGCGCGTGCTCGCAGCTGACGCGGAAAGCGTGACGAATCATCAGGGTCACGGAAATGCAATTGCGCACGGTTATAACCACGCGATTCTGCCGCTCTGCAACCAGCGCGATCGGCAAACTCAGGTGCGTTGGGGCCTGGCGGATTTTCGTCATCGCTTCCGCCGTGAACCGGCGTCGCTGTGGTTGCCGGAAACTGCCTGCAACAACGACGTGCTGGATTTGTTAATCGACGAAGAGTTGCAGTTTGTCATTCTTGCGCCCCAACAGGCGAAACGCGTTCGCACCAAGTCAGGCGAATGGCTATCAGTTTCTGCTGATTCGTTAGACACCAGTTCACCCTACAACTACTTTCACCGCGATGGTTCAAAACGCGCGCTCGCGGTTTTCTTTTACGATCCAGTACTGGCGACTGAAATCGCATTTGGCGACGCGTTGAAATCCAGCGCGGCATTTGCAGAAAAACTTGCGCGGCGCGCGGCTGCGTCAGCGGGTTTGCTCAACGTTGCAACTGACGGCGAAAGTTACGGACATCATCACAAGTTTGGCGATTTGTGTCTCGCATATGCGCTCGAAGTTGACGCTCCGGCGCGCGGCTTCACGATTACCAACTACGCTGAGTACCTTGCGGCCCATCCGCCGCAAATGGAAGTGGCGGTTAGCGAAGGGCTACTGGGCGAGGGCAGTTCGTGGAGTTGCATTCATGGTGTAGGCCGCTGGATTCGCGACTGTGGTTGTCAGACAGACGGCAAACCGGGTTGGAACCAGAAATGGCGCGGGCCACTGAGACAGGCGTTGGATTATTTGCGCGACGAAGCGGCCGCTCGTTTTGAAACTACGCGCCATGACTTGTTCATCGATCCCTGGAAGGCGCGCGACGATGCGATTCAGTTGATACTGAACGAGCGACTGTCTCGCGAGCAGTTTCTTTTCGCCCATGCGCCCCGCGAGTTGGCGCTGGCAGAACGCGGGCGGGCGTTATTATTTCTCGAGCTGCAACGAAATACGTTGTTGATGTATACGAGTTGTGGCTGGTTTTTCAACGACATCGCCGGCATTGAGCCAGTTCAGATTTTGAAGTATGCCGCTCGCGCCATCGACCTGATGGATAAGTTGGGTCTTCCTTCGCCGCGCGAACGATTTCTTGAGAGTCTGGCGAACGCGCAAAGCAATCGATCTGAATGCGGAACCGGCGCTGATATTTTTCGCAGCTTGGTTGAGCCAGTGAATCATCTCCGCCACAAGGACGAGTCGTGGTTCAATAGCGAAATGTTTTAGTGCTATTTCGTGTGGTTGGTTCGTGTGATTAGTGGCTAAGGCTTTGGCAGAATGCACCACGAAAAACACGAGACGAAAGCAAAATTACACGAAAAGATTGGCAACGAATGCCGAAAAAAGTTCCAGGCAAGTCTTCGCAAAAGTCCCCGGCAGACAAGGCCAAGGCGGGAGAACGTCGCGTCCCGAAATCGCGCCAGGTCCCGTCGGCCCCATTGCGCCCACCAATCCTCGGCGACATCGACCTCCATCTTTTCGGCGAAGGTAAACACGAACGCATTTACGAAAAACTGGGCGCCCATCCAATCGTTCACGAAGGCGTTAAAGGAGTGTCGTTTGCCGTTTGGGCGCCGGCGGCGCGTGATGTCAGCGTCGTCGGTAACTTCAACGATTGGGACGGCACACGCAATCCCATGCGCCGGGTTGCAGAATCCGGCGTTTGGGGAACATTCATTCCCAAACTGAAACCAGGCGAACTCTACAAGTATGAGATCAAGTCGGCCGGCTTCCCGGCTTTTCTGAAGGCCGATCCTTACGCGTTTTTTGCTGAAGTTCCGCCGGACACTTCGTCGATCGTCTACCAGTCAAAATATCGCTTTCGCGATTCACGCTGGCTGAACAAGCGGGCCGGTCGCGCACATTTTCGGGAGCCACTCTCGATTTATGAAGTCCATTTTGGATCGTGGCGACGAAAGGTCGAAGAGGAAAATCGACCGTTCACTTATCGCGAGATGGCGTTGGCCCTGGCCGACCACGTACTTGAGATGGGCTTCACCCACGTCGAATTTTTGCCGTTGAAAGAACATCCTTACGGGCCATCGTGGGGTTACCAGGTCGGCAACTACTTTGCGCCGTCGGCCCGTTACGGATCGCCCGATGATTTTCGCTATCTGATTGACTACCTGCATCAACGCGGAATCGGAGTGATTATGGATTGGGTGCCGGCGCACTTTCCCAAAGACGCTTTTGCTTTGGGCCGCTTCGACGGGACGGCACTTTACGAGCACCTCGATCCGCGCAAAGGCGAACACCCGGACTGGGGAACCTACATCTTCAACTATGGCCGCAACGAAGTCAGAAATTTTCTGTTGGCCAACGCGCTTTACTGGTTCAGAGAATTTCATCTCGACGGGTTGCGCGTCGACGCCGTGGCTTCAATGCTCTATCTCGACTACAGCCGCAAAGAAGGCGAGTGGATCCCGAACCAGTTCGGCGGACGTGAGAACCTGGAAGCCATTTCGCTGTTGCAGGAACTAAATGAGGTGGTGCATCGCGAGTGTCCCGGCGCAATGATGATCGCTGAGGAGTCGACTGCCTGGCCGCAGGTGAGTCATCCGGTTTACGCCGGCGGTCTCGGCTTCGACTTCAAATGGAACATGGGTTGGATGCACGACACGCTGAAGTATTTCCAAACTGATCCGCTCTTTCGGGTCGGTAATCACAATGCGCTGACGTTCGGTTTGATCTACGCCTGGAGCGAGAACTTCATCCTGCCGTTTTCACACGACGAAGTAGTGCACATGAAGGGTTCGCTGCTGAACAAAATGCCCGGCGACACGGCGCAAAAGTTTGCGAACCTACGCGCGCTTTACGGCTACATGTGGGCACACCCCGGGAAAAAACTTTTGTTCATGGGCGGAGAGTTTGGGCAGTGGCGCGAATGGACGGAACAGGAAAGTTTGGACTGGCATCTGCTGGAAGATCCGGCGCATGCGGGAGTCCAGAAACTGATTCAGGATCTAAATGCTATTTACCTGAAGAAGAATTCGCTGTGGGAAGTTGACGGCGAGCCGGCAGGCTTTGAGTGGATCGATGCGAACAACGCCGCGGAAAATATTGTCTCGTTTATTCGTCGTGCGGCAGCGGCTGGAAGGGAATTGATTTGCGTCGCAAACTTTGCGCCCATCTTACGTGAGGAGCATCAGCTTGGATTGCCGCGGGCCGGAACGTATCGCTTGATCGCCAACACCGACGATGCCGGCTACGAAGGAAGTGGCGTGGAATTGCCCAAAACGATCAAAGCGAAAAAGAAACCGATGCACGGACAGCCATACTCCGCAAAGATTACTTTGCCGCCACTGGCAACGTTGTGGTTTGAAGGACCGGTTATGCCGGCAGGTCTTAAGAGTTGATCGTTTCTCTGCTACTCGTTTCTACTTTGCCAACCTTCTCGATCAAGGGCCAAAGTACAGAGTGACTATTGCTTCTAATCGATCTGACAAGATTCTATCGCCGCATTCTATCGCCGCAATCTCTCGCCGCCGTTCACCTTCATCAAAGCGCACCAGCTAACTTACTGGGATCGCGGGCGACCCCGCCCGCTATGAGCGCAAAGCGCGAACAACGTTCTCGCCGCCGTTCACTCTCATCACGGCGCGCCCGCTAACTTACTAGGATCGCGGGAGACCCCGCCCCATTATGAACGCCCTGGCCCGACGCGGAAGGAGCCAGGATGTTCAGTGTTCGCTTAGCAGATGGTAGCGAGAGCGTTTGTTTGCGCTTTGCGCTCGATGCGGGCGGGGACGCCCGCGATCCCAGTGAGTAAGCTGGGCGCGCCTTGATGAAGGTGAAGGGCAGCGCGAGAGCGCGTTGTTTGCGCTTTGCGCTCGAGGCTGGCGGGGACGCCCGCGACCCCATGAGTTAGCTGGGCGCACCTTGATGAAGGTGAAGGGCAGCGAGAGAGCGCGTTGTTTGCGCTTTGCGCTCGATGCGGGCGGGGACGCCCGCGATCCCAGTGAGTAAGCTGGGCGCGCCTTGATGAAGGTGAAGGGCAGCGCGAGAGCGCGTTGTTCGCTACTCGGCGTCGGCGTCAGAACCGTCATAAACCACTCGAGACGTCAGAAGTCGATCCAGACGCTTAATAAGCCCGTGTCTCATTTCGACGATTTCCCTTAGCACTTGCTCGGCGATTGGTTTCGCATCGAAGGTGCGATGTTCTAGTCGTTGCAAACGCACTTCCATGCTCCGTATGGACGATTCCATATCGCGAATGTTTAAGTCTAGAACATCGAAACGAGCAAGAACCCGTTCTTCAAAAGAGCGCATCGCGTTTATCACTTCAGGACTTTGGTCAGCCACAACCTAATTATGGTTCCATTCAAAATCCGCATTCAAGCCGTCGCTTCATGGTGCCGCTTTCGGACTTTCACAAGATACCTTTCATTGTGTATCTTGCGATCCACATGACTAACTGGGACGAAATCCGCAAAGAGTTTCCGGTAACGGAAAACTCCACCTACTTGAATGCTGCCGCCGCTGGTCCATTGTCGCGCGCGACGATGGCAGCAGCGACTGAGTACTACCGTCAAATGATGGACGACGCCGACATTCACTGGGATGAGTGGTTGTCAAAGCGCGAGGAAGTGCGTCGCAGAGTTGCAGCGTTCATCAACGCGGAGCCTGACGAGATTGCTTTAACAACCAACACGTCGTCAGGCATGAACGTCATCATCGACGCACTCGAGAATCATGGCGAAGTAGTTTCCTGTGAACTCGAGTTTCCAGTTTCCACTTTGCCATGGATGAACCGTCGCATCCCGGTGCATCTGGTGAAACCGAACGACGGGATGATCACAGTCGACGCGATTCGGGAAGCGATGAACGTGCGCACCGGTATCATCTGTATGAGTCAGGTGCAATACTCAAACGGATTCCGTATGGATCTCGAAGCTTTGGGAAACGTGAAAGGGGCGCATGCGCTCGTAGTGAACGCCAGCCAAGCTGCTGGAGCATTCGCCGTCGACGTCAAACGCCTGAAGATCGACGCGCTTTGCGCGACGGGACACAAGTGGATGCTCTCGGGTTATGGCAGCGGCTTCGTTTACCTATCGCGCGAACTTCAGGAGCGTTCCAGGCCACGAGCCATAGGGTGGCTCAGCGTCGAGGATCCATATTCAGATCGCAACAACGAAATTCACCTGCGTCACGATGCGGCCGCACGCACGGAACTTGGTTGCCCACACTTTGCCGGGATGTTTGCGCTTGGCGCTTCGGTTGAAATGCTTTCGAACATCGGAATGGAGAACATTGAGACGCGCGTGCTTCGACTTAACACCTATTTGACTGACCGATTGCTTGAGGCTGGCTGGAAAGTTCTTTCGCCAATCGAGAATGAAAACACGCGTTCGGCAGAAACATTAGTTGAGGCAAGTGATCCGGAAGGCGTCGTAGCAAAGCTCGCTGAGCAGGGAATTATCGTGACTAAGAAGCCGCAAGGGTTTCGTGTGGCGACTCACTTTTTCAACAACGAAGACGATGTCGAGCGACTGATTATGGGCCTCGAAAGATGTAGATCTGCCGCGGATTTACGCGGATACAGGCAGATCAGCAAAACCTGAAAAGATCGCTGTCGGGGTTCGAACTTTCCGGTCCGCGTTAGTCCGTGAACCAGCGGCTATTTCTTCCGTTTTTTTTGTACATCTACAGAAGTGTTCTCGCTGAATTGTTTACGCGAGAGTTTTAGAAACGTTTGCAGGATCGGCGATTCGTATCCGCCAGTAAGTCTCGCAAAACCCAGTTCCCAGTTTATCTGCGCACCCTCGATCCACCACCGGACCAGTTTTCCTTTTTCAACAGCGTCGCCAACAGTTTGCAGCGGCACGATGCCTACACCCATGTCTTCCTCGACCATTTTGCGAATCGCAGCTTGCCGGCTTAGTTCCATTGCCACGTGAAGTGTGACTCCAGCCTGCGCGAAAAACTGATCAATCAAGCGACGCGTGTTCCCGCCACGTTCGCCGAGAATTAGCTTTTCTCCGGCAAGCGTGTAGGCGCTAATCGTTTTTTGTTTTGCCAGGCGGTGGCGCGGCGAGGCAATCGCGACCAGTTGGTCCTGACTCAGCCGCTCGGTGTGGATTCCTTTTGCTTCCACCGGCAAAGAAACAAACGCGACATCAATCTCACTGCCGAGGATTTGATGAACGAGCGCTTCGCTGGTGCCTGAGCCGACTGTTATTTCAGCGTGTGGATGTTGTCTGCGTACTTCCTTCAACAGTTTCGGTAACACGTCAGTTGTGACCATGGCTGAGGCACTGCCAATTCGTAATCGTCCGCGCACGGCGCCGGCGAGTTCCGCAATTTCTTCCTGGGCCGAATCGTGTTCGCGCAGTATTAATCTGGCCCGGTGCAGCAGGTGCTCGCCCGCTTCGGTGAGTACTACACGCCGCGGCGTCCTGACAAAGAGCGGTGCGCCCAATTCGTTTTCGAGTTGCCGAATCTGCATGCTGATGGCTGCTTGCGTTACGTGCACACGCAGCGCCGCAGCGGTAAACGTCCCTGATTCGGCGATAGCGACGAAAGCGCGAAGTTGTCTGATTTCCATAATGAATTGCCGATATTGGCTAAACCTCCGGTCCACGGTTTATCAGCTGCGATTATTGTAAGAATAAAATCTTTTAGTTTCCATTATAGCTGAGCTGTGACCTAAAATTGAATTTCGATTGAACAAACATTGCTCTCAAGTGCAGATTGCCCGGCTCAATGGTCACTGTTGAAAGAAGACAGGGAGGTTTTTCAGATAAGCGTCGCCCGACCGTCAGAAGGGCCGTCGTCGGCGTCGACGGCGGCGGCACCAAAACCGAGGCGGTCATCCTCGACGGCGACCTTGTGCTTCTCGGATCCGGTCTGGCTGGCCCATCAAATCCGCTTCGTGTTGGTATCGTCAACGCTGCGGCCGCAATTCGTGAAGCCATTGACCGCGCTTGTGAAGTTGCCCGAGTTCGTCGCACTGATCTAGTCGCAGCAGAGATTGGTTTAGCTGGCGCGCGCAAGAAGGAACTGAGCGCGCGCATGCGCGAGTCGTTGTTGAGTCTGGGCATTGGCGAAGTGGTTGTCGTCGGTGATGCTGACATTGCTCTCTACGGCGCGACCGAAGGTGAACCGGGATTGATCGTCATTGCGGGAACGGGCTCAATTTGTTGTGGCAGCAACGCGCGGGGCAAGACCAGTTGTGCCGGTGGTTGGGGGCCGATTGCCGGAGACGAAGGCGCCGGCGCCTGGATTTCTCGCAGGGCCCTTCGCGCGATCGCGCACGCGGTTGACGGTCGCGGGCGAGCAACCGCTCTGACCAGTGCGGCCTGCGCTTATTTTCATGTCTCCGATCCCATCGATCTGTCGACCGCTATTTATTCACCGACAATTACGAATGAACGACTGGCCGGCTTTGGCAGAATGGTAATCAAAGCGGCGAAGGCGAAGGATGCGGTCGCGCGCGAGATACTCTGCGAGGGTGGACGAGAACTCGGGATTGCCGCCAGTGCTGTAATTCGCAATCTGAAACTTGAACGCGAGACTTTCCAGGTGGGCTACGTTGGCGGTATCTTCGACGCCGCTGGTGAACTGGTTCTGGCTTCTTTGCGCGACGAAGTATCACAGCTCGCACCCAAGGCTTATCTGGCGCCGCCCAGATTCTCTCCAGCAGTTGCCGCCGCGCGCATGGCCCAGGAGCGAGTAAATCGCATGCGGCTCGCAGGCTGAATACTTTCCGGGATGGGTTCAATCACCTCTGATGAAGCTCGAAGGTTCTGAAGTTCTCCCCATTACTGAAGCGGAAAACCTCAATACGAGCAATCTCAGCTCGCTATCTACCAGCGAAATTATTCGGACGATGAACGACGAAGACACGCTCGTCGCGCCGGCGGTTGGGCTGGTTCGGGCGGAAGTGGAGCGCGCGGTCGAAGGGATTGTAGCGAGACTCAAGGAAGGCGGCCGGCTGTTCTACATCGGCGCCGGAACGTCAGGTCGTTTGGGTGTGCTTGATGCCGCTGAGTGTCCGCCAACGTTTGGCGTCTCTCCGGATTTGGTCCAGGCAATTATCGCCGGAGGCTATGATGCGTGTTATCGTGCCGTCGAAGTTTCGGAGGATGACAGCCAAGCCGGTGTGCAGGATTTGCGCGCACGTGATTTCACCGGCGGTGACGCGCTGGTTGGCATTGCGGCTTCCGGCCAAACGCCTTACACGGTTGGAGCGGTGCAGTTTGCGCGAGACGCAGGCGCGTTCACAGTGGCCGTGACTTGCGCTCCTGGTTCTCCCATCACGCGAGTTGCTGAAGTCAGCATTGCGCCGCTCGTTGGTCCTGAAGTGATTGCCGGCTCGACGCGATTGAAGTCAGGCACTGCGCAAAAGCTAGTACTCAACCTGCTGTCAACGGTGACGATGATCCGCCTGGGTTACGTGACGGGAAACCGGATGACGAACGTACAGCCGCGCAACTCGAAACTGCGCGCGCGCGCAATTCGCATCATCGCTGCTGAAACGGCGACTGACGAGAGTGGCGCGCTTGAGATTTTGGAGAAGGCGAATGGAAATTTGCCCGCTGCGTTACTGATGGCGAAGTGCGGCTGCTCTCTGGAAGCGGCTGAGCGAGCACTGGTAGAGGCCGAGGGTGTGGTGAGTCGAGCAGAGGAAATGTTGAGGTAGGGAAAGAGCGAGGGC
Source organism: Pyrinomonadaceae bacterium (assembly GCA_035472495.1). Taxonomy (GTDB): domain Bacteria; phylum Acidobacteriota; class Blastocatellia; order Pyrinomonadales; family Pyrinomonadaceae; genus PSRF01. The sequence goes on along the minus strand of DATIPD010000016.1, from coordinate 632,422 downwards.
AAGCCCGCCTTCCTGACCGCGAACTGGAATTGGCTGAGTGGTTATCCTCCTGAAGTCTCCCAAGTTGGATTAGTCGAACAACCAAGGAAACGCTCTCAGGTTGGGAAGGTGGGTTTGCCCCGATCTCTTCGACGCAATCATGTCCAGGTTATTAACATTCATATTCTTGCTGACCACCGTTGCTCCTGCGATGGCACAAACGGAACAGCCGGCCAAGCAAACTGCTTTGGATCAACGCGTGCGCGCCGAGGTCTCTCAATTCAAAGGCAAAGTTAGTCTATTCGCCAAGAACCTCGACACCGGTGCGACCTATGAACTGGGCGCTGACGATCGCGTGCCCACCGCCAGCACCATCAAGATTGCAATCATGGTGGAGGCGTTTGCGCGCATCAACGAGAACAAAGCCAAGTGGACTGACGAGCTCATCCTGACGAAAGAAAAGAAAGTAGGTGGCTCCGGAATTCTCAACGAGTTTTCTGACAATCTTCACTTGACCCTGCGCGATGCCGTGACGCTGATGATGTTGCTGAGCGACAACACCGCCACCAATCTTGTAATCGACACCTTAGGCGCGGATGCGGTGAACGCGCGCATGGAGTCGCTGGGATTCAAGGAGACGCGTTTGATGCGGCGCGTCTTCGGTGGCGGCATCAGTGCCGAGGGCAAGAAAGAAGAGAATAAGGTTTTCGGGCTCGGTCGTACGACGCCGCGCGAAATGGTCACGCTGCTCGAGAAAATGGAGCGCGGCGAAATCATCAACGCCGCGGTGTCGAAAGAAATGATCGAATTGATGAAACGCGAGCAGGGCACTAACGGCATGTGGCGCGAGGATTGGCGACTGCCCAAGGCGACGAAGTCGGGAGCGTTGGACGCGCTGCGCAGCAACATTGGCATTCTTTATCACCCGCGCGGTCGCATCGCGATTGCGATTACCTGCAACGAAATGCCGGAACAGAATTGGACGGTCGACAATCCCGCGTTGCTCCTGGAGTCGCGACTTTCAGAAATCCTGGTCGACGGGTTGGGAAAATAAATGCGACTTGTCGACCTCGTCATCATCTTTGGCTACCTCATCGGGATAACGCTATTCGGCGTTTGGTTTTCACGGAAACAGGAAACGACTCGCGACTACTTTCTCGGCGATCGCACCGTACCCTGGTGGGCCATCGCGGCTTCAATCGTCGCCACCGAGACTTCGACAATTACCTTCATCTCAGTTCCCGGGATCGCTTTCGCCCGCAACGGTAACTTTCAATTTCTTCAACTCGTCTTCGGCTACATGCTGGGACGCATCGTGATCTCGGTACTGTTCATCCCTTCTTACTTCCGCGGGGAGTTGATGACGGTGTATCAATTGCTCGGGCGGCGCTTTGGTGTTCGGATCAAAATGCTGGCGGCGACGCTGTTTGTAGTGATGCGCAACATTGCCGACGGCATTCGCCTGCTGCTCACCGCGTTTGTTCTCGCCGCCGTCTACGTGGCCTTTCAGCCACAGGCGAACCCCGAAACAATTGTTATTGGTTCCATTGTCCTGCTCGGCGTGGTGATGATTATCTTCACGTATTTTGGCGGAATGGAGGCAGTCATCTGGGTTGAAGTGGTGCAATTGGGAATTTATCTGTTGGGCGCTTTCATGGCTGGAGTGGTCCTCGTGCTGGCGATCAAAGGCGGTTGGGGCCAGGCGGTTTCATTGGGCGAGCAGTATCACAAGTTTAACTTGATCGACTTCGGTATTCGGCCAACTAGCTACGCTTTCAGTTTCCCGCTTTCACAACGAACGCTCAGTTTTAGTTTGCCTATCGATTTCACCAAAACCTACACGCTCTGGGCGGGCTTACTCGGCGGATGTTTCTTAACGATGAGTACGCATGGAACCGATCAATATCTGGTACAGCGCTACTTGTGCACTGACAAGCCACGCCGCGCGGCAACTGCACTGCTGACGAGTGGCGCTGTCGTACTTGCGCAGTTCATCGGTTTCTTATTCATCGGCGTTTTGTTGTTTGCGTTCTACGCGCCGCACACTGATCCGGCTTACGCCACACTCGGAAATGGCGTCGCTACTTTGCCAATTGGCGGAACCTTTCAGGTGGTTAGTGGCGATCGCGTTTTTCCGGATTTCATTACCAAATTCATGCCGTCTGGCTTGTCAGGTCTGGTGGTCGCGGCAATTTTTGCCGCCGCCCTTTCATCATCGCTCAACTCGATCGCGGCCACCGCAGTCAACGATCTTTACAAACCGTTTCGACCAAAACGTGATGACCGGCACTATTTGAAAGTCTCGCATTGGCTAACGCTGGTCTGGGGCATCGTGCAGATCGGCGTCGCGTTGGCGGTCATGCGGAAGAACCGTTCGGCACTGGATCAAGCCTTGTCAGTGGCGTCGCTGATTAACGGCCCGGTGTTGGGCGTGTTTCTGGTAGGAACGTTTCTGCGACGGGTGAGTGAGCCACCGGCGTTAATTGGAATGGCGGCCAGCATTCTCGTAATGATTTATGTGCGTTTCTGGACGCCCATTGCGTGGACATGGTATGTGCTCATCGGCAGTCTCATCACTTTTTTCGTAGCGTGGATTGTAGGCTTTGCATTCCCGCCGGCATCGAGTGAACAACGCGACGAGCTCTCGCGGAATTAACTTAGAGTGAGCTAGGAAGGTTAGTGAAGAGCGGGGGCAAGCCCGCCTTCCTGACCTCGAGCGAATAAAGTTGAGCCAACATTTTTCGCCTGAGCGCTCTCAAACTGCAGGTACCGATCCAGCTGGAAATCTCAGGGTAAGGAAGGTGGGCTTGCCCCCGGCTCGTTAGGAAACTACTAATAATCTGATCATGACGAAATCAACTTCTCAATTCTTGATGCGACTGCTTTGTGTGTCTCTTTTGGCTGCCTTAGTGGTTGCACCGCTGGCCCAGTCGAAGGTTTCGCTTGCGAGATCCGCAACGGACATCAAACCTTACTCAGCCAAACCTTCCAAAGACGCGCTCAAATGGGCTGACAAAGAACTGCGCCGCATGTCGCTCGATGAGAAGATCGGGCAGCTGATCTGTGTGGCAGTGAACGCTACTTTCATGAACCAGGACAGCGAGGCTTTTAAGGCGATCCGTCATCAGGTTCAGGACAATCACGTCGGCGGCATCATTCTTTTTCGCGGGCCGGTCTACGAATCGGTCGTGCTCACGAACCACATGCAGAGCTTGGCGCGCTATCCGCTGATCATTTCTGCCGATCTGGAAGCCGGCTCGGGCATGCGCTTCGATGACACAATTAACTTCCCCTGGAACATGGCGGTTGGTGCGACTGACAATCCTGAGTTCGCGCGCCGGCAAGGTGAAGTGACTGCCCAGGAGGCGCGCGCGTTAGGAGTGCAACAAATCTACGCGCCAGTCGCTGACGTGAATAACAATGCGGCAAACCCGGTGATTAACGTTCGCTCTTATGGTGAAGACCCAAATGCAGTGGGCAGGTTTGTGGCGGCGTTTGTAGAAGGCGCGCAAAGCAAAGGGGTGATCGCCACCGCCAAACATTTCCCGGGACACGGCGACACGGCAACCGATTCGCATCGCGGTCTGCCTGAAATCAATGTCAGTCGCGAACGCCTGAACACAATCGAACTGGTTCCGTTTCGAGCGGCGGTGAATTCTGGGGTTGGTTCTGTCATGACCGGCCATATCGGGATGCCGCAAATCGATTCGACCGCAGTCGTGCCTTTGCCGCGCGACGTAAAATTGAAGCCGTTGGACACGGACGAGAACGGCGAACTGGTAACGGAAAACGGAACGATGCCGACGACACTGTCGCCGGTCATGAACGGTATCCTGCGAAAAGATCTTTCCTTCAATGGTTTGATTGTGACTGACGCGATGAGTATGAGCGGTCTGACGCTTTATTTTACGCAGGAGGAAGCATCAGTAAGAGCATTGGAAGCTGGAGCGGATTTGCTGTTGAAGCCCGCCGATCCTGACGCGAGTTTTCGCGGAGTTCGTGACGCGGTGAAGCAGGGCAGGCTAACCGAACAGCGCATCGATGAATCCGTTCGTCGTGTCTTGGCGGCAAAATTTGATCTGGGTTTGGTCAAGCAACGAATTACCCCGATCGAAGCAATCGACACGACGGTTTCCAGTCGCGCGTCCGGGGAGTTAGCGCGTGACATTGCCGAGCACGCCATCACGCTCGTACGCGACAACGACAAACTGCTTCCGCTCAGTCAACTAAAGCCTGACGCACACATCTTCAACCTCGCGATCACCAACGGCGACGATCGGCTGTGGATCGCCAACAGCTTTGCGTCCGCTATGGCGCGGTCGGGTCGCAAAGGCGAGACCGTGGTGCTCGACGATCGCTCGTCGGACGCTGATGTCCGCACGGCACTCGAGAAGGCCCGGCGAGCGGACGTGGTTATCGCGTCGCTTTACGCAAGAGTTCGAACCGGACAGGCCCGCAGCGCTAGCTTACCGATACCGGGCGCCAACGCGCTCTCAGCGTTGATGGCGAGCCGGACCAAACTGATTGGCATTAGTTTCGGCAACCCGTATTTGCTGCAAAGTTTTCCCGACCTGCAGACTTACATCGTGGCTTACGGCGATATGCCGAGTTTGCAGCAAGCTGCGGCGCGCGCGGTGCTGGGCGAAATCGACATCACCGGGAAGTTGCCGATTTCATTACCGGGGCTTTATCAGCGCGGCACCGGGATTCAACTCAAGCGAAAATGATCTGCGTGAAGATTCTGGCCGGCACTTCAGAGTTCAGCCTTTAGGCGCGTCTGTCTTTGCGATCGAAAACCCAAGCTGAAGCTTGAACTCTGAACTGTTTGGGTCATGCGTGACATTGAAGAGAGGGTTGACTTATTCTGATAACACGCAAATGATGACTCCCGAAGAAAGACTTGATCGGCTTGAGCGCATCGCAAAACAATTGGTGCGCGCCGGACTGCGCGCGCGTCGCCAGGCGCGCCAACAGGATGACAAGATCACGATCATGATCGACGCGCAAATCAAGAACGAAGAGCGGTTCAAAGAGTTAGCTGAGGCGCTGAAGCAGAGCGGCCGCAACGGAAAATCGCGCTGAAGCGAAACGCCGGTTTAGTTTTCAATCCATTCCCAGTTTTGTTTCACCTAACTAGCCAGTGAATCTTCGTCGAAACCCTACTCGCTTCGTCCACCACGTCCTTTCAATTCTGCTTGTCGTCGCGGCGCAAACATCTCAGGCTTCGCAAACGTTGCGACCCGCGCGCGGTCGACCCTTACCAACTGCGGCTCCCGCAAAAGTCGGAATAGCCGCTGACAGACTCAAAGAGATCGATGTCGAAGTCGACCGTGAAATTGAGCAGAAACACTTGCCGGGAGCAGTAGTGCTGGTGGCGCGCAATGGTCAGGTTGTTTTGCGAAAGGCCTACGGCGCCCGCGCGGTTGAACCAACACGCGAAGCGATGACGGCGGACACGATTTTTGATCTGGCAAGTTTGACGAAGATTGTTGCCACAGCGACCAGCATCATGATTCTGGTGGAGCGCGGCAAAGTCAGACTGAGCGACCCGCTGTCTACCTACATTCCGGAAATCAAAGGCGAGGGAAGAGAACACATCACGCTGGAGTTGTTGCTTACGCATCGCTCCGGTTATGCCCCGGACTTCGACTTAAGAGATCGCTGGAGCGGCTATGAACAAGCGATCGAGCGGTTGAAACGAGAACCTCTGCGGAATCCTCCCGGAGTGAAGTTTGTCTACAGCGACATCAACTACATCGCACTTGGAGAAGTCGTCCGTCGGGTAAGTGGCCTGCCACTGAATGAGTTTGCGCAAAGAAATATTTTCACACCGTTGGGAATGCGCGACACGGGCTTTCAGCCGGCAGCGCGCTTGCGCAGTCGGATTGCGCCGACTGAAAAACGTCGCGGCCAACTGAGTTATCTGGGCGACAAGCCTGAGGGATCCGAAGCCGACATCGACCAGTGGTTGCGCGGCCAGGTTCATGATCCGACTTCCTATCGCATGGGCGGCATAGCGGGCCATGCCGGGTTGTTTTCGACGGCCGACGACCTGGCCATCTTCTGTCAGATGATTTTGAACGGTGGTGAATATCGTGGGCAGCGAATTCTCACTCCTCTATCAGTTGCAGAAATGACGAGGCCACGGCTTGTAAGTGAAGCAGGTTGGACGCGCGGTATTGGTTGGGACATCAACACGAGTTTTTCCACGAACCGCGGCGATCTTTTTCCGCTCGGCTCGTTTGGTCATACGGGCTTTACGGGAACATCAATCTGGATCGATCCGGCAACGAACATGTTCGTGGTGTTTCTGAGCAACCGCGTGCATCCTGATGGAAAAGGTGACGTCGGACCGTTGCGCGGCCGCGTTGCTTCGATCGCTGCCGGTGCCGTTAGACCTCTTGCCCTGATGGCTAAAGTCCGAGCGGATTCTTATCAGTATTACGAAAAAATGATCGCCGACCTGGGACGCTTCGAAGCCGCACGCGTGTTAGCGTTGCAGGGCACCGTGGTTTTGCCTCCGACGCCTGTTCTTACGGGCATCGACGTTCTCGAGCGCGATAATTTCAAACAGTTAGCCGGCATGCGCGTGGGTCTGCTTACCAATCAAACCGGACGCGATCGTGCGAACCATTCGACCATCGATGTTCTTTACGGCGCGCCAAACGTCAAACTAGTTGCCCTGTTTTCTCCCGAGCACGGGATTCGCGGCCTCGCCGACGAAAAAGTCTCTGATGCGAAAGACGAAAAAACTGGCCTGCCAATTTACTCGCTCTATGGTGAATCGCGCCGGCCGAAGCCCGAGCAACTGAAAGATCTCGACGCGATTGTTTTTGACATTCAAGACGTCGGCACGCGTTTCTACACTTACATCTCCACGCTCGGCTACGTGATGGAAGAAGCGGCGAAGGCGCAGCGGCCTGTGTTCGTGCTGGATCGACCAAATCCGATCGGCGGCGTAGAAGTTGAAGGGCCGGTTGCCGACGTCGATAAGTTTTCGTTCACTGCTTACCACCAGATTCCGGTACGTCACGGCATGACCATCGGCGAACTCGCGAAACTGTTCAATCAAGATCGCAAGATCGGCTGCGATCTCAAGGTGATTGAAATGGTTGGCTGGCGACGCACGACCTGGTTTGACGAGACCAATCTAGTTTGGGTGAATCCTTCGCCAAACATGCGCAGCCTTAACGAGGCGACGCTTTATCCAGGCATTGGCCTGTTGGAGACGACGAACGTCTCTGTCGGACGCGGCACTGACACGCCGTTTGAAGTGGTTGGCGCGCCGTGGATGGATGGCCAAAAGTTGGCGCTGGAACTCAACCGGGTCCCGCTCGCCGGCGTGCGTTACGTTCCGATTCGCTTCACGCCCAGCAGCTCGGTTTTTAAAGGCGAAGAGTGCAGCGGGGTGAATATCATCGTTACTGATCGCGCGCGCTTCCGCCCGGTAGCAGTTGGCCTTCGCATTGCGGTTACTTTGCGTAAGCTCTATCCCGAGTGGAAAGTCGACAGCTACCTGCGCCTACTGGTGAACTCCAATGCGCTGGAGAGAATAAAGCGCGGAGAATCGGAAGCAGATATTGTTTCATCATGGTTGGCGGGGCTTGAAGAGTTTAAGAAGAGGCGAGCAAGTGTGTTGATTTATGACTGACGCAATACTAGTCAGCGTCTAAAGATCGCAGTTATAATCCCGCCCTGCTCGGAACATTTGAATACGACGAACATTCACGGAGGAATTGCTATGAGCGACGCAAAGGACAGTTCAGTCAGCCAAAATTTTGAAAACAGTTTACGTAACGCGGTGATGGAATACGCAATGCTCAAGCATCCGTTTTATGTTGCGTGGTCGGAGGGCCGGCTGAGCCAGGAAATTTTGGGGGAGTACGCCAAACAGTATTACGCGCACGTTCGCGCATTTCCGACTTACGTTAGTGGCGTGCATTCACACTGCGAAGATGTCTCAGTGCGCCAGCAGTTGTTGGAGAACCTCATTGAGGAAGAGCGTGGCGACGAGAACCATCCGGAGTTGTGGCTTCGCTTTGCTGAGGGCCTGGGTGTGGATCGAGCTGAAGTCGCTGATGCGGCGCTGCTGTCTGAAACAAAAAACTCTGTGGCGCGTTTGCGCGTACTAACACAGAGTGAAGATTATCGCGCTGGCCTGGCGGCATTGCTGGCGTATGAATCGCAAATTCCGGAAGTGGCCAGGACGAAGCGCGAAGGATTGAAAAGTTTTTACGGAGTTGCTGATGAGCGCGCGGTCGCTTTCTTCCGTGTTCACGAAAGCATCGATGTGCTTCACAATCAGGTGGAGCTGGATATTTTGAAAGCCCAATGCGTCGACGCCGCCGACCAGGAGCACGCGATTTTTGCGGCGGGCGAAGCTGCCAAGGCGCTGTGGAATTTTCTTGATGGCGTTACCGCGGCGTACCTGCCGGAAACCGAACGCAGCAGTTGTTAGGTGGCGTATCAGCCCATCTTTTGCCATCAAGGCTTCTTATTCAAACAATAAGAATCTTTAGTTTATCTTATTCGCCGAAGGCCGTATAATAGCGGGCGTTTCAGCAATCTTTATGGCGTGCACTTTCCTAAAACGCCAACCACAAACAATTTGAAGGATCGACGGGCACGGGCCTGAAGATCCATTTGTTCGCATTTGCTGTTCGTGATCGAGGTGGGCGCTTGCTCGTAGTGTAGCCGGTCCTCTACCGGGACGATCATTGTGAGCCTGAGCCCCTAAGGAGATTCCCCCATGTTGAAACGCAAAGCCTGCTCGGCAGTCCTGGTTATCGCCTCGGTGCTGTTACTCAATTCGCTCGTACTCGGACAGGGCACGACCTCTCGCGTGACCGGTGTGGTTCAGGACAGTAACGGCGGATCAGTTTCGGGCGCCACAGTCACGCTCACAAATGAGGCGACTGGAATTTCCTTTACCGCTGCCACAAGTGAAAGCGGAACGTACGGATTCGATCTCGTACAGGTTGGAAACTACAGCGTCACTGTCGAGAAACAGGGCTTCAAAAAATTCTTAAGCAAGGGAAACGCGATCAACGTCAACCAACCTGCGACGATCAACGCGACGCTGGAACCGGGCGGCGTTACTGAAGTCGTCACCGTGAGCGCTTCCAGCGAGCAAGTGCAAACGAGCACTTCTGGAAATATCGGTAGCACTATTGACCAGCGAACGTTGGAAGCGCTGCCGATCGTGGGAACGCGCGGAAGAAACCCGCTCGACCTGTTGAATTTTCAGCCGGGCGTTGTCATTGGCGGCAACACTGGCGGGGCCGTACAGGTCAACGGCTCGCGTGACCGCGCTTTCAACTTCACGTTGGATGGGATCGATATCAACGAGTCAACGGCTGGTGGTTCAAACTTCACTCCGCTGCGGCCAAACCCTGACTCGGTCCAGGAATTTCAAATCGTCACCAGCAACTTCACTGCCGAGCTGGGACGCAGTAGCGGAGCCGCTGTGACATTGGTAACCAAGTCTGGGTCCAACGATTTTCACGGCAACATTTTCGAGTATTACCGGACGCCACGTCTGGATGCGACGGCTTATGCAACCACGATCGCCAAACTGCCGAAAGATCAATTTGTGCAGCATATCTTTGGCGGCAGTGTTGGTGGCCCACTACCAGGTTTCGGCGAAGGGAAATTCCACTGGCTCCGTGACAAAGCGTTTTTCTTTACGAACCTGCAACTCTTGCGCGCCTACGATACGGCATTGGTTTCTCGCAACGTTTATACACAGCAAGCCCGCCAAGGCCTGTTTCGCTACGTAGTCGGACGGGCCAACGCGCCGGCGTCAACCAGTACAGCCTCGGTGGACGCGGCAGGCAATCCGCTGCTGCCGAACTGTATCGGCAGTCCGCCATCCAACCAGCCCTGCATCGCGAGTTACAACATCGCCACGAATCCGGCCGGCATCACCCTGGATCCAACGTTGTCAGCCGTGCTCAACGCCATGCCCCAGCCAAACAGCTTTTCGGGAAATACAGGTTGTTCGCCGGATGGGCTCAACGTCGCTTGTTATAACTTTGCATCGCCGCAGCACGAGCGACAATACGACTTCGTGACGAAGCTGGATTTCAATCTGCGGCAAAACAGCTTGCTCTATTTCCGCTACGCGCGTGGTTCGCAGAGCAGTCTCGGCGATTCCGCAAACAGCGGCCGCCCAATTTTCCCGAACTTTCCAAATATCGTTGACACCGGGCGAACGCCGGAGAACCTGGCGATCAATTGGCGTTGGTCGCCGCGGGCCACGATCACAAATGAGGCCATTTTTGGAATCAGCAAGTTTCGTTTTAGTTTCGCGACGCCCACGCCGGATCCAACTTTTCTCTACAGCATTTTCCCAACTGACTCGGCCACAACCGGAATCGCGGCGCCGAATCTGAATTTTTCTTACAACGCTCGTGGTGTGCGGACGCTGCAGTATATCGACAACTTAACCGTCATTAGGGGTTCACATACTTTCAAAGGTGGAATCAACTTCCGTTTCAGTAAACACACGGACGACCGTTCAAATGTCGGCGGAACTCAGATTGAACCCTTTGTTACGTTGAATCAAAGTGGCGGCTTTGGCCCATTCAATTTACCGGGATCAGGAACGAATGGTATCAACGCTAACGACCTGACTCGCTTGCAAAACACAGTCAACAACTTACTCGGCCGCATCAACACCGTTTCGCAAGCGTTCGTTTCCGATCCTGCCGGTGGGAGCAGCTTTGCGCCGGCCGGCACGCGATGGTCTAACGTGGCAACCTATCCTGAGCTGGATTTTTATTTTCAGGACAATTGGCGCTTCAAATCGAATCTGGTTTTCGACTTAGGTTTGCGCTGGGAGGTCAAGCAACATCCGGATGTTGGCCCGCGATCGGCGCTGATACCGAACCAGCCGGTGAAACTGGGGGCCGCGCCATCCAATACTTTGAAGTGGGTTGAAGGCGACATCTTTAAAAACCGTAATGTGTTTCTCCCTTCGGTTGGCTTTGCCTGGGATCCATTCAAGAGCGGCAGAACTTCCGTGCGTGCTAATTACCGCATCGCGTCCGATCGCATTGCGACGTTTCTTTTTGGTTCCTCGATCTTTCAAAGCACGCCAGGAAACAACATTGGTGTGACGAATTCAACTTTCGGACAGGCCGGCGGACTCTATCGCAACCTTGGTCCGGTGATCGCGGCCCTGGTGCCGACCAGCACGCCGACTGCGCTGCGCCAACCGCCGGCTTTTGGCACGGGCTCGATCAGTGTGATCGATCCGGATCTGAAGTTTCCGCAGGTCCACGAGTGGTCGTTAAGCTTCCAGCGCGAAATTGGGAAGAACGTTGTCGAGGTAAACTACATTGGCAAGCACGCTGTGCACCTGCTCGGTGGCTACAACGTAAACCAGGCAAATATTTTTGCTCCGGTGACCGGCGTAGCGGAAACGAATTTCCTCGACGCCTTCAACCGTATCCGCGCCAACGCTGCTTATAACAGCCCGCTGATCAATTTGATCATGACCGGCAGTGCGGCAAACAACGGAGGCACCGCCCGCTTCCGCGCCCTCAACACTACTCAGATTACGCAGGGAAGCGTCGGCGCCGCGGCGATAACAGTGTCGCAGCGCACGTGTCAGGCAGCCGAGGTAACTGCCGGCGTTTGTACCAACGCGCAGCTGAATCAACGCTTGCTTGATTTAACTGGCTTCAGTTTTCTGCTGCAGCCATACCCGCAGTTCACCGGCGGGTTAAATGTTTTCGACAGCAGCGACCATTCAAACTATCGCGGCCTGCAGTTCATCTTCAAGCGCCGGGTAAATGCCGGCCTGGGCTTCCAGTTCGCCTATACGAATTCTCTTTCCAAGGACAATCGTTCGTGGGATCCATCGCTGAGCACAGTTTCCACTGGCTCAGTGCAATCGGCTTCCAGCACACCTTTTGATTTGCGCGATCGTGATGTGAACTACACCTGGTCTGACTTTGACCGCCGCCACGTTTTCCAGGGAACTTACACTTACGAATTGCCCTTCGGAAAAGGCCGCATGTTCGCATCCGGAATGCCGCGCGTGTTGGATGTGGTGATCGGTGGGTGGCAAACCGCGGGAACGATCTTGTTGACCTCGGGCCGGCCGTTCACGGTCTACTCGGGAATCAACAGTCTCAGCAGCGTAGTGCAGTCGACTGCGGATTGCAGCGGTTGCACGCGCGACATCGGCAAGTTAACCCTCGAGACCGGAAAGAACTTCTGGTTCGACGCCGCTACCCGGGGACTTTTTAGCGCGCCCGCACCAGGCTCCTTTGGCAACACCGGGCGAAACTTCTTCCTGGCTCCGCATTACTTCCAATGGGACGCTTCGCTCTCGAAGAAATTCAAAGTAACGGAGCGGGTTAGTTTCGACCTGCGGTTTGATGCGCGGAACGTGCTCAATAGTGTTTCATTCGACAACCCAACAGCTCTGATTACGTCGGGCACCTGGGGACGCATCAACGACACTGTTACCAACAACGCGCGTCGCATCCAGGTATCAGGCAAGCTTAGTTTTTAGACGTTTGCACTTTGCAGGAATTGGTGAGGCTTCTTTACGCCGAAATCACAGACCGCAACACGCCGGCAAACACATTTGTCTTGTACTGGCGTGAAAACGGGTGTATAGGATGGCCCAATTCCACGCGGTTTCCAGGGTGTTAGTAGTTGCCATTCTTAAGTCTTGTAGCTCGGGCGCCAGCTTCGACTAGCTAGTCGTTCAGGCACAGTCAACCTAATCTAGATTTGAAAAGGACGCTTCCAATGAAACGTGTATTCGTAACTACCGCGCGATTGTTCTTTTGCACGCTCGTCGTTTGTCTTGCGCTTGCTATCCCGGCGTTAGCCCAGGAAATAACCGGCTCTGTCAGCGGTACTGTGAAAGACTCTGCGGGAGCCGCAGTAAAAGGGGCTACCGTAACCATCACCGATAGCGCCAGGAATGTGGTGGTGCGCACCGTCGTCACTAATGATGATGGCGAGTTCTCCGCGCCTTTACTGCCAGTGGCCTTTTACGACATCACCGTCGAGGCCACGAACTTCAAGAAGCACGTCGATACCGGCGTGAAAGTAAATGTGAACGAACGACGCACAGTAGATATCTCTTTGGAGGCCGGCAGCATTACTGAAGTGGTGACCGTTACCTCCGACCTGTTGCAGGTGAACACTCAGTCTGCAGCGGCCACCAACGTGATTAACGGTGACCAGGTGCGCCAGCTTTCACTGAACAACCGAAACTTTGTGCAACTCATAACACTCTCGCCCGGCGTTTCGGCCAACATCGCAGACCAGATTTACGTAGGAACGACTAATCCTAACGGGCAATCGAATGCGTTGCAGATTTCGGTAAATGGTGTGCGTCCCAACTCCAATACCTACATGGTCGATGGCGCTGACACGACTGACCGAGGCGCTAATTTGACCGTGCAAACTTATCCTTCGGTTGACGCGATTCAGGAGTTCACCGTGCTGCGCAGTCTTTATCCTGCTGAATCCGGTAGGAGTTCGGGCGGCCAGGTAAATGTCGTTACCAAAAATGGAACCAGTCAGTTTCACGGAACGCTTTACGAGTTTTTCCGAAACGACCGGTTGAACGCGAATTCGTTTCTGACCAATCGCACCTTCCCGCTGGGTCGCTATCCCAATGGCAAAGCGAAAAGAATCCCGTTCCGTTATAACGACTTTGGCGGCGTGATTGGTGGTCCCTTGATTTTCCCGCATTTTGGTGAAGGCGGAACGTCATGGGAAAAGAACAATACGTTTTTCTTTTTCTCTGAAGAAGCGCGGCGCGTAGTTGTAAATCCGACCTTCAATACTACGGTTCCGTCAGCAGCGTTGCGCTCTGGTGTTTTTCCGCAGGATGTCTGCATTGGACCAGCGGCTACTCCTTGCAGTCAGGTTCTACCGGCCGGTCAGGCTTTGCCGCCAAATGTGAGAAGTCCTTTAGCGGCCGCGTACGTTCAAGACATCTACAGCAAGTTACCGCTACCCTCCGACGCGGCTGGCAATCTGTTCTTCCCGGCGCGCGGCATCTTCAATTTTAGGCAGGAACTCCTGCGACTGGATCACAGGTTCTCCAACAGCGTCTCCGCCTACTATCGATTCGAAAACGACACCATTCCCACCACCGAGCCCATCGGCCTGTTTAGTGGTGGCGCCGGACAACCGTTTGTCTCGACGACGCAAACCAGTTCGCCCGGCCGGACCCACGTCGGTCGCTTGACCTGGGTAGAGTCCCCGAGCACAGTCATCGAAATCGGCGGTTCATATTCATTTGGCGACGTTCCCAGCGTAGTGGTCGGCTTGCTGAACCGTACTAATTCTCCGAACGTCACTAACGCTTTGCCTGCCTTTGCTTATCCCGTTACCAGAGGAAGAGTGCCGACAATTACCGGCAACGGCTTCTCAAACCTGAGCACGTTTGGACCATACAGCGACTTCTCATTCAACAAGGCCGTTAATGGCACCATCTCCAAAGTTTTTGGCGCGCACACCACTAAGTTTGGAATGTCCTACGCCAAGATCAGGAAGCATGAGAACTCGCTCGGCGGCACCAACGAGGTTACCTATGGCGCGGTCTCGGCTAATCCGACCCGCCCGGCGACTCAAATTGGAGGGCCTCCAGGCAATACCACGGCGACCAGCGCCACCAATCAGCTTTGGGCCAACTTCCTGATGGGTGTTAACCAAACGTTTCTCCAGAACCAATTTGACCTGACAGCTGATGTGCTTTCGAGCAGTATCGAAGGCTTTGCTCAGGACGAATGGCGCTTCAGATCAAATATCACGTTGTACTACGGCATGCGTTTCTCCCGCTTTGGTCAACCGTGGGATCGCAATGGGCGCATGACCAGCTTCAACCCAAATCTTTGGGACCGCACGCAGGCTTTCCAGGTCCTTTCAAACGGATTGCGCGTGGCTGGAACCGGCAACGTACTGAACGGAATCATGGTAAACAGTCAGGTATCGGTTCCGGGTGCGATTGTTTCACCGTTTGGCAAGTCGATGGCGCCGACTCACAATAACTTCGCACCTCGCGTCGGCGTCGCGTGGGATCCGTTTAAGAAGGGCACCACCTCAATTCGGGCCGGCTACGGCTTGTATTACGATCAACTGTCATTCAGTTTCTTTGAGACAGGATTAGTCGGAACCAACCCGCCGTTCCAGGGGACGACTTCTATCACTCCCGCTACACTCGACAATCCGCTCGCCGGGGTGCCAGCGGGCCCCTCTCTTAGTGTTCCTACGGTCGCCGGCATCGACCCGGATTTCAAGACGCCATATGTGCAAAGTTGGTCTCTGGATGTGCAGCATCAACTGAACTCCAAAACACTCTTCACCGTCGGTTACTTTGGATCGAAAGGCACGCATTTGACGGGCCTGGTCGATATCAATAATTTGCCGCCGGGCTACGCGATTAGTCTTGGTGCTACGGGCTGTCGTACGAACAGTGTTAACCCGCCAACGTTCGGTCCGTGTCAGGTGGCCGGCCAGCAATTTACAACCACGGCGCAGGAGTTAATTCTCAACCAGATCCGCCCCTTCCGCGGCGTAGGACCAGTTCGCATGCTCCAGTCACGGTTCATTTCGAACTATCACAGTCTCCAGTTGACCGCGCAGCGCCGGTTCTCGGGCGGCAATCAAATTAATTTTGCTTACACGTGGTCGAAGAATATGACCAACAGCCAAAATGAGTTTGCTACGGCGCCGCAGGACAGCTTCCGGCTCGATCGTGAATACGCCCGCGCGAACCTTGATCGGCGCCACGTTTTAAACGTCAACTATATTTATGAGCTTCCGTTCCACAAGAACCAGGAAGGCGCGGTTGGGAAGCTCCTCGGTGGTTGGCAACTTTCAGGCATCACCTACTACTTCACCGGCTTGGGCTTCACGGCTACCACTTCTGGTCTTGACGCTGCCGGCATCGGCATTCTGAGCAACACGCCGTCAGGTTTTCGACCGAACGTGATTTGCGATCCGAATTCGGGCGG
Source organism: Pyrinomonadaceae bacterium (assembly GCA_035472495.1). Lineage (GTDB taxonomy): Bacteria > Acidobacteriota > Blastocatellia > Pyrinomonadales > Pyrinomonadaceae > PSRF01. Next base: position 616,448 of record DATIPD010000016.1, on the reverse strand, counting down.
CGCCCGGACCTTTGCTCAGTGGTTCAATACCGCGTGCTTTGCGCAGGTTCCGGCGGGATCAAATGCGCCCGGCAACGAGTCGCGTAACGTAATCCTTGGCCCACCGACAACACGCTTCGATGCCACCCTGGCCAAGAACATTAAGTTCAGTGAATCGAAGTCGGTGCAATTGCGTTGGGAAGTTTTCAACATCTTCAACCACACAAACTTCACCACGTTGAACCTGACGTCGACCACTCCGGCGACGTTCGGTGCGGTCAGTGGCGTGCGTGATCCACGAACCATGCAGCTCGGTGCGAAGTTTATTTTCTAACTGTTCACCGGGATGATTTGGAACAATCGAAGGCCCGCGGCGCTTCCGAAGCGTCGTGGGCTTTTGAGTTTTGCGATTGGCGTGTTCTCATTCAGGTAATCTCATGGGTAAAGACGACGAACACAGTTTGCTGCTTAACAACGCTCGGTTGGTGCTGCCGGATCGCGTCGTTGAAGAAGCTGCTATTCAAATTAAAGGCGAGCGCATTGCCGGCATTGAGGCGGCCTCTGACGGCGCGACCGATCAAACAGTGGTCGATCTCCAGGGTCTCACTGTCTTTCCCGGTTTCATTGATGTCCATATTCATGGCGCGCTGGGAGTGGACACAACGGACGCGTCGGCGTCGGCCCTGGGAAGCCTTGCTCGCCATCTTGCAACGAAGGGTGTTACTGCCTGGCTCCCGACCTTCGTACCAGCCGCAACCGGAACCTATCAAAGGTCGATCGCGGCGCTTGCCGAAACCATCAGCAAGCAAGCGTCGAAGAGCTCTGGCGCGCGTGTACTCGGGGTTCACTACGAAGGACCATTCGTTAGCAGGTTGCAGTGTGGCGCGTTGCACGAAGAGTTTTTTCAAACGTTTTCCGGCGCTGAACTCGATGAGTTGCCACGTGTCAATTTGCCGGAGGCGCGCCACATGATGACGGTCGCTCCGGAAATCGAAGGCGGGATTGAACTGGTCAAAGCGTTGCGCGCTCGCGGTTGGATTGTTTCCCTGGGCCATACGCGCGCGGATCTCGCCGTGCTCGATCAGGCGCTCGCGGCCGGCGCCCGTCACATGACTCATTTTATGAATGCGATGGCGCCGCTGCATCATCGCAGTCCTGGGCCGATCGCCTGGGGCCTGCTGCATGATGACGTCACCTGTGACCTGATCGCTGACGGGGTTCATCTCGATCCCAACATGCTGCGGCTGCTATTGAAACTGAAAGGCGCTGAGCGCATAACGCTGATTAGCGACGCGATTGCCGCCACCGGTTTTGGCGACGGAGACTACCCAATCTGGGGCGAGACGATTACGGTGAAGGATGGAAAGACCAGCAATGTTCACGGTTCAATTGCCGGTTCAGTGATCATGATGGATGACGCCGTTCGCCTGATGCTTGCACTCGGCGCAAGTGAACCCGAGGCGGCGCGCATGGCTGCCACTAACCCGGCGCGCTTGTTAGGACTTGACCATGAGCGAGGCTCTATTGAAATCGGCAAGCAAGCTGACCTCGTGGTGCTCGATGAAGCGGGAAAGGTACAGCTGACTCTGGTCGGAGGTCGGAAGGAGTACGGTACTTTCAGGATTTTTGCGGGAAGTACACCGAGAAAAACAGAATGGGACGAGGCCGTCCTTTAACTTTCAGTGCTGCCGGTCCTAAGTACAATCCCGGCGCAACCTCTCTGACTTCGTCAACGATCGAGCGGATTAGCGGTGGGTTACCCGGTCGCGAATAGTCCAAAACAAACGATGGTTGACCGTCCAGGAACGACGCGTCAAAGCGAGTCCCAAAACGAAACCATTGCGTCTTCATAAACTTGAAGTCGATCCGGTTGATGCCCTCGCCGCGCTCGTTCGCTTGGCTCTCAAACGTCTTGCCTCTCCAGGGAAATAGCGACGACTCGCCAAAGCTGCGAAGCAAACTCGCAATCGGCCCGCTGGCTGGTGAACGCCAGGCCAGCATCGCGCCCAACGCATCGCCGTTAAGATCAGACAACGCCGCCGGTCTCTTTGCCGCGCGATAAATCTCCTCGAGCTCAGTGAAGTTCATCGTCCGCAGATCGTCGATTGAGAGTGTGCTTTGCGGTGCTTTTGCGGTAGCGCTCATTTTGTTCTTGTCCTCTCCATTTGGGGTGCGGAAAAGATCGGTGAAGTGTTATCTCTGGCGCAGCTTCTTCCAGCCGTAGAGGCCAATTTCCAGAAGTATAAGGCCAATCACGATGTGCAAAATATCATCAACGCGCGTCCAGCGAAAATATCGTGCTGGTGGCAGATGAGCGAAGCTGGCCAGCGCCTGGTAAAGATCTATCAGTCCAAAGGTAATGTTGAAGAGAACTATGCTGGCTTCCTTCTTTGACCAAACCAACAATAGACCGGCAACACCAAAGACAATGTGAAAAATGTTGTAAGGTGCGGCGCCGCTGGTCAAACTTTTTTCTGCCGGGACGAGGAAGCCGGCGACACCGGCCAGTATGAGTATCGGCGCAAAGATCGCGAGCGTTATGAAGTTGATTGATTTGTTAATTGTCCTGGTCGCCTCTCGTATAGAATCCCGCGCAAGCATAGGCTTCGTCCAGTAATTCCACCGGATGACACGTGCTGACGTGCATGCCTGCGAGAGTTGCGCCGGCGCCGATTTGCATCTGACAACCAGGGTTTCCGGTGGCCACTATTTTTGCATCAGTAGCTTGAATGTGCGCAAGTTTTTGTTCCAGTACTTTACCCGACAAGTCTGGTTCCATCAGGTTGTAGATGCCTGCGCCACCACAACAGCGATCAGAACCCTCGAGCGGCATTAGATTGACGCCGGCGGCCTCGAGCATCTTCAGCGGCGCCTGACCCGCGCCCTGGCCGTAGAGCAAATGACAAGACGCGTCGTACGTTACCGTTGGCGTGTTGCTGTTTGAGACTCGCTTCATCGCGACCGTTTCCAATTGTTGGCTCACGTCCCGCACGCGCTGGCTGAATTCCGCTGCACTCCCGGCAAACTCAGGGTCACCGGCAAGCAGATGTTCATACGACCGCAGCATTGCGCCGCAACCTCCGGCATTTGTAATTACGGCAGCCGACTCCGTTTTGGATTCGAAGGCGGTGATGTTTTGCCGGGCCAGTTTTTGTGCCCCCTCAAGATCGCCAGCATGCGCATGCAGGGCCCCACAACAGATCTGGTCGCGCGGCACGACCACCGCGAAGCCGTTCGCTTGCAGCACGCGAACCGTGGCCTCGTTTACGCGAGCAAACAGTCCAGCACCGACGCACCCGGTGAAGAGCATCACGCCGCTGGCCGAACCACTTTTTTCTTCAACGACATTTGCCGGTGTCGGATGTGCTTCAGTTTTTTTAGCTGAGCTTTCAAGTAAAGCGGTGGCAAACTCAAATCGTTTCGAAAGCAGTCGCCCCAGTCCTGTTTTTCTTGTCAGTCCCGCCAGACCGCTATCGCGAATGAACCTCGCCACGGCAAACGCAAATCTCAGGCGAGCCGGATGCAGCCAAACATGCTTGAGAACAAATCGCAGCAGCCTGTAACTCAGGCCCCGTTTGGCGTCGACCTGAAACAACTCACTACGCGCCGCCTCCAGTAGCTGTCCATACTCCACTCCAGCCGGGCAGACCATTTCACAGGCGCGGCAACCGAGACAGCGATCGATGTGACGTTCAAACGAAGCTGACGACGGCGCGAGCCTTCCTTCGCCAACCGCACGCATCAGGTAGAGACGACCGCGCGGTCCATCATTTTCATCCCCGGTGATCACGTAAGTGGGGCAGGCCTCGAGGCACAACCCGCAGTGAATACAGGCGAGCAATTTTTCTTCTTCTCTCGCGATGGGGCTGGTAAGTAAAGATTCCATCAAGCGCGAAGAGTAGCACAGCGAGAGACCAATATTTGACTCGCCCGGGACTCAGTGACTCTCGCGTTCTTTCGTGAGTTTTAGTTTCGTGTTGCTTAGCGGTTTTAGTCTTCGCATTTCCGATTAAGACCAGACGGACTTAACCACTAAATGACACGAAATTAAAACTCACGAAAGAGCACCAAAGAAGGAGATTCAAAAGTGCGGCTAGGGTCGTGGAATTCAGTGCTGACCAGTTAAGTATTTAGGTTGCCGCGTTGGATTTGTGCGCTGTCATTCTTGCCGCCGTAGAGGCGATAGCGAACCTTTTCCGGGAAGCGCGTCCTGAAGATGAAATCGAGGATCCCGCTGCTCGTGCCAAAGCCGCGAGTCATACCGTGAGAGGTGTGGTGGTAGAGATGGTGCTTCTTCATATAGCGGAAGTAAGGATCCTTGAAGTTGCCGAAATGCGTTGCATGATGAATCCACTCTTCAGCGATGTAAGACTGATAAGCGATCGCCACCACGATCGAGGCAGTGTACACCGGAAAGAAAATAATGCTGATCGGAACGAACAGGGCAAACAGCGGCAACAAGTCGCGCACGCGGCCGCTCATGTGTTCGCCGTCAAACGGTTTTTCGTGATGGCCAAAATGCGTTGGGTCGAGATACTTGTTGGCTAAAATTGTAAAAGGCCTTTTGAAGCGGCGCTGCGATACCTTCCAGTGGCGGTGCAAGATAAAGCGGTGGGAGAAATACTCGATAGACATCCAGACCACGATGCCGAGCGGCACAAACGCGAGTGCGCGCAGGAAGTGATTGGAGCGAATTGCCAGCACGAACAGGAGAATGGTGTACGACGTATAAAACGCCGTCGTCTTGTAAATCTTTCGTCGCGAAATGATTTCCTGCTCGCGTTTATAAAGGCGATAAGGATGTACTTTTCGCGCCGCGCTGGGTTTGATTGCTTCGGGGGCTACAGAAACCATTGAGCTCATTTTATTGGGCGTCCTACAAAAAAAGTTGCACCGGATTTTGGCTAAATCAGTTTGATTCGTCAATAGCAGAAGCCAAAACTAGAATTGGTTCGGAGGAGGGGGTCAGTTTCAGGTTTGCAGGTCATGACAATTTTGCGAGCTTGGCAAGACAAAATCAGAACCGGGAGCTGTAGCGACCGGCCAAATGCTCGACTTTTCTTAAGTGGTCGGAATTTACTTAGTAATGGTCTCTCAAGTTGCGTCCTTGGCCGGTCGCAACAGCTCCTGGTTCTGATTTTGTCTTTGTTAAGTCGATAGAACATAAACCACGTTCAATATTGAGAATGACTTACTACATTGGTTCGTCTTAATTGACTTCGATTCTGATTTTCGTTTCTAACCGTCAGCAACTACTTTCCGACCGGCTGTCGCGGTTCAGTCAATACGACCTGGCCCGAGCGGCTTCTAATACGCATGCCGATCCGGGCTGACTCGTAGACAGTTGGGTCGACTTTGACGGTAGTTCTTTTCCCGCCATCCGCCTCGATTTGTAAACGGAAGTAAGGGTGAGAGCCTTGCGCCGATTCGCTGTAATCAGCCCAGCGCTCCACGATTACTCCTTCGTAGTCTCCCACAATTGATGTTTGTGATTTTTGCCAGGCGAGCAAGACCAGCGCCGCCAACAGGAAGACCAACACGGCCGCCACGAAAAGTTTTGACAGCGTTCCCTGGAGCGCTCGCCAAACTGCGTTCTTCTGAAGTTGCTTTTTCTTCATTCAACTGAAAAACAGTTTTTAGTAACCGACTGCCAGACCATCGCTGCGGCGCGGGTCAGTGGCGCCCAAACGAATTCCCGTTTTTTCTTCGATCATGATTCCTTCCGCGTCACCCAGGTAGCGCGGCTTTGCCAGTTTGTGACCAAGCGAAGCTAACGTCTTCTGCGTATCGCTGGACATCCCGTACGGCTCAAACACCAGTTCGTCCGGCAGCCATTGATGATGAATGCGCGGCGCGTCGATCGCCTGTTGGATGTCCATCTCGTAATCGACTACGTTCGTGATCACACAAAGCGCTGTGTTGATAATCGTCGGTCCGCCCGGGCTGCCGACGGTGAACCAGAGACTTCCATCTTTGCGCAGCACGAACGTTGGCGTCATGGCCGACAATGGGCGCTTGCGCGGCGCGACCGCATTGCGCTCGCCCTGGATCAGACCGTACATGTTTGGTGTTCCGGGTTTGGCGGCGAAGTCGTCCATCTCGTCGTTCAGAATTATTCCTGTGCCTTTGGCAGTGGCCGCCGAGCCATAAGAATTGTTGAGAGTGTAGGTGTTGGCGACAGCATTTCCGTCCGCATCAACAACAGTGAAGTGTGTGGTCTCGTCAGATTCGTAACCTGTGGGTTGGCCTGCCTTAATCTCGACACTCGTGGATGCGCGATCCATGCTGATGGTGCGCCGAAGTTTGTCGGCATAAGACTTATCGACGAGGCCCTTTAGCGGTACTTTTACAAAATCGGTGTCGCCCATGAACTCGGCGCGATCCGCGAAAGCGCGCCGCATGGCTTCAGTCATCAAGTGATAACGCTCTGAAGAAGCTGCGTCTAACTTGCCGAGCTCGTAGCCCTCGAGAATATTCAGCATCTCAATGAGCACCGCGCCGCCTGATGAAGGTGGCGGCATAGAAATCACTTCGTAGCCTCGATATTTCCCGTGCACGGGTTCGCGCTCTTTCGCCATATAGCCGCGCATGTCTGCCAGTGTCATCAGGCCTTTGTGTTTCTGGATGTCGTCAACGATTAATTTCGCCGTTTGCCCTTCATAAAATTCGTTCGGACCGGCTGCTTGCAGACGCGCAAAAGTTGCGGCGAGTTCGGGCTGTCGGAAAATTTCTCCTTCGCTGTAAAACTTTCCGCCGTTGAGATAAATCCGTTTTGTTTCGGGATACTGTGACAGGTAATCGTTGTTGCCGCGTAGGGATCGCGCGAGCGAATAGGTAACTTCAAATCCGTTTGCCAGGCGACGCGCAGGCTCAATCAACTGCGACCAGGTCAGTCGCCCTGACCCGTATTTTTTCAGCGCCAGCTCCATGCCGCGAACAGTTCCGGGAACTCCAGCCGCGCGATAACCAACCAGCGATCCGCCTTCGCCTTCGATCAGGTTGCCCTTCGTATCAAGGTAAATATTTCGCGTCGCGGCTGCGGGCGCCATCTCGCGGTAATCGATGGCCGTACTTTTTCCGTTGCGCAGTCGAATCATCATGAAACCACCACCGCCGAGATTGCCGGCAGCGGGATGCGTAACTGCCAATGCAAACGCCACCGCGATGGCAGCGTCAACCGCGTTGCCGCCACGCTTCATGATGTCCACGCCGACTTGCGACGCGACTTCATTCGTTGCAGCGACAATGCCGTGCTTGGCTCGAACCGGCGCGCGAGATGCGCCCTGAACCGTGGGCACAGCAACTTCGCGAATCGATTGCAGGTTTGGTATTGCAATCAGGGCAAACGTCAGGCAGCTGATCAAAACTACGCGTAAGGGATGGCGGTAGATGGAGTGTTTCATGCTCGTTTTCATGGGTCTCTTAAATGGGTATCGGCGGCAGCAGTTCCGCTGGGTCAAGTTGTTGTTTGATCCGTCGCATTATTCCGGTAGCGCCATCAGCACTAGTCTGCGTCAAAGTCTCGGGCGCGTTTTCAATAACAATATTGCCATTGAGCTTGGCAACCAGCTCGCGCAACTTTTGAACCTGGTCGTTGCGAGTATTGTCGTTAGATCCCTCGTGATTCACAATCTGAACGCGTCCGTCGCCGACTCCAGCTTGCCACGCGGAAAGTCCAGTTTCAGGCATTGCTTCAAGCAGTTTCGCCAAGTTCACTGGTATCACGCTAATTCTGACTGCGAGTTGATCCGGTGGCAATGACGCCCGCGCGAGCGCGTTCCAAATTGGCTCATCGTTCGACTCGATTCCGAGTTCGTTGTTTCCACTTGCGAAAATCTGAGCGGCGCGACGAGCCTGATCGGAGACTGCAGTCGAGAGTCCCGCGAACCTTACCAAGAGCAAATGATGTTCGCCGTCCGAGAGTCCGATTTCACTAGCGCGAGCTGGAGACAAGAGCTCAACCGCTACCGGGAAAAGTGGTGCCCCGATGACTTCCCGCGCCATGGTCAACAGATATTCCGCCCCACCTTCAACGAGAACTGTGGTTGTTGCAAGGGGAACTGGCCGCAATTTGAAATTTGCTTCGACGATTAGTCCGAGAGATCCGCGGCTGCCGGTAAAGAGTTTGCACAGATCGTAGCCGGCCACATTCTTGACCACTTTTCCGCCAGCCTTGATGAGACTGCCATCGGCGAGCACGATTTTCATCCCGATGACGTGGCGCCGGGGTGGTCCGTAACCAAACTGTTGTGCGCCGCCAAGACCGTTGGCAATGACCCCGCCAATTGTTGCCGATTCACTGCCGACAGGATCCAGTGGGAGCCACTGGCCTCGCTGTTTAAGCGTGTCGTTGAAATTCTTTAGTGTGGCGCCAGCTTCCGTGATGGCGATCAAGTCGGCTGGTTCGTGTTCGATGATCCGTGTGAGTCGTTGAGTGCTGAGTATCAGGTTGCTGCTCGCAACGTCACGACCGAGCCAGGTCATCGCGCCGGCGGGCGTGACTTTCCAGCCTTCACTCGAAGCAAGTTTCATCACCTCGCGAACTTCAGCGATTGAATCTGGAGAGACAATGACCGGAAGTGCGGACTGTTCGGAAACGTGTTCCTCCCCGACGATCTCAGCGAGGCGCTGCTGTGCCGTAGCTTGATGAAGTTCGGTCGGCGCTGTTCTGCTTCGCAATTGCGGGCGAGACGCCCGCGGTCCCAGTAAGTTAGCCGTCGCCGGCGACGTTGGTTCAGGGTTCGGTAAGACGTTGGACGCGATACGGGCCTCGCCGCAGCCGCGCAGCAGGGGAATAATCTTGCCCGGGTTACAGAGGCCGGTCGGATCGAAGGCGGCACGCACACGCAACATGGCATTCATGTCGTCGTCCGAAAAGATCAAAGGCAAAAGCTCGCGCTTATCAAAACCAACGCCGTGTTCACCCGTGATGCTGCCGCCGGCGCTTACGCAAGTTTCCATTAGTTCCCGACCAGCTTCCTTCACGCGTTGCACTTCCGCCGTGGAACGAGAGTCGAAACAAATCAACGGGTGAAGGTTGCCGTCGCCGGCGTGAAAAACATTGGCGATGCGAAGTTGATATTTGGTCGCGATCCGATAGACCGAATTCAGCACCTCGGGCAGCCTGGACCTTGGCACAACTGCGTCCTGAATCATTGAGTCAGGCGCGATGCGGCCAATCGCGCCGAACGCTCCCTTCCGTGCCGCCCAAAGTTTCTTACGCTCATTTTCGTCATAGGCGAGACGACAGCTGCGCGCGCCGTATTGCAGGCAAGTGCTTTTTACCTGTTCAGCTTCTTCATCAATTCCAGCTTCGACGCCATCGAGTTCGATCAGCAGGGCAGCGCCTGCGTCCAGCGGTAGTCCCGCAGCGAACACACTCGCTTCCACGGCGCGAATGATTTCGTGATCCATCATTTCGAGTGCGGCCGGCATAACTCCCGCGGCGATGATCGCTGAGACGGCATGACTGGCATCGTTCACATCCGGAAACTCCGCGAGCAGCGTGCGCACGGCTGGTGGAATGGGCACAAGTCGCAGCGTCGCTTCCGTCGTAACGCCAAAAGTTCCCTCAGAACCGACGAAAGTGCCAAGCAGATCGTAACCGCGTAATTCTTTTCCGCTGTTACCAAGTTCGACTATTTCACCGCCCGCGAGAACTACGCGCACGCCCAGGACATGATCGGTAGTAGTGCCGTATTTCAAACAGTGAATGCCGCCGGCGTTTTCCGAAATGTTGCCGCCAATCGTGCAGGTGGGTTGACTTGATGGATCGGGAACGTAATGCAGCCCCAGGTGAGCGACCGCGCGCGAAACATGAAGATTAACTACGCCCGGTTGCACCACGGCGAGGCGGTTGGCTTCATCGATCTTGAGAATCTTGCGCATGCGCGCAAACTCAATCACCACGCCTTGCTCGAGTGCGAGTGCGCCACCCGACAATCCCGTGCCGGCGCCGCGCGGAGTGAACGGCACGGCCTCGCGCGCGAGTAGGCGCATGACTTCCGAAGTTTCTTCTGTCGAGGAAGGGAAGACAACTGCACGCGGACGATACTGGTGTTGCGGGAGGCCGTCGCATTCGTACACAAGCAACTCGTCAGGGTCGCTCAATACTGCCGAGTGACCAAGCAAAGTCCGCAGGTTTTGAATCAAGGTGTCCAAGATGATGATTTAGCAGCCAATGATACATCAGGAAAAGCTTTTGCTATCTGGATAAACCGTCCCTCTCGATTCGTTGGCCTTCGCGTCATTGGAGTGCAACAGCATGCCTACTGGGACCGCGGGCGTCCCCGCCCGCATCAAATTTCGCCGCGCGTAGCGCGTCCAGTCTAAGCGCTGAGGATGCCGGCGTTGCAGGCGGGAACGCCCGCGATCCCGGTAAGTATGCTCGCCTACTTCGATGAGTGTGGATGGCAACGTTAGCGTGAGCACCTCAGATTGCAGTGGAGCGTGACTCGGCGTAACATAAATTCAAGGACACCCCTTTTCCCCCTCGTTTCTGTTGTTCATTTCTCCCGAATTGAATCGTTAAGCCCCCAATATTTTCCCCGTTGACGGCCGGTCATAACAAGGAAGGTGTGTATGTCGAAGTCTTTCTTTTCTCGCTCAGTGTTGCTGGCGCTGATCGTGTCAGCGATTTCGTGGCTGGCGATTTCCGGCGTCGAAGCAAAATCGAAAAAACCAAAAGAGCCGCCGCGAGGCACTCCCGTTCTGTGGCGCCCGGTTGATATCGCCGCGCGCGATCTCTACCTGGGACCGGGTGGCATTGGGATGGAACCCGACCTGCGTGAAGTGAAATTCTTAAAAGACGAAAAGGGTGGCCATTCGAAAAAATTTCGTATCCGTGATGCTGCTGGTCGTGAATGGGTCGCCAAAGTGGGAAAGGAAGCGCAAGCAGAAACCGCTGCGGTTCGACTTGTTTGGGCGCTCGGATACGAGAGTGAGATCAATTACCTGGTGCCGCGATTGACTATTCCGGGCAGAGGAATATTTGAGAACGTGAGACTGGAAGCACGCCCCGACAACACCAAGAGGTTGGACGAGTGGGAATGGAAAAAGAACCCGTTTGTTGGTAGCCGAGAATTTCAGGGACTCAAAGTGTTGATGTTGCTGCTTTCAAATTGGGACATCAAGGATTCCAATAACCAAATAGTTCAGGAGAAAGGTGGCGATAAGCTGCGCTACATCATCAGTGATTTAGGAGCGACGTTTGGTAAGACTGGCAGCTTGCCGTTTTTCTGGCGCTTCACGCGCAGCCGCAATAACCCGAACGACTATCAAAAAGCTTCATTCGTTAAGGGCGTCAACGACGATGTGGTCGACTTCAAATATGGCGGCCGGCAGCGTGAAATTTTCAAAGGCATTTCTGTTGATGACGCAAAGTGGATGGGCCGGCTGTTAGGGCGCTTGAGTCCGGCGCAAATTAGAGACGCTTTCCGAGCGGCGAACTATTCAACTGATCAGCAGAAGATACTGACCAACGCGGTGCTGCGCCGGATCGATCAGCTGAATCGTCTACCAAATCCGCGGCTGGCTCAGCGGTCGTCGCGATCAGCAGAGCGACCACGTAGATACAGTCGGTAAGCGAAGTAGACCAACAATCCGATCGCAGCTGCGATCAACGAGACCAGGGCTTCCAGCCAGGGAGTGAAAGTGAGCAACCAGGCGGCGAGGATCAAAGCGAGCACGGCGATCAGAGTTCCGAGCGGAATCTTAAAGTTCGCCTGAGGAATGCCGCTGCGTCGCCGGAAGATTGGTAGCGCCAGGCAAGTTGCGCCGTACGTCACCAAACGCGCGACGGCGCTGATTGCGAGCGCTTGGCCGAAAGAGCTTTTCAGTGTCAAAACCAGCATTACCGCGGCAGTCAGGAATATCGAAATGTACGGCGTTGCGAACCGCGGATGCACCTTCGCCAGAAACCCGGGCAGTTGGCCTCGCTCGCCAATCGCAAAGGGAATTCTGGATCCCGAGAGGATCAAAATATTCAGATTGCCAACTATCGAGACGATCGCGCCTGCGGAAATGAGTGCGCCGCCGGCGCTGCCCATGAAGTGTGCGCCAGCATCCGCCAGCGGCTTCTGCGATTGCGCGAGCCCGGGAAAAGTGCCGACACAAACGACCTGGACCAGCACGTAAATAAGCGCCACCACGCCGATCGCGATGAGCAGCGCGTGCGGTAAATGCTTGCGCGGATTTTTCACCTCGCCGGCCGGAATCGCCGCCATTTCAAAACCAGTAAATCCGTAAATCAAAAAAAGTACTGACTGCGAAAACGCGCCCGTAGTTGGTCGCGCGCCGAGCGCGAAAGCGTGCGGGTTGAGGAAGAAGAGCCCGACCGCGATGAAGATTATTAACGGGAGAAGTTTGCCCACGGTGAATACGTTGCTGACTATTGCCGCCTGTCTAATGCCGACGACGTTAAGCGTCGCCAGCGCCAGCACCACAGTTGTAATGATCAACGCGCGCCACGCCGGGTGCGTCGCCGGCGGCAAAAAGTAACTCAGGTAGGCAACGAGCAGATTGCAGTTGGCCGCAAAGGCTGTCAGCCGGGCCAGCCAAATCAACCAGCCGATTTCAAACGCGACAGTGTGACCAAACGCTTCGCGCGCGTACAGGTAAGGTCCACCAGTTTCCTCAAAGCGGCTGCCGACTTCGGCGAAGCAAAGAATGAAAAGAGTAACGACTCCGGCACAAGCCAGAAACGCGATGAGACTGTAAGAACCGATCAACGCGAACACTTTCGACGGCAGGCCAAAAATTCCGGCGCCGATGATGCCGTTGATTGTTACGGCAACCAGATCCCAACGACGAATACCGCGTATCAGTCCCGCTTCCGCGGTAGCAGTCGACACTTTTTCCATTTCGTTGCTTATAATCTAATTCGTTCGCTCAGACAATTCATTTCGTCCAACGGAACGCCGGCGGCGTTCGTCAAAAAAAAGAGGAAGCATCTTATGAAACTGCGCATCATCGGTTTGTCTCTCGCTCTTTTCTTCGCCTCGAGCACTTTCACTTCAACTCCAGCACGCGCTGATGTGGCGTCGACGATCGATCAGCAAAAGCTGCAAGCTCTGGTTGACGACGCGGCCAGGCAAACGCTGGCAAAGTTTGCCGAGCAAAAACTTGACGAGAAGCAACTCTCGATAACCTTGATCGATCTGCGCGACCCGGCGCATCCAGTGCAAGCAAGCTTTCGCGGCAACGAAAGAATTTATCCCGCGAGCGTCGTGAAGTTGTTTTACCTGGGCGCGGTTCATCGTTGGCTTGAAGACAGGAAAATCGAAGACACGCCGGAACTGCGACGCGCCGTGAAAGACATGATTGTTGACTCCTCAAACGAAGCGACCCAATACGTCGTCGATGTGTTGACGCACACGACCGCCGGCTACGAGCTCTCGCCAAAAGAAATGAAAGAGTGGCAAGAGAAACGAAACGCTGTGAACCGTTATTACTCGTCGCTTGGCTACACCAACATCAACGTCAACCAGAAAACATTCTGCGAAGATGCTTACGGGCGTGAACGCGTTTCGCGCGGGCCCAACGGGGAAAACCGAAACAAACTAACGACGGATGCCGTGGCGCGTTTGTTGGCTGAGATTGCCACGGGCAAGGCGGTCAATGCGGCACGAAGCGCACAAATGATGGAACTGCTAAAACGCGACTATTCAGGCACGTCTAAAGACGCTGACGATCAAGGCCACGGTTTCACCGGCATCGCGCTGCAGGGCGTTGCGGGCGTGAAGCTGTGGTCGAAGGCGGGTTGGACCAGCACCACCAGGCATGATGCCGCTTACCTCGAGTTGCCCGACGGCTCGAAATTCGTTCTCGTCACTTTCACAACCGATCACGCGAACGAACGCGAGATTATTCCGACAGTTGCACGTATCGTAATTGAAGGAATGAAAGGCATGAAGTAGGAGCGCGGTAAGTCTCCGGCTTAACGTTACGCCGGTAATATAAAAACACTCCGGTCTGAGACCGGAGTAGCATTAGCAGGAGTTACGGCAAGTCAGAGACTTGCCGCGCACCGCGTGAATCATGACCGACGATCTTTCAGTCCTGCATCGCCCCATAACGTCGTTGTTCGCACTGCCGTCAGCGGATCGCGGACGTTTCGACCTAACGTCTGAACAGGTTGAGTTTTATCAAACGAATGGCTATCTCGCCGGCATTCGACTGCGGAATGACACGCAGGTTGAGGAACTACGCGCAGCGTTGGCCAAGCTCATCGAGCCCGGGCAGGCAAACAATCCACTCTTCTACGAGTATCACGCCAACGAATCCACTGACCCACGCAAGACGCTCTTTCATGCGCTGGGCGCCTGGCGCGTGTCGACCGCGTTTCATGATCTCCTCTGGAATCCCGCTTTCCTGCGCCCGGCAGCGCAGCTTCTTGGCGGGCCGGTACGTTTCTGGCACGACCAGATTTTTTACAAGCCGGCGCGGCATGGTGGCGTTGTCGCCTGGCACCAGGATTATTCTTACTGGACGCGAACCAAACCGGTGGCCCATATTTCCTGCTGGATTGGACTCGACGACTCCACTCGCGCGAACGGTTGTGTGCATTATGTTCCCGGAAGCCATCGTTGGAGACTACTGCCAATTACAGGCCTGGCGGATGACATGAATTCGATTGAGCGAGTTTTGACTGAGGACGAAAAGCAGGCGTTCAAACCGGTGGCGATCGAGTTGAAGAAAGGGGAGGCGTCGTTTCATCATCCGCTGATGGTTCATGGTTCGTTTGAGAATTCCACCGACCAGCCCCGACGCGCCACCGTCATTAATGTTTTTCGCAACGGGGTAATCTCAGACTCCGACTTGCCACCGCTGGCAGGTGTCCCCGCAATCCCCATTGGTCAGAAAATGGACGGTCAGTTTTTCCCGCTGCTGTTTGATCCTGCCGACGTTTAGTTTCCTCTTCGTTGGAACATCGCCATCCAATCAGTGTCTAACTGATTGCTGATTGCTGATTGCTGATTGCTGATTGCTGAGGAGGCATTATGTCGAAAGATACCGCATTGCGTAACAAGCCCTCTATTAATGTCACGCCATTAATCGACGTACTGCTGGTCATGCTGATCATTTTCATGATCGCCGCGCCGTTAAAGCCACACAGCTTTTCGGCGCAACTTCCGGCGGAACCGGACAAAGATCAACAGTTAATGCCGAACATAAACACACTCGTGGTCACCATTCGCCCCGACACTACGTTGCAGTTGAACGGCATGACCCAAGACATGGGCACGGTCGAAGACTCGGCAAAACTGACAACCTTTCTGATTACGCTTTTCAATCAACGCAAAGCTAATCACGCCTATCGCGATGACATGATTGCGCGCATTGATCTTCCAGAGGACGCCAGAATTCAGAAAACCGTTTTCATCAAGGCGCCACGTTCGATCCCTTACGGTCAAGTGACCAAAGTGATTGATGGTGTGAAAGGCGCCGGAGCGGGACCGGTTGGACTACAACTTGACGGTTTGAACAACTGAACTGGCAAACTTCTAAGGCGCCACGAAGGGAAGTCGGGCTGAGTTTGCAAGGCACGATGTATCCAGCTTCTTGACTGAGCCCGCGGCGAAGAACTCCCCGATCACAGCCCAAAGGCATTTCGGCGGCGACAGGTGCGACATTCCTTCTACAATGAGGTGTCGGCCATTCGGAAAATTTTTAACGACCTCGTCACCCCACTCTGGCGGAGCGTCAGGATCGAGTTGGCCCGATATAACTAATACGGGCACGTTGTTGCGCGTAGGCCTGTAGAAGTCTTTCGGTAACTCACCACGGGGCCACTCTCGGCAAACTTTGAGGACGCTGCGAACCAACGTGTCACCAAGAAATTTACCTTTGGTGACGCGCTCGATTTCCTCACGCTTGATGAGCGGAGCGTCTTCCGCGCAGGTCACACTCAAGTTCATCCCGAAACTAAACGACTTCGAAACTGAACGGAACGCCGCGAAGAATGGGCCAAAGTTTTTGAAGTCGCCGTTGAGCGCTTTTGTAATTGAAAGCGGGATGCTTCGTTGTGAGTTGACGTCGAGCAGCGCGCGACGCAGCGCACCGGCAAAAACTTCTCGCGTGATTGATATGTCAGTTGGCGCGCCGCCGCCGGAATCAAGCGCCGTCACAATCGCGGGGGTTCTTGCCAGCTTGTCTAAAACTTTCTGCGTGTCTGATCGCAGAGTCGGGAATGCCTTTGCACAAGATGGGTCGTGCTCACAGTCAGCAAAGAGATGATCCAGAGACTTCTGAGCATCGCGCGGGTTGTAGAGTGGGTTCTTGTAGTCTTGCGGCGCCACACTTTTAATAACTGCCGAGCGGACATGGCTTGTGTGGCGACTCATATACACGAGGGCGGGACGCGATCCGTAGGAACTGCCATAAAGATTGATGCGATCGTAGCCAAGCCAGTCACGAACCTCGTCAATGTCGTCGGCAGCTATCGGTGTGGTGTATTGCTTGAGATCAGCTTTTTGCTCGAGTTGATTACGACATGCCTTCAGGCTTTGAACGGGCAGGTGACCGGCGAAAAGTGCCTCCACAATTTCATTCAAATCACTGAATTCGCAATTAAGTGGATTCGATCGACCGGTGCCTCGCTGGTCGATCAGCACGATATCGCGCGCATTGCGAACGACGGCGAAGACTTGCGCGTAACCAGCAGCGCCATCAGTCGCTGCTTGTCCCGGCCCACCGGCAAATACAAAAAGTGGATCAGGCTCCTTTGTGCTACCGAGGGCCGGCAGCACCACGATGTTCAGACTGATTTTTCGTCCGGCACGTTTAGGGCGATTCTCAAAAACTTCGTACGTGCCGCACAAAGTGTCTCCGGCGACACCAGCCGTTTGACATGGATGAAGTCTTGATGCGATTGCGACACCCTGAGGTGTTAGCCGGGCAGCTCTGGCTGATTCGGGTGAATGTGATGCGGCTGCCGCCAACGCGGCCAGGATTGCCGTTGCGCTTATGGTGCGAAGAAGTTTTTCCAGCATGCACGCCTTCCTAATGCTCGTGAGTTCTAACCAGCGGCGGCACACTAACACAATGATTGGAATTGCTCTTGAACGAGCGCAACCTGATTGAACCCAATTAGCGTGAAGCGAAGGTGGCGCGATATTGACTGGGTGTCAGCCCCGTTATTCTTTTGAAAGTTCTCGTGAAGTGAGCATGATCGGCGAAACCGCAAGCCACTGCAATTTCGAGGAGTGGAGTCTCGGTCATCATCAACTCATGACAGGCGGACTGAATGCGAAGCCCGCGCACAAAGTCGCCGATCGTTTGCTGGTAGTGGCGACGAAATTCGCGGGACAGATGAATGGGATGAACACCGACTGCTTCCGCAATCTCATCTATCGAAATTGATTCAGCGAAGTTGGCGGTGATTATCTCTTTGGCGCTTTCGAGCCAGCGACGGACTTTCTGTCGACCGTTGCCAGTGGTGTTCCGGACCGTTTCCGCGACGATCTCAAGCAGGAGTCCTTCTACGGTGAGAGATGAAGCGACGTCGGTCTCGTACATTTCCTGGTACAGTCGCGAAGCCAGCCATACCGCCGCGCCGGAAGAAAACTCGATCGGTCGGTCTAGTTTCAGCGAACAATCCGCGGCGCGGTTAAGCCAGTGCGTGCCCAGTTCAAAACTAAAGATTCGACAAGGTCCATCACCAAACCGATCGGCGTGAGTTTCACCGGCCGGGTGAAAAAACAACATCGAAGGCCGACAATGCCGCATCCGGTTGCCGTGAGTTTCGGCGTAAGTTCCCTGCAAGATAATGGAGAAATAAGCGAGCGGGTGTGAATGCTGGCGAATGTTTGTTTCGGCAGCGTAGGAGTATTCAGTCAGAATCGAGTCGGCGACAGTGCGTTCCTTGACGACCGCGCCGAAGAACTGGCCCGGGCAAAGTTGTTGCGCCTGAGTATGCTCGATCATGCTTGTGAATCGCTCACTTGGAGGAACCACCCCCCGTTTTTGAATTCGTAGTTTTTTGTGTCAGAAAGAGCTTGCGCTTAAAACACGGTGAGCAGCAGGGACAAAACCGGTGTCACACTGGATTTGTTCCAATTCACCATGCCGTTCTTAGTAAAGACGTTACTGAGAGGCGTTGTGTTATCAGCAGTTCAGCCAACCAAAGTGCGCCAGTTTCCATCATGGATTATGATTTAGTCGATGGAGACTACCCGGCGTGAGTTTCAAGGAGTTCTGCCAGTGAAGAAAGTAAGACACCAGGTCGCGGTTATTGTCCTGACGGTTCTTTTGGTTGGCTCGGGCGTTTTTGCAATATTGGCGCAGGCCCAGAACCAGCCGGGTGGAGGAAACATTCCCTCGGATTCGATGGGTGGCGGCGCACTGATATTTCGACGACCGGAAAATCCCGCGTTGCATCAGGGCACTGGCTCCGCCGGGGCTGTTGGTGGTGGAAGCGTCTCCAGCCGGCGAAAACCTAAACCAGTAGCCGCTGCCACAGCGGCTGCTGCTGCACATGAGCGAGTGATTGCAAAGGGGAACGCCGCGCGCAACGCCGCAATACCGCGTTACTCCGAAGCCGAACAGGAGTACAAACTCGCGGCAACGCAGGATCCCAACGACGCGCGCGCGCACGCCGGCCTGGGTAACATCTATCTCGATCAAAACCGGTTCAATGACGCGATAACTGCCTACCAGCAAGCCCTCAAAGTAAAACCTGATTATCTTGCGGCATATCAACCGTTGGCGTTCGCGCTGGTGCACGTTGGGCGCTTCGCTGAGGCTGCGGAAGTTTTGCACCAAGCGCTGCCCTTCGATACGAACAATGTCGAGATCTATAACAATCTTGGGTACGCGTACGTGCATGCCGGACGTTTTCCAGAAGCAATAGAAGCCTGTGAACAAGCAATTGCGATGATGGGGAAAACAGGAGAGTCGTACAAGCTTGAGCTGCAGGTAAGAAACGAGGTTTTGTCGAACGCTTACAAGAACCTAGGCAATGCGTACAACGAACAGAAGCGCTACAACGACGCAGCCGAGGCGCTGAAACATGCTGCGGAGATTGAACCCAGGAATGCGTCAGCGCATTTCAACTTGGGTTTGGCCTTATACAACGGTGGTCGCTATTCCGAAGCGATCGAAGCTTACAAGGCGGTAGTGGCGCTCAGACCGTCACTCGCGGGAGCTCACTTCAATTTGGGAATTACCTACCTAAGAATTAACGATAAGGAGAGTGCCCGGCGAGAATACGAGATCCTCAAACCAATCAATTCTGACCTCGCCAGCCAACTTCAGAAGCTAATTCACTAACTGCAAGCCAGTCAGGGATTCCCCGAGTCTTTAGTTCAAAATTCGGTTCCTCAGAAGATTTTTGTTGACTGTTCATCCAAAAATCCGCTTATTATCAAGCTGTCCTGGGAACTCTTCCCAGCCATTGCCTTAAAACGCCGCTCGGTGTTTTCACTTAAACGCCAACAGGTAGTTCCTCATATTTCCTAGCGAAACTGGAGTATCACCATGAAAAGTATCAAATGCCCGGAGTGCGGTTTTGTCGGTTGGGCCGATTCTGACCGCTGTAAAAAGTGCGGCGTTATACACCTCGCCAACCCAAACAGCAGTTCACCGCCAGCGCCGTCGACCTACCTGGACCGCGAGCAGTTTTATCAAGGCTATGGAAGTGGCGAATTGAAAAAGGGAATGGCCGTGGCCTCGTTGGTACTCGGCATCGTCGGCATATTCTCGTTTGGTGTCCTTGGTATCGGAGCCATCATTGGCATAGTGTGCGCGGCGAAAGCAATGGGCAGGGCCAAGCGGCTGCCCGCCGAGTATGGCGGGGAAGGGGTGGCAACAGCCGGCCTGGTGATGAACATCTTCGGGTTGGTGCTGGTTGTGCCTCTGCTCGCGATTCTCGCAGTGGCGATCCCGAATGTGATGGCGTCTTACCGAGCTGCAAATGAAGGTTCGTCGATTTCATCAATGAGAAAGATCCACGCCGCCGAGGCAACGTACCAAGCGACCGCAGGAAACGGCTCGTATGGAACACTCGATGACCTGGTGAAGCAGTCGTTGGTGCCTGCGGAGCTGGCCACCGGCGTGCGAAACGGTTACAGATTCAAAATAGAGACTACGCCTCAAACCGAGACATCCTCGGCCACGTTTGTCGCTGTTGGTGTGCCGGTCACTTATGGGCAAACTGGCGTTCGGTCGTTCTTCGTAAATGAATCGGGAGTTATTCGCGTCGCCGACAACCGCGGACGTGAGGCCACGCTGGCCGATCCCCCGCTGGGCAGTGAAAGTTCCTTTTCGAGCTCGTCTTCACGTAGCCGGAACAGAGACCCTGCCTACGACTATTAACGGCTAAGTCGATCGGCCGCCGACTTCAACTCACTAAACAAACGAGCAAGATCGGGTGCCTGATAATGGGCGTTGAGACCGCTTGGGTTTGGCAATACCCAAAGCGTAGTCCGTCCAATCGTGCTCGGTTGTCGACCTATGACCGCTTTCGGTTGTTCGAAGCCATCGCGATAAGCACCCAGTCCTAACACCGCAAGAAAACTTGGTTGATAACGTCTCACTTTGGCAATTAATCGCTTGCCTCCTGCCCGCATCTCTTCACGACTCAGTTGATCGGCAGTTGCGGTCGCGCGCATTACGACATTTGTAATTCCATAACCGCTCCGCAGCAGTTCGCGCTCGTCGAACGGCGATATCAATCGATCAGTAAAACCAGAAGCAAAGAGTGCCGGCCAGAAACGATTTCCCGGACGCGCGAAGTGATGGCCCACGGCTGCTGTATACAGACCAGGATTGATGCCACAAAACAAAACTCGCAGGCCGGGCGCAATCACATCCCGCACCGTTTTCCCTTCGGCAGCGATTAATTGCTCTTTAGTTGGTTTCCAGGGAGTGACGATAACGACACCGGCGGGCGAGATTAGTTGACTTCAAATCGAGTGTGCTGCGAGGAGCTCTTTTTGGAAACGCGATCGACAACTGTGACTTGCAAAAGGTATCGCCCCGCTGGCAGCCCGTTCAGAGAGAGTTCGGCAGCGTAGGGAATTCGCGTGAGATCGGGGGACCCATCGACTCCCACCTTCTTAAGCGCGGTAGTGACCACCGGCTGTTCGTCGCGGATTATTTGAACTTGAATGGCGAGGTCGGGCTTGGAGTCGGCAGCGAGTGCCGGATTGTAAATAATCAGCAGGAACCGGAGGACGCCATCGGACGAAAAGTGGTGATCAACGCTCATGTCCACCGGGCCACTCCCCGGTGTTTTTGCCGCATCGCTAATTGCCTGTTGCGTACGCACGCCCATTAGCACGCTGCTTAGCGCGAGCTGTCCCGGCTGCATGGCAGGAACTTGAATCCACCCGTGTGCGGTGCCCTGGCGACCGGATTTTTCGTCGAGTAGACCAACTCGTACTTGATAAAGTCCAGGTCCGACGTAAAGAGGATAACTGTAGGTGAGGTTGCCGCCATCGTGAGCTGCCTCAAGCGAATCCGCATCAAGGGTCACGTGATTTTTGAAAGAGGCGCCGGAATGTCCCTTGTCGTCAAAGACCGCCCCGATAACTGTAACGCCGGCCACTTGCTTGCCCGCATCCGGCGTAAAGGTCAGGAACTCTTTAGGCACCTGGAATGAGGCGGTGAGCATCGGCCCACGCGTTGGGCTTGCAAGAAAACTCAGGTCAAGTGAAACGGGAAGCTGGCGTTCCGGATACACCCCCAGCATAGTTTTCCGCAGCTGCGCTTCGGCGGTCTTACTGGCATCAACTTCAGCCACCGGTTTGTTCTTGTCATCCTTGGGTTTCTTGGGCTTGGCTGCCTCGGGTTCTCGATCAAAGAAACCACGACGCACTTTGACAGTCAGGTCCGGTCGCCCGACGATTTTTACTTCGATGCGCCTGAACTTAGTCGACTGCTGCGACTGCTCCGGCTTCCACGCAAGCAGGTAGTATGTGGCAGTTTCGTGGAGGGCACGTTCAAGTCCAGGCTCCAGATTGTTGGTATTGAAAACAGTCTTCCCGCCGGTATCGGCGGCCAGTGCGTTGAGTCCGTCCTGCGAAGCAATCAGTTCGGTGTTGTTAGCGTGAATCAGAGCCGGACTAAAAGCCGTGCTCTGGCTGATGTCTCCCAGGCTGGCGACCAGGCCGCGCGTGTCCAGTGAATAGATCACCACGCTACTCTTGGCCGCGGCACTGGTGATTCGCTGCAAACGAAACATCGAGTCAGAGTTGCGATCGTCTACGAAGAAGCCACCTGAGAGAAAGAAAATCAACTTCCGGCCCGGCAGTTTGTCTGCTGACTTTACCAGTCCTTCAAGAGCACTGAGTGTGTTCGCAGTTATCACGCCGCCTTGCTGAATTAACACCCGGGCGCGACTATTAACCTGCGCTTCCGCAGATTCGCGACTTAGACCAGGAAACATCCGCATTGTTTCGGTGATGAAATAATCACTTACGCCCGCGTCGTACTGCGTTATGAGTAAAGCCTGGTATTCCGTCATCGTCGGACGTTCGAGATCGTGCGCACCAAGCGGATGAAACTTCAAGCGCTCTACCGCTGCACGCAAAACGTCCTTGTTGTCAGTCAACTGCTGCAGAAATCCGACGGATCCGCTCGCCGACGCGATTGCGACTTCGTCGTTCTGGCCCATCTGCCTTTGAATGAAGCGCGTGATCAACTCTTTCGTCGTTTTGATCCCCGTCAGATCCATATGCAGATCATCGACATAGAAAAAGATCGGCCGGCCACGATCGAGCGGAGCCGGAGCGTTGGCGCCACTGGAATTCGGTCGAGCCGAACCTCGAGCCGCGGCGAGTTGGGCTTCTTCATTCTGGCTGCCGGCGACGACTTGTTCAAAAAAATCGACGGGCTTGAGCTTGCCGTCGATCCGCAATTCGAAGTCGCCACTTTTCAGTCCGTTGACGAAATGACCTTGCTTATCAAACACCATGACATCGGTCTGCACAATCTCGGTGTAAACTCGCAACACTTCGGCTTGATCGGGTGTCTCGGGAGGTGTTGGGGTCGGCGTTTGCGCGCGGATCACGATGGGCGCAAGCAAAAGACAAAGTGGTAGCCCGGCTCGGGCGGCGCGTTTGATCATTCGGCAGATCGATGATGTTGCTGGCATAGTGCTTAGCGTAAAGCGTCGAAAGTCAGGGGAGACTTGCAGGGCGCAGCCGTTAGGCGGATTGGCGTTCGCTGGAATTGGCTGGTGACTGTCGGAATAAATATGTATCAGACCACGCTGTTAAATCAACCCAAAAACTTTGATCCGAAATTTTGCGTATCAGTTAAAAATGACAAACTCAGGCGCCATCTTACCTGACCGGTGAAGCCAACGGAGAAACCCGCACATGACGAACAACAACGCGACCGTCGCGATCGATCGCATCACCAAGACTTTTGGCGATTTCAAGGCAGTCAATGACCTGAGCCTCGCCGTTTATCCCGGCAGAGTTTTCGGGTTGCTGGGTCCAAATGGCGCGGGCAAAACAACCACAATCAGGATGATCGTCAACATCACTGCCCCCGACTCCGGGCAGATCAATGTGTTTGGCAGACAAATCACGCCGGAGTTGCAGGATCGAATTGGATATTTGCCCGAAGAGCGCGGGCTGTACAAGAAGATGAAAGTTGGCGACCAAATTAGATATTTCGCCGCGCTGAAGAACCTGAATGGCAAGGAAGCCGACCTGCGGATTGATCGGTGGCTCGCCCGATTGCAACTCACCGAGTGGAAGACCAAGAAGGCAAGTGAACTATCCAAGGGCATGCAACAGAAAATTCAGTTCATCAATGCTGTCATCCACAGTCCCGAACTGCTGATTCTTGATGAACCGTTTTCAGGGTTGGATCCAGTAAGCGTTGATCTTCTCAAGGAAGTGATTTTGGAACTCAAGTCGGCGGGGAAGACGATCATGTTTTCGACGCACCAGATGGAAGTGGCAGAAAAAATCTGCGACGACATCTGCTTGATCAATCATTCTCGCAAAGTGCTTGAGGGCAGAATTCGTGACGTGAAGCGCAGCTTCCAAAGAAATGCGGTTGCTTTGCGCCTGGAGGGCGGGGAGACGGTGCTCGAGAATACAGACCTTGTAACGGCTACCCGGCGAGACAGCGATGGCCTTGAGGTGTTGCTGGCAGACGGCGCAAATTCCCAACAACTTTTGCGGGCCCTGGTCGACTCTGACGCGAAGGTCGAAAAATTTGAGGTGGTGGAACCAAGTCTGCACGATATTTTTGTGGCGAAAGTAACGGAGACCGTATGAACAAGATGCTGGCAGTAGTGAAACGTGAATATCTTCAGCGAGTGCGTACCAAGTTTTTTGTGATCATGACTGTGTTAGGCCCCGTCATGCTGATGGTTTTCACAGTGATTCCCGGACTCCTGTTTACGATTCAGACTGGCAACACACGAATCGCGATTGTGGATCAAACTGAAGGCGGCAAGCTTTATCAACCCTTGCGGGATTTGCTTCTCAAAAATCATTCCGACGACGAGATGCCGAAGGCGGCCGACGTGGGTGAGTCGATGCAGAAGTCGCCCGACGAGCGAATGAAGCAGGCCGGAAAGTCCTCCACCAGCAGTTTTGTGGTAGAGCAAGGGAATCAATATGGCCGTTCGCTGGAAGAAATCAGGCAGGAACTCAACGCTCGTATCGGTCGAAACGAACTGGAAGGTTACCTGGTTATCCCGGCGGATATTCTTACCAACAGCGAAAGTAAGTCGTCCTACTATGGACGGAACGTAGGTGACGTATTTACTCGTGAACAAATTGAGCGGCAACTGAACAGCGCGGTGCGGCGTGAGCGTTTGATCCACCAGGGCGTCAAACCGCAGGAAATAGACACGCTTTCCAAAGCGGTCGATATTGCAGCCTATCCGGTAAACGAAAAAGGACAGGAGGGCGCCGAAGATTCGGGCGCCGGCTTCGCGCTGGTGTTCGTGATTGCGTTCCTCATTTACATCTCCACGTTGCTTTATGGTCAGGTAGTTCTGGGCGCGATAATTGAAGAAAAAGAAACTCGCATCGCCGAGATTTTGTTTTCGTCGATTCGTCCGTTCCAACTGATGTTGGGCAAGTTGATTGGCGTATCACTGATGGCGCTGACGCAAATGGCAATTTGGGTTGGTGCGTTTGGCTTGGCGGCAGCGTACGTTTTGCCTCAGCTCGCGATGAGAGGGAACCCGGTGAACCTGCCAAAACTGCCCGGGGTTTTCTTTGTTTACTTTTTCATGTTCTTCATTGTTGGCTACTTCATCTACGCGAGTATCTACGTTTTGGTTGGCTCAATGGTGACAACTACGCAAGAGGGCGGACAGATGGCTATGCCGATAGTCTTCTTGCTGATGGCCGGTTTATATATGGCCTTTCCTATCATCCGTTCGCCAAACTCAAACTTCGCCTTCTGGATTTCGATGGTGCCGTTCTTCGCGCCGATTTCAATGATGGTGCGAATTGTTTCGCAGAGGCCGCCGTTCTGGCAGATCGCCGTTTCGTTTTTGAGTTGTTGCGTGACCGTGGTGGTGCTGCTGTGGCTGGCATCGCGAATCTATCGCATCGGCATGTTGATGTATGGGAAGAAGGCGTCGATTCCAGAAGTCATGCGCTGGGTGCGGCAGACTTAGGATGAAGGCACTATCTGATTTTTACTATCGTGGTCCCTGCATCTTGGAAACGTCTGGCAGCTTAAAAGCAGCTCTTCGCTGCACACCCTAATCAAAATTAAACGCATCGGTGGTACGCTAGTCGAGTATCCTTCTGACTACAACGAGCCAATGCAGTCTTCTCTTTCAGTCAACTCAACTTCGCAGGCTCCTGACACCACGCTGAAGAAGAGTTGGGCAGCCTGGTTCATCATCGTTGGCTTCTGGATTTTTTTCGGGCTGCTGAACGGGACACAACTCTATCTGGGCGTTTGGATGGAGGGATTTCCCATTTCGTTTTGGCGAGTGTTTGCCAACGATCTCATCGGCTGGTCGTTTTGGATTGCGGCGACGCCCGGCGTGCTTTGGCTGGGCCGTCGACTTCCCATTGAGCGTGGCCGCCTGGCGCGGGTCCTGCCGGTTCACGTGATCGCCTGCGTGGTGATTTCGGTGTGCCACTCAGCATTCGCTGACGTCGTCAATCGTAGTATCCAACCGTTTGGGCCGCCGCGTGTTCCGCGTTCCTTTTGGGAATCGTTTTCGGGGCGCGCGGTTAGTCAGTTTCATCTGGATCTGTTGATTTACGCCACGACCTTAGGTTTGAGTTATGCGGTGAGTTATTACGTGCGCTACCGCGAGCGTGAATTTCGCGCTTCTCAACTCGAAACTCAGTTGGCGCACGCGCAATTGCAGACGCTCAAGATGCAACTGCAACCGCACTTTCTTTTCAACACGCTCAACGGGATTGCGGGCCTGGTGCGGGACAGCAAGAACAAAGCTGCGGTAGAAATGCTGGCAGGTCTTAGCGATCTGTTGCGCTACACGTTGGAGAACGCGGGTAAGCAGGAAGTGCCGCTCAAAGAAGAGTTGGAGTTCCTGGAGCTTTATATGGACATTCAGCAGATGCGTTTTTCGGATCGCATGAAGATCGAGATGCAGATCCAACCTGAGACGCTTGACGCGTTGGTGCCGAATCTTATCTTGCAGCCGCTGGTGGAAAACGCGATACGCCATGGACTCTCGAAACGCGCGGCCTCAGGAGTTGTCGGGGTAACGGCGGAACGCGACGACGGTTCGTTAAGGATCAGGATTTATGATGACGGTGTAGGGTTGGCCGAAGCTGCGAAGCGCGCCGAGGGGGTTGGCTTGTCGAACACCCGCGCTCGCCTGTCGCAACTTTACGGTGATCGTCAGGAATTTTTGCTTTCACGACGTGCGGGTGGCGGCACTGAAGCGAAGATCGTGATTCCCTTTGTACGCGCCGAAACGGAGCAATAGTCCATCAGGTGAGATTTGAATTCCTCTCCCTTTGGGAGGGCGAGGGTTGGGGAGGGTTTACGCGCACTAAGCCCTTACCCTCAGGCCCCTTCCCAAAGGAAGAGGAGAAAGCATATGTCCGCAGTTAAGAAAAGAATTACTACGTTGATTGTTGACGATGAGCCATTGGCTCGTCGAAACATCCGACTGCTTTTGAAAGATGATGACGAGGTCGAGATCGTCGGTGAAGCCTCGAGCGGAAAAGAAGCGCTGACGCTAATTCGGAAGCATTCACCTGACCTTGTTTTCCTCGACATTCAGATGCCGGAGTTGGACGGCTTTGGCGTGTTGGACAATATCGACGCTGAACAGCTGCCGGCAATTGTTTTTGTCACTGCGTATGATCAGTATGCGTTGAAAGCCTTTGAGTTTCACGCGCTCGATTATTTGTTGAAGCCGTTTGACGACGCGCGGTTTGAAAAAGCGTTGCGTCGCGCCAAGCTTCAGGTGGGCCAGCGAGAGATCAAAGACCTGAGCGAGCGACTGGTTGCGCTACTGGCGCAGCGCGAAGGGAAGTTACCTGCGCCTGTTCGTTCACCCCAATATCTTTCCCGTCTCCTGATTAAGTCGGCTGGTCGTGTCTTCTTTTTGAAGACCGATGAGATTGATTATGTGCGTGCCGAGGATTACTACGTGAAGCTTCATGTAGGTCGCAAAGGGCATTTATTGCGCGAAACGATGAACGAACTTGAATCCAAGCTCGATCCCGCGAAGTTTCTGCGCATCCACCGTTCCACCATCGTTAACATCGAACGAATCCGCGAGCTGCAGCAACATTTCAACGGTGAATACATCGTATTGCTGCACGACGGAACGGAACACAAACTCAGCCGCAGCCGCCGCGAACAACTGCAGAGTCTCCTCAAATCAGGCTCTTTGTAACGTCTCCTTCGTCCAGGCTAACCTTAGCTTCCCTGCAAACTTCCCGCAGTTCACTGCAAAGCGTCTTGTCCTGAGAAGCTCCTCCTTTAGACTGCCGCTCATTCCGGCCCAGTCGCCGCATTTGTGAGGAGGGCAAGATGGAAAGTGTAATCTTAGGTATTTTTCTGATGGTGAGTTCGCTGTGTGTGAATGCGTCCAGCACCGCTGGACTCACGCAGAAATTTCTTCTACCACAAGACTGCGGTGGTCCAGTGTTGACTCCAACGCCGACACCGACGCCTACGGCGGCCAGGTCGGAACATGGCGATGAGGCGCCTGCCGATGCAGTTTTCTATCAAACGATCTCGTGGTCGCCAGACGACTCGCGCATCCTTTTCTCCGCCCTGCAGAACGGCAAGTGGAATATCTATGTGATGCGGGCCGATGGCGCACAAGTCACGAAGCTGATGAACAATCCTGACATCAATTACTTCAACCCTTCCTGGTCGCCAAACGGCAAGCAAATCGTCTTCAGCGCGCGCCAGGCTAAGCCGGCGAAGTCTGACATATTCGTCATGAACGCCGACGGCACCGGTGTCCGACAGCTCACCACTGATGCCGCCAATGATTCGTCGCCGGCGTGGTCGCCAAACGGTAAACAGATTGCCTTCATTTCCGATCGAGACGGCGGCGAACACGACCTTCAGGTTTACCTGATGCGTGCTGACGGTTCCGAACAGCGAAGGTTGGTGAAGAGCGCGACGCACGACTATGACCCGCAGTGGTCGCCTGACGGCAAACGAATTGTTTACTACGCGGAGAAGGGCGATCGGAAAGATCAGGTTTGGATCGTCAATGCTGATGGTTCCAATCCAACACTGGTTACTGGTGGAGAGGGCCACAACATATTTCCTGCGTGGACGCCCGATGGCTCGATCGTCTTCGCCTCGCAGCGGACCGGGCCAGAAGAAAACATGACAATGTACACCGTGAAGACCGATGGCTCGGGCCTTAAGCGGTTATCCGAACAGCAGGCATTCCTCGCACGGATGGCGCATGACGGAATGCGAGTGGCCTTTCTAGCCGGGCAATATCCCAGGAACGCGATGTACGTAGAAAACGTCGACGGCTCAGGTTTGAAAAAACTCACGCCGTAATCAATCAGGCTTTTCTTTAGAAAGGACACCCCATGAAAGTACTCCTAGGAAGCAAAACCAGACTTCTACCGTTTTTAGTTCTCCCTTTGGTGTTGACGATAATTACGATTCAAGTGAAGAGCGCAGCGGAGGTTCCACCGCAACCATGCCCGGGCGACACGGTCAAAACAAGCGCGACCACGCCGCCGCCGTTGTTCCAGAAGGTTCCGGTGCGCAATGTCGCTATCTTCATTTTCGATGGCGTTCAGATAATTGACTACACTGGTCCGTTTGAAGTGCTGGGCCAGGCGCATGACGACCAGAAGAAAATCTTCAACGTCTACACCGTTGCCGAAAAGCCGGGTGCGATAACTACCAACATGGGAATGACTGTGACGCCGAAGTACAGCTTCGCTGACATGCCGAAGACTGATGTGCTTGTCTTGCCGGGTGGCAATACCCAACCGGGAGTGGAAAACCCAAAAGTGATCAAGTGGGTACAGGACACCGCGGCCAACGCCGAGTTTGTTATGTCAGTTTGCAACGGCGCTTTTTATCTGGGCAAAGCTGGACTCCTGGACGGTTTGAACGCGACGACTTTTTACGGTTTGATCGATGAGCTCAAAACGTTGGCGCCCAAAGCGCACATCGTGAAGGATCAGCGGTTTGTTGATAACGGAAAGGTCATTACTACTGCCGGACTGTCGTCAGGAATGGACGGCGCGCTACACTTGATTGAAAGAATTGTTGGGCGTGGACTCGCGCAGGAAGTTGCACTGAACCTGGAGTACAACTGGCAGCCTGACAACGGCTACGCGCGCGCAAGTTTTGCCGACATGAATTTGCTCAGGGTTGTGGGACGAGAAGGATTCAAAGTACCAGAAGGCACCGGCTGGGCAGTGCTGGGCCAGCGCGGCAGCAAGGATGAGTGGGAAAAGAACTGGCAAGTGCAATTGGCGACCACGGCCCCGGAGCTGTTGAAGATCATTGATGCGAAACTGGCCGAAGGCTGGACCAGTGTTTCGAAAACAAATGAGCGCGAGGCAGCACAGAGTGTTTGGAAGTTCACGGACGAAGATGGCAAGCAATGGGCCGCTACAGCTTCGGTCGAACCGTTGAAAGGCACGTCAAACGAGTTTCACCTGCGCATCTCACTAGCGAGAGCAGAGACGGCCTCGAAGTAAACAATGCAGAAATGAGGTCAGTACCGTCCGCGATAGCGGATGGGTCAGCCCGCGAAACTTCGCGGGCTGATGTTTGTTTTACAGACGACGTCTCCCGTATGCTTCAGACATATGCCGATCGAAATCGAAAAGAAGTATCGCCTCTCCAAGAAACAACGCGATGAAGTTTTGCGACGCTTGCCCGAAATCGGCGCCCGGCGAAAAGGCGAAGAGTTTGAAGTGAACACGATCTATTCAGGTGAAACTCTCGACCTGGGTTGTTCGGTCTTGCGTCTGCGCCAGATCGGCAAGCGCGGCATCCTCACCTACAAAGAGCGCTTTCCCACGCGTTCAGATATCAAGCACCAACGCGAAGACGAAACTGAGGTGAGTGATCCTGAAGCGACTGATTTGATTCTCGATGCACTTGGCTTTAGGCCCGCGCTTGTTTACGAAAAGCGACGCGAGACGTGGCGTTTACGCAAGACAGAAATCGTGATCGACGAGCTGCCGTTCGGCTTGTTCATGGAAATCGAAGGTGAAGAGCAGGCTATCCGCGACATCGAAAGCAAACTCGCAATCAAACGCTTGCGAGCTGAGTCGGCGACTTATCCGCAGCTGACCATGGAACAGGGAACGAAGAGAGATGGCGTGGTGGAGTCGCGTTTTCGTATCAACCGCCAAGACGCCAAGAGCTCTAAGTCTCAAAAATAAAACTGATCGAGATGCCACTGCGCTCATTGTTTTTATCGTTGCTGATTTCTTGGCGCTCTTGGTGTCTTGGCGGCAAAAAGAAAAGCGGCCTCGCCCGTTAGAGCGAAGCCGCTGTTTCAAAGAATGCGGGCGAGACGCCCGCGATCCCAGTAGTTTACTTGAGCGAATTACATCCCCATTCCGCTCATGCCGCCCATGCCGCCCGGCATTGCCGGGCCACCCTTCTCATCCTCAGGAAGTTCGGAAACCATCGCTTCCGTTGTGAGCATGAGTCCCGCGATTGAAGCCGCGTTCTGCAGGGCAGTGCGCGTAACCTTCGCCGGATCGATGACGCCCGCTTTCACGAGGTCCTCGTAGGTTTCGGTCTGGGCATTGAAGCCGAAGCTGTCGTTCTTGTCAGCACGAACGCGCTCAACTACGACAGCGCCTTCCTTGCCGGCGTTGTGAACGATCTGGCGAAGTGGCTCTTCAAGCGAGCGGCGAACGATGTTCACACCGATCTGCTCATCTGCATCGCCATCGGTGGTCACGTCGAATTTCTCAAGAACCTTGGCAGCCCGAACCAGCGCAACACCGCCGCCCGGAACAATACCTTCCTCAACAGCCGCGCGTGTTGCATGCATTGCATCCTCAACGCGTGCCTTCTTCTCCTTCATCTCGGTCTCGGTAGCAGCGCCAACTTTGATCACTGCGACACCGCCAACGAGCTTCGCGAGACGCTCTTGCAGTTTCTCACGATCGTAATCGGAAGAAGTGTCTTCGATTTGCGCGCGCATGGTTTTCACGCGGCCTTCAATGTCGCTCTGCTTGCCGTTGCCTTCGACGAGCGTGGTGTTGTCTTTGTCGATGGTAACTTTCTTAGCGCGGCCGAGGTCCTCAAGCTTGACGTTCTCAAGTTTGATGCCGAGGTCTTCGCTGATGACTTTGCCGCCGGTCAGGATGGCAATGTCTTCGAGCATCGCTTTGCGACGATCGCCAAAGCCCGGGGCCTTCACTGCGGCGATGTTCAAGGTGCCGCGAAGCTTGTTGACGACGAGCGTTGCGAGCGCTTCACCTTCAACGTCTTCGGCGATAATCAACATCGGCTTACCCATCTTGGCCACCTGCTCGAGCAAGGGCAGCAGATCCTTCATCGAACTGATTTTCTTTTCGTGGATCAGGATCAGTGGATTCTCGAGGGCGGCTTCCATTCTCTCGGGATCGGTTACGAAATACGGACTGAGGTAACCGCGATCGAACTGCATTCCCTCAACCACCTCGAGCGAAGTGTCCATCGTTTTCGACTCTTCAACGGTGATGACGCCGTCTTTGCCGACTTTGTTCATCGCTTCGGCAATGATGTTACCGATGGTTGAGTCGCCGTTGGCGGAAACGGTGCCGACCTGCGCGATGGCATCGCCCTTGACCGGCTTGGCCAATCGTTTGATCTCTGCGATCGCGCGTTCGACGGCTTTGTCGATGCCACGCTTGAGTGCCATCGGGTTGGCCCCGGCGGCAACTGTCTTCACGCCTTCGCGGAAGATTGCCTGCGCGAGCACTGTCGCGGTAGTGGTTCCGTCACCCGCGACGTCAGAAGTCTTTGACGCAACTTCACGAACCATTTGCGCGCCCATGTTCTCGAGCGAGTCTTTGAGTTCGATTTCTTTTGCGACGGTCACACCGTCTTTAGTGATGGTCGGTGAGCCAAATTTCTTGTCGATGACCACGTTGCGACCCTTGGGGCCGAGCGTGATTTTCACTGCGTCGGCGAGCTGATTGATGCCCCGCAGAATCGCTGCGCGGGACTCCTCGCCATGAACAACTTGCTTTGCCATTCTCTGTTATCTCCTGCTGAAGTTTGGATTGTTCTAGAAACAAAAGAAGCGGCTGAAGTGAGCTTACTTGCCCTTCTTGCCGCCACTGGCTGCGCCGGAGCGCTGGATGATTCCGAGAATCTCGTCCTCGCGCATGATCAGCAGCTCTTCGCCGTCAATCTTGATTTCGGAACCGCTGTACTTGCCAAACAGAACGCGGTCGCCGGCTTTGACGTCCAGCGGCTGTCTCGTTCCATCTTCCTTGTACTTACCTGAGCCAGCGGCCACAACTTCACCTTCTTGTGGCTTTTCCTTTGCCGAGTCCGGAATAATGATTCCGCCACGAACCTGTTCTCCCTCTTCAATGCGGCGCACGATGACGCGGTCATGGAGAGGCGTGATATTAGTCGACATTCTTTCGAGTTCTCCTTTCAGTTTCCCTACAAAAATGACAGATTTACTAAGATAAATGCGCTTTGAATTTCATGGGCTGGCACTCTCTTTACGTGAGTGCTAAGGATAATTGGTTGGACTATCGGTGTCAACTGAGGCTGCACGAAAGGGAAATGGACGAAAAGGGTAACAGGGTAAAAGGGACGGAGTTGAACCTATGAGTCTAATGAGCTTTAGCGGGAACTGCCGGCGGCGCGAGCGAGGGGTTTTTTCGCGCGTTGGTACTCCGCGACTCGCTTTGAGATGGTGTTTCGATGGATGCCGAGCGCTTCGGCTGTCTTAGAGAGGTGATTCTGGTTTCGCGAAAGGGCCTTCTTGATGTAGAGCTTCTCGAATTCGCTGACGGCCTCGGCCAGCAGGATTTTGCCGTCGAGCATTTCGTCAATCAAAGCTTCAAGTCGAGCGCGCATGGTTGTTAAGGGACCGAACTGACGGTAACGCTTAAAGCTCCGCACCGGTCATTAGCCG
Source organism: Pyrinomonadaceae bacterium (assembly GCA_035472495.1). GTDB lineage: Bacteria > Acidobacteriota > Blastocatellia > Pyrinomonadales > Pyrinomonadaceae > PSRF01. The sequence continues at coordinate 582,949 of DATIPD010000016.1, read as the reverse complement.
GTAGGCTTCCAGGTAACGAGCGGTCGTCGCCTCAGCCACTTCGGGAGGTAGCGGTGGCGCCGGCGGTTTCTTGTCCCAGGTGAGTGTTTCCAGATAATCGCGAACGAATTGTTTGTCGAATGATGGCTGCGACTTGCCGGCGACGTAGCTCTCAGCCGGCCAAAATCGAGACGAGTCTGGCGTCAATGCCTCGTCGATCAAAAGTATGTTTCCGTCTTGATCGCGGCCAAATTCGAATTTCGTGTCGGCGATGATGATTCCCCTGCCGCGGGCATAGGCTCTCGCCTCGTTATAGAGGCGCAACGAAACGTCGCGCAGATACTCGGTTGTTTCGTTGCCAAGCGAATCGCGAACCTGCTGTTCGGTAATGTTCTCGTCGTGGCCAACTTCGGCTTTGGTAGAAGGTGTGAAAATTGGCTCTGGTAATTCAGCCGATTCCTGCAAGTTCTCGGGAAGCTTGTGACCGCAAACTTCACCGGTCCGCAAATAATCCTTCCAGCCGGAGCCGACTAAATAACCTCTCACTACACACTCGACTGGAAAAACTTCAGTGCGCTTGACGAGCATCGAACGACCAGTGAGTTCTGGCACGCGTCGAACCTGCTCAGGCATTTGTTCCGGGTCGATTGTGACCAGGTGGTTAGGAACGATGTGAGCGAGCTTCTCAAACCAAAACTTTGAGAGCGCGGTCAACACTTCGCCCTTGCGCGCGATGGCGGTGGGTAGCACGCAGTCGAATGCGGAGATTCGATCAGTCGCGACAATTAACAGTTGGTCGCTGTTAACTTCATAGACGTCGCGGACTTTTCCACGTTTAAGAAAATTTAGTTCAGGAATCGGCGTCGGTAACACAGCGGCAGAAGTCATCTTATCAAGAGCAACGTTGCTAATTTTTGTTTAGGAATTGGTGAGCGTGATTCTGCTCGCGTGGAAAAACTTTGTCAAGAAAGCGATCGTTTTAACTTACGTCGCGACGTCACGTAGATCTTTTTGAAAAACAAACGCCCTGCAAAATCTCAGAGAGACCTTCGTCTCACAAGTCTTGCAACTTTCAGAGCGAACGCGTTCCGTGTGACAATTGCGTCTACTTAACCTTGATTCGAATGGAGGCGGTTTGGAGTGTCACACATGAAGCGTCGTCTTTCTAATCAGATGGTCTTGATCCTTGTTTTGATTCTGGCTTTAGGTCCGGTCCAGGTGCTGGCAGGCTCAAATGTTCCAGCTGCCGATAAGACGCCAGTGCAGGTTTCGCAAGCGGGCATGCTGCCGCAGACGCGATACATTCCCGACCACGATTTCGACACGCGTCACATCGCGCTGGATCTTCACTTCAATTGGGAGCGCGAAGAAGTTAGCGGAACCGAAACTTTTGTCTTCAAGCCGCTCGTGGCGAATCTGCACCGGATTGAGTTGGATGCCGCGGAAATGACGGTCACTTCCGCGAGGATGGCCGGAGCCACATTAAAGTATGAAATGGACCTTGCCGCACAGAAGTTACGGGTTGAACTCGAGCGGCCGTTTCAACCTACCGATGAGGTGACAGTTGTTCTCGAGTACCACACGAATGGACCACAGACGAAACTGGCGGGATTAGTCGGAGCGCCACTGCGCTTCATTAAACCGACGCCTGACGAGCCAATGAAACCTCGACAGATTTGGTCGCAAGGCGAGAGCGAGTACAACCACTACTGGTTTCCCTGCTACGACCATCCCAACGATTTCTTCTCGTCCGAAATTACAGCCACTGTTGAAAAGCCGCTGTCGGTGATTTCAAACGGGAAACTATTGGAAACCAAGGAAAATCGCGATGGGACGCGCAGTTTTCACTGGAAAATCGATCAGCCGCACGCTGGATACCTGACGTCAATCATCATTGGTGAATACGTCCCGATTACCGGCGACTACGAAGGCATTCCCATAGTTTCCAACGTCTATCCGGATCAAGTTCAGGAAGGCAAAGTTACAACAGCGCGCCTGACAGAAATGGTGAAGTTTTTTTCTGAGAAGACAGGGGTGAAGTATCCATATGCCAAATATGCGCAAACTATGGCGCGCGAGTTTGGCGGAGGAATGGAGAACATCAGCGCGACGACGCAGACTGACAACATGATTCATGATGCGCGGACAGAGCTCGATTCAAACTCGGACGGTCTGCAGTCTCACGAACTCGCGCACCAGTGGTTTGGAGACTACGTTACTTGCCGCGACTGGTCTGATATCTGGCTGAACGAAAGTTTTGCGACGTACTTCCAGGCGATGTGGGATGAGCACAAGTTAGGACGCGACGACTTTCTTTATTCTGATGTGAAGGCAAACCAGGATGCTTACCTCAAAGCCTGGCGAGCAGGAAAGCGCCGTCCGATTGTCACCAAGAACTACGCGGACCCGGATTCAGTTTTTGATACTTACGCGTATCCGAGAGGTGGCGCGGTGCTACACATGCTAAGGCAAACACTCGGTGAAGAGAATTGGTCGCGTGCGATTAACTATTACCTCCGCAAGTATGCGAACCAGCCGGTTGAGACCGAGCAGTTTCGCATTGCCGTCGAAGAATCAACCGGCCAGGCGCTCGACTGGTTCTTTGACCAATGGCTTTACAAGATGGGACATCCCGTCTTTCGCGTTACGCAAACTTACAAGCCGGGAAGTCGGGAGCTAGAGCTCTCGGTTGAGCAGCTGCAGAAGTTGGATACGACTTCACAGTTTCCGCAAGTCACTCTTTTCCAAATGCCGGTTAAGGTTGAGATCGTTACGCAATCAGGAACGAAGGTGCAACAGATTCAGATCCAAGCGAAGCAACAGCAAAGCTTTTCATTTCAAGTCGAATCGAAACCACTGCTAGTCAACTTTGATTACCAAGGGACGTTAATCAAGGAACTTGAGTTCGACAAAACAACTGATGAACTTGCATACCAGTTGACGCGAGATGCCGATGTGTTAGGTCGTGTTTGGGCTCTCAACCAACTTCGCGATCGGGTCAGGTCGGCCGGAACCGCAGAAGCGGAACGCCAGAACGTTGCTGCGCGCCTTGCCCGCGTTTTGGTTGACGAAAAGTTTTGGGGTGTTAGAGTTGATGCGGCGGAAGCTCTCGGAGAACTGAAGTCTTCAGTTGCGCGAGACGCTCTGGTTGCGGCTACCAAAGATACCGATGCGCGGGTCCGCGCCAGCGCCGTGACCTCCCTGGCCACCTTTCCCGATCCGTCGCTCGCGGTTTTGTTCACCAAATTGCTGGGTGACCAAAGTTATGCGGTGGTCAAGGCCGCGGCATTAGCGTTGGGACAAACCAAGACTCCAACCGCATATGACAGCCTGGTTAACGTCGCCAAACTGCCGTCTTGGCGCGACAACATAAAGGCGTACGCGCTCTCGGGCTTGAAAGAACTACGCGACAAGCGGGCGTTGGGTTTGGCCCTGCGCTCAGGAGCAATAGGAAACACAAACCAGGTTAGAGCAGCTGCGCTCCGACTGCTTGGAGCTATCGGGCAGGGAAATGACGACGCTTTTAGCCTGGTCGCCCGAACTGGGCGGGCGGCATTCGACTCGGGTAACAAAGACTTGGGGACCGCCGCAGGCGAAGCATTAGTGAGTTTGGGAGATCCCAAGGGTCTTGAAGTTCTCGACCAAATTAACAAGAGTCCCGCTTTACCGATTTATTTGAAACCAAATGTGGAGAGGTTTCGAGAACAACTACAAAAGGCCGTGGCCGGAGCTGAAAACCATCCTCGGACCTAGATCCGTGAAGTTGCCCAGTGGAACCCAATGCGCTGTCCCAAAAGCGAGCACTCCGGCTCCCTGCTCATTAATTCGTGTTGGGCAATTTGCACCAGCGCTCTACTCCGTTCACTCCAATTTGAGATTCTGGAATGGGCGGGTTCAATGTCCATATTTGAGTGGCTTTTGGGCTTTGCCGTTGAGCCACAAAAACTTAGGCTTGAGTTTAAAAGGGTTGTCCTGTAGTATTTCTTCGCCCGACGAGGTGTCATACCCCATGACGCCCAACCTCCTAATCCCTGCTTGTCAGTTCCTACTGAGTCATTCTGATGACAAATACAGCTGCTGACAGACAGAAATCTTCCAGGGACAATAGTCAACCGGCCGAACCTAACGAGCGCAAGATTTCATTGCTTGTCGTCGAGGACGACGAAAATATTTCGAGCGCAATCAGCGAGTATTTCTCTCGCGCAGGTTATAACGTGAAAACCGTTGAAGATGGCTTGATGGGTGTGAAGTCAGCACTGGACGATCCTCCAGATGCTGTCGTTCTCGATCTCATGTTGCCAAAGATGGACGGTTTGGCTGTTTGCAGGGAGCTTCGAGAAAAAGCAGGTCAACTGCCCATTCTCATGCTCACCGCTAAGGACGACGTAGTAGACAAAGTCCTTGGTTTGGAAATGGGGGCTGATGATTACATCACCAAGCCCTTCAGTCTTCGAGAACTTGAAGCGCGGATCAAATCGGTATTGCGGCGGAGCCGAGCTCCAGTGCCGACTGACGATGCAACGGACGAGGCTCCCGTCGTTCGCGGTAGACTTCGAATTGATCCGGCGCGACGAGAAGTAACAATCGGAGATAGGCAAGTTGATCTGACTCCAAAAGAGTTTGATCTGCTGCGTCTCTTCGCCGCGAACCCGGGTAGGGTCTTCCCGCGCAAATACCTGCTCGAAAAAATCTGGGACTATTCTTATGAAGGCTACGACCGGACGATCGATTCGCACATCAACCGGTTGCGAGCAAAAATTGAAGAGAACCCAGAAAATCCTCAAATGGTTCTGACTGTTTGGGGAATTGGCTACAAGTTCAGCGACGAAACATAACGCATTCGTCGTTCTCGCCAAAACAACTGCCAGTCGATTAAGACTCGCATTTCAGCCTCAGAGCCGGCCCGGCCCATCCAGCCAACATCCCGGCGCAACTTCACACCATGAAGAATGCTTTTACATTAAGACGCTTAGCCATCTACTGTCTCGCCAGAACCACCAGCTTGCGACTGATTGGTTCCCGGCTGGTCTTTTCATTGGCGCTCATGCTTGCTGCTGTGGGTTTGGTTCCACAGCAAGTGTCACGAGCTCAGCGGCCGGGGTCGACCAAGGTTGTCAACGTTTCAGTTCAATCCTCCGGCAACGGTGATATTGCCTGGATCAATGCGGACGGTCCCATTCCGCGAGCACAGAATTGGCAAGATAGCGAAGGCTTTCATCTAGTGCTTCCGAATACTGTCGCGCTCGATTCAGTGAAGACCGTGCGCGGCATAAGTTTTCGTCGTGTTGGTAATTCTCTAGAGGTCCTGCTCAAGACGAAACCAGGCACGAAGGTAAATCTCCTCAGCGATGGTAATGAGATAAATATCTTAGTGGACAAGAAACTGGAAACGAGATCGCTGGAGGCCATTCGCCAAAGTGAAAGCTCTCAAAACCTTGAGCCTTCAGCACGCCCCGTTTACAGTGATCCACCACCGTTTAAGCTGTCCACTCCTTCTGACCTCGCGGCAAACACCCGCCCGGCATCCGGCGAAGCTGCGCAGAACTCCAGCAATTGGAATCCACCGATGGGACCTGCCGCTGCGCTTCCCAGCGGTCAAACTCTTCCGAGTCGCGATCCTGCAGCAGCTCCCACTGATGATGTACCAGTGCAGGTTGAAGACGAAGGAGCGCTAGCTTCGATCTTCTCCGTCACGAGCTTGTTCGTTGTAATTGCTCTTGGTTTGTTCGGGCTGTTGGTCACGCGGAAGCTCCGCTCCAGACAAGCACTGGCGAAGCGTGGAAAGGAAGCAGTTGCAGCAGATGCTGACGCCGAATGGGTTGAGGAGCAGACGGTTGATGGGCGAATTCGTCCCCAGGCTGTGGCCCCTTCACCTGGAGAACAGCTTGTTCGAACTAACAGCTCAGTTCCATCGCGTGCCGCATCGGTTCGCATGACGGTGTCGGGACCCACTTCGCTTTTTGGTGCCTATCGCATCGATCAAGAAGTGGGCAAACTGCTGCTGGGTCAACCACACCGAATGGATGTGCTGGCGTCTCGAGCGATTGATGATCGGCGCGCCATTGAGACGTCGCTGATTAAGGGAATTCACTCGTCGGATTTCGATGAATCAGCGCAGCGTCGGGCCCGCTCAGCACTGGAGGAGTACGGTTTCGTAGCCAGACAGTGTGCCACGCTCTTGTTAGCAACTGACCCGTTTGAACGAACCTCAGCAGCGCGCTCCCTCGGAGAAATCAAGTCGGAGGCAGCTCTGCCGTTCCTGCTTGAGAGTCTCTACGACTCCGAGTCGATTGTGCGAAACCAGGCAGTTGTGAGTATCGGTGAGTTGAAGGTTCCTTCTGCTATCGGAGCCCTGCTCGATATCGCTCGAACGCATCCTGACGTGCCTAGTACTTTGTTAAGCAAGACGCTGAGCGCTTGTTCAGTTGAGGGCCTTGATTTCTTCGATGCAATGCCGATCGAACCAGCTCAATTGGGAATGGGCAACGAGACGGGCGTTATTGCACAAATCACTCGCCTGGAACCGGCCTACTCCGCCGAGACGCTCCCCGAAGAGGTGGAAGATGAGCAAGCGGTCAGCGCGCTGGCTGCTCTGCATAGTGAAGATGTGCAGGAACGAAGTGAGGCGCTTAAGACACTCGCACAGTTTCGTTCACTTTCGGTTATTGAAGGATTGGTAGGAGTGGTTCGCCACGAGCCGGAACCGAGCCTTCGTTCTATTGCAATCTCAAGCCTCGCCGCCATAGACCACGAGTCGGTTTTCCCGGCGGTCTTGATCGCCATGGCTGATGAGTCGCGAGAGGTGAGAGCTTCCGCGGCGCGGGCACTGAGTCGCTTAAGCTTCGACCGAGCTGAAGCGTATGCGCGAGTTATCGAAACAAGCGATGAGGAAACGTTGAGCGGCGTGGCGAAAGCTTGTGTTCAGGCAGGCATCGTGTCGCAAAACCTTGATCGCCTGGCGGTTTGTGATCACCACCAAGCCTACGAAACGTTCGCGTTGATCTGCTTGTTGTCCAAGGCGAACATGAATGACCCGATTCTCGAGGCGATCGCGGGCCATCCGAAGTTGGAAGTTAGGCTCGCAGCTGTTCACTTGCTGGCGTCTACTGGCCAGCCGGGTACCTTCGAAATCTTACGGCAGCTTGCCGTCCGGGAGGGCGTCAGAGAAGACGTCAAGACTGCAATTTTGGAAGCGATGTATCGTTTGGATCAGGCACAGAAAGGCGACGAAGCGATAACCGTCGTGGAAGACGCTGAGACGAGCGACGAAGTGCATTTTGAAACAGATCTCCCCGAAGCGTCGAATCAAGCAGACGAACTGGTTGATTCGGACCTTGAACTCGGGTTCGATTTTGCCTTCGGACCTGCGGCACGTAGCGACGGCCAACCTGAATTTGGACCCGAAGTTCAGCAGGACCTGGATGAATTGGAAATGTGATTCTCTGGACTGCAAACGCTGAGAATCGGATAATGCAAATGGTAGAACAGCGTTGCCCTGATGAAAATCAGTAACCTCAAAAAAGTAGTTTTGGAAAACAAACAGCGTGGCCGCGTCGCGCTGTTGTTGTGCATTTGCCTGCTTTGGGTAGCCGCGGCTTCAGTGGCTCAGGAAACGCCGGGCCGCGTTACGGGACTCCAATTAGGTGACACGCCCGAGGGTTCGCGCGTCACTGTTGTCTCTGATTCTGCACTTGGCGATTACGAAGCCTTTCGGCGTGGCGATCGTTTTTATGTGAAGATTCCGATGGCTAACCTGGCGACTGCGGCGCCAACTTTCAGGGCCGCTGGTTTCGACGATATGCAGGTGCAAAAACAGGGCAGCTCGATTGTCGTCTCGTTCAAGTTGCAGCCGGGCGCGAGCGCGCACGTGGATCAACACGGAAATCGACTCGACGTCCTCTTTTCTTCGCCAAATAGAACTGCCGCGATTGGCTCGAACGCCGCCAGTCGGAATTCACAAGTCAACCGCGACCGCGGACCTGATGCCGCTGGACCAGTGCCGCCCGACACGGTGACTTCCGCGTCGCGTCCCCGGGTTTATTCCGAGCAGAGTCCTTCGGTTTCGGTAGACCGGCTCCCGCAAAAGGGAGTCGCGCAGAAAAGTCAAAAAGGAAGTGGAAACGCGAATTCCACAGTTGCGGTAACTGGGTCGAGCGCTCAATCGTCAGCAAGTCAATCTCCAGCCCCAACATCTTCGCCGTCATCGTTATTGACGCCGGGGAACGGAACGAAATATTCCCCGGTGGGAACTTCAACGCCGACGACAGCCGGCTCAAGTACGAGCCCGGCGAGTTCCAATGGCAATTTCGATTGGAGAAGAAGTTTTGAAAGTGCGAAGCAGTGGATTTCGGCGAACCGGTTAGCATCGTTGCTCGCAGCACTCATTCTGTTGAGTTTGATCGCTTACCTCGTGCTGGCACTGCGCGGGCGGCGGCAGAATGGCTACAAGGCCAAAAGCGCGAAAACACCAAAGGTTCAGCCAAAGTATTCTGAAGGCGAGGAACTGCGCGAAGTTTCTAACGCCCAAACTGTGGCTAAGGAAGACACGCCGGTGGCAAGGTCGGCAGCTGCCGGATCAAATGCCGGCACGGCGAAACTCTTGACGAGGCCCACTATCGTTTCGAAACCAGTTAGCCAGCCTGAGCAGAGTAGCGAACCAGAAGATCGGGAGGTTTTTGAGTTATGAGCGTTGAGTCGTTAATGAAGCAATGCGAGGAGCTTGGAATCAAGCTTGCCCTCAAAGGAGACAACAACGATCGTTTGCAGGTCGACGCCCCAAAGGGCGCGTTGAGTGCCTCGTTACGCGAGGCGCTGTCAGCTCGAAAACCCGAATTAATCGCCGCTCTAAAAGCCAAACAGACCGCTCCCCAGCCCACCAAACCGACAGTAGACCCAGACGAAACTGTCACCCGAAACCCCGCCCACAAACCCTCGTACGTACCGGAGGCCACGCCCTTGATTTTCGAACAACCCCAAACGAACCCACCTAGCCAATTCGACCGTGTCGAGGTTGAAGTTAACAATTTGCTCGCTGGAAAAGACTATGACGCAAACGTCATAGCTTCGAAAGAACCGGCGATGCGGCAAACTGTCGCCGCTCAGCTATTGGCCTCGCTCAGTGGTCAAGATGAAGTCCGACAGGTTCGCGCGCAAAAGGCTTTTGTAAATCACGGATACTTTGCCGATACTACCGGGCAATTGAAGTCAGGTGACTCTCCTTCGGAACGTGCCGCAGCAGCGCGCAAGTTGGGTGTTGTACGCGACTTGAAGGCCACTCCATTTTTGGTTGCCGCTTTGGATGACGGTGCGCCCGAAGTTAGACGTGCGTCAGTTGAATCGTTGGGTCAAATTGGAGACCCCTCCGCGGTTGAACCACTGAATGCGTTGCTACTCCGAGAAACTAGCCGTCAGTTGCCGTTGGCCCTTATTCGTCACGCTATCAATTCGATCAGGGTGAACGACGACAAACCGTCATTCGTCGCGGAAGTCATTACCCCCAGAGCCTCGGCTGCCAGCGAACCAATAGCATTCGTTTCTGTTGCGCCCCCGGCGCCGGTTTCAGACAAGAATCTCTCCGATATGGAAGAGCAACTACGAGCGGAAGAGGAAGCTCTGCGCCGTGCAGCTGATGCGCTGGAACGCAAGCGCCTGGCAGCTGACGCGGCCCGCGCTAAAGCAGAAGACGAAGTGCGTTTAATGGTGGACCGTGAAGCGCGAGTACGAGCCGAAATCGAAGCGCGCATTCGTGCTGAAGAGGAAGCCAGAAAATTGGCAGAAGAGACTGCCAGACTTAAATCCGAACAAGAAGCGCGTGCACGAATGGAAGCTGAAGCGCGCATGAAAGTTGAGCAGGAAGCCCGACTAATAGCTGAGGAAGAAGCTCGAATCCGACTCGAAGCGGAAACTTTGCGCAAGGCCGCTGAAGAGTTGGAGCGTAAACGCGCCGAAGCCGAAGTGGCACGCAAGCTGGCCGAAGAACAAGCCCGACTGCGGGCCGAAGAAGAGGCTCGAGCCCGTGCCGCGGAAGAAGCGCGCAAGCAAGCGGAAGCTGAAATGCGTCGCCGTGTAGAAGAAGAAATGCGTCGGCGTGCGGAAGAAGAAGTTCGTAGACAGGCTGAAGAAGCAGCCAAAGCTCGCGCGGCGGAAGAAGCGCGCATGCGAGCTGAAGTGGAAGCCTTCATGAAGGCCGAGGAAGAAGCCAGACGCAAAGCCGAAGAAGAAGCACAACGACAGGCAGAAGAGGCACGCATGCTCGAGGAGATCCGTGCTCGCCTGGCAGAAGAGGCTCGGATGCGGGCGGCTGAAGAGCAAGCTCGCCAGGAAGCCGAAGAGCGTAAGCGCGAAGAGGAACGACTTCGTGTAGAGCAAGCAACCTTAATGCAGGTCGCCGCCGACCTAGCGAAACGTCGCTCCGATCTCGAGGAAGCGCGTGAAAAGGCCGAGGGGGAAGCGCGTTTGCTGGTAGAGGCTGAAGCACGCGCCCGAGTAGAACAAGAAGCAAGGACACAAGCGGAACTTAAACGGCAGGAACTGGAGGCCGAAGCACGTCGCTTGGAGGAAGAACAGCTAGTTGAAGCTCGTCGCCGTGCAGCCGAAGAACGCTTACTTGCAGAACAAGCTCGCCTTCAGGCTGAACATGAAGGGCAACGACTTCGCGAGTTGGAGTCGGTCCGCACTCAGGCCGAAGCAGAAGCCTCTCGCATGGCGGAGCAGCAGCAACGTATCAGGTTGGAAATTCTTGAGCTCACCAAGGCGGAAGAAGAGCAACGCCAGCGTATCGAAGAAGAGATCAAACGCCGACGAGAAGCTGAGCGTACCTTGAAGGAACAGGAACTAAGGGCGGAAGAGGAAGCTCAAAGAGCGGCGGAAAGTCTTCGCGTCAAAGCTGAGCAGCAGGCGCGCCGTCGTGCGGAACTCGAAGCGCAACTAAAGGAAGAGGAAGCTCGTCTTCAGGCTGAAGAGGAAGCAAGCGCTCAGGCTGAGATCGAGGCCGGGCGGATGGCTGAAGAAATGCGCCTCAAGGCCCAGGAGCAAGCGCGACGACGCGCCGAGCTCGAGGCCCAGGCCAACGAAGAAGCAGCGCGCCTCCGGGCTGAAGAAGAATTACACGCGCTGGCCGCGGCTGAAGTGCAGCGGGTTGCGGAAGAGATGCGCCTCAAGGCCCAGGAGCAAGCGCGACGACGCGCCGAGCTTGAAGCCCAGGCCAACGAAGAAGCAGCGCGCCTGCAGGTTGAAGAAGAACGGCACGCGCAGGCCGCGGCTGAAGTGCAGCGGGTTGCGGAAGAGATGCGCTTGAAAGCCCAGGAGCAATTGCGCCTCCGCGCCGAGCTTGAAGCACAAGCGAACGAAGAAGCAGCGCGTTTACAGGCTGAAGAAGAAGCGCACGCACAAGCCGCAGCAGAGACTCAGAGAGTCGCTGAAGAGATGCGCCTGAAGGCCGATGAACAATCGCGTCGGCGTGAAGAACTTGAAGGCCAGATGAAGGAAGAGCAGGCTCGCCTAAAGACCCAGGAAGATGCCCGCATGATTGCCGAGGAAGAGGCCAGGCGCCATGCGGAAGAGCTTCGCCTGAAAGTGGAAGAAGAAGTTCGTCGCCGTGCTGATGCGGAATCCCGGCTAAAAGAAGAAGAGGCCCGACTTCAAGCCGAGCAGGAAGCCAGAGCCGCTGTTGAGCAGGAGACGCGCCGACTAGCCGAGGAGTTTCGCGCGAAGGCTGAGGAAGAATCGCGTCGCAGAGCGGAAGTTGAAGTGCGCGTGAAAGAGGAAGAAGCGCGCTTACAAATTGAGCAAGAAGCGCGCATGAAACTTGAGGAAGAAGCCAATGCGGCGGAAGCCGCTCGCATTGAAGCTGAAGAGGCAGCCAATCGCAAACGCGCCGAAGCGGAGGCACGATTGATTGAGGCCGAAGCTCGACTGCAGGAGCAACATGAAGCAAGCGAACGAGCTAACGAAGAAGCCAGACGAGTTGCTGAGGAGACCCGCGTTATTGCAGAAGAGGCCCAACGGCGTGCTGCGAACGAGGCGGCCGGCTTCCGGCTGATATTAAGCCCTGAAGAGTTGACCGAGCCAGTAGTGGCAGCGCAGCCGGTCGTCAGCGATGACCAGTACCACACTGAGGATTTATCCTGGGTTGCGAGCAGTCCAGAGCCAGTTGAGCAGCATGAAATCGTGTTGCCCCACGACGGTGAACCTTTACCGGTTAAGCAAGCGGTAGTCGAAGCAGTACCGGCGTCAGCAGCAAAGGGCATCGACGTAGTTTTTGCAGAGAAGGGAATTATTTCCGCGGAAGACGACGGCGGCATTCCTTCGGAAGTGCTTGCTCGTCTTAGCAGTGCCGACGCCGACGAACGGAAAGCAGCGCTGACAGAGGTGGTAACGGTTGGCGGCGATGATGCCTTCCGTTGTATCACCCGCGCTTTTGATGATGAAGTTGTCGAAGTACGCAACGCCGCCGCGAATGCGCTTTTTGAGTTACAACCGGATCGCGCTGCGACTTTTACTCGTGCGCTTCGTGAAGGCACGCCGGAACGTCGTCGCAAGATCGGCCAGGCATTGGCAGGTTCAGGCTTGGCTAAAGACGCGATTAGCTGTTTGACGGGTGAGAGTCGTGAGAAAACTTATGACGCTTTCTCGCTGTTGTTCTTGATGGCCAAAGCGGGTGAAGTGTTACCGTTAATGCAGGCGATTGAGGAATATCCGAACGTGGAAGTCCGCATCGCAGTTGTCAAACTCCTCGCGCTCAGCGGACAGGCGGAGATCGTTCCCGCGTTCCGTCGCATGGCGGTGCGTGGCTCGTTGCCGTCGGAGGTTCGTTCAGCCGTGATGGAAGCGATTTACCAAATCAGCAGCCAGGCGCGCGAGAGCACGCCGTCAGCAGCGTAAAGGCAGTGAATAGTAAATCGTAAATATCAAATAGTTAGATACTGAGGCCGCGAAGACGATGTTCTTCGCGGCCTTTGTTGTTGGCCAACGTTCAGCGCGTTAGTCGTGAAACGTCGACACCCTTTTTGACATTCACGATTTACAATTCACTTTTCACTGCTTTTCCCTATTTACGATTTACGATTTACTATTTACTAATCGTGGATTTCAAACTGCAATCAACTTACCAGCCCAAAGGCGATCAGCCGCAGGCCATCGAGAGCCTCGAGCGCGGTCTTAGCGAAGGCTTGAAGGATCAGGTTCTGTTGGGCATAACCGGCAGCGGCAAGACGTTCACGATCGCGAGTGTGATTCAGCGCACGCAACGCCCAACGCTGGTGCTCGCACACAACAAAACACTCGCCGCACAGCTCTACCAGGAGTTCAAGTCGCTGTTTCCTGAGAACGCGGTCGAATATTTCGTCTCTTACTACGACTACTATCAGCCGGAAGCTTATGTACCGGCGGCGGACGTTTATATCGAAAAGGAAGCGATCGTAAACGAAGAGATCGATCGACTCCGAATGTCGGCAACGCGCGCATTGTTTGAGCGCCGCGACGTAATCGTGGTCGCCAGTGTTTCGTGCATCTACGGTCTCGGCGATCCCGATGCTTACTACGGGATGTTGCTGTTTCTTGAGCCGGGAACGCGATTGGCGCGCGAGGCTTTGTTACAACGGCTGGTGGAATTGCAGTACGAACGATCCGACGTCAATTTTCAACGCGGCACATTTCGCGTGCGCGGCGATGTGGTGGAAATCTATCCGAGTTATCAGGATCAGGCTTACCGCGTTGAGTTGTGGGGTGATGAGGTTGACTCGATTTACACCATCGATCCTTTGCTCGGCGACGTCCTGGCGAAGCACACAGCGCGCGTTCCAATCTATCCCAAGAGCCACTATGTAATGTCGCGGCCGACAATCCGGCGCGCTTTGAAATCAATCAAGGAAGAACTTGAATGGTGGGAACCAAGATTGATCGGTGAGGGAAAACTTCTCGAAGCGCAGCGCCTCCATCAACGCACGATGTTTGACCTTGAACTTATCAAAGAAATGGGTTTTTGCCGCGGTATCGAAAACTACTCGCGCCACTTGACCGGCAAGAAACCCGGCGAGCCGCCCCCAACATTGCTGGATTATCTCCCGCGCGACACGATGATGATCATCGATGAGTCGCACCAGAGCGTGCCACAAATTCGCGGTATGTTTGAAGGAGATCAGTCGCGCAAACGCACGCTGGTCGAATACGGGTTTCGTTTGCCGTCGGCGCTCGATAATCGACCGCTGAACTTCAGCGAATTCGAGGCGCGCATCGGACAAACGATTTACGTTTCGGCCACGCCCGGCCCGTATGAGTTAACGAAGTCGGGAGGCGAAGTCATCGAGCAGATCATCAGACCGACTGGCTTGCTAGATCCAGAAGTTGAGGTTCAGCCCGTTAAAGGACAGATCGATCATTTGCTGGAAGAGTGCCGGCAGCGAGCGGAGCGTCATGAGCGTGTGCTGGTCACAACCCTGACCAAACGCATGGCGGAGGACTTGACCGAATACTTCACTGAAGTTGGAGTTCGCGTCCGTTACCTGCACTCCGACATCGAGACACTGGAGCGAATCAAGATTCTGCGGGACTTGCGCCGCGGAGAGTTCGACGTTTTAGTTGGGATAAACTTGCTGCGCGAAGGACTGGATCTTCCCGAAGTTTCGCTGGTCGCAATCCTCGATGCCGACAAAGAAGGATTTTTACGCTCGGAGCAGTCGCTCATTCAGACGATTGGTCGCACTGCGCGGAACAGCAAAGGCAAAGCGATTCTCTACGCAGACCGCGTTACGGATTCGATGAAACGTGCGATGGAGGAAACGTCGCGGCGTCGCGCGATCCAGGAGAGTTATAACGAAGAGCAGGGGATTATCCCCACCACGATCGTCAAGCCAATCGAGTCGACGTTGATAACGGCTTCTGAGGCTGACTACTTTAAAGTGCCCACAGAGCTGGAAGACATTGAAGAGTATGCGGCAGCAAATATCGAGGCGACGATCGCGAGACTGGAAGTTGATATGCGTGCCGCGGCGAAACGTTTTGAATTTGAACGAGCGGCGGAATTGCGCGATCGCATAAAAGTTTTGCGAGATCGTGAACTAGCGTTGGCTTGAAACTCAAGAGGAAGAGGGGAAAGGGTAAGCGCGCCGGGCATTGCACCAGCGACAGCCGGATTTCCTTGTTAACCTGTTTACACTTTCCCCCAATTATTGGTCATGTTAATCAAGTCTGACCCCGATGTTGTTGAGTCTTTCCTTACCGACGCGAGTTTCATGCGCGACGGTAAGGCCGAACGCGTAATTTTTCCCGAGTCTGCAGAAGACGTTGCGGAAGTTTTGCGTGTCGCGACTCGCGATCACACGTCAGTTTCTGTTTCTGGCGCCGGCACCGGCACGGTTGGTGGTCGCATTCCGTTCGCCGGAATTGTTCTGGCAACTGACAAGCTTAGCCAAATAAAAAGTGTCGTTCACAAGAATGGCGGCGGTCGCGCTGTCGCTGAAGCTGGCGTGTTGCTTTCCGATTTGCAGCGTTTTGTCGACTCCGAAGAACTTTTCTATCCGCCGGACCCAACCGAACGCAGCTGCTTTCTCGGCGGCACTGTCGCAACAAACGCTTCTGGCGCACGCTCTTTCAAGTATGGAGCGACTAGAAACTACGTCCAGCGTCTGAAGGTTGTGTTGCCTACCGGGGAGATTCTCAACCTCCGGCGCGGTGAACTGCACGCTGATGCCTGCGGACAAATCACGATTCCGCTGCCCTCGGGTGGCGTTCTCGAGGCGCAGTTGCCAGATTATCGAATGCCGAACACTCGCAAACATGCAGCTGGTTATTATTGTGCGCCCAACCTGGACGTGCTCGATCTCTTCATTGGCAGCGAAGGAACGCTGGGCGTGATCGTCGGCATTGAAGTCAGCTTGTTGCCAAAACCGCAAGGCTTGCTGAGTGGTGTGGTGTTTTTTGAGTCACGTGCGAAGCTGCTGGAATTTGTTCAAGAGGCGCGCGAGGTTTCGCTGGCTAACCGGCGAGCCGGAGGTCAGGCCGGGCGCTTGGGAAGTCTCTTGGAGAAAGCGCTGGAAGTAAGCAAACGTGAGGATCTTTTAGCGTCGCTCGATGAGTCGCCGGCGCCTCAGCCAGAACGTCGGTTGAGCATTGATGCGCGGGCGCTGGAGTATTTCGACAACGAGTCTTTGAATTTCCTGCGACAAAAATACGAAGCGATTCCGGCCGCGTCGGTGGGTGCGATTTTCTTTGAACAGGAAACGACGCCTGAAACTGAAGACGCCTTGATGAATGACTGGCTACTGTTGCTGGAGAAACACGGAGCACTCGCCGACCAGTCGTGGTTCGCGACGGAGGAGAAAGATCAAGCCAAGCTTCGCGAGTTTCGTCATGCGCTTCCGGTGTTGATGAACGAATGGTTTGCGAGTCACAAGCAACGCAAGGTTTCGACTGACATGTGCCTCCCGGACGAAGCGTTTCCGGAAATGCTTTCGTACTACGAGGAGACGTTGCGAACCAGCGAGTTGCGCTACACAATCTTCGGCCACATCGGCGACAACCATGTTCACGTGAATATCCTGCCGCGCAACGATGAAGAGGCGATCAGAGCGCGCGAAATCTACGTGGAGTTTCTCAAGCGCGCCGCGTCGTTGGGTGGCACTCTTTCGGCGGAGCACGGAATTGGTAAACTCAAGCGCGAGTACTTGAAGTTGTTCTATAGCGAAGAGCACTTGCGTCAGATGGCCGCTTTGAAGCTGGCGTTTGATCCGGCCGGGATTTTGGGCCGCGGAAATATCTTTTCAGAGGAGTTGCTGGGACCTAAGCGACAAGTAGTTTAGAGCTCAGCCTTTTAGGTTGCTGTTACCGAACGCGCAAGCTAAAGCTTGAACTCTGAACTGCTTGAGTTTGCGTGCTCTTCAGCACTGATCGAATACTGAACATGTTTCGTTTTACCACCGCAGGCGAATCACACGGCCGCGCGCTCGTCGCGATACTCGAAGGTATGCCTGCCGGGTTGCCGGTCGACCTCGACCAACTGAATCACGAGCTGCAGCGGCGTCAATGGGGTTACGGACGCGGCGGGCGCATGAAGATCGAGCAGGACCGGGCGGAGATTTTGAGCGGCGTGCGTCATGGTCTGACACTTGGTTCGCCGGTAGCGCTTTTGGTTCAAAACAAAGATTGGGCAAGCTGGACGGAGGTCATGGCCGCGGAGCCAATCGAAGTTCCAGGCGAAAAGTCACGAGCATTGAAGCGACCGCGTCCCGGTCATGCAGATCTCGCTGGTGGGCAGAAGTATGACGCGCGCGATTTGCGAAACGTGCTCGAGCGCGCATCAGCGCGGGAAACAGCAGCGCGTGTTGCTTGCGGAGCTTTAGCGAAACAGTTGTTGTTCTCTTTCGGTGTCGAGCTTGGGAGTCACGTCATTCAGTTAGGTGGTATTCCGGAAAAACCGTTGGAGTTAACGTGGAATGCAATCGCTGCGATTCCTGAAGACGCACCGCTCCACTGCGCCGATGTCGCCGCGCAGCAGCAGATGATTGAACTGATCGATGCGAAGCGTGAAGCAGGCGACACCCTGGGCGGTATTTTCGAAGTAGTTGCGCGCGGCGTCCTCCCCGGCCTTGGTTCACATACTGCCTGGGATCTGAAACTCGACGGCCGACTAGCGCAAGCAATCATGTCGATTCCGGCAGTCAAAGCAGTTTCCATTGGCGCGGGTAGTGAAGCGAGCGCGTTGCCAGGTTCGGAAGTTCACGATGAGATTGCTTACAACAGCGAAACGAAAGAGTTCATCCGCGAAACTAATCGCGCGGGCGGCTTGGAAGGCGGCATTACCAACGGCGAGGAGATACGCGTGCGCGGTCATCTGAAACCACTCTCAACGTTGAGACGTCCGCTGCGTTCGGTTGATATCGACACTAAAGAAGAACACGTCGCCGCGTTCGAGCGTTCTGACATCACCGCCGTACCCGCTGCGGGAGTGATCGGCGAAGCGATGTTGGCGTTGACCCTTGCAGGAGCGATGAGAGAGAAGTTTGGTGGTGACAGTCTTGGCGAAATGCGACGAAACTTTGAGGGTTATCGCGAGCAGTTGCGCGGTTACTAAGAGGAAACATCAGCCGCTTTTCGCTGTGAAGTGAGGGAAGGACAAAGGGGAAAAGACGAATGGCGTTGTTGGAAATAGTGACGTGGCCGAATCCGATTCTCGATACGCCGGGGGAGCCGGTGGCGGAGTTTGGTCTAGAGCTCAAGACGTTGGTGCGCGATATGTTTGAAACCATGTACGCGGCGCCGGGTGTCGGTCTTGCGGCGGTGCAAGTTGGAGTTGGCAAGCGTTTGTTTGTGATGGACTGTTCCGCGGGCAAAGATCCGGATCAGCAAGTGGTGATGATTAATCCAGAAGTGATCCACGTCGAAGGTGAGCAAAACGGCGAAGAGGGTTGTCTTTCGTTCCCGGGAATCTTTACGCCGGTAGAGCGTAGTTTGCGCGCGGTTGTGAGGGCACACGATATCAACGGCAATGAGTTTGAGATTGACCACACGGAACTGACCGCCCGTTGCATGCTGCACGAAACAGATCACTGCGACGGCATCGTCTTTCTCGACAAGATGAGCACCCTCAAGCGCGAACTCGTGAAACACAAGATCAAGAAACTGCAGAAAGCGGGGAAGTGGGTCGCGAAATAGTTTCGAGGGAATGAGGGCGGTACTGACCTCACTGCGATTCTGCTACTATCATCAAAACAGACCAATTGGAGTTGAAGAATGCCTACCGAATTTCGTAATGAACCGTTTACAGATTTCAGCAAAGAAGAAAACGCGCAAGCGATGCGCGCTGCGCTTGAGAAAGTGAAGAGTGAGCTGGGCCGCGAGTATCCGCTGGTCATTGGTGGTGAGCGCATTACGACTGATGCGAAGCTCGACAGTATTAATCCCGCCAACCGCACGCAGGTCGTCGGCAGGTTCCAAAAAGCCACCAGGGAGTTGGCGAATAAGGCCGTGGAGTCGGCTTACAGCGCATTTCAAACCTGGCAGAACACGAGTGCGAACGATCGCGCGAACCTGATGTTTCGCCTCGCGGCGATCATTCGCGACCGCAAGCACGAGTTCTCGGCGTGGATGGTTTACGAAGTGGCGAAGACGTGGGCCGAGGCTGATGGCGACACTGCTGAAGCGATCGATTTTCTCGAGTTTTACGGACGTGAAATGCTGCGTTACGGCGGCAACCAGCCACTCGTGAATGTACCAGGCGAAGAGAACCACCTTTCTTACATTCCACTTGGGGTGGTGGCCGTGATTCCGCCCTGGAATTTTCCGCTGGCAATCATGGCCGGCATGACCAGCGCGGCGTTTGTTACCGGCAACACCGTTGTTCTGAAGCCGTCTTCTGATGCTCCGACCATCGCATACAAGTTTTTTGAAATTCTCGAAGAGGCCGGGCTGCCGCCGGGCGTGGTGAACTTTATGACGGGCTCGGGCGCTGAAGTTGGCGACGTCATTGTCGATCATCCGAAGACACGTTTTGTGGCGTTCACGGGTTCAAAAGAAATTGGTTTGCGAATCAATGAACGGGCGGCGAAGGTTCACGATGGGCAAATCTGGATCAAGCGAGTCATTGCCGAGATGGGTGGCAAAGACGCGATCATCGTCGCCGACGACGCCAACCTCGACGACGCGGCAACCGGAGTAGTGCAAGCAGCATTTGGTTATCAAGGTCAGAAATGTTCGGCGTGTTCACGCGCGATTGTGGATGCGAGCGTCTACGACCAGATGCTGGAAAAGATTGCTGAGCGAACCGAGAAAATCACAACGGGTGATCCCGCTGACTACGCCACCAACATGAGCGCGGTGATCAACGAGAAAGCCTTCAAAGCAATCAACGGTTACATTGAAAAAGGAAAGAGCGAAGGTGGACGCGTGTTGGCCGGCGGCGGTTCCGATGGCGAACAGGGATTCTTTATTGAGCCGACGGTCATCGCAGACGTGAAGCCCGGGGCTACGATTGAACAGCAAGAAATCTTTGGGCCAGTGCTGGCTGTAATCAAAGCAGAAAACTACGACGACGCGCTGAAAATAGCCAACGATACGGAGTTTGGTCTGACTGGCGCTGTCTACAGTACGGACGAAGCCAAACTTGAACGCGCTCGGCGCGAGTTTCACGTCGGCAATCTCTATTTGAATCGCAAGTGCACGGGAGCGCTCGTGGGCGTCCATCCGTTCGGTGGGTTCAACATGTCCGGCACCGACTCAAAGGCCGGTGGACGCGACTATCTGCTGCTGTTTATGCAGGCGAAAGTTTCCGCGGAGAAGATTGGCGCAACTGCTAATGCATCCGCAGAAAAACGCGCGGCGAGTTAATTTGAAAAGAGAAGCGGGGGCAAGCCCGCCTTCCTGACCTGAGAGATTTTTCAAGTTGAGCGGTGTATTTCGGATTGTAGTTTCTCCACTTGGTAAATCATTCTCAAGATGCATAGTCTCGGGGTGAGGAAGGTGGCTTGGCCCCGCTGTTTTTTTGAATCACCATGCGCATAGTTTTCATGGGAACTCCGGAATCGGCGGTGCCGTCGCTGGCGCGTTTGTTGACCGACGGGCATGACGTGGTCTCAGTGTGGACGCAGCCAGATAAACCTGCTGGTCGTGGAGACAAACTGCGCCAACCGCCCGTCAAACAGTTTGCTCTTTTGCAAGGCCTCCAGATCGAACAGCCCGCGAAGGTGAAGACTGATGAAGCGAAACAGTTGTTTGCTTCCTACGACGCCGACATCGCCGTTGTAGTTGCATACGGTCGTATCCTGCCAAAAGAATTCCTGGAAGCACCGCGCCAAGGTTGCATCAACGTTCACTTCTCACTATTACCGCTCTATCGCGGCGCCGCTCCTGCGAATTGGGCCATTGTGAACGGCGACGCAAAGACCGGAGTCACGACAATGTTCATTGAAGAGGAACTTGACGCCGGTCCACTCCTGCTCCAACGCGAAACACCTATCAGTGATGGCGAGACGTCGCCGGAACTGATGTTGCGGTTGGCAAGTATCGGCGCCGAACTGCTGAGTGAAACTCTGACGAAACTTGACGAGATCACGCCGCGCGCGCAGCAGGTCCAGGATGCGACGTTTGCCCCAATACTAAAACGACCGGATGGTTTGATCGACTGGACCACGTCAGCGATTGCCGTCGAACGACGCGTCCGCGGGTTTCAGCCCTGGCCGAATGCTTTCACGCATCACAACGGACATCGGTTGATCGTTTGGAAATCCGCGGTCGTGGAGTCGAGCGAGGCGGACCGGAAACCTGGTGAAGTTTTGCAGGCGCGCGGCGATGGCTTGATCGTGCAGTGTGGCGGGCAAACAGCGCTGCAACTAATCGAAGTTCAACCTGAAGCGAAGCGCCGCATGGCTACTCGCGATTTTTTGAATGGGGCCCACCTGAAAGTTGGCGACCGCCTTGGTGAAGTCTAGCTCTGTTTCGCCGGCGCGGCGGATAGCGTTTGAGATTCTTCAGCGCGTGGCTGATGGGGCGTACTCCTCGCCGCTGCTGGCGGCGCGAGAACCGGAACTTAACGCGCCGGATCGCGCACTGTGTCATGAACTTGTCATGGGCGGGTTGCGCTGGCAACTTTGGCTCGACCGGCTCATTGAGTGTTATTCCAATCGTAAAATCTCTGACCTTGATAGAGACGTAGTCTTAGCGCTGCGTTTGGGGTTGTATCAGCTTCGGTTCCTGTCGCGAATTCCCGCCTCGGCCGCCGTCAACGAATCAGTCAAACTCACAACACTCGCTCGTCTTCGCTCGGCTGGTGCCTTTGTGAATGCAGTCTTGCGGCGGGCGACTCGTGAACCGGACGTCGATCCCGCGAGGGAGATTGATGATCCGGTGGAACGATTGTCGGTGGAGACTTCGCATCCGCCTTGGTTGCTTGAACGTTGGCAGGCTGCGTTTGGGCTGGGCGAAACTGGAGCTTTCGCGCGGGCAAATAACGAGCGGGCGCGAGTCTCATTTCGCGTTGTTAAGAACCGCGCAAGTGAAACTGATGTTTGCGAGCGTCTCCGTCACAGTGGTGTAACTGTTGTTTCCTCGAGAATCACGGCTGGCGCCTGGCGTGTAACTGGAGCAACTAGCTTGTTACACGAATTAGCGATCAGTGGGGAAATCTATTTTCAGGATGAGGCTTCGCAACAAGTGGCGACGCTGCTCGATTTGCAACCCGGTCAACGCGTACTGGACGTCTGTGCGGCGCCCGGCAGCAAGACCACACAAATGGCCGACCTTAGCCTCGACGCAAGCCAGATATTCGCTGGTGATTTACACGAGCATCGATTAAAGACAATCAAAGCCGCGGCTCAACTCCAGCGATTCGAAAGTATCAGTTGTTTGGCGCTCGACGCGACGCGGCCGTTGCCTTTTGTTGATGCGTCTTTTGACCGTGTACTGGTCGATGCTCCGTGTTCCGGAACGGGGACGCTGAGGCAGAATCCGGAAGTTCGCTGGCGGTTAGAGTTTTCCGACATTGTGGATCTGGCCCAACGCCAGAAACTGATTCTGGGTAATGCGGCAAAGGTGGTCAAACCAGGAGGCCGCATCGTTTATTCAACTTGCTCAGTCGAACGAGACGAAAACGAAGATGTGGTGCAGTGGTTTCTGGAAAACAACTCCAGTTTTCGCATGGTTGAGTTGTCTTACTCAGGGGCGATGAAAGTTTTGCCCGGCGCGATTCGCCTGTGGCCTCATGAGGACGATACAGACGGCTTCTTTATTTGCGTAATGGAACGAGGGGAAAGTAGTTAAAACAGCTGTGGGTTACTTTCAGGTTTGCCAATCATGAGAAATCTCGTGAGATTGGCAAGACAAAATCAGAACTGGGAGCAGCGACCAGCCAAAGACTCAACCTTAATAATCCGCCGATTTGATAGGCCTTTTTCTGTGACTGCACATGCGAAGTTGAGTACAGGGCTGGTCGCTGCGGCTCCCAGTTCTAATTTTGTGTTAGCGAATCTCGTTGCGTTTCGGCAGCCTTCGAAAGCTGAAGCGAAGTCTGAAACTGAACCACGAGCCTAAAACTCCTAACTTTGCGAGGCTGTCTAGCGAATGTTAGACTGCGCAGCTTGGTTGGGTTCCCGGCTCAGCAGTTTTGCAATCAAGTGAGGTAGGTAGTACGGCCACCGGCGCACTCTCAGCACTTCGACGGCTTGCCATCGTGATCGCCATCGCGATCGTTTTTGTGTTTGGTCTGGCCACCACGGTTTTTCTCTCGCTCCGCAGTCCGGAAGTAAAAGTTCCCGATGTCCTAGGTAAAGACCGCTACGAGGCCGAACACGTATTAGGCGAGGCTGGTCTAAATTTCCGCGTGCGTGCGACGCGTCCCAGCAACGAAGTGAAAGCTGATGTTGTGTTGTTTCAGCTGCCGCACGCTGGTGAAATGGTCAAGAGCGGGCAAACGGTGGCGATGGATATCAGCCGAGTGGCCAAGGAAGGGGAGGCAGGTCAGGCCCTTCCAGAGAACTCACCCGAAGCCAGCCCTGAAAACAAGAATACGAACGAAGCGCCCGCAAACGAAAACAAACCCCGACCCAGGAACACCAATCGAAACACTAACGAAAACGCCAACGCGAATGGCAACGGAACCAATCGAAACGCGAACGCTAATCGCACGCCGACGAACAGAAACTCCAACAACGGCAATGCAGACGGAAACAGCAATCGTCCAGCTAATGCGAATGCCAATCGGCCAACGCTGAATACCAACAATGTGAATCGCGGCGCCGGCACGAATTCTAATGTGAGACCAGCTGCGCCCAGGCCGTCGGCAACAGTGCGACCCAACTAATTATTCGGCGACGAAATGAGCAGCGACAGAACCATTGATATAGCCCCTTCGATTTTGTCGGCTGATTTTTCGCGGTTGAGCGAAGAAATCGAGGCGGTAAAGCGCGGCGGCGCCACCCTGCTTCACGTCGACGTGATGGATGGACACTTCGTTCCGAATTTGACTATAGGACTGCCGGTGGTGAAGTCGTTGGCAAAAGCCACGGACTTGCCCCTCGACGCCCACCTGATGATTTCGGAGCCAGGCCGTTACGCGCAGCAGTTTGTCGAGGCCGGCGCGAAAATGGTTTCGGTCCATGTTGAAGCGGACGCGCACCTCCATCGCACCTTGACTACAATCAAATCTGCGGGCGCGCAGGCTGGCGTCGTAATCAATCCTGCGACTCCAGTTGCCAGTCTGGTTGAAGCACTGCCCTACGCTGACTACGTGTTGATAATGTCCGTCAATCCAGGTTTTGGTGGTCAGAAATTCATTGAGACTTCGATCGGTAAACTCCGGCAGCTGCGCCAGATGATTACCGAACGCCAGCTTGATGTCCGAATCGAAATTGACGGTGGCATTGATTTGGAGAATATTGGTGCCGTAGTTGCGGCCGGCGCAGAAATTATTGTCGCGGGATCTGCGGTTTTTGGCGCAAAAAGCCCAGAAAATGCGGTTAAGAGTTTGCGTGAAGCAACCGTGCAGTGGGTTTAATGCTCTTAACTTAGAATTTGGCTGAGTGGTTCCTACTTTTCTGACGGCGCGAGCCGCTGTCATTCAGTTTTATCGGAGGTCATACCTTATGCGTTCTCGCTTTTCTGCATGTTTTGTGTTTTGCCTGGCGCTCGTAGTTTTCCTGGCAGTCAATGTGCTGGCTCAGGGCGGCGCACAAACTAACAATACACAGAACGAGTTTTCTGCTGTTCAGCGAATGGACGTAATGCGCTCAAAGCTGGACGGCATGCGGCGGTCACTTTCTGCGGCTCTTTCGTCGTTGCCCGCTAAGAATCCTGATGAGAAAAAGAATCTCGATGATCCCCGCGTAAGACTGCAGAACCTGGACAAGGAAGCCGGTTCGCTTATGTCAGAACTCGCCAACGTGCGTGGCAAGCAAGACCGCTCCGAGCGTTACGATCCAACCACTCTGGATAGAATGGAAGCCTCCGTCGCGGAGCTGAATACGCGAGTTGAAACCGCCTTGCAGCAAACAGCTAGTGCACGCGCCACCGCCGGTGGTGCGACAGCGACTGCCTCTGCGCCGTCGAAGAAAAAGAAGAAGGGAAAGCTCTTCGGCCTGTTCGGTGGTGGTGATAGTGAAAAATACGAGGAGTTGACCGGAACAGTTGCCCCCGGGCGTGATCGAGTTCTTTTTGAGGAAGCGGCCAAGGAAGTTAGAAAAGGACAGCACGAAACTGGCCGACTCTTGTTCTCCACGATTATTAACACGTATCCAGATTCAGCCTTTCTGCCGTTGGCCAAACTGGCGATCGCAGATTCATTTTATCTCGAAGGCACCTCGTCTTCTTTGATTCAAGCCGCGCAGGCTTACCAGGATTGGTTGACCTTCTTTCCCACCGATCCGCTCGCGCCTTACGCGATGCTAAAAGTCGCGGAATCTGAAATGAGGCAGATGGGACTTTCCGATCGCGATATCACGCACGCGCGTAAAGCCGAACAGCGATTAAAGGCACTACTCCAGCAATATCCCAACACGTCACTACGGTCCGTAGTCGAAGATCGTTTGATTGAAACGCAGGAAAGTCTGGCGATGCATGGTTACCAAATCGCAGACTTTTACATGGCGCGGTATGACAACCACAAAGGTGGCTTGAAAGGAGCACAGTCGCGCCTTAAGGAAGTAAACGAAAAGTACCCGAACTTTTCTGAAAGAGACGGCGTGCTATTCAAGTTGGCCTACACCTATCAACAGGAAGAAGAGCCCGATGAGGCCGCCAAGTATTACCAGGAACTGCTGCGGTATTTTCCGAACAGTACTTACGCTGACAAAGCCAAAGAGCAGCTGAGCATTATCGGTGCGCCGGTTCCGGAGCCCGATCCGACGCGTAGGAACGTGGCGCCGGCGGAGCGACCCGGGATGGTGGGGAGCCTCGTGCAACAGTTTCTCGGCAAGGCCGACGTTACCGTGAGCACCGATGGAATTCTCATCAGCAAGAACAAGCAGGAAGGGCGGACAGACTTGATCGATGAGGCGTTGAAATACAATGGCCAGCTGCCCACGAATGTCACTCCGGTAGCACCAGTTCAACGTAACCGCACGGTGCCACAGAATCCCGCTCCACGGCCAACAACTCCGAATTCTATTCAACCCCCAACGAGCACACCCGCGACTCAAACGCCGGGAGTAATTAAACCGTAGGCGAGAGTGAGTACAGCTTAGTGAAATGGCCCATCGTGACAGGCACGGTGGGCCACTTTCTTTTGTGCCGCTGATCTCTTAACCTTGCGCTGCGTCAAAAAAAAGAACGATGAGGAAGCACGATGACAAACACTCTCTCTCCAGAGGTTGAGGCAGAACTGGTCACTCGTCACAAGGCAACCGTCAAGACGACGTTGTCACTTCTAGTGGGTGTCGTACTCCTGTGCGTACTCGCCTTCGTGACCCAAAGGTTCTTGACTCAAAGAGTAAATCCATCATTGGACATGGCCGTCCGGATCACGATTCTGGTATTTGGCCTCGGAGCCATCGCTTTGCGCCGCACCAGGTTTGCTCAAATGCGACTTCAAGACATTGCCGCGATTCAAGGTGCGTCAGGTTTAATCGTCAGCTTGCAGCGAACGACTCTGCTGGTTTCTCTGATCGGCGCTGCGGTCGCGCTTATCGGGTTTCTATCCACCCTCTACACGGGTGCCCCACTCTACACCTATCAGGCCGGAGTGGTTGCCGCGGCAGTGTTGCTTTACGGTTACCCAGTTCGGAACGCCTGGCAGCAAGCAGTCAGGAGATTTGCCTCGGATTCCGCCCAAAACCCTCAAGAGAGTTAGATTTCAGCCACACCCAGTCAGACGGTTTCGCCAGAAAAGAAAAGTGTTGATCTTAGTTTACCGGCTTTGATAGTCTGAGATTGACATTCCTGACCAGCCTGCCCCGGCTCGGTTCAATCCTTCAAACAGCCTCCCTCAAAGGCCACTTCGAAGGCGTAATTCTGCTTGCCAGAGCGCCGACCGGGACAAAATTTCATGTCGTCACAATTGAACCCTTCGGGGACTCCTGTCTCTGCTTCTCGTATCCCCTCTCGCCCCTTTCTCGCCAGTCTAATCTTGTTAGTCTCTCTCTCTTTCGTCCAGGGCATAGCCGCACAGAACATTAAGCCTCGGCCTATTGCGCGGCTAGTTTCCGAGCCGAGTTCGCCGGCCAGTTTAGCCAGACCACGTCGAGTGAATTCTGAGGCCTCAGCCGCGCCTGCGGCGACGGCATCTGCGAGCGAAAGCGCGACGCTTATCGAACAGCGTGCATTTGAACAGACCAACACAGCGCGCGTTGAAAACGGACTATCGCAGTTGACCTGGGATCCCGAACTTTGCCGCCTGGCGAGAGCTCATTCGGAGCGCATGGCTCTGCAAGGTTTCTTCTCTCACAAGACGCCAGAAGGTCTGGAACTCAAAGACCGGGCACGGGCGGGTGGTATTGTTCACTTCCGCGTGATCGGGGAAAACATCGCGTATAATAAGGGCTACGATGATCCAGGCAGTTTTGCGGTTGAGCGGTGGATGACTTCCTCCGGCCATCGCGCAAATATTCTCTACGCGGGCTTCCAGTCGGGCGCTATTGGCAGTTACGTTTCAGCGGATGGAAGCGTTTATCTAACTCAGATTTTTATTGCTCGCTAGCCGCGCATCGCTTTGATTGTGGCGGCTGGATTAACCTATAGCAGCCGCCCCAACGTGACCCAGTCTTTCCTTAGCCTTCCTTCGTTCGCAAAGATCAACTGGAGTTTGCAGGTACGCAGTAAGCGCGCTGACGGTTACCACGAAGTGCGCACGATACTGCAGACGATATCGCTGTGCGACAGTCTGCAATTTGAAGCAACTGGCGACGGCGAGATCTCGCTTGTATGCGATGATCCGGCTATTCCAACCGACCATCAGAATTTAGTTGTGCAGGCAGCGGCGGCGCTGAAGAAGTCGTTCAGCGTATCCGCAGGCGTACGCGTAAGCCTGGAGAAAAGAATTCCTTCAAAAGCAGGTCTGGGTGGAGCTTCTTCAAACGCGGCGATCACTCTGCTGGCGTTGACGCACCTTTGGAAACTGCCCGTATCGACCGCGGCCCTTAGCAAAATAGCTTCGAATTTGGGAGCGGATGTGTCTTTTTTTCTCCTCGGCGGCTGCGCGCTGGCAACTGGAACCGGGGCCAGCGTTTCGTCGCGCTCTGAACACAGTAGCGATCAGACTCACTTGATTGTAATCACTCCAAACGTTGGAGTTTCCACCGCGGAAGCTTACTTAGCGCTGAATTCAGCCGCCTTGACAACAAACGCGACCGACCCTATTCTTTCCAGTTTCCGTAACGAGGCCCACAACGTCGATTCGCGTCCGTGGTCTCCGCTAGACTCGTTAAGAAATGATTTCGAGTCTGTGATCTTTGATATTGAGCCTGAGATTGGGCGAGCAAAAAAAAGCTTGATTCAGGCGGGTGCCGTTGGCGCTTTGTTAGCTGGTAGTGGCTCAAGCGTATTTGGTATCTTTGCCGCTCAAGAAGATCAGCAGCGTGCGATCAGCAAATTGAAATTGGAAACGGGCTGGCGCGTCTTCCCGTGTGTTACATTGTCGCGGAATGAATATTTGCGCGCGCTCTCTGCGTTGGATGTTTCGTTCTTACGCTCTTTCTACCCTGGATCTTGATATTGGGGCGTAGCCAAGTGGTAAGGCACCGGTCTTTGGAACCGGCATTCGTTGGTTCGAATCCACCCGCCCCAGCCAAAACGCAAGACGACCGGCGACGGCAGACCGACGACAGACTGAAATGACGGTCTGCGGTCGTCCGTCCGCAGTCATCCTTTCTTATGAGCACAACTGGCGGAATTAAGGTTTTTTCGGGCAACGCAAATCCGAAACTTGCGGAGGAGATTGCCCGCCATCTGGGTTGCGACATGGGTCGCGCAATCACCGAGCGCTTTTCCGATGGCGAGTTCAATTTTCAGATCGATGAAAACGTTCGTGGCGGCGACGTTTTCATAGTGCAGCCAACCTGTCCACCAACCGACGAGAATTTGATGGAATTGCTCATCATGCTCGACGCGTTTCGTAGGTCGTCGGCTGAGCGGATCACGGCAGTTATTCCGTACTATGGTTACGGACGCTCGGACAAGAAGGACCGTCCCCGCGTGCCGATTTCCGCACGGTTGGTAGCGAACCTAATTACCGTGGCTGGCGCTGATCGTTTGTTGACGATTGACTTGCACGCCGCGCAGATTCAGGGGTTCTTTGATATCCCGGTTGACCACCTTTACTCGGCACCGGTGATGATTGGTTACTATCAGGAGAACCCGCTGCCAAACTTGACGGTAGTGGCGCCGGATACCGGCGGTGCCGAAAGAGCGCGAGCTTACGCTAAACGCCTCGACGCGGAACTGGCGCTTTGCGATAAACGGCGTGAAAAGGCCAACGTAGCCGAGGTTATGAACGTCGTTGGCGACGTCCGCGGACGCAGTTGTTTGATTGTCGACGACATGTGCGACACCGGTGGCAGTTTGACTAAAGTGGCCAAAGCGTTGAAGAATGCTGGAGCTGAAAAAATTCATGCCTGCTTTACGCACGCGGTTTTGTCAGGCAAGGCAGTGCAACAGCTCGACGATTCGGACATAGAGCAGATAATGATCACGAATACGATTCCGTTACGTGATCACGCCTGCAACTTTGAAAAGATAAAAGTACTTAGTATCGCGCCGCTTCTGGCGAAAGCGATCAAGTCGATCCACGAGGAAACCAGCGTTTCCTCGCTCTTCGTTTAGCGAAGGGCAAACACTGATGGCTTAAATAGAAGTCCATCAGCGACCGGCGGAATTGCCGATTGCCGATTGCCAATTGCTGATTTATCGGAAACCGCTCGACTGCGGTATCTGAAAAAATTCGGCAAGTGGAAATTGGAAATCGGAAATGAGTCGGTCGCTGAACGTTTGTAAAGAGGAGCAATCATGGCAGAACAGAAAGACATAATCGTTCGCGCAACCAAGCGTGATGGTCGTGGCAAAAACGATGCTCGCCGCGCCCGGCGCGACGGCATGGTTCCGCTTTCCGTCTACGGTGGCGAAGGTGAGGCCGTTGCGGCTCTCGCGCCCTTGAAGGACTTGGCTGCGATCCTGCGTTCCGAGTCAGGACGTAATACGATTTTTACAATTGATATCGAAGGCGTCGGGCCGAGCGAAGTGATGTTTCACGATCGCCAGATCGACCCCGTACGCAGCCGTTTGGTTCATGCGGATCTCACCCGGCTGGTTAAGGGACAGAAAATTGAAGTGACCGTCCCGATCCATCTGATTGGTGAGCCGATTGGTGTGCGGGAAGAGCAGGGCGTACTCGAACAGATCCTCCGCGAGATTGAAATTCGTTGTCAGCCGCGGGAAATTCCCGACTCGATCGACATCGACGTGTCGAACTTGGGAGTACATGACCTCCTTCATATTTCTGATATTCCCGTCGACGAGCGCATCGAGATTCTCAAGTCGCCCGACACGGTGATCGCAACCGTCGGCATTATCAAAGAAGAGGTTGCTGCACCCGTGGTCGAGGGTGAGGCAGCTGCTGAGCCGGAAGTTATTGGCAAGGGCAAGAAGGAAGATGAAGAAGGCGGCGGCGACGCCGAGAAGAGCTAGAACTTGCCGATTTGCGATTGCCGATTGCCGATTGCAAAGACGTCGGTTTTCACTGAGACTGGTTGGCAATCGGAAATTGGCAATTGGCAATGTATTTGATTGTTGGTTTAGGTAATCCGGGCAAAGAGTATGAGTGGACACGCCACAACCTCGGATTCATGCTGATTGATAAGTTGAGTGCGGCTGCCGAGTTCGGCAAATTTCGTAGTGAGTGCCGATCACTGGTAGCCAGCGGTGAGATCGAAGGCCAGCGCGTCAAACTCGTTAAGCCGCAGACCTTCATGAATCTCAGCGGGGAGGCGGTTGGCTGTTTGGTTGCCAAGCACAAACTGGTTGGGCCCGGCGAAAAGTTAATAGTGATCTCCGATGATCTGGCCTTGCCGTTTGGAAAGATTCGCATTCGTGCCAGGGGTTCTGCGGGTGGGCACAACGGGTTGAAGTCGATCATCGGTACGCTGGGAACGAACGAATTTACGCGGCTGCGGATTGGTATTCAGCCAGAGCATTCCCTTTCTGACGCCAGGAAGTTTGTGCTCGATAGATTTGCGAACGCCGCAAGAAACGCGGTTGAAGACATTTTGGGAAGAAGCGCTGAAGGACTTCGGTCGATCTTACGAGATGGAGTCTTGAATGCGATGAGCCGGTTTAACAGTAATGACTGATGAAATGTCGAAAGTTCAAAGTCCAAGGTCAAGTTTAACTACGAAGACTTTGGACATTAGACCTGCGACTTTGGACGACGCTAAGAAGGAGATTGATTTTGGAAACGCGAAGACAATACGAAGTGGTGTTCATTGTCGATCCGACAGCCGATGATGAGGAAGTTGCCAAGCTGACTGACGGTTTCAAGCAAATCGTTACCGATCAGGGTGGCAGCATAACTAAGTCGGAAAGCATGGGGCGACGGCAGTTGGCCTACGAGATCATGCACAAGACTGAAGGCAGCTTCTGGTTGTTGGAGATCGAGGGTTCCGGCCGCGAGATTGCCGAACTCGAGCGCCGCATGCGCGTTAACGATCGCATCATCAGATATATAACCGTGCGCGTTGACGAGGATCGGCGGCGAGCAGAGAAGTTCAAAGCGAAGCGTGCCCGAAAGGCTGAGAAGAAGTCTGGCTCGGGAGAGAAACGACCGGCCGCTGACTTAAACAGCAGCAACGCTGATGACGCCGAAGAAGACGCTGCTTAGGCGAAGTGCTGAGTTATGAGTGATGCATAGTGCTTGTCATCACAAACAAAGCTCATCGCTTCGCAGGTTCCATCACTATTTACGATTAACGATTTACTAGCAGAGGTAACTATGTCGACAAATTACGAAGATCGCGGAAGGCGCTACAACGGCGATGACGACTATGATCGAGGTCGGTCGGGCGGCCCTGGTGGTCGCGGTGGACGTCGCATGCGCCGGCGTCGTATCTGCCGTTTCTGTATTGAAAAGGTAGATATTCTTGATTTCAAAGATGCCAGGTTCCTGGGAAACTTCATCCCCGAGCGTGGCAAGATTTTGCCTCGGCGTATCTCCGGCAATTGCGCCATACACCAGCGCATGCTGGCCGAAGCGATCAAGCGCGCGCGCAACATCGCTTTATTGCCATACACGACTGACTAACGCCGCGCGGGCTGCGAGTACGAACTAATGACAAGGAGCCGATATGGCACACACTAAGATTCTTTTACGTGAGGATGTTGACGATCTCGGCGCGCGCGGTGAAATTGTGCGCGTGAAAGCTGGCTACGCGCGCAATTATTTGCTGCCACGCAAACTGGCCGTCGAAGCGACCAGTAGCAACGTCAAACAAATTGAACAGGAACGCGCTGCGCTGTTGAAGAAAGCCGCAGGCGAGAAGGCGACGGCTGAAGGACAAGCTGCGCAACTCGGCAAACTGACACTTGAGTTCAGGCGTAAGTCAGGCGAACAGGGAGCCTTGTACGGTTCAGTGACGTCGATGGACATTGCCGATGCCTTGCGGGAAAAAGGCTACGAAATTGATCGACATCGAATTCACCTGCGCGAACCAATCAAGCGGCTGGGTGACTTTTCCGTGCCGCTGCGCCTGCACCGTGAAGTCTCGGTTGATTTGCAGGTCAAAGTTGCGTCGGAAGGTGAAGCAATCGCAGGTCATTTGACGCCGGAACAGGAAGCGGAACTGGCCAAACAAGTCGAACCAAAGGAAGACGAGCAGGCGGCAGAATCAGCAGAAGCAACAGAGTAGAAAAAACAAGTTTGAGAGCGGCGGATCTTGGCGCCGTGAGATATATTGGCGCTGCCAGTTTTTCCAAACTCGCAGCGCCAATTTCATTCCGGTTGAACCGTTAGATTTGTTTTTCTCCTCCCAGAGGGAGGGGACAAATTATTCATGGCATCACCTGATCCTATTCGCGAGCATTCGCTTGAGCGTTCGCTGCCTAGTAGTCCCGAGGCAGAACGCGCAATTCTGGGCGGCATCATTCTCGATAACGGTTTGATTAGCCAGGCGATTGAGCAGTTGCGTCCGGAGGATTTCTACGTCCCTTCGCATCGTCGAATTTTTGCGGCGATGACCAGTCTCTTCGAGCGCAGCGCTGAAATCAATCCCATCCTGATCGGTGAAGAACTAAAAAAAGAGAACGCGCTGGAGTCGGTCGGCGGAGTTAGTTTCATACTTAATCTCACCTACGGTCTGCCGCATTCAACCAACATCATGCACTACGCGAAAGTGGTGCGCGGCAAGTCGATGTTGCGTCAACTGATCCGTGCCGCAAACAAAATCACCCAGGAAGCGTTGGAGCAAGAGGACGAGCCAGAGCTCATTCTCGATCACGCCGAGCACGCGATCTTTGAACTTGCGGATGAACGAATTCGTCAGGGCTTTGTTCACGTCAAACCGATTGCCGAACAACTGCTGGAGAAGATTCAGGAGATGGAAGGCCGTGCTTCCGTCCTGACTGGCATGACGACCGGCTTCGCAGATCTGGACAAACTGACGTCAGGTTTGCAGCGACAGGATCTCATAATCGTCGCCGCGCGACCGTCGATGGGAAAAACGAGCTTTGCGTTGATGCTGGCCGAGAATGCAGCGATACATGTCCCCGGCGCCGTGGTCGGCATGTTCTCGCTGGAAATGTCAAAAGAAGCTCTGGTGATGCGCATGATTTGTTCGCAAGCAAACATTGATGCGCAGCGCTTCCGCAACGGATTTCTTTCGCGACCGGAATGGTCGCAGATTGCGAAGTCGCTCGGCACGCTTGCCGACGCGCGGATCTTTCTGGACGACACAGCCGGAATATCAGTTCTCGAAATGCGCGCGAAAGCGAGACGCCTCGCGGCCGAACAAAAACGACTAGATCTGATCATCGTCGACTACCTGCAGTTAATGAGTGGCTCCGCCAAACGTTTTGAATCGCGGCAACAGGAGGTTTCACAAATCTCACGCGAACTCAAAGGACTGGCAAAAGAGTTGAATGTTCCGCTCATCGCGCTTTCTCAGCTTTCGCGTGCCCCTGAATCGCGTTCAGATCATCGTCCCCAACTCGCTGACCTTCGTGAATCCGGCGCTCTTGAACAGGATGCTGACGTCGTTGCTTTCATCTATCGCCCGGAACAATACAAAACGCCTGAAGAGCGCGACAGCATGCCGGACGACGAAAAGAACGTCGCCGAGATCATCGTTGCGAAACAGCGCAATGGCCCCACCGACACCGTGCGACTTCGTTTTACTCCTTCAAGCATGCGCTTCGATAACCTCTACCGCGGCGAGTGAGTTGAAACTGCCTCTGTTAGTCAACCAAGTCATAAAGAGCATGTTTAAATCGAGCCCGGTGGTAAACCAAAATGGGTTCATCATAAATTCCCCGGTTCAATATTTAGTTAAAGCGTCGGGCGTTTAGACCAACCGTTCTGGGCCAGTCATTTGACTTCTGCAGGTGACAGGAATATTTTTGCGGTGGATTAGAACAGTTGATCTCAAGGGCTTTCGTTCCTCGCGCACGCGCAGTCCCCCAACAAGGCCCCACCAAGCTAAGCCACCACTCATCGTCGACTTAGCTCGTCTTCTCATCGCCAAAGGAAAAGATCATGGAAATCCTCCGCCCCGAAGACTTTGAAGCAAAACTTAATCCGTCTACTTTAATTGAAGATCTCAACTCCAGCCGTTTGGGTCGTCGTGTTTTCATCAAAGGACTCGGTTTCGTCAGCGTTGCTCTTCTGGTTGGCACGATGGGAGGTTGCGACGCTCTTGCAGACGCCATCAAGAACCGGCCGGTGCGCCGTCGCTTGCGCTCAGGCTCACCCGAGGTCGATGCAGACATTGAGACCTACCGGCAAGGCGTCCAACTGATGAAAGACTTGGACACGAGCAACCCGAGTGACCAGCGTAGCTGGAAAAATCAAGCGGCCATTCATGGTATTACTACGAACTTTACCTACTGCGAGCACGGCTCAGATCACTTTTTTGATTGGCACCGTGCCTACCTGTTTAGTTTGGAAAGGATCATTCAGAAACTTACGGGCAAACCAAAGTGGGGTCTTCCTTACTGGAACTGGAATCACGATCCCGATATTCACTCGGCCTTTCTCGATCAAAACAGCACACTCTACAAAGCCAGAACTCGCACCAGCATGAATGGTTCCACTTCTGACACGACCGCCGAGCTGGATCCAATTTTTGCCGACACAAATTTTTTCACTTTCTCTCATCAACTCGAAGGAACGCCCCACAACGACACCCACACTTACATCGGCGGTACATTCGGAGGCTACGCATCCGCCAACGATCCTCTTTTCTTCATGCACCATTGCATGATCGATTATTGCTGGGCCAAGTGGAACGTTGAGATGGGCAACAACAACACTAACGACGCGAACTGGCTTAACCACGACAATAGCCACTTTGTTGATGCCGACGGTAATCCGATTAGCTTCAGTGCCGCAGCCACGACGTTGATGCTGCTGTTTAGTTATCGGTACGAAAGCAGTGCCATCGGTAGCCACTCAGCGCAACTCACCGAGATAACTTCCAAAGCGGAATTCGCAAAGCTGGAAAAGAGAATTCGCGCAGGGGCAAACATCAGGTTTGACATCAAACAAAGGTTCCGCCTGGCGGATAAGGCAGCGATTAGCGTAGCGCGACCGATGTCCCACGAAACCCAACTGACGCCGCAGGATTTTGCGGCCATTATCAACAGCGACAGCGCTCGCGAACGAATCTTTGCCAGTATTGAGTTTGCAGAGTTGCCTCCGCTGAGCGATTTCTATGTTCGAGTATTCGTTAATCTACCCACCGCTACCACGCAAACATCAACGGAAGACCCGCACTACGCGGGGAGCTTTGCTTTTTTTGGCGGCGCCGAGCCGGGCATTACCGCCGTTGCCGGTGGCGGACATCAACATCAGCAAAAGTTTCTCGTTAACCTGACGAACGCGATACAACGACTCCGCAAGAATCAGGAGCTGCGCGAAGGTACGCCGTTATCCGTACAACTCGTACCTGTGCCGTTTAGTGGAAAATTTGAAAAAGAGGACGCGGAGCTGCTGTTGAACGGAATTGATATCATCGTTACTCCGGTCACAATCAATTCGCCTCCTCAGTGACCCGTCTCAGTCTTGGTGGTCATGTTTACTTCGGGAACCTTCGGAATTTTCTATATCGGCCGCGGGGTGTGTCTGCTGCTCGCGCTGTCGGTCTCGACGCATTGCGGCGCCTCGAACATCACCACGAACAGCAACGGCTCCCTGGCCAACAACAATGCCAGTCCCGCTAAGAGCGACGAAGTTTTGAATTACCTTGATCTAAAAAACTCGATTTTAACGCAGGAAGTTGAGCCGGGCCGCCAAGAGGTTGAGCGGGCGAAGTTTGTGCGAGTTGAAGTCGTGGAGGTTGTGAATCCGGGGAAGCATTCGCTGAAGTTCGAAGTTCGTTACCAGCCGTCGTCAAGCAACGAAAAGATTTACCTGGGGAGTTTTAGTCTTTTCCCCGCAGATAATCCAGGAAAGTTCATTGTGGCGACCCAGGGAAAAATCAAGGCTGACGGAAAGATTCTTCTCTCGCTGGTGACGCCCGACAAAGTAGACGCCACGGATCCTCTAAGAGTAGGCATTAAGAAGATTGAGTTTGTCGCCGAATGATAGCGCGGAAGAATGCTAAACATGGCTGGCGACAAAAAGAGCGTCGGCAAAAGTTTATCGCGCAACAGCGCAATGCCACCGGTACCCGGCGACAGGTTTTACACCTCGAGCATGCGGTTCGATAATTTCTACCGCGGCGAGTAGTAGTCATTTCAATCCGCTCCGACACATTGCTCCTGCATCTTGACACCCCACAAAATTGCTCCTATGGTCTACGCAGTATTTGAGTGAAGTCGCCTTGTTGACCTCTATTCTCCTCGCTCAGCACAAGGCTCGTTATGTACGCTGTAACTCTCGCATGCCTGGCATTGCTCTTGAACACTGGCGCCGTAAATTCACCTCTTGCCGTCGTTCCGGCTGATCACACTGTTGAGATCGTCGACAATGGAAAAGAAGTTCAGCTCGCGCGTGGCGACAGTCTCAATGTAAGACTCCCAGCTCAACTAGGTACGGGTTACGGCTGGTACGTAACTAGCGGCCCCGGCCGACGCCTGCAACACACCAACCAGCGACCAAAGATCGAAACGAACAAAGACTCGACGCCGGGAAGTTCGGAAGTTGAGGTTTTTCAATTCGTAGCTCGCCGCTCAGGACGCGTATCGCTTGCCTTCCGTTACGGACGTCCGCGAAATACGGCAACCCTCAAGACTTTCCACATCACCGTCGTTATTCAGTAACGACGGGAAGGCTTTTCTTGCCCAGACTGAAATGGCTAACACTCATCAACTCTCTCACCCTTAGGAGGACCTCATGAAGAATTCAAAACTCGCAATCTCTACCATCATGGCACTGCTCTTGTTGACCGTGATGGTTCCAGCATGCAGACAAACGGGCACAGATCAATCTGCGAATCCCCCCGCAACTCAGGCGCCGGCCGACTACCGGGAACGTGAAGCGAAGGCGAGTCCGGAAATCAAGGCAAGACTCGCGAAACTACGCCAGGACATCGAGGCTAACAAAAGACCGTTTCAAGTTTCCTACACTTCGGCGATGGATCAACCGCTGGAACGATTGGCAGGAACCAGGATACCGCGCGACCAACCGGGCTTGGCCGCTGAAGTCAACAAACGTGCCGAATTATTGAAGGCGGCAGACGTTCGCAGCGCCGTACTCGCGAAGGTCGATCTTGGTTCGTTGAGAGTTGTCGGATGCTCCGCAACTGCTGGTTCATTCGACTGGCGACGCTTGAACAAAGTGACGCCAGTGAAGGATCAAATCTGCGGCACCTGTTGGGACTTCACTGCGATGGGTGCGTATGAAGGCAGCTACGCGTTGCGCAACAACAGTCTGGTGGACACCTCCGAACAATACAATCTGAATTGCGCTTCGGCCGGCAGCTGTGCGGGCGGCTGGTGGATGGATGTTTTTGATTACATGATTGGTCATGGAACTACGACAGAGGCCGCTGATCCTTTTACCGGTAACGACAGTGCCGCCTGTCCCACCGGAATGCCCCTCAGTTTCCGCGCCGCCGCGTGGGGTTTTGTCGGTCCCGATCTAAATACCATTCCCAGCCCGCCTCAGATTAAGGCCGCATTATGCGAGCATGGGCCACTGGCAACTGCGGTAATGGTAGACGACGCGTTTCAGGCCTACGCCGGTGGAGTGTTAGACGAGCACACGACGCACTTCGATTGGATCAATCACGGTGTCACGATTATTGGTTGGGACGACAGCAAAAACGCCTGGCTTATTAAAAACTCCTGGGGCCCGACCTGGTGGGGAGAGAATGGCGGCATGGGAACGGACAAGGGTTACGGCTGGATTGCCTACAACACCAATAATATTGGTATAGCCACTGCCTGGGTTGACGCGACTTACAATCGTTACCGCCTCAGCGCTGATTGGTTCAAGATAGTTCAGCAGCAGAAGTTCAAATTCCAACCAATACCGATTCCTCAATAATCGGATCAATTGCAGGTTGCCAGAGAGCGGGCTGTTTCCCAACAGTCCGCTCTGTCGGCTTTCAGAGCCGCTTTCCGCAAACTTCACACGCAACCCAAAGATTGTTCCGTGAGATCCATCGTCTAACTCTCGCCAGGCCGGCTCAACTGCTGACTGTGGTTTGGGGCGTTTGCGATTTTCGGTGTAACTTAAACGACGCTTGCAGGCGACTAAGCTGAACAGAAACCCTTAACTACGAATGCGGAACAGGTCTGAAGTTGAATCATCGGAACGCACGAGTCACCGTCCGACGTGGCTTGAAATAAACCTTGACGCCCTGGCGTCGAATTTCCAGCTCGTAAAGAAACGTGTAGGCAGCGCCGTCAACGTGATGGCGGTGGTGAAAGCCAATGCCTATGGACACGGCGCCGTGGAATGTGCGCGGCGGCTCGAGTCGGAAGGTGCTGACTGGTTTGGTGTAGCTCTACCGGAAGAGGGAATTGAGTTGCGAGAATCGGGCATCACCAAACCGATTTTATGTCTGGCGGGTTTTTGGGGTGAACAAGCGGGTGCTTGCCTGCAACATCGTCTTGTTCCAGTTGTCTACCGGCTCGACATGATTGAAGCGCTTGATCGCGCCGCGCGCGATCGCAACGTCATCGCTGACGTCCACTTGAAGATTGATACCGGCATGGGCCGACTCGGTGTTCGGTTCGACCAACTTACCGAATTCACTGCGGCTCTGAAGCGATATAACAACCTCCGCATTGACGGGCTCATGACGCACTTCGCCGCGGCGGATGAACCATCCTGCGGTCCGCTGACGCACGATCAAATCGAGCGCTTCAACCATGCGGTTGACTCGTTGGAGGCCCAGGGCTTCCGGCCCACTTTCCGACACCTCGCAAACTCGGCCGCGATTTTCGGCCAGCCAGAAGCGCACGGCAACATGGTCCGTCCGGGGGGCGTGCTCTATGGACTATGGCGCGACATACTTGCTCCGGCTGATCGCGAAGTAGCTCTGCAGCCGGTGATGTCGTTACACACACGAATTACGTTGCTGAAGTGGGTGCCAAGTGGCGAAACGGTGGGCTACGGCTGCACGTTTGAGGCTTCTCAAAAAACGTTGGTTGCGACTGTCCCGATTGGCTATGACGATGGTTACATGCGCGCGTTGTCTAATCGCGGGCACGCAATAATTCGCGGCGCCTACGCCACCGTCATCGGTCGTATTTCAATGGACCTGACGTTGATTGATGTGACAAATGTGCCCGACGTGGCAGAAGATGATGAGGTTATCCTTATTGGGGCGAAGGGAAAGTCTTCGGTTACTGCGGAAGAACTGGCGCGAACCGCCGGAACACTTTCGTATGAGGTTACCTGTGGTATCGGGCGACGAGTCCGACGGATATATTCTTAACCGCCAGGACGCCAAGTGCGCCAAGGTGATTTAATTGAGTCAAAATTGTGGGACGTTAACCAGTTGATCCTTTGGCGCTCCTGGCGCCTTGGCGGTTGTCATGGAATCGGAAAAGTTCACCATCAAAGTTAACGAACGCGACAGCGTCACCGCGCTGTTTTATGCCGCGCCCAGGAAGACGCGCGTTGGGATAACTCTGATTCTTGGCCACGGCGCTGGCGCGTCGCAACTTCACCCGTTCATGGTTTTGTTCGCAAACGGGCTGGCTGAACGCGGCATCGACGTGATGACCTTCAATTTTGTTTACATGGAACAGAAGCGCGGGGCGCCCGATCCAAAGGCTAAACTTGAAGCTTGTTACCTCGCTGTAATGGAAGCTGCGCGTGCAAATAAGAAACTGAAGGGAAACCGCTTGGCGATTGGTGGGAAATCGATGGGCGGACGCATCGCCTCACAAGTTGCTGCAGTTCCTGAAAGTGCCGGCGAACTAGTCGGTCTGGTCTTTCTTGGTTACCCACTCCATCCACCTGGAAAACCGGAACAGCTCCGGGATGCACATCTGCCGTTAATTCAGGCGCCATTGCTCTTCGTTCAGGGCGCGCGCGACGCATTTGGTAGCGCGGACGAACTGAAAGCCACCATCAAGAAACATCGCCTCAAAGCCACCCTGCACGTCGTCGAAGGCGGCGACCATTCCTTAAAAGTTCCGAAGAGCCAGGGCTTGCAAGAGGCAGTCTATGCCGCCGTAATGAATGCAATTGGCGAATGGCTGCTTGACCGCCGCTCCAGCTAACAACTAACGAAACTTTTGAGCAAACACTTCCAGACGCGCTGCAACGGCAGTGTCGGCCTCCCAAAAGAACATTCTCTCAACCCGCCCTTAGGATGCTTCAGCAAGGCTGAAATATTTTGCCTCTTTTTGTCATTACGAAATTAGACGAGCTGATCCCAAATAAAGACGGAGTTGCTTGTCGGTCATAGAAAGGCGAGTACCCACCGGCGGGACTTTGCAAAAAAGGTATTGACGTTGAATTCAAACGGGAGTATTTATCTGCTGTCCTTAACACTCGACGGGTCCTCCGAGCCTGCGACGGCCGCAATCCTCCACCGACCTGGTCAATTACAGTTCAGTACCACAAAACTAACTTGGGCTATCCCTTGTTGGCTTTGGAGGTGTGAATGTGGACAGGCACAAAACTCAAACCACTCGACTTAGACACACGTAGCCCAGGAGAAGCCAAATGCGAAAGTTTGCAGGAATCAGGTCACTGATATTCGTCGCTGTTTGCATGACCGCCCCCACGATTAGCGCGCAGCAGATTACAATTGCAGAGCTCAGAGATCAAATTCGAAAGTTTGAGCTGGTGGCACGCGACTCGAAGGCGCCAAGTCAGGTTCAAAGTATCAATGAAAGTGTGCTTAGGAATCGACGTTTGCAACTGCGCACATTACTCCGGTACCAATTGGAGTCTTTAAGGAAATACCAAGCCGGCTACCAGACTCATTTCTCAGCAAAAGAGAAGCAGACCGTTGTCAGCGGGATTAATGCGTTAGAAGTAGAGATCCAAAGCCTTGACCACCCGAGCTTGACTGCGGCCTCTTCTAGCCGGACCGAGGCGCCCACAACTTTTGCGCGGTCAACCGCGCCCATGAACGTAAGTGCGGCGGTTGTCCCACAGAGTCAGGTGGTAGTGGTTCGCAGTACTCCGGTCACGTTCACTCTCGCCAACGCCCCGGTTACCTATGCAACTCTGGATTTCCCCAATGCCGTAATATTCAATTCTACGGATGCTGGACGAATCATCAAGGAAGCCATCGCCAAAGGAGTTCTGAATGTTGCGCCCGAGTATTACGACGGTGCGTCCAAAACGTTTTCCGACGATTTTTACTGCGTTATTCATGTTATGCGTTGGGCCGATCCGAGCGCTGCGAACGCCGCTGATGGCAGCGCAAAGCTCACTCAAACAGTGGCTTCGCAGAACTGGTACGTTTTTAACAATGGTAAAGGAAAAGGATTCGGTAATTCCAAGACCTGGTCTAACGAAGACTTTACCTCTCTCAATAGAATCTTTGGGGTGAAGAGAATTCATCAGCTTTACATTCATCTGAATTCGATCAAAAGCCTTCGTTACGCCCAAGCGCGCTACGATTTCAACATCGAAAAGAAAGCCCCCCAGAATCTAAGTAACTTGTTTAATGTAGCGCAGCTGTTCATAACGTTTCCCAGTGCGGCGGTTGCAGGAGCGGTCGACAACACGCCTGAAAATCTTTGGGGAGGAGACTCTGTGGACCTTTTGTATGTCCCCTCCAATGTCACGATCACGGCCAGTATTGTAAAAGACGTCGTGGCCGGCCCAATGGTAGCACTCGATAAACCGAAGAAGTTCGACAATGAAGGGCGTTACTGGTGGGACGTTAGCGTAGCCTTGCCGGTTAAGCACATTAGCCAAACTCAATTTGATACCACCGCAAATACCGTTACCGCGAAGAAGGTAGACAAGCAGAATGCTTTCGCCCTGATCAATCTTTATCCGGTTCCTGTGGACATCAAAGGAAGCACGTTCACCTGGGTGCCTCATTTTGTAGGCGGTGTGGCGATTCAAAAACAGCCCCTCAAGAAGTTTCTTTTGGGTGCTGGTTTTGGCCCACGCTTTGCCAATTTTTATGTGGGCGCGGTATTTACAGAAGAAAAAAAGCCCTCAACTTTGAAGGAAGGCGACAGTGCTACGCAAAGTCAGTTAGACGCGGATTTGCGTAAACACTACAAGCCAAAATTTAGCTTTGGATTTAATCTCCCGGTGCGCGGGATACTCGAGTCACTCAAGGCAGACAGTAAATAAACGGTCGAAAGAGAAAGCGGGGGTTGCTTCGAATGAGCGACTCTAATGTTTGCAATGGCCTCTCGAATAGAAAGAGCATCGTTTTGAAAAAGCACGACGTGTTAGAACTCTTAGCTCGCTGGCTGATTCTAATAGCTGTTGTTACCCCCAGCGTGACTGCCGCGCAATCCGCTGAAGATGTCTTACTCTCCAGCTTAGTGTTCCGCGGTACCGTTACCAAGGTTGAGGCTTCCACGCTCCAATTAGTGCCAGCGTCACCGAATACGATAGTGGTCAAGGTCGATTTGGTTTTTCGGACAACCGACGTCAGCAGTGATTACACCAATAGGGAAGTCACTGTTTATGTCAAAGATCCGAGCGCTCTGAAGCCGGGTGACAAAGCCGTATTTTTCACTCAAGGGTGGATGCTCGAAGATGGTGTTGGCTTGAAGGAAGTCAGCCACGCCAAAGTGACCGCAACTGGCGCGCTAGATACTTCACTGAAAAAAATGATTGCGAGTGCGATTCAGCAGGAAGACAACAAGCTGTTTCAGGAGAGGACTGCCAACGCTAACCTGGTTGTGGAGGGACAAGTCATCAGCACCGAACGCGTGGATATCCTCCCGGCTGCTGGAGGTGAGGGCGGTATTCCCCTACAAATGGTTTTTTCCGAACACAATCCACTTCTTAAGAAAGCAGTTATCCAGGTTTCAAAGGCCTATGCCGATACGGCCGGCGAGACGCCTCAACTCAAGACTGTCACAGTTATTTACGCGAGTAGCCAGGATTTGGCTTGGGCGGACGCCCCAAAGTTTGAGGTTGGC
This sequence comes from Pyrinomonadaceae bacterium, assembly GCA_035472495.1. Taxonomy (GTDB): domain Bacteria; phylum Acidobacteriota; class Blastocatellia; order Pyrinomonadales; family Pyrinomonadaceae; genus PSRF01. The sequence goes on along the minus strand of DATIPD010000016.1, from coordinate 539,326 downwards.
GACAAAGGACTGTTCGTATTGAAACGGGCGCAATCCAACCTGGAGATTAGAGACTTCCTCAAGAACGTTAACGGCCGAATCGATGGACTTGATAGGAACTACGTTGGGCCGAATCCTCTCGACTTTTTCCCCAAGAGCGAAATCGAGCGTATCAGGCCCCTCATCAAGCCGACGGTTCCTCAACTCAACCCTTAAGTCCTGCCATGAGATCTTTCTAGTTACCGGAGAACAATCAATGCGGCTCAAGTTTACCCCGTGGTGTCGTCTCATTATCCTATTGCTTGTAACCGGTATGTCGGTGAGTTTGGCCGCCCAGCAACCAACGATTACGGTTATCAACATCATTCCTAAAGCGCTTGGTTACGAAAACAACCAGGATAGTGAGCCCAATCTCGCGGTTAATCCAGCGAACGTCAACCAGACGGCAGCCTCAGCTTTCACACCCGGTGTGGGGTTCTGTGGTCCAGAGACAGCGCCTATCTTCGTCTCGACCAACGGTGGAAACAGTTGGGCCGCCAATTGCATTGTTCCCAGCGACGAAAGCGGAGCTACGGAGGACATAACTTTGCGCTTCGGTGAAACGTCTAATGTTCTGTATGCGGGCATTCTTCGCCGTCCTCATCCTTGGCTCACATATCGCATGAACATTCTTCGTACGAGGAATTTTACTGGTCCGGACTTGATGAGCGTCATGGTAGACCGGCTCAAAGTTGATCAGCCGTATATTCAGACTTTGTCTACCCCAACGGGGGATCGAGTTTATGTAGGCAATAACGATTTCGGCGCTGGGAAGCAGACCGCCACCATTGACCACTCATTTGATTCGGGAGCAACAACCCCAAACTTTGGCTTTACCAGAATCGAAACCAGAACCACCGCAGATCAAAACGGGCCAGCGACCCGGATTGCGGTGCACTCTGACGGTACCGCCTATGCGATTTTCTACGGGTGGCGCTCGATAGTAGGGAGCTTTTGGAGCTCCGCGCTCATAACTACAGACGTGGTTGTCGTGCGTGACGATGATCTAAACACCGGCTCAACACGCTTTGCTTCTCTGAAAGATGTCGACGGATTAAGTGGTATGCGGGTAGTCCGGGATCGAAAACTACCCTGGCTCAATGCGGCGCAACCGAATTTTGGTAACGAGCGTTTTGTTGGCTCCAATATCAGCATTGCTGTTGACCCGCGCAATGGAAAAAGCGGAACCGTTTACGTGGCTTGGGCTGATCGCCTTGGCTCCGATGATTACACCCTTCACCTACGGCGATCTACAGATCGTGGCCAAACCTGGTCGGACGACTGGAAGACGATAACAAACGCTACTAATCCCAGCCTGGCAATTAACTCTGATGGCGTCCTGGCTTTCCTTTATCAGCAACTTACCGGTCCGCCCGATCGTCCCAGATGGGATACTCACCTTGAATTGACAACAATCGATTCAGCTTTGACCAGCGGACAAAACTACGTTCTCGCATCAGTACGAGCCGACAAGCCCGATCCGCGAGGTGTCCCATACATCGGCGATTACATTCACATCATGGCTGTCGGCAAGAATTTTTATGGAATCTTTTCGGCCAACAACACCCCTGATAACGCCAATTTTCCCAACAAAGTGATCTATCAACGCAACGCAAATTTTGCGACTCATCAGCTATTCAGCCCAGACAACAGCGTCGAGGTACCCGCCTCTATTGATCCGTTCTTCGTCAAAGTGTTGATGCCCTGACGATTTGACTCTGAAAGCGATCAACGATGCATATCCCGGTGTACAGGTAACGGGTCGAGACTCTGAAATCATCTTGACGCGCAGCGGAAACTGCGATATCTATCACCCGCCTTACGAAGTGCAACTGGTCCTCGACTCCTGCGTCCTCGCATTCTTCCAGTGATGCCGCTATCGATCGTAAGTAACGACTAGTCTTGAACTGACGAACTTCCAACCTCCGCGGAGACAGTAATGCCAAAAAAACAACGACCGCTTGTCTTTGGAGCCGGCACGCGCAAGTGTCAGCCGCGTCTGCGCATGATTGGAAACGGCAGCGCCGAGGTTAATACGGTGCGGGCCGAGCAGTGTGGTTCGATTGCCGTAACCAATCAGACGCTCTTGCGCGAGATTCCGCCGCAGCGTGGCAAGAATGCTGTGCCGATGAAACGCGCCGAGCTCAAGAAAAGCACGAAGCCGAAATCGCTCAAAACGGTGACCGACACTGTTTTTGCAAACGTGTTCATCGAGACGCTCGATGCTTCAGCTCACAAGCGACGGTTTCCCGGCGAGCGCGCGCGCAAAGGAAATTTGGTTACGGCGCGAGTGCCACTGAATAAAGTTGCCGACATCGCGAACCAGGACAATGTGACTTACATCGAGTTGGGAGAACCACTCGCCGCCCCAACTCCAATCGTGGTCGCCGACAAGGTTGGGCCGCCCTCACCGTCTCTGCGTAAATTTGGTACTGCGGCGCAGCGCCAGAAAGCGGCAGACGTCCTGATCGGAGTCATTGACGCTCAGGGTTTTGATTTCTCACACCCGGATTTCCTCGATGCGAAAGGGAAGACGCGGTTCGTGCGGATCTGGGACCAGGGCGGGACGAATCGACCAAGCCCTAAAGGCGACACACAGTTCGACTACGGTTCCGAAATTCGTCAGGAACACATGAACGCCGCGATTGCTGCATCGCCAAAAGAAAAGATTCCAGCGTTCGAACTGGAAGCGCAGTCGCAAATGGCGATCGGTTCTCACGGAACTCACGTGACCAGTATTGCGGCCGGCAACCGAGGGGTTTGTTCAGAAGCGATGATTGCCGGAGTTCTGATTTCGTTGACTGACAGCGACAACGAGCGGCGCAAGTCTTTTTACGATTCCACGCGCATAGCAGACGCCGTCGACTATTTGACCGCACTGGCTGAGGAACTAACTGCACAACGGAAGCGCCCCGTGCGTCTGGCGATCAACGTGAGTCTGGGCACGAACGGGCACGCCCATGATGGTTCAAGCGCGATCTCGCGTTGGATAGATGCGACGATGTCGACGCCCGGCCGGTGTATTTGTGTTGCGGCCGGTAACGCCGGGCAGGAAGTAGCGGCCTTCGAAGGCGACAGCGGCTTTGTGATGGGTCGCATTCACACCAGCGGAATGGTGCAGGGCAATGAACTCGCCAAGGACATTGAATGGCTGGTGGTTGGCAACGGCATCGCGGATTTATCCGAAAACGAACTGGAAATCTGGTACAGCGCCCAGGACAGATTTGCGGTTCAGGTGCGTCCGCCCAACTCCGCAGAGTGGATCGGTCCGGTTGAGCCGCGCCAGTTCATCGAGAATCAGCAACTCAAGGACGGCAGTTTTTTGAGCGTCTACAATGAGCTTTACCATCCCGCCAATGGCGCGAATTACATTTCAATTTATTTGTCACCGTTTCTTTCCAACAGCGGAGTAGTTGGCGTCAGCGCCGGACGCTGGATCGTTCGCTTGATCGGGCGCGAAATCCGCGACGGCCAATATCACGGTTGGATTGAACGCGATGATCCGCGCAAACTGGGTCGCGTTGGTGAGAAGGACGCGTGGCGCTTTCCGTCGTTCTTTTCCGATGCGTCAAACGTTGATGACTCTTCGGTGAGTTCTTTGGCTTGTGGTCAGAGAGTGCTTTCAGTAGCGAATCTCGATTCCGCTCTGGACAAGATCAACATCACCAGCAGCCAGGGACCGACGCGCGACTCGCGGAATAAGCCAGACATCGCGGCGCCCGGCACCAACATCGTTGCCGCGAAGGGTTTTGCCGGGCCGAATGATTTGTGGATTTCGATGTCAGGAACAAGCATGGCGAGTCCCTTCGTCACGGGCGTGGCTGGTTTGATGTTAGGCCTTGAGCCGAAACTGACCGCGGCACAAATCGAAGGCATCGTGATTCGGGCTGCGGATCCGCTACCAGGGGGCAGTTTTAAATGGGTTAACGACGCCGGTTTTGGCCGCATTAATCCCGAGCGCTGTTTGACTGAGACCGAGCGTGTTAATCAAAGGGAGGACAGCACAAAATGAAGCTCACTGTCTTTCAATCAGGAAAAGGCGATTGCCTGTTGCTCACCGGGGCCGACGGTAAACGAATGTTGGTTGATGGCGGGATTGCTCCTTCCTACTCAGAGCACGTTGCCCCCGCCCTTAATGCACTGCGCGCCAACAACGAAATCGTAGACGTCGTTTACCTGTCACACATTGACGACGACCACATCGGCGGCATCCTGCAGATGATGGACGATGAAGTTGCTTGGCGTATTCATGAGTTTCAGGTCAGCCATGGTAACCCGACTCACACAGCACCGAAGGCGCCCAGACCGGCAAAGATGAAGGCAATCTGGCACAACGCATTTCACGATCTGGTTGACGATAACAAAGGCGAGATCGAGGACATGCTGGCCGCCTCGTCTGCGATCCTTTCCGGATCAGATCATCCAGCCATTAAAGAACTCGCGTCCGAGCAAGCCGAACTGGTTACGAGCATTGCGCAGTCTATCCAGCTGACGAAACGCGTCGGCGTCAACCAGCTTGGCCTCAAACTAAATGTACCGGCGCACGGAAAACTGATGCTGGTGCGCCCAAACACGGCGCCGGCAATCAAGCTGGGAGGCATGCGCCTGAAGATTATCGGGCCCTTCTCCGAAGACTTAAAAAACCTGCGGACTGAATGGAACGCCTGGCTGGAGAAAAACAAGGCGCAACTCAAGAAGATTCAGGATGACGCGAAAGGTGACGAATCTCAGTTCAGCGCGAGCGAGATTGACGACATCATCCTGCCGAAGTTGCAACAAGCCGATCTGTTAAGCGAACTGCAGCCACTGAACGAACTGGCGACCGCCGGGATCAAGCTTGGCGATCGCAAAAAAGTTACAACTCCAAACCTGGCTTCACTCATGTTTTTTGTTGAAGAAGCAGGCAAGACTCTGATCCTTACGGGCGACGGTCACCACAGCGACATCCGCAAAGGACTGGAACGCATTAAGAAATTGAAAGCCGGCAAAGGTCTCCACGTTGATGTTCTGAAATTGCAGCATCACGGCAGTGAACACAATATTGATCTGCCGTTTTGCCAATCCGTTACGGCGGACAATTACGTCATTTGTGGAAACGGCCAGCACGAGAACCCTGACCTGGCAGTGTTGGATGCGATCATCGCTTCGCGTCGGGGTAAACCTGATCAGTTAAGCAGCAATCCCGAGGCCGGCAATTCTTTCAAGATCTGGATGAACTGCGATTCAAGCCAGAGTCCAAACGCTGCAGCCGAAGCGCACATGAAGGAAGTTGAGAAGCTTATCTCTAAGGCGGCCAATGACAGCAACGGTAAACTGTCGTTTTTCTTTCTGAAGGGATCGAGTTTCGAACTAGAGATCTGAATTGGGAGTGCGGTTGTGCTTCTTCTTCAGAACTAAGGAGTTGGGAAAATGGACTCAGGCGAACGCCCGATTATTGCCATCGTCGGCAGTGTCCGAACCGAAATAGTTGGGACCAAGCACGCAGCCGCCCGGTCTGCATGCAAGGAATTTGGCGCCGCTTTGGCCGCGGGAGGTTGGCGGTTAGCGGTGTTTGCCAGCGACAAGGACGATATCGAGCCAGACGTAGTAACAGGATATGTGGGCGCTGGAAGCGCTCTTGATCATTCAATTGTTTGTTAAGTTCCTCAAGGTCTTCAGCTTAATTTTCCCGAGATGGCCACTGACCCGAAGGTCTTTCTTCTAAAAAAGGACTCCAGTTCGGAGTGGGAGGTTTCTTTTTATCGTTCCCTCATAAAGGTGAATGCGGTTCTGCCGGTAGGCGGCTCGCGGTCCACGCTTATTGCCGGACAGATAGCCTTAGGTCGAGATTTGCCGATCATTGCCTTAGCGGAATTTGACGGATCAGGACTGACTATTTGGCAGAGTTTGCACGCGAAGCCGGCTTATATCGAAGAAGCTGACTTCGAAGCAATGCAAGACTGGACTTCCGACTCCGCCACCAGGTGTTTCCAATCTCTGAATGGACAATTTGGACGTCGCGCGGCAAAAGCCACAGCCGCAGACCGCGAGATTCTTGCAATCAAAGACAAAGCGTACAGGCCTGTTCCTGCCTGGGATTGATGGCATAACAGGAATCATTCGCGTGCAATACCTGTCCGCGATGGTGGTCGCGTTTATGGCGGGCTTAGCCTTCGACTCCGCGATAGAGCAACTGCTTAGGCGAGCGAAGGACAGAGGTCAGGAGATCCTCAACGAAGGCACCTCCACCGAGGCTCCCTAGAATTTAGATGGACCAACTACGGTTTCGAAGTCACATTTGCTGTTTTCTCAACCGGCAACTCTGATCGTTTGCTCCAGTCTTCAAATGAACCGTCGTAAAGGTGCGCGTCGTAGCCCAGATACCGGGCGACGAAATAGAGCAGGGTTCCTTGTTGGCCAATGTGGCAGTATGCGGCAACAGTGTCGCCCTTCTTCGCTCCCGCCGTCGTGAATAGTTGCCGCAACGCTTCCGGACTTTTCAACTTGTTGTTGGCGTCTTCCACCACCGTGGAGTAGGGAATACTCTTCGCACCGGGAATGTGCCCACCGCGTGGCATCCGACCAGCTTCCTCGCCGGTGTAGAACTTCGAATCTCGAGCGTCAACAATCATCACGCCTGGTTCGCTGCGGTGAGCGTTTACCCACGTTGCATCAACCACGAGTTTTGCATTTGGCCGCGGCGTGATAGTTCCCGGCGCCGGTGTTTTCAACTCAGCTGTTACCGGTCGTTTCTCCGCTTGCCAGGCTGGCAGCCCGCCATCGAGTACGGAAGTGCGGTCTCCGAGTCCAAGGTAATCAAGCGTAAAGAAAACCCGCGTAGTCGGAGTTACCCAGTCTTTGCCGAAGTACACAACAATCCGAGACTTGTCAGAAACGCCGAGCTTTTCAAACGCAGCTTTGAGTTGAGCAACGGCGGGAAGTTCCAGCATCAGTCCTTGTCCGTGCGGCGTGGAGATATCGGCAAGTTGAATGAATTGCGCGCCGGGGATGTGTGCGGCGGTGTATTCGTCCTTATCGCCGACTTGCAACAGCACGAGAGAACTATCGTTCAAGTGCTTTGCCAGCCACTCGGTGGAAACGATCATGGAATCGCGCACGTGTTCGTCTGGCGTGGCTGGTTTAGCTTGAACTGAAAGTGCCAGGGCACTGACGATCAAAGCGACCAACAAAAAACGAGAAAGTTTCATAACGTCTCCAATCTGGTTTTACCGCGAAGCGGTTGTGTCTAACAGCCCAGGGTTGCCGCTGCGGCTACCCTGGGATTGAAATTGATTGCTCAGATCAACCGCAACGCGGTTGTGATGGGCGGACGCAACCCGTTCCGGGTTGAACCACCCGAATATCCACTCCCAGGGCTGAAGCATCACTGGGCTGTATGCCCTAAGCGCTTTGCGGTACCAAAGTCAAAGCACTGCGGTTTCTTCCAACAGCTTTCCCGATGCGAAACGTTCAACGTTCAGCGTCGCGGCAGCAACGAGTTTCGAACTTCCTTCAAGAATCAAATCCGCAGTGATGCGTCCGGAAGCCGGCGAGTGCATTACGCCGTGACCGCTAAAACCGTTTACAAAATACAAACCAGCAACGTCAGTCGCCGGACCGATGATCGCGTGATGATCCGGGGTCATCTCGTAAAGCCCGGCCCAGGCGCGCCGCGGGTTCACTTCCGCTTCTGCTAGTGCCGGCACGCGATCCGCTGCGCGCGTCAGGATTTTTTCCACAAACCCTGGATCGAAGTCAGTCTTGAAACCGGGCGTCTCGTCAGGATCGTTCCACGCGAGCAGAATGCCTTTGCCTTCGCGACGAAAATGAAAACCGGTCGACATGTCTATGACCATCGGAAAGCGTTGCGGCAACCCCGCGAATGGTTCAGTCGGTACCAGTTGACGACGCAACGGTTCGACGGGCAGTTCGGCCCCGGCAAACTTCGCCACTTGCGCTGCCCACGCACCGGCGGCGTTAACGACGATCTTTGTCGAAACTAAGCCGCGCGTCGTCATGACTCCAGAGATGCGCCGAGCCGAGTCGACTTCAATGCCGGTTACTTCAGTATCCAGCCAAAGTTTCACACCACGCGCGCGCGCGTTGAGCATGAATCCCATCATGACGCTGTGCGGATCGACGAACCCGTCTGTTTGGCAAAAGGTTCCGCCCACAATATCGTCAACCCGCAACTGCGGCACAAACTTCGCGATATCTTCGCGTGAAACCAGTTCCACATTCTTCACGCCCATGGCCAGCTGCCGCTCGCGATTCGCTTTCAAGTAATCGAGGTGGCGTTCGCTTGTGGCGCAGAAGAGGTAACCGTGGGCGCGATAGTCAGCCGGATGACCCACTACTTCGTCGAAACGCGAAAAGAAATCAATCGAATACCGCGACATCTGGATGTTGACCGGCGTCGAAAACTGCGCGCGCACGCCGCCCATGCTTTTGCCGGTCGATCCTTTGCCTTGATGCGCCTCGCGTTCGATCACCAGCACATTTGTGCAACCTTGTTGGGCCAGATGATAGGCGACGCTGGATCCAACGATTCCGCTACCGATGATTACGATGTCCGCAGTTTCGGCCATGTTGTCACTGAAAAGTTGAGCTAGAATAGCGGCGCGAGAATAAGCCCAATTTACAGCAGGATACAACCGGGAGGCGAGAAATGGATCTGAGTTACCCCATTGGCAAATTCAAATTTGAGGGCTCGCTGACTGACGCGCAGCGTCAAGACTGCATTTCAAAGATCGAAGCAACCCCTGCTCTCATGCGTGCCGCGGTTGCCGGCCTGAGCGACGAACAACTCGAAACGCCATACCGACCCGATGGCTGGACCGTGCGGCAAGTAGTGCATCACGTTCCCGACAGCCATCTGAACAGCTACATTCGTTTCAAACTGGCCCTGACGCAGGAGCACCCGACGATCATTGCGTACGACGAGAATGTTTGGGCGCATCTTGACGATGCGCGCACCGGGCCGGTTGACGTTTCCCTCGACTTGCTCGATTCGCTGCACCAGCGTTGGGTTTTATTTCTGCGTTCGCTGAAGGGAGATGACTTTCAACGAACATTTAATCACCCGGAAATCGGAGTCGTCAGCGTCGACAAAAACATGGCGCTTTACGCCTGGCACGGCCCGCATCACGTCGCGCACATTACGGGATTGCGTGAACGGATGGGATGGTAGGACGGTAAGCAATATGCAGAAAGCAGAAAGCAGCGAACAGCAGGGAAAGAGCGGTGAATGGTAAGGAGTGCGCGGCGGGCGGCAGGAGCAGGGCAGGACTCAGCAGACGGAATTCCAGAGTTCGGTTTCAGAGTTAGATTTCAATTTCAGATTCCAAATTCAAAATCACAGACCACGGAGTTTAAAGACCAAAGACCAAACCAAAGTACAAAGTTCAAAGTCCGTACTTAATCCAAATGAAAACTTTTGATTGTCCAAAATGCGGCGGGCCGGTTAACTACGAACAGGACGTGGTGGGCGCGAACCTCACGGCAAAGTGTCCCTACTGCGGCAGCCAGCTTTCGGTTCCTGACGAATTGCGCGGTCGCCCGGCGCAGGTCATCAAAATCGATCTGCGCAACACTGGCGTTGCTCGTAACGCAACAAAGGTAATTCTTCTCGTGATCCTGATTCCCGTGATCGGCGTTGTCATCGGCGCCATCGCCATGGGCGGTTTCATGGTTCCGCTCATCAGTCGCACCGTCTCCCCTCCGCAGGGCGGTGGTGTTCCGACAACAGTCCCGGGAAAAAAAGAGAAGGATAACAGCTTCGCGAAAGAAGTACTGAAGTTCGGATCCGAAGGCATTGGACCCGGCATGTTCAAGGACGCGCGCACAATTGCGGTTGATGAGTCAGGAACGATTTACGTGGGCGAGTACACCGGCGGACGCGTGCAAGTGTTCGACAAGGAAGGGAAGTTCATTACGCAGTGGATGGTTGATCCCAAGATGCCGTTGACGGCGATCGCTGCGGATCGCAGCGGCGTAGTATATGTCGTTCAGAGTGGAACGATTTCGCGTTTCGAAGGAACGACCGGCAAGTCGCTGGGCCAGGTAGACTACGCGGGCGGCTGGGGTTTTGATGACGTCAAGCTTGCGGCCGACGGTAGCCTTGTCGCCAGTTGGTATAAGAACCGCGACGATATCGTCAGGTTCGACTCTCAGGGGAAGACGACACGAACTATCAAAGAAGCAATTTCTTCAGTCACCGGCGATTCTGAACTCAACATGAAGGTGGCGATTGACGGCCTGGGGAATATCTACGCGCTTGGTTCCTTCAACAATGGCGTTTTCAAGTACTCTGCGGATGGGAAATACGTGAGCAAGTTTGGCGACGCCGGCGATCAACCTGGGCAACTGCGCGCCCCGTCGGCAATTGCGGTTGATGGCAAGGGACGTGTTTATGTAAGTGACGTGAAGGGGGTCCAGGTGTTCGACGGTAGCGGCCGCTACCTGACCGTTTTTGATCCCGACGGCATTAGTTCGGGCATGGTTTTTAATGACAACAACGAGCTGTTCATTGCCGGACGCACGAAGGTGCTGAAGATGGTGCTGAAGGAGCAGTAGGCGGAAGGCGGAAACGAATTCCAGGTCCCAGATTCCAGATCTCAGATTCAAGATTTCAGATTCCAGATTTCAAAGACCAAAACCCACCCATGACAAGAATGATCGATCGCTATCGGCGTTGGTTTGAGTACGAGAAAGACAGTCACGCCAAAACGCTCGCCTCGATCAAAGCTGTGCCGGACGAGCTGCGCGAATCGGAATCGTTTCAAAAAGCTGTCTACCTGATGGCCCACATCGTCGCCGCTCGCCGCATGTGGTTATTTCGTTTCGGAGTCACGCCGGATAACGCGGAGCTGTTTCCCAAAGACGTAAAACTGTCGACGCTCGCGTTTCAACTTTCCGAAATGGAAACAATATGGTCGAAGTATCTCGATAGAGTTGAAGATGCGGATCTCGCGCGCACCTTCGAATATCAGAGTTACGAAGGGCAGCGTTTTCACAATACCGTCGAAGACATCTTCACGCAGTTGTTTGGTCATTCCTGGTACCACCGCGGGCAGATAGCGCAATTGATCCGATCGCTCGGCGCCGAACCGGCGGTAACCGATCTTGTCTTCTGGGCACGCGAGCCAATTGCGTCTTGATCCCGAAAATACACGAACTAACGGCCAGAAAAACACGAAATCACTACCGTGACTAAGACCTTTTCCAAACACGCTATCCAGGAAACTCTTTTGCAAGTTTCTCTTGTTGTTCTATTCCTCTTCTCGCCGGCCAGTTCTGCTGCAGCACAAACCACGGAGGTGGGTAAACCAACAACGCAAGTCATTTTATTAGGCACGGGCACTCCGTATCCGGATCCAAATGCCTCAGGTCCGGCGACCGCCGTCGTTGTTGGCAAACGCGTTTTTCTTTTTGACGCCGGCGCCGGAGTCATGCGACGCCTCAACGCGGCCGGCCTGCCGATCAGTGGGCCGGAAGCACTTTTCATCACACATCTTCACAGCGATCACACGCTTGGATACGCGGACGTGATCTTCACGACTTGGATCATGCGACGCACCTGGCCGCTGCCGGTTTACGGGCCGCGCGGCCTGCGACGAATGACGCAACATCTGATTGCAGCGTTCGCGGAAGACATTCGCGTTCGCACCGAAGGTCTGGAGCGGGAAGTGCCCAACGGTTATCGCGTGAACGTCCGCGAGATTAAGGCCGGAGTAATTTACGATCATGATGGGGTTCGGGTGACCGCCGTCGCAGTTCCTCATGGGAGTTGGAAACAAGCGTACGCGTTCAGGATAGACACGCCCGATCGCTCAATCCTCATTTCCGGCGACACTCGACCCAGCGAAGCGCTCGTGCGCGCGTCGCGAAATCTGGATGTGCTGGTCCACGAAGTCTATTCGCCGTTGCATCTGGCACCCGAGGCTCGGCCTGGCGGAAAGTACTGGCCCCAGTACATGCGTGAGTTTCATACGTCAGACGTGGAACTCGGCGGGCTAGCAGCACGCATCAAACCAAAACTTTTGGTTTTGACGCATACAATTCGGTTCGGCTCAGCCGATGAAGATTTGATCAAAGGCATCCGCGCCGGGGGCTTCACCGGACCAGTCAGCGTAGGAAAAGACCTCGAGCGATATTAACTTTCTCGTGACTCGGTGGTGGTTCAGTTTCGTTTTGAACAACTGAGTGGTAAACGAATCGCGCCGCGCGGCAACGAAATTGATTTGTGCCGCGAAGCGGCGAGACGAAGGTAGCCAGACGTGAAGCGTCTGGACCAAATTGCAACCACGATCCGCGCGTCGGAGACGCGCGCAGAATCTGGGCCCGCCGCCGGCGCGCCATTGAAAATATGACGGATGATCCAGAGGTTTCACCTCTGGCTACCATCTGCGCGCATCTCCGATGCGCCCGAATTCAAATGATACTGACCTCATGCCACAAGACACCCCTCGGCAAATTCTGCAAGTACCGATTCACTCGCGATCATTGACTTCACGGTTCAACCTAAGATAAAAGCCTTTCGCACTCAGTTAAGTTCTCACTGCCAACAACCACTTATGCCGAAAGCTGCCAGAGATCATGACAAACAGATCAACTATTTCCTCGTTCAGGATCGTGCTTGTAAGTGCTGCTCTAATCACAGCCGCTGCACTCGTAAATGGACAAGCACCCGCGTCGGCCGTAGCGACGCCGTCCCCTTCGCCCGCGATTGGTAGTGCACCGGCACCACAGCCTGCACCGCAGGCGTCACCAACGCCGCCGACTCTCCAGCCAAAAGTGATCGGGATTGAAGGTCACCTCGAGCTCGACTACGTCATTCGCGTCGAAGTACAGAATTTGAATGAGTGGGCCAAGACCAACGACGCCACCAAACTGGTGCCGTTCCTTGATGGTCGCGCTCTCCGCGGCCTCTATCCCGAAGAGATTCATCCCGATCAGCAAAGGCTGCACTTTCATCTGGAGATCAGTGCTGCGAATAAAGAGCGTTGGACAGATTTGTTAGGCGAACCAAATGGGACCAAGCGCAACGTGACATTCACGGTCGGCCTGGAGAACCAGTCGCCGTTTGATACTGTCTACAACGAATCGAAGCCGCTGCCTTTGACAGTGATTTCCCCGGTCTATGGCATCATCTCGTTGATCGTCGTTGCCTCCACCCTGATCTTATTTGTGATGCTGGCGTATCGAACCAACATCATTCGCGAACCCGGACCCAATCCGGGCGGCGGAAAACTAAAGCCGTATAACCTTGGTAGAACGCAGATGGCGTTCTGGTTTTTCCTGGTCTACGCCTCCTACATCACTATCTGGCTCATCACAAACTCGCTCGATACGATCACCGCGTCGCTGCTGGGATTAATGGGCATCAGCGCCGGCACGGCTCTGAGTGAAGCTCTGATCGATACCGGGAAGGACACGGCGCAGGGAGGAAAACTTACCGACCTGTCCGCAGAAAGGCAGTCGCTGGAACAATCGATAAATGATTTGCAAGCTCAACAAGCAGCGCTTGACACCACCGCTGCGCCCAGCAGCGTCGCCAGCTTGAACAAGCAACTAACGGACAGTCGCACGCGCCTGGCGCAAGTTAGTCAACAACTGGAAACGTTAACGCCAGCCGCTGATGCGAATGTGTCGAAGGGATTTCTGCAGGATATTCTTGGCGATGCGAACGGTTACAGCTTCCATCGTTTTCAGATCTTTGCCTGGACTATCGTGCTGGGAATTATTTTCGTGTCGTCAGTCTACAACTCTCTGACGATGCCGGAGTTCAGCGCCACGCTGCTGGGCTTGATGGGATTGAGTTCAGGAACTTACATCGGTTTCAAGTTTCCCGAACAGAAACAGTGAAACAAAGGATGAAGGATGAAAGAGAAAGTTGCGCCGACTCGCTGGCGCTGAGTTCCTAATTCATCTTTCATCCGTTCCCAAATTCATCTTTCATCCTTCATCCTTTTCCCAAGGCGGGAAGAGGTACGCCGGCTTTCGCTAGCGCACCTCTTTGTTTTGGTAGGAAGCCGAGTCAGTTGACTGGCTTCAGCGAATTCGTTGAAAAGCAGGACTCAGAATCGTTTCGTCTTAGTTAAGTACGAAGTTGTAGGTAATCACGCCCGACACCTTGACTGGTTGAGCTCCCAAAATCGTCGGCGAAAAGCGCGCTCCCATTGCCGCTTGTTGCGCGGCGACACGCAGGAGCGGGTTGCCGCTGACGGCACTCGCGGAAATCACCTTTCCGGATTCGTCAATCACAACCTGTACGTTGACTGGCCCGTGCGCGCCCGCTGTCTTTGCGATCGCCGGGTATGGCGGTTTCGGAAGCGAAATTGCCAGCCCGTTAAGTAACCGCGACACCGGAATGATCTTCTTTGGTTGTTGAACCGGGACAGGCGGTGGTGGCGGTGGTTCAATTGTAACTACCGGTGTCGCCGTTCCGTTTCCAGAACCGCCGCCGGTTCCAGGCCCGGTTGGGCCGAGCGGGGCCGCGTCCAGATCGCGCGTACCAATGACGTAGGAACCATGGTCAGGGACCGGCAGACTCTTGTTTGGCGTGACAGATGTATTCGTTGGGACTATGTCGGGACGATTTACGCTCGCCATTGCCACCTCGCGCACAGTTTGCGTGAACTGGTTTGTAGTCGGTCGCGGAGCTGCAGCATTGTGGACCGGCGCGGGTGGCGCGGGAAAATCCATCGGATTCAGCATGGTTACGATTTGGAGGTTTTGGTCGTCCAGACGTGCGTCGTAAGCATATATGCTGGCTACACCGGCTACGATGAAGAGCACTGCGTAGATTGCCGACGTGAAGAGTACAAACGACCCTCGGCGTTTGAATTCGCGTGTGTGCGAACTCGATTCAATCAGATTATTAAACATCTCTCTTCTCCTTTGCCGGTGCCGTCGGGTCGCAGGAGCTTACACGCCGGATTAGACCCCGGTTCGCGAAACAAGTTCCCGAACCGAGTCCAAAGTCCAAAGTCCAAAGTCCAAAAGTCCAAAGGTCCAAAGTCCAAAAGTCCGCTTGCGCTTGTTTCCTGAGATCGGCGGGGCTGACCAGTAATAAGACAAGTCACGATAGCGGACATTGGACCTTGGACTTTGGACATTGGACGTTCTAGGATTGCCTCGCTCTCAAACCCCCGAATCAGGAGAACCAAAACATGGCGACCAGGGAGGCCCTCGCAGAAGAGCTAAATCCGTTTGAAATTGCGAAACAACAATTCCATCGCGCTGCCGACTACCTCGACCTCGACTCGTCAACTCGCAACGTCTTGAGTGTTCCGAAACGACAGTTGATCGTTTCCATTCCGGTGAAGATGGATGGCGGTGATGTGCAGGTGTTTGAAGGCTATCGTGTGCAACACAACATCGCGCGGGGTCCCTGCAAGGGCGGCATTCGTTATCACCCAAACGTCACCCTCGATGAGGTGAAGGCACTGGCGTCGTGGATGACCTGGAAATGTGCGACAGTGGGAATTCCCTACGGCGGCGGCAAGGGCGGTGTCATTTGTGATCCAAAAAGCTTGTCGCGAAGTGAGCTGGAACGACTGACGCGACGCTACGCTTTTGAAATAGCCCCCATCATTGGTCCTGACCGCGACATTCCGGCGCCCGACGTCTACACCGATGAACAAACGATGGCCTGGATCATGGACACCATCTCCATGGTGCGCGGGCATACGGAACTTGGCGTGGTCACCGGCAAACCAATTTCATTAGGCGGATCGCAGGGTCGTGCCGAAGCAACTGCGCGCGGCTGTTTGTATGCGCTGCGTGAGGCGTGCAAAGTGAAAGGCGTCAACCTGAAAGGCGCACGCGTCGCTGTTCACGGCTTTGGCAACGCGGGTGCGAACATCGCCCGACTAGTCGCCGCTGATGGCGCAAAAGTTGTCGCCGCCTGCGACTCGAAAGCCGGTCTCTACGCGGAAACGGGAATCGACATTCAAGCGGCGCTGCGTCACAAAGCCGAAACCAAGTCGCTGGCCGGACTCGCGGGGACTAAGGCGATTTCGCCGGAGGAAGTGATCGGAGTTGATTGCGACATTCTGTTGCCTTCCGCGCTCGAGAATGCGATTACGCTAGCCACGGTTGGACAAGTGAAAGCAAAGATCATCGCTGAGCTGGCCAATGGCCCAACTACGCCCGGCGCGGATCGCGTGTTGGCCGACAACGGTGTGTTTATGATTCCGGATATTCTGGCAAACGCCGGCGGCGTTACCGTGAGCTATTACGAATGGGTGCAGGATCAGTATTCGTTCTTCTGGTCGGAGAAACAGATTAACGACACGTTGGAGCAGGCGATGCGCACCGCGTTCAGTTCGGTTTACGCCACCACGCAGCGTTACGATACCGACATGCGAACTGGCGCGTACATACTGGCGGTGGATCGCGTGGCCGAAGCGACGCGGGTGAGAGGAATATTTCCGTAAGAGAAGAGTCCAAAGTCCAACGTCCAATGTCTTCGTTGGGCACGCGGACATTGGACATTGGACATTTGACTTGGGATTAAGTTATGGCTGACAACATCACAGTTTACGAAAAACCAACCTGTACCAAATGTCGGGAGATGAACCGTTTTCTGACGGACAACGGCGTCGACTTCTCGAAAGTTAACTACTACATCGAGCCTTTGTCAGAAGAGAAACTGCGCGAGCTACTGGGCAAGATGAAGCTGTCGCCGCGCGACCTGCTGCGTACCAGCGAACCAGTCTATCGCGAGTTGGGACTCGGTAAGGGTGAGTTCAGCGACGATGAAATAATTTCGCTGATGGCCAAACATCCTGACTTGATTCAGCGGCCCATCGTTGAGCGAGGCAAGCGGGCGGTGCTTGGTCGTCCGACCGAGAATGTCAAAGAGTTGCTTTAGAGAAATAATGGATAAGGAAGGCGGGCTTGCCCCCCGCTCTTCCATGTTTGAATTTACATTGAAAAAAGCTGAAACAATTTACGTCTGCCAGAATTGCGGACACCAGTCGCGCAAGTGGCTGGGGAAGTGTCCGGAGTGTGGCGAGTGGAATTCGCTGGTTGAGGAACGCGAGCGATCAAAAAAGGGCGCGGCACGAAGTAGTCTGAAGCTCCGCGAGGTCTCAGCAATTGCCTATTCAGAGATTGAATCGCAGGACGAAGTGCGGATCTCTACAGGCGTTACTGAATTCGATCGCGTTCTTGGTGGTGGGCTGGTTCCGGGGACGCTTGTTTTGATTGGCGGCGACCCGGGTATCGGCAAGAGTACGCTGATGCTGCAAGTCGCCGATCGTCTAAGCGCGAACAAAGGCGCGGTGCTTTACGTTTCTGGCGAGGAATCCGAGCGACAAATAAAACTTCGTGGCGAGCGACTGGGAATTGCCGCCACCCATCTTTTCCTGTTACCCGAGACGAACCTCGAAAACATCTTCCACGAAGTTGAGCGGCTGCAACCGACAGCGATCGTCGTCGATTCCATTCAGACAATTTTTTCTGCCTTGATCGAATCGGCGCCCGGGTCAGTTTCGCAGGTGAGGGAAGCGGCGCATCAGTTTCTGATGCTCGCCAAGAACCGCACCGTTCCAGTTTTTCTTATCGGACACATCACGAAAGACGGTTCCATCGCCGGACCAAAAGCGTTGGAGCACATTGTCGACACCGTCCTCTATTTTGAAGGTGAACGCCACCACAACCATCGCGTGGTGCGTGCGGTCAAGAATCGCTTTGGCGCGGCGAATGAAATCGGAGTTTTTGAAATGACCGGTTCCGGGCTCGTTCCCGTGGCAAATCCTTCGCAGATGTTTTTGCAGGAACGTCCGCATAATGTGGCGGGTTCAGTCGTGACCGCATGCATGGAAGGCACGCGCCCGTTGCTGGTCGAAATTCAGGCGCTGGTGTCCGAGACGAAATACGGTACCGGTCGCCGCATGACTCAGGGCGTAGATCAAAATCGCGTGTCGCTGCTGATGGCGATGTTGGAGAAACGCGTTGGACTACAGATGTCCGGCGACGATGTGTTTGTGAACATTGCGGGAGGGTTGGAAGTCGACGAGCCTGCCGTTGACCTGGGTGTGGTGGCAGCGATCACTTCGAGTTTCAAGAACACTCCAATCGATCCCCACACGACGGTTTTTGGTGAAGTTGGTTTGACGGGTGAAGTGCGCGGCACGACGCAGGCGGCGGTGCGCGCGCGCGAAGCGCAGGCGCTGGGTTTCAACAGAATTGTCATGCCGGGTTCAAACAAGCCGGGACTGGAACGACTGCTGGGAGTGCAGGTAATTGGCGTGAGATCGGTTGAGGAAGCGCTGGCGGAGTTGTTTTAAAGCTCGAAAAGCGTTGCAGCGTGAACCCGAAGCTTGCGTAGAGGGCATCTCGCTTCCCGGCGCCCTATCGGAGCGCGCTAGTCGACTGACTGGGATCGCGGGCGTCCCCGCCCGCCAATGAGCGCGAACGCGCGAACAAACCTCTCGCCCCTCCATACTTTGTTGAAGGCTGAACCTCCTGGTTCTCTTGGCGTCGAGCCCTGGGGCTCATTGCGGGCGGGGACGCCCGCGGTCCCAGTAAGTTGACTTGTGCGCCTTGATGAGGCGGATGATAGCGAGAGCGTTGTTCGCGCTACGCGCTGAGTAGCTGCAGCTGAACGCCGCGCGTTGAATCATTACGAAGAAGGCTGCGACAACGAACAGTTTTTACTTGCTACTCAACTTTTATGGGCGCGAGTTGTCGATCAACCAGAAGCTTATTCAGCGCCGGAATGTCCTTCGCCTGCAACGCGTCCAACTCCGCAAATCTCTGATTGAGCAGACGCTGGTACAAGGCAAATGTACTTTGCGCCTGAGCGGTTGGCGAGGCGTCAGAGCTTTCTACCAGAACTAACAGCGAGCCAAGTGACCCATTCAAGGTCGCCGCCGAAAGAACTCCCTTTGGTGGCCAACCCTGTTCGACGGCAACCAAATCGGCTAAATGTTTGTCGAGCAGATCAATCGACTCCCGCAGTCCTTTCGCATTCGCCTGGCCGAGATAGCTTCGCAGCGCTGCCAACTGTTCGCGCGCTTTCCTGATCTTCTCCAGCACGCCAAAACTTTGTTTCATTGACTCGATGATGTTCATCTCGAGCGCGTGCTGTTGGTCCAACTCCAGCGACGTCAGCTTCACGCGTGGATCCATCTTTACAACTACCGGCGCCATGAAGCTTTCACCATCAACAGTGAGTTTTACTTGATAGGTTCCGGGCAAGACAAGTGGACCTTCGGGCTGCATGATTGCGTCGTCGCCGTAAGCAGCAGCGATGCTGTAGCCGTACGTCAGCGCGGGCGGACGTTCGTAGCGCAGGTCCCAAACAAATCGATTCAGGCCGACTTGAGCCGAAAGTGGAAACGGCGGATTAAACCAGTAAGTCGGAAAACTTTGCGTTTCGTCTGGCTTGCGGCGTTCGTCGCTCGACGAATATTTCCTGATGACTCTCCCGGTGCTGTCGAGAATCTCGAGCGTCACCGACGACGGCACACTCCTGAGACTGTAATCAATAATCGCTCCCGCTGGTGGATTTCTCCCGGCGGGTGTTTCCGGGGGCAGCGGCGTATCGCGCCCGACGTTCTTCCGGAGTCGGAAGGCTTCGGCTGGTTTAAATAAGTGAACCTTTGCCGCGGCCGTTCCGGCGTTCAGTTCGCGCAGCAGACTGATGTCGTCGAGGATCCAGAACGAACGTCCGTGCGTGGCAACTACCAGATCGTTCCCCTTAATCACAAGATCACGAATGGACGAGACGGGAAGATTAAGTTGTAACGGTTGCCAGAGTGCTCCGTCATTGAACGAAACATAGACGCCGGTTTCCGTTCCGGCAAACAACAAACCTTTGCGCACCGGATCTTCGCGCACCGCATGGACATATGCGTTGGGCGGAATCCCGTCGTTAACTTCGGTCCAGGTTTTCCCCGCATCATGCGTGCGAAACACGTGCGGCCGAATGTCGTCAACCTGATGCCGATCGATTGCGATGTAGGCGCTGGCGAGATCGTGCGGCGAAGGATCGATCAAACTAATCATGCTCCAGGGCGGCAAATCTTTTGGTGTGACATCGCTCCATGTCTGTCCGTCATTGCGCGTCAATTTCACCAGACCGTTGTCTGTGCCGACCCAGATCATTCCGGCGGCCACCGGCGAAGTAGCGATTGTCCACACAACGCCTTTCGCGTCCGCTTCCTTTTCACCGGGGCGCAGCGTGAGATCCGGACTAATGACTTTCCAGTTTTTGCCGTTGTCTGCAGTCTTCATCAGGAACTGCGACGACTGATAAAGCGCATAGGGCGGCTGATGAGAAAAGGCGATGGGCGTGGTCCAGGGATATCGGTGCTTAACATTTGCGCCAATCTCAGCGGGCGTCGGTGAAACGTCTTCAACTTGTCCGGTGCGCGAATTGAAACGATAAAGGTCGCCGCCCGTACTGCCACCGTAAACAATTTGCGGATTAGCCGGGTCGGGCAGAATGTAGCCACTTTCACCGGCGCCGATCGGATGCCAATCGCGAAACGTTATCTGTCCATAGTCGCTGCGACTAACAATCGCGGCCGTGCCGCTGTCCTGTTGTGCGCCATAGACCCAATAGGGAAACTGGTTGTCGACAGCGACGTGATAAAACTGAGCGGTAGGTTGGTTGTACCAACTGCTCCACGTTTTGCCGCCGTTCACTGTAACCAGCGTCCCCTGATCAACTCCGGAGATCATGCGCCGCGGCTCGACCGGATCGATCCAGAGCGAATGGTAGTCGTCGCCACCCGGGGCGCCGCGGATCGCTCTAAAGTTTTTGCCGCCGTCGGTCGAGCGATAAAGCGAAACGTTGGAGACGTAAATCAAATCAGGGTTCTTCGGATCGCTGCGCACTTCACCGAAGTACCAACCACGACCCAAAATACGCGCGTCGGTACTAATTAAACTCCAATCATCGCCGCTGTTATCGGAGCGGTAGAGTCCGCTGGAAGTTCCAGCGTCGATCAAAGCGAACACGCGTTTGCCATGTTGACCAGCGACAACATCGAGTCCGATGCGACCGAGCGTGCCGGTCGGCAGACCGTGACCAGAGATTTCTTTCCAGTTCACACCGCCGTCAGATGATTTGTAGATGCCGCCGCCGGGGCCAGTGATTGGCGCGTAGGCGTTGTAAGGCGGCCGACGAACGTTCCAAAGCGAAGCGTAGACGGTGCGTGAGTTGTCTGGATCGACTGCCAGATCAACGGCCCCAGTGTTCTCGTCTTTGGAGAGGACGCGTGTCCAACTCTTGCCGCCGTCGGTTGTGCGATAGACGCCGCGCTCGGTGTTTGGTCCAAAGCCGTGGCCCAGCGCCGCGACCAAAACCATATCTGGATCTTTGGGATCGATGAAGATGCGGCCGATCTGTCGTGTGTCGCTCAGACCGAGGAAGGTCCAGGTCTTTCCCGCGTCGACAGATTTGTACATTCCGGCGCCGTAAGAAATGTCGGAACGCATGTCAGCTTCACCCGTGCCGACGTAGATGATTTCAGGATTAGACCAGGACACAGCGAGGGCGCCGATTGAAGCGACTGGTTGACTATCGAAGATGGGTTTCCAGGTTTCACCGGCGTCGGCTGTTTTCCAAACTCCGCCGCCGACTGAGCCGAAGTAAAATGTGTCAGGCTCGCCGCGAACGCCAGAAACCGCCAGCACTCGCCCGCCGCGATGCGGACCGATGCAGCGGTACTGCATCGCTGCAAAATAACTGTCGGGAACGAACGGTCTACTTGTCTGTGCCAGGGCTGGAACAGAGAAGAGAATCGTCGTCAGCGTAAGAATAAGAATTCGCGCGAGACTAGACATGGCAGTCCTTCACTTTTGATTTGAGAATCTCGAAGAAGTTCTGACTATTTTGCAAGACTGATCCGAGCCTAGGCGTCAGTAGCTGCCGGTGAATTTACCATAGGCCGAAATCGTTCGAGGCGCTTTCGCAGTTCATCCGACAGCTTGCGAACACCGCCCATCGAGTTGTCGTAGGTGACCAGGCGCAATCCGATGAAGTCGAAAGGAATGTCATTGGGTGTCTGAGACAAGAGAATGATGTCCTTGCCGAGCACATCTGCCAGCCCCACCTCATAGGTAACATTTGAGTTCTTCGCCGTCAGGTCGGCGATGATCACTCTGGCTCGACATATCCCGTCCCAGATGTCCTGCATAACGAGTGGTCCCTCTTGTTCGTCCGCCCGACGGCACCGCATACCGCAAGATATGACCACACTCTCGATCAGCTTCCAGGCGTCTTCAGACCAAGGTTCGCTGAATGGCATCAGAAGAAAACACAGGTCGCTTTCAACCTCGAGTCCTCGCACTGGCCAGCGCGGATTCACTAGTACCATTTCCTTCATACGGCGAATCTCAAGTTCGAATCGTCGAAGTCGCTCGTTTTCTTGTTTTAGCGAATCTCCTTCGGCCCTCGCAACGGCCAGGTCGCGAGCATGGGCCCCCACGACGTCGGTAGTCAGGTTCTTTAAGTAGTCCATTATTTCCGCTTTGAGCGCTGCAATCTGCTTTCCCTCTGTGCCTGTTGCCTTAATCGCATCGAGTTCTTTCTCACGTGTGGCAAGTTTTCTTTTGGTCAACCCAAGTTCCGTCTTCGCCGAATCCAATTCCGATCTTGGCACGCGATCAAGTTTCGGCAACGCTTCAAGAACCGGCGACCGAACTGCTTCAGATTCATTACTCTCAACCTGGACTATCGCAGGACCCAAAAGCGCCGAGAGGGCATTAATGGACTCGTAGACCAGCACGCGCAACCCACGAATATCAAATGCCAGATCGCCGAAGTTTCGCGATAGAAGTATCACCGGTACTCCAAGCGCGTGAACGATTCCCAACTCGTAGTAAGTGTTTGGGTTTGGCTGGGAAAGGTCGGCGATCACCAGGTCTGCTGAAGCAATCCGCTTAACTATCTCCAGGACGAGTGGCCCCGAAAAGACTTCGGTATCCACCCTCTCGCAAAGATACCCGTATTCGGCGGCAGTGGGTTGAATTGCATAGTGAAAGATATCTTCAAACTCCCCCGCGAAAGGAAGTATGACGAAACACCGACGCCGCGCCCTGCTTGTCTTCGCCATAGAAATTCTCCGTGCCGTTTCAACTACCTATTATACCGCTGATCGCGTCATGAGTATCGATTCATGTTATGATCCGGCTCCGCTTTTTATTCCCACAGTTGCCGTAGTTAAGGAGCCAACCTTATGTCGCACTCTTCGCCCGCAATGCGCCGTCGCTTGCTTTGTTTGTTGGTACTACTCGTTGCCGTTTTTTCATTGGCGCATTACGCCAACGCACAACAAACACCAACTCCAACACCCGAAAAAGATTCAGATCCGCTCAAGGCACTCCAATACCGATTGATCGGTCCGTTTCGCGGCGGGCGTGTAACTGCGGTAACCGGCGTCGCGTCGCAGCCGATGGTTTACTACTTCGGCGCCACTGGCGGCGGAGTTTGGAAAACGACTGACGGCGGTATCAACTGGGAACCGATCACAGACGGATCGGTATTCGGCACGGGCTCAGTCGGCGCGATTGGTTTGTCTGACTCGGATCCAAACACGATTTACGTAGGCATGGGTGAGTCACCGATTCGCGGAAACGTCTCGCATGGCGACGGTGTGTACAAGTCGACTGACGCCGGCAAGACCTGGAAACGCGTCGGACTAGAAGACACGCGCCAGATCTCGCGCATTCGCGTTCATCCGAAAAATCCAGACATCGTTTACGTCGCGGCGCAGGGACATACGTGGGGTTTCAACAGCGATCGCGGCGTATTCCGTTCAAAAGACGGCGGCAAGACATGGCAAAAAATTCTTTATCGCAACGATCGCGCGGGAGCCTGCGACCTGGTAATCGATCCTGCAAACGCAAATATTCTCTACGCTGGTCTGTGGGAAGTTTATCGAAAACCCTGGACGCTCGAGAGCGGCGGCCCTGGTAGTGGAATTTTCAAATCGACTGACGGCGGCGACACCTGGACCGAGATAACACGGAATCCCGGTTTACCGAAAAGCACGATTGGCATTGTCGGCCTCACGGTGTCGGCTGCAAATCCGGATCGGCTCTGGGCAATTATTGAAGCAGAAGACGGCGGCGTTTTTCGTTCCGACGACGCAGGAAAGACCTGGGCGAAAACTAACGAGCAACGAAACCTGCGGCAGCGCGCCTGGTACTACACGCGCATTTACGCCGACCCCAGGAATGCTGACACCGTGTACGTCATCAACACCGGTTTCTACAGATCAAACGACGCCGGGAGAACATTCAGCGGCATCGCCGTACCCCACGGCGACAATCACGATCTCTGGATCGCGTCTGACGATCCCGGTCGCATGATCAATAGCAACGACGGCGGCGCCAATGTTTCCTTCAACGGCGGCAAGAGTTGGACGGAACAGGACCAAGCGACCGCGCAATTCTATCGAGTAGCGGTGGACAGTGATTTCCCCTATCACATTTATGGCGCGCAGCAGGACAACTCCACAGTCAGAATCGCCAGTCGGACCACTGACTTTGGAATCACTACCAGTGATTGGTACGACGTGGGTGGTGGCGAGTCTGGCTGGATTGCACCGTCGCCTAAAGACTCGCAGATAGTTTTTTCTGGTTCCTACGGCGGCCTGATCACGCGACAGGATCATCGCACGGGTCAACTGCGTGACGTTTCACCTTATCCAAACAATCCGATGGGCGCGGGCGCTGATGTTTTGAAGTATCGCTTTCAGTGGAATTTCCCAATCCTGTTTTCGCCGCACGACGCAAACACTCTTTACACCGCGGGCAACGTGTTGTTTCGCTCAATGAACGAAGGACAAACGTGGGAAGTCGTCAGCCCTGATCTCACGCGAAACGATAAATCAAAGCAAGGCCCGTCCGGCGGCCCGATTACCAAAGACAACACGAGCGTTGAGTACTACTGCACGATCTTTACGGTGATGGAATCGCCAGTTCAGCAAGGAGTGATCTGGGCAGGCTCTGATGATGGTTTGGTGCATGTGACCAGAGACGGCGGGAAAAACTGGGAGAACGTAACGCCCAGAAAAAATCTGATGCCGGAGTGGATCCAGATCAATTCGATTGAAGCTTCGCCGCATGATCCTGCCACCGCTTATGTAGCCGCGACGATGTACAAGTGGGACGACAACCACCCGTATCTCTACAAGACGAGCGACTACGGCAAGACGTGGAAGAAGATCACCAGCGGAATTCCGGATACCGCGTTCACGCGCGTGATTCGCGAGGACCCAAACAAGCGTGGATTGCTTTACGCGGGTACCGAGACCGGGATGTATGTTTCTTTCAACGATGGTGGCACGTGGCAGTCGATGCAGTTCAACCTGCCGGTCGTGCCGATCACCGATCTCATCGTGCAGAAGCGTGAGCAGGATTTGGTGGTCGCAACTCAGGGCCGGTCGTTCTACATCCTCGACGACCTACCGCTGGTGCACCAGTTGATGGATGCCGGTGGTTTCGCTGCGG
Source organism: Pyrinomonadaceae bacterium (assembly GCA_035472495.1). Taxonomy (GTDB): domain Bacteria; phylum Acidobacteriota; class Blastocatellia; order Pyrinomonadales; family Pyrinomonadaceae; genus PSRF01. The sequence goes on along the minus strand of DATIPD010000016.1, from coordinate 513,850 downwards.
TCAGAGAAACGAAACTGTTTCGTCCCGAGAATCCTTACCGTACGGATGGCGCCAGTCCGCAGCTGCCACCGACCGCCACCATCGGGCGCAATCCGCAAAACGGCGCGGTCGTCTATTACTCGTTGAAGTCGAAGCCGACTACAGATGTCGTGCTCGAGTTTCTCGATAGTGCAGGGAAGTCGATTCAAAGTTCACGGCGAGGGCGCCAAAGCCCGAAGCTGCACCAAAGCCCTCGCCGGCGGCATCGCCGGCAGCAGGTCCACAGGCATCTCCAACACCGACGCCGGGCGTCGCGCAAGTGACGACACCCACGCAGGAACCGGCAGCACCTTCAGGTGAAGAGTCGGAAGGCTTTGGACCAGCAAGGGCGGCGCGCGTCACAACTGATGTTGGCTTGAACCGGTTTGTTTGGGACTTGCGCTACGCCGACGCGGTTCGCTTCCCCGGGCTGATTCTTTGGTCAGGGGAGATGCGTGGCCCACGCGTCGCGCCCGGCAGTTATCAAGTAAGGTTAACTGTAGACGGGAAAACGATGACTGAGAGTTTTGAAGTCAAAGCGGATCCGCGTGTGACGATACCGGCAGCGGATTTTGCGAAGCAGGTGGAGTTGGGTTTGAAGATTCGCGACAAGGTCTCAGAAACGCACAACGCAATCATTCAGATTCGCGACGTGCGCAAGCAAGTGGATGATCTTTTGAAACGCGTTGCCGGCCAGCCGAGTTACAAAGCGATCAACGCTGCGGCAGTCACGCTTAAGAAAAACCTGACCAGTGTGGAAGAAGCGCTGTATCAGACGAAGAACCAAAGCAGCCAGGATCCGCTCAACTATCCAATCCGGTTGAACAACAAACTTGCGGCGCTGGCTGGCGTTGTGCAAAGCGCGGACGCTGCACCGACGGATCAGTCGTACGCGGTCTACGATGAGTTAGTGGTGCAGATTGATGCGCAACTGGCAAGATTGACAGAAATCATCAAGACGGATGTTCCAGCATTCAACCAGGTGGTCCGCGACCAGAACGTGCCCGCGATCACTTTGAAGCCACCACCGGCGATGCCGTAAAATAAGGAAACTGGGTTCAATCTAATTAACATCTGCTGAAGCACACATGCCGCCTTCAGGCGGCTAGCCCGCCGGGCTGTTAGGCCAGCCGTTTTAACGGCCTTTGGACGCGTCGTCATCAGGGCGTTCCAATCTTTCTTGTGTGGGTCCTTACTAGCTTTTTTGCAATTCGAGCTTGAGGGGCTCACTTGTCGCGTGCCCGTCTTCAGTGTACCCTTCGAACAGTTCCCAACAGACAAGTTACGTTTCCCGAGTTTAGGGGCTCTCCCGACGTTTCGACTCTCAAAGCAACTAGATACCTAAGTCAGTCATTAAGACTGCGAGAACACTACATAAGGAAACGATGATGAAAAAAATAGTATTAGTCTTGCTGATTATTCTGGGCTCCTTTTCACTGGCGGCTGCCGACACGATCTACCTGCGTGGCGGCACCACGTTGCAGGGAAGAGTACTTGGCTTCATCAACGGCCGCTTCGCCGTTGAGGTCTCCCGCGACGCAACCATTTCGATTGCTGGCGGAAACAACCGCACTCAGACCAACAGCAGCGGCGCCACGCGCACAATCAGAGCCGGTGAAGTCATTTTTCTGCGCCCGCGTGATATCGACCGCGTTGAGATCGATGGGCGTTCAATCGACGATGCCCGCTACCAGACGCGAACGGTCGACGTCACACTCAGTTCAAACTGGATCGATTCTGGTGTCGACGTAAGACGTAACGAGCGTTTGCGGGTAGATGCAACGGGAACGATTTACGCTGGTCGCAGCCGAATCACACCGGCGGGACTGAGCACGACAGATCCTAACGCGCCGCTGCCACGCGCCGCGGAAGGCGAACTGATTGGCGTAATCGGTAACGATTACAATTCGCCTATCGTCGAAATTGGCGCATCGCGAGAGTTGGTTGCCGATCGAGATGGTCGTCTTTACTTAACCGTCAATCGTGGTTCCTACGTTGATGCGCGCGGCGCGTTCAATACTCGTATCCGCAAAGAGATTGATCTAACTGCGATGACGCGAGCTGATGACTCACGCAACCAGGATGACAACAATGATCCGTTTGGTTATCCGACTGACAACGGCAACTCGCCGGCCCCCACCCGTTCACGAACTGGTGGCTCAACTGGCGGCGGCGGTAGTGGTAGACGAAACAATCGGACGCTCGAAAGAACCATCGACGTTCCGGGCAACCAGTCGCGCGGCGTTGCTACCGGTATCGACTTGCGTTCAGGCGATCAGATAACAATCACCGCTTCAGGAAACGTGACGGCGGGTAGACGCGCGGGAGTAGTTTCGCCCGAGGGTGGACGCGTTGGCGCCGGCGCGGTGTTTGGGGCGACGCAGTATCCCGTACCGACTGCAGGCGTGGGGGCGTTGGTCGGTTACATATTGCAGGCGAATGGTCAGGCTTCCCAGTTCTTCCTGGTCGGCCCGCAGGCTACGCTCACAGTCCCTGCTGATGGACGGCTGTATTTGATGGTGAATGACGATAACTACAGCGACAACAGTGGCAGCTTTAGCGCGGTCATAACTTATCCAGACTACCGGTAAGAAACGGTGCCGTGGACAAAAGGGGGAAGCGTATTCCCCCTTTCCCCATTACCCCTTCCCCTTTAATGCCTTTTCTTTTCGTGACGGTTCCGTAACGCCGTGTTAAGATTCGGGCGTCATGCATACGGATATCGTCATTATCCGATTTATTTTTGCTGGAATTCTCGTTGCCTCCGGATACTTCCTCGAACCTATCAAGGGCAGCGTCGCGTGGATTTCGGATGCGTGGATCTCTGCCGCCGCCGGCGCCGCAATCGCCGTTTGCATAATTTTCTTTGAACGCCGGATCCGTCGCGCGTCACTGAAGACTCTGATTGGCGCGGCCGTCGGCTCTATTCTGGGGATCATCGGTGCCTTCCTAATTGGCTCACTGATCAGCCGGCAGGAATCACTGGCACACGAGGTGAAGACTTATGTCACCCTGACGCTCACGTTCTTCATGGCTTACGTGGGCCTGATGGTTGGCGCGGCCAAAGGTGATTACCTCGAACTCTCGGCTCTGGGCGGAATCCTCACCGATAAGGCATCGCGTCGCGATCTGAAAATCCTCGATACGTCAGTCATTATCGATGGGCGCATCGCCGACGTTGCCGAAACGGGATTTCTAACCGGCTCTCTGATCATTCCGCAATTCATCCTGCGCGAGTTGCAGCAAGTTGCTGATTCGCCTGACTCGTCCAAAAGACAAAGAGGCCGGCGCGGTCTCGACATGTTGAACCGTTTGCAGAACAACAGTTCGCTCGATATTCAAATTGTCGAAACTGATTTTCCTGCGGTACGCGAAGTTGATCTGAAACTGATCGAGCTGGGCAAACAACTCGACGCCGTGATCGTTACGAACGACTTCAATCTAAACAAGGTGTCGCAGTTGCGCGGCGTCAGCGTACTCAATATCAACGAGCTGGCTAATGCGCTCAAGCCGGTAGTGCTTCCTGGCGAAGCGATGCGCGTCTTCATTCTCAAAGAAGGCAAGGAATACAACCAGGGCGTGGCCTACCTCGATGATGGCACCATGGTTGTCGTGGACAACGCGCGCAAGTTAATCGGAAAGAACGCCGACATCGCGGTCACGAGCGTCCTGCAAACAACGGCCGGCAAGATGATTTTTGGTCGGCTCTGGGAAGAGGCTGAGAACGGTGCGAACAGTGGTGAACATCGTATCAACGGATCTGCTCGCCGACCGCCTCGCGACACGAGGTCTGGACCGGTGCCCGTTCGCATTGCTGACGCCGAGCCAATTACAGAATCCTAGACTGACCGACGACGGGTGACGGCTGACCGAAGATGAACGCAATTTCTCGGTCGACGGGCGCCCGTCAACCGTCTCTTTGAATATGAACGTCGCAATCATCGCCGCCGCCGGGCAAGGCCAGCGGATGGCGGGCAAGCGGCCGAAGCAGTTTTTAGAGTTAGCCGGCACTCCTATCATTGTTCACACGCTCAAAGCCTTCGAGCAGTGTGATGTCATTCACGAAATCATTACTGTTCTTGGGGCGGATGAGATCGAGGGTTTTCTTTCTCTTCAAAGAAAATTTGGTCTTTCCAAAAAGTCTAAAGCGGTGGTCGGCGGCACGACCCGAGCGCAATCCGTTCTTCATGGGTTGCAGGCGGCAGACGAATGGACTGAGATCGTTGCGGTGCATGACGGGGTGCGACCGTTTGTAACGGTCGCCGAGATCACGCGAACTGTCGAAGCTGCCAAAGTCAGTGGCGCCGCCATTCTGGTTTCCACCGGCGTCGATACCGTGAAGGAGGTCAGGGATGGAGTGGTAGAAAAGACGCTCGATCGCCTTCAGTTGCGGAACGCGCTGACGCCGCAATGCTTTTCTTATGAGTTACTAACGCGGGCTTACCGTGCCGTTGATGTTCTCGATCCAACCTTGACCGACGAGAGTTCACTGGTTGAGCGGCTGGGCGAAAAAATTGTCGTAGTCGAGGGCAGCCCGCGGAACATCAAGATTACACGGGTGGAAGACTTGGCAATCGCGGAAGCGATGTTGAGGGTAGCCGGCACTCGGCAGTGAGCAGTGGGCAGAAGGCGGAAGGCAGGAAACAGCGTATGCATGACGGTAAGGACTACTACTCTTGGGAACTTGCTTCTGCCGACTGTGTACCGGCGACTGGAGACTCCCGACTGTTTACTGCCCACTGCCCACTGCCGACCGCCCACTGATTCTCCATGTTTCGAATCGGCATCGGTAGCGACACGCACAAACTCGCAGCGGGACGACCGCTCATGCTCGGGGGCGTCCATGTTCCTGCCGAACTCGGTGGTGATGGTCATTCTGACGCTGACGCGCTTCTGCATGCTTTGGCGGATGCGATCCTGGGCGCACTGTGCGAGGGTGACATTGGCGTTCACTTCCCGGACAGCGATCCGCAGTGGAAGGATGTTGAGAGTTTGAAGTTGCTGGCGCGGGTCGTGTGGTTGGCGCGTGAGCGTGGGCTTCGGGTGGTAAATGTTGATACAACGGTGATGCTGGAGTCGCCACGCCTGCGTCCATACATCGCAGCGATGCGTGACAAGATGGCGGAAGTTTTGGGTGTAGATGCTTCTTGCGTGAGCGTTAAGGCAAAGTCTGGTGAAGGGCTCGATGCCGTCGGGCAGGGATTGGCTGTTTCCGCACAGGCTGTGGTGCTACTGGAATCTTAGCGCGAACGGCACTTTTCGTGTGATCTCGGCTTTTGTTTCGTGTTGGTTAGTGGATCCGTCTTTGTTTGATAAAGAGCGCAGGTCCGCGAACTCATACGAACCAAAGAACACGAAAAACACGACCCCCCCAACATCGTAGACAACGTGAGGTGAGGAACAACTATTGAGACCGCAGGATGTTATCCGGAAAAAGCGCGATGGTCATGAGCTTTCACGCGATGAGATAGTTTTTTTCATCGAAGGCGTGACGCGCGGGACCATCGCCGATTACCAAATCAGCGCCCTCCTGATGGCGGTTTACCTGAACGGCATGAACGACGCCGAGCAGGAAATCCTCACGGACGCCATGTTGCACTCCGGTAACACGCTCGACTTCTCCGACATCGCAAAACCCAAGGCCGACAAACATTCCACCGGCGGCGTTGGTGACAAAACCTCGCTGCTGATCGCGCCGATGGTGGCGGCCTGCGGTATTTGTGTGCCGATGATTTCCGGTCGGGGGCTGGGACACACCGGCGGCACGCTCGACAAGCTCGAATCCATCCCCGGTTATCGCGTCGATCTGAGTGCCGAAGATTTTGAGCGGGTACTCAAAACAGTTGGCTACGCAATGTCGGGACAAACTGCGGAACTGGCGCCGGCGGACAAGAAGATGTACGCGCTGCGCGACGCGACGTCCACCGTCGAAGCTATTCCGCTCATCGTTGCCTCAATCATTTCGAAGAAGGGTGCCGCTGGACTCGACGCCATGGTGATTGATGTGAAAGTTGGGTCAGGCGCGTTCATGCGTGAAGAAGAACGCGCCCTGGCGCTGGCACACGCACTCGTGAAAACCGGCAACGCTTGCGGTATTCGCACGCGCGCCCTGTTGACGGACATGAATCAGCCGTTGGGCCAGGCGGTCGGCAATTCTCTGGAAGTCAAAGAATGCATCGAGCTGCTGCGTGGCGAGGGCACTGAATACGCGCAACCCGTACTCGATTTATCCCTCGAGCTTTCGGCGCACATGTTGGTGCTGTCGAACGTCGACGATTCGCTCGAGGCTGCGCGCGAACGCCTGCAGAAAACATTGACCTCAGGACAAGCGCTCGAGTGCTTCCGGCAGAATGTGTCGGCCCAGGGTGGAGAGCCTCGTGTTTGTGACGATCCGGCGAGTTTTCTTCCTTTGGTCGCAGAATCGTTTAAGGTAGAATCCCCGCGTTCCGGTTTCGTCAACAAAGTTAATACTGCGGAGATTGGTCACGCGATTGCCTCGATTGGGGGAGGCCGCGTGCGCATTGACGATCTGATTGATCCTACGGTCGGGTTCATCGCCGAAGCCAGAATTGGTGATCGAGTAGGCGGTGATGCGGCGATCGGCGTGGTCTATTGCCGGGATGAAGCGAAAGCAAGGGAAGCGGCCCAACGCATTCAAAGCGCCTATGAAATTAGCGACTCCCCGCCGAGTGACGTGCCGGTTTTGATGAAAGAAGTAATAAACGAATGAAATACGCAATCTGCCTGACGCTCATCGCTGTTTGCCTACTGGCCTTCGTCAGTACCGGATGCAACAACAGTAGTTACGGCGCTGCTGACGACCCGTCGAAGATTCGCGTCGGCATTGTTTTTGATATCGGCGGCAAAGACGACCGCTCATTTAATGCCGCCGCCTGGAACGGCGCCCGCTGCGCTGAAACCGGCAACTGGCCAAACCGGACCAGTTGTGGCAAGCCAGCACTTAATATTGTTCTGCGCGATATCGAGCCTGGCAATCCCACTTCGATCGAGCCCGCGATGCGCGCGTTTGCCGAGAGAAATTACGATCTGATCATCGGCATTGGCTTTGCCCAAACTCCGATCATTGAGTTGGTCGCTAAAGACTATCCGAATATTCGCTTCGCGATCGTTGATGGTGTCAGCAACTTACCAAACGTTGCGTCGCTGGTATTCAAGGAGCATGAGGGTTCGTACCTCGTGGGCATGTTAGCGGCGAAGGCCAGTAAGACCGGCACGATTGGTTTTCTGGGCGGCATGGACATCGGTCTGATACATCGCTTCAAGGGTGGCTATGAAGAAGGCGCCCGCGCCGTCAACCCGAACATCCGTGTGATTCCCAACTACGTCGGTGTGACTGACGGCGCCTGGAACAATCCGGGCAAGGGCAAAGAAATTGCCCTCGCGCAAATCAGCAAAGGCGCCGATGTGATATTTACCGCGGCCGGAAATTCTGGTCTGGGTGCGTTCGACGCCGTCGAGCAAGCCGGCACGCAAAACGGTCGCGCGACACACTTCGTGATCGGCGTTGACTCAAACCAGAACATGGTCAAGCCGGGGTTTGTGCTGACCAGCATGGTGAAGCGGGTCGACAACTCCGTCTACGCAATTATTCAGGATGTTGTGACCGGCAAGTTCCAGGCTGGCTTCCACGTCTACGGACTCAATGAGGACGGCGTCGGTTATGCGCTGGACGAAAACAACAAGTCGCTCATCACTCCGGAAATGATCCAGCAAGTGGAAGAAGCGAAGAAGAAGATTATTGCTGGACAGATTAAGGTGCCGGATTTGATGGGGAAGTAAAAACTTAACGCGTATTTGCGCTCAATCGGGTCGCTTGAGAATCGACGACGAGCAATAGCTACCGATCACTAAAACAAAGACCAAAGACCAAAGACCAAAGTCCTAAAACCAAACCAAGTGATCGAGTTACGGAACATAACCAAACGCTTCGGCAACGTCCTGGCGAACGACAAGATCAACATCAAGGTTGAGCCAGGAACGATTCACGCCATCGTGGGTGAGAACGGCGCCGGCAAGTCGACCGTTATGCGCATCGCTTACGGTTTTTACACGGCTGACGATGGCGAGATTCTGGTTGACGGTCGACCGCGCAACATCTCCACCCCGCACGACGCGATCGCCTTAGGCATCGGCATGGTCCATCAGCACTTCATGCTGGTCGACACGATGACGGTGGCGGAAAACATCGTCCTCGGCGCCGAGCCCGGCAATCCGGCTGCGCTTGATCTCAGCACCGCGAGCGCAGAAATTCGCAAGCTCTCGGAAGAGTTCAAGCTGGCGGTCAATCCCAATGCCGTTGTCGAGACTCTTTCAGTCGGTCAACAGCAAAGAGTGGAACTGCTTAAAGCCCTGTACCGTCGCGCGCGGCTGTTGATTCTTGACGAGCCCACCGCGGTGCTGACGCCGCAAGAGGTCGATGAGTTTTTTGCGATTCTCCGTCGCATGCGAGAGCAGGGCAAGACCGTCGTCATCATCACGCACAAGTTGGCGGAAGTTCTGGCGATCTCCGACGACGTCACCGTCATGCGCGACGGGAAAGTTGTTGGTCGGGTGAAGACAAGCGAGACAAACGCCGCGGAGTTGGCCCGGCTGATGGTCGGCCGCGATGTACTCCTGCGAGTTGATAAGCCTGATGCGAAGCCCGGGGCGGCTGAGTTGGCAGTTCAAAATCTTTCCATCACTACGAAGACGGGCGGTAAGCGACTCGATGGTGTTTCGTTTGAAGTGCGCAAGGGCGAAATTCTGGGTATTGCGGGCGTGGAAGGGAACGGCCAGACCGAGCTGATTGAAGCACTGGCCGGCCTCGTGGCGCCGTCAATGCTTTCCGGGAAGATTGTCTTTGAGGGCAAAGACATCACAAATTCCGGCGCTCGTATCCGGCGCGAGTTGGGCATCGCCCACATTCCCGAAGATCGACACCGCCGCGGTCTGCTGCTGGAATTTGATCTCGCGGAGAACTCGATTCTTGGTGTGCACTACCGCAGACCGATCGTAAATTTCGCCGAGGTGATGCTGGACATCCCAGCGATCGACCAGCGGGCGCACGACATTATTGAGGGTTTTGATGTAAGACCAGCAGACGCAACTCTGCCGGCACGTGCGTTGTCAGGCGGAAATCAGCAGAAGTTGATTATTGGTCGCGAGTTTAAGGTTGAGCCCAGGCTCTTGCTGGTGTCGCAGCCAACACGCGGCGTCGACATCGGCGCTATCGAGTTTATCCATCGAAAGCTGGTTAGTTTGCGCGATGCTGGTTGCGCGGTGTTGTTGGTTTCTGCGGAACTCGAAGAAGTAACCTCTTTATCGGATCGCTTATTGATTATCCACGAAGGTCGAATTGTCGGCGAAGTCGATCCCAAGGTGGCGACGACTGAAGAGATTGGGTTGTTGATGACGCGGGGACATTAAGATTTCCGGTTGCCGACTGCCAATTGCCGAATCGTTTTCTCGAACTTTGTTCTTTGAGCTTTGTACTTTGAGGAAGTTCGGTTTTCAACCTAACTGCGGTTACGTGCTGAAGAAGATCAAAGTACACAGAACAAAGTACCAAGAACAAATCTAATGAAACTCTTACGCGAACTTCTGTTTCCGCTAATTGCCGTTGCCGCGGCCTTCATCGTCGGCGGGATACTCATTCTTATTATTGGTGACAACCCGATCCAGACCTACCGTTTGCTTTTCGGAAGCGCCTTTTCGTGGCCGGTCGGGATTGGCTACACGTTGTTCTATGCCACGCCGCTGATCTTCACGGGCCTGGCGGTGATGGTCGCGTTTCGTTGCGGTCTGCTCAATATCGGCGCTGAAGGTCAGTTATACGTCGCCGCGTTTGCCACCGCCTGGGTGGGCATCAAGTTTGGTGGGGTGCTCATCACGAATCAGGATGGAACGGTGGCGATTTCGTCGTTCACCAATCTTCCCGCATTGTTGCTGATTCCACTTTGCATTCTGGCAGCCATAGTCGCTGGGGGTGTTTGGGGCGCGATTCCGGGAATCCTGAAAGCGCGTTTCGGCTCGCATGAAGTTATCAACACGATCATGTTGAACTTCCTGGCCGTTGCGCTCGTCAGTTATTTCATTCAGTACCACTACAAAATTCCCGGCGATCCGATCATGCAAAGTGCGCCGATTGGCTGGCATGCCCACATTGCCAGGCTAGGGAAGTTCCTGCCGTTTTTGCCGAGCTATATTCCCTTGAACGTCGGTTTCATCCTGGCCCTGCTTTGCTGCGGTCTGGTCTACATTTTTCTCTGGCGCACGAAGTGGGGCTACGAACTGCGCTCTACCGGATCCAATCCCACCGCTGCTGAGTATGGCGGCATTTCCGTGCGCAAACAGATCGTGATTGCCATGACAATTTCCGGCGCGCTGGCGGGAATGGTCGGAGTTAATGAAGTGCTCGGTCATCGTTATACCTACTACGATGGGTTTTCTGATAATTACGGCTACACAGGTATCGCTGTAGCACTCCTGGGACGAAATCATCCGGTGGGAGTCATTCTGGCGGCTCTGCTGTTTGCAGTACTGCAGCGTGGCGGCATTCCCGTAGATGCGTTTACGGAGCACGTCACTAAAGACATTGTGCAAGTGCTGCAGGGTGTAATTATTTTGTTTGTGGCGGCGGAGGCATTCTTCCGTGGGCCATTCGAGAAATGGAGTTTGCTGAAGCGTTCGAAAGTCTAAACTTCAGGGGCAAACCATGTCAGAAATTTTTTCGATCGCGCTGTTCTGGTCAACCATCCGCTTAGCCACGCCGTTAGTGCTGGCGGCGCTCGGCGGTCTGTTCTCGGAAAGATCGGGCGTCATCAACATCGCGCTTGAGGGCATGATGCTCGCCGGTGCTTTTACTGCGGCGTCTGTCACCTATGCCGTCGGAAATCCGTATGTCGGATTGGTGGCGGGAATGTTAGCGGGGATGTTAATAGCGGCGATTCACGCGTTGGCTTGCATTCGTTACAAGGCAGACCAGGTGGTGACGGGGACCGCGATAAACATCCTGATGCTGGGCATGCCGGCGTTTTTGAGCGGCGCCTTATTCTTGTCGTCGGGTTCAACTCCGCAAATTCCCAAGGAGCACTTGATTCCCACGTTGCCAATCATTATCGCAATCGTGATGGTGCCGTTGACCTGGTACATTCTCTACAAAACTCCGTTTGGTTTGCGCCTGCGGGCCGTTGGTGAAAACCCGGAGGCAGCCGACGCTGCCGGCGTAAAGGTCGCGCCGATGAGATATGCGGGTGTGCTGTTGTCCGGAGTGTTAGCAGGAATTGGCGGCGCGTATCTTTCAATCGGCCAGTCTTCTCTGTTTACCCGCAACATGACTTCCGGCCGCGGTTTTATCGCACTCGCGGCGTTAATCTTCGGCAAGTGGCGACCGTTTCAAACATTGCTGGCCTGCCTGTTGTTCGGTTTGACTGAAGCAATCTCGATCCAGATGCAAGGTGTGGTGAAGCTTCCTTCCGGCGACGATATTCCAGTGCAGTTTATTCAAATGGTCCCTTACGTTTTGACGATTGTGGTGCTCGCTGGTTTCATCGGCTCATCGCGTCCGCCGCGGGCGCTCGGAATTCCGTACCAAAAAGAGCGATAATCTGTTAGTTTCGAGTTTCAAGTTTCGAGTTTCAAGTTCCATCCAACGACGAAGAGTTACGCGAACTTGAAACTTGAAACTTGAAACTTTATTTTTGTTCCATGGTTGAACCAGCCCTATCCGATCTCTATTCGCGTGTTGAGAATGCGGCGCGCACAATTCGCGCACGTATGGCAATCGACGCGCGCATCGCCATCGTGTTGGGGAGCGGCCTCGGCGGTTTTGCCGAAGACTTTGCCGACTCCGTTTCGTTGCCGTACCGCGAGATTCCCGGTTTTGTTTCGTCAACGGCGCAAGGGCACGTCGGCAGGCTGGTGATTGGAAAAGTAGACGATGTTCCCGTATTGGCAATGCAGGGACGAGTTCACTACTACGAAGGTTACACGCTGGAAGAGGTGACGTTTCCGGTTCGTACGTTCAAGCTGCTGGGAATTGACACGTTGATTCTGACAAACGCTGCGGGTGGCATTGACGTGCAGTTGAGCCAGGGCTCGCTGATGATCATCAGCGATCATTTGAACTTGATGGGTGTCAGTCCACTGCGCGGGCGTAACGAGGATCGTTTCGGCCCACGTTTTCCCGACATGACGGAAGTTTACGCGCGCGAGTTGCAGGAGATTGCCGCTGATGAAGCGCGGGCCCTCGGTATTTCAGCGCGTCGCGGTATCTATGCAGCGCTGGCTGGTCCAAACTATGAGACGCCGGCGGAGATTCACCTGCTTCGTGGCTTAGGCGCCGACGCCGTCGGCATGAGCACTGTGCCCGAGGCGATTGTGGCGCGGCACATGGGTATGAAGGTTCTGGGTCTTTCGTGTATTACCAACATGGCTGCCGGCATCAGTGAGAATCCCATTAACCACGAAGAAGTGATGGAGACGGGCCAGAAAGTAAGAGAGAGTTTTACTTTGCTCTTGCGGCGTTTAATCGCGCGAATTCCTAAGTAGATATTTGAACCGTTAAGAAGCGTATCGTGAGTCTAATCATCGGCATTTGCGGAGGAACCGGGTCGGGCAAAACGACTGTAGCAAACCGAATTCTGGAAACGGTTAAGGCGGGCGAGGTCGTCTTCATTCAGCAGGATTCTTACTATAGAAATCTCAAAGACCTACCCCTCGACTATCGTCAGCTCGCAAACTTCGACCACCCTGACGCACTCGACAACGATCTCCTGGTCAATCACATTAGGCGCCTCAAAGCCGGCGAACCAATTGAACTGCCGATCTATGACTTCCGCACGCACTCGCGTTTGAACGAGACGCGCGCGGTTGAGCCGAAGCCAATCGTAATCGTCGAAGGCATCCTGATTTTTGCCGATCCACGCTTGCTCGAACAGTTGGATATTAAAGTCTTTGTGGACACGCCAGACGACATTCGCTTTATTCGTCGTCTGCGGCGTGACATCGCCGAGCGCGGGCGGACAGTCGAGTCGGTTATTGAACAGTACCTGGCAAATGTGCGGCCGATGCACATGCAGTTTGTGGAGCCCTCAAAACGTTATGCAGACGTAATTATTCCGGAAGGTGGTCATAATTTAGTGAGTATAGATTTGATTAGCGGAAAAATTCGGGAGCGGTTGGCCAGTGCACTGACCCCGGTGGGAGGTCAGTCTTGAGCGAAGAAAGTTTACAGCAGTTAATTCAAGCAGCGACGGCCGCGCGGCTGCAATCCATCGCGCCATTCTCGAGTTTTCTGGTTGGCGCCGCAGTGAAAACGGCTGAAGGAAAAGTCTACAGCGGCTGCAACATCGAGAGCGCCAGTTACGGTCTGACCGTTTGCGGTGAACGCGTCGCTATTTGGAAAGCGCTCTCTGAAGGTGAACGAGATTTTGTCGAACTTGCGATAGTCGCCGACACTGCTACGTTGACGCCTCCCTGTGGAACTTGCCGGCAGATCATCTGGGAGTTTTGCAAACACGCGACGATAGTACTCGCCAATCTTAAAGGCGAGACGCAAGTGGTTTCGATAAAAGAACTGCTGCCACGGGCGTTTGATGCGCGCTTCCTCAAAGGTTCGAACGAACCGGTGAAAGATTGAGTACTTTCGTGTAGTTTCGTTTTTGTTTAGAACCGAATCCACGAAATTACCGAACCGAAGATACGAAAAAAAAACGGACCCCGGACCCAAAAAACTCGAAGCTCATCTGACCATGTTCAAAAAACTTCTCATCGTCGTCGCTTTGGCTACCATGCTTGTCGCGGCTGTGTTTCCGGCAGCTGCTCAACGAAGTAAAGGAGAGCGCATGAAGCGAGTGGATCTTCTCGTGCTCAACGGCACGCTGGTTACGATGGACAAGGACCGCCGCGTCATTGCAGACGCAGCCATCGCCATCGATCACGGGCGAGTGGTAGCCGCCGGTTCGCGTCATGACCTTGCCAGGCTTTACACGGCGACACAAACGGTTGACGCCACCGGCAAGGTTATTATTCCCGGCCTCATCAATGGTCATACGCACATTCCGATGACGCTCTTCCGCGGCCTCGCAGACGATCTGGACCTGCAGGAGTGGTTGACGAAGTACATCTTCCCGGCTGAAGCAAAGAACGTCACCGAAGATTTTGTGCGCGCCGGAACGAGGCTGGGTCTCGCCGAAATGATTCGCGGAGGCACAACCACCTACTGCGACATGTACTACTTCGAAGACGCGATCGCCGATGAGACCGCCAAAGCGGGCGTACGCGGCGTGCTCGGCGAAACAGTTATCGATTTTCCCGTCGCTGACAACAAAACAAACGCCGAGGCAATGGCTTATGTTGAGCGCTTCGTTCAAAAGTGGAAAGGCAATGAGTTAATCGTTCCCGCGATCGCGCCACATGCGCCCTATACCGTTTCAGAAGAACATCTAAAGGCAGTGCGCGCATTTTCTGATCGCACGGGCGCGCCCATCGTTACGCATATCTCGGAAACAAAAAGGGAAGTCGACGACAGCATTAAAGCGAAAGGCGCCAGTCCGGTTGACTACCTTTCACGCATTGGTTTCCTCAGCGATCGTGTTATCGCAGCACACATGGTTTGGCCAAATGACGGCGAGATCGCGATTCTCAAACGGATCGGTGTAGGGGTGGTGCACAATCCGCAGTCGAACATGAAACTGGCATCCGGCGTGGCGCCGGTGCCGAAAATGCTGGCTGACGGATTACGGGTTGGTCTGGGAACTGACGGAGCTGCTTCCAACAACGACCTGAACATGTGGGAAGAGATGGATACGGCAGCCAAACTGCACAAGCTGATCAGCAACGATCCCAAAGTGATGACCGCGCTGGAAGCTTTTGAGTTGGCGACTATCAGTGGCGCGCGCGCGTTGCATCTGGAGAAAGAAATTGGCTCGCTGGAAAAAGGGAAGCGTGCCGACCTGGTAATCGTCAACCGCGATTCGCTCAACCAGATTCCCGTCTACAACATCTACTCCGATCTCGTTTATGCAACCAAGGCTTCAGACGTGGAGACGGTGATCATCAACGGTCGAATCGTGATGCGCGATCGACGCCTGCTCACGCTCGACGAAACCGCGATCAAAGCAGAAGCGCGTATGTTCCGCGAAAAGATCAGCAAGAGTCTGGGCGGCTCGCTTACTCCTTAATTCGTGCTATTCCACATGATTGCAAACTAACAGTTTGCGTTACAAGGACCCAAAATTAGGCACCCGCTTCCCGTGTGCTCTTGCATCAATAGCGATCTCAAATCATAATAAAGCCCCAAACTAAGTTAACGCCTAAGCGAGCATTATGCTCGCTTTTGCATTTGTTAGGAGTGAACCTTAGTGAATCTTTTTATATCGTCCCGGTTAATACGTCTTTATCTACAAGTTTTCCTGCTCTCCGCGCTATTAGCTTCATTCGGCGCGGAGGGTGCTGCGCAAACTCCTGCTGCACCAGCGCCGTCCCCGACTGAGGAAGTAAAAACTTCTACCGATTCTGCAACTACACCACCCGCGGCAGAACCTGATAAATCGCAAGTGGAGGCCGACCGCGCGGCGGCTGCGATTCAGACGCGCATTACGCGGGCGCGCGCCTTGATTGCCGCGCATCGTCTCGACATCGCTGCCAGTGAACTTGAATCCGTTCGCGGTGCAGTCAAAGACGATTCCGTTCGCAACATCACCTCGATAATGTTGATGAGCGTGTATCTGGAGGACGGTAACTACGGCAGGGCTGAAGCATTGCTCGAAGAAACCTTCCAGGCGCGTGGTGCGCAAAAGGACGAGTCGCTGGGCACCTACTTCGCACTAGCCGGTCAGGCAGTCAATGGCACCCGCTCACACTTGGCGCGTTACAGAAATTTTGGTATTAGCACCGCATCAGCAACTTTGCCTGCAGAAGTAGAAGCAGATTTGACTCGTTTGCGATCGCTGCTGGAACGTATGATTTACCAGGCGCGGGACATCTCAGATTCTCGCAGAGCTTACGATTCACTGTCGCTGCTGGAAGATGTGCTCGGACTGCGTTTGTCGTTGGCGACTAGCGCCGAGGACCAGGCTAAGTGGGAAACTGACTACGCCGCTGCTCGCGAATCGCTTGCTTCGTCACAAACGCAAATTGCGTCGCTCGGTGGCATCCCGCCGCTGCGACCGGGCAAGAAACCATCCGGCAATCCTGCGTCGCCTTCACCTTATTCGACCAAGCGGCCGGCTGATTCCAACGCTGACACACCAGCAC
Source organism: Pyrinomonadaceae bacterium (assembly GCA_035472495.1). GTDB lineage: Bacteria > Acidobacteriota > Blastocatellia > Pyrinomonadales > Pyrinomonadaceae > PSRF01. The sequence continues at coordinate 497,575 of DATIPD010000016.1, read as the reverse complement.
GTGAGAAGAGCGATGCACACGCCGAACGAAATTTACAGCAGCCCGTCTCCTCTGCCGTCGTTGCTAATCCTGCGTCCGCGGCGGCAGACAAGCCTGCTGAAACATCGGACAACGAGGCTGGTTCGCTGACTGCTTTTGCCACCAGGAAGGTGGTGCCGCGTTATCCCCCGATTGCCAAGTCTTCCGGCTCGACTGGTTTGGTCAGAGTCTATGTAATCGTCGAAGGCGGCAAGGTCATCGCGATTTCCAAGTCCGAAGGCCCAGTGTTGCTTAGACAGGCTGCGGAAGAAGCGGCCCGGCAATGGCTATTTCAATCCGTCTCCATCGAGGGTCGTCCAGCCCGCCTTAACGGCTACATCGATTTCAACTTCACGCTTTAACTAAGCCACAAAAACAGGTGCAAACGCTTCAAAACTGCCGGTCTCTCTAAAGTTGACTTAAAAGTAATGATTAGTTAGACTGCCAGCCATAAAGCATTGGTAAGGGGTGATTGATCACCCGGTTGAACTAAATGAAGATTTCGGCACAGGAAGAATATGGGTTGCGCTGCCTGCTCCAATTGGCGCGCGCCGATGCCCAGGACGAGTCGTTAACGCTGTCGCAGATTGCGCGGCTCGAGGGGATTTCCGTAGCGAACGCGGGCAAGCTGATGTGGATTTTGAACAAGGCCGGGCTGGTGCAATCGCAGCGTGGCATCAAGGGTGGTTACCGTCTGGCGCGCCCGGCATCAGTTATCCATCTCAACGAAGTGATTAGCGTTTTGGACGACGAAAGCGTCGAAACGCATTGTAAGAGTTACGCGGGAGTGTTGGACTCCTGCGTGCACACGGGCGATTGCGGTATCAGGCCAGTGATTGTGGAGTTGCATCAGATCGTTGACAACGCGTTGTCAGAGATCACGCTGTCGCAGTTGCTAGGTTCTGAAGCAAACGTTGACGCGGTGTTGCACCAAATCCAGGGTGCAAAACAAAAGACTCCGTCGAGTCACGTCCAAGTTTAGGTTACAGACCAAAGGTTGCGGACTAATAACAGATGAGCACAGCAGAAATTTTAAGTAAGCAGGAATACAAGTACGGTTTCGTCACCGACATTGAATCGGACATGATTCCACGCGGGCTGACGGAAGATACGATTCGTCTGATCGTTGAGAAGAAGAACGAGCCTGAGTGGATGTTGGAGTTTCGTCTGAAGGCCTATCGTCATTGGTTGACTATGACCGAGCCGAAGCACTGGCCAAACATTTCGTATCCGGACATCAACTATCAGGACGTGATCTATTACAGCGCGCCCAAGCAAAAAGCGAAGAAGGCCAGTCTGGATGAAGTCGATCCGGAACTGTTGCGCACTTTTGAAAAGCTTGGCATTCCGCTGACTGAACAGAAACAACTTGCCAACGTTGCGGTCGACGCGGTTTTTGATTCCGTCTCCGTCGCGACCACCTATAAAGAAAAGCTGAAGAAGCACGGTGTGATTTTCTGTTCGTTTACCGAAGCAATTAAAGACTACCCAGAGCTGGTGAAGAAGTACCTCGGTTCAGTTGTCCCCACCAACGACAATTTCTTTGCGGCGTTAAATAGCGCAGTGTTTTCCGACGGTTCATTCTGTTTTATTCCCAAGGGCGTTCATTGTCCGATGGAACTGTCGACTTACTTCCGCATCAACAATTCAGAATCAGGACAGTTCGAAAGAACGTTGATCGTCGCCGAGGAAGGTTCGTACGTTTCCTATCTCGAAGGCTGTACTGCGCCAAAGTTTGATAAGAACCAGTTGCACGCTGCCGTAGTGGAATTAATTGCACTCGATGACGCGCAGATCAAATATTCGACAGTGCAAAACTGGTATGCGGGCGACGAAGAAGGCGTTGGCGGTATTTACAATTTTGTGACCAAGCGCGGCAAATGCGCGGGCCGGAATTCGAAGATTTCGTGGACGCAGGTTGAGACCGGTTCGGCAATCACCTGGAAGTATCCCTCCTGCATTTTGCAGGGCGATAACTCGATCGGTGAGTTTTATTCTGTGGCCCTGACGAACCATGCGCAACAGGCCGATACGGGAACCAAGATGATCCATCTTGGCAAGAACACGCGCTCGACAATTATTTCCAAGGGAATTGCCGCCGGGAAATCCAACAACAGTTATCGCGGGTTGGTGAAAGTGATGCCCAAGGCATCTGACGCGCGCAACTACACGCAGTGTGATTCGATGCTGATCGGTTCAAACTGCGGCGCGAACACTTTCCCGTACATCGAGGTCATGAACAACACTTCGAGTGTCGAGCACGAGGCGTCGACTTCAAAGATCAGTGAAGAACAGTTGTTCTACCTGCAGCAGCGCGGCATCTCGCAGGAAGATGCGGTTTCGCTGATTATCAATGGATTTTGTAAAGACGTTTTCCTGCAGCTGCCGATGGAGTTTGCGGTAGAAGCCCAACGTCTGCTGGGGTTGAAGCTGGAAGGCAGCGTCGGGTGAGAGACACGGGTAGCGGATGAAGACGCGGCGATAGTGAGACGCGGTGACGCGGTGAGCATTTCCCGTGTCGCCGCGTCTCCGTGTCACCGAGTCCTTTAAAGTCAATAAGGAGCATTCATAAGTGTTAGAGATCAAGAACCTGCACGCCGGCATCGACGGCAACGAAATTCTTAAGGGAATTAACCTGACGATCAGGAAGGGTGAAATCCACGCCATCATGGGACCTAACGGTTCGGGAAAATCAACGCTGGCGAAAGTCCTGGCGGGTCATCCTGCATATCAAGTGACTAAAGGCGAAGTGCTTTACGAAGGAAAAAATCTGTTGGAGATGGCGCCCGATGAACGCGCGCGCGAAGGCGTGTTCATGGCCTTCCAGTACCCCATCGAAGTGCCCGGCGTTTCCAATGCGCAGTTTTTGCGGTTGGCTTACAACGAAAAGCGAAAACACCTGGGCGAAGAGGAACTCGACCCGCTTGAGTTTAAGGACCTGCTGAAGGAGCGCGCCAAAGTTGTGGAGATGGACGCGAGCTTCATGACGCGCTCGGTGAACGAAGGATTTTCCGGGGGCGAGAAAAAGCGCAACGAGATTTTGCAGATGGCGGTGCTCGAGCCGAAGCTGGCTGTGCTCGACGAAACGGATTCGGGTTTGGACATTGACGCGCTGCGCATCGTCGCCGGCGGCGTCAATCAACTTCACAACGCTGAGAACGCAGTAATTCTAGTCACGCACTACCAGCGTTTGCTGGATTACATCGTGCCGCAGTTTGTGCATGTGTTGGCGCATGGCCGGATTGCCAAAGAAGGCGGCAAGGAACTGGCACTGGAGCTTGAACAAAAAGGCTATGACTGGCTGAAGACTGCAGCGGATGAAGTTAATGGCGCAGGCGCGCTGGTAAGTTAAAGATATGGTTACTGAAATAACAGCGGTTAAGAATTCGTTCGCCGAAGCTTTTCAAAAGGTTCAGGACTCCAGTGCGGGACCGTCCTGGTTGCGGCAGTTGCGCGAGAGCGCCATGGCCCGTTTTGAAGAATTGGGTTTTCCGACTACCAGGGATGAAGAGTGGAAATATACGAACGTCGCAGCAATCGCGCGAGCCGGTTTCAAATCGCCGCTGGCGGGGATTCCAGGTTCGACCAGCGAAACGGAATTAGCCGGTCTGGGTATTGCCGAGTCACACGACAGCCAGTTGGTCTTTGTGAACGGACGCTTGAATAACTTGCTTTCGTCATTAACCGGCGCGCCGAACGTCGTAGCGCTCGAGCTTTCTGACGCGCTGGTGGATCCGCTGTACGCCAAACTTGTTCGCGAGCAACTTGGTCGGCAAGCAGATTACGTAACCAACAGTTTTACGGCGCTGAACACAGCGTTCGTTGCTAACGGCGCCTTTATCTACATTCCCAGGAGCGTCGTGGTCGACAAACCGGTACATCTGCTGTTCGTCGCCGCTGCCAGTGAATCTACCCAGGCAACGTTTCCGCGCGTTCTGGTCGTTGCTGAAGAGAACAGTCAGATTACTTTGATCGAGAGTTACGTCAGCACGAACGATTCGCAGTATTTCACCAACGCGGTGATCGAGGTGGTGCTGAAAGACAATGCGCGCGTCGAGCATTATAAAGTGCAACGTGAAAGCGCCAGGAGTTTCCACGTGGCGACGACTGCCGCTGACCTGGGCCGCAATGCCGGCTACGACTCCACCACCATTACCTATGGCGCCCAGCTTTCCCGACACGATATTCACGTGACGATGGATCAGGAAGGGGCTGAGTGTTGGGTCGATGGTTTATATCTCGTCACCGATTCCCAGCATACGGACACTCATTCGGTCATCGACCACCGCAAGCCACACTGCACCAGTCATCAATTGTACAAGGGAATTCTTGACGGAAAATCTCGCGCCGTATTCAACGGCAAGATCTTCGTGCGCCACGACGCGCAGAAGACTGATGCGATGCAGACCAACAAAAACCTGCTGTTGTCGAACGAAGCGCGCGTGGATACAAAACCGCAACTCGAAATTCTCGCTGACGACGTGAAGTGCGCCCACGGCGCCGCGGTCGGGCAACTCGAGGAAGACGAGTTGTTTTATCTGGAAACGCGAGGGATTCATCCGGATCTGGCGCGCAATCTTTTGACCTATGGGTTCGCCGAAGAGGTCATTGGAAAGATCAAGATCGAATCGATCAGGACGCAGCTGGACGAGGCCCTGCTGAATCGATTGAACGCGCGGTTGGAAGCTTAAGTGTAATGAGTAGCACGCAAAAATTATTGGAAAACGAACACGACATTGCAGGCTTCGATGTCGAGCGCCTGAGGCAGGACTTTCCAGTTCTGCGACAGACTGTGAACGGAAAACCGCTGGTCTACCTCGATAACGCAGCGTCGTCGCAAGTGCCGCAAACGGTAATTGACCGCGGCAGTATTTATCTCGAAGACGAACACTCCAACATTCATCGCGGCGTTCACTATCTTAGTCAGAAAGCCACGACCGCTTATGAAGGCGCGCGCGAAAAAGTGAAGCGCTTTATTAATGCGCGCGAAGCCAGGGAATGCATTTTCGTACGCGGCGCGACTGAAGGCATTAACCTGGTGATGCATGGCTACGGCCGCAAGTTCATTGAAGCCGGCGACGAAGTCATTATTTCAACGCTCGAGCACCACTCCAACATCGTTCCCTGGCAGATGCTGTGTGAGGAGAAAGGCGCGCGCCTGCGTGTGATCCCGATGAATGACGCCGGCGAACTTTTGCAGGACGAATACAACGCGCTCCTCAACGAGAAGACGAAGTTCGTTGCCTTTACCCACATCTCGAATTCGCTGGGCACCATCAATCCAGTCAAGGAGATGGTCGATCAAGCGCACAAGTATGGCGTGCCTGTGCTGATCGATGGAGCCCAGGCAGCGCCGCACATCCCGATTGACGTGCAGGATCTGGATTGTGATTTCTACGCCTTCTCCGGGCACAAGATGTTTGCGCCGACTGGAAGTGGAGTTGTTTTCGGCAAGGCTGAACTTCTTGAAAAGATGAATCCGTTTCAGGGTGGCGGCGACATGATCCGCAGTGTGACGTTTGAGAAAACAACCTACGCGGGTTTGCCAAATAAGTTTGAAGCTGGAACGCCGGCAATTGCTTCGCAGATTGGCCTGGGCGCAGCAATCGATTATCTCAACTCTTTCGATCGTGAAGCTGCGGAGCGTCATGAGCAGGAGTTGCTGGCTTACGCGACCGAGCGACTCAAGGCGATTGAAGGGGTGCGCATTGTCGGGACGGCGAAACGCAAAACCAGCGTGCTGTCGTTTGTGATCGACGATATTCATCCGCACGACATCGGCACAATTCTCGACCAGGAAGGAATTGCAGTGCGCGCCGGACATCATTGCGCGCAGCCGGTGATGCAACGCTTAAATGTTCCGGCAACCGCGCGGGCATCGTTTGCTTTCTATAACACGAAAGAAGAAGTGGACGTTCTGGCGCGGACGGTTGAGAAGGTCGTGGAGATCTTTAGTTAATTGCCGATTCCGAATCGACAGTATCAAATTGGTCAATCGGAAATCGGGAAGCGGAAATCGGGAAGCGGAAATCTAGTATGTCTGAATTAAGTGAGCTCTACCAACAGGTAATTCTCGATCACAATAAGAAGCCGCGAAACTTTCGTAAGCTTGAAACGGCCAACCACTCCGCCGAGGGTTTCAATCCACTGTGCGGGGATCAGTTGACCGTGTATCTGAATCTCGAAGACGATGCGGTGAAAGAAGTCAGCTTTGAGGGCTCCGGTTGCGCGATTTCTAAAGCCGCCGCCAGCATGATGACGCAGGCGGTCAAAGGAAAGAGCAAGCAACAAGTTGAACAACTCTTCAGCGAGTTTCATGCAATGGTGACTGGAGCGCTCAACGAAGAAACTACGGAGAATAGTTTGGGAAACCTCAAAATATTTTCCGGCGTGCGCGAGTTTCCCGTGCGCGTAAAATGCGCTTCGCTGCCGTGGCATACGATGCATGCCGCATTGAACAAAGAGGAAAGCACGTCTACGGAGTGAAAAGTAAAAAGTGAAAAGTGAAAAGTGAAAAGTGAAAAGTGAAGAGTAAAGAGTAAAGAGTAAAGAGTTCAGAGGCCTGCTTTTCACTCCTTGCTTTTCACCATTCACTTTTTACCCTTCACTTTTTACCCTTCACTGATCTTTTTGGAACAGGACCCTGCCGCAGTGATCATAACTTCCGTCGAATTGCGCGAAATTCGCCTGCCTTTGATTCACTTCTTCGAAACCAGTTTTGGACGCACCACTCAGCGGGATATCGTATTGGTGCGCGTCGTCGATCAGGACGGCACAGAGGGCTGGGGCGAGTGCACCGCTGGAGAGGGCCCGTTTTATAGCAGCGAGTGGGTGGAAACTGCGTGGCCCACGCTCAGCAAATTCTTAGTTCCGCTGGTGGTGGGCAAAGAAATGGCAGCCGCCGCTGACTCGTGGTCGCTGATGAAGGCGGTACGGGGTCACCGCATGGCCAAGGCCGCGATAGAAAATGCCTGCTGGGATCTGGAAGCGAAGAAACTTAATACGCCGCTTTGGAAACACCTGGCCGGCACTCGCACGGAAATCGCCTGCGGCGTTTCGATTGGCATCCAGGAGACTCCCGAGGCGTTACTCGAAAAGATACAGAAAGAAGTAGACGCAGGCTATCAGCGCATTAAGATCAAGATCAAACCCGGCTGGGACCTGAACATCGTGCAGCAGGTGCGCCAGCAGTTTCCCGATATCCGTCTGATGGCTGACGCAAACTCTGCGTACACCCTGGCTGACGTTTCGCTTTTCCAGGAGTTAGACAACTACAACTTGATGATGGTCGAACAGCCCCTGGCCCACGACGATATTTTTGATCACGCGGAGCTGCAAAAACAGATAACGACACCAGTATGTCTGGACGAGTCGATTCATTCGAGCGAAGACACGCGTCACGCGATTCAGTTGCGCGCGACGCAAATCATTAACGTCAAGCTCGGACGCGTTGGCGGTCATGCGCAGGCGAAGGAGGTCGAGCGTGTCTGTCGCGAGAGCGGTATTCCGGTGTGGTGCGGTGGCATGCTGGAGTCGGGGATCGGCCGCGCCCACAACATCGCGCTGTCAACCCTGGCCGGCTTCACGCTTCCCGGCGACGTTTCCGCAAGTAGTCGCTACTGGCACGAAGACATCATCACTCCTCCGGTAACTGTTTCTGCGGCAGGTACAATCTCCGTATCAAACGCACCAGGAATTGGTTTTGATGTGAACATGAATCGAGTTGAGCAATTGACGGTAAGAAAAGAACTCATTGCGCTGTAACCTATGAACGATCTCCACGATTCAGTCCTGACCAAATTAACTGCGCACTTTCAGCAGCGGCAGGAATCAATTCTCAGTTTCATCCGGGAAATAGTTGAGCTGGAATCCCCGTCGGGTTATGAGGCGGGCAGCGTAGATGTCGCCTTCAAACTTGGTAATTTTGCGTCTACGATTCCTGCTTTCAACCGGGTCAAATACGTCGTCAGCCCCGGCTACGGGCGCCACTTGCGCCTCGAGGCGTTTTCAGGACACGAGACAAAGCCTTTGGTGCTGGTGGGCCACACGGACACAGTCCACCCGCGCGGTTCTCTTCAGGAACGACCGTGGCGGGTTGAAAACGGCAAAGCGTTTGGTCCGGGAGTTTTCGACATGAAGGCCAACTGCGTGTTGGCGATGGAAGTGATTCGCGCACTGAGTGATTGCGGCATAGGCTCGTCTCGCCCCGTCACGTTGCTATTCACGTGCGACGAAGAAACAGGAAGCTTTGATGGACGCCAGCTGGTCGAAGCAGAAGCCCAAGCCGCGCATGCTGTTCTGGTATTAGAGCCGCCGGCTCCCGGTGGTCGCGTGAAGACGGGCCGAAAGGGAACAGGCATGTTCTCGCTTCAGGCGCAGGGAATCGCCGCGCATGCAGGCCTCGAGCCTGAGAAAGGCGCGAGCGCCGTGTTGGAGTTGGCCCGGCAAACCGAAAAGCTTCATGCGCTGAACAATGGCGGCAGCGGCATCCGGGTGAACGTTGGTGTCTTCAACGGTGGCACCGTCTCAAACGTCGTCCCCGCTGAAGCCCGCGCTGAAATCGACGTGCGTTTCGCCACTGCCGCGGAGGCAGCAAAAATCGAAAGCGAGATTTTCAATCTGCGTCCTTTTGACGAGCGCGTTCAGCTGACTGTGAAGGGCGGCATCAATCGGCCACCGCTGGAACGCAGTGAAAAAGTTCTGGAACTCTACGAGCGCGCGCGCAGTATCGCAGGACGCCTGGGTTTCGATCTTGGTGAGACTCAAGTGGGTGGTGCGTCGGACGGAAATTTTGCAGCCGCGGCCGGTGCGACTGTCCTCGATGGCTTGGGATTAGATGGAGACGGCGCGCACGCTGTTCACGAACACATCATCATCGAAGACATTCCCCGACGGGGAGCTTTGCTAGCAGCGTTGATTGCGTCGTTTGACTAGTCAATGATTCTTCTACCTCTCCCTTTGAGAGAGGGAAAGGGAGAGGGTCCAGCGCGCCTAAGCCCTTCTTTCGCCTTCCCAAAGGGACGGGGATGAAACCGGACAACCCAAATGAAAATCGCCACCTGGAACGTCAACTCGATCATCGCGCGCTTGCCGCACACGCTTCGTTGGCTGCAGGCCGTCGAGCCTGACGTGCTCTGCATGCAGGAGACGAAGTGTACTGACGACAAGTTTCCTTTTGATGACTTTGCGAAGATTGGCTACTGCGCGAGTGTGTTCGGACAACAGAGTTACAACGGCGTCGCAATTCTGGCGCGTCAGGAATGTGCCGAAGTTCAACGCGGCAACTATGAAGATCAGGAAGGCGCGCATGCCCGACTGTTGTCGGTGGCGGTTGCCGGGGTTCGCGTAGTGAACGTCTATATTCCCAATGGCCAGGCGGTCGGCTCAGAAAAATTTGAGTTCAAGCTCGACTGGATGAAACGCCTGCGCGCTTTTTTTGATCATAATTTCCAGCTTAACGAACCAGTGGTTCTTTGCGGCGACTTCAACGTGGCGCCGGAGGATCGCGATGTTCATAACCCGCAACTCTGGCAGGAGCGAATCATGTGCAGCCAGGCGGAGCGGACAGCGCTCGACGAAATCAAACGTTGGGGATTCACCGATACTTTTCGGTTACATCACGAAGAGGGCGGACAGTTTTCCTGGTGGGACTATCGCGCGGGCGCGTTTCGCCGGAACCTCGGTTTGCGGATAGATCACATGTGGGTGACCAAACCGTTAGTGACGCGCAGCGTTAACACGTGGATTGACATCGAACCGCGCACCTGGGAACGGCCGTCGGATCACGCTCCAGTTGTGGCGGAGTTCGACTGAGTTGCTGGTGGCGCAGCTATGAGATTAGCCGCGCCACGATTCAACAACGGTTAGGGCATCATCGTCGTCGTGCGATAAGCGACGCCACCCATAGCAGCCAGAATGCAGTAGATGATGATCAGCACGGTCCAGATCATCATGATCTGTTTGACGTTTAGCCTGGCGGCATTCATCCATCCCCAGATCAGTCCAAACAAGCCGCAGAGCAGCGCGATGATTCCTTTTAGCGCCCCGTCAGCCTGGAAAATCTTAATTGCTACGATAATCTGGCAGATGAGCATGCCTACCAGCACGACCCAAGCAAGTAGTACTAACATTCGGTTTCTCCTCCATTGAAGCGAATCAGTTAAAGAGCAGTGTCTTAACCTCGGATTAGCTGTGTGAATGTAGCCTGAAGTAATACTAGTCGCGCCAGCCAGTAGAGTATTAGACCAGTCAGTATGATGATCGTGATTCCGGTCTGACGTTCCAGAATTTCCGCCTTGAGAATGAACGGCTCGGTCAACGACTTTGGTAGTACCGTTGCCAGAATCAAAATGGCAATTAACAAAACAAAGATTGGTGCAAATGCGTGAAGGACGATGGCGTCGCGCACATCTCCCTTAACCAGCAGCATGCAGGCCCGGGTCAGTCCACAACCAGGACAGGGCACGCCCGTAAGTCTAAAAAAAGCACATTGCCAACCAGGTAACCCCAGCAAAGAAAGCGTGAAGTGGACCACCAGGGCGCCCATCAGTACCAAACCGAATCGACGATTCCGCAACGTTGTCGCCAACGGAAAAAATCCAGTTTGAGACAGGGTTGCGGGCGGCATTCTATAGCAGGTAGCGTTGGGATCGCTAACTTTTCCGTGTTTTGAGTTTGTTCAGATTCAGTTGGACGTCAGTTCTGCGACTTTTTCGGTAATATCCTTCTGGCCCCACTCATTATCGCGGCTGGCTTCACCGGCCTTGGTCCGTTTTGCTGCTTTCATCTTCTGGACGAGATCCATGTGGGTCGAGAAGTATTGCAGACTGTGGCCCACAACTTCCTGTACCGAGTTGAAGCCTTTGTCGACCATGAACTTTTCGAGTCCCTCGTTCAGTTCGTCGACCATTTTTACGCCCTTCAGCATGACGCCAGTGCAAATCTGTACGGTCGACGCGCCTAACAGTAAAAACTCGATCGCATCGTGGGAACATTCAACGCCGCCAATGCCGCTGATCGTAACGTCCTTTGGCAAGCCCAACGCGAGCTGGCTGACCATGCGCAGGGCAATTGGTCGCACCGCCTGGGCCGAGTAGCCGCCCGGCACAGTGTGGCCTTCGACGGTCGGCATGGGACGCAGCGTGTTCAAGTCAACGCCAATCACCGACAGAATCGTGTTGATGGCGGAAATGCCGGAAGCGCCACCGCGTACTGCGGCCAACGAAGGCTCTTTGATGTTGGTGATGTTCGGCGTCATCTTGGCCCAGACGGGAATGTTTGAGACTTCAGTCACCCAGCCGGTAACTTCTTCGCAGAGGTCCGGGTGTTCACCCATCTCCGAACCCATCTTGCGTTCCGTCATGCCGTGGGGACAGGAAAAGTTTAACTCGAAAGCGTCGACGCCGGTTTCCTGAACGCGGCGCGTGAGTTCCTGCCAGCGGCTTTTTTCAAACTCTTCCATGATCGAAGCAATCAGAATGTGCTTCGGGTAATCTTTTTTTATCTGACGAAACTCTTCGAGCCAAACGTCAATTGGTCGATCGGAGATTAACTCGATGTTCTCGAACCCGATGACTTCGCCGGACGTGCGCGAGCGCAGTTTGCCGTAACGCGGCACAACGTTGACTACTTTCGCCGATTCCAGACTCACAGTCTTGGCGACCGCGCCGCCCCAGCCGGCGTCGTAAGATTTGGCAATGACGCGCGCGTTCGTGCCCGGCGGTCCTGATCCCAGGACGAACGGGTTGGGGAAAGTCATTCCGTTTACGACTATCGATAGATCCATCGGGTCACTCCTTCGTCGTTGTCCAAAGTCCAAGGTCCAAAGTCCAAAGTCCAACGTCTGTCTATTTAAGGTCCAATTCTGCGATGATGATGCTCGGTTGGAAAGCGGACTTTGGACTTTGGACCTTGGACATTGGACTGTTTTTAGTCCGCAACTAAAGCACCGTAACTATCCGGCCTGCGATCGCGGAAAAACTGCCAGGTGTTGCGCACTTCGCGAATCATGTCGAGATCGAGATCGGCAACTACCAGCGCGTCCTGATCGCGTGGAGCTTCGGCCATAAACCTGCCACGCGGATCACAGAAATAGCTTTGTCCGTAAAACTCGCCGATGTCCCACGGTTGCTCGTGTCCGACGCGATTGATTGCCCCAATGAAGTAGCCGTTGGCCACCGCATGCGCCGGCTGCTCGATGCGCCACAAGTATTCTGACAAACCGGCCACCGTTGCCGACGGGTTGAAAACGATCTCGGCGCCGTTCAGTCCGAGCGCGCGCGCGCCTTCGGGGAAGTGACGATCATAGCAAATGTAAACTCCGATTCGCGCGAAGGCAGTTTCAAACGTCGGATAACCCAGATTGCCTGGTTTGAAATAAAATTTCTCCCAGAATCCGGGGTTAACGTGCGGAATATGGTTTTTGCGATACTTGCCGAGGTACTTGCCGTCGGCATCGATCACGGCCGCCGTGTTGTAGTAAACGCCGGTGATTTCTTCTTCATAGATCGGCACCACGATGACCATGCCATGGGCCTTGGCAACTTCCTGCATTAGCCGCACAGTTGGTCCATCGGGAATTTTCTCGACGGCTTCGTACCAGCGCGTTTGTTGTTCGGCGCAGAAATACGGGGTGGTGAACACCTCCTGCATGCAAATGATTTGCACACCCTGGGCGGCGGCCTGTTCAATGTAGCCGAGATGTTTTTCGATGTTCAGACGTTTGATGTCGTCAATCGACATGTCGTTCGTCGCCGCGTTGGTGCATTGAATGAGCCCGCATTTAACTGTTCGTGGCATGTTGTAAGTTCCTCGTCAGTTGGTCTCGTTTTCGCCTGGTAATCTTTTGATTTGCTGAATCCGATCGGATTAGCATGTTTATAGCATTGAAATCCCGTTCCTGTAAGTGCCTGCGTGATTGCTGCCTGGTTATTAGTTTCTCGCTGGAACGCGCGGCGGCAGAAGCTTCATCAGCGCGAAGTGCGTAACCGCGGCGGAGCCAAAACCGACAAACCAGGCGTAGGCGTAAAGGCTCAGCAGCCACTGAACGGTAATGCCGAAGCGCTGCAAGATCACGCCGCCCCACGCCAGAGCGCAGCCGAGCAGCGTCGCGATGACGGCGCGCCAGTTCCAGCCACCAAGAAACGTGTAAGCGCCGCGCGTGCGATATAGATCCGGAAGCTCGAGCTGCTTTTTGTGGACCAGCCAGTAGTCAGCGATGAGCACCCCGGCAATTGAACCAAGTCCGCCGGAGTAACCAACCAGCCAGGCGAAGATGTAACCCGAAGGATCGGCGAGGAGTTTCCAGGGTTGCATTAGTATTCCGACAATTCCCGTAATTAACCCGCCCGTTCGAAACGAGATCCACTTGGGAAATGCATTCGCAAAGTCGTTGGCTGGTGAGACGACATTAGCCGCGATGTTGACCGCGAGGGTAGCGACCACCACGGTGAACATCGAGATCGCGATCACCGGGACGCTGTGAAACTGTCCAACCAGTTTCATTGGATCCCACAACTCTTCCATCTTCATGTGTGGGTAAATCACCACGGCCGCTGATGTGATCATCACGCCCATGGCGGCGAACACCGTCATCGTTGTCGGCAGCGCCACCACCTGACCGATGGTCTGTTCACGCTGGCTGTGTCCGAAGCGCGTGAAGTCAGGCATGTTGAGAGACAGCGTGGCCCAGAACCCAATCATGCCGGTCAATGAGATAATGAAGATGGGCCAGAACTCACCGAGGCTATGAAACTTGCTCTGTTGCGTGAGCAGGTAACCAAGTCCATGGGCTTTCCACAGTGCCCACCCCAGCAGAACTGAGGTCATAACCAGCACAAACGGAGCGGCCCAGTTTTCCACTTTTCGCAGCAAGTCCATGCCGCGAAAAATGATGTAGATGTTCATTCCCCAGAAAAGAAAGAACGACAGCCACTCGGTTGTCATGTGACCCATGATCGGCCCACCCAGCAAGGTGTGCCATCCAGGGATAGTCGCATTGAAAAGTGTGTTGAGAGCTTCGCCGCCGATCCATGCCTGAATGCCAAACCAGCCGCACGCCACTATCGCCCGCATTAGTGCCGGTAGATTGGAGCCGTACGTTCCGTAAGCGGCGCGCGCAAAAACCGGAAAGGGAATTCCGTACTTCGTGCCGGGATGCGAGTTGAGCAGGATCGGAATCAGCACGATGGAATTGCCGAGCAGAATCGTTATCAACGCCTGCCACCAATTCATGCCGGCGCTTATTAGCCCTGACGACAACATGTAAGTCGGAATGCAATGCGCCATGCTGATCCATAACGCGGCGTAGTTGTAGGTTGTCCAATTGCGCCGGGCGACAGGAACTGGGGCCAGATCTTCGTTGAACAGGGGACTGGAGCGAACCTGTTCTGCGGTCTCCGGTTGCAGTTCGACTCGCCCGTCGGGATGTTGAATTGTTTCAGCGTGGTCGGCTGTCATGGTGAAGTTTTACTTGAGTTCAAAGCTGACAACTACGCGAGCTGTAATTGAAATTTGTCCCAAAGCGATCGTACTCTCTTCGTCGGAATAGGAACCTCCCACACCTACCGAGGCGTTGCGCCCCTGAGAATTAGCCATAAAATTGTTGGACAGGTATCCATTGTTAACGCCTTCCTCAACAATGGAATAAGCTTTGCCGATGTTCTGCCCAATCTCTTTCGTCAGGGCGACGGCTTTTTCCTGGGCCGCCTTCATGGCCAGGGCGCGAGCTTGATCTTTGTACTTCCGAATTTGGGTTGTCCGAAAATCGACGTCCTCAATTTGACTGACACCGGCCTTAAAGATGTCCGCCAACAAAGCATCGGCCGTGCTGACATCCCTAAGAATCATTACCACTTTTTTTGTGACAGTGTATCCCAGGAACACCGATGGCTTCTTGGTCACGTCTTCATCGGAATACCTTTGATCGAGCGTGATAGAACTAGTCTGAATGTGATTTGCTGGTATTTCATACTGATGGGCGAGTTCTAAAAGACTCTTTACCGTCCGATCGTTTTTTGCCTGCGCAGCTGGTAATTCCTTTTCCAGACTGACAACTTTAAGGTTGAAGACCACTTCGTCAGGGATTACCAAAACCTCCGCCTGACCTGAGACTGTAATTAACGGTGGCAGCGGACGGTCCTGGGCCATCGCACCGCTGCCCAATATCAGCGTTGCCAGAACCAGAAAGAGCGATCTTGATTTCAAGTTATTCATGATTTTCACCTTCGTAAGGCGTCCTGCATAAACTTCTCGACGTCTGCTCGGAGACGGCCCAGTGATTTTTCATCGATGTACATCATGTGTCCCGCTTCGTAGTAACCCGTCGAAAAATTCTTGCGCAGACTCGGATCCATCGCGATGTGATTTATGGTGTAGTTTGCCGCGAAATACGGCGTGGCCATGTCGTAGTAACCACACGCAACATAAATCTTTAGGTAGGGATTCTTCACTATTGCATTCCGCAACGCAGTGCTGGTGTCGACAAAAGCGTTGTTCGTATTCCAGTTCCAGGGACTGGTGATGCCGCCGCCGAGAATGTAGTACTCGAGGTCAGTTTTATAACCCAACTCGGAGCGGATGTACTGATTGAAGGTGGTTGTGTAGGGCGGCCGGATCGCGGCTTCGCTGGGATCGAAATCCGGACTGTCGGTCGCAAAGTTTGCGTCGTAGCCTTTGAACCGACTGTCGAGCCGCCCAATCATTCGTTTTTCGGAGCGCAGCAACTCTTTCCGGAAGAGATTCAGTGAAACACGCAGATTTGAATTCTCGATAAAGCGCGCATCGAGTCCCGTAAAACGCGCGAGTTTGTTAATGACCTCTTGCTTCTCCGGGGCCGGTAAGCTGTCGCCTTTCGCGAGTGCCACCGTGTATTCGTTTGCAGTCCAACGTTCCACCTCGGGAAGGATTTGCGTCAGCGGTTGTGATTGCAGATCCGGTGGTAGCTTTTTGTGATACCAGGCGGTGGCGGTGTAGGACGGCAGAATAACTGCGTATGGCAAATCATTGCCCGGCGCAAACAGCAGCGTCTCAAAATTCATGACTGTCGAAACGAGCACGATGCCGTTGAACGCAATGCCGCGATCGATTAAGTAACCCGATAATGCGGCGGCTCGAGTAGTGCCGTAACTTTCACCGGCCAAGAACAGCGGAGACGTCCAACGCTCATAACGCGTCAAGTACATCCGAATAAACTCACCAACTGATTCGATGTCGCCATTCAAGCCAAAAAACTTTTGCGCGAGCTCAGGCTTGGCGGCGCGACTGTATCCAGTGCGGACCGGATCGATGAAGACCAGATCAGTTTGGTCGAGCCAGGTCGCGTCGTTGTCGACGAGTTGATAGAAAGGCGCCGGCATCAGACCGTCCGGCAACATCTTTACGCGTTTGGGTCCAATCGCTCCGAGGTGTAGCCACACTGACGCAGAGCCGGGGCCACCGTTGAAGGAAAAGGTCAGGGGTCGTTGGGCGGAGCTGCCGGCGTTATCAGCGACGTAGGTGGTGTAGAAGATGCGAGCTTCTGTTTCACCTTCGCGGTTCTTGATTGGCATCATGCCGACCGTGGCGGTGTAACGGATGAGCTTTCCGCCGACGCGCAGCTCATGCTTCGTCGCCACGGGCGCCTCTTCCGCCTTTGGTGGTTCCGCAGATTTTTGCGGTGACGCTGCCGGCGATGGTGAAGGGGAAGCGCCGGCTTGTTGACCCTGAGCTCCGGTATGCAGATACAAAAACGCGATTAGAAGTAGGATGACTGCGCGCATTATTCGTCAAACTCCGAGAACGGAAATGAAGGCAAAAAGCAGGGCGCAATAGTATGCCAAGGTGCGTAACGCGACAAGTAATTCCGGCGACGTTGCTTGACGATTCGGCTTTAACTCTCGCGCGCACCGACTGGAACCGCGGGCGTTCCCGCCCGCAATGAAACGCAGAGGGAACCTACCCGGAAAACGCTCAAGATTGCGTGCAGCTTTGACTAGACGCGCTTCGCGCGGCGAAATAGAAATGCGGGCGGGGACGCCCGCGGTCCCGGGAGGTGCGCTTGAGATGTTGAGCCGAATCGTCAGGGCGATGCAATTTGAGATTGATCAGACGTTCACACACTC
This sequence comes from Pyrinomonadaceae bacterium, assembly GCA_035472495.1. Taxonomy (GTDB): domain Bacteria; phylum Acidobacteriota; class Blastocatellia; order Pyrinomonadales; family Pyrinomonadaceae; genus PSRF01. Next base: position 480,458 of record DATIPD010000016.1, on the reverse strand, counting down.
GCCACGTTTTAAGAACTGCCCATCGCCGGGTTTGCCTTTATACTCGCCGTTCTCGATCACGACCTTCCCGCGTGAGAGCACCGTCTCAACCACGCCTTTGATCTTCTTGCCTTCGTAGGTGCAGTAGTCAACGTTCATATGATTGGTCTTCAGGCTGAGGGTTTGTTCTTTTTCGCCGTCGAAGATCACGATGTCCGCGTCTGAACCGACAGCGATCGTGCCCTTCTTCGGGAATAAGCCAAACATCTTGGCCGCTGCGGTTGAGGTCAACTCCACGAAGCGATTGAGGCTGATGCGGTTCTCGACAACTCCGCCGTTGTAAATAAGCGGTACGCGGTTCTCAACGCCCGGCGCGCCGTTGGGAATCTTGGTGAAGTCGTTCAGGCCAAGTTCCTTTTGTTCCTTCATGCAGAATGGACAATGGTCCGTGGAGATGACTTGCAGGTCGTCCATCTTCAACCCCTTCCAAAGTTCTGCCTGGTTCGACTTGTTGCGCAGCGGCGGCGTCATCACATATTTCGCACCGTTGAAACCCGGCTCGTCATAATCGTCGAGCGAGAGAAAGAGATACTGCGGGCAAGTCTCCGCAAACGCCGGGATGCCGCGATCGCGCGCCTCACGCACCTGGTTGAGCGCGTCAGTGCATGAGAGGTGAACGATGTAGACCGGCGACTCGGCCATCTCGGCAATCGCAATTGCGCGGTGCACCCCTTCCGCTTCGGCAACGGTGGGGCGAGTCAGCGCGTGATACTTTGGCGCCGTGTGCCCTTTCGCCAGCGCGTGCTTGATGATTTCGTTGATGACGATTCCGTTCTCGGCGTGCATGCAGATCAAGCCGCCACGTTCTCCAGCGGCGGACATCGCGCGAAAGATCGTCGCGTCGTCAACCAGAAAAACGCCGGGGTAGGCCATGAACATTTTGAAGCTGGTCACGCCTTCATCCATGGCCGTATGCAATTCTTCAACTTGTTTGTCTTCGAGTTCGGTGGTGATGAGATGGAAACCGTAGTCGATCGCAGTTTTGCCTTCGGCTTTCTTGTGCCAGTTGTCGATACCTTGAATCAACGACTCGCCTTTGTACTGCACGGCAAAGTCGATGATGGTGGTGGTGCCACCGTAAGCCGCTGCGCGCGTGCCCGTCAGAAAATCGTCTGATGCTTGCGTGCCGCCAAATGGCAACTCCATGTGTGTGTGTGGATCGATGCCGCCGGGTATGACCAACTTGCCGGAGGCGTCAATAACGCGGTCAGCTTCCATGTCCAGCTTCGCGCCGATGACCGAAATTTTTTCGTCCTCGATGAGGATATCGGCCTTGTAGTCGTCGACGGCCGTAACAATGCGGCCGTTACGAATTAAGGTTCTCATCTGTTGGGATGACCTCCGCGAGTTCCTTGCTCCGTAGGAGCGAAATGTTTATAGCAACGGGATGCCTCAGGAAAACCAAGCTCCGTAGGAGCGCAATATTAACCCAATTCACCATTTCGCTCCTACGGAGCGAAGAGATCCTTGTGATGTGTTTCTATAAACATCTCGCTCCTAATGGAGCGAAGGCAAGCCTCGTCGTCCACCTGCCCGGTTCTAGCTGAAGCAAGCGATTTTGTAACGATATAGAGTGGCCTGAAGGGAATCGATTCTTCTCAAAACTAAGCTGGAGCTGGTGGGCCGGTGGGTTCGCCCGCATGCCGAGCGCTAAATGCCGCGCTAACCAGGAGCACGACCACGCCCGTAAACACGATGTCGCGACAGATCTCTACGACAATGTAAACGTAGTTGACCGTGCTGTAGGAGTACTGCTGTTGATGCAGTCGTGGCAGAAGATAAAAGATCGTACCAAAGGTAAGCGACTGGCCCATGTAAAGGAGCAAACCAAAAATGGCCAACAGCGACACTCGCGGATGACGCTGCCAACGGACGATGGCGACGATGATTCCTATCAAAGCGATTAGGTGCATCGGCCAACGAGCGGCAAACAGGTAGTAGAAATAATTAGGCTGCTGCATTCGGTTAGAGGCGTTGCAAACGTTCTATCTCAATTGAGCGTCGGTGTTCCGTTGTCCGAAGATCGCGACCAGCAGGATTCCGAAAACAACTGCCAACGTCAAACTGGAGGTCGTGTTGAAAACCAGATAGAAAGAGGAGCTGGCAACACCTCGTCCCAGAATAAACCAATCGGACAGCACAACACCGGCGATGGCAAAAACAATTGTATGCAGGATCAAAAAGACCAGGGCAATAATCGTCACCAGCGAGGCGCGTGGGTGCCGCTTCCGGCGCACCAGCGCAATCACGATGCAAACGAACGCGGTGGCGAGCGAGACTAGTTGTGGACCAAGGGCTCTCGCCAATTCGTACAACTGAGTGCCTAAGCGCTCCATAAAAATTGAACCCGTCTCAATACAAATTGCCTTCACGCTTACGGCCGGTGTAGTCGACGTAGACCACTTTCAGTTCGGTATAAAAATCCAGCGCAGTTGAACCTTGTTCGCGATCGCCGATGCCGGTGCCCTTGATGCCGCCAAAAGGAATGTGCGCTTCACCGCCGGTGGTTGGGGAGTTGATGTGCGTCATGCCGGTTTCAATCTCATCGACGAAACGGAAAATGCGCGCGGCATCATTCGAAAAAATCGATGAAGACAAGCCGTACTCGGTATCGTTAGCCACTTGCATGGCCTCGTCAAAATCTTTCACGCGCAGCACCGACAAGACTGGTCCAAAGATTTCTTCACGACCGACGCGCATGTCCGGCGTTACGTTATCGAACACCGTCGGATTAACAAAGAAACCTTTATCCAGACCGTCGCCCGTCGCGCGCGTGCCGCCGCAAACCAGCTTGGCGCCGTCCTCGCGTCCGATATCGATGTACTGCAACACCGTCTTGTACTGGCCTTCGTCAACGCTTGGTCCCATTTCAGTTTTCGGATCCATGCCGTCGCCGATGCGCATGGTTCCGGCACGTTTAGCAATGCGCTCGACAAACTCGTCCGCGATGTCATTAATGACAACCGCTCGACTCGTCGCTGTGCAGCGTTGGCCAGACGATCCGAAAGCTCCTTGCGCAGTTGATTCAACTGCCAGGTCAAGATCCGCATCTTCTAAAATGACCACGGGGTTTTTGCCGCCCATTTCGCATTGCACCTTCGCGCCGCGTCGCGAAGCGTCGTTGTACAGACGAATGCCGACTTCATTCGAACCGGTAAACGAAATTGCTTTCACCGCTGGATGGTTGATGATTTCATCACCGGCTTCTGAGCCGGAACCCAACACGAGGTTCAACACGCCGGGTGGTATACCCGCTTCCGCAAATAACTCGACGATTCTGACGGCGGTTGCCGGCGTAAGCGTCGCAGGTTTGAAAACAACGGCATTACCGGCGACCAGCGCCGGCGCGACTTTCCAGATCGGAATGGCCACCGGAAAGTTCCACGGGGTTACGCAGGCGACGACTCCCAGCGGCTGTTTGATCGTGTAAGCAAAGTTTGCCGGCAGCTCAGACTGGATAGTCTCGCCATTCATGCGTCGAGATTCGCCGGCGCAAAACTCTGCGACGTTGATCGAACGCTGCAGTTCGCCCCGCGATTCCGAAAGCGTTTTGCCTTCTTCACGAGTGAGAATCGCGGCCAGCTCTTCTTTGTGTTCATCGAGCAGGCGAGCAGCACGAGCCACGATTTTTCCGCGGGCCGGCGCCGGCGTGGCGCGCCAGGCGGGAAAAGCGGCAGCCGCTGCCTCGACGGCGCGCTTTGCTTCGTCGCGGGTTGCTTGCTTGACGGTGCCGATGATGTCGTCAGTGTTAGCCGGGTTGATGTTTTTAACCGTTTTGGCCGAGACTGACTCGACCCATTCGCCATTGATAAAGTTTCGATACGTGTCCATAGACTCTCTACTTTGTCGAGAACTGCTCTGTATATTACGGCGGCGATAATCGCCTGATTTGGATTCCGTGGGTCGCTAATTGTACAACAGGTGCTTCTGGATTTGACTATGCGTGGCTACAATCGCGTACAGTTTTGCCAATGAAATCTCTTGCGGTTGAAAGGCTGAGAAAAACAGATCAGATGACTGACACCGCGCCAACCAAACCTGCCGCCGAAGCGAACAACTTAAATGACTTGCTCGAGCAACGAAAACGCGCCCAACCGGAAAAAAGTTTTCTGTTCTCGGAAGCAGACGGACGACAGTTTTCATACGCCGAATTTGCGGCAGCCGTGACCAGAACAGCGCGACTGCTGGCGGCACATGGTGTTGGCAAAGGCGACGTGGTTAGTTTGCTCATGCCGAACAGCGCTGAGTACATCATCGCGTATTTTGCTTGCTGGAAACTTGGCGCGCTGGCGGGGCCAATTAATTCATTACTCAAAGCGCAGGAAACAGCTTTTGTCATTTCAGATTCAGAAGCGAAAACGATACTGGTCCACTCTACCTTTGCGCGGACGATTGACAGTATCAGGAACGACCTGCCAGGTCTCAAGAACGTCATTAACTTTGACGACGAAGCAGTCGCGACGAAAGATTTCACTGCAGCATCTGACCTGCCCGATCAAACAGATATCGACGAGCACAGCGAAGCCATCATTATTTACACTTCGGGAACGACCGGAAAACCCAAGGGCTGTTTGCTGACGCACGGCAATCTCGTCGCAAATGCGAGGCAGATTAGCCAGTGGCTGAGTTTTACCGAGAGCGATCGTTTGCTAACCATCATGCCGCTGTTTCACATGAACGCAGTTTCTGTGACCACGATGTCTGCGCTTTATGCAGGTGGCTCGACGGTAGTCAGCCCGAAGTTTTCAGCGTCGCGCTTCTGGCAAATTATTTCCGAATACGGGATCACTTCGTTCGGTTCAGTGGCGACAATGTTATCGATGTTGCTTTCAACTTATCCCGACGGCGTACCAGAGGGATTGAAGACGGACCAACTCCGATTTGCAATGTGCGGCTCGGCGCCGGTGCCGGCTGAGGTGATGAAACGTTTCGAGGAAACTTTCAACTGTTTGGTGATCGAGGGTTATGGTTTGTCGGAGTCAACCTGTCGCTCGACTTTTAATCCCCCTGACCAGCGGCGGCGACCAGGCTCATGCGGCATGCCGATCGGCAACGAGATGTGTGTGTTCGACGACGACGACAGAGAGGTGGCTGACGGCGAGTTGGGTGAGATCGTGTTGCGCGGTGAGAATATCTTGAAAGGTTATTATCGAAATCCGGAAGCGACGGCGACGGCGTTTCGCAATGGTTGGTTCCACACGGGCGACATCGGGTATCGCGATGTGGATGGTTTTTTCTACATCGTCGACCGCAAGAGCGACATGATCATTCGTGGTGGTGAAAACATCTACCCGAGGGAGATCGATGAAGTTCTGTACCAACACCCGGCAGTTGCAGCGGCCGCCACGATTGGCGTTCCTGATCAACTTTACGGTGAAGAAGTCGCAGCGTTCGTTGTGCTCAAAGAGGGCGGGGAAGCAACGGCGACAGAGATAATTGATTTTTGCTGCGCGCGCCTTGCTGATTACAAGTGCCCGAAGACCGTGCGTCTGGTCGAAAACATTCCTAAAGGGCCGACGGGCAAGCTATTGAAGCGCGAACTCGCGTCGATTTATTCGGAGCCCAAAAGTAATCGACTGGATGGTCAACAATGAAAATGACCCACCACCGTTTTGACAAGCGTTGACCTTTTACCTAAAGTGTCCTCGCTATATTTTCAGTTTCCAGTCGCCGTCAGATTAGTGCAGATTCTCGACGGTGGAGCACTGTGTGACGACGGGAAGAGCCCAGAGTATTCCCCACTACTTTGCGCCTCCGAATCCACAAGCTCGCGTAGCCTCAACTTCCAGATGCGTCGCTCGCAAACAACTCTGATCGTCAAGCAATGCCGGTGGGAGACTGCGCGCGTTAGATTCAATTAACACCTTACAAAGGAGGGTTTTTAATGAGTAAAAAGACATCGAGTATTTTGTTTGTGGCTCTACTACTGGTCTTCGTGGCAACGTCACAGGCCTTTGCCCAGGGTTTACCGATTTACAACAACATTCCAAGTCCATTGCCCGGAAATCTTGATAGCTATGGTTACGCGGCCTGGGGCGTGTCGGAGTTTGGCGATCGCGTGGCGTTTGCCCCGGCGACTGGCCGGGCTCTGACGAACGTGACGGTCACCATGAGCAGTTGGGGTTGCCAATCCGGAACGTGGTTCAGCGGAGACTGCGTTTCGGCATCAGGTGCGACCTTTGCACATCCCATTACTCTGAAAATCTACAACGTCGCGGGCGTTAACGGAGTGGGAACATTGGTTGGCTCAGTAACGCAAACGTTCAACATTCCATATCGCCCGTCTGCTGATAATGTGAACTGTACTGGTGACGATGCCGGCAAGTGGTACGACGCGGCCTCGAATACTTGCTTCAATGGCAAAGCAGGCAACATTACGTTCAATACGAGCGGCATAACGGTTCCGAATCAGGCAATCTTCGGTATTGCTTTCAACACCACCTTCTACGGTTACACACCGGTAGGCCCATCAGCGTGCAGCACCAGTGCGGCTGGCTGCCCTTACGATTCATTAAACGTTGGCCTGGCAGATCCCGCTGTTTACAACAACGTCGGATCTAATCCCGCGCCAAACGACGCTTACCAGTACACGCTCTACGGTTCGTGCGCAAACGGGCCAATCGTTCCGTTTGGTCTGGATGCTGGATGCTGGGGCGGATTCAAACCGTCGATAAGATTCAACGCGAAGAATCCGGCGCTAACCAAAGACGACTGCAAGGGCAATGGCTGGCAAACGCATACCACTGCGACCGGTCAACCATTCCCGAACCAGGGACAGTGCATTCAATACGTGAACACAGGCAAGTAGTAGGAGTTGTCTGACTACAAAATTAAAGGGCGAGCCTATCGCGGCTCGCCCCTTTTTCTGCCTGCTGATGACTACTAAACCTGACCCAGGCTAACCGTTGACTGGTGTGTATGCTTGAACCGATCCTTAAGCCAGCCTACTAACAACCACAGCGCGCATATTCCGACCATCAAAACCGAAAACCACTTTCCGTACAGACCGTCCGGAGAAAATTTTTCGGTGGCGGCGTGAAGGACTTCGCTGTTAGGTAACAGACCCGCTTCGGAAAATTCGTGGAAGGAGTAAATGCCGACTTGCAGCATGAACAGCAACAGAAAAATTCCAGTCACCTGGAAAAATCTTTTTACATTGATGAGGTGACCAAACTTCGCCCAGCCCCACGCAAAGCCCGCTGCCGCGATGAGACCTAGCAACGCGCCGGTCAGCATTTCTGAACCGTGCACTTGCAAAAGCATGAGGGCAGTTTCCATCCCTTCCCGCGTGATCATCAGAAAAGTAAAAATGAACACGCCGGCAATGGCCGCGATTCTTGAACTGCGCGAAGAAACAACACTCAAACGCTCGCGCATTCGTTGCTGAACTTTTGGTCCGGTCCGCCACATGTAGATAACGAGGCTACCGACCATTACCATCGCCACCACTCCCAGAATACCTTCGCGCAATGCCTCGTTCCCCAGGAAATGACTGACGGTAGCGCCAAGCGACGCACCAAAAATTCTTTCCAGGGTCGAATCTTCGACGCCGTTTCTCAAGGCGTAGCCCAGTCCGACGCTTGCCGAGAGACCCAGAACGAGTGCGGCATAGACCGCCATAGTTAGTGACTTTTGTCCCGCCTTGTACAGGAAAGAGAGAATTACTGCGACCAGCAGGATCGATTCAAAGCCCTCGCGAAAAACAATTATGAATGAATTCAACATCTTCTTAGCCCAAGGTCAAAGTCCAATGTCCAAAGTCCAGACGTTGGACCTCGAACTACCGAAGCACTATAGACTAGTTGAAAACCATTTTCAATTTCAAATTAGCCATTAGCCTCGCTCAGCCATAGAAAGCCCAGCAAACCTACTGATTTGTGACAGGAATTATCGCCAGATCGGCGCGCAGCAAGCCCAGTTCAGTCATGGCAGTGAGTCGCAGCGGTAAGCGCCGCTTGTCATCGCTGAGCCAGGTGCGCAACTGGAATTTATCGCCCTGCGCGTCGTCGGTAGTCAGCGAGATCTGAATTGCCGCAATCGACTGCGAACCGATTTGAATCGTCTCTTTCTTTACCGCGGTAAGGAAAAGCGTCTTTGGTTGGTTGTTGACCAGAATTGAAATGGCATTGCGCTTGGGCGGATTCAAAACGAAAGTGCGCAGCACATAAAAGAAAGAAAGATAGTCGTGCGTGCCGACCGGTATTTCTATCTTGCTTCCGGTTTCGGTAGTCGCGGAGCCGTAGTCCTGGTTAATGGTGAGCTTGGTGTTGAGACGTCTCCGTCCCTCCTGCAGCGTCAGTTCACTCTGGAAGGGAAGTAAAGTTTTGGGATCGACATAGGACTTCATCGTGTCGTTTGCCACGAAGAGTTTTTGCAGCGCGTTCGTAGTTTGCGCGTTGACCGTAAAAAGAAACCCATCGTGATCGAAATACTTCGACTTCGCCCGTACCTGAAAACTAGCGGCGGCAACCGGCTGCTGAATGTTTGGCAGAAAAACCTGGTAGTTCAACTGCTCGCCAACTTTGAACGGCAGATCGCGCGTGTCACTGTCATCGCCAGCAGGGGTTGCCGGTATCTTCACCGGCGTACCAGATGGTTGCGCCGCTGGTTGGACGACGGGCGTTGGCGCTGGCGCCGGCGGCGGAGTCGCAACAAAACCCGAGCCGGCGAGTTCTGCGTCAATCGTGCCAGATGATATGCGACCACTAATCAGAATCGGCACGTGCCGTTCATCATCGCTGAAATAGGCTTTCCAATTACTGCTGTCAGAATCACTCTTCACGCGCACTAGTGTAGCGATCGTATTAAATGATCCGACGTTGGTCTTGATCGATTTCTTGCCGGTGACTTTTATTTCCAGCTGGTAGTTCTGATTTTCGTTGCGCGCAGTTAGTTGATAAGTGGAGCCAGCCGCGAGTGGTAGTGAGCGCACCCGGTAAACTGTCGTCAAAAAATCGTAGGTCCCGATAACTTCACCGCTGCGTCGGTCGGGAATTGCGGCAGTGCCGGCCGGTTGATTTAATTCTGCGGACGACTCGGACGTACGACTGGCCTCGCGAATAGTTTGCTGGCTCTGGTACGGCAACCCTGTTTCGGGATCGACGTAGGTGATGTAGTCGTTGTTGATGGCGAATAATGCGGCGTTCACTACGCCCGTCGTCTCCACGTGCCCCTTTAGTTGCACGCCTTCACGCCCGAAAAATGTGCCGCGCCCTGACACCAGCAGTTCAACATGAGCCGCGCTGATGAAATTTGAAAACGTAATATTGTAAGTGAGTCGCTCACCAAGCTTGTAAGGCGTCGGTGAAAACGATCCAGTCTGGTCACCTGTTTGTTGAGCTAAAGACGGAAAAGCGAGCGCTCCGAGGACCAATAAAAGGCAAGCGGTTGCGAATTTCAAACGTAGGGTCACCTTTGAATCATAGTGCAAAATCTCATCAGAACAAATCGCGCAGCCAGCTGCGACCTGAATTTTACACGCGGTCTGCCAGCTTCCGTTCCTTCAAATCGACGCGGTATTTGCTGCGCTCATCTCGATCTCGTCAAGGATCTGTCGCGCCGCTCGGACCGGGTCAGGCGACTCAAGAATCGGGCGACCCACTACGATGTAATCGGCGCCAGCCTGGATGGCTTCGCTTGGCGTCGTCACTCGTTTTTGGTCAAAAGGATTTGCGCCGGCTGGGCGCACGCCGGGAGTGACGATGATGAAATCTGGTTTTGTCACCGCTGCGCGGATCTGACTGATTTCCTGTGGCGAAGCCACCACGCCATCCATGCCGGCGGCGGCCGCGAGCGCCGCCAAACGCGTGACCAACTCAGCCGGGGTTCCGGCGTAGCCGACTTCACTTAATGCGATCGCATTCGCGCTGGTTAGCGCCGTAACCGCAATAACCTGTGGTCGCCGGCGCCCTTCCGCTTGAGCGCACTCGGAAACCGCGTCTGCCGCGCGGCGCATCATTTCGCTGCCGCCCATTGCATGTATGTTGAAAAGTGAAACTCCCAAACGCGTCGCCTCGATAGCGGCTGCCGCGACGGTGTTGGGAATGTCGTGAAACTTAAGGTCGAGGAAAACGCGTTCGCCTGAGCCGACGATTTCACGGACCAGATCGGGACCAGCGGCGGTAAACAGCTGCGCTCCGATTTTGAACATGCCGACTAACCCGTGCAGTTGGGCGCAGAGCTCGGTTGCTCTCTGGTCGGTGTCGACGTCGAGGGCAACGATCAGTTTGTTTGTCATGTCTATTTTTCCAATCAGTACTGTAGGAGAACAATTAAACTGCCGCAAGTTCGTCAGCGCGAGAGCCGACAGCTTCGTCAAGTGAAACAAAATCCTGTTCGGAGGCGATGCGCCGCAGGCCGTCGTTGATGTTGCGCGCAATCGCCGGCCCTTCATAAATGAAGCCGGTGTAGAGTTGCAGCAGGCTCGCGCCGGCGCCGATCATTTGCCAGGCGTCAGCAGCGTTGAAGATTCCTCCGACGCCGACAATCGGCAAATGTCCATCAGTTAATTTGTACAGCGTCGCGATCACTTCCAGCGAGCGTGGCAACAACGGAGCGCCACTCAACCCTCCCGCGCCACAAGCGTCGACTTCCGCGCGAGGCGTCTGCAAATGTTCTCTTGAGATTGTGGTGTTGGTAGCGATGAGTCCGGCTATTTGATTTTTCTGCGCTACGGCGACGACTTCTTTCAGCGCAGCCAGATCGAGATCTGGTGAAAGCTTGACCAACAACGGCAACGGCGCGGAGCGGTTGGCTTGCTCGGTCAATTCGTGGTTGCGTTTTTGTAGTGCCTGTAGCAGGAGATCGAGTTGTTCGGCTCCCTGTAGCTCGCGCAGGCGCGGAGTGTTCGGTGAACTGACATTGATGGCAACGTAATCGGCGACGCTATAGACAAGTTCAAAACTCTGCGAGTAGTCGGCTACTGCGTTTTCCAGTTCAACGGCTTTGCTTTTTCCAATACTCACGCCCAGCACGCAATCGGGGCGGCTTCGCTTCACCGTTTCTACAAAGGCGGCAGCGCCACGATTATTAAAGCCGGCACGGTTGATTAACGCCTTGTCCTTTGGCAAACGAAACAGTCTGGGGCGTTCATTGCCGGGTTGCGCGTGGAAGGTGACCGTTCCGGCTTCAATGAAACCAAACCCAAGCGCGGCCAGCGATTCGAGTGCGACGCCATCTTTGTCGAATCCCGCGGCGAGTCCAACCGGGTTGGAAAACGTCAGCCCGAAACGTTTTAGTTTTCCAAATGGAGAACGTTGGTAACGGTTGCCAAGAAAAGAAGTGTTGAGTGGTGGTGCAAATGAAAGAGACTTAATAGCTATTTCGTGGGCCGACTCTGGAGGCAGCCGAAACAAGAGTGGTCGCAGCAGTGAGCGATAAAACATCTATGGTTGCGTTAGCAGAGGCCGAGCGTAACAGGAAACCATGAAATTTTCCATTTCTAATTCATGACAAATGATAAATTCCGTTTCTTCCGGCTTCACCTTGTCACTGCCTAACTGTTCTTGTTAGTATCCCGCGAAATGGATTTCATCGAGAAGGCACGGATCATGGACAGTTCGCGGATAAACCGCGCGCTGGCCCGTCTGGCTTCCGAAGTTGTCGAAGAAAACCATGGCGCCGGTGATCTGTATCTGGTCGGCATCCGCCGGCGTGGCGTGCCGCTCGCCGAAAGAATGGCCGACAAGATCGAGGACCTCGAAGGCGCTCGCCCACCGGTCGGCACACTGGACATAACTTTGTATCGCGACGATCTTTCGATGGTCGGCGCCAAACCGATTGTGAATCGCACCGAGTTGCCCGGCGGAATAGAGGATCGCAACATCGTCTTGATCGATGACGTGCTCTACACCGGGCGTACAATCCGCGCGGCGCTGGATCAGTTAATCGACTTCGGGCGGCCCAAGCGCGTGCAACTTGCAGTGCTGATTGATCGCGGCAAGGAACATCGCGAGTTGCCAATCCAGGCGGACTACATCGGCAAGCTGGTGCCGACGAAAAAAAGTGAAATAATCAAAGTCATGTTGCAAGACTTTGATGAGGAAGAAGGCGTAGCCATTGTCGAGCTTCCTCCGGCTAAAACGGAATGAAACACCAGCGGCCACGATGGCCGCTTTTTTTTGTCACTAAAGCGGTCCTTTGAACTTTGAACTTTGAACTTTGTACCTTGTTATTGGCTTTAGTTTTTGAAGTTTCAGCTAGCGAAAGCACCAAGGTCAAAGTACCAAGTACAAAGTACAAAGCCCAAAGCCCAATCCGCAGTTATGGAACCAGTCTTTAACCGAAAACATCTCTTAGGCATTCGCGAACTCGACGCCAGCGAGATCACGCACCTGCTCGATACAGCGGAAACGTTTCGTGACGTCTCCAGGCGCGAGATCAAGAAAGTTCCCGCGCTGCGCGGCCGCACTGTCATCAATCTCTTTTTTGAGTCGTCCACCCGCACACGTACGTCCTTCGAAATTGCCGCCAAGCGGCTGTCAGCCGACGCCATCAACATCAGCGTTTCCACGTCGAGCGTGACCAAGGGCGAAACGCTGCTCGACACCGCGCGCAACCTCGAGGCAATGTCGCCTGATTGCATCGTCATTCGCCATTCGATGGCCGGCGCGCCGCATCACCTCGCGCGCATGGGAAAAGCGCCAATTGTCAACGCTGGTGATGGCTCGCACGAGCATCCGACGCAGGCGTTGCTTGACGCCTTAACTATCCGCGAACACAAGTCGGGAATCAGCGGTCTCAAGGTGGCGATCATCGGAGACGTACTGCATTCGCGTGTCGCGCGTTCCAATATCTATCTGCTCACAAAGCTGGGAGCGACCGTGAGCGTCGCTGGACCCGGCACTCTCGTGCCGCAGGAGTTCAGCGAGTTGGTCGACTCAGGCTTGTGCGTTGAGAAAACAATTGAAGACGCGCTTGAGGGCGCTGATGTCGTCATGATTCTTAGAATCCAAAGTGAACGTCAGAACGCTGCATTCTTTCCGTCGATGCGGGAATACGCGGTGCACTTCGGTCTCAAGCCAAAACATCTGGAACGCGCCGCCGCTGATGCCATCGTGATGCACCCCGGGCCAATCAACCGCGGCATTGAGATCGCTTCAGAAATTGCGGACGGCGGCCGTTCGCTGATTCTTGATCAAGTAGCCAATGGCGTGGCGGTACGCATGGCCGTGCTTTACTTGCTGGCCGGCGGCGTCAATACCGAAATCGAAGAGAAAGGCCACTGAGCGAAACTGCCAGGATGAAACTCGTAATTGCCAACGGTTATTTGGTCGATCCGGCGCAGGGAATTAACACTGGCCGCAACTTGCTGATTGAAGACGGACGCGTGACGCGCGTCATGGAACGCGGCGAAGAACTTCCCGCCGGCGTTGATGTGCTGGATGCGACTGGATTGATCGTCGCGCCCGGCTTCATCGATCTGCACGCGCACCTGCGCGAACCCGGCGCTGAGTACAAAGAAACAATCGCGAGTGGCGCCGCCGCTGCAGTTGCGGGCGGCTGGGCCAGCATCTGCGCGATGCCGAACACGGATCCGATTAACGACAACTCCGCCGTCACGCGATTCGTAGTTGAACAAGCCCAACGCGCGCAGCTCGCGAACGTTTTTCCGATCGGTTCGATCACGAAAGGTGGCGACGGCCGCGAGCTCGCCGAAATCGGAGAAATGAAGAACGCGGGCATCGTGGCGATCTCCGACGACGGACATCCGGTGCCTACGGCTGGCATCATGCGACGCGCTATGGAATACGCGCGCGGCTTCGGTCTCACGGTAGTGGATCACTGCCAGGACTTGTCGCTGACCGCCGGCGGTGTGATGCACGAAGGTCGTTGGTCTTTGATCCTGGGACTGCGTGGCATGCCGGCAGCGGCTGAAGATGTTCACGTTTTGCGTGACTGCACGTTAGCCAAAACAACTGGAGCTTCAATTCACATCGCACATGTGTCGACCAAAGGAGCGCTCGACGCCGTGCGTCACGCGAAGGAGATGGGAGTTTCAGTCACATGCGAAGTTACGCCGCATCACTGGACCTTAACTGACGAAGCGGTGGCTGACTACGATACGAATACGAAGATGAGTCCACCGTTGCGCAGTCGGGATCATGTCGCTGCGTTGCTGGAAGGTTTGCGTGACGGGACGATCGACGCTATCGCTACTGACCACGCGCCACATCACGCGGATGAAAAGGCGCTGGAGTTTGACCAGGCGCCGTTCGGAATTATTGGGTTGGAGACCGCAATCGGCCTGGCCTTCGACCTGGTTAACCAGGGAATAATTGATCTCGAAAGGCTGGTGGCGCTGTGTGCAACAAATCCCGCGCGCATCTTTGGTTTGCAGGATCGAGGCACACTCGCTGAAAACGCGCACGCTGATGTGACGATTCTGGATCCCGCCTGCGAATGGACCTATGACGTGGCTGCGTCGAAGTCAAAAAGTCGGAACACGCCTTTCCACGGACGGACAATGACGGGCGCTGCAGTAGCCACTATCGTGAGCGGTCGCGTCGTTTACCTCAATCCCAACTACACGCGAATTAGGGATTCAAGAAGTCGCAACGCGTCAGCAAAGTAAGAGGAGCGGGGGCAAGCCCGCCTTCTCAACCCCGAGCTGACTAAAGTTGTTCCTGGAATTCCTGTGGGAAGCATTCAACCTGAGACACTCGGACAAGCGACGTCGGCCGGGGTCAGGAACTGAGATCTACAAGTTTCGTGGCATTGAATCGGAGACAGGCGCGGCCTTCGCCGCTTTAGGCACCTCGGGCGTGAAGTCTTCGCCAGGGTTGATGAACTGGTTGCGCTCGAAGTGATATTGCTTGTCGTAAAGCTGTTTGTAGCGTCCGTCAGCCGCCAGTAGTGCTTCATGACTGCCGCGTTCGACAATCTCACCCGCTTCCAACACCAGAATTTGATCGGCGCTGCGAATAGTCGATAGACGGTGCGCAATCACAAAAGTCGTGCGGCCGCGACGCAACGATTGGAGGCCATCCTGAATCAACGCTTCGCTTTCGCTGTCCAAACTTGACGTTGCTTCATCGAGAATAAGAATGCGCGGCTCCGCCAGAATCGCGCGCGCAATCGCGACGCGTTGTCGTTGACCGCCGCTCAATTTCACGCCCCGTTCGCCAACAATCGTGTCGTACCCTTCCGCAAAGCCCTCCACAAACTCCTCACAGTGGGCGATGCGGCTGGCCGCAATAATTTCCTCGCGGCTCGCGTGCGGATTTGAGAAGCCAATGTTCTCGGCAACGCTGCCGTCGAAAAGAAAGTTGTCCTGCAGAACTGCACCGAGTTGGTGGCGATAGTCTTTGAGTCGAATCGATTCCAGATCCTCGCCGTCAATCAGGATTCGTCCTGACAGCGGACGATTGAAAGCCATGACTAAACTAATTAACGTCGACTTACCCGATCCACTTGATCCCACCAGCGCCGTCGTCGAGCCCGGCAGAGCAGTGAAGGAAATGTGTTTGAGCACTGGCGTGTCGTCGTTGTATTCAAAGCTCACGTCTTCGAACGTGACCTCGCCGACGATCTTTTCAATCGCCTGACGCTCCGCATCTTCCGAATCCTCGGTCGCCATCCGTTTGATTTCGCGGATGCGATCGAGGCCCGCGAAAGCTTCGGTGATTTGCGTGCCGATGTTTGCTATCTCGATTAACGGCATGGCCACCAGACCGGTGAAGATCATGTACATCACGAAGTCGCCGAGCGTCATGCGACCGGCGATGAGGTCGTTGCCGCCGACTACAATCAGGATGACGCCGATGATGCCGACGATCGTTGTCGAAAAAGCCATCACGCCGGAGACTGCCGTCATTGAACGCGCTACGTTCCGAAACAAACGATGCGCGCCGCGTGCGAAGACCAATTCTTCACGTTTTTCTGCCGCGTATGCTTTGACGATGCGAATTCCACCGAGTGATTCAGTTAGGCGTCCAGTAACTTCCGCGTTGATCTTGCCACGTTCACGAAACAACGGACGCAGTCTCTTGAAGGCGAACGCCATCACGCCCCCAAACGCGCCGAGCGCCAGCAACGTCACTGCGGTCAGTCGCCAGTTCAAATAAAAGAGCACGACCAGTCCGATCAAGGCGGTGACCAAACTGCCGAGCAGGTTGACCAGTCCAGTGCCGACCAGGTTTCGAATGCCTTCCGCGTCAGTCATGATGCGCGAGATAAGCACGCCAGTTTGGGTTGAGTCGAAGTAGCGAATCGGTAAACGCTCGATATGTTCCTGGACGCTCTTGCGCATGTCGGTGATCGCGCGTTGCGCGGCGACGCCGAGTATTTGCGAGAGCGAAAACGAACTAATTGCCTGGACGATGGTTGCTGTTGCTGCCGCGAATGCGAGTGGGATGAGCAACTGCGAACGATGCTTAACGACAACTTCGTCGATGACGTACTTCGAGCTGCTGGGCAAAACCAGACCGGCGAGGCGATTGACGATCATCAGGAACATACCGAGTGCGAGTCGATAACGATGTTCCCAGACGAGTTCGCGCGCGTCGCGCCAGGCGGTGGCGGCAGTGATGCGTTTCTTTTCAGGTTTTTTGATTGCTGTGCTCATGAATGAGCAATGGTCGCAGGGGAGAGAACAAAGGGCAAGTTAGGAGGCTGCTCTCAATCTGCACCCAGCGAAAGCGGTTGAGCGTTTCGTTCGGTTGCGGGCGAGGGCGCCCGCGTTCCCAGTAAGTTGGCATGACTGCTTCAATGAGGAAAAGGATAGCGATAGTTTTAAGGGGTTGTTACTGAGTGAATAGTGTGCTGAGTCGGTTCACAGTGTGAATGTCGGCAATAGGTGTTAGGATGCTGGTAACTTTTAGTGGAGGTAGTTGCATGCCGTGGGACGGAGACGATTTAGCTGGTAAGGCAGAAGAAGCTTTTGAACGCCAACAAGCAGCAGCGGATGCGCGCGCTAACCGCCACAGTTCCACGGTGCAGGAGCGCGCTCGCAGCGCGAAGTTTGAATCGCTGCGTATTTCGCGTTCACGCATTATGACTCAACTCACCAACGCGACTAATCCTGCGCATCGCACGATGCTCGAGCGTGCGTTGAAGTCGATCAACGATGAGATGGCTGAATGATCAGGAGCAGTCGGCAGAGAGACGAAAATCGACGCGTTGCCGTCATTGTAATATTCACGCCGAAGCTACTCGTCGCAGTGCCTCATTAATCAACGCCACATTATCCGCGGCAACAGTTCCATCCGGCAGCACCAGCGTATCTTCGAGTCCAATACGAATTTCGTAACCGCGGCTGATTGCTTCTGACATCATGTCCCACGTTGTCGCTTCGGTGCCGTGCAGCAGCAGCGGAGGCAATCTGCCGGCTTCGCTCAGGACGTCTTCCATCGCCCGCACAGTTTGCAGCGCCGCGGACATTTCCTGTTCCTGTGGCTCAAGCAGTAAGCGCAGGCACTCCGATGTCAAACCGCTTACCACCAGCGCGTGGGCTGAATCCGAATCGATCAAGCCGGCTTCAACGCCCACGCCGCGTGACAAAAAAAGTTTGGTTAATTCGGCCGCTCCCGATTCACTGAAATTTACCGAAGCGAAATCAGGTGGAACTTCCCAGGCGGAGATTGCCTGCAACCGTTCCCGTCCTGCCAGAATCCACGCGCCAGTGCTGACTCCAATTAACGCGCGTGGTGAAGTTTCGCGCACGGCAGAAAGTGTCCTGGCGATGTCTGCGGCGAAAAGACTTTCTTTTCCGAAATCTACTTTTCCACTATTCGTTCCGCGAACGTGGAGATGGATCGCATTTGCCCCCGCTGCCAGACACTTAACAACTGCAGCAGCTTGTTCTTCAGGACTGACCGGCACAGCTGGATGATCGGCCGGCGAGCGTCCGCCGTTGATGGCAGCCTTGATTAACATGACTTTCAGTGGTCGAGGGTCGCACGCGATGTAATGGCAGTTTTATTGTTCCTTATCTAACCCAAAAGTCTTGTCGAGTAGTTCTCCGAGATCGGCCGGCGCGCCAGGTTTGTGCATTTCAACTTTCAGAACGTTCTTCTGCGCAGGTGTCAGGGCGTTCACGCTCTCGCGGATCGATTGCCCTTTGATAGTCAGCAATTCCCAGGTTGTTTCCTTCAGCTCAGCACTCAACTTCAAGCGAAGTTTCTCGTCCGGCTTTGGTGCCAGCATATTGTCGTAGATTTGTCGGGTAATGCGCGCCAGGCGCAATCCGGGAAGTATTGCCTTTCGCGCGCTGGCTGCCCGCACCCGTTTGATTGCCTGAATCTGGGCTTCACTCAATGTAGCCGCGGGCAATGAACGCGCATAGCTCTTTGGCGCTCCGCCCAAAAGTACAGCAACAAAAACGAAAAGAATTGTGGTTAGTCTTTGTTTCAAGTTTGCCCCCGCTATTAAGTCTGACAATTTGACTACCTACATACCGCTGATTCGCGCTTGACTTAATTATGCCTGAGGGCCCGGAGGTTCGAAAATATGCTGACGCACTGGACGCCGTGCTCAGTGGTCACACGATTACGGAGTTGCGCGCGCGGACTCGCGTTGCAAAAGCATGGCTTGCCCAGAACGAAGGCCGGCTGCGTGGTCGGCGCATTGAAAAGGTCGTTTCACACGGAAAACATTTAATCGGGTACATCGAGGGCGCATACTACTTTCATTCTCACCTAATGATGTGGGGGCGCTGGCAAACGTTCGTCGGCGATGTCCCAACTATCATTGATCGACGTGAGCGAGCGCGAATACTGGTCGAGGGCGGCGCGGCGCTCCTCATGTCTGCGCCGATTTTCGATGTTGGTCAGGGAGATCCGTACGAGCAAATCGAAAACCTAAGTTCGCTTGGTCCGGATGTCATACCTTACCCGCGCAAGCCCGGTGGTCGCCGAGTTTTTGACAAGGCTGAATTCCTCAGAAGACTAACCGCGAAGGATTACCGCGACGTTACAATCGGCGCCGCACTACTGAACCAACGGATCGCTGCCGGGCTGGGAAACTATCTCCGCGCCGAAGTTCTCTTTGCTTGTCGGATCAATCCCTGGAAGAAAGTGCGAGAACTATCGGCAAGGGAATTGACCTGTCTCACGCGCACAATCCCGCAGTTGTCTCTGCGGGCCTACCTCTCCAGCGCCACTGCGAGTGATGAATACCGCGAACGAATGCGGAACGCTCCCTCGCTCGTCTACCAACCGGGCCGGGAAATGGGCACGCGGCATTTGGTTTTTCGTCGGACAAACCTGCCTTGTCTCCGCTGTGGGGAACCAATCAAGCAGTTACGACAAGCAACGTTTAAGTTTGAAGCGAACGACGAGGAAGAGGAACGCACGCGAATTGTGTACTTCTGTCCGAAGTGTCAGAGGGTGAAGCCGTGAGCAGTAGAGGACGGTTCAGCTAGTGGTTGGTGATCGTGTGTTCGTAACGCCCAGTAACTAATCACTGCCCACTCGTCTTGCGCTCAACTGCAAACAGTCGCCACTCACCCGGGCATCCCTCCAGTTGATGCAGGCCTTTCTCCGCGAACGTAATTCCGGAACCTGCTACCAGATCCTTCACCGTACCTGAAACCAAAACCTCGCCCGGCAGCGCGGTGCTTGCGATGCAAGAGCCAACGTCTGGCGCCACGCCACGCACTTTGCCTTCGACCATCTCGCATTCGCCGGTGTGCAAGCCCGATCGCATTTGCACGCCCAGGCGCGAGGCGTACTCACTGATCGCAATCGCGCAACGGATCGCGCGCGCCGGTCCGTCGAAGATTGCCAGCGGCCGATCGCCAATCATGTCTATCTCGCGTCCTCTGAACCACTCGATTTCCTTCCTGATGTGCGCGCGCAGTCGCTCCTTGAGTTCGCTCCAGCGGTTCTCGCCGAGACGTTCAGCATGCGTTTGCGAATCGACAATGCCGGTGAACAAAACCGTAGCGAGCACTGTGTCAGGCTCAAGCGTGTGCCGCACTCCGGTTAGAAATTCTTCCACCTCATCAAGCATCGTGTCCTGATCGCCTACGAACGGCAGGTGATCGCGCCCGGGCAGCTCGACGTACTTCGCGCCGGGAATTCTGTCGGCCACGTAGCGTCCCTCTTCAACCTTCAAACACAAATCCTCACTCCGATGAATTACCAACGTCGGAACATGAATCAGCGGCAGCACAGGTCGCACGTCGATCTCTGCATTCATCTGCGTCAGCGCCAGTGCTGCTCCTGGACTTGCACCCATCCGCAAGTATGTGGCCCACCATTTTCGGAACTCGGGATCGTTAGCCATGCTCGGCGCGCGTTCTTCCAGACCCACCGGCCCGCCCCAGTTTTCGCGCATCTCGTCGAAGAAGTGTTGCCGATGCTCCGCCGTCGGCGCCCACGGGTAATCGACGTCCCAGATGCGTTTGGCGTAAGTGCCAATCATCACGAGTGCCAGCGTCTTTTCCGGGTAGGTTGCCGCGAAGAGGCTGCACATCGGGCCGCCTTCTGAGACACCACACAACGCCGCGCGTTCGGATCCAACCGCGTCCATTACCGCGCGCACATCGTCCATGCGCTGTTCCAGCGTGGGCAGTTCATTAATAGGAACGCGATCGGAAAGACCGGTTCCGCGTTTGTCGAAAAGGATGAGACGCGCGAACGAAGCGAGCCGGAGCAGGAAGCGCGCGAAGTTTGGTTCACGCCAAAAGTATTCCAGATGAGAAACCCAGCCCATCACAAAAACCAGATCGAGCGGTGCATCGCCGATCACCTGGTAAGCGATGTTGACGTCGCCACTTCTGGCGTATTGCGTTTCGGGTGGTCGTAGCAGCGAAAACTCTGACCCGCTGGTTGTCGTTGCGGCGGGCTCGTTCGCAGTTACTTCAATCAACGCCGGCGCGCGCTCGACACTTCTCGGCAAACTGCCCCGGCCGCCTTCCGGTTCGTCGTCTGAAGTTTCTCTTTCAATGATCACGCGCGTGCGCGTCCGCTCGTGAACAATTAGATCGGCATCACTGTCGCGGGCCTCGCTCACGTCCGCAACAAAGCGATAGCCCCGCTTCGGCACCGTTTCGATGAACGGCGTTTCTCCGTCACCCAAAGCCTTTCGCAAGATCGAAATATTTTGCGCGAGGTTGTTTTCCTCGACGAAGCTATCCGGCCAGACCTGCTCCATCAATTCTTTTTTGCCGATCACGTGGCCGCTGTTTTCAACCAGCACCAGCAGGGTGTCGAAGGCTTTCGGAGTGAGCGTGACCGGGCCTTTTTGGTTGAAGAGCACACGCTCGGTGACGTCAATTCGAAAGACCCCGAATACGTAAAAATGCTTGTCTTTACGCTGGTTCATGGCTTTCAGAACGGCTTGAAAAGAATCTCAGAACGATTTCAGAGTTCTCTAACTACTTTCCTCGCGGGCCCCGCTATTGTCACGCCGTCGCGGAAAACACCGCCAAGTCAAACGTCGATCACAGAGCGCATTCTATCTGCAGACGCCAAGGGTAACAGGGAGGACCGAACGATGAGAAGCAGAACCGAGATAACGATTGAGACCGAGCGTGTTCTTGTTGTCGGTCAGCATAACAACCGGATGTTCTGGTGCAGCCGTTGTGCCGGCGTGCGAAGCATGCTGACGCTCGCGGAAGTAACAAAAATAACCGGCATCGCGCCACTGGCAATTTATGAACTCGCGGAAGTTTGCCGCATTCACTTTGTTCTGACTGCCAAAGGCGAGTTTCTCATTTGCCCCGATTCTCCGGTGCTGTCCAGCGAAGATGTGACTTTGTGATTTCCGCCGACTAGCGGTCAAACAACTTAGCAACAAATTGAATTTCGATAAGGAGCTTGTTCAATGAAGACCATCGCACTTGGAGCGGTTCTTTCTTTGTTCGTAATCAGTAGTGCGGCGCCGGTCAGCCTGGCCTCAGGTGGACCAAGTGCCAGTGGCAGCTATCGTTTTGTAATGGACGACGACCTGACGAAGACGGTCGAGTTCAGCGTGCAAGCGGATGACCGCGGTAATGCGAGCGGTTCGATGATGTTCACGGATGAGGCGAGGATTTCGGAGCGTAACCCAGACAGCGAAGATCCGCGCGACGATCTCCCTTCATCATTTTTTGTGAGAGCTACATTTAACGCCCTAACGGTCGACCGGAACCGGGCCGTTATGGACGGAGTTGTCTACGACTCAAGCAATCGCAGCGTTATCGGCAAGTGGATTCAGCTGGTGGTTGAAGACAACGGCACTGACGCCGATCAAGTCAATTGGCGTCTCTGCGAGGTGCTACCGGGGGGCTGGGTACCTGTGGACGCTGAAGATCCGAGAGACGGCGGCGCCTATTTGCACTGGTGGGCCACAGATTTTGAGAACCGGGACGACGTTGGCATCGCTTCGGCGAGCGTCATGCCCGGCCTGGCGACGAGCTGTGAAAGCATTTCACTTGCCAATTTTTCGTTCGCTGAGATTCGTGGCGCAGGACAAATTGAAGTTCGACCGTAGGAACGGTCGCAGAAACAGGTTTGAGTACCTGCGGATATCGTTAAGACGATCACTCGTCAACAACTGGGACGGCTCGCGCAGCGTTGGCAAATAAACCCTTGTCGGGCGCCCACAAATTCCAACTTATTTGAAGGAGATCAAAATGAAGAAGGCTTTGAACATTCTTGCCCTGACAGTTTTCATGAGCGGGTTCGCATCCATGGCCCAGGCACAAGCGACCCGAACCTGGGTAATGGGTACCGGTGATGACGCAAACCCCTGCACCCGTACGGCACCTTGCAAGACGTTTGCCGGTGCGATAGTCAAGACCGCACCCCAGGGTGAAATCAATGCAGTAGATTCCGGTGGCTTTGGCACGGTGACCATAACGAAGTCGATCACTATTGACGGTGGCGGTACGCTTGCTGGAATTATGGCTGCCGGGTCAACCGGCGTCGTCATCAACGCACTGTCAACCGACGTGGTGACGCTGCGGAATTTGGTGATCGATGGATTTAACACAGGTAGTCGCGGCGTGAACCTGCTATCGGCCAAAACCTTGAACGTTGAGAATTGCACCATCTTCAGGTTTATTAAT
Organism: Pyrinomonadaceae bacterium; assembly: GCA_035472495.1. Taxonomy (GTDB): domain Bacteria; phylum Acidobacteriota; class Blastocatellia; order Pyrinomonadales; family Pyrinomonadaceae; genus PSRF01. The sequence continues at coordinate 457,426 of DATIPD010000016.1, read as the reverse complement.
GAAGGCATTCTGGTTAGTGAAACCAGCGACTTGAACCTTCATGTCGCTGATACAACGATTCGTGATTGCGCCGGCGACGGCATCAGCGCCTCGACAACTTCCGCCAGTCTGCGCGTGCGCGGCACGCTGGACAAGGTTCGGTTGTCGGGCAACGGCAATGGCCTGCACGCAAGGTCTGGTTCCAGCTTTACGGCCCGCAACAGTGTGTTCTCGAACAACACGAACAACGGGATATTCTGTGACGCTCTCGGCGTCGTCTTTGCCGGTGTTTCAGTCTGGGAGAGTCAGATTTCTGGAAACGGCGCCAATGGCGTACGGGCCGGCAACACGGGCAACGTAGGAGGCTCTGGAGTGCAGATCGCTCAGAATCAGATCGACAACAACGTTGGCAATGGCGTTCTGGTCAGCACCGGCGGCGTGGTCAACACCTTCACTAATAATTCGATTCTGGCAAACGGCGTAAATGGCTGCCCCAGTTGCTCAAACGCTGCGCCGGGTAACTAAGACTTAACAGTCGTCAGTCAACAGTCGCCAGTCAACAGTCGCCAGTCAACAGTCTGAAGTCTCCAGTTACTCAACGGCTCGTGTGTCGAGGTTGTTGACTGGTGACTCACGACTAACGACTGGCGACTGTTTTTGTTACCAACCCGAGCTGGAACTTGTCCCAATCAAGACGCGAAAGATTACCGGCGAGTTTGCCAATAGCATAGTCAGCCAGGTGCGGCGTTTGTTGATGTCTTCGGCGAGATAAAACATGCGCGGCGGAAAATAAATCAACAGGGCAATAAAGCAAAGGAAGAAAAGTCGGCCGCCAAACTCAAGCGGTCCGGAAGGATGTCCGAGATCGGCGAACGTCAGCATGTTCCAAAATACCTGAAACAGAATCATGTTCAGAAACAGGCACACGTCGCCGAGGAGTTCACTTTGTGGCGTACGCAGGAAATCCCAGCGCGGTGGTTTCTTCGGCGGAATGAAGTAACGGTAAATGATGTAGGTCTGTGCGATCGTCAGGAACAACATCGCGAAGATCACCGGCACGAAGACGGAGCCACTTTCGAAAGCGCGACGCCCGAACATGACGTCGCCCAGACTCGCGAAAACGAAGGCACTAATGACAAGATTCAGGCAGAAGTAAAAAAGTGGATTGAACAAACAACCTGACGGTCCTGTCACCTTGAGAGACTTTCCCTCCGCATTGAGGCGACGGTGAAAATGCCAGCGCTTCAAGATCGCTCCCGCCGCCGGGAGAATCCACATCGCCAGAAATGTCGCGCCCATCGCAAACTTCACCAGCGGATCTTTTCCATCCATTTGACTTAAGAGGTTGATGAATTGCTTCGTCAACAGACGCATCAGAAAGATGTTCAGGACGAAGATGATGACGTCGAGCAGCAGGCCGCGGTTGGCCCGGGCGAAGAGATTGGCGAGGGGCGATTTGGACTGTTTCTCGGCGGCCATTTGTTAATCCGCAGATTACACAGATTACATAGATTCAGAAAGGGCTCTTTGCGGGCGGGCACGCCCGCGGTCCCAGTAAGTTGACTTGTGCGCTTTGATTTGGCGGATGGTAGGAACAGCGTTGTGCGCGCTTCGCGCTGATTTGAAGAATATTTGAATCAAATGGCTGAGAATCGTTGACCTTCAACTTCGACGGAGTGCGCCAGCTAACTTACTGGGATCGCGGGCGTCCCCGCCCGCAAATAAGCGCAAAGCGCGAACAACGCTGCCGGCACTATTTGCTTTATCGAACTGAACAGCCCGGTCCTATTGGCGTCGCGCCTTGGGTTGCCTGATTAGGGAGCCAACCTGCAGCCGTTAATCCGTGTAGTGTTATAGGCATAGCCTCTATTACTGGCGCTTCGCCCTCAATGGAACATTTGAAATTGCAAATGGAAAATGCTTTGTTTTTACTCAGAGTCTCAGCCCCTCGTCAGTTGCCGGTACTTGATCCGATGGGGTTGCTCCGCCGCGGCGCCCAGTCTTGCTTTGCGATCTTCTTCGTAGTCGGAGTAGTTGCCTTCAAACCAAACTACTTTGCTGTCGCCTTCAAACGCGAGGATATGCGTGGCGATGCGATCGAGAAACCAGCGGTCGTGTGAAATGACCACGGCGCAACCGGCAAAGTTCTCCAATGCCTCCTCGAGCGCGCGCAGAGTGTTGACGTCAAGATCGTTGGTCGGTTCGTCCAGCAACAAAACGTTGGCGCCTTCTTTCAACATCTTCGCGAGATGCACGCGATTGCGTTCGCCGCCCGACAACATGCTCACTTTCTTTTGCTGATCCGAACCAGAGAAGTTGAAACGAGCCACATAAGCGCGCGAGTTCACCTCGCGATTTCCCAGGTTGAGCACGTCAGAACCGCCGGTAATTTCTTCCCAGATCGATTTGTTTGGATCCAGCGTTCGACTTTGATCCACGTAAGCCAGCGCGACAGTTTCGCCAATCCTGATGCTGCCGCTGTCGGGTTCTTCTTGTTTAGTGATCATGCGAAACAGTGTCGTCTTGCCCGCGCCGTTTGGGCCGATAACACCGACTAGACCGCCAGGCGGTAACTTGAAATTCATGTGGTCGACCAACAAACGATCGCCGTAGCCTTTGTTCACGTCATCCGCTTCAATCACGACGTTGCCCAATCGCGGTCCCGGCGGAATGTGAATCTCCAGATCTTCGCGCCGCTTTTCTGAACTCTCCTGTAGCAACGCCTCGTAGGCGTTAATACGCGCCTTACCTTTGGCGTGTCGCGCTTTCGGCGACATGCGAATCCACTCGAGTTCGCGTTGTAAAGTTTTCTGTCGTTCACTTTCCGACTTCTCTTCGCGTCGCAAGCGTTCCTGTTTCTGTTCGAGCCAGGACGTGTAGTTGCCCTTCCACGGAATCCCCTGGCCGCGATCGAGTTCCAGAATCCACCCGGCAACGTTGTCGAGAAAATAGCGATCGTGCGTCACTGCGATGATCGTTCCGGGATAACTCTGCAGATGATGTTCGAGCCAGGCGACTGACTCGGCATCAAGATGGTTTGTCGGTTCGTCGAGCAAAAGGATGTCGGGCTTTTGCAGCAACAAACGACACAAGGCCACGCGTCGACGTTCACCGCCCGACAGGATTGCGACTTTCGCGTCGGGCGGAGGACAACGCAGCGCATCCATTGCCATTTCCAGACGCGCGTCGAGGTCCCAGGCGTCTTGCTGATCGAGTTTTTCCTGCACCTCGCCCTGTAGCGCGAGCAGTTTGTCCATCTCTTCGTCGGACATTTCCTCGCCAAACTTCGCGTTGATCTCTTCGAACTCTTTGAGCAGGTTGACGGTTTCTTTTACGGCGTCTTCGACGACTTCACGCACGGTGCGCGCATCGTCGAGCAACGGTTCCTGCTCGAGAAAACCGACGGTGAAGCCGGGCGAGATTACTGTTTCGCCGTTGAACTCCTTGTCGACGCCGGCGAGGATGCGGAGCAGGGAAGACTTGCCTGAGCCGTTGAGACCGATGACGCCAATCTTCGCGCCGTAGAAGTAGGACAGGTAGATGTCTTTCAGGACCGGCTTCTTGTCGTAAAACTTGCTGACGCCGACCATGGAATAAATGACTTTGTTTGGTTCAGTACTCATAAATTTGTAACGCAAGCCGTTAGCTCGCGGCGCAAACTAAACAGTTTGCGTTACTTCGGGATACATATTGCGATTTTGAAGATCATCCACAGATTACACAGATTATGGAAAGAAAGGAAAAGCCGGAGGTTTGGATCGCACTCGAGAGGTGATCTTATGTCTAACCAATAGTGGATCAGTTTGAGGGGTGCAGGTCACGAGAAATTGCGGGAAGGGACAATCTTTCACGCCTACAGGATTTCCTTGCTCGACACTCGCGAATCGTTCTACTCTTTGCCTCACGTCCTCGCTTCAAGACAAACAACGGAGAAAAACGATGAGAAGAGTGAACGCTACAGTGTTGGCGCTGATGATCGCAATCGTGCCGCTGGTCCAAACTGCCCAAGCCCAATCAACATCAGCTGACGACGCGCGAACCGCAAAGGTAAAGGCCGACGTGGCCAAGCGCCTCGCGAATAAAAAGACGCACGTCAAGATCAAACTTCATGACGGGAGTGTCGTGAACGGACGGCTTGAACAAGGGAACACTGATACCTTCAAAGTGAGTGAGGATAAGACCGGCAAAACGACGGAGTTGTCTTACGGCGCGGTCGATAAGGTGAGCGGGCGAAACATGAGCGCTATGACGAAAGTCGGAATCGGCATCGCCGTAGCGGCCGGTATCGCGGGTATATTGGCCATTGCCGTCTTGCGCAGTCTTGACTAAATATAGAGAGCAGTCTTCTCACTGCCCTCGATTTCTCCCTACTGCCCTCTTGTTCTTTCCAATCAGCACCGCCGCGCTCATTGCACTGAGGAACGCCAACCCACTGCTTACCAAAGTGACGCGTCGAAAGCCTGCGACAAAACTTTCGTTGATTAGACTCCTCAAAGTTTGCTGTTGTGAAGGCTCAACGCCCGGTGGTACTTCAGCAGCTGCTAGCCTCGGGCGCTGTTCATCCAAAGCCTGCTTGATTTCCGGTCGCAGTCCCAAAGTTGCCACCCGCTCATCCAGATGTGCGTTGAAGGTGTGCAGCATCACGATTCCGAGCACCGCAACTGCCAGCAATCCCGCGACCCGCGAAACCGCATTATTTATTCCTGAGGCAATACCCGCACGATTTTCACTGACCGCATTCATTACCGTGGTAGTGAGCGGCGCCACGCTGATCGCCATGCCGAGTCCCATCACTACCACTGCCGGGAAGAAGGTCGTCCAGTAGTTTCCGCTTTCGCTGCTTATCAACGTGAACAGGAAATAGCCGGCGGCCACAACGATTGGTCCCACCATCAAAGGCAATTTGGCGCCGTAGTGTTTTATCAAGCCACCCGACCAACGCGAGAGCAGAAACATGATCAAGATAAACGGCAACAGCGCTGCGCCGGCTGCAGTCGCCGTGTAATGCTGTACCTGAATGAGATTGAGCGGCAGAAAGAAAAGGGCACCGCTGAGCGCCGAGTAAAGAAAAAATGTGATCAGGTTGGCGCCGGTGAAATCGCTCGACTTGAAAAGCTTCAGCGGCAGCATTGGATTCCCATTCTTGCCCAAGTGCATTTCCAGTAAGACAAAACCCACCGCACAGGAAACACCGCCGGCGAGACTCAAAATGATTACCGGATCGCTAAAGCCGCGCCGCGACGATTCAATCAAGCCATAGACAATCGCGCCGAGCGCGAGCGTCGCCAGAACTGCGCCGGGCCAGTCGAGTCCTTTTGAATCTTGATCGCGGCTTTCGGGAACGTGGAAGAAAACTAAGGCGAGGACTATCAATGCCAGCGGGACGTTAATGAAAAAAGCCGCGCGCCAGGAAACCTGTTCGATCAACCAACCACCGAGCACCGGACCAATAGCCGCAGTGATCGCAGTAAATCCTGACCAGGTACCGATCGCTTTCCCGCGAGCTTCGCCATGAAATGAGGAACTGATGATCGCCAAACTACCAGGCACCAGCAACGCTCCACCGATACCCTGCACCGCTCGTGCAATGATCAGTTGGTTGATATTCGGCGCGAGGCCACACCAAACAGAAGCCAGCGCGAACAGGCTGACGCCGATAACGTAAATTCGTTTGCGACCAAAATGATCGCCGAGCGAGCCGCCGGCCAGCAGTAGCGCGGCGAGGAAGAGCGCATAGGCTTCGACCACCCACTGCACGTCGACCACGGTCGCGTTGAGGCTCGCTTGCAACGCCGGCAGTGCGACATTAACGACTGTGCCGTCAATGAAGACCATGCTGGAGCCAACGATTGTTGCCGTCAGAATCCAGGGACCCGAAAATTTCGCTGGCGCTGCTGTAATCGTTTTTGATCTACTCACGGCTTGACTCGCGGGGCTATTGTCCTCCGCTCATGGAGATGCGCTGGAACGGTAAACTAATAGGTAGTGACCCGATCTGAAATCCTCTGTGCAACCTAGGTGTTCTCTGTGTTTCTGTGGTGGGTGTTTTGCCTAAATCGTTCCACCACGGAGGCACAGAGGACCCAGAGGCGGCACAGAGAAAACGGAAAATTAAGTCATATTACTAATACTTCAACACGACCGGGACCTGCGGGCGTAAGTCAACGCGCTTGTTTTTTTGCTGATCGTCGAACGTTAGTTCCAGCAGGGGAGCCTTGCCGCTCGCAACTTTCAGCACCCCTCCGCGCGCCAGCGCCTTGCTGGTTTCAGTCACAGCTTTGCCGGTGGTCACAATTCTGACTTGCGAAATCCGCGAAATGCCGAGCTGATGAGCGTTGTTCTGGAAACGTTCCTTTAGGATTGCTTGCATACGTTCGCTGCCAGTGGAAATGTAGTCAGGCACGACGAAGAACATTGGCTCGGCGTTGTTCTTGAGTACAGTTTGGGCAAACTCGATTGTTGTATTGGGTTGCATCCATTCGGCCCAGTACGGCGTTACCGGAAATGGAAGGACGTTGTCACTGCCGGAGCGTCGATGCAGGCCGGCCCCGAAAGGGGAGGCGCCGGTTTCCCGCCAACGCGAGCGCGTCACCATGTCAATGCCGGATCGCGCGGCGTTCTTTGCTGCCACCTGTTCATCCTCGATCCAGATCAACTCCAGGTAAACATTTTGGAAGATGAAAGTTTTTGAAGCTGTTCCTTGGCCGGTGTGTTGGTTCACGTGGTCCTGGAGGTGAAGACCGGCGTTTTCGAAAGCCTTCGCTTCGGGCGCGCCTTTTGTTACCCACAGAAAAACGTGATCGAGTTGCAAGGGAAATGGGGCAGCAGTTTTAGCCTCCGTCTGTGGTTGACCGGCGGTGAATAAGGCAATAACGCTGACAATACAAACCGTGACAACGAACCAGATTCGTATCAGGTTGGATCTCATCAGGAACTCCTGAGCTCGCGGTAAGCACTCACTCCTTCAATCGCGCCTTCGTGCATTCTCTCGGGACGAACATAGCGCCAGTGCTTTTCGAACTCCTCGTCCGACATCGTTGGTTCCCGGGCGCGCTCTTTCTGCTTTAACCAATCTTCGACCCACTGACGGAGTTCGGGATCATTGTTAAGCGCGCTGCGCGCCCCGTGCATGTTGAGCGGCGTACTCATGACAAGTATTCTCCTCAGCCAACTTTACGAACAGAAAACCAAGCGACACGAAAGTTGTTACCAAAGTAGCGTGTCCACTCGATGAGCGTGAACCATTGCTTCGCAGGGTGACCAGGCGAAAACTGTGAAGCGTCCATCCTGTGACGCAACCAGGGCGAGAGCGTCGCGTTGGTCATGAACAAACTGCGCTGCCGAAAGATGTCTGGTGCCGCCAGTCTGCGCTGGTTGCACGATGATAGGTTGATCGTCGACAACAGGTTCAGTAGCGACCATCTGCTCGACCGGCATGCTGCCTTGCGGACGTCTGATCTTCGCGCCAAAGGCGAGCACTTCATACTGGTCGTTGATCACTGTCGCACCGTCAACCGAAGTCAGTCCGGCGACCGTGTCTACCGCTTTCCGCACCCAGGCAACCATGGCGCTTTCGTTACCCTCCTCAATCTCCTGTCGCATCAATTCAGTCAGCGCTGAGAACGGCGGCGTAACGGAGTAGAGGATCGGATGCACAATCGACTGTCGCCACGCGTCAGACCCGGTTGGGACGACGAGCAACGAACCGCCGTGACCATGCGCCCGCATTGAGGCGGAGAGTTGCACTAGCAGATTGAACTTGTGGTCCCACGAACCCGGCGAGGTGAAGGGAAGCAACGCCGCCAGGAGTCCGGGACAGTCGGGCAAGCTCGCGCCCCGCTCGTCGACAATTTTTACTTCTTCACCTTTGAGTACCGCGACGTTAGCAAACTTGCCAAAGCCATCGGTACGGCGGTGTTTGATAACGAGCAAACCCGGTTCGACTACCTCGAGCACGAAACAGAAACTCGGTACCTTACGCGTAGCGCCCCACACTTGAAGTTGTCCGAAAGGTTCAGCGCTGTCGCGCGCACGCCAAACGCCAAGATGAATTCCCGGTCGTTCCACGGCCGGTCCCAATTTAGTCAGGACTCCTGCCGTCACCGGTAACGGTCGCTCAAAGATCAAAGGTTGGGGCACCTGATCTGGCTGAAAAAACGCGAGCGAAATTTTTGGCGATCGACCTTCTTCCTTGCGCAGACTCGCCCAGAAGGTGGCGTTCACCATCGCCGCGACCGCTGCCTTATCAGGGATTGGCGCGAGGTCGTCTTCGCCTCGTTCTTGCGCCGCGGTTATGTGCTTGGCGAAGTGAGACTCGATGGCGGCGGCGACGGCATTTGCCGCGCGGTAAGTTGGTTCGTGAACCGGAGCAGTGATTTCGCTGGTCATGTTTTACTCGTCAGTTATTTTGCTCCGTCATTGTAAGCCAGGATGCGTGGGTTGAAGTAACGGTCAACTCCTGGAGTTCGAATCTGCCGACCAGTTTGAGCAAGATGTCGGGAAACTCAAAAGACTTGTTTACGAATTGAAGAGTTGAAAAGTTGAAGGTTTAGTCGTCGAGGGATGGCTTCGAGCGCAGTCGCTTGACTTGTGAACGGTGGGCTTTCTTTTCCAGCACCCGGTTCTTTGCGCCCGCAGAAATTTTTGTGGGAACCCGCTTGGCGGGACGGTAGTTCAGTTTTTCAATTTTCTTGCGAAGTCTTTGTAATGCCAGCTGCTTGTTCCGATGCTGGCTGCGCTCTTGTTGCGAGGTGACAACCAGGCCGGTCGGTTTGTGCTTGAGGCGGACAGCGCTCTCAGTTTTGTTGACGTGTTGTCCGCCCGGACCGCTCGAGCGAAACGTTTCCACGTCGCACTCACGCAGCAGGTCGTCATTCGACTCGGGCACTGCGATAGTTTTTGGTGCAGTGGTCAAGAGACACTTCAACCGACGGGCTTCATGCGCCAGCGGCCGTAGGCAATGAAAATGCAAAGCAGGCCGATGACTAGAGGAATTAATGCCGGGGCGACATCCCCACCGGCGACGGTCACCACAACGGCGCCGATCATGATAATTGCTAGTCCGATCGCCGCGAGCGGTGTCAGGCCTGGTTTGATCTTCAGCAATGAAGGCAGGACCAAACCGAGCCCGCCCAGTATTTCAACTGCGCCTATGAACAGGAGAAAGGAACCAGGAATCGGCACCTTCATGCCCTTCGTCATCTCCTGAATGGGGACGACGAATTTCATCACTCCGGCAAAAATGAATAGAGCGCCAAGTAAGAACTGGAGGATCCAAAGCAGAATGTTCATGCGTTCTCTCCGTTTTCTCGATTTGTTTGTCTTGCGGGTTTGCCATCTTATTTCGCCGATCCCGTACTCGGCAAGCGAGCGGCTGCAGCAGTGGAGTCCTGTAATACTTTTGTAATTTACGCGACAGGGAACGGATTTGCTGATAGGATTAGCCCGAAATTCCAGCAGGCTCTTTAATGAGCGCGTTACTTTGCGAGCCAGCGGCGGTTCGTATTCCGAAACCTCGATTTTCGCCACGCCTTTTTGAACGCCGTGAATAGCTGAACGACAAAGGACAACATGAAGATATTGCTCTACTGCCCGGACAATGGTGTCACGCGAAATTACATGCCACATCTTTGGATGTTTCTACTCCAGGCGCTAACCCCGCCTGGCCATGAAGTGTTGTTGATCGATGGCAACGCCCGGCCGATGAGCGATGCTGAGATTGTTGACTACATAAAGGAAAACCAGATCGGACTGGTTGGCATCGGCGCGATGACCAGAATGGCCGAGAAGGCCTATCGCGTCGCCGACGCCATTCGCGCTGCTGGTGTGCGCGTAGTCATGGGCGGCCCGCATGTGACGGAAGTGCCCGATGAAGCGCTGGGTCGCGATGGCGGTCCGCGACACGTCGACGCTGTTGCTCTGGGTGAAGCCGATGAAACGTGGCCGCTGATTGTTGCTGACGCCGCGCGCGGCGAGCTCAAAGAGGTGTACGAGCCGATTGATGAAACCGGAAAGGAACGCAAGCCCGGTCTGCAGCCGTATCCATCAATTCCCTGGGAGTCGCTCAACCTCGATCAGTTTGATTTTTTCCCGCGTTCACTGCGCCCGTTCCTTTCGCGCATTGGGCCCCGCTGGCGCACGCTCAGAATCATTCCAATTGAAACCGGTCGTGGCTGTCCTTACGGTTGCGAGTTTTGCACGGTCACCGGATTCTTTGGCGACTCGATTCGTTTTCGCACCAACCAAAGCATTGTGGACGAACTTCTAAAACTAAAAGCGCGGGCAAAGCTGGAAGGCGGACTGGTCACAGTCTTTTTCGTTGATGACAACTTTGCGATTAGCATCAAGCGTACGAAGTCGTTACTGCGCGACATTATCGCTGCCGGGGCACAAGTTCCCTGGACCGCGCAAATCAGTGCCAATCTGCTCCGCGATGAAGAGCTGGTTGACCTGATCGCTGAGTCGGGCGGGAAGATAGTCTTCATCGGCATGGAGTCGATCGATCCGGTAAATCTTAAAGACGTTAATAAGGGATTCAACAAACCGGAAGAATATTCTTCGGTACTGGCACGGCTCGCTGAACGAAACATTTACGCAATCACTTCGTTCATCATCGGACTCGACAACGACACTCCGGGCGTAGCCGACCGCATGCTGGATCAAATTCGCACCTGGCCGGCTGGTCTGCCGATCTTCGGGCAACTGACGCCATTCCCTTCAACGCCACTTTACAAACGCCTCGAGAAAGACGGCCGTCTGATCCGGCCGAAACATTGGTTGAAATTTGAGCGCTACTCGATGGCCCACAAGCCGCTCAAGATGACCATCGATGAAACGCATTATGAACTGCAGCACGCGTGGGAGTTGTCTTACAGTGCTGAGCGAAACGCGGAAGCGGTCCGGTCCCTGGATAAGAAAGTTGGGCCCCGCATATTCCACTTCATCATGCGACTCGGCTTTCGTGCGATCTACTTTCCGCAAACGACCAAACGAGCGTGGCTGGGAGTTATCTGGCAGAACCGGCAGACTGTAATGTTGCTGACGAAAGAGGCCCTCAAATCGTTGCGGAAATCTAAATCGGAAAAGACTACTGCAGATCCGCCGGCAGCGGAGAGCAGACAAGCTGCCTGATCAAAGCGACATTCCAGATCTTCCGCCCGACCTTGTTCCGCTCAGGTTGCCGGAGGCGGCCTTGCGCTCACTTCCTGAGCCTCGCCATTCGCGCTTTTAGAATTTTTTTCACCAGCGCCGCCGGCAACGGTTTATTGGTCGGAAAGCGGATTGTTCCTTTCGAAGTCTCGTAAGACTTCAGCTCGTCCTCGAACTCCTCAATCACCGCGCCCGGAAAAAAACTGCAGTGTTCTTTGAACGCTGCATAAGAAGCCAGCATTTTCCCGTCAAGCTTAAAGGTCGGAATCCCATAACTAATTACTTCGGTCGCTTTGGGAGCAATCGACTTAATATTCTGGCGCAGTTTTTCGAGCGTGGCGCGCGCGCCTGGCTCAACGTCGGCAAGGTAAGCGTCCGCAGTTGCAGGTACTTTGCTTTTCTTTCCCGTGGCCTTTTTCATCTAAACTTTCCCCTCCTCAGAAGTCCGTTGTCCGAGATCTGAAGTTCCACGTCAAGACTAGAAAAATCGGCGCTGGTTCATTTGCGGTTGGACATTGGACATTGGACATTGAAGGTAGACTACACTGACACGCGATGACGATGGAATGCCGATTTCAAGTTAACCCCGGCGGCATTATTGATTTACTGTTGAATCATATTTACAGCAGTCCGGAGGTATACATCCGCAAGACGATGGAGTGGCGCGGTCGCGCCGACGGTACATATCTGCGCGAGTTGGACATAAACATGACGCCGCAGACGGGATCGACTTGGGCTTTTAGACGCAAAAAGATCTGGTTCATTTCAACTTCGCCACACTCAGCAAATGGATCTTCGTGTGAACTCCAGTGAAATAATCTCCCAGTGTGAACAGAACCACGGCCAGGGCCGTGTTTTTTTTCGCACCGATGGTTTGCAGTTTGAAGAACGGCGTGCCCGATTGCGTCGTGAATACCTTGATGGTCATCCAGCAACAAGAGCAGACCGTCGCGCGGCTATCTTGTCTGCTTCGGCAACGCCTGGCATGACGAGAGAGGAACTGAGTGCGGCGTGGGGACTGCTGGAAGAAGATACGCGCATGGTTTTTGGTCATGTCACTGAAACTCCAATCGGCGCGTTTGCTTACTTCACGGGTTTCGAAATCGGCGAGTCTTACGCTGTCTATTTGCGAGACGACGTAGTGCTCGGGATCAAAGCAACTGAAGAGTTAGTGGCGCCGCATAAATACGAATTGACCATGCGTATCACGGAAGAAAAAAGAGGCTTACATCACTTCTATCCCGGGCGGGACGACTTTCTAGTCGGCAGTGATATCGATCAAAACCGGGCTGACTGGGACACGCTACACAACTTCCTCTACGTGATTGAACCGGTTATGCCGCTATCGAGCAAACAGATCGAGGGCCATCTTTACGCCACGTGCCTGATGGAGTCGTACAAACTTGCGTTGTCGGATTTGGGCTTTTCACGGTCAACTGTTACGACGGAGTTGTGCGCGTTCGTCGCTCTAAACTTGATTCCGTATCCACAACAACCGGACTTAAATATCTGGGAAACTCCTCCGCCTCCGCGTCCGATCAAACTCCCTGCTCATTTGTTACTAGAGGATCCGGCAAAGGGTCCGCCAAAAGAATGGTTTGCCGAAATCGCGGCGGGTTTGCCATGCGAAGCTGTCTTTTTTGCCACCGGCGATGCGACGGAACTCGTCAAAGTTGAAAGGGTAAAAGATCGAATTTTTCGAGTCACCCAAGTACCGTTGTTCGTCAACGATGTCGCTCCTTACGACCTGGTGGAACTGGGATGGCGCGTCGGCGAACTGGTTCCGTACTTCAAACGCAAAGTGGAGAGAGGTGGACACCGCGTGATCAGAGCGGTCTTGAAGCAAGAACCAGAGGAAGATTTAATTGAGAAATTCATTCGAGACCATGTCTCCGATACGCAATCGTATCGTCGGGAGAGGGGAGTGTTGGTTTTCTCCATCTTGACTGCCGAACTCAAACCCAACGCCGAGGATTGGCTTGGTTACATAGCTGAGGCGTGGATCTACACCGACACTCGGGGCCCAGTTGATGAATGAGATGAACCCAGACTCTATTGAAAACAGGTACCTTGAGCGGCTAGCTGCTGTTGAGTTCACCTCCGGTGCTGTTAACCGTCCTGTCATCGAGCGGGCGGTGGAAAACCATCTCAGGCAGCTCGAACTTTCCCCGCGACCAATACGATTCGCCAAAGACGGCATTGACGCGCAGGAGCGAGTGGCGCGCGATCATGAAAGCGCGCAAAAGGAAGAAGTTGACGCTGCTCTTAGTAGTTTGTGTCGCGGTTCGATCGACAAGGACAGAGATTTCAGGTGGCAGCGACCACGAGACGAGGCGCTCGCAACCGGCCGCGCCCGAATACTCAACGCGGCACGAGGCGCCGTCTGTTGGCATTCGGTGCGGTGGTCGATTCCGTGGTCCAGATACTGGCCTGGGAGAACTGGCGATCGAGGCCATTCGACAAATCCCGAATACTACTGGCGAGCGGGCTTCGATGCGTTGGAGTACGCAGTGCGCGCGCATGCAGAACGAGAGCTTCGGCGCACCCAGTCTTCCAAGATCATTAGTGAAACCAATGAGCACGTGTGGGTTCCTTTCGTTGACGCGTTCGCGGCCGGACTTTGGATGTTCTGGATCAATAGCATGGAAGTGATTGCTTTGCCGCGACCGGCGCTGAAACTGAACGGAGAGCAAATTCACTCAGAAGTTGGACCGGCTATCACCTGGCCGGGGAGCGACGAGCAACATTTTTTTCTCAACGACGTGCATGTACCGAAAGCCCTCGTTGAAACTCCCGCGAGCCAACTGGATCCGCGTGGGATCCCGCGCGAACAGAACACGGGAGTGCGCCGGGAAATAGTGCGCAAGATCGGCATCGAACGTATCTGTAACGAACTAGGGGCTGAAGTAGTGGACAAACAAGGCGACTATGAGTTGTTGCTGCTGGATCTTGCGGATGGTCGCAGGCGCCCGTTTCTCAAGATGAAAAACCCAAGCATTGGCATCTACCACATCGAGGGTGTAGCGCCTGAGTGTCAAACCGTGGCGGAGGCGCTGGCCTGGCGCAATCAATCGGATTTGCCACCCACGGTGCTCACCTGATTTTCTCTGCTAACGTGGACTTTGAATGAATTAGGGATATATTTCGTAAACGCAATTAGTCAAAAGGTGCTGTTTGCTGAGTTGCATGAATCCGCGAGCGAGGGAGTTCGAAAATGAGTGACACCGAAAAGAAAAACGAGTCGACGTGGTTTCAACAGGGTGATGTAACTATAAAACCCATCAACGCTATCCCGGCCGGCGCTGCTGAGTCCGGCTCCAAGGTATTAGCTGAAGGAGAGGCTACCGGCCACAAGCACGTCGCAGTCGCTGATGACGTTCGGCTTTTTGTGCATGACGGAACTCTGTTCATGAGTGCGCCAAATGGTACGAGCGTCGTGCATGAAGAGCATCGGGTCATCGAAATCCCGCCCGGTGAGTACCAGATCGGTATTGTGCGTGAATACGATCATTTTGCAGAGGTGGTCCGGCGAGTGATCGACTGAAAGTCTTAAGTGAACGACCTCTCCCGTTCTCGCACCACGTCACGCAAACTTAGCGCGTTCCGCCGGCCACGCGGTATGTTCGCGCCAACCTTGCAAATTTCCAGCGCTCACATTTGAACGTTCCACGGGCCAACCCAGCTCACAAAGCAGCATCCGCTCGACTGTCCAGGTGAGGTGCAGGTTAGCGCACGCAAGCGCTTCAGGCGGGCGACTCACAAACGGATCGCCGTGTACCAGCCGATGTCGAATCTCCGTCAAAGGCCAGTCGGCATGTTTTCCGACAAGCGGCCAGAGATCCGTTAAGTCGAGTGAGTAATGTTCACAGAACTTGTTGAAGACATGCGAAAACGGAAAGCGATTCAGCTCCCGGAACTTTTCGTAGATCAGAGCACGCTTCGCAGATTCGTGTGCCAATGCAGCGTGTTGTTTCAGCCACTTCTTCAAATCCTGTTGCAGGCTGGCGAATACTTCCGGTTCAAGGATGTCGTAGTCATTCTGCCGACGAAAAAACGTTAAGACAGATTCCAAAGCGGCAAACAAACCGACAAAAGAGATTTCCAGAGTTGTCGTGTCAGAACCGGTCCGGAATTCTATTGCTCTCGCCAGAATTTCCCGGGACTCACTTTCATCGAGAGTTCTTAAGCTGACGCCGACAAATTCAGCGATGTCAGGCGCTGCAATCAAGCCTGGGGCTTGTGGTGGTGCGCCTGCTGGTCGTCGAGTAGCGAGTTTCTGAAGCAGAGAAGTGTAGTTTGTTGCCATTCTTGTGTTGTTCAAAGCTGAGCAAAGTTTGAGTCCCCCCACGCGGTCAATCATAATTTACATCGAGAATACGAAGCATCATGACGGAATGCAGGGTCATTCGCATTGTGCGTTGCAGCGACAAACCGCGCTTTTGTTAGCGAATCGGCAAAAACGTCAGCATATCAAGAGAAATGCGGTATATATAGGTCCTCGCAGAGTTTGCAATAAGGGAAGATGTCAGGCATGATAACTGCTGTTAATCCTTCTCTCGCGCATCGACGGTGATGCGCCCCGCGCATAAATTGATTAGCGTCGGCGTTTTTGGATGGTTCGAGAGCAGGCTGATTCCAGACACGAAGCCGCTCCATTTGAGAGCATCCGAACCCGGTCCTTCGACTGCTACCGTTCACCGAAGCCACTCCTGATTCGCAGCTTCTTTTTCATTCCCTCAGAGGGAAAAGGATACTTGTATGTCAACAAAACTGTATGTTGGAAATCTCGCCTTCCAGACCACGAGCCAGGAGCTTCAGGAACTGTTTGCTCAAGCCGGCACCGTCGAATCAGCGAGCGTCGTAGAAGACCGCGACACGGGACGTTCACGTGGGTTTGCCTTCGTGGAAATGGCCACAGCCGATGAAGCCAACGCTGCCATTAGTCAATTCAATGGCAAAGAAGTTGGTGGTCGTGCGCTGAAAGTCAACGAAGCCAAGCCGCGCGAAAATCGCGGTGGCGGCGGCGGTGGCGGACGCGGCTTTGGCGGCGGCGGCAACCGCGGTGGCGGTGGTGGTTACGGCGGCGGTCGCGGTGGCGGTCGCAGTGGTGGTGGTAACAGCGGCGGCGGCGGTAATCGCGAACCGCGCTGGTAATAGCCGGAAAGCAGTATTAAGCAGGGAAGCAGTTCGTTGTGGCGCGAAGGAGAGTTCGCAGAACCGCCCACAGCAGACACAACGAACTGCACTGCTCAAAAAGAAAGAATCGCGACGATTTAGTTTCGTCGCCACTAAAAGGAGTTTATGAAATTTTCTCAACTGGGACTGGCGCCCGCTCAATTGCGAGTGTGCGAGTCTCTCGGATACAACGAACCGACACCGATTCAACAGCAGGCGATTCCTGTTGTTCTCAGCGGCCGCGACCTAATCGGCTGTGCCGAGACCGGCACAGGTAAAACTGCCGCTTTTCTACTTCCCACAATTCAAAGGATCAGCGAACGACGGTTACCCGGCATTCGTGTGCTGGTGCTCGCGCCAACGCGCGAACTGGCGCTACAGATTCAAAGGAACTATGTCGAGCTAAACAATGCCAAAGCGAATCGCAGCATGATCGCGATCGGTGGCGCAAACATTCGCACCCAACTCTCCGACTTGCGTCGCGGCGTCAGCGTTCTGATTGCAACGCCCGGACGTTTGCTCGACTTAACAGAACGCGGGGCCGTCAATCTATCTAACGTTGAAGTCCTCGTCCTCGATGAAGCGGATCGCATGCTTGACATGGGATTCCTTCCGGCAATCCGCCGGGTGCTTTCAATGCTGCCCGCCAAGCGGCAGACGCTTTTGTTCTCGGCCACCATGTCTTCAAGCATTGAACAGCTCGCTCGCTCGACGATGAAGGAGCCCAAACTCATTGAAGTGAGTCATCGTGGTCGCGCTGCCTCAATGGTCGAACAAACCGCATATCAGGTAGCGCAGGAATCCAAGACAGCTTTGTTGATGGAACTACTCGAAAAAGAGCGCGAACCGTTTGAGCGAGTTTTGGTGTTCACGCGCACCAGACGCGGTGCGGAACGCCTGTCGCATATTCTCAAAGCACGTGATCACAGTGTGAATCGTATTCATGCTGATCGCACGCAACCACAGCGTGAAGCCGCACTGCGCGACTTTCGCAATGGTGGCGCGCGAGTGCTGGTTGCTACCGACATTGCCGCGCGCGGATTGGATGTGGATTCAGTTTCGCACGTCATTAACTATGACGTACCGGCAGCTCCCGAAGACTACGTGCACCGAGTTGGACGTACCGGACGGGCCGGCAACCGCGGCAAAGCAATCACGATTGTGACGCCGGTGGATGAATTATCGATGCGCGCAATTGAACGGCTGATGGGTCAAACAGTAAAACGAGTCGTGCCGCAGGGCTTCGGCGGTTTACAACCTGCTCCCGAAGTCGCGCGGAAACCATTTGGGCGATTCGCGAGTGCGCGAAGCAGTTCGGTGCGATCATTTCGCCCGCGACGTGCCCGATAGACATTGATCTGATTTGTAACTAGAACGAACCGGCAAATGAAGTCCGCTGGTTTATTGACAAGGTCAAAGGAGCTTTATGGAAGAGAAGCAAATATTTGCAGCTGGAGATCGGGTCGAGCAAATGTGTGTTACCTGCGGTGAAGTGCGCGGACACATCGTTGCTTCGGTTACCAAAAAAGGAAAAATTACGCGGGTGAGCTGCCCCATCTGCAGCTCACGCGTAGCCTATAAAGCTGGTGCGACGCGTACATCTTCGGAAGCTGGTCCGCCGTACGATCGCGCCCGCACCTATCGCCGGGGACAAACGATGATGCATCCGCTGTTTGGCCAGGGTGAAGTTACAGCCGTAATTGAGCCGGGCAAGATTGATGTGTTGTTCCCGGATCGCATGCGTCGCCTGATTCATTCTCTCTAAAGACACCTTGGTGTCGCAGGTCAGGAGCGGCTGAGTGCGGTCTGCTGAAGGAACTGAAGTTACGTCTGCCGTTAATAAAGAACGCGTCAACTGGCGCATGGTTCTTTTTCTCGGCGTGGCCCACCTAGGTGCAGTCGCGGCGCTATTCTTTTGGAGTTGGCCGGCCGTTCTCATCGCGGTATTTCTGTATTGGGTCGCCGGAAGCCTGGGCATTGGCATGGGCTACCATCGGTTGATCACCCACCGTGGTTACAAAGTTCCCAAAGCAATTGAATACTTTCTGATTACTTGCGGGACGTTGGCGCTGCAAGGTGGTCCCATCCCCTGGACGACGACCCACCGCATGCATCACGCTCACACAGATCAGAATGGTGATCCGCACACGCCGCGCGACGGCGGGTGGTGGTCACACGTCGGCTGGATTCTGCGCGGCACGGCCCAGTATCACGATCAGGCTACGATGGAACGTTACGTTCCCGATTTGCTGAAGGATCGTTACTACGTTTGGCTGACGCGCTACTACCCGGTGCCGCTGATTGCCCTGGGGCTCGCCCTGCTGGTCTGCGGAGGCTGGAGTGTGATGCTCTGGGGAGTTTGTCTGCGCGTAACCCTGGGACTTCAAGCGACGTGGTTGGTTAACTCCGCCACTCACCTCTGGGGCAGCAGGCGTTTCGACACCGGTGAAGATTCCCGGAACAGCTGGTGGGTAGCGCTGCTGACATTTGGTGAAGGCTGGCACAACAACCATCACGCTCATCCGACTTCGGCTCGTCACGGTTTGAAGTGGTACGAAATTGATCTCAACTGGTGGGGAATTCGCGCGCTGCATTCGCTCGGTCTGGCTAAACGAATCAAACGAGTGCGCTTTGACCGCGCCGCCACAGCCTGGCAGCTGGTAACCGGTCCTCCCAAATCGCAAGGCTCCTATGAACAAGTCTAGTCAAAGCACATCGTCTGCTGCTCGAGCGGGAGAACGCCAATGATTGTTTGCGAATTCTGCTTGCACTACGCGCCGGATGAAACGTGCAAAGTGGGCCTCAAGATTCCCAAGAAGATGAGTTGCCGCGAGTTTGGCCCACAAATCGAAAAATTCTGTGCCGACCCTAAAGACTTCGTGGATCCCAATCAGATCGTGCAGATGGCCACTTACTTTGGTTTTCAGAAGGTGGAACTGAAGAAAGTCAGGCTGATGGCCGCTCAGGCCGAGACCGATCGGTCGTCGCTTCCAGTTGAACTAAACCCCAGGTAATTCCGCCTCTTCCTCTCCTTTTCGTCATCCGACCGCCGCACCAGCCGTAACTCAGTCAGTGGCGCTGCCCAAACGCCGGCTGTGGTCAATGTGGCAGGGACATGTGGTAGCCACCATTACCCGCTCTCCAGCCGCGCCCTAGGATCGCTCATGTAATTACAGAAGGCCCGGCCTTCTACTGACGGTTTGGAGCGATTCGATGACGACCGACAAAGTAAAACTGAAGTTTGGCTGTTTATGCGTCGCGCTGGTAGTCGTGATGTCTTTTATGGCGTCCGGCACGGCGCAGACAACAGAGGAGAAGAACAAAGAGGACAAGACACTTTCGCCGTACTTCGTGGTGAAAGGCGATCCCGCAGTAGATCACTTACCACTCAAAGACACCCGCGTTGACATAGCAGTTTCCGGAGTTATTGCCGATGTGAAGGTAGTGCAAACCTATCGCAATGAAGGTTCACGCCCCATCAACGCTACCTACGTTTTTCCGGCTTCCACGCGAGCCGCGGTGTATTCCATGCGCATGCAAATCGGCGATCAAATTATCGTCGCCAAGATCAAGGAACGGGAAACGGCAAAGCAGGAATTTGAGACCGCGAAAAAGGAAGGGAAGAGCGCGTCGCTGCTCGAGCAAGATCGGCCGAACGTTTTCACAATGAGCCTGGCGAACGTCATGCCCCAGGACCAGATTCAAATTGAATTGAAGTACACCGAACTGCTGGTGCCGACTGACGGCGTATATGAAGTTGTTTACCCGACCGTAGTTGGACCACGCTATGCTTCGCAACAAGAGGGTGCTGCGGCTCCCAAGGAGAATGGTTTCATCCAAACTCCTTACCAGCATCAAGACAGCAAGCCAACCAGCGAACTGCATATCTCAACCAGAATTTCCGCGGGCGTGCCGATTCAGGATTTGAATTGTCCGTCGCATCAAATCGTGCCGCAGTGGCTTACGCCGGCCGTCGCCCAAATGACCCTGGACGATAACGATCCTTTCCAGGGCAATCGCGATTTTGTGCTGCGTTATCGTCTGGCTGGAAATCAAATAACGTCGGGCTTGCTGCTTTACCAGGGTGCTGACGAAAATTTCTTTCTTTACATGGCGCAGCCGCCGCAACGGGTGGAGACTGACGACATTCCGCCACGCGAATACATTTTTGTAGTCGACGTTTCCGGTTCGATGGAAGGGTTTCCGCTGAACACTTCCAAACAACTCCTGCGCGATCTAATCGGCAAGCTGCGACCGACCGACCTGTTCAATGTAGTTCTGTTTGCCGGTGATTCGTCAGTGCTTTCGGAAAAGTCGCTGCCGGCGAACCAGGAAAACATTACGCTTGCGATTAAGTTGCTCGAGCAACAGCGCGGTAGTGGTGGCACGGAACTGCTTGCTGCTGTCAAACAAGCGATGAACATTCCGCGCGCAGAGACAGTTTCGCGCAGCGTTGTGCTCGTGACCGATGGCTACATCTCGGGTGAGGACGGCGTTTTTGAATACATTCGTCAGAATCTCAACCACTGCAACGTCTTCGCGTTTGGCATCGGTTCATCTGTAAACCGCTACTTAATCGAAGGTGTGGCGAAGGCCGGTATGGGTGAACCCTTCATCGTAACCGAATCCGGAGAAGCAGCTGCGGTTGCCGACAGATTCCGGGAGTACATTCAGACGCCACTCTTAACCGACATTCAGATTCAAGCGAAGGGGTTTGAAATTTACGATGTGCACCCGGCCCATTTCCCTGACTTGCTGGCGCAACGCCCGGTGATTCTGTTCGGCAAATGGCGTGGACCAGTCACGGGAACTTTTGAGTTAACTGGAAAAACCGGTCGCGGAGACTACCTGACTACGTTGGACGTGGCGAATGTTCAGCCTGACGAATCCGACCGGGCGCTGCGATATCTGTGGGCGCGCTCGCGCATTGCCGAACTTTCTGACTATGGCTCCGGCAATTTATCGCCTGAGCAAGTCAAAGAGATCACCGTACTTGGTTTGAAGTACAGCCTGTTGACTCGTTACACCTCGTTCATCGCTGTTCGCGAAGAAGTGCGGAACCCACTGGGTTCGGCGCAGGACGTGAAACAAGCATTGCCGTTGCCACTCGGAGTAAGTGATCTGGCAGTTGGCGATGAGGCTGAGGTTGGCAGCGAACCGGAGTTGATCTGGCTGATAAGTGCAGTGCTGCTCCTCGGGTTGGTGATGTTGATTCGATCAAGACGCCAACGGTTGGTTAACGCTACGAAAACATAACGCGTCAACGAGTCGCGAAGCGACGGAAGAATGTAGCCCCGGGCGTAAGCCCGGGGACGCATCTCAAAACGCTACAGAGCCCGCGAAGCGGGCGACACAGGTTCGCATGAACTCGAAAATAAACTGGAAACGCATCGGTCAGCTGGTCGCTGTCTTGCTCGTCGCTGGCTCGATCAAACAGTACTACTCAACCGCCAGCGTCAACCAACTTCGTTGGATCCTGGCGCCGACAAGCGCAGCAGTCCAATTCGTCACCGGCTCAAAGTTTGAGTTTGAGTCTTACACCGGTTACGTCAACAGCGATCACAGCTTCGTGATTGCGGCATCGTGCGCCGGTGTCAATTTTCTAATCACCGCTTTTCTGATGCTCGCACTCAGCCGGGTATGGCAAACGCGCGCGGACACTGGACCAGGGAAGCCCGTCTGGCTGTTCATTCCGCTGGCGGCCGGTTGCGCCTATCTCGCGACCGTCGTGGCCAACACCGTGAGGATTGCTACGGCCGTGCGCCTGCATGGCCAGTCGATCGACGCTGGCGGACTGAATCCAAACCAACTTCATCGCCTCGAAGGCATCGTGATCTATTTTGGTTTTCTGTTGTTGCTGTTTGTCTTGAGCGAGCGGGTGGCGAATCGCAAAGACGTGAATAGACCGAGTCTACTGAGACAGTCACTGTTTCCGCTTTTTATCTATTACGCGACAGCGTTGGGTGTTCCGCTGCTCAATAGTGTGAGGCACTCCGGAATTATAGCCGCGGATTTTTGGGAGCACTCGGCTTTTGTGCTGGTGGCGCCGCTTACCTTAGTTCTCCCGCCAGCGATATTCCGGTGGTATCGCAAAATCAGAACCGGAAGCGGTAGTGCCCGGCCAAAGACGTCACTTGCAAACAAGGCGGGTTTGAATCGCCAGTTAATTTAGCTTTGAGAGTTGCGCGTTGGGCCGGTCGCTACGGCTCCCGATTCTGATTTCGTGTGGCGAAAGTTGAGGAGGTTTCAGGGCAAGCGTGGCGTTACAACTCCAGCAGATCCGCATAAACGACGCGCGTTTCGATGTGCGCTTCCGGTCCACCAATGAACACTTCAAACTCTCTGATTACCAACCGAAGTTTGTAGCCATCGCGATCCCGCGGTAACGCGATCCGTCCCTGCCAGTTTGAAATACCATTCGCGCCATCCTCCGGGAGCAGGTCAACGTCGGAACGCGGAATCGGCACCCAACCTAAATCCGTTCCAATGCGTTGCGCTTCCAGGGAAATCGTGATCGGATTGCCATGGACCTTCTTACCAGCGAACATGTTGTGATCTGGCAGTTCGACATCAACACTCGACGACTTGTAGCAGTAACCCGAGATCGCCACTGAAAGATGGTTGTCGAGATCAAACGTGACCGCGGCCGCGCGATCGGGAGTGAGTTGCGCAAAGTCGGTCATCACCACGCGCGATAGATGCGCATCGTTCAGCGAGTTTGGTTGGAAGCGCGCGAGCGCCATCCGGACAAACGGGTAATAGGTGTTACCGGCATCAATCTCGATGTCGCAGAACCAGAGCTTGCGATCCTCGTCGTACTCGACGTCATGACCGGCGACCGACACCGTCGCATTCGGTAACTCGTCCAGTGTGACTCCCGGCTTCGACGCCGTCGCGAGTTTGAAATCCTCGATGCTCGGCGAAGGCTTCGGCACTACCGAACTCCAAAGTGGATCCTGGCCCCACTCGGTGACGTAAGGCTTCAACGGATCGTTTGGCGGCGCGTTTGAACCGCCAAGTCCGGCAAGAATATTGTTGAGCACGCCAGGCCCGCCGCCTTTTGCTCCTTCGCGGATCACCACGCCGAGTTTTTCTTCATCACCGGACGAGTACCACGGACGTTCGAGATAGACGCGCAAACCGTTGCCGGTACGTTTGCTTTCGAGCACTTTGCCGCGCGCGACGCGGGAGTTGTCAGGCCGCAATGCCAGATCTCCGAGCGGCGCTTTCCATTGATGCGGACGATCTCCTTCGGCCGAGGGTGGCGGATCCCAACGAAACGTCGGGACAACATAAAGAACCTTCGGCGCTGCCGGTCGCGCGGAATTCAGAATCTTGAAAGTCTCAGGCTTGCTGCGACGCGTAATGTTTTCGGGGTTGCTGGTGATCTCCGGCGGGAAGAACTCGCGGAAACGCGTGGTGGCGATGATTTCATAAGCAATCGCGCGATACTTCGTGTCATGAAATTCGTGACGCGGCGTAAACGGATCCACGCTGAACATATCCGCTGCGCTCTGCTCGAGTTTGATTTCGAACGTGTTGCCCTCCAGCGAAAGCTGGCGCGGCCCTTTTTCCGAAAGCGAGTCGATCCACTCCATCCACTTGGCATGGACTTCAATCTTGTTCGTGCTCTTCACGCTGAGATCGATGTTGCCCTGGAACAGCGCAAACGTGTCGCCCAGGTTCTGCTTCTTCGTTTGCATCTTGTAGAACTTCGGTTCCTTCAACGGCTGCTGCACCGCGTGCACCAGTTCCAGTTGACGGAACGGAGTGATCATCCAGTGCTGTCCGGCCAAGGCGTGGTTCTCCAGCACCACTTGCTTGGTCAGCCAGCCCCAAACGCCCATCTGCATCAAATCTTCTTTGTTGAGGTACGAACTGAAACGAACACGCGCCACTTCAGCTTTGGGAAGCGGGACGGTTAACACGTGGTGATTCCAAGTGGGCTCGCCGGTACCTTCAACAATGCGAATGCGAAACGGAGCGGAATCAGGCCAGGCGCCATCGAAGCGAACTTTGAGGACGTTTACCTTCTCGCCAGGATTTTGCGGATTCAAACCATTGAGTTGAACCTTTGTCGCTCCCTGATCCGGCGCGATGGGCCCAACGCCCGACACGTGCGGCAGTCCTACAAACGCGACGCCGCGCGCAAACGGATCGGGCAAGTACGGCAGCAGCAGCTCTTCTTCCTTGTGAATCACATACTGGCCCGCCGCGAGCGCGCTGCCGGGCGGATTGAGTGGCAAGGTTGGTGGCGGCGGATTGGCCGGCACACTCTTAGGCGTCACCAATTCAATTCCAGCAACCGCCTTCTTCGTGTCGGTCTTGTGATCGTAGACTTCCGTGTCCAGAAACGTGCCCGTCTCTTTCAGCGCAAGCTTGTAACCCCGGTCGTAATCCTTTTTCGTATTCGTGTTTGGATCGAAGCCGACAAACTCGTCAAACTTCCCGTGCAGCTCCGCCATTTGCTGCGACGTCTTCGGCGGCGCAATGTGCCGCTCATTTCCTTCGTGATACTGATAATCCTTGTTCTGAATCGCCGTCTTCACTTGAGCCAGCTCAACGTAGTCGGCCGCTTTCTTATCGAAGTTGCTGCGAATTACCATCCGCTCGACTGACTCACCATCCGTCACGCGTTCACGTAGCAAGATCGCGGGCGGCACAATCGGATCGAACCTCGCGTAGGTATGTTCTTCGGAAGCGTGGCTCGCGTCGGTTGACTCGGCGCTGACAGAGTTGCCGGCGAGATCCGTAGCGCGTGCGCGCATGCGATAAGTGTGACCGAAGCGCAGGCGCGGCAACGTGCCGGGCTGGGCAGCGAAATTCGTTTCGAGGTTGACGCCTTCGATTCCCGAGGCGCTGTTTTGCACCGCGTCGACTTTTTCATTTTGCTCGGGCAGGGGATTGCCGTTGCTGTCGTAGGTTTCAGCAACGATCGTCTTGCCCGGTCGCGGCGCCGAAAGGCTCCAGCCCTCCCACTGAAACATCGTCTCGTGTAGATAAAGATCACTGTCGTTGGCGCCATCAACCGTGGAGCTCGCCGACGCCCCTTTCACATAACCTTCATCGGATATTTCCAAGGGCGCTTGACTCGCACCAGGAAAGGAATAATTGCCGATACGTTTGCAGAGCGAACGCCAGGTTGGCGCCGGCGCCGTCTTGTCGAAAATGTCGACGCGATAACCGCGCACCAGATCATCCGCAAAGAGCAATACGGGCGGATTCATGTCGACACTCGGCGGACTGCTTTCCACCGCCTGATTGTTTGGCGCCATGTCCTGAAATCCCTGCGCCGTCCTAAACGCACGCCCGCGTTTCACCAGCGAAAGGCCGGTAGTGCGAAACGCGGGCAGGCCCCCCTCATCAGGAGCTGTGTAGGCGCGTGGCCTCGTGAGCCAGCGCCGCATGTTGGTGGCGAAGTCCAGCGTCTTCATCGAAGCGCTGTCTACGTCGAGTTGCACTAAATCAAAACTTGATTGGACGTTGGGCATGAACCTGGCATTGACGTTTGCCAGTCGGACCAGGCCCATGGCGAGGTCGCTGTTTGGTTTCGGCTCAGCGACGAATCTCGCCGGCAGCAGTTTCGTCCACGGCGCAAAATCGTTATTAAACGCTGAAGCAGGCGATGTCCATTGGGGTCGCAGGCGGATCGAATGCGACGCCAGGAGACTCGCCACCTGTCCCGCCGGCACCTCGAGTTCTAAATCGATGACGATTCCGATCTTGCGCTCAAGTCCCGGGTAGTCGCCGAGTCCCGAAATCATTTGGTGAAAATCGAGTTTCGGTTTCGCGATGCGTTTGCGCACCGGCTTGGGATTGAGTTGTTCGTCCCTCAGGTTTTTGTTGCGCTTGCGATCGTAGAAGAGGTCGAGCTGCGTGAACGCAAAGTGAAGTTTGTCCATCCCCTGTGTGTCTTCAGGGTTGAATGCTTTGACAGACTGCCGACTTAGCTCGGTGTCGAGATGCTTCGCGATCTCGTCTCGCCGCGCTCGCAGATTGCCAAGCTGATTGAACAGGTTGTCTAACGTGAAGAGTTGTTCCGTGCTCTTGTTGGACGAAAACTTCGGCAAGTCGGTCGGCGATTGATCACCAACGTTCGTCCAGAGATCTTTCATAAACTCCATTACCTGAGCGACCGGATAAGTTCGCACTCTGCGTTTGTGGTGCTCGGGAAACTTGTACGCCCGCACGAAGGTGTTGTGCTTGAAGATTGTCGTCCAGAGATTACTGTCGGGCTGTTCGCCAGTGACTTTTGCTTTGATCGTTGGGCCGCCTTTGAACTCGACGCCGAAATTCACGTTTTTGAGATGGGCCGGCCAGTCGGCGAAGTCAGGGAAGTTGCCTAGTTGCGTGTCACTGTTGTTGTAGAGGCGCGGCGACACGAAAACTGACAGCCTCAGCACGTTGCCCTGAAAGCCGTTGGGTAAGACTGTCCAGATAATTCGTTGCGTTGGCATATTGTCTTAAGAGGCGAACGCCATGCAGTACTCATCCCATGGTCTGACTTCTGCGCCATTGAGCTGGAACGGCGCCATCAAATCAGCAAAGGACGGGTCGCCATGTGAACCTTTGAATTTTCTTTCGCAAGTAAGTTCGACTGAGAAACTAAAGAAGAAGATTTCGATTTCGATGGTGAGCGTGGCGCGACCGATAACTTTGCCGCTACCAAACTCGTAGGTCAGCTCCATCCGCAGTTCAATCGAACACGAAATCAGTCCCAGGACGCTGACCTCGCCACCAATACGCAGGTAGCCCGTCAGGGAGCCTTCATCTTTTTCAATCTTGATGTAAATCCCGGCCATGATGTGAACGCCGCCGCTGGCCACCCCGATATCCATCGAGAGCGACGCGCCAAACTCCAGGCTCACTTCCAGCATTTGCACGCCGGTGGGATCGAGCGTAATGCCAAAGAACCCACCGCCGCCGAGCATCGACACCGTCAACAGGAACGGCGCTTCGCGCGAGCAGAAATTGAAAAAGACACTGAGGGGATCGCCAATGAAGGGAATCGTGAACCCGGCGCTCAGGCTCATGTTCTGCAGGCTGAAAATACCGACAGCCAGGTTTGGCAGCGCGAGCGTGTAGCTCGCATGGATGCCGCTGGCGTCAACGTCGATTCCTGGCGGATCGCTGAAGCCGTCGAGTGGTATCAAGCTGCGCAAAGTTTCAATGAACGAAAGCGGTCCGACGAATTCGAGTCCCGCGATGTCGACGTTGACGTCCGCCTTCTTCGCAGTGCCGGCGAGAAACTGGATCTTGTTGAAGTGGAGTTGGATCAAACTCGCCGGAGCGATCAGATCGAGCGTGAAGTTGTCGAGACTACAGATGATGTCAGCCGAGGGCGCCGACTTGCCATCAGTCTTAGCGCGGATTTCGATACCAATCAGGAGCGTGCACTTTTTGCTGCCATTGCTGGCGATGAACAGTGGATGGTTCGGAACAAAGCCCCAGTCTTTGACTGCCGGTTTCCAGTCAAAACGGACTTTAATTTCTTTGGGAAGTTCAGTGGGGATGGCGCCGGCAAAAGCACGGACGTCGTCGATAAACGCCGAAGCGTTGTCGAGGTAGTGATTAAAGTTCGCGATGTTCTTCTGCAGTTCTCGCTTAGGTCCACTGGCAATGTCCGCGCCGGGCAGGAGACCGTTGAGAGTCGTGAAGTGATTGCTGAAGGTGCTGAGGTCAGCCGAGAGTTTCGCGAGCTTTGGCTCGATTCCGTCAAACGGAGGTTTGAGGATATCGGGCATGTCGATCTTGACGATGGTATCGACGTCGCTCAGCAACTGACTGATGTTGGTCTTTAGATTGTTTGGCAGAGACGGACTGTTAACCGAATTCAAAGCGTTGCCGAAGTTGTGCACTTCAACCAGAAACGCTTCGATGTTGTTGAGTGCTTCCGTGACAAACTTCGGAACGAGGTCCAGCTTTTCGGCAAGCTGGCCGACATCGACACCCCCAATCAGTTCAAAAAGGTCGATGCAACCAAAGATTTTTGGCGACAGGTTGGCGAAGAACTTCTCGGGCGCAAACTTGCCCTGGGCGATTTTGTCCAGATCGCCACTTGCAGAATCACCGGACACGGGCCCCATCAAGCGCGACAAGCCGGAGACTTTCATGTTCGGCGTAACCAGGCCGCCAGACTTGTCGCCTTTGCCCTGGAAACTCAGGTCAACCGGATTGATGAACTCGGCGAAGAGTTGACCGTTGTTGGCGCCGGCATCCATACCGTTCACCAGATAAGTGTCGGCGTATTTGACCTCGCCTGCCTGGTGGTTATCGGCGATGTGCTTCAGTGACGGGATTACCAGTTTTGCGCGCCGCACCGCCGGATAAAACTGTGGACTGTCCTCCGGCAGTTTATTCATCTGCAGGGTGTGTGGAACTTCCGCGCCGAAGGTGATCGTGTCTGTTTCAAAAGTTGTATCCCCGGGTTTCGCACTGTCGGCGAGCATCACCTTCTGGCCGCGCAGGTCACGCGTACGTCGTGAAACGTCACCCGACTTTTCGAAGTTGTCTGTCGCCGCCAACATCGCCGCTTCAACCTTCGCGTCGTTTTGGTCGGCGAACAACAACGGCATGGTGAACTCGGATTCGTTGCCTTCGAAATCTTCCGCAATCAAATGAAACAAGAAATCCTTGTTGAGCACTCTGGGCCAGAACAGTGACTGCAGTTGCGGTGCGCCCAGAATTTCTATGTCGCTGTTTGCCGGGTCGTCGAGGTTGGGAGTTACCAGGGTCGTTATGCGGATACGCCGGAACGGCATTTGACGGTCGTACGACTCGTGCTTGTCATTGAGGAGTTCGGTGCCGCCGTACGTTTTTTCCGGTTCGCGAACGATGATGTACATGCGCTGCCGGAGGTACGCGGTGTTGCCGGGATAGTTCGGATGAAATTTGCGTTCAGTGACTTTGACCAACGAAGCGCGATGGCCAAACGGAAAGAGATAACCTTTGTAAACCACGCGCACATAATGGTCGCGTCCCATCGTGCCGCGCTGCCGCCACTCTTCGACGGTTAACGGATTCGGCGGTTCCCAAACGCCTCGCGAATTAATCCACGCACCCATCGAACTGAGCATTAGCCGTTCGACTTCAACCGGATTGGGTTCGTAGTCTCGCCGTGTCGGATGCCCCGGACCTGCCGGAAGGGTAATCGTGAAGTTCGATGACAAGTGAACGATGTTGTAGCGATCGGTCGCGTCGAGCGTCATCCGAAACGGATCGTTTGCATGTGGCGGAGGGGTGAATCCGTCGTCATCAAAACCCGGACCGAGTGCCCACACCGCGCGCACAGTTCGCAGCGTATCGTCTTCTTCGTCAACGCCACCCTGACGGCGCACGCCCAGACGTGTGTGCCACAGTTCGGTGCGCTTCGCTTTTTTGGAGGTCACCGGCAGCGGGGCATGGGCCCAACCACCGAACCGGTTCGGCGAAAGAATCAGGAGATACGGAAGCTCGAGCGCAGTTTCAAACTCATTCGGCGGCCGCGGCTTCGGCGGTTTCGCCTGCACAGCCGACGCGGTATCAGCTGCCATCGCTGCCTGGATCGCGCGGTCATTTTTCTGCGCCACAATTAGAGTTCTGCCTGGCAAAACTCTCATGTTGTTGGAACGCGCTTGTTGAATGACCTGAAACGCTGGCGGCGTGTGCAACGGCTTGATGTTCGACTTGTCGATGGTTAAGTTGAGCAACGACTTGTTAAGCGAAATATTTAGCTTCGGCGGCGGTAACTTCGGCGGAAGCGCGTGAGGCACAACGCTCATCGCAAACTCGCCGCACTTTTCAAGAATCGTTGCCAGCGTATAAGGAATCGGTTCGATGTTTGCGGGGACGCGAAAGATCAAACGACTCGGACCGGAGATTCGTGCCTTCACCGGTGGGCCATAGGGATCGTCTTTTGGTTCGTTTGCATCCGGGTCAGGTGACTTGACGGGGTAATTAGAGCCTTTAGCAGTTTCGAAGAACGCTTGCTCAGCGATGTTCTGTGGCTGCAGATGTACGCCGATGTAAGTCGGCCGACCCACATCGTCGCGCACGAGTGTTGGAGTTCCGTTGCCGGTTTGCAGACGGAAGTTAATGAACTCGAGGCGCAGCACCAGCAAATCTTCCGGCCTCAAAACCAGCGCCGAAAAACGGCCGCGCAGTTTCAAGTCGCCAAGGTTATCTGGCCCGGTTGAGATCACTCCGGTTGAAGGCGTCGGCGTTGGCGTGGGCCGAGGTTCGAACTCCGGCGTCGGACTCGGTGTTGGTCTCGGTCTCGGCGTTGGCAATACCAGTGGACCAATAATAATTCCTGGCGTTGGCGACGGAGTTGGCCGTGGTCGCGGCGGTCGCGGAGTTGGCGTCGGCGTCGCGATTGGTCCGCCCGGCACTGTACTCGGCGGCGGCGTGGGTCTCGGTGTCGGCCGTGGTGTTGGCGATGCGCCCGGGCCACCCGGAACCGTGCTCGGCGGTGGCGTCGGTCCTGGTGTCGGACGTGTTGACGGCGGCGGCGGTGTTGGCGTCGGTGTTGGACGCTGCACCGTTATTCCTGGAATGCGAAGCGGAACCACGCGACGCGGCGGCGTGGGAGTAGGTGTGGGCGTGGGTCTTTGCGGATCAAACTCCGCTTCAAACAACGCTCGGTCGCTAAACTCCGCATCGAAAACTAAACGGCTTCCGTCAGCGCACGGCATTGGTTGCACGGCCGCACCGGCCATTTGAATCGCCGCGCTGCGCAGCGCCGGCGCGCAATGCAATCGCGTAAAGCGTCCATCTCGACTGGCTAACGCGAACGGAGTTTCACCTGGTGTGTCGCCAAGTTCAATTACATATTCGTGACTTTGAAGGTAAGTCGACTCGCGATCAAACTGGGCGACGAGCACACGTTCCTGGTGTTGCTGATCGAAGGTCACGCCCAGCATGGCGCTACGCAGCGGCAAGAAAAATTCTTCGCCGAGAATGCCTTTGAACTTGTTGCTTGGTTGGAAGAGAAGTCGCGTGTCGTCGTCGTTTGGTTCGGCTACGAGCGCCTGAATCCAACCGCCCTTGCGACTTTCGCCGGCTTCAATGTAAATCGTGTCGAATGGCGAACCGCTCGCCTTGAGTTGCGCGCCCGCAGGTAATTCCGCCGGCGGCGCAATCTCCCAATGGCGCCAGTCGTGACTGCCGCGCTCGAGTGAAACCACTGTTCGTTTTGTCGCAGGCTGAGCGAGATAACTCGGATCCTCCGGACGCAACAACGAAATCGTCAGGGAGTCGGAGAGAACTTTTTGACTCAGGCCCGGGACGCGCGCCAGCTTTGCGCCGTGCAACTCCGTCGTCCAAACGGGATCGAAACGCGCGCGGGCAGCGCCTCGCGCCAACACCCGACCACCCTGGCCTAATTCGCACACCGTTCCATCCAGCCGCACCCTGGCAGAAGCAACTTCGTCCCCTAATAACCATCTTTCAAAAGGCACTGTTGCCTGAAAATTGCCGAGCTCCATGCGCAAAGACATGTTCCAACTTTTGCGCGCGCGATTCAGGTCGCACGAGAGATTGGCTGGAAGTTTTGTGCCCGGGTAGGTGGCGCCGGAGAGTTCGAAATGAAAATGCCCTCCGGAGCGATCAATTGTGAGTTTCGGAGTACCGCCAAAAAGTTGCGGGTCGATCACCCAGCGTTCTTCGCCATCAAGCAAAAACGCGAGACGGGTTTCGTCGCCCTTGATTTCCAACGGCTGGAACTGACCGGCGCGAAGTTTTTTTACCTGGGTGGCGGCGCCAAGCGCAGCGGTGCCCGTCCATCCCAGAAATTGGCGACGATTGAAGTTCTTTTTGCGAGCAAGAATGATTAGCTGTCTTGCACGTAGTGCTGAGAGATCAAATCTAAGGCGCTGCATGAGGCATGAGTCCTCGGAGGAAAAGCAAACGCTATTTGATTTCGACAGCGGGGGAAGTCTGATTGTGGTGCGAATTAACGACTCGGCTTATAACGCCCTTCTGGCCCACTGTCAATGATTGTTTCGAAAACGAGAACAGTTTTATTTGGACCAGCAGACTTTGGAAGCGTCAAGAAGTTCAGAGTTCAACCTTCGGGTTGCTTCCTCGGATACCTCCAAAGCTAAAGCTTAAACTAGCCTTGCCCGAAAAGTCGCCGTTGGAACTTCGTCTCTGTGTAACCTCAGCGTTCTCTGTGCCTCTGTGCCTCTGTGGTGGTTTTTCCACGCAAATATTAACCACGGAGACACAGAGAACACGGTGGCTGCACAGAGAGAGAGGGTGTCAACCCACTTTTCGAGCAAAGCCGCTTAAACTCTAAACTTCCTGACGTTTAGTCTTCGTCTGAAGTTGCTGGTTCGTCATGAAAACACCGCGAAAGTGCGTTCACTGGGTAAGGCGCAGGCGGGGAATAAAAACTATCATTCTATTTTTCTTGCGGTAGGGAGTTTAGTGCTTCGATTTTCTTCCCCTTCCCTTTGGGAAGCGGATTGAGGGAAAGGGCTTAGCGCGCTTTAAGCCCTCTCCCAAAGGGAATTATATCGTGGTACTGATCTCATCGCGACGGTGAGTCAAGTATGTCAATGCCCTCCCCAAGGGAGAGGAAGCATTCTCATTTTTTTTGGCCTACCTTCTCGACGAACTTCGTAATCGCCTCATCAGCGCGCTGCGGCTGGTCCTGGAGAATGAGCAGTCGGGCGTCTGGAATTCGCACCAACTCCAGCATCGGGTTTTTGGGAATCAGCGTTTCCCAGGAATCGACGTAAGTCAGCTTCGTGAAGCGGTTCGCCGGGTCCGCGAGAAACTTTTCATCGAAACCAGGAATTAGAGCCATTACCGGTACCTGGAGCTTGTTTAAGTCAACTGTCACATCCGCGGCCCAAAACTCGCAGGTGTAACGAATTTTTACTTCCAGTTGCGCCGCCTCAATTTCGTCGCTCGCTTTTTTACCCAGCGTCAGGTTGCTCATCAGCATCTCCGGTCGCATATCGTTACTGTTCCACGTTTCCGGAGTGACGAACTTGAACCACTTCGAGGCCCAACTTTCGTTCACCAGCACCAGACGTTCGGCGACAGTTGCCAGTTTCTTTCGAGTCGGGTCCGTTGGCGATGTAAAAAACGACAGCAGATTCGTGCCGGAAATAACCACGCCGCCAAGTTTGTCAGGGTGCGCTAACGCAAGTTCCATAACCGCGATTGAAGCTGGATGACTCTCCGCTACAATCACTGGCCGCTTCAACTTCTTGTTCCGGATCAAATTAAGAACGTCCTGTTCGACCCGGCGCGTCCAGGTCAACTCTCCAAAACTGGCGTTCTGCTGCGGCAGCGGCAGCGGCGCTGTTCCGTTTATTCCGGGAGGAGTGACAACGTAAAACCGATAGCGCGACCTGTTTCGTTCGATAAATTCATCGAACGAATGTTGACCTGAATACACGCCGGCGACGAGGATCAGCGGCTGCTTGCCGCTCCCTGCTTTCGTTATCAGGCCCGACTTGTGGTTAGAAAGTGTTTGCGAGCCTCGCGGAAACTCGAAGTTGTTGCGACCCAGATCGATTTCCCGCAGTCCCCGCGTGGGGCGCTCGGCAGAAAGATCGAGTGGCAACGACCCAGCGCCGGGCACGTCGTCGTTCCACTTTTGATCGGAACCGACCGCCGCCAGCAGATTCATCTTCAACTTGTCCGTTATGTCCGTGCGCTTCACACCGATCAGAATAGAGTCGCCTTCGACTTGAAGACGCAGATCGTTTTGCAACAGGTTGTTGAATTGTTTCGCTTTCACCCCTGCGGCGTCGCCTACGCCGATCGTTCCTTCGAAGCCGTTCGCATCGCGCGTTACCCAAGCGGTTAGCAGTTTGTCGAACTTGAAAGTGTTGTTACTGCCCCACCAGTTGGTCTTGAGCGCGTCGTCGGCGCCAGTATCGATTGCGATATTCACACCAAACGCCTGCTCGTCTGGCGCTCCATAAAGGCTGACGCGAAACCATAA
This sequence comes from Pyrinomonadaceae bacterium, assembly GCA_035472495.1. Taxonomy (GTDB): domain Bacteria; phylum Acidobacteriota; class Blastocatellia; order Pyrinomonadales; family Pyrinomonadaceae; genus PSRF01. The sequence goes on along the minus strand of DATIPD010000016.1, from coordinate 423,183 downwards.
GTAGTCCTGCTGTTTGTCGTAGCGATAGGACAGTTGGGCCGCATCCGCCAGCGCCGGATCGCGCGCGTCGCCTTTTGGGTCGCCCGCCAGCACTGTCCAGATTTGCGCTTGTCCTTTATTCGAGGTGCCAGTTTGCTGCGCCAGCGTACGTGGCCCAAAGCACGACCCCATCAGGAGCAAAGCTATCCAGATTAACTGCAAGAGTATTCGCGTCAGATCCATAGCTACCTCCACGTCACGGAACGCAGTTCATCTTTCTCCCTTCTCGCCCTGTGAGAGGGATCGGGAGAGGGGCTAATGTTGCTAAGACCCTCCCTTCTTTCGCCTCCCAGCCGGAGGGAACGAAAGGCAAATGCGTTTCGCGAACCAGGTTTCAAAGGCTCATTTCAAGTTCTCGAACGTCAATAGGCACAATTCTGCTCTTCGAATCCTGCTTTACAACCATTACTCAGTTGTCGGTAGGAAGGCTGCAGTGAGTGGCTAGGTCTTAAGATGTCGCAGTTGACCGATGACGCGGGCGCGTCGTCGCCGGCTTACCGGAACGTTAACTCCGGTGCGCAGGATGAGTGAAGTTTCGCCTGCTTTGTTTCGCAGTTCACGAACGCGATCGACGTTGACGATCGCTGAGCGATGCACGCGAACGAAGCGCGCGCTATCGAGCCGTTGCTCGAGGGAGGCCAGCGACTCACGAATGAGGTGTCGTCCTTCGCGCGCATAAATCGCCGCGTAGTAATCGTCTGCTTCAATCCAATCGATCTCTTCGGCGTCGAGCAATAGATCGCCGCTTGAGGTCGGCACGAGAATGCGTCGTTTCGACTTTTCCTCATCACGCATGGCGAGCAGCGCGGAGAGCTTCCGCGACAGGTCAACCGCACGCGCGGAACTGAGACGATCGCGCATCCGTTCCAGTGCTTTGGCAAAGCGCATGACTTCCAAAGGCTTGACGAGGTAGTCGAGCGCATGTGCGTCAAACGCGCGAACAGCGAATTCGTCGTGCGCAGTTACAAAGATTACGGCGGGCATGTGCCTGGCTCCGATTTCACGCAGCACATCGAATCCATCCAGCTCCGGCATCTGCACATCAAGAAACAATAGATCGGGTTTGAACTCGCGCAGCTTGAGCACGGTTTCGCGACCGTTGCGCGCTTCTGCAACTATCGCGATGTCCGGATGAGGTCCAAGCAGTTGGCGAACGCCACGACGCGCGAGTGGCTCGTCGTCAGCGATGATCGCCCGAATTTGTTGCGGATGGTTCAATTTTGAGTCTCGGTCAGTCAGAAGTCTGAGCCCTCCATTCAAGAAACAGTGGGCATCTGATTGTCGCTTTTTTCGTGTCTTTTCGTGGTCTTCACTTCGTGTAAATTTGGTAGTCTAGCTTGCTTTGCTCGGTGGTTGTTTTTTCGGGCAATTCATCACCACAGAGGCACAGAGACCACGGAGGCAGCAGCACAGAGAAAACAGATCCGCCAACTTGTCGGGCAAAGCTGGTCTACCTTTTAGCTGCAGCGTAAAAAGAAACCCACTAACAAACACGAATGCGGAACGAAACAACACGAAAGCCTTTGAACTAAGCCGGCACCGCTCATCCATCGCTCGATCGCCGCAAGGGAAACGTCAAAGTCGCGACTGTGCCACTGCCGGCCTGACTTGATAGCTCCAGTTTTCCCGCATCGCCGAAGAGAGTCTTCAGCCGCGCCCGAGTGTTGGAAATTCCCACCCCGGCCTCAGCGGAGGGGTCATAGCCCGGGCCGTTGTCTTCCACGCTCAACGCCAAACTCCCATTGGTTGTTGCAGCAGAAATCTCGATAACTCCAACGGCAGCGCGCTTGGCAACTCCGTGCCGAATCGCATTCTCGACAAGCGGTTGCAATACAAACTCCGGTACCAACGCGTCGCGAGTCTCAGGCGCCACTGACCAGCGCACCTGCAGTCGATCAGAAAAACGCACCTGCTCAATCGCGAGATACTTTTCCAGAAAGTTGATTTCATCTGCCAGCGTCACTTCCTGTCGGTGTTCTCCTTGCAGCACCTGACGCAAAACTCCGCTGAGTAGTTCAAGCATCTTCGACGCATCCTCGGTGTTATGGTCACGGACCAGCACGGTGATGGCATTGAGGCTATTGAAAAGAAAGTGCGGATGAAGCTGCATGCGCAGTGCGCCCAGCCTGGCTTCAGCGAGTTGCGCCGCCAATCGCGCTTGCTGCGATTCGCGCTCGCGGGCTTCGCGGTAATAGACGACTGCGTAAATGCACCCGAAGACAGTGGCGTACAAAAACACCGACCAGGGAAGGTTGACCAGCAGCCAGCTGAAATAGTATTTGAGGAAAGTCTCGTGTGGGGGAAGGCGACCGAGAATCATAGCGAGCAGCACGCCCAGAAGCGTCCAGCAAATACACAACACCGCCACACCGCCCAGCTGCACCGCGAGATTGCGCCAAACGACTTCACGCTTTAACGGAAACCGCTTCGCAAGAAAATAGATAATCGGTGAGACGGCGCCGAAGAAGAGCCAGAGCGCACTGTAAGACGCGACGGTCGACCAGTCGACAGTGCCACGCGTGAGCCGGAAGTTAAGCGAAGTTGTGACCGCCGCGAGTGAAGCTGGTATCAGAGTCGCGACCGCAATAACCAACCAGAACGGGAGCGACCGGGGCGCTTTGCTGGTCAGCGGTGAAACCATGCGCAGAGTTTACGACAGCAGTCAAAAATCTCACGCATCTTCCGCAGCCAGCGGTTGGGTGCGTGCAGCAAACGGGCACGTTCCGTAGCTCAGGTATTAGTTTTATCTTCCAACGCGCTTGACGAGTTCGGCAAGCGCTTCATCGCGAGTGCCTTGCCCCTCAAGGTATGGTTTCCAGATTTCCTCGATCGCAGTTTTGAGCGGCGCGAGGCCCCGGCCCCACACGCCAAACTTTTCTGCATAAGGCACGTGGCCCGGCACAACGCTTCGCACGGCCTCGCCGGCAGTAAAGAAAATCAACGCGTGAGACAAATCACGCGGCACCCGCTTCTGCAGTTTCTTCGCTTGCTCGCGCAACGCCTCCTGTATCTGACTGTCCCACTGATGCATGCCTTCGTGAAAGACAGTCTCCAACCCGTACTCCGCTTTCAGATCGCTGGAGAGACTCGAGACCACCAGTAGATTGCCGTCAGTTGAGTAAGCGCCGGCCCAATTCGCATAACCCGACAAGTGAACGTCAAAACCGCCGGCTGGCCAGTCCAGCTGATACGCCTTCGTGATGAACGCCAGAATCTTTGCGCCGTGCAGATCGACGAGTTTCTGAATCGATTGCTGCCACGCGCGGTTCGCCCGCTGATGACTCTTCCACCAAATCTTCCGATAAATCGGTGCGGCCGCCTGCAGGAGTTTGACTACATTTTCATCGACTGCCGATCCTTCCAGCGTGGGCTTGTCGCCGGCTTCCGCCAGCGCTGTGGTGACTGCGGGAAGTGGATCGTCAAACACCAGATCTTTCTTGCTCGGTCCCGCCGCGTACGCCGTCACGGCTTCGCGCCATATTTTTTGCTGCGCCTCTTTGAGCTTCGCCAGTCCCTGTTCTTGATCGGCAGGCGCGCTAGCGACGGCCAGTCGCGACGAGTCAGGCGTTTGGTTCTGCGCACGACCGAGGACGTACAGAAAGTGATGCAGGTTCAGCCAAAACTCCTCTGTGTGAAAAACAAAAATCGGCGAACTTCGTTTGCTAGTAACCGACTTTGAGTGCGACTGCTTCTGACCCGGCGCCACTCCGCAAAGGAGCAAGAGGACGATCAATATTTGCGAAAGTGATTTTGATCTCATAGGCATCGCACTCCGCGTTGAGTCGCGAAGAGTTTCCGTTATCAGTGACGCAATCATACACGTAGAATGTTTTCATAGGTTCCAATTTTCTGTTCTTGTTTCTAAGTGGATTTTCTGGTTGCTGAAGTTAAGACACAACGGCGAAATGGCACGAAGGGAAAAACAGGAAAAGACACCAAAGCGAGGCCATTACCATTGACTCACCGTCGCAAATGAGTCAGTACCACTACGCGGTAGCGGCGGGTCTGGCGACGGTTCTTCCGCAGCACAAAATAATCGGCTCGCAATTAGTAGGCATCAGTAAGCACAGTGGGCGAACTAAAAACGTAGCAACACCAGACCCACCGCTACCGCGTAGTGGCACTGACTTCACTGCGACGGAGAGTCAAGTATGTGAATGCTCAAGCGAGGCCGGTAGCGCAGATCAGAAAAGGCATCTCCTCTGATTCGCGTCATCCGCGTTAATCCGCGGCTTAGTTACGAAGCTAAAAGATCAGCAGTGGCGAAGGGCAATTTGCGCAGCCGTTTTCCGGTGGCGGCGAAGATTGCATTTGAAACGGCAGGCGCGACGGGTGGCACGGGATGCTCGCCGAAGCCGCTCGGTGGCGCAGTGCTCGGCAGAATGTGAGTTTCGATCACCGGCATATCTTTCATGCGCATGACCTGGAAGTCGCTGAAAGTACCTTGTAGCGCGCCGCCATTGCGAAAGTCGATCTTGCCGTGCAACGCAGCTGATAGTCCCCAAGTGATTCCGCTTTCAACTTGTCCTTCAAGACCGAGCGGATTGATGGGCATGCCACAGTCGAAGACGCAGACGATGCGGCGCACGCGAATATCCTTGAGATCACGAGTGACTGAAACTTCAGCCACTTGCGCCAGGTAACTGTCGGCCGAATAGACGTTGACGGCGAGACCCCGGCCCCATAATGAGTCTCCGCTGCGCACGAGAGGTTTGTTCCAACCTGATTTTTCTCGAATTGCTTCCAGCACGCGAATCATCCGGCCGCGATCGATCTTTTGGCTGCCAAGCGTCAGCACTGTACCAGGCTTCAGCAAATCGATGCGCCACTGCAACGGGTCCTTGCCCAGCGCGTGCGCGATCTCATCGAGAAACGCTTCGCGAGCAAAAACTCGCGCCGGATACATGACCGCGCGCCAGGGCCCGGTGGGCACCGGGCTATCAACGGGCACGTAATCAACCTTCATGCTGGCGAACGAATAGGGATTGTCGAACGCGCCCCACGGTGTCTCATCTTCGGCGTAACGATTCACGTTTTTTTTCTCTTCCGCGGTGGGCGCCGGGTACATCGACAAGTCGGAACCGGCAGACTTGTGCAGCCAGGCAATGTTTCCCTGTGTGTCGAGTCGTGCACTCATCTGCTCCGCTGATGCCGGATGGAAGTAGCCGTTGCGCATGTCATCGTTTCGTGTCCACACGAGCTGCACCGGTTTGGCTACAGCCTGCGAAAGCTCGACCGCTTCTTGAATGAAATCATTGAAAAGACGACGACCGAACGCACCGCCCAGCAACGTCGTGTGAATAGAAACTCTGTCCGCCGGAAAACCGAGCTGCTTTTGAATGTCCTGATGAGCGGTGTCGGGGGTCTGGGTTGGCACCCAAATCTCGCAGGAGTCTTTGCGCACATCCGCTATGCAATTCAACGTCTCGAGTGCGGCGTGTGCTTGAAATGGATAGACGTAGACGGCATCGAGTCGCTTGGTTGCGTTCGCCGGAGTAGTGTTCACGTCGCCTTCACGCCGAATCGGATAACCCTCCTGAGAAAAGTTGGTCTGCAGCTTCTCCAGGAATCGATCTGAATCGAAGTCGTGATTCGGACCGACGTCCCATTTCACCTCGAGCGCCTCGACGCCCTTGAAGGCGGTCCAGGTGTTATCAGCGACGACTGCCACACCAGTCGAAATACCTTTGGTGATGGGAACCACATGGCGGACACCAGTGATAGCCAGCGCCTTTTTTGCATCGAAACTCAGCACTTTTCCGCCGAGGTAAGGACAGCGCTTCAGCGCAGCGAAAAGCATTCCCGGCACGCGCATGTCGAGTCCGTAGACGGCCGCGCCGGTGACAATCGCGGGAGCGTCAGTTCGCTTCAGTGGTTTGCCAATTAGTTTGAAGTTCTTTGGATCCTTTAATTTTGGTTCTTGGGGAACTGGAATCGTCGCGGCCGTAACGGCCAACTCTCCATAAGTGAAGGTTCGTGACGAAGATTGGTGCTGTACTACGCCGTCCTGCGCTTCGCATGTCCCCGGATCGACTGACCACTTCTGCGCCGCGGCGGCAATTAACATCTCACGCGCCGCCGCACCCGCGCGTCGCAGTGGCATGAAGTTGCCGGCGCTGCTGCCGCTGCCGCTGGTGCGCAAGCGAATCCCTTTGAACTTCGGCCCGGGTATCGCTTGTTCAAGTTGAATCCGGTTGAGGTCAACTTCCAACTCCTCCGCGAGCACAGCGGGCAGGTTCGTGCGCACGCCCTGGCCCATTTCCGAGCGAGTAACTGTCAACGTGATCGTGTTGTCGGAAGAAATACGAATGAAAGCGTTTGGTGCAAACGTTGCCGGCGACTCGGCTGCGACCGCTTGGGTTTCGGTTAAATGAAACGCGATCGTCAGGCCCGCGGTGGCGTAGGCAGAATCTTTAAGAAAGGCGCGGCGGGTGACTCTCATGCTTTCTTCACCTCGCCCGCGGCGCGACGAATTGCCTGACGCATGCGCTGGTAGGTGCCGCAACGACAAACGGAATCTGACATGGCCGCATCGATGTCGTTGTCGCTCGGATTCGAGTTTGTGCGCAGCAACGCCGCGGCGGTCATGATCATGCCTGCCTGGCAGTAGCCGCATTGCGCAACGTCTTCGGCGATCCAGGCTCGTTGACATGGATGATCGCCGTGGGCGGAGAGTCCTTCGATGGTTGTGTAGTTCTTGCCCGCGCTATCAGAAATTTTTGTTTGGCAGGAACGAACGGCGCGTCCATCCTCGTGAACTGTGCAAGCGCCACACACGCCGACACCGCAACCATACTTGGTCCCGGTCAACGACAACAGATCGCGCAATACCCAGAGCAGGGGCATCTCGGGATCGGCGGTCACCTGCTGGCTCTTGCCGTTTATCTTGAGTGTGAATTGTGCCATGTGCCAGACGCGCACATGATGACCTGTGGGGATCCAAAAAACAAAACTATTTGTTGTCAGGAGGCCAGATTGCGTTCCGGAATTTCGGATAAGTTCGGTGCGCCCGAGGAAACACAAATTACCGGGACGCCTCCCCGCCCGCAGTAGAGCGCCAGGCGCAACGCGGCGAATCATGCCTTCGCTGCCATCCGCCTTATCAGAGTGCGCAAGTCAACTTACTGGGATCGCGGGCGTCCCCGCCCGCAGCAGAGCGCAACGCGCAACGCGGCGAATCATGCCTTCGCTGCCATCCGCGTAATCAAGATGCGCAAGTTAACTTACTGGGATCGCGGGCGTCCCCGCCCGCAGCAGAGCGCCAGGCGCGAACAACGTTCTCCACTCATCTGCTTTATCGAAACTGACCCATCTGGGACTCTCCTGGCGTTGCGCCTGGCGCACGTTGCGGGCGGGGACGCCCGCGATCCCAGTAAGTTGACTGGCCCGCTCCGCTGCGAGGAAGGGCGGCGTAAACAAGATTTTTTGTTTCACTCAGATCTCGTTCACCCAAATAAATGGCAACGCGCGAACAACGTTCTCCACTCATCTGCTTTATCGAAACTGACCCAGCTAGGACTCTCCTGGCGTTGCGCTGGCGCACGTTGCGGGCGGGGACGCCCGCGATCCCAGTAAGTTGACTGGCCCGCTCCGCTGCGAGGAAGGGCGGCGCAATGAGATTGTTCGCTCTTAAGTAGTGGAACGAGCGATCGGCCTTGCATCGTCTCTGGGACTGGCGTGCCCGTCAGTTCCAATAGCGTCGGCGCCAGATCTGGGTTGAGCGCGAGTTCTTCTCGCACGATGTGAGCGGGAATCCGCGCCGGAAATCTTACGAGCAGAGGCGTACGAATTGACTCTTCATAAGCGAGTTGGCGTTCGACGCTCAGGCCGTGTTCGCCCGACGCAGGCACTTGTCTTCGCCGCGAACTTTGCCAGTCAATATGTCGTATTATTTCCGCGATGAACTTCATCTCTACACTCGCAATCAGCATGGGCGCCTCATGGGTGGCGGGTATCAACCTCTACGCGACAGTCGCCACGCTCGGGTTGCTGGGCCGTTTTGCACATCTGAAGCTGCCCGGTGAACTTGATGTCGTGACTAGTTGGCCCGTGATTGTCGTCGCGTTAGTTTTGTTTGTTGTCGAATTTGTCGCCGACAAAATCCAATTTGTCGATAGCGCCTGGGATCTCGTTCACACGTTCATTCGCATCCCCGCCGGAGCAATTTTGGCAGCGACAGCGTTCGGAGATTTTGACCGGCGCATCCAGGTGATCGCGTTGTTGTTGGGTGGCGGGCTGGCACTGACCTCTCACGGTACCAAAGCCGCGACGCGAGCTCTGATTAATACCAGCCCGGAACCAGTCTCAAACATCGTGGTTAGCTTGGGCGAAGACGTGCTGGCGGTGGTGACGATGGTGTTGGCGATGTTCCTGCCGTTTGTTGTTTTCTTTGTGATTGCTGCCGGACTGCTCGTCTCGTTTTGGATCCTGCCGCGGGTGCTGCGATTCTTCCGCAGAGTGTTCCAGCGGATTCGCGGGTTCTTTAGTCCCGCGACTGCATAAGACCTAAGCGCCAAAGGCACGAAATCTCAGAGCGGCGCAAGCCTACCTTCCCGACCTGCGAGATTTTTATAGTTGAGCGTTGGGATCTGATATTGTGAGGCTTTCACAGTCATTGCACGCTCAAGTGAAATCGGCGCTGGGTCAGGAAGGCGGGCTTGCCCCCGCTCTGACAATAGCCTGGCACTTACTTAAAATCCCGGCGGGTTTTCCTTCACTACGCCGAATGCCCGCTCGAGTGCAACGCCAACTTGCCCAATCAAGCCATCGTCAAACAGCCGCCCCAGAATGGTGATGCCATGTGGGACGCGTCGCGGCGGACTAAACTTTGGCAGCGGATTGTTCGGATCTGGCGCCCAGTCGCTGCGTGCTTCCGCCACTTCGACAAAACCAGCGCGCATCGTGAGCGAAGGGTGCCCGGTGAAATTCGTGATCGTGAGTTGCTCATCACGTAACGACGGCACAATCATCACGTCGACTTCTTTGAAGACGCGGGCCATTTCCAGCGCCACCTTACGCCGCAGCCGATCGGCCTGCACGAAATCAACCGCGGAAAGAAAACGCGCCTGGCGAAACAGGTTGGGCCACGCGTCTTTTACCTGCATCCTGAGTTCGGCCAGTTGATTGTTGAGCGCCAGCTCTTCAAACGAAGCCGCCCCTTCCGCAAAGAGAATTGGCATCAGCGAACTGTACGGCCAATCAGGCAGAGTTACTTCCTTCAGTTCCATCCCCAACGTTTTCATTGTTTCCATCGCAGAGCGATCAACGTCCGTCGCCGGACTGTCTTTCATCCATTGCGCAATGTAACCAACTTTTAATCCGGCGAGCGGCGCGGCCGCATCGAAACTGAGCGAGCTGGGAACGCTCGACGCATCGCCCGCATCCGGTCCACTGATCGCATGAAGCACCAGCATCGCGTCCTCAACGGAGCGTGTCATTGGCCCGAGTTTGTCGAGCGACCAGCAGAGGGTCATCGCGCCAGTGCGCGGCACACGACCAAAGGTTGGACGCAGTCCAGTCACGCCGCAGCGCATCGCCGGACTAACAATGCTCCCGCCGGTTTCACTGCCAATGGAAAATGCGACAAGCGCGGCCGCGGTTGCGGCGCCTGGACCAGCGCTCGATCCGGAAGCGCCTTCTTCCAGCAGCCATGGATTCATTGTCTGTCCGCCAAACCAGATGTCGTTGAGCGCGAGTGCGCCGAGTGAGAGTTTCGCCAACAACACCGCGCCCGCTTCGTCCAGGCGATGCACCACCGCGGAGTCGGTCGCCGGAACGCGATTGCGGAACGGTTCAGCGCCGTAGGTTGTCGGAATGTCTTTAGTGTCGAGCAGATCTTTTACACCGTAAGGAATGCCGTGCAGGGGACCGCGATACTTGCCTGCAGCAATTTCCGCGTCAGCTTGTTTAGCGCGCGCGAGCGCGTGGTCTTTGGTCAGCGTGATGATTGAGCGAAGCTTGCCGTCGAGTCGTTCAATACGACTCAGGTAAATATTTGTAAGTCGCTCAGACGTGAGTTTGCGCGATTCGATCCAGCGCGAGAGTTGGGTCACCGGTGCGAAGGCAATGGCATCGTCAGTAGACGGCAACGATGTGCCGTCGTCTTTGGAACGCGCAAACAGTTCGCGTGACGGTGCGGAACTAATGCCCGGCAACATCGGGTTCCAGACAGACGCCGGAACCTCAGTGTCGGCCAGAGATACTTTTCGTGGTCCGGTGCGGCGCTCGAAATATTGCGCGAGGGAAGTGCGCCAGGAGTTGGCGGCTTGTTCTCTTTGCGCGGGAGTCATCGTCACTTGCATCAGCTTCTCGGCCTCAGCAAAAGTTTCCGGCGTCACAGGTGGGCCGGCTCCGGCGCCAGTTCCAAACGTAGGCGGCGCACCGGGAGCCGGCGCTGTAGGTGATGAACTTGTTGACGGCGACTGTTGGCGACATGCGGTAGCCGCGACCAACAAACCGAGTGGTGCGGTAATTAGAAACTGACGTCGAGTGTTCATACGTTAAGTCCCAGGTCCAAAGTCCAGGGTCCAAAGTCCAAAGTCGCGTGAAGCCTAACCTATGAGGGGAAACCGGGAAAGAGGGAAAAGAAAAACGGGGAAAAAGGAAAAGGGGACGCGGCGACAAAGGGGAGGAGGATCCGGGAACAGGGAAACAGGGATTTCATCCGGGTTTGGTTCCCAGGGTAGCCGCAAAAAAAAGCGGCAACCCTGGGCTTTGTTATGCAACCGCTTCGCCGTGAATGAACCAGAAGTCTGTGGACGTTGGACTTTGTACATTGGACTTAATATCCTGAAGTTTGATCCAAAATCAAAATTCAACTGAAATTCTCGACAGCATACGTCGGGCGCTGGCAGAAGATATCGGTCCAGGTGATCCGACTACCGAGAGCATCGTCTCGTCTGATGCTCAAGCCACAGTTCAGATTGTGGCCAAGCAAGCAGGCGTGATTGCCGGTCTCCAGGTGGCCCGCACCGTCTTCCGGCAATGCGATAATCAAATTGTCTTCACTCCGCGTACGACTGATGGTTCAGCAGTAGCGCCGGGCGAGGTTGTTGCGGAAGTGTCAGGTCCAGCTCGGGCGTTGTTGACCGCTGAACGTGTCGCGCTTAATTTCCTGGGCCGCATGTCAGGCATCGCCACGTTGACTCATCAGTTTGTCGAAGCAGTTGCTGGCACCGGCGCCGTCATTCTCGATACTCGCAAAACAGCGCCCGGCCTACGCTCGACCGATAAACTTGCGGTCACCCTTGGCGGTGGTCAGAACCACCGATACGGACTGTTCGACATGATTTTGATTAAGGACAATCATATCGACTTCGCCGGCTCGTTGGGTGAGGCTGTGCGTCGCGCGCGCGCCGCCGGCACAAATTTGGAAATCGAAGTTGAAGCGCGCAGCATCAAAGAGGTGAGGGAAGCGCTGGCGCTGAAAGTCGAACGCATTTTGCTCGACAACATGACGCCGGAAATGATGCGCGAAGCGGTGGAACTGAATAAGAGCGCCGCGAAACTCGAGGCTTCGGGGAACGTCAACTTGACTACCGTGCGTGAGATTGCTGAAACAGGCGTCGACTATATTTCAGTTGGCGGGTTGACGCATTCGCCGCAGACTTTCGACCTCAGTTTGAAGTGGATAAAGAATTGAAGCACCGGAATAGACAGCCGCGGATTAACGCGGACGAACGCGAATCAGAAACGGTAGAGCGTGAAGGAAGACGAGCTCAACTTTTTATTCTGCGCGGCTGATGTTTGTTGCCTGCTGATTCGCGTGTATCCGCGTTAATCCGCGGCTAGTCTCAGGTATGAAATCATGATCACAACGTTTGGAACAGAAACTTCCGCCGACGCTTTGTATCACAAGCTCAAGGAAATGCTTGCGGATGTCGTACCTGATTTTGAGTTGCGACTCAAAGCGGGGCAGGCAGCCGAGATCAACGCCTTGAAGCAGGAAAAGAATGCCGTCATTCTCGGTCATAACTACATGGAGCCGGCGTTGTTCTATTCCATTCCTGATTTCGTCGGAGACTCGTTGGACCTGGCGCGCAAGGCCGCGGCGACTGACAAAGACATCATTATTTTTTGCGGTGTGCGGTTCATGGCCGAGACGGCCAAGCTTCTGAACCCAACCAGGATGGTGCTCCTGCCTTCCGAAAAAGCGGGATGTTCACTGGCCGCTAGTATCACCGGAGCAGACGTTCGCGAATTGAAGCGCAGGTTTCCCGGAGTTCCCGTCGTGACTTACGTAAACACGTATGCTGACGTCAAAGCCGAGTCGGACATTTGTTGTACTTCCTCAAACGCGGTTGCGGTTGTGAATTCCCTAAACTCCGAAACGGTAATCTTTCTTCCTGACGAATTCCTGGCCGGCAACGTCGCGAAGGAAACGGGACGACACATTATTTTTCCCACGAAAGATCCACGTGGTTTAGCCGACCAGAATTTGGATTACCAGATGATCGGCTGGCCGGGCCGTTGCGAAGTGCACGACAAGTTCACGGTTGAAGACATCGTCAATATCAGAAAGCAGTTTCCTGACGTAGTGATTCTCGCCCATCCGGAATGCAGCCCGGAAGTGGTTGCGGCTTCGGATTACTCCGCGAGCACTAACGCGATGATCAGGTATGTGGAGCAAACCCAGGCACCGCGTTATCTGCTGCTGACCGAATGTTCGATGGGTGAAAACATTGCTGCCGCGAATCCCGACAAAGAGATGCTGCGCCTCTGCAGCATTCGTTGCCCCCACATGAATCAAATAACCCTCGAAGACACGCTCGCTTCGCTGCAAAAGCTGCAGTACCAAATCGAGATCCCCGAAGACATTCGCGTTCGCGCGGCGCGGGCAGTTGAGAGAATGATCGAAATCGGGTGAAGGAAAAAGTGAAGTCAGCTCGAGGTCAGGAAGGCGGGCTTGCCCCGCTGATCATTTAGCGCTCATCCATGAGTCAAAAGAACTTCGACTTCCTGGTTATCGGCAGCGGCATGGCGGGGCTGACGTTCGCTTTGAAAACAGCCAAGCTCGGCACCGTCGCAATCATCACGAAAAAACAAAAAGCCGAGAGCAACACTAACTACGCGCAGGGCGGCATCGCCGCTGTGATGGCTGATGACGATTCGTTTGACCTACATGTGAGCGACACGTTGAACGCCGGCGCCGGTCTCTGCAAGGAAGATGTGGTCCGCACCATTGTCGGCGAAGGCCCGGCGCTCGTGCGCGAACTCATTGAACTCGGCGTGCGCTTCACTGCCGGCGAAACACCTGACAAGCAATTCGACCTGGGCCGCGAGGGCGGACACACCAAACGCCGGATCCTCCACGCCGGCGACATCACTGGGCACGAAATCGAACGCGCGCTGCTGCACGCCGTTGCCACTGAGCCGAACATCACGGTTTTTGAGGACGTGTGCGCCGTCGACTTGATCACTTCAAAAAAGTTGAAACAAGACGGTCCGAATCGTTGTTTCGGTTGTTACGCACTGAATGAAAAGACAAAGGAGGTTGAAGTTTTTGCCGCGAGCACTACGCTACTCGCCACCGGCGGTTGCGGCAAAGTTTATCTCTACACCAGCAATCCCGACATCGCGAGCGGTGACGGTGTGGCCATGGCTTATCGTGCCGGCGCCACCATCGCCAACATGGAGTTCATTCAGTTTCATCCCACGTGTCTTTACCATCCGCGCGCGAAGTCGTTTCTGATCAGCGAAGCGGTACGCGGCGAAGGCGCGCTGCTGCGCGGGACGAATGGCGAACGTTTCATGGATCGGTACGACAAGCAGGCGGAGCTCGCGCCGCGCGACATTGTGGCCCGCGCCATTGACGCGGAAATGAAGAAGACCGGCGCCGATTGCGTCTGGCTCGACATCTCGCACCGCGACGCTGACTTCATCAAAGAGCGCTTTCCGAACATCTACCAGCGTTGTTTGGAATTTGGTTTTGATATGACCCGCGAACCGTTACCTGTGGTTCCCGCAGCGCACTATCAATGCGGCGGCGTCGTGACGAATGTTGACGGTGAGACGGAAATCGCAGGGTTGTTCGCGGCGGGCGAAGTGGGTTGCACCGGATTGCATGGAGCTAACCGGTTAGCGAGCAACTCGCTGTTGGAAGCGTTAGTCGTCGCCCATCGCGCGGCGGTCAAGATCAACTCTCAATTTGCTTCCGATTCGGGTAGTCGACCCCTCTCCTTTTCCCCCGGTCTTCCGGCTTGGGAGAGTGGCAACGCGGCCAATCTTGATGAACTCGTTGTCATCACCCACAACTGGGACGAGATTCGTCGCTGCATGTGGGACTACGTCGGCATTGTGCGCACAGACAAGCGTCTCCTGCGGGCGCGCGCGCGAGTGCAAAACTTACAACGCGAAATCAATCAGTTCTATTGGGACTATAAACTGACGCCCGATCTTATCGAGCTTCGCAACCTCGCTCTCGTTGCTGAATTAATTATTGAATGTGCGCTGCAACGCAAAGAATCCCGTGGACTTCACTACACACTCGACTATCCCGAACTACTGCCTACTGCGAATGATTCAGTATTGCGACCTATCCGTTGAAGAACGGAAGTCAAACTGCCATTTCAGATCCTTCGCTGCTTCACTTGCGGCTATGTAACAAGCGGTCGATAACTTCAAAAGCGGGCCGTGTGGATGAAGGGTCTTCGCGATGACGTCGTAAACGTTCTTCGGCAAGTTGAAGATGACTTTCAGGCACGGGGACTTCGTTAGGGTGTTTCGAGATTTGATCCCAAAGCGCCTGCAGATAGCGCACCTGCTCCGCCTTCGGAAGCTCAGCAAAACCTGACGGCGCTTTTATAGACGTCTCGTGCATAGCGGTGTGTTGGAACCATGATGACTGAGTTGAGTTAGGCCGACAATGTGTGGGTGGTGGGTCAGTTTCAGGTCATGAGAAATTTCGTTTAGATTGGCAAGCTGCGGAGTTGTCTCGCTACTTCATCGTTAGCCAGAAGTCGCGCGGGTAGAGGCGGTAAAGCTGAGTGTCTGCGCCTTCGACGGATTTTAAATACGCTTCGTATGCCGCCATCTGTTTCTCTGGTCCGATGACGAAAAAGTTTCTCCAGGCGATGTCCTTACCCTTCATGCCATAGCCGGGGAAGACGCGCTCGTAGACTTTATCTTTGCGTCGATAAAGCTCGGCCGAGAGATCGGGCATCTTTCGCGTCTCGAGTATCGCGCGTCGGAAGCGAGAAACTACTGCCGGTGTGATACCGTCCGCCATGTTTGCCGCCATTTGTTCGCCGCGAGTTTCGTAAGGCGACGAAGCGCGTGAGCTGAAGGCCAAGGCGATTACATACTCAGCCAGAGGCTCAGCCAGCGGACGTTTCACTTCGCCGATCGCGAAACGCAAAGTTTGCGGCAGTTCCGGGGTTCGCTCGGCGTAGTAGCCCATCAGTCCAGTTCCTGCAGTACTGGAGATGCCGTTGCTGTAAGCAAGACCGGCGCTGATCGTTTTGGTAAACACTGAATGCGCGCCGCCGCCGGCATAAAGTTTTGAGGTGAGAAAATTCAGAATGGCATCCTGGTTCGGCTCCTCGTAGTAAGAAAGGAGCTGGGCGCTGTTCATCATTACGCCGCCCGACATGTTCGGCGCCAGCAAGCCGACGTAAACTGGCTGTGCTGTACTTCCGCCGCGCGCTTTGAGTCTCGCATCAATCCGACGCTCGTTGCCGTAATCTTCTTTCGTAAGAATCGTCTTCTCGAAACCGGCGAGCATGGAGGCATAAGCAGGCTCCAGCTTTTGTCGGATCGCGCCCGACCCGATGTAGAACATCCGCGCGTTATGCGAGTTTACGATTCGCTGGCGCACACTTTCGAGATCTGCCAAAGTTTTTTCGGGTGATTGCGCCAGGTCCTGCCGAATCTCGTTGCAGAGATAATCCCAGTCAACCGCGAGCGACGAATCGGGAACATCGTCGAGCGTTTGTCCAAGATCGGAGGCAGCGTCAACAGCCAGCGCCTGTGCTGTCTTCGGCAGCTTGTTCAGGTCATCAACAAACGGCTTCAACCCCGGTGCTACGGTCTGCGTTTTGTCTCCACCCATCGCCGTCAGCATCGCCTTCAATTCGGCGCGCGTTCCTTTCGCGCCGGCCAGTTTGGTTAAGAATCCGTCGATCGCTTTACTGTTCTCTGCATCGCCGGCGCTCTTGAGCAGCCAACGCAGTCGCTGCGCGTTATGCGCCTGCGTTAGGAAGGAAAACGCCGACAGGTAAACTGGACTGTCCTGGTTGCGGTAAGCGTCGGACGGATTGCTGACCCACGTTTCTTCCTGGCCCTGCATCTGTCGTCGCAGACCGCTGAGGCGCTGGTCGATTACGTCACGCAGGCGCGGCAAATTTTCTTTGCGCCAGTTGGGATTTTCCAGGATCAGTTTCATCCACCCGACCGCGCGTTCAGATTCAGCCGCGTCGTTACCTGAACCACGCGTCGTTATTTCGTAACGATGGGTAACGGCTGAACCGGTAAACTCGACTTCCAGACTCAGGATTTCCTTGCGCAGCATCTCCGTCATTTCTTCGTAAGAGACTGCCTTGCCGTCTTTGATGACGCCCACATTGCGAAGTAAATCCGGAAGGGAAGAAAGGTAGACGAGATCTTTCTCGGGAATCGAAGAGAGTGTCAGCGACATCCCGGTAGTGGCGCCGGTCATATTGTCGAACGTAGCCGCACCGAGGATTGTGTTGCCGACGCGCAGCTCCTTGTAGTCGATCTGATCGTCGAGAGTTAGTGGTGGATTTTCGATGAACTTCGCGTCGCTGTTTTTTGAAAGCTTATCGAGCTCGGCAGTGGTTGCGTCGTAGTCCGCTTTGTAACGCTGGATTGCTTCCTGACCATCGTTGACGTTGTATTTTTTCTTCAGCTCGTTGGTTTGCGCGTCGGCCCGGGCGGTTCGTTCCGCCTGTTCCTGTTGGATCAGCTTCGGATTGGCGTGCCCCACGGCGACGTAAGGTTTCGTCTCCGCGAGTTTCCATTTGGCGAGGTAGTCGCGCCAAAAATTCTTGCCACTTGCGAGCAGACTTTCGGCTTGTTCGAGTTGGGGTTTAAGCGTGACCGACTTGCGGAAATCGTTCTCCTGGTTGAGATATCGCGTTTGCCAGAGCCAGCCGTAACCGTAACCGCCGGAGCGGAAACCAAATCCTGGCGGCGTATTCACAAACTTGGAGAGGTTACGTCGCGCGGCTGTCAATGAATTGCGGAAGCGATCGTTGAATTCTTTTAGCTCCGGCGAGTTGTCTTTGAAAGCGGCAACGCGCGCGAATTCCTCCATTATTTTTTGACGAATCAAAGCCGCCTTTTCAGCGTTCAGGTTTGTCGCCGGCACATCCGAAAGGCCGATGAAAATCGGCGCGCCGGCCGAATCCTCGACGTAGCTGTACATCCCCTGGGCGCCGGTATCGAGTTCGCGCGTGGTGGTGTCGATAAACTTCTTGTAGAGATTTGTGTTGGCGTCGCCGGCGAAAACAGCGAGGAAGTTGTCCAGCAGAAGTTTTTCCGTCAGGTTGAGTTTGAGCGTGGCCGGGTAACTAAACAGTATCGGCGAAGGCTGCTCTGCGTTTTGGTTGGGATACTCGATCATACGGATCAGCCCGGGCTCGGCCGACTTCGGCTCGGGGAGTTTTGCAAAGGTCATGAAGTCGCGCTTTTCTGCCGTTGGTTCCACCTTGGCGAAGATCGCATCGAACCGAGTAAGCACAGAATCTGGAGTCATGTCCTTTGGCACGGAAACAACCGCACCCATGTTGCCGAGGTGATAATTAGCATCGTGATAACGCTTGATGTCGTCCGGCGTCATTTTGCGAATGCCGTCGGGCGCGCCACCGGCGTTGAACGAGAGCGGATGCGCAGCGCCGTAGATCATGCGCAGGGAATTGTCGTAAAGGCGCCAGTCAGGATTGTTCATCGAACTGGTCATCTCGTTGTAGACCGAACCTTTTTCTTCGAGCCGCAGCGTCTTGTCTGCGTTTTCAGTGATGCCCCAGTTGCGCACCTCACGACGAACTTCTTCCTCGGTGTAATCGGGATGCAGCAGCACCGTCATGTATTCATTGAAGACCGCGTAGAACGATTCGGCGCCTCCCGCAGTATTGAACTGGTAGTTAGTGAACGTTTGATAAGTCGACGCATTTGATTGCGTGAGCGACATGTTCTCAAGCACGTTGATGTTGCGGCCTTTGTTGCCCTTGCCGATTAGCAGATGCTCCTGCGTGTGCGGTTCGCCCATGTCAGAAACTGTAAATGTGTTCGCATAGATAAAGGCTTGCGGGACTGACTGGATCTGGAGCAAGTCGAGCGTGAAGCCAGTGCGGGCGTGGATGAAGCGCGCGCCGATCGGTTTGTCCGCTGCGTCGAGATAAACGGCGTCGGTGCGGAAACCTTGCACCAGTTGGCCTTTGGCCAGGGTTGCATACGGATTGGCGTCGTTGATTTGCGAATAGGCCATAGGTAACTGCACCAGCAGCAGGGAAATCGTCATGATAAGCGCAGAAAAACGAGTCGCATATTTCAGGTTCATCATTAGCTCCGGGTTGAGATTGCCGACCCCGTTAAATACTTGTTATTCGAAACGATTGTTTCAAACGCGGCGTCGCGGAAAGTTGATTTTACTGGCGAGCTGAAAAAGCGTGCACAGTTTAGCTTCGATGTTCCGCAACTGGTAGACATTTGTGCAGGCGAGGCGATTTCCATTTTCTCGGAGAGCGCCCTGGCATTCGCCAAAACTCTTGGCGATCTGGACGCGTCTTAGTTAAGATGCGTCTTCCTTTTTCCTGCGATCCGGTTGGTTGCGCTCGAGCCATTCAATCCTTTGATGGGGGCAACCAAACCGAAAACCTTTGAACTATTACCGTCCTTAAATCAGGAGGAACCCATGCGTTTGCCTGGAATCGAATCAGCTAAGTCGGTCAAACCCGTTCTGATTGCTGTTTTTATGCTGCTGACGGCATCGTTAGCCACAGCCCAGGGTGTAAACATCAACGACACCCGGCTGCTCGCGCAACCGGCAATCAGTAAAGATCATATCGCCTTCATCTATGCGGGTGACTTGTGGACCGCTGATCTCGACGGGAAAAACGTGCGGCGTCTAACCGCCGATGAAGGATTGGAGGCGAGTCCAACTTTTTCACCTGATGGATCGCTAATCGCATTCACCGGCCAATACGACGGCAACATAGACGTCTACGTTGTGCCCGTGAGCGGGGGTTTACCGAAGCGGCTCACGTGGCATCCGGGCGCAGATGTGGTGCAGTCGTTCACGCCGGATGGCTCGGCGGTGATGTTCACATCGTCGCGCGCGGTTTTCACGCTGCGCTATACCCAGCTGTTTACGGTGCCGGTCAACGGTGGCATCGAGGAGCCGCTGAAGCTGCCAAACGCCGCGGAAGCCGCTTATTCGCCGGATGGATCCCGTCTGGCTTACAACCCGATTGGCCCGGCGTTTCTGGAATGGAAACACTACCGCGGCGGAATGAATTCCACGCTCTGGCTCTACACCATCAGCGACAACGGCGCTGAAAAATTGCCGCAGCCAGAAGGCCGTTCGAACGATGTCGATCCGATGTGGATGGGTGACTTCGTCTATTTTCGTTCTGATCGAAATGGCGAGTTCAATCTCTTTTCCTACAACGTGAAAACGAAGGCGATCAAACAGTTAACTGAGTACAAAGATTTTCCCGTCCTCAACGCTTCAGCCGGTGGCGGCCAAATAATTTACGAACAGGCAGGGTATCTCTACACGCTTGATCCAAAATCAGGCCACACGTCGAAACTTACGATTGGCGTTTCCACCGATTTGGTAGAGACGCGCCCACGATTTGTGCGGGGCTCAAGATACATTCGCAACGCTGCGCTTTCGCCAACCGGCGCCCGCGCGGCGTTCGAATTTCGCGGCGAGATAGTTACGGTGCCCGCTGAAAAAGGCGACACGCGCGATCTTACTAACAGTGTGGCGGCACACGATCGTTCGCCGGCGTGGTCACCCGATGGTAAGTCGATCGCTTATTTCAGTGACGAGTCGGGCGAATACGAAATGCACATTCGTAATCAGGATGGCAAAGGCGACGTTCGCAAAATAAAACTTTCCGGCGCGGGTTTCTACGACGATCCCGTGTGGTCGCCTGATAGTCAGAAGATCAGTTACACCGACAATTCCTGGAGTCTTTACTGGATGGACGTGAAGACGGGAGTTTCCAAGAAAATCGGTTCCGAATATCTCTACGGTCCGAGTCGCGACCGCACGATTTATCACTCTTGGTCACCTGACTCGAAATGGCTGGCCTACACGTTGAGCACCAAGGCCAACATCCAAACTGTCTACGCCTACTCGACCGAACAGGACAAGTCGTTTGCAGTTACCGACGGGTTAAGTGAAGTCACTGAACCTGTGTTCGATGAAAGCGGTAAGTATCTCTATTTCCTCGGGTCGACTAACGCGGGTCCGGTTAAGGAATGGTTTGCTTTGTCTAATGCGGACATGCGTTACACGAGCTCGTTTTACCTGGCTGTGCTGCGGAATAACTTGCCGAACCCGCTCTTCAAAGAAAGCGATGAAGAGAAGGGCACCCCGGCAAAGGAAGAAAAACCGAAGGACACACCGAAGCCTACGCCGGAGCCTTTTTCGATCGACGTCGATGGTCTGAACAATCGCATCCTGGCAATACCTTTGCCGGCGGGAAACTACAGCCATCTCGCGGCGGGTGGACCGAACCAGTTTTACTACGTCCAATCACCAGATGATGATAATCCGGTTCCCGGTGGGCCCGAACGAGCAGTGCTGCATCAGTATGATCTGGAGAAGCGAAAAGACGACTCCTTCATCAACGGCGTGAGCGATTATTTCGTTTCGAACGACAAGAAAAAGATCATGTATCGCAGCAATGCTAACTGGTCGATCGTGGCCGTTACGCCAAAGCCGCAGCCAGGCTCGGGCAGAGTTAACGTCGACGACATTGAGGTGCGTATCGATCCGCGCGCGGAGTGGAACCAGATTTTCGACGAAGCGTGGCGCATCAATCGTGACTACTTTTACGCGCCGAACATGCACGGCGCTAACTGGGCCGCGATGAAAGAAAAATACGCCGCGTTCCTGCCGCACCTGACGACGCGGGGCGATCTGAATCGGGTTATTCAGTGGATGTGCAGCGAACTGGCGGTGGGTCATCACCGCGGCGGCGGTGGCGATACGCTTTACCAGGTGCGCGCGATTCCTGGCGGACTGCTCGGTGCAGATTATTCCGTCGAAAACGGTCGCTACCGTTTCAAGAAAGTTTACGGCGGGCTGAATTGGAATCCGGAGTTACGTTCACCGCTGACTGAACCCGGCGTGAACGTCAAAGCCGGCGACTACTTGCTCGCAGTTCGCGGTCAGGATCTGCGACCACCCGCAAATGTCTACAGCTTGTTCGAGAATACGTCAGGGAAGATTATTGAAATCACTGTTGGTCCAAACCCTGACGGCACGGGTTCGCGCACGGTGCAAGTAGTTCCGATTGCGAATGAAGGCGCGTTGCGCAACCGCGATTGGGTGGAAGGGAACTTGAAAAAAGTTGAAGCGGCGACAGGTGGACGCGTCGCTTACGTTTATGTACCCAACACGGGTGGCGCGGGCCATGAATACTTCAAGCGTTACTTTTTTCCGCAGGCCTACAAAGACGCGATCATTGTCGACGAACGTTTCAATGGTGGCGGTAGTTATGCCGACTACTATATCGACTTGCTGCGGCGCCCGCTGGGAGCCTACTGGGCGATGCGTTATGGCGCCGATTTGAAAACGCCCGCGGCTTCGATCCAGGGGCCGAAGGTAATGATCACTGACGAGACAGCCGGATCGGGTGGCGACTTACTGCCGTGGATGTGGCGCAAGTTTGGTATGGGAAAACTCGTCGGCAAGCGCACCTGGGGTGGCTTGGTCGGTATTCTTGGTTTCCCCGTGTTGATGGACGGCGGCACAATCACCGCGCCAAATTTTGCGATCTGGACGCCTGATGAAGGATGGATCGTGGAGAACGAAGGCGTGGCGCCGGACATCGAAGTCGAACAAACGCCAGCTGACGTAATCAACGGACACGATCCGCAACTGGAAAAAGCGATTCAGGTGGTGATGGAGGAGCTGAAGAAATATCCGGCTACTCAGCCGAAACGTCCGCCGTATCCAGTGAAGAGTAAGTAGGTTGGCAGTCCTCGGGCAGTGGCTCGTAAGGGAGGCGTTTCCGCCGAAACTACTTCAAGGGTGGTTCGGGTTCTAACAGGGACCAGATCTGTGCCGCGTGCACAATTCAATCCGGCTAGTCAGTTGAAACTTGAACCCTGCATATCTATACTCGCGCTTCTACTCTTCGATTTAGGCGAACCAGCGGCTTCAACTCCCGGGATTGATTCTCGGACGCGCTGCCACCCAAGTTTCGTGGCGCGCGTTGCATGAGGATGACAAGGTGATCAGCTTCGCCGCATTAGCACAGAGCCATCGACACCCGAACCAGCGTCGCGCGCTAGGCTGCTTGCTGCTCCTCATTATTGCCTACGGGGCGACTGTGGAGACAGTGCATAGTCACGGCCACGTTACCCCGAGCCATAACGTCGCTACTGCTGTTTCTGACGGAAGTCGCTCACCTTCTTCAAACACCGGCCGTGCTCATGAAAGTGAGTGTTCGGTCTGTCAGTTTCAACAACAACTTTTTCATGGCTTTGTCCACGCTTCAGTTTTTGCACTCACGCCTGCAGCACAGCTGGCTTTTATCTCCACGCTGACGGCTTTTTGTCCCTCCACTTCCATTCCGCGGCCGTCGGGTCGCGCGCCACCTCTCAGTTAAGCCCAAGAAGTCGGTGGGCACGGCCCATTTTTTGGTCCGTTCAAATTCCCATCGAAATTAATTGGTAAGCCGGCGGCAAGTCTGTCTTGCCCGTTCTGCTTGCCAACAATTATCCGGGCCGGGGCGGGAGTTGCTACCGCTCAACTGACAAGACCAAACAAGTCGAGGAATGCGAGGTGAGGGATGTATCAGCGCGCCAAAGATTATCTGGGCAGGAGTCTGCGCAATTATCTGCGCCGCTTCGGTGAGCAGTGTGATTCCGTAGTTTGCCAACGCCAAACCCGCCAAAGTCGATCGCTTGCATGGTGGAATCTGGAACGGAATCGCCGGGCGAGTTACGTCGCCAGGTTGCTCTTGATCGCGCTCCTGACCCAACCGCTCCTGGCGCAAGCACAGTCGGCCGGGCAATCGCAAACTATCAACCCCAACATCCCGAGGTCGATCCAAACGCAGCAGCGGACCTCAGGATCTCAGGCGAAGCGGCCTATAACGATCTCAGACGCTGTCTCGATTTTTTTGCAACAGAACCTCCAGTTGGTGGCATCGCGTTACGACATCGATTCGGTCGACGCCGAAAAGCTCACTGCCCGGCTCCGCCCCAATCCTGAGATCAGCGTCGGCGTTTCCGATATCCCGCTTAGTTTTAGAGATAGCTTTCTTCAACCGCAGACTTTCAGTTACGACGTCTCGCAGACTTTTGAATTGGGTGGCAAGAGACGAAAGCGAATTGATGTCGCCAACGCAAACTCCGCTGTAGCCCAGGCTGAATTTCAAATAGTGGTCTGGCAGTTGACCAACGATCTAAAGAAAAAATTCTACGCGGTACTTTTGGCGCAGTCTTTACTCAAGCTCGCACAGGAAAACGAGCAAACATTTGCGGAAATCATTAAGCACACCAGCGAAGTTTTCAAGCTTGGCGAAATCTCAGGACTGGATCTGCAGCGCCTCGAAGTTGAAAAGTTCAAGTTTGATACCGACGTGGCCAACTCAGAAAAAGACTACGAGATTGCCCTGCGTGATTTGCGGCTCGCGCTGGGGGGCGACTATCGATCGATGGACATCGAGGTTGCGGGAGCGATTGATTATTACCAGCCCTACGAGTTTTCGTTACCCGATCTGCGCGACAAAGCCCTCGCTGCCCGGCCCGACCTGAAGGCCGCGCAACTCAGTGAACGTGCCGCCGACGCGTCTATCCGCTTGCAGGATGCTCAGCGCATTCCCGATGTCACCGTTGGCGCAGGCGTCGAACAGGTTCCGCAGAGTGGTAGCACATACAACGCCAGCGTCGGCATTCCGCTGCCAGTGCATGATCGCAATCAAGGTGAGCGAGCCAAAGCCCTGATCGAAAAAAAGAAGGCACAAAACCAACAGCAGATTATTTCCAATCAGGTCTTAAGCGATGTGGACAAGGCGCTGGTCGCCTTTGAGATTCAGAAGCGGCGAGTGGAGCTTTACCGCACCGGGGTACTCACCAAAGTTGATGACATTCAGAGACTGACGGAGTTTTCTTTGCAGGCTGGGGAGAGCTCTACGCTGGAGTTGCTCGACGCGATTCGCACGCGGCGCGAAACGCTAGCGGGCTTTTATCAGACGCTTTTTGACTACCAGGCATCGCTGCTCGATCTCGAACTGGCGACCGCAACTCCATTGCAAAAGTGAGTGCTCCGGGAAGCAAGTATTTCCGAAAGGATGCAACTATGGTCTATCAAAAAGTTATTCACGCCTGCTCGATTTTGCTGTTGCTGAGCATCTTTCAGAGCTGCAGCAAGGTGAGCAACAGTCCAGCGAATGCTACCAGCCCGTCGCCGGGCCCGGCAGCTTTAGCGGCAGGTGACTCCGCTCATGCAATCGAGACGGAGGTAGTGACACCGCAGCCAATCGCCGGAGGAATAGTTGCTACTGGGAAGATCCTCGTGCCCGAGGACCGTATGGCAAACATCGGCCCGGTCCACGAGGGCCGGCTGGTCCGTCTTTACGCAGGGCAGGGCAGTGTCGTGCAAAAAGGACAGAAACTCGCCGACCTCGAATCGGCAGACATCGATCAAGCAGAGGCCGACTATCTGAAAGCACTTGCAGACTATGACAACGCGCGGCGCACTTCGGCGGCCGAAGTGAAATTTGCGCAGGCAACTTACGACCGCACCAAAATGCTGTACGAGAAAAGCATCACTGCGGGGAAAAATGTTGAGTCTGCCGAGCACGACCTCGAGATGGCGAAAGCATCCGCTGCGAATGGTCTCGCCCAGACGAAAGCCGCGCTCACGTCGGCCCGTCGCCATTTACTTATCCTTGGGTTGAAAAACTCTGACATTGATTCATTGGCAAATAAGTCGAGTTTGAGCGCCGTCTTCTCTCTCACCTCTCCAATCTCCGGTGTAGTAGTAGAACGCAGCGGGACGATCGGCGCGACTGTAGGTTCCGACGCGAACGTGTTCAAGATCATTGATATTTCGCGTGTTTGGATCGATGCGAATGTATTTGAAAAAGACCTTGAGCGAGTGAGACGCGGTCAAGAGGTCAAGGTTTCTGTGCCCGCGTTTCCGGGAGTGAACTTTTCCGGCCGGGTCATTTTAATCAACAGCGTAGTCGATCAGGAGACGCGCAGTGTGAAGGTCCGCGCGGAAGTTGCGAACGGCGACGGAAGACTCAAGCCGGACATGTTTGCGAGCGTGCAGATCATTACAGACCTGCGTCGGACTGCCATCTCGATTCCGCAGGCAGCCGTGCTCGATGACGGCGGCAAAACAATTGTCTTCATTGCTGCCGGCAGCGGCTACGCGAAGCGCGAGGTGCACGCGGGAATACAAGGTAATGGCCGAGTTGAAATTATCGAAGGACTGCAGGCGGGCGACAAAGTAGTCGTAAAGGGCAACTACCTGTTGCTGCAACAAAGCAAATCTCAGTAACCAAGTTCGAGTTTCAAGTTTCAAGTTTCGAGTTCGCTGATTCACCGAGACTCAAAACTCAAAACTCAAAACTTGAAACTCAAAACTTGAAACTCGAAACTTGAAACTTGAAACTCGGAACTTTCTAGTTATGACCGACAATTTCATTGCGTTCTTTTATCGCGAACGATTGCTGGTGGCCGTCGTCTCGCTGCTGATTATGGCTGGTGGAATCCTGGCGCTCTCTCGGCTAAACGTCGATGCCTTTCCGGACGTGACCCCGGTGCAAGTGGAAATCGATACGGAAGGCCCAGGACTGGCGCCACAGGAAGTCGAACAGCTAATCACGTTTCCTATTGAGAACGTGATGAACGGGATCCCGGGAGTGGTGCGGGTCCAGTCGATTTCAAAATTTGGTTTGTCGGTGGTGACCGTCTATTTTCGTGATGACGTCGACATCTACTTCGCGCGGCAGCAGGTCTTTGAGCGTCTCTCCCTCGCAAAGGATCGCATTCCCGCAGGTTTCGAGCCCGGCATGGGACCAATCACCACTGGAACCGGACAAGTCTATCTTTACCAAATTGTCGGCCCCGGCAAGAGCACTCAGGAGCTGCGCACGATTCAGGACTGGATAGTCAAACTACAACTGCGGACTGTGCCCGGCGTGGCCGACGTACTTAGTTTTGGTGGTGACGTCAAGCAGTATCACGTCATCGTAGATCAGCAGGCCCTGGTCAATTACAACATTCCGCTCAAGTCTCTTTTCGAAGCAATTCAGAACAACAATCAAAACACTGGAGCGAACTTCATCGAGCATGGCGATCAGCAATACGTCGTGCGTGGCCTGGGGCTGGTGAAGGACATTGAGGACATTCAGAACATCGTGCTCGAGTCGCGCGGGGGCACTCCGATCCGCGTGAGCGATGTGGCGCAGGTTGAAATCGGCAACGAACTGCGTCAGGGCGCTGTCACCAAAGACGGACAGGGCGAGGTGGTGACCGGAATTGTCCTGAAACGAATTAATGAAAACACGAAGCAAGTGATCGAACGGATAAAAGAAAAAGTAACAGAGATCAATAAGGCGCTGCCTGAAGGAGTGACGATTGTCGATTATTACGATCAATCCGAACTGGTTGATAACAGTATCCACACCGTAGTTAAGTCGCTGATCGAAGGCGAGGTCCTGGTGCTGTTGATTCTGTTCCTGCTGCTGGGCGACTTTCGCGGTTCGCTGATAACCGCCGCCGCGATCCCTTTTTGTATGCTGGTCGCCTTCATACTCATGTGGTATTCGGGGCTTTCGGCCAATCTCACTTCGTTGGGAGGCCTGGCCATCAGCATTGGTATGATGGTGGATGCGACCGTGGTAATGGTGGAGAACATTTATCGTCACCTTGAAGAGCACCGTGAACATTCCATGCGCGAGGCAATACTGGTTGCCGCTCAGGAAATTGGGCGACCGATGTTCTTCGCAATCCTCATAGTGATTGCGGTCTTTTTACCGGTCTTCACGCTGCAGGGCGTCGAAGGCAAGTTGTTCAAGCCGCTGGCCTACGCGGTCACTTTCTCGATGATTGGCTCCATGTTGATGGCGCTGTGTATTGCGCCAATGCTGTGCGCCCTCTGGTTGAAGCTTAAGCAAGGTGAGGTGCGTAGCAATCCGATCATTAGGTTCTTCAAGGGAATCTACGTTCCCGTTCTCAAGTGGACCATCGCGCACCGATATCTCACGCTAATTCTGGCGGCCGTGTTGCTGCTGTGGAGCGTTGCTGATGTCTTCATCCTTGGCAGTGAATTTTTGCCGACGATCGATGAGGGCAACATGCTGGTGCGGGCCACGATGCCGGCCAGCATCTCGCTGCCGCGCGCAATCGAGATTTCAACGCAGATTGAAAGGTCACTGCGCGAGTTTCCTGAAGTCGAGACTGTGGTGGCCAAGATCGGCCGCGCTGAATTGGGTGGTGATCCGGAAAGCGTCAGTAACGATGAGATGTACGTTCGCTTGAAACCGAAGGCCCAGTGGACCACAGCCCGGACGAAAGATGAATTAGTCGACGCCATGCGCAAACGGGTCGAAGGCTTTCCCGGTGTTGAGTTCAACTTTTCCCAGGTTATTCAAACCCGTAACGACGAACTCTTGTCAGGCATCAATGCCCAGATTGCCGTCAAAGTTTTTGGTGAAGACGAAGACACCCTCGCGAAAGTAGCTGAAGCAATTCGCGAGGCCATGTCTCACGTTCGTGGTGCCAAGGACCTCGCGGTTGAGCAGGTCGCCGGTGAGGAGCATCTGGAGATCTCGCTCGACCGCGATAAGCTGGCTCGCTACGGACTAAACATCGCTGATGTGCTCGAAGTTGCGAAGATAGCGATCGGTGGGGACGAGGCGACTGATGTACTCGAAGGCCAACGTCATTTTGCGATATTCGTTCGCCTGCAGGCGGACTACCGCAACCAGGTCGAAAAACTTAACGACATTCTGATCGCGGCACCGGTTGGCGGAAGTGTGCCGCTGGGACAACTGGCGACATTTCGACTCTCCAGCGGCGATGCGGTAGTCAGCCGCGAGGACGCCCTGCGCCGCGTGGTGGTGAAGTGCAATGTCACCGGGCGGGACATCGGTGGCTTTGTTCGCGATGCGCAGGCAGCAGTGGCTGCGCAAGTCAAGACCCCGCCAGGCTACTTCATTACCTGGGGCGGGCAATTTGAAAACGCGCAACAGGCCACGCGCAGATTGCTGATCGCGATACCAATTTCTCTGCTGCTGGTGTTCGTGCTGATCTATGCCTGCTTTAGTTCGCTGCGGAACACACTCACAATCATCTTCAATATTCCGATCGCCCTGGTTGGCAGCACTACGTTCCTGCTGATCTCAGGGTTTCCCTTGAGTGTTCCGGCCATAGTCGGGTTCATTGCCGTCTTCGGCATCGCAGTACAAAACGGGATGGTGATGGTCTCCTACATCAACAAGCTGCGCGCGAAAGGGATGGAGCTGCAGGACGCCGTCATCACCGGAGCGAGCGTGCGGTTGCGGGCGGAGCTGTTGAGCGCGCTGATCGGAAGCATAAGCCTTATACCGTTTATTATCTCCTCGGGTACCGGCGCCGAAATCGAGAAGCCGTTGGCGATCGTGGTGGTTGGCGGCTTGGTAACGAGGCCGATCAAGATCGTGATGCTGCCAATGATCTACGAGTGGGTAGAGCGCCGGGCCGAGCGCCGCGCCGGCAGAAAAGCGGAGGCTACTGTCTAGACTAGACTAACGATCCAGCGAGGACCTTGCTCAATTCTGCAAAGGCAATTCCACGGTGAAAGAACTGCCTTTTCCTGGTGCACTCTCGACGTGAATCTCGCCGGCATGAGCGGTGACAATCCAGCGCGCAATCGCGAGTCCCAATCCGGCGCCGCCCAGCGCGCGTGACCGGGCTTTGTCTACCCGATAAAAACGATCGAAGATTTTTGCCTGCTCCTCTGCGGGAATGCCAATGCCCGTATCGTCGACCGTCAGACGAGCGTTCCCCTTCTTCGTTGTCAACGTCAGCCCGATCTCTCCGCCCGGGGGCGTGTACTTTACCGCGTTATCAAGCAGGTTTAGCAGCATGCGCTTCAGCAGTTCTCCATCACCACGTAGAGTCAGCGGGCCCGAACCGTTAGCAAAATTCAGCCGCAGGTTCTTTTGCGCCGCGAGTACCTGCGCGGCGCGGGCGCAATCCGCCGCCAGCTGGTTTAGTGAAACTGACTCGCTCAATAGTTTCGCCGGTCTATCGATTGGTTGACGCGCAAGCACGAACAGGTCCTCGACCAGCCGGGAAAGTCGTTCCGACTCATCCTTAATCAACGTCAACGATTCTCGGTACTCGTCAACTCCGCGCGTTTGAGTCAACGCTACTTCTGTTTCGCCGCGCAGCACGGCCAGCGGCGTGCGCAACTCATGCGAGGCGTCGGCAATGAAACGTTGCTGTTCCTTGAACGATGTTTCCAGACGAGTTAACAGATCGTTGATAGTGGTAGCGAGTTCGCCCAGTTCGTCCTGTTGAGCTGTGACATCGAGGCGAGCAGACAAATTTTCAGCAGTGATGCGGCGGGTTTGCCGGTTCATCAGGGCTATGCGAGACAGACTCTTACGCGCGAGAAAATAACCGCCGGCAGAGGCTAGCAAAAGTATTAGTGGGACACCCGCGTAAAAGTAGTGTCGCAAACTGCGCAAGCCTTCATCGATCGCGCCCAACGGTTCCGCCACCGCGGCGAATCCAAGATCGCGTTCGGTAGAAAAGGGGACAATGGCGACGCGGAGACCGTTGACTGTGATCAAACTAAGACCGCGTTCACGAGCCTGACTAAGTGCCGCCGCCGAAATCGGTATTGCGAGATCGGCCAGGTTCCTGGTCGCCGCCAGCGTCCGCCCGTTGTTATCCAATACCTGTACGTAGCGGTTGGGAAAAGCCAATTCTGCTAATACCACTTCGCCGGCTTTTCCCGCCGAATCCTGTTCTGCAATCTCCTCCACGTAGGCGCTCGCGACGGTTTGTGCCGTGGAGCGGAGCGTCTCATCCTGGCGCTCATGGAAGATGCGCGCCGTCGCATAGTAAATAACAAAAGCAGAAGCGATGAGTGACAGGGCGAGAACTCCGGCATACCAGAGCGTGAGTCTTGTACGAACGGAATCAAACATAAGGTGTTGTGTCAGTTTCCGATTTTCAGGTGATGACAAATCTCGCCGAGATGCTAAGGCAAAATCAGAATCCCGACTCGTCGGGATAGCGACCGGCCAAGGATCCAACTTTTTCTAAATGTAAAAATTAACCGCGTAGTATTCCGCAAAAGTTGAATTTCTGGCCGGTCGCTATGGCTCCCGGTTCTGATTTTGTGATTGCTCACCGATGGGCATAAACCATCCGTTCAAGTTTGAAATAACCCACTACCAAACAGATCAGTGACCAGGGTCAAAAGGCTGCGACCGGTCGCGCACTTCAAAGAGCTGAGTCTACGCTAGAAGTTCCAGGTAAGCGCTACTCCATACTGACGGGTATGGTGACTAAAGCGAGGAGAGATGGCGGGCCACTTCGAAGTCTGCAGTGGTTCGGCGTCGTCACCCGAAGCCGCAATGTCGCGATGATGGGCGTGATAAACGTACTGCCCAATTCCATATCCGAGTGCGCTGCCGACCAAAACTTCCGACAGATAATGCTTTTCTCCAGTGAATCGTGAAAAGCCAATGGCCGCGGCGGCGCCATAAGCGGCGACCTGCACCACGCGGTGCTCGTGATATTCGTTGGCGATGATTGTCGCAACCGACCACGCCTGAATGCTGTGTCCAGAAGGAAAAGAATTTCCACCGTCAAAAAATTCACTGCGCTCAACGCCGGCGAGTGGCCGAGCGCGTTGCGTGACTCCCTTTAACGCACTGCTGACAATAAAACCGTCAAGTGAAGCTTCAGCACTGAGCACTCCCGTCTCTCTCGCCCGGCTGTTGTTTTTTGTTCGACCAACTAAATAGAAGGTCCCGATTACCGCGCCGGCGCCATAAAAAGAGCCGCCGTAGCTGATAATCCGACTGGGTGTCAGCTGGCGATGAAATTCCGCCATCTCGTCGCCGGTGATGCGATCAGTGGTAATCAAGGCCATCGTACCGATAGCTGAGGGCGCGAGCCATTTCGCGTCTTTCCCCTGAAGATGAAACGGCGCGGTCCAGATTGCTTTTTGATCTTGCAAGACATTCTTGAGGAACTCTTTTTCGAGTGTCGGTGTCGGTGAGCCGGCTGGAGCGGCAGGAGCAGGGGCAGCAGGAGCAGGCGCAAGCGTTTGGGCGTGTACTGCAACCCCCACTGAAAGCCCCAAGGCGAGAGGCGTTAGGGTGAAGAGGCACCGCGCCATTCTGTTTCTTCGCATCTTTTTTGCTCCCGACCGGATTGTTTTATTTACTTACTACCAACACCACGAATGAACCAGGCTTAACCGAACGCTGCGGTCTGCCGCCGGGAGTTGCCGGCGGCGCTTCAATAATCTCAGCTGCGCTCAGAAAAATCTTTCTTGTTTTCGAATCGAACGCCAGTGTTCGCGCGCTTGGCTGAGTGGTTACTGCGCCCTCGTCTTCATAAGCATCCGCTGATTTTTCATGGAAGACGTTCAACACGCCTTCGCTGCAGGAGAAGAAAACCATTTTGGCTTGCGGATCGAAGCCGGCGTAGTCCACGCCTTTGCCGATTGCAAAGCTGGTGATGACTTTTCCGGAGACAGCATCCATCACGACCATCTTCGGTTCGTTGCGACAACCGATGAATAGTCGCTTGGTTTTCTCATCGTACGCCAGACCGGTCGGCGTCTTGGCCACGCCGATCGGAAAGCGTTTTTTCACTTCCAGCGATTTCGGATCAAACGCCAGCACTTCGTTGGTGTCTTCCATGTTGACGTAGATCACGCCATCGGTAACGACGGCGGATTCACCGTCCCCTTCGGCCTTCACCGTGCCGACTACTTCGCCTGTGTTTGCGTCGATCGCGCTGATATCGTGAGTGCCGTGGTTGTTGGTGAACACGCGCTTGGTCTTCTCGTCGTAATAGATTCCATCCGGGCCTTTGCCGACGTCGATCTTCTTGATGAGTTGTAACGTGCCTAAGTCGAACATGGAAACTTTGTTTTCGCGGCCGTTGCTGGTGAATCCGTGTTTGAAGGGCGTGGCGATCGCGATGCCGTGAACACCGGGCGTGTCAGGGATGGTCCCGATCAGTTTTCCGTTGTCGGGGTCGATGACGTCTACCTGAGTTCCATGCGAGATATACAAACGGCGCGCGGCGCTATCGATGGTTAAGTAATCGAATCCGCCGTTGCCCGGCACGGGATATTTAGTTTCAACTTTGTAGCCCGCCCCGGCTTGTAGCGTCATTAAAACAAACGACAGTAAGACTATTGAGCTCTTTATCATTGCGTTCTCCTTCTGAGAGTTGAATCTAAACCGG
The DNA here is from genome assembly GCA_035472495.1 of Pyrinomonadaceae bacterium. GTDB lineage: Bacteria > Acidobacteriota > Blastocatellia > Pyrinomonadales > Pyrinomonadaceae > PSRF01. The sequence continues at coordinate 390,501 of DATIPD010000016.1, read as the reverse complement.
ATGCTTTAGTTTTTCGCCGTTTGGGCCAACCTGAATTTCCGATCGCTTCTTACCATGCTTGACCTGGGCTTCATACGCGACTAGTTTTCCGTTTTTCGTGAGCGACTCAATGACCGCGATCCTGCCTGAGCCCGCTTCCTTTTTGAGAGCAGCCTGTACTGCTTGCGGCAGCGAGTCGAGTTCAACCTGCTCCTCGATCTCTACGATGTTGCCGTCCCCGTCCATCAGAACATCTCTGCTGTGTCCGTTGACTACGAGTTCAGCTTCGTACAAGCGGCGGCGCTTTTCGACTTCCGAAGAAAAACCTTTGATGGTTGCGCCCTGACTTTCTTTTGCGACAGTTTTTTCTACCGCCGGAGGCAATTGTTCTCTGGTTAGTTTCTTCTCCTGCGCCAAGGCAGTGGGGCTAAACAGTACGCCAACGCCGAGCGCTGTCATGAGAAATCTGCATCTGTAAATCATGATTCATTTCCTTTCGATTCCAGGAGCTCAAGTGGCGCCATTTCTTCCCCAGGGCCGATGTTTGTTTAGTTGTTGGGAGTTGGATCGCAGACGAAGGCGGCGGAGTTGGGGGTTGACGAAACAGAGCAGAGCCATTGGCACTACAGGCGAAACTGCTCTCGGGATAGCTCTGTTAGACATACTGATCAAGTGATCGAGGCGGAGTATACTTCGGGCTGCCTTAATGGAGGATTAATAAACTGCGCAAATCAATGCTGAGCTTCGAGAATGTAGCCCTCGCCGCGACGCGTATGCAGCAGCTTGGTAGCTTGTTTGTCGTCGATCTTTTTGCGCAGCCGGTTCACATAAACCTCAATCGTGTTTGAAAAGGGATCGAATGAGTCGTCCCAAACATGGGCGGCGATCTCTGCACGCGAGACTAATTTGCCGGCATGACGCGCGAGGTGTTCGAGCAGAGCATATTCCTTGGCGGTCAACTGGATTTCTTTATCAGCCCTTGAGACGCGATGACTCGCTGAGTCTATGACCAAATCATCAATCTCGAAGACGTCAGGGCTGAGCCGTGGATCGCGTCGGAGCAAAGCGCGAACGCGCGCCAACAGTTCGCGAAAAGAGAACGGTTTGGTCAGGTAATCGTCGGCGCCGGCGTCGAGGCCGGTTATGCGATCGTCGATGTCAGCCCGCGCGGTCAACATCAGAATGGGAGTCTTATTTCCACGCGCCCGCAAATCACGGCAAACTTCGAATCCGTCACGATGAGGCAGCAGCACATCAAGCAGTATCAAATCGTAGTCGTTGATTGAAGCCTGGTAGAGGGCAGCGTCGCCATCGTCAGCAATGTCGACCGCGTAGGTGCTTTCGCGCAAACCTTTCGCGATGACATTCGCCATCCGTGGTTCGTCTTCTACCAGGAGAATTCGCATCGGGTACTATCGCTCAGCGGAAGTTTTCAGCAGCGGAGTGTGCAGTACTTATTTTGTATAGCAAACCCCGACCGGCCGGGGTTTGCGACGGTTGAATGGCATTCAACGTTAAAACAACCGAACTTTACATAAGGTTAACTGCGCGCGCCGCCAGCAGCACCAGCACTGTCAAAGAAACAAGCGCCTGCAGCATCGTAAGTACCTTGGCCCAACGCGACAAGACCAGCGTGTCGGTGGGTGAAAATGCTGTGCTGGTATTGAAGGCAAGAAATAAATAGTCGACGAAATTTGGCGACCATGCTTCCTCACCGGCCTTGACCTTGGCCTCCGGATGCATCTGCATTTGCGGAAACAGAAACGCACCATCCACATGTCCAAAAGTCGCATCGCGGTGATGCGGTCCGCCCGCATCCAGACGCCAATACCACAACGCAAACACGAAGACATTCGTTAACCAAACAAAACCAGCTGAGCTCAACAGCTGCATCGCGGTTTGTTTATGAGCGGGCAAGGCCTTGACGAGAAGACCTACGGAAATGATCATCCCGATGGTAACGACTACCGAGACTGTGAAACCAAATATCTTGTTCAGATAATGATGCTCTGATTTATGGGTGATGACAGTGGGAACGAGCAACACTCCAACAATACTGGGGAACAACCACCGTGGCCCAATGATTAAATAATCCGGTAGCGCCAGCAGCAAACCACCCACCGTGAACACCGCGATTGCAGCCGGCCATCGCGGTTCCGGATCCCAACGATCCCTGGATTGTGATGCTTTACTATTCACTACTTTTGCGGGCACTGAGCAGCGCTACTACTCACCTAATATCTTTTCGGACAGAATTTTCGCTTGCGCCATCGCCGCCTGGAAGCGTTCTTCATGACGTAGGTTCTCAAGCAAAGGATCAAATCTGTTCAGGAACGGATAATTCACCATCCCGGTTCGCACTGAGAGTTCAAGAAAGTCGAGAGCTTTGTCATTCTCGTGAACGAGCGCGAAGCAATGCGCCAGGTGCAGGGCGAAGTGACAATCGTGCTCGGCTTCTTTCGTCAGTTCCGCCGTGCCGTATTGCAGCGCGAGTTCTTTTTCACCGCGCAAGGCGTGTTTGAGAAAGAGCCCGTGCTGCGTATACACCCAGTTCGGCACCATTAGAACAAGCTTATCAATATGCGCGATTGCGCGGTCAATCCTTCCCGCCCAAACATCAACAATCGCCGCACTCCAAATCAAGATGGGTGACGACGCATCCATAGCCAGACCTACGTCGATCCAGGGCAGGGCCTCGCCAAACTTGCCTTCATAAACATAAACGACGCCTTTCATTATGCTGTTAATCGGTAACAAGGGATCAATCGTGAGCAGTTGATCGGCATACTTCATCGCCGCCTTGCAGTCGCCAACGTGTGCACTATTCGCCGCCAGCCAAAATAAAGCTTCCGTATTGTTTGGCTGTAGTTCGACGGCTTTCTTCAACGACCGAATCGCCTCCGCCATGTTTCCTTCGGAGTAACTTAACAATCCCTTCAAACTGAAGCCGTGCGACGATGAAGGGTTAAGCGCAAACGTCTTTTGCATGCATTCGCCGGCCCAGCGCAGACGGCTCTCGTCGAGTTTGCTGATCCAGCGAAAGTAGACAACGTAGGTGTAACCCAACGCCGCATAAAGGAGCTCGTTTTCACCAATGATTTTTAACCCTTGTTCGAGCAGTTCAATTGAACGGTCGAGCGCGGCGGGCACTCCCTGGAGAAACTGGGCGCGGGCTTGCAGATAAAGATCGTAGGCCTCAGCGTCAGCAATCGGACGTTCAGCCAGCTGGCGCTCCTCGTCGGTGCTGAGCGTAATCTTCAGGGCATCGACGATGGAGCGCGAAACGTTTTCCTGCATCTCAAACACATCGGCCAACGTCCCGTTATATTTTTCCGACCACAGATTCTCGTCTGATAGTCCGTCGATGAGTTGCACGGAAACGCGTAAAGTCTGGCCGGCTTTGCGCACGCTGCCGTCGAGGACATAGCGAACGCTAAGTTCCGCGGCAATGGTTTTGAGATCCTTGGTTGTGCCCTTTAACCTCATCGCTGAATTGCGGGAAATCACTCTCAGCGAACGAACCTTCGACAAGTCAGAAATAAGTTCTTCAGTTAATCCGTCACTGAAGTATTCGTTTTCCGGATCAGCCCCGATGTTCGTAAGCGGCAAGACGACAACGGATTGCTTGGTTGGCTGGACGGCGCCTGAGTAACCTCGAGTTCCGCTCGAAAGTCCGGGTGCGGCTGAGGAAATCAACTGCGTGCGCGCCTCCGGACTGACTTCCGGTAAAGTTGTTGCTCGCAGTTGGGCTTCGAACTCGATTCTTTTTTGCAGTTTTTTGAGATCAGAAACAACGCCAGCAATTGTTGCGTAACGCGCGTCTATATCCTTGGCGAGCATCTTATCGATAATCTCGCCCAGGTCGGCAGGGAAGGCCGCGATGTTCAGCGGCTCTGGCTCACGCTGCAGGATGTTGGCGAGTGTGTCCGTCGGCGTCTCGCCGCGGAAAGGTTGTCGTCCACTCAACAATTCATAAAGCATGACTCCCAGACTCCAGATGTCGGTGCGTCTATCCAGCGCTTGTCCACGTGCTTGTTGCGGCGACATGTAAGCAGCGGTGCCCATGATCATTCCGGGTTGCGTTTCCGATTGAATGCGCGTTTCACCCTCAGGACTCACGCCGTCAGCAGTTAACTTCGCCAGACCAAAGTCGAGGACCTTAACCAGTCCATCCTCGCGCACCATAACGTTCTCAGGTTTGATGTCGCGGTGGATGATGCCGGCCTGATGCGCGGCGCCGAGCGCGCCGGCTGTTTGAATGGCGATGTCCAGCGCTTCGCCGAGAGTGATTGAAAAACTGCGTGCGCGATCGCGCAGCGTCTGGCCCACAATGAACTCAGTTGCGATGAAGTGTCCGGATTCCGTTTCGTCGATCTCGTGAATCGTCAGAATATTCGGATGGTTCAGTGCGGAAACAGTTTTGGCTTCGCGGACAAACCGGCTCATCCGTTCTTTGTCTTTGGCAAACTCCGGCGGCAAGATCTTGAGAGCGACTTTACGATCGAGTTTGAGGTCCTCAGCCAAATAGACTTCGCCCATCCCGCCCTGACCAATTTTCGAAATGATGCGATAGTGCGAGACGGTTGAGTTGGAGGGTGATTGGGTCAAGGTCTGATACGCGGAGCTGTGATCTTTACGGCTCACAAAATTGAACAGGGAACTGATGAGCTCAGCCATCTCGCCACCTTCCCGGCGGATTTCGCGGTCTCTTGCCGGACGTATTCGTCACTTCTGGAGGCCCACCGGAAGGTGTTGTTCGGATAGCAAGTGCAGCTAAAAAGAGCGGCTCATTCTACTCGTAATTAAGTGGAGGGCGCTAGACGTAGAAAATCGGTTAGTGGCTATTCATAAAGCAAACGCGACGGGGCGAGGTTGCGATACTTGAATGGCATTCAACGTGGACGCAAATTGACAGATCGCGTTACAACTACTGGCCCTTCAGCTTTTGCAATACTTTCCTGGCGTTCTCAGCGTTGGGATCGATCTCGAGCACCTTCTGATAATTTTCGATCGCTTTTTCTTTATCACCCTGTAACAGGTAGCCCTCTCCAAGGCTGTCGTACACATTGGCCGACTGCGGATACGCTTCAACGTTCAACTTAAACACCTCGATCGCCTCGTTCATTTGTTTCTTCCTCAGGAGCGAATAGCCCAGCGCATTCATTTCGGATTCGCTAACGTAGAGGTCAGCCGCTCCGCTAGTCCGGAGGCTGCGGAATTCAGCAATCATGGCCTCGACGCCTTTCTCTGCAAGCGTCTTCGAAATGACATCCGACAACGACTTCGCTTTGATATCGAGCAGTTCGATTATGAAAATCAACGTGGCGTTAGGCGGGATAACACCGCCAGCGCCCTTTGCGCCGTAACCAATCCGGGGCGGGATTATGAGAATCGCCTCGTCTCCAATGTGCAATTTGCCGACGCCCTCGTCGTAGCCTTTGATCACTCGACCGGCGCTCAGCTTGAATGCAAAAGGCTGGTTGTTGTCGCGCGAGCTGTCGAACTTCACACCGTTGGCCAACAACCCGGTGTAATGAACGATCACCGTTTCACCCGCTTTAGGTTGGCGGCCTGTTCCCTTTTTCGTAATCAGATAGGTTAGTCCAGAAGGAGTTGTAACTGCCGCAGACGCTGGTCGCGGCGCTCGACGACGTTTTGTTCGCGCGGCTGCCTCAACCGCGTTAGACGAGAGTAGACAGATGATGAGGGCGATAAGTACCAGCTTTACTTTCATTCGGGTTGAACTCCGTATGGTTTGAATTGGAGAGCTAAGGAACTTGTTTACACTAGCAATTGATTATTACCAAATGCTCAACGCGGACGTGAGAGGTCCACTCGATTGCTTTTTGGATGTTGGGAAATCTTTCCGGTTCAGGCGAGAACCGGTGAGAAGGAGGATTGATAATTGAAAGGCCAGGCACCCAGCTCAGGCGTGCTGTAATCTCCGTCATCGCGCGCGGGGCGCTGTCTTTTGTTTACTTCAGGCTAAATCTGATTTGGCGGAGATCGGCGAAGGCGAAGATACCGGTGGCGGTGGCGGAAAGCGGTCTAGCTGCTGCCATCAACGGCACAAAGTCGCTGCTGGCTTTGCACAAGAAGTTCAAAACTCAAGGGGCGACGCTAAAGCCGTCACCCTTTGATAGTCGCGCGATTGTTGTTCTGGTTAGTTCCCGCAGTCGCGAGCCGACTGGTTGTCGATCGTCCATACCTGGCTGCCGGAAGCTTCCACAGTCTGATAGAGGAAGCACCCATCCTGATCCTCACCGACCAGTTTAACTGTCGATTGATCCCAGGAGATGCTAAGCGTTCGGCTCGCGCCGGCGTTGATTACCGACTCGTTGAGTTGATCTGTGCCCCAATCATCGTTGTTCGCGGGCGACAGATAAATATGGCGAATTTCTTTTGCCGAATTATTGACGACGCTAACTGTCAACGACGGCGTGGTAGCGGTAGAGAGTGGTGTTAACGCCGCCAGGGTTCCAAGCACGGCGACCAACATCACGAAGCGAAGGTAAAGCTTGGGATTTCGAAAAGCGCTGCGAAGATTTTTCATTACTAACTCCTTTGAGGATTGAGAGGACGAGGACCAGATTCGATAATCGTATTCGCTTGCGACGCGGAATGGATGCGGTCGCGTGACCGCATCCATTGACGCGAAGTCAGTTGCTCATCATGGACAAGCGCTATTGACGGTGTAGTGCGTCCCGCTATCAACTGCCGGAGTGTTCGGCGATTTGCGCACCGTTACCTTGGCAGTCGCCGTCGTGAAGTTGCCCGTCGCATCTTTCACCTTGAAGGTGATGGTGTAGACACGACCGTCGGCGCCGCCGTCGCGTTCAGAGCGAAGCTGGGCGGACTTACAACCAGCTGCGATGACGATGTCGTTTAATGTGTTTCCATCACCGTTTCCGTTTTCTACTTCATCGCTGGTGATCTTCTGGATGTAGACACTGTTGAGATTCACAGAGGCATCGCAGTTGTCACTGGCACTGGCGACGAAATCGGTAACTGCTACGGTTTCATACTGGTGATTCGGTGGCCACAACGTAATGTTCACGTTGGGAATCAGCGTGATTGTTGGTGCGCTCGAATCAGGAGTATTGGTGATGGTTCCGGTTGCTGAACTCGGCGAGCCCACGCCATAACCCGTTCCCGGTTGCACAGTGAACACGACCGTCTCGCTCCCTTCAACAGCACAGTCAGTGAGTGGCGTTACCGTCACAGTCTTCGTCGAGCTGCCGGCGGCGAAAGTCACCGTGGCAGTTGGCGGAGTGAAGGTGGTTGCACCGCTCTGCGTGTAGTCTGCCGGGAAGCTGGCAGTTCCACCCACCGAGAAATTAGCGGTGACTGCACTGGTAGTTGGGCCAGTGCGAGTGAACGTGTAGACCAGATTAGCTCCACCCTCGGCGGTCGACGATGGCGACACTACAACGCTGACGAGCGTGTCATCGTTGAGTATCGTTCCGGTGGCGGAGGTTGGATTGACGGCGTTGTAACTAGCGCCTGCCGTCAACGTGATGATGACGGTCTCATCAGCTTCCGCGGTTGTGTCTGTTTCCGGATCGACCGTTACTGTCGCTGTCGGGCTGCCGGGTGCGAAAGTTACGGAACCGGTGGTGGTGGTGAAGGTGGTTGCGCCTGTCTGCGTGTAATCGTCAGGTGACACGCCAAACGTGGCGGTGCCGCCCACCGAGAAGTTCACCGTCAACGCGCCGGCCGTGAAGCCGGTACGGGTGAAGGTGTAGACGAGGTTCGTGGCGCCATCTTCAGCGACTGCCGCCGGCGATACCGCAACGCTTACATCGGCATCGTCATTCGTGATCGTGCCGGTTGCTGACGAAGGCGAGCTGACGTTGTAACCGCTACCTGAAATTAAGGCCAGGATAACCGTTTCGTCAGGCTCGATCGTCGTATCAGTTTCGGGATTGACCGTTACTGTCGCTGTCGAGTTGCCGGGCCCGAAGGTCACGGAACCAGAGCTCGAGGTGAAACTGGTGGCTCCAGTCTGCGTGTAGTCGTTGGGTGACACGCCAAAGTTAGCGGTTCCGCCCACCGAGAAGTTCACCGTTAGCGAGGTGCTGGTGACGCCTACACGCGTGAAGGTGTAGACCAGGTTGGTGGCCCCATCTTCGGCGACCGACGCTGGCGCCACCGCGATGCTGACGTCTGTGTCGTCGTTGACGATAGTGCCGCTTGCCGAACTCGGCGAGCCGACGTTGTAACCCGCACCGGCTGTCAGTGTCAGATCGACAGTCTCGTCAGGTTCAACTGTGGTGTCAGTTTCCGGATTGACAGTTACCGTCGCCGTAGAGTTGCCGGGTGCGAAGGTTACAGAACCCGAGGTTGTAGTGAAAGTGGTTGCCCCTGTCTGCGTGTAGTCGTTGGGTGAGGCGCCAAATGTCGCTGATCCACCCACCGCGAAATTCACCGTTAGCGAGGTGCTGGTGACGCCCGCGCGCGTGAAGGTATACACGAGATTAGTTGCTCCATCTTCAGAGACTGAGCCCGGGGATACGGCAACGCTGACGTCGGTATCGTCGTTGATGATCGTGCCGGTTGCCGAGTCAGGCGACCCGACGTTGTAGCCGACGCCTGAAGTTACTGTCAGCACAACAGTCTCGTCAGGTTCGACCGTGAGATCCGCAGAAGGATCTATGGTCACCGTAGCGGTGGTCACTCCGGCCCCAAAAACTACTGTGCCAGCGCTGTCGCTATAAGTCGCGGCGCCGGTCTGCGTGTAGTCGGGTTGCGAGAACACAGCCGTACCGCCCACTGAGAAGTTCACCGTGATCGGAACGAGGGTGAACCCGGTTCGGGTGAACGTGTAGACGAGGTTGGTGGCTCCGTCCTCAGTCGCCGAGCTCGGCGCAACTGTTACGGAGACATCGGCGTCGTCGTTGGTAATGGTTCCGGTTGCCGAATCAGGCGAGCCGACGTTGTAGCCGGTGCCTGAAGTGAGGGTAAAGACTACCGTCTCATCCGGTTCGACTAGCAAGTCCGGATTCGGATCCACCGTGACCGTTGCCGTTGAGCTGCCGGGGCTAAACGTCACCGTACCAACCGGCGGGGCAAAGGTTGTAGCGCCGCTCTGCGAGTAGTCAGCAGGGAAGACTGCGTTGCTGCCGCCGAGAGCGATGCTGAAGTTCACCGTTAGCGCAGTGGTGGTGACGCCGGCGCGAGTAAAGGTGTAGACCAGGTTACTGGCGCCATCTTCCGCAACTGATGCCGGAGACACCGCCACGCTGACGTCCGTGTCATCGTTGGTAATGGTGCCGCTCGCGGATGAAGGAGCGCCCACAACGTAGCCGATACCCGACGTTACAGTGAGGACAACGGTTTCATCGGGTTCGACGGTGGTGTCAGTTTCAGGATTGACGGTCACGGTAGCCGTGGAGTTACCGGGGCCGAAAGTCACCGTACCCGATGGTGGACTGAAAGTGGCCGCGCCGGTTTGCGTGTAATCGTTCGGTGACGCGCCGAAGCTGGCTGTCCCGCCAATTGAGAAGTTCGCCGTCAACGCGTTTGCTGTTGAGCCGTTGCGAGTGAAGGTGTAGACCAGGTTGGTGGCCCCATCTTCCGCAACTGAGGTTGGCGAAACGGCAATGCTCACGTTAGGCAAGTCGATCGGAGTCACTGTCGGATCGGCAGTGCCGCCAACAGTCGGATCGTCTGTCAGCACGTCAGCGAAATTGCTTCCCGAAACCGTTCCCTGATTTGACACCTGGGGCGTCGCTCCAGTGAACGGATCATTGACTGTGACATTGAAGGTGATTGTTACGGTTTCACCGGCAGGTAGAGTGCCGATGCTGAGCATAACGTCGGCAAGCATGCTGCTGAGGGTCGGAGCATTTCTCGGCGCATGATGCATGAGTTTGCTGTTTCGATTCGAAGCCGGTTTCGCGCTTCGATTCGTGGCCACATTCCCAGCTGTACGCGGCGACGTCGAAACTGTCGTCGCGGTTGAGGCTGAGTCTTTTCGCAGTTGCGAAACGTTGCTTCCTCCGCGGTTCGATCGGTTCATACCGGAAGCCTTGCCTTTCGAGCTCGGCAATTGAATCGTCCGAGAATCCGGCAAGCGCCTGACAGCTGGTGACAGAGTGTTCTGCATCAGCGGTTCGAGTTGCTTGCTCATCAGTCTGGTCTTGCCCTGCCGGTAAACCACTCCCAGCTCACGCATGACGACCGTCAATAGGTCCATGTGTCCAGCAGCGGGACTGGTTTCGGTTGTTTGCAGCTCGCGATTGGGTACCGCAACATCGAACTCCGAATCTTCCATCGGCGTCCAGTCGGAGTACCAACCGTAACCTGCGGCGGTTTCGTCAATCTTGACGGTGGTTGAGAGCGTTGCAGCAAGCTGTCCTTCTGGTAGGTCTTCAACCGCGAAGCTCACAGACTGCAAGCGAGCCAGATCGTCGGCTGAGATGCCGGCGTCTCGCCATCTTTCGATTGCCGCCAGCAGCGCTCTGTTCAGTTCTTCTGAGGCCAGGCCGTTGGCAACATTGCTGGTCTCCGCATCCTTCAAGTTTGTAGCAAAAAGAATATCGTCAACCGGTGCGCTTGCTTCTTGAGATAGCGACTTCGGCGGGTTATCTCCCATTGAGATAAGTGAAGCCGGCGTCACACAACCTCCTACTGCCGGTGGCAGCGTCGGCAGCGGGTTCACGAGGTTCATGTTGCCAGTGGTGGGAATGAAGACAGCGTTAGCCGCTCCACCAATGTTGTCGTCTTGAATGACGCCCTCGATCGTAGCGGCGGCCGAACCGTTTCGCGAAAGATTTAGAACTGTACTTGAACTGCTGGCCCTGAGTATCTCGATGTCGGCGAAGTCAAACGGATCGCCGTTGGAGAAATCGTTCCGTTGCGGGGAAGCGGCAGTGGCGTTACCCATAACCAGATTCATCGCCCCGGTATCGGAACCAAGTGCGCCCTGCTCAATTGTTACTCCAGCGAAAGCGTTATCGGCGTTCGGCGTGACTGTGTTGCCGAATACGGAGGCGTTAAGTGTACTGCTGCCTTGCGTGCGCGCCAGATCGATTGCCTCCTCGCCGTACTCCACGATGTTGTTGTTCTGAACCAACGTAGTGAAGGTGCCGGCGCCGTGGTCCTGTATCCAGAGAGCAGGGGCGCTATTTGATGCGCCGGATAGCGTTTGACCAATAACACCGATTGCGTTTCCCCCGACTGTGCCAACAAATGAGCCGCTGGTCGTGGTGGTCGCCTTAAAGATATTTATCGCAGCCCCTTTGGCTCCGCCGGTAGCGCTGGTGCTGATCTTGTTACAGGAAATGTTGAAGGTGAGATCCGCAACTCCGAGGTCGCCACCCTGTAGCAGGATGCCGCCCGCGCCACTTAAAATAAACGCGTCCGCGTTCTGCAATTTATTCTGTAAAACCACGGCGTCCATATGAGAACCACCGTGTTGGGTTGCGCTTAGCATACTTGAGCGCGAACCGGTCAGAGTGCTATTCGACAGGGTGAAGTTAAGCGTGGCGCCGGTAGTCGCATCGAAAACGATACTGCTGCCGCCGTGCGTGCTGTTGTCGTTGAGCGCACCCAGTGTGGAGTTGTCAATGGTGATCCGATTGAGCACGCCACTCGTGTTTTGGACGCGCACGTGAGTGGAGTAAGAGCCACTAATAGTGGAGTTCAAAATCGAGGCACTTCCCAGCAGATTAGTGAAGCGGATGCCGCCCTCTTCGGAACCTGCGGCTTCGGTTGTGCCGTTGAGCCCACTGATGGTCGAGTTGTTCAGCGTAAATCCAGTTACGCTCGTCCCGCGAATGGCGAAGTTCTGAAAGTCATTTAACTGCATCCGATCCAGCGATACGTTTTGTGCGTTGTTGAGGAAGATGCCGGAGCCCTGCGTGGTGCTGCCGTCAGCGCCGGTTTTGTTGGCGATGGTTCCGCCAGAGGCCGCCGTGCCCGTTCCAACGATGGTGAAACTGCCGCTGGTGTTTGCAAGAATGATCCCGTTGCCGGCGCCGCCCGAGGATGAAACGCTGGTTAACGAGAGGGCGAGTGGCGTCGTACCGCTGCCCCGCGTGATCTCAACAGCCGTCGCACCAGTGTTGCTGATAGCACCGCTGGTGCTGGTGATAGTGTTGCTATTGTCGGTCGCGAGCAGTCCTCGTTGATTTGCATCGGGTGAGATGTTGAGGGCGCTGAAGCTGATCGCGCCAGTGTTGGTGAGCAGGCTGACTCCGGCCGCGCCAGAACTGCTTGAGGTCGTGCTGCCAAAATCGAGCGTGGCGCTGGACGTGCCAACGCTGATGCCAATGCCAGTCGGATTTGTGATTGTAGTAGTAGGGCTCGTGAGACTGCCGGCAACGTTCGATAAAGTAACGCCGGTGGTGGCACTGTTACTTGACGAGATGCTGACGAAGGTCGCAGCAAGCGTGCCATTAGTCAGGTTGAGAGCCTCGCCTGTGCCATTCAAGGTAACGTCAGAAATGGTGAGTGTGCCGAAGCCACTACCGCTAATGTCTGTAGTCGAATTTCCGCCAGTAAATCCGCGTAACGTGTTGCCTGATGCAACTGTGATCGCATTTCCGTTAGTGATGTTGACGATCGTTCCGTTGCCGCTATTCATTGCCGGTAAAGGATCACTTTCTGGCGGCGGAGTTATGCCCGTAATGGACGAAAGACTTGCAGTGGAGTCTTGCCCAATAAATTTTTGCCCGTTAAGTAGGGTCACCGGGCCGACGTAGTCAGAAGCACTTTCATACACAAAGATGTTGTCGTTGGCTGCCGGGTTATTGCCGGCGCCATTGTTAAGGGCCGCGAAAGCGGACAAGCTGCTAAACGGATTTGTGAGTCGACCACAACCTGCCGCCAGCGTCGTGCAAGCAGCGGCGTTGTTGTTGATGAACCAGATCATGCCGCTGACATTGATCGTCACCGTAGCAGAGTTGCTGCCCTCGGAGTTTGTCAGCGTATAGGTGAAACTATCCGCGCCCTCGAAACCCGCCGGCGGGTTGTACGTGAAGCTGCCGTCTGCGGCCAGGCTCACATCGCCGCCATTGGCACTGGTGCTCGGCGGCGCCGTGATTGTTGCGTTCGGTACACCGGTAAAATCGTTCCCCAACACACCCGGCGCGGCCACTGAAATCCGCACGTTGCCAGTCGCAGAATAACTGTCGTCTACCGCCACCGGTGTGGCCCGAAGACTTCCCGGCACAAACGCCGTATTCGGATCAACTGTATCGGTGAACGTAACGCCGGTCGCATCTCCACCAATCGAGTTGATATTGACGGTATATTTCAGCGTGTCACCAGGATCAGCCTGGAGATCGCCATCAACGTCGGTGAACAAAGAGTCAGACTTAGTCGCCGAAACAATCGGTGCAAGCGGGCTGAACAGCGACGGTTGTGGCGTCGCCCGATTTATGCCCGCCATCTTCAGAAGATCGATTCTCTTGTTGGCGCCTTCCTGCAAAGCCGGCGGTTGGCTGACGGCAGGCTTCGACGCCGCTATGAGTCCCAGCCTTTCTCTCAGGTTGGGTGATTGAGAAATTGCGACACCACCCAAAGCTAAAACGAATCCAAACGTGATAAGCATGAATCGCGGTGTTCTTGTAAACGCAGAGATGGTCGTACGAATGCTGGGACGAGTAAGAGAAAACATGAGAGGGGCCTCCGGGGTTGGAAGGTTGATAGCTTCTGGGCGTATCAGGAAATGAAAAAGATTTAAGACCTTTTGAGAAGACTCGTTTCCGTTGAGACGAGTCGGGAAAAGCTAAGACCGGTTGAGAAAGCTAAGAGCGTTTAAGAAGACTCGTTTCAAGCGATACGAGTCGGGAACAAAGAGCAGCTGTAGGCTCGTTTCCAGTGAGACGAGTCGGAACCAAATGAGTTTTTGCGAACGAGCAGAATTTATTCCGGGTTGGAAATTAAGTCAACAAGAATTCTGGCAAGGATCAGAAACTCCGTGTTAACAGGCGAGAAAAAATTTGTGCCTGACCGCGATTGACTTAGACACAAGCGAAGTTGCAGGTCGCGTTTCATGTTTTGGTGCGGACACCTCCAGGGCCACGGCTCGTGCTTGGTTGATTTTGTGCCGGTGTCTAGTGCTACTCTTTCCGCAACGGAACAACTCGCATCGTTTTTGCGACGAAAAAACGATGAATAGATTTCGGATTCTGCGGTAAGCTCACAGATTCCGTTGGTCTCGTTTGATTGTATTTAAGGAGCAAGAAATGGAACGCAAAGTAGCGTCGGATTATCCGCAGGAACTCTTAGACCTTTTTCACGAATACCAGCATGGCGACATCAATCGCCGAACTTTTCTCGACCGTGCCGGAAAGTTTGCGGTCGGCGGTCTGACGTTGGCCGCGATTTTCGAGAGTCTTACTCCCAACTACGCCTGGGCGCAGCAAGTGCCGCCGGATGACAAGCGAATCAAAGTTGGTTACGAAGTTGTGCAATCTCCGGCCGGGAATGGCACCGTCAAGGGATATCTCGCGCGCCCGGCAAAAGGAAAGAAGCTCCCGGTCGTCCTCGTGATTCACGAAAACCGCGGACTCAATCCCTACATTGAAGACGTCGCGCGTCGTCTCGCCACTGAAAACTTCATTGCCTTTGCGCCAGACGGATTGACTTCAGTTGGCGGCTATCCGGGCAGTGATGAGAAAGGCGCCGTCGCCTTCAAGCAGGTAGACGGAAAAAAGATGACGGAAGATTTCGTCGCCGCTGCGAAGTGGCTTAAAGCGCGTAAAGATTCAACCGGCAAACTCGGCGCGGTTGGGTTTTGTTTCGGCGGTGGCATGGTGAATCAGTTGGCCGTTCGGCTCGGCGCCGATCTCAACGCGGGAGTTGCGTTCTATGGACGTCAGCCAGGCGCGGATGATGTTCCGAAGATATCAGCGCCGTTGTTGCTGCATTACGCGGGCAATGACCAGGGCGTCAACGCCGGCATCGCAGCATATGAAGCGGCACTAAAGGCCAACAATAAGGTCTACACGGTGCATATGTACGACGGCAAGCAACACGGCTTTCACAACGATACGACGCCCCGTTACGACGAAGCCGCCGCGAAACTGGCATGGTCGCGCACGCTCGAATTTTTCAACAAATACTTGCGGTGATGCCGTGATAAAGGGACCGCGCCAGTGGGGAGGCAAGCGATCAGTAATGCGGTCTTTTCGCTGGGGCGCGTTCCGGAGTTTCGCGATCGATTCGATCAAGCCATTTTAGTTCCAAGTCCATCTGCGCAATCACAAGCTTCAACATCCAAACCGCCTCATGATAAGGATGCCCGACCTCTTTCAGCACGTCCTTCAGTGTTGCTCGCTCTTCCGCAAGTTGTTTCTGCAAAAACTCTCGACGCTGTTTTAGCTGGTTTTGAAAAGCGCGCGGTCGCGCCTGCCAGGAGAGCGCCAGCCAGGTAAGAAACGGCTGATGAACCCGATTGTGTGACCAATGAACGCCTTCGAGCGCGTCAGCCAGCCGTCGGCGTCCCTCTTCAGTTGTCTGGAGCACGCGTCGCTCGGGCCCGGCCGAGGCCGAGTCTTCAGCAGTCGCCACTATCAAACCAAGGCTGGTGAGTTTGTCGAGCGAATAATAAATCTGCGGCCGAGAGACAGCGGCCCAATCGCGAATCTTGCGATTCTCGAGCGTGGCGTTCACTTCATAACCATGCATTGGCCGTTCGGCCAGCAGACTCAAAATCACCAAGTCGGGAGTTGTCAGCCGCATTCTTTTCTCTTTCGCGCCCACGTGCTGCGCGCTCGCGAGTTTCTTCTTGACAGGCTTCTTCATGCTCGTTAGTATATCACTAGTCTAATTAAGACTAGCTAAAATTCTTCACGCCGAAAAGGATGTTAGTCATGAAACTAAGGGCGATTTTTGCGGTCGCGTCAGCTGCGGTACTGGCGCTGGCAACGTGGACTGCGTTGGCGACGGCCGGAACCACTCGAGAAAGGACAACGATGATTAAAAAATCAACTCCGGTTTTGCATGTTAACAGCGTCGAACCCAGCCTGAAATTCTGGACCGAACGCTTTGGCTTCAAGAAAACCATCGAAGTGCCTGAAGGGGACCATCTCGGTTTTGTCGCCCTGGATAACGGCGCGGTCGAGCTCATGTATCAAACTTATGCCGGCATGAAAGCTGATCCGGCAAATCCGCTGGCCCAGGCCGCCGAGCAGGGACCGAGCTTCCTGTTTATGGAAGTCGCAGATATCCAGGCGGTTGCAGGTTCTCTGCAGGACGCCGAAGTTGTTCAGCCGATCCACGAAACTTTCTACGGCGCTCAGGAGATCGTTGCCAAAGAACCGGGCGGACACTTCGTGATCTTTTCACAGTTGCCACAGCATTGAGGAGGTCTGCAGCTGGAATCTCAAACGCGATCAGGTGGTAGCGCCTCGCGAGCGGTTGCGATTCTTAATTTTTCAACCCGATCGCGCTGTTCTTCAGCTCGTTGAGTAAGGCGCTCATAATCCAGAATCCTCAGTGAGGTTGCTTGCTCAGCTACCGCACTAAGGGTTATCCACAACGACCGCTTGCCTTCAATACCTAAGGACAGGGCCTCCAAAGATTCAAATAGCCGCAACGGTCCGGACTTGGGATCATCAAAGCGGAGTTTTAGTTCCGTCATTTTTTCTGTCATCCATGCCGACGCCTTGCGCGTTCGACTCTCGCCGATGTCCAGCTGCTTCATTAGCCGCTGAAGCTCATCGCGATCTGCGGCGATGTCGGCATGTAGCTCCTGGAAGAAAGTACTGAGATCGGCTTCGGAATATGTAGTCAGTAGGTTGTCCAGCAGTTCCAGCGCCACCACTGAGCCAGCAAGATGATCGTTGAGGTAGGTACTAAGATGTTCGTCTGACATTTTCTCTCCAAACAGGCGTCGAGTTGCCTGTAATCCAAGTTAAACGTCGATCAGGAGCGCCTGCGGCACAGCTTGCTTTATTCTCGTTTGCAGCCACGCGCGTTGCCCGTCCGTCTCGCCTCCGAGTTTGGTGCAGGCCGCGATGAATTCCTTGTCACGCAAAGCTTGCGACGCTTGCAACAGGACCATCCAACCCAAATGAGCTTCGGTCGTCAGCAGAAAAAGATCGTGTAGATCAAGCACCAAGCCAAATGCTCCTGAACGCGGCCCCTGAAAGAGCGAATTCTTGACACGACTTGGCTCGTGCTCACTGACCTCGCCATAGATCGCTGTGAAGCGCTCAATTGCTTCCGCGTGAACGCCCGATACGTGGGCGAGCTTCTGGCAAGTCGCGAAGATGTCAGGTTCGTCGATGTGATGATTCGCGACTGACGTGAACGCCTCGGCGATCGCCTGTTCCCCTTCTTTCAGTAAACCCAGGTATTCGGCGACGTGTTTCTTCGAGTCAGCAGCTTCATTCGAACCGGCTGAAGCATCTTTTATTTTGCTAACCGCTTCGTTAACGTTAGCAGCTGGTTTTCGCGTGCCTCCGGAATTATCGCCCACCTTAGTAATTTGTACGGCAGCGAACTTGAAATGCGGTTGCTTGCTGACCGGATCCCATTCGGTAATGGTCAACTCATTAGCCGCCCGCGGCTGCGAATCATCGTCCCAATAACCATAATGGAACGGGACAAAAATATGACCGCGTCGGATACCGCCAACTCGAACAGCAGCCTCAACTGCGCCACGTCGGGATTCAAGTCGTGCAATGTCCCCATTTGCCAGGCCCAGCGCTTCAGCGTCAGTCTCGTTAACTTGAACAAAGACATTGGGAGCCGCTTGATTGAGTTCTCTGGATCGTCCTGTCTTTGTTCGCGTATGAAAGTGATAAACGACGCGTCCGGTAGTCAGCCAAAAAGGATAATCCTGGTCCGGCGATTCCTGTGGCGGCTCGTAGTCGGCTGCGTGAAGAAAAGCTCGCCCTTTCGGATTGTTCGCTTTGTATTGTTCGGGAGTCCGCATTGCACCAGTGCTCAGATTATGTCCGTAGTCCTCGCAGTAGTCGGCATCGGTGTTGAACTTTCCGCCAACGTACAAGTGCTCGCAACCATCAGGGAATTGGTCATTGCAGGGCCACTGAATTCCCGAGACGCTTGAAAGTTTTTCATAACTCATGCCGCTGTAGTCGCACGGACGGCCTTGCGAACAGATCTTCCATGCTTCAAAGGCGCCTTCCGCATCATTCCACTTGATCAGGGGATCGCCATCCTTGTCGCGAAAGTCCATGCGGTTCGCATAGTCGAGAAAAATTTCTAAGTCAGATTTGCTTTCCCCCGGGGGTTCGACTGCTTTACGAGAGATGTGCACAGTGCGATCAGCATTAGTGAAACAGCCGGTCTTTTCGCCCCAAATGGCCGCGGGCAGAACCACATCTGCCAGTTCCGTGGTCTCGGTCATGAACGCATCCTGTGCAATTACAAACAGCGATTTCTTTTGGAGTATCTGTCGAATGCGAGGGAGATCGGGCAGGGATACGGCGGGGTTAGTAGCGCTAATCCAGAGCATACGGATCGATCCTTGTTCGCAATAACGAAAAATCTGCATGGCATGCGTCGGCGGCGCCCAGTGCGGGATGATGCCCGGATTTACATTCCAAATCTTTGCCAGGTCGTCGATATGGGCGGGATTGTCCCAGTTGCGAAAGCCGGGCAGATCACCATTAGCCCCGGATTCACGAGTGTTTTGCGCCGTCGGTTGTCCGTTCATTTGCAGCACGCCGCAGCCGGGCTTACCGATCAGACCACGAATCAGGTTTAGATTGTTGACCTGAACCGCCGCAGCTGTGGCTTGGTTGGATTGATAAACCCCCTGGAGAACTGAGGACACGAGTGAATTTGCCGAGCCCAGAATATCTGCCGCGGCGCGGAGTTTGTCAGCGGGTACCGCGGAAACTTTCTCGACGCGTTCCGGAGACCAAAGCGCTACGGTATCGCGTAGAAATTCAAAGCCGACAGTGTGCTCATTAATGAACGGCTTATCGATCTGCCCGTTCTCAATAATCAAATTGAGTAGCCCATTCAGGACAGCGACATTGGTTCCCAGAATGGGCGCCAGGTGCACGTCCGCTTCTTTCGCGGTAGCCGTCTCTCTCGGATCGATCACCACGAGCTTTGGCGGCTTTGACCCTCGTCTTCGATCCAAAATTTTTGACCACAAAACCGTCTGCGCTTCGGCGACGTTGTGGCCTACATGCAGAATTGCATCAGTGATGTCGAAGTCGGTGTAAGATGCAGGTTGACCATCGGTGCCAAACGTTTCTTTCAACGCTTGTCCGGCAGTCGCAGTGCATAGCCGTGTGTTGCCATCCATGTGAGGAGTTCCCAGGCCAGCCTTGCCGATGACGGCCAGCGTGTAATATTCCTCGAGGAACAATTGTCCTGACGTGTAAAAACCAATTGCGCTCGCCGAATGCTGCGAAATTATGGTTTTGGTTTTTTCGACAATCAGGTTCATCGCCTCGTCCCATGAGGCCGGTACAAGTTTTCCCTGTTTCCGAATCAGCGGTTTGATTAGTCGATCTTTACTATTGTTGGCCTCCCATCCATAGAGTCCTTTAGGACCCAGGCGTCCGCGATTGACGTGATCATCTGCGCGACCACGAACGCCGACGATTCGTCCACCCTTAACGCCAATTTCCAGCCCGCACCCGTTGGAACAGAGAACACACGCGGATTGAATCCAGGACTCGGCGGCTTCGGTCGTCCTTTCGTCAACCCGGCCGGGCCATTCCCCGTGGTAAGGCGATCGCTCGCCCCAAATATTTTTAATGCTGTCTCGTGAATTACTCATAAGCACCACTGGTCCCCCTGTTTGTAGTTCCCACGCGGGATGGCGATTAAGAGCGCGCCTTTTGCGAGTCCATATCGAAGCAACTCAGGGATGATCTTTGATTTGGATTGCCGCATAGGTCGCTAAGAAGGCGCCCACGATCGCGATAACATTCAGTAGGAAACCTCCCAGCCGTCGTTGCGGCGTAGCCAGCCTCGATGCGCCGCTGCGAAATCGGTTCGCTCTTCCTGGCACGTTGTATAAGTCCGATACAGCCCGCGAGTCGAAGGCGAATACTTCCAGAACCCCTTTGAGCGATCAGCGATCTCAGCGCAAAAAACTCGCAACCGAAATGCCAATCCGATCGATTTGCAGTGCTACCTTCGGAAGGGTGGTCGATTTTTCTGGCGCGACGAAACTTTGGTCTTTGGTTTGCAGCGAATCTTGAGCACGGTCTCATAAGAAATTCAGCGGAGTACGAACATGAAAAAGAAAGTCCTATTTTTGGCTACGGCGGGATTCGCTGCAGGCTTGGCGTATGCCTTGAAAAGTAAGCGAAGCAAAACGCCAACAAGTAATGTGCTACAAGGCGATGGTGAGTTGGGCCCACGTAAGAGACGATCGAAAAGTTCAGCTTCAAAACGGGATCATTCGTTTGAGCAAAGCACTTCAGCAACCAGGGGGAATGGAAAGACTGCGATAGCAAAAGAAACTCATCAGCTCGACGATCACGGTACGAATCAGGCAGAAGCCCTGCACATTTTGAAAGAAATTCGGGACACCGGCTTCGGTGCAAGCGATGAAAAACTTGCGCTCGCATTAGGCCGACCTACTGAGGAGATCGTGCAAGGTCTTAATGGAGAGGCACTAATTGATGGCGACCTGGTAATTAAAGCGAGGGCACTCGCAATGCAGCGGGGCTTGGAGATTCAGTAACATTTTGAAACATGTATCTCATCCAATTGTTACTACCTCTGCACGACAATAATAAACAGCCATTTCCACGCGCATACTTCAATCTGGTTAGAGAAGATCTTACTACTCGCTTCGGAGGCGTAACGGCCTTCGTTCGTTCTCCTGCGGTAGGACTCTGGCAGGAGAGCGCGGTCGAGTTTAGTCGCGACGACGTCGTAATGTTTGAGGTGCTGACTGATGACCTGGACAAAGCCTGGTGGGCTGGCTATCGCCAGGAGTTGCAAAAGAAATTTAAGCAGGAAGAGTTACTCATCTGGGCTTCCAGCATTACA
Organism: Pyrinomonadaceae bacterium; assembly: GCA_035472495.1. Taxonomy (GTDB): domain Bacteria; phylum Acidobacteriota; class Blastocatellia; order Pyrinomonadales; family Pyrinomonadaceae; genus PSRF01. The sequence goes on along the minus strand of DATIPD010000016.1, from coordinate 369,576 downwards.
AAATTATGACATGTCGTTGGGCTTTCGACGCAGTTGATGGCATTTATTTTGCACACACCTCTTCATATCTAACATAACGCTGCAATCTGTTTTGAATGAGTGCAGCCAAAGCTCAAGTCGATGTTGGTTTTTCAGACTTGAAAACAATTCAGCAACTAAACTGTCGAACATGGGAGGAAGAATTATGGGAGACGATCGTAAAGATAATCAGGGTGGCGGTCAGCAAGGCGGAGGCCAGCAGGCTCCGGGCCGTCAAGGTGGCGATCAAGGGACTGGTGGCCGACAAGGACAACAGGCGGGACAGCAGGGTAGCCAACAGGGTGGCCAACAGGGTGGCCAACAGAGTGGTCAGCAGAGTGGTCAGCAGGGTGGCCAGGGCCAGAGCAGTCAACAAGGCGGCGGTCAAAAAGGCGGTCAGCAGAGCGACCGCTAATTCCAGTGAGGTGAGGTGAGTCTGATCGGGCTCACCTCGCTTTGCGTTACGCCGAAAGGACTCATTCTCTTTCGCGTTACGAAATGAATTGAAAGATACGGGCGTCACGGTCACATGTCTTATGCGGGGTGCTACCGAAACCGAGTTCTTCGAACGTGCGGACATGCTCGATACGAAAGTCGGCCAATCAAAGAAAGACGATCCGGTTGACGTAGCAAAGGCCGGGTACGACGCAATGATGAACGGTGAAGGTGACCTCGTTACCGGTTTGAAAAACAAAGTGATGTCTGCCGCGGCTTTGTTCACACCTTCAGACACTCTTGCCGAACAACATCGGAAGATGGCAGAACCCGGCTCCGCTAACAAGTAAGAGAATTCGCCGGGAAACAGGACGAAATGAAAATGAACGAGCCATTGACGCAGCAAGTCATCGACGGCACCGATGGGGTGAATCGCGGCGAGAATGATGGTCTGCTTGTTAAAGCGGCGAAGCATCCGTTCGTCACCGGCGGTGCAATTTTGGCTGGGGCCGGACTGGCATATGCAGTTGTTAAAACGATCCAAACCGCGGCCGACAAGATCGCGCGCGAGGTTCATATTGAAACTTCAATAACGATCGACAAGTCACCTGAAGAACTTTTTGCTTTCTGGCGCGACTTTAAGAACCTTCCGCTTTTCATGAAGAACCTCGAATCGGTGGTGGAGTTAGACGAACGGAAGTCACATTGGGTGGCCCGGGGAGTAGGGGCGGCCAGGGTCGAGTGGGACGCGGAAGTCTACAATGAAAAAGCGAATGAGTTGATCGCGTGGCGCTCATTGGAAAATGCAGATGTGGTGAATGCCGGATCAGTTCGATTTCAAAAAGGCCCAACGGGCCATGGAACCTACCTGCGCGTAACGATGAACTACAACCCACCCGCCGGTACTTTGGGAGCAAGTATTGCGAAACTTCTTGGCGCCGGACCGGCGCAACTGATCAAAGAGGATTTGCGACGGCTCAAACAAATAATGGAGACCGGCGAGATTGCGACGATTGCCGGTCAAACGTCCGGCCGTTCGCACACAGAAGAGGACGAAATAAATCTAGCGGCAGAGTCAGATGTCGAAGAGTTTGATCAAGACAAAGAGGCAACTGCCACGCACCCGTAGTCAGGGGATCGAGAAATGAAAGCAGTTTGTTGGGAAGGGAAAAAGAACGTCCAGGTGTTGAGTGTGCCGGATCCGAGCATTATCAATCCGCGCGACGCGATCCTGAAAATTACCACTACGGCGATATGCGGTTCCGATCTTCACCTCTACGACGGCTATATCCCTACGATGAAAAAAGGCGACATCCTCGGCCACGAATTCATGGGCGAAGTGGTTGAGCTCGGAAGCTCAGTCAAGAACTTGAAGAAGGGTGATCGCGTGGTAGTTCCGTTCACAATCGCCTGCGGCAACTGCTTCTTTTGTAAACGTGATCTTTGGTCAGCCTGTGACAACAGCAATCCAAACTCAGCGACCGCAGAAACTTTGTATGGTTTCTCCGGCTCGGGTCTGTTTGGTTATTCCCACATGATGGGTGGTTATGCTGGAGGGCAAGCTGAATATGTGCGAGTTCCTTTTGCCGACGTTGGCCCAGTGCAAATTCCCGACGAGCTGAGCGATGAGCAAGTGCTTTTCCTGTCAGACATTTTCCCCACCGGTTATATGGCCGCGGAGAACTGCAATATTCAACCGGGTGATACGGTCGCGGTGTGGGGCTGTGGACCGGTGGGACAGTTTGCGATCAAGAGCGCTTATCTGCTCGGCGCGGAACGTGTAATTGCTATCGATCACATACCCGGGCGCTTGCGAATGGCGGCTGAGCAAGGCAAAGCCGAAACTCTAAATTTTGATGATGAGCATATTTATCAAAAGTTAAGTGAGATGACCGGCGGCCTCGGACCCGACGCTTGCATCGACTGTGTAGGTCTTGAAGCGCACGGAACAACAATCGATGCGCTATATGATCGCGCCAAGACGGCTCTCTATCTGGCAACTGATCGGTCACACGCCCTGCGCCAGGCGATACGCGTCTGCCGCAAGGGTGGAACGATTTCAGTGCCGGGTGTGTATGGCGGATTCCTCGATAAGTTTCCCTTTGGGGCCGCCTTCGCCAAAGGTCTCACCTTTAAGATGGGGCAAACAAACGTTCACAAGTATCTTCGTCCTCTCTTGAGGCTAATTCAGGATGGCCGGATAGATCCTTCATTTGTAATCACTCATCGACTCTCACTGAATGACGCTGCGTCGGGATACAGCACTTTCAAGAATGACAAAGATGACTGTATCAAAATCGTGATGAAACCCGAGTTGAATTGATCTCTCCGAAGTGAAGACTAATTCCTCGATCATCGAGCCAACTGCAATAACGCTGAAGTAATCTAGTTTACCTACGACCCATCAAACTTTTTTCTGCCGCTGCTTGATTGCGGCATTCAGTTTGCTGTCCCAGATAACTTCGCACTGATCATCGAGGTTGGTTTCAGCTCTGTTAATTACGGAAAAGGGGAAGGTAAAAACTATGGACGCCTTTGAACTGTTGAAAGCCGATCACAAAAAGGTCGCCGAACTTTTCGATCTTTTGGAGACCGCTACTGGCAAGCGAAAGCTGGACGTCTTCAAGCGCATCAAGAGTGAGTTAGAGGTTCACACCCACATCGAGGAAACAATCTTCTATCCGGCCCTGGAAAAGCCTGAAGAGACCCATGACCTGACACTCGAAGCCTATGAAGAACACAACGTCGTGAAGTCGCTGCTGGCGGAGTTGTCAGGAGCAAAGTCCGCTACTGACGAATGGCAGGCGAAGGCAAAGGTGTTGCGTGAAAACGTCGAACACCATGTCGACGAAGAAGAAAACGAACTATTCGATAAGGCCGATGATGCACTGAGCGATGAAGAAATCGAGGCGCTCGGCGAACGGATGGCAGCAGAGAAGGCCAGGAAAGCGGGCGATCCAGCGCCGAAGCGGCCCGCCGCAAAGGTCGAAACTAAAAAGAGCGCCGCAAAGCCTGGAATTATTTCGAAGATCGCCAGCTTAGTTGGTCTCGGAGGCGCCGCTAAGAAACCAGCAAAGAAAGCTCCGGCAAAAAAGAAAGCTTCGAAACGTCCCAACGAGGCTGCCGGGAATTCTCGCTCCCACGCAGACAAGCGCTCATCGACTAAGCAAGGATCCAAGCGAGCCTCAGGATCACAATCAGCCGGCAGTTCAAAGAAACGTACTGGCGCTAAGGCCAGCAAGAAAGCGCCGAAGAGAGCTGGTCGAAAGTGAGTAACAGCTCCTTCGACGCGAGGCTAAACCAATCGTCACAAGGAGAATTAGACATGCCGAAAGATAAGCTTCAGCAGACGGTGCCAGTCGATCTGCTCTACCAGGCGCTGGAAACCGAAAAAGGCGGAGTCCAAATCTATTCAACCGCCCTCCGCTGCGTCATCAATAAAGATCTAAAAGAAGAGTGGAACAAATATCTCGAACAAACGAAGACCCACGTCCAGGTGGTCACAGACATTTTGCGCGAGCTTGGTCTCGATCCCAACGCTGAGACACCGGGTCGTAAGATTGTTCGCTACGTCGGTACTTCACTGGTGAAGACAATGGAATTGGCCCTGCGCTGTGCCGATCCTCAAGCGGCGCAAATTGTCGCCGCTGAATGTGTGGTGCTGGCGGAGACCAAGGACCATCTCAATTGGGAACTGATCGGCGAGCTTATCAAGAGCGGGGATGCCGCCATGTTGAAGTCGGCACATCAGCAAGTTGAAGAAGAGGAAGACGAGCACCTCTATCACACCACGGGTTGGACTCGCGAGCTTTGGATCCAGGCGCTGGGTATGCCGGCAGTTTTGCCGCCTCCCGAAGAAGTGAAGAAGGTCGAAACTGCAATCGAAGCAGCCAAAGCAAAACAGTCGCGGGCGCCTAATGCAAAGGCCAAAAAGGCGGGCGCTCAATAGGGTGCGCCCAGGCTCGCTACCAACCTGACAATGAAAAAAGGACTCGGCGACCCCCGCGCCGGTGTCCGTCTCCCCATAGTTATAGCGGAACAGAAGGGACAGGGAATGAAAAAGGGAAACAAGCAGAAGGTGTCTACGAGATCCAAAGCGAACGCTGCAGACTTGCCGGCGAATGCGGGATACGGGGCTAACGATTCGAAGAGTGACGACCTGGCCAGGAACACTGAAGACAGCGGCGGCGAGTATCTAACAACCAACCAGGGCGTTCGCATTAACGATAATCAGAACTCGCTCAAGGCAGGCGATCGTGGTCCAACCCTGTTGGAAGACTTCATTCTGCGTGAAAAAATCACGCACTTCGATCATGAGCGGATTCCGGAACGAGTCGTTCATGCCAGAGGATCAGCGGCCCACGGTTATTTCCAGGTCTACGATTCGATGGCGGAGTACACCAAGGCGAATTTCTTACAAGACCCTTCAGTGAAGACGCCGGTGTTCGTGCGTTTTTCTACGGTGGCTGGTTCGCGGGGCTCGACCGATCTGGCGCGGGACGTGCGCGGTTTTGCCGTTAAGTTCTACACGCAGGAGGGAAACTACGATCTGGTTGGCAATAACATGCCGGTATTTTTTATTCAGGATGCGATCAAATTTCCAGACTTAATCCACGCGGTCAAACCCGAACCGCACAATGAGATACCGCAGGCAGCCTCGGCGCACGACACTTTCTGGGATTTTATCTCGCTCATGCCAGAGTCGATGCACATGGTCATGTGGGTAATGTCCGATCGCGCTATCCCGAGAAGCTTGCGAATGATGGAAGGTTTCGGGGTTCACACCTTCCGGTTCATCAATGAGAGAGGCAAAGCGCGCTTTGTAAAGTTTCATTGGAAACCGTTGCTGGGACTGCACGCCGTAGTTTGGGATGAAGCGCAAAAGATTTCAGGTAAGGATCCTGACTTTCATCGACGCGATCTTTGGGAAGCGATTGAAAATGGCGACTATCCCGAATGGGAACTTGGGGTGCAAATTGTCGAGGAGAAAGATGAACACAAATTCGATTTTGACCTTCTCGATCCGACCAAGATTATCCCGGAAGAAATGGTGCCGGTGCGCCGCATCGGCAAGATGACTCTCAATCGCAATCCTGACAATTTCTTTGCGGAAACCGAACAGGTAGCTTTTCACACCGGGAACATTGTGCCGGGGATCGATTTCACGAACGATCCCTTGCTGCAAGGTCGGCTCTTCTCATATCTCGACACGCAGTTGATTCGACTGGGTGGTCCGAACTTTCATGAGATTCCAATCAATCGACCGATCGCGCCGCTGCACAACAATCAACGTGATGGCTACATGCGTCAGACGGTCAATCGCGGGCAGACTAGCTACGAACCCAATAGCCTGAGAGGTGGTTGTCCTTTCCAGGCGGGAACTGACATGAGTGGATTTACGAGCTACGCGGAAAGGATTGACGCTCAGAAAATTCGCGCTCGGAGCGCCAGCTTTTTCGATCACTTTAGTCAGGCGACCCTCTTCTTTAACAGTCAGACCGAACCCGAGCAGAACCATATCATCCGAGCCTTGCGTTTTGAGTTAGGCAAGGTGGAGACGCCACACATTCGCGAGCGGATGTTGTTTTTGCTTTCGCAGGTTGATAAGACTCTGGCAAACAAAGTCGCCGCAGGACTGGGAGCGAAAGTCCCTGCAAAACTCGACAAGCCTATGAATATGAGTTTTCCTGCGGATGCCGATCCAAAGAAGTTTCAGCCTAAGCGCGCCACGCAGTCGCTTGAGACTTCTCCCAGACTGAGCATGGTCGACAATCCGAATTTTCCCAAAGACAACATCAAGACGCGCAAGGTAGCGTTCCTGGTTGCGGATGGGTTTGATAACGCAGCGGTTTCCGAAATGAAAAACGCGTTGTTAACCGCCGGAGCAGCGGTTATGACGGTGGCCCCCAGGTTGGGAATGCTGACTGGGGCCAACGGCGAACAAATAAAAGCCGATCTCAGTTTCCTTACCGGTTCGTCAGTAATGTTTGATGCGGTCTATGTTCCCGGCGGAGAAGAAAGTGTGGCAGCGCTCAAAGATGAAAATGAGGCAGCGAACTTCCTAAACGAAGCGTACCAGCACTGCAAAACCATCGCGGCCAGTGGCGCCGGAGTGGCGTTGTTGGAAAGCGTTGGCATCTCATCAGCGTCGACGGAAAAGGGTAAGGCTGAGCATTCGTTGCAGGCGGGCATTGTTATTACCGGCCAGGATAATGTGTCAACGATTGCAACGCCATTTATTGAGGGTATTTCACAACACCGGCATTGGGATCGCGAAGTCACGATATGAGTAATACGGATGTTCCAAGCTTAAAGGCCAATGCTCAGAATCGAAGCGACTCTGAGCGGAGCGCAGTTGATGAACTCACGAAGCGAAATGTTGAACTGATCCAGAAACTGGAACAGTCTGCCAAAAAAGAACGCTCCAGCTCAGACCTGGTTGCTGAAGCGATCGCCAACTTTTGCGGCAGCATGACTTTTGTTTGGGTTCACGTGATCTGGTTTGGCGGATGGATCTTGTTCAATGCCTTGCCGGGTTTCCGGCACATCGATCCTTTTCCTTTTACTTTTCTGACACTAGTGGTTTCGCTTGAGGCGATTTTCTTGTCGACGTTCATTCTTATCAGCCAGAATCACGACACGAAAATTAGTGAGCGGCGAAACCATCTCGATCTGCAGATCAATCTACTGAGTGAGCAAGAGAACACGAAAATGATCCATCTGCTGGAAGCGATAGCCGGAAAAGTGGGTGTTGATATCTCTGAAGATACCGAGCTCCGCGCCCTTCGTGAAGCTACTGAGCCTGATCGGCTTGTCAGCCAAATAGAAGCGCGTGAAGAACCATGAGCGTGGGAGCGAAGTCGCTGGGCCAGTGCCTGGCAATGATTGAATGACTATCGTGAACAGTCTGCAATGGCCCGCGATGTTGGTGACAGTAGTCGCAGCCTGGATGGTAGCTTCGCAACGAAAGTTCAAAAGAAACTGGGGCTTCTGGCTCTTTCTTTTGAGCAATGTGCTTTGGGTTATTTGGGGGCTGGAAGATGGAGCGTATGCGCTTATTGTTCTGCAGTTCTGCCTTGCGTTCATGAATATTAGAGGAACCATCAAGAATTCCTAGTCCTTCGCGGAACAATTGGAGCTGGGCTCGTGTCGAACCTGCCTTGCCGAAAAGGACGTGGGCTGAAGGTGGGCACCTGCGGATTCGCTTTGGCCAGGGCGGACTATGCTCGTTCCTTCTCTTGCGTTGAGATTCAGCAGACGTTTTACCATCCTCCCCAGATCAAAACATTGGAACGCTGGCGCGAAGAAATGCCCGCTGACTTCGAGTTTACTTTGAAGGCTTGGCAATTGATTACCCATGATGCCAGGAGCCCAACTTACCGGCGATTGCGACGAAAGCTTTCGGCAAGTGAAAAGCGGGAGGTGGGTTATTTCAGACCGACGGAGATAGTCAAAGAGGCTTGGGAGACGACGTTCGCCTCGGCCCAGGCTCTAAAAGCCAGGACAATTCTCTTTCAATGTCCAGCCAGTTTCACACCAACCCGGGAGAACCTTGCGAATATGGAAACGTTCTTTGGCTCCATAAACCGACAGAATTTAACTTTGTGCTGGGAGCCGCGGGGTGATTGGAATCCGACTACGGTGAGATCGATCTGTAACGAGTTGCGGTTATGGCATGTGGTTGATCCATTTGTTAATAAAACTGAAACGCCCTCTACATGCTATTTCCGTCTTCACGGAAAAACCGGTTGGCGTTATCAGTACGAGATCGCCGAGCTTGAAGAACTCGAAGTCCAGCTAAAGCGAAATGCCGGCTACGTTTTTTTTAATAACAGAACGATGGGCGAGGATGCTCTGAGATTCTGCAAAGTCCTCAGCGATAGGGCAGCATGAGTCAGGCTGTTTCAGATCCGGCAGATGGCAAACTAGGCGTCGCCGCCGCGCTTCAGGAAATTGGAATCCTGCTGGAGCTAAAAGGTGGTCGTTATTTTCAGGCGCGGGCCTACAAAGTCGCAGCTCGCGTGCTTGCTGAGCTTGAATCCAGCCTTAGCTCACTGATCGAAGAAGATCGCCTTACAGACATCAGCGGCATCGGCGCGGCCATCGCTGCCCAAATCAAAGAACTTCATCGGACAGGCACCTCGCGAATGCTGGAGCAGTTGCGCGCGGAATTGCCGCGTGGGGCGCTCGAGCTAGCCACCGTCCCCGGACTCAGTCTCAAGAAGATCCAGCAACTTCAAGCTGCCCTCGGAGTCAGTAGCGTTGCCGAACTCAAAGCGGCCTGTGAAAAAGGAGAAGTGCGCTGCGTAAAAGGATTCGGTCCGAAGACGGAGGAAAAACTGCTCGCCGCCCTGTCGCAGGCGAAGCGGCCACGAAACGAAATCAATATTCATAAAGCTCTACGACTTGCCGAAGAAGTTGTTAATTATTTGCAGGTTGGAACTAAGGCTAAGCAAATTCAGATCGCTGGTCCGTTGCGTCGCTGGCGCGAGACGACGCCGGATCTCACAGTTGTTATGACTGCCACGGCGGCCGGACCAATGTTCGATCGTTTCGCGGGTTTCCCGATGTTAATTCGTGTTCTGGAACGTACCGACAACTCTTTGACGGCGATCCTGAATACTGGCATTAAGATCTCCTTATTGGTGACGTCTCCGCAAAACTTTGGCAGCGTCCTGGTCGCGGCTACAGGATCCGTTGCTCATGTTGAAAAGCTCGAGGCTCTTGCGGCGCGCCATGATCTGTCGCTCGATTTAACAAATGACGTAAGTGCAGGGAAGCGTTCACGAGGAAGAAAGAAAAGTTTCAAGACTGAAGCTGAGATCTATCAACAGCTGGGCATGCAGTATGTTCCTCCTGAATTGCGCGAAGACGTAGGCGAGATTGAAGCCGCAATCGCTGGTGAGTTGCCCGAGGATCTTGTGACTATCAGCGATATCCGGGGAATGCTGCACTGTCACACGAATTATTCTGACGGCAAACATACTGTGGAAGAGATGGCCCGCGGCGCCGAAGCCCTGGGAATGTCGTACCTCACGATTACCGATCATTCGCCAACTGCGTTCTATGCAGGCGGGCTAAAGGTCGATCGCCTAAAACGGCAATGGGAAGAAATCGCGCGGGTACAGGAAAGGGTCAACGTGAAACTCTTGCGCGGCACGGAATCAGACATTCTCGCCGACGGCTCGCTCGACTATCCTCCGCGTATCCTTGAACAGTTTGACGTAATCATCGCGAGCATTCATTCGCGTTACCGCATGGACGAAAATCAAATGACGGAACGCGTGACGAGAGCGATGCGCCAACCCTGGTTCAAGATTTGGGGACACGCACTGGGGCGCATCATTCAACATCGCCCGCCTTTCAATGCCCGCGTCGAAGAGATTCTTGATGTTATCGCCGAATCGCGCGTAGCGATTGAAATCAATGGCGATCCTTATCGGCTGGATATGGAGCCGCGTTGGCTACGCGAAGCGCGCAAGCGAGCGATCAAGTTTGTGGCTTCCACTGATGCGCATTCAATTAATGGGATGAAGAACTTGAAATTCGGGATCGGGATTGCCCGTCGCGGTTGGGTACGTCGAGGCGAAGTACTTAACACCCTCCAGACCGAGGGCTTTCTGCAGGTAGTGAAGCCAAATTGAGTGCGTTTTGATCGCCGGTCCCGCATTGCGTCGAAGACGGAGTCGGCGCTGAAGAACGGATACTCGCCGTACTCGAGAAAACTCGGCCGTTGATGTTCTCTGACGAATAGGCGAAGTAAATACTGTGTTTCACGACAAACGATTGAACGAGCGTGACGAACGGTCTATTTGCACAGATAAGGGAAAGGAAATTTGAAGAAGGCGCTGAAATCTACTCCGTAAAGCGATTTGAGTATTTAACTCAATGAGTGCCTTTAAGCTGTTAATTCAATTGGTGCCGAGGGCGGGAGTCGAACCCGCACGCCCTTGCGGACAACGGATTTTAAGTCCGTTCGAAGCCATCTTACCTGATCTGACCAAACGAGATGAACCAATATTTACCGGACTTGCAGCCGTCAAAGTCAGGCTTCGTCCGGTTACGTCTAGCGACAGGATGTCGTCATCTTAGCGTCATCCTAGCCGCAGTGTTTTTTGATTGCGGCGCTTAACAATACCACACAGCTTTTCCCTATTCAGTGGCTTCCGCGAACCTCTCGCATCTCCAAGATTGAAGAATTCGACCAACCCTCCCTAAAGACCAACGCGGGCGTTTTGTCAGTCAGTTTCCAGAAGGCCAGCAACTGCCGTAGGACTCCTTCATCTCACATCGGCCCGTTGCCTCAAGTGTCTGCGGGGCTGAGCATGTATACTACGCCCCTCCCAGGGACGAAGGAGCCTGACTCAAATTGACCATGAGACTATCGACCATAATGCCTGACCCTCAGATTCTTATGGCGCTCGAGCCAGAAGAGTTGGCAGGTGTGTTGATCGAAGAATTCAATAAGATGTCACTTCAACAGCTGAACCAGTTACACCGAGACAATCTGATGAATGATATCTCTCGCGATGACGGATTTCCCCTGAGCTTACGTCAGGACATAGCTGGCGCAGCGATGGAAGCTTGGACTTGGCTTGAGCGCGAGGGCCTTGTTATTCCTAGACCCGGTAGCACAGGATCGATCATAAGTCGCCGGGGTAAGCAGATTAAGGATAAAAGCGCCCTTCAGGCTTACCGACGAGCAAACCTTTTGCCAAAGGAGATCCTTCATCCTTTGGTGATTCAGAAAGTAAGTGCGGCTTTTTTGCGAGGGGAATACGATACTGCGGTTTTTATTGCTTTCCGGGAGGTAGAGGTCGCAGTACGCGAGGCGGGGGCATTCTCCGCGAATGATTTCGGGGTCGCCCTTATGGAAGAAGCCTTCAAACCGAGTGTCGGAGCACTCACAGATTCATCCGAAACTGAGCCGGAGCAATTAGCACTACGCAAGCTTTATGCAGGAGCGATCGGTTACTACAAGAATCCCGGGAGTCATCAGAACGTCGCCATCGACCCTGCAGAAGCTGTTGAACTAATTTGTTTCGCCAGCCGCCTGATGAAAATTGTTGACGACAGAAAAACTTAGAACAGACCTTAACTATTTTCGGGCACTGTTGAAGGGGATTTGAATCATTGCTGCAGATTGAATTTTGTGCATCTTGGAGCAAAGTTTTCCTCATTGGGAGAAAAGCTCCCGGCTAAGTTAACCTCTGGTCTGGTAACCATAAGCTCGTCGCCTAATGGCTTCAAAAAAATATCTGCTTCCAGGATTTCTTATCGGCCGTTGTACGGCAGACGACTATCTGAAGTGGTTGAGCGGGCGAGCTGTTTCACACGTGCGGAGAGATCGAAAGCGCGGACACACCGAAGCGCGAAGAGAAGCTTATATGATCGCAATCAACGCTGCGGTGCTGAGGAGCGGCGGAGTTGATGACTATACCGGGGAGAATCTCGCCTGGGAAAGCATAAACACGTACGACAATGCAAAGTCACAGGAAGGCCGCCGCTTATATAAGAAATCGTTGGGAATGATGCCAACGGTAGACCACTTCGGAGATGATCTAACGGCTGACGAATTTCGTATTTGCTCGTGGCGAACCAACGACTGCAAAAACGATCTTTCCGATGAAGAGCTTGTTGACTTTTGTCGGACGGTTCTTGCCTATGACAAGAAACGGGCGCGCGCAAAGCTGAAAGAGGCTAAACAGAAGCGATGAATCCAGGATCGATTGTACGATGCCGAAACCGAGATTGGGTTCTTCTGCCCAGCGATGACGCCAATGTGTACGTCCTTCGCCCCTTGACCGGCGCAACAGATGAAGTTGTGGCCGTTCATAAAGGACTTAGCGATCTTATTGGCTACGATCTTTCGGAAGAACGTGTCCGTCCTTCGAAGTTTGAACCTCCGACTGTCGAAGACCTCTCTGATGCCGCCAGTGCTCACCTCCTTTGGCAAGCCGCTCGTCTAACCCTACGCGAGGGTGCAACTCCATTTCGCTCGCTAGGCAGGATCTCCATACGGCCACGGGTCTACCAGTTTGTTCCCTTGCTGATGGCGCTTCGCGTCGATCCAATTCGAATCCTAATTGCCGACGACGTCGGAGTAGGCAAAACGATCGAGGCTCTGCTGATTGCTCGCGAACTTTACGAGCGCGGTGAGATCAAGCGTCTGTGTGTGCTGTGTCCTCCCTACCTGTGCGACCAATGGCAGAAAGAACTCTCTGAAAAGTTCAATCTTGATTCGGTAGTCATTCGGTCCGGCACAGTCGGCCAACTCGAACGGCGAAAGACAGGAAGTGAGAGCATCTACAAGTATTATCCGATCCAGGTTGTTAGCATTGACTTTGTAAAGAGCGATAGGAACAAGCATCTTTTTCTTCTCGACTGCCCCGACTTCGTGATTGTCGATGAAGCCCACGGTTCAGCAGCCTCCACCGGAAGAAACCAGAATCAGCAGCAACGTCACGCCCTAGTCCGGGAAATAGCGAAAAGTGAGAACCGACACCTGGTATTACTCACAGCTACACCGCACTCTGGAATTGAAGCAGCTTTCCAATCTCTGCTCGGGCTCCTGCAACCTGAGTTTGGTCAATGGCAAGTCTCGGCTCTCAAGGAACCGCAGCGAATCGAACTCGCTCGCCATTTCGTTCAGCGCACTCGTCGTGACATCGAGAAGGACTGGGAAGGAGAGCATTGCTTCCCCGAGCGTCAGTCATCTGACGAGACCTATCGGCTGTCTCCACCCTATCGAGATCTTTTCATGAAGACGTACGATTTTTGTTCCGAGATCGTACGGTCCGGGCAGACTCTCGACAAGCGTCAACAACGGGTTCGATACTGGGGCGCCCTCGCTCTGCTTCGTTGTGTAATGTCGAGCCCAGCCGCGGCGATATCAGCTCTTGAGAGGCGACACGATGCCTTGACGGATATCGATGATGAGTTGGACTTCCGGTCCTTTGTTTTCGAATCGTCAAATGACACAACTGATGATGATCAACCAACTCCACCCCTCGAATCAGCGGAAGCAACGCTCGACGATAAAGGCATCCGGCGGTTGCGAGATCTGGGTCGTTTGGCAAATGGGCTCCTTCACTCGCCCAACGATACAAAACTTGGCGAGTGCGCGAGATTAATTTCCAAACTCCTGCGAGAGGGTGTTCATCCGATCATTTGGTGCCGTTATATCGCCACTGCGGAATATGTGGCGGAGGGTCTACAAAAGGAACTTCGTCGTTCCAGCCCGAATGTTCGGGTCCTTGCGATCACCGGACGATTGGGTGACGACGAACGTCGTGCGAAAATAGATGAGCTTGCGAACGAACCTCATCGGGTTCTTGTTGCTACTGACTGCCTGAGTGAAGGCGTAAACCTCCAGCACGCCTTCAATGCTGCGTTGCATTACGACTTGCCTTGGAATCCCAATCGACTTGAGCAGCGAGAGGGGCGTGTGGATCGCTATGGCCAGAGAGCAGAGCTAGTCAAAGCGATCCGTTATTTCAGTCCTGATAGCGCGGTGGACGGAGTTGTTCTTGATGTTCTATTGAATAAGGCTCGTGAGATTCATAAGACACTGGGGACGTACGTGCCCGTACCGGAAGAGAGCGAAACCGTGACCGAGGCTGTGCTCAATGCGCTATTCCTGCGTGGTCGCCGGACTGGAGCCGACCAGTTGCAGTTCGAATTCGGAAGCGAAGCGCCCGAAGTAGATGCGCTGCACCAACATTGGGACCGCGATGCCGAACGCGAGCGCGTCAATCGCACTCGCTTTGCGCAACGGGCGCTCAAGCCTAATGAAGTGAAACTTGAACTTGAAGCCACCGATGCCGTCCTTGGTGACCCAGAGGCAGTACGCGAATTCGTGCTGAATGCTGCGCAACGGATTGGCTTGAAAATCACATGGGACAAGCGTGCGGACGCCTTTCGTGTTGCCGTGAAACCTGATGCCAGCATTACCCTTCCTCCAGCGATCACCTATGCGCTACCTTCTGTGAAGGATGGAGACTGGATTATTAGTTTCATTTCCCCCACGCCCGAGGGAGCGGAATACGTCGGTCGCAATCATCGTTTCGTAACCGCGCTCGCGAGGTTCTTGCTGGAGGAGGCCTTAACTAAGGGTGGTGCCGGCCTCGCCTCGCGTTGTGGCGTAATACGCACACGCGCCGTCAAGCGACTGACCACAATCCTGTTACTAAGAGTTCGCTATTTGCTGCAACAACCTCAGCGCCCTCCACTGCTTTCGGAAGAAGTATTGGTGACGGGATTTAGTGGGTCACAGCCCGAACCTCAACTCGGTAGAGACTGGATTGATGATGACGAGGCCTTACGTCTCCTGGCAGAAGCGAAACCAGACGCGAATGTTCCGATAGCTGAGAAGCGCCAGATTGTCGAGGCGGGGCTCAATGCTTGGCCAGAGCTGGATTCGGCCTTACGCGTGAAAATAAATGCTCGGTCTACCAACCTAGAAAAGAGCCACAAGCGCGTTCGCCAAGCAGTCGCGCTAAGAGTTCGGAAACTAACGGTCGAGCCCGAGTTTCCTCCTGACCTCCTTGGACTTCTTATATTGCAGCCGATGGTCTAAAGATGGCGACGTTCCCCTCGATTAGAATAGAAGGCGGCCTTCTTGGGCCAGATCTGCTTGATCAGCTTTTCGCGGCGCAACTCCCGGGGCAGCGGCCTGGTGACTTTGGGCTTAATGGCAAACGTAATCTCACTGACGAGATCGCCTCAATCTTCGCCGACACCCGTGCTCTGTGGGAGATTTTTCAGCATCGTCTGGAAAGGCTTCCCGAAAGCGATATTGCTACCACTGTCACGCGCGATGCGTGGATCATTCCGTTTCTTGGTTTACTTGGCTATGAGACTCGTTACAACCAACGCGCATATTCAGTGGATGGATTAAGTTTCCCCGTATCTCATAGAGCAAGCGAAGCCGAAGACTCTCCGCCGATTCACATCGTTGGCGCAAGACAGGATTTGGGTCGCGTACCTAGCTCAGGGCGGCCACGCCTCGCACCACACTCACTCATGCAGCAGTATTTGAACAGCACTGAGGCGTTGTGGGGTTTAGTCACAAATGGGAAAACCTTACGTCTCCTTCGCGACTCTACATTTGTTCGACGCCAGGCCTACGTGGAGTTTGATCTACAAGCGATCATCGAGGAAAGGCGCTTTGAAGATTTTGCGGCTTTGTACCGGATACTTCAGCGCACGAGACTGCCGCTAGGAGCTAGCGATGCTCGCGATTGTCTCTTAGAGAAATACTACGCATACTCAGAAGAACAGGGTGGCCGTGTTCGCGATCATCTGCGTGACGGTGTTGAGCAATGCATCATCCTGCTTGGCAATGCGTTTCTAAGTAATCCCGCGAACGCAGAGTTACAGCGACGTGTTTCACCGAACTGTGCTCTGAACGAGCAGATCAAGCCCGAAGAACTCTACAAGCAACTGTTACGAATAGTTTATCGGTTCTTATTCTTACTGGTCTCCGAAGATCGAGGCTTACTAGGCGCCGAGTCGCTTTATCGTGACCATTATGGAGTCGGGCGCTTGCGTCGGCTCGTCGATATGCGTGGTGCATACACGCATCACGATGACATTTGGCGATCGCTGCGACTGCTCTGGAAGGTCTTAACCGACGACAATCCTCAACCGCTGTTGAATGGCAAAGTACTAGCTTCCGCCCTCGGGCTTCCTGTCCTTAATGGCGAGTTGTTCGCAAACATTGGACTCGACCAATTCACGATAACCAACCGCGATCTGCTCGTCGCATTCTGGTGGCTCGTTTGGTACGAAGATCGCAAGACCAAGTCGCATCGGCGGGTGAACTATGCAGCGCTCGACGTAGAAGAACTCGGCTCAGTTTACGAGAGTCTGATTGAGTTTCATCCTTCAATTCAAACTGAGGCGGTTACCTGCCCAATTTTCAGTCTGCTGCCCGGTACCGAACGTAAGATGACGGGGAGCTACTACACACCGCCTCAACTCGTTAACGAACTTGTTCAGTCGGCGCTGGAGCCGGTTCTGCGCGATCGTTTGGCTACAAACCGAGGCAGGGAAGAGCAGGCAATTCTTTCGATTCGCGTGTGTGATCCCGCGTGCGGCTCTGGACATTTTCTTCTCGCCGCCACACGGCGACTTGGAAAAGAACTGGCGCGCGTGAAAACAGGCGAGGACGAGCCGGCTCCAGAGCGCGTGCGCGAAGCAATTCGCGATATCGTGTCACATTGCATTTATGGCGTAGATAAAAATCCATTAGCTGTTGACCTTTGTAGAGTCGCGCTTTGGATTGAGAGTTATACCGAAGATAAGCCGTTAACATTCTTGGATCACCGCATTCGTTGCGGCGATTCACTGGTCGGTATGTTCAATATTGCATGCCTCAAGGATGGCGTTCCTGATAAGGCGTTCGACCCCGTTGCCGATGACGATCGCACCATCGCAC
The DNA here is from genome assembly GCA_035472495.1 of Pyrinomonadaceae bacterium. Taxonomy (GTDB): domain Bacteria; phylum Acidobacteriota; class Blastocatellia; order Pyrinomonadales; family Pyrinomonadaceae; genus PSRF01. The sequence continues at coordinate 352,682 of DATIPD010000016.1, read as the reverse complement.
GTGCCGCTGGAAGAAGTAATCGCGATGAACGACTTGGTCAGTATGGATTACCGTGGGAACCGCAAATCGCGATGCACGAGCTTACTGTCCATACACGCGAGATCGATCAGATTTCAAACGACTCACCTGAGGACATTCGCCGAAAGAAGTTGCTGTTTGAGCGCAATCATCAAGAGGAGAATTGGCTACGAGAAAAGCAAGCTTGTGACTTGTGGACAGCCGCTTTTTTCCAGAACTTTAAACCTGACGCGCCAGGGATTACAACAAGCACAGTTCTCGAAGCCTTGTCAGGACGTCCGGTTGAGGGCCGAGTTGTTGGCGAAGTTGGAAATCTGTCTCAGCGGTTGAATTTCTTTCATTGGCCACTGGAATTTCCGGAAGTCTTCGAAGATGGTGGGTTCGATATCGTCATCGGAAATCCTCCGTGGGAGCGCATCAAGTTGGAGGAGCAGGAATTCTTTGCCACGCGCGACGCAGCGATTGCCAACGCGCCGAATAAGGCAGCCCGGGGTAGGTTGATCAAACAACTTTCCGAACACAAACCGGGGCTATGGCGCGATTACATGGAGGCGCTTCACGACGCCGAAGCGCTGAGCAAGTTCTTGCGGCGCTCGGATCGGTTTCCTTTGACAGCGCGAGGCGATATCAATACCTATGCTATTTTCGCCGAACATGGACGGCGTCTTCTAAATGCGCACGGACGTGCTGGAATTTTGGTGCCAACAGGGATTGCAACCGATGATACAACGAAGTTCTTCTTCTCTGATTTGATTGAACATCAAAACCTTTACCAGATCATCGGGTTTGAGAACGAATCATTCATATTTCCTGCTGTACATCATTCATTCAAGTTCTGTGCTTTTACTATGACTGGGGGCGAAGACACCGTAGATCAGACAGATTTCGCCTTTCTGTGCCGGAAATTTGAAGATGCTCGCCAACGCGAGCGCCATTTCAAATTGAGCCGTGAAGACCTTTCGTTAATCAATCCGAACACACGTACGTGCCCGGTTTTTCGCACGCTTGCCGACGCGGAACTCACTCGCAAGATGTACGAGCGCGTTCCTGTCTTGCTAAATGAGCACACCGGAGAGAATTCGTGGGGTGTGAAGTTCGCAACCATGTTTCACATGGCGAATGACTCGGGCCTCTTTCGCACAGGGGAACAACTAATCGAGCAGGGATTTGTACCTCAACATAATCAATTCGTAAAGCCCGATGACGAACGGGATATGTGGCTGCCGTTGTATGAGGCGAAGATGATCTGGCATTTCGATCACCGATACGGAACGTACGAAGGCGCTACTCGGGCGCAACTTAACGTTGGAACTTTGCCTCGACCTTCTGTCGCGCAGAAGGGTGATGCTGAGTTCGTGGTGCAGCCCCGCTATTGGGTTGAAGCGCGTGAGGTTTACTTGCGCTGCGCCACGTTACCGCCTGAATTGCTGAAGGCGATCAGGGACAACAACTTAGAACTGATCACATTGGGATTCGCGCATCTGCTGTTCGGCAGTTGGCTCTTGCAGAACGGACACGACCCTACGAAAGGAATGTTTGCTGCGTGGACTGAGTTTATCCAACGTTATGCATTTGCTCGTGAGGTTGCCCCGACGCAACTAGGGTTGTGTGCCAAAAATCCACCGTGTTTATCGCCGGCAGATTCGAGTTACTTGCCCGGCGCGCCCGTAAATCAAATTAAGCGCACGGAACGCGAAACGACGGCTTGGTACGCAGTTGACGAGAACGCTGTTAGCGAATATCTCAAGTTCGCGAAGGCGTTTCCGGTTGATGTTTCGAAAGTTGACGGCAATACAGCCGACGATGTAGCAACATTAGCGGAGAAGTTACTTGAGAAAGCGAGTCCGAAATGGTTTGTTGGATTTCGCGATGTTACGAGCAGCGTAGTCGAGCGCACGTCAATCTTCAGCCTTCTACCGCGAGCGGGGGTCGGACATAAGTTACCCTTAGTCTCCTTGAGAAATGCATCAAGTGCCCGGGCCATCGCTTGTTTCCTCGCCAACGTCAACAGCTTTGTTTTCGATTACGTGTCTCGGCAGAAAATCGGTGGAACTTCGATGGGTTTCTTTATCCTTCGACAGCTTCCCGTGCTTCCTCCGTCGGCCTACACGCCTACCGACATCGAATTCCTTTTGCCGCGGGTCCTCGAATTGGTTTACACGAGCCACGACCTAAAGGCGTTTGCAGAGGATTGCGGTTATGACGGCGAGCCTTTCAAATGGGACGAAGAGCGGCGTGCACTGGTCCGCGCTGAACTCGATGCCTACTATTCCAAACTCTATGGACTAACCCGCGACGAGTTGCGCTATATCCTCGATCCCAAGGAGGTTTACGGCGAAGAGTTTCCCAGCGAGTCCTTCCGGGTCCTCAAGGAGAAGGAAATGCGTCAGTTTGGTGAATACCGAACACAAAGAATGGTTCTAACTGCGTATGATGAACTAATGCGCGCCGCTGCCGCGGAGCAACTACGCCGCTTACCAACAGAGGAATTCGCAGCTATTGCCTATCCTTCGAACGTTGCTGATCGAGCTATCTGCATCGCCGCGCTGACAATAGTTGACCAGTCTGCATCTGCATCAATCGACAGCGGCGATCACCTTGAGGCCCTCCTTCTTGCCACACATCCGCAGTGGTGTAAGGTATTCGTTGATGCTAATGATGCGCGTGTGCTGGAACGAATTGTGAGAAGAGCCGATGCTTTATTCGTAACGGCTGGAGAATCAATTCGCTGGAAGACAAGCCGCGACTATTTAGAGAAACGTAATGCCATAACGATCGCGCGCGACACTGCCGCGCAGCCGATAACTAAGGCGGCGGCTTTTGCTGCAGTAAAGCAATCATTAGCTGCTTCGGCGGTTGACATAGATCGAATCGTTTCGTTTGTGCTCAACGCACAACAACGGATCAAGGAACTGCGACGGAATCTGACGCAGGCCTCTCCGGATGAGAAACAAGTCTTGCTTGCTTTGGATGCCGATGGAGAACAAGAGCTTGCGGCGTAAAGTGGTACTTCCGATGAACTTCTACAAAGAACTAAATCTAACGCCGATACGATCAGATCCCGATGTTTGGATTAAGCGGCTGGTCATATTTTCGAAGATTACCCCAGCTCCTGAGATTGTACGAGACATTGCTCTCTCTCGCGGTCTAAACATCGTTTGGGCAGAGGAAGTAGATGAAGACGACCCTAATGCCGAAATCGGCGGTCACAGTGCTGGCAAGACTACATTTTGTCGTTTGCTAAGGTATGTGCTCGGTGAGAAGACGTTCGGGACCAAAACGAACGCGGACTTGATAAGACGATCGTTCGCGGAGGGCTATGTAGCTGCTGAATTACAGGTCGCGGGTCAAAATTGGGCGGTGCGCCGTCCGATTGGAAACGGTCGACTGTCGTACGTAAAACAGAACATTACGATTGAAGAGCTTCTGGCAGATCACGGGGAATCTGTTTCGCAGGATGAGTATCCAAGAAAAATCGGTCTTGATGGTCTTTTAGATAATCTCGAAACGGGCGCAGTGGTTCGCACAGGAGAACCGATTCAGTGGGACCACATTTTAGCTTGGGCAAGCAGGGACCAAGAAGCACGTTTTCAGAACATTCATTACTGGCGATCTCCGAGGAGCGAATCGGAAACCCCTGCCTTCCGCTTTCCTAAAGAAGGCGCGTTGTTTGTCATGAGAACAGCAATAGGTCTTTTCTATCCCGATGAGCTAAGAGGGGAAGAGAATTTGGCTAAGCTCCAACGGGAGAAAGATCAGTTAGAAAAGGATATTGAAGAAAAGCGCCGTGAGCCTCAGTTTCGTGTAAACCTGTACAACCAGGAATTAAGGCGAAAACTAAAGTCTATTCTCGTAAATGAGCCCAACATCGATACGATACCTTTAACTTCGGGTGACTTGCTTCCCGATTTGAAACAGCTAAGTCATCGCGCAATCGATGAAATCAAAAAAGCTTCGGAGGGTCGTCGGCAGGAGCGGGACGCCCTGCAAACTCAAATCGATGAAGTAGGAGCCGAAGTTCGACACTTTGAGAGCGAGTTGCAAAGGCTGGACATAATATTTCAACTGGGCGCAGCGTCTTCTAGAGAATTTGATACGGCTAGATCAGCGCGATCAAACGAGCTTAAGGAAACTCAGAAACATGAAGATGCTTTATGTCCCTTTGGTAATGTGCTCATTCGTGACTGCAGTTACGTCATTGATCGACAGCGTGTGCTGCAAATTAGCGAATCCCAAGACCTTCATGTGATGAGGGACGCCGAAAACAAGCGTAAAGCTGAAATCGAAAAGATAGAAGATGAAAAATCGAAATTTCGGAATGTAATCACTAAGCTTCACAACGACCGGGCCGCTCTTCAAGCGAAGAGAGAGTCTGTTGGTAGAGAGATTCGCAGTCATGAAGACGCCGCCGCAGATTTGATTAAGACTTGCGAGTCGCTTGAATTATGGACTACCAAAGCGCAACAAGAATCAGAATATCCTGAACTGGTGCGTTCAAAAACCCGACTGGAGGAAGTTGTAACAGAGATCCAAAAGTTAGAGACGCGATTAATGGCTCTATTGCAAAAGCACGACCAGAATCGGCAGCTCTTAGCTTCAATCTTTTCGCGCGCGGTGCAGGCCGTTCTGTCGGAGCATTACGACGGACAGGTCCTTTTGGATAATCGAGAATTGGCGTTTCGAATTACTCATGGCCCCGCAATGAGTGGCGAGGCAATTGAAACTTTGTGCGTGTTGCTTTCAGATTTTGGATCGCTGATCTATAACACCGTATCGGAAGCATCCCATTTACCCGGATTCATGTTGCACGACAGCCCTCGCGAGGCTGACCTGGGACTTCGAATCTATCGAAGCTTTATTCGATTTGTTGCTTCCGTCACAGAACAACTTGGTGGTAATGACGGTTGTCCTTTTCAGTACATACTGACGACGACGACTCCGCCACCTGAGGAATTGCGTAACGCGCCAGCTATGAAACTTAAACTCAATGCTTCGAAGTTCGGTGAATTGCTTCTTCGGAAGAACATTGCTGAAGCCCCTGAAAGCGGACCTACACTGTTTGGCCCAGCGACATCTTGATCAATTGTTCTACCGCGAGGCAAACGCCTGAACAGCGACTACCCGGAAAATGAGTATTTTTGACCTTCACTCTTCAGTTCTCGCTGACTATCGAGACTTCGTCCGTTCATTTTTTACAATTGCTGACGACAAAGCGCGCGCCTATGTCGATCAAGCACTAGTCGAAGAGTCAAAGCTATGGCCGGATTTTCTTCTCCAGGTCAGTCCCTCATATCCTCGCACTGCTACCGTAGATGAATTATGCAGTCGCGGCGACTTGGACGAAGAAGCCGGGCGCATTTTTCGAACGACGAGCGGCGATCCTTACCATCTTTATAAACACCAGGTAGAAACGTTAGGGCTCTTTCGCCAGAGAGAGAGTTATGTAGTCACGAGTGGCACAGGTTCAGGGAAGAGCCTAACTTACTTCATACCGATTATCGATGATCTATTGCGACGCCCGGATACTAACGACCGCGTTGCTGCTCTCGTCGTGTATCCGATGAATGCGTTGGTGAACTCCCAGCTACAAGCACTCGAACAACTCAAACAGAGCTACGAACGAAGGACTGGCAAGCGCTTTCCTGTCACGTTCGCCAAGTACACCGGCGAGACAAGCGAAACAAAGAAGGCAGAGTTGCGACAACACCCGCCCCAGATCATGCTCACGAATTATGTGATGGCAGAATACATTTTGGTCCGTCCGGAGGATCAACGTTTTCTTGACCGCGTGGGCGGGGGTCTGCGGTTTCTTGTATTCGACGAACTACATACCTATCGAGGCCGTCAGGGCGCGGATGTGGCAATGCTGATCCGAAGGTTGAAAGAGAAAGCCGCCGCTCCCGATCTCATACATATTGGCACCAGCGCGACAATGGTAGCAGACCGAAACGCTTCGCCGTCTGATCGACGGAAGGCCGTAGCGGGATTTGCTACTCGACTCTTTGGTCATAATTTTGCTGAACAGCAAGTGATCGAGGAGACTCTGGTTCCATTCACTAACGGAGGCATTCCCTCAAGGTCTGAGTTGGCCTCAACGATGTCCTTGCCTGCGCCCATGTTGCTGGGGGATTTTCAAAAGGACCCGCTTGCACGCTGGACGGAATTCCAGTTTGGAATCGAGCAGGAAGACGGCGAACGGTTTAAGCGGCGAGTGCCTACAACCTTGAGTGCCGCAGCTGAGCTGCTCGCCGATGAGACCGGAATTGAAAAGTCAGTCTGCGAACAGCGGCTCCGTGAGTTGCTCACGGTCGGCGGAGAGCTGCCGCGAGATGACGGCGGACGTGCATTTGCGTTCAAGTTGCATCAGTTCATCGGCCAAGGCCGCGCACTCTTTACTACGCTCGAATCAGCCGATGTCAGAGATTTTTCACTTGAAGGGCAAATTCAAGCGGGAGGCGGACGCATTTTTGTGCCGGTTAAGTTCTGCCGCCAGTGCGGTCAGGAATATTGTCACGTGTTACGCGGCGACGATCGATTTCTACCTCATCCAATTGGAACCCAAACTGAGTTGGACGAATCCCGGCCAGGCTACTTGATGCTGCCGTCAATAGAAAACGATTGGAGTGCAGATCGAATTCCCGAAGAATGGCGCGATCCCAAGGGTCGGTTGAAGCCAAATCGGAAGAATCGCATTCCAGAGGTGGTGTACGTCACCTCTGATGGCTCCTACTCAACTGAGCCCGGCGGCTCGGGATTGAAGATGTGGTGGCAGCGCTCACGGTTCTTGCTTTGCCTTAACTGTGGTGTCTTTTACACCGATCGTGAGCAAGAGTTCTCCAAACTCGCTTCAATTTCGAGTGAGGCTAGGAGCAGTGCAACTACCGTTCTGGCTACCTCCTTGCTAAGGCATTCCCGCCGGCAGGAAGTTGCGCGCGACAAACTTCTATCGTTCACTGACAACCGCCAGGATGCTTCCCTTCAAGCCGGACACTTCAACGACTTCGTTCATATGTCAGTACTGCGCTCTGCTCTGTACGGTGCGCTAACGAGGGAGAAGGAACTCGGTTTTGACCGAATTGCTAGAGAGGTATTTTTGTCGTGCGGCCTAGAAATGCGGGACATCGCTCGTAATGCCGATCTCGATCCAGATTCGCCAGCAGCCCAAGATGTAAAGCGAGCGTTTATTGAGTTGACCGAGTATCGACTATATGAGGATCTGCGACGAAGTTGGCGAGTGGTTCAACCAAACCTAGAACAGGTTGGTCTGCTGAAGATTGCATACCGTGGTTTAAGCGAGCTGTGTTCAAACGAAAAGCATTGGAACTTCGACTCTTCGGTTGAACCGCTAACGCCTGCGGAGCGCGAAATTCTAGTTCGATCCGTGCTTGACCATTTTAGGCGTAAGCGAGCGATTTCGGCTCGCTGCCTGGAGGAGACGACTCAACAACAGATCCGGCGGAGATCAGAACAGTATCTGAACGAATTTTGGGGCCTCGATCCTCAGAGTGATGAAATCCGGCCTGCGAACCGCTTCGTCATTTTCGGACAATCACAAAAGAACGTGGATGGATTTAGCTTGGGTGGTAGAAGCGCGCTGGGAAGATTCCTGAAGCGGTCATTAGAACTTTCCACGGAACACTATGGCGATTTTGCGAATGCTCTTATCGCGCTATTGGTTGGTCAGGGGTTCTTGACTCGACTTAGCCCAATCGAGGACCACCAGTTCTTCCAGTTAGACGCCAGCTGCCTTCGGTGGCAATTAGGAGACGGAAGTCCCCCTCCGGTTGACCTCCTTTATTCTAAGCGTGCTAAGGGACTTGGTTATTCCGAAGCGCCTCCACCGGTCAATAGCTTCTTCCAGAGGTTCTATAGCGATTCGGCGAAGACTCTGGCGGCTCTCGAAGCACGAGAGCATACGGCTCAAGTAGTGAAGATCGGTGAACGTGAAAGACGCGAGCGACGCTTTCGTTGGGATCCGAATGACCGCACGAAAGAAGCGGAATTGGGAAGGCGGCTCCCGTATATGGTTTGCTCGCCAACGATGGAGCTTGGCGTGGATATTGCGGACTTGGACCTTGTTCATCTACGCAACGTTCCGCCGACTCCTGCGAACTATGCACAACGAAGCGGCCGTGCTGGTCGGCAAGGACAACCCGGTCTAATCTTCACTTATGCAGGAGCTCTTAACAGTCACGACCAATATTTCTTTCATCGCCGGGAAGAAATGGTTGCCGGCAGCGTTCGGCCTCCGAGACTCGATCTGACCAATGAATCGCTTATTCAGGCGCACGTACATGCTGTTTGGCTCGCCCAAGTTCGCTTGCCGTTGGGCAAGTCGATAGAAGAGGTTATTGATACCGATCTGGATGCTTTACCCCTAAGAACAAACCCAGCGGGTCAGATTCAACTTGGCGAAGCGGCTCGATTTGAATTGCGCGGCAGGGTGCAGAATATTCTTGCGCCTGACATTGCGGACTTGTCTGGCGCCGCATGGTTCAATAATTCGTGGATTGAGCGTGTGCTTGAAGAATCAGCGCACCAATTCGATCAGGCCTTTGATCGATGGCGAGAGTTATATCGAACGGCGACGCGCCAGCTTATTGAAGCCCAGAACGAGCTTTTGCGCGCCAGGAGAGCCGACGATCAGGCGGCGGCGGCGGCGAAACAACGGGAAGCCTTGCGCCAGCGCAACTTGTTGCTTCAGGTTGATGTGACTCGCGAGGAAAGTGACTTCTACCCATACCGATATCTCGCGAGCGAAGGATTCTTACCGGGCTATAACTTCCCGGCGTTGCCGATTAGAGCATGGGTACCTCGTGAAGACGGTGAGTTCATTTCGCGCCCACGCTTCCTGGCGCTTCGGGAATTCGCACCGAATAACATCCTCTATCATGAAGGAGCGAAATGGGAGATCGTCAGCTTTCAGGCTCCTCCTGGGGGGCTTGATGAACGGCGCAATCAGCGACGGCTCTGTCGAACCTGCGGCTCTTTTTCCGAGACCAACTTGGATTTGTGTCCAGTCTGCGAAAGCCGCTTCGACGGTGAGAACAGCCTTCTTGTGCCGCTCTTGGAAATGCCCAACGTCCGCGTTCAAAGACGTGAGCGTATAACTTGCGATGAAGAGGAACGCCGGCGCAAAGGCTATGAGCTTGAGACGTGTTTCCAGTTCTCCACTGATGCTGGAGTTCAAAGGATCACGCAAGCGGACGTTGAATTTGAAGGCACTCCGATTCTTCGTTTGACCTATGGACCCGCCGCAACGCTATTGCGAATAAATCATGGCTGGCGTGCGGCTGGTTCTCCCGGTTTTCTGGTTGATTTTGAGAGCGGGGAGGTTTTTTCGACTGCGCCGCCACCCGCACGAAGCACGCCTCGTCCTCGGCGGCTCGAAAACGTAAAGCTTAGCGTCCAGGGAACACAGAATATCTTACTCATTAGACTCACACGTCCCGAACTCGCTAACGATCAGACGCTGGCGACTTCCTTGCAATATGCACTTCAAAGAGGGTGTGAACAGTTCTTTCAACTCGAAGAGTCTGAGTTGGCGACACAGCCCATTGGTTCAGGAGAACATCGCTCGATACTTTTTTATGAGGCTGCGGAGGGTGGGGTTGGAGTACTTGGAAGACTGGTTGAAGAGAGTGATCTAATCGCGAAGATTGCCACAGAAGCATTGACACGCATTCATTACGACGCGAATGGTGAAGATCAAAAGCCCACCTGCCAAGCCGCATGTTATGAATGCCTCATGAGCTTCAACAATCAAATGGAGGCGATGCAGCTCAACCGGACGCGAATTGTACAAACCCTTCTGGATATCAGTAAGAGTCAAACTCTACCGCGAATAGGTCGGCGCGACTGGGCTGCACATCTTGTGTGGCTACGATCGCTCACGGATTCGCGCTCTGAAATCGAACGCCGATTCCTCGACGCTTTGGCCGAAGGTCACCATAGACTGCCTGATGAAGCGCAGAAACCGATTAAGGAGCTTTCGTGTATTCCCGACTTTTTTTACTTGCCAAACGTGTGCGTGTTTTGTGATGGAGTTGTGCATGATGAACCGACCCAAGCAACCCGAGATGTCGAACTGCGACGTGAGCTAACAAATAGAGGTTATCGAGTCATCGCCGTCCGGTATGACCGTCCGTTGGAAGACCAGATTGGCGGGCATCCCGACCTGTTTGGAATCCGGCAACGCTCATAGCTAAAACCTCATGACCGTACCGCATCATGGATCCAGCTGCAGAACAAAGACCTACCCGATGCGGTGTAGTTTCTGTGGCAACGACGTCTTCCACTTTACTTGTTCCTGCGGTAGCAGCGTCCTGTTTGATGACTTACAAACATTTGGAATACACATTCTCCACCCAAGTAATGTCGAAAAGCCTCTCGGCCTACCTACAGGCTCGATCCGCATCAGGGTTAGTCATTTTCATTCCAAACCACTTCGCGAAGCCCTTCAGTCAGCGACCGCAAAGTGGCGAAGTCGAGGAGTTCTTGCCCGTGAACCGGATCGGATAACTTCTCTAACATACGAAGTCTGGTTGGCTGATTCTAAAGGACCATCTGTCATTAGTCCGCTTGGAGATCTGATCGTGGGAGGGATGATAGTCGAGACTCAACCGCCTGATAGCGAACTTACCAGGGTCCTTTCGATCGGAAAAGCCGATCTTCTGTTTTCCCTTGCTCAAACTTTAGCGAATGAACAGCGTACTTTTTTTGAGGTGAAAGGACCGGGCATCGGAGACAATGACACAGCAGACTTCATGAAGGAGCTGAGATCTCGCGCCCTCTCACTCTTCAAAAACGACTATTCTGAAAAAAAGGTGTGTGGAGAAAATAATCTTTGCGTAGATTTCTATTTTGATGGCGAAGAAACCATCGTCGAGGTCGCGCTCGGATTAAGAAACCCTCAAAGCGAATACGAACGAGATATCTTGAAAGCGATTATAGCAAAGGAGACCGGAAAACCTGTGTCTTGCCTGATCTTCATCAGTAAGCCAGGAGCCGCAAGGCGCATCAACCAGCCCGGTGCGCGCGCGATTGCTGGGTGGGCAGAGCGTAATCACGGTATCCGGATTGAACTGCGTGAGCTTAGTATGTCTCGCTAATGTAGTACGTCATGAACTCCAATTCATGGTCATGATCTAAATTCACTCATATAAGTGTTTTTAGTTTGCCGCACATTCTTAAATCATGATCTCTGAGACACGCGACACTACTGAGTAGGAGAACTCGAAAATGGGCGACAACAACACATTCTCGTGGATGCAAATCTATCAGGAGCTTGCGGGGAAACTATTAGGTTGGCGCGATAAACAGAATGACTTGATCGAAATCCTCAGGGCTGCTGCGGCTGAAGGTCATCTCGTCGGCAATTTGGAGGACAGAGATCAGAAGGGGCGACGATTTCCATTGACGGTAATGGATCCGTTCACGTTTTTTGCAACCTTCAATCGCAAAGTGGGTGACAAGTCGAGGCTTGGGATTCTTAAGATCATTAAGGAGAAGGTTGGGATCGAGTCCCCGTTGCCGATCGACTTTAATGGGTTGCCTATCATGAGCGCCATGAAGGCTTGGTTCTTTTCCTTTGAATATGAGAGAGAGAAAGATGCTATTTCCTCACTATGGGATTTTGCGACTGCAATCGTCACACAGAAACCTGAGTCGGTACCAGAAGACCTATTTGGGCGCTGTCTTGGCATACGGAACGTCGGCCTTGCGAATCTGACGATGGGCATGTTTTGGATGCGGCCTGACGTGTACGTCGCACTCGACTCAAGAAATCGTGCTTACTTGAGTTCCAACGCCATCAAGGTCAGCGTAAAAGACTGGAAATCATACATGGCTCTTCGGGAGAAGATTAAAGCGAAGTTCCCCGGCGACGGCTGGCCCGAAATATCCGCTAAGGCTTATAAAGCATCAACTGAAGACACGGCCACTGAAGCGCTCGCGCCACAAACTGCGCGCTACTGGATGTACGCGCCGGGTCCCCGAGCGGTGTATTGGGATGAGTTCCACACGAGCCGCATCATGGCGCTAGGCTGGGATAATGTGGGTGACCTGAGCGCCTACTCAGACCGGGATGCCATTCAGCGGAACTTGCAGAAGGTGTACCCGAGAAAGGGCTCTCCCAATCACGACTCTTTAGCCCTTTGGGAGTTTTCAAGGGTGATGAAGCCTGGAGACGTTGTAATCGCGAAGGAAGGGCAATCGAAGTTCGTTGGGTATGGAATCGTTGAGAGCGAATATTACTATCAGGCGCAACGGCCGCACTACAGGCATGTGCGTCGGGTCAACTGGGTGAAGCGAGGCGATTGGTCGTCCGGCGCTCGCAAGATTGTGACTAAAACTTTGACCGACATCACGAAATACCCCAGTTATGTTGCTGAGCTGACGCAGTTGATCGGAATCGATGGGGCTGATATGTCATCATCAAACGACGAGCTGCTCCCATCCAAGAATATTATCCTTTATGGGCCTCCCGGTACCGGCAAAACCTACAAAGTTCGTAACGAGTACATGGAGCTCTTTACAGACAGGCAGGCCATTCCGACCGCAGAGGATCGAGCAACGGAACTCGTCCGCGACCTAACTTGGTGGGAAGTTGTTGCGATTGCACTTCTGGACCAAAGTGGGAACCGCGCGAAGGTGAAAGATATTCTCGATCACCCAATCGTAAAGGCGCGGTTAAAGTTAGCTTCCAACCGCAGTCCGGCAAACACCATTTGGGTCGCACTCCAAACGCACACGAAGGATGATTGCCCTCATGTAAAGTACGCAGGTTCGATTCAGCCGCTGATATTTTGGAAAGATGAAAACTCGGTTTGGTCGATTGATGCAAAACTCGTTAATGCAGAAATGCCTGGATTGCGGCAGAAGCTTGATGCTTTCCATAAGCCGCCCGCTGCGGACGAACCCGTGCGCCGGTATAGGTTCACGACATTCCACCAATCCTTCAGCTATGAGGACTTCATTGAAGGTATCAAGCCTCAAATGGGGAATCTCGAGGAAGGCCAACTTGCTTATGAAATCCGAGATGGAATTCTAAAGGAAATAGTCAAAGAAGCCATCACGAACCAGTCCAAGCCTTACGCGCTGTTCATCGACGAGATTAACAGAGGCAACGTGGCTAGTATCTTTGGTGAACTCATCACGCTCATTGAGGATGATAAACGCCTGGGAGCAGAAAATAGACTAACGGCAACGCTGCCGTATTCTCGCGAAGAATTTGGTGTTCCCTCGAATCTGTACATCATCGGGACTATGAATACGGCGGACCGCAGTGTCGAGGCGCTCGACACTGCTCTGCGCCGGCGATTCACGTTCAGGGAAATGCGCCCGGAGCGCAGCCTTGTGCCGGAAATTTCTGGACTACAAATTGACTTGAGACGCTTATTCGACGTGGTTAATTCTCGAATCGCGCGGCTTATGGATACTGATCACTGCATTGGCCACGCGTACTTCATGGAAATCACGGATATTCACAGTCTACGTCGAGTGTTTCAGAACAAGATCATCCCTCTGCTAAGGGAATACTTCTATGGCAATCCCGGAAAGATCGGCATGGTACTGGGCGAACACTTTGTCTCAAGGTTGATCGATAAAGTGGCATTTGCTTCAGGTGCCTGGGGAATCGACGAGCTGGATGATAAAGAGGTCTACAGCTTCAGCGATGTAACCGAGCTGAAGGAGGAGGATTTCGCCTCGATTTATGCCGAAGCTAGCCCAAGTGTATGAGCACGGCAAACTCGCTGTTGGTGAGCAGGGCTTCAGCGCTAAGCAGTTTGAAGCTTTGGTTCGGTACAACGATCGACATGGGTGTACATTCTTCAAGGTTGGGCATCAGCGTTTGCATTTCTCCCAGTTCGTGGGGGTGATTCAGGTTGGCGACTTTTCCATCGAGATTTTGCCTAAAGCCGATAGGTCTACGACTCCCGACAAGCTGAAGTGGCGAAACGCACTGCTTCAGATGCTCCGCCAATCAGGATTGCTGGATGTGGAGGCGGCTCCCGAGGCTGACTTGCATCTGAAGAAGTCGCCGCTAGTGGACTTGTACCTCGACGCGTTTCTTACAGAAGTTGAGCGCTTGTCACATGAGGGATTGGCAAAGAATTACCGCATGACACAAGCGAACCTACATAAGTTAAAAGGTCGAATCGTTTTCCGGCAGCAGATCAGCCGAAACCTCCTCCATCGGGAGAGAATGTACACAGCCCACCAAGTATACGACCGAGATAACGTCTTCAACCGTGTTTTGAAATGTGCGTTGGGTATTGTCGAGATGATCGCCGTACGCCCCTCACTTCTCACGAGGGCCGCCGCCCTCAGTTTGCCCTTGGAAAGTGTGTCGGAATCGCGGATCACAGCTGAAATGATTGAAGGATTGGTCTTCAATAGGAATACAGAGCGTTACCGGAGGGCCATTCAGCTAGCACGGTTGATCATCTTAAACTATTCCCCAGATTTACGCGGTGGCCAAGAGCACGTCATCGCTATCTTATTCGACATGAACAGACTATTCGAGCGATTCATTCTCGTAAAGCTCACCCAAGCACAGCGCTACTTTACGGGCCGAAGACTCCAAATCACAGGCCAAATATCAAAACGGTTTTGGGGATCGAAAAGTATTCGACCTGACGTGGTAGCTAACTTCGACGGTAAGGCGCGACGTGAGAGAGTGATACTCGACACAAAATGGAAGATTCCCAGGGATGGCCAACCCTCAGATGATGATTTGAAACAGATGTACGCATATAACCTGCATTTCGGAAGCCGTCGAAGCGTGCTTGTGTATCCCGGCTCCGATGCGCAGCAGGGTGAACGTAGCCAACCGTATGCGCTTTCAGAATCATTGCCGGACCATACCCACATCTGTGCTACCTACTACCTCGACCTGTTTGACAACAAAGGGCACTTGCGTGTGGACATCGGAGCAGAGTTGATACAACGAGTGATTCTCACCTAGTGCGTCGTTGAATCCATTGTGGACATCGTCCTTAGTAGGAGGGCGTTTCCATAGCCCGTCAAGCAGCGAAGAGAACATCAAATAGCTATTCGGTCCGCCCGTATCTGCTCATCCTTCCTCGGCGTGGATATGACTTGTCACTAATTAAAACGCTTCGGGTAATGGTCCTCTAACGCCGAATCTGTAAGCTGTATTCTCGCCATCAAAAACGAAAACGGGCGGAGGCCTCCCACAAACCCGCCCTCAGGCTACGTGTCCTCACCCCACGTAACCGCTACGCCCACCGGGGAGGCAGGCGCGGGTCGACGATTATGCACAACCTGCAATGGCATGTACCTTACTCGAAAGGCTTTCGCATCTTGCGGATTAGGTTCAAACGATGACCTGAACTCATGTCATTAGAACTTTGAATCTGACGCCCTTTTCGCGCAGACTTTAGCCCAAACTCCATGGACCAACTCTTGCTGCCATATCTTGAAGCTGCAGACGAGTCGGAGAGGCAACAACACCTCGACGAGCTTCTATTGATCCATGCGGTGCCGATTGTGAGACATGCTCTGAGGCAGAAGCTTGGCTTTCATGTAGATCAACGCGGTGTAAATCCCCACAATCAAGATGCAGAAGACCTCTTTCAAGAGATCATAGCCAAGGTTGTGCAGACATTGCACGATCTAAGAAATCCTTCGGCCAAGACCGACATCCAGAATCTGAAACAGTACCTAGAGCGGATTGCTGCGAACGCTTGCCACGATATATTGCGCACAAAATCACCAGCACGAGCGCGACTCAAAAATAACCTTCGCTTTCTCTTAACACATCATCGTGATTTCGCCGTTTGGAAAACTGAGAGTGAAACGCTAAGCGGATTTGCGGTGTGGCGGGACACCAGTCAGTCGGAATCTTCTCAGAAGCGGTTGTTTGATATCGAGGAGATGATAGCGGACTTTCGCTCGAACCGATTTCACAGTGAAGACATCAAACAGGTCGCACTCACAAGAATTGTGGCTGAACTATTTCGGTGGGTAGGCAGTCCCGTAGAACTTGATAGGCTGGTTAACGCCGTCGCGATGCTGCTTGACGTGAAGGATGTTCCAGACGAGTCCTTTGATGAAGGTAATCAGAAGTATGTCGAAGCGCAAATCGCAGCCAATACCCTAACAACCGGTTCTCGTCTGGAAGAACAAGCCTTGCTTCGCGGCCTTTGGCAAGCATTGCGGGAATTATCCACCCAACAACGAGATGTCTTCTGCTTTGGCTTTGAGGATCAAAGCGGTAGGGACCTGTTCACGGTCTTGCTTGAGGCCGAAGTGGTCACCTTTCGCGAACTCGCGCAAGAACTCAACCGTCCGACTGAAACAATTGTGGGACTTTGGTCCAGGATGCCAATGGACGACGAAGGCATTGCCGCAGAACTGAAAACAACGCGAGGACAGATATGGAGGTGGCGCTCTCGTGCGCTTCAGCGCTTAAAAAAGGGATTGCTGCCATTTTCCGGCGAAAAATAAGGTTAGCGCCAGTGAGATTTCAGGGACTTACTCCCGTCTAAGACAAGTGAGAGAGATAGTATGGCCGAGACTGACAAGACTACACACATATCCGAATCGAAATTGGAGCGGTTCAGCGTGCGGAATTTATCAGAGACCGAACTTACAAATGTTGCCGGGCACCTGACGGAATGCCCGGACTGTCAGGCGGAGTTCGTCTCGACTCTCCGACGCCAACGGGGAACAGCGAATCTTAGCTTCTCACTGTCTCCCGAATTCTGGTTACGACATGAACACCTGGACTACGAACAACTTGTAGCTCTGTCGGAAAACAGGTTGGACGCGACCGATCGTGGATTAGTCGAAGCCCATGTTCAAGGCTGTCCGACTTGCAAGGAGGATGTCCGAAGCTTCCTAGCCTTTCGCGAACAAATTGCTCCTGAGATATCAGTCTCTTATGCACCAAGCGAGGCGAGACCGACAGCCAAACCGTCATCGAGGCTTAAGTGGTTGCCTATTATGAGATGGAGACCAGCCTACTCAGCAGCTGCAGTGATGGTTGTAATCCTGTTACTAGTCGGCACCGCTTTACTGCTAACCCGAAGAACGAACAATCAGCAAGCACAGTCGCCAACGCCCGGATCCACGCCCGCAGTAGCGAGTAACGTGTCGTCTCCGATTGCTTTACCGAGTGAATCGCCGGTCGAGACACCAAGTAGCGCAGAAGCAATAGTCCTAGAAGATCAAGGCCGAACTATCACAATAGACAAAAGCGGAAGGATAGAAGGATTGGATGATGTAGCGCCGGAGAGGCGAAATGAGATAGCGCAAGTCGTCTTGTCTGGGAAAATTGATCGGCCGTCAATTCTGAGAGAGCTGAACGGCCAGCCAACGGGTCTGAGAGGAGGCAATTCTAATCAGCCATTCAAATTGATTTTTCCAACGCGAACGGTAATTGTGTCCGATCGCCCGGTCTTCAAGTGGAACAGCATGCAAGGCGCAACCGCATATACTGTCTATGTCACAAACGCAGCTGGACAAATAATCACTAAGAGTGAGACGTTGCGGCCCGACAGTAGAGTGTGGACCGCTACGAATCCTCTTAAGAGAGGCGATCTTTACGCTTGGACAGTAACGGCAGTTGTTGACGGAAAGGAAATAACTTCACCTGGGTCATCGGCCCCCGAAATGAAATTCCAAGTCCTATCCGCCCGTGATCTCGCGCAGCTAAATCAGCTAAAGCGAACTCGCTCACATCTAGCGCTTGGTTGGTTTTATGCACGAACCGGCATTAGGGATAAAGCTGATGATGAGTTCCGCTTAGTACTTAAACACAATCCTAACGTTGTGCTCATTAGGAGGCTGCGACAAGAGATTAAAGGTTGGTCACTTAAATGATCGTTGACTCACTCGCTTAATCTTCTCTTTCTTTTCTTCATTTTTGGTATTGGAACTACCAGAGGCGCAGCCTCGAACGGTGTGTGAGTTGGCTCAGCTAGAGCGCCGACGATGGCAGTGCTGCTATTTTCCTATCGGAAAAACAACTTTATCAACCTGGATGTGCAAATGGTTATCAATGTCTGGAAAAACGTTATTACTAATACTACGGACTAGCTGTTCTAGGTCGGTGTTTAGGAACTTGGGTTTTGGTGTCGTGTGAAACTTTACTCCTGTGTTGAATTCTAGAAAGCCATCTTGCCAGGGTAGGCCAAACCCAATTTCGGATTTTATTGCGGGGCGAGCCTTTTTTATTATGTTCAAAATATAGGTAACTAGCTCAAGAGCATCCGCGTTATTTTTGCCAAAATTCAGGGTTGATTCATTATTCCCTTTTAGCCGCAAGTTAATGTCGATACACCTGCCTTCGGGGTGACCCTTAGTATGTTCAGGTTTCGGTTCCCTAATAAAACTGCCAACGACCATTTTTTCGTACCCGTCAACTTCGGCCTGAGCCGTAATGACATCCAATATGGGAAAAATCTGAACGAAAACCTTTTTTGGATCTAGGGCAAACACTTTCTCACCTCGAATTATTTTCGCTAGCGTCAGATCCGAATCAAAGGATTTCCCAACGACCCCTCGCCTAATCCTATCCAAAATTCTCGTCGCGTAAAAAACGTTAGGATCGGATGATGGAACAGTTACCTTGAAAAGTTTTGACAAGGACTCCGTATTTTCAATAATCGCCAACAAATATAAATTCAATTCGTTGTTAACTATTAGTTCAGCATATTTGTGAAGAAGACTGACCGGTACTTTTAACTGATAATTCTGGCTACTAAAATTAATCTTGATGGAATAAATAATTTGCTCGACCTCACGCAGCTTGGCTTTGAGAAACACGTGCCCAAACATTGGTTGATACTCATTAATGCGGAGGTCAAAACTAATAAGGCAAACACCGTCATTTATTTCGCAATTCTCAAAGGTAATCTTAGTTTTCTTTTCTGTCGAAGATTGGTCAACTTCATATGCCCATTTCCGGAATGGGCTGTAATCGAAAGGTGATTTGTTGTTTGACGTCATATGCTCTGGATTTTTGTCGCGCTTTATTTACCTGCTAACCTAGCCCACCAGCTGCGTTTCTTCGTTGCCAAAATCCTTTCATCGTTTTTTATGATCGGGTTGAACTGAGCGCTTTGGCTGTCAAAATTGTCATACTTGTTATCCTCTTTATGCTCAAAATTCGGCAAGCCATGAGCATTAACTATGGCGCCTGATCTTTGGAGAGCGATGAGGTTGGTCGGTAGGACAGTTTCCCAATGGTCGGCTATCGTGTATGGCGGATCTTTTAGTTCATTGGCCATCGAGACGTAAAGCGGATCGTCGTAAACCGGTACGTGTCCGTTTGCCCAAATTTTGCCAGTTATCATGTAAAGCAGGACGGCGAACTCGAAGCCGGGCCGAACCGTGACGACGACCCGCGCCATGCCGGTCTGCATGAAACTCTTAAAAATCGGATCATCATAATCGGCCTGATACAACGTTTTCCACGAGTCCTCTCCCGCCCAATAAAACGGGTAGAAGTTATAGCTCATGATATTCCACTCAAAAGCCTGCTCGAGAAATTTTACGAACGCGGCGTACTCGTCTAAGCCCGAGTCGTCTGCTCGATTTACGCGGGTTGACTCAAATTCTTTTGTTGGATCCGGGTCATACTGTTTGTACAAATCCTGCTTTCCAAAATTTCTGTTTTGAAACATCCCATAAGGTGCCATCAGATAGGAAATACAATTCATTCTGAGAATCGTCTGTTCGATCTGACGGTAATTTAATGGATTTGCCTCATAGGTTCCCTTTGCCGCCTGTTTGATTGCTGAAACTTTTTCTCGGTATTGATCAATTTGTTTCTCGTAGGCATCGACAATTTGTTTGAATACCTCACGCTGCCACTTCTTAAATAGATCGGAATTCCTATCTATCGCCTGATTGAAGACAATCGTTATCCCGCCGATATCAATGTATCTCGACTTATTGAAGATTAGTGAGAATTTGCCTGGAATGGCGGGCGCGAACGCTATGGTGTTGCTTACTACCGTTTTCGATGAGGCACTCCGGAGGGCCGATGAATGCGTATCCTTGTCCACTACGGGAATTCCTTCAACGCTGGCGTTCAACCACAAATCGTAATCAGGTTGAGTCAAGCCTGGAACATCATTTCTGGAGTATCCGATCGAGCAAACACATCCCTCAGCAAGATAGCCATCAGCAACAGTTACCTCGACTGGAGAACCGCCGGAAGCGGTCACTGTTCCGATCTTTGTTTCCTCTGGACTAGGCGTTACATCTGCATTGTAACCCCCCGCAATGATCAGGTAATTTGCTATGTCTATTTGATCCCAGTTGAGATACCTGTCGGGATAGTTAACGGGGTCTAGCCTGATTGTTCTAGGATCAATAGGCTTCTTCATGGTTTCCAAGTTATTCGTTTCAGCGTTCGCTGCCATGCCGAGGCGGTAAAGCTTTGAGGGCTCGGGAATGGCAAACTCGTAAGCGAGCCGCCTGCCATAGCTTTCAATTTCGTTTTTGTAAATGGCGTTCACATAACGATAAACGCCGGAAACGTGGTCGGAGCTGCCTCTGTTATCAAAGCCCTGCTTGGCAACGTCCATTAATCGGTTAGTAACCTTTTGCGTGCGCTCGGTTTTTATTCTCGAAACGATTCGCTCCATCGCCCGATTCGTTAATTCTTTCGCTGTTGTAGTCGCTTGTCTATTACTCTCCTCTCTGCTGGTCGCGGTTGAGTTTGCATAATTGATGTCAAGCGATGTACCGGTGCCGCTGTTGTACGATAGGCGGGCATCCAGCGAGTTTTTATTATCTTCGTGTTGCATCTTGGCGATCTCCGTCTGCATCTGAAATCGCTCGGCACTGGTAGAGTCGTTAAGTTTTTCGGTTTCTGTTTCGAGGCTTTCAAAGTCAGTGACCTCGGTAATATGCTCCTTTGTTACTACCTTTTCCTTGTACTCGCGGGCCATCAGATTCTCGATATGTGCAACCTCTGCTGCTTCATATCTAATGACGTGCGACACAACGCGTTGATAATCCGCAACGCCCAGCTGCGTTATCCCAACGCTCTTCGGCGTATACGTTTTGCCGTACGCATCGTAACCGCTGTCACGAATAAGAAAACTGCAAGCTTCTGAGTTATCGCCGGTAAATTTGATTCTGTAAGGCAAGCTTACATAGGTTCCTCCAGTCCCAAAGGCAATGAGAACAGAAACCGTATAGTCATCGAGGAAAATAGGATTTCTTGGAAAGTCTTTGAGATAAATTGAAATGGGTTTTGTTAGCACTTGGTTAATTTCGGGAACCGGATAACTATCGCCGTTGTTCTTTAAATAGACCTGGATCGTTGCCGGCCCGATTTCGGGCAAACCAATGCCTGTAAGGTTCAACCACCATTCCGTTATTCTCTTCTCAGTTGGGTTTCCCTTCTCGTCCTTTTCGTATTCATCCGTCGCCTTGGGCTCAAAACTTGAGCAAAAAGGAATAGCTTTCCCGTCAAACAATTCGCCCGCCCCCGAAAGTAACGTGTTTATCGGAATGAAGGTGGAATAGGTGTGACCGTTGGCAAACGTCAGCTCGATCAGAACGCAGCCTCCTTCGTTCTTTAGGTTTCCGATATCCGACAGTTCGAGGTACCAAATATCATGGACGGCTTTAACCGTGGCCGTTTTTACCGAAAAGACGTATTCGCTGTTGGCCTTTATTCTAACTATAGCGCTGACAGGAGCTATATTGTTTTCAATAGGGGGCTCAAAACTTGGAATCAGATTAAAATTGTCGGCATTCTCTGACATGCTGGCTTTAACGCCACGAGTCGATATGCCCGATGCGATGTCCAAAGGCGAACCGGCGAAAAAAGTCGTTGTTTTCGCAAAATCTGTGTTCTCTAATATCGTGTTCGCGAGTACACGCGCGAGTACACGATTGTCCTCATCGTTAAGTTGGAGAGTATTTAATCTGAAGGCTGCCAGCTTTATTTCGTGCTTTTTGTTTAGCTCTTTGCTCGGCACAAAACTAGCGCTTCGGGAGGCCAAACTCCTCACAACCTTTGTTTTGACCGGACCGTTTTCTTCAAGTTTTACTGTCTCCTTGTTGCTCACCGAGCCGTTCGTTGTATGGACGGCGATTTCCTCTTTAGGCGCGACGATAGTGGCATTGAGCAGTTGTTGGATATGCGGCCTTGCGGCATCTATCATAAACTTTCGTTTAGAACCAGCCTCCCCGAATGAAATTCTGTTGTGCCTCGCGTCCTCGGCTTCTTTTAGCGCTTTTTCGCGTTCGACTCTTCGCTCTAATTCGCAAAGATTATTCCGCAAATTCCAAAGCACCAGCCAATTGCCGATCTTTTCCTTAAGTTCAAAATCCTTAGGATCATCAGCGTTTACCTTCTTGACGAACTCGACAAAAAGCAGGGTAGCGAGATTATCGCCTATGTTCGTGAAACCGCTCGAATGCAAGCCCATCAGATGGTAATAATCGATTTCCGATCTGTTCTCGGAAATATAATGAGCCTGTCCGGTAAACGATGTTAGGTCACTTTCATTTTCACTCGGCGGGCAGCATAGCGGGCCTTCGGCCTCTTTTGGGCCTGTGATGCCGGACTCCTTATTGATCAAGTCTGCCAGGGTTTCACAGGTCAAATCATCTGCGCGGGATTCGGTTTCATAGCATGGAATTTCGATAAAGCGAAAATCTTTTTCTTTGCTAGTAACCGATTGTGGACTTCGGAGGCTCACGAAGTTGTAGAGAGTCTGTTTTTTCTTTTCCATGAGAATTTGATATTCGGACAAATTAACTTCTAAATGACAACAGCTCACAAATGATCGGTGAAGGTACTCCAGTGTATTCCATCATTCATAAAGCGGCTAGCAAGAGTGAGAGAGCCAGCATGAATGGATATACACCAGTCAATCGAGCTCGATGCACTTACAGTTGCAACCCTCAGAATCAATGGAATTGGCACAGGCGAAAGTGGTTTTTAGCGAGCTTGAGGAAAAATTAACTAACTTGTTTTAGCTATGCGTCTTGTTGGGAAAATTACGCTATCAACCGTTCTACTATACGTTTTGAGGACCAAACGGATTTTCTATCACTTCACGAGCTTTAGGCCGATTTACGACCGGGAGGACAAAGCTTGGCGAGAGTTGTTTCCGATGATCGTGGCCTTCCCGATAAGTAATGAAATCTTCAGCCTGAGCTTCCATCCAAATAAAGACTTGACGTCCTCCTATATCGCTAGAATTCATGGATAGTTTGAGGGTTACAGGCTAGCGGCACCGTAAGAACAGGGACGAGTGAAATAAGAACTATTGGTTGACATCACCGGCATTCGTGGTGACCACTCAAAGCGCCAGTTCTTAACAATACGGCTTAAGTCGATACCAATCAACATTACTAGTGGAATCTTATTCCAAAGGCCTTGAATCTAGCAGGATAAATCCCGCCCAATAGAACGGATGTCTGTAAGATCGATCCTTTAAAAGGCTGAGAGCTGTTTGCTGAAGACTAGTTGCTTTCTTCGTCGTCTTGTTCTGTTGGTAGAAGCTCGTCATCAGTTGAGAAGTACTTGCGGAATTTACCTTCCACTGACTTACGAGCATCGAGCGGGTACCGCCTACAAAGAAGGCCCACGACATCCCGACCACACCTTCACCGGGACTAATCGTTCCGTTCGCGGTTTCACAAGCAGAAAGGACCGCGAGATCCGCTTGGAGGCGCATATTCATTATCTCCCTTGCTTCTAAGAGACCATCATTCTCTGGATCGCCTTCGGATTTTGTTAGCAGCAGATGTGAGTACAGTGGCTGTCTATTGTCAATGATTCCATGCGTCGCGAGATGAATCGTTGAGTATGTGGATGCCAAGGAGCGAAAAGTTTTCTCAGTCGCCTCTCTTCCAATGAGGACTTTCCTATGGGTTGGGTTGAAAGAACTCGCAATTGATTTCACTTCAGCCTCTGCTTCCGGCAGCGGACACAGTTCCTCGTTGCGTTGCTCGTCTTTCCCAATCACCGGATTGCCGAAAGCGATCAGTGACGAATCAGAGCTCTCAATAATCGAACTCTTCCTTTTCATTTCACGCAATACGCTCAAGGAAGGCGCGTAGTAGAGCGAGTGGTCCTCGATAAGAAAGTGCCCGTCTTTCGTCATCAGCGCTTGGAAGGGAAGGTTCCACAAGAAGCTGTCGGGAACTATGCAAAGGGTGGAATGCCGCAGATGCATTTCGGCAGGGCTGAGTAACAAGCGATACAACTCAAGCGCCAAGCTTGCGTAATCAGGATGTCGATTAGCTAGCCTGTCATGAAACAGATTGACCTTGTTGAGCAACTCGCGTGGTTCAACTCCGAGTTGATAACTCCTAACCTCCGCAGCACTGTTCGGCGAGTCCTTGGTCAGGACAAACAGCCAGACCTTTCCTCTGGTTACGACGTACTCTAGATAAGCTGTGTCGGTAGCACTCAAATCCCGAATGTCGGCAGCGCTTAACTCAGTAGTGCGACCGCTTCGCCTTCTCAGATCGGGATGCGTTATGTAGATAGAATCCTGAAAAGCCTGGTATTCAAGTCGCGCGGTGTCCAACTGCGAATAAAGTGGATCTCCGACGGGACCGACAGAACGCTTAGCGCGTTCGTTTAGGTCGGCGATGTTTCGGTTAAGACGAAGCTGTTGGTCTCTTTCAGCCGGTGTCAAACTCTTCGAGAAATCGATCTTACTGCCACTAACCACGTCGAGTAAGACGCGAGCCTTAGCTCTTTCAGCATAGAGCAGTGCTTCAGTTGGTTTCTCTTGCTGCGCAAGGATGTCGACAAGTCCATGATAGGAAGTAAGCTTGTTTTCAAAATACAGCTGCGACGCGGTTTCACGGCCCGCGACTTGTTCTCGTAATCTTTCGAGTTGTTGGGTTGCTCTGATCAGCGTTTCTTTTGCGAGCTCGAATTTTCCCTGTGCAGCATAAATCTCACCAAGAGTAGTAGTCGCAAGATATTCGAGCTTGGGGAGATGGACGGACTGGGCCAGCGAAACGGCAGCTGCACTACGCGTCACGGCCTCGCCAAAGTTGTCCATTTCGTAGAGTGTTTGAGCGCTACGCCAACTTAGTTCGATCTCTCTCGTTTTGTTTCCGGTCTGCTTCGCGGTAGTTAGGCTCTCGTTCAAAATGTCTAAAGCCTCAGTTAGATTCCTTTTCGCAGTCAGTACTACGCCGAGTCCCTCACCTGCAGCGATCTGAACGTCGGTATTTTGACTTGCTTTCGCCGCTGAAAGGCTTTCCTTGAACTGAGTCAAGGCTGCATCGGAATGGGCTTGTCTTTGTTCAACTACGCCGAGGTTCAAGAGCACTCGTGAAGCCTCTACCTGATTCTTTGCAATGAGGTAGATCTTCAGGCTTCGGTCAAAGTGTTCCTTCGCTTGTGAGTAGTCCTCCTGTTCCAAATAAAGGTAGCCGATGCTGTTGAGGATTAATGCGATTGAGTTTTGGTTAGAGGAGACTTTAGCGAGATCCAAAGCCTGGTTTAAGTAGAAGAGAGCGCGGGCGTATTCTCCAATCTCAGGATAGACCCGACCGAGTGCTGCGTAGACGGCCGCGATATAGTAACTGTAGTTCGAACTCTGACTATTCAATTCCTGGTATAGGCCCAACGCTTGTTCCAACTTTGCGATCGCAGCTTCGTGGTCGCCGAAATGTAAATCCATTTCACCGAGCGTTTGTAAAGCCCTCGCTCGACCGAAATTATCAGGGTACGAAGCAGCGGGAACGTCTGAAGACTTCGCCGAATCAGCTATCAGGATACTCCGCTCTGAATACTCTTTGGCTCTTTGATAGTCTTCCTTATTTAGGTAGATGACGCCCAGATCCGCGAGGACGTAGATGAGATCTCGTCTCAGTCCTGCCTGCTCAAAATACTGTCGGCTTTTTTGGTAAGACTCGATCGCTTGATCAGGCTGATTCACGCCGGAAAAAGTGCGAGCTAGGTTGTAGTAAGTGTTAGCTAATAGCTTTGGGTCACCGAGCTTGGTAGCAACTTGTATGGATACGTCATATATCTTAAAGGACCGCTCTGGGGATTCCCGGTAGTATGCGACGGCTGCGCGACGCGTTAGGTCCTCCCACAACCGGCTGTCTACTAATTGCGGATATTTTGTTAAGAGCGTGTCAGCCGATTGTTTAGTCGCTTGAACTTGACAAAGTGCACCAGCCAAATCCCGTCCATTATTGATTTCCTGCGCAAGGGCTTGACCAGCCGCGACCAGCAAGATTGGACAGATTGCGAAAACGCGTAGACGGGCCTTCATGTCGAATCGATGAGAAGACAGCCAATCTCCAGCGCAGAGCAATCAGCTGGGAGTCTTAGCTCTGCGCTGGAAACTGGGAAGTGCAGCTCTTCAGTAGAAAAGCATCATAATCAGCCAAATGAGCCACTCCAAAAAGCCTCCGCCTGGTGGTGGCGGTGGCGGCGGCGGGTGACTCCCCGAGTTGGACCCCCCTTGAGGGCCGCTGCCATCGGCCAATACGGTCGGGACCATCGTCAGAGCGATGAAACCGACAAAGACAAGAATGGGCAAGTATCTTCTTATTCTGAGCATCGCTTCTCTCCTTGGTTAATGCCGCGATAAAAGCTACGGCGGGTTACGTCGGGCCTATTTGAGCAAGAACTCTTTTACAAACATTATTGTTGCGTGTAGTCGATAATCCAGATTGGATTGCTTCATGAAGCTGTGGCCTTCATCCTTAGCCAGGATGTACCAAACAGGTATTCGATCCTTCGTTCCTCCCACGAGTTTGTTGGCATCCTCCACCGGAACGCGTGGATCATTCTGGCCCTGAATAATCAGCAACGGTTTCTTGATTCGTGCCGCATTGTTGAGCGGCGAGCTTCGGTCCATAAATTCTCTTACCTTGGGATCGCGTTCGTCGCCAAACTCAGCACGTTGCAGGTCACGTCGCCAACCCTCTGTACGCTCGACAAAGGTCGCGAGATTAGAGATGCCGCTTTCTGAAATCGCCCCTCGGATTTGATCGGCGTAAGTGACTGCGGTTGAGAGTGCGAGGTAGCCTCCATAACTAACACCCTGAACTAAGACTCGCTCGCTATCTAAATCAGGTTGAGTTTTGATCCAGTCCAGTAGGGCGCCGATGTCCTTGACGGCGTCTTCGCGCCTCATGCCGTTATCCAATATCAGGAAAGCCTTACCGTAGCCTGAAGAGCCGCGCACGTTCGGATAGATCTTCGCGACGCCAAGTTCGTTCAAGAAATAGTTATCCGTATAGCCAAAGGCAGGACGGTATTGTTCCTCTGGCCCGCCGTGAATATCGATGATGACAGGTCGTTTGCCGGTGAACCTTGAAGGAGGTCGGTAGAGAAAACCCGAAAGACTACGGCCATCGAATGTCTTCCAATGAATTAGCTGTGGTTGGGCAAATTTAGAAGTGTCGATTCCGTTGGTTACGCTCTTGGCCCAGCGTTCTACGACTCCACTTTGAACATTGAGCGAGTAAACGTCATTTGGTGTGGTTGGAGACTTCAAGTTGAATGCCAGTTCGCTCGAATCCCTTCGCCACTTGATATCAGAGATGATGCCAATAGGAATTTGACCCACCGGAAGTTCCTTACTGGTAGCCAAATCGGTCAGATGAAGCTTTGAAATCCCATCTTCATTAGTAATGAATGCGACGTTCTTTCCGTCAGGGGCGATCTGGAAATCCTCAACATCCCATTGAGCAGGCGAAGGGACGTAATCGATCTTGCCAGATGAAATGTCGATGTAGGCCAGCCGGCGAAAGTCAGAATCATGATCAGTCACCACATAAACGCGTTTGCCGTCTTTGCTGAATTGCGGAAAGTCGTAGAGTTCAAGATTCTTTGAAGGCGGGGAAAGCAGCCTGTTTTTTCCAGTCTCGGCGTCGGCTATCCAAAGCGTACTTGTTGTGTTGGAAGTGAAATCGCAATACACAATGCTCTTGTCATCCGGCGACCAGTCGTACGCTTTCAAATAGCTACCGGAGGACTTCGCGAAGAGCCGATCGGTCTTAGCGTCAAAGGGATTGAGAACGCGTAGGTTTACGCCTTCTGTCCCGGAAGGACTTGAGCTGTAGACGATCTTGTCTCCTGAGTTGGACCAGACCGGTTCAGTGTTCCTCGACTTTCCATCTGACAGTAGTGTTGATTGACCTGAACCGATCTTATAGAGGTACAGCTGAAAAGACTCGTCGCCGTTCGCGTCACGCGTGTACGCCAAGTACTCGCCTTGGGGTTGAAAGTAAATGTCATAGATCCCGCTTGTTCGAATATAAATCGACGAAGTTTCGGGTGTGGCGCCAGGGCTTGCGACGCGAGAGATCCAAGTGACGCTTGAGAGGCCCTTCAACCAGATCTCACGCTTCGTGGGATTCCAACCAGCTATCGGCAATCCATAGATGCCTGCATACGGTCGAACATCGCCAGCAATGGACGATGGGATAGGCGGAACACCTAATGATTCAATATCCTTGCTTGGAGCATTGGACTGCGCTTGGGCTTGGGCAAGACCAACCACTAGGAACACGACCATCAACATGGCCCATATTCCGTTAGGCCAGCCAAAGGTAAAAACCAGTCTGGACGTCCGGGTTTTGTCCCTAGGTCGCATGGGTTGTTTTGGAGAGAGGAGCCACAGAGACGACTGTGCTTCTCTCAGATTCAATCTGGAAATCCGCTACATTCGTTCTAGACGGGAGACTCGGCCAGAAATCCCAGCCTCGATCAAAAATATTTGCAGGTTCGGAAGCGAACCCACCGGCACAAGAGGCGACTATTTTTCCTCAAAGTGGGATTTCTGTCCAGTTTTCCCGTCTAGGAAGACAGACCACCCGCAAAATAGGCGTGACTCGCCTGACATTGGGGAGAAAGCACCAGTGAGTTCGCAGTTCTCGCTATTTAATGGAGGCATTGTCGGCGAATCGCCGCTGATTGATGCCCTTCTTGACGAGATCGGTACGGCGGCTCGCTGTGACTTGACCGTCCTTATCTTTGGAGAGTCAGGGACCGGAAAAGAACTCGTGGCGCGAGCAATCCATGACCAGAGCGCCCGTGCAATGAATCCTTTTGTATCCGTTAACTGTGGAACCCTGACAGAGACGCTCCTTGAATCAGAGTTGTTCGGCTACGAGCGCGGCGCATTTACCGGCGCGAATGAGAAGCGGAAGGGACTGTTCGAGGCAGCTCACAAAGGAACAATCTTCCTTGATGAAATCGGCGAGATGTCTGCCGCATCTCAAGTCAAACTGTTGCGCGTTCTCCAGGAAGGCACGATTAGACCAGTGGGGGCTCGTTCAGAAACGCATGTTGATGCGCGCGTAATAACTGCGACGAACCGCAACCTTGCTCTTGAACTCCAAGCTGGCCGATTCCGTGAAGACCTCTTCTATCGGATCGCCGTGTTAGCAATCAACACTCCGCCGCTGAGAACAAGGGTGTCTGATATTCCACTCCTGATCGATCACTTTTTGTGCGAGGCGGAGAAGAGATCTAAGTGCTCTCGCAAACGAACAGTTGAGAAAGAGGCGATTCCGGTATTGTCGAACTACCCGTGGCCAGGAAATGTGCGTCAGCTGAGGCATGTAGTGGAAAAGCTCGTCGCAACAACCATGGACGGCGATTTGATCACGGCTGAGGCTGCTCGGCGCGCGCTTCCTAACGGTCACTTGGCAGGAGCGAGAGCACAGGTTCCTCTTTTGTATCACGAGAACGATTCTCTTGAAGCGTTTCTCGATCGAACACTTATTAGTCTCTACGAACAATTGCTTGCGACTACGGGAAATCACAGTCAAGCCGCGCGATTGTTACGCATAGACCGTACCTCACTGTATCAGCGGCTTGAACGTGCACGGCGACGTACAACCGGCGACGCTTCTTCGCACTAGAATCCGCCTCGGATTCATTCTCATGCCTCGATAGACGCACTCACGAGCCCCTCGGCTTGACTCTGGACTTGGCTCCAGAGTTTATACTGATACGGTCGGAACACTCTTATGAACAATGGGCTCCAAATCGGCGAGGTGGCGAAACGCGCAGGTGTAAGCATCGACACTCTGCGTTATTACGAAAAGGTGAAACTCTTACCGCGACCTGCACGATCTTCTGGGGGCTTTCGACTTTTCGCGCTCGAACACATTGAGCGAGTTCGCTTCATCAAGCAGGCGCAAGATCTCGGATTCTCGCTTGAAGAGATCAAGGGTCTCTTAGCAACAGGCGGCGCGGCGGAGTGTCGGAGAGTGCGTGAGCTGCTTCAGCGGAAGTTGACGGAACTCGATCATCGGCTAAAAGCCATGAAAGGTTTTCGCCGCGTCCTGGCCCGACATCTATTGAAGTGCGAGGCCGAACTAAACCAGCATGGCGATTCCGCCTGTTGCCCCGTGGTGGCTGGCGGCAAACAGACGAAGGTCTAAAGACTGGCCAATGACTCAGAAGCGATTTCTTCACAGGGCTGGCTTAGGCGTACTTGTTCTGACGTCGTTGCTGTTCGTCGGAGCGTGCACCAAAAAGTCGGGTTCGCCGCCGAAGGCCAGCTATAGCAGTGATCTTAATGAACTGCGCGACCGCTTCAACAACGACAAGGGCAAAGTCCGGGTGCTATTGATCCTTTCGCCTACTTGACCCGGGTGTCTTCGGGGGGCCTCCGAAGTCGAAAGCAAAGTTCTTGACCAGATCAAAGATGACAGAGTACGTGTCTATTCAGTCTGGGTCCCTATACGGGTAAGCGATTCCGAGAGCTGGGTGCCCAAGGCAATGAAGCGACTGCCCGATGAACGCATCACTCACTATTGGGACGGGCAAGACAAGTTGGTTGAAGAGTACAAGCCGATCTTACCTACCAAGATGGTTGGCTCAAGCGAGTACGCAAGAGCTTGGGACGTTTATTTGTTGTTTCCACCAGAAGCTGAATGGAAGGACCAGCCACCTGCGCCGAGCTATTGGATGCATCAACTATGGGGCGTCGATCCGAAGAACAAGTTCGATGGCGAAGTGTTCGCTCAGGAAGTTAAGAAACTACTCAGATGATTATTGATTGTTGCACCAAAGAAGAACCAGCCGTTGATTCCAACTGCGAGCCAAACGCAGTGAACGAAGGTGTGCCAGAACGCTGCCGGGCCTGTGGAGACCAGGGAACACCGGTCTCACGAAAGACGGTGTTGTTAATGCTTAACGCTGAGCTGCTAGACCAAGCCTTGAGCGGCAGATATCGTTTTTGCGCAATTCATGAGTGCCCCACAGTTTATTTCGAAGAGCACGGTACTCGGGTGTTCACTACCGATGATTTGCGAGTGGTGGTAGGAGTGAAGGCCAGCTCAGATCCGATTCCGGTTTGTTATTGCTTTGGCTTTGACGAGAGCCATTTTCGCAATGAGATTTCGAAGACAGGAAAGACCACCATTCCCGATACGATTTCCAGTCTCATTCGTGAAGGACTTTGTGCTTGTGAAACTCAAAATCCATCCGGAGTATGCTGTCTCGGTGAAGTTAACCGGACTGCTAAGCGATTGAAGCAAGAGTTTTCAGTGACTGAGTAATTGCATGAGACTGTTGCATAAGATCATCACCGGTCTGATCATCGCGCTCGGATGTCTTCATATCGGATTCACGCCCTTTAACTATGGTCACTTTGACATGGATGCGATGTGGTTCGTAGGGGCCGGTATGGCGATCATCCTAGCGGGTTTTCTTAATGTGGCGGTGATTCGCGCAGCCGACCGGGTGGTTCGAGCCCTATGCGTTTTGACGAATGCAAGCTTCGCACTACTGTTTGGGGTGGCGGTATTTCAGATGGCTCAACCACAGGTCTTCGTTGGTCTGGCGCTATTTGCCGTGGCCGGTATCTGTGCTCTTTTCACGAGCGGTGGTAGCCAGAAAGATTCTCCTTGACTCTCGACTCAACTCCAGAGTGTAGACTTCTTTGTATCTGATTGAGTTGGGTTTTGAGGGAGGTCATATGCGTCACAGAAGAATGATCCGTCGATTAGCCTTTGCCGCCATAGCACTGATTGCGGTTGCCTTAGTGACTACGGGAACTGGCAGAGGCCCTGCAGATTCGCCGATGCAGGATCTAAGCAGTTCGGACCAGTTGAAGCAGAGACTCCAGCAGGATTCCGGTAAGGTTAAGTTGATTGCGCTTCTCTCGCCAATCTGTCCGGCGTGTCGGCGGGGATTCGCAGACATGCAGAGTGTGCTCAAGAATGTTCCCGACGATCGTGTGCGTGTCTATATAGTCTGGTTGCCAATGTTTCCCGGCGACAGTCGAAGCTGGGCGCAAACTCGGTCGAACGAGTTTAGCGATCAGCGACTCAGCTATTATTGGGACGGTGGTCGGCTAACTGGAGAGGATTGGGGTAAGGCGCTGGGGATTAATCGCACTGCTTGGGACGTCTACTTCTTGTACGGGTCAAGTGCAGAGTGGAACAAGGCGACGCCAACGCCGGCGTTCTGGATGCATCAGTTGGGTGGTTTGACGAAGGCTCCTATGTTGAATAAGAGTGACTTTGAAGCGAAGCTAAAGGAGCTACTTGCGTCAACTAAGTAGTTCTACTCTACCAACCATAAAGTTATGAAAGTCTCGCGGAGCGGAGTAGCAAACGGCGTTTCGGTACTATCGGCATTCTTTTCTGTTCTGCCGTTGAGTTGTTGTGTGTTTCCCCTAGCTCTCTCGTTTCTGGGAGCGTCCGGTCTAGCGTTCGCTGCTGCGCTCACTCCGTATCGCCCTTATTTCATTGGACTGACGGTGATCTCATTGGGTGCGGCCTTCTACTTCACCTACCGGCCGCAGAAAGGTTGTGGACCGGATGAAGCGTGCGCACCACCGAGGCGTCGCAGATTTCAAGTTGTTTTTCTGTGGGTCGTGACCGCGCTGGTGCTAATCCTCCTGGTCTTTCCTTATCTCGTGCCGTTCTTGCCAATCTAGGAGATGCAACTGGTGAAACGACGACTCCTCATCATTCTCGCGATTGTGGTCATCGGCTTAGGCTTGGTCGGTTATTACCTCTACGGTGGAAGCACGGTTCCCAACGGCCAAGCACCGTTGGTTCGGCTAAACGATACCAACTTCTCGTCACTAAAAGACTCTTTCAATGGCTCTGCCAATTCGGTGCGCGTGATCGTAATGCTTTCACCGACTTGACCAGTCTGTTTGCGGGGGGCCTCCGCATTCGAAAACCTACTCGCCGAACAGCGTGGAACTGACGTAAGAGTTTTTGTGATTTGGGAGCCCGTGCTGCCGTCGGACTTGTTCGCGCCCTCGACTTCCTCGCTCAAACGGATTTCTGACCCGAGAGTCTCGCAGTATTGGGATAAGCCTCGTCTCGTTTCTCATTCGATGGGCGAAGCGGATCACGACTCTATCGTTTGGGACTATGTTGCCGTTTATGAAGCGGGCAAACTCTGGGACAAGAGGCCGCCCGAGGCGGCATATTCTGGTGGTACGGTTGTCGACGTTATTGCCGAGACAAGAACGGCAATCCGGCAGCAGTTAGAGCGAAAGAGTATCCAGAAGTAGTCGCGCGAAAAAACAAACAATAATAGTGATAAAGATGAGGCTAAAAGTGTCGGCGACGTATTGATACGACTTCAGCCGAGGCGAACTATGAAGACCGCTCGTCGCGTAAATACTGAGGCCCATTAGATGAACAAGTTGCGTCAGAATCGGATGCGCATACCCTGTCCAACTTCTCTTGAAATCTCGCGTCCAACTGCCGAAATGACGGCTGCAGCCTGCCGTAGTTTCGCGGCTTCCAGTCCGGCACTTTGGATTTGGCCAGCGGCATCCACTTGACTCACATAGACGGCGCGGTTTGCTCCGAGTTCCAGCTGATAGTTTTGTTCGACGCCAGTTCGTGCTTGAGCGGCCCCGCGCTGATATCCCCCGATGGCTTGGCCCGCGCCTGCATTTACGCCAGCGATTTGCGCACCTGCTTGCCTATCGATCGCCACGTTCATTTCCCCCTGATACCGTTCGGCTGAACCGGCAATGCGGCCGGCGACCAGTTCTTGGTTCTGGACCATATCCCGACTGAATCCTTCGGTGGCTTCGTTGGCAGTTCGGTTGCGCTTAGTGATGGCGTCGTACTTCGGAATCTCGACTAACCCCCGCGCGATAGGAATCTCAGGAGGAATCATGGAATTCGTGAGACTGACACCTTGATCAATCTTCGCCGCGGAAGTGTTGCCTGCATTCATGTACAGGTCGCGCTTTGCGCCAGCGATTATTCCCCCAACCTCTCGAGATGCACCAATGTTGGTGTCGCGAATATTGCGAGCCACTTCAGAACCGACCTGACTCTTCTGGAATCCTGCCGCCGCCTGAATGATCATTCGCTGAGTTGTGGCCGCACCTTGCGTCGCCGCCACTTGACCCGTTAAGGCAGCTTGAATTGAAGCAAGTTGGCCCGTGCGCTGTCCTTGTGCGCGCATGTTCCCGGCTTCCCACTGTCCCGCTGATCTAGTCACGTCGGCCTGATAGCCCGCGTTGTATTGAGTGTTCTCAGCTTGACGATTGATAGAAGCTGCCGCCTCCGCGCTGTACTTTTCGATGCCGGTGCCAACCATTGCGCCCATCCACGATGAAACCACAGTCGCTACGGACTCATAGATTCGTCCTGACAGGAAGTACAAAGAGATAAAAGGAGTTCCGTATAGACAAAGAGCCCCCAAACCCATACCGAAAGCGGCCAGAGCAATTGTGTACTGCGGTTGCGCGAGCGGGTCCGTGATCGCTCGCATCGTTTCGTAGTTCCAGATGTAGAGCGGATCGCCATCGCCGACGGCCATAGCGACATTTCCCCACATGTAAGCCACTATGCGAATGATCTTTGACACTGATGGCCAAACAAGTGTTAGAGCAACGACTCCATAGAAAAATGGATAAGTGGTTTTGCTTGCAAGCTGTTTGTCTACGATACCAGCAAGCATGAAAGGCATAGCGAGCTTCGTCGCAAGCAGTAGAGCTGCACCAAGGATTACTAAGATTAAATCTCCAAACTCAATTAGAGCCCGCTCGAAGTTCAACCACGTCAGCATAGTGGAGATGTTCCACTGAGAAACGTCGGCTTTTCGATCGAAGTCTTTCAGCGTGCTCTCACTATCGACAATAATGCCCAGTACCGATTCGCTGCCTATCGGGACGGGTTCAATCGCCGTCTCACGACCGTCAACCTTCACGGTGAACATGTTCTGCTGAAACTTGGAATAGGAGTCGTTGAAACTGTCACGCTGGGCTAGATATAGCTCCTGGAGAACCGATTGTTGTCGTGCTTCATTTCCGTTGGCGATTTCGTATCCAATAGCGCTCATACCATTAATGATCGCCAAACTTGTTCCCGATAACACAAAGAACAGGCCAAGTCTGCCGAACCACCAATAGAGATTGGAACCCTCGCCATTGTCCTCGCGAACAATGCGCAACATCGCGAAGCCAGCCAAACAGTTTCCGATAACCCACGCCAAGAGTTCGAACCAGCCGATCAACTTCGAGACGATTTCGTTGTCAAAAGAGGGTAGAAGCGAGGTGGCACGTTGGGTAAAGGCCGCGATGTTTTCCGAAAGCGACCTTACCGGCGAGGGTGATGGGGTTGGCGCCTGCGCTTGCACCACCATCGGGAGCAGTAGAATTGCCACAAGGATGCCAAACCGTAATGCTCGTTTGAGATTCATTGCTGGGTTCCTTCGAGATTTCAGCCTTAACTCCTAAGGTCTTCTAGGCGGGGGCGGCATACCACCCCTCTCAATCGCGGTGAAAATACTTTCTTTAACGATGTTCAGGTTATCCCATGCTTCATCTGTCGCTTTGACCCGATTTGCTATCCGCACTCGTTCTTCCATAGTTAGGTTGTAAAGCTTCACGCGATCCTCGATTTGTGAGGATAGGTTCGTGATTTGCGCATCCAGGTCTGCAATCATTTTCTCGCACGATGCGATCTCGAGTTTGAGATCTGAAATGCAGGAAGCACACTGTTCGGCTTGTGGTTTGGCTAGCTCGGCGTCAAGCTTGTCTTTCGCCTGCTTCATTTCCAGCGCAGCTCCGGCCTGTCGCGCTTCGGCTGTTTGAAGATCGTGATAAAGGCGAGCCAATGTCGCATCAAACATTGCGATGCGATTCATAGTCGCGATCTTGTCCTGCGCAGTGCGACCAATAGAATTGCGCAGATAGTCCTCGAAATCGCGCAAGTCAGCTTCTGGATCGAAGATACCGTTCATCAACCGCACTTTGATCGACTTGATCATGCGTAGGCGTGTGATCACCATCGTCTCAATCGCACGTTTCAGCGCGAAGACATCGCGCACCGTTTGACCGATTTGCGCCATCGTGCGAGTCAGGTTTGCGTTATGAAGTACAAGCTTTTCGGCCTGACCCAATACGCCTTTCATCGTGCTGAGTTGTTCGGCGAGCTTGTTGATTTCTTCGGAATACTGCCTGACTCGCTCCAGCCATCGGTTGGCTTCCTCTATCTGGCGCTCGATTTGAAGAGAGTATTGAGCCGGATCGAAGACGGTCCACTGAGCATGGGTGGTCGATGGTGCCAGAACCGCACCGAGCAAAATGCCGAGCAGTAGATGTTTGATGAACTTCATGGTTTATTCCTCTTCAATCGAGAACGACCTTCACGCTGCAACTTCAAGAAGCGTTTCGTCGATTTCTCGAAGTCCTACCGCTGTCAGGCCGCGCGGGTAATGTTGAGCTAGCCAGGCGTGAACCTGTGTCTCTGACCAATCTGGGTAATAAGCGGAAACGAGGCTTCGAGCGTTCCTTTCATCTGCATTGGTCGTTAAAGTCCAAAGCATCAAAGGACTGAGTTCGTGCTGCACCAATTCGACGACTTGATCTGGTCCGGTTCCAATTACCATCACGAATTGCGAGAACCTTCCCGGCGCAGTCTTGATGTGACTGATCGCTGTCGCTCCGTTTTCCGATAACTTTGCATGTGCGACGATCTTCGAGAAGTCACCGAGTTGCTTGCCAACAAAGATCACATTCCCGGTCTTCGAGAGCGATGCGACATCCTCAATGTCTTCGAAGGCATGTGTCGCTAATATAGTTATTGAATTTTCCTTGGGACCTTTACGACCGGCATGCTGAAGGACCTTGAAGATGAACGGATACTCATCCTTGATCTCCCACATCTCATCGAAGAGATTGGCGGTCGGAGCCCTCGTTCCGTCAGCGCGCCGGCGTCCAATAGAACGCGCGACGTATGCGGCAATGCGATAGGCCAGTGAAAGCTTGATGTCATTCGGGAAGTCCCTCAGCGATCCCAGTTCGAACACATCGAAAGGCGACTTCTCTTCGTAGTCGGGATGCGTTGGGGCATCGAGCCAGGGATGACCAATGTAATTATTCAGAGCGAGGACGAGAGTCTCGCGTCGCTCACGGACTATCTCAGCATCGAACGGGTAAGTCCTGAGTTGAGCGATAAAGTGTGAGAGCACTGGTTCAAACAGAGGCCGACCCGGCCCGTTCTGAGAGACGATGTTCTCGTAAACTTGAGCCACGACCGCGCTAATAATATCTTCAGCGGTTTTATCATCGTCTCTCACGCGCGCCAGCATTTTGAGATCGCCGACAACTAATGCTTTTTGTACGTCGTCGGGCATCTCGCCATCTTTCAATTCGGGATACGACCAGATGTTGATGGCGCGCACTTCGTCTGGCCGAGGGCGGATATATCGGCCACCCAGGACCGTCGCGAGCGGCAGTAAAGTTTCGCCGATGTCGATTGCGTTGACGCTTGCGTCACTGAGACTTGCCAAAATGTCGCAGGCGAATTGAGCCATCAGAATCGATTTTCCGCCGCGCGGAGCTGCAATGATTTGAATGAGCGGTGAGGGAATTTGATTTCGGTCAAAGAGATCGATTCCGACTAACCTTCCGGTGACGGTTGAAAGCAACGTGTGCGGTCGTGTTGCTCCTTGCCATGAATCTTCGGTAGGAGTCAAAGCCACCACCGAGTTCGCTACTTCCGTCAACTCGCGTCCGGTAAGACCAGGACTTAATTCACCGGCGATAGCTGTGGCAAATAGAGCGCGTAAAGCCTCAGGCTCTTCGCGGTCGGCGTTAGCGCCGGGTATCTGACGAATCGCAGAGACCACCCTTTCGCATTGTTCATCCAGAACCTCCACAGACTGTTTCAGTTCAGAAAGGTTTCTTGCGCGCTCCCCATACAGGAGAACATAGAAGCGGGTCGGCAGGAGCGACTCGCGTGCGCCAGCAACTTCCTCGCGCACGGCTCGCAAACTTCTCAGTGCCGCCGCTCCCTCAGGGTTATCTTTCCTGGTAAACGTTCGCTTGACTTGCTTGATGCGGCGATCCAGACGTTTAGTCTCTTTGCGCTGCTCAGGGAAAAGGTACTCGGTAACGATCGTGTGACGGAGATTGAAATCGCGGCGTCCTATTAAGCTTCTGAGCGCGTCGGCTGTCACGAACTCGTTTGGCGGTATGAACATTGAAACTATCGTCACGGGATATTCCCCATGCATTAGATAGTTCAGCTCTCCCTCGACAGTCTCGCCGCACAGAAAGTCGCGCAAGTCTCTGCCTGGTCTATCAGGCAAAATCGGGGAGGAGTTGCTATTCTGGCAGTGCCCGTAGAACACAGCTTCCCAGATCTCCTGACGAGTAAACCTTCGCAGTGAAAGCGGAGACGAATTCTCAAAGAGTCTCCATACTCGATTTGCATGGTTGTAAGCTTGCTGCTCAGCTTCGAGGGTGCGTCGTACTACTGAATCGTCGGCCGTACGAGAGTAGATCTGACCTAGGCCTCGTAGAGTCGAAAGAATTCCTTGCTCTCTCATTTCTTGTCGAAACGCATCTCCGAAATCAGCGAGGGCGCTCATTGTCGGATTGCCGCGCTTCTTCGGCGGAACTCGTATCCACATAGTCAACACACTTCGCCGATAGGGAAGACTCTGCGCTGTGCCTCTGAGGTAATCGAGATTTGATGCTTGAAGTAATGATGCCAACGTGTGAGTGCCTGCAAGTGCCCGTGAAGTAATAACGTTGGTAATCGCTTGTCCGAGATCAGGAGTCGTCGAATATCTGAATTGCACCAAAGTACCCGAGGGTTTGTCGAAGGCCAGCATTCGTGCGAGGTCGTCATAACGAATGTCGACAAGCGCATCATCCGCGAACATCGTCGCGGGTGTTTCCACCTGATACGCAACAGTGAGGGCGCCGTCCTTGTGTCGCAGAGCATCTCTGTAGATCCCTACAATTGACGAATCGCGTCTTCTACCAGAGGGGCGCACTAGTACGACCGCCTGGCGACGAAGGTCTCGTTCGTCCGTTAGTTCGTCATAAGCAAGGACTCGTTTCATCGTTCTTCAATTGCCTCCTGAATACGACTGTTATGATCGAGCAAGATCAATGTCGACCTGAACCGCTCAGATTGAGGATCGGACCTCAGCCAACCATGCGCCGCTTCATTGTTAAGAATCCATGAGCGCGTGAACGCGCGTTTTCTTCCGTTTGGAATCGCGCGATGTTGTCTATGGTGAAAAAACAGCGCCTTAAGCTTGTGCTGTAGCCAGTAACGTTTGCGTCCTATCCGTATGTAGTTAAAGAATGCAATGCTTCCTGCAGTCGCCAGGAGCCAAGTCCACATTTGCAGTGGCACGTAGAGAACCGTAATGCCGAATGGGACCGGTGCCAGATATCCTGCGCACGAAATCAGCAAAACGGTGAACCAGTCGCTGTCGGCAACGCCGAAGCGTACGACTGGCAAGTAAATGTTCCGGCGGATAGGTCGCGCCTTCATGCCATCACCTCTGCGGCACAAGCCGCACACGAAAGATAGTTGTTAGTTAGGCGTTGCTTAGAACTGGTTATCCAATGGAACCGTATCACCCTGACTGAAGGCATAAACGGCCGCACAAATGCCACCAAAGGCGAAGCAGGCGGCTCCCGTTATGAACTTCCAGGTTGAGAGTGACTCGCGCAGCCCTGATGTGACGATCCCAACCGCGACGAAGATGATTCCTGCGATGATCATTGCTGCCGCAAGAAAGAAGGTGATAGAGCGCAAGCTGTTTCCGAGCTGCGCGCTGTTACCATTAAAGAACGAACCGGATGGAGTCTGCGCGGATGCTGATACCAACCCAAGCGTTAGCATGAGCGCGGTCGCAACAATGCCGTGCGTTGCCTTCACACCTAAGCCGAGCGCTACCAGTCTTCTTCCAATTTGTGCGGCGCGTGAGTAATCCAGTCCCGGATACGTTGTCACTTCAATTAAGCTCTTCATCTCCTACACTCCTTCGATCAAAACATCGATTGAAATTTCGCTAACCGAATTGCGTTAACGAGAGAGTTGACGTTCGAGCGCTCCTTCTCAAACGCTGTGCCACTGATGTGGAACTCGTTTTGCACAAACAAACCTCATCATGTTTTGGAAGGCGCTGTTATTAGTTCTGCTATTGCTTGTCGTGACCTCGACGGCTGCATCGCAGATTCAGAGTGACAACGACGTGTCCATCCGTGATCGTGCGCGTCGGATTGAGCCCTTCATAACGGAGTCATCGAGACGTTATGGAGTTGATCCTCGCCTTCTTAGAATTCTGTGCTTCATTGAATCGCGCTACCGACTCGACGCAGTAAGTCCCAAAGGTGCACGAGGGCCGATGCAATTCATGCCCGACACGGCGAAGAGATTTGGAGTGCGGAACCCACATGATCCGCAACAAGCGATTGACGCTGCAGCACGGTATCTGCGTGATTTGCTAAGGAAATTCGGAGGACGGCTCGACCTTGCCTTAGCTGCATATAACGCTGGAGAGGGAACGGTTGAATCGTTTCAAACTGGTAGGCCTCTTGTTCTGGCGAGCGGAAAGATCATAAATCGCCGAGGACAGATCACAGGAGGTATTCCTCCTTATCGTGAGACACAAGACTATGTGAGATCCGCTATCGCATTGTTCATAACGGGCGAAGGAAACGCCACTCTTCAAACCAATAATGCATCAGCATTATCGAACTCCAGATATCTCAAACCTAACTTCTTGAATAAACCGACGCGTTCATCGCTTAGCGCAACCGAAAGGGAAAGCTCTCTTTTCATCGAGGTTCGATGAGGGTGTTGGATTTTACATGCACTTTGGGTGTTGTGTTTTACAACAGGGTCTTCTTGTTGGCTTTTAGGTTTGGAGCGTTGATTCGGCCTTTTAAGGCTGTTATGAACGCGCGTGGTGGATTAGCAAACAAATCTGACTACACAAGGTAAGCTATTAGTGCCAAACCATAAGGAGCGAAAGCCCCAAGGCTAAACTCTCATTTGTCTTTTTCTGATTTATCAAACATCCCAGCTTTATGCCCGACCAAGAATGCAGTAAGAGTTTCTCGGACTTCCCGCCGTTCATTGCTGTCCATTCGATTTACAATCATAAGAAAAGTCGGTATCACAAGCGATGTCGAAACGACAATTAAGGTCATTCCCCAGAAAAGACTCTTGTTGGCAATATTATGTATCCCCCAAGCAATACCTACAGCAAACCATATGACAATTGGAAATGTCATGTTCATCCTAAGTTGGCGAAGGCCGATCTGTCGTTGAATCAATTGGCCACAACTTTGCATTCTCTCGAACACGAGTGACCGGCACAGATAGAAGTGGTCTTTTGACCATTCAATCTTGTCCTCTTGATCTAGTTTCAATGCATCACGAAATGCATCAAAGATGGCATCTTGAAAATTGTCGAGTGGAATTGACGTTTTAATACTTGCTCTAGCCTCCGGTTCGCGCCACTTGATCGCGATTTCGGAAAAACCTGAAGAGACAACTCCCATGATGAAACTCACGGCCAGAAAAAGAATCCCGGTACTCAGATCAGCAGAAAGAGTGTCAAATGTGCCCTTGAGTGGTGTGAGTGAGAGAAGCGCTAACAGTCCCAATGTGCCGGCGATACCTGGGAATAAATAAGCAAAAAAGTCTACCGGTGAAAAACGACTGCTAATGTCCATCAATTCTTAACTCCTTTGTTGGGGGGGGCGGTTGCAAAAAGCCGCTCAACATTGAGGTGCGGCGATTACATCCAGCCTTCGCCGCACCGAACAAGTTAAGAGTGCTCAACCCGCGCTCTCGTCCAGCGAAAGTGTTAAGCGGCGTTGTCACGAACAAACTTTATGGTACATCCGCGCGTATCCTGCCAGCGAAGATCGCCAAAACGAAAGAAAGCACTAGGCCTATCATATAGATTGCTCGATAGACAAACGTGTGGCTGATTGCCTTCTTTATGAGCTTTCCGGCCTTCGCTTGCAAGAGTGCCGACCGAATGGAGATTCCAAGTTCCAATTCTCTCCTGATTAATTCATTATCGGCTGCATCAAGTAGCTGTCTTCCGCGAATGTCTAAAAGAAGAAACGCTAAACTCACAAGCATACCCACACCACCAAGGATTAACCTTGCATTCTCCCTACCGAGGGTTAAATATGCAGTGACAACTACACCCATGATAACTAGAAAAAAATTGAAATTCTTCATTCTAATGTCTGAGGCATGGATCATCAGAGCCCGCGCATGATCCAAGGCTGCTTTGTTGACCGCACCAGAATTGTCAGAGCTTTCCTTCATGGACACCTTTTCCACATGACCCTTCTATGTTACAGCCGGCTCTCCGTCTTTAACTTGCCGAAGGTCGCTCACAATCCCATACGTCAGTCTCACTTAGAACTGTATCTAGGTGCAGGTAGAAAACAAAATGTTCGGTTAGGGGTCCTTAACTCGTCGCTATTCTTATTCAATTTCAGCGCGGCGATACTTCTCGGCAAGCTCGCTGATCATGTAGAACCATCGAAACGGTTTGCGTTGCTTGCGCGCCACTGGCGCAACAATACCCTCCTCAACTCCCTTTTGCGCCGGCGTTCCTATCCAGGGTAAAAATCCTAGCGGGCTTGTGGCATAAGACACAATGCTGCGAAGCTTCGAAAGGTCGCGCTCAACCCGAAAGACCTCATAAAGAATTCGTGTGGCGAATTTGGTATCGAATTCGACCTCGCCATTCACTGCGCGGGCAACGAGGTTGCGAAGGTCTTGAATACGTTTGTCCTTAAGAGCCTTTACGATAAGACGTGGCTCCCAAAAACTAAGATTAGGAAAAGATATCTCGAAAAGCCTCTTCACGTTGTCTATCTCTGGCTCCGCCGGCGTTCCCTCACGGCCGATGCGCCTAAACTTCGCCCGATAAAAAGGACGGAAATCATACCAGTCGTGGAATCCTGTTTCGTAGGTTTGGGATAGCACCAAATTTGCATTTACGTAGGAAAGGTATTCAGCCAGCTGCGTTCGAAGAAACTCTTTGTATTCTCTCCTCCTCCTGTCTTGCGAAGATATCCGTACTCTTTCGGCAATGTGGGCCGAGTGAGCCCCATAATTTTGGAGAACATGAAGGTACATGTGAGATGAGTGAGCCCTTAGCATTTCCCTTTCACCAGTCGTTGACTGATCGTTGCGCTCCGGTTGTTGAAACAGATCGTTACGCCAAGACCTGCTCATACTGCTGATAAACTCTTCCCAAGTAGCTGCAGACTCTGTTAACGGAGGCGCCCAAAAGCTAGGTTCCTTTAGATCGTTCGCAAGCATTTCTTCAAGCAAGGACCGGTTCTCACTAACCACCTTATCGAAGTCCTCAAGACGGAGAAAGCCTTCATCATTGAGAGCTTTCATCAAATCGGCAACTTCCCCGTAGGACCAATGACTCTCATTACTATCGACAAGGCGACTATATGTCTTGGAGTCGACGATAAGTCGGTCGCACAGGAGAAGAATTGCATAGTCTGGAAGGAATAAGCTGTTCACGCGGGACATTGCGATGGGCGGCATGCGATAGAAGATGTCAGATTCAGGCGCGTCTTGACTTCTTAGGTGCGATAGACCAAAAGAGGTTAAGATTAGTTCCATCAACCAACCCTGTCCCGTTCTATTTCTTGGATATCAGAGCGCAAGCAATCGCAGCGCCCGCGTAGATGACAAAGCTAACAAAGAAGAAAATTTCGAACACAGTAATACCTTGTCCCGTTGCGACAGCTGGAAGCGTGGTGTATGTCGAAAACACGCTAGCCCTTATCACAAAGGGTAGACCCAACACACCTAAGCCTCCGACAATAAATTCAGTTCGGGTGTTGCGAAATCGACCGGCGATGATTCCGAGTACAGCCCCTATTACCA
Source organism: Pyrinomonadaceae bacterium (assembly GCA_035472495.1). Classification (GTDB taxonomy): domain Bacteria; phylum Acidobacteriota; class Blastocatellia; order Pyrinomonadales; family Pyrinomonadaceae; genus PSRF01. Next base: position 308,534 of record DATIPD010000016.1, on the reverse strand, counting down.
GTGCAATTACGAGTTGGCCCCAGGTGAGAAAAAATCTTTGCCAAGCGGTGCGCTGGAAGTCGGCCTTCAGGACAAAGTGCCTGTTGGCGGGAATACTCACGCGGCTGTCCTGTACTCCAACGTTCAGTTGATAGTCTTGCCCACTCTCGACAAATGATCTTTCTCCTTTTTGATTATATGGACCAATTAGCCCATCGACGATGACGTTCCCCACATAGTCGGTCGATGGTCGCTGGATGTTAATTTTAGACAGGTACGCGGGTTGACTCAGTTCCATTGGGATTTGCACAGAAACCGTCTCCCACGGAAACCAATTCACGGAGCGACTAGCGTTGTGGTCAGCGAACGTCTGGCCATTTCGAATGAGGCACTCCAATCCTATTAGGTTGCCATTATTTAAGACTTCGGAAAACTCCTTTCCGGGATTAACGCTTGCAACATAAGGGTTAGACAAGGCACTCAGGAGTTCACTTGGCTTCATTGCGTTTACTTTCATGCTGAGAGTCGCTTTTTTCCGTGACCTCTGAGTTATGTCAACAGACTTCTCAGGCGTGCCCGTAATTGTTTCCAACTCTTGATTGTTATTATCGCCGAGTGCGATCGTGACTTCTTCCTTGCCTTCCTTTGTCGGCGCACTGGCGACGGGAAAAAAATTCAACGTTAGCCCTACCCTATCGGAGCCCGCGGCTTCGGGCTTCACACCTAATCCAAGGTCGCCCAGTACGGCAAATCTAATTGGAGCTTTCGCCTGTTTACCGAGTTGGGTGGTTTGTCCTCGTGCTACTAATGTTGCCAGTAAGAAGGCGAATATCGAAAGCGCCATTAGTGCTACGAGATAAAAAAGAAAGCGGCTTCGAATGGACAGAAGCGCAACCGTATGTTTGAACCGTTCGTTGGAGTGTTGTAGTAGGTCTGCTCTCTCCTCGATGTGTTTAATGCTGGCGTAGTACTCTTCCTTTGCTCCTTCCCTGAACTGCGCGTCAAGAGAATCTCTGAGATCATCAAGGATCCGACTTCCCGTTTCCAGTTCACGCTCCATTTCATAATAGGGCCGGAACGTATGATACAAATGAAACTCAGGTCGATCTCCATAAGAGTCGGACCTATCACCATAAGATTTTGGGCGATCCTTATAAAACTGATTCTCAAGAAGTCTCGCCTTGTCCAAGAGGGCCGGCGTTCGTTCAAACTTATGCTCGATGTCTCGGCGGAGTTCACTAGATTCCTGCCTCCAAGTGCGCCAAACCTCAGAAAGTTGAGCAGCTCGCTTGAGTTCCTGTTCTTTGCGAAGCCAGATCAGACAGAGCATCGCTAGGGCAATGGAGATCGTCGAGACTAGGAGGGCCGTCGGGGACAGATGAAATGACCGCTGAAATTCGCTCGTTGATGTCGAGTAAGTCAGTCTTGAAAAGTCCCAGGTGGTTGCTTCCCCTGGCGTTAATCTAGCGGCGGCTACGACTTCGCTACCGGATACCGTCGGAGGCAGTACGGTCAGTGATGTTAGTTGTTCCTGTTTGTCGCTTCCTACCTCTAACGCACCAAAACGCGCATTCAATGGCAACGAAACAGTCGTATCAACTGGCGCTCGGCTCTGTCCCGTCGGTATCAACAGAGGTAACGTTGTTGAAAACTCCGGTGAGACTATTTGCACTCGCAGTTTTACCTGAGTAGGTTCTGCCGGCGGATTAACAAATTCACTCGGGGATGCGGACGGAATTGGTGTTGGCTCTACGTCACTGGGAGGGATCGATGAAGGAGGCGACGGTTGAGGCCGTGGTGACAATCGGACCTGGGCCGCGATACACCAGAGTCCATCCTTTGCCTGGTAAGCCAATAGCTCTACAGTTTCTGGGGCGCTTCCCGCTGCAATCCGATAATAGGGTGGTAATTCACGAGTCAAAGCGATGGGCAGGAGAAGTGAACCCTCTTCGCTTTCCCCTTTCCGTAGTGCCTCTCCTTCAAGTTCAACTTCTACAGCCCCATCACCGTGAGCCTTTAAGCCGACGTGCTTTTGCCGAAAAGACCATTCGCTCTTCTCATAAAGCTGAATCAAGGCATTCGCGTCATTCGAATTAAGTCGGAGAGTATTCGTAGGGGAATTGCAGCTGGCAAGCACGAAGGGGATACTCGCGATAACGCTCAGAAAGCAAGATAGGCTGATCCGTGAACTCATAATGCTCGTTCGGACTCGTGAATTGTGAGCAAGAAGAAACGAATTGCGGTTCTTCAGCGATTTCACTTTTGCGAAGCTCAATTGCTGACAAGCACTGGAGGAAAGTCGCGGGCCTAGGAAAACGGTGATGCGCCTTCCAAGAGCGTTTGTCGGGTCGGACGCACTTATAACACAAAAGCTGAATTGCAGGAAGAAACACTACCAGAAACACTCCCGATCTTCGCAAAGTAGGTGTTGGATTTTACATGCACTTTGGGTGTTGTGTTTTACAACAGGGGTGCTGAGTCAGGTGAGTTAGTAGAAGAAGTGAACTGGAACGCCACTTGTATGGCGAGCACGCTGAGAGGGAGAGATCACCTCGCCTGAAGATTTTTTGGTTAAGGAGAAACCGATGAGCGCTGATATTTTGGATCTACCGATAACTAGTCTAGGTAATGAAACCGGGGAGTCTCAGCGCGATCCGTTTTCGCCAGATGGTCCAGTCATCTGTTATCGGGACCCGGCAGATGTGCGCACGATCCGTCGCCAATCGTGGTTAATCATTATCTCCTTTGTTATTGCGGCAGTCGCCGTTGTTGGCGTCGTCTACAAATCAATTCAGCGACCCGATCGCATTGTGGTCGATATGTCTTCAGGCCGCACCGTCATGATCAATGACAGGGAACTGGGTGCAACGGAAGCCGTTCGGTTGGAAAAAGACAAACTGCAAATCGCTGATATGGATTATGTGGTCAAGGCCTATCTGGAATACCTCTACCGAGTGGATCAGGCTTCTCGTTCTAAGGACATTGAAGCCGCGCTTAGATTGATGGTGCCCGGCCAGGCCAAGAAATTCGCGCAGTACCTTACCGATCAAAAAATCCTTCAGACCCAACGCGAAGAGCAATGGAACGCCACATGGAAACCTGAATACCTGGAGCATGCTCCGGGAAAACCGCTAACAGTGAAGGTATATGGGACGCAAGAAGTTGACATGGTGATCAAAAACCAAAGCAAGCATGTCACAAAGCACCTGTTGCTTACTGTCGATTTGTTGCCAGATGCGCCGGAAGGTGGAACGTTTCGCCTCGATAGAAATCTTCGCTCGGGATTTCGAATCAATGCCCTTGACTACAAGGAACTTAGCTCCTCTGAAGTGGAGACTGCTGCAACTCAGGGTTGAGAGGACAAGATTATGAAGACGATCAAATCTCTCCTGCTACTTTTTGCCGTGCAGATATTGGTTTCTGCTCAACAGCCGACGCCGAAGCCTACAACGTCGCGGTGTCATGGGTGTGTACATCGAGTTGCTAAAAGAGTGCCTTCGATTGCGCCCGCACCTGCGCCGTCAGCTCCGGCGGAATTCTTTGTTGGCGAAGCGCGGGTCGATGTCACGAAAGATGAGACGGTCGTGAGGCTCGCGATGGCCCAACACGGAAGCGTCCTAATCGAGCTTCCAGCCAACGACGGCCCGCGATACATCATGCCCGGTGACCCAGAGATGGCAACCGTGGACCAGAAAGCACTTGAGCGCAACAAGCGAGCGATAGTTGTGAGAACAGGTTCGCAGTTTGTGCCTCCGCTGCGCAACCTGAAGGCCCGTACGCCCTCCGCTACCGTGACTGCGCAAATGCGCAGTGGACTAGTCGTTACATTCTTGTTTTATCCAGTAGAGGACCTCGCGCAAAACGTCCATCGGTGTGTGCTCAATTACAACCGCGATGAGGTCGTTGCGCGAAGGCGCGCGGCAGGACTGCCCGTCAATCTAGACGGCACAGGAGAAAGGGGGGAGATGACGACGCAGTCCGCCGCGCCAATATCGATCTCGGTCGAAAACACCAAGGAAGAAGAAAACCGAACATCCGCTGAAGCCCCTGTCGCTTCAAGCACGCCTGGACCGACTCCAAACTTGCCGGTGTCATCTCCTGCGACTACTCGCCTATCGTCAATAGACAAAACTGAGGACACGAAAGACACCGCTTCATATGCGACTTCTGCGCAAACCGCTTTGCAAGAAGCAATGAAACAACCGAAACGGTTTAAGAACTGGACGAAGCCCACGCATGGACTCTCGCTTTCAATATTGCGACCGAGTGTCAACGAGGAGCGCTTCAACGTTGTCTTGATCGCGGTCAAGAACAAGACGTCCGACAGCGTTAAGCTGACACCTGACATTCCCGATCTCTCTATCGAAATGCTTGATGATCGTGGAAAGCCTCTCAATATCGAATCGATCAAAAAGCTTCACACAGAAGCGAGCGATACGTCCGGCCTAGTTCCTAAAGGCGGGATCGTCTATTACGCCGTTGCGTATACGTCTCCGGTCCTTAGTGTTCATCAGCAAGTCAGAGTGTCCGTGGGACAAACCAGCGCAGCTGATGAGCCAGCATCAATAGTTCTCGTCAAGAGTGAAAAATAGAGGAGTGCATCCATGAACCGTAATGGAAACAATCACCGAGGAACAGGTACAGACGTGCTCGAACATATTGACGAGGACGTTCAGAGTGAGACGGCCTTCTATGATCCCTCGAACCCAGTCCTTGCGCCGGCGAAGGAGATCACGGCGAGCAAGAGGAAAAATTGGAAACGGAAACTCATCGGTTGGAGTTTAGTTGTCCTCCTACTCGTGATTAGCGGCTTCGTCCTTTACGCGCTATTAAGAATCAATCACGTCGATGTCAAAGTATTAGCTGACAATCGTCGTGGCGGCGCGGACGCAAAGGCTGAATCAGATGTTAATAAGACTGAGAATGGACTCAGTGCCGAGGCGATCAACATTGCTCGCGAAGCAGTGGGAACTGACCCTGTTACAGCGAGGCCCTCGGCTTCAACGGGTGCTTCTCCAGGCATCTCTCCTGAAACCGCTTACCGCTTAAATTACAGCGCCACGATGAATCCTGGTATGGGACCGGCCACCGACTTCGGGACGACAGGTGCATCTTCGAATCAACAGACTGTTGGAACAACACAGCCTGAGGCAAAAACTGTCGACCATTCGCTAACGGATGCGACTTTGCAATCTCGGGCGAATCCGACTCAGAGCATTTTTGTTGATGACGCGCCGAAGCCAGTGGCAGCCTTGCCGAAGACTTCGAACGTGAAGCTCGCATCAAGCCACGAAGACAAAGCTGCGTCCAAAGAGAAGACAAAGAAGCCGTCAGCGGTGTTACCGCCCTTCGGCACGATGTTGCCGGTACGCACGCAAGCAGTCATTCTTACTGTACGCAACAATTCATATGCGAGGCTTGAACTAACCCGCGATCTGACTGGGGAAGGTTGGTCTCTTCCCAAAGGGACCATCCTGATAGGTCACACCAGCGGGAGCGAACTTGAGCGCGCCTTTGTGAACGTGATCGGTTACCTCGATCCTCGAGAAAACCGGTTTGTAAGAATGACGGGAGAAGTTCTCGGTGCCGATGGCGGCGCAGGACTCCAAGGAAAGCGCGTCGTTGTCGATCGCAATCGATTCAAGCAGACCTTGAGCAAGGTTGCATCGAGTGGGTTGCAAGTGGCCGGCATGATGGCTGGCGCCCTAACCGGACGTGGAACCGTGGTCCTTAACGGCGCGGGATATCGCCGTCTCAATCCCGTCACCGACGAAGCAGGCCAACTCATCAATAGTGGGGGCGGGAAACGCGCCTTCGTGAAAGTGGAAGCTGGTCAGCCTGCGTATGTAATGGTCGCTGATCTGCCGAAAGAAATTCGCGCGGTTGACGCTCCAGGAGATGACGAACTCGAAAGAATTGCGACCTCACTGACCGACCGAGAGGTTATGGAACTAATTCTCTTTGGGACACCAGAGGAGACTCGCGCAGCTCTGCCGCTAATGAATGAAGAGCAGAGAGGGATGGTTGCAAAGACTATCGGAACGCAGGACGGAAAACCATGATTCCCGTCGATCCGCACCGCGAAATAATCGATCCTCGTCAACTCGTTCGTGAGCATGGCCGGGAGGCTCTCTCAGAACTAGTAGCCCGCGAGTCTGGCTACATCTTCCAATTACGTCCCCTCAAAGACCTTTGCCAGTCTCTAAAGTCTGGAATGCCGTTATTGGCAGAAGGCGAAAGGGGTGGTGGAAAGACAGAAATGGTTGACGCCTTGGCCTTTTCCTGCAACCGGCCACTTTTTGAATTGCAGGGGATGGACGATCTGAAACTGAGGGACATTCTCTTCGAATGGGATAACCAAGGCCAGAACAATTTTGTCGTTCAGGCAGTTGCTTCTGGAGAGCTGACTCTACAAGAAGCGAGAAATCAACAGTGGCGGAAAGAATTCCTGAACCTTGGTGAAGTACTAAAAGCCTATGACTACCTCGCGAGCGCCGGTATCACGCCAATTGTAAAGTTGGATGAGTTCGAAAAGCTGCCGCAAGTATGCCAGGCATTTTTCCATCAACTCTTTACCGATGGACATGCGTCAATCCCTCGTCTTGCAGAAAACAACGGGCACATAGGAGTTCGCAGGAGCGACGAGAAACCAATCGTCATCTTGACCTCTAATAACCAGCACATTGTACATCCACCGCTCCGCTCCCGATGCGTATATACCAAAGTCAGAATGCCTACCGATCTCGAAGAGATGCGGATTCTTCATTCGCGAGTTCCACATGCGCCAGCACATCTCATGACACAGGTACTCAAGATTGTTCGGTACATTCGCATAATGATGCCTACGGTGAGAGACAAACCGGGCTTGCGTGAGTCGATAGCTTTGCTTCGCGCGCTTCTGCAAGACAATCAAACAGTCCTGACCGCAGACGTAATCGACGATTATCTCGGATTCATCGCGCGGGGAGCGGACGACCTGGCCAACCTCGAACTTGGTCTACCACGCTTAGAAAGAGCGGCTCACACACCTGATCTGGTTATCGATCAAATGATCCAGGAAGTGTTTTGCGAAAGAGTCATACGTTTGCGAGAGGCAGCATGAGGGAAAGAGGAAAAATCTGGCCGTTAGTCTCTGTTGCGGCAGGAGCTTTTCTCGTGCTGTTTGTCTTGCCCCTAATTATTCAACGGCAACGGAGTGGAGAGATGGCAACAGTGGAGGCGCACGTCTTGATCGGTGAGGGAGAGACTGGTCGCGTCTCACAGATTGTTTCCCCTAATTATCGCTGGCCGAACAGCGAGGTTCCGCGCACCGCAGAGCGACTCCGCGATGTGACTGCCGTAGCCATCGCCTCAATGACTTATGTAGTCGAGGGCGCCATGAAGGGCACACCTCCACGAAACGTGGAGCAGATTCTAGAAGGTATCGTTCGACGGGATCTGATTCCTCGCGAATGGGTGACGTCTCAATCTGGCGTTCTTCATATGCCGAACGGAACGGTCCACTTGCGCTACTCGCCAGCCAGCTTATCTGTGGAAGTACTTTCAGTTCCGCAGGATCGCTCTGATGGACCAGGATTATTAATTCGACTACCAGATTCGGAGAACACGACCGTTGGAGCCCGATACTTTGAATCGATGCAACTGGACGGAATTCTCTATCCGACTCCGTTTGCGCAACTACCGGCAGTAATCTCGGCTGGTTGGCAGCAACGTCAATTCAAGCAAACCCAATTGCCAGACTCTGAGAAAGCACAGCTTGAAGAGTGGTCTAAAAACGTTTCTCAGAAGTAACCATCCCAAAGTGATGTGACATGAGCTTCCGCGCGAGAGTTGAAAGGATCGATGCTGATTATTTCATTCCGCGTCCAGCGGACGAACCGGATCTGGATTCCTTTCATGCCGCGACGCGGTTTCTCCAGGATATCTCGCGGGGAGGAACACTACTGCTGAGTAGTTCTATCGCCGGTTATTTGTTCTTCCGATCAGGCCAGCTGCTCGACGTGAGTTTTAAGGGGATGGTGTTTATCTTGTTCGGAGCGTTAGCAGCTTCTCTCGTTGGACTCTTTGAATCCATCTCACTTGCTTATCCTTACTACAGCATCAATCAGAGGTTAACTCACGGTTCTGCCCGTTGGGCGAGCATCGCGGATCTAAAGGCAAGAGGTCTCGCGCACCCGTCGAGTGAGTCATTGCCAAGAGGCGCTGTGCGTATTGGCCGACTTAGTTCAGCTTTGGCCTTTCGAAAATACGATCTCATCTTGAACTTGGAGCAACTTCTAGTTCACACGGGTATATTCGGACCTTCAAACTCAGGTAAATCTGCCACTTTCTACATGAATATTTTGCGGGATTGGTCTCAAACAGGTTCGGTGCTTGTGATGGACATTAAGGGTGAACTGTATGCTCATACAGCTCGATATTACGACCATGTCTATCGCATCGATTTGGAGAACCCGGATCTTTCCGATCTCTGGAATCCGCTGCCGCGTTGTTTGAATGATGGCGAACTAGCCCACTCCTTAGCCGCAATCGTCGTTGGTTACGAACCTGAGAACATGAAGGTCAACGACAGCACACACTATTGGATATCGGGCGAGACTGCTCTGATGAAAGCTTTGTGCCTTCATTTGCCCAGAATCGCCGTGAATCCGACTCTCCCAATGATTAAGGAATACCTGTCACTCAATGACATCAAGGCATTGGGCCAGGATATGCAAAGTTCGAAAGATCATGAGGTCAGGGTCGAATGGGGTAACTTCACAAAGGTAGACGCCGAGAAGACACAGGGCGGCGTCATTACTGGCCTCAACAACAAGCTGGCACCACTGCGGTCACCGAACGCGATGCGCATTCTGAAGAGTGCAACCCCGGAAGAAATCGCTCGCGGCGTGCGTGAGATTAACCTGGCCGATCTCCGCCGGCCGGGCACTGCGATCTATGTCGTCATGAACGAGACTCAGGCGAGTGATTATCACATTCTGCTGGAATTGCTTTTTGGGTTGGCGGCGATTGAAATGCAGGCCTCGACACATAAGAATGCCACGCCAGTCTTGATGGCTCTTGACGAAGCCGGAAACGTTGCTCCGCCCAAGCTGCAGGACAAACTGAAGATAGGTAGATTTCGTAACACACCTTACCTCTTGGGATTCCAGGACGTTCCCCAAATCAAACGGAAATTTCAGGAGCACGGAGGCAAGGCTATCTTGGCTGGAATGAAGAATCAGATCTTTCTTCCTGGAGTCGATCCTGAAACTGGAGTGTACGCCTCGTCGATGCTCGGTCCGGCGACTGTGCTCTCCCGCACCGAAGTTGATGGAATGGGGACCAAGTATGACGCTGAAAGGGTCTCTGAAAGCAGAAGGGACTTGAAGCAAGCGCCCGAATTGCGACGCATGGTCAAGTATCGGCAAGGCATCGCGATCATTGATACCGCCGATCCCATTCTCTTTCGATTCCTGCCTCGCGCTGATACTGGTGATATTGCCGTTCCTCCCGAACGCGCGGTAACGGAAGCACCCTCCTTATCGAAAGCAGTCGAAGCAATGAACAAGATCAACGAGACTGAGGAACCTAACTCGAACCCCGAAACGCGAAGCGTGCAGGCCGACTCGGGCGAAGCGCCTCGCCTCTCGCCGAATGGCTCAGAGAAGTCGACAAGGGCTCGCTCAAGAAAGCGAATGAAGGGTAATTGGTTCCCGGTTGACGCAACGTAGGGTTGAAAGCTTCTTATGCGCGGAGTAGAAGGCAAAGTCGGCAAGCATCGGTTCGGTTTCTCTTACGGACTGCTCTTAATTGCCATCATTTCGTACTTAGCGGCGTGGGGTTATTCGTCCTATGCGGCGGAATGGAAAGAGAAGGCTGAGATTCCTCAAATCGATCCTATACTCAACATCATCAAAGGTCTCAGGCAGTATCAGAAAACGACTGCAACATTTCCGCCCAGTCTCAGCGAAGTCGAAGCAACTGTCTGGAAACATCCGAATCCACCTCCTTACGGTCTAGGAGGCCGTTCTGTAGTTCTTCGGAACTACTACTACCTCTACACCTTCATAAGTCCGACCCGTTCTACAGTCTGGGCCATCCCGGTTGGGCCAAAGCCGGAAGAAGCTAACACTTATTTCTTGATTCTCACGCCGGATGATCGAGAGAAGTGGAAAGGTCCAGCACTTGACCTAAAGGAAGTAGCTGCTATCTCTGGCACTCCTACCTATAGTCAACTGGCCCTTCTCGGCATGATCAAACAAGACCCGCTTTCTCAAAAGCGGAAATAAATCCGATGGGAGTCTTTTTTCACATCCTCTCCACCGGCGGCGGCTCCGGCGGCAGCCGTATCACCCGCTATATCGCGGAGCGCGACAAGGATCTGGAACGAGAGGGTCCCGGCTCTCGACGCCTGTTCAGCGATGACCAGGACAGTCTCTCCTACCACCGTGCCGACCGCATTCTTGATCCTGTCGAAGGACGGCCTGAAAAGAATGATCTCATTCATTTTTCTGTAATGATCGAACCGGAAGATTTCGACAAGTTAGGCGAGAATGAAAATGACAAGCTGGAGCGATTCCGGGAGGCAGTCCGTGAGGCTATGAAAGGAGTGGCCGCCGAACTAAACGCTGAAGAACTCACTTGGGTGGCGGGAATACATCGAAACTCAGAGAACCCGCATGCTCACATTGTGATGAGTAAAGAGGTGGTCGAACGAGGGACGGATTGGGTAAGGAGGATAGCGCGAATGCCAAAAGCTCTTCTTCCGCATCGTCAGATTGAAAACGGCAAAGAGGTCATCGTCAATGGACGCATTGGCGACAAGTTTCTGGCGGCGATTGAGAAGCAACAGGCGCTATACGTTGAAGCCAAGGAGAAACTGCCTCAACTAACACCCGCAGAAATCTGGGAGAAGCTTGCGAGCAAGTACCAGAAGGCCAGGGACGAGTCAGACCGTGAAAGGCAGATTCAGGCTTTAGAAAGAAGTCAACACTCAGATTCGAGTCGGCAACAAATTCGATCAAACAAGACACGCCGGCCAATCGCTTCGATGGAGCAGGCACAGATTTCCGCCAGTTGGAATCCAAACGAACAGTCAACCGAGGATCGCTTCGTTGATTTCCGCATCGCGCTTGGAAAACACTTGGAGTTCGAATTCCGTCTTGCTTTTGCAGAGGCGTGGCACGACCGAGCAGTCCAACATGGTCAGACCTATAGGTTTGAGGTAGTCGATCAGTCAACGTCTGAGGAACGAAACATATCCCAACTTGATGTTAAGCGACGTGCCGCCGCACGCGCGGCGCGATTTGGTCAGGCAAATCAGGCGGTTCGCAATGAATTGATTGAAGCCGACCTCACTAGACACGCCGACACGCTAAAACAACTTGAAGATGCGCGAGAGACCAAGATTGCGGCCCTTGGGAAAGATGTGGGCTCTCTACGGGGCAACTTGGCCAAAATCGAAGAAAGCATTATTAAGCGTTATGAGATGCCTGCTGACAGACGACTAGAGCCCGTCTTGTCCCGACATACTCTGTCGGAACTTCAGGAACAAGCGATCAGGTTGAATCTTCCAGAACGAGTTTTGGAACTGGAAAAGCTTCGGCTGAGTCTAGCGGGCGAGCACAATGCGCCGACGCGAACTGATGTCGAGGCCGCGATACTCGGCGGTCAACTCAACGTCGCACGTGGTGACCTAATGGCTCGCAACGCAAGGTTGGAAAACTTTGAGGCGTCCGTCCATTTGACGACTTATGAAGTTGGAGGAGATCGCTGGTCACTGGCTGCGTTAGACAAACAGATCGCCCGCCGGCGGGAAGACACACAACTGATACCGGAGCGCGCCGCGCATCTTAATTGGCGATCGCTGGCACGACTAAACTATTCGCAAGCCGCAAGGCAACAAGCATCGGCCGACGTTGAACGCCTCAACAACGTCCGGGAAGAAATTGTTCGACAAATTGAACAACGTCGTCAACCACTCATTGAAGATCGTGATCTGGCGCGTGAAGTGCTCGATGTCTTAGAGAATGCTCATGCGCCGGAACAACGTTCGCGATCCCAGAACGGTCTGACCCTGCCTGAGCCAAAATACGAGCGCCATCAAATCAATGCACTCGAAGCGAGCGCCGAAACGCTCCGCGATTCAAACCTGTTGCGGGAAGTGCACGAATGGGAAAAGCAGGCCGCCAGGAGTGATTCCGACATCAATTGGGAAGGGAGGGCGGTTGCACGAGAGATCCTGTCGGGTTTAGCTGTCGAACAAACAAAGGAGCGACTACAACACTTTCTCGAAAGTAAGAAGGTTGCATCGATACACCTTGGTAATCACGAAACCGGAAGCCTGAAGCAAGTCGAAGCGCGCAGCCTCACAGACTACCTTGCTCGCACAATTCTTGAATCACGCGAACAGCGGGATCATCGCCACAGTGTCAAATCTGCCGCGTTAGAGCACCACGGTCGGCTTGTCAATGATTTTGATAAGGCTTCTAACTATCACGCAGCCGCACGCGAGTTCGCTTCAGAAGCGAAGAATCGCGATCCACAGTTTACGGACAAGGAATTGATCAACTTGGAAATCTATGCCGAACGGCAGAACAATGAGGCAGAGCGAAACCGGTATCTAGACTTGAGTAGGACTGGGGCGCAGGCCAAAGAGCGGGAAGCGTCTAAGGTGATTGCGCGGTGAACCCCACCAAATCGCAAAGTGCCTACTGGCTTCATTGACCTCCAAAAGTAATTATTCTATTGTCTCGACCCACAATTAGTAGGTGTCTGGGCTAGACCGTTCCAAGGTCAAGCTTCGTATTTTGGGTAGCTTCGAGGGAAGCGGTTTTTCACGCTCTGCGTGTTTTTGGAGAACGCCCATGGTCAACTATTTTCGAATCTTGGTGATAGACGATGACGAAGAGGTCATTAAGCGACTCGGCGATCGCGTTTCAATTGAGAAACGTAAGTTCGAGGGACGCACGTATCAAATTGACTTGCGCACCGTCTGCATTAGAGTGGAAAAAGTTGATGAAGAAACATCTCGCATTTCCGACGCAACATTACAGGACCTCGCCGCAGCTTGTTCTCAGCCTCCTCACGTGATCTTTGCGGATTATGGATACATCTTAAAAGACACCGTTGAAAAGTTGAGAACAATTGCTCAGCAGGGTCGAGTATTCACTGAGCAAGACTTGGCCGGAAAAGCCCTTACGCCTACTGACTTGGCCCAAGCGGCCCGTGCTTTTGCGAGTGACGAGACTGTGGACGCCTATAAGCGACACAATATTAAGACTAATTTTTTGGAGTCCACGGCGAAGCTTTATCTTTACTCATACACCTCAAAAGACTTCATAAAAGCTTTAGGTGAGGTAAGTGCAAGGGCCAATCGCACTAAAGCAGCATTTCCAAACTGCACAGTCGTTGCCAAGGATACGAGGTATGAATTCTACAATGGTTCAGAATTTGACTGGCCCAATCCCAATAGCAAGCACGACGGAAAGTTCTATGCTCATTTGGTTGGTGGGCTCATCAATGAATTAATCCAACTCGAGTTTCTCGAGCGTATCTTATCCGACGCCCCGCGATTAAAGTTCGTTAGAGTAGAAAGAAGCGTTCTCTCTGTGGGTTTTATTGTGGCTCTGGGCGGCGCAATTGGTGCGACCGCTGAGTGGCTCGGCGGGCGGGTTGTCGGGTTGGCCTCCAGCGGGCTTTACACTTCGGCAGTCACCATTGTGGCCTTAGCAGTTCTCTTTATCCTGCTTATCGGTCTAACCATTCCGTTTGCCTTCGAACGCGCCATGTCGGGGTTGTTGAAAAGATCAGAAAGTGATCACGAGGGTTAGTTAGAACTAGCCAATCTCAAGAAAAAGCTATCGTGATTCTTCTCCACGTTCCATCAGCAAGCGCATTAATGCTGACTCATCCCAATCTGGATCATCGCGACCCAAATCTCTAATCAGTTTTCCATTCATCAAGACGAGAATTCGATCAGCATCTTCCAAAGCCATCGGAACATCATGGCTGACGATAAACACGCAGGCATTAGCCTGAGTTGCGTAGTCTCTAGCGAGCCTTCGCAGAAGACGAGAAGTACCCGAGTCTGTTGCTGCAAGAAACTCATCAAGGAAGAGCACAGGATAGTTCCTTGAAGTTACGCTTAGAAATGCCAACGCCTGCCTTTGACCTCCAGATAGGTTGCGGCAAGGCTGTTCGAGTTTCCTTAGAAGTTCCGGATGGGTACTGAGCAAGCGGATGATTTGATCTTTGAGCCGGACCGAGGGAAAAACATGATCCAGGATTGAGCGTGGTGACCCGCGAAGTAATAGATTCTCCTTGACCGAGAGATCCATAGCCAAACTGTCTTCAGCTTGCTGCCTAACGATCCCACTTGGCCGCTCATCAGCCTTCCAACTCGATCCCCCCAAGCTAAATCGGACGTTTCCGTTCGATGGCAAAATCTCCCCAGCCATGAGCTTTAAGGTGACGGTCTTCCCGCTCCCATTGTGACCCATTACGAAGATAATGCTTCCCGTTTCAAAGGTCATTGCCGGCAACGACAGTAAGAAGGCGGGGTCTCCACCGCTGCTTCGGAATGTCTTCTCAATCCCCGTTATGTTCAATTCCATTTGAGACTCTTTAAGAAATCAACCGATGACGCCCGTACCAAGAAGAAAGCAACCAAGAGCACTACAGCGGAAACGAGACGAAAGGATTCCGCTGGCATACCGAGTTCAAGAGTAAGGAAAGTGATCCCTTTGTGAAGAATAGATGCCCCAAAGATGCATAACACGATCACGATCACCTTGCGCCTTCCGCCAGCAATGAGCAGGCCGAGAATCAGTCCAGTGAGTCCAATGATCGTGATCCCAACACCCATGTTGATATCTGCAGAGAAGCTGCGTTGGGTGAAGAGGGCACCAGAGAGTCCGACAAACCCGTTTGCCAAAGCAAGACCTAAGAGAGTGTATTGCCGCTCGGACGCGCCAAGATCGTTAGCCAACAAAGGGTTCTCGCCAATTGCTCGCGTTCTCAATCCCCAAATACTGCCTCCGAACACCACAATTCCAGCGACTGTAGCGGCGCAAATTATGACCAGCCAGACGAGGAGGTGAATCACTGCGGTGACACCTGAGAAGTCCCCGACTAATGTGTGAGGCGAGTCTAGGAATTGATTAGGCTTTCCGAGCATAAGCCAGGTGATAGAGTACAGGGCCGAGCTTACTAATAGTCCTGATACGACGGTCGGTACTTTGACTAATTTATTAACCGCGGCGGTGCAAGAGCCAGTTAGTGCCCCTGCTGCAATTGAACAGAATACAGCGAGCAGCGGAGGATACCCGGCGCTAGCTACCTTGACACAAATCGCCGCGCCTAGAACAAAGCTTCCATCAGGTGTCAGGTCTGGAAACCGCAACCATTGGAATGCAACATAGACTCCCGTGGCGAGCAAACCAAATATCAACCCATCGCCGAGAATCACTAATACTTTATAAGCAATCATGTTCCCGACTATTCGACAATCTTTACGTTTGGCTTGCCACGGAACCCTGAGACATCAAGCCCATATGCGGTAGCGACCTTTCCGTTTATCGTGACAGTAGGATTTTCGCTAATCTGAATGGGTATCGTTGAAGGATCTTTACCTCCAAGTACTTGCAAAGCTAAGTCGGCGGACTCTCCCCCAAGTTGTGTGAAGTCCAGAGAGAGGGTAGCCAAGGCACCTTGATCCAACGCGTTACTAACCGTCGCGTAAAGTGGGATCTTGTTTTCGCGCGTGAATTTCCCGAGGACTGGGAGAGCCGCATGAGCAGTATTGTCGGGGGGGAGATAAATGGCATCAATGTTTCCGAGAAGGCTTTGCACCGCTGCCGCAACATCGCCAGAATTAGCAATTGGTCGCTCAACAAGTTTTAGATTGCCGCCGGCTTTAGTGATCTGATCCCGAAGCCGTGAGACTACCGCAACAGAATTCACCTCCCCGGGATTGTAAATGACTCCCAATCTCATCACCTGGGGCGTCAATAACCGAATTAATTCGACTTGCTTCTGCACAGGAGGGAGATCTGAAGTCGCCACGTATTTCTTACCGGATCCAGTCCATGAATTTGCAAGCCCAGCGGCGACCGGATCAGTCACCGCACCCTGAACTAACAGAACGTTAGGAGCCTTCTTTTGAATCGCCTGCGCCATTGGTGTCCCAAGTACGTAGACCAAATCGGGCTGCTCAGCAGCGATTTTATCCGCGATCTGATTCGTAAGCCCCGCATCACCCTGTGCGTTCTCTTCCCTAATCGTTACCTTGTTGTCCTTGAAGAACTGCGAGTTCTCAAACCTATCCCTAAACCCCTTTCGAAGTTGTGCTATGGGCTCGATCTCAACGATCGAAACTATAACCAACTTAAATTCCTTGTTTTTCGGTGAGCGGCAGTTGGACAGTCCTAGGGAGACGCTTACACAGAGCGCCAGAAATAGGGCGGTACTCTTGGTTCTCATGGTTTTCTCTCCTCTGCACACATGATCACTTGTAACCGTTAGGGATCTACGTCGCCTTGACCCACTTCTTTAATCACCAAATCCAAATGTCTGCAAATGGTATCGGCGATCACCGGATCATCACGGCGATACACTAGCAACGTCGCTGGTTCGTGCTCCCCGTGTATCCATTTGAATTTCTCGGCTTCGTTGGGCGCGTAAACAGGCATCCCATAGCTCATGATGATGTAGCTGATGCTCCCAATTACCAACACTTGAGAAGGAAACTGATCTGGCTGTACATAGACAACTCGTCCGGCTTTCTGTAGTGCCTCTCCAGTGAAACCGATCGATTTCGCAGTATACTTTTCAATATACCGTTTAGCATCGCGAACACATTCATCGACTCGTTGCTGTTTGACGTGTCCCCGATTGATCCCTTTTTCGTAACACGTATAAAGAGGGTCATACAGTTCTAAAGGATAAGTTATGGCGACGGCATTACTTTTAAGCTGTTCCGCTCGCTCTGCGAGCAAGTCCCGAAAATGGCGTGTAATATGATCATCCGGCACCGTATCGAGATTCTTGAGATTCCGATAGTATCCGATGTTTAGGGCCGGATACACAACATACAGCTTACTATCAGGTGGACAACGATATCTTAGGTCGTCGACTATTTCCGCTAGCAAATGATTTACGTCTCTGATTGGTGCAGTGTTTCTGTAGAACGCGTGGACCGCTAGAGTTATTCCCAAAATGCTGACGTATACTCCGAGGGCAGCTGCATATCTATGATGTAAAGCCATATGCTCCGCCGGGAAAAAGAAATACAAGCCTGTGAGAATGCACGCAACACCTGCCCCGGCGCTCCAAGCAGAGGCAGCATTGAAGAAGACGAATTTGAACTCTGATTTTAGATCAAGAAGCTCGTCTGGTTCCCGGTACTTCGCGTAAAAAAACCGCGTACCCATCACAAGCAACCCTAAAGCCACCAAGCCGAAGGGCCACCGCACGTAGCGCCCGCCCCGCCATACTGCATAAGCGTACATCGCGATGGGGACTACAAATGAAGCTATGAGGATGAGAGCCCAATTGACGACGTGGAGGGACCTCCAAAACCACTTATGAGTTGTTTTCATCTCTATCCCTTTGAGGCTGTCCTTGTGCCAGAAAAGCGCACGGACCGAAATAAAGCGAGACTCAATCCAAGCTTCCTTTGCGCTTGGACACGGATATGGCAAAGCATCACACGAACCGCTCAATGTAAAAAAGAGCAGCAGATGTTAGCGTTACTGTGGAAGCCTTACCGCGCTAAGTGAAACAGCGCAGAGTTTGAATTTCTTAAAAAGTTGACTAGACGCTGCGATTGGTTCGACGGCTTGCGCCGGCCTTAACTAAGTTCTTCTTGAGACAAAAGTTGCCGTATAAAAGCCGCCGCCAGCTTCCTGCCATGGTCCAATTCTGTCCAAGGAACTCGGTTCTAAGCCTACCGCTCGTGCATCCTCAATAAGGTGGGATGGGCTCTCTTTAAAATCTCCGCCATCATCAGCTGTGTTGAGTTTTTCGTGTTCGAGGAACCTGGTCTCAATCTCTGCGAGCCGATCAAGTCCTCGACGCCGAGCTTCGCCAATAACGTACCTGTACCAGCGATCGCAGTTGAAAAAGCGCTCATGATTACTTGCGTACTCTTGTATGCCCTCATCGGCAATGATCACGATGTCGGCATGGTCGCAGAGAGCCTTCAAGAACGCCGGTCGCTTCGCTTTCGCGATATGGTGATAAACTCCTCGGCAAGCGATAGCATGATAGCGCCTCGGTAGTTCATCATGCAGAATGTCCATGAGATTGAAAGGCACATGTTTCAATTCAGGATGATTACGAAAGAAGCGAGCAGATAGGGGATCAATATCGCACGCTTCCACCTTCAAGCCTGGGAAGCCTTGCAAAAATCGTGTTACTTGGCCGGTCCCGGCACCAGCATCCAAAACCACCTTACCGGCACACGGAGTTCCCAAATGCTCCATCAATCGATAAGCTATTGAGCCATTGCAGGCATCTATGAAACTATGACACGCAATAGCTTGATCCTGGTCTTCTGGATCGATTTCAGCGTAGTCATGATACGTGACGATAGATTCGTTGGTGGACCATCGCCCGGTAATGGGCTCGACTGGTAGTTCCAATGTTGATTCTGCCGTATTCATTTCCTCGCCCCCCGGTCCATGTAAGCTACCCTACAGAACATCTAGGTCATCCACACAACAAACAGCAATAATAGTGCCAGAAGAAGAGCAAGTCCAATCAATATTTACAACGCCTTTTGAGATGCCGATAACCGACCTGGTATTGATAATCCTCCAAAACGTGTGTCCTGAGAGCGAGCCGTTATCCTGAAATGTGAGGCTCCACGGCCACCTAAGACCGAGCAAGGAAGCCGAAACGAACGACCCGCGCCAGTGCCTCACTCACTCACGCGGGCCTTCCGATACTTGCGGCGCCAAGGCGGCGCTCAAGCAAGAGTTAGTGTTCGCTTTGTTGGCCGTTGACGGCCTCGCCTTCAATGTCCTCACCCCACCGAAGGCGTTTCATTGCCGCGCACTTTACGCTCCTACAAGGAGGCGAGTCAAACAGGCCTATCCGTATGCGCAGGCAAGAAATCGCTATTTCGAATTAATCGCGATAAAAACAGCGCTCAGATTTGACCTGTAATCGATTTTTTGGAATGCGCCAAGGCACTGACATGGACTTTGGCAAGCTTCCGGCTCTAGGCTCTAAAACAGACTTGGAGTTGTTCCTACTTGGACATCCATGCGTTTGATTAACTGGTCGTTGTCATTCTCAGGATAATTCACCGCACTACTGACTGGATGACACGCCATCTTCCACGCCGGAAATGGCATCAGTAGGTTTCTTAAGAAATCAGGATCAGTATCAGGACTAAGCCAGACGTCGTATGACTCGGGAACCAAAATGGCAGGCATTCGATCATGAAGCGGTTCTACGATTTCGTTTGCTGCTGTTGTGATGATCGCGCACGCGGTAACTATCTGTTTACCGCTTCTCCAGCGATCCCAAATACCGGCGAAAGCAAATTGCGATTCATCCTTCAACTGGAAGTAGTATGGTTGTTTCGACCTTCCTAATTTCTTCCACTCGAAGAAACCATCTGCGGGAATCAAACATCGCCGTCGCCGAAACGATTCGCTAAAACTGGGTTTCGTTTCAAGCGTCTCAGACCGCGCGTTGATGAATCCTTTACCATCACTACTCCACGAGGGAATCAGACCCAGGTGAGCGAGGTTAACTCCGTCCCTTGTCCAAAATCTGCGATCGCCAGAATGCTCTGACTCGGAGCAATGTTGTACCGGGCCTCGAAGGGATGCTCTGACGTGCTCAACCCCTTGAGCTTTATTCTGTCACGAGTTCGAAGCGTAAAGCGGCCACACATTATCTCGAAACGATATCGTAAAGATTTTGCAGAGGCCAGCCACGTCGGTCCACTCCACTGAAATGAAAACGAGGCGCGGTCGGGGAAATGCCGATTGACAAGTCTCCAAGGACCTTTGCCTCGCTCCATCCAACTTCGGCTGCATGGCCGAGCTGACTCGTGAGAAAGTAATCCTGCACAGTTAGCCTGTCAAAACTGTCTCTTGAAAAGTGAGGCCGCCGCGTCCTCACCTCCACGGCGGCCCGTCGGCACTGGATCGCTCCTTGTATCTGAGCAGGAGGCCGTGCCAGACCTTAAGACCAACGCAATTAGTCGTGGGCTCCTATTTGCAGCAGGCCTCTGAGAACCGCAGGCAGTGCCGCTAAGTCCTGCTTACTCACCCATTCATTTACGCGCGAGTTCCGAGATCCTTTCCGAAAGCTACCCACGACTTCACCTGCCGTAACCATGACGATTGGCAAATGCTCGCGGTGGGATAAGGATCGCGCTAGCTTCGTCAATTCCTGGCCGTGGCAACTCGAGTTCGAATATCAACAAGTCATATCTAGGATTGCCTTTCAGAAAGTCAATGGCCGAACCGACGTGTGGACAGGACACTATGTGGCATTCAGGTTTTGTCAAAACCTTTCGTAGAGCCCGAAGGAAGTCCAGGTCAGCACCGACGTACAGCAGCCGGAATCTTGCCCGCTCGGAGTTAACGATTTTCAGGCAATTGTGAGGTAGCGTGAGCATGAGACTTCAAAACCGGGCTGCTCAAACTAGAGGCATTCTGCTATCCTCTCGGCGTTCTAGTCTTTGACAATTAGGCAACGGCCAAATGCGTAGCTCACCATCCGTCCAGTCGAGAGATGAGCATCGCCGTTGAGCATGGAAGGTTCCAACTCACGGCGAATCAGAAGCGCGACATAAGGCTAGATACCATCGTATCTAGCAGCCGGAACGGTGTCAAGGCGAAGTCTTTGCCGGGAGGTGTGTCCCGGTGAAGAAGGCCTCCCCGACTAAATCAGGGCGTCTGGCGAAGAAGCTAAAGAAGATTCGGCAGGAGCTGGAAGTTTCTCAGAATCAGATACTGGAGCGGTTAGGCTACGCGGATACTCTTTTTCGGAGCAATATTTCTCAATACGAGCGCGGAGATCGCGTGCCCTCCCCGCCAGTGCTGCTTGCCTATGCGCGTTTGGCCAACATCGATCTCGCAGTTTTGATCGACGACGATCTGAATCTGCCAGAGAGCATTCCAAGTCCCACAAAGAGCGAGGGAATCCGACGTTTGTACAAGGCGCGAAAGAAGCGGTGATCCTCACATCAGTCCAGATTCAATGCCAAACGCGCCTTGAGAAACGCGTATAGCTTTCGCGCGGAAGCCTGATTACCAAGTTTGATCAGGGAGCCCAATCCCTAATTGCGGTGATTGTTTGATAACAGGACCGAATAGGTTAGAGGGTCTTTTTCATCGTTGTGAGATTCTGCTGGTAGGAGATCTTACTCACCCGCCGGCGAGTAGTACGAGTATTTTGGCGCTGAAATGAATCTCAATTATGGGACACGCAAACAACCGGGAGGCTTTTAGCAAGCTAATTCTTGGCGCAACCAAATCAATCGAACTTGTGACAGCGATTGGTTACGATGTGTTCGACGGCTCTCCTTATCAACAAATTACTGTGACCCATCCTCGTTTATTACTCCGAGCCGTGGTTCCGTCACCCATCGCTTGGATGAATGTTGCGTCCCTATCAACAGGTAGAAGGGTCGGGAGGAAGGTCATCGAAACAAGAACAAGACTGGAATCCTGGGGATGGAAGACTAAGGTAGTAGAGTTCATTCCAAAGAATAACTTCGCGATCGTTGACCGGGAGAAGGCCATAATCTACAACGACTCAGATTTTCGTTTTACTGATTCACAAATGGACTTCGAAACTACACTAGATATCACTGCTGCCGAAGAATTGTATCGGCAGTATGAAATAATATGGTCGCACGATGGCGCACTGGAAGTCCTATTCGAAGATTTACGCTTACTTCATCCTGCTGAGGCGCAGAAAATCATTGTCGCTTCTAATCAGAGATGGGAAGACGTAATCAAGCAGCTATCACAAAATCCTAAGATACTATGTGGTCTTGAACCAAGAGGGTTCGAGGAACTAGTTGCCGAATTACTTGTCCGTGAGGGTATGAGAGTCGAGTTAACGCCACCATCTAAAGACGGCGGCATAGATATTCTTGCATTTTCTGACACCCAAGCTGGGGAACATTTATACTATGTTGAATGCAAGCGATATTCACCCGAGAACCCTGTTGGTGTAAGTATAGCTAGGTCGCTTCACGGTGTGGTTGAAGCTGGTCGGGCAACAGCGGGTCTACTAGTAACAACCTCCTACTTCACGAAAGGGGCATTATCCTTCCGTGAGTCTGTGAAACACAGACTCTCTCTGAAGGATTATGATAGTTTGGTTGAGTGGTTAAAACAGAGTGCCCGGTAGCTTCCGCAGGAAACAACTTTCTCAAGGTCAAAGGCTCAGAGTAGTCCTCAAGCCAACGAGTCTTGTGATTGGGGACACAGCGTCACCGGCATGCGATCACGAATGGATGGGTGCAGGACGTGATTACCTTTCCATCCAACGCTCAGGATGAGAGCAGCGTTCTCAACTTGTCTTTGAGGATCGCTTCTTTCGGCGTCCGCACGCCACGTTGCAACCACTCTCGAACCTTGGTAACGGTCAACGTGTGCTTTACCGAGCTGCGCACCTCAACTTCCAATTGAGTTAAACCACCAGGCTCAAGCTCGTGCTTGTGGAACGCGGCCAATCCTAAAACGGACGCTTCATACAAACCTTCGGCGTCGACTTCGACCGAATGCCTAATTCCGTCTAAGTCCACAAATGAAACTGTGCAGGCCGCCATACGGCCCGAGGATAGCATTTTCGTTCAATTTTCGCCAATGGAACAATGTGCCATTTATGATATGCGAGCACTATCAGTGAACTCTTAACCATTCATGATTGTCGGGCGATTATCTCTTTGAACATTTCGCCAATCGGACAGTGTGCCAATAACACAACAAGATCGCCTTCCTGACTGTGCAGTCGTCAAAGGTAGGCTACGATCTATATACTGCTGACCTGAATTGCTCGTGAATCAGGAGTCGGCCGTTTTTTTTGAAATTGAAATTGGGCATGGAATCATGAGCCGGAGATAGAATTCCGTCGCTGGTCGTCCCTGCTGTGGAAGCGCCTCAAAGACGACGTACTTCCAGAACCCCGTAATTGCGCGAAGGTAAAGCCAATGGTTTATGTCGAAACAGTTGATCTGTCTTCGCGCGGTGTTGCACTCCCCAATGACCGGGTCGGTATGGTCATCGCGCAGCCGCATGTCTCAGATGCAGCGCTGAGTCCCCAGGAACCTTATCATTATACGGAGCAAGCGAAGCAGCAACAGTTGGCAGCGCTGACCGAAACGATGGCAGTGGCTCGCGCTGTGCCGCACGGTGCCGCCAAGACGCATTTCACGGTCTTTCCCGAATACAGCATCCCCGGGCTCGACGGAGTCGCGCTTGTGGAAAGCGCGATTCGCGCGAACGACTGGCCCAACGGCACGATTGTCATTGGTGGTACTGACGGACTCACCCAAGCCCAATACGTTCAACTACTCCAAGGTGATGACACCCATGTAGACGCCGTCCGAAATGGCAGTGATCGCGTTGGACCTGACGAATGGGTTAACTGCGCGATAACTTGGATAAAAAGTGGGGATGGAAATGTGGAGCGGTGGATTCAACTTAAGCTTCATCCCGCTCGAGAAGAAATGGATGTTTCTCACCAGCACATGTTCCGAGGCACTGCGGTCTACCTATTCAAAGGGTTGCTGGAGAACGGCGCGCCGTACCGATTTGGCACCCTAGTGTGCTTCGACTGGATTGCCGCCGTTGGCGCGGAGACGCCCTGCCAGTCGATACTAGCTGATCTGCACCGGCAGGCGGCAGAGCACCAATTACCGCTCTCTTGGTTGTTCGTCGTCCAGCGCAACAAGAAGCCTTCGCACAGCACGTTTTTGGCTGGCGTAGCAGCGTTTTTCAACCAGACGCAGTTTCCGAATGCTCTTCGTGAGCGCGCTTGCCTGGTATTCGCGAACACGGCGGGAAGGGCAGCACCTGGGCGCACGGCCGAATTTGGTGCTTGTAGCATTGTCCTGTCGCCTCAATCTCTGTTCGACCAACCGAGTTGCGTTCCGACGTTCTCAAAGGGGGGGCCTCGTTTTCGTGACGGCAGCAATCTGTTGAACGGCTACAAAGACGTGGTATTTCGGGAGCGCGGCGCCTGCATCCATTCTTTTGCCCAGATTAACCCGGGCTCGCTTGTCCCAGGACCAGCGGGTCGGATCTTCGCGGTTGATCAGGCACACGTGTATCCTATTTCTGGCGCGGCGCAGCCCCGCGCCCCCGCTGGCGCAGTACCAGCGTCGGTCAAGTGGCTGAACGACGAACTCGATGATATACCGAGCTTGGCGGTCGCCTATAGGACGGCTCCGCTCGTCAGAGATGTGAACGCCTCGCATCAGCGGATCATCACTGCCCTTCGCGGGACTGCTCCTCAATCGGCAACGAACGTTGTACGACTGGCGGCGCAGGAATCAACCAACGAACACGCGGACGACTGGGATCATATCGAAGCGGAGGCGTTGAGGAATCTCGTGCATACCTTGGATATCGTCGGCGTCGCATTCACTCTGCTGGCGATCGGCGTAGATCTCGCTCACGCGTCCCTGATGATGGACAGCAAGACTATCGATGTTCTGGCTATCCAAGGCGCATCACACGAGGAGTGCATCGAGCACTCCAAACACTTCTTGCCAAGTCCGCAGCGTCAAACCCTACTCGTGTCGCGCGATCGAGACAACACTGACTGGCATCGGAGGTTTGGCAGCTTCTTGCAACCGGATACCCCGCAACCCGGAGACGAGCCGAAGATTACTGACCCAGCGAGCGGCTCGATGCATTTGGGATATCAAAACCTATTGAGAATCTTCCGGCGTTCCGAGACGATCGATGCTCTAAAGGGAGGGATCAGTGCCGAACTTGCCGCATGAATTTCCTCCAGGCGCTGATGGAGTGCGCACCTACTTGGAAGGGGTCCTGCCCGACTCGCTGCTAACAAACGCGACAGTTGATGTCGGATATCAGCCCCTAATTCTGTTACAAACCGCACATGTTATGGCCGCGTTTGCGTTTTCCAATGGCGATCTGACAAAGAGCTATGATGCTCTGTATGGCAGCTTCAAGAAATACTACGCCGAACAACACGGTCAATGGGATGCACTTGACCTCGCATTTGTCTTTTGCGTGCTGCCTGACGTCCCGAACCTTGACCATTTCTGCTCCCGCGTCGAAACGGACGTCTATTTCTGCCGTAAATTTGTTGTTCCACTCGCTCCGCCTTTGGATGCTTCATTGGCTCGATTGCCGTTTCTCCCACTCACGCCGTTGCATGGCCGGTCCTTGCGGCCACCCTCGGCGCAGACCTTCTTGCAGCAATGTGGTGTGCCAGCTATGCTCGCGAAGTTTCTTGTCGTTCAGCGCGAACGCAGTCCCGAGGGCATTGTGGAGGATTGCACCGATGGGAGATTTGGCGAACCACGAGATCTTACACCAGCCTTGAACGTGCCGGTCGCAAACGTTGAGCGCTTCGCCGCGCCTGTCCAGCTCGAAAGCGTCACCATTAAGGATTTTAGGGCCTACCGTAAGCCGCAGACCTTCGCTGTTGGTGCCGACGTAACCATACTTTATGGACCAAATGGTTTCGGCAAGACCTCGTTCTTCGACGCTATTGACTTCGCAGTGACTGGAGAAATCGGACGAATAAGATCGTCCGGTGAAGCGCATTTCAAGAAAACTGCGATGCATCTCGACAGCAAGTCTGATGAAAGTGTCGTATCGCTCTCCTTAAGATGCAACAGTGCCCTACGCAAGATCACGCGGAAGGTGAGCGATCGAAAGCAGGCGCTATTGGACGGTCGCTCTACCGACCGTAAAACCATTCTGACCGAACTGACGGGCGCGGAATTTCCGGCCACGGACCGCGTCGAGAATTTTGTAAGCCTCTTTAGGGCCACGCACCTCTTCAGTCAGGAATACCAGGAATTCGCCAAAGACTTTCGGGACGATTGCCGACTATCAGAGCAGATAGTCTCCAGGATGCTCGCATTCGAGGACTATGCTAGCGCAGTCAAGAAGGCCAGCAAGGTTTGTGAGGCAGTGCAGACCGTGATTTCAACCGCAGATGTGGAGATCAGGGAGCTGTCAGAACAGATCGCAGACGAAAAGAAGGAACTTGACCGCTTGGGCCAAACGGCGCGGGTAAGTGAGGACATGGGCGCGCTCGACGCAGAGATCGAGTCGCTGCAGCGCAAGGTCAGCGAAGCAGGCATATCCGTGGCATCCGAACAACCCGACGCTGCGGTAGTGCGGGGCTGGCGCGCTTCTATCGAAGTCCGGCACGCGGAAAGTGAAAGCCGCACCGCCCGTTTGTCGGAGCTCGCCAAGGAATCGGCCGATCTGCCGAGAGCGGTTGTGGAACTCGCGAGTCTTAGACAGCAGCTTGCCCAAAAGGAACAGGCGCTCGGATCGGCGGATGAAAACCGGATTGCCACAGAAGCGCAGCTCCAGCGCGCGGACCAACAGCTCGCCGAAATAAGCGCGAAGCGCTCGGCGGCACAGAGGCGCGCTGAGCTGCTAGAGTGGGTTCGTACGGTGCAACCGGGCTACCTGACGACTCTTCACAACCAAGGCGACGCAAGTGCGGAGGTGAATCGCACGATGGCGGCGCTCGCGCTGCATCGCGCGTCCGAAGCGAAAGCTGCTAACGACCTCCGAACTCAACAGAAACTTTCGGACCAAGCCGCTGCGCGCCTCGCGACCACACGCGGCGAGTTCGGCACGGTTCAGGCCCTGAATGATACCGCTGCCTCCTGGCAATCCAATCGAACTCGGCTCTCCGCCGTTATCGAAGCGGAACGACTTACGCTGAGTACTTTGGAATTGCTACGCGTCGAACAGCGAGATCTTTCCTCGCAGGGCGACGCTTTGGCGGCCGAAGCGACGCGCCTTGCCCGTCAAATCGAAGAGGTTGATCAGAACCAGACCGAGCTGAAGGGATTGCTTTCTCAGCTGCAGGGCCACGTACGTAACGGCACTTGTCCGTTATGCGGCGAGGACCACGGTTCGAAGGACAAGCTCCTTCTCCGCATTCAGAAACACCTTACTGCTGACGCGGCCAGTGGCGCCCGCGTCACCCTTGCGGATGTGCAGGAGAAGGCGAGTAAGCTGGCAGAGCAACTCGCTGCCAGCAAGCAGAAAGCTGAAACGGAAGACGCAAAACTTAAGGCCTTGAGGACGGAGCGAACCACGCTAACTGCTGAGATCGGGAGGTTTGAAGATGCCGTCTCGAAACTCGGCATCGTGATCGAAACGACGGACACGACTCTGACAGAACAACTTCGTGCCCTTCACAACCGAATGCAGCAAGAGGTGGCGGATCTCCACCGCCAGGCCCAAATGCTGGAGGGAGGACTCCAGGCCGCGCGCGCTCTAGTCGGTGATACCAAAAACCTTGCCGCGACGATGGCATCACAGCTCGCTGACAAGGAGACGGCGCTAAAGCGCCTCCAAGATGAAGCGAACCAGCTGCGCAAAGATCCCCGCCTCACCGAAGTTTCTCTCGACGTCGATCCGGCGCAGGTGGCCGAATTGGAACGGATTAATTCTCAGAATCTAGCTGGTTTCAACGAAGAGGCCGCGAAGGCTCAAGAGCAAGCAGGTGAGACGAAGTCGCGAGTGGGCGCGCTCCGTCAGGAATCTGCCTCGCTTAAGGACCAGCTCGCTGCCTTGCGTGGCCAAGTCGGAAATCTCCAAAGGAGAGTGGCCCAAATCACCGCACGGCTGGCGGAATCGAACCTGCCGGCTCATGTCAGCGAAGATACGCTGCTCGCCCTAATTGCGGATGAGTCGCGAGTGCAGGCGCAGTTGCTCGCGCTTCGCGATTCAGCTGCGAGTATTGAGCTCGCCATCGATGTGGTAACTACGGCGGCTGCGCTGACCCAATTGCGGCAGAATGTCCTGAATAAGGAAAGGATAGTGCTTACGGCAACGCGGAGGCGCGACCAACACCAACCATGGTTGAAGTACTTTGAAGGAGTTTCTGGTCTGGTCTCGTCTCAGCAAAGCGAGGCGATCGCCCACTTTACTGACGAGTACGGTCCGCGAACGTCGGTGATCCAGCAACGGCTACGGTCAGTCTACGGTTTCGACGACATCGAAATACACAGCCACGGCTCCACGATCAGTGTCAGAGTCAAGCGCCGTGGGGAGGAGCTTCGCCCAACGGATTACTTCAGCCAGTCTCAGCAGCAAACGCTCTTGCTCGGCCTGTTTCTCACCGCTTTCCTTTCTCAAACTTGGTCCGGCTTATGTCCCGTGTTCTTGGACGACCCTGTAACTCACTTTGACGACCTGAACACGTACGCCTTCCTTGACTTGATTGTCGGATTGCTTGAGGCGGATTCTGAAAAGCGCCAGTTTATTATTTCGACATGCGACGAGAAGTTCCTTCAGCTCGCGCAGCATAAGTTCCGCCACCTCGGCGAACGCGCGAGGTTCTACCGCTTCAAAGCGATCGGCGCGGACGGACCAATCGTTGACGAAATCGCCTGACCTTGAAGTTGGCAACGACTAACGTCTTTCGAGCTCTGCTCAGCTGCCTAGCTCACAAGATAGCTAACAACGACGATCTACTAATCGGACACCACCCGCGCGCAATTGGTCTTATCATTCCCTTTCACAGCGACTGCGAGTTTGCGCGCGCTCACGAACACCCGAATTCAATCGCGCTCACGAACACTCTAATTCAATAAGGCCTCCGCTTGCATTCCACTTCGTTCCATTCCAGCCGAGAAATCTAATCTAGTTTCCCCCTCTGCGGGCCGATTGTGCCACGAGAGCCCGCTCGCACAACTCTCCGCAAAGCCTCCGAGTGCTCCACTCCGTTTCGCCCCTACGGGTGTGCGTTCGGGCACCCACTCGTGTCCCAACGTCCCTACGAGGGGGAAACACTGTTTTAAGCCCCAAACCAAAGGCACGCGCAGCGAAAGGAGCACCGACCATGCAATATCATTCCAAACCAGCGCCCGACGTTCCCAAGTGGTCAGCCTTGTTAGTTGAAGCAGTCAACAAGCCAGGTCTGATCATGGAAGCTTACTCTGCTTTCCACAACTACTCGATCGGAAATCAAATCCTTGCCCTCGTGCAATGCCAATTGCGCGGCCTTGAACCCGGTCCGATCAACTCCTTTCCCGGATGGCAAGCGCTAGGACGAACAGTCAAACGCGGAGAGCGAGCCTTGATCCTTTGCATGCCGATCAGTCGCAAGGTTCGCGACGAGCAAGAAACAGATCAGAGCGAAGGCGAGAACGGCGAACGCCGATTTACCAGCTTTATGCATAAGGCGCGATGGTTCGCCATTAGCCAGACCGTTGGCGACGAATTCACACCGCCACGCTTGCCGGAGTGGGAAGCCGAGCGAGCACTAGCCGCGCTCGACATTGAGCAGATCGGATTCACCGATACGGACGGCAACTGTCAGGGATACGCGAAGAAGCGACAGATCGCGATCAATCCGGTGGCCCAACTCCCGCACAAGACACTATTTCACGAAGCCGCCCACGTCATTCTAGGCCACACCAGCGAAGCCGACTTTACCGACACCGAACGAACGCCCAAGAATTTGCGCGAAGTCGAACCCGAAGCGGTCGCGCTGCTTTGCTGCGAAGCGTTGAACCTCGAAGGCGCGGACTACTGCCGAGGCTATATCCAGAACTGGCTATGCCCGGCCATTGGCTACAACGGCGACGCCATCCCCGAAAAAAGCGCTCAGAAGATTTTCCGCGCCGCAGATCAAATCCTGCGAGCCGGACGACTACAAACAAGCGAGAACGAAACCGAACAGTGAGGAACGAGAAGGGGCTAGGAAAGCGCGTCAACGCTCGCCTAGCCCAGGCACCAACTTTTCACCCGCTAAAGGAGAAATGATCGATGCGACGAAACCATAACACAAACACGCAAACCAGCGTGACGCGCTTTACGTTAGGCCAGACCTCCATCACGCCCGGAGCCGAAGAAGCACTCCAGATCGCCGGACAGACCGCGATTGAGTTCTTGCGCCGTCACATGTCCTGCGATTGGGGAGAGCTATCAGACGACGACGTTCAGGAGAACGAGCTTTCACTTGAGCGGGGCTTCCGACTGTTGAGCAACTACCAAACCGGAAAGGGCCAACAGCTTTGGATCATCACAGAGGCAGACCGTAGCGCAACTACGGTCTTGCTCCCGAGCGAGTACTAACAGCGACAGACGAAAGAAACTAGCAGCGCGGGTGTTGATACCACCCGCGCCGCTTACACCGTGACTTTGCCCAACTTCAAGGAGAAAGCCAGATGCCAGATCAGAGTACAGGTGTTTGCGCGGCCAGAACAAACGCGCTTGTTTGCAATATCCACGAGCTCGTCACCGAGTTAGAGGAACGAATCGAGGACGGAGAGCCGTTCGACAATCCAAAGCTAACCCGAACTGCCGAACGCGTATTCGGCGGCAGCAGAGCGCAGGGCAGATACACCCCGCGCGATGCTTATGACGCCGTAGAAATCGCCGTCAATAACTACTTATTAGAGAACCACGCCAAAGAGCTAATGCAGATGGACGTAACAGAAGCGCTTGCTTCTGTCTTGCGCCCATTGATGAAGCGATTGCCGCGACAGACGGATCGCACCTTAGAACAGAACGAGCTACAGCAATTCTCGACACCGCCAACGCTCGCTTATGTCGCGGCGCGATTACTTGATCCGAAGCCAACCGACATTGTCTTAGAGCCGTCAGCCGGAACCGGCAGCCTTGCGATCTGGCCTCGTTCAGTGGGAGCGGGAGTTACCTGCAATGAGACGAGCTTGCGGCGAAACTCATTGCTTCGTTGCGCCCTCAACTTCGACGCGCTACCGTTGGACGCAGAGTTTATCGACGATCTGTTACCCGAAGACATTCAACCGACCGCCGTCTTGATGAATCCGCCGTTTAGCTCCACTAGCGGAAGAGTTAAGAGCACAAACCCGATTTACGGAGCGCGACACGTCGCCAGCGCGTTACGACGATTGAAAGAAGGCGGTCGCCTGGTCGCGATCGTCAGCGAAGCGATGAGCTTTCACCACCCGAGCTTTAGCGAATGGTGGCAACGAATCGCTTGTCTCTGCAATGTCCGCGCAAACCTCACACTAGACGGCAAGGAGTATGCGAAGTACGGAGCCGCGCCCGACCTACAAATCCTCGTCATTGATAAGACGGGAGCAACACCCGGAGAGAACTGGCAGGAGCAGCTAAAGCAAATTAGTTGGGGCAGCGCGGCAACGCTTGAGGATGCCTGGGCGGCGCTCAGACATTTAGTAGAGCCGCCACCCACCGAGCCGGACGACGAGCCCGAAGAATCGAGCGGCAATCTATTTGTCCCATACGTGACAGCCAAGGTGACAGGCGGTAAACCTCACCCGGCCGTAATAGTGGAGTCAGCATCAATGGCCGCAGTCACGCCGCCTGACATTACCTACAAGCCACACCTCGCGCCGGAGATTGTTAGCGGTGGCCGACTGTCAGATATTCAGCTTGAGCGCGTTATCTATGCCGGACAACGACACGAGCAAAGATTGCCGGACGGATCACGCGCAGGCTTCTTTGTTGGCGACGGCACCGGAGTAGGCAAAGGCCGCGTACTGGCCGGCATCATCGCCGATAACTGGAACCAGAACCGCCAACGCGCGATCTGGCTTTCCGTCAATAATGACTTGCTCGAATCAGCGCGGCGCGATCTCACGGACTTAGGGTTAGAGAGCATCACACTCGCGCGAATCAATGATTACCCGCCAGCCGGAGAGATCGCCTTACCTCGCGGCGTTATCTTTAGCTCGTATTCATCCCTGATCGCCGCAGCCAGGACGGAAGAGAAGCGCCTAGACCAAATCCAAAGATGGCTTGGCAATGATGGAGTAGTCATTTTCGATGAAGCGCACAAGGCCAAGAATGCCCTCGCGGGTGGACGAGGGGAACCTACCCTCACCGGACAAGCCGTCATAGACCTACAAGACCCCGAGCGCAATGCAGACTATCGCGTTGTGTATTCGTCAGCCACAGGAGCCACAGACGTACGCAACATGGCCTATATGACAAGGCTTGGACTTTGGGGAATCGGAACCAGCTTCCCCGGAGGCTTTCAAGAGTTCATGCAGGAGATTGAATCAGGCGGCGTAGGTGCTATGGAAATGGTCAGCCGCGATATGAAGGCGCTGGGTATGTATCTTTCCGGCTCAATCTCATTCGGCGTATGCCCTCACAGCGGAAAGGCCGTTGAGTATCGAGAGCGAATACATGCGCTCACACCGAAGCAGCGCGAAATGTATAACCGCGCCGCCGATGCTTGGCAGAGCGTTTTGAGAAATATCGATGCCGCTTTGGAAGTTACCAACGGCGGGCCCCGCGCTCGCGCGGCCGCGCTCAATAAGTTTTGGGGAGATCATCAGCGATTCTTTCGCCAAGTTATCTGCGCTTTCAAAGTGCCGAGCGTGATCGCCGAAACCGAAGCCGCCTTGAGCGAAGGCAAGTCAGTTGTGATCTCGCTGGTAGGAACTGGCGAGGCGCGGACGAAGGAGCAGGTTGCAAAGGCTACTGCCAACGGAGCGATGCTTGAGGACTTGGACTTCTCACCGCGCGAAGTGATCGCCGCGATGGTCGATCGCGGATTCCCGACCAAGCTCTATCAGGACGTTACCGACCCCGGCACCGGCAGGACCATACAAGTACCCGTAAAAGACGGCCAGGGCAATACGGTACAGAGCAAAGAAGCCCTGCGCATGAAGCAGGAAGTTATCGACGCCTTGTCAGCTTTGGAGCTGCCGGAGAACCCACTTGACCAGCTTGTCAATCACTTCGGCGAGCGCAACGTTGCCGAACTAACC
This sequence comes from Pyrinomonadaceae bacterium, assembly GCA_035472495.1. Classification (GTDB taxonomy): domain Bacteria; phylum Acidobacteriota; class Blastocatellia; order Pyrinomonadales; family Pyrinomonadaceae; genus PSRF01. Next base: position 275,629 of record DATIPD010000016.1, on the reverse strand, counting down.
GGAAGAACGCGGCGCTTGATCCGCGATTCACGCGGACGAGTCGAATACAAGAAGCGCAATCCCGAAGGCTTCGCTATGCACCGAACCAACGTTCACGAAATGGAACAGTTTCAATCAAGCAAGAAGCGAATAGCGATAATCAGCGATGCCGCCGCTATGGGAATTTCGCTTCATGCTTCCAATCGCGCCGAGAACCGCCAGCGCCGCGTACATGTCACGCTTGAGCTTGGCTGGAGCGCTGATAAGCAGATGCAGACCTTTGGCCGAACGCACCGATCAGATCAAGCTGTGCCGCCTGAATACGTATTGCTCTCAACCGAGTTGGGAGGCGAGAAACGGTTTAGCTCAACCATTGCGCGAAGGCTTGGCAGTCTGGGAGCTTTGACCAAAGGCGACCGCCGCAGCGCTGATAGCGGCGACCTCGCGAAGTACAACTTTGAGACGGAAGAAGGCCGAGCGGCATTGTGTCTCATGCTCCGACGCATTGTCGAGAGTGGCAATGTCCCAGGACTTGCCAATCCACGGCAGACGTTGCGTGATATCGGATTGCTTGTTCGCAACCGCGACGGATGCGAGGAAGTACGCAAAGAAGATCTCTACAACGTACCGCGATTCCTTAACCGTGTCTTAGCTCTCGATGTTGATCACCAAAACGCGCTATTCGATCACTTTGTTGATCTGTTTGAGCAGACCGTCCGCTATGCGAAGGCTAACGGAACCTTTGACGAGGGAGTAACCGATATCAAAGCACTGGCGATTCGGATTGCCAAACCGCCTCGCATAGTCCACACCGACGAAACCACACAAGCACAAACGACCCATTACACAATAGAGATTGATGTTCCGTCGAAGGCCGTTAGCTTTGACGAAGCCGATCGCGTAAGGAAGCGAAAGACGGGAGCATTCTTTCGCCACCGCAAGAACGGTCATTTCATTCTCGCGATTGAGTCAGGACTTCATACCAATGCCGAGACGGGAAACAGCTATCGCACGTTCGCCGTCTGGAAACCGGAAGCTGCGCGAAGTACCTACATTCACGACGACGAGCTAAAGGAGAAATACCGCGCCGTCATTCCATCGAAAGCGCGTAAATGGTGGACCAATAAACATGCGAGCGTGCCGCCAATTGAAACGCACGAGACGCACATTGTAGGCGGCGCGATCATTCCGCTGTGGGGGAGATTCAAAACGCATGAAGAAGCACGTTTGCGAGTTGTCCGAGTGACTACCGACGACGGACAGCGAATTGTCGGCATTCGCATACCAACGGAGCAGGTTGGCCCCATAGTCAGAGCGCTTGGCGCGACGGGCGACCTTCGGGAGCCGGAAGAAATCTTTACCGGCATTCTGGACGAAGGCGAGGAAGTGACGCTCGTTTCCGGGTTGAAGCTATCTCGCAAGGTTATTCACCGAGGGCCGGTCATTGAGTTCATCGGAGTCGATCCAAACAGGTTTGCTGAGGTGCGGAGCCTTGGACTGATTAATGAGCAGATCGACTGGAAACAGCGTTTCTTTGTCCCAACCGATGAGGAAACGGGAATCGCTGTACTTAGTGATTTGTTGAGTCGTTACCCGGTCATGGCAAGCGATGTTTTGCCCGACGATGAACCGATCGACGATGTTGAACCGAACGAGTTAGCAGCACCAAACACTATTAACCTCGATGAGTGGATTATTGCAGTCGCGGAAGAGCTAAGCGCCGAATCGCATCCGTCAGCGTCCGAGATAGCGCAGGAGATTGAAGAACCCGAAGCATCGTTCACTCTCCCAGTCTTTTACTTTGCGCGGCCTTCCCAACCCAAGCTAGAGGTCGAGGAAATACAACTAGCCCTGGACTTCGGATGAGCTAATCCGATGCTAATCATTCCAACAATCAGCTGCGTTGAAGAACTTCCGGCCTCGCGCGGATTAGATCCCAATGTCTTAGGAGCGATCATTCGCTGTTACTCTTACCCTCTAATAACGATTCCGCCGCCGAAACCCTTACAGCCCGAACGCAAGCTCGCGTTCGAAGCCATGACTCTTTTCATGCGGATTGACAGCGAAATTCGAGAAGCCCGAGCCGATTGGAATCAGGACCGCTTCCGGCGGCTCATGCGACTCCGCCTCAGGGCAGTTAGCCGCTTACGGAGGCGATGGGCAAGCCTTAATCCAATGCCGCGAATACCTTTGGGTCATCTCCGTCGCCGTTACCACGCGAATGTAGGAGGTTACCTTTACGGTCGACGCTGAGTGGCGACATAGGACGCACTTTCGCAGAGACTACTACCCAAAGATCTCAGCGAGAAATTCTTTCGTTCCCTCTGGACCTGTCATCTCGAGTAAGACTGAGCCTGCTCCGGCTTCCACTGTTAGACGAAACGTAAGGAACGGGCAACACTGGTGTTCGAGTTGAATAAGGTTAGCTAATTCGGGGATCAGCTCGCCGTCTGTCTTAAATTGATAGATGAAGCCATTGTCTAAGTCTGTCACCTGAGCTACCGCAGCTCGTACCTTGGCAAGCACGCTACGCCTGCGCTCTTGAAGTTCTGCCGGCATCAGACTACACGCAACTGGTAAGTCACTCACACAGGTCTCCTCATTTTAGGCGCGGGGCAAAGGCAATTATCGACATTCCAATTATTGTTATCGCCACTCCGACAACGTCCCACCGGTCGGGCCGTTGCCCGTCAACAAACCAAAGCCATACCAGAGCGACCGAGACGTAAACGCCGCCATACGCAGCATAAGTCCGACCTGCGGCTCCCGGATGCACGGAAAGCAGCCAGGCGAATGTCGCAAGGCTTAACGTAGCAGGGATTAATACCCATCCCGATGCCCGCTGCTTCAACCACAGGTAGGGCAGATAGCAGCCTACAATCTCTGCCACGGCGGTAACCACGAATAAGCCGAGCGTTTTAAGAATGAATGCCATTCTGGGGTTCCCGTGATATCGGCCAATCATACAATTTCCGGTCGTCCTTACTATTACCCGCTTCCATTGCCAGAGTACAGCGGATTGGACAGCGACCAAGCGAAATGCGCGCGAACTACTACGCCGAAATACTCATCACTCGCCATCACGGGTAAGACTGATTCAGGTAAATGAGGACAAAACCCCTCTTGCTCATCTGCCTGGTTGCGCGCGCTCACGCGCACCCTCGTGGTTTCCAAATTTCCTATCTCTTACCGCGTTAGCTGTTGTTTTACGCGTTGGGCTTCTATCGATCAACTGGCTTCGTTTTCAGTCTGCCGGTCGGTTACTGGTGGTCTGAAAAAGATTCGTTAACTGCTGGTTGGCTGGGAGGTTGACCTCCGTTTGTCGTCTTAGGTGGTAGGCAAAACGGCAATAAAGCAAAGCAATAAAGTGGGCAGACAAGATAGAGCTGAAAAAGCGGGCTCGGTTAAGCCTTAAGGTCTTTGTTATCAACAACTCTAGACTCAAGAATCTTTATAAAGAAACTTGAGTAACTCAAGAACCGATCAAACCGCCTGTAAATCAACGACTTGCGGCTCAAGTTTTCGCTGATTTCGAAGTCAGGGAAATCGCCAAATAAAGTTTGGGAGGCTTGAAAAATGGGAGCCCGAAACAGCAAAAGAACACTGCTAAAGAAGATCACCTCGCTAAACCTGTATATAGATCAAGCTGTGCAAATCAAAGCACTGATGGAGGCGACGCGCGCTGAAAAGGAAGCACCGGTACTCCGGCAGTTAATAGACGAAGCTCTTGCGGCTCGCCGCCGGAAATTTGTTGAGCAACCACAGCCCGAGCTGCCTCCGGCCACGCAGGATATCTCTGAGACTCTTCAGACTCTCCAGACTCTCCAGACGCTTATGTTGAGGATGATTGGTCAGGGAGAGAGCACTTCCCAGATGCAGAGTGTGAGCTTGGAACTCATCCAGGAGGCAGTGGCGGAAGCCCGCAGCGGAAAAATGAATGTTTGGGAGTTCTTAGTTGCACCTGGTCTCCGCGATAAGGGCAAGAGCACTGGCGAGATTGCGCAACTTTTCGACGTACAAAACGAAGACGCGAAAGACTACGCTTATGGTTTGGCAGAGGAAATCAAGAAGGAACTTGACGCAGACGCCTCAGATGAGACCAGCAACACCGTTGGTGATGAGGACCGCCAGGAGAGCTTCGTTTATGAGCCATCTGATACTTCGGGAAACGGCGGACCAACAACTAATTGATCTCCAGCCGAAAGAGGTAGTTGGGATTTACAACAGGTAGGCCAAGACTCGCCTCCGGGAAGTCTTACCAGCCCTCAATCGCCAAGCAGCAAAGGCCCATGTTAGTTGACGGTCTCGCTCGTTAGGGGACCTTCTCCCGCAATTCCATTCTCTTGGCACAGTCTTTGAAGTCGCTTTAGGGCGATGAATTCCTTTCCACACGCTAATCAGAACGGCCAACTGACCGAGACAGGCCTGGCTGAAGAAGTAGTGCGCATCTATCAGCGAGCCCAAACTGAAACGCTTGCACTGATTCAGTCTCGACCCGCAGAAATGGCAGGCGTATCAGCGCGGGAATGGATGAGTGCGATCCAGCTCGCCGAATATTGGCAGTTGTACAACGATAAGAATGAACCGACTACGGCTGGAATCCTGAAGTGGTCAAAACGCCAGCCAGATCAATTCCCACTTCCCCATGCATACATGGGCGACCTTCTCCGATTTAATCGTGGAGAGGTCGACTTGTGGGCCAAGCAAGAGGCCGAGAGGCGAAGAACTCAAAACGAAAAGCGCCGCTTAAAACTCGCGTGACACATCAGCAAACAACAACTAGAATTGTAGCGACTTTGACGGCTGCTTGTTCCTTAAAAGGAAGGAGCAGTTGATGACAGTATTCAAGCGCTACAGAGGGAAACGGATCGCTCCGGGTGATCCAGACTGGCAAAAGGCAAGATGGTGGATGGAGTTTAGATTGCGCGGTCATTACGTTCTCGAATCAGTTGTTGGAGCGCGTACGAAGGCGCAGGCCGAACGCGCAGAGAACACAGTTCGAGAAGAAATCTATGATGGCCGTTACAACAAGAAAATTGCCACCGCCAAGTTCAGCGAGTTTGTCGACGAACAATTCTTACCTTGGGCCAAGGGCAATAAGCTTTCGTATGCTGACGACGAGAGGCGCTGCAAGTTGTTGAAGGATGTCTTTGCCAATCAACCGATGCGAGACATTACTCCGTTACAGATTGAACGCTTCAAATTGTCGTTGGTTGGCAAGAAGACGCGCCGAGGCACACCGCGCGCGGGCGCGACCGTGAATCGGTATTTGGCCCTGCTTTCAAAAATCTTTTCGATCGCTTGCGATAACGGATTTCTAGATTCCAATCCAAGCAAACGTGTTCGGAAGGAAAAAGAAGGGGGAAAAAGGGAGCGCTACTTAACCTTTGACGAGGAAAGCCGCTTGATGGAAGCACTCACAGAAGATCTCGACTATCTGCGTTCGGCAGTCATGGTTTCAGTTGGCACTGGACTCAGAAAGTCAGAGTTGCTTCGTCTTGAGGTTAACCACGTCAATTTTGGTAAAGCTTCCAAATTCTGTGCAGTCAATGGAAGGGATGTCGAGATTCCTCCCAACTGGCTGTTGGTGGTTAAAAGTAAGAACAGGAAGCCTCGAATCATTCCAATGAATTCAATGGTTCGCGGCGCTTTATCAGGTGCCATTCAAGATGCCTCAGGCAGCGAATTGGTCTTCTCGCGAGCGCGTTGCGGTGTTGACTCCGAGACTATTCGGAGCGGCTTTGCCAATGCGTGTAAGAAGGCTGAAATCACCTGTGGCCAAACTAAAGCCGGTGGAATCACTTGGCATGATCTGAGGCATACGTTCGCTACGCGCTTGCGTGGCGAGAGAGTGCATGAACTCGACATCATGCAGTTACTAGGACACTCGTCACTGGGAGTAACGGCTGGCTACGCTCATGGCACGCCGACCGTGATCCAAAGTGCGGTCGACAAACTCGCTGAACCGAGAGGAACGGTTGTCGAATTCGCACGGGCTGGCTAAAAAAATGTCGTCATCTTAGCGTCATCCTTATCCCAATAACCCGGATGCTATGACCACGACGGAACGAAGGACGAGTCGCAAGTTATTTGAAACAGTGAGATTAGGAATGGTGCCGAGGGCGGGAGTCGAACCCGCACGCCCTTACGGACAACGGATTTTAAGTCCGTAGCGTCTGCCATTCCGCCACCCCGGCACGTGGACGTCAAAATATCATCCTCCGCCTTTTCTCACAAACTTCAATAGGGACGGCATGATCGACTACCGGGTAAGTTTCGTGACTTAGTTTGTGTGATCTAGTAATTAGCTGTCATGCAACTTGAGAATTGACTCTCAGCCAATCAGAAACGGGATCGACGAATACACGAACCAGAACAGAAAACGCCACGAAGTTGGACGCCTTCTTCCCGCAGATCGTTGTGGGTGCTAAAATCATCTCAATGACCGAAGAGCAGGAAGTCTTTCTCGAACACATTCAGAGGCGGGGACTCAAGCGCACGGCGCAGCGCGACCTCATCCTCGATATTTTTCTCCGCACCGAAGAACATCTTTCCAGTGAGGACTTGTACCGGCTTGTAAAAAAAGAAGATCCGACTATCGGCCAAACCACCGTCTATCGCACTCTCAAACTTTTGTCAGAGGCGGGACTGGCGCGTGAAGTGCGCTTCGGCGATGGTGTCACTCACTACGAGCACAATTACAAACATCAGCATCACGATCACATGATTTGTTCGGAGTGTGGCAAAGTGATCGAATTTTTCTCGGCCGAGCTGGAAGCGATTCAGGACGCGATGGCCGCCAAGCATCGTTTTCAAATCACGCAACACCTGCTCAGGATCATCGGCATCTGCGCCGGCTGTCGCCGGAAGTTAAAGGACGCAGGCAAGGAAGATCACCCCGTCTTACAACGGCAGGCCACCTCGCGCGTTCGCTAGACCATTCTGCATAGCCTCGAAGGGGCGCTAGCCAATAGCCGCGCCCGTAAGGGCGTGGCCGATCAACACTCCAAATAACGGGCACCGAAAGGTGCGATACTGTGTCAGCCCTTCAGGCCGTGAATATTTCCCTGAGCGTCGCCACCACGCCCTCACGGACGCGGCTATTTCATGTCACTCCTTCGGAGCTTGCGAGAGCGCGGGGAAACTAAAGTTGAGACGCGGAACGAAATCTAAACCCATCCGCTATCGCGGACGGTACTGACCTCATCCCGATCGAGAGCGTGTAAGAGCTTTCTGTTTTTGCGTTTTGGTCGCCAAACAGTGTAACTTCGCGACGAGATGCGTGAAGTCAAAAGAACCTCGTACACGTCGCAACTGAGCCGGCTGTTAACGTCGGTTTGCCTGCTCGGAGTTTGCCTGTTTCTTGTTGCCTGTCCCAAACCAGACACACCGCCGAACGTTAGCGTTGGCACCAGCAAAGAAAAGCGCGAGAGTCCGGTCGTTCCGGGCGCGGTGGCATTCAACGGCGAACGCGCGATGGATCATGTCAAAAAGCAGATGGACATTGGCCCACGCATTCCCGGTTCGCCGGAACTCGCCAGGACGCGCGACTACCTCGTCAGTTCACTGAAGAGTTCGGGGCTCACAGTTAAGACTGATGAGTTCAACGCGACGACGCCGTTTGGTCAAAAGAAAATGGTGAACTTGATCGCGGAGGTGCCGGGCGAGTCGCAGGAGGTGATCATCGTTGCCAGCCATTACGACTCGAAATTATTCAAAGACATGCTTTTCGTTGGCGCCAATGATCCGGGCACTTCGGTAGCCGCTTTGGTTGAGATGGGTCGCGTACTGGGTGCGGCGCAACAGAAACCAAAGTTCACCTACTGGCTGGTATTTTTTGACGGAGAAGAAGCGCTTTGTGAGGAGTGGGAGCAATGTCAGAATCCCAATCCTGCCGATCCGAAAAACCCGCTTCCAGATAACACCTACGGGAGTCGCCGCTTTGTTTCGCAACTGCAAGCGCACGACGAAGTGAAGCGAGTTCGCGCATTGATTCTGCTGGACATGATGGGATTCAAAGACCTCGAGCTGGGTCGCGACGTCATGAGCACGCGCTGGTTGCAAGACGTCGTCTGGCAGACCGCGCGCGAAATTGGCTATGCGAAATATTTTGTGGAGCGACCGGAGGACGTGGGCGGCGACGATCACGAGCCTTTTCTCAGAGCCGGAATAGACTCATTGGATATCATTCAGCTCTCTGGCTATCCCTATTGGCATCGAGCAGACGACACGATCGACAAGGTGTCAGCGGAGAGTATGAAAGTTGTCGGTGATGTGGTGTTGGCGAGTCTGCCGAAGATCGCCGAACATCTGGCGGCGCGCCCCGCGGCTCATTGAGACTACTCAGACGAGTCCTCGTAACTTCTCATCAACTGCCGCACCCACTTCGCTACAGCGTGAGGCCTTCGCTTCGCCGATCAAATCGTAAGTTAGCGTCTGGCCCTCGCTCAAAAGAGAAGCCACAGCGGCTTCAACTTTTTCCGCCGCTCGTTGCAGTCGCTCGTCAGCATTGCGCGTGCCCAGCCACTCAAGCATCATTTGCATCGCCAGAATGGCCGCGAGTGGATTGGCCTTATCCTTGCCGGCGTGTTTCGGCGCGCTGCCGTGAATGGGCTCAAACATCGCGTGCTCGTCGCCGATATTACCGCCGACCGCCAGTCCCAATCCGCCGGCGGTAGTGGCGCCGTTGTCGCTGACAATGTCGCCTACCAAATTAGGACCAACAACCACGTCGTACCATTCAGGATTGCGAATTTGCCATTGGCAGAACGCGTCTACGTACGCGTAGTCGAGCTTGATTTCAGGGAACTCACGCGTGCCGACTTCACGGAACACTTCGCGGAAGAAACGATGCGCGCCAATGATGTTTGATTTGTCGACACAGGTGACCTTGTGCTGCTTGTTGCGAAGCTGCGCGAGCTTGAACGCATAACGCGCCACGCGTTCGGTGGCTTGGCGTGTGATGCGAATCGGCGTCACGCGACCGTCTTCAATAGCGTTAGTCTCACCCGTGTAAGCGTCTTCGGTGTTTTCTCGAATTACGACGTAGTCGACTTTCCCTGGCTCCCAAACTTGTTTCAGTTCGCCGTGAATCTTGTGCTTGACGCCCGGATACAACTTGACCGGACGCACGTTCGCGTAGAGACCAAGTTTCTGCCGATTGAGAATGACCTGAGCGAAACCGGCTAACTGCGGCTCGGGATAAGGTTTTCCCGGCTTAGTGAAAACGGTCTTGCCATCAACTTCGTGTCCCACGGCGCCGAGCAAGACGGCGTCTGCCGCTTCGCATTTCTCAAAGGAGCCCTCGGGCCACTCGATTTCGTGTTCGGCATAATAATGACCGCCGCAGGGAATTTCTTCGACTTGAAAGTCGATTTGAAATAATTCGCCCGCTGTGTTTAATACCTTGAGCGCGCACGCCAGTACCTCGGTTCCGATTCCGTCACCGGGCAGCGCTACGATGTTATAGGATTGTTTTGGTGGCATAGTTTGGTTTTGACAAAACGTTGACTATAAGCGACGACGCCAAGAATCGACAAGAACACTTAAAAGTTAGAAAATACCAAACTCGCGTGCGAATGGAAAAAGTGGCCCCGCCTGAGCCGGGGATTAAGTGCCGAGAATAAGTAACTGACTTGTTGAAACTTAAACTTAAAAACAGGTGGCAGGAATTGACGCCAACTCAGCGCGCGCGGATCAGCAGGATTGTAAGGGCCGTATTGTTTGTGGCATGGGTAGTTCTTGCAGCCGTCAGTCTTTACCGCGATCCATCAGTTCCGAAAATTGGCATTGCTGTTACTTTGCCCCTCATCTTTCTTTTGTTTGCAGTTCGAGCAAGGCGCGAAACGAAAGAAGTTTTTACTTTCTATGTCGCCACCAACGAAATACTTATCGACGGCGAGGGAAACCGATATCACTTCGAGATTGCGGATGTGGTTCGCACCGGCGAGAGAATCGTCAAACGGATGCGCGACGCGCCACCTTTGACGCGGTTCTCGCTCGGCGCTCTTTACTATTCGATTGGGGATCACAACGGCGCGGTGGAGCAGTTGGGTTTTGCGGCCGAGGAAGAAGTGTTGAAGGAAAGCCAGTATCTTTCTCCTTCGACGGAGTTGAAGCGTTACGTCAAAAAGCTGCGAAGAATTGAACGAAGGCCGAAACGTTACGCGAAATTCAATAAAGCACTTTCAAGTCTCGAGCGGATGCGGCACGAACGCGCCGGGCGTCTGCTCGCGGAAAGTCAAAAACATTTGCGGCGCTTAGTCGAAGCTTACGAAAGCCAGAAGCCGGAACAAGGTCGGACGCATAGTGATTTCGTGATCTCGAGCGCGCGTTCACTGAAATCGATTACCGCGCCACCGACGATCTCAGAAGTTCTAAACGAGGTCTACCAGGAAGAATCCTAACGTTCGCGTAGTTTGGGCTACAGCCGAAGAGCCAACCTTTGCTCGAAACACTAACAGCCGAAATCATCGCCATCGGTTCGGAGTTGCTGGCTCCCGACCGCACTGACACCAACAGTCTCTGGCTCACCGAAAAGCTGAACAGCATCGGCATCGAAGTAAAACTAAAAACGATCGTCGGTGACGACGACGCGCGTCTTGAAGAAGCGATCAAAGACGCTACACGGCGTTCGAAAGTTGTAATCACAACTGGTGGTCTTGGCCCAACTGAAGACGATGTAACCCGGAAGGTTGCCGCTCGCGCTCTCGGTCGGAGGCTAATTCTTGACGAGAACATTCTGGCGGAGCTGCGTGAAAAGTTTCGCGCGTTCGGTCATGTAATGCCCGAACGCAACTCGCGACAGGCGATGGTGATTGAAAAGTCCGAGGTGCTGGACAATCCGAACGGCAGCGCACCGGGACTGTTCATTGAACACGAGGGAGTTGCGATAGTGCTGCTGCCCGGACCGCCGCGCGAGATGAAGCCGATGTTTGAAAACCACGTCCTACCGCGGCTGGCGAGTCGCGCGGGCTCGATTAAAGTTGTCAGAAGAATGTTGCGTGTCGCCGGCCTGGGTGAATCGGCGGTGGATGAAAAGATCGCGCCCATCTACACGCAGTATGAGAATCCGCAGACGACGATTCTATTTAACCAAAGCGAGATTGAAATCCATTTGACCGCGCGGGGCAGAACTGAAGCGGAGGCAGAGAGCTTGTTGGATCGTGTATCAGAACAACTTGAGGAGCGATTAGGCGACGCGGTGTTTTCGTTTGCCGGCGAGAAGATGGAAGAAGTTGTCGGTTGGAAGTTGACGATTGGCGGCTACACTTTGTCAGTTGCCGAAAGTTGCACGGGCGGATTGATTGCGCAGCGACTGACTGACGTGGCCGGGTCGTCAAAATATTTTATCGAAGGCGTTGTTGCCTATTCGAATGACGCGAAGACGAAAACGCTCGGAGTCGAACCAGTGTTACTGTTGGAGCACGGAGCAGTAAGCGCCGCTGTTGCGGAAGCGATGGCTGAGGGCGTTCGCAAACATGCGCGGACAGACTTTGGTTTATCAATAACGGGAATTGCCGGCCCTGGTGGCGGTAGTGAAGAAAAACCAGTCGGACTCGTTTACATCGCGCTCGCTGATGACGCGCACACGGAACACCGCAAACTCAAGATCCCGGGCGATAGGCAACTCGTTCGCTGGCGTGCGTCGCAGGCGGCGCTGGATCTGTTGCGCAGAAGGCTAATCTAATTAGTTCGGTTTCGGCGAGCGCCTGTTAATGTGAAATCTTAAGGCCGGCTACGGCGCGTTCCAGGAGTCCCTTCGAGATTTCCTGCCAGCGCGCGGCGTCCTTGCCGTCCTTGGCCAGGTCGGCGGCAGTTAGTCCCATCCCGCTCAAGTCTTCCAGATAAATAATCATCAGCTCGTTGCGCTTTGACTCGTCGGTAAGATGTACCAGGCGCTGCATCAGTATTTCATCACTGGCCATCCGATAGCCTTTGCTTTGCAAGAATGATTGCGCCCTGCTGCCGTCGGAATCTGATCGACTGGGACTGGCTTTGGTATTTCGGGCGAACGAGTCCGCAATAAACCTCAGACCACCGATAGCAACTGTTTGATCAGATTGGTAGCGATAGGTGTGCGTGTTGTCCGGCAAGTAACCTTCAAATTGAATCCAATAGAGGCGCTTGATACGGCCTTCTCTGTCTGCGTCGACAAAAAAATGTTGTTCGGCGTTGGCGACTTCATACAGGACAAAGCTTTGTCCACCTGCGTACTTGAAGGTCTTATCAAAGTTGAGCTGTGCGGCCGGCTGTTCGTTCGAAACCAGCTCGCCGCCTTTGACGGTGCGTGTTAGTTTTCCTGTTTCTTGGGCGTTTTTAGTTGAGGCGGTGAACCAGTTGCAAGCGACTACGCTGCAGACGGTCATAAGGATCATTGTCAATGACAGAAAGTGTTTCACTACTCATTCTCCTTCAAGAGGTTGTCCATGAGGTACGTGGCGAAGGTTGGCCAGGTTCCGGTAGCGCCCTAATTCGGTTCTTGTAACGCAAACTGTTAGTTTGCGGACGCGTTGTATGTCATTTAATCAACGCAAACTAACAGTTTGCGTTACGAATTGGGGCAATACCCCGGTCCCGGAGTTTTTGGTCAGAAAACATAGAAGGGTTATGATGCCTGGCTCCTGCGATTCCGAACTTCGTAATCTCGAATTTCACCTTAGCGCTGACGTGGCAGAACGGAGTTAGTCAAATTGCGTCTGACGGTCGCGATACTCATGGCCTATTTACTTGGATCCATTCCCTTCGGTTACCTGATCGTGCGTGCAACTCAAGACGCGGATATCCGAGAAACGGGATCGGGAGGAACAGGAGCGACAAACGTTTCGCGGCGCGCGGGGAAAGCTGCGGGCGTTGTGACCTTGTTGCTTGATACATTGAAGGGCGCGGCGGCGGTGCTGATTGCCGGTTACATACTCAACGCCGAGCCACGGGGACCTGCCTCATGGTACGTCGGAGCAGCTGGGATTGCAGTAGTGATCGGTCATATGTTTCCGGTGTGGTTAGGCTTTCGCGGCGGCAAAGGCGTAGCAACCGGAGTGGGGGTGTTTCTGGTTATTGCGCCCATTGCGATCACAGTTGCAGGCGTAATTTTTTTGGCCGTCGTTTGGATTACTCGATATGTGTCGCTGGGTTCAATGATCGCGTCGATAACCGCTCCCGTACTGATACACCTTCAGATCTATTTGTTTTCGAGCGCTGACCCCAGAGCCGCGTTTACCTGCGCGTTAATAATTGCGCTGCTGGTCGTGATGGCTCATCGAGCTAACATCCAAAGACTGATTGAGGGGACGGAAAGCAAGTTTGGTTAGAATCTGTCGCTGCGTTTCGCGGGCCAGGTAATTTCGAGATTAGTTGAGCCCGGGCTCACGCCTCGGGGCTATTACATTCCGCGCCTTGGCCGCTCAGACTCGATGCGCTGCGCGCGGGCGAAATAAGAATGCGGGCGAGACGCCCGCGATCCCAGTAGTAACTTCGCGTTTCAAATAGATTGGAAGGGCAACGGCTGTCGGCCATTGGTAGCTGCTAAAGATGAGTCGGATCGCAGTCATTGGGGCAGGCAGTTGGGGAACCGCTCTCGCAATCGTCGCGGCGCGCGCCGGCCACGATGTTTCCTTGTGGTCGCGGAACACTGCTGTTGTTGACGCTATTAATCACGAGCACATCAATACCGTTTATCTCAAAGATGCGACAGTCCCGAAACAGGTCGTTGCCACCAGCGATCTGCCCGCAACTGTATCCGGTGCAGAATTCGTCATCCTGGCGGCGCCGTCACATGCGACGCGGCAATTGCTCGAAGTTTTGAACCCGGTCCTGAACCATGAGTCTGTCGTAGTTAGCGCCACCAAAGGAATTGAAATCGAGACGGGCAAACGCATATCAGAAGTCGTCGCTGATGTTGCGCCGTTATCTCGTCCAGGATTTGTTTGCTTGTCAGGACCATCATTCGCGAAAGAAGTAGTTCAAGGTCATCCTACGGCGGTAGTAGCCGCGAGCGATGATTCTGATGCGGCACGCGCAGTTCAGGCAGCACTCAGTTTTGACAATTTGCGGATTTACACAAATGATGACCTAGTTGGTACCGAACTCGGCGGATCGATCAAGAACGTAATCGCCATCGCGGCCGGAATGGTTGATGGACTCGGTTTCGGCTCCAACAGCGTAGCGGCACTGGTCACGCGCGGATTGGCCGAGATGATCCGGCTGGCGTTGCGCGAAGGCGCGAGGCGGGAAACATTGATGGGTCTTGCGGGTTTGGGTGACTTGGTTTTGACTTGCACGGGCGGGCTTTCGCGAAATCGTTTTGTCGGTCAGGAGTTGGGCAAAGGACGAAAACTGGAAGACGTCGCTGCCGGGATGAACGAAGTCGCGGAAGGAGTGAAAACGACGCTGGCCGTGCAGCACCTCGCCACTCAGCTTGGTGTGGAAATGCCGATCACCCGGGAAGTCTACGCCGTCCTCTATGAAGGAAAATTGGCATCGGACGCAACCAGCCAATTGATGATGCGGGCTTTGCGTGAAGAGTCCAATTAGTTAACCTAAACTGCGTTGAAAGGCCGGAACCATGCCTGCGGCGACTGAAGAACAAGTGCTCGCTTCGAACCGCGCGGCGTTCCACAATTACCACGTTCTGGACAAATTCGAGGCGGGCATCGCCTTGACCGGGACGGAAGTGAAAAGCGTTCTGGCCGGGCGAGTGCAACTAAAAGAGGGATATGTCGCCGTCAGGGAAGGCGAGGTCTGGTTGTTCAATGCCCACATTTCACCGTATTCTCATGGGAATCGTGAAAACCACGAGCCACTGCGAACACGTAAATTGCTTTTGCACAAACGCGAAATCGAGAAACTGGCTCAAGCGGCGGTCAAGGATGGAATGACATTAGTACCGCTACGGATTTACCTTAAAAGTCGACGGATCAAGATTGAAGTGGCCGTTGCCCGCGGCAAGAAGTTATACGACAAGCGGGAGACAGAACTGCGGCGGACAGTTGAGCGCGAGACGCGAGCACAACTTAAAGAACGCAATAAATAGCTTACGAACAAACTTTTTGTCGGGGGTCATCATAAGATGCAAATCGAAAGCACCAGCGGAGGTTTTCAAAACCTCGACGTCCAGGCGCTCGCCATCGCAGTCTTCAAAGACGAAAAGGCGGACGATGGTTTTCTCAAAGACCTCGATGCCGCCACCAACGGCGCAGTTAAGTCAATCATCGATTCCGAAGAGCTGAAAGGCAAAGAGGGTGAGACCGCCTACCTTCACTTGATCGGCAATAGCGCAATCAAGGCGGGTCGTCTGCTACTGGTTGGAGTGGGAGATCGTGCTGATTATTCGTCCGCACAAGCTTCACAAATGGCAGGCACTGCCGCGCGAACTCTCCGTGGCAAGAGTGTAAAGTCGCTTGCCGTAGTCCCGAGACTCGAAGGCGATCCCGAAGAGATTGCTTCGGTCACGGTTGAAGGTGCAGTCATGGCGCTGTTTGAGCCGGATAAATACCGAACGGTCGACAAAGAAAAACGCGAAGTTGACAAACTCGTAGTGGTGATCGACGGCGCGGATGAAGCTGCGCTAAAGCGAGGCGCCGAACGTGGCCGAGTTATTGGTGAGTCAGTGAACTTCACACGGGACCTGGCCAACGAACCGGGCGCTTACATGACGCCGACTAACATGTCGGAACGCGCGCGCGAAGTTGCTACTGAATTTGGTCTCAGTATTGACGTCCTCGATGAAGCACGGATGGAGCAGGAAGGCATGGGCTCTTTTCTGAGCGTCTCACGTGGGTCGGATGAACCGGGCAAAATGATCATCCTGAAATACACGCCCGCCGGCGCGAGTGACGACAACGGCGCGCTGCTAGCTTTCGTTGGGAAGGGAATCACCTTCGATTCGGGCGGCATCTCGCTGAAACCGGGCGAGAACATGGAGTTAATGAAGTATGACATGACGGGTGGCGCGACGGTCATGGGAGCATTACGAGCAATTGCTCAACTCAAACCGTCAATTCCCGTGCTGGGCGTTATTCCGTGTGCGGAGAACCTGCCGTCAGGAAAAGCAACGAAGCCCGGCGACGTGGTGAGGGCGATGACTGGCAAGACAATCGAAGTTATTAATACTGACGCTGAAGGCCGCCTGATTCTCGCGGACGCCATCTCCTACGCCAGGAAATTAGGGGCGACAAAAATTGTGGACATGGCAACCCTCACTGGCGCCGTCTCAATTGCACTGGGCGACGTCAACACCGCGGTGATCGGCACCGATCAAGAACTCGTCAACGAGATCATCTCGTCAGGAAAAGAAGCCGGCGAGAAGTTTTGGCAGCTGCCGCTCGATAAGGAATATTCGAAACAGATCAAGTCGGACATAGCTGACATAAAAAATGTGGGTGGCAGAAAGGCCGGCACAATCACCGCGGCAGCGTTTCTAAAAGAATTCGCAGACGGCGTCTCCTGGGCGCACCTCGATATTGCAGGCACTGCGTGGTGTGACGAAGCAAAGCCTTATCGTTCAAAAGGACCCACCGGTATTGCCGTTCGTACCTTGTTGCGCATGGTGGCGCGCGCTGCGAACGGCGTCGGACAAAACTAAGTGTCAGCTGTAGTCGACACGGCCTGTCCTCAACAGTCAACACAAGGCCTCTTTCATTGCGGGTCATCTCAGTCTTTACTGGGATTTTTGCATGAAGTTTTGTGGCATTAGAGTTGTAGCTAAGCGGTGAAAACCAGAGGAGCGGATTTCCCTCATCACAAATGTCCTCGCCCCCCTCGACAAGCCGCTCGAGGTTTAAGCAACCGCTCCTCTGGTCTTCACAAACTCCTCGCTTAACCCCAAAAGCCTGCCTTCAACATCTGAACAATTGCCAAAGAAAACGGCCTTAAGTGCTATAATTTTGCGCCATAGCCAGTAGCTGACCGTCCCGTAATAAGGGAGTTGCCAATTCGTGGTCGCAGACTATTACAAAGTCCTGGGAATCAAGCGCAACGCTTCGAGATCCGAGGTCAAGTCTGCCTACCGGAAACTGGCGCGCGTGCGACACCCGGACGTCAACGGTGGTTCTGAACGGGCAGCCGAGGAATTCGCGCTACTCTCAAAGGCCTATCATGTGCTGATCGATCCGCAGGAACGCGTTTACCACGACCAGCAATTAGCGGCACAAGCGAGTCCCGAATACTCAATCCTTCATTCAAATAATCCACATGCGCAGCGCGCCCGGAACCTTGCCGTGCAAGCACGCTGGGACAGGGTTGTGGATGAAGTTCTGGAGAAGGATCGACAGGAAAGTCGGGAGCGGCAGCGCGCGGTATTTACCTGCGTTTCACTTTTTCTGTCTACCTTTTTTGTCGCCCTGCTTAAACCGAACTTCTGGGATATGTTCAACTCCGCCGGCCGTGTGATTGTGCTTGCTCTTTTCGTTATTGGCGTCTGGCATCTGGCAACGCGCCTGCGCGAGTATTTTGCTCACTACACGTACAAGCCCAAGTCGATTCAGGATTCGATAATGCGGGACGACGAGTCGCCGGAGCAGCCGTTCACTCGTTTTTCAGCATTTGCATTTTTGCTAGTCGGTTATGCCTTGAGTATCGCGGTCGGGCTACTGATCAGTTGGCACACACAAGGGCTGACTACCGGGTTGAACGTTTTGCTCGCCCGCCAGGTGGCGAATTCAAATGTGCTCTTCGCGTCGTCAGCGATGCTTTTGATTCCTGACCTCGTGGTCTACCCTCCGATTGCGGTGTTGATCGTTGATTCCATGCAAGCAATCACTGCGCGGATGGATTAAACGTCGTCAAGAATCCCAAATAAGAAAATGTTAACCCACTCAAAAACGCTTTTTGTACTCCTCGTTGCCTTCGCCACAATTGCTGTTTCGCAACTTTCGCTCACAGCTCAAACAACCAACCCGGGATTGACGGCGCTGCAGTCAGCGATTGAAACACAACGACAGCGTTTGAGTTCGTCTGAGGTAGAGGAGCGTAGAGACGCGTTGATGCGCTTGCGAGCTCTTAGGCATCCGCTTGCTTCGCGGGCCGCTGTCTCGGCTTTGAACGACGCCGCGCCCATCGTACGTGTAACCGCGGCAGCCAGCGTCTTGTCGCTGCCGGCGGAAGAGAGTGCAGCTGTCTTAATTCCATTGCTTGGCGACAAAGAAGAATTTGTGCGGCAGCATGCTGCTTACGCTTTAGGTCACACAAGAAGCAAGGCGGCTGTGGGACCACTAGTCGAGCGACTTGGTGACAAGAAAGACTCCGTCCGAGCGGCGGCAGTGGTGGCGCTTGGCGAAATAGGTGATGCCACGGCTCTAACCTCATTAACCGACATCTTGAGTCCGTCCGGCTCCGCTGGCCAAGCAAAAAAGTCTAAAGCTAAGCGGGAAAAGAACGCCTTCGTTTTGAGAGCAGCGGCGCATTCGCTGGGAGAGATTGGCAATCGCGCGGCACTGCCGGCGCTTTTGAGTGTCGTCCAGGATGAAAAAGCAGAAGTTGATGTGCGTAGAGAAGTTGTTTATGCGCTCGGCGCCATCGGCGACTCGTCTGCGCTGCCGGCCTTGCGCGGCTTAGTGGCCTCGACCGATCCTTACCTCGCGCAAGCGGCTTCCGACGCCATTCATAAGCTTTCGAAATAAATTCGACCGGAAAGTATTCCAAAAAAAGCGCCGCTCACTCGCGTGAACGACGCTTTTGATTTTAGACGGGAAGGCTGACTCAGCTTTCCGTCTTTTCTCGATTACTCTGGCTCTTCTTGGCCGCCTTGGTAGCTTGCGGGATTGGGAGTCCCACGCCTCCCGACAGCGATTCAAGTGCTTCCGGCTCTTCTTCCTTCGACTCCGGTAGTTCGTGAATCAACGCGCCGCCGGAACTCTTGGAAAAGATCAGCTTGTGCGAGTATTCGTCCAGATCGACGTGGACGAGGTCGCCCAGTCCAATCTGTCCTGTCGCAACCAAATTCGAGAGCGGGTACACCAGGAATCGTTCAACTGATCGCTTCAAGTGTCGGGCGCCGTATTTGAAATCGAGACCTTCCTTCAACAGGTTATCTTTGGCCGTATCAGAACACTGAAACACAAACTTGGTTCCAGCGGACTGCATGATTCGATCCTGAACTGCCTGCAACTCGAGCTCGAGAATCTGACGCAGGTGATGTTCCTTCAACGAACGGAACACAACTACTTTGTCGATGCGATTCATGAACTCAGGTGAAAACTTACGTCGCGCTGCTTCGACGGCAGTGCGGTAGATCTTCTGATCTACTTCGGTGTCGTTCGGACTTTTTGCACCTTTGCCTGGCGCAAAGCCGATACCGCCGGAGATCAACTCTGACATCTCGCGGGCGCCGAGGTTCGACGTCATGATCACCATGCACTTGGAAAAGTCGACGCGCCGGTTGTCGCCCAGTGTCAGCGTCGCTTTGTCGAGAATGCCCAACAGCAACTGCCACAAACTATCGGAAGCCTTTTCGATCTCGTCGAACAAGATCAGTGAAAGCTTCAACTCGTCAGTGTGCATGCGATCGAGGTTCTCTTGAGTCAACATCGGAGAAGTTTCCCGATGGCCAAGATATCCTGGAGGCGAGCCGATTAACTTCGCAATTTCGTGCGAGTGCTGAAACTCCGCGCAGTCGATTTTGACCACCGCGTTCGGGTCGCCGAAGAGAACTTCCGCGGCCGCTTCGATCACACGAGTTTTGCCGGAACCAGTCGGACCGAGAAACAACATCGTGCCGATCGGACGGTTTGGCGGGTTCATGCCGGCGAGAAAAATCTGGTAAAGACCGCTCATGCGGCGCACGGCGCGTTCTTGTCCGACAATGCGCGCGTAAAGTCGCTCTTCGAATTCCTGAGCGCGCGGGCTTTTCTGATCAGGATCCAGGAAGACTGTGCCCATTGTTTTGTTTAGTTTCTCTATCTCCATTTCGGAAATCATCTCGTCCTCCTTGCATGCGCGAGAGCTTGTCGATTTTCTGCCTGACGCTCTCAATTGGCTCGGCCGAAATTGGCCTGCCTTCGTTAATGCAAGGAACGATCCGTTCACTGTATTGATGCGCTGCTCACATTCTCAGTTTGCTTTTTGCAAACTTTGTGAAGCAACGCTGTTAGAACGACCGAAGCTATATATACGACCAGGCAGTAAATGTCATCACAAAATGTTCAGGAGAAACTGGAGTTGCGCTTAGGCACGGCCTTATTTCCGAGCCTTTCTCTCGTGACAATTCCTGTCAGAGCATCGCTGCCAATTAATGTTTGTCGCTTTTCCTTCGTCATTAACATACGTTTTCGGGTGCAGTTCAACCAAAGCGTCTCAAAGCGAATGCTGCGTTCGTGCAAGCGCGTAGTCATCAGAAACGATCTGAAAGAATTATTTCGAGAGCCGAAGCTGCTGCAAAAGGTGGAATGCAAATGACGAGTATTTCACAAGCCCCGATGGTTGGAGATCAGTTCTTCTTCGAATAGCTGCAAATCTCAGAAGAAACGTTTCTGCACCGCTGCTCAACAAGTCGCGGCCGCGTTACTTGCGTTGCGATCAATGGACCACTTGAAACAGGTCTCAGCCAACCACGCGTGACTACTGGCCATCAAACTTCACGATGAAAATAGGTTTCGCAATTTTGCTGGAACAGATTTTGATATTGCATTGATTGGTTGAGAACAAGACCGACAGGTCTTAGAACGGAGAAGCATTGTGACTCACACCACCCGACACGTTGCCGCCCTCAAACAGAACCTAACCGAACTGTTCGACAAACTATCTTCGTTTGTTAGCCTCATTGTAATGAGTTCGGTCGAAGCGCTATTTCTATATGTGTTTACGCGAGTGCATGCGCAAGTGCACGACATCCTGGATCATTCGCCCATATGTCCCATGAAGATCGCAGTCATTGTTATGGGTGCGTCGCTGCTTCTCCTAAACGTTGTGATCGTCGTGTCCTTCGTGGCGACCGAGATTCGCAAGACGATTAGACAGTGGATTGAGTCTGCGGAGAGCAACGGGTCTGATGATCAGAAACCGCCCCAACTCCCAAATGAAAACGCCGAGGGCATGTCCCCCGGCGTTAACTCGTCCAAAGCTAATACAACTGCGGCAAATGTGGGTGTGACTTTCAGCCTTACCGACGGGTCTCATCACGAAATAACTTTGTCGGCGTATCTGTTCTCATCCGACGCAAACCAAAAGCTCGCCTCGATACCAAACCAGAAATAGTCTTTGCTCAGAGCGTGACACCGCAACTGGAAGCAGAGAACCTGGCAATAGCGCTCAATCGTAGTATTCGAGACCGAGGTGCGTAATCATGTCCTCGCCGCGAAGATAGCGAAGGGTGTTCTTCAGTTTCATCAACTGAATGAAAATGTCGTGCTCCGGATAAAGGCCCGGCGCGGTTTGTGGCGACTTGAAGTAGAACGAAAGCCACTCCTGGATCCCCTTCATGCCGGCGCGCTGAGCCAGATCGAGAAACAGCGCCAGGTCGAGCACGATGGGTGCGGCCAAGATCGAATCGCGACAAAGAAAATCGATCTTGATCTGCATCGGATAGCCAAGCCAGCCGAAGATATCGATATTGTCCCAACCTTCTTTATTGTCGCCGCGTGGCGGGTAGTAATTGATGCGGACGACGTGGGAGAAGTCCTTGTAAAGCGATGGGTAAACTTCCGGCTGCAGAATATATTCGAGAACAGAGAGTTTTGATTCTTCCTTTGTCTTGAACGACTCGGGATCGTCAAGCACTTCACCGTCGCGATTGCCGAGGATGTTGGTTGAGTACCAGCCGTTCAGTCCAAGCATTCTGGCCTTCAGACCCGGCGCCAGGATCGTCTTCATCAAGGTTTGCCCGGTCTTGAAGTCTTTGCCGCAAATCGCCAGATTGTTTTCTTCAGCCAACGTTCGGATCGCGGGTATGTCGACCGTCAAATTCGGAGCGCCATTAGCGAAGGGAATTCCTGACTTCATCGCGGCGTACGCGTAGATCATCGACGGCGCAATCGCCTTGTGGTTGTCTTTCATCGCTTGTTCAAAAGACGCGAGCGTCTTATGAACTGGATGTTGCTTAAGAAAGATTTCGGTTGACGCTGCCCAGATCATGACGACGCGCGAACAGCGGTTCTTCTCCCGCCACTCCGCGATTTCTTCGATGAGTTGTTGCGCCAGCTTGAACTTGTTTGCGCCAGACTTAACATTGGTGCCGCTGAGGCGCTTGACATAGTTCTGGTCAAACACAGCCTTCATCGGTTTGATTTTTTGCAGCGGTGTCTTCAGTTGTTTCAGTAGATCTTTTTCGAGGACGCCGGCATGCATGGCAGCTTCGTATGCTGAATCTTCGAAGATGTCCCACGCACCGAAAACCAGATCCTCGAGCCTGGCCAGGGGCACAAAATCCTTAATTAACGGAACGCGGTTGTCGGTCCGTTTGCCAAGGCGGATCGTGCCCATTTGCGTCAAGCTGCCGATGGGCTGGCCGATGCCTTTCTTGACGGCTTCTACTCCGGCAATGAACGTAGTACTGACGGCGCCGAGGCCTACAAGCAGCACTCCAAGTCTGCCTTTAGGCGCAGCAATCTCGGCGTCTTTTCTGACTGGCATTATCGGGTCTCCTCCAAAAAGTTGTCCTGCGAATGATACAGATGCGAGCCGCCGCTGTCATCTTGGGCCAATTTGGGTGGCAAATGTTGGGAAGGGAACTACACCGGAATCAGCCTTCGTTTCGCGAGCATCGCAGAAGGGTCGTTTGCGATCAAGGCTTTGACTCCGAGTTTCCGGGAGCGCGCTATCCACTTCGGATCATCAACCGTCCACAAAACAACCTCTAAACCACGCTCGCGAGCTTGATCGATCACCCGATTCCCGGCAAGTGAATAGTGCAGCGCGATTTCATCAGCGCCGACCCGCACAGCTTTATCAACCACCTTGATGCTGCGCACCAGCGTCATCGGCTGTGACAACTTCGGCTCAAAGAGCGCGGCGGTGCGAAGTGTTGAATCAAGTCGCTTCACCTCGGCGATGGCGGAATGGTCGAAACTCAAGACTACTACACGATCAGCCATGCCTGAGGAGCGCGTTAGCCGGACAACTGCTCCTGCCAAGGCCGCAGCGTCGCAGGTCTCACATTTCATTTCGACATAAAGCAAGCCACCTGTCAGACGAAACAAATCGAAAACGTCTGTTAGCAGGGGTAGTCGCTCTCCGGCAAACGCGGGAATTGAATTTGTCTTTCGAAACCAAGTGCCAACGTCGATTGTTTGAAGTTCCTGGGCTGTTAAGTCTGAGACGAGACGATCCTGCAGCCCGGTACGCTTCAAGCTTGCATCGTGGATCACGACCGGCACGCCGTCGTGAGAAAGTTGAACGTCGAATTCAATTCCGTCAGCGCCGGCGGCGATCGCGCGGGAAAACGCTGCGAGAGTGTTTTCCGGGGCGACTGCGGACGCGCCACGATGACCGAGAATTAGGGGGTGTTGGGACATGGATCGAGGAAGAGTCTACATGGTAAGCCCGCTAAAGCGCGCTGAACAAATCTCGAGTGCGCTCCCAACCAGCGCTAAAAGCGCCGGCCTACAGCCCTTCGGGCTAACCCGATCAGCGCGCAGGTCCCAGGCGCGATGCCTGGAAAAACTTGAGGCGAGTTTTAACGGTACTCAGTTTTCGTGCTGGCTAGAGTTTCGTGGCCGGTGGGTCGGTTGATTTTTCGCAAGTTGATATCAAACGTGCCGTACTTAATCTTGATTCGTGCACCGACCGGAATCTGTCGGTTGTCGGCAGTCAACCAGATTGAAAACTGGCCATCGCCGGATAGCAGCCGATCGGGACCAAAGACATCAGCGTCGACCCGAAAAGATTCCAGTCGTCCCAGCACAGACTTCTTCGTTTTTTTCTCTACCACCTTCAGCGGAACTTTGTAGACTACGCCCGAATCGCTCACGGTGATTTCGAATGTCTTACCGACTTCAAGCGGTTGCGTTCGCAAAAAATAAATAGCCGAGAGCACATCCTGCACCTGGCCCACGAAGCTGGCGCTGACATTTCTCGGTGGACGCGTCGCATCGTTGGGATCCGTTTCAACCCAAACGACCTTCCCATCGTTGTAAGTTGTCTCGCTGATGCGTGCGCGCTTGCCTTGTTCGTCGACCTTCTTCGTCCTTGTAACAGTAAAGGAGGTGGGATCGACAATCGATTCAACTTGCTGCCGAAACTTCAGGTTGAAGAGTTTGGCGAAAAAACCTTTGCTGGTGACGTCGCCGGTGAATTTCAACAGGTACGGCTCTTCGTCATTCTTTCGCTGTTTGTCAGAAACTTTTTCGACGGCCGGAAGTCTTGTAGCAGTGAAGCGAAAGTCAGCGACGTCAACCTTCTTCAGTAGCGATCTCGAAAACTCGCCGACGTAAACAAGCTCCTCGCCGGACTCGAATGCTCGCGTTGGCTGCACCTTTTGCCGAGCAGATGAAGGGGCGTCAGCGAGCCGCTTCTGCGTTTGTGAAAAGACGCTCGGTCCCGGCAGAGAAAGTGTCAGAACCGCGGCCACCAATTGAACAAAACGGAAATGGAAATGTAACTTCATCTTAAGTAGTACGCCTTGAAAACCAGGAAACCCCACGCGATCAGTAAGCCTAACGCCGCGCGATACTCGCGGTATCGCAAGTACAAGCTCTGATCAAATTCTGTCGCCAGCCGCCCACTGTAGGCGGTAACGCGAGGGAGAAACATCGGCACCGCGCGCGCGTAATTTTGAAAATCATCGCCGAAGAGCTGTGCCAACGTTGCCGATTCGACGCGCATGACGGGCAAATAGATGCCAAGAAAAAGCGCAACGAAGGGGATGCTCAGTTCCCAACGGCCGGAACCGATCGTGAAGCCCAGCCCCATAATGAAGCTGCCGAGATAAAGCGGATTTCGGGTGTGAGCGTAGGGTCCCGCGGTCGCGAGAGCGTCGTTTTTGCGCAAGTGACCGGAAGCCCAAGCTCGTATCGAAAGTCCTATGAGAGAGACGGGTGCACCCAGGGCGAGTGTTAACGGGCGCGGTCGTGCAAACACGATAAAAAGAATTGCGCACAAAAAACCAAGCGGCACGCGCCAACGTTGAATCCAGGTTCCGCCTCTACGCAAATTGATCCAACTCCTCAGGAGAAAGGTGAACCGCCAGGACTCCAAGAGCGCCAACAAACAAAAAACCTAACCAAGCCAAAATTACGATCACTCCCAGAACCATCGTTACTTTTCGCTTACTTGGCGTTCTTGGCGACCTGGCGGTTCGCATTCTGATCGGCGACAGGCAAGAACGCCCGTCGTGCGGTCAATCTCTGGCTAACAGCCTGCAATACTCTGTCGACCTCAATATCCATACAGATCCATTTGGAACAGGCGCGGCGATGACAATCAGTGCGGCAGTCGATATCGATGCGCTCTACGCAAATGTCATCAGGGTTCAGACTTCCATTGCGCCACCATTCGGTCGGCCCGAAAAGACCGACGATCGGTGTCGCCGCTGCGATCGCGAGGTGCGTAGGCCCCGTGTCACCGCCTACATAAACTTCTGCCAGCTTCGCGAGTTCATAAAACGCCTTGAGCGACACGCTTACCGCTCGCGCCTTTCCACTGTGACTGGCCTGCAAAACTGTTTCGGCCAATTGCGCCTCGCCAGGGCCGTATGTGACCAACGAGTACAGACCGTGATGCGACCACAACTCGTCTGCTAACCGACCAAACCGCTCAGTGCTCCAAAGTTTAGTTGGCCAGCCCCCGCCGGGATTCAGGATCGCAAAGCGTCCGTCAGTTAACTCGGCTGCCTGTCGGGCCTCAGCCAGGTGATCCGAAGAAGTTGCTATTGGAAAGTCCAGCCCCGCAGCATCGTTTGGTACTGAAATGGTCAACGCCCCGGCTGCTAAAGATAGATTTTTTCGGATGACGTGCAGATTTTTGGATGTCGGGATCGACTTTGTCAGGAGGAAGCGACTGGCTGGTTCGCGCAAAGCTTCGGCAGAGAAGCCAAAAACACGACGCGCGCCGGAGAGGCGCGCGATAAAGGCCGACTTCAAAAGTCCCTGAAAATCTAAAGCTAAATCGAAGGTTGAGGCGCGTAGCCGACGTAACTGCTGGCGCGGTGCCCGCAGCGTCTCCCCAGACATCAACCCGCGCCTCAGGGCCTTCGTGTCGACTTCGATGAGACGATCTAAAATCGGGTTGTCTCTTAAAATTTCTGCAGCGCGAGTTTCTACTACCCACGAAATTTCGGAGTCTGGGACCGCCTTACGGATCGCCGCGAGCGCCGGCAGCGTGTGAACGATGTCGCCGATGCTTCCAAGTTTTACAATCAGGATACGCATCTCAGTCCAAGTCCAATGTCCAAAGTCCAATCTCAAAAGTCAAAGCCCGCTAGTTATCGTTTGGGGCACCGGGTTTGTTTTTGACATTGGACATTAGACATTGGACTTTGGACTAATTACTTTCTCAAGCATCTCCGACGTCGAGTGCTCCTTTGGATCTCCGACAATTCGTACGTTGCCACCATAAGATCGTACCACATCGCGTTCAGGCACAGTTTCTTCCGTATAGTCGGTTCCTTTAGCGTGCACGTCCGGTTTCAATGCCAGCAGCAACTCGGTTACGGTCGGCTCTGCAAATATCGTTACCAGGTCAACTACATCCAATGAGGCGACGAGTTCAGCTCGTTCCTCGGCGGTTAGAATCGGTCGACCCTCTCCCTTTAATCGCTGAACCTGGCGATCGGCATTTATCGCGACCACCAGCAGATCGCCGAGCGCTCGTGCCCCGTCCAAATAGCGAATGTGACCTGCGTGTAGAACATCAAAACATCCGTTGGCGAGCACTACGCGAGCGCCTTTTTCTTTCTCGGCGGCAACGCGACGCACCAGCTCTTCACGGTCGAGAATGCGGGAAATGGCTGTGAGATTTACTGAAGGCATTTCACAGGTATCAGGACAGTTCGGAATGGATGATGGAAGTTTTGAGTTCTGCGCTGCTGATCGAGGCGGTGCCGCGCTTCATTACTACTAGTCCGCCGGCATAATTTGCTAAGCGCGCGGCATCTGGAAACGACGAATCCGACGCGAGCGCCAGCGCGTAGGTCGCCATAACCGTGTCGCCGGCCCCGGTAACGTCAACGGGCTCACTGGCGCCCACCGCCTCGAGGTGTAAAGCTTCGACGCCATCTTCGATCAGGGTCATGCCGCTGCCGCCGCGAGTCACCAGCAGCGCTCGGTGTCCCAGTTTGGCCCTTAGTTCTTCCGCCGCCGTTTGTATTTCAGCGGCTTCGTTTAGTTCCTTCCCTAGAAGTTGCTCAACCTCATCCTGATTTGGAGTTGCGGAGGTAAAGCCGTGGAAATCAGCTAAACGAAATCGCGAGTCTGCAAGGATGTGAATGTTTCGTGCGGAACCGATCTCACGCGCGAAGTCTGCCATGCTAGAGTCAACCACACCGTAGTTGTAGTCTGACACCACGACAGCCTTGGCTTCGGCGCTCTGTGTTAATGCGCGCTCACGCAGTTGCTCATTCAGCTTCGAACCATTAACACGATTGCCTTCGTAGTCGACGCGGATCACTTGCTGTCTGGTCGAATGGAGTTGCCCGGCAAGAATTCGAACTTTGGTTGTAGTGCGCGCCTCAGACGACACGACGACGCCGCCGCAGTCAACGCCCGCGACCTTTAGCTTTTCCAGCAACGCCTGCCCCGCGGGGTCGTCGCCAACCACGCTCACCAGTGACGCGTTGCCACCCAGCGAGGCGATGTTCAACGCACAATTTGCGGCGCCGCCGGGCACGGTTTCCGTGTGTTCATGCTGCAGGATAAGAACTGGCGCCTCGCGCGATACGCGACTAATCGCCCCGTAGAGAAACTGGTCGGCAACCGAGTCTCCGATAACCACAACTCGTTGTTGCGGAAAACGGTGAACGATATTTACCAGACGTTCCTGCAATAGTGTTCGCTCAGCAGTCAAAAGAAACTCCTCTTTGGAGTACGCTGACTTGTCAGCGCTTTGGTCAGTGGCGACCTGGCGCCACTTCTTGAGTCTTAAGCTGAAGGTGTGTCGCGACCGGTCGCGACGGGCGAAAGCGGCGACAGGCCGCCGCACTCCCAGAGTCAACGCTCTAGATCGTAGCCTTAGCCTCCGTCAGATGTTGTTGCGATCAACGCCTGCGCGACGATCAGCTGAACGGCTTCCAATAGATCTTCAGCGACCAGGTCCGGGTGTTCCTTCCAATTCTTCTTTTGGTGTTCCCACTCACCGCGTCCATAGCCACTCATCACGAACATCGACTTTAGCTGTGCGTTTCTTGCAAGCTCGACGTCGCTGTAACGGTCGCCAATCATCCAGCTCTTTTCCAGATCGACATTAAGGTCGCGGGCGGCTTGTGAAATCAGACCTGGTTTTGGCTTGCGACAATCGCAATCAAAACGATACGGCGGCTCGCCAACCGAAGGATGATGCGCGCAATAGTAAATTCCGTCGAGTTTAGCGCCGTCATTTTCGAGGGCTTGCTGCATCCGCGCGTGGACGGTCTTGATCATGTCCTCGGAAAAGTAGCCACGCGCCACACCCGCTTGATTGGTAATCAGGATTGCCAGCCAGCCGTTCTCGTGCAGGTGATTGATGGCCTGCGCCGCAAAAGGAAACAAACGAAAACGCGACGGGTGGTTTATGTAGCCAACCTCTTCAGAAAGCGTCCCGTCCCGGTCGATGAAAACTGCGCGTCGCGGCATCTTTAATGAGTTAACCTTGTGTTGCCGGTATCGGAACTGCGCAGTCTTCATGGTTGTGGCCATTGACTCCCGCCTGTAACAGCGCAACCGCGCGAGTAAAAACATCGTCAGGTGTAATTGCAGTCATGCAACGATGATCGATTGGGCAGTCGCGTAACATGCAGGGTGCACAGTCTGGCGGCTCTCGCACAATTTCCCCAAACGGCGAGAAAGGCCGGGTAGTTAACGGATTTGTCGGACCGAAAATTACCAACGTGTGACGTCCCAATGCCGAAGCGATATGCGCTGGACCAGTATCGTTGGTTACCAGCAAATCAACCAGACTAAGGATAGCGACTAGCTTTGCGAGATCTGTTTTTCCGGTCAGGAGGACGGGCTGATTCCTCATGCGGCCAAGGACCTCGCGCGAAACCTCCATTTCCGCGGGAGAACCAATCAGCAGAACTTCAGCGTCCAACTCCTCAATCAAGCGGTCAGCAAGTGCAGCGTAACGTTCCGCGGGCCAACGTTTCGCGCGGCTATTGATCGAGCCTGGACAAAGCGCGACCAACTTGCCGCTTCCCGGTTCCTTCACTCCTTGAGCGCGAAGGAACGCGCGCGCAGAAAATTTGCGCTCAGGGCTGACTTCCAGTGAACCGTCCGGTTGCGTGTCGAGAAAAGTTTGCTCCTGGTTAACGAGCCATTCCAACTCCGCGACAATTTTCAGATAGTAAAAGACTTCATGTTTTGAGGCGCGCCATTCAGGCAATGGCAAAGGGTGCGTCAGCAGCGGCTGCCGGCCTTCAGTCGCATACCCGATCCGCATTGGTACGCGGGCGAGAGATGCAACTAATGCAGTTTCAAGTGAATTGGGAAACAGAATCGCCAGATCAAAGCTGCGCTTGCGCCACTCGCGCACCTGCTGGACCACCGAACGCAGACCAGTACCCTCGTGGATCTGTAAGTCGTCTAAAAAATCCGCAACTGCAAAGAGTCCCTCCGCCGAGGGTCGCATCGCGAGCGTGATGTGCGCTTTCGGAAAAAGGCAGCGCAGCTGGCGTAGAGCCGGCACAGTCATCACTGCGTCACCAACCCAGTTGGTTCCCCGGACGACGATTCTGTTGATGCTCGCGGCGCTGAGTTCAGCCATGGTTCACAGAACTAAGAAATCTGCCATCTATCATTTCAAATTTATGATTGTCCCCGCTCCTTGATCATTTCCTACAACAACGAGCGCAGGCCTTCTTCAATTCCAATCATCGGCTTCCAGCCGAGTTGTTCATTCACCCGCGTTAAATCAGAAACATAATTTACCGGAACTGGCGGCGGCAAGCTGTCATCCAGCACCACGTTCGGTTCCAACTCAATCATTCTGCCGACTGTAGAAACCATTTCACTCAGCGATGCGGAATTCTGTTTTCCACCACCCAGATTATACAGTCCATAAACGTGGTCGGAATCGATGAACGCCTTGCAGGCCCGCGAGAAATCGTCGACATGCAGAAGATCTCGAATCGGTCGACCTTGCAACGGCAGGCGAATTGGCCAGTCACGTTTAACTGATTCGACGTAGTGCGTCACGAAGCCGGAAGCATTGTCTGCGGATGGCCGGGCATAGACGTTTGACAGGCGAAAGACGCAAGTGCGAACGCCGCGTTGCCGCCCGTAGAACTCTACGTATCGTTCACCGAGAAACTTCGACCACTCCAGTGCTGTTTGTCCGGTATAGTCGGTCGAGCAACTCTCGGGCACCTCCGCGAAGTCGTCAGCGCTTCGTCCATAAACGTCCTTGGTCGATGCGTAAATGAAAGCAGCTCCCGGTCGCAGGTTCTTGATGATGTTCGCGGAGCCTTCGGCGTTGGTGCGAAAGGAAAGTTCAGCGTCGTCGGGGTCTTTGCTCAGGTAGGCCGCCAGATGGATTACGACGTCGTAGTCCGCGACGCGTTCAGCATCACTTGCACTGAGAATGTTGTGTCCGGAACGACGAGAGAAGTCGTCGGCCTCAAGAAAACGCCGAACGTGCGTGCCAAGATATCCACTACCGCCGGTTACAAGAATCTTCATGAATCAGTGTCCAAAGTCCAATGTCCAAAGTCCAAAGTCCGAATATTAAAGCGAGCTGTGTGTTCTCGCCAACGGTGACGGCCGCGAATTCATTGTTTTTGACTTTGGACACTGGACGTTGGACGTTGGACTAAGTCTGAGATCTTGGACGTTGGACTTTGGATTTCGCTAGTTCAGCCAGCTTCATCAGTGACTCAGCATGGCCGATCGCGATTAGCATGTCTCCCTGATGAATAGTTGCGTCGCCGCTCGGGTTGAAAAGAATTTCACCCGTATGTCGCCGAATGCTTACGACGACGATGTTAAGTTCGGAACGGATATTGGTTTCGCTCAGCTTGCGTCCGACAAGCGCCGAGCCCGCATCAACTTCAAGTTGTTCAAACGCCAGCTCAAGTTTGTTTGCGGTAATCGAGCCGAGAAAGTCATCCACCGCCGGCTTCGTCAAGGCGAGCGCCATCCGGTGTCCACCAATTATTGTCGGCGCCACGACTCGATTAGCGCCGGCGCGAATTAACTTAGCCTCAGCTTGTTCCTCGGCGGCGCGGGCCACGATGTGCATTTCCGGATTCAAGTCGCGAGCGGTCAAGACCACGTAAACGTTGTCAGCGTCGTCCGGCAAACACGCTGCCAAACCGCGTGCGTGAGCTACGCCAGCTTCGAGCAGTGTTTCCTCCAATGTTGCATCGCGCACCAGCACGAGAACTCCCTGTGCGGTTAGCTCCGCGACTCGTTGCGGATCTTTTTCAATGACGATGAACGTTTCCGCGCTGTTCACCAGGGCCCGGACCAGATGCGACCCGACGCGTCCTGAGCCGCAAATGATGAAGTGGTTTCTCAGTTTGCTCATTCTTCTTGATTGACGTCGCTCACCAAAAGTGGCGACGAGTTCCGACTGAACAATCGCGTGAACACTGGTTGTCAGCGCGTAAAGTACAACGCCGACTCCAACCAGCATGAACACGGTAGAAAAAATTCGCCCGTTGAGTGTGGCCGGCGTAAGGTCGCCGTAGCCAACCGTCGTCACCGTCTGTGCTGAGACATAGAGGCTGTCCAGTATCGACCAACCTTCGATCAGATGAAAGCCGGCCGCACCGAAGGCGATGGCAATTACCACAGCCGCCCCGGCATACAGGAGCTTACGATTAGTGGCTGGAAACGAACGTTTGCCGGAAACGGCTGGGCTCATAAGTCACAAATGACATTAATACTGGCTGACAAGGCGATTGGGCGGGACGGTAGCGAATGGCAGTTGGGCTTGTCAATGAGACCAACCTGCGCTCTCGGTCGTTGCGCGTGGTTTTCACGGCCCAGTTGTGAAAATCCTATGTTAATATTCGCCCCCTGCTGAAGATTTCTAGTGTCAAGGTGCTTTTGGCCTTTCTCGCCAAATGATGGGATGAGACTCCGACAATGCCCCCAACTGCGCTAAATTTCACGCTCCTTATTTACCCGTTTCGTCACAATCTTTCCGCTGGTCGCCACCTGTCTGCGCCGTGGAAGCCCTGGTGGAGCCGGCTAATCGATGACAAGGACAGCGAGCCGTTGCGAAGAGCGCTCGATGACACTTACTTCTTCATGCCTTACATCTGCAAGTTGCTCTTTCCGGAGACAGCGCTGATCCGAACTGGGCCGGACAGCCATGACGTCGATCAAGAACTTGCGGAGGCGCGTCGCCTGGCCCAACTCGATATCGATCAACTCGAGGAAAAGCTGGGACACCTGGGAGTGCTCCGGCTTACTTATGATGCAGCGGCACTCGCGTCGCTAAAAAATCTTCAGTTGAATTACGGAGAAGAATTTCAAGCCCCGGTCGGCGTCGACTGGGTTGACGTCGCCCTGTTTCCGCAAAACGTTGGATTCCTAATTCTCAAGGTAAGACTGAATGAACCGCACGCCACCACGGAAAGATTGAACGACCTGCTTTACCACTTGCGCTTCGTACATCCTCCAAAAATTGGTTGGCGGTTGGCGCACTGGAGTCTTGCAGCGGCCGGCACGACGCTGACGTTTAGTAATCAAGAACTGATTGAGTTCCTGTTGCAAGGTTTTGCCGACGGAGCCACGGACCTTTCGGCAACTATCGATGCGTATCTCACGCAACGGCCAAAAGATCAGGTACGGCGGCAGTTTTCTACCACCGAAGAGGGGCAAGTGTTTGGGCAAACGCTGCGAGAATACTCGTACGCGTGCCTCGATGCGCAGCCTGACTCGGGGCCCGCCTCGGATGGGGAAGAAGATTCACTCTTCGACTCGCAAGTTCAGAAAGTGGCGTATGAACTGGCGACGTGTACGCAGACTTCGCTGCCTGATTACCAGCCGCATCCTGACGGACTGCTCCGTCTCATGCTGGAAGGCAGGATTGCGCTCTGGAAAAACTGGGAGGCAATTGCGCTGCACGACAACGTCGTCTTTCTGGGCGCGAGTGCGACTCCTTTTACTCAAGGCGGCCTGGCAGAAAACATTGAGAACGATTACTTCTATCTTTACCTGTTGGCTCTGTATCAGAAGATGCGTCTGAGTATTCTTTCTGGTGAGTTGATGCGGCAGACTGACGATCTCTATGGAAATCTCAAAGAGGCGCGGGCGATGGTCGATAGCTTTGTTGAGTTTCGTAATCACTACTGGTTTGCCAATGTCATTTTCAAGCCACAAGGCACCACGATCTATCAACAATTCCAACGCGGCCTCGGAGTGCAATCACTATTTGATTCGGTGAGCAGGGAAGTCGGTGAACTGGAGGCGTACTACGAAAAGAAAGCCAGTCGCCGGCGTGAAAGTCTGCTCTTCTTTCTAACGTTTATTGGTTTACCCGCTGGATTATTGGCCGGTGTTTTCGGCGCCTTCCTGTTTGACGAAGAGAAAATACTGAATCCAAATCCACAAGCCTGGGGGTTGCTCGGCGCAGCTTCGCTGGGCGTTTACGCGCTCTCGGGAATGATCTACCTCGTATGGAAGCGCTTGGGACGATAGCGTCCGCCATAACTTTCAAAAATCGACAAGGAGTTCCGCAATGACGACTGATCCGGCAATCGCCACACCAGTCTCGAAAATAGACGTCAAGCCACTCGTTAACCGCAATCAGGACAACGTCACCAACAAGATGGAAGCGTTGCGGGACCAGGTTTACGATTTTTTTCAGCAGGCGTGTGCTGCGGAGGGCGTTGATGCCGTTATCTTGAAATCCTATCCGTTCACTGTTCCGGCGTGGGTAACTTTTCAGTGTTGGGTCAGGCGATCTCCTGAGGAGCAACTCACCGATCGTTCCACCGCAACGGTGACGATCGTGCCGCGAGAGTTTCACCAATACGAGCACGTTATCAATCTCGAGATCGAAGAAGGATCTAAGAAGAAAAAGTATCTCTCGATCGTTGAATTGGATCAGGCAAACGTAACGGCGCTGGTTCGCTACATGTTGCGGCGCACCAGGTTCGATATTTTTGGTTTCAAGCATGTGCGCGCTCGCTGGTGGGAACTCTGGTTGCCGGGCAACAACGTTACGCGCTTAAAGAAGGATTGGCTGGGACTGTCGGTTCCGATCCTGCTACTGGTAGGCGTGCTGGCGTTTCTGGCTGTCCCCACGCTTGGGTTCCTCATCGATTTGATCGGCACCACATATTCCCTTCGCATGTTCTACAACTTCTTCTTTGTGGTGCTGCCCATGTTTGGGTTTTTCCTGCTGGCTTTGGCAATTGGTCTGACGATCTACACGCGTTTGCGAAAAACATATTTCTTGAGCCCCGGGAAGCCACCGCTCGAGCCGCGGCGATTGTTAAGGATGGATTCGTGGCAAGCGCTCGTCCGCGACATTGGCGCCGAAGGTCCAAATGTGAAAGACCTTGTGAAAAGGGAATTGGCAGTTTGTCCAATTGAAGGCGTGCATTTCGGTGACGAGAAAATCTGGTATTCGGGAATCGATGGGCCGGAGGAACGCGAACAACTTGTGGTCACTTTCCGGCGGGCCATTGGATTCATTCACATCTATTCATACGGCAAGGATCTTTATGTGGGTTGGGATGCTCACCTCAACGCGGGCACCTGGATCGAGAAGCAAGTGGCGGCCGGATTGGAACCGCAAACCGGCGAGTATTGTCGCGTCAATACAATCGAAGGCGGTTGGCACGTTCCCAGCGAGTATGACATCACCGACGCCAACTGCCTGATCGAGTGGATTCATGCGGCGGTGACCAAAGTTACTAAGTTGACTTTGGCGGAATACAAAATCGATCAGGAAATCGACTTCAAAATTCTTCGCGGTGAACGCAGTCGCGTCGTCGGCACCAGGGCCCCGGAAGAGGATGACGGCAAGAGCGGAGCTTCTGGTTTTATGTCACGGTTTAAGAGAGAGGCGTAAACGCGTCGTGGGCCAGTTCTGAATGATCATTGGGCGAATTAGACACAAAATCAGAACCGTGAGCGGTAGCCGCGGCCAAACTCTCCACCTTCGCTGCTAGCGCTATAACTTGAGAATGCTCTGGTAACGTTAAGCATTCGGCCGGTCGCTACGTTCCCTGTTCTGATTTGGTCTGGCCGGGATAACTTCCAAATGTACACTGCGCGATATAGCGACGGGGAAACGACGATTGTTCAAACCGTTCTCTCGTTTGAGACCGTTGTTTTCGATTCTGCTGACCAGCCGACGAGTTGGACTGCTCAGTTCCGTAAAGCGATCGACGCTTTAGTTTCCACGCCTGATGTGGATTTCAGCCTGCGGATTGATCTTCACGACAAACAGCTTAAGCGCGAACTTTTCATTTCCACTTCACAGGATCACGCAGAGCAACTGGAGATGCTGGCCGCGCGCTTTTTGCGTTTGAACAGCTTAGTGGAGGAGAGCGTCAAGCTGTGTGCAAATCAAGCCCAGCATGACGCGCTGGTCGGCGGTTTTCCAAAACTGCATTCGTGGTTACGAAGCCGGGACCACGTCCATGACGACTGTCAGTTGATTTGTGATTTTCGACTGTTCCCATTGTTGGAGCATCTTTTCGATCAGGCACTGCAGCGCAGCTGGGACTTTTCGGTCCAGTTTAACGCGCGGCGTTACTTGTCCACCGCAGACGACGTGCGCGCCTTGCGCAAGAATCTGGCGCATATCGATGCCGCGAGGGATTTTCCCTCCCCGCTGAGAGATCTCCAACATCGAATGGTGAACCGACTCGATCGCACGCGTTTCCTGGTCGATGAGTTTGTGGGGTTTGGTACTCCAGATGTACGGGTTGTTCTGGGGAATCAAATCGTTGAAGAATTCGCTGCTACTTTCGGGAGATTTGGTTTTCCCGCGGCGCTTCTGCCTGACTCACACAATGTTTCGGAACAACTAGCGACGGGTTTTCACTCGTCACTTTTTGACGACGCAAAGCCGACTGATAAAGCAGCTTGCGCGGCGACACCTGAGGAAATACAAGCGTTGCTTTCATGGAAGCCGGCAGAAACATCTGTCGGGAGTTTGCTTCTCAATACTCATGTTGGCCACGAACACGAGCAGGATTTTCTGAAGCGAATCGAAGTGAAGCTCGAAGATCTTGAACGTGTCTTGCAATCGCGGAACCTGGCGCTGGATGAATGCGCGGAATTCAAAAAGGCGCTGGGGATCAGTCGAGCGGATCCGCCTTTTGCCCTGGTCAAGACACGACAGATACTCGAAGGCATCGTTCAACGCGTCTACCAGGATCGCAAGGAAGGACAGCCGATCAAGCCGCTCTACAACATGATTGATGAGTTGCTCGATGACGGTCGCGTATTTCCCCGGCGCATCGCGTCGTATCTGCACACGCTCCGCGTCCTGGGCAACCTGGTCGCGCACGGTGGCCCGGCAAGAGCGCAAGACGCGGGCGGCAACGAACTCTCGGAAAGCGATGTCGAGTTAACTTTGTTAATGACATTAAATCTCGTCGAATGGTATTTGTCGGAGTATAAGGCTTGACTGAAGCAGAAACCGGTGATGCCGACTGGCAGCTCAAGAACCTACGAATGAAGTAGTTAAGATGAGCGACCGCCGGCGGCCGTTTCTGGCAGAGTTGAGGACATAGGTTCAAGATAGGGTAGACAGGTCGAAGTCAAGGGGTTAGCATCTAATCGCGAGGATGGACGACTGACCCCAGACGCAGCGTTACGACCAGAAAGGTCTATCGCCTATCTCTTATGCCTAAATACCCACCCGAAGGAATCCCCCCAGGCGGGAAATTTTCCAAAAAAGATCCACGATCCAGATCGCGTGTCGTTGCTTACACCGCGCCGCCGGTGACCTTTAAGCGACGCGTGCTCCGTCGCCTGTTTAGCCCGTACATCGTCGTGCCAGTGTTTGTGGTGACGGCGGTCATCGTCGGATTTTTGATCTACTACTGGACAGTTTTTTCTGGACGCATCGATAACCTGCTGGCCGGCGAAGTCTTTACCCGTTCCGCTGGAATCTACGCCGCTCCCAAACAGCTTCGCGTTGGCCAAAGTTTGGCTCCTGAGAAACTGATCGAACTGCTGAAGCACTCGGGTTACGTCGAGAAGGGACAGCAAGCTGACAAAGCACGGGGGCGCTATTCACAGGCCGATGAGGCGGTAGATGTTGAGCCGAGCGACAACATCACGGTTGATGGTCAGCGCCAGTTTCGGAATGTGCGCATTCAATTCGCGCGCACCGGAAAAACAATCACCTCGATAACTGACACCGAGAACAATGAGCGACTCGACAAGGCATGGCTCGAACCGGAGTTAATAAGTTCTGTCACCGGTCGCGAACGAGCCAAGCGCAAAGTGATTGGCTACAACGATCTGCCGCCGCATTTAGTAAACGCCATTGTTGTCACCGAAGACCGCGCGTTTTTCGATCACTACGGGATAAACATTCGCGGCATCATTCGCGCATTTCTGCGTCGTTACGATTCTGATCCAAACTCGCCGATAGCACGCCAGGGCGGTTCGAGTATCACGCAGCAACTCGTCAAGAATTTATTGCTGTCGCCCGAACGAACCATGAAACGCAAAGTGGCCGAAGCCTACATGTCAGTCATCCTGGAAACGCGTCTATCCAAACAGCAAATTTTTGCGCTTTACTGCAATCAGGTTTACCTCGGACAGCAAGCGGGTTTTTCTATTAACGGTTTTGGCGAAGCCGCTGACGCCTATTTCAACAAAGACGTTACGACGCTGACCTTGCCGGAAGCGGCCTTTCTGGCGGGCCTAATCCGCAGCCCAAATCGTTACAATCCGTATCACGATTTGCCTACGGCTACTTCGCGTCGTAACCAGGTGCTCGACAGCATGGCCGAGACCGGCGCGATTTCCGGGGAAGAAGCCGCCAGCGCGAAAGCAGCGCCGCTGCAGGTGACGCCGTCGAAGGGGCGCATCGACGTCTCTGACGCGCCCTATTTCTCTGACTATGTGCAAACTCAGTTGGGTGACATCATTGCCGGCCCCGGCGCTGCCGAACATCTGCGCATCTACACGACAATCGATCTCGATCTGCAGCGCGCCGCTTACGCCGCAGTCACAAAACAACTTGCGGCGCTCGACAAGATCGAGGCCCGCAGATTTGAACCCGGAACTTTGCAGGCTGCGTTAATCGCAATGAATGCAAAGACCGGCGAAATTGTGGCAATGGTCGGCGGGCGTGACTACGGCAAGAGTCAACTCAATCGCGTTTCTGACGCGATGCGGCAACCGGGTTCAGTATTCAAGCCGTTCGTTTACGCGACTGCACTTAACACCGCTTACGATCCGGTCCCGCGCGTAATCACTCCCGCGACAACTTACATTGACGAGCCGAAAACATTCACCTACGACAATCAGGAATACTCCCCGGGAAACTTTGGCGACACTTACTCTCACGCGCCAGTCACGCTGCGTGATGCGCTGGTTCATAGTTTGAATGTGATCACTGTCGACGTTGCCATGGAGGTGACGATTGGGCGCGTAATGAACCTCGCAGCGAAGGCCGGTTTACCGAAGCCCGCGCGTGCCTATCCGGCGATGGCGCTGGGAACCAGTGAAGCGACGCCGTTGCAAGTAGCTTCTGCTTACACCGGATTCGCGACGCTGGGAACAAGAACTACGCCCATAGCCATCAATCGCATCACAACCGGGAGTGGCGTCACCATTGCCGCGCCGATGCCGCAAAAAAATGAAATGCTGCGTCCCGATGTGGCTTACGTGATGACGTCGTTCATGAAAGACGTCGTCAATCGTGGTACTGCTGCACCGGTGCGCGCGCGTGGTCTCAAGGCAAACGTGGCTGGGAAGACGGGAACGTCGCGCGACGGTTGGTTCGCAGGTTACACGCCAAATCTGGTTTGTGTAGTTTGGGTTGGCTTTGACGACGGTTCGCAGCTTGGTCTCACCGGCGCAAATTCCGCGTTGCCAATCTGGTCTGACTTCATGCAGGTCGCTTTGTCGGAACATCCGGAGTGGCAAGGTGATTGGCAAATGCCCGCGGGTATCGAACAGGTTGCAGTGAACATAAAAACGGGCGGTCCGGCCGATGCCCAGGACCCGGACAAACGCATGGAGTTGTTTCTCAACGGCACATCACCGCAGGTCGCAACTGAAGAAACTGAGGCCGAGCCCAGCCCGGAAGCTGAGGCGACGCCGGTAGTGACGGAGCAGCTTCCGCCAACAATCTTCGAAGCGTCACCTATGCCTACACCGAAGAAGCCGCCGCCGCGGATGGAGCTTCGCACCGGTGAGGGTGGCCGGCTGGAAGGGACGATCACGCTCGATATTGATCCGACCACCGGACTGATCGCGGTTGAAAGTTGCCCGGTGATTCGCACGCGGACTTTTGTGCTTGGCACTGAACCGAAGAAATACTGCGGCCCGGAGTATCATCAACACCCGCTGCCAACACCGACGAAGCGTCCGTGAGTCGCGAACAGTGGGCAGTGAGCAGTAGGCAGTGAGCAGCTTTCTAACATAGCCCCCCGCTTTACTTGCCCTGCGCAAGCTTACTTACTGGGACCGCGCGGGCGTCCCCGCCCGCCGCTGAGCGTGTAGCGCGAATTGCTTTTCTTTTAGAGTAGGGACTTTGATCGGACGCGCTGCGGCGCGGCGATATTTGATTGCGGGCGGGGACGCCCGCGGTCCCAGTAAGTAGGGTTGCGCGTTCCAGCTAAAGCGAAGGGCAATCCAAGAATTGCCCCATTGCCCACTGCTCACTGCCGACGCCCACTGCCCACTGCTCACTGCCCGTTGCTCACAATCGCCGCGCGCAACGTTTCAATCGCAAGCGCCGCTGCATGTTGTTTACGTGAGGGCAGTCCGCCAATCGCGTCAAGCAAATCTTTCCGGGTGACAAGCCTGGCTTCGTCAACTTTTTTCCCCATCACTAACTCAGTCAAAGCCGATCCACAAACAAGTGTTGGCGGACAGCCGTAAGCAAGAAAACGCGCCTGCGCAATCCGTCCGTTTTCGATGAACAACGACAACCGCAAACGGTCGCCACAAACTGGATTGGTTTCCTCCGCAATCGCGTTAGCGTTCGGGAGTTCGCCTGCGTTGCGCGGATTTTCGAGATGGTCTTTGAAGGCGGCGGAGTAAGGCACGTCAGCTTGTCAGTTCGCGATCGCTGGTTCCAGCGCTCGCGGTTTGTTGAGCGGCGACACGGCGCGCAGTCTGGCGACAACCTGCGGAAGTATCTCGGCAACGTAGTCGACGTCTTCATCCGAGTTGTCTTTGCCGAAGCTGAAGCGAATGGCGCCGCGAGCGAGTTCATCGTTGCGTCCCAACGCGCGAATCACGGGAGACGGTTCGAGCGTTCCTGATGAACACGCCGATCCGGTCGACACTGCGATGCCTTGCAAGTCAAGACTAATTAGCAACCCCTCGCCTTCGATGAAGCGGAACGAAATGTTTGAGAGATGAGGCAGGCGCTGCGTGGGGTCGCCATTGAAAACGATGTGGCCGACGCTGTCCTTGATCAACGACTCAAAGCGATCTCGTAATCCACGATCGTGTGCTGCGCGAACGTCCATCTCCTCGCGAGCCAGTTTCGCGGCCGCTCCGAATGCGACGATTCCGGGAACCGCCTCGGTGCCCGCGCGTTTCTCACGTTCCTGATGCCCGCCGACACTCTGTGGAACCAAACGCACACCACGACGAACGAAGAGGGCACCCGTTCCTTTCGGCGCGTAAATTTTGTGCGACGATAAAGACAGCAAATCGCAGCCAAGCTGTTCGACGTTCAACGGAATCCGACCCGCGGCCTGGACCGCATCGGTGTGCAACCAAAGGCGACGTCCTCGCGCCCGTTCTTCACGCACAACTTCTCCAATTTCGGCGATCGGTTGCAGTGTGCCGATTTCGTTGTTGGCCAGCATCACAGAAATCAAAACCGTGTCAGGCTGCAACGCCGCGCGCACATCGTCCACGCGCACAATGCCAGCTTCATACGCCGCTAGTCGCGTAATTTGCCAGCCTTGTTTTTCGAGTTCATCGCACGTGCCACGCACCGATGGATGCTCGATGCTGGACGTGATGACGTGTCCTGGAGTTTGCGAAGCATCTGCTTCGGTAACGCCGCGAATCGCCAGGTTGTTGGCTTCGGTGCCGCCCGATACGAAAACTATCTCGTTGGGGCGGGCCCCGATCAAGGCGGCGACTTCACGCCGGGCGCGGTCGACTGCGGCCCGGGCTTCCTGTCCAAACAAGTGGACGCTCGACGCGTTGCCAAACTTCTCCGTCAGGTAAGGCAACATCGCCTCGACTACGCGCTTATCGGGCGGCGTGGTCGCGCTGTGGTCCAGGTAAACTTTGCGCGATTTTTCCATTTGAACTCGCTTTGCTGCGCCAACCAGCCCCGTCAAAACCGCATCAGAGAGCCAGTCGTTTTGCCGGTCGCAGTGTCGACGTGCGCGCGCGTTTTGAGTCTAGGACGCACGACAGACCCGGTCAAGCGCGTAGTCTTTAACGCAAACTGTTGGTTTGCGTTACAAAAATTAAGCGGTAGTGGTAGCATCGAGATTGCAAATGCGGCTCTCCCAAGACAAACCGGCAGCTTCTCAGCCGTAAATCTCTGGAAGGAACAGCAAATGAAATACACCAAATTTTCCCTCGTAGCCCTGCTGGCGTTAACGCTGGTTTTATTGGCATCCTCGATCGTGCCGGTGGGATTCGCCGCGACGCAGAACCAATCGACTTCGCTCGAGCGTGGTTATCGCACAGGTTATTCCGACGGTTATAACGCGGGCACGCGAGATGTGGCCGATAACGCGGCGCGCGATTACCGAAACAAAGAAGACTATCAAAAAGCGGACCGCTCTTATAACGAGGCCTGGGGCACGATTGAAGACTATCGCGACGGTTATCAGCAGGGCTTCGAAGCCGGCTATGCCGCCGGTTACGATCGTCGTAATTTTGACTCTTCAATTCCCACCGGACTGAGAACACGCGGCACAACGGATCCTGGCACAAACACTTCAACGGACAACTCGCAGACAAGCGATCCAAATAATTCCGGACAAGCGAACAACAATCCGCCGCCGTCAACTCCGGTTTTCCTTGCTCGTGACGCAGTGTTATTGGTCGAGTTGAATTCCAGTCTTTCGAGTGACGCGAGCCAACGCAACGATCGATTTGAGGCGCGCGTGGTGGAGCCGCAGGAATTTGCTGGCGCGATCGTGGAAGGAAGAGTTTCGCGTGTGAAGCGCGCCGGGAAAGTGAAAGGAAGTTCCGAACTTCAGCTGTCCTTCGAAAGGATTCGCATGCCTGATGGCCGCACCACCGGGTTCAACGCCGAGGTAGTGGAACTGGTAAACACGGGTAGCAGAGACGCCGCGGGAACCGTCGACGAAGAAGGCGGAGTGAAGGGTAGAAGCTCAACTAAGGATGACGTCGCGCGCGTAGGCGCAGCTGCCGGCGTCGGCGCAGTCATTGGCGCGATTATCGGCGGCGGCAAAGGCGCAGCAATTGGAGCAGCGATTGGCGGTGGGGCCGGAGCAGGCAGTGTTTTCACCAAGCGCGGTGAAGATGTTCGCCTGTCACAGGGACAACAGATGAGGATTCGCACCTCAACCGAGACTCGCATCGAGCAAGCCTCGAACTAGAGGAAGGACGACGCCACCGCGCGTGAAAAGTAAACTGCGTGACAAGAAAGCGCGGGGACGTGATTTGAAATCAAGTCCCCGCATTTTTTCTGCCGGGAGTTTGGCCTCGGCTCCCATCATCACGCTGCTTACAGATTTCGGCACGTCAGATTACTTCGTTGCCGCGCTGAAGGGCCGGATCCTTTCCATTAATCCGCGCGCAGGCATCGTCGACATCGCTCACGATATTCTGCCGCAGGACATCGAGGCTGCGGCGTTCACATTGCTCAGTGCGTGCGAAACATTTCCGCCGGGAACAATTCATGTAGTCGTGGTCGATCCTGGTGTTGGTTCATCGCGCCGGCCGCTTGCGGTTGAAGCCTCAAAGATGTTTTTTGTGGGCCCTGACAATGGCGTCTTCAGTTACGTCTACGAAAGACTGGGCCGGCGCCGGATTATTCACTTGACCGATGACTCAATGTTTTTCCAGCCGGTGAGTTCGACTTTTCACGGCAGAGACGTCTTCGCTCCGGTAGCGGCAGCGATCTCCCTCGGAGTTAAGCCGGATCAAATGGGCGAGCTCATCACGGACGCCATACGGCTGCCGTCTCTGAGACCCGAGATGTTGCGAGATGAAAGCGTCCGCGCGCGCGTCATTCACATCGATCGCTTCGGAAACTGCGTAACGAATATTACCGATCGTGAGCTGACGTTTGAAATGATAGCTGCCGGCGCCACGCTTCAGATCAACGGAAAAAAGATTACGTCGTTTCGTCGTTACTTTGCCGAAGGCGCTGGGCGAGAAAAACTGTTTGCGGTTTGGGGCAGTGCCGGGTTTCTGGAAATTGCCGCGCAGAATGACTCGGCGGCTGGAATTCTGAAAGCAAAACGCGGCGATGCGATAACGGCAATACTAGCTGCGGATTAACGCGGAACGACGCGGATAGGCAACAGCAATTGAGTTGACAGGCAAATGTCCATTGATCGCTGTCGAACGCGTTCCAGCCATTCTGCTGATTCGCGTATGTCCGCGTTAATCCGCGGCTAATTTTTGATTCGGCAGCAACTTGTCACGCTTTGTTCGGTTTGTTATCTTCGACCTTCACGACAAAAACTTTCATGACTACCACAAATCCGCCTGCGGGCACTTCAACAGGACTCAGAGGAGTAGCTGCAGCGACTTCCTCTATCTCTGACGTCAACGGAGAAAAAGGCGAGCTCATTTATCAGGGCTACAACATCCACGATCTGGCGGAGCACGCCACGTTCGAGGAAGTAGTTTTTCTGCTCTGGAACAAGCGCCTGCCGAAGCGCGCTGAACTCACCGAACTGGAACAAGCCCTGCGCGCGTCTTACGAGTTGCCCAGCGCGTTGACCAACCTGATGAAGCAGTTTCCTCGCGCGGCGGATCCGATCGATGTGTTGCGAACCTCGGTATCCGCGCTCGAGTTTTTCGACGCAAACTCGCGCGACATCTCACGAGAGACGAGTGTCAAGACAGCGATTCGACTGACCGCACAGTTTCCTACGATGGTAGCGGCAGCAGACAGAATCAGACGTGGGCTGGAACCGGTTGCGCCGGACAGCTCGTTGAATATCGCCGCCAACTTTCTTTACATGCTGCGGGGTGAAAAGCCTGCAGAACGCGATGCGCGGATTTTCGACGTTTGTTTGACACTGCACGCCGATCACGAATTGAACGCCTCAACGTTTACCGCGCGCGTCGTGGCCGGAACGCTCGCCGATATGTACGCGGCAATAACGGCGGCGATTGGTGCGCTGTCGGGGCCTTTGCATGGGGGTGCCAATACGGCGGTGATGAAGACGTTGCTGGAAATCGGATCGCTTGAGAATGTAGAGCCGTTTGTAAAGAGTGCTTTGGCGGCCAAGAAAAAAATGATGGGCTTCGGCCATGCGGTCTACAAGACAGAAGATCCGCGCGCGACTCACCTGCGGAAGTTTTCAAAAGAGATGGGCGAAGCTGCCGGCGAGACGAAGTGGTATGAGATGTCGCGCAAAGTTGAAGAAGTGATGCAGCGCGAAAAGGGACTTAACCCGAACGTCGATTTCTACTCGGCCTCGACGT
Source organism: Pyrinomonadaceae bacterium (assembly GCA_035472495.1). Lineage (GTDB taxonomy): Bacteria > Acidobacteriota > Blastocatellia > Pyrinomonadales > Pyrinomonadaceae > PSRF01. Next base: position 230,822 of record DATIPD010000016.1, on the reverse strand, counting down.
ATTACGTCATGGGAATTCCGCTTGATCTCTACACGCCGATTTTTGCCGTCAGCCGCATCAGCGGTTGGACCGGCCACGTGCTTGAGCAGTACGCCGATAACAAACTCATCCGCCCACGCGCGGAGTATGTCGGCGCTCGCGACTTGCCGTGGGTTGCGATCGAGGAACGGTAGCGACGCGTGCTCACCTTGCGGTACCCGATTCAGCCGCTCTCAGCGTGATAAATCTTCGCTACAGTGACCAGCACAGCCTCTTCTGATAATGCGGTATCGATTGTGGCCTTGAGCTTATCCGCATACGCTGAAACAACCTTGAAATTTTTCTCAAACTCATACGGTGTATCGGCATAAATTAGATTAATACGATCTTGAATCTGTGAGCCTGCCTGTGACAGATAACTACCATCAAGTCCGCGAACAATTGTGCAGCCGCCGAAGGTGTAAGTGAATTCCTGAGCCAACGTAGTCAAAGAGACTTGATAAGCGGTGCGTGGCAAGTCTGGTAAGTAGACCTCAACCCTTGTCTTTTCTGATAGTGGCAATCATCCGCTCCTTTCGCTTATCAAATTCTTGCGTACGCTTCAGCGATTCTTTTGCCGTGAGCTTTACTCTGGGCGGGCGCTCAATCTTTAATTCCTTCAAGTCTTTCAGTCTCTTTGCCATCATGGCCTCCCTGTCTTAATCGCATTTTATCAGTTTGTCTAAAAAAGAACCGCACCCGGCGAAAAGATGGGCGCGGATTTGCGATGCAAGTAACTTGGTAAGGAGAGGAGGCGGGCTTTTGAGGAATTGGATCGACCCATCCGCTATCGCGGACGGTACTGACCTACTTTCAACTCTGCCCCTGATCTTGAAAGTCCGGTTTGCCGGCGCTTTCTGGTCTAGTCAGTTCGAAGTCTTCGCAGCCGTCGCTTCTTTGTTTTCCTTCACGGCATTCTCGGTCATGTAGTACCCGCGTCGTGAGCTGACTTCGAGTTTGCGCGTCTTGCCTTTCGCATCCTGCGCTTTCACTTTTACTTCCAGGCTGTGCAGGTGACCGTCGTCTTTTTCTTCTTCAGCAAGCGAGAAGCCGAGACTGTAGCGCGCTGTCAAGTTGCCGATGATTTTACTTAATCCAGCAGCGTAATCTTTGGTGCGATTCACTTTCACTGCCTCACCACCGGATCGCTGGGCCAATCGCTTGGCACTTCCGTACACGCTAACGCCTAAGGCGCCTGCTAGCGGCTTGCCGATTGGCATTAGCAACTTGAACAACGTTCTCAGTTCGGTGGTCAGGGAATTGAAGATGACGTTCTCGCGGAGGACGAGCTCTTCGGTCGCGTCGCGGTCCTCGAAAAAGATCGGCACGATTCCGTCAGAAACCCAGACGACCGCGAGTTGTGACTTGGGCCGCTCGCGCTGCGTTTTTCGTACCGTGTCTTTCACTGCCGCCGCCATGTCGTAGATGTCATTGAGCTCCATCGTAACGTTGCCTTTTTTGTTGGCGCGCTTCACGTCAACTGAGCCGTCGGCGGCGATCGTGCGAGTTATCACTGTGCCGTTTTTGCCTTTCCTGACTTCCACTTCCACTGGCTCTTCTGATTTTGGCGTTCCCGGACCAGGTCCGGAGGAATCAGGAGCAGGCGCAGGAGCAGACGAACCTAGGGTTAGACTGCTGCCGCGATCTGGGTCGGATTGTTGTTTCGCCTTCGCGGCGCGTGCGTCTGCATCTTCGGGATCGATATCGACAAACTCCTGCGCTCGTGAGAGTGCGGCGCTTAAAGCTTTGTCGTCGTGCGTGAAACCGGTCAACCAAAGTCGTTTCTCGTCTTCACCGTTGATGTCCATCGCCAGAATCGCGACCTCATCCTCAGGCGAAAGTTTTGCGAGCTCATCAGCCATGGCCTTGATAATCTCGGGACGCTTTAAGAACCTACCGGCGCCATCATCACGCAGGTCGAGCACCAGGACGAGTGCGAGCGGTTTGCGCGCCTGACCCTCGCGCGTAAAATAGGAAACCGGACGAAGATTGCCGTCGTCGTAGATTTCGAAGTTCTCTGGTTTGAGATCTGAGATAGGTACGCCGGTGCGTTTGTCTTTGACGAGCGCGTCCAGAAAGACAACGCGGGTGTTGACGCGGATGGTGTCGTCGACTTCCTGTGCCGCCGCTGCGCGTGAACCAACAACAATAATTGCGATCAGTGCTGCGAAGATAACGAGCAGCCGCACCGTGGTTTTGTCGATCTCGAATTTAAGGTTGATTTCTGAGGTCATGATCCGCTCCTGCTTGTTTAATCCTGGTCGTTCGTCGTAGCGTCAGTGGTGATCGCTTCACCCATCTCATCCGGGTTCTTCATCAGCTTCGCCAGCGTCTCCGGTGAAACCGTTACCTGCACCACACATCCTTCATGCGGCTCAAGAGTCACGACGAGCACGTCGAATTTCGACCCGGCGTGGCGCAGAAAAACATACGTCTGTTCCGCGGCTCCGCGTGATGCAACTTGAATGAGCGGGCTCCAACTTTCGGCCAGTGCCGCATTCATTGAAGACTTGAAGGTCAGATAGCTCGCACTGGATTTGAACTCCTGGTCCTCGAAGTAGGCGACTTTGACGCTGCCCGCTTCTGCAAGTTGTTTCTTCGGGCCACCGGAGAGACGCGCGACGGTGGTTGCAGTTTTTATTCCCGCGCGGGCTAGCAGGGGAATGCTCTGGTGCTTGACCTGATAAAACTGCTCAATCAGTTTTACGACATCACCAAAGTTGTCGCCTTTCGCTTGCGACTGCGGAGCAAGCGACCAGACCGCAGCGAGCATGAAACCGGTGGCGATTAGTTTCTTCATCGGTGAGCTCCGCTTAGTTCTTCTTCACTTTCGGTTTGTCGATCCCCAACTCAGGGATGCCAAAGTTGCCTTCCATCTGCGAGAGTTTCGCCAGGTCCACGGGCCCGACAATGTTCACTACCGTGATTTCTTTCGGGTCGGTGGCGAGCAGCGCCAGACCGCCAATCTGCGAGCCCGTCTGCATCAGGTAGACCTCGACACTGCCTTCCTTTTTGCTGCTGACGTTGACGATTCTGGTCCAGGAAGCGTTGCGCAGCTGCGAGCGAATACTCTCAAGGTCGGCAGCTGAATACATACCCTCGGTCTCAAACTCAAAACTCTTGACGTAGATGCCCTTCAAGCCACTGACAATTTCCCTGACCTTTCTGTCGTCAGGGTCGTTGCCAAGAAAGCCTCCTGCCAGGGCCAAAAGTTTCTCGTCGAGATTCACATCGACCGTCTCGCTTGCCTTCGCGGCCAGCGCTTCGAGTTGACTGGTTTGGATTCGGGCGTTCTGCGCCATGGTCGTTGCCGTGGTGCCAAGCACGACGAAGACGACGAGCAGAGCGAGTTTCAATGTTGTCTTAGCTGATGATTTCATGATGTGCATTTATCCTATCCGATGTTGATTTTCTTTAATGTTTGGGCCTTGGGTTTTCCGTTGCGCGTAATTCAGTTTCATGCTGGTCAGTCGCAAAGCTAAAAAGAGTTGGTCCTTCGCCGCTTGGGCCTCCTGACGATTGGCAGCCAACTGCGATTCGTCAACTGTTGATCTAACCGTCGTGTGCCGGTTCCGGTGCTTGATTGTTGTCGCTACTGACTGGTTGTCGCCGCTTGCGTGTGGCATTTCAACCGGTGTTTCTCTGTGGTCAGGGTTGACCACGAGTTCTTTCACATTCGCGGGTGATTGATTCGGCGACACGGTCGGGATTGCCGGGTTCTTAGCCAACTCCCGTCGCGGACTCGTTTGCAGTCTTTGCAGTGCAAACCAAACTCCCACGCCGAGGAGCAACAAAGCTATGGCCGCCGCAATCGCCAGAGCCGGCGTAAACATCCGAAAGAAGTTTCGCTTGCGGCCGACTTCGAGGTCCGCAGGAATCTCCAGCTCGCGAGGTTGATAACGAAGCGTGCCGAGAATTTCCTCGAGCTGTTGAATTTCCGGATCGGGTTCGCCGCTGCGATCCCACAAATAATCTTCCTTCATAAGCCCTCCTTAACGCCGAGCTTTGTACGCAAGAGCTTCATTCCGCGATGTAAGTTGACACGCACCGAGGCTGCGGTCATTCCAGTACGTGTCGCTATCTCCGGGCCGGTCATGCCCTCCACCAATCGCAATACCAGTGTTTCGCGATAGGCGTCAGGAAGCGCGCGAATGATGGCCAGGATTTCTTCGGCTTTCGATCCGCTGGATTCACTGCCTCTTAAGTCATCGGTGATTTCGACTGTCTCGCGAGAACGACGGTGAAAGTCCATCGCCCGGTTGCGCGCGATCATGGCCACCCAGGGACCGAAGGCGTTTGCGTCGCGAAGTGTGTCGAGCTTCTTCAAAGCGTGCAGAAAAATATCCTGCACCATGTCTTCAACTTCGCTCCTGGGCATCCGCGCCAGCAGCACGCCGTGAACGAGCGGCGCATAAAGTTTGTAAAGTTGGCCAAACTGATCGCGTTCACCAGCCAGAACCTTCCGCACCAAAATGGATTCACGAGACTCTTCCGTTTCCAGGCCAACAGCGGTGGCAGCGCCCGCGGTCTGGAGATCACCCGGGGCAGCCGGGGCAACTGGAACGACCGGAGCTTTTCGTTGAACTGGCATCAGAAGCGAGTCTGCGGTGGCTTGGAATTCATGCATTGCCGGTCTCATTCGGGGTCCTGCGATCTGCGCGGTTCGTCGATCTGTCTGACACCGATTAAGACGGGACAAATGGGAAGAGTGTTAACAGGGAATGGGGCGCCAAAACTCAGGATTCGCTCGGTTTTACGACCGGATTCTCCTGAGACGTGAGCACAGTCATTTCTACAGTCGGACCTACCAGCGGCAAACGCCAAACAATTACGGTCGAAATAATGAGCGCGACCGTGCACGCCACGCCGCCTTCAATACCAAAACTTCCGCCAGTTAACCAGGCTGGTCCCAGGTCCGCTCCTCTTAATACCGGGTGTGGCGCGAGGGTGTCGATGCCGCTCACCGGCAAACCAAAGAGCGAGCCCAGCGCCCAGTTCCAACCCCAATGGATACCCAGCGGAAACCATAAACTTCGCGTGTGAAGATAAGCGACGGCGAGCCAGATTCCGGCAAGCAACAGATTCAGGTAGGGAATGCCCTCGCTGATATTTGGGTTCTGCAGGTGAATCACAACGAAGCCCAATGAGGTGAGCAGAACACCGAAAAGCGTCAGGCGCGCCCGCGCAAACGTTTGCAATGGATAGCCGCGAAAAAGTGCTTCTTCTGCAAGTGCCGCGATGAGAAAGAGCACTGCGGAAGTGATAAGTGTTTTGATTACGGGAATGACGGCAGTGCGCGCGTTGAAAGTGAAACTTAATCCGCCGCCACCAGTCGCGATGGCGGTAGCGAGCGCCAGCGAAAGGATTCCGACGAAGGCGCCAACTACCAAATCGCGTAACCAACCAGCGTGTGGCGATATTCCCAACGCTCGCCAGGGCAAACCTTCAAGCGCGCGCGTACAGATGAATCCGGCGATCAAAGCGGGCGCCAAAAGGATCACTCTGAAGACAATGTTACTGAGGAAGCCGCCGAGACTTCCCAAGTTCACTCCGGGCGCAGCCCGCAACGCGATCGCATAGAAGATTCGAACGCCGGAAGCCAGGACAAAGAAAATTGCGACGTAGAGAATAATGAATACCGCGAGTCGCCAACCACTGCGGAGTCGACCGGCGGGATTGATGAAGATTTGTCGAATGTCCATGCTGCGCGGAGATTCTAGACGATGTCTTGTTACTTTGTCGTTGCCGTTTGACTTATCGAAGTCTCGCTGCCATCCGCCAAATCAAAGCGCGCCAGTCAACTTACTGGGACCGCGGGCATCCCCGCCCGCCAATGAGCGCACAGCGCGAACAACTCTTCGCTACCGTATGCTTTATTGAAACTCGACATCCCGGTACTTTCAGCGTCGCTCCTTAACGCTCATTGGCGGGCGGGGACGCCCGCGGTCCCAGTAAGTTGACTTGGTGCGCTTTGATTAAGCGGATGGTGGTGAAGAAAATGGCAACGCGTTATCAATGCCGGACAAGGTCTTCTGAAGGTCGGGCCGTATGCTAGACTTTGTCCATATTTCATGAGTAATCAGCGCGAAAATCCCACCGAATTAACTCCAGAATCAAACGCAGGCAAGGTGAGGCGACGGCGACGGATTCTGTTATGGGGTCTGGGGCTGACTGTGCTCTTGCTGCTTTCGATCATCGTCTCGCAACAGCTCTGGTTGTGGACCGTAATTCCGCTTGATACCGCTTCCGATACGTTGTTGCTGTACGCCCTGTCGACGTTGAACTTCGTCGCCTTCGTCGTCTTCTCGTTCATCTTTGTACGCAACTTGTTGAAGTTGCGACGCGAGCGACGCGAATTTCAGCTTGGTTCGAAAATCAAAACACGGCTGTTGGTCTACTTCATTGCCATCAGCTTTCTGCCGATCATGGCCATGGCCGTGTTCTCCTACTTGTTTCTGAACCGTTCGCTGGAAAAGTGGTTCGGCGGGTTCAACGCGAAGGTCGTCAGTGAAGCGAAAGAAGTGCAACGCGATGCCGTGGACGCGCAAACCCGCAACCTGCGCGACACTGCCGCACTGCTTGCCGGAGTGCTCAAAACGCAAACCGATCCGGATAAGCAGGAGACTTTGAATCGTGTTATGGCGACCGGTCAGTTTTCCGCGCTCGAGGTCATCGACCCAGGCGGCAAGAGTCTCGCGCAGGCGAAAGGAACGTTATCGCCGGCTGAAACGTCAGAACTGGAAAACCTGCTGGCTTCGGCCCGTTCGCTTAAAGCGGGCGACGAAAGTTTAGTCGATGGTAAGGACCTCGACGCGATGATCGTACCAGTCGCAGATCAGCAACGTTTGATCGTGGTGCCGCTCCGCCGCATCGGCAGCGGTTTGAGTGAAACGATCAGCGGTTCGCAGGGCGAATACGAAAAGTTGGTAGCGCGTCAACGCCGCGTGCGTTCGCTGGGACTTTCAACACTGGGTCTGATGACGCTGATGCTTTTGTTCGTTTCAAGCTGGGTCGCAATTTACCTCGCGCGCGGCATCGCCACGCCAATAAAGGCGTTGGCCGAAGCATCCAAGGAAATCACGCGCGGCAATCTGGCGCATCGGGTCACGACAGTCGCTGAAGACGAACTCGCATTGCTGGCGCACTCGTTCAATCAGATGACGGCGCAGTTAGAAGAAAATCGTAGCCGAATTGAAGCCGGTTCGGCAGCGCTGCGCGAAAAAAATCTAACGCTCGAGGAACGCCGGGACTATATTGAAACCATCCTGCAGTCTCTTTCGACCGGTGTCGTGTCGCTCGATGAGAACGACAGTGTGACTACGATCAACGATGCGGCGTCGCGTATCCTCCGTCTCAATTCGTTGTCTGATGAACGAAAGCTGGAACAACTTATTGGTAGTGACGACTGGACCGTAATCGATCGTTTGCTGCGGCGGGCGCGGCGCGCTGGGCAGGCCACGGAACAAGCGCAGCTGAGTGGTCCGGGCGAAGGAACAGAAAACACGTCGCTGCCGGTGGCCATCACTGCCACAGCCCTGCGCGCGTCGCCCTCGCAAAAACGCGGCGTGGTTTTAGTGCTCGAAGATCTTTCTGAGTTGTTGGCGGCGCAGCGCGTGGCGGCCTGGAGTGAAGTAGCGCGCCGGATGGCCCACGAAATCAAGAATCCGCTGACGCCAATTCAACTGTCGGCCGAGCGAATCGCCAAGAGTTACCACCGCTCGACGTCAAACGGTGATCAGCAGGCTGGCAATGGCCAAGATCCATTTAGGATGAACACGGTCGATGAGCGACAGGTAACGGCGGTAATTGATGAGTGCACGAAAACAATCGCGCGCGAAGTTGCCGGTCTGAAGGCGATGGTGGATGAGTTTTCACGCTTCGCGCGTCTGCCGTTGGCCAAACTGGAATTGGCAGACTTGAATGAAGTGGTGCGGCATGCAGTTGCTCTGTATGACGACCGGCTTGATCGAGTGACGATGGAAACAAAGCTCGATCCCGAACTCCCTACCGCGATGCTGGACACCGAGCAATTGCGACGCGTCTTTGTAAACTTGATCGACAACGCCGGAAACGCGCTCGGCAGCGTCGACGGTGAAAAGCGCATCAACATCACCACGAATTTCGATTCCGCTCGCAGCCTTTTGTTGGCGGAGGTAACTGACACGGGGCAGGGAATCAAACCGGCGGATTTCAAGCGGTTGTTTCAACCGTATTTTTCGACCAGCGGCAGCGGGACCGGGCTGGGACTCGCCATTGTGCAGCGAATAATTCTCGAGCACGGCGGCCGCATTCGCGCCGAGGCAAACTATCCACGCGGCGCGCGATTTGTTATTGAATTACCAGTGCCAGTGGGCAGTGGGCAGTGAGCAGTGGGCAAAAAGAGAAGGCCGAGCTGAAGCAAGAAGTTGAAAGTTCAAAGCACAAAACGCTAATGACTGCCCACTGCCCCGCCCACTAATTTAGCCATGGATTCAATTCTCATAGTCGACGATGAACCCGGCATACGCGAGGCGTTATGCGCAGTGATGAAAGACGAGGGCTTCTCTGCAGAAGCTGTCGCTACGGGTGAAGAATGTCTTGCTGCAGTTGAGCGACGCGCTTACGGTTGCATTCTGCTGGACGTCTGGTTGCCCGGCATCGATGGTCTCGAAACTTTGCGGCAATTGCGCGCCGTTGGTTCCGGTGCTGCTGTCGTGATCATTTCCGGTCACGGCAACGTTGAAACAGCCGTGAAGGCAACCAAGCTCGGTGCCTTTGACTTCATCGAAAAACCACTCTCGATCGAGAAGACATTGCTGACTGTCCGGAACGCTTTACGGCAACAGCGGCTCGAGTTGATGAACGCGGAGATGTCCGCAGAGCTGGCGAAAGAGTACACGATGGTGGGCGAGTCGGTGGCGATGCGCGCGCTGCGGAAACAAATCTCAATCGTTGCGCCAACCGACGGGCGTGTATTGATCTACGGCGAGTCAGGCACCGGCAAAGAATTTGTCGCGCACGCGATTCACGCCGGTTCCCGTCGCGCCGGAGCGCCGTTTGTCGAAGTTAATTCGGCGGCGATTCCGGAGGAGTTAGTTGAATCAGAATTGTTTGGGCACGTGAAGGGTGCATTCACGGGCGCGACGGCCGCCAAGAAAGGCAAGTTTGAACTGGCAGATGGCGCCACGCTCTTCCTGGATGAAATCGGCGACATGAGCCAGACCGTACAAGCGAAGGTTTTGCGGGTGCTCGAGGAACAACGGTTTGAACCAGTTGGCAGCGGATCGTCTGTTCAGGTAGACGTTCGAATAATTGCCGCAACCAACAAGCGGATTGATGTGGAAATCGAGCAGGGAAAGTTTCGCGCGGATCTTTTTTATCGGCTGAATGTAATTCCGTTTGAGTTGCCGCCGTTGCGCGAGCGGCTGGAAGACGTGCCGTTGTTGGTGGCGTACTTCAATGACCGTTTCTCGCTGGCTTACGGAAAACCGGCGAAGGAATTTGCGGACGAAGCGATTGCTGAGCTGCAGAATTATTCCTGGCCCGGGAACGTCCGTGAATTGCGCAACACCATTGAGCGAGTAGTCATCATGAATCCTGGGACGAAGGTAGCCGCCGGCGATTTGCCGCCACACGGAAAGGAAGAACCGCCCGCGGCCTCGTTCCGGTTCCCGTCGTTTAAAGAAGCAACGGACGCTTATCACCGCGAATTTATTCAACGAAAACTTGATGAGGCTGATGGCAACGTGTCGCGCGCGGCGGAACTCATGGGCGTCGATCGCAGTCATCTTTACCGGCGCATGCGCGCGCTGGGTATGCCGAGTCGCAGTGAGCGCGCTGGCGTTTCCTAAACGCCTTTGTCCCCTCTACCGGTGGAGGCTGTCACAGATTGCCGCGCTGAATTGTCCTTACTAAAGGATGTGAATCTTTTACGCCGAGGAAATGGGGCAGGCAATCTGGAGTTCAAACGTTAGTTTCTGTTGTTGCGGTGAAGGAAAACCGCGGCCTAAAGGCTGAACTCTGAACTACTCAAAAGTGATTACAAAACTTTTACATTTTGCGGGGCTAACTTACGTTACAAGATCGAATCTGTTATCTTGGTTTTTGCATCGGAGTGATGTGTTAGTTTGAGGTTGAAATGGATTTTACGACACGAGAACTTTTGAAGCGGTACGCGAAGCTGGCTGTTGGTCAGCCGTTTGCGCCGATCCTGCTGAACATTCTGGTTACCTCGGTCTGCGACATGCGTTGCACTCACTGTTTCTTTACGGACGAGCTTGACGATCGTCCGCGCAAGAAACTGCAGATGAAGACGCATGAGATTGAGCGAATTTCTGAGACGCTGGGTGGCAATCTGGGTGTCTTGATCCTCGCCGGCGGTGAACCGTTTACACGGAAAGACTTACCGGAAATCGCGAATGCGTTCTACCGCAACAACCGGCTCGAGTCGATCTACATCATGTCGAACGGGCAGATTCAAAAGCGCATCTTCCCAGACATCACGCGCATCCTGCAGGAGTGCCCCGATCTAAACGTCACTGTCGCGCTCGGCATCGATGGCCTCAAAGCGCCGCACGAAAAAATTCGCCAGAAGCCGGGTTCCTGGGACATCGCCATCGAGACGGCCCGCCAACTCCAGGCGATCAAGAAGGAGTATCCAAAACTCGACGTCCAGACGTGCACCTGTTTCATGAATTCAAATCAGGACACGATTTTTGAGTGGTACGATTTTTTGAAGTACGACTTGCGGCCAGACAAGGTCAACTTCAACTACATTCGTCCGCCTTCAGCAGATCCAGTTGAGCTTGAGATCGACCACGACCGCTACAAGAAACTGGCGGCGATGATCGATGACGATTCGCGCCATGCCGCGCTCAAGAACAACTACGGCGGCAACGCCGGTTTCTTCAAGGCGGCGATCGATATCTACATGCACGGGCTGATTGCGAAGACGCAGGAAACGCAAACCGCGCAGATGAAATGTTATGCAGGCACAGCCGGCGGCGTGATTTACGACGAAGGCACTGTTTCGTCCTGTGAAAACCTGGCGCCGATCGCAAACTTGCGAGAGTTTGATTGGAACTTCCAAAAGCTCTGGTTGTCGCCGGCCATGAAAGAGCGCCGCAAGAAAGCGCTGGACGGATGTTTCTGTACGCACGAGTCGAACAGTTACTACCCGTCGTTGCCGTTTAATCCGGGACACTTGATCCAGATTAAGAAACTGGAAAAAGAAATGAAGAAGGCGCGTAAGGAGCTGGATCGGATGCAGCCGGAACCTGAAGGGATGACGGTTGGGGCGTAAAGAATAAGTCCAAGGTCCAAGTCCTACGTCCAAAGTCAGAACCAAAGACCAAAGACCAAAGACGACCGAAAGACCGAAAGACCGAAAGACCGAAGACCCGAATTAATAGTCATGTCAGAACGAGTCCCTAAAATTCTGATCATTTCGTCCGACACTGGCGGAGGTCACCGCTCAGCGGCGGCTGCCATCGTCGCCGGCGTGCAGAAGTTTTTTGAGGGACAGTCGTATGCCGTCCGCGTCGTGCGCGCGATCGAAGAATCGCATTCCATCACGGCGAAACTAGTCAATATTTACAACTGGTTGCTGCGCAACAAACAGCACTGGATGAAGTACATGTACTGGATCGTCAACCGTTTTCGCCCGGAGACGAGAGAGTTTTTCCACAAGCGTTGCATCGGCTACTGCGCGCAAGTTTTTGAACGCTGGTGCCCGCATGTGGTCGTTAGTGTTCATCCGTTGACGCAACATATTTTCGCTCGAGTTATCCGCGAGGTCGGTCTAACTGGTCGCATTCCCCTGGTTTCCGTGGTCACGGATCCGGCATATGGGTTCTGGAAGGGTTGGGCCTGCGACGATGTAACTCTCTACCTGGTGGCGAGTGACGAAGCCCGGCAACAATTGATCGACTACGGAGTGGCGGCGGAAAAAATAAAAGTGTCCGGCATGCCGGTCCATCACAAGTTTGCTTACCCGGGTGAGGAAGCCGCTCGTGTCGCGCGAAAAGCGCTTGGTCTCGATCCCGAGAAATTCACCGTCTTCGTCAACGCGGGTTGGGAAGGCGGCGGCAATGTGCCGCAGATTTTCCGCGAATTGGTGCGCGGGCAGCTGGATGTGCAAGCGATTTTCCTGGCGGGCAAGAACGAAGAGCTCAGAGCAAACGCCGAATCGCTGGCTGAGGCTGCTCAATTTCCAGTGAAGGTAATTGGCTACTCGGAACATGTCGAACAACTGATGGGCGCGGCCAACGTGATGATTTCCAAACTCGGCGGACTGACGACGTTTGAAGCGTTCGCTTGCCGCCTGCCGATCATTGCTGATGGAATTACGGAGCCGATGCCACAGGAAGCCGGAACAGCAACGATGTTGGTGAAGCGTGGCGCCGGCGTGTTGTTGAAGCGGGCAGTAGATATCGTCCCCGTTGTTCGTCGCATGGTGGAAGACACGGCGCATTACTCGGCGATGCGCACGGCAACGATTGGTTTGGCGTTTCCCAATGCGACTCGCTCCATCGTCGAAGAAATTACCGCATTAATTCCCTCTGGCCCGGACGCAACTGAGCAGACAGCTTTCGCAGACGTCGCATAACAATCTCAACCTTGCGGGGTGAGTTCAGTAACCGTCCGCGATAGCGGATGGGTTGCTTGACTGCCAGTGAAGGGACCCACCGGCTACCGCGAGGTGCTACTGACTTCACTCCACTCCGTTGCGCTAAACCAAACTGCATCTGCCATGGACTTGCTGGCGCGCAAAGTTTTCCCCCGCGTTGACTGTTGTTCGTTTTCAGAGTCTAATTCTCCGTCAAAGCAATACTTAGAACATGCATGAGATTTGATTTGAGTTTGAAAACTCAAGTCTGATATTCGAGATTCTCTGCCCGCTTGCGACGTTGAGCGGGCTTTTTTGGGAGATAGCTAAGCCGTGAGTCTTTTGCTCGAAGGTAAACGAGCCTTCATCACAGGTGGTACCCGTGGCATCGGCGCTGCGCTTTGCAACGTGCTGGCGCGCGAGGGCGCCGACGTCGCTTTCAACTACAACTCACGCGACGATCTCGCCGCGGAAACAGTCGCCAAGATCGAGGGTCATGGCCGTCGAGCCTTAAGCTACAAAATATCCGTAACTGATCGCCTCGGCCTCAAGAAGTTGACGCGTGAGCTGGTCGAAAAGTGGGGCGGGGTAGACATCCTGATCAATAACGCGGCCATCAATCGTGGTGATAGTTTTGCTACCACCACCGACCGCGCCTGGGACGAAGTGATCGATACGAATGTAGGGAGTCTCTTCGCGGTAACGAAGCCGATTTATAAACAGATGATTCGCCAGCGAAAGGGAACTATCCTCAACATTACTTCGATCGGAGCCTTACGCGCGTTGCCAACTGCGGTGCACTACGCAACTTCGAAAGCCGCAATGGTTGGCTTTACTAAGTGCCTGGCGCGCGAGGCGGGTACTTTTGGTATTTCTGTGAACGCGATCGCCGCGGGCATTTTCGATACGGAGTTGGCGGCCCAACTACCGCAACGTCTGCTGGAGATGCATCACTTTTGGGCCTCAGCCGGTCGCGCCGGACGGCCGGAAGAGTTGGCGGAGTACGCTGCTTTCATGGTCAGCGATCGCAACAGTTTCATGACTGGTGAGGTTGTGATCGTGGACGGGGGCGCGATTACCTAAAGCTTCAGTGATGAGTACTGAGTGATAAGTAAAAGAAGCGTGTAATCGCTCAGTACTCAGTACTCCTCACTCAGTACCGTTTCTGTTCGTTAGTCCCTCAAGCTTTTTCTCCAATTCCCTTAGCTTCCTTTGCATTTCACCCAGCCGGCGAAATGCAGCCGTGGATCTCAACCAGTCGCGATTGTCGAACGCCGGAATGCCGGAAATGATTTTGCCCGCGGGCACGTCATGACTAGTCGCGCTCTTCGCAGTGAGTACCACATCATCTCCAATCGTTAGATGGCCGGCAACCCCCGCCTGGCCCGCGAGTATCACGCGACTACCAATGTGTGAACTGCCTGCTAGTCCGACCTGTGCGCACAACAACGTATCTTCACCAACCGTGCAGGAATGGCCGATCTGAACCAGGTTATCTATTTTGCTGCCGCGGCCAATACGCGATTCGCCAACCGAGGCCCGATCGATAGTGGTGCCGGCGCCGATTTCAACGTCGTCTTCAATCACCACGCGGCCAGTCTGCGGAATCTTTAACCAACTCTTATCTTCATCTTTGGCGTAACCAAAACCGTCGCAGCCGACAACCACGTTGTTGTGGATGATGCAGCGCTCACCAATCGTTGAGCGTTCGCGTATGACAGCGCCGGAGTGAATGATCGAGTCTTTACCAATAGAGACACCCTCGTAAATTGTCACGTTTGGAAAAATGCGAACACCGTCGCCGATGGTTGCCCGGGGTCCGATCACAACGCTAGCGCCGATCCAAACGTTTTCAGAAACTACTGCAGAAGAATCGACTACGGCTGACTCGTGCACGAACGCCACGAACGCCGGTTCCGGGTGAAACAAACGAAGCGCGCGCGTATACGCGAGGTAAGGGTTCTTCGCGCGTAGTACTGGAATGTTGCGTTCAATTGGTGCGTCTTCGGCCAGGTAAACCGCCGAAGCCTGAGTGCTGTTGACCTTGGGTGTGTAACGCGGGTTCGCCAGGAACGAGACGTCGCCGGCTTTTGCATCGTCGAGTCCGGCTGCGCCGGAGATTTCCAAGTCCGCAAACTTGTCGTCGATCTGAGCTGTGGTCTGGGCCGCGAGTTCCGATAGTTTCATAGGGGCCAGTTTAGCGGAAGAGCGGGGGCAAGCCCACCTTCCGAAACCGGTAAATAGTAAATCGTGAATAGCGAATAGTTTTTGTGTGCTGTAACTATTCACGATTTACTATTTACCACTTCACATAATCGACACCGGATCGATCTCCACGTTGATTCCGCGAAGATTAATCTTCCGCTCAGCCAAAACTTTCAATGCGTCGTCGATCACCCGACGCAACTCTTTTCGGTTACGACATTTCAATAATAAGTGAATGCGATACTCGCCCTTCAAACGCGACAACGGCGCC
The DNA here is from genome assembly GCA_035472495.1 of Pyrinomonadaceae bacterium. Lineage (GTDB taxonomy): Bacteria > Acidobacteriota > Blastocatellia > Pyrinomonadales > Pyrinomonadaceae > PSRF01. The sequence continues at coordinate 215,742 of DATIPD010000016.1, read as the reverse complement.
GGAGCCGGGCCAAGGACGCGAACCGTACGTTCGCTGTTAGTCGCGTCGAGCTCCTTGCGTAATTCGTTGGCGTCGGCTCGTACGCGCGCCAGATCGGTGCCGTGAACCAGGATTGAGGCCAGCGCGACGTAAGGCGGATAATTGTGGTTTTGCCGGTGGCGCGTTTCTTCTTCGTAGAAACCGGCGTAGTCCTGGGCGCTCGCGTGGCGCAAAGAGTAGTGATACGGGTGGTAAGTCTGAATCAAGACTTTGCCTGGGCGATCGCCGCGACCGGCGCGTCCGGCGACCTGCGTCAACAATTGAAATGTCCGTTCAGCGGCACGGAAATCAGGCAACGCCATTCCCGCGTCGACTGAAACTACCCCGACGAGTGTCACATTCGGGAAGTCGTGGCCTTTGGCGAGTATTTGGGTCCCCACCAGCATGTCGATCTTTCCCGCGCCAAAATCGAGCAGCGACTTTTCAAAATCGCCGCGACGCGAAGCGGTGTCACGGTCGATACGGGCGATCCGCAGATCCGGAAAAAGCTTTCGCAGTTGCTCTTCGATTTGCTGCGTGCCTTCCCCGACGTAGTAGATGAACTTGCCGTCGCAATTCGGACACGCCTGTGGCGCTGCTTCACGATGGTTGCAGTAGTGACAAATGAGTACGCGCTCGCTGCGATGGTAGGTAAGCGTCACGTCGCAGTTGGGACACTGAATGCTTTCGCCGCAGGATCGACAAAGAACGAAGCTTGAATAGCCGCGCCGGTTAAGCAGAACTATCGACTGTTCCTGCTTTGCATGCGTTTCCGCGATTGCCTGCAAAAGTTCGTCAGAAAAAATCTTCGGTTTCTGGCTGCGACCGAACACCACGCGCATGTCGATGATTTCCGCTTGCGCCATTGGGCGATTGCCCAAGCGGTTGGGCAACTGGAGATAGTGATACTTCCCGGTTTTGGCGTTGTGAAACGATTCTAACGACGGTGTTGCTGAACCCAGTACGACCACCGCAGATTCTTTTTGCGCGCGTACGATGCCGGTGTCGCGGCCGTTGTAATGTGGCGAGTCCTGCTGCCGGTAGGTTGATTCGTGCTCTTCATCAATGATCACCAGGCCCAGATCTTTGATCGGCGCAAAGACTGCCGAGCGCGTGCCAATCACTACTCGTGCTTCGCCGTTTCGTACGCGCGTCCATTCGTCGAAGCGTTCGCCACGCGAAAGCGACGAATGAAAGATTGCCACCTGATTACCGAAGTGCATCCGCAAACGACGCGAGAAAACCGGCGTCAAAGCGATCTCGGGAACTAGCATCACGGCCGACCGACCCAGATCCAGCGCAACGCGCATCGCGCGAATGTAGACTTCCGTTTTTCCGCTCCCGGTTACACCGTGTAACAGGAACGCCGCGTAGGCCCTTTGGCGCAACGGCTTGTCAATTTCGGCCAACACACTCCGCTGATCGCTGGTTAAAACGTAATCTTCTTCCGGTTCAAGCGCCCTGGCTGAAAGTGGATCGCGTCGCTGCTGGGCCGCAAAAACCTCGACCAAGTTTCTCTTTTGCAGACTCTCAATGGAGGATGAACTGACGTTCGCTTGCTGGAGTAATTCGGCAAACGAAACTGACTCGGCGGACTTTAGCTGCTCAATGACTCGCAGTTGTGCTTCGGTGAGTTTTCGCCCTTCGACCTTGTCCAGCGCATCCGCGAGCACTGACAAGCGAACTCGTCGCTGATATTTAGTCTTGACCTGATCGCTGCCGCGCCGTTGTTTGATTTCGATGAGGCCGTCGCGCTCGAGTTGTCGCAGCAGCGCGGGAGCTTTTGTGTCAGCAAAGTGCCTGGCGACGTCGCCGAATGATGTCTCGTCAGCCTGGCTGAGCAGCGTTAGGAGTTCGTGCTTTGCGGAGCGGCCCTCATCCGTAGACGGTTTGTTATTCGCGGCGCGGCCGGCGGCAGTCAAATTAATGAGCTGCTCGATTCGGGGACTGACTCCCGGCGGCAGGGCGGCCTTTATCACTTCGCCCCAGGGAGCGAGATAGTAGTCGGCTACCCAACGGGTGAGTTCCAGCAACTGCGGCGTGACCAGCGGAACTACGTCAAGAACTTCTTTTGCGTCCTTGATGTCCGCCTCTTTGAGACTCGTGCCCGGTCTCAGTTGCTTGAGCAGGTGGACGATGTAGCCGGTAACTAACTTGCGACCGAGCGGTACGACAATTCTTGAGCCTGGTTGTGCGACGTTGCCAAGCGCACTCGGCAGTCGATAGATAAACGTCGACGACACGTGCAGCGGAACTGCTACTTCCGCATATTGCATCGCTCCCGTCTCGACTGAGTTTGTTTGGTCGGTATCAAACTCCAGGCTGGGTTCCACGAGTGAGAAGGTAGCGCGAAAGTGTTAATTGCAAAAGTGCTCCCTCTCACTTTGGCAGAGGGTTGGGGAGAGGGCCTGACGGTGCAAACCTTCCCTCGATCTCCTTTTGAGCGAAGGGGAAGCCAAACCAAAAGGCTGAACGCTCATCTACCGGCTTCTGCTGGCGTCCAGATACGCGCGAACTTTCTTCAGGTCTTCCCAGGTTTCTTTCTTTTTTGAAGGGTCACGTAGCAGGTAAGCGGGGTGAAAGGTGGGCATTACTTTCACGCCCTGGTAGTCCTGAAATTCGCCGCGGACTCGCGTTATGCCTTGCTTGATATCGAGTAGGTTTCGCATTGCCGTGTTTCCCATAACCACTATCACTTCCGGCTGGACTACCGCGATTTCGCGCAGCAGAAACGGCTTGCACAACGCTGCTTCTTCTGGAGTTGGCGGACGATTGCCGGGTGGCCGGCAACGGTTAACATTGCCAATAAGAACCTCTTCGCGTTTGTAGCCAATGGCTTCAATCATCTTGGTAAGAAGTTGTCCGGCCCGGCCGACAAAAGGACGCGACTGCGCGTCTTCATCGGCGCCGGGCGCCTCGCCGACGAACATCAAACGAGCACTGTGAGTGCCGTCGGTGTGCACGATGTTAGTGCGCTTTTCGCAGAGCTCGCAGCGCGTGCAGTTACCAATGTCGGCCCAGATGTCAGCGAAGCTCTCGGATGATTTTTGTATTCGTGGTGCGGCGGCTGCGAGTTCTCCAAAAAGACTAGCGTCAGCTGAGACTGGGGTCTGCGGCTTTGCCGGTTGCGGTCGAGTCGAAAAGGAAACTGGTTCAGGCTGAGGCCGCGGAGGTGCGGTTGTTGATTGGCGTTGGTTGGCAACCGCAGTCGCGGTAGTGGCGACGGTGCTAACCGAATTAGTCTCGAGACTTTCTACCCCGAGTTCTTTGTAATAAGCGAGTTGCTCGCGCGTGTCCTTCAAAAGCGACGCAAGATCAGAAGAGTCGGCTGCAGGTTTCATTGATGAATCGGTCTTGAGAAGGTCAGGCCTTTTTTGATTTGCGCTTAACCGAGCTAAGGACGGACGAGCCGGCACGCGCGCGAAGACGAACCACCTCATCAAGAATAATATCTGCTACGTGGCTCTTGGCCATCAACGGTACGTGAATCGGTGCTTTCCGGTCGCGACTAACAATAGTCACTTCGTTGGTTACCGTATCGAATCCGACACCCGTCCGGGTTACATCATTGGCGACAATCGCGTCCAGATTTTTCTTGGTTAGCTTCTCGCGAGCATTTCGAAGAACGTTATCCGTCTCCGCGGCAAACCCGATTACGAGCAACCCTTTTTGTCGTTTGCCGGCGACGGCGTTGAGTATGTCGGGCGTGCGCTCGAGCTTGAGCGACATGGACGTCTGCTGCTTTTTGATCTTGCGCGAAGCGTGTTTTACCGGCCGATAATCTGCCACTGCGGCGGCGCCAATGAAAACACTTGCGGCAGAAACCTCTTGCATTACCACGGCCTTCATTTCTTCGGCCGAACCAGCTCGCAACAGCGTGACATTGTCAGGAGCCGGGGCAGTGGTTGCGCCAGCGACGACTGTAACCCGGGCTCCACGCTCCCTGGCTGCTGCAGCAATTGCGAAACCCATTCGTCCTGAGGAATTGTTGGAGAGAAAACGGACTGGATCGATAGCTTCACGCGTGGCGCCTAGAGTGATCAGAAAATTTTCGCCGGCCAGATCGTCAGAAGTTGCCCGGCCTGATCCGCGCAATATTTCGAGCGCTGCCGCCACGATGCGCTCCGGCTCACTTAATCGCCCCGGACCCACGGTGCCACACGCCATCTCGCCTTCGTCAGGTTCGATAATGGTTACGCCATCGGCCCGCAGCTGCGTCAGGTTTCGCTGAGTCGCCGGGTGATGCCACATTGTTGTATTCATCGCCGGGGCAATCATGACCGGCGCCGTTGACGCGAGATAAGTCGAGGTCAGAAAATCATCCGCGACTCCGTTCGCCAGCTTGCCGATAATGTTTGCGGTTGCCGGGGCAATCAGGAATAGGTCGACCGTTTGGGAAAAGGTGATATGAGCAATCGGATCCGGATTATCCGGCGCGTAATCGTCGACCACCACGTGGGCGCCCGAAAGTGCTTTGAACGTTAACGGCTGAACGAACTCGGTGGCTCGTTTAGTCATCCCGACTCGGACGGTGCAGCCCGCTCGTTGCAGGCCCCGCAAGACCTCGGCCGCTTTATACGCAGCGATGCCGCCGCTCACTCCCAGCGCTACTTTTTTTCCTTTGAAGGGACTTTCCAAGGAGGACCTCACGCGGACTGACGTACGTGAAATTAAAGATCAATGTAACATTGCTGAAACGAGGGTGCAACGGAGGCATATTCAAGATATGTTACAGTCCTCACGTTCCAACATACCCAATGTTTTTCCGGTCCTTACTTGAGGTTCCGAGCCATGCCAGTCACTCGCTTGCTCCGTTTCGCAATTATTAGTTGGTTTGTTTTGCTGGCCGCAAGTTTTGTGGCTTCAGCGCAAACTGCGCCCTACAATGATGGCTACGGTCCCGTCGTAACCGCCTACCTCGGTTATCTTCACAACGAACAGGAAGTGGTTGACGCGCGCGAAAGTCGTCACGAAGTTAGCCCATCCTACTACCGGCGAAATTCCAATCGCATCCGTGCACTCCGGCAAATGGCCGTCCGCATCGCCGATGTCACGCAAAACGATTATTTGCCGGAGCTCGAAGCTGTTGCGTCGGACGAGATGGGGTTGATCTTCGAGCATCCTCCGCGAGTGCAGACGCTCAAAGTGGGTGAGGTTTTCAGAACCACGTTTCGGTATCTGGGTAGTGTTCGTAGTGGAGACACCTTCTACGTGTTTGCCCGCCTGGATCCTTACGAACAGGCGGATCTAATGCAGAAGGTTAATCACTCGGCGGACACCGCACGGGGCGCGACAGTCTCGAACCCAGTCTCCACGAAAGTGTCCAGCAGGGCGCGCCGCGTTACCACGCCATAGGCAACTCGGGAAGCCCGAGATAGGACTCCTTTCGTGCCATCTCACCAGTGCTACCGGAGTCGACTTCCAAGCGCTGTAGGCAGAAATTATTTTCTTCAGGAAATTCAGTCTTTTCAGACTTAGGAGTTGGCCAAAAGGTCTGGACTCAATGGTGGGCCTGTGCTAAAGTCACGCCCTAAGCAAAAAAGCACAGTTTCGTGGCAAAGTTGGCCAAAACTTTGTTGACATCGTGCCTACGTTCATGTAATAACAGCCGTGTTTTAAGGCTTTGCAGACGGCATCTGGCCTGAGATTTGTATTTGGGCCGTCGCGGCACGCAATCAAGAATTCGTTTTTCACAATACGGGAGGAAAGTTAATGACTAGCAAAACTTGGAGCCGCAAACCAATCGCGGCCTTGGTGGCAATTGCCATTTTGAGTGTCTACTCAATGGTGGTTCTGGCGTCGCCCGCAGCAAAGGCCCCATCGGCCGAATTGTCGATCGCCGGTCAGGTGACGGTAAATGGCGAAACCGCTGTTAGCGGCGGAACGCTGTTTTCTGAGAGCCTTATCGCAACCGCAGAGAAGAGCAATGCGACTGTGAACCTGAGCAAGTTGGGTCGCGTCGAATTGTCGCCAACGACAAACATGAAATTGAACTTTACGGAGAAGAGCATCGGCGGCACACTCGACAACGGAACCGCTCGCGTCTCGACGCTTGCTGGATCCTCAGTCAACATGGCGACCAAAGATGTGTCGGTCACCGTTGATGGCAGTCAGGCTACTTCGTTTACGCTGCACGTCCTCAAGGGCGTCACCTATCTGACGACGCACACAGGCGTGGCTACGCTGCACATGGGTAGCACTGTTCGCAACGTTGCTGCCGGTGAAAGCGTTACGGCCGGTACGCCGAATCCGAAGGATGATCCAGGCGACGACGACGACAAGATGGACGGTGGCGAATTGGCCGCTCTGCTACTACTCGGCGCCGGTGCTGCTGCTGGAATCCTTTACGCGGCAATGCACAACAACGATCTCAACTTTGCCGGCAACGCGATCGTAATCAGCCCGGCGAAGTAAGTAATCGTTGCTTTGTCCAAGAAATACTGCAGCGCCTGCTTTAGCGCTGCGGTCAGATACGCAAAACCTTGCGGGTCACGCGACAAATCGTCGTGCTTGACCCGCAAGGTTTTACAATGTCTAGTCGTCCTACCTTATTTTTCCTGAAGGAACGTCTTAATGCATATAGCGGTCATTGGGTCTGGTTATGTGGGTCTGGTTACGGGTGCCTGCTTTGCGGAGTTTGGCGTGGATGTCACCTGCGTGGACATCGACGCGGACAAAATCGCTCGCCTGAGCGCTGGCGAGATGCCCATCTACGAGCCAGGTCTCGAACAACTGGTCAGTAAAAATGTGCAATCAGGTCGGCTACGTTTTACGACTGATCTGAAACAGGCAGTCGAGCAGGCACTGGTAATTTTCCTGGCAGTTGGCACGCCACCCAACGCTGATGGCTCACCCGATTTGAGTTTCGTGGAATCAGCCGCACGATCCGTTGCGGAGCATATGAACAGTTACAAGGTGATAGTCACCAAGTCGACTGTTCCGATTGGCACCGGTGAGTACTTGCGCAAGTTGATTCGGGAAAACCTGAAATCCAAATTGAACTTTGGCATCGTGTCTAATCCGGAATTTTTGCGCGAAGGCGCGGCAATAAATGATTTCATGCGACCGGATCGCGTGGTGATTGGCAGTCGTGACGAGGAAGCGATCGCGATCATGCGTGACCTTTACCGGCCGCTCTATTTAATCGAAGCTCCTTTTGTCCTGACGTCGCTGGAAGCGGCTGAACTTACCAAGTACGCCGCAAATGCATTTCTTGCCACGAAAATCTCCTTCATTAACGAAATTGCCAACCTTTGCGAAAGCATCGGCTGTGATGTTCATGACGTCGCCAGGGCGATTGGCATGGACAAGCGCATCGGCAGCAAGTTTCTGCATCCCGGACCCGGCTTCGGTGGCTCATGTTTTCCCAAGGACACTCAGGCGCTTGCCTCAGTGGCGCGCCAATTTGGACGGGACTCGATAATTGTTGACTCCGTAATTGAGGTCAACCGTCGTCAGCGTCAGGCGATGGTTCCAAAAATCGAAAAACTAGTCGGCAATCTGAAAGGGACGACGATTGCAATCCTGGGATTGGCGTTCAAGCCTGAAACCGACGACATGCGCGAGGCCCCGGCGATTGATATCATTCGCGCGCTAGTGGAACGTGGGGCTACTATCCGCGCCTACGATCCGGTGGCGATGAAAGAAGCGGCAAAAGTTCTTCCCGACGTCATGTACGCAAACGACGAGTATGAGGCAGTGTCGAACGCTGACGCGCTTGTGTTCATGACTGAGTGGAACCAGTTTCGTGCGCTGGACATGAGCCGAATTCGTGACCTGATGCGGTCTGCCAGGATTGCTGACTTACGAAATATCTACGACCCAACCGACATGCGGGAACTTGGTTTTGAGTATGCCGGCGTTGGTCGATAGCGTGCCCATTTATATACTTTCAAATCTGCTGAACAGTTAGTCGAGTCCTAGTTATGGCCCTAACCGGAATTGCAGTTGTTACTGGCGGAGCCGGTTTTATCGGCTCACACCTGGCGGCGAGGCTCGCCAGCGCAGGCGCGCGAGTGCGTGTGATTGACGACCTTTCGACAGGGTATCGCGAGAACCTCGAGGAGATTGGTGGCGATCTTGATTTTGTCCACGGCAGTGTCGCCGATGAGGAGTTGCTCGCAAAAGCCCTTGAAGATGTGGAGCTGATTTTCCACGAGGCGGCCATTCCTTCTGTCCCGCGGTCAGTTGAGAACCCCAGACAAACGCACATTGCCAGCGTCGACGCGACGTTTTCTTTGCTTGATGCCGCCCGCCAAAAAAAGGTGAAACGAATTGTTTACGCTGCTTCAAGCTCGGCTTATGGCGACCAACCCACGCTGCCGAAAGTCGAAAGCATGTTGCCGGAGCCGCTTTCGCCGTATGCCGTAGCCAAACTGGTAGGCGAGCATTACTGCCAGGTCTTCACGCGAGTTTACGGTCTCGAGACGGTTTCACTGCGATACTTCAATGTGTTTGGTCCACGGCAGGATCCCAGCTCGCAATACTCGGGCGTCATTTCACGTTTCATTAGTTCGATTTTGGGTGGCGAGCGTCCGGTCATCTATGGCGATGGTGAGCAGTCGCGCGACTTTACCTACATCGACAACGTGGTCGACGCAAATATGAAAGCGGCCGAAAGTTCGAAAGCGATCGGGCAGGTGATTAATGTAGCCAACGGCGAGCGAATTTCCTTGAATCACTTGCTGGAAGAGTTGAAGACGTTGACCGGCAAAACAGATGTGGTGGCTGACTATCAACCGACCCGTGCCGGAGACGTCAAACACAGTCTGGCGGAAATATCGCGCGCGCGGAATCTGCTGGGTTTCGAACCGAGAGTAGATTTAAGAACCGGATTAAAGCTAACGATTGACTGGTGGAAAAATAGCCGCTTCGCACCGCGATAAACAGCATCCTCAGTTAGCCGCCTACTGAGTACCAGCCGACGCGTTTCTTTCAATCAGGGCTCGCAAGCTAGTTTCATACGGTGCTCGCGCCACGCCCTTGTCGGTAATAATCGCCGTAATCAATTCATTTGGAGTTACGTCAAAAGCTGGATTGCGCACCGAGATTCCTTCCGGCGCCAGTTGATGATCCTTGATGTGCGTTACTTCCTTCTCGTCACGTTCTTCAATCGGAATCTCTTCACCCGTCTTTAGGGTTAGGTCGAGCGTCGACACTGGTGCGGCGACGTAAAACGGAATCCCGTGTTTTTGCGCTAGTACGGCGACCATGTAGGTGCCGATCTTGTTGGCCGCGTCACCATTCCCGGCGATGCGATCCGCTCCAACCACAACTGCGTTCACCTTACCGCTCTTCATTATGTGACCAGCCATATTGTCGGTGATCACCGTCACGGGAATGTTGTCCTTCGCCAGTTCCCAGGCGGTGAGCCGAAGTCCCTGCAAAAACGGTCGCGTCTCATCGGCGATTACAGCGATATGCTTACCGGCATCTATCGCACCGCGAATGACGCCCAATGCAGTGCCGTAGTCGCCGGCAGTGGCGAGGGCGCCGGCGTTGCAGTGGGTTAACACGGTGTCGCCGTCGGCAAGGAGTTCGGCGCCGAAACGACCCAGGGCACGGTTCGCCTCAATGTCTTCGTGAAAGATTGCCTGCGCCTCCTCCACCAATCGAGCCTTCAATTCCAGTACGTCTTGTGTTTTGGTTTTCTCTCGCTTCAGGGTTTGGCGCATCCGCTCGATCGCCCAGAAAAGGTTGACTGCTGTTGGGCGAGTCTCCGACATGACTTTGCTCATGTAGTCGAAATCGTCTTCAAGGTCGGCGACCGACGTACCTACTGACTGGCTCGCCCCCAATGCGAGTCCCATCGCGGCGGCTACGCCAATTGCCGGCGCGCCGCGAATCACCATCTTTTTGATGGCTTCGGCTACTTCTTCGTACGACCGCAGCATTAAATACTTCTCTTGAGTAGGCAGCAGGCGTTGATCCAGCATGCTTACGCCCTCGTCTGTCCATTCGATAGTCTTGATCATGTGTTTGATGGGCTCTTTTCGCAGTTGAAAGTGCGGTGAATCTTAAGAAGTCCAAAGTCCAATGTCCAATGTCTAAAGTCTGCTAAGGTCAACTTGTCTTATTGATCCTAACCAGGGCTTCTGGGCCGAAGTTGATACTTTGTTCGGATATTCGACTCCGATTGACACTGCCTAAAAGTGCGTGATAGTGTCCGGTCGAATCGAAGTTCTTTGTAGTTGAAAGTCTTTGGGTGCCCCAGATTGGGGAGAATAGGGAAGCGGGTGAGAATCCCGCGCGGTCGCGCCACTGTGTTGAGTTGTTTTGCTTGTTAAGGCAAAGGAAGCTCAAAGTCAGGAGACCTGCCCGAGACTTGCAGCTTTTGAACGCTCGCGGATAGGCGTTCAGGCCGCGCGGGTTTTCCAGTCTCTTGGTCCCGTCGATCGCCTGTCGCTTGCTCGCGCAGCGGACAGATCGGCGGGACTCTTGCTTTTACACTCATCTGCAAACGGCAAATTTAGACGCACTGCGACTGCTCTGCTTTGGTGCGGTCTGCTTTTGATCTCTGCCTGTTCAGCCAAAACGTCGTCACCAAATTCCGCAGGCACGCCAGACACTCGCGCCGTCACCGACGAAGCCGGTCGCAAGCTCGCCCTTCCCACGAAGATCGATCGCATCGTTTCCCTCGCGCCGAACTTGACCGAGATTGTTTACGCCGTTGGCGCTGGCGATAGCCTCGTTGGCGACACGGAATACTGCGATTACCCGGCGGCCGCCAAACAGGTTGCCAAAATCGGCGACACCATGCACCCGAGTGTCGAACGCATCATCGCCCTCAAGCCGCAGATCGTATTGGTTTCGACTGCGTCCCAGCTCGAAGCATTTACCAAACAACTTGATCAGCAGCACATCGCGGTTTACGTCACGAACCCGCGCACCCTCGACGAGATTTTTCATTCAATGGAAACGCTTGGCGACTTGCTCGGTCATCGGGACCTTTCGCTGAACGTCGCGCAGGAGTTACGCACGCGTGCAGCCGCAGTGGAGGGTGCAACGCGAGGCACAAAGCCGGTCAAGGTTTTTTACCAGGTTTCCGGCGAGCCGCTCTATACCGTCGGCAGCGAAGGATATTTGACTGATGTCATACGCCGCGCCGGTGGTGTCTCAGTGACGGCGGACGTTCCGGGTGCATTTCCTCGGTTCAGCGACGAGGCCGCGCTGGCGGCAAGACCGGAGGCGATCATTCTGCCCACCGGCGGATCGATGGGCGCGGCCAATGCAACGGTGGCAGTGTCTTTACAGAATTCGCCTGCCGTCCTCAGCAAACGAGTGTACAAAATCAACGACGATCATCTGTCGCGTCCCGGGCCCCGATTAGTCGACGGATTAGAAGAAATGGCGCGCGCACTTCACCCGGAGGTAGCGTCGCAGTTTGGGAAGCCGGTAGCAAATTAGCGATGACTGACGCAACGCAAGCTTCAACCATTGGTGGTCCTTTGACGTTTAAGAAGACGTTGTACTTGTGTCTGCTTCTCTTAATCGTCCTCGCCGGTATTCTGTTAGTGGCCGCACTCGTCGGCAGCCAACGACTTCCAATCGCCGGCACGCTGTGTTCCCTCATCGGCCGAGCAGACTGCGGACTCTCTTCCGAGCAACATGCGATTCTGTTTGATCTGCGATTACCACGAATTCTGCTTGCCGGGGCGGTGGGCATTTGCCTGGCGGCCGCGGGCGCGGGTTATCAAGCACTGTTACGCAATCCACTTGCTGAACCCTATTTGCTGGGCGTTTCCAACGGCGCTGCGGTGGGTACGATGGTCGCGCTTGTATTTTTTGGCACGCATGAATGGAGCCGTCCGGTCATGGCTTTCGGTGGCGCACTCGCAGCGACGTTTGTTGTGTACCGCCTGGCGCGCGGGCGCGCGGGCGCGACACCTGAACGTCTAATCCTGGCCGGGGTGATTGTTACGACGTTTCTTTCTTCGGCGATCGTTTTCATAACTACGCTGCTGGACGCTACGCGCATCCGCTCATTTACGTTCTGGTTGTTAGGCGATCTCTCGGGGACGACTACGAATTTGCTCTTGATCACGTTTGTGGCTGCGGCCTTTGGTGTCGTTGTTATTGGACTGAATGCACGTTCGCTAAACCTGATGATGCTGGGCGAGCGCGACGCTTTTGATCTCGGCGTTGAAGTCGGACGCGTGCGGATAACGGTGTTCGTCGCCGCTAGTTTGCTGGTAGGCGCGTCAGTGGCGTCGAGTGGATCGGTTGGTTACGTGGGGCTCGTCGTTCCGCATCTCGTTCGACTTTCGTTTGGGAGTGACAACCGCATCGTGATTGTTGCATCAGCAATCGCGGGCGCGGCGTTTGTGATTCTGGCGGACACGGTCGCGCGCACAGTTATCGCACCGCGAGAACTGCCTGTCGGCGCGATTACCGCGCTGATTGGCGCACCACTGTTTGTCTATTTGTTAAAGCGACGCTAACGCAGACGACAATGTTGGAAGCAAACGAGATCACAGTGCGCTACGGATTACGACGGGCAGTAGCCGGCGTTTCGCTTTCGCTTAAGCCCGGTGAGGTGACAGCGATCATTGGCCCAAACGGCGCGGGCAAGTCAACCATGCTGCGTGCTCTAAACGGCGGCTTGCGGCCGCACTCCGGAAACATTTCCCTTGACGGCCAACCGCTGGGTTCTTATTCGCGACGCGCAATTGCCAGGCGCGTTGCCGTAGTGGCGCAGGAAGCCGATCTGCGTTTTCCGGTGACGGTTTTCGAGTTTGTACTGGGCGGCAGATATGCCTGGTCGGGTACGGCGGCGTGGGGTTGGGAAACCCAACGCGATTTCGAAATAGCGCGACAGGTTTTGCGCGAAACGCGGCTCGAAGAACTTGCCAACCGGTTAATGAATGAGTTGTCAGGCGGCGAGCGACAAAGAGCGGTGTTGGCGCGGGCGCTGGCGACGGAAGCCGCGGTGTTGCTGCTTGACGAGCCAACCGCAAATCTGGATTTGGCGCATCAAGCCGCAATCCTGGCGCTGGTCAGAAAGCGTTGCGATCACCAGCACACAGCGGCACTTGTCATAACACACGATGTCAATCTCGCGGCGGAATTTGCCGATCACGTCTTGCTGATGAAGAACGGAGCTACCGTAGCGTTTGGGGGGCCGCACGAAGTTTTGACACCGGAGCTTCTGAAAGAGGTCTTTGCTGTCAGCGTGTTGGTTGACGCCCACCCAATTTCCGGGGTGCCACGAGTGACCCCGATCCATGAAGCCAGTGTTTAAGTCGAAAGGTTTACGAACAAGCGGGTCGTAGTTAGACAATATGCTGGGGCTCACAAAACGCTACCGGCAGCTCAAACACCTATGAGCGGTTGAAGATGGGAAGACGGTGAAGAGCCGACACTGCCCGCGCAACTGTAAGCGGCGACGATGTCCAGGAAAGCCACTGGATCTAATCCGGGAAGGAACGGACAAAGGCGACTCGCAAGAGTCACAGCCGCAAGTCAGGAAACCTCTTAACCGCGTCAATTTCAGCTCGCGCTGCGTCGGGCAGGAGAAGCTAAACATGAAGACACACAACAAAGTAACAAAGCAATTTCATTTATGGGGCACGGTGGGCCTCCTGATTTTACTGATCATGGCAGGCTCGTTTTCGCGCGGTGTTACCGGACAAAACCGCTCAAGGGGCGCTGCAGTTTCTGGACAGGTTACAGATCCAGGCGGCGCGATTGTTGTTAAGGCAATCGTCACGCTGTACTCGCGCGATGACCGACTTCGCTTAACCGCGTCGACTGATGACAAAGGCACTTATCGTTTCGCGAACCTGGAACCCGGCGACTACTTGATTGCAGCGAAAGCAACGGGCTTCGCCGAAGCGCCCGCGCAGTTATTGCGCGTCGACAAAAATGCCGCGGCAACGCTGAACATTTCTTTGCCGCTGGCAGGGATTAGTGAACAGGTGGTGGTAACAGCGCAGGGTACCGCGCAACCTGTCGATGAAGTTTCTAAGGCAATGTCAGTTGTGAACCAACAGGACATCGATGACCGTGACGAAACTGCAATCGCCGAGTCGCTGCGGACCGTGCCCGGTTTGCGCGTGCAGCAACTTGGTGGTCCGGGGTCGTTCACTTCGATCAAAACGCGGGGGCTACGCAACGAAGACACGGCGGTGCTGATCGATGGTCTACGTTTTCGCGACGCCGGAGCGCCGCAGGGGGACGCGTCAGGGTTCATTGAAGACTTAATCAGCACGGATGTCGATCGGGTTGAAGTTTTGCGCGGATCAGGCTCGTCGCTTTATGGTTCGAACGCGATTGGCGGCGTAATAAATCTAGTGACAGACGAGGGCGGCGGACCGTTCCACGGAAGCGTGCTCGCTGAAGGTGGCGCCCTGGGCATGTTCCGCGGTCGCGCGCAGGTGGCCGGTGGTGGACACTCAGTTCTTTACAGCGCCGGTATTTCACATCTAAACGTCACGCGCGGCCTCGACAACCAGGATGAAACTCGTAACACCGGTGGGCAGGGAAGAGTCCTCTTTCGTTTGTCACCGACGACAACTCTTTCCGGGCGCATCTATGCGACCAACTCACGCTTGCAACTGAATAACACTCCTGAAGGCATCGGCATTTTGCCGCCAACGGGAATCATTGAGGCGGTTGCCCTCTCGCATGAACAGCAGCGGCGCTTTGAAGCCGGTTTGCCGGTAGCACCCGGTGGTGCAACTTTTGTCCCCAACGCAAACGATCCCGACAACCTGCGCAAAGCGAACTTTTTTTCCGGGGCCGTGATCTTTAGCCAAAGGCCAACCGAGACGTTTGGTTATACGGTCAGCTATCAGGGACTCGTGACTAACCGAAGCGGCATTAACGGACCGCTTGGTCCAGGTTTTCAACCGTTTGGGGGAAATGACCGTGGGGATTTCGACGCGCGTGTCCACACACTTGCTGCCCGCTTCGATGTTCGTGCGGGACGAAATAATTTCATTACGGGCGGTTACGAGTTCGAAAGTGAGAACTTCAACAATCGTTCGATTCAACCGAGCCCTGCTGACAACTCTGATGTGGACGTCACCCAGCGAAGTCACACGCTCTTTGTTCAGGATCAGTTGCGGTTCATCGATGATCGGCTGCAAATCTCCGGAGCGTTTCGTGCGCAGTTCTTCAGGTTGCAGCAGCCTGTGTTTACGCCGGCAGCAGCGTCGCCTTATGCCGGGCTGACCTTCCTGTCACCACCCACTGCTTACACCGCCGATGGATCAGTTGCTTATGTGTTTCGCTCGTCAGGCACCAAGTTGCGCGGTCACGTAGGCAATGGCTACCGGGCGCCTTCGCTCTTTGAACGCTTCGGTTCGTCCTTCAGTAGTTTCTTTGGTTACTCGGTCTATGGCGATCCACGACTTAAGCCAGACCGCTCGATAGCGTTTGACGCTGGGATTGATCAAACGTTCGCCCGGAACCGCGTGCGTGCATCAGCGACGTACTTCTACACTCAACTGCAAAAAATAATCATCTTCGACTTTTCGGGGCTAATTAATCCGGCCACCGATCCTTTTGGTCGCTTTGGCGGATACGTGAACACGGATGGCGGTATCGCTCGAGGTTTAGAATTAAATCTGACGGCGACACCCACGCGTACACTCACGCTGTCGGCCGCTTACACGTACACGAAGAGTCAACAATGGAGGCCACAGGTTGCCGGCGTGCTGCGCTCATTCGTAACTCCAGACCATCAATTCTCTCTGGTCGCGACTCAACGAATTGGCCGGCGCATCCTCGTCAACGTTGACGTTGCCGCCTCAAGCGATTATCTGGCGCCTGTTTTTGATCCCATTACCTTCGCCAGCCGCGCCTATCGCTTTGGGGGAATTGGCCGGGTCGACCTTGGTGGAAGCTATACGTTTCCTTTTGCCGAGTCGCGCTCACTGCGCCTCTTTGGCTATGTAGATAACCTGTTCAGTCAGGAGTATTTCGAAAGCGGTTATCGCACGCCGGGCCGCACCGGGCGTGCCGGGGCTGCGTTCAGCTTTTGAGGACATCGCCAAGAATGGCAACCGGCGACCATCTCCGTGACGCTGATAAGACTGCGGTGTTGATGTCCTGGAGCGGCGGCAAAGACAGTTGCTTTGCGCTTTATGAAACGCAACGTGGGCGAGACTATCGCGTGGTTGCACTGCTGACTACTCTCACGCGCGACTATGACCGGATCAGTATGCATGGCGTGCGACGTGAGTTACTAGAACAGCAGGCTGATAGTTTGGGGCTGCCGCTTCAGGAAGTTTTCATTTCGAAAGATGCGGGCAATGAGGAATATGAACAGCGGATGGCAGAGGCGTTTTCCGCCTACCGCGAAAAGGGAATTGACTCGGTAGTGTTTGGAGATCTTTTCCTCGAGGATATCAGGGCCTATCGCGAGCAATTTCTTGCGAGGAAGCAGATGGCCGGTATCTTTCCGGTGTGGCGGCGCGACACTTCCAGCTTTATCAGGGACTTCATCAAATTAGGTTTCAAGGCAGTGGTTACTTGTGTCGACGCGAAAGTGCTCGATCAATCATTTGCCGGCAGACAAATAGACGAAGAGTTTTTGTCAGACTTACCCGGTCACGTGGATCCCTGTGGCGAGAACGGAGAGTTTCATTCGTTCGTTTTTGATGGGCCCAACTTCGCTGAACCGGTGAAATTCTCGCTCGGCGAAGTTGTCTTGCGAGAGTCGTTTTGGTTTTGTGATCTCATTCCGGCACGACGGTTGGGACAGCCGGGGTTTCAGAGTTGAAATAGGACGGCGACACAACTACCGCAGACACAAATTCAGGTTGCAAGGGTCCAAGCTGTAGGGCGCGAGAGCGCTTCTTATCGAGCTTGTCCTTGCAACCTGAAACTTTGAGGCGCAGATCTGCGCTACGCCTTCAGTCTTTCTTAGTCAGTAGTCCCCCCGCCAGAAAAACAACGCCAAGCAGAATATGTATGAAGTGATCGATCTTGCCGAATTCCAAAATGCCCGCTACGTGCCACATTCGATCATTCGTGGGATCTCCAAGCACAAATTGCCCAAGAAATCCTAAAGCGAGATAAACGAGTCCGAAGAGCAAACAGAACCCCTTTGCTCCTGACAACGAACCGGCAAAGCCGAAATAAATAGCGACGACTCCCGAAACGATATGGACGAGGTTGTGAGCAGGGGTCAAATGTGCGCCCAACAAATGCGGCGCAGCAAAACCGGCGATCCCCACAAGAAGAAAAACAACACCGAGAAGTTTGCAAACGATCTTGGCCATGATTGTGCTTAATCTCCTCTTAGAAGGTTGACAACTGCACGGGCGCCGCGAGGGGAAGCGCATCCGCATTCATTTAGCGAGGGCAAGTCCGAATGGAAGTCCTGTATATCAAACTGGGACGACTTTGGGAAGGATTTTTAGGCAAGAACTTTGCGAACGCGAGTCTGGAGTCGACCGTCCACGGCCCCACAGTCCGATTTCCGTGAGGATCGGGCCGTCCTGACTGTGAACTGTGAACCGGCGACTGTGGACTAGTCCGGCCGAGGAGTCTACAGGGTCCGTTGAATGGTATACTTGCAGCCGCAATTCCCCCCGAAAAGAGCAATGAAGTAACAAGGAAGTAAACCTATGTGTGTCAGGATTCTGCCCAGGTTGGGCTACACTTTTTCACTTTTCGCGCTAGTGCTCATTGTTGCGGCGACTGTGAGTGCGTACACGGTTGTGTTGAGCGATGGGCGACATCTTGAAATCCCGGCGCGTTTCGAGTTGACCCCTTCAACTTTGACCTACGAAGTCTCACCGGGCATTCAGATCACTATTCAACTTGCCGCGATCGATGTCGCCGCGACTGAAAAGGCGAATAGTGAATCAGCTGGAAGTTTTCTCAAACGGGCCACCGCCGGTTCACCAGCCGCGCCTGTGCGTACTCAAAGGGCAACACGCACAATCACGAATCGCGATCTGGAGCCGACTGCGGAAAGACGACGCAGCAGCGAGTTGGCCTACGAGAACAGGCGAAGGGAACTCGGTCTGCCGTCGGTTGAGGAATCGCGACGACGCGCTGAGGAAGAGTCGGCCGTAGTTTCTGCGGAACTGCAACAGCGGAAAGCCGTCGAATCGGAAAATGAAGGTTACTGGCGCGCGCGCGCGTCTGAGTTGAGAACCGAGATCGTGGCAGCTGATGCGGAGTTGAACGTGGTTCGCAGGCAGCTGGAGGATTCGAACTATACAAATACGACTAGCTCGTTCACGACAGTCATCAACGCATTTCCGTTTGGGGTTGGGGGAGGGTTCGGAGGCGGCCGAGGCTTTGGCGGATTTCATCAACCGCGGCCCGGAATCTTTGTGGCGCCACCAGCCGCGCGAAATGTCGGCGGTGTGATCACTCGCGGCCAGGTGTTCCAGAACCCGCTAACGCCTCGCGGATTTCCCCGAGGTGGCGGGCCACTAATTGCGCCACCAAATTTGGCCTTGTTTAGTTCCGGGTTTGGCTATGATTTCGGTTACGAACGGAGTGAGCTGATTACGCGGTTCAACCAGCTAGCTGCAACCCGAGCGACGCTCAATGCCCGGTGGCGTGAACTTGAAGACGAGGCGCGGAGGGCTGGTGCGCAACCGGGCTGGCTGAGACCTTAGGGGCAGGAGCAGGAAAGCAGAACGCAGAAAGCAGAAAGCAACTGTTTTTGACTGAAGACTGAGGACTTGAGATTGGGGACTGGGGACTGGAGAGTGGTGAGTGGCGACTTATGAAAGACGGTTGGGAAACAATTATTGGTCTTGAGATTCACGCGCAGCTGAGCACGGAATCAAAAATCTTTTGCGGTTGTTCCACGCGCTTTGGTGATCAGCCAAACGAGAACACGTGTCCCGTTTGCCTTGGCTTACCCGGAGCACTCCCCGTTTTGAATCATCGTGCGGTGGAACTCGGAGCGCGTGCCGCGCTTTCCCTCGGTTTACATATCAACAACGAATCTATTTTTTCTCGAAAGAATTATTTCTACCCGGATCTGCCCAAGGGTTATCAGATTTCGCAGTATGACAAACCGTTTTCCGCCAACGGGCAGTTGGAAATAATGACGACCGAGCGAGACGCCGCGGGTCATCCCGTCGAATGGAAACCTAAGCCGATCGCTATCACGCGTTTGCACCTTGAAGAGGACGCGGGCAAGAACGTGCACGAGGGTTTGCCTGACGTCGATCGCTATTCCTACATCGATCTCAACCGGGCCGGCACTCCGCTGGCGGAAATAGTGACCGAGCCGGATTTTCGTTCGTCCTGGGAAGCATATGACTACGTTAACCACGTGCGGCGCGCGCTGCAGTGGGTGGGCGCTTCGGAAGCTGACATGGAGAAGGGAAATTTGCGTTGCGAGGCAAACGTCTCGGTGCGCCGAATTGGTGACGAAAAATTTGGGACAAAAGTGGAGCTAAAGAATCTCAACTCGGTGCGTTTCATGCAACGCGCGATTGAGTTTGAAATCGAGCGTCAGATCGGAGTGCTCGAATCTGGTGGCAAGCTGCAACAGGAAACGCGGCTCTGGGACGACAAGGCCAACGAAACGCGCGTGATGCGCAGCAAGGAAGAAGCGCACGATTATCGTTATTTTCCTGAGCCGGATCTGCCGCCGCTGATCATTTCGGATGAATTCGTCGAGAGTGTACGCAGTTCAATGCCGGAGTTGCCGGAAGCGAGACGGCGCCGGTTCATGGAACAGTACGGCCTTTCATTCAACGACGCGTCGCAGCTGACCTCAGAACGATCGTTGGCTGACTACTACGAAAAAGCCGCTGAAGTTGCCGGAAATCCGCGCACGGCGGCTAACTGGATTCGTTCGGAGTTGCTGCGTGAGTTCGAAGTCGCAGGCATCACCGCTGACGCCTCGCCGGTCTCCGCGGAAAACCTGGGCGGATTAGTGCGCATGATTGAGGAAGGCAAGATTAGTGGAAAGCAAGGCAAGGATGTGCTGGTGGAAATGTTTAAGTCGGGCAAGGACGCTGCGACCATCGTTCAAGAACAAGGCCTGGTCCAGGTTAGCGACAGCGGAGAAATCGACCGCATCATTGATGAGGTAATGGCTGCGAGCCCACAACAGCTCGAACAATATCGATCAGGGAAAGAAACGCTTTTTGGTTTCTTCGTGGGGCAGGTAATGAAGGCTTCGAAAGGCAAGGCCAACCCCAAAGTGGTCAATGAGAGACTGAAGGCAAAACTGCAAGCTTCGTAAGATTAATTTTCGATGATTGCCAATTCGGTTCGGCAATCAGTTGACCTTGAGGCAACGGGAGGATGATTGAAGATGACGAAAACTAACAGTAGGCTAATGAAACGAGCGTTGATTTTCTTTGTGCTGTTGACGATGTTGGCGGGCGTCGTGTTGGACGCGACTGCTCAAACCAGCAGGCGCAGAAGAGGCAGACGCACAGCAACAAAAGTTGCTCCGATTAAGTACTACACCGTTCCAGCTGACACAGTGATTCGCGTTCGCCTAAACGAATCGCTTAATTCCGGAACGGCGCGAATCGGCGATCGCTTTTCCAGCATTGTCACCGAACCGGTCTACGGTGGTGGCAGCAGTGTTGACGTTATTCCGGTGGGCAGCAGAATTTGGGGCCACGTCACCGCCGTCAATCGGGCACAGAAGCGCAAGCCCGGCAATATCACAGTCGCGTTTAACTCGGTCCAGGTTCCGAGCGGGAAGACTTACACGATCAATGGTTCGCTTAGTTCTCTGGAAACCGACCGGGTTAATGCTGATAACGAAGGCACGGTCAAAGGCACCAGCAACAGAAAACGAGATGCCGTGTTTATTGGTGGCGGCGTCGCAACCGGCGCGATCATCGGCGCTATCGCCGGCGGTGGCAAAGGTGCGGCTATCGGCGGCCTTCTGGGCGGCGCCCTGGGCACCGGCGCGCGCGTCCTCGAAAAAGAAAAAGAAGCCGAAGTGAAATCGGGGACCGAATTCGGGGTCATTCTCAACCGCAGTGTCTCGCTGCCAGCGGCGAAGTAAGCCGGGTTTTGACGAACATGAGTGGCGGCTGAGTCGTTTCGTTTCTCGGGACGACAAGGCCGCCACAATGTTGATGGCTTATGCAACTGAATGGAAAAGTAGCGATCGTAACTGGCGGCACCAAGGGTATTGGTCGCGGCATCGCCGCAGCGTTGCTCGACGCGGGAGTGAATGTTTGCCTCAGCGCGCGCAATGCCGCTGAAGTTGAGGAGACAAGCCGCGCCCTGGCGAAAAATACGGCCGCTCGGGTCACCGGTTTTGTCTGCGATGTGCGCGATCACGCGCAGGTCAAGTCGCTAATTGCGCATGCGGTTGCTGAATTTGGGGCTCTGGATATTCTGGTTAACAACGCGGGCGTCGGGAAATTTGCGACAGTGGAAACGATGCCGGTCGAAGACTTTCGCGCCATACTTGAAACAAACCTGTTCGGCGTTTTCTATTGCTGCCACGAGGCGATTCCTCACCTGAAACAAGGAGATGGCGGCTACATCATCAACATTTCTTCTTTAGCCGGCGCGAACCCGCATCCACAAATGGCGGCTTACAACGCTTCTAAGTTTGGGCTCAACGGATTTAGCGAGGCGTTAATGCAGGAAGTGCGACACGACGGCATCAAAGTCAGTTACATCATGCCCGGCTCTGTGAACACTGAATTTGGTGGCGACACGCCCGGCGACGAGAAGTCGTGGCAGCTTCAACCTGCGGACATCGCGCGCGTTGTGATTAATCTTTTGCAGCAGGATGATCGGGCGCTGCCGAGCCGCGTCGAAATTCGTCCGAGTAAACCACCAAAGAAATGAATTTGTTTTCGTCGACAATTTGGTTCGCGATTGCGCTGGCCGTCCAGTTAGGAACGTTTGGCTCGGCCCTGTTCCAACCAAATAGTCAACCGCTTGTTTTAGTACCGGCGATTCAACAACCAGACAATGCTGCGGCGCTTGAGGAAGCGGCGCGCTTGAACCACTCGGCTGTTGAGCTTTTCAAAGAGTCTAAGTTCGCCGAAGCTCTGCCGCTGGCGAAACGTTCGTTGGAAGTACGGGAGAAGATACTTGGCCCGGATCACGAATTAGTTCAAGTTTCACGACTCAACTTGTCTGAGATTTATACCGTCACGAAGAAATACGGCGAAGCGCTAAAGCTGGTCGAGCAGTTGGTGAAAACTCACGAACAGAAAATTGGTCCGGAAGACCCCGGCCTGGCGCTGTATCTGGGAAAGCTCGGATTTCTTGCCTACGTCCAGGGTGACTTCAACAAGAGCGAACTCGCCTACAAACGCGCCTTGGCAATCCAGGAAAAGGCCTTCGGTAGAGAGGGCGCCGAATATGCGAACGCCGCCTTCGCGCTCGCCGAGTTTTATTTGTTCCGTGGCAAGCTCTACAAGGCCGAGCCTCTTTACGAACAAGCCGCCAGGCTGCGACGCAAGCTCCTCGGGCGTGAGCATCCCGACTATCTGAAAACCAAAGACAGATATTTTTGTGTAGCCTATCTCGCCGGCCAACCCGAGAGAGTCAAGGGCTTCACGGAAAAACTTGGTGACGCACTTGATCCAAACAAACCAATCGACCTTCTGAATGGTCGGGCGTTACTACTTCCGAGACCTGAATACACTGAGGCAGCGAGACGCCAGGGTGCGCGCGGGACAGTCATTATTCGCGTCACCGTCGATGAGTTGGGCCAGGTGATCGCCGCCGCCGATATGTGTAGCGGCGACCCGGTGCTCATCAAGCCTTCCATCGAATCTGCGTTGAAAGCCAAATTCACGCCAACAAAGCTCTCCGGGAAGCCGGTAAAAGTGACCGGCGTCGTAACTTACAACTACGTGATTAGATAACATGCGAGCTGTTGTGCAGCGCGTTAGGCGTGCCAAAGTCACTGTGGCAGACGAAGTCGTTGGCGAGATCGAAAGCGGTCTCGTTGTTTTGTTGGGAGTGGCGCGTGACGACTCCGTTGCTGACGCCGATTACTTAGCCGCAAAGATTGCGGCGTTGCGAATCTTTGATGACGACGCGGGAAAGATGAACCTGTCAGTTAAGGACATTGACGGGGGAGCGTTGGTGGTTTCTCAATTCACTTTGTATGGTGACGTCCGCCGCGGAAATCGGCCTTCGTGGTTCGATGCGGCTGCGCCGGAAACCGCCAACACGTTATACGAACACTTTGTTTCGCAGTTAAGAAAGCAGTCAGTGCGGGTATCCACTGGTAGCTTTCGCAGCATGATGGAAGTGGAATTAGTTAATGATGGACCGGTAACTATACTGCTCGACAGTCGGAAGGAATATTGATTTGCGCTTGCAAACCACTAATTTATCGATACAAGCGCCTGGTTACCAGCAACCCCTCGCAAGCTAACTTTCACATGTACATCGCCGACACCTGCAAGCTCGTCAGGCAGTCTCACCGTTACAGCCGATATCCAATCGAATTTGGGAACCTCGCGAACGCCTTCAACGGGCAACTCAAAGAATCGGTGCTGCGAGTCTTCCGCCTGCACCGTGATAGCCGAGGCGTCTTCGCCGTTCTTCAACTCCAGGTAATAAGCGAACAGCGTTAGGCGAGTTCGTCGATCGGAACTAAAAAGATTTCGCCCCGATGTGACTGGGAAAGGCTCGCTCAGGAGCGTGACGGATTCCAGGGCTACTGCCCGACCAGTATTCTGTTCGATTAGTAGGGCTGGGGCGGGCGGTACTGATACTGGTGTTAGCGTCACGTTAATCCGTTGAAAGTAGAGAGCCGTCAAAGCTTCAAAGCCTGAATCGGTACCAACCAAAAGCCACAGTTCTCCTCTCGAGTTGGCATTGACGATGCTAGTGTGTTGATGAGTTCGTTGAATGGAAACGTATGAGACTGGAGCCGAGCCACAGGGCACACCATTGGCGATGCTTCCGGTAGTCGAAGCAGCCAATCCACCCTGTACTTGATTGGCCTTCTCCACATTCATTCGTAGCAAACCAAACGGCGGGCTCCGATCGAGAAGTGCCAGAGGTTCGGCTGGAGTCGCTCCGGCTTTCAGGGTAACGCCGTCGCCGGGTGAGCCTCCAACTCCGACGCAGCCACTCTGTGCATTCGAAGCGAAGGCAAGATCGAAACGAACCTGGTAAGGCTGACCAGCTACGATTCCCTCAGCCGCTATAATTCGTCTTTTCAAAAACATGAAAAGATCGTCGGAGTGGTTATCGCCCTGAAGATAGAATCCGGTGCCCGGGCCAACTTCGGGTGGCAAGTTGCGGATTTCGCCACGCAGTTGATAAATATCGTTTTTGTCAGTTGCCGGGGAATAGTCTGCGAACCCCGCCTCCCATCCCTGGGCGCCATTGCGGAAATCAAAACTAACTGTGATTGTCTGCTGGGCTTGTGTGTCAGAAGTGAGAACGAGGAGGGCGAGTAGCAGCAGTATTTGGCGCGAGACTATGGTCAACAGCACTTCGGAGTGCTTGCTGTTGCTTTGAGCGTTCACAACTTACCCGGAATCAACGGCCGGTGGGCAAGTAATTCTTAGATCGTGTCGCCGCCGGTCTTGGAGCCTTCGTCTAATTCGAAGCGATTGCGGTCGCGTTTCTCAATCTTGTCGAGAAAATCCAGTTCCTCGTTGTCTTCGAAGTTTACACCGACCGCGTTTGCGTTTTCCTCAACCATTGACTGATCGGGTGTGGGGTTGTCGCCGCCAACCGACTCTGATCCGCTTTCGTTTACGTCTTCCCAGGAGGCGTCAAGATCGCCGCCGGCGTCGCGCGGTGACGCCGCAGTATTGTTTCGCAATCTTTGCGCGAGTTGTTCCGGGTCCCGCGGCGCACGCGAAATTTCCTCCTCCATAAACTCTTCAATTTCAGGATTCGGTACAAAATTGGGATCGTTGCTCAAGTATGCAAAATCGTCGGCTTCTTTCTTAGACATGTGACACGCTCCTCTCGGGTATGAACGCGAGCGAAACTCGATCTGAGTCTGAAACCAACAGCAGCGAGTAATTCACCCGAAAAAGTCGGCTTGAAAATGCGGGGGTTGCGAGAACTATAACAAAGCGAGGATTACGCGGCAACAAACGTCGCGATGGCTAGTGCTCTAAGTTGTAAAGCAAACTGTTAGTTTGCGTTGGTTGGATAGCATTCAATCTCGACGCAAACTAACAGTTTGCTTTACTAATTAGGCCGCCACCGGAATTAGGCTTCCTTGACGATCAACCGATGCGGACTTAAACTTGAATTTGCTAACTCCAACATCCAAACGACTTCGCGTGCGTTCGCTTGATAGGCGATTTCGGAGCGCACACTAACGGATTTCTATGTCACAAGGCCCATTTAACTCTCTGCAAACTTTTGAAGTCTCCCCCGGCAAAAGCGGCAAGTTCTATTCGTTGCCACAACTGGAAAAAGAAGGCCTCGGCGCCGTTTCCAAGCTGCCGTTAAGCATTCGCATCGTCCTTGAATCCGTGCTGCGCAATTGCGATGGCGTAAAGATCACCGAAGACGATGTGCGGGCGCTCGCCAGCTGGCAGCCTAACGCCGCGCGTAGCGAAGAAGTTCCTTTCGTCGTGGCCCGCGTGCTGCTTCAGGATTTCACCGGCGTGCCGTTGCTGGTGGACCTGGCGGCAATGCGCTCGGCGGTCGATCGGCTGCAGAAAAACACTGGCGTGATTGAACCGCTGGTTCCGGTGGACTTGGTGATCGACCACTCAGTCCAGGTGGACTTCGCGAGCACCAAAGATGCTTTTGCGAAGAACATGGAAATGGAGTTCAAACGCAATGCCTCGCGCTACCAGTTTCTGAAATGGGGCACTCAGGCTTTCGACGGTTTCGGCGTCATTCCGCCGGGCATTGGCATTTGCCATCAGGTCAATCTTGAGTTTCTGGCGAAGAGTGTTTGGGAGCGAAATGGTTTCTACTATCCCGACACGCTTGTTGGTACTGACTCACATACGACGATGATCAATGGTCTGGGGATCGTCGGTTGGGGCGTCGGCGGAATTGAAGCGGAAGCGGCGATGCTGGGCCAGCCGGTTTACTTCCTGACGCCGGATGTTGTCGGCGTGCATCTGAGCGGGAGTTTGCGAGAAGGTGTAACAGCGACTGATTTAGTCCTGCGCGTCACTGAGATGTTGCGCAAAGCGAAGGTCGTCGGAAAGTTTGTCGAGTTTCATGGTGACGGTGCGGCGAGTCTTTCGGTAACCGATCGCGCCACAATCGCGAACATGGCGCCGGAGTACGGTGCGACCATGGGCTTTTTCCCGGTCGACGAACAGACCTGTACATATTTGAGGGCGACCGGTCGCACTGACGAACAGATAGACGCAGTGCGCAACTACTACAAAGCTCAGGGTCTGTTTGGAATTCCCCGCAAGGGCGACTGCGAATACAGCACGGTCCTCGAATTGGATCTGGCTACCATAGTGCCCAGCGTCGCTGGTCCAAAGCGGCCGCAGGATCGCATTGAGCTCGGAAACTTGAAGAGCCAGTTTTCTGAGCTCTTGCTTAAGCCAGTGGCGGATGGTGGCTATGGGAAGTCGAACGAAGAAGCCGGCGCGAGATTCTTCACGCGCATCGGCACGATGAACATGGCGGCGTCAGCGTTTGCCGGCGGTGGTGAACAGCGCGCTGAGAGTATGCCCATCGTGGCGGCTGATGGGGAATCATCTAAAGGAACCAGCGTTTGGTCTGAAACCGAAATGGTCAACAACCGACCAACGCCCGACCGGCTGGTTGAGGTTAATCCGGAAGAGTTTCCGCATGCCGAAGTTGATTTGGGCCACGGCGATGTTTTGATTGCCGCGATTACGTCCTGCACCAACACTTCAAATCCGAGCGTAATGCTGGCGGCTGGCTTGTTGGCCCGGAAAGCTGTGGAGCGTGGTCTAACTGTTCGCTCGTCAGTAAAGAACTCTTTGGCGCCGGGTTCCCGCGTGGTGACGGAGTACTTGCAAAAAACCGGACTGCAGGAGCCTCTCGACAAGCTTGGGTTCAACATTGTCGGCTATGGCTGCACCACCTGCATCGGTAACTCCGGACCGTTGGATCCAAACATCGAACACGTCTTGACCGAACATGATCTCGTGGCCGCCAGCGTGCTCTCAGGCAATCGCAACTTTGAAGCGCGTGTTCATCAGAGCATTAAAGCCAACTTCCTGATGAGCCCGCCGCTGGTAGTCGCATTTGCGATTGCTGGACGAGTGGATGTCGATCTTTCGAGCGAACCGCTCGGCAAGGACAGCGAGGGAAAAGATGTTTACTTGCGCGAGATTTGGCCCAGCCTGGAAGAAGTAAATGAACTGCTGAGTGCGGCGATGGACCCGGAGACTTACCGCCGGTTGTATCGCGACTTTGAAGCACAGAATCCGCTATGGAACGAAATTCCGAGCAGCACCGGGAACGTTTATCAGTGGGACAATGAGTCGACGTACATTCGCGAGCCTCCTTACTTCGACGGTTTCAGCAATGCGGTTGACGACTGGCGCGATGTACATCAGGCGCGAGCGCTTGCCATCTTCGGCGACTCCGTCACAACTGACCACATCAGTCCGGCCGGCGCCATCAAGCCGAATTCTCCCGCGGGTCTGTACCTGCAGGAGAAAGGTGTGAAGGTCGAAGATTTCAACAGCTACGGATCGCGCCGTGGGAATCACGAAATCATGGTCAGGGGCACCTTCGCGAACGTGCGTATCAAGAACCAGATGGTCCCTGGGGTTGAAGGCGGCGTGACTGTTTACCAACCCGACGGTGAACGCATGAGTATTTACGACGCGGCGATGAAGTATCAAGCGGCGGGCGTTCCGCTCGTAGTGATTGCCGGTCAGGAATACGGAACCGGTAGTTCACGCGACTGGGCTGCCAAGGGAACGCGCCTGCTGGGTGTGAAAGCTGTGGTGGCGCAGAGTTTCGAGCGCATTCACCGCAGCAATCTGGTCGGCATGGGTGTTTTGCCCTGTCAGTTCAAAGAGGGAACCAGCGCGGCAACATTGGGCCTCGACGGCACCGAGACGTTTGACGTCGTTGGTCTTGAGGGTGAAGTGAAGCCTCTACAGGATCTGAAAATGTTTATCCATCGGGGGTCAGGCAAAACCGATGAAGTTGTTGTCACATTGAGAATCGATACGCCGATTGAAGTTGACTACTACCACCACGGCGGAATTCTTCCGTATGTCTTGCGGCAACTACTTGCCGGCACAACGGATTTCTAGTCTACGATTGACAAAGATAGGAGCTGCTATGTCATCAGTACAAACAAGCGAAGTAAACAATCCCCGCAAGTATCAACTCTTGATTGATGGACAGTGGGTCGACGCCCAGTCAGGCAAAACTTTTACTACGCCCAACCCGTCGACCGGCGAAACGCTAGCCGAAGTAGCGGAAGCTGACAAAGCTGATATCGACAAAGCTGTCGCTGCGGCGCGCAGTGCCTACGAAGGGAAGTGGTCGAAGTTGAGTGCGCGCGATCGCGGCCGTCTCCTTTACAAACTCTCGCAGTTAATCGAGGAACGTAGTACCGAGCTGGCTGCTCTGGAGACGGCGGACAACGGCAAGCCGATCAAGGAGTCGACTTACGTTGACCTGCCGCAGGTAGCGGAAAACTTTGAATACTTCGCCGGCTGGGCCACCAAAATTGAAGGCGAAACTATTCCCGTGCCCGGGCAGATGTTCAACTACACGCTGCGCGAACCTGTCGGCGTGTGCGGACAAATTATTCCCTGGAACTTTCCGTTGCTGATGGCGGCGTGGAAGCTCGCGCCGGCACTGGCAGCGGGTAACACAGTCGTACTTAAACCTGCCGAGCAGACGCCGGTAACTGCGATGGAGCTAGGCAAGTTGATTCAGGAAGCAGGATTTCCTGAAGGCGTCGTCAACATAGTTCCCGGATACGGTGAGACTGCAGGTGCGGCGCTCGCGGCCCATCCGGGCATCGACAAGGTGGCATTCACTGGTTCCACTGAAGTCGGAAAGATTATTGCCCGGACGGCAGCGCAGAACCTCACGAAGGTTTCGCTGGAGTTGGGTGGCAAAGCGCCGAACATCGTATTTGCCGACGCCGATATGGAGCAGGCTGTCAACGGCGCCATGATGGGAATTTTCTTCAACCAGGGCCAGGTTTGCTGCGCGGGCTCGCGGTTGTTTGTTCAGGAGTCAGTGAAGGAAGAATTCATCGGACAACTGAAGCAGAAGTCGGCGAAGATTGTAGTGGGCGATCCGATGGACAAGGGTACGCAGATGGGCCCACAGGTTTCAGAGGAACAGCTGACGCGCGTGAAGGGCTACGCCGACATCGCTCGTTCCGAAGGCGCAACCGTGGTAGCGGGCGGCGAATGTCCAACTCTCGAGGGCGCATTTAAGAACGGCTATTTTTACCAGCCGACAATTTTTTCGGATGTGAAAAATGAGATGCGCATAGCCCAGGAAGAAATCTTTGGTCCCGTCGTGTCGGTGATGACGTTTACTGACGAAGACGATCTGATTAAGCAAGCCAACGCGACCGTCTACGGTCTTTCTGCCGGGCTCTGGACGCGCGACATTACGCGGGCGCACAAATTTGCCAAAGCGATTAAAGCAGGCGTGATCTGGATCAATACCTACAACCAGTTCAATGCGGCTTCGCCTTTTGGTGGTTACAAACAGTCAGGCTACGGACGAGAGATGGGCAAGCACGCGCTGGAACTGTACACAAACATCAAGAGCGTTTGGGTCGACTTGTCAGGCAAGCCGATCGGCTGGTTTGGAAAATAGCGGACACCGCATTGCATTAAAGTATTTCTCGGCTGCAATGAATGGTAAACCGTAACATTTAACGCAGCATCTTGACCGGGCGTGGAAAACGGTTCCAGGATTTAGCGCATCTGTTAAATGCCGCGAATGTTCCGCCAATAATTGAATGCGGCGCTCTCCCTCGGATGAACTTAATGGTCAAATCGAAAAGGAGAAGCGTATGCATTTGCTAAAGAGAGTTGGGGCAGCCTCGTTGCTTGCCGTTGCGGTGCTCCTGTTTACCGCCTGTCCCAGTCAAACAACGATTTCCAAAATCAACGCCGACCCCTCCCGCTATCGGAACAAAGAGGTGGCGATCGTGGGGACGGTGCGCGACAGCTACGGCGCTTTAGGCCAGGGAGCTTACGAAATTGACGACGGCACCGGCAGAATCTGGGTCGTCACCCGTCGCGGCGTGCCGGCCCGCGGGGCGCGTGTGGGAGCCAAGGGCCGCGTGACCAATGGCATCAACTTTAATGGTCGCACTTACGGCACTGTGCTCGAGGAGACGGACCGGCGCACTAAAGAAAAATAGATTGTACGAGCGACGTTCCTGACTTCGGTCAGCTATGGCAGAAAAAACAAACGCGCAGACCCTCGGCAAGCGTAAGATTGTGGAAAGTCTTGATCGAGAGTTTGCGCGTTTGCATGCTCTGTCGGGTGGGCTGATCGATCAAACTTCGATCGAATTTCTGTACGCCAGTGTTGCGGTCTCTGCTCACGCTTCGCTACCTTCAATCGGCGAATGCATCTTGCGGTCGGCAGCTGCGGTTGAACAAACGTTCGGCGGCATCACTGCGAATCTCTGGGACGACCCGTTTGAGTGGACGCTGCCCGAGCACCTATCAACTCCGGCTAAAGTTCGTGAACACTTAGCAGAAGTGGAGTCGCTGCGCCAACGCGCTTTCAGTAGTTTTCTCGAAGACCGTTGCCTCGTTCAACACATCGCTACGCCGGCAAACGATCGGCAGTTGTTGCTGGATTTGCTTTTGACAACCCTGTTGCGCGCCAATAGTTTTCAGGCCCGGGCGCAACTTGCGCTTAAGACTGTTGCCGGTAATAGTCCGCCTGGGTTTATTATCTAGTCCGAACCCGGTCCGACGCGTGAGCTGGTTAACCCAACGAGGTCCATTCGAATGTATTGTCCACAGTGCGGACAGCAACAGGTTTCAGAGATTACTAGATTCTGTTCGAGGTGTGGCTTCCTCCTGGAAGGAACCATGTCTGTGTTGTCATCTGGTGGACTTGTACCGAATCGGTTTGCGCCACCGAGCAATCGTGGCCCATCTCCTCGGAGCAAAGGTGTTAGGCAAGGCGCCTTGATGATGTTGAGCACGCTGCCAATTGTTCCAGTTGTAGCAATCCTTACCGCTTACTTCCATATTATCCCGGAGCTGGTAGTCCCTATCACTGCGATAGCTTTGTTTGTCGGCGGTCTGTTTCGGATTTTCTACGCGCTACTGATGGAAGATGACACTCCAGTGATCAGGACGGATTCGGCGTCCTATGCGCCGCCCGCAAATCAATTCGATCGGCCCGCACCGATGGGAGCGTTGCCACCGCCAGTTGCTAATCCCACCACGGGCTGGAGACGTCCAGACACCGCCGAGATTTACCAACGTCCCAGCGTCACCGAAAACACTACGCGCCTGCTCGACAAAGATGATCCGAAGAACCGCTAAGAATGAAGTTTAGAGTTCAAACTTTAGTTTGTGTTTCGTGTGGCAAGAACGCGCATCTAAAGATTGAATTCTGAACTGCCGGCCGCTCACCATGATCGAGTCTGCCATCAACACTTCTCTCCTTGCGTTGCAGTTGCGGGAACGCATCCGTCGTGAAGGACCAATTTCATTTCGTGATTGGATGGAGGCCGCGCTGTATGATCCGACCTACGGTTATTACTGTCGGAAGGATCTGAAGCGGTGGGGCCGAGATGGTGATTACCGAACGAGTCCGGAGATTAGTCCGCTTTTTAGTGCAACCTTGGCGCGTTACTTCGCCAAACTATATGACAAGCTTGGCCAGCCGAAGACCTGGACGATTCTTGAAGTAGGCGCCGGGGAGGGACACTTCGCGGCCGGCGTTTTGAAAACGCTGCAGGAGTTTTATCCGAATGTATTTGCCGCCACGTGCTACGTAATTGATGAATTGGGCGGCGCATCGCGAGCGCTGGATCGATTGGCAGAGTTTCAGGATCGCGTGCGTTGCGGAGCTATTTCTCAAGTTGGGATTGACCCGGGTGTAGTTTTCACTAACGAGTTGCTCGACGCGTTTCCAGTCCACCGGATTACCTTTCGTGGTGAAAAGTTCAGGGAGGTTTGTGTTGATGTGAACAGTGCCGGAGATTTTGAGTGGACACTAAGCGAACTGCCGGCTGAACTGTTGCCGCGCGTTGAGGCTTGTCTAGCGGCGAGTGCTATTAAACTGGGCGATGGTGAAACTGTTGAGGTTTGTCTCGACGCCGAAGACTGGTGGCAGACGATTGCGACGCAAGTTCACAACGGATACGTGGTGACCGTCGACTATGGTTTTGCTGAATCCAATTCAGCAGGCAGGGAAACACTGCGTGGGTTCAAGCGTCATCAATTTGTCGACGATTTGTTGAGCGAACCTGGTGAGCACGATCTTACGACCTCGGTGAACTGGGGTTTTGTGAAGTCGATCGGGACTCAACTGGGACTGAAGACAGTCGAATTTGAAAGGCAGGACCGCTTCCTTTTGTCCACGGGCTTGCTGGAGCAATTGGAGCTTGAGTCTGACAAGTGTACGAGTGAAGCAGAACGGCTGCGCCTAACCACATCGGCGCGAGAGATGATTCTGCCGGACGGGATGGCGGCCCACTTTCAGGTGCTGGTACAAAGAAAAACTTCGACGCAATGAGCCCTGAGGCTCAGCGTTCAACAGTTCAACCTTTAGGTTGTGCTGGCTTTGCTCGAAAAGTGGGTTGACACCATCTTTCTCTGTGCAACCACGGTGTTCTCTGTGTCTCCTCGTTAATATTTGCGTGGAAAAACCACCACAGAGGCACAGAGAACACCGCGGTTACACAGAGACGAAGTTCCGACGGCGACTTTTCGGGCAAGGCTGGTTGTGCTTGTAGTTTCGTTCAAACGCAAACTAAGTTTGAACTCCAAACTGCTTGACGCAACCCGAGAGTTCGCGAAAAGACATGAAACGCGATTACGACATCATCGATGTTTGCCATACCGTCGAACACGGCATGATTACATACAAAGGCCTGCCCGCGCCGGTGATTACTGATCACCTCACGCGTGATGCTTCACAAAAGATCTACGCGCCAGGGACAGAGTTCCAGATTGGCCGGATTGAGATGGTGGCGAATACCGGCACCTACGTAGACAGTCCCTTTCACCGCTACGCAGATGGGACGGATTTAGCTGGACTGGATCTCTACTCGTTGGCGAATCTCGACGGTCTGGTGGTTCGTCACGTTGAGCGGGAAGCCCGCGAAATCTCCGCTGAGGTAATCAGAGATCTCGACGTTCGCGGCAAGGCAATTTTGTTTCATACGGGCTGGGACAAACATTGGCGCACTGAAACCTACTCGAATGGTCAGCATCCGTTCCTCACGGCCGAGGCTGCAGAGTTTTTAGCTGAAGCAGGCGCAGCACTCGTCGGCATCGACTCTTTCAATATCGACGACACTGGCGGCGGCAATCGCCCGGCGCATTCCAAACTGTTGGGTCGCGGAATTCTGATTGTCGAGCATCTTTGTGGGCTCGGTGATCTGCCCGATGATGGTTTTAAGTTTTTCGCGGTGCCGGTGAAGGTGAAGGGCATGGGAACTTTTCCGGTGCGCGCATTTGGAATCGTGAGCGCGCAGTAGTTGGGCTAGTAAACCTCGGAGGAACAAAATGGGAATCGGAGAATCACTGCTGCCGGAGTTTGATCGGGAAATGGCGAGCACGCGCAAGACTTTGGAACGCGTGCCGGATGACAAGTTTGACTGGAAACCGCATGCGAAGTCTGCCTCCATGCTTGAGCTTGCTCACCACCTGGCGCACTTACCCTGGTGGGGCGGCCTGGCCATCGGTTCCGATTCGTTTGACTTTGCGCCGGAAGGCACGCCGATGAAACTTCCGGAAACGAAATCTACGGCTGAAGTGCTGAGCTGGTTCGATGAAAATGTTGCCACCACCCGTCAGGCGATTGCGGGCGCCAGCGATGACGAATTTTCAAAGCCATGGACACTGTTCTTCAACAAAAGAAAAATCATGACCAAGTCGAAAGCGGAAGTGCTGCGCGACTTCATGTTGAGCCACTCCATTCACCACCGCGCACAACTCGGCGTCTACCTGCGACTGAACGACATACCTCTGCCGATGATTTATGGGCCGACCGCTGATGAAAACCCGTTCGGCTGAAACCGGGCAGGAAAATCCAGTTAGAATACCCCCGACTTTGCTGTTGGAATCGGACCAGCAAGCGACTTGTCAGGTGTGCCGGTATAGATAGATGCCGTCCTGATCCACTGTTCGACCTGAGTCTCATCCAGTCGCTGGTCCGGATCTCGAGTGGTTGCTGCTTGTTTTTCGTAACGGCGGATGACCTGCTGCGGGGTCAGGGAGGCCAAGTCGACAAGGCTTCGGATTCCGGCGTCGAACAGAATGTTTGCGGTTTCACTTTTCATCCCGTCAAGCATCAAAAGTTGCGCCCGCGCTAACCATTCGTTCAGACGTTCTCGATCAACGTCGAGCAATGCTGCAAGTTTTACCGCGCTCCGCAGTCGCGTGCCGACCTGAACGAAGTCGCTGGTAGTGTAAATGCCTTGCTGCTGCAGTCGAGCTTTGATCTCCTTATCAATCCCAGGAATTTTTTCGACGTCGATCTCTCTCTGGAAATCTCCGCGGGTCAAAGTACCGACCGGGTCTTGTTTGGGAACAGGAACAATCGTCAGCGACAAGGTGTTAATTGTCTGCGGATCTACCTTGTCGCCGGGGCTGATGAATCGATAGGTCAACACACCTAACGGTGTAATATTCATCGTGACCTTCGCCTGCAGGGAAACCTCTCTAAGTCCAAAATCACTCACGGGATTCGACATTTGCGACAACTGGGTCTGTAAGCTGTCGACCGCGAAACCCAAAGCGCTCGCCAGGTCTTCATGATTGGCGCCGCTGTCATCCGCGAGTGTGCTCGCCTTCGACGTTAATTGAGTCTCCCCGTTCTCAGTTTGCGTGGAGGGAACGCGTTTTCGTTTGAAAGAATCAAGAATGCTCATCAGATTGCCTCTACGTCTTGCTTTGTTTGTGCAGAAAATGAATCGGCAATGTGAGACGACTTGAGCAGGCCGCCACTCGTTTGCTCTCTCTGCGTGTGCGCAACATCGGAGTCTGAACGCGTGACTGCTGCCGGCGAGTCTTTCAGCGGCAAGTTGCCGCGAAGACCGAGTTGCATGGCTATTTTGAGTCCGGCAGACGCCTGGTAACCATATAGACTCACCATCATGGGATTAAGAGTCTGGCAAAACAGAGCCGGCTGATCACTTTTAGTTGATGAGGTTCCCGCGCGGGTGGAACGGACGGTGGTCGAAAGCTCGACCTCTACTGCCACCTTGTCGAAAACATACCAGAGTGGTGGCAATGCGAGACTTCCGTCAGGCGTTTTTTCGAACTCGAGTTTCCGCCGCAGCGTGTACTGGTCCATTTGCTCCTGCGCTTCTACCACTGCTCCAATTGTGTGAGCCAGTAAACTGCCCAATTCGGCACCCTGATTATCGGATTGCAGCAAGGGTTCACGTGGCATTGTTTCTCCTCCAGGAAAGTCGTAAGCGGGCTCAAGAACTGGCCCGCCCACGATAAGTTACCGGCCTGCGTGTTGTAGCTGGAAACGCCGGCCGGCGTTTAACGCCTACCTAGAAATTCACAGTCGAATTGTTCTGCAGGATGCCGATGCGCGCCGATACCACAAAATCCTTCGCCGTGGTGTCGGCATCCACATCGAGAAATTCCCGCCGCAGCTGGACCTGTAGATTCCCATTTGAGTCAGTGACCAGACCGCCGGTGAAAGACCACGCGACCCCAGGCGCCTCAATGGATATTGCTTTGCCGGCGATCGGTGTGCCGTCGCGCTTGTGGTATTGGATCACAATGTCCAGGGTGCGCGCCGTTAGCACATTGGAGGTTTTGATATCTGTGATGCTGCCATGGATGATCGCGAGTCGGGGTCCTTGAATGACTTGCGTTGGCTTAGGCACGGTTATGTCGCTGCGTGGTTCAAGTAGCGCATTAAGACGCACATCGCCGTAGGAAATGTCGCTGTTGCTGTCGTTCTTAACCTGGCTGGCGTTTACAGTGCCCTTAGCTATTCCGCTGACGCCGATGAGGTTGATGTTCGCTTTCGTGTCGAAGGTACCGCTTACGCTGGTCGTTGTACCGTCGGTAGCGAACTCCCCGGCATAAAAGACACCTTGCAGGCGGACTTGAGACCACTGATAGAAAACAGGGTCAATGAAGTTGACAAGAGGGAGGTGTTGCACGTGGGTATTGGTCTGCGTGACGTTACCCAGGTCGGTGTAAACTTTTTCCTGCACGGCGATAACGTCAACAAGCGCGTTGGCTAGCTCGGTAGCCGTATCGGCTCCGGTTTCATTCAATCTCTTTTGAGTCTCCGCCACAGCCTTTCCTGCGGTCAGGATTAGGTTGCCGAAAGATGCGCCGGATCGATTTATCTCATCCGTAACGTTAGCGTCTTTCAGCGCGAGAGCGGCGGTTAAGGATCCTACTGGTACTAATGCGTTCATGGTTTTCTCCTCTTTGTTTCGAGTTCAGATGATGACTTCGAGTTCTTTGACGATGGAACCGAGCCGGACGGTCAGTTTGACTTTCGCCGGTCGGCCAAAGCTCGGGCTGGGGATATCGCGCGTGACTTTCAGCTTGGCTTGACCCTGTGAATTGGTGGTGCTTCCCCCGAAGGTCGAGTCGCTTATCCAGCTGAAGGCGAAGACGTCTGTGTCAGCGTCTAATGGGACCGTTGGGTTAACGGACCCATCGGCCTTCCGCACGCTAATCAGGACTTCCAAAGCGCGGCCGGTCACCACGTTATTGGTCTTTGTTTCCTGAATCGAGCCCTGAGAGAAATTGATCGAAGGACCAAGAGTCACTTCAGCTGGTATCGGAAACTTTGTAGTGGCGCGCGGGCCCAACATTGCATCGAGCCGCATCTGTCCCGAAGCCCAGTTCGATTCCTGTTCCGTCCTGGTAAAACCTGCCTGAGACGATTGCTGATAGTCGGCGTTGAACCATCCGCCAAAACCCCAAACGTAATAGCCGCTGCCGCCACTCTTGATTTGTGTCTGGTTGAAGCTCATGCCTGACTCGTTGTCCATGGCGCCGACGCTCAGGTCCATGGAAAGGGCTACGTGCTTCCATTCATGCACCGTTGGACTGACGAAATTGATCAGCGCGACATTGCTCTTGGTGAGCGTTGACTGCGCTACGTCCGGCAAGCCGTCGTCATCGAGTACTTGAATGACTTCAGTGATAACGTCGATGTTCGTTTCGCTGAGATGCTTGGCTGTCTCTACGAGTCCTTTATCGAGCTGGCTCTGAGACTCGGCCACGCCTGTCCCGATTGACAAAAGCACTGTGCCGAAAGACGGCGCGAGTCCCAACATTTTTTTCGAGACGTCGGCATTCAAGCCGAGGCCTGAGGTGAAGAGGCCCGACGGAAAACCGCCTCCCGAGAAACCTGCGACCACGCCGCCCGCGGGAATTTTTACTGGCAAGTCACCGCTGTCGCCGTTTGTCGGCGCGGGGCCACCATTGCCGGAATCCGGAGCCTTGTTCGTTTCGAGTTCAGAGTCGGCTTTATTTAAACCATCTGGTTTGTCCATTGTGTTCCTTTCAGACTCCCTTGGTGAGGTGTCCTGTTGAGTTTGGCTTAGTTACCAAACACTTGGTTGAGGGTAATTTGTGTGAGTAGTTGATGTTTGAAAACAAGCGTGAGCGGGAGCAGTGATTGCCGCGCGCGATTCCATTGATCGGCAGAAACTGTGGTGGGTGGCGCGCTACGTTCAACGTCCGCTAGAGTCGTGGCGGGCGAGAGCATTGCTGGGCGAGGCTGATTGATTGTTTGATTCAACAGAATGAGCCGAGAACGCAAGCGCGCGAGGCAAACACCATTGACGCCGAGCGCTTCGCCGAGTTCTGCTTCGCTCAAACGAAGCAGCGGACGTAGTTGAGTGATTCCGCGGGAGGCTAGTTGACCGGCCAAAATGCTGCCGATACCACGAAGACTAGCCACGCCAAGGTCAAGATCGAGACGCTGTGAGATCGGAGCTGAATCCTGCAAGCCCGAACTTGAAATAGCGACCGCAAAGTTTTGCGGCGACTCCGGAACGTTGACGCCGATTACCAGCAGCTTGTAACTACCGGGCGTCAAATCAGGAACTTCGATCACCTCAACATTGTTGACGTGGTCGGGAGCGCCCGGTCCACCGCGAGGATGATTGCCCCAGATTTTTTGCTCCTGGGAATCCACCAGGCACAGGTTGAGATCGTTGACGAGCGTTTCGCCGGGAGCGTCATACCAGGTGAGGACAGCGCGAAAGTTTCCTTGTTGGAGTATTTCAATAGGGTAAGCCCGGGTTTCACCGGTTGTCAGACCGCGTTCTCGCTCGTCGAAGAGGTTAACTGAGAGGTCGATTTGGGATGACGACCCCGTAAAATTGAGGATGCCAAATCCGGCAACAACGGACGATTCTGCTTTACCATCGCGCCGGCTCAAAACAGGTTTTGCGCCCAAAACCATCAGGGCCTTGAGAGCAGCTCCCGATGGTGCGATGCCGTTGCGTCTCTCTTGCCAGGCTTGGCGGAGTAGCGTAGCAAATCCGCCGGCCACTGCTGTCGCCATGGAACTCCCGCCATCGTACATGTAGTAAGGCATCGGGCTGGCAAAGCCCCAACCTTGCAGACGGCTCACTGTGGACCGAGGCCCAACAAGATTCGTTCCCGGTGCGCAGACGTCAGGCTTGATGCGCCCATCGGAGGTTGGGCCCGTAGAGCTGCACAAGGCGATGCGATCTGGTTCGCCTGAGATGGGAACTAGTCGTGCGGATCCTCGGTAACGTTCCTGTTTCGGATCGAGATCTCCCCAGGTGCCGCGTAACCCTACACCACTCGAGCAACCCGAAGAGGCGCCCACCGTGATGACGTTCTTGGCCGAAGCGGGTGCATAAAGACTGCCCTGGTCCGGGGTCCCGTCACCGTCGCGATCAACGCCATCGTTGCCGGCCGCAAACAGAATGACCGCGTCCTGATTTTGATTCAGAAAAAGATCCGTTTCGTAACTATCGTTTGTGTAGTGCCCACGTGCCGGATCACCCCAGGCATTGATATGAATCCGCGCCCCGAGATTTCGCGCCGCCTGGAAAAGCTCGCGCAAATCGAGCGGACGCCCGCTGAGGTAGTAGCCTGACGCCATTTGCTGCGAGTATTCGCGCTTGACGTCGGTGTACTGTTCGATGGATTGAAAAACCAGCTCAGCTTCGGGAGCAACTCCACGATGGATACCGCCACTGAGCGTTCCGTCACCCAATGCGAGGCCGGCTACATGTGTGCCGTGGCTCGTGTTTAGGTCAGCAGCGTTATCGTTTCCACCCGGCGTCTTCACATATGTTGACCATGACTCGTTGATCGGCCAACTGGAAAGATCGAGCACCCGTCCGCGAAAGTCGGCGTGCAAATCATCGCCCTTCGAGCCTCGATCCAGACCGGTGTCGGCGACCGCAACGACCTGTCCCTTACCGGTATAGGTCGACTGCCATTCACCGTTTGCAGTCGTCAGACCGAGCACGGACTGCGTAGTTGCGCTGAGCGTTACAACGCCGCGCGCGGCGTCAACAACTTTCACACCGACGAGGTCGCGCAGCAGAGAGGGGTCGCCTTGATAACTGACACGAATCTTTGACGAGGAGGTGGCCAGGATTTTGATCTCTCGCTTGCGTAGTTCCTGCTCGACGCCGACCCGATCCTCGCGACTGAAACAGACAATATCCAGCAGATGTTCCGGAATGCCCGCGCTCTGCCGCTCCGCTTGTTTTTGCGCGGGCAGGTCGCGGCTACATTGCTCCTGAAGATAGGATTTCGCCCCAAGGATGAAGGGGAACGCGAGCTTTAGCACCTGCGAGTCCATCTCTGGCGGCAGTCGAACGCACGCGCCAAACCGAGGACACCAGAAAAGCACCTTCACGTTTGCCTTTTCCAGAGCGGTGCGCCACTCGGCGGCCACGGGCCCGGCGAAACGAACGATCGTGTGCGGTGCGTCCTCCAGTTCAAATTGTCCTGCGGGAATGTTCAACGGCACGCCGTGGATTGTGACGTTCTCATCGTCGAGGACTTCATAGTTGTCCGCGGGAATATCATTTAGCGGATGGGACGTTTTGATGAGTAGTTGGTCCGCGTAAGCATGGATGATGTCAGTCTCAGTCCAGCCGCCAATCAAGGCTTTCCATTTGCTATCCAGAAGGATGTACATAGAGTTCCACGCGCATGCGGGTACTTAATGGAAAGCGGTCTTAGTGGAGACCACCATGAAGTGAGGACCGGCGGCGCTTTGCTGGTTATGTGAGCAATGGCTATGCCGCTTTGTTCGGCGAAGGCAATTCTCGAGATCGCTGAGGCAACCGAAGAAACTGAGAACGCGGCGTGAGGTGCGTGTCTCCATAAAGGCACACACAGCGGCTTCTAATGTGAACAATGGAGCTGTGTTGAGAGGGCACGAAGGCACAAACCCTTAAACCCGCGTCGCGCGCGGCTCCGTCAGGTTATCAAGCTGCTGCCGGCGTGTTTAGAACAATTGGAATTTGATCGTCAGGTACTTCTTGGGATTCTGCCGGAAGTCGTAAATCATCTTCACGCCTTCAGAAGAAAGCTGGTTGACGTTTGAGTAGAGCGCGTCGTCCGTCAGCAGTTTGCCCACCGTACCTTCACCACGTTGTGCGGCGGCAACTATGTTGTCGATCCGTTCTGCCGTGGTGTTGAAGCGGGCGATAGCGGCGCGCGCGTCGTTATACATCTGCTCGTCTTTGATGAGTTTGCCGAGCGTGCCGTGTCCGGCATTGATGTCTGCGATCATGCCATTGATTTGATCGACTGAACGATCGAGTCGATCGGCGGTGCGGTTGATGCGGGTGTAGAGTTCGTCGTTCGTCAGCAACTTGCCAAAGGTGCCACGTCCGGCGCGGAGGTCGTCAGCGATTTTTTTCAGTGAGAGCGCGATCTCGTTGGCGTTGTTATAAAGCGCCGGGTCGTTGATAAATCTTCCTGCCGAGCCATTGCCCGAGCGAATCTGGCGCATTACATCTTCGGTCTCGCGAATCGTCGCGTTGAGATTGTTGTAGAGCGCTTCATCATTAAACAAACGACCAACCGTGCCTTTGCCCTCCTGAACGTCTTTCACAATTGCACTCAGCTGATCTGACAACTTGCTTAGACGCTGAGCGACGTCAGTTCCTGAGGTGGCGAAATCGTTGACGGTGTTCGAAGTTGATGAACGCAGGATGTCGTAGTCTTTCACCTGTGGGGAGAGAGCGGTGCCGGGACTAATATTGATCAGCATTTCGGTTCCCAGCAGACTTGGAGAGCCCTGTTGCGCGGTAGAGTCTTGACGAATACGTTCAGTGGCCGGCCGGCCATCGATAGTGGCATCGATTGTCATCAACGCCTCGACGCGAGGTGCATTCGGTTCGTTCGAAGGCGGTAATAACTTAACTTCGTCGACCTTGCCTACGCGGACGCCGGACAGACGAACTTCAGATCCTTCATGCAAGCCGTTGGCGTCGGCAAAGTGCGCCTTCAGATGCAGCCGCTTCTTGAACGGGTTGATGTCGCCTGATGCGTTCATGATCAGGAAGATCAGGATCACAATCGAGACCAGCAAGAATAGGCCCACGCGTAATTGGTTTAGGTTTACCTGCTTCGTTGATCTTGGCATGGCGGGTAACTAAAGGATGAACGCGGAAGGATGAAGGATGAAACGGGAGCGCCAGTTGCCGGCGCCTCGCGGTTTCGCTTCATTCATCCTTCATCCTTCATCCCTCATCCTTTCTCTCAGTGTCCGCGAAGAAACTTTTGAATATATTGGTCTTCAGCACGGCGCAAACTCTCATCAGTACCGCTGAAGATGATTTTGCCCTGGCGCATCATCATGACTTTGCTGTTCACCAGGCAAAGGCGTTCACCTTCACGCTCGAACACGACCTGACCTTCCTCGTTCACTACCGCATATTCGGAGCAAAGATAATCGAGGTTGTTCATCTCATGAGTTACAAATATGGAAGAGACATCTTCGAGATCGCGCAACTTCATCGCGAGCTCACAGATAGTGCGAGCCGTTGGCGGGTCGAGGCCGGCGGTCGGCTCATCGAACAGCACGATCTTAGGATCGCCGATTAAGGCCCGCGCGATACCCACGCGACGACGCATGCCGCCTGACAATTCGGCAGGCATCTTGTCGATTGCATCTTCCAGGCTAACGAACCGCAACATCCGGCGGACTTCAGGTTCTACGTCGTCTTCAGACAGACCCTGTTCGTGCAGGCGGTAAGCGACGTTGTCGTAAACTGAAAGAGAGTCAAACAGTGCGCCTT
This sequence comes from Pyrinomonadaceae bacterium, assembly GCA_035472495.1. GTDB lineage: Bacteria > Acidobacteriota > Blastocatellia > Pyrinomonadales > Pyrinomonadaceae > PSRF01. The sequence continues at coordinate 173,438 of DATIPD010000016.1, read as the reverse complement.
CCTGAAACACCATACCGATCTTCTTCCGCACAGCCATCATCTGCGCTTCGTTGTAGTCAGTGACGTCTTCACCGTCGACCAAAACTCTGCCTTCGTCAGGTTTCAGTAGTCCCAACACCAGTTTGATGATCGTGGACTTGCCGCCGCCGGAACCGCCAAGAATTATCTTGGTCTCACCCTTCATTACTTTGAAACTCAGCCGGTCAAGCACCACACGGTCATCGAACGCCAGCACCACATCGCGAAATTCAATTGCGGGGATCGCGCGATGCGTGTCGTCGACGTGTGCGAACGTGGAGCCGGCAGCGTTGTCGCTGACCGGGCCAGGCATGCTCGTGTGGATAGAATTTGTTGGGGTGAACGACATTGTTGCTTTCAGATCCGGTTAACCGGTTGTCCCGAGCAGGTATTGCAACGCCCGCGCGAGAAAAAAGTCAGAAATGATGACTACGATCGATGCAGTCACGACGGCCCGCGTGGTCGCCCTGCCGACACCGACAGTACCACCGTCAGTGTTGAGGCCTTTGTAACAGGCGATTGAGCCGATGATTAGACCGAAGCAGATCGGTTTTATTACGCCGCCAATAATATCATCCGAAGATATGCCGTCACGAACCGAACTGAAAAACGCCGAGCCCGATAATCCGTAAAGCGAAGTAGCAGCAAATGCCCCGCCCGCTATTCCCACACAATCCGCCAGCACCGTCAGGAGCGGCAAGGCAATCAGCAGCGCGAGGACGCGCGGCGCCACCAGTTTTCGAATCGGGTCCGTGCCCAGGGCGCGCATCGCATCGATCTGCTGCGAAACAGTCATCGAACCGAGTTCAGCGGCAATGGCTGAACCAACGCGACCTGCCACCATTAAGGCCGACAGCACCGGTCCCAGTTCGCGAACTAACGAGACCGCAACCAGCTGTCCAGTTTTTGCCTGCTGTCCCCAGAACGCCAGGGTTGGATAAGTTTGGACCGCGAGCACGCCGCCCGTGAAAAATCCCGTCAGCAGAATGATTGTGAGCGAGCCGACACCGATGACGTCCATCTGCGCCACGGCCTCAGCGAGGTAGCGAGGGCCTTTCAGTAGACCGCCGAGCGCCTTGGCGGTCATCACCGTCGTTTCTTGCAGCTCGAATATTGAGCGCGTGATTAAGTTCATTCAGGAACTAATGGGAATGGTCCGAGACGAAAGTCCTGTTAGTGCTGAACTTGCTCGGTTGCCGTTGCAACGACTGAGATGTGTGGCCGGCACGAACGCTGACATTCGCGTTGCATTTCGCCACATCTAAAAGAGCGGCTTATCATGCGCAAATTCTGCGCGACGCGTCAAGCTATGAGGATTCGGGGTAGGGAGGCGCGGCCCATAAGAAGCAAAGAAAATGCCGGTCAGCATTACTGACCGGCAGGGTGGGTTGATCGCCTTGTGGGGCTCAGGCTCAAGGTACGCGCTGATTTTTACGACGCGGCGCAAATGGTCCCAGTCCGTTGCGCTGATTCAAGCGAACTCGTTCCTCTTTACGTCGCTCTCGTTCGTCCGGATTTGCTAACAATCGTTCCCGCCTGTTTTCCTGAGCTTGCTTCTGCAAAAGCCGCAAAGTTTCTCGTTGTTCCACGGTTAAGACGCGACGAATTCGAATTTCCGTCAAAAGCCTCATGCGCATCACTGCCGCCTGAGCCGCAGCGACTTCTTTCAAGCGCTGATCAACTGCCGCCTCGTCAGGGCTTTCAGCGTTCACCGCCTGATTAAGCGCTTCGTTTGCTGCTTTCAAACGCTCCTGAATGGCCGTACGTTCTGCGCGATTGTTTTCTCGAATTGCGCGGATTTGCTGGCGCTGGTCCGGCGACAGGTTCAACTCCTGAATCGGATCACGGTTGACAGCGTTTTGTTGAGGCTCCGGGTTTCCGGTCGGCTGCTGAGCGGTTTGCGCGGCGGCTGGTCCCGCAGCTGACAATGCGAGCAAAGCGAGTAAGGTTAAAATGCGACCATGTTGTTTCATACAGTCCTCGTTAGTTTCTAGTGTCCCTCATCAGCTTACTGGTTGATGCTATCACCTAATAGGTCAATATCGCTGTCGCCTGACGACAACAACCGCAGGTCGGCTGCCAGTTGCTCACGTTCTATTCTTGAAAGAGGACGCTTTGCATATTCAGTCTGGCCACGTTTAGGAACGGTTAGATGATGCGAAGGTGGATTGACTGGGACCGTTGTAGGCGATGCTTTGATAACAGCAGTTGTTGATGATTGCTCGAGAGCCTTCGTTCGTTCCACTGCTAATCTTTGCGCCACCCTGCTTTCAACCTCTTCATTCGTATATCCCTGAACAATCACCGGCTGCTGGCGTTGATTCAATTGCCAGCGGGTAATTGCGAGTCCAGCTAACAGACACAGAGCAATGGTTGCAAATGCCACTGCGCCCTTCAGCCACATTGGCGACAGTGTGAAAAACTCCCGAAGCGCGGCCAGGGCCGATGGTTTTCGTTCGACCACGACTGCGGTGGAGGGTTGTAACGAGTCATAGCTCAGCGACTCGTTGCGCCAGGAAACAACCGATTCACGCACACTCTGAAACCCGGCCAGCTCCGTGCTGCAACTCGCGCACTGCTGGAGGTGTCGTGCAAACGCCGGCGCTTCAGCTTCGCTCAATTCGCCATAGAGAAAACTGATCAGGTCGCCTTCGCGTCCGCAATTTGGGGCATTAATGTCTTTCATCTTACTCACTCCCACGTTCTCAAGCCACGTGTTGATTAAACTTCTGTAGACGCATTTGCAACTGCTTCAGGGCTGTGTAGAGTCGACTCTTGACGGTGCTCAATGGTAAATCGAGCGCGTCGGCGATCTCCCTAAAAGTAAGTTCTTCAAATTCCTTCATGAGCACCACCTGGCGCAGTTCCAATGGCAAACTGTTGACCGCCACGCGCACGGCTGTCGTTGTTTCACTGCTCTCCAGCAAGCGAGCCGGCGAATAACGGACCGGTGTGGCAAAATTTGACGCATCTTTTTCTTCTTCGGTCTCAAGCGCACTCTCGCTTCTCACCTTTGCACGTCGCTGGCGCGTGATGCACTGGTTAACGGCAATTCGATGCAACCAGGATGAAACTTTTGCTTCACCCCGAAAGGCGCGCAGGTTTCTAAAAGCCGCGAGAAATGTTTCCTGCGTGGCATCGCGCGCATCTTCCTCGCGTCCGAGCATGCCAAAAGAAAGCGCGAAGATCCGGCGTTCCCAGCGTTTCACGATCTCGCCGAAAGCCTCTGCGTCGCCCGTCAAAGCCCGCTCTACGATCTGTTCGTCGCTCGTAGCCGTTGACATTCGCTGTGCTCTGCGAGCCCTCGAAGCTCGCCGTTTTGCTTTCCGTTTGAGCCGTAGTAAGCCCGAACGTTCATGGATTTAGACGTAAAGCCCATTAGTAAGGTTTGGAAAAAGCAACCGAAAACAAGAAACTTTCTGCCAATTGAGCCGTCCATTTCCGATTACTGACAACGAAGTTTAACAAACGCGTTGACAGGGCTTAAGTTTACTAGACATAATGACCTAGCGGCTATCCAGTCGCTTTCCCTTGCAGCTTACCGAGGAAATCTCCTCAAAACCGTTAATCGATACTAATCACGCCTAAATGCTGGAAAGAATAGGGCGAATCCGCCTGCTCTACATTGTGCTCGCCGTACTGCTCGTAGTGGGCCTGCTGCCGCTAGCGTTTGCCGGAACTGTGCTTTCCGGGCGGAGCGCCGAGGAATTGCGCTCGGTTGAAGGTCGGTATCAGGCACAACTTGTTCAGGACAAGGCCCGCCAAATCGAACTCTACGGCCAGCGCTATCGCGACGTTGTAACCGGGCTGGCCCGAGCTTTTGAAATCGCAGGTGGCATCAAGGCACTTAACGACGCTGGCTACGATGCCCGTCTTCAGAAGACGCTGGAAGAAGATCCCAATCTGATTGGCCTGGCGATTTGGCCGGTCAGCGGCGAACTGCATCGAGCGTTTCAGCCAGACTACATTCAGCGCGGCGAAGTTGATCAGCGTGTAAGTGAGGTGCTGGCAAAAATGAATGGACGAGGCATGGTGGTCAGTCGTCCTCAGATCATTCGCTCCGGGCAGGAGATGGCAATGACGGTGGCGGCGCCAGTTATGGGTGGCGAGTCAGGCCGCGAGGTTGTTGCGGCGGTTGTCGCCATTGTTTCTTTCCAGGAAGTTTTCAAAGCTGTACACCAATCGAGTTCAAAAACAGAACGCGAACTGCTTGATGCGGGTTTGCCCGTAGTCTTCGTTGTCGACCAGAGCGGTCGCGCAGTGGCGCATCCGGAAGCCAGCATCGCCTTTGCAGAAAAAGCGATGACCGATTTGAAGGTAGTTCGGGACTGGCAGGAATCCGGCAACCAGGTGCAATCTGCGCTGGAGCCGTTCACGCTGGTACGCGATGGACATCAAGTCTCAATGCTGGGCGCATACGCCAGCGCGGAACTCGACAAGAACTCGAAACTGGGAGTCATTGCTATCCAGGATGAGTCAGCAGCGCTGGCCTCGGTAAAGGACATGCGTCAGCAGATCATTTGGATCAGTCTAGTTGCCGCAATGCTGACCGTGTTAACTGGATTTTTCTTTGCGAAGAAACTTACGCAGCCGGTTCAGGATTTAGCGGTGGGCGCCGATCGAATTGCGTCGGGCGACTTTTCGCAACGCATTGAAGTGAAGAGCCGAACTGAACTTGGTCATCTGGGAGACTCTTTTAACCTGATGACTGATCAGCTCGAAACTTACATCAAGGACTTACAACAGTCGGCCGACGAAAACCGGGAGCTGTTTCTGGGAACTGTAAAAGGCCTGGCTGCCGCGATCGACGGTAAAGATCCATACACACGCGGTCACTCAGAACGTGTTTCGCGCATGTCAGTCGCGATTGCTCAACGAATGGATCTAAGCGACGAAGAATGTGAAAAGATCAGAATCAGCGCACTGCTGCACGACGTCGGCAAAATCGCAATCGATGACAATATTTTGAAGAAGCCTGCGGCCTTAACGGATGACGAGTACGAGATCATGAAGGGTCATCCACAAAAGGGCTACAAGATCATGTCGCAAATCCGGGCCATGAAGGAATTTCTGCCGGGTATGTACATGCACCACGAGATGATAAATGGCCAGGGATATCCGCAGGGACTGAAGGGTGACGAAATTCCCTTGATGGCGAAAATCGTTTCGGTCGCTGACACTTTCGATGCCATGACCACTGATCGTCCTTATCAGCAGGCAATGAAATTTGAAGCTGCGGTAGCCAGGATCCAGGATTTTGTTGGCACTCGTTACGACGGGACTGTGGTCGCAGCATTCGTCGCCGCTTGCGAGGAAGGACAAATCCGGCCGGGGTCAGTGAAACTAAAAAGCCGCGCAACGCCAAACGTAAAACCGCAACCTCCTTCTGCCGAACCAAACGAGCCGGAAAGAGTTTTCGTTTCTTAGTCAGTCATCATTTCATCGCTTCAGATTTCCAGCAGCCGCGCCCTTTTTGTTAGGACGCGGCTGTTGCGCATATAATCAATATTTCCGCTTGAAGTCGGATTTTTGACGGATCAAATCTATGGGTCTTTTCTGGAAACGAAAGAGTGGCGATCAGTTTGTTTCGCTTAAACTGAACGAGCCGTTACCTAAGTCGACGGCTGAGCCGAAGTCTGATGTTCCGGCAGTCGAAACGCCTGCTCCAGCGAAAGCCGTGTCAGCTTCTGACCCTCGTGCTTCGCAACCAGCTTCCACTGCGCCAATGATTGAAGCTGTGCCAACCGGCGCAGGACCAACGCCGCTTCCCGTTGAAGCGCCAATCGCCAAAGCGCCGGCGACGCAAACTGAAATTCAACCCAGGAAAACCGAAGCTTCAGCGGCTGCGTCTTCAGCCAAGCCCCCGCCAGTTCGATCTGCGTTTACAACTTCCGTCCTTGGTCTCAACCTTTCGATGGAAGAGCTGCAGGCGCAGGAGGCCGCGCTCGAGCAGGAGTTTTCGGCCCGCTTCCGGCGCGCCGTCTCCGCCACGCGGGAGTCGCTGGCAGGGAGACTGGACACCGTTTTCCAGGGTCTCAAGCAGATCGATGAAAACCTACTCGATGAACTTGAGGAAGCTCTGATCGCCGCCGACATCGGCGTGTTCACCACCCAACACATTCTGGAAACAGTTCGTCGTGGCGTCGCGCGCAAACAGATAAACGATCTCGACGCGCTCAAGGCGGCAATCAAGGATGAGTTATTGAAAATCCTGCGCCAATCAGAAAACCAGGGTGTCGCCTCTGAAGCGAGCATAGCTGCTAATGTGTCGCCGTACGTGATGATGATTGTTGGCGTGAATGGCGTTGGCAAAACGACCACGATCGGAAAGCTGGCCCAGCGAATCAAGGCCGAGGGCAATGAGGTTCTCATCTGCGCCGCAGACACTTTTCGCGCGGCGGCATCGGACCAACTGGCTATCTGGGCCGAGCGCACCGGTGTTCCGCTGATTCAACAAAAACAGGGAACCGATCCCGCGGCAGTCCTTTTTGATTCGCTGAAGGCTTCGAAGGCGCGTAACGCCGATGTGCTCATTGTTGACACGGCCGGGCGCCTGCATAACAAGTCGAACCTGATGGCCGAACTCGAAAAGATGAAACGGGTCGCCGGAAAAGAGGTCGACGGCGCGCCTCATGAAACCTTGCTGGTAGTTGATGCGGTCACCGGACAGAATGGCCTGGAGCAGGCGCGCCAGTTTCTCAAGGTTGCCGGCGTCACTGGAATTGTCCTAACAAAGCTCGACGGCACGGCGAAGGGCGGCATCGCAGTCGCCATTGCTCACGAATTAAACCTGCCAATTCGTTACTGCGGAATCGGTGAAAAGGTCGACGATTTGGTCGTCTTCGATCCGGAGCTTTATGTGAACGGTCTGTTTGAGTAGTATCCCAGCGAATGTCAGCACATCAGATAACTGCAGCGGTTGAGAACACAACGAGTTGGTCTGAAATTGACCGGCGGATGATGCGGCGGGCAATCGAGCTCGCGCTGAATGGTGTCGGTCAGGTAAGTCCGGGACCGCTGGTCGGCTGTGTCATCGCCACGCCGGCGGGCGAGATTGTCGGCGAGGGGTTTTACGTCTACGAAAGAATCAAGCACGCGGAGACTTACGCTCTTGAGGAGGCTGGCTCACAAGCGAAGGGTGCAACTGCGTACGTTTCGCTTGAACCGCACGCACACCACGGACGCACGGCGCCCTGCACAGCTGCTTTGCTAAACGCCGGCATCGCGCGCGTGGTCGCGCCTCACGAAGATCCCAATCCAAAAGTTTCCGGGAAAGGCTTTGCACACTTGCGCGAAGCCGGCGTGGAAGTCGGCGTTGGCGTCCTGGCGCGCGAAGCTGAGACTGCCAATGAAAAATATTTACACTTCGTTCGCACCGGGCGTCCGTTCGTCCATTTAAAACTTGCGACTTCACTCGATGGAAAAATCGCCACGCGCACTGGCGATTCACGCTGGATTACGGGACCAGAATCGCGTGCGGTCGTTCATGACTTACGACATGAGTACGACGCAATTTTGATCGGCGCCGGAACGCAAAAGACCGACGATCCTTTGCTGACAGATCGTTCGGGCAAGCGACGGCGTCAGTCTTTGATTAGAGTTTTGTTGGACGAGAAACTTTCAATTTCAAGTGACTCGCAACTAGCCCGGACTGCCGGCCAGTCTCCCGTGATAGTTTTTGCCGGAGTCGGTTCAACCGCGAACGAGAGTTTGCCAGCAGAAGTTGAGCTGGTGAGAGAAGCAAGCGGTGGTCGAGATCCGTTGTCTGTTTTGAACGAATTAGGGAAGCGTTCAATCCAGAGTGTCTTGATCGAAGGTGGCGCTTCGGTCGCCGGGTGTTTTCTTGATGCGGGGTTAGTCGACAAGATTTCGTTCTTTGTCGCGCCGAAAATAATTGGTAGTGGCGATGCGCCGACAGCAATCGCCGGCGAAGGGGCGACCGTCTTAAGCGATGCGGTGCAACTGGAAAATGTTCAGCTGAATCCGCGTGGGGCTGACATCGAAATTACCGGATACCCCAGGTACAAAGATGCGGGATGAAGGCGGAAGGATGAAAAAGATCCAGAAGCCACTCGACTCTCAGCCCTCCGCGCTCGTCCCGCCGCCTGCCAAACGTTTTGGTCAAAACTTCCTCATCAATCAAGGCATCATCTCTCAAATCGTCAAGGCGTTAAGCCCAACTTCTGACGAGACAATTGTTGAAATCGGGCCCGGGCGAGGCGCACTTACCGCGCAGCTTTTGGGACAAGCCGGTGCACTGGTCGCGATCGAGTTCGACCAAAAACTGATTCCTCTGCTAACCGAATCGTTTGCTTCTCACAGTAACTTTCGCTTAGTGCAAAGCGACGCGTTGACCGTGAACTTCTGCGAGATCATTCGTCCGGCCGCGAAAACCAGGGTGGTTGCCAATCTCCCTTACAACGTCGCGACGCCAATCCTGCAACGGTTGATCGAACAACGTAGCTGCGTAACCGAGATGGTGGTGATGTTGCAGAAGGAAGTGGTCGATCGCATCACTGCAAAACCCGGATCATCCGACCGCGGTTACCTTTCGGTCTTTGTTCAGGCTCATTGCGAAACAGAAAAACTATTTGATGTCGCACCGGGCTCGTTTCGTCCGGTGCCAAAGGTGTGGAGCAGTGTGATCAAGCTGACCATGCGTCATCAACTTCAAGAACCGCTTAAGAGGGAAGAGCTGTTATGGCAGGTGGTGAGCGCCGGTTTCGCGCAGAGACGGAAGACGATTTTGAATAATCTGCGAAGCTCGCCATCGCCACTACAGGAAATAGTGAAGGCCCACGGCGGCGCGAGCATCGTACTGTGTCGCGCCGAGGTTGAACTGCAGAGACGCGCCGAAACGCTGACGCTCGAGGAGTGGGCACGGATAACAAGCGCACTTAAATAGACTCGTTCTTGGCATCAGAATATAACGTGCGGTGTTTTGCCGACAAGACCAAGGCAAGCTCCTACTCCACCAACGCCGCCAGCTTCCGCGGGGCGCTGTCCTGGTAAGCACGCTTCGCGAGTTCGGTGATGGTTTCCCAATCCACTTCATCAAGGTCCAGGCGAACCCCGACCCAACCACGCGGCCCAACGTAAGCCGGGACAAAGAAACTAATCGGATCGTCTTTCACCAGACGGCGCTGTTCATTCAACGTCGATTTGCAAGAGAACGCAATCATGCCGTCGCCGTGGTGGTCAAACAGGTAGTACGCGAATATTTTCTTGCGGATGCGGAAGGACAGATGCGACTCACCGGCGACGTCGACTTCAGTCTCAGGGAGGCGCTGGCAAATAGCGATTAATTGAGCGCGACGTTTGGCGGTTAGGGATTGAAGCTTGTCTTGCATTGAGGTCGACTCCCTGGAGCGCGGTGACCTGTCACCGCTTTCCCCGGACGGCTGCTGACACCGCCTTCTCGATACAACCAGGCTACGACAGGTCGCCGCCGACCAAAGCGCCGACAGGTCGACGCACTCCAAACAGTCACCGCTTCTCAACCAAAACTCTGATCCCATCCGCCGGTCGCAACGACATCGCGGGCATCAGTTTCACTTCCTGATCCGGTGCGAGCGCAAAGCGAAACCGCTGTCCGATCGTCGCCAGCACCAGGATGATCTCCATCATTGCGAAGTAGTTTCCAATACAAACTCGCGGACCGCCGCCGAAAGGAAAGTAGGCATACTTTGGCAGACTGTTGCTGAATTCTTCAGTCCAGCGCTCGGGATAAAAGCGGTTGGGTTCGTCGAAGAAACGTGGATCGCGTTGGGTCGCCCACTGAAACATAAACACCTGGGTGCCGGCCCCCACTTTGAATCCGCCAATCTCGCAATCGTTCACAGCCTCACGCCCAAGCGCATAAGCCGGCGGATATAGACGCATTGACTCGCGGGCGATTTTTTCCGTGTAGGGCAAGCGCGCGAGGTCGTCCATGGTTGGGAGTCTACCTTCACACACTTCATCAATCTCCGCATGGAACTTCTTTTCCGCGTCAGGATTCTGGGCCAACAAATACCAGACCCAGGACAACGTCAGCGCCGTTGTTTCATGACCGGCGAGGAATATTGTCATCACTTCATCGCGGAGTTGGCGATCGCTCAACTGACTCCCATCTTCGTCCCGGGCGTTAAGCAGCATCGACAACAAGTCTCCCTGATCTTCGCCGCTGCGCCGTCGCTCATCGATGATTCTGAAAACGATATCGTCGATTTCGCGGGCATCGATATTGAACTGACGATGGGTCCGTGTCGGTAGCCGGTTGTCCACAATCCACTTCAACGAAGCCTGGCCGGCAAACGGATGCACGATCCGTGATAGCACCTGGCCCACTTTTTCCGCATCGGCTGAAACGTCGGCATTGAAAAGGGTCTTGACCACAATCTCGAGCGTCAGACGCATCATCTCGCGATGGATGTCGCGGGTTTCACCTGAACGCCAATCGGCAATTGTTCGCTCGGCGTAGTCTGCCATCGTTACAGCGTAGGCATTTATTCGCGGACGGTGAAACGCCGGTTGCGCCAGTCGCCTCTGTCGCTTCCAGGTGTCGCCTTCACTCGTCAGCAGTCCATTCCCGACCAGCCTTTGAAACAGTGGCGACCGTTGATTGCGTGACTTGATAAAGTTTTTGGCGTTGGTGGCAACGACGTACTCGATGTCGTTTGGGTGATAGAGAAAGTAGGCCGTCAGGTACAAAAAACGCATGCTCACGACGTCTCCATAACGGCGGCAGCGTTCGATGAAACCAAACGTGTCGCGGCTGAAGTCCGACATGACGCCAAGCACGAGACTGCCCTTTGGTCCGGGAGCAACTCGCGAGTGCGATTGCTTTGTTGCTGGAATGTCGACGGCGTCGCTCATATCAACCCAGCAGGTCGGTGTAGATTCCCGGTTCACTGTCCGGGATTACGATCGCGCCCACAGTTTTCTGGTAAAACTCAGCGGGCCCGGCACGTCCGATGATCGCGTAAACGTAACCCAGCTCACGCATCCCCCAGAGAGACTGAAGCAGCAGAGCTCTGCCGACACCACTTCCCTGCATCGCCTTAATCACACCGGTCGGTCCAAAGAAGCCTCGACGCGTGCACTCATAACCAGCGAAACCGACAAGTTGTTTGTCCTGCGTTGCGATAAAAACTGACACTGGCTTGTTAGCGAAACCCACGCTGACTTCATCGGCCCACGCCACCGCGAATTCGCGTTCGATAAATGCGCGCACGGGGGTCAGTTCAAAAGGTTGAGCACGACGGACGACAACATTGGCTCTTTCCAGATCCAGCAGCGCTGGTTCCAGCGAAGGCAGCTTGAGTAGGTTAACGAGAAGATCGGGTTGCATCTTAAGTTGCCAGTTGAGCTGTATCCCAATCGGGTTTCAGCAAACCATAGAACAGCGCGTCTTGCGTTTCTCCGCTAACGTGCCAGCGCTCGCGTAAGTAGCCTTCACGCTGAAAGCCGAGGCGCTCAAGCGCTCTAATGGAAGCCTCGTTTCGTGGATCGACGTCCGCCTCAATCCTGTGAAAATGAAGTGTGTTGAAGGCGTGAGCAACAACCGCTGTGAGCGCTCGTGCATATAGCCCTGGCCCCAATGTTTGCGACCAAGAGCATAACCAAGTTCAGCTCTGCGGTGCGTGAAATCGGGACGAAACAGGGTAGCGGTACCGATAACTCGGCTGTCGGAAAGCAGCGCCACGCCCCACTTGAGCGATTGCTGTTGAGCGAAGCCGGTCTGAATTTCTTCGATGAGCGCCGCGGCGGCTTCTTTGTTGGCGAGCGCTGGCGTGCTCCAGTAACGCATTACTTCGTGGTCGGAAAAGACGGCGTAGACATCGTCAACGTCGTCAATCGTAAGCGCGCGCAGGAGAAGTCGTTCAGTATTTAGTGAAGGTAAGTTTTCCCAGTCCATAGTGTTGGACTAGGATTGTAGCAGCAGCAGGGGCAGGAGCAGGAGCAGGTGCAGGACCAGAAGCAGAAACCTGCCCACTGCTCCTGCACCGGCCTGCTGGTTCACCCTCTAGAGATAGCAACTCTCCCCGGCGCGTAATTCACTCGTCGCAACTCACGCAATTGACCTTCGTTAATCGCGCCTTCGACGATCTCGTAACCGAGCAGCGCCAGGACACGTCCCTGAAAGAACAGCGGACGCGCATTGCCATACCAGTCGACGCACGAAGCGCGACAGGCGTCGTCGACAGCCTTGTCCGACCGCGCGGCGAGTTCGCCCACCTCTTCGAAATGCAGGTTGTTGTTGCGCAGAAAAAGAATCGCAGCAGAAGTTTCAAACAAATGGCGATAACCCGGTCTCGCCGGCGTGCTGATTGGCAAACCAAGCGTGCCGGAGTTTGGCCCATTCGGTTTGTAGAAGAAACCGTGACTTCGCAGTTCACCTTGCGACGCGTCTTTGCGCGAGTAAGTGTCGGCAAGCGACGCGATTTCGCCCAGACGTATTGAAGTGAAATCTAAATCTCGACCGTTAGTTCCAACTACGACGGCGTTGTCGCCCATCTGTTCAATGCGATCGACTCCATGAGGCAGCAACAGCCTTTGCCAGTCGCCGTCCCTCCAGTTCGCCACAAAAAGACTGGACTGATTTTTATGTTCCGGCTCACCCCAACCGCTGCCGGTCCCATACAGGAGGTGGTTTCCGACAAATCGATTTTGAAACGTGTAGCCGATTGGCTTGGGAAGCGCGTGATAGCTCGACGAAGGAACCACATCGCGACCATCAGAAAAAGTCGCAAGCGGTACGCGCATCAACGCGACATCACCGGCTGCAACTTCAGCACCCCACATTCCGTCGCCACTGCTGTTCGAACGCACCAGCACGTTGAGGTGCGCATCATCACTCTCGAGAAATGAAAACTGATCAACCGGGCTGCCCGAAACTCCCAGCGCGCTCGGGCCGGAACCGTCCAACGGCAGACGATAAACCATCGAATCGGAACGCGGTCCTTGTTCGCGTTGTCTCCAATCGCTGACCCAAACGTACACAGCATTCTCGGAAACATAGAACACGCGTCCCAGCGGACCGATTACACTCGTCGCACCGCAAGCGAAACCTCCGTTTGCCAAATCGCAAACCGTAACCGTGTGCAGGGCGGTGCCGTACGAGCCGTCGAGCTCTTGCTCGGGCCGGTAAACTTTCGTAGCCGGGACGATGCGCTGAAACTCCTCTGGCTTCGCGTCTCGATGCCACTTGCGAACCGCCGGAAAACTGCCAAACGGATCGTCACTGCCCGGATAAATGTACTGCGGTGTGTAAAAAATCAATTTGTTGCCAAGCAAACGACTCGCGTAGTTGCGCGATGAGTAGTAGTCGTTTGAACGCAGGTGATACGTGGAGCGATAGTTAAGTTTGCCCGCGTCATTGATGCTGAAGAGCCCGACTTCCGTCCCACCGCGTTGGTAGCTGTAACCAATCACCGCAACGGTATCTTCCGAAACAAGCATTTCGTCGTACCAGGTGCCGACCGGATCAATCTCCGGCCCAAAAGCATCGGTTGCTGAAATTGGCTGTAGCGTATCATCGCCAACTCTCACGGTGAACAGGCGGCCACGACGCAGCACCACGAGGTGGTCGCCGTGCATTTTCACGATGCCGCCTTCATCAACTCCAGCCACCTGAGTGTTGGTGATCGACTCGTCTTTAACAGCTCCCGCCTTCTGTGCTTCTTGCGCAGGGGCAGCGCTGTTGGCAACGGTGCCGACCGAGTCTGCCTGACCTCTGAATCGCGTCTTTTGCTTTTCAGCAAGCTCTTTGAAGTAGGCAGCCAGCTCCTGATCAGAGCGAAACGGCCGCATGGTCTTCTTCACCGGACTGAAGGTGACCCGCTCAATCGGCGGAATATCCAGCGAGGGCCATTGCGCGTAACCAACTATTCCGAGGAAAAGAAGTGCCAGGGTGGCGACGAGAAAGGAAGTTTTCATGACTTATCAACCTCAGTGTTGCTGACTCGAAGTGTTAACCGCTTGCTCTGGAGTCAGGAACGGGCTGAGGCTGACGAACTTGCGTCGGCAGATTATGGGCAGGCAGAACGGGACCTATGTGTTTTCGCTAAAACGAACCTTGGGCAAGGCTTTTTGCAAAGCTTCAGCGCCGGCGGGAGTAATCTTCGAACCGGTAATCAGAAGTACTTCCAAGCTGGTCAGAAGCTTTAGTTGGGCGATTCCTTGATCGCTGACCTGCGTCTGAAACAAACTTAGTTTTTTCAGTTTCTTGAGCGGACGGAGGGAGGGAAGTCCGACATCACTTACTTTCGTTCCGCCGATCAGCAACGTTTCCAGTTGAGTCATTTTCTTCAGGTTGGTTAGCCCAACGTCGGTGAGCTGTGACCGGAAGAGATTGAGTGTCTGGAGACTTTTAAGGTTCTTGAGTTTTGCAACGCCGGCGTCGCCGATTTTGGTCAGGCGCAAGTCGAGGTAGCGAAGATTGGCTAACGCCTTGCGATCGCGTTCGAGAAACCCGAGGTCGTCGTTGGTGATTTGGGTGCTGTGGAGATCGATCTTGACGATCGGTTTGGCTGCCAGGATTTCGTCAAACTCGACCTTGCCGCCCAGGCGCGTGACTTCCGCGATCACACGCTCTCGCGCCGCATCGTCTTTCGCATTGCTGGCCTGCACCGAAAGCAAAACGAGAACAACGGCGCCGAGCATCAGGAAATGACCGCGATTCGAATTCATTATTTTCCTCCACCAACTTGTTGTGCGCGCGCGGCTCAGTCTGAGCGTCCGCGTCAGTCCAGACAAATCGATTGTGACCAACAGGCCGAAAGCGGTGACCAAGCCTCGCTTTAACGCACGGCTCATCCAAATAGGACGCTCAACATCGAAATTGAGCCGCCGTCGAAGCCTTCAACCGGAAACGTGACGGCGTCTTCCTCTCGTCGCGAACCGATAACATATAGCAACGGTAGGTAGTGATCCGGGGTGGGTGCCGACAGCAGTGCATCACGTCCCAGTGATTCGTAATTAACTAACGGTGCGTCGTTGCGATCGAGCAATAGGCCGCGCGCCTGCGTCTCGAAGCGCATGGCCCAGTCTAACGGTCCCGCTTCGTGCTTGCCCCACGCGTAGGCGTGCAAATTATGTACGATGTTTCCGCTGCCAATTATCAGGACGCCTTCATCGCGAAGCGGCGCCAATCGCGTTCCCAGTTGGTAATGAAACTCCGGCGTTTGTGTTTCATCAATACTCAGTTGCACAACCGGAATATCCGCCGCCGGGAACAGGTGACGAAGTACTGACCAGGCGCCGTGATCAAGGCCCCATTCTTCATCGAGCTCAACTCGGAGCGGCGACAATAAATCTTTGATGCGGTGGGCTAATTGCGGACTGCCAGGTGCCGGATATTTGACTTCATAAAGCTCGCGCGGAAAGCCGCCAAAATCGTGAATCGTGCGCGGCGCCGGCATCGCCGTCACTGCGACGCCAGGAAGATACCAGTGGGCCGAGACGCAAAGGATTGCAGACGGTCGCGGAAGCGAATGGCCGATGCTGGCCCAGGCTGCGGAATAGCGATTCGTCTGCACGGCATTCATGGGATTGCCGTGTCCCACGAAGATCGAGGGCAGGGGTTTACTCATGGTGGTTAGAATCTTATCACCACTTCTACTCCCAACCTTCGATCACTTGTCTCGATATAATTTGGGAAGTTGTTTATGCAGGTTCTCCAGTTTCGGCATGTCGTTGATGACGATATACGGTTCGTCCGGATGAAGCGCGAGGTAGTTTTGATGATACGACTCAGCCTCGCTGAACGACTGCAGCGGCGCAACCTGCGTCACGATCTTCTGCGGAAAGACCTTCGCCTTGTCGAGTTGCTCAATGTAAGCCTGGGCAATACGCTTTTGTTCGTCGTTTGCGAAGAAAATTGCTGAACGATATTGCGTGCCGTAGTCAGGGCCCTGACGATTCAGCTCGGTGGGATCGTGTGCTACGGAGAAGAAAACTTTGAGAAGTTGGCCGTAGGAAATCTGTGATGAGTCAAACGTAATTTGCACCGACTCTGCGTGACCAGTCTCGCCGGTTCCGACTTTTTCATATTCGGCATTCGCCGGTGAACCGCCGGAGTAACCTGACTTCACTTCCGTGACACCCTTTACGTGTTCGAAAACTGCTTCAACGCCCCAGAAGCAACCGCCAGCCAGCACCGCGGTTTGCTGACTCTTCGCATTTGCGAGCGGAGCGTCGACAGCAGGATCGGGAATCGCCGTCGCTGAGGCACTGGCAAAACTACAAGAGATCAATGCAAAAAGAACCAGACCAAAAAAACTAACAAGAAATAAGTACTTCAACATGATTTGATAATTCCTCCGCACAATATACGTGTGACAGGCGGAATTAGATTCACGCCTAACGCTTTTTGCTTGCCTGATCCGGCCGCCGCCGCTTGGGATAGATTGCCTTCACAACCGAAATCACGCCGTCGGCTTCGGTCGGTGGGCCGAAGCGATACTTTGCCGGCTTGCGCTTCTTCGCCTCACTTGTTTCACCCAGTTTACGCGCATCGTCAAGCGCCACTCGCCGCGCGCGACGAATGTACGACCGAAGCTCAGGCCTCTCCAGATCGTCCGTTCGCCAAATCTTGATGTGGCGAATCTGACTGCCTGCCCCTTCTAAAATGTTCTTCGGATCGTCAAGACTTGCTCCCTGATTGAAGCCGAGATTGACGTGGTCTTTGTAAACGGCGATGTGGAACACATTGTCGCTTAGGTGCTCACTCGACCCGTAGCCAATAGCCAACGCGCTGTAGGCGTCATAAATATTTTCATGACACGGGGCAATCTCTTCCAGGAGCAACGCGCGCAGTTCAAGCGCCAGCTCCTGAATTGCGTGATCAAAGGGCTTGAGAAACTTTTTGAGTGGTGCTGGCGGGGGATAGCCTGACATTGTTCTGCCTGTGCTGGCGAAATGATAGTATTTGCGACGAAAAGCGTGAATAGCCGGAGGAGATTACATGGAAACTGATAACAAGAAAACCCGCGTCCACAAGTTCGAAGAACCACGGGCAACGTGTTCGATGTGGTTCAGATTTGGCTCGCTGGTTGTCGCGGTGATCGTCACTGTTCTTTTGCTGCCTGCAATGGCAATGTCGCAGTCTGCTCGCGCACACGCCCCCGCTCCCGCGCCACAACGCGTCAAATTTTCTGTCGGCGCGATTAGCGCTCAAGTTTCCGGTCAGTTTACTCCGAGCAATGATCGCCCCAGCTATGTGATCAAAGCCAAGGCTGGAGATCACATGATCGTCAACATCATTCCGATGACCAAGACACTGACGATGGGTGGAACCGTCAAGTCTCCCAATGGAGAAGGTGACGGTGGACCGGGTGGCATCATCATGAATGCAGACCTTGCAGAGAGCGGCGATTACGTCATTGAGGTCTTCCAACACACCATGGGTTCAAATCTGCGCTCGGGCAAATTTGTACTCGAGGTGGTGATCACACCTGCCTGGCTGAAGAACTAAAGCTAACCCCGAGAGTACTGCTTGATAATCCGTTCAATCGCGCGTTTACAGACGGCGCAAAAGTGATCTGTGCGCGTGAACATAATGCAGTCGACCTCGGGACGATAGTAGCCCTTCGCTTCATAGATCGAACCTTCGAACGCGCCCACCTGTCCCCAGTATTTTTCCCTCGTGAACATCGCCTGTTCGTGTTTCAGCTCCTCACGAAACAGATCTTCCATTTCGCTTTCCGGTCGTTTGTCTTTGCGAAGTTGTGCCCGTCTCTTTTGGATGTCACGTGAGTAAGCTTCAAACTCGTCCTTGCTCCAGGGCGTAGGAATTGGCGTGTTCGCTGTAACTAAATCCCGCCACTTCAGGTTTGCCGGGTCTAGTAAGGCAGTCGCATTTGGTTCCCACGGCTCCACGCGTTCGGCGGAAGGCGCATAAGAAACCGACGACGTGTAGTACTCGTCGGCGAGACCAGCAAAGTGATGCCCGAACTCATGAACGAAGACGTAGTTTCCGAAGGCATTGTCAGCGGCGACGGTGCTGTACAGATTGAAAATACCTCCGCCACCGTAGGTGCGATTATTAACGAGAATCTCGATGAACTCGTAAGGTGCAAATTGCGCGACACGTCGCAACGAATGGTTGTCGAAGGTCAGCACGTAACGCTCAGAACCAAACGTGTCGTAAGCAGCGCCGAGCGGCGAGTCACGATAAACGCCAGTCGAGGGCCTTGAGACGCCACTTTCCGAAGCCGGCGGGCACAGTCCCCAAACATTAAATTCTTTCCGGTGCTCCTTGAAAGGCGAGGTCGAGAAGAGAACTTCCGTTAAGCGCCGAGCGTCACGTTGAAACTTCGGTAATTCGCGCGCGGTGTAGCCGTCGCCAAGAATTACAAAGTCGACCTTAGTTGCCGGGTCGCCCATTTTCTGGATAGGAATCAAATGCGCCGGGGCCCGAACGACCGAGCGATCGATGAACATATCCTTGGGATCGATGGTCGTGGTCCAAATATCACGCCATTCGTTTTTCGCGTCACGCTTTTTCATGACGATCTCTACCGGAGCGTCCGGTGAAGGGAAGCGCAGCGATTCACTGAACGTTCGCATCGCCGTCGTCGCTTCGTCAGTTGTTTCCCATTCGCCAAAGATCGATGCGAACCCTCGGGAGTAAAGCACGCGCTTCGTCGTTTGATCGCGGACTGCAAAAAAATATTTGCCGAGGTTGGTGTCGTCGATGGCCTTATCCGGGTGGCCCGGCCAGGCCAGTGGTTCGACTACAACGCGGTCGTTGCTGAAAAACTCCTGCTTGGAGTTACCGGTGTGGTAGTAGTCCAGGCGCATGGTTTTGGGGACAGCGAACGCGGCCGTCGCCGCGAACAGAATCAGTGCGATGGCCACCAGGAAGTTCGATTTGTGCTTTGTCATGCGGAAAACATAGCCGAAAAGCTCATTTGCGAAAAGGGTCGCGCTGACATGACGAGCAACGGGCATACTGCGTTTGAGGAGCTAAATGCGGTACTCGATTTCAGAATGTAGGAGTAAAATAACCGGGTACCGATCGTGCACTTCGCAACCAGCCTGGCATTCTCCCTGCCGACTAGAGTCATTTCTCCGCCAACGAGGGAGACATATCGCAATGAGAACACGGCAACTGAATAACACGTTCGCGCCGCTGGTTTGTCTACTGCTCTGTTTGGCCGGGGCATGGTCGGCTTACGGCCAAACACCAACTGAGAAGCAGGACATTGATGTGCTGCGAATTAACACCGAACTGGTGCAGTCGCCGGTAATGGTGTTCGACAAACAGGGACATTTTGTCGACGGCCTGCAGCGCGAACAATTCGAGTTGTTGGTCGATGGCCGGCCGCAGCCCATTACTTTTTTTGATCGAGTGACAGCCGGAACCGCGGCCGAGACAGTGAAGCTGGAAGCGGCACGCAAAGGAGGCACAAAGATTCAAGCTGCTGCGCTTGGATCCAAAGGCTCAGTTTACGGACGCACTCTGATTTTCTTTGTCGACGATTTTCATCTCTCCTCCGAAAGCATTAGCCGCGTTCGCGCCTCGCTGTTGAGATTCATTGACGCTTCGCTGGGACAGAATGACCGAGCGTTACTAACTAGCGCCAGCGGGAATCTCGGGTTTCTGCAACAGTTGACCGACAACAAGGAGGTGCTCTACGGCGCCGCTGAAAAGCTCAGGTCGAAGTATGCAGAAGTGCTTGATGATGAGCGCCCACCGATGGCTACGTACCAGGCGCTTTCGATTCAGCGGAACGACTCTGAAGTTCTGAAGTACTACGTTGAAATCTACTTCGCCGATTATGTGCAGAACATGTTCAAAAGTCCCCCACCGCAGGGCGGCAAGAACGCCGGGGCGATCGCCCAGGCACAGGGTGAGCAGGGACGTCGGATTGCCGAAATTCACGTGCGGGCCCGCGCGCGAAATATTATCAATCACTACACATCGATTACGGCGTCATCATTTGCAGCGTTGCGCTATCTAATGAGCGACACCCTGGAATTGTCAGGCAGTAAACTAATTTTTGTTATCTCTGACGGGTTCTATCTGAATCGAAATGTGCCGGGTGAATCGCAAAAACTGAATGAGGTCACGAGCGCCGCGCTGCGAGCCGGTGCAGTTATTTATTCAATCCAGGCTAGCGGTTTGGGTTCGCAGTACCCGGATGCCAAAACTGATCTGCGTCAGGGTCACAACATGCCCATGAACTTACCCCGCTCAGGAAACGACCAGGAATTGCAGGCGCCACTTTACACGCTGGCGGTCGACACCGGTGGCCGCGCATTTTTTAACTCTAATTCCATTGATGCGGGCATCAAGCAGGCTCTGGCTGAAACATCGGAATACTACTTAATCGCCTGGCGCCCGAACGGCGCGGAACAAGCCGCGGAGTCGTTCAAGGAAATTCAGGTGAGGGTCAAGGATCGCCCTGAGTTGACCGTCCGCGTCCATAAGGGTTATCTCACAGCTGCAGCGAAGAATGTCGCTTCAGCGAAGTCGGGCAACGCAGAATCGCCGCCAGCAGCGAATGCCGCGGGAGTTGCCGTGGGCCAAAAGGCTGTCGACGAAAAACTTTCGGCAACGCTTTCCAAATCGAATCCGATCTCAGAATTGCCGACCTCCCTGAGCGCCAGATTCTCGGACGTTGCGGATCAGGGTGAGCAGATTTCCGTAGCAACTGAAATCTCGACCAGCGAACTGTTTGCTGCCGCGGCCGATCGGCAAACCCGTGTAATCGATTTGCTGGGGGTTGTGCTAAATGACAACGGAAAGTCAGTCGCTAGTTTCAAAGGACAGTTAAATGCGGGGGCTCCGGCAGCTGCGAATTCTGTGATTTCCCAGACGACTGATTTGAAAGTTAAGCCCGGCTTGTATCAGGTGCGGGTAGTGGCGCGTGACCAAAAAAGTGGCTTGACCGGGAGTGCTTTTCAGTGGGTCACCGTTCCTGACTTGACGCAAAAGCGACTTGCGCTGAGCAGTCTATTTGTAGGCGATCGGAAACGCGCGGAAGCTTCCGATCCGAGAGTACCGCTAAGTATCAATCACCATTTCACGCCGGATTCTCGCATTCGCTTCTTTGCTTCAATCTACAATGCTGCCCGCGGATCGGAAGCCGGAGCGAAGCCTGACGTCTCAATACAAACGCGAATTTTTCGCGACGACCAGACGGTGTTTACAGGACCAGTTGTGCGTGCAGCGACTGAAGGAGTCGACGATTTGACGCGCTTGCCGTATGCAGCTGAGATTTCGCTGCGAACTCTAAAACCGGGGCGCTATCTGCTGGAGCTGACGGCAACGGACAATGTTGCCAAGACGAGTTCGAGCCAGCGCCTCAGGTTTGTGGTGGATTGAGAATCACAATTGGCACTGAGGTGTGGCGGCCAGGCTAGTCGTGTAAAGATTTCTGTTCCGAAAATGGACCACGAAATTGGTTGCAAAAGAACTTCGGGATTTGCAATTCTGAGAGTAAAATGACGCCGCACTATCGCTTCCGCAGGCAGTTTCCCCGCCAGTGAAAGTCGGGTTTCTTCACAGACAGGAAGGCAGACAATTATGAAGTTGCGTCTGGTTGTTAAGTCTCCTTTCATTTGCGCCGCAGCTGGCCTGGTGATGGCGAGCATCTTCGCTTACGCTCAGGCGCAGACCGATATAGGCGCCAAGCAGGATGTTGAAGTCCTGCGAATTAACACCGAACTCGTGCAGTCGCCGGTGATGGTGTTTGATAAGCAAGGACACTTCGTTGATGGTCTACAGCGCGATCAGTTTCAACTCTTAATCGATGGCAAGCCTCAGCCAATCACGTTCTTTGATCGCGTGACCGCGGGCACCTCAGCCGAAGCCGTGAAACTGGAAGCTGCGCGCCGGAGTGGCGCGACGCCGGACGTGGCCGCGAATGCTCCAAAGAGTTCAGTCTACGGCCGTACTTTGATTTTCTTTGTTGATGATCTCCACCTTACGCAGGAAAGCGTGAATCGCGTCCGCGGGGCAATCTCAAAGTTCATCGACGAGTCGATGGGACAGAACGACCGCGCGCTAATTACAACTGCCAGCGGACAAGTTGGATTCCTTCAACAAGTCACAGACAACAAAGACGTGTTGCATGCGGCAGTCGAAAGGTTAAAACAGAGGCAGTCGCCGATATTCGACGATGAACGTCCGCCGATGGCTCCCTACCAGGCGCTCTCGATTGAATACAACAACTCGGAAGTTTTGAAGTATTACGTCGAAATGTATTTTGCCGATGCTGTTCAGCACATGAGCGAGGGGGACAAGATTCCTAATGCTGGTGGTCCCAGCGGACCAGGTGGCGCAGTGGGCGGCCCGAATGCATCAGCGATGGCGGACATGAAAGGCGAACAGGGACGTCGAATAGCAGAGGTGCACGTGCGGGCCCGCGCGCGCAATATCCTCAGCCAGTACACTTCAGTTACTGCTTCGGCGTTCGCTTCTCTTCGTTACCTAATGAGTTCGACGCTGGAGTTGCCGGGCAACAAACTGATCTTTGTTCTCTCCGATGGCTTCTACCTGAATAAAAACGTTGCCGGCGAGTCGCAAAAACTCAAAGAGGTAACCAGCGCCGCTCAGCGCGCCGGCGCAGTTATCTATTCAATTCAGGCCAGCGGTTTGGGCTCGCAGTACCCAGACGCCAAGAGCGACTTACGGCAAGGCTCACGCATGCCAATGAATCTTCCGCGCGCGGGCAACGATCAAGATTTACAAGCGCCGCTGTATACGCTCGCCGTCGACACGGGTGGTCGCGCGCTTTTCAATTCCAACGATATCAGTGCCGCTATCAAGACGGGGCTCAATGAAACTTCGGAGTACTACTTGATTGCCTGGCGACCAGAAACCGCCGCACAAAAAACGGAATCGTTTAAGGAGATACGGCTCGCAGTTAAAGATCACCCGGAATACACGGTGCGCGTGCACAAGAGCTATATGACTACCGCGACGGAATCAGTTGCGGCGACCACTGCTACTAAACCGGGAAAAGGCGCCGCCCCTGCACCGAGCACGACCCTGGAACAGAGTCCGGTCGCGAACGCGGCTCAAGCCAACCAGAAAATTTCTGAAGCACTATCGCAATCTTACCCGGTCGCTCAAGTTCCGATTTCTGTTAACGCCAGGTTCTCGGACACGCCCGACGGGTTGCAGATAATGGTTGGCACCGAGATCTCCATCGCGTCTCTCTTCGCTGCCGTGCCCGACGATCGACAGACGCACACGCTCGATCTCATTGGGGTTGTCTTAAACGACAATGGGAAAACCGTTGCCAGTTTCAGAGGACAATTGAATGCAGAGGCGTCGCCTGGTACTGCCGCCTCGATCCGCCAAACGACCGAAGTCAAGACGAAGCCTGGTTTGTATCAGGTGCGGGTGGCGGCGCGCGATCAAAAAACGGGTGCGGTCGGCAGCGCCTGGCAATGGGTGACGGTTCCCGATCTTTCTGAAAAACGAATTGCGATGAGCAGTCTTTTTGTGGGCGAGCGGAAACAACCGCAACAGGCGGATCCCAGAATCCCGCTTAGTATAAATCATCACTTCACGTCAGACTCGCGCCTCCGCTTCTTCGCGTCAATCTACAACGCCCGCTCTAATGGAGGCGCAAAGCCTGACATTTCACTGCAGACGATTATTTTTCACGACGACCAGCCCATTATCACCGGACCGTTGGTGAAGGCTGCGACCGAAGGAATCGACGACTTAACGCGAATCCCTTTCGCGGCGGAGATTTCGCTGCGTACGCTGCGTCCTGGGCCGTATGTCTTGCAATTAACGGCAACTGATAACGTTGCCAAGTCGAGCACAGTTCAGCGCGTGAAGTTTCTGGTTGAGTGAAGGGAGGAGTTCCGGCTAGTAGCTCCGCGATTCGATCAGTTCTTTGAGTCGCTGCTGATCGTTGTCGGAGATTCGCGTAAATCGAACGCCGAAGCCAAAGCGCGGCATTTGGTAAACCACTTCAGCCTCCACGGAGATATATTCGCCGCCAGGCGACAACAACCTGATATTCAATAGCTCACCAACCGCAACCTGACCGAGCGAATCGATAAAACAACCACCTTCGCTGATATCAGTTGTGCGAGCTTGTGATCTCGTGGAGGACCCGTCCCAGAGTGCTTCCATCACAATTGAGACACGCCCGTGTTGGCGCTTATCTTCAGTCATCGCCAGACTCATTTGAGGAAGGGACATGGTAGTCATAACCTCTTTAGCTGTCAGGGGCATGACGGCGGAATTTGATTGCCCGGGGCGTTGGGCAAGGGTCATTAGCCGAATAATACTCCCCTCGGCTTATTCGTACCAGTCCCCGGACGGAGCAGGTGGGAAGCGCCCGGGTCGCTCTTTCGTTGTTTCTGCGTGCTATACTGCGTTGCTTTTCGTCCCCGAAACGCTTACGCAAAATCGTCTAAGAGAGTCGAGTCAAAACTGCACGTGAGTAGTGTGTTGGAGATCATTCCGCTCGGCGGCATCGGCGAGTTTGGAATGAATTGCATGGCTGTGCGCTACGAGGACGAAATGCTAATCCTCGACGCGGGCATGGGCTTTCCCGAAGAGACGGCCTACGGGGTCGACGTTTGTATTCCTAATTTCGACTTCCTCGAAGAATACCGCGAGAACATTACAGCTATCATCCTCACCCACGGCCATGAGGATCATCTCGGTGCGCTGCCTTACGTTCTGAAAAAATTCAACGTACCTGTTTATTGTTCGCACTTCACCGCTGGACTCGCCGAGAGCAAGCTTGAAGAACATGACCTGCTGGGCGACACCTTGATGCATCGCGTTGAGCCGCGCGACGTCATTAACGTTGGCGTGTTCAGTATTGAATTCATCCGCGTATCGCATTCGCTCGTTGACTGTTTCTCGTTAGCCATCAAAACGCCGGTCGGGACGATCATCCACACCGGCGACTACAAGGTGGATGAAACGCCAGTGATTGGCGAACCGATCGATTTGCGATCGTTCCGGCGTTACGGACAGGAAGGCGTGCTGGCGCTTTTGTCAGATTCGACTAATGCTACGGTGCCCGGTCGCACGCCGTCAGAGCGCGCCGTCATCCCTGCGTTTGAGGAAATTTTCGCCGAAGCCGGCGGCCGAATTATCGTCGCTGCTTTTGCCTCATCGATTCATCGCCTGCAGATCGTGTTGGATACGGCCCAGCAGTTTAACCGCAAGGTTTGCGTGCTGGGGCGGTCGATGCTGAAGAACGTCGAGATTGCTGATCGCCTGGGCTATCTCGATATTCCTGATGGACTGCTGGTTCCACTGAACGAAGCGAAACAAGCGCGCGACAATCAGATCGTGTTCCTGGTGACTGGTTCGCAGGGTGAATCGCGCGCGGCGCTTTCGCAGATGGCGTCGCAAAGTTACAAAGGGATGATGATTGATGAAGGCGACACAGTGGTTTTGTCTGCGCGAATCATTCCGGGAAATGAGCGTCTGATTTCGCGAATGATTGGGATGATTTACAAGCGTGGCGCTAACATCATCGAGGAAAAGCGCCGGTTGGTACATGTCAGTGGACATGCGTCGCAGGAAGACATTCGCATCATGACTGAGGCGGTGCGGCCCAAGTTTGTGGTGCCGATTCACGGCGAGTATCGCATGTTGTTTCGCCACAAGGAGTTTGTGAAGAACCACCTTGGCTATCGCGAAGAAAATATTATCCTGATTGAAAACGGCGACGTCTTGGAACTGGATGGCGAGCGCGCGACGGTAGTCGAGAAACGCGAAGTGCCGCGCACGTTTATTGACGATACCGGCTTTGAAGAGATTACCGGCGAGACGGTGAAGCAACGTCGCCAGATGGCCTACGAAGGTTTGGTCACGTTGATCGTTACCGTTGATGCGGAAACCGGAGAAGTGATCGGCGATCCGGAAATAGTTACGCGCGGGGTTCGTGGTTTTGACGGAGCGAATGGCGCGTTAGCTGACGCCCGCAGAGTTGTGGCTGCTTCGATCGCAGGGGCATCGAGGCAAACTCTTGGCGACGAGGGGCTACTGAAGGAACATGTGCGCGTGGAACTGAAACGTTTCATTCAAAAATCAACTGGCTCCCGGCCAGTGATTCTGCCTGTGCTGGTACAGGTATAAGACGGGCTTGGTCTTTGGTCTTTGAACTTTGAGTTTTGTTCTTTGAACTTTGTTCCTGGTGCTTTGTTCGTAGAAATACTATTCGGACTCACCACATCTTTGCCGCCAATACAAAGAACAAAGTTCAAAGCCCCAAATTCACAGTGGAACCCTATTTCAACAACAAAGTCGTAATGATCACCGGCGCTTCGTCGGGGATTGGCCGTGGCTTGGCGCTGGAGCTTGCGAAACGTGGAGCGAAAGTTGGCCTGGTGGCGCGACGGGCCGACTTGCTTGAAGAAATTGCTCGCGAAATTGAAGCGAATGGCGGCCAGGCGCTGCCACTGCCTGGCGACGTTCAAAATGCAGACTCAATGAAAGCGGTTGCAGACAAACTGGCCGCGGGGTTCGGACCGGTTGACATACTGATCGCCAATGCGGGAATCGGCGCCACGCGACACGCGGCGGAAATGCAAGCTGCAGAAATGACGCGCGTAGTTAATGTCAACGTGATTGGAGTCATCAACAGCGTGGCTGCCGTGGTGCCTTCGATGGTGGCCCGTCGCAGTGGACATTTGGTCGCCATCTCGAGTTTGGCAGCTTACCGCGGTTTGCCGAAATCGGCGGCGTACTGTGGCAGTAAGGCCGCAGTCTCCGCGCTCTTTGAGAGCCTGCGATTGGATCTCGCGTCAAAACACATCGACGTCACCATAATTCACCCGGGTTTTATCAAGACACCATTGACTTCGGGAAGGGGCGCCAAGATGCCGTTTCTGCTCGAGCTTGATGATGCGGTGCAGAGAATGGCGAACGCGATCGAGAAACGTCGGAAACGTTTTTCTTTCCCGTGGCAACTGGCGACCATCGTACGCCTGGGATTGATCATGCCGATTAAGGTGTACGACCAGATCTCAAAAGCGAATTCATTCAGGGAATAAAGGGAGATTTGAACTTTGTACTTAGTAGTTTGTGCTTCGCGCAAGAGGACATCGTCCGCTAACAACGACTCAGGCTCAAAGCACAAAGCGTCAAGCACAAATTCTCATTAACAACAATGACAATCTTACAAGCCATCATCCTCGGCATCGTTCAGGGGGTAACCGAATTCATTCCCATTAGCTCAACCGCTCATCTCATTTTCGCTTCGCGACTGATTGGCCTTTACGACGGTGTAGACGCGACGCTAAAAGCACAACAGACTACCGCGACGATTGCCGTGGTCCAGCTCGGTACGCTGCTGGCCGTTTTGATCTACTTCGCGGGCGACATCGTTAACATCACGCGCGCATTTGTAGTTGATCATCTGGCGCTACTCAGCGGCAAACAGTCTCAGCCAGGAAATCGACTTTCAACCGAAGCTCGGCTTGGTTGGTTGGTAATCATTGGTTCCTTGCCGGTTGCTGTCGTCGGTTTACTTTTCAAACATCAGATCGAGGGAGCCTTCACCAAGAATCTCTGGCTAATTGCTACGATGATGATTGTTGTTGCTCTGCTGCTGGCGCTGGCCGAGTTAGTTGGAAAGCGGCAACGAGTGCTCGCCGACCTCAAGGTGGGTGATGCGCTTGCCGTCGGTAGTGCGCAAGTATTGGCGCTGATTCCGGGTTCAAGTCGTTCCGGATCAACCATCATGGCTGGTTTGTTCGCTGGTGAGACGCGCGAGACGGCCGCCCGCTTTTCGTTTTTGCTTTCCATGCCGGCCATCGCCGCGAGTGGTCTACTCGAGCTGAAGGAGGCGATTCACAAGCTGCCGTCCGGAAGCTTTGTTCCTTTGGCCGTGGCGACAATCGTGTCTGGTCTGGTTGGTTATGCTTCGATCTGGTTCCTGCTTCGCTTCCTCCGTACACATTCAACCGGAGTCTTCATTGTTTACCGCTTGGGCGTTGGCGCAGTAATTTTGCTCGCGCTGTTTGGCGGATACATTTCAGCCACGACTTAGCAATCACGACTCCGAGGAAATTGATTCTCTGGAAGCAGCTACAACACTTCCAGAATCAAATTGCTATCCAAAGTATTCGGGTTTCAGTTAGACTGTCGTCGCCCCTCTTCCTCCCGACCCTAAGTGCGAGGTCTCGCACTATTTTTCAATAGGTGGTGACAATAAATGACTGATAAGAATTTCCGAGGTGCGACTGTGTCCTCGCAACGGCCGCGGAGCCCAAGAGTCCCTGTAGAATTTGCTCTCGGCGTAGAAGGAAAGAATTCAGCAGGAGTATCTTTCAAAGCTCAAGCCCAGGCTGTGAAGATTAGTAGAGCCGGCGCGACAATTCTCCTTGACGCGGAGGTCCCGTTAGGATCGACGGTAAAACTGACTCCTCCATTTGGACGCGAACTCACTGCGGAAGTAAACGGCGCCTGGACAGATCCGATTGATGGCCGCCACCGGATCGGTGTTAAACTGCTGGACGAAAATGGCTGGTTTGCTGAATGAGATTTTGGATCAATTGACGTATTTGATGAGCCTCACATGAGTGCCAAACGTTGGATTGTGCGAGAGCAAGACGCGCAACGTGTCGCCTCGCTCGCCCGCGCTCTGGACGTCTCGCCTATAGTCGCTGCATTGCTTTTAGCGCGCGGCTGCGACGAAACTGAATCCGCCCGAAGGTTTCTAAAACCAACTTCCGATCAACTCCACGACCCGTATCTCATGTTAGGCATGAGTAAGGCCGTGCCGCGTTTGTTGCGGGCCATCGAGCAGGGCGAACGGATTCTCATTTATGGCGACTACGATGTCGACGGCACCACTGGTACTGCAGTGTTATTGCGAGCGCTGGGAATGCTCGGCGCCAAGACCGGCTTTCACGTCCCGCATCGGTTCACTGAAGGGTACGGAATTCAACAGGCAGCCCTGGAAAAGGCACTCGCCGAAGACTACAAACTTGTAATCAGCGTCGACTGCGGCATTCGGGCACACGCGCCACTCTTTTGGGCACGTGATAATGGCCTCGACGTCATCATCACGGACCACCATCTGCCAGACGAAGGCGACCTGGGGGTTCCCCCCGCTTACGCTGTTTTGAATCCCAACCAGACTGACTGCAGCTATCCCGACAAAAGCCTCGCCGGTGTGGGCGTTGCTTTCAAGCTTGTTGATGCACTCTTTCGTGAGTTTGGTCGACAAGACCAGGTGGCGGGTTTTCTGAAAGTAGTAGCCATTGGCACGGTCGCTGACGTTGCAAAGTTGACGGGTGAAAACCGGACCATAGTTGCGCTTGGTTTGAAGGATCTTCCCAAGGCAAAGAATCCTGGCCTTCGCGCCCTGATGGAAGTTGCGGGTTGTGACTCGTCAACCATGACTGCCTACGACATCGGGTTTCGTTTGGGGCCAAGGATAAACGCAGCCGGCAGGATGGACGCCGCTCGCGCCGTTGTCGATTTGTTCAGCACAAAAGATTTCGCCGAAGCAAAACGTCTCGCCCTTCATCTCGACACTCGCAATCGAGAAAGAAAAGAAGTCCAGCAGCAGATTATTGATCTCGCGATCTCGGAACTTGAGACTGGCGCCTCAGGCGCTTCCAGTTCGCACGTCGCGGTGATAGCGGGTGATGGCTGGCACCGAGGGGTAATCGGGATCGCGGCTTCCAAGATCGTCGAACGCATCAATAGGCCTTGTGTGGTTTTGTCGATCGACGGCGACGTCGCGCACGGTTCGGGTCGCAGCATCGAGCCGTATCATCTGCTGAACGGCTTGACTTCGTGTGCTGATCTCTTCGAAAAGTTTGGTGGACACTCGCATGCGGCCGGCATCACCATCAAACCAGATCGAATTGGTGATCTTCGTCAGAGATTGAACGCGCACGCCGCAGCCTGCTTGACAGCAGAAGACTTGCTCCCGTGCCTTTACATTGACGCGGAGTTGCCGACTCAGGAGGTTTCGTTTGAGTTGGTTGGCGAACTGCAAGCGCTTGAGCCGTTTGGCGCTGGTAATCCGCGTCCGGTGTTTTTAGCGCGCAACTTGTGCATCGTGTCTGAACCGCGTTTAATTGGACAGAAGCATTTGAAGTTCAACGTTGCCGGGCCGAAAGGAAAGCCGTTGGAGACGATCTGGTGGAGTGGGGCCGAGTCGCTTGTTGAATTACGAAACGGCGTGAATATGGCCTATACGATTGAGACCAGTAACTGGACGGGCGAGACGTTTTTGCAGTTGTCAGTACAGGACGTTAAAGCAAGTTAACAGTCTTGAGCCCACAGTCTTCAGTCAAAAGTGGAACAGTAAATGACCCAGGATTCGCATCAAAGAAATGCGTATTTTTGTTAACGCGGAGCCCCAGGGAGTTGACTGTAGACTACCGACTCTCGACTGGGGACTGACAATTCTCCGCCGTAGAGTTTTATAGATGCAAGAGATCACTAAAAGACGAGCCATTGCGATTGGTTGGCGCGCCCGCGCCCCGGTGGTCGCACGCGTCGGCGCGCTGGCGGTGTTGGTTGCCGCAATTGTGTTTGTTGCAGTGTCTTACTTCCGTTTACGCAACACGACGCGGTGGACCATGAAGTCGGAATCGCCGGCGCTCTCGAAAGAGGTCAAGGGAATCGTTGACGGTTACGAGCAGAAGTTGATGAAGAACGACAAGCTCTATATCTGGTTGCGAGCGGACCGCGATATCACGTTTATGGATGACCATCATGAACTTGAAAAGGTCAACCTCGCGGTGTATCCGCCGACCGGGGACAAGCCTGACCAGATACTTTCCACTAGAGCTATCTGGGACACGAAGACTTCGATTATTACCTTCGTCGGTGATGTGAAAATCGAAACGAAAGACTCGTTAAAGGTCCACACGGAGTCAATTGCCTACGACCAGAACAGCGAAATAGCTCAAACCGAAGCACCGATTTCGTTTGAAAGAGAAAATGTTACGGGCCATTCCACGGGCGCAATCGTTGAGTCGAAAACGAAGAAGCTCGAGCTGAAAAAGGATGTCGAGATCACAGTAACGCCCGAGGCGCCGAAGACGCCGCCAGCCAAACCTTCCACTCGCTCGCGACCGGTTACGATTAAGTCTGCCCACGCGTTGTTTGAGCAGGAGTCGATGAAAATGTCGTTCTCCGGCGGCGTTACCGCTGAGCAGGAGCGCGATATCATGAGCGGCGAGAATCTCTACGCAACTCTGACCGACCAGAAGAAGCTGCAAAAGCTGGAAGTGCGAACCAACTCTTATCTGCGCACGATGGAAGAAGGTCGCGCAGCAGAAGTTCATTCTACTGACATGGATTTCTTCTTCGATGGTGATCAGCGATTGGAACACGCTGTGGCGATGAAGAACGCCGGGGGCAAAACGCTCGACTCGGATTCGGATTTGCAGATTACCGGAGCGGACCTCATTGAAGTGAATTTTCAGGCACAAGGAGATCGTAGTCTTCTCAAGCAGATGCGAACCGAGGGCCGGTCGGTGATTGATCTGTCCGCGCCGAAGTCGAGATTGAGCGATCCACGTTCTGCCAGTAAACGTTTGACCGCTGACGCGGTAAAGCTGGTCTGGCGGCTTAGCGGTCGGGATCTTGATCGGGCTGAGGCCGTGGGCAACGCGGAATTGTTTGTAGATCCAGTAATCAAAAACGCTGCCGCCGACACCAAAACAGTTAAGGCGCCGCGTATTGATTGCGACTTCTTTGAAACCGGAAACATTGCCCACGCCGCTAATGCTACCGGCGGTGCGACCGCAGTGATTCAACCGGTGCAAAAAGTCGAAGACCGCGGCACGCGCACGTTGACATCGCAAAAAATGACCGCCTTCTTCGCGCAAAACACGCAGGACGTTGAACGAATGGACGCGCAAGGTGACGCGAAGTTTAATGAAAACGATCGCAACGGCGTGGCGAATACGATTGCTTACACTGCGGCAGACAACACCGTGCGGTTGCGCGGCGGCGAACCAACCGTTTGGGATTCACGCGCACGTACCAAAGGCACTGAACTCGACTCGGATCTAACGAGCAAAGTTTCCTACAGCCGTGGGAAAACGGCGACTACTTACTACAGCCAGGAGCAGACTAACGGCGCGACGCCTTTCTCGAAAGTCAAAAGTCCAGTCTACGTTGTCGGCGATCGCGGGGAGTTTCACAGCGACACGGGCATTGCGATTTACACCGGCAACGCACGCGCCTGGCAGGACGATAACTTTGTGCGCGGCGATAAGTTGACGATCTATGTGAACGACAAGCGCATGGATGCAAATGGCCACGTGCAGAGTCAGATCTACAACACGCGCCGACGTGTCGAAGGTACCAACACAACAATTCCTGTTTTTGCTTCGGCCGAGTCGATGTCTTACTCAGATCTCAATCGCATCCTGCACTACGAAGTTAATGTCGACATTCGCCAGGGCACGGATCGCATTACAAGCGGAGTGGCCGACGTTTATCTGTTCAAAGAGTCGAGCGACGTTGAGAAAACGATAGCCCAACGAAGCGTCGTGCTGACGCAGCCGAATAGAAAGGGCGTGGGCGATTGGGTGCAATACACGACTGCCGATGAGGTGGCGGTTTTGAAAGGCACTCCGGCGCGGGTAGAAGACACCGAGAAGGGAAGCACCGAAGGTGGTCGATTGACGGTCTATATGCGAGACGGTAGAGTGATCGCGGATGACGTCAGAGGTTCGCAGTCAGGCCGCGTCCGTTCGGTACATAAGGTCAAGAAAGAGTAAGTCGCTAAAGATTGAATGAGTGTTGAAGGGATCGACATTGCAGGCCAGCCGAACGACGAGGTCGTTGTCAGTTCGAAGTCAGCACCAGCAGTCACGAAGACACCCTCACCGTCCGCGCTTGCCGCGGTCCACCTCGAAAAAAAATACGGAAAACGTCGTGTAGTCGATGACGTCGGTCTCCATGTTGAGAAAGGCGAAGTCGTCGGGTTGCTTGGCGCAAACGGCGCGGGCAAGACGACGACCTTCTACATGATCGTTGGGCTGGAACGTCCTGACGCTGGTACGGTCCGGCTTGGCGATCGCGACGTCACGCGGTTGCCGATGTATCTGCGGGCGCGTCTGGGACTTGGTTATCTGCCGCAAGAGCCTTCTATATTTCGCAAACTTACTGCCGCACAAAACATTCTTGCGGTCCTCGAGACGATGGGCCTGCAACGACGTGAACGTCTGTCGCGGCTGGAAGAGTTGCTTGAGGAATTTGGTATTGCGCACGTGCGTAACACGCGTGGCGATGCGTTATCTGGCGGCGAACGTCGCCGGACCGAAATAGCGCGGGCCTTGGCGACCGAACCACAGTACATCTTGCTCGATGAACCGTTTGCGGGCATCGATCCAAAAGCGGTAGACGACATCCAAAATGTCATACTTTATTTACGGAATCGTAGCATTGGCATATTGGTTACGGACCACAATGTACGTGAAACCTTAGGCGTGACCGATCGAGCTTACATAATGGCCGACGGAAAGATCTTTCGCTCGGGAGCACCGCGCGAGTTGACTGAAGACTCAGAAGTTCGTCGCCTGTACCTTGGGGAAAAATTCCGCATGTAATCCACAGTCTTTTTTGCGCGGCTGCGAAACAGGCACACGCAAAACCGCTTTAATCGAGTATAATCTCCCTGCGACAAACAATCGCAAATAGCCCAAAACAAGAGCTTATCTGACGTAAGAAATGTCGCTTAAGTTAACTACCAGCCTATCTCAAAGACTCGTCTTAACGCCGCAGTTGCGCCAGCGGATTGAGATGTTGCAGATGACGACTCTTGAGCTTGCTGACCTGATTCAACAACAAATTCTTGAGAACCCCGTGCTCGAAGAAGTTGCGTCTCAGGAAGAGGTTGGTGAACTCGCCGAAAAAATTCTCGATCACCTGGCCAGTTCCGACTCCGGAGCTGGACCTGATCAGCCATCACAAATCGAAGCTTCTGAACCCGAACTAGGAACGCCCTCCTCCAACGGCTCCGGCGATGCGGAAGCGGTCGCCTCGTCTTACGCGGAAGGCGAAGGTGAAATAGGCGAGTCTGAGGGACATGAGACGACGTTTGAAGGTAGCGAGGAGTCGCTGGGTGAGGGCGGCGAAGACAGCTCGCGTGACGCCTTCGAGGAAATTGATTTTGGTCGCGAGTTTCAAGATTACCTCGACCCGGGCTACAAGACTCAGGAGATTGAGTACAAGGAAGATGCGCCGACCTTTGAGCAGTTTCTGACGAGAGCGCCGTCGCTGGCAGATCACCTCGAGTGGCAGATTCATATGAGCCAGGTCGACGAGCAAGTATGCGACGTTGCGGTTAGCGTAATCGGCAACCTCGACGCTGATGGGCGCTTGAACGCGACGAACGCAGAGATTGCCGCGATGGGTGGCTGGACTGAGGAAAAAGTTGAAGAAGCGAGGCAGGCAGTGATGCGCCTCGATCCAGTAGGTTGCGGAGCGCGCGATGTGCGCGAGTGTTTATTGGTGCAGGTGGAAGTGATGGGCGAGAGTGATCGCCTCGCAACCGCGCTCATTAGTGAGCACCTCTCAGAATTACAACAGCATAAGCTGCCGCATCTTGCGAAACAGATTGGCAGCGACGTTGATACTCTGTTGGCCGAGTTGCAGTTCATTCGCACCCTCGATCCTTATCCCGGACGGCGCTATTCATCTGAAGAACCCATCCTCATCAGTCCGGAAATCTACATCGAGAAACTGGACGAAGACGACACCGAATATGTCATCTACTTTGCCGACGATGGTAGTCCGCGCCTGCGTGTGAGTCAGCAGTACCAGCACATGCTGGGCCAGTCAGACGTAAGTAACGAAACAAAAAGTTTCATTCGCGAGAAGATGCGGTCTGCGGTTGATCTGCTGCGCAACATCGAGCACCGACGCCAGACAATTTATAAAGTCGTCGAATCAATCGTGCTGCGTCAAAGAGATTTTCTTGATCATGGTGTTGAGCAGATCAAGCCAATGATGCTCAAAGACATTGCCGAAGACATCGGCATGCACCTCTCGACAGTTTCGCGTGTGGTCAATCGCAAGTATGCCCATACCCCCCAGGGTGTAATCGAGCTGCGCCGCTTCTTCACGGAAGGCATGATGAATGAGGACGGTGAAGAGATTTCCACCCGCATCATTAAGCTGAAGATCAAGAAGTTGATTGAAGAAGAAGATTCGAAGAACCCGATTACCGATGATCAAGTCGTGAAGATTTTGATCAAAGACGGCATAAAATTATCGCGACGTACGGTCGCCAAGTATCGCGATCAGATGAGTATCCCTGGCTCGCGCGAGCGCCGTGCTGTTGTCTAAGCAGTTCGCCGCCGAGCGCGAGAGGAGTTTAGCCCCCTGGAGTTGTTATCAATCGCCAGACGAGGTCGGCAGTCTGGCAGGCATTACTATATCCATACGGGTTGAGAAGGGAACGAAGGACATGAGGTTTGAGTACACCGGTCGTCACGTTGAAGTTTCCCCTGCCATTCGCAAGCACGTAGAAACTCAGTTCAAAAAACTCGAGCACATTTTCAACGGTCAGATTGTTTGGACCCACGCCATCATTGACGCGGAAAAAAACCGTCACATGGCGGAGATGATCGTCCACTGGCGCGGCCACACGCTGACAGCGAAAGATATCAATGCCGATATGTACCTGGCTCTGAGCCGCGCCATCGGGAAAATTGAAAAACAGGCACTGAAGCTGAAAAAGAAGACTATCGATCGGAAACAAAGCGCGACTAGAACGTCAGCGGTCGCACCCAGTCCCGGCGGGAAAGTTGAAGCGAGTCCCCGTCCACCCAGAATAATCAACGCGCGGCGTTATTCGATTAAACCTATGACCGCTGAAGAGGCGGCCCTGCGACTGTCGTCAGATCCCGATCAGTTCGTTGTTTTTCGTGATGCTGACACCGACCGCGTCGGCGTTCTTTACAAACGCACAGACGGAAACTACGGTCTGATCGAACCGTAAACAAGATGGGGTAAAAGGGGAAAGGTAAAAGGGGAATAGGGAAGACGGAGGCCGGGAAAGGACAATGTAGTTTTCTTTGACCCGTTCCCCCTTACCCTTTCCCCTGTTCCCCCTTCATTGCTCAGCGTGAAAAAGACCACCAAGAAGACGGCGCAAAGTCGTCGCGAGAAAAACAGCGCCACTCCTGACATCGTCATCATTACCGGCCTCAGCGGATCAGGTATGTCGTCGGCCACTAACGCCTTCGAAGACCTTGGCTACTTCTGTGTCGACAACCTGCCGATAACTATGCTGGGAACGTTCGCGCGGCTGGTGACGGCAGATTCCGGAGAACAAGGTATTGAACGCGCTGCCCTGGTCATCGATATTCGGGAAGGCACGTTCCTCGCTGACTTTGGTAAACAGTTGGAGGCGCTGCGCACTTCTGGCCTCGACGTTTTCGTCTTGTTCTTTGAAGCAGCGGATGACGTGCTGCAGCATCGCTTCAGTGAGACACGCCGGCCACACCCGGCCGACAAAGGACAGACACTGCTGCAGTCAATTAGAGCTGAACGCGCGGCGATGTCGCGGATTCGCTCGCTTGCGGATCAGATCATCGACACAACCGATCACACGGTGCACACACTGCGCAGTAATCTGTTGGAGCGGTTTAGCCCGGACCGCAAAGGCGGGCCAATGCGGGTTCAGGTTCTTAGCTTTGGACACAAATACGGGAACCCGGGAAATCTGGAGTTGCTCTTTGACGTCAGACATTTGCCGAACCCACATTTTGTTCCGGACTTGCGACCGCTCTCCGGGCACGACCGCCGCGTCGTAAACTACTTGAATGAGAAACCTGAGGTTGAAGAAACGCTCAACCGTTTCTACGACCTTCTCGAATACCTTTTGCCTCAGTACAAACGGGAAGGAAAATCCTATGTAACCGTCGGCATCGGCTGTACCGGCGGAAGGCATCGTTCTGTTATGGTTGCAAATGCACTCGCGCGAAAACTGCGCCGCGCCGGCTTCGATGCGCGTGCGGTGCACCGTGACGTTAGGAAGTCTAATCGCGGTCGCTAGCGCGGTTATTGGCGGCGTCGCAGATTGAGAAGAGGTGTTCATGAGTAGTAAGGCACCGCAGAACGGTTCGAAAGAAGACAACCGGCGCATCGCTGGCGTAATCGTCACGCACGGTCACCTGGCTGGTGAGCTGCTGGCAGCGGCCGAGATGATTGTTGGACCAATTTCCTTCATCACGTCAGTTTCGATTGGCTGGCACGACGACGTTGATGCAGCCCGCGACGAAGTGCAGCGCGCAATCACGCGCGTCTCGCAGGGCGCCGGTGTGTTGTTGTTGACCGACATGTTTGGCGGAACGCCCACCAACATCGCGTCAATGTTTCTGGACGACAAAAACATTGAAGTTGTTACCGGTGTGAATTTGCCGATGGTCATTAAGCTGGCCGGCCAAACCGGAAAAGTCTCCCTCCCTGAAATGGCGCGACATGTATGCGACCTGGGACGCCAGGGCATCTATCTCGCCGGCGACCTGTTAGCACCTCCGGAAAAAACGAAGTAATGGTCGAGCGCACTCTTCTCATCAAGGCCCCGCTGGGACTACATGCTCGCGCCGCAGCCAAACTTGTCAGAGTCGTTAACGGCTTTGAGAGTTCGGTTACCTTGCGTCGCGTTGATGGCAGCCTGGCGGCGGATGCCAAGTCGATCCTCGATGTGCTTATGCTGGCAGCTAGTCGCGGTACCAATTTGCAGGTTTCGGTTGAGGGTGAAGACGAAGATCGGGCGATCGTTGCGATCGAGGAGTTGTTCGCTGCGGGGTTTGGCGAACTGGCGCCGGAGTCAACGTTATGAAGCCACTGCCCCAGGAGATTCGCTGTAAGGGGCTCGGTGTGTCTGAAGGCGTCGTCATCGGCCAGGTCCTTCGCCTGCACGACGGCACGCAACACGTCTATCACCTGAAGATCGATGAAGCGGAGGTTGAAAAGGAGCTACGACGATTTCGCAACGCCGTCGGGGTCGCCGGCGGGCAGCTGCAGACGATCAAGGAACAGGCTGAACACCGCTTTGGTCAGGACCACGCTTACATTTTTGACGCCCACCAGCTAATCCTCGAAGACAAAAAACTTCTCGCTGATATCGAACAGGAGATCAGTGGCAATCGTGTTAACGCAGAGTGGGCCATCAAGGTCGTTGGGGACCGGCTGTTGTTTCTCTACTCCCAGATCAAAGACAACTACCTTGGCGAGCGAGTTTCGGACATCGAAGATGTAATGCGACGTCTGCTCGTCGCTCTTAGTGGCAAGGCAACGTCAAACAGCGAGCTCTCGCAAGAAGCAATTATTGTCTCTCACGATCTGCTGCCCTCAGCGGTCGCCGAACTCGATCTCGAACACGCGCGTGCCCTGGTAACTGATACTGGAGGTTGGACGTCGCATACCGCCATTCTGGCACGTGGCGTGGGACTTCCGGCGGTAGTCGGACTGCGAGATTTTTATCGCCGCACTAAGACCGGCGACACGATCATCGTTGACTCGCGCAACAGCGAAGTGATCCTTCATCCATCGGCGACAACCCTCGAACAGTATCGGGCTAAAAGTGTTTCGCAAAGTGAAGCGCGGGTGGGGAGCGAGCCGCCGGCCGCTGGTCCAGCGGTAACAAAAGACGGTACCGCAGTAACGCTGCGAGCTAACGTTGAACTCGCGTCGGAGTTCGATTCAGTGAAAGCGTTTGGCGCGTCAGGTGTTGGTCTATACCGTTCAGAGTTTTTGCTGGCGAAACGCGACGGGTTTGTTTCGGAGGAAGAACAGCGCGAGGCCTACGAGAAAATTGCTCGCGTTGCTGGCGCTGAGGGCGCCGTTATCCGCCTGTTTGATTTGAGTGGCGACACGTTTCGCGAACAGGCCCAGCAACTCGAAAAAAACCCGGCGCTTGGTCTGCGCGCGATTCGCTTTGTTTTGGCGAACGAAGAGGTGATGCGCGCGCAAATCCGCGCGATCCTGCGCGCCTCAGCAACCGGTGCGTTGCGCATTGTTCTGCCGATGGTTGCGGACGTGAGCGATGTGCGACGCGCGCAAGCAATAATCGAAGACGAGAGAAAGAAGTTGGGAACGACAACGACCGTCAGCGTCGGCGCGATGATCGAGGTGCCGTCGGCAGTTTTCATGGCGGAAAAAATTGCGCGTATCGTGGACTTCTTTGAACTCGGCACCAATGACCTTGTGCAGTACACGCTCGCCGTCGATCGCGGCAACGACGAAGTGGCAGACTGGTTTCGCACACTCCATCCAGCCG
Organism: Pyrinomonadaceae bacterium; assembly: GCA_035472495.1. GTDB lineage: Bacteria > Acidobacteriota > Blastocatellia > Pyrinomonadales > Pyrinomonadaceae > PSRF01. The sequence continues at coordinate 134,223 of DATIPD010000016.1, read as the reverse complement.
TCTTGCACAGCATCGACCACAGTCTGAAGGCCGCGCGAAATGCAAAGATTCCCGCGATCGTTTGCGGGGAAATGGCGTCGACGCCGGCGTATGTCGTTTTGCTCGTCGGACTTGGCGCCACAGACCTGAGCATGACCCCCGCGGCAATTCCCAGAGTGAGACGCACGATCATGGGAATCGACGCCCGGACTGCCTATCAAATAGTTACTGACTGTCTTGACTGTGCGACGGCCGACGAAGTTGAAAACCTGGTTCGTGATCGATTGACTCACCACTGGCCGGAACTCTTCAATTCGACCAACCTTCCAGCCCGAAGACCGATCCCGTAAATCACACCAGCCCGAAGCCAAAAACTGCAAAAGCGTCGTTGTTAATAATTTACTAATCCTGGGAGCGCTTGCTCATCGGCACCAGGGCTGAATGCCCCAGCCCAGTTGCCTATCAAGATCCTTGGAAAAGAGTAAAAACGTCGATGAAAATCCCAGTTTTTGCTGCCGTCGTCTTCAGTGCCTTCCTGGCCGCATCCGCATCGGGTCAGGTAAAGTCGGTGGCCGCAGCCAATAACGCCAGCTCTCCGCCGGCGACAAATCAAACTTCCACTAACACGCGCGCCAGAGTTCTGGGACAGGACTCCAGGCCAAACTCCAACTCAGATTCGAGTCAGCCAAAAAGTGACTTCAATCACTCGGAGACGTCGCGGCTCAAGCGTGCGAATACGTCGACGCCTGAACCCTTGAGTCCCTCAAGGCCGACGAGTGCAACCCACACTTCACGTGCAGGCCACAGTGCGTTGAAACCGTCAGGCTCAGCGACGCCAATGTCTCTGGCAGTTACCCCTACACCGGCAAATCCGACGTCGGTAGCCAGCTCGGCCGTTCAGACTTATCGCGTGGGAGTTGGTGACGTGTTGGATATTCAGCTGGCGGGAAACTCAACCAGAAACTCGACGCTTTTTACTGTTCTCGACAACGGAGTGCTTGAGTACCCGCTGGCGGGGAATCCAATCGTAGTTTCCGGAATGACCACCAGCGAAGTCGCCAGTCTGCTGCGACAGCGGATCAAAATCTTCGAAAATCCTAACGTCGCTGTTAGCGTCCGCGATTATGCAAGCCATTCAATTTCGATTAGCGGTTTTGTTGCGGCGCCGGGAACAAAAGTTTTGCGACGCGAAGCTGTGCCGCTCTACACCGTGCTGGCGGAAGCGCTCGTGCTTCCGGAAGCAGGCCGCGCGACAATAACGCGGGCGGGTCGCGACCTGATCGTAGTTGACATCAAAGACAGCGATCTTTCTAACACGCTGGTCCTTGCCGGCGACTCCATCAAAGTCTCCGGCATGCCTCCGGCACCGACTGAGTTTTATTTCGTTGGCGGCGAAATCAATTCACCAGGTCAGAAGCCGTTTCACTCAGGACTAACCTTGACGCAAGCGGTGCTCGCCTCTGGCGGTGCGAAAGCCAACGCCGGCGGAAAAGTGAAAATCTCAAGGCAGGGAACTAATGGCAGATTGAGTACGACAGAATTCAACCTGCGCAAGATTCAGTCTGGCAAAGAGCCGGATCCTGCAGTACAAAAAGGCGATCGCATCGAAGTAGCGAACTGACGAACCTTTCAAAGGGGAAGGGAAGCGAAAATCGAAAGCGGCCTTTACCGGCCGCTTTTTTGTTTGGCGTAACGCAAGCTGTTAGTTTGCGGTTGGCTAATTGCCACTCAACACGCAAACTAACAGTTTGCGTTACGAATTACTGAGCTACAATGCCGCCGCTCAGCTAATGAAGACTCCCTCAACGCGATTGGTTCATTTACTGATTGGCAAGTCGATCGCCGAAACGATTGTTGTCGGCGCGCTTGCCGTCTTTGCTTTTGTCAGCCTGGCGCCGCCGACTTTTCATGGCTGGGGCGAGCTGTCGGAGATGCGCGACATTTCTGGCTGGGCTGTCAACAACGCATCGCCTTGGGAACGAGTTGAGGTGCAGCTGTTTGTTGACGGACACTTCGCGGGTACGGCAATCGCGAACCAAAGCCGGCCGGACGTATCCGCTGCGGGCTGGGCTAAAGACCCGTGGCACGGATACACGTTTGCAGTAAACACTCTCCCTTCCGGACTCCACGAGGCGCGCGTGTACGCACTTCACACCAGCGGACGCGGATTGCGCAAGTCGCTTCAACTTCTCGGTGACCCGATTCATTTTGTTGTCGGCAACGATGGCAAGGTCTATTCGGGAGATTCACGATCCAATGTTTCAGGGTTAGTGTGATGGTAACGGAAGTCGACAACGCAGCTGATCTGCTGACTGACGAGCAATCGCGCAAACTTGCGCGCTGGGAGATTGTCTCTGTCGTTACCTCAGGTCTGATTGCCGAATGGGTGGTGCTGGCATTTGCCGGCAGCAACAAGCTGGTCGCCGCGGTTCCAATCCTATTAGCTCTCGGGTTCATGTTTCGGTCTCACCACGAACGCGGCGAGAGTCTCAAAGAACTCGGCTTCAGGATCGACAACTTCGGTGCGGCGTGTCGCTTATTGCTTCTGCCGACGGTGGGTGTTGCGCTTCTCGCTGTTGCTTTTGCGTTGTTCAGAAGTCAGCCGGTTTTTGTCGCGCCATGGCGCAATCGGTTTTTGCTGTTGCCCATCTGGTCACTTTTTCAGCAGTACGTTCTCAATGGTTTTCTGAACCGACGCGCACAGTTGGGAATCGGCAAAAGTTGGAAAAGTGTAATCCTGGTGGCGCTGATTTTTAGCTTGTTTCACTTTCCTAATCCCGCCCTGGCCGTAGTGACTTTCGTGGGCGGAATGGTTTGGGCAATGGTTTATCAGCGCCAACCAAACCTGTTTGCATTGGCGTTCTCACATGCAATTGCCTCGGTAACATTGGCCTTAACGCTCCCGATAAACGTGCTAAACGGCTTGCGTGTGGGATTCAAATATTTCGGGCAGGTGGCGGGAATTCCCTGGTTTTAAGCTGTCCGCGCAGGCGCTGTACCTGTTGAACACTGCTTGCTATACTCTCTCGGCCCAGCATAACGAACAGGTCGGGCGGTCGCTGCTGGACCCAACCCAGAACTCATTTTCGGATTACATCTGAATTATTAGCTCGCGGGTTTGACCAGGAGAGGAAAGTCCGAACACTACAGGGCAGCGAGCCCGCTAACGGCGGGGCGCCTTAACGGGCGACGACAAGTGCAACAGAAAGCAAACCAGTCCCGACTCGTCGGGGTGATGGGTGAAATGGTGCGGCCCGCAAGGGCTTAATGTAAGAGCGCACCGGCGCGAGTGGTGACACCCGCGGCCAGGCAAACTCCTCGCGGTGCAAGATCAAATAGGGAGGCGTCAAATAGGGCGGCCCGTCCAATCCCGATTCGTCGGGAACGACCTCCGGGTAGATCGCTTGATCCAACTGGCAACGGTTGGGCTAGATGAATGATCGCCACCCGATCTGAGAACTGAGATTTTCAGTTTCGAATCAGCTTTGATTTGAAATTTGAGATCTGAAAATTTGAGATCTCAGATCGGGACACAGAATTCGGCTTACAGACCTGTTCATGCTGGGCTTTACTTTCCCAGAGCTTCACTAGTTTTTTCCACCACGCTGAAAGAGAGGCTGCGAAGAGATGGCGAATCGCAAGGGAGTTTTCATTGGCGCTTACGTGCCAAACCACCTGAAAGAGTCTTTGCGGCGCAGGGCAGCGGCCGAACACCGCACGCTGTCTCAGGAAATCACGCGCATTCTGGAAGAAGCTGTGCACGGCAAAGGCTTACCTGCCGGCAGCATCGACCGTCGTAATCGAGAGTCGACTCCTCGCCGTCGCTCGACCGATCCGGCGCCGCGTCGCCGAATTGTCGACACGACCTTTGAGCCCACCGGGCGATCAGGTGGCGAGGATCGTTAATTCGAGGTAATTGGATCGTTGAAGGTTCTCGTTATTGCAGCGCTGTTGGCTCTACTGCTGCTACTAGTCTATTCCCGCATCTATCCCTACCTGCAGGTGCTGAGGAAGATCTTTGGCGTAGCGAAGACTATCGCCACTCCGCCCACCGACCGCGGCGTCCGTTCAACTGCGAAAACAGAGGGAAAGTTAGTTCGTTGTGAAGGTTGCGGCACGTGGATTCCGGCAGACCGCGCGATTGGATTCAACTCCGGAAGAACCGTCTATTGCTCGCGCGAATGTATCGAGAGTAGTTCGGCCGAGAACGAACGAAAAATAGCTGGGTGACGACGGCGCGGGATTGAAACGAAAAAACTTTGGCCGCGGATTTTCGCGGATCACGCAGATCAAAAAAAGACATCTCTTCTGATTCCCGTCGTTCGCGTAAATCCGTGAACATGATTCGGGAGCGGTGGGATATTTCCGGGTCGTTATCTGGACGTTACGAATCCCGATGGGAATTACTCCACCGCGGTCTGGTGCGATTTGGCTCCGTACAAGAAGATCAAACTCGACAACAGCAGACTAATCGGCACGACCAGTAGCGCCGCCGTTAGATGCTGGCGTTCCGCTTGAATTCCCAGCAATCGCGCGGCGCCTGCAATGAACGACAGCTTGCCTGCTTGAATTGAATCTGACAGCACCCCAACGCCGAACCGTGAAATGACGTCGCCCATAATGTGGATGATCACGATGTTCAGTGCCACGGCGGTCGCGCGCACGAGTGGTCCTACGCTATTGATCAAAATCGCATGGAAGGGGGCGTTGTTGATGAACAGGAAAAAGACCGAGAGGAAAATCGCCGGGACAAACACCCACGGGTTAGTTGACGATAAAACTACAAAAACGGGAATGATTCCCAGAGCACTGCTGGCGGCGCACACGAGGAAATAAGCGTTGCCTCGTTTCTTGATCAAGCGATCAGCCAGCAAGCCGCCGCCGAAAGTTCCGGCCGCGCCGGCGAGCAGGGAAACAAGCCCGAGGGTTATTCCCGCCTGAGTTACCGTCAGTCCCTTGTCACGAACCAACAAGATTGTCGCCCACGTCCCAAATGCGCCCAGCACAAATGTCAGGGCGGTGTATCCGGCGGTGGACAGTAACCAATCGCGAGTCTTGAGAATTTTCCACGACGTCTTCAACCAGGATTCCTGCGGCGCGTTCTTCTGAGGCGTCGATTTGGCAGCGTCAGTGCTGCCATGACTCTGCTCGTTTGCACCGCGCACCGGCTCCCGCAAACGTGCCACAAACGCGGCCGTGATCATTCCCGGAATGCCGACGATCATGAACGCCAGGCGCCAGCCAAAGAAATGCGCGAGCACTACGCCAATCACGTAACCGAGCGCGAAGCCCATCGGAATCGCAGCCTGAAAAACTCCCAGCGCGGTGGCGCGGCGTGCAGGCGGAAAGTAGTCGGCGATCAAACTTGGCGTGATGGTTGAGTATGACGATTCGCCGACGCCAACGATCGCACGCACTACGCAGAGCACGATCGCCACACCGGACAGTTCCAAACTAAATTGGATTACCGGTAAACGAACATGGATCGGTCCCGGCAGGAAAGGGAAGTGATCCATCACGCCGGTCAGCCCGGTGGCGATACTCCAAATGACAGCTGCCCCGGCCATGAGCTTCGTGCGCGAATAACGATCGCCGAGCCGGCCAAACAAAGGCGCCAGCACGGTGAACGAAAGCAATAGCGAAGCCTCCATCGCTCCGATTTCCGTATCGGACAAGTGAAGTTTCTCCGCCATGATGGGCGCGACGCTCGGCAGGATTTGCCGGTCGATGTAGTTGAGAAAATTGACGAGCGTCAGCACGCCTAGCGCGTAATACGAATAGCGCGCTACCTTGCCGCCACTTGTCGGATTAGTTGCGTTAACTTCCGAGGGCGCGGTGGGAGACTCCATTCGGTTCTGTCTCTTTCGTGGTCAGAAGATCGACGATCGTTGGTGTGATGTCAGCGAGACTCTTGATGCGACCGGCAATGCGCTCCCGGTGGTTGCCCCAAACGATGGTGGGCACCGCATTCAGCGTGTGATTTCGCGTTGACAGATCTTCGATGTTGCCATGATCGCTGGTGAGTATAACGGAAGTCGTTTCGAAATCAATTCTGTTTAGTGTTTCCCTGACAAACGCCCCGAGGGATTTCAGGACGAGTCGCGCTTTGTCCCAATCCTGATTGTGTCCGACTTTGTCCGTGATGAAGTACTCGTAAAGTGTGAAGCGATGTTCGCTCGCAATATTCGCGAGCACAGTCGCGGCTTCGACCGGTGTGCGTGGCGCCACATCTTCGCCTCGCTCGATGAGCACCGCGTTGGTGAAGTCCTGGTAAACAGCCCGGCCCGCCTTCAAGTCCTCAACCCTGCGAAAATGTAGATCAGCAGCTTCAACCGCTGCTGTGGTTGCCGAAATCCAACGCGGACGCTCGTCGAAAAATCTCTGCGTGTAAGTGTTGGCAAACGTGACGGGCGCGACACCGGCACGTTTCAATTGCAGGAAGATTGAATTCTCACGAATGATTTCCCGCATGGCTTCGTTAGGAAAGCCCTGCTTGTGGTAGCCGAGAAGTTTTGGCGCGTTGACGCCGGTGAGTATCGTGGTTTGCCCTGAAGCACTTTGCGGTCGGCCTTCAACGCCAAGCGATGCGTCAGTTGGAACAACAATCCCGTCGTGAATGGTTCTCAACGATTCATCCAGGAAGACCGCCAAAGGTTCCGCATCTTCGAGACCGTCAAAGGGGTTCTGCGGCCCACGCGAACCGATGCCGAGACCATCGATGAAGATGAGTAGGATGTTGCGCATGTTGGAGTATCATAATCAGAGCACTGCAAAAATCAGAACGGAGACGACGACGGAACGTTGGCGCCGGTCATTAAGCGATGAAACTTCCGCCCGAACTCAAGTCCGAGATCCAGGCTCGATTCGACCGAATGAAGGAGTCGTCCGCCGCGCAACTCTCGAGCGACCGGACGGCGGTTCCTATCTGCGGGAGTATTGGATACGACTGTTATGTTTCGCCCGCTGGTGACATCTTCATGGAAACCTACGATCCGTCTAACGATGAACCGCCAGTCGCAGATCGTAGCCGACAAGCGCAGATTGCATGTTTGGTACTCGGCTCAGAATACCTGTCCGCGCTCGCGCAGTTGCTTCCCGATCGTCCGCCAGACGCTCCGGCGTGCGACGCGTGCAAAGGAGTGGGCTGGTTGCACCGCGGTGTTCTTGGGCCGAAAGGAATTCTATGTCACGACTGTTCCGGCCTGGGTTGGATTGTGGGATCGTAACGGGTCCGCGTCACAGCGCGGCCTGGTCCATGAAGCACAGAATCTCGATCGCGCTGGCGGTTTCGCTCGCACTATTCTACGTATCGTGTATGTGGTCGCCAGAAACCTCCTTCTTTTCTAACTTCTCGACGCGTAAGCTAGTCGAACGTAACAAACCTGCCGCTGCCGCAAGCTGCGATCCAATGGCGGGTGGTGGTGGAGGCGTCGGTGGACGTGTCGGCGGCTTCGGCGCCGGCGGGGCACACTTCAATTCTTATAAAAGCGACAGCTGTGGTTGCCGCCTAAAATCGAACGAGGTTGTTGATGAAACGGCGCTATTCAACGCGTTGAAACTCGAGGTGGAACGGGCTCTTCACGACAACGGGGCGACAATCGCCGATAGCTGTTCGTCCGGTGTGGCTAATTTCTATTTTGTCTACACGCTGAAAGATGTACGTGGGCGTGTTGAACTAACTGGCAATAGAATCGGGATGGAATACTACGACGTTCGCGCAGATCTTCATGAAACCCGAAACTGATTCGGCTTTGGCGGACGCAAATAACAAATCGTTAGGCGCGAGCCGCGGGAGCGTGTTTCGCATGAAGCTTTTGTAATCAAAGTTGGCGCAATCGTGCGGCCGCGTAAGGCCCATTGTGCGACGGTTTTCATTCTTCGGAAGAGAACATGGCAAGCGAATCCTGCCCACGAATCGCTTCTACCGTACTGGTACTGCAGTGAGAAAGAAGATATTGGTGATCATCATCGCGCTGGCGTTGCTGCTTGCGTGTATCGTCGCGCTGAGACTGCGAAGGGCTGAGCCGGCTGGCCCGACTGTGTCGGAAATTTCGCGACAAATCGGAGGCCCGGCCTTCGAAGTTCTGGTCGAGATGCCGGCCTTTAATTCAGGACGCGCACCTTGGGAGATCCCTCGCGTCATCCTGGGTTACGATCGCGGGCCGCTGTTAGATCAGGCGAGTCTCGGCGCCAAGATCGGCAAGATAGGACCGGATCACATCGAGCTTAGCGCCGACGGCGGCTGGGACGTTTTAATTGAAACCGACGGCCAGGGACGGCTCACTGAAGGAACACACGTCGCATTTCCGGTGAAACTCGGGGGCAGACCGTTGAAATTCAACTGTCGACCCTCAGACCTGACGGTTGGCTATCTTCACACGACCGCGCGCACGGGGTCGGATGAACTGGAAGGGAGCTTCCAACTGGAAGTCGCTATCTGTAAGAACGCTGTCTCAGGAAAAACCGCCGCGTGGCCGTACCAACCGCTCAAGGTTCGTGGCAACTTTGCCGGATTGAAAAAGCAAGGATGAACGATGAATCGCCGTCGCGGGCGTGTTTCGTAACCTGATTCGTGCGGCGATGCTTCGTGAATCGCGCGGCCGCGCGTCAACCGTTCGGCAGCAACACTGTGATGTCGACACATTCAAAAGAAACAAAGTGCTTCCAGCACACGCGGCGCTGGCGTTGTCTGGCGTTGACTATTATCAGCGTGACTTTGATCGGGTCAAGTGCGACGGGACAACAGCGAAAAGTACCTTCGGACCCGGTACGCTTCATCGACTCGGCCACCGGCAAACTTATCCCGGAGGTTTTGGTGATCCCGCGATACTCGTCGTTTTCCGGGACATCGACCATGCTCGGCGAGGGCCCACAACACGGAAAGCATTCCGACTATTTGGCAAAACCTTTCGTTTACCGGGCGGGCGAATCGTTCAAGATCAAGTTGCCTAAATCCAGGGGCCTTCCTTTGCTGCCGTTTATATTTATCGGGAAAGGGCGTTCCCTCGAGGGCACGTTTATTTTCGCTCAGGGTTATCGACCGCAATCGTTTACAGCATTATGGTCACTCGGGGACAAACGAGAACTGTGCCTAACTCCAATCTCCAACGCCGAGTCGCTGATAGTGTTGGACGAGTATCTGGCTCCGCTTGAAAGGGGTGCTGCGGATATCAAAAACAATTGCGGGTTTTGGGATCTTCCTGCACCTTGTGCGCTAGCACTTGACTTCAATGACACGGAATATCAGCTTGTTCGATCATATCTGCAACAAGCACGACAGCGATTAAACGAGCGGTCGCCGAACAACAAACCTTGGACGTGAACGGCGGGAACTTGAACTGCAAGAATGAAGGATGAAGGCGGAAGGATGAATATCTTGCCGACGCGTCAACTCCGGCGTTAGATTTCTTCTTCATTACCTGCGAACCGACCGAGGCCGGGTAAGATCAAATCGACCGCACTCTCATGCCAAAATATTCCATCATCGATGCCGCAGATCGGATGTCGAAACTGGAATTCTGTGCCGACCAGGATTGGGAAACGTATCCTGATTCAACCTACACATGTCCGCGCTGTGCCGAACAAATCTCTTTCGGAATGAGAGACTTCGAGAAGCATCAACGGTCACAATTCACAAATCTGTCATCTATCGACGCGCAAGCTATCGGAACTGCATCGCCGGCGTCGGACGATAAATTTAATTCATTCGTTGATTTCTACTGTCCCGGCTGTCGCCTGCCGGTTCGAATCTTATATCTCGCGTGGGCTGGCGGAAGGTTCACGCACGGTTATACTCTGTCGTATGTCATCGAAGATCGCGCTTGAGTGGCGGCGCCGTCGAACAAATCGTTGGCCACAAGCGGCGGGAGCATGTTTGCATCATAATTGGTCCGGCGATGCTTGCCGTTGAATTCGCGCTGCCGCGTCAACTCAAACGTTTGACGTCTTCTAAATTCCTGGTGACCCATGACCCTAAGGTTGGCAATTGCTTTCGTGCTTTTCCTCTGCGTCAGCGGATTCGGATTCGCCGCAACTACCACCCAATTCGCGATTGTTGACGCGGTCAATGCAAAGTTGCCGACGGACGAGCAATTCGACGTGTTCTGGTGGTATCCGTCGAAAACTTCCAGGCTTCATCGTGCATATCGTCGCCTGTACCCCGACGGTAGCCTCCTAAGGCGCCAAGGTATTCAAGCGGCGGTCGCGTTCTTTTGTCTTGTTCTCGCTACGACGCTTGTTGGTTTAGGTTTTCCTGGGACCGTATTGTTCGGGGTGGTTGGCCTGTTATTTCTTTGGTTCGTGTACCTGCGGAAGCGAACGACGTAAACCTGCGCAGGCTGCCTTCGTACTCTTATGTACGCTTCAGAAATAAGAGAATCTTTTCTAAACGGCCGTGTCACGGTCCTGGTTGGTAACATCATGGATCAGCGTGTAGATGCAATCGTAAATGCTGCTAACTCTACGCTCCTGGGAGGCGGAGGTGTTGATGGGGCGATTCATGCTGCCGGCGGCCCGCAGATTCTCGACGAATGTAAAGAAATCCGCTGCACACGATTTCCTAAAGGCTTACCTACAGGAGAGGCCGTCATAACATCGGGTGGAAAACTTCTGGCGCCTTATGTGATTCACACAGTCGGTCCAATTAAAGGACGCTCGGGCGAGCGCGATGGGGAGTTGTTGGCGGCATCCTATCGTAATTCACTTGCTCTGGCGGTTGCGCACAGCCTCAGTACGATAGCTTTTCCATCTATTTCGACAGGCGCTTACGGTTATCCGCGCGAAGAAGCTGCGACCGTCTCATCCGAGGCCATTAAAGGCTTTCTGAACTATGAAACTTCATTGAAAGAGGTGCGTTTAATCTTCTTCATGCAGAGAGATGCAAGAGTCTTTTTGAAAAATCAAAGGTTTGTCGTTAGTTAACGAGAGGCAAGAGCGTAGTACGCAATGAGCCACGGAATTATTCCTGTCTCCAAATTCTGGTTTAAGGGATGTCCCAGTATTAATGCGCGGGCCGAAATTTTTGCTGAAGAGTATGTCTACTTCGACGGTGGGGATAAAGGCGAACGCCAATGTGAGCGGACAGTGGTCTGAAGCCAAAGTTCAGAAAAGCGAAACCAAAGCCCCGGCCTAAATCCCAAGTCGCGCGGAATTTATGACTGAAGAAACCACTCTGATCACGAACGCGGGATCTGAACCCGCTGATCTCATTGTCGAACCGTGGGGCGAGCGCGTTCCACTTGACGCTCAGGAGTGCGTTCGCTTGCTTGCGCGAGGACGCGACATCAACGTTGAAGTGGTTCATGAGGGCGCATTGATTGCAGCCTACGTCTCTCCGGAAGTCACAGTGAAGGTATTTCGCGGTTCAGAACTCGCGTGCGATCTTGATCTTGGATTTCCGGCATCAGCATTACCATCTGGCTGGACGATTCGCGACTTCATTGATGGCGTCTTTGGAGGTCCGGGCAAGGCCGGCGACGCTTGACTCAATGCAAAAATATTCCTCAGCTTCGCGACCACTCTGGTTTTGTCTAAAGAATAATAACCCCACAACCATTTTCATGCTTTGCACCCTGCTACTGGTTACCGCAGCCTCGGCGTCTGCAAAAACGACGACCGGTCCCTGGTCCGATGCTGTGAATGGTGTTCAGGGAAGAGTAAGCATAAGTGAAGACCCTAAGTACAACAGCACAAGAATCGTTGCTGTCTATTTAGAGTTGCGGAATGTCTCCAACCTCGCGAATCCGATTGAGATTTACTTTGACCCGATCCGGATTTTCAAGTGTGAGCTGATTGATTCTAACGGCAAGTCAGTGGCGACAGCCGGATTGCCCGCTGATATTCTTTCACCCATTCCGTTTTGGCTGGCTTTGCCTTATGTAAGTTCTCTTCGCTTTAGAATCTCAGTCTCTGGTTACGGCGTGCCCAAAGATGGCGGCACGTTAGTTCCAATGGATTGTGGCGAGTGGTTGCTAAAGGCAAATGACCGGGCAAAGTACTTCTTGAAAATTAAATTTGTTGCCAGAACCACGGAAGAGGATTTCAAGCGCAGTGCGTGGAAGGGGAGCATCACGCTGCCGAAAGTGAGAATCCCACGCTAACGGCACACGAAGGGGGTCGAAACCTTGCGCTACATGATCATTGAACTTTTCAAGAATCGGGATCCGTTGCCGGTCTATCGACGCTTCCACGACTTAGGACGCCTGGCTCCCGGGGGATTGAAATACGTAACCAGCTGGGTCGATGAAAAGCTCGAACAATGTTTCCAGCTGATGGAGACTGATGATCCCAAACAGCTCGACGAATGGATCTCTAACTGGAGCGACATTGTCGAGTTTGAAGTTTATCCGGTCATCTCTTCAGAAGAAGCCGCCGCACGGGTTTCAGCCCAACTTTGAACGAAGCCACTCCGGCACGTCTGCGCTAAATTTTCCTAGGCAAAAATTTATTGCGGATGCTAAAGTCTGCGCAACCTCTAATACCTCGGGACATATCCTGGCTTCTTGACGTTTTGAATGCTACAGCGAGAAAGCAAACCGGACCGGAGAAAGATATTCTAACGGACTCAGCGTTAGCCCGGCGGTGCCTCATCACCGCGACTAACACTCATTGACAACCCGAGAAGCGTTCAACGAACGCGCTCCTCACACCCCAAAGAGAGGACAACCATGGTCGATTCGAACTCACATCGTTATCGGGCCTTTATCAGCTACTCCCAGCTGGACCAGCAACACGCGAAGCGTTTGCACTCCGCACTTGAGACGTATCGAGTACCCAGGGGAATCGATGCGCCGCTCGATCCGAATCGCCGCCTCGGACGTTTCTTTCGAGATGACGACGAAATGGGCGCCGCGACGGATCTGGGTGGAACTCTTCGTACCGCGATCGAAAACTCAGAGAATCTTATCGTCATCTGCTCACCGCATGCGGCGGGTTCGAAATGGGTCAACGCCGAGATACAACACTTCAAAAACACCGGCCGCGGCGATCGCATCTTCGCCGTCATCGTCGCGGGCACGCCCGGCTCGGATGACCCCGCTCAGAAATGTTTTCCCGCTGCTTTGAGCACGGACGTCGTGGGCGAAGGACTGCTTTCGAACCAACACGCAGAGCCTTTGGCGATAGACCTGAGCAAGGAATCATTTCAACGTGCACACCTCCGCCTCGTGGCCGGATTGTTGGGAGTCTCTTTTGATAGTTTGTGGCAACGTGACAGGAGGCGGACGACGAAGCGGCGCGCAATTGCTGCCGCAGTCAGCCTGGCAGTGGTTTTGGGGTTCATACTTTTAGGCGTGCGTTGGCTGACAGAGCGCAGCCGCGCCCATGATCAAAGAATGAATGTCACACTGGCGAGGGTGCGCGATGATCTGGCGTCGGAACGCGTCAAGGAGGCGCTAACCGAACTTAACGGGCTTTACGCCGAGGGAGAACGAGGCGCGGTCGAAGAACTACTGAAGTCGACTCTCTCATGGGTTGCGACGCCCACCGAGCTTTTTGAAGGGATCAAGGCGCCGGCCTTTGTTTCGAACGGCCCGCAACTCTTCTTGATCGCCAGGGATGGCAACCGCCGCCCGCTTAATATTCATCAACCGTCGCGCAGGATCTTGTCTTCAGATGGGAAGTGGCTGCTGATTGTTGGCGCTGATGAGGTCGTGGCGCTCGATGTGGCCGATGGGCGCGAGTTGTCGCGGGTCAACTCGAATCAGATCACCTGGAGCGGCAATACGTTTGAAACCGGCGGCGGGCTTCTCATTGTCGGTGGCCGCTTTGTCGGAATGACAAACGGCACGATCAGAGACTCGCTGCTAGTTTTTTCTCCGCAGCGACAGACCCTCTCCGTCTTTAATCCTACTGATTACTGGCAGGACGATCCGCAAGGCCCACGGTTCATCAGTCCGTTAGCAGTCAGCCCTGACTGCCGCAGCTTCGGCTTCGCACCGGCTAATTTGGATTTCAACACAAAGATGTCGCTTCTTCCTGAGGAGGTTTTTACTTTTTCAGAAACTGCTGGAGGACTGAAGCCGCAAAAGAAGCCAGCTGTTTCAGTTCCTGCTGTTGTCGCGGAACCACCGGCCGAGGGCGAGGTAGAAACGCCCGCTCCCAAGCCGCTGGCGGGTTGGCAACAGGGCACAATGTTGGACGCGGACGAGCCTGAGGGTATCGCCTATGGTCCACCTTCATTCGGGAGTGCGCGCTGCGTGGCGCCGGCTGCGGATTCGGCGGATCCAGATGCCAGCCACGCCCTGACGGGCTTGTTTCATCCCGTCGGATTCGGGGTGGCCTGGGAAGCCGAGCGAAGATGGAAGGTAACCGGGGATGCGAAGGAAGAAAATCTCTCTCGCGAACCGGATGAGAATTCCCCCTGCAAAGAGGCGCATCCATGTGCCATTCAGGATCCTGAGAACGACAGGGTGGAAGACTTTCCTGGGATCGGGAGCTTCGTAACCGACTTCACTCCGCCTCGCGGCATCTCTCATGACGATCGCTCATTTGATTTCGTCGACAAGGAGAAGGTACACGTCTTTAATGGAGGCAATGCTACTTACATGATTGACTATTGTCGCAGATTGAATTCGAAAGCAGTCTGTCTCGAGGAAGGATCAAGTTTTGACCCGAGCGGGATCGAACAAGAACAGCAAACGGAGATTGACCTGAGATCTTCGACCGGTCGATTTATTTTCTATCCGCAAGGTTTGGCAGGTGGCTTTCGTTTGTACGACCTTTTGACAATGCGAAACGTCACGCCTCAAGGTCCGGAACTGATAGCCTCAACGCATTGGGCTGATTTCAGCGCTGACGACAAAAGGTTGTTCGTGGCGATGAGTGGTCGATTGCAGGTATTCGAACCCGGATCCGAAGGGAGCCGGTGGCAGAAGATCAATGATGGTAGTTCGGTCCAGAATCCGGCACTCTCCGGTAATCAAGACAAGAAAAATGATCAGATCGCGGGACTGCTGGCCCTGGACAACGATAGTCTTCTAGTCGTTCGCAGTGGCGGAGTTATCTCGCGATTTGACTGGCGTACGGGCCAGCAGTCGTGGGGACACAACATTGGAAACGTCGGCGAGATCATTCGCGTGGTCACTTCAAGAAATCGACGTTTTGTACTTCTGATAGGCCGCCTCGGCGGACGGTTACTCGACACCAGAGACGGGCTCGTGCTCTCGGGTGTTCTCGTGCCACCCGAAGCAATGGCTGGCAGCGTTGGCATGCTTAAGTGCTTCAACGATGCGTTTGTGACAGACACAGGTGTGGTAGACGTTTCCTGCGGCAAGAAAAAATACCAGCGTGAACCGGTTCTGTTCACCGGGGATGTGACATCGCGTCTAAAGGCAATCCTTTCCCAAGGGTAATAGCTGGAGACAAACTGTCCGTAGCGGTGGCAAAGGTAGGGTGTTTCTCAGTTGGAATTAACCGCAAAGCTGGCGCTTTGAAAAGGCCTATTTGGCTGGCGCCGTCTTGTCGATGAAGTCGGACAGCTTTTGCGCCAGGGGAGGCTTAAGTTGATTAAGGCGAGCGAGGTATGCGAGCGCTGCCTCGCGTTGGCCCATGCTGGCGCGAGCCCGGCCCGCGGTGTAATACGAGTCGGACAGCCTGGGCGAAATCCTGATTGCAGTGTCAGCTGAGGCAACCGCCGGTTCATACTTGCGTTGACCGAAAAGCGCTTCGCCGAGCAGTTCATGGGCCACGGCATTTCTTGGCTCGCGGTCCACCACGCGCCGCAAGTATTGCTCAGCCTCTTCGTAACGGTGCGCGTCGGTGCAAACAAGTCCCAGACGCAGCAGGGCAGGGGTGTACTCCGGATCGATCCGAAGCATTCCGAGAAAAGACTCTTCCGCCTCTTTTAAGCGACTTTCTTTCAAGTGCGCCTCACCCGTCGCCTGGTAGTGACTCAGAGCCAGATTCAGCGATCCATTGGCCTCGTCCTGACGTCCCAGCTTTATTTGCGCCAGCGCCAGATTAAAGAATGCCAGGCCGGAGTCGTGCCCCAACTCAGACGCGCGGCGAAAAGCCGACGCCGCTTCTTCGAATCGTCCTGCAGCAAAGTGGGCGCTGCCCAGGTTGTTGTACGCGGCGGCAAGTTTCGGATCCAGACGAACTGCTTCCTCATATTCCTTGATGGCCCCATCGAACTTGCCCTTATCAAAGAGTGAAAGTCCGCGCTCATTGTGTTGCAGTGCCTTTTGCTGTTCGGGCGTATGCGCCGCAAGAACGCCGCCGTTCGCGGCTGCCTTTTTTCTGTCCGAAGGGAAGGTAGTATCGGATATCTTGTCTTCGAAACGACGCTGCAGAGGTTCCTCTATGGAGCGTGTTGAGAGCTCCTGACGGTGCGTCATGAGCGTTTGCATTTGTTCCCCGGAGGAAGGCTGTTGCGCGCCAGCCGGTTGCGTCGACAGCCCGATCAGAAAGACAGCAGCCAGCGGTAGGCTGAAGCATGCGGCGGCGCGCTGGCGCGTGGTTTTGGTCAAAGTCATGGCTGCGATTATAAGGCGTTCACCCGCTTGGGCAAATGGTTTTCGGACGAGTGCGGACGCAACGAAATTCGGACCATCCAAAAAATGTAGCGAGACTGCTCTGGCGGCATCATCGTCAACTCGCGCGTTCCACAATTCGGACGTTGATAGCGTGTTCCAGATTTCGTGCGAGTATTGTTTGCTCCTGGTTGCAGACTTGCCGAACAAATCGCTGGCTTTGTGCGTAGACAGCGTATCGCAGCTTGAGTAATTTCAAACGCAGGTTAATTCCAATGAACAAACAGAAGTTATTTACCATGACCCAGGTTTCCATCTCCCTGACACGTATTCGCCGCTTGTTAGCTATTGCGGCGCTGTTGTTTTGTGGACTAGTCAGCAGCCGGGCAATGCTCAGGAACGGTTGGTGCATTTCTCAGGCGATCTCGTACAGGACACTCGAGGGGCCTTATATCGCTTCGCTTCCCGCCGAAAGCGATTTGAAAAGTCGCGTTGACGCAATCGTCTCACCCTATCTTAGTTCATCAAGTTTCAGCGGCGACGTATTGGTTGCACGGAATGGCAAGGTGTTATTTGACAGCGGATATGGATTGGCTGACCACGAGCGTGGGACGCCGGTTAGTCCCCGCACGAGATTCTATATCGCGTCAATCTCAAAATCTTTTACGGCGGCGGCAATCCTTCTACTTCAAGAGCGTGGCAAACTGAAAGTTAGCGATCCCTTGAATCGTTTCGTGCCTGATTTCCCAAATGGCGACCGCATTACAGTGCACCATCTTTTGACTCACACTTCCGGTGTTCCAGATTACGTACGCTTTCCTAACTTTACAGATATTTCTCAACGCCCATATTCGACGAATGAGGTCGTTGCGTTGTTCCGCGATAAGCCGCTGGTCTTCCAACCGGGCGAACGGTCCGTTTACTCAAATTCCAACTACGTGCTGCTCGCCCAGATTGTCGAAAAAGTCTCCGGCGCAAGTTTCGCCGACTTCCTGCGGACAAACTTTTTCAAACCGCTAAAGCTAAACAGCACGGGCCAGGAAAGGGCTTCAACTAGATCTATACCGGGCATCGCAACCGGCTATGTTCCGGTCGGGCTGCACGAGGTTGAGAAAGCCAGGTATTTCGACCACTCAATTTCAACGGGGGCTGGTTCGCTTTATTCCACACCGCAAGATGTGAATCGTTGGATTCGAGCATTGTTTGCCGGCAAGGTGCTGAAGCTGAGTTCCGTCGAACAAATGTATAAACCGCATCCGGATGGCACCGCCGGTTACTCGTGGACGCTGCGAAAACTCTGGGACAGAGACGTGATTATTGAGAACGGCTGGGATGGTGTCGGGTTCGCCGGCACGCTCATGTATGTTCCAAAGGATGACCTGACCGTGGTCGTGCTCGTTAATCTAAACATTTCCAGTGTTGCCGGCGAAATTGCAAACAATGTTACTGCTGAGTTATTAGGCGAGCCCACGAGTCCCATGAAGATCAGTCGTGAGCCTATAACCAGGGACACGGCTTCGAAGCTGGCTGGCAAATACAAACTGGGCGATGACTTCTTTGTGCCGGGCACCATTCTGGACATCATCGAGCGAGACGGCGACCTTTACGAACAGGCACGAAATCCGGATCGGCTGTTGGGGTTGATCCGGCTTTCCGACATGGAGTTCATGCATCGTTCCAGCTGGGGAAAAATCAAATTCGAGGTTGATGACAAAGGCGAGGTGACGGGCCTGCTCTTCTCGTTTCCGTTCCGTCAGTTCAAGGCTGTAAAGTTGCCCGACAAGTGAGCGATACTACAGAAAATTCCGGGAGGTAGTTCATGACTGATTGCGCGTTTTGGGTGACAACAAATCAAGACGCATAAGATGGACAATTCATCAGAACCCAGGAAATGACTCGGGCAGCCAAAAGTCTATTCGTCTTTGGAGTGTACCTCAGTGGATTGGGGTTGGTTCTGCTCGTTTTCCCGAATCTGCTTCTGCGTGTCTTCGGAATTCCACCCACACTCGAAGTGTGGATCAGAATTAACGGAATGTTTGTACTCTGTTTGAGCTTCTACTATTTACTAGCCGCCAAAAGCGAGCTCACGAATTTCATACGTTGGACAGTTTGGGCACGCGCGGCGGTGATTGTGTTCTTTACTGCTTTTGTACTGCTGGTTTCCGCGCCGAAAGCTTTACTTTTGTTCGGTGTCATCGATTTGTTGTCGGCGGTGTGGACGTGGCTGGCGTTGAGGAACGAGGAAGTTGCCCACCCGTAATCAACGAGCGATCGAGAGGAGACTCCATGCCAAAAAGGGTTGTCCCGATGATTCACGTGCCGAACGTGCGCGCGACCGTTGAATGGTACGAATCGCTCGGCTTTGAAGTGCTTGATACTTATGACGACGGCGGCGACGGACTCAGCTTTGCCGTCATGTCATTCGGAGAGGCAAGAGTTATGTTCAACTCCGGTGGGCAGCCCAGCGTACAACGCCGGCGCGAGGTCGACCTCTACGTCTACTGCGATAAGGTGGATGAAGTTTTCGATAGTCTGAAAGATCGTGTGGAGGTAGTCGAACGACTTAACGACAAGTTTTACGGCATGCGCGAATTTATCATCCGTGACCTGAATCGGTTTTGGGTGACGTTCGGTCAGCAAATAACTCAGGACGAGCAACGAAAACCGTTGCAGGAGCTTGAATGAAAGCTTATGTGATTACGTCTGGCCTGATCTTTGGCCTGCTTACAATTGCTCACATCCTGCGCGCCGTAATGGAAGGCCGGCACGTCCTCACCGAACCCGTGTTCATCCTGTTCACTCTTTTATCGGCGGCCTTGGCGATTTGGGCGTGGCGCGTGCTACGCGGCTCCTACCGCTCGCGTCCGTGATCAGAGTTCTCGTCTCCCTCGCTCAACTGCCCGCGCTCGCGATACAAATTCAGTTTGTTGTGAAGCGTTTTCAAACTGATTCCCAACAGCTCCGCAGCTCGCGTCTTGTTATTGTTAGTCTTCTTGATCGTGCGAATAATCATCTGACGTTCAACTTCTTCAAGCGGCGTGCCCACCGGGAAGGTGATCGTGTCTTCGGCTCTTAGTCGCTCGCGCTGGTCGATCGGATAGGGCGCGAAGTGATGCCTTTCGATTTGTTCTCCGGAGCAGATTACAACGGCACGTTCGATCACGTTGCGCAACTCGCGCACATTGCCGGGCCAGGCGTGATATTGCAGCACAGTCAACGCCCCCGGACTAAGAAAGCGCGCCGGGCGATCATGTTTTTCTGCCAGCTTGGTTACCAGATACTGCGCCAGTAGCGGCAGATCTTCTTTCCGATCTTTCAGTGGCGGTAAGTTGATGCGAACCACGTTAAGCCGGTAAAGCAAATCTTCGCGTAAAGTGCCCTTGCGAATCGCGCTTTGCGGATCCTGGTTCGTGGCCGCCAGCAGGCGTACGTCAACTTGAACTTCCTTGCGACTTCCCAGACGTCGGACCGCGCGCTCCTCAATTACTCGCAACAACTTTGATTGCAGCATCGCCGGCATCTCAGCGATCTCGTCCAGCAATAACGTGCCGCCTTCGGCTAGTTCAAAACAACCAGCGCGCTGTGATGCGGCGCCGGTAAACGCTCCCTTTTCGTGGCCGAAAAGTTCCGACTCCATCAGCGTTTCCGGAATCGCCGAGCAGTTAATACCAATGAACGGTTTGTCGCGTCGTGGACTGAGCTGGTGAATGGTGCGGGCGATGAGTTCTTTCCCGGTACCCGATTCGCCGGTGATCAAAACTGAAGCAGAAGATGAAGCGACTTGCTCGACCAGCGCATAGATTTCGCGCATCGGCGCAGAATTGCCGACGAGTTCGCCAAAGGCGCCGCGGTCCTGGAGCTGCCGCCGCAGAACTTCAATCTCGCGTTGGGCTTCGTTTAGTTCAGGTAACTGGGCTTCGGTGGACATGAAGTTCTGATGAATGACTTGCTGAGCAACAACGCTTTCTAGTTTTTCTCCATTCGGGAGACGGAAGAGGTACTTGGGCCGCTAAACCCCACCCATTGTCCTCCCAGCAGGAGGGGACAATGACAATAACACGGCGGCTAATCTCTATTGTCAGAAAAATATTCAGCGATGGCGCGCGCCAACGCGGGTATCGTAAATTCCTGCGGCAGAATTACTGGCTGCAATCCGTATTCGGTTGCCGTAGTCGCAGTGATGTCGCCAATGCATGCTATCGCCACACCGGAGAGCGAGCTGCTCAAGTCCTGTGTATCGAAAAGCTGTGCCAGGTTTCTGACGGTCGAAGAGCTCGTGAAGGCGATGCAGTCAGCGTTGCCCGATAACATCGCTGCGATGCGGCCGCGATCCAGATTCTCCGGCAGCGCGGTGCGGTAGGCAGGCACTACATCAACTCGCGCGCCTGCTCGTTCAAGTGCTTTGGGCAAATAGTCGCGCGCAACTGAGGCGCGGGGAATCAGCACATTTAGTTGCGCTAACTTCTCAGTGCCGCCGACAAAGCGTTCGAGCGCACTGAAAACTCCTTCGGCCTTAAACTCATCAGGAATAACATCCACGTGAACATGCAAGTCACGGAGGCGTTCGGCAGTTGCTTCGCCGATGGCGCAAACCTTGAGTTCGTCCAGTTCCGCGACGTTATGGTTGAGTCCATTGAAACGTCGGAAGAAGTAGTCAACGCCATTAACGCTGGTGAAAATCAACCAATCGTAGCCATAGAGATGTTCGACAGTTTCATCCAGACGTTCGTAACTGTCTAGTTCGCGAATCTCGATAGTCGGGCAGAGGACCACTTCGGCGCCGTAAATCTCGAGCGCGCTCACAAAATCCTCGGCTTGCTCCCTGGCGCGCGTGATGACGACGGTGCGACCGGCGAGTGGTTTGCTTGATTCAGACATCGTTTTCATTTCGCCGGACTTCGCTCATTCGGACTCAAATGAGTTTGAAGCGACGTCTTTACCTATGAAAGTAAGTCTTTGGCTCCTTGCTCAAGTAGTTTTTCCGCGAGTTGTGTTCCCAAAGCTTCTGCTTCGTCAAGGCCGCCAACAACGCGATCTCTGATCACTCGGCTGCCATCGGGACTCGAAATGATTCCGACTAAACGGATGCGTTTTTCGCGAACGACGGCGTGGCCCGCAATCGGCAACTGACAACCACCGCCAAGCAGGCGCAGGAATGCTCGCTCAGCAGTGCAGGCAAGCCGTGTGAATTTGTGATCCAGTTTGCTGAGCAGCGCGATCGTCTCGAGGTCGTCAACCCGCGTTTGCAGGGCAAGCGCCCCCTGGCCAACGGCGGGAACCATTTCGCTTGCCGGCAGCGGAGCGGAAATTCGCTTTTCCAGGCCCAACCGCCGTAGCCCTGCGCATGCGAGGATCAACGCGTCGTATTGGCCTTCATCAAGCTTGCGCAGTCGCGTGTCAACATTGCCGCGCAGGTCTTTGATTTCAAGATCGGCGCGAACATTTTTCAACTGGGCCAAGCGGCGCGGGCTTGAAGTCCCGACCACTGCTTTCGCCGGCAGGTCTCGAAGCGAACGCGCCTTCTTGCCTGAACGCAAAATCAAAGCATCACGCGGGTCCTCACGTTTGCAAATCGCTGCGATAGTCAGTCCTTCGGGAACGATGGTAGGCAAATCTTTCAAAGAGTGGACGGCCAAATCGATCCTTTTCTCCAGCAACGCAACTTCAAGTTCTTTTGTGAAAACACCTTTGCCGCCAATTAATGAAAGTGGCGCGCTGCTGCCGTCTCCCGAAGTTTTCACGATCTCAATCTCAATCGTCAGCGACGGTTGTTCGCGTTGCAGTTCAGCTTTCACAAAATTCGCTTGAACCAGCGCAAGCTTCGAACCACGTGAGCCGATGACGAGATGAGTCTTCATGGAATTGTTTTTAGCCGCGGATTAACGCGGATTATGCGAATCTGAAGAGAGCGATGACGCATTGCCTGCTGTCTTAGTATGATCCGCGTTTCTCCGCGCAAATCCGCGGCTGGAATCTGCTCGCAACCAAAGCGGCTGAATAACTAATCTTCCAAACCGAAGATGTCGCGCCACGCCTGAATGGTTTCGGCATCGCTGGCGTCAAACGAGCGGCGCATGTGGCTCAGCAGGGGATGCGAGACTTTATTCACGGTGGAGACCAGCAACGCCTCGATTGCTTTTTCCTGCTCCGGCGTCAGTGGGCCAAGCCGATTTCGCTGACGCGTTAGTTCGTCACGAGCGATGTCGTGCAACTTGTTTCGCAAGGCGCCGATAGTTGGCCCAATATCCAGCACGCGCAGCGTCTGCTGAAACTGCATTATCTCGGATTCGATAATCAACTCGGCGCGCTCAGCTTCACGTTCGCGTTCGCGGATGTTCGATGAGATCACTGACTCCAGATCGTCGATATCAAACACAAAGACGTTGGGGATCTTGCCAACTGCCGGGTCGACGTTGCGCGGCACGCTGATGTCGATGAAAAAGGATGGACGATTTCGGCGTTTGCTGAGTGCCTCGCGCGCCATCGCTTCGGTGACTACGTAGTCGTCGGCTGCGGTCGAGCAAATGACAATGTCCGCCTGCGCGAGATAGTCAGACAGTTTGTCGAATTCGACCTTCTCGCCACCAAGTTCAGCCGCAAGTTTGTTGGCCCGTTCTTCGGTGCGATTTGCCAGCAGCAGGCGGGAAACACCGGCGTTCAGCAGATGACGCGCCGAGAGTTCGGCCATTTCGCCGGCGCCAATCAACAGCGCCGTTTGACCGTCAAGCGAATTGAAGATCTTCTTTCCGAGTTCGACGGCCATATAACTGATCGAAACCGCGTTTGCGCCAATGCCGGTTTCCGTGCGTACACGTTTGGCGACACGGAAAGCGTGATGAACGAGGCGATTCAAAATGCGGCCGACGGTGCCGGCCTCCAGCGCGATCGAATAAGCGCGACGCACCTGGCCGAGCACTTGCGGCTCGCCGACAACCATCGAATCAAGCGAAGAGGCGACGCGAAACAGATGTCGAATTGCCTCGTCGTCGCTGTGCTGGTAAAGGTGAACCTCGAAGGCGGATCGCGGCAGCGTGTCTGTTTGCGAAAGAAATTGTTTTACTCGCTCAACTGTGTCGTCCAGTTGTTCTCTGGCTGTGGCAGCAAGTATCTCAACGCGGTTGCAGGTGGAAACGATCAGTCCTTCCTTCACGATCGCACCGTCAACCAGCGATCGTAGTCCGCTGGCGCAGGCATCGTCCGAAAATGCCAACAGCTCGCGCACCTCCACCGGCGCCGACTTGTGATTGATTCCTACTAAGACAATCGACATTGCGAAGACAGAGCCTCAACCAAACACGTGATAACCACCCATCAGACGCGCACCGAGAAATGTCAGCATCACCAACGCAAAACCAGCCACGCCCATCCAGGCTGCCTTGCGTCCACGCCAACTGGAAGTTGAACGATAAAGAATCAAGAGCAGGTACAAGACCCAGGTGAGGACGGCAAATATTTCCTTGGGATCATTTTGCCACAAGCGACCGTAACGCGATGACGACCAGATCATGCCACTGACGATGCCTGCTGTCAGAAGACTAACCCCAATCGCGGCGGAAATGGTTGCAATTTCGTTAACAGTGGTCAGCGAGGGCAAGCGATGAAAGATCGCGCTGAAAGTTTTGAGTTTAAGTTCCCGCTCCAGCAGCAGGTACATAATGCTCGCCAGGAAAACCAGAAAAAAAGCTGCGTAAGCAAACAGCAGCAGGGTCGTGTGTATCGGGAAAATCCAGCCGGAAGTCACGCTGTTGGCGGCTGCAGTGTCGTGCGATGGCTTGATAACTACAGCGATAAAGATGAGCAGAGAAACGAGTGGCAAGGTGACAGCTCCGAGCGGTCTGGCCCGATAGCGATACAGGACCAGTCCGTAACTCAGCACGATTGTCCACGCCAGGAATGAAAGTGTTTCCGGTTTATAGAACAGCGGGTAGTGGCCATCAACGGCCCAATCGGCAATGAGTGCCGCGGTGTGCAACACAAAACCCGCGGCCAGCGCTGATTCAGAGACTCGCTGCAGCGCGCGACGTTTATTTAGAAACGCCAGCACTGCGTGAATTGCTGAAACTAAGTAGGCGGCCAGAACGGCCAATAAAAGCGACTTCATGGGGAAGAACAAAAACTTAAACGACAGAATGGATTCTAGTGTAGTGGGGTGCACCGAGCAAGACGCCGTCTCGTTGGCACTATGCGCAGCTGAACTGCCGAATGCCACCTACTGGGACCGGTTGCCCTCACCTTCGTGTGAGCGCGCCAGTCAACTTACTGGGATCGCGGGCGTCCCCGCCCGCAATGAGCGCATCAGCGCGAACAACGGATTGGCAGGAAGGCGGTTTGGATTTGACGCGGTACGCGCGGCGAAATTAGATGCGGGCGGGGGCGCCCGCGATCCCAGTAGGTTGGCTGGCGCGCTTCGATGAAGTGAAGGGCAGGCAGAGCGTTGTTATGCAGGCTGGCAACGATTAGTCTAACTGAAGTCATCGTAGGGGCACGTCTGGTTTTCGTCCAAAAGTTGATTCACATGTCAGGCTGCAGGAGCGACACTCGTTTGTTTCTTCGTATTGGTCTAATTTGCACGATCCTGATCGCGTTTTCAGCTGCAACTCTGCCCCAGACAAGTTTTAGCTTTCAGCGTCGCGGCCGCAAGCCCGCCGTCAAGCCGCAGCCAAAGCAACAACCAACTCCACCACCGGCGGAAGAAACCTCGGAGCCAACTCCCGAGCCGACACCTGTCGAAGATGAGCAAGAGGCTGAAAAGGTCAAAGTCGATACGGATCTCGTTACGATTCCAATTATCGGTACCACGCTTCAGGGCAACTACATTCCTGATCTGCGCCAGGAAGAGTTCAGCATTTTCGAAGATGGCGCTAAGCAAGAGATAGCGTTCTTCGCGACAGTGAACGCGCCTTTTAGTGTCGTCTTGCTACTCGACACCAGTGCCAGCACTGGAGAGAAACTGAACGCTATGCACCGGGCGGCAACAGCTTTTGTTGATCAGTTGCAAGCTCGCGATCAGGTGAAGATTATTTCCTTTGACAACGAAGTGCGGGAACTTTCCGACTTCACCAGCGATCGCGCTGCGCTCAAAGTTGCGATCAACCAGTCGACCTCCGGGTCAGGAACAAAACTCTACGATGCCTTTGAATTAGCTTTGTCCTCAATCCGGCCTCTCAAAGGACGAAAAGCGATCGTGCTTTTTAGTGACGGCGTAGACTGGCACAGCGATTCGGCAACTTTTGACAGCTCCCTTCACGGTCTCGATGAAGAGGGCGTCATCGTCTACCCCATTCGTTATGAGACTCGAGCCGAAGCGGAACGAATTGCGCGCGAATCATCTGACGATCCCGGGAACTTACCAACGATTGGCGTGGTGCAATCGCCGGGCACGACTCCCACTACGTTTCCCAGCGACGATCCGAGCAGTGTTCCCACGGCCCAGCGTAAGAGTGGCCCATTTGGTCTGCCGACAGCGGACGAGATAATGCGCGGTAGGCGCAACCCCAATACTGATCGCCTTCCTGATCCTGGTCGAGAGCCGACCGGCGGTCCCACCGGTCGGCCCGGTCGCGATCCGGGTGACGTTGGCGGTGTGCCCGGCAGCACCACGGTCCCTGCGAGCCGCAGTACACGGCGTAGCGATGATTCCATCGGGCAGATGCTGGACGCGCTTTACTCGAAGGCCGACAGCTACCTGTTGGAGTTGGCGAATAAATCAGGCGGACGAATTCTGCGCGCGGATACGCTCGGGTCGCTGCCGGACGCTTTCGCGAAAATTGCTGCGGAACTGAGGACGCAGTACGCAATCAGTTATTATCCCAGCAACAAAGCCCACGACGGCACTTATCGCAAAGTGAAAGTGTCGACCACTCGGAAAGATGTGGCTATCAGGGCGCGTCCGGGTTATCGCGCGCCCCGTGTCGGCTAGTTTCGTATAGTGTACTTTTGCGGTTTTGTTTTCGGGTGCGTTCGTGGTTAGCTCTTGACGTCAGACAAAACGATCCCCTAACCGGTACGAAACAAAAAGCGAAACAGCACGAACAGTATCCAGCACCAGCTGAGTCTCACCTGAACATCCCTCTTGTTTGCATTCATTCAGTCGTGCTAGTTTGCTGCCCGGACTAACGCATTAACTTACATTTCATTTCTGATTCTTCGCGTTCGAAATATGCCTGATCGAAACGCAGCCTGGGAACTGTTGTGCGAATACACGAAGGGCGAGAGCCTGCGTAAGCATGCGCTGGCGGTTGAGGCTGCGATGCGAGCGTGTGTGAAGCAGTATGGTGGTCCGGAGGACGACGAAGACGAATGGGGACTCGCCGGGTTGCTCCACGATTTCGACTACGAAATGTTTCCTTCAGCTGAGCAGCACCCGTTTACCGGAGCGAACATTCTTTGTGGCCGCGGTTATTCCGAGCGCTTCATTCGCGCAATCATGGGACATGCGACCTACACCGGCGTGCCGCGCGATACCGCGATGGCGCGCGCGCTTTTCGCGACAGACGAACTGTGCGGATTTCTCGTCGCTTGTGCACTGGTGCGACCCAACAAGAGTCTCGACGATCTCGAAGTTTCTTCAGTCAAGAAAAAACTGAAAGATAAAGCCTTCGCGCGATCAGTGAACCGGGACGACATTAAACAGGGAATTGAAGAACTGAACGTCGGCCTCGACGAGCACATTCGTTTTGTGATCGACGCGCTGCGGCCGGTACAGAATCAGATAGGCTTGACGTCGCTGGGTGGCTGAGGCTGCAGCGGTTCGCGTTGGGCCGTTATCAGTGAAGCCACAAAGAAGATTGATAGAATCAATAGGACTGAAATCAGGACGGTCAGGACGGCTTGAAGTTTTCGCCGGCGTGCGGTGTGGCGATAAACGAAAATTGCCGCTAGCAGGATAGTAAGGGTAGGCAGCATGTAGGTTGCCACCACCAGAGCGCCGGGCGCGCTGATCGGCCTTAACGAAGAAAAAGTGAGAAGAATGATGGTGATCGTCGAGCCGGCGCCCACGATTGCCGCAATTAACGAAGATGCAAGTACCAGCTTCAGACGCATCGCAAAAAATGTTCAGGCAGCCTTAGTCGCTTGGGCTCTCTTGAGGGAAGTTATATAACTTTGAGCGAGTGCTAAGGATATCACAGCATGCGTGGACGCTGGCTGGCCCACGTTTAATTTTCGCTGATACTCTTCAGTTCGTCAGGTTAGCGAAGTTTCCCCAATAACATGCTTACCAGAAGCGCACTCATTTATCTTTCCAGACACGAGGGACTTAAGGATTTTGCCGCAAGGTTCCGCCTCTTCAAACGTTTGACCACGCGCTTCGTTGCAGGTGAGGACATTAACGAAGCGGTCGCAGCAATTCAGGAAATAAACGCCGAGGGCTGTTCCGCTTCTTTCGATCACCTCAACGAGTCAGTGGCGAATCCTGCTGAAGCCCAGGGCGAAGTCGAAGAGTATCTCCAAATTCTGGATCGTATTGACGCGACCAAAATCGATTCCAACGTCTCCATAAAGTTAACGCAGTTTGGATTGGAACTGGATCCGGAGCTGGCCTACAAAAATGCGCGGGCAGTGGTTGAGAATGCGGCACGGCGCGGAAATTTTGTACGCGTCGACATGGAATCGTCTGCCGTCACCCAAAAAACGATCGATATTTTCAAACGACTGCGCAGCGAGTTTGGGCTGAACGACGTTGGGATAGTCCTGCAGTCATACCTCCATCGCACTTATGCCGATGCTGAAGAGCTCGTCAAACTACCGGCGCGGATTCGTATTTGCAAAGGCGCGTACAACGAGCCACCCGAAGTCGCGTTCCCGGAAAAGAAAGATGTGGACGACAACTATGTCCGGGTAATGCAACTGTTGTTGGCGAGTGGCACTTATCACGGCATCGCTACTCATGATCCAAAAATGATCGACGCGACAGTCGATTTTTCCACGCGCGAGGGAATTCCGAAATCAGCGTTCGAGTTTCAAATGCTTTACGGCGTGCGCCGTGACCTGCAGCGCCAGCTCGCGAAAGATGGCTACAACATGAGAGTGTATGTCCCCTACGGCAAACACTGGTATCCTTACTTCATGCGTCGACTGGCCGAGCGTCCTGCAAATATCTGGTTTGTGATGAAGAACCTGCTGAAGGGCTGAGCCCGGATGGACAATTTTTACTGGATTCTGTGGTGCATTCTGGGGGCGATTCTGATCGTCGCGGAAGTTTTCACTGCCGGGTTCGTTCTTTTCTGGTTTGGTATTGGCGCACTGGTCGCGGCTCTTGCCGGAATCCTTGGCGTCAACAATCTTGGCATTCAGTTTTTGATCTTCGCACTTGTCTCGACAAGCCTCACCGCCGCGTCACGCACAATCTTCGTTAACTACTTTTCACGGGAGAAAACCGGCGACTCATTGCGAACTGGCGTGGACGCACTTCCGGGCAAGATCGGAACCGTTGTTTCCTCGAGCCACGGAGCGATGAACGAAGGCGCAGTGAAAGTTTTTGGCTCAACGTGGACCGCCTATCCGGCAGAAGGCGAGTCACCGCTGGAAGCGGGTGAACGAGTGCAGGTCGAGAGTATTGAAGGTTCGTCGATTTACGTTAGACGGATCGATGAAGGCGGTGCTGACTGGAGAGCGAAGGCGCTTTCTTCTGTGGAAGAGTAAGTGGCGTTCGCAGTTGACACGAACATTGAAAGTTTTAGACACCCAACCCGCCCCGGAATTTCCAGATATCATTTCACATTTTTCTTAGTCAACTGGGAAAGTGAGGTCTGGGAAAGTGAGGTCAGTACCTCCGCGGTAGCGGATGGGCAATGCTCGACATTTTGTCCTAACAGGCCCACGCGCTACCGCGAGGTGGTACTGACCTCATAGCGTCAACGAGCCAATACCAATGAAAAGTTGGAAATGATAAATGGAAAATTCTGGCTGAGAAGGTGGGATAGAGTAGCGAACTGCTACCGCGGTTCGGTATCCGGATCGTACGTATCTTCGAGTGTCTTGTCGTCTTCCATCGCGGGCAGTTCAATCGTGATCCGATCCGCAGCGGGCTCTTCCAGGCCGTGACCACTGAAGCGAGCCAGGATTACCGTGATGTTGTCTTCACCGCCACGATTGTTTGCTTCAGCAATCAACTCATCACACGCCTTAACCAGGTCCGGATTGCTTGCGACGATATTTTGAATGTCTTCGGAACGCAGCTTTCCTGATAAACCATCGCTGCAAAGCAAAAGCGTATCGCCCTTGCGTAAACGAATTCGCCCGGTGACGGGAGTGATGTCGCCCTGCGCGCCGAGCGCCTGCAGGATCACATTGCGGAACATGTGAGTCTCGGCTTCGGCTTCGCTGATTTGGCCAACATCAACGAGTTGTTGGACCAGCGACTGATCTTTGGTCGCCAGTCTGATCTGATCTTTACGCAGGAGATACCCGCGACTGTCCCCGACCTGGACCAGATCCAACAAGTCTCCATGAATTGCTGCGCCGGTAAAGGTCGCACCCATCCCGGCACAGCGAGAATCTTCCTGACTCTTGTTATGAATCGCGTGGTTGGCGTAGACCGTCGCACTCTTCAGACAGTCAACTAACGGCACGTCGGGATCGCAGCCTTCAGCGGAATTGTTTCCGAGGATCATGTCGCGCACGGAGTCGACCGCCATGCGGCTCGCGACGTCGCCGGCCAGTGCGCCACCCATGCCATCTGAAACGACCAGCACGAGTCCTTTGTCGCCGAGGTCAAAACTATCCAAGCCATTCGGTTGGGTCGCCCCGTCGGAACCAGTCCATGTTTTTTGCTCGGAAAGGTTGAGGACGAGAAAGTTGTCCTCATTGCCGCGACGAACACGACCGACGTCTGACTTTGCGTACAGTTCAACAAGCATAAAGTGCGTGAAGAGCGATTCAGGAAAAGGCGAAATTCGAACTGGATTCTAACCCGCCTGCAGTTTGGCTGTCACTCCCGATTTCGTTTACCCAACGTATTAATTTCTGAATTAATGTGCGCAAACTGACAGTTCGCGCGACAAACCTAAATGCTATTCAAAGCCTGATCGAGGTCCGCGATTATATCATCGGTGTCTTCGAGTCCGACTGACACTCTCACGAGACCGTCTGTAATGCCCAATCGCGCCCGCTTCTCAACGTCAACCGACGCGTGGGTCATCGTGGCCGGATGTGAAATCAAAGTCTCTACACCACCAAGACTCTCCGCCAAAGTGCAAAGCTTGACGCTTTCAAGTACAGCCTTTGCTGCGGCCAATGAACCAACCTCAAACGCAACCATGCCGCCGAAACCACTTTGCTGCCGTTTTGCCAGCGCATGTTGCGGATGCGACGCGGAGCCGGGGTAGTAAACTTTCTGAACTTTCGGATGTTCTTCCAAAAATGCAGCCACGGCGCGACCCGACTTGTCGTGCTGTTCCATTCGCAACGCCAGCGTCTTCGTGCCGCGCATTACCAGCCACGAATCGAATGGCGACAGAATTGCGCCGGCGCTGTTCTGCACAAACCCGATCCAGGCGGCGTCCTCTTCGTTATTCAGTAACACTGCCCCGCCAATTCCATCGGAGTGACCGTTCAAGTACTTCGTCGTCGAATGAACGACGATGTCGACTCCAAATTCCAGCGGGCGCTGCAGGTATGGCGACATGAAGGTGTTGTCACAAACCACACGCGCTCCGGCGCGGTGCGCTATTTCCGATACCTCGCGCAAGTCAGTAACGATCATTACCGGATTTGTCGGTGTCTCAAGAAACACCATCTTGGTATTTGGCTTGATCGCGGCTTCGACGTTCAGCGCGTCAGACGTATCGACAAAATCAAACTCGATGTTGTAGTGCGCCAGGATTTTGGTGAACAGGCGAAACGTGCCGCCGTAGGTGTTGTCAGAAACGACGACGTGCTCACCGGCCTTGATCAGTCGCAGGGTGGCATCGATCGCCGCCATGCCGGAAGCGAACGCAAAGCCAAAGCGCGCGCCTTCAAGTGCCGCGAGATTCTGTTCCAGCGCGCTGCGCGTCGGATTCTGTGTGCGCGCGTACTCGTAGCCTTTGTGTTTTCCCAGGCCTTCCTGCGCGTAAGTTGAAGTTTGATAGATCGGAACTGTGACGGAACCGGTGGTTTGTTCGGGATCTTGTCCGCTGTGAATAGCCTTGGTTGCGAAACCCATGATTAGTCAATCGTAAATCGTGGCGCGAGATTAGTAAAACGCATGGGTGATGGATGGATGATGTCGCCGCCCGCCGCTCGAAAGATTCAAGGTGAAGCGTCGCATGGTAGCCCGCGCACCTGACACTGTCAATTAACGCCCTTGGCGCGATCTGTGAGCGGCATAACAAGTGCGCTTGTCAGTAAAGGATTGTGAAGTCCAGTCGTTAGCACAAACAGTGTGGCAAGAGGCCACGGTATTTCGCACACGCCGGTATGACTTGCCGCAGTCATGGCACCGCAACTCCTGGGGAAGTCTCGTCGCGCAAGCCAAAAGTGGGAAAGACATCGGTTTAGTGGTTTTTCTAAGTCAAGACATTCGAAAAAATAATTTCTGTTGTTCAGAAACGCAGGGCGAAGTGCGGTCTGGGCTTGGGAGAAGTGTATCTATGAAAAGCTTCGGGAAGAGGTTTGGGCAAAGATTGTTGGGCTTCGTTTCCTTGCTGTTGTTGGCTTTCGTCAACAGCTACAGCGGGAAGGCGCAAACATTGGCTGACATGCCGCCGCCACCACCCGCGCCAGTTCTACGTCCAGCTCCCGCCAAGATTGTCCAACCTGCCAAGCCGACAACGGAGGCGGAACCGGAGTTTGATGAAAACGATGTTGTTCGTGTTAGTACAAGTTTGATAACTGTGCCGACTGAAGTCCTCGATCGCAGCGGCCGCTACATCGGCAATCTGCGCAAAGACGACTTCGTTATTTACGAAAACGGCGTAGAACAACAGGTCTCGTATTTCGCTGCGGTGGAACAACCTTTCACAGTCGCTTTGTTACTCGACGTGAGTGGGTCCACGCAATCGCAGTTGCAAGCGATTCGTACGGCCGCCAACACGTTCATCAAGCGACTTCGCCCTAACGACCGTCTGTTGCTGGTCTCCTTTGACGGGAAGATTAATGTGCTGACTGAAGCCGTTACCCTGAACGACCTGCGCAAAACAAAACTTCGGTTGGACGCGATTAACGACGGCACATTGCTCTACGACGCAGTGGGCTTTGTTCTAAATCAGCGACTGGCTCAACTGCCTGGCCGCAAAGCGATTGTGCTGATGTCTGACGGAGTTGATAACGGCAGTAAACAGGCGTCGCTGAGGCAAAACTTGAAAGACGCAGAAGAAGCGAACGTCCTGATCTATACGGTGCAGTACAACACGTTGCCGCAATTGCCGGAGCGGCTCAGTCAAATCACCAACGTGAAGGCGCGAGAACACACGCGCGCGAAAATGGTTCGCGACTATTCCATTGGTTCAAACTATCTGCAGTCTCTGGCGGACAAGACTGGCGGACGAATTTATCGAGCGGACGACCTGGCTGATGTCCCGCAGGCGTTTACGGCGATCACTGATGAACTAGGACGTCAGTACAGCCTCGGCTACTACCCGAAAGGGCAGGCGCTGCCCGGCGAAAAACGCGACATCAGAGTGAAGACGAAGATTCCGAATCTTGTTGTCCGCTCACGTGAAAGTTACGTTGCTACTGCTTCCGCCTCGAATCACCGCGGACAAGACTAAATCCTGCGTTACCATTCCCTGCCATCCGTTTAATCAAAGCGGGCTAGTCAACTTACTGGGATCGCGGGCGTCCCCGCCCGCAATTAGCGTAAGGCGCGACCCTAAAAGAACCAGGATCTTAATTTCGCGTTGAATCACCGCGGACAAGACTAAATCCTGCGTTGCCATTCCCTGCCATCTGCTTGATCAAAGCGGGCTAGTCAACTTACTGGGATCGCGGGCGTCCCCGCCCGCAATGAGCGTAAGGCGCGATCCAAAAGAACCAGGATCTTAATTTCGATATAGCGGATGGTCGGGATGCGGTTGTTCGCACTTCGTGCTCATAGCGGGCGGGGGCGCCCGCGATCCCAGTAAGTTGACTAGGCGCGTTCCGATGAAGTGAGTGCACCTCAGCCAGCCAAACGCGAGTCAGTCGCGTCGTTGACACTCTTCATCGACCAAGTTAATCTGTTACCCCGTGAATCGCACGGGAACAAATCCTCCAAACAATTCCCAAACAAACGTTGTTGCGATAGTCCCTGCTCGCTACGATTCGGTGCGCTTGCCGGGCAAAGCCCTGCTGCCAATCGCTGGAAAGGCGATGATCTGTTGGGTCGTCGAACGTGCGCTTGCGGCCCGCAATGTCTCGCGGGCAATCGTGGCGACAGACGATCAGCGCATCGTAGACGCCGTGAAGCAGTCGGGCTTTGAAGCGGTGATGACCAGTCCAAATCACGCGAGTGGTACCGATCGAATTGCGGAAGTCGCGCGTTCGCTTGAGGACGCAGAGATTATCGTGAACGTGCAAGGTGATGAACCCATGCTTTCGCCATCAACCATAGAAGCTGCAGTGGCGGCGTTGATCGACGATAGTGAGGCCGGCATGGCCACGACGTGGGAACCAATTGAATCAGTCGCAGATGTGCTCAATCCGGATGTCGTCAAGATAGTTGTTGATGATCAGCAGCGGGCAATTTATTTCTCCCGAGCGGCGGTGCCTTATCCACGCGATGCCGCGCGCGCGCACGGGTCGATTGAGGCGGCACTAGAGAACGAGCCCGGTTTGTTGGCCAGCTTTCGCAAACATACGGGGCTCTATGTTTATCGTCGCGACGGCTTACTTCAATTTGCCGACTGGCCGCGTACGGAACTGGAGCGGGTGGAATCGTTGGAGCAACTGCGCGCTCTGGAGCACGGCGTAAAAATCAAAGCGATTGAAGCGAGTTCGATGTCAATCGGCGTTGATACACATTCCGATCTGGAGCGAGTGAGGCAGATCATTGAAGACCGAGTAGCAGTTTAGAGTTCAAACTTTTTGTGTTTTCCAGGTGCACAACCTAAAGGTTGAACTCTCGACTCAATGAATTTATGAGCGACTGGATTGGGTTAGTAGTAATTGGTGTCATTGTTTTGTGCGCCTTGGTTGGACTGTGGTTTCTGTCGCGACCTTATGAAGTCACAATCGAAGAGTTTGAAAAACGCGCACACGAGGCGCCGAGCTTGTTGAGCGCGGGCTTTACCGGAATTCAAAAGTTTCTTAATCCGGCGACGACGAAAGCAGTCGAGGCTCAGGAAGATTTCAAAGAAGGACGTTTCGACGCCGAGCAGCCCGAGGATGATGGACCGGAGGCGGGGGAAGGGGAGCGGGGGCGGGGGCAGTAGGCGGTACGCGGAAAAGGGATTCCAGATTCCAGATTCCAGATTCCAGATTTCAAAGACCAAAGACCAAAGACCAAAGACCAAAGACCAAAGACCAAAGACCTAAGACCTAAGACCAAAGACCTAAGACCAAAGGCCTAAGACCAAGACCAAGACCAAAGGCCTAAGACCGAAGACCGAAGACCGAGATCATTTGAAGTAGTCAAGACAGAGAGGCAATCCATGACTAAATACATTTTTGTTACTGGCGGCGTGGTTTCCAGTTTGGGAAAAGGTCTGGCAGCGTCGTCGATCGGCTGCCTGCTTGAAGCGCGTGGGCTGAACGTGTCGCTGATCAAACTCGATCCCTACATCAATGTCGACCCCGGTACCATGTCGCCGTTTCAACATGGCGAAGTTTTCGTCACTGACGACGGCGCCGAAACAGATCTTGATCTGGGCCACTACGAGCGCTTCACTCATGCGCCGCTGTCGCAAGCCAACAACTGGACTACCGGCCGGATCTATCTTTCAGTGATCGAAAAAGAACGCCGTGGCGACTACCTGGGGAAAACGATTCAGGTGGTGCCGCACATCACCAACGAAATAAAAGCAGCGGTGCGTGCTGTGGCGGAGAAAGACAATCCCGACGCGGTCATCGTCGAAATCGGCGGCACGGTTGGCGATATCGAGTCGCTGCCGTTTCTGGAAGCAATTCGGCAGATGGGAAATGAAGAAGGCGCCGGCAACACTTTGTTTATTCACGTCACGCTTGTGCCTTTCATCGCGGCCGCAAAGGAACTGAAAACAAAACCCACGCAACACTCGGTCAAGGAGCTGCGTGAGATTGGTATTGCACCTGACATTCTCTTGTGTCGCTCGGAAAAACCACTCTCGTACGATTTGCGCTCGAAGATCGCGCTCTTTTGCAACGTGAAGGAGTCAGCAGTTATTAGCGCTCAGGATGTCGACACAATCTACGACGTGCCACTCGCGTTTCATGAGCAAGGGCTCGATGAGTTGATCGTCACACAGCTCGGTTTTGGCGCGCGCGCGTCGCAGTCTGATCTGTCTGAGTGGCGTGATCTGGTGGGAACAATACGAGAACCGTCGGGCGGCGAAGCTTCGATCGCGATCGTCGGCAAGTATGTCGAACTGGAAGACTCGTACAAGTCGCTGCGAGAAGCACTCACGCACGGCGGAGTAGCGAATAACATTCGGGTCAGTGTGAAGTGGATCGAGTCGGAAGATTTGATGGACGACGATTACGAGTCCCGTTTGCGCGACTTTGATGCGGTGCTTGTGCCGGGAGGATTTGGCAAGCGCGGCATCGCCGGAATGATTCGCGCGATTACCTACGCGCGCAAGAGTCGCACTCCCTATTTCGGGATCTGTTTGGGCATGCAAACCGCTTGCATTGAGTTTGCGCGAAACGTTGCGGGACTGAAGGACGCCGACTCTACTGAGTTCGATACGGAAACGCCACATCCGGTTATCTTCAAACTGCGCGATCTGATTGATGTTGAAGAGATGGGTGGAACTATGCGGCTGGGCGCGTGGAAGTGCGAGCTGGCGTCAGGTTCGCTCGCGCACGAGATTTACCATGCTGACGAAATCGGCGAGCGACACCGGCATCGTTACGAATTCAACCCGGAATACCGCAAAACGCTGGCAGACTCGGGGCTGGCTTTCAGTGGCGTTTCACCGGACGGTCGATTTGTCGAAATTGTGGAGCTGCCGCGTGAAGAGCACCCTTGGTTTCTCGGTTGTCAGTTTCACCCCGAGTACAAATCGAAGCCTCTAAGTGCACACCCACTTTTCTCATCGTTCGTGCGCGCTGCTCACGAAAACCGGATGCAGAACGAAACTGCAATGGATAAGAACGAAGAGCCGGAGCCTTTGATTGCCGAACGCGCGAATGCGGTGACTGCGGAATAGGACTTAGAAAAACAGCGGGGGCAAGCCCACCTTCCTGACCACGAGCTAATTCAAGTTGCGCTGAATATTTGACGTCGAGGACATTCGACGAAGTTGCACGATCAACTTTAGTTAGCTCGTGGTCAGGAAGGCGGGCTGGCCCCCGCTCTTTCGCTCGCTACCGCTCGGGAGGCGTTTAGGTAATAATGCTAGTGTTCTCCTCCTGTAATCTGATTTCTTATGCTTCATTGCCCAAAATGCGGCAGGCAATTTACGCCTGACTTTGAGGTTTGCCCCGACGATCAGTCGCCTTTGCAGGCTGATTCCACTATCGCAGGCGTAGCTCCAATCGATCCGCTGCTGGGTCACACACTAGACGACAAATATCGCCTCGAAGAGCAACTGGGGATTGGCGGCATGGGCACCGTTTATCGCGGCCGGCACGTGCTAATCGATCGTCCAGTAGCAATCAAGGTACTCAATCCCCGTTTTGTCGAAGACGAAGCAGCGCGCACGCGCTTTCGTCGCGAAGCGCGAGCGGCAGGACGTCTGCAACACACCAACGCTGTAACAGTGACTGACTTCGGCGAGTCGCCGGATGGTTATGTTTACCTGGTGATGGAGTTGTTGGAAGGACGAACGCTGCGCGAGGTGCTTGCGAAAGAAGCGCCGCTCGACGTGGCGCGTTCCGTGTCGCTGATGTTGCAAATCTCGGCAGCAGTCGCGGCCGCACACGAGGCAGGAATTATTCATCGTGACTTGAAGCCCGCAAACATTTTTGTGGTCCAACGCGCGGACTTGCCTGCAGTCGTTAAAGTTCTCGACTTCGGCATTGCCAAGCTTGCAGCTGATACTCTCGACGAGGATGATCCGGTAACGCTCACGCAAGTCGGAGCGATGATCGGGACGCCGCGTTACATGTCGCCCGAACAATGCGACGGAGCCGACTTAACCCCGGCCGCTGATGTCTACAGTCTCGGTTGCATTCTTTACGAAATGCTGGCGGGCACCGTGCCTTTCAGTGGCTCGACGCCACTCGCGATAGCCATGAAGCAGACGACGGAAGCGCCGCGACCGCCACGCGAGTTTGTGTCGACTATTCCGCCGGCGCTTGAACAGGTAGTGCTTCACGCGTTAGAGAAACGTCCTGAAGATCGTCCGGCGAATGCCGATGAGTTTCGCAGGGAACTAATGGAAACGGCGGAGCGGCTGGGCTTCGAACATGCGGCCGTCACCAGTTCTCCTGATATGGAGGCACTACGCAGCGTCGCGACTGAATCACCATCCGGGCGTTTGATAATAGACATTTCGCGTTTGCGCGAAAGACGCGCGAACACGCTCGAACCCAGTGAGGTTACAGTTGTAAGTGCGCCGTTGGCGGCGGCGCCGGACGGGAAGAAAACAATTCCCGTGGTGGTGGTTCACGAAAGACCTGTCATCTCGAAGTTTTCGCTGCCGCTTCAGTCTACGGCTTGGACAAAGAAAAAGATCATGGCTGCCGCCGCGGTGCTCCTTGCCATTCTTTTGATTGGCGCGGTGGTCGCGATGAGATCGCGCAATGCGCCGCTTCCGGTTGAGGCGACGCTCGCGAGCCCGAGTCCCACGCCTGAACCCACTGCGACGCCGACGCCAACGCCTTCGCCGAAGCCAGTGGAAAAAAAACCAGTCGCGAAGCCAAAGAAGGAATCCAGGACCAAAGCGGTCATTAACAAGGTGAAGAAATTTCTTAAGAACCCATTTTAAGAGCGAAGCAAATGACTGACGCCCAGAAAAAACCTTTTCAAGTTGGCGCCGCTACCTTCGGCGACGGCAGGCTAACGATCATTGCCGGTCCCTGTGTTATTGAGTCGCGCGACCACGCCATGATGATGGCGCGCGAATGCTCCACGCGGGCTCAGGCAGCCGGCCTTGATTTCGTTTTCAAGTCGTCGTTCGACAAGGCCAATCGCTCTTCGCTACGAAGTTTTCGCGGCTTGGGCATGGACGAAGGCCTGACAGTTTTGGCCGACATCAAGAAAGAATTTGGCGTGCCTGTGCTGACTGACGTTCATGACGTAACGCAGGTCGCTGCGGTCGCGACGGTGGCTGACATCCTGCAGATTCCGGCGTTCCTGTCGCGACAAACGGATTTAGTGCTCGAGGCGGCACGCTCCGGTCGCGCGGTAAACGTGAAGAAGGGACAATTTCTTGCGCCCCTGGACGCTCGCAACATTGTCGACAAAGCGCGCGCCGTCGGTTGTGAAAAAATAATGTTGACGGAACGTGGCGTGAGCTTTGGTTATAACAACCTCGTTGTGGACATGCGTTCCTTTCCGATCATGAGCGAGTTTGGCGTGCCGATCGTTTTTGATGTAACTCACTCGCTGCAGTTGCCGGGCGGTCTCGGTCATGCAACCGGCGGGCAATCGGAGTACATCGAACCGCTCGCTCGAGCCGGAGTCGCTTGCGGGGTTGATGCAGTGTTCATGGAAGTTCACGACTGTCCCGAACGCGCGCTCTCCGACGGTCCAAATGCGTTGCCGCTGGATCGCATGGGACCGTTGCTGAACGTGTTGAGAGATGTTCACAAGTTGGTGCGCGGTCGTTCGTAGTTGTGTACGGAACCTCCGAGCGTTCAGCTCATGAGGCAAGTATGTTATTACCCAAATCAGAGTTTGCGTTACGACTTTACCTATGAAGACTATTGCGACGGTTTTTACTATCTTACTTTTGTCAATTGCGGTTCTGGCTCAGGACGAAGCGAGGGCTGCCTGGCAGGTAACCAATTTCGACATCACCGCGAATGTTCAGCAGGCCGAGCGCAACCTGAGCGCCGTGGCGATTATTAACGCCACGAATGTCGGTCGCGGCACCGGCACTTCGTTCACGTTTCGCCTCGCGGCCAAAGCGACGCTCAAAGGTGTGACTGTCGGCGGCGCCACGGCGAACTACCGCGCCACGCCCGAGACTTTCGGCGGCCTGCAACGCGTTGTAGTCACACTGCCGAGCGCAGTCGCGTCAGGCGGGCCCCTGGTTATCAACATCAGTTACAGCCTGCCCGTTGAATCGAACACCGGACTGGCCACCATCTCGCCCCTGGGTTCGCAATTTCTGCCGACCTCGTTTTGGTATCCAACACCCAACACACCATTCACTGTTCGCGGCGCTGACACGGCGCCGTTTCGGCTAGTCGTCAACGGATCGAACGTCATTAGTTCGGGGACAGAGAAGGGTGTTGCCGCTGGTTCTACTACCTTTGAGCAGTCGCTTTTTGCGCAACCGTTTTTTGTTCAGGGTGATTGGGACAAGGTTGAAGGCACTGCCGACGCAAAGAACATCACCGCGTTCATCTCGCGCGGCGCCGGCCCAGAAGAGAAAAAGCAAACGGACGCGATTATTAGTGTGGCAGCAGCGGCGCGCACTTACTATTCGACGCAACTTGGTCCAGCGCCGGACGTACCCATTCGCCTGGTTTCGGTGCGGCGCGGTGCGGGTTTTGCGGACGGCGGCACAATCCTGATCGAAGCCGGCGCCTTTCGCCGCACAAAAGTTGATTCCGCAACGGTGTTGCTGCTGGCGGAGTCGCTGGCGCGTTTGTGGATTGGGAATCAAACGGCAGTCAGGGGTGAGGGCAGCGGCATTTTGCGAGAAGCTCTCACTCGATTTCTGGCAACGCAGTTTATTGAAAAGCAATTTGGCCGCCCAGCCGCGCGAGCTGAAATGTTGCGAGAGCGTTTGGCCTACAGCACGGTTGCAAAAAAAGATGGACCGCTCGCTCGCTTGAGTCCGCTGGAAGGGACTTACTACAACTCCGTCCCCAACAAAGGCGCGATGGTTTGGCGTTTGGCAGAGAACAGTGTGGGCCGTGATGTATTCATGGGACTCCTGCGCGAACAGTTGCAGGCCGGCAAAGTGAACGGAACCGGCATCAGCCTGGCCGCTTTGCGAGCAGCGTTGAGCACACGTGGCGGCGATAGAACCAAGACCTTACTGGACCAGCAACTCGACGAGTTAACTGACCTCGATCTCATGATCGGTTTGCCGCAACAGCGTGGCGCTGACTGGGTCGCCGCTTTGCGCAATCTCGGTTCGATCGACGCAGTCACGACGGTTCGCGCCACGACTGCCTCTGGTGAACAGCTTTCGGTGGATGTGACGGTGCCGGCGCGCAACTTCGCCGAGGCCGTCTTCAAGAATGCCGCGAAGCCCGTGCGGCTTGAGGTAGATCCCGAGAAGCTTTACCCGCAGCTTGATTATGCAAACGACATAACGCCGCGCGCCCGCGACGCTCAAGACGCACTGGGCGAAGCGACCAGATTGTTTGGCGCTCAGGATTTCGTGAAAGCCGAAGCGCTGGCGCGTGAAGCGCTGAGCGTTGCGCCTGATTTGCAGGAAGCGCGCATCGTGCTCGCGCGCGCACTGCTTGGTCAGAACAGAATTGATGACGCGGAAAAGATTTTCCGCGCAGCCGTCGAGGAAACATTGCCGACTCCGGCAGCGCTCGCCTGGGGCAACATCGGCTTAGGCGAGGTGAGT
Source organism: Pyrinomonadaceae bacterium (assembly GCA_035472495.1). Lineage (GTDB taxonomy): Bacteria > Acidobacteriota > Blastocatellia > Pyrinomonadales > Pyrinomonadaceae > PSRF01. Next base: position 93,035 of record DATIPD010000016.1, on the reverse strand, counting down.
CTGCGTCGCAGCCAGGCCGCGGAAGCAGCGAAACGTTTCAACGACGGTGTGCGGGCTGAAGCGGAATATGCATCCACGCTCGCCGCACGAGCCGGGCGCATCAAAGCCGAAGCGGCCGCGAATACGCTGCAGGTTGACGGCACCGTACGCACTTTTGTTTCGCAGCTGGACCAGGCAATTCTCAGCGGCAAGCGCGCTGAGTTGGAGTCGCGGATTGTTGCAGGTGAGCTGGTGCGCTTTATGAATGGTGTTATCGGCACGCAACCGGAAATCTGGAAGACCACTGTCTTGCGCACCGAACAACTCGACGCGAACTTCGTGTCGGTCGACGTTGGTCTGGAGACGAAGGAACTCGGCAACCAACGCGCGGGAACGGCAGTGTTCACGTTGGTACGCAGCGGCGGTGGCTGGAAACTTTTTGCGATTGATCTGTTTGAGGTCAACTAAGAACTGGCTTACCGCGAAGCGGTTACGTAACCCGGGGCTGGCTTACACAACCGCTTCGCGGTAACTACAAATCACAAGGGCCAAAGACCAACCCATGGATGATCTGGTAGAAATCGAGCGTCGCGCTTCCCACATCAAGCTTCTCTTGATGGACTGCGATGGTGTGCTTACCGACGGCCGTATCTGGCTGACGGCGGACGGTGGCGAACAGAAGTGCTTCAACACGCATGACGGTTTAGGGTTGAGTTTATTCAACCGCGCTGGTTTGAAATCCGGAATCATTTCCGGGCGTAATTCCGAAGTTGTCACGCGACGCGCGGCGGAACTCGGCATCGAGTACGTCAGGCAGGGTGACTATCAGAAGATTCCAGCCTTCGAACAGGTCCTCAAACAGGCGGGGGTCTCTGAAGACGAAGTTGCTTTTGTTGGCGATGACTTGACGGACGTTCCAATCATGCGGCGAGTAGAACTGGCCGTCGCCGTGGCCGACGCGACGGGAGAATGTCGCGCGGCAGCGCATTACATTACTAGTGCAGTAGGGGGGCGCGGCGCAGTGCGTGAAGTTGTGGAACTGATCCTGAAATCTCAGGGACGCTGGTCAGATTTAGCTGAGCAGTATTTGAAATAGCCTTGTAGATAAAAGGCGATTTCATTCCCAGCTGTCGTGAGTTCGGGCACCCACGACCCCGATTTGACACGTCGATCGCCGTTAACTATCTTTCCAACCGACGGAGGCGAATTTCTTATTCCTTCATCCTCCGGCTGATTCTTGAAATTCGAGCGGGCGTAACTCAATGGTAGAGTGTCGGCTTCCCAAGCCGGATGTTGCGGGTTCGATCCCCGTCGCCCGCTCCAGATTCTCCCGGACATCTGCAGGCCCGGCGCTGACGTTTGCTACGCGCGGCGCCAGAGTCGCTTAATCTCAGGCAGGGGCTGTCGCGGTTTGTCCAGATACTCACTTGTCGCAATCCTTCCTTGCTCGATGAGCGCACGCTTGGTCTGATCGGAAAGTTCAAAGTCCGTGAACTTGACGCCGAGGTCATTGATGAAGACCGAGCGTCGTTCGTCTCCAGGATTTGTCTTTAGCAGAATGTCCTGGATGTCCAAAAGCGCGTCGATGACTCCGCCGGCAAAACTCCGCAGACTGTTGATTGGTGAAGCAGCCTGGCTCGGATCGACAAAATGGAATCCGAGCGTTCCCTGATTGGGCGTCCGATGAAGCATCTGGTGGCCTGATTCCGGATCAACAGCAGTGTGCTGTTCATCGAAGGTGTCGATTGGATAATTGTTCAGCACGCCGCCATCGCAATAAGCATCTTTGCTACCTTTCTGCTCGTAATACCGCGCCTCGAAGAAGAAGGGAATCGACATGGAAATGCGCACGGCGTCGGCTACGGCGACATCAGGTGTAGCCTCGTAGGAAAACTCCTGCACCGACTGTTGCGTCAGGTTAGTGCCGAAGACATAAAGACGTTTGAAGTGTAGGCCCGCATACTTCTCTACCAAATCGCGGAAGGTCGCGCGCCCATTGCCGGTCTTCTGCTCAATATAGGATTCCATCAGCTTCAGGAAGTAGTTTCCTTTAAACCAGCCAAAGCGCCGGATGAGCCTGATAGGCCCGAACAGATCGCAGCCATCCTCAAACTTTTCGAAGTTGAGCGTCATCATGATCTTGAGGAATTCGGCGGCGGAGTAATTGAGGCTCATCATAGTGGCGGTAATGGCGCCGGCGGAAGTTCCCGCCACCGATTTGATCTGCGGCGTGATTTGCCGTTGTTCAAGCACCTCGAACACACCCCCGTAGGCGACACCCTTAACACCGCCACCTTCAAAGACGAGGTTCTTGTAGGGGTAATTGTGAGTCGGCATCGATTGTGTCCTCGCCATATGCATCAACAATAAATTACTTCTTCGACATTGTCGCGGTTTGTCGTCGTCTCACGAGGCCCGAGTCAGTGTTTATGTGGAACCATCTGCTGATTTGGCATTTAAGTAATTAAACGAATAGCGTCATTTTTGGCCACAATAGAAGGACACAAATCACACCATGAAGAAGCTGAAGGCCTCATTTTTGGTACTGGCAGTTCTAATCACAGGGATGCTCTCAGTACGTATTTCTAATGGGCAGACTATACAATCAAACATTATTAGTACGACGGCTGGCCCCACTCTCAGCACTCCAGCACAGCCTGTAACAATGTCTCCCTGGTCATGGCCTGTTCTTAGTTTTACTCAACCGCAAGTCCCACAGCAGCAGGCGCCGTATCGAACGTATTGGACCAACCCTAACCCCAACCGCACCTTCCCACCGATAACCAAGGAAAGCCTGGCGACCTTCTGGCGTTCGTATTAGAGAGCCCGTGGAAGACTCCCTGGGTCATGAGGTCGGTACCGTCCGCAATTCCTCTCCACATGAAGAAATTAGGAGCGGGTGTGAAGCGTAGCGGATGGTCTCAACGTTCGTTGCGTGCAACTTTGTTTACAAGCCCTCGTCTCGCCTTTTTGACATTTTTCCCATTTTTCTATTCGCCATATAAACTTTGGCTATGACTAGCGTTGATTCGCGCGTAGGCAAATTTGCTCGCGTACGTCTTGCCGAATATGAGGATGCCGAAAAGATCACGATTGTGATCAACTCGGCCTTTCGCGCCGCTGAGTCGTTTTTTGTTGAGCGGGATCGTATCGAAGTTGGAGAGGTGCAGGACTCTTTCAAAAGAGGAAAGTTTTTGTTGGCTGAAAGCGAACACGCGCTGCTCGGCTGCGTCTACGTCGAACCAGGCCGCCTCAATAGCAACAGTTCATCGGCCCAGTCCCAGGCTGAATCCCAAGCTCGTGCCTACCTGGGACTGCTCGCGGTTGATCCTGCGTCTCAGCAGTTGGGCCTGGGCTCCATGCTCATGGACGCAGCCGAAGACTATTGCCGAGCGCTGGGGCTGAAATTCATGGATATTAAGGTCGTAAACCTTCGTGAGGAACTCGCCGGCTTTTATCACAAGCGAGGATACGTCGAGACGGAGACTTCCGCCTTTCCCGCAGAGGTCGTGACGAAGCTACCCTGTCATTTCATCGATATGTCGAAAGCTCTCGACGTAGACAAAGCGCAGTAGCAATCGTTTGGTGTAGTTTCGTGGAAGAATCACGAAAGTTCCAAACGAACTTTCTTAATTCATATGGGTAATTCAAGGCAGGCGCTGATGCAGATGATTAGTCATCCAGAGAAAGTCCTCTTTCCCGCCGACGGCATCACCAAGGGAGAACTTGCATCGTACTATGAAGCGATTGCGCCCGTGATGCTGCCGCACATCCGGCGCCGGCCGGTAACAATGGAGCGTTATCATCGCGGCATTGGCGCGCCCGGCTTTTTTCAGAAGGACGTCTCCAAAGGTTTTCCTGAATGGCTGAAACGAGTCGAGGTTCCGAAGAACGAAGGCAGCGTCAACCATCCGCTGGTGACCGACACCCGCTCGTTGTTATGGCTCGCGAACCAGAACAGCATCACTATTCACGTCTGGCCTTCGCGAGCGCCGAACTTTTACAAGCCCGACATCTGCGTCTTTGATCTCGATCCAGCTGGCGACGCCGCTAACAAACGTCAGTTGGACGTGTTGTGCAAAGCGGCGCTGGACTTGCGCGCCCTGCTCGAGGAGTTGGGCCTTCCGAGTTGGGTCAAAACCACCGGGTCGAAGGGATTTCACATCGCAGTGCCTTTGGACGCGAAGGAAGATTTCGCTACCGTCGCCCGCTTCGCTCATCGCGTTGGTAAGTTACTGGTTGATCGCGATCCGGAAAATCTCACGCGCGAGTTTCACAAAGTGGATCGCCGCGGCCGCATTCTCGTCGACACCGGTCGCAACGATTACAGCGCCACGTTCGCCGCTACTTACACTGTTCGTGCCAGGCCAGGCGCGCCAGTCTCCGCTCCCTGCACCTGGGAGGAAGTGGAACGCGGAAAAGTAGCACCCCGAAGTTTCACCATCCGCAACATGGCCGAGCGTATAGAAGACGTCGGAGATCTCTGGGCGGATTTGCTGAAGACGAAGCGATCGCTGAGGTTGCCGATCGAGCGGTTGGGTAAGATCTCTTAACTCCGAAGCCGAGCGAATCGTCCGCAGTGGAGCGAACGAAGCTGTAAAGCCTTCGTTAACGCTCTGAGGCCGACAAATACGGAGCGTGAGTTGTTGCCGAGCGATAAATTTTCTAGCCAGGCACCTAACCAGGACATTCATGGGCAGGAAGACTGAGCCATAGCAGCACCAAACCTATAAACAGCAGCCCCGAAACTGCCCAGGCCATGACCCCGAGACGTGCGACTCTCCAGCGAAACACGTTAACGCCGCCGGTTACAAGCAAAAGTACCCAGGCAGAAAATCCCAATGCCCGAAGGAGGTTTATGCCGGCGTCGCTGTAACGCGCCCCACAAATGAACTCTTTGCCGCCGGGATTAATAGGCATACAAAAGAGGTAAGGAAAAAGTGATTCCAGTGCTGACATGAGGGTGAAAAACAAAATCGGCACCGCGAGCGCGAGCCACGGCGTCAACGCCCTGGCCGATCTAAAAAGAATTTTCATCATTGAAATTGCGCCCACGCCGTAGTCAGTATGCCGTGTTATCAGTTTCGTTCCTCAGTCGCTTCCGAGTACCGTTTTACAAGTAGGGTGAGCACCCTTTTGAAATCGACTGGTGCGGAGCATATGCAAATTCCTGGAACACAACACTGTGGCTTGCCTCAGGATTCTTACCGGCCTTCACTTAAGTGATGACTTTCTAAGCTGAGACGCAACCAACCGACGCTTACGTTTCAATCAAGCCGGATGGTAACGATGCGGTTGTTCGCGCTGATGCGCTCATTGCGGGCGGGGACGCCCGCGATCCCAGTAAGTTGACTGGCGCGCTCACACGAAGGTGAGGGCAACCGTCCCAGTAGGTGGCATTCGCAGTTCAGCTGCGCATAGTGCAACGCTCTGCCTGCCCTTCACTTCATCGAAGCGCCCTAGCCAACCTACTGGGATCGCGGGCGCCCCCGCCCGCATTTAATTTCGCCGCGCGTAGCGCGTCAAATCCAAATCGCCTTCCTGCCAATCCGTTGTTCGCGCTGGTGCGCTCATTGCGGGCGGGGACGCCCGCGATCCCAGTAAGTTGGCTGGCGCGCTCACACGAAGGTGAGGGCAACCGGTCCCGGTAGGTGGCATTCGCAGTTCAACTGCGCATAGTGCCAACGCTCTGCCTGCCCTTCACTTCATCGAAGCGCGCCAGCCAACCTACTGGGACCGCGGGCGCCCCCGCCCGCATTTAATTTCGCCGGGCGTAGCGCGTCAAATCCAAACCGCCTTTCTGCCAATCCGTTGTTCGCGCTGATGCGCTCATTGCGGGCGGGGACGCCCGCGATCCCAGTAAGTTGACTGGCGCGCTCACACGAAGGTGAGGGCAACCGGTCCCAGTAGGTGGCATTCGGCAGTTCAGCCGCGCGCGATTAACTAACCGCCTTGTTGCGAAACTTTCGCAGGCCCAGCGTGAGTAGCAAAGCATCGAAAACAGCCAACGCCACGAAGACGGCCCAGATGGACAAATGCGGAAACTGAGGCACGAGCGTGCCGCGCAAACCTTCGCTGGCGTACACGAGAGGATTCACCAGCACAATTTTTTGCAGAATGGGAAAACTATCTAAAGCGCTCCACGGATAATACGTGCAGCCGAAAAAAATCATCGGCGTCAGTACCAGGCTGAACATCAACCCGATGTGCGTTTGATCGATTGAACATCCGAGCGCGAGGCCGCCGCAGGCTGCAAACATGGCGACCAGCAAGGTAACGATCACGAAGCTCAATGGCGACTGCAGATTTAATTCCACCGGACGCAACAGCAGCCATGCCGCTGGAATAACTACCAAACCTGACAGCAGCGATTGCATCGTTCCGAACACAACCTTCTCAATCGCTACCCAGGAAATCTCTATCGGTGCTAATAGTCGATCCTCGATCTCGCGCGTGAATTGGAACTCGCCGATTAACGGCATGGCCACGGACCACACGCCGCTAAAAGTCATGCTGATCGCCATGATGCCCGGCAGTAGCAGACTCTTGTACGCAGCCGGCATAAAGCCACTGCGAACCATAATCCGGCCAAAAACAAACACGAACAGCATCGGTTGCAAAAACGTCTGCAACAGCAAGGGAACAAGGTTCCGGCGCGCCACGTGAATGTCGCGCGACAAAAGACCAAAAAAGCTTTTCCAGTTCATTCGCGCAAACTCCGACCGGTATGATGCAGGAACAAATTTTCTAAACTCGGCTCGAGAATACGCACGTCGCTTAGTTCGTCGGCTGTCGACGAAGCAAGCGTAGCGATCTCGGAAACGAGCGACCCGCCGCGGTCGGCATAAACGTCCGTCGCGAATTCGCCGTCGGCTTCATCTCTGGCCCGCACTTCGCGCACGCCGGCGAGCGCCTCCAGTCGCTCAACCAAATCCGTTGAATGTCTGGCAAAACGCAGTCGCAGCAGGAATCCGCCCGGCACGGAGTTCTTTAGTTCCGTCGGAGTGCCCAGGGCAATCATGCGCCCGTGATCAATAATGGCGAGACGTTGGCAAAGTGCATCTGCTTCTTCCATGTTATGCGTAGTCAGCAGGACGGTTTTGCCGCTCTGGTTGTACTCGCGAATGATTTCCCAGAGGAGTAAGCGCGTTTGCGGATCGAGCCCGGCACTCGGCTCATCGAGAAACAGCACCTGCGGATCGTGCATCATGGCGCGCGCGATTGAGAGACGCTGCATCATGCCGCCCGAGAAACCCCGCGTCATTTGATTGGCGCGGTCGCGCAGTTGAAAACGATCGAGTAGCGTGTCCGCTCGCTCAGTGCGTGTTTGCGAGTCAAGACCGAAATAGGCGCCGTGGAAAAGCAGTATCTCGCGTGCGGTTAAAGAGAAGTCGAGGTTAGGACGCTGCGCCACAACGCCGAGCAATTTCTTGACCTCCACCTGTTGCGCCCAAACATCATACTCACCAATCCACGCCACGCCCGCCGTGGGCCGCACGCGAGTGGTGAGAATGCCGACGGTGGTAGATTTGCCGGCGCCATTGGGACCAAGCAAACCAAAAATTTCTCCCGGCGCGACTTCCAGCGAGAGATCTTCCAGCGCTACGACGTCAGGCTGCTTCTTTGTTTTCTTGCGCGCAGCTAAAGGAAATCCACCCGGCGCTGACGGCGCCTGCGCCGCGTAGATCTTTCGTAAAGCTTGAGTACGAATCCCGGCAAGCATGTCGGAGGAGACTAACAAATGCGCGGCGATGTTGCACTAACAAAGGCGTTTTAGTTATTTGACTCACTGGCATCAGAGACGTTCGCGTAAATTTAGTGAGTTTTCTGTTCGCGTCTATTAGTGGTTATCTTTTTCGAAAGCCCAGCGGTTTGTCCACTAATCCAGAGGAACCAAGATCACGAAAAAGGCTCAACCCGTTGTTTTCATCCATGGTTCAGGACAAAAGCCCCGGACCAGCTTTTCCTGATGCGATCCTTATTCGAGGAGAGTTACAATGCGCGCAAAACCGCGAGAGCGCGCCATAGAAAGGAACCGATCATGAGGACGACGGTAATACCTCAAATTCTTTGCGCAGGCATATTGGCTTCAACTGCTGTGATCGCCGTTCAGGCGCAGTATCCAGGTGGGCAGCGAGGGATCGATCCCGAGATGGAACAACGTCAGCGAGATCTCAAACTCCTGGACAGGTCAATGCGGGCCCGCGAAGAAACTAAAACCACGCCGCGGCGTGACCCGAAGGTCGTGAACGCGGAAATCGCGGAAGATTTCACGCGCATTCAGGTCATCGACAACGACCTGTTGGCGGCCGCCGCAGGATCCGCGCCGCTTAATCTTGAGGTTGTCGTCAAGTCCGCCGCTGAGTTGGCGGAGCGTACCAAGCGGCTCGGAGAAAACCTGGGACACCCGGAAGCCGAAAAAGGGGACAAACCAACGCACCTCGAACCGGCGACTGATCTCGAACAATTGAAGCTCTCGCTGGCGAGTCTGGACAAGCTGCTGACTGAATTCACGCACAATCCTCTGTTCACAGATGCCAACACGCGCGACGCTGAATTGCTCGTCAAGGCCCGGCGCGATCTCGCTGACCTCACGGCGCTGAGCGAACATATCAAAAAGGATGCTGAAGCGTTGAGCAAGACCGCCAAGCAGTCTCCGTAAGCCGAGTCTGTCGATGGTGATGAGGTCAGTACGACAACGCGGTACCGGTCGATCTGTCAGTTGCGTTACAACTGAGGTCGGCGCCGTGTCATGAAGTCACTACGACAACCCGGTAGCGGGAAAGATGTTGTAAGTACTCACCGCCTGGGCCTATTCCTACCGTTGATGATTTACGCCTGGCAGTCTAAATTGTTCGGGCGAAAGGTGGAGCACGAAGAGTGAAATTCAAACCCATATCATCAGCCGCTGCTTTGGCGTGTCTGGTCCTGTTGCTCGCGACTGTCTACGGACAGTCCGCAGACAAACGAATTCTGACGCTCGATCGGATATTCAGTTCGAGCGAGTTTCGTTCAGAAACTTTTGGGCCGGCCCGCTGGTTGGCCGACGGCAGCGCCTATACCACTCTGGAGCCTCCCTCCGACAACAAAGAAACGCGCGACATCATTCGTTACGAAACGGCGACCGGAGCGCGTAGCGTTTTGATCGCTGCTGCCTCACTACGTCCCAGCGGCGCTGCGGCGCCTTTGGTCATTGATGACTATGCCTGGTCTGACGATGGACGAAAGCTTTTAATCTTCACCAACACCAAACAGGTCTGGCGGCAGAACACGCGCGGAGACTATTGGGTCTTCGACATCGCGGCGAAGAAGCTTGCGCAAGTTGGCAAGAACGCCGCCGCCTCGACTCTTATGTTTGCAAAGTTCTCTCCCGATGGATCCCGAGTCGGCTATGTACGCGAGAACAATCTCTACGTCGAAGATCTGGCGACTGGTCGAATTGCGCAGCTTACACGTGATGGTTCAAAGCGAATTATCAACGGCACCTTCGACTGGGTTTACGAAGAAGAACTTGATCTACGGGATGGTTGGCGCTGGAGCCCGGATGGGCGCAGCATCGCTTACTGGCAGTTAGACACCGAAGGCGTCCCGGACTATTACCTTATCAACGACACTGATTCCCTCTATCCGAAAATCATCACCATTCAATACCCGGTCGCCGGCCAAACAAATTCCGCTGGTCGCGTGGGCGTGGTTAGCGCCGGCGGCGGTAGCACGCGTTGGTTACAAGTGCCTGGCGATCCGCGAAACAACTACATCGCGCGCATGAATTGGGCAGTGAACGCAGACGAGATCATCCTGTTACAACTCAACCGGCGACAGAACCTGCTCAACGTAATTATCGGGAGCGCCCGAACCGGTAAAGTTACAACCATCCTGAATGAAAAAGATGATGCGTGGGTTGATATCGACGTCGAGGACATTCCCTGGCTTGCGGACGGCAATCGCTTTCTTTGGCTGAGCGAGCGGGATGGTTGGCGTCACGCCTACATCGCCAGCCGTAAGGCCGGCGCGGAACCGCACTTGATCACAAAGGGAGCGTTCGATGTCGTTAGCATTGAAGGCGTGGACGAAAAAACGGGCTGGCTCTACTACATCGCTTCACCCGCCGATGCGACGCAGCGTTATCTCTATCGAACTAAACTAAGTGGGAGCGGCGATCCGGAGCGTGTGAGTCCGGCCGCACAACCCGGTTCACACTCTTACTCAATCGCGCCAAACGCCTCGTGGGCTTTTCACACTTATTCGACTATCGGTTCGCCGCCCGCAGTGGAGTTGGTCCACCTTCCGGATCACCAGGTCGTGCGCCCGCTGGCACCTAACTCTGCGGTGATTGCCAGGGTCAAAGAACTTGACGTCGCTCAGCCTGAGTTTATCAAGACGGACATTGGCGGCGGCGTGACCCTCGATGGCTGGATTATCAAGCCACCGAATTTTGACTCGTCGAAGCGTTACCCAGTTCTGATTTATGTTTACGGCGAACCCGCCAGTCAGACGGTAGTGGACCGCTGGGGATCAACTCGCTATCTGTGGCATCAGATGCTGGCCCAGCAGGGATATCTGGTTATGAGTTTTGACAATCGCGGAACGCCTGCGCCTAAAGGGCGCGCCTGGCGCAAAGTCGTCTACCGAAAGATTGGGGTGCTGGCAGCTAAAGAGCAGGCGGCAGCGGCGCGGGTGGTGCAGAGTTGGTCGTTTGTGGATCCAAAACGCGTTGCGATTTGGGGCTGGAGCGGCGGCGGGTCGATGACCCTTAACCAGATGTTTCGTTATCCGGATATTTATCAGGTAGGAATGTCGGTGGCGCCGGTTACTGACCAGCACTTCTACGACACGATCTATCAGGAGCGTTACATGGGTCTGCCGCAGGACAATGAAGCTGATTACCGCGCCGGCTCGCCGGTGACGCATGCGGCAGGATTGGCCGGCAAGCTCCTGATTGTGCATGGTTCGGGCGACGATAATGTTCACTACAAAGGAACTGAAGTCCTGGCGAACACATTAATTGCCAAGAAGAAACAGTTCACGATGATGGAGTATCCGAACCGGCGTCACGACATCAGTCAGGGCGAGGGCACGACCAGACACTTGTTTGAGCTGCTGACTAACTATCTCGAGACGAACATGCCGCCAGGAGCGCGGTGAGCTGAGACTGACCACGAACGCAAAATCGCAAGCCTCACCCGAGTTCTCGAGTTTTTGAGCGTTCTTCCGATGTGTGGCGATCCTAAGATAAGCGATTGGACCATCGTCAGCTCTGAACTATCTCAGCGAACATGAACCAAATAGGATGATTGAAATAGTAAGAAACCGGGTCAGCAATAACAGCGATCCAGGATTATGTCGCTCAATGGCACTTGCTGGAGCGCGTGCAAGAATGGGACGAGTCGAGATAATTCGGATGTTGATTCCTTCTCACAATGTTTTGCAACGCTTGAGATGTTACGAGACATGGATTCTCGTCTCAAGCCATCGTAAAGGAAAATAGTCTCTACGGGTCTTTCTTGAACATCCCAGGCCCCTAAATCGAGGAGCATTCGGGGTTGTCAGACCTTATGATTGCGCGGCGAAGCTGCGGGCAGAGGGTAGCCAGACGTGAAACGTCTGGGCCAATGGCAAGATGGTTCCCTCGCGTTGGGGACGCGCGCAGATTCTACGCGCGGTTCCACCGCGCAAATTGGAAAATTAACGCGCGACCAGAGGTTGCACCTCTGGCTACCATCTCATCGCCGCTCCGCGGCGAAGCGTGCTGCGGCTACCATAGTCGTACTGACTTCATTTTCTCACGCGAAGTAGACTGATTTGAAAAGTTTCGCCACAAACTAGTCCCTGGCGGTGTTTTCAAGCTAAGGAATAAATGCGCGCAGGAGCTCGAACGGCAATTCATTCAATCCCGGACCAATTGGCGCCGCCGGAAACCCCCGTTAGTTTTGATGAAGCTTTTACGCTTCATCACCGGGCGGTCTTCGCGACCGCCCGCGGCGTCGTGCGTGATACTGCTTTGGCGGAAGAGATCACTCAGGAAGTCTTCCTGAAGCTCTATCGACATTTCGATTCTAAGCCGAATGACGAATTATTACGGGCGTGGTTGTTGCGCGTCACCCTAAACGAGGCGCGCAATATGCTGCGCGGTCAAAGTCGATCGCGGGCCCGCGATACGACCTACCAAAGAAAGACCGATCAGCCTGGGCCGCAAGTCGACTACGAACAGCGCCAGGAAATGGAAACTGCGCGACGCGCTCTGGACCAGATCAAAGAGCCAATGCGCAGTTGTTTGCTATTGCGACAGCAGGGACTCTCGTACCGGGAAATAGCCCAGACGCTTTCGTTGAAAGAAAACTACGTGGGCAGTCTGATTGCGAGGGCGCGAAAAGAGTTTGTGCGAGGCTGCGAGAAGGTTGGGGGCAAGATTGGAGTTAACCGATGAGAAAGTGCATTGACGAAGGGCTGCTCCAGGCATGGTTTGATGACGAGTTGGACGCGACCACGGCTTCGCAAGTCGCCGCACATTTGCATGGCTGTGTTCAGTGTGGCGAGGCAGCACAGACGTTGGAAGCTGAAAACCTGATTGTGTCGCAAGCGCTGTCGGAGTTTAGCGAAGCAGTTCCCACTGAAAGGCTGCGTCAACGCGTGGAGGCAGCCGTGGCCGGATTACAAGTCACGACTTCGCCGACAACCAATCGAACCAATCGAACAAATTGGGCATTGGTCCACGCCGTTCGCAATTTGTTCCCCTCGTTTCGAGTGGTGGCCTACGCGTCAATTGCGGCAGCAATTCTAATCGCCGGTATTCTTCTCGCCGTTAACTTGAGGAAAGAAAGTCCGGCGCCTTTAGCCGAGAAGGGAAGTCCGAAAGAAGGCGTTGCCCCTGGAGTTCAAGCTCCCAGCCCCCAAATGTCACCTGAGCCTGAACGAGAGATCGTTGCTGGTGGGCCGTCAAGAACGGTGGCGCCGCCGCGGCCGAAACCATTCAGAAAGCGTCGCGCTGCGGAACCTGACGGCATGTCTTTGGCGTGGATGGAGAGCCAGTATGAAAAAGCGTTTCCAAAACTAAACGAAGCCATCGAAGCGCAAGCGCCGCTGAGGCCGTCACTTCGGGTTGAGTACGAATACAACCTTGCCGTGATCGATAACGAAATAATTACCACCCGCCAGATCGCCCGGAAAAATCCGAAGAACCCGTTGGCTGCACAGTCCATGCTGGCCGCTTACCAAAGCAAGATCGATTTGATGAACCAGGTTGCCCAGGCGCGCCTGCCTGCTAACGAATAGCGGGAAGAGCGGAAAGGGTAAAAGGGAAGAATGAGAGCGAATAGTTTGTTAACGGCTTTGGACAAAAGTCGGATAGGGCGAACCGGCTGGAAAACCGGAGGGCGTCCCGCCTTTATGTGCAAAGCAATGCTTAACAGTCGCGCCATTTTCAATTCGACTGCCACAAAAAGTCGGGCGCCGGTGTCCTACTGATTAGAAACCGAAACCCAAGTTGAAGGAGATGAAATGAAAAAGGTAGCTTTATTAATCGTCGCGTTGTCAATCACACTGGCGCTAATGCCCCGCAGTCAAGCCGCGGTAGTTCTAGAGGAGAATCTCTTCACGCCTGAGTTGGCAGTGCTGGAGCCGATGCAGAAACCGAAAGGTGACGAACTAACTGAAGAGTTTCATCAGTCTTATGCGCTGACTATGACGGGCCGCGTAAGTATCGCAAATATTAACGGCGATGTTCACATCAGCGCCTGGGATCGTAATGAAGTGAAAGTCGACGCAGTAAAGCGTGCTTACACCGCCGAACGGCTCAGCGAAGCCACCATCGACGTCACCAACAGCGCCGAGAGCGTAACGATTAAAACAAAGTACCCCGAGCGAAATCAGAATTTCGATTCACGCACCCCGCGCAACAACCCGGCCAGTATTGAGTACACGCTGACGGTTCCGCGCGGGGCGCGCATCGACGGTGTCGAACTTGTTAACGGATCGCTTGATATCGAAGGAGTTCAGGGCGAGGTTCGCGCGTCACTGGTCAACGGAAAGGTGATAGCAAACGATCTGTCGGGGGAAGTAAACCTGTCGACTGTTAATGGCGGCATCGAAGTTAACGGGGCGCGGCTGGCGGAATCCAAGGGCATTACTTTGAATTCGGTGAATGGTCCAATTGTCTTGAGTATGCCATCAGGTGCGAGTGGGCAGGTGAGGGCGAGTACGGTGCAAGGCCCCATTACCAACGACTTCGGACTAACCGTTGAGGAAGGTCAATATGTCGGCCGGAATCTTGCGGGACAAATTGGATCCGGCGGCCCGCGTATTCGACTGAACAACGTTAACGGTTCGATCGCCATCAAGCGAGACTAGCGATCTGTTTTACGTCCGCGGTGAGGACATCAGCACACAGCCCGGGGGCGTGAGGGCCAGGTCGAGCCCCAAAATTTTAATTCGACCCGCGAAGCGGGTGACAGCCATAGCGACGTTAACTTCGTCCGGCTGGCGCCCGCTTCGCCGACTTGCATGAATTGTTGATTAGTCGCTGCCTTTCCAGAGCCTCTTCATGCTTTGCACCATTGCGGGCGAGACGCCCCGACCACTATTGCTGGTTCGCTATACGAGAGTTTGGATTTGAACGCGAAAATGGGACTTCGAGTCCCAGAAGCGCGAACTTGATAAGTCATGTTCTTCGGGATTTCAGCAAGATCGGCGCTAGTTTCCGGAGGCTCTCTTCGAACCTGGTACGTCAGCAGGTAGGTCCCAGCGACCACTGCGGCTTTGTCTCCTGATTTGTCGTCTTGTGGCATGAAGGTTGAATTGCGAACTGCTGACAAAGTGTCAAGGCAAGTGCTTATGGGCCATTTTCGACATTATCCAGATGACGAGAGTTTATCGAGTTAGCAAAAGCAAATCAGAACCGGGTGCCGTAGCGACCGGCCGACACGCAACTTTTTTCTAAGTAGTCGGACTGTACCGCGTAATGTTTTTTAGGTTGAGCATTTGGCCGGTCGCTACAGCTCCCGGTTCTGATTTTGCCTTGCCAATCTCGCGAGTCTTTTCATTGTCTGCAAAAATCAAACTGACCCAGTACGCTTATCGTCGACGTCGACAGAGTAGGTTGAAGTGGCTTTGCTCGAAAAGTGGGTTGACACCATCTTTCTCTGTGCAACCACCGTGTTCTCTGTGTCTCCTCGTTAATATTTGCGTGGAAAAACCACCACCGGGGCACAGAGAACACCGAGGTTACACAGAGACGAAGTTCCGACAGCGACTTTTCGGGCAAGGCTGGTTGAAGTTTATTCTGACCACACCAGAGGAACACTGAGATGGGAATAGTTTTGAATCATATTCAGTACGCCGTGAGAAGTTTGCTTAAGCGGCCGGGCTTCACTGCCGCAGCGGTAATCACTCTGGCATTAGGCATTGGCGCGAATAGCGCAATCTTCAGCGTGGTCGATAGCGTTCTTTTGCGGCCGTTGCCGTTGTCTGACTCGCAAACGCTCTACGCGCTGCACACGGGCGCGCTCAGCTTTAATCGCTTCGATGGAGTGTTCTCCTATCCTGAATATCAGGACGTCGTCGCCCAAACAAAGAGCTTTGAAAATATCGGCGGCTGGTACGACAGCGATGCGAATCTCTCTGGAACGAGGCCCGAGCGTGTGACGATGAGAGTAGTGTTGCCGTCGCTCATCCCGACGCTCGGAGTATCACTGGCGCGTGGTCGCAATTTTCTGCCTGAAGAAACCACCAAGGGCCGCGATCACGTGACGCTTATTACCTATGGCCTGTGGCAGCGTCAGTTCGGCGGCGCCGAAGACGCTGTGGGCAAATCAGTGCGGCTCGACAATGTTGCCTACGAGATAGTTGGAATTTTGCCTGCCGACTTTCAATTCGAAGCGCCGGTTGGTGTGTGGGTGCCGCTGACGACTACCGATCCAAGTCTGCAAGTACGCAACTCGCATTTTCTGCGCGTGATCGCACGCGTGCGTCCCGGTGCAACCGCGGCGAGCGTGGCTGCAGATCTCGATGCAGTTGCGAAATACGAGACCGAAAATTTTTCCGACATGTTTCCGGCTAGCGCCGGCTTCGGCTTTCGTGCGCGTCCGTATTTGGAAGACGTCGTCGGCGATGTTCGGTTGCCGCTTTACGTCCTCTTCGGCGCCGTCGGGTTTGTGTTGCTCATAGCGTGTGCCAACGTTGCCAATCTCCTGCTTGCCAAAGCCGCCCCGCGGCAACGGGAGATGGCCATTCGCACCGCCCTCGGAGCTCGCGGTCTACACTTGTTGGGCCAGCTCTTAACTGAAAGCCTGCTGCTGGCGATGCTGGCCGGAGGCCTCGGTTTATTACTTGCTGTCTGGGGCACGCATGCGCTGGTTGCGCTCAGCCCTGATACGCTTCCGCGCGCGAACGAAATCGGATTTGACTGGCGCATCCTCACATTCACGAGTGCCATCGCACTCGCGACAGGCGTCGTGTTTGGAGTTGTACCGGCGATTTGGGCCACCCGCGCTGAGTTGGTAGGCGCGCTCAAAGAAGGGAGCCGCGGCGCAACTGCCGGCGGTGGTCGCTTGCGCAAGGGATTGGTCGTTGCGGAAGTCGCGCTTTCGCTAATGCTGTTGGTTGGTGCAGGCCTCATGTTTCGCAGTTTCGCGCAGCTGCGTCAGGTCAATCCTGGGTTCAACACGGATCATGCACTCACGTTACGCGTTTCGCTGCCAGTTCCAGATGGTCAAATATCTGAAGCCGATCAGGATCGCTTCGTAAGTTTTTTTGATCGAACTGTGACACGACTGAGCGCGCTGCCCGGCGTTACCGCCGTCGGCGCCGCCAACATGATTCCGCTGGACGGGAATGGAACTGATCGGCTGATCGAGATCGAAGGCTACGTGCCGCGGGATCAGGCCGACAAACCCGACGCCGACAATCGCCAAACGACGCCGGGATGGTTTGCGGCGATGGGTATTCCACTTGTACGCGGGCGGCTAATCGAGCCGGCTGACAACAAGCAGGCCCCCAGGGTGGTAGTAGTCAATGAAACATTCGCGAAGCGCTTCTTTCCGAATAACGACGCGATCGGCAGACGCATCCGCCTGGGTAAGCTCACCGCCGAGTTTCCCTGGGCCACTGTTGTCGGGGTAGTAGGCGACGTGCGCGGCTCGGCCCTCGACGCGCCGCCGGAGCCAACGATGTACTGGCCGGTGGCGCAGACTCACGCCACGCCCGCCCTCGCGATTGTTATCCGCACAGACGGTGATCCGGGCGCGCTAGCAAGTGCCGTGCGCGGCGCGATCGCGGAAATCGACGCCGCACAGCCAATTTACGATTTGCAGACGCTCGATCAGCTGGTTGCAAAATCACTTGGTCAGCGGCGCTTCACGTTGGTGCTCATGCTCTTGTTCGGAGTTATTGCGCTGTTACTTTCCGCAGTTGGCATTTACGGAGTGATGGCCTTCGCCGTCACGCAACGCACGCAGGAGATTGGAGTGCGCATGGCGTTGGGCGCTCGTACGACTGATGTGTTGAAACTGATGGTGGGATCAGGAATGTCTCTGGCAGCAATTGGCGTGGCGATCGGATTGGTCGGAGCGTTCGCTATTACGCGATTGATGGCGAGTTTGTTGTTCGGCATTTCACCCACCGATATCGCGACGTTTGGGTTGGTTAGTGTGGGGTTGTTGCTGGTCGCGTTCCTGGCCTGCTATCTGCCGGCGCGGCGGGCGACCAAAGTCGATCCCCTGATCGCGCTGCGATATGAGTAATCACGCTCGGCAACGACAGCTGTTCCTGCGCGTCTCCTGCATAAGCGTTACGGATCGCAGGCTATCGTGTTTCGCGACTAGACAGGATAGCCGCCCTTAATGAACGCCGAGTAAATTGATCAGGCCGTCGGCGAGTGCGCCCCGCCAACTTAGACCATCATGGCCGCCGACGAACTGCGCGTAGTGAACCGGATACCCTTTTGCCAGTAACACATCACGCAAGTGACGCGTGCTTTCCAAAATTTCGCCACCACCACCCTCCCGGTCGAATTCAAATGTTCCCGCCGCAAGATAGAAACGCAATGGGAGCCTCGGACTCGCGAGAAATTGCTTAGCCATGATGTTGCCTTCGGTGGTAGCGTCGCGCGCGCCGTCACCACCGCGTCCGCCAGACTCAGGACAGCGCGAACCGCAGACGCCACCGTTGTGTTCAAACGACCACCAAAAAGCGCCGGATTGGCTGAGCACATTGCCAAAGACTTCAGGGTGACGCCGAGCGACATAAGCTGAGGCCAACCCGCCGGCGCTGTAGCCAGTGATCACGGTTTGCTTCGGATCTTTGGTGACGTTGTAATGAGATTGAATCCAGGGCACAAGTTCCTTTGCCATAAAATCGGCGAACTCATCACTGGCTACCAGATCCACCAGCCGGCGACGAGGAACGTTCTCAACAAAGACCGCTACAGTCGCAGGAATTTTGGCAGCTGCAATGAGATTGTCCAGCGTCGTCACCTGGTATTGATTGTCTGACAAGTCTTCGCCGTCGAACAAAATTAACAACGCATTGGGTGGACCATCTGCCTTGTAATTGGCTGGCGTGTAAACGGAGAAGCGCCGGTCAATTTTTTGAATGGAGCTTTTGATAGTTTGTTTCTCGACCCGCCCTTCGGCTGTTCCGGTTTTTTTGATGAGCCATGGTTGCGGCGGAGCGCCGGGCAACTCCGCTACGCTGTCACAGTCGAACTTGCTGGTATCTGCCGGACACGCTGACAAGGGATGTTTATTCAGCGGGTCGGATTGCCTGGTGGCTGCGCGTTCTTCGGCGCGCGGGTCTGCAAACGTCAAGGGATCGTTCGGGGATATTTGATAGACAAAACGAGCGCCAGCGGGAAGTTTTACTGTCAAATACCAGACGTCTGAGTTCGCGATCTGATGCATGGAATAATCGGCGGGTGGCCCAACTCCCATATAAGACCCTCTCACAAAGACGTTTCGCGTATCGTTCTTGCTCCGCCACAGGAAAGTTACGAGTTGATACTTGCCGTCTGAACCAAACGACTCTGTGAGCGGCGTGCCCTCTTCTTTTATCTGTTTCCAGAAGTTGTCGGTGTTCGTCTGGCCTGCGCTTATCTGATCGCGTAGAGCCTGAATCCTTTTGCTCGGATAGGGATCGCTCCAGGGCTCCGGTTTAAGTCGCTCGTCGAGCGAGGCGATACTGCTAATGCCCAATTCATAACTGGCTGTTTGGTCGCCTGGATTCTCGATCTTGAAAGAATAGGAGCCGGCGCCTTCGGCGGCGCAGGGAAACGACGACTTTCCTTCACCGGATGTTTCCACCAGGCGGCGAGCAATCGTTCCGTCGGGATTTAAAAGGAAGAAGTTGAGTCTACCCTTATAGCCAATCGAGACGTTGAAATAGTCACCGTCTTTGACGGGAATTGAGAAGAGGTCAGTACTGCCGGGCTTGATGGTCTTGGCGACAGTCTGATTTGGTGAGAGCCTTCCTTGCGCGATAACTTCCAGCGTTTGCAAACTGAAACAGAATGCCAACAAACCGATTGTCAAAATAACTTCACCGAAGCAGCGCGATTGAGCGTTGTGTTTTTCCGTTGGTTCAAAACTTGGCATAACTCTCCTTAGGCAACAAACTCAGCGCACATGTTATCGCCAGACCATTCCTTTGTCTGTTACCGGATTACGATTTTGTATGATTTTAAGAACCGCGAATGGCAGTTCGATATTGGCGAGGCGTCTTACCAACGTACGATTTAAAGACCTTTGAGAAGTGGCTCTGATCAGCGAAGCCCGCCTGCAAAGCGATCGCCGACAACGGCAGATCTTCCTTGCTGAGTTGGGCGCAGGCCTGTTCGATTCTTAGCTTCCGGACGAATTCACCAATCGTCATGCCAAACTTTTTGCGAAAGGCTGCGGCCAGGTAAACGGGATGAACGCCGACCGCAGCAGCAATCTGTGTGAGCTTAAGATTTTCGGCCAAGTGTTCGCTCACCATTTCTCGCGCTTGCCTGAGCCATGCAGGTGCTGCTCCGATTCGGTAGGACGGTTGTCGCGCGGCTTCAGCCAAGAGTTCGAGTGCCAACCCTTCAATTGCTAATTTCGCTGAGCTGTCGGTGTTGTGAAACTCACGATTGAGGCGGGCGCTTAGTCTCGCCACCACGCCGCCATAAAAATCAAAGGTACTTTCCAGGGTAAGGGAGTCTGCTCGCAGTCTTTCGATCCAGTGAGGAGAAATTTCCAGCATGAAGACCCGCGTCCTGGCGTTATGAACCAGAGCCTCGTGTGTTTGGGCGGAAGACCGAAACGTTAAAGCAGAAGGGCGGCAGACAACCTCACGTTTTCCGTATCGCTCGGTGTAGACTCCCTGCAACGAAAAACAGAAATAGGAGTTTTCATGAGCGTGGCGCGGCAATCTGGAGTTTGGGTCAAACGCCGCTTCCGTCAGAATAAAATCTGCAACTGTCAGGCTCTTTGTGACGCGACCATGCGACGCGCCGGGCCGTAGTCTTTTGATAACCATTTGAGCTCCAAGTTTGTCGGTTGGCAATCTGCAGCAGTATACGACTATCGTACAACTCACGTTAGGAGATGTTTGGCCGTTTATTGATTATTTGTACCGGGGAGTTTCGGATGACAATGCGTAAATGTAAATTCGCAACACTCGCGCTGGCAGTACTTCTACAGGTGCACCTGGGCGCCGCTTATCTTTTCGGCCAAGGTACTCAAAACCCGCAAACAGAAGGTATCACCCGCCAGGAAAAACTTCGCGGTTCAATAACGCCGGAACGCGAATGGTGGGACGTGCTGCATTACCACTTGCAAGTCGAGTTTTTATTGGAAACGAGAAGGTTGAAAGGTTCGAACACGATTACTTTCAAGACGCTCAAACCCGGCAACAAAATGCAGATTGATTTGCAGCCGCCGCTGGAAATTACAAAGATCACCCACGGCCACGCGCAGCTAAAATTTGAACGTGAAGGAAATGTCTACTGGGTAATGTTTGAAAAAGAAATTCCCAAAGGAATTGAGGACGAGATCGAAGTATTTTACGAAGGCGTTCCGGTTGTCAGTAAAAATCCGCCCTGGGTTGGCGGCGTGACCTGGGGCAGAGATGATCTGGGAGAGCCGCTTATCGTTACCACTTGTGAGGGCATTGGCGCGAGCATCTGGTGGCCCAACAAAGATCACGGCGCTGATGAACCCGATCGCGGCATGCAAATCGACGTAACAGTGCCGGAGAATCTGGTTGCCGTTTCTAACGGGCGTTTAAAAAAAATCGATCATGACGAAGGTGGTAAGAAGAAAACTTTTCATTGGGAAGTCGTGAACCCGATCAATAACTACGGAGTCAACGTCAACATCGGCAACTACATAAATCTTTCGGAAAAGTACAAGGGAGAAGGCGGCGTGCTGGATATTGAGTATTGGGTCCTCCCTTATCAGAAAGAAGCAGCGCTCAGACAGTTCAAAGAAGTTCCGCGAATGCTGGCGGCGTTTGAACACTGGTTTGGGAAATATCCTTTTTATGAGGATGGCTACAAGCTGGTGACAGTTTCATATCCGGGCATGGAGCATCAGAGCTCGGTCACCTATGGCAATTTGTTTAGGAATGGCTACATGCAACGGGACCCTTGTGCCTGCGGCGTCGGTTTCAAATTCGACTTCATCATTGTTCACGAATCAGCGCACGAATGGTTCGGCAACAACATCTCGATGAAGGACGCAGCGGACATGTGGATTCATGAGGGCTTTGCCAATTACGCAGAAAACCTTTTTGTCGAATACCACTTCGGAAAGAAAGATGCCGAGGATTATGTGATCGGCACTCGCCGCGGGATAAAGAACGACCGTCCGATTATTGGCACATATGGGAGCAATCGAGAAGGGTCAGGCGACATGTATCCCAAGGGCGGGAACATGCTGCACACCATTCGCCATGTCATCAACAACGACGCGAAGTGGCTCTCCATCCTGCGCGGGCTCCAGTCTGATTTCTGGCATCAGACTGTTACTACGGAACAAATTGAGTCATATATCAGCACTAAAGCCGGTATTGATTTCAGCAAGGTGTTTGACCAATACCTGCGGACGACACAGATTCCGTTGTTGAAATACAACGTGAACGGGAAGAGCGTTTCGTTTAACTACGAGAGAGTTGTTAAGGGTTTCACCATGCCGATTCGCGTCAGTCTCAATGGCAAAGAGGTTCAGATCACACCGAATGAAGTGAAGCAGACGCTCGAGTTCTCGGAAGACATCAAAACGTTTGAAGTGAATCGCAACTTCTACATTGAGACAGCGAAGGAGTGAGCAGTGAGCATGAGTTTTGTGTCTTGTTCGTTTTCTTCTGTTTGGGTAAACCTTAACGATGTAATCCGGTCGTCCCGGCTGATCCGGGATTTGCCTGATCGTATTCCGCAGCGATTGGTTGGAAAGACGAAGTATTAACGAAACTAGCTAACTCATGTTAATGTCTAGAGCAAATTCCCCGCGTATTTTCCCCCAGGTCCAAGTAAGAATTAGTTAGTGGCTTCCAGGAGCCGCGGCAATGGACTGTCTTATTTTTCCAGCAGTTTTCCAACAGGGGGGCGAATGAACAAGTTTAGGCACGTCGTATTTGGCGTGGGGTTGATGTTGGGTGCGCACATTGGGACCAGGGCGCAGGAGAAAGCAACTGTCTCCAGCAATGTAGCTCTCGCCTTGCTCGGCGAAGGGTTATCAGAGCATGTGCGGTTTGCCTGGGCAGACAATAACCATGCGTTCTATTTCCCGGTCCAGAACGCTGATGGGACTTTTGACCAGACACTAGAGGAACACATGAAAGGGAAAGCCGCTACGCATGACTGGTCGATTGCGTCCCGGCTAATGGGCAATGGTGCGTATAGCCGCCGTTTGAAACGCAATTTTTCTCTGCAAGTCGCGTGCTTTTACAATAATGGCTACCCAGGGGGCGTACTTTACATGATGGATGTGGACATTTCTCCACCAAGTTGGGGCGCACCGATTAAGAGCGGGAAACATCTGTTCCGGGAACACCTCCGGCAGGATTTGTTCGGGAAAGAAAAGGACCAGAATCGGATAGCCGCTGGTTTGGAAAAGCGGTACCGGATTTCCAGCAACAGAGCGACTGCCACTGCTGATAAATGAAAGCGGAACGCGATCGCCACTATTTGCTTTATAGAAACTGAACAGCCAGTTCCTATTGGCGTCGCGCCTCGCGCTCGTTGCGGGCGAGGACGCCCGCGATCCCAGTAAGTTGGCTTGTGCGCTTTGATTTGGCGGATGGTAGGGACAGCGTTGTTCGCGCTTCGCGCTGATTTGAAGAATATTTGAACCCATGAGTGAGAATCGTGACCTTCACTTTCGACATAGCGGGCCGGCTAACTTACTGGGATCGCGGGCGTCCCCGCCCGCAATGAGCCCAAAGCGCGAACACCTGGTGTCACTGTAACCATCGTCCGGATGGTAGACAAAGCCATCCAGGTCCAGTCGCCGCTCTAGATTGTTGAGCGTGTACGACAGTCGACAACCCGGCCACGACGGGTAGAGTTATTAACAGGAGTGTTTTGAGGATTACTCTGATCCATAATCTGATTTTTACTTCGCTAGTCGTTGCCGGCTCGGTGAACGAACAGCCGCGCGAGTCACTTTTTAAATAATTTTGCGAACGCGTCACGAGCGCCCGTCGGAGGGCCTGACGAAGTTTGACGCTCGACAACAATTCGAGCCGCGAAGAGTTCGCACTCGTTGCGCGCGTGTTTATTCGTTATCCGTGCGGGGATCGGTTTACTACATTCGAGGCGCGCTCCGGGATCGAAATGCGCGCACTGACGGCAGCTGTGGAGGTCAGCGTTGCACTTTGGGCAAGAGCTGTCGACGTTGATGGTTGCCGGAGTCTTTGCCCCGCACGCGGTGCACTTCGATGCCTCGCCAAATGCCATCATGCGTGGCGAGCGCGGGCCCTCACGATCTTGAGGTTTTGATTGCGGCTTGGATTGAGGTTTTGATCGCTGCTCCTCGCGATCGTTGTCCATGTAGCCGCGCTGACGGTATTTGCTCATCTTGTTACCACCACGTGATTCAACTAATACTGCGAATAGCCTTGGCGAAAAGTCGGCGTCGGAACTTCGTCTCTGTGTAACCTCGGTGTTCTCTGTGCCTCTGTGGTGGTTTTTCTACGCAAATATTAACCACGGAGACACGGAGAACACGGTGGTTGCACAGAGAAAGATGGTGTCACTTTTCGAGCAAAGCCACTGCGAATCATAAGTGAAGTCGAAAGAATGGAACAGGCCGCCTGGGGTGAAGCATGGCGGGACACCAGCACTGTTTTGACGAAGTGAAGAATCCGGGCCCTCAGCTTCGTGTTGTTTCGTGTCTTCATTTCGTGTGTTTCAGTGGATTCAAAAACTGGCGGAACTACTGTCCACGAATTAAAACTAACGGGGGACACGAAACGGACACGAAAAGAACCGGTCGCCGGTAGTTACGTCTCCGGTTCTGTTTTGCCTATACTAACGTAGAAGCTTCGTTGATTTTTCCTGACTGCTTTTGTAAGTTGTGAAAACAGAAAACGCGTTAACTTATTTCGATTAGAACGTTGCGAGTCCGAGCCTTCATTCTTCTCCTGGGCCAATAAAGTGGGACACGGCCATGACCACCATTCCGTGACCAGGCAGCGTCTGGTTTTCTCAATCGTCATCACCCTGGCGTTCGTAATCGGTGAGAGTGTGGCCGGCTACTTCGCTCACTCGTTGGCGCTGCTGTCCGACGCCGCGCACAATTTCTCAGATACGTTAGCTTTACTGTTTTCGTGGTATGGCATCTGGATGGCGCAGAAGCCGTCGACCGCGAAACGCACGTTTGGACATCACCGCGTTGGAATTCTGGCGGCGTTGGTTAACTCGGTCTCCCTGGTCGTCATTGCGCTTTTGATTTTTTGGGAGGCGGGCTTGCGCTTTCGCCATCCTGAACCAGTGCACAGCACACCGATGATCGTAGTCGCACTGGTCGCAGTGCTGGTGAACACGATCATTAGTTTGTCGTTGCGCAAGGCAGCAGACAGCGACCTGAACCTGCGTAGTGCTTACATGCACACGGTTGGCGATGCTGTATCCGCGCTGGGCGTTGTCGTCGCCGGAGTGATTGTCGCGTTCACGGGCGCCGCGATTGCGGATCCGATTGTTTCAATCCTGATCGGAGTGCTGATCCTGTGGAGTTCCTGGGGAATACTAAAAGAGTCAGTAAACGTTTTGCTTGAGGGCATTCCCAAAGGAATGAACATGGACGCAGTCGAACGCACCATCACTCAGGTCAGTGGTGTGATGGAAGTTCATGACCTGCACGTGTGGACAGTTGGTTCGGGGATCATTGCCTGCAGCTGTCACATCACGGTGGCAGAGCAAAGCATTCTCAGTGGCCAAAATGTTTTGCGGGTGGTCGCCGACGAACTGCAACGTAAGTTTGGCATTTCTCACACGACAATTCAGGTTGAAGCGGAAGGCTGTGAGCCGAATGATATGTACTGCCTGATGAAAATTGCGCAGATACATGATGGCCACGCGCACAAGCGATCAAGCTGAGGGTAGTTCTATCGAGAAACGATTAACGGCAAGATCAGAACTGTGAGCGCAGCGACCAGCCGAAGGCTCAAGTCAGGCAAAAACGCGGGTTCCAGATTCGTTTTGACGTGAACCGTAACCGAGCTTTTGAACGTTGCATCTCTGGCTGGTCGGTGCGCTCGCAGTTCTGATTTTGTGCTGCCGCTGCGCGCGTCGCTGGATCCGCGAAAATCATTTGCAAAACGATAGCGGCTGCAGTACTTTTCCCGCTAAGAACGGTTCGTAAAGCGAACCAGGGAACTCATTCAGTCCTGAACTCCCCCAGGTCACGGCCCATTGCGGGGCCGACATTTACGGACAATTGAACTTGTTAAGTCTGCGTTAAGGACCTGACTATGAAGACCATTCTCCTGCTTGCGTTGCTCTGTTTCTTTATTCCGCAGGGACAGGGTGTCATCACCGCTGACTCACCGGTAACCGTGTTAAGCCAAAAGTACAGCAAGGATCGTCAGGCGCCGCCGCCAGTTGACACGAGTAGCGGGCCGGCGGCAGCGATGATTGCGCAGAACAAACTTTTCGAGCGCAACAAGCGCGCTAATACTTCACCCGGTGAGCGTGACCCAAACCTGGACACGCTCGACGGACGCAGCGCGGCTATGGAGAAGGCGGTACAGGAGTCACGCGGACTGAAGCCCGTTGACGGCTATGCGTACAGCGCCAAGATTCACAACGGTTCGAACAAGCCGATTGAAATCGTCTTCTGGGAATATCAGTTCAAGGAATCGCCGACGGCGACTGAAGTAACGCGGCGTCAGTTTTTGTGCGGAGTTGCCGTGAAACCGGACAAGGACAAGGAGCTGAAAGGGTTCAGTTTGTCAGGACCGCTCGATGTGGTTAGCGTTGAGGCGCTAGCTAAGCGCTTGGAACACGGCGAAGAGAAGGCGCTGATCAATCGCGTCGAGTTTGCCGATGGCACGATCTGGCAACGCAAGGATTGGAATTTCGCGGAAGTCAGGTTGAGCTACGCACGCGCTCTCGCAACGCCGTGGGGCAACGAAATGTGTCGCGGCTTGTAAGGGAGCAGCAAGCTTAGCTTTGGTATTCAAAACGCGCGACGTCTGATTCGCCAAGAATCACCGTGTCGCCCGAATGCAGCGTCGCTTCCGTAACGCGCTCTGATCTTGGGTCGTTTACAAACGTGCCATTGCGCGAGTTCTCATCAACGATCTTTACTTCCCCGTCACGCACGCCAATCCAGACATGACGTTTGGAGATGCGCGGATCGGCAACCACAATCTGGGACAACGTGCTTTCACGACCGATGTAGGCTCCCTCCGGTTCGACCGCGAACTCCTGACCCGCCAGTACTCCCGAAACAAACTTAATATGACCGTAGTTAATCGTGACGGTGTTCTCTCGCGTAATCGCGACCGTGCGTGATGGGTCAAAGTCGAGTGCAGCTGAATCTGGCAACGGGTCTGCCGTTACCGCGGCGGGATCTGATTGCATCTCGATTGGCGGGGCGGATTCAAAAACCGGTGGCGGCAGGTCAACCGCGACTTGCGCTTCAGGGATCGCGGCTTGAGCTTCAGGTGTATACGCGGCTGGGTCAGCTGCGGGCGCGGCAACCATTTGTGCGGCGGCGTCAGCCTGCGCTTTCTTGCGCTTCCGCATCACGAAAAAGATCACGAGGCCGATGACGACAATTGCGACTATGAGAAATAAGACTACGAGGACAACCGCGATAATGATCCACGTTGTCGGGTCGACCGAATCCTGAAGACCCAGGGCCGTGAAAGTTGAGTTCATTGGACGCACGCTCCTTGACGACGATAGCAGGCTGTTACTGAGACCCGAAGTTTAGCGCAAAACCAGCGTTCTGGATGATAAATCTCACTTCAAACCTTACCAGGTTAGACCGTGCTTCTAGTGGAATTGTAGGCGAAAGTCAATCTGTGAAGGGTCGTACCGTAATTGAACGGGTTAGAAGCTCTCGCGTATGGTTTTCTCGGTGTTAACTGGACCTCCCGAGTTTCGTATGCTTTCGTGAACGCTCAGGGGACGGTCTTGCCGGTGGCACGTACCTTGCCGAACTTAAGCTAAACGGGGCCAATTCAAAACTGGAGGATTGAAACGTGAGGAAAGATTTATTGAGTGTGTTAGTGGTCGTCGCTCTCGGTGTCGCGGGATCAGCGTGTACTGCCGACAGTGCGAACGTGAACAGCAATGCGAATGCGAGTCCGGTCGTGGCTACGAACACAACGCAGCCGGCGCCTGACAATTCTGAGATCACAACGACAGTCGACAACAATGGAGTGAAGACGGAGACCCGTGTATTCCACGATAACCCGCGCATCTCAAGAGTGGTAGTCACAACGCGCGATGGCAAGCGCACCACGACAGTCTATGGACCGAGCGGCGAGTCGAAGGACGTTGGCGACCATATTGGTGATGGCCTGAGCGCCACCGGAAACGCGTTGGCTGATGCGGCTGGTTTCGTTGCCGACAAAAGTAAAGATGTGGGTCACGAGACAAAAGAGGGAGCCGCGACGGTAGCGGACAAAACAACCGACACCGCAAAGAAAGTGGGAGACAAGACAGCCGACACAGCCAGGACCGTCGGTGCTAAGACGGAGTCCGGCGCGAAGACGGTGCGCGATAAGACCGTCGAGGGCGCCAAGAAAACGGGCAAGGCAATCAAAAAGATAGTCCCGTAACTGTCTGCGACAACGCGAATCTTGGGGTGACCGGCAGGCCGCCCTTTCACTTGTGTCGATGCTATACTGCTGGGCGACCAGGAATTTCTGTTGCTACAGTTTTCAGGAGCCGGCTATGGCAGACACGACGAGATTCACAATTATCTGCCCCTGTTGCGAAGCGACGTTGCATGTTGATTCGCAAACAGGGGCCATCATTTCTCACGAGGAGAAAGTAAAACCATTGGCCTCGTTCGACGAAATGGTCAAAGGGTTGGACAAACAGAAGCAGATGCGCGAACAAATTTTTTCGCAGGAACTGAGTTCCATGAAAGACCGCGATCGCATCCTCGAGGAGAAGTTCCAGGAGGCGATGAAGCGAGCCGAGAAGGACAAAGACAAACCTTACAGAAATCCCCTTGACCTTGACTAAACAATCTTTATTCAAGAGAAGTATTGACTGTACGTGCCGCTCGATCGTTGAGGCAAAAGTGTTTTCAACGTCTCCCTCGTCCAACACCAAATTTCCCGCGACAGTTTTTGATCCGGAGCAACTATGAAGACGCGAAGTAACAAAGTATTAGTGGCGACAATTCTGACGCTGCTGGTTTCGTCAATCTATTGTGGCAACACCTTGGCGCAAGTGACCATGCCGCGTTTGAATTTCCAGCAGAAGACGCTCCCGAATGGCATGCGCGTTCTCAGCGCGGTCGACCATTCGAGTCCGACAGTTGCGATTCAGGTCTGGTATCACGTCGGTTCCAAGGACGACCCTGAGGGACGCAGCGGTTTCGCGCATCTTTTCGAGCACATCATGTTCAAGGCAACGAAGAATATGAAATCGGAGATGATGGATCGCTTAACTGAAGATGTCGGCGGCTTCAATAATGCATTCACGAATCCTGACGTGACCGTCTATTACGAAGTGGTGCCCGCAAATTATCTCGAGACTCTTTTGTGGGCCGAAGCTGATCGCCTTTCCGGACTGACCGTTGACGAACCAAACTTTAAATCGGAACGAAGCGTTGTGCAGGAGGAGTACCGGCAAAGTTACCTCGCGCCGCCTTACGGCATGCTCGAGTATTTAATCGAGCAACAGTCGTTTACGGTGCACCCGTACAAGCGACCCACAATCGGCAGTATCGAAGATCTCGATGCGGCGTCGCTGGAGAATGTGCGCAAGTTTCATGACACGTTTTACCGTCCTGACAATGCGACGCTGGTGGTTGTTGGCGACTTCGATCCGCGACAACTTGATGCCTGGGTGACGAAATACCTCGCGCCGATTCCGAAACCATCACTGACGTTGCCGCGAGTTAGCGTGCAGGAGCCTGAGCGCACTGCCGAGCGCCGCATCACGCATTACGGCGCAAACGTACCGCTGCCCGCGATCGCTTTAACCTATCTCGCGCCGCCGGAAAAAAACGCCGATGCCGAACCGTTGCAAGTTGCGGCCACCATCCTGGCCCAGGGCGAATCGTCGCGGCTTTACAAGTCTCTGATTTATGAACAGCAAGTGGCCCAAAGCGCTGACGCTACTACCGACTTGCGAGAAGACGCGAGTGTTTTTTATTTCACCGTGGTTTTGGCGAGCGGCAAACGACCCGAAGACGTCGAAAAGGCGCTCCTCGCGGAAGTTAAAAAAGTGCAGGACAGTGGCGTAACCGCAGCCGAGCTGGACAAGGCAAAAAACCAGCTGCTGACGAACGAATTGCGTCAACGAGAAACCAGTAACGGCAAAGCCCTCGCGCTTGGTTCCGCCGCTGTGTTGCTGGGCGATCCCAATCGGGTCAACACTGACCTCGCAAAATTGCAGGCGGTCACGGCTGCCGACGTGCAACGCGTGATGAAGAAATATTTCACCCCCAGGAATCAACTGGTTATTTATTACCTGCCGGACGGATCAAAACCAGCAACCGGCTCTCTGAAGACTGAGAAGCAAAGCGGAGGGCAGGGAAGATGAGACTCTTGAGACGCTCAATAGTAAACAGCGGATTGCTGATGTTGTTGCTCGGTTTGTTCGCGTTAGTTTCCTTGCCGGTAAACGCGCAGACACCGCAAGCAACGCCGCCCCCGCCGGGACCGGCTCCCTCAGTTTCATTTCCGACACCCGTTGAGAAAACGCTGCCAAATGGATTGCGAGTCATTGTTATTGAACGCGCGGGCTCCCCGCTGCTGACGGCGCAGCTGGTAATCAAAAACGGAGCCGAGGTTGATCCGCCAGAACTTTCCGGCTTGAGCAACATGCTGGGTGATCTCTTGTCCAAGGGAACCACGAAGCGCAGTGCCACCGACATCGCCGACGAGATCGAAGCGCTGGGCGGATCGATTTACTCGCTCACTCGTTGGGAGTCGACACGCGTGGGTGTGGATGTGATGTCGTCCAAGGCGCGGCCCGCGATGGAGATTTTAAGTGAAGTGGTTCGCAATCCGGCGTTCAAAGCGGATGAGATCGAACGTCAGCGTCAGTTATCAATCGACGATTTGACTGTGGAACTGGGCGACCCGGGTGCGATCGCTCGTTACGTTGCTTCCAGAGTTGTGTTTGGCGATGCTCCTTACGGACAGCCGCTCGGCGGCACGCCGGAATCTTTGGCGCGCATTACACGCGACGACTTCGTGAAGTATCACAGCCGCTGGTATCGGCCGGACAATTCCATCTTGGTTATTGGCGGCAACATTAAACCAGCGGCGGCATTCACGTTGGCCCAACAGTTTTTTGGAACGTGGAAGAAACCGATGACGCCGTTACCGCCCTTGCCTCCGTCGAATCCAGTCGCAAGCGCCGCCGCCCGTGTTGTGGTTGTTGACAAGCCAGACGCCGGACAGGCCGCGGTTCTGGTTACACGGACCGGCATTGAAAGAAACAATCCCGATTACTTTCGAGGGCTGGTGACGAACTCCGTGCTTAGTGGCTACTCGGGCCGGTTGAATCAGGAGATCCGAATCAAACGCGGTCTGAGCTATGGCGCTACCAGTAGTCTGGACACACGTCGCAGCGTTGGGCCGTTCATCGCAACTGCGCAAACGAAGAATATTTCGGCCGCCCAAGTCGCTGATCTGTTGCTAGGCGAAGTATCGCGCTTATCGAGCGCACCGGTTCCAGACGCTGAACTCGTGCCACGCAAAGCTGTCGTGGTCGGAAACTTTGCACGCAATCTTGAAACGGTCGCGGGCCTGGTCAATCAAGTCGGCACGCTCGCGGTTTACGGAATTAGTTTTGACGAGATCAATCGCTACATCGGCAACGTGCAGACGATTACTGGCGGCGATGTGCAAAAGTTTGCCGCATCCCGGCTCGACGCGAGGACGACGAACATCGTGGTGGTGGGCAACGCGAAAGATTTTCTAAGCGACTTGAAAAAGAAATACCCGCAAGTGGAAGTGATACCGGTAGCGGAACTCGACTTGAACACGGCGCTGCTACGAAAGAAGCAGGCAACGAACTGAGGTCAGAGGTCGGAGGCCATAGATCAGAGTTCAGAGTTCAGAGATCAGAGGTTGATGGCGAAGATCAAAAATATGAGATGCTAGTTTGTCTTGATCTCCCCCTGATTTCTAAATCCCGACTTCTGACTTCTGACTTCTGACCCGTGACCTCTGACCTCGATCTCCGGCCCCCTGATTCATGCACCCCAACCTCCGCACATTCCTCGACCTGCTGCGCCGCGAAAACGAGATCACGACTATCGAGAGCGAAGTGGATCCGTATCTCGAGTTGGCGGAAATTCATCGTCGCGTGATCGATCGCCAGGGGCCGGCATTGCTTTTCAAACGCGTGAAGGGCAGCCGCTATCCGGTGGTGACAAATCTTTTCGGTACCAAGCGACGCATTGAGCTGGCGTTTGGTCCCAAACCGGAAAAGTTTGTGCGCGAGTTGGTTGAAGTGGCACAGGCAATCCTGCCACCCAAGCCTTCCGAGCTTTGGAAACATCGCAGCCTCGGGCGCGACGCGCTGCGGTTGGGGACCAGAAATACACAGCGGTCGCCGGTTACGCAGGTCTACGAGCAACCCGCGCGGCTCGATGAGTTGCCCGTGCTGACAACCTGGCAAGAAGATGGTGGTCCATTCATTACGCTGCCGCTGGTCTACACCGAAAATCCAACTACAAAAAAACATAACCTCGGCATTTACCGGATGCAGGTGTACGACCAGAAAACCACGGGTTTGCATTGGCAGATTCAGAAAGGTGGCGGCTTCCACTTCAACGAAGCAGAGAGGTTGGGCCACGCACTGCCCGTGACGGTATTTCTCGGCGGCCCACCCGCGTTGATTCTGGCGGCGATTGCGCCGCTGCCTGAAGATGTTCCGGAGTTGGTGCTGGCGTCGTTGCTGGCCGGCGAGAAGTTGAAGATGAGCAAGAACCCGCTTGGCGGAGCGCATCGCCTGGCGGCTGAGGCTGAGTTCGCATTAGTCGGTCAAGCGCCGCCGCGAAAGCGTCGCGTTGAAGGTCCGTTCGGCGATCACTACGGCTACTACTCGCTCGAGCATGAATATCCGGTATTTGAAGTTGACGCAGTTTTCCATCGGCGTGACGCGATCTATCCGGCGACGGTCGTGGGCAAACCGCGGCAGGAAGATTTTTTCATCGGCGATTATTTGCAGCAGTTGTTATCGCCGCTATTTCCGCTGGTGATGCCGGGAGTGCGCGACCTCTGGACTTACGGCGAAACCGGATTCCATTCGCTTTGTGCGGCAGTTGTTCAGGAACGCTATGGCCGCGAAGCGCTCGTCTCCGGCTTTCGTATTCTTGGTGAAGGACAGCTTTCCCTGACGAAGTTTTTGTTGCTGACTGATACGCCGCAGGACCTTCGTGATTTTCCGAGACTTCTGGAGCACGTTCTGGCGCGCTTCAATCCGGAAACAGATTTGTTTGTCATCTCCAACGTTTCGATGGACACCCTCGACTACACCAGCGGCAAAGTGAACGAAGGCAGTAAAGCGATCATGTTGGGACTGGGAGAAGCGAAGCGTGATCTACCGCGCGAGTTTCGTGGCGACTTACCCGCCGGAGTTGCTCGAGCAGAAGTATTTTGTGGCGGGTGTCTGGTGGTCGAAGGAAAATCGGAAGCGGAAGATCCGGACCTGGCCGCGCGTCTCGCAAAAGATCCGAAACTAGCAAACTGGCCGCTGGTTGTTTTGCACGACGACGCGGGAGTGGCGCGGTCGGCGACAGATTTTCTCTGGTCAACCTGGACGCGCTTCGAGCCCGCCAGTGATATCTACGCCGCCGAAACAAGAATCGTGCGCCATCATCTCGCCTACAGCCCGCCGATAGTAATTGACGCCCGCACCAAACCTGGTTTCCCAAAAGAGTTGATCGTTCGCGACGATATTGCGGCGTTGGTCGATCGACGCTGGGGAGAATATTTTCCCTGATCCCGTTCCTGTAAAAGGCGTAGGGCAGTAATGCCTGTTCCCCAACCCTCTACCAAGGGGAGAGGGATAAACAGCGAACTAATTGATCCGCTTGAAGGTGTACTCGCCACTCGGATCAGTTTGCTTCATCGCGGTGATCTTTCCGTTTTCTTCCACAAACTCGGTAATCACGTCGGCAAATTCCGGGATCCGAAACTTGAGTCCTTTGTAAGGAATTAGCTTCTGGTCCGGTGCTCCCGGAAACACGATGACAATCCCTTCACCGGGTTTGGCCACAACCTGAAACTTCCCGCCGTTTGGCGTTTGGTAAGTTCCAGCTAAGCGCTGAGCTAGCGCCGCATCGACTGTCGGGGCGCGACGCGTGAAAGACGCTTCGTTCTCGTCAAGCGACATCGTGGCTTTATCGATGTCACCTTGCGGGTTCGTTGAGAAGTTAACCGACCACTTTCCGTCTTGTTCATCATCAGGCGTGTCAAAACGATCGTAATGGAAGTGCGTCATGGGGAAGTGGATTTTGTGAAAATCAAACTGCAGCTGATTGTCTTTCAGTCCGATTGTCAGAACTCCGTAGGCGGGATGTTCATACTCACCGACGTAATCTGACAACGGATGCGACGGCTTGGTATTCATCACCTGTCCGGCGCCGGCTTTACTGCGCGCTTCCTTGTCGGCGGCTTTACCCTTCAGACGAAGGTCTAGCAGTCGATCAGTCCAGGGAGTTTGGTCCATCCCCAGTAGTCGCTCATAAATGTTGTAGCTGATCGGGTTGTAGAGCGGCGCCAGATGATTTCCGATTACAAAAACGATCACACCGATGTGTTCGTTCGGCATGAATGAGATTTGCGAGTGAAATCCCGGCAAGTCTCCACCATGAAACGTTATCGGGTGACCGCGATAGACGGCTGTTTGCCGACCCATTCCATAGGTTGCATTCAAGAGTTCCCACCAGCCGCGTATTTCACCGGCGTTATTGGGCAGCGCGATCGAAGGTTGAAGCGTCGCCTCCAGAGTTTTAGCGGGCAGCACCTGTTTGCCTTTGTACATGCCTTTGTTCATTAAAGCGATTAGCCAATGGGACATGTCATCGAGGTTGGAAACTATTGCGCCGGCTGCGGCCAAACCGGTGGTGTCTTCGTAATAAGGAATCTTGTAAATCTCGTCCGAGTCGCGTCTCTCGGTGAAGGGAACGCCGTAATCAGGCTGTTTCAGCATGTCGCTAATGCTGTAAACGGTGTGATTCATCTCGAGTGGCTGCAGGATTTTTTCGCGTACGTATTCGGCCCATTGTTTTCCTGATTGCAGGTAGATGGTCTCGCCAACGCCCGCGTACATCATGTTGTTGTAAAGAAACATTTCTCGCAGTGGTTCCTTGGGCTCAAGGTACTTGAGACGGTCGAACAATTCTTTTTCGCTGTAGTCAGACTTGTACCAGATGGTGTCGTGTCGCGTGATGCCGGTGCGATGCGACAACATATCGCGCAGCGTCACTGTGTTGTTTAGTTCCGCGTTGTAAAAATCGATTGACGGCACCGAGCGGCGAATAGGCTCGTTCCAGGTGAGCTTGCCGTCCTCAACCAGAAAGCCGGCAGCGACCGCTGTAAAAAGCTTCGTGTTCGACGCGATGGGAAAGAGTGTGTTGGGAGTTATCGGTAATTTCTTTTCGTAGTCGCGATACCCGTAGCCTTTGGCGAACACGAGTTTGTCGTTGACGACAATGCCGACGCCGATGCCCGGACCGTTCCAGTCTTTGAGGACTTTGGCCATGTACTCGTCAAAGCCTTGAAGCTTTTGGGCAACTTTAGCAGCGTCGTCCTGTGCGAAGGTGGATTGGCTAACTACGAAAAGTGCGACGAGTGTCAGTAGAACTACCCTCAAACGAGCGTGCGGTTTGCGCGATTGCATAATTCCTCCAGTCAAAATTTCAAAGGTTTGAGTTAGTAATTAAGCTTGCCGAATTGATTCTGGCTCGCGATTGGCGGCAGACTACCCGACTCGTGCCGCGCCCGCAAGAAATTTTCAACCGGCCCCGTGGGCTTTTTCGGAAATGTCCAACCATTGCCACTTTCTTAATTCCACAGATCGAATCAATAGAATCATTCAGCTGCACTTGCCCCGCTTCTGATCATTCTTCAAGCATCCGTCTAGCTTGTTGAGGTGGGGAAACATGAAATCTAAAACAAAACTGATCAAATTGCTGTCAATCGCTTTTGCCCTGGTAGCTGTTTTTACCTTTGCCGAGGGCCAAGCGCGAGCTGACGAAGTTACCGTAAGCGGTTCCACTTCCGGTGTGATTAGCAATGCACCGCAACTTCACTTCGGTAACAACACCTTCTCGGGGACAACGTTTCAGGGAATAGGCGCACTAAGCGGAACCAATAGCCTGGGAACGTTCTTTTTAGACACGAGTCCTACGGGTCCTGTGAACGGTGACTTCGTTCTCAATATAACGTTCACCTCTCCGACCGGGATAAATGGCGGCCAGGGCACCTTTTTCCGCGCAACTATTCTGGGCACCGTTTCAAGTACGGATCAGGGCGGTGTCTTCATCGACTTTGACAACACCCCAACCACGTTTAGTTTCGCGGACGCAGTCGGGAATAGCGGCTTCTTCAGTCTGCAGGTTCCTGATATTTTCGTTCAGT
Organism: Pyrinomonadaceae bacterium; assembly: GCA_035472495.1. Taxonomy (GTDB): domain Bacteria; phylum Acidobacteriota; class Blastocatellia; order Pyrinomonadales; family Pyrinomonadaceae; genus PSRF01. Next base: position 56,807 of record DATIPD010000016.1, on the reverse strand, counting down.
CGGGACGTGAAGCTCTCTTGACAGCTGGACTGCGCGGTTCACAAACGTCGGTACCCGAGCCTGTAAGTTTGGTGTTGTTGGGTTCAGGACTATCGGGAATCGCATTCAAACTGCGAAAGCGAAGAAAATCACTTCGTTCCCCAGGCGCTTCCAGCTAAGGCGCGATCGTTAACCAGTCAATTTGGGAGGCGCACGGAAAAGCATGCGCCTCCACTTTTAAGATTTGCTGCCGTGAGACCGCCGCCGTGTTGCGTAATTACGCGGTGGGCCAGCGCCAGACCCACGCCGTGCCCTTCTGCTTTTGTCGTAAAGAAGGGAATGAAAATGCGTTGCAGGTCGCCAGCGGGAATGCCTTGGCCCGTATCTTTAACCTCAATCAAAACTTGCCCTTTGTTGTCTCGTAGTCGTTTGCTTGAAGTAGTGACTACAACACGCCGCTCGGTTTGACTCTGCGGAATTGCCTCAATCGCATTGCGAATAATGTTGAGCAACGCCTGGCGCAGCATGCGTTCGTCAGCGCGAATCGCGAGAGCTTCTTCGCCATTTCCCGCACGCGATAACTCAACACCACGCTCACGGCTTAGCGGCTCGAGTTCCACCATACATTCCGAAATCAGTGAGGACAAATCCACTTCGTCGAGCTGTAACGGCTGCGGTCGCGCGAAGTTCAGGAAGGACGTAACCATTTCTGATAAATTGCGTACTTCGTTGAGCAACGACGAGGCTGTGCTGCTGGCTTTGTCATCAAGATCCAAACTCTGCAGTAGTTGAACGTAGCCTTGAAGCGTGGCGATCGCGTTTTTGAATTCGTGGGCCAGGCCGGCTGACATTTCACCAAGACTTTCGAGGTTCTTTTTTAGCGCCACCTGCTCGCGGAGCTGCATTACTTCAGTGATGTCTGTTACGAGACAAAGTGCGCCGCGCGGCCCGCGCTCGGCGCTCAACTCAATGGGCGCGACAGTGGCGCCGAGCTTTCGCGGGAAGGGCTCCGCAGTCTCAAGTTCCTCCCGACGATAGAGCATCCCGCTGCGAAGACAGTCTTCGACCATTTCAGCGAGATGAGGAATGTGGCGCAGCAGAGCATCGAAGGGTTGGCCCAACGCTTCACCGTCAGTACCAAGCAACGCTCTGCCTGGACCATTGATCACCATGGACCGACCAGCGCCGTCGAAAGCGATCAGGGCGGAAGGCACACTGGCCACGATTCGTTCGCTAAATCTTTCGGCCGAATCCGCACGTTGACTTGCCTGGTTACTGAGTTGTTCGAGAGCTTTGCGTTGGTCTTGAAGTTGGGCAACTACTGACTGAAACGTCTCTAAAACAAACTCTGCTTCATCGCGCGACTTGGGCGCCGTCGAATGAATTGGTGCTTTTTCAGCTTCGCCGACAAGTTGTTTGTAGGGTCGAAATACCCAACGCAAAAAGAAGAGGATGCAAATGAGACTGCCAAGAAGAATTGCGACAAACGCGGTCAGCAGCAGTGGTCCCCGAGTGGCTGGCGTTGCCGGCGTGATGGAGTAAAGGAGGACCGCAATCAAAGTTGCCAATAGGAAAAAACCTATCAGCAACATCAGCCCGAATTGGTAGCGGTTTCCGTAACGCATTAGTGGATTGCGGATTGGCGATTGGTGATTGCCGCTTTTTGTTCGAAGAAGAATTGCGTGGTGATCAGCAACCTACGGTTGAGAAGCGGATCTAATAACGAGTGGAAATCGGAAATCAGCATTCGGAAATCCGCAATCACCTAAACTGTCCGGCGTACCATTCAACAATTTCGCGTCCGAAAAGCAGTGCCGCAATCGCGCCAATCCCGAGAAAGACTCCGAACGGCAGTAACATCTGCATGTTTCGCCGGCCCTGGCGCAGCATGAGAGCGATCCCAATCAACGAACCGGTGAACACACCCAGAAAGATGTTAAGGATCGTCAGTCGCCAGCCCAGGTAAGCGCCGACCATAAACATCATCTTCACGTCGCCCAAACCCATCGCTTCGATCCCGCGTAGTTTTTCCCACGTCCAACCCATCAGCCAGAGAGACCCGCCACCGATCAGGGCGCCAATGAATGCGCCGATCAGCGAGGCGGCCCAGACGGGCATGCCGGCGAGGCTGCCGTTCATGAGCATCGGTAAATCGTCGAAGTGTGGGTTACCGACCAGAATGGGAATGGCGACGCGCGCGACCACGGCAAAAACGATCCCCGGATACGTGATTACGTTCGGCAAAATCATGTGCTCGGCATCGATGAAGATCAAAGCGAGGACTGCAGTGACGAAAACCAGATCGAAGGGCAACGCCAAAGTAACGCCAGTGCGCCAGACAACACCCAGCCAAAGGACAGCCGTCAGCAGTTCTACCGCTGGATACCGCGCCGAGATGTGAACCTGACATTTGCGACAGCGTCCGCGCAACAACAGGTAACTGAGGACGGGCAAGTTGTCGTAAAAAGCGATGTTGGTTCCGCACGAGGGACAGCGCGAGCTTGGCAGGACAATCGACTCTTCGCGCGGAACGCGATGAATGACGACGTTTAGGAAACTACCGATGACCGCGCCCAGCAAGCCGGCCACGATGTAGATAAAAGATTTTGGTACCAGAGCCAGATCAGGGAGGGCCGCTGCCATGGGAAGATGCATCGATTTCCATTCTAGCTTAAGTCACGGCGGGAAGTGAGAAGAAACTGGCGAACAAAACGAATTTCTCATCTGTCATTATCTGTCATTTCAAATTTCTCGTTTGCTATTAACGACAACGTACGAGGGCGCAGCGCGCCTGCTTCAATGGCAAATGAGAAATTAAATGACAGATGGAAAATTCCGTCTTCTCTTTCTGCCCACAGCCTACTGCTTTTCTGCCTTCTGCTTTTCCCATAGCATCACGTGCTTCAGAAACGCATGATGAGCTGCGAAACTCGCGATGGTCAGTCCCGCAAGTCCGTCGCGGAAGCCGCCCTTCAGAATATAACTCCCGATAAACGCCGCGGGTGCGGCCGTGGCAATTTTTAGTGTTGAAGTGCGCCGCCCCGCTTCAAACATTTGTTGCGCAGCCAGCGGGGCGTAGCGTTCGCCGATCATCCGATGATGATGTGCAGCATCGCGAACGCTGTAATGCAGAATATCGCCAGTCAGTTTTTCAACGCGCGCGTCGGCGTCCACTTTTACCGATTCATGAATGTGACGTGGCTCCCACCTGCCGCGACTCTTCCTGAACAAACGAAGCTGCCAGTCGGGGTACCAGCCACCTCCTTTGATCCAGCGTCCTTGATAGTAGGACCGGCGCGGAATGCGATAACCGTCTGCAAGAGTTTCTTCTGGTTGATTGCGAAGTTGAGCGATCGCGGTTTTTAGTTCTTCGGAAACACGCTCATCAGCGTCGAGGCTGAAGATCCACTCGTGTGACGTTTGCTCGACGGCGAATTGTTTTTGCGCGGCGAACCCCGGCCAGTCTCGACTGAGAACGCGTGCGCCACAGCTTTCCGCAATTGTCCGTGTTTGATCGGTAGAACCAGAGTCTACGACAACGATCTCGTTGGCCCACGCGACCGAATCGCAGGCGGCTTTGATGTTGGCTTCCTCGTTAAAAGTGATGATGGTGGCGGAGATCTTCAAGCGGTCGTGAGTTTAGCAGGCGATGACCGAAAAAGGGGAAAGGGAAAAGGAAAACAGGAAAAGAAGCAACTAAAAAGGGGAACAAGGTCCAATCACCCTGTTCCCCATTTACCGATTTTCCCGCGAGTTAAGGCGTCTCAACCATCACGTTGTTTGCTCGCAGTGTTGTCGAAGTCGCACGCTGTAGATCTGCCAACGCCTTGTTGTAGTCCGTCTCAGCGCGGAGTTCGGCATTGCGGGCGTTGGTCAAGGCGTTCTCACGTTGGAACAGCAAGAAGGTGGTGGAGCGGCCGACCTGATAAAGTCGTTGCTCACCCTCCAGCTGCATCTCCGCATTGGCGCGCGCTTCACGTGCGGCGAGCACACGTCGTCGTGACGTTTCGACCGCCTGCGCTGAATTGCGGACATCAACTTCGATCAATTGATCCTGTGAACGGATCGAAGCCTCGAGTTGTTCACGTTGAATCTGCGCTCCCGCAAAGTTAGCTTTCGCAGTGGTGTTCTGGAAGGGGAATTGAATTGCGAACCCGATCGTGAAATTCCTAGTATCAAGACTCGTGAGGTTTCGTAGATCTTTCCCGTAACCACCCTGGAGAAAGGCCGGTGCGGTTGAGCAGTTTGGATTTGCGATTACGTTACAGGGAGTTCCGGCCAACCCGGTTGTTGCCAGGGTCGCTGTAAGATCAACCTGCGGTCTCATCTGGTTTTTGAAATACGTCAGATCGATGTGGTTGATGTCGTTCTGCAGACGCAGACGTCGTAACTCGGGGCGATTCTCTCGCGCTTCGCGCAGGGCATCGTTAAGATTGACAACGGACGCGTCAAACTTCGGAGTGTCAGTCGGAGTAACTTGCGCACCCCATTCCGGCGCCCCCGAGTCTTTGAAAATCAACTGCTTCAAATTGTTTTCTGCTATCGATACTCCCTGAACGGCGACCAGCAAAGTCGATTCGCGATTGGCAAGCTCGGTTTGTACTTCCGCGCGCTCTAACGGTGCCTTGGTGCCCACAGCGATCTGCGCTTCAACGCGGCGCAGGTTCTCGCGAGTGAGATTCAGGTTCTCGAGTTGATTTTGCTGATCGCGTAGGGCGAACACCAAATCCCAATAGGCGCGTTGCACCTGAGTGATGACGTCGATTGTGCGCAGGCGAAAGTCGGCATCAGACTGCTCAAGCCGTTTTCTTTGAATTCTAATCTGCCGCCGGTTGTTGTCGATTGAACGATTACGTTGCAGCGGTTGGGTAATCGAAAGCGACAAGTTTGACGAGAAGAACGGATTCAAGGTGCTGTTGATGGCGCTGGTTGTGTTCTTGCTGTTGTTGAAGCGCAATTCATAGAAGCCACCGCCCTTGCCAAATTGCTTCGAAAGCGTCGGGTCGAATGAGAATACTGACGTCGAAAGTTTTCCTGACGGAGCGCCGCTGGTGACGAATGTCACGGGCGAAATACTCTTCTGGTAAGTTGGTGTAATCGAGTAGCTTAAATCATAGACGCCCTGTAGGCCCTTAAGTTGAGTTTCTGCGAAACGCACATCATCTCGGGCGACTTCGATGTCGTTGTTGTTCTCCAGCGCGCGCTTGATGGCATCGGTCATAGTCAACGTCAACACGTTGTCGCCGGTCACGCCCAGACGAGTCATATTGGGAACCGGAGGTAACGGTCGCTGTTCCACGTTCGGGAAGTTCGGAGCGGTCGGTTCCTGCACTTCCGGCTCGCCGGTAACTGACGGTGTCTCACTCGGATTCGGTGTCGGCTGGGTCGCCGCCGGCGGTGTTTGCGTTTGCGGGTTGACCTGCGACGGCGGTCGCGTCGGCGAGACTCGCTGACTCTCGGGATTCGACGTTGGCGACGTCTGCTGTCCCTGCGGTGCGTTCGGATTTGGAACTAATGTTCCTGGCGGAAGCGTGGCAGGGTTCGGGGTGGGTGAAGGTCGGGGCGCCTGAGCAAAAGCTGCCTGGGTTAACATCAATAACAACGCAGACAGCAGGAACAACTTGAACAACGCACGAGGCTGACGATTAAGCATCACACCAAGAACTCCTTAATTTATTCTGAAACGCCGACTTAAGAGTTAACAAACAAGTCCTTCTCGATCAAGTCGTTACTACGCTATTTACGTGAAGCCTGTTTCAAAAAGATGATCCTGGCGCTAGCTTGACACGCAAACCACTGCCGCATAATCTTGGGCTTCTCTACTCACAGCAAGTTTCGATCCGAGTTTGAGAAAGCGTCCGCGAGAAGTGTGTCCGGGCGTCGCTTTCGTTCAGAAGGCTTGCGGAAAAATTGCAGGAGGGCAGCGAAACATGGCGGTTAAGGTTGGTATCAACGGCTTTGGACGCATCGGACGCAACATCTTCCGGACTTCAATTGGAGACCCGGACATCAATTTCGTGGCGGTCAATGATCTGACAGACACGCGAACGCTGGCGCACCTGCTTAAGTACGATTCGGTCCTCGGAAATCTCGATCATGAGATTACGTCTACCGAAAATGGGATTAAGGTCGAAAACGACGAATTTCGGGTGTTTTCGCAGCGAGATCCGGCGGCCATCGACTGGGATTCAGTGGGCGCCGAGATTGTCGTCGAGTCGACCGGCATCTTTACCAAGGCTGAGGACGCCAAAAAACACCTGCGCGGCTCCGTTAAGAAAGTGATCATTTCCGCGCCCGCCAAGAACGAAGACATCACGATTGTTTTGGGCGTGAACGAGGGCCAATACAATCCCGCTGAACACCACATTCTTTCGAACGCCTCCTGCACTACCAATTGTCTGGCGCCCGTTGCGAAGGTGATTCACGAAAAGTTTGGCATTCGCTCCGCGCAGATGACGACCATTCACTCTTATACGAACGACCAACAACTGCTTGATCTTCCCCATAAAGATTTGCGGCGCGCGCGTGCCGCTGCACTCTCGATGATTCCCACCTCAACAGGTGCCGCTAAAGCAGTGGCGCTGGTGCTGCCGGAACTGAAAGGAAAGTTTGACGGTATTTCGGTGCGCGTGCCCACGCCTAACGTTTCGTTAGTCGACGTGGTGATGACCGTCGAAAAGGAAACGACCACTGAGGAAGTTAATCGAGCGTTGAAAGATGCGGCGAATGAAGAACTCAAAGGCGTTCTGGCGTTTTCTGAAGAGCCGCTCGTCTCGAGTGACTTCAAACGAAACTCAAACTCTTCGATTGTTGACGCTGAATACACGAAAGTGATCGGCGGCAACATGATCAAAGTACTTTCCTGGTACGACAACGAGTGGGGCTACTCCTGCCGCGTGCGTGACCTAATCAAGTTCATCGCGGGTAAAGGCCTTTAGGTTTTTGCGTATGCCGGTTGCCAATTGCCGATTTGTTGAATGGCAAATACCCGATCGGCTAGCGGACATTGGAAATCGGAAATGTCGAAGCTTTCGATAAAAGACCTCGATCTAAAAGGTGAGCGCGTCTTCATTCGCGTCGACTTTAACGTTCCCATCAAGGAGGGGAAGGTTGACGACGACACGCGCATTCGCGCAGCTTTGCCGACGATCAACTATGCGGTTGAGCACGGTGCGCGAGTAATTCTGGCTTCGCATTTAGGCCGCCCGAAAGGCGAGCGTGTTGAGAAGTACAGCCTGGCGCCGGTCGCGGAACACTTATCTGGTTTGCTTTCTTTTCCGGTCGAATTTGTCTCTGATTGTGTTGGCGCGGAAACAGAAGCCAAGATTGTCGCAATGAAAGATGGCGACATTTTGCTGCTTGAGAACCTGCGTTTTCACAAGGAGGAAGAAAAGAATGATGACGGGTTCGCCGCGCAGCTATCGCGTCTGTGTGATGTTTACGTGAACGATGCTTTTGGCGCAGCACACCGCGCGCACGCGTCGACTGTTGGCATTACCAGGCACGTCAAACCAGCAGCCGCTGGGCTGTTGATGGAAAAAGAACTCGAATATCTAGGGCGCGTCATCAGTAGTCCTGCCCATCCATTCGTCGCCATACTCGGCGGCGCGAAAGTTTCCGACAAGATTCCCGTAATCAACGCGCTCATCGATCGCAAGGTCGACAAATTGCTGATTGGCGGCGCGATGGCCTACACATTTTTCAAGGCGCAAGGGTTCACGGTGGGCAAGTCGCTGGTTGAAAACGAAATGCTCGACACCGCGCTCGAGATTGCGAAGCGCGCTGAGACCGCGGGCGTCGAACTGCTCTTGCCGACCGATCATCAAGTGGTCGACAGTTACGAGCCGATCAAAGGTGACAAGATCGTCGCGAAAACCATTCCGATCGAGTTCACCAACGCGGGACACGCGGGCATGGACATCGGCGTGGAGACCGTCTCACACTTCGCGAATGCTTTAGCCGACGCAAAGACGATCATCTGGAACGGCCCGATGGGTGTTTTCGAAGAGCCGCCATTTAACGAAGGCACAATCGGCGTCGCACACGCAGTCGCAGACGCGGCCGACCGCGGCGCAACAGTTATCGTTGGTGGCGGCGATTCGGTTGCGGCTGTTACCCAAGCCGGAGTCGCCGAGCGCATTACACACATTTCGACCGGCGGCGGCGCTACGCTTGAGTTTCTCGCGGGGGATGAATTGCCTGGCCTGACCGCGTTGAATGACAAGATTGAGGAGGGGCGAGCAGTTTAGAGTTCAAGCTTTAGCTTGCGTGCCTGGAACACCGCAACCTAAAGGTTGAACTCTGAACTGGTTAAGCTATGCGTAAACCTGTAATCGCCGGAAACTGGAAAATGTTTAAGCTGCTAAGCGACGCTGTCGATACGGCGCTTGCTTTGAAGCCGCTCGTGGCGAACGCCAATCACTGCGAAGTCGTCATCGCGCCAGTGTTCACGGCCATCAAGACAGTCGCTGATCGACTTGAAGGATCCAACATCGGCGTCGCTGCGCAGGACTGTTCCACTGAACAACAGGAAGGCGCGCACACCGGAGAAGTCATGGCGTCGATGCTCCGCGACGTGGGTGCGAAGTACGTGATCGTGGGTCATTCCGAACGCCGGCAGTTTTATTGTGAAACGGATTCAATGGTAAGTCAGAAGTGCCAGGCCGCGCTTGCCGCAAATCTCAAGGTCATCATGTGCGTGGGCGAGCGTCTCGAGCAACGAGAGCAGGGAACTGCCGAACAGGTTGTTCGCGAACAGCTTAGCGGCGGACTCGCCGGTTTGACAGCCTCAGATCTCGACCGTATTATCATTGCCTACGAGCCTGTTTGGGCCATCGGTACGGGACGTACAGCGACGCCGGAGCAAGCGCAGGAAATGCACGCGTTTATCCGGCGCGTTTTCGCGGATAGGTACTCTGATCAGGCAGGAAACGAGTTGCGAATTCTTTACGGTGGCTCTGTGAAACCAGATAACATCGCCGGTCTTATGTCACAAGAGGACATCGACGGCGCACTGGTTGGCGGCGCTAGTTTGCAGGCCGACAGTTTTGCAAAGATTGTGAATTTTAAGAGGCAGTAAAAAGTGAACAGTGAAAGGCTTCGCTAGCAGCCATTGACTTTTCACCTTTTACTTTTCACTTTTCACGAGGTGTCGTTTTGTTAACTTATCTTCTATACGCACTATTCATTTTGGCGTGTCTCATATTGATAATCGTGGTGCTTTTGCAGCCCGGCAAATCTGGCGCGGGGGATCTGTTTTCCAGTAACGTTTCGAGTACCGCGTTCGGACCGCGTGGCACGGCGAGCATCTTGTCAAAGATTACAATTGGGGCCGCGGCTGGCTTCATGTTGCTCGCGCTAATGTTGTCGTTACCCGCGGTGACTGGCTCGCGCTCGGTGCTGCAATCCGCGGCGCCGGAGTCGACCCCGACGCCGACTCCACAGCCTTCACCGGCAGCGACCACGGCACCGGCAACCGCGCCAGCTTCGCCCGTTACTTCGCCTGCTGCTGCCGCTCCGGCGGCATCCCCGAAATAGGCGACGGCATTTAACTATTCACGATTTACGATTTACTATTCACCCTAAGAGCCGAAGTGGCGGAACTGGCAGACGCGCACGTTTGAGGGGCGTGTGAGGCAACTCGTGGGGGTTCGAGTCCCCCCTTCGGCACCATACCCCAGTAATTTCCCTCGAAAAACTTCATATTTTTCGCTTAGTGTCCAATTAGTGTCCACCTGTTCGGACAATCGGGTGCGCGCAGTGTAGATAATGCACAGTCCGCATATGAATCATTCAACATGGTCGGGTAGCGGGGACTACAAACAGGACTTGGATGGTCTCCGAATGCGAACATCGGTTTCGCTGGATGGTGCTTCTCGTTTTAAGGCTGAGCAAGCAGCCAGATTCTTTGGTCCTTTGGTTTTCCCCTGAGTGACCTTAGTCCTCTTCGTCGCGGATATCCAAAAGTTGACTCTCGTCCTTCCACCATAGCAAAGTCAAAACCAGATTATGACTGATCTTTTTGGAATGTTCCCTAATGGAATACTTCCGAGAATGAGGATGAGTGATCCAACCGTCAGCTTGGACATCAGTCGGCGACTCTTCCTTATGCTTGCCGTGAAATAAATCGTAGGCGCACGTGTACGCGCCTGGAGCATCTCTGGGCCGAAGCTCGCTTGGGATGTCAGGTCCAGGGATGAACCATTTCCGCCGACCAAGTTCACTACAGATGATCATCGCCGGAAACGATCCAAATTCAATCAATCTGATTGCCGTAGCGGTTAGACTGGTTTGGAATTGGCGAGCCAGAAGTTCGACCGTCGCAAATGTTATTTCCCGGTTTTTTGCCAGCGGTTCGAACATGAAGGGTGGAAGCAGGAGATCGGCCGAATAGCGATTGGCGCGTCGCTCCGGATTGTCGTTCACCCACTCAGTCGCGAAGACCCTCTCCGCACAGACGAACGACGCTACCTTTCCGCGATCCATCATCCAATGGCCAAGTTCGTGCCCCGCGGAAAAACGTTGCCGCTCCCGCCGCGATTCACTATCCACTGTGATGAAGGCTCGATCGCCGAATCCAAGGATCCGTGCCGCACTACCCCGGATCGGTTGATAAACGATCGTGGCGCCACAGTGTTCTGCGATTGCTTCGATCTTAATATCCGAGGGCTCGGTGATCCCAAGTTCTTGTAGCAGCCTTATTGCCGACATGAGAGCTTATCTGATTTGTCTTACCGCATTAATTTTTATCTTTTTCATCAACGGCTGATCGGGGCGATTCAAACAGTTTCATTAGTTGTCTCAAATAACTCTCGACATCTTCGTCTGAAAGTTCATTGAAGTCGCGGAATTGGGCTGTAAGCAGACCGGAACCAATTAAGGGATTACTCGCCAAAATCGAAGCTATCATTTCACGCTGCTCCTCCAATCCGCTCGGAATCTCGCATTCATCCGACACTAGGGCGGCTACGTTTTCGCCGTAGCGTTTTTGTGCTTCGAGAAGCGGTCTCTGCTTAAACTCTTTGATTGTGTTCAAAAGCAATTTGCGGATTCGCTCCGAGTCTACTGGCTCTTCAGCGAACTCTTGTGTCAGCTCCTCGTCCGACACTTCGGCAACGGATTCAGCCATACCGTTCATGAAACTAGTCAATTCCTGCTCGTAATCACGCATCTTATCGGCCATCTATTCACCATCCTTCTTGGCGCGCGCTCGAATCTGACGGCGTAGCCATTTCAAGGCGGTATCGTAGTCCTTTTGCGAGACAGACAAAGCCTCACGGATTTCCGGACCGCTCATGCCGCTTCGGAAGCCGTCCCAGATTAACCATGCGAGGGAGTTCTTGTTCGCAATCGCCTCAATCTCTTCAACCTGCTCCTTCGCCTCCAGGGCCCGTTGCGGGCTGGCAGCGCTCGATTCGAGAGTTGCCAATGGATTAACTTCGTTGCCGTCTGCGGCGGTGCGAATGAGGTCGGCTTCGAGCATGGCTTCTTTCGGATCGAATTTATCCCGTTCGTGAGATGAGATACTTCTCATTGCGCCGATGAGGTGTTGCCCAAATTGAACCTCATCTTTATTCCAGCGACGACTGCCCTCGAAACTTGCCGTAATGGCCTTCCGCAGGAGATCCTCCCTATTCTGACCTTGACCTGCACGGCCCATTCCCGCCACCCGCCATTCCGCATATCCCATCAGCCGAAAAAGCTCTTGTGGAGTAAGCGCCTCTACGGCCGCGACAATCTCCTGCTGAGTCGCAGCTTTTTCTTCTGGAATTCGGCGCGAGGCTTTCCCGGTGCGGTTCATGCTCACTCCATTCTAGCAACAGGCCTCCCTATAGGACATGCCCGAATCTGTCGTCTGTCGGACGCCACAGAATATTTTCATTCAAAATGTCTGAACGTGACTGAGATCGGGCACTAGCCTATTTGCCAGTACGAGCGTTTCGTTTCTGGCACGCCCGTTTGGCTTATCGTATGTCTGTAAGAGCCAGGAGACGGGCACAATAGGCTGTGAAATTTTGAAGTTTAGTTCTGAGGAGAATATAGATATGTCTGAAAACAGTAGTGCGCAAAAACCACAACCTGAACATAAGGTTCAAGTCCAAGTCGTGACGACTAGCGGAAAGTTTCCCGAGCGAGGTTTCGATGAAGTGGCGATTAACCAAAAGGTTCGGGTTCAACTGGAGATAGCCGCCAAGAAGTTGCACATTGCCGATACGAATGGCTGGGTTGCCGTGGTGGGAGATCACGAAGTCAGCGTAGACCAAAGCTATCGCGACAATGGGCTAACCGGCGAAGTCGTTATTGATTACGGTCCTCGGGAGGGCGGCGGCGGCTGTGAATGAAGCCGCCTCAAAAGCACTCTTCACTGCGGCGGTCGAAAGCCTTCCGCAGGAGCTCTTGGCCCTTCGGGGCTGGATAATAAACTCCAAAGATTATCCTATCCTGGACGTAAGCTTTGTAAAGGAAGCTCACAAAGGTCGGGTCAGGATGCGTTGTGACGACTGGGACGAACTGCCGCCGTCAATTGTTTTCTTAGATCCGGAAACTGGGGCCGAGCTTTTGGCTGTCGCTCCAGATCCTGCCGGAATCATAAACAATAGCCCTCACCCCATAACCCTCAGGCCATTCATCTGTTCCGCCGGCTGCTCAAGGGAATATCACACCCATTCGAGTCACACCGGCGATGTCTGGGACAATTATAAGAATAAGGCCGGCTTTGACCTCGCCGGAATACTCACTAAAGTCTGGCGAGCTTGGAGAAAATCTTTATGAGAGTCATTCAGATATCAAACCAGTTAATCGACCAGACGCTTGATGAGTTGCGGCGTGGCGGAGCGAAAGGTCACGAAAGGGTTGTTCTATGGTTAGGGACTCCGGGCGCCATTGTTCAGGTTACCGAGGTATTCGTTCCGCAGCAAACGACCGCGTCAGATTACTTTCACATTTCTCGTGAGGGTATGGCGCATTTAATGCGACATTTGCGGGAGGGCGATCTAATGATTGCCGCACAAGTCCATTCACACCCAGAAGAGGCTTTCCATTCCAAGGCTGACGACTACTGGGCCATTGTTCGACATGTGGGAGCCCTTTCGTTCGTGCTTCCGCATTTTGCTCTTGAAACTAAGGCACACTCGTTTATCGCAGACGCTGTCCTTTTTGAACTCAACGAATATAACCATTGGATCGAAGTATCAAGGCCTGACGTAATCACCCGATTTGCGATAACTGAATGAACCAACAAAGCGCGAATGAGAATATTAAGACCTTAGCTGCGACTCTCGGCTTGACTCATGAGACTGCAGCGGAACTTCTTCACCGCACGGCGGCCATAACGTTCTGCCCAGAAAACAGGGGCGCGGCTCAGTTCGCAGACTACCTGTCAAAACTATTAACATGCACGATTACCGATGTAGTTATCAACGCGTCAACTGATACTCCTCCAGCAGTTGAGGTTGTTATTGCCGACGCTGTGCCGAAATCAGATGGCTCTACACTCTGGGTTACTCTTTCTGAAGATAAAATTACGATCGCTGGTGCCGGGGCTGCCGAGAGCGAAGATGGCACGCCTCCGGCGATTTTTTCTTTGTTGGCCGCGTGTTATGCAGCGGGACGCGTATTAAGAGAGGTAATTGGCGACGCTTTACCATTTCCATGTTCCGATCCACTTGTTTTGAATATTAATGACCTATTTGGTGAGGCCTTCAATCCCTCTGACCCATTTGATGTTGACGTTACCTACATGGCGGGTGCAGGCGCTATCGCCAACGGGTTTATTCTTGGAATGAGTCTGCTCAATCCGTCAGGCGAGTTGCACATTGCTGATCCTGACTACGTATCAGCTGGCAATCTCAATCGTTGCATATGGTTCACCGAAGACTGCGTGGGTATGAATAAGGCAGAGCGCTTGGTGGAGTTGGCTCAGCCGTCATTTCCCCACCTGCGTTTGTCCGCTCACGACTGCCGTTTACAACATGTCCCAGCCGCTGGAACTTGTCCCGTTTGGTTGCAGAGACTTGTTGTCGCCGTGGACAGTCGAAAGGCACGGCGCGGTTTGCAAGGTGAAATTCCAGGTGAAGTGTACGACGCGTCTACAACGGACATTCGCGAGGTGGTCTTTCACTTCAATCAGCAGCCGTTGCGGAACTTAGCATGCTTAAGTTGCGTGTATGCCCACGTCCAGGATGAGTTCGCCCATGAACAACATGTTGCCGAGATCCTTGGCGTCACTTTGGAAGATCTAAAGGACTGCTACGTTTCACAAGCTGCTGCAATGAAGATTGCCGGTCGATACGAGCAATACGAGCCGGATCAGTTAGAGGGCGCGGCTTACGACACTTTATTCAAAGAACTCTGTGGAGAAGGACAACTCAAAGAGTCTGAAGACAGAGTTGTCTTGGCGCCATTCTCGTTTGTTTCGATCATGGCAGGCGTCTATCTTGCAATCGAGTTCGCCCGGAGACTCAGAGCTTGCAATCCAGTAGAGCCCTTCAACTATTGGAAGATCAGTCCTTGGTTTAATCCACTTGTGGAACTGAGAAAGAGTCGGGAGCGAAAAACGGGATGTGAGTTCTGCGGAAACCCCATCATCATGGAAGTGGCTTCGGATATTTGGGGCCACAATTAAGCCGTCTTCCTACCTGCTAGCGATTCCAAGGCATTGCCACCTTGTTCTTTGGATTGCTTCGGCGTGTGAGTATAGAGAACGAAAGCCTTCTCGGACCAGCCCATCCACTCTTGAACGTCCGGCATCGTGAGACTTAAGCCGTTTCGCGTGCCAGAGCCGATGGAACGCCCGCGCGTTCACAGGCTCACTGAGAATCCAGACCATTTTCCTCCCGCGCTTCGTCCATAAATTCACACCAGTTAAGGAGTGATTTTGCCATCTAGATCTGGAGAATTGAAATATTACAACATCTGTAATACTATCTGGGCCGGAGGTTGACATGACGGGAAAAGACCTCAAATTAGGTAGGGGACAAAAAGGTTGGACTCAAGAGGAGGCCGCTTCCAGGCTTAGTGTGTCCCAGCCTTACCTTTCTCTAATGGAGAAGGGAGTGCGACGAGTGCCCGAGAAATTGGCTCGAAAAGCCGCGTCTGCATTTGGATTGTCTGCGGCGACTCTACCTGTAGAAACTAGTTGGGAAAGCGTTCAACCCCAGGACGCGAACACTCTCGCTTCGGACCTTGCATCCTTAGGATATCCGGGGTTTGCGTACCTCAAATCAAAACGGAAAAAGAATCCTGGGGAAGTCTTACTTTCGGCATTAAGTGCCAAGTGTCTTGAAAGTCGTGTTGCTGAGGCTTTACCTTGGCTGTTACTAAATTATCCTGATTTAGACTGGCAGTCTCTAGTCAGTGCCGCCAAAGTAAGGGATCTTCAAAATAAGCTGGGCTTGGTTACATCTGTCGCGCGCAGAGTTGCCGAGAAGCGTGGAGAGAACACTACGGCTCAGTTTCTTCGTAAGCAGGAGGAAGCTTTGGAAAGGTCGCGACTATTCCTTGAAGATACTCTGTGTAACGACTCGCTAACGCAGGCAGAGAGACGTTGGCTCGTAACAAATCGAAGTGACGAGGCTAAATACTGGCGGGTCTTGACGGATCTTTCCCCAGAACATCTGAGCTATGCATTCTAACTCCATGCCCGAACCATGGAAGTCCTTCTTCGGCGAGATAGATGCTTCGATTGAAGAAGAAGTGGCTTTGCATTGTTTGGGCGGCTTTGTGATGACGATTCTCTACGGGTTAGATCGTCCGACTGCGGACGTGGATGTCCTCCCGTTCGGATCGAGTGCTGCAACTGAGTCTTTAATAGGCTTGGCCGGTCAGGGGTCAACACTTCACAAGAAATACAAAGTGTATCTGCAGGTTGTTGGCGTGGCGCAGGTGCCTGTCAACTATGAGGAGAGATTGACGGAGATGTTTCCGGGAACTCTCAATCACCTTCGCCTTTTTGCTCTTGACCCATACGATCTCGCGCTCACGAAACTCGAGCGCAACACACAGCGCGACAGAGATGATGCTAAGCACCTCGCGCGAACTCTGCCTTTTGATCTCAACGTATTGCAAGAGCGCTATCAGAAGGAGCTGCGACCGGACCTGGGCAATCCGGATCGAGAAGATCTAACTTTAAAGCTCTGGATTGAGGTCATTGAAGAAGAGCGCCAGACGTGACATTTGTCCCTGAGGCTGCTTCTCCTTGGAGATCCAAATGATTGTGTATTTCAACAACTGCGGTGCCCGGCAGCACTCTGGGATGTACGGAAGCGGCGCCTTCTATGATCTTTATCCGACCGGGTTTCAAGCAACCAAAGCCAACAATCTCACTCCCGGCCAACAGTGTATTGTTGCCACACCTGCAAAGGATGGCGAGATCGATTTCGATTGGTATGCGTTCACACGAGAGACCATCAAGCTTGATGACACTGGCACTCATTGCAGAGTGTTCTTCGGCGATCTGATAAAGTCGGAAAAGCGGTCAAAGGGTGATGCAGCTCGCGACGGATTCTATTCGACATTCTTTGACAAGAATGGCAATTTCAAAAGGCATTCTGTCCTTAAGCGTTAGCTTGGTTCGTAGCAACAAAGCATTGCATCTGAGGGCCCGTTTAATTCACTTAGTTGAACACTTATGCTGTCTTTCGACCCGCAAGCCTCTCAAGCGACTGCCCGGCTAGTTCCCTGGATCCCTTACTGGCGTGTGAGTAGTACAGAACGAATGCCTTGTCTGACCAGCCCATCCACTCTTGCACAGTCTTCGGGCTTACATTGCTCTCGAGTAGGTGAGTTGTAGCTGTGTGTCGAGCGTCGTGAAGTACTAATCCGTCTGGCGTGCCCCGGCCGTATGGTACTCCAGCCCGCTCGCAAGCCTCTCGTAGTATTCGGTAAAACTTCGGTGAGATATTGCCGCTGCGTGAGAAGACCAAATCTGTTTTCGATTCATCGTAAAACTCGCGAAGTATTTCGATCGACGTAGGACCGAGCGGTCCAATGATTTTGTAGTTACCGGTTTTGCCTTGTCTGATTCGGACTTGGCGAGCGTCCCAATCAATCCCAGTCTTCGGTATTAGGTTCATCTCGCTATGCCGCAGTCCATTCAAAAGAGAGAACTGCACCTTTCTTCCGATGCGATAGCGAGCAATCGCAGCCTGAGTTTGTTCATCGTCCCGCTTGGGGGCGAACAGCTCTCCCAGGATGACTTTGATCTCGTGTTCGCTCCAGGTCCTCTCGCGCCGGCCGTCGATAATCTTGGGTCTCGGCATCCGCGGTGGCCGCCATTGTGCCAACTGCTCGAAATAGGTGTCCCCTTTATTGAACATCGCAACAATGATGTTCAACTCACGATCAATAGATTGAGGCTTGAGCCCATCCTTGATCCTCTTGTCGATATACCTCTTACCGTCGGCTTTGGAAATTTCATCGACACAGGTATTTCGCGTTAGCAGGTCACAGAAATACCCCAAGACTCGCCTTGCTCGTTTTTGCTCGCGAGGATTTCCGATGTCGTCCGCAAATCTCTTGGCCAAGTCAGAAAGTAGAGGACGATCCAACGTTGCCGCCAAACCGAACCGTTTCATGATGGCATCGTGTTTGAATTTGTAGGCAGCGGCTTCAGCGTCTGACCGCCTGAGAAAGAATCTACGAATTCTCTTGCCATGAGTGGGCCTCGCATCAAGGCGGTATACGTTTCGTTTTAGCCGACGTGAATAGACTTGTTTGATCATAGCTCTTGCATTCTTTAACGGTTAACTTGCGAGGCGGAGTATTTTCTGACGATCACGTTCTGTCGCCTGAGCCTGAGCAATCCTTGAGTCAATCAAGGCATTGACTTCTTCCCGAAGCAGCATCACCCGTCGCCCGAAACCTCGAACGTGTGTGAGGTTCTCTGTTCCTCCTTTACGTTCACGTAGGGTGCTCGTGTGCAAACCTCCGAGTAACTGCGCGGCCTCTTCAAAGCTAATAAGAAGCGATTCACTCATCTGTTTGTCCTCATCTATTGGCTAATCTGAAAAATCGAATTTCACGCTCCGCCCCTTTTGTTTGGTGTGACGTAAAGCCGCACCGGGCACTCGTCAGAATTTGTCTGAGCGCACCTATTGCGGTTCTTTGTGGAGTTTAGGAAAGCCAGACATGGTGCACGAAACGCTGATGATGATCGTCTGGTGCTCGCCTTTCTCAGAAGTTGTTTCTGGGGAATCAATATCTGGGAGTGATTACACTTGCACCAGCGCCGAGCTAGCCGGTAAGATAATGTCCTACCCTCACAATTCCTGGATCCATTGCAAGGAACCAGGGACGCCGAAAAAGACAAGTGAATTCAATGGGCTTTGCCCAAACCTCTGCCCAACCGAACTCATCAAGTTGATGATCAGAAAGAGTCTGAGTTTGGCATCGCTCATGAAAAAACGTATCGAGCCTTAACGCCCAACATCTGACGTTGAGGCCGCCAGCTGCCACTTCTTGCCGAGTCTCGTCGCAATTTGCCTCCGCAATTCACAAGAGTTGCGAAGTGACTTTCATGTCACAACGGTCATCGCTTTAACCACCACTCGAAAGGATGAGGTTCTTAAATGCGTCCAATTGCTAATCAAGAAATGTCCGGCTACTCGTTGTTGGAGATCGGAAAATTCATGCGTGAGATGGCGGATTCATGCTGGAAGTCAAGTCTACTAGCCGCGAGGTTCAAGATCGAACAGAAGGCAGCCGCGAAGTTAGTACGAGTCATGATTCTTAATGGCCTTGTTGCTAAGGTCTATCCCCAATCGAATTGTCGGGAATACGAAGTGACAAGTAAGGGTTTTGCGTTGGGAAAGGCCACTGCAGGCCCACCTCTGAAACGCGTAACCGCAGAGCGGCTCGTCGCGGAATTCCTGGAGCGAGTTGAAAACGTGAATAACGACCCTGACTTTCTCTGTTCTATTGACGAAGTCGTAGCCTTCGGTAGCTTTATTACCAACGATCCGACGCCTAGCGAAATTGACTTAGCGGTGATGTATATCACGCGAGTTGATCCGGGTTCCTGGTCAGATCTGTCAACCCAGCGCGTAGAATCAGCTCGCGCGCGCGGCCGCAAATTCCGCAGCACCTCAGAAGAGATTGCGTGGCCAGTGAAAGAGATCGAGATTCAATTGAGCGGGCGCGCCAAGGCTCTGCATATTCGTGACTTCAACAAAGATCGAGAATTTATCGAGTCGGTGCCGCATCAACTGATATATCGCCATCGGCCAGTCGTCGGCTTCGGCCATTTGACCCTACTGAAGATGTCCCCTGAAGGCTCTCTGATTCCTCCGAGGAATCTAGAGAACCGAATCAATGACCCGGGGCCTAAACACGAAGAATGGTGTAGGTGGGTGCTTAGTTTGACCCAAAACTCTCCAGATCTCCCCGCGTAGTCTGTCGTCCACCATTAAAATCCAGCGGGAAATGGTCACAATCTCAAGTTCTACCCCTGACACGACCGCGTCGTCTATTCCTTTACATCTTTCCCAAATGACGATTGAGTGCCGGTGAGAGTTCGTGAGCGAGCGTGTCCTGTTCCCTTGCTGCTAAGAATCCTATGAGTATCGGGGCTACCCCATCAAAATCTGGCACACTGCACAGAGCGTCGGTGCTGACATCCACGTCCATTTTTCGACCGTCGGCAGTATTCACGAAGTCCTATAGCGAAGGTCTGGTAGCCGAGCCAGAACAGGTCGAAGTTGTTAAGAAAGCAGCTGAAGAATCGATTGACTACATGCGCCGATAAACGTCTCTCGCGTTTAGTTTCATGTTTGCGAAACATAAATGAGTTTCGGTTGCGGCTTTGCGGTTCTACTCCAATCGTATCAATCGCCGTGTCAATTTATGCGTCGCCCATAGCTGGCGCAGCGAGACAAATGTCTCAGCGAAAGCTCTCGACTAAAGGAGGTGAGTACATGCCTAGAACGTGGAGAAACTTCGACCCAGAGTTAACACTCGAGTCAAGGATAAACCGGATGCAAGATGAGATGTATAGGCTGCGCAGAACAATAGTTTCGCTGGTTGCCGAACCTTACCAAATCATCATCGACCCTCCTTATGATTTCACCCGCGAGCAATCACGAGGGTGGTTGAATGTCGTCGCTCATGAAATTATCGGGTTGACCAAACCCGACGCGAATGGCAAGACGACTTGTCCTTTGTGCGGCGATGTCGCGAATTATGCCGGGAGCATGGGTTACGCGCATCCCGAGGGACTTCACCGTCACTTGACCGGCTCGCATAATTCCGGTCAATGTCCTGTGACATATGCAGCCGATGGTCTCCGCCGAGTTCAGCATCGTGAAAAGTTCCCAAACGAATATGGTCCGTACTGCTGCGATTGACGAATCATCTAGAATACGCTCGCGTCATTGCTCCGAGAATATAGGTATTTATCGAGGGTAATCTTCGCGCCAGCCAGAAGTCCCTCCGGCCAAGCCTCATTATGGTCCGGTTGGTTCATCGAAATCTTCTGAAAACTATTATTGAGCGCTTCTAGAGAACGGCGGAGGGCGTGTAACGCATTATCTCCCAGACGGCCCGGACTTCCTGGAGCGGTTTGCCGTCGAGCGTTGAAGTCCATTGAAGAATGGTCATTGTTTCAAGTGCGAGATTCGCGAAGACGGCGTCATCAATTCCTTTGCATCTTTGCCAAGTGACGATTCTTGTACTGGTCGAGAGTTGATGGGCGGCAACGTCCTGTTCCCTAGCTGCAATGAGTCGGGCGAGTTGCCGAGCGACTGATGGATTGGTTTTGTAGTCAGAGTCAAAGGCGACTAGAACATTGTATGGGCGGGCGGCCTCGATGATTTCTGCGTGAGAGCTGCTAACGCCGCTGGTTGCAATAACGCGAGCTTTCGGTCTGAGACTTACAAGAACGTCAGCTTTGAGAGCTCCTTCAGTAATGATGACTGTTTTTCCCGGCAACAAATCAGCCGGCTTGAAGGTGAAGTGGATTGGCGCACCGGAACTTGCCCCTCGGAAGGAAAGAGGACAGGCGAGCCATCGATACTTCTTTTCGCCTGTGCGAAGATCGTTTCGATGAAGGCGGAGTTGGCAAGCTTGGATTCGCCCTTGCTCATCGCGGTAAGGAATGACGAGCAGTGGCATGTCGTAGTCACGAGGTTGCCATAACTGCACGTTGCCGATTTCGTCTTGCCAAAGGCCCGGAACACCGACCACGCTCGCATGCCTAATCCGGTGCGCGTACTCTGGAAACCTAACCGTGACAACCTTGTTCAGCGTTCGAGCCAAACCAGCGCGCTCCTTGTGCGTGCGCGGAAGGGCGGCGTAATTCTCGGTCTCAGCTTCACCCAATCCTCTCGACAATAGTCCGCCAGGGCCATCTATCAGTTGGGAATAATACTTTGCGGCAGGCGATCGTCGAATCAATTCCTCGTAGACGGCATTGCGAATCTCGATGGGTGCGATTTCAATGGGAGGTGGCGCTGTTGCTTTGTTGAGTCGGGGGTTGGCAACAAGAAAGAGTCTCGCGTGGTGGTAGATGTTGCCGCCATTGCGCGACGTGCCTTTGGAGCCGGTGCTATTCCGCATGCAAATGCTTGTTTGTTCGTCGGTGGTGTAACCGCACCAGTCAGGTTTCCTGCAGATTCGGCATCGTCGATACTTGGTAACTCGACAAAAGCCTTTGATAGCAGTTCGCTGTCGCTGCGGAAAATTGATGATCCTGCACTGGTTGGTGTAAGGAATATGAACTGACATGGTTCCTCGATGCGAAGGTTTAGTGCTCACTCCAGCCGTTGATTCAGGCTTTGCTCTTGAGATAAATTTCGCTTGACCTCTCGTTTTTGATCGAAAGCTTCTATTGCTTTGGCTTCCGCTTAATTTGTGGCTCTTGAAAAGCGCTAGTCGGTGGACGTATTGCTCTCGCGAAGTGAAGCATGGACACGGTTTTAGTTCGCTTGCTCTTCGAGTATTCTCTAGCGAGCCGGAAGAACTAGCTAACATCGTGAAGTTTGTTGGTATCCCTCATTTTCACACGAGAAGTTAGAAGGCTGAAGTCAAATTGATCGGCGTGTAGCACACGAAGTAACTTGATTCCAATCCGTGCCATTGCCTAAACCGACGCAGTAGTTCCGCAAGATACTTAAATGGCTGGTGGATGGTCGTCAGCTAACCGATTTGGTTTGCTATTAAAGACTCTTTGAATAGCTACAGCGGACAATGGAGTTCTCAGAATCAAAACACGGCTGGATCAGCCTACCCGCCTGGAGTCGATTCCTAATCGACTTTGGATATGAATGGCCGACGGATGAGGCCCGTCCCCGGCGGATTGCACTCATATCCATGCCGTGCGACTCAGCGGGAGCCGGCCTTGTTGCACTAGGGGCAATGGTTCGTGGCTTAACTAATCCTGACGCCAATGATGTTCATGGATACCACGAAGCTCTTCTCCGGTATGCGCGTCAGTACCTGGAAAGTTGCCGTTCATGTGAAATGCGGTGTGAGCCTCAAGAAAAGCGCTGCGGATATTCGGAAGAGGCTAGCGGCTTTGTGCGGTACAAGGACAATAAGGTATGGGAAGTATCGGAATTGGCGTTTGGAAGTATCTGGTATGCTCATACATTTCCCTCCACGGAGCGAATTCCGGTGTCGCGCGCCGAGAGACGTTGGCTTAGTCCGAAGGATGCAATCGACTGGCAAATTGACGGTGAGGCATGGCCCCAGTTGGGCGATGAATCGGATCCATTACCCATAGATGCGTATAGCAATCTAATTCCAACGGCAAGCATAGTTAAAGAAAATTTGCGAAGATCATTTTCCGGTCTATGTTTAGCAGGCCGCACCGTCGGAGAAGCCACGACTCGAGAGATGTATTCTTTGATCCATTTTAGGATAGGTGGATCGGAACATACGCTTACAGAGTTATTAACGGTGAAGGGATGGAACACTGATAGACGCGCATCGCGCATTACTTACCTTAATGCGAGAACGGAAACCATAGACCGTGGTTCATATCCGCCAAGTTTAGTAGTCGCCGACGGTGATCTTTCGTTTTTGAAGGTTCTTTCATTTCCCTTGTTCCAGAGATCTGATGTCATCGGTGTTATTCACCGCGCCATTGAGCGCGACAACCTAGAAGCTTTGGGTAATCGCCTGAACGGATTACGTCAATGGTACGAAGAAGATACTGATCTGGTTGGGCACCTTCATCAGGTGCCAATGGGTATCTCAGTCGCGCTTCTCAAGAAGAGATTCTGCTGAATGTCAGTCGCCGCTACACAAATTCTTGGTTTTCTTGAAAGGCGTCAAACCTTCACGTTTGAGCGCAATGAGATCGCACACCCGGAATTTGAGAATATGCGCAGAAACCTTCGTCAAATTGTCATGAAGTTTCATGAATCTGACGACTATGAAGCAGCCGAAATCGCGAAGGGTGTCCGAACATTGCTCTCAGAGTGGCTCACAACCCCGATCACTTTTGATACATCGATAGAACGGTCGTTAACCGAACTTTTCGGGGATCGCGCAACAATATCATCTCGGTGGGGTTTTGATATTGCGGGCCTTTATGAAGCAGCACGCAAAGCTGCGGTAAATCTTGCCACCGTTGAGAATCCCGTGCGTAAGAAACTGAAAGAAACAATAGAGAAAGTGCATTTGCAAGAGCTGCGGTTCAAGATCTATTGCCACCGTCGGGCCAAACATCATTTTGACTCTCTGCTTGCGTCGCTCGAGGATGTGCCAGTTACTGAGGATATGTTTCTTCACAGCGTTCGGGATTACCGCGATTCCGAAACTTTTGATGTACTGATAAAAGTTGGGCCGCTGCGCAGCAAGGGATCGAGTTCGGCACCGGACGCAATTTTGACAGCGCCGCGATTCGAGGCTCTAGAGCTAATTGTTTGGTCCGGAAGCAGTGACGAGCCCGGATTCGGCTATGATCCTTCGCAAGCCTTTCATGATGATGCGCCGCTCGCGTCCTCATGGGCCGAAA
Source organism: Pyrinomonadaceae bacterium (assembly GCA_035472495.1). Lineage (GTDB taxonomy): Bacteria > Acidobacteriota > Blastocatellia > Pyrinomonadales > Pyrinomonadaceae > PSRF01. Next base: position 32,875 of record DATIPD010000016.1, on the reverse strand, counting down.
GTGCCTCCCGCTTGCCGAAGTGGAGTGTTCAGCGATCGTCCACCGGCACTGATCATGGCCTCGGCGGACTCTATGAAACTGATTGGGATGAGCTATCCGTTTTCGCGCAAAAGATTCAGTTGGGCGAAAATAGGGCTGCCAAGCTGGTTCATGTAGACGAGGAGCATGGCATTTTCTACCAACCCTATTCACGGGTCTTGAGTTTTAATCCTCCTGCGGATAGCCGACAACCGATCGGTTGGCGTATACCCGGTGAAACCCTTGTTGAGGGGATGTTTGTGATAGTGCCGAACTTGGGAGATGTTGGGCTTGGAGATCTACAGGCTCGCAATGGCTATTACAGTCGGATTTGGAAATCCCAATTGCGGGAGGAGGTCATTTCTAACCTGGATGAGTTGGTCGAACGTTTGCGCTCTGCGGGCCTTGATCTGATGCATCTGCATGGCGCGATCAGGAATTGGTACAAAGAGCCGGGAACTGTAATACACGCCCCTCAAAAGAGCGCACATTTTGAGATTCTCATCCGCGTCTTGGGCGTTGACGATGATCCAAGTTCCAGCGAATCACATTCAGCTATTCCATGGTGGAAACGTGCTTGGATGGAAATTCGATCATCTCGCGGGGAAGCTATACAGGCAGGTCAACTGGAACAGGAGTTGGTGGACGAACAACTTATGACTGTACTCGCGAGCCTTTTGCCAGATCTAACGCGGCTTGCGACGGAACATCGTGCGTTTGAGCTTGCGGTTCCACCGTCGAGTGGTATGAGCGGTGTCGTGAATTTCTTACCGGTCACTGCAATTGAAGCCGGCTTCAGCGTTCCCGACGGTCAATTTAGGGTCGTCCAAACACTCGCTGCTATTGATCAATGGCGCGACTAATTCCTTCATTCATGGATGATCGCACACCGCCCGGCGAGCGCGACGTGTTCAACCTGCTTGCACCAGGTCCTGACGACTTGGTCGTACTCCATTCGCTTGATCTTGCCCCATGGAATCGCGGCCTACGGACGGAGATCGATTTTGTTATTATCGTACCAGACACTGGTATTCTCTGCGTAGAAGTCAAATCTCATCAAGATATTTTATTCGATGGCTTTCGGTGGCATCCCGCGGGAATAACACGCTCACCATTCAAGCAAGCGTCAGATGGACGATACACATTTTATCGACGGTTAGCGGAAATCGCCCCGCAATTCAGACTTGTACCCGTAGTCCACTGTTGCATCTTTCCGCGCTCGAGCTTCGATTTGACACCCAATCTATCTGTACAACCTTGGGAGGTAATGGACCAACGAACCTTTCGAAAGTTCGAGAGCGGTAGCGAATTTTGTATGGCCATAAGGGAGAGAATGAAGCAGTCCATCGCGGCAGATGGAAGAATCAAGATGCTCGAAAATCCTCTCTCGCGAAACCAAATCGAGACGCTTGTTGGATTCTGCGTGCCCGTGCAAAAGGTAAATTCGAGCGCGCGCGAGGAAATCAATCGTCGCGAAGAAGAGATCGAAAAGCTGTTACGTGATCAGCAGAAGCCGGTTCTGAAACTTGCGTCACTCAATGACCGAATAATCGTGAGCGGTGGTGCTGGCACCGGAAAGACCCTTATTGCAATGGAGGTAGCGCGTCGCGCTGCGGAGAAGGGAGGTCGCGTCGCTTTGTTATGTTACAACCAGCTGATTGGGGATTGGATGCAACATAAAATGGAAAGTGCGAGTCCGGCTTTGCCGAATCTGGTAGTCGGTCGCGCAATTCGAGTAATGGCAGAGATGGCGGGAGTTGAGATCGCAGAGAATCCTCCAAAAGAATATTGGGAAGTGGGCTTGCCGCGAGAACTAGAGGAGCGCCTCACAGACCCGGATTTCAAATCTGCGGCCGCTTTTGACTATCTTGTGCTTGATGAGGCGCAAGACTTTCTCGCACTGCCAAGGTTATGGCAGTGCCTCACTCAATTTTTGATAGGCGGTGAGGATAAAGGCGCTTTCGCATTGTTCGGCGATTTCGTCCACCAGGTTCTTGCAGAACGCGATCTGATGCAAACAACTCTCGCGGCGATCGATGCGATAAACCGTCCTGTACGCTGGAACCTTTCCGAAAATTGTCGCAACTACCGTATTGTAGGGGATACTGCCGTGCAACTTTCCGGTTTTGCGGAGACCGTCTATTCGTCCTACCTTCGAACAGGAGGAGGATTGCATAATTACGACATCTTTTTCTATGAGGATGAGGCAGCACAAACTACTAAACTCGGTCAGTGGGTTAAAGAGTTCAAAGCTCAAGGCTATAAGCCGTCGGAAATCACATTACTTTCATTCCGCGCAGACCATTTAAGCGCGGCGTCTCGTCTCGACTTGGCTTTTAAGTTGCGGCAGGCGTGGCAGGCGAGTGCACACACAGCTTATGCAAGTGTTCATGCTTTCAAGGGGTTGGAGAACAAGGTCATTATCCTTACTGACGTATCGCTTGATGATAGGGATTTTCAGCGCGATTTGTTTTATACCGGGATGACTCGGGCAACTGAGTCCGTTCGCGTCTTGTGCGATAAGAGATCCCGAGAAACTCTTTACCGGTGGTTCACTGTTAGGTCTGACTCATGAGTGACCGATCTCGAATGATCGAATGGATTCGCGGCGAGTTAGTCGGCCCTTCCCGACTGCTGGCCGAAGGCACCCTCATTGAGTTCGCCGCCGCAGAGTTCGCTGATCCCGTCCCCCTTCGGCGTGGACCGCTTGTTTGGCGACCGAATCCCGACTCATCGCTCGAGGAGGTCCTCTATTACGAACGTGAATCCCCCCACCGCAAGTACGGAGCTGGACTGCTCCATCCGGGTGCCGTTCCAACAACAATGACAATGCAGCCTGATGACGTTGCTCTTCACGCTGCTGATACGATTGGCGCAGAGCCCAACGCAGATGAGGTTCTTACAGTTGACGAAGACTTAGCCGAAAGTGACGAGGAAGAAGGGGCGGGCTCCTTCGACGCGACTGACGACTTTGAGGTTTCAAGCCCGGACATTCGACATCCCTCAACCGTTGGCATCTCGTTTTGTGTCAAGCTCAACGAAGATGGTCGCATCATTATCCGCCTGCCACAGAGTCGGCGTTTCGTCTGGCAAGAGGCGGACAGTCCTGTCTTCGCTATCAATGGCCGCTATGAACCATGCAAGAGGCGCTGGACTGATGACCAGGGTCGGTCGCAAGAGGCTTCGATTTGGCGACGACATCCTGCGATGGTCGCTGACTCACAGGTAATAATCAATCGATCGGATCTAGTTGCTGGTCGTCCGGTTCGGCGCGAGGTGGCCATGCCTGAGAATTCTCCACTAAATTTAAGAGTGGAAGTCTTCCCTCGCTTTCGGGAAGAGGAAGATATTTGGCTGCTGACTATCGTCTTACGTAACTCAACCCAAGTCGCCGGCGAGACGCAACCTCGTACCGCTATTCTCTACCAGACTTATTTTGAAATCATCGCCGAGAATGGAAGAATCGAGAAGTATCCAGAAAGTCAGCGACCCTTCGAGCAGCTCGACTCTGAGGAGCAGTCTTTGGCGCTTCTGTATCGCGAAGCTGCAACTTGGGGAATTGGCCACGGATGTTCGGCTGGGTGGGACGCGGAACCCGGACATCAACCGACAGTACTGTTTGCGGATGTAATGCCTGCCGTCCAAGTGCCGAGCATGACTCCCGACATCGAGAACATGAACGGACAGCTTATCCAACTCTCGATGCGATCGCTCGCTGCCTTGTCCGACGATGGTATTGGGCCGGGGTGGCAATCGCTGGAAAATCTGTCAGCTGAATATACTTCGTGGATGGAACGGGCTCGCAACCAAATAACCGGCTTGGACGCGCGATGGCAACCTGTTGCTCGCAGGCATCTGGATGCATGCGAAGCCTGCCTCGCGAGAATCAACAATGGCATCTCGTTGCTTAGGAATGATCCCGCCGTTCGAACGGCATTCCGTCTTGCGAATCTGGCGATGCTTCTCCAACAGATCGGAACCAAACAACTGACGAGACGTCATCTTAATTGGGACGCAACATTACGCATCGTGGCTCCAGAAGGATCTCACCGATCTCCTTGGGACGTTTTTCACCAAAACCAAGAGAGCGATCAGCTAGGGGCATGGAGAGCATTTCAGATTGCGTTCCTCTTGATGTCGTTAGATGGCGTTCGTGATGGTCGATCATCTGATCGTGAAATCGTGGATCTAATCTGGTTTCCAACCGGCGGCGGTAAGACGGAGGCTTATCTTGCTGTGATGGCATTCTATATGTTCCATCAGCGTTTGCTAATTGCAGACGCAACCTCCACCCCTAGACGAGACGGCACGAACGTTCTCATGCGTTACACGCTTCGAATGTTAACTACGCAGCAGTTCCAGCGGGCTGCAAGTTTGGTTTGCGCGATGGAGTTCCTACGCCGCCAACAGAATAGGCACGGCATCGCGAGCATTCCGGGCCAACGATTCTCTTTGGGGTTATGGATTGGAGGCGATGGTTCGCCTAACAAAATTGATGGCGCCCGAACCGAACTCAAGGAGTTTAGGCGAGGCTTTGTTGCAGGTAACCCTCTGGTTTTGACCGAATGTCCTTGGTGTCGGGCCGAGATCGGGCGATACGAGGGTTCCCGACCCAGTGTCATACCGCAGAATCAATGGAACACTGCGAGAACCAGAGGCATTACAGATGTGAACGCGGAAGGTCCGTTGTTGCATTGTACAGATGCCGCCTGTTCGTTCGGCCAAGAGGAGCCGCCAAACTGGTTACCGGTGGAGGTTATTGACGAGCGGATTTACCGGCGACCGCCGTCTCTAGTCATCGCAACTGCTGACAAACTGGCGATTGTCGCTTACCGACCCGAGGCAGGAGCGCTCTTCGGGCGTGTCATGGTAAACGATGGTCCATTCCAAGTATCTCTTCCTCCCGGTCTAATCATTCAAGATGAGCTGCATCTGATTTCGGGGCCGTTGGGAACCGTTTACGCTCTGTACGAAGCAATCTTCGAGCGGTTGTGTTCAATTCAGCAAGATGGGCAGTGGATAAAACCCAAGCTGGTAGCTTCCACCGCAACAATTCGCGGCGCGGCAGAGCAGGTAAAGTCTCTCTACGCCCGTTCAGAAACACAATTGTTCCCATCTCCCGGTCTGATGATGGGAGACTCTTTTTTTGGCAGATACGCGCGGGACGTGGAAGGACGACTTCGAGATGGAAGACTTTATCTCGGAATCCACGCAAGTGACTATGGCTCAGCCCTGACCACTCAGGTGCGAGCATTTTCATCCGCGCTGTTCAGGCCGTATTCATTCCCACCAGATCTACGTGATCCCTGGTGGACGTTGCTGACTTTTTACAACAGTATTCGGGAGCTGGGCGGCGCCAAGACTTTGTTCGATTCTGACATACGGTCGCGATTGAAGTTCATGTTTAATCGGGAAGGCTTCGCACACGACCAACGTCGTAATCTTCGCATCGTCGAGGAGCTCACGAGTCGCCTTTCTCAGGCCGAGATAGTTGACATGATGGATCGATTGTCAAAGCCCTATGTAGAGACCCAAAACAATGACGTTGTGGATGCGTGCCTAGCCTCCAACATCATTGAGGTGGGAGTTGACATAGATAGATTGTCAATCATGGGAGTTGTGGGTCAGCCCAAGACTACTGCGACGTACATTCAAGTGACCGGTCGCATCGGTCGGCGCTGGTGGGAGCGAGCGGGCCTCGTCCTTATGATTTATAACCCATCTAAGAGCCGGGACCGCTCACACTTCGAACAGTTCCACAGCTACCATAGGCGTTTATATGAACGCGTCGAACCAACGTCCGCTACCCCCTTCGCGCTTTCTGCAATTCAGCGCGCACTGCCGGGGGCGTTAATCACTTGGGCACGACAGCATGGTAACGCACCGGTTCAAAACAAGGCGGCGTACGCAAGCGCGCTAGATACCGCCTACGAACTGTTGCGCGAGCGCTGCCAGACTGTTCAATTACCCGAGGACCAGGAAAGATCATTGCGTGAGATGGAAAGGGTTCGAGACGAGTTGGAGCACAAATGGACATTGAATCCGCAGGACTGGGAAGAATTTCCGCCCAGTATTAACGGCGAATACCTAATGCTTTGGCCCGGACAGTTCGCAACTCTACCGCAAAAGCAACGTGGCGTCGTAGTGCCCAGCAGCATGCGACAGGTGGATGCGAATGCCGAGCTGAGTATCGATCAAGGTTACGTGCCGGTCGCCGACTCATAACCAATCATGGGAAACAAGCAAATTCGCATCGGGCAATTGATTGCGCCTTTTGGTCCGGGCAGCCTGTACACGGATCGACGTGGTGTGCCGCTCATTGTTTGTGGTTTGGATCACTGGTTTTTCAAATGGGATCAGACTCTTGGGATAGTACCTTGCGAGAGTCGCGCCGAATTTGAACGGACTGAGCCTCGCCTTTCTTCGCTACTCCATGTCGACCGGTTCTGCGTGCCACCTGACTATAGGCATGTGCGACGTGGAGCCTCTGCGCCGCCTAATGCAATGCTCAATGTGCCGTCTCAACGGTTTCCATGCTGGTATCGACAAACGCGCTCCGGCGAGATGCGGCGGTTTAACCTGCACACGACTCGAATTGACCGGCCCGCTGGCGGCGGACGCTGGCAGCCTGTGCGTTTTGTTTCGGTTTGTGCTGGCGGACATCTTTCAGAGTTTCCCTGGAAGGAATGGATAGGTTGTCAGTGTGCTGATGACGGAAGTCTTACACTAACAGATCGTGGCGGATCGGAGCTGAGCAGCATACGCATTGAATGTTCGGGATGTCCGACGGGTTCGTCGGGCCGCCGAGGCAGGACGCTTTCTGGAACCACAATCAAGCCAGACGTGGCACTTGGTGAGCAAAGCGCATTTCAGCAAGCTGGAATAGTTTGTCCGGGAGATCGACCTTGGCTTGGGGAAGGAGCAAACGAGCCGCAATGCAATCAGCCATTAATTGGCGCGCTGATCAATCAGATTAACCTCTATTTTCCCAGAACGATTTCTGCCATTGCGTTACCCGATCTTCAACCGCAAAGTGAAACCGTCGCCAACCTCCGAAATGAGATCGAGCTTGAACCTTCATTGGGCGTCGCAAGGACTCTTTGGAACATGGGGAATCGTGCGGGAACGGTTGCCATGATTCAGGTTGGACTCGTGGGTCGAGGCATTGCCGGAGACTCCGCGCAAGTCGAGCAGGCGTTGGAAAGCCTTTTTGATCCGTCGGGCGCCGCATTGCCTGCCGGTGCCAACTCGCCCACCGATCCAGAGTCTGAACTTCTAGCGTTCCGGCGCGCTGAATTCAATATCCTTCGGAATGAGGTGAACGATCCGGCGCATGTGCCTAATCTTCGAGTTATACCCACCACGACTCCGCGCGAACTCACAGATTGGCTGGCTAAGGTGAATCTCGTAGAACGATTACGCGAGACGAAGGTGTTCTACGGCTTTGACCGATTAGAACAGGACAATTCTAACTCACTGGTAGGGATGCCGGAAACTGCGATGCGGCAGCTCTTTCGAAACCCACCATCCCAACCGCAGGATCGCTGGCTTCCGGCAATCGAGGTGTTCGGCGAGGGGATCTATTTTGAGCTAGATGAACACGCACTACTTGATTGGCAAGCGAGCAATGCTGCGTGGCTCGCGAATCGGTTGGATGACGGTTTCATCGCACGTTTGGGTGGGATCTTTCAGACCTTGCCTCCTTTGAACCAGGCGAATCGCAACTGGGGGTCGCGCTATTTGCTCGTTCATGGTCTGGCGCATATTCTCATCAACCAACTTGTCTTTGAATGCGGATATAGCACTGCCTCGCTGCGTGAGCGCCTTTATATATCGGTCGACCCGTCTGCACCGATGGCTGGGTTCCTGATCTACACGTCTGCTGGAGACTCGGATGGAACTCTGGGCGGCTTAGTCCGCCTCGGGCGCCCTGAGCGCCTCGGCGCGGTACTCATGAGAGCCCTGGAACGCGCGTCTTGGTGCTCAGCTGATCCCGTTTGCTCGGAAAACCTCGGAGGTCAGGGCTCAAAGCTCGCCAACGTCGCGGCTTGTCACGCTTGTGTTCTTCTTCCTGAGACGTCCTGCGAAACCGTTAACCAAGGACTCGACCGGGCGATGGTAGTGGGGACGCCGGACGGCCGAGATAAAGGTTTCTTATCCGCATTGCTTTTGAACACTTACTCGTTGGCATGAAATTCTCGCAAGGCGGCATTTCGGCGCGGCAATACGTATTAAGAACTCTCATATTGGGGTTTTGTTTGGATGCCAAAGTTTCCGATTCCAGTAATCGATTTGTTTGCAGGCCCAGGTGGCTTGAGCGAAGGCTTTTCATCCCTTACAAGCATTACCAACCAGTCCGTCTTCAAAGTGAAAGTCTCAATAGAAAGCGACGAACACGCGCATCGTACGTTGGAGCTACGCGCCTTTTTACGATGCTTTCCTAGAGGTAAAGCACCTCAAGACTATTACGATTATGTCGCCGGGAGGCTCACGCGCGATGCGCTATTGAATCGGCATCCCCAGCAGGCCAAGATCGCACGTGAAGAGGCGTGGTTGGGAGAGCTTGGAAAAGAATCCACACCAAATGACCTCGTTGATGAACGGATCAAAGGCGCTCTTAACGATTCGACTGAATGGGTATTAATAGGCGGTCCTCCCTGCCAGGCATACTCATTAGTCGGGCGTTCGCGAATTCGAGGAAAGAGTCAGAGTAAATACAACAAGGATCCCCGACACTTTCTGTATAGAGAGTATTTGCGAATCCTCGCAAAGCACGCCCCACCGATCTTTGTCATGGAAAATGTAAAAGGTCTGCTTTCGGCGACTGTCAAGAAAGAGCTGATTTTCCAACGCATCCTCTCAGACTTGGCCCATCCAGCAGCCGCCATTGACGAAGCATCTCAAGGGGAGACGCTCGAATACCGACTTGTTTCAGTCGTCAATCCCACAGGGAATTTGCTGGGGGAATTTGAGCCGGAAGACTTCGTGGTAAAGACTGAGAGATTCGGAATTCCCCAAGCACGTCACCGGATTATTATCCTTGGTATCCGTTCGGACTTTCAGAAGATTCCACGAGCCTTAACTCCCCTTGACGCTCCCAACATCGATGATGTCATTTGGGACTTACCGCGAATAAGAAGTGGACTGTCGAAACAGAGGGATTCATCCGAGACGTGGCGTGAGACCGTGAGGGGAATCGTTGATGAAAAATGGTTTTCTAACGGCTGCATCGAAGACGATATGCGCCAAGCCCTAACCGTGGCTGCTAATCGCGTAAGAGCAAATCTTAATCGTGGTGGTGAGTATTCTGCTGCTACCGGACCGCCAAGCCATTATCCAGATTGGTTTTTTGATCCGAAGCTTGGCGGAGTGCTCAACCATTCAAGCAGGGGTCACATTTCGGCAGATTTGCATCGCTATTTTTTCGCTTCGGTGTTCGCTAAGAAAAACAGCCGTGCTCCTCTATTACAGGATTTCCCTAAGCCGCTATTACCGAAACACAAGAATGTTCGTGAAGCACTGAAGGTAACAAAATTCAACGATCGCTTTCGGGTGCAACTTAAGGGTCGCCCCTCCACAACCGTGGTCTCACATATATCCAAGGACGGGCATTATTTTATTCATTACGATCCTACTCAATGCCGCAGCCTTACCGTTCGCGAAGCGGCCAGGCTTCAAACCTTTCCGGATAATTACTTCTTCGAAGGTCCGCGTACCGAGCAGTACAAGCAGGTAGGAAACGCAGTTCCACCGTTGCTCGCTCGGCAAATCGCGGAGATTGTCGCCGAGTTGTTCGATTAACGTCGTGTAAGTTCCATGGCTGATGTTCTGACGCCGAAGCAACGAAGCTTCAACATGTCGCGTATCCGAAACCGCGATACGCGACCTGAGATGATTGTTCGGTCAATTGTTCATCGAATGGGTTTTCGCTATCGTCTTCACAAGAAAGATCTGCCTGGGAGACCTGACTTAGTATTGGTGCGGCATAACAAGATTATTGACGTGCACGGCTGTTTCTTTCACATGCATGATTGCCCTTACGGAAGGGTAAAACCTGCGACCAACGCTGAGTTCTGGCAAAAGAAGAGACAATCGAATAAAGAGCGAGATCGTCGAAATATTAAGTTACTTAGGAAATACGGCTGGCGAATCTTGATTGTGTGGGAATGTCAAACCAAGAATCTTGATTCCTTGCAGAGTACACTCCTTGATTTCCTGGTAGGCAAGGGAAGGTAGTTACATCGCTTCTACGATAGACCGATGTCGATATCGGCCTTCGGGTCCTGAAATCCCAGGACGGCTCGAACCCTCTCCGCACGCTGATTTTGTTCGCTAACCGCCTCAACGTGCCCTCGGTCTTTCCCGCCCTCGCCGCCTCTCGCATCTATATAGCCGCTCATCCGCGCTGCGAGCACAGAGAGATTAATCAAACTATTAGATAGGAGCCTTAGGTCTTCTCCGTGAATGTCTGAAAATGTTGCTTGCCACTCCGCAGGCTCAATTTTGACAAGCTCCTCAGCGGGCGTTTGGAACAGCCGTGCGACCTTTGCCATTTCAGTCTGGGACTGAAGCTCCGAATTCTCGGCCTCCTCCCAGTTCCATTCGAAGACGCCGATTGGATATAACTTCATGCCGTTTGAATAGATAGCACCAAATCTCTGAAACTCGTTGCCTGATTCGCATTCTGACACTTCAAACACGAATTCATCCTTATTCTCATCGTAGCTTGCGGCGAGACCATGCTCTAGCCATGCCGTCAAAATGAGCATGGCTTGCTCATAGATGAAGTAGGGACAGGCAAAACCGTTGTAGTCCTCATTTCTGGTATAGCCTCGGAATTCGCTGTCACCGAGAAAATCATGGCGGAACCTAGCTTCTCTCATTTACTCTCCTTCACCACTAACAGACGGTAAGAATGAAATGTGAAACTCTGCGTTACACTGCCTGCTTGGCCGCCGAATTGAGACATTTAACCATTATCCGTTCCGACGGTGCGCAAGGCACCCTGCTTGATCCATTCGTCAACGATGGTTTGCGCTTCGTTCAAAATATCACACGCAAGCTGCACTTTCACTTCGTCTCCATCGGGACCGATATCGTCGGTTAACTCCTCCCAAACCTTCTCAGATTCACCGAGCGTGTTCGCATCTATGTAGTCGTGGAGATCACTAAAGGATGTGATCTTGTCAGCGTTCTCCTTGAGTGCTTCTGCTATGCCAGCGCCCGGCTGCTCATAGAGGATGTTCGAAGAGAGCAATGCCTCAAGATCATCCATGATCGTTCTCGCTAGGTACTGGGCTTTAGCTGTCCTCGTCTGTGTGTCCATAGTTTTGTTCCTTCTTATGTCGTCCTTAACTAGCTCGGCAAGCTAAGCGCATATCGATCATCTCTTCTCAATCTTGATCAAGATCCCAGCTTTTGTGATCAATCAATCATGTCCAAATAGATGTTTTCTTGAGCGCTCTCGGTCCCGAGGTGCGATTCGAATGATACCTGAATCACTTAGAGGTCTCGCTAGCCGCTTCTGTTTCTGCTTTGGGCCGCTATTGTCTGTTGACGGTTGCCGATATCAAATGCTAAGTGACACTTTTCTGCGCACGAGCCATCCGATAATCTCCCATATCTATCGGGGGTGTCCGAAGTTTGGAAGAGACTCGTTCCAAGCCGCTGACCGAAGACTCAGATTTTGACAGGAGATGCGAAAGCAGAGAGAGCTGACAGTTCTCCCCCCCTGGCTCCTCTTCCTTCGTTGGATCGAAGATGGCTTCCGCCGTTTAACCAAAAAGCGCGATGCACCCAAATGAAAGCAAGCAAATACTCTCGTAGCTTGGTATTTGTCGTTTTCGTCGGAGCCGTAGGCTACTTCGTTGACGCATATGATTTATGGATCGCCGCTCTGGTGCGCGGCAAGTCTCTTATTGTTCTTAAACAACTCAATCCGACGACAGGCGATGCCGTAGCTTCAGTCAAGGCGATTTCTTATAGTTTGGAAAATTGGCAAAACGCCGGGCTTTTAGCAGGCATCCTGTGGGGGGCGCTCGCGGATAGATTTGGCCGAAAAAGAGCTCTATACGCGTCCATCGCATTGTACTCGTTGGCGAATCTAGCGAATGGGCAATTAACCAGCAACACGCCATATGTTATCGAAGTATATAAAGTCCTGCGCTTTGCAAGCGGCGTTGGCTTGGCCGCCGAATTGAGTATTGCCATCACCCTGGTCGGTGAAGTGTTTCCAAAAGAAAAGCGTGGGTACGGAATAATGATCGTTATCTCTTTCGGTCTGCTTGGCGCCGCCTTGGCTGCGGCCCTGACCGAATTTTCCGGTTTGGATTGGAACTATCTGTATACGATCGGCGGCGTGCTGGGACTCATTCTCTTGTTCTTTAGAATTGGAGTGGTCGACTCTTCGGTTTACGTCTCTCAAAAAGCTTCGGCTATCGCAAGAGGTAATGTCCTCGCGTTGTTTACGAGCTGGCCGCTCTTCAAAAAACTTGTGCTTTGCATCTCATTAGGAGCTCCCACCTATTTCATTATTTCAATCCCCATCAAATTCGCGACAAACTATTCGAAGTATCTCAATGGCGAAAAGATCAGCTTAGGGATCACAGTGATTACCTTCTTTATGGCGCTTTCGATCGGTGATGTTGCCGCGAATTATTTGAGCCAAAAGCTTGAGAGTAGGAAGCAGGTTTTGATTGGCTACTTGATTTTTGCGGTACTGGTTGTCGCTGCCTTTGCTGTAATACGGCCGCGTTCCGCATTCCAATATCACTACGTTTTCACTCCACTGCTCGGATTAAGCGCTGGTTACTGGACCCTTCTGCTCACAACCGTTACGGAACAATGGGGAACGAATTTGAGAGCGACGGCGACGACAGCTGTGCCAAACCTCATCAGGGCAATGGCGTTGCCCATAGTGCCGATGTTCGTGTTTCTGGAGTCCCGGTTTGATACTATGGCCGCAACCGCAATCTTAGGGATAGGCAGCACGGTCATAGCAATTATCGCCTGGTTTTTCATTGCAGAATCATTCCACAACGACTTGAATTTCGTAGAAAGTGGGAACTGATAGATTGTGTATAGAGCGACTATTAAGGCGTGCTCCTATTCTCTGCCGGAACAAAAGATATATAACGAAAGGCTGGCTGAAACCTATGGGCAGTCTTATCAGGAGAAGTTTGGCAAGCCGTTGACCGCTGAACTTATTCTTAAGGCGTGCGGCATCCGGGAGCGTCGATACGTAACCGATCAGGAACGTCTGAGAGATCTTGCCGCACGCAGCATCATTAAGTTACTTGAAAGCTTGGGAGCGACTCTGGGCGATATCGACTGCATCATTCTGGGCACGCTCACACCCGAGTCCTTAACACCTTCGAACGCGAGTTTGATTCTAGAGGAATTGTGTAAGCATTTCGATGGCCGTGGAGTTCGCCTAACAACATACGACATCAATGCAGCCTGTTCCGGGTTCTTATTTGGATTGGAGCAGGCAATCAATTACGTCGGAGTTGGGAAGAAGAACAGGGTAATTGTTTGTGGCGCCGAAACGATGAGTCGCATGCTGAACGGCTTTGATTATCAAACCGGAATCCTATTTGGCGATGCTGCAGCCGCCGTACTGGTCGAACGAAGTGAAGATGACGCTTTTGGAATTAATGGGACAGAAATGGCAAGCGTCACGGACTATATCGACGATATCGTATATTTTTCGTCTTTATCCAAAGATTACGACGATACGCTGCGGCTAAAAGGCACGAGGGTATACAAGCACGGTACATTCCTGACAATTGACTTCGTGGAGCAGTATTTATCGAAACATAAACTCACCGTGGATGCTTTTGACTATTTCATCTTCCATCAATCGAACATAAGAATGCTTCGAGATATTTCGGAACGCTTGGCGATTCCGCAAGAAAAGATGTTGACAAATCTGGAACACGTGGGAAACACTGCAGCCGCGTCAATTCCCTTGTGCCTCGCCCAGTTTCACGAACTGAAAACATTTGCGAAGGGAGACCGCATTCTGTTATGTAGCTTCGGCGCTGGGTACACAGTCGGCATTGTCGACTTAAACTGGAACCTTTAAACACTCAACCCTAATCCTCATGTTCGAAACCAGATTTTTCTCGATCAATAGACTGCTCAAAGAGTACGGCGAAGAACATCATGATTCTCGCGATGACGAGTTTAAGATTCGTGATGTCATCGATGCGCGAAGTTTCGCTAAAAAACTAACCTCCCGAGGAGATAACCTCTCGAATTACCTATGCAGCAAGTTTTCGCCCCAAACATTCAGGCAACTCCAAGAATGCGCAGCGTCCGAATCGGGCTGTGACAGTGCATTTCTGCGTGCGCTCGTTCGGGATCTCAACGGGATAATAAGAGGCACCAATCTTTACGAAGAGCGACGCTTTAAGGGCGTTGTTCTGTCGTCTGCTCCGGCGCGGATAAAGGATGACCTCAAAAAGATGTCGGCCGGAAAAAGGGAATCCAGGAAGGGCATTACGCAAACTCGTCTAAATCGCTTGTTACTGGAGGAAGCATATCCCCAAGAGTTGGCGAATAGTCAGTTTGAGTTAAACAAGATCCAGATGGTAAACCAGCCTGGATATGAATACGTTAAGGATCGCAGTAACAAGTATTTTTATTTGCAGTGCTTGCTTCACGGCGCCGCAAAGCGAAAGCCACAGAGCAAACTTCGCCGAGCCAGGCCGTTGCTGGGCTCGGGTAGTTTCGAAGATTCGGTTCAGGATTTTCTCGTCAAAGATTTGCAGTTGCTCTTCGGAATGTATTGCTTCGTGGATCCCAGAGCCAGCGACGAAGACGATGCGCCACCTTTCTATCTACTGGGCTCTTTTTCGGAATCCGACTTGAAGCCCAGCTTTACCTTTCCTATGTTTGTTAATGCCCGCAACATTCGAAATAACCGAGAATTTCTAAAGCTCCCAGACGAGTGGCTTAGCTTTTATCTGAACGTTAACACCGTAACTAGGGAACATATTCTCAATTTCAAGGACGACTTTGTTAAGTTCTTTGCTAAGCACAACTGGCGAAGAAACAAAAAGCTTGAGCAGAAGAACAACCTGTTTTACGCCTCCAGCGGAGAGATCGACCATACGATTTTGCAGTGGCTGGTTTGTGGACTCGGGACGATCAACATTAACGTCGGTCTTAGGAAAAAGTACGCTATTTCATTGAGCAGGCTTTTCCGTCCTGAAGATAAGCTCGGTAAATGTGTTGACTACAAGGCGAAAGAGTATCGCGAATCACTTGAGAGGCATAAGTCAGTCATCGATAAGATTGTCACCAAGGAAAACGGCGAGTTTTACCTCGGGCCAAATCAAAGTGGTGTCCTGAAAGCAACAACGGAGGAGTGGTTGGAGCGCTTCGGGTTACTTATGGATCGTGATCGGCGAGTGCCGACGGAGAGACTACTAGCTGCGGTGGAGTTTTTGTATTTTCACTTGAAGAATTGGGAGCAGGAAAGGATCGGGTTCAATACTAGTAACTACTTTTCCTTGCAGCCGGGGAGGGGCTATTACCACGACGCTCTTGAATCGGGTGATTCGGCTTGTTACAAGGCAGTAGGGAGATTTATCGACTCTTGCGAAGCGAACTTGCCGGTAATGGACAAGAGATATGACGTCGTCATGGAAGAGCTGGGCAGCGATTTACGAATGATATCCAAGCTCAATGAGGTCTTGGAAAACTACTTCAGCGTTCTGAACGCCGTCGCGACTTTTCATAGGGGAAGTCAAGTGCACTTCGCCGGCTATGGCAGGTTCAATATTCCCTCCCATTTTTTCCAACGAAATATCCTTCCGCTTTACAACCCGTTGCTAAAGGAACAAACGTGTCGAGGCTTCATCATCATCCCAATTTTCTCCAACCCGCACGCGTTGACGAAAGAGAGTTTGAAGGATGTCGGTTACTTCCTGGGTCTGATTAAAGACAGCGACGCCAAAGGTCGATGCTATTTCAACTGGAGAACGCATAGTGACAACGCCACCGAAAGTGAAACTACCGATTTCTTTTACAACGAATACCTCTTCCATCTTCAAAATTTTGTCTACAACCTTGGCTTCAAAGAAGTAAAGCAAATTTATTACAAAGGCATCGAGAATAGACATAATAACGAAATCAAACAACAAGCTAGCAGAGCGGCGATCTCGCAGGTCATGGCCCGCAACATGAGTCATAACGTCGGCAGCCATGTTCTCAGCCGATACAAGTCGACTGTCGATTTCTCCTCAAAGACTATTAATGGCCCGTTGCAATACCTGGGTGAAAAGATGTCTGTCAATCGCCTCCTAAGTAGTAATAGAAGCGAAGACAAAACAGATGGGGCCGCTATTCAACGAGCGTATTTCAACGAGTATCTAAAAAACAGAATGGATTTTCTGGCGGATGTTGCCACTACAGATCCCACGCTCGAAAGCGATTTGTACCTGCTAAAAGATGTGTTGGCAGCGTTTGATAAGAACCGGATCCTGCTCGACAGAATCTCCGGGCTCGACAGTAACATCGAATTTGATATTGCTGTCTCCTTTAAGGAAAAACGCAAATTGCACTCGCTACGGAAAGAAAAGGACCCGAATGATCAGCTGCTGGCGATACCCAACGACATCCTTGGGTGCCAGGCGTTTTACATCATCATCGAGAATATTATTCGGAACGTGACTAAACACTCAAAGGTGGACGAAAGAGCGGTCGAAGGTAAGCCCTTGAAATTCTTGATCACTGTGGTGCTTGAAAAGTATCGCGGAAATCCCGGGTATTACGAAGTGAGTATTTATGACGACTTTTATCGATCAGCTTCCAGCATGGCAGAAACTGTTGCCAAAAGAAATGAGCTAATTGCATCGCCAGTGCTGGATGAGCGAAAGAATAGACTTCGCGATGTGGGGCTGGGCACTGTCGAAATGGTCGTTTGCGCAGCCTACTTACGCCGTGTTCCACTCGATCTCATTGAAGACGAGTTCTACAGATTAGTCGACGAGAGGTATGCAAAACGTGACAGAGCCAAAATACCAAATGTCATTTATGCCTATCCCCAGCCACATAAAACCAAACGCAAACAAGCAGCGCTAGGTTACAAGTTTTACATAAGAATTCCTCAAAAGTTACTGGTATTTGACGATGATCATCTGTTGGGCCTGGATGACAAGGAACTGAATGCCTGCCGGGCCAACGGCATCACTATCATCGAGACGAAGAAATTCAGAGAAGAGTGGGAATATAGTCATGATTTTTTGATTTGGCTCAACGACAAGGCTAGTTTTGATCGTTTCTACGATCCAAACAAAACCAAATTGCCTCAAAGAATTCTGACGAAGGAGCAGCTCGGTGACGACTTGCGTCTGGAGGATCTGGATCGGCAAGCTTGGGAACGGTATCTGCTGGAACTATTCCGCCGCAAAAACGTCTCCGGGTTTAGCGTAACCCGTGGCACGTCGGGCGAGGCCCATGAGTTTCCGCCTGATGTGAAGGGTGATAGACGGAAGGTCTTCATTGATGAGCACCATGGTGAATGGTTCGACTACGAGCACAAGACCGACGTCTACTATGAAATGTGCTGCAGTCACCACCGTTTGAACAAGCTGATCTTTAAGCGACCGCTTGACTTGATGCGTTATTTGGAAAGCGTAGTGACGCGGGTCATCATTATCGATGAGAGGGTACAAGCGAACTTGGCGATAGCTAAATACGCGGACCAAGTGCCATTGAAAGATTACTTTGAAAAAATGGGCGTTTTCGTTCCATCAAAATCTGAGGTGAATCTCAATAAACTTAACTTTGTGGAAAGTAGCAACGACAACGTAGAAAAAAAACTGCGGGACTACCTAACCTCAAAGTTGGTTAGACAGAACCAGGGAAGGATGGCGGTGGATTTCTGCGTGTTACATCTTGGGATAATAGAAAAACTCTTTGGTAACAGGGGATCGGTGACGAATGACATGATCAAGGACAAAATAAGTTGGCTTGTTGGTGGTGATGAGAACCTTGACAAGGTGATAATCACGACCGGAAGGGGAAAACCCACCAATATCTCACCGAAGTTTCGTTACATTCCACTGGCAATAATTCAGAGTTGCGTAGAGACGTTATTTGACAAGGGCATGTTAGTTACCGCTCTTTACAATGCGAGGAGGAGTAAGTGAGCGAGAGATATCAATTGGTCGCTTTCATAGATCCAGAAAAATTTGGACGTTTGGTGGGCGAGAAGACAATCCCAGATTACTTAACGGACGAAACCTCTGGCAATTACCTGAATAACTCTAAATCAATCGTTTATGTGTACAACGATCGCTTGCCGGCGGTGGAAAAGTTCAAAGCGAGCGAGGCTGGTAAGACAAGTGTCCTCTTGGTTTCAGATGGTTGCGCCCAAGATGCCTTTCCTTACGTTCCGAAAAGACCCTTCAAGGTGCTCTTCCACAGTAGCCGTGACTCTGCTGACAAGATCGAAAATCTTCAAAAGAGCAACTTTTTCAGAGGAAATCTAGAGTCGAGTGAGCATCCAAGCACTCTGTATGGCACGTTGGCAAACGCGATAAGACTCAAATCTTTGGACAGTGATCTTCCCAAGGTGCTAGAGCAAATCCCACTGATTGACCCGGCCCTTGAAGCAAGCCTTAAACTCTTATGGACAGTTCTCAATCGCGAGAAACCCAAGGGAGATCTGCTGGAATCTCTCAAACAATACCTGCCGAAACAGTCTCTGTCCAAAGTTGTAAAAGACTTGAAAGATCTTGAGAAAATCGGAAGCGACATCTTTTCCCACGAGTACCAGACGGCCTTTGGCAAATTGCGCGACTCACTGAAAATTCAATCAGGGAGCTTGGGTTGATGACTGGCTACTTGATTGTTGACTCCAATCTCATTTTTGCGGGTGAGCTGCATGGTGCCCTGACCAAGCGTGCGCCGAATCATGCCTCGGAATGGGTAGTCGATCCCAGCGGAGATCGCAAGCTAACCGAGATTGCGGCCACGATTCAAAAGCGCGTCGAGGAAGAGACCGTCATTCTGATCAATGCTGAGGCAGTCGTTGGACATAGTTACCTCCAGGCACAGGCAGCAATTGAGTTGGAATTCTGGCTTCGCTGTAAACACAGACTCAAGAATGTGATCGTTTTCTACGGCCTGCAGTCTGCCGCTCAGATGCTGAAGACACGACCGGAACACTTCATCCTGCTATCGCCAGGTTGTTACTACTTAACCCTGCCGCTGAACAGGGAACGGCTGAGTGACATCTCGCAACTGGAACCCTTGAAGGATTGGAATTCTCTCAAGCCTTATCTAAAAAGCCGGATTGATCTGACCCAAACACGGCACCGGTTTGCGAATTACGTCGGTATGGTTTTGATGATGTTTGTAGCCAGGAAGGTCTGGGGAACAACAAAGGAAGCAGTTGATGAGACGAACGCCCTGTTTAGGGAGTTAAAAGAGTTCTTGGATTCCTTGGATTACCACTTGCTCCGAACTTATTTTGAGTTAGACCCTTTAGCAATTAGCGAAGACATGCTCAGCAGGTTGAGGGTCAAACTTCCAAGTCGCAGGATTCTTTTGATTGACGATCTCGCTCAAGCCTGGAGGCCAATCATCGATCAAATGCTCTATAGTAAAGACAAAAGGGTCATTGGGAAAAACATCCAACAGCTAAAGATCGTCACGGAGCGCGACCGTAAAACACTTGACCTTGAAAACACCCAAGTCGAACTGAAAAAGCACATCGAACAACAGAAGCCGCATTTGATCCTGTTGGACCTAAGATTGAGCGGTGAGGAAGGGAAAAGAAAACTCGAGCAGCTAGGCGGTTACCAATTACTTCGATTCTTGAAAGGCGACCCTTTGTCCAAGGGGCTACCGGTCATCGCCTTCACGGCCAGTGGTAACGCCGAGGTTACCAAGGCACTCATTGAACAGGGTGCGGAAGCCGTCTGGACCAAGCCGGGGCTGGATGAAAGTCTCAGCACTGACACAGTTGTCGAAAGGTACGAGTCTCTCATCCGTCACGTCCAGGGTGTGTTTAATCGTTTTGCTGACAATTTGCGCCTTGACTCGCCACAGGACATCGAACAGACAAGACTCGCAATTCTGCGGCGCATCGAGTATCTGCGTTATCGTGCGAAATTGAGCAAGTTGCACGAAAAGGATCATTACTTCAACAAGTTTACCGATATATTTATTGACACCAGCGCAGTTATTGATAGCGGAGAAGATATTTGTAATATTTATCAGTTGGCCCACATCTGCGGCAAAACCAACCATTTGATTCGGGTCGGTAGTACGGACTTTCCCATTTCAGTCCCCAAGGTGATTTTTATTAATCTTGTACTCGATGAAATCATCCATTGGTCCAAAAAGGTCGATCCGAACCCCAAAAAGGCATATCTGTGGAAGACGGCTCTGCTCGCTTATGACGTTGTGAGAGGACTATTTCAAGATTCAATGGTCCGCACCGAATTCACTTTCACCAAAATCTCTGATGAGCCCGTTATCGAATTCACGCGAACTGCCCGCCATAGTTATGCAGACGATGGTTTGGTCTATGAGGCTGAGGCTATCTTTTCAGGTCAATCATTTGAGTTATGGGGGGAATTCCCCATTCCTGGAACAAGAGATTGGACCACCGAGACAAGAAGGGCCAGGTATAAGACCGGCAATAGGCGAGTTTTAGTTATTACGAAAGAGTCAGAAATGACAGTTCAAGGAATTCCAGCGAGAATAAGGGCTGCTGCCGCCGCAGCGAACTGTCGCCGAGGCCAGGTCGAGGTAATGTCGCACGATGATTTAGCGTACCAACTCAAGGAGCTGCGAATCTGATCTGCGGTTCAACATGAAGATCAAATACATCCTCTGTAGTAACCCGCAAGACCAGTTCTGGAAGGATGTGATTGCGGCGATTCCGCTCGCGAATAAGAACGTTCGACTTGTAAGAAGCGATCAGCAACTCGCAGAAGAATTCGCTCAGACCCAAAATCGAGTTTCCTGGATTCTTATTGAAGCCAATTTGCGGTGGCGAGACAACGCTTGCCAGCAGTTTTATTGCTTTGAAGTTGCTCAACGGCTTCGAAGGCAATACCTCATAAGATCCCCGATCGTCATTGTAGGGGTTGTTGACGAAAGCTATCTCGCAAGTTGGCAAATGACCCGACCAATGATGGGGTTCATCGCTGCGGGTGCGGCCACCTTTCTATCTTTTCCTTTCTCAAAGCAGGCCCTCCGTGAGCAATTGACTGCAGCCCCCTCTATCAGTGAGGAGGAATTGCGGTGTCTAGTGATTGAGCATTGTGGTCTGGGTGAAGAATGGCGTCAGCGATCACACAAGCTGGGAGGCTTTCTCTCAAGTCCGAGATTTCGAGAGCATCAAAAAGCTATAGACGTCCTGGTTGGCGATTGGGAAGATTCAATAAGACGTTTTGCGCCGAGCGCGATCGATGACTGGAAAAAGTTTCGCACCGCGCTAAATAACTCCTTGGCCCCCAAAGACTTTGGCAAGCTAAAGGAGTCGCTCCAGCGCCTGGATGAGCGGCTGTGCGGTATCCTTACACCCTTGGCCAGCGTTGCGAAAACAGCCGAGCAATTCTCTCGACGCCCACCCAAAGGATTCACCAGGATATTGATCGCTGACGATGAACCGCAAAACTTCCTTGGTAACTCACTGAGAGATCAGTACGGCTACGATGTGGTCCCGCAGGGGTTCAAGCTTTCTCAGGCCCGAGAATTGTTGACTAAAGAAAAACCCGACGTAGTACTGTCTGATCTCTTTTTCAAAGAGTCGACTCGGATGAGCGAGATTCCTGACAAGTCGGTGGGTGATCGGTTCATTCAAAGCGCCCTCACACACAAGCAATACGCCAATAGCAACCCACGAAAACCGATCGTGCTGGTTACGTCGAAAGCGATGTTACGAACAGAAACCGACATCCGAGCGGGTGCAATCAACTGCTCGGGTGGGAATCGTGCTACGAATCCAGCTTTTATTCATCATCTTATTTGGGCCGAGGCTAGAAGGAGGGGAGTTGTTGAGCAGGAAAACCCGGTGGCAAATAATTGGACTGTGGAACAGTCATGGAGTAATCGGTTGCGGCAATGTGAAACGGACCTTCCCAGGTTGATTGTCAAATGGCAGAAATTTCCGGAGACGGTCGCTGAAACAGTCAGACTTTGCCGGCTCTTTGCGATGTCAGGCGCCAACGACGATCCAAATTTTGTCGCCCGCGTAATTGATGTTCTTGACCCATATAAGTTTGTGGCCTCCTTTTCCCTGGAAACGGCAGAAAGCATTTTCAAGGACACCGAGAGGATTCGCATCACAGCGCAGGAGTCGCCGAATTCGAATTCCAAGAGTCAGGTCTTGAGTATTCTGCATGGGAAGGTTGAGCAATGTGCATTACTGACGAGTGCCGTTAACTCAATGATCGAGGTTTTTGGCCAGGTTGCAGATCAGATGGTTGCCATTTCAAAGTTCGGGTATTTAGCCTCACGCTTGCAGGCCATGCGCGCAGACTTTGCCAAATCAAAACCGCTGTTACCACAGCTAATCTGGCAAAAAAAGATTCTTGAGTCTTTGCTGTTGAGAGTTCCGGCATCACCCCAATTAATTTCTCAGAGAAGACCAGCTGAAACGGCGAAGGTCTGCACCGTCAACCTAGTGGTGGTGGAAGATGATGAGTTCTGGCGTGATTTTGTTTCCGCGGCTATCGAGAAGGTAAAAGTACGCTTGGGCCAGGGTTTTGAAATAAGAGCGCAATATTTTGATAACCCTGAGGATGCTCTGCAGGTAATACCCCATAGTTCTAGAACGTTCGCCATTGCTCAAAGCCACGCTATTGCCACTCAAACAGTGGTCATCGCTGACCTCTGCCTGCCAGAAAACCGCGCTAACGCTGACAACATTCGCGCTTTCTCAACCGAACCCTCGGCGGCGTTCTGTGCCCCACACAGCAAGCATGGCCTCAATCTAATTCGGAAGTTAAGCACGTATGAATTTGATGTTCCGTTGATCGTTCTCAGCACTGTGCACGCAATTGGCGACCGTGGCCTGGTCGGCAGTTTGGGAGTTGCCGATCAAGACTTTTTGGCTAAAGGGATAGATGACGAGGACTCACTGATGCGCGCTTTGATCCGGAAGATCGAAACAAAACCGAAGTTTATTGTTAAGAGAATTCAAGATAAAGATGGCGTTAGTAGATTTACGCTTAATGGCATCACAATACTGCTCTCCAGGGAACTTGGCCGAACGTTGTTTGCATTAATCGACTTACATCAAACCAGGGCCGAGGACAGCTTCACGGTTACGCAGATCGTAGAGGCAAGAGGCGATTCGCAATCAACACAGTCAAGAAAGTCAATTCATGACCACGTGCTCAGATTGCGAAAAGTTATCTTTAAGATGCTTCAAAGAAATGGTGTCTACGTCAACGTGCGGGAGCTGCTGCGAACGGAGAAATCACCCCGAGGGGATTCATTTCGCTACCGACTCAACGCTGAGATTGTCTGTCTTGAGGACGAATCAGATTATGAATGTGATCTAAGAGAATATCAGCGAGATCGGTGTAGGGTTTTGATTATAGAGAATGACCTACAGTTACAGGGAACCATCTCGACTACGCTAACGCAGTTGAAGTATGAGATTGCCGTGGCTGGCACCGCGGAGGAAGCCGTTCGAGCCGCAATTGAGTTTGCGCCGCACATCGTGAGTCTTAATCTTGAAATTCCGTATACCAGGATCAAGCTGGGTGCCATGAACTTCAATGAAGACGGGCTTGCAGGGATCGAAGCGTGGGAGCAGATTCGCCTCGCTTTGCGAACGAGTAGCCTTGGAATTGTCGTTGCCTCGGTAAACCTCGAAAAAGATAATCTGGTAGCTCAAGCAGCGCAAATGGAGATCCCCATCCGTAATTTTGTTTCAAAGCGGCAGCCAAATTGGTTGAACCTCTTTCTTAAGAAGATTGCTGACGAGAAGCAGCGAGTTTACTTAGGCGAAATAACTGACGTCTCTTTGGACTTGTCTGAGCCAATAATTCAGATCCTAAATGGAAGCGATCTGCTCAATGGCATCTTAAGACTTTCTGTGAACGGTCAACTGTTTACCATGAAGGTAAGCCCGATTGCGAGAATAATTGGACTGTTGGTGAGTAATCCGAATAGGTTGTTGAGTCTTAATGAGATCAAGCGTGTTAGCGGAATTAGAGGCGGCTTAACGAAAGACGATTCAAAGAATTGGACTAAACGAATTCGCTCGACGATCCAGGAGAAGTGGTTGTCCGGTCATGAAGAGTCAAACGGAAAGAACTTCACCAGGAAAATCCTTGAATCTTCGAGCCGAGGTTTTCAACTCAATGCACAAGTTATAGACCTGAGAACGTCGGCGACCGAGAATAATCCCTCTTCCTGAGTCAAATAACGGTGGATGGACATTTTTGCGCCAATGCCTGACATCTCTGCTATGGCACCGAATCATGATCTTTGTGGGGAGCAGTTGAATTCTCCACCTTGACGAATGTTATTATCTGATTGATAATACCTACCATTAGTTATTAGGTATTGCTAGCCACTAATGAGTGCGCGTTGTGAATGATTAGAACGGTTGTTTAGTGTGAGCTAAACGCAGATTTGCTTAGTTATTTAGTGCTGAAAAATGCCCCTCGAGCACTGCTTTGAGGGGCATTTCTTGTATTGCTTAGGCTGCACTTGTTCAGCTTCGCGCTTTCGGCATTAATCCGACCGGCCCTTTTTTGTTTTCACCGACGCGGAACTCTATTTCGACACCAGGATTCCATCCAGTAGATTCAACGAAGTAGATAAAAAACTGCTTTAAGTTCCCGCGATCGGTCTGACAGACAGCAAAACCAAATCCTTGAGGGAAGACTCTCTCTATCTTACCATCGAGGGTGGCGCCGAGAGGGACGACATCGAAGGCTCGCCGATTACGAGCGTTGGGGGCCGGATCGGCGGGGCTAAACCACACCGTTTCGTTTACTTGAGCTGGTACATCCTTTCGAAAGAGACTACTCGAGTTAAAGTGGAATTCTTCCTGCCCTGACTTAATAAAACCAAACTTATCGTTCTTTGCGACGACTACGCCGAGCATCCACCCTTGGGATGGAGCGGGTTGCTTGGGCGGTAACGCAGAAGTAGTCTCGGGTTCAGCTTGCTCAGTTGATAGGTTCGTTACAAAGGGCGAACTCACACCGTATCGAGCATCACTCCAAAAGATTTCATGATAAAGAACGGGATGTGAAAAACCTTTCATCGTTGAAATTGAATTCTCTGGCCCCAAGTAATCTTGGACCTTTCGTTTTGGGGAAGTATTCGCCCCCAACCGCGAAGTCACCTTATTCATGGCCGCAGCATCGGAGGTGTCGGTGTCGACAAAGATTGCTTTTGCGTTAGCTGCGCTGCAAAGACGAAAGGCTTTATCTACTACCGTACCGATGTAGTCTTTGTTTTCATCAGGGCCATCAATTACATCGAATTCAACCACCTCGCCAGTGGCAATACCGATCGAACAATTGCACGCACTATCAATTTGATTCTTACCTTGCGCTTGAGCAAACGTCTCTTGGATACGAATAGCCCAGTTGATTGCCTCGGCAGCATGATCCTCGGAAAAAACCGCCATTGCCCCGTCGCCAAGGTATTTCACGAGCTTGCCTTCACCAACAGTGGTTCGCAACTGGTCGAAAAACCATGCGTAGGTTGTAAGCCAGGATGCCTCCGCTTGTTGGGCTTTCATGCTAGTCGAACCTGTGAGGTCAATTGCCACAATAACTTTGACTACACGCGATTGTGGATTCTGGAACACTTGAGCGAGAGAGGTCATGTTAAGAGAACTCCTAAGTGAGATTTACTGGGCCCTAATACGCTTAGGAACCTGGCAACAACCGGATGGTGCTTGTTGAGCTTATTGCGGGCGGTATTTTACTGTAGATTCTCAAGAAATGTCCAAAAGCGCTCACAGATTGCCGCAAGCGGGACCACTTGATTGGGCATTCTATGTCTCTGGTCTGGCGTGAATCGCACGCGGTGTCCGATCGGCGAGAATGCTCACAGGCTATGACATGTGGTCGAGGTCGAAGCAGTAAGTCTGTATGGGGCGCTGGCGCGTTAGTAAACCAGCCAATGCGATTAACACAAAGACAAATTCCAGCTTTTGCAAAGAGACTCTAACGACTGATGAGGCGTGAGGTCTGGTGAGCGGCAGGGTGGTTATCGGCATTGTGTCCCAAGTCCGTGTTTGAGATGGTGACGCCAACAGGGTAACCGTAAACAACTTCCTCTCCGGATTGTGGAACTTGGTCGATGATGAGGCCGGGTTGAAGGGGTAGATCGCAGCGTGTTGCTAACTGGCGGATGTTCAAGTTGGCAGCGCGGAGTTTGGTTTCGGCGTCTTCGTAACTCAAGCCTTTGATTGCCGGGACTTTGGTCAGAACTGGTCTTGAACGGCGTTCGTGGTGCACGTCCAGGCTGAGTGCTAGAAGTGCCACGGAGAGTATGACCGTCGGTATGACTATGTAGACGATGAACGTCATGGTCGCTAGGACTGTGATTAGTGGTTTCTCCTTGCCTCGCATGCTGTAGCCAACGAGTAGGCCAAATATGAATCTCATTTCGTCTGCTCCTTCTCGATCTCTTTTGGATCTGGGGTAACGGTGTCCGCCTTTATTACTCTGCTTGTGCTGTGCGTGAAGTAAGGCCGGTGATCACGAATTGACGCGTTGGAAAAAATAGGAAGTTTTGGGGTGCGAGTATTCTAGTCAGGGCTGCGGCATGGGTATCCTCGCGACAGGAGCGCTGGCGACATCGGAGAGCCTGAGTTCTTGCTGGCGTGGTAATATGCGTGAGAAAAGTGCGATGGGGTTAGACAACGGGCGAAAAACACGCGGCTTGAGTTCAATTAGGGTAGAAGTTCTTATGACAGTCGGCGCCGCAATCACCAAGGGAGATCGCGTTGGAGTACGTGATTGTTTGCGAACGGATTTTGAATGAAAACGTTTCACTCAGTTAGCAGTGTATCTGCTGTCCACTTAGTGCCCTACGATGAGGCACTGGTCAACTCGGTGGGCCATGTGAGAAATTAAAAGGAACGATGAAACCTCAGTGATTTGAAAATTGCTGAGTAAAGGCGGAGAAGGGGAGTAAGCTTTCTCGGCCCCCCTTCGGCACCACTTTCTTAGTTTCCTCACAAATTCACAAGCTCGTAAAACAGAAAACTTCGGAGTCCACTGGCGACAGCTGAATTCAAATACCAGCAGCTTCGGCCATTCCATTTGGACACTTCTTTTTCGTCTGGACGATGATTGCGATCGGCGTGACCGGGTTTTTCTCCTCCATTCTCGCGGCAGGCGATTGTGGAATCTGCGATGGCGGCGATCTCGATAATGAAATGGAACGGGCAGAATTTCAGGAGGCGGCAGGCAGCGCCTCGCGTTCGTCGTGCAGGCCGACGCGTCGTAGCAGACTAACAAACCTTGGATCCTTCCGGATGACATCGAAGGAGGGATCGATCTTCAGCCAGGTCATCATTTCACAGCGGTCTTCATAAGCCCGCTCCAAAAGTGAGAACGTTTGTTTCTTGTCGCCGAGCGCCAGGTGAATGGTTGCCCGGCTATAAGCTGATACGTAACGCTGGCCGGATTGCTGCTCGAGTTCCTTGAGCACTTTTTGCGCAACTGTTTTCTTGCCGGCGCGCGCGTGAGCGCGGCCGAGTGCCGCTAGAAACATTGACGACTCTTCGAGGTTTAAGATCTTTTCGTAGACGGCGAACGCTTTTTCAAAGTCGCCCAACTCTTCACAAGTGCGACCCTGCAAATACAAAGCTGGCTTGTAATTGCCATCCATTTCCAATGCCCTTTGCAGCTCGAAAAGAGCACGTTCGTAATCGCGCACCAGGAAATGATATAGCGCAAAGCCCCAGTAACTGTGGACTGATAGCGGATCGATCGTCAGCGCAGTATCCAGTTCGAGCTTGGCTTCATCAAACCGGCCGAGCAGATTGAAATACAGACCCAGTCGCTGATGCGCCAGCGCGTAGTTGGAATTAATCTCAATTGCCTTGCGAAAATGATCTTCGGCGCCCAGCCAATCCCACTCGTAGCACAGTTTAATCAAACCGGCGGCGCTGTGGGCCTCGGTCAAGCTGTCATCAATCTCGAGCGCTTTCAGCGCGGCCGCTCTTGCCTTGGGCATCGCGTCGCGAGTCGGAGCATAAACATTTCCGGCGCGGTAGTAGCTGTCTGCCAGGCCCGCGTACGCGAGAGCGTAGGTTGGGTCAACTTCAATGGCCTGCAAAAAATACTCTACTGCTTTGCGCTCGCCCGCCAGATTGAATTTTCCCCAGTGGTAACGTCCCTTCAAATAGAGTTGGTAAGCCTCCGCGTTTTCCGTGTAGCGCTTGGAAAGCCGTCCCTTTTCTTCAAGAGTGAGTCGCTCTTTAAGTCGCGCCGAGATCGAGCCGGCTATTTCTTCCTGCATCTCCAGCACATCCGACAACTTTCGCTGGTACTGGTCGCCCCAGATCTGCCAGCCGGTGCGCACGTCCGCTAATTCGACGCGGACGATCAGCCAGTTAGCCAGCTGAAGAATTCTTCCGGTGAGTACCAGGGAAACTCCCAGCTCGCGTCCAACTTCTAGTGGATTAACTTCTGTCGAGTTGAACCGAAACACTGAGGTGCGCGCCATAACGCGTACGTTTCTGAGGTGAGACAAGCTGTTGATGATGCTCTCACTCAAGCCTTCGGAGAGATACTCTGCGTTTGGATCGTCGGTCCCGTTGGCAAATGGCAACACTGCCAGCGACCTGACGCCCTCATCAACTGTGCGGACTTTACTTTCTGAGGCTGCGCCGGAGCCAGCGGCATTGTCAGCTTTGACTCCGCGCACGGTGCTCAAAAAACGGTAACCCCGCTTGGCAACAGTCTCGATGAAATTTTCAACCGGTTCGTGCTGCCGCAACGCCTTTCGCAGAACAAATATATTTTGAGTCAGGTTAGCCGGTTCCACACAAACTTCCGGCCAGAGCCGGGTCATCAGTTCCTCTTTGGTCACCAACCGGCCCGGGTTCTCGACTAAAAACTGCAGCGTGGCAAACTCTTTTTGTGTCAGCGTCACCCGCTGGCTGCGATGAAGAAGTATCCCCTCAGCCACGTCCAGCCGGAAGGCCCCAAATTCATAGACGCGTTTGGTTTGTTCGCTCATTTCGGGGCAACACGTCTGTATTTCATTTGATATTTATTTGAGAGCCAGCTGAGGATTTCCGACCAGCGCTCGGCTATTGTTTTCGCGCGTCATAAACAATTGGTTGAGGCCGCATGAATCGCCCAAATTCTACTGATTTTCGGATTCCTAGACAAACGAAATTCGAACAAACGAACAGTTATCGCGGGCGAAGATTTCGCGTCGAACCTACTAATCCACCTTCATCCAAAGCAAGTAATTGTTAGCGAAGTGGTCCGTTCTGAAGTCCTTAACGCGATTCGCTTGATTTGGATTCGTTACCAAAAGAAAGACAACTCATGAGCCTCATTTACGAGACGCGCACCCTCCTTTCCGACCTACTCCGCATGACGTTTTCCCAGAGAGAAAGTCGCAGTTGGCGGAGTCTAGCCTATCAATTTGCGTCGTTGTGTCTGGTCTATGCGTTGCTCATGCAGACGGTGCCACACTTCGCATTCGCTCGCTCCTCCCAAAGTTCTAAACCCTCAGCAAGCAAACAAAAGACTGCCGACAAGTCCACTTCCGACTTAAACAAATCGGGTGCCGCTGGGACTTTAGGCAACTCGCTGATGTCGCCGCCCCTGCCCAGTGGCGGTTCCTCATCAGCAAGCGTCACCGATGCAGTCATAACCCGCCATAAGCCGACCTTCAATACCGGTAGCATCGACGGCTCGCTTCGCGTATTGCTTGGCGAGTCGTTTACGATCAACGGCAGCACTCAATTGATTCCAGATCTATTAGTTCCCGGATCGCCGTCAGTTGTTTTGAATGGCGGAGCGCAACATGAAGGAGTTGTTAACGACGGCGGCAGTGCAACGCCTACGAACTATACGTTGACATTGAATGGCGGAGTTAAGCTTGGGAAAATTCACACCCGCGTCGATGCCATTCAACTGCCCACTGACTTTCCCACCTCAGTGCCAGCTTCGGGTGGTACCCGAACTGTCACTGTCCAATCGCAATCAGCCGTCGCCAGTATTGGAAACTGGCAAACGGTTCGAGACCTGAACGTCAACGGCTCGAACATTACTGTCGACGTGCCGCCCGGGAATTATCGAACGTTCACAGTAAACGGAAACAGCAAGCTCAAGTTCTCCGCCGGAACTTACAACCTCGCCAACACGCTAACGCTCGACGGCAGTGGCTCGTTGCAGACCACCGGCGTTATTACCATCAACGTTGGCGGCAGTCTAACTATCAACAGCGGCGCCATTTCCCCTGGGAGTTACACCTCGCCAGGAGACGTCCAGCTGAATGTGTTAGGCACTGTGGTCAATGTTAACGGCAGCAGTCAGGTCACCGCGTTGCTGCGTGCTTACAATGCGACTGTAACTCTTAATGGAACATCGCAGGTTCGTGGGCAGGTAATCGCCGACAAATTCATTCTCAATGGCGGCAAAGTTATTGGCGCCGTTTGGCCGGCTCTGTCAGCGAGTTGTCCTTCCATTTTTGGGCCCCGACGCTTTGACCGCACCAATGGCCCGCCAAACCAATACGTCGAACAGTTTTCTCTACCGCCAGGTATCACGTCGCCATTCACTCTGCACATCCAAAACGGCGCAACCGATGGGACAAGCCGCGTCTCCAGTGCGACGGTTAAGCTGAATGGCGTTGATCTGGTAACGCCGAGCGACCTCAACCAAAATGTAGCCTCATTGGATCGGACAGTAACCCTTAGCGCCAACAATCAACTGGATGTGCGTGTCGCAAGTGCTCCCGGTTCTTACCTAATCATCAACATTTGCGGCACGACGCCAGCGACCGATACCACACCTCCCCTCATCGCAATCACATCACCGGGGAACAACACCACCACCACGGCAGCGGAAGTAAGTGTGAGTGGAACAGCGTCAGACACTGGCGCAAACGCTAGTGGGATAGCGCATGTCTATGTGAACGGAGTGGAAGCCGCTTACAACTCCGCGGCCGGCACGTGGATCATCAACAATGTGGCGTTGAATTTGGGTGCTGCCAATCAAATCAACGCCACAGCTGTTGACCAGGCTGGGAACCAGGCCACCGCGACCATTTCAATTACTCGCGAATCGCCGGAGAATCAGAGGCCGACAGCGAATGCCGGAACAGAACAGACAATCACGTTACCGCAAACTGCCTCGCTGCACGGGACGGCCTCAGATGATGGCCTGCCCTCTGGTAGCACCTTAACCGTCAACTGGACCAAAGTGAGTGGTCCGGGAACAGTGACTTTTAGCAGCCCGACCGCGCTCGATACGACAGCGACCTTCAGTGTTTCCGGCACGTATGTACTTCGTCTTACTGCGAGTGATGGCGCGCTCACTCAGTCCAGCGACGTCACGATCATCGTCCAACCCCAAAACCAGCCGCCGACTGTGACTGCTGGTCCCGACCAAACGATTGCGCTGCCGCACACCGCCACTCTCAACGGCACAGTTACCGATGACGGCAGTCCCGTCGGCGGAACGCTCACGACTACGTGGAGCAAAGTGAGCGGTCCGGGCTCCGTCATTTTTGAAGATCCGTTGCTGCTGCAGACAGTCGCGACTTTCAGTGAGGCCGGGCCTTACGTGCTTCGGCTCACCGCGAGCGATTCAGAATTGTCCAGTATGGCGGAAGTGACGATCAACGTTCAGCCGCAAAACCAGGCGCCGAGCGTGAACGCCGGGGCCGATCAGACTATTTCATTGCCGAATGGGGCGCAGTTGATTGGGAGCGCAAGCGATGACGGTTGGCCGGCGGGCAGTAGTTTGTCTACTTCGTGGAGCGTAGTTAGTGGTCCAGGCCCAGTAACTTTCGCCAACCCGAACGCAACCAGCACCGTCGCGACCTTTAACGTCGCCGGCGAATATATCCTGCGTCTCACCGCCGGCGATGGCGATCTCTCGAATTACGCCGACATCAAGGTCGTCGTTACGCCGCCAAACGCGGCACCGCTAGTTGTTGCCGGCGACGATCAGATTTTTTCGTTGCCGCAGGACACTACGACGCTAAACGGTTCAATGCTCGACGACGGGCTGCCAATCGGCTCAACGCTCGTGGCCACCTGGAGCAAGATCAGTGGACCGGGGACAGTAGTGTTTGGCAACGCTAATAATCCGACTACGACTGCGCAATTCAGCGCGGCCGGCACTTACAAACTTCGATTGACGGGCACGGATGGCGCACTGACCTCCTTTAGCGAAGTGCAGATCAGGGTGACCCCCGCTAACCAGGCTCCGTCCGTCAGTGCCGGCCCGGACCAAACAATCGCCTTACCGTCGTCTGCCAATTTGAATGGGAGTACCAGTGATGACGGTTTACCGCTGAACAGCACGGTTACAACTAACTGGAGCAAAGTGTCGGGCCCCGGTGACGTAGCTTTTGCAGCTCCTTCAATGACTGTGACCACCGCGTCATTCAGCGCGGCAGGAACTTATGTCCTGCGCTTAACAGCGAGTGACTCACAACTGAGCAACAGCGCCGAAGTCACGATCGTTGTTCAACCCGAAAACCAGACGCCGTCGGTTAACGCTGGTATCGATCAAACGATTGCGCTGCCGAGCAATGCGACGTTGGATGGCACGGTGACGGATGACGGTTATCCGACCGGGAGTAGTGTGTCTGTAACCTGGAGCAAAGTCAGCGGTCCGGGAACTGTCACTTTCGGCAATGCAAGTAG
>DATIPD010000015.1:0-382456 GCA_035472495.1 Pyrinomonadaceae bacterium | reverse complement strand
CGCGTCGAAGATGCGCTCAGAGCCTGGGCGCGCCTCCAGCGCGCGCGATTCAACAACTGACATTTGATCCAGAGGTTCCACCTCTGGCTACCTTCTATTAGGCGTCTTCGACGCCTTTGTTGATTCGCTAAGTATGTTAATACCGTTTAAAGGTTTCGGAACCACCGAGCACTGGGACACCGCGCTAAAGCGACGGTGTTAATGAGAGAGCCGCATCAGTTCAAAGGCAAGAACCTAAGTCCAAAGACCATGTCTTACGAAAACCTAGACGTAACTGAAGACTCCGGCATCGTCACGATCACGTTCAATCGTCCGGAGAAACTAAACTCGCTGGCGGGACACATGCGTCGCGATTTGGCGGAAGCGCTGGAAGCGGCGGGCAGTGAACGCACTATCCATGTCGTCGTGCTCACTGGCGCGGGCCGAGCGTTTTGTGCCGGCGGCGACGTGGCCAATATGGCTGAGCTGATCGACCAAAATGACGCCGAAGAATTCTCCCGTCTACTTGGATCAGCCCGTCGCGTTGTTACTGCCATACGCCACATGACGAAGCCTGTCGTGGCGTCAATCAACGGCCCGGCCTTTGGCGCCGGCTTCAATCTCGCGCTGGCGTGCGACCTGCGCATCGCTGCATCCACCGCAACCTTCAGCCAATCGTTTGCCAAGGTGGGTCTGCATCCGGATTGGGGTGGCACATATTTTCTGCCGCGTTTGGTGACGCCAAACAAGGCGTGTGAACTATTTTTTCTGGGCGAAACGATCGACGCCGCCGAAGCCTTAAACCTGGGACTTCTAAACAAAGTTGTCGCGCCGGAAGAGTTGGAGGCGGAGACGCGTAAGCTCGCCGAGCGACTACGCGACGCGCCGGCGATTTCGTTGGCAGCAGCGAAGCAAGCCGTCTACATGAGCCAGGCCGCGGAACTCGAAGAGATGCTGCGCTACGAAACGGAAGCGCAAATGAGATGCTTCGCATCGCAGGACGGCGCGGAAGGCGTGCGCGCGTTTCTGGAGAAACGTCCACCGAAGTTCACAGGAAAATGAGTTTCAAGTTCCAAGTTTCGAGTTCCAAGTTTCAAGTTCAGATTTCTGGGCGATGCAGCGTTATGAGGTCGGTACCATCCCGCGATAGCGGATGGGTCTGTCGCTCTGTGCACCAGTTTCAAGTCTGCGAGATATGAGCGCTGTACTCAATGTGACAGACCCACCCGCTATCGCGAGGTGGTACTGACCTTATGACACCCAGCCTTAAGAACGTCGAACTTGAAACTTGGAACTCGAAACTTGAAACTTGGAACTCGAAACTTGAAACTTGAAACTCGAAGCTTGATGAAACTCAAAGATCGCATCGCACTGATCACCGGCGGGGGACGCGGCATTGGCCGCGCCATCGCACACGAGTTTGCGCGTGAGGGCGCGCAACTGGTGCTGACTGCGCGCAGCGTCGATCAAGTGAAACAGGTCGCTCATGAAATAACGACTGGGTTCCAAACCCGGGCAGTGCCGCTGGTTTGCGACGTCTCCCAGCCCGACAGTGTTGAGTGGCTTTTCAAAGCGACGGCTGAGGTTTTCGAGCGCGGGCCTGACATTCTCGTCAACAACGCCGGAATCGCCGAGACGGCGCCGCTGATCAAAACTGACAACGATCTCTGGGACCGCCACATCGCGGTCAATCTTAGCGGGACGTTTTACTGCACGCGCGCGGCACTACCGCCGATGATCGAACGCGGTTGGGGCCGTATCATCAACATCGCCTCGATCGCCGCCAAAACTGGAGCGCCTTACATCGCCGCCTATTCTGCTTCCAAACATGGTGTGCTCGGATTGACGCGCACGGCAGCGCTGGAAGTCGCCAGCAAAGGCATCACGGTCAACGCGATTTGTCCTGGTTATGTCGACACGGACATGACTTCGCGCGGTATCGAAAACATCACGCGCAAGACGGGACTGAGTGAGGCTGACGCAAAAACTTCGATCGAAGCGAAGAGCCCGCAGAATCGCATGGTCACATCGGAAGAAGTTGCGGCAGTGGCGTTGTTGCTGGCATCGGATGCTGGTCGCGGCATAACCGGACAGGCGATCAACGTAGACGGCGGCACGGTGATGTTCTAGGGCGCGACTCTTCTAAGTGCTGCGACCTGTCGGCCTTTTGGTCGGCTGCGACTTGTCGCGGTCTTTTTTTTCACAAGGGGCGCCAAGCCGCCGCGGAGAATAGCGGTGACAGGTCACAGCGCTCCAAAGAGTTCAAACACCATTCGTATCGGCAGTCCCACCACGTTGAAGTAGTCTCCCTGAATTTCCTTGATGAACAGCGCTCCCTTTCCTTGAATGGCGTAGGCGCCGGCTTTGCCACGCGGTTCACCCGTCGAAACATACCAATCGATCTGTTCCGCAGTCATTTCCGCAAACCGCACGCGAGTTATCTCATGAGCCACTGAAGGCTCAGTAAGTCGCGCTGCGTCAATGAGCGCCACTCCGGTCACAACTTCATGCCACTTGCCACTTAGCATTCGCAGCATGCGCCGCGCGTCTTCCTCATCGCGTGGCTGCCCCAGAATTTCTGTGTCGCTGACCACGACTGTGTCCGCGCCTAACACCACTCCTGACGAAATCTGCGACGCCACGGTCAACGCTTTTGTCTGCGCCAGACGCGTGACGTAAGTGACTGCCTCTTCACTGTCGAAGCGCGACTCGTCGATGTTTGCGGGGATTGCTTCGAAGTCCCAACCGACAGATTTGAGTATTTCCGCTCGGCGCGGACTCTGGGAAGCAAGGGTTAGTTTTTGCTTGAACATGTTTCTTATCGAACGCTCATTATCCAGAGATTGCACAGATTCACAGAACACAAACTACCTGCCAACTCCGGGGTACCGGTCCTGTTTCAGGCTTTGCGCCTACCAGCGAACTCCGGACGAAATGTGACGCAATCTGCGGATGATTTGCTTGTGGTGTCATTTGAATTTAGATTAGTCGGCTTATACACTCGCCCGGTTCCTACTGAATCTGAAGATTCTAAGTCAAGCGGCGAATTGCGGAAATTTGCAATGGACAAACTTATCAGCACATTGCCCGCCATCCTAAAAGCATCGGGTGCCGGCGCAGAGATTGTTGAGGCTGCCTGTATGGCTGCGTGGAAACATGCGGTGGGCGAAGGCTTGAGTAGTCAGGCGATTCCGTTACGACTTCAGGATGGTACGCTGACGCTCGCTGTCGCTGACAACATTTGGAAGCGCCAACTGGAACACATGCGCGGACAGTTGCTGTTTCGGCTGAACCAGGTCCTGGGCCAACCGCTGGTCGAGTCGATCGAAATTGAAATTGATCCGCGACGAATCGAACAGCAGCCAGCGACCCAGGCAAACGTGAACGACCAGGTTACTAATCGCCAAATTCCTGCGGAGTTGCTGGCCTCGGCTGCGGACATCGAAGATGCCCACTTGCGTCGCGCTTTTCTTGGTGCCGCCACAAGCTGCGTCAACCGCATAGAGAATCCGAAATCCGAAATCAGCAATCGCAAAGCATAAAGCCATGCCCATTACCAAATCAGATGTTGAGAAAGTGGCGCAGCTGGCGCACATGGAAATCTCACCGGAAGAGTTGCAGGTCTTCGCGCCCCAGATGGCGGACATTGTGGCTTACGTCGAGCAACTGAATGAACTTGACACGCGCGCCGTTGAACCGGCCCTTGGCGGACTCACGCCTGAAGGCGAAGCAACTGAGGCTGATCGCGAAGATGCAGTAGCGCCATCGCTGGGACAGAAGACCGCGCTGGCGGAAGCGCCCGATGCAGCGTCGGGACATTTTCGCGTACCGAAGGTGCTTTGAGGAAAGTGGGCAGTGAGCGGGCGAAGAACGGTCGAATGGTTATTTAACGAATGAGTGAAAGCAACGGAAATATCGGCGAACTAAGAAATCGGATTAGCGGCGCTGAAGCTACGGCGCGGGCTATCGTGGAGACTTCTGTCGGCTCTGCCGAAAAGTTGAACGAAACGCTAAATGCGTTTCTGCAGATCGATCGC
The DNA here is from genome assembly GCA_035472495.1 of Pyrinomonadaceae bacterium. GTDB lineage: Bacteria > Acidobacteriota > Blastocatellia > Pyrinomonadales > Pyrinomonadaceae > PSRF01. The sequence goes on along the minus strand of DATIPD010000015.1, from coordinate 378,440 downwards.
GAAGGCGCGCTCAAGCGAGCGGATTCACTTGCAAGCAGCGACGCATCTCTCGCCGGAGTTCCAATCGCTGTCAAAGACAACATTTGCGTTCAGGGGTTACAAGCTTCGTGCGGTTCGCGAATTCTTGGTGATTACAACCCACCCTACAACGCCACAGTTATCGACCGATTGTTGGGCGCCGGCGCGGTCGTGATCGGCAAGACAAACTGCGATGAGTTTGCGATGGGCTCTTCAAACGAGAACTCCGCGTTTGGTCCAGTGAAGAATCCCTGGGACCCCACGCGTGTTCCCGGTGGTTCGTCGGGGGGATCTGCTGCGGTGGTGGCCGCGGGAATCGTGCCTGTTGCTTTAGGGTCTGACACCGGTGGTTCTGTGCGACAACCCGCGTCGCTTTGTGGCGTATTTGGTCTGAAACCGACTTACGGCCGCAACTCGCGCTACGGGCTTGTCGCCTTCGCATCATCGCTTGATCAAGTCGGAATTTTTGCGCGCACGGCGACCGACATCGCCTCCGTGCTTGGCGTTATCGCCGGACGTGATTCCCACGATGCGACAACTGCAGACGTGCCGGTGCCCGACTACGTTAGTGGTTTGGCCGGAGACATCAAGGGTGCGCGCATCGGCCTGCCGCGATCTTTGTTTGCTGAAGGACTCGATCCGGAGGTGCGCGCTGCGGTCGACTCGGCAATAGACGTCTATCGCGAACTAGGCGCGGAGATCGTCGACGTCGAACTGCCGAACGCAAAGTACAGCATCTCGGTCTACTACATCATCGCCACCGCGGAGGCCTCTTCAAATCTCGCGCGTTTCGACGGCGTTCGTTATGGGTTCCGCGCCGAGGATGCGCCGGAGTTGCGGCAGATGTATCGCAAGACGCGTGAAGAAGCCTTTGGTCCCGAGGTCAAACGCCGGATCATGCTCGGCACTTACGTGTTGTCTGCCGGTTACTACGAAGCCTACTACGGCAAGGCACAGCAAGTTCGCTCGCTCATCAAGCAAGATTTTAGTGCGGCGTTTGCAAAATGCGACGCCATCATCACGCCTACGTCACCAACGCCTGCTTTTATGCTTGGAGAAAAAGTTGACGATCCCTTGTCGATGTATCTCAACGACATCTACACGGTCACGGCAAACCTCGCGGGAATTCCCGGGCTGAACGTCCCCTGCGGTCTCTCATCGGAGCGACTGCCGATCGGCTTTCAACTGCTGGGCGCGTACTGGTCGGAACCTACGATCTTGAAACTTGCTCACGCGTATGCGACGGCGCGCCCCTTCACAGAACGCCCACCAATCTGGGCTTAACACTCAACTCTTTGAAGTGCGGCGACCTGTCGCCGCACTCCAAAGAGAAGCGCTTGCGGATACGGGATCGCCTTTATGATCGGGCCTTACGCTCGATGTTTGTCTTTGGAGCCTTATCAGGAATGATGTCGCCGGTGAAGATTTCGACGACGTTTTTTGCAGTACCAACCACAGGCGTCACATCCAGCCCAACGTGAACCGCCCCGGGGACCAGGCCCTTCTTCTTAATATCTCGGCCCGCCATCCCGACTGTAAACACAGTGCCAATGATGGGAATCGCCTTGATAAGTTTCTTGGTGACTTCCCACGCCCCTCGTTTGACTAGTCCTTTTTTTGGCTTAGGCACCATTGTGTTAGACCCAATTCGGTTTGGTTTAGAGCAACTGTGTGGGGGCCTCGATCAAGCTCACCAATCCATCTGAGCGTCAGTCGCGGCGTCTTGAAAGTATATGCTAGCATTCCCGCGCTTCATATTAGACAAGTTAATCAAACTCGATGCGTGTCAAAATCTGTCTGCTAGCTGCTGTCGTTTGTGTTGCGAGTCTCACGTTCTCGTGTCGCTCTGGGTCGTCCAAGCGCAAACTCCTCATTTACACCCCGCATGGTCAGGACTTACTAAAAGACTTCATCGCGCGCTACCAGGCCGAGCATCCTGACGTCGAAGTTCAACCCTTTGACATGGGCGCCCGCGAGATTCTTGAACGCATTCGCGCCGAGCGCAATCGCCCACAAGCTGACTTGTGGTGGGGCGCCGCTCACACAACTTTTCAAACGGCCGCCGAAGAAAACCTGCTTACGCCGTACAAGCCCACTTGGGCAGACAAGGTCCCGGCTTCCAGTCATGACAGTCAGGATCGTTGGTACAGCACTTATCAAACGCCCGAAGTAATCGTTTACAACAACGCCGCGGTTAAGCCCGAGGACGTACCAAAAGATTGGGACGACGTGCTCAATCCAAAATGGGAAGATAAGGTGCTGATCAGGAACCCGAACCCGTCTGATTCGATGCGCGCGATCTTTGGGGCGATGATCTGGCGCTTCTACAAAGACACCGGAACGCCAGACAAGGGTTATGATTGGCTGCGTCAACTAGACAAGAACGTGCACGAGTACACTGCGGACGGCACGCTGCTGATGCAGAAGCTGGTGCGACGCGAAGGGCTGGTCAGTCTGTGGAACCTGCCGGACGTCTGGATTTACAAAGAACAAAAAGGATTGCCGATCGGTTACGTGTTTCCGGCCAGTGGGACGCCTGTAATCAGAGACGGAATTGCGATCGTACGCGGCAGCCCAAACGAAGAGGAAGCTAAACGTTTTTATGAGTTCGTTACCACGCAGGAAAGCCTGGTGATTGCCGCAAAGAAATACTATCGAATGCCGGTTCGCACAGATATTGACCGCTCGCAGTTGCCGGCATGGATGAACGAACCCATTAACGAGATGCCGCTCGACTGGGAGTTATTGCGCAAACAAACAAGCGACTGGCTGCGTTACTGGGACACGGACATTCGCGGCAGAAGCAAGAAGTGAATCATCCCTCTGTGTGAACTCAGTGTTCTCCGTGTCTGTGGTTGCGGGACTCGCCTTTTACCACCGAGGCACCGGAAAGCACTGAGGACGCATAGAGCGCAAACGTATGACGCTGCTGTCTCTCAAGACTATTTCAAAGCACTTTGGCTCAACGACTGCGGTCGCTGAGGTGTCTCTTGATGTAGAGCGCGGTGAGTTTTTTGGTTTACTCGGTCCTTCCGGCTGCGGCAAGACAACGACGCTAAGAATGATTGCCGGTCTGGAAATTCCCGACGCAGGCACGATTGAGTTCGACGACAACGACATTACTAACCTACCCGCCGAACGACGCGGCTTCGGGATGGTCTTTCAAAACTACGCACTGTTCCCTCACCTGAACGTCTTTGAAAACGTCGCTTTCGGATTGCGAGCGCGGCACAAACCAAAACCAGAAATTCTCGACCGCGTAAAAAGCGCGCTGGAACTTGTGCAGTTGCCGGGTTACGAAAAACGTCGCGTCGACGAATTGTCCGGGGGACAGCAGCAACGCGTAGCAATCGCTCGGGCCATCGCCATTGAACCAGCATTGCTGTTGTTTGACGAGCCACTCTCCAATCTCGACGTGACTCTGCGCGAGGAAACAAGGGGCGAACTGCGCGAGCTAGTTGCCCGTCTCGGTCTAACTGCCGTTTACGTCACGCACGATCAGGAAGAGGCATTTGCGCTGTGCGATCGGATGAGCGTGATGGTGGGCGGACGCATCCTGCAAACGGGGACGCCGCGCGAGTTGTACGAACATCCCGCGCAACTTTCGGTAGGAAAATTCCTCGGCAGAAACAATTTGATTCGCGTGATGCGCCTGAGTTCAAGCAAGTCTGGCCTCGGAGAATTCAAGACTCTCGATGGCGGACACATCATTCGTATTCCGGTAGACAAAGGAGACCTGGTGCCACTCAACCAGCCTTGCGTTCTGGCTATTCGCCCGGAACACGTCGTCATCGCGAACGGAGACGCTGGTTCAGAAAACGTCCTCCCGGCAGTTGTGCGCGACGTCAACTTTGTGGGCGCCACGACTACTCTGAGGCTCGACGCGAATGGACTGATACTGGAAGCGCTAACGCTGGCCGCGGATGGGCTCGCGGTTGGCGATCATTGCACGGTGACGCTGCCGCCGGCGCGAGTCGCCATACTTAAGAGTGAATAGTGACCTGGGCTTTGAGAAGGTTATTCCCGAGCGGGCGAGCGGGGGGCAAGCCCACCTTCCTGACCTGAAGCTGACTAACCTCGAGATGGTGATTTCACCCGAGAATGGCTTTCAACTTGAAAGAAATCGAGCAAGTTCGGAACCTCAGAGTCAGAAAGCTGGGCTGGCCCCCGCTCATACTCTTTCTCATCGTCGCCTTCGTCCTCCTTTACGGCGTCATCTACCCCAATCTTCACGTCTTAATCGCATCGCTCAAACATGATGGGCTGTGGTCACTGAGCAACTATCGCGACGCGCTCTCGCAGTCGATCGTGCTCGAATCGCTGCTGGCGAGTGTTGGCGTTTCTGTGCTCACCGTGCTGTTCTGCGCCGTCGTTGGTATCCCACTCGCGTTTCTTTTTGAACGCTACACCTTTCCTGGGCGCCGCTTGTTTGCGTCGTTTGCTGCCTTACCGTTGGTCTTGCCACCGCTGGTCGGAACGGTAGCTTTCATTTTTCTGTGCGGTGAGTCGGGAATTCTGGCGCGGGTGGTGCAATCGGTTTTTCATCTCGAACAATCACCATGGTCGCTGCGTGGTTGGCCGGCGCTGTTGCTCTTTCACACCTACACGATGTACCCGTTTTTCTACGTGCTGACTGGCGCCGGCCTGACCCGAATCGACGCTGCGCTGGCCGAAGCGGCCCGCAGTTTAGGCGCTGGTCGCCTGCGTGTTTTGTTACGTGTGCTGCTGCCGCAGTTAACGCCTTCGCTGATCGCTGCGGCGTTGCTGACGTTCATGACTTCCATGGCTTCGTTCAGCGCGCCACTTCTCTTTGGCGGCAGCGTCCGCGTGCTGACACTCGAAATTTTTACTGCCCGCCAACGTGGTGATGCCGGCATGGCAATCACTGAAACTGTGTTGCTGGCGGTGATTTCGTTAAGCGCGCTCTTTTTCTTTCAACGTTACGAAGGAACTCGGAAGTTTGCCGCGGCAGCAATGAAGGGTTCGACAAAAAAACGTCAGGCGATCGCCGCGGGCAAAAGTCGTTGGCTGGCTATCGTCTGCGGAGTTGTGTTTTCGGTCGTACTGGTGCTGCCGGTGGCCACACTTGTGCTCGTTAGTTTCGCACGTGAAGGAAACTGGACAACACAAACTTTGCCGACGGCTTACACGATTGATAACTACGCGAGGATTGCTTCCGACCCGCGCGCCAGCGAAGTCGTCCTCAATAGTTTGTCGATGTCTGGGATTGCAGCAGGCGCGGCGCTGCTGTGGAGTTTCTGCGCCACGATGCTGCTCTCGCGCAAAGGCAGTCGGAAATGGAAGCGTTTGCTTTCGTGGTTGATCCTGGTTCCGTGGGCGTTACCCGGCACCGTCGTCGCCGTTTCAATTGCCGAAGCTTACGGTCAACCGTCGTTGTTGCTGGGTTCGTTTATCCTCGTCGGCACGTTCTGGATTCTTCCGGTTGTTTACTTCCTGCGGTTCATGCCGCTGGTGGTGCGCGCCGTTCAAGCGAGCATGGAGCAGGTGGACGCTTTTCTCGACGAAGCCGCCGCCAGCCTGGGCGCGCGTTGGTGGCAAAGATTCACCCGCGTTACTCTACCGCTGGTTTGGCCAGGCGCGGTGGCCGGAACGTTGTTGGCTTTTGTGATTGGGCTGGGCGAATATGTAGCTTCGGTCCTCGTTTTTGTGCCGTCTAACCGGCCCATCTCGATTGCGATCGCTGCGGAGTTGCGCGACTTCAATTTGGGCAGTGCGGCGGCCTACGGCGTCGTGCTGATGGTGTTGATTGGCGCGTTGATGTTTGTCGCCGCGCGCGTCGAACGGTTGCGCGCATAGAATCAGGTTCGGTCTTCGATCTTTAATCCAGTTTTCGAGGTTGCGCTTCAAAGACCAAAGTCCAAAGACCCAGGACCAAAGCAAATTGTCGGAGTTATTTTATGATCAAGACCGCTGGCCTAACCCACATTCATCTGATGGTCAGTGACCTGCAGCGCTCGCTCGCGTTCTACCAGACAGTCTTTGGTATGGAGATACGATTTTGGGGCGCCGACTCGCTCGTCTTTCTCAAAACACCCGGCGCCAACGACACCATCGCTTTACACCGATCAGATGATAATGAGCCGACCGGCGTCAGCGGCGGAATTACGCATTTTGGTTTTCAACTCGAAGACAAAGCTGATCTCGATCAGGCAATCCAGGCAGTCGTCACTGCCGGTGGCGCACTGAAGAAGCGAGGGGAGTTTATGCCGGGCGTGCCCTTCGCCTATGTGTCTGACCCTGATGGCTACGAGATTGAACTGACTTAGAAAACTGATCCCTGGCATCCGAAAGAATTTGGAAATGAAGAACCACCTACTGAGACGTTTTGCTTCCCGAATTGTAATCCTGACGCTATTTGCCGCGGCGGCCTTTCCGTCGTTTCCCATATCGCACGGACAGGAACCTGCTCCGTCTCCAACGACAACAACCAACGCGACCGTTGACAAGGCTGAACTACAGCAGGCTCTGGTTGATCTGACCAACACCGCAACCGTCATGTGTGTGGCCGCCCATCCCGACGATGAAGATGGGACAACTCTGACTGTCCTGCGGCGACGCGATGGAGCGCATACGGTTAGTTTGTTCTCCACCTACGGCGAAGGCGGACAAAACGCGGTTGGGCCGGAACTTTACGAGGAGTTGGGAGTAATACGCGAGCAGGAAACCAGGAACGCCGCGGCTATTCAGGGTTCTGAGCCGTTCTTTCTTGGCCTGAAAGATTTCGGCTTTTCCAAGTCAGCAGATGAAGCCTTCAAGTTTTGGGGCCATGACGAAGCGCTGCGACGAATGGTCTTAAAGATTCGCGAGTTGCGGCCGAACGTCATTATTACCAACCATGACACTACCAGCGGTCATGGTCATCACCAGGCCACTGGACGGCTGATCATCGAAGCCTTCGACGCGGCTGCCGATCCCAAACGCTTTCCCGAGCAACTGAATCAACTAACGCCATGGCAAGCGGAACGTTTGTTCGTCCGCGTCTTCGGCGCAAACGCGAAGGTCGAAGCGACTGACAAAATTTTTGCGATTGATCCGAACGAGATTGATCCGGTGCGCGGAACTTCTTACGCCGAACAAGCTTTGACAGCGTTGCAACAACATGCGACCCAGGGGCCCTGGCCCAAGTCGATGGCCGAAATGCTGCGAATGCGCCGGGTCGAAGCGGGCAAGCTTCCGCTGACTCGTTATCGCCTCATCCGCGAAGCCGCCGGTACGCCGCCGTTTCCGCCGAGCGCCGCCACACCACTCGCGGGCCTGGAACTTTCCGCGAAATTGGCGGCGCGGTTGGCGCCTCCCCAGATTGAAGGAAAGCCGTTAACTGAATTTCTCGATCGTCCGGATCGTGTCTTAGGTGCTCTGGTTGACTGGCAGGCTGCGTTCGATCTCGTTCCCAACCACGAGACTGCGGAAGTTCAAAGTGAACCGAAGGTGATGGCGCTGTCGGCAAAAGACGGCACTCGCGTGTTGCTCTTCGCGCACCGGATGGATCGAGCACTTGCAGTCGCGTCGGGAGTTTCGCTGTCGCTCAAATCTAAATCGGCAGTGTTGGTCCCTAACGTCAGCACAAGTTTTGCGATTGTGCTGGCCAATGGTGGTCTCAGCAACGTGAAAATTCACGAGCTTCGCTTTCAAGGCTGGGGTGAAGGAACGAAGATTCCGGCCGCTGAAGAGTTACTGCCCAATACCGAAACAGAACTAGTCGTCGATCGCACCACCCCGGCGACCGCGAAATTCTCCGTTCCGCGCGAGGAGCATCTTTACGATGCGTTACGCGAACAAACTTTTCAGGCAGTCGCTCAGGTTGAAATGGACGGAGTGCGATTTTTTGTCGAGGCCAGACTGCAGCGCGATATTGCCCCGGCGGTCGAAATCCTTCATGTGTCGCCGGCAACCTACGTGTGGACACCGGGGACTAAGAACCAACCCATCTCGCTTACCGCCACGCTCAAGAACAATCTCGACTCAACCTTCGCGGGAAATCTGACGATTGGTAATCGTCGCGGTCATCACTTCGAAGCCGGCCGAAAACTAACACTGGCCCCTTCGGAAACTCGCGAAGTGGTTTTGAAGTCGAGCGCAATGCCGGCAGATACGCCGGCCCCGTCCAAGCGTTCACGCCCAACGCCAGGCGAACTTTCGATTGCGGTGGAACCAGCGGACGCCCGCAGCGAGATCACCGAGCGCTCTGTGCCGGTTGTTTACGCAGATGCTCGAGTCGCAAAAGATCTGCACGTGGGATATGTGCCCAGTTTTGATTCCACGCTCGCACACTCCCTCGCAGCGCTGGGCGTCGACGCGCAAGCGCTCAGTGTTGCTGACGTGCAGTCAGGGAATCTAAGCAACTACCAAACGATCATCATCGACAATCGTGGCTACGAAGCGCGCCACGAACTGATCGCGGCAAATCCAAAGTTGTTGGAGTTCGTGAACAACGGCGGGACTCTGCTGGTTTTCTACCACAAAGACAACGAGTGGAACCCTGACGAGAAAAAGAACCGGCCGCAACTGGCGCCCTATCCGATAGTCCTCGATGACAAGCGCGTGACTGATGAGACGGCGCCCATTACTTTCCTGGAACCAAAGCACCAGTTGCTGACCGCCCCGAATGCAATCACACAAGCTGACTTTGCAAACTGGATCCAGGAGCGCGGGCTTTACTATCCCAGGCAATGGGATCCAAAGTACGCAGCGCTGTTCGCGACGAATGATCCCGGCGAGGCACCGTTGACGGGCGGTTTGTTAGTGGCTCAATACGGGAAGGGTAACTACATCTACACCAGCATGGTTTGGTATCGGGAACTGCGGGCCGGTTTGCCAGGAGCGTATCGCATGTTTGCGAATATGATTAGCTACCCACGTAAATAGCGGAACCGCTAAGACGCCAGGAGCGCCAAGTAAAACTTGAAAGTCAGGAGGTCTCCAGCTTTCAAAATTTACTTGGCGCTCCCGGCGTCCTGGCGAATTTGGTTCTAAGTCGCTTCCTGCTCGATGGCGCTCTCACCCTCGAGTTTCTGCTGCGCGCGTTCAAGAAAAGTCTTGATCATTTCAGTGACGCGCTTTTGCATTTCTGAACTAATCGCACCTTCGCCAACTAACGCCGCCAGACGGTGCAACTCCCGAGCATGTGCCCGGCGCAGTTCTACGTGCTGCGAAACTTTAATGAGAACGTTGTGCCCGCGCACCTCAAAGGCAGCGGCATAACGGAGATAGTTTTTCTTCTCTGAGCCGGCCGGCGACCATTCGAGTCGTTCCGGTCGGTCTTCAGTCTTACGTACCGCGAAACTTGCTTGGACTGAACCAATGACCGGTACTTCGGCGCGCACGACCCAGCGCATGATGCCGCCTGACTCCCGGCGAATTCCGTCGATGCCGGGCATTAGGTCGGCGAAGTTGCGCAACTCGCCGAAAAACTCGCGCGCCCGATCCAGCGTTGTCTTAAGTTCCAGTTGACCTGTGTAGGAAGCTTTGATTCGAAACATTAACTACCCCTTCGGGGAGATTCTAGTTTTTTCAATACCACCAATTTGTTGATGCCCTGGTTTGACATTCGGTTGTAAGCGCCACAACCTAACGCTAAGTTACACGATTGAGAATTCTACGTAAACTGGCAATTTTGTCAGTCGGACGGAGGGCCATGAAAACCAACAGAAGCTGCCCGCGTTGCGGCGAATCAGCACTGCGAACCTGGGACGAACTGAGCGACGAAGAACGCGAGGTGGTCAAGCGACTGCCGGGAAGCGCCGGGTACGCTGTAGAAGATCGGATGGCCACCCATCAGTGGTGTACGCGCTGCTGGCATGAGGAGTCTGGCGGAAGTGAACGAGACGCCTAATGACGCGCAACTCTTTGGAAGCTACTTGAAAACCACCTTCACCCGCCCGCTCCACAGACGCGGATACCGAAGTGAGTGCCGTTGGGATTACGCGCCCATGATCCGATCGTAAGCGGCGCGTACCGCAGTCATTCGTTCGTGCAAAGCCGCAGCCAACTCTTCACTGCAAGAATATTCAAGCCGGGCAGCAACTTCCTTGAACGCCGGAAAGTCTGGTGGCGGTAGCGCCGCGACCTTCCCGATGATCAGTCGAAAATTGTGATCGACTGCACGCAGCAGATCGTAACCAGCGCTGAGAGCTTCGCAATCGCGCAATTTGAGCGAGCCGTTTGCTTCCAGTCGCGCCAGAGTAGTAAGTGTTGAGCGGTCCTCGCCTTCATCGGCCACGTCGTCGCGCAGTTGCAAATAACGCGTCACGAAGTAGACGTCCAGCATCCCACCGGCCGCGTACTTGATGTCGATCTGGTTGCGACCGCCTCGGGAAGTTCGACGTCTACTGGCGCTCGTGCCCCGCTCGCGCTCAAGCCGCTCGCGTACGTGTCGTGTTTCGTCTCGCAACTCGGCCGCGCTCGCGGCGCGAGCTCGTTCATGAATCGCGTGCCTGGCGTGCGTTTCGATCATCTTTCCCAACTCCAGATCGCCGGCCACCGCCCGAAGTTTGACGTACGCCAGCCACTCCCAGATCGCGCTGTTCTGCCTGGCGTAGTCAAGGAACCCTTCGGAACTGATCACCAGCGGACCGTTTTTTCCGTTTGGACGCAGCCGCAGATCGACACGATACAAATAGCCTTCGCGCGTGACACTCGAGAGTGCGGCCACCAGCAGTTCACACAGCCTGGCGTAAGCTTCGTCCTGAGTTAGCGACGACACCGGTGAAGACACAAGCGAGTCGTAGACGATGGTGACGTCGAGATCTGATCCGTAATCAACTCCAGCGCTGGCCAGGCGTCCCAGCGCCAGAATGCTCAAACGCGGGCCGCCGGCAAGCGGTCCGTAGCGACGCGCCATTTCCCGCCGCGCAATTAGATAAGCCACGTTGATGCTGGCAACGGCGAGTTCGGTTTGCAGTTCGTTTGTTGTTGCCAGCGAAATCCTGTCGTTCGCGTCTTCAGCGCCGATTTCAATTAACAACCTGGACCATTCCCGGCGGAACGCCGCCAGCTCGGCTGAAAAGTTTTTTTCCGGATCTATGGCCGCTCGCAACTGGGCGCGATAATCCCGGCGCCGCAAGCGCAGGCTTTCTGTTCCGAGTGAATCAATCAATGTTGGATTGCCGGCGACAATCTCGGAAAAAAATTCCGACGCACCGCATAGCCGCACCAACCCAATCAGGTTGTCACTGGTAACTTGGAGTGGTTGGTCATACTTTTCCAACGACGCCGCCACTCGCGCCGTTGAGATCAACGCCCGCTGCGGGTTGGCCGACTCACGCGCGACGGCTAGCAGTTGAACGGATAACGAGCGGGCGTCAATCGCCTTTTCCGAGTCGCGTTGAAGCAGATGTGTAGCAAAGACATTTGCGGCGACGCTCATCACGTGAGACTCGTCGTGGCGGCGGATACTTCGCTCAGCGGCGGCCAACTCTTCTTCAAGCGCAACCGTGCCAGCCGGGTCCTCGCCATGTTCCGCAAAGATGCGATCAAATGAATGACGAACGTTGCCTGTGTGCTGCTGCAGCGCCCGATCAAAGTCTTCGGGACCGGCAAAACCCATTCGGCGCGCCACCAGCGCTCGCTGCTCAAGTCCCTGGGGCACCGTGTGCGTTTGCAGCCCATGCTCCATTTGGAGCCGGTGCTCGAGCCGGCGGAGAAAGGTGTACGCTTCCGACAAGTTGGACCGCTCGTCTTCGGTAATCAATCCGCGATCGGCCAAACGACCCAAACTAATTAACGTGTGCGCGACGTGCAGCCATTCATCGTGGGCGCCGTGGGCCAGCTGGAGTGCCTGGGCGATAAACTCGATTTCCCTGATGCCCCCTCGTTGTAGTTTGACGTTGAATCCGTGTTTGCTTCGCTCCAGGTTGCGATCGATTTTCTGTTTGGCCAGACGCACGCTGGCGAGCGCGTCGATCACGGAAATATCCGTGCGGTAAATCGACGGCAGAACTTCAGCGGCAAAGCGCGCGAACAGGGCGCTCGCACCAGCCGCAGCTCGCGCTCGAATCAGTGCCTGGCGTTCCCACGCTTGCGCTTTCGTGGCGTAGTAACGCAACGCTTCGTCGAGTGAACAGGCCAACGCTCCGTCACGTCCGTGTGGACGCAAACGCAAATCAACGCGATAGGCCGCGCCCTCGCCGGCTGGATGTCCGACCAGCTTGCTAATTGTCTCGGAAAGCTTGATGAAGTATTCGCGGTTGCTGAGTTTGCCGTCAGCCCCACCGGCAGTTGTGCCGTCTTCGGAGTAAACAAAAACCAGGTCGATGTCGGAAGCGTAGTTGAGCTCAAACGAACCTAGTTTTCCCAGGGCCATAACACAAAACTCTGCTGTAGCGATGCGCCCTTTTTCATCTCGCAGTGGCGCTCCGTAGCGGTTGTCGAGATTCTGACGCGCAACGCTCAGCGCATAATCAAGAATCGCGTCAGCAAGGTTCGACAACTCTTCAGTGGTTTCGACCAGCGTCTGCGTCCGTCGTACATCGTGAAGATAGATGCGCAGCAACTCGCGACGGCGGAACCGCGCAAACAAAACCTGGGGAGACAGAGGTGAGTGTGTTAAGGCAAACCGGGCCAGCGACTCTTTGAGTTGATCGAGTGTACGCACGCGCACATCGGCGCGCTCGCGAGCCAGCCAGGAAACGTACTCTGGATTTTGTTCGAGAGTTGTCGCGAGCAACGGGCTCCATGCGGCCAGGGCAAGCACGTCAGAAAACAACGCATCGTCGCCCAGTAGTTTTTGATAGGTTTGTGGTTGTTCGCTGGCGAGGCGCTCAAGAAAGAGGTGCGCGCCTTTTTGGTCGGGAAGATCGCGAGTCAATCCGGCAACTTTTGCATCCGTGCTTAGCACTTGAACATCTTACGCTCAGCCATTTCTTAACGCATAAAAGCAAACAGCACTGCGCCGACGAGGAGCACATAGGAAACTACGTTGTTCCAACGCAGTTGAAAGCAATGATCGCAAAAACAGTAAATACCACCAAAGTAATGCACTCCTGGATCACCTTTAGCTGCGTAAGCGTAAACTGGTTTGAGCCGATGCGGTTCGTGGATCGATTTTTTGACGCCAGATAAAAACGATCCACGAATCAACACGAATAAAGCCAAAACCACACGAAAATTTTCCGCTCGAGGTGGCTCAATCCCAAATCCTGGTTTAGGTAGGACTTACGACATCCGTCAGGCTTCAGCGCTCTTGTACAGAAACCCTGCCGCGAGTGCACCGACAATCGAGGTGATTAGTTGGAACGCTCCCGCCTTCAACCACAACGAGTGCGAATAGAATCCCAACGGAATAAACTGCGCGGGGCCGGTGACAGTGAACGCCAGCCAGGCAACAAAGCCGGCGAGCACTGCGGTCTTTGGTCCGGGCCCGCAACAAGCTCGCATCAACGCGTAGAGGTAGATTGAGAGAAATCCTCTGCCGAGTTCGAAGATGGCAAAGTAGAGCACAGCGCCACCTTCATGATGTGGCTCGTTGCTGCCTAAACCCGCATACACCGCTTGCCAGTCAGCCATCACAATCTTCTCGTGGAAAAAACCGTCGGTCAGAAAAAGAATGATCGACGCCACTAGACCACCCAGGATTAATCGGCCCCAGTTGATTTTGTTCATTGTTTCCTCCCGCGCCTGTCCAAAGTCCAATGTCCAACGTCCAACGTCCGCTGTCTTTTCTTGGCTTTGGACTTTGGACTTTGGACTTTGGACCTTGGATTAAGCTTCTAGATATCAAAGTACAACGAAAACTCCAACGGATGCGGACGCATGCGCAGCGGAGTTATTTCTTTGTCACGTTTGTAACCAATCCAACGCTCGATCAATTGCGGACTGAAAACGTCGCCTTTGAGCAGGAAGTCGTGATCAGCTTCAAGCGCCTTGAGTGACTCGTCGAGCGAGCCCGGCAGCGTTGGCACGTCGCGCAGCTCCTCAGGCGAAAGATCGTAGATGTCCTTCTCGAGTGGATCGCCAGGATCGATCCGGTTTTGAATTCCATCTATACCGGCAAGCACCATTGCCGAGAATGCCAGGTAAGCGTTGCACGACGGATCGGGCGGACGAAACTCCAGCCGCTTCAGCTTGGGATTAGTTGAGAACATCGGAATGCGAATAGCAGCCGAGCGGTTTCTCGCCGAGTAGGCCAGATTTACCGGCGCTTCGAAGCCGGGCACCAGTCGCTTGTAACTATTCGTTGTCGGCGCCGCAAACGAAACTATCGCCGCCGCGTGTTTCAGTAACCCCCCGATATAAAACTTCGCCATTTCCGAAAGGCCCGCGTAGCCGTCGCCGGCGAACAGCGGCTTGTCGCCCTTCCAGAGAGACTGGTGACAGTGCATTCCCGATCCGTTGTCGCCGTAGAGCGGCTTTGGCATAAACGTCGCCGCCTTGCCGTACTGGTATGCAGTATTGCGAACTACGTATTTGAAGATCTGGAGGTTGTCAGCAGTGCCGAGCAGTGTCGAATAACGAAAGTCGATCTCACACTGACCGGCGGTGGCTACTTCGTGATGGTGACACTCAACCGTTACGCCACACTTCCCCAGAGTCAGCGAGATCTCGGAACGCAAATCACTCAGCGTGTCAGTCGGCGGGACCGGCACGTAGCCTTCCTTGGGTCGAATTCGATAACCAAGGTTGGAACCCTGAAATTCGTTCGCGTCGCGACCGGTGTTCCAGTGACCTTCATCGGAGTCGAGTGTGTATCCGGCGGAATGCTGCTCGTTGTGAAACTTAACCGAGTCGAACACAAAAAATTCTGCTTCTGGTCCGAAATAGGCAGTGTCGGCGAGTCCGGTGAACTTGAGATAGTTCTCCGCTCGCACGGCAACTGAGCGTGGATCGAAGGGATAACCTTCCTTGGTAATCGGATCCACGGCGTTGCCAATCAGACACAACGTCGGCTCTTGCGCGAACGGATCCATCCACATGCGCGTGGCATCCGGCACGAGCAACATGTCAGACTCGTGAATGGCGGCCCAACCACGAATTGAAGAGGCGTCAAAGCCAAAGCCGTCTTCGAACTTGCTTTCGTCAAGTTCGCCGATGGGAAAGGTCAGGTGCTGCCAAGAGCCGGGCAGATCGGTAAAACGGACCGAAACGAACTTCGCGCTTTGGTCCGAGGCATATTTCAAGACAGTCTTAGCATTCATGAGTTCTCCTGGTGGCAAAAGGGAGGGTTAGTGTTTCTCGCTGTGAAATCTCCATGTTCTCTGTGCCTCGGTGGTTAAGATTCCTTGAGAACCCCTGACCACAGAGGCACAGAGAACACGGAGGAAACACAGAGAAGACGAAATTGAGCGGGAAATTATAGAGTGTCGGGGTTGCTCTTCGCCGCCGAGTGGTTGTTGGTGCGAAGTATTTTTGGAAGCCCGCAGCAGGTACGAACGAGGGAAACAACATTACACGGACGCGCTAAAAAAGAATGCATTATAGCGACGGAAATCCGAATGTCAATGACGAAGAAGAAGAGGTGGGGTAAGTGTGTTGGTGGAACCTGATGCCGATTTAGCTGCTTCGCCGCAGAGCGGCGAAATGTTTATAGAACCGCCAGCCAAAAATTCTTAGCTCCTGAGGAGCGTAATAACAAACCAGCAGAATTTCGCTGCTTTGAGCTTCTGCGTTTGAGTGGAGCTGGTTCTATAGACATTTGGCCCCTACGCGGCGGTGGCCCCGGTTAACTGCCACGAACACACAATTACTCCATCACCGAAGAAGAAGAGGTAGTGCTCCGATGCCGTGCCCTCGATTCATTCTGATCCATCAAGATGTCTGCGTAAGTTGAGGCGGCGTTCGAAGATTTACGACTTCATCCATTTTAGCTTTGAAATTTACAATCGTCAGATCGCCTTCAAGAATTATTTCTGCGAATTTGATCATCTGAATAATGTAAGCATCTAAGGGTGGGATCGAAATATCTGGTCGGCCTCTATACGCTTCGATCTGCTGCTTCCAGCTAATCGCGAAGCTGCTGCCATTTGTAATAGCTCAGCTTAGCTCAAGCAGGTATTACCACAAAGAAGACGAGTCCAAAACTAGCTTCACTTGTCAACGCGAATGTATAATGCGGGCGCATAAGAGTTATCGCTTCCCTGAAGCCAGAGCTGCCCATTCGGTCTGACAGCTAAAGCGGTTGCAGTTCTGTCTCACTTAACAACCCAGTGTGGGAGATGTTGAAAAGCCCGCGCCATTTGTTCACGAAACACCGCCCGAGACTGCCCATTGCACTCCTCGCGCTCACGGCCTTTTGTACGCTTTGCTTTGGCCAGAGCGGCATCGGCTCGGGCGGCCCGGTTCTGTTAACTGAGGCAAACTCGACCCGCGCCGTTGCCCTCGAATCCTTAACCCTCCAGCGCGATCCGTTTCCGGTTATCTCCCCGTCACTTCTTAGTTCCGACAGGCGCACGCGCATCGCGGTCTTTGCGATGAACGTCGATCTCTACACGGGAGAGGCCGCGAACGCCTTCACCGCTGAAGCGGAAGCCTCGGGGCCACGCATCTTCCCGCTAAAGGTTGAGTCAGTCAGCCGTGTCCCCGGCTTTGAGGGTTTGACACAGATCACCATTCGCCTTGACGAGTTGATGGCGGACGCGGGGGACGTGCTGCTGCGCATTTCATTACGCGGCATGACCAGCAACCGCGTGCGCATTGCCGTCGGTCACCAGGGCGGAGGGCCGCCTGACGATCAGGGAGCGATTCCAACACCGGCGCCCGAGATACCACCCGCACCGCGCCCTCTGGTGACGCCCAACCCTTACACAGGCCCGGCCACCTTAGCCGATACCGTCCGGTTTCTCGAACAAGCAACGTGGGGACCGACGAATGCAGAAGTCGCGCGCGTGCGTGCGCTGGGCTTCAGGGCTTATCTCGACGAGCAGCTCGTGGCGCCAGTGTCGAGCTACCCGACGATGACGTTGATGCCAACCGACAGCAATCAGGGGTGTCAAGGTGCGAGTGTCCATGACTGTCTTCGTGATAACTACTCGATGTACCCACTGCAGACGCGGTTCTACAAGAACGCCTTTTACAAACCCGATCAGCTGCGGCAGCGCGTTGCCTTCGCGCTCCACCAAATTCTCACAGTTTCGGGTCGGGACATGAACCAGGCAAGCTGGATGGTTTCTTACCTGCAGACGCTTGACCGCAATGCCTTTGGCAATTTCCGCACGTTGCTTTTTGAGACCACGCTCAACCCGGCGATGGGTTCGTTCCTGGGAACCGCCGCGAACAATAAACAGAGACCCAACGAGAATTTTGCACGCGAGTTTTTGCAGCTCTTCTCGGTTGGACAGGATCTTTTGAACGCCGACGGGACGCCTCAGCTTGATGTTGCCGGGAACCGCGTCCCGACTTACGACCAGGCGACGATCAGTAACTTTGCGCGCGTCTTCACGGGTTGGTATTTCGCGCCGCCACCCGCGGGCGCTCAGGGTGTAATCAATTTCATCGACCCGATGATGGTAATCGAGGCCAACCACGATACGGGTGCGAAGATGCTTTTGAACGGTACGGCTGTCCCGCCCGGCCAGAACACATTGCAGGACTTGAACGCGGCGATTGACAACGCCTTCAACCATCCGAACACCGGGCCGTTCATCTCGCAGCGCTTGATCCGTCAGCTGGTAACAAGCAATCCTTCGCCGGCGTACGTTGAGCGCGTGGCTGCGGTTTTCGCGAACAACTGCGCGGGCTATTATCCGGACAGTTCGTGTACGAGCGCGCGCGGCGACTTGGGGGCGGTAGTACGTGCGATCCTGCTCGACCCGGAAGCGCGAGGCGACTTCAAGACCGATCCTGACTACGGACGACTGCGCGAGCCAGTCCTCTTCATTTCAAACATTTGCCGCGCCTTTAATGCGAGAGGAATTGGTCCAGGGATCAACAACATTGTCGAAAGCGACGGCTATCTCAATCCCCAAACTGTCCGAATGGGACAAGATGTTTTCCGTCCTACAACCGTCTTCGGCTACTTCCCATCGGAATACAACGTGCCCGGGGCGGGCTTGAAAGGCCCGGAGTTTGGCATCCTTTCGAGTTCGACCTCACTCACGCGCGCGGGCTTTGGCGCGCAGATGAGCTTTCGCAGCATCCCGATGTTTGCCGACGCCGACACGCCCAATGGGACTTTTATCAATCTTACGCCGCTACAGTCACTCGCCGATGACCCCGTACAACTCGTGGGAGCGCTTGACGCGCTTCTTATGCACGGCACGATGTCGCCAACCATGCGTGACGCCATCACGCAAGCCATCCTGGTTGTACCGACTTCTGATCCGAATCATTTGCGGAATCGCACGCAGTCGGCTGTCTATCTGGTCTTAACTTCGCCGCAGTATCAGGTGCAAAGATGAATTGCTATGGGTGAGTCAAGGAGAAAATTTTTGCGACAGGGGGCCTGCGCACTCGCAGGCTCGGCGGCGTTGGCGGCGAGCGTTGAACGGCTCTCTTTGGTACGCGTGCTCGCGCGTTCAACGTTTGACGCGGCGAATACGTCGGATTACAAGGCGCTCGTTTGCGTCTTCCTCGATGGCGGCAACGACGGCGCTAACACCATAATTCCTTACGACGACTACAACGCACCGGGCGGCTACGCGTCGGTTCGCGCGCTCCCAGGTCTGGCCATCCCGAAGTCAGATTTGCTCCCGGTCACGCCGCCGAGCGGGCATGGCCTCAAGTTTGGACTACATCCGAGTCTCGTCGAATTGCAGTCGCTCTTCAACAACCAGAAACTGGCCGTGCTGTGCAACACCGGAACCCTGGTCCAGCCTTTGACGCGTGCGCTTTTCCAAAGCGGTGTCGGTCACCCCTATCAACTCTTCTCGCATTCGGATCAAGTGAATCAGCAGCAGACCGCCGTCGCCACTGAGCCTGGTCAGACGGGCTGGGGCGGCCGCATTTCCGATCTCATGACGGGCGTGAACGGCGCGGCCCCGCTGCCGATGGCAATCTCGACCGCAGGCGCGAGCCTATTCACGACTGGCGTCGCCACGCGACACCTTGTCATCAATCCTGAAATCCGGCTCAATGAAGTGCTCAGGGTTGATTACGGGACAGACTTCCCGGCTGGGAGCCTTGCGGCGCGACGCATAGCGTTCGAGAGAATCAGAAATGACGGCGGCGGCAAATTGGTGAACGCCGCGGCGGATACTATCGGACAAGCCGTCCGTGCCGGCGAGGCGATCCCGACGGACCCCGCACTCCCGCCAGTGCAGGCGGGGCAGACGGACTTTCCCGACATGAAGCTCGGCAACCAATTGAAGCAGATTGCGAAGTTGATCAGCGTCCGCGCTAATTTAGGCGTGCACCGCCAAATTTTCTTTTGCTCACTGGAAGGCTTCGACCACCATACGTCACAGCACAATGCGTTTAATGGTCATGATGTGCTGCTGCTTCAGTTGAGCAGGGCATTAAAAGCCTTCTACGACGCGACCATTAATCTCGGCGTCGCCGATCAGGTGACGACGTTTACACTCTCCGACTTCGGTCGCACCTTCGAGCCTTCGGGCACGGGCGCGGGCGTTGGCTCTGATCACGCCTGGGGAAATCACCACTTGATCCTCGGCGACGCTGTGCACGGCGGAGATTTCTACGGCAACTACCCAACCCTTGCGGTCGGTGGGCCGGACGATGCCGACGACCGCGGGCGCTGGATACCGACGACTTCCAACGATCAATACGCCGCGACTCTCGCGCTCTGGTTCGGTCTCGCGCCTGCCGACTTGCCCGCCGTGTTCCCCTTCATCGGACGCTTCGCCACTCCAAATCTCGGTTTCATGTTGTAGAGAGCTTTAGGCGCCGCGCCGCTTAGGCGGCAACCAAAATAGACCGCTGAAAAACAGTTTCAACCAGCCAGCGAAGCCGACGGACAGATTGATGCCTTCACAACGTAGTCTGTTACAGGACAACAAATACAGCGATCGCGACGTTAAGGAAATGCTTCTCTTCGTTCAGCGCTTTTCGGCCGGCCTTATGCAATAGTGCAGTCACCAAAAATAACCTTAGCGCTTCCCAGTCCTTCAGTTGTTAGACCGACAACTTCCTCAGTAAACCAAGAGTTAACAGACACTTAGGATAGGAAAAGCGCTGCAATTTCAACAAAAAAGTTATAGACCGACCCCTTCTTTTCTGTTACATTTGCGCCCCTAAGCGTCCCATCCAAGATATCTTCCGCTAACTCGAGCCAGGGATGTGCACAACTACGCTTTTGCTTCAAGTTTCACCAACATTAGAGTTCTGCAGGCAAGTCAGGAGACCGCGAATTGACCACGGCAATTGAGCAGACGCTTGAGACCTATGGCATCGAAAATTGGGGGGCAGGCTACTTTGACGTAAATCGCAAGGGTAATCTGATTGTCCGTCCCGCCGAAGGAGACCCCCGCTCCGCAGACCTCAAGGAAATAATCGACGATCTGGCCCGACGCGGCATCGGCGCGCCCGTATTGCTGCGCTTCCCGCAACTAGTGGCGGCACAGGTCAGAAAACTACAACGCGCTTTCAGTCGCTCAATCCGAGAATTCGAATACCAGGGCGCGCATATGTGCGTCTATCCCATGAAGGTCAACCAGCAAAGGTCTCTGGTTGAAGAGTACCTGCGGGAAGGATCGCGTTACGACTTCGGTCTCGAAGCAGGTTCCAAAGCAGAGCTCTACGCCGCCCTGGCGCTGGAACAAACGCCGGACAGTCTGCTGGTGCTTAACGGTTTCAAAGACGAGGAGTTTATTGAACTCGCTTTCGCCGGTGCGCGCTGCGGCAAACGCGTGGTGATCGTCATCGAAAAACTGAGCGAGCTGGATCACGTGCTGAACATCGCGGACCGCAACGAAAGCGGGCCGTTGCCGATGGTAGGCATGCGCGTCAAGCTCTACTCGAAGGGTTCGGGCCGCTGGGAAAAGTCGGGTGGTGAAGCTGCCAAGTTTGGTCTGACAACAACAGAAATGCTCGAAGTGATCCGTCGTCTCGAAGAAGCCGACCGCCTCGACATGCTCAGACTGCTGCACTTCCACATCGGGTCGCAGTTAACTGACATCAAGCGCATCAAGAACGCGATGAAAGAAGCTGCCCGCGTCTATGCCAAGGTCCACCAGATGAAGGTGCCGATCGATCTGCTCGACGTCGGCGGGGGCATGGCGGTTGACTACGACGGTTCGAAAACAGCCTTTGACTCGTCAGCCAATTACACTGCTCAGGAGTTTGCCAACGACGTCATCTACACGATCAAGCAAGTTTGCGATGACGAAAACGTACCGCATCCAACTATCATCCAGGAATCGGGACGCTACCTGGCGGCCTATCATGCGTTAATCATCACTAACGTCCAGGACGAAATCGAAACTGTCGTCGAAGACATCACGCCAATCGAAATCGATAACGACGACCCGCAGGTCGTGACTGAACTTGGCGAGCTTCGCTCGTCAATTACAGTGAAGAACTATCGCGAGTACTATCACGACGCCCTGGAACATCGCGAAGAGTTGTTTACGCTTTTCAACCTTGGACTTGTCTCACTGGAAGATCGCGCTAAAGGCGAGGTCCTCTTCTGGGACGTTTGTGAACGCGCCGACAAGCATGCCCAGCAGGCCAAATATGTTTCGGAAGAGTTTGACGATCTGCGACGGCTACTCTGCGCGAAGTATCTGACAAATTTTTCAGTGTTTCGCTCGGTCCCGGATCATTGGGCGCTGGATCAACTTTTTCCCATCGTTCCGATCCATCACCTGAATCGGACGCCGACTGAGTACACCACGTTATGCGACATCACTTGCGATTCTGACGGCGTGGTTGACAAGTTTGTTGACTTGCACGACGTGAAGCAGGTGCTTGAGTTGCACCCGCTGGTTCCAGGCGAAACTTACTACCTGGCGTTTTTGCTGGTGGGCGCCTATCAGGAAGTCATGGGCAACAACCACAATCTTTTCGGAACACCACACGAAGCGCACATTTACATAGACAACGAAGGTTATCTTATTAAGAAAGTAATCCGCGGTACGACCGTCGGCGAGGCTACGGAGCGCGCGCGCTACGAAAAGAGTCTGCTGCACGACGGATTTCGCCGCTTAATAAATCAAAGGGTCAAAGACGGCGAGTTGACTGAAGCCGATGGGGCCGAGTTGGCCCAGTTTTACGAATCCCGGTACGACGCCTACACCTATCTTGAGGTTAACGGGGCGAGGGCACGTTCACGGCGCCATACCGATTACTAAGTTCGTTATCACGCGCGGAATTATTTTGACGTTCACGATTGAGAGGTCCACAGTTTTATGGTTACGCAGCGAAAACCCAAGGCATCAAAATATCTCACCACACCAACACGGCCTATTCAGGTTGATCGCGATCGATCCGTTGCTGGTCTACTTGAAAAGATGGAAGGCGCGGGCTTTGGTGGTCGCCAACTTGCTGAAGCTCACCGCATCTGGCTCGACATGCTCGGCGACAACACCACCATCATCGTCGCCGGTTCCGGCGCGCTCATCCCGGCCGGCATGCGCCGGTTGTTGGCTTACGTAATCAAGAATCGTTTTGTTGATGTGCTGGTGCTTTCCGGATCGCTTTTGTTTCACGACTTACATGAGACGTTGGGACGGTATCACTTCCAGGCCCATCCCAACATGACCGATGCTGAGCTTGAAGCGTCACAGATCAGCCGGATGTGGGACCTGCTGGCCAGCGATGAAGAGTACCGTGAAGCAAATGAATGGGTCGCTGGCTTCACTAACCAACTTGATCAATCGCGTCCTTACTCCACTCGCGAATATCTACATTTACTGGGCCGCGAGTTGGCCGAGATTGCCACTGAAGATGGCGTGCTGACTTCAGCCTACAAAGCCCGCGTGCCGATTTTTTGTCCCGCAATTTCTGACAGCGGCATCGCCGTGGGTATCGCCTCCGCGCGCTTCGAGAAAAAGAACCTGTTCATGTTCGACAATGTCCAGGACGTCCTCGACATGGCCGCGGTCACTGCGCGTGCACGCCTGACCGGCGTCATCAATCTCGGCGGTGGCACACCGAAGAGTTTTGTACAGCAGACTGAAATCTCATCCTTTATCCTCAAGAACCATCACCAGGGACACAAGTACGCAATTCAGATCACCACCGACACACCGCATCCCGGCGGCAGATCCAATGCTGTCTCTTTTGACGAGGGATTGACTTATGGAAAACTAGCGCGTGGTGCACACAGCGCCTACGTGAACTGCGATGCCACCATCGCGCTGCCGATCCTGATCACCGCTTTGTCCCAGACTGCCGCAAAGTATCTCAAAGGCCGCAAGCGTCCAAACTTCACCTTCGGCAAGGAACTGATTGTCGAAGTACCTTAACTGGGCAGTTTGCTTACCTGATATCCAAACCAGCTACCCTGACCAGTCTCAGTGGTGCGCCGCAAAATCTTCCAGCGAAATGAACGCGCCGTGGTCGAACACTTCGATCTTATAGACCGGGTGAATCTCCCATACTGATCGCCGTAGTGGATTACCGCCGCCAGTTGGCGCGCTACATGGAGACGGCTTGTGACTGCCGTCGAAAAACAGTTGGCCTGTGATTCTTACCCGCAGGTGCTTTACTGGCAGCGGATTTGTGACGTGAGACACGGTACAGGCATTTGTGTCAATGCGATCCCAAACTGCCGACCGAAAGTGCGGGATGATTTCTGCGGTGGCGCTGGCGCATTCGTGCGCCGTAGCACTGCTGCCAAGGGCCACGTGGATGTCATTCCATTCCAGGAGGGAGTTCTTACAGTTGACGCCTTCGCCTTTAAAACCAAACGGGAAAGTATCATCGTGTTTTGCATCCAGAATGAACGCATCCAGCGTGACGAGGTCGCCCTCACCGAGGGTGATAGCGTGGTTGTTGCGGTCAACCGAAGCCAGATTTTTCAGCTTGTTGCGATCGGCGGGTTGCGGTGGTCCGGTGCTGCCGTAGGTAAGTTCATGGTGTTGCACCTTCAGGTCAACCGCGCGTTGTAGTTTGTCGATCGAGGTGAAACCGATTTCAACGGGAGTACCGGTAGCACAGACATTATTCTTGATCCTGTTTTGCGCTTTATCCGATTCCCTCGTAGCACACCCCTCGTTAGGACAATTCTCGTCAATGTCGTGACTTTCGGCGCCATCCCAGGGGACCGGGCAGCCCGCATTGAATGCCTGGTGGATATCGCAGTTTGAAGGATGGGCCGGATCGGGGTCCGCGCAGTGAGAGACGTGCTGGGTCGCTGCCGCTCGCGGTCCCCTGGTCCTTTTTTTGACTTTTGTTTTGCCGGCAGATTCCGAAGTGATGATGAAACTTGCCGTCAGTAGGAAAAAGAAACAGGCCGCAACGCAGACAAAGAATCTGAGTTTCATGGGGGACTCCTTTTGAGCTGCGAGAAAGAACTGGGTTTGCTAGTTACCAACCGGCAGTATTGCCAGCTGGGCGAGGACTAGTGGGAAAGAACAGCGATTCTGATGTCGGCGCTCACTCTATTCCTTGCAAGATTTCTTGTCAATAAATTCGCAAGTGGGGTAGTACTCGAATTTGAAATTCTCTGTGCCTCCTCTGTGAACTCTGGGCCTCAGTGGTGGATATTTTGCTGACCATTTTCCACCAGAGGGACACAGGGGACAGGGACATGTCACATAGAAAACGGAAATTAGGCCACTACCGCAAGTAGTGACTTACCCTAACCACTGCAGCACTTCTTCTTCACCCTTATTCCGTTCACCGCCGACCACGTGGATGAAATATTCTTCCAGCGAAACTGGTCGAGTAGTTCCCGTGCCATCCTCGACTTGAATTCCCTGTCGCAGTTCACCCAGCGAACCCGAAGCCAGTAACTTCCCCTGCGCGATGATGGCGATATCGCTGCACAACCGCTCAACAATCTCCAGCACGTGCGACGTGAGAAAGACGGTCAAGCCGCGCGCGGTCAATCGCGAGAGCAAATCCTTTAGGGTGCGTGAGGCGATCGCGTCAACGCCTTCGAACGGCTCGTCAAGAAACAGAATTTCCGGACGATGAATTAGCGCGCACGCCAGCGAAAGCTTTTTCTTCATCCCGTGTGAATACTCGACAATCAACTTTTTGGGTTCGTTGGTAAGCTCCATCAAGTCGAGTAGTTCCTGCGAACGTTGTGCGATTTCGGCGCGCGGCACGCCATACATTCTGCCGGTGAACGACAACATCTCGGGACCCGTTAAGCGCTCAAAGAGATTCAAATCTTCCGGCACCACGCCAATCCTGCTTTTCACTTCCAGCGGCTGCGTCAACAGGTCGCGAGCTAGCACGCGAATCTGCCCGCTGCTTGGCGCCAGTAGTCCAGTTAACATTTTGATGGTCGTAGATTTGCCGGCGCCGTTGGGGCCAAGAAAACCAAAAAAGCTGCCACGGCTAACGACAAGATTCAGATTGTCGACCGCGACAAAATCTCCAAACTGACGCATCAGCGCGTGAGTTTCCACTGCCTTCCCGTTTTGCGCGTTCTCGAGCATGAATGAGTTTGTACGTGCGGAGAGAATAGAACGTCAAGCGGTAGGAGCTACGTGCTTACAATCCCCTCTCCCTTTGGGAGAGGGCAAGGGAGAGGGGTTAAGGCGCGCTAACACCCTCCCCTTTTTCCCCTCCCAAAGGGAGGGGAGTCAAAACTGCCTCGCCTAGATCAAACGCGATGCGATCAGCGAGGAAGAAACTGATAAGCGAACAAGCGCCCACCGTGATCGCGTTGGCGCCATTAATTGGCAAACGAAACCGTCCCACCAGAATGCTCATGAAGGTCAGATTGCCAACGATCGAAACCAGACCGGCTGTGCCATTAAACTTCGCCAATCTCCTTAGCGTTTCACGGCGCGTTCGTGAGGGCCGATCGCTCCAGGTCCAGCGTTGATGCCAGATGAAGTTATTGAGGACGGCGAGTTCCACCGCCACCGCGGTCGCCGCGAGATAACCGATTGAATATGCGGAATGTGTCAGCGCAAACAAGACGGCCGACTGCAAGGCAAAGCCAAGCAATCCCACCACGTTGAACTTTAACCAATGAGCCATGGAGTTGAGTTTCAGGAAGGACTCTCGTGAATCCGAAGTTCTGCAGTTGGAACTTCCGGGCCGGAACTGTCGCCCGGTTTGGCACGCTCCGGCAATCGCTCAAGGTTGTAAAGCGTGTGCGTTTTCTTGATGGTCGAGAAAACGAGAATCATACCCATTACAACAATGCCCACCACGCCACCGATATCAAACAACAAAAACCGGTGGCCGAAGATACGTGCGTGCGAGCCACGGATAAGAAAAAGATTGCCGATCATCAGCACTATGCGAATTTCGGTCGGCCCTAACTTGCCTTGAGAAATTTTGAAAACACGCAGAGCGTAGGCAGCCAGATAAGAATCAATTGCCAGCATGAAGAAGACGACGAGCACTCCGGCAGCGACGCGCTCACTCATGTATCCCGAAAGCGCCAGCCCACCGATGAGAAAGACCGCGCCGAACGTGTCGATAATGTGGTCGACATAAAAGCCATAGTTCGGGCGTTGGCGATCGCGATAGCGCGCGAGCGTGCCATCCAGGCTATCGCCAAACCAGTTGAGGAAAATGCAGAAATTCACCACGTGCAGCAACATCGGGTTCCGGCCGCTGGGAACGTAAAAAACTCCGGCCAGTAACATCGCGATCAAGCCCAGCAGCGAAAGGTGATCGGAGTTCACCCACGCCGGCATGTGACTCGCGAGCCAACGCAGGGTCGCCCTTTCGAGCGGCGCCAACACGCTATTTTGTTCCCTGGTGGCATCTTTAGAACTACCGTTACTCATCGATTACTCCATTAACAAATAATTTGAAGCGCCGGGGATGCTAGAGGCTGTTGCTCGCGATTTCTACTTTATAGGGTTGACGCAGGCCTTTCTTCGCTTCGTCGTGCGCTGCGTAAATATCCGGGCGCGTCAGGACTTCGCGATACTGGGCTAGTGCGTCGTCGCGTTTCCCGGCCAGGTCATAGGCACGGGCAGCATAAAGGTGGGCCATCGTTACCAGGCTCGGCTCGGCGTGATCAACCCTGGTTGCGGCAAGGAATTCCTTCGCGGCGCGTTCGCCTTCACCGGCCGTCAATAACACTTCGCCGTATTTGAAGTGGACCAAATCAAGCGCCCTTGAAACTGTGTCGCGCACGGTGCGGTCGTGCAGGATTTCCTCAAACGTCGCAAACGCTTCGCGTTCTGCCAGGACGGCAGCCCCGATATTCTTATTTCCTCGTTCAACTTCGGCCTGGGAAACCAGGGCATCGGCAGCCTCTAGACGGAAGAGGTAGTTGCGTGGATATTTTGCTGCCAGCTCGCGCGCCAGAACCAGCGCATCGGCGAATCGCTTCTCACGAGTGTAAAGAACGATCAGGAGTGTCTTCGCGTCTTCGCTCGACCAGTGGCCATTTTTCATTACGTCTTCAATCAACGCGAGGCCTTTTTTCTTTGAACCACGAAAACCGGCAACCCCAACCACTACTCTCACCGGCAGCGGCAACGAGGCGACGGCGTATTCATAAAGCCCGATCGTCAGGTTGGCATCAATGCGCGTAGGGTCAAGCTTCAAAACGTCGCGATGATGATCGACCGCATCGTTTCCGTCTCGCAACGCCGCAAAGTGTCGCCGCTCGACCGCTTCCTCAAAAGTCGCCTTCAGTCCTTCGATCACGGCGAGCCAGTCGAGAGCGTCAACATCCTTTGGGTTCTGCTTGAGTTGTAGTTCGGCAAGTCGCTTGGCATCGCGTGACAGGCCGCGAAATTCCGCGACGAGGTTTGGGTCAACCTTGTCGTCGCCGGATGAATAAAAACCTTCGGAGCTGTAAAGCGACGCCTGCAGGCGGCGCGTGTCGTAAAGAGTTTTGATCCAGAGTCGGGCGGCCAGGAGCTGCGGACCGGCAGGGGAGCTTGGATAAAGTCGCACTATCTCTTTGAATTCTTTCTGGGCCTTGTCGTAGTCAAGATTGTAAAGAGCTTCAATACCTGCGCGACGCAATTCTTCGAGTTTTTGAGAGTCAGCTGCGGTTAGCGAGGCGGGCGCAGCGGAAACCACTTCCCTGGTTTGCCCAAGCACCATTGCAGAACTCAACAAGAGCAGCGTCAACAATGCAAACAAAAAATATTTCACGTACGTAATCCTCCAAACTCTATTTCACTTGAGAGCTCAATGCTCGAAACTCTCCAGATACTTCACACCCGCGCCGGTGTTGAAAAGCACGACGCGTTCATCCAAACCTACTTCGCCGCGCTCGATCAGTTTCCGCAGCGCCGGCAAGCAGGCCGCACCTTCCGGTGCGCAAAAAACTCCTTCGGCGGCTCCAATCTCACCGGTGGCCGCAATCAACTCATCATCAGAAACAGCCAGTGCAGTTCCGTTTGACTCGCGAATCGCATCCAAAATCAGAAAATCGCCGATGGCTTTGGGAACTCGCAATCCAGAAGCGACGGTTTGGGCGTTTGGAAACTCGTCCGCAAACCGCTTCCCTTCCTCATGCGCACGCACGATCGGCGCACAACCCGTTGCTTGCACCGTAACCATGCGTGGACGCTTTGCGCCGATCCAACCCATTTCTTCCATTTCCGCAAACGCCTTCCACATCCCAATCAAGCCTGTTCCGCCGCCGGTCGGATAAATGATCACGTCTGGCAATTCCCAGTCGAGTTGCTCACCGAGTTCATAGCCCAGAGTTTTCTTGCCCTCCAGGCGATACGGTTCTTTCAAAGTTGAAACGTCAAACCAACCTTCAGCTTCTTTTCGTCGCGCTACTTCAGCACCGCAGTCAGTTATCAATCCCGGCATCAGCGTCACGTGCGCGCCAGTCTGTTCGCATTCGATGACGTTGGCGCGCGGTGTGTCGTCAGGCATAAAGATGAAACATTCCAACCCCGCCCGAGCAGCGTACGCGGCGAGTGCACCCGCAGCGTTGCCGGCTGAAGGAACCGCGAGCTTTCGCGCGCCAAGCTCCTTCGCCATGGAAACCGCCGTCGCCATGCCGCGCGCCTTGAAGCTTTGCGTCGGGTTCAGCGACTCATCCTTGATGTAGAGACGGCCCATCCCGAGTTTGCTTCCCAAATTCTCTGCGTGAAGCAACGGCGTCCAGCCTTCACCCAACGAAACAATGTTGGCGTCATCGGCAACTGGCAACACTTCGCGGTAGCGCCAAAGATCCGCTCGTCGGCCCGGCAGTGATTCTTTTGTCAAAGTGCTTTGCGCCCCACCCAGGTCATAACGCACCAGCAATGGTTTTCCGCATTCGCGACAAAGATTGAGCAACCGCTGTGCCTCGTGCCTCAAGTGACAGGCAGCGCATTCAAGATGCAAAACATTCATTGATCACAGCCCTTCCCTTCAATATTCTTCAAACAAACAATACGAGCAAACGCTAACTTGCCACGCTTAACTGGCAACTGGAGTGATCCTCCTGCACCGGCACGGCAAAAGTTCAGGCGGATGACAAACTACTGGCAAACCAGTATCTTGTCACCTGCTCCAATCATTACAAAAGACCAGGAGGCTTCATGCCAAATCGTACTGCCGTGCTGCAAACCAACAAGGGAACCATTAAGTTTGAACTACTCGAATCAGATGCGCCAAAGACGACGGAGAACTTCATCACGCTGGCGCAAAGCGGCTACTACGACGGCATTATTTTTCACCGCGTCATCAATGGATTCATGATTCAGGGCGGTGATCCAACCGGGACCGGCAGCGGTGGCAAGTCGTGTTGGGGAGGCAAGTTTAACGACGAGATCGATAGCAAGTCAGACTTGTATCAGGGACCCTACCGCAAAGGGACAGTGGCGATGGCGAACGCTGGACCAAACACTAACGGTTCACAGTTTTTCATCATGCACGTCGACTATCCATTGCCCCCCAGCTATACGAAGTTTGGCCAGGTAACCGCAGGGCAGGATGTGGTCGACGCTATTGCTACAAGCGACAGGGATCGCAGCGATAGACCACTCTCGGAAGTAAAGATGGAGAAAGTGACGATTGAGGGTTAACGCGCTGACCCAGCGCTGGTGCCTTGCTTTAACTTTTCGAACACATAGCGCTTTGCGTCCCTGACCGACTCTTCCAGGTTAATTCCTTTTCCCAATCCGGCAGCGATGGCTGCGGACAAAACGCAGCCCGAGCCGTGCAGCTGCGCGCCCGGCACTCGTCTTTCGCGAAACACAGTAATCGTCCCACCATTGTCGAGTACATCTATGGCTTCGGTATTAGTTTCCAGTCGTGAATCGCCAGTCTCCAGTCTGCTTTCCGAGCCGTCCTCCTGCCTCCTGGTTATGCCTCCTGCTCCTGCCTCCTGATCTAAGTGTCCCCCCTTAATCAACACCGAGCGTGCACCCATTTGTCTGATGATAGTCGCGGCGCGTCGCATGTCCGCTTCAGAAGTGATGGACATGCCGGCGAGCGTCTCTGCTTCAGGAATGTTCGGAGTCACCAGTTGAGCCAGTGGAAATAAGTCAGCAACAATAACTTCGATCGCGTCTTCATCCATCAATCGGAATCCCGACGACGAAATCAGGACCGGATCGACGACCGGAGCCGGTAATTTGAACTCACGAAATAAACGCGCAACTTCCACCACCACTTCGCGCGTGGGCAGCATGCCGGTCTTGGCGCAGGCAATTTCGGATTTCCCGACCAGGGACTCGAGCTGGCGGCGAATAGTATCGGGTGACTGATGTTCAGCCCCGAAGAAGCTGGTTGGGCTCTGAAAAGTGAGCGAGGTAATAACGCCAAAAGGTTCCATCCCAAACGCCGTGAACGTCCTTGCGTCCGCTAATACACCCGCGCCACCGGTTGGATCGAAGCCAGCAATTGTTAGCGCAATCGAGCTCGACATATTTCAGCGTTTCGTCTTCAACGTCATCGCGTGAACCTTTTTGGTTAACTCTGCGAGCCGATCCGTTTGTTGCAACATACCGATCGCGGCGACGCCTCGTGCGCCCGCGTTGAGGCAGGCCTCGACTGTGTCTTTAGTTACGCCTCCCAGCGCCAGCACTAGACAGGGCGCGAGCGCTGCAGCCACGTTGGCGAGACCATCGATTCCCTTTGGGTCACCGTACTCGCTTTTAGCCGGCGTATGAAAAATCGGGCCATAGACGACAAAGTCAGCGCCGTTTTCACGAGCCGCGTTCGCTTCTTCGAGCGAGTGCGTAGAGACGCCAACCAGAAATTCCTCGCCAAAAGTTTGTCTTACTGCCGGCGTCGGCAACGACGACGTAGTTAAGTGGACACCATCTGCTCCGGCGGCCGCGGCAATGTCAGCTCGATCGTTGATGAGAAGTTTTGTCGCGGTTCCGTGCGAGATTTCGGCAGCACTCTTTGAAAGTTCGAAGAGCACTCGACCGGTAAGCTGCTTTTCGCGGATCTGTACCAGGTCGATCCCGGCGACAACTGCAGCGTGAACCAATTTTAATAAATCTGCGAAGTCTTCAGTGGCGGGCGTTGTTTGCTCAGTCGTTTCCCCGCTCGTGATGAGGTAAATCAGCGGGTGTTGTTGCTGGAACTGGCTGCTTGGCATTCTTCTCAGCGTTCGCGGGAGAGTCTGCGCTTTCCTGAAGTGTGCGGACGGTTTGGCCGAAATGCAATATCTCCCAAAAAGCAATCCCGATGTTCAGGAGACCTACGCCGGTAACGGCGCCGCGCATCCAACCCGAGCCAACGACCGTCACTAGCGCGGGTCCAGCCTTGCGAGCCGCCAACAAGAGAAAATAATTGTTGCCCCAGTCGCTCAGACCCAGCGTGCCCTGCGGAATCCATGGCAGCAGCGTTAAGACGATGCCAATTTCAAGGCAGAGAATAATATAGAAGATGACACTTAACTTTGCTGCCGACATCTGCTTTTAGTGGGTAGTAAATAGTGAATAGTAAATAGTGAGACCAAAAAATTTTAATCACTAATTCACGATTTACTATTCACGATTTTACTATTTACCCTTCTTTTGCTTCGCCTCTTTTTTCTGCAAGGCCATCAGACGATCGCCGATGTCGCGGTAACTAACATCAACGCCGTATACCTCAGTGAACGCCGCGATAGCGGACGGTAAGTCGTCCATCTGCTCATAGGCCCCGCCCAGTTCATAGTGCAAGGCCTTGGCTTCGTCCGCGTTGCATCCCGGAGCACTGAGCCCCTTCTTGAACCAGAGCACCGCGGCCTGCGGCATTCCTTTTTCCATGAAACAGTGGCCCAGCATATTGCAGCATTTGAAATACCGCGACTTGCCATCACCCGGTTTGGCCAGGCCCGCTGCGATTTGAAATTCGCGCACCGCCTCATCCATCAGGTCCATTTCCTTGTACGCCGTGGCCATGTTGAAGTGCGTTTCAAAATCTTCGTTGGCCACTCCACCTTCACCTTCGGCCTCCATGCGAAACTCTTCGAAGATTTCGGCAAGTCCCGAATCAAGACCACTGTGGACCGCGATTTCTTTGGAAACGACGGAATGGTCAATCTCAATCTCGCCTAACGTGTCTGCGGTCGCCTCCAGCGAGGCAGTCAAGTCGGCGCCGGAAACATCCACGGTTACTGCCGTCGGGTCTGCGAGTCTTTTTCGGCGCGAGGAAATCTCCGGAGTCGGGCCAAACTGTTTTTCGAGTATGTCGAGCGTGTCGAGCGCGATTTCCGTGTATCCTTGTGTGATATAGAAGTCGACGCTCTCGAGTTCCTGAAGCATCATCGCCTGACCACTGGACCTGCCGTCGTCGTTAACCTCAACCTGGGCCGGCTCTGGTTCAGCAGATACCAACGCGAACGCATCCGAGCCAGCATCAGCGCTTGCGGGTGACTCATCCTCGTTCAAATCCGCAAAGGACATTCCCGCGTGAGCTGACTCATCAGTTTCAGCTACCGAATTCCACTCAAATTCTGACCCGGCTTCCGGCTGGACCGAAGGCTCAGTAACGGTCTCGCCAGGCTCGAAACTCTCAAAAGTCGGCACGGAATCCGACGAACCCAACAGGTCAGCACCGCCAGTAGGTTGTTCCAAAACGCCACCAAGCGTCTGGAGGCGATTCGCATAACGTTGCTCGTCCGGAACCAACCTCACAAGTTGCGTCAACGCATATCTTTCATCGTCGACCAACTCTGCCTGCTCCGCGGCCTCGGCCAGACGTTCCAGAGTCGCGCGCAGTTTCTCCATGTCGCGTTGCCACCAGTTGATTCGCGCCAACAGGCGCAGCGTGGGTACGTGGTCAGGACTGCGCGCCAGTAACTCTTCGACTAGTTCGACCAAATCACTTTCTTCACGACCGGCGAGCATAGGCTCGATGATTATCCCCAACACTCGCGCGGCGTCACTCTCTCGCCCCTGCTTGAAATACAACCGCGACACTTCCAGATAACGACGGTGGTTCGAACCGTCTTGTTGCATCAGAAGTTCAGTCGCCCGCTCCGCGCCCTCAGGATCGTCGGCTTCGACGTAGGCCTGGGCCAACATCGATGCCAGTTCCGAATCGTCGGGCATCTCCCCAACGCTTTTTTCCAGAATCTCAGCCGCCTCGTCTGCTGTGCCCAGGGCGCTGTGCGCGGCGATCAAGCCTCGCAGCGTGTTGCGATCGTGTGGACGCAGCTCCAGCGCCTTTGAGTAGGCATCCAGCGCTTTCTCAGCACGACCACTTTCGAGTAAGCGGTTTGCCGCCTCGCAATATGCTCGTGCAGCTTCCGCTTGCATTCGTTCCTTAACGTAGCCGTCTGCAAGCTTCAGCCTGACTTCAGTGTTTTGTGGATCCAGGTCGGCGATTTTGTGGAGTACTTTCAGCGTCTGCTTCGTATCACCGCTGCGGGTGTGCGCGTCGGCTACGACGAGATACTGGGCGCGGGCGTCGGCAATTAAGCCTTGAGCTGCGTAGAGGTCTCCCAATTCCCTGGCGATAGCGGGATCCCGTGGCCTGAGCTTATCTACCTTGCGATACATCGCAATGGCCTTCAGCCTAAACTCCTGGTCACGATAGTGCTCCGCTATCCGGAGGAAGCAGGTAGACGCCTCCTCTTTTTCTCCCGCGCGCACCAAAAGATCTCCCAGCATGTTGAGAGTGGTGAAATCGCCACCATCGTGATCGACGATCTGACGATACTCTTTGATGGCGGCGGTGATCTTTCCTTGTGAAAGGAATTTTTCAGCAGCCTTGATGACCTTAGCTTTTTCGAAAGCCATTAGGGGTATTATGTATCTCTGAAAATAGGAGCGGAGTCAAACGTGGTAAAGGGTTGTGGGACACTGGGGATCTGCTGTCGTCCGGTTACAAAACATCTTTCTAAAGCGAAAGAGCTGAGGGTTACGCTAACATGCAGAAAATATTACTGTCAACGCACTTCATTTTTGTCTTTTCTCGATTGTGAGTGACTCCAAATTCCAGCAGTTACCGGACGATCCCAGTCAAACGACCGACCAGCGACCATGGGCAATAGTTGCGCGTCGAGCGGCTATCGTCGGCTTCGCTTTGTACTCCGCATTTGCGCCCCATTCCATCGCAGCGGCTGAGATTTCGCTGGCAATAGTCGGCGCCGGCTGGCTGCTTCACACTGTCGTGACGCGTAAGACCGGATTTAGACGTACAAAACTCGATCTGCCCATCTGGCTGTTTTTCTTTTGGACGGTTGCGTCTTCCTTTCTTTCCGTTGAACCGCGGATCAGCATTGCGAAAATCCAATCAACCTGCGTGATCTTCCTTTTTTATTTGACTCACGCGATGGTCACGAGGCGAATCGTCGTCTTTCTCGTCAGTGTGATGATTCTGTCGGGCTGCGCGGGAACGATTTACAGCGTTTACGATTTGCTACGAGGGCGTGGCGTCTTAGTTGAGTCAGTTAGTTCTGACAGCCCGTTTCAGACTCTCAACATTCGTGCGGGCGATGCTGTCTGGAGAATTGGTGGCCGGCGAATTCATTCAGTTGCCGACATTGACGAGGCGATCAGAAATTGGACACCCCCAGCCCCAGCGACTGTCAGCATCATTTCTCAGGGAGAACATATTGAACGTCCGGGGTTAGTCATCAGCGATGCGATCAAGCAGCGCATTTCTCCTTCGGGTTTAGTTGGAACCAGGGCAACTCATCGCTTTCGCGCATCTGGCTGGACCAGACACTACGAAACGTATTCCGAAATTCTTCAAATCCTCGCACTGCTCGCGCTTGGTCTGCTGGTCGCAAACTTTAAGAATCACCGTCTGAACTTGCGAGCAAAGTTGGCCGCCTTGGCATTCGCGCTGTTGGCGCTCGGAATTACTTTCACCGCCATGCGCACCGTGCTGATAGCGCTGGCTGTTGGCATTGTCGTAATTACGGTTCGAGCGCTAGGTAGTCGGGGCAAAGTCATAAGCTTGGTGGGAATTTGCCTGGTGCTGACAGTCGGCGCCTTTGTCGTCTCGCAAACGCGAGCGCAACACGCGCTGTTGCTTGGCGATCCAAGTTCTTCACTGCGGGTGCAGGTAGCGAAAATTGGTCTTTCCCGAATCCTGCTTCATCCGCTGTTTGGTCACGGCATGGATTCAGTCCACGAACACTGGAATGAATGGGGCTTCCCGGGGAAAGACATCCTTCACCTGCATTCAACGCCGTTGCAGTTAGCGTTTGAACGTGGGCTTCCTGCATTAGTCTTCTGGTTTTGGATTATTTGGGTGTTCTGGCGCACAACTTCGAACGGTGAGAAGTCTTTTCGCGATTCCAGCGACACGAACCGCTATGGCCTCTTGCTCGGAGCTACGGGCGCCCTCGCCGCTTTCTTCGCGAGTTCTCTGGTGAATTACAACTTCGGTGACGGTGAAGTAGCGCTGGTGTTCTGGTGGCTGATGGGAATTGTGTTGGTAGTGTCTGGAAATGCGGCAGCTAAGTCGAGGACAGCCCGCTAAATCACGTCAGCAAAGTTTCGTCGCGTCTTCGCGAACCACCAGTAACCAAACACAAAAACAACCAGCGCGACCGCGGTGAAGTAAGCAAGGCTAGTCCAGTCTGGAGCCGCGCCTTCAATAAAGATTAGACGGTAACTCCGGACGAGCGCGGTGAACGGATTCGCGTTGATAAACGGACGGTAACGCGCCGGCACGATCGATTCTGGATAGATAATTGGCGTGAGATACATCCAGGCCATCAAGACCAGGGTGATGCCCTGGGCGATGTCGCGCAGAAATACTCCCAACGAGGCGACCAGCCACGCCGCTCCCAGTGTGAAGATCAGTTGTGGGATCAGCAACGCCGGTAACCAAAGGAGCGTGACATGCAACTCATGACGCACGAGCGCTACCGCAACCAGTAGCACGACGGTGCCAAACATCTGGTTTGCCAACGATGATAAGGCCTGAGCCACCGGCAAAGTCTCCAGGGGAAACACGACGCGTTTGACGAGGTTGGCGTGATTGACGATGGTGGTTGAAGACAGCTGCAGCGTGTCCTGAAACATCGTCCACGGCAAGAGTCCGCAGAAAAGATAGAGCGCATAGTCCCAGGGCGTGCCCCCGGGGCCGAAACGCGCCTTGAAGATACCCGCAAAAATAAAAGTGAAGATTGAGATTGTGACTATCGGAGTGACGATGGCCCAAACGATCCCCAGCACTGAGCCTTTGTAACGTGAGACCAACTCGCGTCGGGCAAGCGAGACGATTAGTTCAAGGCGACGCGGCAGTTCCCAAAGCGGTCGCCATACTGCTCGTCGTGCTGTTTGTGCGGAAATCATAAACTTTCAGCTTTGTACTTTGTTCTTTGTACTTCGTGCTTTGTACATTCACCCGCTTCGCGGTAAGCCGAATTCAAAACTGTAAACACTGATTTCAAAGTACCAAGCTCAAAGCACTAAGTTCAAAGGTTTTTAGATCTTTCCAAAGCCCGCCCAACTGTTCTTATTGTGCCAGGTGATCGTCACGTCCTGCGCTTCAATCTCCCGCCACCACTCTGCAAATTCTTCCCGCTTGATGTAGTGCGACGTGGGCGCCACCAGGTGATCGAATACAATTGTGTGCTGTTCGCGCCAGCCGAAGCGAGAAATAGCTTTCAGGTAGTCGTTGTAAAAAAGATGCTGAGCGACACGCGAACCCGCAGCCGACCGGTTCAGTGGACCGTACACACCTTTGGTCGCCAGATAAAGGAAAGCCGTCGGTAGCTTTGAAAGATGAAGTAACGCGCTCTGGTTAATTCGCGAACTGAATTTTTCCCGCAACGGATTAACGAAGCGGGTAATCCATTCGTTGTTTTCAGCGCCATAAACCCACGCGGAAAGGTGGCCACCGGGTTTGACTCTGGACGCCAGCGACAGGAAGCCGCCACGCGGATCCGGCAAATGATGCAAGACGCCGATTGAGAAGGCGTAGTCAAACGTTTGGGCCAGCGGCAAATGATAAATATCAGCCTGAACAACATGGGCATTCTCGATATTGCGCGTCGCTCCAAACGCGGTTTCAACTGCTGCGCTCAAGTCAACACCGATCACTTCTCGGGCGCCCCAGGCGGCCGCCAGTTGTGTGTGCCGGCCCTTGCCGCAACCGCCTTCCAGTACCACTTTGTCGCGAAAAAAATCAGGCTTCACTGGTGTTAGCCAGCCCAACATTTGATCAGCGTACAAGTCGTCACCCTGAACGAAGTGCTGCCATTGCCAACCGAAGTTCTCGGCGGTCGCTGCCTTATCAGCTTCGAGCTTCTCCACGGCAGCGAAACGAGGCACGCCGCGGGTGATTGGGAAGGATTGTTTACACAGCCGGCAAGCCAACTCACCTTCCATGATCTCCGCGCCGTCTACGACGCTCGCTTCAAGAGAGACTTCACCCAAACAGGAAGGACACCTTAAGTAATCAAGTAGCCTGGGCTTCATGCAAGATCGGTTTAGAAAGACAGACTCGATGGAAAGTGATTCGGCAAGCAAATGTAGGGCAGATGCGAAATGCTTACAAGCGAGCAGCGGTATAGAGTTCAAACTTTAGTTTGCATTGCCGTTTGCCTTGAAGGCCGCCGGCTAAAGGCTGAACTCTGAACCGCAGGCTTCGAACGCGCCAGGTATTTTGAAAAAGATTATCAGCGAGTCGGATTGATGGTGATGCCGCCAACAAAGTAGGTCAGCTCACCCGAGTTCGCTTGGAGGCGGAGGGTGTAATCGCCGGCAGGCGCGTTGGGCGCGACGGAGACTTCGAAACTTATGACCGGCGTTGATCCCAATGAACGCTCGAGGGTCAAAGTGGATGGATCAATCGTCAGGAACGGTGAACTTAACACGAGCCCGCTGCCCGGAACTTGATCGACTCCATCACCGCCAACATACAAAAGCACTTTCTGTCCGGGCACCAGCGGCACTGGGACAGTTGAAAGATCGCCGTTGGCACCAATGAACCGCGCGTTCACAGCAGGAGGCGCGTTTTGCGGCGGTACCAACGTGTAGTTGAAAATTGTGATCTGGTCGGCGGTGACATTCAGGCGGCTACGCATTTCTACACTTCGAAATGCGCGCTCGCGCTTAGCCGGTCTGCGGCTCGTCAACGCTTCTTCAGTTGTAACGGGCCGTTCGATATATTCAACCAGGGCGCGGTAGTTTCCGGGGACGACGCTACTGATGCTGAATCTTCCACCACTATCAGTTTGGCCCGCAGCCATCACGTTTCCCGTATCGACGTCTTCAATCCAGATATGGGCTGCTGTTGCCGGCTGCAGTCCGCCATCGACGTTCATGAACACGCGGCCCTCAATTGCCCCGGTTCCTTCGCGCAGTCCGTAAAGACTACGAACAGCTTCCACGTCGGCATCACTCAAGCTTCGCTCGGTGACAGCCGGCAACCCATACGTGCCGTTGAGTGCTTGCGTGGCTTGCATGGTGGCGCCAATCACACGCGAGTGAGTTAGGCCAAGCAGGTGACCGATTTCGTGCGCAAAAGTAGATTCCAAATCGTACGTACCTGACGTGCCGTCAGTCGAGAATTGCAAACCGTTGCCGTTTTCTGAATAGGGGTAGGGATTGATAACAATGTCGGCCTCGGTGATGTCGCCGGTTTTTTCATCAAAGAAAACTCGAGTCCGCGCCGTCGTGTTGCCTTCGGAAAAAAGTTCGACGTTCTCCGTCGTTGGGGCAATGGTTATCAAACTGACGCCGTCGCCCTTTCCCTGTGGACTAACTGACTCTCTCTTCGATGCGACCGTAATGAACGTAATGTTCGCTGCTCTTGACCAACTGGCGAGGGCGCGACGCAGTGCACCGAGGACATCGCTATCCGGTTTTACCGCCGGGGACGATTCTGTCAGCGAACTTGAAACTGCGATTTGAATAGTCCGGCTCGGCCACTTGATTGGTTTTTCCTGAGCAGGCGCTGGCATATCAAACGACGAGGGGCGGGCAGACACAACAAAAGCCAGAACTGCCACCAAAGCCAAAATCGAATTTGGACGTCGCATGCTTGCCGAGGGAGATGAACTTTTTAGGAATGCCGTCGAGCTTGTTGCAGTGCACGAGCGGCGGGACGAACAGCTAGGCGGATACTACCACTTTCGACCGGCTATGACCGCAAAAAAAGAACCCCGCCAAAAACGGGGTTCTCATTTCGACCGCTGGTTCGGTCTTAGGGAATTATTGTAATCGTAGGAGCCGTATCGACTGCCCGGCTGGTAAATGCGGTGGTCTTGGTAACGGTCACAATTATCTTGTAGTCGATTGGCGCCATGCCGGCGAGCGACGCCGGCAATTCAATGGTGATCAAGTCCCAACCAAACATGTTTTGGTTATTAACAACCAAAGTGGGAGTTACATCGATCGTGGTCATGCCTGAAATAAATGAGACTTTTGTCTCGCTGGCTGAGGACAAGCGCATTCCGGTTGTCCAGATTTCCAGCTTCGTCGGCACCTGTGTACCGCCGGCGTCCGCCGAGGTCACTTTGAAGGGTCCCGTAATGCAACCAGAACCAGACATTCCAGTTGCGGTGACATTACACGCCATCGCAACACCGCCGGGTCCATTTGTTGGCGGGTTGAAGATGTCGGGTTGAGCCGGAACTATTTGCACAAAGCCACGGAAAGCAGTGCCCGCGTTGTTTATGACAACTGGGGCTGTTACCCCGTTCAAACCAATCGGTGTGACATACGTGACGCCTTCGGATGGTGCGTCGCCAACAAAATACAATCCAGCTGCCGCGCCGTTGACAGAAACTGAGACGCCGTTAAGTTCAATTGGAAGTATCGGAGTGCGACCTGTTTCAGGGCCGCTGGTCAACCCCGCGTTTTTGTCTGAGGCCGCCAGGCCAACGGTCGATTGAACGACACTCAACTCACCAGGCGCCAAACCGGCCGGTATAATGCCGGGCGTCGGCGTAGGCGTAGCCGAAGGGGTTGGTGTTGGACTAGCAGCTGGGGAGGCACTGGCAAATGGACCCCAGTTGCTGGCTCCGGTGAAAAACTTAAGCTCAGCAGTCGATTCTGCATTAATGTTTGGCGTGAGCACATAATAAATCTCAGATGAGAAATCGTTTACTCCGCCCTTGGTGATCGTATTTCCACCACCCAATTCAACTGCTGGCAAAGTAAAGGCGATGCGCCTTTGCGTGGTGCCGACGAACGGCTGAAACTCTGCCGCAAAGCCAACCGGTGGAATCTTTGTTAGCCTCCTGAAAGTGCTGGAGGTCGTCACCGGTACCTGCGTCAAAAATACCTGGCTGGGTCTTACGCTGCCGCTGGGCACTGAATTCAAACCAGTGCTGTCTTGATCGGCAGCTGGAAAAGTCCCATCGGTTTTGAAGTTCAGGGCCGAAACGAATATCAAGCTGTGTGGTGCGAGCGAACTATCGTAGTCAGTAAACGTCGGGTTTTGGTTGGGGACGTCGCCGATTTGGGAATCCGCAGCAGCGCGTGGCGCCGCGCGTTTCGCGACGCTGTTGGTCATCGTGTCGACCGGAACGTCTGAGACGAACGTGGCGAAAAATGGATTGTTCGTTGCGCTGTTGGCTGTGGGGTCCTCGGCCCTTGATTCATACGCGACAAATTTGCCGTCTCTACTTAAGCGCCGGCCGAACGTTAGGCGGTTGGCCGTGCCTCCCTGGGTTTTTGTTATCTGACGAACATTGCCAAACGCTGAACCAGAGAAATCTCCCACGAATACTTCAGGATTTTTATCGGTATTGTTGGTCGCAAGGTTTGCAGTCGACAAAAAGGATACAACTGAACCGTTGGACGACAGAGAAGGATTTTGCTGAAAGCTGCTACCAATTCCACAATTGGGGACTTGAGTAGTCGTCGCTTGCACTAACGTGTTTGTTCCGTCAGCAAATCCCCCAGTGGTGCGAACAAGAAAAAGTTCAGGATTCGAACAAGCATTCGCCGGTGGAACCAGATTGCGTGTTGAGATGAACGCGAGAGTATTGCCATCGTCGCTAATCGTTACATCGCGATTATCGTCGATTATGTCCGGCGGGTTTGCTCCAAGGCGTGGGACACGGCTCGACGGCGTATCGGTGATCCGCCTGAAAGTCCCCCCGGTGAGAGGTGTAAGTGGAATATCGTCACCACTTGATAAATCAAACTGATCATCAATCTGAGGCAACCGATAAACCCAAATCTCCTGATTGATATCCGTCGCAAATGCCGCGCTGTCAGTCCCGTCAAAATTCGACGGATCGGGTGAGTTGGAAGTGAAAACAATTGTGTAAACCCGCTTACCACCAGCCATAAGTGCCGGCTCCAGACTAATAACCGGACGAGTGCTGCTAATTTCAACCTTCACCTGTGCGGGATCTGCAGGTGTCGGATCCACCGTCGGCGTCGGACTCGCTGTCGGACTCGGCGTTGGAGTGGGCGTCGGAGTTGGTGTCGGACTGGCAGGTGGCTTCTGAACGTTCTTGGTATTTGTTATTTGAAAGATGCGGCGTTGTGCATAGTCAAAAAGAAAGACCTCGCGGTTGCCGTCAGCGTTGCGCCGGTTCTGCGTGTCCAAATCG
The DNA here is from genome assembly GCA_035472495.1 of Pyrinomonadaceae bacterium. GTDB lineage: Bacteria > Acidobacteriota > Blastocatellia > Pyrinomonadales > Pyrinomonadaceae > PSRF01. Next base: position 336,550 of record DATIPD010000015.1, on the reverse strand, counting down.
CCGTTTGAATCGAAAACGACAAAGCGGCCATTGGCAGAAATGTCGCGGGCCACTGAAACGAAACTTGTGGGACTCGACGTGACCTGCGCCACAAATGGATCGGGCGTCGGGCTCGCCGTTTGAGCCAGCACATAAGAAAATGCGCTTACGACCAGAACAAAGCCAGCCACAGCGCACTGAAAGCGGGAACCAAACTTCACAAAAACCCTCCGAGATAAGGACGCGGATGAATTAAGACTAGATTGCCCCGGGGAGCCAGGCAGCAAACCGTGGGTGAGAGACTGCTAGTCGTCACCCGACGTTAAAAGAACCGACATTTTACGCAGAGATCATGCTTACCGCAAGTTGCCATAAGCTCAAGAAGAATTAACGGTTATGAGGATGCGTGACAGCAATTACTCGTTGCTTAGAAGTTGTTAACAAAAATCTTGACAGCCTCTCAAGAGGGGCTTAGAGTCTCGGCATTCCCCCTTATTTACAAAGCATTTGCGTCCCCATCGGGGTCGTTCTGTGCTGGAGGATGCTGCGAACGAGTGTGACCCAGCACACTGCTCCGCTAACCAGCCAACGGTTCAGGGTTCAACTTTCCAAACTTCTTTGCTTTTGCAGTCAGCAAAAGCCAAGTTAGAAGTCAGCCAAATCAGGAGGGTTTATATGTTTCGCTCGCAGTCCACCAGATACGGTCAGCTTCGCACGGTGATCAGTGTTGTTCTGAGCGTATGCCTCTATTCACTGATGCTTCCGGTTGTTTCGTCGAAAGGGCATTTGGCACCCACCGCGACAAAACCGCTGGCCGAACGGTCCGCAACTCCCCAGGATCCGGCGCCAAACATTCCGGTGATTCCACCGGGCTCGGCTTATCGTCAAACAAATTTTGTTAGTGACATCCCGGGGTTTGCCCCCGTGTTGGATCCGCTTCTGGTCAATCCGTGGGGCGTCACCGCAACGGCAAGCAGTCCGTTCTGGGTCTCCAACAACGGCACGAGTACGACCCAACTCATTCGCGGCGACCAGCCGGCCGGTACTCCGGTAGTGCTTAATGCCAGCCCCCAAACAATAACTATTCCCGGCGGGCTGCCGACCGGCACAGTCGCTAGTCCGACAGCGACGGATTTTGTGCTACCGGGCGCGTGTGCCAGCGCACCGTGCGGGGCAAATTTTCTGTTTGCCTCGATAACGGGCAACATCACCGGTTGGGATCCTAACGCTCCCGCTGCGGGATCAACCACTGCAGTGATAGCAGCCAGTCATCCCGGCCACGTTTATACCGGCCTGGCCCTCGCCAATAACGGCACCAACCATCTTTACGCCGCCGACTTCGCCAATGGCGCTATCGACGTTTACGACGCCAGCTTCGCGCTGCAGCCGCCCGCGAGTTTTCCCTTCGCTGATCCCACTATTCCGAACACGATGGGGAACACTTATCACCCGTTCAACATACAGAATATCGGCGGCTCGCTCTACGTGACGTATGCCAAAGTGGATCCGATGACCGGCCTCGATGAAGATGGAATCGGCAATGGTTTCGTGCGACGATTCAATACCAATGGCGTGCGCGACCTTACTTTCGGAATTGACAACGGAGCGTTGAATTCACCCTGGGGCATCGCTCTCGCGCCTGCCAGCTTCGGCATCTTCGGCGGCGCGCTGTTGATTGGTAACTTCGGCGAAGGCAATCCGAGCATTCATGCGTACAACCCGACCACCGGAGCCTTCCTCGGCACGCTTCAGGATGAATCCGGCAATGGGATCGTTATCGACGAACTGTGGGGACTCCAGGTTGGCAACGGTGGCGCGGGCGGCAATGTCAATACGATTTACTTCAGCGCCGGTACCGCCGAAGAAGAGCACGGACTATTTGGGGCCCTGAACCCAACTACCGCTTCCGCCACCTCGCTGATTCAATTCGCCACCGACGACTTCACCATCGGTGAAGGCAGCGGCCATATCGACATTACGGTGACGAGAGCCGGCGATGCTTCCGGAACGGCCAGCGTTAGCTTCAACACCTTTGATGAGTCGCAGTCGGGGCATGCCAGTCAAAAGAGTGACTACGAAATTGCGCTCGGTACCATCTCGTTCGCCCCCGGTGAGACATCGAAGACCGTCCGCATCCTGGTTGTCAACGACAACTTCGTTGAAGGCGACGAGACAATTGATCTCGCACTCTCAAACGTAACTGGATCGGGCGCGGGTCTTGGCAGCCCAAGCCAGGCCGAGGTCACTATTACCGATAACGACGTAGTTGCGCCAACCACTAATCCCATCGACGACGCAACTTTCTTCGTTCGCCAACACTATCTTGATTTTCTGAACCGCGAACCTGATCCGGCAGGCCTCGCCTTCTGGGTCAACCAGATTACTTCCTGCGGTGACGCTGCCTGCGTAGACATGAAGCGCATTAACGTTTCGGCAGCCTTCTTTCTCTCGGCCGAATTTCAGAACACCGGCTTTCTCGCTTACCTGACGCACCGGGCCGCTTTCGGCTCAAATGCTTCCGGCAGTCCGGCGCCAGTTTTGTATGGAAACTTCGAACGCGACGTACAGGCGTTGCAAAAAAACTATACGTTTGGAGCGGTGGGTGCTGACGCGCAACTGGAAGCGAACAAGCAAGCTTACTTCAACGAGTTCGTGACCAGGCCTCAGTTCGTCACCCAATATCCGGCGACGCTGACTAATGCTCAGTATGTAGATGCGCTGCTGGCCAGCGCCGGTATTGACCCGGCTAACCAGAGGCTATTCGTGGTAAATCTGACCAACGCCCAGGAGGTTCCGCCGACTAACCCGACAACTTCCGGTGGCGCCCCGCGGCCCGCGTCGTTCGGAACTGCAAAATTCCGCTTCAACGCGGCGCAGACCTCGATGTCTTTCACCGCCACAATCAACAACATCGACATCGGCGGACAAACGACCGACAGCAACGACAACCTGATCGCAGCGCACATTCACGCGGGGGCATCCGTCGCGCCAGGTGTCAACGGACCGGTTGTCTGGGGCTTCTTCGGCAGTCCGTTCAATGACAACAATCCTAACGATCAGGCGTTTGGACCACTGGCGGGCGGCGGCGTCGGCGGCAACTTCAGCGGCAAGTGGGACGCGCCTGAGGGCAACGGCACTACCCTGGCTGCGCAGCTTACGAATCTGCGAACGGGACATGCGTATATCAACTTCCACACCGTGCAGTTTGGCGGCGGTGAGATACGCGGCAACTTCCCGACGGAGACGGCCTTCCGCGATGCGCTCGTGGCTGGGCTCAACGGGGCCACGGAAACCCGCGCCACGGTGTTGCGTAAGGTTGCAGAAAATGAAGAGTTGGCCTCAAACGAGTTCAACCGGGCCTTCGTAACCATGCAGTACTTCGGTTACCTGCGGCGCGATCCTGATACGTCAGGCTTCAACTTCTGGCTCAACAAGCTGAACGCCTTCAACGGCAACTTTGTTAATGCTGAAATGGTCAAGGCATTCTTGCTGTCGTCTGAATACCGTCAACGCTTCGGTCCGTGAGACCAGGGGAGGGCGCAGTAGGCAGTAGGCAGTAGGCAATCAGTTGTTGCCTGCTGCCTATTTGTTTTCATTCTCTCTCCGCCTGCTGCTGTCTGCTTTCTGCCTTCTGCCTTCTGCTCCTTCCTCCTGCTCCTGTGCTAAATTCACACCATGACTGCGGCCCTCCGTGTCGAGAAGGTCTCGAAGCAATATCGAATCTACGAACGCCCGGGTGACCGGCTCAAAGAGTCGCTCACGCGCGGACTGCTGCGCCGTCATCAGGAATTCTGGGCGTTGCGCGATATCGACTTCGAGATTGAAAAAGGAAGCACTGTCGGCATCATCGGCCCAAACGGCTGCGGCAAATCGACTCTGCTTCAGATCATCGCCGGCACGCTCGCTCCAACCCACGGTGAAGTTTTCCATGAAGGACGCATAGCCGCGCTGCTCGAACTCGGCGCCGGATTCGATCCGGAGTTTACGGGCGTAGAAAACGTCTACATGAACGCCGGCCTGCTTGGGCTATCGCGCCGCGAAACTGACGCGCTGTTTCCGGCAATCGAGCGCTTCGCTGAAATTGGACCGTTTCTTTACCAACCGGTGAAGACTTACTCGAGTGGTATGTACGTGCGACTCGCGTTTGCAATCGCCGCGAGTGTCGAACCAGACATCCTGATCATCGATGAAGCTCTCGCCGTTGGTGATGCAGTTTTTCAGCATCGTTGTTTGCGACGCATCAATGAACTTCATGAACGCGGCGCGACAGTTCTTTTCGTTTCACACGACGCCGCCGCGGTACGCGCGCTCTGTTCGCGCGCGATACTTATGAAAGGTGGTGGCGTAATTGCGGACGGTAAACCTGCTGAAGTACTCAACGTCTACCAGAAGATCGTAATGGAACGAGAACTCGCCTTTGAAGCTGAGTCGGCGCAGGTAGCACAGACAGCGGACAACGCCACAACTGAAAATCTACCGCCGGTAAGTTACGCCTATCGCCACGGCGACGGCAGCGCGGAGATTCTTGGTGCTGAACTCGCCGACGCTCAGCATGGGAAAGTCGAAATTGTCGAAACAGGCGAGCCGTTAGTTTTGCGTATCCTCGTTCGCTTCCGTCACGACGTCGAAGATCCGGTAATTGGATTTTTACTGCGCAATTCACATGGAATTCACGCTTACGGCACTAACACCAGGGAACAACAGGTTGAGTTTGGATCCGTGAGAGCTGGCGAAACGCTGGAGGTTAGTTTCTCATTCAACTGCTGGCTGGGCGTCGATCAGTATTCCATCTCTCTGGCAGTTCACAGTCGCGAAGGGCAGGCGTATGACTGGCTCGACGCTGCGCTTTTCCTGCGAGTCACGAGCATGGGGTTGACTGAAGGAATCGCAAACTTGAATGCTAGTGTTACCGCGCACCACCGATCCTTGAGTTCCGTTACCCTGCCGCTGGCAGAGGGAGACCTAACCGCGAGAGTTTAATCTATGGTTGAAACTGAAGTGGAAAGTATTCTGCGGGAGATTCGCGAACGTGTAGTTGCACAACAACGCGCAGTCGCGCCAGCCCCGAGTAGCGCTCGCAGCGGCAATGGCACTGCGGCGCCTAACGAATCTCCGGCGCGTAACGAGGCGTTGGCCCAGAAACTCGCGTTAATCAATTCTCATCTCACCACAACCGGCCGCGCCTGGGATCGTCTGCCGCCGCTGATGAGCAATCGCAGCGGTGTCTCTGCCCGTCTTGAACTTTGGTTAAAGCGACAGCTAAAACGCGTCACACATTGGTTCACCTGGGAACAGGTAAACTTCAACGCGGCCGTCCATCACTCATTACGCGACCTGGTCACCGTTCTTTCGGCTTACGAAGACGAGCTGGCGCAACTGCGTTCGCAACTCGCGGCAACGGAAGCGCGCCGAAGTGAACTTGAACAATCGCACAGTGCACTCATTTTGCAGTTGACCGAGCAAGCAAACGCCCTCCGAGCGGAAGCTGCCAGCTCAGCCGGGGCTGCCAGCGCCACTAAAAATCAAACAGATTACCGGTTCGCGGTTCTTGAAGGTGAGTTACGTGAGCGGACGGCGGCGTTGCAGGAGGAACTGCGAGTCTGTTTCAAACAACTCTCTCTGGAGACAAGCGAACAGGAAGTTCTGGAAGATCGCGCGCGTCGCAAGACGGAGGCTTTGTTGGAAGAACTCCGACGTCGCGTGGAAACACTCGAAAAATGAAGTCCAATGTCCAATGTCCAATGTCCGAGACCCACGAGGCTGAACATTGCTAGCCCAAAATTCAATCTTTAGTAGGACGAAGTCTCGAGCGCACAACAGACGTTGGACATTGGACACTGGGCTTTAGACTTAACAATTTCGATGTCCAAAGAAGACTTATATCGCCGCGCCGGCATAAACGACCTCGAGGAGTTTTATCGCTCGAAGTTTGTCTCGGACGAGGTGCTCGACCCACGTTACTTCAAGGCCCTCGATCGTTTTGACCTTCGTTTTGCGCGGACTATGTGGGTTTACGATAACGTTCGCGCCGGCGCAGAAGTGCTCGAACTCGGCTGTGGCGCGGGCATGCTTGCGCTTCTCAAGCGCAAAGCGGTGACGTTGACCGGTATCGACCTCTCCGACGAATGTGCCCTGGCGGCGCGACGCAATGGTTACGATGCCACGTTCACTGGTCCGTTATCCAAACTCCCCTTCGCCGATTCCAGTTTCGACTATGTCGTGAGTCTCGATGTGCTGGGCCACATTGAAGCGGACCAGAAAGACGCCGTGCTCGCCGAAATAAAACGAGTTCTGCGTCCGGACGGCGTGACCATGCACGGCATCGAATGTAGCGACAACGCTGCGCGAAAAACTTACGACGAAATGAGCGACGACGAATTGCGGCGCTTCATCGAAGTTGACGGGCACGTCGGACTCGAAGAAGAGCAGGAACACGCCGCGCGCTTTCGCAAGTTTTTCCCCAACGTCGCGTGGGAACCACGTTATGCGTTGTGCCTGAGCAGCGAAGAGTTTCTAAAGCAGGCCGACAAATACGGGCTCCAGTTTGAAGACGACTTTCTTGATTACCTGCGCGGTCTTTCGTTCAGCGAACGACGGGCTTTCGACATGGCCATGGGCTACGTCTTCGCAAAAGTATCAGACCTGAACATCCGTTTGCCGAAGAGCGGTCTCTATGTTTTGTTGAAAGCTTCCGACGCACCGCTTGGTCCTTTTTACAACGATCATCGCGACCGGCGCGCACTTTTTGCCGGCAGCGCACTCCCAACGTGTCTCGATCGCAATCCTGCAGCGATCTTCGACGACGGCTGGTTTGAACCAAACATGCTGCCGCCGGTCGCGCGTTGGATGGGCCAACGCGCCCGCATCAATTTCCGCTCGGGGCCTGTTTCGGAAATACGCATGGACTTGGGTACACACATGCCGGATCTGAACACGCGTCCGCTCGGGCTGGAATGTTTCCTGAACGGCGAGCGGCTCGCGGCCTTCTCGCTGTTCCGGCATGGTTGGCTCGAGTGGCGGATACTCGTGCCACAGGCGTTGGCTGACTCTGACACAACCAGCGAGTTCGAGTTGGAACTGCGCGCGGATCGCACCTGGCAACCGCGCCCGACCAAAGACGAAACTCGCGACGATCGCGAGTTGTCAGTTGCGGTATGCAACATCGTAGTGAGCAGTGGGCAGAAAACAAAACCGTCTTAAGGGCGTTAACATACTTGACGCATCAGACCCTTATGGGTTCGTGAATTGTTTAGCCGCGAAGCGGCGCAAAGAGGGTAGCCAGACGTGAAACGTCTGGAAGGATGATTAATAATTTTTAATTGCGCGTCGAAGATGTGCTCAGAGTCTGCACGCACCTTCAGCGCGTGATTGAATTAACTGCCACTTGATCCAGAGGTTTCACCTCTGGCTACCCTCTATAGGCGTCTTCGACGCCTCTGCGATTCGTTAGTATGTTAACCCCCTCTTAAGCGATGTTGTGTTCTCTGTTTTCTGTTCTCTGACTTCTGACTTCTGACTTCCGACTTCTGATCTCTGTCTTTCCATGATCCGCAACGTAATCATAGCGACCACTCAAGTCCCTTTCACCGCTGGCGGCGCTGAATCACACGTTGCCGGGTTGCAGCGCGCGCTGATCGAAGCGGGCTACAACGCCGAAATCGTGGCGTTGCCGTTCAAGTGGTATCCACCTGCCGAGATTATGCAGAGCGCGTTGGCCTGGCGACTGCTCGATCTTAGTGAGTCGAATGGGAAGCCGATAGATCTGATTATCGGGATGAAGTTTCCGGCGTACCTGGTCGCACATGAACGCAAAGTGCTATGGATCATGCATCAATATCGGGCCGCCTATAATCTCTGGGACACGCCGTTCGACGATCTTTCAACTTACCCGGACGGGGCGCAGGTGCGCGCCTGGATTCAACAAGCCGACAATCGTTTGATTCCCGAAGCAAAAAAAGTTTTCGCCAACTCCAAAACGGTCGCCGACCGATTGCGCCGTTACAACCACATCGAAAGTGAACCGCTGTATCACCCACCGCCCCGTGCTGAAACGCTCCACTCCGGAGAACAAGGCGACTACATTTTCTATCCCAGCCGGCTCGAACCGCAGAAGCGACAGGAACTCCTGATCGAAGCGGCGCGTTATCTGAAGACCCCGGCGAAAATTGTCTTCGCCGGCGGCTCGCGAGATCTGAAACGATACGAAGCGCTGATTAAGGAACACGGCGTTCAGGATCGAGTTTGCTTACGCGGGTTTGTTGCAGAGCAGGAAATGATCGAGCTGTATGCAAATGCCCTGGGAGTTTGTTACCTGCCATTTGACGAAGACTACGGCTACGTCACGCTGGAAGGCATGCTCTCAGGCAAACCGGTGGTTGTCGCCAGCGATGGCGGTGGGGCCACGGAGTTCATCGAACACGAACGCGAAGGATTGATTACCGAACCAGGGCCACGCGCGATCGCGGAAAGCATCGATCAGCTTTACACGGACCGAACCCGCGCCCAGACAATGGGAACGCGCGGACAAGAAAAACTTCGCAGCCTCAACCTTTCCTGGCAACACGTTGTGCAGCGACTTATCAACGGCGCAAGTTGAATTGGCAAAGTAAGAACTGGCCGCGGAGTCGCAGATCAGCATTGTCTGTCGAGATCAGGACTCTAACTTTCTGACAAATCTAATCCGCGCAAACCCGCGTTAATCCGCTGCTAATTGACCGATTGAACCTTGAGCGAATCGGACGAACGCCGTAGAATGCGGGCACTTTCAAGCAGGAAGAAGTTTTATGAGTTTTGCGTTTCCCGCCAAACTGCCTCGCCGTTCCGTAGCTTCGGCTTTGGTCATACTTGCCTTCATGGTCATCGCCCTCGTGTCCGGTCGCCTGCCTGGTTCGTTGGCCCAGGAACAGTCACCTGACCCACCAGCACCGGCCTTAAGTTTTGTCGCCAGCTACACCCAAACGAATCTCGTTTCTAATTTGCCAGGTATTGCGTTAATCGAAGATCGTCAACTGGTGAACCCGCGGGGAATCGCTGTCGGGCCAAACACACCATTCTGGGTCATTAATAATCAGGGAGACTTAGCAACGCTCTACAAAGGCGACGTAGCCGGCAGTCCACTGGTGCGAAATACTAATCCCTCCTCAGTGACGATTCTGAACGTACCGACGCTCTTGCCGGCGCCTGCAAAGCCCACCGCAGTCGTGGCGAACAACACGACAGATTTCAAAGTAGACCTGCCACCCAATGGCCCGCAGCCGGCACAATTCATCGTCGCTACCGAAAATGGCGGCATCAACGCGTGGCATTCAAACTCTGGTATTTCTTCTCCCGCTGTCGTCGTCAGATTTAATTCGGGTCACCAGTACACCGGTTTGACGATCGGCAGCAACGCATCCGGCAGCCTTCTGTTTGCTGCCGACTTCACCAGCGGAAAGATCGACGTCTTCGACAAGAACTTTGCCGACGCATCAGTTGCCGGTAACTTTACTGACGCAACGATCCCAACCAACTTTCATCCGTACAATATCGAAAACCTCAACGGCGCTCTCTATGTCACATACGCGGAGTTTTCGCACGGCCTGAACAGTGGCTTTGATCTCGGCTTCGTTCGCAAGTTTGACACGAACGGCGTGCGCGACCTTGCCTTCGCCATTAACAATGGCCCACTCATCACGCCCTGGGGGCTGGTGATTGCTCCCGCGAACTCAGGTCCTTTCAGCGGCAACCTGCTGGTTGGCAATCAACGCGCAGGGGGCGTAAGTTCGTCGAGCATTAACGCCTTCGATCCGGCAACGGGCGCAGTGATTGGTCGAATGGTTGATGGCGGCGGCGCGAGCCTGCTAATAAACGACCTGCAGGGATTGGTTTTTGGCAACGGCGTAAATGGCGGCGATAGCAAGACTCTATATTTCTCTGCGAGCGGCGCGTTCAACCTCTTCTCGCTGTTCGGGTCGTTAAAGCCGGTTAACGGCATCGCTCCCTCGACTATTAAGTTCAGTAGCACTGAGTACCGAACGTCAGAGAATTCTGGCCACATAGACATTACGGTCACGCGAACCGGCATCACGACCAACCAGGCCACCGTAAACTACGCGACCGTAGATGGCGGCGCCCGGCAGAAGGCTGATTACGAAATTGCGCTCGGCACTCTCACTTTCAATCCCGGTGAAACCACTAAGACTTTTCGGGTGCTCGTGGTTGACGACAAAGATTTTGCCGGCGGCAGTTCGGCGGATCTAAACCTGTACCTGACCAATGCGACTGGGGCGGAGCTCACCAGTCCGTCGCATGCCTATCTTTACCTAATGGATGATGAGTTTGACACGCCCGGTCAACCGCCAAACATCAGCGATGTCCCGCAGTTCTTCGTGCGACAACAGTATTTTGATTTTCTTAATCGCGAACCTGATCAGGCAGGCCTCGACTTCTGGACCAATCAAATCCTTGGTTGTGGCTCTGATCAAGCTTGTATCGAGTTGAAGCGAATCAACGTGTCGGCAGCGTTCTTTTTGTCCATTGAATTTCAGAAGACGGGGATGCTGGCCTACCTGACAGAAAAATACAGTTCGGGCGAATTGCCGCGCTACGGGCAGTTCATGCGCGACGTTCAGGCGCTGCAAAGAAATTATGTATTTGGCGCGTCGGGCGCAGCCGCCCAGCTTGAGGTCAACAAACAAGCCTTCTTCGACGAATTCGTGACGCGGCCGGAATTCGTCGCGAAGTTTGGAGGTTTATCGAACTCGGATTTCGTGCAGGTGCTTCCACATGGAACCACCGCCGAGCTCTATATCGCCCAGCTGACCGGTCCCCAGGTTGTGCCGCCAACCAATTCGCCGGCCAGGGCCCTGGTGATCCTGCGTCAACCGCTGGTCCACGACAACACGATCAAGGTGTCACTCTATCTTAATGGCTTGACCAGCACTGAAACTGAAGCGCAGATTCACGGGCCGGCTGATGCGGCCAGCAATGGTCCTTTGATAACCACTCTTCCGGCAGGCGAGTTGGTGGAGTTGAAGATTCCGTTTAGTAATCCAGCGTTCCTCGATCTTTCTGCCGGGCGAGTCTACATTGACGTGCATACCACCAACTTTCCGAACGGCGAGATCAGGGCACAACTCCCCAGCAATCTTTTCGCGAGCGACATGATTATTCGCGCGCTTGATAACGGGATCATTACACGGGCCCAGGCCTTGCGAATCATCGTCGAAGGTGAGATTGGTTCGGCCGAACTCAACCGCGCTTTCGTGTTGATGGAGTACTTCGGTTATCTGCGAAGAAATCCGGACGATCCCCCGGACAACAATTTGACTGGCTACAACTTCTGGCTGAACAAACTCAACGAGCACAATGGCAACTTCATCAGCGCCGACATGGTCAAGTCGTTTTTGAAATCAACTGAGTATCGTGGAAGATTTGGCCCACCTTGATCAGGAGGCAGGCGGCACGAGCAGGGGCAGGTCTTACGAAGCGCCGTTTTTCCTGCTCCTGCCCCTGCTCCTGCACCTGGCTTTCTGCTAGGCTACGCCGCGTGAAACCACCGCAACCAAGTCGAGCAGAAATAGTCCTGCTAACTGCTTGCTTGTTGGTGGTAGTTAGTTATTTCTATGACGTCGGGCGCAACCCCGTCGGGTTTTTTGTTGACGAAGCTTCCATCGCTTACAACGCGCATGCGATCGCCCAGCACGGCGCTGACGAATACGGCCATACTTTTCCGCTCTACTTCCAAGCCTTCGGCGAATACAAAAGTCCCGTTTACATTTACGTTCTGGCCGGCGTCTTTCGTCTAACCGGACCAAGCGTAGTGGTGGCGCGTTTCGTAAGCGCCGCTGTGGGTGTTCTGGCCGCGCTTCTTATCGCACTGCTCGGTTTTCGTTTGAGCGGAAAACGAGTTGTGGGTCTGCTGCTATTTCTGTTCGCGACGCTGACGCCGTGGCTTTTTGAAATCAGTAGGCTCGTGTTTGAAGTCGCGTTGTTGCCCGCGCTGCTGGTCGCGTTTCTGCTGGTTTTACAACGCGCAGGAAAACGCGAACGCTGGTCGTGGCCGATCATCGCCGCACTCGGCGTGCTGCTTGGCTTGATTGTTTACACCTATTCGGTGGGACGACTGCTGGCGCCGCTGTTCGCGCTGGGTCTTGTTCTATTTGCCGGACGCGGACGCTGGCGCAGCGTGGTGCTGACCTGGATAGTTTTCGGGTTGATGCTGGCGCCGCTCGCCGTATTTAGTGTCCGCCACCCGGGCGCACTCGGCGAACGCTTCAAACACGTCACCTTCATCAAACCCGAATTCACACGCTCACAAATCGTCATCGGGTTCGGAAAGAACTATGCGAAAAATTTCAGTCCGCGCAGCTGGCTCATCAGCGGCGACCCGGAGCCGCGCCATCACCTCCCCGTAATGGGAAGTCTACTGGTAGGCGCTGTGGCGCTCGCGCTGCTCGGGCTGATTGTGGTGCTGCTCCATTACCGCCGAGATCCATGGTGGTGGTACATCTTATTTGGGTTGCTCGCTTCCCCTCTCCCGGCGTCGCTGACTCTCGATCACTTTCACACGCTTCGTCTCATCGCGCTCCCAATCTTCTTGTTAGTGCTCACCGTCCCGGCTCTTGAAGTTTTGATCGAAAGGGCTGGTCCGCTACCGGCAGTTCGCCGAGCTGTTCTTGCCAGCCTGCTCGTTATCACACTCTTTCAAGGCGCAGTTTTTCACTGGCGTTTTCATCGCGCGCCGCCTCGCGACGATGCGTTTGATAGTTATTACCCGGCTTTGCTCCATGACGCACTGGCGCAGTCGGAGCGTCCGATTTACCTCTACGAGAAGACGTCTGCTGCTTATGTTTATGCTTATTGGTATGCGACGCAGTGGGGCGTGAATATCAGCAATTTCCAGCGAGTGCCGCCCGATCAAAAACCACCGTCAGGCGCAGTGGTGATTGGACACGAGTTGCCATGTAGTGACTGCCAGATTATTAATCAGCGGGGACAGTTTCAGGTATACCGGGTGAAGTGAAAAGTGAAAAGTGATGAGTGATGAGTGATGAGTACCGAGCGATGTGTTCAAACAGTTCGGAGTTCAAGCTTTAGCTTGCTTCCGGCGAAACAATGCAACCTAAAGGTTGAACTCTGAACTGCTTGAGATCAAAATCATCACCGTTTCTTTAAAGCGGGCAAGGTCGTAAACGAACTTCGCAAACTGCAGAAAAGGTTGAAGCGCGCCACTAACCACAAAGCCATCAAGCCGTCGGTAAAGCCAATCTTCTTGCCCTCTTCATAAGTGCGGCCGTAGTAACTAATTGGCACTTCGTAAATCGCTAACCTCAGCTTGGCGATCTTCGCGACCACTTCAATCTCAAAACCAAAGCCGCTGGACACAATCGTCATGTTGCGGATGATCTCGCCGCGAAACGCTTTGTAACCTGTTTCGACGTCGGTCATGTTCAGGTTGGTCAGGAGGTTCGACAGGTAGGTCAGTAGTTTGTTGGCGATGTAGTGATAGAAATAGAGCACGCGCGCGGCCCGGCGCACCAGGAAGCGGGAGCCAAACACCACGTCAGCATGGCCCTCGAGAATCGGGCGTATGACACCATAGATTTCGGCCGGGTCGTATTCGAGGTCCGCATCCTGAACGATGACTATCTGTCCGGTGGTGACGGCAAAACCACTTTTGAGGGCCGCAGTTTTTCCCGAGTTTTTCTGGTGACGAATCAGCTGCACTTGTTGGTACTGCGCGGCAAGACTCTGCGCGATGCTTTCTGTTCCGTCAGTTGAGCAATCGTCAACGATAACGATCTCGAGGAGACATGGAACGTCAAGCAGTTTGTGCACTACTTCCTGCAGCGTCCGCTCCTCGTTGAAAACGGGCACCACTACCGACAGACAAGCGGGATAGGCACTACTCTCCGCTAACTCCTGCGCTGTTTCAGTCAGAGACATAAACAATCAGTCACCAGCTCGAGTTTCAGTCCTTGGCGTTGCGGTTGAATTTTGTTTCGCTGGTTGATCGCCAAAGCCAAACCGCTCCTCGACAACGTAAAGCGGCCGCCGTTTTACTTCCGCGTAGATGCGACCAATGTATTCGCCGATGATTCCCAGCGTCACCAGCTGCGCCCCGCCAATAAAAAGCACGGCCGTGAAAATGGAAGTCCAGCCGCGCACCCAGTCGTTTGTGTAGAGGCGAATGATGAGCGCGTAAAGAATGCCCGCGAAGGCGAAGCCAATCGACAAAAATCCTATCCACAACGCAACGCGCAGCGGTGTTAGTGAAAACGACATCACGCCGTCCGCCGCGAACCGCAGCATCTTCCATAGCGGATACTTGCTTTGCCCCGCACGCCGTTCCGCTCGCTTATACATCACGGCAATCTGGCGGAAACCAATCCAGCTCACCATGCCGCGCAGGAAACGATCGCGTTCCGGCATCGCCAGCAGCACGTCGATCACGCGGCGATCAATCAAACGGAAGTCGCCAACGTCGAGGGGTATCTGGACCTTCGAGAGGCGATTAATCAACCGGTAGAAAAGTTTTGCCGTCCAAAGTTTGAAAGCGGTTTCGCCGGCACGCTCGCTTCGCATTCCGTAGACCACGTGATAGCCGTCGCGCCAGCGCGCTACCATTTCAGGGATTACTTCCGGTGGATCCTGCAAGTCGGCATCGATGATGATCGCGGCGTCACCGGAAACATGTTCCAGTCCGGCACTGACGGCCAGCTGGTGACCGAAATTGCGTGACAACCGTACAACGTGTACCCGCTCGTCCGCCGCGTGCATCTGCCGCAACAACTTGAACGTGGAATCACTGCTGCCGTCGTCAACATAAACCAGCTCGCAGCTAGCGCCTGCCAACCCCGCTAACACTTCCAAAAGCCGGCGATTGGTTTCGGCAATAACTTGCTCTTCGTTGTAACAGGGAACAATGACGGAGATGAGCATCGTCGCAGGGCCCTTCGGTCCAACTGTCAACAGGTGTCCGACTTTAACATAGCCGACAAAATTCCGTCGCGCTGGACAACGACGATCGAAGCAGCAGCAGGTGACGCTGATTTTCTCTTGAGAATAACGCAGCCTTTCTGTAAAACATCTGCGCTCGCAAAATCAACGCCCAACAATGAAAAACTCCAGCATAGGTCCACCGGCCGGCAAAGGCCCCATTTCCGACCTGTCTGAAATTACGAACAATAGTCCAAAGACAAAGTCGTCATTCCTGGCGCAGTCGTTCGCGGCGGCACGCAACCGGGTTCATGCGTCATTGCCCGCGGCAGTGCGCAGACTGCTTAGTGATCGAAGTGTCCGTGCGACAGTCTTCAACGGAATCCTGTCGCGCAGCATCGTGTTGGCGATTTTCGTGTTCCTGGGCCAGATGCAAATGACGCCCGCTCCAACCGCGGGCACTAACACTGCTTACCTCTCGCTCGCGAATGTGAGTATTGCTCGGATTGTTCGCGAGGAAGTGGCTACGGCCGACATTAATTGGTACGTCGGCATAGCTGAGCAGGGTTATCATCCGGGCCCCTTCACCAATGATCAGCAACGCAACTGGGCGTTTTTTCCACTGTTTCCAATTCTGTTGCGACTCGCGGCGCTAATAACCCGGGAATTCGTGCTGACCGGTATGGCGCTCTCTCACATCTTCTTTTTCGTTGCGCTGTTTCTGCTGCACCGCGTTTCTGTGCAGTTCGGCTTAAGCGCCGACGATGCTGACCGCTGCTTGTTTTACCTGGCTTTCTTTCCTACCAGTTATTTTTTTTCGTTGCCGCTACCAGAATCGCTTTTCCTCATGTTGACACTGGCAAGTTTTTTCTTCGCGAAGCAATCAAGTTGGTGGTTGGCTGGACTAAGTGGGGCGCTCGCCTCCGCCACGCGTACCAGCGGCCTGTTGTTATTGCCGGTAATAGGTTTTCTCTACTGGCAGGAGCATAGGCCACTTACTCTAAGGCGACTGCGCCCGAACGTATTGGCGTTGCTTCTCATTCCCACCGGGTTGTTAGCATTTATGATTTACCTGCAGAGGCTAACGGGCGACGCCCTGGCATTCAAGGACACCATGGCAGTCTGGGGACGCAAGCCGGGTTTCTTTCTCTCGCCGCTTGCCGACTATCTAATGCATCCACGCGTGCTGGCTGCCGGGTGGGATTTCAAAGTTCTGAACTTCCTAAGCGCGACGCTCGCACTGGTCAGCGGTGCAGTTTTGCTCCGGCGCCGACAGTTTTCGCTCGCCATCTTTGCTTTAATCTCAGTGTTGCTGACGCTGTCATCTGGATTGCTGCAGTCCCAGGCGCGTTACGCGATGGTTATTTTTCCGATTTATATGGTACTGGCGACTTGGGGCCGTCGCCCCAAAATCGATCAGTTAATCCGCGCGATTTTTGTTGTCCTGTTTGGATTGCTGACAGCGTTGTTCTCAGGCCACTTTGTGTTCGTATTGTCTTGATGGAATAAAAGATTGCGGCAAGCAATAAACGCTTACTTTTCCAGAAGCATTACCTACTTCCACGCTTCTTAATTGCCTCATATTCACCTGAACTCATGAACCCTCGGGTTACCCGAGCAGGTTCGCCGCTCTTCTCTAATTCATCTCGCCAAAAGTTGAATCCATTCCAGCTATTGTCTGGCGGATCGTCTGGATCGCGACGAAGAAAACCGAAATAGTGCAAGAGCACAAATGCTGGGTCGCGTTCGTGTTGAATGACTGCTTCATCACTAATGACTTTCAATAACACAGACGCCGAAGTCTCGTTGCCAGCTTGCAAGTCGTTTACTAAGGCGTTTCGCTTACTGGTCTCCGGGGCGATTCCAATATTCGCGTACATTTGATCCACTACCTGCGTAGCAGTTTTGCCTGAATATTTTTGTTTGAACTCAGGTCTGTTGACCCAGCCCTCTGCAAAAGTCTGAAGGTTGTTTTGCAACTGCGTTTCCCACTCCGGACCAAAGACGACAACTCCTGTTCCGATTGATTGAGCGGCGGTTACAAACTCCGCGTGGCGCGGCGTACGGTTGAACGAAACTTTGTAAATCAAGTAGAGCGGAAAACTCCAGCGATCAAATTCGCTGACGAGAAAAGTTGGGTCGTCTTGCACCTCTTTGCCAAGCTCATGCGGAACCAAATGCGGAGGCAAGTCTGAACTGGCCTGAGCGTTCGGTTCAATTCTGGTCAAGGCATAAAGCTCAGCGCCGTCATTGCCGTTAATGCCACTGCCGGCGAATTTTCCCACGTAACGCAAACGCCCACTGAGCACCCCGCGAAACAACATCGATTGGGTTGCCGCGACGGCGGGTGGCGGTAGGGCCCATTCGTGTACGACGAGATAAGAAGTTGGAATTCCTTCGAGCAGGTCTAAGAACTCATCGGGAATGGGCCGGCGACTGGATAATGTTTCTATCTTCGTCAAAGTTGGTGTGCCAAATCCGGAGAACGCGGTGATCAATGGTTTTCCATGGTCAGCCTGCCTTAATACGTAGCGGTGATTATTTGCGTCCAGGCCTGATGGCAGATGGACCAGGCCCCCGCGCATCGGCGTTTTGGCGAGAAAGACGGTAACGGGATCCGGATCGACTTCTCCGTGATACACCGTCATAGGCGCTGAACGCGCTTCAAAAAGCAAAAGACAACAAATTAAGCCAAACACGATTGCTTGAGATAGACGAGGTTGTTTGGTCGACAAAACTTGCGCGACACGGCGAGCGCCGACCGCTGCAATAAGCGAAAGGCCAAGCATTGCAATCATCGCCCAGCGGGCCGGCACGCGGATACTGCGAAAAATGAAGACATACTCAAAGAGCGCGCGATGAAAAAAGAAGTTCATTCCCAGTGAACCGAAAAAACCGAGAACGATCCAGATTAAGCCAAGGCCCCCGATCTCCGAGCGTCGCATCGTTTGCAAGAGGTTGCGGTCGCTGCCGAAACGCAGCACCGGAGGATATGAGAGACAAAGCCTAACGACGACCAGAACTACAAGGACTACCAGTGGCCGGGTCGCATCCGGCACATGAAATTGTCTCAAGCCGAAGGGTTGAATGCCCTGGTAGCCATAAGCAATCACCGCCACCAGCAGAGACGCCATCGCCAGCGAATCCAGCAGCAGGAGAAGTTTTGGTGTATTGCTGGCGGCGTTCGTAAAACTTTCCGGGTGCGCTGGATCGCTCGGGGCAAATGTTTTCTGCTCTTCTTTTTTATTTTTCCGGTACAGGAAAATTGTCGCCAGCGCGAGCGCGATGGGCATCAAACCAGGAAACAAATGACGTTCGCCGGTGTCTGGTGTCGGACCAAAGCCAAACCAAAGTTTGTTGATCGGTGAGGCTGCGAGCCAATCGCTGACCACTGCCGAATAAGTCGCAGCTTCGGCGCTGTTGCGAACTGTTCCCTGTAGTTTTGCCGCTCGCTGATATGGCAGCAGGAAAGGCAGCAGCACCAGCGCAGAAATCGCCAACGCTACAACCAGGCGCGTCCATAATTCTTTTCTACGCCATTGCTGATAATGTGTCAGCAGAAAGGCGCCGGAGAGCGCGAGCGGAATCAAAGTCAGCACAAACCAGTGGATACAGGTCAGCGCGTTCATCGTGAACGCCACGCCGAGCCACGCAGCGCGCTGCCAACTGGAGCGCCGAATAAACAGAATCAGCGCCTCGAGCGTTAACGGTATCCAGCCGGAGAAGAGATAGTTCAGATGTGAGATCGTCGCGAAGCGATAAAGGGCAAAACCGAAAATGATACCGGCAACCCAGGCGGCTCCCGTGCAACCCGTTAGCGTGCGAGCCAACCGGAAAGCACCGTAACCGGAGAAAGCAAATCCGAGCAGTGTAGCCAAACCTGCCGCGGTAAGTGGTCTGAGACCCAGCGCGTACAACGGAAAAAATAACAGCGCGATGCCGTAGTTGTTTTCACTGTAGGCAAGCGTGTATTGATATGGATAAAAAATCGGGGCTTGAAACAAGTGCAGCGGATCATGGAACGTCTGAAAATAGTCCCACCACATGATCCAGGCATTGAGGTAGGGATCGCCCGGGTCCGACACGCCGTCGCGCAGGTGAAGCACCCACGGCCAGGTCATCAGGATCGTGATCGCTACGAACGCGAGCAAGATTAATAACTCGCGAACAAATGGCCGCGACGTTAGACGATCAAGCTGCAACTTTTTGTGGTTATCCGCCAATGATTTTGCGCGCCGCATTTGAACGACCAGACCGGTACGGTATTATTCAAAAACTGCGACGTTCGGGCGCTGTGCTACTGTGGCGCGGAAATCTTCAATGGCTCTCGAACGATTGTCAAGACGACTGATCAAATGAGACTCGCGTATTTCAGCCCGCTGAACCCACAACCATCCGGGATTTCCGACTACAGCGAAGAGCTGCTGCCCTATCTCAGTGAGTTCTGCGAGATCGCTCTGTTTGTCGACGGCTTTGAACCGGGCAATCGAGATCTGCGCGGCCGTTTTCCCTGCTTCGACTACCGCAAGCATCCAGAGACTCTCGTGACGCTGCGCGATTATGACGCCATCATTTACCACATGGGTAACGATCATCGTTACCACGCCGGAATGCTGGAAGTGATGCGCGCGCATCCGGGCGTTATCGTTTTCCATGATTTCGCGCTGCAGGATTTCTTCTTTGGATTGTCGCAAACGAGCGGGAGTGCGGCGCTGTATCTTAACGAGGTACTCGCTTGCCATGGCCGCAACGCCACCGTCGACGCCGCGGAAGCGATGGAGCGTGGCGCGACGCCGGCATTGCTCGCCAGACCAACCGACTTTCCTTTGAATTGTGAGCTGGCGCGCGCAGCTGAAGGAATTGTCGTCCATTCAGAATGGAGTCGGGCACGTTTCGCCGCGATTGCACCCGCCGTATCGGTTGCGCACATCAACATGCCGATTGGGATCCCGCCCGGGCACGCCTTAGAGAATGGGACAACGGAGAAAGCCGCGCCGGATTACGTTGTCCAAATTGCCAACTTCGGACTGATCACTCCGGGAAAAGGAATTGAGCTCGCCCTGCAAGCGCTTGCCAGGCTGAAAGTAGATCACAACTTTCATTACACGCTGGTCGGCGACACGAATGCATATTTTGATGCCCACGCGCTGGTCCGTCAGTACGACATGGAAGATCGCGTGACTATTACGGGACAAGTCTCGCTGAGCGAGTTCGAGCGACGCATCGCAGCGACCGACATTGCACTCAACCTGCGCGAGCGCACGGTAGGCGAAACTTCAGCGAGTCTCTGTCGCATTATGGCGGCCGGCGTGCCGGCGATCGTTTTCAATGTCGGCGCCTTCTCTGAGCTGCCAGGCGATGCGGTGGTGAAAATCGATCTCGACGCGAACGCGGACGCGCTGCTGGAAGCGTATTTGCGGAAACTGATCGAAGACGCAGAACTGCGCCGGAGTTTAGGCCAGAATGCTCGCCGCTACATGATCGAGAACCACGACATCCGAACGGGCGCAGAAAAGTATTTCCATTTCCTCGAAAAAGTTGTGGCGCAACGGCCCCGCAAACAATTGATGCAAACGGTGGCCGCCAGGGCTGCACAACTCGGCGTGCGTCAAAGCGACGAAGCACTGCTACGGGAAGTCGCCACCCAGGTCGCGCTATTGACGCCGGCCAGCAATGGGAACGTTCGCAAGCATTCGAAAACAGCCAATGACAATGGGCGCAGCGTACGCACGGAAGCGGAAACGCTCGGCCGTCTCCCAAAACTTGAAGGCGTTGACTACAAGAGCGCGGCTGTCGAGTATCCGAGCAAGCTCGACGCCGAACGAAGTTATTATTTGCGCACCAAACCCTTCTACAACCTCGCCAACAAACCCGATAAACATCTGGGCGACGGGCTGGACGCAGAAACGCATCGTCACTTTACTGACTTCGCGAACATGGCACGGGTGCTGGCACTGCCGGCCGGCGCGAAAATTCTCGACGTGGGCTGCGGTTCTGGTTGGCTCAGCGAATATTTTGCGCGGCTCGGTTATGACGTCACGGGAATTGATATCAGCGAGGACCTGATTAACATGTCGCGTCAACGCGTGGAGCGCGTGCCCTACGACGTCGATCATGAAACCACTTTGCGCTGTCGTTTTCTGACTCACGACGTTGAAGCGAAACCGCTACCGGAAAAATTTAAGGCCGTGATTTGTTACGACGCGCTTCATCATTTTGAAGACGAGCGCGCTGTGTTTCGTCATTTGGCAGCAATGCTCGAGGTGGGCGGCTTACTTTTCATCCTCGAAGGACACAAACCAGCTGCTGGTTCGCCTACCGAAGTTGAACTACAAGACGTGATGCGCCAGTACGGGACCCTGGAATCTCCATTCGGCGAAAGTTATTTGCGACAGCTGCTCGATGAGCATGGCTTCGCAATCGTGGGCGACTACGTGAGCGTCAACGGCTTGTTTGAGCGAGAAATGTTCACCGGCGATTCGCTGCCACTGGAGGGCCTCGCTACTGACTATCACTACCTGACGTGCATGAAAGTGTCGGAGGACGCACCCGGCAAGTCGGTTCCTGACAGTCGATCACCGGGGATTCTGCGCGCAGAGTTTTCTTTCATTGATCAGCCACCGCGCGAAGTTGTGGCCGGCTCGACCGTAACGACAAGAGTAGCGATTCGAAATGCCGGTGACACGCTCTGGCTCAACGGCCAGCGGCTGCGCGCTGGTGTGGTAATGCCGGGAGTAAGGGTCATCGATGAACAGGGCGACGTCGTGAAAGAAGTCCACGGCTATCCCATGTTGCCGCGAGCGGTGGCGCCGGGAGGGTCGCTTGCTGTCGACATCCTGTGCCCGGTTCCTTCAGTGCCTGGTCAATACTCCGTCAAGATCGACTTAGTGGATCAGCACGTGTGCTGGTTTGAGGAGAGAGGATCGCAACCACTTCTCTTCAGCCTGAGAGTAGTAGAAGATGGCGCGCCGAACGCAGTTCGAGAGCGCGGGTAAAGTTGTCGACTACGACTTAAAAACATTCTCAATCCCCCATGCCCCTGTTAGCCAAAGCCAGGTTAACTAAACTGCTCGGTCTATGCTGGCTCAGCGTTTTGGCTGCGGCCATCATTATTTCGGCGTCGCACGCAAATAAACGTACCCTCACGGTTTCCGAATATCCATCCGGCTGCGACGCGTTCGGCTATTTGGTCATGGCCAAAGAAGTGCGTCGCGCCGCCAACCATCGGGAGCTGCCGCAATTCGTACTCGAGTCGCCACAAAGCCGGTTGCTGATCGAATCAATGAAGTCGCAGGACGTTCCGGTTACCAACTGGCAGGAGCTGGTGGCGCCGCTGGGAGCGCGTTACTTTCCGAAGGCCGATCATATTGGAGTTCAATACCCACCCGGAACTGCCTTGGCGCTGGCGCTGTTCCCTGAAAAAACTTCCGTACACCGGTTGAACAGAATCGTCTTCCTGTCGCTGACTGCGCTCGGCGTGTTGGCGCTGTTGTATGCGAGCAGCAAGCGCGCCTGGCTTTTCGCCGGGTTTGTTGCCCTCACCTGTTATTTGAGTTTTGAAATACTTAGCGAGATCGGCAACATGAGTTTCTCGATCAACGCCCTCCTGCTGCCGCTCGCGCTTGCTTGCGTGATGTTATTTGTCTCGCGCCATTTGATGTGGGAGAAACAGCGTGCGGCATGGTGGACGGCTTTAGCTGGCGGACTACTTCTTGGATTCGCAGTCCTCATTCGGATGCCGGTGATCTTGTTGGTTCCCGGTTGCGTAATTCTGCTCTGGCCCGAGCGTTGGATTCCAAAGATCAAAGATGCCGTGATCGCTTTTGGTCTGGGACTTTTCTTTGGCGGAGTACTGCCGTTGATGATCCACCAGCAACGCATTAGCGGAGCGTGGTATCTGCCCACCTATGCATCGGCGGACACGGCGGCTCCGAGTTTGCGACTCGGCTTATTAAAATCCAATCTCGCTTTCTATTTCGCCAATGGCCCGGGCAGTCGGCACAATTGGGCGCTCTACATTTTGTGTGTTGGCCTGGCCGGACTGCTACTCCTGAAGCCGGTAGTTCAATCTGCGCGTCGAGTTCTGAGCCGGCGGCGCATTATTCTTTCAGCGTTAACACTTTGGGCGGTGCCAACAGCCTTCTTCCTGACCCACATTGTTCCGGTTGCTTACTATGCGGTGCCGGCGACGTTCGCCACCGCAATGTTCGTAACGTTCGCTGCCTTCTCGATTGAAACGGCGACGGGTGACGTTGCCGAGCACGCGAGTTTGGCCTGGCTTCGTAGCCTGCGCTGGGGCTTCCTGCTTTTTGCGATCCTGCCGGGAGTTGTGACTATCGAGCGAGTGGCATCAGCAAATGATGCCGCCTACGACGTAACGGAAGAAACCTACCCTGACCTCACCATACCTGCAGAATTGGCCGAGCCGCGCGCGTGGGTATGGAGTGAGAGCTTGAGCGGTACGCTGTGGTATTACGCCGGCAAGCCGGCATTTAAGTATGGATGGACGGACGCGAAGACGCGTGCTTTCGCCTATCGATTAGCTTTCGAACGCAACGAGCCACAGTACATCATCCGAGATCGGGCCGATATCGAATCGCTGTTGACGGAAATCTCTAACCTTGGAGGTGTTCTGGAACAGCGCGGCGTGCTGGATGGTTATGCCTACTACCTGATCCGCTGGCCGGCAGGTGGCCCAACAAAACCATCAACAACGACACTCGAAGATCGGGAGTGAGCTGAAGTGCGTCGCCGCCCTTAACACTAGCGCAGCCCGCCAGCCAACTTACTGGGACCGCGGGCGTCCCCGCCGCATTAAATCTTGCCGCGCCGCAGCGCGTCCACTTCAATTGCGTACGGCAACAATCGTCGATCGCTGTTCCATACGATCGCCGTACATGTAGTAGTAATCTGCGTGACTCACCTTCGCGATAGCAAACCCGAGCATCCCCAACACTTCACGATAGACGCCGAGCGAGTAAGTCCACCACGTAAAATCAGCAGCCGGGTTACTGGCCAGTGCTTCAAACCGCGCAATTCGTTCATGGGTGTCGAGCAGCGGCGAAACGATCACGAGGGTTTCTTTTGTCAGACGTGCGATCGAAGCGAGCGCCGTTATCTGATCGTTGAGGTGTTCGAGCACTGAGCCAACGATCGCAACGTCAAACTCGCCGAGTGTTTCCGGCAAGTGATAAATGTCGCCGTAATAGACTTCGGCTTTCGAATTCAGCAAGCGATGACAGAGCCAGTATGCGTTTTTCCATTGCTCGATTTCAGCGCCATACTGCGCCGCCCATGCTTGGCGATCGCGCGAGTAGAGCTTGTCTTTGAACGGCAGAAAAGTCTGCTGTCGCGGATCGCTCATGTCGAATGACAGGACTCGCTTCGCTCCAAGTCGTTCAGCTTCAAAACTCAGGAATCCGGTAGCAGCGCCAACATCAAGCACCGACTTCCCCACTACTTCGACACCACCAACGTAGTCTTCAAAACGGCCGCGCAAATCCCAGTGCGCAGGCACGACGCCAACCCCCGGCAGTTCCATCGTGTGATAGAAGAAGCAGTCTTCGAGACGATCGATGAAACGAGGTGTTTCGAGCTCTGGCTCTTTACTGGATTCCGTCATGAAGATGCGACTAAGCCAACCCAGGCGCTATTGTGTCCGGATTTGAGATGGTCTTCCGCGTGGCCCAAAAAACAAGCACTGCCAGCGTCAACAACGAAATCACCAACCCTATGATCACTGACTTTGGTCGGTAAACAAATTCGACCGTGTGATTGCCGGCGTTCAATGCCACGCCACGCAAATTGTAATCGACGCGTTGCGTTTCCACTGCCCCGCCATCAACGTAAGCATTCCAACCCGGATAATGATTCTCGCTCAAAACCAAAATTGACGGCGTCGCAGCTTGCGTCTTCACTTCAACTCTATTTGGCTCGTGACGAGTGACCTCGGCCGTGCCGGCGACACTTCCGGCGCCAGGATTTCCAGTCGCTTCCGTCATCAGCGCCGTCTGCAGCGGATCCCACGATTCGCCATTTGCGAACTTGCCCGTATGAATGATGTCGAGCGCCTCCTGGTCGGAGGTGGCTCGTCCCTCTCCGACAAGCCACGCTCGTGGCAGGACTCGTTGGTTTTCGTAAATCTGCAGATACTGACTCTCGGCTACGAGTTTCCACCTGCCTTCACCGAGTGAACCCGAGTCCTCCTGTTCCGCTGCATCCTTCTGCCGCGCCGGTAACTTCTCAATCCAGTCCGGTCGCAGCGGTAGTACGTTGCCAGCTTGCGCGAGCGTTACCCGCTTCACATCGAGCGTAAGCTTCGGCGCGCTATTCATTGTCGCAACCTCGATCTCGCCGTGCGTAATGCGCGCCCTCGCCGGCAAAGAGAATCCGGCGACGTAGTTGTGGCTCTCGTAATTTCCGGCCGGATCTTCCACGATGGAACTCGTAGCCACCGGAGCTCGTCGATGAAGCATCTTTCCTTTCAAATCCGGGCGATCGTGTGACCACTCCGCGGTGTCATCGCCCGCGCGAAGTTGAAACTCAAACTTCTTTCCGTCCTCACTTCGCAAACGAATGTAACCAACCGTCTCTCCGTCTTTCACTTCCGCAGACCACGACAAACTGGTTACCAGGGCAACGCTGTTCGCATCGGTGGGCGGCACACTAAAAACAAGACGCTCACCATTGGTTAGCGAAGGCACGCCGAGATCGCCTTTTGCAAACGAGTAAGATCCCAGCGTAACCAATGCAGGCGTCACGAACGGTTGCGTTGCCGCTCCCAATGGTGCGCGTTCAGCTGCCAGACGCCGCGCCTCACCTTGTGGCCCCTGCCGGATCAGATAACGAACGTTGAGAAGGTCAAACTCGCGACCCGGGCCGCGCACGCTTCGTTCCGGATCAGTTAGTTCTCCCCAAACTTTCATGTCGCTTGCCAACTTGCTGTAGCGCGACAAACCAAAACCGTCATAGCCCGCCGCGTTTTCGACGCCGTGCATCATGTAGGTGTCCGGTTGCAGCGACAGCATAAATTCGCCGAGTTTGAATTTTTCAACTTCGTCGCGACCAGTGTTGATGAAAAACGGTTGCACGTCAGTGAGAATGCGATACGGCTGGTCGCCACGTTCGCGCTGCAGGTTTTGCAGCATGCGAACAGATTCGGGCTGACTCCACAATGGATGCGCTTTGGTGGGCGACTGGCGCCAGCCGCTCGCCTGGCCCCACAAAAAAAGATCGAAAACAAGCACGCCAAAGAGCAACCCAACAGAACGCTTCGGACGCACCGCGAAGTTTCGTGAGAAGAACCAGAGAACAATTGCACTTGCTGCTGCGATCAAAATCGGCATGAACAGTTCCGGCGCGCGCAGCAGAGTTACCGGAGCCGATCTTCCCAGGTGAAAAGCCGGCGAGCGCCACCAGGTCACTGTCAGACACGTCAAGAGAAACACCAACGCGCTGCAAGCGGCAATAATCTTCGTGCTCTTCCGCAAAGTCATGATCGCAGTCAACCCGCGTCCGGCGAGCACCGCCAGCGCGAATTCAACCTCCATCAAATGGCGCGCGGGCACGCGGAAGAGGTTGATCACTGGAACGTAGTAAACCAGCTTGTAAATGTTGAGTGGCAGAAAACGACCAAGCGCCAGCGCCAAGCAAACTACAAACACTATCGACCAGAATTTGGTTCGCGTATCACGGTTGAGAAAAAGTGCAACCAGGCCCAGCATCAACGTAAGGGCGCCGACATAACCGATGTACTCCCCAACAAAAGCGGGACCGATATAAGGCGCGCGGAAGAGTGCGCCGTCACCGCCACCCATGATGAACGGCGCAAAAAACGTCAGCACGAAACGTCGTGGCAGCGAGAACGAACTGAAAAAATCGTACGAAGCCGCGGCGCGCATGCTGCGCCGCAATAATTCAATCGTCGGCAGAATCTGAACTGCGGCGAGCGCTACACCAGCACTCATCAAACCCAGTGACCAAAGATATGAGCGACGCTGACCGCCGGTTGACGATCTCGCCAGCACCGCCGCGTAGGCCACTACAACCATAAGCGAATAGCAGAACGTTTGTTGATGTCCTGCGAGAATTTGTAAGGCAATCAGTACGGCCAGCACCACGCCGTCTTTTCGTCTACCGTTCATGCCATAGCGATCGACCGCCCAGAGTACCCAGGGAAGAAACGCAGCAGTTTGCACCACGTTGGTTTGTCCAACCTTGGCGATCATGAAAGCGCTCAGCTGCCAGATCACGCTGGTCGCTGCCGCGCTCGCAAGGTTCACACCGCTTCGTCGCGCATACAGATAAGCTCCCAGCGCAGCCAGCACGTACGTCGAAAGCATCATGAGGTTGGTGGCCAGCGCTGCGTTGAAGATGAGGTAGAACCAATTCAGCGGGAAAAGCACTCCGGCCTGCGCGGCTCCAAAGAGCGGCATGCCACCAAACATGTAAGGGTTCCAGACTGGCACGTATCCCGAATGGAGGAGATTCGCTACGACAACGCGCATCGGAACGTTGAAAATCACGCCGTCGTCTGGCGCGAGAATGAGTCGGCCGCGGGTCGCCGGAAAAAAATAAACCAGCGGCAGCAGCGAAACCACTATCGCCGTCGCACAACTCGGCGTTATTTTAGAATGAAGATTAAATGGAAGACGCATTGAAGCAGAAACGGAAAGTTTCTCTGGCGATCGGCGAAACGATTGTTAACGGTTTCGCGGCTGTTAGACGATCTGTCGTTGCTCGCAAAGCCGAAGTGGTTTGCGGGACGCTGCTGCTCGTAATGGCCGCAAACCTCCTGGTGTCAATTTCGCGCAAGAGCATTACTAACGATGAAATCGTTCACATTCCGGCGGGATACTACCATCTAGTTGCTGGCGACTTCCAACTCAACAACGAACATCCTCCGCTAGTGAAGATGTGGGCCGCCCTGCCACTCCTGTTAGTGCAACCGGAAGAGCCGGCGCCGCCAACGAGTGAAGCTGAAAACTTCATGCAGCGCACCTGGGGTTTTCATGAACGCTTTTGGCAGGCAAACGAAACGCGTTTCCAGGCCGTAACGTTTTGGCCGCGCGCCATGATGGTTCCTATTACGCTCGCGCTGGGTCTACTGATTTTCGTTTTTACCCGGCGACTGTTTGGCGACACCGCAGCGATGATTGCCGTCGGCATGTACACGCTCGAGCCCACTGTGCTAGCCCACGGTCGCATTGTGCACACGGACGTCCCCTCGGCCCTGGTTTATTTATTGTTTTTCTTTGCGCTGCGCCGCTACCACGAAGCTCCGGGGTTGAAGCGCGCTGTGACGCTCGGCATCGTTTGCGCCTTGGCTTTGTTGACGAAGTTTTCGATGCTGATTATTGTGCCGGTGCTGGGAGTCTATTTGCTCGGTCGGTTGTTCATAAACTGGCGCGCTGCCAGACGACGTTCTGGTGTTCTAGTTCACGGTGGTCTAATGGCGTTTCTGATTCTGTTGTTGGTCAACGCCGCGTACTACTTTAAGCACCCCGTGTTGGAAGCCTCAGATGTTCGCTGGGTGCAGCTGAAGTCGCCGGCGATTTTTGCTTTTGTGACGACAACCGTTCGAGTTTTGTCAAAGATAATTCCGACTTATTACCTCTTTGGCGTTTACAACATCGAGTTGCACAACCACTACGGTCACGCAACTTCACTATTGGGCCAGTACAACGATCTCGGCTGGTGGTACTACTTCCCGGTGGCCTTCGCACTTAAGACGACGATCCCGTTTTTGCTTATTGCAGTTGTTGCATTGGCATGGACCGCGTGGCGCCTGGCCAAACGTGACTCGCGCTTCGTTTGGATTGCAGTTCCCGTCGCCGTCTACCTCGCCATTTCGCTTACGAGTCACATAAACATCGGCGTGCGCCACTTCCTGCCAGTCTTTCCTTTTCTCTTCATTGCCGGCGGCGCGTTGCTGGCAAAATTGCTACGCGCGCAGCGAGCCGTAGGCATTGCGGTTTTGTTTGTTGTCTTTGGCTTCATGGGATTTGAAGCCGCGCGCACCTTCCCTGATTACACGCCTTACATGAATCAGCTCGCGTCTGCTCATCCGCACTGGTACTACTTATCTGATTCGAATGTTGAGTGGGGCGATGACGTGAACGCACTTGCCGCCTACCTCAAAGTCCGGAATGAGACCAGAGTCTCAGCAGCTCTCGCCGGTGGCTGGAGCACCTTGTCGCGATATGGAGTTGACTACGTGGACATGGTTGCGATTCCTCCAGACCAGACGCCGGAAACTCGCTACGTGGCGATCGGGGCAGCCTTCCTCAACGGATCAATTATTCCAGGTGATGAAAACGTTGTCGGACGAAGATCGTTTGAGCGGACCAATCTGTTCGCGCGCTATCGCAATCGCAAGCCGGAAGCAGTTTTTGGAAACTCAATCTATTTGTTTCGTGAGCATGAGTGATCAATCAAGCTTCACTTACTAAACCACTGCACGGCTTTTTCATAAACATCCCACGTCAGTCTGGCAGCTTTCTCCCACGAGAAGTCTGCAGCTCGCCTTCGGCCGGCCGCAGCCAATTGGCTTCGGAAATTTTCATCGCTCAGTACTTCCCCCAAACGCTCGGCAAGTTCGTCTGCACTTCCTGGATCAAACAGCACTGAGGCCCCTGCAAAATTCTCTTCGAGCGCCGCGATCCGACTCGCAATCACAGGAGCACCGCAAGCCATTGCTTCAAGCGGCGGCAATCCGAAACCTTCATAGATCGACGGGTAAATAAAGACCCGGCAGGAGGAGTAAAGCGCCCGCAAGTCGTCGTCATGCAGGTAATCAGTTAACACAATTCGATCTCGCAGCGGCGATTTTTTGATTTGTTCAAACAGGGGGCCGGCCAGCCAGCCCTTGCCACCCGCGATCACCAGTTGCGTCGCGCCTTGGGGAAACTTTTCAAAGGCTTCTAACAATACGGTGAGGTTCTTCCGCGGCTCGAGCGTCCCCACCGCCAACAAAAAATCGTCACGGATGCCGAGTCGTTTGCGGACTTCTCGCGTGTCTGCAAAGGACACTGGAAAAAACGTCGTGCGTGCTGCCTCGGGAATTGCAAAAACTCTTTCAGGTTCCACGTTGAATCGCTCGCAAACTTCAAAGCGCACAGCTTCGGTAGGGGTAATGATGGCGTCGGCGGCCCGTACCATCACCGGCAGCCGGCGACGCGCGCGCTTGGCTCGCGCCTTTTCATGAGTCTCCGGGTGGACAAGATGGGAAAGGTCGTGAATGGTCAGGACACTGGCGCAACGCCGCCACAAAGGCACTTCATAGTTTGTGCCGTGAAACACGTCATATTTGCTACGGCGAAGGTAATGAGGCAGTCCTGCCGCCCACCAACGCCGGCCAAACAAGCCAACCTGTACGCGATTTAGTTTGAGATTTTGAGAGTGGCTTTGTCCGTCTGTCCCGTCCTGGGGCGGCAGCTCGATTGGCTGGTAGGTTGAGGGATAGACAATCTCAAACTGGCTAGTCGGCTCCGCTCTTGCCAGCGCTCTTGCAAGCTCGTAGGTGTAATGCCCCACACCGGTTTTCAGCGCCGTGAGCGGCAGGCCGTCGATTCCGATTCGCATTTGCAGTGTTTGTTTGAACCCAAGCAACCTGACCGGCTGATTTTCCTTCTCAGCCACGGCTAGAAAAAATCGAAAAGTGGGCGACCAATGAACGTCCGCGTTGACGGCAATTAGCGTCAAAGGTTAAACTTTACGCCTTGTCGGTGCGTCTAAGCACTTGTACTTAGGCGAATCCCTCGTTTCGAGGCCAGACCCCTCAGCTAGAACATAATTGCCAGGAGCAATCTGATGAAATTTGCCGTTGCTTTGCTAATCACCGCCTTCGCTTCGTTGAGCGCCTGGGGACAAGCACCGACGTTGCACATAGTAACCGAGATTCCCAATCTTCCGTCTGAGCTTTACTACGGAAACGTCAAGGTCAAGCCACTTCGCCTGCGTCCAGGAACTAACACGCCGATTACCATCAATGACGCAGACTTCTTCGTCAACCAGCAGTATGTCGACTTTCTCAGTCGCTTCCCGGACCAGAGCGGTTTCGATTTTTGGAATGGGCAGATTACGTCCTGTGGCAGCGATGCAAACTGCATAGCCGGACAGCGTGACAACACCTCGGGCGCGTTCTTCCTTTCGATTGAATTTCAGGAGACGGGCTATCTGGCGGAGAGAATGTATAAAGTCGCTTATGGCGATGCGACGGGCGCATCAACTCTCGGCGGGAACCACAACCTCTCGGTACCAATCATTCGACGTTCCGAGTTTCTACCCGACCAGTTGCAGTTGTCGAATGGCGTGATCATTGGTCAGCCGAATGCTCAGCAAATCCTGGAAGCTAACAAGGTCCAATATGCGAATGACTTTGTGGCCCGCTCGCGCTTCACGGCAATCTACAATTCGATGTCGAACCAACAGTTTGTAGATGCTTTGAACGTAAACTCCGGCAATGCATTGTCTGCTTCACAGGTATCGGGTTTTGTGGCCGGACTGAATAACAGTAGTCTGACGCGCGCTCAGGTCGTAAGGCAGACCGCCGAAGATTCAGATTTGGTCAACGCCGAGAAGAACAAAGCGTTCGTCTTAATGCAGTACCTTGGCTACCTGCGACGCGATCCGAATTCGGGTCAGGACACCGACTATACTGGCTACGATTTCTGGTTAGGCAAACTCAACCAACACGGCGGAGATTTTCACGCTGCACAGATGGTTCGTTCATTCATCGTCTCTGGTGAATACCTGAATCGCTTCTAGTCGTTAAGCCCTTCTAGTCGTTAAGCAAAGTAACGCAAAAGGCCGGACTCTTAATTGGGCCCGGCCTTTTTGTTTGTCCTGCCTCCTGCCCTGCTCCCACCTGCTGATTATCACGGACCGAATCTTTGTCCGTACTCTCCTGAAATAATGAACGCTTTCACCAGTTCGGCATTCACGAAGTTGCCGTTGAACTGATTCAATTTGCTCAACCAGAATTTGTAGCCGCTAAAGTCGCGCCCGAATTCCGGTGCATCGTTAGGATCGCGACGCAGGTAGCCGAAGTACTGCATCAAGACAAACGCTTTGTTTTTTTGCCGGCTGGAAAAAACTGCGTTCTCGGCGACGGCGCGCAAAACCTGCGCGCGCACCGTGAC
The DNA here is from genome assembly GCA_035472495.1 of Pyrinomonadaceae bacterium. Taxonomy (GTDB): domain Bacteria; phylum Acidobacteriota; class Blastocatellia; order Pyrinomonadales; family Pyrinomonadaceae; genus PSRF01. The sequence continues at coordinate 304,511 of DATIPD010000015.1, read as the reverse complement.
GGATGTCGGATCCGGCTGCAGTTGACTGATGAGCGCGGTCCGTTGCGCCGGGGTTAAGGCGCTACCTGAGACCGCAGCGTTTGGATCGAAAGTGTTCGCCAGGAGCTTATCGACAAACTGATCCGCCGTCAGTGATTTTGGAAACGCCGTCGGCTCACGAAACTTTGGACGGCTCACGAAGTCGAGAAAAAATTTCTGCTTGTTTGCCTCGAGCAGGGCGGCGGCGTCGGGTTGACCTATCACGACGCCGCGGCTGATTTCCTGGCTGTCTGCCAAAAAGTCTCGCAGCTTCAGAAACTCTTGTGAGTTGAATGCCGCCTGGTTGGTCTTGTAGACAAGGTAGCCGGTTTCCTGAAACTCGATTGAAAGGAAGAAGGCCGCGCTCACATTGATCTTGCGCAGCTCGCGACATTCAGGTGACAGGCACTCATCGATCTGCGTTTTCCAGAAGGCCAGGCCTGACGCGTCTGGCTCGCGGTTAAGAAAGTCGATGTAATGTTGGCGCACGAAGAAGTCGGTATTGAAGCCAGGCTCCTTCACGGGATTAGCTCCGTTTACCGCTTCGTTGCTGTTGATAGTGACGGATACCGACGACGGTGACGCGAGGGTACAGCCTGTCGCGTTGCTCAACGTTACGTTAAAGGTCTCAGCGTTCTCACCAAGACGATCGTCGACGATGAAAACCGTAACCGTCTTCGAAGTTTCGTTGGCCGCGAAGTGCAACGTACCGAGCGATGCCAAATAGTCTGAGCGCTCGCTGGCAGTACCGTCAGCAGTGGTGTAGTCAACACTGCCGGCGGCGGAAGTATCGCCGTTACGCGTGACTAAAAGATCGACCTTCGTCGTCGCGTCGAGTGTTTCGGTGACGGTCGCCGCGCTTGCGGTGAATTGGACAGTGTTTGCCGGGATTACAGGTGCATTGACGAGTGTTAGGCCGGCCACATGCGCAAATCCGGTGACGCCTACCAGCGTGCTGGCGCCTGTCGCTTTGTTGATGCGGTAAAGATTGCCGCTGTTACCGGTACTGACGCCATAGAGATTACCGTCCGGGCCAAACTCCAGACTACTACCGTTAAAGCCAACCGCGCCAATCATGGTTGCGGCGCCGGTAGTCAGATTAACGGTGACCAGGTTTGACGGGCCACCGCCGCTGACGTCTTCAGTAAGTCCGTACATAGTTGAGCTTGTCGTGTCGTATGCGAGACCCGAAATAGGATTTGCTATCCCGGTTGCGCCGATGAGCGTGGACGCTCCGGTTGACGGATCAATCGTGCGCAATTCCGAGGACCCCGATCGCGACTCGTTGGCACTGGCGCCATAAAGCGTTGGGCCAACCCACTCAAGACCGGTAAACGCTGCCCCATCGAGGATTATGAACCCCAGAACTTCTCCTGTTTCGATGTCAAATTCATGCGCCTCATTGCCGTAAGGAAGCTGAGTGAACCCGCGACGCGTCGTGTTATTGAATTCTATTTCGGCAGTGCCGAAAGCCGGCAGGGCGGCAGCCGGCGTGCCCGCGCCCGTGCTCAGGTTGACTTTGAACAGCTGTCCCGTCTCGGTCGTCCCGTACAGAGTGTCGACAACCGGGCCAGGTGTTGGCGTCGGTGTTGGTGGCGGTAGTGGATTGTTCGAAGAGGTTATTGAATCAATCTCCAACTGGCCCGGACCAGTAAAGTACTCTGGAACCGACTCAAGAAACATCACACGAACTGTGTGACCGGCAAACGCCGAGATATCGTTACTATGAGTGAGCCAGCCAGTGTCGTGGTAACCGTTCTCGACTCCGGTTGAGAATGAATACAGCACCGCGAGAATGTCGTTAGTCGCCGGATCTCGCAGTTGGACCTGGTAGGTTCGTTGCTGGCTCTGTCGACAACAGAAATTCCATTGGGCTCGATCTCTCCATGAAAGAGTCAACGAAGCGCCGGTCGGTATCGCGATGTCCTGATACATGCGATATTCCATTGGCCCAGCACCATCGAAACCATTCCACACGTCGTACTTTCCGTGTTGCGGCAATGTTTGAGTAATTCCGTAGCCCAGAAAGCCCCCGTCGCCGCGGGTACTCACCGTCCAGGGTTGCAGCGGACTGCCACCGCCGCCGGTCGTCGAGACCGTGGAAGTGGTCCAACCTAAAAAGTCACCTTCTTCAAAACTTCCATTGACGATCAATTGACGGCCGAGTTGGAGCTTGAAATTCCACGACTGAGACGGCTGATGCCCACCCGCATAATTGACTGTCAAAGTGAAGTCGACGACCGGATCCGGCGACATCGCCGGATCGAGGGAAAAGGTCAACGGCGTGGTGTTGGCGCCGCTGCCGTTTGACGCAAGGGTGGGATATGCCGACGAGCCGTTCACGATTGTTACCCCTGCGGTAGAGGTCGTTAGCGTTGCGTTCACAGCGGTCGCGCTCAACAAGCCCTCGTTCTTCAAAGTTATGCTTACTGCTCCACTCTCGGCGGGATCAATGAAGCCGTCGGCGTTGCAGCACGTTTCCGTTTTGGACACGGTGGAAAAATCCAGAAACGCTTTGCCCACCACGGGAGCGCCGAGCGATTGCAGGGCCGGATACGGCATTACAATACCTGCGCCCGAATCGCGATCAGTGCCGGGCCCTTCAATATCAATGGCGGTGGAGGTAAGCGCGGTCCGGATTTGTGCCGACGTCAAAGAGGGACTCGCCGCTTTGAGTAGCGCAGCAATGGCTGCGGCATGGGGCGCCGCCGCCGAAGTGCCGAAGAAAACTGAGGGGAAACCACCGGCGCCAGAAACAGCTGCGCCATCGGCCGCGGTGATGTCAGGTTTTTGTAGGACCAGGCCACCGCTAGCCGACACGTTGCCGGGAGTGATTGGCGTGCCATTGCCGTTGAAAAAAATATGACGAGGCCCATCGGAACTAAACGTCTCAACTTGATCGCTATTACTAAAAGCTGACGGAAAAACACACAGCGCGCACGTCGCGGCGACACCATAAGCTCCGGAGGCCGCGTTGTGCCCGTGCGTCTCACCCAACGTGCTGGCCGCCAGCCCACCGCGATTCATGTCCAGATGAAGGAATCGATTGGCAGCTCCAGTCTTCTGCACAATCACAACCCGGTAGCCCAACCTGCTAAATGGAATTGCCTCGTAAGGATCCTGCGTACCATTCTGAATGTTGGTTGAAGCAGTAAATACAGAACCGCTAGTATCCAGCAGAAAGAGATCGTAGTCGTTGTTTGAACCACCCAGCGGATCTGACCAGTGCAGGTTGATCAGGAAACCGACAGACGTGATTAAGTCAAACTGCAGGATTGAGGGGCCGGGATCAAAATCGTGGACGTTGCCGCCCAGCATGAATGCCCCCAACGGTCCTCCGTCGACGAAGTCGCCCTCCCATGTTCCCGACGTAGCATCGTTTAGATTTCCGGAATTGCCCGCCGAAGAAAAGTACAAAGCTCCGGAAGCAACCACGTCGTTAACTGCCTGCGTTGCCAAGCCGGCATTGTTTGTCGAAACGACTGAGGTTGCTTGGCCGTCCTGAAACGGCGATTCAACAAAATAAGCGATGTCGTCGAGAATGATGTCGCAGCCGGCAGTACGCAGGTCGCGAATATTTTGCGCAAACGATGGTAGCCCATTGCCGGCAGTGGCGAAATACAACTGCGCACCGGGCGCGAGATCATGAATGACCTCGAGGATCGCCGTGCCTTCATCACCAGAACCCTCCTGCCCAGCCAAGACTGTGACCGGGCCTAAGTCGCCGGTTCCCTGGCTGGTAGCAAGGCTAGTAACGCCGTCCGAGAGAACTCCGATCTTTACGCCTGTGCCGTCAGTATTAAATGTCCCGCGCGCGATGTTCGCACGATGCGTCGTGTCTCCCTGCGAAGTGACGCTGCCAATTCCCAGCACGCGGTTAATCGCTTGCGGTAGAAACTCTCTGACCTGCGCGCGGCTCGTTAAATTCCCAGAGCGCGACTTCCACCCCGCAGACAGCGTCGGTGGATAGGGTGGCAGTTGGGCTTCCGCAGGTTGCTGCGTTCCCGCGGGCGCCTGTGAATACAATCCTTCCTGCCGGGGCTGAATAAAACGGACCTGAGGAAACGCCGCAATGGTCTCGAGTTGATCGAGCGAAGCAATAACTCGTAAGGCGTGGTACTGCGGAAATGAACTGACAATCTCGACTTTCATTTCACGCAACGCGGTAAGAAGCTTGTCGTCAATGATCGCAGTAATGTCGGCAGTTACTTTGCCGTCCTCATCAACGCCGACATTAACCGTCAGTTTTTGTACCCGGCTGGAAATACTCTCTCCGCGGTGCGTCTTGATTGCGTAAAGCAACTGCGAATCGATTTTTTGTTGGGCCGGGGTACGCGATTCTTTTTCCTCCAGCAAAGATTGAATCTGCTGAGCGGCAGTCTCATCAATCTTCCCGGATCCCGGTGTCGTAATTTCAGTCGGATTTGTGGATGAGGCGGACTGGATCGCGGTTGCGCGCGATCCATATGCCGTACTGCTTACACTACCAAACGTTACCCAGAGCAGCCCGATAAACAGGCAAACGGCGATGAGGAAGAGGGCTTGTTTCATTACTAACTCCAGGATAATGAACCAGCTGCCGGATCAGGGCGGTCCGAAGCGCTGCCGATATTCGCTCGATATGATAAACGCCTTCACCATGTCGGCGTTCACAAAATTTCCGTTGAACTGGTTGAGCTTGTTCAGCCAGAAATTGTAGCCCTGGAAGTCGAGCGTTGGTTCGGGCGGATCAAACGGATTTCGTCGCAGGTACCCGTAGTATTCCATCAGCACAAACGCCTTGTTTAGCTCCTGTTGTTTCAGCGCCGAGTTTTCCGCAACCCGACGCAGCGCCCGTGCCCGCGCTGATGTGTCGAGTGTGTTCGAAGTCCCGCCGAATTCCGCAATGATGGAGGTTCGCTCCGAGGCAGAAGGAGTTACGCCCGCATTCGCGAACAGGGCATCAACAAACTGCGCCGGCGTGTTCGAGGTTGGATGGTCTTGGGTAAACCGCAGCCGAAACACAAACTGTGTAAAGAACGCTTGCTTATTGGCCTCGAGCTGTTGCTCCCAGTTTGGCTGACCCACGATCACGTTCTTCGCTAACTGCTGCGTGTCAGGAATGAACTCGAATTGGTTGTACCTGATCGGAACCGGCATTCCCACGGCGCCATAAGCGGCTTTATACGTCCGATAGGCAAGATAACCAGTTTCCTGAAACTCGATCGCCAGGAAGAATGCAGCTGAGACATTTATGCGACGAAGCTCAATGCACTGCGCGTCAGTACCACACGAAGTGATCTGATTCGTCCAAAAATCAAATCCACTCTGATCGGGTTCACGGTTCAAAAAGTCTATGTAGTGCTGGCGCACGAAAAATCTCGCATCCGAGTTGTCGAGCGGATTTGTAGTCGCGCTGCTTGAGTCGTTATCGGCGATATTTACAGTCGCCGACGTGGGTGTGCCGAGTGACACGCCGCTGCCGGTAGGAAGCAAAATACTAACGGTGAAAGCTTCGCTCCCTTCCGCGAACCCATCTTCAATCAGAGTAATCGAGACAGTTTTTGATGTTTCCCCGGCGCCGAAGATCAAGGTCCCGGCGGCTGTTTCATAGTCACAACGTTCGGAGGCGACACCGGTAACAGCGTTGCAGTTGTTCGCACCGGCGTTGTCGCTGGTCGTATACATCACAGTGGCCGTGCCCGTGGTGCTGCCAGTTCTCGTTACGGTGAATGATGTGTTGGCATTGCCTTCATTGGCCGCGTAAGTGGTCGCGCTTAGCTGGATGGTCGTGGGCGGTGGTTGCACTGGTTGCCAGGTGGGAAACCAATCCAGGAACGCGTTGTTCGTTAGTTTCGCCACGCCGGTACCGTCAGCGTTCATGATGAAAAGCTCGACGGTTTTTTCATCCGCAATGCTGCCGCGCGCGAAAATAATCTTGGTGCCGTTCTGGGCCCAGACAGGAAAACCATCGGTGACGGTGTTGTTGGTTAGTCGTACTGGATTGGTGCCGTTGGCATTCATCACATAAAGCTCAATGCCGTCCGGGTTCATTGCGTCGCCACTGGCGAACAAAATTTTCGTGCCGTCCGGAGAATATGAAGGTTGACCGTCAACAATCGTGTTGTTCGTGAGCCGCGTGCGGTTGCTGCCGTCGGCGTTGATTACGTAAATCTCGAAACTGTTTGGATCAAAAACGCTGCTGCCGCCGCTCATGAAAACGACTTTTGTGCCGTCAGGTGACCACGAGGGCACACCATCAATCACTGAATCGTTAGTTAGCCTTACCTGATTACTGCCGTTCGCATTCATGGTCCAAATTTCAAATGTGCTCGGATTGCGCAGATCGCCACGCACGAACGCGATCTTAGTGCCGTCCGGTGAATACGCCGGAAAGCCGTCGGCTGCTGGATTGTTGGTGATACGAGTGGGAACGCCGCCGCTGCCCGGCATCGTGTAGATCTCAAAATTGCCGTCGCGATCGGTGATAAACGCCAGCGTGCTGCCGTCAGGCGAAAACGTCGGCTGATCGTCATAAGAAATCTCGCCGGTGAGTCTTAGCTCGTTGCTGCCGTCAGCGTCCATTTCATAAATATCGTGATTGCCGTTTGGATCGCGAGAGCTGGCAAAGGCAATCTTCTGTGTGGCACTGGTGGCCCGGGGCGCGACGCGCTGCTTGTTTGTTGATGCGGACTGTGCGTGAGCGTTCAGACTCAGACTAAACACAATCAGGGCGAGCAACAGTGAGAATCCCAGAAACTGGAATTGTTTTCGAAAATCACAATTCATAGAATTAATCTTTCCGGGGGAGGGCCCCAAACTATCACGAAGCCAGGCAAACTACTATCCTTTCAAGATTGGCTGGAGCAATAACCATTCCCAAAACAAAAGGCGCAAGTTATTACTTGCGCCTTAACGTTTTTTCACCTGAGTACGATAAGCCTGCGGAAAGTGAAAATAAAACCGGTAATTATCTACTTCACGCCTTCTGTCATACAATTCCGGCGTATGGCAACCGTTCGTATTCTCACCGCGAAATCAGACACACAAGGTCTACCTATTTTTCCGATTCAAAACCGGCGAAGGTGGGGTTGTGTAGATGGCTAACGAATCGTGGTACGGCAAGTTCTATATCGGCCATCTTCACGTCACCGAACGAAACCGAATTAGAGATGGGAACTTTAACCCATCTGAACGAGAGATGCTTGCTCGGGACGAAGACCCTTGGGAGAAACTTAGAAAGCCATTACCGCCTGATCTTTTACCGCCCCAAGCCACGCAGTCAGATGAACCCACAGACGCAGAAGTATTGGAATCCATGCGGCCTGAGACGCGCCAACTTTTTGAGAGCCCTACCCTCACACCCCAACAGAAAGCAGGAATGTGGCAAGGGGCAAAGAAGCGCTGGTGGGCTAACAAGGTTAGACCTTCAGTTCGCAATCCCTCTGAAGAGTATTTCAGGCGACAAAATATCAAGCGTGCGGTTCAGTCAAACCAACCTATCGACCCTGATGACGTTGCGGGAGATTGGGAGAAAATGGAGTTTCAAAAGGGGATGGCTGAGGATCTGGAACGCAAAAGCAAGAAAGGAACCACCGTTGCAGATGCCACCCGCGCCACATTATGGGAGCAATCTGAGATTCTCTGGTATGCGGGAGATTTGGAGAACGCAAACCGTGTCGCAAAACTTGCTGAAGGTATTGGTAAAACTCAGCCTGAAAAGAGTGAACCGGTTCCTCCTCAATCAAGTGCTCCGCACTCGTCAAAAAGGCTTAGCATGCACAGCCTTCTCAGCGAAGTTACGAAACATCGCGGTTGGTATCTCGTCGCTTTCCTGCTCGGCGGATTACCAATCGGGATCGCAACTATTTGGCCTACCCTCACAGATAAGAAAGTCCCTCAATGGCTGGCAGAGCATGGGTGGCCAAGCTTGAGCATACTTGTCTTAGCGTGGTTGGTTGTGGTCGCGTTTATCGCGATTGTGATTATCGTGCGGTCTTGTCTCACAGCGATGCGTTCGCAGGCTAAAGACAGCTAAGCCACTAAGTTGAATTAGCTATCGCCTCGATCTCGGAACGCCTTAATACCATAGCCTGCGCCCGTCCCCCCAAAAAATATGATTATCTTAGTGAGAAGGTCTCGGTATAACTCTTTGTCTTGTCCCGCCAGGTAAATAGTGACAAACACAAAAAGAGCAGCGGCAATGAGGGCATAGAGCAGATTGTATTTTCTGGTCGAACGGCGATCTTGAAATTCCCTATCGCTGTCCTTCTCGCCTTGATCCAGAACCTTGTCTATATGCCCCTCGGTAACTTTCCCGAGCACTGGATTGGTCATGGGACCGGCGGAGAAAGCTTGTAAGGAGAACGACTCAACTACCTTCCTAACCTCAGGAGGCAGTTTTTCCAATACTTCCGGCTCCAGGGGAGAAGGTTTCTCACCATTCTTATTTTTAGTTTCGCCTTCATCAGGCTTTTTAGAGTCAGGCTCTTTCTCGTCCGTCATATTAGTGCAAGAAGATTACACGGAGATAGCTTCTCATTGACAGCCGACGTGACCTTCCATACCACTCTTGAAGACAACTCATGTGCGATGTAGATTGAGATCGCGGCCTTAAGCAAGTCACGATACACCTCTTCTCCGACAAGATTCTTGTCGTAGAGGTGCTTGATCTCTTTAACCGAAGCTATGAGTTCTTTCGGTTGCGCATGGTGTGCTTGGAGCGACTGGAAGTAGCACTTGTAACAAGCTAGCTGCAGATTCTTTTCGAGGGCGTTGGTTTTGGTTAACGTGTGCATTATTATCCCTCTGGCATTCCAAGCGTGCTTGGGCGTGTGAGAAGCTCCCTTCTCTTGGGCGCTGATAAGGGAATCCGCTCTAGCTAGCTATTCCTTGTCAGCGCTCTTCTGTACTTAGATGCCCGCAACGGACATTTGGTTCTAAATCGCGGTAGCGACATGTCTGTTGTAGTCCTTGGAAGCTGTAGACAATCTAAGCAGCTTAACTGTAGTAACACTAGAGGTCTAAGTCAATGACTTAGGGCGACGCCAGTGGCGTTGCGGCTAAGTTAAACACAAGATGTCGTCGTATGGAACAATAATATTATACAAAAGAGGAATCTGAGGCTTATGCCACTTTCTCTTTGGTAAGGTCTTTGTATTCCAAGTTAGACGTTGACAGCAGCCGGAGCAATGTATCACGGAACAAGTGAGGGTTGTGTCGATTGTTGAATCTGAATTCAAACTCATCCAAATACCGATCAAGATGCTCGTAAGACACTTGATGATAAGAACCAACTACCGACCGCTTGAACAACTCCAGACGCTCTCCAACGTGTTTGTGTGAAGGATGCCGCGCACGTATTCCTTTTGATAGTGGTTGACCGTTGCATGAAGCGTGTCTTTGTCTGCGATGCCTTTGTACGCCGGTAGCTCGTCAGTGACGATCAGCGCAGTCTCGTCAGCAAGTTTCGATTTGATGAACGCATGAAGTATCTCGCGGCTTGCTTGTCGGCCAGTGCTCTTGCCGGCACAGGTGTCATGGGCCAAATCTATGGCGGTATTCGCCGGAAACGATGAAGGCCTTAACCATGTCAGCGTTCACGAAGTTACCGTTGAACTGGTTTAGTTTGCCTAACCAGAAATTGTAGCCCTGATAGTCGAGCGTAGACTCCGGCGGATCGTAAGGGTTGCGTCGCATATATCCAAAATATTGCATCAGCACAAACGCGTTGTTTTTCTCCTGGTTGGAGAACGTTCCATTCTGAGCAATGGCCCGAACTACGCGCGCCCGCGCTTGCGTGTCGACGGTATTGACGGCGTTGCCAAACTCATTGATGAAGGCTGTTCTTTCCGCTGCCGTCGGAGTGAAACCGGCATGACCGATCAAGGCGTCGACAAATTGAGCCGGCGTTAACGTCGTCGAATAGGCGGTCGTGAAGCGAGTTCGACTAACGAAGGCATTTGAGAACGCGACTTTGTTCGCTTCGAGGAGCACGTCAGCACCCGGCGCCCCGACCACCACACCTCTCGATATCTCCTGCGTGTCCGGCATGAACTCGCCATAAGTCACTGGCACCGGCGCGCCCGGAATATTGCCATACGCTGCTTTGTACATCTTGTAGGCCAGGTAACCGGTTTCCTGAAACTCAATCGAAAGGAAGAACGCCGCAGACACGTTAATGCGCCGGATCTCAAGGCACTGCGTATCACTGCCACAAGAAGTTATTTGGTTCGCCCAGAACGCGAGACCGCTGGCATCAGGCTCGCGATTGAGGAAGTCAAGATAGTGTTGCCGGACAAAGAAAATTGCGTTGGCATCGTCGAGCGGGTTTGAGCCGGTAGAAAGATCGTTGTCGAAGATATCAACCTGAGCAACACTTCTGCCGCCCAGAGTTGTACCGATTGGGTTGCTCAACGTCACACTGAAGCTCTCGGTTCCTTCCTGGAGAGCATCATCCACCACCAGAATTTGAACATTCTTAGTGGACTCGCCGGCATTAAATGTGACCCTGCCAAACGTCACTTCGTAGTCACCCTTTTGCGTCGCAGAACCATCCGCCGTAGAAAAATCAACTGAAGCCTGGGTCGAGGTATCGCCGCTGCGGGTAACTGTCAGCGTCGCCACCGGAGCGTTTGGCGGCGTGTTCTCAAAAGCGTTGAACTGCGACGCCTGGAATTGCACGCTACTGTTGACCGACAGCCCGCGAGGCAGGAACGTCACTTCCGGTGCGTTGGTCAAACTCAGGAACGTATTCTTCGACGTGTGCGAAAGAATCACGTAGGTGTCAGGTTCACCGGCGGAAATCCCAACGACCGGAAGCAAACTGGTATTGGTCGGCGAAGTTTGTCCTGTTCCGTAACGCGTCAGGATCGTGCCGTTGCTCCGCAACTCGATTTCAAAGTTAACGGGAAACTCAGTTGCCGGCGTGCCGTCGCCGAAAGTTACTGCTGACCAACGGAAAATAATTGTGCTGGGGTTTGGCGTGACCACATAAACGTCATCACCAACGCGCCGGTCAGTTCGCAAATCGTCCCACAGGCCGGAAATCATTTTGTATCTAACGAGCGTCTTGAGTGAGCTCGGAACATCGTCGGCGTCGCCATTCGTACGCGTCGGCGGAGGCGAGAAGAATAAGTTTCCGTTGGTAGAGATATTCACCTTGGTGAAGTTTTCACCGAAGAACGGGAAAGTAAACGGCAGCGTGTAATCCAGCTTCAGCTTGTCGTCACCAGTCAGGACCAACGGCGTTCCGTTTGACGATAAGCCAACGCTACTGCCAGTCGAAGTGATGTACGGATCACCCTCAACCAAACTTACCGATACGGGTGCGGTGGCTGGCGTGCCCTCGTTGCCGGAGTTGTCGTACTCGCGAAGCGTTAACGTGCCATTGATGTGACGATACGGTAGTTTCACATCAACCGTCTGCGTGACGCCGCTAGCCGCCGGAGTGACTGCCTTCAAAGTGAAAATTGTGCCGGTTGTAGCGTCTGTAAAGGTCACGTTGTAAAGCGAAGCAGTACCGGATGCGCCATCGTCGCCTGACGCCGTCCAGCCAAGGTTAAGGGAACGCCCGTTCTGCGTGTTTATATGAAAATTTAAAACTGTTCCTGGCGGCGTTGTGTCGTTCAACGCCAACTCCTGCACGCTCTTGCCAATATTCAGCCGCCGGCCAGTCAAAGTTTTACCGGAGAGCGATGAAACGAGATCGCCATTAAAGATCAGAAGACTCTTGAGCTTCTGCATCGTCAGACTTTGGTTCGCAGCCAGCAGCAAAGCCGCGGCGCCGGACACATGCGGCGCAGCCATGGATGTGCCATTGAACACCGTGTAAGTGTTGTTGAGTGTCGTGCTCAGAATACCAATACCCGGCGCCCCGAGGGTGATTGTGTGACCGCCAAAATCGGAGATGCTGGCGAGTCCGTCAACTTGATCGGTCGCCGCCACGGAAATCAAATTCGGAAGATCAAAGCTCGCCGGATAACCAGGATCGACGTCGTTATCGATCGAATCATTACCAGCCGAACACACAAACAAAATTCCTGATTGGCCAACTGAATTGATCGCGTCAAACAGCGCTGGTGACAGGCCGTTGCCAAACCGGCGATCCGGTCCCCAGCTGTTATTGAGGACGCGCACGTTGGCTCCCTGCGCACCCCCAGTGCTGACCCAGCGATCGCGCATCAACTTCGCGTAGGCGGTCGCGCGAATAGCGTCAGCCGTTGAACCGCCGCCAGAGCCGATGAAGCGCAGCGACATCAGGCCAACCTGCCAGTTGACTCCGACCACGCCCGTGCTGTTGTCACCGCGCGCGCCTATCGTGCCGGCGACGTGAGTGCCGTGGGCTGCGGGAACGATCGTCCCGGTGTTGGCAAAAAAGTCGTAACCATTTACGTCGTCAACAAACCCGTTGCCGTCTTCATCAATTCCGTTCACTGTATTGTCGACTGGGTTCGTCCAGATATTGTCGACCAAATCCTGATGCGTCACATCAACGCCTTCATCGATTACAGCAACAACCACTTTGGGCGTACCGAAACCTGCCTGCCCTGAGTCGCGACTGCCTTTGACTGTGTCCCACGCGGTGGGCGCACCGATTTTGCTAAGCCCGTAAAGACTCGTACTTTGACAACCCGGCAGGGCGTTCGTTGGGAAGCACGGATCGTTGGGCGTGGCTGTAGTTCGATACCAACGGTAATTCGGTTCGGCATAAAGAACGTCCGGCTGCGCGTTGAGCGCTGACACAACTGCCAGCGTGTCCGCTGCATCAACGCGAGCGATTCGCAGTCCAGGGACTAAATCCGAACCGGCAAATCTTTCCAGCCGCGCCAGGAGCAGACCACCATCGGCATTGGCGAGCGTCTCAAAATTTCGGCGGCTCGCTATTTTTTCGCTGCGATAGCGAACCAGCACTTCGCCCGGAACAAAAGGCGGCGATTTTTTCTGCGTAGGTTTTGAATCAGAAGTTTGGGGCGTCGCACTGGAGCCAGGGGAAAGGCAAACGCCGATCAGGAGGGCAAGCAAAAGAAAAGAAAACGCGACCAGCAAGTGTTTAGTCGTCGATTTTCCCTCCCAATATGAACCCTGCATAAGGGTAAATCTCCTACAGCTAGAGCTTATTTAGTCGTGTATTTCGAACCGGAAATCTGGAGAGCAAGTTCTCGGGCAAGACTTCCTTGAGACAAACTAGTTGCTTACAACGTTGGCAATTAACGCACTAAATATATAACAGATTTCGCCGAGTTGATAGCCGACTCCGGATTTGCCGACAGCTCGACCATGAGGGAGGGCGTTAGGGAGATGCTTTCTACGCCTCGTTCAGAACCGTTGCCCGAATTTCTCGGTGCCGAAGGTGCCGATGCCGTTGAGGCGGAAACTAAAGGTCAACCCTCGCTCCTGCCGGACCCCAACATTGTAAGACGTGTATTGGGTGGTCACTCCACAACAATCCCAACTATAGCCAAGCGTGATTGTGGACGTGATCAAAGAGCCGTTTCCCTTGCCGGGTCGCGACTGATAATCAAAGAAGAACGAGGCACCGCCAAAAAGTCCGCGTTCGCGATCGCCAAGAAAGATCGAAGGACTCCACTGTGAACCACGCAGCGTCCCCGGTTCCTTTCCGCGCGCATCGGCATACTGCGCCAGGCTCGGCACCAGCTCGATCGCGCGCGTGTAATAAAATGTTTGAAACGCCTGCACGAGTGGTTTATTGATCCCAAACGTCGCTGACAAAGCGCGAACTCCGCCGCCGCGGGTGTCGAGGTCGGTTCGCATGTCGACAAAGAAATCGGCGCGCGGACGGTAACGCGCTTCCACGTTCAGTGGTGAGAATCGTCGCGGCACTCCGCCATAACTAAATCCGGAGAGAGTATTAATCGGGTAGAACTGGTTCCGTTGTCCCGGCACTAACGCACCGCCAAAAAAACGATCAAAGAAATATTTGCCGCGCACGGTAATGCTGAGAGCTTCGTAGGGCTGCGTCGACGTCGGAACGCGTTTCCCGGTTCGCGTTTCTTTGCGCGCGGCGCTGCTGACATTCTCCGTCGAGCGCTGCGTGAAAAAGCGGTTCGTCACGCCAAACTCAATTTCGTTTGTGTCGGCAATCGCGTCCTGGTAGTCGAACCTGATCACGCGGTTGAAGTTGTTCACTCCGGTAATTCGCCGGTAAACGATATAGGGCTCGATCACGTGGCGGAAGAACAACCCGCCGCTACCACGATGAAAGTCCTTGTAGAAGGCGGGCGGGCGGAAGTCGAATTCAAACTCGCCGTAACCTCTCGTTAGATTATTAGGCAAAACCTGCCGCGTTACCGGATTGATTGAGTTCGAATAGAACGTGACGCGACCGGCTGCTGAAGCCGTGAATGAAAAACCACTGTAGTGAAACGGTAGCTGCACGCGCGGATGATAATCAAGCCGCTGGACAATCGAAGGCGAAACGATCGGATCGCCGCCGGCTTCCAGACGGAAGGCGTTGAGGTCGTCGACAGTTTCTTTGCGGCTGACGCCATCAGCCGACGCTTCAAAAGAATAGTAAACGGGAAACTGCTGCAGGAAACTGACGATGGTCGCCCGCTTTTCCATGCTGATGCTGGGCAGGTTGCGCAGCCGGATTCGGGCATTGGATCGCGAGTTCGGCAGCGAAGTTACCTGCGAACGCGCCAGGAAATTAAAACTGTACTCGTCAAGATCCTTGTTAACAAAAACCTGGGAACGCTCTTCTGGCGAAATTACCTGCTGGATGCTATCGGAAAATACCTGCCGGTAAGCAAGATTGGAAGTGACGTTGACATCGGCTGCAGCGATAAACCCATTCGGGAAGTAATGTACGCCTTCAACGTATAAACTCGAGCCTCCCTGATCGGGATGATCCGCATCCACTTTATGCCCGAGTACGCGGTCCTTCATCACATAAAAACCGCCGTTGAAAAAAGAGCGCGAATTCGCGCGCGTGCGGAAGTCGACACCAGTTCCCACCCCACGCGCACTCAGGATGTCGCTGCGGACAGTGACATCGGCGGATCGCCCCAGAGTTAAGTAGTACGCATTCGAAACGCGAAAGCCTTTCTTGCCGGCGCCGCCAAATGTAGGCGTCAGAAAACCCGACGCGCGGTCACCGCGCTTCAACGATACGGAGGCGTAGGGCAAGTAAAAAATGGGTACATGCTTTACCCGCAGATTCGGTGAATAGAGCCGGACGCGATCGCCGGTTTTGATTTTGATGCGCCCCGCATGGAAGCTCCACTTCGGAACGTCTTCATCGCAAGCAGTCACCTGCACGTTGGTGGCGATGATTGTGTCGAGACTGACTTTATCGACGCGATCCGCGGTGAAATAAAGTCTGGTGCCGTCGGCAGTTTGATTTGTAAAACCGGTGGAGTTGATGAAGAAGCCGGTCTTGGTTTTGTAGTTCCATTCTGCGCTTGAGCCCGTGATGCGTTGCTGGTCACCCTGGTCAAACACGACGTTGCCTTCAGCGACAACTTTGTTCGTCGCTTCGTAGACCGTCACTCTGTCGGCCTGCAATCGATAAGTGCCGATCTTCGCGTCGACGTTTCCTTCGTAAACAAAAACGCGCGCTTCCTTTGGACCAGAGACGGTTTGCGTCCCAGCTTCTACTTTGAGCGTGTCGGTGTTGTCACCAGAGACAGTCTGGCCGCTCTGCGTTTTTGGTTTGACAGGTTGATCCTGCGACAACGGATTCACGTTGGGCGTGTCCGTCATCGGATTGGTAACTTTGCGATCGACTGGATTGGTTTGTTGCGCGAAGGTGTTTGCGGCAACAACTAAAAACGCAACCAAAAACCCGAGACGAACAGCGGATCTGCCACTTGAGCGAACGGCAACACGCAAAAGAAAGTGAAGACCTCCACGAGCGTAGCGGGCGAGCACGACACAGCCGGGGGAAAAGCGCGCGCCGGTTTGTTGGAACGGGTGGATGCTAACACGAAACCGTGATCAGTGATCAGTGTCCAGTGGCCGGTAAAACAGAAGTCCCTGAGCATAGCTTGCTTTCTGGTCACTGGTCACTGATCACTGGTCACTATTTGTTATTATTCGCCGCGATGGAAACGTCCCGATTGATGATCGTCGCCGGCGAAGCGTCCGGCGATGCGCACGGCGCGAGTTTGGTGCGCGCCATACGCGAGGCGGCGCCGCAAACAGAGTTTGAATTCTTTGGTGCAACCGGACCGCTGTTGCGCGCTACCGGAGTCGAATCAATTGTCCGCTCAGATGATCTCGCGATTTTGGGCCTGGTAGAAATCGGACGCGCGTTGCCAAAGTTTTGGCGTGCCTACAGGCAACTCCGGACCGCTGCCCTGGAAAGAAAACCCGACGCCGTAATCCTGGTTGACTGGCCTGACTTCAACTTAAAACTCGCGCGCTCACTTCACCGGCGCGGCTTGAAAATCATCTACTACATCAGCCCTCAGCTCTGGGCCTGGCGCTCGTATCGCGCCCGCAACATCAAACGCGACGTCGACCTACTCCTTTCAATCCTGCCGTTTGAAGAAGAGTGGTACGGGGAACGTGGCATCGAGCACGTTGAATTTGTGGGCCACCCGTTGGCCGGCGAAGTTTACGCGAAGCATGATCGAGCGGAGTTTTGTCGTGAGACAAAACTTAATCCGCGGCAGCCGATAATCTCGCTTTTACCGGGCAGTCGCCGCAAGGAAGTCGAAAGAATTCTGCCACCAATGTTGGAAGCGGCGGCGTTAATTTCTGCGCGCCAGCCTGATGTGCAGTTTGTCGTGGTAGTTGCGCCCAGTCGTTCCTCCGATGAGTTGCGCGACATCATGCGCGCACAACGCGCTACACCGGAACCGCTGCCATCCACGATTCACATCGTCTCGGGAAAGTCGCGCGAAGCGCTTGCCGCTTCTGACGCGGCGGCGGTCGCCAGTGGCACTGCGACACTCGAGGCGGCGCTGCTGGAAACGCCCATGGTGGTCGTCTACAAAGAGTCGCTAATAAACTGGCACGTGTTGGGAAGTTTGATAAACGTCGACTACTACGGATTGGTAAATCTCGTTGCGGACGAAAGCGTTGCAACCGAGTTGATGCAGGACGATCTAAACGGCGAACGACTGGCGAAGGAATTGTTGTCTTTGCTGGAGCCGGAACGAAATCAGGAAATGCGAACACGCTTGCGCGAGGTTGCCGACCAACTTGGCGAGGGTGGCGCTTCGGAAAGAGCCGCGGAAGCGGTGTTGAATGCCCTTCGGGAGTGGCAGCCGCTGAATCAGTGAACTCAACGAAGAATGGCTCTCAGGTTAGGAGGGTAGGCTTGGCCGCGCTCAGTTTTCTGCTTATGCGCTCCCTTTTTCAAGATGCTCCAATTTCCGTTTCAGTTCCTTAATCTCTTCGCGCATCTCGGGCACGCGTGACAGATGAGCATTAAGCCGTTTGTAGTCATCGAGTGGTTGAATGGGAATTCCCCACCAAACACCGGGTCGCACAATCTTGCCGGGCAAGACACCTGCTTTTGAACCAATCACTGCTCCGCTCTGCACCCGTATGTGATCGCCAAAGCCGACTTGTCCGCCGATCACGCAGTCGTCTTCAATCGTTACACTTCCACTGATTCCTGTTTGCGCGGCAATCACCACGCGCTCGCCGATGTCGCAGTTGTGTCCCACGTGAACCATATTGTCGATCTTCGTGCCGCGTCCTATGCGCGTCTGCCCCAGCGCCGCGCGATCGACGCACGTCAGCGCTCCTAACTCGACATCGTCTTCAATGATCACCGTTCCTCGTTGTGGAAACTTGTGATAACCCATGTCTCCACGTACGTAACCAAAACCATCTGCCCCGATGACGACACCGGCATGCAAAATCACGCGATCACTAATTGTCACGTCGTCGTACAAAGTCACGCCGGGATGCAGCACGCAATCACAACCAACGCTGACGTTGTCGCCAATGACTACTCCCGCCTCGATGCGTGTGCCCGCGCCAACGCGTGTCACTTCGCCGATCGAAACGTTTGGTCCGATGAAAACCGTGAGATCTATGTCCGCGCTTTCCGCGATCACCGCTGACTCATGAACAAACGGTTCCCGTCGCTTCGGCGGATGCAGGACAGCGGCGAGC
This sequence comes from Pyrinomonadaceae bacterium, assembly GCA_035472495.1. Taxonomy (GTDB): domain Bacteria; phylum Acidobacteriota; class Blastocatellia; order Pyrinomonadales; family Pyrinomonadaceae; genus PSRF01. Next base: position 286,421 of record DATIPD010000015.1, on the reverse strand, counting down.
AATGCGAAGGCAAGTTTTGGCTTAGCGACTTCAATCAGCACCGGCGCCAGATCGTGTGCGGCAATTTGATCGCTGCAGAATGCGACGAAGGCTGGAGAGACAATCAGGCAAGAGGCATCGCTCGCCTTGCCCGCTGCAAAGAATTTTTCATCCTCAACATACGCAAGGTCGCCAGAACCGGCATTATCGAGGTTGGCAACCTGCTGGATGTGCAGGCTGCCATCGCCAAGTAGGCGGCCGTCGATTCGGACCGCGAGTTCGGCGATTGTTAATGGTTCAAGCTCAGACATGGGTTTTGGGGGTGATGCGGCGGTGATATTACACTTTTTCACCGCAGGTCGGGGAGTTTGGGTTTCCAAATTGCTGAATCTCAAACGATTTGTGCGGTTAAATAGCTGCTTTTGGTGGCGTTTTTGCACTCCAGAAAAGGGCTTTTGCCTTGCCATGACCAGGCAGACCATCTATCATGACGCGGTCGAAGTTTCAGGCGGTAGTTTGTCTCAAACGCTGTAATTATTTAGAACTAATTCAGTTTATTGGTTTCGGTCTAAGCGCCCACGACGAGGAGAAGGTTATTGTTTAGCGATCAATTCAGACGAGGGGAATCAGACAAAGGCAAACTCGCCGGCGTAAAAAGTTCCAAGCTGCTTTCCAATCTTTCGGATGTGGCCTGGAAGGCCTTTCAAACGGTCAACAAAGCGCTACCGGAAGGTGAAGCAATCCGACCCAACTGGGCGCCGGGTCCCCTGCTGAAATCCTACGAGCGCACGTCGCCGCCGCTGGGCTTTCCACGTGAGACAGATAGCCTCTGTCCGCGCTGCGTCAAGGAAGTTCGAAATGCCGTTATCAGTGGCGAAGCTACTCTCGAATCCTTGATGAACGAGCATCCAGGTGAAATCAAAGCTCAGATAGTCGAAGAGAACGGCCAGGTCGTCATGCGCAAGACCTGTCCGAAGCACGGCGAATTCGTTGACGTGATGGCCACTGACCACGAGTTCCTCGAACGCATCGAGTCGCTGTTTTTCGGTCGTGATTTTCGGTCTGCGGAAGATGCACACATCCATAAGCATGGCACGTCCAACATCAAGTTTGGCCGCGGCGCCGTTTTGACTGTCGACCTTACCAACCGCTGCAACATGATGTGCAATCCCTGCTTCATGGATGCGAACCAGGTTGGCTATGTTCACGAGCCTACGTTTGAAGACACGAAAGCAATTCTCGATCGCGCGGTATCGTTCAAACCAAAACGACAAATCATCATTCTCTTCTCTGGTGGTGAGCCGACGCTGTCGCCGTACTACCTTGAAGCCGTCGCTTATGCCAAGAAGGTGGGTTTCTATCGAATTCTTGCAGCCACCAACGGCATTCGCTTCGCTGAAGACATTGAATTCTGTAAGGCCGCGAAAGCTGCTGGTCAACACGGCGTGTATCTCCAGTTTGACGGCGTTAGCGAAGAAAAGAACAAGCATCGCGGCGTCGGCAACTTGTTTGATGTGAAGCAGCAGGCGATCGAAAATCTGGCGCAGGTCGGCATCAAGGTCACGCTGGTAACCACCATCGTCAACACCATTAACAACGACGGCATCGGCGCGATTGTCGACTTTGCCGCTAAGAACATCGACAAGGTGCAAACGATCGCGTTCCAACCCGTTTCGTTTACTGGTCGCGATGAAGACGTTACTGACGAAGTTCGCATTCAACAGCGCTACACGCTTGCGGGAATGACCAGTGATCTGCGCGATCAGTTGCGCGGGCAATTACAGCCGCTGCGTGACTGGTTCCCACTTTCTTCATATTCGGCGTTCACCAGCGTGATGGACATGCTGCAGGGTGCGGACGCGCCCTGGGGTTGGTCGTCCTGCAATTGCCACCCAAACTGCGGCATCTTCAGCCTGATGGTGGTTAACCGTGAGACCGGTGAATTCAATTCGTTGTTTGAATTCTTCAACTACGAACAGTTCATGAAGGATGTGGCCACGATTACTGACACCGCGCGTGGCAAGAAGCTTTCGTATGCGCAGCTGGGCATGGCAATTCTGCGAAACTTCAACGCGGAAAAAGCGCCTGAAGGATTTCCTATCTCGCAAATTCTAAATCTCTTCAAGCCGTCTTCAACTAACTCCAGTTCCGATCGGAACGATCGCATGACTTCCGCGGGCAGCGACAAGGATCCGAGTGACAAGTGGCGCGTGCTCTGTGTTGAAGGCATGTGGTTTCAGGACTTGTTCAACTACGACTTTCGCCGCACCGAGATGTGCGTGATCCCGTACGGCACTCAGGAAGGCGAGATTTCGTTCTGCGCCTACAACACGGGTGTCGGTTGGCGCCAGATCATCGAGAACATGCACAAGACAGCCAACCTTGGCGAGTGGTACGAAGAACACGGCCGCCATGCTGTTTACGCTGCCGGCCACGAGGTTCCGGGCATCGCGAAGAAACACAGTTTGAGCTTGCCGATTATTCAGGCAGTGCTCGCTGAGGATCAGGAAAATGTTCAACCTGTGATTACACCCTATCTGGTCGAGACTCACGAAGAAGAATCAGCAGTAGTTTAGTTAAGCCAAAACGCGCGCTGGCAACCTCGTAGAACCACGCGCTAATCCTGAACAACCAAGTCGTTCGGTTGACGCGCTCTCCCCCAGACTGCGTGACGCGTGAAACTCATCCGACTTACACCTAATCGCCTTATTGCGACTAACCCTCAACCCAAGGAGAGATAACGATGCTAAATGCCAACCAAATCTGGAGAAATAGACGCTCCGGGATTATTTCATCGACGTTGCCTGCGCTGCTATTCACTCTCATCGTGTTCTCGCAAGCAGGCTTAACAAGAGCGCAGACGACGTCCGACAATCCCCCTAGCGCCCCTCCGGCTAAGCCCACACGAACGTACCCTGAGAAGGCACCGGAAGATCCCTTCAAGGCTCGAATAATCCCCCGGAATTCGAAAGTGTACATTGCGCCAATGCTGTCGGAAGATGCAACGAAACCTCAGGCTCAAGGCTTTGAGACCTACCTTGCGGCCGCCCTGAGGAAGAAAGACGTTCCACTCCTCATAGTAGCGGACGAGTCAATGGCCGACTTCATAATCGAGGGCACCGCCGATCAGAAAGGCGCGGGGTGGGCCAAGAAAGTTTTCATGGGAGATTTCAGGAAATCAACATCTTCCTCCATGACCCTGACGAATCTAAAGACTGGCATTGTGGCTTACGCAGATTCGTCAGATCGATCCTCAGCGAATCGGGGGCTTAGGTCTTCTGCGGAGAAACTGGCCAAGTATCTGAAAAGGAAGATAGAAGATGACGAGAAAAAACAACACTGAAACGATTCATACAGCGACTGTGGACTTAACTGTCCTTAAAGATGCGCGGCTTGGCGGCCGCGCATTTTTGTTCGCGGCTATCATGGGATCTCTCGAATTTCGATTGATAGTAAGGGGAGCAATCTAGGCGGGTGACTTGAAGCCAATCTCTTTTTTGACAGCCTTTGGTAGTTGTTCGAGGAGGCTCTTCAGAACGATTTTCGGGAGTTCTATGATGCTCTCTTCTATTTTCGCTAACCTTTGTTCGATCTTATCGAACCGCTCTTCGGCCTTCCGTTGCCAATCCTCTGTTTTCCGTTGCCAGTCCTCTGTTTTCCGTTGCCAATCCTCTGTTTTCCGCTGCCAGTCCTCTGTTCTGCGTTGCCAGTCTTCGCTTCGAATTTGAAGCTTAAGCCGCTCTTGATCGTTCCTCGCGATCTGCTCCACGAACGCTGCCTGATTTCGAATAAGCAGCGCCATGGCTTCTTCAAGATGGTTGTTTCGGTGTAACGGTCGTCGCGCAGCCATGTTTCAGAGTCTACCACTGCCATTCCGTACCTCACCACTAATCTCGTCTTCGTCGTGTTTCCGACTAGTTACTAGTTTCCTTTCATGGCGCTATTGGCATTCTGGTTGCGGAACAAGGCTTCGTTCCAGCAATTCGAACTTGGAGGGTGGTGATGAGACGCCTCATTTTCCTTTTGTTAACCATACTGGGGTTGCAGTCCGCGATTCTTGCTCAGGCTCCAATTGAGACACCGGCTGCAGAACAAACGATCCAACCGTCGCAATCTACTTCTGCTGACGTTGCCGCACCCGCAACAGAGATCAAGATTCCCGGCGGCACATCAATCGAAGTGCAGGTCGCTTACACGGTCCGGTCAGTTGACGTGAAAGTCGGCGAGCGAATTAGTTTTCGCGTGCTGGTTCCAATCGTCGTTGATGGCGTGACAGTCATTCAGGAAGGGGCACTGGTTACCGCGCGCGTCACCATGGCGAAACGTGGTGGACATTGGGGCAAGGCGGGGAAATTGGCCTGGAACATGGAAGACGTCGTGGCCGCCGACAGTTCACTCATTCCACTGTCGCCCGAAACATCCGCGCGCAGCGACAAGCTTTGGAGTTTGGAGACGAGAAACAACAACCCACCGAAAGTTGGCCAAGGTACAGTGACGGGCACCAGTCACGTTGGCCAAGTCGCAGCGATGACAGCCGTAATGGGCGTGCTCTCACCGCCAATTGCTTTGATGAATGGTTTCAAACGTGGCGAGGACGCAATTCTCCGCGAGGGACGGCGGTATATCGTCACGGTGGGGCGCGACACAATCGTCAAGGTAACTAAAAACTAGGAGACCACATGTTTAGAAAACTACTCTCTGCAACGCTGGTGGCTGGCCTTCTAGTCTTAACGAGTGTTGCGCCACTTGTCGGACAAACTTACACCACCGCGGAGTTGCAAAAGATCGCGAAGACCAAAGCCAGGGTCGCCAAACTCAGCAACAGTCCTAACACCAAAGTAATTGTTCAGCTCGAGGGTGGTGAAGAAGTTAAGGGCTTACTCAGTGCTGTTGGCGCAAGTTCATTTTCTGTAGAACAGGCTGACGCTCGGGGCACTCTCGAGATTCCTTACTTTCAAGTAAAAGAAATTGTTAAGAAGCCCTCAACCGGACAAAAGATTGGCGCCATCGGAGTGTTCGCGGTAGCAGGTGCAGGCGTCCTGTTCGGAGCAGCTTACTTGCTCAGCAAATGCGGACCCTGCATGGAATAATTGATCCCGCCTCAGGCTTTCGAACCTTTTTGCACTTGCCGCAATTGGGCCACGATGTCGCGAATACGAATCGCTTGCTCCTCGATCGTGGTCGCACGCCGCCGAGCGCTTTCACTCAGCTCTTCTCGAAGCAGCAATTGCGCCTGGCCCAAGACACCCGTGAGCGGGTTGTTAATTTCATGACGGACCCTGGTAATTAGATCGAAGACATCATCTAACCTTTGCTCGCAGTCGTGAGCTTCGCCACTGTCATCAATCAGTCCCTCAGACGGATCAGGATGTACGGGTGATTTGTTAATGGGGGCGGTCGGATCGTCAGCTTCAGGCATCGTTAACTCCCAGCTTTCTCAGACAGGTTTCCAACACGTGGGAGCGAACGGCCAAACTGAAATTACTGTGAGAGGTATTCGCGCGTGTATTTTGCACTGCCCGGCATGATTAGTAAATAGCGAAGTGCAGCAATAGTAAATGGTGAATAGTGAATAGCAAGAGCAACGACAAGAGTGCTATTCACGATCCCCCGCGCCTTAAGCGTTATCGCATTTCACCATTTACTATTCACGATTCACTATTTACCCATCCAGTTGACAAAGAAAACCGCTGCACTTAAATTGAAATTCCTTGGTGGGAGGTCGTCTAACGGTAGGACTGCGGACTCTGAATCCGCCTATCGGGGTTCGAATCCCTGCCTCCCAGCCAATACTCTCAAACTCGGCGCTGATCCATACAAAACCTGGATTATCCTGACAGATCAGCGTAAACAAGAAGCTCAGTTTCATTCGACTTCTTCAGGTCTTCTACTCACGCTTCTTCAGGAGAAAACATGGACCCCACAATGCCTCAGCCATCCGAGTCTAGTATCAAACAAAGATTAGACAACGACCTCTCGCTAAAGTTCTCGCTGCTCAAGACAATAAAGTTTCTCGAGGCGAGTGAGTATGCGCTCATCCAGTTGATGGTCGACAACCAGATCTGGATCGGGCCGGTGCCACCTGACCCGGGTGGCACCGGAGACGCCGACTGGGGACTGGTTCCCTACTGGGTGCATAACCCGCCGGGCTTTATCAAGGACTACATCGAGAGCAACGATGTTCTGAAAGACGCCTGGAAAGTTCTGGAGTTTTTTCTTCCCGCGCAAATCGATACTGCAAACTATAACGCTTTAATTGCCAGAGCCGAGACGGAAGGTATTGTTGCGTCTGATGGAACGATCTATGGCTGCAAACAGTATGAACAACTCGATCCCAGATGGGCATTTGCAGCCGCAAATTATTTGATTGTTGTCACCTTTGGCGACGTGGCAACGTTCAGCGATAAAAAAGTGGCCCCGGTACTACTGCAGTCGACGACTAATCAGGACTCGGTCAAGATCGTGCTGCTGGGCGACTGGGGGACAGGGCCCTTTACTGACGGCGAAGCCGTTAGCTTGATTCAGCAGGCAATGGACCTCAAGCCGGATTACTTGATCCACCTGGGCGATGTTTACTATGCGGGGACGACCGGAGACTTCTTGCCTGCAGAAGAAGAGATGAAGAACTTTTTGAACTACTGGCCAACCACTGCCCAACTCCCGGCCGGCAACAGCTTCATGCTCGACTCTAATCACGAGATGTATAGCGGGGCCAAAGGATATTTCAACGTTGGGCTGACCGACGAACGGTTTAAGCAGCAATTGTGCACCAGCTATTTCGCGCTGCAGTATGGCGGCTGGACCATTCTAGGGCTCGACTCGGCTTTTTACTCATCCTCAGCCATGTTCATGGACGGAAGCCTCGGCACTAATCAGGTCCAGACGAACTGGATCCAGGGTCTAAATCTCGATCCGAATAAGGTAATGGTGATGACCCACCATAACGCTTTGACTGCCGATGGCTTGACGGAGTACACGCCATACTGGAACCAGGTTAGCGACGCGCTGAAAGGCGATCCGGCCGCCTGGTACTGGGGGCACGTCCACGATGGCATCGCATACAAGTCGCCGACGAAGTTTGGTCGTGCAACCCTCGCTCGCTGTGTCGGGCACAGCGCGATTCCGTATGGCGACGCGTTTGGCGTAGCTAGTTCGAATCAAGTGGACTATTACGCACACACTCCGACAGGAATTCCGCCGCGAGTCCTCAATGGCTTCGTCCTGCTTACGATTAGCTCAAGCGGACAGGTTACCGAAGAGTGGTTTGAGGAAGGAATTCTGACGGCAAAATTTACCAAAACCTACAGCTAAGCGACCGCGGTAACCAGAGAAAAAGGCGACGCTTCAGCCTTTCATTACAACGCCAAAACGATCCCGCAAAGTTGTGCGGTATTCGTCATCGCTCAGTAAGGTTCGTTCATCCCGTTCGCTGTCGGACGTTGTGATTAAACGCATCTCACTAAGCGTAATCCTGCCGTTTTCAGTAGCACGCGAACACAGACGTCCCTGGGTGAAGTGTGATTGCGGAGAAGTTTCCTGGTATAGGCACCGCGCTTTGTAATCGGCATACTCGTGCGGCTGCAAGGTGAAACGGTACTGCGCTTTCCACTCATCGCCGGCGCCACTGCCACGCCTGCTAAGAATGTAGTAGTTGCCGTCAGCGACGATGCGAAATGCGCCAACCTTCTGAAGTTGCTCGCCCGTCTCGTCAAGCAACAACGGCTCAACAAACGAATCGCCGAAACCTACATCGACGAGCCAACGCTGCTTTAGTCGAACCATCAACGCCATGTGATCAAATGGCGCGCTAAAGGCCCCCTCTTGATTCGCAACTTCCGCGGAGAGCATGACGACGTCAAAACCAAGCGCACGCAGTAAAGCGCAGAACAGGCCGTTGACCTCATAACAAAAGCCACCGCGGCGACCTCCCACGACCTTCGCAAATAGCGCTTCATCTTCAAGGACGATTGGTTCATGCGCGTGGATGCTCAGGTTTTCGAAAGGCACCGCAAACAGATGGGCCACCTGTAATGCGCGCAGGGTTTCGGCAGTGGGAGCAAGCGATCCGCTGTAGTTGATGCGTTCGAGGTAAGCGTCAATATTCAACTAACATCTCCTGGCGGCGCTCTTTAAACTCGCTACTTCGAAAAACGGCGCACGATGAAGGCGATCGGTAGCCCGATGCAGAAGATGAGTATAGTCGCCTGGATGAGGCGCGCGGAGATCGGAGGTGGTATCGCTCTCTTGGCAACGAACGACAACGGAACCACGACGAAATTCATCAACAGGTACACCACGATTCCATAGAGCACTCCCGAGATTATCGGTTGGTCAATCAGGAACTGGAGTCGTCGGCTGGCCAGGTAGTAAATGACGCTCCAGGTAGTAGCAATAATGAAGTGAAAGATCAGCCCCAGCGCGGCCATTTTTGTGCCGCCTTCAGCCGCTGCCGCGCCGAACACCCCGCTGGCGATATAGTGAAAAATTTGCGTCGGCGTGACGCCGTATCGCAATCCCGAATAAACACACGCGGCTGTAATATCGAGGGTGCCGGCAATCAACCCGCACCAGAAAATTGTTTTTACTGCATTCGAGGATTGGGGCAAAACCCGGGAAGAGGTGGTGGCCATGAATTTCCTTTCATTTCAGATTTACTAATCGTCTTAATCGAGAAACGAGAGAAACGCCGGGTTCACCAATACTCATGGAGCTCCTGTTTCCCGTTTTGACTTCGTCGGCGAAGTGCCAATTGACACCTCGCGATCCATGTGGAAGATGACTTTCCGGTAGTTATAACGCCAGTAACTGAAAACCATCACATCGCCGTCGTAGCGAATTTGCGAGATCTCTTCTGCCCGGTTGTGCTTCAGGCTTTGCTTCGTCTTTTTGACTAAGCTTCCCCGCCTGAACTCGAACGGTTCCGTAGCCGCCTTTTTCGTTAACGCGGTCAAAGATTGGCGTGAGATCGCCATTCTCCCATTTAACTTCGATGCAGTCGTAGTAAGAGATGCCATCTACTCGCAGAGGCGTTTGCTTGAGCTCAAATAAATTGTCTTCGAAAGCCCCGGTCGCTTCAATTCTTTCGACCTCTCCGTTTTTGTCTTGAAAAATTACGGGTACACGGTCGTCGCGGGTGAAGGTCAACCACCAATCATCGGGCAGTTGTGGCCGCTCGCGTTCTGATCCAGTTTCTTGAGCAATTCCCTTTTCAGCAGACATCCAAGCCCGCCTTCCGAGGTCAGAAACTAATACTTCGTCGCTCTCGGATCAACCTGCACACACTGCGGTGCGACGAAATTCAAATGCCCGCGCTCCCAGTAAGTTGATTGACGCGCTCTGACGAAGGTGAAGGGCAGAGGCGATCCGACTAATTGGATGGCAAGTTTTATGATGGATAACCGGCCGTGGAGGTCGGCCAGTTTGGTGAGTGGCTGATCTGTAGCGCTAACGGTCCAGACTTAGCAAGCCACTTGCGCGAGTATTCCAAGAAAGGCTTGCCCCTGCCTAATACTTCGCCACGCTCGGATCCACTTCATCCGACCAGGCCGTAATCCCGCCTTTCAGATTGATCAACTTGCCAGGAAAGCCTGCCCGCTTTAGTGAAGCAATTGCTTTCGCGCTGCGCACGCCGGCCTTGCAGTGGACCACCGTATCGCGCGACGGATCGATTTCATTCATGCGCGCCACAACTTGATTCAGAGGAATCAGCTTCGTTTCCGGAATGCGCGCAATCTCATATTCAAACGGCTCACGCACATCAATCACCTGCACATTTTGCCCGTCGTCGAGTCGGCGTTTAAGTTCCGTAGCTGTCACTTCTTCCAGGGCGTCTGGCTCTGCCTGCGGTTGCGCACGGAGTCCGCAAAACTCTTCATAGTCGATCAACTCCTTCACAGTAGGGTTCTCGCCGCAGACAGGACAGTTCGGGTCCTTACGCAGTTTGAAGTCGCGAAACTTCATCTGCCAGGCGTCAAAAACCAGCAAACGATTAATTAAAGTGTCCTTAGCGCCAAGCACCAGCTTGATCGTTTCGGCCGCCTGGATTGCACCGACGATGCCTGGCAATACGCCGAGTACGCCGCCCTCAGCACAAGACGGCACCAGTCCCGGCGGCGGTGGCTCGGGATACAAACAGCGATAGCACGCACCTTTCGTTGCCCAAAACACGCTGGCGTGTCCTTCAAAACGAAAAATCGACCCGTAGACATTCGGTTTGCCGGTAAGCACACAAGCGTCGTTAACCAGGTAGCGCGTGGGAAAGTTGTCGGTGCCGTCAACCACCAGATCGTAATTACTGAAAAGCGGCAGGGCGTTCTGACTGGTTAATCTGGTCTCGTGAGTTTCAATCTCAATGTGCGGATTGATGTCGCGCAAGCGGTCGCGCGCCGAAGCAATCTTCGGGCGACCAATGTCGGCAGTTCCATGAATAATCTGCCGTTGCAGGTTTGAGGCTTCAACTACGTCAAAATCCACAATGCCTAGCCGGCCAATGCCGGCGGCGGCGAGATACATACCGACCGGTGCGCCCAGTCCGCCGGTGCCAATCATCAACACACTCGCCGCTTTCAACTTCTGCTGCCCTGCCATTCCAACCTCGGGCATGATCAAATGCCGGCTGTAACGAGCGATTTCTTCGTTCGACAGCGACGGTAATGTTGTCTCAACCTCAGCCTCCGACGCGACGCCGCCAGCGATCGACGGCACAATCATCATCGTGTCGCCGTCTTTCACCGGCGTCTGCTGTCCCGACTGATGCCGCACATCGTCATCGTTGACATAAACGTTGACGAAGCTGCGCAGCTCGTTGCGGTCGTCAAACAAGTGCGGTCGCAACCCGGCGTGTTGTGAAGTCAGATGTTGCAGCGCTTCGCCGGCAGTGGCGGCTTCAACTTCGATTTGTGAATTGCCTGCGGTGAATTGCCGCAGCGCCGTGGGAATACTGATTATGATTGCCATGACTAACTGTCCTTTCCAGCACTAGGCCTGTGCGGCCTGAAATGAAACTGAAATTTCTTCCTCAACAAACCTGGTTCGATCTAACTCCATCTCCCAGGAACGAAGTTCCGCCGCAACACCGGCCTGGACTGAAACAACGATGTAGGAATAGACCGGCCACGCGTGCTCCAGATCGTATTGCGAAGGAACCGCGGGATGATTGGGGTGCGAGTGATAGAAACCAACTACCTGCAGCCCTCGTGCTTCCGCCTGGCGTTCACCGCGACTGAATTCTTCCGGACGAATCAGGAACCGATTCCGTTTCGCCGCCTCTTCGCGCGCATTTGATATGGGATAGACTTCTCGAGCAATCTTCACTCCTTCGCTTTCAAAACTGCCGAGGAGCAGGCCGCAGCACTCGTATGGATAGTCGCGTTCACCGTGCGCGACGATTTCACGCCGCTGATTATCTTCAAGATAAAGCATCGTGTTTACTCACCAAGAGCGCGGGCAAGCCCACCTTCCTGACCTGAGAGGTTTTTGACGTTTTCAGTGATCAATCCTTGAATGCCTTTCAATCCACATTTGCAGAGTCCTGTGGGAACAGCTCTGGGTCAGAAAGGTGGGCTTGCCCCCGCTCTTTCCAGTTACCGAGTGAACTACTCCGCATATCTTTCACCACCGTCGCAAAGGATCGTCACTACAACTGATCCGGCAGGCAGCGATTTAGCCAGTCTCAATGCGGCAAACACATTCGCGCCTGAGCTACTCCCAACCAACAACCCTTCTTCCGGCGCCAACCGGCGCGCCATCTCCAGGCCCTCCTCGGTTTGTACGGTCACACTTTCGTCAGCCAAAGTCGGATCGTAAATCCCGGGGACTAGCGCCGTCGCCATGTGCTTCAGCCCTTCGAGCCCATGAAGCGGTGAATCAGGCTGGAGCGAAATGGCGATCAACGAAGGCTCGAGTTCTTTCAGCCGGCGCGTCGTACCGACAAACGTACCGGAGGTCCCCAGGCCGGCAATGAAATGCGTGACGCGTCCGCGAGTTTGTTCCCAGATTTCCAGTGCAGTGGTTTCGTAGTGGGCCTGCCAGTTCGCCGGATTGTTGTATTGATCCGGATAGAAATATTTGTGTGGGGACTGCGCAAATAATTCACGCGCAACGAACTGCGCGCCGTCAGTTGATTGCAGCGGATCAGTCTCGATCAGATCGACTCCATAGCGACGCAGAATCCCTTTTCTTTGTGGGCTCGCATTTTTCGGCAGACAAATCGTGACTGCGTAGCCACGCGCGGCGCCGAGCATTCCGTAGGCAATGCCGGTGTTGCCGCTGGTCGCGTCAAGGATCGTCATGCCGGGTCGCAATCGGCCGCTGCGTTCCCCATCAAGAATCATTTTCAAGGCCGCGCGATCCTTGACTGATCCGCCAGGATTCAGATGTTCGGCCTTCACGAAGATCTCGACCCCTGAGGCCAATCCCTCAATAACGTTGCGCAAACGCAGCAGCGGCGTGTTGCCGATACTTGATTCGAGAGAATCAGGTTGCAGTGCGTGATCAAATCCTTTGCGTATCGGGCTGGCCATGATGGAATTCCGGACAATTGATTGAGACAAAATGAAACCGGTCGCGGATCCTTTGCAGGGTCGCGACCGGTTTTTGAAAACTCTTGCTTGCGCTTGGCCTTTAGTCTATCCGCTCTTCACGCCTGCCGAAGCTCCCCGATCGCGCCCGAGATAACAGGGGCACCAGGTGCAGTGACAGCAGCAGTAATACCAAGCGGTTCTCATATGCGATTGACTGACCTAACTATAGGAAGAGCGCTAAGGGATGTCAACCACTACGCCTTCTCTCCCTCTCCTTTTAGAGCATTCACATGCTTGACTCACCGTCTAGCCCCTCCCCTTGGTCCCCTTCCCAAAGGTAAGGGGAGGAGTCAGCCAACTTTAGAAGTCGAACTTGACTGCCAGTTGCAGCTGCCTCGGCGTGTTGATTGAACGCGGCAGACCAAACGCGGTGGCCGCTGCCGGGCGCGTTAGTCTTAGGGTGTTTGTCGCAGCGTCCGCGGTAAACGAAGCGAATTGATTGATGTTGACGAAAGAGTAGTAACCGCCGCCGGGAGCCAAGCCGGTGTTGGCGCGATTCCAGATATTGAAGCCTTCGAGTATGAACCGAAGCTTCGCAGTCTCGCCGATAGGAATAGTCCTGGTGATGCGGGCATCAGTTTGGAAAGTCGCGCCCGTGCGAAAACTGTTGCGTTTGAATCCGGGGACCCGATCATTTCGTGAATTGCCGTCGCGATTCAGATCGGCGCCGACCTGCGCGGAATAACCCAAACCTGATCCCATCTGCGTGATGGAAGAGTAGGTGAAATCATTGAACAGAATTTGCAGCACCTTGTTCTCCGATTTCACTTTGCCGAATTCATAGACTGAGCTGATGACAAAGCGGTGACGCTGATCAGAATCGGCGTAACCCCAGTCCTGGCCCAACGCAAACGAGTTTTGAACGACTTTGGAATCGTCGCCGCCACCCGGAACCACCGACGTTTGATCTGGCTTGTCGTCCTCGGCTCGCGACAGTGTGTACGACAGCAGGAATTGCGAACCGCTGCCATTGAAGACCTTCAGCAAGTGCGACGGCGAGTACCGCCGCCGCAGTTGAAAGGCTACGCCGTGATACTTCGAGCCGGCGGAATCCTCAAACACGTCGATACGGTTGTAATTAAGAAACGGTCGCAGCGTTGTGGTGCTCGTGAATGAAGTGGTTTGCGCTACGCATCCGGGTAACGGCGTCGTTCCCTGACCCGGGAACCGCTGGACCGTGAAAGTCGCGCCAGAAACTGTGTCGACGGCGGTGGTGTCCACTGGCGGACAAAGATTTAAATCGCGTGTGCGCGAAAGGTGCGTGCCGCGGAAGTACATGTAATTTACTGCGAGACTGATGTTCTTCACCAGCTCACGCTCCACGCCGATTCTTCCCTGCTGCACCATGGGCTGCTGATAGCCATTCGAAAAAAGGAAAAGATTCGGCCGTTGGGCGCCGGACGCCGGCGCAGTCGTAAAGATGTTCGGATAAGTCGGACAGGGATTGGGCACTAAAGTGCAATTCAGAGTCACACCAAGGATGTTAATGCCGTTGTTCGAGTGGGCCGTGCCCAACATGATTGCTGTGGTGCGGCCGTAAAAAATTCCATAGCCGGCGCGCAGCACAGTTTTCTCGTTTGGTGAATAACTAAAGCCGGCGCGCGGCGCAAAGTTGTTGCCGTCGCTCGCCTTCCGACTGGTGTCAAACCCCGCGGCGAGCAAAGCCGGATCAGGATTTCTCACTGGTGGCTGCGCCATGAACTGGCGGTCGTAACGAATGCCAAGATTGAGTACCAGTTGCGGATTGACGCGAATGTCATCCTGGAAAAAGAACGCCAGATCGGTGCTATTCGGTTTCGTGGTCGCGCCGGTCGTGCCAGGGCCAGCGAAATTTTGCGAGAACGCCGACGGCGTGTTGGCAGCGAAATTCGCGTAAGAAGTGAACGTGTACTGACCATTGAAGAAGCCCGGGAAGAAATTGAAGATGCGATCGCGGTTCACGTCAAAGCCCGCTTTGAACGACTGCCGGCCCATCCCGAAGGAAACGTTGTCGATGAACTGTAGTCGCTTGATGGTAGTTTCACGCGGACTGAAATTGTTTCTACCAATCAGAAGAAAACCGCTGCCGGTTTGAATCTGCGCCTCAGGGGCAGAACTGTTTGCGAGTCCTGGCTCACGATCTTTGGCCGCCTGAAAGCGCAGTTCATTGATGGTGGTGCTACTGAACGTAGTCACCAGCGCGCCCGAAACAGTGGTTGTCTTCGCCACACTGTCGCCTGAGTGTTCCTGGGTGCCCAGCGTGCCAGTGAACTCATTGTTCTTCCCGGTAAAGTTCTGCTGATTGAAGCGCAACGAAAGCTGATTCATGCTGTTAAGGGAAATATCGCCCTTGACCATGAAGACGTCCTGGTTGCGGTTAATTGGGTAGGTCGCGATCTTTGGCAACAACAACGCCTGAATGGCTGCCGGCTGCGTAAAGAAGTTTGCCGGATCCAAAAAGTTTGGTAACTGCTGCCGCTGGCCGTCATAAGTAAAAAAGAAAAACGCCTTGTTCTTCTTGATCGGACCACCGAGCCGCGCGCCAAATTGATTAATTTGCAAGGGTGGGCGCCGGTTGGGCAAGCCGCGAATAAACTGCGACGCCTTTAGTTGTGGCGTATTCGCATTCAGCGCTTCGTCGCGGAAAAACTCAAAGCCGCCACCATGAAAGCTGTTGCCCCCGCTCTTCGTAACGACGTTGATAACGGCCCCGCCAGCGCGTCCAAACTCCGCGGAAAAACCATTTTGATTTACCTGAAACTCCTGCACCGACTCTTCCGAGAATTGATACGGCGGTCGCACTCCGGTGCGGCCAAACGATTGACCAAAAAATGTGTTGTTGTTGTCGACGCCGTCTACTTGCAGACTATTCAGCGTGCCCTTCTGACCGCCGACTGAAAGATCGCCTTCACGATTTTGATCGCGAATCACGCCTGGTGTGAGTGTCGCAAAGTCCAGATAGTTTCTTCCGTTCACCGGCAGGTTCTCAATCGCGCGCGAGTTTATTGTCGTCGAAACTGAACTCAGATTAGTCTCCACCACGGGTGCTTCACTCGAAACGGTCACTGAGCCGGTGGCGCCGCCAACCGACAACCGCACATCGAGAGGGGTCTTGCCGCCAACCGTCACCACGACCTCGCGTGCCTCAGTTTGCGTAAATCCGGAGGCATTCGCCTTCACCGTGTAGAGTCCCGGAACCAGGAAGCTGATCGCAAACACACCCTGATCGTCTGTCGTCGCCGTTCTTTCAAGGCCGGTTTGTTGACTCGTGGCGGTCACGGTAGCGCCGGGCACGGCCGCGTCTTTTGGATCCAGGACACGTCCTTCAATGTTTCCCGTTGTTGCTTGCGATTGGCCCAGAGCGGCGACGGCAAGCGCAAGAATGAAAACTACGAGGGAGCAGATGCGTGCGATTGAAGATGTAGCTTTAGTCATATAGTTCCTCATCAAAGCGGCGAAGTTGGATTGGTCACAGGCAAACGTCGGAGAATGCGCCCGTTGAGATAATTCAGATGGAATTCAGGATACTAAATTAAGGATTAAGACAGATCAAGAAAGTTTGCTGATAAATCTCAACGCAAGAAGTGGATAAATTGTGGCGCAGGCGGAGAAAACGATTCGTTGTGCTTAATGACCGACCGAAGGTTTTGTTACCGGCTTCCAGAAGGTGAAGAGTTTGCCGAGACTATACGACTGCACAAAACTCATTAAGCCCATGTAACCAAAGCCAAAGAAAAACAGCGTCAGGAAAGGCACTGTGCCCCACATGTGCATCTTCACGGCATAGAGGATTGCCAGCAGAAAGTAGCCCGCAAAACTAAGTTCGAGCAACGGTAGTAGTCCGCGCTTGCGTTTGTACTTCTTTCGTTTCCAGGTTTCGTCGTGAGTTTTTTCGACCTGATATTTCGGCGTGCGCACAAATTCAGTTTTGATTCCTAACAAAGCTTCGAGTACCGCACGCGCGTTTGAAAAGGCCAAACCAATGCCCAGGGCCATCACCAACGGCAGATGAAGCATTCGGGGCGCCCTTTTTTCGTCGAGATACCAGACCGCCGTTCCGTAAAACAGAAAAACTGAAATCGATGAGAAGAAAAGCAGCGGCAGATCCACAATCATCAGGTGATAAAAAGGTTGGTTATAACGAACCAGCAGGAGCGGAAACTGCAGGAAACTAAGAATGATCATCAACGGATAACTGATGTTTCCAGTTAAGCGGAAAAACATTTCCAGCCTGACGCGCAGTGGGAGCTTGGCCCGCCAGATTCGCGGATAGAGTTTTAGCCCTACCTGCATGACGCCCTTGGCCCAACGACGTTGCTGCGCCTTGAACGCATTGATCTCAACGGGAATCTCCGCCGGCGCCTCTTCGTCGAGCAAGTAAACGAATTTCCATCCCATCAACTGCGCCCGGAAACTCAGATCGGTATCTTCAGTCAGCGTGTCGTGTTGCCAGCCACCGCTCATGGCAATCGCCCGGCGGCGCCAGATTCCGGCCGTGCCGTTGAAGTTGAAAAATCCGCCGGTGCGGTTACGCGTTGTTTGCTCAACGACGAAGTGACCGTCAAGCATGATCGTCTGGAGCTTGGTTAACAGGTTGTACTTAGCATTGATGTGAGACCAGCGCATCTGCGCACAGCCGACCATCGGATCCGTAAAGTAATGGACCAGCTTGCGCAAACAATCAGGGTTCGGAACAAAGTCGGCATCGAAGATCGCCAGCAACGCGCCCTTGGCAGTTTTAAGTCCATTCTCGAGCGCGCCGGCTTTGAATCCAGTGCGATCCGATCGGTGCACATACTCGATGTCGAAACCAAGCTGGCGATATTGCTCGACCGTGTCGCCGGCGATCTTTACGGTCTCGTCAGTTGAGTCATCGAGAACCTGAATTTGAAGTTTCTCGCGCGGGTAGTCGACCTCAGTAACAGCCTTCACCAAGCGCTCGACCACATACATCTCGTTGAAAAGCGGCAACTGTACAGTGATGACTGGAAGATCGGCTTCCGCGAACGACCCCTTTGGTTGAGGAACAAATTTGCGGTAACGCCAGAAATCGATAACTTGTTTGACGCGATAGCCGCCGTAGATCGCCAGGACTCCGAGGATCGTGAAGTAAAGAATCAGGATCGTCCAATCGAAGGCATCGAGTTTGTAAAGCGGACTGATGTTGCCCCAGGTTTTGTTGGTTACATCGTGGATGTAACGCACGAACAGTTCGTTCGGCGTGTAACCGTAGGGCGGTTGTGTGTCTTGAAAAAACATCCAGCGCAAAACCTACTACTACCTTCAATCTTAAACGCCGTACGGGGAGCCCGGACGGCGCGCGAAGGATTCTAACCTGAAGCGGGTGCTAAGGTGAAACTCGTGTGCTTCAAATGCGCCGGTGCGGAGCACTGTAGTCGCTGGGCGCCGCGGGATTAGTGGAAAGCACCGGCGTTCTCACAACATTTTCAGCGGGAGTAGAATCGGCTTTTCCCCAACGGCGCAGACTTAGTTCCATGAAGCCGGGCATGACGAAGAAAACGGCAACGCTTCCCAGTAACAAGCCCGTCAGCAAGCGAGAGGTGTGAGTGTTCTCCCAAATACCGAAGTAGGTCAGCGAGAAATCAATTGCCAGCGGCGCGGCCGCGAGGAAAAGCCACTTGCGCGCCGGAGCCGTGGTCATTCGCAACGACCTCACCACCGGATACGCGAGTGACGCTGCCGCAAATCCAAAATACAAGCCGGTGCAGCGAGCGCAGACGCCGAACTGATGGCCGGCGATGAAAAAAGAGCGTTCAGGAATTTGGTGACAAACGTAGCTGAACGAACGATAGATAGTTAGACCGGGAAACAGATGTCCGGACGATAACGCGAGTGGCGCTCCCAAAATCATTAAGACCAAAGAGAGCGACACTGCGGTAACCAGGAGCCACATGATCACCGGACGACCTAAAGAAGTGGTTTGGGAGTTGTATTGCATCCGGAAAGGTTTGTCTGTGGTCGTTGGTCTAAAATCGAATCACCGTGTCTGGTCCGCCTTCGATATGCAACGTGTCAACGAAGCGAATATGACGCGACTCAGTCGTCATCACGACCGAGTGTGTTCTCTTGCCGGCGCCGAAGAACCGCACGCCTTTCAGCAGCGCGCCGTCAGTAACACCAGTTGCCGCGAAGATAATCTTGCGTCCCGGCGCCAGATCGTTCGTATCGTAAATCTTGTTTGAGTCCTGAATTCCCATTGACTGCAAACGTTCGAGCACAACTTCCTTGGGTGGCACTTTGTCTTTATCGACTCCCAGTCGTTCCGGATCGAACACAAGTCTCGCCTGTATTTCTCCGTTTAGACATTTCATTGCCGCCGCGGTAAGCACGCCTTCCGGCGCGCCACCAATACCCAAACACGCGTGAATGTTCGTACCCGCTACGGCAGCAGAAATACCAGCGGACAGATCGCCATCACCAATCAGGCGGATGCGAGCCCCGGCTGCGCGAACATCGGCGATCAATTTCTTATGGCGCGACCGATCAAGCACGATGACCGTCAAGTCTTCAACATCTCGACCAAGCCGGCGCGCAATATTCTTGAGGTTGTCTTTCACCGGCGCGTCGAGATCCACAACACCACGCGAAGAAGGTCCAACCACAATCTTGTCCATGTAAAGGTCCGGCGCGTTCAAAAGACCACCACGCTCGGCCGCCGCCAACACCGCAATCGCGTTATTTGATCCCAGTGCGCAGAGGTTCGTGCCCTCAAGTGGATCGACTGCGATATCAACTTCGGGGCACGACTCAGCGAGGTCTTCACTGACGCCGTAACCACCGCCAACTTCTTCACCAATGAACAGCATCGGCGCCTCGTCGCGTTCGCCCTCACCAATCACAATGCGACCACGCATCGGCACCGTATCCATCACTTCCCGCATTGCTTCCACGGCGACGTGGTCGGAATACTTGCGATCGCCCTGCCCCATCGTGCGTGCCGCGGCAATTGCGGCGGCCTCGCATACGCGCAAGAAATCCAGAGACAGCTCGCGCTCTGTCTTTAGCTCGTGGCCCATTTTGCTGTGGTCTCCTGAAGTCGGTAGTTTGTTCGCTGGAACCCGTGTTACTTGCCGAAGTGATTCCGGTTGAAGAAGGCGAACTCATAGTAACAGAGCAATAAAGTTATTTGTAGCTCTGGCACTCCTTTGTAGAAACAACGTGCCGATAAAATTATTCAGTCACCAGGAGTGTCTACACATACTGGTGTAGTCGCACCAAACACAGCTAGAATGCGAATTCGAGTTTCGCGGTAGCATCCTCATCGTTCAGGGAGCAGGATTGAATGGCCACTATCTTAATTGTCGATGACGACAATCTGGTGCGCGACACACTTCACGAGCTTTTATCGTTGTCGCACGAAT
The DNA here is from genome assembly GCA_035472495.1 of Pyrinomonadaceae bacterium. Taxonomy (GTDB): domain Bacteria; phylum Acidobacteriota; class Blastocatellia; order Pyrinomonadales; family Pyrinomonadaceae; genus PSRF01. Next base: position 266,500 of record DATIPD010000015.1, on the reverse strand, counting down.
GTCACACAGCCGATCGCGCTGAACAAGCATTGGCGTATCTTGATGTCGAAAACTACGACGTTGTCCTGACAGATATTTCCATGCCGGGATTGAGTGGCAAAGAATTGTTGCAACACATTCAGGCCAGGCATTCCACGACTCCAGTGATTGTGATCTCCGGGATGGTCGACGAAGAAGCGAAGAAGGACATCTTAAACGTCGGCGCCTTCGCGTATTTTGCCAAACCCTTCAAGCTTGAAGAGATCGAAGACGTGGTGGAACGCGCGATTGCACGACACCACGAACTGAATCCTGAACGCGCCGCCGCCGCTCAAGCAGAAAGCGCAGCTGCAGACGAAGAAGTGACCGTTCTTTCGGTCGATGAAGACGACCTGGAAAATTAAGGTCCAGCTGGGCCACCGGCTCTTGACTTCCCGCGGTCAGCCGTGAAGAATTCCGCAGTTTAAATCCCCCGCCTTAATCGTCAATTAGAAGTTTGCTGAGGAGGTATTCATGTCTACTGCTGTTCCAGAAAGAGCAATCAATGAAGAAAAAATGCACGCGTTTTTGGGCAAAGTCGTAGGAGACTTTGGCGCCGCTCTGAGTTCCTCGCTGGTCTATATCGGACAGAAGCTGGGACTTTACAAGGCGTTGGCTGCAGCGGAATCTGCGACCCCGGCAGAACTCGCCGAGAAAACTTCAACCAATGAGCGCTACGTGCGCGAGTGGCTAATCAATCAAGCGGCCAGCGGCTATATCGAATACGACGCCGCGACCGGTCGCTACTCGATGACGCCGGAACAAGCAACCGGGATGGCGAATGAAAGTAGCCCCTTCTTTGTGGGCGGCGGATTTTACTTGATCAAAGCAATGAATCACGCAGTGAACCGTATCGAAGGTTATTTCAAGGATGGCGGCGGGATGCTGTGGGGCGATCACGATCCCGATCTGTTCATCGGTTGCGAACGCTTTTTCCGGCCCGGCTACATGGCGCACCTGACCGCCGAATGGATTCCGGCACTAACGGGCGTCGAAGCGAAACTACAGGCGGGCGGTAAAGTGGCGGACGTTGGCTGCGGTCACGGATCTTCGACAATCATCATGGCCCAAACATATCCGAAATCGCATTTCTGGGGCTTCGACAATCACGAGAGTTCAATTGCGACGGCACGCAAACGCGCGGAAGAAGCAGGCGTCTCCGATCGTGTGACTTTCGAAGTCGCGAATTCTACGAGCTTCCCCGATCAGCAATACGACATGGTGACGTTCTTCGATTGCTTGCACGACATGAGCGACCCCGTTGGCGCCTGTAAACGCGCCGCTGAGGTGCTGGCTCCGAATGGGAGCGCGATGATCGTCGAGCCCATGGCGGGAAATACGGTGGAGGAAAACTTCAACATCATCGGCCGCACGTTCTCCGGTGCGTCCACCCTTTGCTGTACATCGAATTCGTTGGCTCAGAACGGACCGGCACTCGGTGCGGTCGCCCCGGAATCAGCGATACGTGAAGTTGTCCTGGCGGGGGGCTTCAAAGAATTTCGCCGCGCGACCGAGACGCCGTTCAATCGCATCTTCGAAGCGAGGAAGTAACTAAACAAGAAGGGGAAGAGGGTAAAAGGGGAATGGGGGACCGGAAAGAATTTCACTTCTTACCCTTTCGCCATTTACCCTTCCCCTCTGCTTTTAGGGTTTCCACGCTGGCAAAGTCTTTCTTGCCGCTTTCTCTTTCTTCAAACCCAGCGCCCAGTCAGCCTGCATGAGTGTGTGGATGTCGCGCGTGCCCTCGTAGATAATCGCGGCTTTGCAGTTTCGCAGGTACCGTTCGACCGGATAATCGTTTGAATAACCGTTCGCACCGTGGACCTCGATCGCCATTGACGCCGCTTTCTCGCTGCGCGTTGTCGCCTGCCATTTCGCCAAACTCGTAGCTTTCGCGTTCGCCTGTCCGGTGTTCTTCAAGTAACCGGCTTGCAAACACAGCAGCCGCGTCATCTGGTAATCAGCTTCCATCTCGGCGATTTTTTGTTTGACCAACTGATGGTTGGCGATCTTGGTGCCAAACGTTTCGCGTTCGAGCGCGTAGGCAACGGAAGCGTCACGCGACGCGCGGATTACGCCGGTGGCGCCGGCCGCGACCGTAAACCGTCCCTGCTCCAGCGCGAACATCGCGATCTTGAAGCCTTCGCCTTCCTCACCGACCAGGTTTTCTTTCGGGACGCGGACGTCCTGCAGCGAAAAGTAACCGGTGTTGCCCGCGCGAATTCCCAGCTTCCCGTGAATCGTCCCGGAAGTGAAGCCCTTCATGGTGCGCTCAACGATGAAGCACGACATTCCGGAGTGGTCGCGTTTGCGACGCTTCTCTTCGTCGGTCCAACAAAAGAAAAGAAAGTTGTCGGCCAGATCCGCCAAACTGATCCACATCTTTTCGCCGTTAAGAACATACTCATCGCCTTCACGTCTGGCGGTCGAACGTGAGCCGACCACATCTGAGCCAGCGCCCGGTTCAGTCAACCCATAAGTGGCGAGCTTCTCACCTTTCGCCTGCGGTACCAGATACTTCCGCTTCTGTTCCTCAGAACCCCAAGTCAGCAACGTTAGCGAGTTCAAACCGGTATGAACCGACATCACCACGCGCAGAAAAGTGTCGACTGCCTCGAGTTCTTCACACACCAGGCCGAGCGAAATGTAGTCAAAACCAGCACCGCCGTATTCCTCAGGAATACAGACGCCGAGCAGATTCAACTCGCCCATCTTCATTAGAACTTCCTGATGTGCCTCCTGCTTTTCGTCCCATTCCTTGATGTAAGGCGCAACTTCCTTTTGGGCGAACTCGCGCACAGTTTGCACCAGCGCCTTGTGGTCTTCGGTCAACTCAAATTCCATCATTTGACTCTCTCTTCAGAAATTGGGGATCAAAACGACCGGACATGATAACGAGTCCCACGTCCGATTGTCCAAAGTGCCCCGGTTTCTTAACTGGTTCAGTCTGGATTGTTTGGAAGTCGGCAATGTAGGCCAAAAAAAAGGGCCCGCCGCCCAGCGGGCCCAAAAACCTGAAAACAAAATCAGGTTCAATCCGTAATGGCTGACCAGGACTCTAGAATTTTGATTCTTCCTTGAGTGGCACTTGCTCCGGATCGATCGGAGACTCAGCCGGCTTGCCGTCGCGGCGCATTCTTGGTTTCACTTTGCGCGAAAGCTCTTCAGCCAACTTGTTAATGTCGTCGTTGCTTTGGGCTACGTGATTGTTGTGCGGCAGCTCGCACTTGCCCACCCGACGGAGCCGCGTATTTCCAAAACCGATGGTCAGGCCATAGAAGCCAGGCGCCTCGCGCCATTCGGTCCACTGACCGGCGCCTTCGTCTCGCGGCGATGTTCCCGCAAAGAGATCGATGAACATACCGTCATGACCAACGTTTTGGGCGTAGTCACCATGCATAACAATGCGATCGCCTTCCTGCATGTACATACCGTTCCAGTCGGGAAACGTATCGGAGTACCAGGCGCCCTGGATGCCGCACGCGCCACATGGCTTGTAAGGCAGGAAGCAAATTCCTTGCGTGGCCCATTGCGTGTGCTGCACGTCGCAATCGTTGAAGTAAGTGATCAGCCAGCGGTTGCCGCCGTCGACTACGTTTGGTCTGGGTCCAGGCACTTGCGCGGCAGCTGGATTAACTGCGCCAAAAATCAAAACAACCAAAAGCAATACCATGATCGTGGGGAAACTTTTCTGCAGTCTCATTTCTTTCTCCTTCGCTGTTAAGCGCTAAGACTCCCGATTTCGGGTTGTTTAGGTTGGAGCCCGGGTGAAGCGGGAGTGTGAGTGTTAGTTACATTTCAAAATACTCAGGAGCATTTCCTGTTCCGTGTCTTCGCGGCTCGATTTGTTGGCAAAAATCAGTCCGCCGTTTTTCTAGTTGAGGCGAGTGCAGACTAGAGAAGACCAATCCACAGCAAGGTGTATGCTCCTGTCTACACTGACTAGTCACAGATCCAAAGTCCAAAGTCGACATTGAAAAAGTTCAGAGTTCAACCAGCTTCCCCCGAAAAGTTGGCAGATCTGTTTTCTCTGTGCTGCCTCCGTGTTCTCTGTGCCTCTGTGGTGAATGAGTTGCCCGAAAAAACAACCACGAGACACAGAGAACACAGAGGTTGCACAGAGAAAGCGGCGAGTCGGACACTTTTCCGCAGAGCGAGTTCAATCTTTAGGTTGTGTATTTTCGACAGCAGCAAGCCGAAGCTTGTACTCTGAACTTCTTGATTGGTTTGGACGTTGGACTTTGGACGTTGGACGTTGGACGATATACTTTCATCATGCCGAAAAAAGTTAAGTCGAATATTGCGCGGGTTGGTTTGATCCAGATGACTTGCGATCAGAAACCTGAAGCAAATCTCAAAAAAGCCATTGCGCGAATCAAAGAAGCAGCCAAACGCGGGGCGCAAATTGTCTGTCTACAGGAGCTCTTCCGTTCGCAGTATTTTTGTCAGACGGAAGACATCGCTCTCTTCAAGCTTGCAGAGACGATTCCCGGACCAACAACAGACGCGCTGAGCAGAGTGGCGCGACAGAACAAAGTGGTAATTCTCGCTTCGCTGTTTGAAAAGCGCGCTGCCGGCGTTTACCACAACACGCTCGTCGTGATAGACGCGAACGGAAAGATTGCCGGGAAGTATCGCAAGATGCACATACCCGATGATCCTCTTTACTACGAAAAGTTTTACTTCACGCCCGGCGACCTGGGTTTCAAAACTCACGACACGCAACACGGCAAAATTGGCGCGCTCGTCTGCTGGGACCAGTGGTTTCCGGAAGCCGCGCGCTTAACGGCGTTGAGTGGCGCTGAGTTTATCTTTTATCCAACAGCCATCGGCTGGCTGCCCGATGAAGAAGAAGAGATGAACCAGGCGCAGCACTCCGCCTGGGAGACGATTCAGCGCTCGCACGCAATTGCCAACGGCGTATTTGTTATTGTGGTGAATCGCGTGGGCCACGAAGGCAAGCTCACTTTTTGGGGACAGTCGTTTGTCGCCGATCCGTTTGGACGCATCATCGCCAAAGCGTCAGCCGACCAGGAAGAAATACTGGTAGTGGACTGCGACCTCAGCAAGATCGATGAGACGCGACAGAACTGGCCGTTCCTGCGCGATCGGCGCATCGACTTCTACGCGCCACTCGCGTCGCGCTTTCTCGAACCAAACCCCGGCAAATAATTTCCGATGACAACTCCCGCCGAACTCGGTTTCCACATGCCTGCCGAGTGGCGCCGTCACAGTGCAACCTGGTTGACATGGCCCAAAGATCCGGAAACCTGGCCGGAGCGCGTGCCGCAGGTCGAAGAAATTTACCTGCAGATGATGGCGGCGCTCGCGCCGCATGAGATCGTTAATCTTCTGGTTGATGACGAGCAGACTGAGACTGCGGTGTGCGCTCGTTCTAGTTTTCCTGGAGCTGAGAACATACGCTTTCACCAGCTGCGCACGGTCGATTCGTGGATTCGTGACTACGGTCCAAATTTTCTTGTCGACGACGAAGGCGGGCTTGCTTACAACGATTGGATCTTCAACGCCTGGGGCAATAAGTATGCGGAACTCAAAAAGGACAACTCAATTCCCAAGCGCCTCGAAGACTCGCTGGGTCTCCCGCGTTTTCAACCCGGCGTGGTGATGGAAGGCGGTTCGATCGAGGTTAACGGCGCCGGTTGCGTGCTGACGACGGAGCAGTGTTTGTTGAATCCGAATCGAAATCCGCAACTAAACAAAATCGAGATCGAGCAGTTTTTGAAAAGTTATCTGGGCGTGGAAAAGGTCTTGTGGCTGGGCGAAGGAATTGTAGGCGACGACACTGACGGCCACATTGACGACATCGCGCGGTTTGTCGCGCCTGATGTAATCGTCGCAGCGGTGGAAGAAGACCCGGAAGACGCTAACTTTGAACTGCTCCAGGATAACCTGCGACGTTTGCAGTTGCTGACTGACGTACGCGGTCGTCAGTTTGAAATTGTGACGCTGCCAATGCCGGGAGTTGTAGGCGGCGCCAGCACTGACAATCGCAATCTTGATCGACTACCAGCATCGTACGCGAACTTTTACGTCGCGAACGGTGTAGTACTGGCGCCGGTTTTTGGACATAAAAATGATTCGCGCGCGGTGGAAACACTCGAGAAACTATTTCCGGATCGCCGGGTGGTAGCTATTAACTGCGAGCCTCTGGTATGGGGTATGGGGACGATTCATTGTGTCAGTCAACAGCAACCGGAACCGTAATCCGCAGATTACAAAGACGCAGATTTCAACGGGGTCAAGGAGTGGTTCGGGTAGTGGGTCAGGTTCAATCTTGAACGGCTGCTTACGTCTCTCAAGTTAACCCCCGACAAAATCAGAACCGGGAACCGTAGCGACCGGCCAAATGCGCAACTCTTTTCTTAGTGATCGAAGTTCCCGCGTGACGACACTTAAGTTGAGTACCTGGCCGGTCGCTACAGCTCCCGGTTCTGATTTTTTCTTGCCATTCTCGAGAGATTTCGCATCACCTACAAACCTGAATTGACATACTACCGATGGGTTCGCACCCGGTTAATTGGTATCTGTGTAATCTGCGTAATCTGTGGACATTAACTTCATAGCGACTTTTCTGGCGTCTTCCAGCGAAGCTACCTGCCCATCTAGTTGCAGTTCATACACACGCTTTGTGATCTCACCTAAGCGTGGTCCCGGCTGCAGGCCAAGCTCCAGCAGGTGTCGCCCCAGCAACAACGGCGCGGGTGGTTTCTGTTCGACCGCGAGTTCTCTCGCCTTTTGAATAAACCAATCCTGGCTCTCGCCACTGAACAACCACTGCTCGCGCGGAACGTCGTAGGTGTTGCGGCCAATTGAATCGGCCTTGGCTACGCGAAAGAGCAAATCGAGTTCACACCTCCGCGCCAGCCGGCGAAACGCACCGTCGCCAACTTCGTCACGCTTCTTGAAAAATTCGCCCGGCTTTAAGTGGTCGCGAACTAAAGCAATGACCTGCGCACGCACGTCGTAGCCGTCGAGCGTGTGTATTTTCAAACGATCGAGAAAACGTTCCGTGGGCGCCACGCCGCCTTCTTCATGACCGCGAGAACGCCAGCGACCTTCAAGAAATTCCGTGGTCGCAGGTTTGCCGAAGTCGTGAGCCAGAGTCGCCAGCATCACAGTGACCTGCTTGGCGTAAGACAAACCAGCAAGCAGTTCCTTCGCGCGATCAGTTGCGAGTCGAGTGTGAATGAAGACATCGCCCTCGGGATGCCACTCGGGATCCTGTGGCACGCCGATCAGTGCATTGATCTCAGGAAATAGTTTTTCCAGCACGCCCAATTCGCGCAGCCAAAGCAAACCAAGTGAGGGCCGTTCAGCTCGCAGCAACAGCTTTTCCATTTCTCCCCAGATGCGCTCCGCCGGCAAATCGGATAGGTCGATAGTGCGACAAAGCGCGAGCGTGTCGGGATGAATCTTGAAGTCAAACCTTCCGGCAAGTTGCGCTGCACGCAAAACGCGCAGGCTGTCTTCGACAAACGTGTCCGCCGCAACCGCTCGCAGAACTTTTGCACTGAGATCCCGCTGTCCATTGAAGGGATCGATAACTTCGTTGGTCAGCGGATCCTGCAGGATGGCGTTAACTGTGAAATCCCTGCGGCGCGACGCTTCCTCGAAACTCATCGAAGGGTCGCCTTCGATCACGAAAGCGCGGTGGCCCTGGCCAGACTTACGTTCGCGACGTGGCAGCGACACATCAAGATCAGCGCCGAGTTTGTAAACGGTGAAGGCTTCACCCACGACGTTGACGCTACCAAACCGATCGAGCAGTGCGCGCAGTTGATCTGGTTGAACTCCGTAAACCTCAAGGTCCCAATCCTTCGGCTCCTGGTCTAGCAACAGATCCCGCACACAACCGCCGACCAGCAAAGCACGTCCATTCGCAGCGCGAACAGCCTGAGCTAGCTCGATTACTTTTTCGGGGAATTCCGACATCGCTAACTGCTTTCTTAAGAAGCTCAGAGTACAAGCTTCCGCTGGCTGAGCGCTACTCTTTGGAATGCGCTGACCAGGCGGCGCTTTGGCCGGCTGCGGCTTGCCGCAGCCATCTGGCGATGAGCTTAACGTGCGCGATGCGGCGTCAAGCCGCCGCGGACCAAAGCGGTGACAGCTCAACGTACTCCAAAGAGCTGAGTTTTTCGGGGACTATTCTTCCGGAGATTCGACGAGGATTTGCACGCCGCGGGTTGAAGGAAGGCAGCTGATCACTTGTGCGCGATCAATCTTAGTCAGGTTACTGCCTGCGGCATGCCAAAGCTTCACCCAGAAAGTGCGTGTATCGCCGTGAATGGCGAACGTCGAACCGTCATTCATCACCGCGACCGGTTCCGCGATCACACCGTCGCGCAATTCCTCCAGCAACTCGTGAATGAACGGCTTGAACTGCTCAAACTGCACCAGCACATCGTTGTCTGCAATTTCGGCAGGCGGCAGCTCGATTGGCTCTTCACTCTCCAGCAGTAAGCGCGTTTCAGTTTGCAGATTTCGTTTTTTGACTATCGGCATTTTTCTTTAGTCCAACGTCCACAGTTCAATTGCCAGATACGGTAAGGAGACTTTGGACGTTGGACGTTGGACTACCCAAGCTTGTTCCGCAGATATCCTTCAAGTTGCGTAACGTTTACGCGTTCCTGTTCCCACGTATCGCGATCGCGAACAGTGACCGCCTCATCTTCAAGTGACTGATGATCGACGGTGACGCAGAACGGCGTGCCAATTTCGTCCTGTCGTGCGTAAAGCTTGCCGATGCCGCCGGTATCGTCGTAAACCGCACGCAGCGACGGCTGCAAGGCTCGTTTGATCGACTTCGCCAGCGACACGATCTCCGGCTTGTTCTTGGCAAGCGGTAAAACGGCAGCTTTGATCGGCGCCAGCGACGGATGCAATTTGAGGATGACGCGCATCTCGCCTTTGTCATTTGTCTTTTCAGAGTAGGCGTCCATCAAGACGGCCAACACCGTGCGGTTCACACCCGCGGCGGGTTCGATAACGTACGGGTAAAAGCGTTCCTTGGTAGGCTCATCGAAGTACGACAAGTCTTCCGTCGAGTCGGGATTCAGTCGTTTACCTTCAGAATCTTCAGGCTTCTTCGAGTGGGTCTTCAAATCGAAATCGGTGCGATTGGCAATGCCCATCAACTCATCCCATTGCCGTTCTTCTTCTTCACGCTCCGGAAAAAATCGATACTGAATATCGACCGTCCGTTTCGCGTAATGCGCCAACTCCTCTTTGGGTTGCTCATAAAAACGCAAGTTGGCAGACGTAATCCCGAGGCCCCGGAACCAGCTGTTACAGGCATCGATCCATTCCTGGTGAATCTGTTCGTCTTCACCCGGCTTCACGAAATACTCCATCTCCATTTGCTCAAACTCGCGCGTGCGGAAGATGAAGTTTCCCGGCGTGACTTCGTTGCGAAACGATTTGCCAATCTGAGCGATGCCAAATGGAAGTTTGCGACGGCTGGTAGTCAACACATTGCCGAAATTGATGAAGATGCCCTGCGCTGTTTCCGGGCGGAGGTAGGCCACAGCGTTGGGATCGTCTTCCGCCGCCGCGCCGAGTTTTGTCTTCAACATCGTGTTGAAAGCACGAGGCGCGGTCCAGTCACTCTCCCCACACGACGGACACTTAACGTCCTTCGTCAGAAACACCGGACGGCCATCCTCCGTTTCTGATGCTCTGGCAAAATGATGATCAGCCCGGAAGCGGCTCTGACATTTGCGGCAGTCCACCAGCCAATCGTTAAAAGTGTCTTCGTGTCCGGAGTACTTCCAAACAAGCCGATTGAGGATGATGGACGAGTCGAGCCCTTCGATGTCGTCGCGCTCGTAGACCATCCAGCGCCACCACGACTGCTTCACGTTATTACAAAGCTCGACGCCGAGCGGGCCGTAGTCCCAGGCGCTGCCGAGGCCGCCGTAGATTTCGGAAGAAGGAAAAACAAATCCTCGCCGCTTGGCGAGGGATACGATGGTTTCAATGTTAGGGGCCGTCATAGGAGAAGCATAGTAAAGCGTGATGGGTGAAAAGTGAAAAGTAAAAGGTGAAAAGTAAAAAGCGGATACGCCTTTTCACCTTTCACCTTTCACTTTTCACCCGAGCTGCTTATTTCGTCTGCACGTTCACATCAATCTTTTGCGTGCCGCCACCGCCAAACAAACGGTTCCTGAACACGTAGCCCACAGCCAAAACCAGAATTACGAAGATCGCCAGAATCGCAACTATCCCGGCGCTGCCTCCGCCTCCTCCGTCCCCATCGTCACCCATAGAAGACTCCTTCAGTTTGAAGTAATGGTTCGTTGAACTAACCGGGAGGGGGCTGGCAGGATTGTTAACACAACGGCCGACGAGGGTCAACAAAGACACAAAAAAGGGAGACATGACTTGAAGTCGTGTCTCCCTTTCGGTTGAAGGATTGCGCCGTATTACGCGCGATCAGTTACTAGTTTCTGCGGCGTCCGCGGCGTGCTGGTGCAGCCGGTCTAACATCGCCTGCTTGAACAGTTGGCGTTGCCGTTGGCGGCTCGCCGCCACTGGGAACGATCCAAAGCTCCACGCAGTCTTCCTCTCGGAAACCACCGTTCATGACGCTGATGCGCGAAGCATCGATGCCGCGGTTTGTCGTCAGGTAGTCACGAGCCCGCGTGCTTAGCAGATCTGCCTGGCCCATGCGACTGGTACGACCACCATAAGCGATGATGTAGGTCCGCGAAGTCGGGTCGTTTTGCAGTTCGGTACCGAGCGTGTCGAGACGTGCCTTCTGATCGTCAAACGAACAGCTGCAACAAACGTCATACTGCCGGGTCGGATGTTCGATGTTCTCGTGCGGTCGAACTGACGCTGAAGCTTGTGCCGTTTGGCGGCAAGCTGCTTCGCCAGAACCATCATCAACTACAACTGATGCGACTACGCGTTGGCCCGCCAGACCGGTGGTGTCAACAGTGATTTTGCTGCCAACACTAGTCAGGATCTTGGCGCTCGACGGCGTGACCGTCCAGTTGTAATTCAACAACGCATTGCCTTCGTAGGCTGTGTCAGTTGAGAAGGCTACGACTTCGCCTTCGTTAACCACGTCGGCATCGACCGTGATGCTGACCGGATACGGGCAGGGCGATTTCACGACCGGCGGCGACGCTCTAAAACTAATCGCCACGCACTTGATCTTGCCCGCCTGCAAATCGATTTCGCGCGTCCATCTCTGGCCGTTAGGCAAGGTGATGACGATGGTGTGCAGACCAGGATCGCGATCGAAGGAACGATAGTCAGTGGTTGTTTCACCCTCAGCCTTACCGTCGATTTCGATCGGCAGTCCGCCGGGAGTGCTTAGGATTTTGATGGAACCGTACTTCGCCAGCTTACGCTTCTTGGCGTAAGCAGTAGAACTTGGATTCGCTACGCAAAAGGTGAGCGCGAGAAACGCCGCGAACGCGATTTTGCCGAAGGCTCGTGTGTTAAGTGCTTTGTGCATCTTGATCAGCCCTCCTCCGTCGTTTGCAGCTGGGCCTGAAGTTTGCCCTTCGCATAACGTCTACGCAAACCAGCGCCGAATGCGGCCAGACCAGAACCAAACAGCAGCAGCGAAGCCGGCTCCGGAATTTCAGGAGTGCTGGGCGGCGGAGTTGGCGTGGTTGGCGGCGGAGTTTCGCAGTGGTCGCAACCATGGATGAAGAAGAGCGGTATTGCCGCCAGGAACAGCAGCGGCCACTTCGGCCAACCGCCACCGGGAACGGTGATTTCACCGCAATCGCAAATAGTGCCTTCTACGTCTCCCTGGTCCACGACATCAACACCGGCTCCTGGATCCGAGCTGACGGCAACGCCGGCCAGCAAGGTGTCAGTGGTGTCATTGGTGATCTCGCCGGGAACTGACGTGTCAGGAATCTCGGCAGCACCACCGGCGGCAGACTCTTCCGAGGCTGACGCGACTGGCGAAGGTCCCTCTCCCTCGTCTACCAAAGAGTTTGAACTCTGGGAAACGCTGCGGAGCCGAAGCTCGGGAGGATTTTGGTAGCTGCCAAGCACCTGTATCACCTCGCTGATGGCCACGGGCGCAGCCTGGGTTGGCGCGCCGGTCAAAAGCAAGATGGCGAGGATCGCAGCAATGGGGCGAAAGGCTCGACTCATCATCGGATTGAAGTTCCTCCTCGTATCATTCCCTTGCGAAAAGCTGGAAAAGAGTTACGTCGTTAAAACTGTTTTACCGTCGCGTTGGAAACCAAGGTAAATATTCGGTTTGTTTGAAACACCGGCGGACGGTTGCGCTGGTTGATAGGGAAAGAGTCTTAATGAAGAAGGGATTCCAATTTCGGTGAGGGAGGATGAGGGTTTAACTTGAATAAAATGAGGGGGTTTGCAGTTTGCGAAACCCCCTCATGTTAGTAAATGTTGAATCGAGCTGAAGTCTTAGTTTGTTCTAAGATCTCAGATTTGAAATCTCAGATTTCAGAAAGACCAATCAGAAAGACATCAGAGAAAACCCACAAAACAGCAACGGTCATGGAATGCGCCGTCACCGGAATGACTACTCAGCGTCGTGAGCGTTTACCGAATCGCCAGCATTCGCGGCTTCAGCTTTGCGATCCTCATCTCGCAAAACTGCCTTACGCGAAAGCTTGATCTTGTTGCCTTCTTTACCGATGCACTTAACCAGAATCTGCTGACCTTCCTTTAATTCGTCGCGAACGTCTTTAACTCTTCGGTCCGCAATCTCGGAGATGTGCAACAGTCCGTCGGTGCCCGGAAAGATCTCTACAAAGGCGCCGAAGTCGACAATACGCGAAACAGTGCCCAGGTAAGTTTGACCAATTTCAGCTTCCGCCGTGATTCCACGGATGCGGGCTACCGCAGCTTCAGCGGCCTCGCCGCTGGCAGTGGCAATGGAGATCGTGCCGTCGTCGGAGACGTCGATCTTCGCACCCGTTTCTTCAACGAGCGCTCTGATCATTTTGCCGCCTGGTCCGATGACGTCGCGAATCTTGTCCGGGTTAATTTTGATTTGGATGATACGGGGCGCGTGCTGCGAAATGTCCGCGCGTGGTTCCGCAAGGGCTTGTTCCATCACACTCAGAATGTGGAACCGGCCTTTCTTTGCCTGTTCCAGCGCCTCGGCCATGATCTGCGCATTGATGCCGCCGATCTTGATGTCCATCTGCAAAGCCGTAATGCCGGTTCTCGTACCGGTGACCTTGAAATCCATGTCACCGTAATGATCTTCAGCACCGGCGATATCGCTCAGAATGGCGTACTTGTTTCCTTCCATTACCAGACCCATCGCCACGCCGGCGACCGGCGCTTTCAAGGGCACGCCGGCGTCCATCAGCGACAAGACACCACCGCAAACACTCGCCATGGATGATGACCCGTTTGACTCGGTGATATCTGAAACGATGCGCAACGTGTAGGGAAACACTGACTCGTCGGGAAGCACTGGTTCGATGGCGCGACGCGCCAGCGCGCCGTGTCCAATTTCACGACGACTGGAAGAACCAAACCGGCCGACTTCGCCAACCGAGTAATGCGGGAAGTTGTAGTGCAGCAGGAACCGACGCTTCACTTCGCCCTTCTCGATGTCGTCCATGTACTGCTCGTCTTCTTTGGTACCCAGCGTAGTGGTGACAATTGCCTGCGTCTCACCGCGCGTAAAGAGTGCGGAGCCGTGAACCCGGGGCAACCAACCAACCTCACAACTGATCGGACGGATTTCTGAGAAACGACGACCATCTGGCCGCCGCCGGCTGTTGAGAATATCGTCGCGGAAAACGGTTTCCTTGAGGTTGTCAAAAACCTTTTTCGCCATCTGGCGTTTTTCCGGTTCGTCCTCGGGATAACCCTCAACCACTTCCTTTTTGAGCGCGTCGACAGCTGCATAACTGTCGCGCTTCTCCTGGTTGGTGGTGTCGAGCGACGCACGCAAACGGTCGCCGTAGTTGCGCTGAATTTCACCCAACATTTCGGCATTGAGTTCAGGCGCCGTCACCTCGCGCTTCTGAACGTCGAGCGCTTTGTAGAGTTCTTTCTGCCAACGACACAAGCGATTAATTTCCTTGTGCGCCAGCATCAGCGCTTCAACCATGATTTCTTCTGAAACTTCCAGGGCGCCGGCCTCAACCATGACGATCGCCTCTTCAGTCCCGGCAACAATCAGATTCAAACGCGACTCGCGCGTTTCGTCATAGCTGGGATTGACAATGTAACGGCCGTCGATGAGCCCAATCCGCACGCCGGCGATGGGCGTCGAAAAAGGAATGTCTGACAGGTAGAGGGCGCAGGAGGCGCCGGTAATGGCGATGACGTCCGGGTTGTTGTCAGGATCAGCGGAAATAACACTGGCGATGACCTGCGTTTCGTTGCGATAGCCTTCTGCGAAGAGGGGCCGGCAAGGCCGGTCGATTAGGCGGCTGGTGAGCGTTTCTTTTTCAGTCGGCCGACCTTCGCGCCGAAAGTAGTTACCCGGTATGCGTCCGGCGGCGTAATTTGCTTCGCGATACTCAACGGTGAGGGGGAAGAAATCGATCCCTTCCCTGGTGGTTGGCGCCCCGACCGCTGCCACGAGCAGCATCGTATCGCCGTATCTAATGATCACCGACCCGTCGGCTTGTTTGGCAACCCTCCCGGTCTCGACCGTCAGCTCCTTGTCACCTAACTTGATTGATTCTTTGAGGTATTTCTTAACTGGCATTTTCTTTTGTCTCCTTCGACACTACCCGCATTAACAGGTACGCGAGCGTCTCGTACGCCTCGCTTTGAATTTGAAAAACTTGGTTCCGGACTTGTCCGGGGCCCGCGACGTGAAGCGCGGAAAACTCTGAAATCGCTAAAAACAAAGGCGGCAGAAGCCTCGATAGCCGTGAAGCTCCTGCCGCCTTTTGTGCGTTACGCTTAGGCCGAACACGTCTGCTTGCCTGGGAGTTCGCCGTCACGTTCGGCACCTTCAGCAAGCCCTTCGATAAGACGTGGGCTTTGGAAAACCCTGAGATTCGAAGTCTCTCGTTACTCTACTGTCAACCGTCTGCTTACTTGCGCAGGCCTAATCGACTCACTACCTCGTGGTAGCGCTCGATGTCGGTGCGCTTCAAGTAATCCAACAAACTCCGGCGCTGCGAGACCATTTTGAGCAAGCCTCGTCGCGAGTGGTTGTCTTTCTTGTGTGTTTTGAAGTGTTCGGTGAGTTCGTTGATTCGCTTACTCAATAAAGCCACCTGAACTTGTGGAGAGCCTGTGTCAGACTCGTGGGTGCGAAAATCTGTCAAAATCTGCGCTTTCGTTTCTTTTGCTAAAGGCACGCTAAAAATGATCCTCCTGAACAGCAGAAGACCCGTCATACAACGGATAACCGCTAAGATTAACTATCGAGGCAATTTAACACGCGACTATGAGGCTGTCCAGCGAGGGTAGCTTCAGGCTCTTGTCAGAACCGGGGGCGCAGCGACCGGGTAGATGGAAGGTAGTTGTGGTCAGATCCGAGAGCGACCCGGTCGCTGCGCTCCCGGTTCTGACACGATGGCGTTACCTGGGAAACCGGTCGCGGTACTCCCCAGACACGATAAACGACTTGACCATCTCAGCCTGCTCGAAGTTGCCGTTGTGGTCGTCCAACTTTTGTAGCCAGAAGTCGAACCCGGTTTGATCCGGATCGCGTCGCAGGTAGCCAAAATACTCCATCATCACGAACATCTTGTTCGTCTTCGCGTTGACGAAGCCGCTGTTCTCGACGATTTGCCGTAAGGCTTCGGCTCGCGTCATTCCGCTATTCAGGCCGTCCACCAGCGCGTTGCGATCGCCGTTGAACCCGCCGGCATGCGATATCAGGGCATCAACAAACGCCGCGTTGTTTAACCCATCGTACGCCGCACGGAAGGCGTCACGCTGCACCCAGGCATTCACGAAGGCTTGTTTGTTCGCCTCGAGTTGCTGCGCCCAGTTGTCGCGACCAACCACCACCCCGTGTCCCACAATGCTGGCATCAGGCATGAACTCGGCGTAAAGCGGCCGCCGGTCGAAACTCGCCCGGTAGAGACTATCGACCAGGCCGCCCTCCTGCTGAAACTCAATGGACAGGAAATAGGCTGCGGAGACGTTGATTAATCGTCTTTCAGCACAGGTCGTGTTACCACCGCATTCCAATATCTGGTTGCTCCAGAAGTTGAAGCCACTTTCGTCTGGCTCGCGGCCGAGGAAGTCGAGGTAGTGCTGACGCACGAAGTAATCTGCGCCGTCGATCGGGTTTTCCGGCGCGCCGGCGTTCGGCGAAGCGGTAAAGACTGCATCCGACTTGTTTCCTGAAAGCGTGAACGTGCGAGCCTCTGGACTGAAATCATAGTTCGCGCGCGCGGGGGTTATGCTGTAGAGCTTATTTACATCAACACCCTCGAAGTGATAGTTCCCTTCGCTATCGGTGATCGTCTTTCGCGAAGCCTCGCCACTCATTTGAATTGTGACACCGGCCAACGGCAGTCCGTTTTCAGTCGTCACCGTCCCGCTGATCATGGCTCCAGCGGCTGTCGGCGCGGCGGCGTTGTAGGCGGCCAACACATCAACGCGACCGTACCCGAAGGAGTTGTTCGGAATCTGACTTAAACCCGGGGTGCTACCGAGAGTACCGCCACAAGTCTGCGCCGGTGAAACTGTAACGCCAGGGTTGGCGGTGTTTTGCAAAAGCGTCTTGGTTCCGGCGATGTCGCGAACCAGCGAGGGGCGCGCCGACCAAAGCAAGGCCACTACTCCAGCCACGTGTGGGCCGGCCATCGAAGTGCCGCTCATGGTGCCGTAGCTGGTGACGGAAGTGCGCAGGGTTGAGCGCACGGAGACGCCCGGAGCCGAGATGTTCGGTTTCAACAAATTCGGAGCCAGCGTGCCGGGGCCGCGGCTACTAAAACTCGCCAGCACATTGGTAGTGCCGCTAATTGCGCCAACCGAGAACGAAGCATCGTAGAAGGCCGGCGCATCCGCCACCGTCGAGCATGCCGAACCGGCGTTACCAGCGGAAACTACAACAAAGATGCCCGCGGCCTGAACGTTGTTGACTATCGTTTGCAGTTCGGTGCCGGTAGTGCAGCCTTCGCTTACCGGGCAACCCCACGAGTTGTTGATGACGTGCGGGCGCAAGGCTGCATTCGGATTGCTGCCGGTGAGATCTGTCGGCGCGATGAAGAACTGGAAACACTCGGTGTACGTGGCTGGTGTGCCATTGCCCTGGTCCATGTTGCGGCAACCAATCCACTTTGCGCCGGGCGCTACGCCAACCTGATTTCCTGTGCCATCATCGCCGACGGTGGTACCGGTCGTGTGCGTTCCGTGTCCCTGATCGTCGCAAGGCGCGACGGCATTTGCACCGCAACTTCCCCCGCCCGTGTGAATCGAATCGTGCCAGTTGAAATTATGGTTGGCCGTGACGCCGTTCCAACCGCGATACTTGTTTATCAGTGCATTGTGATCCCAGCGCATGCCCGTGTCTTCGTTCCCAACAATCATGCCCTGGCCCGTAAAGCCCAGCGCCCAAACAGCGGGAGCGTTGACATTCGCGACCCCGGGTTCGACAGCGTTGGGCGCGTTCGGGATCGGATCCGTAACGCCAAACTTCGCAACCTCCGGATCTTCGATCCAGCGCATCGGCGTGTTTGAATCTACTCGTGCAACATCAGCACGAGCGGCCAGCGAGTCAACTAAATCCCGATGGGCGTCAGCGACAATCATGTTTGCTGCCCAAAACGACTGGTAGGTGACACCGCGCGATTTGAGAAAATCGCGCAGGCCAACCTGGGTGCGCTCGGCGTGCTGCGTCAGCGTGTTGTAAACATACCAGCCACGGGCGTCCTGATCAGTCATCGCCTCCGCGGCGCTAACGTCCGCCTGATCAGCCAGCATGACTACGACCGAGGTGCTTTTGCCGTCAGCAGTATCAGCCAGCACGCGCGATGCAATTTTTGAGGCCGGACTTTGTAACGACAGATCTAAGTTCCGCAACAGGTTTAGACTATTGCTTTGATAAGGTGACTTGAACGTCGTTTTATTAGCGGCTTCATTGGCGATCGAGGTGTGTGACGACGACGTCTTGGTTGAAGCCTGCAACAGGGCCAGCAAGCACAACGCAAGAAACACCGGTGAAACGTAAAGCCGAAACGGGCGCAGTCTCGAACCTGAGTTCATGATTAGCTCCTCGATCTGAACGAGCGAAATGGAAAGTAGCCGTTAGAGATTAGCGGGGGACTCTAAAGCAATCAAGAGGCAGTCGGATCAAACCTATTTTGCGTCCGGCGAGGTCGTCTGAGCAAGTAGCGGAATTGTAAAGCAAACTGTTAGTTGCGATGATTGAACGATCTGCAACTTGCGCACAAGCTAACAGATTGGGCTACCATCTCAGTGAGGTCGAAACAGTGGAAAACAAAAAAGCACGAGTGGTTATCGTCGGCGGCGGGTGGAGCGGAGTTTTCACGGCACTGGATCTGAGCGGTGCCGCTGATGTCACGCTAATTACGGATTCCGATCACTTCCTGTTCACGCCTATGCTCTATGAGTACTTCAGCGGCGAAGTGGAAGCCTGGCACATCGCACCGACTTACCAGGAACTACTGGACACAAATGTAAAAGTCGTTAAGGCCGAGGTCAGCGCAGTTGATCTCGCCTCGCAAACTGTTTCGCTAAGCTCCGGACGCGCGGACATTGGCTACGACGCGCTCGTGCTCGCAGTTGGTGGAGTAAACAATTTTGCCGGCGTCAGCGGCGCAGAAGAACATGCCATCCCGTTCCGCAAACTTGCTGACGCTGACAGGCTGCGACAGAGAATGGTCGCTGCCCTGGACCACGTGCCGCCGGATCTACCCCCGCAAGACACGCAACGCGCGTTGACGTTTGCGGTAGTCGGCGCCGGAGCAAGCGGCGTGGAACTCTCGACCAAGATGGCGGATCTCCTGCGCGACGCCTTCAAGCGACGCGCTCTGCGCGGCGAGCCACGTGTTCTGGTGATCGAAATGGGCGACAGAGTTGTGCCGGGTATGGGCGACGACATTCGCGAGATCGTGGAGCAAGCGCTGGGTCAATCTCACGTTGAGATTCATACGCTAACGCGGGTAATTCGCGTTGACGACAAGACACTCACCTTTGAACACAATGGCCAGCAAACTGAAATTGAAACTGCGGCAGTGGTGTGGGTCGGTGGCGTCCGCATGAATCCCTTAGTAGAAAAGTTGTCAGTGGAGAAAAACTCGCGCGGTTTGATTCTTGTCGAACCGACGCTGCAAGTGCGTTCACACAAGAATGTTTTTGCGTTGGGTGACATTGCCTTTTTTGCTGATGCAGCGCCGAGTTTGGCGGGCACGGCGCAACTCGCGTTTCAACAGGCGAAACTTGCCGCCAGCAACATCAAGGCGTTTCTAAGTGGCGCTGAACTTCAGACAAAACACTTCGAAGAACTGGGCGAGGCAGTTAGCCTGGGTACGGAACGCGCAGCGGTGCTTGCCGGCGGCAAAGCGTTTGGTGGACCGCTGGCGCGGCAGGCACGCTTTGCGCTCTACACCGCGCGCCTCCCAACCTGGCATCATCGTTTGAAAGTTGGCGCGAGCTGGTTTTTTGACGGCACCACGCCTCGGCCGCTCCTGCCGCTGGGGCTGCAAAGGTAATAATCGTGGCCGCTCAAACCGTTGCTCGGGCCCGACTGCGCGTGCTCGTGCTTGTTGTAATCGTTTTCGCGTTGCTCGCAATTTTCTTGTGGGCGCTGCAAAGACGTCGACACAACGACCTGGGAACGATTAACAAAGAAGCGGAACACGCTACCAGTTCAGTTCGCGGCAGCACCGCTTCGCCAGGCGTTTTACCCTCGCCATCTCCAACCGCGTCAGTAAGTGAGTCGCCGCCTAACAGCCCACAACCCGAAGCTCAGCCGCCAACCGACCTGCGATTGGCGAACAGTTACGTCGGAACTATTAAGCTGATTATTCCGGTAACCGGAGTTCGCGCCGATCAGTTAATCGATACTTTCGCGGACGCACGATCGGAAGGACGCGTCCACGACGCGATCGATATTCCAGCGCCCGCCGGAACTCCAGTGCTGGCGGCAGCCGATGGTGAAATCATCAAACTCTTTCAAAGTGAGCGCGGGGGAACGACAATCTACCAGGCCAGCGTCGATCGCAAACTCATGTTCTATTACGCGCACCTGCAACGTTACGCGGATGGATTAGCGGCAGGCCAGTTTGTGAAGCAGGGACAAATCATCGCTTATGTAGGCGACACCGGAAATGCCGGAACTGGAAACTTCCATCTCCACTTCTCCATCGCCGTAGTCGCTGACGCAAAACGCTACTGGGAAGGCACAAACATCAATCCCTACCCGTTGCTACGGAACTAGTCCTCACTGTTCCGAATTACAACGTTCTCACTTAACTCGCGCTCTCATTCATACGCTTGCGACCCTTAAATTCCTCAAATCTCTGAGGCACGCCAATTGTTTCTTCAATTATCCGAGTCCAAGCCTGAAGGAGAAACTAATGCAAGTAAAAGACGTGATGACCGCTGACCCGACCTGTTGCACAGCCGATACTTCCCTGACCGACGTAGCTACCATGATGGTCGATAACGATTGTGGTGAGATTCCCGTAGTTGAGAGCAACGACAACAAGAAACCCGTCGGCGTTGTTACCGATCGCGACATCGTTTGTCGCATAGTCGCCAAAGGAACGAACCCGCTGGATAAGACCGCCGCGGATTGCATGACTCAACCGGTGGTAACGGTTACGCCTGACACGCCGGTCGATGAGTGCTGCCGGCTGATGGAAGCAAAACTCATTCGCCGCGTGCCGGTGGTGGATGAACAAGGAACGGTTTGCGGCATCGTTGCACTCGCTGACATTGCGCGGCTGGCTCAGAAAAACGCAGCGGGCGAGGTTATCAGGGAAGTGTCCGAACCCGGCATGTCGGCTTCCGCGAGCGCGCGCTAAACTGGAACGGTCGTTCTCATTCACATCGTCGCTTAGCGCGGTGACCGGACCTCGCAACAGAGGCTGAAGCCGTTTAAACGTCTTTCGTGTAAACGCATTTGGAGACACCGGGCTAAGACCGCGGTGCGAATGAGATGACGGCTTTTTCCTCGCTAGCGGGAATGATCGGTGATACCAGCACCCTCTGTGGGAGCGAGGCCTTCAGTTCAGACGGAGCGGAGACTCCGGCACAACTTCTGTGGGAACACTCATTGTTGTGAACCCTCGGTCGGGCAATTATCGCCATGCTTTTCAATCTTGCTCGAACGAGGCAACAACAATGAGTAGTTCCAAAACAAAACTGATTAGTCGAACAGCGATCCTGCTCCCGTCAGTCCTGGCACTTGCTTTCGCCGTGGGCTGCAGTGAAGAGCCGGCGACGAATCCAAATTCCAACACCTCCCCGGCCACGGCTTCAACGCCTGCCCCTGCAGCTTCGCCGGCCAGCACAACCGAAACAGCGCCGGCGACAACCGCCAGTCCGGCTACCAAGCCGGCTGCCAGTCCGGCACCCGCCGCTTCGCCTGCTGCTAAGGCTAAGGCAAATAAATAACTCGAATGGGCCGAGAGGAGTATTCAGGGAACGAGGTTTAAGTGGATAATCTTGAAGTAATGAGGAACAGCAGAATGAGCAAACGAATTACAACTCTCGGCCTATTCATATCAATCGCCATACTGAGCGCAGCTTGCGTACAACAACAGCCCACCAACGGGCCCAATTCCAACGCCAGCAGCCCTTCGCCGGCAACAGCAACATCACCCAGCGCCGCAAGTAAATCCGTACCGGTAACGCTGCCGGTGCTTGATGCCCTGTTTGCCGACGAAGGTTTCAGGACGGCGCTCAAAACGAAAGTTGAACTGAGCGTCGATCAAATGGCGCAACTGCAAAAAATCGCCAGCGAAGAAGTCGCGAAGCTGCGACAACTCAACACCGAAGGACCAAATGCGGTTAGTTCACCGGAAGCCGACAGTCAGGCTGAACTTTCCCGCGAGCGCGCCGCCGATTCAATCCGCGGCGCAATCGGCGAACAAAAGGCTGAACAGCTCTTCGCGCTGGCGCGGGATTATTGGGTAGCCGGTGGTCAAACACTCGGCACCGGCAAAGACGCTAACGCCCAGGCCACGCCGGAGAGTTTGCCCAACGTTCCCAACACAGTGCCCAAAGACACGCGTATCGTGGTCAACATCCCTGCATTCAGAATGGACGTTTTCAAAGATGGCGCTCTGGTGAAGTCCTACAAAATCGGAATCGGATACCCCGAATTTCCGTTGCCGACAGGTGTGCGCAAAGCTGAGACGATCATCTTCAATCCCACCTGGACACCGCCGGATGAGCCCTGGGTGGCCCACATGAAAAATGTGAGTGTCGGCGAAGCGGTACCAGCGGGCAGCAAACTAAATCCGTTGGGACCAATCAAGATTCCGATTGGCGCTCCCTCGCTCATTCACGGCGGGAAGTCGCTGGCGAAGATAGGAACTTTTGCTTCGCATGGTTGCGTTGGTCTAACCACTCCGCAGATTCGCGACTTCGCAAAAGTACTGGCTGATGCAAGCGGTACTACTTTGACGGACCAGAAAATCCAGGCATACCTCAAGAACCCAACCAGGACCCAGGCGCTGAAATTGGCGCAAGTGGTGCCCGTGGAACTCAGGTACGAAACGATCGTGGTTGAGGACGGTAAGCTGCACGTCTATCGCGACGTCTACGCACAGGACACAAACAACGAAGAAAATCTGCGCGCGGTGTTGCAGGCCAATGGCACTAGTTTGGAAGACCTGAGCGAGGACGAACGCACTCAAGCGCTGGATGCAGTGAACGCGATGTCGCGTCACCCAAAGAAAGTCACACCGAAACCAACCGCGTCAGTGACGCCGACGAGTCCCGCTGACAAAACGGCGAAGGCCGCGCCAACTCCCAAGCCAGCGAAGCCCATCAAGAACCAAAAGGAAATTGTCATTGAGTTGGCGAAATTATCGGGTAGAGGTTACCCGGCAGCAGTCGCACTCGACACGGGCTCAGGAAAACCAGCGACGCCAGCCGCAACGCCAGGTAGCGGAGCAACGAAATAGCACGAAGCGTTGAATGACCAGGCATTCCGCTGAAACACTCCAGTCAGCTTACTGGGACCGCGGGCGTCGCGCCCGCAGCTGAGCGCAAAGCGCGAATGGTTTTTTTAGAGAGCGGGAAATTGATAGGACGCGCTGCGGCGCGGCGATGTCTAAATGCGAGCGAGGACGCCCGCGGTCCCAGTAAGTAGCGATTCAGATTTCACTCAAGCGGATGGCGACGAAGGGACATTGACTACTTCCGCGCTTTCTTAATCTTGCCCACGTCATGCCTCACTCGATACGTCACTAACACACAGCCGTTCTTTAATGGACGACACTCCTTCAACTCCAAATCGATCTGCCGGTTCATCTCATGAAACAACGGTACGCCCGAGCCGAGCAGGATCGGGTGAATGTTGAACCCAATCTCATCGATCAGATCAGCTTCGAGCAACGGCTTCGCCAACAACCCGCCACCCATGATGCAGATATCTTTCCCGTCTTCCTGCTTGATCCGGCGGATGAACTCGACGACGTCCTCAGAAGTTATTTCAAGCTTCTTTGTAGTCTTCGGCTTCAATGTGCGCGAGAAAACATAAGTCTTCATTCCCGGTGACGAAGCATCGCCGCGCTGGCGCAGGGCAACTTCATACGTGCGCCGTCCCATCACAATCGTGTCAAACTTCTGGAAGTATTCGACCATCACCTTCATCGCTTCGTCGCTCGACATGATCCAATCGAACGAGTCGTCCTTCCGGGCGAAATAGTTGTCGAGACTATTTGCGCCTCCAAAAACAACTTTACGCATGTTGTTTTCCTTTCAACCGCCAGGACGCCGAGAACGCCAAGAACCATATACGTGATCCGCAATCATCCAATGTCTTTAAGGCTTGGGTCCGTGGCGTCATGGCGGTTTCGACGTTGGACTAAATCACGGCTTCGCAGGAATCCAGCTCGGGGGCTTCTTCGATTGGTGCGCCGGCTTCGCCGTAGTAAGGGCGACCGGTTTCGATCGTTTCGAAGTATTCTTCGATACGGTTGAGGATTTCATCGACTGAGTGAGAGTGATAAAGCGACGTGCGAAACAACGCGCCGCCTTGCAGCCCGCGCGTGAACTGTCCGGCCAGTTGCTTCATACGATTAATCGCAGGCGTCTCGGGCATGTCTTCGCGCAGCATGTCAAAGTACTCGTGAAGGATCGCGCGCTTGTCGGCGAGGGTTGGCTGAAACGGCTCACGACCGTGTATCACGTCTTCAATCTGGCGAAAGATCCACGGGTTGGCCATCGCGCCGCGTCCAATCAACACACCGTCACAACCAGTTTCACGAAAACGCGCGAACGCTTGTTCGATTGTAGTGACGTCGCCGCTGCCCGACACCGGCACTTTCACTGTTTCTTTTATTTGCTTGACGAGATCCCAATTCGCCAGACCACGGTAACCCTGCTCCTTGGTACGACCGTGCAAAGCGATGTGCTCAACGCCACAGCCCTCCGCCAGTTTCGCTGTCTCAACCGCATTGATGGTGTGATCGTAGAAGCCCGCGCGAATCTTTATCGTCAGCGGGATCTTAATTGCCTTCTTGATTTCGGTGAGAATGCGCTCGAGACGATCGTGGTCCTTCAGCAGTCCCGAACCACCACCGTGCTTTACAACTTTGGGCGCGGGGCAGCCGCAGTTGATATCGAGAATGTCAGCGCCAACTTCCTCCGCCATCTCCGCAGCCATGCGCATGCGCTCGTGTTGACCGCCAAAAATTTGCACCGCAAACGGCCGCTCGTCTTCATAGAAACGCATCTGGCGCTTTGATTTTGGGTTGCTGCGCGTTAAGCCTTCGACGGAGATAAACTCCGACACACTCAGGCCAACGCCGCCACGTCGCTTCAACAAACGACGAAAAGAAACGTCAGTCACGCCGGCCATTGGCGAAAGCACCAGCGGCGGATTGATTTCAATGTTGCGAATCCTGAACGGTTTAATTTCGGGCATCAGCTTCAGGGCTTAATGGTTACCGGCGTTCCCACCGGCACGGCATCAAAGAGTTCCTTGATGTCTGCATTTTCCAACGCCACACAGCCCCATGTCCAATCGCTGCCCGCGCCGTCGCCATGAATGAAGATGTCGCCGCCCAGGGCGGTGTTTTGTGGAGGCCGCGCTTTGCGCTTGATTGCGCCAACAATCGCGTCGCGCTGCCCTTTCGAAATGAGGTTGTCGCGCAGGCCACGCTCGGCGTCTACGGCGTTTGGATAACTAAGCCCGAGCGAAAGGTAATAAGCGCTGCGGTCGTTTCTGACGAAAACGTAGTACTCGCCTTCCGGAGTGGCGTGATCTCCTTGTCGCTGTTTGGGCGGAACGGGATTGAGTCCGAGACCGACGCGGTAAGTGCGCACCAGTTTGCCATCCGCATACAACTCGAGCCGTCGCTTGTTTTTGTAGACGATGATTCGTGGGTTTATGAGAGGAAGTTTCAAAGCAGCAGTTGGCATTACCTTAGGCGCTGGCTCGACGTTCATCTTGTCCCTTACTTTGGGAGCTTTGAAGTCTGCGGCCAGGCCGTTTCGCTGACAAGCGAAATTGCTCGAGTAAACGCACAGGAGAAGTGTTAGAAAAGCGACGTGTTTCATAAACAGAATTTGGTCCAGCTTATTTGACGCCGTTTGAGAAAAACAGTTCCCCGAAAATATTGAGCAGCAAAGAGCGGGGCTCACCCCCGTTCTTTTATCCTAAAGGGTCCTCCGCAAAAGTTTCTTCACTCACCAGCTCATAGAGGCTAGCCGCATCTTTTTTGGCAGTTTGCCGTGAATCAGGAACGGCAACCACACGCACCGTCGTAACCCGGTTGGTACGGCGGATCATGATCTCATCCCCAACTTTGACGGCGTGAGATGACTTGGCTATTTGGTCGTTCACCGAAAGGCGTCGCGCTTCGCAAAACTGCTGCGCCACCGAACGACGGGAAAGTAGGCGACTGGCTTTGAGGAAGAGGTCTAATCGCAAGACAAGTTTCAGGTGCCGAGTTTCAAGTTCCAAGTTCAAGGTTTCTCAGGCCAGAACTTGAAACT
This sequence comes from Pyrinomonadaceae bacterium, assembly GCA_035472495.1. Taxonomy (GTDB): domain Bacteria; phylum Acidobacteriota; class Blastocatellia; order Pyrinomonadales; family Pyrinomonadaceae; genus PSRF01. The sequence continues at coordinate 240,385 of DATIPD010000015.1, read as the reverse complement.
CGGAACTTGAAACTCGCAACTGAGTTACGGTTTGGGAATGATTCCGAGAATCTTCCCCTTTTTCTTTTCCGGCTTGGGGGTGCTGTCGCTGTTTTGGGCAGTTTTGACGGGAGCGATCTTCAGCAGCGGATAGACGTCGCTTCCGTAAGCGTCGCCAATCTTGATGTAGGCTTCGTTGCGCAGGTTCTGTAAATAATCTTCGCGCGCTTTCGGGAGTTTAGTGCTCGCCATAGCTTCGCGCACCTGGTTCTCATTAAAGGTTGCAGTTGTGCTTCCCGGTGTACGCTGGTCAACGCGAAAGATCTGAAAGCCATATTCGCTTCGCACCGGTTCACTAACGCCGCCGACCGCTACGTCCTTAATGGCATTCGCCAGTTCTGGTTTTAGCGACGGCACTTCAAAGGCCCCGACTTCGCCACCATCCTGCGGCCCAGTGCGAACCCCATCGCGCTCGCGCTCAGAGTTTGCTGCGGCAACTTTTTTGAAATCCGCCCCCGCTCGCAATTGCGCCACCAGAGCCAGCGCCCGCGCTTTCACGTCAGCCTCGTTCTTGCCGGCCGAACTCAAAAAGATTTCGGAGATAGTTACATTCTCAGGCTTACGAAAGTCTGTCTGATGTTCTTGAAAGTACTTCTGCAGCTCGGGCATCGTTGCGGCAAAGAAAACTTTGCGATCTACTTCTTGCTGAATTACCGCCTGCTTCATAATTTCCACCCGCAATGTTTGGCGGGTGGCTTCCGGATCGAGTCCACTCTCACGCATCCGCTTGAACAACTCGTCCATAGTGGCGATGCCCTGCTCCTTCGCCACCTCCAGCATGCGATGGTTCACTTCCCCTTCAACGTCGTTTGAAAGGTCAAGCTCTTTGCCTTTCTGTAACAGCAAAGCTTCGTTAACCAATGTAGCAATCAACTCGGACTGTCGCTTGTCGACTTCGGCGAGCGCCTCCGCTTCTGGCTTCCCCGACTGCTTCATCGACTCCAGCAGTTCCTTTTTCTCACGCCGGAGCATCGACAGAGTGATTACGTCGTCGTTTACCTGAGCAATAACTTCATCAATAACCTGTTGCTCTGCTTCTTGAGCGCGTGCGGCTGAGGGCGCCAACGCCGCCAGCGCCATCACAAAAACTCCAACAATAGCTAGCGAAATAAGTTTGGATCTCACAAGAAATACTCCTAAAAAATGGTGAATCGTAAACAGTGACTAGTCGATGCCGGGTGTCCTGACTGGTTACCTCTGGGAAGCGGGGTAGATTTGAGCATAAAAAGAAGCCCGATGTCCAAAGTCCAAAGTCCAAAGTTAAAGACAAGAAAAGACGAGCGGACTTTGGACGTTGGATTTGGACATTAGACTTTTCCTAACCTTCCCTCAGTTCCAGTAACACGCCCTGCACGGTGTCCAGCAAATTGTCTTCTTCGTCTTCTGCCAGCTTCAACTTCAGGACGCCCGTCGGCGTGAATACCCTGCCGGGGGCGCCGCCAATGAAGGCCATCAACTTCTCAGGCGAAATGCGAGCTTTGTCACTAAACTTTATCGCCACTCCTTCACCGGTCTTATCGAGCGAGATTACGCGCAGGTCTTCCGCCAGTCGTCGCAAACGCGCGTAACCAAAAAGTTGTTCAACTGATTCAGGTAAGCGACCGTAGCGATCTTTTGTCTCATCGCGAATATTGGAGAGCGTCTCTTCATCACGAGCCGAGGAAACGCGTTTGTAAGTACGCAGCCGTTGCCCCATGTCGTTAATGTAATCATCGGGAATCGCAACATCGACACCGAGGTTGATGGTGACGCTCGTTTCGTCTTCCACCGTTTCGCCCCGCAGCTCCGCGACCGTGCGCTCGAGCATCTGCGTGTAAAGGTCGAACCCCAGCGAGTCCATGTGCCCCGACTGCTGTCCCCCCAGAAGATTGCCGGCCCCGCGCAATTCGAGATCTAACGCGGCAATTCGAAAGCCCGCGCCCAGGTCGGAAAATTCGCGAATGGCCGCCAGCCGACGCTTGGCAATCGGCGTCAGTTCCTGTTCGCCGGGAATCAGCAGATAGGCGTACGCGCGGCGATTTGAACGGCCAACACGGCCTCTTAACTGATAAAGCTGAGAAAGACCATATTGATCGGCGCGATTTATGATGATTGTGTTAGCACGCGGGATGTCTATTCCGTTCTCAATGATTGTGGTAGCAACGAGAACATCGAACTTGAAATCAATGAAATCGAGCATTACTCGTTCCATTTCTTTTTCGTTCATTTGCCCGTGACCAACAATCAGCCGCGCCTGCGGCACCAGCCGCTGAACCAGCGCGGCAATTGTCTCGATCGTCTCCACGCGGTTGTGAATAAAGAAAACCTGGCCGCCACGACCAAGCTCGAGTTCAATTGCCGACTTAATAACATTCTCCGAAAACTGCACTACCTGCGTTTGGATGGCGAGCCGATCGCGCGGCGGCGTTTCAATTAGCGACATATCACGGAGTCCGCTCAATGACATGTTGAGCGTGCGTGGAATTGGCGTCGCGGAGAGCGTTAACACGTCGACTCGTTTTTTTAGTTGTTTCAGTCGCTCCTTGTGAGCGACACCGAAACGTTGTTCTTCATCGACGACGACAATGCCCAGCTCCTTGAACTGAACATCCTTGGATAACAATCGATGCGTGCCGATAACCACGTCGACTTCACCGGCCTCGACACGCTTGGCAACTTCTTTCTGTTCTTTGGGAGATCGAAAACGTGATAGCAATTCGATCTTGACCGGGAATGGTGCAAACCGGCTGCGGAAAGTATCGAAGTGCTGATAGGCGAGCACGGTTGTCGGCGTCAGTACTGCGGCTTGCTTTCCTTCCATGACGGCTTTGAAGGCTGCGCGCATTGCTACTTCGGTTTTGCCGTAACCAACGTCTCCGCAAAGCAAGCGATCCATCGGCGTTGGTTGTTCCATATCATTCTTGACGTCTTCGATCGCCACTTCCTGATCAGGCGTCAATGCATATTCAAAGCCGTCTTCGAATTCCTGTTGCCAGGGAGTGTCAGCGGCGAAGGCGTGACCGGTGACGAGTTTGCGTTCGGCATACAAGCGCAAAAGTTCGTCGGCCATGTCGCGCATGGCGCGTTTGGCTTTGGCTTTTGTTTTTTGCCAACCCAGGCCGCCGAGCCGATCGAGTGTCGGTTGTTGTCCTTCCGCGCTCGAATACCGCTGGACGAGATCCAGACGTTCTACCGGAACATATAACTTCGACTCCTCAGCGTAATACAAGAGCATGAACTCGCTGCTGCGCGGGCCGAGATCCAAAGTTTGTAATCCACCAAAACGTCCGATGCCATGATCGATGTGGACCACGAAATCGCCGGGGCGCAGGTCGCGAAAATCGGAAAGAAACGCCGCCGTTCGGGATCGTTTTTTTCTGCCTTCTGCTTTCTGCTTTCTGGTCTCTGGCCCACCGGCACGTCGCTCAAGCGCTGACGCTCCGGCTTCGTCAAACAAATCTGCTTCTACGTGTATCAATAGACGCGCGCCTAACATCTCAAATCCCGCGCTCAACCTGCCGACCGTAACGAGCGCTCTACTTACTGAAGCATCGACGTCAGCAGCACGGTGATCAGGTAACAACAGCTGCGCGTTTATTTCATACTCGGCCAGAATTTCCGAGACGCGTTCTGCCACCCCCAAACTTGGCATGGCAAAAAGTGTGGTGGTGCCTTCCTCGTGAGCTTTTTTTAGATCGGTGGCCAGGCTGGCCAGCCGGCCGTGATACTTGCGCGTCGTCTGAGTTTTCCATTCAACCTCGGGAACAGTGCCGGCCAGGGGAAACAGAAAAAGTGGCACTCGCGCCGCGCGGGCCCGGCCAAGTTGGACTTTCGGCTCCTCGGAATCGAGGGCCACAGCCTGGTCAAATTCCGCCGCGGCTCGCCCAAGCACGCGAAGTTCAATTCTCTGTCGCGCATCAATCTTTGTTCTCAGTTCTTCGACTGACAGGTAAAGCTCTTCAGGTCTGACCGCGATGTCATCAGCCGCGTCGTTCTCTTCGTAACGTTCGGCGAGTGTCTGGTAGATCTCGCCTAAATAGCTGTCAACTGATGACGGCTCATCAACGACGAGCACAGCGTCTTTTAAATAGTCGAACAAACTCCCGGTCCGCGGCCGGTACACCGGCAGCAACCATTCCCAACCTGCAAAAGATTCGCCTTCGTCTGCGAATGCGGTGCGATCGCGGAGGGCACGCGCGTAACGGATGTCGCCCCAGCGCTCACGCGCCGCGTGCGCCCAGGCGACGAAGTCACGACTACGTACCACCGCTTCACGCATCGGCACAATCTCGACCTCGTTTAGCTGACCGGTTGAACGTTGAGTCTCAGGATCGAAAGACCGGATGGAATCGATTTCGTCGCCAAAAAACTCGATACGTACTGGTTGTTCTTGTCCGGGCGACCAGATGTCGAGAATGCCGCCGCGCATTGAGAACTCGCCGACGCCACCAACCGGGTCCTCGCGTACGTAACCCGCTGCCACGAGATTGAAGACCAATTCGTCCGGCGAGTAGCTTTCATTTTTGATAAGGACGGCGCCAGCATCAGTTATTTCCTGGGGAGTGACTGTACGGCGCGCGAGTGCGCGGGCGCTTAACAAAACAAAATCGCGGCGGCCACGGGCCAAGCGCCATAGCGTGAGCGCTCGCCGCTCGAGCGTATCCGGATGAGGAGACGAACCCGCGTACGGATCGCTTTCGGAAGATGGTAACGTAAGAACTTCGTTGTCGCAGTCTCTGGTTCCGGCCAGCGCGCAGTACCAGAAACGTAAGTCACGTTCCCAGGGCTCGAGGTCACGATTGGATTGAGTGACAACGGCGAAAAGTTTTCCTGTTTCGAGCTGCAAAGCCGCCAGAACTAAAGCGCGCGCTGAACCGGCGACCAGCCCGCTGATCGATACCACTCGCGCGCCGCGAGCGATTTCGTTAACGACAAGCTGAAACTCCGGCGCTTGGGTGACGCTACCCAGGGCGCTTTGCAGGGAAGTTGTTTTTTTTCCGGTGACACTCATGGTTAGTGATGAGTAATGAGTACCGAGTGATGAGCACAAAAATATCTTGCTCCGTACTCAGTACTCATCACTCCTTACTTTCTCGCGTTCCGCATCCGTTCAATAATCGAACTCGTCGACGCGCCGGCAACGAACGGCAAGCTCACCACTCGACCACCTGCCGCCTCGACTTCTTCCCGCCCGTGAATTTCATCCAGGCCGTAATCGCCACCTTTGACAAGCACGTCAGGCAACAACGCGGCAATTAGTGAGCGTGGCGAAATATCGTCGAAAACTGTTACGTAGTTAATCGAGCGGAGTGCCGCCAGAATTTCCGCGCGCTCTGCCTCGTTGATGATTGGCCGCGCTGGTCCCTTGAGTTCGCGAACGGTGCGATCGCTGTTTATGGCAACTACCAACGCATCGCCCAGATCTCGCGCCGCCGCCAGGTAGCGCACGTGGCCAACGTGCAGCAAGTCGAAAACACCGTTCGTGAAAACGAGAGTTTTCCCGGACGCGCGCATAGCTTGGCGCACTCCGAGCAGTTGATCCGGGCTCAGAATTTTTTCTTTCATCGACTGGGAACAATCTAGCATGAGGCGTTTCCCTTGGCTAAATGGAGCGGGCGAAAGGAAGCACTCCTCTTTGGAGTGTGCGAACTCCAAAGAGTTGAACTTGCTCCGACGGTAGCTTCGATTTACGATGCACCTTATGTCTGTTCCTACGATTGAAGAGAATGATCAAACCCGCGCGCGACAGGATCACTTGGCAGGTCTGCGTCAACTTGTCGGTAACGTCTATCCGAACAAGTTTGATCGCACGCGAGTAGTCGATCCTCAACGTGAAGACACGATCAGCAGCGTTGTGGAAAAATATCGGGCGTTTGCACCGGAAGTTATCGAAGGTCAACGCCCCGCCCCGGAACCAATCGAGCTTGCTAATCAACAACTAAATCAGGTCACGGTTCGACTGGCCGGGCGGATTGCGTCGCCGCCGCGGGTGATGGGTAAAGCGGCGTTCGTTCATTTGTCCGACGGCGTCGCGCGTTTGCAAATCTACTGCAAACGAGCTGACTTTGCCGGCGTCAGTAATGAGGCAAACGGCGGCGCGGTCGACGGCTGGGAACTTTTCAGTCTACTGGATCACGGCGACTTCATCGGGGCTGAGGGCTATTTGTTCATCACCAAAACCGGTGAACTTTCGATTCACGTAAAGCAGCTGCAGTTTCTCTCGAAGGCGTTGCTGCCATTGCCTGACAAGATGCACGGCATTAACGATCCGGAGATTCGGCAACGACAGCGCTACGCAGATCTGATTGCCGGCAGCCTGAAGCTGGAGCGCGAAGAAGGTGATCTCACGCCGCGGGAAGTCTTCGAAGTGCGCTCGGCGATCATTCGCGAATTTCGGCGCATTCTCGACGAACACGGCTACGTCGAAGTCGAAACACCAATGTTGACGCCACTCGCCACCGGCGCCGCGGCGAAGCCATTCAAGACCCATCACAATGCGCTCGACATCGATCTGTACGCGCGCATTGCGCCTGAGTTGTATTTGAAGCGCTTACTGGTTGGCGGTTTTGAAAAAGTCTATGAGCTGAATAGAAACTTCCGCAACGAAGGTGTTTCCACGCGACACAACCCTGAGTTTACGATGCTCGAGTTTTACTGGGCGTATGCGGATGTAAACCAGATGATGGATTTCTGCGAGTCGATGCTGCGCGCCGTCGTCTTAAAAGTTTTGGGACATACGCATCTGAAGTTTGGCGACAAGGAGCTTGATTTTGGTCAGCCGTTTCAGCGGATGACGATGCGGGAAGCGGTTACGCGTTATGCACCCGATAAAGAAATTACCGACGACAATCTGGTCGAGTTGTTTGAAGAGCACGCCGAGGCGAACTTAATTCAACCAACCTTGATTTTCGACTTCCCGAAAGCGATCTCGCCTTTGTCTAAAGCTTCGCCAGCGAATCCGGCAGTAGCGGAACGGTTTGAACTCTATATCGTGGGGATGGAGTCAGCGAACGGCTTTTCGGAGTTGAACGATCCGGCAGAGCAGCATCAGCGTTTTCTTGATCAGATGACGCAGCGTGAGCGCGGTGATGAAGAAGCAATGGTGATGGATGAAGATTACATTCGCGCGCTGTCATATGGCATGCCACCAGCCGCCGGCATCGGCATCGGTATCGACCGCTTCGCGATGCTGGTGACTAACAAGCAGTCAATTCGCGATGTGATTCTGTTTCCACACATGCGGCCGGAACGGACACATCAATTTTCATGGATGAGATGGATGTATGATGAATTGGTCGAACGAAGCGATTGGGCCGAGCTTACAGAAACACAGCAGGCCGGTTTTCTGGTTGAGAAATTCGAAAATTGGGCCTCTCAATCAGATTCTCCACCGAATCGCAGAGCACTTTTTGGTCACTCGCAAGATGATAAGCTCAACACAGCAACGAGAGCTCTAAAATTGTTTCGAGAATCGTGGTAGCCTTCACAACAAATTTTGCATCTAAGCGCCAAAGGCGCGGAATGTGAAAGCCTGGGGCAACGCCCCAGGTGACGAGTATCCTTCTACTGTTTTTCAGCGCTGAAGGCGCGAAATAATGGCGAAGGAGAAAGTCATGGCTCAATCATTATCGTCCATCCTGATTCACTTAATCTTCAGTACCAAAAATCGCGAGCCTTTCATTACGCCAACAATAGAATCTGAGATCCATCCATACCTCGCTTCGATCTTTAGAGAGCTGAAATCACCTACACTCTGTCTGAACGGCACCGGTGATCATATTCATGTTCTGTTCACGCTCAGCAGAGTGATTAAGATTGCCGATCTGGTACAAGAGGTGAAGACAGAATCTTCTAAGTGGATCAAGACAAAAGGCAGCGACTTTAGAAATTTTCACTGGCAGAAAGGCTACGGCGCATTCTCGATTGGGCAATCGCAAGTGGAAACTGTGAAGCGCTACATCGCGCAACAAAAAGTCCATCATAAGCGAGTGACGTTTCAGGATGAGTACCGGAAGTTTCTCAAGAGTTACAACATCGATTGTGACGAGCGATATGTGTGGGACTAGAGGTTGATTGCACGCCTTCAGCGCTCAACCCTAATTGTGGTGGTGCTGTTCCCTGGGGCGTTGCCCCAGGCTTTCACATTCCGCGCCTTTGGCGCTTAGATGCAAGATTTGTTGTGAAGGCATTAGGGCCTGAGTTTCGGCGCTCGTTCAGTCACCGAGTCAAACGACAGAATCGTTCCGCCGAAGCCAACCGCCCAACCGTGAGATCGGTCCGTGAAGAATAGTCGCTCCAAAGCGTGTTCGGTGACGTTTCGTTCAGTGAACCAATGCAGGCCGCCGTCGCGCGTGTGAAGAAGAGTTCCCTCGGCGCCGACCACCCAACCCTCAGCCGCATCAAAAAATTTCACGTCCAACAAGTCTGCAGAGACGCCGGAGTTTTGTGACTGCCAAGTCCTGCCGCCATTGCTGGTGCGGTAAATCGTTCCATCGCCGCCGACGGCCCAACCCTGCGTCGGACTTACAAATGATGTCGCATTAAAGCGAGTATTAGTGTTGTTGGGGAGTCTCCCCTGATGCCAGGTTTCGCCGCCGTCGGAAGTTTGCAGAATGGTCGCACCGGCTCCCACCAACCAGCCACTGTTCTCGTCGATGAAGGTACCGCCCAACAGCAGGAAATGAGTGGGCGCCGGCAACTTGACCCACGTCGTCCCGGAATCACGCGTCGTGTAAATCGCGCCGCCTTCACCAAACGCCCAGGCGCTGCCGTTTTGAAATACGGCGCGCATCAAACGAGCATCGACATTTACGCCACGCAGGTTTGCGCGCTTCCAGTGTTCACCACCGTCGGTGGTTTTCAATAGATAAGCGCGTTGCTCATCGTTAGACTTCAGGTCATAGATGTTGCGTTCGCAGAGCAACCAGCCGTTTTGTTCATCGCTGAAATAGATATCGCGAATGGAGTCCTCGGTTGGCTTAGGTTCGACCTGCCAACTCCTGCCACCGTCAGTCGTCGCGAGCAGGGTCCCGCGGCTGCCAACGGACCAACCACGATTTTGATCGAGAAAATAAACTGCGTGCAGCCAGGCGAGCGAATTTGTGCGTTGCTTGATCCAGGAAGCGGAAACAGTGGGCAGTGCGCAGTGGGCAGCGAGCAGCAGCAGAAAAGAAATGAGCGTTAAGCGATGAGCCGTGGGCAGTTTGTTCAGCTTCATTTCAATCTCAATCCCCTGTCTTGAATCTCCAGTCGACCGTCTTCTGCTTTCTGCCCACCGCGCACTGCCCACTTCTTAGAACAGCCCCCCGCCGGCAAACACTCGCGCGAAACTCAAGATCGGCAACACGTTCATGATCTTTTGCAGGCTCTTCAGTTTGTTGCCGGGAACGATTACCTGATCACCCGGGACGAGGTAAGTCGTGTCTGGCGCTTTGCCTTTGTAAATCGCGCTCACGTTAACGGCAATCGACTTGAGATTGCCGTCGGCCTGGCGTCGTAGCACCACCACCTTGCTGCGATCACCAGTCGACAGAACGCCCCCAGCCTCACCTAACGCTTCGGTCACAGTCAGACGATGACTCATCAAACGAATACCCGGTTGGCCGACATCCCCGATCACGCTGTAGCGATATGACGATGCCTTGTCGAGCGAAACCGAAATCTGCGGATCGATGATGTATTCGTCGTAGCTCTTCTTGATCGTGTCGGCAACTTCCTCAACCGTCTTGCCGTTCACAAAAACTCCGCCGGGAATGAGCGCCAACGAAATTCGGCCGCTGGGCGGAATCGTGATGCCCGCGCGCGAATAGCGATCCTGGCCAAACACGCTGACGGAAATGATGTCCTCAGGTCCCAGCCGGTAGGTGTTGAAGAAGTTATTGTAGTAGGGAACGATCGCCGCTTCTTCCGAAGCCTCCTCGTGACGATTTGGATCCGTAATGACCTGAGCTGCCGGCTTGTTCGTCGTGTCTACCGGATTGGCGGTGACCGTGCCGTCCACGGGCTTGGAGACTGCATCAGGATCTTGATCCGCCGGCGCGACTTCGTTCTTCACCGATTTATCTTTATCAGGATCCGAAGTCTTCGCCACCATTCGCTGGCGCGTTTTGGTTGCAGTTGCATCCGTCGTCTGGGCCAACGCTGTGCCAGAAGAAATCATCATCGCTGCGACTGCCAGCGTCAGGAATTTGTTTACTGTTTTCATCGTTACCTCCAAGAGCGCAAACTAACGTTTGCGTTACACGTCACTTACCGCCCGCGTCCGAAAAGAATTATCTTGATCGTCTCAAACAGGATGATGCCGTCGAGCATCAAGCTCTGGTTCTTGATGTAGTAAAGATCGTACTGCAGCTTCTGCCGCGCATCTTCTATTGAGGCGCCATACGGATACTTGATTTGCGCCCAGCCGGTCAGTCCTGGTGCGATCAAATGTCGTTGCTCGTAGTAAGGAATCTCTTCAGCTAACTGCGAAACAAAATGCGGGCGCTCAGGTCGTGGACCAACGAAGTCCATCTCGCCGCGCATGATGTTCCAGAACTGAGGTATCTCATCGATGCGCAGCTTGCGAATGACCTTGCCCACGCGGGTGGTGCGATCGTCGTCCATACTGGCCCAAACCGGTCCAGACTTCTCCGCATCCGTGCGCATCGAGCGAAACTTCATGACCGTGAAAGGCACGCCGTTTTTCCCGACCCGCTCCTGCTGGTAAAGAATTGGCCCACGCGATTCCAACTTGATTAAGACCGCTGTGATTACTGCCAGTGGTAGCGACAACAATCCGCCAGTCAGCGCTACCAGTCGGTGGACGATGTTGCGGGTGATTCCGGAAATACGTGCCTGGCGACCGCGACTCGAAAAGATCAGCCACGAAGGTCGAACCATGCTGAGCGAGACGCGCCCGGTTACTCGCTCATAAAACGACGCGCCCTCTTCAATGTTTACCGTTCCGGCAAGACTGAGCTGCAACAACTCGCTAGTCGGTAACTGCCCGCGACGCTCGCCCATGGCGACGATGATGCGATCGATGTTCTCGCGACGTACCACTTCGTCAAGTTCCGATGTCAGACCAATGACGCGTGGATTGATCAAGCTCTTCCCTAACAATTCCGGGTCAGTGCCAACGAAACCTGCGATCCGATAGCCCGCGTCCGGTCGTTCCAACATCTCGCGCGCCAGCTCCACGGCCAGCTTCCCTGATCCGACTATCAATATCTTCTCGCCAAAGTCGGGGTGACCGAGCAGCCAGTGAATCGAAATTCGCCAACTGACCATCAGTCCCAACGCCAACGGCAACGCGATCAGTGAAATGCCCCGACCCAACATCAGTTGCGGAAATGCGTAGAAGGCGAAAGCCAGGGCCACCCACGCCAGGCCCAGCGCTTGTATCAGTCGCAGCACCAACTCGCGGCGGTCGTGCATCACCACAAAGTTGTAAAGATCGAAAAGATAAAAGGCGGCGAGACAGAAAAGTGTCGCCAACGCCGCTTTCAGAAATCCCTGTCGCAACCAGAGTTCGTTATGGGCGTCCTGAACGCCCAGTCGCAAATAAACCGCGCCCATGATCGCGCCGAACACCACCGCCGCTTCGGCGATCAACAAGAGGCCTGTCCGTACATTTGCGCGTGAAGCTCTCAACTTGCGATTGCCACCTCTTCGTCTTCGATTTCTTCAACCAGCCGGAGTGGCTCATCAGCCTGGCGCATCGACTGGGGCCGGTAGTTACGTTTCTGGTAGTAGTAGGCAGTTGATTCGAGTTCTTCATCGGCACGGTTTAAGACCACACCAAGCATTCGTTCGCGCGGCAGTTGTTTCAGTAACTTGTCCGCCATCGAATACCGCGTCTTGCCGGCGCGCACGACCATCAGCGCGCCATCAGCGCGGTCGATGAGAATACTGGAGTCAGTAAAGATGCCGAGCGGCGGCGCATCGATAATGATGTAATCAAAGAGACGACGGGCTTCGGCAATTACGCTGGCATAGGTTGGACCAGACAACATTTCGGCCACATCGTCACGCGCTTGGCCGCCGGGCAGTAGATAGAGTCCCGCCGGATCGAGCCGAACAACGGCTTCACGTAAACTTAGTTCGCCGCCTAACACTTCTGACAGTCCGCGCGGCGCGTCGATCGCCAAATAGTCACTCACGCAGGGCTGACGCAGGTCGCTATCGATCAGAAGTGCGCGAACGCCCTCGGTTTGCGCCAGCAACCAGGCTAGATTCAAAGCCGTCAACGTTTTGCCCTCGCCCATGCCGCCGCTGGTGATAACAAAGGTACGCATTCCTTCGCGTTCACCCGCCTGCAGAATGCGCGTGCGCAGTGAACGAAACTGTTCACAATAGGCAGAACGCGGTTGCGTCAAGGCGACAAGATGAGGCTCGACGCGCGTCGCATCAACGTCATAAGAGACGAGACTGCTAACGCGCGCCGGCCTGGCAGCGTTCAAAGTTGCCCCAACAGCACGTGAAGCTCGTCCGTCGGGGAGTGCCATCCCGTCAGGAGCTGTCGCCGTGTGCGCAGTGAACGCTGAACTTTTCACCGCCGGACCGGGACGGCCGTGGATTGGAGAGGACGTGAACAATTCCTCCTCAATCTCCAGGCCCGCCGGAACGATGCGATGAGTGCGGATATCTCCGCGATTTGCTGATGCCTGTGGTTGTCGCACTTGTGCATCGCCTTTGGCGTCGGCGCTTGCACGTCTTAATGCGTCATAAACTCTGCCCATAGAGTTTCTCCTTGAGTCTTAATTGCTCTTGTGTCCGTTGCCGTTGCCCGCCGCCCACAACTCTGCCCGGGTTGATTCTGAAAATACGCTGGCGGGTATTTCTTTTTGGTCAGTCTTGCGTCGATCGGTACGCGGAAGCATGTCCAGACTTTCGGCCACTTCCTCAATCACAGCGCAGTCGATGGCGCGTTCGCCGGCTGCATAACCAACCAGCATGGCGTTGTCACAAAGATTGTTGATGTTGCGGGGAATGCCCTCGGTGCAGCGATAGATGTACTCGATCGCCTCCGAAGAAAAGATATCGGTCCGCTCAGCACCACTCGCCAGCAAACGCGAGGTGATGTAACGGTCAGTTTCGCCAACAGTCGGCAATGCCTTAATCACACAACGAAGCGCGATGCGTTGTTTTAGTTGACGTAACCCTGGATCGTTCAGAATCTCGCGCAGCTCAGGTTGGCCTGTAAGCACGACTTGAAGTTGTTTGGAAGTGTCCGACTCAAAATTCGAAAGCAGGCGGATTTCTTCAAGCACCGCGGGCGAAAGTCCCTGCGCTTCATCGATAATCAAAACAGTGCGCAAACCCCGTGAATGTCTCGACTCCAATACCTGACCGAGTGCCGTCAGAAATTCCGGTTTCGTTTCCCAGTCCTGCACGTCTAACAACGATGCGAGTTGCTGGTAAAATTCATTGACTGACAAGCGCGGGTTGAAGATGTAAGCGGTCAAAACGTTCCGATCCATGCGCTGCATCATCCAGCGCAGGATCGTCGTCTTGCCGGTGCCGACTTCACCCGTCACTACAATCAACCCTTTGCCGCTCTCGATGCCATAGTGCAGATTCGCCATCACCTCAGTGTGCGATGGAGTGAAATAGATAAAGCGCGGATCGGGCGTCAACGCGAATGGCAATTCTTTTAGTCCGTAGAATTCTGCGTACACTTTTTGACCTCCACCGTTAGACCGAGAAGCGTTCAAACACTTGTGCGAACTTCAGAATCAAAGCGAGTGCGGGAATGGCCAGGACCATCGCGGCAATGGCAGTTGCCAGCAACAGCTTCCGGCGACGGGGAATGCTTTGCGCCTCCGCGGGTGTCAGAAGTTCAGGCACCGTCATCAACACCGGCAATGAGGTGTAGTGAGCGGCATCTTCGCTAGTTTGAATGGTTAGTAAGCGGGGGACTTCAAATATTCCAGCCAGGAACAATCCAAACGCGAGACCGACGGCAATGCCTGCGCCCATCAGCATCATGCGCTTCGGAGCAACTGGCCGAGCCGGCAGGTTGGCAGGGTCGACTACCTGAATGCCCTCACCCTGTTGTTGGCTGGTAGCGTCGGCGCTCAAGCCAATCTTCTGTGCCTGCAGCAACAGTGCATCGTATTGCGCTTTCTTGGTTTGATACTCGCGATCAAGCGCACCCAGAGCGACCTCGGCGCCGGGCACGTTGTTGATGCGATCCATGACCGTGTTTATTTGACCATCGATATCGCCGAGCATTCCCTGTTGCCGGTTGATCTCGCCGTCAACCATCGCCAGTTCAGATTCCAAATTGCCAACGGTCAGATCCGGACGGTCACGCAGCTTGTCCTGCTTCTCCTTAATGCGTTGCTTCCACTCCGTGATCATCTGATCCATTGCTTCTTTCACGGAGTCGACTTCCGCTTGCTTCGCCAACACATCGGGATGCTTTGGCCGCAACTCAGTAAGCATGCGCGTCAACTGAGATTCCAGATCAGCTTTGCGATTGACGAGCTGTGCCCAGGCCAGCGTTGTCTTGGGATCGGTAGTGTTCTCGGCGATGTCTTCCTTGGCCTGTTCGGCGGTTTTCTTTACCAGAGCCAACTGACTGGTCAGCGCGGAATGCCGATCGCGGAGCCGACCAACCTCGGAGATGTAAGCCTTCTGCTGTTCACGCAAGCCCGACAATTGACCGACAAGCGAGGCCGCTTCTGACGGTAAGTTGCCGACGTTTTTCTGCATGAAGTCGAGTCGTTGTTTGTCGACGGCGTCGAGTTCTTCCTTGGTCTGGTTTACCTGTTGATCGATGAACTGTTTGGCGGAACTTGAAGAGTTGATCTGGTTCTGCGTTTGCACATCGATGTACTTACTCGCCAACTCCGCAGTAACTGCCTGCGTAGTTTTGGCGTTGCGCCCCCGGTACGTGATATTGAAGCCGTTGGTGATGTCGTTGCGGCTGGTGTTTACCTCGACCTTGATGTTCGTGCGCATGTAATCAATGAGCACTTCCATCGGCTCGCCGCGTTGCCGCTCAGCTTTGTAGAGATCGTATTTTTGAATTAGCGGCTCCAGCGAACTGCGACTGGTAACAACCTGCGCGATGCTGTTGATTTGTCGCGTCAAACTGTCTTCAGTGATCGTTGGGACCACTGAGTTAGGTAGGGTAGAAGGTTTGACGACGATCAGGGTTGACGACTCGTAGAGGTCGGGCAACTGTAGTACGACGATGGCCACTGCGGAGAAGATCGCAATCGCGGGAAGAATGATGAACCACTTACGCTTCCACGCTATCTTGATGTACTCGCCGGGTGTCCGCTGCCGAAATTCAACACTCATAACTCGCTCCTTGGAATGGTTCTCTTTGCTCCCTCTCCCCGTGGGAGAGGGTTGGGGAGAGGGATTTACTACGTGCTAAACCCCTCCCTTTGTCCCCTCCCAGCGGGAGGGGATAAGTTTTCACAGGCTGGCGAGAACGTTGCGTGCGTCAGCAACGTCAGCGAACGGCGCTTTCTCGCTGAGGCGTACGGCCGTTTCGAGTTCACGACGCGCCGCATCTTTGTCGCCTCGAGCCTTCAGAGCCATTCCCAGGTGGTAGTGATAATTAGGCGCCGAACTTCCGTTGTCGCTCGAACCACGCGCATCGAGGGCTACTGCTTTTTGCAGTTGTTCGACGGCAGCGCCGTAAAGTCCCTTCTTGTAGTAGACCCAGCCGAGCGTATCCACGAATCCCGGAATGCCGGGGTTCTTCTGCACAACGCCCTGAGCCAAACGCACTGCTTCGTCAAGATTTCCTTTGCCGTTAACTGCGTACAGCCAGGCGAGGTTGTTGGCGGCAATCACTGCGTTCTGATCTTTGCTTAAGGCTTTCCGATAGTTGTCGGCAGCTTCGTCGTAGTTCTGGCGCGAATCGTTGAGCATGCCGATCAGCGTGTAGGCTGTGGCATTGTCCGGACGCCGTTCGAGAATTTTTTGATACTCGGCAATCGCGCGATCCTGCTGGTTGGTGTTGATGAACAACGCACCCAGGGCCGAATAAGCGGCGAGGTAGTTGGGATCGAGTTCGAGGGTTTTTCGCAGCTCGGCTTCAGCTTGCGCGGAGTTACGCTCAAAGCCGTAAGCCTGAGCTTTCAGATAGTGAAGCGAAGCGTTGTTGGGATTCGAACTAAGGACTTGATCGATTCTGGCGTGTGCTTTAGCGATTTCATTGTTGCGCGCATAGAGTCGAATCAAGCCACCCAGCGCGTTGAAGTTCGTGCTGTCCATCGAAAGCGCACTCTCGTAAAAGCCGGCGGCTTCGTCGTTTTTGTTTTCAGCCAGCGAAACGCCAGCCAAACTGATGTAAGGATAAGTGTCGTGCGGCGCAACTTCGCGAGCTGACATGAAATCCTTGCGCGCGTTAGCGCTGTTGCCTTGTGCCAGCGCCGCACTACCACGCGAGAGATAAGCCTTCGCGCGAATCTCAGCGAGCATCTGGGGAGAATTCTGGCGATCAGGTGCTGTTTGATTGACGCGATCGATTAACTCCGACGCGAGGCGCATCGCCGTTTTGGTGTCGCCCTGAGCGAGACTGACCTGAACCTGCATCAGTTTCCCTGGCAGATAGTCAGGATAGTTACGCTCGAGATCACCAGCGAACGCCCGCGCCTGATCGACGTTGCCCAGGTTGAAATTCGCCTGTGCCATGAAGTAAAGACCGGCGCGCGAATTCGGCTCCTGCACCAGAACTTCTTTCAGATCTTCAACTGCGGCTTTCAGATCTTCCGACTGGCCCGTTTGTGCGTGAACTCTGGCGCGCAGCAGTAGCGCCTGCCGATCTTTCTGATCCTTTTTCAGAATCTCGTCGGCCTGCGCCATCGCGCCCTGCGTGTCGCCGCGCATGAGCATGATTTCGCCGAGACGATAGTGGCCCTGTGTGAAATCAGGCGACTTCGCAACAATGTCCTGATAAATGCTGATGGCTTCATCGAGCCGATTGATTGAAGAATAGAAATCCGCCAATACCGCGCGGCCCTCGGGCTTGTCTTTGTCGATCTCAGCCAGCGCTTTGTAGGAAACCTCAGCTTTGTCGAACTGCTTATTGACGAGATAGAAACTGGCGAGCACAAATCGCGACGCACGATTGGTCGGATCGACTTCGCACGCTTTCAACATTTCCGCTTCGGCATCAGCCTGACGGTTGAGCTGGACGAGATATTTGCCATACTCTGTGTGCGCCAATCCGGAATTCGCATTGATTGAGATCGCGCGCTGAAATGTTTCTTCAGCTTTGGACCGGTCGTTAACGACGATGTACAAGCGCGCCAGGCTCAAGTAAGACTCCACTCGCTGCGGCTGCAACTCGATAGCGTGATTGATTTCGGCGAAGGCCTTCTCACGATCGTTCTGAGCGTAGAAAACACTGCCCATCAGAATGTGACCTTCGATGTGGTTCGAATCTTTTTGGAGAATTTGAGTGGCGAGTCGCTTGGCTTCGTCGATCAGCTCGGGATGTCCTTTGCCAGCGGCGATGTAGTAGTTGCCAAGTTTTACGCGCGCATCGAGATTGTCTGCGTCGAGTTCAGTGGTCTTGCGCAGTTCTTCAAATGCTTCCTGAAAACGTTGCAGTCCCTCGTAAGAACGGGCCAAGCCCCAGTGCGCGGAGGCGAGCTTCTCGTCGATTTGAATCGCATTGCGAAACTCTAGCGATGCTTCCTGAAACTTTTCGTCTTTCAGATAAGCTTCGCCTTTTTCGACGTGCGCTATTTTTGCTTTTTCAGGACTGGTGCAACCGCTGATTGCGAAGATTGCGGCGAACAGGAAGGACAGAAGGGTGGCGTAATAAAGCTTCGATCGGCACTCTGTTTTCATTCTCTTTTCCTCTCGCGGGATTGGTTTCCTGGGGCTCAGGTTCGCGTCCCGTTTTTGTTTTCGTCTCTGTTGTCTCTCGCTTCCGTTTAGTGGCGGGCAATGCCAGTTAACTTGTCTCGAGAGTGGAGACACTCTTAGAAAATGGTTAATTCTGGAGAAGTTTCAGGTTTCAAGTTCCAAGTTTCAGGTTTGCAATCGCAAAAGTCGTGACTTGAAACTAGTAACTTGAAACTTGAAACTGTCTCTCAGTCAGTCTGGAATGAATTCGGGCAGGATGGTTGAAGTGGTAGCCGCCAGGTCAGTCGCCTTGGCGATGGCATCCTGTAACGTCGCTGGGTTTGAGTCTTGAATTCCGGTGGTTATGCGAACCATCGCTCCATCTGAGCGGCGCATTCGCACGCTGTCGATCACTGTGTAGACCTTACCCCAATATTCACTTGCGACTGCGCGGCCGCGTCCCTGGTACCAGTAGATCAACAACTCTTTGTGGTCGCCGTTCTGGATCAAATACTTGTTGGCAACGAACGGGGCTCGACCTTTTGGCGTGATAATAACTTCCCCGGGCTCACTCATGACCCAACCTGATCCGGGGAGGCAGTTTAAAGGGCTGTGGTAGGTAGCGCCATCGCGTTGGCTCGCGTAATAGCCGACGTAAAAGTTGATCGAGCGGCCGCTCTGATCTCGATAATCTCGCAGCACGTAATCGCTCGCGCGCAAAACCGCAAGTGTTTCTTTGTTGAATTGTGCGTCACCACCAGTCTGTTGCCAGACGCCAAACTCCGTGGGAAAGCTTTTCAGCTCCTTGCGCTCAACGTGCGCTTCTCCGAGAAATGCCCAGGCATTCACGATGACTCCGCCAACCAGCAACAAGACGAAAAAGATTGCGAAACGCTTCATGATTCGCCTCCCTCCGCGGCTGCGAGTTTGACGGTGGCCATCGTCGCAGTGGGTCGCACTGAGTCGCGCGACGCTGCAGTCGGCCTGAACCGATCCAGTATCCAACCGACGCCAAACAACAATAGAAACGCGACAACGTAAACCACCCAACCGGAGAAAGTGTGGAAGAAGCCGTCGGCCACTTTCGTTCCATAATATCGAGCCAAAATGCCGGTTCCACTGACGCGAACGGCATTCGTAAAGATTGCGATGGGCACTGCGGACAGGAAGATAATTGTCGAGCGCCAGAAGCCGTAGTTTTTCAATCGCGCAGCGATATTCTTCTTGCCGGATTCGCTGGTTGGTCCTTGTGGTTTGTTGTGGGAGTCGTCGCGTGGATGAGTGAAATACGCAAACACGACGGCCAGGGTCACCAGGGTCATGAGCGAGCGTATGCCACTGCACGCTTCGACAACTTCGAGCTTCTTTGTCTCGCGCGCCCCCAACGGCATCAGCTCGATCACGTTTCCCTGTCGCAGCACCGGGATGTCGAAAACCGACATGGCCCACACCGCGCAGCGCGATGCAAAGAGTTGCAGCGGAAAAGCGATCTTGTTGAAGATTATTGCGGGAATTGGAATGGCTAGCAGTAACAGGAAGAGCGGCACGAGCAACAACTGCAGAAGTCTGAAACCCCAGAAGTAAACCACAGTACCGGCCAGCACCAACACCAGCGACGTACGCTGCATATAAAGCTCAGCGCCGGCTGTTCCGGCCCAAAGGCCAAGTAAACCAAGCGTTACTGCCAGTAGTCCAAACAACATTGCTGGACGCTGAGTTTGCGCCGTAAGACGGTCCCTTTGGCTCCAGGCTATGAAACCGATGATGACCGGGATGAGAAGACCGTGGGAATAGTTCTCATCGGTCCACCAATCATGGCCAAGCTTCGTCAAGACGGTCCAATACGTGAACACAAGTACGCCGGCAATCGCGACTACGCGCCAAAGGTTTTTGGGAATGGAGGTGCGAGAAATTGCGGGGACGTTCATAAGCACTCGCGAAGCAGTTTCAGTTCAGCCAATTCGCAGGGAAAGGGCAAGTTTCCCTGTTCGATTGAATAAACTCGTAAAGCGACTGCAATTCCGACAGAACGTTTATAGATTTGCGGTGACGAAAGTTGTCACCGAAGGGACGCAATGAAGTAGGGTCCAAACCGTTCTCTCAAGTATGAAACGAAAACTCCTGATCACTCTCTTTTTCCTAATCGTTACCACGTCACCTCTTCTGGCTCAGCAAACTTCCGGAAAAAAATTGAGTTCTCGTGACCGAGAATTCTTGAGATTAGTTAACTACCGTATGTTTCCCGTCGAACTTCCCGAAGACGCTGCAAAAACAATGCGTCGCATCAATGTGCTGTTGTCGCAGCGTGTCATTAGCGGTGACAGCAAGGGTCAGGCGCTCACGCTCGCGGCCTCAGTCGGCGATCTTGAAATGGTGAAACTTCTGTTGCGTTCTGACGCCGACGCTAACTTCCGGGCAGCCGAAGGACGAACAGTGTTGATGGGCGCCGCCACCGAGGGTTTTTTTGCGCTTTGTGGAAACGATTCACGCATCGCTTCGTACCCGGGCAACACGGAAATTATTCAAGAGCTTTTGAATGCCGGTGTGCGGTTGGACGATCAGGATGACAAGGGAAACACGGCTCTGATGTTAGCTACTACCCACGGCCGTAGCGCTAGCGTTTATCTGCTAATCAAAGCCGGCGCGAACGTGAACCTAAGAAACAAAGATGGCTGGACCGCACTGAAGCTTGCAGACGGAAAGCCAACGATCGCGGAGATGCTGCTCTGCGCGGACGCCGTAAAGTAAGACGTTCCGGCTTGGTCCTTCCTGTTTCTAACTAGCGAAACCGTTGGATTTCGTCTTAGTATCTCGCCTGCTCTCAAAACTCACGCTTCCGGAGACCTCAAATGCCTAATCGCACCGCCAACGTCCTGGCAGCGCTAACGTTCGTAGGTCGGCATTTACTTCGACGAAGCGCGAATGCTTACTACTGGGATCGCGGGCGTCCCCGCCCGCAAATGAGCGCGTAGCGCGAAAGAGCCCTGAACCGCGCTGGCTGGCGACCGAGTTTGAGCCAAGCACTGTTCCCTCTCGCTACCATCGTGCAAGAACTCTTGACGAACCAACGCCGAGAGGTGCAGCCTTCCCAGACCGGCTCAGCAAATAGAAGCTGAAAACAACTACAGCGCGTACCGCCGGGAGAAAAATCGTGGGTACAAGTATTCAATGAGTTCCAGCATCATGACATGGCATTGACCCCCATCCGCGACGGTATCAAGGCCGTCGTGAAGCGGGCTCGTGAACGACGGGTAATGTAATCCTCTCGTGGCTGCGCGCGCACTTTTCCCGCCTGTCCTGATTGGCGTATCTTCAAGTCAATCCGCGGCGCACGCTTTTCGCGCTCCGCGCTTATTTGCGGGCGGGGACGCCCGCGATCCCAGTAAGTTGGCAGGAGCGTTTCAATGGACGCGGAGGGCAAACAACGCTCTAGACAGACCCATCCGCTACCGCATAAGTGGTAATTACCCAGTCTCACTTTGCGGCCTGAAAGTCTTTCAGTGGCGATTACCACTTTGGTTGCCTGGCTTGGGGTCAGGACGGCGGGCTTGCCCGCTCTTTCGCATTGCAAAAAATGATTGGTTAACGAACGTAGATCGGCGCGGAGTTGCTTCTAAGTCCGCCGACAATCATGGTCAACTGCACCACTCCGGCGCCGCTCAACTCTGGAGTCAATCTGACGTTCACCTGATCTAGTCCGTGCATTTGGTTCGCAGCTCCGGCGAACTCCACTGGCAGCGTCACTACAGTTCCGTTTGTTTTTCTCGCTTCGACTGAAACAGATTCCGCCAGGTTCACAATCGTTGTGTTACCTAACGTTAGATCGTTTGTGGTGTTGGTATTGATAGAGCTCCCGCTAACACCCACCGCGAACAACGCCACGCGCGTTCGTTTGTCTGGCCCAATATTCTCGGGCGTAATTACGTCAAAACCATGGGTGCTCTTTGTGAGATTCAGCGCCAGCGCCTCACCGGTGCCATCGTCGTTTGCGGTCATCAGATGAAACACACTGCGCGATATGGTCGTCAGACCGCGCGACACATAACCGTCCTGCGACGCGATGATCAATTCAGCACTGCCCATCGGGACATCATCAGGCACGACAAAAGCCAAACGAGTCGGTGAAACATAGACCACCGGTGCAGCGTGACCACCGACCGAAACCGTAACACCGCCAACCTCGTACGCCATGGCTGTCGACGACGACGCATAAGCCGGCTGTAAACAAAACGGTTCAGTCATGCTATCGAAAACTGAGCCGAGACTAGCGGGCGCAATCGGGCCCGCCGCCTCCTGCAGATAACCAACCGTCCCGTAACCGATCGTGATATTGATTCTGGTTCTTGCGGCAGTCGCCCGATCGGCAGTCATTTGGGAAATGCTGCCGTAGAGCATCAAGTCTTCCGTCATCGTCAAATGACAGACGATTCGTTCGAGATGTGCCGCCACTCCGGAAGTGTTGCCGGTTTTCAAAGCAACCGCTGCATTCGCGCGTGAGAAAAGTAACGCCGCCGTCAACTGCGTTTCAATTGCCGTTGGCGCCGTGAACAAATTTCTTTCGGCATTGAAATCGTTGTAGGCCGACAGAATATCGTTCGTCAGCGCGTCAAGGTCTGATGACAACGACGCCGGGCTGGTTGAATTCGGCTTGGAAGCATGATGGCTGAATGAGGGTTCACCCATTTGACCGGCGAGTGCCGCGGCATGATCTTTCGCGCGCGAGACACTGACCGGAGACGTCATGCCGCCACCAGGTGTCGGTGTAGGCGTCGGAGTCGGGGTTGGAATTGGTGAAACAGAAGGGACGGGTGTGGGCGTGGGTGTAGGCGTCGGCGATCCGGAAGACAAAGCGAGGAGCAACGCGTCCATGTCTACGCCCGGATCTTTTCCATCGCTGGCTCTTCCCTTGTAGGGACTACTCGCACTGAGACGGTAGTTTGCGTTCGCCGGATCAACCCAACCAACCGCCTGCGTCGCTACGAAATTGTTGGGATAGTTCAACGGGCCGTCGCCAATTTTTCCGTCGTTCGAACGATTGTCCATGATGACGTTGTTCAGCTGCACTTTGTTGGGCCAGCAGGCCGACGTGGCCTGACAGTTTTGAATGCCATACTCGTTGTTCGGAATGATGTTGTCCTTCAGAACAAACGCCTGATTGACGCCAATGCCGTTGATTGAACTGCCACCGGGCGAAGTTGAGCTGCCGGCGTAAGTATTGTGCGTGACCGTAACGTTATCAGCGCCCGAAAACGCCGCCAGCAATTCGTTCACACCCGTGTCAAAGAGATTGTTTGAAATGAGCACTGGCCCGCCGCGCTTCGAAGTGTACTCGTTGTCTTCGAGTTGCGGCCCACCAATGAGGATGCTGTAAATCCGGTTCCAATTTGCAGTGCGCTTCCACCAGTTGTTGGTGATTCGCAGATTCTCAACTGACGCCCAGGGAAACCCTCCTGAAGTTTGCGTGTTGCCCTGGTTCCGGCTGGTCAGCGTAATTCCTGAGTGCCAACCTTCAAAAGAGTTTCCATCGATTGTCAGGTTGCGTGCCATCTTGATTTCAATCTGGCCCTTTGGGGCGTTGCCCGTGCTGGTCTGTTGTGAACGTGGCAGTGTTGTCGGGCTGCCGCCCGTGTGCGTCCAAACATACTCGGTTGAGTTGAAGTTGCTGACGAACTGACAACGCTGAATCAATATGTCCTGGTTGGTGTAACCGTTCCATTGCGCGAGACCCGGCGAGTCGGGAACTTGCAGCAACGGATTGCCGCCAGTGCCGGTGCCGCCGTAGTTGTACTGGCCCACGTAGTCGACCACGTTGCCATTGATCGCCGTTACCCTCGCCACCTGAAAAGCTACCGAACAATTCGAACAAGTTGCGCCTGCGGGTTGGCGACCATTGGTAACTTTGAAAGCGATCAGGTCGCCAATCGCCAGGTTGCTAACGCTCGAAAGCGTGGCGCGAGTCAGAGACGCATTTGTAACTGTTGCGGTGTTTGGACTGGAACCGCCGGAACCACCGAAGAACACGGGAACAAACCAGGCCTCGAGATAAGTATTTGACACCGTCACGCGCAGTGCGGAAGTGGGAAACAAAATCGCGTTCGACGCCTCCACACCCTGCGGCACTGGTTTATAGCTTCTAAAGCCAGCAATACGCGATTCGGTAATGCGCACGTCAGTCGCGTCAAGATTGAAACCGCGAATTGCGGTTGTCGTTACCGAGTCGGGAGTGCTCGTGTCGTTGGTCGCTTCGTGAATCCAACAGCGATCGAACGTCAGGTGATTTGGGTGCTGCGAAAAAGGAATGCTTCCGCCCGAGGAGCGAGCGCCTAGAAGAATTAATTCAGGAGTAACGACCGAACCCCCAACATTTGTAATTTCAAGGCCGACGAGCTTGTAGTGGTGCGCGTTTGCTTCCGCTTCCAACACTGGTGCGGCGGAATTGGCTACCAGCTTCGTCATCGCCGCTGCGTCGTTAGGCGTAACGCGCGATCCGGCGGCGGGCAGCGCTGTTAAGTTCGAGGTATGAATCGTAATGTAGTCTGCGTCAGTTCCGGTGCACGCTCCTTTGTACTTCAACACAAAGTTTCCAGAGAACGTGGCGCCAGCTTGCACAGCGATGTCGTCGCCGCATGCCGCAGCGCTAATCGCCCCCTGCAGATCGCCGCCGGCAGGAACAACGATAGTCGACGCTTTGGAGGAAGTGCCCGCGAGAACTACAAGCACGACTGTCCACAGAACAGCCAACCAGCGACGCGGATGAAATTCGATTTGTGGAGCGGGAAGAAAAACAAACAGCCGTTGAGCACAGCTCGGCGTAAACATCAGAGACCTCGTTTCGGTAGCCGGACGATCTCTCAATCACTCGAGAGACTCCTGGCTTTGCGGACCCGCATCACTGCGGGGGTGCCATTTGTCGTACAGGGTCAGCGGGCGAGGTGACGCTGTTGTTGAAGGCTAACCGGATTATCGTTGGAAGAGAGGACTAGCGGAGGTGCAAAACGTTGGGCGACACTTGCTGGTTCAACTCGCTTTCGATATTGCAGGCTTGCCTGGATCGTTCACGCTGCAATTAGCAGCGACCAGATATAAGCACGCGGCGTGCGCGAGTCTCAATCCGATAATCACTGAAATCGCTCGTATTTCGCTGGTTTTTGCTGATTTTTTCGCGTTGCCGCGATTGCGCGTAGCGAGTGCGGAAAGTCGCCGGGGAAGAGTGCCGCAAGGTGCTCTCATTCACCTCACGCGTTTGCGTTTGTTGCCGTTACTCTTTCACGCCGATAAAGATTTGTTCGTCAGCGATCAATGCATACTTTTGCAGATCTTCCTGACTTAGCTCATGCGCATAGTCACTCACTACAACGCGGAACCCGGCGCCGGTCAGTCTTTCCACGTAATCAGCCCGGTTGTAAAGTCGCACGTGATCATCCTGACCAAACAGTCGAATGCGATCTGCATTGGTCTTTGCCGAAGGGTCTTCAATGGTTTTGTCGAGCGCCAGCGCAATCGGAACTTGTAGGAGTGCCCACCCACCCGGCTTCAAGATGCGTTGCAGCTCAAACATTGCCAGCCGATCGTCGGGAACGTGTTCAAGCACATGATTGCAAATGATGGCATCAAACGTACTGTCGGCGAACGGCAGTTTCATTACATCGAGGCGTGTCATCACGTCCGGTTCAAACAGGTCAGCGGTTACGTATTTCAACGTTGGTTGCGCTTTGAGCAGTCTTGCGATATTCGGCTCGGGCGCAATGTGTAAAACGGTCTGATCGTAGGTGAACAGGATCGTTTGGGTTTTCAGAAAAAGATAAGCGAGTCTTTCGCGCGCATTTGAAAAACAGCGCGGACAAACGTCGTCAAGGTGATAGCTTGCACCGACGACCTGTTTTTCTTTCAAAATTGGATAGTCAAACCCGGCCGGGCGAAACCTGCGAAAGTGTCCACCACAAAACGGACACTCGAGCCTCGTTCCCCAACTGACAATCAACTCCGGGTAGTAACGCAGTTTCTCGAACAACTCATAACGCAGCAGCCGGTAGCGTTCCGGCACTAGTTCCTTCACTCGAGATTTGATCTGCGTCAACATCGCGGACTAACTCCAAAGTCGCTCGTAGATGTTAATTGTTTCGGCTACGGCTTTTTCAACCGTGAAATTCCGGCGCACGTGATCTAGTGCCTGCCGTCCCAGCTTCTTGCGTAGCTCAGGATTGCGCGACAGCTTTTCTACCGCATCCGCAAACGCTTTTGCGTTGAGAGGTGTAGCCAACAAACCAGTCTCACCGGCGACAACTACTTCCGGCAAAGAGCCGTGACGGCTGCCAACAATGGGCACGCCGCACGCCATTGCTTCAGCGAGAACAAGACCAAAAGCCTCGCCGACAGACGCGAGCACGAAGACGTCAGAAGCTTGCAGCAGACTTTTCGGATCAGGAACATTGCCCAACCAGTGAATACGGTCGGTGACGCCCAGCCGCTCAGTTAACTCGCGCAGGCTCGGCAGCATGTCACCATCGCCCGCAACGAAAAGGCGTGCGGGCACATTCCGCGCCGCGAGTTCAGCACACATTTCAACCAGGACGTGCGGTTGTTTGAAGGGCCTGAGATATGAAACGGTCGACAGTATCAGTTCGTCAGGAGCGACGTTGAAATCTTTCGCCCACTGCTCGCGCGCGGAAACGTGGGGCACAAATCGTGCAGTATCAACGCCAAGATATCTGACGACGATCTTGCTTTCGGCCAAACCACCCTTGATCAGTTGCGTCCTCACAAACTGCGAAATGGCGATCACTTTCGTCATGGCCGAGGTTGTAACTTTTGTTCGCAGCTGCAGCAAAATTTTCTTCCACGACGTTGCGCGGAATTCGCCGCTGTTCTGCATCTCGTAAATAATATGAGTGATGCCTGCTTGCTTTGCGACGCGTGGCAGTGCACTGAAGTAATCGAAAAAGATAATGTGGGCGGTTGTAATCGAGTATTGGTTCACCAGCTTGCGCAGCTCAGTTAGATAGTGGCCGCGCCCCTGGTTGTAATTGATCGCTGCCAACTCCGCACCGCCGTTCCTGAGTCTCGCAGCAAACTCCGGCGACAGTTCTTGCGAGAACACCAGAATGGGTCGCACGCCACGCTCGACTAACGCTTCACACAGCTTCAACTGCCGATCCTCCTGGCTGGTCCAGGTAATCGGTGCTGAATCAAGCAGAATCGCGATCGACTCAGGTTTCATAGTTCGTATAGTTTAATCAGTTGGCACACATTCCGTTTGAGATCAAACTGCTGACTAACCAGCTCGCGTCCCGCTTGCCCCAGTCTTCCCCTCAACTCACGATCACGCGCCAACCTGTCGAGCTGAGACGCCGCCGTCGCAGAGTCTCCACGCGCCACCAGAAATCCGGAAATGTTATCGTCAACTAATTCCGGAATGCCGCCAACTTTTGTAGCCACGATCGGTTTGCCGAAAGCCATCGCTTCCGCAATCATCCAACCGAAGAGTTCTTCCCAATCGGAAAGCTGGCAAACGATGTCAGCCGCGGCGAAGACGCCTTCGCCAAATGGATCCTTGACCAGACCGGTCCAGGTAATGTGGGAAGCAATTCCCATCGCTTCCGCGTTTTTCGTGAATTGTTCGCGGTATTTCCCCTCGCCAACCAGCACCAAGTGTACTTTTGGATTTATCCCGATCAGCAAATGCGCCGTCTTCAAAAGTTCGGGTATTCCCTTTTCCGGAATCATCCAGCTCACTTGCACTATCAGCACGCGGTCTTCAGGAATCTGATAACGCTGCTTAAATTCCGCGCCGGCATTCGGCTTATCAACGACACGTGAAAGATCGACCGCGTTGTAAACCAACTCGAAGCGTTCGCGCGGCAGCAGATCAAGTGTCGTCAGACAATCTCTACCGTACTTGCTAACACAAACGACTTTCGTAATCGGAAAATTGATCACTCGCGCCGCCACACGCTTCCAGAAAGGCGCGCGCTGTGGCAGATAACCCGCCGGCCTGGAACTGTGATCGGTAAAGAAAATTTTCTTCACTGACAACAAGCGAGCAAGCCACGGATAGACTCCCAGAAATCCTGTGAAATGCAGATGCAGGATTTCTGCTTTGTGCTTGCGAATAATGCCTGCCAACCTTTTGGCTGCACCCAAGTTCAGATCAGTAGAGTTTTCGAGTGTTTCAATCGAAACGTTTGGTAGATCTAAAAAGCGACGGACCTCATCCGTTGGTTGCGCCTGAAAACACAACACACTGTTCCAGCCACGCTCGTGAAGTTGTTGAGAAAGTTCGCGCGCAAACGTTTCAGTGCCACCGATTCGGAATGGTTTCACTCCAAAAACGGAGACTACAGTTCGCCGCTGTTCAGTTGGGGGTTTCGCCTCAACCAAAGGTCCGTTTCAACCTCGCGAGGATCATTTCCTTAAGGTGTCGGAGCCGCA
Organism: Pyrinomonadaceae bacterium; assembly: GCA_035472495.1. Classification (GTDB taxonomy): domain Bacteria; phylum Acidobacteriota; class Blastocatellia; order Pyrinomonadales; family Pyrinomonadaceae; genus PSRF01. The sequence continues at coordinate 212,137 of DATIPD010000015.1, read as the reverse complement.
GCTCCGCGCTGAAGGCGTTATTGAGGGCACGATAGAAAAAGGATGGTTGCGTCGTACGCGTGTAAGCCGGTTGAAAATTTGTCTTATTGCCAAAGCCGAGGATTCTTTGGTCCTCTTCGGTGAGTTCGCCGAGAAAAGCCGCGTTGAGAATTAGCGGATGGTAACGATAGTAGGCGACGTCTTCCTGCTGCAACGCCACGCGTGGGTTGTGATAGTTGAAAAAGCACGCTTGTCGCTCTTCCAACATAGGCACGCCCTGCCGGTGAGTTCCGGAAGTGTCAAACAGGAACGCAGTGCCGGCCGGGCCGAGTAGCTCGGCGATTTGTGAAGATTCAGCGTCGGCCACTTCTGCGTTCTGAACCAAACGTGGATGCTGTTTGCGATGACTTCCCTTGATGTAGTTGAAGGCGCCGCTGCGAACGTCAGACAAATAAATTGCCAGCTTAACTTCCTTGTGGATTTCCGTTGCCTGCTCTTTGTCATACCACGCGTCGCCGTGCCATCCGTGAAAATCCCTTTTGGTTGGCAGAGACTTCCACCCCTTGGCTTCAGTCAACTCATACTCATCACCGAGGTAGCGGTTCAGTACTCCTTTTACAACCGGATGAAGCACGAGATCGACGAAGCCCTGGTCGAGCACCAACACATCTTCAACCAGGTGACGATAGGGTTCAGTCTTCTGATAACCACCGTAATTGTTCCAATTCAACCGTTGTAACCGCGAAGCAAATGCTCGTTGCATCGCAGCTAAGCTTTCGGGCGAAATCAAATCTGGAAGAACCACGATACCATCCTGCTCGAGACGAGAAACCAACTGGTCGACCTCTGGGCCAAAGTTTGACCACTGCGCCGGATTGACGGTCGAATTAAGAGTAATGTTTAGTTCGTCTCTCATCCGCTAGTTATCCTAACACTCCGACTGGTTCGCGATCTGAAATTCTCTCTGGTGCAACCGCACTCAACGTAGACTGCCTTCGCTCGTTCATGATCTGCGTAAGTTTGTAGTCGCGATATTTACCGGGTTGACCTGTCCTTCCCTCAACCGCGGCAGCGACCATGTTGAAAGCCTCGCGCGAGCTCGCGAAATGCACTTTGAACTCACCGGTGCGTTCGGCAAACTCCAGCACCTCGCTCATGAATCGTTTCATCTGCTCGCCGATCATCAGGTCCTGGTCCCAATCGAAAAAACCATGCGAGTAGAGCTTGGTGAAAATCCAGTCGGGTCGATCTTTCACACCGATGCCGGCGCTGCGCCAACGATCCAAACGCCCCATCGACAGCGGATAGTTTTGCGCCAACGCGCCGTCTTCAACTCTGGGAACTGGCAAGCCACGAACGCGCCGGGTCCAATCAAACACCAGCGGGCCGTTGAAAATGATTGGCAGATGCAGTTTGTCGCCGACTCTAAGATCCGGTCCGGAACGGTGAGGCTTAGCTTCATTCAGTGGATTGCCGCACTGGTAGATGGAGTTGATGCGCGGCACCTGTGATTGAAAAGGGACTGACGGCAGGGTGAAGTCAGCATAGCAACCGGTGTCCGCAAGAATCTGCATCTCCGAATCCACCCCGCAGAACCGTCCGCCGGCAGAGTTTGCCAACGCCCAGTTTCCGTGGACGAAGCCATACTTGGGCTGCGCATCGTTAACTGCTCTCGAAAGGCAACCGTGGTCTTCAGCCAGCACATCGCGAAATTCTTCCAGCTGTCGCCGCGTGTTCTCAGCCGTGTCCGGTCGCTCAACGCCGTGATGCAAATGGATCTCAACTTCTCCGTAACCATCAGCCTGAAGTTCCGCCAGCATCTGCAATAGTGGTCGTTCGTATTGCTCAGCCGGGAAAAAATTAGTGTGACGAAACGGCGTGCCGTCGTGGTCGCGAATTGCGTCGCCAGTGGCACGCGCCAGGTCGCACCACTTCTCCAAACGTCGCAGCGCCGTCGAACCAAGGCCAGGTTCAAAGTGATTCGCAACCAGAAAAACCAGGTGACTTGGACCAGTTGGTTCGCGCAGCCGACTGAAGAACTCACCAGCCCGCCACGCCGGATAGCGCAATAGCCAGGGCAGCGACCACTTCACCTTGTCGTGGAATTTCGTATTTACAAAATTATCTGACATAACTCTTCGAGGTGGTTCCTTCTCTGGCAGCTATTGCTCCCGCGGCGATAAGCGCATCAAAGTCGACTCCAGGATTGCGACCGTCACTGGCTTTTCGTTGAGTCCCGTTGGGAACTGCCAGACGCCAGTTTCCGTGGGCAAGATCGGTGATGCCCGCCTTTTGGTACGAGCTTACAAAAAAGTTGCCGTCTGGATATTTGGCGTCAAGGTTCTCTGACAGACCAACGCCCAGGTTGTCGATGAAGACATTTCCTCTCACCATTCCGGCGGGATAACAACCGCAGAACGCGTCTCCGCAACCTTGCCCATCGATCTGACAAACGATCCCGTAGCGGTTGAACTGCACGATATTGTCGCGAAACACAAAATTTCTCACCGGCGTGCCGTACGCCGTAATGACGTTTCCGGCCTGCTGCACCGTGTTGTGCGCCACGCTAATGTTGCTGCCGCCGTTAGTCTGCAGAAAGTAAGGAATGTTATTTGGATCGTTGGCAACGAGATCGACGAACAGATTGTTTGTGACGCGGATGCGGCTGGCTTCCTGGCTGCGTTGCTCGTTGTCACTGCCAAGTATGTTCACGCCGGTACTCGCGTGACGAACAATATTGTTCCTCACGTCTACGTCTTCAATCGTGCTCCAGGGCGCCTTGCCACCCTGGTTTCGGACGGTCAGAACGATCGCGGTAGTTAATAACTCGCTTTCGATTAGGTTTCCTTCGATCACAACCCGTCGCGCATTCTTCAGTTCAAACGTTCCTTTGACAGTTGCTCTTCCGGACCACTCTCTGGGTTTGCGTAGATAGTTATTGCGAATCTCGATGTCGGACGGCACCAGATTCGGAACACGCGGGTCGGCTCCGCCTATCAGCACCACCTCGCCGGCGCCTTCCAGAAAATTGTTGATGATGTGAAGCGGTCCGGGTGTGTTCCACGCGGCTATTGCTTGAGTCTCATCTCCGGCTCCCGCGAAACCAGAGACGTAAGAATTGATTAACGAAGTTTCGGCACTGTTCAAAGCGAAGCCGCGTCGGGCACGGTTCATCCCAGTGGAATGAACGTAGCAACGGTCGAAGATCAAATGATGCGGAAACTGCGACTGCGACGAATAATCACCACTACCAAGATCGATTACATTGAAAACATAGTTAGCATCGCTGGCCGGCGCAAACTCGACTCCGATGAATTTGTAGTGATGCGCGCGCGATTCGGTGATCACCGCGGCCTTTTCTTGCGGCGCTACTATCTTCACCATTGCCCGCGCGTGGGACGCCGGCTTGATCCGGTCGCCTTCGGCAGCGATTCCTGCAAGATCAGAAGTACGAATTGTGATGTAGTCAGCATCGCTTCCTGACGTTGCGCCTTTGAACGGAAGAACGATCGGACCCACAAATGTCGCTCCCGCGGGCAGCACAATCGTGTCGCCAAATTTCGCGCCTCTGATCGCGGCCTGTAAATCATCCCCAGGCTTTAATGAGATAACTCGCGCCGGGCGTAGCTGACCGCGACTTCTTTCGGCGAAGACAAAGGCGACGCAAGCAAGTACCAACGCGCCCAGCACCGTTAGCTTGCGAAACGTTCGAGAGTTGTTTTGTCGCAATTTCATTCGAAAGTCTTCAGGGCTCAGTCACTCGCCCACTTGTCTTAAACCACCAATAACCGGGCTTTTTTGGCACTCTGGCTCAATACCGCAGCCAATACACCAGAATTTTTGCATACTCCTTGGGAACCATTTCCCAACCCATCCGATGCAACCACCAGGTTGCGGCTTGCGGGGTTTCAATGCGCGGCTCGGCTGGATCCATCCCGATGCTCTTGCCGCTTCCCTCAAAGACACGGCGAAAAGTCCAGTAGGCGCGACGCGAGTGATACGCCGATGTGACTACCAGCAACGAACTCAGGTGATTGGCATCGGCATAGGCTTTCAACAGCACGGCTTCGTCGTGAGTACTGGTAATCGGGACCATGATCACAGCAATCTTTTCGTCAGGAACTCCGGCGCTACGCAATTCAGACCGCGAGCGCTCGTAGTAAAAAGGATTTCGTTGTTCCTCCTGAGACCAGCCGCTTTGTAGGTAGTCGTTGGTGAGGACAATCCGGGGCGCGCGGCCTTCATTGAAAAGTGCGGCCGCGTGGCGGGCTCGTTCGCGATAAGTTCCCGAACCGCTCATCACCACGATCGCGTCGGCGTTAGCAACCGGCACTTGCACAACCAGGAACCGCGCTGCACTGAACGCTAACACTGGTAACAATGAAATAATCAACAGCGCGACGACGAGGCGACGCACATATGATTTCTTTTTTGAGTTAACTGTTTTGTTCAAGCGAGGACTTTCTTTGTGGACTTCTTTGGCGGAGCATCTCGACAAACTGCGTCACCAGCAGATGCCTTCATAGGAACCTTCAATTTCAACGTCCTTGGCAAACAGACGAACCAGATCAATTACCTTTTGTTCTTTGCCAACTTTCTCTGCAATCTCCCGAAACTCGGCGGCCTTGTTTCCGATGACGATCACTTCCGCCTCACTCAACACGTCATCGATGCTGTTCCGCATTAGTTGCGAGATGTGTGGTATCTCGCGCTCGATGTATTGTTTGTTCGCGCCGAAGAGTTTGGCGAGAGAAACGTCGCGATCATAAATCGAGAGCTGCAGTCCTTTGCCAATCAAGGTTTCGATCAACGTAACCATCGGTGACTCACGCAAATCGTCGGTCCCCGCTTTGAAACTGAAACCCAGGACGCCGACACGCTTTTTGCCGGTTTGCAAGACCATGCTTACGGCGCGCTCGATCTGCAAGCGGTTGCTTGGCAGGATTGAAGACAGCAGCGGCACTTCCACGTCAACTTGCTTCGCCTTGTAGTTGATTGCGCGCAAGTCTTTCGGCAAACACGATCCACCGAAGGCAAACCCTGGGGTTAAGTAGTAAGGCGACAAGTTCAACTTGGTGTCTTGCGCAAACACATGCATCACTTCATGGCTGTCAATGCCGACCGCTTTGCAAATGTTGCCGATCTCATTTGCGAAGCTGACCTTCAGCGCGTGAAAACAGTTGCAAGCATACTTCACCATTTCCGCAGTCTTCAGGGCCGTGACAAACAGCGGCGCCTCAACACCTTTGTATAGCTCGCTAACAAGATCGGCGGTCTCTTTTTCGTCAGCACCAATCAGTGTGAATGGCGGAGCGTAAAAATCCTTTAGCGAACTTCCCTCGCGCAAGAACTCCGGATTGATGCAAACGCCAAAATCTGGGCCGGCCTTTTTTCCAGAACTAGCCTCGAGAGTGGGCAGAACCAAACCTTCAATCGTGCCCGGCAACATTGTGCTGCGAATTACGACGGTGTGCCGGCTTTGCTTGTTCTTCAACGCCTCACCGATTTCCTCGCAAACGTGCTTGACGTGGTTGAGATCCAGACTGCCATTCGCATTGCTGGGAGTGCCCACGCAAACCAACGAGGCTTCGGAATTCCCGATCGCCTCCGCCGGAGACGTCGTCGCGCGCAATTGCCCGGCCGCCACCATCTCTGCGATCAATTCGTCGATTCCAGCCTCAACGATCGGGCTCTTGCCGGAATTAATGATTTCAACTTTAGTCGGATTCAGATCGACGCCAGTAACGTCGTGCCCAGCCCGCGCAAAACAAGCAGCGGAGACACAACCAACGTATCCGATTCCGAAGACACTCAGTTTCATTTTGCAGTCCCACTTCCCTTCGCTCGCGTGACCAGGCCGTAGCAAAAACTTGTGCCCCAGCACAAATGAATTGTCATGAAGACGGCCGGCAGCAGCACCATGACCGGCAGTCCTTGATGATTCTTTCTGGTTGCGCGAAATGCGAACCACGAAGCTGCCGCCAGGTAGGCGCCGATTTCGGCTGCGAGTAACAACAACGCAGCATTGATCCAGAATCCAATTAAAGGCAACAACGCTATCGAAGCCACAAACAACGGCGCAACCAGGTGCCGCAATTTCAGCGAACGCGGATGTTGTCGCACCATTCGCGCCTTCCACGCACCGTAGCGCACGTATTGTGCGGCTAATTTTGCCAGCGTTGCCCGCGCGAAGTAGTCGCAGTGTCCTGAACGATCAAGTAAGACCAGGTCTCCTCGCACTCGGACACGGTAGTTGAAGTCGTAGTCCTCGTTAGTGAGGAGTTTCTCATCGAAACCTCCCAATTCCGACCACAGTGATTTTCGGAAACACGCAAACGCCACAGTATCCACCGACTCTTGCAGTTTACCTTCAGTCCCCAAACGATACTTTGCATCACCGATTCCAAACGGATGTGAAACGCCAATCGCGATCGCGCGGGCCACAGCGCTCTGATCAGCAGGTCGGACACGACAAGGCATTCCCACAACTGCTGCGTTTCCTTCAGACAGCACATCGACGCAGCGCCGAATGTAGCCAGATGACGGCGCAGCATGCGCGTCCATGCGCGCGATGATGTCGCCGCGCGCCGCCGCAATACCAAGGTTGAGCGCGGACGGGATGTTGCGCGCCGGGTTGTCAATGACTCGCACCGAGAGATCCGGATGCAAATGCTCGAACGCTTCGACTACATCTCGAGTGCGATCGTCTGACATGCCATCAACGACGATGATTTCGTAAGCCTCAGGTGGATACTGACCAGCGAGGTTCTCAAGCGCTTTGCCGATAAATCTTTCCTCGTTGTAAGAGGGAATGATTACCGACACACTGGCCAGCTCCGGCAACTTCAACGAAGCTTCCAAACGGACCATCTCAGGCTCAATGTAGATCGCTGTACTCATCGTGTTTCGGCTAATGGTCTGTCACTCGTTGCTGACGCCCCACTATTCAATGAACGGATTTGCCGTGACTTCTTTTCATGAGCGGCTGCCAGCGCAGCTTCGCAAATGCCGGCGAAACGTTCGGCAACCTTTTCCCAGCCAAAATTCTGACGCACAGTCTGCGCCGCGCAGTCTCCCAGCGACTTTGCCAGTGTCGGATTCTTCAAAACATTGACCACGGCTTCTGCAAACGACTCTTCGGTGTCGGCTAACAAAAGTTCAGCGCCATGCATTACTGGTAAACCTTCCGCGCCAATCGTTGTTGAAACGATCGCCTGTTCCATTGCCATTGCTTCGTAAATCTTCAGCCGGGTGCCGCCCCCAATTCGTAGGGGAACTACATACGCCGCCGCGCGCTCCATGTACGGCCGGACATCGTCAACGCGTCCGGTAACAACAACTGAAGGATCGCGTTTCGCCAATTCCAATAAACTGGGATAGGGATTTCGACCGACCACAGTCAACGTTACATCTGGTATCGCTTGCTTTACTCGCGGAAGAATCTGTTCGGTGAAATACGTGATCGCGTCTTCGTTTGGCAGCCAGTCCATTGAACCAGTGAAGACCAGGTTGTGCGCCTTGCGCTCTTCCCGATTGCTCGGACGGAAAAAGCTTGTGTCAACGCCAGTCGGCACTTCAAAAACTGATTTCACTGCATACTCCTCGCGCATCCGATCACGATCTTCCTCGGACACAGCGACTATCGCATCGAATTGCCGGCACATCTTCCGTTCGAATGCGCGCATCTTGAGCCACTGTCCGAAGAGATACATTTTCTTGATCGGATTCTGCTGCACCTCATAATGTCGTCTCCAGATCATCGCTTCGACGTTGTGTTGAAAAAGGACGACGGGGCAGTTGAGCTGCGACGGTACGTTGGCCGCCGGCGCGAGAAAATCACAAACGACGAGGTCCACATTCTCTGTTGCCCGTTGCACAATCTCCTGACGAAATTCTGCTGATGTGTATTTCTTCACCGCATAAGGCAGCGACGAAGCCAGGTTTGTGAGCAGTTCCTGATAGAAACCGGTCGTAAATTTTTCGCGCGACTGATGCGGCACGCAAACTAGCTCATGACAATACTCGAGCGCGCTTTCACGCTCCGAGGGAGTCGCCATGCCATCATCGAGTGTCAGGTAGGTGACACGATGACTGCGCTTGAGCTCCTTCAGCATGTTGTAAGTGCGAATCTTTCCGCCCTTATCGACCGGATGAAGCAGTTCAGTTTTTAGCCAAAGGATATGCATACGATTCAGTTATGCAGTTGCTAGTTCTGCCTCCGATTCCCGACGAACACTCGGGCGTTCGAAGTCGAAGAAGCGACGCTGCCAGATCTCAAAGTTCACCAGGGCCCAAAGCCTTTCGGAATGATCTTCGCCGGCATCCTGATGTCGCTTGACCAGTTCGCGCACGAATGCCGGTTCAAAGATGCCGCGGCTCAGCGAACGTTCACTCAAGACGTACTCATCAATCACATCGCGAAACGCTCCGCGAAACCACGCACCGACCGGTACCGGAAATCCCATCTTCGGCCGGTTTATAATTGCGTCTGGCAATAACCCGCGCATGCTTTCGCGCAAGATGTATTTCGTAGTTGCTCCGCGCAGCTTCATTCGTTCCGGAAGCGCGGCGCTGAATTCGACCAGTTTGTGATCCAGGAAAGGAACGCGACTTTCTATCGACGCTGCCATGCTCATCTGATCCTGTTTCATCAACAACTCGTGCAGGTAGGTCTTCATATCGACGTTTAAGAGTTGATTCAACATCGAAGAAGAGTCAGTTTGGGAGAGTACTTCATTCATGACGCGGTACGGATTGATGGTACCGGCGCGCTCCAGTGTTTGCTGAGTCAGTAGTCGTTGCTGCACCCCACGTGAGAAGACGGCGAAATTGTCGAAGTAGATATCTTCGAGATCCGGCGCCAGCGTCAGGAAAGTGCGCTGAAGTTTTCGGCCTAGACGGGAATTCCGGGGCAGGCTTTCAATCTGGTTCTGAATAGTCTGTTTGATGCTTGACGGCAATAGTTTGTGGTAACGCGAGCCAAGCTGAACATTCAGCATCGTCTTGCGGTACCGACCGTAGCCCGCCAACAACTCATCGCTGCCTTCACCAGTTAACACCACCTTCACATGTTTCGAAGCAAGCTGCGAAACAAAGTACAAGGCCACGCTTGATGGATGCGCAATGGGCTCGTCTTCATGCCAAACAAGTTCCGGTAACGCTGCAAAGAAATCTTCCGGACAAACAACTACCTCGTGATGGTTCGTCTTGAACGCGGTTGCGACAAGTCGGGCGTATTCAAGTTCGTTTGCTTCTCGCTCAGCAAAAGCGACGGAGAACGTTTTGATCGGCTCGGAAACCATTTCACTCATCACCGCCGCGATCGCCGATGAGTCGATGCCGCCAGACAGAAACATTCCTAAAGGCACGTCAGCCATCAACCGCAGCCGTATAGATTCGCGAAAGAGTCGCGTCCACTCGGCGATGTAGTCGGCGTCACTACGAATAGTTTTTTCGGCCGACTGGAAACTGAGGTTCCAATACTGCCTTATCTGTATCGCGCCATCACGCCAGAGAAGTGTGTGGCCGGGCAGCAAACGCTTGATGCCACTGAAGAGTGTTTCTTCACCCGACGGAGCATGGTTAGCGAGGTAATCGGGGAGGGCCCGGAAATTGAGCTCAGGTTTGATTGCGTCAATCTCGAACAGCGCTTTGATTTCGGAGGCAAAATAGAGTGAACCGTCTGCTGTTTGCGTGTAGTACAGCGGTTTCACGCCGAGTCGGTCGCGGGCGATGAACAGTTCACGCTTTAGCCCGTCCCAGATCGCAAAGGCAAACATGCCGCGCAAATGTTCGACGCAACCCTCACCGAATTCCTCATACAGGTGAAGAATTGTTTCTGTATCGCAGTGGGTGTTGTAGGCGTGTCCGCGTGCTTCCAGTGAGCGACGATAAGCGGCATGGTTGTAGACTTCGCCGTTGTAAATAATTTGCAGTCTAACGTCTTCATTCGTCATGGGCTGGTGACCAGCAGCCACGTCGACAATGCTCAGCCGACGATGTCCCAGACCAATGCGGTTGTGCCGAGCGTCAACGAACAAACCCTTGTCGTCTGGTCCACGATGCGTCAACACGTCACGCATATGTTCGAGCTCACGGACGTCAATGGTCCGTTGCGATCTGCTTGATAACGCTATGCCGTTAATTCCACACATTAGATTTTAGCTACCTTGTTAACCGTTTCAGCTCCGGACTGCTCGGGACTGCAAATCGGAAACTGCAACTCAACCAAACCCTCGTCCGTCTCAACCCGAAAGCGGTCGCCGGTGCGCGACGCAAGTAGATGCTGAATGGCCTTTGCCGAATTCAAAATTTCCTTGCCGTCGAGTTCCACATGCTGACCGTTCATTACCAACAACTCCAACAACTCGGCTTCAGCTTCCGAGCCCTGGTTGGAGAACCTTGCCCAACCCCAATCGAAGTCAGTAGCCACTCTCACCGTCTCAACCCGGGCGCTTGCACTATCACGGAACAACATTAAGTCGCGGTAGCCGGAAGAAATAATTTCAAATGCCCGACCGCCAATCGACTCCACTTCCTTGACCTGAAACTGCGCCAAATGCCTTCCGGAGTTGGGGAACATGAACGTGATGAACTCGGAGTCGCCGGATTTTCCCAGCGAATTCGCAGAAAACGCTGCCACCTCAGCGGTTTTCTTCATTCCATAACAGTTCGAAAACTGACCCTGTTCCCTGCTCCATTGTCCCTGCGGACCGAAAGCGGCCAGTTGTAATCCCGCCTTTGTCGCGCTTACGTCAACCGTTGTCGCGTCAACTTCTTGCAGCGCCAGCCCGGGCGCCAAGTGAAACCGGAGTTCCGCTTTGTGGTTTCCATTTGAAGCCACACGATCGCGCATTACCCAGTAGCTATCTTTGAGAAACAAGATGCTTCGTGAGTGGGTTGCCGGCTCTGGCAGTCGTTGGTAACCATCGTGTCGACCCTCAACGTAGTCAAATCGTGGTTTGCTTAACCAGGAAACCAACTCGGATTTGGCAACCGAAGTCCAGGAGAAAGCACCGCCGGGAATCGATGACGATTCGCCGTCGACCAGCAATGTGTTGTGTGCAGCCGACTCGCGAAAAGAATTTCGTGCCTCAATGCTTTCGGTATATGTGCTCGTGCCGGGATCAACCAACGTGGGGCGACCCTTCGCAGCCACCTCGATCGCCAAAGCGTCCGCGTGAGCATGTCCGCCGTTGTCCGCGCCGTGTGGGCCACAATCGAAGAGAAGATAGTTTGCTTTGCTGTGCCAGCCATCACGCATCACGTAGTAACCACCATTGGGAAAGCCTATTGATTGCTGCGACGGGGCGTGACTTTTAAGCTCGTCAAACGAACGTACTCCGTCAGGTCCCAGCAGCCACAGACTTTCTTCGGCAACTTCACCGGCGACAAACTTATAGTCGCCGCGTCCAAACAGTGCGGCGGCAGTAGAAAGCGTTCCCCTGAAATCGTTCGCGGCTCTACGATCCAGCATCACCAAACGCCCGCCATCATCGTCTCCGAACAGCGGTGTCGTTCCATCAGGATGAGTGATGTACATGAGGTGATCGAGCAGCGCAGACAGCTTTTGGTCTACCGCAGAATTCAACCGCCCTTTGTTCAAACGCGAGAGGATGACCAGATGCGTGTAGAACTCGGTCGTGTAGCGATGGTAATAACTCGACTGCTCAAAATAGACGCCGTCAGGTTGTACCTGACGTTCCAACTGTTCCACGAGAATATTTCGTCCCAGTTCGCGCCAACGTGTCGCAGCTTTGAACTCGGGCAGCATCGTTCCCAGATAAAACATTCCCAGCGCCTCGCCAGTCAGGTGCGTGTTCGGACTGAAGTAGGTCGAGAGGTAGGTTTCGAGATGGTGCCCGTTTAGATAGAGAAATTTGATGGCCCGCGTAAATGTTTTCGCATCAAGCGCCCTGGATTTCTTGAAGTAGTGAAATGCCCACAGCCATGAAATCGATCGGAAGGCGACCTCAAGGCTGCTCGCCCAATTGATTCCTTGTTTCGGCGGATTTTGATCCATCCAGGCGTTGAGGTGCGCGACAAAAGTCTCGGCGTACTTTTCATCGCCGGAAATCCAATAAGCCTGGCCCAACTTCGTGAAGTACTGATGACGATTTAGTTCCCAAACAACTTTGTGATCGCCGGCGATGTTCGGGTTGAGATAGTCGATCTGGCTCCAGTGAATTTGGGGAGCCAACTTCCACGAAAGCGGATCCAGATGCCAGTTGATTGGATTACCAAAGTGGAGATTCTTGTAACCCAGCAAGTCGAACTGCCCGACTAGAATTCGGTTTGCGTCAGCAATAATCTGAGGCGCAGCTTCCGGCCAGCGAGCTCGTAACTGTGTGACGGTTTCTTGCGGTCGATCAAAGCTGCCAAAGAAGGCCGGGGCTTTGCGGGTGCGGAAATGATTTAGAAATCCGTCGGTAAGTTTGCAGTGCAGCAGGTTCAGGAGGGCACGATCAGACGGAAGCCTGGACAACGTAGAGAGACCCATGCGCTCGAAAAACGCTGAACGCTTTTGTTCAAACCGCGCACTACCCTCGCTGAAATCCATCTTTCGAAGCTTGTGCAGCCTTGACGGTTTCTTACCGATCGCCGCGGTTGTTTGCGAACCAAACGCCATTGCCTGGTAGACACTCGTCCACTGTTCCCGCACTTGCGCCCAGCTATATTTTGCGCACTCGGCGCGCGCGTTTTCGCTTAACAACTCCGTGAGGTGACCTTCATTGAGAAGTTGCCGCGCGCGTCGCGCCATTGCTTTATGATCGCCGCGAGCTACCACGAAGCCGTTCACCTGATCTTTGACCATGTCAGGAATTCCACCGGCATCGGTAGTCACAACTGGCAGACCACAGGCAAAGGCTTCAAGAATCGAAAGCGGCTGGTTATCGATTTCAGACCCGTTCAGATAAATATCCGCAAGCTGGTATTGCGCAACGATGTTGTCGTGTTCGACGCGTCCCACAAAGCTGACGTTTTTCAAATCCAGATTGCGACACAAAATCTCAAGCGACTCACGCTGACTACCGTCGCCAGCGACAATCAATTCAGCCCTGGGAAAACTCCGCTGGATTACGCCAAACGCCCGAAGCACACAGTCAACGCCGTAATGCGTCTCCAGATTTCGGTTTGAAAGGAACACGGGTCGCAAATGTTCACGTTTTTGAAACGTGAAGTGGTCCAGCTCGATGAGGTTGTGAATCGCTTGCGCCTTGATACCAAACTTCGCGAAGATCTTAGCGAGATACGTCGACGGCACTACTACTTCATCAACGAGTCGAATAGTTGAAACTGAACTGCGCCAACGCGTCAGATGGTCTTCGGCTTCGCCACTGTGGTAGTTCAGCAAGACTTTTCTGCGAAACAGTTTCGCGATCAGGATGGCCGGCGTTGGCGCGATAACAAATGAGAGGTACGAAGCAGAAAAGACGTGAACGACGTCGTAACGCGGCACTCGCATCAGCAGCGTGGCGATGTAAAGCAGTGAAGTGACAACGGTACGAACGTATTTCACCGCTTGAAGTTTTCTGAACACGCCAGGAAGGCGTGGATTGATTGGCAGAAAACCTACTTCAAACTGTGCTAGCTCATGCAGGCGGCTAAGCAGCCGCGCCGCTTGAACCGCCTGGCCACCGAGAATGTCGAGCGACGGCGCCACCACCAGGATGCGCACTGGTCGAGTCTCTCGTCCTCTACGTTTTACAAGTACTTTGCTCATCAGTTAGCCGGCGACCAGCGCATCGGGTTTCGGTTTCGTACTTAGGTCAACGCTCTTGCTCGCAACCCGTGATAAAAGTTTCTGGTAAAGTGCGGTGGTGTTTTTCAGTAGCGCTTGCGCCGAAAACTGCTCCACAACAATCTGTCTTCCTCGCTTTCCCATCAATTGTGCTTTCGCCGGATCGTGCAAAAGTGAAATGATTCGTTGAGCCATCTGCTCCGCGTCACCTACCGGGACGAGGTATCCCGTTTCACTCTCTACGATCGCTTCGCGAGCTCCGCCAACGTCAGTTGCCACTACTGGCCGGCCCGCAGCCATGTACTCGAGAATTGAATTTGAAAACCCTTCAGCCTTCGACGACAAAACGCCAACGTGCGTGACCTGCAAAAGTTGAGCAATCTTTTCGCAACGGCCGAGAAAGATTGTACGGTCGCCTATTCCCAATTCCTCGGCAAGTTGTTTGATCGATTCCCGCAGTTCTCCTTCGCCTGCCAGCAGGAATCCGGTATTCGGTACAGCCTGGTTAATTAGTTTGGCCGCACGCAGAAAGGTCGGGTAGTCCTTCACGTCGTGACGCATGTTGGCAACGATGGTGACCAGGTTCTCGGGAACGACTGAAACCTTGAGACCGAGGGCTTCGCCAGCATCAAGGTTTCGCGGCCCTGACAAGCGTTCGAGGTTTAGGCCGTTGTAAATCACACTTACTTTTTCCGGAGCCACTCCTTCAGCGACTAGCGTCTCTTTTACCGACCGAGAATTTGCGACGACGTGATGCGCCAGCGAGTAGGCGATCTTTTGTGCTCGTAGTTGCGCGTCGCTACGCATTCCGTTCGTCTCCCGTCTCGAGGCAATCCGAACTTTGACACCTGCCAGAAACCCGGCGGCCATCCCAAAAATGTTTGTGTAAAAATCGTGCGTATGTAGAACCTCAATCCGCGCAACGCGCAGGTGACGAACGAACCGGCGGAGCTGTTTGACTGTGTTAAGGCCGTAGAAACTCTGCAACGGATAAGAAGGTATTTCCCCCAGCCCCAAATCCGCGACAGACGATCGCAGAACGCCTTCAGCTTTCAGACTGGCTAGTGACACTTCGTATGCGCCGCTCGCGTGTAACAAACGGGACAATTCGAGCGCCTGCCGTTCGGAGCCACCCTGATCAAAGCTGTCGATGAGTTGTAAGACTCGTGGTTTCACAGTTCTATTTATCCAAATATTGACGATGCCAGAGCTCCAGCATCAGCAGAGACCACAAAGCCATCGCATGATCGCGCCGGCCACGCTCATGTTCGTCGAGCAATGTTGCAACGTGGCTGCGCGTGACATATCCGCGCTGCCGTGTGCGCTGGTCATTTAGCGTGTCGTGAATACGCTGTCGTAGTTGTTGATTAATCCACTGCTGAATCGGCACACCAAAACCTTGTTTGGGTCGATTGATAATTTCTTCCGGGACAAGATCGGCAATGGCTCGCTTGAACAAATGCTTCGTTTCGAAACCCGCCAGCTTCATCGACGCTGGGATGCGCGTGACGAACTCAATTAACTTGTGATCGAGCAGCGGCACTCGTGCTTCCAACGAAACGGCCATACTCATGCGATCCACTTTGGTGAGAATGTCGCCGGGCAGGTACGTTTTGCTGTCGATGTAGAGTAGCGAGTCGAGCGGCGCATTTGTCTTCACGTTGCCGCTAAGCTCGCGGAAGTACGCGCTCAGATGATCGTGATTGCGCAGCTGATCGCTGAAGTCACTGCTATACAACGCACTCTTGTTCAAGCCAGTGAACACTGAGACGCTGTCGAGATAGCGACTGATTGGGTCGAGTGAAACATTTTGCAGGTAGTTTCGTCCCCAGGCACCGTGCGGCAAGGCTCTGCTCAACGGATCAAACAATCCTTCACGGACAGCGCGAGGAACCACATTAAACTTGCTGCGGCTTCGCTCGGTGACATAGCGTGTGTAGCCCGCAAACAACTCATCGCCACCATCGCCGCTCAGCACGACAGTCACATGTTCGCGTGCGAGTTTTGAAACGATATAGGTGGGAATAGCAGACGAATCCGCAAAGGGTTCATCAAAATGCCAGGCAAGTTGATCGACGACATCGCAGATATCGGGTGTGACAATGAACTCGTGGTGGTCAGTGCCAAACTTCTTCGCCGTCAACCGAGCGTACTTGAGTTCATCATATGAATCTTCGTTAAAGCCAATCGAGAACGTTTTGACTGGCTGATCCATGTGACTGGCCATCAGCCCAACCACGGTGCTTGAGTCGATTCCGCCGGACAGAAATGCTCCCAGCGGCACATCAGAGACGAGTCGCAGCTTCACCGCTTCAGACAATAACGCGCGGAGTTCGTCGAGATAGTCGGCGGGTTTATGACCGTTCCCGTTCGTTTCGTAACGGAAGTCCCAGTAGCGCTCGACCTTCAGTTGTCCATCCTTGAACGTCAGGTGATGTCCTGGCGGGAGCTTTTCGATGTTCTCGAAAATGCTGATCGGATCGGGAACGTAGCCAAGCGAGAAATACGCGTCGATAGCTTGTGGGTTAACGCGACGCTCAACCTCGGGGTGCTCAAGCAAACACTTCAACTCGGAACCAAACACCAGCGACCCGCTGCGCGTGACGGTGTAGTAAAGCGGTTTCTTGCCCACGCGATCGCGCGCAATGAAAATCTTCTTTTCGCGCTCGTCCCAAATCGCGAAAGCAAACATCCCTCGTAATCGATCAAGACAAGCAGGGCCAAACTCTTCGTAAGCGTGAACCACTGTTTCAGTATCGGAATTAGTCGCAAACCGATGGCCACGCGACTGCAAATCAGTCTGCAGTTCCCGGTAGTTGTAAACTTCCCCGTTGTAAACGATTGTGACGGAACCGTCTTCGTTTGAAATCGGCTGCTGACCGCCGGCTAAATCGATGATTGACAGTCGACGCATTCCCAGCGCTACACCCGGCTTCAACATCACGCCCTGATCATCGGGACCGCGGTGTCTAATCACGCGACACATGTTCTCCAGAATTTGCGCGCGCTCGTCCGCAACGCGAGCGGTCGCGCTTCTGGCATCTACAAATCCGGCGATTCCACACATATCGTTAACACTTCACCAGCGTGGCGTAACTGCCCGCCGGTTTGCTGAATACTTCGACGGTTAGGTTCGTCTCCTGTTGCCAGCGATTCACTAATTCCATTTCGCCAGGTCGATCCGCGTCATCAAGCACGATGACCGCGCCTTGCGGGAGTCGGGAGCCCACTACCGGCAACAATCCGTAACGTCCGCCTTTGGTCATTCCCGGCGGTCCATCACAAACCACAAAGCGAAAGTCTTTTGGCATCTCCTGAAGTGGTGCGTCGTACCACGAGAAGTCGCCATAGTCGCGCAACGGTGCGCTCAAAACTTCAACGTTCATGATCTGGTTTTCTTTTAGGACTGCGGCAATACGATCCCGCCATTCGGCCGAATGTTCGAGCGAACGAACCTTGATGCCGCGACGCCCGGCGAGCATGCCTAGCAACAGCGTCGTTAGTCCGCTGCCACATTCGAGAATTGGGCCGTCAGTTGTCGCGGCGTTCTTCACAACTTCCTCGAGGTAATCGATGTTGGCGGCGTAGCCTTCGTTACCCCAGCCCAGACTTAAACTCTCGAGCACTTGTCGCGTCGGCAACTCGCCGTGCTTCAGGTTTGCAATGTTGCGCACACCGTTTTTGATCCGGTAGCGCCGCAGAGCCGCTTTGGCTGCAGATTTCAGGCTCGAAGGAATCAGTTTTCTTAAAACTTTGTTCATGCGTTTTGTACCGCTACCGAACCAGCACGGCCTCCTGCCGTTGTTTCAGAACGAGAACTACTGTCTTGCGGATGTCAGCCAGAGCCAAGCGACCCGCTGGTAGGGCGCCAAGACAAATAAGGGTGACGGCGCCGGTAGTCACGAAAAGCGCAATGAGTCCGACGATCGGATTGGGAAACACGAAAAAGTTGCGAACGCCGTACGAAACCGCCAACGCCAGCAATGAGGCAAGCGTGAACGGTGCGATAGTGCGGTAAAAATCCTTTGTTCGTACTGGACCGGTGCGACCAACAAACCAGAAGAGCAGTGGGTCTGTAAGCACAACACGCGTCACGGCATAGGATGCAGCAACACCAACAGCGCCCCACGGCAATCCAACTAGAATTGAGGCGATCGTCAGTGGTCCACTGATGAGACCCCATTGCAGCATGTGGCGACTGCGACCTTGTGTTAAGAAAAGCCACCCGGTTGTATTTGCGATTGGCTGGAAGAGTCCCGTAATTCCCAACAGCAAAAAGATGCGGCTGGTGGCCGACCATTGTGGGCCCAGCACAACTTGGACGATCCAGTCCGACGTAGCCATCATGAAAGCGATCGCCGGCATGGTGCACATCGCAATTTTTTCCAGCATTCGCAAGTAGGCCTGGCGATAAGTTGCTTGCTCATCCTTGATGCGGCTGAGGGCGGGAATTGCAACCGAAGTAATCGGTTCGTTCACTTGCTCGATCGGAAGTGTCATCAGCTGGTAAGCACGGTTGTAGAGTCCCAGTTCATTGGCTCCCCAAACTTTTCCCAGTAGCAAGTTGTCGAGGTTGCGTGAGAAGTAGTTAATGATTGAGAAGCCAGTGAAGTTTCGGCCAAACGCAAGCATCGAACGAACGCCTGAATTTCGTCTCGGCAAGCCGGGGCGCCAACGACAGGCCAACCAAACTCCAACTGTGTTTGTGAGTAACAAGGCGAGTTGACTAAAGACCAGCGCCCAGTAGCTGAAGCCGCGCCACGCCATGAAAATGCCGACGATGTAACCAACCACGGTTGCGACGAGCAAAATTGCGACGAGCGAGTAGAAACGCATCTGCCTTCGCAGTAGTGCTTCGTGCTGAACCGTCAATCCGCCGAGCACAAATCCGGCAGCGGTGACCGCGGTGATAGCGATTAGTCGTGGGTCGCCGAAGAACCAGGCAACGAAAGGTGATAGTGCAATCGTCACGGCTGTGATTGCCACGCTAAAACCAACATTCAACCAGAACAACGTGCTCACTTGAGCTCGATTGATTTCGGATTTTTGAATTGTTGCTACCGATAGTCCCAGGTCCTTGAACATCGCCACGAAGTTTGTAAAGAACGCGACCATACCAATCAGACCGTAGTCGGCAGGCCGAAGCAGTCGAGCCATAACGGACGTGGCGGCAATCGTTATCGCAAATCTGAGTGTGTGAGAAACAATCGTAACCGCGCCGCCGCGGGCTGTGCGCGCACCGAGGTCAGCCCGCAAATGATCTGTCAGGAAGAATTCGGAGGCACTGGCCTGCGTCTTTGATTGTTCAGGTGTGGCAGTCATCAGTTCTCTTAGGTCGCACGCAGGCTGTAAACACGCTGGAGCAATCGCGGCGCGAGGCGCAGGGAAAGAACTACGAATCGAAGTTTCCAACTCTGGTAGAAATTGTTCGCGACTGTGAATGTCGCCAACGCTGAATCGAAATCACCGGCTGAAAGTTGCTGCTTGCCTCTAACCACTTCGATATTCGCGCGGCGCAACTCGATCGTCCGGTCAATTGCGGACGCTTCGGCTGCTGTAAGGTCGCCTCTCAGTTTCGTCTTCTCAAGAACGCTGATTTCTCCTTCAAACGACTTGATAGGGTTCGACGCCAAACTCCCTTCGTAAATTCGTCGATGCACCAGGACCTTCTGCTGGTAACCAATCCGCACTCCGTGTTTTGCAAGCCTCAACCAAAGATCGAAATCCTGAGAATTAGGAAATCTCTCATCAAAAAGTCCGACGTCCAGAAGCAGTTGCCGCCGCACAACCACGCTGGAAGTGATCACGTTACAAGTACCGGCTATCAGACTTTCCGCCGTTACTGCTCCGGTCGACGGATTTACATCCATGTTTGTAACCTTGCTGAGCTGCGTGCCGCGCAGGTTGACCGCATCAGCGTAAACAAGATCAAACCCGCCCTTAGCGATGAGAAGTGCGAGTTGTTGTTCGAGGAAGTGCGGAAGCCACAGATCGTCGCCGTCGAGGAAAGCGATGAATTCTCCGCGAGCCACTTGAATGCCGGAGTTGCGAGCCGCACCGGC
This sequence comes from Pyrinomonadaceae bacterium, assembly GCA_035472495.1. Classification (GTDB taxonomy): domain Bacteria; phylum Acidobacteriota; class Blastocatellia; order Pyrinomonadales; family Pyrinomonadaceae; genus PSRF01. The sequence continues at coordinate 192,355 of DATIPD010000015.1, read as the reverse complement.
ACCCTGGTTCGGCTGTCGGATGTAAGTAATCAGGTGTGTATAAGGAGCAATCTCCCGCTCAAGTGCTTCGGTATCGGGTGAGCCATCGTTGATTACAATAATTTCGAAGTTATCGAACGTTTGGGCTAGAACAGAACCCAACGTGGCGTGGATGAATGGCGCCACTTTGTAAGCAGGAATGATGACGCTCACAAAAGGCTCTGCATGCTCGACGGTTCGCGCGTTTGCCGATGGAGTTATCATTTCAGTTTTCCTCCACCGCAAGTCTCCGAACCCTGGCTGGAGAGGCTGGTAGAGAAACTTTCACGGGCGCATGGGTCGGGATTTCGACTGCGTGCGCGTAGATCCGTCGCAGACAAATTGCGTAGGCAACCAGGTAGTACGCGTACCAGAGATAAGCGACTGACGCGAAAAAGCTGACGACCATGTACCCGACCAAACTCGCCTGTAAGCCAACCGCCAGGTAATAAGCGGCTGGTCTGCGTTTCTGACTTCGATTTGCTTCTTCAATCCGGCGCAGAGGCTTTAGCGGGCTAACGAGGAACCAAACGTAGACGAGCAGCGCCACCAGACCGGTCTCAGAAGCAACTTGTGTGTACGCGTTGTGCGTAGCCTTGTTCATGTTGGAGTAGAGAATGTAGTTGTCCATGCCAACGCCGACTACCGGGTGTGCGACCGCAACAAGGATGGAGCGTTTTAGATCGTCAGTGCGGGCGACAGCGGAGTCGTCGTCGGTTGTCGCAAGACGTCCGCGGTAAGCGCTGGGCGCCAGGGCAACAGCTGCCAAGACCAGCGTCAAAGCAAATCCACCAAAGACAACACGATTGCGACGGGCTAATTTCCAGACGACGAAGGCGACTACAAAAACGAATCCGAGAAATCCACCGCGCGAGAACGTTGCCACCAACCCTGCTACCAAGAGCAACACGCTGCACAGGTAAAGCGATTTCTTTAGCGGCCCACGCGAGCCCAGGAACAAGGCGAGACTAATGGGGAACATTGTCACCAGGTGAAGTGCCAAGTCGTTCGGGTTGCTGAAGAGCCCGCCGATTAGACCGGCGATGCGTCGTCCCTGTAGTGCCAGATTTCCCTGCAGATAATCAATCAAACCGGCAAGACTCAAGATGCAACTTGCAATCAACACCAGGCCCAGCAAAGCTCGCAGTCGTTTTTCTGTGCGAACGACGTTGACCATCACCACGAAAATTACGACAACTTTGGAAAACTCGACCCAGCTTTGCAGTGCTCGGTTGGGCTCAAGAGCTAGCGGAACGGACAGCAGGCCGCAAAGCAATAAAGCCAACGCAAGTTTCACTTCGCGGAGCCGCGCAGTAATTCGATTCTCCAATCCGAGCTGGGTAGGAACATAAACAGCAAGTGTCAGGACAGCCATGACCAGGGCACTTCTCGATAGCCAGTGGAGCGACGGTAAGAGTTCGTAAGGTCGGAAGTAGACGAGGAGAGTAAAAATGAAAAGACCGAAGTACGTAAGACTGTGCCCATGCTTCAGCGTCAGCTGCGGAGAGCCGCCCGCCTGGGCATTTTCGGTCTGAGACTCGGCGGCCTCGCTTTTTGGCGCCCCGGTAACTCGCGGATCTTGATTCTTCGCTTCACGGGCACTTTGAACCGGAAAAATACGATTTACGGTCGAGTCGTTTTTCGGCTCAAATGAACGCGAATGCCCTCGCGTAAGCGAAGGCGTCAGGGATTCGTAGTCTTGTAAGTCGAACTTTTTCCGCATAGGCATTTGGGCTGGAGCCCTCTATCTAGGAAATACTCATTAGCGCCTTCAATCCCTTTCAAAGACACTCATTTCGCCAGCTTGACCAGTGTCCTGAAAACCAAAGAAGCTGCTACGCTTAACGCGCCGCAGCCTCACTTACAGTCTGAAATCAGGCTTGAATTCGCCTACGACCTAGACTGCTACCTCATTTTCCTCAGTCACCAGCACAAGCTCTCTGACGCGTTCACGCAGTGCTCCTTCAAATCTCCTTGCCTCCTCAACCTCAGAGAACGAAAGAGCGCGCAACTCCTGTTCGATCCGCCGCCGGTAATCTGAGACGAGCGAATCAGAAACTCCTAGCACAGCGGCTACTTCTAGTTGAGTGGAGTGTCTGGGGCTCAAATAGCAGTGCCACAAAACGCCGAGGATGCGGTTGTACTGCTTTACCTTTCCTCGCACAGTGCCGTTGAGATGACCCAGGAAGTGATCAACCGAACCAGCTGCTTCGTCCTCCGATTCGCGACGAAGTAAACCCTGTTCCGGATCCTCACCTTTGTCTACCGGCTGAAAATGATTGCCTTCGCCATCGTTGTCATCGCCATCGAGCGGTACCAGGTAAATATCCATGACCGGAAGGCGTGACATCACCAAACTTCGCAAGGCCCTGACGTCGACTGGAGAATCGACTGCGTCCAGAACCGAGACAATGAGGTCCTCGAGATCGGAATTGCTGATTACCACTTGGGAGTCACCGGTGCAGCCAACCATGCGCGTATCTCGGGCTCGAACGGGGATGATGTGAACCCGCTGCTCAACATCGTGCGAGTCGCGACGAGGCTTGCCATCGGCCCACTCGCTAAGTCCATAAATGCGATCAGCCAAACGACGATGCGGCTCGTCGCCGCTGCCGCTTGAATCGAAGCGACGGAAGTTTGAGCTGGATTGAATCAGGGTGGAAATACGACGGGCAAGACGATAGCTTTCTGGGTGGCGCTTTCGGAGTTCTGCAGTGAGAAGATTTGTCAGCTCGATTTGTCCGATTTCACATTCGATTTCGTAGTCAGTCATCTCGGTTTCGAGATAGTGCTCGAACCGATTCTTGCTTAGTAGTTGAACAAAAAGCTCCTGGGTCAAATCTGTATATGCTGTGCTTGCGCCTTCCTCCACGAGCAACCCAGCGCTTCGCGAGGCTCTTACCAGCGGATGGTGAGAAACAATGCGATGCAGCTCTGACCACAATCGATTGACGTCAGAACAGCGCAGGCTTTCGACCCACTTGCCACTCTTCGCAATCCGATCTGCCGTGCGCTTGCTGCGCGCCGACTGAGGTTCGGACGGTACCGGAGCTATCTCAGCTTCTTTTTCGACTTCGTGAGTTAGGGATTTCACAACGATTTGTTTTTTCGCTAGGAGGTAGATTTGAGGCTTGCTGGAATCAAAGACTCCAAGGTCACTAATTCTGTATCGTCGACAACGAGGAACAGCTGGTTTGGTAACAGGCGATTAGCTTAGAAATCAGCCAACAAGAGGTTTTTGGACAAGCCTTTTAGATTTTCACAACGGAACTGCGACCGGCTAGTCATTTGATTTTTTGCCCGATAATCCTGGGGAAACAGGTGGGCTGAGCCTGGAACGAGTGTCAGATGAGCAGGCGCTCCCTGACTTAACGCGAGCATCTTAACAACATTCCCACGAATGAGCAACATGTTTTTACACTTCCGGCAAGTTATTGATTCCAGACTACAAAAAGCCTTCGAGTGAGCCCACCAGTTGTGGAATATTAGCTGGATTGAGCCTATAAGATTTAAGAACAAGTGGGACGACTTTACGGGTTCTTTTAAATTGAGGTGGTCAGCAAATTTGCCCCTTTGCTATCCTCAGTTCCTCAAGGGGAGTCTGTGTTTCTAAATCTGAGCAACGAGCCTGGTAGCGTATTAAGCCAGGGGCAACTTAATGAAGGCTGCGAGCGCAAAGTCATTCCGCAAGAAACTATCTTGCCCATCTTCAACCCTACTGCTCTCATTTCAGCACCAGGCACTTGCTCCTGAAATAGAATTTCTAATCAGGCATCACCTCGCTGGTTGTGATTATTGTTACTGCGAAATCCCGCTCCTTGCCTTCTATACAGCACCTCTCAAGGGGGAACGCCGCACGCCAGACCTGCCCATTAATCTACGGGTTCTCGCTGAATCGATCCTTAGCCAGGACAAATCGGCAAAGGTTGTTGACGAAACTCCGGTAGGAAAGACCCGAGTGGGCGCATCCGGGTAATCAATTCTCTGCGTAATCGAGTAGAAGAAATCAGGAATAAAGTTGCTCGATCAGATCACCAAACTTCTGATCAATGACGCGACGTTTCACCTTGAGCGTAGGTGTCAACTCTCCGCGATCAATCGAAAACTCCTCAGGCAAAAGAGCAACTTTGCGAATGCGTTCATAGTCGGCCAGTTCGCGAGTCAGTAGCCCGACATCGCTTTGCACGAGCTTCATAGCGGCTGGAAGTTTTGCAAGGGCGCTGCGTTCATTGGGAAATTCTTCATTACTCGCAGCCAGAGCGTGTCTGAGCGCCTCCCATTCCGGCACGATCAGTGCCGCGGGTTGCTTACGTCCGGCGCCAACTACTACCACTTGACTTACAAACTCGCTTTGCTTGAGCAAACTCTCAATCTGCTGCGGTGCCACGTACTTCCCATTTGAAAGCTTGAAAAGATCCTTCTTGCGATCGGTTATGAATAGATGGCCTTCCTTGTCGACATGACCAACATCGCCTGTCGCGAACCACTCATCTTGCAAAACTGATGCGGTTTCTTCCGGGTGACCATAATAGCCACGCATAACGTTCGGGCCGCGCAAAAGAATCTCACCGTCATCGGCTATGTTGACTTCGATACCTTCAAAGGGTAAGCCGACGGAACCCACCTGATTATTGTCAGGCCGGTTCGCTGAAACGATGCAAGTCTCGGTAGCGCCGTATCCTTGCAGAATCGGAATTCCCGCTGCCAAAAACGCGTAAGACAAGGCCGGCGAAATTGGGGCTCCACCCGAAACGAAATATCGTAACCGCCCTCCCACACCTTCACGCCATTTTGAGAACACCACTCGATTCGCCATTTTTTGCTGAACGGCAAGCGACGGGCCAACAAACTTTCGTTTATCCTTTGCCTCCGCATACTTCTGGCCCACTGCCAGCGAGCGCTGAAACACGCGTTTTTTCCAGCCCTTTTGCGACAGCCCCTTCTTGAGAATCTTGTGATACACCGCTTCAAATAGCCGCGGCACAGCAGTCATTACGGTTGGTCTAACCTCGCGCAAGTTTTCTGCTACCTGATCGAAGGAAGCAGTGTAATAAACGGAAACTCCGCAATAACAGAAAATGTAGAAACCGGTGCGCTCGAAGATATGCGACAAAGGCAGGACCGAAAGAGCTATGTCAGTTGACCAAATCGGCAGGCCGCTGGCAATTGAGAGAACGTTGGACATGAAGTTTGCGTGCGTTAGCATTACGCCCTTCGGTTCTCCAGTTGTCCCTGAAGTGTAGATAATCGTAGCCAGATCGTCGGCGCGAATCGCTTTCAAATAGGCACTAAAAGCCGCGGGCTTATTCAGCGAACGCGATTGCCCGGTTTGTTCCAAAGATTCGAGGGTCGTCGATCGCTCGATACCTTCACTGGCCGAAGAGTCGAAGAAAATTATGCGCTCAAGAAAGTCGAGACCGTCGAGCGCTTCTTTGGCGTGGTGATACAGCTTCTTGTTTGAAATGAAGATTGCTCGTGCGCCGGAATCGCCGAGGATGTACCGAATTTGATCGACGGCCTGCGTCGTGTAAATCGGTACATTGATCGCGCCGAGACTTAGGATGGCCAGATCAGCGATGGACCACTCCGGTCGATTTTCAGAAAGCAGTGCAATGCGGTCGCCCGGCTTTATTCCAAAATCCGCCAGCCCCAACGCAACATTGCGAACCCGCTCCACAAATGTCTCCGCCGAAATATTGTTCCAGTTTCCGTCAACTTTGTGATTCAGCGCATCGGACTTGGCGTGCTTTAAAACAGCGTTCAGACACAGTTGCGGAACTGATGTCGCCTTCGGACTTTCGCCGTCTCTTTCTTCAATTTTTGCTGATGCAGTTGAAACCAAGTTGATGGGCTCCTGTTTTGCGGCGAGATGATACTACACGCCTGCAGTCGCGGCTTCAGGAGACTCTGATTCCAGTGGAATCTCCTGACTAGTCGACTCCGGCGAGTCTCCAGTCTGACGCGGTCTCTTTTTTCGTCGCGACTGCACGTCTTCGACGCGTCCATTCATCGTTGCCAGCGCAGCCAGCACTAAGAACAAAAGCGCATTCGCCGTCGTGTGCAAGGTGAAGTCAAAAAAACTATGGACCATCACGGCAAAACACCCGGCCATCGCGGCAGTCGCCACGCCTCGTCTGAAGTCGTCGCGAGAATCTCGTCGCGCGAAGCCCATGCGAAATAGATTCACTAAGAAAAAGAGACCCAACAAAGCAGCGACAACGCCGCCGTCGGATAAGACTTGGAGATAGTCGTTATGCGCTTGTTCTAACCGGTACATCCCGTTTCGAGAGTCGTACCCGGTGTAAACAACTCCAAACGAACCAAGGCCAGTACCAATCCACGGATGCGTCTTAATGATATCGACAGTGACACTCCAAAAGTGTGTGCGTCCAGTCGTTGGGTCGTCTGTGTTAACAGAGCCAACGAAACGAGTTAAAGCTTCTTCGCCGCCCAGGAAGACCACTCCTCCAAACAGCGCCATCACCATCACCAGCGCCAATCCAGCCTTCATTGCCGCGCTCTTGAATCGCGGCCGCCGTTCTTCCTCGTCATGCTTCTTCTTGCGATGGCTGCGTCGGCGCAAGCCCATCGTCGCGATCAAAAATAGGACCTCGGCAATGAGACTAACAATACCGCCGCGAGAGTTGGTCATGATCAGCGCCACGGCCATCAGCCCGGCAGCAAAAAGGTAAATAAACTTTTTTTCTTTCTCGACTGCTCCGGTGAAAACAAGTCCCAGCGGTAACGCGAGGGCCAACTCCATGTAGCCCGCGAAGTGATGCCGGTTAATGAACGGACCGAACGCGGTGCTCTGCGGCAACTCGCGCATCCAGTAAACCTTGTCAGGGCTGGTGAAAGACTGGGTCAACCCGAAGATCGCGAGAAAGAAACCGAAGACCGTAATTGTTCTGACTAACAACCGCAGTCGCTTGGGCGTATCGGTGAAAACAAGTACGGCCGCAAAATAGACCAACAATGCTGCGATCTGAATCAGGGTAAGTCTGGTAGCGTAGGGATCAAATGAGAGACTGCGAACCAGCGACGCTGAATTCGCAACCGTAGTATCTGGTTGTCGTAGGGGAAGCAACTGAAAAGCTCCCAACAAAAACATTCCAACCAGGGGCCACTGCAGAACGTTTCGGCTGATACGAAATTGTCCCAGGGTCCACCCGTCAATCAGCCAAAAAATCATCATCGTTGTCGCGCCCAGCGCGAACACCGCCAGTGCCCAGTAATGAACAGTGCCGTAGGCCAACGCGGAAAGCGCGATCGCCAAACACACCAGCAGAAATCCAAAGCGGCTGGCTAGCGTGTGGCGGAAGCGGTAGGTCGTGTACACCGGAGCAACCGCTGCGATTGGAGCGGCGACCTGCGGAGCAAGCGACTCACTACTTTCTGGCTTTAAGATCGAAGTCGTCATACCAAACAGTTCCAAAGATCGGACAAACGGGGCTGTCCGCGCAGCTGTTGCGCACCATCTTTACCTTAATAGCCTCTGTTTTTGCACCGGTCTTAAACGTCAGCGAGACTCTCTGCCAGCCATTGCTGCCGCTGGGAGCAGACGGGGAACCCACAATTGCCGCATCGTCGGCCGCGTTGACGATTTGAATCACGGGCGTCTCAGCACTCTCTAATTTGTCGGTCTTTACATAGCACTCAAAGTCATAATCAGTATCCGGCTTCACCGGCACCAGCTGCGAAACGTTGATCGTGTTGATGTGCGAATGAACCTGGAAATACAGGCGCAGACTGCGCCCGCCGCTGTGCCCCTGGACCGCATCAATACCAATTTGAACCTGCGGACCCGACTGCACCTGCCAACCAAAAACCGCGCCAGGTCCATGGGCCAGATTGTCCTCAAAGCCCCGGTCGATTATGTGGCCGGGCTCAGCTTTGTACGCGAGGCTGGGAGCGATTTCATTCCAGATGTCCATCGCCTGATAATAATGTTGGGCGCCAATCAAACTGTTGACGATCAATTCTGCTGTGGAGCGAGTTTCCATTTTCTGCGTCTCATTCAATGTATTCCAGAGCCGCAACCCCTCGTCGAAATGACTGCGCTCCACCAGGTAGCGCGCAAACTCCGCTCTCAGCCCGGGCGTTGCGCCAACGGCTGACTGCAAACCATCGAAGTCATCTTTGTTTAATTGCCAGGCCAGATTGAACAGTTGAGGTTGAAACTGATCGTTGGCTGCACTCGCTTGTTGTAGCTCGCTAAATCCTTCGCTGTACCGATCGGTTCGCACCAGATGATTTCCCAGGTACCAGCGCGGGAATGCGTAAGTCGGGGCCAGCTTCACTGCTTGTCTCAACGCCTGTTCCGCTTTTTCCATCTCGCCCGATTGCTCCAGGGCGACGCCGTAGTCCATCCAGAATCGATAGTCGTTTGGTGACAAGTCAACAGCTTTTTCGAGTTCTGAAACCGCAAGCGAGATCTGATCGGGAGGCAGTTCTTTTTGCGCAAACGTGCCGAGACGCCAGTGCGGTAGTGGGTCGCTGGGGGCAAGTCCAACTGCCATCTGTGCAGTTTCCAACCGGTGATCATCGGGATGAAAATATTCGGCGATGGTGTTGCCAATGTACCAGCGCACCACGAACCACGAAGCGAATAACGCGAGCACTATCGGCAGCGTCATCACAACTTTCAGCGGCCTGCTCGCCTTGAATTGCATTAATTGATCCGGCATAGACTACTTAACCGAGCGACGCATTTAAGTTTTGTGAATTGATCGGCCCCACTGCTCCGTCAAATCGTCAATCGTTATTCGCATGCGCTTAACCACAATTTCCTGCGACTGACAAAAATCCAAAATCTCACGCAACCGTTCGTCAGACATTTTCGAGCTCGAAATCAACACTTCGTCGACATCATTGTGACGGCAAATTGAAGTGAGATCGCCATTACCTGCATAGACCTTAAGGCCGTGAATAACTTTGCCTGTTTTGGCCGGATCATCATCAACAAAACCGACCGGCGCATACTTCAGCGCACGATTGTTGAGTAGCTCTCGCAACAGCAGTTCACCGCCGTCGCCCGCACCGTAGATCAGGACGCGCCTGCCCTCGGGCACTTTCGCCATCGGAATAATTTGTCGGAACAAACGAAACGCCATGCGACTTCCCGCCAGCAGCAGGAACATCAGGATCGCGTCGATGAGGAAAACGGTGCGCGAGAACCCTTCAAAGCGAAACGCGAAGAGTACTGCCATAACACTCAACACCGAGCCGAGTACTACAGCCTTAACAAAAACGATCAAGTCGTCGAGACTCGTGTAGCGCCAGATGCCACGATATACGCCCATCACCAGGAAAGCTGCCATCTTGAAGAAAACCAGCACTGGTAGCGTGCGAAAGAAAAGTCTCCACGCTGTGCTTCCAGACAAAGCGCCAAACTTGACAGCGTACGCGCCCCAGTAAGCCAACAGAATCAGAACCACATCGAGAAGAACTTCGAAGATTCGACGCTTGTACGAGATGTCGACAAGGAACGCGTAAAGCGAGTTATTACTGGCGGCGAGCGCTTCGTCAGTTTCGTCGTACACCTTTACGCCGGCCAGGTAGACGCCTAACAAAGTCAACAGAATGGTGAACCCGGCGATGGCTGCTAGACTGACGTCAAGCTTCACGCTTTGCACGAGCAGGGCAAGGAAACCGGACAGCGCCGCCAATCCATAAAGCAACCAAACCGCATGACGTTCGGAAGTACCCAGCGCAACCAGGCGGTGGGAAGTGTGATCCCGTCCACCCTGAGACGCAGACCGTCCCGAAAGTTTTCTCAGAACAGTGACGAAGGTGGTGTCGAAGATCGGTATGAACAACACCAGAATGGGCACAGCCAGGACTGGCAAAAAGTTTCGCGACCGCCCACCGGAAACATTTACCAGGGCCGAACTCGCCAGGAAGAAGCCAATGAACATCGAGCCGCAGTCGCCCATGAAAATGGATGCGGGGCTCGAGTTGTAAACTAAAAAGCCCAACAACGCGCCGGCGAAAGTCACCAGCAATAGCGCTTCAGTGATCTGACCTGCCGTTAGAAAACTAAGCGCCAGAAAACCGGAAGCAATGACGGCGATGCCTGCCGCCAGCCCATCCATGTTATCGAGCAAGTTGATTGCGTTTGTGATGCCAATCAACCAGAAAATGGTAAGGGCAACGTTGAGAGCCGAATATCCGGTCCACGGCAAACTTATTCCGTAGTAAACAACGAATGCCGAACCCATCACCTGCCCAATTAGTTTTTGATAAGGCTTCGTGTGAAACAGATCGTCTGCCAGTCCGACTAGAAAAAGAAATGTGCTCGCTCCCATCACCACGTCGAGGAACGACTCAGGAAAGTGACTCCAGACCTGAACCGTTGCCGGGCGAATGAAGACTGCGTAGCTAACAACCACAGCCAGCCACATCGCAATGCCGCCAAACATGGCGGTCGGCTTCTTATGCCAGCGATCGGTCTTTGGTTTGGCAACCAGGCCATAGTTGCGGGCAACCGCGCGCACCACCGGAGTAAGGGCGAGTGCCAGGATTGCCGACGCGGCTACAGCCAGGAAGTGGAACGCTCTAAACGGCATAAAGGACTGCAAGATTTGAACTTGTTTGACAGGATAGTGTAACGGGAAACCTAATCGATAGCCTATTTCAAATCAAGTTGGCGTGGACATGAGTCTGGGTTGTTTTCGATTTGGAGCACCGTTGCCCGTCCGCCTCAACCTTGTACTTACGCCAAGTTTAGGTCCTTGTTCGTCAGTGCTCCCGGCTTGAAAGAAGCAAGAGGCCTTTTAGTCGCTAGCGACCCTTGAAAATTAGCGCCCGAAACCCACGTCGAAGCGGGCGTCTATATTTGCGTGAATGACCCGTTCGCTGATAGAGTTCCACAAATTTTGCTTGACCGCTCTTTTATTGTGATTGATCATGGATGATGTGGCTCTGGTTCGCCCACACCCCTTATGAGACAGAGCCTCGCCTCATCACCATGTCACAAGCTTTTTGGGTGACAAGAGCTTTACTCACAGAGCATGAATCTAAACTCTGCCAGTGTTGTCAGACTTAGCTCGCGCGAATTCGAGACGCGACTCTGTCAACCAAAGTCCAAACCGCTTTACCGAGAACGCGTTTCGCGAAACGTAAGTGTTTTTGGATTTTCATCCGCAAAAGGCACTCAGTCCCGGCGACTGAAATACCAGGAATGCGAGTAATGATAATGAGCGGCGGTTTCGCCGCTTTTCCAAACTTCGGCGCAATGTCTTCGTTCAAGTTTGTCTGGACGAAGGGTTGATTCCGACCCGGCGCTCGACAACAGATTCGATAATGAAATCAAATCCGACATTGAAGGAACTCCCTCACATGAACGTTCCACCAACCCAGCGTGATATTACATGCGCCAGCTCCATCATCGCATCGGTCCTTGATTTTGTCCGCAGTCCGTTGACGCGACGCTGGGGAGCTAGCCTCGTCTTCCTCTTTTGCGCGCCGATTGCCGCGCAGGTTGTGGCGCAGTCTTCATCGCCTACGCCGCAGGCAAAGGTTTTCATAATGAAGACTTCAAAAACGGAGACCGCAAGGGCCGGACGCGGCGGCGCAGTGGATTTACCAATCAATGCAGTAGCGGTTATGAATGCTGACAAAACGCCGACGATGAGTTTGAGGGATCAATTCGTAAAGGTATTGAGATTCGAAGTGGACGGCAAGCTGGTAAGAAAAACGTTCCGAGTGTCTCTTTACGACAATGATAAATTTGTTAACCTAAAAACCGTTAAGGACGGCTTTATCCTGCCGGCCAAATTCACCAGGCATGAATTCGTTCGCATTCGCTTTCGCATCGGACGCTATGATCTGTTTTTCGATCCAGTTTACCGGGCGAAGTTTGATACTGATTGGATTGTAGGCGTCGACACCAAGCCTTTTGATCCAGATATCGTCTATGGCGAGACAGCGAAACACGCGGATGTCGTTCACTATATCGAGTTTGAGCCTAGAAGTGGCGACGGTACAATTCTCTTGATCCCGCAGCGCGATGTACCTCCAAAAACACCCAACTCACGCTCGGGTGAAGTTGTCGGTAGCAAGATCTTTGTTGATGAGACCGTAGCGAAACTTCCAGACGAAGCCATCGTTGGTGAAGTCTTATCCGCCGACGCCGTTGTGACAAACATTGCCCGTCCCGCTTACCCCGCCATTGCGGCAGCGAAGAGAGTTAGCGGTGTCGTTTTAGTGGACGTGCAGCTTAGTTCGAACGGAACTGTCAAGCAGGCTTCACCGATCAGCGGACATTCTGTGCTGCGCAGGGCTGCTGAACAAGCCGCGCTGCGTTGGCGCTTTAATAGTGTTGAGGACGACAATAATCTGCGTTCTGTCCGTCTAACCTTCATCTTTCGACCTGTCTCATATGTCCCGAAAGAGGGTGAACCCGAGTTTACACGGCCCTATCAGATGGCAGTGACTTGGATAGGCGTCGCTGCCTCTCAAAGATGAGCATCCTGCCTACGGATTAACCAACTTCTCAATCATTTGTGAAGTGGCCAGCGAAGGTCCGGTTGCTCGGTTCTGATGTGATCCCTCAGAGCTCTCTCGAGGGCGATTACCGTCGAGCCCGCATTCGCCAACTTTTCGTTCGCCCGTTCTCGATAGGGAATGTTGTTCTTTACAGTGGACTCTCTATTTGCCAAGTACCCATTGTAGTCCATGGTAATTTTAGCTCCGTGAGTGATTTCATGACTCATTACCCCTTCGAGTCTTGTCTCCTGATGTTGGCTGCTCGCCTGGTTTTCAGACTGCAAATTGACCACGCTTTCTCTTAGAACGATTATTGCGCTGGCACTTCGAACATCTTTGAGATTATCATGGTTAATATCAACCACGCCCGGTTGAGTTTCAGCCAGAGTCTTCTGATCCCCATTCACCTCTGGAAGCTTATCGAACAACGCATCAGCCATCACCTGTACATCCAGGTCGGGGCCCTGACCAGACGGTTGATCGTACAAACTGAAAAATGCGTCGGCAACATCAGATTGTTGGCGAAGCGTGGCGACAGCGGTCCTTAGTGCCTCTTCCTGATCAGCCGTAAGCTGCTGACTGGTATCGGCATTACTGAACGTTATTTTTGCACCGTCTGGATCAACATATTTCAGTGGGTTGTTTAGAGCGTAGCAGTAACGATTCCAGTTTTGCGCCTGCCCAATGTAGTTGACAAGCTGACTGTGCGCCTTTGCGGAATCACCGGCAGCCTGCTTTTCCAGAACAGGGTTGTAGGGATCCACGCCAGTAAATCTACCTTGCAAACCAGCGTAATATCGAGCGCCGAAGTAATCGAGTCCCGTTTCATTGTCCCGTTCCTTTTGGGTAAACCTCTGCCTCATGCTGTCACCAACGTTGTATCCGGGAGTCGTTGTGCGACCGACGGTTAGCTCTTCACCAAACGGCAGGTAATCGTGCCGACTCACGCCGGAAAAATTGCCAGTCTTGTCCACGACGATGCGTGGCGTACCCAGGTTATCCGTAACCAGCCAGTTTAGCTTTGCGGCTGCGTTCCACACTTGTACTTCTGCCAGGGCGAGCGAGCCGGTGCCCGCGAGTTGTACGCGCACATACCTCCCGGTCCGGTTGACATTGATCGAGGCGGGGCCCGCAAAGGTCGTTTGACGGTAGTTGAAAACCCCAGCCTGATTGACAGTCGTGTTCAGGTCATAGGAACTAAAGGGAACGTCGCTCACGAACACATAGAAGTCTGAAGTCATGTCCGGACAACAATCCGTTCGTCCCCAGACCGTAATGCTGTCGATGGTGTGACAAGAATTGCCAACGCCAACAGTGTTATGGCCCGCGGTGCGGAATTGCAGACGAGACAAGAAAATAAACGGAGTTTCAGGCCCACGGGGAAGAAAGAGAAAGGCATGGTAAGGTTGTCCTTCGCTTTGAGGTAAAGTCGATAGAGCTATTGAGTTTTTGAGTCAGCAACGTGAGGGTGAGTACTGGCCCACGGCGCAAGACTCTTGCTACGCGCGGCAATCTACTCCAGCGCATGAAAGCTGTCAATAAAAATGCGAGTGTTGAGGTAGGTTTGAGTGGTTATTGATGCTCACTTGCGTGCAGTCGACCAGGCTCTGCAATGCATCCAGCGACGTACTCCGCTTTGAAGCTGCTAATCGATGGTGCGGGTAATCAACTGGGCGATTGGCCCTGCTCGCGTGGTCACTATCCACAAAAATCGCGTGACGCGAGGCCGTATCTGGCGGACGTGAACCCTACGCCACCGGGTGATTAGGCCGGCCCCGATGAAAATCGATCACGCTTTGCAAAATGCCATCGAGCGTCACCTCAGCTTTGAAGCCAACCAGCTGGTGAATCTTTGACGTGTCAGGGACGCGCCGTGGCATGTCTTCAAAACCTTCTTCGTACGCATCGTCGTAAGGCACGAAAACGATGTCGGAATTGGAGCCGGTCAGCTGCTTCACTTTCTCGGCGAGTTGAAAGATTGAGATTTCTTCCGTCGAACCAATATTGAAAACCTGACCGACGGAATCTGAGTGATCCATCAACTTGATCAAAGCACCGACTACGTCTCCGACATAACCAAAACAGCGCGTTTGTTTGCCGTCGCCATAAACCGTGATCGGACGTCCGGCTAATGCCTGTTTGACGAAAGTCGGGATGACCATGCCGTAACGGCCCGTCTGTCTCGGTCCTACTGTATTGAAAAGCCGGACCACCGTGGTGGGCAGCTTCTTTTCACGCCAGTAGGCGAGCGCCAAAAATTCGTCGATCGCTTTTGAGCACGCATAACTCCAGCGGCCTTTTGTAGTCGCCCCCATTACGAGATTTCCGTCCTCGCGAAACGGCACCGCGGTGCTCAAGCCGTAGACCTCGGAAGTCGACGCGATTAGCACGCGCTTCTGTTTCTTGTTCGCCAGAGCCAAGACTACTTCGGTACCGCGCACGTTTGTTTCGATGGTGCGCACCGGGCTTTCAACGATCAGTTTCACGCCGACAGCCGCCGCGAGGTGAACAACGATGTCGCTCTGGTCCACCAGTTCCGCCGTGACGGGCTGGTTGTGAACCGAATCAATCGTGTAATGAAATAGCGGATTGTCTTTTAGATGACGAATGTTTTCGATCGTCCCGGTAGAAAGGTCGTCGATCACCAGCACCTCGTCGCCGCGTTGCAGATACGCGTCGGCAAGATGAGATCCGATGAAGCCGGCGCCGCCGGTTATGAGTACACGCAAGTGGTAATCTCCTCAGCTATCAAGTTAACAGGTCGCTGATCTGATGCAAATTTAGCGGGAACCAAGCCGAATTTTTATCTGACTCGCCGGACGCAACAAAACAATTGGGCGCGGCTCAACCTCTCGGTCATTCTCTAATGCCAGCCTGAATTTTCCTAAAATCGAGCCAATGACCAGCATCGCTTCCATCATCGCAAAGTCTTTGCCAATGCAAGTCCTGGCGCCGCCACCAAATGGGAAGTAAGCAAACTTCGCCAACTGTTGGGTAAATTCAGTGGTCCACCGATCTGGCTCGAATTTGTCCGGGCGATCAAAGTATCTGGGATCGCGATGTATCACCCATTGGGACATCAGAAGTTGCGTGCCGGCCGGAACATGATAGTCGCCAATCTCACAATCATTCAAAGCTTCGCGGCCAACACTTCGGTTGGGCGGGTAAAGTCGCACCGCCTCTTTAATGACTTTATGAGTGTAACGTAACGAAGGCAGCTGCGCCGCTTTCGGATTCCCCTTGCCGCAAACACTCTGCAGTTCCTCGACCAGCGCTCTGTACTTCAGGATGCCGCGCCAGTAAATAACAAGTCCATGTCAAGACTAAAGCGACCGCTTCATGGCTGGCGAAAAACAATGTCGTGAGTTCGTCTCGCAACTGCTGGTCGCTTAGTTCAGTGTCCTCGTTGGCGTGCGTCGATAACAGCAACGAGAGCAGGTCGTCAACGTGATCGGCCTCACTTCGCCGCTTAGCAATGATTTGAAAAACCACTTTATCGAGTTGCTCTATCGCGCGGCGAAAGCGAAGGTGGTTGGGAGTGGGAAGAATGTTATCCAGAATCCACAGCGGCGAGCCTTGCCGCGCGAAGACTTTTGCGATCGTGTTACACGCTTCACTTACAACTGCAGCATCTGAACTCAATTCCACGCTGAAGAAACTTCTAGCGGCGACTTCTAACGCGAGCGCTCTCATCTCGGCATGAATATCCAGCTCGTCGCCGGCCCGCCAGTTGATCATCAGCTTGTCCGTGCGATCAGTGATGATGTCGCCGTAAACACTCAGTCGATCGTGGTTAAACTGCGGCTGAGTTAAGCGACGCTGACGCAACCAATCGTCACCTTCACTCGACAATAATCCATTGCCAAAAATGCGACGTTGGAGTGGTAGTCGCAGCGAGATTGGCTTGACGAAATCTCGACGACTAAACACTGATTCAATGTATTTGGGGTTGTTAAGCAGATAGACGTTGACGTGGAAAAATCTTAGACGGACCACGTCGCCAAACTCGCGGGCTGACCTGGTAAGAAAACCTAATTGATCTTTGTAGAACTCTCGCGAGTTGCCGCTCAAGGGGTGACGTTTCGGGCCCGGGGGGAATAGCCCTTTCATTTGCAGTTACCTCAAATCTCTCCGGTTCGTCTTTAGTTCTGCGACTCTAGTTTTGCTGGATGAAGTTGCTCGTAGAGCGCCAGCATGTCGGCCACTAAACGCTCTTTGGAATAGTTTTGCTCAACGAACGCGCGCCCTCGCTCACCCATTTCCCGGCGCCGCTCTTCTTGCTCGAGTAGGAACTTAAGCCCCTGGCAAAAACCTTCCGCATCGTTTGATACAGCCAGCACTCCACGTTCACACACAACATAACTCGCTTTCGTAGACGACTCAGACGGACGCGCGCAGTCTCCCAACAGATCAACAACGCCACCCACCGCGGTAGCGATCACGGGCCGCGCGTTAGCCATCGCTTCAATAAGCGTCAACGGCGTTCCCTCGTTCAGTGACGTCAGCGCAACAACGTCCATGGCCGCATAAAAACTTTCCGGGTCGTCACGCAAACCGGTGAAGCTCACAGCGTCTTGCAAACCGAGCGTCGCCGCGTGCTGTTCCAGCTCACGTCTTAGCTCGCCGTCACCGATGACAATGAAGCGCGCCTCTCGTTGGTTGATCGAGCCGCCTGAGTGAAACAACTGCTGATAACGAGCAGCGACGTCAAGAAACATTTTGTGGTTCTTAATTGCGGTCAGCCGCCCAACGATG
Source organism: Pyrinomonadaceae bacterium (assembly GCA_035472495.1). Taxonomy (GTDB): domain Bacteria; phylum Acidobacteriota; class Blastocatellia; order Pyrinomonadales; family Pyrinomonadaceae; genus PSRF01. The sequence continues at coordinate 175,093 of DATIPD010000015.1, read as the reverse complement.
CCAACGGCAAGATCCGTGTCAGCTATTCCCAAAGATTCGCGGGCTGCATGTCTCCGCTGTTCCCAGTTGGCAAACACAGTCGTATCCAGACCCAAAGGGATAATTGCAAATTGACCTTCGGGGATTAGCGCAAACTGATCCCGGCGACCGACACGAAACTCGCCCTGAATTTCTTCATACTGTCGCTGGCTGATAACCACGATGCGATCAGTCATGTGCGCCAGAATTCTCTCAATCGTCAGAAAGAATTTTGTCTTTAGCGGTCCGTAGTAACTGTGAAAAATGTGACCGTGATAGGTGTGTACAAACCGGCACTGACGCGGGTGGTTCCACAACGCGGACGGTGTCAGCCAGCGGTAAAGCCAGCCGGCGATTCTGCCCACGGTGCCGGCTTTGGCCGTGTGCGTGTGCACAATGTCGGGTCGCTCATGCAAAAACAACCGCAGGAGTTTCCCGACTGCCAGTACATCTTTCGGCGAAATCTCGCGGCTCATCTCCGGAATGATGACCGGAGTAATCCCCTGCTCAAGCGCGAAGTAGGTCATGTCGTCTTCGCCCGGCGGCACACTGCCGGCAACCAGCAACGATTCGATGCCGGCCTTCCTCGTCGCCGCGGTCAGCCAGGCAACGTGACGCGCCGGCCCACCAACGTTCAGGCGAGCGATTACGCGAACTATTTTCATGTCCGGGGAGCCTTAGGCGTTGGCGCTGACCTCGGTTTGGTTCAACTCCAATTTGTTCGCGCCGGTTTCGGCAACCAGATTTGAAGCACGCAAGAGACTTTCGAAAGTGCCGGCATCGGTCCACCAGCCTTCGAGTTCCTGCCAGGTCATTTCGTTGCGTTCGATGTAAGCGTTGTTGACGTCGGTGATTTCCAGTTCACCACGGCCAGAAGGTTTGAGAGTGCGAATGATGTCATAAACTTCGCCGTCGAACATGTAAATGCCAATCACCGCGTATTGCGACTTGGGTTGCTTCGGTTTCTCTTCGATGCGAAGCACATTTTGGCCGCTCAGTTCGGGAACACCGAAGCGTTCAGGATCGGGAACTTTCTTGAGGATTATTTTGGCTCCGTTGCGCTGTTCGCGATAGGCGCGCACCGCCTCGGTGATGTTGCCTTCGATAATGTTGTCACCGAGGACGACACAAACAGGTTCCTTCGCAGCAAAGTGTTCGACGAGCGACAGGGCCTCAGCGATTCCACCTTCGCCCTCCTGGTAAGTGTAGTTAAGGTGTTTCAGGCCAAACGCTTTTCCGTTTCCCAACAGCTTGAGGAAATCACCAGCAGAATTCCCGCCGGTCACGATCATGATGTCAGTGATTCCCGCGTTCACCAGAGTTTGGATCGGATAATAGATCATTGGCCGATCGAAAACGGGAAGCAAATGCTTGTTGGTTACCGACGTTAATGGACGCAGTCGCGTCCCCAATCCTCCTGCTAATACGACGCCTTTCACTCTAACACCTCCGCCGCGATCTATTTGAAATCTTAGAATTTTGTAATTCTGAATCTGAAATCCGGAATCTGAAATTTTGAACTTTGAACTTTGTTCTTTGAAACTTCGTGCCTGGTACTTTCGGTCCGCTTGATCTCGATAGCCCGTTCGAGGACAAAGTTCGAAGAACAAAGTCCAAAGACCGTTTTTCTTAGTCAATAAATCTCTGAAACCACAGCTCGAGCATTAGCAGCGTCCACAGCTGATGCGAATAATCTCGTTCGCCGCGCGTATGCAACTCCACCAGTCGGCTCACCACTTCAGGCTTAAAAAGTCCTCGGCGTAAAGCTTTTTCAGCAAGTATCGTTTCCCGCAGAAAAGGCTGCAGCTGGCCGCGGAACCAGTGACCGATTGGAACACCAAATCCCATCTTCCGCCGGTCCAGGTTTTCTGCCGGCAAAAGTTTTTTGAGAATCCGCTTCAGCAGGTATTTCGTCGTCAACCCCCGCAGCTTATATTTCTCAGGCAGGCTCGCGGCAAACTCAATCACATGATGATCGAGAAATGGCGAGCGGGCTTCAAGCGAAACAGCCATCGTGGCAATGTCGACTTTAACCAGCAAATCGTTCGGCAGGTAAGTCATCAAGTCTGTTAGTAAAGCGGCGTCGACGATGCCTGCGCCATTGGCTCGAGCAAACCAGTTGCCGAGCACGCTCGCATCGGAAACCGCTTTCGTCTGCTGGCGGAATTCTTCGGAATACAAATCCTGCTTCGCTTCAGTGTCGAATACGCTCACCCAACGCAGGTAGCGCTCGGTCTTCGGTAGTGAAGCCGACTGAATGAAGCGTTTCGCATCTCGCACTCGACTTCGTTTTGTTTCTGAAGACGGCACGAGATCGAGCGCTTGTTTGACCAGCGAGTTTCGCAGCAACGCCGGGATCCGGTGATACTTTTCTGCCAGGCGCATCGCAGCGTAGCGTTCGTAACCGGCGAACGACTCGTCACCGCCATCGCCATTCAGCGCGACCGTCACGTGCTTTCTGGTTTCGCGCGCGACGTAATACGTGGGTATGGCCGACGAGTCGGCGTACGGCTCTCCGTAGTGTTCGACCAGAATCGGCAAAACCTCCAAAGCGTCCGGGCGCACAATGAATTCGTGATGGTCGGCGCCAACATGTTCTGCAACACGTCGCGCATGGTGCAACTCGCTGAAGTCCTGCTCTTCAAAGCCAATCGAAAACGTCTTTACCGGTTCACTTGAGACCTCGCTCATCAATGCGACTACCGCGCTCGAGTCAATACCTCCCGAGAGAAAAGCACCCAGCGGCACTTCCGACATCAAACGCACCTTGACCGCGTCGCGCAGGATCTCGATGGCGCGTTCACCGGCTTCCTCTTCACCGATTTCAAGCTTGGTCGAGAAGTCGGGTTGCCAGTAACGCTCAATTTTTATTTCGCCCTTGCGATAACGGAGACTGTGTCCTGGTTCTAGCTTTTTGATCCCGCTGTAGGCTGTCAGCGGCGCGGGCACACACATGAACGAAAGGTAATGGTGCAGCGCATCAAAGTCGATGTCTTTGCTTACGTCAGGATGTTGGAACAGGGCCGTGAATTCTGAACCGAAAACCAGTTGCCCATTGACGCGCGCATACAACAGTGGTTTCTTGCCCACGCGATCGCGCGCCAGAAAAAGTTCCTGCGTACGCGTGTCCCAAATTGCGAATGCAAACATTCCCCGCAGGTAGTTCGGACAGTCCGCACCGTATTGATCGTAAGCATGAACGATCGCTTCGGTGTCACTATTCGTGTAGAACGTATGGCCTAGTTTTTCGAGACTCGAGCGAAGTTCCTGGTAATTGTAGATTTCGCCGTTGTAGACGACCCAGGCGGTGCGATCCTGATTGTGAATGGGTTGCTGCCCACTCGCCAGGTCGATGATCGAAAGGCGCCGCATTCCCAGCCCAACTCCGGCATTCACATAAAAACCATCGTCGTCCGGCCCACGATGACGGATCGCCGCACACATGCGCGACAACAAGACCTCATCAACAGGTCCCCCGTCATTACGAACTAATCCAACGATGCCACACATTTGGTGTTACCTGTTTACCAGTCAACCTCGCGCGCTCTCTGCCCGGAGATTCCTTCCTTAACGAGCTGAACCTAGATAGTAACGAACCTTGATGATGTTGCAAAGTTACGTATCCAGGAATAAAACACGCTGCGGGCATTCCTTATGTGGCAGCGCCGGTAGGAGCGATCAAAGAGATCGGTGAAGCTGGTCGCACGCACCTTTGCGCGACAGCGCACGATGAATGGCTTGAGGCGTTGGCAACTCTTGTCTCCGATCCTGAGAAACGAAAGTGGATGGGAAAGGAGGGACGTCTCCACGTTACTCGCCACTACAACCTCGCACTACAGGCTGACAAACTTGCACAGGCGCTACGTGAGGCAATTTAAACGCGAGTTCCTTAGAAAAATTGTCATCGCTGGCGCAGTCGTTTTAGTTCTTCTTCCCCACGGCGTTTACGTTCCTCACGTTTTTCCAGCACCAGCACTAAACCAACCGCGACAAAGATGAAATAAAACACCAGCAGCTGCGCCCGTTGCCGGTATGCCGTGCCCACGTTTCCCTGAAACACCGAATAGGCGAGAGTCAGCATGACGGTAAAGATCAATATCGGCGACATCATTCGTAGTCGATACTTAAGCGCAAACCAAAGACCCAGCACCAGCAACGGGAAGGAAGCCCACCAGGCGATCATTTCTGGCAAGGTGATACTTTGACGCAGCGAAGTGATCTGCCAGGGAAACGGCGCAAACAGTAGATAGAGCATTCCCAGGGGAATGGTCGAAAGCGCGCCTGAAGTGCTCGACACATCCACGTCACGACCAAATCCTGATTCAGCTGAACGCGCCAGATCCAGCCGGCTGACCTGTAACTGCCGCAAACTTCCATATCGCTCAAACTGAGCCGATGCTGATCGAGTCACCCCAACATAAGTAAGCGCCAGACCCAACAAGACCATGGCCGTAACCTGACGCGCAAAACTGTTGGCTGTTACCTGCTGCATTCCGATCAGGAATGCTCCGCCTATAGCCACGCAGATCATGTAGAAGACATAAAAACGCAAGGTTATTAAGGCGATCAAGACCAGGATCAGTACGACGATATATTTGATGGTGAGCTTCTGACCGAGTTTGAGCGTCGCTAGAATTGCCAGTGCCAGACAAAAAACTATTGGCCCATCTTTGAGTCCCTGTGCCGACCAAAGAACGAGTGACGGATAGAAAGCGACGGCGATACCAGCGATGCGCGCCACGCGCGAATTCTGAAAAACTTGAAACGCGCAAAGGTAAATGACGATCGCTGTGGCCGCGCCAAAAACAGAATTTACGAGTTGCATCGCCAGCATGTTGCGGCCGACTAGCGAATAGACACCGGCAACCAGGTAAACCATTCCCCACCCAGAACCCAATCCGGCTTGAACGTATTGGTCCGCGATCTTCTGATAGTAGGAGTCGCCACCCCAACCTAACATTTGGGCGTAGCCAAAGTAGTCGTAAGTTAAAGCGTCACCGCCAAAGAAATCCTGACCACGAAAAGCAAAAATTGCCGCGGCAATAATGATGCGCGCGATAAGCGCGGCCGCAAACAAACGCAGCAGTGCCGGACCGTTTACCTCTCTCTTGTAAGCATAGAAACCCACGATTGCAGCCAGGGCGGTACACAACAGAACGGCCTTGGCCACGTCGATTTGAGTGACCACGCCATAGTCAGCCGCAAAGGGAACGACCAACGGCGGCAGGAAGATCACCATCCCCACGCAAATCAGGAGATACAGAAATGTCAGAACAGCATTCATTGTTTACAAGTGATAACTAAACGTCATCCGGCAAATCCAGCCGGGTCTTTCGCTCAATCAGAAATCGATCTTCTTCACTCAGTTCCTTTACGGGCTTGGCGGGTACGCCCGCAATTAGATAACCCTCGTCGGTAAGTTCGCCCGTCACAACTGACCCAATGCCGACGATGCACTTTGAAGGCACCGACCCACCTGGTGCAATCCGAATCTCGGAACCAATGTAGGCAAACGAACCAATCTCAATCGGCCGAGTGCGTTGCCGGTTGTGCGTCCACAGCGAAGAATTTCGTCCCCCGAGGATCGACCGGCGCCCGATCGTCACGCGATCCGTAAAGTCTATCTTGTGACCAGCGGTAATGATGCTGCCGTCGCCCAGGAAGAAGCGCGGGTCAATCGGATTGACGACATCGGGTTCCGGCATGGAGTTGATTTCGTTCATCCGAATGATTTCCGCATAACGTCCGAGTTGAACTTCATCGCCGCCGCGAATGATGTTCAGGTGACCAATCTTGGCGTGGTCTTTGATTTCAATCCGTTTAGTCCTGATGATTAGATTCAAATGCCCGATGTCCACGTCGTCATCCATCAGACATTCGCCGACGTCGATAATGCTCAAACCTATGCGCACACGTTTGCCGATTTTGTAACCAAAAAACCAGCGATAACACGGCCGCTTCAAGAACGACGGAAACAGCGCAATCACGCCGAGCACTGCCAGTCGGGATTTGCTTAGACGTTGCATCCGGTCTCAAGAACGACTTGCTTGCTGCCAACCCGCGCCACGCAGGCTCAGTTAAGAACTGCCCTGAACGCGGCGATGATCTTTTCCGTGTTGCTCTCCAAACTGTATTTCTCGCGGGCCACTTCAGCAGCGTTGCGCGACATTTGCATTCGCAGGTCGTGATCCTGAATCAACTTGCTCAAGTACTCGACCCACTCCTCTTCGGAATTCGCCAAAAACCCGGTCACACCATGTTGCACTACTTCTGGATTTGAGCCGAGCGGAGTTGCCACTGGCGGAATTCCCAGTGCCATGTATTGCGCCGTCTTCATATAAAATTTGTGCTTGTTCCACTCATTCAACGGCAGCGGCACCATGCCCACCTGCATCTTGCGCAAATCTTCAACTTCAGTTTCAGCTGACCAACGCTGCGCCACATAAGAAACGCCGGGCAGGTCGAATTCGGTACCGCCAATCAAGTGAACGCGATGCTTGACGCGTTCAGCCAGTTTTCGCAAGGCACCAGCTACCACGCGAATATTCCCAATTGTTGTCGGGCTGCCACTCCAGCCGATGCAAACGTCATCCGTCTGCTGTTCCAACAAGTCCGGCCGATAAACATACTGGCGCGTGTCGACCACGCTGGGGACCTGCCAGATGTTTTGGTTGTACTGAGAAACGTATTCGCGAATCTGAGTGGAGTTGACCATCACCACCTTGGCCAATCTACAGATCTCCGAAATCTTGCCGAAGAATTTCAAGTAAGACAAATAGCCGTTGCTCGGACTTGTGTAGGGCACAAACAAAGGATCGTCCAGCTGATAAATAATTGGCACGCCGCGACGCGCCACCATCTTCTCGACAATAGCCGGGCCCAGCAAAGCAGCTTCGCGATATACGAACACCGCATCGAAGCGCTTGACGTCGCCCATCAGTTTCAAACGCTCGACATAGGCGCGCAGCATTTCGCCGATTTTGGTCGCGTAGTGTCCGTGTTTATAAAGCACCTCGTGCAAGCGCACCGTTTCAAAAGGTGCGTAGTGAATATTTATTCCGACGGGCGCCAGCACACTTTCCCAAAGCTCAATGCTCGACCGCTGGCCTGGAGAGTGGCCCGGCTGATTGGGAATAAGAGCTAACACTTCCATAAAAAATTCAGCGCCTGACTAATTGCGATTAAGGAGCCGGTCGTACAGCCGTCGATACCTAGTCCGTCCGATGGTGACCAGGTCAAACTTCTGCCGCGCCACGCCTCGCAGCTGTTCTGCAAGATTCGGATCTTCGCGTAAGCAGTCGATCTCGCTGAGGGCTTTGCGATATGAATCCGGATTTAACTCCTGCAGCAACGCTCCAGCGTGATTTTCGTCGATTAGTTTATCAAGATCTCCAACTCCGGCATTGCAAACAATTGGAAGTCCGCTGGCGAGATACTCCGCAATCTTCGTGGGGGACGACGACTGTTTCGAATAGCACGGTCTGATAAACGAGATGGCGATGTCCGCAGCCTTGAGATAGCGCGGCACTTCGCCGGGAGCGGCTTTCGTAACCAGAAAGTCTTCCGGTTGAAAACCCAAAGTCAACATTCGTTCAACTACCTTTTGCGGCGAACTCTGCGTCAGGATCATTGCAAACGTCGCGGGATTTTGCTGCCGCGCCACCGCCAGAAACTCGGTCATTTCGTCTGTCATGTACCAGCCGCCGAAAGAGCCAACGTAAACAATCACGCGGCGGTCAGTTAACTTGAGCTCGTCGCGCAACGATTCTTTTGAGATCGTGGCAACGCCTTGAAATCTCTCGAAGTCAACGCAACACGGAATTACTTCAATGGGCCGTCCGTTGCGATCGGTGTCTGTACATCCAGGAAAAACAATTTCCCTGGCTTTTTCTGTCAACAAAACAAACGCGTCGGAGGTTCGCAGCAGATATCGTTCGATCCGCTTCATGCCCCGATACAAGTAACCATTCTCAGGCCAAACTCCAGCGTCAGTGTATTCTTCGGGCATGAAGCCGCGGATGTCAAAAACGAGGCGCGCGCCTTTAATTCTGGCGGCGACGGCGCTCATTACCGCAGGCACGTGATTGCGCGAATGCAGCACGCTGACATCTTCGCGCCGCATTATGCCGAGTATGGTCCAAACGCCCAGCGCCATGTCGTAAAGCGTTGCCGGGAGCGAAGGCCATTTGTGGTATTTCAAGCAGTGCCAGGAGATTCCCTGTTCGTTGAGAGCCGCTCGTTGTTCTGTTACTTGTTCGTCAGTCCAGGTTTCATTGAAACGTGGTTCGAAGGTGAGCAGGCTGACTTGCACGCGATCAGACTGCAATTGTCGCAAGTATGGCAGCACCTGCGTCTGAACCAATGGCTCGCGCAAACCGAAATAACAAACATACAAAGTGCGGACTGGCTTCATGCCTGGAGTTGACTGCTCTGAATTCCTCGCGAGATTAGCAAACATACAGAATGCGCAAAGGCTTCATAAGCCGAACTTGTCCTTAACGGCCCATTGCAGCGTGCCGAGGAATGTTGCCGCATCAAGCAGAGCAATCAGCGGGACCAGCACCAGCATTCGAGAAATGCTCTCGAAGACGCTGACAGGAAAGCAAGCGCGATTGCGCCAGATCCGAACAGCGGCGCGCGCTGCCAACATCAACAACCAGACAAGTACTGTTAAGGGCAGCCATCTGGCCCCGACGAATAGGATCGGGAGCGCGCAAATCAGCACCACGAAATAGCGTATGAATATTGCTGCCTGCCAGTCGCGCCACAAACCGGCGCTCATGTTATTGCGAGCGTAGATCACGAAGCGTTTGAAAGTAAGCCACGGAGTCGGTTGTACTTGCCAATGAACCAACGCGGCAGGAGCGTTTGCGATGCGAAAGCTTCCCTGTTCGATCTTGTTCAGGAAAAGAAGGTCTTCGCCGGAGCGCAAGTTTTCCGGAAACCCGCCAACCGCTTGCCACACGCTACGCCTCATCAGCAGTGAAACTACCGAACGAGTCCAAACCAACTGCTTCTCAATCAATACCGGTGGTGTAACGTAGGCCATTACGGCGCATCGCTTAAACAAAGTGTTAGCGATCGGTGCATAAGAACCATAAACCACGTCGACATTGTCAGTAGACTGAACGCACCGGGCCAGCAATTCTAACCAGTCTGGTTCTGGACTAGTACCAGCATCAACGAAAGCGAGCCACTCGTTTGCGGCCTGGGCGGCCGCCAAATTTCGCCCACGACCAGGTAAGGCCGCGGTTTCGCGAAGCAACCGAACTGGCGCCCCGCTGGCGATGAATTCGGAAATAATCGCCGGAGTCGCATCGCTGGAGCCGCCATCCGTGATTACAATCTCAGCCGGCTTCAGCGTCTGATTGAGCAGAGCATTAATCAAGTCGCCGATTGAAGTCTCTTCATTACGAACCGGAATGATCACGCTTATTTTCATCTTTGAAGAGCAGTTGCCGTCGCTGAAGTCTTCCTGGTGCTGGCCAAGTCAATCGAGCTTAAACTGGTTCTTCCAATCCATTTTCTCTGTAGATTTCGGTTGGTCTTTCTTATCAAGTACGCACGTTTCCAAAACCAGGTAATCCATTTCTGTTCGCATGAAACAACGGTAGCTATCGGCCGGCGTGCAAACTATCGGCTCGCCGCGCACGTTGAAGCTCGTGTTGACTAGCACCGGACAACCGGTCTGCTTTCGAAACGCCTCAATGATTTCCCAGTAAAGCGGATTCGTTTCGCGCCGCACCGTTTGAATCCGGGCGGAATAATCAACGTGAGTTACTGCCGGAATTTCTGAACGCTTAACATTCAACTTGTCGATGCCCCATAGCGATTCCTCCGCCGGCGTCATCTTTCGCCGGTGCGCCGCGGAAACGTCTGCAGTGATCAGCATGTAAGGACTGTCGACGTCTAACTCAAACCACTCGGCAACACGTTCGCGCAAAACACTCGGCGCAAAGGGACGGAAGCTCTCGCGATACTTGATCTTCAGGTTCATCACTGACTGCATTTCTGGTGAGCGCGGATCGCCAATGATGCTGCGGCCACCCAGCGCCCGGGGACCAAACTCCATTCGCCCCTGATGTAAACCGATGATCTTGCCAGCCGCTAACAATTCCGCGACCGCGCCCGGCAATTCCTGACGCGAGTATTTTTTGTATGAAAGTTTTTGCGACTGCAGAAACTCTTCAATCTCACGCTCGTCGTGTCGCGGTCCCAGATACGAGCCGTTCATGCCGTCAGCGTAAGGCGCGAGTCCGCTGCAATTTCCATTGTTGCTGGCGGCTCCCGCGGTTTGCGGCGATTTCCAGGTTCCCGCGGCTTCAGGACTGGTCCTTTTGTTTCCCAGGTAGCGATGCCAAACAGCCAGCGCGATACCCAGCGCCCCGCCGGCGTCGCCTGCAGCCGGTTGGATCCAGATATCGGCAAACGGAACCTCTCGCAGCACGCGGCCATTCGCAACGCAGTTCAGAGCCACGCCACCGGCCATGCACAACTTTTTCATCCCCGTTTCCTGGTGCACAAACTTCGTCATCTTCAGCATCACTTCCTCAGTGATGACCTGAATACTGCGCGCCAGGTCCATCTCCTTCTGCGTCACCAGCGACTCCGGTTTTCGCGGCGGGCCACCAAACAATTTGTCGAAGGCGCCGTTGGTCATCCGCAGTCCTTGCGAGTAACTGAAGTATTCGTGATTCATTTTCAAACTGCCATCGTCACGAATCTCCAACAACTTGTCCTTGATCAGTGAAACGTATTTCGGCTCACCGTACGGAGCCAAACCCATCACCTTGTATTCGCCACTGTTCACCCGAAAGCCGGTGTAGTAAGTGAAAGCGCTGTAGAGCAGCCCGAGACTGTCGGGAAACTTTAACTGCTTGAGTAGCGTGATCTCGGTTCCTTTGCCGACGCCAATCGAACTGGTGGCCCATTCACCGACGCCGTCAATCGTCAGGATCGCAGCTGCTTCAAAGGGCGAAGGATAGAAGGCGCTGGCGGCGTGACTCTCGTGGTGATCACCAAACAGCAACTTCCAGTCGAACTTTTTTCCGAGTTTTTTTGCGGCCCGTTCATCTATTTCGCCGCCGGCCTTTGCCAGTTCCGTGCGAATCAGATCCGGCATCCAGAGCTTCTCCTTCATCCAGAGCGGCAGCGCTTTCAGAAACGAACTAAAGCCACGCGGCGCGTAATCGAGATAGGTTTCCAGGAGACGATCAAACTTGAGCAGAGGTTTGTCGTAGAAAGCTACGTAATCAAGTTTGTCAGGGCTGAGTCGCGCCTCGCTGAGACAGTAGCGCGCTGCTTGAACGGGAAAATTGTGATCGTGCTTGATGCGAGTGAAACGCTCTTCCTGAGCGGCCGCGACAATCTCGCCATCGACGACCAAACAAGCTGCGGAATCGTGATAGAACGCCGAGATGCCGAGAATACTAACCACGCAGTTTCTCCGAACTAGAACAAGGTGTAGATAAACGGCGCGATGGCTGAGCCCTTTGCCAAAACGAGCAAGGCGCCAACGAGGACCAGCGTGATTACAATCGGCGCCAGCCAATACTTCTTGTTCTCTCTCATGAACTGCCAGAGTTCACTTACGACCTGCGTCTTGGACATTCAACTCCTTCAGAACATTTTTTCGTAGTGACGGGGATCGCGCTGCCGCTCCGGATAAGGTTGCCAGTAAGAATCGCCACGCGGTGATCTGCGGCTCAGTGGATCCCAACCAGTCAGCCGTTTTATCACCCCAATCGGAGTGATCACCAGAAAGAAAACCAACCCGAGAATGATGCGCGTGGTGACGAACGACAGTCCCTCGGCCAATAGCATCCAGGCTTTGTTTGGCCACACCAGAATTCTCGGCCACAGCAGGCCCAGCAAAACAAGCAAACCGCCGAGCGGCAAAGTAATGGGTGCGACGCTAAGAAACTTGCCGCGATACAGCCACCAGCCGCTTAGCAGGACAAACACAGCGCCGACAATCAGACCAAACTCACGCTCCGCGCGAAAAGATTTTCTGATCATTTCGTTCCCACTGAGCAGCAGAGCCTGCCGGCAGCCCTAAATCACTGCGAGCAGGCTCTGTAAACCGACCTTCAGTCCTTAAGTTTTGGACCGACCAACGATCCGAAATCAACGTAACCAACTTCAGCCGGCGGCGTTTTCTCTTGAAGTTCCTTCGGGGCCGTCGCTTTCCTCGTATTCACCCGGTGAGTAGTAACCGGAATAGTAGTATTCCTGCGTTTCAACTTTGACGTTGTTGAGCACCACGCCAAAGATGTGCGCGCCGACGTCAAGCAACTGTTGTTTCGCACGGCGCACGACGGCGCGCGAACTTCTGCCGCCATGGACCACCAAAACCACACCATCGACCATGGTCGACAAAATCGACGCGTCGGTGAAAGAGATTGCCGGCGGCGAGTCGATCACCACGTGAGCAAATTTTTCGGTTAGCACACCCAGCAGTTTGCGCATTTCATCCGAACCCAAAAGTTCAGCCGGATTCGGCGGCACCGGCCCTGAAGTCAGAAACTTAAGGTTCTGGTGCGAAGTGTAGGTTTGCAGCAGGCCGTCGATATCAGTTTCGCCCGAAAGCCAGTTGGTCAACCCGCGACCGTTCGGCGCGCCAAAGTGTGCGTGTAATCGCGGTCTTCTCAAGTCGCAGTCGATGATCAGTACTTCCGCGCCGGTTTGGGCCAACATGAATGCCGTATTGATGGCCGTGGTTGTTTTTCCTTCAGAAGGTTGGCTTGACGTGATCAGGATCGTCTTCGGTGGTTGCCCGGCAGAAGAGAGCAACAGCGACGTGCGCAGGTGCCGGTACGATTCGGCAATCGGCGAACGAGCATCGGAAACCATCGCCAATGCGGTCGTCGATGAAGCCGCCGGCGCGCTTGGTCCACCAACTCCGATCAAGCGTCCGCGATCTCGACCCGCCGGAATCAGGGCCAGGGCCGGTAGGTGCAGGTAGCGATCAACGTCTTCAACCGTCTTCACTGTGTCATCGAGGAAATCAAGCAGGAACGCCAAACCAATTCCCGCAACCAGCGACAAGAGGAACGCGACAAAAATATTGCGGAAACGCTGTGGACCAATCGGCGCTTTCGGTAAGCGACTGAGGGTCGCAATACTTACTTCATTCGATTTGTCGCCATTTGTTACCTGATACTCACGTTGTCGCTGCAGCAGGGTATTAAGAATCTGTTTGTTGGTTTCCAGTTCCTGCGTCATCGACAGCAAATCAATCTGATCGCGAGTCTGTTGAGTGGTGGTTCCTCTTTGTCGTTCGTAGGAACTGCGCAGCAAATTCTCTTTTGATACTGCGGCTTCGTAGCGACGTTGGATGGAGGTCAAAATCTCGGTTGGAGCCCGGACGAGTTCCGCGTCTAAGCCTTTCAACTGCGCGTCGATCTTTTTGACTTCGGGCCATTCCGAGGTGTAGGTAATCAAAAGCGCTTCGCGGCGTTCCTTTAACGCCGAAATGCGATCCCTCAACTTATCAACGCGGGCTGACGAGTTCACGTCGGGGATCGAGAACGGATCCTTCTCGTTCCTTGCCGCCGCCAGTTCGGCCTGAATTTGTTTGCGAGTATTTTCCGCGTCCAGGAGTTGGGCACTCAAAGTAGAGAGTCGAACGGCTTCCAGATTTCCCGCCGTATCATTAACGAGAGGCAGGTTCTTTTCTTTGGCGTAGTTGAACCGAGCCTCCTGGTCCTTTTTGATCTTGGCCTGCAGATTCGCTATCTCGCGCGCCAACAATTCCTCAGCTTTGGAAGTGCCAATATTTGCGCGCTCGAGGTTGTTGTTTACAAATACTTCTGCCAGCGTGTTCGCTATCTTCTGGGCCAGGACCGGATCTGAATGTACAAACCTGATTCTCACCAGATTGGTTTGCGGAACCGTTTCGATCGATTCTCCACCAATGATCGCGTCTTCGTAGGGTTCAAGTTCCGCCAACTGTTCCGGTGTCAGTGAACCTTCACTGACTTCACTTTCGCCTACAACAGTCAGGCCGGGCGCAGCTGCCGGCGCCGCATCTACTTTCTTCGGCTTGGAAAAAATGCGCCGCAGCGAATTGAAGACGCCGCCTTGTGTTTGTCCACCAAAGAAAGCCGGGTTGTGTTGCAGATCGAGCGTGAGCACAACCTGACGCGCGAGGGCCGGATTCTCAAGCAGTTTCAATTGCGTGCCCCAGAAATTCGGGTCGCCCTGTCCAGCGATGACAACTTCTTTGGTCGTCAGGACGTTCGGTGCTTTCTGCTCGATGCGGATAACCGTTTCTCCCGCGTAAATCGAGGGGGCGCGGAAGGCCTGAATAGTAACCAACGAAGTGACCACCAGAACGAGGCTGAGAATCAACCACTTTCTCTTCAGAATGACAAATAGATAGTCGCGAAAGCTGGAAGGCTCCAGAGCCGACGTTCCGTAAGGTTTGGCTTGAGCAAGATCGGTCAACGGCCGATCGATGCTGCGGTCAAGCGCGTTAATTGGCAGAAGGCGATTGTCTTGGGACATTTGTAATTCCAGACCTCAAATTCATTAAACCCGTTAATGACAGAATAATAGCAGACGCATCGCCACTGGCAAGCTAAGTGGCGCATCGTTCAGGGGCTTACTCCTTGTACGTGAGTCTCCAGGGCAGCAAATGCCCTCAAGGCCTCGCGCCAGGAACGGAGCGGCTCCAGTCCGATAGCTGGCGAGACCAGGCATTTTAGGCGCGAATTCTGCGGTCGCGGCGCCGGTCGATTCAGACTGTTCATCGCTACCGTCTCAAGCGGCAAGCTGGCGAATCCACTCAGCTCCAGCGCCGCTCGGGCAAACTCCTCATAGCTCACTCCTGGCCCGGAATTGACCACATGAAAAATTTTAGGCAATTCCAGTTTCACCACTTGGCCGAAATCTGCTTCCGCCAGTTCTCGTAAACGAACAGCGAGATCGGAAGCATAAGTGGGAGTACCGTATGCGTCGCTAATTGCTTTGAGTTTAGCCCCCGATTTTGCGCGGTCTATTATGGTGCTGAGAAAATTTTTTCCGCCCGCGCCAAAGACAAAACCCGTGCGTACCACAATGGTTTTTGGATTGGCCGCCAGGGCCAGTTTCTCTCCTTCAAGTTTCGCTACGCCGTAAACGCTTTCCGGGGACGGCTCATCCGCTTGGGTGTAGAAGCCCTGCTTCCGGCCATCAAACACATAGTCAGTAGAAATTGTTATTAGCTTCGCGTCTATTTCGTGGCCGGCTTTAGCAAGATTTTCGGGCCCACGGGCATTGGCAGCGAAGGCGCGCGCGCGATCTGATTCACAGCCATCCACGTCGGTCCACGCAGCGCAGTTGATGACAACGTCAGGATTAACTCGCTTAATCGTACTACTCACCAGTTCGCTGCTGCCGATATCAAGATGCGCATGGTCGTACGAGAAAACTTCGTCGCCGTTTAGACGACAGAATTCGCTCACAGCTTTCCCAACCATTCCCCCCGCACCAGTGACCAGGATTCTCAATTCGCACTCACCTCTGCGCCGTATTGTTTTTGGTAATAGTCTTGATATGCCCCGCTGCGGGTGCGCTCCAGCCAGAGACTGTTTTCGGTGTACCACTGAATCGTCTTGTGCAAACCTGTTTCCCAGGTTTCCTGCGGCGACCAGCCCAACTCCGTTTCAATCAGCGATGGGTCTATTGCGTAGCGGCGATCGTGTCCCGGTCGGTCTTTCACAAAGGTGATCAGCGAGCGAGGTTTCTCGACCGCCTTCAAGAGAGACTCAATCACTTCCAGGTTATGGCGTTCATTGCGCGCGCCAACGTTGTAAACGGTTCCCGGCTCTCCTTTTTCCAGCGCCAACAAAATGGCACGACAATGGTCGTCAACATAAATCCAATCCCTTACGTTTTGTCCGTCGCCGTACACCGGGATTGGTTTGTCGTTGAGTGCATTTGATAAAGCGAGGGGCAGAAGCTTCTCGGGGAATTGCCTGGGCCCGTAGTTATTGCCACAACGAGTTACCACGGTGTCGAGCCCGAAGGTGTGATGTGCTGCGCGCACTAAATGCTCGGCGGCTGCTTTGGAGGCCGCGTACGGACTGTTGGGAGAAAATGGGGAACTCTCGGTAAAAAAGGCGTCGGCCCTTTCGGGCAAGCTGCCCATGACCTCGTCGGTCGAAACCTGCACAAAACGTTTCACGCCCTGAGCCCGGGCGGCGTCGAGCAGCACCTGGGTGCCAACAATATTAGTCTGTAGAAACTCTGCGGCGTTGGCGATGCTGCGATCGACGTGTGATTCCGCCGCAAAATTGACTATCGCAAACGTATTTGGCTGGAGGGCGGCAAGGACCGCATTTGCGTCAGCGATGTTGCCATGCACAAATCTGTGGCGCACACCATCGAGCCCCTCCAGATTGTCCAGATTCCCCGCATAAGTTAGGGCGTCGAAGTTGGTTACTGAGTATTCACTTTCAGCCAGAATCATTCTGACGAAAGCCGACCCGATGAACCCCGCGCCACCGGTAACAAAGATTTCACCCATAATTTTTTTTGGTTGATCGACCAGTCAAGAACTCTTAATAAAAAGCCGCCAAATTAGAAAAAACCCATGAAAAAACAAGCGTAATGCATGCAAGGCCTTTTTCAAAATGTTGTTGACTTAGGAAATAAAATGGTCTATTACACCGTCCTCGTTTTTTTTTGACGGCCGTTAAGTTAAACCCTCATTCGTACCAGCGCTTGAGGAATTGCCCGGACCCAAATGAAGCCTTCCCCCGACGCTTCCCATGAGACGTAACCACTCACGTGCGGAACTCTGATTAAAGAGAAACTCCAGAATACTAAAAGACGCCCAGTACGTAACTCATTTTTTCTTTCAGCGCATTTAGCGCCACTCCGTTTTTTGACGCCGTAAGTTCGCATCTAGTGCCAGAGATTTAGAGACGCCCCCGATGACAGTCAGCCGCCCCCGTTGTTCGCGTTGTTCCCTTTACCGCAGGGTTTGGCCATCGGCATGCGCACCTCGCTTCTCTAGCCTTCACACGATTCCTTGCTCTTATCGTCTTCGTAACACCCTTAGTTGCAAACGGGCAAACGACCCGTCCTGAAAAGAGGAGCCTCTAATGAAAACAAACCTGCCGCCCAAAACCAAGTCTGGTAACACAGGCGATCACCGTAATATCCTAAAGTTCCCCTATCGGTCTGTACCGCTGCGTGCGCTTGTGATTTTAATTCTCGCTGGACTCATCGTAACTGGTCTTAATTGGAGTTCAAGCGCGTCCGGCCCCCAAAAAGCGAGTCAGAAAACTGATTCGGCCATTACGCAAGTCTCAGGTGAAACCGCAGTCCATGGTTTACCTGCGCTTGGCATCGAGCACTTTTCTTCTCTGTTTATGGTTCCCCCGCCGCCCGCGGCACCAACCGTAACGGTTTATAATAGCGACTGCTCAACTCCGCAGTCGGTTTTCAATCTTCAAGATACAGATAAGACGGTTTGCGCCAAAGTTACTGGGACGCAACCGGCCTGGCGCATTCTCTGGTCCAACCCAAGTTTCCTCGTGGCGCAGAATAGCCCGGTTGGGTCCGGAACCAGCACGTTCACGCTAACGGCTGCTTCGGCGCTGGGCGACTGGCGCGTAATTCTTTACGATCCAAATGGTGGCCAGGTACAGGCTGTCGCGACGTTCACCGTGATCGACGCGGCAAATCCCAAAGCTGACGTCATCGTTTCGAAGGGCATGATCTCCGGCAGTCTTTCCGCCGGTGGTCAGGTTGTTTTCTCAGTGCAGGTTGATAACGCCGGCCCCGATGCGGCTGCGGCTGTTGACCTGTCAGACAGCATTCCCATCAACACGAGTTTCGTATCTTTCGATCAACTTTCAGGCCCAGTCTTTACCTGCACCAATCCGACCGCGGGCGCCACTTCTGGCAGTACATCCTGCACGATAGCAAGTTTGGCGCGAGGGGCGACCGCGACATTTGTCGCCACCTACCAAATCGGCGCTGTTTCCGGCGGCACTGTGATTTCAAATACCGCTTCGGTTTCCAGCACCACGCCCGATTCGAACACTGATAACAACAGCTCAACCGCGGAAGGCACGGTCGTCGGGTCACCCTGTATGATCGCATCGACCGACAACATTACGGTTGATGCCGACGCCGGTCAGGCAGGCGCCGTCGTCACGTACACGACTCCAAGCTATTCCGGCGATTGCGGTACCGCATTCACTGACCCAGAAAGTGGACAGACTATTCCGGTTATTAGTTGTAATCCAGCTTCAGGCTCGTTCTTTGACGTTGGTTCAACGACGGTGATTTGCGTCGCCCAGGTCGGGGATGTAAGCACTTTCCAAGTTACAGTTAACAATCCCGGTGGGCTCTCGATTTCGGTAACGGGCGCAAACCCGCTAACGGTTGAATGCGGCGCCACCTTCAGCGACCCAGGTGCTACCGCGGTCAACGGCAGCGGTCAAAGCGTTCCGGTAACTGTTTCCGGTCCCACGATTGACAGGGACACTCCGGCTGGAACTTACACGTTGACCTACACCGCCACCGAAGATCCCAACTCAGTGTCAGCCGAGCGAACTGTGATTGTTGAGGATACTGAGGCGCCTTCGATTACGGTTGACGGCGCTAATCCGTACCGCATTGCGACCGGCTCATGTTCGCCGTTCGTCGATCCCGGCGTTTCGGCAAACGATGGTTGCGCCGGTGCCAAACCGGTAACAACGACCATCTCCGGCCCAGGCGGAGCGACTTCGGTAAATACAAACGTGGCTGGAACCTACACGGTGACCTACACGGCTACCGACGGTACGCACACTGCGACGTCGCACCGCGACGTTATCGTCGGCAACTTCAACGAAGACGAGGTTGATCAACCTGCGACTTCGAACGTGCCGCCCACCGTCACCTTGAACGGCGACGATCAAATGACAATCGAATGCGGCCCGTTTACCGATCCGGGGGCGACTGCTGAAGTTTGTGGCACGTCGATTCCCGTCACCACAACTGGAACTGTGGATTCTCATACGCCGGGAATCTACAGTATTACTTACTCGGCAACCGCCAACGGGTTCACTACTTCCAAGACCCGCACCGTGACAGTCGAAGCAGATAACACGGCTCCGACGATCACGCTGAACGGCCCCAATCCGACCTACGTCGAATGTCACACCGGGACATACACTGAGCTAGGCGCAGTCGCGCACGATGCTTGTGCCGGTGATTTCCCGGCAACCGCTTCGGGCAGTGTCAACCGCGACGTTGTCGGCTCCTACACGATCACCTATAACGCCACTGATCCATCAGGACACGCAGCGGCGCCCGTTACACGAACGGTTATCGTCAGGGATACAACACCGCCGATAGTTACAGCGCCGGCGAACGTTACCGTCAACACCGGTCCAGGTAATACTACCTGCTCCGTAACGGTCAGCGATGCAACTCTGGGCACGGCGAGCGCAAACGACGCCTGCCAGGGTTCTCTATCGACCACACGTAGCGGTGTTCCCGCCGGCAATGTCTTTACGGGAACAACAACTGTTACCTACTCGGCAACCGATGCCGCTGGCAATATCGGCACGGCAACTCAAACGGTTACCGTAGTAGACACCACTCCGCCGACAATCAGTTGTCAGGCCAACATCGTTGCCGATTACGACGGGGCAGTGAATGGCGCCGTGGTTACCTATACGACGCCGGTGGGCACAGACAATTGCGGTGCGACCACTACGCAGATCGCAGGATTACCTAGCGGAGCCACCTTCCCGGCTGGCACTACTACCAACACCTTCAGAGTTACTGACGGTGCCGGTAATTCCGCACAGTGCTCCTTTACCGTCACTGTAGCGTTGACCTCACTCATCGGTCTGGACAGCGTTACGATGAGCGGCTCAGGCTACGCAGATAGTTACAGCTCAGCCGGCGGCTATCCCGCCTCGAAGGGCAGTCTGGCCAATATCCTGAGCAACGGCACTATCACTATGGGAGGAAGTGCGAAGGTATGGGGCAACGTGCGCTCAACCCGAGCGAATGTCAGCATGACAGGTTCAGCCCAGGTAACCGGCAATGCAACAGCGGGAACCACTGTCACCACTTCTGGCAGTGCGACGGTGCTGGGAACGAGAACCAATAACGCGTTGGCGCCGGTCATGACCCTACCTGCGGTGGGAGCATGCTCGCCGTTCAGCTCGAATAGTGGGATAAGTGGAACCTACTCTTATAACGCAGCCACTGGTGACCTGACGCTGAGTGGCGTAAACATTGCCACCCTGGCGAATGGTAATTACTGCTTCCACAACGTAACTCTAGGCAACAGTGCGCAACTCAAGGTCAACGGACCCGTCGTGATCAAGATGACGGGCACTTTGAACACGAGCGGCGCCACTAACCTAAACAACACGACGCAGATTCCCAGTAATCTTCGGATCCTGTCGAGTTACAGCGGAAGCAATGGGATAGTCCTCGGCAACAGCGTCAGCGTCTACGCGTTGATCTATTCTCCGAACACAGGCCTGAATCTTTCGGGATCGGCCCCACTGTTCGGCACCTTTGCCGGTAAGACGCTCATAATCGGAAATAGTGGCGCAATCCACTACGACACCCAGCTTAAAGCTGCTTGGCCCGCAGTGTGGGCTTTGCTGCCGTAATTAGTGGGCCGGCATGGATCCCACGATGCATGCCGGTCCTAACTCCAACGGGGCATATCAAAGCTCCGCTAACGGCCCGGCGAAGCCTAGCCTGGCTATTTACTAACGAACTCGTAGCACTTAAACTGACCACCAAACCCGAAAGACCTAAAAGGAGACTCCAAATGAAGAAGGCCTTACAAGTATTTGCAGTATTAGTTTTCACCTGCGCTTTCGCGTCCCTGGCGAACGCGCAAGCGACGCGCACCTGGGTGTCAGGCGTCGGTGACGATGCCAACCCGTGCAGCCGCACCGCCCCCTGTAAGACATTTGCCGGCGCCATTTCCAAGACGGCGAATTGCGGAGAAATCGATGCGCTTGATCCAGGTGGTTTCGGCGCGGTTACCATCACCAAATCCATCACCATCGACGGCACGGGCACTTTGGCCGGCATCCTCGCTTCGCTGACCACCGGCGTCATTGTCAACGCGACCGCCACCGATGTGATCACGATTCGTGGTCTCACGATCAACGGCGCCTGCAACGGCATTAGAGGCATGAATATTCTGCAGGCCAAGACCGTGAACGTTGAAGATTGCGTGATCTTCAGATTCGCGAACGAAGGCATTCTCATCAACGAGAGCAGTGACATGAACTTCCATTGCACCAACACGGTCATCCGCGACAACGTTGGCGATGGCATCAGTGCCACTACCAGCTCGGCCAGTTTGCGCGTCCGCGGCACACTTGACCGGGTCCGTCTGTCCGGCAACGGCAACGGCCTGCACGCCAGATCCGGCGCCAGCTTTACGGCGCGGAACAGCGTGTTCTCGAACAACACCACCAACGGCGTTTTCTGTGATGCCGCGGGAGCGTCGTTTGCGGGCATCTCGGTCTGGTCCAGCCAAATCTCGGGCAACGGCGCCAATGGCGTGCGCGCCGGCAATGTCGGCAACGCCGGCGGTTCCGGTGTGCAGATCTCGCAGAACCAGATTGATAACAACGTTGGCAATGGCGTTTTGGTCAGCACCAACGGTGTAGTCAACACGTTCACCAACAACTCGATCCTGGCTAACGGCACCGATGGTTGCGCTGGTTGCTCCAACGCTGCCCCAGGTAGCTAAACAGGAACAGTCGCCGGTCGACGGTCAACAGTCAGGTAGACCAATTGGTCATAGCTTGACTGGATGCTGAGAACCGACGCTTTAACCAAAAAGGCGGCCAGTGTTATGTTTTCGCTGGCCGCCTTTTCACGTCTCCCCTTCTGAAGCTAGTCAGCCCTCGGAGTTAACAATGCGCAGGCAAACCAAGCTGTTCTTCAATTTCCTGTTCTTATTGTCGTTAGTCGGTCAGACAATTGCTTTCCCGACTTTGGCCCAGTCGCCATCAACACCACCGCAAGTTGCGAGTCTGGCTGGTCGTTGGCGAGTGAAGTTTCACTTTGAAGGCGACGCGGAGAAGAATTTGATTTTTGAGGCGAGCGCCAAAAACCGGGGCTCCTTCTCGCTGCTGGACACGGGGCTTGATGATAAACCAGTGCCGGAGCTGGCGCCGGCAGTCTGGAGCGAACTAACCAACAGCCGCGTGAGTTTTTCGGGTGACGCAGAGATGCCGCTGGGTACCTGTTGTCGAGAGATTGGCACCCTGATCTTTAAGGGTAAAATTGCGTCAAACAATGCCATTTCCGGCGGAGTGATTTTTATCACCAGCATCGACGAGGAAGAAAGCCCGGTTAAGTATCGGACTCGGATTGGCACGTTCAATGCTGTCCGCGTTCCGTGACTGAAGACATCTCCTACCCAGCTCTTGTAGCGCAAACTGTTAGTTTGCGTGGACGAGTGGCATTCAACGCCTACGCAAACTGACAGTTTGCGTTACGACCTGGCCGCTTCCGGGAAACACCCTGCTTGACCCCGTGAAAGGCGCTGGCTAGACTCCTCGTTTTACAAGCGTCCGTCCTGCTGGGCACCGAACTTCTAGTTGGCCCGGACAAAATCCTGGACGGAATCATCCATAAACGTCTCGTGTCAGCGCATTGAACTCAACTACCACCACCAAAGCTGTTCACCCTCTACCTGCGCCGATCTCGTCTGACAAGCTGCCTGAAAAGCCGATAGCGACGATTGAATCCAGCGGCTCGTGGCAGGCACTCAACTTAAAAAACATCTGGGCCTACCGGGAGTTGCTCTACTTCCTGACCTGGCGCGACGTGAAGGTCCGTTACAAACAAACCTTTCTGGGCGTGCTCTGGGTAGTCGTCCAACCATTGGCGACGATGCTGATCTTTTCGTTGTTCTTTGGCCGGCTGGCCGGTTTGAACAGCCGTACCGGAAACGTTCCTTATTCAATTTTTGCTTTCGCTGGTTTACTTCCCTGGACCTATTTCGCAAACGCTGTCACGACTAGCGGCAACAGCCTCGTCAGCAGTTCACACCTGATCACCAAGATTTACTTCCCGCGGATGATTATTCCCGCGGCGGCGATCGCTGCAGGACTGGTCGACTTCGCCTTGTCGTCAGTCATCCTCGTTATCTTAATGCTGGGTTACCACGTTGAGATTACCTGGCGGCTGCTGTTGTTGCTGCCACTCACCGCGCTCGTAACCTTGCTGGCGCTCGGTGTCGGCCTGTTACTCTCAGCGATTAACGTGAAGTATCGCGACATTCGTCATGCGTTACCGTTCCTCGTGCAGATTTGGATGTTTGCATCGCCCGTGATTTACCCAACTACGCTGGTGCCGAAACAATGGCAGTGGTTAATCGCGCTCAACCCGATGACCGGAATCATCGACGGCTTTCGTTCTGCTTTGTTTGGCGCTCGTGAAGGAGTTGGAAGAGCTCTGTTGACTTCGATCATTGTCACGTTGGTACTGCTCTTGGTCTCGGCTTTCGCGTTTCGCCGGATGGAGAAAGACTTCGCCGACATCATCTGAGATCGCATGGAACCAGTAATCAAAGTTGAAGGTCTCAGCAAGAAGTACCAGATTGGTGCGCACCGGGCATCTTACTCGACGCTGCGCGACGCGCTGGCACAATGGGCGCGCGCCGCGATGCAATCGGGAAACTCGTCTCCGGCTGCCGAAACAATCTGGGCGCTTCGTGACGTCAGCTTCGAAGTTTCACCCGGAGAAGTCATTGGCATCATCGGCCGAAACGGCGCCGGTAAGTCCACCCTGCTCAAAATTCTGTCGCGAATCACCGAGCCTACTTCCGGTAGGGTCCAACTTTACGGTCGCATCGCCAGCCTGCTCGAAGTAGGGACAGGGTTTCATCCCGAGTTGACCGGGCGTGAGAACATTTTTTTGAACGGCGCCATACTCGGCATGGCTCGCGCGGAGATCAGACGAAAGTTTGACGAGATTGTCGCGTTCGCGGAGATCGAAAAGTTCATCGACACGCCGGTTAAGTTTTACTCCAGCGGTATGCACGTTCGCCTCGCCTTCGCGGTTGCCGCCCATCTGGAGCCGGAGATTCTGGTGCTCGATGAAGTCCTGGCCGTAGGCGACACAGCCTTCCAACAAAAATGTCTGGGCAAGATGAGAGATGTAACCAGACAGGGACGAACTGTTTTGCTGGTGAGCCACAGCATGTCCACAGTCAGCCGGCTCTGTAAAAAAACTTTGTGGCTGGACGATGGTCGCCTCAGAGAAACAGGGCCAAGCGATGAGGTGATTCAGTCTTACCTGAGCGCACGAGGAAATGCATTAGCAAGCTACACGCGGAACGGGACTGAAGCGCCGGCTGACAGTCGCGTCTTCATCACGTCTGGTCGCATCCTGAATCACGAAAACCAAGTCGCCGCAGTGCTCGATGCACAACAACCCTTTTCAATTGAAATTGAATATGAAGTAAAGAAAACGACGCTGGTCTGGGTAGGGTTCTCCATCAGCACCCGTGATGGCGCCGACATTATGGCAGCGACGGACGGGGACGTTGACATTTACGCGTCCAACCCGCGCGAGCCGGGGGCCTACAAGTCGACCTGCCATTTTCCGGAGGGCCTGTTCAATACCGGGCAGTGGGTCCTGTCGTTATTTGCGGCCCGGACCACGGGTGGCAACGTCGAGATACTTGACTACTGCGAATACGCGTTGTCGTTTGGCGTTGAGAATCCGAGCGGTGTAGGCTCATACATGCCGAAGTCACGGGTAGGCGTCATCAGTCCCAGGCTTGATTGGGAACTCGAGCCCGCCGCGCGTCCGGCGTCCTCGTAAACTGACAAACATAAGTGACAGGTAAAGGGTTATAACTAGCTCATGGGTAATGCGGAAGAGATCAATCTGGGGTATGTCGATCACGTCCGGAGTCTGAACGACGCCGGAAAAGCTGCTGCGGTTACCGCACCGCAAACTGCGTCTTACCCGCTAAAGTGGCGTCTTAGAATCAAGTTCAACACCTTCCTCAACAAGGTCCTTGAGCCGGCTGCCAGAACCTTCGCCATATTGGTTACCACCTTCTCGCTTGAGGTCTGGCTCAGACTTTATCTCTTAGTCAAGCGCTCCAAAGCGAATGAATTTACCCGGCTGGCTCAAGGCCAGGTGGGAAGCTTTGTCGAGCAATATCCATTTCACTTGTACCCAATTGTGTGCAAGGCTTTTGAGTTGGCCTGCCTGGAAACTGAACTTCCAAAACTACTCAACCAGGGCGATCGAATCCTCGAAGTGGCCATTGGCGACGGCACGCTTTCATCAAGAGTCTTTCCGGCAAACGCCAACGTAGTCGCTTTGGATCTGTCGCCTTATAGTTTGAAAAAGGCTTCGGCGAAACCGCACGTGAAGCAAGCGGTAGTCAGCGACTGTTTGAATCCTCCGATTCGCGAAGGTTCATTTCAGGTGCTGCTGGCCAACAACTTTCTCCATCACGTAACGCACAAAGAAGAAACTTTGGCGATTTGGTCGCGCATCGCGGAGAAGGCAGTGTTCAATGAAAACTCGCCGACGTGGGCCTCAGGTTGGCCGGTTCCCTACGTGCTTAAGAAACGCAGACGATTGGAAGACTCTGCTAAAGCTGCGGGAGAGATTGAGCGAGAGTCGCTGCAAAGTCTGGAGCCGAGGTCGAGTCTGGACGCATATGTCGCGAAGAGTTACGAAGTGACGCACTTGGTTTCTTACATGAGTGAGCGCACATTTTTTCTGGCTGGACTGTACTCGTACCTGATGGGTTGTTATGGTCCGCCAACTCCGCCAACTCTTAAGCGACCGTGGCTATCCAAATCTCTGCGGTGGCTGGTTCTGCCGCTAACAGCAGACATTGCCAGGTTGCTGATCCATTTTGACCAGCACCAGGATCGAGCGACCGACTCGTTTATTTCTTACGTCTGCCGTAGCCGGCACTACTCGCCCGCAGCCGGGGAGAATTTCCTGATGTGCCCCGAGTGCCACAGAGAATTGACTGAAACGCAGCAGTGCACGCAGTGCGGGACCCAGTATTCCCTGACCGACGGGATGCTCTTTCTGTTGCCAAAGAAGTTTGCAGATCTGCAGCAGGACTACAATTACGATGTCTCCTTGCGCACGCCGAAGGAGCATCTCTAATCTTGAATTTTCCCTCTCCCTCTGG
This sequence comes from Pyrinomonadaceae bacterium, assembly GCA_035472495.1. Classification (GTDB taxonomy): domain Bacteria; phylum Acidobacteriota; class Blastocatellia; order Pyrinomonadales; family Pyrinomonadaceae; genus PSRF01. Next base: position 148,920 of record DATIPD010000015.1, on the reverse strand, counting down.
GAGAGAGGGTGGGGAGAGGGTTTAGAGCAAGTTAGCCCCATCCCCAACCCTCCGTCGCAGCGGGAGGGACAACGATCCTAATCCAAGGGTAAGATAGCGAACATGGAAGTCTTAGAAGATAAGCAGTACGGCCTCAGACCAGGCGCCGAAGAGTTTCCGCTAATGATCGTCATGTCGATCATTTATCCCTGCAACCTCGGCTGCCCGATGTGTCCTTACACGGACGGGAATTCTGACATCCGCAAGTTTTACCGCGCCAATAAAGGCGAGCTGTTTCCGGTGTCACTCTGGAAGAGCATTGCGGATGAGGCCGGCGAGTATGGCGCCTGGATGCGTTGCACCGGCGGCGGTGAGCCGATGCTCCACCCGCAGTTGGTCGACATGATCGAGTATGCCAAAGAACGAGGCGCGCGCGTTTGGTTGAACACCAACGGCACCATGTTCGGCCCTTCGGCCGGTCATCGGACAAAACTCGAACGCGTGATTCGTGCTGGTATCGATCTGATCGAATTTTCGATGGATGCGGGCGACGCGGAACTTTATTCGGAGTTGCGCCCGCCACGCGGCGGCATGACAAAATCGCCCGAGGAGTACTGGCAAAACCAAGTCTCCAATGTGCGCGCCGCTCTGGAACTACGAAAAGAATTGCAGGCGCCCACGCGCGTCGTAGTTTCAATAATTCGACAGGATTCGATTGAGGGCAAACTCGAACAGACGGTTGATTTCTGGTTGCACGAGATCGGCGTTGATGAAGTAATCACCAGAAAGTTTTTGACCTGGGACGACAACACTACGATCCCGCCGGGCAAGGCCCTCGACAAACATTTGTACGCTGACTTGCCGACCGAGAAGAAACAGCCCTGCGTCTGGCCGTTTGAACGACTCAATGTCGATACGCTGGGCCGGATATCTCTTTGCGGTCAGGACATCTCTTTCCGTTCGTCAGAATTTTTTCCTAACGCGAACGATGCTTCAATCAAAGAAATCTGGCGCGGCGAGATGTTTGACTGGTATCGCAAGATGCACCTCGAAGGACGTGGCGCTGAATGCTTTCCCTGCCGGGGTTGTTCTGCCTGGTTCGCCGGCATACGCGATTGGGAACACGGCTGGCTGAAAGTTCTGCGCACCTCAGGCGATCACTTGAAGCAGGTGATGAGAGAAGACCTCGGCGTCGAAGTGCAAATCTACGAGCCCCGGGCCTAGAACGAGGCATTAGACCAATGGTCCGTCGCCTCAGATCTGAAGCCTCGCACCCGCTGGCCGCTGACCCGGATGCTATTGCGCAGTCATGAATTCACTGCTATCTCCTGACGGTCTCTTCCCTCAACTAAACCTCAACGCACAGTCACTGTTCCGCGTGGTCTACGGAGTTCTGCTCTTAGGCCATCTCGTCCTGTTACTGCCGCACAGTCGCAGATTTTTCATGAGTGAACGTTGGCGCGGTTACGCCAAGTCTTCATGGGACGTCGACGTATTACAAAACCCCTTTGCTTATCCATTCGTCATGGCAACGTGGTTTCTTTGCGCGTTGTTGCTGACCTTTGGCAAGTGGACAGTGTGGGCTGCGCTCGTCAACCTGCTGCTTTGTCGTTACTTTTTCGTTCACATGCGCTGGAAGGGTGTACTTCGCGGCATGGGTGCGCCGGGCTTCATGACTTACTGGCTTTCCGCCGCAGTTCTGCTACTGGAATACACAACCCACTACGCGCCGCAGTTGCGACCGTTGACCCTGCTGGTGCTGCAAGTGGATTTCGCTTTCATCATTCTTTCTGCCGGCGTCTACAAGTGCACTGCCGGCTTTCCGCGCAATCATGGGATGGAACTCGGACTGGTAAATCCTGAATGGGGTTACTGGTGGCGTTTCTATCGCAAACAGTCGCCGAACCATTTCGTGATCAAGCTGCTGAATCATCTGGCCTGGACCACCGAAGTCGTAGCCGCCGTGTTCATGCTGATTCCGCCAATGCGGTTCATCGGGGCCGCGCTGATCATCGTGAGTTTTTTCTTCATTGCGACCCACATCCGGCTCGCGCTGCTTTGCCACATGGTCATGCTGTGTGGCGTGCTGTTTTTTTATCCAGGAAGCATGGGAGATCAATTGGCCGGAATGTTGATATCTGCCGCTCCGGTAGTGAATGCCGGGCCAGTCGGGGTTATCAACGAGGTGCTGCCGGTTCTTTTGTGGGCTTATCTCTTTCTGCTGCCGTTCGCTTTCGCGGGGATCTACTTTAATTTTTTCGCGCGAAAGTCGCTGCCACAGCCATTGCAACGCATCCTGGAAGTCTATACGAATTTTTTCGGCATCATCATGTGGCGGGTCTTCACCATTGACCTGATCAACTTCTTTCCCAATGTCTACGTGCAGCCACGAGACGGCGGCGAGCGCGCGCTGGTTTCCCTTTACGGCTGGCGCGCCGGCAGCGTGCGTTTTAGTCACGTCGGTGAGTCGATCACGTTGACCTGTCTCTTCACGACGCTGAAGTACTATCCAAGTAACAACGCGCTTTTCATCGAACGGCTATTGCGCTACGCGCGAACGGTCCCCTGCCCGGCTGACTCGATCCTGATCTTTGAGTACATCTTCATCGACAAGACTGACAGCAGCTTCGAGTTCACTACCGTATCTGAATACATCGTAGACGTGTCTGCCGGCACGGTTACTGAGCGAGTGTTGAATCCGCGCGTTAGTGTTCACGCGGCCCACGCGGCTTCGCCACTGCATGAGGGATCACGCCCGGGAAGCTATGTTCCTTTGAGCAGTTAAAATTGGTTTTGATGCAAAGCCGCCACGAATCAAAACCAGTAGTCCTCGTCACCGGTGCTTCCGGGCTACTCGGCTCGCGAGTTGTTTCTTGCCTCTCGCAAAACATTCCGGATTGCCGTTTACTCCTGGTAACTCGAAACAACAAAAACGTTCACGAAAACGACAACACTGAAGTCGTCACCGGCGATCTCCGCGACGAACAACTCTGGACCAGCTTGCCCGATACGATCACGCACGTCGTTCACCTTGCGTCAGTGATCCCGCGTCAGGTTGAAGAGCGCTATCAGCCGACGATGCTCATGGACAATCTTTTGCCCCTGACCCATTTGCTCGAGCAGAGCCGCAATTGGTCCCACCTCGCCCAGGTAATCTACAGCTCGTCAGTATCTGTGTATACGCAATCAGACGATTTCCTGAATGAAGAATCAACAAAGCAGCCCGCCGATCTTTACGGCGCTTCGAAACTTGCCGGCGAGGAACTGCTCAACTCGTTTGCGGCAAGAAATGTTGCGACTGCCTCATTGCGTTTGAGTTCGCTTTATGCGCACGGCCAGTATCAGGGAACAGTCTTACCGCTCATGATCAATCGAGCACTGCAGCAACAGCCGTTGCTGCTTTTCGGCGAGGGTTCCAGAACGCAGGATTTTCTTCATTGCGACGATGCCGCACGCGCAATTCTGTTGTCGTTTCAGAAACGCGCAAACGGCGTCTACAATGTCGGAACCGGCGTTCCCGTTACCATGGCTGACTTAGCTCGAACCGTTAGCCACGTGTTCACCGGCGATACTGCCGAAATTGTTTTTCAGCACGACCAGCCGGACAAAGATTCCGGACTGAAGCTTGATATCAGCAAGGCCAGACGCGAGTTGAACTTCCGACCTGAAATTGATCTGGCCAGCGGACTCAGAAAGCTAAAGCAGGAGATGAACGCCTAAAAGATGAGCCATCGAGTTTTGATCACGGGGATCGGTGGCAATGTGGGCCAGGGTGTGCTCAAAGCGCTGCGGGCCGGGAGTAAAAAATTTCATATCGTCGGCATCGATATGGAGCCGCTGTCGGCGGGCTTTTCGCTTGTCGATAGTTATTATCAAACCCCGCGAACCAGCGATCCGGCGTTTCCCGGAGCACTGCGCCGCATTACGCGAAAAGAACAGTTGGAGGCAATCTACGTTTGCTCGCCGGCTGAGCTGGCATCGTTTAGCACTCATAAAGAAGCACTGGAACAGGAACTGAGACTGAGCGTTTTCGTTAACCCGCTCGACGTGATCCTAACTGGTTCAGACAAGTTGCAGACGGCGGAATTTTTGCGGAACGCCGGCTTTCCGGCTCCAGATACAACGTTGGCCACCAACGCAGACGGAGTGGAGCGTCTGATTGAACGCCACGGGTTTCCGTTAATCGTGAAACCTCGCGCTGGATTTAGTTCACGCAACGTTTTTCTGGTGCAGTCACGTTTGGAGTTGGAAGCGGCGTCACAACTCGTGCCTGACTTGATTGTGCAGCAATATTTGCCTGATGACAGCGCGGAGCTTACGGCAGCAACTCTGTCAGGCGCGGATAAGAAAGTTCGGGCGCTCATCGTCCTGCGGCGTGATTTGCTTCAGGGGACCACCTATCGCACGGAGCTCGTTGCGGACGACAAACTCAACCAGCAGGTGGTGCAAATCGTAGAAGCGCTCGGAGCGGTTGGTCCATGTAATCTGCAATTCCGTCTGCTCGCTGGCGTGCCTTACGTTTTTGAAATCAATCCGCGGTTCTCAGGCACGAGCGGTATTCGTTACCTTTACGGATTCAATGACTGCGAAATGATTTTCGATCTCTTGCGTTTGGGAATCGAAGTGAAACAGCCGCCGTTACAGAAGGCTGTGGTGCTGCGCTATTGGAACGAAGTCTGCATTCCGGATGCGACTTTTGAATCGCTGCGCGCTGGGCGACAACACGACGGGTTTGAGACGATGACCAAAGGCCCCAGGACGGTGGGGGAGAAGGCTTGACCATCCCGCAAAACGTGAGCGAGAAACGACACCAGACGAACGCCCGATGAGCCTGAGAGACTTAATCAAAAGTGATCTTTCGCGATTCACTCAGACCTTCGTTTTGCGCGGTCAACCGTTTTCCGCTCGCCGCGTGTTCTGGGAAAGTCTGCTGTTCAAAGCCGGTTTTCAAGCGGCGTTGCTTTATCGAATCAGTCATTGGCTTTTTGAAAAAGGCTGGATTTATCCGCCGTGGTTTCTGTCGCGTTTGAGCGTGGCTATCACGGGAGCAGACATCGAATTCAACGCCAACATCGGTCCGGCTCTTTTCATCGCCCATCCGGTGGGTATAGTGGTTGGCCGCGGTACTGTGATTGGCTCTGAGGCGACGTTGTTTCAAGGCGTAACTTTTGGGGTAAAGAGTTGGCATCCCGACGCCATTCGCAAATTTCCGAGCGCCGGCAACAAGTGCTGCTTTTTTGCGGGCGCGGCCGTATTAGGCGATGTGACCATCGGCGATAATTGTATTGTGGGCGCCCACGCAGTGGTAACGTCGGATCTTCCTGAAGGCGCTATGGCGTTGGGAGTGCCGGCAAAAATTTATCCGGACAAAGGACGCGAGGCGATCGCTTCCTGGGGAGTATAAAGAAATCGATGTGTGGAATAGTCGGATATAGCGGCGCGAAGATCGACGGACTGGTTCCGCGGATGCTGAACCAGATTCGGCATCGTGGGCCAGACGACGACGGCGAATACAGTGACGAGCGGGTGCAACTGGGAATGGTGCGGCTGTCGATCATTGACTTGAGCGGCGGACACCAGCCGATGGCTAACGATGACGGCTCCGTCCAGGTAATCTTCAATGGCGAAATCTTCAACTACATAGAACTGCGCGCGGAGTTGGAAGCGAAGGGTTATCACTTCAAGACGTCCAGCGACACCGAGACCATCATTCATGCTTACGAGGAGTATGGAGTTTCCTTCGCCCACAAATTGAACGGAATGTTTGCGATTGCGCTTTGGGATAGGCGGGATAAGCGAGAACCGAAGCTGCTCGTATATCGCGATCGTTTTGGCGTGAAGCCGCTGTTTTATTCCAACGCCGGTGGTGGTTTGATCTTTGGCTCCGAAATCAAAACGATTCTTTGTCACCCGGCCGTCAGTCGCGAACTGGATTCCGGCGCGCTGTCACACTACCTTTCGCTGCGCAACATTCCGGCGCCCTTCACCATCTACCGCGACGTTCGCGCGTTGCTGCCCGGTCAAATGTTTACCTGGAGCGCGCCGGACGGAATCAAACTCAGCAAGTGGTACCAACTGCCGACGGCGCCGCAGTGGAACGATCAGGATGAAAATGTCCTGGTCGATCGCATTGATGAATTGTTGCGCGACGCTGTTCGCATTCGCCTGCGCTCAGACGTCAACTACGGCGCGTATCTTTCCGGTGGTATCGATTCGTCCACCGTCGTTGCCATCACTTCCGAGTTTTCGCCGGCGCCAGTGAAGACGTTCACGCTGGGCTTCGCTGATTCCCCGGCCCACAAACGCGACGCTTTCTACGCGCGACAAGTCGCCGAACAATACGGAACCGAGCATCACGAATGCGTCATGAGTTCGGCAGATTTGCAAAACGAACTGCCGGCAGTTATCCGCCATCTCGATCAACCCTTCGCCGGCGTTATCTCTTCGTTCTGGTTGTCGCGCTTCATGAAACAATTTGTGACGGTCGCGCTCTCGGGCGACGGCGCTGACGACATGTTCGGATCTTACGGCCATCACCGTTTGGTTTGGCCACTGGCGGCATTGCGACGCGCCGCCGAGGAAAATGGTTCTGCGCCGTCGGTTGATTTGAGTTTTTTCAAAGGTAAGGAAGACTTCGTCAGGAGCCTGAGTGGATTGCCGCCGTGGGAATGGCGTTTGGCGTACGGCGCTTTCATGGAGCACGAAAGGGCTGCGCTGCTGACTCAATCAGGTCACGAGTTAATGAACGGCAACGGGACTGCGTGTTTTCTCAAGAAGATTTATGAACAGTGTGATCCACGCGCCGACGAGTTGAACAAAATTCTGTATCTCGACATCAGCACCTTGTTGCCAAATGAAATTCTTTACTTCAACGACATGCTCTCGATGGCCCACTCGATGGAAGTTCGTACTCCTTTCCTCGACTTCCGCGTCGCGGAGCTGGCGGCTTCAATCCCCGGCACGCTAAAAATTCGCGATGGACAGTTGAAGTACATTTTGCGTCGGGTGGCGGCGCGCTACGTGTCGCGTGAAATTCTCGAACGGCCCAAGGAAGGTTTTGTACTGCCTAAGAACACCTGGCTCCGTGCCGGCATGTCTGGTTTGCTCGACAACGTTCTCTCACCTGAGCGGCTGGCAATTCATGGTTACTTCAAACATGAAGAAGTGGCGTCGCTGATTGCGAGGTTCGTCGCCGGAGATGACGCGTTAACCTTCAAGATCTGGACGCTGATGATTTTTCAGATCTGGTACGAAGAACACCTTGGATCGGGGCAGTAGCCCGACCGCGACAGAGGCGTCAGAGGCACAGACGGACGCGCCATTCGCGCTAACATATGTCTACTCCGATCCTGAGAAAGTGTTTACTGGTCATTGTCCTCGCTGCCGCCGTCTCATTCGCAGGCGGCTTTCTCTTGCGTCGTTATCTGCGCCCACAATTGGCTGCCACGCCGCCCGAAGCGATCCATCTGAATCGCTACTATCATTTCACCGAACTCATGCGCGACCCGGCAATCGAGTGCCAGCTGCTGCGTTATCAGTCGGGATTTGACCACAGCGCGCAAACCATCTTCGTGATGCAACCGGCCGGACATAAAGCCGAGCATCTGTTCTTTTTCTTTCATGGGATGGAAGGCGACAGCGGCGACGCCGTAGTGGTTCGCGATCTGGTGAAGCGGTACAACGCTGCGGTGGTTTCGTTGGGAGGTCGTGGTCCAGCGTGGGTGTCAGACGCAGTTGTCGCTGATACTGAACAAGTCATCAGAAATCGCATGACGGGTTTCCCCGGCTTTTACCTGATTGGCATTTCAATGGGCGGAACGCAGGCGCTCGCGCTCGCCGGCTTACTGCCACAGGACCTGCGGCAGACGATGTTGGGCGTGGTCGCGTTGATTCCAGGCGCTGACTTGTCCGCCATCGCCAGTAAGTCGTCCAACGCTGAGGTCAGGCGAACGTTGCAGGCCTCTGTTAACGGCAACACGTCGGTGTTGGAGCAAAGAAGTCCGATTCGGTTGCTGAGCCAGTACAAGTCTGACCTGCCGTTCATTATTTTTTACGACCAGCAGGATACGGTGTTGTTGACGCCGGAGCTGGAACAATTCATCGCGGGTCTGCGCAATAACCGGCATCCAGTGACAACTTTCGCGGCGCCCGGTGAACACAATTTTAGCTTTGGTAATTTCGATTACGAAGGCGTCGTGAAGAAACTTGGCAGTAACCTGACGGAGAACCAGGCGCCGGTGTTGGGGAAGTGAGCAGTGGGCAGTGGTCAGAAAGAAGGCCAAAGAACGTAATTGTTGGATCGTGTCATTAACGTGCCTGTAGCCAGGAGGCTTGCGAGCTTGATTAAGTTCGTGTTTTTTCGTGTTCTTGGGTCCGTGTGTTTTTCGTGGATCAGTTTTTTCAGACGTCAGATAAGGACAATCCACTAACAAACACGAAACAAAAGCCACAACTACACGAAACTTTCCTACTCGAAACTTATGCAGCCAGCACCACCCACATTGGAAAACACTCGCGCAATTCTTTTTGACTTCGGCGACACCCTGGCTTCGTTGTCTCCCACCAAAGAAGAGTTGTTCATTCAGGCGGCTGCTTCACTTGGCGTCGAACTCAGCCTGCCGGTTGTGAGACGCGCTTACCAGATCGTCGATTTTCACAACAAGTATTCTTCAGTAAACGTCAAAGATCGCGCCGACTTTTATCGCAGTTACAATGAACAACTTTGCGAAGCGATCGGAATTTCGAGTCACTTCGACGACCTCCAACCGCGGCTGGTCGAGCATTTCAAGGAGCACAAGAGTTGGCAGTTGTTTGAAGACGTGCTACCGGTCCTGTCGCTAATTCAGCAGAAAGGGATTCCACTGGGTCTGGTGGCAAACTGGGACCGCGACCTGCCCGAACTAACCGAGCGTCTGGGAATTAAGCAGTACTTCGCCACTATTGTTTCATCTCAGGAAGCCGGGGTGGAAAAGCCCGATCCCGCAATCTTTGAATCCGCGCTGCGCAAGTTGTCTCTGCCAGTGGGAAACGACAGGGTTCTGTACGTGGGCAATGAGTATCGCGCCGACGTGATGGGCGCGCGCAGTGCGGGGCTGACCCCAATCTTGATCGATCGGACCGAACTATACGCAAACGCCGATTGCCGACGTTATCCGACCTTGCGCCAATGGAGCGAAGCCATGTCTTGAGCTAGCATGAGTGCTGCCGAGATTTCAGTGCCCGCAGGCACGACTCTCGCGCCACAGTTTCGGCTCAATCCCGGGGAATAATTCAGATGCTGTCTGTTGTTGAAAAGGGGTATCGCACATTGGTGCCGCAGGGTGTTCGCGCGACGCTCTGGCGCTGGCGCCGAAGACTGCGCAATCTTCCCGTAGATCAAAACGGGTTCCCAGACACGCGCCGACGATTCAAAGGCCAGTGCAACGTATGTCACAGCCAACGAGTAGTGCGCTATTCAAATTCGGTTGTAGCCAGTCTGCCGTTCAGTTTTTATAGCTGTCAGGATTGCGGATTCATCTTCGTCTTTCCGCTGCCCCTGATGCCGTCATCTGTTTACTACGAAGCGCTAACTATGCCGGACTTCGGAGAGGGCGAAGAGCTTTGGATTAACCACTACTTCGATGCGGTCACGAAACATTCGACTGGCAAGGGCAAGTTACTGGAAATAGGATTTGGGAACGCGAGCTTCATTCAACTGGCTCATGAAAAAGGTTGGGAGATATACGGCGCCGAATTGAGTGTGCCGCTCGCTGACCGCGCTCGCGATGTCCTGAAACTTCCTAATATTCGACTCGGAACAATCGATGATCTCGAGTACCCCGAAAATTTTTTTGACGTCATCGCGGGATTCAATTTTCTCGAGCACGTCCCGGATCCCAGAAAAACTCTGGAGCATATCCAGCGACTCTTGCGGCCTTCCGGGTTAGCGGTGGTGATGTGCCCAAACATTTCCGGAATTTTCCATTCGCTGATGCCTGACATTCTCGCTGGTAACGATCCTTTAAAGATCTCCTGGTGTCCGCCGGATCACATCAGCTACTTCAATAAGACAAATCTGAGAATGTTGCTGGAGGATGTGGGCTTTACGGTGGTCGGCGACGAAAGTCACCTGATGAATAGTCTATGGCGGCAGTTTGAAGTAAGCATTGGCCCTAAAGCCACAGACAAGAAACTCGAAGCGCTGGCGGCAAAAATTCGCTCCAGCGCGCTTGACCTGGGCGACGCCCGCGTACGACATTTCGAGGATGAAATCAAAGCGTTGGTGGTTGAAAGAATGACCTGGACCATGATCTCAGATTTGATGAAACTTGAGCCTTTGCTCGGGGCCGAGCCGGGAATTCTGATGATCGGAAAGAAAGCGTAAGCTGACTTGAGTCCTCAGGCATTACCCGGCTTAGGTCCTTTTGACCTTCAGAAGACTCGGAGGCTATTATCGCTTGGCTGAAAAGCATTGGGAATTTGCGTAAAGAGACCGCGCCGCCTGCAGATAACGCCACTGTTGTTGCCGGGTTTGGCGCGGTCAAGTTGCGTCCGTGGATGGGAACGAGGGGATGATGAAAACTGTTCTGATAACTGGTGGAGCCGGGTTTATTGGCAGCAACTTCGTGCACCACCTCTATAACAAGTATCCGGATTACCGACTACTGGTCGTTGACGCCTTGACCTACGCCGGTAACGTGCACAACTGCCCGCCGGGTGCGATGGGCTCGGGTCGCTACGAGTTCTGGTATGGGGACGTGCGGAACGGCGAATTGATGGACACGCTGGTGGGCCAGTCAGATATCGTCGTGCACATGGCCGCCGAGTCGCACGTAACGCGCTCAATCTACGATAACAAACTTTTTTTTGAGACTGACGTGCTGGGTACGCAAGCCGTCGCCAACGCGATCGTCAAGCATCGCGACCGCGTCGAGCGTTTTATTCATATCTCCACTTCCGAAGTTTACGGATCGGCGGTGGAGGCAAAAATGAACGAAGAGCACGCACTCAATCCCATGAGCCCGTATGCGTCGGCAAAGTGTGGGGCGGACCGTCTCGTTTACTCTTACTGGGCTACCTACGATATTCCCGCGACAATCGTTAGACCGTTCAACAACTATGGGCCCTACCAACATCTGGAGAAAGCAGTGCCGCGTTTCATCACGAGCGTGCTGTTGGGAGAGTCACTAACGGTTCACGGCGATGGAGCCGCAGCCCGTGACTGGCTTTTTGTCGCAGACCACTGCGAAGCTTTAGATCGCCTGCTGCACGCCGATATCGAAAAAATCAAAGGTGAGGTAATCAATATCGGCACCGAGCGTCACCGCAGTGTGCTGGAGGTTGCCGAGGCAGTGTTGGAAGGAATGAAACCGACCGCCAGCAAAATTCAATTCATCGGCGATCGTCCCGGCCAGGTCTTTCGTCACACCGCTGATGCCTCGAAGTTGAAGCGGTTGATCGGGTGGGAGCCCAAGCTTACCTTTGAAGCAGGACTGGAGCGCACCATCCGCTGGTATCGCGACAATGAAGCGTGGTGGCGGCCGCAGATGTGGATGCGACATATCCCGATAATCACCGCGTCCGGCAAAAAGGAGATGCACTAGACCTGTGGACCCTGCAACCACCAAACGAATTCCCTTCTTCATGCACGACCTGGGGAAAGCCGAGCTCGACGCCGTCGCCGAAGTATTGGCCAATCCAATTCTGACGACCGGTGAATGGGTAGCGCGCTTTGAGAGTAGGTTTGCCGAGTACCTCGGCGTGCGTCATGCGATTGCTGTTACCAGTTGCACCGGGGCGCTGCACATCTCCCTGCTGGCGCTTGGAATTGGCGCCGGGGATGAAGTGATCACAACGCCGATGACTTTCATCGCCACGGCAAATTCCATTATCGAGGCGGGAGCAACACCAGTTTTTGTGGACGTGGAACCGCAGACCGGAAACCTGGACGCCGCGAATGTGGAAGCAGCGATCACAGAACGTACGCGGGCGATTATGCCGGTTCACTTGTTTGGCCAGATGTGCGACATGAAAGCGTTGCGCGCAATTGCCGAACGCTACGGACTCGCGATCATCGAAGACGCCGCCCACTGCGTCGAAGGCACGCGCGACGGTTTCAAGACTGGCGCCCTGGGCGACACCGCCTGCTACTCTTTTTATGCAACGAAGAACCTGACTTGCGGCGAAGGCGGCGCAGTCGTTACTAACGACGACAACCTTGCCGAAAAACTCCGTTTGCTACGTCTGCACGGCATGAATAAGAACGCCAACGACCGGCACAAGGAAGGCTACAAACACTGGGACATGACGATGTTGGGCTGGAAGTACAATATGGACAACATCCAGGCCGCCCTGCTGTTGCCGCAAATGGATCGACTGGATGACAACTGGCGTAAGCGCGAATCGCTGGCCCGCTATTACCAGAATAACCTCTGGGACATTCCCAACCTTTCGCGACCAGAAAATCTCCCGGGCGTCGAACACTCGTGGCATTTGTTTCCCGTCTGGATCGGCAACGGCGAACGCGACCGCGTGATTCAAGAACTTCAGGAGCAGGGCATAAGCGTGATGGTGAACTATCGCGCGATCCACTTACTCACATACTTCAGTCAAACCTTTGGCTTCAAGCCCGGGGACTTCCCCAACGCCGAGCGGATCGGTGATGCTAGCCTGTCGCTTCCGTTGTACCCCAACATGCCGCTTGATCATGTGGATCGAGTTGTTGAACAACTGCGAAGTATTCTGCGCTAGTCCAGTTCTTTTGCTGGTTTCAACCAACACCGGCCGCGCCAGCTCGCGGTCGAGCAAAGCGATGACAGGTCACCGCGCTCCAAAGTGATGAGCAATAAACGCCCGTTGCGAGTCCTGCACATTATCGACACGCTTGGAGGTGGCGGTTCGGAGCGATTGATCTGGGACATCGTTCGCCTGTCCGATCCCAGGCAAGTGAAACATCGCGTGGCTACAATCTTCTCGGACGGATCTCTTGTGCCTTTTGTTTATGGCGAACCGCTGCGCCAGTTGGGAGCTTACGGCTCGGCTTCCGCGCGCGATCAATCCGTCCGCCACAACAATCCCGCGGTTCAAGCTTCTCAGGTAAATGCCAGCGCGTCTGATCAGTCTGCAGGGGGCTTACTGCGAAGACTGCCGCCCGGACTAAAGAAGCCGTTAGTGTCCATCGTCAACTCCGTCGCCTCCCGTTGGCAGAGCGTCAGGCGATTGGCGATTACTTATTTCCCCTCGTCATTTACAATTCCATGGGAATTTTTCCGGTTTCGCCCTGATGTCATTCATACCCACGGCTTTTACAGTTTCAAGTATGGTCTGCTGTTCAAAGTGCTCTTCCGTCGTCCAACCGTGCATCTGGTTCCGTGCCTCTTCTCACAAATGTACGCCCAGAATACCGGCTGGCTCGTGGATTACTACCGAAGATTCCATAACCACGTTGCTTGCTTTGCCCTTCATCCGGGTTACCGCAGCGAGTTGATGTCGACTGGCGTGCCGGCCGAGAAACTCTTTGACATTAACGGCACACTCGACTTGGAAGCGCTGGCGCGTGCGAAAGCGGAAAGAGAACGCCACCGCGCTGAGCTTCGCGCGCGTCTGGGAATTCCGGCAGATGCGCCGGTCGCGCTTTCGGTCGGTCGACTGGATCCGACCAAGGGCCATTCCTATGCGATAGAGGCTCTGCCGCTCATCCTCAAACAGCATCCGAATCTGCATTGGGTTCTGCTGGGTGAAGGAGCGGAGCGCGCGGAGTTGGAATCACTTATTAAGGCGCACGGAGTCGAGCAACATGCTCACCTGGCCGGATTTGACCCCGAGCCGTTTAATTATTATGCGGCGGCGGACGTGTATCTGCGAACGACGACAATGGAAGCAGAAAACACTTCGAGCCAACAGGCAATTGCGATTGGCTTGCCCTGCGTAGGGTTCGATACCTGTCGCGAAACTGATCTGATCGCGAAACTCGGACACGGCATTCTCGTCCCAAACGGCGACGCCACAGCCCTCGCGCTGGCCACCTGCAAAATCCTGAGCTTGCCTGATCGCGGCCAGGCCATGGGCGCTCTGGGAATCGCCTACTGCAATGCGACCCTTGGTATGCAGAAATCTGTTGACGACTTTTTGGTAATTTACACTTCCCTGCATCAGAAAAAGACGCCGCCACAGAAACACGTTGCCGGGTTGGTAGCAGATCGATAGCAGAACAACGACCGGCCGGGTAATCGGATAGGTGATGGTCCGGTCGGCGCGGGTCTCAATGCGCATGCTAGAATGCCTGACTCCGTGAGCTTGGCAATAGTGCAGTTTTCCTGAATATATGTGTGGTATTTGTGGCGTCTGGGGCAGCGGTGATCGTGACGCGGTGCAGGCGATGGTCGGCTCGTTGCACCATCGCGGGCCTGACGATAGCGGTGTGTTTGCTGATGGCGGCGCCGTCCTGGGCATGACCCGCCTCGCGATCATCGATACGAGCGCCGGCGGTCATCAACCGATGCTGTCGCCCGATGGACAAATCGCGATCGTTTACAACGGCGAGTTGTACAACTTCCGCGAAGAGCGATCGCTACTCGAAAACCTGGGCCACTCCTTTCACTCTACCTCCGACACCGAAGTCGCGCTGCGGATGTACGAACATTACGGCGACGATTTTCTGAAGCGTCTCCGCGGCATGTTTGCCCTCGCGATTTACGACAAGCGACGCGGACCGGGTCACGAGCGTCTACTGCTGGCGCGAGATCAGATGGGCATCAAGCCGCTGCTTTATGCGCGCCGCGGCTCGCAACTCATTTTCGCGTCAGAGATAAAAGCACTGCTGGCGAGTGGGCTGGTGGCGCGCGAAGTGGATCCAGTCGCGTTGCGTTTGCTCTTGACCCATGGCGCAATCGTTCAGCCACGGACAATCCTCCGGGGCGTGAGCATGCTGTTGCCGGCGCATCGGCTAATTCTGGAGGCCGGTCGCGAAGAACGCATTGAACGTTATTGGTCACTCGGGCTCGATCGTCGCCCGGAATTGCGCGCCTGCGCCTACGACGAACAGGTCGAGGAAGTCGCGCAAGCAATTGAAGAATCCGTTCGTTTGCAGCTGGTGTCTGATGTGCCGCTCGGCGCTTTTCTTTCCGGCGGCGTTGATTCCTCCCTGCTGGTGGCAATGATGGCCCGGCAGGTAAGCGACCATCGCGTGCGCACGTTTTCTGTGGGCTTTGAAGGTGAGGGCAATGAAATTGATGAAACTGATGAGGCGCAGGAAACCGCGCGGTTCATTGGCACCGATCACACGCGCGTCGTGGTCGACGGTAATCAGGTTCGTGATCTACTCAGTCACATCGCCTCTGGTCTCGATCAACCAACGGTTGACGGCGTGAATAGTTATTTTGTTTCGCAGGCTGCGCGGCGCGGAGTGACGGTTGCGATTTCCGGAACTGGCGGCGATGAGTTGTTTGCCGGTTACCCCTGGTTCGGACAAATGGCTTTCGACGAGTTGCAGCGGAACTCGACGCCGTGGAAGTCGCTGGCAAAAGCTACCATCGCCACGTTGGCGCGGCGACCGGAACTCGATTCGCTGGTACCGATCAAGGGCGGCTATCGCTTCGGCCACTGGCGCGACGATGAAGGTTTTCTCGGGCGCTACTATTCCACGAATCCGATTTTTGAATCAGCGTGGACCGCTCGGTTGCTCAGCCCGCAGCTCCGCAGTGAGGCACAAGCGGGACGGGCGCCGCATCACGATTTGCAACCGATCGACGAACTGGCAAACGGCTCGGTGCTTGAACGCGTGACTGGAGTTTGTTTGCGCGGTTACACCACCAACCAACTCTTGCGCGACATCGACGCCGCTTCAATGGCGCACAGCCTTGAGGTTCGCGTGCCATATCTTGATCCGGTAGTCGCGGACCTCGCGCTTTCGCTGCCAGACAGCGCGAAGATGAAGGCGCCTCCGGGTTCCTGGATGGAGCAGCCGGGAAGTTATCGCGAAGCCGGCACGAAGCGCGTTCTCGTTGACGCCGCCAAAAAGTTTTTGCCAGCTGGCTTTGATACAAAAACCAAGCGCGGATTTGGTATGCCCTTCAAGACCTGGTTGCGTGGACCACTGGCTGACGTGTTCAAAGAAACGCTTTCGGAAACGAGCGTGCGTTCCCGTGGGTTACTGGACGCCGCAGCGGTAGCAGATGTCAGGGATCAGTTTCTCGCCGGCACGATTGAGTGGCCGCAACCCTGGTTGCTGATGATGATTGAGCTGTGGGCGCGTGAAGTACTTGATCGTCCCGTGAAATCTATCTGAGATCTCAAATTTGAGATCTCATCAGATATCTCATACTGGAAATCTGTTTTCGAATCTCTGACGTGAAATTTCTTTTGCGATCTTAAATTTCAGATCTGAGATCGTTTAGCGCATGAATAGCAACTTCGAATCCGATCCCTTCCCCGGCAGGCCACGAATTCTCTTCATCGGCCTCGGCGAAAATTCGCACACCCACTCGTGGATCGAGCTATTAACCGAAGCGCGCTTGAACGTGCGACTGTTCTCCATGCCGAGCGGCCTCCCTCCCGAAGACTGGCCGGTGCGCACCTACATCACAAGTTATGAAAATCCGCCGCTCAACCCCGAGACGCGCGCCCTGCTGTACCCGGCAAACAGCGCCGCGCGCTTTGCGAAGCGACAGGTCGCGCGCCTGGCTCACCTGCCCAATACGCCAGCCCTCGCGGCGCGCTGGTTAGCCAGGATCATTCGGGAGTGGCAGCCTGACATCATCCATACGCTTGGCGTCGTGCAGGGCGGCGAGTTCTATCTTGAGGCGCGGCGGAAATTTAAACTGGAAGGTATTGGCAAGTGGGTACTGCAAACACGTGGCGGGTCTGATCTAACTATCCCGCATCTCGATCCCGAACGACGCCCGCGGCTGGCCGAAGTTTTGGCGGCCTGCGACCAGTTGATTTGCGACAACGAAGAAGACCTGCGTATCGCCGCCGAGTTGGGGTTGCAGTCAAATCAGCGCGCGTCGATCGCGCCCGTTCCCGGTACCGGAGGAATTGACGTCAGTTTGCTAAGCGGGAAATGGCAGGTTGAACCTGCGAAGCGTCGCGCGATCATTTTTCCCAAAGCTTATGATTCGGCCTGGGGAAAAGTCTTGCCGTCGTACGAAGCTTTGAAACTCTGCTGGGACCGAATCCAACCCTGCGAAATCCACTTGCTATCGATGAGCGATGAATCGTTCATGTGGTTCTGGACACTGCCCGAGAATATTCGCCGCTCCTGTCACACCTACAGAAGGATTCCGCGCGACCAGGTTTTGGATCTGATGCCGCGTGCGCGAGTGATGTCAGCGACAGCATTGACTGACGGCGTGCCAAACTCGCTTTACGAAGCGATGGCTGCCGGCGCGTTTCCCATTGTGTCGCCGCTCGACACGATCCGGCCGGTGGTCAAAAGCGAAGAAAACGTCCTCTTCGCGCGTGACCTTTATCCAAATGAGATCGCAGCGTCGCTCGAACGAGCAATGAATGACGACAGGCTGGTTGCGAGTGCTACCAAGAACAATCTCGAGTTAGTTACGAGAATCGCCGGTCGAGAAACGATCCGCCCGCGCGTGATCGAGTATTACGAGAACCTCAGTAGCTGAACCTTTGGGGTATTTTCGTAGTTTTGATTTCGTGGATAGCCCTTTAGTTCGTTTATAGACCTGACCACGAAAAACCGCGAAGAATTACTAAGCCACACGAAACACCACGTTCCTAACGGTTGAAGATCTCTTCTAGGTGCTTTTTTCCACGGCGGGAAGATCCATTCCGGCCGTCGCTTCAACTGGTCGAGAGACGATGTAAGTGAATCGCTTTTTGAGTTTTAGAAAAGGCTGTTCCAGCAAGCGATAAGAAATGGACGAGATGAGTATCGTCAACGCAAATCCGGAGAGCGCGTGCAGCGGATGATATTTCCGCAGCACGTTTGAAACAATCGCCAGCGCGAGCACATGCCAAACGTAAAGTCCGTAAGATATGCGCCCCAGGTAAACGAGCACCGGGTTGGCAATACCGCTTCCCAGAAACGAGAGCAGCATCATTACACTGCCGCTGACGATCAGCGGATAGGAAGCGATGTCGGGATAAATCAGAAACTGTGAGAAGCGCGCCGGCAAAACCCAAACTGCAAAGCCACCGGCGAAAAGGAGAACGCGCTGCAGGCGAGAAAGTTTTGGCGTTCCGCCGCGCAGCAACAGGGCAATGAGTGCACCGGCAGCGATTGCGTCAAACCAGCTGATCGTATTGCACCAGAACGCCACAAATCCTGCGCCCTTCTTTTCCATGATGATGCGAGTCAGATTGGCGATGACGATCACGATCAGGCAAACCGTCTTGAGATTTTTGATGCCGATGCGTGAGACGATCAAGGGCCACGCAAGATAGAATTGCTCTTCAACCGAAACGCTCCAGAGAGGACCGGCCACGGAATAACCCATACCGCCGAGAAACACGCAGGCCCAGTTTCCGGCAAACAGCAACATCGCTGCCAGAAAGGTGCCCTTGAGCGCGTAAATCGATTGCTGCGGTATTGCGAAATAGATGAGGAGCAGAAAGAAAAAATATAGCGGCCAGATCCGCAGCGCCCGGCGGATGTAAAACGACTTGATATCAAGACGACCGGTGCGATCATGCTCCCGAATTAGAAGTTCTGTGATGAGATAAGAACTGAGGACGAAGAAAAGGGCAACGCCGAATCCCCCGACTGCGACAGCTCTACAAAGCCAGAGCGCTGCTTCATGCGGCATTCCCTGATAAGTGTAATAACCGATGTCAATAGCAAAGGCGTGACTGACGAAAACAAAAAGAAACGCGATGAAGCGCAAACAATCGAGTTCGGGACGATAGAATGAGCCCGCGCGGTGGCTGTCTGTTGCCGGCAAGTAAGGTGCACCTCAAAAGGGATTCAGGAGTGGAGCAGTTTAAGAGCTATCATTTGGGATGTCCAAAGTCGAATGTCCAAGATCCAGGGTCCGCCTTGCTGACTTGGGCTTTGACCCTGGAAGTTGGCTCCGAACATGCGACTCGCGTGCCTGTGTTTCGGACGTTGAACTTTTGGACATTGGACTTTGGACTTTGGACTTTGGACTCGCTTAAATGAATTTCATCGAAACAAAACTTCCGGGTGTGTACGTCCTCGAGCCGCGCGTTTTTGAAGATGAACGTGGTTTGATTGCGCCCGCGTTTTCTGCAAAAGAGTTCGCCGCCCACGGCATGGAAAGCGTGTTCGTCGAGAGCATTATCTCTTTCAGCCGGCACCGCGGCACCTTACGCGGGCTGCACTATCAAGCGCCGCCGTTTGGACAGGCCAAGCTCGTGCGCTGTACGCGGGGAACGGTCTACGACGTCGCCGTTGATCTGCGTCCGTCGTCACCAACCTTCAAACAATGGTTCGGGGTCGAACTATCAGCGAAAAACCGGCGAATGATGTATTTGCCCGGCGACTGCGGACATGGATTCCTTACGCTCGCAGACGACAGCGAAGTTTTTTATATGGTCTCTGAAGTTTATTCGCCGGAGAGCGGGAGGGGCGTTCGTTGGAACGATCCGGCCTTCGGTATCGAGTGGCCCGACGTCGAAAAGAAAATTCTGATCGAAAGAGACGAGCAGTATCCCGATTTCAACTTATGAAGAAAGCCTTAATCACCGGCATCACGGGCCAGGACGGCAGTTATCTGACCGAATATCTTTTGGATCGTGGCTATGAGATTCACGGGCTCGTGCGCCGCGTGGCGCTCGAGGATCCAACCCGCCGTTTCACTCGACTCGAACACTTGCTCGAACGCGTCACTCTGCACCCGGCCAGTCTGGAAAGTTACCCGTCGATTTTTAGCGTGCTCACCAAACATAAATTTGATGAGTGTTACCACCTCGCGGCCCAGAGTTTTGTAGCTGAGTCGTTCGCCGACGGGTTCTCCACCATGAACACGAACATCAACGGCACTCACTACATGCTCGCAGCGCTGCGTGAGTTACAACCTGAATGTCGTTTTTACTTCGCTGGCTCGTCGGAAATGTTTGGCAAAGTAAAAGAAACTCCACAGACCGAGGAAACGTCTTTCCATCCGCGCTCGCCCTACGGGATCAGCAAAGTCGCCGGCTTCGATCTAACGCGCAACTATCGCGAAGCCTACGGAATGTTTTGCCTCAGCGGGATCCTCTTTAATCACGAGTCACCGCGCCGCGGCTATGAATTCGTCACCCGAAAAATTACTTCCACGGTGGCACGGATAAAACTGGGATTAGCGACTGAATTGCGTCTCGGAAACCTTGACGCCAAACGCGACTGGGGCCACGCAGCTGATTATGTGGGCGCCATGCACTTGATGCTGCAACAAACTGAGCCGGAAGATTACGTCGTCGCTACTGGTGAGACACATACTGTGCGGGAGTTTTGCGAACTCGCCTTTAGCAAAGTCGGACTCGACTATCAGCAATACGTGGTTATTGATGAAAACTTCTACCGTCCGGCCGAAGTCGATCTGCTGATGGGCGACGCTACCAAGGCCCGGAAAAAACTTGGCTGGCAGCCGCGGCATTCGTTTTCTGAGCTGGTGGATGAAATGGTTGAATCCGACCTGGCGGCCCTGAGCTCTCTCGCTCATCGGGAGAAGGCTGGGCAGAGAGCTTAGCCTCGAAAACTTTTTCGTGTTTTTTCGTGGTTCTTGTTTCGTCTGATTTCGTGGATAAGTATTTTCCTAAACTACAAAAAAACATGGACTAATAAACACGAAACAAAAACACGAAACTATTTTCGGAGCCAAACGTGAAGCCGGGGGTCAACCTGGTGTTGCAGGTATTGAGTGGCTGATCAAATCTCGATAGCGATGTGCACCTACAACGGCGAGCCCTACCTTGCCGAACAGCTCGCCAGCATCGCCACGCAAACGCGACAACCGGATGAACTGGTCGTCTGCGACGACCAATCCACCGATAACAGTCGAGAAATCGTCGCCGCCTTTGCAGCGACAGTTCCCTTTCCAGTTGATCTTCACGTCAACGAGCGCAACATCGGTTTCACCAAAAACTTCGAACGCGCCATCACACTGTGCAACGGCGACATCATCGCGCTGGCAGATCACGACGACGTCTGGTTGCCGCAGAAGTTGAAACGCCTGGAAACTTGTTTTCGCAAACCGGAAGTAGGACTGGCGTTTTCCGATGCGGAAGTCGTTGACAAGGAACTACGACCGCTCGGTTATCGTCTGTGGGAAAGCGTCGGCTTCGACGAAAAACAACGGCAGCTGGTGCGTTCCGGTCGCGTGCTCGATGTGCTCCTGCCGGGTTGGACAGTTACCGGCGCCACCATGGCGTTTCGCGCAAAGTTTAGAAACCTGATAGTCGAGTTCCCCACTGATCTGCCGTTGATTCACGACGGCTGGATCGCGCTGCTGATAGCTTCCGTCGCGGAAGTGGAGTTTGTCGAGGAGCCACTCATCAAGTATCGCCAGCACGAGAGGCAACAGATTGGTGCAAAGGAACGAGCGCCGTACACGGCCCCCCCAGGAATCGACGGCGCCAGGGAAGCTATGCGCCGCAGCAACGCTTACGACGACCTTCTCGCCATCGGCACGCAGGCGCGGCAGCGGCTGACCGAACACCAGGATCAGTTCAATACTACCGAAGCGATCGCGAAACTCGACCCTCGACTAAAACATCTTCAGGTGCGCGCCAATCTGCCAGCGGGAAAGTTACGCCGAGCGAGTTGTGTGCTGCGCGAACTGCTCTCGCACCGTTATCACCATTATTCAAACGGCGTTTACAGCGCGGTGAAGGATTTGTTGGCATAGACAGACTGAAGCAACAAGCACCCATCCGCAGATTTCGCAGATTACACAGATTCAAAAACAGTCATCAATCAGGGCAAGCCAAAACGATAGTCACTACCGTAACTTAATCAGCGTAATCCGCGTAATCTGCGGATTAACTCTTTGCAAGAACCCCACTCTTGCCGAGCTTTCAACCTGATTCCAGCATCAGCTCAATGTTCTTTTTGAACGCTTCAGCGTCCACCTGCAGGTTGGCAGTATGCGGGTCGGCGTCACTTTGAGGTTTACAAGTCTGATAAAAATAGTTGAGTTTTAGCGCGGCGGCGAGTGTGAAGTAGCAGTTGTTAATCGCGTCGTTCGCATGACGCAACTCCAGCACGCTGGCGCCGGAGTTCATAAAAAGCATGTTGGTCAATCCAGCGCCGTGATTGGAAATGAGGTAGCGAGCCCGGGCAGCAAGTTTCACTTGCTCAGCGAAGGAAAGTTCCTCCGTGCGAACAATCTCAAAATCAAACGAGCGCAAAATTTCCAGAACCTTGTCCTCATTCGCTATTCTTCGCTTTGGCGCGCGGGCCCTGCTGATGTAAACCCGTTCCGGCGAGCTTTCACGCCCCTCGCCTACATAAAAACCAACCAGCAGTTTGCCTACTTCCCGGATCAACTCGTCGTTGTAATGTCCGGAAGGCGCGGTCTGAGTTGGCAGCAGAAGCTGCTCGCAAACAACAACTTCACTCGGTTTAATAAACTCCACCCCGCCTGGACCAAATGGTTTCAGCGACGCAGTCACATATTCGAATTCTTTGAATTCGCGGGGCAGCAGCAGCACCAGATCTTTTAGCTGTTCTTTCACCGTCATTAGTCTGGGCAGAACATCCGCCAGCCAGTGAAAATAGCCACCACTCCAATCGTCGGTTGCCACAATACACGTTCGCGCAATTCTTCTGCGGCTACGAAGGAGATAGTTATTAACGAAGAATTTCAAAACGCTGCGAAGCTTCCAGCTGGCTCTGGTATGCGGAAAGGCAAACGATTCCGGCAACATTTTTCCTTGTCGGAAGACAATGCCTTCAGCGCTAACACTCACGTCACAAAGTTTGAGCAGATGCGCCGGCGGGATCACGCGCACCAGTTCATGACTAAATAGATCGACTTCGGCAGGATTGAGATTGACCGGCGGCTTGCGTCGTGAAGTGAGTTCGGCTCGCAACGTTGTCTTCTCATCTGCCGGCTGAAGTTTCATGGTCACGACTTGAGCTGCACCTATGAGGTTTGTTTCTTCAACGCCAGGTAGTTGGTAGTCAGGAATATCTCATGGTGCTCGCCGTAGTAGTTCAGTAAAGCAAGTCCCTGAGGCACGATGCGGTAAATGTCATAGGCGCCGGAAATGAGGGACCAGAAATCGTAGAAGTAGGTCCGCGAATAAATGTTAGCGGGACCAAACTCAAACTGGATCATGGAGACTGCCCCATTGGCCAGCATTCGTTGCGCTCCGCGCAATACTGAAAGCTCATGCCCTTCAACGTCCAGCTTGAGAAAGTCGATGCGATCAATGCCTTCCGCCTCGCAAAAGCGATCGATGGTTCGCACCTGAATTTCTTCGCTAGCCTGAGTCTGGACATCAAGCACCTGGGTCGGCAGGCGCTGATCAATCGAACCCAAAACGGAAGCCTCCTGCCCTTCGACCGTGTAGGAATAGAACTCGACAGTTCGCTCGGAATCAGAAAAGCCAAAGTTGTGCGGTTTGATTTGGTTCTCGGCGCCCGCCTTGGCAATGTTTGCGACCAGCTGGTCGAACACAGCTTTTGCCGGCTCAAACGCATGAATAGTGGCGGCCGGCAACAAACCTCTGGTGAGAAGCGAGTAGTCACCCACGTTGGCGCCCACGTCAAATATCACCGGCCCGGACAAATGCTTGCAGGCATTGGCAACGACTTCAGAAAGGACCCAGGTTTCACCGCTGGTTTCTATTAAACCGCCGCCGCCATAGTTCATGCCGAAGATTGCGAGCGTATGCAACCGGCTCCAAAGTCTTTGTAGCCGTGGGTGCTTAATCGACTCCCGGAAAAGAATTTTCTTTAGCAGACCGGTGACGTTACCTTGTGAAGGTTGTGTGCTATTTTCGTTTTCCATCGATCGTGTTTGGCGTTCACCTACCGACGCAGGCAAAATCTCGGAGAGCAGTTCTGATGTCGTATACTGAACGTTGACACACCATAGTATAGATGACAACAACGCTTCAACCGGGCGCCGGTTCGTCCACTTGAACCATGGCGGCAGACCTATCAATCATCATCGTCAACTGGAACGGCGGTGAACTCTTGAAAAACTGCCTCAAGAGTGTGGCGCAGTCACCACCGTCCCTACGCTATGAAATCGTGATTGTTGATAACGCTTCCGCTGACGATAGCGTGGCCTGGCTGCGCAGTCACGCGGTTGCTGAACTGTTGCCCGGCATCGATATCCACGTTATTGAGAATGCTGAAAACACTGGCTTCAGCAAAGCTAACAATCAAGCGATTGCTTACAGTCAGGCGCCGATGCTTTTCCTGCTCAACCCCGACACGGAGGTACTTTCCGGCGCAATCGACACGCTCATCACTTGTCTAAATTCCGACGAACGCATTGGCGCTTGCGGCCCACGCCTGCTGAATACTGACGGTTCGTTACAACACAGCGTTTGGCCTAATCCGCAGACGCCGTGGGAAATTGTGCTGAACGGACTTGGTCTTTGGCGACTAATCCCTGGCGGCTTGCGCGGCAGATTGTTGTTAGGGCGACACTGGGACCATGCTCAGCGTCGATCTGTGCCCATCCTTTTCGGAGCCGCTGTTTTGGCTAGACACAAAATGATCGACGAGGTTGGCGGTCTCGACGAACGCTTCCACATGTATGGTGAAGACTACGAATGGTGTTTGCGAATAACGCGCGCCGGATGGAAGTTGGTATTTGAACCAGCTGCGGAAGTGACGCATCACGGGGGACAGTTTTCGCTGCAACGCTGGACCACGTTGGAAAAGTTGCGCGTGCAAATGAACGCCGGGTTTCAGTACAACCGTTATTGCCTGTCGCGCAGCCACAACATCGCGAACCTGCTGGCCACTAGCATGGTTTCGTTTCTACAAAAAAACTGGTTTCGCTTGCGCGGACGACCGGCTGACGCGGCGCAAATAGTTTGGGAGACGCACGTGGAAGAATTGAAGCGGATACTCAGAGAGCCGTAGTCGCCAGCTGCGCACAGGAAAATCAGATTGAGTTGCGTGAGCAACCGATCGCAATCATCGCCCTGCCGCGTTCACGTATACTTGAAAAATTGCAGATGGGGCTGCTGAAAAACATCGCTGCGAAAGTTTTGTCTCGCCGCGTCCTGACCGGACCGGCGAAGCGATTTGTCTTTCTCTATCACGACATTTCAGAACCCGACGCGCCACAATACTCGCCGCTTTACTCAACACTTCCTAATTCTTTCAAGACGCAAATCGATCTGCTGGCCGGTTCCTTCAAGCTGGTTTCGCTCGATGAAATCGTCACCCAGGCGTCTAATAATCAGGAGCGTCTGGCCAGCATCACGTTCGACGACGGCTTCCTTTCGGTGAAGGACGAAGCGCTTCCCTTCCTTCGTTCGCGTGGTATCCCCTTCAGCGTCTTTGTCAACTCCATGGCTATCAAACATAATCAGCTTTTTAATGCGCCGGGGGGAACGGGCCCGGCCGTTGCGCTGAGTGAAAAAGCGTACCTGGACGAGGCTGAAATTCAGCAGCTAACTGCGGCCGGTGTGACGATTGGCAGTCATTCGGCGACGCACAAAGTTCTGGCCGCATGTGACGAAGCGACGTTAAAACAAGAGGTGCTCGACAACAAACTTTACCTTGAGGATTTGACCGGCAATGAAGTTCGACATCTCGCGTTGCCGTTCGGGAAGCGAGAACATTACAACGAAAAAGTCCTCGACTATTGTTACTCAGTAGGACATAACTTTGTGTTTTCAACGAATCCGTCTTACTTCGAACTGAAGTCGCACCAGCGACTGATTCCGCGAATAGCGCTCCTCAACGAAACACCTGAGGAATTGCTTTTCGCAATCAACCGGCCGCTTTTGAAGAAGATTGATATCTGACTTGAAAAGACGTTCTTTGAGCTTAGTTATTTGTAAATCGAGAGTGTAGCGACCCGACAAAGT
The DNA here is from genome assembly GCA_035472495.1 of Pyrinomonadaceae bacterium. Classification (GTDB taxonomy): domain Bacteria; phylum Acidobacteriota; class Blastocatellia; order Pyrinomonadales; family Pyrinomonadaceae; genus PSRF01. Next base: position 122,997 of record DATIPD010000015.1, on the reverse strand, counting down.
ACAAGAACAAAGCTCAAAGTTCAGCGTCAGAGGCGAGAGACAAAAACACAAGCGACATCCATATGAAGTTAGTTGATGCATTGAGAATCGCGCAGGCAGCTTCCTCTCGCACGGGAGAGAAGTTCAGCGTCTATCTGGCTTGCGGAATTTTCCCGTTGCATCTGACTACTTTCCTTTCTGCCCACCTGAGTGAGCGCTTGCTGGAAAGATCCATCGAAATCCAAACGGGGCTCTTTGGAGACTTGCCGGGAAATCTGGAAAGTCTAAAGTCAACTCCGGTTCAAGCTGCTGCGGTTGTAATCGAGTGGTCTGACTTCGATCCTCGTTTGGGTCTGCGCCGGCTTGGTGGCTGGGGACCAGGCGTTCTCGCTGACCTTCAAGCTAGCGTCGAACGAAGCGCCGCTCAGCTGCTGCAACTGCTCGCGGCCGCAGCCGACTCCACTTCGGTTGTGCTTAGTCTGCCGACGCTGCCGTTGCCGCCGATCTCTTATCAACCCAGCGAGCAATTTGGTTTGCCGAACTTGCTGCTCGAGAAAATGCTGGCGGATTTTGCTACTCGCGCAGCCGCGATCCCCCGCCTAAGAATTGTGAACCAATCGCAATTGGATTTGGTTTCACCCGTTGCGGAACGCCTGGACGTCAAATCCGAGTTGAGCACGGGCTTCCCGTATCGCACGCCACACGCCGCGAAGCTCGCGGAGTTAATTGCGGCCGTAATTCAACCTGCGCCGGCGAGGAAAGGATTGATTACCGATCTCGACGATACGCTTTGGCGGGGTTTGGTTGGCGAAGAAGGAGCGGCTGGAGTTTCCTGGGACCTCGATAGTCACAGTCACATTCATGCGCTCTACCAACAGCTTTTGCGCGCGCTGGTCGACTCCGGCATCCTGATCGGAGTTGCCAGTAAGAACGATCCTGAGCCGGCGCGGGCCGCACTGGCTCGCGAAGATTTGTTGTTGCCGGCAGATTCGATTTTCCCCGTCGAGATCAGCTGGAATCAAAAATCGCAATCCGTCGGACGAATTCTTGAGGCGTGGAACATTGGTGCCGATGCAGTTGTTTTTGTCGACGATAGCCCAATGGAACTGGCCGAAGTGAACGCGGTCTACCCCGCGATTGAATGTTTACGTTTTCCTGTCGACGATGAACAGGCTGCTTATGAACTGCTGCACAAACTACGCGGCCTGTTTGGCAAGCAGGAAATACTCGAAGAGGACGCCCTCCGTGCTGCCAGCTTGCGTAGCAGTGGTGATTTTCATCAAGTCAGTGGTACGGCCCAATCACTCGAAACTTTTTTGCAGCAGGTTGAAGCTGAGTTAACTTTGAGTCCAGTCCCCGCTGGCGACGCGCGCGCTTTTGAACTGGTGAACAAAACAAATCAATTCAACCTGAACGGCAGACGTCTCAGCGAGGTTGATTTTCAATCCGCGTTGCAACAACCCGACACAGTTAGTTTGCTCGTTTCCTATAAAGACAAGTATGGTCCGTTGGGAAAGATTGCAGTATTGCTGGGACAGGTTCGTGGCTCGAGTCTGTCGGTGGACACGTGGGTAATGAGCTGCCGGGCATTCAGTCGTCATATAGAATATCGTTGCCTCGATTACCTGTTTGAAACTTCCGGCGTCTCTGAGATTGTCTTGGATTATCAGGCGACCGACAGAAACGGACCGGTGCTGGATTTCTTAAGTAGAGTTGCCGAATCAGAATTAACGCCGCCTGTAAGCATTCAACGAGAAACATTCATGCGTCGAAAGCCCGCGCTCTTCCACAAAGTCAACGAGGTGAGCTATGCCTGAGCTGCCTGAACTGGAAGCGCGTTTGCAAAAATGTTTCAGTGCTGTTTTTCCTAACCTGAGTGCGGACGAAATTCTTCGTGCAAACAGCGCTTCGCTTGCGACCTGGGACTCGCTTGCCACTGTCACGCTCGTCTCAGTGATCGAAGAGGAGTTTGGAATTTCAATTGCGCCGGAAGAATACGAGTACATGATTTCGTTCGACCTCATTCGCCAGAGCCTCGAAAGCAAAGCCGTCAATGCCTGAAGCCCAAATCTACTCTGCTGCAGATCTGCGCGCGGGACTCAAGGTCAGTTACGAGGTTGAGATTACCGAGGACGATATTCTCGCCTTCGCCCGCCTAACGGGCGACGAAAATCCGTTACACATAAACGCTGACTACGCGCGCGCCAGCAACTTTCAAGGGCGCATCGTTCACGGCGCTTACCAAACGGGATTGGCGTCGGCATTGTTGGGAATGCACCTGCCTGGCCAGAAAGTTTTGTTGGGAACAATCAATGCCCGCTTTCCCAGTCCGCTCTACTTTCCCTGTCGCGCCAGAGTGACTGGAGAGATCGCGTCCTGGAACCCGCAAACTCTTGGCGGACAACTCAAGGTCACGGTCCAGGAGGCCTCGTCTTTGTCGACCACAGCCGAAATCTTCATGGGCTTTACGCTTCATGAAGAAAGAGCTGCGCGCGCTGCAAGAACCTCGGCTGAGCGGCCTGCCTCGGCTGATCAGGTGCGACACAAACTGCTTCTGGTGACCGGTGCAACTGGCGGACTGGGGACGCCACTCGTTGCTGCGCTGGCGAACAGCTACGACGTCATCGCCTTGGTAAATCAACAACCGTTGTCCGCGGAAGTTGCGCAATTGCCAAACGTCCGTGCGCTGCAAACAAATATTTCGGCGCCGGAATTAGCGGCGCAGGTCTCTTCCGTAATTGGTGAACGCTCGGTTTACGGTTTGATTCATGCGGCGTGGCCCGGGGCGCCGCGCGGCAGTCTGTTGCAGGCTGATGGTGAAGTAATCCAACAGCAGCTCGCATTCGGCACCAGCGTCACCGTCAGCCTGGCGCGCTTGCTTTTTGAAAACGCTGACGCGGAAGGCGCGCGATTTGTCGCAGTCGGTTCTACCGCGGGAACGTTCAAGCCGTATTTGCCGATGGGTGTCTATTCGTTGGCCAAAGCTTGTCTCGAACAAACAGTGCGACTGCTCGCACCCGAACTCGCGCGCAAGAAGGTGACCATCAACGCAGTCAGTCCCTCGTTCCTGTCTGTCGGCATCAACAAGCAAGCCACCGAACGCCAAATGATGATGGAGAGCGCAACCATTCCGATGGGCCGCTTGTGTAACGTCGATGACGTAATCGGAACGGTAAGCTATCTGCTGTCGCCCGAAGCTTCATTCGTTTCCGGGCAAGTCTTGATGTTGACCGGAGGACAGCTGTAGCCCTTTGGAGTGCGCCGACCTGTCGCCGCTTTTGCCGTGGGCGGCTTGCCGCCCACCGCGTTGGTTGGAATGAATCTATGCCGGTCGCAACAGCGACCTACCAAAGCACTGACAGGTCAGCGCGCTCCAAAGAGCTGACCGCTAACTCAGCTGAGTTTTCAACCGATGCTTACCATCAGGAAGGCGAACAGCGAAGACTTCGAACGGGTTTACCCGCTGCTGGAAAGTTTCGGTGAATCGCCCATTGCGAAGGAAACCTGGCGCAAGATCTTCGTTACGCCGTGGCACACTGACGAAGATTTTTGCGGCTACGTGCTGCTGAACGATGACGAAGTAAAGGGCTATTTAGGTTTGGTTTTTAGTCAGCGAATTAGCCACGAACGAAACGAGAAATTCTGTAACATGACTTCGTGGATCGTAACTGAGGACAGTCGTAGTAAAAGTCTGGCGATGGTGCTGAAGGCGCTGGAATTAAAAGACTACACCTTCACAAACTTTACCGCGTCGCCAACGGTCGCGCAGATTCTGGTTAAGCTCGGCTTCACCGAATTCGCGGTTGATCAGTTAGTGCTCTTGCCTGTACCTCGGTCAGGCATGTCCGGGGTTGAGTTTTCGTTGGACGATATCGGCGAAAACCTGGACGGTGAGGATCGCAGAATCTTCGACGATCATCAGGGATTGAATTGTCGGCATCTGTTGCTTCAATCTGCGAAAGGCAAATGTTATGTGCTGCTAAAAAACACGACGCGCAAACGGCTGCCGTTTGCTAAAGTTCATTATCTAAGCAACGTTGATGTATTTCACGAGTGTATTGAGAGTTTGGTCGCCGGTATATGTTTGCGACTGCGCGTCTTTGGATTGATGGTTGATGAGCGCTATCTTGCCGGCCGGACTTTCCGCGGCGCGCGGCCTTATCCCCATCAACGGAAGGCCTATTTCAAATCAAGTTCGATTCTTGACGAGAAAACGATCGACACGATTTACTCCGAACTCGTCTTGCTACACAACTAGGTTCCCTTCCCTTTGAGAAGGGATAGAGAAGGCCTTAGAAACACCAGGCCCTCTTCCCAACCCTCTCCCAGCGGGAGAGATAAAAGGAAATAAATTCGTTTTCAAAACCGGATGAAGAAAGCACTGATTACAGGAATCACGGGGCAAGACGGTTCGTACCTGGCCGAGTTCCTGCTCGAAAAAGGCTACGAAGTTCACGGGATTATTCGGCGCGCGTCGAGCTTTAACACTGCCCGCATCGATCATCTTTACAACGACCGGGAAATCTACGGCAGCCGGCTGTTTCTGCACTTCGGCGACATTGCCGATTCCACGAATCTCGTGAAGCTGCTCTATCGGATTCAACCTAATGAGGTGTACAACCTCGCCGCCCAAAGTCATGTGCGCGTCAGTTTCGACATTCCTGAATACACGGCAGACGTGACCGCGGTGGGCACAGTTCGCATTCTCGAAGCCATGCGCGAGACTGGGTTGAAGTCGAAATTTTACCAGGCCAGCAGTTCAGAAATGTTTGGTATGGTAAAGGAGTCGCCGCAAACCGAGTCGACTGCTTTTCACCCCCGCAGTCCATACGCGGCCGCGAAGGTCTACGCCCACTGGATGACGGTGAATTATCGCGAGTCGTACGGGTTGTTTGCGTCGAGTGGCATCTTGTTCAATCACGAGAGCCCACGTCGCGGAGAAACTTTTGTCACGCGCAAGATCACGCGCGCGGTGGCGCGAATCAAAGCGGGCAAACAAACAAAACTTTTCCTCGGCAACCTCGACGCCAAGCGAGATTGGGGTTACGCGAAAGAATACGTTGAGGCGATGTGGTTGATGTTGCAACAAAGCGAACCAGACGACTTTGTGATCGCAACCGGCGAAACTCATTCAGTGCGAGAGTTTCTTGAGGAAGCGTTCTCGTACGTTGGTCTCGATTGGAAAAATTACGTCGAACTCGACGCGCGATATTTGCGACCGGCGGAAGTCGACTATCTGGTGGGCGACGCCGGCAAAGCCAAGCGCGCATTTGGCTGGGAACCACGAGTGACGTTTAAAGAGCTCGTGCGTCTGATGGTTGATGCTGACATGGCTGAGCTGGAATAGTAATAGAGTCGCAATCGCAGCTTCGTGTTATTCGTGGACAGCTTGTTCTTCCTTACATAGATCAATCCACGAAAAAACACTAACGTAAACCACGAAATCGGACAGACGAACACCGTAATAAAAATCGAACAATGCACTATCATTTGATTGGAATCTGTGGAACCGCAATGGCTGCGCTGGCAGGAATGCTGCAAGCGCGCGGTCATCACGTCACCGGTTCCGATGAAAATGTTTATCCGCCGATGTCCACCATGCTGGCCGCGCTCGGCATTAAAGTGAACCAGGGTTACCACGCTGAACACCTCGATCCGGCTCCCGATTGCGTAATAGTTGGCAATGCAATTCCTCGTGGCAACGCGGAAGTCGAAGCGACGCTCAATCGCAAGTTGCTTTATCGCTCGCAGGCGGAAACCGTCAAGGAAGAATTCATCCGCGGTCGCCGGTCACTCGTCGTGGCCGGCACGCACGGCAAGACAACAACAACCAGCATCGCCGCGTGGGTTATGGATCAAGGCCAACTTGATCCGACGTTTCTCATTGGCGGAATCGCGCAAAACTTCGGTGTGAGTTTTCGGGTCACCAATAGCGATTATTTCATCATCGAAGGCGACGAGTATGACACGGCGTATTTCGACAAAGGCCCGAAATTCATGCATTACCTCCCCGAGCTGGCGATTGTTAACAACATTGAATTTGACCACGCTGACATTTACAACGATCTGGCCGCAGTGAAACTCGCCTTTCGCCGGCTCATGAATCTCGTTCCCGGCGACGGCAAACTGATTGTCGGTTGGGACAGTCCTCCTGTACGCGAGGTCGTTGCCTCAATGGGTCAAAGACTATTCACGCAACTCGAAACTTTCGGCACGAGCGAGGACGCGAAGTGGCGCCTGCTTGATATGGATTTCTCGAGCGAACTAAGCAAGTTTACGGTGACGCGCGCAGGTAACGAGTGGGGCAAGTTTGAAACGCCACTCATCGGCGATTTCAATTTGCTGAATTGCCTGGCGGTGATTATCGCGGCAGACGCGTGGGGGCTGAGCCGGGAGACTATCGGGAACGCGCTCCGTTCCTTCAAGAACGTGCGCCGACGTGCGGAAATTCGTGGCGAGGAACGCGGCGTCCTGGTAATCGACGACTTCGCGCATCATCCGACCGCAGTCCGCGAAACATTGCGTGGTCTACGTCATCGTTATGACCAGCGGCGCTTGATTGCGGTCTTTGAGCCGCGGTCATGGTCATCGCGTCTCGCAGTTTTTCAAGATGATTACGCGAACGCTTTTGTCGCCGCTGATTACGTGGTGATTGCCGAAGTCTTCGACAGCCAAAAGGTTTCCGAAAAAGGTAAAGCCTTGGACACGGCGAAACTCATCCTGGACATTTCTCAACAAGCGAAACCCGTCTTTGCATTGCCAAACGCAGACGAAATCATCACGCACCTCATGCCGCAGCTCGTCGCCGGCGATGTCGTCGCTATCATGTCAAACGGAGGTTTTGACGGCATTCATGAGAAGCTTCTAAGCGCTCTGCGAACTACTCACTCGAAGGTTTGAGTATTCTCCACCGCTTCCAATTCCGGCCGCGCGACCAGTAGCGGTTTGGGAAGTTTGAGATCTTCAAGTTGGCCCGGCGCAACCTCAACTCGCGAAGTCAACACCCGCCGGATTCTCTGCGGCAAAAGCTTCCCGGCGATGTTGGCAGCAGAGCCGACGAGTTCGACAACATCGCCACCCCCGCGCCAGTGTTCTCTAATAACGTTTGGTTCAGTACGACTCATCAGCCGTAGTAACGTTAAGGCGATCAGATACGCGTCGTCGATCTGCCCCACAAAGGGAACCATGTCTGGTATCAAATCAAACGGGACGATTGCATAGAGGATCGCAGCGCCAACCAACGCTCTTTCGGTCATGGGTACGCGCGGATCTGTGAGCAGGCGCGCGCACAACGCCACCATGTTGGGAATGAACAACACCACGTTCTTTAAGCGACGTCCGGCGTAAAGTGGAGCCATGAATCCTCCCAGTCCTCAGCAAAGTTCTTCTGGTCCGCCTAAATTATCACGAGTCGACTGCAACCTGAAAACTGCTGCCCGTTCGCCCTTGTTCTCTTAGCTCCGGTTCGCTAGACTCAGCGTTCTTGTCCAAGCAAACAGAAACGCTTACCTATAACTTCCATGCCGATACTTGAGCAAATTCGCCAGCGTGCTTCGTCTAAACCACAACGCATTGTTCTACCTGAGGGCAACGACCCGCGGACGGTAGTCGCAGCTGGTATCTGTACGCGCCATCGGATCGCGCAGATAACTTTGCTCGGAGACGAAGGAACGATTCGCGAGATCGCGCAAAGAGAAAACGTCGACCTTGGCGGCGTTGCGGTGATTGATCATCGACGTGCGGCCGATTTTGAGAAGATGGTTTCGTTGTTTCACGAAACTCGACGGGCCAAAGGATTGATGGCCGACGAAGCCCGCACCATGGTTTCCGATCCGCTGTATTACGGAAACCTCATGGTCAAACTTGGCAACGCAGACGGTTCCGTCGCAGGCGCTACCAACACCACGTCACATACCGTGCGCGCAGCTCTTCATTGCATCGGAATTCGTCCCGGGTTCAAGATTGTTTCCAGCTTCTTTTTGATGACGCTCCCCAACTCCAGTGTCGGTCACAACGGCGGGTTGATCTTCGCTGATTGCGGCGTCGTCATCGAGCCCTCGGCGGCGGAGTTGGCAGAAATTGCGATCGCTTCTGCAGATTCTTGTCGCGCGCTTTTAGGCACGACGCCGCGCGTGGCGATGCTTTCGTTTTCAACCAAAGGGAGTGCGAAACACAAACTGATTGATAAAGTGGTTGAAGCCACGCGGACGGTGAAAGCAAGAGCCCCGGAACTTGAGATCGATGGAGAGTTACAGGCAGACGCGGCTCTCGTTCCCGCGATCGCTCAATCGAAGGCGCCCGGCTCAAGCGTCGCCGGTCAAGCCAACGTGCTCATTTTTCCCGATCTTCAGTCAGGCAACATTGGCTACAAACTCACCGAACGACTGGCCGGCGCTACCGCGATCGGACCGATTCTCCAGGGACTCGACAAGCCCGCAAATGATCTTTCCCGCGGCTGTAAAGCCGAAGATATCGTCGACGCTGTGGCAATAACTGCCGTTCAGTCACAGGCACGAAAAGCTTCCGGCTCCTGACTGGCCCGAGTTTTCTGGGGAAGCTGCATTTTGTGGCAACTCAAAACCCGCCCATCCAGCATCCAACCTCGGCAAAATCTTAAATCTGAGGCTTTCATTTTGTTGAGAAATTATTTACGAGTAATCGTCGTCAGCTTGATGTTCCTAATGACCGCTACGGCGCAATCGCAAAGAACTACGCCGCAACCATCGCCGACTCCGCTTACGGACGACGAGTCCGTCAAAGTGTTCACTGAAGAAGTGCGTCTGCCAGTCATCGCCGTCGATCAGTTTGGTCATTACGATCCGACAGTGGTCCCAGACGACATTTTGGTGTTGGAAGACGGCGTCGCCCAGCAAATTAAAAGTGTGCGCAGGATTCCGGCGAACGTTCTGCTGGTTCTCGACACCGGCGGTGAACTAAGCGGCTTGGGTGGACTTTCGAAACGAACCAATCTGACGCGCGATGTTGCGATTGAGTTTTTGAATCGGCTGCGTGAAGACGTTTGGGTCGAGGTAATGCAATTCAACAACACCGTAGAGGTACTGCAAGGGTGGAGCCGCGACCGTCCGACAACCTTGAAGGTGATGAAGACGAAAGTTTCATCAGGCAAGCGGGCTCGTTTTGCAGACGCAGTTGCAGCCGCTGCTCTGGAACTAAAGGACCGACCAGAAGGCAGCCGGCACGTTGTTTTCATCACCGATGGGGTGGACACGCCAGGCGGCAAGATTGATCGAGCGCAAGCGATCAAACAATTGGCCGCTGCCAGAGCCACGGTGCACATAATCAGCTACACCGAATTCGTTCGGCAGAAAGACGACAAGAACACAAAAAAGCTGGAGACTGGCCAGCTGCCGACAAACCACGATCCGATTACCACTATGGATCCGACTCAGCCACCCGGCAGCACCCGCAGCCCCAGTTTTGGAGTGTCGGTTAGATTCGATCCCGCGATGCGCCGGCAACGCAAAGCTTACGAAGCCGACGTCAAAAAGAGCCAGCAGGTACTGACTACGATGGCTGAAGAAACTGGCGGTCAAATCTACCTACCGAAGAACAGTGACGAGATGTTTGCTGAGGCGCGAGACACGGCCCGGGAAGTGGGCGCCGAGTACGTGGTGACTTACAGGCCCAAGCGTCCGCTTTCAGCGGCAGCCAAGGGTGAATATCGGCGAGTGGAAGTCGCATCACGTCGGGTTGGCTTGTCGTTACGCTCTCGGCGGGGCTATGTCGTGCCGACGCAACCGTAGAACTAGAGACCACGGATCAGAGATCAGGGGTCAGAAAACAAAAAAGCCAGACGCTAATGCCGTCTGACTTCTGGCCTCTGGGTACTGGCCTCCTACGTAAGAACCGCTGCTTCCTGCATCTCAATCAACTGCTCGATTACCCGACGTACTTCAAACTCTTCATCCTTCTTCGTCAAAGATTGCGCATGAAGTTCTGCCCAGTCTTGTTCGGGAACGCGGTGAAAAGCGTCGACAACTTTCGGATCAAATTGCTTGCCGGCCCAATCGTCGAGTTCCTGAGCAGCCGCCTGGTAAGGTTTGCCCTTCCGATAGACGCGATCGCTGGTGATTGCGTCGAAGGCGTCAGCAACTGAAAATATCCGAGCGCAAATGTCGATGTCTTCTCCGCTCAAACCAACCGGATAACCGGAACCGTCCCACTTCTCGTGGTGCTGTGCAACTACCCGGGCTGCGCCCTCGAGGAATTTGATGCCGCGAAGAATCTGTTGACCGTGCATGGGGTGTTCCCGCATGACGACCCATTCTTCATCGGTTAACTTCGCGGGTTTGCGTAGGATCATGTCAGGCACGCCAATCTTACCAATGTCGTGTAACAACGAACCAAACTCCAGCGCTTTGTAACGCTCACCATCCAAACCAAATTCGCGACCAAGTCGGAGACTGTAGCTGACAACTCTTTCGGAGTGACCGTGTGTTTCCTGGTCCCTTGTTTCGAGCGCCGTAGTCAGCGCCTTGAGAGTCGAACGATAAGCCTCTTCGAGTGAATTCAATGCTTGATCCAACTCGGCCGTGCGTTGTTCAACCAATTCTTCGAGGTGATTTTCGTAGCGCTGCTTCGCAACAATAAGTTCGTGGTGCTCAAGGGCACGCGAGACAACCGCTTCTGCCTGACGCAGATCAAACGGTTTCATCACGTAGTCGAATGCCCCGAGTCGCAGCGCGTCGATCGCGCTTTCAACCGTTTGCATACCGGAAATCATTACGACCACTGTGTCAGGAGAGTTGTTCTTGATGTGCGGGATCATGTCGAGTCCGCTCATTCCTGGCATCGTGATGTCACTGACTACGAGATCAAAATTCGCTTCCGCTAAACGTCCCAGCGCCTCCTCGGCTGACCCAGCCGTAGCACATTCAAACTGACCCGAAAAGAGATCTGACAGAATGGCAGTAATCTCCGACTCGTCATCAACGATCAGAATCGTGGGTCTGACTGCAACCGACATGTTTCCGACTCCTATTTCCTGGGGGAATGGCAGACTAACTTCGCTGGACGATACTTCCTGGAAAATCGCGGGGCTGAATGAGAGCTTGAGGTTTGCTGGTTAACCGTCCCCGCTCTCAGGGAACACCTGAGATTCTACAGATTTCCGGGAATTGTGGCAAACATGTTTTTACATGTCGCTAAGTTATTGAGCGTTAAGGCTCTAGGACTTGTCTCCTCGAGGGTCGATGCAAGAAACAAGTCATACAAAGAGGTGAGTCCTGACCAAGTCTCGAGCTTCTGGCGAACTCCTCCAAACAGTTGCAGAGCAGTTGAAGCCAACAGCAGTTCGGTTTTGACTGAAGGGGTTTGGTGCCGGAGGTCGGACTCGAACCGACATGAGTTTGACCTCGCTAGATTTTGAGTCTAGTGCGTATACCAATTTCGCCACTCCGGCAAAGAGCGAGGGGAAAGATAATAAGTCGAGTACTTTGAGAATCGCAACCCGCGGCTTTCCTTCCGCTTTCATCCTTCAACCCTCAGCCTGCATCCTTCGAGACCACAGCCTCTCTTGCGAAATTTGAAGTTGACTCCTATTCTCGCTAGCCAAACTTCAGAACTGGAAAGAGGTCAATGGAGGCATTTCAAAAACTCGGTTCGCTGGTCGAAGCTCGCTGGAAAGCGGCGAACTACAGCGAAGAAAAATTCCCGGAGATCGCGGCCGCAGCTTTAGTTGAATCTGATCTACCTTCGCACGTTGATCCCTGGGAGATTATTCGGTGGGTCCATCGAACCGACGCGCTACCGCAGCAATTTGATGTCGAAGGCAACTTCGGCAATCCACCCATAACTTTGTTTGCCGGCCCGCGATTTATTATCGACATCTACTACTGGCTCGACGGTGCGACAACCATTCATCAGCACTCATTCACTGGCGCTTTCCAGGTGCTGCTCGGTTCCAGCATCCATAGTCGTTTTTCATTTGCTGACGAACAGGTCATTAATGAACATTTCTCAGCTGGGAGATTGATTCTTGAGGAAGTGCAATTACTCAAGTTTAAAGACGTGCGTCCCATTCGGGCTGGAAGAGAATTTATCCACTCACTCTTTCATCTGGATCGACCGTCCGCCACTATCACCATTAGAACTGAGTACACGCCTTCAGCGTCGTTGCAGTATGACTACCGCAAACCGTATTTCGCCCTCGATCCTTTTTTTAGAAATGCGTCGCTGGCAAAAAAATTGCAAACTATCGGCCTCCTGCTCGGGATGAAACACAAGGACGCCGACGCGATGATTACTGAACTTGTTTGCTCGTCTGACTTTCACACGGCGTATGTCGTTTTGGCGGAAACGTATGAACAGCTGCAGCGGAATGAACTCGATTCTCTTTTTGGTTTGTCGATCGGCAAGGATCGTTTCAAAGCGATATTGAACCAATGCAAAACTGTTCATGGAGAATTGACGGATCTGGTTCTGCCAGTGCTCGAAGAGCAGGAGCGACTACGAAACATTGTTCAGCGGCGCGGCACAATAACCACAGAAGCTCACCGTTTTTTTCTGGCGTTGCTTCTAAACGTTCCGGATCGCAAAAGGATTCTGGATCTTGTGCAACAGCGATACCCCGAGCAAAACCCGGTCGAGATGATTCTGGATTGGATAGAAGAACTGGGGCGCACGAGAGTTTTGGGTTCAAAAGAAACCAACGCCCTGGGCATGCCCGAGTTTGATGACACCTATGTCTTCGTTCTGGAGTGTTTGCTGGAAGGTCTTGATTTGGAACAAATCAATCAGAAAGCGAAGGCAGAGTATCCACCCGAGTCAGCGACGGAATTGATGAGTCGGATGCCGACGCTGATCGAAGACCTTCACAGATCGGTTCTTTTCAGGTCGCTGTTGGCAAATTAAGCTTGCCACTCGGCCAGCAATAAGACTCCCACGCTAAATCCAGGCGTTATGGCAAAGTAGATCGAGCGCCACGGCGGGTTAAGAGCTAGAATGTAGGTAGATGAGCAGAGTCGCATTTGCAGATGAAAGTGGCTTCGATAGCAATAAGAAATGCTATTCGATCGGCGTAGTGTCTTTCGATTTTGACTGTTTAGCCGGCTTTGAAACTTACTTCAAATCTAGGCTAGTGAGTCACGGCGTTCAAGGGGAAGGTAAATGGACAAAAATAAGAACGAGCCACGGGTTGATCAATTTTACGCTCGACGCTCTCTATTCGATTCTCAGATCAAAGAGCGCGTGTTTTGATGCAATCGTGGTAAACACATCGCTTTATAGGAATTGGAGTTCGCGCTTAATGACTCAAGAGGACGCGTTTTATCAAACATACACTTATCTTCTTAGACATATTGCGGATCGTGCTGGCCAACCCGCGACGATTTTCATCGATGACAGAACCGACAGTTATCCAAAGAGGGATGAAATGATAGAGACTATTGGAAATCATATGTTGTCCCAGTTAGCAAGTGATGGACGATTGATCGGCGTACAAAGGGTGAACTCACGAGAAAGTGTGGGTGTGCAAGTAGCGGATCTTCTAGTTGGCGCAATAAATGCCGCCCACTACCGGCAACTAAACCCTAGCTTCCCTCTGCATCCCGCAAAACAGTTGGCGATCAAACGTCTTTCTGAATTGTTGGGTTGGGACGACCTGTGTTACGACACAATGCCTTCTGACAAATTCAATGTGTGGCACTTTCCCAAAGAGTATCGGGCCACCCCTAAGACTCGTTGGGTGTACCCCGCGAATCGCGTTCCCTACGTATCGGAAATTGATCTGATTCGAGGGATCGATCCGACCGTCAATAGTCCAGTTGTTATTCGAAAATCTGCTTAGGCCATCTAAAGAGTCTTTTATTCAGAGAAGACTTGCAGCTCTAGTCGTAAGAATCCGCGATTTCACTAATGAGCAAAACCTTAACGGAAGTTCAGCATGAAACTGTTCAGAACCTTGAGGTCGAGCGAGATAGTTTCGTCCAACCATTCCTAAAGTGGGCCGGGGGAAAACGGCAACTTCTTGCAACGATCCGCGAATACATTCCCAAAAGCTTTAAGCTCTATTTTGAGCCATTTGTCGGAGCAGGCGCTGTTCTTTTCAATATTCAGCCTCACTTTGCAGTGATTAGCGACGTGAATCAGGAACTTGTTAACTGTTACCGGATAGTCAAGACGAGGCCGCACGCGTTGATTGCAGCCGTTCGGGTGCACCCTATCAACTCGAAGCATTTTTACCGCTTGCGCCGACAAGATCGAGATCCAGGCCTGAACACATTGACTCGCGTCGAACGAGCCGCTCGCATAATTTACCTTAACAAGACCTGCTATAACGGGCTCTTTCGTGTAAATAGTCAGGGGCAGTTCAACGTGCCGTATGGGAAATACAAGGACCCAAACATTCTAAATGAAGAGGTTATCAAAGCCGTTAGTAAGTATCTCAAGACAGCAACAATTCAGATTTCAACCGACGATTTTGCGAACGCATTGGAAGGGGCCGGGCGTGGCGACTTTGTATATTTAGACCCGCCTTACGATCCGCTATCGGACACATCGTCTTTTACAGGCTATAACTTAATGAGCTTTGGGCGTGAGGAACAGCTAAGACTAAAAGAGGTTTGCGACGATCTCCATCGCAGAGGATGCAAGTTGTTACAAAGCAATTCCGCAACCCCTCATATCAGGAAGCTGTACTCTGATCGCAGCAAATATTCCATAGTTGAAGTTGAGGCAAACCGCAGTATTAATTCAGTCGGAACCAGTCGCGGAAAGATTGGTGAACTACTGATCTACAACAACTACAAGATTGATAAGTCCTAATAAGATCAAATTAACAGTTTCATTCACAATTGAATATTTGTTGGAGGCAGTTGATGCGAACCCAGAAGCTGGCTTTTGCTTTCATCTTGATCACGTTTTCCTGCTCCGCGTCCCTCGCGCAGCATCCAACAGCGAAAGCTCTCCACGCTCTGATTGATCGCGAGTGGGAGTATGACCTTGAACAAAGTCCCACTCGCGCATCGAGTCTCGGCGATCGGCGTTGGAACGATCGCTGGAACGACGTCAGTCTCGCGGCGATAGAAGCGAGACACAAGCACGACATCGCGGTCCTCGCCCAAATCAAAAAGATTGACCGGCGCCAGCTCTCAAAAGCTGAGCAGTTGAACTACGACCTTTTCAAGGCTGACTACGAAGACAGCATCGAAGGTCATCAGTATAACTGGTATCTGGTGCCCCTTAACCAGCGGGGCGGCATTCAGTCTGCAGACGAACTCGCGTCATCGTTGCGGTTTGAAACGGTCAAGGACTACGAAGACTGGATTGCCCGGCTAAAGAGTTTTCCGGGCTACATGGATCAAACGATCGCTTTGATGCGTCAGGGCATCCGCGAGCACCTGGTGCTGCCGAAAGTGATCATGCAACGCATCCCGGCCCAGATCGACAAACAGATCGTCAGCAATGATGACGCCGATCGGAGTTTGTTCTATAAGCCGTTTAAGAAATTCCCTGCGAGCATCGCCACGGCCGATCAGGAACGCTTGATGCGCGACGCGTTGGCGGCCATCCGGACCAACATCATTCCTGCGTATCGTGGCTTCAAAAAATTCTTTGTCGAGGAATACTTGCCGGCATGTTACGACGAAGTGGGCGCGTGGCAGATGCCCAAAGGCGACGCAATGTACGCTTTCTTTGTCCGCCGTTACACGACAACTAAGGTCACGCCACAGCAGGTTCACGAAACCGGTCTCAGTGAAGTTAAACGCATTCACGGCGAGATGCTGGAGGTCATGCGGCAAGTCGGCTTTAAGGGCACGCTGCTGGAGTTCTTCACTTTTCTAAGAACTGACAATCGTTTCTATTACAAAACACCCGAAGAGTTGTTCGCCGCGTATCAGGCACTGGCGAAGCGCATCGATCCGAATCTGGTAAAAGTTTTCCAGACCTTGCCGCGCATGCCTTACGGTGTTGAGGCTATCCCTTCTGCAATTGCACCCGATACGACCACGGCTTACTACCGACAGCCTTCAGCAGATGGGTCGCGCGCGGGCACATACTTCGTCAACCTGTTCAAACCGGAGACGCGACCGAAGTGGGAAATGATGGCGCTCTCGTTGCACGAGTCAGTTCCCGGCCACCATTTGCAAATCGCACTCGCGCAGGAGCAAGGCGACATTCCCAACTTCCGTCGCTATGGCGGCTACACGGCTTTTGTCGAAGGCTGGGGACTTTACGCTGAGTCGCTTGGCGAAGATATGGGTCTCTACGACGATCCATATTCGAAGTTTGGTCAGCTCACCTACGAAATGTGGCGCGCGGTCAGACTTGTAGTCGACACCGGCATGCACCAGATGCACTGGACGCGCAAGCAGGCAATCGACTACTTCATGGAGAACGCGCCGAAGCAGGAACTCGACATTATTAACGAGGTCGATCGCTACATTGCCTGGCCGGGTCAAGCGCTGGCTTACAAAACTGGAGAGCTCAAGATCAAGGAGCTGCGCGCGCGCGCTGCGTCTCAGTTAGCCACGAAGTTTGATTTGCGTGAATTTCATGATGTGGTACTTGGATCTGGCGCCGTTCCGCTTGATGTGCTGGAGCGGAACGTCAATGAGTGGATTGCGAAAAAGAAACTGAAGGGTTAGGAGCAGCCGGCTTCATAGTGATGAGGAGTACCACCTGCGGTAGCGGGTGGGTCTGTGGAGACGTGAACTTCAATTGTTTACCCACCCGCTACCGCAGGTGGTGCTGACCTCATTATTTTGAGTGATTCTAATCTAACAATGTGGCAGCCAGAATTATTGTTCTCTGGCGGATTCTTCAATGCCGAGTCAGTGCTTCTGTGCGACCCGCGCGGTCAAGTTGCCGAACCCAGCGAACCTCATCAGGTGGTGATTAAACGCGAGTTGTCGGGACGCGCCTTACTTCCCGGTCTGGTCAATGCCCATTCGCACGCCTTCCAACGCGTCATCCGCGGTCGCACTGAATATCGCACCGCCAACGAGAAAGACAGTTTTTGGACGTGGCGGGAAATGATGTACAGCGCCGCTGAGCGTCTGACTCCGGAAGATATTTACGACGCATCGCGGATGGCGTTTCTAGAAATGGCGCTCACTGGAATTACGGCAGTCGGTGAGTTTCATTATCTGCATCACGCTCTCGACGGTAAGCCTTACGACGATCCCAACCTCTTAGCAGCGGAGGTGGTGCGCGCCGCACGGGATGTCGGCTTGCGAATCGCCTTGCTGCGCGTCGCCTATGCGCGTTCCGGTTACGAAAAAGACTTGAACCCGCAGCAACGACGCTTCATCGAGACTGATCCGGAGACCTACCTGAAGAATCTGCACCAACTGCGCGCTGATCTTCGACGTGACTATGGTGATGAATTAGCGTGGGTGGGTATAGCGCCTCACAGCGTGCGCGCCGTCCCGCTCGGCTACCTGAAGAAGGTCATCAGCGACGCGAGCACGCAGCAGCTTCCCGTTCATATGCACGTTGCCGAACAACCGGCGGAAGTTTCCGCGTGCATTGAAGAGTACGGGCGCTCGCCTGTCGCCCTGCTGGCAACGGAAGGATTGTTGGACGAACGGTTCACCGCCGTCCACGCGATTCACGTCACGCCAAAATCTGTGCACATGCTCGCCGAGACAAACGCGACGGTGTGCGCCTGTCCGACGACGGAACGAAATCTTGGTGACGGCATCGTGCCGGTCGATAGTTATTTTGCCGAGGGTGTGCGCGTAAGTCTCGGGTCAGACAGTCACGTGCAAATGGATTTGCTCGAGGACGCGCGCGAACTTGAATATCATTTGCGACTGCAAAAACTCGAGCGGGTTGTGCTGGGACCGAGTTCAGACAAACCGGAAGCTGTGACCTCCGCACTCGCGGCGCGCTTGTTCGAATGCGCGACGGCAAATGGGGCGCGCAGTATCAAAGCTTCAAGTGGCGCGCTTGAAACTGGCCAGGCTGCAGATTTTTTCACGGTCGATCTTGACGATCCCTCGATTGCCGGAACGTCACAGGATGAACTCTTGTCAGCTATCGTTTTTTCATCATCGAGAACCGCGGTGAAGGATGTGGTGGTGGGCGGCAAGCGGATCATTGAAGCTGGCAGACATTCCCAGCAGGATGAGATCGTAGAAAAATTCAAGCAACTGCAGAAGAAATTGTGGGGCTGAAGAACAGTCCGCAGATTACGCAGATTGCACAGATTGACAAGATGAGATCTTTTGAGCTTGGAACTTTGTACTTCGTCATTTGTTTGCTTAAGGATCGGGAAACCACAAAGCTCGAAGTACAAAGATCAAAGATCATGTTCTGAATCTGCGTAATCTGCGGAAAGTCTTTTCCAAACTTTATGGGCACCCCAGTAACGGAAACACTTGCTCAACTCGTCGCGATAAATTCAGTCTCCGCGCGATCAAACCAAACCATTATCGAGTATCTGGAACAACGCTGCTCGGCGAGTGGCCTGAACGTCAAGCGCTTTCCTTACACCGATAGTGCAGGCGTTGAAAAGCTCAACCTGATCGCGCTCGCAGGCGCGGAGTTTTCCGAACAAGCTCCGCAACTCGAACTAGCGCTCGTTGGTCACACTGATACCGTTCCGTTCGATTCAAAGTGGAGTGCGGCACTGCAGCTAACGGAGCGAGAAGGAAAACTTTTTGGACGCGGCTCCTGTGACACTAAAGCATTCATCGCTGCCGCACTGACAGCGGTCGAGTCAATCGACCTCAAGAATCTGGGACGACCGCTCGCGTTAGTTTTTACTGCCGACGAAGAAATCGGACTGATCGGTGCGAAGCGTTTAGCTGACGAGCGCGCCATTCACGCCAACTTCGCAATTGTCGGTGAACCAACTTCACTGCAACCAATGCGCGCCGGCAAGGGTTACTGTCTTGCGGAAGTCACGGTCAAAGGTCGCGAAGCGCACAGTGCCTACCCCGCTCTCGGCACGTCAGCTGTGTTCGGCGCCGCTCGCCTCGTGTCGGCTCTCGAAGGAATCGCCAAAGAACTCGAGAGCGAAAGCCACGCTGCTTTCGATCCGTCGTTCACAACTCTGAACGTTGGCTTGGTCCAGGGTGGCACTGCAAAAAATGTTATTCCCGGAGAGTGTCGCTTCACGCTGGAATGGCGGCCAATTCCCGGGCAGAGTCCGAAGCGTTTGCTTGACTTGCTTCACAATGAAATCGAAGCGGAAAAGAAGCGCGACCCCAACCTCCTTTACGACGTTGCTGCAGCCCGCGCCGATCAAGGCTTTGAAACGTCGCCAGAATCAAACCTCGTAACCCTGCTGGAAGAGCTGACTGGAAACAAATCAAGCACCGTCGCTTTCGGTACCGAAGCCGCGCAACTAACCCAACTCGGCGCGGAGGCTGTGGTTTTTGGCCCCGGAAATATTCGCGTCGCCCATCGCACCGATGAGTTTGTGCCAATCGCGGAACTTGAGTCCTGCGTGACGATTCTGACCCAGGCAATCACTCGTCTTTGCATTTGAGCCCACCCGATTTTCCCTTGCGGGCAACGATCCTGCGGGAGAAACATCGAAAAGCTGTCCGAATTTTTTGTCCGCTGGATTTCTCCAATGAAAGCCATCTCCTCGAACCTGGATCGCTTGCGCGTCGCGTCGCCCTGCCCGAAGAGCTGGGAGCAAATGACTGGGGACGACCGCGTCCGCTTTTGCGATCAGTGCCAGCTCAACGTTTACAACCTCTCGGCACTCAGTCGACTGGAAGCGGAAAGTCTGATTGCTTCCACCGAAGGCCGCCTATGTGGACGGTTTTTCCGTCGGGCTGACGGCACTGTTCTAACGACAGATTGCCCGGTCGGTCTGCGGGCACTGAGGCTGAGAGTCTCGAAAAGAGCAGCGGCGGTGTTTGCAGCGATCGCCAGTTTCGCGTCGTTGGGATTTGCGCAAGAGTCTGCAAGCAAAGATAAGACTTCGTGCACGCCGCAAACGAAGATTACTCGTCAGAACACTGACCCGAAGCACGCGGAGCGCTCGATATCGGGAAGAGTCAACGATCCAAACGGAGCAGGGATTCCGGAGAGTAGGGTTGTACTAACGCGGATTGACGGCAAGAAGCGGAAGGAAACAACCACAAACGAAGATGGTTCGTTTGAGTTTTCCCATCTCCCCGAAGGCAACTATTCACTGTTGGTTGAACATGTCGGCTTCAAGGAAGTGGCCATCAAAAATGCAGAGCTGCGGAAGGATCAGACGTTAACCATCGAAACGATTCTCCAGCCAAGCGTTGTTTACGAAACCGTAGGTATCCTTGACGCGTCCGTTTACGTGGACATGACCACCTCATCGGTGACCAAAGGAATTACGGAAGAGTCCTTCCGGAAACTTCCGGTGCAGAAATAAAAATTGACGACCAGGTGAGTCCTCCAATGAAAGCAACTTCAAACCTCGACCGCATTCACGTCGCCACGCCCTGCCCGGCAAGTTGGGAACAAATGACTGGCGATGATCGCGTCCGCTTTTGTGATGAGTGTCAGTTGAACGTCTACAACCTGTCTGCGTTAACGCGAATCGAGGCTGAATCATTAATCGCAGCGAGTGAAGGGAAACTGTGCGGGCGATTTTTCAGGCGTGCTGATGGGACGGTCATCACCAGCGACTGTCCGGTGGGGTTGCGCGCGCTGAGGTTGCGAGTTTCCAAACGAGTTGCCGCGGTGTTTGCCGCGATTGTCAGTCTAACGTCTGCAGCTTTTGGTCAGCAGGCGTCGCCAGATAAACCGGTAGCATGCCCCACGCAAGCGAAAATCACGCGATTGGATCCGACCAAAGGGACCGCAACCGCGAATACGATTTCGGGAAGCGTGCACGACATTGTGGGCGGTTCCGTGGCTGATGCAACCATCACCATCAACAGCCCTTCACTGAGCACCCCGCTAACCATAAGCACTGACAAAGATGGAAATTTCCAGTCAGGCGTGGTGCCTTCCGGCACCTACTCGGTCACCATCAACGGATTGGCTTTCCTGCCGCTCACTTTGGATGAAGTTGTGATTGCAGGCAGCGAGGCCCTGAGAATTGATGCCGTGCTGAATGTACAGCCTTTCACCGGTCTGATTACTGTTGCCATTGACCCGGCCTTAATTAAGTCCAAACCCACTCCCAACACCAAAGTCATAGACCAGGACATGATCAAGCGGCTGCCACTTAACAATGAAACCTTTCCCTTCAAACCTTGATCGCGCGCGCGTCGCGACACCCTGCACTGTCAGCTGGGAAGAAATGAGCGGAGATAATCGCGTCCGCTTTTGCGATCAGTGTCAGCTAAACGTCTATAATTTTTCAGAACTAAGCCGGTTGGAAGCAGAAACTTTGCTTGCCACAACTGAAGGTCGGCTCTGCGGGCGACTCTACCGTCGTGCCGACGGCACGATTATTACCAAAGACTGTCCCGTAGGACTACGCGCGCTGCGCAAGCGCGTGTCGAAGCGCATAGCTGCCATCTTCGCGACCGTCGCCGCCATTTCGTCCGCTGCTCTCGGGCAGGAAGTTTCAACGAAAGGCGACAACTCGTGCGGACGCGAGACAACAATCAAGATTAAGAGGTCCAGCTGGGACCAAACTGGCGCCAGGGTTTCCGGGAAAATAACAGATCCGTGCGGCGCCGTGATTACCAACGCTGAGATACGGATAGACTTGAACGGGGCGGAGAAAAAGAAATTTGTAACCGGTGACGATGGCGCCTTTCGTCTCGATACCCTGCCGGAAGGCGACTACACCATCCATGTGAGCGCCCAGTTCTTCGGCCCGTACGTCGCTCATCTTCGTCTCGAACGAAATCGAATTGTTAATCTTGAAATCGTTCTGCAACCAGGGTCCCTGATGGGCGATGTTGTGATCGTGGATCCTAAAGTCCGCTTTGAGACCAAGCCAGGTACCACTATCATGAGTGGTGAACAAAACAAGAAACTTCCCCTGCAGAAATAATATGAGTTGTAAGTTAATCAAGATCCTGTTGTTGTCAGCATTTGTCTGTTCGTCGCTGCTGAGCGTACAAGCGCAGCAATCGCCTTTGAGCAGCCGCGAAGTTGTTGCTCTCGTATACGAGTTACCGAAACACCCGGAAAAGCGTGACGAAATTGTCGACGAAATTCGCCGACGCGGGATTGGCTTTCCGTTAACCGATGGCATGCGTTCGCTGGTGGCCACCAAGAGCGGCAGCGATAACTTGCTGCGTCGCACGTTGGAAGAAGCCGAGCGTAGACGAGTGAATCCGACCGCGTCCGCGCGCCCACCAGATGCGGAAGCGCAGGAGTTACTCGATCGCACGCGCACAGCGACCCTCGGCGCGGCGTCGGCCATGCCTGACTTTCTGGTGAAGCAGTTAATTAGACGCTCGAATGCGTACGGCAGCACCAACAACTGGATTCCGCAGGACAACCTCACTATCGCCGTCGGCTATCGCGCGAACGCAGGCGAGGAATACAAGGTCCTGGCGGTGAACGGAATTCCGCTCGCGCAGGAAGCCCAACGAACGCGGGACTACAGCAAAGACGTGGCGCCGGGAGCAACCTCGAGCGGCGTTGAATACATTTCGGCGGTCGCCGACGTCTTCAAGCCAGAGTCAAGGACCGACTTTAAATTAGCGGACACCGATGTAGTTCAGGGACGCCGCACGCTGGTTTTTGAGTACCAAATCGAAAAGCCTTTTTCGCAGCTGGTGCTGCGGGCGGGTGATACGGCCAGCACAGTGGTGGGTTCGCGCGGAAGAGTGTGGATCGATCGCGAAACGAATCGCGTCGTTCGGTTTGAGCAGATCGCGATTGACGTTCCTCGCGACTTTCCCATCACCGCTGCGAGTACGCTCATTGATTACGACTGGGTGAACATTAACGAAAACAAATATCTGTTACCCAGCCACTCGGAAATTCTGATGACCACCGTGGCCAGCGGGAGACAGTTTCAGAGTCGCAACGAAATTCGTTTTCGTAGTTATCAGAAGTTTGGCGCCGAGTTGAAGATCATCGACGAAATCGACGAGAAAGATTTCCCAGCGGACGAGAAAACAGACACGCCGCCGCCACCCCCGCCGCCGACGAAGAAGAAGCCAGACGAGCGGTAGTCCGGCTGCCATCTTTATGTTTTGCGCTGACTCTAGACATTTCGTCCCTACCGGACTGTTTTGCCGAACTGGTCGCGCAATAGTCCTCCTCCTCTCAGCGACGATCTTCCTGGCTACCAGCTCTTCCGTATCAGCTCAGTCGAAACCCGACAAAGACTATTTTGTTTACGTCTTATCCGAAGCGGCCGACAAGATTTCGTTAATCAAGTTTGGACCAGCGGGCGCCAGCATTGATCACGAGTTAACCACCGGGGATATGCCCGTCGATATCGACGGTCCACATGGAATCGCTGTTTCGTCAGATAAACAGTTCTACTACGTGTCCCTCGCGCATGGCCGGCCATTCGGTTCGGTGTGGAAATATTCAGCGAAAGACGATCGCGTCGTGGGTCGAACCACGCTTGGCTTTTTCCCAGCCACCATGGATCTCTCTGCCGATGGTTCCTTGCTCTACGTGGTGAATTTCAATCTCCACGGCGACCTGGTGCCCTCGTCAGTTTCGGTGGTCGCCACCGAGCCCATGCTTGAAGTGCGCCGTATTCAGACCTGCACTATGCCTCATGGTTCGCGGCTGAACCCACAAGGAACAAAACATTATTCAGCCTGCATGATGGACGACTTGCTGGTGGAGATCGATACCGCAACGTTGAAAGTGGCGCGCCACTTTCTGCTCACGAAAGGTCATGAGATGGGAATGAACGGCGCGCCATCGTCAGCACCAGCAACTGATTCTGTGAGCGGTATGAAAAGTTCAACGCCGATGAGTTCTAAACACATGGATATGGGCGGGCATGGAATGGAGCCGCCGAAAGCCGGTGACATTTCCTGTTCACCAACCTGGGCGCAGCCTTCAATCGACGGTTCGTCAGTTTTTGTCGCCTGCAATAAGTCGGACGAGATTGTCGAGGTAGACGCTAATAGATGGATCGTAAAGCGTCGTCTGCCGGCGCGACCGGGTGTGTATAACCTGGCCCTAACCAAAGACGGAAAACGATTGCTGGCAACAAACAAACGCGACCAATCCGTTACTGTGATTGATATCAGCAGCGGCCGCGAACTCGCTCGTATTCCGACGCGACGAAAGGTGTTGCATGGCGTAGTTGTGACGCCTGACGATCGCTATGCCTTCGTATCGGTAGAAGGCGTCGGCGCCGAGCCTGGCACCGTAGAAATTATCGACCTGACCACTCTCAAGGCCGTGGCCAGCGTTGACGTTCCTGAGGAAGCCGCAGGCATCGAATTCTTCAAGGTCGAGCCCGTGAAGTAGCCGTCCGGCGACACCGCACAGCTTCAGTCCACAATCGAAGACACACCACTATCCGTTTGTGTAGGCGTTTCTCATGTAAGAAGCTTTGCATTGGGCGTATCTCGCTTGCCTTCGCCGACAGAGTGTTAGCGCGTCCAGGTGGTACGGCCTTTGCTCCGTTTGCAGGTAATCCCAGGCATTTTGAATTGACGGAGAGCCTTTCAGATGAAGCCCAGAATACTAATCGTCGACGACGACGAAGGAATAACTCAACAGTTGTTCTGGACGCTCAGCGACGATTATGAAGTGATGACTGCGAACGATCTGCAGTCGGCCATACGACGCGCCACGATTTATCAGCCGGACGTTTCGATTCTCGACCTGCACCTGCCGCCGGAGGTTGAGTCAGCGGAAGTTGGCTTGCGAATTCTGGAGTACTTAAAAACTCATCTGCCCGACTCGAAAGTTCTGGTGATCACTTCCGCGGCCGGTATGTCTACCCGGAAAGCGTGCAGTGCCGGCGGCGCTGACGAGTTTCTCGCTAAGCCTTTCGACACGGAACAGCTACTCACCACCATGCGCCGCATGGCGCCGCCTTCGTTCGATCTCGTTTGAACAATCACCCGTAGTTGATAGTTCAAACTTAGTTTGGGAGCTGCTTTCCTCACCGTGCAGCTCCCAAGCTTTTGTTCTGCTGACTTCTCTCTGTTCGTCTGCCATAATGCTCGGCCTGTTAAGTCACAACTTGTCCGGGCAAATCCCTTCAGAAATTCGACCGGTGATTAATGAGTGAAGCAAGTGAAATGGTAAGCGGTGTGAGTCAGCTGCCACTCTTTCCGCTGGCGGTAGTGCTCTTTCCCGGCGTCCCCTTGCCACTGCATATCTTCGAACCGCGCTACCGCCAAATGCTGACCGACATTCAAGCGAGTAACGGTCTTTTTGGCCTTTCGTTTTTCGACGCTACCATCTCCGACCGAGAGGCGCCCCTGGTTGGCAGCGTTGGCTGCGTTGCGAAAGTCAACGAGGCGCACATGTTTCCAGATGGGCGTTCTAATATCATTTCGGTCGGCGTGATCAGGTATCACATCGAAGGCTACGTCGAGAGCGAGCACCCTTACCTGGTGGCCGACGTGAGCTATTTTGAGGACGAGGCCGACGACACTGATGAGCTGCGGGAGAGTTCGCAGGAAGTTGCGGACACGTTTTCGCGGATCGCGCGTGCAGTGCGCACGATCAACGACGAGCGGACTAATCTGCCGAATATTTCCGACACTGAGCCGGAGCATCTTTCACATCTGGTAGCTGCGGCTGTGGAAGTAGACGTCGAAGTCAAACAGGAATTGCTTGAGCTGCGTTCGACTTCTGAGCGCCTGCGCCGGCTGCGCGACATTCTGGTGCGCGCGGTGTCAGGTTACGAAGAACGAGCTCGTGTTCATGAACTGGCGAAAGGCAACGGACATAGCGGCAAGAAGCTTGATCTTGAATGATATGGTGGAGAAGTAGTTGAGGCTTGTTTCGTGTATTTTCGTTTTGCGTTAGGGTTCTTTCGTGGACTTTCTTTTCCCAAGCATCAAAAGCAATCCACGAAAAGACAAACAACCAAACCGAAAACACCGAAACGAATGACTCGACCTGATAAAAGTACCCGTGTCGGACAACAATGGAATAAAAGTTAAGTTGCTTTTCTTCGGCGCTGCACGCGACGCGGCGGGACATGACGAAGTGGAGCTCGTGTTGGATAGTCCGGCCACTGCTACTACCGCCCTGGCCAGGGTGATCGAAGTTTACCCCCAACTTAGTCGGTTCGGACGCTCACTTTTGTTTGCAGTCAATCAGGAATACGCCGTCGCTGATCGTGTCGTACTCGATGGCGATGAACTGGCAGTGTTTCCACCTGTGAGCGGCGGCGCGGAAGAGACGGCGAGAGCTAAACAAGCTCCAGATACGAACCACGATTTTTTTGAACTGACGACCGACTCTATCGATGTCGGCTTCATAGCGCGCAGAATTGTCCTCCCTGAATGTGGCGCCACGGTAACGCTGGATGGCTATGCACGCGAGTGGACTCGCGGTCGACGCACGCTCTACCTGGTCTACGAAGCATACGCGCCGATGGCGCTACGGGAACTTGAGCGGCTGGGACGTGAAGTTCATGAGCGCTTTGAGATCGCGCACATCGGCATCGTTCACCGCACCGGACGGTTAGAGATTGGCGAAACCAGCATCGTGATCGCAGTCAGCGCCCCACATCGCCAGGCGGCATTTGCAGCGTGCGAGTGGGCTATCAAAGAACTCAAGCGCACAGTGCCGATTTGGAAGAAAGAAATTTTTGAAGATGGCGAGGTTTGGGTGGAAGGGGAAAAAGAAACTCCAGATAGCAGCGGGAGCAAGCCCCCTTCCTGACCTCGAGCTGCTCAAAAAAGCTTTTCAAGCGGTAGGCCGAAAGCCTCATAGTCTCTCAGGTCAGGAAAGGGGGCTTGGCCCCGCTCTTCTTAACTTACTGTCTCTTCAGTTTCTTCTTCAGCAGAAGCTTCAACCAAAGACGCACTCGTCACGCGATCGCCTTCGTCAGTTTTGATTAGTCTGACGCCCTGGGCGCTGCGTCCCGTCTTGCGAATGTGCGAAGCTTCCAGACGAATAAGTTTTGCTTGCTGCGTGATGATCATGATTTCCGACTCTTCATCTACCGGGAAGACCGCCACAACTTTGCCTGTCTTCTCAGTCGTCTTCATGTTAATCACGCCCTTCCCACCACGCGACTGCAAGCGGTAAGTGGTAATCGGGGTCTGCTTGCCGTAGCCCTGTTCTGAAACTGACAGCATTTTTTCTGAGTCATCAGCAGAAACCGGACAAAGCGAGACAACATAGTCGCCTTTTCGCAGGTCGATGCCGCGCACGCCCCTTGTCGCGCGTCCCATGGGCCGAACATTTTTCTCGTCGAAGCGAATCGCCTGGCCGTCGTGAGTCGCAATAAAGATGCGCTTATTGCCGTCGGTAAGCACGACGTCGAGTAACTCATCGCCTTCGTCGATATTGATGGCGATAATTCCGTTAGAGCGAATGTTCTGGAAATCCGCCAATGACGTTTTTTTGATCACACCTTTGCTGGTGACCATCACGACGTAGCGGCCCTCGGCGAACTCTCGCACCGGCACCACGCCGGCGAGTTTCCGATCCGAAGGAATATTGATCAGGTTGACTACGGCTTTGCCGCGCGCCGAAGCAGCGGCGTCCGGCACCTCATGGACCTTCAACTTGTAGACCATGCCGTCGTCAGTGAAGATCATGATGTAGGCGTGCGTAGAAGCAATGAAGAGATGTTCAACGTAGTCAGTGCCCTTGGCTGCCGCGCCAAATCTTCCTTTGCCGCCGCGGCCCTGTCGTTGGTACGTCGAAACGGGAGTGCGCTTGATGTAGCCGCTATTGGTGACCGTAATCGCCACGTCCTCGTCGGCAATCAAGTCTTCAATTGAGAACTCAGCGCCTTCATCAATAATCTCTGTGCGCCGGGCGTCGCCAAACTCCTTCTTAACTTCCTCCAGCTCATTGCCGATCACGCGACGCAGCGAACTTTCATTGGCGAGAATTTCTTCCAGTTCGGCGATGAGCTTGATGATGCTTTCGTACTCATCAGTGATTTTTTGTCGCTCGAGCGCCGACAGCCGGCGGAGTTGCAGATCGAGAATCGCCTGCGCCTGAATTTCGGAAAAGGCCAGTCGCTCCATTCCTTTCTGCAGTTTCCCTAAGTAGGTCTTGAGCGCAACATCCGAAGGCACACCCTTCCAGGTCTTCACCTCGCTCATGGTCTTCATTTGACCGGTGAGCCACTGCCTTGCCTCGTCGACCGAGCGCGAATTGCGAATCAGGGTGACGATGAAATCCAGCGCGTCGATCGCTTTCGTCAAACCTTCGAGGATGTGAGCCCGCGCGCGCGCTTTGCGCAGTTCGTATTCTGTACGGCGGCGGACAACTTCGCGCCGAAAATCAATGAAGCACTCCAGCATCTGCTTCAGATTCAAAACGCGTGGCTGGCCGTTGACGATTGCCAGATTGATCACGCCAAACGACGACTGCATTGGCGTCAGCTTATAAAGCTTGTTCAGAACTACTTGCGGCACCGCATCGCGTTTTAGTTCGACGACGATGCGCATGCCACTGCGATCCGACTCATCACGCAAGTCGGAAATGCCGTCGATTTTCTTTTCGTTAATTAGTTCGGCAATGCGCTCAATCAAACGGGCTTTATTGATCTGGAACGGAATCTCCGTGATTACGACTGCGTCGCGTTCCTGCGTTCCGCGCCCGATGCGATCAATACCGGCGCGCGCCCGCATCTGAATAATTCCGCGACCGGTCAAATAAGAATTCCTGACTTCCTGTCGACCATAAATGAAACCGCCGGTTGGAAAATCTGGAGCGGTGACGATCTTCATCAGGTCTTCAATTTCAATGTTGGGCTTCTTCAGCAGCGCGAGTGTCGCGTCCACAACTTCCGTGAGGTTATGTGGTGGAATCTTCGTGGCCATGCCGACCGCGATACCGTCGGAACCGTTAATCAACAGGTTCGGGATCCGCGTCGGCATTACCTTCGGTTCACTGAGCGACTCATCGTAGTTTGGTTGAAAGTCGACCGTTTCTTTTTCCAAATCGGCGAGCATCACGTTGGCCACGCGCGCCATACGGATTTCTGTGTAACGCATCGCCGCTGCGGCATCGCCATCAACCGAGCCGAAATTTCCTTGCCCGTCGACCAACGGGTAGCGCATGGAAAAATCCTGCGCGAGTCGAACAATCGTGTCGTAAACAGCCGTGTCGCCGTGCGGGTGATACTTACCAATCACATCGCCAACGATGCGCGCACTTTTCTTGTAAGGCTTGTTGTAGGTATTGCCGAGTTCATGCATTGCCCACAGCACTCGGCGGTGAACGGGTTTCAATCCGTCGCGCACATCAGGAAGTGCGCGGCCGATGATCACCGACATCGCATAGTCGAGATACGAACGTCGCATCTCGTCTTCAATGTTTATTGGTTTGTGCTGTTCAGAAGTTGTTTCCATCCGTTGACCTTTCCAGTACAATCCGCCCCGCGGCTACCTTCGTGTTAAGCTACGCGCCGACGCGCAATGAACGGTGTTTTGTCTCTTGGACTGCTTGCTAGATGTAGACTTGAACGGAGCTGCTTTTGCAAAGATTCTGGAACCAAAAGAGTCGTGCAACAAGCGCGCTCGGGGCCGCGAAAAGTAAGCAGTATTTTAGCCTAAAAAGCGCCATCTGGCAAACGGGAAAAGCTTGCAAAACCCTAGTAAAATCAATAGCTTCGAGCGCGTTGCAGGTTTCCAATTTACATTGATTTGAGGCTCACGAAGCCGGCCCTACTGCAGCCTCAAAAATCCTGGTTCAAGCATCCGTGATCTTCCATGGCTGAATCACGAAATTGGCAGCGCATTCGTGAGCGATTGGAACTAAAACTCCCGGTGCGAGTGCGTTGCCGAGAAGCAGCGGAACTGGAGTGGACCGAGATCACCAGACTGATTGACGTAACGCCCTTCGGCGCCGGCTTCACCTTGAAACGCCCGGTTGAAAAAGGGCGACTCCTCCACATGACGATACCGATGCCGCGGCAATTGCGCGTGTTCGATCATGTTGAAGATCAGTACCGCGTTTGGGCTTTGGTTCGTCACGTCAAACAGAAAACGGCGGCTGAGGGCACACTACTATTCGAAGTCGGAGTTGCCTTCATTGGCAAGAATCCGCCGCGCAGCTATTTTGAAGACCCATCCAAACGTTTTGAAGTCGGCAAAACAAAGCCTGGTGAACTGGCCAAGATACAGGAGTTGGCGCCGGCGGAGTTGCCCATCTCTGACAAACGGGCCCACACGCGACATAACATACCCACCGACGTGTTGATTGAAACATTTAGTGAAAACGGCAAGGTGGAAGAAAGTGAACGAACAGTAACGGAAAATATCAGTTCAAAAGGGGCCGCAATTTATACGTCACTTAATCTGCCGATTGGACGACTAATTCGTCTGTCGAGTGAGCAATACAAAGTTTCAGTTTATGCAGCAGTGCGTGGCTCCAGCATGGGCCCTGCCGGTGTGCCGCGGATTCACGTCGAGTTTGTTGACGGTGAATGGCCGTTATGAGACTCACGCTGAGTAGTCCTCCCCTCACTCTTGAGCCTGCTTAATTCTTGAACGGTGAGTAATTCCAACGAGTCAAAAGGGAAAGCGGCAGCTGGTTCGAGCCGATTTGAGGTCGCGCTGCCGCAATGGGCAATCGACGTCATGCGACCTCTGTTGAGTGTTAGCAGTCGCTTGCTCTGGCGCCTGGAATTCAAAGGACTGGAAAACATTCCCAAGAGCGGCGGACTGATCATCGCCGCAAATCACCAAACGTACCTCGATCCTTTTTGGTTAGGCATTCCCATCAAGCGTCCGGTCCGCTACCTCGCCTGGAGTGAAGCGTTTTCCTGGCCACTTGTGGGCAAGGCAATCGAGTTGCTTGGTGCTTGGCCGCTGCAAGTGGAAGGTAGCGACCCAGCGGCGATCCGTCGATCGCTAACGTGGCTCCGAGACTCCGGAGTGATTGTGATTTTTCCTGAGGGCGGGCGCGGCTTACCTGATGGTTCGATGATTAGGTTGAAAGCGGGCGCCGTACGAATCGCGTTGGAAGCCGGCGTCCCAATTCTTCCAGTCACAGTTCGCGGAGGAAATCGCGTGTGGTCGTCGGATAAGTGGGTGCCACGACTACGAAAGGTTGAGATTGTTTACCACGAATTATTTCATGTCACTCAACAACCGGAAGAGGAAGCTCGAGCGTGCGCCCGCAGGGAGACCGAAAGACTCGCTGCAGTAATCAGATCGGCACTCTAAATCTAGCGCATATCCAATACTTTCATCATCGCGTCGTGAACCAGCCCGTTGCTGGCGAGCACTTTTGCTGTGTAGATATCAAGCGGGGCGCCGCGGAAATCTGTAACTGCTCCGCCAGCTTCCTTAATTAGCAGAATTCCAGCTGCGACGTCCCAGGCATTCAGTCCGTCTTCCCAGAAACCATCGAATCGTCCACACGCGAGATACGCCAGATCGAGTGCAGCGGAGCCGTCGCGTCTTACGGCCTGTGCTTCCATGGTGAAATTTGCAAAATCTCGGGCGAAGTTTGGACGCTCGCGAACGTTGTAAGGAAAGCCGGTGCAGAGCATTGCTCGGTTGAGATCTTCAACGTCGGAAACGCGCATGCGACGTCCGTTCAAAGTTGCGCCCTGCCCTTTCTCAGCCGCAAAGATTTCATCACGCGTAGGGTCGTAAACGACACCGATTTCAATTTCACCGGAATGTTCCAGGGCGATTGAGACGCAGAAACAGGGATAACCGTGAGCGTAGTTGGTGGTGCCATCAAGCGGATCAATGATCCACTTCCATTCGCTGTTTCCAATCACTTCAGTCGCGCCTGACTCTTCAGCCAGAATCGCATGACGCGGATAATATGATTGAATGCGTTCAATGATTAGTTTTTCTGAGGCCAGGTCAGCCTCAGTAACCAGATCAATGTCGCCTTTGTTGGAAATCTGAATTGCTCGACCCCGACGGTCAGCGAGAATAGCCCCGGCGTCGCGAGCAGTCTGGATGGCAAAGTTGAGCAAGATTTTTTTCTCTCTCGGGAGTCTGTTGAAGCCCACACAGCTTACTACCAAATGTTGTTGCTTCGCAGTAAGCCAACCCAGCTGAACAAAGTTAGACAGCTCGCTTAGCATGACGGCAGGTGAGTTGGCACTTCGTTTGCCAGCAAGTGCGCGAAGCAAAACTTACTGTTCGGTTAACATGCGAGGCTCGATAATGGAAGCAAAAAACCACTCTGATGATAGTCAGGTACGAGGCTTAATCGTAGCTGCTTTCCAATGTGTATCTTTGATTTTGCTCCTCGTGACTATTGCTGTGGTAACGGCGATGGCGGCTCCCAAGCAGAAGAAGTCGCCGGTGACGAAGCC
Source organism: Pyrinomonadaceae bacterium (assembly GCA_035472495.1). Classification (GTDB taxonomy): domain Bacteria; phylum Acidobacteriota; class Blastocatellia; order Pyrinomonadales; family Pyrinomonadaceae; genus PSRF01. The sequence goes on along the minus strand of DATIPD010000015.1, from coordinate 90,734 downwards.
GACGACGCAAAGGGTTAATCGTGCCAAATCGATGAAGGCTGAGGTTCCACGCACCAACGACCCGGCGATTATCCTTGAGCCCGCGCCTGCAGATCCACAAGTTGAAAACGCTGACATCTCGATCACTGCACACGTTCGGGCACGTTCGTTGACATTCGCTGTAGTGCCAAATCCAACCGTGGTGTTTTCAGGACAGCCCAACCGCGACACTGTCTGGGAAGCTAACAGAGAGAACCTTCCCACACCCGTTCAACCAGGAGTCACATACCGCGACATCGGCATTCGTCTAAAAATAACCAGTGTCTTTCGTGATATCGATCGAATAGTGGCGGAAGCTCTCGGTGAAATTCCAGCAAACACAGAAACCACAAACGCGGTGCCAGCTTCGACAACAACGTCTGGCCCCGCGAAAAATTCTGCCGCCGGAGCCACAACCCAAACAAAACCGCTAGTTCGGGAGAAGCCATGATCCAAGTTACGAGATGTCGCCTGGCGAGGCGGCGCTCAACTCTATTTGCTCTCGGGTCACTCATATTTCTTAGTGCGACTTTCCTGGCCAATGGCCAGACCCTGACTTCCGGCGTCGCGAAGCCGGAGATTCAAACAACCTCCAGTCCGAATTCTAAAATCGCCACCAACCGGGACGAGGTTTTTGAGTTGAATATTGTTGAGCGACGTTACGATGAACAGAATTTCACAGCTTCAACTGCAGTGAGCATCGATCCCAATTCGCCAAAGCTTGGGTTGCAGGTCGGCGTGGCGTTAGCGGCCAAAAACATAACTGTCGTACTGAAGAATGTCCATGGCGTTGTTCGCTTTCGCGGCACGTTAGACCGAATACTGCAAGCCATAAATGATCATAAACGTCCTCCAGCCGAAGACGCGCAAGCGCTTCCTGATTGAGGTAGAACTTCTTCAAGCCCCCGACAAAGGCTTCAGAATCAGAAACGAACTGGGGAGGAAACCATGACCAAACTAATGCAACTCACCGCGAGTGTCTGCGCGCTTCTTGTGCCCTTCGCTGTCTTCGGACAGCAAACAACGACAACCACAGCCGCGGGCTCGCCAGATGCCGCGATAACCACTACCCGCACTACCGGAACAACACAGTCGAGACCATTGCCTCGAGCCACGCCGACTCCGGTGGCTCCAGTACGCCCGCTTTCCGAAGAGGACCGGCAACGTCAGCAGGCGGCCAGCGCCCGCCGCAGCCAGGAAGCCAGTTCGGGAGACCCGGACGTGTTACTCGATGTACCGAACCTTTCTGTCGATGAGATTAATTTAGAGGTAGAAAACTTGCGCGCGAAAGTTGCGCTGGATGCGAGGCTTGCTAATCTGCTGTCTCTCAGTGCCGGAGCCGACGTCACAATCGACAAAGTGAAGCTAGACATAAAGGGCGTGAAGGCGGAAGTTTTGTTGAAGGTGAGACTGGATAACGTTGCCCAGATAATCGATCGCACTTTGACAACGATCGATCGCAATCCGGAAATCCTGACAAAGGTCCTCGAAAGCGTCGATAAGACTGTCGGGACAGTGGGCGACTTAGGCCAGACGGCATTGCAACCTGGTGGGCTACTTAGTCAAACCGTAAACTCCTTGGGCCAAACCGTGCAACGTACCGTGGATACTACCGGGAACATTCTCGAACGGACGCTCGACGCTTCGGGCGGCGTGCTTACCTCAAACACCGTCGGAAATGTTTCCAGTCTCCGGATACTGTCCGAAACAAAGAATTCGTCCGGGCAAACGGTGCGACGCGTGCAGGAAACCGCCGGTGGCGTCATCGAATTAACGCTGGACGCGGCGGGGAAGATTATCAATTCAAAGGTGCTCAGTCGGGGCAGCTCACCCAAGTAAGCGAAAGAGAAGCGGAAACCATGAAGGACGGGTTCGCACGCAGAACTCGTCCTTTTTTTGTCTGGCGAAGATCGGCATTTGACATAAATTCGGACGCGGTTATCCTACTGCCTACAACAAGCCTTGCGACGGATCCCAACTGCCTGGAGCCCATTCATGAAGAAAACGCTGACGTTGTTTCTGACCTTGACGCTTTTGCTGGGGCCTGCGAGTTCAGCCCTCGCCTGGGGCGAAGATGGACATCGAGCAATTGGAGAAATCGCGTCGCAGCGCATTAAAAAAAGAACCGCGCGAAGGATCGCGCAAATACTTATGGCGGGTGAAACGCTTGGCAGTGTCGCGAGTTGGGCTGACACGGTGAAGGAACGGATGGGAAAAACAGATCCGGATCCTGACACTAACGCGTTTCTGCAGGACATGGCCCACAACGAAACAAACCGCGAATGGCACTACGACGATCTGGCGCTCGACTGCAGCAGTTATCAAACTTGCACCGGCTTTACTCCGGATAACGATATCGTTCACATGCTCAACGTCAGCATTCGCACGCTCCAGGGACACCCGGATCCCAATCATCCAATGAGCCAACGCAACGCTCTAAAATTCGTCGTTCACTTTCTCGGCGACATTCATCAGCCGCTCCACATCGGTTGTGGCTTTCTTGATGAACATGGGCCCAACGGTTCTATTCTGATTATCCGAAATCCGGCGGTCATCAAAGCGAAAGGGCTTCCCAGCGACAAAGGCGCCAACGATCTCGTCATCGATAACGACAGAAAGAACCTGCACGGGTTCTGGGACTTTACATTGGTCACCTCGCTGATGACCACCATCGGCCAGGAAATCAGCGCCGATAACCTTGGCACCTACTTGCGGCAAAATGTACGACCCAGGTCGAGCTGGAACCCACACGGACCAATTAGTACCTGGGCGGCGCAGTGGGCCACTGATTCTTTGCATGTTTCACGAAATAATACCTATCGGGATATTCGCATTAGCGGTCAACGTTCGATACCGGTTTTGAGTAAAGGCCAACCCGTCATCAAAAACGGGCAGCCAGTTATGCAAACTGTTTTCGATGTGGCCCTCCCCGCAAACTACGAACGACTTAACCGCGAGGTAACGCGTCAACAGTTGGCCAAGGCGGGTTATCGTTTGGCGAAGTTGCTCGACGCAATCTATGCGGCAAAGTGAGGCAAAACCCATGAACAAAGTTTCGCTTAGCGAAAAGCTTGCTTTGATCAACGAGCATTACGATCCACACATCGTGGGTTCGTTGAACGGTCAACACGTGAAACTCGTCAAGTTCCAGGGGCCTTTTCCCTGGCATCACCACGAAGGGGAAGATGAAATGTTTCTCGTTGTGAGGGGCCGATTTCGTATGGAGTTTCGTGAGAAAACGGACGACTCAAGCGAAGCTGAAGAAAAAGAAATCTGGATCGAAACGGGAGAGTTCATCGTAATACCACGCGGAGTTGAACACCGGCCGGTCGCCGAAGAAGAAGCTGAAGTAATGCTTTTCGAACCGGACACAACTCTGAATACTGGTAACGTCCGCAACGAATTCACGGTCCCGCAACCGAAAACACTTTAGACTGTCGAAAAGAATGATCTTGTGTGAAGATAAAACAAAATGCTGAACGGAGGTTTGTCTGTGAAAAAATCTTTTAGTCTCCTCATCGGGTTGGTGCTGTTGATCGGAACAGGGGTAAGCGGCGCTCGCGCCCAGGGTTCTGCGAACGATTCGGGCGGTAACGTCAAACTAAGCGTAAACGCCACTGACTCGACAATTACCTCCGCTTCGCCGCGCGCGCCACAAAGCATTGTCGCTTCGCTGGCCAATCTGCCCGAGGCTGATGCGCTGATCTACCTCAATACCCAACGCATCCTGAATGAAGTTTTGCCGAAGTTCATGCCGGCGAAAGACCTTGAAGAGATGCGCAAGGGATTTGAAGAAGCGAAGAAAAGCGCCGGCATCGATCCATCGAAGATCGACTACATGGTACTGGCCATTCGTTTTAAAAAACCGACTGGTGATCTTAACTTCCAGGCGCCGGAACTCATGGTGGTGTCGGGCGGAGACTTCAGCGCGGATTCACTACTCGTGTTAGCGCGCCTGGCTTCCGGCGGAAAACTTCGCGACGAGTCGTATGGTGGAAAAACACTCGGCTTGATGACGATCGACCCGATTGTGAAGGAAGCGGAAAAGAACCCAATGCTTAAAGCGTTCACCGAGGTTGGTGTTGTTGCTTTGAACGCCAACACGATTGCGTCCGGCACTCCGGGATATTTGCGCGCGGCAATCGATGCCGGCGCCGGCAAGGGTCGCATTAGCACTGAAGCACTCAACTCACTCATACGCGATCCTGACGTGCTGATGAGTTTTGCTGGTTCACCATGGCATTCGTTCGCCAAGAGCTTCGGGATGTTGGGCACTGAAACAACCGAGCGCACGCCGAAGTGTGAATCCAAAATTGGCGACGCCTATGTGGCGTTAACTATGGAGGGCGACAACTTCTCGGTTCGTGGCATCTCAAACGCGGACAATCCGGACACGGCCAAAATCCTGGCTAATTTGTATTCGGGTCTCCTGAAGTACGCCACGGGCTCAGTACCGGACGAGGCTACAAAGTCGTTGCTGAAAGGCATTGCGATCAGCGCTGAAGGCGACGAGGTGATGTTGCGCGCTGACTTTTCACAACAGACGATTATGGACATGATGAAAAAGGGATCGAGCAGTCTCAAGGCCGCCACCGATGTGATGACCACCACCACACCAAAGGCCCCGGCAAAGAAACGGCGCACCAGACGAAGGCGATAAGCCCGGGCAAGTTTGTGGACCCAATGTCTTCAGCGATGGCCGTACTGACGGCGATGATTACGCCGGCAGTTTTGATTTCTGCTTGCGGCAGCATGATTCTTTCAACTTCGTCGCGGCTTGGTCGGGTGGTTGACCGCGTTCGCCTCCTGTCGGAAAAGCTGGAAGAACTAGCGACTAACTCCGCCGACACCAAAGAACGTCAAACAGTAATCTTTGCGCAGTTGGATAAGTTGACCAGCCGGGCGCGGATTCTGCAGCGATCGATGGTGGCGTTTTACCTGGCCACCGGAATGTTCGTGGCGACAAGCGTGGCCATCGGCTTTGTCGCAGTCATTCCCAGTAGCCCTCGTTACAACCTGGTTCCCGTAGTTGTTGGTTTGCTGGGTGCGTGCTTTCTTTTTTATGGCAGCATCCTGCTAATCTTCGAAGCGCGACTGGCGCTGAGTACGATTCATAGCGAGATGGATTTTGTCTGGAGACAAACGACCAAAGTGGCCCCGCCCGATGTAGTGGAACAGCACAAGCCCCACTTCGTGCATTTTCGCAGTCACTCAAAGCGAAGCAGGCAGGAGCAGTAGGCAGATTCGGGGCAGTAGCTCGAGTGTGTTAACCAGGTTCTAAATAGAAATGAATCCGGAGTACCTGAACTTATTAGCGGCGGGTGAACTACAGGAGCGAGTAGCAGCTCTCGAAGCGCTGCTCGCTTGCTGCACGGTTTGTCCACGCGACTGTTTCAACAACCGTCTGCAGAATGAAATTGCTGCATGTTACTCCGGAAGGCTGCCGATCGTCTCGTCGTTTACAGCTCACTTCGGTGAAGAGCCCGCGCTGGTCGGTAAGCACGGCGCCGGCAACATTTTCTTCGGCAACTGCAACCTTCGTTGCGTCTACTGTCAGAACTACCAAATCTCACAGACCCACAAGGAACAACTGCAGAATGAAATTACGCACGAGCGGCTCGCAGAGATAATGCTCGAGTTGCAAGCGAAAGGCTGTCACAACATCAACTTTGTTTCGCCTACACACTTCGCTCCGCAAATGGCGCGCAGCATTCTCCTCGCCGCGCAGGCGGGGCTCAACGTTCCCATCGTCTACAACACCAACGCCTACGATTCAGTTCAGGTGCTGCAACTGCTTGAGGGGATCGTTGGAGTTTATCTACCGGATTTGAAATACGCGGAAGACGAAGCGGGCTACTTGTATTCGAAGGTCCGCAGTTACAAGGATGTCGCGCGCAACGCCATCAAGGAAATGTACCGCCAGGTCGGTGACGAGTTGGTGTTAGATCAGAACGGCTTGTTGCAGCGTGGCCTGGTCATCCGCCTTTTAGTTTTGCCTAACGATATTGGCGGCATCCGCGAATCGCTGGAATGGATTAAAGACGAGCTGAGCCCGCGGGTCGCGATTTCTTTGATGGCGCAGTACTACCCCACTCACCAGGCGGCAACCAGCCCCCGGCATATTTTGCTGTCACGCCGCATCACTGAAACTGAGTGGTGCCGCGCGGTCAACGCGCTGGAAGAACTGGGAATGGAGAACGGGTGGATGCAGGAGTTTGACGGCGCCGCCTACTACTATCGTCCCGACTTCAACAATCGCGAGGCTCCCTTCCAGGACATCAGAGATTTCACAACCTAGGCGAGAGTTTCAATAAGGTCTTTTCGGTGTGATTTCGGCGTGGTTTCGTGGATTTTATTTTCCTCTGAGGCTAAGTACTTAACCACTAAATAACACGAACTGAAGAATCACGAACAAGACACGAAAAAATCGCCGACCGAAAGCACACCGCTTTCGCTCAGCCGGACCACTTACTTGTTTGGATTGAGATGGTGGGTAGTGTGTTCGGTCACCGATGGAATCGGACTCGGCAGATCGTTTGTAGTTTGCGGACCATTCGAGAGCTGCGGATAGGAGACTCTTGATTCGAGTTCCTTTTGCGCTCGCGCATCGTCAGATCGATCCGCCAGAGTTTTTTTCGGAACGGTGAAGACGAAGCCGTTGAGTACGATTCCGAATCCGATCAGAAAAGTGATCACTCCCAACGCCGTGAACGGAAGCAGGTCATGGTCTTTGATGCTCATCAAAAAGATCAAAAGCGCCGCGCCCAACCCAATCGCGGCTGTAATCACTCCGGCGCGGACGCGCCTCAGTCGCTTCTCTTCCGGCGACTCTAGAAACTTTTCGATCTGTGGCAGCACGTCCTCCGCCACTTGCTTCAGTTCCTGCGACCCCTCCATCTCGCGAATCTTTTCGGCCATCGCGCGGCTGATCTGTTCGCGGGCTGAAACTGCCGAGGCGGTAATCGTATCGGGACGCTCCAAACCCTGCCGCACTACGCGCAAGTCCGTCCCGCAGGCGCGGCAATACTGGCTGATTTGTCTTTCTTCGGAACCGCAGGTGGGACAGTACATAGCGCTCGTTATACGGTAGTCATCTGGTGGAAGTTCCCTTAAGAGTCGCCAGTCTCCAGTCGTCAGTCAACAGTCAGTGCTAATCGTTTTCTGCTTTCTGCCTTCTGCCTTCTGCCTTCTGCCTTCTGCCTTCTGCCGATCGTCTCCCCCGCTGACCGACGGCAGAATCGTGATCTCACAGTTTTCCGGAAGCACGGTTTGGAGCAACTCGCGGCGACGCACATTGTCGTCGTTGAGAAAAATATTTACGTGCTGCCGCAGATTTCCCTGTTCATTCAACACGCGATCACGTAAACCCACGTGACGCTGCCAGAGACCCGCCAGAGCTTCGCCCACCGTCGCAGCTGGTGAGTCGATAACAATCTGACTCTGCCCTCCGGTAAAGTCGGTTAGAAAACCTGTGACATTGAACGTGACCATCGAACTTTAATTGGGGAAAGGGGAATCGGGAAAAGGGCGACAGGAGGAAAGTCGGCATGCTAATTCAGCGTCCTTTTTCTTGGCCCTATTCTCCTCCCCTAATTCCCTCCACCCTTTATGCTTTTCTCCTGTTTTTAAGGGAGCACTCCTTCAGGCACCATCCACGGGTGCATTTCGATTGCGAGTCGGCCCGCCTGCACTGCCGGATCAGTTTCAGCCAACTGCCTGGCTTCATCGATCGACGCTACCTTGAAAACAAAAATGCCGCGCAGCGTGCCGTCGTCACCGAACGGTCCGGCGACCACCAATTTTTTCGTCTCGGCCAAACGGAAGATGTTGGCGAGGTGCGCCTTCTGCAATTCTTCGGTGGCCGGCGTTTTTTCCGGCGTCCATTTTGCACCACGCGTCAGGAAGCCGATGTAGGCGGTGGTTGGTTTGAATGGGGAAGCAAATTTCTTCATCACGTCTTCCGACCACCACGGGTGCATTTCTGCCGCCAGGACTTCTGCCTTGACCGCCGGATCTTTTTCTATCCAGCCGCGAGCTTCGTCAGCGGACTGGGCCCGAAAAATGATCACTCCAGCAATATCGCCGTCATCTTGAAATGGACCGGCAATTACCGCTTTGCCACTCTCGAGCAACGACATAACATTCGCGATATGTTCCGCCAGCAAGTCTTTCGACATTCCGGCTGCACCGTATTTGGGGCCGCGTTTCAACAACGCCATGTGAAACTCGATTAGTTTGTGTTCCGGTTCGCTTTTCTGTTGCGCCGGCACGGTGACCCCGAGGGCAAGGATCAGCAGAGCGACCAAAAATGTGGCTGAGTTTTTCATGCAATCGCTTTCCTTCGTCTGACTTTTTCAGCTGACAGATTCACCGCACCACCGCCGTCTTCACACACACAACCGGCGGTAGACTCTCCATGATCGCGTTCCACGATTCGCCCGCATCCGCCGAGCCATACAATTTTCCGTTTCTGGTACCGAAGTAAATTCCGGTGGGTTTGAGCTCATCCGCTGACATTGCATCCCGCAGAACAGTCTCCAAGGCGTTCTCTTGCGGCAATCCGTTTCCTAGAGCATCCCACGACTGCCCGGCATTCCGAGAACGATAGACACGCATTTTTCCTTCCGGCGTGCAACGAAATTCGTCTGACTCCATGGGAATGATAAAAACGCTGCTGGGATCGTTCGGATCGATCTCCATCGCAAAACCAAAATCCGAAGGCACGCCGTTGGCCATGTCAGTCCACGAGTCGCCACCATTTTCACTTCGGTAGAGTCCCCAGTGGTTCTGCAAAAAAATTCGCTGCGGATTTGTCGGATGACTGACGATCTTGTGGACGCACTGGCCCCACTCTGGATACTGCTGTCCTTCGGGCAGAAACTGGGCGCGCACGCCCTGATTGCGCGGTTGCCAATTCTCACCACCATCGTCGGTGCGATAAACGCCGCCCGTCGAAATCGCGATGAATAGTCGCTTGCTGTTGGTGGGATCCGGAAGAATCGTGTGCAGACAAAGACCACCGCCGCCCGGCATCCATTGCGTACGGTGTGGGTGATCGTAAAGTCCCTGGACCAGCTGCCAGCTTTCCCCAGCGTCAGTTGATTTGAACAACGCCGCTGGCTCGACGCCGCAATAGAGCGTGTCCGGTTCGTCTGGGTGACCGAGGGCGAGCTGCCAGATCTGTTTGAGAGCGTTGCTCGCCGGGGCCGCCGGTCCGGCGTCTGGATTTACATCCTTGATCGGCGCCGCTGCATCGACCTCGGGCTGCGGAAACTTAATGCCGTAAGCCTCCGGCTCAGTCCACGTCTTTCCGAAGTCGTCAGAGGAACTCAAGTAAGAGCCCCAGTATGAACTGTTCACTGCCGCCCAGAGCCGGTGACGGCCGTTGCGGTCGTCGTAGAGCATTGCGTAAATCGCGCGCCCGGGAAAGTAAGGACCACCAACTTCCCATTCTTGTCGCGCTTTGTCCGAACGAAGCACGAAGGCGCCCTTCATTGTTCCGGTGAGCAACAGTACGTCACCAGACGAAGCTTTAACGTGATGTGGATCCGGCATGAGACAACTCCGAGAGAGAAATTTGCGGAACGGTGTCTTGCATTATAAGTAAGCTGACGACAAGGACAAAGAGGGCGACTCGCTAAATTGCTGATTCATTTTCAATGTTGAACGGAATTTTGAAATTGACTTTTAGGACTTGTAGCCAACCCAAAATCAGAACCGGGAGTGGTAGACCGTCCGAAAGCTCAAGTTCGTTTAGTGATTTTGCTGATTTCAACGTTGGGTCTTTGGCCGGTCGCCACCGCTCCCGCTTCTGATTTGTGTCTAATCGCTAGCAGTTCAAATCAAACTGCATCAGTACCACTCGCTAAATCCTGCCCCGAAAATCCGTAAGTGTCTTTTCTCCCGGCCCTTCAACTCAAGAATTCTCTCTCGATTAGAACTATATAAAGACATTCGGAAAACTGTGGAGCACTGAAGGGTTAACGGCGGCAAAAGCTGGTCAATCCTGTGGGACGAGTCTGTCTCCAGGAAAGACGCCCCAATTTTCACTCACTCTTGATGGCTATCGAAGTCGCATCACTTCCAAATCCTGCGCGAACACTTTCGTTTCGCCGGCTCGCAGCAAGTCTTACTTCGTTTCTCCAACACGATCCCCTGAGCAGTCAACGCTTAATCATCCGCACCCTATGTGGCGTGCTGGCAATCACGCTGGTAATCGCCGGCGATTCTCTGCTGCGCTCCTACAAATACTATTCACGAGTGGTCGATGCGCGTCTGGCGAATGGCTATTTAACCAGCCGGCCAGGACTTTATGCGGCGCCGCGCACCTTGCGAATCGGACAAAAATTGAGTCGTGAGAATTTGATTGTCGCTTTACGCCGCGCGGGCTACGTCAAATCTGAAGGCAGCAACGTTTGGAGCGGCAGCTTCCAGGAAATCGAAAACGGCATTGAGATTCGACCAAGCGCAATACAGGTGCGCTCACCGATGGTCGTCATCGGCATCGACCATGACGACAGGATTTCGGGTTTGCAAGAGGACGGAATCGCGGTTGACGACTTCACCCTTGAGCCTGAAGTTCTGTCAAACGACTTGTCCTCGAAGGGCGGAAAACGTGAAGCGGTGCAATACACCGAGATTCCGCCAGTGCTGATTCACGCAATCCTTTCGACCGAAGATCGTCGTTTCTTTCAGCATCCCGGTCTTGACGTTGTTGGTATCGCGCGGGCAATAGTGCGCGACGCTGACGACAGTAGTCTCGGCCAGGGCGGTTCTACGATCACGCAGCAGCTGATCAAGAACACTTACCTTTCGCCGGAGCGCACGCTGCAACGCAAGTACGCCGAAACCATGCTCGCCTACGCGCTCGAGCGTCGCCTTTCCAAAGAAGATATCCTCGCGCTTTACTGCAACGAAGTTTATCTGGGGCAACGTGATGCCGTTTCGGTTCGTGGCGTCGCGGAAGCCGCGCAGCTTTACTTCGGGAAGCAGCTGAAAGATATTTCGCTCGCTGAGGCCGCAACGATTGCCGGAATGATCCAGGGGCCGATGCGGTTTTCGCCGACACAGCATCCGGAAGCGGCACAGTCGCGCCGCAATGTTGTGCTCGAAGCGATGGCGCGCGACGGCTGGATCACACGGGAACAAGTCGCCGCGGTCGCGAACAATCCTGTCAGCGTCACAGCTCCCACTCATTCCGACAACTCGCTGGCGCCTTATTTCGTCGACTACGTTACCCGCACTTCGAGTGCGCAATTCGACGCGTCGCCAACGAGTCAAAGAATCTACACAACAATAGATCTCGATCTGCAACAACTTGCAGAACAAGCACTACAACACCAACTCGAACAGCTGAAGGTCACGCATAAGAACGCCACTCCGCAGGTTGCCCTGGTTGCGCTCGATCCGCGGACCGGAAATGTTCTGGCGATGGTTGGCGGTCGCGACTACGCTGAATCGCAACTCAATCGCGCTACTGATGCGCGGCGCCAACCGGGTTCTACGTTCAAACCTTTCGTTTATGCCGCTGCCCTTGAAGATGGAATGTCGCCGGTGCAGATGTTTTCTGATGCACCACGTGAGTTTGTTTACGACCACAACAAGACGTACCGCCCAGCAAATTTTGGTGGTGGTTACTCAATGCACGACGTGACCATGCGCACTGGATTAGTGAAGTCGTTGAATGTGGTTACCGTAGATGTCGCGCTGCAAACCGGTCTGGCCCGCATCGCCAACCTCTCGGAACAGTTTGGTCTACCCAAGCCCGAGCGTTATCCGTCGCTCGCTCTCGGCACCAAGGAAGTGACCCCGCTCGAACTCGCCGGCGCATATGCTGCGTTCGTGAACGGTGGTCATCGAGTTTCGCCGCAAGGGATTCTTAGCGTTGGTGAACCGCCAGCAAGACATGGGACCGAGAAGGCAGGCCAACAAGTGGTCAGTCCCACCACTGCTTACATGATCACAAACATGCTCTCCGCAGTTATCGACCACGGCACTGCGCGATCCGCGCGTGACGCAATAAAAGGTACGGCTGTCGCCGGCAAAACCGGCACGTCGCGTGATGGCTGGTTTGTAGGTTACTCCCCGAATTTAGTGTGCGCTGTTTGGATTGGTTTCGACGATAACGAGCAGCTGGGCCTGACTGGCGCGGACGCGGCGCTGCCCGCTTGGACCGATTTCATGAAGGCCGCGGTAGATATGAAACCAGAACTTGGTGGCAGAAATTTTGAATGTCCGGAAGGAATAACTTTTGTGGAAATTGATGCTGACAATGGCGCGCTCGCAACGCTTTCCTGTCCCCGCAGAGAAATGATTGCGGTCTCGGATCGACTCGCGCCGACAGTCGAATGTTTGCTGCACGGCAATTTGCCGGAGACGATCGGCGTGGGTGAAGTGGCGGAAGTTATGCCCGAAACTGTTCTGACGCAACATTCCCGCCCGCCGCGACGTGAACCGGGAAGCAACGTCATACCCTTCCCGGGTACACGGATCGACGTCGACTCGAACGGGAGACGGACCCTCAGGAACACGATGCGGTAAACAAAACCTCCCACCGAAATTCTTGCATCAACTCAAAACCGGGTGCCTCGCGGTCGCTCTTCACAAAGCCTCTGCAAATCGTCTATCACCTTTACGGCGGCTCCTGCTCTTCAAGTGTGCTGCGGCTTTGCCTGATTGTCTGCTGCGGGTTTGCCCGATTGTCTGTAGCAGCTTTGCCTGGTTGTCTGTAGCGGCTTGCCGCCTGATGTGAGGAAGGCCTAGGGCCTTCCGCAGCCGTTCTGCCAAGATTCTGGGGCTATGCCCCATTTGAAATGAACCCTGAAAAGTTTCAAGTCTCCCGAGATTCTCAAGCACTTTACATCACGGCTGTCGCAAGAAACCGCCTGCCAGTTTTTCAAAAAGAAGCGATCGCTACTGTAATGTGTAAAGCATTAGATGAAGCTCGTAAGTCTGGCGGCTTCCTGATCTTTGCCTACGTGATCATGCCGGATCACATCCACCTGCTAACGAATCAGGCGGGTAAATCTGCAGACGTGTTGCGCTACCTAAAAGGAATTACTGCTCGCCGAGCAATTGACTATCTAAAGGACAATAATTTCGAGAGTTCACTTGCAAAGCTCCGACATCAGGAATGGAAGCGAGAGCACAAATACTCTCTGTGGCAACAGGAAAAGAACGTATTTTCCGTCTTCAGCGAAAGCATGTTCATGCAGAAGGTGAATTACATTCATATGAATCCGGTGAGAGCTGGGTTGGTTGAAAGAGCGATAGATTACCGGTGGTCGAGCGCCAGGATTTGGCAGGGATGTCCGGATGAGGGTGAGCCGTTGATGATCGATATCGATCGGATTAAGTGGAGAAGGGGGCAAAGCCCTAAGAGTCTAAGAGACTGTTTCGGAAGGCCATAGGCCTTCCGCACATCGGAGGGCAAGCCCTTGCGAAGAACTCTCCTAAAGTTTAGGCCCTCTCCAGGATCACTTCCGCAATTGCGTGTTCGCTAGTGTGCGACATCGTGAGATGCGCTTTCGTCGCGTTTGAAGCGTCGAACAGCTCCTTCACCTTCGCATGCAGAACCAGGTAAGGCGCGCCTGAATCGTGCGCCGCAACTTCCACGTCCTGCCAACCGATTCCGCCGCGCCATCCCGTATGCAACGCTTTTAGTGCCGCTTCTTTTGCAGCGAAACGCGCTGCATAATGTTGCGCATTCGCCAGGCCGCGACTGTCGCAGTATTCGCGTTCAGCCTCGGTGAATACGCGCAGCCGAAATCCAGGCGTCCGTGACAACACTTCGCGAATGCGCGCAACTTCGATAATGTCTATTCCAATGGCGACGATCATAAACGAGCAGCAACTAAACGAGTCTGGTTTCTACTGGCGCGAAGCCGAGGGCGTAAAAGCGCTGGTCTGCGCTCCACTTGAAGACGCAGGATTCGTCAACGGTTTTTCAACTCGCGGTGGCGGCGCCAGCGCGATGCCCGCCGACTCACTCAACCTGGCGGGCTTCAACGAAGATTCAGCAGAAAACATTCTGGAGAATCGGCGGCGCTTTCTCAAGCTCTTTCCGGGAACGTGGGCGCTCGCGGGTTGCTGGCAAGTGCACGGCGCAGACGCGCGCGTGGTAAACAATCTTGCGGAAGCAAAGCCCGCCGAAGATGCGCGCGGCGACTCAATTTACTGCGATGCGATTGTCAGCAGCGCCAGTTCCGTTCTTGCCGGAGTAAAAACAGCAGACTGCGTACCCATCCTGATTGGTGATCCAGGAACAGGCGCCTTTGCCGCCGTCCACGCCGGCTGGCGGGGAACGCTCGCCGAGATCGCCACCAAGACTCTGAAACGTATGACTGATGAGTATGCAACCAGAGCAGCCGATGTAATTGTCGCCATTGGTCCAGCGGCTGGCTCATGTTGCTATGAAGTTGGCAAAGACGTTATCGAGCCGTTCAGTAGTAAGTTTCCCGATCAAAAACTTTTCAGCGAAACGCGCCCCGAGCATGCTTGCATCAACTTGCTTGAGTCGAACCGCGTCCAGTTAATCTCGGCAGGCGTCACGGCGCACAGAATCTTCATCACGCCGTTGTGTACCATGTGCAATACGGATTTGTTCTTCTCTTATCGGCGGGAAAAAAGCGTGCAAGGAAAAGTTGGCCGGCTGATGTCCGTTATCGGAAGGGCCTAAGCGTAAAGAGGAAGGAAAACCATTTACCATTTATCAGTGCAAATTTCTCATTTGTCATTGTGACGCCACGAGCTTGTTCATTCGAGATCCCTTGCAGTCACGCTTCCCCAAAAACTCACTCGAATTATCTTAAACGTCTTGCCAATGGCAAATGAAAAATTTGCAATGATAAATGGTAAATGTTCTTTTCCTGCCCTCACAGCCTTCACTCAACATTGACCCTAAGCGAAACTTCCCGGTTCTGCGGCGGGAAGCATGTGTCGACGTTGCAGCTCTGAAAGCGCAGGCGGGCTTTTAGTTCAGCCGAGTTACCTGAAAAACTCCGCGGCACCGTAAAACTAAAACGCATCGTCGCTCTACCTTCGAAAACGGAAACCTTGCTTTTCGAGAACTTGAACGAGCGCAAGCTGGCGCGCGGGTAGCTAACCGGGCCCACCCGAATTCCCTGTGGCGCTTCAACCTGAAGCTGAGTGGCTATCAGGAATTTTTCCAGCGGCCGGTTCGAGTTGGTGTGAAAACCTGACGGAATCTCCACTACGATGGTGGCCGATCCCGTCCGGCCGCGGGCAATTTTGTTGTTGGCCAGCGAACCGTTTACAGAAATGTTCGGAGCCGATTGCGGCGCAGCAGTCGCCAGAAAATTGACCGGCACAGCCAACAAGGCGGTTACGAAAATTAGTCGAAGTATTAGTCGCATAAGGTTTCAGATACGTTTGAGATCGTTGGAGTTGCTTCAAGTGGACTGCTGAATTGCGTGTAAACGCGGCGCCTGTGTAACCGCCGCAAGTTGCCCGCAGGCTGCGAAAATGTCCCGCCCGCGCGGCTTGCGGACGAACGCGTCAACCCCTTTTGTTTCGAGAATCCATTTGAACGATTCTACCCGTGACGCCGTTGACGGCTGATACGGTAGCGGGTCGGCTGGATTATGTGGAATCAAATTCACCTTCGCGCGCAGTTTGTGACGATTCAGCAAATTCGCGAGCTGACGCGCGTGCTCGTCGGAATCGTTAACACCGTCGAGCATCACGTATTCAAAAGTAAATCGTTCGCGCGCCTTGAGCGTTTCCTCAAATTCTTTGCAAGCGCTGAGCAATTCCTCAAGCGGCCATTTTTTGTTGATGGGCATTAGCTCGTTGCGAAGTTCGTCCGTAGGCGCCGCGAGTGATATTGCCAGGTTGGGACGCTCGGCGATCGTCGCCAGTTCGCGAATCCGCGGAACCACTCCCGCAGTTGAAACTGTTATTCGATGGGGCATGATGAAGAGACCGTGCGGATCTGCGAGGATGCGAGTCGCTTTCAGCAGCGAATCAAAATTCAGAAACGGTTCGCCTGCGCCCATGCCCACGAGATTAGTTCCACGCGGCGGTTGCACGCCGATCCCATACACATCATTGAGCACGATGATGATCTGTTCTACGATTTCTCCTGCTGTCAGCGAACGCAACAGCCCCAGTTGCGCAGTCAGACAGAAAGTGCACTGCAGCGGACAGCCAGACTGCGACGAAAAACAGATCGTGTCGCGTCGCTCTTCAGGAATAAAAACCGTCTCCACCGGAAGCTTGTCGTGCGTCTTCATCAGGAAGCGCCGCGTTCCGTCAGTGGAAACATAACGCGATTCGACGGTCAAGGTTGCGGCTGTCGCGGTTGCGCCTAAGTGCTCTCGCAAAGCTTTCGGCAAGTCGCTCATTTCATCGAAGCTGCGCAGACGCCGGTGTTGTATGGCGGCAAACAGCTGCCGACCGCGATAAGCGGGCTGGCCCAGGCTGTTTACAAATTCAACCAGTTCATTCGCTGAACTTCCGGCAAGATGCAGACGTTCATTCATGTGTAATCGATTCTAGCATCCAGTAAGACGAGTCGCACTTGGCTCACGCCATGACTGAAAACAAAGCGGCAGAAGTTGAGATTGGCGGTAAAAGAAACTGGCGCGTCGTCCTACTGCGATTGTTAATGCTACTCGTGTTTTCGCTGCTGGTGCTTGCGGGTGTGGGTTTCTTCGCTTTAAGACAAATTGAACGCGCGGTGGCTTTTCACCCGGAGCGTTCGGGGCTAAACGAACCGACTCCCGCCGGAGCGGAGAATGTTTGGTTCGCAAACAGGAGCGGCAATCGTTTGCATGGCTGGTTTTTTCAGACCCAGACTACGCCTGCACGCGCTACCGTCATTTATTTCCACGGCAACGGGGGCACCATTCGCAACGTCGAGTCGATTGGGACGCGTTTCGCCGCGCAGGGCTTTAACGTTCTGCTGTTCGACTATCGTGGTTACGGTCTAAGTGAAGGCTATCTGGAAGACGAGGACGGGCTCTACGCCGACGCGGACGCTGCCCACGAATATATTTCACGAGAGCGACAAGTTTCACCCAACGCGATTGTGCTTTATGGACATTCGTTGGGGACAGCGGCGGCAGTCGACGTCGCCGCGAGACAGCACTGCGCCGCCTTGATTATCGAATCGGGACCAAGCTCGGGACGCGACATGGCGCGCGTTGTGCTTTCCTGGTTACCGGGTCAACTTTATTGGTTGGCGAAAAATCGATTCGACTCAGCGGGCAAGTTATCGAGCGTAAGCTGTCCCGTTTTGATTGCGCATGGCGAGCAGGATCAAACCATCCCGCCGGAACAGGCGCGCGCGCTCTTCAACGCCGCGCGCGAACCGAAACAATTAGTGATGCTGCCGGGCACCACTCACAACGTTGTAGGATCAGCGGATGACAAGTACTTCGAGACGATCGCTGAGTTCATTAGGAACAGCGTGCCGCAGAATTAGTCGGGCTGTTACGGCGCCAACGTAAATTTCGCCGACTGCTGCAATGATTGTCCCGAGACGCGATCGTGAACGCGTATTGACACCTCATAGTCGCCGGGCGCCAGAGTTTTGGTATCGAGCAAGCGCGACAGTATTAGACGACTGTCTGTTTCACTGACGCCACGCCAATCTTCCGGCTGCTTCATCAACTCTTTACCATCTTTCGAAAGCAAATACTCAACATCAACTGCTGGACGCAGTGTCGTTTGATCGATGCCGGCGTTGTACAGCTGCAGATAAACTCCAACCGGTTCACCGCGACGATAAGAACCCGTCAGGTTGGGAATAACCTTAGTATCGCCAATTACAAATTGACTGGTGCTTAGTGCTCCTTCGAGTTTCTCGAGTTTCGCAGCGAGGATCATGCTTGAGGTTGCCAGTTTGCCGTCTTCATATTTTGGCACTTGAAAACCCAAGCGACGAAGGCCGCTGGCGCCGGAAGCTACATCGCGCACCCAAACATCAACGCGATAATTACCCGGTCGCAGCACGGTCACTTTTGCATAAGCAGAACGACGATCCAGCGCTTCAGTCAATTCCGACTTCATCGCTGTCGTGGTTACGACGTCCTCAAAACGACCGACCGGACGGTCCGCAATGCCAATTATTTTTCCGACGATATTTAGTCGAGCGATCTGCAACCCGCCGCTATCCTGGAAAACCAGATCTTTATTCTCCGTCTGGACCGTGAACGCGGTGATCACGCGATTGTCAGCAAGCCTGAAAAAATCTGCGCGGATATCAAAGTTGAGCGGATTGTCGTCCAGCGAAGGCGTGGGTGTTGAACCACCGGGAAACCTCGAGTCAACCTGGGGAGCCTTCTCAAGGTTCGCGAGTAGTTCGATTCTTCCCAGCGGGGAATCTCCCGGGCGGAGATAAGCGGCGTCCATCATCGGATCAACTGATGCATAACCCGGCACCTGAGCCAGCGCATTCTTTTCATTGAAGTCCCGGGCGATGCGATACTCACCGCTGCCGGTTGCATCTACAAACTCGATCTCCACGCCACTGCCAACGCCGTTAATGTAGCGATAGAACCATTTTTCAAAAGGGTAAGTTGTGGTTGAGCCGCCGCCTTCATTGGCCGGCCGTTCATACTGTCCGCCCGCCGGATGAGATTCAACTTCGTCAGGCTTGCCAAACTTTACGTAGATCCGACCGCGGTCGGTTAACCAGCCGAGTTTGCCTGAAGTGAAGTGCTCATTGGCGTAAGCAATTCGTTCGTAGAAAGCGTCGCGATACTCGTTCTCTTCAGTATCCGGAGTTGGATCACGACGGCGCCAGATTTCCCCGATGAGTTGCTCTCGCTCTTCGTTGGTCGTGAGTTTCTCGTAAGCGCGGCGCTCCTCGGGGGTAGTGATCAAAGACCCTTCTTCGTTTATCCAGCGTGTATATGCATCGTTCGGCTCGGACTTAATCTTTCGATCCCGATCTTCAGGATTCTGAGTCGACTTGGATTGTCTGACTTGTGTTGGCTTCGGCGCTTCTTGCGCCTGGAGTGCAACTGCTGAGCTGGAAAACAACAAAGCAAGGATCAGTGTAACGAAGCGCAGATCGGGCTTCATGAACACGGCGGGACTCCTTTTTTGGGACGAACGAAACGCTGCGGGGAGAACGTAAAGCGGTCAATAGTGAATCGCGAATACTTGAGCTGTATTCACTTATTCACGACTCACTATTTGTCTACTTACTGAACGGTAAACTTCGCTGCCGGCGCCAGAGCCTGGCCGGAGACGCGGTCGCGAATACGAATCGTGAGTTCGTATTCACCCGGCGCCAACTGCCGCGTATCGATCAAACGCGCCAGCGTCAGGCGCTGTCCGGAATCACTCAAACCGCGCCAATCTTCAGCCTGTTTCCCAATTTCTTTGCCATCCTTCATGAGCGCATAGTCAACATCCACCGAAGGCCGGAGCGTGGTCTGATCGATCCCCGCGTTATAGACCTGAAGATAGACGCCAACGGGATCGCCGCGGTGATAGATGCCAGCGACGTTGGGAATTACTTTGGTTGTCCCGATGACAAACTGACCGACCGCCGGTCGATCGCCAAGGCTCTCGAGTTTCGCGGCCAGAATTAAAGTTGAAGTTGAAAGCTTTTGTGGATCGTATCTGGGAACTGGAAGCGCGATGTGTCGTACCCCAGTCGCACCCGAAGCCACGTCACGAACAATCACGTCGACTTTGTAAGTACCCGGCGCCAGGGCTACAGCTTTTTGATAAGCGGACTTGCGGTCCTTCGCGTCGTTGAGTTCCTGCGCCGTGGCTGTAGTGATTACTGGATCTTCGAAGACACCGGCGCGGCGTCCCGCGACCGACGTGATTCTGCCGAAGATGTTGATGCGCGCCTGTTGTAGACCGCCGACATCCGTAAACACCAGATCCTTATTTTCAACCTGAATGGTAATGGCTGTGATCACGCGTTCGTCCGACTGACGAAAGAAATCAGCGCGGACTTCAAAGTTGAGCGGGTTCTCTTCGATGACACCGGTGTTGACCGCTGACTGCAGATCATTGAACTTAACTTGCGGCGGTCTGCTGAGATCGGCCAGCAACTGCAAGCGGGAGAACGGACTGTCCTGCTCACGCTGATAGTTGTTGCTTCCTACATTCCCAAGTCCAGTCACGCGATCGGCCTTACTAGTAAGCCCCAACTCTTCCGAAAGTGTCAGCCCGGCATTCGGCACCATCAGCAGCGCGTCCTTTTCATCTGGATTTCGCGCGATGTGATATTCACCGCTGCCGCTGGGATCCACAAATTCGATTTCGATGCCTGAACCAACACCCGCGAGATAACGATAAAACCAGATTTCAAACGGATAGGTGGTGGTATTGCCGCCGCCCTCGTAGGACGGTCGTTCGTAGTTGCCACCCATCGGATGAGTTTCGCGTTCGTCGGGCTTGCCGTACATGATCCAGATGCGTCCGCGATCTGAGCGCCAGCCGGGCATACCTGATGAGAAGTGCTCGTTGGCGTAGGCAATGCGCTCGTAGTATTCCTCTTTGAATTCGTTTTCGTCGGTATCCGGGTCGGGATCGCGCCGGCGCCAGAATTCCTCGATGAAGCGCTCGCGCTCGTCGTCAGTGGCCAGCTTCTTGAAGGCCTTTCGTTCTTCGTCGGTAATGACGTAGGTGACGTCTTTCTCGAGCCAATCCTTGTAAGCTTTTTTGAGCTCAGGCTTGACGTTGCGCGGCTTGTCCATTGGATCCTGCGACTTCTTCGGATCGTCCTGGGCAAAACCCATCAGACTGGTCGCCGTCATGGCGAAGGAGAACACAACCAGTCGCAGCGCGGCGTTCTTATAAGACATCTGGAAACTCCTGAAAAAACGATACAAAACGTTATCTGGAACTGAATACGAGAACCGATTCGGGTTCGGATTCGCTGTGGAGACTAATGGATTCTAGGTTCACTCCGAAACACAGTCAAGATGCGGGAAATACTGCTTTAAGTTGCCTTTTTTGCCGCTTAAACTGTGGTTCTCGGCCGGCCAAATATCCAGGCCACGAAAATCGAAACGATATAAAGAGCAATCATCGGCGCGGCAAACAAAAGCATGTTGGGAATGTCGTTGGTCGGGGAGAGAACCGCGGCCACAATCAGGATTACGATTAGTGACGTCTTCCAAATTCTGAGCAAGAAGCGGGCGGTCACCAGACCGATGCGGGCGAGCACGTAAGTGATGGCCGGCATTTGGAAGACAATGCCCATACCCAACATCACCACGATGATGAAATCAAAATAGTCGTCAGCTTTTAGCAGCAGCCTGAAGTCCTGGCCGAGCCCCAGCAAGTAGCGAGCGGCTGGCGGAAAAATAATCTTGTAAGCAAAGGCAGCACCCAGCACGAATGAGATCGACGACAGCAGAATAAACGGAGTTACGTAGGCCCGCTCGTGTGGATACAGGCCGGGTGAAACGAAGCCCCATATTTGAAAAAGGAGAAACGGCACCGAAAGACAAAGCGCCGCGTAAAGTGAAACTTTGACGTAAAGCGAAAATGGATCGATGAGACTGTTGACGATCAACTTGTCGCTTATGCCCGCGTAGTCTTCCGGTAAAGCCCGGAAATCAACGGCCAAACGAACGCCTTTGGGAATGATTGTGTTACCGGCGTAAAGAGGTTCGTCAGTGTAAAGTCCAAGTTGGCCCTGACCATCCTTCAGCACGCGGGCCATGACTGAGGCGCCGGGTGGAATAATGCTGGTCCCGACCTTGGTCTCTTCAGGAAAAATGTAGCGTCCCTGATCGTTTTCTTTTGCCGCGGTCAACGGCAGCGTTTTCTCCAACCCAGTGTAACCACCGGTTATGGGCAATTGCCGACGTTGTGCTTCCGCCAAAGCGCGCTCAATTGGAATCGCCAGGAAAGAATAAATGCGGTCCGACACAAACCAGCAAACTGCGGTAGCAAGGAACACGAACGCCAAAGAACGAATTAAGCGCCCACGCAACTCATCCAGATGTTCCAGGAAGGACATCTGACCGCCAAGGTCTTCATCGTGGCTCTTTCTGTCACCCAGCGCGCGTTGAAATGTCGACATCTAGTTTTGTTCTTGGCAGACCAGTTTCATAACCAGTCGTTCTTTGGCGAGTGTGGTGGTTCGTCTCCGGCAGAGGTTTCACTCTGTGACGCTACGGAGGAAGCGTCAAATTCTGCGCCCAGCGAATGACGCGGTATCACTTGATCCGGGGCAATTGCCGAAACCATCGGTTGTTCCGTAGTTTGACTCCCAGTCGGATCAAGGATCGAGTTTTGGTCCTGCAGAACGTTTGGAGTGGGACTGCTGGATTCTTCAAGCGTGACTTCGCGATCCCAGGTACGCTTAAACTCCTCCGAGGCTCGGCGAAACTCGGCCAGGTTCTTGCCGAGCGAACGGCTGATTTGAGGTAGTTTTCGCGGCCCGAAAAACACTAACGCCATGACCAGGATGAAAACCAGCTCGGTGCTTCCCAATGACTCAAGAATCAATAAGAACACGTAACACCCTTTCGTTATCTAATGAATGCATCTAATGAATGCGCAACCAAATAAGGTGGATTGTAACCTGTGACCTGATAAAGCAGAAGGTGACAAGCCATTAGTGCCTCGCCGGCGTTGCTCCTTGACACTTGTTTTGGCGTCCCGCAACCTTCATTTAGTTCATGACAACCGAACAAAACAAACTGAACTCGTCGTCTCAAGTTGCCGAGCCGGCCCTCCTGGAACAGTTCGCCGAAGTGGCTGAGCAAGTTGCTTCCACCACCAAGAAACTGGAAAAAGTCGCCCTGGTTGGCAATTATTTGCGACAGGTAACTGATGCTGATTTGACGCGCGCGGCCCGATACTTCGCCGGGCACCAGTTTGCCCAAAACGACGCGCGTACCACCAACGTAGGCGGAAGCATTATTAGTTCGGCGTTGAGCGAAGCAACCGGCTTGACGCAGCAACAACTCGCTCCGATTTATGTTCGCCTGGGCGATGCCGGCGAAGCCGCCTACGAAGCAACATTCAAAGCCAACCGGTTTGTGTTGCCGGCAATCACGCTGGCGGAAACAGAATCAATAATTACTCGACTGAGCGAGACGCGCGGCGTCAAAGGAAAAACCGGCGTGCTCGTTTCGGTGTTAAGTCATGCCACTCCGCTTGAGTCTAAATACTTAATCAAGCTACTGGCCGGCGACCTACGCATTGGACTGCGCGAGGGCCTCGTAGAAGATGCGATAGCGCGCGCTTTTAAGAAACCTCTCGACAAGGTGTCCCAGGTGAACATGCTGCTTGGCGACATTGGTGAAACTGCCCTCCGCGCCCGCAGCGGCCATCTCGATGACGTCAGCATGCGCTTGTTTCACCCGATCAAATTCATGCTCGCTACTCCCGCTGCGGATCTTGCTGATATTGCGCGAACAATGCCTGAGGTCTTTTTTGTAGAGGATAAGTTCGACGGAATTCGCGCCCAGGCACACGTGAAAGATGGTCGCGTCGCGATCTATTCGCGCACGATGGATGAGATTACGCACCGTTTCCCCGAACTGGTCGCGCCGCTCAATGACCTTGGTGCGGAAGTCATCATCGACGGCGAAGTGTTGGCCGCTACGAGTGAGCGCATTTTGCCATTCAGCGAAATACAAAAACGGTTGGGCCGAAAGAATATTGGCGAGGATTTACTGCGAGAAGTTCCGGTGGTACTCGTCGCCTACGATCTGCTGTACGCCAACGGCCGGGTCTTAACTGACGAACCACTGGCGGAACGCCGCCGCCTGATGGAAGCAACAATCCCACCAGCAGGTACTGTGCGCCTCTCGATCGCGAAAGAATTCAGCGCCGTTGCTCCGCTTGATCAAGAATTCGCTGCTGCACGCGCGCGCGGCAACGAAGGCTTGATGATCAAAAGTCCGGCTTCGCTTTACAAACCGGGTCGGCGTGGACGCGATTGGTTAAAACTCAAGCGCGCAATTGCTAACCTGGATGTCGTAGTTACCGCCGTCGAAGTCGGTCATGGAAAGCGTCGCAAACTTCTTTCGGATTACACCTTCGCCGTCCGCCGTTCAGAAGAAGACGACGAGCTTCTGAACATCGGAAAAGCGTACTCTGGTTTGACAGATTTAGAGCTCAGCGAAATGACCGAGTGGTTTACACAAAACACCATCAAGGAGTTTGCTCACGGCCGAGTTCGCTTGGTCAAACCTGAGGTGGTAATTGAAGTCACATTCGATCGCGTTCAGGAGTCAAAGAGACATAAGAGCGGTTACGCCCTGCGTTTCCCAAGAATAGTTAGACTGCGGCCAGACAAGAAGCCGAGCGAAATCGACACTCTCGAAACGGTCCAGAGACTGGTTGCGATGAACACCACCTGAGACTAATGCCAAATAGGCCAGATTAGCAGATGGCGTTTGGCCACATACACACAACAGAAGGATCGATCACAATCGGCTCTTGCCTTCCCCAGCGGGATGAAGGTAGCATTCGCCTCAGTCAGCGCTGTTGCCGATTAGCTCGAACCGAACAGCAAGTCGGTCACTAACTTTAGGTCGCGGCCTTCCTTACCTCAGATTAAGGAAGCTAACGTCAGCAGGATGTCAGTTAAGGGCACTACACTGAAATCACTTGGAACTTCTGTGACAGTCGCTAAGCCTAAGTTTTCATTCGCTGGTTCACTTCCGGTGGGGCACGGTCGCCCAGGCTGGTGGGAGTCACCAGGGTCGGTGTCAGCAAACGCTGGGATGCTCAGGAACGAAACGAGTACAATCGTCACACAGATTGATTTGAACTTTTTCATGTTTTCTCCAAATTGTTCGGGGTGGAAAATGCGGGACCGTCAATTGCCGCTTTTATCGTCGCGCATCATAGCCGCCCGATAATTCTCTTGCAAGGTTTCTTGCACTGCGATACAAAGAGAGTCCTCACAGGAAAATGGAACAAAAACTCACACAAACAGACACGCGACTCGCCGGATTAAGTGAGCACGTTATTGATCTTTGCCGAGAGGCAAAGCGGCTTGAAGAAACCGGAAAATACGAGGACGCGAGATCAGTGCTGCAAGAATTCTGGCAGCGCGTGGGTGATCGACCGCGACTTGAAGGCCTGGATACGCCGGCGCAGGCGGAATTGATCTTGCGCGTGGGCACGGTATCCGGTTGGCTGGGGAGCGCCCGACAGATCCAGGGGGCGCAGGAAGCAGCTAAAGATCTGCTTTCGGAAAGTGCCACGCTTTTTGAGTCGTTGAATCTTCCGGAGAGGGTGGCGGAAGCGCACGTCGATCTCGGTATCTGTTATTGGCGCGAAGGCGCGCTCGACGAGGCGCGCATCACGTTTGACGTGGCGCTGCAGAAACTTGGAAATCTGCAGAGTCAACAGCGGCTTCGTGCGCTTCTAAACAAGGCTCTGGTCGAGGAAGTTTCGTCCCGGACGGAAGAGGCGCTGGAGATTTTGTCTACTGCGGCGCCTTTGTTTGAGGACTGCACCAACCACGTGTTGAAGGGCAGGTTCCACACCGAGTTTGGTACGGCCCTTAAGAACGCGGGACTCGCCCAACGGCGGGAGGACTACATCGATCGCTCCTTGATGCACTACACAGCGGCCATCGTCGAACTGGAACAAGCCGGCGAAGTACCAGGCTTGAGCGTTACCGAAAACAACATTGCGTTTTTGTATACCAAACTGGGAAGGTTCACTGACGCTCACGAGCATCTGGATCGAGCAATCTCGCTCAACGTGCAAGGAGACAAAGGCCTGCACGCACAATTTGAAGATACACGCGCACAAGTCTTTATGGCGCAGCGTCTCTTCGATAAAGCGGAGCGAGCAGCCGCGTCTGCCGTGCGCAGCTTTAGAGAGGGTGACGAACAAAAGCACCTCGCGTTGGCTCTTACGACGCAAGGTACCCTGTTCGCGCGACTCGGTCGTAAGGCCGATGCGTTGGCATCCTTTAATGAAGCTATCGCGGTGGCAGAACGGGTCGGCGACCGCGAAACTGGCGGCTTAGCTTCTATTACAATCATCGAAGAACTAAGCGAGACACTTTCGCGTCAGGAGTTGTTGGCGCATCTCCAGAGCGCAGAGTCTGCTCTAAACAAATTGCAGAACTTAGCGGTGCAGATCCGTTTAGGTGAATGCGCTCGCAAATTGCTGGCGGAGGAAGCGTCAATTGCCAGCTCAGGTACGGAAACTTCTCCCAATTTTTTGACCGGCGAGGGCACGCTCGAAGATCAGGTCCTGCGTTACGAAGCTGAGCTAATCAAGCGCGCGCTCGACGTTTCCGGGGGCAGCGTTACGCGCGCCGCTCGGTTACTCGGCGTAACGCACCAGGGTCTCGCCTTCATTCTTAATGGCAGACAAAAAAATCTGCTGTCTTCAAGGAAGCCCGCAAAACCCCGCCGCCGTAGCATCATTCGCTTTCATTGAACGACAGGTTGGTTTGCTACCCAACTGCAGCTTCCACTCTTCGATCGGCCCCGGGGCAACCAGGCTGACTCCGTTTGCGCTCTAACAGCCGCCGCCAATATCATTCGTTTCAAAAGCACACGACCAAACTATCTATGAACATTTTCAAGCCCCTTCTTGTAACCCTCGTATTGCTCAGTTTGATTACGGACGTAACCGCGCAGACTTCACGCAGGCGTGGAGCACGCCGTCCCTCAACTGCAGCACCAACTACAGATCAATCGGCGACACAGCCGGATCCGGCACCTGCTCCTATCAGCACCGCGCCGCGCACGCCGATTCCGCTGGCTACGCTCAACGGTCAGACGATTAGCTCTGCCGATATTGAGCCTAATGTGGGGGAGGAAATTGAAGGCCTGGAGGACAAAATCGCTGAGGCTCGTCGCCAAGTCACCGAAATGCAAATCAACACGGCGCTGCTGGAGGCAGAAGCAGCGAAACGCCGGGTGACTCCCCAACAACTGTATGAGCAGGAAATCGCCGGGAGGATCACGGAACCAACGCCGGCGGAGATCGCGAAAGTCACTGACGAGAATCGCGATCAACTCGCGCAGGCCGACCCTGCCGCAGTGAAGCAACAAGTGGTGGACTTCCTGAAAGGCGAACGAGAAGGCCAGCTCACAACAGATCTCATCAAGCGGCTGAAGATTTCCTATCCGGTCGTAATGGTGGCGCCGGACGGCTCAGCGAACCTCGCGGCAAGTGCTGTGATCGCCACGGTCGGCGGCCGTCCCATATCAGCGGGCACCATCGAAGAGCGACTAAAACCGATCATCTACAAACTGCGTCTCA
This sequence comes from Pyrinomonadaceae bacterium, assembly GCA_035472495.1. Classification (GTDB taxonomy): domain Bacteria; phylum Acidobacteriota; class Blastocatellia; order Pyrinomonadales; family Pyrinomonadaceae; genus PSRF01. The sequence continues at coordinate 63,521 of DATIPD010000015.1, read as the reverse complement.
ATACCTATCAACTCGCAAAGCAAGCGGTGGAGTTGCATATCAACAACACTCTCTTGATAGCCGAAGCAAACCGTCGAAACGTAGGCGCAGATGAAATAGTCAGGAAAGAAGTGAGCGACAAGATTCACGCTCCCACTCAGGCTGAAATTGCCAAGTTCTATGAAGAGAACAAAGCAAGAGTGACGGCAGACCTGCCAACCATTAGCAATCAGATCGCCACTTATCTCCAGGAACAAGAGCGACAACGACTCGAGCAGGATCTGTCCAACCGACTGCGATCCAGCGCTACCATTCGCATGTTGATTTCAGAGCCGGCGCTGCCCGTACAGTCGATTAGCGCGGATGACGATCCGGTTCGTGGCGACGTGAAAGCTCCGGTAACCATTGTTGAATTTACTGACTTTCAATGCTCAGCTTGCGCCGCCCTGCAACCAATGCTGGAGGAAGTTTTCAAGGCCTATGGCAACAAGGTAAGACTGGTGGTGAGGGATTTCCCGCTCGCGATGCATGCCAACTCACGCAAAGCTGCTGAGGCTGCAAACGCAGCCAACGCGCAGAACAAGTTTTTTGAGTACACTGCGCTGCTCTTCCAGCGACAGAACGCGCTCGATGTTCCCTCGTTAAAAAAATACGCCACTGAAGTAGGGCTTAATCGCGCCCAGTTTGATGCCGCACTCGACGGTGATCGCTTCGCTGCCGAGATCAAGCACGACATGGACGAGGGCGTTCTGTATGGAGTCGACAGCACACCCGGCGTATTTGTGAACGGCGTCGCGCTCCGGGAGTTGAGCGTTGAAGCATTGCGCGCTCTGATCGACCGGGCCTTAACAGCATCCGGAACTACCCCCAAAGCCTCCACTAATTAGACGGATTTTCTGACCGTTCTAGTTTAGTTTCCCCAAACTCAGTCTGGGCGGTTGGCATTTCCCGTCTTCAGGTCCAGACTGAGTCAACGCCCCCTGCTTTCAAACTTGCGTGTGATTATTACGTAAGATTTCCGCGCCAACCCTGACAAAGAGCTTACCTAGAACTCGATGAGGTTGGACAAATCACTTTGCTTAAAAGTAAGTGAGGGATCGCTCAATGGTGTCGCTGAAACCTGAACGCCTAAAAAGATACAAGGACGTCACGGTCCTGCTCGTGAAGTATGGACGGTCAGACCTGGTCAAACAGGCCGGCCTCGAAGACAGCCTGGATCTTGACGAACAGGCAGTTGCCGAGGCGGCACCAAAAGCTGAGGAGTTGGCTGCCGATCTCGAGCGCCTTGGTCCAACCTTCATCAAGTTGGGCCAACTGCTTTCCACCAGGGCCGATCTGCTGCCCGCTCCTTACCTTGACGCGCTGGCCCGGCTACAGGATCAAATTGGGCCATTCTCTTATGAGGAAGTTGATCGCATTGTCTCGAGCGAGCTTGGTGTCCGAATTTCGAAAGCTTTTGCCGAGTTCGATCCGGAACCGCTCGCTGCTGCGTCACTCGCTCAAGTTCATCGCGCATACATGCGTGATGGGCGGCCGGTTGTTGTCAAAGTTCAAAGGCCAAACATCCGCGAACAAATAGTTGATGATCTCGACGCCCTGTTCGAGGTGGCGCAATTCATGGACGCGCATACCGAATTAGGGAAGCGCTACGATTTTGCCAACATGCTACAGAGCCTGCGCGCGAGTTTGCTGCGCGAACTCGATTTCAAACTGGAAGCAAATAACCTCATTACGTTTGCGCAAAATCTTAGCGAGTTTGATCGAATAATTATCCCGGAGCCGATCGAAGATTTTTGCACGAGCCGGGTCTTGACGATGGAGTACATTCACGGCAAAAAAATCACCGAGCTTAGTCCCTTGCGACTGATGGAGATCGACGGCCCAACTCTCGCTCGCGACCTGTTTCGCGCCTACCTAAAACAGATTTTGCTTGATGGGTTTCTGCATGCCGACCCGCATCCGGGAAATGTGTTCCTGACTGATGATGATCAAATCGCGCTCCTCGACCTGGGAATGGTCAGCCGTTTACAGCCGGGATTTCGCGACAACGTTTTGCGCCTGCTGCTGGCGATAAGCGAAGGACGCGGCGAGGAAGCAGCGGAAGTCACCATCCGCATGGGTGAAGCCAAACCACTGTTCGACAAAACAGACTTCACTAAACGAATTGCCGAGTTAGTCGCCGCACACGGCGACGCGAATCTGAGCCGGCTTAACTCTGGTCAGGTCGTGTTGGAGATTACTCGGATTTCGGCCGATTGCTGGTTCCGACTGCCCACCGAATTCACGATGGTGGCGAAGACGCTGCTAAACCTGGATCGCGTGGTGTATACGTTGGATCCAAACTTCGAGCCAACTGCCATCATTCGCCAGCGAGCGATGGAAATCTTGCAACGTAACCTCGTGCAAAGTATCGCGCCCGGCAACCTTATCGGAGGCGTGGTCGAACTCAAGGAGTTTGCCGAGAAGCTGCCCGGTCGGGTTAACAAGATTCTTGACACGATCGGCAACAACGAATTTAAGGTTGACGTAGATGCGATTGACGAAAAACTTCTGGTTGAGGGATTGCAGAAAGTCGCGAATCGCGTGGCTTTGGGATTGGTGCTGGCCGCACTGATCGTGGGCGCTTCGATGTTGATGCGCGTGGAAACCTCGTTCAAGATTCTGGGCTATCCCGGCTTTGCGATAATCTTTTTTTTGCTGGCGGCGATTGCCGGGATTTCACTCATCATTACGATAATCTCAACCGACATCAAAGCTCGTAAGAAACCGGACCAGTGATAACCACTCAAGAGGGTCAGAGTTGCAGCTTTAGCGCGGTACGACAAACGCTCAAACCAAAAGTTGAACTCTGAATCGCTTGACCGTAGACCGTTGAAAAATGTTCACCAGAGCCATTGTTCGTCCTCCGGCCACCAACTTCGCCAACGGAATAACCACCAGCAATCTCGGTTTACCGGATCGCCAGCGCGCGCTGCGACAACATGAGGCTTACTGCGAAGCGCTGGTGCGTTGCGGCCTCGAGGTCATCCGACTTGATGCCGATGAGCGCTATCCTGATTCGACGTTTGTCGAAGACACCGCGGTCATTGTCGAACCGACGTCTAACACGGTTTCCAGAATCGTCTTCACGCGACCCGGCGCAGCCTCTCGAGCCGGTGAAGTTGAAAGCATCAAGGAGTCGTTTGACCAACTCGGCTGCGAAGCATTTTCGATCGAGCCGCCGGGAACGCTTGATGGTGGTGACGTCTGCCAGGCTGACAATCACTTCTTCATCGGCATTTCAGAACGAACGAATGAATCAGGTGCAGAACAACTCCGCTCGTTGCTTGCGTCCTGGGGCTACACCTCCACTAATGTCGACATACGCAAGCTAGATGCTTTGCTTCACTTAAAAAGTGGCATGGCGTATCTGGGGGATCGACGCCTGGCTTTGGTGGATGCGCTGGTAAGCCGCGAACACTTTCGAGACTACGACATCGTTTGCCCAACGCCACCGGAAGAGTATGGGACTAACTGCGTTCGCCTTAACGAGCACGTCTTGATCGCTGTCGGATTTCCCGCCTTCCAAAAAACTCTCACTGAACTCGGCTATCGCTGCATTCCTCTCGAAATGTCGGAATTCCAAAAAATGGATGGCGGGCTTAGTTGTCTCTCGCTTCGGTTCTAAAAATTAGTCTCCAGTCATCAGTGACAGTCTCCCGTCCACAGTCTCGGGTTGCCGAATGCCGATTGCCAACTGAAAGACACGAACTGACGGGCGACTGATGGCTGGCGACTGACGGCGGGCGACTCGCCCTGTATGGCCGTGTTTAAAAGCTCAAGAATTCCTCAAGGTGATTGCAATAAACATATTCCCGTCGGCGAACTGAACCGCTTGCCCTGAAAATGCTCATTTTGCTTGGAAATGAACCGATCGGAAGGACTTCTCCAAATCTCATGTTCTTAATCGACACATCCCGAGAGCTGACGATGCCCAAATTGGAGCTAATTACCGACAAGATCACTCCACCGCCACGCTTGCCACGCCTGTCGCGACCACGCTTGCTCAGACTTTTGGAGAAAAGTGTCGCCGCCGGAACATCCACGATAATTAGCGGTCGCGCCGGCACAGGCAAAAGTAGTCTTACGCTCGACTTCTCCCTGCGCTGCAAACGCGCAGTGGCCTGGTACAAGATCGATGCGCCGGATAGTGATCCCACTGTTTTCTTCAACTACTTAATCCGCAGCGTTCAGGAGTGCCGCCCGGGCTTTGGCAGCAAATCGCTGAGCTCGCTGGTGGAAGTGACCAACGCGGATTACATGACCTGGTTGGCAGATGCTTTCGTCTACGAGCTGGTGGAAGGCGAGTCGCGCGAACCGCTTTTGATTGTCATCGAGGATTTACACCTGGTTTCCGACTCTGACTGGCTGGTGCCCTTCTTTAGTCGACTGCTGCCGCTGCTCCCTTCAGACGTTCACCTGTTGATTACGAGTCGAAGTCTACCGCCGGCGCCGCTTTGGCGCTTACGGTCCAAACAGTCTTTGGTGGTCATCGACGAGTCGACCCTGGCTTTCACCCGGGCCGAAGGAATCGCCTTGTTTGAAAGTTATGGACTAACGGGTGACCAGGCATGCATCGCGCTCGACCATACGCATGGGCGAGCTGGGGCGCTCGACGAAGCGGCAACGTTCTTACGAAAGTCGGAACGGCTTAGCGGCGCTCAGGAAGTATGACGGAAGGCACTGCCAACTCAACATGCAACCGGCTCGATACATCACTCTCGACGGCGCTCTGAGCGAAGCGTCAGCAGGGATTGGTGGTGGACTGGCCGACATTCGCCCTTATAATCTCCCCGGCAATCTGACCACGGCCCAGAGGCAGGAACATATGGCGCCCGCGAAACGTCGCGACGGGGCGGACGATCCTTCCGAAATTTCGACTCCACCTCGGGAGACGCGTCCGAGTTTCTTTCTTCGGACAAAATTGCTGCCCCCTCGTCCGACTCCGGAACTGCTATCACGAACTCGTTTGACTGATCGGTTACTGGCTAACCTGTCGTCACCGTTGACGCTGGTTACCGCCAACGCCGGTTCGGGAAAAACCACGCTGGTTGCTGACTTCCTACGCACCCACAAGCGACAGTTCGTTTGGTACCAGCTGGATCACACTGACACCGATCCGTCAGTCTTCCTCGGTTATTTAACTTTTGGAATTCAACAACAGGTGCCCGGCTTCGGTGAGGTGATGTTCTCGTACCTCCAGGAAGCGACGGGAGAACTTGCGCAACACCCCGAACGCGCCGTTGACGTGTTTCTCAATGAAGTACTTGAGCGTGTCGAACAGCAGTTAATCCTGGTCCTGGATGACTATCACCACCTGGGCGCAGACACTGCGGTCCACGCCGTGGTCGATCGCCTGCTCGCCTACTTGCCAGACGTCTTGCATGTGATCGTGGTGTCGCGCGAAGTGCCGCCGCTCGCGTTGGGTCGACTCCGAACACATTCACCGCTCGCGAACATCGATCGCTCCGACCTGCTCTTCACGGATGGTGAGACTCAGGAACTTTTCCGCAAGGTTTTTGACCTCGAACTGACGACCGACCAACTGTCGGAGTATCGCGAACGCACCCACGGCTGGATTACGGCGCTGCAACTCGTGAGACAGGTGGCCCACCGCAGCATATTTGCCACCGGCACACACCAAACAGAAGTTCCTGACCTCGTCGAGGTCCTGCGGCAATCCGAGCGCGACATCTTTGACTATTTCGCCGAAGAAGTATTTTCAGACGAAAGCGAAGAGGTGCGTAGCCTGCTGTTGCAAGTTTCACTTCTCGACCGCATCGAGCTGGACACCTGTGCCACACTCTATCCAGGTTCAAACTGCGCGCGACTACTTCCGGGCTTAGTTCGCCGCAACGTTTTCTTGACCGTGGCTAGCGATCGGCGCGGCGAAGAATACCGGCTACACCCGCTGTTTCAGAATTTCCTGCGTCGCCGGTTACGAAGCGAGATTGGTCGCAGCGGAGTCGCCGCCGAGCATCAACGTTATGCCGCGCATTTTCTGCAACAAGGGTTGTGGGAACAGGGAGTTCGTCACCTGTTGGCCGCGGAAGATTTCGATAGAGCTGCTTCCGTAGTCGCTGAAAAGGGCCTGACCTGGATTTCGTCAGGGGCCCTGGCTTCGCTGGTCTCGTTAGCAGACTCTTTACCAGCGAGCTCTTTGGAAGCTTATCCACGCGTGCTGGTGTATCGAGCCGAAGTAGCAAGGCTGCGTGGTGAAAACGAATTCGCACTCTCGATATTGCGACGCGCAATAGCGCTCCTCCACGAGCGCGGCGACCACGAAGGAGAAGCCGACGCCCTACACTCCGTGGCCACGATCGCCCGGCGCGATGGTGATTTCAATCTGGCTTTTTCCTATCTCGATCGCGCGATAAAACTGAGCGACTCCCACTCTACCGTCCGAATCAAATGCGGCAACACGCGTGGGCTCTGTCTGGTTGCGCTGGGCGAGTGGACGGCTGCCGAACTGGAATTTCGCACCGCGCTGCAACTGGCCGAAGAGCAAAACGATGAACACTATGTTCGCCTAATCGCTCATAACCTTGGTACGCCGGCAGGTATTCGAGGCGATTTTGGCGAAGCACTGCGTTGGCTCAGCCGGATGTTGCGAAACGACCGGACGGTGGCGCCGATGCCTCAGGAAGCAGTGGCGCACCTGAACATGGCGCGTTGTTACCTTTACCAGGGACAATTCGCGGCCAGTGCGCAACATCTCGATCAGAGCCTGGAAAAATGCCAGTTGTTCAACCTGGTTGCGGTACGAGCGGAAACCCTGGAGGCCTATGGCAACCTCTATCGCGAGCAACAGGAAATCGAGCGGGCGGCTGAGTACTACGAACGCGCGGCGCGGGCCTACGGCGAGGCAGGCATCGGCCTTGACCGAACCGAACTACTGGAAGAACGCGCCCTCCTCAATTTGCAGCTCGGAGATTTTGCGTCAGCTCAGGCGCAGATCGAGCGGCTTCTCAACGCCAGACCGCGCGAAGAATATGAACTGGTTTTCTTCTCAGCATCGCTAATAAAGGGACGAATCTTGTCTGCACGTGGTGACCATCGGGCCGCTTTTGACATTCTAAAAAACGCGTCTGAATACCTGCACTCTCATGGCGTTTATTACCAGGAAGCGCAAGCCAGCTTTGCCCTCGCCATCTGCAGTTTCAATCTGGGAAAAGAGCCGGAGATGATTGAGCGTCTGCGGCGCGCCGTAGATCTTGCGGTCAGGTATGACTACGAGTATTGGCTTGAGCGTCAGGTTACCAGTCATCCGGAACTGTTTTCTCATGAGGAAACGTTGGAGCTGCTACCGCTGGATTTGCGAGAACAAGTTCAGTCCGTTCGCCAACCGACACCCGCCCCGGCACCCGTTCAAGTTTCGTCGATCGAGCTGGCTACAAAAGTTGTAACCGACTTGACCGTTAACATGCTGGGGCCCGTCCAGATTCTTCGCGATCCTACTCGACCGCTGGCGGGAGACGCATGGTCGACGCGCCGCGCTCGCGATATTTTTTGTTTCATCATTTCCCGACGTCACCATCGAGCGTCGAAAGACACCATTATCGATACCTTCTGGGGTGAAACAGATTTTGAAGCTGTGGAAAAAAACTTTCACCCGACCGTGTCGCACATCCGCAAAGCGCTCAACAGCAATCAGCCGCTGAAGCAAAACTTTGTGCTCTATCGGGACGGCGACTACCAATTGAATCCAGAGTTTTCTTATCAAATCGACGTCGAAGAATTCGACGCCCTCTTGAGCAAAGGAGAAAGCGCCCGGCGCGATCGTAATTTCGAAGAGTGCATTAGGTCTTACGAAAGCGCTCTCAAGCTCTATCGCGGCGATTTTATGCAGGGTAGTTACGAACCATGGGTCGAAGAGCAGCGCAGCTATTATCGCGAGCAATACCTCCGTTTGCTTGAGGCGCTGGCGGCGGTCGCACAAACCGCGGCAGATTGGCCTCGGGTAATGCGATTGGCCCAGCAAATTATTCACGAAGACCAGTTTCGCGAGGACATCCATTGCCTGCTCATGCGAGCGCATGCGGCTGCTGGAAACAGGGGCGCGGTGAAGGATCAGTACGAAAACCTTAAGCGAATGCTGGAAAAGGAACTTGGCGTTGAACCCAGTGCCGAGACTCGGAAGCTATACAAAGAGCTGGTTGGCAGTGTCCAGTGAGCGAAACAAAAGAGCAGGCCCGGGGGCAGGCAGGAGCCAAGCAAACACTTTCATTTAATAAACGCAAGATTACCGCAACAAAATACTGACAGCGCCAAACTAGAATGCCCTACGCTTTGGGAACAATTGAAGGGTTGCTCGGCCTGAACCAGACAGGCACGGGGCAGGTCACGCTCGGTTTGCAGTTATTGCCGGGTGTTGCCGAACTGAAAAGCAGCCAGAATTCAGTAGTAACCTCGCCGTTTCGATTAGCTACTGCGCCGATAAACCCGACTGAGGTGATAGTTTGCTAAGCAAGAGGCTTCGTCTCAATTCACATCTCCAAAGAGTGAAAAAGTCGCTCGCCATTGTCCTAATGGTGTTGGTGTTCGTGTCTCCTGCCATGGCCGGCATGAACATAGTCAAATCCAACGGAATAATGATGACTGGCGCAGACGGGGTTTTGATGACCGGTGCGGACGGCATTCTCTTGACCGGCGCCGACGGCTTTCTGAATGCGAACGCCAACGGAATCATGATGACCGGCGCGGATGGAATCATGATGACTGGGGCCGATGGCGTACTAATGACTGGCGCGGACGGAGTTCTCATGACCGGCGCCGATGGCACCGCCTATCCCAACAGTGTTCGGGCTACCAGCGCCGACGGAGTTTTGATGACCGGTGCGGATGGCGTCTTGATGACGGGCGCGGACGGAATCTTGATGACTGGCGCCGATGGCACTACCTACCACGCCGATTCGGTAACAATCACTTTGCCAAACGGACTGACGTTCACCAGAGCAAACGGCGTTCTGATGACCGGCGCCGACGGCGTTCAGCAACAAGGCGCCAACGGAGTGTTAATGACCGGCGCCGATGGTGTTTTGATGACGGGTGCGGATGGCGTGTTGATGACCGGCGCTGACAGCGTGCGAGCCACCGGCGCTGATGGCGTGATTTTTTCTGTCGCTCCAAATGGGCTGAGCTTTACCGGCGTCACGGGAATCATGATGACCGGAGCCGACGGCGTACTAATGACCGGTGCGGATGGTTTAGTCATCACCGGCGCAGACGGGCTCGTTCATACGGCGCTAACTTCGCCTCCCACCGGACTTCAAAGTGTCGATCCGGAATTCGCGCTGATGCTCAACCGGCTAACAGACGACAGTAGCGTCAACGCCGCGATCGTCTACCATCACTTGCCAACCGACGCCGATCTGGCAGACTTGCAAAACATCGGCGTGCAGGGCGGCACGCGTTACCAGGTGCTTCCGGTCATTACGTTGACGGCTACGCGCCGGCAGATTCGCGACATTTCACACCTGCCATCGGTTCGTTCGATTTATGGCAATCGCACACTTTCATTTGCAAGTGAGCCTGAAGTCAGGACCGTCACCGGCGTTAACCAAACCTGGCGCGATACGGAAGTGACCAGTGCCAACCACGGCCAACCAATAACAGGGAAGAACGTCACCGTCGCCGTACTGGATACGGGAATCGACGGCACACATGGAGATCTTTCCGGCCGTGTTATCAGGAACGTAAAGCTTGCAGACTCGCAGAGCCTCGGCGTCGGCTTCCGTTATCCAATCAACGCAGAAGGACTTCCCAACACCGACACGGCGTACGGACACGGCACTTTCGTCGCCGGAGTGATCGCCGGCAATGGCAATCAATCCGCCGGCAAGTACAGTGGCGTGGCGCCGGGCGCTCGACTTGTCGGCCTGGGCGCCGGCGACGCCAGTCTGTTTTATGTTCTCGATGGTTTTGACTACTTGTTGGCGAACCACACCGACCTCGGTGTTCGCGTGGTTAATTGCAGTTTCTCTGCAAACTCTGTGTTCGACACCAACGACCCGGTAAACATCGCTTCAAAGATGTTAACTGACGCCGGCGTTAGCGTCGTCTTTTCAGCCGGTAATGCGGGCCCAGGGGCGCACACGCTGAATCCTTACGCAGCGGCGCCGTGGGTGATCAGTGTCGGTGCAACGGATACGCAAGGGCGACTGGCGAGCTTCTCTTCGCGCGGCGATTTTGGTAATCCGCTGTTGCGCCCAAGCCTGGTCGCGCCGGGCGTGAGTATAGTTAGCTTGCGTGGATCGGGCGTTTCAAATGTAACTGGAGCTGAGGGTTTGATTGGCCCTGATTCGCAGCGACTGGGCCCAACGGAACTTCCCTATTACACAACCGCAAACGGCACCAGCTTCTCGGCGCCGCAGGTGACCGGAACGATAGCGCTCATGCTGGAGGCGAATCCGAGCCTCACTCCCGCGCAGATAAAAGACATCTTGCAACGAAGCGCAACGCCGTTGCCGCCCTACGCAGGTTATGAGGTAGGCACGGGCATGTTGAATGTTCATGCGGCAGTGATTGAAGCAGCGTTTCCCGACCGGCGCATTGGGACCTGGCGCGGAACAGTTGATCGCAACCAGGTCGACTTTACCAACAACCCGCCCGTTCAATTTTCGGGGATCGTTCAGCCTGGGGGCTCTGCGGAAACAACGGTGACAATTCCGGAAGGCACAGTCACTGCTTCAATGCAGATTTCCTGGGGACCGTTACTCAGTCCTAATGATTTGTCAGTTTCGGTTTACGATGAGACAGGCGTATTGCGCGGGCAGTCAAACGCCAAGAATTCGCCTGGACTAAACGGCCAGCACGAATCAGTGACCTTAACGACTCCCACGCCCGGCTCGTACAAGATCAAAGTACAGAATCCGAATGGCGGTTTTCTTTCTGCCGCTACCGCGCAGAAATTTTTTGGTGTCCTTGAGGTCACCCGAGCGACTTATGTAGTGCTCTCAGATTTGACGGTCCTTAGTCCGGCACTGCAAAACGATATTTACCAGGGACTGCGAACGTTCACGATTTGGCCAATTGGTTCGCGCTTTGGAGCCGACCTGGGAGTTTCGCGCGTAGAGTTAGCTGCGGCGATGGTACGCAGCGGGCGAGTGCCTCAGTACCTTCCGGGCCACTCCGCTTATCCCGATGTAAAAGATGCGGCGACGACGCTATTTGTTGAAAGTGCTCAGGCGGGACCAGGCGGTGCGCTTTTCATTGACGTTACCAATGGTGGAGCGTTTCGACCGTTGGACAATGTAAACCGTTTAGCTGCTGCCGTAGCACTGGTCCGAGCAGCGGGGCTTCGATCGGAAGCAGAGTCAAAAGCGGGCATCCTGCTTGGCTACACTGATGCGATGAGCATACCGAGCGCCTTGCGAGGTTACGTGTCAGTCGCAGTTAACTACGGATTGCTAACCGCCGATACAGCTTTTCGACCGACGGAAAACCTGACGAGGAGTGAGCTGGCGCGTGCGACCGCAATTATTCAAAGGCGAGCTGTGCAACCACCAACCTAGGCTAACCTATTATTTCCCGCAGCGTTTGTTCCTCTTCATCAGTGAGAAAACTGAAGAGGATTCCGAATCCAACTCCCTCCTGAAAAGAAGTAATTTCGCCACGCAAGGCTAGCCACTCACCTGATGGCAGTTTGATTTCTACGCCGACGATTTCTCCCACATCCGACCGGCCGGCAGTATTTACAAAACAACCACCCAGGCTTAGGTCCTCGATGCGACCCTCGTGGTCTCCGTCCAGGCCGCCCCACTTCGCCGAGAAATTAGTTGAGATCCGTTCATCGGTGCGTCTGTTTTCAGTCATGGTGTCTTCCGATTTCAAGCGCCTTAAGCAACCGAGATCATTCCTGAGAGCTCTTCTTTATTGCTTGCAAGATAGAAGTTTCCCGCGTCCTGGCTGTAGAAATTTTCGATAAAGCCGATTCCATCCTCGGCAGACATGGTTTGCAGAGGTTCCATGTCGAGGTTTGATGCAAATCGTTGTTTGCGTTCAGGACGATCGCGATAACCCAACCGGTAGGCGGTTGCCGCATCCTGAAAATGCCCCGCCCCTAGTTCGGAGGGTGCCAGAAAGGCGTTGTTGTACTCCAACTCCAGAATTCCGTAGCCGTGTTTCTCACAGAGATCCTCGAGCGCCGCAATCGAGTAACCGAAAAAATGATACCGAAGTTGAAACTCGGGATCGAACTTAACTACGAAGCGCAGCGGCGGTGGAATGTTTTCGTTGATCTCGGTCACCACCAGCCCGGGACGAAAGTCTCTCAGAATGGCATCCAACACCCAGTAGTCGTTGCCGTCAATGTCCAGGCTTAGCACTCCGAATTTTTTCTCGACGCCGAAATCGCGCAGTAATTCTCGGACATTGCGCGGGTCAGCAAGTGAGTTTGACGCTCTCGCGTTTGGAAACTTGCTATAGACATTTGTGAGCAGGGAATACTTCTGTGGATCTGCTTCAATGCCTAGCGCCGACCACCCGGCCAGAACCAGCGCATAACTATTTGACCAACGCACGCCGTTCCCGGCGCCAATGTCTACCACGCTTCTGGACCACTTAGGCGGCAACAATCGCTCTATGTACTTAGCCAGGATCTGCTGTTCATTCGCGTGGGAATAACGTCCGCGCAGCGAGTACCTGACTTTCTGGAGCGCAAGCTCAAAGATTCCCTTAGTCAGGTTCATTCCGCTTCATGAAGTGTCCGAAGTAGATTTTCGTTTCGTAGTCAAAGCTCACTTTGCCGTCGCGTTGGTTCGCCTCAAATAGCTCTTCGAGTTTAGCCAACATCGGGTTGAACGTTGGATGAGTTGCCTCGGGCACGTAAGACGAAGACAGTAAGCGACCCTTTAACGACGCGAAATCAAAGTTTTGCGCATTCTTGAAGACCTTCAACTCAAACTTCTCGGGCGCAAAGAACGCCGCAATCTCGCTGGCGACGTTTTCGTGTCTCACCTGTTGGTAGTCAACTCCGAAACGCATGAGCAGGTCCTCGTAGCCTTTCAGAAACGCACTGGTGTCCAGGAGCCGCTCATTCCAGATTAGCACGACCCATCCGCCCGGTCTCAAGATGCGCACGAATTCCCTTTTTGCCTCGTCCTGATCAAACCAGTGGAACGCCTGGGCCGCGACAATGAAGTCAACGCTGTTGTTCGCCAGGGTTGTTGCTTCGGCCGTACCGTTCACGCTAACAAACTGCGGATACGCGGCGAGCAGTTGCTCAGCGGCTGTGCGCATGGCTTCATTTGGCTCAACACCAAACAGTGAATTGCTGTTTCTGAGAAACAATTCCGAAGATATTCCGGTTCCGGAACCGATGTCCGCAATCAGCGACGAATCGTTGAGTCCGCAGCAGTCTTTGAGAAGTTGCACCGTTTCGGGAGGATACGTCGGACGATATTTCACGTAGTTCCCAACGCGGGTTGAGAAACGAGTTAAGGGATCAGTCATGGCAGGATTTTAGCCGAATGGCGTCGTGAGGTCAGTATCAGCTGTGAAAATGCGCAGGTAAATCTGGTAGCTATTTTCCTGGGACCACTGAGTTCCCGGTGCCGGGAATTCCCGGTGGGTAGAACTTCACGAGCAGGCGATGGGCTAACAAAAGCAACAGGACGAACCCGAACGTGAGCGGCAAACGATAGTCAGACTTTACAAAGAGCCAGAAATGGAGCGCCCCTGCCAGCCCTGCTGCATAAACGGCTTTATGTAACCGACTCCAGACTTTTCCTCCGAGCCGTTTGACCATTTGGTTCGTTGAAGTGATGGCCAGCGGAATCATCAGAAAAAATGCGAGCATTCCAAAGGTAATGAACGGTCTCGACCAAACATCTTTGGGAATGCTGGCGATTTTGAAAAAGCGATCGAACGCAATGTAAGTCAGCAAATGCGTGAAGCCGTAGAAGAATGCGAACAAACCCAGCGGGCGCCTTAACTTGATTATTGAATTCCAGCCAAAGATTTTGCGAATTGGCGAGACGGCCAGCGTCAACATTAGAAAAAGAAGCGTCAGCATGCCCGTGGTGCGCGTGAGGTATTCACCCGGATTCGCGCCAAGCTGTTTGCGAAAAAAGTCCCACAGCAGGAGCGTCAGCGGCACCAACGCGTTAACGAACAGAATGACTTTTGAAAAACTGACTTTTTTCATTAAGAAATTGGGCTTTGGTCTTTGAACTTAGAACTTTGATGTTTAAGGCTACTAGCAAAGTACAAAGAACAAAGCTCAGAGTCCGATTAGTAATATTTCCTCAAATCCATTCCGTCATACAAATGCGCCACCTGATCAGCGTATCCGTTGAACATTAGCGTGTCTCGGGCGCTGAGCAGCGAGTCGCCAATGCGATGTTCCTCTGCCTGACTCCAGCGTGGATGGGAAACCTGCGGGTTTACGTTCGAAAAGAACCCATACTCATTCGGTGCCTGCAGGTTCCACGTTGTCGGCGGCTCCTCCGCCACCAAACTTATTTTCACAATTGACTTGATGCTCTTGTAACCATATTTCCAGGGCACCACCAACCTGATCGGAGCACCGTCCTGCGGGGGCAGAGTTTCGCCGTAAAGGCCTGTTGCCAGGATGGTCAGGGGATGCATCGCCTCGTCCAGCCGAAGCCCTTCAACGTAAGGCCAATCAAGGACGCCGGTCGACTGATTAGGCATCCGCTTCGGATCGTAAAGCGTCTGGAACGCAACATATTTGGCCTGGGACATCGGTTGCACTTTTTCGAGCAATTGCGCGAGCGGGAAACCAATCCACGGAATTACCATCGACCAACGTTCGACACAGCGAAGCCGGTAGATTCTTTCTTCCAAAGGAAACTTCAAGAGCTCTTCCAGACCAAAAGTTTTCGGGTTGTTTACCAAACCGCCAACTGAAACTTCCCAGGGTTTCGTCACGAAGTTCCTGGCTTCAATCGCAACGCCCTCCTTGTCTGTCGAAAACTCGTAGAAGTTGTTGTAATTTGTTATATCTGTGAGCGAAGTCAGTTTTTCATTGGTGGTGAAACCGCTGCTCGAGCGATTCACAGGGGATGGACTGCTGACAGCCAACACCTCACCCTCGGTTTTCTGAACGGTTGCAGGATTAAGTCTGCGGTAACCCAAACCAGTAGCCACAGCTGTTCCCGCCAACGCGAGACCCTGCACGAAGGTGCGCCGGTTCAGGTAAATCTTTTGGTCGGTGATTTCACTCGACTTGATGTCAGCTGGTTTCCGAATATGCATAACTCTATTACTTACGAAGCAGCGCGCCTTAAGGGTTTGGGGGCGAGGGGGATTAAGCCGGTAATTTCCCTAATATCCTTGAGTAACTAATTCTACCGTACTAGTATCTTGCGGCCCCAACAACCGTTCCTTAATTCGGAGTCGAATTACAGGTGGAATCCCCACAAACCAGAAAATTTACACAACCAGCGGAATCGCAACCAAAATCACAGGGACACCTTGCGGCGTTATTCGCTGGTTTCCTTGGCTGGACTTTGGATGCGTTCGACTTCTTCCTGGTCGTTTTCTCTCTGACCGCGATCGCGGAAGAGTTTCACCGGCCCGATAGAGACATTGCTCTCACTATCGCCGTAACCCTGGCCTTCCGACCGGTGGGCGCGTTCATATTTGGGCTTCTCGCTGACCGGTATGGTCGGCGACTACCGTTGATCATCGATCTCGTTTTCTTTTCAATCGTCGAAGTTCTGTCTGGTTTGGCGCCAAACTACGCGACCTTTCTCGTTTTGCGGGCGTTGTTTGGAATCGGCATGGGCGGCGAGTGGGGCGTGGGAGCTTCTCTGGCAATGGAGAAGGTTCCACCCAGGCTTCGAGGTGTGCTTTCGGGACTACTTCAGGAAGGTTACGCCGCCGGTTATCTGCTCGCGGCTGGCTGTTATTTCTTTGTGTTTCCACACTGGGGTTGGCGACCGATGTTCTTTATCGGAGGTTTACCAGCATTGCTCGCGATCTATGTTCGGCTGCAGGTCAAGGAATCGGAAGTTTGGGAAAAAACCCGACACGAAACCTGGAGCCAACTTGGTCGCGGCATCGCGTCACATTGGAGGTTGTTCATCTACCTCGTTCTCTTGATGATGATGATGAACTTTGTTTCACACGGGACGCAGGACATGTATCCCACCTTGCTTAAGCGACATTGGGGCTTTGCGCCACAAAAAGTTGCAGCGGTGACCGCCCTTTCAATGGTTGGCGCTATCACGGGCGGACTGGTTTTCGGACTACTGTCAGATCGCTTTGGCCGCCGGCGTTCAATGATCACCGCCTTGATCGGTGCTCTGTTAGTAATTCCGCTCTGGGCTTTTTCTCCATCACTTTCACTCTTGGTTCTTGGCGGCTTCCTGATGCAGTTCATGGTTCAGGGCGCGTGGGGCGTGATACCTGCGCACCTAACGGAACTTTCTCCCGACTCTGTGCGTGGGTTTCTTCCTGGGTTTGCTTATCAATGCGGAGTACTACTGGCTGGCTTTGTCGCGTACATCGAAGCGCTTTTCGCTCAGCGAATGAGTTACGCAGTCGCCATGGCTCTGACCGCAGTAACAGTCTTCACCGGCGCCATCATCATCACGTGGCTGGGACGTGAGCGACGCGGGATTCATTTTGGCCAGACAGAATCCGCACCAGCTATCGCGGTTCTGCCTGAATAACGAAGTTAGACAAAACATACCTCGAAACTTTGGCCGCTTCCGCAACAACGTGGTTCCTTCAGAAACTAAAGAAGTTAAGAGTCTAGCGGACGAAATCAGCTTGCGTTTGCTGAAACTTCCAACCCACAACACCAAATCCATTCGAAAGCTGCGCTCCGAATTCTCTCGGCGTTTGGTGAATGCGTCGCCGCGATTCGTCGTAGCTCTGGCTTTAGAACTCATACGGTCAGCAGCAGTACCGCGATTCGTTGCATACGAACTCGTGCTTCATCATCCAGCGGCAATTGGCAGTCTCAATCGCAAGTCGTTGCAGGAATTGGGGCAAGGAATATCGGATTGGGGAACTGTTGATGCGTTCGCATGTTATCTTGCGGGTCTGGCCTGGCGAGAAGCTCAGGTTTCCGATGGTTTAATCGAACGCTGGGCGTCATCTCGAGACCGTTGGTGGCGACGCGCTGCTTTAGTAAGCACGGTACCGCTCAACAACAAAGCCCGCGGCGGACAAGGTGACACCGGCAAAACGTTGAAAATTTGCAAAATACTGATCGAAGATCGGGATGACATGGTTGTGAAAGCGTTGTCCTGGGCCTTGCGAGAACTTTCCAAGCGGGACGCAAAATCGGTGCGCGATTTTCTTGAGAAAAACCGTGGTGAGCTGGCGGCCCGTGTTGTTAGAGAAGTCACTAACAAGCTCAAGACCGGGTTAAAGAATCCAGTTGTAAACTAAATCACGCAGAAGCCGAGGAGGTTGCACACAGTGGCTGGTTATTCGGGCACGCCGTTACCAAAAAAACTTGGTTTCAAGGAAAACTTCAGGGCCGCCTTAGTCAATGCTCCCAGGGGTTTTCAAAAAGAGCTTGGGTTATTGCCAAAGAATGTAAAACTCGCTGAACAAACACTTACAGCGCCACTCGATCTGATTGTCTTTTTTGTCGACTCGCAAAAAACTTTGCAGCGCGAGTTTCCCAAACTCGCGCGCAAGCTGGACAAGAACGGCATGCTGTGGATTTCCTGGCCGAAAAAATCTTCAGGAGTTGTAACTGACTTGTCAGATGGCTCGGTGCGCAACATTGGTCTTGATGCTGGACTCGTTGATGTAAAAGTTTGTGCGGTAAACGAAGTGTGGTCAGGACTAAAGTTTGTTTATCGGTTGGTTGATCGCAAGTGAAGAATTTTTTCTCTGAAGTTTTCATTCCGCCGCAAAACAAATCGCAAGAATTTTTCTTTCGTCGGCTACCACAACAAGACAAGTGATCACTTCAGTCTACTTATGGTAGGACCATGCAGCACTGAGCGGAATGTATTGCGCGAAACAGATGGCGAACGGTTTGTAGCGTCAGAGAAACGTCGCTGTTTTCAACGAGAATTCGCAAACTGAAAAAAGCAAAATCAATCTTAAGTCGTCGTTTCAACGATTAAGATTCTTCTTTATGTGATCTTATATCCTCACGCAACAGAGTTGTTTGCATTTCGAAAAAATCAATCTACAGCAACGCAGAAAAATTTTTGTTCACAAGTATGTAATGGACCAACATTTGTCGAATTACCGCTTGCAAAAATTATTTCGATCACTATAATGCGACTCCCTCGCTGGAAGCGATGATTGCCCGATGTGATGAGTTGAAGTCAAACCTGATGTTGCTGGCGTTTGTGGGTTACCCGCTCTTATAAATTTTTGAATGGCCCCCGCTGACTTACTTACGCAAAACTCAGGTTATGGTGAGCGCCCCCTTCATATAGATTGAAGAAGAAGCTCTGGCAATCCAAGGCGATGCCCTAATGCAGTAGGACCTTTCGCCAACTAATCAACTCAACGCCAATCATTATGGCCGGGAAGAACTTCACACTCCCGGACAGAGGACCCGTGTTCCTTTCCGGCGAAGAATCCATCATGGATGTTTCGATTGGAGCGTTGAAGATGACCGAAGAAGCTATTGTCTCCCAGAAATATTGTCCCATTTGTGCTCAAGACCTCGCCGTATCCGAGTTTGGCGTTTGCCGGGCTCGAAAAGATGGAAGAAACCTGTATTGCAAAAGTTGTATTCGAAAGAAAGTAACAGACAGTCGGCGCGCACTTAAGGAATACCGGTCAGCGCGCAAGCGCTACTCAAGCCAACCGCTGGCTGATAATTCCTGGGGTGCGCAGGCAGACGGGACATCGACCGCGAGCTACTCCCGCCTTTTGAGCAAGTTGTCGCCAGGAGAACGCGTAAAAGAAGCCATCAAGAAGGGCGCGCGAACTCAAAAAGAAATTCGCAAAGCAGCTGGTTTGGACGACGACGACGTAGGTGTGGAACTGGCAAATTTGCTGCTCTGGACCCGCGAGATAAGGACCCAGATCGTGGATAACACAAGGCACTACTTTATTAACGAGTCGGCAGAGTTAGCAATTCGTGAGGAATCACGCGAGCTTCCCCGACGGAAGCAGGATGTTCCAGGGTCGTTTAGCGCAATCCAGGGGTTAATGCCGGGCCGGAATCCCGAGGGGGAGGATTCGGAAAAGATCGGCGGGTGGGTGGCAGCCTAACCCGCCTTGGTGGGACTTTAGATCTCAGATTTCAAATCTCAGAGATTTCAGATCCCGGCTGCTAACCGGACTCACTTTTCGAAGACGTCGAGAACCTCTTGAGCGTGCTCATCGGGCTTCACTTTCTCATACACCTTCTTGATGCGACCTTTTTCATCAATCAGGAAAGTCATCCGTTTAACGCCCATGTAAGTGCGACCCATGAATTTCTTTTCGCCGTAAACCTCATAAGCGTCGGCAATTGAGTGGTCTGGATCGGAAACGAGCGTGAAAGGGAGTTTGTATTTGGCGGCAAACTTCTTGTGAGAAGCCTCACTGTCAGTTGAAACGCCAAGCACTTTTATGCCTCGCTTCTTGAAATCACCGAAAGCGTCACGAAACGAACAAGCCTCTTTCGTACAACCAGGCGTATCATCTTTTGGGTAAAAATAGAGCACCACTCTTTGACCGCGCAGGTCTTTGAGTTTTACTGTGTCACCGTTCCCGTCCTTGGCAATGAAGGTTGGCGCGAGAGTTCCCTCTTTGATCATCTGTGTTCTCTCCTTGTCTGAGTGTGGGATCTGATTCTAACAGTTAGACCAACGAACGTGGGCTGGCGAAGTGACAGAAAATTCCGAATTTGAAGCCGAGAAGTCGAGGATTCGACCAAGCGTTCACCAATATGAAAACAACTAGTGCAAAGAGTTCGAAAACTCCAGCCAAAAAAAAGGGCAAGGCCGCAGCTGCCTACTGGATGGTTAAGCAGGAACCGGAAGTTTACTCGTGGGACGATTTCGTTAAAGACGGACGCACCGACTGGACTGGCGTAAGAAACTACCAGGCCAGAAACAACCTGCGTGAAATGAAGACAGGCGAACGAGTCCTGTTCTATCATTCAGGCAAAGAGAAAGCAGTGGTGGGTATCGCTGAAGTCGTCAAAAGTGCCTATGCGGATCCGAGCGCCGGAGACGAACAATGGGTCGCAGTTGACCTTAAGCCGATAAAGGTTCTCAAGACCCCGGTGCCGCTGGCGGCCATTCGCTACGACAAGCGACTCAGCCAATTACCTTTGATCAGACAATCGCAACTCTCCGTGATGTCGCTGAGCAAAGATGAGTTTGACATTATCGTGGCCACGGGAGACGGTAAGGGACGCAAGAAATAAGAGCGATTGGTTTTGTAACGCAAACTGCTAGTTTGCGTAGGCGTTTGAATGCCATTCTGTCATCGCAAACTAACAGTTTGCGCTACGTGGAGGGAAAAAATGTTTAAGCAGATTGACTACACAATGATAGTTGTTTCAAACATGGACGCGTCAGTAGAGTTTTATCGCGACAAGTTGGGAATCCCGCTCAAGTTTCAATCTCCGGAGTGGACCGAGTTTCAAACTGGAGCAACCACGCTGGCGCTCCACGGCGGCGGAGTTCCGTCGTCTGCCCCTCCCACCGGCGATCCTTCGAAGCAAGCCGGCCACTGTTCTATTGGCTTTAACGTTGAAGACGTCGACAAAACTTACGAGGAACTGAAAGCTAAAGGCATTCGCTTCGTGATGCCGCCGACCCAGAGAGAGAATGAAGGAATACGCTTAGCAGTCGCTATCGATCCCGATGGCTTGCCGGTTTCTTTTGCGCAGTTAGTCGCACAAAGCGCGACAAGTTGATTGCCGTGAATTTTTGCAGTGCTCGGCGCTTTGTTAGGTCGAGGATTGACGCGACCGGGAGGGTTTGCGGCGTAAGCTGCCGCCGGCCAAGCCGTAAGATGCCACCCCACTGCAAGGAATTAACGGCTGACTAAAAAAGCGTTGGGTCGTCGCTGTTCCCTCGCACCGGAATTGCTGAATCAGCCAGTCTCCTATACTTCTTAAACAACGGATCAGGCGCCGGCACCTTCTCCTCGGTCAACGTCG
This sequence comes from Pyrinomonadaceae bacterium, assembly GCA_035472495.1. Lineage (GTDB taxonomy): Bacteria > Acidobacteriota > Blastocatellia > Pyrinomonadales > Pyrinomonadaceae > PSRF01. Next base: position 42,451 of record DATIPD010000015.1, on the reverse strand, counting down.
CCTTTAATTCCAGCGCATTCACCACCGCTTGCCCGCGAAAGTGATTGTTGGTGATCACGTACGACTCTTTTGTCTTCGTAGCAATCTCCTTGATGCGGGTAATCCACGGCTCCAGTTCATCGACAGAATAAAGGTAGTTGTACCGGTCATCCCGCGGCGCTTTTTCCCTGAACCAGTCCTGATAGTTTCTCCCGTGAAGCCGCACATAACCGATTTGCGACGTTGTGAGATCAGCCGGCTTGATCGACTTTGCGAAAAGCGGCTGATCTACATTGCAAATACCAACGCCAACTTCCTCCAGCCATTCGTAGATTTGTGGGTTGTTCCAGGATGAATGTCTGACCTCGAGCACCAGCGGGTACTCTTTGAACTTTTCGATCAGCTGATTCAAGTAGACGCGATCCTCCATCGTGTTCTTGAACGACCAGGGAAACTGCAGCAGTAAGGCACCCAGCTTTTCGGCTTTTCCCAACGCATCCAATCCTTCGCGAACCTGCTTTTCGTCGGCGGCAGTTGCCTTGCCGCGCTCATGCGTGAACACTCGATACAACTTCGCAGTGAACATGAAGTCTCGTGTCTCAGCCACACGTGTTAACCAGGATTTCGCGGTTGAGGGAGTGAAGGGTCGATAGAAACTGCTGTTAATTTCGATGGTGTCGAAGAACCTGGCGAGGTATTCAAGCGGGTCAAACTTCGCGCCCGGCTTCTGGGGATAGACCGTGCCTTCCCAGTCTTTGTAAGCCCAACCAGCCGGTCCGATGCGAATCTGTTTCCGCTTCATGGCCACTAAATCTCAATTCTGAGTTGCTGGTTGAAACAAGTCGGGAATGCCCGCGATCTTGGCCGCGGGCAGCGGCTTGAGTTTGAGTTGCTCGGTAAGAAAAGCGATGCGGTCGCGTCTGGCGGCAGCATTGAGCGCGTGCGGCGCGTCGTATATTTCCAGCCGTTTGGGTTCACTGACAACCGCCGCATAAAGTCGTGCGCGTTCAGCATTCAAGAACTTTTCCTGCGAGCCATACTGGAGAAAAACAACCGCGGGCGCGGCGTGGGAAACGTATTTGCCCGGATCTGTCCAGGCATATTTTGCGGCATAAGCGTCTAATTTTTCTGGACCGACCTCCTGGCGATATTGTTGGTACTCGGGCGTTTTCGTGGAGACTTCATCCGACATCGTTGCGGTCATCAGCACAAACACCTTGAAGCGTCGCTCAACTCCACTCAAGACCGCGCCAACTCCCGCGTTGTAACTGTGGCCGACATATCCAAGGCGCTTCGGATCAACATCCTTACGCGCCAACAACAGGTCCACGCCGCGACGCATGTCAGTTACCTGTTGTACGAAGTCAGTCACGCGCGTCTCACGAAACGGGTCTTTATCATCCACGTGGCCGGGTCGCGCAATCGGACCGTCCGTCAACAAAGAAACAACACCCGCGTTAGCCAGCACAACCGCTTCAGCCAAAAATTCTTTGCGGTTGCGCAGCGGCGAGTTTGCCCAGTACCAGTGTCCCCACACGATCGCAGCAAAGGGTCCCTTGCCTTTGGGAACAACTAAATAGGCAGGCACCACGCCACCCTTTGGACTCGCATAAGTGATGTCGTGGATCGCGACATTGCCCCGCTGCTCGACCCCGAGTTCCTTTATCCCAAGCGGCGCGTGGCGATCGTAGTCCCAGTGCTGAATGAGTTCGGCATCCTGTGCCTGAGATGTGGTTGCGGCAACCATGACGATGCCCAGCAGCAGAATTAGTTGCGGACGAAATTGGCTTCGCATACTCGCATCGCTCCTTAATTACGCGCGTTAATTACGCGCGTTCGTGACGATGATTTTACAAGAATTGACAATAGCATAGAGCAGGTGCGACGCTGATGCTCTTAAAATCCCATGTCTTCGCGTAGCCATCGCCGAACAATAGGACCTGCTTTCGTTGTGGCTCTCTGTGCTTTCGTTTGCCTTAACACCACCACGCTGAAGGCGCAGGATGCTTGGAAGTTTGACGAGTTTAAAGACTTAACTTCAGACGACGCTATGGCTCGTCTCGATCTCTTCGCCGCAGAGTTAGCCAAGCGACCTGCCGCCCAGGGTCTAATCGTGAGTTACCGAGCGAAAAACTTTATGCGCGGGTTGCGTTCAAGAGAAGTCTACGGTTTTCATTACTATTTGGTGAACAAGCGCGGCATTGATCCCAGGCAAACCGGCGTTCTCGAGGCCGGCGTTCGAGAAGAGAATCTTACCGAACTTTGGATTCTACCAAGGGGCGTGAATCCTCCGGTCGCCTCGGTCACAGCCCCCAAGCTAGATGCGCCTATGCAATTTGATTCCGTTTGGCTTGGGGATAGTTGCGTTGGTGAATTCACCCTGGTCCCGGAAGAGCCGAAGGATGCACTAAAGTTCTTCGCCCTGGCTTTGCGCGAAGATCCAGAAGCGAAGGGCTTTGTTTTGATTCATCCAGCAACGCGAGGATCTTTCCGCAATGTGACGAAACTCGCTGGCGACAGTCTGTTAACGCTGACCCGGCACTATCAAATACCTCCTGAAACAATAGCCTCCCATGTTGAGTCTCCCCGACGCTGTGCACAGATTGATCTGTGGTTAGCTCCGGCCGAAATGGTCATTCCTAAGTCGACCAGCCCGGCCACTTTCTTTGAGTCGCAACTCATGGCTGACGCTGAGCGTGAATCCTACGCAGTGCGCCGGGTTGAGTTCATTGGAAACGAGCACACCAGAGATCACATAATTCGCCGAAGGATGCTACAAAACGAAGGGGACGTCTTTCGCAGGAGTCTGCTTGAGCAAAGCTTGAAAAACGTGAGCCGTCTCAGGAATCTCCGCCCGGTCGATATTCGGGATGTGGAAGTACGTTTGAACCGAGATAACAAGTCAATTGACTTCGCCATTTATCTGGTTGAACGGAGACGTCACTCAAGTGAACGACTTTAACGAAAGGAGGTTTCGCGATGCGTCTTACTGAGATGGTTTCGTGCTCTGGTTGAGCGGCTAAGCTGTCACCGAGCTTACTCGCTCAGGTGTTGAGCGGGCTACCAACACAGCCCTATGACAAGAATCTCCTCGTAGGCTTTGACAAAGCTGACGACGCCGCAGTGTATCTATTGCGTGACGACCTCGCGATTGTCCAAACCGTCGACTTTTTCACGCCGATTGTCGACGATCCTTTTGTCTACGGTCAGATCGCCGCGCTCAATTCCATCAACGACGTCTGGGCCATGGCCGGCACACCGCTGACCGCTCTCGCGATTACGTGCTTTCCGAAAAAAGGCGTCGACCCGGGAATACTTGGCGAGATCATGCGTGGCGGACAGGAAACACTGAACCAACATGGCGTGATGTTGATCGGCGGCCACAGCGTCGATAACGAGCAAATCATGTTTGGCTATGCGGTGACTGGAATTATCGATCCGAACAAGATCGCCACGAACGCTGGAGCACAACCGGGCGACGTAGTTATCCTGACGAAGCCAATCGGCACGGGCGTGATCTCAGCCGGTATCAAACAAGCAAAAGTTTCCGCGGAAGTCACTGCCGCTTCCGTCAACACAATGCTGACTCCAGGCAGACACGCTGCGGAAGCAATGCGTGAATTTGGTGTGAAAGGCGCTACAGACGTAACCGGGTTTTCCCTCCTCGGCCATGCCTGGGAAATGGCGCGCGCCAGCGGCGTGACGATATTAATTGAGTCCGCTTCCGTGCCTGTACTCGAAGGCGCGCTGGAACTCGCTGCTGCCGGCGTCATCACTGGCGCCGACAAGACGAATCGCGAATACGTCGGCGACGATATTTCAATCGCTGAGTCAGTTAGCGGAGAACTCAATCGCGTGCTCTACGATCCGCAAACGGCGGGTGGCATGTTGATTGCCGTTTCAGCGGAGAAGGCAGATGGACTGTTGACAGAATTGCGGAAAAATTACCCACAAACCGAGAGGATTGGCAGAGTTGGAAAGCGCAGTGACAAGGCAATCGTCGTGAGGTGACGGCTACGCTAGATGAAGTTCGAATTAGTCGGTAAAATTGAAAGTGTAAAGACAATCGCTGTCGGTAGACGAATTCACGACCTGATAAAACTTCGGAAGAAATACGGACGTGGAAGATGGCGAAAACTGAAAGGTACCGGTCGTGTGCGCTTGCCTAATGGTTCTGAATGCCAGGCTGAATTGCATTGGTATGAGGCGCACGGAATTGGCCGGAAGGAAATGAAAATCAAGTATTTGCTGGATTGAATGTCATGAAAACTGAATATCAATTCGTGATTTGCGTGCAGAATGAAGGCTATCCGGTTTCACTCGAGCTATGGAAGGTCTATCGCGTACTCGCCGATAAAAGAGCCGCCAAGGACCAGCTGATTCGAGTGATCGACGAATCCGGCGAAGATTACCTTTATGATCAAAGTTGGTTTGTTCCTATCAAACTACCGGCAGCAGCGAAAGAAGCGATCTTGGCAGCATCTTGAAACCGACAAGTGTTACATGGAGCCGCCAATACTCACCTCATCTAATAGGGTCTACCAGCATTATGTACGCAGGGCGCATCAAATTCTCTTTCGGTTTAATGACATCAGGGAGCTGATGCTGCATGAAGGCAGCAAAGGACAACGAGTAGAGCAAGTTGTTCGCAACTTCCTTCTGGAATTCCTTCCGGGACGGTACGACTATGGCTCAGGAATGGTCGTTGACAGTTCTGGGAGTGAACTTGACCGGAGTAAGCAAAAGGACATTTTAGTAGTCGACAAGTTCTTCAATCCACGATTGTTTCTGGATGAGGAGCCAACCGTATACCCAATCGAGATCGTTTATTGTGGTATTGAAGTAAAAACATCGATAGATGCAAAGGGGTTAAGGGGCGCTGTCGAGAATATCGCAAGTCTCAAGAGGCTAAGACCTGTCGGAGGAGTTGTTCCGAAATTCGCAGGAGACCAGTTCGTACTTGTCGAAACAGGTCCTCCGTTAGGATTCATCTTCGCTTTTGAAACGACGATCAGAAGTTCTGAAGCGCTGCTAAAGAATTACGCTGACGCAGTCGCTCATATTGAACCGGAAGCACGGCCCAATTTAGTTTGCATTCTAAATCGAGGATTGCTGGGTATCTCCGCCGACAGTTCAAAGCCTTGCTTTCACCTTCACGGAGTTCTCGGAAAGGATGATTCTAACGGAACGACGAACGCTTTGGAGGCCGTGCTGAAGACTTCCTCGAAAAAACTAGCGTATGTCCGAGACTCTCAGGGTATGAGCTATCCAATGATGAAGATGAGGGGCAGATATTTCCCCGTTGACGTTGCTCGAACACTCATAAGTTTTCTAGGCACGTTTTATGAGATGCTTCGTACTAAGGCAATCCTTCCCGACGCGAATCTTCTAGAACACTACATACCTAAGGAAATGACGCACTACCTCTACCAAGATCATGTCGATGCGCCAGTGCCTCAAGCTCAACGGAAGACCAAACAGTAAGCCATGCCTGCAGTGACGCCTAAATCGGCAACCAACATTCAGCGCGCTTTGCTCGCGCTTTACCCGCAAGTGCGCTCCCGCACGATGCAGCTCGTCGCCCCGCTGGAAACTGAAGACTACGTGATTCAGACCGCGGAGTTCATGAGCCCACCGCGCTGGCACATCGGTCACACTTCCTGGTTCTTTGAGACGCTGCTGCAAGCTTACCAACCCGGCTACAAAGTCTATTCAGAAGACTACCTGTTCTATTTCAATTCCTACTACGAAGGATTTGGTGCGCGTATCGAGCGTCCGAAGCGCGGCACCAAGTCGCGGCCAACCGTAAGGGCAACGATTGCTTATCGTCAGCACATTGACGAGCAAATGCTCAAGTTGCTGGAATCGATTGATCAGCAACCAAAGGCCGACACGCTCTTGTCGTTGGTCCGCCTGGGCCTCGAACACGAGATGCAACACCAGGAACTATTGGTTTACGACATCAAACATCTGCTGTGTGATCAGTTCGACGCGTCCATAAAGCCAGCGCCAATTCCGACCGTAAAAGTTGCAGGCATGGCGGAGTTTGAAGGTGGGCTGTTCACGCTCGGCTATGATGAAAAAGTCCCAGGTCTAAAGTCCAAAGTCGAAAGGCCGTTTTTCGCTTTTGACAATGAAAAGCCGGCGCATCAGGTCTTCATGCAGAATTACGCACTCGATCGCGCGCCGGTTAGCAACGGCGACTTTCTCGAGTTCATTCATGATGGTGGTTATCGAAACTTTCGCTGGTGGTTTTCGGAAGGCTGGGAAGTAGTGAACCGCGAACAATGGCAGGCCCCGCATTACTGGGAGCAACACGACGGCCAGTGGCTCATTCGGGATTTCTCCGGCTTGCACCCCGCAGACAGCAAAGCCAACGAACCCGTCTGTCATGTGAGCTACTTCGAAGCATCCGCATTTGCGAAATGGGCAGGCAAGCGTTTGCCAACGGAAGCCGAGTGGGAAAAAGCCGCGACCATCAACAACGGCGCGCAAGCGGATTTTCCGTGGGGCAATGAACCGGTCGAGGCGTCGCGGGGAAACCTGTTTGAGAACGGACTTTGGGCGCCGGCGCCGATTGGCGCGTATTCGAACGGCCAGAATCCTTCCGGTTGTCACCAGCTAATCGGGGACGTTTGGGAGTGGACCACCTCCGATTACGTTCCCTACCCCGGTTTCAAATCAGAGTTTGACGAATACAACGACAAGTGGTTTGTGAATCAGAAGGTCTTGCGCGGCGGTTCGTTCGCGACGCCGCAGCTGCACATTCGTTCAACTTACAGAAACTTCTTTCACGCGCACGAGCGCTGGATGACTTCCGGATTCCGCTGCGCGAAAGATGTGTAACGCAAACTATCAGTTTGCGTCTGCTGCGAAAGCCTTCATCCCTACTTGAACCAAGGCCTCCGCGAAGGACAAACTCTAAGCTCTCCGGTAACTCCATTTCCAATCACGCCAATTCTGGACATACCCAGCTTTAAGAGGGTTATTTAGAGTGTAAGCGATAATCCGCTGCTTTTCTTGGGCGTCACGTACCCAATGATCATAGCTCTCATGTGCCCAAAACTCTCCCTCGCGTCTAAGAATTCGATTGGCTTTGAAAGCCGTGCAACCCTTTAATGACTGCGTGATTCTTGCCAATGACCGATATTCGACGTTGTCAGAAAGCAAATGGATCTTATTGAGTTTTCCTTGAACGACCGGCAAAGGCTTGACTACGGCATGTACATGGTTCGACATAATTGTAAATGCATCTAATCTGTAAGCCTTTCCATCTCGATAGTGCAGAGCTTCAGCAACGCTTGACGCGACATCTTGATTGCTTAACCAAACCGGGCCGACAACCGCGCCGTCCAACAACGATTCAAACTTTGTAAACCAAACTCTTTCAAAGTCGCTTTTGACTCGTTGATAGTGAGCCGCATTTGTTTCGGCTAAGTGCATAAGCCAAGCTTGTTCGCGTTTCCACTGGACCACCACGGCGTGCGGAAGAGAGCCAGCAAGACGAAATGTAAGAAAAAATGACGCTCCGGGAGGTTGTATGTGCGGCAAATTACGTCTGTACGTTCTTCTATAGTCGAATTGGCTCATCAGATTAGAAGTTCGTCCAACTGGATTGTAGAAGCAAGCGGTTTGCGTGAGAGGCCCGTTCCTGCCAGATGCAAGATTTCGAGGGTTACGCAAACTAACAGTTTGCGTTACGATTCCTGGGCCGATGAAAATCTATTTCGCAGGGGCAATTCGTGGCGGACGCGACGATGCAGCGCTCTACCACGCGATCGTGCTGCAACTGCGCCAGTTTGGTGAGGTGTTAACGGAGCACGTTGCTGATACGGAATTAGGTGTTCTGGGTCAGGACATCGGCGACCGGAACATTCACGATCGCGATCTTGATTGGTTGAAAGCGGCCGACGTTTTAGTCGCTGAAGTAACCACGCCAAGTCTTGGGGTTGGTTATGAAATCGGCAAAGCAACCGAATGGGGCAAACGAGTGTTGTGTCTCTATCGACCCACCGAGGGCCGCGCGCTTTCAGCTATGATCGCAGGTTCTCCCCGCGTTGCAGTATGCGAATATCAATCCGTCGCAGACCTTGAAAGGCTCATCCTGCAGTTCTTTGCTGAGCAACCGATGGGCTTTATGTAATACGACGATCTTGAAGAACCCCAGGTTAGACAGAAGAGTTTCATGACAACAATCCTGACTGACACAGAAACACGCGTCCTCGGTTCACTGGTTGAAAAACAAGTGACCACGCCCGAGTACTATCCGTTAACACTCAATGCGCTGACGCTTGCCTGCAATCAGAAAAACAACCGCAACCCCGTCACGTCGTATTCAGAAACCGACGTGGCTGCCGCGCTGGAAAGTCTTCGCGAAAAAAATCTTGCATACGTTTTCTATGGCAGCACCAGCCGCGTACCCAAATACAAGCACGTAATGACAGAAGTTTTGCATCTAGGGCCGACGGATTTAGCGGTGCTTTGCGTGCTGATGCTGCGTGGCAGTCAAACCACCGGCGAAATCCGTGGCAACGGCGCCCGGCTTTATGAATTTGCGAGCCTTGAAGAAGTTGAGACTACGCTGGACTCGTTAATTTCGCGGGAACCTGATCGGCTGGTGATACGTTTGCCTCGGCAGCCTGGCCAGAAAGAAGTGCGCTACGCGCAGCTCCTCTCCGGACAACCGGAGGTTGAGGCAATCGCTGCTGCTGAAACATTTTCACCAGGTCGCCGTAAAAGCAGTGACGCAGAAAGAGTTGAAAAACTGGAACAGGATATGGCGACATTGACTGGCCAGGTGCAGCAACTCCAGCAACAGTTCGACGAATTCAAAAAGCAGTTTGAGTGATCGTTTTCCATGTTCCACAAACTACACTTCCCCCGTTTCCCGCTTTCCCAGTTTGTCGAGAACATCTGGCTGGTTGAAGGCAGCCATCCGGAACACACTCGCGAAAAGCTCCTGCCTGACGGCGCCATCGAGCTGATTGTCGACCTGGATCCCGTACCCAAGAAACTGTTTGCTGACGAGACTTCCGATCGTTTTCAAGCTTGCACGCGCGGTTGGATTTCAGGCGAGCGGACCAAATACATCATCATCGGATCAGAAAACACTTCGATGGTCGGCGTGCGCTTCCGTCCCGGCGGCGCTTACCCGTTTTTTAGTTTCCCAATCTCTGAACTCAGCGATGCAGTGATCGACCTCGATTTGATTTGGGGCAGCCTGGTTGACGAAATACGCGACCAACTGCTGGAAACCCCGTCGCCAGAAGCGCGCCTGCTGGTGATGGAATCGTTTATGTTGCGTCACGCGCGACGCGCGTTGGAAACGAACCGCTTAATCAGCTTTGCGGTGCAGCAGCTGCAGCACTCACCACAGTTCCTGGCGATCCGCGATCTGGCGAACACCATCGGCATCACGCAGAAGCATCTTATTTCGCAGTTTGAAAAAATTGTGGGCTTGCGTCCAAAGACGTTTGCGCGCATCAGCAAGTTTCAAAAAGTTCTGACTTCGATTGAACAAACAAAGAAGGTGGAATGGTCAGCGATCGCGAACGACTGCGGTTACTACGACCAGGCCCACTTCATCAAAGAATTTCAAACCTTCTCCGGACTGAACCCCTCAGCCTATCTCACTCACCGCGGCCGATACCTGAACTACATTCCGTTGCACTGACCTTTTAATGGATGGATTGGTTCGATCTCCTCTCCCTTTGGGACGGCATTCACATACTTGACTCACCGTCGCGATGAGGTCATTACCACTACATTATTACCTCCCAAGGGGAGGGGTAGTTTGCAAAATCCAGGAAGGTTAATTTTTTACAATACAGGCCGAAGTCCGTTTCTTAGACTCCGTCGACGATGGTAAGAAACTCACGCGTTGGAGTGAAAGCAAATGGACTTTTCAAAAATCAACTACCTGGCCGTGTTGCTGGCCGCAATCTCCAGTTTTGTTCTTGGTGGTCTTTGGTACTCACCGCTACTTTTCGGTAAGGCGTGGATGCGGGCAAACAACTTGACCGACGCTGACCTGCAGTCGTTCAGCAAGGCGCGTATGTTTGGCTGGTCCTTTGTTTTCTCGCTGGTGATGGCGCTTAACCTCGCGATGTTTCTGGCAGGTCCAAATACGAACGCGAGTTGGGGTATGGCCGCCGGCGCCTTAACCGGACTCGGTTGGATTGCCATGGCCATTGGGATTATCGGCGTTTTCGAAAACCGATCGTGGGCCTACATTGTGATCAACGGTGCTTATATGACTGTCGCGCTTACGCTGATGGGGTTAATCATTGGGGCGTGGCGGTGAATTGGTCCAAGGTCCAATGTCCAAGGTGATTCAAGCAGTTTAGAGTTCAACCTGCTTTGCTCGAAAAGTGGGTTGACACCATCTTCTCTGTGCAACCCCCGTGTTCTCTGTGCCTCCGTGGTTAATATTTGCGTGGAAAAACCACCACAAGAGGCACAGAGAACACTGAGGTTACACAGAGACGAAGTTCCGACGGCGACTTCTCGGGCAAGGCTAGTTCAACTTTTAGGTTGTCTTGGGTAACGAAGCAAACTGAAGTTTGTACTCTGAACTGCTTGAATGTTGCTGATCGGCGTTCATCCGCGCAAATCCGCGGCTAAATTTTTCTGAGGCGGGAGTAGTAGGCGCAACTCGATTGTAGCGGGCACGACTCACACTGCGGTTTGGTGCGACGGCAGAGTTCCTGTCCATGTTTGCGCAACAGCTGATACGCACTAATCAGGAAATCAAAGTCGCTGCCGATTTCACCCTTGAGATCTTCCTGCACTGACGCATAACTCCTGGCGTAGTTCTTTCCTTCTTCACCAAATCCTAAGCGCAACAGCACGCGCAGTCCGTTTGATTCGAGCGCCAGCACCGGATAAGTGCGCGTAAAAAGAAGAATTTTTTCCGCACCTGGCAGACCGATGGAGGGAAATAGCTGGAGACTTTTCTTCGCTTGCGGCAACGGCAACTGCAGCGCGTTATTCAAGTCGCCCTCGAAATCGTGCAACACAATCCGGGCGATTTCCTGGAGACGGGCTCCGCGCAATTCCGGATGACCGCCACCAAGTCGCGCAATTCGATTGAGTTCTTCCCCAGACGCCGCCAGGATTTTCGTCGGCTTTAGACCCGTTTTCTTTTTCAACGCGTCAAACGCCGCGTCGCGTTTTTCATCGGACACGAGGTAGGCAATGTTCTCGTAAAGAATGATTCCGAGCGCGTCAGTGGTCTTTGGCGGCGGCGGCTCGCCGTAGTGCGACCGGAGTTTTGCGATGATTTTAGAAAAACTTTTCTGTTTCATGGGTGGGCTCGCGATTCAGCTATGCAAACTGAAATCGCACGCAGTATAATACCCGTCCCTATGAATCTCGAGCTATTTCATCCAGCGGTCGCCCGTTGGTTCGGGAAGAGCTTTCCCGCCGCCACCCCGCCACAAATGCAGGCCTGGCCGGTCATCAAAGAACGCCGCAATGCTTTGATCGCCGCGCCTACCGGATCCGGCAAAACGCTCGCTGCCTTTCTTGCAGCCATTGACGATCTGGTGCGACTGGGCGTTGCGGGCAAACTCGAGGACACCACTCACCTTGTTTACGTTTCGCCGCTCAAAGCACTTAGTAACGATATTCAACGAAATCTCCAATTGCCGCTCGCCGGGATTCAAGAGGAACTACGTGCGCTGGGACTGCCCGAGGTAAACATTCGGACTTTCGTGAGGACCGGCGACACGCCCGCTGGTGAACGCACGGCGATGGTTAAGCGACCGCCGCACATTGTCGTCACCACGCCGGAGTCGCTCTACATACTGTTGACGAGCGAAGGCGGGCGGCGCATGTTGGAGACAACCCGCACGTTGATCGTTGATGAAATTCACGCTGTAGTCGGCGATAAGCGTGGTTCGCATCTGGCGCTTTCCATCGAGCGTCTGGAGCAGCTGGTGAGGACAAAAGCTGCGCAACCGCCTGCCGACGAAATCCGAAATCCGAAATCTGCAATCCCAAATCCGAGCCTCGTTCGCATCGGCCTGTCGGCCACGCAAAAACCCATCGAGGAAGTTGCGCGCTTTCTGGTGGGCACGCAAAACATCGATGCCTCCGGCAATCCCAATTGCGCCATTATCGACAGTGGCCACACGCGCAAACTAGATCTGGCGCTCGAACTCCCTGACACTCCGCTCCAGGCAGTTTTGTCCGGCGACGTTTGGGAAGAAGTTTACGATCGACTGGCGCAGTTGATCCGGCAACACAAGACCACGCTGGTTTTTGTCAACACCCGCCGCTTGGCCGAACGAGTGACACGACATCTGGGTGAACGTATCGGCGATGAAAACATCGCTGCGCATCACGGTAGCCTGGCGCGAGAACAGCGACTGGCGGCAGAGCAGAGATTGAAGGCAGGCGAACTTAGCGCGCTCGTTGCCACCGCTTCGCTGGAACTCGGAATCGACATCGGTGACGTTAATTTAGTTTGCCAGCTCGGTTCGACACGTTCCATCGCCAGCTTCCTGCAGCGAGTTGGCCGCTCGAACCACACCGTCGCCGGATTTCCCAAAGGCAGAATCTTTCCACTGTCGCGCGATGAGTTAGTTGAGTGCGCAGCGATTATTGATTGTGTGCGACGCGGCGAACTCGATCATTTGGAAATACCGGAACTCCCGTTAGACATCATGGCGCAGCAAATAGTGGCCGCGGCTGCTGCCGAAGAGTGGACGGAAGACGGTTTGTTTCAGATGCTGCGGCGGGCGTATCCCTATCGAAACCTGACACGCGATCAGTTCGACGCCATCGTGCGCATGCTAACGGAAGGGTTTTCCACGAAACGCGGCAAGCGATCTTCTTATCTGCATCATGACGCGGTGAACCAACGCATTCGCGGCCGACGCAACGCGCGGATTTCGGCGATAACGTCAGGCGGTGCGATCCCCGACACTGCCGACTACGCCGTGGTACTTGAGCCAAGTGACCTGGTGATTGGTTCAGTGAATGAAGATTTTGCGATTGAGAGTTTGCAAGGCGACATCTTCCAGCTTGGCAATGCTTCCTGGCGCGTGTTGCGCGTCGAACAGGGCAAGGTGCGCGTCGAAGACGCGCACGGCCAGCCGCCTTCGATTCCCTTCTGGCTGGGCGAAGCGCCGGCGCGAACTCAGGAATTGTCGGCTTCAGTTTCGCGCCTGCGAGAAGAAATCTCTGAACGAATTGAACTCAACGACGACGTAGTCCAAAGTCCAACGTCCCATGTCCAAAGTCCGGACGGTGATGGTGAGACTGATCCGGCAAGCGACTTAACAGAAGCAAAAAGGCCGGCTCTCTGGCTCGATCCGGCGATTAAATATCTCACTGGCGAAGTCGGAGTTTCTCAAACTGCCGCTGAGCAAATTGTTGAATACCTTGCCGGGGCCAAGATGGTTTTGGGAGTGATGCCCTCGCAAAACAATCTCGTGCTCGAGCGGTTCTTCGACGATAGCGGCAGCATGCAGTTAGTGGTGCACTCGCCTTTCGGCAGCCGCGTCAATCGCGCCTGGGGACTGGCCTTGCGCAAACGTTTTTGCCGCAAGTTTAATTTTGAGTTGCAGGCCGCAGCCACCGAAGACGCGGTAATCCTGTCGCTTGGCCCTAGCCACAGTTTTCCGCTGGAAGATGTTTTTCACTACCTCAACTCCAAGACTGTGCGACAGCTTCTGTGTCAGGCACTCCTCGACGCGCCGATGTGGAACATCCGCTGGCGCTGGAACGTGACCCGCGCGCTGGCCGTGCTGCGTCGCCGCGGTGGCAAAAAAATTCCCGCGCAACTTCAGCGGATGGACGCAGAGGATTTACTGACGGCGATCTTCCCCGACCAAGTTGCCTGTTTCGAGAATTTGCCAGCTGGAGAGCGAGAGATTCCTACGCATCCGTTGGTTGATCAAACCGTGAAAGATTGTCTCGAAGAAGCGATGGACATCGAGAATCTGGAACGACTACTGACCGCGATTGAACGTAACGAAAAAAATCTCTTTGCTCGAGACGTCATCGAGGCTTCACCGCTGTCCCAGGAAATTCTTAACGCGCGTCCGTATGCTTACCTCGACGATGCTCCGCTGGAAGAACGACGCACGCGTGCAGTGCAACAGCGTCGCTGGCTCGATCCGCAGACGGCGAGAGACATGGGCAAGCTCGATCAGGCTGCTATCGATCGGGTGCGCGATGAAGCATGGCCGCGAGTTGAAACTGCCGATGAGTTGCACGACGCGCTCGTGGAGTTGGGCTTCATCACCGAAAGCGAGGGAGCCGAATGGCAGTCGTTTTTTGCGGAACTAAAAAACGATCGGCGCGCGGCTGTGCTGACCACATCAAAGTTGGATACTCCCGCAACTAATGCCGGCGAGACGCCCGCGTTCCCAGTAACCAGGTTGTGGGTTGCAGCCGAAAGGCTGCCGCAGTTACAGCAGATTTATTCCGCGGCCATACTTAGTCCTGCGATTACTGCTCCCGAGAGTTTTGCGAAAGTGCCCTGGGCGTTTGAAACCGCGCTCGTTGAAATCCTACGCGGCAGGCTGGAAGGACTGGGGCCGTCAACGGTCGCCGAACTCGCCGCTTCATCAGGACTAACTACTAACGATATCGAATTGGGTTTATTGAAACTCGAGGCTGAAGGTTTTGTGATTCGCGGCCAGTTTACGCCGGGCACCAGCGAAACTGAGTGGTGCGCGCGCCGGCTGTTAGCGCGCATTCACAGCTACACGCTCAATCGTCTGCGTCAGGAAATCGAGCCGGTGGCCACCACGGATTTCATGCGTTACCTGCTGGCCTGGCAAAAGATTTCGCCTGAGCACCAGATGGAAGGACCGGAAAGTCTGCGCACCATCGTCGAACAGCTGGAAGGATTTGAAGCGCCAGCCGCGGCCTGGGAAGGAGAGATTTTTCCCAGCCGGCTGGCTGAATACGATCCGGCGTGGCTCGATGCGCTATGTCTTTCCGGTGAAGTTGTGTGGGCCAGACTCACACCGCCGGCGGCTTCCCGTGCGAACGCAGAATCCGGTGTCGAGCGAACCCGAGGCGCCGCGCCGGTGCGCAACACACCCATTGCTTTGTTGCGCCGCAAAAATTTTGCGCTGTGGAACTCTGTTTTTCCGCAATCGCCGGTCAGCGAACTCGAATTTTCTACGACGACCACTGCCGTGCACGATTATCTGACAACACACGGCGCTTCCTTCTTCAGCGACATAGTTGACGGCACCAAACTTTTGAAAGCACAAGTCGAAGAAGGTTTAGCTGAGCTGGTGGCAAATGGTCTGGTAATCTCCGACAGCTTCACTGGCTTGCGTGCTCTGTTAACTCCGTCAAGCCGCAAAACTCAGGCAGCGGCCAGACGAAAACACAATCGCCCGACTTACGACATGTCGAGCGCGGGCCGCTGGTCGTTATTGCACCGCGGCAGTAGCGCGAACGTAAAAGAGACTGCTGAAGTTTCGCCGGAGGCGGCGGAAGAAATCGCCCGCACGTTGTTAGTCCGCTACGGTGTCGTCTTCAAACGCCTGCTTGAACGCGAAGGCATCGCGCTACCGTGGCGAGTGCTATTGCGCATCTATCATCGTCTGGAAGCGCGTGGCGAGATTCGCGGTGGACGCTTTGTGGCGGGTATTTCCGGCGAACAGTTTGCACTCTCCGAAGCGGTGGGCATGTTGCGAGCAATCCGGCGCACTCAAACTGGCCCGCAGGACTTCGGGGTTCGCTCTCCGCGCGCTGAAGATTCGTTGACGCGTGGGCCGGCAACTACGGAACCTGCGAATGTGCCAATCGAAAATATGATCTCGATTAGTGCGGCTGATCCCTTAAACCTCGTTGGGATCATCACGCCGGGCGGCCGGATAACGGCGCACACGTCAAACCGGATTCTTTATTACAACGGTGAGCCGGTAGCTGTACTGGAGTCTGGCGAGACGCGCTTTCTGGTCGAACTTACGCGCGCTACCGAATGGAAAGCGAAGAGTGCGTTGCTGCGTAAAGCAACACCGCCGCAGTTGCGTAGTTACCTGCGGCGGCCGGCGTGAGCGTCAACTCAGCGAACCACGCCCCTAACATTCCAGCCACGGTTGTTCTGAAAAACATTGTTAGATGAGCCTGGCAACACCACGATGTTGTCGTCTGCCGGGCCCTGCCCGCTGTATTGAAATGTGTTGTTGATGATCTGACTATTCGTGGCCTGCACCACAAAGCCATTCGTCCCACCACCGCCGACATCAAAAAGCTGATTGTTACTAACGACGATGTGCGTGCCTTCGATCCGGATGCCACTCTGGCCGGTGCGACGAATGGTGTTGTCGCGGATTGTCACGTCGCGCATGGTGGTGCCAAAGATATAAATTCCGTTGCTCAGCACGTTGGTTGGGACTCCCGGAGGGGTTTCGCCGCCGATGATCGTGTTCTTTTCGATCACGATCGGGCCAACGTAGGGCGTGCCGGAGGTTGAGTTGACGACGATGCCATTGCCCGTTGGTGACACTTCAGAATTTCGCACGTCGATCAGGTTGTTGCGGATGATCACGTTTTCGAGATGGTCTTCGCCTTCATTCACCTCGAGATCGATATTGGTGTTTCCCGGACCACCCACTTGACCTGACGTCATGAAGCGATTGTTTTCAAAGAGAATATTCTTGCCATTGACCAGCGCCAGGTTTTGCGATGCCACTCTCGTAAACAAACAATTCGTAATCTTCGAGTTGTTCGCGAAGAAACCTTTGCGCGACGAACCACCCAACTGCATGCCAATCGAGCGCGTGCCATTGATCCAAACTTTGTCGACTGAACAATTGGAGCAGTTCCCCAGCGACACCGCTTGGGGCGCGGAATTGAATCCTGGATTTGCACCTTTGACTTGTAGCTCGCGAATGGTTATTCCCGAATCTGCTGAACCATTTTCAACGGCGTGGTTGTAAGCACTGATCACCGTGTACTGGTCCTTCGCAGTTGATTCCAGCACGATTGTATTGTCCCAACCCGCACCGATGAGTGAAGAATTCTCGCGCATGACGATCGGGATTAAAGTGGTTTTGGAGACGTAGGTGCCGGGACCCAGGCGCAGCGTATGACCGGCAGAGATAACAATCTGCGTGGCGATGGTGCCGCCGCCGCTTGCCGTTATTTCACCGGGCGCCGCGCCGAGCGCTTTGTCGGCGGCCGTGATCTTGGCGCCGATGTCCTGGCCGGGAAAACTATTTGCCGAAACTGTTTTGCCCTGGCCCGCAGTGTTCGTTGTTCTTGCTCGCTGCCGCGCGAACCCCGACTGGCCCATGAATGTAACGATGAAAAAAACCGCACCCAACATCACAATTACGGACGCCGTTTTTTGTTTCGAGTCTCTTGCAAACATTTCTTTTTCAGCCCGACCTTTCGCCGACATTCTCGTCGCCATTCGTTAGAGGCGTTTTCTAAACTATCGTTGCCTGAGAAGGGTCTAAAGTCCAAAGTCCAAGGTCCAAAGTCCGCGATGGAAACGGGTTCATGTGAAAGAGCACCTTTTGTCGGGAAACGTCGACTCTGAATTGCGGACCTTGGACGTTGGACGTTGGACTTCTTCCTCACACCGGATTTAAGACAACAATCTCCGCGCGCTCGCGTGCCGTGTCAAGAAACGCATCGGTGTCAGTTTCGATCTTTGATTCGGTGAGCGTTTTTTCAATGGTCTCGCGCGCTTGTTCCAGCGTGGGCACGAGTTGACCGGGCGTGCGCGCGCGCCACCTGGGAACGAAGACGTCTTTGTAGTAATCCGCAATCTCATTTTGCGTAATCACCACAAAGTTGCGAAAACGAAAGTCGAGGTACTTTTCGATTCGCACGCGCTGCTCCAGGATTTCGTCGAGCTTCTCCGCCGTCAGTCCTACTCGTTGGAGTCGTTGCTGAAATTCCGTAGCTGACGGGAACGCCTGCGACAATTCCGTTCGGGCGCGCGAAAGTTCCTCGGCGGTGGGCGCAATCGAGGGCAGCTTTTCTGCTTCCTGCAAAATCAATCGTTGATCAGTGACGAGACGTAAAGCGCGGTTTAGATCAACCGACGACGGGTTGTCGATAGATGTGTTTGGCTGCAGCGCCAACTGCCAAACCAGATCGGAATACGTGATCAGGCAAGTGTGCCCGCAGTCAGTCAGCGTACCGGCATTAACGGTGGCCACCATTTTGTCGACGACTTCCTGAGCCGATGCAAAAGTGGGCAGCAGCGAGCAGTGGGCAGTAAGCAGCAAAAGCATCGGCACGAATCGAAAGACTGCTCGTAGGATGCGAGGAATCCTGGTTCTTCTTGACCTGGTCATGACTTTTCAACCTTTGTTTGCTTCAACTCTTTCTCCTCCCACTGCCCACTGCTTTTAGAACGTTTGCGTAAACCGGAAGTGAATTTGTGTTCGCTTCAACCGATAAACTGCCGGCGTCCCATTAAAATCATCCGGACCTCCAGTCGGGCCGCGCTGCGGTACGAGAAACTCCGGCGGGTTCAACAGAAAACCGTAATCAACTGCCAGTGAACCACCTAACGGAGTTTGGAAACGGAAACCCAGACCCACCGTGTTGGTCCAGTGGGCGCGCAGATTGGCGGCGTTGATTGCTGCCACGACGTCGCCCGGCGGCACAGTCGGAGTGTCGTGCTTGCCAAACAAATCACCTGCCCGTCTGAAAACATTGCCGCCGTCGTAAAACGGAACCGCCTGCAGTGTTTTTGTTAGCGGTATACGCGCCTCAAGGTTGAGGATCGCGAGCGCGTTCCCGCCAACCGGTACTGTAAACGGATTCAAGAAAACCGGGTTCTTGTTTTGGTCGATAAACGGTCCTTTGGGAATAATCGCCTCCCGTGGCCCAGCTTCTTCAAAGTTAAAGCCGCGCAAAGAAGTCGAACCTCCGGAGAAGAAGCGTTCACTAATGGGCAGCGTGCGATCGATTTCATCGATTGTTCCGTTGTCATCGCGATCGCGCGGGTTGAAAATGTTTGCCAATCCCAGCGTAGCGTTGGCCGCGAACACGGTTCCTCGTAACGCATTCATTTTGTAATAGCGTCGGTAAGTCGCCTGCAGACGATTAAAAGAAACATTGCCACCTAACTGCCGCAACGCCACCGCGTAATCCACATTGAAGAAACTTCCGCGAGTAGCATCGAACTGGTTGTAGCGACAGACTTCGCCGGGCGCCCCTGTTTCTTCGTCCGGATTTCGAATCGCGCCCAACAGTCCGCGCTCGCAACGCTCGCGCGTATCGCGTACGTAAGAAGCCCCAAAGCGCGACAGGCGCACCGCCCGATCTGGTTGCAGAACTGGCTTCACCAGCAAACTCTGCAGATTAAACAGACGCACATCTTCATAGCTGTAACGAGCAAAAATGATCGAGTGGGTCTTCGCACTCAGAACGCGCTGTGTTTCGAGTTGTGCGGTGAAACGGTTGATGGTTGGCTCATGGACCTTGTTGCCAAACTCATCCAGCGGGTTTCCCTTCAAGTCGACCCGCTGAACAATGCCCATAGTCCCCTGATCAATTGACGAACGGAAAAACCGCGTTACTGTCGAGTCGCGCTGATACTCGATTGAGAGGGCCAACGGTGCAAAGGTTCGTTCTCCGTACCGCTTAAACCGCGGGTCGAGATACTCGAGTCTCACGCGTTGCTGCAAACGACTGGCGCGCAGGCGCACGGCAGCCTGACGCAGCTTGTTCATGAAATTGACGTTGCTGAATTCCAGCAAGCCCAGCGCCCCGGTGTCGGTCGAGAAACCGCCGCCATAATCCATGACGCGAGGTTTTTTCTCTTCAACGTCGATAATCACATCGCGGCGCTTGAACCCGGAAGACGTTTCCCCGGCGGGCTCCGTGCGAATGATCACTTGCCGATAGGCGTCGGTCAGATACAACTCGCGTTCGCTGTCGGCAATGCGATCGGAGCGCAACACGTCGCCCTCGGCAATCGTAATCACACGCCGGATTGCATCACGCTTGGTCGCCTGAGTGTCCGCGCTGCCGGTGACGCCGTTGATCACAATCTGATTGATGAAGACTTTATCGCCCTCATTCAGGATTGAATAAATCAGCCTAACCTGTTCCTCGTCTCCTTTTTTAGGAAGCTCGCCAACCGAGAAATCCATCTGCGCATTGACGTAACCATCGCGCGCATAAAGGGCGATCATCCTTTCACCATCAGCCCGCGCCTGCGAACGCGAGTAGGGCGCGCCGATCACGGTTTTCAACTCATCAAACAGGCGTTGATCGGTATAGATTT
Source organism: Pyrinomonadaceae bacterium (assembly GCA_035472495.1). Classification (GTDB taxonomy): domain Bacteria; phylum Acidobacteriota; class Blastocatellia; order Pyrinomonadales; family Pyrinomonadaceae; genus PSRF01. The sequence continues at coordinate 22,242 of DATIPD010000015.1, read as the reverse complement.
TATTGCCGCGAACTTCCACGGCGGCAATTCGCGTCAACGGACCTTCAGTGACCTGGAAAGTTATGATCAAACTTTCGCCGTTGATCGACACGCCCTGCAGCACTTCCACCTCAGCGCGACGATAACCCAGGTCGCGCATGTAATTTCTGATCGTCCGCTTGTCCTGTTCGAGCAAGGTCAAGCTGGTGAAACCACGCCCGTAACCGAGCAGTGGTACCAGGCCCAGCGCGCTGGCCTTTTGCGTCCTGAGATCGGCGGCCACGTCGGTGTAGGTGAGCTTGTTGGTGCCGGTGACGCGAATGTCAGTGAGTTTGAAGCGACGGCCGCGATCGATCTGGTAAAGGATTTCAACCGAGTGGCCGCTCAGCGTTTCCGGGTTTAGTTCCAGGCAAGTTGAAGCTTCACCATTCGCGCCCAGGTCAGCGACGGGCGGCGTCACCGTGCAAACCGGCGTTACTTCCGTGAAGAAATAACCTTGTTCCTGAAGCTTATTCCGGATGCGACGCGCGCCCTCGATGATCGCCGATTGATCGATGTTCCCTTCACGTTTCACCGGCAAAAGATCGTGGGCAGTCTTTTCACTCATCTTGAAATCCGGCACGAGCACTGTGACCTTTGGCCCAACTGTCCCGTTCAGGTTGATGGTGATTGTGTTTCCGTCCTGGTCGCGCTCGACGCGCGCGTCTTCAAGCAGCGGGGCGAGAAAGCCTTGATCGATCAGTGCCTGTTGAATTTTTTTCGTGTCGGATCCCAGCGCTTCGCGCGTGAACGGGGCGGCGGGTTGGAGCGCTAGCGTTGGCTTCACCGCCGCCGCATCGAACCCAGTGATGTTTATGTTGAAGGCTTGTACTCGCGACTGTTCTCCCGGAACAATTTTATAGGTCACGGTTGCCCGTGTACCGCTGGCGTCGAGTTGTTCTTGCGGCTCGACGGTGGCGTTGAAGTAACCACGGTCGCGCAAAAAGATGAGCAACTCGTCAGTGTTGTGTAGCACCACTTGTTTCGAGAGGCGGGTGCCAGGCTGCGTGAGATTAACGCGAGCGCGTAGCTCATCTTCAGAAATCGGCGTGCCCGTGGGCGGCGTCAGGTCAAACTTTACGTCGCCAATCTGCACCTGCCGTTGAATGACGAAGCGCAAGCGAACCGTGCCGGTTTTACTCGAGTCTGTGGCAACTACTTCAACGCGCGCATTAGCGACTCGTTCGGAATCGAATAACGCCTGTAGTGAGTCGCGGATCGCAACGGCCGAAAACTCAGTGTTAGGAACGACGCGAATGATGGAGAGGAATTCTGCTTCTGCCGCAGGGTCAGCCGGAGAACCCTCGAAGACGACTTCAACCGCACTGATCTGGCGTCCCTCATATTCCTCGAAGCGGTTGCCGGCCCGCGCGGTCACGCCGGCAAGGAGCACCATGATTGTCAGAACCGCTGTCGAAAAGAACCTTTGCACCAGACCGCCTCAGAATCGTCTTCTAAATCTGATCTCAAAGCTGAAGTTGTTATTGCGCGCGGTCAGTCGCCGCGTCGAAGCCTGTTCATACTGCGCAATAAAGAAAAGGCGGTCGGAAACTCTATACTCGACAGCCAGAATTTGATTGGGGTCGTTGGTGACGTTGGTTGAATAGGTAACGGAGACGTCTTTGCTGATTCTCTTGCCCAGCGTCAACCGTGCTGCGGGGGTGGTTCCGGCGCCACCAATCACCGGATTAATTTCAAAACGGCTCAAACCAAACAGTTTGCTCGTTGCGCGTTGCGCCGGCGCGTTGATCAAAGCGTCAGTTAACAAACTCGTCGCCGTTCCGAGTCCCGACTGCGAAAGAATCGACGTGCTCGTATCTCCCGACGCAAGTTGTCCGGTCGTAATCAATGAAACGACGTCAGCCTGGGGCAAGGCTGGTTCGGAACTGATTACTGCTTGCGGCTGAGACAACGGACCGGTAAGACCAACGTTCACACGATAGCCGCGAATTTGTGCTTCACCCTGGATATTGATAACCGGATCGGCCTGTCTTTGCGACGGGAAGTCCATCAACGCGCGCGTGATCTCATAGCGATCGTTGCGGAAATTCAAAGTTCCACTGGTCGCCGTAATCCGGCCGGAAACAACCGGGTCCTTCACTGGACCATTCACCTGCAGTGAAACTGACGCAACCAGATCGGCCAGGTTATTTCTAAGGACCAACGCATTCCGGCCTTCCACGCGCAGGTCGTTCCAGAAGGCGGCACGGGTTAATTCAATTTCACCACCTTCTTCGATCGACTCCTTTTGCCGGAAGTTGATCAGATCTGCCAACTCGATGTCTTCCGTGTATTCACTGCGCTTCACATTTACCAAGCCGCCGATGAGCTGTTCCCGCGAAGTGCCTTTAAGTTCGAGATCAATGTCAGCAGTTGTGCGGAAATTAGTCGGATAGGGAGCGCTGACGTTTTCGCCGTGCACGTTGAAGAGGAAGCGGGCGATGGTTAATCCATCAAGCAGCGCACCGCCGGTTGCAGACACGCGACCGCCACCCAGCGTGCCGGTCATCGAGTCGATCTGTGCTTGATTGGCCGTGAACCTGACGAGCGCTTTAAGGTTGGCGATCATCCACCGCTCGTTACCAATCAGGAGGGAGATGGATCCGCTGGCAACTGACGCAGTGCCGTTGAGTCGCGGCTGCTCATAAGTTCCGGTGACCCGCACTGCAACTTCCGCAGTGCCCGAAGTGAACGCGTCCGGGCTAAGTCCATTCAGTACGCGCAGATTGAGTTGTCCATCAGCCGTCATGTTTTGGCGGCCTTCAGGACCAACCGCAAGTGTGCCCCCGAGTGCGATGTTTGTGCCGGGACCGGTGAATTGGGTTTTTTCGAAAGTTACTTCGCTGGGCGTGAAGCGAACAATCAAAGGCGAGGTGGCCGACAATTGCACATCTTCAACCTTAAAACTTAGCGCCGAGAAATTGGCAACGCCTTGCAGGCCACCCGCACTGAAATTTTTGTCCTCATCAAACAAGTTGCCACTGGCCTTGATGGTGCCCGTCGCCAATCCGGAAAGCTTCACACTTGCCTGAGGCAAGACCATGTTCAGCACGTTGGTGAGATCAGCATTGTTCAGTGTTGTTTCGAGATTAGCCGTCAGGAACTCGCTTCCGAGATTAATTTGCGCTGAGACCACCTGGGGCGTCGCACCAAAAATTCCCGAGGTTAGTGAGATGTTCAGCTGTTGGTTCTCGGTTCTTCCGGCTAGCGCCAACGTGCCGGCCTGGCGACCGTTGATGACCACGTCTTTCCCCACTCCAGCAAAAGTAATTTGAAAACGAGAAAAATCATTCGCGATCCAGTTTCCAATCACGTGCGCATTGACGTCAGCGGTACCGGAAACATTCCCGAGGCCGGGCTGATTGCTCAACGCCACGAGCCGTGCCAGCTGCACACCTTCTCCACGACCCTGAAGATCAAAATCCTTGGTCTTGGTATCGAAGGTCCCGCTCGCGACGATGTGGCCGGCGGTGAGTCGCGCGTCCACGCTTTCAATCGTCACCGTTGAGCCGGCGAACGTGGCGCGCGCCAGCATGCTCTCGAGTGGTTCGCCGGCGAGGCGACCGGGACCAAGGCGCACTTCGGCGCTGCCACTCATCGCGTTGGGAATCCCCGTTATCTTGATCTGACCAGAAGCGTCTGACTCGGTCCCGACAAAGCTCGCTCGCTGTGATTTGCTCATCGGCAACGCGGCGAGCAGGTTTCCGGCGTTCACGCGATCGAGCGTGGCTTCGAAAGTTGTGTTGTTCTCGCCCGTCCGCGGGGCGTTAAGCGTGAACTGCATGCCGCCGCCGTCTTTTTCCGTCAAACGACCATCAGTGACCTGGAGCTCGGCCGCCGTCATCTTCAGCGACGCAGACAAGGCGCCCAGATCGATGCCGTTTACCAGCAACGTGCTCAACGAAACGCGACCATCGATATCTGGCGAACTCAGGTTTCCTCTTAAGCTGCCGTTGAATGCCAATTGACCGGCCAACTCGATGCCGTAAGTACGCATGTTCTCCGCGGTGTCCAGAAGTAGACCGGATGAGATCAGCACTGTCTGCAGTTCAGTCGCGTCAGTCGAATTCAAACTGACCTGCAGGTTGGAATCGCCTTCGAATGAAAACTGCCCGGTCGCCTGAAGTTTGGTTGCGGGGGTTTGTAGATCAACGCGGTCAAGGTTGAAGACGCCGCGATCGGCGCGAATGGCCACTTCACCCGAGAGCGGCACGCGATCGGCCGGGGCTCCCGTCTCAGCCGCGAAGGTTGAATTAATTGTGCCCGACGCCAGTTTGAAATTGGTTCCGGGAAAACTGAGATCGATTCTTCCTGTCGCTCGACCTGAGAGCGGTACGACGGAATGTGCGATCGCCGTCAGTGGTCCCGCGACGTTGAGTTGATCGAAAGTTGCGGCAACGTGTGACGTGCCGCCTTTAGTCGTAGCGATGCGCGCGTTGCCGGTGGCATGTCCGTCGAAAACGTCAGCCGCAAAGTTATTCAGCTGAATCTCGCCACTGGTTGCCACCAATTGCGCGCGCGCCTGGCCCATGTTCATTTGGCCCAGTACACCACCGCCGATACTCAAATCGGCGCTGGCGCGATAACGTCCTGAAGGTTCAATCACAAAAATCGGCTTGGCCAACTTCAGATCTTGCATTTCGCAGTCAGCTAACTTCACGGTGCCGGCGTTAATGTCGGCCGTCGAACCTTCGACACGCCCACCACGAACTGACAGCCGAACGCCGGCGATGTTGATGTTGCCAATCTCCGCGCCGGCGGCGCTGGTGGCCCCAATCTGCACATCCTTGACGACAACACTGGTGACGCCGTCGCGACTGACGACGTCGATCTTATTAGCTGTCACTCCATCTACTTTGGCGTTGGAGCCGGTGATGGTTCCTGCTTTGACCTGGGCGATTCCAGCGGTGGTTACGCCGTTTTCACTGCGTACACGCAGGTCGGTCGCAGTCACTCCATTGGCGCGCGCGCCCGAAGCAGTCAGGCTGTTGGCGCTGAATCGCGGCGCCGACGCGGTGAGCACACCGTTATCCATCTCGGCGCGCGAATCCTGGAGAATTAATCCGGTGAGGGTGGTCCCATAACTTTTTTCCGCCGCAGCGCGCAACTCGCCGACCCAGCGAAAATCAGATCCCGTGCCCATCACATTGCCAACCAGCTGGACGTTGTTTAGTTGAAAGTCACCGGCGCTTAGCAAAGTTGCCACAGCCCGACCATTGATGTCGTAGGTCTTGCCCTGGCCGCTGCCCTTGGCAGTTACGTTTAGACCTTGCAGGCGCAAATTATCAGCCGCAAGGGCGTCGGAATTGATGGTGCCCTCAACTTTGTACTTGTCGCCTTCGCCGGAAACTATCCCTGCGAATTTCCCACTGCCGCGCAGCGTCGCACCGGACTGAAGTAAATCAGACAACTGCGTAAGATCGACTGAGGACGTGATGTTCATTTGGTAGTGCAGCGAACGCCAGTCGTCCATCGTGCCCTGCAGCGTCGCCTCCGCTACGGGTGAACGCAAAACGAGCTGTTGAATCTCAGCGCGCGTTTCGTTGATCTGGAGTTGGGCCTGAATGTCGATGTTTTCAACCGCGCGGCCGTCATAAGTAAACGTCGAATTCGAGACGCCAAAAGTTATCGGGTGCGTTCGTTGTTCGACGGGCAGACTGAGATCTTCAGGAAGAATCGTTGCGTGTAGGTTTCGCGCTTCGCCGGAAATCTCGTGACGCACGTCACCGTAATGAATCACGCCGCTTTTGATCTCAATGTTGGCGGCAGTGTAAGCAAAGAGAATGCGCCGGTTGGTATCGGGCGGCGGGATGTGAATGTTTCGGAAGTTTGACCGACCCTGATCGTCAAATGTGACCCAGCCTTCGAGCCCTTCGATTTTTAGATCCTTCAGCGTGATATTTCTTTGCAGGTTGAGCGCATATAAATCTTCCACGCGGATCGTCGCGATCAACTTATCAATCTTGCCCAGCTTCTCACCCGTTTGCTGATCGAACAGTTCAACGCCTGACATTTCGACGGTCTGCGGCGGGAAACCCGCATGGAACTCTTTGATCTCAGCGCGGATTCCATACTTCGCAAAGGTGTCTTTGATTTGACCGGCAACGTAGCGATCGACATAACCCAGCCGGAAAAGAATCGCGACGAGCAGTATCAACGCGACCACACCAATGGCCGCGGAAATGCCCGCGATGATCACGTTGCGACGATTGATGAAACGACGGCGACGTCCCTGCGGTGTTATCGGATGCTTGCGCTGCGCGTCGCGTTCAGCGATCGCTTCTGCCAATGGCGGGAGCGGCCCTTTGGATTTTGAACGAAGGGCATCGCGAATAGCTTTGCTACTCGTCGGCGAAAGTTGAGAGTCAGGCGCGGAGGAATCCCCTGCCGGCTTGTCCTCGTCCGGAGTTTTATCGCGATCGTCTACACTCATAACCAGCAGCCGACATTATGGCTGAACGACGCCCTCGCGGACAGTCCCGCGTGGGTGGGTAAACCGAATTTTGGGAGAGGGAATCCCGAAACTAAAAACGAGCCTTTGAAAATAAGCGACGGCTTCTTGCTGTCGGGGCCACCGATGAGAAACAGATGACACTGACACTAAGCTACGTTGCTCTCACTTCTCCGGAAGGGGTTGTTTTTCCGGCGTTTCTTTGAAGTGCGCGGGCTGGCCCAACGGCACGTTACCTACAACTTCAAGCTCGAAACCTTCGAGGGCTGCAACTTTGGGGGGATGATTCGTCAGCAATTGTATACGACGAAGCCCCAGGTCATGAAGTATCTGGGCGCCTACGCCGTAGTCGCGGTCCGACCCGTAGCCTGTTTCGAGACTCGCCTCGCGCTTGCTGACGGATTTTTCCTGCATCACGGCGTAAGTTCGCAACTGGTTCACGAGGTCGAGGCTGTGGTCGCGCTGGCGCAGGTACAAAACTACGCCCCGTCCGGCAGCGGCAATTTTTTCCAATGCGGTATGTAGTTGAAAACCTGTGTCGTCGATCAAAGAACCAAACATGTCGCAGGTAACATTTTCAGTGTGCACGCGCACCAGCACCGGTTCGGCAGTACAAACGTCACCCATCACCATCGCCAGGTGCACGTCGCCATTAATAATGTTTTCGAAAGCGACGGCGCGGAAACGACCGTAGACGGTCGGCAGGTCAGTTTCGACGGAGCGTTTTACCAACGTCTCTTTGCTGATCCGGTAACGGACGAGATCCGCCACCGTGATCATTTTCAGGTTGTACTCTGTCGCAAACTTTCTCAGTTCCGGCAGACGCGCCATCGTGCCGTCCTCATTCATGATCTCGCAGATGACGCCCGCCGGATAAAGCCCGGCAATGCGCGCGATGTCGACGCTGGCTTCGGTTTGTCCGGGACGCACCAGCACGCCGCCGTTCTTCGCGCGCAACGGAAAGATGTGACCGGGACGGGCCAGATCCTGTGGTCGAGATTGCGGATCAACCGCGACCTGAATCGTGGTAGCACGGTCAGCAGCGGAAATGCCAGTCGAGATTCCTTTGCGGGCGTCGATGGAAACCGTGAAGGCGGTTCCTAAAAACGACGTATTGTCGGCGACTTGCGTCGTCAGGTGCAGTTCGTCGCAACGCTCTTCAGTTAAGGGTAAACAGATCAGGCCGCGCGCGTGACGCGCCATGAAGTTAATAATCTCTGGAGTTGTCTTCTCGGCCGCGCACACCAAATCGCCTTCGTTTTCGCGGTCCTCGTCATCGACGATGATGATCATCCGGCCTTCGCGAATCTCGGCGACAGCGTCTGCGATGGTGGCGAAATGCATAGCGAATCAGCTCTCTATTTTGGGAAAGCCCTTATGCTACAGCCCTCGGCTTTGTGAGCGCAAATGAGGCGAAAGCGGCGGTTGAGGGATAGACACTGGTTCAAGTTAACCCTTCACATTCGACTGCACCACTCAAGCACCCCTCCTGGGATCGCGGGCGCCCTCGCCCGCATTTCAATTTCGTCGCGACAGCGTCGAGTCCAAGCGCGGTAGGAGCAATACTCAGCCTTCAAGTATTCCACTTCTCATCTATTGTAGGTTTTATGGAGACGATTGTTGGCGGGCGAGGGCGCCCGCGATCCCAGGAGGGGTGCTTGAGTGGTGCAGTCGAATGTGAAGGCGGGGTTAACTTGAAACGGTCCTCCCGACTTCTGAATTCTTAGTGTCTTGAGCGGCTGCGCGAGCTGCGCCGGGTATTACTCGCGGGCTTCGCTTTCGATTTGACGGTTTCCAACACTTCTTTTTTCATTCGCTCAGTTTCTTCTCGCTGTAACTGATCAACCGCGTTCACTATCTGGGGCACCACTGTCCTGGCTATTTGCTCCATTGATTCAGAAAGCAACTTCGGCATGACATCAATTACTTTCTGTCCGGTGGATGACTTGTAGAAAACAACCAGGTCGCGCAACTCGGCCTCGGTGAAATACTTGTCATGCAGCGGGACGGAGATATCCGCGATCAGTTTGTTGAAATCGACCCGCTGCTTTATCAGCTCGTTCACCTTTCGACTCGTTTCCAAGGCGCTCGTCATCACCTGTATCCGTAGCGATTCGCGATCGAGCGTTGACAACCTGGCCACTTCCGGCATGGCTGAGGCGGTTGCCCAAACCTCGTCAGGCAGTCGCCTCTCCATCTCGTCAGCCTGCGACTGGAGCACCGCATCGATCGTCTTCTGCGAACTGGTCAACTCCATCAGTTCTTTTATTAACGCCAGCTTCTCCGGAGAAATAGTGGAAGTTGGAACCGGAGTTGGGCTGGGCTTGGAGTCCTGTGCCCGCGCGCCGGCTGCGGCGAGTATCAGCACGACCACCGCAACGCCGGCGAAAATGTGTTTCTTGACCGTCATGATCAATTTGTATTTCCTTTCGTAGTAAGCCTTGCTTCAGGTATTAGTCACGCGGCAACAGACGTTCGACGTACTTGGCAATTACATCCGCTTCCAGGTTCACTCCATCGCCCGGGCGCAGGTGAGAAAAGTTTGTCACTTCCCATGTCTTCGGAATGACTGCGATTTCAAAGTAGCCATCCGCGAGTGCCGCAATCGTCAAACTAATTCCCTCAACTGCAACTGAACCTTTGAAAACCAGATAACGCGCGATTTCGGGAGGATAGGCGATGCGCACAGTCCACGAGCCGCCGTGAGCTTCGGCGCCAAGAAATTCTCCACGCGCGTCCACGTGTCCCTGAACCAGGTGACCGCCAAGACGGGTCGCTAAAGTTACGGAGCGTTCCAGGTTGACGCGCGCGCCGGGTTGCAAGCTGCCGAGCGTGGAGCGGTTGAGGGTCTCGCGGGAGACATCCGCAGCAAAGGAGTTCTTGTGAACATCGAGCGCCGTTAGACAAACTCCGTTGACGGCAATTGAGTCGCCCTCGTTAACGTCTTCGGTAACAAGCTGTGCCTCGATCACAATTCGGGCATCAACGCCGCGCGGGTCGACGAGTCGAACTGTCCCTAGCTCTTCAATGATTCCAGTAAACATGAATTAAGCGAATCAGCGGGGCAAGCCCGCCTTCCTCACCCTGAGTACTATGAACCTTGAGACATTAATTCCGCATTGACTGATTTCCGGGCTCAAGTAGAAGAACCTCAGGGTCAGGAAGGCGGACTTGTCCCCGCTCTTTTCTCTACCACTGCCAGCATCTGCTGGAAAACTTCATTAATAGACAACCCGGTCGAGTCGAGTACAACAGCATCCTCAGCAATAGCCAGCGGCGAATCGGCCCGACTCGAGTCACGCCGATCACGCTCGACCATGTCGGCAAGAGTAGCTTCGTAAGTTGCCTCCGACTGCGTTGTCTGTTCCTCCCTAAAACGTCGCTGCGCTCGCGCATCGGGTGCGGCAGTCAGAAAAAACTTCACGTCGGCATCAGGAAAAACTACCGTGCCGATGTCACGCCCATTGAGCACTGCTCCGCGTCGGCCCATCTCGCGTTGCCGCTCCACCATCGCGCGCCGCACCTCGGGAATGGTCGAGATAATTGAAGACAAATGCGTGACTTCTTCACTGCGGATCTGTTCGCTCACGTCGACTCCGCCGAGGGTTACGCACAACGAATCAGGATCGCCACGTAGGTCGATATCGATTCGGCCGGCCAGTGAGCCGACCGCAACATCGTCAGTCGCACTGATGCTCGATTCCATCACGGCGAGCGCGACGGCGCGATACATCGAACCGGTGTCGATGTACAGCAGGTTCAGCTCGCGCGCCAACATTCGACCCAGCGTCGATTTGCCGGCGCCGGATGGCCCATCGATAGCGATGATCAGGTTTTGCTTCATATTGCGCACTCGCGCGCGCTAAATGCGCACAATCAATTTCCATTTCGTGGCGCATATCCGCAGCGCAGCTGAGGTGCGCGCAGAAGGTAGCCAGAGGTGAAACCGCTGGCTCATCAGGCACCATATTTCAATTGCGCGCTGGAGGCGCGCCCAGATTCTGCGCGCGTCTCCGACGCGCCAGTCTCGCCATCGATTCCTGTCCAGACGTTTCACGTCTGGCTACCTTCGCCTCGCCGCTGCCGCGGCGCAGATCAATTTTCTTTCCGGCTACCTTCGCCTCGCCGCTGCCGCGGCGCAGATCAATCTTCTTTCCGACTACCTTCGCTTCGCCGCTGCCGCGGCGCAGATCAATTTTCTTTCCGACTACCTTCGGCTCGCCGCTGCCCAGGCTACACAAACGCGGCGAAGACTTCATTCGAGAGCAATGCTCCGCTGCGCGTCAGCCGCAACAGATCGTCACCGAGTTCAATCAAGCCGGCTTCGCGAAAGCGCAACAAATCCTTTTCGTGCGTTGCACGAAAGTCAGCGCCGAATTTTCGCTGAAAATCGCTGAAGCTCAAGCCCTCCATCATGCGCAGTCCGAGAAAAACTGCTTCCGCGCGACGCTCTGCTTCGTTCAGTTGATTCTCCTGCACGATGGGAGTGCCGCCCTGTTCGATCTTTTCCATGTACTTCATGACGTCGCGTTCGTTGGCCCAGCGACGAAACGCACCATCGTAAGAATGTGCCGAGCAACCAAATCCGTAGTATGGAGCTCCGGTCCAGTATTTCGTGTTGTGTCGCGATCTGAATCCGGGCAAACAAAGGTTAGAGATTTCGTAATGCTCGTAACCGTTGGCGGCGGCGCGATCCAGCATGACTTCGTACATCTCCGCCGCGAGATCTTCATCAGGAGTTGGTTGCGTGCCTTTCTTGATATGTTCCGCCAGCGGCGTTCCCTGATGCACTTCCAACAGATAGAAGGAGAGATGTTCCGGACGTAATGCAAAAGCCTCGTCGAGATTCTTGCGCCAGCCCGCCATCGTCTGGCCAGGAAGTCCGGCGATTAGATCGAAGCTGACGTTCTGAAAACCCGCCTCGCGTAATTCGACGAACGTGCGACGTGCATCGTCGGCGTTGTGCGAACGTCCCAGCCGCGCCAGTTCAGTGTCGTCGAACGTTTGCAGACCAAAGCTAGCGCGATTTATTCCCAAGTCCAGCAACGCCTTCAGTGTTTCCCGGTTGATGCGACCAGGATTGATCTCGATCGTCACTTCGGCGTCTGTGGCTACGCGGAAATGAGCGCCCACTGCTTGCAGCAGTTGTTCGAGTTGTTCCGGTGTAAGCAACGACGGCGTGCCGCCACCAAAAAAGATCGTATCAACCGGCTCCGCCGATGAAACCACATTCCACGACGCGATTTCGCTCACGAGAGTCTCGACATACCGCTGCGCGACTTCAGCGTCGTACATTCCCGTCGCGAAATCACAGTAGGAACATCGCGAGCGGCAAAACGGGATGTGGATGTAGATTCCAGCGGACTGCAAAGTGGGGAAATTGTATCACGCAGGAACGTTGACGACGCGGGCGCAGTTGAGAGTTCAGATTTTGATTTGTGCGCGTGTTAGTCAACAAATTCCCGCCCCCAAAGCTGAACTCTGAACGGTGCGGTTGTATCGATTTCTCTTTCGTCGTGTACGTCTTGAGCACACAAGAAAGTTTGGTAGTGCTGATTATCCTGGCGCCACGAAGTGGCACGCACCTTGAAAGGATTGGAACGCACGCTGTCCCCCTCGCTATTAGACTTATCCAACAATGGTTCGCTCAAGGAGGAACATTCATGGCAGACGAGAAGGCAACAAATCAAAACCAGGAGAACACTGAAGAAAAGGGCAAGGCGGCAACTGCGGGAGCAAGTGGCAACTATCAAGGACAACAGCAAAAGCCGGAGGCGGGTCGCACTCCGCAACCGATTGAGTCAACGGGTCAAGGCGGCGGCATTCAGGGCACCGGTCAACAGCAGCCAAATCCCGGCGGTTTCACTGGCGGGCAAGGCAATCTCCGCGACGAAAATCGCCGCGACGATAAAACCAAACAAAGCGACCAGGGTAAACCAACCGAATAATCAAAAATCAACCGCTAACACTGCGCGGCGGGTGAATGGAGCCCGCCGCGCGCTTCTTCTCTACCTTAATGATCTGGCGAGCTTTGGTGGCCAAGACAAAATCAGAACGCGAGCGGCATTGACCAGGCAAAGATAGCCGCGGATTAACGCGGATGGCGCAGATCAGCAAAACGAAAAATAGAAGCGCCGATGACTCCCGACCTTCGTTTGCGCCCCATCAATTTCTGATCCGCGTAAGTCCGTTAATCCGCGGCTACATCTTTGCCTGGTCAATACCGCTCGCGGTTCTAATTCTGTGACGTTCACGCTCAGTTTTTGTTAATCCGCTTCAAACTCCCGTCGCCACTGATCGTCTTACTCATGCTACGACTAACCCGCTCCGCTTCGGCAAACACACGCAGAAAATTTTCACCCAGAATTTTGCGGATGTCTTTCTCACTATAGCCGCGCTTCAAAAGTTCATAAGTAATATTCGGCAACATGGAGACGTCCCGCGCGCCCTCCGGCATGTCTACTGCGCCATCGAAGTCGGCGCCGATGCCCACGTGATCGATGCCGGCAACTTTCACGATGTGATCGATATGGTCGATCAATTTTGAAATCGGCAACGGCGGCAAGGGGCTTGACGCATCCAGTTTGTCGCCTTCCTCAGCGAGACGTTCCGGATCGTTTTTGTATTTTTCGTCCAGGACATCTTGCTGCGGTTTGAGACGTTTATTACGTTCGTCGTTTTGTGGCGTCACCGTCGCAGCGTCAACAAACACGCTGTAAAAGTTCACCTGGATCACGCCGCCTTTCTCCGCAATGCGTTTCAGCAAGTCGTCAGGAATGTTTCGCGGCACATTACTCAGCGCCCGTGCTGACGAGTGCGACGCGATGATCGGCGCTTTTGAAACGTCGAGCGCGTCGCTCATCGTTTCGTCGGAAACGTGTGACACGTCAACCAACATTCCCAGCCGGTTCATCTCACGCACAACGTCTTCGCCGAATGGCGACAAACCATGATGAATTTTCTCGCCACGTCCAGCGTCGGCCCAATCGTTCGTATTGTTCCAGGTAAGCGTGATGTACCTGACGCCGAGGCGATGAAACTCGCGCAGGGTTGCCAGCGAGTTTTCAATCGCGTGGCCCCCTTCAATACCCATCAACGCGGCAATCTTTTTTTGCTTCTTCGCGCGCCGGATGTCGTCGGCTGAAGTGGCAATCATCAAATCGTTGGGATGACGTTCGACTGCGCGATAGACGGAATCGATCATGTCGAGCGTGCGACGGGCGGCGCCGCCATGCGCCACGTACCAGGGTCGCACGTAAAGCGAAAAGAATTCGGCCGTCAGTCCACCCTGTTTCATGCGGTCGATGCTGGTGCGATACGGGAATGGCGGTTCGCCGCCGAGATCGTAATCGTCGTTGGTCATCGGCGTGGTGATGTCGTTGTGCGTGTCGATCACGATCGCCTTGCGCTGAATCTCGAGCGCGCGCTGCCAGAGCCTTTCATCACGGGGCGGACTGGTCGTTTCCTGATTTTGGATCAGCGAAGGTCCGGCGCTGCTGTGTTTCTTTGGCGTTGAATCACCGCGAAGCTGAGAATTGAGAATTAGCGCTAGAGCGAATATTGGAGTAAGCGCTGGGAGCACTTGTCGTGGCAGTTTCATAGTCTACACACTTACCACAAACGCGTGGCCGCGAAAAGCTCCCTTGAGGTTTGGCGAGGTAGCCTCTCCTTTGAATTCTTGCTCATCAGTTATCGCTGTAGGAAAATGGCGGGGAAAACTCAAGGCCCCGAAGGGCGGGCAGCTAGTGAGCGGGCAATTCTTACGCAGACGAACATTCCTTACTAACTGAAATCTTTGGCTCTTCAATGATTGGACCCGCGTGACGCTAAACCAAAACAAAAATGAAATGCCCTGGTGGCAGGCCGAAATACCAACCATTAAGAATGAGCATCTGAAGTATGTTCGCCGGCACCTTCCCGCACTGCGCGAAGATCATGATGACCTTATCGGTGACACACTACTCGCTTTGACGAATCACTTGAACCGCTATTCCGACAGACTGCCGACATCTTGGTTTCGCTCCTCAGCTCCGGCAAAGAAAGCGGAGCGCGAACACCTACATCGATTGGCGAAGGTCATCCTCAAAAGGCGAATCGCGGATCTCTTCCGGAAGCGAGCGTCGCCAAAATGGTACCTACCGGCGGCGGAACCTGAGGAGGATGTCGCCGATCCCCGGGTGGTGCTCCCGGACCGCCAGATCATGGTTCGACGGTTGCTGGAAGCTACCTCAGCGCTGCTTGACGAAATGCCACCTGAGGATCGAGACTTTGTCGAACTAGTTTTTAGCGAACCTGGCTTCCACCGAGCACTTAATCCTGGCGAGCGGAAGCGTCTTCAACGGGTGCGCGAAAAAATCAAAGCCAGGATCATTGAGCAACTCGGCGACAACGTCACTGAATTGCTACGAAAAACCCTCTAGTTACCCTCAAACAGGAGGTTCCTCATGGATGACTTTAAGCCGTTTCTACAGATCGTTCATATCTCAGATCTTCACGTAAGCGATCCCAAGTCAGCAGAGGCTGCAGGATTGCGGAACTGGATCCGAAAATTACGGAAAGTGCTGCCGGATGAGATCATGAAATTGATCGAAGATGGCACGGCTCCTCACGATCAATTGGCCGTGGGACTCTTCAAACGGTTTCTGACCGAGATCACTTCTAATGATCCTGACTGGGCTCAGTGCAAAACCTGGCTGCTGGACACCGGCGATCTAACCAGTCTGGGAGATCAGAACTCGCTAAAACTGGGAAAATTCTATCTTGGCGAACTCAAAAAAGTTTGTCCTGAACAGGCTGGAGTTTACGGAAACCACGATGCCTGGCCCGGAAAATTCCCAGCTTGGGCTGCTAGCTCGGATTTTGATGATCAAAAGAAGGTGCTGGCCGGTCAGGATTACACAGTTGGCAGTCCCGGTTTGGCTCTGACTGTGCCCATACCGCACGGTCACGGGGACGTCCGACTTTTTTTCGTAGACAGCATCAAACACGACCGCATTAACAACACGCTAGCCTTAGGAGAAGTGGGCACTCCTCAACTCGGCGCTTTCCGAACTCTCGTTGATTTGAACTATCAGGCCGATCGGCGCGACCTTCGTATTCTTGCGGTTCATCATCCAGTACACTACCCCCCGCCACGCTCGAGCTTTCAGATGTCGATGAAGGACGATGCCAACGTAGCCAAGGAAATCGACACACCTGCTCCCAATGGTCCATACCCACTGGCGCATCTGGTGCTCAGCGGCCATACACACTACCTCTACCCGCAACATGGTTCTCTTCCGTTGCAGCCATCCAAGTGCATTCATCCAGATCTCGGGGATGACGAATGTCAATTTGTCGTTGGCACGCTGATGCAACTGGACAAATACGATCTTCGAGGACGCTGGCCACACCAGTGTGTGGTGTTGCGTTTATATTATTCGCCTAGCGATCCTTCGGTTTTATTGATGGAGCGTTTACTGGCTGCGCGGCAGACGGGGCTGGAATATCGGGGTACGGGATTTGGACCTTATGGATTTGTCCCACTGCAAAACAACGCCGGCGAAATAGCAGAAGAAATCACTTTTACTCTGTAGCAGCAATTGCGCGTCGAATGCGATTTTCCAGGCTCGTTACTTCATAACGCTTAGCTTTCAGGGAGGCTACGCTGGCGAAACGACGATAATCGTGGAGGGTCAGCGGCTTGCTCAGCTTTTGTGCCGCAACCTGTGCCCTCTCAGTGCCGAAGGCAGTCAAGCCCGCCACTACTGGAGGGCCAACCGTCCCGAGCAGTTCGGGAATTATCCACTCCCGGCGCGGCCGCTCTTCTTCTTCGCGTCTTTGTTGGCGTTCCCTTTCTTCACGTTCCTGCAGCTGCTGTTGCTGGCGTTCTATTTCCTGGCGTTTCATCTCTGAAATCAAGATCTCAAATACGCGCTCTGGCATGATCATCACTCCAGTTGGGGCGCCTACCATGGCTAGTTCGAACGGAAGATTCACGCGGCGCGGCTCGGAAAAAAGCTTAGTCCGAAGCGTGCTGAACACTTTGGCAACATCTTCCTCATTGACAGCAAAAGGCGCAACTGCTTCCGTAAAGTCGTCCGGTATTCTCGATTTTGACGTTCCCAGTTTCTGCATGAATCGAGTTAGGCCCCCGACCAAACCTTCCGGAAGCAAATAGTTATTGAGCCAAACGATCTGAAGCGTCTCCCCCGCCTTTCGCAAGCTTTCAAGCCACGTACTCATGAGAACCTGGGAGAAATCTCGTCCGAGCTGAGCACATTCCGCGTGGTCTGGATCTGGTATCGCGTCGCTCAAACTCCGCTGCACATCACAGAGAATATGCTTAGCTTCTTCGTCAGTAATACCCGCGGTTTCTTCCAATAAGCCTGCAAGCGCGTGTTTAGCCTCATCTGTCAGAAGTTCGGCTCCAGTAGCTGAAGTTTCGCGAACCAGGGCCTCCTGCACCACAGGAAACGACGCCTCCTCGGCCAAGTGGCATAGATAGTCGAAGCGCTCGGCATTCCGGTCAACATTCCCCGGACGGTGGATCAAATATTCGTTTATAGGTGTTCGTGGCATGGCTCTCTCCTAAAAAGAAAAAGAGTGTTCCGTCGCCTATATTAGATATCGGAACACGCCTAAAATTGTGACCTGATTTCATCGGATATTTCCCCAGCCCGTCATCCCATCATCCGGGCACCTTCCATACTTAATATCGTGTATTGCTGCAATCCGTGACATCGGGCTAAAAACCGCCCACTAAACCCAAAAAGCGCGCATACGCCCTTCCGGCACTAGTCAATTGAGAGTCCACCACCCTTGCCCATTTGTGGTTAACCACATTGACTCGTCGTCGTTCGATGATTGACACTCAAATCTGGATGATTTAGTAACATCAACATGTCAATCTTAATCGCTGAAGACAACGTCGCGCAGCGCCACTACCTACGCGACATCCTGGAAAAAGAATTTCACACGCACGTGCCGATCGTCGAGGCGTCTGATGGCGAGGAGACGGTCAAGCTGGCGCTCGAGCATCGGCCGGACGTTTCCATTCTCGACATTCAAATGCCGAAGCTTTCCGGAGTGAAAGCGGCGCGCGCGATCTGGCGTGAGTTCCCTTCCGCGCGAATTATTTTTTGGACGCAGTTTCCACACGAGATCTACATCAACGAGATCCGCAAGATTGTGAAGTCAGTCGAGCCGCCGCCGGCCTACGGTTTCATTCACAAGAATAATCCCGAGTCACGCTTCCTGCGTTTCGTCGCCGCCGTGCTCGAAGACGGCGCCGACATGATCGATCCGGCGTTCAAGGATTCCTTCAAACGTCCGCTGCTGACTGAGTTTGAATCAGAAGCGCTTTACTACCTGGCGCTGGGACTTTCAAACTGGGCCATCGCGCGCAAGTGTTCGCTGAGCCTGCGGGGCGTAGAGAGCCGGCTGGCGACACTCTACGAAAAACTCTTCGTATCGATCGCCGAAGGCACTGATCATGAAGCCTACGAGAAGCTCGCTTACAACGTGCGCACGCGTGCGTTCTTCGAAGCTTTGCGGCGTGGTTTACTTAACAACGACGAACTGGAAAAGGCTGCGCTGGAATTGGAAAACTGGATCGACCGCGATCGTAAGCGTTATTCCGAAGAACTGAAGAAAGAGGCGAGCAAGCGGCCCGAGACTGCCAAGAAGAGCGACGGAGGGACGCGCCGTTGACCTTGCGAAACTTGTGGCGGCTCTGCCCGCTGCTTACGGCACTGCTGCTTTGTGCATTTGAAGTTACTGCCCAGCGCCCCACGCCGGCGTCGATAAACTCTTACGCAAGTCAGATCGATAGGTTTGCCCGGCAACATCGTGCACGTGTTTTTGCAAACATTTTTTCGGAGAGCGAAGACGAGCAAGCCAACTGGCGTGAATTCAAGAACGCGAAAGATTTGGAAAACTCCGGCGTGGCGTTTGCTGAACAGGCTGACGTTTGGCTGCAGGGTACGAATCCGGTCCGGGCAAGTATCACGATTGCCACCACCTCCGGCGATTGGGTACAAGACATCGATTATTATTTTCGTGAAGACGGCACAATCGCCAAAATCCGTTCGCAGCTGAACACGTTTCACGGCAACGTTAGCGTGATCAAGGAGAAGTATTTCGACACGACGGGAACGCTGTTGCGGACCACTACCAGGGTTCTTGATCTTAAGTCGCGCAAACGATCACGGTCGCGTGACTACATGGATCAGGAAATACCGTTTTACCGGCGCGCGCAGGAACTACCTTTCTACAAGCTGCTCTAGCCCTTCTTGGCGCAATAATTTGAAACTCTCTGTGCAACCTCTGTGCTCTCTGTGTCTCCGTGGTGAGTTTTGCCGAACCAGCGGCCACCGCAGAGGCACAGAGGGCTCAGAGGTTGCACAGAGAAGTTGGACAGGAGCGCCCAGCTTCCAACGTGCATTGTCGTTAGCGCTGTTCGTACTGCCCGTCGCTCTAAGTGTCGTTTTCTTCCTCAGTTCAGTCCCGGCATCCTCGCAGCAACCTGACGGCCAGCCAACACCGTCTCCTTCGCCATCGGCATCGCCGTCACCTTCACCCGCGCCCACGCCAATCACCGGACTGCACCAGTGGGGCGCGGTCACGCTATTTCACGGTCTGCCTTCCGATCGCGTGCATGCGATCGCCCAGGGGCCCGACGGCGCGATGTGGTTTGGCACTGAAGCGGGCCTGGCAAAGTTTGACGGGCGACGCACACAGACAACAAACATTACCGGCCTCGCCGCCGGCCGAGTCCTCGCGCTGCAAAGCGATCCCAGCGGCGCCCTCTGGATTGGCACCGATACGGGCGCGGCGCGGCTGTCACGTGGATACTTCGATGTGGTGAAGGAAACCGTGGGCCAGGCCGTCGATACGATCATCGTGCCGGAGAATGGTCGCGTCCTGATGGCTACCGAACAAGGCAACGTCTACGAGTCTCGCGTGGCGCCGGATGGCTCATTTCAAAGCAAGTCGTTGTTGACCCAACCACTGCAGAGTGCCGATCGCGAAAATCCTGGTCCACTACAGATCACAAGTCTGGCGATCGTGAACGACAAAATTTTTGCGGGTTCCATGAGCCGCGGCGTGCTGGCGATCGAAGACGGAATGGCGCGCGAAATGGAGACTCGTCCGGCGGTTTATTTCGTGCGCGCCATCGAACCTGACGCAAACGGCAAACTCTGGCTGGGCGCGCGAGTGAAGAAAGACGAGCCGGGTTTACTCACTGGCGCCGGGCTGGCCACGCTCGCGCGCAACGACACATCCACTGGAACCGTCACTGACGTTCGCGCAATCGGTGACGACGTTTGGGTTGCATCTGACGGGCACGGGGTTTTTCTTTTTTCGGGGACCAAGAAACCGCAGCGTTTTACTTTCGACGGCACCGCCGGCGGCCTGCGTTCCGATCACGTCTATACCATCTTTCAGGATCGTGAAGACGTGGTGTGGTTTGGCACTGACCGCGGCGTCTGTCGTTACGATCCAAATGCGCCTCGGGTCGAGCAAGTCGGCGGCAATCCACAAAGTAATTTTGTTCGCTCGCTCTTTCAGACAGCGGACGGCACCATCCTCTGCGGCACTAATCAAGGTCTGTTTGTTTACGACAACGCGACGGCCGAGTGGACCACAGTCGACGGTATTTCGCGCAGCGCTATCTATGCTTTGGCCGAAGACTCGAGCAATCACTTGCTGGTGGGTGCGGCCACCGGCTTTTATCAGAGCCAACGTGCGGCGCCCGGGCCGGGTATTAAAGATGAAAACTTCAACCGGCTCGAAACCGGTTCGGGCGAAGTTGACGCTCCGGGCAACGTGCGCGCCATAGCTTCGTTTCAGAACGACGTTTACATCGCCAGCTATGGTCGCGGTCTGGAGCGAATTGAAGGTTCGCGGGCCCGTCTGATTTGGCCAACCAATGTCGACGCTTCTCACGATCGCGAAGCGATGAGTCTTTTTGCTGACGGCGAAAAGCGGCTGCTGATTGGCACAGTCCGCGACGACGTGTTCGCGTTCGACGGTCACCAAACTCAAGTTGACGAGTCGTTCACACCGCTAAAAAGCAGCACGGTGCGTGCAATCGATCGCAGTTTTGATGGCACGCTCTGGTTCGCTACCAGCCGCGGGATTTTTGTTTGTCGTCCGCGCACTGCTTGTGTGGTCGCCGTGGCTGATGTTGATGCGCGTTCCGTGTTTGCTAATCGCAGTGAGAAAACTGTCGAAGCATGGTTCGCCACCACTGGCAGCGGCATGCTGAAAGTTCGGCTGGACGACAATCTCGGCGCCGTGGTGTCACGGCTCGACGCTGAACAGGGTTTGCCGTCGCAGAGCGTGTTCGCAGTGCTGCCCACCCGAGACACGCAAGGCAGAGATTTGCTGTTGATTGGCACCAGCCGCGGTGTCGCCCGCTACTATCCCGGACGAACAACTCCAACTTTGTATGCCACGCGCGTGATCAGCAAACGGGTCCATGCGCCCGGAGAGTTAGCGACCGGACTTTATCTCGAGTACCCACAAAACAGTCTTCTGTTCGAAGTGGCAGCGACTAGCAGTCGGACCTTTCCGGAGCAGTTTCAATACGCCTTCACACTGTCCGACGATAAAAACACAATCATCAAACAGAAGCTTTCTCGCGAAGCACAATTTGCGATTGAAGGATTGGCGCCGGGCAAGTACCGCGTCACCGCGCGAGCGTTCACCAAAGACCTGGTTGCTTCGGAACCGTTGGCATTTGAGTTGAGCATCGCCAAAGCGCCGTTTCCCTGGACTTCAACTGCGCTGGCGATTCTGCTGGCCCTGGCGTTGTTGGCTTTGCTTTGGGCAATTCTCGAACGACGACGAATTGCCCGCACCAGCGCGGCGCTGGTTGCCGCCAACAACGAGCTTGCTGACGCGCGCTTGAACCTGGCTAACGAAGCCGAACGTGAGCGTCGTCGTATCTCACGCGACCTGCACGATCAAACGCTCGCCGACTTGCGTCATCTCCTGGTCTTGAGCGATCAAGTTTCCGCAAACGGCGAAGGCGCGAAACAACTTGATCCGACCGTGCTGCGAACGGAAATCGAGTCGATCTCGCAGGAGGTGCGACGGATCTGTGAAGACTTAAGTCCGTCGGTACTGCAGAATGTTGGTTTCGCAGCCGCGCTGGAGTTTGCGTTGTCTCATGCGGTGCACGACGCGCCCCTCAACAAGCGATTCGAGTACGAATTTGTTTGCGACGAGCAACTGGAGGAGCACGCACCGCTGCCGGCAAATGTGCAAATGCAAATTTACCGGATGGTGCAGGAGGCGGTTAACAACATTCTGCGTCATGCCGACGCCACGCACGTGAAGATGACGGTCACCGCAGACCCGGAATCAGATTTTGTCTTGCAGTTAGTGGACAACGGCAAGAGCTTCGACGCGCGCGAACAAAAAAATCTTGAAGGGCGTGGGCTGGCAAACATGCGGGCGCGCGCCAGCCTGATTGATGCGGAGATCAACTGGGAAGGCTCACCCGAAGGAGGCACTACTTTTACTTTGAAAAAGTCGCTGGCAGTAGAAGCGGAAACCTAGGCTCGTCTCATTAACACTGGCTTCGGTCAGGTGTTTCGGCCACGATAAAAATGGGAAGCCGTTTAAACGGCGTTAACATGCTTGACGCATCAGACCCTTATGGGTTCGTGAATTGTTTAGCCGCATGGGTTCGTGAATTGTTTAGCCGCATGGGTTCGTGAATTGTTTAGCCGCGAAGCGGCGCAAAGAGGGTAGCCAGACGTGAAACGTCTGGAAGGATGATT
>DATIPD010000014.1:0-81320 GCA_035472495.1 Pyrinomonadaceae bacterium | reverse complement strand
CGTGTAGAAGTTCTCGGTGTCGACGTTGTTAAAGCGGTAGTTGCCCGCTGCGTCCGTGATCACCTTCGCGTTGCGTGCCCCGCTCAGGTTCAGCGTCACGCCGGCGAGTGGTGCTCCGTCTGGCGTGGTTATCTTGCCGCTGATGAACGCCGGCGCCGCGCTTGGCGACAGGATGGCGAAGTTGCTGTGGTTCACATCGAAGAAGATGTTATTGACAGCTTCTACTTTGATCCGTGCCTGGGCTGTGGTTGTGTCAGGCAACGTCACTATTTCCGAGCCATCGTTCGGTGTGCTTGCTAACAGCACGAACGGATACACGTGGCCACCATCGACTGACAGGGAAATCTTCACGTTGGGAGCGAGCTGCGCGGTGTTGGTGTTGTTAACATCCCAGGTGACAGTTTGATTCGAGAGTCCGTTGTAGCCGACAAATGAGCTTTGCGATGTTACGCGCAGAGGGCCGGCCGTGTTGTCGATGAGAACCGCGGTATTCGCGCTATCAACTCCACCTTTACCATCGCGAGCAGTAAAGCGGAAATTAAGCGACAGTGGCGTCGCGTTAGTGCCGGCAACACCGACGTAGTCGATAGTGGGGAGAAACTCTGCGAAGCATTCATTGATTGACACCGGTACTGGCGAGGCGATCGGCCCGGTCGGACACGCGCCGGTTGCAGCGTTGGTGTTGTTATCAAGGATCTGCTGAAGATCCGGAAAGACACGCGTAGGATTCGTAGTGAGATGGTTCTCTCCCGGTGAGTTGTAAAGTAATGAATCGGCGTCGCTAATCTGCCCGGAGAAGGGAAACATCGCGAACAGCGGGCCATTCGTCTTGGTGTTGCTGAGCAGCGACGTACCGTTGGTGCCGCCGCGATCGTTTTGCTCCCAGCTATAGGTAAGTGTGTCTCCGTTGGCATCACTGGCGCTGCCGGTGAGCGCAAACGGTGTTCGTAACGGGATCGTGAAAGTGGCAGGAGCCGTGACGACTGGAATTGCATTCCCGGTTGCAGTGATGGTTCCCCCTTTATTATCGACCGCGCCGCCCTTGTCTGTTTCGTTTACGAAACCTGAGGCGCCGCTGCTGAAATTCTGCAACGCGAGCATGATGGGAACGTTAGTCGCAGCGAAGGTTCCGGTGAACGTAACTTGAAAACCGGTGTTGTTGAAACCACCGCCAGCGAAGCCGGCAACGGTTGCGGTGGCGCCCGCGGGCAGTATCGGCGCCAGGGCCGCGGATATTCCGGCGGCGCTGAAATTAGTTCCGTTAACTATCGGAGCCGACACGTTGCCGTTGTAGTTGAGGGTGAACGAATCGTTGGAGCCGCCGTGATTCGTTTCCTGAACAGATGAAAAACAACCGCCGCAGCTCAAGTTGACAATTTGGATGTTGGGAACGTCGACGCCGGCGGTGGCCCCGCCATACGTAACCGTAAAGCCAGTGGCGGCAGCGCCGCTGACGGCCACGGTGCCTGCGAATCCGGCAATGCCATTGATCGCCGTCTGCACGTTGGCACTAGTGTAGGGCAGGGCAACTGTGCCGATCACGGCTGAGTCGTTGCCGCCAATCCGAACCTGGAAGGGAGCGTTGAAAGTAGCAGTGCCACCACCCGAGGTCGCCAAGCCGGCGACGGCGGTGTATTGAAAAGTGCGCGTGGACGGCGTTCCGGTGATCGTAAATGTTCCGTTGTAGCCGGCGACGCCGACTCCGGACATCGTGACTATGTCGCCGATCGCCCGGCCGTGTACTGCGGAGGTCCTGATGGTTACTACCGTGCCTGTTTCTGCGGCTCCCGCTTCAGCAAACGTGATGGTGCCGCCACCGGAGGTCGCAAGGCCCGCAGTTGGATTCGTGTACTGGAGAGATCTTGAAGTCGGGACCGCGGTAACTGTCCACGTACCGTTGTAGCCGGCGACACCCATGCCCGTAATGGTAATGACGTCGCCAACCTGGGCCGTGTGGGCGTTGCCGGTCGCGATGGTGACTGTGTTACCAACTTCTTCAGCACCGCCGAGCGAGGTTGAACTCGGCGCGGCATTGGTGGCGACGCTGGTCGGGCGAACAGTAAATGCGGGAGCGTATCCGGGACCAAACGTCACGACCTGAACTTCAGTACCACCGCCGAAGTGGAGCAAGGAAGCTGTCTGAACTTCGTTGATTGCTGTTTGGGCGGAGCTGGTATAGGTTGCGATTTCCTGTTGACTGCGTTGCGAGAAATACGGATCGCTATGCCGCTGAAGATCGTCAGTTAAGCAAATACCGGCGTACGCCATTACTGAGGAGCCGCTGCCGGGTTCGGTGGAAGTGGCGGCATTGCGGTTCCCGCCGGAGCAATTTAGCTGATTGCCGTTGAACGGATGGTTGCCAGAAAACTGGTGGCCCATCTCATGCGCCACGTAGTCAACCGCGTAGAAGTCTCCGACCGGCGTTGGGATGCCTGTGCAGCCTCCCGCTTTGTTGGAACGACCAACAACACCGAGGTTGGCTACACCACCGCCAGGTTGACCCAAGGCAAGGTGGCCGATGTCGTAGTTGCTGGCGCCGATGATCTGGCCAATGACGAAGCGCGCGCGCGTCGTACTCGCACAACCAGTGACTTGCGCTTGCGTGAAGCAACCCGCGGCGCCGCAAGGTCCGTTTGGACCAACCGCCTGATCCCATGTGTCCAGGTTGAGCAAGTCGTTGTTGGCGATGAGAACCAGGCGGATGGAAATGTCTGCCTCGTAAAGCTGATCTACGCGATTGATAAGCGCGACCTTGGCAGCGGTGACATTGCCGGCGCCAACGTACGCTGCGTAACCGGGATCGGTTATCAGCGCCAACCGGTAGGTGCGAAGTTGATCACCGGTGGCAACCAACGGCGCCTTGCCCAACCTGGCGACCACGTCGTAGGTAGCGCTAGCCTCTCTGTCACCAGCCACGGCTGATATCTTCAGGGCAGAAGGCGAACCGTTGCCGCTGGCTGGAAACTTGAGTTCAAAAGAACCAGTTTCATCGGTCTGCACCGTTAGATTTCTGACGCCAGACTGTCCTTCCTCATCCGCTATGGTTACGTTAACCGTAGTGCGGCTTCCAAAACCTGTTCCGTTTAACTTTGCCGTGTCGCCGACGCGATAGAAGGAGTGGTCGGCCGAGATCAATGCTTCGTCGGCTGGGAGTTCGGTGAAAGCTCCGTGCGGATTCTCCAGGTCGCCGCGAAAATAACTTACGTAAACACTCTGATCGAGATGGTAGTAAGGATCGATGTACCAGGAACCTAACTGTCCGCGAACCGCGGCGTGAAAACCTAGCGGGGTTAAATCGAAACGAATGTTTGCCGTTGGGTCTTCAATACCGGTTCCGAAGTAGGTTTTAATTTCTGGATGCTTTGCAGCCAGCGCTGGTTCCATCACCGGCGACTCACGCACAGCGAAGCGCTGGAAAGTACCTGCCGGCGTGGGGAGCGATAAGAGGAAGGTACCCTGGCGGGCCGCAGCAGTGAATTCTCGCGGCGCGGTTGCCAGTCTGCGTTGCATCGCATCGCGGTTCAAACTCAACGCCCGAAACTTCCTGGCGTTAATCTCTATTTGCGGACCCGCAGCTGCATCCTGGCCGGGCGCTGAGGGCTGCACATTGAAAGACTCTTGCCAGAATTCTGCCGTGGGGTCGCTGCCTGCTGGATCCTGCGACGCCTTGTTGTTCCCGTTAGTTTGCCGACCGTTCTGCATCAAAGCAGTAACCGTAAGAGACCCGACGATGAAAGCTGTGATGATGGCGATGAGTAGAGATCGCATTCCAAAGAATGTGAATAAGAGTGATGCGAGTTTTTTCATGATTCTCCTCTAACGGGAACTTGGTTCTCGGCGTAGCCAGTCACTGCTTGAAAAGAGACGTGGCGGTCACCCCATATCACCGGGAAAGAGATTTCGACAACTTGCGCCTGGTCTTTCTCTGAGAGGCACTAGCATTTAGATCGGTGATGAGACGGAAAACTGGGCCGCGTTTGGGCTGGCACTTTACCACGTTCCCGATTCGCTTCCAAAAAAAATTGCTGCTGATTTACGTTTGATTGGGAAACGAAATCCAGTAGTAATACGAAAACGCGGATGGGTTGCGCCCGGACACGGGGATCAAAACGACGAGTAGCGTTCCGAAAATTAAAAGGGCACGGCGACCCGTGCCCTTTCGCAAACGTAAAGTTGCGCCGTGGTTAATGGAGGAAGCGGCTCCGATATTCACCGGAAACGATGAATGATTTGACCAAGTATTCCGTTGATTGACCTGCAGAAACTATTCCGAAACCGGCGTGTCTTAGTTTAGCGGTTGATCTGAGGCGGTGGCCGCGCCGCCGCCATGATCGCCCGCGCGCAGCACGCCGGTCTCATCGATGAAATAGGAGAGTTTGCCGGACACGCCATAGTCAGACGGCACTGCAGTCGCCATGAACTTGCTTCCAGCTACCGTCAATTCAATGCGGTACCCGCTGCGCCCGGCCATATCTTTAGGGATGAAGTTTGCTGCGATGAGTTGTTCGAGTGATCCGTAACTGCCATTTCCTTCAGTCGCCTGAAACGTTGCTTCCGCAGAAAACACAGTGCGCAATGCCGACTGCGCCATCGCCTCATTTGCGCGCGCTGGTTCCTCTCCGAGTTCGCTACTCGCCGCCGCGACAATCAGCTGGAGCAGGTTCTTAGGCACGTGCAGTTCGTGCAGATGACCGACGCCATCGTTAGTGAGCGAGTAAGTGAGCGGATCAATCACGGGATTCATGCGCGACAAAAATTCGTTGAGTTTGTGACCGGGCGCGGGATTGCCAAGCGTGTATTGCTCAACCAGACCGGGCGCCACATAAACCTGCCCGAGTACCTGGCGGGACTGCCAGCGCGTGAAATTTCGGAACTGACTATTTGACGAAAGCGTCTGGTTGTTTACATACGCATCGACGACCCGCTGCGTATCTTTGGCATCGGGTGAAATAATCAGGAAGTTGTCGATGAATGCATACGCAAAAACACCGGCGTAGGAAACTATTTCGGCTGACCCACGTTTTTCGGTTTGCGCAAACGCACTGGCACCTTTCAAGCCTAAGGCCTCGATCAACTTCGGAATTACTTTCGCAACTGCCTCGCGATCTTTTATTGAAATTGCGAAGACCGGATTCGGGCTGGCAACCGCTGTTTCTGTTTGCTGCGGACCAGCAGTGGTTGGCTGAGCGGATCTTTTCGCGGCGTCCTCCGTTTCCTTAGTTGGCTTCAGCATCGCCATCGCCACTTCGTTGCCGAGCAACGGCAGTAAATCGCTCCGCAGTTTCATGCCTAACTTGCCTTCGATTTCGGCAAAAGGCGACTGCGGCGGTTTTTCATTAGTGGGTTGAGTGGAGTCGGGATTCATGGAGGCCATGACCGACATGATCGGCAACACGCGATCGTAGATTTGTACGTAATCAACCGACGCCGTGACGAAGAGATCTGCGTCGGCCGGCAACACGCCGGGCGATGCGGGAACCAGCGCGGGTCCGGAAGCGAATTGCGGCAGGAAGGGAATTGAATTGCCGGGTTTGTCTGATCCGTCCAGCGTCAAGACGCGCGCAACGTAGGAGTCGCCTTCAAATACCAGCGCCGCGCCGATGGCTTCAGGATAAACTGTCGGGCCGCCGACACCGCCAAACAGCAAGTTGAGCCAATTAAAGCCGGCGACCGGTGAGGGCGGCGGCGCGCTGGACAGTGTTCCAGTTGGCGGGGGTTCGTTTGGATCGACGATTTCCGGACTTGGCGAAGGCATCTCCTCGTCGCTCGCCCTGGCTTCGTCTTCCATTGACCCAGGGTCAGGCAATTCTTCAGACGACTCAGGCATCTCTGCCGTTTCTTCAGGCTGCGGGTTCTTCGCTGCTTCTTCCTCGATGCGCTTTCTTTCCTCATCCCACTTCGCCCGTTGTTCTTCTTCCTCTTTTTGAATTGATTTCAAATCGAAATAAAGAAAGACTGACTCCGAGGCAAACCGGCTGCGGGCCAGCGTAAAGTTTTGATCTTCTTCCAGTGGTTTGCTGTTCTTCGGTTTCAGATCACCAACCTTAAAAGCCTTATCGGTGAGAAAGACGAGTGAGCCGGCCTGGCTCATGTAGTAAGGAGGCGCGGCCGGCGCATTCTCGGCCGGAGCAGCGCCACCTTCCTGAGTAGGTAGCACCTTAACTTCATACGGTGCAGCGGGCTCATTGTTTCGCACTCCGACAACTGTAAGCGAAGGCGACGGTGAAGCTCCGGGCGTAGGAGTTGGCGTCGGTGTCGGCAACAACGTCGGGATAAAATCTCGCAACTCCGGATAGAATTTTTTGGCGTCTTCGGCTGAAGCAAACTCAACCGCGAGCAAAACCGTCGGCACGTTTTGCCGCGAAGGCCAGCCGGCAATCATCAATCTTGATCCACCAAGCACATCAGCGTGCGCATTCAGCCACTTCACTACTGACTGAATCTCTTTTGGTGGCTTGCCAAGTTTGAGCAGTGGTTCAAGCAGGTCGGTTACTGCGGGCGAGTGAACGAGTCCGCCGACGCCCCTCACTTCGCAATAAACTTTGTAGGTATCGGCGGCGAGTAACGAGTCGAACGAAGGACCCTTTTCCGGCGCTTGAGGCGCGGGCCTTTTGGGAGTTGCGGCCGGCCGGCGTTGTGCCAGAACCGGCGCCGCAAAGATGATCAGCGCGAGCAGAGTTGCCAGTACGCGTCGGAAATTTTTGGTCGTTGGCATTTTTTTTGACTACCCTCAGGTTAAACTCAGCCACCGCGCGCCACTCGGCGCCAAACATTCGCTTCGCCTTCGCGCGCGAGCAATCGTTTCACCTCGCCATAAGCAGCAGCATACGCGACCCGCATATCATTCGCCGATTGATTGACGTTGTCGTTGGCCAATCGTTTCTCAATCTCTGCCGTTGTCAGATTCGGACGTGGTTCGTAACGCGCCACCAGGGCGCCTTCGCCGGCCAGGTTGAGAGCCAAACCTTCAGCCAACCAGCGCGCCGCCCGGCCGCGCCCCACCGCATCTATCAAAGTATGTACGAGTTCGTGGCGTAAGGTTGTTTCCAGAATTCCGCGTCGCTTCAGAGTTGCTAACGGTTGAAGCTCGATGCGCGTTCCTTTAGTCGCGGCGGCTGCCCAGGCTGGTTGTCCAGTGCGGCCGACAAAATCGCCGGTTGTTTCGTTAATGTAAATCTCCAGCAGCGGCAAATCGACATTGATTCCGGCTGCACCCACGCGCGCCAGCAGGGAAGTCCGGCTCGATTCGAGCAGACGCAACAGCGCTTCCGTTTCGCGTTGGCTGGTTGTGGTTATGTAACTCGCGTGAAAATGTTCGCTGCGCAGCGTGGTGCGCGCGGCACGAGCGCGTTGCCATCCGTTCGCGGTTGCGACAGGAATTCGAAGGTTGCGATAGTCGACACTGTTTCTGTTCCACATCAAGTCGTCGGCAAAGTTAGAACCGCCATTCAAACGGCCAACGTGCGCTGACGGAAAATACTTTCCGATGATTTGCCGGTACGTCGCGCCACGCTCCGCCATCACGTGCGCGCCTTCCTGACAGAGTCCCAGGCCGTGACCAAATCCACTTCCGTGGAATACAAAGTTTGAACCGGAGTGGGTGATCGAAAAGCGCGAACTCTTCAAGATGCTCCAACCGAGAGCGCGACCGACAATGATCTTGAAGTCCCATCCGCTAACCGTTAGGCGACGATTTCCTTCGATGGCAATTAACTCCGCACGCCCGGTTGCATCCGTACGCAGGATGTTGAGGTTGGCGATGTGCTCGCCGACATTCGTTCGCGGGTCTGATTGCAGCGCTCGCGCAAGTTGGGCTTGCGAGATAACGTCAGTCCAAGTGTGATGGGCCTCGCTGGTGCAATATTCGTCGCGCACTCCTCTTAAATAGGCGGGAGCATTTCCACCCCACAGCGTCGCGAGATTTGCAGTTGCGCCGCCGCATGATGCGCTGAAGTACGATTCCGCTGGTTCGTTTCGTTCGTCCACCAGGATTTCTCCGGTTGTCGCGGCCACTGCTTTTAGAACGGCAGGCGAGACATAACTTGCTTCAGCATCCACCGGGCGGAATCTTTCACAGTGAGTGGAAGTGCAGAAATCGTAACCGTCCTTTTTGTGCCGTCCGAGGTTCTTAAACGCGTAGGTGCGTACGGCAATCGCGAGAGCTTTTAAGGCTTCGGGTTCGGTTTCCATGCTGCCTTCGGCCGCCATCACGCCGCGAACATAATCTTCAAAGGCAATCGTGTGGGTGGAATTCTCACGCACCAGGTGTACTCGCACGACATCAGGAAATCCTTGCGCCGCATGGCTCACTGCCACACCAGAATCGTTGCTCGGCAGAGCGGCTGTGGTGTCGTTTGCGTGAGTCTCTGCCGGTGCTGGTTCGCTCGAGTGGCGCGCAAATTCATTGAAGATCGAACGGGAAACTTCGGCTGCCTCGAAGCCATGGCCCCGAACCAGGAAAACCAGTACGGCGAGTTTGACCTGCTGCGGATCGGGGTCGGTATCAGTTTGCGAAGCGAAACCGACAAACCAACCGTGCGTGCGAAATCCGTTAATCTCAGTGGCGGTTCCCGTTTTTCCGAAAACGTAAAGAGGTAACGAATACAGGTTGGCTTTTTCAGCACTGCCATAACGAACCGCGCCGCGCATCCCCTTCAGGATCAACTCGCGGTCACTATCTTTGACTGCGATAGTTGCTCGCGAGCTCGCGGCGAAGTTGTCAGCCTGGGCCAACGAGGGAACCCAGAGTTGTCCACCGTTCACCAGGGCGCTGTAAGCATCGATCATTTGCAACGGTGTTGCTTGAAAATAATTGCCCTCGCCGATGGCGTTTTGCGGACGCCAGACGTTGCGACGCAATTCGCCAGTCTCTTCATGTTCCGCATTGACGCCGGTCTTGTTGCCGAAGCCAAACTCTTTCAGCGTGCCGGTGAACGCTTCTTCCGAAAGGCGTTCGCCCACTGTGCTGAAGTAATAGTTACAGGAATACGCGAGCGCCTCGGTCGGAGTGAGCGGTGGTAGATCACGCGGATGCGAGCAGGTTGTTTGAAACGCGTGGTGCGAGTATTTTTCGCGACAAAGAGTGCGCGAGTCTTCATCAATTACGCCGGATCTCAAACCAGCCAGCGCCGTGAAGGGCTTGATTGCAGAACCGGGCGGGAAGATCTGCGCAAACGCGACTTCGGGGTTTACCACCGCGCGAATGCGTCCGGTCTGCGGATCCATAACGATGACCGCGCCCCGACGATCTCCCAGCGCAAGAGTAGCGGCAACTTGTAATCGTTGATCGAGATCACCGGCGCCCGGATCGTTTGACGCGGAGAGGAAACGAAGTCTGGCCGGTGATTTGAAAGCCACCGCAGAAACTATCGCGATTAAAACGACGGTGCAGCCAAACAGAAACAGCGCGCGCGCCGGATTATTCCACTCGCGCGCGACTGCGTCGCCAATTGATCGTTGTTCCTGCATCAAGCGGTCTCGACAGCAGGTTCAGTCTCTGCCACGGGAACTGGATTTCTTGCCAGCGCGCGAACCGTGATCACCCAACCAAAAAGCGTCAAAGCAAACACGGCGACAAGTCTTACCACCAGCAGGAAAAGCTCCACCCATGCGTGACTCGTTTGCGTGGTCTTGAACAACAAGTAATAAGGACCGACTGCAAAGATCAGAAAACCAGCGACATAAATAAGGACAGACCGCGGAGCGAAGGTGCGCGCGAGCACCGTGCCGATCTTTTTGAGTCCGCCGATGAGACCATTTTGCATGGTGGCGATCCACATTTGGATCGCAGCCAGGGGCAAGACCAGTCCGAAGGCCAGATAACGAACCGTGGCGAGCAGCGCGACTCGCCACTCAATCGGATGTGACGTTGAACGAGCATTCAAAGTTTCTGCGCGTCGCCCAAATTCTTCCGCGGCCGCTCGTTGCAAACTGGCGTCGAGTCGCAGCTGGAGTTTTCCGAGTAAGTAAACGAGCAGGATCCCCAGTGCAATTAGAGGCAACGTTACCAGGATTAGTTTCCAGAAATTCGTGAGCGCTCGGCGAAGCAAAAGTAATGCGCCGGTCTGCTCGGCATCATTCGCAACCATCGCCTGCAGGATAAAGAAGAGGAGTGGGGCAACGATTCCTGACGCAAAGGTCAACG
The DNA here is from genome assembly GCA_035472495.1 of Pyrinomonadaceae bacterium. Lineage (GTDB taxonomy): Bacteria > Acidobacteriota > Blastocatellia > Pyrinomonadales > Pyrinomonadaceae > PSRF01. The sequence continues at coordinate 71,176 of DATIPD010000014.1, read as the reverse complement.
TTATCTGAGTGACGGTCGCCTCCCTGATGACCACGAAGAAGTAGATCACCGCCAGCAAACTGGCATAGACGATGGCGATCATGAGCATTGCCGGCAAGTTTCGGAAAACGTTGCGTGCGGCGGCGACGATTGAATGGAAAGTTTCAGTCAGCATTTTGTGATCCTCTTATTTGCTCTTATCCCCTCCCTCTGGAAGGGGGAAAAAGGGGAGGGTGTTAACGCCACCAAGACCCTCTCCCCATCCCTCTCCAATGGGAGATAGAGATCTACTTCCGATCCAGAAACACCATCTTCCCTGACGAGGTGTTTGACTGCGTTGACGGCGAATACATCAATTCCGCCCGCGACGGCGCTACACGAAAGTCGCCCGGAATCTGAATTCGTATCGCATACTGAAAGATGGTGCTGCCGTCAAAATAATCGAGGAAGTAAACCGTCCGGTTGTCGCGAAACTCGCGGGAACTGTACCAATCCGACCAGTCTAGTCCTCGAGTGTAATCGAGGATCAGGTTCCCTACGTTTTCCACTTGTTCGGCGCCGGCCGGGATTGGATCCTCAATCATCAAGTGTCGCGCTGTCTTGCCGTTCAACTTGAGCCGAACCACGAGTATGTCACCGGAATGCAATTCGCCGCGCAATGGTTCAGTCTTCCACTTGAGCCCGTCGCCATCAGGTACGACAACGAGACGGAAGTACTCGCGCGTGAGGTTCAGGTCCGCGGAGCCACGCGCCGCCACATCTTCTTCGCCGCTGTAATAGTCCAGCGACGTCGCGAAATAAAGCATACCTTTGCCGCGCTTCACCACGCGGATATCGTTTGTTGCGGCCACGTCGCTCGATTTGCGATTGACCGTGAACGTTTGCGACGCATTGCCTGATGATACGTGCTGCGTCAGCACGTTCTCGCCGTTTAGATAAACTTCGACGTCGTAGTCAGGCGACAATTCATGGCTAACTTTCAGGTAGTCGATCAATCCAAAGATGGCGAAGGCCGTGTCTTTGGTCGACTCCCAGTAGTAGCCGTGAGGACGACTGGAAACCAGCCAACGAGCAACACGCGGCAGGATTGGACTGTCGGGCTTAATCTGCGCCAGCGCCTTGAGGGAGAGGGCGGTCGCTTCGATGTCGTTGGTCTCCGCAAAATCAAGCATGGCTTTGCGGCGCGACTCCCAGTGAGCAACGTAATCGTCGACCGAAGCGCTACGTTCAATTTCCGCTGCCACGTCGCGAGCACGTTTGTCGTCCCGGCGTTGCTTCAGAGCGAGTGCCAGCAACGCGCGTCCGTAAGGTTGCAGGCCGTCGCGCTCACTGACAATTTTTTCGATTCGCTGGTCGCTGCCGCCACTTTCCTCGAGCGCAAACACCATGAAGGCCCTGGTCTCGAGATCAATCCTGGTCCCGGCGTCCGTGGTTCCTGAGTCGAGCATCTGTTTCAGTTTGTCGCGTCCACTATTGATCCGACTTTCGTCAGGCTCATAGCCGTTCTCTTTGGCGAGCGTTAGCCCACTCACTACATAAGCCGTCATAAACGGATCGGTCTGATCAGCTTTCCACCAGCCCCAGCCGCCGTCGTCGTGCTGGTACGCGTACAAACGATCCATGCCCTTCTGAACTTTTCGCGGCAGGTCGTTGTCCGTTTTGATCGTCGACAATTTGACGCTCTTGAGCGCCTGCGTCACGATCACGTTAGGTAAAAAGCTGGACATTGTTTGTTCTGTGCAGCCATAGGGATAAGTTGTCAGGTAATCAAGCGCGCCAAACAACGAGCCTGCCACTGAAGGCGCAACTTCGATCTTAAAATTACGCGCATGAGCGTCGGCATTCGGCGGCAGGTTCACAGAAAACGACTTCTCGGCGTTCTCATCTGAAAAGGCGTCCGAATCGTTTTTCACCTGATGGAGTCCACGCGGCACAACCGTCAGCGGCAATTCAACCGCGTCGGATTCAGTGTCGGTCAGCGCCTTCGCCAGGAGTTTTATTTCACCGACGTTCGGAGCGTTGATCTGCCAGTCAATGCGCTGCTCGCCTTGCCTGGCAATCGTTACGGTTTGCTTCCCGGAGTTTTGTAAGTTCGCACCGCTAACTTCGAGCGATATCTGCGTCGACTTGTCGGCGTTCAGGTAATTGTGAACGATGCCTGAAAGCGTGACGGTATCGCCTTGGGTTACGAAGCGCGGCGTTTCCAGACGCATGATCACATCTTTTCGCGCCACCACTTTGTATTTGGTGGCGCCAACTTTTGTGTCTGCAGTTACGGCGCGCGCGGTGGCGCGCCAGGTTGTCAGATTGTCAGGCAGCTCGACTTTGACAGTTGCTTTGCCGTCGCCGCCCGTTACCACACTCGGTTGCCAGAAAGCGGTGTCCTTGAAGTTCTTTCTGATCATTGGCTGAACGAGTTCGCCTTCGTTCTTGAAATCAGCCAGTTGATAGGTCGGTTTGTTCTTCGCGAGCTCGACCGGTTTGTCACCCGCAAAGCCAGTGAAGCTGTAGTTGATCGAAAGATGCGTGCCGACACTGCTGTAACGCATTCCGTAAAATTCGCTCTTGATGTTTCCCGAATAATCCGGCGACACGCTGTAGATTGATTCATCAACTATGCCCAAACTCACTTCCGCGCCGGAGACCGGTGCGCCATCCGCAGTGCGCGCCAGCACTGTGTACGAGGCCGACTCGCGCGGCTTGTACTCTTTCTTGTTGGAAATGATCTCGAGGTTGAGCATCTTCTCGCGCGCCGGCACAACGATGCGCTGGTCGTTCGTATACATGTCGCCGCCTTTAACGTACGACACGTTGAGAAAGACATTCGGCTCGTAAGCAGTCACGATCGGGATGTCGAGCACAATCGATCTGCCCGGCGAGCTTACATGTTGGACTGACATGATCGTGTTGAGTTCGGTGCTCACCAGTAGGTGCGCATTATCGGTCGGGAGAATTGCGAGCACGTGCGCGGTGTCTCCAGCTTTGTACGACTTTTTGTCCGGCACGAGTTTTATTGAGTTGTAGTCTTCGCTGTAATAAGAGGAATCCGACCACGCATAATTATTGTCAGTGACCCACAGATATCCGCCAATCGTTGGCACCGCGCGACCGTTTTCCCAGACTACTGTCTTGATCGAAATGTTGCCATCTTCAGTGGTTGTGTAGTCGTAGCTGCCTTGTCCCTGTGAGTCGGTTTGCACATTCGCGTAGTCAATCTGCCGCTCGTGCATGTCGTATTCCGGGTAATAGTATTCATCCGCGTCAGCCGGCTTTGGTTTCTTGGTCCAGGTGCGTTCGACAAACTGCAACTGCACCGTGGTGGAAACCGGTCGACCTTCGTAGTCGCTGGTCGACACGCGCACCTTGGCGACGTCGCCCTTGTGATAGACGTAACGATCTGGATCGGCATTAGTGACAATGGTTCCGCGCGTAGCCACAAACTCGCCGGAGCCGTCGATGCTTCGGCGAGCGGAGTCGGTAACGTGTGCTTCCAACCGGTAACTGTAATCGGTGGTGCTGGTCTCATCCGCGGCCGGCACTTGAAATTCGACATTTAGATGCCCATGAGCGTCGAGCGTCCCTTTGCTTTCCTGAATCATGTCGTCGCCGCCGCCGCCGTAAAACTGGGAGTACTCGTTCTCAGTCTCCGATTCGCCGGTCATTTCTTCGGTGTCGTCTTCGTCACCACTCCAGTAGTAATAAGGAGAACGATAGATGTAGTACTCCACGTCCGCATTAGCCACGGGTGCGCCGAAGAAGTAACGAGCGTCAATCGAAAAGTTAGTTTTTTGACCGGTCTGAACAAACTTACTCGGCGCCGCGATGGTTACTTTGTATTCCGGCTTCTTGTATTCGGCGACTTCAAAATTTCCTTCTGCTGATCCCTCGTCCACTTCGGCACTAATGCGATAGGTTCCAAGTGGCGCTTCTTCCGCGATATCCACGTCGCCATTGAACGTCCCGCGCGCTGAAACTGGTAGCTCCTTATTAAAAATGCTGGCGCTGTTTGGGTCTTCGATGGAAACGTTTACGGTCCGGCTCGTGATGGGCTTGTAGTTCCCGTTGCTGTCTACCGCTCGCACAATGCCTTTGAAGTTGACTTTGTGCGTTGGCCGGTAGACGGGGCGATCGGTGTAAATGAAGCCCTTCACATTTGCGCTTTCGTCTTCGTATTCGTAGCCGCCAAACATCGAGCCCAGATCGGAAATAGCAAAGTTGTTGCTCTGATTGGCCAGAATCAACAGCGATTCTGATTCAGGTTCGGCTTCGTCGGCAGGCGCGTCTTCTTCGTCACCCTCTTCGTCACCTTTTTTTGCCGCGGGTTTCTTCGTTTCAATTTTTGTCTTCAAGATTCCCTGGCTGTCGGTAACACCACTCGCGACCGTCTTTTTCTCCTTGATGACTTCGATTTGGGTGCCGGGCCGCGGTTCACCTGACTTTCGATCGACGGCAAACACCAGCAAGTCACCGTCGCTCGTCGTCTTATCGATCATCGTTAGATCAGTGACGACTACGACGGTGTAAGCGCGCAGGTCGTTTTGGACCGCTTCAACGAGGTAAACGCCGGGCGACTGTTTAGTCATCGGCACCATGTGCTGGTCATACTCGTTTTCCAGCGGTTGTAACGGCTCGCGCCAACTGGTTACCAGCAATTCAGGATTGAGCAGCGGCACGCGCGCATAGTCGGAAACATTCAAAGGCGGGCGGACTACATCGTCCTCTTTGCGAAACTTCTGGTTGAACGCTTGGCGCGAATCGTGTTGCAACTGACCGCGAACGAATCCCTGTATGCCGGTATAGGCCCAGCGCTTGAAACCGCGCAGTCGTTCGAGAAACGATTTCTTGTGTGGTAACGTGCTGGCGACTTCCTGCTCTTCTTCCTTGCCGAGTTGATGCGGATCCTCGAGTCCGGTGAAAAACTTCTTCGGGTCACGCACCTGATAAACGCGAAAGTCGAGGTGATCGATTCCCTGATAATCGACCCACAAGCGTGGCTTGTCGTTGCTGCCATAAGTGCGATGAGTTGAAAGTGAAAAATAAGGCTTGCCGGTTACTGGCTTCGGCGCGGGAGTGTAGGCCTCTTCCGTCGCCGCCGGTTTCGCTTTTGCTCGCGTGCGCAAGGTGGCGATGGTTAGGGCGCCAGCGATGGCGATGAGGTAAATCACTGAAGCCGTCAGAATGCGATAAGGACGAGAGTTCATTTCCAACACGTTCCCTCCTTCGGGGCGAGTCAGGCAAGCTAATCAAGAATTTTCAGTCTGAAGAAGCCGAGAAAGTTAGGATTACTTTCAAGCGGCCGCCAACGTTTGTTCGGGTGATGATCGAGCACCGAGAGTTCAACTTTTTTCACCGTGCCTTCATCGGTTGGTGATGATCCGGTGTGATAGACCACCCAATCACTGCCCGGATTGTTACCACCCAGGTTAGCGTCACCCAGGAAAATCATGACGTGGTAAGGAAACTTCTGCACCCAGGGCTGGTAGAAAAAAAGCAGATCGCCAGGCTTCGCCTCGTGGCGATCGCGGCTAATGAATTTACTGTTGAAATTTTTGAGACTGCGCGCGTCGCTGAATTCAGAAAACGTTCCGTTTGCCAACTCGCCGTCCTTATATGAACCGAAGTTTGTGCGAAATAGCTTTTCGCCCAGCGGTCCTTTTTCCAGCGAGTAACGAGCAACGTCGGGAGCGACGGCGCTGTACGCCGGCCCCATCTTCTGAAACCAGGGGCGATCGTGCCGGCGCAGTGCTTCCCGCCAGGCAAAGCGCACGAGGCCCGCGCAGTCTCTTTGTTCGGCGTTCCACTGTTCGCTCAGGTTATAGAACTGGCCCTCGGCAATCAGCGTGAACCAGCGGCGAAAATTTTCGCGATCTGAGAAGCTCTGCAATTCGGCAACATCGGGAATGCCGTCGTTATCTGAGTCTAAGGAAAGAGCATGGGCCGGAGAGTGACTGGCAGCGTGGTTGTTCAACGCAGAGTCGCTGGAATTACCCGCGACCTTTAGGGCAGGCCCACTTGCGCGATTGCGTGCAAGCGAGAAATAGGTACCCAGAAGACTAATTGCGAAGATTGCCGTTAACGCGAACGTTAATGGTCGTCGTTTGATGAACGCGAACATGGGGGTCATTATTCGTTCTCGTCAACAACTCTGCGAGGCGGCGCTGGACAGTCGGCGGCCATGTTAACACGACTGCGAGCGGCGTTTGGTACGGATTACAACGCTGTGGAATTCCACAGTGGTAGTTGGCTAAAGTCCAAGTCCAAGGTCCGAAGTCCAACGACTTTTCTTAACCAACCAGAGCGACAATTTCGCCAGTGAGAATTCCAGATCAGGAAGCTGACGTTCGACTTTCGACATTGGACCTTGGAGTTTCACTACAGTCTTAAAAAAGGGTATTGCAAAAGCCGACAGGCACGGGTAGATTGGGACTCGTTAAGCAAAAGCTCAGGCAGGATCATCAAACCCGGGTTCGATGCATCGCTGCCTCTTAAATTTTTGTGCTGGAGGTAGAGCAGTGCCGACTGGAACATGTCCTGAGTGTGATGCAGATGTTCATGTCGATATGGACGTCGACAAAGGTGATACTGTCGCTTGTGAGGAGTGTGGCGTTGAGCTCGAAGTGGTGGGGCTCGATCCGGTAGAACTCGACATCGTCGAAGAAGAAGGTTTCGACGATGATGATGACGAAGACGAATACTAAGAACTAGTCCAAAGTCCAACGTCCAATGTCGAAAGTCAACGTGGCAACGAAGGCTTTGGACATTGGACGTTGGACTTTAGACTAGCCTTTCTTCGCTTTCTGCGATTGGAAACCAGGACGACTTTGCTGCAATAACAAACCACTCGGACCCTCAACTCTAATATTGTGAAATTGTCCATCGTGTCTTTTTTGTTCCGGTGGATAGAATGCCAGCACGTAAGCCGACGTCACTTCCTCAGCCAATGCTCTAAACAATGGTTCGTAGTTGTTTTCTTCCGCGTACACACTTTTCCCGCCAGTTAAATCCGCCAGCCCGCTGACATCCAAAGGCGTTGGTATGGGAGTTTGCGAGAGCGCGGGGACAATGCGCGAGAAAGATGGCAGCGTTACCACGTAGACGCTGGCGTCAGCCGCGTTTGCGCGTTCAATCACGGTGCTTGGCGAAACAGTGTCGCCCACAGGGAAACCGTCAGTGACCAGCAGCACCGCTCGCTTCATTAGCCGACGGTCGCGCGTGCGCGGTGCGTGACGAACGAGAAGGCGGATAGCGTCATCAACCGCATCGTAAGTGTGCGTTGAGAGACCATTGGGTTCACGCGACATTCGATCGAAAGCTCGATCCAGCTTGTCACTCTCGGTCGTGAACTTCTGCAACACTTTCACGTTCATGCCGAAACTCATCACCGCGTACAAAGCCGAATGGTTTGAGAGTTTTTCTGAGAACGCGTTGAGCGCAAGGCGCAACCGCTCCATTTCTTCGCTGGTCATGCTGCCGGAAATATCCAGGGCGAAGACGACCGCCAGCGGACGCGGATCGCCGCTCCGTCTTTCAACCTGAAAAAAAGAAACCGGCTGTTCCACGTTATCGACAAAAAGTTTGAAGTCTTCAGGTTTCAGATTTCGCACCGGGCGCCCCTCGGCATCACGCGCGACCACATCCAGCGAAACCAAATCAGTGTCGACTTTTAGTACTTCCTCCGGCGCCGGATCGTCTTTTGGTAAAACTTGTCGCGGACGCGTAGCTTGAGGATCAGCGTCTTGCCCAGCCGTAAGCAATGAGCCTGTGGCAAAGAAGATGAGGCCGACAATCATCAGCGCGAACGTCCTGGTTGGAAAGTAGGAACTCTTCATTGCGGTAAAGCTGGCGGGGAGAAATACGATAACAAGATTATACAAAAAAATTGTACTTTGTTCTTTGTCCTTTGCACTCCGATTTCTGACCGGGCGGTACTTGCACTTCAAGAAGTGTCCGATACTTCAACCTTTGGATTGAAGAACAAAGTACAAAGAACCAGGCACCAGGGTTCTTTCATTCATACGCAGGCAACAGTCCGGGAGTTTCCTCGCATCCACAAACAGGTGGTGGCTTGTTTGTAAAGCTAACCCCGACCGGTCGGGGTTTGCGACGGTGGATGGCATCCAACGTCAACGCAAACTAACAGTTTGCGTTACAACAAACGAAACTAGCCCACCAACGGCGTTCCTGGTTCTGAGTTGATGACGGCAATGGTAATATCGACCCAATGAAGAAAAGATCGATCCTAAATTTGCTCGCGATTGCGGTATTTTTCAGCGCTGGTAGCGTGTTTGCCCAGGACCGTGGCACCGGTTCTATCAAAGGAAAAGTTCGCGTGACCGCGGGAACGCCTGATGGTGTCGCGATCATTATCAAGGAAGGTGACCGTGAGGTCGCCCACGGTGTCAGCGGCAAGAACGGCGATTTTGAGATTTCTCACCTCGCGCCGGCTCGTTACAGCGCGACCTTTCGCAAGCCAGGCTTGAGCGTCGGCACCATCGCCGATATAGAGGTCAAGGCGGGTAAAACTCGTTCACTCGGCGACCGCTTGGTCCTCAATATTGATGAAGGCTCGATCGCTTTCATAAAGGGGGTAGTCTTCAACCAGTATGATCGCAGCGCTCCGGGAGTCAGGATCGAGCTTGCCCGGATTGAAGGTGACGGAACGACGCGAAAGATCGATAGTGGCGTCTCCAATGAGACAGGCTCTTTCACCTTTCGGCTTGTGCCCGACCCAGCGAAATATCGCATTACCGCAAAACCCGGTAACGGCGATCCAGTCAGCAGGGATGTTGAAATTGACGGCGCCGCCATTTACCGCACCGCGCTTTCGCTAAAACCTCGCGTGCAATAAGCAACAAAAGCGGCCTTCGCTCTTTGGACTTTGAGCTTTGAACTTCGTGCTTTGTGCTTTGTGCCTGGCACCTCCAGCAAATGACCGCGGTTCTGTCAGCTCAAGCTGCCGATCCAACAAAGCACAAAATCCAATTCAAGTGTTTTATTATTTGGTCGCCGCTTCACACTTGCTATAGGATTACACATCCTTAGCTATGGAAGATCGTGAAGAGTTTCTTACTGCCCGGCAACTTGCGAAGGTCTTGCAGGTTAGCGAATCAACCGTGCGACGATTGGCGCGTAAACGTCGCATACCCTCCGTTCGCATCACGCCCCACATCGTTCGCTTTCATCTCGATGCTGTACGCGAAGCGCTGGACGTTCCTCGCTCAAAAATTCGGCATGGTGAATTCACCGAGCCGTTTGACGATGCACAACTGTCGTTTGAGGATCTAACTGTGCTTAGTTAACCGCTTTGCACTTGGAATTTTGTGCTTTGAGCTTGGCACTCATTACGAGTACAAAGCACTAAGATCGATCACTTCTTCGGTGGGTTGAAAGGCACCCATTTCCCATCCTGCTTAACGTAGATTTTGGGCTGGCGAATGGGAAACTTTCTTGCGAACGACGGGTTTGCTTTCAAAAATCGATTGATGGTCGCGCTGTCGCCGGTCGCAACTCTCCACTTGCCATCCTCACGAACCAGATACTGTTGCACCACGATTTTGCCTTCAGCTTGAAATGGACTCGCGAGGCGTCCGAAAAGCTCGGTGTCAGCGACGGCGATGTTGCCGGCAACGCGGACCATGCCAATGCTAATGCGATCGAGAATGTAGCGATCCTGAGAACGCTTGAGGGCGCTTATGAAACGATCTCGGCTAGTGCGATTTCGCGTTGCCGCCGGCAGGGAATCGTAAACTGGCCCGTAATCGTGCGACTGAAGTTGTTGGAAAACCTGCTGCACGACGCCGCGCACATCCGATTCGTCCGAAGCCTGCGCCGGACTCGCAGTACAGAACAACAGTGCAGTCCCCAGCGCCAACCCCAAGGCCGGCACTCTCAAACCAAAGTAGTTAGTCTTCCAAATCATCATGGTCTTCGTTCTCAGTTTCCAGTTCCTCGTTGTTGGCGTCCGCTGTCGCCACTAGTTCGCGCAGCTGTGTACGGTAGTTAAGAAACCAGGCGACAGCGCCCAGCGCGGCGAGTACGAAGGCTTTGTCGACGTCTCGTCGCCACAGAAAGAATCCGGCCGCTACTACGGCCACAACTGCGACAATCATCCAAAAAATTTTCACGCGTCTGTCAGGTGGCTATTTGATATTGATGGGAATGGAGAGTTCAAGTTTTCCCGGTGCATAACACACCTGGTCGTCACACGCTTGGATGCTCAATGTAGCGGGAATGGATCGTTGACCGAGCTGGGCAGTCTTGTCTGATTTCAAGTTGACCTTCACCTCGGTTTCGCCTTCATAAATTGCCAGCGGCTTCTCAGCAAAAGGAAAGGTCTTGTTGAGTGGTTTTGGGTAAGTAATAAAGCCAACCTTGATACCGTCAGCCGGTGGAACAGCGAGCGTAGTCGGCCGCAGATAGGGAAATGTTGGCGGATTCGCGTTTACGTGGTAGCCAGCTTGAATCGTTAGCTGAACAGTGGCGTCAGCTGATCCACCAGCAGAGATTTCCACCGGCTGCGCGTTAACCTTCACGACGCTTTCGGAGGTGACTGTTTTTGCAGTCGCCGGTGTCGGCGGCGGGGCAGGGGTCGCTGGAGTCGGCTCGGTTTTCGAACAGGCCGAAACAAACGAAAGCAAAAAGAGAATCGTCAGGCAGCGAATGAGTGGCGTCATCTTGTAGAGAAGTCTCGCTTTTTGGAGAGTCAATAAATCACCGAAAAGCGAAGAGTAGCAGATTGCCTGAGGACATGCGATGCATCACTCAAGAGTTCAGAGTTCAACGCTTAGTCGTCTTCCGCGGCGACACCACAAGCCAAAGCTTGAACTCTGAACTGCATCGCGACAACTTGCTACGACGCGCTGCCTGCCTGTGGTTCCATTACCGTTGCAGTTTTCGCTTTCCAGGTGCGCCGGTAGACAAATCTGCCTATTAGATAAAGCGGCAGCAGCACTAAGAGTCCGAACGGGATCATCATCATCACGAAACGGATGAGGAATAGCACAATCGAAACTGCAAAGTCGACACTCTCGGAAACGGCCTCGCGTACGCTGCGACCAAACCCGCTCGGGTTAACAACGATCGCACCGGGCGACGTAACTGAAATCGTGATTGTTGAGAGACTGGCTCGGTTCTCCAAAAACCGTTTCCGTCCCTCGAGCTTTTCGATTTCGCCGCGTACGTCTGCAATCTGACTCTGCACTTCGAGCGCGTCCTCGACCTTGTGCGCTTGCTTCATGATCTCGAGGAATTGCAGTTCGAGCGCCTTTTGTGTCTTAAGTCGCGCTTCCACATCGATGAACTCTTCAGTTACGTCTTCACCCGTAGTCTTTTCCTGAACCACACGACTGCCAGTGGCGCGAATTTGATTCAGCGCCGCATCAAACTGATTCTCCGGTACGCGCACTACCAGGTTGACCTCGAGCTGTTGTTTCCCGTCCGTAGTTTGATGTTGTTTCGATTCAGACGTGACGACGAAACCACCAAGCGAATTCGCGATCGTTCCGATCTTCCGTTGCGCCTCAGCAGGAACGTCGACTTCGAGCGATAGTTCCGCATTGCGAACAATCTTCCGCTCCATAGCTGCAGTTTGTGTTTGGGTCTGGTCGATCTGTCTCAGCGAAACTTCGTTGACGCCGTGTTCGGCTGTTTTTGGCAAGTCCTTACTGTCGCCAAACGCCTTCTCCGGTTCGTTGTTAACGGTTGATACCTGGGCGGGTTTCGACGCCGAGTTACAGCCAATACAGGAGAGCAGCGCGACAAGGAGAATAGCTTTGCGAAACGCCATGGAGAGCCTCCGTCAGGAAAGTATTTTGACGGTAGAACGTTTCGCTGGAACTTTGCTTGCAGTTTTTGTGGGCGACGATTTAGCCCGTCGCTTCTTTCGTGCCTTCAGGTTTTTTGATACCAAACTTCTCCAGGCGGTATTGCAAAGTGCGGAAGGTGAGACCTAAAAGCTTTGCCGACTTGGTGATGTTGTAGTCAGTTTGTTCCATCGCCTGCATGATGAGGTTGCGCTCGACGTCTTCGAAGTTGATGCCCTCAGGAGGTAACTTGAATGCCCCCTCCGCCACCGGGCGGGATTCCTGTCGCACTTCGAGCGGCAAATCTTCGATCGTGATCTGATCGCCTTCGCAAAGCAGAATGGCTCGTTCGATTGCCGACTCGAGTTGGCGCACATTGCCTGGCCAGCTGTAGTCGTCCATCAGCTTGCGAGTGTCTGCGGTCAGACCTCGAACCAGGCGTGAGGTGTTGCGGGTGTGCTTCTTCACGAAGTAGTCAATCAACACCGGAATGTCTTCGCGGCGTTCGCGCAGCGGGGGAACGTCTACCGATAGAACGTTGATGCGGTAATAGAGGTCGTCGCGAAATCTGCCGTCAGTGACCATCGCCCTGAGGTCACGATTCGTCGCGGCGATAACGCGGACGTCGACACTGATTTCGTGTGTGCCACCGACTCGTCTGATTTTCCGTTCCTGTAAGGCGCGCAGTAACTTCGCCTGCATGGCCACGTCGAGTTCAGCTATTTCGTCGAGAAACAACGTGCCGCGATCGGCAATTTCAAACAGCCCCTTTTTCTCAGCGTGTGCGCCGGTAAACGAACCCTTTTCATGGCCAAAGAGTTCCGACTCGAGCAGGTTTTCGTTGATGGCCGCGCAGTTGACTGCCTGAAACATGTCCTGTGCACGCGGCGACTGGTTGTGGATGGCGCGCGCGATCAGTTCTTTTCCTGTTCCTGACTCGCCGCGAATCAAAACGGTGGAATTGGAGCGCGCCACCTTGAGAATCATTCGCTTGACGGATTCCATTTTGGGCGAGGCGGAAATTATTTCGGTGTCGAGCTCGTCAAGCTTTTTCAGCGCCCGTTCAATGGTTTCGAGCAGTACTGTTTTGTCGTAAGGTTTTTCGAGATACTCAAACGCGCCGCGTCGCAGGGCCTCTTTGGCCGAATCAATCGAACCGTGGGCGGTCAAAAGAATCACGATGATCGAGGAATCAATTCCGAGCAGGTGTTGCAACAGCTCGATGCCGTCCATTCCGGTCATCTTCAGATCGGTCAGGGCCAGATCGAAGCGTCGCTCTTTCGCGAATTTAATTGCCGCTTCGCCTGACGACGCCGTGGTCACGTCGTAGCCCGCTTCAGACAAGATCATTTCCAGAATTTCACGCTGCGACTTTTCGTCATCAACTACCAATATGCTTTTACGCGCCATCTTCTTAAGGGAGGAGGGAGGAAGGATGAAGGATGAATCAGAACCGCATTTCCGGTCCTTGTTCATCCTTCATCCCTCAGCCTTCATCCTTTTCTCCTTGTATCGGCAGAATTATCGTGAACGTTGTCCCGCTGCCTTGTTTTGAGCTTACGCTAATGGAACCTTTGTGATCATCAATTGCTTTTTTGACAATAGCAAGTCCGAGGCCCGTCCCTGTTTCTTTGGTCGAATAATATGGTTCAAAAATCTTAGCAATGTCGTCCGCGGGAATGCCGCTGCCGGAGTCACGAATTTCAACACGTGCCCGGTTGCGTTGATCAGTTTCGGGTCCAACCACGACCTCCAGCGTGCCGCCATCGCCGTCGATTGCTTCGAGACTATTAATTAATAGGTTAGTGAAAACCGATCGGAGCGAATCGCGGTCAGCAGTGACGAGTGGCAGCGCTCCTTCCTGGGTCACGGTCGTGGTCACGCCTCTTTCGGCCGCCTGGCCGGCAATAACGCGCACAGCATCCTCGGCTTCATGCCTGAGATCCAGCGGCTCAAGCTGCAGCGCCGAAGGTCTTGAATACTTCAGAAAATCGGTGATGTGACGGTTAATTCGCTGCACTTCCGTCTTCAGTTGATCGGCCAAGCGCTCGAATGTCTGACGTTTCGCGGGGTCTTCAGGGGCGAAGGAAGAGCGCAAATGATCCAGCGTTAGATTTATGTAGTTTAGCGGATTCCGAATCTCATGAGCGATGGCTGCCGCCAGCCGGCCAACAACCGCCGCCTTCTCCACCTGATGAAGTTTCGACTCTAACTCGCGCGCGCGTCCGAGTCCTGCAGTCATTTCATTGAAATCCGCGGAGAGCGCGCCGATTTCATCGTGACGATCCGTTGCGACGCGGACAGCAAAGTCGCCGGTGGCAACTCTCCGCGCGGCGACGGATAGATCTTTGATCGGGCGCGTGAAGCGCCACACAAACAATCCCGTAACCAGCGTAGTGACCAGCAGCAGCAAGAGTGTGTACTGGGCGGATCGGTAAGCCTGACGCTCGAGAATGTCGTTCATCGTCTTAGCCGAACCGAGCACGACGATGACATACCAGCGGCCTTGTTGCGTTTGCACCGGAAAATAAAATGCGCCCGGCTCACCCGCTTGCGGTACGCGGGCAGTTGTCAGCCAGGTGGGCAAGGGCGCGTTGTCTTCCGTTAGTTCAACTGCTGGACTGAGTGGCGGCAAAGATACTGCGTTTATTCTGACGTACAAAGGACTCTCGTCGGGGTTCTTGCGCGGTGCGTAGTCTTTGCTGAGACTGTCCAGAACATCGCCGGCGTTGTCGACGACCAGAACATTACGGACGCGGCCGTCGTGCTCATCGAGCAGCGGCTCCTGGACGTTGCTCTTCATCTGGTCGAGATACTTATTGCTGCTGATGCTGTTAACTCCAAGCGCAACACCGGCCATGATCGCTTGTTCCTGCTCGACGAGCATGCGTGCGTTGCGTTTTGCTGACTGCAGATTTACGTAGTACTGCACATAGAGCGTGATGCCGAGCAACACGGCCAGCAGCAGAACCAGTCGCGCACGAAAACTGTTAATGGCCTGAAGTGCTTTCATGAGATTTTGACGTGACGCAACCTGGGATCGTTGTTACCTTGGCCCTTTCATTCTACTAAGCAGGGTGAAAGGGAGAGTCCAATGTTGCGAGTTCTGTGCGAAAGATTACTTTTCTGTTGCCGGGTCCGATTTCAGATGGTATAGTTGCCGCGGTCTCGAATCAATGTCCCCAGGGACCGCCAAAATTGGGAAACTCCCGCCTCAAGTAGAAGGGCCGAATGGTCCGTAATTAACAAGGGTTTTTGTAAGGGCGTTTGTAGCTCTCGATTGCCAGGGTATTTGCACTTTAGAGCCGATTTTCAAAACTCTTGAGTGCATGCGCGTAGATTTTTCAGCGAGGCGCGCGCAGTGAGCATTACAAAACCGTAGAAAGGTAATTTGACCCCTGATGACTTTTACAAATCGCAGTCCCCGTCTTCTTGGTTTCGCATTCATACTTAGCGTACTTCTTATACTTCCTTTCCAGATATCAGCTGCTGCCAAAAAACGCCTGCAGAGTAACTCACGCGCCAAGGCCAAGGCCACCAAGACTTCGAAACACAGTAGCGCGCGAGCAGAGAGGGGCCGGAAACTCTCCGCCAAAGATCGACGCGCAGCTAAACGTGACGAGCGATCTTCGGCACGCAACCGACGTGGCGGGAAGTCGCGTACAGTCGCGCGTCTCTCACGAAAAGAGCTTCGCCGTTTACAGGCCCAGACCGCGCGTGAAGAGAGTGCCGCAATAAAGGCGCGCGAGCGACGTCTTGGTCGATCACTCACCAAGCGCGAACGTGCCGCCGAGATGCGGAAGTTTGGTGGAAGTAGACGACGCCAACTTCTCGAAGCGCGACGCCGTGCGGAAGCAGCGCGTCAGGCCGCCATCGCTCGACAACGTGCGCTTGATAAGGCGCTCCGTGACGAAGTGCAGGGAATGATCGCGCGTGACAACCTGGCGGGAGAGGATCCGGAAGTGCGTCGAGTTGCCGTCAATGCGTTGGGCAATCACGCGGGCACTGTTGTCGTTATGGATCCGATCACCGGGAAAGTCTATTCCATGGTTAACCAGGAATGGGCGGCGCGTCGAGGTTTCAAGCCTTGCTCAACGATCAAGCTGGTTACTGGTGTTGCTGGCCTTTCTGAAAATGTAATTCCTGCTTCAGAGATTACTGAAACGTCAGCGGGTGGGCGTTGGGATCTAAATAGCGCACTGGCCCGCTCCGATAATGGTTACTTCGAACGCGTCGGTAGTGGTGTTGGTTTCGACAAGATGATCCACTATGCGAAGGAGCTCGGGCTCGGCGAAAAGACTGGTGCGAACGTCCCGTTTGAGTTCTCCGGTCGCTTACCGGAAATGAAGCCGGGATTCCAGATGCATCGAATGTTTTCTTATGCAGACGGCTTTGAAGTTACGCCGCTGCAGTTAGGAACCCTGGTATCGGCGATGGCCAATGGCGGAAAGCTGCTGGCGCCGCAGGTTCCAAACACGCAAGACATCGACGCCAAATTCAAACCAAAAGTGCGTCGCAAGTTGGACATTGACGCGAATGTCTTACAGCGCATGGTTCCGGGAATGATCGGCTCCGTTAACTACGGCTCAGGCCGACGAGCGTATGACCCATTACAGACTGTCGCTGGCAAGACCGGTACCTGCAACGGCGGCGGCGGTAGCTGGGTTGGCCTGTTCACTTCTTATGCGCCGTTGGCTAATCCACGATTGGCCGTGGTCGTGGTCACTCGTGGTACTGACGCTCACCATCACCTGCCGGCAGCGGTTGCGGGCCAAATTTATCGGGACCTGCACAACCGTTTCGGTACGCCGACCAATCTCCAGATTGCCTCAACTCCGGACGACGAAGAAAAGGAAGTTGGCGACGAAGAAGGCGACGACATGATCGCGGATCAGGACGCTCAAACTGCGGATGATTCGACCGCTACGGCGACACCGACACCGACACCGACCCACAAATTGGTTCCCGCGAATGCGCCATCGAACGTCAAGCGCGTAATCAATCCCATTACCACACCGGCCCAGAAGTCGGATGCTCCGAAGTCGACCGCGCCTGGGAAGGGTTCAGTAAAACCCCACCAGCCACAGCCGGACGACAGACCGCGACGAACGCAGGATATGCCGTAATCCCCCTGATTTGTAAGCGACTTGCAATCGCCGTAAAACCAATTTGCGCCGGAGCCTCGTAAACTGATGCGAGACGCCGGCGCAAAAGCTTTTCATTGGACGTTTTTTCTGTCAGGTATGACCATTCTTGCCTTGACAGTGAAACGAGAGTTGCAGGAATATTGCGGACGTTCTTTTTGGGGTACGATTTGATCTGAATAAATTGTGGTTTCTCTCCTGAACGCCACCGCAACCCAGTAGCGCCAGATCGGCAACCAGCATTTGCAGGTCCGCATCTTAGTGTGGCGTCGTTTGCGACGCTGGCAAGCCACGAGTTGGCCCCCACGAAGACAGCTGGAAGAGAGTACCTGGAGGTCCTGACTACTAATGAAAAAGATTATTAAGGCGTTGGTAAGTTCCGCCGCGCTGATGTTGGTAATAGTGCCGGCGTTTGTGAACACGACGGAAGCTAACGCGCAAGCACCGGCCGCTGCGCAAGGCCAGTGTACGGATGAGAGCAAGCAGGCTTGGTATGCGGACTTCACCAAGTATCGCACCACTGATTCGCCAAAAGCGTATGACGCCGCCATGAAGTATTTGAATGGCTGCCCTGCCGAGACGGGTCAAATTCCAGACTATCTTAAGAAATGGACCGCCGCTTATGAGAAAGAAGCACGGAAGCTCAAAGTGGCTCCGCTAATCTACGGCGAAAAGAAGTATCCCGAGGGACTGGCGCTTGCCAAACAGATTCTCGCGGATGAGCCGGAAAACCTCCGCGTAATTATCGACATGGGTTATGGCAGCTACATGGCCGCCGTGACGCTGAAGAGCGATGCCTACAACGCTGACGCGAACACGTACCTGCGGAAAGCCATTCAGATGATTGAAGCCGGCAAAGCGCCGGAGTCGTGGGCCCCGTTCAAGGGTAAGGACGACACGCTTGGCTATCTCTACAATTCGCTGGGCCGTTTTAGCCTTAAGGGAAATCCCCAGGAATCGCTGAAGTGGCTGATCAAAGCAGCGCAATCCGAATCCGATTTCAAAAAGGATCCCTGGATCTACTACTTCATTGGTTTGTCGTATGAGACCGGTCCTTACGTGAAATTGTCGGCAGACTACAAAGCACGCTTTGAGAATCAGAACGAAACGCCGGAAAGCAAACTAGCGTTGGCAAACGTGCAGCAAGTAATCGATCGAATGGTTGACGCTTACGCTCGCGCTGTCGCGCTGGCAGGTAATGATCCGAAATATGCCACCAATAAGAAGGATTGGATGGAGAGCCTTACCACCTGGTACAAGTATCGCCACCAAGGCGCCGACACTGACTTGCCTAAGCTGCTCGCTAGTGTGCTCACGACACCGCTGCCACCCGAGCCAACTCCGTTGACGGAATTGCCTGCGTCGGCACCGACCACGTCCGGCACGCCTGCCCCAACGGGCTCCAGCCCAACCGGAACAGCGATGAACACCGGTACGGCGACTCAGCCGGCGAAGACTACCACTACGGTTCCGGCAGCTACTACTACGACGCCGAAAACAACTACGCCAGCTAACACGTCTGCGAATGACCCTAAGCCGGTCAAACCGAAGACGCGTAATAATCATCGACGTCACTGAGTTTTGTAGTTGCCAAAACGATTAACCAGCCGGAAGCTTTGTCGCGTTAGACGATGCTTCCGGCTTTATTTCATCTGAGCCTGCCTTGAAGAAACAGGGAATCAAACTTCCGGACCTCGACGTGCTGGAAGGCATTCTCGACTACCGATTCAAAAATCGTGCTCTACTCGAGCGCGCCATCACCCATCGTTCCTGGGCCCACGAGCAAGTGGCGCCCGGCGCGGAAAACAAAGCCCGGCAACTACACAACGAAGCACTCGAGTTCCTTGGCGATTCAGTGCTTGGTTTGGTAGTCGCGAACTATCTTTGCAAGGCGTATCCCGAGGGTACTGAGGGTGAACTTTCGCGCATGAAGCATCGGCTCGTCAGTGCCCCGACGTTAGCCGGCGCTTCGCTACGTTTGAATCTCGGCGACTTCCTGCGCTTCGGACGCGGTGAAGAGAAGAGCGGCGGGCGACGCAAAGATGCGTTGCTGGCAGATGTGTTTGAGGCATTGGTGGGAGCCATTTTTGTCGATGGCGATCTTGAATCGGCGACGAAGTTTGTTCAGAGTGCGTTGGTAGAAGAACTGCAGCAGGTCACGCCCACGGCCGCCGCTGAGGCTGACTATAAGACAATGTTGCAGGAGAAACTCCAGGCCGAGCGGCGTCAGGCGCCGAAGTACCTGGTGGTGGAAGCCATTGGTCCGCCGCACAAGCGAACGTTTCACGTTGAAGTAAGTTGGGACAACGGGAAGGTACGGGCTGAGGGCCGTTCTAAGAAAGCAGCGGAAGCAGCCGCGGCGAAGGAAGCGCTCGCGTTCATGAGAGCGAATAACCCGGTCTGATTGGGTTTGATCCCGATCCGAAAAATTCAAACTTGACCGCTGCAGTTAACGTATCTAGGATGATTTCATAATGAGCACTTCTACTGATCAGCAGGGTTCAACCGTGGACGAGACCAAGGCTGCTCCGAAAGCATCTCCATTCGCCCGTGTTTTTAGTCGCAACGGCCATGGTTCGGCGCCCGTTCCTGAGACGGAGACTAAACCTGCGGGGCCGCCAAAATCAGTCTGGCGTGAGTATTTTGAGTCAGCTGTAGTCACAGTGATCATGGCTCTGTTTGGCATGACCTTCATTGTGCAGGCAGTCAAAGTTCCAACGGGCTCGATGCAGAACACGATCACCATCGGTGATCATCTGCTGGTGAATAAGTTCATCTTCGCACCGGGCAAGAGTTTGCCATTTCTGCCGCAGCGCGAAATTCGACGTGGCGACATCATCGTTTTTAAATATCCCGGCAATCGTTTTGATCCCAGCCGCGATGCCCGTCCCGATAACCGGCCGATAGTAACCAACTATGTGAAGCGCGTGATTGGTGTACCTGGTGATCACATCCGGATGGATGGCAGGACCGTCGTCGTTAACGGCCAACCGTTGCCGGAACATCAAATCGAAGCGATGGAAACCAACCCGAAGGCGCCGCTCGAACTGAGGACTGACGGCGCCCGAAAGGCGGGCGAACCGTACGACGTTTACTATAATCCTGATTTTGTTGAAGAAGACTATCCAATCTTCAAGAAGGACCACCTGGGCGACGGACGAGAAGTTGTAGTTCCGGCGGAGAAATACTTTGTCATGGGCGACAATCGAAACAACAGCGAAGACAGCCGCTACTGGGGCTTCGTGCCGCGCGAGTTGGTAATCGGTCGCGCTATGTTTGTTTATTGGTCCTACGACGAAAGCGCGCCCGCCGATAGCAATCCTATTATTAACTTTTTCCTCAACACTCGTTGGAAGCGTACCGGCACCATGGTCAAATAATGTCTTGGCCATTGGCTTTGGTATTGGTTCTTGAACTTGGTTTTTTGAACTTTGTGCTTTGAACTTTGTTCTTTATTTTTAGATTATTTTGCTTGGGGGTTAGACGACTGCGGCGCTTACTCAAGCCCGAAGCAAAACTGCGAAGCACAAAGATCAAAGCACAAAGTCGAAAAAAACTAAGACTAAAGACCAAACTGCTTTGAATTGGAAATCTTTTGCCGGCTCACTCCGGACTCGCCTCCAAGACCACGATATCCTCGGGCGCGCCGCCCAACTCTCCTACTATTTTCTCTTAGCACTGTTTCCACTACTGCTCTTTCTGGTGACGCTGCTCGGCTACTTTGCCGAGGCGGGATCGGAGTTGCGGCAGAAGTTGCTTTCTTACCTCGCAACCGTCATGCCTTCGGCCGCCGTAACGCTGGTGCATACGACGCTCGACGAGATCAGTAAGGCGCGCGGCGGTGGCAAACTATCACTCGGAATTCTGGCCGCGCTATGGGCCGCGTCAAACGGCATGGGCGCCATCAGCGACACCTTGAACGTCGCCTACGGTGTTAAGGAAACGCGGCCCTGGTGGCGGGTAAGATTGACCTGCATCCTGCTGACGATTGCAGTTTCGATCTTTATCGTGACCGTGCTCGCTGTTGTTTTCTTTGGCGGAAATCTTGGAGACAAGGCTGCCGCCTACTTCGGCATGAGCTCGGTGTTTGCGTTCGTCTGGAAAATTCTTCAGCCGGTGTTTGCGCTGCTGTTCATGCTGCTAACCTTCGATCTGATTTATTACTTTGCTCCCAACGATCGACGACCCAAGCGTCGCTGGTTTACCGCCGGAGCTGCAACCGCCGTGGTGCTTTGGTTTCTCATCTCGTTTGCATTCCGGTTGTATTTGCATTTTTTCAACTCGTACAGCGTCACCTATGGATCGCTGGGTGCTTTGATTGTGCTCATGCTTTGGTTTTACTTTACCGGAATCGCGATTCTCATTGGCGGAGAAGTAAACTCGGAGCTGGAACTGCGAGTGCGACAATCATGAGTAAGGGTTTGAGAAAAGTGGGAGCCGGCGCGATGTTGTTGCTGTTAAGCACATCGTTGCTGGCTCAGGAGAAGTCGAACAAAGCGACTCCAAAACCTACAACGCAGCCGGCAAAAACTACCAAGAACAAAGCGATACCCAAGAAGCCCGTCGACGAACTTACAAAGCTTCGCGAGGAATACATCCAGGCGACGAAGGATTACCAGGCCAGTCTGGAGAAGCTAAGGGCCAGCTACGAGAAGGACGTTACCAAGACTGAAGCTGAGTTCCAGAAGTCGCAGCAGCTTTTTGCTGAAGGACTGATCTCCCGAAATCAGTTAACAACTTCTGAAGCGGCCTTGTCACAAGCTAAAGAAAAGATTGCCGATGTTGACGCCCGGAAAAAAAGCGCGGACTCGCAGATTGCCGACACCCTCCTCGAGGCGGAAGCAGAAGCGAAGATGGCGAAAAGCCAACCGCTGCGGCGCGGCGCGCTGGTGAGTAACACGGCGATGATTCGTTACAATGGCGGCGCAGCCTGGGCATTGTCAGACGCCTGGAAAGTTCAACGTTTTTTTCAGGACACCTTCAAGCGGCCATTGCCGGTCGCGGTGTTTGGCCAGGGCGCCATTCACGATCGCTGGCGGCTGGATCATCACAACTCCATGGACGTTTCGCTCCATCCAGATGGTGCTGAGGGCCAGGCGCTGTTAAGTTTTCTGCGCGCCAACGGCATTCCGTTTCTAGCGTTTCGCCAGGCGATACCGGGAACGGCCACCGGTCCACATATCCATATTGGTCGACCGTCGCACCGGTATTGATGAAGATAGAATGATCGGAGAATCAGTGCTGAAAAAAATATTCGCGGCCGTTTTCTTAGTCAGCAGTGTTCCTTTCGTCGCTGGTCCAACAAACGCTCAGATGAAGAACAACAACCCACCGAACTTGTCGCTCACAGAATCGGAAGCATCGCACTTTGCGAAGCTGGCGTTGAAATGCGTCACCCGGGAATATCCAAACAAGCTTGACCATGTGATGAACGATAGTCCGGAAGTGCAAAACCCGCGGACGCTACATCCCGCCTTTTACGGTTGTTTTGATTGGCACTCGTCGGTCCACGGTCATTGGATGCTGGTGCGTTTGTTGCGTCTTTTTCCAAATCTTCCCGACGCGCCCGCTATTCGCAAAGCTTTGGGTGACAACCTGAGTGCCGAAAACATCAGTGGGGAAGTTGCCTACCTGAAACAGAAAAACCGCCAATCTTTTGAACGGACCTACGGCTGGGCCTGGCTGTTGAAACTCTCCGAGGAGTTGTCGTTGTCGACCGACACCGACACAAAAGCCTGGGCCAGGAACATTCAGCCGCTGGCTGACACGCTGGTTGAGTCGTACGTGTCGTTTCTGCCGAAGCAGACTTACCCGATTCGTACTGGCGTTCATCCGAACACTGCGTTCGGGCTGGCCTTCGCTTTCGACTACGCGAAGACAAGTGGCAACGAAAAACTAACTGCTTTGATAGCTGAACGAAGTCGCACGTATTTTGGGAACGACCGAAACTATCCCGGCGCCTGGGAGCCAGGGGGCGAAGACTTCTTTTCACCGGCACTGATGGAAGCTGATCTCATGCGGCGCGTCATGAAGCCGGCAGAATTTCGTCGCTGGTTCGATTCGTTCCTGCCGCAGGTTGCGGCGGGGAAACCGGCAAGTCTCGTCAAGCCGGCGATAGTCAGTGACCGCAGCGATCCGAAGTTAGTGCACCTTGATGGTTTGAATCTAAGCCGCGCCTGGTGCATGCGTAACATCGCAAACGCGTTGCCGCGCACCGATCCGGCGCGTCGGGTTTTGGCAAACTCTGCGAACGCCCACGCCCAGGATGCCCTGGCGCACGTGGCGAGCGGCGATTACGCCGGCGAACACTGGCTAGCGTCGTTTGCGGTTTATTTACTTTCGACTCCCGAGCCCTAAGTTCATGACAAAACAAATGCTAAAGACAATTCTTTTGATTCTCACTCTCGCCGTGTTCAGTGGCTGTTCAAAGAACTCGGCGGCAATCGAATCTCAAAACAAAACTCCGCTGGCGGTTCCCGCTTCGCAGGGCCCGAACGCCGCCGGCGACGTGCACTTCAAAGTTCCGCCAGGTTGGGTTGTCGAGAAGCCGACGTCTGACATGCGGCTAGCTCAATACAAGCTTCCGCAAGCTGAGGGCGACACGGAAGACGCGTTGCTGGTGGTCTATTACTTCGGTCCGGGTCAGGGTGGCACGCCGCAAGCAAACATTGATCGTTGGGTGGGTCAGGTGAAACAGCCTGACGGATCTGAATCGAAGGACAAAGCCAAAACCGGCGCCATGACCGTTAACGGCTTACAGGTAACCACAGTTGATGTGCGCGGCACTTATTCAGGCGGCATGTCGCAAGACAGCGCGCCAAAAAACAGCGCGAGCATGTATCGCTTGCGCGGGGCCATTGTGGAGACACCCAAAGGCTCATACTTCATCAAGCTCACCGGTCCCGAAAAAACAGTCAATCACTGGGACCAGACTTACAACGACTACCTGAATTCCTTCGAGTTCAAATAGCCATTCCTTTCACCGCGAGGTTCAACGCCTCGTCGCTTGACATAATTTAGCAAAATAGCTAAATTGCCATTGATGAAATCTGTTGCGCGAGTTTTCAAAGCCCTGGCCGACCCCACGCGACGGCAGATCCTGCAGGAGCTCAAAGACGGCGAGCTTTCGGCGGGTGAGATAACCGCACGATTTCCCATCTCTGGCCCGTCGATTTCGCGGCATTTGTCTATCTTGAAAGGCGCCGACCTCGTGGCCGAACGTCGCGAAGGCAATCGCATTGTTTACCAGCTGGAACCAGAACACGTGGCGGAGGTGGTGGGTGATTTCCTTAGTGCCGTGTGTCCGACACAGGTTCTGCGAAATCGGAACCGCAGGAGTAAGTCATGAAGATCGCGATAACTGGTGGAACTGGATTCATCGGTAGTCACCTGGCCGAGCGGCTAATTGCCAACGGAGCGGAGGTAGTGCTGCTCGCTCGCAACAGCCGGCCAGAAACCGATCCGCCGGGACTGGAGTTCTTTCCAAGTGATCTGTCTAATGTCGCGCTGCTGACAGAAGCATTTACCGGTTGCGACGCGGTGGCGCACTGCGCGGGAATTAATCGCGAAATTGGTGGCCAAACTTACCAGCGAGTGCATGTTGAAGGCACGCGCAACGTCATCGAGGCAGCGAAGCTAGCGGGAGTAAAAAAAATTTCGCTGATGAGTTTTCTGCGAGCACGTCCGAACTGTGGATCGGCTTATCATGAATCAAAATTTGCAGCGGAAGAAGTGCTGCGGACTTCGGGACTCGATTACACCATCATCCGAGCCAGCATGGTTTATGGACGAGGCGATCATATGCTCGATCATCTGAGCCACGCCCTGTATACGTTTCCGCTGTTCGCGATGGTTGGTTTCAAGGAGAGGGGAATTCGCCCGCTCGCCGTTGACGACCTAACGCACGTCCTGAGCGCGGCGTTGGCCGATGGCAGACTGTCGAGGCAAACGCTCGCCGTCAGCGGTCCGGAAGAATTGTATTTGAAGGAAGCCGTTTTGCGAGTTGCCCGGATCGTCGGTCGCCAGCCGCTACTGATTAATGCACCGCTATGGTTTCATTACACGCTCGCGGTCTTTTGGGAGTTGACCATGAAGATTCCGCTGGTCGCGCGGGCGCAAGTTCGGATTCTCTCGGAAGGCGTGACCGAAGCTGCCCTGCCTTGCGATCCTTTGCCGGGTGATTTGACGCCTTCGCGATTTTTCACCGACGAACAGATCATCAAAGGCCTGCCCGCTGCCGGCGGATTCACGTTCCGAGACTTGAGGTGTTGTGCCTACTCCTGATTCACATCCGATAGTTCTCTACGACGGCGTTTGCGGGCTCTGCAATCGTCTGGTTCAGTTTCTCTTGAAACATGACTACGACGACACGTTTAGATTTGCATCCCTGCAAAGCGAGTTTGCGGGTGAACTGTTAACACGCCATGGCCGTGACGCCCAGGACCTCGACACAGTTTACCTGGTGAAGAATTACGGGCTTCCTGACGAAGCCCTGCTGGCTCGTTCCGACGCGATTCTTTTTATGCTCGTCAAACTCGGTGGGATCTGGAAACTTGCCGGAGCGGGACGTGTCTTTCCACGACCGTTGCGCGATCTCGCGTACAAGCTTGTCGCCGGCAACCGCTACCGTGTCTTCGGAAAGTTTGAGTCGTGCATGCTGCCCGAACCGCAACATCGCAAAAAATTTCTTGACGGATCTGGCTGAAAAAAGAAACGACCGACCCGCTTATTAGGCGGAGCCGGCCGTTTCTCCATCCGTCCCCTTCCCAAAGGGAAGGGAAGAAAAAGACTAGCCTTGAGTTCTTACCTGTGGCGACGCGAGGTTGCCCGCAAGCGTTTTACTTCTCCCTGCAATTGCTCAATCTGTTTTTGCTGTTCCTTGATGGCGTTCAGCATGGTCCAGAGGATCGGATCATTGTTGATCTTCAAGTAGCCGCTGGCGTCTTCGGTAACTGCTTCAGGAATGACCTGTTGCACCGCGTGCGCGCCAAAGCCAATTTGTTCCCCGATCATTCTGAGACCAAGCGGGTTGTTCTGCTTGTATTCATAGCGCAGCGGCTGCAGCTTCATGATGGCCTGAAGTCCGCTGGTGAAATCGCCTTTGATGTTTTTCAGGCGTTCATCCGAGAAGACGGCCCACGCTCCACCGCCCGTTTTGCTGGCCGTTCCGTTTACCGAAAGCGTGTCAGTCGGCGCCGTGGTTCCGATGCCGACATTCCCGCTGTTCGGATTGAGCGCGAGATTTTTGAAGCCGACGCCAGTCTGGACCGACTGGATCACGCCGATGTCTTGACCAGTCTCGTCGTAACCGATGGTGATGCGTTTGCCGCTTAAGTTTCCGATACCGGCGGCGTAAGTGACGTTGTTAGTAAAATCCGTGGTTGTGTTTGCCACGCGTGCATCAAGACGAAGTTCCGGACTCGCGAAGCCAATACCAACATTGCCTGAGGCAGCGATGTCGACACTGCTGGTTGGCGCGCCGGGACGGATGCGGAACGGTAGCCGCGAGCCGCCCGTTACATCGCGGACGAAGAAGTTAGCTTCGTTGCCGGCGACGTCCCAAGTCTGTGCTGTAAAACCACCGCTGTTGTTTTGTTCGAGGCGCATGGCAGGCGTGTCGCTGGTGTTTGCATGCACGTCGAGAACTGGAGTAGCCGTGCGTAGTCCAACCTTGCCGCCACTACTCACCTTGAGTGCATTTGCCGGTGCGCCTGCGTCGACCTCAAATACAATGGTGCCCGTTTCGGAATTTCCCGCGTCGCCCTGGTCGACGAACCCCAGAAAACTGGCGCCGCCAGCGCCTGAGCTGTTAGCTCTGATCTGCCAGTTGTTGAGCGGAAAACCAGCTGCACTTGTATCGTCAAACTGGATCCTCGTGTTGTTCTCTTTGACTCTGATAGTGTCAAAGCCAAAAACCTCGCCGTTAACGCAGTCGAGCCCAACGCAGGCGCTTCCCTGAACGATCAGATCGTCAGGAATCACATCGTCGGGTCTCATCACGCGCAGTGGGTGATGTTGTTCTGCTTTGGTAACAGAGACACTCGTGCCTGGTTCCGCAGAGCGTTCGGTAGCCTTGACTGACGGCCGCCGGCCGGGCTCTTCCATGGATCCAGCGACCACCGCCGCGCCATTAAGAATCGCAAAGCTTCCCGATTCAACGAGAGTAGGTGTTAATCGTTTGCGCGCCGCGCGCACTTCTTCAGGATCATCATCTTTGCCACGATTTACCTTGAGTATGTCGCGAGCGGCTTGCGACAGGACGGGACTCAGGCGCAACTCGTAAGTGTATTGTCCATCGGGCCAGCGTTCGCCTTTGCTGTCAGACATCATGAATTCCGGGGCAGTGTTTCCCTTAAATTCTTTGCTGAAGACACGGCCGTCGGGGGCGGAAACTGTCAGGGTTGCACCGGCACGAGGCGTGGATACGTCCCATCTGACACTCGACCCGAGCGCCGACACTGATGCCAACCTCGACTTATCGTCCGCCGTTTGAGCTGCAGCTGAGATAAGAAAACAAGCGATTAAAAGAGACGTTGATATTAGTGGAAGTAAGTGTTTTGAAACTTTCATTTGAGGGCCTCCTAAGCGGCGTGGAGCCGGCTGTTGCAAGAGTGAATAAGCCTGACTTTCCGAAGGGGGGTTAGAAAGAAGACTTACGCAGAAAGGAACTTGAGGATTTTGGTATAACAACCGCGGGCCAACGGTGTCAAGAAAAGTTGGACCAACTAAGGAAATCCGCCACTTCCGGGCGCGATTTTACGCCGGCCTTCCGCTTAGGAGTCAGTCCGAGGACGTTTACTTGAGTTATCTCTGTGCATCACAAATCGCGCGATCAGTCCGAGTTCAGTGACTGATCTGTCTCTACGACATCTCCGCAACTCACTTGACCCCTTTGCTAATATCAACCAACTTGTGTGCGAATGTGTGTGCAAACCTTTTCGCATTGCTGAGGTCAGCATTCTTGGACCACTGGAGCAACTATGATGAAAGCAAAGATGTACGGTTTCACGACCTGCGACACACAGCAGCTACGCGACTGGTGGGCGCTCACATTCCATTGTCCGAAGCTGGCCGCGTCCTTGGACACACACAAGCGAATACAACCTATCGCTATGTCAACGCGAACGTGGAAACAGCGAAACGGGCAGCGGCAGCGCTCAATGTGTTCAATGCTGAAGGAACAGTGCAGCCAGAACCGGCTGAGATGGTAAACTGACGCTAAGTGAGGAGGAGACAAATGCCATTGGAAATGGAAACAGTAGAAACGCTGGAGGCCGCAGCTCTGCATCTGTCGCCCGGCGAACGCGCTAGATTAGTCGAGCGGCTCATAGCGACGCTTGATGTTGACCCAGAGGTCGAGGAAGCCTGGGCTGCCGAAGTCGAACGGCGTCAGGCTGAGATAGAAAGTGGAGCGGTTTCCTTACTACCGGGTCCCGAAACCCTAGCCAAGCTGAAAGCGGAGTTTCAATGAATTATTCGCTGCACCCGGAGGCGCAACAAGACCTTCGGGACGCTGCCGAGTTTTATCGGGAGCGCGCAGGTAACAGTCTTTCGCAATCTTTGTTGGCTGAATTCGAACGATCAGTGAATGCCCTTTTAAAGCACCCGGGACTGGGTTCGCCATGGCGGAGTCTTGGCCGCCGTCGCTACCTCATGAAGCGCTTTCCATATTCGGTAATCTATACCCTGTCCGGCGAAGAAATTCGGATCTTGGCTGTCGCTCATCAAAACCGCCGCCCCGGTTACTGGCGTGGAAGGAAGTAGCGGATGAATGAGCCTGATAGGGACGGGCGAAGACCTGCAATGAGCGCATTGTTGTTTTTAGTGCTCGGGGCAATTCTGCTTTCCTTCAGCGGCAGCGCCTTTGGCCAGGATTCGCTGCCTGATACCGTTGCTGCAGTCAAGCCATCGGTCGTTCTCATCGTCACTTACAATTCAGCAGGAAAGCCTCTCGCCGCCGGCAGCGGATTCTGTATCGCCGCCGGTCGCATTGTCACCAACAACCACGTCATCAGTGGAGCCGCGCGAATAACTGTCCGACTGGGAACTGGCAGCGTGAACGCAGTGAAGAACGTTTTGGTTGCTGACAAGGATTTGGATCTCGCGATATTGGAAACGGGATTGAACATCTCGCAGATTGTTCCTTTGCAATTAACGTCAGTGCTTCCTCGAGAGGGCGAGCGACTGTTCGTTGTAAGCAACCCCGAAGGATTGTCAGGCAGCGTTTCAGATGGGATTGTCTCCGCAATTCGTCGCTTCCAGGACGGTTCAATCTTGGTACAAATTACCGCTCCCATTTCCCACGGTAGCAGTGGTGGACCTGTACTCAACATGAAGGGTCAAGTCATAGGTGTTGCGGTGGGCTCTTTCAAGGGAGGCCAAAATCTGAATTTCATGATCCCTGCTGCGGCAGTCGCGCGATTGACCAAGCGGATGTCCGCGCCAGTTGGGGCAGTTCCTATCGTTGAACGCAAGAATCTTCCAACCGCGGTAACGGCAAGGATTGAGCCGATGCCGATATTCCCAAAGCCAGAAATCCGCGAGCACTCTCTAGCCGAAGCGAAGAGACTATACAGTGAGGGGATTCGTGTGGGGGAATTCAAGTCAACTGGCAGGGAGCAAAATGCAGCCAAGCTCCAGGCGGCAATGTCGTTTTTCGAAGCCGCGATCCAAGTTGATTCTAACCTCGCGGACGCTTGGCGTGAGTTGGGTCAAACGGCATGGAGGCTCGGCAGGCTACGCGATGATAAAGTTCTGCAAGGCAAGGCCACTGCGGCGCTTAGGAAAGCAATTGAACTTGCTCCTGATCAATATGAGGCCTATGCGCTACTAGCGCAACGGCTTTCCATCAACGGGGACTTGCCGAGTGCGTTAGGTGTTTGTGACCCTCTGGTTAAGGCGGGCAAAGCTGCAGGATTCTTGTGCCAGGGACGCGCATTCGAAGGTATTGGCAATCCAGAGCAGGCCATTGAGTCCTACCGAAGAGGAGTTCAGACCTATCCCACCGAGGAGAGTCTGCTAAACGCGTTGACCTTCACGTTGGAGTCTAAGGGTCGCTACAAAGAATCCGCAGTCTATTGGGAGAGTTTGATCAAACTGAAACCCGGAGATCTTGAAGTGAAGCGTTCATATGCCCAAACGCTGTCAATCAGTGATCGCCGTGATGAAGCGATTGAGGTTTACCGCCAAATTGTCGGAAGGAAGGAATCGCAGTTCGCGGATTATCGCGATTTGGTCACCCAACTTTACATCGCTGACCGGCACGACGAGGCAGTATCGGTCGCCAAAGATATGGTTCGGAACTTTCCGAACGATCCGCAGGCTTGGGACGAACTCGGTAGCAGTTATGGATTCACGGGTCAACGAGCGGAACAGATAGCGGCATTCAAAAAGGCCGTAGAATTAGCCCCTGACCGCGCGGCGGGACATTCGACCCTCGGATTTGGATACTCTCAGAGCGAGCGTTACGAGGAGGCCGTTCAGGCATTCTTGGAAGCAATCCGACTCGAGCCTATGGCTTCCACTTACTCATCGCTTGGGAAATCTTATGCGAAGCTCGGGCGATACGGAGAGGCACTGGATTCGTTCGGGCAGGCTGTTGTCCTCAGCCCCGATGATCCCGAGATTCAAGAGAGTCTTGGAGAGTTTTATAGCCAGTTGGGCTACTACCAGAAAGCAGTTGAGGCCTATGCAAGAGCTTTGCGTCTCTCCACCGGATTTCGATATGAAGGAAGCAAACCGCGATTGCACTACTTGTTGGGAAAGTGCTATCTCGATTTGGGAAATCGGGCTGCCGCCCTGGCGGAATACAAAACACTGAAATCGCTAGACGCGCAATACAGCCAGCTACTTTTTGATTCTATTTACAAATAAGCAGTCGACCGAGAGACAAAACTGAGAAGAAGGTAATTGCTCGTAAGATTATTGGTTGAAGTCATCGAAACAAATGGTCATTGAGATTAATGCAAAGATCTTAAGAAACCAGAAAACAGAGGCGGCAAGGAAAAAGCTTCCTTGCCGCGCACTTTCTAGGGCAGCTACTGCTTGAAAAAACCAACAAGCACACTGCAAATCGAGACTAGCAATGCAATTATCGAAATAATCGTAGTTTCTTTTGTCCGCAAAGCATTATCTCTAATCAAGAGTTTGATCTATTATTTTTCTTCGATCCATATACCAATGTTCCCCGTGTTCTCCTCCTATCGAGATATGCGGAATATTGTGTTTGGTTGCTTCATTGGCCAAATCCTCATCTGTACACGACCAATAGTCTTTTTGGAAGAGTGTTCTCAATAAGCTGGAAAAATTTAATTTCATGATTTGAGTTCCTCCTTGTTTTTGATAAAGAGATTTTAGAAAACTGCCATCTGGAAAGAAATCCAACGGCGCCATGTTCTTAGATGCATAGCGAGGCGAATCAGTAGCAAGGCCGCTGAGGATGCGGGCTAAGTACGCTTAGACACCCTCAAAGGAGAACTGCGATGAGATCGGTACAAACACTAATCGATGAAGCAAGGACAGAATACGCACGCCATGAGATGGAAGATCCGTTCCTATTGGATGGCACATCAGAAATGCATGCACGAAACGCGTTGGGGTATCTCTTGAACGAGCGTTGGAAAGCAGCAGTGGACGAAGCGGAAATAGCCGCCAAGCAGCGGTCACGGTGGCAGAACTTCCGAGAAATCGTTACGCGCATTTATGAATTGAGAAAAGTCTCGTCCTGACCCTGGATTTACTTCCCAGCGTATTGGGCTGATCCCCAAGTTGCTACTAGCCTGAAAAGAATCGGACGGTCATCCGATAATCGGGCATTATGTAATCTGGCATCGCGCTCGCCATCAAAAAACCGATGTCATTCGCAGATGCGGGTCTTACATAATGACGATTATCGTACGCCTCGCATCTATTACTTTCCTTCACATGTCTTGCCTCGCTCGCCCGTTCCTGCCGACGTCACTACAACTAGTTGCCAAGAAACATGCGCTGCTTGAGTCCGATCTGCAGAGATAAAGTTTGCGGGAACGTGATAAAGAAGCAAACTGGGGAGGGCAGACAAGATAGAACGCGATTTCAAACTTTATTGATCCTCTAAGTCTCGTCTTTTCAATAACTCTAGGATAAAGCAAATCATATGAAGAAACTTGCGGGACTGGGGAAGTTACTCAAGTTCCAAAGGCTCTTAAGTTTGTGGCTTTATTTTTGCACTCCGCAGGGCTTTTCGATAAGGCGGAGGATGTATGGCAATAAGACCACGAGGAAGGAAGAGAACACTCTCAAAACATGTTTCATCCTTCAACATGTGGATGGATCAGGTTTATCAGGTTCGGGCGATCATGGAGGCGACGGGCGCAGGCAAGGACGCTCCCGTGATTCGCGAGCTGCTCGATGAAGCATTGGGCGCGCGCCGGCGAAAGACGCTTGGCATTACCGACTCAGATGAGCCGCCCGGCCAGGAAACGGCTGAAACACTTCACACGCTGCAAACTCTCTTGCTTAGGCTAATTAAGCGCGAAGACTCGGTGTTTCGTCGCCAGAGTCTCGGCCTGAAGCTTCAGCGGGAAACTTTGATAGAAGCCCGTGCCGGCAGGGAGGTGAGCTTTGAATACTTGGTAGAGATCCCATGGATGGAGAAAGGCACGACCAAAGAGACGATGTCCAACTTTTTTGACCTGAAGACGCGCAGCGTCAAGGAGCATGTTGATAGCCTCGTCGAGAAGATGAAACTCGAACTTGATCCGGAACGCAAGTAATCCGATCCGGTTTTCGGTAGGGGGTGTTGGATTTTACATGCACTTTAGGTGTTGTGTTTTACAACAGGGGTGATCTCCACAAACCTGCGGAAGCACCAACGAACTACCGTACATTTTCTCTTCTATGCCATCGGGTGCCATCCCGTCCGCTCCCTTCCCATTCTTTCCGTTCGCGCACGACGCGGCAAAGGGCTTGAGATGCACCAGGATTATGCAAGCAACCAAAAGACACCCCAATTTACTTTCTGAAAAACAGGCGGCAAAGCGGCTAGGCGTCGCTCGGATCACTTTGCTTCGGGCGCGTGGAGAAGGACGCATCCGATTCTTTCGGATTGGGACTCGTGTCCTCTACAGCCACGAACAGCTTAGCGAATTTCTAGAGTCTTGTGAGCGCAATCGACTAACTCAAAAGGAGCTTTACGGATTCCGTCAACGCAATCTTAAGAGCATCAATGGATAACGCAAGACCCTTTTCCGTGATAATGCTCTTAGCCTTGTTCCAGACCTTTTCGTTTTTCGCTTTGTCGAGAAACTCATGGCCTTCCCATGTGAGGCGCTTCAACACGGCGGCGTCGGGGACATCAGTTCGATGAGTGCTAGGGTAGTGAATACTTCCTTCGGCAAAACCTGCCTCTTTGACCAATGCCTTGTGATAATTCACCTGGTCGCGAGTGTATGAGGACAAATCCACCTGTTGCTCGCCTTCAAGTTCCATGAGGATGAGCCTTACTAATTCGAAATCTCTTTTCATCTAATTACCCCTGGAAATGAGAGTTGTTTAGCAGTCGTAATGTGTGGGCGGAAACTGAAAATTGGTGCTCCCGGCGCGATTCCAACGCGCGACCTTCCGCTTAGGAGGCGGACGCTCTATGCAACTGAGCTACGGGAGCAAGCCGAGCTTGGTTCTTCGTACTTTGATCTTGGTTCGCTCGCCAATTGCAGGGCGCAAAACGAAGAACAAAGCACCAAGTACCAAGAACGTTTTCTTACGACTGATATTTGATCAACGACCTGACGTCGTATCCTTCGAGCTTCTTCCGGCCGGGAAGGAATTCGAGTTCCACCACAAACACTAGACCAACAACAGTGCCACCGAGACCTTCAACCAGATCACACACTGCTTTCGCGGTGCCGCCGGTAGCCAGCAAGTCGTCGGCAATAATTACGCGATGACCGTTGCCGACTGCGTCTTTGTGAATCTCAAGTGTGTCCTGGCCGTATTCAAGATCATACGAGATTGAAGCGCACTCGGCCGGCAACTTCTTCGGTTTGCGCACCGGCACGAATCCCGCGCCGAGGTGATAAGCCAGCGCCGGAGCAAAAATAAACCCGCGTGCTTCCACTCCAATTACCGTGTCAACTTTTTCACCTTCGTATTCGGCGGCCAGCGCGTCCACAGTTTTGCGCAAGCCGTCGGGATGCTTGAGGAGAGTGGTTATGTCGTAAAAGTTAATGCCGGGCTTGGGGAAGTCCGGCACTTCGCGAATCAGTTTTTTGAGATCGTCCATAGTTTGTAGTCGGGATATTTAGGTCCCTGAAATCCGAATTTTGTTTTTGAACTTAGTACCTGGTCCCTGGTTAACCTGTCTGTTGCATGTGAACAGGCCTAAGTTCAAACTGCAAATCACAAAATACAAAGAACTAAGTACCAAGTACAAAGCTTTTCGCTTACCGCTCAATTCGAAAACTCGCGTACTGTCCGGTCGGTTCGAGGTTGATTTCTTCAACCTGTTGCACGCGCGACCACTGCGGCCCGGCAGCCAAATCGTGTTTGAATTCTTCAACCTCTTTGGCCGGGCCCTCGGCGATTACTTCGACACTACCGTCCGGGCAATTGCGTACGTGACCAAGCACTTGATGACGTGCCGCTGCTCTTTGCGCAAAAAAGCGGTAGCCAACGCCTTGCACTTCACCCGTTATTAGAAACTTTCGCGCCACGCGCCCTGTCATCGCTGATCTGTCCCGTCTACTTGCACTTGAAAACCCGACTCGCCGCATTGCGCTTAAGCGTAAACGTATCCACCAATTGACTGGTATTGAGCAGTTTTACCGTCAGCGTCATCATGTCGCCTTTTATCGAGCCTGCATAGATCGCCGGATTGCCCGCTTCCTGATCGATGCGGGTCGGACCCGGACCTTCAGTAAAGTAGGTTCCGTGCCAGGTGAACCGTCCTTTGCTGTCAAACGTAAGCGGACCATCGATCGTTCCGCGAGCGCAAGCAAAGTCAACCGTCGCTGATTTTACTTCGACAGTCAGCCGAATGTTAGGACCGGCCCACGGCCCCGCCGACATGCGCTGCAACTTGCGCTGTTTGGCAACCACCGCGAGCGCTAGCACCAGCACCAATAACACCACCAACAAAACTTTGTACTTGAGCTCAGGCATAATCCCTCCGT
This sequence comes from Pyrinomonadaceae bacterium, assembly GCA_035472495.1. Taxonomy (GTDB): domain Bacteria; phylum Acidobacteriota; class Blastocatellia; order Pyrinomonadales; family Pyrinomonadaceae; genus PSRF01. The sequence continues at coordinate 36,103 of DATIPD010000014.1, read as the reverse complement.
CTGATTCGAGTCATTGTAGCGAACAGTTAGCGTTAACAGCCAACGCGCAATAATCGCCGTCTTCGCCTTCCCCTTGGGAAGCGACTGATGGGAAGGGATTAGCGCACGAAAAGCCCTGTCCCCAACCGTCTCCCAGCGGGAGAGGGAGACAAACCATGCTAAAATCCGCCGCCAATGAGCCCCAAACCTCGTTGCCCCTCCTGCCAGGCGGAAGTTTTCGACGGTGCCGACAAATGTCCGAAATGTGGCGCCAGCATCGAAGACATCGCGACCCAGATATTCGACACGCCATCGTCAGCCAGAACTTCGCCGTCGACTTCATACGATTCCATCGACGACGCGCGTTTTGTTCCCGGCACCATCCTCGCGAATCGCTATCGCATTGTTGGCTTGCTAGGGAAAGGCGGGATGGGTGAAGTCTATCGCGCCGACGACCTGAAACTTAGTCAACCAGTTGCGCTGAAGTTTCTTCCCGATCATTTAAGGGACGATGGTGCGGCGCTGGCACGCTTTCATCGTGAGGTGCGAGTGGCGCGTCAGATTTCACATCGAAATGTCTGTCGCGTTTACGACATTGGAGAAGCAGATGGACACTTGTTTCTCTCGATGGAGTTCATCAAAGGCGAGGAGCTTTCGTCGTTGCTGCGGCGCATCGGACGTTTGCCCGCAGACAAGGCCACCCAGATCGCGCGCCAACTTTGCGCCGGCGTCGCCGCTGCTCACGACAGCGACGTGCTGCACCGCGACCTAAAGCCTGCCAACGTCATGATCGATGACAACGGCAACGTGCGCATTACTGACTTTGGTTTGGCCGGACTGACAAAAGAGTTTGCCGCGGACGAAGCGATTGCCGGAACGCCGGCGTACATGTCACCGGAGCAGCTGGCGGGAAAAGAGCTTTCGGTCGGAAGTGACATTTACTCGCTCGGTCTTGTGCTCTATGAATTGTTCACGGGCAAGAAAGCGTTTGCGGCCAACTCGCTGAACGAACTCATCAAACTGAGGCGCGGCGACGCGACGCCCACCAACCCAACTGCAATCGTCCAAGATCTCGATCCGGTGATCGAACGAGTAATCGAACGCTGCCTGCAAAAAGATCCGTCCCAGCGTCCGTCATCAGCACTCCAGTTAGCAGCGGCGCTGCCTGGCGGCGATCCACTGGCAGCAGCACTCGCCGCCGGAGAAACGCCATCTCCGGAAATGGTGGCCGCGGCGCCGCTGGCGGGCGTGCTGAGGCCGCCGGTTGCTGCTGCCTTGCTGGCGGGCGTCTTCGTACTGGTAGCGCTCTGTTGTTGGCTTACGAAATTCACCTCGATCTACCGCATGACGCAGCTCGATCAGCCACCCGACGCACTCCGTGCGCGCGCCAGAGACATAATCAAGGAGCTGGGGTACACCCAGCCGGCGCTCGATGATGCTGATGGCGTTGTCCTCAAGTATGACTTCGTCAATTACGTTCAAGCCAATGATCAGTCGCTGGATCGTTGGAGACGTCAGCACACAGAAGGCGGTGGCCCTTACCGATTTTGGTATCGCCAAAGCCCCCGTTATTTCGCCACGATTGAGCCGATTGACGTCGACCGGCCCGCACTCGATGTATCGGGAATGACCAGTTTGTATCTCGACATGCAAGGCCACTTGCACTGGTTCATAGGAGTGCCGCCGCAACGCGAGCCTGCCGCCGGTGCGGCCACGATTCCCGATTGGTCTGTTCCTTTTCGTGAAGCGGGACTGGACATGAAAAATTTTCAATCCGTCGCGTCGACTTTCGTTCCGCTGCACGCCTACGATGCGCGAGCGGCCTGGGACGGTGCCGATCCAATCCATCCTGAACTCAAGACGCACGTGGAAGCTGCGGGGTTTCGTGGGAAAATTGTTTACTTCGAAACTATCTATCCATGGGACCAGCCAATACGCCAGGAAGCGACGCCGGTCAGCGCGCGCGATCGCGCACTCACGTTTATCCTGATCGTTATTTATGTGGTGGTAGTTGTTGGCAGCACAATAATCGCGCGGCGACATCTCAAGCTTGGACGCGGCGATCAGCGCGGTGCTATTCGACTGGCCTGGTTCTTCATAACTGCAAGAATGCTTTCGTGGCTGTTCATGGAACATCACAACGGGTTCGCTGGTTATGAGTTCGGGCTTTTCCTGGTGGCCCTGGCCTACGCAGTTTATCTCGGAGTCTTTTTGTGGGTGCTCTACCTGGCCCTCGAGCCTTTCGTGCGCAAGCGCTGGCCGGAAAGAATTGTTTCCTGGAGCAGGCTGCTTTCCGGAAGTTTTCGTGATCCGTTAGTGGGGCGCGACTGGCTAATAGGTGCTGTTTTCGGTTTCGGCATTATTCTTTGCGGCCCACTCACTTCATTCGGACTGCGTTGGTTCGGCAAGCCACCAATCGTGACTGTAAACCCGGCCACCCTCAACCTCGGCACTCATCGCTTTGTGGGGAGGTTCCTGAGTCAACTAACCGCGGGAATTTTCCTGCCTTTTATTTCCTTATTTCTACTCCTGCTTTTAATGGCGCTCTTGCGTAATGAACGTATTGCGTTCGGCATGCTCTGGCTGTTGCTAACCATCGTCAACGTGTTGATTGGTGGTGTTCCGCTGGAATTGAGTTTCCTCAGCGGCATCGCTGCCTTGCTCGTCGTGCTTGTCCTGTATCGCTATGGGTTGCTGACGGCGGTTTCGGCCTTCTTCACTGCTCATCTCTGGGTGTTTTTCCCGATGACTACGGAACTCACCGCCTGGTATGCGACTGACTTCGTGATTGCGCTCGTGATCTGCCTGGGACTGGCGATTTATGCCTTCTACATTTCGCTCGCCGGGCAGTCGTTGTTTGTAGGTAAATTACTCGAGGATTGAAACAGAGACCTGGTAAGGGTTTGTGTCTAAATTGTAACATCAGCCCGCCGTGGTTGTTTTCAAAGGCCTGATTTTGTTAGTCTCTTGTTGTTCCTGCCCTGTTATCTCACTTAACTCAATCGCCCGAACCATCCAGTGAGGTAACTATGTCGTCAGCTGCCGCCCCGGCCCCGATCACACCTACTGTTCTCGTCATTGAAGACTATTCCGACACTCGCGAACTTCTTTCGGTCTTGCTTCGCAAACACGGTTACCAGGTAATCGAAGCCGAAGACGGCCTCGAGGGTCTACTCAAAGCCGGTTGGGTTTATCCTGACTTAATCCTAATGGATCTCTCCCTGCCGGAGATGGATGGCGTGGAAGTCGCGCGACGCATCCATGCTCAGGCGAAGCTTTCGCAAGTGCCCATCTTTGTGGTGAGCGCTTACCTGACGAAAGCGGTTGTCGACGACGTCCGCGCCGCCGGCTGCGTCGAAGTGTTTTCCAAGCCCTTCGACGCAGAGAAGCTGTTGCAAAAAGTTGCGGAAGTCTTACCGCTCGATAACGCTTGTTAGGCAAGACAAATTCAGAACCGGGAGCCGTAGCGACCGGCCAAAGACTCAACGCAAAAATGATTTACGCCGTAAGGCTAGATCACTAACAAAGAGCTGAGCCTTGGCCGGTCGCTACACCTCCCGGTTCTGATTTTGCGTCACTATTTTAAGAGACAGGCGCAGCCGCTCAAAACTGAAACTAATCACCACTGAAATTCACCGTCGTCTCGAACGATTAGCGTTCCCAGATCAAGCGCATACTCTATTGCTGCGATTATGTCAGCGCAGTAATCAAATCGACCAAAAAGTCAGGTTTCTTTAGAAGAATGGGTCGAATGGCACTATCTTTAAGAAAAGTGTGTTGCGCGCGAGAACCGGTTAGCGATTGGTTGGCGGCGCGAGCGCCATGAATCCAAAAGACAGTGGCGAGGTTTGAGCAGAGAGATTTTGCCTCGACCTCAAGCCACTTGTTGATTAGCATGGGGGAAATTTCAAGGTTGTCTTCACCAAAACGGAAAGCAAAAGCAGGTGTGAACCAACAAGTCAAAGCAAAGTTAACCGCCGTCAGGGATTTTCTTTCGGGCCGCTCGGGCGAACCAAAAGTTGAAGCTGACAAAGCCACGCGAGACGAGGTTGCCGCTGAACTTCTGGCAACAATGTCGGGAGAATTCAGACGACCAGGTTCCATGGAGTTGGAAGTGCCAACCGAAAGTAACGAGATGCGTGAGACGAGTGATAGTGACGCCGGCACGAGACAGCTCGAGCCGGACGAACAGAAACGTGCCCGTCAACTTTTCCTGGATCAGGGTTACTTTGAGGACACGATCGAAAGTTTGCGCCCGGGACGTTCCTCAGCTGAGAGAGCTGCGGCCGCGCGAGCTCTGGGGCTGCTCGGAAGCGACCGCGCCACGCCTCACCTGATCGCGGCAACGTTTGACGACGATGCGGAAGTGCGTGCCGCCGCCGAAGACGCGCTGCGCCAGATTAGCGATCCCACTACAGCCAGCGTTGCTGCGGAAACAACCCATTACGAGGAAAGCCCGACCGTCGACGAAGCAGTGACCATCTCTTCGTCAATTTCAGAAGCCGAAGCCGTTTCAGTTGATTTACTGCCTGAGGTTTCTGAGTTGGACCAAACTGCAACGGCGGAGCTCGCGCAAAGTCTTCCTGATGTTTCATCAGCAACTGAGTTAACAGTTTCAGAAGTTGAATTGAGAACTGCGGCTGCGTCCGTCGAACCGCTGGCATCAACTTTTGATTCCGAGGTTGACGATCAACTAACTAGCGAAGAACAAGCAGTTCAGGAGCGCTTGAAAGCAGTAGACCAACAAATAAGTGCGTTGGTGGCAGCGAGCAAACAAGCGGAAAACGAAGTTCGCTGGCGCGCGGAGCGTGAAGGACAGCTGCGCGCCGAGGCGGAAGCGAGGCGTCTCGAGGATGAGGAGCTACGCAAGCGCGCGGAAGAAGAATCGCAAACACGACGAATGCAGGAACGAGAAGCGATGATGCTGGAGCGACAAGCCCGCGTGAATGCTGAAGTCGAGATGGAACGCCACGCCACGGAAGAGAAAGATTTACGACTGCAGTTTGCTACTCTGCGCGGCGAGATTGCTGAGTTTGCGCGACGCCGATCGGAATCTGAGTTTGCGCGAGCAGAAGCGGCCGAGACGGCGCGCTTGGCGGAGGCCTTTCGCGTTCGCGACGAAGCCAGATCGCAGCATCAGTCGGAACTGGAGGCGCTGGGAAATGAAGAAGAGCGACTCAAGCGGACTGCCGAGGAGCTGCGTCAGCAACAGGACCAACTTCGTATTGATATTGATCATTTGCATGAGGCCGGGGAACAAATCGCGAAACAGCGCGCTGAAGTCGATGCGGCGCGGGCGAAGGCCGACGCCGAGCTTGAGGAATTGGCGCAGGCGCAGTTGCGTATGAGAGAGGCAGAAAGAGCGCGCGCCCAGGCTGAGACTGAGCGAGCTGAGATTGAAGCAGACCTGAACCGACAACTCGAAGCCCATCAGCGCGAACTTGAAGAAGCTCGTTTGCGTCAACAACAGGAACGTGAGCGTCTACGGGAGGAGCTGCGACTACTAGCCGCGACAGAGAAGGCGCATTCCGAGGAGTTGCTGGCGATGAAGGCCAGGGCCGACGAAGAATCCTCGGCCTTTGCTGAACAGGAACATCAGATCCTCAGCGAGATTGATAAGCTGCGCATGACGGACGCAGAAACGCGACGCCGAATCGAAGATGCTGAGTCCAGGCGCCGCGCCAGCGAAGAAGCCTATCGTCTCATCGCCGAGAAAGTGCAACGTGTTGAGGCCGAGGCTTACGCAAGAACTAAAGAAGAAGAGCAAATGCTTGCCAAGCTGGAGACGGAACGTCGTCAGGTCGCCGTCGAAGCGCAATCGCGCGCTGACCAGGCGAAGAGAATTCGAGAAGAAATAGAAATGTTTCGCCGTCTCGAAGCAGAGGAACGGCCCAGAATCGAAGCTGCTACATTGCAGCTTGCTGACGCCGAAGAAAGACTCCGAGACCAGAAAGCCCGTTTGCAGGAACTTTCTGCATCTCGTTCTCTGGTTGAAGACGAAGCGAGAACTGTCGAACATTCTCCAGCAACGCCGCCCGCGCTCGTACAGGCAGAAGTAGCTGCCGAATCATTCGCCGGCGAGGACGATCTACCGGCTGGATCTCCTGCAGTATCTCCGACGATTTCGACTTTCCTTGGCAGTATCGATCCCTACAAGCGTGCCGCCGCAGTAACCGAACTTGCCAGAGCCCACGCGCCTGACGCCTTCGCGCGGATAACTGAGTGCTTTGACGATCACTCGCCACATGTACGCAATGCGGCAGCCCGGGCGCTGCGCAAGCTCGAACCCGCGCGCGCTGTGGATCTCTTCAATCGAGCTCTGGAACAAGCGTCGCCGGAGCGCAAGCGCAACATCGGAGCCGCAATCGCCGGCTCCGGATTGGCTGCAGAAGCGATCAACAATCTGACTAATGGGAACAAAGAGGACAATTACAACGCCCTCTCAATCCTTTTTGTGATGGCCAAGACTGGAGAGGTTGAGCCGCTGATGGCCGCACTGGAAGCGCATCGCACCGATGAAATTGGTAAGGCAGTTACTAAGTTGCTGAGTTTGAGTGGTCGTTATTCTGAAACGGATCGGCCGCAGGAAAATGTTGCCAAAGCTTCAGGCGGCGCAGACACGAACAGCTAGCAACCAAAATTACTTCGCAAGATAGAACTCAAGGATCGAGACTCCGCCGGGAGCGATTGAGACAGTAATGCTGTCTTGACCTGCTCCCGGTTTGACGTCGATCCCCTTATCTTCATTCCAATCCAAAACTTTTTGAATTGAGTTGCGCGGGAAACTCATGGTCGCCGTCACGTAAGCGCTGCGATCGACTTGGGCCATGCCTTGTTGTGGCTTGAACACGCCGTTGTTATTTATCAGCGTCACTACCCAACCGTTTTCATTCCGATTGAAAAGATACTCGACATCGCCACTGACTTTGATCGGAGTGGCGTCAGCAAACACGTGCGCCAGCAAGTGCGCTGCAAAGGGTGTCATGCGTTCGTCTTCACCTAGCAAGTCAGGTACGGTAATGAAGACGACCTTTCCCTTACCAACTTTGTTTACGGTCACCAGCGGATCGCCTCCAGTCGCCTTCATCAAAGCGACAGCGCCTTTCAGTTCCAACCTTTGATAGCGAAACACCTGGCCGGCGAGCATCGGCGCAACTTCTCCAGGTGAAAGACAGACGACGTTATGCGCTTCACCAGTTTCGCCGGTTAGTCGGATGCCCAGTAGCTCGGCAGAAAGGCCTTTGGTCTGAGATGGGTTCAGTACAACGGTGCCGCCAGACTGAACATAGGTCGTGAGTCGTTGGGCCCACTGCGCCGACCAATCAATGTGGCCGCCGGCGACGAGGGCGCGATAGCCGTCGAGCAATGAAGCAGGGAAAGTTGTTGTTTTGGGCTTGGGTTGATCGTGTTCAGGCGGCGTGTTCGTCGCGTCTTTAGGCTTAGCAGAGGGCCCACTGATCGCGGTATCGTTCGCCCCACTGCCTTCGTATTCGAGTCCTGCCTTCTTGCTTTCCCGATTACTGGCGGTCGACTTATTCACCATCCGAGAACTTTGCTCACTGCTTTTACTTTGGACCCTGGACTTTGGACTTTGGGCTTCGGTCGGGGCGTCGCTCGTCACCAGCACGTCGAAAATGTCGCCGAAGATGCCGCTAACAAACGCTTGTCGATCGCCCGTAGCGGGTTCACCTTCAAGGACGAGTCCGGGGTAATAGGCAACGCCGAACAGTTCGCGCAAGGCGCGATCGCTGCGATTGATTTGCGAGACTTCGAACGGCCACTGCGGGTAGTCAGTCATGTCCCAACCGTGCGCGGGCTCGAGCAGAAACGCGATCGGTGTATAAGGCGTGCCGCGGTTTGGATGTCGTTCGGCAAACTGCATGAACTCGTTCGTAATACGACCGAGCGGATTTAGTTGAAAGTCGTGGTCGCCCGGGCCGGGCTTAAAAAACTGATCGAAGCCTTGCTCGAGGTAAATCGCAGAAGCGCCCGACATGTAATAAAAGTAGTAACTCTTTCGGTACCAACTGAGCGATGGGCCCATGGTCACGCCGTAGTGCGAATGGAAGAAGTTGTCAGGCCCGGCAAAATTTTGTTGCCTCGTGAAGGTGGTGGCCGTGTCGCCGAAATTTGGCGCGTGATAGTAAAGAAAGTTGCCGCCGAATTGTCGGACGGCCCCACGCGTGAAAGCGGTGCGCATCGCAAACATGGGCTGCACTGCCGCAGTTTCGACTCCCAGAAGACGCACGCCCCACTGGGTCAGCGCATGTGCGAATGAAGTACTGGAAGTTGACTGCGCTGGAATCAACTTGTCCCACATCGCACCGGTGTCAACATGAAAAATCTCCGCCCACTTACGCGCGATGGCCTTCGTATAAAAGTCGTAGTGTGCATTGAGCAACTCCTGCCGCGACATGGTTGCGGAAATTTTCAACTCCGTCGGAGCTTGCTCCCACACGTGGCCGACGCTCTCGCCTGAGATCCAACCCAAAAACTGATCTTTGAATTCGCCGGTCAAAAGTTTCCAGGCAGCCGGCCCTTCTTCTTTGCTGAAACTCGTCGCGCCGTAGTTAATCAAAATTGCGAAGGGAACTTTGGTCTCACGCAGATAACGCAGGAACGGACTGCCCTCTTTGAAGTACTCCGCGAGGTTATTGACGTATATGACCGGCACGACAAATTTTGAATCGAACAAGGGCACGTCGCGCGCGCCCTTGTACTTGCGGACGAACTCTTCGATTGGTTCGGCATTGAACGGGTAAAGAGGCCGTTCGGAGACTGGCTGGTCATAGAGTTTCCAGAACTCAGGATTGATATTCCAGGGCATCAGAAAATCGTGTCCCGCCAAAGGCTGTCGCTGCCAGGCATTTGGCGCCGTTACGCTAATCGCGGCGGCCTCAACGAGGGAAGTTAGTGGCGCGCGACTCGTTGACCATTCGCGCAGGTAACGCGCGGCTGAGAAGTCAGGTTTACGACGTCCTTCAGGTACATATGCAAGATCGTTTGTAACAAGAACGCAGTCGACATGGCGGCGGGCCTGTGCGGCTTTTTCAATTTCAATCCACAGGTGCACCTGGCCCTCTGCAAGATCCACCTCAGCTTTGTCCCAGGCGAAGGCCCAACCCCAGTACATGCTGGTCTCGTCATGCGGATCAATGACGTCCCTCGTTCCGAACTCGTGATGCAAGAGCTCTTGTGCGGGTGTGTCCTGTGTGAGTCGAATTACAAAATTTTCCGTGCGATTGGCGTAATCAGCGTAGCGCACCCAGATTCGGTATTTACCCGCCCGCGGGATTTCGATGTCCTGATGGATCCTTCCTGATGATTCATCGGCGCTGGCGGCGGCGGAGTTCCACTCGCTTTCGCCGCCCTGGGTCCATTCGGCGGAGACACCCGGGCCGTTCATTCCCCAGCCGGGAGCTTTTGCCTTAGGCAGGTCCAGCCACCAGGGATTTTGCATCGGTTCGCCGGTTGTTTTGGTAGAAAAGCCAAGCATGTTTTCCGCCTCATACCAGAGATATTCCGGCTGCGGCGGGTGAACACTTGGTTGCTGTTGGGCTGGCGAGGGGGCAGGTGAAAGACAAATCAGCAGCAGGATGACAGGCAGAAACAAAAGAGCGGGGGCAAGCCCGCCTTCCTGACCTCGAGCTGATTTATCTTGAATTTCAAATCTTGCTTGATGAGCTTTCACGCCGCGGTTGACCCTGCAGTTGAGTAATCTCTCAGGTTGGGAAGGTAGGCTTGCCCCCGCTCGTTGAATTACCCAAGGGCATCAAGGCACTCAGCGAGCGTCCGCTGACGGCAGGTGAACATTGGCGTGTCGCGCAAGGTGTAGGAACTCGCTTTTGTTTCGCGTAGCTCCTGGACCAGATCAAGAAAGTCGGCCGGGTTGTCAGTCTCAAAGGCCACAACAAATTCCTGATCGTCCAGGCCAAAAGAGTAGGTGGTGTGAAGTTTTACTGAGCGATACTTAGTACCGATGCGAATGTGCTCGTCCATCATTTCCTGACGCTGGTCAGGCGTGCGCGAATACCATTCGCGAGTCTTTACGAAAGGATAGACAAACAAATAATCTGACTTGCCGGGAACGATGTGCAGCCGATCTTCCACGTGCGTGGGATTGTCTTTGTCGATGTACATCGAACGCTTAGTCATCGACAAAAACGACTGCGCCGGCTCAAGGTATTTCGCAATCTGCGTCCGATTGAGCTTCGAAGTCATTGCCTGAATCGGATCGAGTTCATAACCTATGCGCCAGATCATGAAGTCGACATTGGTGCGCAGTCCGATCGTTGAGTAAGTGTTTATCAACAACTCCGGACGATAGCCGCCCACTGCATCAATGAATTCCTGTTTATGACTTTGTTTGTTCTCTTCCGGCAGCATGCGCCATTCAGGACGCGCGTGATAGAAAGTGAAATTCACAAATTGCCGCGGCAGTTTGGCTTTCTGTTCTTCCAGTTCAATGCAATTAGGGGCTAAACGGAGAGAGCCTCTTGGTGCATTACCGGGTTCTTTGTCCGTACTCATTGCAATAACCTCTAGAATTTCGAAGAGAACTCGCCCTGGATTGGGAAAAAGCGATTGTGTAAGCGCAGAAACATTCTGCCTAGTCTGAAGATGGTTTGCAACTGGGCAGAGCACCACAAGCTGACTTGCCGAACATTGAGATGAAACACTTAGCAACCAACGCGTCCGTTCGACGCGCGAGTTTGTGCAAGGTGCTACACTGATCACGAATGCAACGGATAATTTACGTCGGACTTGCCGGCGCAGCAGGCACACTGCTGCGCTACTGGATCTCAGACTGGAGCGCTAAACGATTCGGAACAGAGTTTCCTACGGGCACGCTTGTCGTGAACCTGATTGGTTGCTTTCTGGCTGGCTTGCTTTTTTATTTGTTGGCGGAACGCTTCTCGCTCAATCAAACTTTAAGCGTTGTTGTGCTGATCGGATTGCTGGGAGGCTTCACCACTTTTTCGTCATTTGGGTTGCAAACATTCAATCTGTTTCGCGCCGGTGAGGTAGGCCTGGCATTGCTCAATATTGCTATTTCCAACGTCGCCGGATTGTTAATGGTTTGGTGCGGCTACTCGCTCGCGAGAGTTTTTTGAATGTCTATGCTTTTGAACTCGCCGTTTGGATGTTATACCTTGCTGCTTCCCTAAATAATTCGCTGAGAGAGGTTTTGGTTGATGAAGCTTACGCTTTTTTTGTTGCTGACCGTGATCATCGCTGCCGGCTGCAGCAAGCCTGCGAACGTTAATACCGCTCAAGTTTCACCCGCCCCGCAAGGCACGGCCACTCCCGACCCGCTCGCGTTCGCGCGTAAAAACTACGCCAAGCATTGCGTCGAGTGTCATGGCGGACAAGGCCAGGGCGGCACCGTCACGGTTGATAATGCAAAGCTCAAAGTTCCCAGTCTGACAGAAGGCCACGCGCTCAAACACTCGGACGAAGATTTTGTCGACCAGATCAACGAAGGCGGTGACGGCATGCCGAAGTTCAAAGACAAACTCTCAGCAGCCGAGGTCAACGATCTGGTCCGCTTCGTTCGTCATGAGTTTCAGGGGAAATAGCAAACAGCAATCAGCAATCAGCAAACAGCAATCAGCAATCAGCAATCAGCCGGACGGATTTACTATTCACTATTCACCATTTACTATTCACCCGTGACGTGCACCCGTAGCTCAGTTGGATAGAGCGTCTGACTTCGGATCAGAAGGTCGCAGGTTCGAGCCCTGCTGGGTGCACCACTTTTTCCTCAAACTACTTCCTCGTTTCTAATTAGCCAGCATCACCTGAATCTCGCTGATTAGATCCTAACATCGCACTTGTGTGGAGATCCGCCACAGAGTCTGGCAGCCTGTTCTGCCTTACTGTCACCTCACTAATTGTGAAACGCTAAGAATTCTTCACGGCACGAGTGTTGCTCCTGCGGCCTCGGCGATTAGTCGCCTTAGATTCGGCGACAAATCGCCCATAGATTGAGGAGCACAAATGAATAAAATCAAAACAGTAAACTTGTTAACGTTGGTGGTTTTGCTGATGGGAGCATTTTCAGTTGCGAGCGCGCAGCAAAGAATGTCGGCCCCGGAACTGAAATCTCGTCAGCCATTGCCGTCGGTAGTGGTTTTAAGCGGCGCTTATAACATGAGCGTTGACGCCCAACAGGTTTCGGCTGGAGAAGTTGACGTTACCAGCGGTTATACCGTTGGCTGGACGTGGTCTGGGCAAACTAGTGGCGACTTGTCAGGCTTTATGTTTCTCTCCGTGAACTATGCGGCAGCGGAAGTGATAGAGGCTGGCGACCGCAAGCCAAACGCGCGCAAGGTCATCGGCGGTTCGTGGTCGAAATTGATCTTCATTGATGATGCGTACGTCGGCACGATTTCCGGTCAGATCGTTGCAGGTGATGTGGTTTGGGATTCCAAAGCGCAACAATCAGTAATGAATCTCGAACTGGTTGCTGATGCCGGCACCGACCTGTTCCTCGGAACCTCAGGAACGGGAACGTTTTCTGGGATGATTGATGTCAGCAATGAGGTCCCGTTCATGTCAGGCACGTTGAACCTTAACTACTAAACAGACGCGACAATCGACAAAGGCGAGACGGTCCGTTTGGACAGTCTCGCCTTTTCGTATACGTATGATCTGCGTTCGTTATTAGCTGCCGGCGCTCGCGGCATCGCCTGAAGCAGGGTTGCGCTGGCTCATCGGAACATAGTCTCTGGTCCGATGTCCCAAATAGATTTGTCGCGGTCGCGCGATTTTTTGTTCTGCGTCTTCCAGCATCTCAACCCACTGCGACAGCCAGCCGGAGGTACGTGGAATCGCGAAAAGCACCGGGAACATATCAACCGGGAATCGCATCGCCTGGTAAATAATCCCCGAGTAGAAATCGACATTCGGATAAAGTTTTCGTTTGACGAAATACTCGTCTTCCAGAGCAATTCGTTCCAACTCCAGAGCGATGTCAAGGAACGGATCTTTACCGGTCACTTCAAAAACTTCATCGGCGACCTTCTTGATGATGCGCGCGCGCGGATCGTAGTTCTTATAAACGCGATGCCCAAAACCCATCAGGCGAAACTCACCGGCCTTCACGCGTTTGATGTAGCCCGGCACGTTGTCGACTGAACCAATCTCCTTGAGCATGCGCAGCACCATTTCATTCGCGCCGCCATGCAACGGCCCATAAAGCGCAGCCGCCGCGCCGGCCAAGGCGTTGAACGGATCGGTTTCCGCGCTGCCAATGCCGCGCATCGCGCTGGCACTGCAATTCTGTTCGTGATCCGCATGGAGTATGAAGAGCACGCTCAACGCGCGTTCAAGCACCGGGTTTGCGTTGTATTTCAACTCCGTGGTCTTGAACATCATGTTCAGAAAATTGCTTTCGTAACTGAGATCGTTATCGGGGTAGGCGTACTGCATGCCGACACGGTGGCGATAAGCAAAGGCGCCGAGGGTTGGGACCTTCGCGATGAGCCGGAAAATTTGTTTCTGACGGCAGTCGGCATCAGAGATTCGTTTGGCGTCGGGATAGAAAGTCGACAACGCGCCGAGGGTGGAGATGAACATTCCCATCGGGTGGGCGTCGTAATGAAATCCGTCCATCACTTTCTTAATACTTTCGTTGATGAACGTGTGGTACGTGATGTTATGCGTCCAATCTTTCAACTGTGATTCAGTTGGCAGTTCACCATTGAGCAGCAGATATGCAACTTCAAGATAGGTGCTCTTCTCGGCGAGCTGTTCGATTGGATAACCACGATACTCGAGCACTCCCTTGTCGCCGTCGATGTAGCTGATGCGACTCTTGCACGACGCCGTGTTCATGAACGCAGGGTCGTAAGTCATTAAGCCAACGTCGGTGTCCGATTCTTTGATCTGGCGCAGATCTGTGGCCTTGATCGCGTTGTTCTCAATCGGCACCTCGTATTGTTTTCCGGTGCGATTGTCGGTGATGGTTAAGGTGTTGTTGCTCATGTTAGTTCTTGGCTCTACTTAACGCCCAAAAGTTCAACGTCAAAAATCAAGGTGGAATTACCGGGAATGTCCGGGGGCCTGCCGGCTGGTCCGTAACCCAGTTTAGAAGGAATTACGAAGTGACGTTTACCGCCGACTTTCATTGTCATCAGTCCCTCGTCCCATCCTTTGATGACTCGGCCGACACCGATTAGGAATTCAGCTGGTTGGCCATGATCAAACGAACTATCGAACTTCGTGCCGTTCTCCAGTGTGCCTGTGTAGTTCACAGTAACGGTTTGACCGGCTTGCGGTGTGGCGCCAGTTCCCACCACGATGTCGGTATACTTCAACCCGGAAGGCGTCGTGACTTCGGCGCTCGACCCGCGGTTTGCTACCAGGTAAGCAACTGCGGTTGCCGCGAGAGCAAGCACCACGACAATGGCGACGACTCTAACCTGGCGGTTGCGTGCTGTTTGCGCCTTTGCCTTACTGGCGGGGTAAAGGCCCTTTGGCCGTTTCTTCGCTTTCGTCTTGCGGTGTCTACTTTGCGGCAAGCGTAAGTTTCTCCTTCAGGCTTGAATGTGAACGTCCTTTATATCCGGTTTCGCTGAGCGGTTCAATTTGGGGCTGGGTGGTTTGACGGGTGAATTGGTCAGGAGGGGGCCGCGGATTAACGCGGAAGGACGCGGATCAGCAGGGGGTTGCGCAGGAAGAGTCTTTAGTTTTTGATCGCAGCACACCCTTTGTTGTCTTGCTGGATCCGCAAAATCCGCGGCCACTTCTTCCGCCGTCGTTATTGAGTCTGTGAATGTTAGACTTTTGCGAAAACAATTCTGCCTTCTTTTTAGCGACCATGAGCAGACTTGCTTCCGGAGATTCGAATTATGAAGCGCCTAATGAAACCTGCCTTGTTGGCTTTCGTGTTGATGGGTTGTTGCGCGGCGTTTGCGCAGGGCCCGCCCATCGAAACCGGTCCCTTTCGCACTCCCGAATTGGTGGAGCTGCAGAAACTCGATCCCACCATCCGTCTCGATATTCGTTATGCGACAAAAAACAATTTTCTAGGCAAGGCGGTTTACAAACAGTCGCGTGCGTTTCTGCAGCGGCCTGCGGCCGAAGCGTTAGTGCGAGCGAACCAGGCACTCAGAAAACAAGGTTACGGAATGGTTATTTTCGATGGCTACCGGCCCTGGGCGGTCACCAAAGTTTTTTGGGACGTCACTCCGGCAGACAAGAAAATATTTGTCGCCGATCCCAGCAAAGGCTCACGCCACAACCGAGGCTGCGCGGTCGATCTTTCGCTGTTTGACTTGAAGACTGGCGCGGAAGTGAAGATGCCCAGCGAGTATGACGAAATGACGGAACGGGCACACATCAATTACGAATGTGCAACGCCTGAGCCCAAGCGACTCCGGGAGTTGTTACATGCGGCGATGACGGCTGAAGGTTTTGCAGTCTATGAACCGGAGTGGTGGCACTACGACTACAAGGATTGGAAAGAATATCCAATTCTCAATATCAAGTTTGGCGACATCAAGTAATTGGTCGCCAGTCGAGAGTCTGGAGTCCACAGCCTGGAGTCCAAAGCAGTTTTCAATCACAAGCTGACTGTAGACCGAAGGCTGTGGACTCCAGACTCTCGACTGGCGACTATTTTGTTTTAGTCAGAAGCGGTTGCGCTAGACATCCTGGTTAAGCGGATGTTGCCGTTGATTCCGCTGGCCGAAATCTCACCACCGCCGCTGCCAATCTTCGCGCTGTAACTGCCGTGGCCGCTCTTGTCGATGGAGACGTTCGGCAGGTCAGAGCTTACCTGGCCGTTCATGCCGTGGCTTTCGAAATTCGCGTTTACATCTTCCGTGAGGCGCAGCTCGATGTTGCCGTTGATGCCGCTAAGATCAACTCCATCCTTGCTCAGTTTAGTCAGACCGACAGACACGTTGCCGTTGACCCCGCTGATTTCAGCCGAACCTGTTGCCTGAGTAATATCGACTTTGCCGTTCACTCCGCTCACTTCGACTGCGCCATCAACGCCGCCGGCAGTAACTGAGCCGTTCACGCCGCTGGTGACTAACGAAATCTGACGCGGCAGGCGCAGCGTTACGTGCTCGCTTGGTTTGGAACCAAACATGTTTGCCAAGAAGCCGCTGTCGCCCTTCTCGCCCTGGATGGTCAAATTGTTTGCCGTGCTGTTGATTGTAATTTTGCGCCGGTTGAGTACTTCCTGACTTTCGCCGAACCGCTCGATGTAGACTTCTGCGGTCTTCGTGTTTGAAGTCTCGATCTTTACCCATCCGTTAATGCCGGAGACTTCTACGCGCGCGCCCGCGGCGAGCTCATAAGTCTTGCGGATTTCATCGCGCACATTGGCGGATTCCTGCTTGTCTGGATGCAGCTCCAGCTTCCAGCCGGATCCGGTAGCCTTCGTGTGTGATCGCACTACGCCAACGATGCCGGCGACTCCGAGCAACAGGACGAGGAGAATAATTTTCTTCATAGCAACGCTTTCCGGAATTCCGGCCTTTCAAGAGGGTTTACTTCCGGATGTTCTAACGATCAAATTTGAGGTTTGGTTCACTCCAAATGAACCGGCGGGACGAAAATTTTCAAATAATCCGCCATTGTGTCTGGGCCAGAAGCCTCTTCTTGACAGGGGCTTTGCCCGCGCCTTACAGTCAGGGTCAATCCGATTTTTTGAAGAGCGCAGGCGGTTCCGCGGCATTTACGCGGATCGGCGACGAACAATGGTAGAAAAGGACTCCAGGGACAAGACGATTCTCATCGTAGAAGACTCCGATGACGCGCGTTATTTCATGCGCCTGGCGCTGGAGAACCACGGCTACCTGATCGTTGAAGCAGAGAATGGGGCCAAAGCGGTTGAACTCGCTGAGAGTGAACAACCGGATATCATTCTCATGGACCTGAGTCTGCCGATAATGGATGGGATTGCGGCCACAGAAAAAATTCGCGCCAGCAAAAAGTTGGACGGCGTTCCCATCATCGCAGTAACTGCCCACCAGGAAACCGATTTTCGCACCGGAGCCAAAGCTGCCGGTTTCGATGCCTACGTTACCAAGCCAATTGATATCGACTTCCTTGGCGAACTGATCAAGGGACTGCTGATTTAGGATTTCGCTTATCTCCCTCTCCCGCTGGGAGGACGCCCAAGTCGCGAATATGAGCCAACCGTTACCCAAAACTGATTCAGAGTTGTTGGCTTTCCTGTCCGCGACACCGGCCAAAATAGCCAGATTGCTCAGCGGGCTTGCTGATGAAGAGTTACGCACCAGAACCTCCCCGGAGTTGTTCTCAACACTCGAAAATGTCTGCCACCTGCGTGACCTCGAACTTCAGGGCTATTCGAAACGAATCGACCGTATTCTCAAAGAGACAGAGCCGGCGTTAGCTGACTTCGATGGCGCGCGGGTAGCTGCGGAAGGGAACTACAACCGCGAGGTTCTTAGCGAGGCACTCGAAGCGTTTCAGTCTGCGCGCAATGAAAACGTGCAAAAGCTCCGGGGTTTGACTGACGCAGAGCTGTTACGCGTGGGATTGCTGGAAGGTGTCGGTCGAATCACGTTACCAATGTTGGCGGAAATGATGCGTGAACACGACGAAGGACATTTGGAAGATTTGCGCGTCCTGCGTCAGCAACTCGATCGCCAGGGAGCTGACCACGTCACTCCGGTTTAAGCCACACCAGCGTTGCGCCCAGGCCTCCGGCTTCAGGCGGCGCATCAGTCCAACTTACCACCCACGTAGTTCGTTCCAGGATTTTTCGCACCATCTCCTTCTGCACACCCTTTCCTTTGCCGTGAATTATTCTGACAGTGCGAAACCCAGCCTTCCGCGCTTCGTGCAAATATTCTTCAACTACGACTTTCACATCGCGCGGCGGGATCGTGTGCAGATCGAAGACGTCAGTAATCGGCACCGTCACCGGCTCCGGAAACGGATCGAAAGGATCAACTCCATCATCGTCTACAAACTTCCGCATCGATCGCGATTTTAAATCAGAGGGAGTTGCTGTACTGAGCGTATCTGTGGGTGAAGTAATCTGATCAAGCCGCTAGTGCGAGGTAAAACTCTGCCTGCTCAATCTCTTTTTGCAATTGCTCCGCGTTGCGCGACTTTGTTGATTGTGCATTGATTGGATTTAGGTTGTAACGATCCAACAGGGCTTGCTTGAGGCTAGCTATTCGACGATTCGTTGTCACTGAGACCTCCGCAAGCGTCGAAGCAGCGTCCTTTACTTCGCCAAGTTCAGCCTTCGAATGGGCGATGAAAGCAAACCTTTTCTGTTTTTGAAAATGGTCCAAAGAGCTGACATCTTGGGACAAGACGCGGATTGCTTCCCGATATTCCTTCTTCTTTATTCTGGCGACGCCAAGTGCTGTTCCAAAATAGGCTCTGACATCGCCCCATTTAGCAGCTTGCCAACCATATTCGAGTCGAGCGATGGCATCGTCGATCTGACCTCGCTTCATTCTTGACATGGTTAGGATATGAAAACCAATCCAATCGTCGCGGGATACGATCTTGTCGGGTAAATATGAAAGCAATCTCTCTACTTCTTCGAACTGGTCCATAATGACCATGAGGCTAGCGTAGCCACGAAGCGCAACCCGATTTCCCGGAAAAAGCAGCATCGTTTCGCGGTAAACTTTAGCGGCCGACTTCAGCTTACCGAGGTTCTTTAGAGTATCAGCATAGCCGTTTCGTGCGAAAATACTTCGAGGAAAACGGGCCAGGGCCTCATGATAGATCCTTAGACTTGAGTCAAGGTCACCCATATCCTTGAGAACCTCTGCGTACGCATTATGAGCCTCGGCACTTTCCGGAAAGCGAGCTGTAACTTCCTTGTGTGTTTTGCAAGCGGAGTCAAGGTCCCCCATCGCCTTCAATGTTTCAGCAAGACCCGTGTACGCAACTACATCGTCAGGGAACATATGTATTGTTTCTCGATAAACCTTATTAGCAGAATCGAAGTCACCGACGCGTTTCAGGGTTTCAGCATAACCGTCGCGGGCGATTCGGTTATCAGGCGTTCGATCCACTAGCGCTTCGTAAATCTCAAGGGCCTCATCAAAGCGACCTAGATCGCTCAAGGTCGTAGCGTAACCTCCAATTGCAATTTCATCGTTAGGAAACAGCGAAATCGCCTCTTCATAGACAGTTAATGCTGACTCTATTTCTCCGCTCGCCCTTAGTACTTCAGCCTGGGTACACCAAATAAACGGATCTTGCTCGTTGAGAGCAAAAGCATACACGAGTAATTCTTTCGCAAATTCGAAAGAATATGCATCTCTAGCCAACGTTGCTAGCGCGCAAAGACTCATCGCCACGTGTTTCTTCTCACTATGTTTGAGATGAAACTCGAGAAGTCCCAGCAGGAACTCATTTGCTCGCCTGAGTTCACCTTTAAGTACCAGTTTGCCGACGGCCGCAATTTGGTTTTTGATCCTTTCCTCAACTTCGTGCTGTTTAGATGGTTTCCAAAGCCGTCTTTTATCAAAGTCAGTTATGAGGTTTAGTATGGCGCCGGATATATCCGTTGAAGTCACATCAATCGGTGCCTGAAGTTTGTCGGTGTCGGTTGCCTTGAGAGTGGGTTTTTTCTTGCGTGGGATCAAAAGCCGTCTGAATAAGATAGCCCTAAGATTGTTTAGAATCTGAGGAGCCCTCGGAAGCACCGAAAGCAAACTCAATTTCGTCCCGTACTCAACTATTATTGAGTTTACAGCTGTAGGATTGAATGGATTGGAAGATAGCGCGCTTGCCAGTTTTGCAAACACGCCAAACTCAATAAATAGCTTTTCCCCAGCAGCTTGCTCCTCTTCAGAATTAAAAAATTCGGGGGCCATTTCTTCCCACGAGTCAAGCATGAGATGAATGGTTTCTTGGGAGTGGGTAAGATCAGTGAATAAAGCTTGAACGAGGGGCGCTTCAACCGACTTTGCACAAGCAATTCCGCCTTCGACGTCGGTAGAGGTGGGCAGGGGTCTAGCGAATAGTCTTGCCTTAACAAAAGCACCCACGTCGTTCTCTTGCATTAGCTCTTCAGCAGCCTCCACGCATAGTGAGCGCGTTTGTGCCGTCAGGCTTTTGTCTAATCCCCCGAGGGTCATCGCAAGTGAGCGATAAGCCCTTGTGCTGAATTCAAGAGAGTCTCGAACCGATTCAAAATCAACAGTGGAGCTTAATATTGAAGAAACCTCAGCGCCGGAGTCGAGCATTAGCGAAACATCTCCAGGCCGACATTCAACCGGTTCGCGCTGGTTTGACGCATCGATCACAAAATAACGATCATCGACTCTGTGAATCGCTTTACCTATCTGGCCCAGAATCAAAGTTTCTTGAATCATTCCTCTATCCACGCATTTTGGCTTTGGTTCAGGCAGTCCTTAATCAAGCTTATGGCTGCTATTTCGTATTTCCCCTTCGTTGGTGACTTGCCCCTGACTGACTCGATTGCTTTGTTATCGAACCCACCGTAAATATGTACCTCAATACATTCGTCAGTGTTTCGGTCGCCCGTACTTCTTAGCAATATTTTAGGGTGTTCGGCCTCGCTTGTGCCAGCCGAGACGGTCTTTGCTAGCTTAGATACTGCCAGCTTATGTCGCTCATCCCATTTCGCAACATATCCTGGAGGAATCTCTTCGCCGCCCTGAAGCTTGTGCTTGGCAATGAAATTGTAGGAATTGTCTTCCAAGAGTGTCGCTCGATTAGCTATGGAGATCTGGCGCAATTTTATGGCAAAGGCGCCATAGGATTGAAGACCGCCTCCATCAAGAGATAGTGCGGCGTAACGGATGTGTTCTGAATACCCACCAAATAACATCGCCCCTATGGTTCTTCTATGACGGTCGTGCGTCGCTTCAGCTGACTTTCGAATCTGACCCTTGACCGAAAGATCATAATTAGAAAAAGTCATTTTATCGCTAGTGACAAATTGCCTAAGGAAATCAATATCCACATTGACAACGGCAAACGTCAGTTCCATGTTCACATCGAAACTCATGAGAGCTGCGTCACTTCCATCGAGGTAAGATTGGCTTACTGCTTCGTCGTAGCGCCGCTCAAGAGCAACTTGTTCTTCCAGCTTTTCAGCGGCCCGTACATTAGGTGGGCCCGCAAACGCTCCACAGGTAGAGCACTTTTCTTCGGTTTCTCCGACTTCTGAGGAACATCGTAGACAAGTCGTCATAGCTCTGGAGATAATCGACTTTTTGAGGCTTCTGGTTCGACCGCGAGTGTGACGCAAGATAATTCAACAGAAACGCGGCGTCAAGGAGCGTTCACCTGGAAGGCTTCTTGCCTTATTTGGTAATTGGACATGCTAAGCAATTCCATAAACGCGGATTTTCAAACGGTGTTTCGGAAACGGCGAATTGTAGCTGTTTCACTTTTGAACTTGAGACAGAAGTTTATTAAAGTATGCGGCGTCTGCCCACACGTTTCCGTAGTTTCCCGTTGTAACCCGCAATCCCCAGGAGATGCTTAATGAAAAGAATTAGTTCCGCACTCAGCTGGCAACGCTTGCTGTTTCCACTCGCAATCCTTGGTCTGGCTCTCGCCGTATTTTCTGTTTCGCGATTGACGCCGCCGACGCGCGCGCAAGGCGGTCGGAAGATGTCGCCGGCAACTGCGACTGATGGCGCCGCCGGCGCACCGGCAATCGTTTATCCTGAGTCGCGCAAGACCGAAACAGTTGACGACTACTTTGGCACGAAGGTGGCCGATCCCTATCGCTGGCTGGAAGCCGATGCCAATCAACCTGAAGTGGCTTCATGGATCGACGCCGAAAACAAAGTCACTTTCTCGTACCTGGAGAAAATTCCTTACCGGCAAAAAATCAAAGATCGCTTGTTGCAACTCTACAACTACCCGCGTTACTCGGCTCCAACTCGTCGCGGCGACTGGTTTTTTTACACGAAAAACGACGGCTTGCAGAACCAGAGTGTGTGGTACATGCAGAAGGGACTTGACGGCGCATCGGAAGTTCTGTTGGATCCGAACAAACTTTCTAAAGATGGCACTACGCGTCTCGGATCCGTTTCACTCTCAAAGGATGGCCGCTACCTGGCTTACGGTGTTTCGAAAGGCGGGTCTGACTGGAACGACGTTTACGTTTTGGAAGTCGCCAACAAACAAATGCTTCCGGATCATGTTGAGTGGATGAAAGCGTCGGGCATTTCCTGGCAAGGCGACGGTTTTTACTACAGCCGTTACCCGGCGCCGGAAACGGGACACGAACTCACCAGTAAGAACGAGAACCATCAAGTCTACTATCACAAGGTTGGCACGGCGCAGGCGGCCGATCAACTCGTTTACCAAGACGCAGCAAATCCGCAACGCTTCCACGGCGTCGGCATCAGCGATGACGAGCGCTACGCCTTTCTTAATGTTTCCGATCGCGGCAAAGGCAAAAAAGGAAACGCGTTGTTCTATCGCGACCTTTCCAAGCCAGACAGCAAGTTTGTTCCGATCGTCGGTGAGATTGGCGACGACAACTACGGCGTCGTTGATAACGTCGGCGACAAGTTCCTTATCTTCACCGATCACAAAGCGCCAAACAGCCGCGTGTTTCTCTTTGATCCAAAGAACCCGGATGAGAGCAACTGGAGAGACATAATTCCAGAGCGACAACAGCCGCTCGACTATGCGAACACCGTAGGTGGCAAGTTGTTCGTCGGATATTTGGAAGACGTTGCCTCGCGCGCTTATGTCTACAGTCTCGACGGCAAACTTGAAAACGAGATCAAGCTGCCAGGTTTAGGAACAGTGAATGGATTTGGTGGTCGGTACGACGACAAGTTCACGTTTTATACGTTCACTTCGTTTAACTTCCCGCCAACAATCTACCGGTACGACATCGCAACTAAGAAATCGACTTTGTTCCGTCAGCCGGAAATCACCGGCTTCAAGTCGGACGATTTCGAGACCACGCGCGTTATGTACCCCAGTAAAGACGGCACGAAAGTCCCGATGTTTCTTGTGTACAAAAAGGGACTCAAGCTCGACGGCAACAATCCCACAGTGCTCTATGGTTATGGCGGCTTCAACGTGACCAATACGCCCGGCTTTAGCTCGCTGCGGTTGGCGTTGCTGGAGCAGGGAGTAGTTTACGCCTCGGCCTGCATGCGCGGCGGTGGGGAGTATGGCGAGAAGTGGCATGAAGCCGGAACGAAGTTGAAAAAGCAGAACGTGTTCGACGACTTCATTGCCGCGGCCCAGTACCTGATCGACAAGAAATACACGTCACCAGACAAGCTGGCGATTCAGGGTGGCTCAAACGGCGGTTTGTTGGTAGGGGCAGTTTCCAACCAGCGACCGGAATTGTTCCGCGCTGTGGTGGAACAGGCCGGCGTCATGGACATGCTGCGCTTCCACAAGTTCACCATCGGCTGGAACTGGATCGCTGACTATGGTTCCAGTGAGGCGAATGAAGCGGAGTTTAAAGCTCTCTACGCGTATTCGCCGATTCACAACGTGAAGCCTGGAGCGAAGTATCCGGCGACGTTGATTACAACTGCTGACCACGATGATCGTGTAGTGCCGGCTCATAACTTCAAGTATGCGGCAGCATTGCAGGCGGCGCAGGGCGGGACGAATCCAATCCTGATTCGCATCGACACGAAGTCGGGTCACGGCGCGAGTAGTACGACCAAGCAGATCGAACAGAGCGCGGATATTTATTCATTCCTGATGTGGAATTTGGGAGTGAATGTGAAGTAAGCGCTTGCGGAAAATAAGCCGCGGATCCCCGCGGGCAACGCGGATCAGAATTGCAAAGTTCTGATCCGCGTTTTTCTGTGCTTAGCTCAGGCTCATGGGCTGTCGCTTTAACTGCTGATTGTTTGCAGGGGAAGCACAATCGTGACATTCAACCCGCCGTCGACCGCATTGCTCGCCTGCACACTGCCGCCATGCAAAAGGATGGCTCGCTCTGTTATTGCTAAGCCCAACCCAACACCGCCCGCCTCTCGGTTGCGCGCCTCATCAACGCGATAAAAAGGACGAAAGATTTTGCCGAGCGATTCTTCAGGTACGCCGGGACCATGATCGCGAACAACCAGCACGACACTGTTTCCGTCGGGTCCAGTTTGGGTAGTACTTAGGTTCACTTCCACAGCCGTGCCTTCAGCCGTGTGCTGCACTGCGTTTCGAACCACGTTTTCGATCGCCGGGCGCAACAGGTTAGGTACGCCGTCGACGATGATCTTTTCTTCACTCGTCAGGACTACCGACCGCTTACGCGCACGCGCTTCAAAGTCGGCAT
Organism: Pyrinomonadaceae bacterium; assembly: GCA_035472495.1. GTDB lineage: Bacteria > Acidobacteriota > Blastocatellia > Pyrinomonadales > Pyrinomonadaceae > PSRF01. The sequence goes on along the minus strand of DATIPD010000014.1, from coordinate 11,868 downwards.
CTCTCACAATCTCACGCACCAGTTGTGCTAAATCGAGCGAGTTTTTGTCCAGTTCCTGCGCGCCGCTTTCCAAACGCGTCAGCGCCAGCAGTTGTCCGATCATATAGTTGAGCGTTTCGGCTTCCTGATGAATTCTGTCCAACGCACTGGCGGCCTCGGCTCCCGAACGCTGCCGCGCCAACTCCAGCGCGACGTTCAAACGAGCCAGCGGCGAACGCAGTTCGTGTGAGATGTCACCCAGCAGGCGACGCTGGCTATTAATGAGCGACTGAATTTTTTCAGCCATCTCATCGAAGTCCGCCGCCAGCGATACTAGTTCGTCGCGACGGCTGCCAAGCGTTTGCCCTACTCGCACGCTCAAATTGCCGTCGGCAAGTTCGCGTGTGGCGGTTCGAAGTTTTCCGATTGGTGAAGTCAGATAACGCGCCAGCCAATAGCAGAACAGGGCCCCGGCCAACACGATTGCCAGCAGGTGAAATAACGGATGAAAAATGAGCGGGGCGATTCGCGGCGGAAGTTCAGCGACTAATACATACTCCACACCGCTGCTGCTGCGCGCCGGACGAGCGAGTAATGGCGAAGGCCCACGGTCCAGGAATTCCGGAAGTTCAGTTTCGAATACTCGGCGCGCGACATCTGGCGCGCTCGCCGGAATACGTCTTCCCGACAACTCCTGAAGTTGTTTGTTGAAAAGAAAAATCCGCAGCTTTGATTGGTGTTCGACATTCTCGGTGTAGGTGGTCAATGCTGCCTGACCGCCGCGCTCGTATTCTTCGATGGCGCCCTTCGCATAAATTGAAAGAGATTGATCTGGTGGGCGACGGTGTTCGGCGTTGTGGCGAAAAATTTCGCCGGCCAGAAAAGTGATGCCGATGAACGTCAGCACTATCAGGCCGAACCAGATGAAGATTTTTAGAAACAAACTGCGCGGCAAACTTTTACTTTCCGGCGCTAACGCTTGACTGAGCGTAGATGTAGCCAACGCCTCTCACTGTTTTGATTCGTTCGTTTGTGCCGGCTTGCCGGCCGAGCTTACGGCGCAGGTTGCTGATGTGCATGTCGATGCTGCGATCGAAAGGAGACGAACTGCGGCCAAGCACTTGTTTGGAAAGTTCCTCACGCGTGACAATCCGCCCGGCCGCGCGCATTAGCTTTTCCAACAAGTCGAATTCGACCGAGGTTAGTTCCACGTTGTCACCCCCGCGCGATACCGCGCGCGTGCCGCTATCTAACTCGACATCGCCAACACTCACGGTGGTTGCAATGTTCAGCGTCGCCGAATCCTCGGCCTGTGCGCGTCGCAGGATGGCGCGAATTCTGGCCGTGAGTTCTCGTGGATTAAAGGGCTTCGGCAGATAGTCGTCGGCGCCGATTTCCAGACCGACGATCCGGTCGACATCATCACCACGCGCGGTCAGCATCAAAACCGGCACCTTCGACTCGGAACGGATCCGACGCAAGACTTCGAAGCCGTTGAGTCCCGGTAACATTACGTCGAGGACTACGAGTGAATGTTTGCCGGCGATGGCGCGTTCGGCGCCGGTGTCGCCGCGATGCACCGACTCGATTTGAAAACCAAGCGGCGCGAGGTACTCGGTGACCAGTTCACAAAGCGCCACGTCGTCGTCGATGATGAGAATTTGATCCATTTCGTTTGTTCTCCCTCTCCCTTTGGGAGAGGTCGGGGAGAGGGCCCGGAGCCCTTACCTCCGTCCCCTTAGTCCCCTCCCAAGGGGAAGGGAAAACCAGCGGCGTATTGTAGCCCAAAGCTTTTGATCGCCTTTGTAAAGAAGTGTCAATGTCAGAAAGGCAGGACACAGGACCCAGAATTCAGGACTCAGAACATGTTAGCCCACTCCTGCTTCTGACTCCCGAATTCCGAATTCCGAGTCCTCTCTTTACAATTCTTTACAAACGCTAACTGACTCTTTACGTCGCGGGCAGCCAAACTCGCGTATAAGAATGCGGCACAGAAGCGGCCCGACGGAATGGACTGTCGGCCTAATTACCTGAGGAGAGTTACAGAATGAAAAAAAGAATCTTAGTGATCGCCAGCATCGCTGTCCTGACCGTGGCCGCGACCATATTAGCGCTGGCGCAGGGACATATGGGCGGTGAAAAGATGCGTGGTGGGCCGGGCGACATGCTTGAGCACATCTCGCGTGAGCTCAATCTGACTGACGCGCAGAAGGCCCAGGCCAAGGCAATTTTTGATTCGCAAAAAGCTGCGGGGGAAGAACGACATGCGAAGCTTGAAGCGATTCACAATCAACTGGAAGAGTCGACTGCTAAAGGTCAATTCGACGAAACCAAGGTGCGCGAGCTTGCCAACCAGCAGGCGGCGTTGATGGCCGACGAAATGGTCGAACACATGCGCATGCATTCGCAGCTTTATAACCTGCTGACCGCCGAGCAGAAGACGAAGGCTGATGAAATGATGAAAATGCATGGTGGCGGGCCAGGCGGACCTGGTGGACCACATCACCATCGTGGTGGACCGGACGGACCGCCGCCGGGCTTCTAACGATCACCCTTAGCGTAATAACGAAAAGGCCGTCGAGGAAATCTCGGCGGCCTTTTCATTACGAACTACTCCAAAGTCCTATTTCCGCTTCCAGCGCACGCCGTCTTTGGTGTCTTCTAGAACGATGCCGCGGCTGGCGAGTTCAATTCGGATTTCATCAGCGCGGCCAAAGTCACGGCGACGGCGCGCCTCTTGCCGGTCGTCAATCAAACTTTGAATTTCGCTGTCGAGCATTTCGCGCTGCTCGTCGCCGAAGATGTTGAGCACGGAATCAAACCGTCCCAGCAGCGTCAGCAATTCGACCTTGTTTTCTTCCTGCACTTTTTTTCTCGCCAGGGCGGTGTTGACCACTCGAGTTAGATCGTGGATTGCAGCTAGCGCGACAGAAGTGTTGAGATCGTCGTCCATCCCTTCTTCGAATTCGCGCGCGGCTTCGAGGGTGGCGGCGTGCAACGCTTCGTTTATTCCGGGCGTCGTCTTTGCTTCACCGAGGCGCGCTTTGAAATCTTTCAGGCTGGCGACAGTTTTTTCCGCGCCGGCAAGCGCGTCAAACGTGAAATTAATTTGCTTGTTGTAGGGAACACTCAACAAGAAATAGCGCACGGCCCCGGCTGAATAGCCTTTAGCTGCAACATCGCGAAAGGTGTAGTAGTTGCCCTTCGACTTCGACATCGTTTCGCCTTCCACTTTCAAATGCTCGAAGTGGATCCAGTAGCGCACGAACTCTTTGCCCGTCGCTCCCTCGCTTTGCGCAATCTCGTTTTCGTGGTGCGGAAAAACGAGATCGATCCCGCCGGCATGAATGTCGAACGTTTCGCCGAGATACTTCATCGACATCGCCGAACACTCGATGTGCCAACCCGGCCGGCCCCTGCCGATTGACGCATCCCACGCGGGCTCGCTGGTTGAAGTCGGCTCCTTCCAGAGCGCGAAGTCGCGCGCGTCTTCTTTATCGTAGCGATCCGTATCGATGCGATCGCTGGCTCCGGCTTTGTTGCCTTCGAAGTTGATCTTGGAGAGTTTGCCGTACTCGGGAAAGGAAGCGATGCGGTAATAAATCGAGCCGTCTGACTTGTAGGCGTGATTGGTTTCCAGCAGTTTTTCAATCAGCGAAACCATTTCCGGAATGTGTCGCGTCGCGCGCGGGACCACGTCAGGCCTGACGCAGCCGAGGGCATCAAAGTCTTCCCAGAGTGCGTCAATGTACTTCGCAGTGTATTCGTCGATACTCAGTCCGGCTTCCTGCGACTTGGCAATGATGCGATCCTCAACGTCAGTGATGTTCATCACGTGAGTAACTTTGAAACCTTTGAATCGGAGATAACGACTGACGATGTCAGCGGCGATGGCTGAACGAAAGTTGCCGATGTGTCCGTAGTCCCAGACGGTTGGGCCGCAATAGTAGAGCCGCGCTTCGCCTTCGTTCATGGGGCGAAACTCTTCAACTTTGCCGGAGAGAGTGTTGCGAAATCGGAGCATCAGCTTCGTTAGTAAAGAACGCGCCCCTGGGAAACTCAAGGACGCGCAGGTGACGAAGTCTAGGAAAGGAATCGTTGCTAGTCAAACAAGCACCGCATTACGAGTTTTCGTGTTCTTGTTTGTTTCCGCGATTTGTGTGGCCGTGGATTGTCCTTACTGCGAACGTCAAAAACAAATCCACGAGAAGTACACGAACTAAACCCCACGAAACTTTTCACCCTTCACTTATCACTTCTCACTGGTTTTGAAGTGTTCCCAACCGCCGGGCTCAAGCTCCCAGGTTCTCGCTCCCTCAGAAATGCGAATCCCGCTAGCTGCGTCTCTGACTTCACCGATGTGCGTCAGTGAAACGCCGTCGACACGCTTCGGCAGCTTTGCCACCTTGTCGGGATTAACAGTGAAGAGCAGTTCGAAATCTTCGCCGCCATGCAGCGCGAGCATCAGCGGATCCAATGCCCGCCGTCCGCTTAGTTCAGTTACCACCGGATCGATTGGGATGAGTGCGGAATCGATCAGGGCGCCGACTTTGCTTTCGCTGCAAAGATGATTCACGTCAGACGAAAGCCCGTCGCTGATGTCGATCATAGCGCTCGCGAGTTGTTGTTCTCCGAGTAACAAACCCCAACCGACGCGTGGCTCGGGTCGCAGTTGTCGCAGGAGCAGACGATTGAGCGGATGCTGTTCGTTTTCTTGTTTGCTATCCAGACGCGCGCCGCGCTCGATTAGGCGTAGTCCGGCAGCAGCGTCGCCCAGAAAGCCGGTGACAAAAATCTGATCACCGGGTGTCGCGCCGGAACGAAAGACGGAGCGTCCCGCGGCGCACTCGCCGATGACCACCGAATCAATAACGATCTTGTCTGGCGTGCGCGAGACGTCGCCGCCAATCAACTTCACGCCGTAGCGATCAGCCAGCGCAAAAAAACCTTCGTAAAACTCGTCGAGCACTTCCGACTTCCAGGCGTCGTCAGGAACTCCAATCGAAAGTAGTGCCCAACGCGGGCGCGCACCCATCGCTGCGATATCCGAAAGAGAAACGGCAAGGGCTTTGTGTCCCAGGTGCCGCGGCTCGGTAGTGTCGCGGCGGAAATCAATGTCCTCGACCAGCAGATCGGTGGATATGACAACGTTCGATCCGAGCGCCGCACTAAAGACTGCAGCATCGTCGCCGATACCGTTAATCAGTCCGGGCGCAGTTCCTCTGTCGCTTGCCTGGGAGCGAATCTTGTTAATGAAATCGAACTCGTTCATGGGAAAGGAATTCAGAAGTCAGGACTCAGGACTCAGGTGTCGGAAGTCATTCCTTGAGTCTCTGCTGTCTGAATTCTGACTTCTGAGTCCTGAATTCTGACTCCTGCTTTAGAGATTCCGTCGCAGCGAATCAAGACCCGCGTCGATTGTTTCGAGGGAAGTAGAAAAAGAAAAGCGTAGATGACTTTCGCCGTGCTCACCAAACACGACCCCCGGAACGGTCGCGACTTGCGCGCGCTCAAGCAGAATTTCCGCCGCTTCGCGACTGTCGCGACTGACACGCGTCACATCGGGAAACGCATAGAAGGCGCCGGCGGGTTTTTCACAGTACAGACCCAGTTCGTTAAGTCCTGCCAAAAGCAAATCGCGCCGCTTGCGATAAGCGCGAGCGTTGGTCTCGAGCAGATCTGATTCCACAGTAAATGCGGCGAGCGCAGCCCACTGCGACGGCGTGGAAACGCCATTGGAAGAATAAAGTGTTGTCTTGCGCAGTCCGGTCATCCACGGCTCGGTGGCAACGGTGTAACCCAAACGCCACCCGGTCATCGCGTACGACTTGGAGAGGGTATAAATCGTGATTGTTCGTTCAAACATTCCGGGCAGGGAAGCGATCGAACAGTGTTCGCCTTCGTAAACTAAATCCTCGTAGGCTTCGTCGGCCAGCACGATCAAATCTCGATCTTGCGCAAAGGCTGCGACGGCCTGTGCTTCATCGCGTGTGAAAACAACACCGGTCGGGTTCTGCGGAGTGTTGTAATAGATCGCGCGCGTGTGTTCACTTGAATACCGCGCCAAAGTTTTTTCGAAGCCCTGTTCCCGCGCTTCACTTGTCGGCACGAGGATCGCCGTTGCCTGGCAGTGTGAAATCAAATCTTTGATTGGGGTCCAGTAAGGTGAGAAGACCAAAACTTCTTCACCCGGATTCACGACTGACTGAAACGCTCCGAACAATCCCTGCATCCCGCCGTTCATAACAATCACGTCAGCGGCCTGCGCGGGAATATTGTTTTTCGTGCGCAGCTTGTCGGCAATTGCCGCACGCAACTCCGCGATTCCTGACGACGGCGCGTAGCGTGTTTTGTTTTCCTCGAGCGCGCGCACCATCGCCGCCTTCACGTAATCGGGCGTGTTCACGTAAGGCTCGCCACCTTCAAATTGATAGACAGTTGCGCCATTCGCCTTCAACGCCATTATGCGATTGCGAATGTTGACGATGTCAGAAAAACCAATGTCGTCGAGGCGCGCAGCGAGGCGAAAGACAGTAGGAGACGCTGGAGTAGTGGTCACGTTTTGGAATTACCCTCCGGGAAACTTGCGGCGGTTTTTTGCTGAGTAGAACGCGGATTATAACTTGACGACTAAAGGTCGTCTACTATGGCAAACCTTTGGTGCTGGTTCTTAAGCCAACGATTCCAGACAAAATCAGAAGTGGTAGCGCAGCGACCAGACCTAAGACTCTACCTGGCAGCTCTCAGTGAAGGCGCATTTTTCTGAATGGTGCACTTGAGTGTTTGGCTGGTCGATGCGCTCTCAGTTCTGATCTTGTCTTAACGACGGCACCGCGGTTTCTGCAGAGTTCGAGAGTTGGACAAAGTTTGAAACTGGGCTAACAGCCAGCGTTCAAATCTTCGCCTATCGCGAATGTCTTCGTGTGGGGGCTGTGGAAAACCAGAATCACGTTTTGAACTTCAGACGATACCTTTAAGAATCAGTTTTAAGTGGCAACCCGTAAGTTGTTGACACGACACAGGCCTGCAAGTAACATGTCGCTTCATTGAGCTGCTGGCAACCCTGCCATTAGTCTCCCTTTTGAGTTTAGTCCTGAACCAATTCACAGGAAGAATAGTCGACCGGAATCAACATGGGACGTCCTGCAGTTTTCATCCCTGAAAAGATTTTCTTCAAGATTGGTGAAGTGTGCGAACTCTGCGGTGTCCAGGCGCACGTGCTGCGCTACTGGGAGTCGGAATTCCCGATGCTTCAGCCACAGAAGAATCGCGCCGGGCAGCGCGTGTATCGCAAACGCGACGTGGAAATTGCGCTGCGCATCAAGGAACTGCTTTACGAAGATCAATACACGATTGCCGGCGCGAAGAAGCGATTGGCAAACGACTTAAGAGCAGGCGGAAAGCTGAAGATAGTTTCTGACGACGACACGATGGAGACAGAAGCTCTGGGCCCTGAATCTGAAACAGATGCAGCAAGTCCTGCGGCCAGGACCGCCGAGGAGCGAAGGTCTCTTCGCAAAGTCGCCACGGAATTGCGCGAGATACTCGCGATCCTCGACGGACCTACCAAGAAACGGTAACGCAAACTGTTAGTTTGCGACCGATGCGCCTCATGAAGCCCCCGCAAACTGGCAGTTTGCGTTACGGAATCTTTGCAGTGATACTAATGACGACTTCACGGGACGTGGCGCAGCCTGGTAGCGCGCACCCTTGGGGTGGGTGAGGTCCCGAGTTCGAATCTCGGCGTCCCGACCATTTTGGGCTTTCAATCAACTTTGATTGGAAGCCCTTAACTATTTGGCGGCGGATTTACGCGGAATGACGCGGATCGGAACAGAAGCTAATCACTAACGTTGCGGCGCAGGATCGCCAGGGTTAACTTTTCTGATTCTTTTTCTGATCCGCGTTCTTTCCGCGTTAATCCGCGGCAAAAATTTTTTCCGGCTCAGTGAATTCCGAAATCACAATTGGCGAAGTGAGCGTCTTATGCACCGGGCACTTATGTGCGATCTCCTGCAGCCGCGTGAGTTGTTCTTCCGTCAAATCTCCAGTAAACGAAACTGCGCGCTGAATGCGGTGTACGTAACCTTCGGTTCCCTGCGAACAGTCAGTACAGTCGCTGGCGTGAATTCTTCCCTGACGCAAACGCACCGTTACGCGTTCCAGTGGCCAACCTTTTCGGCGCGCGTACAAAGTTGTGGTCATTGAAATACAACTGCCGAGCGCAGCCAATAGCAATGAGTAAGGATCCGGGCCGGCGCCTTCACCGCCTACTGCTTTGGGTTCGTCGGTGATGAGGGTTTGTCCCTCGCCGAAGCTCACTTCGTTTTGCAGATTTGCCAGCGACGTAACCGTAACTTCGCTCATTCCGATTCCTCCCCACGCTAAACTGAATGCAGTGCGTTCATTCTGCTACCAAGGCGCGCTTGCAGTCATCTCTTTTGTGCCGCTACACTCGACGCGTTCCACTCAACACGACAGTTTTCGCAAGTCGAGTTTTCGATCCGAAGAGGCTCTCGAATGAAGATTCACGAATATCAAGGCAAAGAACTACTCAGAAAATTTGGTGTGCCCGTTCCGCGCGGCGTGGTGGCGCGCTCACCAGAAGAAGCGCGTAACGCAGCTAAAGAATTGGGGACGGCTGTGGTTGTCGTGAAAGCGCAAATCCACGCCGGCGGCCGCGGCAAAGGCGGCGGTGTCAAACTCGCCAAGAGCCCGGATGAGGCTGCGGAACTCGCGCAAAAAATGCTGGGTATGACGCTGGTAACCCATCAGACCGGGCCCGAAGGGCGGGAAGTGCGCGTGCTTCTGATCGAAGAAGGTCTGCCGATCGATAAAGAGTTTTATCTTGGGATTGTTTTGGATCGGGCCACGGGCCGGCCGGTGTTTATGGCTTCGCAAGCTGGTGGCATGGACATCGAAGAAGTTGCGGCGAAGACTCCAGAAAAGATTCTCAAAGAAACGATTGACCCGGCCGTCGGCTTTCGCTCTTTTCAAGCGCGGAAACTCGCGTTTGGTTTGGGACTCGGCGCTGACCTGATCAATCAGGCCGTGAAGTTTATGCAGTCGCTCTATTCTGCGTATGAACAGATGGACGCGTCGTTGATGGAAATCAATCCGTTTCTGTTGACCAAAGACAATCGTCTGATTGCGCTCGACGCGAAAGTTAACTTCGACGACAACGCGATGTTTCGTCACAAAGATTTTCTTGCTCTGCGCGACTTGAACGAAGAGGAGCCACTGGAAATTGAAGCGTCGAAATTCGATCTCAATTACATCAAGCTCGACGGCAACATCGCTTGCATGGTGAACGGCGCCGGTCTGGCGATGGCCACGATGGACATCATCAAATTGGCGGGCGGCGAGCCCGCAAATTTTCTCGACGTCGGCGGGGGCGCCTCACAGGAACGCGTCGAAGCCGCATTTCGCATTCTGCTTGCCGACGAAAACGTCAAGGCAGTTTTGATTAATATTTTCGGTGGCATCGTTCGCTGCGACATGGTAGCGCGAGGCGTGGTGGAAGCGGCCCGGAATCTCGGAATCAAAGTTCCAGTCGTGGTGCGATTGGAAGGAACCAACGTCGAAGAAGGACAGCGGGTGATTCGCGAATCGGGGTTGAACTTCACGGTGGCGAATGGCATGCAGGACGCAGCGGAAAAAGTTGTGCGCTCAGCCGCGTGACACGGGATCAATTTTTTTCGTTCAGCTAAAAGAGAAACCACGAAAGAAACACGAACTAAAACCCAAACCACACGAAGCCAGGAAGTGCAGACGAACACATTGAGAGACAGCAAACTCTTCAAGGTAATTCTCCTCGTGAGCCGCTTCGGTTTGGCGGCGCTGTTTCTGTTTGCTGCAGCAGCCAAGCTTTCAGTCCTGAAGGATTTTTCCTACAGCGTTGCGCAACTCCTCAACGCGATCAAGTTTGATCCAGTTCGTTGGACGTGGCCGGTGACGTTCGCCGTGATCGGCGCCGAGATCGTTATCGCGGTGCTGCTGTTGGTGCGTCGCACAACTCGGGTTGGTGGTCTCGCAGCGGCGGCATTGTTGGTCGGTTTTTCTGCCTTCGCGCTTTATTACCGTTTCGGCCTGGGCTATACAGAGGGCCTGGAGTGCAATTGTTTCGGCAAGATTATCGGCAGCCAGTTAGGTGTAACTACTGCGTTGAGAAATCTCGTCTTGCTGATTCCGACACTGGTAGTTTTTTTCGGCTATCGAAAACGCGCGCCGGCCACCGCCACAAACCTCGAGCAAATCACCGCGACTAGTTAACAAAGGAAAACTACTTGGCAACGCTAACATTCTGGGGCGCGGCGGGAACCGTCACGGGTTCGAAATATCTGATCGAAAATAACGGCCGGCGCGTGCTGATCGACTGCGGGCTTTTCCAGGGCCCACGTGTCCTGCGCGATCGAAATTGGGAGAACGCGCCCTTCCCCGCGACGTCAGTCGACGCCGTGCTGTTGACGCACGCGCACATCGATCACACAGGTTATCTTCCGCGTTTCGTTAGGCAGGGCTTTCGTGGCCCGGTTTATTGTTCGCGCGGCACGGCGGACCTGCTGCACATTCTCCTGCCGGATTCGGCGCGGTTGCAGGAAGAAGAAGCCGACTATCGCAATCGCCACAAGGTAACGAAGCACAATCCGGCGTTGCCGCTTTACACCGAGGAAGACGCCGAAGCTGCACTCAAACTTTTGCAAGTAGTTTCGAACGACGGACAACTCATCAAGATCGGACGGGGACTCGACGCGGAGTTTCGCATTGCCGGTCACATTCTCGGTTCGAGCCAGGTGCTTGCGCACGTTCAAGTGGGACAAGAAGATCATCGGATACTTTTTTCCGGTGACCTGGGGAAATACGATCAGCCAATCATCCGCGATCCGGCGCCGCCACCCGCCTGCGATTACCTGGTGGTGGAGTCGACCTACGGCGACCGCACGCACGATCCGGAAGAACCAAAAATCGCGCTGGAGCGAGTCATCAAGAATGCCGCACAGCACAACAGCGTAGTTTTGATACCGGCATTTGCGGTTGGTCGTGCGCAGGAACTGCTCTACTTGATTCGCGAACTCGAGGACGAAAAACGGATACCGATTCTGCCCGTAATTCTTGACTCGCCGATGGCCGCCGCCGCCACGAGAGTCTACGGAAACCGCAAAGAGGAACACGACGAAGAGTATGTGAACGCGTCGGTCGGCAACGTAAATCCGATGCGAACGCATTCGATGATCACCAGCACGAGCAGGGAAGAATCGAAACGACTGAACCAGCAGCAGGGAGCGCGGGTCATCATCAGCGCTTCAGGCATGATGAACGGCGGTCGCGTGTTGCATCACGCTTTGCGAGTCTTGCCGGACGAAAATGCGACTGTTGTTTTTGTCGGCTACCAGGCCGGCGGCACCCTCGGCCGTCGCGTGCAGGATGGCGAAAAGGAAGTCAAAGTTCTGGGACAGTGGATTCCGGTTCGTTGCCAGACTGTAAAGATTGGCGGCTTCTCGGCGCACGCTGACTGGCAGGAAGTAATTCGTTGGTTGCAGGAATTGCCGTCACCGCCGCGGCGAGTTTTTGTTACGCATGGCGAACTTGGTTCGGCAAATGCGATGGCCGATCACATCCGTGAGCGTTTCAGCTGGCAGGTGGATGTGCCCGTGCACGGTCAACAATTCGAACTGAGTTGACTTCTCATTAGCACCGGGCTTCAGCCCGGTGAAAAAGAAACGGAAAACGGGAGACCGTATAAACGGGGTTAACATACTTGACGCATCAGACCCTTATGGGTTCGTGAATTGTTTAGCCGCATGGGTTCGTGAATTGTTTAGCCGCGAAGCGGCGCAAAGAGGGTAGCCAGACGTGAAACGTCTGGAAGGATGATTAATAATCTTTAAT
>DATIPD010000013.1:0-771568 GCA_035472495.1 Pyrinomonadaceae bacterium | reverse complement strand
CGCCATCGCGCAGGACATCGAGTACGCGGCGAACGGCCTCGGCGGCGTGCTCCTGCACGTGCTGCATATAGGCATTGACGACCGCCAGCCCGAAGTAGCGAACCATCCGCCGCAGCTCCTCCGCGCCCTTGGCGCAGGCCGCGACCTGGGCCTTGAGATCGGCGATGTTCTGCGCACAGTTGCGCGAGGGGTGCGGTCCGCTGGCAAGCAGCGCGAGCGTCTGCTCCTCACGAAAGTGGCCGGCATCGACCAGCAGGAAATTGTCGATCAGCACGCCCTCCTCCGTGATCGTGCGGCTGTCCGGAGGCATCGAGCCCGGCGTAATGCCGCCGATGTCGGCATGGTGTCCGCGCGAGGCAACGTAGAACCGCGGACCTTCCGTGTTTCCTGGCGCAGCGCCGCCATCAAAGACAGGCATGATGACGGTGATGTCCGGAAGATGGGTGCCACCGTTATAAGGCGCATTGAGCGCGTATACGTCCCCCGGGAGCATGCCACGGCCATCGATCCCGTGGTCGCGCGAGGCAATGATGACCTTCACGCTCTCGCCCATCGATCCGAGGTGGATGGGCATGTGCGGTGCATTGGCAATCAGCGCGCCTCAGCGTATGATGCGTCAGGTATGTTAACGCCGTTTCAACGGCATTCACATACTTGACTCACCGTCACGATGAGGTCAGTACCCGTACGCAGTACCGAAGGATATTCAGGCGTTGGTGCCTGCGTAAGTCTCGCTCAGCTTTCTAACACGGGCGTCCCACTTTGTAGTGTCGACGCCCTTCGCCAGTAACCACAGCGTCAGTATCAGCCCACCCGGAAACATCAACATCAGGAGCAAGTCGGATGCGTAAGCGGGCGCGAATATCATCAGAAAGTTCCGCACGACAAAACCGACGCCTCCGATGGCCATCAGCACGCTGAGGAACCTCGGAAAGTAACCTGATTCCCACATCAAATACGCGCGCACAATCCAGCACATGCCGTAATAAGCGCTGAAGATCATACCGGCAAATCCATAGAACTTTAGCGACAGCAGTACCAAAGAATTCAGCTGGTCGGGCGAAAAGCTTTGCAAGTATCCCGCGCCACGCATGATGACAAGCGGCGCAAAATAAAAAAGTTCGGCGAACGCGAAAAGCGCGGTCCCGATAAGCCCAAAGAATGCGGCCAGCAGCGACAGGTATTTGTTCACCGGCTTGAGCAACGCGTACAAGATCAACGCCAGCGCGATGTCGCATAACGACTCTATTAGAAAGGCCGCGAAACCCAGGCGGTACAAAAAGTCATGATTCTGGAGGTTGGCGACAGTAGCGGCAGCGTCACCGGACAAGATGAGTTTCGCTGGAACGTAAGCTTCACCAAGCCCACCCGCTACAAGCGAACACAGAAAAAGCATACCCGCAATTCTCGCGTACTTCTGAACATTCATATTTGAATTTCTCCGGACGAGGGTTTTCTGCTGGTCGAACTGAGGCAGTTCACCTACATGTAAGACGAACCAGTGAGACTAATATTGCAGCGTGAGGATGAAATTGCTGATTAGCAACGTGCAGCGGGAAGGCGACCAAAACAAGCTGATTGCTAAGTCCTATGAATCCACAGAATCTGTGTGAGCTGCGGAGTCTGATTCGGTCAAACAAATACCACTTTCATGTCGACCTTCTTCCCGTTCACTTCAAACAAAAGGTAGTGATTCCTGGCGACGCAATTCTTGCCAGCCGAACCCGGGCAATAATCCAGCGGCGCGCCCGCCCCACCACTGACCAGATAGATCGGACCGCCCGACGTTGGACTCACGCGCGAGGTTTTTCCGGTGGGATTGTAGTAAAGATGTTCATGCGCCGCGATCACGAACGAAACATTCGGGTACTTTGCGAAAAGCTTTGTCAGTTGTTTCGCATTCGCCTCGTTTAGTTGCGAGCCGCTCCGCACCGGCATGATCGGGTGATGCATGAAGACAAAAATGTGGTCCTTGCTCTTGTTGGCTTCGAGATCATTCGTCAAGAGTGTGATTTGTTCTTGACTAACGAAACCCGGATCGAGTTTCAAGTTGCCGACGATCTTGCCACCCGAACGCAGGTTAAGCATCGTAGGAATCTCCTCCGTATCGACGGCGATGAAGCGCGAGTTGCCATAGTTGAACGCTCCGTACGGTGTCGCATTCGCCGGATAGTTCATCTTCTCAAGATAGAGCGCTTGCATGTCTTTGTCTGGCACCTCGAGGTTGCCGCCACTCTGCAACTTTTCCAGACTATCCATCTCGTGATTGCCCGGAGAATTAAAAATCGCCACTCCCGCTTTCGCCGCAATGCCGAAGAACTCGTCATACTGGTCGCTCAGCGTCTTGTGATGTATCGGTTGCCCCGCGATTCTAAACCCGGCGATCGTATCGCCCGACCAGAGCATGAAAGCCGGCTTGTATTGCTGGGAGTCAGTAAAAATGTCGCTCAACGTCTGAGGTTGTTTGTCGCCGGGATGCGCGGGTCGATTGTCTCCCGCGGCGATAAAGATGAAGTGCGTGCTGCTCGGATCGTCAGTGAGCGCCGGCGTCTGCGGCACTTGCGGCAAAACTGGAAAGCCTGTGCTGGTTTGAGCTTGAACTGAAAGCGACAACAGCAACGCCAGCGAAATCGCGGAAAGGTAACGCGCGTTCATGGTTTGGGCTCCTTGGTTTCGGCGTGGTCCCAGGGTGAGTAACGAAGTAGAAGTGCTTGAGCACGCGAACATAGCGTCTAGCGTCGAGGAAAGTCAATCAGGATTGTGCTTTGTACTTTGTGCTTGGTTTTTGTTTTTTGGAGATCTGAGATCTGTGCGCAGAGCGCGAACAACGGATTGGCAGAAAGGCGGTTTGGATTTGACGCGCTGCGCGCGGCGAAATTAAATGCGGGCGGGGACGCCCGCGATCCCAGTAAGTATGCGACCGCAGACCTGCCACGGGAATGGCACCGCTACCTTTCGCACCGTTACTGTTTCACCCTCTTCCCTACCCTCGCCCACGGGAGAGGGAGTTATTCACATCTCAGTGCGACCAACGGATCAACTCGTGTCGCGCGTCGCGACGGCAGATAACCGGCCAGCAACGCTACTGCGAGCATCATCAGGGCAGCAGTTAAAAGTGAAATTGGATCTGTCGGTGTCAGATTAAAAAGCAGCGACGACGCCAGGCGCGTCACCGCTACAATCAGCGGCAATCCCACCACCACGCCGACGACTACCAAAAACAATGCTTCGCGCACGATCAACCAGCGCACGTCGCGCGCTTGCGCTCCGAGTGCCATGCGAATTCCGATTTCATTCGTGCGACTGGCGACGCCATACGAGAGAATTCCATAAAGACCCATACACGCGAGCAATAACGCCAGCAGGCCAAAGAAACCGGAAAGCGTCGCCATCAAACGTTCGCGCAAGATGGTCGTTTCGATCATCGGTTTGAAACCCTGGAAACTGACAGTAATCGTCGGGTTGATTTGGTTGAGGACACGTGTCAGCGCCGCAACTGTTTGGGCCTCCGACAAGCGTGAACGAACGAAGACATTTGCACCGGGCCAGGAGCCGACGCTCTGCTGGTGCGCATCGTAGACGATTGGGCCGTAGTCCTCTCGCAAGTCGCCATATTTTGTGTCCTTTACTAACCCGACGATCTCGTAAAGTTTCTCTGGATCACCCGGAGTAGCTTCGATCCAGAAGCGCTGGCCGATCGGGCTTGCCCCCTTTAGGAACTCCCGCGCAAACGCCTGGTTCACAATCGCCACGTTAACTGCGCCAGGTTTGTCGCGCTCGTCAAAGTCGCGTCCGGCTAGCACCGGAATTTTTAGGGTCTTGAAATAGTCAGTGCCGACCCGGCTGCGGTTTACTTCTTTACCTTGCGACGGATCCGTGCCGTCCATCCAGATCGTATTGCTGCCACTGTCTCGGAAGGGCAGCATCCCGATACCCGCACCTTCAATGCCGGGCGTTGCCCGGATGCGATCAAGCACGTCGTCCTTGATCGCTTGATAGCGCTCGGGCTGTAGATTCATGCGTTGAAAGTTAACCGTTGAGATCAAGACACCTTCTTCATGAAAGCCCGTCTCAACCGTGTTTAGTTTTCCCAAACTGCGAGAGAACAAAACTGCAATGGCAACCAATACCAGCGAAAGTGCAACCTGGGCGACCACCAGCGCGCGGCGTAAGCTGAAACGTTCGCGGCTGGCGGTCAAGCCACGACCGCCGGCTTTCATCACCGTCGCCGGTTCGGCGCCGGTTACGCGAATCGCGGGCGCGAGGCCAAAAAGCAAACACGTGAGCACAGCCAGGCCTGCGGCAAATCCAAAGACGCGCCAGTCAGGAACCAAATCGAGAAAGACCGGGTTCTGAGTGGTGCTAAGAAATGCAACGAGCGCTTTGCTCAAGGCCAACGAGAGTGCGGCGCCAAGCGCCGCGCCGATCGCGGCGAGCAACAAACTCTCGACCAACAGTTGCCTGATGAGCCGGCCACGCGAAGCTCCCAACGCCTGGCGCGCAGCAATCTCACGCTCTCGCCCACTCGCCCGAGCCAACAACAAGTTGGCCAGATTTGCGCAGGCAACCAGCAGCACTAGTCCGGCAATCGCCAATAGCAACCACAGTGGCCGTTCATAGTCTTTACGTAACTCCGAAACGCCCGAGCCCGCCGGCGCGGCAATCAGTTTGGAACTTAGATAATCTTTCACGCTGGCGGGTGGGTAGTTCGCCGGCAAAGAATTTTCAAATACGCCAGGCGAAATCGACTGCAGCTGGGCCATGGCTTGTGCTTCTGAACTGCCCGGTTTCAGACGGCCATTGATCGTCAACCACCAGATGATGCCGGAATCGAGCAGTCGATTGTTGCCGCGCACGAGTGAAACGGCACAGATTGGTAGTGCCAAATCAAATGACCGTCCCACCTCCATCCCGAAAAAGTTCGGCGGAGTAACGCCGACGATTTCGAGTGGATGATCTGACAACGTCAGCTTGCGCCCGATGACGTTAGGATCGCCGGCGTATTCGCGTTGCCAAAAGTCATGACTGATAACCAGAGCTGGTGCGCCGCAGCCACGCTGATCGTCTGACGTCGTCAACAGCCGACCCCGCGCTGGTTGAAGACCAAGAACACTGAAGAAGTCGCCGCTGACATAAAGCATGCGCGCGGGTTTCACTTCCCCGCCCGGCGCCAGGTTGGCACTGTCTGAGCCCCACGCGTAGACGCCGGAAAAAATCTGTTGCCGTTCTTTGAATGATTCCCAAATTTTGTTGGTGACTGACGCTTCGCGAAAGACTCCACCGCGCGCGCCCTTCATGCTCGCCATGCGAACTTCGACTAATTCCTGCGGCGCTTTCACCGGCAACATGCGGAGTCTGACGGCGTCGAGCAGTTGAAAGATTGCCGTATTCGCGCCGACGCCGAGCGCGAGCGACAGGACCGCCACCAGCGTGAAGCTTTTGCTCTTGAGTAACATGCGTACGCCGAAGCGCAGATCTTGAAACATCTCATCCTCCCATCTACGGGGTTGTAACCAGAGCGCATCCATCAAAGCGCCCGCGCTGTGCCACATCAAGTCGAGCCTGCTGCGCCGATCGAGTTTGTCCCATTCGGCGAGCTGCCTCTCACGAAAAAGCAACTCGGCTTCCCACTCCTGGCGCCAGTCAAGGCGCAAGCGACGCGGGACGATCAAGCCAGTGAACGTGATCAGCCAGAGCCAGGGGCCTTTTCGTTTGTGCTTAAGCACGACGCACCTCAGCTTTTTTGTGGGGCCGGTTTTTCAGTGGCGAGTTGTGTGAGCAAGCGAAAGCGCGTGCGCGCTTCTGCTAACGCGGCGCGGCCGGCTTTACTCACTTCGTAAAATTTGCGCGGCGGGCGTTGTTCCTGTTGCGCGATGGTAGGCCGTTCCCACTTGGAAACGACGAAGCCGGCGTTTTCCAGGCGCCGCAGTGCCGGATAGACAGTGCCACTTGCCAGTCCGGTAATCGCCATGATGTCGAAGCCGTAGCGGTAGCCGTTGTCGATCGACTGCAGGATCATCGCCATCGTGTACGAGAGATAATTTTTGCCCACTGTTTCGTTCCTGAGTTGATTCCCTGCTCGTCTGGCCGCTGCTTGCTGACTGCTGCTTGCCTACTAGATACCTATCTATATAATTATCTACATAGGGTTGTCAAGTTAGATTTGAAACAGGGTGATGGCTTATTTTTGTAACGCAAAACTGTTAGTTTGCGGGCGACGATGGAATGCTATTCAACGTCAACGCAAACTAACTGCTTGCATTACAACAAACGAAACTACCTGGGATTGAGATCTCTTCTATAGTTTGCTCTTCAACCCCCGGAGCCCCAGATGAGTCACGTTTTCATTTCTTATTCCCGCAATGACATCGACTTCGCCCTGGGAGTTAAAGACCGCATCGAAAAAGCCGGGCTGGCTGTCTGGCTCGATACAAACGCGATCGCCGCCGGCGCTGATTGGAGCGACGCCATCGACGAGGCGATTACCGACGCTGTCGCCGTCGTGTTGGTGATGTCTCCGGAAGCGAAAGCCTCGGAGTACACGGCCTTCGAGTGGGCCTACGCGCTTGGCGCCGGCGTTCGAGTAGTGACGCTAATGTACCGACCGGTCGAGTTACACCCGCGGCTGTCGCGCCTTCAGTATCTCGACTTCACTCAACCTTCAGCGCGGCCCTGGGCAGAATTCCTGGCCCAGCTTGACCTCGCCGAGTCAGCCAGTTCACATCGAGCGCGCAAGCTTCCATCGGACGCGCCTCAGAGCGTTCGTCAAGCCTTTGCAACTCTCGACAGCCCGGAGTACAAGCCCCGGCGCCAGGCCATCTCAGCTCTGGCTTCTTCTTCGCACCCTACGGCCCAACTGGCCCTCGAATTCGCGCTCGAGCATTCGTTAAGCGATGTGCGCGCGCAGGCAGCCGAAAGCCTTGCCGAGCAGGGAAATATCAGGGCGATTCCCGTGCTGGTCCAACTCCTTGACGATAACAACTGGGGTGAGGACGTCATCGATAGTTTGATCGACTTTGGCGCGCCGGCGATCGATGAACTAATGGCGCTTTTGAATGATTCGGCAAAGAGCTTCCTGCCGCGACACTTGGCAGCAGTCACCCTCGCTTCGTTTGAAAATGACGCTGCGCGTTCCGGGGCCAAAGGCTGGACGCGCTGGACGTTCAAGGAAACCGAGCGTGGAGATGTACGCCCCACTTCTCGAGGCGTTTCGATCTATTCGGATTTGGGATACCGCCAATCTGTTCGCACAGCAAAGGCTGAGATGCAGCGAAGTGGAGGTCCCGGTTTCGCAGTACCAGAATTGCAGCGGCTCCACGCCGGCGGTGCAATCCGCCACTGGCCGAACGCGATTAAGGCCGCGAAGGCCGAATCAGTTCATGCGATTGCGATTCCGCTGTGGATCGAAACTCCGGACATACCCCGCGTTGAACTCAACATCGCTTTCGCGGAGAAGGCAGAACTCTCCGGCGACGAAATTAAGATTCTTTGCGACGGCCCTCGGCGTGCTCCCCGCAAACGGGCGAAGACGCCTAAGAAAAACTGAAACACCATCGATTTAAGAAAGTAAGTAAGCAGTGAGAGGTGAAGAGCGCGCACGGTAACACTCGCAATTAAAACTTTAGCCGTGAACGTTATCGCTGAGTTCTTTCAACTCTCCGAGTTTCAATCAGCGATTTTCTAACCAGATGGTTCTGTCAAACACCAGTGATGACAACGTGTCCGTCACGCCCGTCAACCGTCTGCATGGTGAACTCCGTTTACCGGGTGACAAATCGATCTCGCATCGCGCCGCGTTGATCGCTTCCCTTGCCCGCGGCAAATCCGCCCTCCAAAATTTTTCGACGGCTCAAGATTGTCAGGCGACCCTGGAGTGTCTCAAACAACTCGGCGTGCAGCTAGTCAATGATGGTTCGAATGTTGTCATTGCCGGAGTTGGCGCCAACGGATTCAAACAGCCGGAAGGCGAGTTGAACGCGCAGAATTCCGGCACAACTATGCGGCTGCTTGCGGGCATACTGGCTGGTCAAAATTTCACGAGCACGATCACCGGCGACGAATCGCTACGCAGTCGTCCGATGCTTCGCTTGGCGGAACCACTGCGACTGATGGGAGCAAAAGTTGAACTCGGACCAAACGATTGTGCACCGGTTCGCATCACGGGACAACATCCGCTGAAGTCCATCAGGTACCAACCGACAATCGCCAGCGCGCAGCTCAAGTCTGCAGTTCTTTTAGCGGGCTTAACCGGCGATTGCGACGTGACGATCAAAGAACAAACCAGGACAAGGGACCATACTGAACTTCTACTGCAAACGTTTGGTTCTTCACTAAATAGAACTGACAACCAAATCGTTCTTTCCGGAAATAATCCCCTGCGCGCTTGTGACGTAGTCATTCCCGGCGACGTCTCTTCGGCCGCATTTTTTATCGCTGCGGCCATCGCGCTCCCGGGATCCAATCTCGTGATTCACGAGGTTGGCCTCAACCCTACCAGGACAGCATTCCTTTCGAAACTCACCGAGCTTGGCGCAGACATCAACATCGCAAACAAACGACCTCAAAACGGAGAGCCCGCGGGAAACCTCGAGGTCAGCAGTGTTCCGTTGAAAAACAAACTACCGATAGTGGTAGCGGGATCCGAAGTTTCAAGTTTGATTGATGAGTTGCCGTTGTTGGCGTTTCTCGCCGCTGGCATTGGTTGTGCGATGGAGTTGCGCGACGCCGCTGAGCTGCGGGTGAAAGAATGCGATCGGATCACCGCCACCGTTGAAAACTTGAAGCGTATGGGTGCACTAATCGTTGCGCGCGATGATGGCTGGTCGCTTGCACAGGGTAGCCAACTACACGGCGCCGAACTGAATTCATTTGGCGATCATCGGATCGCGATGAGTTGCGCCGTTGCCGCATTAACTGCTGAAGGATCATCGAACATCGAGGGTGGCCGCGGCTCCGTTGCCGTTTCTTTGCCGGAGTTTTGGAATTTGCTGGAAAAAGTCAGCGGGTAAGGCCGAAGAACGGGGCAATCCCACCTTCCTAACCTGAGAGATCCTGTTTCTTGCGCTTTAGTTCCAAACTGAGAGAAACATCCAATGAAGTTCGATGACTCAAGTTGGATCGTCTCGGGGCGGGAAGGCGAGCTTGCCCCCGCTCTCGAGTCTCCGACCTCTGACTTCTGAGCTCTGACCTCTGGGTTCCCTGTTGCTTTTCATCCCAAGTCCGGTAAAAATCTACGCATACGCATTCCTTAGCTCTAAAGAAATGAGAGGCACTAATGACAAGTATCCCCAGAAATGACAGTGCATCCGCTGCCGCCGGCGTCATTCTCCCCAACCTCGGGCGCGATCCAGCGATTCCGTTAAGCGCCAATGAACATCTGCTGCGCTGGGTAGAGAAGATGGCGCAACTAACGCAGCCTGCGGCGATTCACTGGGTCGACGGCTCGAAAGAAGAAGACGAAGCGCTCAAGGCGCAGATGGTTGCCGGCGGCACGTTCATCAAGCTCAACGAAGAACTCTGGCCGAATTGCTACTACGCCCGTTCTGATGCTGGCGATGTCGCGCGCGTGGAAGATCGAACTTTCATTTGCTCTCTTTCGAAAGACGGCGCCGGGCCGACAAACAACTGGGAAGAGCCGTATCAAATGCGGCGCAAGCTCAAGGAACTTTTCCAGGGCTCGATGCGCGGCCGCACGATGTTTGTTTTGCCGTTCAGTATGGGACCAGTCGGTTCGCCAATGTCGCAGATCGGCGTGCAGTTAACTGACTCGCCTTACGTGGTCGTCAACATGCGCATTATGGCGCGCATCGGACTGCCGATTTACGCGGAGATCGATAAGGACTACAAGCGCGTTGTGCCCTGTATGCACTCGGTCGGCGCGCCCCTCGAGCCCGGTGCGGCAGACGTGCCCTGGCCGTGCAACAAAGAAAAATACATCGTCCATTTTCCGGAGACGCGTGAAATCTGGTCGTACGGATCGGGCTACGGCGGCAACGCCCTCTTAGGCAAGAAATGTTTTGCGTTGCGCATCGCGTCAAACATTGCGCGCGACGAAGGCTGGATGGCCGAGCACATGCTCATCGTCGGTGTTGAAGATCCAAACGGCGAAAAGACTTACGTCACCGCCGCGTTTCCGAGTGCCTGCGGCAAAACGAATTTCGCCATGTTGATTCCACCGCAGGGTTTTGAAGGTTGGAAAGTTTGGACCGTCGGCGACGACATCGCGTGGATCAAGCCGGATGAAAACGGTCTGCTGCGTGCCATCAACCCGGAAGCCGGTTTCTTTGGCGTGGCGCCGGGAACGTCAGACAAGACCAACCCGAACGCGATGAAAGCACTTGCGAAGAACAGCATCTTCACCAATGTCGCGTTAACGCCGGAAGGTGGAGTTTGGTGGGAAGGCATGACTGACAACCCGCCGGCCGAATGTACCGACTGGCAAGGTAGGAAATGGACGCCGGAAATTGGGAAAGAGACGGGCGCGAAAGCGGCGCACCCCAACGCGCGTTTCACCGCTCCGGCCTCGCAGTGTCCAACTATCGATCCGGCCTGGGAGGATCCGAACGGCGTTCCCATCAATGCGATCATTTTCGGCGGTCGACGCGCGACCACGATGCCGTTGGTCTACCAGGCGTTCAATTGGAGCGCGGGCGTTTATGCCGGCGCCACGATGGGTTCGGAAATGACTGCCGCAGCAGCGGGCACGATTGGCAAGGTGCGCCGCGATCCGATGGCCATGCTTCCCTTCTGCGGTTACCACATGGGCGACTACTTCCGTCATTGGATTCGCATGCAACGCTCGCTCAGCGAAACACCGCGCATCTTCCACGTGAACTGGTTCCGCAAGGATGAAAACGGCGACTTCATGTGGCCCGGGTTTGGCGAAAACATGCGCGTCCTGAAGTGGATTGTCGACCGCTCGCGCGGACGATCACTGGGCAAGGAAACACCGATTGGTTGGGTGCCACACTACGAAGACATTCAGTGGGAAGGTCTCGATTTCCCGCGCGACAAGTTTGACGCCTTGCAGAAAGTTGATCGAACGGCCTGGCGTAACGAAGTGCTGGGACACGAAGAATTGTTTCTGGACTTGCACGATCGGTTACCGGCGGAAGCAATCTATGAACGAGAGTTGCTGATCTGCCGGCTCTAGTAACGACTCGAGACGCAAAAAGGGGAAACCAGACAAGCTGGTTTCCCCTTTTTTGTTTGCAGAATCTAACTGCTTAAGCGCTGGCGACGCTGACGTGCTTCGAAATCATCTTCGAGATTGATTCCTTGCTGGTCGCGCCTACCACTCGCTCGACTTCTTTGCCGCCGCGGAAAAGAATCAGCGTCGGGATTCCCTTGATGCCATAGCGCTGCGCGGTCGCCGTGTTGTCGTCAACGTTGACTTTCACGACTCCGGCAGTTTCGCTGTACTGCTCAGCGATGGCTTCAATTGTTGGCGTTAGCATGCGGCAGGGCGCACACCACTCCGCCCAAAAATCCACCAACACCGGTTTGCTTGATTGCAGCACGTCCTTTTCAAACGTGGCGTCTGTCACACTCGAAAGCTTGTCACTCATTTGATTTCTGTCTCCTACCCTTCACTTATTAAAGACAGGCACTGCGGCCCGTCGGTATTGAAACTGACAGGCAACAAGGCCTGTCCTGCCGGTTATTGTCTTTGTCCCTCGATGAAGCTCTTGAGCACGCGCGCCCTTGATGGATGGCGCAGCTTTCTCAGGGCTTTCGCTTCGATTTGTCGAATGCGCTCGCGAGTGACGTTGAAGTCCTGGCCAACTTCTTCGAGCGTCCGCTCGTGACCTTCGCGGTCCAATCCGAAACGCATGCGAATGACCCGCTCTTCACGCGGACTCAAAGTTTGCAATACGTCGCCGGTAATCTCGCGCAAGTTTGAAGTGATCACTCGCTCCGCCGGGCTGGTACTCGACTTGTCTTCGATCAAGTCGCCCAGTTGCGAATCGCCACTCTCTCCGATAGGCGTCTCAAGCGAAACTGGCTGTTGCACCAGTTTGCGGGCCTTGCTGACTTTCTCCACCGACATGCCCATCTTCTTGGCGATCTCTTCCGTCGTAGGTTCACGTCCCAACTCGCGTACCAACTCGCGGGAAGTGTTACGCAACTTGTTGATTACTTCGATCATGTGGACCGGAATACGAATCGTGCGCGCCTGGTCAGCGATGGCGCGCGTGATTGCCTGGCGAATCCACCAGGTAGCGTACGTGGAGAACTTGTAACCACGGCGCCATTCAAACTTGTCCACGCCCTTCATCAAGCCGAGATTGCCTTCCTGAATCAGGTCGAGGAACTGCAAGCCACGGTTCTGATACTTTTTGGCAATCGAAACAACCAGACGCAGGTTGGCCTCAGTCAATTCGTGTTTGGCTTGTGCTGCTTGCGCTTCACCGAGTCCGATCATCTGGTGGGAGCGTTTGATTTCCAGCGGCGAAACGTGGTGCTCCTCTTCTATTTCTTTAAGCCGACGCTTGGCCGTCGCGATCTGTTTCTTTAGTTCTTTTACTTCGTCAGCCTTAATTCTCTTTTTCGTCAGTTTCGCGGTATAGCCTTCAATATCGCGTTCGAGGCCGCGAGTCTCACGGTAAACGGCTGCGATCGCGCTAATCAGTCGCTGCCTGATCGCTTCCTTCAAATGCAGTTGGTTAATCTCCTGCACGATCTCCAGACGAGTGCGCGCAACTTTTCGTCGCAGTCGCGTCAGTTTTTTCGAACCCTTGCCACGGCGAAGTTTCTGTTCGGCATTTAGCTGCGCCAGTTCTTTCAAGCCACGCTTGTAAAGTCTGCGCATGTTGTTAATGCCTTCGAGTGTCCACGCCAGATATTCTTCTGTCTTGTCCTCGTGTTCTTCCGTCTCCATCTGGTCGGAGAAAATTACCACGTCACGGATTCCGATTTTTCCCGCTTCCAGCTCCGCGCCAATCTTTAGCAATTCCGCCACGGCCATCGGCGAACGCGTGATTCCTTTTTGCGCTCGCTTTTGTCCCCATTCAATTCGCTTGGCGATCGACACTTCCTGCTCCCGCTTGAGCAGGGGCACCACGCCCATTTCGCGCATATACACGCGCACTGGATCCGAGGTCTTGTCCAGTTCACCTGCGGAGAGATCAAGTTCCATCTCTTCGGCGTTGGCATCATCGTCTTCCGCCTGCGCCGCTGAAGAGGAAGCCTCTCCGATTACGGGTTCATCTACTTCCGTACCAGAAATTCCGGCGGTAGCCAGCTTCTCCAGTACCTCGTCAATGTCCTCGATCGAGACCGCATCTTCCAGGAGCTCCTCGTGAGCGCCCGAAAAACTCGGCTTAACCGAATCCATTGGCTCAACTCCATCAGAATCTTTCTGAAGCCTACTCAATTGAAAACCGTCCTTTCATGCGAGATTCACTTCCCGAAAGCATCTCGCTCCAACCCTCAAAAATGCAGGCACCGCTATGAATAATACGAATCAAACAAAACTCTAGTTTCTGACCGAGACCAGCTGGGCTCTGGCGACTTGCTTCCGCTTGCCATTGCCGTTCGCGTCGCTCACGCACGGTCGCAATCGAGAGACAACATCCTTGATGGTAATGTTCGCGAGCACGCGTTCTACCGCAGTATCCACTTCGTCCAGAACATCGTTGAGCACACTGCCAATGTTTACCCCCACCGGACATTTGCGACTGGGTGGATGACGATGCAGCGAAAAAACACCACGATTCTCCACTGCCTGGTAAATGTCCAGCAGCGTGATCCGTTCCGGGTCGCGAGCGAGTTTTGATCCGCCCATTGAACCCGATTGCGAAACAACCAGTTGCGATTCAGCCAATTCACACAGCATTCGCCTAATCACCACGGGGTTCGTGTTGACGCTTTCGGCTACCTGCTCAGACTTCAGCGGCTCGTCGTCAGCCCACGCCATTAGCGTAAGAACGTGGACAGCCACCGCAAACCTACTACTGGTTGACATATATTTTTCTACCGGCTCAATCGTCTGTAACAAATATAGTTACAGTTAGCCGATTTGTCAAGACCCGACCTCTGCAACAGCTACATTGGAAACGGGCAAGTGCCAACATTGTTGAGCACTCGATTGCACCGATTTCGCACATGGCAGACCTCTGGCGCTGTAGTTAAGCGAATGGTTCCAGTGCAGCGTTGCTAGCGCTTGAGCGTCTGCGGAGGGTTCAAGAAGCTCGATATCGCTAGGAAAGCAAGGAATTGGCGTTCTCTGCTGGCAACTGGCATATCCGTTGCACCTAATCGGCCGTTCCAAAAGAACTGTAGCAAAGGAGAGAGCCCCATGTTGTGGACGATCATTGTAGTTTTGCTTGTGCTCTGGTTACTTGGTTTCCTGGGTCACGTTGGCGGTGGATTAATCCACTTGCTTTTAGTTGTCGCGTTGATTGTGCTAGTCATCAATCTCGTGTCGGGTCGGAGAGCGGTCTGACGGGGAAGGCTCAAGCCGTCTTGTAGCTGACAGATTGCAACTCGTGCAAGAGAACTTGTTTACCAGTTCTCTTGCATATCTGAGACGGGCGTCATCATTTTCAAGACAGGGCACGCTTCTTCAGCGGTGATGAGGCGTGGCTTGCTGTGTTTCGGATTTTCCGCTACCGCTCGACAAACTTCGCTGCTAATATTCTCCAAAAAACCGCGAAGGATTTAGAACCCCTATGCCAGAACAACGTGGTAAGCAGGCCACTGCCGAAGTTAAGGCAGAGTGGACCCAAGCCTACCAGATTTACTTAGCGGCCCCGGGCGATCGTTACGACAAAAAGAAAGATCGCACATCGCGCATCGATCATGTGGCCCGCGCGATGAAACTTACACGCAAGCAAGCCAAGCGGCGTGTAAGAAACTTCGAGGCTTGGCAGCGCAATCTTAAAAAGGGTTTGGTCGAGCCCTAGAAAACCACTGTCAGCGCTTGTGCGGTCAAATGCCCGACTAAAAGAAGCGTCACTAACAATTCAACCTGGATCCCAGACAAGTCTTGAGCACTCGTCTGCCCGCAGCCTTCGAGCTGAAGTCAGCGTCCCGATTGCGAACTCGGTTGGGTGATTGCAGGAGTTGGGCTGGGAGCAGCAGGCACCGGAATGAGGACTTTTTGGCCGGCCTTAATGTAGGGCCACCTGGTGATGTTGGGATTGAGCTGCATGATTCGTTCTTGAGGCACGTTGTAGTGGAGTGCGAATCGCTTCAGTGAGTCACCCGGCTTCACAATCACTTCGGTGACAGCCGCTTCGGATGTTTGCTTTGGTTCTTCAGGAGCATTGCTTACCTGAGCACTAGAGTTTTCCGGCGCATTAATCGTATCCAAGTAGCTCTTCACTTCAGCAAACGACGAAAACGTTTGCTCGCCGGTTGCCTTCAGCGGCTTCGCCAAATCCAGCACAACCGTCGCGCCGTTTTGTCGCGTGATCGAAACTTGATTGCCCGAAGACTTGACTGACCACACTTCCGGTGACGTCCGACGACTACGTGAATAAAACCAGCCACCGAGAAATCCTGCGGCTAACGAAACCAGCAGCGCCACCACTGCAGCAGTCAACAACGGAGAGCTGGACGAGCGTTGTGGCCCCTCAGCCGGCGCAACGGCTTCAACCGGACTCGCAGACTGCACTGGTTTCTCTTCGTCAGCTTTCTTGTTCAGGCCAAATCTCAAGACGTCACGCTTGAGTTCGAGCAACTCCGCGTTGTCGGCTTTTCCGGCAACCGCCGCGGCCAGACTGTCGATTTTTCCGCCAAGTTCCAGCAGTGCGATCGTGCCCGCTTTACCCTGCACTTCTTCCCGCAGACTGTTTAGTTCATCGCCAAATTTTTGCGCCAAACCTGCGTCTGCCGGAAGCACGTACGGACCGCTAATCACCAGAACTGTTCGATCTTCACTACTCTTCGCACTTCCTTCAATCAACTCATTGCAAATCGACTGCGCGTCTAAGCCGACAAGTAACTGATCCGGCTCAATCGTTTCCGCGACGGACTGAGTCATGACGACAATCTGATCTGTGTCAGCAACAGTCGACGTCTTGACCTCGTCGGTGGGCGCCTCAATTTCACCTTTACCCAGCGGTGGCTGACTCGTGCCTCCTTCTGGGTCAGGAAAAGGAAGCAATCGCCCGTCATTGATCAGATTTACCTGCGTGTTGCCTCTAACAAAATAAGAGAGCGCGTCGTCAGTGAGAAAACAGAGCGCTCCGCTGCACAACAGTTCCGGGCCACCGGCCTGTTCCGCGAGATGGTGTATGAAATTGTTTATTTCTTTGGCGACAAACCCCAGAAACAACTCGGGTGAAAAACTCGGCAGAGTAACAAAAGAACCGACGATAGTGTCGAGCTTGCCGGTAAGAGTAGCGTTCAGGTTGGCGTAATCGTGAGAAACAAAATCGAGGACGATAAAGCAATGTCCGCGCGGTGTTGCGAAATCGAAATAGAAATCCTCATTGAAAACCTTCGATTTAGGTTTGACGGAATCGAAAGCAAAATTCATTCGGGGCGCCTCCTCGATCCGGCGAAAGTTACCACGAACAAGTCAAATGCGAAATGATTCTTTTTGTTAGCTGATGGCTCGATTTCGTTTTCTACCTCGAGACGTTGTCAGCATTGACGCAAAACGAGAACACAAAATTAGAACCGGAGCGATAGCGACCGGTCAAAGACTCCACTTCCACAGGTCCTGGGAGTATGCAACTCTGCCCTGGAGCTTGAGCCTTTGGCCGGTCGCTACGGCCCCCGGGTTCTGATTTTGTTTTTCTCGCAAACCGAATTCGCCCAAACTGTGCCAAGTACCCTTTTCAGCTCGCGCCGCGCGTCTTCTTTGCAAACCCGTGCCGTGTGGTTACAATCCTGCCATCCCCTCGTCAACATTCAGGCACTCGACACGCAATGGAGGTCACATGAAATCTATTCGTCGTAGGACTCGGCTGTGGCTTGGTTTGTCTTTACTCGTGACCGTGGTTGTTTCGCTGGCTTCGTCGTGCGACTCCGGCAGCGCTCCGGCGACCGGCGCAAACACTCCGGCGACGCCGGACGGCGCCGCCACGTTCATCAAAGACGCTGAGAAGCGTTTGTTTGATTTGAATGTGAAACTTAGCCGCGCTGATTGGGTCAAGAGCACCTACATCACTGACGACACGGAAAAACTTTCCGCCGAAGCGAACCAGCAGTTGATTGCTGCGACGACGGAACTGGCAGAAGAATCGAAACGCTTCGACGGGTTGCAACTAGATCCCGATGTCGCCCGCAAGATCAAACTCCTGCGCTTGTCGTTGACATTGCCTGCTCCCAAAAACGAAGCCGAACGCAAGGAACTCACTGAGCTCGCGACCTCGCTCGAAGGCGATTACGGGAAGGGGAAATATTGTCCGGACGGCGACAAGGGAAAATGCCTGAGCCTGGGAGACATGGAAGAGATCATGGCCACCAGCCGCGATCCGGAAGAACTGAAGCGCATCTGGCTGGGCTGGCACAAAGTTTCGGTGCCTTACCGGAAGAATTACGTTCGCTTCGTTGAACTCAGCAACAAGGGCGCCAAGGAGTTGGGCTTCGCCGACACTGGCGCGATGTGGCGCGCGAAGTACGATATGGAGCCGGATGCCTTTGCGGCCGAAATGGAAAGACTCTGGCAACAGGTCAAGCCGCTTTACGATTCACTTTACACGTACACGCGTCGCAAACTTTCGGAGAAGTATGGCAAAGAAGTCGTCCCACCTGATGGGCCGATCCCGGCACACCTGCTCGGCAACATGTGGTCACAGCAATGGGGCACGATCTATCCAATTTTGAAACCGGAAGGTGCTGGTGATCGTGGTTACGACCTGACGCAGATTCTCAAATCTCGCAACACTGATCCCAAGCAACTCGTCCACTACGGTGAATCGTTCTTCACTTCGCTCGGGTTCGACCCGCTGCCGGCAACATTCTGGGAACGATCGCTCTTCGTAAAACCTGCGGACCATGATGTGGTTTGTCATGCGAGCGCCTGGGACATCGACTTCGAAAAAGACGTCCGCCTGAAGATGTGCATTCAGGTTAATGAAGACGATTTCACCACGGTGCATCACGAGCTGGGCCACAACTATTATCAAATGGCCTACGCCGGTCAGCCGTTTCTTTATCGTGACAGCGCGAACGATGGCTTCCACGAAGCGATCGGCGACACGATGGCGCTGTCTGTTACTCCTCCCTACCTAAAACAGTTGGGTTTGATCGACAAAGTTCCCGACCAGAGCGCAGACATGGGTTTCCTGCTGCAACGCGCGCTCGACAAAGTCGCGTTTCTGCCCTTTGGGTATCTCGTCGATCAGTGGCGTTGGAAAGTTTTCTCGGGCGAAGTTGGACCAAACGACTACAACAAAGCGTGGTGGGATCTGCGAGCAAAATATCAGGGACTGGCGCCACCAGCGCCCCGCACTGAAGAGGACTTCGACGCCGGGGCGAAATATCACGTGCCGGCTAACACGCCGTACGCGCGTTACTTCCTTGCCGCCATTCTGCAGTTTCAATTCCACCGCGCTTTATGTCGCGAAGCTGGTTTCAATGGACCGCTTTATCAATGCTCGATCTACGGAAACAAAAAAGCCGGGGAGAAACTGAAGCAGATGCTGGAGATGGGTTTGAGTAAACCCTGGCCCGAGGCTCTCAAAGCGATGACCGGCGAAGACAAGATGGACGCGACTGCTATCATCGACTACTTCGCGCCGTTGAAAACCTGGCTCGACGAACAGAACAAAAAACCATGAACAAGCGGCAGTTAATACTCGCGTTTATGTTAGTGGTTCTGACGAACTCGATTGCCTTCCCAAAAACCCCGGCCCGCTCCTGGCTGCGGGGCAGATGGGAAGGCACGGGCTATCAGACCGACGACGACAGCACCTGGCCCATGCGTCTGTCAATCACGAGCTCGAAACGCGGCACTCGAGTTTTTTCAATCGATTACCCGTCACTCGACTGCGGTGGCAATTGGAAACTGTTGAAGTTCGGTCAAGGCAGAGCCATCTTCCAGGAACAACTCAGCCACGGTCAGGACAAATGCACTGACAAGGGCCTCGTCTACCTTGAAAGAAAGAACCGCAAACAAGCTGTTTACCTGTACCGGATTGCCGGCGGTCGCGAGTTCACGGCAGCGGCGGTACTGAACAGAAAGCAAGACTGAAGTGTCGACGCATAATGCCAGATGAATTGGCCGGAACTTCAAGTCACGGCCAAACTCAATCCGACGTTAGGCGTCGAACCGAACCTACAGAAACATTTCTCAGCTACTTCCCTGGCGTGCTAATGTTCACGTCAACTTTCTTGTTACCGTTGAAGAACCTCCCACCAAACACAACCAATGCGCCCACTACGATAACCACAAAAATCACCAATACCGCTACCACTCCCGTGCTGCCACTTCCGCTATTGTCGTCACCCATGTTGTTTCGCCTCCTAGTAAAATTGTTTTAGCTTGCAGTCGTTTCCCCACCAAGCAGGGTTAGCACTTCTCCGGTCACGTAACTGGAATCGATTTCTGATGCGAAATAAACAAACGCCGGAGCGATTTCTTCAGGTTGCGCCGGCCGCTTCAGCGGCGTGTCAGCGCCAAATTTCGCGACTTTCTTTGCTGGTTTGTCTGCCGGATTCAAAGGGGTCCAGACTGGGCCCGGCGCAACGCAGTTAACGCGAATGCCCTTCTCCACCAGGTTCTGGGCCAGCGACTTCGTGAACGCATGAATGGCGCCTTTGGTCGAGGCGTAGTCAAGCAAATGCTTGCTTCCTTCCAGACCGGTAATTGAGCCGGTGTTTACGATCGCGCTGCCCTTCTTCAAATGCGGGAGCGCTGCTTTAGTCATGCGAAAATATCCATAGATGTTTGTCTTGAAGGTCCGGTCCCACTGCTCATCGTCGATGTCCTCAAGCGATTCGCGATGCTGTTGGTAAGCGGCGTTGTTGACGAGGATGTCGAGCTTTCCGAGTTTCGCAATCGTTTGTTTCACTACGTTACGACAAAATCTTGAGTCCTGGACGTCTCCGGAAATCGCAAAAGCCTCGGCGCCTTCATCTTCGATCGCGCGGCAGGTTTCCTTTGCGTCAATTTCTTCCTGCGGCAAATAAGTGAAAGCGACGTCGGCGCCTTCCCTGGCAAACAACACCGCCACTGCGCGACCGATTCCCGAATCGCCGCCAGTCACCAGCGCCACCTTGCTATCGAGTTTTCCGGAGCCTTTGTAGTGTGGCGCTTCGTAATGCGGCCGCGGCTTCAGCTTGGCTTCGATTCCTGGCTTACGCTGATGTTGCGCGGGCATCGGCGACTTGGGTTCCTGCAATTGGCCCAACTCACTCGCTGGTTTTTTGCGAGCCTTCGCTGCACTCTTCTTCTTTGTCGCCTGCTTCTTCATTTGATTTGGCCGATCGCGAGTCTTTCACTGCAAATGCCGCGCCGACTTACTGCAGTGCCGCAGTTCACTGGAAAAATGCTGGCACTCTGATTGCGCAGGAGTGCGTCGAGGCGTTGCAGCGTGACCAACTGCGGTCTGTTTCTAAACAAACAGTCGTGGTCGCTGTACAGGAAACCTACACACAACAGGAATCAATTTTGTTTTGGGGGATAAAATGGCGAAGAAGGCGATGACAGGAAAACGCGAATTGATCGACACGGGAACAGACAAGCGCTTCGTGCGGCGCGACGCTGAAGGAAAGTTCAAAGAGTCAGACGACGTCGGACGTTCGTTGGCTAAAGACGTAAAGCAAAAAGCGAAAACGAAAGTGCCAGCCGGCCAGGGCGATCGTGGCGATCAAAAGCGCGCGTAAACAAAGAACTCCCCACGAATGACTCGCCTCGAACAATTTCAACAAACTGGAATCCAGCGTCTGGGCACTCCAAAACGCGGCTTCAGGTACCGGCGAGTCGACGGCCAACCAATAAGCAAAAGCGATCGCCAGCGGATTGCTGACTTGAAAATTCCACCCGCGTGGACTGATGTGTGGATCAACTCGGTGCCGGGCGGCGCGGTACAGGCGATTGGTCGCGATTTCGCCGGGCGCGCCCAGTATCTCTATCACGCCAATCATGTGCGCCGGCAGGACGCCAGAAAATTCAAACGACTCATCAAGTTTGCTGAGGCGCTGCCGGCGATGCGAGCGACAGTTGCTGCGGGACTCAAGCAGCCGGGGCTGGGAAAAGAAAGAGTCATGGCTTCCATCCTGAGGATTCTGTCGACGTGTTTCATGCGGCCCGGCAGTCAGGTCTACGCCAGCGAAAACGGCAGCTTCGGATTGGCGACACTCAGGCCACGCCACGTCTCTATAAAAGGTGACGTCGTCGAGTTTGACTTCCCCGGCAAATCAGGCGTGCAACAGACACGCGAGTTGAAGGACCACCAGGTCGCAAAAGTCGTCCGCAGTCTGCTGAGACATCCGGGCCGCGAGGTATTCAAGTATCAAAACGGCGAGGGCGAATTTGTGAATGTGACGCGCCCGCACATCAACAACTACATCCGCGAGGTGATGGGTGAAAAGTTTAGCGCGAAAGATTTTCGCACGTGGGCTGGGACGCTAGTTTGCGCGTGTGCCCTGGCGCGGCGCAACGGCGAATCAGCGGAACAAGCGCCGGCGCGAAAGAAACAAGTGGTTGAGGCCATCAAAGAAACTGCTGAGCTGCTCGGCAATACAGTAGCTGTTTGTCGCAGTTCATACATTTGTCCCGAGATTATCCAGAGCTTCGAGAAGGGGAAAACCATCAGGCGATATTTCAACACGCCAAATCAGCTGGTCGCTTACCGCGGCAGAAAGCTGCACGCGGCTGAAAAATCTCTGCTGAACTTTATGAAGAAAAATTCCTCCGGATAGCTATGGACCAACGAATTGCCGGGGCTGGCATCCCGCTTGCCACGTTGTCGAGTGAAAGAATTTATGTCCGGTTAGCGTGCGGGAGTGGGTTTAACTGCAGTCCGGACAAGAAAAATGGAGAACAAATATGCAGGGACCTTTACGTGGAATTCTCGCCGGGGCTGCGGCCTGGAAATTCGGCGGCGGCTGTATCTCGACGATCTTAATTTTCATCATCATCTTCTGGGCACTGGGCTACGTGCATTGCTGAAGCTAAGAGAAGCGCTGCGGCATTTCTATCAACCAACCACTCTAACAATCCGTTAGCCGGCTTAACGTGTCTCGCGGGAGGCAGTGATGAGACATCCCCGTCGGCGTCGCCCAGTACTGCACGGAGCGACGAAGCTTTTTCTTTTCCAGTCACGATGAACACGACGTGCGCGGCGTTGTTGATGACCGGAAATGTGAGCGTGATGCGATCTGAATGATCGGCAGCTTCTGCCGCTGAGACCCACTTCTCCGTTTCGTTAAGCGCGCTACTTCCCGGAAAAAGTGAGGCGGTGTGACCGTCTGTTCCAAGGCCGAGAAACACCAGATCAAAACGCGGCCAAACCTGGCCGGTGAAGAAATTTTTCAACTCCCGCTCGTATAAAGCAGCTCCTTCGAGCGCGCCAGCTTCGCCCATCATTCGGTGTACGTTAGCAGCGGGAATAGGCACCTTCGCAATTAAAGATTCTTGCACCATCCGGTAGTTGCTGTTTACATGGCCAGGCGGCACGCAGCGCTCGTCACCAAAAAATAAATTGACGCTTTGCCACTCCACGGAGTTAGCGAACTCAGTGCCAAGCAATTCGTAAACGCGCCGCGGAGTTTGACCACCTGCTAAAGCAAAAGCAACTCTTCCGCGCGCCTTGATTGCCGAGTTTGCCTCAGCAATAAATTTTTGCGCGGCCGCCTCGGCTAACTCTTCAGGACTATCAAAAACCGAGACGTTTCTTCCATTGATCAGCGGCATTTAGATTTGATACTTCACCCCGGTGTGGGAGACTTTCGTATGATTTTGATTTTGTTTCGTGTGTGTTCGTGAATCCAGCTTCTTTCGGGGTCAGATAAAAACCATCCACTAATAAACACGAAACACAGAACACGAAACAACACGAACTCACCCGTCCGTTCGTTTCTGTTTCGCCAGCAGTTCTTCCCACTCAGTGTGCACAAAGCCGACCTCGGGTTTGTCGACACGTTCGTAAGTATGCGAACCAAAAAAGTCGCGTTGCGCCTGAGTGAGGTTTAGCGGAAGCTGTTCTGAACGATACATGTCGAAGTAACCGAGACTCGAAGACATCGCGAGCACCGGGAGTCCCAGCTGCATTGCGGTGCTGACAATATTTCGCCAGCCGAGTTGGGCGGCATCAATCCTGGAATTGAACTCAGCGTCGAGCAGCAGGTTCGCAAGATCGGGATCGCGCAGGTAAGCCTCCTTGATTTTGCCCAGGAACTTCGCACGAATGATGCAGCCACCCTGCCAGATGCGTGCCACTTCGCTCATATTGATATTCCAGCCAAACTCGGTCGAGCCGGCCTTAATCAAATTCATTCCTTGCGCGTAGGAACAAACCTTCGAAGCGTAAAGCGCGTCATGGATGTAGCCGATTATCGATTCCCGCGTTCCCTCAAATTTGCCGGCAGTGCGTCCAGCAAGCTGTTTACTCGCAACGATGCGCGCGTCTTTTTGTGACGACAGCACTCGCGCAACGATTGCCGCATCGATTGTCGGGATAGGCACCGCTAAATCCAGCGCGAGTTGACTCGTCCACTTTCCGGTTCCCTTCTGCCCGGCTTTGTCCAGGACCAGATCAACCAAAGGTTTCCCAGTACCCGGATCCTTCACGCGAAAGATCTCCGCCGTTATTTCAATTAAATACGATTCGAGATCGCCACGATTCCACTCGGCGAAAATATCAGCCAGCTCGTCGGTCCCCAGTCCCAGTCCAAATCGCAGGATGCCGTAAGCTTCCGCGATCAGCTGCATGTCGCCATACTCGATACCGTTGTGGACCATCTTGACGAAGTGTCCGGAGCCGCCTGGTCCGATGTACGTCACGCAAGGACCATCGGGAACTTTCGCAGCGATTGCTTCCCAGATCGGACGAATTTCTGCATACGCCTGCGGGTCGCCGCCGGGCATCAGACTCGGCCCGAGCAAAGCACCTTTCTCGCCGCCCGATGTTCCTGAGCCAAACATGAATAGACCGGAAGTTTTGAGCTCCCGTTCGCGGCGCTCGGTGTCTTTGAAATAGGAGTTGCCGCCGTCGATGATGATGTCGCCGGCTTCGAGGTAGGGCTTGACGAGATTTATTGTCCAATCGACTGGATCGCCGGCTTTGACCAGAAGAATAATTTTACGCGGTCGCTCGAGCGCTTGCACAAACTCTTCAGGCGTGTGTGCGCCCGTAATTTGCAGGCCCGGGTGACGCGCCACAAAAGCATCGAGCACGGGCGGCTCGCGATCGTAAACAGCGACGGGATACCCATTGCGCTCGATGTTGAGTGCGAGGTTCTGACCCATCACTCCCAAACCAATTAATCCAATTTTAGCCATTGTCATGATTTAAGAATTATCAAGAGCGGGGGCAAGCCCACCTTCCTCACCTGAGAGACTATGTTACTTGAGTGATCAGATGCAGATTGAAAGCCCACCAGCGACAATCAACCGCTCAAGGCTGAGCAGCTCAGGGTCAGGAAGGTGGGCTTGCCCCCGCTCTTCCAATCTCATTCAAAATGTTTCCGAGCAATTCGTGGAGTTTTCTGAGTCCACCGAGTTCATCGTTCCCCAGGTCAACTCTGATCGCGCGGCGCCCATGTTTCTGCAGTGATTGAAAATCACCAAGTGCCTGTGCATCCTTCAAAACTCCAAACGTGTACGGCGCACCCGGCACATGCGGATCGACTTTGTCGGGCGCGGTAAGTTGGATGAACACACCCGAGTCTGGTCCACCCTTGTGCAACTGTCCCGTCGAATGAAGAAATCTGGGACCGTAACCGGTTGTCGTCGCGCAATGCGTTGCGTCGCGAATTGCAGTGCGAATTGTTTCCAGCGCCGCGTCAGTTTCCGAAGTCTCCTCGATGTAGGCAAGCAGAGCAACGTAGTCTCCGGCCTTGATAGTCGCGCAGTATGCGCGGAGAGCCTCACTCACTGAGCCGCCTGCGTCGCCGCTTCCGTAGACAGTGAGTTGTCCGTCAGTAGCCAGGGCTTTTTCCTCATCAAGCTTGCCTTCGCTCTTGAATTTCTCAAGCAACGCTTTAGTCGCATCCTTCGACTCTTGCACGTTTGGTTGGTCAAACGGATTAATTCCCAAACGCCAACCAGCGAAGGCCGTGGCAAACTCCCAGAGAAAAAATTCTGCTCCGAGGTCGTAGACATTTGCGAGGCTGCGATAGACCACCGGGTGACCGGCGGCTTCGAGCTGTTTGAGTCTGGCGCCGGTATCGGCGTCGCTTGCGCCCACACTTAGCGCGACAAAAACACGATCCGCGGAATAGGACGATGGGTCTCCCAGCGGTTCGCCCACCACCGGCACAATTCCCTTGCCTTCCTTGCCCGTGCTTTCGGCGATCAGTTGCTCGATCCACAAACCCACTGCCGCAAGTTTGTCGTCCGTCACGATAGTTAGCTTGTCGCGTCCCGCCAAAGCACACGCCGCCATTACCGCACCCAACGTTGCTCCCGGGTTTTGATTCACTGGAACATCTTTACCGCAGGCAGCGGCCATCGCCTGGGCTTGTTTCAGAAACCGCACGACATCCAAACCCATCAAAGCTGCAGGCACCATTCCAAAATAGGAAAGCGCTGAATAACGACCGCCGATCGTCGGCTGGTTCAGAAAAATTTTGCGGAAGCCTTCGCCGGCTGCGGTGTCGGCCATTTGCGATCCCGGATCGGTGATGGTCACAAAAGCGTTACCCGGCAAGTCGCTGACGCGCGCAACTTCGTCGTACCAGTAACGATGAAAAGCATTTGGCTCGGTAGTCGTGCCTGACTTCGAGGCAATGAGAAACAAGCAACTCTCAAGATCGATTCTTTGTTCGAAGGCGTCAACCGTGTCTGGATCAGTTGAATCGAGGACCAGCAGCTCGAGAAACCGCTCTTGTCTACCGAATGTCTGTCGCAACACCTCGGGGCACAACGAGGAGCCGCCCATTCCGCAAACCATCGCTTGCTGGTAACCCGCAGCTACAATTTCCTGTGCAAGCTTCTGAAGATCTCCGGCGACTGCGAGCATCTCGCCAGGGACTGTCAGCCAACCAAGTGAGTTGCTGATGATTTTCTGATGGGCCGCTTCGCTCTTCCAGAGCGCAGCATCGTGATCCCAGATGCGCTCCGTCACGTTTGCCTGGGCCGCATCGTTGAGAGTCGCGGTCACCACGTTCGCCTGGTCGCCAAGCGCCAGAGTTAAAGGGAAATCTCGCTTGGCTTCACTTCCGCCATCAATCATAATCAGGCCTCGAAGAAGACTATCGAATCGATTTTTTTGGAACTCCGACAGTTTATCACGAGCTGAGGAAGTTCCTGAGAAGCCGAAACAGCACTGACGGCACTTTGGCGAAACCAACTGATTAACAAGAAGTCAGTACCGTCCGCGGTAGCGGATGGGTTGCCGGTTCGCCAATTGTCTATCGCGTTTCCAGGGGCGAAGATACCCACCCGCCAGCGCGTGGTGGTACTGACTTCATACCGCAAGGTAACCTGGGCCAAACGCACCACTAAAAAACAAAACTGGAGAAGCGAATGAGACGTTTGGGACTAATCGTTTGTTTGTTGCTATTGGCCGCGCCGCTAGTGCAGGCGAATAAGATTACGAGCGGAGAACAGCTAATTGCCGCGATGCGGCAGAAGTATGCCAGACGCTGGTACAAGACCACCACGTTCCGGCAAGTGACTACTGACTATGAAGCTGACGGCAACAAGAAAGTTGCGGTTTGGTATGAAGCGCTGGCGATGCCCGGCCGTTTACGCATCGACTTTGATCCGATGAAGGACGGGAACGGCATCCTTTTCGTCGCTGACAAGATCTACGCAATGAAAGCCGGCAAGGTGGACAGCTCGCGGCCGTTGATTCACCCGCTGCTGTTGCTGGCGTTCGATGTCTATTTTCTGCCGGTAGACGAAACCCTCGCGAAATTAAAGCAACTCAAGTTTGACTTATCACTGCTACGCGAAGATACGTGGCAAGGACGTCCGGTTTATGTGGTTGGCGCTAGGTCAGGCGACACGCATTCGCCGCAGTTTTGGATCGACAAAGAACGGCTCTACTTCGTGCGCATGTTTCGTCCCGCCGGCAAGGATGGAACGCTCACTTCGGAAATTCAGTTTAATAAGTATGAGCGGCTGGGTGGAGGTTGGGTTTCGCCGGAAGTAATTTTCATGATTGACGGTAAAACTACAACGACCGAGAGCTATTCCGAAATCCGCGCCAATGTAAAACTCGATGAAGAGCTTTTTAATCCAGAGAAGTGGGCCACAGCTCAGCACTGGCGAAAGGACTAGTGGATTATTGGCCGCGGATTAACGCGTACTAGCGCGGATCGGAAGCGAGAATAAGCAACGAGCCCCTTCCGTGTACTTTTTCTGGTTCGCGCTCATCCGCGTTAATCGGCAGCCAGATCACGTTTCCTCCCCAATGGCTTGTGTCCGGGCCCCAATCGTTTCATCATTGACCCAAGCTTTTGGTGGGGGAGGCGACAAGGAACATGGGAAATCGAAAGCGGGCGTTACTGGTCGTGGATGTACAAAACGATTTTTGCCCCGGAGGGGCGCTGGCAGTTGCGCACGGTGATGAAGTCGTGGCCCCGCTAAACATCCTGATTAAAGAGTTTCTCGAACGCGGTGAGCCAGTTTTCAAAAGTCGCGACTGGCACCCTGAGAAGACTAAACACTTCGCGGCCTACGGCGGCTCCTGGCCCGTGCATTGTGTACAGAATACGAAGGGCGCGGAGTTTCATCCGAAACTAATCGACGACCCGCGCATTCACGTTGTTTCCAAGGGTCTGGGCGACACCGACTGCTACTCGGCTTTCGACGAAACGGATTTGAGTTCACAGTTGCGAGCGCAAGGAGTTGAGGAAGTTTGGGTGGGTGGGTTGGCCACCGACTATTGCGTGAAGAGCACCGTGCTCGACGCACTCAAGCAGGGCTTTCGAGTTAAGGCTTTGGAAAGCGCGATGCGCGCTGTCGATGTAAATCCAGGAGACGGAGAAAGAGCGATCGCGGAAATGCGTGAAGCGGAGCGGAAGTCAGCGGTGCCGGTTTGACCCAGGCTTCGGGCAGACATGAAGACCCAGTGATCGAGGCGTACATGGATGGCATAGACCGCACCCTGGTTCGCGAAAGCTTGCGGTTAACGCCCACAGAACGTATCGAGAGATTGATGAGTCTTCAAGTAATCGCGGCAGAGTTGCGCCGAGCCGGAAAACGGGTCGACCAGCATGACCGTTTGATTGAAGTCAAGCGCGCAGCCGGACGACCAAAAGATTTCGAGGCGATTGCCGAGCTCCAGGCACTCATTGAAGAATCAGAAAAATAAGCAGTTCATATTGTCGTACTTAGTTCACTGAGTTATGGGCACACTAAACATCGATCGTTACCACGCCGCGATGGGCGACGCGTCTTACAAAGACGTGACGCACCTGCATGACCGTCCGCTTAGTGAAGCCCAGGCCACTTTTTATGTGACACAGCGCAAGCTTCCCTTTGCGCCCTGCCTGGGTCATGCGCGTCTAATCCGTTCACTCGTCGACAGTCAAATCGATCGTCCGCGTCTGCGATTTCTTGAACAGGATCGCGGCGGTCTGCAACGTTTCGCAAAAGCGATCGAAGACATTCAGTTTGTTGGCGCGATTCGCACAGTTCGTCCCGGAACCATCGTTTTCGCGCAGCAACCTTTTGCTGACATCACCGGAGCGTTTGGTCTGACTCAGGCACAGGAGATCAAATTCGAGCATGCGTTTGATTTGCCGATGACCACGGCCAGCACGGCGCTGCAATTTCGTATGGCTGCCGGTGAACATCGCTGGCTGTCAGACTTCTCTCTCCGTCGCAACGGCGACATCGAGCGCGCAGTGGACATCGCCGTCTACGCCTTCATTGGCGGTTTCAATGACACTTCGAACATGGAAGCCGCGCACCGGCTCGACATTCCCGCCGTCGGCACTGAAGCGCACTACTGGCAGCAGTCTTACATCGAGTACATGAACCGGCCGGAGCTCGAACCGCGCACCGGCAAGGCAAAACATTTTGAGCAAGTTGCGTTTGAACGCTGGCTGGATGCCAACCCAAACGGCACCACGCTGCTACTCGATACGATCGACGTTTACATGGGCGCGGTACACGCGGCGATGGCGGCGACTTCCACCGAAGCTCGTCGTCGTGCGTTCAAGGGTTTCCGTGTCGACTCGGGTGATCTCGCAGAGTTAGGCGAGTGGTGTTTGCGTTTCTTTGAAGCGAATGGACTGCACGGTCTCAGGCCGAATCTCACCGGCGATCTGGATGTAGAGAAGGTGCGCAACATCGTCAAAGAGTTTCCGCGCGCGGCGGGCTTTGGCATCGGCACCAAGCTGTCGAGCGAAGTACGTTCGGTTGCCGGCGTCATCTTCAAACAATGTGTCATTGATGGCCAGCCAACTTTGAAGGCTTCCAACTCGGAAGAAAAGACCACGCTGCCCGGCCGGCTGCAACTCTTCCGCGGCATCGGCGCTGACGGCAATTACGTCGCTGACGTCACCGGACTTGATGACGAAGAGCCGGAAATACCGGGCGCTGCGCGAGTCGAACGTCTGCTGGTTCCCTTCTGGGAAAACGGTCAGCACGAATCAATTCTTTCGATCGAAAAACAGAAGTGGTTTGTCACTGATCAGCGCCGCCGTTTTCCGGATATCAATAACTATCCATATGCGCTGAGCAACAAACTCCGCCGGCTTCGTGACGACCTCACTGCGCAAATGCGCGCTGACAATTCCGGTTGGCAAGAAATAATGCGAATGCCGGAAGAGGTAACCGATAAAACTTCGCAACCGAAGTAACCAACAAATCATTCAATCGGAATACGAATAACGAGCGTTATATCGCTTTGCAATTCGAATAGGTATGAAGACTCGCATACTAGCCTCGATCGTTCTCGTGCTGGGCGGGCTTTACCTCTCGGTTGGAATTTCGTCCTTTCTTCAGTATCGCCGCCTGATTCAGACATTTGCCTATTACGGTATGTCCATTCCAATGAGTATTCCTGAAATTGCAAACGCGCGAAACAGATTAATAGCAGGCGCGGTCGAGTTTCCCCTCATCGGAGTGCTCGTATTGTGCGTCGGCGCAGGTCTGTTCCTGGGAAAGTCGTGGGCCAGACCCGCCTGGCTGGGACTGGTGATTGTGCTGACGTTATTTCATGGCGTTCGCTTATTTCAAGATTATCAGCTGTTCATCCCGATCACTTTCCGGAATCATCAACTGGAGGCTCCAATCGTCTTGCTGAGAGTAGCTGAAGTGGTTTTCATTGGATCGTTGGCAGCAATATCGTGGCTTTGGTTGCTTTCAAGATCTCCACATGGCGAATTAACTTAATCCTGGCGCAGTTAAAAGGAGAGGCGATGAAACGAATTTTTCTGGTAGGCACAATCCTAACTGCGGCTGTGCTCGGATTTCACGCGCCTCGTGCCCATGCGCAAGAACACCAGCACATGCACGAGCCTTCTGGACAACTCGGTCGTGTCAAATTCGTAATCTCCTGTACGCCTAAAGCTCAGCAGCAATTCAATCGCGCCGTCGCCTGGCTTCACTCATTCGAATATGAAGAGGCTGAAAGAGCATTTGCTGAAGTCGCCGTCACTGACCCACATTGCGGCATGGCCTTCTGGGGAATTGCGATGAGCAACTACCATCCGCTCTGGGCGCCACCGAGTGCAGCTGAACTGCAAAAAGGACTCGGCGCTATTGAAAAAGCTAAAGCTGTCGGCGCACGTACTCCGCGTGAGCAGGAGTACATCGCCGCAATAGCTAACTTCTACGCTGAGCCCGACAAGTTGGACCATCGCACGCGAACCCTCGCCTACCTCAACGCAATGGAGCAGCTCTACCGCAAGTATCCCGGCGACCTCGAGGCGAGCGCTTTTTATGCGCTGGCACTGATCACCAACGGGACCATGAGGCATGACAAGAACTATACGAGTGAAAAGAAAGCCGCTCAGATCTTGAAACGCATCCAGGCGCGCGAGCCGCAGCATCCCGGCGTTGCGCACTACCTGATTCATGGCTACGACTCGCCGGCGTTGGCCCAGCTCGCGCTTCCGGCGGCGCGCAGTTACGCGAAGATCGCACCGGCTTCGGCGCACGCGCAACACATGCCCTCGCACATCTTTACCCGATTAGGCTTGTGGGAAGAAGACATCCGTTCAAACCTCGATGCCGAAGCGGCCGCGAAGGCTTACGCAGCCAGACACTCGCTGCCCGGCGCGTGGGATGAACAACTGCACGCGATGGACTACCTGGCCTACGCCTACCTGCAGGCCGGACAGGATAAGGCTGCCGCGGGCGTACTGGATGAACTGCAAAAAATTCAGCAAGTCGACCCGTCAAATTTCAAAGTTGCCTACGCCTTCGCGGCAATTCCCGCTCGTTACGCGCTCGAACGACGACAATGGGACGAGGCTGCGAAATTGACTTTGTACCCGGATGCTTCGAGTTCATTCCCCTGGAAACGTTTCCCTTGGGCTGAAGCCCACATTCACTTCGCACGTGCAGTTGGCGCCGCACGTTCCGGCAACGCCGATGCAGCGCGTC
Organism: Pyrinomonadaceae bacterium; assembly: GCA_035472495.1. Taxonomy (GTDB): domain Bacteria; phylum Acidobacteriota; class Blastocatellia; order Pyrinomonadales; family Pyrinomonadaceae; genus PSRF01. Next base: position 739,938 of record DATIPD010000013.1, on the reverse strand, counting down.
AGGAAGTCGAAAAATTAGCGACGATCAAAAACGAACAGGTGGGCACCAGGGGTGATTACGATTGGGCAACACAAATTGAGATCGAACGTCTGGTTGCGTCGGCCTGGTTGTCCTTTGCGGAAGGCAAGCACGAAGACTCCCTGCGGCTGATGCGTGAAGCGGCTGATCTCGACGACGCTACCGAAAAGCATCCGGTAACACCCGGCGCAGTTCTTCCCGCCCGTGAACAACTTGGTGAGTTGTTGCTGGCGCTAAAACAACCGAGCTCCGCGTTACCGGAGTTTGAATCCTCCCTGCGCAACACACCCAATCGATTCAATGGACTTTTAGGCGCGGCGCGCGCGGCCAAGTTGGCGGGCGATCTGCGGAAGGCCTCAGCTTATTATGGAATGTTGTTGAAGACTGCGGCGCGCGGTAACCGTCCCGAGCTTGCGGAGGCGATCGCATTCCGAGCCCGCAGGATGCCGGACGCACGCCGTGCAGGCAGATGACTTAACGCGAACTCCGAGGTCTTTTTGCAACTCTTCCCGAAGCGAAACGTTGAAGTAGTCGCCGCGTCTCACTTCCCGACGTCAGTTGCAGTCGACGCCTCTCGCGAGCTCTCAGGCAGGCAGGTCTGATGATGTCAAAACAGCGACCCGATTACCATCGGTCAATTCGCAACTCTGCGCGCAAACTGATTGCCGCTTTTGCGGTCGGGACGAGTTTGGTGTTTAGCAGCGCGACACTCCTTGCTCAAGCTCCAGTCCAAGCAAAGACGAGCGCGCAATCGATAACCAGAGTTGGCAGATACACTCTCCAGAGTAATCCCTGGGTCAATCTCCATCAGCGACTACTCTACGCTTCGCAATTCAAAGCCGACCCACCGGCGTCCCTGAGTGGCGATGATCTGGCGAAGTGGAAAAAAGCTGAGACCGACTATCGTTTGTTCATCGGAAAACGAAATGCGATTTCGAACGCCGAGCTGATCCAAATGAACGCCATCCTCTCGCAGACGACTGCTGCCAAACTGCCAGACTCAATCCCCAAAGCTGCGGCAACAGTTCTCGAAGGGATCATGCCGCTCTATAGATCCGCACAGTGGGACGCCGATAATCGGGCGAATCTGTTTTGTGTCGCGGTCGTCAAACCCATGCTCGAGTCTGCAGGCGAAGAGTTGGCGGAGGCCCATACCAAAGTTTATGGAGTTCCCTTCCCCACGCACATTCTCGTCGACGTTGTCACTCCATACGCATGGGAGTTCGGCGCCTACACCGTGGGCGAGCCAGCTTCAGTGCACACGGTCATTTCAAGTGCGGATCCAGCCAATCAGGGCTTCAGGGCGCTGGAAGCGATGATGCACGAACCGTCGCACGTCATTGTCGATATGAACTCGGGTGCGGTTGGCGGCGATCTCAATCGGATCGCGAAAGAGTTGGGAGTCAGACCAAGATACAATCTCTGGCATGCGATTCTGTTTTACACGGCTGGTGAACTCACTCGTCAAGCGCTGGCGAAGCGCGGCGTTGAGTACCAGCCAATAATCACGTTAATGTACGACCGCGGTTTTGGCGGGATGAAGCAAGCGCTGGAAACTCACTGGCAGGCGTACATTGACGGCAAGGTATCGCGCGATGAAGCGTTGCGCCAGATACTGATAGAAACTACACCAGCGAATAAGCCATAGTCGCGACCTTTGAAATAAACTACTTGCATGTACTGTGAACGTAATCGAACGGACTTCTGCCTTTCCGGCATCCACTAAGGACACGAAATCCGACAACGTTTGGCTGGGTAGTTAGAAAGATTTATGAAGAACCGCCTACTCGTCGCCTTCGCCTTTGTTTGCATCACACTATTCGCAGAACCTGCTTACGGCTGTTTCTGCGTTGCGTCCGGAGTGAACGAAGCATTCGAAGGCGCCAACGCCGTTTTTCTTGGAGAGGTTATTGAGATTAGCGGCCCACGCACGTCTGACCAGCAGGCAAACGTAGCTGATAGGTTTTCCGCTATCAGATTTAAGGTGACAAAGTCCTGGAAGGGGATCAGTTTTGGCGTTTCCGAAATCAACGTGCTTGCGTCACAGACGGGCAAGTCTTGTTTGGAGCCTCCGCTGTTTTTGCAAGGTCACCTTTATCTGGTTTACGCAGACCCGGTCTTTGGTGAATCACCCGCGAATTTCATTTCGGGTTGCGGCGGCCGGACAAAACCAGTTCGCTTCGAGCAAGTAACTCGTGACAGCTTGTTCTCCCACCGCGTCGACGACGCGTATCAAGATATGAAGCAACTCGAATTCATTACGGGTCGAGCTTTCAAGTTTGACTTTAGCCAGCCTCATCCGACCAGGGACCGCTGGAAAAGCATGTTTTGGGACTTCGAGAAGATGTGATGTGGCAATGCCTGAACTGCAAAGAGGACGTTGAAGATTCGCTGGCGATCTGCTGGAACTGCGAGGCAGACCAGGAGGGTGTCTTACCAGAAAAGGCTGTCCCGGTTGGCGATCACACCGACGACGACTACAGGCAATTCTTGAATAGAAAGACCGCCGCCAAAAATTGCGTGCAGTGTCATGCAGTGCTCACCTTCGTCGGCACCAGGAAATTCCACGAGGGATCCAACTGGGGAATATTCGGTGATTTCGGCGAACTCTTCGTCGGTCACACCAGTCTGGAAATGTACACGTGTCCTACCTGCCTGCGGGTTGAGTTCTTTGTTTCCGACCCGCTTCCGTAGTCCGCAATGGAACCAGCCGCGCGGCCATGAGTGAAACGCCAATCATCGAGCGCTTGATTCCGCCCGTAAGCCAGGCAGATCTGCAAGCGCTCGCTCGACTTCTGATCGACGCCGTTGATTCAGGGGCAGCAGTGAGTTTTCTTGCGCCGTTGACCTTCCAGTCCGCGGAAGAGTGGTGGCGAAAGACAATTAACGAATCGCCAGCCGGCACTGTTTTCCTGGTTACGCGCGACGGCGAACAAATCATCGGCACAGTCCAACTTCACCCGGCGTGGGCCCCCAATCAGCCGCAGCGCGCGGAAGTTGCAAAGCTGCTGGTCCACCGGAGAAATCGCGGCCGCGGCCTCGCTACTCAGTTGATGCGAGCGATCGAGGAACAAGCATTGCTCGCCGGATTCAAACTGCTGACCCTTGATGCAAAACGCGGCGCCCCTGCCGAAGAACTTTATCGTCGAAACGGCTGGATCTCCGTTGGCGCGATTCCGAGATATGCACTCGATCCAGACGGCACTCCTCATGATGCAGTTATCTTCTACAAGGAACTGGAGGGAGGCTAGTCTTCGCCTGGCAGGCGGGCAAAGCGACTGCACGCTTTTGCTTTCTCTCATGACGCTCCGGTGATAGCATCCCGTCGCTAACTAGCGACTCGCATCCCGCATCCTTGCTGCGGGCGCAGCCGTTTACAACAACCTTAAGACTCAATAAGGAGGCTCCCTCATGGCTGGCTTTACTGTCGCTTATACAGAACCTAGCGGCTACAAGTTCGTCGAGACTTCGCCTGATGTGAAGGCACTCGCTGCTGGTTTTCCCTGTTTCAAACCGATCGAGTGGCCCGACTACGATACAAAAGTGATTGACGTGGAGATCAACGGCAAGCCCAGAGTAATTCAGCTTTGGAAAGGCTGGTGTCAGCAGATGTATAGTTCGCCACTCTTTCCCGGCGGCATTGGCGGCGAAGTTGGAATCTATGAAAGGCTTAAGGGACGGGAAATGCCGGCAGAAAAACCTGACTTCATGCCGGGAATATTCTGGGAGGCTCTGAAGGCGGCAAGTAAGAAAGCGCCCGACAGTTTTTGGTGGCCAGTGACGGACGACAATGAAGTGGAGTTTAACTTCATCAATCCAGTGAACAATAAGATTGTTTTCCACGCCGGCCCACAAAAGACTTACTGGCGAAACAAATGGATGGATACCAGCAGCTTCCACGATTACCGGAAATCAACCGGTAAAAAGAATAAGTGGCTCCCGGTGTGGTGGCCCAAGAACACACAAACGCCCAACTGGGCGGTGAACTACATCATGGAGTACAAGATCAACGGACATACCTATCCTCGCTGGTGAGTCCTCGGTTGGCGTGTTTCTGTGAGCAAAGAGTTTATCAATCCACCCGAACTGCCCAATTGGGAACACGCGTTTTCGCAGATCGTCGTTGTCACCAGCGGCACTACGAAGACGATCTATATCTCAGGCCAGGTAGCGGTAGATAAGGACAAGAATCTCATCGGCGCCGGCGACTTGAGTGTGCAAGCGAGGCAAGCGTTTCAGAACCTTGAGACCGCTTTGCGCGTTGCCGGCGCCCAGTCCACCGACGTCGTGAAGTTGAACATCTACGTCAAGAACTACCAGCACGACGATTCCGCTCCAATCAACGAAACACTAAGAAAATGTTTTCCGGGACAGCCTTTGCCGGCGAGCTCGTGGCTGGGCGTTCAATCACTGGCTGAAGAGGGATTTTTGATTGAAGTGGATGCCATCGCGGTGGTGCAGTGCGACGAATAAACGTTAAAAGCCTGGGCGGCGTGCAAGGCATCTGAACTGTCTCGTTCAGGAAGTATCAAGAAGCAGACTCCAGACAACGCTATCCTGCGAGGTGAAGATATGCGGAACCTCTTAATAGTTGCCGGCATCGTGACGCTGCTTTTGTGCGTACCTGCGGTCGGTTACGCCTGTGACTGCGTTACGCGTTCTCCGGAGCAGAGTTTCGCGGACGCCGATAACGTCTTCGTAGGTGAAGTAGTCCGGCATGCACAGGAGCTAACAACAACTTTTCGTGTGGTGAAGTCCGTCAAAGGGAAAAATGCGGAAGAGATGACGATTGTCAGCGGCGGTTCAAACTGTGACGCTTTCTTCAACTTAGGAACCGTCTATTTGGTATATGCGAAGTCTTTCGAAAACAAACTCATCTCCGGAGTATGCTTCGGCAATGCAGTGGTGGGGATCTCGGAAGAGGCGGCGGCGGACGCCCAGAATAAAGTTTACGAGGCGGCAAGAGCATCAGCTCCGGCGGCGCTGCCAAACTTTTATCGTAGGTTAGGCGCCATCCTGGGAGTCAGTGCTTTTCTGTGTGTTCTTATTTGGTTCCTGCCCCTTAATCTCTGGCGACGCCCAATCGTTGAGCCGGATGAGAAGCTGAATTCATGAAGGTAGCGTTTGGCTGGAAGGCTCACTCTGGCTGGGCAGCTTTGGTCGCCGTCGGAGAAGATGATGGCGATTTGGTTGTCACTGAACGACGGCGAATCGAACTCGTAGAAGACGCATGGGCCAAACAGCCGTACCATGCGGCGGAAGGTCAACAACCGAAGACAGCTCGCGATCTAGTCACCCGCGGAATCGCGCAAACTACGCGCGTCGCAACTCGTGAGCTGCGTGCAGCCATCAAACGCGAGCAAACTCGCGGGAACAGAGTTGTCGCATCAGCCGTGCTGACCGGCAGTCCCATGCCTGATTGGACTACTGATCAAATTCTCGCGGTGCATTTTCGCATGCACAAAGCTGAAGGAGTTTTGTTTCGCGCAGTGTTGGCCCAAGCTACGCATGCTTGCGGACTTAAGCTGGTCGCTATTCCTGAGAGGGAGCTTGGCGCTTACGCTGAGAAAACGCTGCGCAAACCAGGCCAAGCACTAAACGAAAAGATCGCGCAGATGGGAAAGGCCGCCGGACCACCCTGGGGCAAAGACCAGAAGGACGCTGCCGTTGCTGCTTTGATTGCCCTGCAACCCCGCCTGAAGTAACAAAGTGTTGACAATCGAACCCGTCAATTTCTAGATTCTGCCTCGATTTTTCGCGCCCGCAGTTACGCTTTTACCAGCGGACTAACACCAGAATTTCCCGGAGGACAAATTTCATGGTCGCTGCCGCAGCCACTGCTGCTCCGCTAGTCAATCATCGACGCCGCGAACGAATCTTCTTTAGCGGCATGGCCGTGCTGATTATCGTTACTGTCCTCGCCGGCTTTTCGCGCACGTTTTACCTGAGACCATATTTCCACCCGCAGCCGCTTCTTCCGCTTCTGATCTTCCACGGAATCGTAATGAGTTCGTGGCTGGCGCTGTTCATTACGCAAACAACGCTGGTGGCCACCAGGCGAATCAATTTACATCGGCGTCTGGGAGTGGCCGGTGGCATTTTGGCTGTCTTGATGGTGTTGCTGGGCAGCTTTGTGGGGATCGTCAGGGCGAAGATTCTTGATCTTCCTCCCGGTTCCCCGCCCCCGCTGACATTCCTGACGATTCCCCTTGGCGACATGCTGGTGTTTGCCATCCTGGTCGGGGCGGCTTTTTATTTTCGCCGTCAGCTCGATACCCACAAGCGATTGATGCTGATTGCGACGATCGGGATTTTGCCCGCGGCTGTAGCGCGCTTGCCTTTGGCGTTTGTAGAGAGTGGCGGCCCGTTTGTCTTTTTTGGCTTGAGCGATGCGTTTATCTTGCCGCTCCTAATCTTCGACTTTGTCACGCGCGGACGCCCGCACCGGGCCACGATCCTCGGCGCGCTGTTACTCATCAGCTCGCACCCCCTGCGCCTCATTATCGGCGGCACGCATGCGTGGTTAGCCTTTGCGACCTGGCTCACAAGCTGGGTGGGTTAATGCGGAACGATGACGAGAGCAATTTTCACCCTCATGCTGATTTTGTCGATTGCTGCTGTCTGCAGATCGCAGGAGAAGTACGTCATTCCCGCGTGCTCACACCCGATGGCCAGGAACTTAATCGGCGGCCGGTTAAAGATTGCCATCCAGAAAAACGCGAGCGCAGAACGAGGCAGTGACGTCGACTACTCTTTTTACAATCTCAGTTACGTAGTCCAGAAAAAGACTTTTCAGATATCAGGTAGCTACGGCCCAATGGTTTCGAGCGCAGCTCCGCAGGACTGGCTAAGAATGTCGACCGAAGTACGAACGCGAACGTGGAAGCACGGCAAGCTTGAGGGAGTTGATGTCAGCGGCAAGCATCTCAACGGAAATTATTGGCGTTTCCTGAGTGGATATCGCGAGTGGGTGAGATACCACGACGTACCGGGAGAGACCGCCACTCTGTTTGATCAAGTCATCGATAAAGTATGTTTCAGGGAAAAGCGTTGAGCGGCGAGTTTGTTTCTGCCGGAAGGGTCTTTAGCGGAACGCGCCTGTTGCTTGTCCGTAATGTCGTCCCGGGTAGATGAGTCTCGTCGAACCATCTGAAAACTTCACAATCTGAGTTCCGTTCGCGGCCCGAAAGAACTGGGGCGCCCTCGCTGCGCTCACCGTAGTTGCGGATGGGTAGCTGCGCACGCGGGATTCCGGCGACGCTGTCGGAGCGTTATCTCCAAAGTCCGGTTTAGGAAATCGTATGCTTGGAGCACCGACGGGGCGAGAACCTTTTCGAGAATTGTTTAGGTGCAACTCCGGTGAACGCGTTGGTAGATTGGTGCTCTTTGCTGCCGCCGGCTGTTTCTTCTCACCGGCTGGCGCCGGTTCACTTTTCTCTCCAGAACGATCGGCACGATCAGCTTCCGCGGGACGAGATTTTTCTTCAGTCACAATCTGGTTGTCGTTGTGGGCACGCTCGGTCTTATGCGCGCCGGCCGATTGTCGCATCGCCGCCGCCGTATCACTCGGCGTTTTTTCAACGTTCAATTTCTCGGCAGGAAACAATCGTTCGGCGCCGTAAAGAATTCCTGCGGCGAGGGTGAGAACGAGTGCCAGCACAGCAGTCGCCCCGGCAGGGCCAAATCGTCGTGCAGATCCGACCAATGCCATGTTTACGTCGGGAGCTGCTAACCGTCGTTTCGGCTTTGTTTCAATTGGATTGTTTGCGACAACCGGAGCCTCAACCTTGCGTACGACTTTCACATCAACCACTCGGGCGCGACCAATGCATCGCAGCGCCTCGCGAAAGTCGGTTGCACTTTCGTAACGTTCTTCTGGTTTCAAAGCCAGCGCCTTACTCAGAATTGCCGCAATCTGAGGACCGACCGCAGCATGCAACTCGTTAGCAAGTTTCAAAGGATCGACGCCGCCGTTTACAACTGACGCCGCGCGCACCATCGCATCAGGCGGCTTGACTCCGGTGAGCAGGTGATAAAGCGTGGCGCCCAACGCATAGATGTCGCTGCGTGGATCGGTTCGTTGATCCTGAATTTGTTCAAGCGGCGCATAGTGGCGCGTGTAACCAAAGAAAGCTTGCGATGCAGTGACTGAAGGATCGTTAGTCTGTGCTTTGGCCAGACCAAAATCGAGCAAGGCTATCTGCCCGCTCGCAGTTAGTTTCAAATTGTGCGGTTTGATATCTCGATGGATAACCTGACGATCGCGCGAATGCAGATAGATGAGCGCGTCAAGTAACTGATCAGCCCAGGCAATCACCTGGTCACGCGGAAACGGCCCGGGTTGCTGGGCAATGATCCTGGCGAGGTCGGTGCCGCCAATAAACTCCATCACCAGAAAGGCACGATTACCTTCAACAAAATGATCACTGACGCGTGGCAATGCTGGATGCTGCATGCCGGCCAGCAAGCGCGCCTCACGCTCAAACTGGCGACGCATCGAGTCTTCAGTGGAAAACGTCTCCTTGAGCGCCACTGTGATTTCAAGTCGCTCGTCAACGGCTTCGTAAACAGCTCCCATTCCGCCGCGGCCAAGCTGGCGCACAATGCGATAGCGGTTTTGTAAAACTGTCTCCGCCGCAAGCGAAGCATTAGGTTGTTCGGGATTTAAGTTGTGAGATGTCGTCAAAGTTTGCTCCATCCGGAAGCACGAAATGTTCGGGCTCCACTTGCAGATCAAAGAATTCGACTTAAGGGGCACTAAGTCTGGAAACTTGTTTGAGAGGACTTACTGGGGCATCGGCGCTTGGAGCCGAAAGCTTGATGGCGGTGGCCGTTTCGGTGGCCAACCTTCACACTTCGAGTATATGCCAGAGAAAGACAGGCAGACAAGAAAGTTTCCGGTGAACGCAAAACCCGCCTAAAGCCGGGTGATTGTCCTGGGATCACCTGGACAGAATGGAACAGCAAACAAAAATATGCCGGGCGAGCTGCCCCACTAAGCCCCGGCAAGCGCGTTTCCAGCTTGCCAGAGTCTATGTGGCATATGCTATGCCGGGATCCAGAAAATTAATCGGGAAGGCTGACGGAAACGCCGTCGTGATCTTCGAGGCTCGCGGCCCGGCTTTCGGCGGACGCTTCGACCGGTGCCTTGCGAGACCGCCGTCGGGTTTTGATCAGACGTTCGCGCAGTCGTGTTCCGGCTCGGGCCAGCTTCATCCAACGAGCCGTGTGACTGAGATCGTCCAGGAGAGAGTAAACAACTGGTGTGGCGATTAGTGTCAAAAGCAACGAAAGCATTTGACCACCGATTACGACTACGGCAATCGAGCGACGCTCTTCTGCGCCCGGGCCCGTTCCCAAAGCCAGCGGCAACATCCCGGCGATCAATGCCAACGTCGTCATGAGGATGGGACGCAGTCGATCGCGATTGCCTTGCATGATCGCTTCGTGCCGCTCCATGCCCTTGGCGCGCAGGCTGTTCATGTGATCGATCTGCAGAATCGAGTTTTTCTTCACCACTCCAAACAGCACCAGAATGCCCAACGCTGAATAGAGATTGAGCGTGTCTCCCGTAATCCATAGCGAGAGCAGCGCGAAAGGAATGGATAGCGGCAAACTAACCAGAATCGTGACCGGGTGAATCGTGCTTTCAAACTGCGACGCCAGAATCATGTACATGAAAATGACGGAGAGAATGAAGGCAAAAATAAACTCGGTGAAGGTGCGTTCCAACTCACGCGCCCGTCCAGACACTGTAGTTGAATAAGCAGCCGGCAAATTCATCTGCGCCACGGCGCCACGCAAGGCTTCTATGCGATCCGCCAACGCAAAACCCGGCGCTACTGACGCGCGCATCGAAACCAATCTCTCGCGATTGAGACGGTCGATGCGTGATGGACTCGTGTCACGGTGAATCTTCACGAGGTTATCCAAACGCACAAGACCACCGCGCGACGAAGGTACATAAAGCCGCTGAATGGTGCCGACGTCGCTGCGATCCCGTTCATCGAGCCGTAACTGCACGTCATAGTCTTCGTTAATCGATTCATCGCGGTAACGGGAAGCGCGATCCTCGCCGCCAACCATCAAGCGCAATGCCGTCGCGATGTCGGTACTGTCTACGCCCAGATCAGCTGCGCGAGCACGATCGATTTCCACGCGGAGTTCAGGCTTGTTCAACTTCAGCGAGGTGTCAGCGTCAACGATGCCGCCGATCGACTGCGAACGTTTCATCAACTCGTCGGCATAGCCAGCCAGCGCGACGATGTCCGGTCCGCGTAAGTTGAAATCGATATCAAACCGACCGCCGGCGCCAAAGTTGAAAGACGGAGCGTTGCGCACGCCGACGCGCATCGGTGCATACTTCTGCAAGCGTCGCCGCACTTCTGTCATCACGTCCTGCTGCGAGTAATTTCCGCGAAACGCATTTAGTGGATGACCGCGTTTGGTTTCGGTCCAGAGGCGGCCGAGTGAAAAGGTTCGTTCCTCATGCGGCGCGATGCGGACGTAGATGTTTCCTTGATTCACGCCGCCAAGAAAGCCGCCACCCGCGTTGGACAAAACCATCTTGACACCCTGCGCCGAGAGAATGTCTTTCTCAATCGCCTGCATCACTTCATTCATCACGCCCAGGTTCGTTCCCTCGGGACCGTTGATGCTGACTTCAAACTCGGCCTCATCAACGTTCGTGGGAATGAACTCCTGCTTTACGGTGCGGTAAAGGGGCACGCTCGAAAGAATCACGAGCAGCGCGAGCACCGAGACTGCAATCCGATGGCGCATCGCCAGGCTCAGCATCCTCGTGTATCCCGCGTCGATCCAGCGATAGAAACCTTTTCGTGAACCCGCGGCCTGATGACCACCACCCTCCGCGTCACGGACGCGTATCAGCCGCGAGCTCATCATTGGCGTAAGCGTAAAAGAAACCAGCAAGCTGACGAGAATAGCGACGGCGGCCGTAATACCAAACTGGTAAAGGAAGCGTCCGGAAATTGACGACATGAAAGAAACCGGCAAGAAGATCACGACCAGAGATAACGTGGTTGCTAACACCGCGAGGCCGATGTCTTTCGTTGCCTCGCGCGCTGCTTCTTTCGGTTCGATCCGCTTTTCTTCAATGAAACGAAAGATATTCTCCAGGACAACGATCGCGTCGTCGATCACCACGCCAACCATCAGCACGAGCGCCAGCATGGTCACGCTGTTCAGCGTGAAGTTGAGCGCGCGCATCATGCCAAACGTCGAAATCAGCGAACAAGGAATGGCCACCGCGGCAATCAGCGTCGAACGCCACGAACGCATGAAGAGCAGCACCACGAGGCTTGCTAAAATGCTGCCGAGAATTAAGTGTTTCTGAATTTCATGCAGCGCCGCTTCGATGTACCGCGACTGATCACGAATCACTTCCATCTTCACGTCGCCGGGCAGCTGCGACGCAATTCGGGGAAGCTCCGCCTTGATGCCGTTGATGACTTCGATTGTGTTCGCGCCTGACTGGCGACGAATCTCGAGCGTCACCGTCGGGACGCCGTTTAGCCGCGCAATTGAACGCTGTTCTTTGGTACCGTCTTCAACGTGCGCAACGTCGCGCAAGCGAATCGGCGAGCCGTTTACGTTGGCAATCACCAGGTCTTCGAACCCTCTGGGATCGGTGTAACGTCCCATCGTCCGCAATATCAGTTCTTCACGATTGGTGTTGACGTTGCCGCCGGGAACGTCAGCGTTCTGACGCGTCAGCGCCTCACGAACGGCAGTGACTGGAATCTGATACGCAGCCAAACGTTCGGCGTCGATCCAAACGTTGATGGCGCGATCGAGCCCGCCAACTACCCGCACTTCGCCAACGCCACTAACACGCTCGAGTTGCACGCGGGCAGTTTTGTCGGCAAGTTCGGTGAGCTCGCGAATCGAACGATCGGCGGAAAGCGAGATCGTCACGACCGGGGTGCTGTCATTATCAAACTTCTGGACGATGGGCGGGGTGGCGTCGTCGGGAAGACTGCGGCCCAGACTGTTGACGCGATCGCGAATGTCCTGCGCCGCGGATTCGAGATTACGATCGAGTTTGAAAGTGGCGATTACTACCGAGGTACCCTGCCCCGAGATAGAGCGCAGTTCATCAATGCCATCGACGGTGTTGACGACTTCTTCGATTTGTTGTGTTACGAGAGATTCGACTTCCTGAGGTGAAGCGCCGGGAAGACCGGTACGAATACTGACGGTTGGCAGGTCAACTGACGGGAAACGATCCACACCTAGCCGAAAAAAACTTGCCGCGCCCACCACCACCAGCGACAACACAATCATCGTCGCGAAGACCGGACGGCGAATACAAATCTCGGCTAGCTTTTGCATTTAAATACGAACTTGGTTCTTTGTTCTTCGTGCTTTGTTCTTTGCACTTACCACGCAACGCTACAAGAAAACAAAGCTCCAAACCGAAAACTCAAAGTACAAAAAACAAAGTACAGAGTTCCGCCAGTTTTATTGCACCTTCTCGACCGGCATCCCTGACTGCAAGTTCCCGGGATCGACAATCACTTCCTCACCCACGTTGATACCCGCCAGAATTTCCGTGAACTCCGCGCTCCGTCTGCCGGTCGTAATCGGTTTCTCAACCGCTTTGCCGTTTTGCACCACGATCACTTTCTCGATACCCGCAAAAGTAACGATCGCATTGTTCGGAACTGTCACCGCCATCTTCGCATCGTTGGTCACAATTTCAGCTTTCGCGAATGAACCGGGACGCAGGCTGCCGTCGTTCTGCACATCTGCTTCAACCATGAGCATTCGGTTTTGCTGCGTGATTACGGGACTGAGCCGCTTGATCTGGCCGACGTAAACTTTGTTATCGCCCTCCACACTCACTCGGACATTTTGTCCGAAGCGCACCGTTGCGGCGTCGCGTTCGGGAACCTCCGCCTGGAGGCGCAACGGATTCATGCGAACGATATCAACCACCGGAGCGCCGGCAGCTAAATATTCGCCGACACTCGCTCGCTTCAATTGCACGATGCCATCAATCGGCGCGTACACTGCGGTGTCGGCAAGTTGTTGCCGCGCCAAGGCAACTTCCGACCGTCGCTGTGCGAGCAGCGCCTGACGGTTTCTGATTTCTTCCAGTGCGTCTTGATAACGGCTCTGGGCCACTTTGTAAGTGGCGTCGGCAGAATCGAAATCCGCCTTCGCCACAATTCCCTGCTCTACCAATCGCACCGCCCGCTCGCGATTGAGACGCGCTTCGTCAAGCTGCGCTTTTGCCTGTCTGACAGTTCCAGTTTGATCGGCGCTGACTTTGTCGTCATTTCCTTCCGGCGAAAGGCCCAGACGCGCGCGCGCCTGACTCAACGCGGCTTCCGACTGTTGCACCCGCAGCTTGTAGTCGTTTGGTTCGATCTGGGCGATCATTTGACCGCGTCTGACAACGCTACCCAGATCAACGGAAATTGAGCTCAGCCGTCCAGCTACCTTCACGCCGGCCGTTGATTGATCGAAGGCTGCAAGCGTGCCGTTCGCAGTTACCGTCTCGCCGAAAGGAGTTTGCTCCACTCGCGCCGTGCGCACCTGTCGGGCACTTTTATTTTCACCAACGCCGGGCTGACGCGTAGCCCCCTTGTAGTCGCTCTTGCACGCGCCGGCAAAGCACGACAAAGCGCACAGCATTAATCCGCAAGTGATGCGGGCGAAATAATCTTGCATTAGGTGACGAGCAATCATCTCGAGCGCTGGGGGTAGCGACAATCTTAACCCAAGGCGCGGCATCACGGTAGCGGGAGCCTGTCAGCGTAGTGTCTTAGCTCCGCTTGTTGTAAAGCAAGCCGAAGACCCAAGCGCTAAGACCAAAGACCGTTTTCATCCACCAAAACTCTTGCGGAAGAGATACGACATTTTGATGAAGAAATTTCGGCTGTTGCGACGAAAGCCAGGCTCCAGTTGACCAGTAAACGGGCTGAAGCCATTTCGATTGAGGTCGTCGTTGTACCCAAGATAAAGCGCGGTGCCAGGGTTTGGCGTCCAGCCCAGGAGAAATTGTCCGGTAACGTTTGATGTCAGTGTTTCGTAATCAACACGGGCGCGGGCGAAGATGAACCGCGTGAATTGGTAGGTTGAGCGGAAGGCGTAGATATTGTCGTCGAACGCGACGCGATTCGTGTCGTAACGAGTTTGACGATTCTTGATGTAACTCAACGAAAGGTTGAGCGCATTAGTTGGTTGCAGGCCGGCGCTCAACTCCACATCCCAGAAGCCGCCCGGTCCAGGATCAAGCGCAGCGTTGGGATCGACTAAGGCCGGTGGACTCACCCGCGGAAAGTTCGGCCCGTTTCCGAAATCAAGATCAAACGAATTGTGTGTGTGGAGCAGAAACACATTGAAATTGATCTGCTTGTTCGGTCTACTACCGGCGAAAAAATAAGGAGTAAACTGCCTCACGGATCGTTCGGGATCAAGACCGAAGAAGGAACCGGCGTGGGTCGCAGTTCGCGCGGCGCCAAACTCTTCTTCAAACAAGCGCTCATAACTGTTAACCATCCCGACGCCGATGTAACTTGAGCGTTGCAGGTTGAACTGCGCTTGCGCTTCGTCCTCGATGTTTTGTGTGTGGCCCTGCCAATCGAAGTTAGTGCGGCTGGAATTGAAAACGCGCCAGCTGATTACTTTCGCTTTTGGCTTTGGTTCCGATCCGTAGCTGATGTAAAGATCGTGGAAGTTCGTATTGCGCCGCCGGGTGAATCCAACATCAGCCCGATAGTCGCGGGTGCGTCCCTGAGCGTGGTACTGGTAGGTCCAATGCCGATTCGATTTGTTCAGGTTGGAGTAGTAAGCGAAACCGTTGCCGGTGCGATAAAAGTTGCGCGTAGGTGAACCGGCTCCATTGAAACAAGGTTCGGTCGGCAGCGGTTGGTAAGTATCTTTGGTTGGTTCATTGAAACAACGTCGCGACGTGGTGCCGATCAATTGAAAAGTCCAAACTGTTTCCTTATTGAGTTTTAGACGACCGTCGAAGCTCAGTAATTTATTGTGCCGCTCGATGAAGTCGTAACTGGTTGCTGACATGCCGAGGCTCGACTCCTTACCGACATCTCGCTTCAGACGAACAACGGCAATATAGGCGTTTTTATCAAGAAACCGCTGGATAGCCGGCAAGACATTCGGATCGGTCCGTTCGTCGTCACTGAAGTTGCCAGGCGCATTGTCGCTGGCCAGCAAGATTCCAAACGTGTTGCGGCCGCGTTTGCCCGTCAGCTTGACGGCAGCATCGGGATCGACGATGGCGCGAGTGTGGACGGGCGTAAGATCGGTCTTAAAAATGTCGATGCCTTCGAGGAAGAATGGACGCTTCTCTTCGAAGAAAATCGGAAAGCGCTGGTTAGCTGTGACTACAGTTTGATCGGCCTCCACTTGCGCGAAGTCGGGGTTCAGCGCCAGATCCAGCGTGACCGTTGGCGTGATTCCGTACTTCACAGAGAGACCCGGGTCAAACTTGATCGGCTTGTTAAGCATGCGACCCTGATCGACGAAGTTTGGATTTGCGAAATCGGCCAGAGTGGCCGAGCTCACGCGCCGGCCCGTTTCCGAAAGCGTCAAACTGGGAATCACTTCCAGGGTTCGCTCGGTCGAGATGCCCTCCAGGCCGGTGAGATGCGCCGCCTGGTTTAGCGTTCCCGGTATGTCGCGGCTAACCGGCACCCACGAATCGATTTCGTCGTTGAAACGATCGATGTTTCGCCAAAAGTGAAATCCCCAGAGCTTATCTTTGCCGGCCTCATAGCGTAGCGACTTGAAGGGAACCGCAACTTCCAGCGTCCAACCATCTGCGGTGATTTCTCCCTTCGACTCCATCACTATGTCGACACTGAAATCAGTATTACCGTCGGCAGTCATGATGCCGTCTTGTTGTACTCCGAGCGGGTTCCAACCGAGCACGTAGGCGCGGCGCTGATCGTTGAAGGTGTCAAGGAACATACGCACGTTGTCTTCACCAAAAACGTTGTCGCGCTTGGCAACACTCGCTCTCACTTTGGTTGGGTCGTCGAAGGCATGAACGCCGATGTACAGAAATCGTGAGTCGTAGCCAATGAAAACTTCCGTGGGTGCTGACGGCGTCGTGTTGTCACCGGGATTGATCTGGTAGAAGTCTTTGAGAACGACCGCTTGCTTCCAAACGTCTTCGCTCAACTTGCCGTCAATCACGGGTGGCGTAGCCAGGCGCGGGATGTGCAGCGGCTTCGCCTTCTCCGGCGGCACGGACACGCGCGCCGGCGCCGATGATTTGGTCGTGGTCGAGGCTGCGTTATTGGATTGGGCGGATGCGCCGGTCGCCAATAGCAGCGCGGACAAGATTAGAACAAGCTTCTTCATAGAATAGTTTGCGTCCGCAGCAGCTCGAACTAATCCAGCAGCTCTAACGAAGGCGGCTGCAATGTTAAGCGAGAATTAGCGGACCAGGCGTTCATTTGCAGTGAAACGGTATTCAGCTGCAGTGAACGGCAAAAACGTTATTCAGGGAGCGGCCGAGGGGAGAGTCAGCCCAAACGAGTAGTACCGAGTTCCTTGATGCAAAAACAGCGGCGAACGCTGTCAGTGCCTACGGTTCGCCGCGTGAAAAAGTTTCCTGGTCCCTGCCTTCTTTTGTAAAGCAAGCCCCGACGTGTCGGTACGACGTGTCAGGCCCGTCCCTGGACCAGGTGACCTTCGTGTGCGCCTTAAGCTCGCCACCTACCTACTGGGATCGCGGGCGTCCCCACCCGCCGCTTCTCGTTATCTCAGGGTTTGCGAGGATTGAATGGCACTCAACATCAACGCAAACCAAGACACCACCAAAAACTAGAAACTCTTGCGAAACAGGTAAGAGGCTTTGATAAAGAAAGTGCGACCGTTACGGCGGAATCCCGGCTCCAGCGATCCGGTGAACGGGTTGAATCCGTGCCGGTTAAGGTCGTCGTTGTAGCCGACGTAAAAAGCCGTGCCGGGATTAGGCGTATAGCCCAGCAGAAATTGTCCCTTCACGCTGGACGCAATCGAATCAAAATCCACGCGTCCGCGCGCGAACAAGAACCGGCTGAACTGGTAAGTCGTGCGCAAGGAAACAATGTTGTCGTCGAACGCCACTCTGTGCGTGTCATACCGCGTCAATTTTTCCTTGGTGAAATTGAGCGTGGCCGTCAACGCAGTGGTGGGTTTGTAATTAATGCTGCCGTCGATGTGCCAGAAATCGCCGGGCCCGGGATCGAGCGGCGCCTTACATTGCGGCGGTATCACTTTCGGCGGCGCGCCTGGCGGCGCCGGATCACAAGTGCCCGGATTTGCCGCCGCGAACGCGGCCGCCACGATGGCAGTCGGGCTGACGCGTGGGTATTTAGGATCGTTGCCAAAGTCAAAATCAAAATCGCCCCAGCGCCGGTTCACGAAGAAGTTGAAATTGTATTTCTTGCTGGGAGACGACCCGGCAAACATGTAAAGCCCGTGATTTGATGACGAGCGTTCGTTATCGCTCCCGGCAAAGGTGCAATCTTTGGTGACGATGCAGTCAACGCCAGGCTGGCGCGTTCCGCCAAACTCGCTTTCAAAGACACGCTCGTAACCCTTGTCTACGCCGAAGCCGAGGAAACTTTCTTTCTTGAAACTGAACTGGATTTGGTTCTCGCTGTTTCCATTCTGCGAGTTGCCCTGCCAATCAAAACTCGCGGAAAAATCGGTGTAGGCTCGCCACGAAACCAAAAACGCTTTTGGCTTTGGTTCGGAGTTGTAGCGGATGAACCAGTTCGGATTGTTGGTATTGTTACGCCGGTTGAAGCCGACATCGGCGCGGTAGTAGCGAGTGCGGCCGACAATTGAAAACTCGTGTCCAAAATGGCGACCGTCTTGATTGTAATCCAGGGCGTAGATGAAGCCTTTCTCGCGCCGATCAAACGTGCTGCCCTCGTCCGGATAAAAAAATTGACGTCGGGAACTTGTTCCTAAGACTTGCCAGCTAAAAGTCGTAACTTTGTCGAGGCGAAACTTTCCATCAAAGCCGCCGAGCACGTTGCCGGTATCAACAAACCGCCGATAAGTTCCCAGGAAACCAATGAACGAATCCTGTTTGCCGATGTCGCGTTTCAGCCGAAGGATTCCCACCGATGCGTTTTTATCGAGCAGCCGGGGATTCGCAGTCGTACGCTCGTCTTCGTTGAAATTACCTGGACCGTTGTCGGACGCCAGTAACAACCCAAACGTGTTACGACCTACTTTTCCTGTCAGCTTTGCGGCGTAATCCGGATCGATAATGGCGCGCGTATGAACAGCGGCAATCTGCGTGCGGAAGATGTCGATGCCTTCCAGGAAGAAAGGACGTTTCTCCTCGAAAAAGATCGGGAAGCGCTGATTGGCAGTAACTACCAACTGGTCTGACTCAACCTGCGCGAAGTCTGGATTGACGGCGAAGTCGAGCGTGACCTGCGGGGTCAGACTATATTTTCCGGTCAATCCCAGATCGAGTTTCGCCGGCTCATTTACAAACCTGCCGCCATTCGCAATCTGCGCCACGGTAACTGGAGCTTTGCGTTTGCCCGTCTCCGAAAGCGTCACGCTTGGGATTAGTTCCAACGTGCGCTCGGTGGAAATACCTTCGAGGCCGGTGATGTGTCCCGCCTGGCTCAGCAAGCCTGACTGGTCCTTGGAAATCGGCATCCAGGAATCCTGCTCGCCGTTGACGTGCTTGATTTGTCGCAGAATGTGGATGCCCCAGAGCTTGTCCTTGCCGGCTTCATAACGCAGCGACTTGAAAGGAATAGCAATTTCAACTGTGTAACCGTCGTCGGTCAGCACTCCCTTGGATTCCATGACGATATCGACGCTGAAATCATCGTTGCCGCCTTCGGTCAGGAACCCGTCCTGCTGGACTCCGAGTGGATTGAAAAACAGTTCGTAGGCGCGACGCTTGTCATTAAAGGTGTCGATTAGTAATCCGACGGAGTCGTCGTCAAAAATTGAGTCGCGCTTGGCAACAGTCGCGCGAACTTTCGCAGGATCGTCGTAGGCGTGAAAGCCAAAATAAATGAACCGCGAATCATAGCCGGCAAACATTTCTGTGCGGGCCGAAGCTTCGCCTGTATCGCTGGGCCGCCATTGGCGGAAGTCTTTAAAGACCGCTGCAGTTTTCCAAACGTCGTCGTCGAGCTTGCCGTCGATCACCGGCGGCTTACTAAAGAGCGTGACTTTGACCGGATGGGCTTTTTCGCCTGGAAGCGCACTGGCTGGTCCACCTGCGGCGGGCTTGCTGGTCGCACTTCCCGGCGCTGCTGAACTTTCGGATTTGTTGGTGACTTCAGCTGGTACTGTGCCAACCTCAGTCCTGGCGCCTGATGAGGCGGGCAATGGCGTTGCCGGCACGGATGTCGCAGGCGGATTCGATTGCGCGGTCACCACCGACGAAAGAAGATAGAGTACGGCAACAGCGACTACGAGACGTTTCATTACGGTAGAACATCCCCTTTGGTCTACTAACTCGAACCCGGCTTGTTCACATTGATAAGGACGTTGTCTAAAGCTGGACTGTTAACTCATCTGTCCGAAATTCAGTTCACGAAGAACTCCGATTCGATGAGCGGTTCCCGTTTTCACTTTGTCGGCTACCAGCCTTCTGCAAGTTTGTTGTAGTCTGAACCAAAGAAATTTCTTATTGAAAGTAAGCAGACTGGTAAAAGACACACTCAGAACCGCAGTTTATTTAACGCAACTTTTAGACGAAAGTTGCGATTATTTTCTTCCGTGAATTCGTACTTTTTACGTGATTTTGGAGCTGATAATTTGACCGCAAAAAAACCGGATTTAGAGACCGCCTTAAGCGATAGCGTCTTCATGCGCACGTGTCGCCGTGAGCCCGTCCCGTACACGCCAATCTGGCTGATGCGACAGGCGGGCCGCTACATGCCGGAGTACGCCGCGGTTCGCGCGCGCATGAGTTTTCTTGAACTTTGTAAGACACCGTCACTTGCCGCCGAGGTCACCGTCACTGCCGCGGAAAGACTCAGAGTAGACGCGGCGATAATTTTTGCCGACATCCTGCTGATCGTTGAACCGATGGGCTTGCAACTCGAATTCAGCAAAGGCGAAGGGCCGGTGATTCACAATCCCGTGCGCTCGGGCGCGGATGTGGATCGACTGCATGAAGTTGAAGATGTGTCAGCGTTGGGTTTTGTGTTCGACGCAATTCGGGAAACGCGCCGGGCTTTGCCGAGTAATTTGCCGCTGCTGGGTTTTGCCGGAGCGCCATTTACCGTCGCGTCTTATATCGTTGAAGGCGGCGCATCAAAAAATTTCGTGCGCACCAAGTCGCTGATGTACAACGACAGTGGCGCCTGGCACGCGCTCTTGTCATTAATCTCGCGAGCCCTGGTCAAATATCTCAACGCGCAAATTGAAGCGGGCGCACAGGCGGTGCAACTCTTCGACTCCTGGGTCGGCGCGCTCAGCCCGGACGATTACCGTGAGTTTGTTTTGCCACACACGCACTCAGTCGTCAGCGGAGTGAATCCGGCGGCACCTGTCATCCACTTCGGCACAGGCACAGGATCCTTGCTGGAACTAATGCGCCAGGCAGGTGGCGACGTTATTGGACTTGATTGGCGTGTTCGTTTGGATGAAGCGTGGGAAAGAGTCGGGCACGACCTGAGTGTGATGGGAAATCTCGATCCGGTGGCGTTGTTCGGCAGTCAGGATCACATTCGTGAACAAGCGAAACTAATCCTCGAACAGGCGGCTGGCCGCCCCGGCCACATTTTCAACCTGGGCCACGGAATTCTGCCGGAGACGCCAGTCGATAATGTGATTGCGTTAGTTGATACGGTCCATGAAATTAGTTTGGGACAGTCGCCAGTCTAGAGTCTCCAATCGACAGTCCGTTTACGACGGTTTTATTGTTCACATGAGCCTATTCGCTACGCCAGACTCAAGCGCATTGACTGACTACTCCAGACTATCGACTGGCGACTCTAATCATGATGCGCTTTTGATCGTTTCGTTTGGTGGGCCGGAAGGAATGGACGATGTGATTCCCTTCCTTGAAAACGTCCTGCGGGGCCGCAACGTCCCTCGCGAACGGATGCTCGCAGTCGCAAGGCACTACGAGCTGTTTGACGGCGTCAGTCCAATCAATGCACAGAACCGAAGGTTGATTGCCCGATTGCAGCAGCGACTCGACGAAGCTGGACCGCACTTACCGATCTACTTTGGCAATCGCAATTGGCATCCTTTGCTAGCCGACACCATGCGCCAAATGCACGCTGACGGCGTGAAAAACGCGCTCGCCTTTGTGACGTCGGCCTATAGTTCCTACTCGAGCTGCCGCCAGTATCTTGAAGACATTGAAAGGGCGCGCGCCACCGTCGGCAACGATGCGCCACGAGTCGAAAAACTGCGCGCTTTCTACAATCACCCGAACTTTATCGCCGCAAACGCTGCGAACGTGCTTACCGCACTTGAAACAATTCCCCCTGGGCGACGCGCGGAAACGGAGATCGTTTTCACCGCCCACAGCATTCCGGTGTCGATGGCGCAGAATTGCGACTATGAATCACAGCTTCGGGAAACGGCTCGATTAGTGGCCGAAACCGCGAAGGCCGAGAACTGGGAGTTGGTCTATCAAAGTCGTAGCGGTTCTCCTGCGCAGCCCTGGCTCGGACCAGACGTCTGCGACTATCTACAAGAGTTGGACGCGCGCAAAGTTAGAGACGTCGTGGTGGCACCGATAGGCTTTGTCTCCGATCACATGGAAATTCTTTACGATCTTGATACCGAAGCGGCGACTCTTTGTCTGGAACTCGGCTTGAACATGGCGCGCGCGGCAACGGCCGGCGCCCATCCAGAATTTGTCGAAATGATTCGCGAGTTAGTGCTGGAACGAATGCAGCCGGCTGCACACCAACCACGTTCTCTGGGCACACATGGCGCGCGAGCAAGCGAATGTGCCGTGAACTGTTGTCCAGCTCCCGCTCGACCTCAATGAAGCGAATCGTAATTATCGGCGGCGGCATAAGCGGCCTGGCAGCTGCGCACCAGCTGCTCACTCAGAGCAGCGATGCGAAACAGCAGATTGAATTAATCCTGATCGAGGCCGGTTCTCATCCCGGTGGCATCGTACAAACGGATGCGCATGATGGGTTCCTGCTGGAACGTGGCCCTGATTCTTTCATCTCAGAAAAACCCGCGGCGCTTGAGCTCGCGAAACGTCTCGTTCTCGAATCGCAGTTAATACAAACCAACTCCCAAAACCGGCGCAGCTTCGTTGTCAGTCGCGGCAAGTTGTTGCCAGTGCCGGAAGGCTTCCAACTGATCGCGCCATCGCGATTCTCTACTTTTTTGCAAAGCGATATTTTCAGTTGGTCAGGTAAGGCCCGCATCGCGCTTGAGCTCTTGCTGCCGCGGCGAAGCGGGAAAGTCGAGGACGACGAAAGCCTGGCGCAGTTCGTGCGCCGTCGCCTGGGCCGCGAGGCGTTGGCGCGAATCGCTCAGCCAATGGTGGGCGGCATCTACACCGCCGATCCCGAGTTGCTGAGCTTGCGCGCCACGATGCCACGCTTCCTCGAGATGGAACGCGAGCATCGCAGTTTGATACTTGCGATGCGACGCAAACGCAGCGTTGGCGGTGACGCTAGCGATGCGAGCGGCGCGCGTTACAGTCTTTTTCTTTCGTTCGATCGCGGCATGCAAGTGCTGACGGACGCGCTCGCCAGGGCGATTGCCGATTTCCGATCGCCACTTGCCGAAAACAGCTCGGGTCCCCTGGCGCCACCCGCGCAAATAAAACTGAACACCAGCGTTGACTCATTAACGTTGAATCGCGAAAGTGACCAACCACGCTGGACAATAAAAACTGAATCGGGCGAAACAATTCTTGCCGATGCTCTCCTTCTGGCTGTGCCTGCATTCGTGAGTGCGCGGCTGCTGCGCAAGGTCGATGCACAACTGGCTGCGGAATTAAGTGACATCAAATACGCCTCAACCGCGACGATCAACTTCGCCTATCAGCGCAACGACATTCCTCACGCTCTCGATGGATTTGGTTTTGTGGTTCCCTTCATCGAAAAGCAGTCGCTGATTGCTTGCACCTTCAGCAGTCAGAAGTTTGCTGGACGCGCCCCTGCCGGTCATGTTTTATTGCGCGTGTTTGTCGGCGGGGCGCTACAACCACAGATGCTGGAGTTAGATGACACTGAGATTTTGACGCGTGTACGCAACGACCTGCGCCAGCTGCTGGGAATTGTTAAGGCGCCGCTCTTTGCTGAGGTTTCCAGATGGCAAAACTCGATGCCGCAATATCATGTTGGGCACCTGGACAGAGTCAAACGAATTGACGAGATCGCCTTGAGCCTTCCGGGCCTTGCGCTGGCCGGAAACGCTTACACTGGACCTGGTATTCCGGATTGTGTTCGCTCTGGCCAAGAAGCCGCAAAGAAAGTCTGGAGTCTACAGTCTTGAGTCGACAGTCTTCAGTCGACAGTCCGCTGTTCGAAATCCAAAACCCTGGCTCACTGTTCAACCCTTGGAACAAAAGGAATAACTCCGCTTATTGACTAAGCTCGGAAGGAGTCAATAAACGGCTACATTCAAAAAATTCGACATCTCCGGTCCTCCATGCGGAGGGCTTCGCTTTAGTTAGTGGACTGGAGACTCCAGACTGGAGACTACTTTCTGGCTAGCGATTCAACCCACGCGGCATTAGTTTCCATCAAAGGCTTGAAGGCTTCGCGCGGCGCGGTTGTTTCAATGTGCATGTTGTCGTCGGTGTTAATGACCGCACCCGCCACCGCCCGCTCCAGTTGTTTTTCATCGCAGACAAACCAGCTGCGCGCGTCGGCTTCACTATTGATATTGGCGCGCTTTAGTTCGGCAGCGATTCGCGGATCAGCCACTCGCTCCTTGATGCGATCGAGCGTGAGCGGAGTTTTGCTTCCCACCAGCAACAGGTCTTTTCCTTTCCACGCACTCTGCACGCGAAACACGTAGACGTAAGGAAAAGTGTCGTGGAAGGTGGCCAGCACGGAACGGAGACTGTCAGTTGAGAGTTGGTAAATCTGCAACCACTGCACAAACACGCCATCATCGTTAAGCCGCTCGCGGCCCAGTTGAAAAAATTCTCTGGTAAACAGATTCGCGACCCCAGGCACCCAGGGATGGCTGGGCTCGCTGACGATGATGTCGTAGCGCGTGGGCACCACGCGCAGGTACGTTCGTGCGTCATCGATAATCACGTGCACGCGTGGGTCTGACAGCGGATGGTTATTCACGTGCTCAAAAAAGCGAGAACTCTTCACCGCCGCCGGCTCGAGCTCGACGCACTCAATTGATTCAATTGGCGACTGCAGCAGCGAACCGGCAGTAACGCCCGTCGCGAAACCAACAACCAGCGCGTTCTTTAGTCGCGGCGCCAAAAGGACCGGCATCTGGCCCAACATGATCTGCGTTCCCATGTCCTCGCGATCGGATGCATTCGTGCGACCGTTGATCGCCATCGCAATGATGTCCCAGTCTCTGCGAACTGACACCGTGGAAGTTGGTCCCTCTTCATACATCAGCAGTTGATGAACTTCCGGACCGCGTTGCTGCACCGTGCCGTCGTCGACACCGCCACGCGAGCGCGCGATGACCCGAATTAAACTGTCGTAGGCGCCAACTGAAAGTTCCCCGAGGTTTATTCTGGGACTGACAAAGAACAACCCAAAGCTCACCACAATTGCCAAACACACGGCCACGGCGCGCTTCATAGTCGCCTCGCTCGGCTCAGCTTTTGGCTGGTAAGCAATGCTGGCGACGATGATGCAAAAGCCCGCGGCGACGAGAATGGTGGCTCTGGTGCTTAGTTTGGGAATGAGAACAAAACCCGCGGCGAACGCGCCTACAATCGCGCCAATGGTATTGACTGCGTAACTGCGCCCGACGAGCTGCACCGAACGTTCCGACGTTTTGTCTCCGGCCCAAACCAGAACGAGCGGCATGACCATGCCCATCAAAAATGCTGGCAGCAGAATCAATAAAGCCGCCGATACTATTTGCAGGAGCAGCAATCCCAGCCAGCTGTTGATGTGAAGTCCCAGGCCGGCCCGTATCAGAAGCGTTGGAATCAAATTCACAATCGCCAAACTCAAAACAAGACTGATCGCCGTAAATATTTCGACCTTCTGTACTGTTTCACGGAGGATCGTTGATGGCTTGCTCCGCGCAATCACATACGCTCCAGCCGACAGTCCGAGAAGAAATAACGCCACTACCAAACTGAAAGCGTAGGTGCTCGAACCGATGATCATCGACAACAGGCGCGTCCACGCCACTTGAGCGCTGATGGTTACAAAGCCTGAACTGAACGCACAGAGCAACCAAAATTTGGTATCGCTGGCTTCGGCAGAAATCGGTTGCACTTCATCGCCAGAAACCGGGCCGATCTCAGCAGCGTTATTTGATTCAGTCAGTGTTGTGTCAGAAGCTAACTGGCGCTCGGCGAGGATCGCCGCGATACCAATCAGAATGTTGATGAGCGCCGCCGTGTAGATGGTGACGCGTACGCCAAGAATTGGCAGCAGAAAAAATCCAGCCGCCAAACAACCACAGATCGCGCCCGTCAAATTGCGCGTGTAGAGTCTGGTAATTGAAGTCGTTGTGGCGGATCCTGCGCGTAACAACGCGGCGGACAAGACGGGCAAGGTAGCGCCCATCAATGCCGTTGGCAGCAGCAGCATCGCGCACGAGAGAAGGAAGCGCCAGAGACTGAAGGCAAAAGTTCCGGGGCGAAAACTCTGCCAGATGACTGCGTACAAATCGTCAACGAGTCGAAAAAGAAACGGCACCAGGATCGCGTAAATTGCGATTCCGATCTCCAGCAGACCGTAAACAAATATGGGCCGCCTGAGGCGCGATCCAAGACGCCCTGATAGCGCACTGCCAAGCGCCAAACCGCCCATGAACGCCGCGAGCACTGTACTCACTGCGAGCGTAGTCGCCCCAAAAACCAAACCCAGCATGCGCGCCCAGAGCACTTCGTAAATCAATCCGGTTGCTCCGGAAAGAAAAAAGCACGCGGCAATAAGTTTCAGAGTTTTTGGGGGATAGTTAGGACGGGTAGTGTTATTCCCAGCTTGAGCGAGCGCCATCAACAGTTTCTCCCGACAAAGAAATTGACACCACAATTTACAGAGGCGGGATACAAGGTAAATAAATATAGCATTATCGCTGGCGCGTTGTGGTGAAGTATTTTTGCCGGCGTGAATTCCCTCTCCCAAAGATTCTTTATCGAGCCTTCCTTCACCTTCATAAGAGCGCGCCAGTCAACTTACGGGGATCGCGGGCGTCCCGCCCGCATTTGAAAACGCGCGCCGCAGCGCATCCAATTTTTGTTGCTGCTCGCCCAAAGCAGTTCGCGCTGAGGAGCTCAGCGGCCGGCGGGGACGCCCGCGATTCCAGTAGGTGAGGTTACGAGCTTAAGGCGCTCACGAAGGTCACCTGGTCCAGGGAGGGGATAGATAACTAGAGACGGAAATCAGAAATGGACGGCTGAAACAAGCGCACCACTTCACACATGAATCACGTGCGCTGCGCGCCACACCTTCGCCGGGATGGAACCTAACGGAGCAGTGGTCAGGACAATCGCGTAATCCTTGTCAAAAACACTGTCGTCCTTCAACGACGCTTGTTCAACGGAAGTTGCGTTCAGCGTAATCTCGCCGTGTTGAGGTTGCGGTGTTACGAGTGCCAGCTGCCGCAGGCAATCGTATAGATGCTTTAGGCCGTGACCGTAGCGTCCCACCTCGTCACCTAACATCAACCGCACTTCCGCGCGCTCGTCGACAAAATGTTTGAGCAACGAAGCAGCCTGCACTACTCCCGTTTCAAATCGCTCCGGAAAGTCGGCGACGTTAGGATCTGACAAGTCGCGCGTGTCCAGCACAATCGTGATACGCCGTTCGTCTTCGGCGGTAAACTCGCGAACGGTAAGATGTCGTGAACGCGCGGTTGCTTTCCAATCGATGTGGCGCAAGTCGTCCTGCGGCTGATAGTCGCGCAATGAAAACAAATCCTGTCCGACGCCACGTCGCACCGATGCCATCCGTCCGGCGTACGCAGGCAACAAGTGAAGTTCGTCGCCAATGGGCTTTGGTTTGGGATAGACGACGATGTCTACATCGCGCGCGCGCAAGCGCCGGCGAAACCGGAAGAAGCCAAAGGGAAAACGCGTGGACAACTCGAACCCGTTGATCAGCAGGTGACCGCGTTGGGGAAACAACTGCTCGACACGTTGTTCCGCAGCCGCACGACGCGGAATGTAAGTAAAGTAAGCAAGCGGACGCTTCCGGTAACGCGTTCGCTTTCGTCGTGCAGTTTTGGCAAGTGTCTGCTCGGGGCCACGCGCTTCGACGAGGATTGAGAATGAAGGAAAGAGGCGTTTCGCGTTTCGCAGCGTGACGATCACCGGCGCCGCGTCACCGGCAAAAATGTGATCAGGAAATCTCGCCGAAACTACCAGGTCGCGCAACGAAGCCCGCGCGGCCACGCCGCCAACAAAAACGCTCGCAGTCAGCACCGAGAAGATGAGGAAAAGTAAATTGTTTCCCGTATTCCACGCCGCAAAACCCACCACCAGAAGAATCAAAACAAAGACTCCACCGCCGGCAGTTATTTCCACGGGCAGGTCGTAACGCTTTACTTCCGCGCGCGCCGATCGTGCCAGTGGCGGGACGACGAAGATCAACATTAGCGCGGCGCTGACCAGTGAAAGAATCGCAGCGGCTGCGGCGAGGACGTAGTTGTCAGTTTGCCGAGCCAGTAGCGTGACGAGCGCCGCGGCCAGTCCCCCGAGCACCAACAGCGTTCCCAGGATTACGCCGCGCCAGCGCGAAAGAAAGGATGAAGGAGGAGGGATGTGGGGAAGAGATGAAGGAGGAGGGATGAAGGATGAAGCGGAGTCTGAGGTTTCATCCGCCTTGGTCAACGATTCATCCTTCATCCCTCATCCTTCATCCTTACTCATAGCGGCACGCTGACCGTCTTCAGTATTTCCGTCAGCACCGCTTCGGCTTCTTCGCTGCGGCGCATCGAAGAGGCGTAACGCGAGCTCACCAGTATGCGGTGCGCAAAGACGGGAAGGACCAGTCGCTTGATGTCGTCGGGAATGCAATACGAACGCTCTTCGGTTAACGCCAGAGCCTGTGCCGCCCGGAACAACTGCAACGTCCCGCGGGGGCTGACTCCCAGATCCAACATCTCTGAATCGCGCGTGGCGGCGACGATGCGCATGAGGTATTCGACCAGCGCGTCGTCGACCTTAACCTCAGCCACGCTTTGTTGCAGCTCAAGAATTTCTCCGGCAGTCATCACCGGTCTGAGGTCGTCGAGCGGATCGCTATACTCGCGATCGCGCAGAATCTGCTTTTCGTCTTCCACTTCGGGATACCCAATGCGCAAACGCAACATGAAGCGATCCAGTTGCGACTCCGGCAGCGGATAGGTGCCGTGATGTTCAATGGGGTTCTGCGTGGCTACTACGATGAACGGCATCGGCAAGGGATGAGTGATGCCCTCCGCCGTCACGTGACGTTCCGCCATTGCTTCAAGCAGCGCCGACTGTGTCTTGGGAGTGGTGCGATTGATTTCGTCCGCCAGCACTACGTTCGCGAAAATCGGGCCCGGCTTCCACTCAAAAACTGAGGTGTGCTGATTGTAGATAGACAGGCCAATCACATCTGACGGCAACAAGTCGGAAGTAAACTGAATGCGTTCGAAACTGCAGTGGAGCGCGCGAGCCAGAGCATGTGCCAGCGTAGTTTTGCCCACGCCGGGAACATCCTCAACTAGCAAGTGGCCACCCGCCAGCAGCGTCACAATGCCCAGGCGTACCGCTTCCCGCTTCCCTTTGATCACCGTCTCGATCGCCTGTTGCAGGCGTTCGATCTTCTCAACGGCTTCCTCAGTGACGGGGGCCGACTGCCCTTTGACTGGTTCTAAACGTCTCATTTATCAGTCCTTGCCGCAGCAATTACTCGCATTCTACATGCTTAAACGCGCTCCCGCACGTCAAACCTACTGAGATGACTACTTTGAAACTCCTGTAGTAGACTAGGCGCGAACTCGAAAGCACGCGCAGCGGAGTTTTTGCTATCGGGAACTGAATCCTTTTTGAGGCGTGTAACGAGCGCGAGGAGTTTTTATGACTTTGGAAAAAAGACAGCGGCGTAATCAAAGCGGGTTTTCACTTATCGAACTGATGATCGTGATCGCGATTATCGGCATTCTGATCGCCGTTGGCGTGACCGGTTGGAAGGCAGCGGTGAAGGCCGCTAACGAAGCCGCAGCGATCAAGACTTTGCGCACGGTCGCTGAGCAGCAAATGCTTTATTTTAACCAGCACCAGCGCAGCACCTTCGGAACGTTTGACGAGCTTCTCAAAGACAACATGCTTGACACTCGCTTCGCCGGCACGACGCCGGTAGTCGAGGGCTACGTTTTTCAACTGCGCGTCATCCCGAAATCAACGAACACTCAACCCGGCTACATTATTAACGCCGATCCGCAAGTGACTGACGGCGTCGGCGCGACTGGCAAGAACCACTTCTATTTCGATTCCGACAGCAACACGATACACGTCAACTCGACTCAACCGGCGACGGTATCTGATCCACCCATCGGTCAGTAGTCTGGCTTCATCTCCCTTCCCTCTGGGCGAGGTTGGGGAGAAGGCTTGAAGTGCGCTAAGCACTTCCCCTCGGTCCCGTTCCCAAAGGTAAGGGAAGAGAACCTGATAGTTTGCGTTACAGGAGTGTCTGCCAGAGTCCGTTGCTCGACGCGGTTTCGTAGGCGTACCACAAACCGAAGGCTACGCTTAATCCGCCGGCAGCAGTTTGTAATGCATAGTTGATGCGGGTGAGCTTGCGACCACTGAGCGCGAACGGCAGACCAATCAATCCAGACATCAACAGCATGCCGAATGTAGAACCAACGCCAAACAACGCGAGGTAGAGTAAGCCTAACCATACCGATTGGATTTGCGTCAGCACGAGCAGAGTGAGTGCTGCCGATCCAGCCAGACCGTGCATCATCCCCACCAACAGCGGTTTGAATCCCAGTCGTGAAATCGCGTGTGAGTGGGCCGCTGCGTCGCTGCCGTGTTCGGTGCCTTGTTCATGAAAGTGAACGTGGACGTGCGCCTGGCCGTCGTGAGTATGCTGGTGTAAGTGAACATCCCGTCGCTGACGCAACACACGAAAGATTGCAACCACGCCCAGTGTGATAATCATTAGCGCCACGCCAAATTCCAACCAGCCGGCAACGTGGACCGGAATCGTGACGCGAAAAACGAGAACCACTAGTCCCACGATCACAAGCGACGCCGTGTGCCCCGCACCCCACAGCGCCCCTACTAACGCCGAGCGGAAAACATTGCGATGTTCGCTGACAATCGCTGAGACCGCGACGACGTGATCGACTTCGGTGGCGTGTTTTAGGCCGAAGATTAGTCCCAGCCCGAGCAACGCGAAAACCCCAACTGATGCGAATGGTTCCATTATGAACTTGGTAGTTGCCGCGACGAGTGTAACTTAAGTTGCGAGTTCAGCAAGCACTACCTACGCCAGGGAGCCAGCTCAGCAAATGCGCGGCAGTTGTTCGCCTACCAGCATGTCAACGATGCGTGTGCCACCGAAGCCCGTGCGCATCGCGACGATGCCCTGCGGCTCGGCCTTTACTTCACCAATTACACACGCTGCCGCGCCGTAACGATTTTTCTTCATGCAGTCGACCAGGCGGTCCGCTATTTCCGCTGAGACGATCGCGATCAGTTTTCCTTCGTTGGCCACATAAAGCGGATCGAGTCCCAGTATCTCGCAAGCACCTTTCGCTTCCTCGCGAACCGGGATCAGCGCTTCATCAATCTCAATGCAAACTTCGGAACTCAGGGCGATTTCGTTTAGCGTAGTGGCCGCTCCGCCACGCGTCGGGTCACGCAAACAGTGAAGTTGATCCAGGGCGCCGCAACTCGCCGCCTCGTCGATCATTTCCTGCACCATGGAGTTCAAGGGCGCCGTGTCGCTTTCAATGTCGGTCTCCAATTCTAGTTCCCCGCGCGCGATCATGATCGTCGTGCCGTGGTCGCCGAGCGTTCCACTCAAGATTACTTTGTCACCTGGGGTCGCGTGAGTCGCCGACAAGTTAACTGGTGCTTCAATCACGCCTACGCCGGCGGTGTTAATGAAGATTTTGTCGACACTTCCCTTTTGCACAACCTTCGTGTCGCCAGTCACAACGGAGACGCCGGCCTCAGCAGCGGCATCGCGCATCGAGCCGAGTATCCGTTTGAGATCGTCGATCGGAAATCCCTCTTCAAGTATGAAACCCGCCGATAGATAAAGCGGCCGCGCTCCGCTCATCGCCAGATCGTTGACGGTGCCGTGGATGGCGAGTTTCCCGATATCGCCGCCGGGAAAGAAAATTGGATCGACGACGTATGAGTCCGTAGTAAACGCAACTTTGATTGACCCACGTCCATTTCCGTTCTGCGAAACACTACGGATTTCGGAGAGATCAAAAACGGCCTGGTCCTCTAATTTCTCGAGCAGCGGGTTGCGCAAGTATTCCAGGAACAGCCCCTCAACCAGTTCATGCATCGCGCGCCCGCCGCTGCCATGCGCCAGCGTGATTTGCGTGTCGCGCAACTTATGTTTTCGTCGCCGCGCGCGCTCGACTCTTTCGAAGAGAGTTGTCGGACTAAATGCGTTTGACATGAATTCCTTCAATCCACAGATGCCCCAGATTTCACCAATTCAAACAATAGACTCGCACGATGCCTTTGATCGTTAGGTTTAGCTGTTCGCTGTTTTCTGATCCATATGTGTAGTCTGTGTAATCTGCCGGATGATTTAGGCCACCGCCGGTCTCGACCGTTCCGCAATCTTCGATAGCCGTCCAAAATTGTAGTACGCCGCGCACGCTCCCTCTGACGAAACCATGCAGGAACCAATCGGCGTCTCAGGCGTGCACGCAGTCCCGAAAACTTTGCACTCCCAGGGCTTTTTGACGCCCTTCAAAATCTCCCCACACTGACACGCTTTGGGATCGGCAATCCGCAAACCCGGCACTGCAAACTTAAGCTCCGCATCAAACGCCGCATACTTTTGCCGGAGGCGCATGCCGCTGTGCGGAATCGAACCAAGCCCGCGCCATTCAAAATATTCACGCGGTTCGAAAACTTCCGAGAGAGCTTCCAGGGCGCGCCGGTTGCCCTCACGTTCAACGACGCGGGCATACTGGTTCTCGATTTCCGCGCGGCCTTCGACAATCTGTTTCACAATCATGAAAATTGATTGCAGGATGTCCAGTGGTTCAAATCCTGTCACTACCAACGGCTTGCCGTAATCGCGCGGCACGAAGTCGTAACAGCGCGTGCCAATCACTGTGCTGACGTGGCCCGGTCCCACAAATCCATCGAGCTTCAGGTCGGGCGAATCAAGCATCGCCTTCAACGCCGGAATGATCATGATGTGATTGCAAAAGACGCTGAAGTTGCTGACCTGCTCCTTGGCTGCTTGCAGAATCGTCATCGCGCTCGAAGGCGCAGTTGTCTCGAAGCCAAGCCCCAAAAACACGACCTGCTTTGCCGGGTTCTTTTTCGCAATCTTCAACGCATCGAGCGGCGAATAAACCATGCGCACATCGGCGCCGGAAGCCTTGGCATCAAGCAAACTCGTTTTTGAGCCGGGCACGCGCATCGCATCGCCGAAGGTCGTAAAGATCACATCTGGCTTTTGCGCGATTGAAATCGCATCATCGACGCGACCGAGTGGAATTACACAAACAGGACAACCCGGGCCATGGATCATTTCAATGTTGCGCGGCAACAAATCTTCGATGCCGTACTTGAAGATGGTGTGGGTGTGCCCGCCGCACACCTCCATTAACTTCAGTGGTCGATTAGTCAAGCGACTGATTTGGTCGGCCAACTTCAGTGCCAGGTCGCTTTGTCTGTACTCATCTATGAATTTCATTTCTGATCCCCCGCAAGAAATCTGCCGCGGATAAACGCGGATTTTCGCAGATATGAATTCAATCAGTAAGGTCGCCTTCTTTTCAGATCCGCGTTCATCCGCGGGTATCTGCGGCTGATCTTCCTTTTTCTGCCAGCGTCTTGCTCTGTAAAAACGTGTGCACCATGTCCCACATGATGTGATACAGAGCCACGTGCGACTCCTGGATGCGATGAATGCTTGACGTTGGCACCGTTAAGCAGTAGTCAAGCACGTCACCCGATTTCGACGCCATCTTCCCGCCGTCGCCGCCGGCGAATCCGATCGTAGTCAGCTTCATGCGCCGCGCAGTGGCGAAGGCATGCATGAGATTCTCGGAGTTTCCACTCGTCGATATTCCCAACAACACGTCGCCTTCCGTACCGAGTGCGATAATTTGCCGGCTGAAAACGTCGTCAAAACCAACATCGTTCGCCACCGCGGTTACCATGGCCATGTCGTTGCTCAAACAAATTGCCGGCAACGCTTTTCGTCCGACAGTGATCGGGTGCATGAACTCGACGGCGACGTGTTGCGCGTCGGTAGCTGATCCGCCGTTGCCACAAACCAGCAGCTTCTTGCCGTTGTGGAATGCCTTTGCCAGATCGAGCGACGCGGCGATGATCGCTTCCTTGTTTGCCTCGAAGAAGTGCTTCTTTACGTCCACGCTTTCGCGGACTTTCTCCAGCAGAGAGAATGTCATTTCCTCGATTAAGTCTTCCGGCCGCTTCTGCTCGTCATGCAGGAACGGATAAAACGAACGCGAGAAGTCGTCTAAGGTTTTGGTCATTCGTTACCGATCACTGTATTGGTCTTTGGTCTTTGTGAACTTTGAACTTTGAACTCGAAGGCTAGGAATCAACTAGCCTTGCCCGAAAAGTCTTCGTCGGAACTTCGTCTCTGTGTAAACTCGGTGTTCTGTGTGCCTCGGTGGTGGTTTTTCCACGCAAATATTAACCACGGAGACACAGAGAACACGGTGGTTGCACAGGGAAAGATGGTGTCAACCCACTTTTCGAGCAAAGCCGAATCAACTCTAACCCTCAGGGCAAAGCTCAAGGACCTAAGTCCAAAGACCATTTATTCAACAACCGTCTTAAACTGTTCAAACTCCATATCAAACTCACCAATTTCTTTCAGTATGCGCAGCGTATCTTCCGCTTGCTTTTCGTCAACCTTGCTCATGGCGAAGCCGACGTGAATCAGCACATAATCGCCCACGCGCGCTTCATCTTTTCCGAGCATGCCAATGTTCACGTTGCGTTTCACTCCGCCAACTTCAACTTTGGCGATAGAGTTTTCTTCGTCGACTATTTCAACGATCTTGCCGGGTATGGCCAAACACATCGTCAAACCCTCCTTAACTGGACGCGCGCATTCGCAATTGCCGCCTGTCCCAGAGAAATTCCGCCATCGTTTGGTGGCACCCGCGAGTGAGTAAAGACTTCAAACCCACGCTCCGCCAACAACTGTGTCGCTGTTTTCAGCAACAACAAATTCTGAAACACGCCTCCTGAAAGGGCGACGCGGTTAAGCTTGCGTTCTGCGCGAGTTCGTTCCGCGATCGCCACGATCAGGTTCGCAACACTGCGATGAAAACGAGCAGAAACAATGGCCGCTGAAACTCCGTTAAGCAAGTCTTCGACTGCGTTACGTATTACACCGCGCGCGCTGATGATTTTGCCGTCAATTTCAAATGCATACGCGCCGCCAGCTTTGCGATCAGCAATGCCTTCCAGTTCAATTGCGGCCTGACCTTCATAGTTAACGAACGCGCGAACACCGAGCAAGCTTGAGACGGCATCGAATAACCGGCCCATGCTGGAGGTCTCCGGACAATTGGTGCGACTGGCGATCATGCTGCGCAAAGCTGGCCAGTCTCGCCGCTCGAGCTCGGCGACCAACGCAAGATCCAGTTCCAAAAAGTTATCGCCGAACGTTTGCTGCAGATAAGTCGCGGCCATGCGCCATGGTTCGCGAATCGCTTTTGTTCCGCCGGGCATAGGGACGTTTGCAAGATGCGCAATCCTTTCCGCATCTAAAAAGTCTGCGACAAAAAACTCTCCGCCCCACAAACATCCGTCGGTACCAAAACCAAGCCCGTCAAGCGCCACGCCAATCAGTTCACCTGCAATTTGATTGTCTGCCATGCAACTCGCAATGTGGGCGTGATGATGTTGCACCGCAACTTTCTGGATCGCATCATCGAGACTCAACGCATATTTCGTTGACAGGTATTCCGGGTGCAGGTCGTAAGCGACCACCTCAGGTTGCAGATGAAACAGATGCTTGAAGTGTTCAATGCCTTCAATGTAGGACCGCAGCGTTTCGAGGTTTTCCAGATTGCCGATGTGAGGGCTGACAAACGCGTGCTGGTCGCGACCGAAACAAAACGTGTTCTTGAGTTCCGCGCCACATGCCAGCACCTGGCGATCAAATTTGAAAGCAGTCCTGATTGGCGCCGGAGCGTAACCGCGCGCGCGTCGCAGCATCATCGCGCGGCCATCGTGAACTCGCGCGACTGAGTCGTCAGTGCGCATGTGAATGCGTCGGTCGTGAAGCAGGAATTCGTCAGCAATCGGCGACAGGCGTTGCCTTGCTTCCGCGTCCGCAAAACAGATTGGCTCATCGGAAACGTTGCCACTCGTCATTACCAACGGGCCAGCAAAGTCTTCCAGAAGCAGGTGATGAAGTGGCGTGTAAGGCAGCATGAAACCGAGCGTAGTTATGCCCGGCGCAACCGCCTCCGGAATCTGGCAACCAGGCTTTCGTTCAAGCAACACGATAGGTCGCTGTTCGGAAAGCAACAGCTTTTCCTCTTCAAAAGAAACCTGACAGTAACCGCGAATCTGCGCGACCGAAGCCGCCATCAGTGCAAATGGTTTGTCCTCCCGATACTTGCGCTCACGCAATCGTTCAACCGCCGCCCGGTTCAGTCCGTCGCAAGCGAGATGGAAACCGCCAATGCCCTTGATCGCCAAAATTTTTCCGTTTGATAAAAGATTTCTGGCAACTGCCAAATCGATCGAGATTTGCGGACCACAAGCTGGACAGGCGATTGGCTCGGCGTGAAAACGACGATTCAGTGGATCCTGGTATTCGCTGAGACAAGCCGCGCACATCGCAAACTCACACATGGTGGTGCGGGCGCGGTCATAAGGAATGTCTTCGACGATCGTGAAGCGGGGGCCGCAGTTGGTGCAATTGATGAAAGGATATTTGTAACGACGGTCATGCGGATCAAACAATTCGCGCAGGCAATCAGCACAAGTAGCCAGGTCGGCTGAAACAGGAACAAATCGTCCAGCTGGTGACGATTCAGTCTCGTCGCTGCTTTCGAGGATGGCAAAATCTGAATACGCCACCGGCGCGAGGTGGTGGTTGCATTCGAGCGACTCTATCGCGGAAAGCGGCGGCGGGTTTGATCGCAACTGGGAAACAAAAACTTCGATATCGTCGGGCTCGCCTTCCACCTCGATAACGACCCCGCTCGAGTTATTTCGCACGCGCCCGCGCAAGGCGAGACGACTGGCTTGCGTGTAAACAAACGGGCGAAAGCCGACGCCTTGAACGATTCCGCGAATCAAAATTTCAGAGCGAGTTACCATACTTCACCAACGAAGACGGCTACGGTCGGGCTGCTACGCCAATCTGCACACGCGACTCCAGGAACTGCATGAATTCGTCAATCCCCTCTCCTGTCTTCGCCGATACTTCCATCACTTCCATACCCGGACGCACGGACTGGATGCTGTTGTATGCCGCCGTCAGATCAAATTCCACTGCCGTTGCTAAATCGATCTTGGTGATCAGAGCGACGTCCGCAGTATTGAAGATCGTCGGATACTTCAGCGGTTTGTCTTCACCTTCCGTTACCGACATCAGGACGGCGCGCAAGTTTTCGCCAAGGTCGTAGCTCGATGGACAAACGAGGTTGCCAACATTCTCAATGAAGAGGTAGTCAAGATCGTTCAGGTTCCAATCGCTGAGTGATCGTTCCACCATCTCGGCGTCGAGGTGACAAACCGTGCCGGTAACAATCTGCTTAACGGGAGCCTCGCTGCGCGCTAAACGCGCGGCGTCGTTTTCTGTGGCTAAATCGCCAACCAACGCGGCAACGCGCACGCCGTCGCGACGCAAGTTTGTCAGCGTCTTTTCCAGCAGCGTCGTTTTCCCGGCACCCGGACTGGAAACCAGGCTAATCACACAAACTCCCGCTTCCGCGAAGCGCTGCCGCAACGTGCGCGCCAGCACATCGTTTTGCTTCAGAATGTTTTGCCTAACTTCAACCAGACGCGGTGTACTCACGTCGCCGCCTCCTCAGCCTTCCCGACTTCCTCGCGCACCGACGGCGACTCTGCTCCTTCGTAGTCAGCCGGCGATTCCTCGATCTCCATTGAAACCAGTTCCAGTTCCCTGCCACGAACGACGCGGGCCGCAAGCTCGCCACAGTCTGGACAACAAAATCGTTGCAGCGAAGGTAACTCCTTCTCGAGACCACAGGCCGCGCAATAGATCACGACTGGTGTTTCCTCAATCGTGAGCAAAGAGTCTTCCAACAACGTTCCCTTACTCGCAACTTCGTACGAAAACAACAGAGCGTCTTTTACGACTCCAGAAAGCGCACCAACTTTCAAATGAATGGCGTTGACCCGCTCAGCGCCCAGGCGTTGCGCCTCTTCGCTAGCCATTTCGATCATGCTCAGTGCAATTGAAAGCTCGTGCATGGGAATCAGGGGGCAGTGGGCAGTTTGCAGTAGGTCGGGGCCAGATGTCGTAATTAGCGGTCAGCGATTTTCACTGCTCACAGCTCACTGCTCACTCTCTCCTGGCCCACTTCCTCTGCCCCGCTCACGCCTTACCCGCCGCTATATCAAAAGAAAACTTCAATTCGTTTTTCAACTTGATGCCGCCGCCTACTGCCGAATAGGGCTTGATGCCAAAGTCAGTTTGCTTAATCGAAAAATCACCTTTCGCCCTGAATCCGTTTTCAGTCAAAATTGTCTCGGCCGTGATCCAGAGGCTTTTCTGCGTCGTCCCATGCAAACTTAGATCGCCGATGGCCCGCGCGCGGTAGCGTCCCTGGGCAACTCTGCTCACGGTGATGTTGTGGCTCGCGAAAACGATCTCGTGGTATTTCGCCGTTTCCAAAACGTCTCGCCGCATTGTTTGCTCAATTTCCGCGCGATCTTTTTCCTTTACATCTCCGCTTACCGTAAGTGAATTTGGATCGATTGTTAGTCGCAAAGACGCGTCTGCAAAAGTACCCGGAACAAACTGCACTTCGCCGGTAAATTCTCGAATCTGAATTACGGGATCATGACCAAATGCTGAAAACAAACCTTCCGCAAATGCCTGCACTGTAAAAGTGCTGTCCGCGGAGTTCAGCCGGTAGACTGCAACTTCAATGTTGGGAGCGACCTCCGCTGCTGTTTCCGTAGTCATGATTTTTGGTCAGACGTAAACGCCGTCCGGCAAGGCGCGCGGAGTTGAGCGCTTACCTGCAGTTGGCCTACATCGTACGAATCTTCATGTAGCGTTGGAAGTCCGGGACTACTCTCGTCAGTCCGAGATTGAAATTGTCCTGCAGGCCGGGCAGCACGCGATCGAGTCCGGCGCGCACCTGCTTCCGAACTTCCGGATGCGCCATTATCAAACCGGCGCCCGCGATCAAAAGCGCCAGCCCACCGACCAGATACAACATATCCTTCGAATCGTCAGAACCGTTGCTCGCCATGATCGTCTCCTTTGCAGACTTGAATCGGTTAACGCGCCGGGCCGACGACTCGTTAGTTGTCACACTACATCGTCGAAATCCTGATGTATCGTTTGATGTCGTTTGCCGACGCGATCAGACCAACAGCCACCAACGCCAGCGCCATCCCGCCAACCACCTTCAAAACCAAATGCCCATTCGATGGTTGCGGGGCGCGAACGTCTTCATTTGCCCGTGCCTGCTGTTCCGCTAGTTTTGTTTCATTCACTTTGGAATCACTCACTCTACTGTCCCCCCTTTTCGTCATAACACCGGCGCCGTAGTCTCTTGCAATGATTTTTCGACGAGCGACTGCACAAGCTTGACCGCTTCGTCTACTGCTGCCGCAACCGGTTCACTCAAACCAAGCTGCCCTTCCTCGGGGCCAAAAGTACCTGGTTCGCAGCCGACCAATAAGATCTTCTTAAACTGCGCCCCCATTGATTTCGCCAGACAAAGAACTTTCATTGGGTTCATGCTGTGCCCATCAACCATCTGTCCATTCTGGCTGTTTTCGATCTCAGCCAACTCCGGCTCGATTATGTAGAGCGTGCCGGGAGCGTCGCCTCGCGGAGTTGCGTCCACAAAGATGGTCAGGTCATGACCGTCTAATAACCCATAAGTCAAATCGAATCCGCGAATACCAAAGTCGACGACTTTAACGTTGTCAGGCCATTCACATTGATTCAAATGCCGCGCCACTTCGCAGCCAAAGCCGTCGTCACCCAGAAAAATGTTGCCAATGCAGGCGATCAGTATGGTCGGTTTCATTTCGTATGGCTAAACCGTAATTGGTAAATCGCAAATGTGATCGTGAACTCTAAACGCTCTGTTCGATTTACAGGCAGTTGCCTTTTCTATTCACGGTTTACGATTCACTATTTACTGCTATTGGCTCAACGTCGTCGGGCAGAAAAAAGAAGCGATGGCCAGGTTGACGCAACAGCCCAAGGTCACGTCCGGGATCATCGTCCAGCACCACCGCAAGGTGCGCCCGTCCTTCATAGTCCTGTTCAATCGCTTCGACTACCGCGGTTTTGCCCGCCAGCGCCAGATCAAAAACATCACCACCCGGGCGCGGTCGCAAACGAACCCGGTCGCCTTGCTTCACGGACACGTCACCCACGAGCACGTGCTCGAGCAGCGTCTTATCTTCCAGCAGTTGCCACTCCCATTCGTTCATGGTCGTTAGTTTCGAGTTTCGCGTTTCAAGTTTCGAGTTTCAAGTTTGAAATCAAGATTCAGGAAGGCGGATTTTGAAACTTGAAACTCGGACCTCGAAACCTGAAACTACTTCACCGATTTCATTGCCCCGTGCATCTTCAGCAACTGCTCAGCCGGTAGCAGTTCGGTGCGTTCGAGAATTTGGCGCGCGCGTTCGTCCGTGTCGCGCATTTCACGCTTTTCTTCATCAGTCAGCGTCATGATCCGCAGCGTCAGAATTTCGTCAATCTCAGTTCCGTCGTAGAGACTGCCGGGACTCTCCGGCGCAATCTGCGGATAGTCGTAAAGAATTATTGGCGACGACAAGATGCAATCCCGCGCGCCTTCTTCTCCAACTAACACCGGATACGTGCCTACGTTCCTACAACCAGCGGCAGCTTCGCGAAGACTTTCCGGCGGATCCAATAACGAGACAAACTCGCCGCAGGTGACGTTCAAGATCGTGTGGGTCGAAACAAACGAACGCAGCAAAGCTGTATCACGACTACTTTCGCCGGCGTTTACCAAGGGAGTCAGGTTCAATATCTGAACGTTCACTCTGGTCAGGTTATCCGCAAGTTGCGTGGTAGTGATTTCTACCGCGCCAGTGATTTCCTGTTGCGTACGTCGCATGACGCCGACAGTCTTGCCGTCACTCTCATTCAACAGCGGTTCGATGCTCTCGCCTGCCGCAAAAGAAAACGGTGTGCGCGCTGGTTCAGTGGCGCCATCAACATTCAGCGCGGGCACACAAACGTTTCGCTCCACCGCCTCTTGCCAGCTTTGCCAGCGACGTCCATTGACCTCGAGCCACGGGACCAGCGCGAAATGCGAACTACCAGGCCCGATGCGTTGGTGTCCACAGTCAGCTAGTTCAACGGGACAATCAAAGATCACCTGGGCCACATCGCGCTGCACCAGCTGAAGGAAACGCACCTTGACGGTCAACAAAGTTCCCTGTTTTTGTTGGACGAGACACTCAGTCTGCATGGTCCAACTTTCGGTGCCTGTCTGGGCCAGGCTGTAAGACTCCGGACACAAAGCGCCGAAATTCCAACGCTGCTGATTTTTCACGGCCGACGAGCGGTAGGGATAAAGGATGTACCCTTCGTAAAGCACCGCGTCAGCAATTTTTTCTACCAAACCAGTCGTCATTTGTTCTCTCGTCACTTTTCCTCTCCCCGGGAGAGGGGACTTTCACGAAGGCAGAGTGCTCTCAATCAACACGTCGCCATCATCTGGTTCCTGCGTGAAATCGGCAGCCGGAAGAATGCTTTCAAGTGCCTGCTCCCAGGTGGTCATACCGTGATCCATTTTGTATTGGGCCAACTTGTCGAAGGTGTCGCGGCGCAAACAAAGCCAGGCGGAGTTTGGGTAGTAGATTTCCATCATCTCTTTCCAAACGCTGATGGGAAATCGATACCGGCACTCGCGGTCCCAGGGAACCTGTTCGATCTGCAGTCCCTGGCCCACGGGCTCGTAGAAAATTGTCCCGCTGAACATCAGATTCAAGGGCACTTCGCCATCGTCGAGTCCGGCGAAATATTTCGTCGCCGCAACGTTGAAATCAAAAGTGCAGGTCACTGGTAACTCGACCAGCGTACTGCCCTGGAAAGGCTTCACCGTTACGTTTGCGTGCGTCCACAACATCGGGCGCAAGGTGCGACTCCAGCGTTCCGGTTCGCCAAACAAATCCAACAAGCGATCTTGTTCCGCCGGCGAATATTTTCGGTGCGTCGATTCGATTTGCAACTGACAGCGCAGCGCTACTGACTGCACCAGTTCCTGGGGATCGCGGTTCGTCACGCGCAGTTTGAAAACGAGTAAGGGCGTCGCCGAAAATGCGACTGCCTCAACCCCTTCAACCTCAAATCGCAGATCAGGCATGTGCGTTGTGTCCCCTCGTCGGCTGGTCTTGGCTTACCGCGTGGCGGGGTTCAGCCCTCTCTTTTAGTTCCGCAAAAAACTTTCCGATTACTTCCCACATCTCGGATCCGCCGGACAATCCATGCCAGTGCGTGCGAATTAGTCCGACTAACCGATAACACTCATCAATCGGCGCCAGAAAATGATCGGAAGCGCCACGTACTCGGTTTACCAACAACGCTTCGGTATCTGGCTCCATCGCCTCGAGTAGCGGATTGTTTCTAACTATCTCGTCCCAGGATTCCAGGTCGAGCAGTGATTCCGTGGCGCCCGCCGGGCTGGGATAAAGCGCGATCACTTTTCCAGCCGGACTGCTATGAAAGAAAAACGCCATCCCGATCGGAAGCAGCAAACTTTCCCATTGCGCATCGGTTAGTTGAAAGTCCGGCAGGTAGCGAATCTCGCGCGGTACCCGCCGAAACTTCGCATTAGCTTTACCACTAAAGAGAATTGCGCACGGCTGGCAAGCACATGCCAACTGTCGCGTAGAAATATCCACCAGGTGCTCGTGCTCCGGCGACAGCTCCGCGCTACACATTTCGCAACGTTCCACTGCAGCTCGCTGGCGCACGAAGCGTCGCAACACGGCGAACGAAGAGGGCGGATTGTCGATTGGCGATTGCCGATCGCCGATTTCCAGATCCGTGGTTGATTGATCGTTAGACATGCAACTTGTTCTCTTCAAATCGATGGCGATCGGCCTTCCGGCCATCGCTAATCGGCAATTGGCAATCGGCATCGCCAGGCGGCAAGCTCACCCCGGTGGCAACGCCACCCGCGCCTGTCCTTGTTCAAACAAAAGTGGAAACGGTTGCAGGTGAAGGCTGGGCTGATCGAGACCACGTCCGGCGCGAATCACATCAAACTGCTGGCGGCAATGCGGGCAAACCAAATTTGTGACTTCGAGATGCGCGCCTTGCAAGGGCTGTGAACAGCCTGGACACGAACTGCCGTACGCATAAAAATTCTCGCCCAGTCGACAAAACAACAGCGAGCGACCACCCACGTCGAACAACTGCACCGAATTCTGCGTTAGCGATCCGAGTTCATTCACCTGCTCCCAAACTTCGTTGCCGGTCGGTTTGCCATTTCCATTTCCGTTCTGTCGCTTGACGTTGCCAATCTGTACAAAACCTGGCTGCAGCTGTTCCTGAACTCCTTCTGCTTCAATGTTCACCACGTCTGGCGCCGCTGCGTAGATCGCATCCTCAATCGCCAGTTTCAGTGTCATCGCTGACGAAGGGCAGCTCTTGCAACTTCCCTGCATTCGGAGCCGCACTGTTCCATCAGCAATTTCAAGCAGCTCCACGTTGCCGCCGTGCGAGTCGAGATAAGGACGCACTTTGTCGAGTGCTTGAGTAACGCGTTCTTCCAAGGGCAGCGGATGCTGGCCGTAGAGCAACAACAAACTACTGACCAGTTGGTCACGCGCGAAGCCGTCAAATACCGGAGCCACCGCAGAATCAATTTCCGAAACAATCTCCATCATTCGCTCAATGCCTGCGCCATGAAACTCCATCAGCGCTTGCATCAGGGCGATGGCCGTAGCTTTGGCTTCCGGATCGGCAAGTTGCTCGACCTTCTGAATCAAGCCTTCGACTTTTTCCATCGATTGCGTCACTGCTTACCCTCAAAGCGTGTTTGCTCGCAGCTTGGAACATTAGCCGCAGATACACGCGGACTGTGCGAATCTGAAAGCTAAGCTTTGCTGGGGAGACTGTTCCCGGTTCCGCTTTTTCAGATCTGCCGGATCCGCGTAAATCTGCGGCTGACTTATTCACTGGTCGGCCGGCGGCGGCCGTTCGTCATTCCTACTTCACCATGCCAAACATCGGCGAGTGGTGTGTCTCGAGCACTTTGCCGTTGCCCAGATACATGTGCACTCCGCAGGGCAAGCA
Organism: Pyrinomonadaceae bacterium; assembly: GCA_035472495.1. GTDB lineage: Bacteria > Acidobacteriota > Blastocatellia > Pyrinomonadales > Pyrinomonadaceae > PSRF01. The sequence goes on along the minus strand of DATIPD010000013.1, from coordinate 696,118 downwards.
TGGATCAAAGCTCCTGACGGCACGCATGATGTCGATTCCTTTAAAATTGTCTGGCCCATTTTCTTCGAAGATCGGCGTGTTCTGTACCGCGTCCTCATATGGTCCAGGCGTTCCGTAGATATCGCGTGGGTTTGCGTTCCAGGGGGTTGGTGGATACGGATGGTAGTTCGCAATCTTGCGATCGCGGATCACCACGTGGTGTGACAGCACGCCGCGGACGGCTTCGTGGAAACCACAGCCGATCGCATCGTCAGGCACCTTAAACTCATTCCACGTTTTCGTCCGTCCCGCGTGAAGTTCCGCTAGCGCCTGCTCAGCGAAATACAACGCTGCGGCTGCCGAATACGCCTGGAAATAAGTGCGCGCGCGATCACGTTCGATCGCATTGCTCCACTTCGGAATCTTCCACTCAAATTCCACTTCGGGTTTCATCGCCGTCTTCGGCAGATAAATCTTGACGCTGTGGCCGGTCGCCTTCACGTAACCGATGTCGACCTTACCGGCGAGCGCCGTTGCCCAGAAGCGCGCGATGGGACCACCACCCGTGTCGAGCGCCAGATACTTCTTATCGCCGGGTTCATCCTTGTGATACCAGCGTGGCGACATGACCCAGGTGTACTTGTTGTCGAAATCGCGTTTTTGCGGACGCGGAATCGTGGTTTGGTTCCACGGATGCTGACGATCCACTGGATTACCGAGCGGATCCGTTTTCACAAACATCTCCGACTGGTCCCAATCATCGTAGTAAGAACTGCCGAGCAGAATACGAATACCAAGGTTGATGTCGACCAGATCGGTTGTCACGAGCTTGCCGTCAACCACCACACCCGGCGTGACGTACATCGCATTGCCCCACTCATTCATGTTCTTGTAGGTGTAATCGCAAACTTCCGGATTCTGATATGAGCCCCAGCAACCAAGCAGAATCCGACGCTGACCAACCTTCTCGTAACCCGGCAGCGCTTCGTAGAAGAAGTCGAACAAGTCGTCGTGCAAGGGCACAACTTTCTTCATGAACTCGCAGTAGCGCATCAGCCGCACGATGTAGTCAGTGAAAAGTTGAATCGTCGGCACTGTTCCCACGCCGCCCGGATAAAGCGTTGACGGATGGACGTGCCGGCCTTCCATCAGGCAAAACATTTCGCGCGTGTAGCGGCTCACGTGGAGCGTCTCGCGATAAAACTCACCGGTGAACGGATTCAAAGCCGTCATGATTTCGGCGATTGTTTTGTAGCCGTGGTCGGCGGCGTGCGGTGCTTCAGTAGTCTTCGCCTTTTCCCACACGCTCGGATTTGTCTCCCGCACCATCTGCTCACAAAAATCAACGCCTACGAGATTGTCCTGAAAAATGTTGTGGTCAAACATGTACTCGGCCGCTTCACCGAGATTCACGATCCATTCCGCGATGTTGGGCGGTCGGACACCAAACGCCATGTTCTGGGCGTAGGTGGCGCAGGTGGCGTGATTGTCGCCGCAGATACCGCAGATGCGACTCGTAATGAAATGCGCATCACGCGGATCTTTGCCCTTCATGAAAATGCTGTAGCCGCGAAAGATCGATGAAGTGCTGTAGCACTCCGCCACTTCGCGATTGGCAAAGTCGATTTTTGTGTAGATGCCGAGACTACCCACAATGCGGGTAATCGGATCCCAATTCATGTCCACCAGAGTGCGCGGCTTGGTAGGTGTCTGTGTGACGGTCGTAGTGCTCATTGACGCTCACTCCTTTGCAAATTGGACGACTTGTAGCCGGTGGTAAGTTCGGCACGGTTATGCCGCCACTTAGGCTCTTTGTTCACTGTTGAATTGGTGATGCTGCGAAGCTTGCGAATTGCGGCGCCATAGATGCCCACTGCTGAGGCTGACAGCTTGGCGCCGGGAGGTTCATCCATGAACGGCATAAACTTGTCGGGAAAACCTGGCATGGTGCAACCGATGCAAATTCCGCCGACGTTGGGACAGCCACCAATGCCGGCCATCCAACCGCGCTTCGGCACGTTGCAGTTCACCACTGGTCCCCAGCAACCCAACTTCACAATGCATTTCGGCGAACCATACTCGGTCGCGAAATCGCCTTGCTCGTAGTAGCCCGCGCGATCGCATCCTTCGTGAACTGTGCTTCCGAATAACCAGGTGGGACGTCCCGCGTCGTCAAGCGGAATCATCGGCGCGAGTCCGGCTGCGACATAGAGCAGGTAAAGGATCGTTTCCATGAAATTGTCTGGTTGCACCGGGCAACCAGGCACGTTCACGATTGGTATCCCTGCCGGAGTTTTCCAGTCCCAACCAAGATAGTCCGCCAGGCCCATGCAGCCAGTGGGATTGCCTTCCATCGCGTGGATGCCGCCGTAAGTTGCGCAGGTCCCGATCGCAACGACCGCCAGAGCTTTGGGAGCCAGGCGGTCGATCCATTCAGTCGTCTTGATGGGCTGACCGGTCATTGCGTCCGTTCCCATCGCGGCCCAATAGCCTTCCCCGCTAATGTTCTCGTTCGGAATGGAGCCTTCAACCACGAGCACAAAAGGATCAATCAGTCCTTGCTCAGCCTGGTAGAAGTACTTCATGAAATCGTCGCCGACTTCATATGCCAGCACCGGATTGTGCAAGTGAACAGTCGGCAATCCTGGTATCGCCCCGAGAATCACGTCCTCAACGCTCGGCTGTGTGGCCGCCGTTATCGAAACCGAATCGCCGTCGCATCCCAACCCGGCAGTAATCCAAACTACGTGAACGTCTTTGACCGCCGGTGGTCGTTGCGTGCTACGACCGTACGGAATAGTTTCCGCTGCCATATGATTGCTCTCCTTTCGTGGTGCTCGTTTTAGAAATGGAGGGTCCGGAAAAAGAATCCAGAATTAGAGCTTCCCGCTGCCTCATTAGTGCTACCTACAGACATCTGATAATGAATCCAGATCCTGAATCAGAAGTTCTAAGAGGGATGAACGATGCTGCACTACAACAGGAAGCTTGTAGAACAGCCTGGCTCTCGGTCAGAGAAGTAGTGATTCTGCTACGTTCGGCGACCGGATTATTATTCGAGGGAACGTTGCTGTCTATTCGTAGACATACGTAATTAACTTTGCGAACCTACGTATTTTTCTTGTTTTTTCTGTTAGGCGGGATTGAGCTTTGACGCTCAATCAATCGAAACGATGCCGCGCTTCAAGGCAAAACGGATTAACTCTGCTTGCGTGTGAAGATCAAGTTTGTGCATTAGGTGAGATCGGTGAGTTTCTGCGGTACGACCGCTGATTCCCAGTCGATTTGCGATTTCCGCGCTGGTGCGGCCTTCGGCGGCGAGGTGTAAAACTTCTTTCTCGCGCGTGGTAAGTGTTTCATAACGATCGAGTGAAGTAGCTTTCGCGCGTTGCTGGTAAACCTCGATGGCACGGTCGGACAAGGGCGGACTCAGATATCGGCGACCAGCTGCAGCCTCGCGTACCGCATGCACCAAATCATCCGAGGTTGAGTCTTTCAAAACATAAGCCGACGCCCCACTGCTCAGCGCCTCAAGCACGTAAGCTTCGTCGGAATACATCGAGAGAATCACGACCTGTGTGTTCGGTGAACATTTTTTGACCTGTGGAATAACGTCCAAGCCGTTAAGTCCCGGCATCATCAGATCGAGGACTAAAACGCGCGGGGTCGCGCTCTCGACGCTCCGTACCGCCAGCAACCCATCGCCGGCTTCCGCCACTACTACCAGATCAGGCTCCGCCTCAAGCAAAGCCTTGAGTCCCTGGCGCACGACCTGATGATCGTCAGCCAGAATCACAGTTGTTCGCTGGTCCAACATGGATTTCAGTTAAGAAAGCAAACTCAGTTCAGCCGTCAGCTGAGTTCCGGTGCCAATCGTTGACTCTACAGTCATTCTCCCGCCAAGCAAAATCGCACGCTCACGCATTCCGGCTAGCCCACTAGTTTCCCCGGAGTTGAGCGTTGACTCAACGTCAAACCCCTTGCCGCAATCGGCAACTTCAATCAAGAGCGTTTGCTGGTACGTCGAGAGTCTTACGGTCGCTTCCTGCACTTCAGCGTGTCTGGCTACATTCGTCAGCGCTTCCTGAATCATCCGATAAGCGGCAGTCTCAACATCAGCACCAAAGCGTTGCTTTTCCAAACCACTGTGTTTGAAGTTAACGCGAACTTGCGTTTGCGCTGTGTAGTGCTCGAAGTGCCACAACAACGCCGGCAACAAACCAAGGTCATCGAGCATTGCTGGTCGCAGATCAAGCGACAATTTGCGCACTCGCGCCATCAACTCGTTTACCAGAGTTCGCGCGCGGCCCAGGTTTTCTGCCAGTTCTTCAGCAGGTTTTCTTGCGCCGATTTCTAAACTCAACTTCAGCCCGGTGAGCACCTGACCAATTTCGTCATGCAATTCCAGCGCGATCTTTCGTCGTTCCGATTCCTGCACTTCCATCAGCCGCCGCGACAAAACTTTCAAACGCTCGGCATATTCGCGTCCTGAAGTTTCGGCTCGTTTGAGATCAGACACATCAAACGCCACGCCGTGAATAAACCAGGGCTGGCCATCGTCATTGCGCACCATTTTTGCTTCGCAGTGAAACCAAACGACGTGGCCATCCCGCGCCAGCACGCGGTAAAGCGATTTCAGTGGCTGTCCCATCATGAACAGCCCGGCCGCTTCAGCGCTCCAACGCGCTTTATCTTCCGGATGAATCTGCTCGTACCAACGCACCGGATCGTTAAGCCACTCTTCCTGAGTGAAGCCGAGAATCTGCTCGATCTGCGGACTAACGTAGGCTTCGCCAATTCCCTTATCAAGAAAAGCCATGAAGACAACCGCCGGGATTTGTTCAATCAACGTGCGGTATCGAGCGTCGACTTCCGGCAGGGTAAAAGCCTCCCTCTTACTTACTTCCACGCCATTCGATTGTGCGAACGAATTGATTAACGGGAAGGCCGCGGCAAGTTCGAGCAGTGTGCTTTCCGCTTGTGCCCAACTCTGCGCAGCTTCAGCGACATTGGGCGAAGTGCCCTCAGACCCTTCCGAATTGGTTCCAGCAAAAATATTCGTAGCCATGTTTCTTTAGTTCAACTTGCAGCGCTATTTTTCCCGCGCCGCCGACGCCACGCGGGTTCTTTGTTCAACGACGCCTGCGTAAACCGGCGCAAGGCGTGAATTGCTTTGCCGTAGGTCATCACTGCATGTGACGACAAAAGCGATCCGGGCGGCTGATTCATGAACGGCATGAACTTGTCAGGAAAACCCGGCATGGTGCAACCGATGCAGATGCCGCCGACATTTGGACAACCGCCCAGGCCATTTATCCAACCTCGCTTCCCCACGTTGCATTGAACGACCGGGCCCCAACAACCAAGTTTCACAATACAAGTCCGCGCTCCATACTCTTCAGCAAACTCCGCCTGCTCGTAATAACCGCCGCGATCACAACCCTCGTGCACCGTTGCGCCGAATAGCCACGTCGGCCGCAACGCTTCATCAAGTGGAATCATCGGCGCGCGTCCTGCGGATTGGTATAGCAAGTAAAGCAGCGTCTCCATGAAGTTGTCGGGCAAAACTGGACAGCCGGGGACGCAGACGATTGGCACGTCAGCTTTTGATTTCCAACTCCAGCCGAGGTAGTCAGCCAATCCCATGCACCCGGTTGGATTTCCTTCCATCGCGTGAATGCCGCCGTACGTAGCGCACGTTCCCGCCGCAACAACGGCCCACGCATTTGGAGCGAGCCGATCGATCCACTCGTTGGTTGTAATCGGCTGGCCAGTTTTATTGTCAGTCCCAAAGGCGGCCCAGTAGCCTTCGCTTTTGTTTCCTTCATCCGGAATCGATCCTTCGACCACGAGGATGTACGGCTCTAAACGTCCTTCAGCCGCGCGATGAAAAAACTGCAGAAACTCGTCACCGTTTTCATATGACAGGAAAGGGTTATGAAGGCGGACGTGAGGTACGCCGGGGATGCCGCCGCCGAGCAATTCTTCCAGGGTCGGTTGCGTCGCAGCAGTCATGGCGATGGTGTCGCCATCGCAGCCGAGACCCGCAGTTATCCACAGCACATCGATTTCAGAAATGGTTGGCGATGCTGACATGGTTGCGGGCGATAACCGAACGACAGAAAGTCCCTAAGCCATGATGTGATCTGGGTGGTCCGTCACAACATTAGGCCTGACACGCAAACTCCGTCAATCAATTTGCCAGGTATCACCCGCCTGCGTGTATTGATTTCGCTCCTGGACAAGAGACAAGTGAAACTAATTTGTTTATCGATCGTTTTCCCAGGCGGCGAAACAACAGATCCTGGTTCTGTTGCGTCAAACCAGTCGATTTCGAGAAGCATAACGACCACAGATTTCTGAATTACCGGCTCCTTGATCAAGCACAAGTCTTAGGAATTTCGCGCGGTATCGCGGTTTTACAAAATTACTCAACTGAATTACGTTGAGCACTTCGTGCAAGTGGTGGTAGTCTTTGGGCGGTTAGAGGGGGGCATTGCCCGGATTTGGTGGTAAGCATCAAGCCGTCAACTCCGGTGGGGACAGAGGAGAATCGATGTAATGCATTTCAAAACAATTCGAAGGTCCTTCAACGGTTTCGCAGTTGCAGTTATTTCATTTCTCGCGCTTTCAGTTGTTTCGCAGGCGCAGGACGCGACTGATCAAAGCAAGTCAGCAGTAACAATCAAGAATTTCGGCCAGATGGACGACCGCTTTTATCGCGGCGCCCAACCTAAGGAACAGGAATACAGAGAGCTGGCGGCAATAGGAATCAAGACTGTCATCGACTTGACTGCCGATCCCAAAGCCTACGAGCGACCCCTGGTTGAATCACTCGGGATGACCTACGTAAACATCCCGATGGTTGATAAAAAATATCCAACCGATGAAGCCACCAGGATGTTCTTAAAAATTGCCGGCGATCCGAAGACAGGCAAGTTCTTCGTTCACTGTGCCGGCGGCAGGCATCGGACCGGTGCGATGGGAGCCGCATATCGCTATCAGTTTTATAATTGGAACTTTGACCAAGTCTACGCTGAGATGAAGAAGTACGACTTCTACACCACCTGGGGGCATGGCGCCTTCAAAGACTTTGTCCAGGATCTTTACAAGAAGCCTGAAGCTAATGCTGCTTCGGCGGAAACTGCCGGAACTCCGAACAAGTAAATCTTTAGCAACTCAATGAACGAAAAAGGCCACCCGGCAACCGAGTGGCCTTTTTCCTTTGTATCTATTGCTAATTGTAGATGTAGGTCGAACTCTTCTTCTGTTCCCATTCCAGGCCGGCGATATTTTGCGCGTCCTCGGCAAGGATTTCTTCGGTGAGCTGATCTGTGCGCGCTGCGTAACCGAGATTCAACTCATAAACGATCGTGCCGCCCGCGGGCGCACCTTCAGTTTCCACTGCCTCACGTTCAAGTTGTCGCAACTCCGGACCCCATTCATACTTCGCAAAAATGCCCTTAAGGACTTGGTGAGTTTGATCGACGTTGCGGGTTTGCACGCGGACTTCCATCGCACGAAAGACTTGTTCAGTTTCAAAGTATTCAAGTATTAAGAGTCCCAGCAGGACAAAGATCGTAAGAATGAAGGCCATGTCCAACCGGCCGACTCCGCAGGCCAATCCCACGCCGAGACAAATCAGCAGTACCGTCGTTTCTTTGGGATCGCGAATGTTGGTACGAAAACGGACCAGCGAGGCTGCCGCAAAAATTCCGAACGCGCGGGCGGCGCTGTCGCCAACAATCATCATCATTGCGGCCGCAACCACCGCCAGCAAAATTTGAGTTTGCGCTACGTAAGGATTTCGTTTGGTAATAGATAAGTCGCGACGCCAACGAAATGCCAACAGCATCGCCAGAAAAGCAGCAATCAAGAAGCGCAAAATCACGCGCGCTGCCACTATTTCTATTTCGCCCTGTTCCGGCGTTTTCTTAGTGGACTCATCGATACCAAAGATCTCTTTGAGGACGGAGTGGTTTCCGTTTGCCGGCGGCGTCACGGGACTTGCGCCCGGCGATCCGTCGGGTAGGTTGGTTGATGTCGCGGCACGGTCGGAGGGGTTTCCGCTACCGCTGTTTGATCGTTCCAGCAGTGCATAAACAAGCAGTGCACTGCCGAGTAAGACAACAACAAAAACCACCAGTATGCGCACCAGCGGCTTTTTCATTGGCGTGTTACTCCTTTCAGTTACGGTTAATCGCGCTCCTTAATTGGAGCAGCGAGCGTTGATGATAGTTTTTGCTTTGCGCTGGAACTCAGCGCTCCACGCTTCCGCCGGCTGATCGCGCTCTTCGTTGCGAGACGCACGAAACACTCTCGTTATCAATTCATTGCTGGCCTCGGCGTCGAGCAGCTTTTGCAGGTTTCCTGCCAGCAACGCGCGACCAGCTTCGCTGATTTTAGTATCACCAACGCTTTTCGCATTGGCTTCACAACGGCCGTTCTCAATCTTCAGCGGCTCTTTCTTTTTCCAGGTCGCCAGCCTCGCCTTGTTTTCGCTGGCACTCGAAAAGCCAAACGTAGAACCCATATCACTTACGTAAAAGACGGCCTGCCCAGGTTTGCAGATGCGCGAGTTGCCAGTCTTCTCCGAATCCAGACAACTGAACTTGTGGTTATCAGTTTTCGTGTCGCCGTGATCGATGAAAGCCAACCACAGTTTAAACGCGTCGATTTCGGCACGCGGTGTTCCCGACTTCAACAATTTTTCCAACGAAGCGGCCAGCGGCGCCGCGTCCTTCCCGTCACAGTTCTCGTCGATTCCGTTTCCCAGGGGCAATTCGATTCCGGCTGCTGGTTGAAAGGCTGCGTACGGCGTGCCCTGAAATGGTTTGTTCAAACTTTTCTCACAGTCCGCGCAGGTGACGTTTGCCACCCACTCATCGTCTGCAAAAAAACCGAGCGCTTTCGAAAATCGCGACGATAGAAACTCACCATAGACTTCCCCGTTGCGTTTCTCGGGCGACTGACCTTTAAAGTGCGGCTTGATTTTGTAACGCACCGCGTCGCCGTCCGCATCTACGACGCCGGCGACGGAGCAATAAAACTTCGGCGTGGTGCCAGAACCCTCGTTCGCTTTCTTGTTTGCCTGGCAGACTATCGGCAAAGCCCGGCCTGAATCATCAATGGCCGGCGCACCTGCCCGGGCCCCTTTACTCGTGCTGTAGCCCAGCACGGGATCGTAATCGGAATCAGGTTCCTGATAAACCTTTGCGGTCCGTTCCGCTTGTTCGCGGGCCTCAGACGTAAAGCAGGCCTTCTGGGCCGACGCCGGCCAGGCCAATACAGTGACAAAAATAAAAACAGCCAGGATCTGAAATAATTTGCTAGACATGAATTCGTTTCTCCCTCACAGACACGCGCTGCGATGTTAGACGCTGGACAGTAACTTGCCAGAGCAGCGCTCTCACCCAGTTGGAACTCTCCCGTGAACGCGTCAGACAACGTTGGTTAGAGGGGGCTAGATGGAGGATCTTAAGGCGACGTTGAAGTTTTGTCGACTATGATTCGTTCAAGCTGATGCTTCCCTCGAAATGCAGTTGACTGTTGAACGGTTTCTCGTCTTCCGCCTTGGGAACGTGTTCGTACTCACCGTCCGCATTCAGGATTCTTGCTTTGGTATTGTCACGCAGATACGTTTCAAGCACCACGTCTTTTAGATGTCGCTTGAGATTGGAGTCGAGGATAGGGGTCACGACCTCCACGCGCCGATCCAGGTTCCGCGTCATCCAATCAGCCGAACCGATGTAGAGATCCTCAGCGCCGCCGTTTGCAAAATAAAAAATGCGACTGTGCTCGAGGAACTGGCCCACCACGCTGCGCACGTGCACCGTCTCGGAAAGTCCTGGCACTCCGGGGCGCAGCATGCACGAGCCTCTGACAATCAGATCTATCTTCACTCCAGTCTGTGACGCCCGATACAGGGCATCAATAATTTCCAGATCGGTGAGCCGGTTTATCTTGGCGGCAATCCGGGCTGGCCGTCCGGCGCGGGCATGTTCAATTTCGCGCTCGATCAAAGCAAGCATGCGTTGACGCAGGTTCACTGGCGCCACCATCAAGTGCGTGTATTCACGCGGCCGCGAAAAGCCGGTCATGTAATTGAACAGGTCCGTCGCATCGTCCCCAATTTCGGCATTAGCTGTTAACAGGCCCAGATCGGTATAGACCTTTGAGGTCGTCGGATTGTAATTGCCCGTGGCAATGTGTACGTAAGTCTGCAATCCCTGAGCTTCCTGACGAATCACCAGTGCGACCTTGCTATGGGTCTTCAGATTCACCAGCCCATAAACTACGTGCACGCCGGCTTCCACCAGCCGACCGGCCCACTCGATATTATTCTCTTCATCGAAGCGCGCTTTTATTTCAACTACCGCAGTCACCTGCTTGCCGTGTTCGCTGGCTTCGATGAGCGCCTCCGGAATCGGAGAATTTTTGCCGGTGCGATAAAGGCAGATCTTGATCGCCAGTACTTTCGGATCCTTCGCGGCAGCCTGGATGAACTCGGTGACCGTGGCGTAATCGGTATAAGGGTGGTGGAGGAGAATGTCGTGCTTCTTGATTGCGTCAAAAAAGTAGCGGCGTTTGCTTAACGGCGCCGGCACGGTCATCCGCAACGGTTTGTCACGAAGTTCAGGACGATCCAGACCGTACAGTTGCATCAGATCGCCGACCCCAAGGATCCCGCCCATCACGTAGACATCGTCTGATTCAATCTTCAGAGCGTCAGTTAGATACTGGACCATCATTCCGGGCATGCTTGACGAAACTTCCAGACGCACTGCGTTACCAAAGCGACGCTCGCGCAGCGACTCCTTGATGCGACCCAACAGGTCAGCAGCTTTGTCATCTCTAATCTCAACGTCAGCGTCACGGGTCACGCGAAAGATGAAACTCTTGCTGAGACGCATGCTGGGGAACACCTGATGAAGATTTGCGTCGATCAGCTCTTCCAGAAGTATGAACTTCCCCTCGACCTCTCCCACTGGAACCAGCCGCGGAACCACGGGCGGTACTTTTATCCGAACAAACCGCGGCAAACTTCCCATGGTGACGGGCTCGTCCGAATCTGAATCGACTTCAACGGTCAGGCCAATATTCAGACTCAGGTTGGCGATGTGCGGAAAAGGATGCGCCGGATCAACTGCCAGTGGCGTCAAAATCCGAAAGATGTTTTTCATGAAATAGTTGTTCAACGACTTCTTCTCTTTGGGGGAGAGCACGTCGTAGGAAACTATTTCTATTCCGTGTTTTGCCAATTGCGGCAACACACTTTCGTGCAGACACTTCACTTGCTCCGCAACCAACGGCACAACTTTCTCGCGAATAATTCGCAACTGCTCGAGCGGAGTCAGTTCGCCAGGCATTGGTTGAAACTCTTCGATGTCCAGCATCTCCTTGAGTCCGGAAACTCTGACCATGAAAAACTCGTCGAGATTGCTGGCAAACACTGCCAGAAACTTCAAACGCTCCAGCAAGGGAACGGATTCGTCAGCGGCTTCTTCAAGCACGCGTTTGAAAAATTCCAGTTGACTGAGATCGCGGTTGAAGACCGACCAGGCGAGAAAGTGTTCATCTGCGGCCGGATTGAGAACTGGCATTTTGCCCGTCGATTTGGCTGGTTGCGTTTCGACAACTTCGCCAACGGTGTACGCCAGCGTCGGATCCGGTTCTTCAACGACAGGTGGTTTTTCGTCGTCCATCAAGCCATTAGTCCTCTGAAGAAATCCAGGTTGTCATTTTCTAACGCGTAAATCTTGGCGTTCAGGTATCACGCCAAGTTTGATTCTTTTCAAAACGACCACTTGTTACGACGCGTCATAAACGCGCCGTGCCTTGACCGACTTGAATTCTTCGGTCTCGAGAATATACGCGGTTAGCTTGTGCCCATAAACGCAGCCAGTGTCTAAACCGATCGCTTTTTTCCCGCGTCGTGGCTCCGGCGCGGGCCAGTGACCGAAAATCACAATCTTGTCGCCGTCGTATTCGTCGTACCAGGGCGTCCCGTCGCGCGCCGCCCGGTCTTTGCCCATGCTGCGCAGCTCAGTCATGTCTTCAGTAGTTTGCGAATGCAGCGCGACGCCCGGTCGCAAGCCCGCATGAACAATCAAGTGCTCACCCAGGTCTATCGTAAATGGCAGATTGTTTAAGTAGGGCAGGTAGTTTTCCTTCTCGTGCTTTAAGTCTTTATGAGTTGGCTTCTGGGAATCCTTCAACTTAAACTTTTCGCCGTTCCAGCGTCTGCGCAGGGCGAGATCGTGATTGCCGATCACTGCCGAAAACTGAGAGTCAGACATGAAACGGTCAAGCACTTCCCTGTTTTTCGGTCCTTTGGTGATCAGGTCGCCCACGGAAATCAACCGATCCGCCGGGCCAAACTGGACTTCAGCCAACAAGTCTTCCAACTCGTCATAACATCCGTGAATGTCTCCCACAACAATTGTGCGGCCTGCCATGCTCCGTTGTCCCCCTTGCTTCATCCCAGTTTCATTCAACCTTAGGCGACGCCTTTAGCGTGGTCAAGCGCTCAGGAATTTCGGGTTGCACCAGTATGGTCTAAGCCAAACCGCGTGGCTATGAAATTTGCGGAACTGCTTTTTCACAATTCACGTGATAGGCTAACGGCCGGATCGAATTCTTCAAATGTTCGCTGACCAGTTGCTGAAAGACCTGCCAAATCCCGAAGCAGAATTGTTGGTGCATTGTGCTCGCCTGGAGACTTCCCCAGCTCGGACGGAGCGCATTCGGCTGTTGGTAAGCTCGGGGCTGGATTGGACCCGCTTGTTGTCGCTGGCCCAACGTCACGCGCTAATCCCACTTTTGTATTTCCATTTGAATCGCAGCGCCTTAGATCAATCTCCCCCTGAAAGACTTAAGGAACTACGCACTCGTTTTCAAAACAACAGCGCTCTGAATGTTCTGCTCACCGGCGAAATGGTGCGCTTGCTCGATCTCTTCGCGCAGAATCAAATTGCTGCCTTGCCGTATAAAGGGCCCGCGATTGCGGTCGGCATTTATGGAAACTTGTCGTTACGCCAGTTCGCCGATCTCGACATCCTTGTTCCGGAAACAGAAGTTTGGCGAGCGACCGATTTACTACTAAATCAAGGTTATCAGGCGCATTTCGTAATTCCCGAACGAAAAAAATCTACCTTCCTGCGCTTGAGCTACGTGCGCCTTTTCAAACGTGAGAGCGATGGGACAACAGTCGAACTTCACTGGCGACTCGCGCCACGCTTCTTCGGCGCCGCCTTCGAAACCGCCAAACTCTGGGAAAACGGACGGACCATCCAGGTTCAAGGATCGAACGTGCGCATCCCGCTGGTCGAGGACTTTATCCTGATGCTTTGCCTTCACGGCGCAAAGGACTGCTGGGAAAAGTTGGAGTGGGTATGCGGTCTCGCAGAACTCGTCAGGTCCGATGTTCAGATCGACTGGGGCAAACTGTTTTCCGGCGCGCGCCAGGCCCGCTGTCTTAAGGCTGTCATTTTGGGCCTGCTACTCGCACGCGATCTTCTAGAAGCCCCAGTCCCTGCAAACGTTCTGGAAAGTGTGGCAACAGATGGGTCGTTGAATTTATTGGCTCAACAAATAGTGGCTCGCTTTTTCGCTGAGCCGTCTGCACCTTTCAGTCTCGCTAAGCGCGTCAGTTTTCATTTAAAGGTAAAAGACTCACTGCCGGAAAAACTTCGTTACTGTGCACGACTCGCCCTGACGACCACTCCGGTCGATTGGGAGATGGCGTCGCTGCCGCAACCAGTTTCATTCGTCTACTATCCTCTGCGAGTGTTCAGACTGTTCAAAAAGTACGGCTGGCAAAGTGATCAACTGGCCGCGAGCAATAGGTCCGCCGGGCCCGTTTGACGTCATTCATGATCACTGGCCGCGACATCCTCTACATTTCAAGCATCGAATGGGACTTCCTCTGGCAGGCCCACCAGGAAATCGCGCGCCGGCTGGCCGCAGCGGGAAACCGCGTACTTTACATTGAGAACACTGGCGTGCGTGCACCCGGATTGAAAGACACGAAGAGAGTTGCGTCTCGTCTCGGCCGCTGGCTGCGATCGCTAAGGTCCGGTGGCGCGCGCGAAGTGAGTCCTAATATTTTTGTCTATTCGCCGCTCGTGCTCCCACCATTTGGTCCGTCGTGGCAAAGGTTTCTAAACCGGCGTGTTTTCTTACGACAGCTGCGGTCAATCACCAAAGCGATGGGGATTACCGATCCGCTGTTGTGGACTTATCTCCCAACCGATACCGCCGTAGACATCATTCGCTTGCACAAAAGCAGCCGTAGCGTAGTTGTCTACTACAGCATGGCCGATTTTTCTTTGCTGACTCCCAACCGCAGTTCGTTGGAAAAGAGCGAAAAAGATCTGGTGTCCATGAGCGACGTCGTGTTTGCAAATTGTTCGGCGTTAGCCAATAAACTTTCAACCCGCGGGAAAGGCGTACCGGTGTTTCCGCCAGGCGTAGACATGTCTGCCTTTCCTGAATGGTCCACCACGGAAAAGGCGGCGGATCCGCTGAACCTTGATAAGCTGCCACGACCCATTATTGGCTATGTGGGTGGACTGCATCGGCTGGTCGATTACGATTTGCTGGTTGCGCTGGCCCATTCACGGCCTTCCTGGTCATGGGTGTTTCTAGGCGCACATCAGGTCCAGCTCGATCAACTGAAGGAACTGCCAAACGTTTACCTGCTGGGCCAACAGGCTCACGGGAAGCTGGCTGAACACATGTGGTTTTTCGACGTCTGTTTGGTGCCGTACCTTAACACGCTGGAGATGAAGACGGTCGTGCCAACCAAAATCAACGAGTATCTCGCGGCTGGAAAAGCAATCGTTTCCACCAACCTGCCAACCGTCGACGAGTTCAATCAACGTCACCAGATCCTTTTTACCGCCAATCCCACCAGACAGGATTTCTTGCGAGCGATCGAAGCCGCGCTTCCCACGGCTCATGACGGGCTGCTGCAAAAAAGAAGGCGCGCGGTGGCCCAACAGGCCAACTGGGAAACCCGACTTGAAGAAATGAGTCAACTAATCGAAGCAAACCTCGCTTCACCAACCGCTGGTCCAAAAGATAAATAGACCACCCGCAGCGTCAGCGCGTCTGAAACACATGCGCGATTGGGATGGGCCAAAGTGTGTCTCATAACCGCTTCTAATCGATACCATACGGGAATTACTCATTGACGGAAGGTAAAGCGTGTGCTAAAAAATCTTACCCCCAAAGAAGCTTAGCACCGTTGCACTGAGCGGCTTCTCAGTCTATTTCGATGGTCCAAGATTGGACCTTGTAAACTGAAGAGCCTTGCAAAATTGTAACCACGTGGCGAAGTCCTGCCGAGGAAATCAAACCGATAAACATTACTTTCTTGAGCCCTGTCCCTAGAGGGAATCCATTGGAGGAGATGCATACAATGAAACGGAACTTGACTCGTTTTTTGGCGATCGCTATCGCCGTTTTTTTTACTCTTCAGTTAATTCAGCTAAGTCATGCCCAGAAAAAGGCGTTAACTCCTATGGCCGCCCCCGTTGACCCTAGAGCCGAAGTCAAAGAGACGAACAATACGCCGGTCAGCGGAGTAAGGGGAGGAGTCAGGGCCCCAAGACCCTATGCGACCGGTTCGGAAGTTGAACCCAACGACACTTCAGGCACGGCCACCGCCTTAACATTCACGCCAACCGCGATTACGAGCGCCGCGATTAACCCGGGCGGAGACATCGACTTTTACACTTTCACCGCTCCGGCCGGCGCGAAGGTATGGCTTGAAACCGACACTGGCGGCGTGCAGAACGCGGGCGCAACTTCGCGCGATACTGTTGTTGACCTGCTGGCGGCCGATGGGACCACAGTCATCGAAAACGACGACGACGACGGCACCGGTAATGGCGGCGACGGCACGAACGAGACCGGGTTAGCCTCGATCATCGCCGGAGCGACACTGACCACCGGCGGCACGTATTTCATTCGTGTGCAGGCGTTCAGTGCAACTGGCATCATCAACCCTTATCGGCTGTTTGTTTCGCTCACTAACGTGGCGGCGACCGCCGAGGTTGAGGCGAATGACACCGCGGCCACCGCGAATGTAGCCAACTCCCCGGCTTTCCGCTCCGGTTCAATCGGCGTCGCCGGAGACGTGGACTACTATTCGATCTCCTGCAACGCGGGTGACACGGTCTTTTTTCCAGTTGATGCCGATCCGGAACGCGATGGTACCGGCACTGACCTGGTAGTTGAATTCCGCGATCCAGCCGATGTTATTTTGGAGTCAGTCGATTCCTCGATCACGGGGAGTCTCGCGAATCCAGCCGCTGAAGGAGCGAACTTCACGGTACAGGCAGCGGGCACTTATTTCGTGAAGGTGAAGCATTTCTCGGCAACCGGCACAGGAACCTATAACATTCATATCGTCAATACCACTGCGGTAACATCGCCATTGGTCATCAGCGAATTCCGCTTGCGTGGGCCCAGCGGCGCGAATGACGAGTTTGTAGAGGTCTACAACAACAGTGACACCAGCACGACGGTCGCCTCGCAGGTCGGCAGCGGTTTTTCCGTCGCTGCCAGCGACGCCGTAGTGCGCTGCACGATTCCGAACGGCACCGTCATTCCGGGCCGCGGACATTACCTGTGCACCAACAGCGTGGCCTATTCCCTCGGTGGTTATGCCACGGGCGATGCCACGTACACCACAGACATTCCGGACAATGCCGGCATCGCGCTCTTCAACAACAACGTGCCCGTCAACTTCATCCTCGCGAATCGGCTGGATGCAGTCGGGTCTACGTCAGAAGCGAACACGCTTTACAAGGAAGGCACCGGTTATCCGGCACTGACGCCGTTCTCGATCGACTACGCGTTTGTTCGTGATGCCTGCGGACAGCAGGGTTCAATCACGAACCTGACGCCGTGTCCACTTACCACGGGCGTAGCCGACACCGGCAACAACGCCGTCGACTTCTACTTCGTAGACACCAACGGCACCTCGGCCGGCGCCGGTCAGCGGCTCGGTTCGCCCGGACCAGAAAACCTCGCCAGTCCAATTCAGCGCAACGCTTCATTCGCGGTAGGTCTGCCGGACGTTTGCGTTTCCGGTTCGCTGCCGCCTAATCAGATTCGAGATCTAACCAGTGTTCCCGCGCAGAACAGCACGTTCGGCACCATCGAGCTACGCCGCACTGTTGTTAACAACACCGGAGCAAACGTAACTCGACTGCGTTTCCGCGTGACTCAGCAGACGACCTTCCCGGCTCCATCGGGCACGGCCGATTTGCGCACTCGCACCACAGCGGACACCACTGATAACTTCTCGAATCAACCCTGCGGCACTGGCACTTCAGTCATTACCATTCTCGGTACGACCCTGGAGCAGCCACCTTCGCAGCCAAACGGCGGCGCTTTCAACGGAACTTTCTCCGTTGGTACTGTCACCCTCGGAACACCGATCCCGCCGGGCAACAGCGTGATCGTGCGATTCCTGTGGGGCGTACAGCAGACGGGCAAGTTCCGCGTCGGCATGAACATTGAAGTGTTACCATAAGGCAAATCGAACGGCCCGCGAGTCTGTGCGAGCTTGAAGGCGCACAGACTCGCGTTGGTCTTCACTGACAACTATTCGTTGTCGCTTTTTAACAAGGGGTCTGCCCCGTCTGAAAGGACTCTCACTGTGACGACAAAAAGAAACTTTGCTTCGCTATTCGTTTCGCGTATCAGCTTTTCTTTCGTCGCGTTGGCTGGTATTGCGATTCTGACCTTTTCAGCTGCTGCGTTTGCCGCAACGCCGGGTGGCTCGTCTGCGGACTTGATCGTCTCAAAAACGGGCGACGAATCTGCGCCGCGTGGTACGCAAATCAATTACAACATCGTGGTTAGTAACGATGGACCAAGTACTGCCAACGGAGTTGTCTTGACTGACCCGATTCCGGCGCACACTACTTTTGTGAACGCCGCCGTGAGTCAGGGCACTTTTGGATTTGCCAGCAACACGGTCACGGCGAACCTGGGTAGCATCAACCTTGGTGAGTCCGCGACCGTGTCAGTTACCGTGTTGATTGATCAAGATACGCCACGGGATACCATTATCAGCAACATAGCGACCGTGACTTCAGACACCGCCGACCCTGAAGGCTCGAACAACTCATCCACGGCTTTTACCGCAGTCACGGGCCCCTTTTCCAGTGACCTCGTAATCAGTGAGTTTCGGCTGAGTGGCCCGGGTACGGGCAAAGCCGGCGTCGTTGGCGGCGTCAGAGGCTTGGGCAATACCACATCCGATGAGTTCATTGAGATCTACAACAATACTGGTCAACCACATCTAGTCTCTGGCGCTGGCGGCGGCTATGCGATCGTCGCCGACGGTGGTAAGGGCGGCATAGTGCTTTGCACGATTCCCAATGGCACCGTCATTCCGAAGAACGGCCACTTCCTGTGCGCCAATTCCAACGGCTATTCGCTGTCAGGCTATCCGGCAGGAAACGGTACGACCGCGACACCCAACGCCAGTTATACGATCGACATCCCTGACAATACCGGGATCGCTCTCTTCAATAACAGCAACGGTGATTACACAACCGACACTCGTTTGGACGCCGTTGGCTCGACGTCAGAAGCAAACACTCTTTTCAAGGAAGGCACGGGATATCCACCCATTACGCCAACCGGAATCAACTATTCGTTTTATCGCGACAACTGTGGCCGGCAGGGGGTGGTTTCACAACTGCAACCCTGCACGATCACCACTGGCGTAATCGACACCGACAACAACGCCACCGATTTCATTTTTGTTGACACCAATGGAACGTCAGCCGGCGCCGGCCAGCGTTTGGGTGCGCCCGGTCCTGAAAACCTGTCTTCACCGTTCGAGAACAACGCGGAATATGGTGTTACGTTTCTTGATCCTTGCGTCGTTGGGTCAGCTCAACCCAATCAGGTTCGCGACCTGACACCCGACCCGCAAAACAGCAGCACGTTAGGCACCATCGAACTCCGCCGCACAATCACGAACAACAGCATCAACGCCGCGACGCGTTTGCGATTCCGCGTCACACAACAAACGACCTTCCCTGCTCCGCCAGGTACTGCCGACCTCCGTCTCCGTACTTCTTCGGACACCGAAGTCTCCGTCGATCGTGTGCCGTGTGGCATGGATACAAGTAGCGTGACGGTTATCGGCACTGTGTTGGAGCAACCACCGGGTCAACCGAATGGCGGAGCCTTCAACTCTACCGTTTCAGCGATTTCACCAGTACTAAATCGTTTACCAATTAGGGGCGGCAACTCGATTGGTGGAACGCTGCAATTGAGCACGCCGTTGAATCCAGGTGAGAGCATCGACGTTCGCTTCCTTTTCGGTGTGCAGCAGAGCGGAAAGTTTCGCGTCACCTTGAATATTGAAGTTGTGGAAGAAGAACCCATTCCAGTGGAAAGGCCGAGCACGGTTAAGAAATCCGCCGCGCCGGCAAGTCGGAAGTCAGGCGCAAAGTAGGATGAGACGACGCTTCATAACACGTTTGCCTGGCTCGCTATCGCTGGCTGTTTTTATCGGCCTGGTCTTCGCACCGCTCCAACTCGCGGCGCAACAGCCCGCGGTGAACGCGAAGAGCACTCTTCAGTCCTGGAAGGTTCGAGTTAAACAAAACGGCACGTACTTTCTAACGATTCACGCGAAGGACGCGCCACTGGTTGAGATCGCCGCCGACCTTTCGAAAAGGATCAAAGCGCCGGTAGTTTTGAGTAGAGTGATGCAAAAGCAAAACGTTACGCTTGATTTCCAGGACATGCCACTGGAGTCAGCATTGCAAATGATCGCGCCGCTTCCCTACATCCACTACGAGCTGCAGGGCAATTCAGCGCCAATCCCGCGTGAAGTTTTTTTAAATGCTTACAACGAGCCGGTGCCCGTGCCAAAACTGATGAATCGAAACGTTTCATTTGTCATGGAAGGCGACACCGAGGGCGGTAGCAAGGACGATCCGTTGCAGGTAGGTTACAAGGATGGGCGACTCAGCGTTAACGTTAAGAAACAATCCCTGACTGCCGTGCTCGATCGAGTCGCCAGTGTGATGGGTGTTAGCTTCTCGATGCAACAGGATTCAGCCGAAACTATCGACCTGAATTTCAAGGACCTGACTTTGGAAGATGCCATGGGGTACTTCCCTCCGTCTGTGCACCTGCACGTGCGGAAAGATTTGCAGCGGTTAAGTACCGTGCCGTTGCTGTTGGAGTTTGAACATAAGATCGACTAAAAAATCTTCAGGGGACTTTCATAAATGGACACAAATAAGACTGACTACCTAACTAACAACGCCACGGCTACCCCGTCTGAACCGGCCCTGCCGGCCGCACCAAAAAAGGATTTTGTTGAGCCCGAAGTTTCTGAGCCGGTTGATATCCTGGCAGCGACAAAATTCTTCTTGCAGGTTACCGGGGGCGGCGACGTTTAAGTCCAACCTCGATGCAAGAAGTTTCGTCCGTAGCTGGTTCAACCGCGCCCAGCCGTGGTCGGTGGGGCGTGTCCACATCTAACCTCGTTAGGTATTACGCGGTCGCGAACCGAATCCTGGCGTTTCAGGGAGCTGATGAACCAGTCCTCAACCTGGTTCACTCGTTCCTTAGCGGCTACTATTTCACACCAACTAAGTTTTCTGCTGAGGGGCCACCTCCGGCCCATCTGATCGACATCCATCGGGCACCCGATTCCCTCCCGCAACCGGAGACAGCTGGATTTCCTATCGAGGACGGCTATTGCTATCCGGAAGAAGAACAGCTAACGCTGGTAGTCAACGGCTCGACGATTGTTGTTGGGCCACCCGAACAAAACCGCACCGATATTTGGCTGGTGGAAGAGACCGCGGGCCTTCATCCCCTGGCACTCAACAACGTAATTCTCTACGCGGTACAGGCAGCCTTGCGGCGCGCCGGCCTTTACCAGTTTCATTCTGGTTGCGTGCTAGCGGATGAAAACGACAGCGGAGTCTTAATAGTTGGCGACTCCGGCAGTGGCAAGTCTACTTTGACGGTGTCCCTGCTGAATGAAGGTTGGCGCTTTGTCTCTGACGACAATTTGCTTTTGCACGACTCGCAAAACGGCATCACGGCCTGGGCGCTGCGGCAGTATTTCACTTTCGATGAACCAACACTGCGCGCCTGCAACTTGCTGCGGTTTGCTGATGTGATTGGCAGTCGCCTGCCGAGTGATCCTGACAAGTTACGGTTCTACGCGCGGCGCGCTTTCCCTGAGAGCTTCACCGAAACTTGTGTGCCCGGGGTGATTTTGTTTCCCTCGATCAGCACCGAAATTAAAAGTAGACTCGAATCGATCAAGCCGGCAGACGCTCTAATGCGTTTGCTGCGCCAGTGCCCCTGGGCAACTTGCGACGCTGCTGCCGCGCCAGCGCACCTCGCCCTACTGGCAAAGCTGGCCAGTCAAACGAGAAGTTATTCATTGATCGCTGGCAGTGACGTCTTTGCCAATCCGAACTCTATTACTGAATTGCTCAAAACGACAAACCAGACTTCATGAACGAACCTGCTTTTTTACCACTAAAAAAGATTGTCGCTAATCAACTTGATGACGGCGACGGCGTTCTGGTAGATCTTGAAACCAGGCAGTACTACCAGTTAAACGAAACTGCGATGCTGATCTGGCGCGCCGTCGAAAACGGCCGCAACCTCGATCAGATCGTGGAAGAGATCGTGGCTGCTTATTCGATAAGTAACGACCGCGCGCTCGCCAGTGCCGAAGCGCTCTTAACAAAACTGCAGAACCACAAGCTGATTCGCCCCACGCTATAGCCTGGTCGGTTAGCTTGGCTGGTCTGCCGGAAAACCAAATTTGGGAACCACTGGCACCAGGACGCGCTGGCGTTATGGAGTGCTCGCAGCCGCAGCGGTGACTGTTATCGCGCTGGCGCCACAGATTTTTTTCTGTCTCGGGCGCGGCGGACAATGGAACGGCTCGTATGCGCAAACGCATGGCGATGAATCAGTCTACGCTGCCTACCTCAACGCCATAATCGACGGCCGACCGCGGCGCACAAATCCCTACAGCGGTCGCGACGATACCGCCTCCCAACCTGCGGCAGAGTCATACTTGTCGGTCCAGTTTTTTCCGCTCCTGCTGATCGCCAACGTGGCCCGCACGCTGCACCTGTCCACCGCACAATCCTTCATCGCGCTTACGGCAATCATCGCTTTCGGCGCCGCGCTCGCAGTCTTCTGGCTGCTGGCGTTGGTGCTTCAAGATGATCGACTAGCGGCGATCGGTGTTTTAGTTGTGCTGCTGGCAACTTCTTCAAACCTCGTCATCGAGTATCTGCTGCGGCTCGAAGACTCAAACAACTACTTGCCATTCCTGCGCCGCTACCTGCCCGCGGTTCCCTTCCCGATACTGTTTGTCTACTGCGGGATGGTGTGGCGAATGCTGCGGGCGCCTGACAAACGCAAACAGATCAGCGCGGCTTTGCTGGCCGGGCTGCTCTTTGTAAGTCTGACTTTTTCCTACGCCTACCACTGGACCTTTGCGCTGGTCTGGACAATTTGTTTTGCCGGGGTTTGGCTGGGACTCAAGCCGCAAGAGCGTCGACGCTCGATTGCATCGTTAACAGTCCTCGGCGCTTTCATGTTTGCCGCCGTCGCGGTTTATCTGTTCCTCGCAACAAAGCTGGGCGCCACGACGGCTGAGATACATTTTCTCGCGCATTCCCACGCTCCCGATCCGTTTCGCCTGACGGAAATAATTGCCTTCATCGTGCTCGCCGTTCTCGTGCTGCTTATCGTCAGGAAGCGTGTTGCGCCAAACGAGCCACTCGTAATTTTCGCGATCGCTTCAGCGCTTACGCCGCCGCTTTTGTTTAACCAACAGATCCTGACGGGGCGTTCGCTGCAACCGTTTCACTATGACGTTTTTGTCGGTAGTTATTTCACGATGATGGCCGCTTTCCTTTGCGTCATTCTGTGTTGGCGGCGGCTGGTAATCGGGAAACAAAGACTGGCGCAGCTCTTACTCGCCGGAGCTACAGCAGCTGCGATCTTGTCGGGCTGCGCGCAGGCAACACTTCTCAGCCGGCGCCAAAAGAAGGGAAACATTTTCAGCGACGAGGCGCGACCCGCGCTGCTGCGGCTCGCGGCTTTGGGCCATAGCGACAGTGGCTCACTCGATACCACCTCGGTTGTTTATGCGCCGAATTTTATTGTCAGCAACGCAGTCCCATCCACCGCTCCGCAGCCGGTGCTCTGGGGCGAGTATCTTTTTGTTTTTCCTGATGTGACGTTGGCTGAAGACAAGGAACGGCTGGCGGAGTTTCTGTATTACAAAGGCGTTAGTTTCAGCGATATCGATCGCAACCATTTCGCTTCGCTCGACAACGAACGAGGTTATTACCTCAGTTCGCTGATGCGCCGCGGCCGCTTTAACCCGCGACTTTCGGTCGACTGGACGCCGATCACTCCTGATGAAGTGCAGGCTGCCCTCGACTACTACGCAAACTTCATCGCTACGTTTGATCGCTCACGCGCGACCCAACCACAGATCTCTTACCTGTTGATCGCTGCCGACGACCCGCCCAATCTTTCAAATTTTGATCGCTGGTATGAGCGTGACGCTGGTGAACGCGTCGGGAAGTATGTGTTATTTCGAGTGCGGTTGAAAAACTAGGGACTATCCACAGATTTCGCAGATTACACAGACCGGGTCGCCATATTCACAGACCGGTGTGGCGATGAGGTCAGTACCACCTCGCGCTAGCGAGTGGGTCTCTTGATTGCAGATTGCCAGTTGCTAATTTCGGATTGGCATCGGTAAGCGCTAATCGACGTTCGGCAATCGCAAATCGAAAATCCGTAATCTGTGTAATCTGCGGATAGTCATCGCTTCGCGATTTGCAGAAACCCATCCTCCAGCAACTGCCGTACGAAGACTAACTTCCCCTGCTCGCCGATATTTCCCGGCAGCTGCGATGGGATGAACCGCTTCTCTTCAACCACAAACCTCAGTAGCGGCGCGAAAGAGACCGGTAGCCACAACGATTTCTCGCCGAGATTCAACGCGGCCATGTCGCCCGCAGCCGACAAATAAAGTCGAAGGTCCCCAGACACTTCCAGGCGCGTGTTGATTTCCAAACGTTCCAAATCAGCGGGCGCTGCAGCTTTGGTCTCGTTTAACTTTTCCTGGTCACCAATTTCAGTTTCCGTGTGTATCCCGACGGTCAGGTGAACCGAAGGCTGTTCCAGGCTCAGCGCCCGATGAACAAATCCACGCGGAACGTAAAGGCAATCCCCTTGTTCGATCACTTCGTCTAAAACCGTCGCCCGCAACTCAGCTTCGCCGACATCCCGATTTTCACTTAAGCCAGCCGCCGGCTCGTAAACTTCCCAGCGTTTGCTTCCCAACAACTGCAACACCAGCACCTCATGCGTATCGAAGTGGAGATTGAATCCGCGTGATGCTGGCGGTGTGCAATACATGTTCACGCGCGTCGGAAATCCAAGCTGCTGTTCGATGGCTTCGCAGAGCTCACGCAACGGCGCTGAGTGTTCGTGAATTCCCCGAATGCGAATTGTCGCACCCGCCCCGAAAAAATCATTCAGGGCCGAGCTGCAATCGGCACTTTCCGCGAGGCGCATGTTGCCGATGAATTCAACTGCATCAGCCGGCAGGGTCGCGGCGAAGGCGAGAATTTCATCAATGTCGCTAGCAGGAACGAGCCACTGAAAACGATCAGCGTCTTGTCGCTTAACCAACAAGGCTGATTGTTGCCAGTGATTCGTAAAGAAGTCAGCCGCGTGCGGGGAGATTAGATAATCAAGATCGAGTTTTGGGCTGGCAGCTTTCAAACGTTGGTTGCCTAGACGGAAGTTTTTGCCAGTTGGCCCAATTCCATTTCAAATGGAGACTGCGAGGGAAAAACATAAGTCACGGTGTAATTCGGCGACTCTGTCTCGAGGATGGGGGCGCCGTTTGCTTCCAGCCACGCGTGGCCGTCGAGCGTGTCATCAGGCCCTTTACGCAAGCCAAAATTTATCGTCGTCGCAATACCCTGGAGACTCAGGAAGCGATGCAAAATCGCCGCGCGCTTCCAACAAACGGGCTTGAAAACAAAAACTTTGAGCGAGAGGAGGGCGTCGATTGCCGCGGCCAGGTCTTCCGAGTTATCCCTGCCGGGAAGTCTGGATCGCGTTGAAGCGGATACGAACGAAAGAGCCCGGGGAAGCGTGGAGATTTTGACAGCCAGCGAAAGTAGCACAACCCAACAGGCCATGCGCGCTAAAAGAAGCGCCCGCGCGGGACGAGAGAAGATCAACTTAACTACGCTGGAAACGAACTGCTGCATCATCTACCTCAGGAAATCCTTTCTGAGATTCTAATGCAACTTCCGTTTGGTCGCGAGAATCCAGCCTTGGTGATTGCCTCAACGAGTCGGCTGCGCCAATCATGCTCACTTACTGGGACCGCGGGCGTCCTCGCCCGCAAATGAGCGCGCAGCGCGAACAACCACCATCCGCTTGACCGAACCTAGAGCATCCGCGATTCTTTTGGCCGTGGATTGTCGCGGAGTTGTCGAGGCTCATCCCTGGTTGGCAGTGAGGAAGTCTTCTCGGATAGGCGTGAAGATGTCGATGAGCACTACTTCTTCGTCCATCATGGTGGCGCCGTGCAAACAGTTTGAAGGAAAGTGCATCACGTCGCCGGGAACCGCAATGCGTTCGACACCTTCAACAAAAAAACGTACGCGACCGCTTACGACTATGGAAACCTGTTCGTGTACGTGGGTGTGCTCAGGCGTGACCAGGAATGGAGTAAAACGAAAGCGGACGACCATCACGTCCTTGCCAACCACCATCTGGCGCTCGATGCCTTCAGCCGGATGCTCAACCGGAATAGTGGACCAACTGAGGTGCTGCGCCGTCGTGGCTGCTGACAAAATTTCTGCTGTTGTGGAACTCGATGACATGGGTAACTAGCGGCGCGCTTGCTCCAAACCTGAACCTCCGGCGGCATACTCAGGCTGTACGTTGACGACGCCAAACTGCCGATCCTCACCTTCACGGACCGCAGCCATCATCCACAAAAAGTTTATTTGTCCTCCCGGCGCCGCCACGTTTGGATGGTATCCCTTCGGCATCAGGACAACGTCACCCTCGCGCACCACTTGCATCAGTTCGGGTTGCGCCGGATCGGTGTAGACGAACTGCACACCCCACGTTGGCGCCGGCATGTCGATGTACAAATAGGCCTCTTCCAACATTTCCGAATGCTCGTGAGGTGGCCAGGAAGTCCAGTTGCCGGGAGTTGAAAAAGTGACACCGGCCATGATGCGTCCGGCATCAACGTTGGCGCCGATGAGAACGTTCAGATCGCGCTCGGCCGGTGGCTTGCCGGCCGCAACGTGCAACTTGGGATCTTTCCGAACATCTGAAAACGCAACGAACTTCAGCGGATAATGATTGGAGACAGGCGCTGCAACTTCCGCGAGATCACAACCAGTGTCGTCGACGGGTTGCACCGTGATGTCGGAATCGCGCGGGACGTAGAGCGCATCGTACTTGGACATTTGAAAGATTTCGCCGCCCGTTGTCACTTTTGCAACTCCATGGAGGCAGACGAGGCCGGTTTCCTGTTCACCATTTTCGAAAGTTAGCGGCGCGTCAGTGGCGTCGAGGATGATTCGGCCGTAGTACAAATGGCGTGCGGCAGTCGTTTGTGGTGTAACTGTGATTCGGCGGCCCTTACCGGTGTGCGTAGCCGGAACAAAACAGGTGTCGCGACTGATCTCCGCCGTTGCCGTTACTGGATTACTCATCGAAGACTCCATAATGCGAGGTCGGAGATCAGAGGTCAGAATGTATAACGAACGTTTTCTGAACGAACGGCCCGCCACTGATTTCTGACTCCAGACCTCTCATCTATGATCTGATCTCTGACGTCTGACTTCTGACCTTTGCTCTCTACAGCGACACCGTCTGTTCGGCCCAGAATTGGAACTCGCGGTGCTTGAGCTCTTCCGCTTTCGCCAGAACTTCCCCACTCGCTACTTTTCTTATTTGTTCAAAAACGCGTGCGCCAACCTGGTCGATGGTTTCAGTACCGTCAATCACGCCCCCGGCCGAGAGATCGAGATCGCGAGACATCCGCTCAAAAACTGCACTGTTTGAAGCCAGCTTGATTACCGGCGTGATGGCGTTCCCGATGGTTGTGCCTCTACCGGTGGTGAACACCACCACCGTCGCCCCCGCGCCCACCAGGCCGGGAGTCGACTCCTGGTCGTAACCCGGGCCCTGCATCAGGTGAAGCCCATGAGATTTCGGCGACTCGGCGTATTCGACTGTCCCCTCGACACGCGTCGTGCCAGCTTTCGACATTGCGCCCAGGCTCTTCACCGTCAAGTTCAGTAAGCCGCCGGCAATGTTACCGGGACTGGGATTCTGATTCAGGACCGCTCCGAACTTCGACGCGTACTCTTTGTACCAATCAACCAGGCGGTAAATAGCGCGACCGACCTCAGCGTCTTTGGCGCGATGTGCCAGGATGTGTTCAGCCCCACAAAACTCGGGTACTTCAGTAATCAAAACCGTCCCACCAGAGCGGACCAACAAATCCGCCGCGCGTCCCAACGACGGGTTCGCGGAAATTCCGGAGAAGCCATCCGAGCCACCGCACTTCACGCCCAGCACCAATTCGCTCACCGGGAATTCTTCGCGCACGGCCTGGTTAACCTCGGGAAGCATGCGCTCAACCTCTTCCAGTCCGCGCTTGATTGCCGCCTCCGTGCCACCGATCTCCTGAATTCCAATCTTGGCAACCGGCTTGTTGAACGACTTTTCACGCTTCAGCAGATAACGTTCGACGTACGCAAGATTTGTCTTTTCACATCCGAGATCCATGAGGATCACACCGCCAACGTTGGGATGGTCGGCGTAGTTCGACAAAGTACGAAGCATGACGTCGAGCGTCGAACCATCCTGACAGCCGCAACCCTTGTTGTGCGGGATCGCCACGACGCCGTCGACGTTCGGATATTTCTCACGACTGTAATGCAGAAACTCAGACATCATCGAAATCTGCTGCGCCTCGTGACTGGCGCACATGCTGGTCGGCACGATGAGTACGTAGTTGCGTGTGCCCACGCGGCCATCCTGGCGGCGGAATCCCTGGAACGTCGCTCGCTGTGACACCTCAATGTAGTCAGGGGGCGGCGTAGAGAGATCTGAGGGCAACTCCCGAATTACTGGCACGTCGTTCGACATGTTGTCGTGGGTTATCTGGCTGCCTTCGGCGATACCTTTCGAAGTTCCGATCGGCTGGCCATACTGCAGCACAAACTCACCGGTGGGAATGTCACGAATCGCAAAACGATGGCCCGGCGGGATCGCCGCCGCCACGCGCAGGAGGCGGGCATCGCTAAGCGCAACCTCGAGCCCCGGCTGAGTCTCTTTTTTGACTACAGCCAGATTGTCTCGGGGGTCAACCACGATCGCGTATTCTGAGATCGGCGTTGGCGCAACAATAAGGGTACTCGACATTTTGTTTCACAAACCGCAGCTAGTTCTGCAACACATCAGGCAAAACCAATGACCGGACGTTTCCATGGAGACGTAACCATAGCCCCGGGTTGGCGTTCATTTGCGCAGCTCGCTCCGCTGCATTAGTTGAAATTTGCGTCTCCAATACGCGACGATAACACTCGCGTTTAGCCGGCGCCGTCTTAGCATCCACAATCGACTGCACAATCCTTCGGGCTTTTAGAATTGCAGCCGGACCAAGCGTCAGGATATGAGTCGCTGATCGACACTCCGCTTCGTCTTCGTCAGTTATCGTGCTGCCACCAGCTTTGAACTTAGTTATGTGATGCTCAAGTATGCTGGCAGAAATTGGAATCACGCCGGCAACGTCATCCACGCTCGCTCCCGATCCCGGCTTGATATAAGCAAGGTGCGAAGCGGCTTCCGCTTCGGGCCCTAAACCGAGGAAGAAAATATCTATGCCACCTAGCGACTCAAGTTCGTTCAGATATTGCTCAAGTCCATTCTGCAGATCATTCGTGTTGGTTTGCATGGGCGTGAAGCTTTTGATCTTGTCAAAAAACGACTGGCCCAGCAGGCGCTCAAAATCGCGCACGAAGCTCAACCCGTTTTCCATGCGCATCGGCGCCAGAGCGTCCTGGGTAAAAACACGAAGACGGGCCAGCAGTAAATCGATCTCGTTAGTTTGCGCCAAGCCCCCGAGCAGCCGGTAAAGGACCTGCGCTCCCCGACCGCCGAGAATGATGATCACCAAATCACCGTCTTTGCTTCTCGCTAGTTGTTTGATCTCCTCAAACTGCGCACGGCCAACTTCATCCTCGGTATCGATCACCTCAGGTTTGATCTGATGCACGACGAGCCGGGAAATATCGGTTGGCGCAGCACCAGGAGAACGCAGCCAAACATTTTCTCCGACTGCTTCACGAGGAGGAGTCGTCAATACTGACAAAGTTGAAGGTGCGGTAGTGGACACGGTCGGTCTATGCTCTCAGCGTTCTGCAGAACGAAGAGGCTTCCAAACAACCTTGAGAAGCCCATCGCAAAATTCCATTGACTACTTAACTGGTAAAACCATTATCGGCGCACAAGCGAACTATTTACCACATAGACGCTTTCAAGGCAAGAAGAATTCAGCTTTAGTCCCGCCTGTGAGCGACCAATAAACCTCAATTCTGCTTTAGAGAAAAGAACTTGACGAACGCCGCGCAGCGATGTTACACAATCCTGCCTATTAATTTGATTGGTAAGACCTTTAAGCGGAAACAGCCATTAAAGGAGAGAACGCTCGTCGGCTTCAGCGACGCGATCCGGTTGCTGACCATACCGACAGGTCAGCGTGTTCGGTGGTGGCTAAATTTGTACAGCAAACCTCGGCCGGTCGGGGTTGCGACGGTGTAAAGTCATTCATCATCGACGCAATCTAACCGTTTGCGTCACAACAAACGAAACTGCTGACGGCCTCTGGAACCCTGACGAAACATGACTTTTCCCCTACTTGATCTCAGCAACAAAGTGGCGGTGGTTATTGGTGGGACTTCGGGCATTGGCCGAGCCATTGCTCACGGTCTTGCCCAGGCGGGCGCCGATGTCATTCCCAGCTCGCGTCGGGGAGACCAGGTCGAAGCGGCCGCGAAAGAGATTGAAGATCTCGGGCGACAAACGCTCCGCGTAGCCTCGGATGTGTCCGATCGAGCGTCTTTACAACGATTGCTTGATGAAGTGGTCAAGACGTTTGCGCAGGTCGACATCCTCGTCAATTCAGCCGGACGCACGAAGCGCGCTCCCACGATCGATTTTTTAGAAACTGATTGGAACGATATCCTGGACACAAATCTCACCGGCACGCTGCGGGCTTGTCAAATTTTCGGACGACACATGATCGCGCGGGGCTATGGACGCATCATCAACATCGCTTCCCTTTCGTCTTTCGTCTCGCTGCATGAAGTCAGCGCCTATTCTGCGAGCAAGGCTGCCGTTGCATCTTTAACCAAGTCGCTCGCGATTGAGTGGGCGCCGCACGGCGTTTGTGTGAACGCGATTGCTCCGGGTGTGTTTCGCACTGCACTAAATCAAAAACTGTTGGACGAGTCGGAGCGCGGGCGCGAGTTTCTGTTGCGCACGCCCATGCGACGGTTTGGAAACGTAGAAGAACTTGCCGGCGCGGCCGTTTTCCTTGCTTCCGACGCCGCCAGTTTTGTAACCGGTGAAATCCTTACGGTCGACGGTGGTTTTCTCGCCAGCGGCGTGAACCAGTAATAGCTGTTTCTCAAAGTGAACAAGCGCGACGAGATTAACGCGAAGGTTGACCGGCTAGTTGAAATGCTTGCCGCCAAAAACCTGGGAGGCGCTCTCATTGGTTCGCAGCCAAACTTTTCCTGGTTGTCCGCCGGCGGCAGTAATGGCATTGACCTGAGTCGCGAAACCGGGGCGGGCGCGCTGTTCGTAAGGAACGACGGCAAGCGATTTGTGCTGGCGAATCGGATTGAAATCCAGAGACTGCTCGACGAGGAATTAATTGAAACAGATTTCGAACCGGTTGAGTTTGGCTGGGAAGAAGAAAAGGCAAGCGCAGCCTTTTTTGGTCTTCGGACGCGAAGGTTGTTAGACGACAACAGCGCAATCGGCTCAGACATCTATTCGGGTCCCGGGGTCGTTCCGCTTGAATCCGAACTAGCTCGCTGCCGCTATCAATTGACAGAGTCAGAGATTGAACGACTTCGGGCGCTCGGCAGCGACGCGTCCGAAGCGATAGTTAAATTGGCGCACGAGCTTCAACCCGGAGAACCCGAGCAGCAAGTCGCGCGTCGAGTGGCTGATGGGTTGGCCGTTCACAACATTCGTTCGATCGTAACTTTGGTCGCGGCCGATGATCGCATCAGCAAGTATCGGCATCCCGTGCCAACCAGTCAGCGCTGGCAACACGCAGTTATGATTGTCGTTGGCGCGCAACGGGGCGGGCTGATTACTTCGTTTACCCGGATTGTCCACCACGGCACTATACCTGATGACCTCCGCCGACGAACCGAGGCGGCGGCCCAAGTTAACGCGCAACTTTTAGCCGCAACTAAACCAGGGGCCAGCGGCGCTGATCTTTTCAAACTCGCCGCCCAAACCTACGCGAGCGAAGGTTTCGCAAACGAGGAACGCTTACATCATCAAGGCGGCGCCACCGGCTATCGCACGCGCGACTGGGTCGCGCATCCGGCCAGCAATGAACGCGTGCAGTTGCACCAGGCTTTCGCCTGGAACCCATCAGTTACCGGCACGAAAGTAGAAGAAACGTGCATAGCATTTGCCGACGGCGTCGAAGTAATAACTGGAAACGCTGGGTGGCCGCAGGTTTCAACTCGGGTCGACGGACGGGAGTATTTGTCGCCAGACATACTCCAGTTGTAAGCAACCGGAGGTGAGGAACGAAATGGCTGAATCTAAAGCGGTCGTGGAAGCGACGCCCCCGATTGCGATCGTCTCGCCCGAACAGACGTCAACGATTGAAGCCATTGGCGGCGCCATCGGCCGCTACCGTTGGGTAATCTGCGCCCTGCTCTTCTTTGCCACCACTGTCAATTACATCGACCGCCAAGTGCTGGGCATATTGGCCACCGACGACAACTTCAAGCACACGATCGGCTGGAACGACGCCCAGTATGGTTTTGTCCAAACGGCATTTCAGGGGGCTTACGCAGTCGGTTTACTTGTGGTTGGCAGCCTGATGGATCGGTTGGGCAGCCGAAAAGGCTTTTCGTTCGCCGTTGGATTTTGGTCAGTGGCAGCGATGGGCCACGCGTTGGCCCGTTCAATCTTCGGCTTCGGTGTCGCGCGTTTTGCCCTTGGCTTAGGCGAGGCGGGTAACTTTCCCGCAGCTATCAAAACTGTAGCGGAATGGTTTCCAAAGAAAGAGCGGGCCCTGGCAACTGGAATTTTCAACAGCGGCTCGAATGTGGGCGCCATTGTCGGACCATTGGCTGTGCCGTTCATTGCGGTGAGCTATGGCTGGCAGTGGGCCTTCATTCTTACCGGAGCCCTGGGATTCATTTGGTTAGTGGCGTGGCTCGCAATTTACCGCCGACCGGAAGAACACCCGAAGCTGTCTGCTCGGGAGCTGGCGTATATCCAGTCTGATCCGGCGGAACCGACAACGAAAATAAAGTGGTCAAGACTGTTTCCCCAT
Organism: Pyrinomonadaceae bacterium; assembly: GCA_035472495.1. GTDB lineage: Bacteria > Acidobacteriota > Blastocatellia > Pyrinomonadales > Pyrinomonadaceae > PSRF01. The sequence continues at coordinate 663,441 of DATIPD010000013.1, read as the reverse complement.
CGGCAAACCTGGGCCTTCGCGGTCGGCAAGTTGATGACCGATCCAATCTGGTGGGTTTATCTTTTTTGGCTACCGAAATTTCTCAATTCAAACTACAAGCTGAACATCACGCAGATCGGTTTACCGCTGGTAGTGATTTATGTCTCGGCAGACATTGGCTCGATCGGCGGTGGCTGGCTTTCGTCTACCCTCATCAAGCGAGGTTGGACGGTGAACAAAGCCCGCAAGACAGCGATGCTTGTCTGCGCGCTCGCTGTGATTCCTATTATCTTTGCGGCCCATGCATCGAGTTTGTGGCTGGCCGTCGCACTTGTTTCGCTTGCAGCTTCGGCCCATCAGGGCTGGAGTGCAAATATGTTCACCATGGCATCGGACATGTTTCCGCGGCGCGCCGTGGGTTCAGTGGTTGGCATCGGAGGAATGGCGGGTTCAATTGGTGGAATGTTGATTCAGTCCGCCGTCGGTCTAATTCTTTTTTACACGAGTTCTTATTTTCCTATCTTCATCATCGCGGGCTGCACCTATCTGGTGGCATTGGTTATCATTCATTTGCTTGCTCCAACTCTCGAGCCAGCTAATATCGAAACTGCGGCGGTCTAAGATCACATGCCAGAAACCCTTCGCCTCAAAGATAAAAAAGACTGTCGCTGGGATTGCGTCTCGCTCGGCGAAATCATGCTCCGACTCGATCCCGGCGACGATCGCATCCATACCACACGAAGTTTTCGTGTTTGGGAAGGTGGCGGCGAATACAACGTCACGCGCGGTCTCAAACGATGCTTCGGCCTGGAAGCAACAGTTGTCACCGCGTTGGCTGACAACCCGGTAGGCCGTTTGGTTCAGGATTTGATTTACCAGGGCGGTGTGGATCAGTCACACGTGCGCTGGGTCAATTACGACGGTGTTGGTCGCGAAACTCGTAACGGATTAAATTTCACGGAGCGCGGATACGGAGTGCGCGCCGCACTCGGTTGCTCGGATCGTGGACACACCGCCGTCTCGCAACTGCGTACCGGCGACATTGACTGGGAAAAAATCTTCGGCGATGAGGGTGCGCGCTGGTTTCACACCGGCGGAATTTTTTGCGCGCTGTCGGAAACAACACCGGCAGTCGCCAAAGAAGCCATCGAGGCGGCGCGGCGACACGGAACGATCGTCTCTTTCGATCTTAACTACCGCGACAGTCTCTGGCGGTCAATTGGTGGCCAGGAGCGAGCGCGTGAAGTTAATCGCGAACTCGCGCCTTTGATCGACGTGATGCTGGGTAACGAAGAAGATTTCACTGCCTGTCTCGGACTCGAAGTGGAGGGCCAGGACGAACACTTCTCCAAGCTCGACTCCGCTAACTTCCGCAAGATGATCGAGCGCGCGGTTGCGGAGTTTCCTAACCTTCGCGTCGTCGCCACGACACTGCGAAACGCTAAGACCGCAACGATCAACGATTGGGGCGCGGTCTGTTCCGTTAACGGCGAATTTTTTGAAGCGCCGGTCCGCGAGAACCTGGAAATCTACGATCGCATCGGGGGCGGCGATAGTTTCGCGTCAGGCCTTATCTATGGGTTCCTGATGAACAAAGGACCGCAGTGGGCGGTCGAATGCGGCGCCGCTCATGGCGCACTCGCGATGAGCACTCCCGGCGACACAACCATGGCCACGCTTTCTGAAGTTGAACGAGTCATGAAGGGCGGCAGTGCCCGCGTGAATCGCTAGCCCATCACAGTAAACAAGAATGAACCAAGCGGCCGTCTTAAATCGGATCCACGAAGTAGGCATAGTGCCAGTTGTGCGTGCGGCGTCGGCCGAGGAAGCGTTCCAGGTCATCGACGCAATCAAAGCCGGCGGACTTTCAATCCTGGAAATCACGATGACTGTGCCGCGTGCCATCGAGGTCATCGAACAAGTATCCAATCGTTTTGGCAATGACGTACTCGTGGGCGCCGGTACCGTTCTGGATCCTGAGACTGCGAGTGCGTGCATTCTTGCCGGAGCGCGCTTCATCGTGAGTCCGGCATTAAACATCGAAACAATTGAATTATGCCGGCGTGATTCAGTGCCCATTTTTCCCGGCGCGTTGACGCCAACGGAAGTTGTTACCGCCTGGAAAGCCGGCGCTGACGCGGTCAAAGTGTTTCCCTGCAGCGCTGTGGGCGGGGCGAAATATTTGTCGTCACTTAAAGCGCCGCTGCCGCAAATCGAATTGATTCCGACCGGCGGAGTTTCACTAACAACGGCCGCCAGCTTCATCGCTGCCGGCGCTTTTGCGTTGGGCGTGGGAGCGGATCTGGTCGATGTGAAAGCAATTCGGGCGGGGCAACCGGAAAAGGTCACGCAGGCAGCGGCAGCGTACATCGCCGCTGTGGCCGAAGCACGACAAGCTCTTTGAAGACTTTAATTGGAATTGGAATCGGCGGGCGTGGTAAACGAGCCGACGTTCGGACTCGAAGAAGTCAGCACGTTCATGCCGCCGTCCACTTCAGCTTCCTGCGCTTTTTGCGCCAACGTGAGGTGATCACGCATCGAGCTCCGCGCAGCTTCTGCATCGCGAGCACGAATCGCTCGATAGATGTGGCGGTGCATTTCCGCTGACTCTTTCAAGTCAGTGGCGCGCTTAACGGTTTTCCGGCGCACGTCAAACAGAATCGTCGCCACCATATTCATCAGCGAAGTCAGAATCCTGTTCCGCGAAGCCGAAGCCACCGCCTGATGAAAGCGCATGTCGTGAACTAAAAACTGTTCCGGATCATCGAGCGAAGCGTACATGCCGGCAATTTCTTCTGACAGCAAAGCCATGTGCTCACTGGTTGCGCGTTCGGCAGCGAGTCCAGCCACCGCCATCTCGAGCGATTGTCGCGCTTCAAACATTTCCTTTGAAGTGAAACCGTGGAGCGATGCCATCAGCCGCAGCGGACTGCTATCCAGGGCCGGTGGGCCATCGGATTTGACGACAAACGTTCCGGCGCCCTGTCTTGATTCGAGAACGCCGACGGCTGCCAGCGAACGAATCCCGCCGCGCAACGTGGGACGACTGACACCAAGAATGCGAGCCAGATCACGCTCGGGCGGGAGTCGATCACCCGGACGCAATTCCCCGCGGTGGATCATTTCGCGCAATTGCGAAATCACTTCTTCGGCTGTGGTTCCACGATGCGTCGCGTCGATCGTCTTGAATTTTTTGCTATTTGAATCGGTCATACCACTCTTAATTTCCAAGGCCGTGAGTTTACCACAAAGGTCAACCTGCGTACCGAAGAAGTTTGTTAATGGAGACCGACGCAGTTTTCCATTCTGCAGTTTTGCGCCAGTTTTTTCTTAACTTCGATTCCAGGTTTTCACCTGAGACGCATCTCTGAAAGGTATTACCATTACATGCCGCTTTCAGCTTCCGACAGTTTCCCGCTCCGGATTCGTCCAACCCGCCGTGGTCTTTTTGTTTTCGTGGTAGGTCTCGTTTGCATCGGCGTCGGCGTGCGCTCCGGTGTCGCGCAGACGCAGTCGTTATCCGAACAGATGGCGGCCACAGTGATCACTCGTTGGAACAATTCGTGGGAGCTGCAACCCGAACGCACCGAGAGATGGAGTTACGATCAGGGTGTGGTGATGAAAGGAATGGAAGCTGTTTGGCTGAGCACCGCTAACGGCAAATATTTCCGTTTCATCCAGCAAAGCATCGATCGGTTTGTGAACGACGACGGGACAATTCGTACTTATCAAATCGACGAGTACAACATCGACAACATTAATAACGGCAGACTTCTGTTGATGCTTTACAGCGTCACCGGTCAGGAAAAATATCGCAAGGCCGCTGCGCTTTTGCGTGAACAACTGAAGACCCACCCGCGCACTTCCGAAGGCGGCTTCTGGCATAAGAAGATCTATCCCTCGCAGATGTGGCTCGATGGGCTCTACATGGGCGAGCCGTTCTACGCTGAGTACGCGCGCACGTTTCATGAGGATGCGGCATTCGATGACGTCGCGAAACAATTTATCTTGATGGAACGGCATTCACGTGACAGCAAAACCGGACTGCTCTATCACGCCTGGGACGAGTCGCGTAAACAGCGCTGGTCAAATCCCGAAACGGGACGTTCACCAAACTTCTGGGGCCGTGCGATGGGCTGGTATGGCATGGCGCTGGTCGATGTGCTCGACGACTTTCCTCAAAACCATCCACAACGAGCAGAGTTAATTCAAATTCTCAAACGATTCGCCGTCGCTGTTCAGCGTTACCAGGATCCGCAGTCAGGCGTTTGGTATGAAGTGCTCGACAAAGCTGGCGCTAAGGGAAATTACCTCGAGGCTTCAGTCTCATGCATGTTTGTGTACGCCCTGGCGAAAGGCGTGCGCAAAGGTTACCTGCTACCTTCGTATTTACGCGCCGCAGAAAAAGGCTATCGCGGCATCGTCAAGCGTTTCATCAGGACCGACGCGAATGGACAAACAAATCTGGAAGGCACGGTCAGCGTCGGCGGCTTGGGCGGCAATCCGTATCGTGACGGGAGCTATGCGTACTATCTCAGCGAAAAGATTGTGACGAACGATACGAAGGGCGTCGGCGCTTTTCTGATGGCCAGCAATGAGATCGAAACAGCGGCGCTCAGGCAGAGCGGTAGTGGCCGAACTGTGACGCTCGATAGCTTCTTCAATAACGAATTAAAGAAGGATGCAACGGGACAAGTAGTCAGTTGGCATTACAAGTGGGATGAACGGCCAAACAGCGGCTTTCAATTCTGGGAAAACATTTTCGCGCGTCTCGGAGCGAAGACCCGCACACTCAGCGTGGCTCCCACGCTCGCGAACCTGGGCGGCAGCGACGTCTACATCATCGTCGATCCTGACACGAAGACAGAGACGGAGAATCCAAATTTCATCGAGCCACAACAGGTGCAGGCAATCACTGAATGGGTAAAACGCGGTGGCGTGCTGGTGCTGATGGGAAACGACGCGGGCAATGCGGAGTTTGATCATTTCAACCAACTGGCAAAGCAGTTTGGCATTCAGTTCAATCAGGACAGCAAGAACCGGGTCCAGGGGACCGACTTCGCGATGGGCGCTGTTGCCGTTAGCGATGATCATCCGATTTTCAAAACTGCCAGACAGCTCTACTTGAAAGAAATCTCGACGCTCAAACTTTCGCCACCGGCACGCACCACGCTGGAACACAAAGGCGATGTGATCATGGCCGTGTCCCGACTGGGCAAAGGCACCGTGTTCGCCGTTGGTGATCCCTGGCTTTACAACGAGTACGTTGACGGCAGGAAGCTGCCTGCAGAATTTGAAAACTTCAAAGCAGCGCAGGACCTGTCGCAGTGGTTAATTCGACAATCGGGACATGGCACAGCAGGGCATACGCCATAGCGTTCATTGAAAACCTGACGCTTTTAGTGTCGTTTCGTGAGTTCCCTTCGTGTAGTTTCGTGGTTGTTTTTTTGCTGGAACAAAACACAATCCACGGAATTACACCAAACGAACAACTACGAATTACGCGAACAAAAACTTCGATCGAAAACAGGAAACAAACGATGAAAAGCAGATTTCGAAACGTTGCTATTTTCTTGCTTCCGCTTTTACTAGTCGCCACCAGCTTCGCGCAAACAAAGGAGTCGCCGCGCGTTCCGACTACGCCGACGCGACCGTTCGTAGTCATGCCGGCGCAGTCAGTCGCCGATATGGAGAAAAAACTGCAAACGGAAAACAAAGCTGAAGATTTGATTGGCGGCCAGGGCATGCAAACGCGCGTGGCGATCCAGCATGACAAGAGCCGGCCGACGGCCGCAGCTGAACTTCACGATGCGTCGGATGATGTGTATTACGTTCTGGAAGGAACGGCGACGTTAGTGCTCGGCGGCAGGCTCGACGCGCCTAAAGAAGTTGAGCCGGGCGAGTGGCGCAGCGCAAGTATTGTTGACGGACAAACATTTCAAATTAATAAAGGCGACCTGATCGTTGTCCCGCGTGGTACGCCCCACCAACGCACGGGCAAAGACTTTTCCATGATCCTAATCAAGATTTATGCAGCTCCCCTTCCCGCACCGAAACCACCGCCGCCCGCACCAGCTGTGGCGAAGCCTTAGACGTAAGCAATAACTCGACGAAAAGCCTGTGACGAATCTACAAACAAAATGTGACTCTCTCCTCATGAACTCGCGCGAGAAATCGACTATCAAAGTTGCGGAGGAGAGCACATGTTCAAAAGTAATCAAGCTTTTTCGAGTTTTTCAGTCGACGATCTGGACCAGGCGCAGAAGTTCTACGGCAAGACGTTGGGCTTAAACGTTGCCTCATCGAAAGAAGGACTGGAGCTACACCTGGGCAGCAGCAACGGAAAAGCAGATGTTTTCATTTATCCCAAGCCGAACCACACGCCCGCAAGTTTTACCGTACTGAACTTTCTGGTTGAAGATATTGACGCTGCGGTCGACGAACTTGGCAGGTCAGGTGTGCGGTTTGAAAAGTACGAGGGCGCAATCAAGACAGACGAGAAAGGCATTCACCGAAACCGTGGCCCGACGATCGCGTGGTTTAAGGATCCGGCTGGCAACATCCTATCGGTGATTGAGACTAGCGAACGTAAGGACTAACCCTGACGAACTGACAGTTATCGTAATGAGGGGTTTGCCAGATGACCATCTTGCAACCCCCATCTGCCTGACTCCGACTCTGAAATCAAGTAATCGTCAATGTCCTTTTGATTTACCGAGGGAGGGACGTCTCCAGCAAAAAAATCGTCATCTTCAATCTCTAAAGCGAGTCCTTTCGCCAGCAGCTCGTCTTCCGTCAGTTCCAGGTCACTTGGACGCTTCTCACTCAGGAGAAGCCGGTAAGTATTATGACCGCCGCCTTCGACGACGCTCTCAAATTCAAAAAACTCCCCCTCCTGAACATCGCTGTTCTGTGACACGTTTACTCTTACGATGTCGCCTCGAGATATTCCTTTTACGAAAAATGGAATGCTATCAATACTAAAATAGCGATCGCTCTCAAGAACTGGCCACGCAAGTAGCTGTTCCCAACTCTTGGATCGAGGATAACCATCCCGATCTTTTTCAATACGAAACCAAATCTCGGCCGACCAATCATGAAGTATGTGCCATGTTCCCGTCATGTTCAGATTTTCTCACACGGTCGACTTACTGGGGTGAGTTGTTGCTCCGCCCTTTTTTGGCCGGTTCAATGATCACGTTCTTGAACGAAACCGATCCGGCACTGTTCATCACTTCGGCAGCTTCAATTCCCCGGAACGTACAATTGCTGAAGCGCACATTCTCAATCGTCACGCCGGGAAAACCAACAACCCACATCACCCTGGGACTGGATTTACTTTCCACGCGCTCAAGCGAAACGTTGCGCAGCACCGGACGGTAAGCGCCGTCTGCTCCCGTGTCGTAAAGAAAATCGATCGTCAGCACGGCTTCCGAGACACGGCCGATCGTTACGTCGCGCAGGAAAACGTTTTCAATTATACCGCCGCGACGAGCGTTCGACTTAAAACGCAGGGCGCGGTCGAGATTGGGACTGTCCATCTTGCAGTGTTCGACGAACACGTTACGACAGTCACCCGAGATTTCACTGCCAATCACCACGCCGCCATGACCGTCCTTCATCGTGCAATTGCGCACAATAATATTTTCTGAGGGCACATGAACTCGCCGGCCATCTCCATCGCGACCGCTCTTGATAGCGATGCAATCGTCACCGGTATCAAACACACAGTCTTCAATCAAAACATCGCGACTCGACTCCGGATCGCAACCGTCGTTGTTTGGTCCATGACTTACCACAGTTATGCCACGCACGGTAACGTTCGTCGAAAGCACCGGATGGATTTCCCACATCGGCGAGTTAACGATCTTCACGCCCTCAATAAGTATGTTCCGGCTGCGATACGTTTGGATGAAACTGTTGCGCAGGTAATGGCCTTCGCCAAAGGTGCGATCTTTGACCGGCACGCCCTGATCGCCCATGTCGCGCAACTTCATGATGTCAGCACGCGCCGGTGCGTCACCGCCACCTGAGGGCCGCCTGGCCCACTTCCACCAGTTGTCATTCGTAGCCGAGCCGTCGAGCACGCCGGACCCGGTAACCGCGATATTTTGTTGCTCAAACGCATAGATCAACGGCGAGTAGTTCCAACACTCGGTTCCTTCGAAGCGCGTGTAGACCAGCGGTAAATACTTTGCCGGATCGGCACTGAACTTGAGCGTCGCGCCTTCCGTCACATGAAGATTGACGTTGCTCATCAAATGGATTGCGCCGGTGTGAAAGACACCAGCTGGTACAACCACACGGCCGCCGCCGGCTGCATGACAAGCTTCAATCGCCTTGCGGATCGCTTCTGTGTTGTCAGCGCCGGGATGTGCACCGTAATCGACGATATTGAAATTGCGCGCGGGAAAGCGCGGCGCCTTGATCCGCGCGAGTATTGCAGGAAGTGTCTGCCACCCGACGGAGCCGGGAGGAGGAGCAGGAGCGGCAAGCGTATTCCGTATTAGCGGCGACGGATGCAAACCAGTGAAGAGGACGCCCAGTAATAACAAACTTACAGATGTTCTGATTAGACGAGACATTGATAGTTGATTCATAAGAATCCTAAGCGCTTTCCTGTGACTTGGTTCGGTCAATGTTTTTCGCATCCGTGTAACAAAGATAGAAGCGTACCCTGAATGACACAGCAATTTATTGACTTCTCACCGTAGATAGTTTAGAAAAACCTAGCCCCTTTACACATATCGCAGCGCATTGACAGTTAACCGCTCGTTAACTTGAGAGGTTGGTCAAATGAGGCAAATAAGCCCCGGTGGTGGTCTAAGCCGCGCACTCTTATCGCGCTTTTTGATTCTTTTCAGTCTGCTCATTTCGCTCGCTTTCGTTATCGCTCCGACCAGTCGTACTGCGGCTTCGTCGCAACCGCCGCGTGCACGAACCGCTGAAAAACCGCGCCTGCGAATGGCAGAATCGGCCGCCGAGCTACTCGCCGAATATCATGGAGCAACGACGACGAAATATTCTCCCGAACGCTCTCGCGTAAGCGACCAACACGGAATTCGCGAAGAGATTCCGGCGCGCTACCTGTCGCGCTATCAACAGTGGAAACGCGAATTCCTCTCAACCGAAACTGGCCGCCAGCAATGGGCCTTCTATCAGGACAATCCAAACTTTACTTTGACCGTCGTGGTCACTCGCGAAAACCCTGAAGGCGGAACCACCAGCAACTACAAATGGAATGAAGAGGGAAAACTAATCGCTGCCACAATCACGCTCGGCTGTCGCCTTGACGATGGCTTCCCCAACCCGGTTTATTTTCCCGTCATGAATTCACTCGTGCCGGCAGAAACTGAACACAAAGTTGATGGTGAAACTCTGGCAGCGACCAAGCTGGCTCACGAATTTGGGCACGTAAATCGAACCGCCAAAGGCGACGCCACTCTCTATCAACTGCAGGGCCAACTGATTCCTCAATACAACGAGATCTTCCTGAGCAATGGCCGTGACGCAAACGATCCGCGCCTGATCGAACTAACGCGCCGCATGGGCGGGACGCCGGTCGAGATTTGGGAAGACCGGGAATACTGGGGCGAAACGAACGCGATGCTTTATCTGCGCGATCGATTTTCTGAAAATAGCCTCCAGTGTCAGTTGTTCAGCCGCATTAAACGCAGCGTCGATCTGTACGCGCCGGGCTATGAAGAACGCTTTCTCAATATCGCGCAATCAACGCCGTCCGGCCGGCACTGTGGTTGGTAATCATGCTCTCCTCAATATCGCAGCCAATCAGGTTCCGCGCGGTTTCGTTTTTTTATCCGCAGGCTTTTTACTTGTAGTGATCACGGCAAGTTCTGCCAGCGTCGTGATTTGGTCCGGACCAAAACCCGTCAGCGAAATGAGTTTCAAATAGCGCGCCGTGATCGGCCGGGAAAATTCAACTTGCTGGGGCGCAAATGTAGACACTAGCTCCCCGCGCAAGACATCTCGCCAATCGTTTCCGTCGTCGCTTGTTTGAATAATAAACTCGCGAATGTCGCCTTCATGTTCGCGACTGTTCTGTCGCGGCATCAGCACCACGCCAGACATTGCCACCGCCGTCGGAAAAGTAATTACGATATCTACTGGTTCGCGTATTTGTGCCTGGCTGTCGCCCACCAGCACGTAAGTCTCCGGGTCGCCATCGATAACATTGTCGGCGCGCGCACCGCCTATCTCTGCCACCGCTCCAAGCTTCCTCATTACCCGCGTATCGAAAAGTAAACTCTGAATTTGCCCGGTAGTGATGGTGATGTTTGGTTGGAAGCAGTCGCTCTTCATGTACTGAATTAGCGAGTTGCGCAGTTGTCGAGTCACCGGATTTGAACTATTAGGATTGGTTACGTCGAACGCGCAAACGAGCAGACGACCGTCGCCGAGGGCGCCCTCGAAAATGACGCCAAGCTTGTAATTGCGATTCCAATCGTCAATGGCCCAGACGACAGGCTCGAGATCAGCCGGAAAACTTTCCAAATTGAACGCGCGCACGTTTGGAATTATTTGGGCCCACTGCCAATCGAAATTGTCAGCGCTGGGAAACAAGTCGAGCGCATGCGACTTCGTTTCACCGAGCTTTCGATCAACCAATAGTCCCAACATGCGCCCCCACGCCGGCGTCATTAGGCGGTTGCCGAAAATCGGAACTGAATCGAGCGGCGGGGAGTTCCAGGCGAGATCTGAGTAACTCGGAACAAACAACACCCGGCCGCCGGCCGCCAGTCTTTTCTCGGCCTCGTCCCAGGCGCGGGTGACGAGGACGTCGGCACCAGGCGTGAGCGGGCAAGCTGGCGCGGGCGCGGCGACATTTGCTGCAGGATATACCCAGAAATTCCACTCGTTCTCGAAATAAGTGACTCCCCGAATGTGATCCGGAGCAGGCAAAATGCGGCGGTCCACGGAACTGAAAAACGACAGTGGAGCAACTGTCACCACCAGCCGGTATTCGGCCGGCGCGACTAACTTCGACAAATCCGCCACTATCTTCCCAAGTGGAATATTCTTGCCAATGGGAATTGTGCGCGCCGGCCATTCTCCACGCGGAGCTCCCTCACCACCGACAATCTTCCAAACCGCCAGCGCATTCTCGATCGGTTCGGCGCCATACTGGGCCACCTCGACATCCACAGTCATTGTGTCATTCGTTGTGAACACGCGCTGCCGCAGACGCGCCAGCGGCACTGTGGTGTTGCAGAACTGCTTGAACTCCTCGGGGCCCACGTAGCTTTTCGGTTCCCAGAATGGATCCAGTAGTCCGACTGGCGCCGCGCCCGCGCCCAGGCCGTCATGCAGGTCGCGCAGTTGAAATCCACTCAGGCCTGAAGTGCGCAAGTTCGCTTCAATCTCTTCCTTGTAGCAGGCCAGTTGAAATCGCCCCGAAGCGCTGGCGAACTGTTTGTTCTTCTCCTGTAAGCCATGCTCCTTCAGCGAGTCGCGAAAGATTTCATAGTTGCCCGGTTGCAGGTAGCCGGTGAACTTCTTGATCAGATCGTAATCAGGATAGGCGGCCCACTGGCCCACCTCATGCGCAATCACCGGAAGGTTGACGTCAGCCAGCGACGGCGCGTAATCGCCACCAAACCACCCGCTTTCACGCCGGAGCCGGTTGACTCCAATGTGTTGCTCGGCAAGGTAGTCAGTGCTTTCGGTAAGGTCCGCCACTTCTCGTTCCGTATGTCCGGTGCCGCCTGCATACAACCGTCTGGGGTCTTCTTTGCGATAGCGGTCGACCCATTTGGACAATGCAACTTTCCACGCGCTCTTTGGATCGCTGCCTGCTGAGAGGAGCATGAACGAGGGATGATTACCATAAGCATTGATCATCCGATCCGTCTCTTCGTAGAGACTGCCTTCCGCCGCAGGGCTGCTCTCATTCCACGCGCCGACTTCCAGCTGCAGATAGAATCCGAGTCTGTCTGCAGCTGCAAATGCGGCTTCTGGTGGACACCACGAATGAAAGCGAACATGGTTCAAGCCCCACTGTTTGGCTGTCTCGAAAAACTTCGACCACGAAGAGACATCAGTTGGCGGATAGCCCGTGAGCGGAAAACCACCGTCATGTTGCGTGCCTCTGAAAATCACCGGTCGACCGTTGAGCCTAAACTCTTTGCCTTCCGCGCGAAAATCTCGCAGACCAATTTGCACTTCGTAGTTTTCATCAACACCGTTCCCACGCAGCCACAACCTTAGCGGCAATAGTTTTGGGTGAAACTCATCCCAGGTTTCAACATCGGGACGCAACGGCACTTCGACTTCAGCAGTACCTCCCTTTTCATCCCAGTCTGCCGGCACAACGCCGATGTCAGGCCAAACTGCAGTTAAGCTTGCGGATCCACTTCGTCCTGTTTGATTTCCAATTCGCACCCGAATGAGCATCGACTTCTGTGCCAGATTAGGAAACACCTTGACGTCATCAATCCAAACGCGACCTGTATCCGTCAATTCAATCTTCCCGGCGATCCCGTTCCAATTGGCGCCGAGTGCATCAGAGACAGCACCAGCATCGGGACGGTAGGCCGGGAGCGGGCGATTGTCGACGCGAATCGTCAGCCGGTGTCGACCAGGCGTGAGCGAGCCCAGATCGTAGATATGTGGCGCCACCAGACTCTTGTCAGAACCAATCTTTTGAGAATCGATCCAGACTGTAGTGGTCCAATGAGGACGCTCCAGCTTAAGGACTACTCGCCGTCCAAGCAGCGCCGTGGGAATTTGTATGTCACGCTGGTACCAGGCAGCTCCGAGGTAGTGACGGAACGGTTGAGACAGGAATGGGACCTTAACTTTTCCTATCTCGGTGTAGGTTTTGTAATCGTCGCGCAGAAACCAGAAGCGATCGTATCGCGACATAACCCACTCTGTTTTTGTGCTGATTGGATCACCGTTGTACTGCGTCTGGAGAATTCCGGGTAGTCTGATCCCGTTACGAAACTCTCGATTAAACCATTGCGCACGCTCGCCGGCGTCCGTCGGATCTATTTCAAAACGCCAGTAACCATCAAGCGAAATGGGTGAGCCGGCCCACACCGAGGGTGTAAACAAAAGAGCCACCAGCCCCGGGAAAATCTTCCACAACAGCAACCGAATGATCTTCATGTAAGTATTGGCTCAAGCTCAAAGGGCAACTCGTAGCGCTGAAAGCGTGAACTCAGCCGATAGAATTCGCTCGCACCGCTATAGTTCAACCTTGGACTCCTGAACTTGCACATTTGCATTAACGTTCAAAGCCACTGTCAGTTCAAAAAATCAATTTTCAACTTTAATCATCTCGAGGTTAGGAAGATAGGCTTGCCGCGCACAAGCCAACTTACTGGGACGGCGGGCAACAACGCTCCCTACCATCCGCCAAATCAAAACGCACAAGTCAACTTACTGGGATCGCGGGCGTCCCCGCCCGCAACGAGCGCGAGGCGCGACGCGAATAGGACCGGGCTATTTAGGCAAATAGTGCCGAGAGCGTTGTGGCGAGCGCGTTGTTCGCGCTTTGCGCTCATTGCGGGCGGGGACGCCCGCGATCCCAGTAAGTTAGCCGGCACCCTCCGTCGAAGTTGAAGGTCAACGATTCTCAGCCATTTGATTTAGACGTTAGCCATTTGATTTAGATATTAGCCATTTGGTTCAAATATTCTTCAAATCAGCGCGAACAACGCTGTCCCTACCATCCGCCAAATCAAAGCGCGCAAGTCAACTTACTGGGATCGCGGGCGCCCCCGCCCGCAACACGCGCAAGGCACGACGCCAATAGGACCGGGCTGTTTAGGCAAATAGTGCCGAGAGCGTTGTGGCGAGAGCGTTGTTCGCGCTTTGCGCTCATTGCGGGCGGGGACGCCCGCGATCCCAGTAGTTAGCTGGCCCGCTATGTCGAAGTTGAAGGTCAACGATTCTCAGCCATTTGATTTAGATATTAGCCATTTGGTTTAGATACTCTTCCAGATTCGTGTAACCATCGCCGTCCTGGTCCATTGTCCCATCCGCAGAATCCCGTGGGTTCAACTTATGCCGACGTTCCCACGCATCGGGCATCCCGTCTCCGTCTGTATCAACGGGCGCAGGTTTCGACTTCAACACCGGCCAGCCACCAACTTGCGCTTGCGAATCAACGAGCTTTCCCTGCCGGCGCCGCACTTCACCAACGATGCGCTCATCCACCGGATCGCGACGCGGCAACGATGCCCCCACCGACTTCAAGACATCCCGATAAGCGCGTGCTGCAGTTGTGGTCGTTACGGGCTGACTGTCGAAAGGCTGGTCGACAGTCTCGACTTGCTTCTTGCCGTCAATCACTACCGGATCGAAGAATTGCGAATTGTCGCCGGTCAAACGGGCGTTACCTTCAAACAAATTGTCGCGGATGAAAAAGCTCAACGTTGAAGGACCGCCCACATGAATCGGCCTGGTCGCCGTGCTGCTTGGTCCGGGACGAATGTAGTTCGCCACATAGTTGACCTTGAGAACTCCTTGCGTTAAGCCCGAAGCAATTTCGCCGTAGTCATAAATCACGTTATTGCGGACGTCGAAAGTTGGGTAAGGCGCGCGACCGTAGTTGTCGCCGAGGCGGGGGTTGCGCGAGTTGTTGTGGGCCCAAAGATTGTGATGCCAGGTGACCGGACCGTTTGCTCGCGAAAGCGAACCGTAGCCGTGCGCGCCTTTCGAATGCTTGCTGTGGTTCAAGCCCTCTGCAATCAAACACCATTGCACTGTCACGTTGGAAACGTTCCCCGCAAGCGAGAGGGCTTCGTCGATTGACCAGGTCGCTGAGCAATGATCGATCACTACGTTTTGCGCACCCGCGACCAGCGTGATGCTGTCGGATTCCTGACTACTCAAATCGCCAAGCCGGCTGCGCAGGTAACGAACAACCACGTCATGCGTGGCAATGGTGAAGGTGTAGTTGCGCAAACAAATGCCGTCGCCGGGCGCCGTTTGTCCGGCGATAGTGATGTACGGATTTTTGATCACGATGGGCTTTGCGAGAGTGATCAAACCAGAAACTTGAAAGATCACGATGCGCGGACCTTCCGCTTCACACGCTTCGCGAAAACTGCCGGGACCGGCGTCTTCGAGATTGGTTACGAACAGCGCGCGGCCACCACGGCCACCAACAGTTGCGGATCCAAAGCCCTCAGCACCTGGGAAAGCGCGCACGACTCTGAGCTGCGCGGACAGGGGCGTCATCAGGAATGCGAGTGCAAGCGACAACGAGGCGACTCGGAAGCTGTGATTCAGCATGTTTTTGTTCATTACGAATAGGACACAATCGCATTTCGTCCTGATCTAAAGCCTTACCACGTTGTTCACACGCGTAATCTCTTTCAACTTGAGCTCTGGATCCAGCACCAACGCCCAACCGTTGAGTTCAAGACCTGCGGGTACAGCAATCGTCACGTTGGTTGTGCGTGGAAACAAATCTACCGGCGCTTCGAGCGCGGGCACGCGCACAGTCGCTCGAGTCGTCCCGGACTGATCGACCAACGCCAGCGTCGTCGGCGCTGTATTCGTTGCGCCTACGCTGTGAACTGTCACGGTAATCTGGCGACTACTAATCGCTACATCGTCATGGGAAAAACCGAGATCCTGACGGTCCCAGTAAGGTATGCCCTTTGTTATGAGTTTCAAATTGAGAACCGTGCTCGCGCGCGGCTGGAAGTCGAGATCAATACTGCCAGAGCGTTCTAATGCTACTCGTGTAGTTGAGATGTCGCGGTCGGCGACATCGTCGCCGTCAGTATCAACACCCTGCACAAGTTCCCATTCACCCGGCGTCACATCCCACGCCGTCAACTTCGCTTTGGTTGGAGCCTGCTTCAAGTTGTAAACCAAAATCTTCATCGACTCGGGCGTGGCGTTAGGGACCAAAATAGCGGTGCTCTCTTCATCGCCGGGCGCAAAAGACCAGCTGATCACATGGCCGGGATAAAGTGAATTTCGCACCAGCGCGATGCCGCCGAGTCGGGCGCGCTGCAATTCGCTGTAAGGCACATCGATACGATCGATCCACATGCTGCCTTCGGTGTTGATGTACTCACGCAACGCCGAGGCTTCGAGCTGTGACGCGTAGAGCGACTCGAGAAAATGTTTATCGCCGGTTACCTGCCATGAAAAATGAATCAGTCCGGAATTGTTCGGCGGCGGAACATTGAGCCGCTGACCGTTAGGATTAGGTGCGGTTGTGAGCGAAAGGCCGGCGCGTTGATTACTGGCGCCGTCTTTCATCAGCGCGACAATTTCGTTTCCCCAGGTTTGTCTGAGGCCCAGTTGATCGAGTGCGTTCGCCGGGATTGAATCCAAGGCCCGTGGCCCAAGATCCTGAAACGGCAAAAGATATTTTTTGTCGCCAGTCCATTTCCAGGCTGCCCAAAACACCGGCAGCACGTTGCCGCGATTGTTCGGGGCCTCGGCGTCGTCGGCAAATCTGATGGCTATTGACCGCGGAAACGCACCACTCGGAACTGGCTTGCGATGGGCCAAAAAACCATCGGCCAGCCCCACAATCATTTTTTTCATTTGCGGGTTGCCGTTGTAGTGCACCAGCATCAGCGCCGGATGAAGCGCCAGGATCGAACTTGGTTTCGACCAGCCCCAGGGTTCCTCTTCAGCGATTTTGGTCCCGCTGTAGTAAGAGCTGCGAAAGTGTCGATGACCAGCGCTGTTGATGCCGGTAATTTTCAGAAGCGACCTTGAGGTCTCCATGGCGCGTTCCAGTTGCTTCGGATCGCCATAATCAAGCAGCAACGACTGGCCGAGAACTTGAATGCCCTCTTCGTAACTGTGCAGTTCGTCAGCCTGAATGGTGGGCAAGCCATTCGTGAACATTCCCTGCTGGTAAAACGCGTCCATTTCTTTCAGCAGCGATTGTCTGACCTTGTCTGGATCAAAACCCATCAACGCTGTGGCGGGCCAGTAATTTGTCAGGTCGCCGTCATCGGAGAGTCCGCCACCAAATTCGCCATTCTCGATCTGCCGCTGGTCGATGTACCAGGTCACGATGCGATTGAGGTTCTTGAGTTGTTCCACTTGCCGAAACGCCCAGAGCGGGACTCCAGCTGGCGGAGATTTTTGCGTGAACGACGGCTTCGCATGCGTGCGATTGCTGTCAAACCAGTAAGTCTGCGCCAGCCAGTGCTGCGGATTCACGCGTAGCAAGTCAGTCACATCCGCCGCGAAACGATTGTAGAGGTTCAATTTTGGATTCGTCGTGTGCTCCTCAATCAGCATCGCGTAGGCGTCGCGCGCCTGGGTGAAACGATCCACTTCGTGTTCTTTCGCGGCTTGGATTCGGGCTTTGAAGATCAGCCGGACGCGCGCGCCCTTTAGTGAGTCGGCGCCAAAATCGCGACTGGCTCCAGCGATCGTCAGGTAGAGACCTTTGCCAGTTGGGAGAATGCGATCGCGCGTGTCGAACCAAAGCGTTCGCGCCTCGTTGGGCTTAACTGAAAAACTAAAATCGAGGAGATTACGCTGCAACCACAGCGGATCCTTAATTTGTAGGTTTAGGGGAAAGTACTCGCCGTGAGTCGGCTTCACAGCTAACGGCGGTAAGTCGATCGCAATTCCGTCGAGGCCGTCTGAAATGTTCTGCCAACCGGCCGCTGGAATTAACACGTGGACAAGCGGCAAAGCCGTTGCCACCTTAGGCTCAGACTCTTTGTGCAAAGCTTCATTACCCGCCCTTGCCACCAGAGTCGCTCGCTCGTCCTCGGTGTAACGACCGGCGATGAATTGCCTGATCGGTTCTAAACTTTCATCATTTGCCTCAGCTCCGCCCAGCGTGTAACTCAAACTCGCAACACCGCGTGGTTCTTTCGCGGCGTCGACATAATAGGCAGACAACTCTCCGATTGCTTCTTCCTGCTCGACATTTTCAAAGCGAATCTGTCCACCGCGCAGTGGTGACGATAGCCGATGAAAGGTTTTCTCCTGATCTTTAGGGCGGCGAAACAATATCTCTTCATCCCTGTTTTCGCGATAGAGATTTCCCCAGGCTGCGCCGGAGATCTCGAGCTGGTTCCACGGCTCATCGGGCAGCGTAAACGTGACAGACTTGCCGGAGAGTGAATAGCAATCCCAATCGGGCAGTTGAAAGTAATCGTTGCGTCCCGGCAAGCGCGAGCGATTGTAAACACCCGGCCAGGTGGTCTCACGAATGCCATCGGTTGCTTTCCACCACCAGCGTTTCAGATCGTAGACGTCGTGAATCTCAACCTTGCGTACCGAAGTTTGAGCGGCGTCAAGATACGGCGGCGCGTCGCCGTCGCGATTCCAGCCGTAGCGCAACCACCATTCGTCGTGCCACGCGCGCTGGTTCAGGTCACGGTCCAACGCTGGAATTTGTTTGGGCGAACCCCCGCGCGCAATGTCGGCGACATTCGCATTCGACAGCATTCGATCGTAGATGCGAACTTCGTCGAGGTCGCCGCCGCGCGTGAAGTTGTAATCACTCTGGACTTGCATTGGACCGATTGTTCGCGAGTGCGGTCCAAACTGATCGAGTCCCGCGTACAACACCGCCTGCTGCTGCTGTTCGGCGACCAATTCGCCGTTCACATAAAACCGAATCCCAGTCGTTTCATCCCAGGCGAGCGCGAGATTTACCCATTCATTCGGCTGCGGAAATCGTGGCATTACGTATGAAACTCGAATTCTCGCCAGGTTGACGTCGGTGACAAACGCGTCGAAGCCGCCGCGCCCGTTGTAGTCGATGCGCAGCCAAACCATGTCCCAGCTTGAATGATCTGCATAGCCGACGCGAAAGATCGGGAACGCCGTTGGGCCCACCGGATAACGCGAACGCCACGAAAAACTCAACGTGCCCCGCTCGGCGTAAATATTGCCCGGCGCCCAGTAAGACATTAGCTGCGAGTTCGCGCATTCGAAACCGCGCCCGCGCGCGCCGTCAGCAATGATTTTTACGTCACGCAGGAAGTTCGGCTCAGGATTACCGCCGGCGGCATAGTCAGCGGTGAACTCATGATCGCCGGAGAGGTAGAACAACAGTCCGGGTTCACTTGTTGTCGCAAAGCTCGAAGTGCAAGCGACGAGGATAAGGATTAGAACCGAGGGTTTCATGAATTCAATTGGAAGAATGATTGCCTTTGGAAGTCGACAACTTTTTGGAGTACGCCGACCTGCCGGCGCTTTGGTCCGCGGCGGCTTGATGCCGCTTACCGTACCATTTTCGTCAATGACGGCTGCGACAGGTCGTAGCCGACCAAAGCGGTGACAGGTCACCGCACTCCAAAACAATCAACGCTGCGCCAGTTCAAGAGCCTGGATAATCGTGTGGTACTTCGTAATCGTGTTTGGCACTTCCCAGGCTGGAAGTCTCCGCTCATGAAAGTACGTCAGAAACTTTTCCATAACCTGGCCAAAGTGCGCTTCATGATCCTGACGAAGTTCAAAGGGAATGATGACGTGCCAGCGATTGGCTTCTTGCTTAAGCGCAAGTCCCGGATAAACTTTTCCGAGTTGGGCCACTGCATCTTTCAGGGCTGCGTCCAGGGAGACGCTCGGCCCTGCGTGGGCGGCTTCAATGTAGAGTTCGGGTCGATAGTTCTCTTCCTTGCCCTGCCGAATAACGATGTTTGCCTTCGTCCCGCGCATCACTGAAAAATGCGTGTCTCCCGTGCCCGCCGGTGCTTCGAAATTCCAGATGACTGAAACTCGAGCATGTACGCCTTTCAACATGTAATCCATCTCGCCATTCGCATAGTCAAGCAAGGCCCCATCGGCGTTAAGTCGACTGCGCAGAAATTCCGGGAAGTCTGACAAGCCTGTCACCTGCGCGAACTGTTCACGAGTCACCACCGTGGGCCAATGTCGCGCACGCAACATCTGTACGTCGGTCGTTGCTAACGATTGTTCCGGAAAACTTTCCCACTGAATCAAATCAACCAGATGCGTGGTGATGTCCACGATGCCTTCGCCTTGTTGCGCGGTATCGAAAAACCAACCTGGACGTCGCAGTGGTTTTCCCGAAACAAACTTAAGCAGGTGGTGCACGCTTTCTTTCGTGACCGCCGGCTGCTCGAGGGTGCCTTTTTTCAAGTGACCGAAGACGGCGGGTTTATTAACCAGCTCCTTTTGCAGAATGGTCGTGATCTCGTAGCGTTCGGTCATGATGTCGTAAAGCAGCAGATGTTTATTCGCCGCAGTCTGGAAAGCAACTTTCAGCTTTTCCAGTCCCGCGGCATCAATGCACATCGGCTTGTCAGCAAGCACGTTGAACCCTGCTTCCAGACTGCGAACTATGTAGTCAGTTTTCTCGCGATTGTTACCGGCGATAATTACGACGTTGCCGGCGCGTTCGCTCAACATCCGCTCGAAGAAATCGCTGCCCGTGTAGACACTTTGCTGCCAGGAGGTCGGCGATGTCGCGCGCGTGTTGTAACCGTCCACGCGCTTCAGATGTTCATCGAGATCCGAACCGGCCGGCGCGTAGACTTTCACTACCGGCGACACGTTCGGGTACATCACCTTCTGCACCAGCGACGCGTGGAAGTGGCCGGGCGCAAGCGTCACCAGATTCACTAACGCCGGCTTTTGGGAAACACTCTGCGACTGCTTTCGTGCGGTCTTGGTGGAAGTTTGTTGCACGACTGAATTAGCGATCAATAGAAGACTCAAAACCAGGAATGGACGCACCATCGTTTTCCCCCGCAGTTCTGGTCTTTGCTTTTCTTTGTGCAACCTCAGTGCTCTCTATGTCTCCGTGGTGGATCGCTCTGGTTTTCCACCACAGACACGGAGATCACGGAGGCCGCACAGCGGATTTCAAATTTGGACGCGACTTTTCGCTCCTTAAGTTCCCGGCTGAACGTAAGGCACCTTCGCGAAGAGACGCCGTTCGGCGCCGCGCGGATCATTTTCGAGACGCGACGGAACGTTGAAAACCATCGTTTGCCGGCGCGGCAACGAGTACGGCTCCCAGTGCGGAATTTGTTTGTTGTTCGGATTGCCCGTGCGCGCGAAGGCAATGAACGTTTCACTCATCTGATCAGCCATCAACTGCGCTTGCGGTCCAATCGCGGTTGCGCCCGGCTGGTTGATGTTGTCGAACACGAGTTGAATATCCGACGCGTGCGGCGCGCCAAATTTGCCACCCTCACGCGGTGAAGCCCAGTCGAGCTGGTAGGCGTAGGCGGGCGAACCCGATTTCGCGCGCTCCTCCGCTTCGATGACTGCACCACGCCAGGATCTTCCCGCAGTAGTGGCCGCAAAGAAAACTTCCGTGGGCGAATACTTCGGATAGAGTCGCCGGTATTCAGCGACAACTATTTCGGGTTGAATGTCGACGCGCATCTGTGGCGCGAGTTTCTCGGGCAGTTGTTCCCAGGTCAGCTTGAAATTAGTTTCATCGCCACCGAGGAAGGCACGCGTTTCATCGTGAGTGTTACCGATGATCATCGGAATGTGCGCAGATTGCGAAGGCGCGTCCGGATAAAATGGATGACGCTTCAGCGTCCGCTCATCGAGCACCGGCGCAAACGAAATTCCCCCAAAAGGAAGGACCGGATCGCGCGCGTTGATTGCTTCCAATAAACGTTCGGCCGGAACGTTACGGATCTCAGTGACGCGCTGCGGCGTTAGTTTCAATGCATCCAGCACAGCTCGTGTTCGCAACGTCGCATTGAGCGGACCGGAAGCGGTGACTTGTTGTCCGCTCATCGTTGCCGCGCGATGAAAAAGTCCTTTCGCCGCCGGCATGACCATCAGCGTCGCAATTTTTGCCCCGCCTCCCGACTGCCCGAAGACCATCACCTTCGCCGGGTCGCCGCCAAATTCTGCGATGTTGTCACGCGCCCATTCCAGCGCCTGCACAAGATCGAGTTGTCCCGCATTGCCTGAATCAGAAAATTCAGAACTGAAGGGCGCGAGGTACAAGTAACCAAAAGCGTTCAGCCGGTGATTGATTGAGACCACCACCACATCGCCGCGCCGGCACAAACGCACGCCGTCGTAGAGTGGACTCGACCCGGAGCCGTTGTTGTAGGCGCCACCGTGTATATAGAACATCACCGGGCGTTTGCGCCCATCGCGCAACCCCGGTGTCCAAACATTCAGGAAGAGGCAGTCCTCGTTCGGCTTGTCGTTCGCACGCGATGACTGCGGCGACGCTGGTCCATAGTTCATAGCCTCGCGCACGTCGGTCCACGGCTCAGGCAAAGCCGGCGGCAGAAAACGGCGCGTGGTTGTGTCTGCTCCGTAACGAATGCCCTTGAAAACGTTGATCCCGTTGTCGACATAACCGCGAATTTTGCCGAAGCGCGTCGTGGCGACTGGTGATTCAGCGTTGACCCGCCGACCGAACGCATTAGGTCTAACTAGTTGGCTGAGAACCGCGCCACCTGTGGTCATGGCCGCACCACGCAGAAACCTCCTGCGGTCGAACTTTTTCGTTGTTTGTGTTTTGGCCATCACTTTAATAAGGACAGTCCAGGGCTAGAACGCACGAGGTCTCTAACAAACAGAAGAGGGGGCAAGCCCACCTTCCCACCTCAAGTTGCTTAGAGTTGCGCTATTTCCTCCGCGAAGATAGCTTGCAACGGGTAGCAACCTAACAAGGTCAGAAACCTCCAGGTCGGGAAGGCCGGCTTGCCCCCGCTCTTCCGCTCGGGTTTGTCATGAATTCATTGGGCGAAAGCGCTCGCGGAGTAAAGCGCGCTTTGCTGATCGCCCCCTTGAACCAGAACACTCGATTCATCCGTACGCCGATCGACGCGCTACCACTTCTTAACGGCAGAATCGCCAGCGGTCCGGACATTTCTTCCTTTCCGTTAACGAAGTCGCGCATGGTGACGCCGTCGTAGACCAAAGCTATGTGATACCACTCGCCGGTTTTGTGTTTGAAGTTTTCAGAGAAGAGCGTGCGTTTCTCTTCTCCGGATTTAATAAACGTATCAAGAAACCACTGCTCGCCAGTCAGCCGGATTTCGAGCATCACCCGACTGTCTGTCGCACTTTCCTGAAGATGAAACCAACGCTGCTCAAACGTGCCACCGGCATCAGGTCGAAATATCGCTTCCACCGTAAAGGCTGTTGCTCCGGCGATGGGATTGCTTTGCACGGCCAGACCATCATCGACTCCGTCAAACTGCACTGACTTACCGTTTGGGCCGGCGACAATTTCCGGCTCGCCGATTCTTGTCACCGGCAAACCGCCGATCTTGTCATTTGAATTTACTTGCCACATCACCTGCTTTAGCGCTGCGGCGACTGATTGATCTTTCAGATACCTGGCGAGTCCAAGTTTCTGTGTGCGTATGGCCGCAACCACCAGGTCCGCCATAACATCCGCGCCTGCCGGAGAGAAGTGTGTATTGTCTTCGATTCCCTTCGGGTAGTTGGAGTTTTCGTTTGGCGGCAGTTGCAGGAAAAACTTCTTCGTGGCTTCCGGACCGTAGTAACGTAAAACACGTTCGCTGCTGCGGTGCATGTCGATCAACTCGACGTGTTTTTCCACCGCCACTTGTCTCACGATGTCGGGATACTCACCGTGAGTATCGAAGAAATTCCCTTTGTCGTCGAAACGCCGGCGCATCACTGGTGTCAGCAAAACTGGCGTGGCTTTCTTCTCACGAACTTCGTTGATGAACTTGATTAGATTACGGCGATAGTCTGCGGGCGGCGTGTAGCGATCAACTTTCTCTTGCGATTCATCATTGTGTCCAAACTGTATGAAGACGTAGTCGCCTTTTCGCAGCTTGTCGATGATTGCCTGCCAGCGACCTTCAGAAATAAACGTCCGCGTGCTTCTGCCATTCTGCGCGTGGTTCTCCACTCGCACGCTACCGTCCTGGAAAGCTTTCTGCAGTGCTTCACCCCAACCGGTTTCGGGCCGCTTCTCCGGAAGTTTCTGCGCCATGGTCGAATCGCCGGCCAGGTAGATCGTGATCGGATCTTTGGCGGCGACGCTGATTGCGCAAAGCACCAGCAGCAGCAAAGCTGTCAGGTATCGCATGGAGTTTTTGTAGAAGAGCCGCAGTTATTAACAAAGAAGGGCGCACGAAGCACCCCTCTTTGACGACAAACTCACAACATAGTTCGCCTTAGAAAACGAGTCGTAGACCATATTGAAGTTCGCGACCGTTGTAAGCCACGAGTTTGGTAGTAACTTTGCCAAAGTTCGCATTGTTGAAATCAACAATCGGATTTGCAAGGTTGATGTGATTGAACACATTGTAACCTTCGGCACGGACCTCCAACTTGAAGCGCTCGGTTAAGGCGAACGATTTGCTGATGGTCATGTCCGTTTGCATGATTCCCGGGCCTTCGACTCCGGGGAAGGTCCATGGGTTATCACGACGGTGCAGGTTTGGCGGGTCATTGTTGTTCGCCGTGCCATTCGCGTTCGTCGTCGTCGGCAGAGCATGAAACTTGCTGGTGTCGAACCATCTCGTTTGCGTCGGACTGTCGAGTTTAGGATTACCATCGACAATCAGGTTCTGGGTAAAGAACAGCGGTCGGCCTGAGTAGAGACGGGTAATGGTTGTGAAGGTCCAACCACCCAGCGCCATGTCTACACCTTTCGGCGCGTCCGCCAGCAACCAACGTCCTTTGCCGATCGGGATGTCCCAGCTTATCGCGCTGGTAAAGCGACGTCGCGGCGTATCCGTATCGCGCCATTCAAACTCCCGCGCGAAAGTAGCGAAGTCATCAAAAAATTCCTGTGTCTGCTCGCGCTGATAGGCAAAAGCAAACAGCGCGCTGAGACCCTTGGCAAACGGACGCTGCGCCTGAATTTCGAACGAGTGCAGGCGTTCTCCCTTGCCCGGCGTGTTTGTCTGGTTTATCGCGCCGTATTGCGGATAGGGCCGCAGCAGTCCACCTTGAGTGATGGTCGTTGCGCTGCGTAGCGAGCCAGGGAATTTGTCCGGTGTCAGGTAGTTCAAAAACGGATTTGGGACCGACAAGTTGAAGATTGACTTCGGAACCGTGTAAGAGAACGCCGGGTCGGCCATGTTCAGATCAACTGCGTACGGCACGTTCTTGCCACGGTTGTAGAAGTACTCAAAGTCGAGCACAAAATGTCCCCAAACCTGGCGCTGGTACGACACGCTCAGGCGATCATTTGTCTGCGGCTTCAAATAGTACGGGTCAATTCCGTTGGTGGCGTTTCCCGCTGCGCCGATCGCGTTGCCCAGATTGGTATAGCGGCCGAGTGATTGGCCAATTGGTTGTTGAATCGGAGCCAGCGCTGTCGGAAATGGATTCGAGAATGTAGCCTGCGGCTTACCGTTGCTGATTGTCCCCGGAGCGGGCGTACTCGTGGCGAAGCCTGCGTATTGATTGACGAAGTCGCCCAGGGGATCGCGAACTCTGGAGGAGGGCGAGGTGTAGCGTCCCCACCCAGCGCGGATCACCGATGTGTCGCTCAAGCGGAACGCCCCGCCGACGCGTGGTTGGATAGTGAACTTCTCACGGCTCCAGGCACCACGACTGTCGGGACTTACGAAAACCCAGGCGCCGTTGAAAATGTGTCGCTCTCCCCGCGTAGCCAGCAAACTCGTTACGGCGGCTGGGATGTTAGGAGGCGAGGCGATCATTTCCGGAATTGGATTACTTAGATCCAGTCGCTGCGATAAGCGATTCTGCGCGTCAACTGGTCCCGGTTCGTACTCATAACGCAGACCCAAATTCAGCGTCAGCCGACTGCTGAGTTTGAAGTCGTCCATAAAATAAGCCGCATAGCCTTTTTCGACAGTTTCTTGAATGGGCACGCGCGCCGCGATGGAAGCGTTATCGATGTAACCCAGCATGAATGTTGCCCACTCACTGCCAGAGGGCGCGTTCAGACCCGGCGTACCGCCAGGCGTATTTAAGTTTGGGTTGGAATTCGCATTCGCCGTGAGCGTCTGCTTGAGATTGAAAGTCAATGGTTCGAAGCGGGCTCCTTTACCTTTGTCCACTCGATATTCAGTGCCAAACTTCAGCGAGTGATTGCCGGCGTAGTAGTTCAAGCGAGCCGAGCCGCCAAAGCCTTGCGGGTGCTGCCAAAACTCGCGGCCCGGACGTCCGATGCGAGTGGTGGTGCTTCCCTGCACCATGTCAAAGGCCGGCAAGAAATACTGATCCAGCGTGTAGAGCGACGTCCAGAAGTTGGTGGGAAACAAATTCGCAATTCCATCTTTGCCGATCAGCGCCGTATCCGCTGCGTACTCGTCTGTGAGTTCGTGGAAGTTACCGCGGACATTCAGAGTCATCTTCGGCGAGATTGTGTAAACCGAATCTGCTGCAAGACTCAACCCATAACGATTGCTGCCATTAACTGGCAAAAGCTTCTTGTCTGTAGGATTCGACTCCAGTAAGTGGGCCTTGAACCAGCCAAAGCGGACAAAGCTGCGCCACTTTTCAGATTGCACCCAGTCAACTCGCTCCGAAAAATTCCAATAAGTAGTTTCGTTGACCTTGAATCCCTGCAAGTTATCCTGACTGCCCGGCAAGTTTGGTAGTGGCATCTCAGCCAACAACTTCAACGTGGTGGCATCGAGTCGGTTCAGAGGAATGATGTTCGCTCCCGTCGGGTTGGCCGCGGTCGCACGCGTAGGGTCGGTAAATCTTGTGCGCGTACCACTCGAGCCGGTCGAGGTCATCGGATCGTAAATGTCGCGGATACACGGCGTGTTGTTGGCACAAGTACGTTGCGACTGACTAAAGTCTCCGACGCGTTCCAGCGCCGTCGGCACTGTCAGCGTAAACGGCAACGGTTGCGCATCATTCCAATGTTCATACGACGTAAACGTAAAGAGCTTGTTTTTGAAAATTGGCCCACCGAAAGTTCCGCCATAGATCTTCATGTTCGTCCCGCGAAAATTTCTTTCATCGGCGCCCGCGGTACGCTTGATTGTCGGGTCGGTTACCGCATTGAATCGGGGATTGCGCCAGTTGCCAATGGCGGTACCGTGATAAGTGTTTGTGCCCGCTTTCATGTTGAGCACGATGATGCCACCGGCGCTGTAGCCGAATTCCGAATCAACCGCGTTCTTTTGGAAAGTTACCTCTTGAACAGAATCCATCGCGGGTGTGTAAGAACTCTTGTAACTCGATGTCAGTGGGACGCCGTCGAGCAAAACATCGTTGGCGCGGATGGTTCCCCCACCGGCGTCGAAGTCGCTCGCATAAGCGTGGTGGTAGGGCCGGTTCTCGTTCGAGGTTGAACCTGTGCCCGGCGAAACTGTCGGATCTAAATTGACGACGTTATAAGGATTGCGACCTCTTACCGGCAACTGATCCACCAGTTTGTTTTCGACTGTCAGAATAGTGCTACTGGAGCCAAACTGGACCGCGATCGGTGGCGACTCCACCGTCACCGTCTCCGTGATACCACCGACTGTCAGTTTCAGATCTACTGTGATGTCAGCGCGGTTACGGACGATCACGTTTTCCTGGACGGCTTTCTTGAAGCCCGTCTGTTCGATCACCACGATGTATTGGCCCGGTTCGACAAAGTCGAAGATGTAATGGCCGTCGCTGTTTGTCTGTCGCGTTACTTCGACGTTGGTTCCGACGTTGCGAAGGACTACGTTGGCTCCAGGAACCGCCGCACCATTTTCGTCGGTGACCGTACCCTGGACCTTGCCGCGATAATCCTGTGCAGCGATCGACCCGACGAACACAAAAAGTAATGCGATCAGGGCGATGCCCAGCCGATGGTTCAAAGAAGTCATGTCCAAACCTCCAGAAGCTTCAAGAGAAAGATTATTTCTCGGAATATTTGCCTGCAGAAAGTGGAGCCAGCCCAGCTCCCTGGAATGCTTGCGACCCGGGAATAAGTGTCGTTCTAAACTTGGCGAAAAGCGCCGACGTGCATTTGGGCTCAATAAGCCGCGACCCTCAACGTTGGAAAGAGGTGCTCGACACGTTTTCAACCCGCTTGGTCTTACCAATTCGCCAGTTTGCCGCCTAAGCTTTTGGCGAGTCCGCAAACTGAAGCGGAACTTAGAAGCGGTTCAGTTGCCGCTTTCCCTGATTGCAAAAGAACAAATACTACCTAGGATTTAATAGCAGGATGAAGGTATTGTAGTCGAAAGACACAACTTGATAACTTGGACAAAATGAACGGGCGTATTCTCTGCCAGCACGTTAAATCTGTCAAGCTCTTTTCTGACCAATTTGTGAGAAATTCTTTAGTGGGTCTTACCAGTGGTGCGAAGGTGATACTAACCACTGTGATAGAATCCGATTCATGCAAAAACTGAATTGGAAGATTTGGGTAGGATTTCTCCTCAGTCTCTTTGCGGGACTCAGCTACGATTTTGTTTTTGTCCGCTGGCCGATTACACGTGATTTTCCGTGGGTGAATCTGATCCTGTTTGCGATCGCTATCGTGCTTCTATTTCTCGGCCTGCGCCGGGCCTTCAAACCTGATAAGCGAATCGTCACAAAAATTTTCAGCTCTCTGGCGGCAGCGCTGGGACTCTTTCTGCTCGCAAGTTTTCTTTTTGTAGTCTTCGTCTTCGGCAAGTGGCTGCCTGCATCCAACGCCGCACCACAGGTGGGACAAAAGGCGCCCGACTTCACACTCACCGATCCGACCAATAAGCCGCTAACGCTGGCGCAATTGCTGACTGAGCCAGTTAACAACAAACCGCCGAAAGGTGTACTGCTGATTTTTTACCGCGGCTACTGGTGACCGCTCTGTCACTCCGAGTTACGGGGCATCCAAAATAATTTGCAGACGCTTTCTGACGAAGGAATCCGTGCGGTGGCGATCAGCGTTGATACTCCTGAGATCAATCGCGAGTATATGCTGCAAAAAGCGGGGTACTCTTTTACTTTTCTTTCCGATCCAAAACTCGAGGCGATTCGCCGTTATGATCTGGTTCACGCAGGTCAGGGAGAAAAGGGCGCCGACATTTCGCGTCCCGCAGAGTTCCTTATCGATCCCTCCGGCACGATCCGCTGGCGAATGCTGACAGAGAATATATTTGTGCGGGCCCGACCCGAACAGATTATTGAAATTGCCAAGTCGCTACAGTGACTAACGCAAACTTGCTGTCTGCGTTACTCATCAGGCTGCCGACGCCATGGCAGGCTCCACAATCCGCGCGCCGAAAGAATAGCCGTGAATAATCCGAGCACGCCGATCGCGAGCAGCGTCCAAACGAAAAAGAAGTGCCCGCTGTAATTGGGGACTTTGCTGGTGATGCCGACACCTCTCCCCTTCATGTGGATGATCGGGACGACCAACGAAGAGAGTGACCCGAGGAGCACAATGATGTACCCCGATCGCCGTTCGGCGAGTACCAGGGTTCCGCACAGCAAGATGACGGTGATCAGTCCACCGCCTACCAGGTTTGAGAGTCCTCCAGGTTCGTACCCGCGCCTGATATCGTCCGCCAGGTGAAACGTAAGCAAGAGGTTCAACAGCAAAGACGAGATGGTTAACAGAACGCTGTTTTTCATTTGATATTCTCCTCGCTAATTTTGCGTTCCTTAGTGAAACAAACGATCGGCTCGACACCACTCGATTGGAGGGAAGGCATGTGTCAGACAAGCCTTTCTCCAGAAGATTGACTGGACGCATCTGATCTACGGACGGAAGGCTTGAGATGTTGCAGGTTAGGCATGTTGCCCGCTTCGCGCGCCAGCCGAACAGCGGACACTTCAAGTAACACACAGCGCGCAGAGCGTTCTCATTAACACCGCGCGTGGACCATGGCCCGGACTTTGTGTGCAAAGGCGAGTTCCGACTAGTTCCGCGCAGCAGTTTCTCGGTTGGTAGCTTTTGCCAACAGTAGAATGGCTCCGCAGAAAAGCAGTGTATCGAAGAAAAAATTCAAGGCCACTACGTCTCTGGGCGCCGCGAGGAGCATCGGCAGGTAAATCCACAACACTGTGAGGAGAATCGCCAGCCCTAAAGTCGTGGCTACCAGACGCGCTTTCTTATTCACCACTAGGCAGAGGCCAGCGAGAATCAGAATCACGCCAACAAGATAACTTAAGAAAATTCGTCCGGGAATCCAGTCGGGCGTGAGCTTTTGCAGCGGAATTCCCGGCACGTATTCCGGATGGAGGAGATGCTCCACGCCATAGAAGACGGAAGAAATTCCCACGAACAATCGCGGCCCGGCAGCCAGCGCGGACGCCGGTGATGGTTGACTCGGCCGCGTGCTCAACGGCGACATTGCGAAAGCGAAAGCGCCGCCGCTGAAGGCAAGTTGTCTCAGAGCCAGAGCCCAAAAAAATCTGTTGCCGGGGTTCGCAACAACGGCGGGTGCGTCCATTAGGATTACAAAAATCATCAACGTCATTCCCACCAGAGCAGCTGCCAGCCGGGCGCGAACGAGAACAACAATACTGAGCGCCGCCCCAAGAAAAGCGACGCCGACGAGATAGACCCAAAAGGTGTGCGCGGGAATCCAGCGAGGAACCAGAGTCGCAATATCCGCCGTCAGCGTGAAATGCTCCGTACCAAAGACGGCGAGTGGAATCGCAAAAAACAGTCGGCCAAACGGCATGATCTTGTCGACACCATTTTCCTGCGGCAGCTCCCGCAAGATCTTGACGAGGCCGATGATGAAAAGCAGCAAGGCAGAAACATACATCCAGAACGCGATGGTCGACAGGCCAAACGGCAGCGCCAAAGCGGGTCTGACCACAAAGAACTGTTGGAGACAGGGCATGTCAGAAATTACAGGGACTCGTTAATGCAGGCACCTTAGCAGGGACCGTATCGCGAAACTTGACGAAATTTCTGCGCAAGACGCTAACCCGCTTTTCAACCTCTTCGGGTGTTAGCGCGGCTTTCGCTTCATGGAACACCCAATCGATATCTTCCTGATACTGCCGCGCTCCTGATACGTTGACCATTCCGTCTTTGATAAACCAAAGATTGAAATTTATCGACATCGTATCTTCAGGATAGTAGTCGCCACCATGCTCAACAAACAATTTGCCGTCGACAAAATATCTGACCTTTCCGTCGGCCACCTGAGTAACAAGCGTATGCCATCCCGCCTGGCTGTTAATGACATGTTGAAAGACATTGTCTTTCTTCCAATTCGGTTCGGGGCTGAAAGTCTCCCAGGTGGTGGCATAAAGGGTTGGGCCAGCGATGCCCCAACCGCCGTTGGGAAGATATTCAAAATCTAACTCGCTGTAATCTGGATCCATCGGGGCCTTCAGTGGGCTAATTAAGTAAAAACTCTGGACCACCTGATCGCCGGGCGATCCTGAAACCGGACTATCGGTAAATCGAACTCGCGCCGCGTAGGTCCCTGCAAAATATTTTCGCTGGTGACATATTTGAGTTTGGGTCGTCTTCGCGTCAGGGCCGTCAGTAGACGATGTCATCCGCAAGACGCGGTTGCGAGGCTGGTCCATGTCTTTCAGAAAGGACACGCCTTGTGCAGACCAGTTTGCGCCGGGCACGCCTGGCCAGCCAGCCGCAGTGCGCACAATCCAACCATGCTTTTTTAGTTGTTTCGGATTGGTATAGCTAAAGTCGTCGAATAAGACTTCTGGCATTGATTTCGCCGGCTGAGTCGTTCTTACGGCAACGTCGAGATTACTGCTCGTCTGTTTTGCAGATGAACCAACGGCTAAACTCAAAACCGTCGACAAAACCAGCAAGAGTATTCCTGGACCACTAATACGGCTGTGATTTTTGTCCTTCATCGATCCGCCTCAATGAGATTCTCGTTGCCGGCTGAGTATGCCAGAAATTGCGCGCCCCGTGGCAAATTGTCGGGACCGCATCCGCCAGCCATTCACCGAACCACTTTGCTACTGAAGACTATTTCGCCAAATCTTTCCGGGATATGAAAATCATCTTTGAATGTTGGCGACCAAGCCAGCAACGCGGGTGTCGGCAGCTTCTCCGTTCTATATAGATTGATGCGCCAACGGTCCCCGGGCTGAGGTGGAAGATGTTGAGCCGTCACGACGTCTTCCAGCGGTAACGCGATCTCGCAAGTCCACTCACGGTCGCCGTCTTTCCCGTCTACTGTTCCAAACACTTCCACGCCCCACCTGAGTCTCTGACTATTCCAGCTCTCATAGTGGAGCGGCTTGCGAATGTCGAGCATGAAAATGTCCAGCATCGTGCCCAGAGGATTTACTTCCAACTCGATATAACTCGTCTGATTTGAATCGGCCTGTACGAATAGCTCTACGACCTCTTCGTCCCAAAGATGTTCGTCGCGCTTTTTTAGGGTCGCCCAAATGTTCTTGTCACTACTGCGAAAGGAAACGTACAGAAAATCGGCGTCGTAAAGGATTTTGGCTTCCGTCTTCGCGCCTGGCGAGCCGTCGATATTGTTACGCAGGTTTAGTGGCAAGACTTTCGTCCAAACCGTCTCATCCAGCTTTCCATCCACCTTAACAGGTGTCGCCGTCCGCGACACTTCATACACAGGCACTTCGCGTGGTGGTGAACTGGCGGTGACGACGATCGCGCAGAGCATACCCAGGACAAAAATCAGGTTTGTCTTCATCATGATGCTCGTTCTCTTCCAATCTTGCCGGAGCTTAACTCCGCCTTTCGTAGTGCACTTAACAGGCCACAAATATATTGTTAAAGTCACCATATGAAAATAGATCGTCGTGGTTTTCTGGCAGCATCGTCTTCAACACTGCTCTTAGCGAAGGCGGAACTTTCGGCGGCGAAGCGTTTTCAACCTTCGGAAAGCTCAACGCCATTTTCCCTCGAGGGCAGACAAGTAACGGTCTATACCACCGCCGAAAATACTAAGCAGCGCCTGACCCGTACAGACGAGTTGTCCTTCAAACCGATGGGCCAGCCGCTGGAAACCCAAATCTGTGTATTTGTTGATCCCGCGAGGAAATTCCAAACGATGCTGGGCGTGGGCGGCGCCATTACCGATGCCTCCGCCGAGACATTTGCAAAACTACCGAAGCCCAAACGCGACGAAATTCTAAAAGCCTACTTCGATGCGACCAACGGCATCGGTTATACCCTGGCAAGAACCAATATTCACAGTTGCGACTTCTCCAGTGGCAGTTACACCTACGTAGACGAAGGCGACAAAGAGTTGCAGTCGTTTAGCGTCAAGCATGATAAAGAATTTCGCATTCCTCTCATTAAGCAGGCGCTCGCCGCAACCCAAGGAAAGCTCACCATCTTCGGAAGTCCCTGGAGTCCACCAGGGTTCATGAAGACAAACAACGACATGCTTCACGGGGGAAAACTTAAGCCAGAGTATTTTCAGTCCTGGGCCAACTACTACACGAAGTTCATTAAGGCGTATCAAAGTGAAGGCATCCCGATTTGGGGCATCACGATTCAGAATGAACCGATGGCGACGCAAAGATGGGAATCGTGCATTTTCTCGGCCGAAGATGAAAGAGACTTCTTGAAAAACTATCTTGGCCCAACGATGAAGAAAGCGGGACTGGGCGAAAAGAAAATAATTGCCTGGGACCACAACCGGGATCTCGTTTATCAAAGGGCAAGTACAATCCTCTCAGATCCCGCTGCCGCGCGTTACGTCTGGGGTATTGGTTTTCACTGGTATGAGCCCTGGGCCGGTGGTGAACCTATGTTCGACAACATCAAACTCGTCCATGAGTCTTTCCCGGATAAGAACCTAATCTTCACTGAAGGCTGTTCCGACTCGTTCAACGCCGCAAGACTCAACGATTGGAAACTAGGCGAACAGTACGGGAGTTCAATGATCAACGACTTTAACGGCGGCGCCGTTGGCTGGACGGATTGGAACATATTGCTTGATGAAACCGGTGGTCCAAATCACGTGCAGAACTTCTGCTTCGCTCCGGTGCACGCCGATACAAAAACAGGTCAGCTCGTCTACACAAATTCCTACTACTACATAGGCCACTTTTCAAAGTTCGCGCGCCCCGGGGCGAGGCGAATTGCGAGTTCACCCAGCCGCAGTCAGCTCCTGTCGACAGCTTTCGTTAATCCTGATGGGAAAGTCGCGGTAGTGGTAATGAATAAGAGCGATAAAGCGATCCCCTATTATCTTTGGTTGGAGGGCCAGGCCGCCGAACTCAACATTCCGCCCCACTCAATTCAGACGCTGGTGTTCTAACGAAAATGGGAAACGGGTAAAAGTGGAATAACTAGTTCACCCTTGCCCTCTTCCCCAGTTCCCCTTTTCTTCCCACGGTTCATTTCTCGAAAGCAATATTATCAACCACCACGGTCCCCTTCTCTATCGTGCATTTATCGCAAAACACACCCACCGTGACGGAAGTCAATTTCTTGAGTACGTCGGTCTTGAGATCCAATGGCATCGCCCATTGCGGCTGGTTGAAAGAGTCGAGCTTGAGTTTGTAGGTATTGAAACCCGTAGATACCCGGAAGTTCACACTCGGGTAACCCGACTCGAGATTCGTTCCGTAACCACGAGTAATAAGCTCGAGCCGAAGATACTGCGGTCCCTTAGCAAAAACGCGCAACGTAATAAACTTGTAAGCGCTTACGTCGTCAGCGACCAGTTTGCCATCCTTCTCGGGCTGCCCAAACACTTCCAGATTCACGCCTTCCCATTCATTTGGTATCCGTAGTTCATACTCGAAGGCGGCCGCTACATCGTCCGCCGTCACCCGAGCAAAGGCAGGAGCGGGAGGATCCGCTTTGTCGAGACCACGGAATTCCGGCGGGATTCCTGGATTCTGTGAATAGCGATTTAGCCTGGTCATTCCACCGCGAGTGCTTACCGGCCGAACCGCCTGAGGATTCTGAAAGTCTGCATACATCAGCTTGGAAGAATCCGCTGACTTCGCGGTCTCCTGTCCAACAACTGAACCAGCCAGCAGTAATAGCGCGGCGAAGGTTCCACTACGAACTACCACCGTCATCCTCATGACGCGCCTCCGATATATTTAGATTTGCAACGAAAGTCACGGCGCATTCTTCCGGAATTCATTGATGTGGGACAGACCTTGCTTCACGCAACACGATCAAGTTTTAGGGTTCACCGGCAATATTATTCATACAGCTAACGTTGGCTTATTCTACAAGTGATTTGCTTACAGTCCAGAGCAAATTTCGTCATTTGTTCAGTCAAGGTCGACAAATGCGGGATGCCGATGTCCGGGAAATTGTGCGAGCGATAATATTGCATCTTGAGCGCGTTAACCCGACAATGCGACCTAATCGATGCGCCGCCCAGCACGCTCTATCCACCATCTCTCGCTTGTCTTCTTTCTGCTGCTTTGCGGCAGCGTGACGGCGTTCGCCCTCGATTTACAAAAAGATCTTTCGCGATATGGCCATGACGTGTGGCTCACTGAAAACGGTTTACCGCAAAACACTGTTCACGCAATCGCGCAAACCAGGGATGGCTACATCTGGATCGGAACGGAGTCAGGACTGGCGCGCTTTGATGGCGTAAAGTTTACAGTCTTCGACAAGCAGAACACTCCGCAACTCAAGAGTAACTATGTACGCGCCCTTTTGGCAGATCGTCAGGGCGCACTGTGGATCGGTACGGCCGAAGGCCTGGTGCGCATGCTCAATGGGAACTTTGCCCTGTTCACCACCAACGAAGGACTGCCGAGCAACACCATTCAGGCGATCTATGAAGACCGCGAGGGTAATCTCTGGGTCGCGACCGCTACCGGTTTAGGGCTCTTCAAGAGTGGTGGACTCACAACGTTTACGACCAGGGAGCGACTAATCGGCGGCAGCATCCAGGCGTTGTTCGAAGATGCTGAAGGCGCGTTGTGGATTGCGACGCCATACGGCGTCGGAAGATATAAGGACGGTTCGTTTACTAACTATACGGTTCGCGACGGACTGGGCAGTAACAGCGTACGAGCGATCCAACAAGATCGGGACGGCCGCTTGTGGTTCGCCTCCCTGGGAGGATTGACCTCGTTCAGTCGCGACCGCTTCACAACCTACACAACGCATAACGGTTTACCAAACGACCGGATAATTTCACTATACGCGGGCCAGGACGGAGACCTGCTGATTGGGACTGCGAGTGGACTCTGTCGCTTCACCGACGGACGCTTCACGCGTCTAAGTGCTGGAGAAGAACTTTCAACCAGCACCATTCTCTCCCTGCTTGAGGACCTGGAAGGCAATCTCTGGATTGGTACTGAGTCCGCGGGACTCAATCTGCTAAAAGATACCAAGTTCACGACCTACACCGTAAAGACCGGGCTCTCAAACGACGTCATCAAGTCGATCTATGAAGACCACGAGGGAAACACGTGGATCGGAACTGACGGCGGCGGCCTGAATATGTTGAAGGACGGCCAGATCAAGGTTTACACCACTCGCGACGGTCTCCCCAGCAACGTTGTGCTGGCCTTGTTCGGCGACAGTGCAGGAAAACTTTGGGCCGGAACCCCGGAAGGCTTGAGTCGCTTTGATCAAGGAACGTTCAAAACCTTCACTGCCGCCGATGGCTTGGCCAACAATGATGTGAGATCGATCGCAGGGGACTCGCGCGGCAATTTATGGATTGGCACGCGCGGGGGCTTGACGCGCATGAAGGATGGAGCCTGCAAAACATTTACCGAAGTTGAAGGTCTTCCCAACGATCTAATCACCACACTTTATGTGGACAGCAAAGGGACTCTTTGGATTGGCACGTTGGGCGGTCTCAGTAAATTCAGCAACGATGAGTTTACGACGTTGACGATCCGCGATGGACTCACCAGCGACGCGGTTATCTCACTATATGAAGACTCGAGTGATACCCTTTGGATCGGTACCAATGGCGGCGGTTTGAATCGACTGAAAGACGGAAAGCTTACCGCATACACGATGCTCAACGGCCTGCTTGACGACACTGTCTACCGCATCATGGAAGACGGTCAAAATAACCTGTGGCTGAGTTGCCGCAAAGGAATCTTTCACATTGAAAAGAAAGCGCTGGACGAGTTTGCGGATGGAACAATTTCCTCCATCGCGCCGGTGGCGTACGGCACCGCAGACGGGATGATGACGCGTGAATGTAGTGGCGGTGGCGATCCGGCCGGTTGGAAAGATGCTGCCGGCAAGCTTTGGTTTCCCACGATCAGGGGCGTAGCGATGATCGATCCGGAGAGAATAAAAATAAATTCACAGCCGCCGCCAGTCGTGATCGAGCAAATCCGTATCGATGATCATCGAATCGCGCCAACGGACCATATTGAATTGCCTTCGGGCACCACGCGTTTTGAGTTCTACTACACCGCGCCAAGTTTTGCGGCTCCGGAGAAAGTAAGGTTTAAGTACAAGCTGGACGGCTTCGATAAAGATTGGATTGATAGCGGCACGCGGCGCATCGCTTACTATACAAATTTGCGCCCTGGTAACTACAACTTTCAGGTAATCGCCAGCAACAACGATGGCGTTTGGAACCAAACGGGCGCCGCATTCAGTTTGTACTTGAGGCCGTACTTCTATCAAACGTATTGGTTCTACGCCATCTGCCTGCTGGCCATGGCAGTCCTGGCGTCACTGCTCTATCGCTTGCGCGTGCGGGGAATGCAAAAGCAATTTCGTGCGGTGCTGGCTGAACGAACTCGCATCGCCCGGGAGATCCACGACAACCTGGCTCAGGAAATGTCCGGCATCTCAGTGCAACTTGAAGTAGTCGCCCGCACCATGCCCGCCGGTGCGGACGCGGCCACCACTCACCTTGATAACGCCCGGCGGCAAGTTCGTCATGGTATCGCTGAGGCGCGCCGTTATGTTTGGGACTTGCGGTCGCCTGCCCTCGAGAACAATGATCTGCGAAGTGCGCTGAGTGAAACTGCACGACGCCTGACGAATGAAACAACCATCGAGACTCGGGTGGAAGTCAATGGCACTTTTCGGCGCTTGCCGCCGGCAGTAGAAGACAACCTGCTTCGCATCGGACAAGAAGCAATTAATAACGCCGTGAAACACGCGGACGCTCATCAAATCTCCGTCAATCTGATTTTCGCTGCGCGACGTGTGCAGCTTAGTGTACGAGACGATGGGCGCGGATTTGATAATCGATTGGCGCCGAATGGCAAGGCCGGTCACTTCGGGTTGATCGGCATGCGTGAACGCGCAGAACAACTTGGGGGAACTTTGTCGGTTCAGTCCAGCGCAGACGGCGGCACGGCGGTCGTAGCCGATGTTCCGGTCAGTAGTTAAGACGTAGTAGTGTTAATGGCTGAAGCAGGGATCTGTCGACGGTCCGAATAGAGAGAGAACGAATCGTGGCTGAGAAAATTACCATCATGGTGGTCGACGACCAGGCGGTTGTGCGGCAGGGCTTTGTGTCTTTGATCAATACCGTCGCGGACATGCAAGTAGTCGCTGAAGGAATAAATGGCCAGCAAGCAATAGATCTGTATCGCGAACACAAGCCGGATGTGACACTAATTGATTTGCGGATGCCCGTCCTTGGTGGGGTTGAAGCGATCACTGCGGTGCGACGCGAATTTCCTGATGCTCGCCTGATTGTCCTCACGACTTATGATGG
Source organism: Pyrinomonadaceae bacterium (assembly GCA_035472495.1). Lineage (GTDB taxonomy): Bacteria > Acidobacteriota > Blastocatellia > Pyrinomonadales > Pyrinomonadaceae > PSRF01. The sequence continues at coordinate 625,051 of DATIPD010000013.1, read as the reverse complement.
CGACGAAGACATTTACCGCTCATTGCAGGCAGGAGCCAGAGGTTATTTATTGAAGGACGTTTTCTTTGAAGAACTTGAGACAGCAATCAGAAACGTTTATTCCGGAGCGCGACATATTCCCGCCGCAATTGCCGAGCGGTTGGTCGAAAGGATGTCGGGCTCTGACTTGACCGGCAGAGAGATGGAAGTGCTCGAGCTAATTGTGCAAGGCCAAAGCAATAAGGAAATAGGCACCAGCTTGAGCATCAGCGAAGCAACGGTTAAGAGTCATATTAACAACATCCTCAGCAAGCTCGGCGTGACTGATCGAACCCAGGCCGCCACCACGGCCCTGCAACGCGGGCTGGTGCACCTGCGCTAGAAAAAATCATTTTCCCCGCTGCGGTATGGATCGTCTTGCTGCCGTTGCCTCTCCAACTTTAGGTTGATCCGTGCCCCCTCCCTTTGGGTCATGACACCAGTGTGACTCGCTGTTAATCTCCGCCGCGTAAGTCATCAGATTCCCAGTTCCGGGTTCGTTAAATCAAGGGCCTGTATTCCTACCTAACTTGTTGCACCAAGCCAAGGTCCCTTGAGTTGACCGGTTTTGAACCCGGGGCTGGGCTCACCAACAACTGAGCAAACATTGAGACTCGGGACAGAACGGTCCTCTCCTTTTGACGGAAATGAGTGGCTCGAAAAACTCCAAACCTTCCCCCGCCCACAATATCAACGTTCCTATTTTCACTCGACAAGTAATGAGGACTTTATGACGTTCAGTTGCAAAAGAATTCTTCTGCTTGCAGCCTGCCTGACAATCATTGGCATCCTGGCGCCGGAAGCCACGGCACAGCCCGCCGCAACCGCAAGTGTGAGTGGAACCGTCAAAGATGCAAATGATGCGCTTGTGACTGGGGCCCAGATCACCGTCACGCAAAAAGGGACAGGCATCACACGCGCGGCCACCAGCAACGGCGCCGGATTCTTTGCGATGACCAATCTCGCCGCCGGCATTTACGACCTGAAGGTGCAGGCCAAAGGTTTCGTAGAGCAGAGCATTCCCGGCATTAACCTGCAGGTAGGACAAACTTTCAATATTGAAGTGCCCCTGGGCGTGACCATACAAGAGACGGTGACCCTGGACGATCGGTTTAATTATGAATTGCTGAACAAGACTACTGCTGTAGTTGACGGCGTCGTACGCGATTTTGAGATTGGAAACCTTCCGCTGAATGGCCGCAATTTCCTCGAGCTGGCGCTACTCATTCCCGGCAACTCACCAGCGCCGAACTTCGATCCAACCAAGAGCAACACGGTAGTGATTTCGTCTGCGGGCCAACTTGGTCGCGGTGGCAATGTGACGGTGGATGGCGCGGACGACAACGATGATGTGGTTGGCGGACAAGTACAAAACATTTCGCAGGAAGCAGTGCAGGAGTTTCAAATTGCCACCAACCGTTTCTCCGCCCAGCTGGGCCGATCCGGTTCGTCAGTAGTTAATATCGTCACCAAGGCAGGCTCAAACGAGTTTCACGGCTCCGGTTCGTTCTACTTCCGCAGCCGCGCATTGCAAGGTCTGCCGGCGACATTCGACCGGGGCCTGGCCGAAACTCCACCCTTCGACCGGGAACAATACGCCTTCACACTAGGCGGCCCCATTCGCAAAGACCACGCGTGGTTCTTTGGTTCCATTGAATATCGCAATCAAGACGGCGCGGCGCTGGTAGGCTCGAGAGATCTGGCATCACGCACGATCAGACGGACTTTCGCGGACGCGCCGCTAAATGATTTGTTAAGCACTGAACGACTGGATTGGCAGGCGAGCGACCAGGACCACTTGTTCTTTCGCTATTCGCTGCAGCGTGCCGACGATGTCGCTCCCAGCACTCTGGATCGCGCGATCGGTTCCGCCGCTCAGCGTCAAACGAGCGTCAACAACACGCATTCTCTTCTGGCGAACTACACCCGCGTTATCAATCCGCTCACGGTGAATAGTTTCAATTTTGGTTTTAGCACCTTCTTCGACGACATCGAACCGGTAGCGCCGGGGCCGCAGCTTACATTTCCCAGCATCCAGGACGGTGCATCTTTTCGCGTGCCGCAGGGAACCAACCAACGCCGCTTGCAGTTCACCGACACACTCTCGTTGGTCAGAGGCAGTCACACTTTGAATGTAGGCGGTGAGATTCAGCGTGTTGATGCTGACTTCGATTTACGAGTTTTCCAGTCAGGTCGCGTCGAGATGATCGAAGACTTTCCAGACTTTGATCGCAACGGCGATGGCCGAGTTGACGACAACGATCTCCTTTTCGCAGTAACGCTGCGCAGCGGCAAACCAACTGAACCGTTACTTATTCCGAATGCGGATAGCACCTACCTGGCCGGGTACATCCAGGATGACTGGCGTATTCATCCACAGCTCACGCTGAACCTCGGTCTACGTTACGAACTCGACACCGACGTCAAGAACATCAGCCGGACTAATCAACTCAATCCGATAATCTTGCCTTTTCTGCATGGAACACGTGGACGCGACAGCAATAACTTTGGGCCTCGTGTCGGCTTCAATTACGCCAGCCGGGATGGCCGCATGAGTCTGCATGGAGGCTATGGCATTTACTACGATCGCATCACGCTTGAAATTCAGTCACTGGAACGCGGACTGGATGGTCGCGCTTTGCCGATTGAGGTGAAAGCCGGCAATGTGTTTTTCATTCCACCGCCGTGCCTCTTCGATCCAGCGTGTGGTCAATTTCCTCCGCCCGCTCCAACCCTGGCCAATCCCTTTACCGGCTTTATTCTTCCGGGCGCCGGTGCGGGAGGAATCAACATCATCGATAACGCCATGCAGAATCCTATGGTGCAGCAGATGAATCTTGGCATTCAACGCGAGTTTGGCAAGAACTACGTTGTGCGCGCAGACTACCTGCATAACTTCGGCACGCATTTCATCATCGGTCGCACTATCGGCACTGTCTTCAATCCGATCGTGGGTGGCCCAGACTCGGTAGTCAATCTCGAGTCGAGTGTGAAGACTAAGTACGACGGCTTGCTCCTTAGTTTCGAAAAACGGTTTTCACATAAACATCAATTCCGCGCTTCATACACTTTATCGAAGGCCTTCAACTACGCTAACGACGATCAGATTCCGTTTTCCAACGGACCACTAAACCCCAACAATCTGCAGTTGGAATACGGCCCGACTCCAAACGATCAGCGGCACCGTTTCACGTTCTCAGGACTCTTTGATTTGCCCGCCGGCTTCCGCCTTTCGCCCATCCTGACACTGGCTTCCAGTGTGCCAATGGATATTTTGGTACCCGGAGGGGGACAGCGGATTCCCCAGCTGCAGCGCAATGCCGGTGGTAGATTGTTCCACACAGGCGCTGAGCTTAATGCTTTTATCAGTCAACTAAATGCCGCCGGAGGCTTCGGGGGTCAGCCGTTGCCACTGGTGTCAAACCAGGCGCGCTTCAGCGACAACTTTAGTTCGCTTGATTTGCGACTTTCGAAAACTTTCAAACTCGGAGAGCGCGTTAAGATTGAACCGTTGATCGAAGTCTTCAACCTTTTCAACGTCACCAACGTGTTGGGTTTTTCGAAGTCAAACTATTCCGGGTTCTCAAATGTGTTGGTGCGCGACAGCAACGACCCAACCAGCGCCGGTTTCCTCCGCTCATCGAGTTTTGGTCAACCTGTCACAACAGCCGGCGGAGTATTTGGTTCCGGTGGTCCACGCGCGTTTCAGTTGGCAGCACGAGTTACGTTCTAACGATCCCCTTGAGCAACTCCGGTCAACTAAAACGACAGATTGGTTTGCGCACGGCTACGGCTCTCATCGTCGGTGAAGTGATAGCCGTCGGAATTTTTCTGACGCCCGCTGGTATGGCGAAGTCGCTTGGTTCGCCAGGATGGTTGCTGATCGTCTGGCTGCTTATGGGCGGAATGGCGTTGTGCGGCGCACTCTGTTACGGCGAATTGGCGGCGCGGTTTCCCGAAGCGGGCGGTGGTTATGTCTACCTGCGCGAAGCGTATGGAAAGCCAGTGGCTTTCCTGTATGGATGGATGGCCCTGCTGGTGATGGATCCCGGAGTGACGGCGGTTCTGGCGGTTGGCCTGGCAAGTTATGTTGGCTACATCTTCGCCCTCTCGCCAACCACGCAAAAACTGGTGGCCATTGGCGCGATTTTGTTGGTCGCCCTAATCAACATGCGCGGAGTAAATCTTGGAGGCTGGATAATTCGCTGGCTTACTGTAATCAAGCTGGGTCTGCTTGCCTTCCTGATCATTTGGGCCTTTGGCTTAAGGGTCGGCAACTGGTCAAACTTCACTCCGCTCATGGCCCAGCGTCCGGGATCGGAAGCATTGTTAGGCGCATTGGCGGGCGCTATCGTGGGAGCATTTTTTTCATTCGGCGGCTGGTGGGATCTGAGTAAGCTCGCAGGAGAAGTGCGCGACCCGGAGCGCACCTTACCGCGGGCCCTCGTCTATGGAGTTACAATTCTCACTGTCGTTTACATTCTGACCAGCGCGGCGTTCATTTATCTTGTGCCGCTGGAACAGGTGACGTCAGGAGAAACTTTCGCGGCGCAGGCAGGTGAGGTACTGTTTGGGCGCCTTGGCGGTCAGGTATTGTCGACCATTGTGATTGTGGCGGTAACGGGAAGCCTGGTCGCGGTGGTCATGTCGGCGCCGCGTGTTTATTTTGCAATGGCTCGTGATGGGTTGTTCGTTCCAGCTGCCGCTGTCATTCATCGCCGCTACGGCACTCCCGCGCGCGCGATTATCATTCAAGCGGTGCTGGCCTCGCTGCTGGTACTCGCCGGCACCTTCGAAACTATCATGTCTTATTTTGTTTTTATCGTCGTTATCTTCATTGCGCTCACGGTTGCCGCGCTGTTTGTGTTTCGCCGCCGCGAACATCAAGCTGTAATTTACCGTACGCCGGGTTATCCAGTAACGCCCATAATATTTTTGCTCTTAATCGCCTTGCTGCTATTTCTTTTAGGCGGGCATCATCCGAAGGAGTCAGCCTTGGGTGTCGCAGTTGTCGCCCTGGGTTTGCCAGTTTATTACCTTCTGTTTCGCTCAGGTAAACAGGCTTGATGTGGCGAATGAGTCACTACCACCGCGCGGTAGCGGTTGGGGTCTTCGGATTTTCGATTTGCGATTGCCTAAGGTCGCTTAGCGCTTACTGCAGATACCAATCCGAAATCGGCACTTGGCAATCTGCAATCAAGAGACCCACCGGCTACCGCGAGGTGGTACCGACTTCATAGAGGATAAGACGTTATGACCTGGATCAAGACTGTTCCGGCTTCCACAGACGAAAAAGTGCGAACCGCTTCCGAGGCACAAAAGGATTTGTATCCCATTGAGTACGCAACGCCGGTGCATCCAACTGCCGACGGTGAATCAGCCGGAATCGTTGAGTCTCACAGCTTAATTCCCGACGCGTTGTTTCATGCGTTTGCTACGTATGGGTCTTTGCTGTCGCCGGATCTCCCTCTACAGCGTCACCAGCACGAGATGATCGCGACGCTCGTTTCAGTTACTAACCGGTGTCACTATTGAATCGAGTCTCACGCAGAGTTTCTGCGTCGCGTCACGTTGGATGAAGAGATGGTCAAGGCGTTGGAAGCTGACTACACAACCGCGCCGATCACCGAACAGGATCGCGCCATGCTCGATTACGTAGTTCAGATCACTAAGGATGCAACGCGTATTTCGCCAACGGACCATGATGGCTTACGCAAGGTGGGCTTTGACGACAAGGCGATTCTGCAAATCACTTTGATCGCCTCCTGGTTCAACTACATCAATCGCGTGGCGGATGCGCTGGGAGTTGGCAGGGATTAAAGTCACAAAGAGCGGGGGACAAGCCCGACTTCCTGACCTGGAGGTTTCGTAACCGGAGCGATTTTCGTCGCGTTGAAAGCCTACCAGCCGGAGATCACAACTCAACTATAGTCAGCTAAGGATCAGGAAGGCTGGCTTGCCCCGCTCTTTATGACTTTAATGCGGAGAAGCTTGCGGTGTCGGCGTGGGCGTCGCTGTTGGTCGAGCAAAAACAATCGGCGCGCTCGCGATAATCCCCCTCCCTTCCTGAACGGTCAGCGACTCGTTGGGCTTGAAGTTAGTTATTGTATCTTTGACGCCACTGGGCCACATGATTTCCAAACTCAAAACGCGGCCTTCAGCCGGAGGGCCCAGGCCAAACACAACCGGCAATTCGCTTTGTGAGCAGTAGCTCGAGCCTGTTTTCACCATATTGGTGAACTTAGCCGCGGCAGTTTTCAGCGTGAGCTTAGCGCCAATTCCGTCATGATTTGATCGCGTGCCAACTGTCCTGACGCGGATGAGATCATTCTGGTTAGCATTCTCGTTTCGCAGCAACCGCGCAGGTCCATTGTTGGACGTAATCAATAGGTCAAGGTCGCCGTCGTTATCAAAGTCGCCATAGGCAGCGCCGCGTCCGACAATGGATCGCTGTAGCGCCCGTCCCAGCTTTCCCGTCATCTCTTCGAATTTCTTCTTGCCCTTATTGTGAAATAGATGTGGTGGCTGCGCGTATTTTACATTCGGCTGGACCACGCTGATGTCATCGGAAACGTGACCGTTCGCAGCAAACACATCCAGCAAACCATCCAAATCGTAATCGAAGAAAAAAACCGCAAACGTCAGCGACTGGGCCGACATTTTCCCAATTCCTGATTTGGAGGCTTCGTCAGTAAACAGGCCGGTACCATCGTTCGAGTAGAGGGCCATGCTTTCATTCGTGAAATTCCCGATTACAATCCCCGGCCTTCCTGATCCGTCGTAATCGCCGGCATCGACACCCATTCCTGCCCGGGCCGTGCCGGCTTCGCTGAATGCCACGCCGGACGTAACTGCCTCATCAGTAAAGCTTCCGTTGCCGTTGTTCTTATAAAGCCGGTTTGGCTCAGTATCGTTGGCGACGAAGAGGTCCATCCAACCATCCCCGTTGTAATCCAGCAGAGCTACCCCCAGTGCTTTACAGCTGGGATCACTAAGCCCGGCACGTTGCGTAACGTTTTCAAAAGTACCGTTGCCGCGGTTGTGGTAAAGCGTCGGACTCTGTCCTTTGTAGGATTGTGGGGTGCAGTATGATTTGTTTTTCCCATCGAGTGAGCAAAGCTGATCAGTTTCCACAGTCCAGTCGACATAGTTTGCGACAAACAAATCCAGCCGGCCGTCGTTGTCATAGTCGAACCATGCCGCGCCGGTAGAGAACGATGGATCACCAACACCCGCGCGACTAGTCACGTCGGCAAACTTGCCGTTTCCCAAATTGCGAAACAGATGATTGGGCCCGACGCAGGTGATATAGATGTCCTCGTTTCCATCGTTGTCGTAATCCGCCGCCGCTACACCAATGCCATACATCGGGATTGCAAGACCCGCCTGAGCAGTGACGTCCGTGAAGGTGCCATCCTGGCTATTGTGATAAAGCGCGAGGACGGTTCGCGGAGTTTTCCGTTCCGGCCAGGCCGTTGAATTAACGATCAAGATGTCCTGCCAGCCGTCGTTGTCGAAATCAAGAAAGGCGCAGCCGGTGCCGATAGTTTCAGGCAGATACTTTTTGCCGAATGCGCCGCTGTTATGTTTGAAATGAATTCCGGCCGGCGCTGATACATCGGTGAATTCAATTGGACCTGAAGGACGCGGAAGTCCTGGGATCGGTGAGGGCGAAGGCGTCTGGTTCGCAACTTCAGCGGCGGGCGCATTGGCCGGTGGAGCCGACTCTTTACACGCCGAGAACACAAACAATGAAAGTAACGAGCCAAAGATGATCATGCGACGTCGCATCAGTTTCTAAGTTCTCCATTTCAATGGGGTCAGTGCCACCACGCGGTAGCGGATGGGTGATCGGATTGTCAATTGTCGATTGCTGCAATCGAAAGACCCACCCACTACCGCGTGGTGGTACTGACCTCATGACACCTGGACCTTCTTCCGCCGTGAATCCCACCATATTTCAATCAAGTTCGCCGCTGGTCCCACAAAGAACAGTGCAAAGATAGGAGCGTTTACTACCTGGTCCAAGCGAAGAAAAAACTCTGCCAGAGCCACACAGAACGCCACCACGCACTGGCCCATCCGCGTCCGAACAGTTGTTTTTGGATCGGTAATCATGAAGAAAACAAAAAGTTGATACATTGGTCCGGTGATCGGGGCTACTTCTGCCTGCCAGGGATGCTGCGTAATACCGGCGCGCAAAAACGCAAACAGGAGGAACGAAAGAACGTAAGTGGCGCTGATATGAAATCGTCGCGCGCGCCAGATGATGATTGATCCAAGCGTCCAGATGACTACAATCGGAAGCAGATTGTTACCCCACTGAATGCTCAGAACCGACATTGCTTCCGGCGCCAATAACAACAAGACTGCGATGCCAAAATTGGAAGGATTCCAAATGTGGCGCCCTTTCACTCGCAGTACATACTTCGACATTATCGAGATCAGGCTACCAAGGGCGTACGGCCAATAAGCCGGTGACCGAGCCAGAATGCCGACGCTGATTCCGGTAATGTACGCGCTCGCAAGGTTCAGCCACTTCCCGAAAAAGATGCGACCCAGGATCAACTCGGCAACGATCGCTGAGGCTATTGCCAACGCTGTCTTCTGGTAGCTCTCGAGGATACCGTAGGAGAAGTGACCGATTAACAGGATGCAGGTGATGAAGAGCGGCGCGACGTAACGGTTGTCGAAGCGGAACCTTCCCGGCCTGGGCACAGCCAATTGTGGAGTGGTAACTGACTCGCTTGGAGACTGACTCATGCAGGCTCCTTAATCTTGTTGACCTGGTCCATCATCGGATTAGCAATCGTCTGAGTTTTACCGGACGGCCAACGAATAACTACTTTTTCAATTTGGGCATTCTTACCGAGTCCGAAATGTAAACGTCTTTGGTTCTCGGAACAGAAGCCGCTGCCACCGGAAACCGTCTGCACTTGTTGGCGACCGTTCCATAACACCTTAACTTCGGCGCCGAGCGCGCTCCGATTGCTGGCAGCACCTTCGAGCTCGAAGTCGATCCACTTGTTTTCCGGTACGACAGTGTTCTTATAAATCAGCAGAGGTCCACGCTGATTGGTAACGACTACATCGAGCACGCCACGATTCCAGAGGTCGGCGAGCGCAACCGAGCGTCCATCAAAGGTGTCAGTAGCCCCGACTGCCTGCGCGACGTCATTGAATTTGCCGGCGCCGTCATTCAACCAAACCCGCTTCTGTTGGTAACCCGACAAACTGCGCCCTGCCATTGCCGGCCAGTTGGCAGCGTCGCCGATGATCGAACTGTTACCCCCGGCGATTTTTGAAAAGTCGTACCAATAACTTTTCTCTCGATCTGCCGAGACATAACCGTTGGTCAGGTAGACGTCGAGCGTGCCGTCATTGTTAAGATCACCAAACTGCATTCCCCAACTCCAGCCACCCATTTCAACGCCCAACGCCCGCGCCAAATTATCGTAACGCAAGCTAGCTCCGGTGGTGCCGGTTCGCGGCGCCCAAAGGTTGTTGCCTTGAATCAGCACGCCGTCTTCCGAAATGTTTGAAACATAAACGGCATATTGACCTTGATTGAAAACGTCGCCAACCGCCGCGGTCATGCCACTCTTCGGAGCAAAGCCGACGCCAGTCTCTTCGCCCACTTCACGAAATCGCTTGCCGTCGTTGAAGTAGAGTTCGGAAACGCCGTAGTCATTCGCCACAAACAAATCCTGATGGCCGGTACCCTGCAGATCGGCAGCAGTAGCAGCAAGAGCCCAGCGCCGGCTATTAATTCCCAGTTTTGCGCTAACCTCTTCAAACTTTCCATTCCCCAGGTTGTGGTAGAGATACTTGCGCCCTCCATTTTTAGCGTACTCGAAACTCTGCGGCATGATCTTCGTCGTCTGCAAATGCCACAGATCGACGCTTTCCGAGTAGTAACCGCCGATGAAAAGATCAAGCAGGCCATCGCCATCGTAGTCGAACCAAATGGCCGTATTGGCGTTCACCCAGGCAGGCAGGCCGGCTTGTTCGCTAACGCGCGTGAAGTGACGACCACCGTCGTTGTGGAATAGTTCGGGTCGGCCCCACTTGTAGAGGAACAGATCTTCGAAGCCGTCGTTGTCATAATCTCCCCAGACCGCTCCCATCGAGACACCGGTCGCGGCTTGATTTACGTCTGCGATTCCCAACTCCTGGGCTACGTCTTTGAAAGTGCCGTCACTAAGGTTTCGGTACAGGCAGTTTTTGCTGCCTTCACCGCTGTTCGTCAGGTAAATGTCCTGCCAACCGTCGCGATCAAAATCAACAATTGAAGCGCCGGCGCCCATCGACGCAACCTGGGGCATGATGTGATCAAGCTTATGGTCCAGGGTAGGAGCCTGATGAATGAAGGTTATCCCTGAAGCCTGCGCTACTTCTTGAAGATGAAAGCCGTAGCGCGCCATGGCCTGACTGGCTTCGAGTTTTGCTTTGCCGGTTTCGCGGCGCGCCGCCAAACGCTTGAGTACCAGAGGCGTAGCCAGCAGCGCGATGAAAAGGAGAGCCAACCCGACTCTGATGGAGCGTCCCGGTGTCATCTAATTTCCCTGCGACCTCAGGACGCTCCGAAAAACTTCAGGCGTCACGTAACGCGTGTGATACTTCTGCCAGTCTTCCGCGTGCTGTTTGTAGACCCATTCATCTTCGAGTTTGCCCGGTGGGGTCGTGTATTCCTGCTTAGCGTGATAGGGCAACGGCAAGACAGTTTTGGAGAAGGTGGAATTGTAATCACCATCCTTGATCCAGCCATCGCCCATGAAGACGTAGTCACGCACCCAACCGGCAGGCGGTGGTGGTTGCTCGGGGAAATGAAGTGACATCTCGTCGCCGGCATTCATGATTACGTAGCGGTCGTCAACCTTTTGCAACAGCTCGCGCACGTCACCAAACCGCGTGTAGTAACCGATTAGATCTCGCCAGATCTGCTTTGAACTCGACATCTGATTGTAGTCAGGCACTTCCGGCGAGGAAGCGTTCCGCTTACCGATCACTGAATAGCCGCGATAATGCAGGTCGGCTACTGCGGGATTAATCAGGACCGTTGTTAGCTGACTGTCTGGGCGCCCCTTTGCCCATTCGATGGAATCCCAAAAGATTTCCAGATTGGTACGCAGACGCAATCGGTGCGGTGTGTTCGGACGGAAAACGCCAGTGAGATCAAATAGACAGATTTTCTTGCGTCCGGCGGGAAAGCCCAGGTTCGGCTGCGCCACGATCCAACCTCCCTTGCCATCGGGCACTTCCATGCTCAATGCCTGGGGATGCACCTCCGCTCCCTGACTGATCGCTACGTTGATCGAAGAATCAGTCGGGTGCATCCACCCTTTAGCAATCAACCACAGCGGCCCATTCTGCGGCGCCTCAGCGCCGAGATCGAGCTCGACATAATGGTCACGCGTGACGCCCTGATAACGACCGCGGCCAAAATTATCAAGATACTTCTCGTCTAGAGCGCTGACGACATCTGTCACGTCGTTTCCGTTGTCATCGAATGCCTGCGCGACCTTGTGCGGCGTCTCCACGGAGGTGATTGCCAACTTCGCCGGCGGAATAACAAAGCGTTCATCGACGAAGATGTCAGTTCCCACTGGATGATCCACCGTCATCAGCGCTAATTGATCATAGTAATAGGTTTCCCAAAGCTCCGCAGTGATGCGCAGATCGTAGTAGCCATCGCGGCCGATGAGCTCATTGCCGCCGATCTTGTACCACTCTTCGGTGGCTTCGACTCGGGCTGTACCCAGCGTATTGATTCGCAGACCAATGGCTGAACTCCAGGGCACAGTGTCTTTCACAAACTTCATCTCTTTGCCGTTGAAAGCAAAAAGAAACGGGCATGAGCCTTTCAAACGCTGCTCGGCAAGGATGGTTTGATCCGCTTTTGTTTCAAACTCCGCGCGCACTGCGCCGTTAGGCCAAACGATGCGCACAACATCGCCGCCGGTTTGTTCTCCGAGGCCAAAGTGAACTACCGGGCCGGTAACTAATTGCTTTTGCAGCAGCAGTCCGGCGCGAATCTCCATCTCGCCACCGATGCCGAAGCTGTTGATGCGTTGATCGCCCGACGCCTGCGCGGCGCGCGGCCGAATTGCCTGCCAGTGATAGTTCTTTGTACCGTGATTGATTGCCTGGACCGGACGGCCAGCGGTTATCCCGATTAAATCGAGTCGACCATCTGCATTCACATCCTCAGGCTGGAAGACCAAATCGGGACCAATCCAATCAGCGTGCTCAATTCCAGGTGGAGGGTTCACGCTCTGAAGTAAGGTGAACTTGTTTTCTCCTTCGCTCAGCCAGCAAATCCCGCCCGGAGTGTTTTTGCCAAGCGGGTCTTCACCAAAAGTGAGTAATAAGTCATTGCCGCCGTTGTTATCCAGATCGATCACATAAAGGTATTGGTCTCGATGAAGGTACATCGCGGCCCTGTCAAAGGATGCGATCTGCGCAGTTTCCCACCCCTGGCCCTCGTCCTTGTCGCAAAGCCGAATAATCTTGCCGTCTAACTGGACCGCGACTAAATCCAAAACTCCATCGTGATTGAGATCACCAACGCTAATCGCGCTGAACGCTGGTAACCCCGAAAGCAACTCGCGCTCTTTGAACTGCCCGCTTCTCTCGTTGGAAAACACATGAAGTTTGTGCTCGAAAATACTCGGGTCCTTATCGTCAATCAGCGCGGCATCAGGATCCCCATCTCCATCGAGGTCTGCCCAAACAAAACCACGTATGCCGGCGACCCCGGCAAACGGGTGAATCTCCGCAAACGAGCCGTCACCATTATTTCGCAGAACGTCTGGCAGAGCTCGCTCCGCACCGAGCACGACATCGAGGTCACCATCCAAATCAATATCAGCGGCCCATGCGCCGGTGTAGTCCGCGGTCAGGACTGTTGCAGGCAACTTTGTTTGTGCGGTTACATCGGTGAATTTTGTTGCGCTTTCTTGCTTCAGCAGACGAACGCCACCAGCACCTGCCAGGACCAGATCAGTTTTGAAGTCGTAGTTGAAATCGAGAGCGACAATCCCATTCCGGCGCGGTTGAACGCTCGAGGCCTCGCCCGGGTTGTTTCCGCCGTGATTCTCCGCTCCTGTACCCGGAAACGGAAAGCTCATGTCGCCGACGCGCACTTCTTTTTCGTTAGCCACCACAATGGTCGATGCGCCTTCGCCGTTGGTTGAGATCGCGCCAATCCAACTCCACTTGCCCGCCGGAGTATATGGCAAGGCCTCAGCCGAAAAGCTGATTGCCGCATCTGCGGGCGCAGGTGCAAACGTCGGTGACTCCAGTCTGAGGAAATGGGTGAACGGTTGGGCCTCTTCACCCGGTGGCGGTTTGATGACTGACAGATCGTTGCGATATTCCGAGACACGCACCAGAACGTTACGAAGAAAAGCGACTCGCGTTGCCGCGGCTTGAATATCGGAAGCCGCCGCTGTTTCCAAGGCGCTCATTTGCTGTTGCACTTCGGGAGGCCAAACCGCCGAACGGGCCGCGAGTTGTCCGACCACGCGATGAAAGGTTTCAGCATCGCCGCGCTTTGCCGAGATTCGTCCGAGTTCAAGCAGGAGGGCTAAATTGTTTGGCTGAGTCTCCAGCATCTTTTGGATGAGTTGCTGGTATTCGGATTCACTACTGTCACTACCCAGTCGTTCTATTTCCTCCGCAAGTTTGAAGGACGCCAGGAGGTTATGAGGATTTATCTCGCTGGCTTTTCGGAGTGCCGTGACTGCTTCGGCTGAACGCCCTCTGCTACTCTCAAGTAAACCAAGAAGGTAATAGATTTGATCGTTATCAGGCGCCAGCGTTCGCGCGTGCTCCAATCTTTCTGCAGCCGGGTCAAAATTTCGCTGACGTAAAGCAAGCAGTCCCCAGTTGGCCCATCCTGCAGGCTCGGCGGGCACAAGTTGGGTCACTTCATTGAGCTTCGCATCGGCGCGCACATCGTCGCCAACCTGGAGCGCTGCCAGGCCGATGTAAAAGGCGCGCACCACTTCGTTGTATTCTTTGGAAGACTTGGCCGGCAGTTTCCCGCTCGACCGGCACGTCGCCGTCAGCAACAGTATGCCGAGGAGCAAAACAACTGCAGCTTGATGTTTGTGCGGGAGTCTAATTCTCACCTGTAGCAAGGTCTGCGCGAGAGATCGGGATGACCCAGGATAACAGTTGGCCAGTCTGGTTTGAATCGTCAAGATAGCACATCGGGTGCGGCTGGCTCTGCACCCTTTGGGCGACTAACGTCTCCAACTAAAGTATGACTCCTGGATTGTGGAGAAGGGCTACGATCACGCACTATCTACCAGCTCGAGTGACCTCAAAGATCGAAGGAGAAGCGAATGTCGACTGATGAAATGTCAGCTAACCAGCAAACAATCATCGCGAACCAGCAGACTATTCTTGAGAACCAGGCACAGATCAAAGCCAACCAGGAGAAACTAGACGCGGCGCTCCGGAACCAGGAAATCATTATCTCCAATCAGCAGGCGATTCTTTCCAATCAGGCGAAACTCGATACGGTGGTCGCCAATCAGGAGAAAATTCTAGCCAATCAGGAACGGATACTCAGCAAGTGAGATGACTGAACCGCCACTCGATTCAAAGTCACGGCTGCTTCCCATCCTAGTGCTCCTTGCAGCCATCGCCGTTTGGTCGGCGCTGTGGCTGTTGCGTGTATTTCCCGAATCAGTTTTTCCATCTCCCTGGGCCGTAGCCAAGGGTTTGGGTGAAGAGATACGCACCGGACGCCTGTTGAGTGATCTGGTGGCTTCGCTCTTCCGCGTTACTACCGGCTTCCTGCTCGCGGTCATTCTCGGTGTGCCTGCAGGATTGTGGCTTGGGCGTCATGCTCGCGCCCGTTATGCACTGCTCCCGACTGTTAATTTTTTTCGCAGCCTTTCGCCGCTTGCGTGGATACCATTCGCAATTCTCTGGTTTGGCATCGGAGACCGTCCGGCGGTTTTTCTGATCTTCATGGCCTGTTTCTTTCCGATCGTGCTCGGCACGTTAGCGGCGGTCGCCAATATTCCGTCGGTGTATTTCCGCGTGGCACAGGACTACCGTTTCACCAATTTAGAGATGTTAACCAAAGTGACGCTTCCCGCAATTGCGCCGCAGCTCATCACTTCCCTGCGAGTTACCGCGGGTCTTGCATGGTTAGTAGTAGTTGCTGCGGAGATGATCGCCGGACGTGACGGACTTGGCTTTGCGGTCTGGGACGCTCGCAATGGCCTGCGAATGGATCTGTTGGTAGCCGGCATGATTGTAATCGGCTTCATTGGAATGGTGATTGACCGCGTGATAATGAGATTAACCAGGATTCAGAGCGTTCGCTGGGGCTATGAAGGATAAACCACTATGCATCGAAAACGCCTCGGTTAAGTTCGATGCGATTGAGGTGTTCCGCGATCTTTCTCTCGAAATATCACGAGGTGAATTCGTCGCTGTGGTCGGTCCTTCGGGATGTGGCAAGACAACCCTGCTCAATCTGTTGTCGGGATTCTTAAAGCCGACTTCGGGAAGGGTTGTTTCTTCGGGCCGCGTCCGGATGGTTTACCAACACGATAGCCTTTTCCCGTGGCGAACCGCGGAGCAAAATATCGCCCTGGGGCTGCGCGATCTTAATAATGAGGGGAAACGAGATCGTCAACTCAAGGAGATGCTGCAGCTAATAAATCTCGAAGAATTTGGCGCCCATTATCCCCATCAGCTTTCCGGAGGAATGCGTCAACGAGTGGAGTTGGCAAGGGCGCTCGCTGGTGATACCGACGTACTGCTATTAGACGAGCCTTTTTCGTCGCTTGATTATTTGACGCGGCTGCGTCTGCGACGAGAGTTGGTTCGCATGTTGAAAGAACTGCCGCGTACAGTGGTGTTGGTTACTCATGATATCGAAGAGGCGGCCCAGCTCGCGGATCGCATTCTGGTTCTTTCGGACCGACCGGCGCGTATCTGCCGCGAGCTGCGGATGGCAGTCCCGAAGCCGAGGGAGTTGACGCATCCCGTCGTGGTAGAAACAGTCCACGCTATTTTGGCTGAATTTGGACTTGAACAAAAATAAGCCCCCTGGGTTTTGAGCTTTGTACTTTGTGCCGGTGCCTGGAGCTTTGTACTTAGAACTTATATTTTGCCTTCATTAGTCCGCGACGGACTAGCGATCTCAGACGTCGGTAGTGTCGCATTTTGAACTCTCTGTGCATCCTTTGTGACCTCTGTCCCTCTGTGGTGAGTCGTAACTCCAAGTGAATTCACCACGGAGACACAGAGAACACAGAGGTGGCACAGAGGAAAATCCGAAATTGCGACACGACGCAGACGTCAAAGTACTAAGTACCAAGTTCAAAGTACTAAGTTCAAAGAATTCTGGAGAACCATAAATGCTTCGCTCACCATTCACACGCTGGATCGTTGGCATCGTCGCGTTCATCGCGATACTCGCTCTGGTGAGATTTAAACCGTGGCAGCGCTCGGGAACTCCGGGAGGCGGTCAGAGCGCGTCGCTGCATGAACTAAAGGTCGGTTACTTGCCCGTCACCTGTCACTTAACTTGTCCCGTAACCGATTTCGCCACCCGAACCAGCGCCACAAATCGTTTTGAGTCACAACGTTTTACTGACTTTCCAACCGTGGTTGAATCGGTAAAGGGTGGACGGCTGGACGCGACTTTTATGATCGCGCCACTCGCAATGAAACTGCGCGAACAAGGTGTGCCCGTTAAGATTGTTTATCTCGGACATCGCGACGGCTCGACGGTGATCGTCCGCAAAGATTTACCGGCAGAAAGTCTCAAGGACCTCCGCGGTAAGACCTTCGCGATACCGAGCAAGTACAGCAATCAGTATCTTGTCATCCGGAAACTAATGGAAGACCAGGGTGTGAAACCTGATGAAATCCACTTCGTCGAACTACCGCCGCCCGACATGCCCGGGGCGTTAGCAGCCAAAGCCATCGACGCCTACTTCGTTGGTGAACCGCATGCAGCTAAGGCTGAACTCGACGGCAGCGGCCGTGTCCTCTACCATGCAAAAGACATTTGGCCGCACTTTATTTCCTGCGTACTGGTAGTGACCGAGAAACTGATTCGGGAACGGCCTGAAGTGGTGCGTGATCTGGTGCGCGGTATTGCAGAAAGCGGTGAATGGGCCGAGGGCCATCGTTTGGAAGCAGCAAAGGTAGTGGCGCCGTATTTCCGACAGGATGAGAAACTAATTCGCTACGTGCTGACGCAACCGCCTAACCGAGTAAGCTATCGAATGCTGACGCCAACCGACGAAGACTTGCAGCAGATCAACGACATGGCGGTGAAAGTGGGAATTCTGGAAAGACCAATCGCCATGAAAGATTTGATCGATCGGCAATTCATTCCCGCGGACATCAAGCCCGCGAACATCAATCCCGGACCGTAGGTTCTAGCTATCCATGAACATCAGATCGCTTATTGTCTGGGTTTTTATCGCCAGCCTCTTCATCTCAGGCCCATCCAGCAGATCGCTAGCCAAGCAGCAGACGCCGTCTAGTCCACCGCCCACAGCGCGCGAGGATGCCTATCGCGCCAACAACATTGGCGTCGCGCTGCTCGAGCAGTTCAAACACAAGGAAGGTGCCGAGGCATTTAGGAACGCACTGAAGATTGATCCGAAACTAACCTTGGCCCAGATCAATCTCAGCATCGCGTTATTCAATATTCCTGATCTGCCTGCAGCGCAGCGGCAAGCTCAGGTGGCTGCAACGCTCGCGCCCACCGCTCCCCAGCCGCTGTACCTACTCGGCCTGATCGCCAAATTGCAGAGTAGGATCGACGATGCCCTGACTGCTTTTCAACGCGTGCTGAAGATCGATCCAAACGACGTGGGCACAAATATCAACGTCGGTCAGATTTACTCCCAGCAACGAAAATATCCGGAAGCGATTGCAGCGTTCCGTGTGGCTCTGGCCGCTGAGCCCTACAACGCCACCGCGCTCTACAGCCTGGGCCAAGCGCTGATGCGGTCCGGTCAGCGCGACGAAGGACTGAGTGTCACGGAGCGCTTCAAACAGTTACGCGAGCGCGGCAGCGCAACCACTATCGGAAACAACTACCTCGAACAGGGCCGCTATGCGGAAGCAGTGGCATCAACGGGCGCCGAGCCAGAGCTTGTAGACAAGCGGATTCCTGATGTTGTTTTCAAAGACGTAACGGCGACTGCACTTCCGTCTGGAGGTGAATGGCCTTTTACGGATCCAATACTCGAACAAATGAGCGGCGCTGTCGTGCTCTTCGACTATGACGGCGACGGTGACCTGGATCTGCTTGAAGTGGCAAGTACCGCGCAGCGGCTCTATAGCAACGACGGCGGAAAGTTCACAGATGTAACCGCGCAATCAGGTGATCTGGCGAACACGGCGGGCGGTGTAGGTACCGCCGCCGTGGCCGGCGACTTCGATAACGACGGCAAGGCCGATCTATTCGTGCTGCGGTATCGTGCGAGTGGGCTGTATCACAACGACGGCAACGGCCATTTCACGGATGTAACGGCCAAAGCAAAGCTTCCCGCCTATCCTTATCTTTCGGAATCGGTCGCCTTTGTTGACTACGACCACGACGGCGATCTGGATATTTTCGTTGGCGGAGGAAGCGATGTAGCCGAGACGCTAAAAACCGATAAGACAATGCGTGAGCAGCCGTCGCATACGCTGTACACCATCTCCTTAATGTTTCCTCCAGCACCTGGCCTCTTAATGCGCAATAACGGCGACGGCACCTTCAGCGATCAAACCGCCGCGGCAAAACTCTCCAACGCCGTTGCCGCGCGCGCGGTTGTACCTACTGATTTCGATAACCGTCGCGACATTGACATCATGGTAGCCAGCAATGAAGGAATGGGACTTTGGCGCAACATGCGCGACGGCACGTTTAATGATGTCGCTCAGGAGGTCGGCCTTCGCGGCGAGAGACTCGGTGTCTTTTCGAGTATGGCCATCGGCGACATCAACAAAGACGGGTACACTGACTTTTATTTTGCTCAAGGCGCCTATGCGGGTTACTTCGCTTTGAGCGATGGCCGAGAACATTTTCAACTCAAGCGTGGACCGGGAGAGACTGTCGTTCCGGACAATTCGCCGACGGCGAAATACAACACCGCTTCGCAACTCATCGACTACGACAACGACGGGCTGCTCGATCTCGTGACTGCGGTAACGGCCGGTGGTAGTGATGTCCACGTGGAGCTGCGCATCTGGCGTAACACGGGCGACGGTTGGACCGAGGTCACTGACAAAACTGCCCGCGGTATTGCTACCAAAGTCGGAGCAGTCAACCAACGATTATCCGGAACTCGATTGCTGGCGGCTGGCGACATCGACGGCGATGGAGATACGGACCTTATCTTCGGTATACCCGGCGGCGGTCTTCGCGTGGCGCGAAACGATGGTGGTAATCGCAACCGCGGAGTGCGCGTGCAATTGTCAGGCAAAGTGAGCAACCGTAGTGCGGTGGGCGCCAAGGTTGAACTGCGGGCCGGTAGCCTGCAGCAGAAACTCGAAACGTATTCCGCATCGCCCGCTCCCGCGCCGGCGGACGTCCTCTTTGGATTAGGCCCGCGAGAAAAAGCTGACGTCGTGCGAATCATCTGGCCGTCTGGCGTCGTTCAGGCTGAAACAGAATTTGGTAAGTCTGCGGTTGCAGCTAGTTTGACCTCGATGTCGATCACCGAACTTGACCGTAAGCCTTCGTCGTGCCCGTACCTCTACACCTGGAATGGCGAACGATTCGAGTTCATCACGGATTTTATGGGCGGGGGTGAGATGGGCTACCTGGAAGAACCCGGCCGGCACAACACGCCCGATCCGGTGGAGTACGTTCGCATTCGCGGTGATCAACTGAAGGAGCGCAACGGTCGTTACGAACTGCGAGTCACCAATGAACTAGAGGAAGCCCTCTTTGCTGATCGCTTTCGGTTGATCGCGGTGGACCATCCGCAAGATTCAGAGGTTTATCCGAATGAGGGCATGACCGATCCACCGCGTCAGTTCAACCTCTTCGTAACCCGCGGAGCGCGGCCACCGCTTACGGCTCTCGATGATCATGGGAACGATGTGCTCTCGCGCGTAACCCGCATGGACCGGCAGTATCCTGATGACTTCCCTCGCGACTCCATTCGCGGTTACGCAGCAGAACATACGTTGACGATGAAGCTGGCGAACACCGCAACCCAAGACAATGGTTTGGGTTCCGAGCATATGTCGTTATTACTAACCGGCTGGACTGACTATGCATGGTCGAGTGATAACGTGGCGGCGGCGCAGGCAGGCAAGACCATGATGCTGCCCGCCCTTCAGGTGAAGGATGCTGCGGGGAATTGGCGCACGGTTATTGAAGACATCGGCATTCCCGTGGGACGGCCGCAAACTGTGACCGTAGACCTCACCAATAAGTTTCTCAGTTCAAACCGTGAAGTACGCATCGTCACAAATATGCGGATTCTTTGGGATCAAATTCTGGTAGATACGTCACGTAAGCCCCCGCTCATGCACTTGATGCTGCTCGACCCAATTAGCGCCGTTCTACGCTGGCGTGGCTTTTCGCGCGAAGTTACCCCCGACGGTCGTGAGCCATTTGGCTACGACTACGCACAAGTTTCTTTTGGGTCGCCGTGGAAAGTTATGCCGGGACGATACACGCGCGAAGGTGACGTGCGCGAGTTGCTAATCAAGAGTGACGATATGTTCGTCGTTTCCAAACCCGGTGATGAAATCAGTCTCTCGTTTGATGCGCGAAAACTGCCGCCAATCCGCGCCGGCTGGAAGCGCACTTTCCTGCTCTACGCTGATGGCTACAGCAAGGAGATGGACATTAACTCCGCCAGTCCGGATCAAGTGGCGCCCTTCCCGTTTCACGGTATGAGTAAATATCCCTGTCCGGATACCGAGAAATATCCAATGACTGAAGCGAGACGTGCATACTTCGAAAACTACAATACTCGGTTGGTAACGAGTGAGGTCCCGTCGATCGATTCGGTTTTACTCGAGACGACAAAACTCCCAGGCGCATCACAGTCACAGTCGCCACGAAAGTGAACATGGAACAGATCCGTTATTCAGTAGCTGCTTGTCAGACAGACTTGCCTAATCCGATCGACCGTGCCGCGATGCGCGCGAATACTGACCGCATGCTGTCGATGATTGATTCGGCAGTAATCGGCAGCGCTCCCTTTCTGCCCGTGCGCCTCGTAGTGTTTCCGGAATTCGCGCATGCGGCTCCGGTCTTTGTCACCGTCAGTGAGTTGCGGGAAAAACTGGCAGTGCAGATTCCAAACGAGCACACTGAGCGACTCACCGGAAAAGCTAAAGAACACAACATCTACATACAAAGCGGAACAATGTTGGAAGTTGATGCCAGGTGGCCGGGCGTGGTCTTCAATACGACTTGTTTGATCGGGCCCGAAGGAATTCTGTACAAGTATCGCAAGGTCAATCCCTGGATTCCGTTCGAGGTTCACTCCAGCCCGCACGATCTCGAAGGCTACGATGCGCCACTCTTTCCGGTGGCCGACACGCCGATTGGCCGCATCGGTTGTGCGATCTGTTATGACTGGATTTTTCCCGAAGCGATTCGTCAGCTGGCTGCCAACGGAGCTGAGGTTTTGGTTCGCGTATCTGCGTACATGGATCCCTGGGGCGCAACGGAGCCAATGGATTGGTGGACGATTGTTAATCGTTGCCGCGCACTGGAAAATACCGCTTATGTCGTCGCCGCCAACCAGGGTGCGAGCCTAAAACACTATCCACCTTATTCCTGGCCTGGCGGCAGTCAGGTGATCGACTATGACGGTCGCATTCTCGCCCAGGCCAGCCCTGGCCCAGGTGAACGCATAGTTGTCGCGCCCGTGGATATTTCAGCGTTGCGACACGAGCGTCAGGTACGACGCGGTCATCACACGCTGGCGCATCTGCGCACTGAGGCTTATCCCGTTTACCAGCAACACCAGTATCCACCACGCACCAACCAAACCGCAGCAGAGCTAAGCTACGAAGGCAACAATCTTTTGATTGACGAAGCGAAACGAAATCTTGAGTAGTGATTCCGTGCCTCGTCCACGCTTGGCGATATCGATTCACACTTGCGATATCGATTCACACCGGGCGATATTGCGAACCTCCCGGTCCGCGGAGCAGGTTCCCATCAGAAGGTGGACTAAACCTTGATGAAGATCTTGCGCCGGTGAAGGATCCACATCAGTCCCAGACAAACCAAAACGAAAGTAATAGCGAAAGCCAACGAAGCGTTTACGGGCGAGGCCCACGAAGCAAACAGTTTTTCAAATAACCAGGACCCTAGCGAAACCTTCGATCCATCGGAGCCGGTCACATTGATCAGCTCAAGCAATACTGCAATTAGATCTGCAACTACGTAGAGCGCAATTGCATTCAGGCCAAATACCTCAAACGGCTTTGCCCAACGGCGATAACCTTTGATGTCGACTAGCCAATAACACAACGCGAGAAACTGCAGCGCCAAACCGCCGGTGAAAAGGACGTAGGAGCTGGTCCACAGCGCTTTGTTGATTGGGAAAAACGGGTTCCACGCCCAGCCCACCGCGACACAAACCGCCCCGACCACAAACATCCCAGCCACTTTTTCGTAAGCCGATTTCGTTGACCGCAACCAGTGTCCCGTTAAAACGCCAATCAAGGTTGTAGCGAGCGCTGGAATCGTGCTCAACAGACCTTCGGGATCGTAGACTTTTGCCTGCGCCCAGACATGTTTACCGAAGACAACGCGATCGACGAAGGAAGGAAGACTTCCCTCTTTCGTTAAATCGCCCGCGACGAACCCTGGCGCCGGAATAAACTTGATCAGAAACCAGTAGACAATCAGCAAGGCGATCGTAATCGCCAACTGCGTTCTAACTTTCGTGTTGAGAAATAAAATCGAGACGAAGAAGTAGCAAACGGCGATTCGTTGCAACACGCCCGGGATCCGTAACTCCGAAAGACTAAAATACGGCAACGCATTCAGGAACAGACCAATCGCAAAAATTATCAACGTTCGCTTGATCACTTTCAGGTAAAGGTCGCGTGTACTGCGGCCGCTTTCAACGCGGCTACCGAAGGCCAGCGTGATTGCTACCCCAACAATGAAAAGAAAAAACGGAAACACGAAATCCGTTGGCGTCCAGCCGTGCCACTGAGCGTGCTCAAGTGGCCAGTAAATATGTTCCCAGGAGCCTGGATTGTTTACCGACACCATCGCGGCGATCGTGATGCCGCGAAAAACGTCGAGTGAAACTAATCGTCCAGTTGCGAGGGCGGTTGTTGTTTTTGGCATCTTCGTCTGGATTCCTGCACCTGAGAATCTCACTGCCTTAATGATTTCTCTGTGAAAACTCTGTTGCACAGAGACAAAAGTGGCATTCCCACTTTTAGTGCCAAGCTAATCTCAATCGGACAATTGGTTAGTAGGAGCCGCCACTAAAAAGCGTCTGCGAGGCTGCGAATTTTGAACTGCTCGCGAAATGCGCTGAGCGTGACTGCGCCCTTCGGACGGAAAATAACTTCCAGCTTCTTGCCGGGGATCAGATCGAAGTAATTATCCGCAAAGACGCCAGCGTACTCCGGCGACGTCAGATACACCGCACGGGCAAACTTGTCCGCAGACAACGTGATCTTGAAACTTCCGCCCATCGCAACGATGTCAGTTTTTATTTGCGCTCGGCTTGGGGCGATGTCTTTGTACGGTTGAAAGAAATATTCATTACTCGATATGGTTTTTCCGTCAACCAAAACTTCCGCCAGAAGAAACACGCCCTGCGGATCTTTTCCTGCCAGCAAAGTCTCAATGGGAATGGTCGCATAAGACCCGCTGCTAAGCGGCGCAAGATCGATATCCCTCTGTTCAGTCCACAGGTTCTTCCCGTCGAAGTCGAAGAGGTTCAGTTTTAGTTCGGCAGCGACCGAAGTGCGCCGATCCGAAACAACGAAGACATAGATGTTCCCGTGATCTGCCAGCGGGCTGACAAGGATGTCGCTGTAGAAACGGCGGGCGTAGTACTGCAGAGCTTTCCATCTGCCGGTGTAATCGATACTGGACCACGAAGCCACGGGCCAACAATCGTTGAGTTGCCAGAAGAGCGAGCCCATGTTGTGCGGCTTAATACGCCGCAAATGTTCCGCGCCAAGCTTGATCCCTTCGGCCTGCAGTACCTGGCTGACATAGAGGAACGACTCAAAATCTTTCGGCTCGGGATATTCGCGCAGCATGTACTCGCGTACCAGTTGATTGCCACGCGGATGTCGTTGATGGGCCAGCATCACCGGCGACTGGATATCGTGGTCCACCGGCAACGTGTAGGTATTGACAGTCTCAATCGCTGGAAACGACTGAAAGCCATATTCGCTCATGAAGCGCGGGAATTGTTTGGCATACTCACTGAAAGGAAGCGACGCATGCCAGACTTGCCAGTAGTGGGAGTCGCCCACCTTTGCGGACTCGTTGTCGTCTTCGAGATTTGAACTGGGCGAACTCGGCCAGTAAGGCCGCGAGGGATCCAGCGAACTGCAAACTTCCGGCAGCACACCGTAAAAGATTTTCAGGTAATCGTCCCAAAGCTTTGCCGGTAACTTATCTTTCCAACCCCAGTGGAACCAACCCGATTCAATTTCGTTGTTGCCTACCCAAATGACGATGCTGGGATGATTGCGGAGTCTTTTTACATTATCAGTGGCCTCCGCGCGCACACTGTCGAGGAAAGGTTGATCACCGGGATAGAGACTGCAGCCGAACATGAAGTCCTGCCAGATCAGGATTCCCAGCTCGTCGCACAGCTCATAGAAATCGTCGCGCTCGTAAATGCCTCCGCCCCAGACCCGCAACATGTTCATGTTCGCGTCACGTGCAGACTCCAGTAGTTGGCGGTATTTTGCTTTGCTAATTCGCGTGGGAAAGCTGTCTGCGGGAATCCAGTTGGCGCCTTTGGCAAAAATGGGGACGCCATTGATCACAAAGGTGAAACTTGTGCCGGTCGTGTCAGGGACTTGCCTCAGTTCCAACGAACGCAATCCCGTCCGCGCCGTAACTTCGTCAACAACCTGACCGTCGATCAGCAGCTTTGCTTTGAAAACATAAAGTGGCTGGGCTCCCAGGCCGTTGGGCCACCATAGCTTCGGACGCCTGATCACAAACGGGAACGAAACGCGATTCACGCCCGGGGTTAGATTCACTTCACGTTTTTCTATGCGACCGTAATCAGTGACGTTATCCACGATAATTGTCGCCGTTACTTGCTCTGCGGCAAAGATTTCAACCTCGGCAGACATGGACGCGGCCGAAGCCGATACGTTCTTTGGCAGGAGTTGCAAACCCTCGACGCGCGCGCTGTCCCACGCCTCCAGCGAGACTGGACGCCAGATACCACTCGTCACAAACCTTGGTCCCCAATCCCAACCAAATTGATAAGGCGCCTTCCGCGTGTACGGACTTGTTTTTTCACCCTGATCATTCGCGGCCGGGAGTTGATAATCCAATTTCGCCATGAGCGGCAGCACTTCGTTAATTGGTGAACGAAAACGAATGCGTAAGGTATTGACTCCGGGTTGGAGCAGTCGCTTGCAGTCTGCTCTCCAGGTGCGAAACATGTTGTCCGCAGCCAGCAACAACTCGCCTTTGAGAAACACGTTGGCGTAGGTATCGAGACCTGCAAAGACCAGATTGATGTTCGGGCGCTGTAAAACTTCAGGGCGCACACTGAAAGTGGTCTGATACTCCCAGTCAGTCTTGCCGATCCACTGCTGTTTCTGTTCGTTGTCGCGGTAGAACGGATCGTCAATCAGTTTGTTATTGAGCAAATCGGTGTGTACACAACCGGGCACCCCTGCGGCATGCCAATCGTCTTTTCCCACCTCGTGAAACTGCCAGCCTGTAACCAGCGCAACTTTAAGCATCCTTCCCTGCTTCATTTGAGATTGAGCCGTGCCGGCACTCACGACCAGCAGCGCCAGAATCGACAGCAACAATTTTGGACTGTTCAACGGGTTTCTCGCTTTGCAGAAGACAAATGCTTGTTCAGAAGTTCGACGCTCACGCGTCGGATTCGCAACGAGCAAATCGATTCCCAGGAAAAGTCTCGCAGCACTAAGTAAATTTCAGGCAGACAGGCGATGGCACTGCCGCGACGTGGCCTGTCGGACTCAGCCGACCCGTTTTAGAATCGCGCCGGAAAGTAACGATATTGTCCGAGTTCTGATTGGCGACCAGCAAAAACTTCCCGGTAGGATCAATTACAAAATTCCGCGGCGTCTTGCCGCCGCACGCTTCGTGAGCGATGAAAGCCAAACGCCCGTTCGCTGGATCTATTTGGAAGGCCGCAATACTGTCGTGACCGCGGTTAGAGCAATAAAGGAAGCGGCCGTCGTCAGAAACATGGATGTCGGCACTGGTGTTGGCTCCCGAAAAATCAGCCGGCAAGGTAGGAATCGTTTGCGTCTCTGTTAGATTTCCCCCAATGCGATCGCGAGCGAAGGCGGTCACAGTCGCATGCAGTTCATTTATGACATAGGCGTAGTCGCCGCCCGGATGAAAAGTCAGATGACGCGGTCCGCCGCCAGGCTTCACTTGCACCCATGGCGTCTTGGCGGGAATCAGTTTTCCACGCCGGGCATCAAAGCGGAAGATCATGATCTTGTCCGTCCCCAGATCACACCCGTATGCGAATCGATTCGCAGGATCCAACACGATGCAATGAGCGTGCGGTCCCGCCTGTCGTTCAGCGTTGATACTGGAACCAGAATTCTGTTTCACGTCCGTGGCCTGACTCAAACTTCCGTCACCCTTTATCGGAAGCACAGCCACATTGCCGCCAAAGTAATTTGCTACCAAAACAAATTTGCCCGTCTGATTCACAACCAGATAACACGGCGCCCCACCCAATGAGGGCTGTTGATTCAACAACCTCAGCTCTCCGGTTCGTTGATCGACAGCAAAGGCACTGACGGCTCCGCTCTTCTTTCCCTCAAATTCTTCGAGTTCGTTGACTGCATACAAGTAACGACCGCCGGGAGCGATCGCCAGGTAAGACGGGTCCTTCACGTTTTTTGTAGTCGAGCGGTGGCGCAATTCGCCCGACGTCAAATCGAGGAAGTACAAATAAATCCCTTCGCTCTTGCCAGAAGTGTAAGTGCCTACGTAAAAACTCAGCGCCACCGGATCTTCGACATTCAGGTCGGCAGACGATGCAACGTCTGGAAGCGCAAGACCCAGCGTACCTACGGCTGCCAGTTTCAAAAAATCTCTTCGCTGAACTGCATCACTAAGTATTTGACCCACGGTTTGAAGTTTCCCTTCCACCATCTGCTTAGAGTTATGAACTTATGCACGTCTGAACCTTGCCATAGATTCCCGCGACAATCGCCCGCGCCGTAGTTTCATCCTTTGCTTCGGCGATGACGCGGATAATCGGTTCTGTATTTGAGCCCCGAACCAGAAACCACCCGTTCGGCAGAGTCACCTTCACACCGTCGCGGAGATCCAGCGGATAATCTGCGTACTCCTGGCGAAGCATTCTCATGACCGCCGAGATTTTGTGCGAGGGACACACCAGTTTCTCTTTGATCAGGTGGAAGACCGGCAGACTCTTCACCACCTCCGTGATGCTTTCACCGGTTTCAGCCAGCAAGTGCAGAACCAACGCCATGCCAACCAGGCTATCGCGAGCAAAGTTGATGCGCGGATAGATAACGCCACCGTTACCTTCGCCGCCAATGACAGCAGCTTCTTTCACCATTTTTTCCGTAACATTAACCTCGCCGATCCTGGTGAGGAAGAGCGAAGTGGCAAACCGTTTAGCAACTGCCTGAAGTACTGACGTGGACGATAAATTCGCCACCACTGGACCCAACTCTTTTCCCAGCACATAAAGGCTCGCCAGGACCAGCGTGTAGTCCTCGCCAATTGCTATTCCCTGCTCCGACACAATCGCTAGCCGATCCGCATCCATGTCCTGCGCAAATCCGACATCCGCTCCATGTTCCCTGACGGCCGCGCAAAGGTCGCCCAGGTTTTCGGCCAAAGGCTCGGCTGGTCGAGGGAACAATCCGTTCGGCGTTACATTTATGGGAACCACTTCAACACCCATACGCTCCAACAATCTGGGGCCCACCAGCGATCCGGCGCCATTGCAGGAATCGAGCACCACTCGCAAAGGTTTTGCGCTTCGCGGTAGAGGTCCAAGCACCTCGAGAATTTTTTCAATGTGCAAATCAGTGGCGCCCGAAACTTCTTCGACCTCTCTCATTTCCGCTCCGGCGACTTTCGTATATTCACCCTGATGATAAATGTCGAGCATCTCGCGCGCCTTCCCGCTATCGAGGAAGAGTCCATCACTGCCGATAAACTTAAGCGCGTTCCACTCCGCCGGGTTGTGACTCGCGGTAATCGCAATGCCTCCCTGCGCCCGACGCTGTCGCACGAGAAGTTGAATCGTCGGCACGGGACACATTCCAATATCAACGACGCGACAGCCGCTCGATAAAAGACCGGCTATCACTGCCTGTTTGACCATCTCGCCAGACGTTCGCGGGTCTCGCCCAATGACAATCGTCCCCCGGCCAACGTAAGTGCCGAAGGCTTGCGCAAAGCGAGTCAACAACGTCGGCGTCAAAGATTCGCCAACTACTCCGCGAACACCGGAGATGCTGATCTTAAGAGTTGGTATTGCTCGCATGATTCCGTCGTTACTTATTCAATATGTCGCGGGCCCAATCCAGAAGAAAATGCGCCTGCGCCGGATCACCAGCTTCGACAATCAGGCGAATCATGGATTCTGTATTCGATGCTCGAACGTGTACCCAGCCCTCAGGTAGAACAACTCTGATCCCGTCGGTTAAATCATAGTTCAAGTGTTCGCGCTCGACGTTGACGCGAAAGTTTTGCAGCACCGAATAGAGTCGATTGGGTTCAACTGAAAAGTTGTGCTTCAACATAGTCAGTTGCGGAAGTTCTGCGACCAGGCTGGAGATGGGGCGGCCACCGCGCGCCAGACCCTCGAGAATTAAACCCACCGCGGCGGCACTATCATGAGTTGAATGTACTTCGGGAACGGTGACCCCACCGCTGCCTTCGCCACCGATCACGCCGTTCAGATCGAGCAAAGCTTCCGAGATAAAGGTTTGTCCAACCGGTGTACGCGCCACCGTTGCGCCATGGGCAGACGCAATCTCTTCAATAGCTCCGGTAGTGGAAATATTCGTCACCACCGTGCCCGTCTTTTGTTCAAGCCGAATTCGCGTCGCTAAGGCGAAGGTCAACTCTTCCGAAAGCGGTTGGCCCAACTCAGTAACAATCCCGAGTCGTTCACCATCGGCGTCATGCGCGAAACCAACATCGGCAGCTCCAGCCTTAACTACTGCACTGAGTTGGGCCATGTTCTCGGGCTTCGGCTCTGGATGATGCGGGAACGCAGCTCTGATGTCGTCGTTGATCGCCAAAACTTCACAACCGATTTCCTGTAACCAGCGCGGAATCAATCGCGAACTCGCGCCATTGCAGCAATCTACCGCAACCTTCAACCGGCGCTCCTTAATCGCCGCTACGTCGAAGACTTCATTGAGCTGTTGGATGTGGTGCGCGATGGGATCCTGATACTTTAGCGCGGGTTGAATTCTGTCCCAGCCGGCCTTGGCAAACTCACCCTGGTGAAATATGTCGAGAAGTTCTTCCGCCTGCATGGAGTTCAGGTAGAGTCCATCGCCGCGCACAAATTTTAGCGCGTTCCACTGCGACGGATTGTGACCGGCAGTAATGGCGATTCCACCATCGGCCTTGAGCCAGGTGATGGCTAACTGCAGGCTCGGCGTGGGAGCAATTCCAAGATCGATTACCTCGCATCCCGCAGCCAGCAATCCAGCGGTCACTGCGGCAAGCACCATTGGCCCGGAAGGACGCGGATCGCGGCATACGAGAATCCGGCCCCCGTCGAGGTACGTGCCGAATGCCTGTGAAAAACCGACGGCAACTTCCGGCGTAAATGTCTCGCCAACAAGGCCCCGCACACCTGTTATGCCAATCTTGAGCGGTTTCATACGAATGACGACTTAAGCGTTAATGGGTGGTTCACGTGATATGCAGGACGGCGAGCATCATAGCGAAAACCAGGGTGGTGTAAAGAACCTTTTGTGCCACCTGAGCCGCAATTTTGTATGACGCCAACTGCTCACGAGCCGCGGGTCCCAAGGGTGTCCAAACAATCCCGTTTTCTCCTTTTTATCTCTCCTTCCTAATGAGAGAATAGGCTTGCTCCGCTGATCCAATCCCGAAGGAAAAAGAAGAAGACTATGAAAAAGCCAGCGCTAGCTTTGGCGGTTGTTACGCTCTTAATGTGCTGCGGTTTGCAAGTACAAATGGCTGATAGTCCCAGCAGCTCAGGCGCCACGCCAACAAGTATGAACGCGGAGTTCGGATGGCGCTCGACGGCCGCCGAGCGTGGGCCAGTCAGCGCCGATGTTGTTGATAGTGATGAGTTTTTTAGGAACGCCAGCAAGACTGGACCAGAGCGTGACAATTCGCAAAAGATCGAGGCCCTGCTCAAGAGTATGACTCTCGAAGAGAAGGTGGGCCAGATGACTCAACTGGCGATCGGCATGATTGCGACCGGCCAGGATCAGAACATTCAAATCGATCCTGAGAAACTGGATAAGGCGATAGTGAAATACGGCGTCGGTTCGATTCTAAACGTCTCGGATCAAGCGTTAACACCCGAGAAGTGGCAAGACATTATCAAGCAACTTCAGGATGCAACCAGGAAGACGCCGCACCACATTCCGGTCATCTACGGGATCGATTCGATCCACGGCGCCAACTACATCAGAGGTGCAACTCTCTTCCCGCAGGAAATTGGCATGGCCGCAACCTGGAATCCCGAGTTGATGCAACGAGGTTCCGAGATTACGGCCATGGAAACGCGCGCGACTGGTATTCCCTGGAGCTTTTCACCAGTGCTCGACATCGGTCGTCAACCCCTCTGGCCTCGCTTTTGGGAGACCTTCGGCGAAGATCCTTATCTGGCCAAAGTAATGGGCGTGGCTTTCGTTCGTGGTCTGGAAGGCACGGACGTCGCGGCTCAGGACCGCGTCGCTTCGAGTCTCAAACATTACATGGGCTACAGTCTTCCGCTAACTGGCCGCGACCGCACGCCCGCCTGGATCCCGGAGACTCAGTTGCGCGAATACGTGCTGCCTACATTTGCCGCCGCCGTCAAAGCCGGCGCGCGTACGGTCATGGTCAACTCCGGGGAGATCAATGGAGTGCCCGGGCACATCAACCACCACATCCTTACCGAAATCCTCCGTGATGAATTGGGCTTCAAAGGATTTGTTGTGTCTGACTGGGAAGACATCAAGAAGTTGGTAACGATTTGGCGCGTGGCGGCCACCGAAAAGGAAGCGACGCGAATGGCCGTGATGGCCGGCATCGACATGAGCATGGTGCCGCTCGATTACAGTTTCGCGGACCATCTGACTGCGCTGGTTAAGGAAGGCGCTGTACCGCAGTCGCGAATTGACGAAGCCGTCAGGCGAATTCTGCGCGTAAAGTTTGAACTCGGACTTTTTGATAAGCCAATGGCCGATCCTGGTTTGTTGTCGAAGATTGGACGACCGGAATCGCGCGAGGTCAGCTTGCAAGCCGCGCATGAATCAATGACGTTGTTGAAGAACGCTGACAACCTGCTGCCGCTTGCGAAAAATAAGAAGGTGCTGGTCACTGGGCCAACTGCCGACTCATTGATTTCACTCAATAACGGTTGGAGCTACGTCTGGCAGGGTTCGGAAGAGTCGCTTTATCCGAAAGACCGTCCCACTATTCGCCGGGCAATCGAAGCCAAGGTGGGCGCCGCAAACGTCACCTACGTCGCCGGCACAACAATCACGCGTCGTCCTGGTTCAACGTCAAACAATACGCCCACAGACCAGGAAGCAGAACTTGATATTCCGGCAGCCGTACGCGCCGCCGGCGACGCAGATGTGATAGTGCTCTGTCTTGGTGAGGGCTCCTACACCGAGACTCCCGGGAACATTACCGATCTCACTCTCGGTGAACCGCAACTAAAACTGGCAGAAGCCATGGAGGCAACCGGCAAACCTGTGGTGCTCGTATTGGTCGAAGGCCGGCCCCGAATCATCAATCGCATCGTTGCTAAAGCCGGCGCGATTCTGATGGCTTACAATCCTGGCAATGAAGGCGGACAGGCAGTCGCCGATGTACTGTTCGGCGATTTCAACCCTTCCGGAAAACTTCCCTTCACCTACCCGCGCACGCCGAATGGTTTGATCACTTACGATCACAAACCATTCGAAACTGAGGATACGGCTTTCGGCAACATGGCTTTCGCCCCGCAGTTCGAGTTTGGCCAGGGACTAAGTTACACAACCTTCGCGTACAGCGACCTCCGCCTGGGCCAAAAAAGCATAAACGGCAACGCTGATCTCTCGGTGAGTGTTACGGTCACGAACAGCGGCCGCCGCGCCGGAAAGGAAGTCGTGCAGCTTTACGTTAGTGATCTGGTTGCTTCTCTCTCGCCAGCCGGAAAGAGGTTGAAACGTTTTGCCAAGGTCTACCTGGAGCCGGGGCAGAGTCGAACCCTCGTCTTTCAGTTGCATAGTGACGATCTCTCATTCATCGGCGCCGATAACAAACCCGTGGTCGAGCCCGGCGAATTCGAAATTCGCGTCGGCGGACTGAAGGACACGTTTGAACTTAGATAGTCATTTTCGGAAACGGACGACTCGTGGCAACCGGTCGCTGATGGCCCAGTGAGGTATTGTTATGCACGACCATAGTTCTCTTTTGACTAATCGCCTGGCCGGATCCTGCTTTAGCGTCCTTCTGAGCTGCGCCATTTTTCTGGCGGCCATCCCGGTCCACAGCCAGGACAAGGATCCTCAGAAAACGCCGGATCAGATCGAAGTGATTAAGGTGAACTCCAACCTGGTAAGCGTAGACGTCGTGGTGAAGGACAAGAAGGGAAAGTTTGTCACCGATCTCACTGCGGACGATTTCACGATCTCTGAAAACGGCGTGGCGCAGCACCTTGAATTCTTCGATTCAACCCTCACCAGCGGAAACAGCTCCACTAGATCGGCAACCAGAATGGTTGCGACACAACCCGAGCCTGATCCTCCACGTCCAGCAGCCCTGCCACGAAACATCATTGCTTTGGTGCTGGACGGGCAATCAACCGAGCTCGCGAATTTGAAACATGTGCGCGAGGGCGTCGAGAAGTATATTCGCGAACGCATCTCCGACACCGACTCGGTTGCGCTGTTTTCCATCTCGGGCGGGTTGCAATTACTGCAGTCGTTTACACATGACAAGGAACGACTGATAGCGGCGGTCGAGAAGGCTTATACGAGTTCCATCGTTTCCAAGACTTCCGAAGCACGCAGCATTGCCCAAAACATAGACCAACTCCGAAACAAAATTGCAGCCGGACCTGATCCGAACCTCCCCTCATCTGCCTCTTCCGCAGCTGCCGGTTCGGCGGCGGCTGAGGCCCTGGTCGCTCAGCATGTGCTTGAACAATACATGCAACTGCGCACAGCGTTAAGCGTGCAGCAGACGCGGCCGGTGCTTGCAGCGCTCGCGGCAATCAGCGAAGGTTTGCGGCCGGTGCCCGGGAAGAAAACGTTGGTTATGTTCTCTGAAGGATTCGTCAGTCCTGAGATGCTCGACTGGCAGTTGCAATCTACGATCGACATCGCTAATCGCGCGAATGTTGCTATCTACATCATCGATGCGAGCGGACTCACAGGCGGTGCGCCTACCTCCGGTGCCCTATCGGTTTCATCGCCGTTAAGTGGAATCTCCGGCGATAACAGCATGGAAAGTCGGAGAAGAGTTGGCGGCGGCGAGAGCGTTTTTGACATCACCCGACAAGAAGGATTGAATCGACAACAAGACGTCTTATATAAAATTTCCGAGGATACGGGGGGACATTTCATTAAGAATACCAACGATATTTCCGTGGGTCTCAACCGGATAGATTCGGAAATCCGTTCACGTTATACCCTCGCCTATCGCAGCACTGACTCGAACTTCGACAGCAGTTTCAGAAAAGTAAAGATCGAAGTTCGCAGACCTGACACGTCCGTAGTGGCGCGCCCTGGATATTACGCGATACCGCCCAGTCAAATCGTTCCCTTCTCGCCCGAGGATCAAAAACTACTGGCGAACTTTTCGAGCATGGAAGCTCATTCAACGCTGCCTCTGGCAATGGAGTTGAGTCCTTTCAGATCTCGGGAAGACTATTACATCGTGCCGCTTTCTTTCGAGATACCGCCAACGGCGGTGCAGTTTGATCGCAAAGGCGACAAGCAGCGCTTGCAACTGGAAGTTCTGGCGGTCGTAAGAAACGAGGGTGAAGACAGAATTCTTTCACGTCTTGGAGGAAACTTCGACGTCGCGCTATCACCCCAGCAATACGAATCAATTATGAATGACAAGATTTCATACCGGCAGGACATGCAGTTAGAAGCTGGTAGTTACATAGTCGATGTGATTGTCAGAGACCGGGTCTCTGGCAAGGTGGCCGCCAAACGTGAGAAGTTGGTCCTGCCCGTTGTCGGCCCGGCCTTTTGGACCACCAACGCAGTTTTGAGTCACCATGCAGAACCACTGAAGCAGACTGCTAGTGCTGATGTGTTTAGCGAGGACAACGTTCAAGTCCGCCCTTCGCCAAGTCGCGAATTTCACCAGACTGACAACTTGATCATTTTCTTCAAGCTCTATAACGCAGCCGTGTCGCCGGAACTTGGAAAGCCGTTGGTGAGAGTCACCGTCACATTAATGAAGAACGGGCAGCCGGTGATGAGGCCTATGGATTACCAACTCACAGAGCCGGCGACCGAACCGGTGCTTCACTTAACTTTTGCTAAATTCATAAAGCTTACTGGTCTGACGCCAGGCAATTACTCCGCCGTCATCGAAAGTCGGGATATGGTCCAACAAAAGGTCACCAAACAAGAGGTCGCATTCTCGATCCTACCTTGAGTGACAGCCGGAACCTTTCAGGCTCTCGGCGCGAAAAGTGAATCAGGGTTTTCTTAGCCCGTCCGACTTCTTCTGCAAACTGCCGCTTAGTTTGATGATTGCCAACAGATCTCGATCGGCGTTGGCTTTGTTTTCCCTGGCCTTGTCCATTTCTTTGGCGTCAATCGTAGCCGCGTTCTTCAAAGCCGGGTTTTCGGTGAATCCATCAATCAGCTTGCACAACCTGACGAGGGCGTCGATCATCTCTTCGCTCTGGAGTTCAGCTGCGTTGTTTCCCTTTTCGTCCTCAGTGCTGTGGGCGCGCATGTAGACGTTTAGCCGGCTGGCGCGTTTATTTATCTCAGCGGTCTGCTCCGCGAGCAATTTGTAGTCGAGCGGTTTCTGCGCGATGAGATCTCGGGCTATATCATTGCGCAAGACTTGAATGCGGCTAAAGTCTTCCTTCATGTTGGCGATGGCGGCTTGCAGGAGTTTTTGCTTCGCCTTCTCGGTGTCGACACTCATCTCCGCGCCACGCAGCCTGCTTTCATCGGTCTGCCGCTGACGATCACCAATATTTGGATTATTGTTCGGTGGCGGTCCGGCGCCGGCAGGCGGCCCGCCCTGCTGAGAGAACGTGACGCCAGTCAGGCATAGCGAGAACGCTCCGATACCAAAAAGGCGCGCGAGTGTTTTGCGACAGGCAACTTGCCAGTTCATGAAAACCTCCTCCTTTTAAGAAACTGCCAGCGAGCCATAATTACCGAGACGGTGGTGACTGCATCACGCCCTGGCGCGTTGATAGACGCGAACATAATCAACCAGCATCTGTTGGGGAAAGATTGTCGTGGCGTCGGGGTTTCCGGGCCAATCTCCACCTACCGCGACATTAAGGATAATAAAGAAGGGATGATCGAAGACCCACGAGGTGCCGGCGGGCAAATCCGACGGTGTTCGTGTCTTGTACAAAGTTTGATCGACGTAGAAACGTATGACATTCGGTTCCCACTCCACGGCAAAGGTGTGGAAATCGTCTGAGAACTTCTTGCCGGTTGGCAAATTATAGGAGGCACTGACGCCACTGCCACCTGAGTAACCTGGTCCATGAAAAGTGCCGTGCACTATCGACGGTTCCTTACCGATATTCTCCATGATGTCGATCTCGCCACACTTGGGCCAGCCGGCCGTAGTTATATTGTCGCCGAGTAGCCAAAACGCAGGCCAAAGACCCTGGCCGTAAGGAATCTTGATACGCGCTTCAAAGCGGCCGAACGTCATGCTGAATTTATTTTTGGTGACCAGCCTGGCTGAAGTGTAAAGACGAGTTATGTTGTCAGGCCCGGCAAACGTTTCTTTGAGAGCGTTGATTACCAGCCGGCCATCATCTAGATGCGAGTTTGCTCTGCGGCCGGTATAAGTTTCCAACTCCTTGTTACCCCAACCGTTCCCGCCGACATCGAAAGACCACTTGCTCGAATTAACCGGCGAGCCCTGAGGTCCATCGAACTCATCACTCCAGACCAGCGTCCATTCCGGAGGATCGCTCGCCTGCGCGGTCGGACACGCGAGTAGAAACCCGCAGAGCACAACGACCGCCAGTATTCTGCCAGTTAGTGGTCGCGCCGAACGGATTTTAGTAAAAGGAAAAGCCCGACTCTTTTTCATCAGAAAAATTGCTTGGTTAACGTCTTTTCGATCGCTGGGTTCGGCTATGAATCAGCTACAATGCAGGCAATAAATTCGCGGCAATTATGTCACGATTCCGAATCTAATAGTATCGCAATACCCAGTTCAAAAACGCGAAAATGAAGGTGGAAACCCGCTAACCATGAAGACTGTCAAATACACCGGGCTCGTGCTGATTTTAAGCTACGCCTTGACCCTGACCGTACCTTTGCAGGCACAGAATAATTCCGCAAAATTGAACGCGCCCACCCAGCTCAATCTCATGCCGATCCCGGCGTCGCTGCAAATGCAACCGGGGCGTTTGCCGGTCAGCGCCAGCTTTAATGTGGCCATCAAAAATTACGCAGACGATCGCCTGCGAGCTGGGATTGCTCGCATGCTCACCCGGCTTGCGGGACGGACCGTATTGACTCTGCCCGCTGATCTCGCAAGCGATGAAAACACAGCCGTGTTGGTGGTCCAATGCGAGCGGGCCGGCGACTTAGTCCCGTCTCTCACTGAAAACGAAAGCTACAGTTTGGAAGTCACTGATAGGCAGGCACGGCTAACTGCGCCGACTGTCGTGGGTGCGTTGCGCGGACTGGAGACCGTGCTGCAGCTCCTGCAGGGCGATCGAGATGGATACTATTTGCCAGGTATAAAAATTCAGGATCAACCGCGGTTTCCCTGGCGCGGTTTACTGATCGATGTAGGCCGCCACTACGAACCAGTGGAGGTACTTAAACGAAACCTGGATGCGATGGCCGCAGTGAAGTTGAACGTCTTTCACTGGCACCTGACTGAGGACCAGGGATTCCGCGTCGAGAGCAAGAAACTTCCTAAACTCCATACCCTGGGCTCTGATGGTCTCTATTACACACAGGACCAAGTGCGCGAAATAATTAACTACGCTCGTGAGCGTGGCATCCGCGTAATGCCTGAGTTTGATATTCCCGGTCACAGCACCAGCTGGCTGGTGGGCCATCCGGAAATGGGTAGCGCGCCTGGCCCTTACAAGATTGAACGCGGTGCGGGAATTTTTGAGCCGGCGCTCGATCCGACGCGCGAACAGACTTACAAGTTTCTCGACACGTTTCTGGGCGAGATGGCCGAACTTTTTCCTGATGCCTACATGCACATTGGCGGCGACGAGAACGAAGGCAAGCAATGGGATCGCAACTCGCAAATCCAGGCCTTTATGAAAGAGAAAGGCATCAAAGACAATCATGCGCTCCAGGCTTACTTTAATCAGAGGGTCTTGAAGATACTGCAGAAGCACGGCAAGAAAATGATTGGCTGGGAGGAAATACTGCATCCGGATCTTCCGAAGGACGCGGTGATTCACTCCTGGCGGGGACCCGCATCACTAGCTGAAGCCGCCAAAAAGGGTTACCACGGAATTCTATCGGCAGGCTATTACATCGATCTTGTTTTTCCGGCCGCGCAACATTACGTAGCTGATCCCATCCCGCTAGACACCACTCTCACTACCGAGGAGGCGAAATTTATTCTCGGTGGGGAGGCGACCATGTGGGGCGAGTGGGTGAGCCCGGAGACGATTGATTCACGCATCTGGCCGCGCACCGCTGCGATCGCCGAGCGGCTCTGGTCGCCGCGAAACGTCACTGATGTCGAAGATATGTACCGGCGGCTGGGGGTAATCGGTCGTCAATTGGAGGAACTGGGACTCACTCACGAAAAAAACTATGGCATGCTGTTGCGGCGTTTGACTGCAAGTGATAACACCGCGCCGTTGCGCACGCTCGCTTCAATAGTTGAACCCGTTAAGGAATACCACCGCTATCAGATGCGGCCGCAGACGATGCTCAGTCCCCTCACGGGCCTCGTCGATACGGCGCGGCCAGATAGTGAAACCGCGCGTCAGTTTGCCGCTAACGTTGACGCCTTTTTATCCGACGCGCCTCGCTTTGCTATTTATCGACCCAACCTGGAATACACGCTGGGTGAATGGCTCACTGCAAGTCGGGACCTCGGGCCCATAATCGATCGCTCACCCGCTCTACAGGAAGCAAGACCTCTGGTTAGTAATCTGAGGGACATTGGGGAAACGGGATTGGAAGCAATCACTCATTTATCTTCCGGCGACCCAGTGACGCCGGAGTGGCGTGACGCAAGTCTGGCCAAGCTCGACGAAGCGGCGAAACCAAAGGCTGCGCTTGAGTTCGTTGTCATTACCAGCGTGAGAAAATTGGTGATCGCAGCCGCTGAGCTACCGCAACTGAAAACAACAGCGCCCGCAGAATGGAAGAAGCAAGTGACGACGCTGGCAACTCCCGCAGTGACTCATAAGCCATAGGTCTAGTTGCAGAAGCGAACTGTGAACTAGCGGAACGGCTTTGCCTAAAAGTCCAAAGGCAGTTATGCGTCATTTTCATTAATGCCCCCACGGGGCATCACCTCTGTTGAGACCACTACGCGGGTTAGGAAAAAACTTAGTGAGGCGTTGCTTCGCCTGGCTTGACGATGCGAATCCAGTGATCGGTGAACTTGGCGTGAGCCCCGGGCAGATCGATCTTCGGCATGTGACACGTCGTGCACTTTTGCCTGCTGACGGGACATGCAGCCGCTGAGCGCGCTGCCGTCTTTACCTGATCACGAGTTGTCAGATGACACGCTAAACATTTCGAATCATAAAATGTCGCATCCTCTACTAACTTGTCATGAGGATCGTGACAAGCCACGCAACTGATGCGCGCATCACCGCTGTGTCCCCGGCTGTTGAAAATTCGATAAGGCTGATAGCGCAAATTGTTCTCGCCGCCCTGCTTTGGCATCAGCAGAGCTTTTTCAAAACTCACGTGGCAGGCGCCGCAGAATTCCTGACTCAACTCATCGTCTTCCAGCCTCGCAGGGTTAAATATCTGCAAGTTTTTTTTGTCTGCCTTGATGGCGGCCACATGTTTCTCACCTGGCCCATGACAACCCTCACAGGTGACTCCGGGCATCAGGTGATCGAGTTGTAGTTGTGAAGAACTGACTGCAGCCGTCGAGTGACAATTGAGACAACCCTGCGCGGCTTCCACCGACATCGGGCGACCGAGGCCGTCTTCGAGCGACTCTGGCACTGAGTGCGAGTGAACTATCGTGAAATCGAGACCCTGAATTTCCTGATAGTAGCTGACGCGACTTTCGTAAAACACGCCTTTGTGTCGCAACACATAAGTCTGACCTGCCTTACCCTGGCCAAAGCAGTAGAGCACCGGTTCGGAAATCGAGTTAGGGCCATTGCTGATAGTGTAGATGCTCTGCTTTCCCTCACGCACAATCTGGTAGCTGTATGGACCGTTGCGAAAGTTCAAGCGGGGATTATTTTTCAGAATCTCACAACTCTCAACCGGTTGCAGTGCGCGACTCATCGAATTGGCCTGGCGACCCGCTGTTAGCGCGGCATGACATTGAGCACAGGCGCCGTTTCCCACATAGCGAACACCCGCCAGCTCAAGCGTCGGGTGCCACTTCGAGAAAGGGTCCCGCGGACTCTGGGCGCGAGAGGAAAACGATAGCCAAAGAATCGTGGTGAAGAAGACAACACCGATCAGCACCAGGGTTTTCTTGGCTCGCATTGCCATGTTACTTCCGGGCCACCCCTTCACCTTCGATTACTTTCACGTAGCTGTTGATGGGCAGGTTCTGCAGCTTGTCCACTTTTCCGCTGGGCCAACGAACTTCAAGGTTTTCAATTCTTCTGGCATTACCCAACCCAAGTAGCTCACGTGGATCGTGAGAGGAAAGATAACTGCCACCCGCGGTCCGCAACCGGCTTCGCTTCACGCCACCTGCTTGCCAGTTGATGGTGACCCCCACGCCCGCTGGGTTGCTCTTCGTTGCTACGAGCTGAAGACCGACCCAGTTGTTCTTGTTACCGCCGTCGTTGCGCAGAAGCAGGGGCGCCTCGCCATTGTTTGAGACCAGCACATCAAGGTCGCCGTCGTTATCCAAATCGCCGGTAGCCATGCCACGTCCGGAAAACTCCCTGCTAAAAACCGCACCAGATTGCCCGCTGACATTTTTGAAAGCGCGACCGGAATTCTCAAACATCAACAAAGGCTCTTTATATTTCACACGCGTGCTGGTGCGCATCTCGATAAAGTCATCGGGATGGCCGTTGACGAGGAACAGATCCGGATCGCCATCGTTGTCGTAGTCGAAGAACCGCAATCCCCAACCGCTCAACATTCGCGTTGCCGCGCCAATTTCCCCGGGCTCGTCCGCAAAAATCAAGTCCTTCTGGTTGTGATAAAGACTGAAAAATTCCTGATCGATATTAGCCACGAAAAGATCCTGCCAGCCGTCACCATCATAGTCCGCTGCATCAACTCCCATCCCGGAGCGTGGCTTGCCGGCATCACTGAAAGCCACGCCGGCCGCCAATCCGCTTTCTTCAAATTTCCCACCGCCCTTATTAATGAACAGGAAGTTCGGCAAAGTATCGTTGGCTATGAAGAGGTCCATCAAACCATCGTTGTTAACATCAGTGGCTACGGCCCCGAATGATTTTCCAGGGGAATCAGCGATGCCTGATTCCTTACTAACATCCGTAAATTTACCGTTGCCCTCGTTGTGGAAGAGATGACTCGGGCGGGGCTTGAAAAGCCGCGGGACGCAATAGTAACGCCGGCTCAGAGTTTCATCGGTGCAAAGAATGTTGAGAGACTTCTCATAGGCGACGAAACTGGAAACGAACAGATCCAACTTGCCGTCGTTGTCGTAGTCAAACCAAACTGCGCACGTGGACCAACCTGGCGCGGCGACACCGGCTTTGTCGGCAACATCGGTAAACGTGCCATTACCATTGTTGTGATACAGGAGATTGCGGCCATAACTCGTAACATAAAAATCAACCCAGCCATCGCCATCGTAATCGGCGGCAGCGACACCCATGCCGAAGGTGCCGCCGGCTACGCCAGTTTTGTCTGTCACCTCAGTGAACGTGCCGTCTTGGTTGTTGTGATAGAGAGCATTCTTCAAGGCAGCGCTGGGAGTGTAGAAATCTGCAGGTCCACTATTAACCAGATAAACGTCCATCCAACCATCGTTGTCGTAATCCAGAAACGCACAACCTGCTCCCAAGGTCTCGGGCAAATAGCGATCGGACGAATGGGCATTGTTGTGGACCCAGGTGATGCCGCTTTTTCCTGCTGGAATTTCGTCGAAAGTTACGTTTAGTTTCAGAGCCTGAGCGACAACGATCGAGGACAAACTAAGCAACATTAACGGGAGGAACAGGATCACATTCAAGGTGTTGCAAAAGCGCAGCCGGCGACTTTTGTTGTGCAGCTTTTTTCGAATGAAATTGACCAGCATTGCTTAGTGCGGATTCGGCGTAGCCGGTGAAATAACAAAAACGTCGCCTTCCCCTTTTCCAGATTG
Source organism: Pyrinomonadaceae bacterium (assembly GCA_035472495.1). Classification (GTDB taxonomy): domain Bacteria; phylum Acidobacteriota; class Blastocatellia; order Pyrinomonadales; family Pyrinomonadaceae; genus PSRF01. The sequence goes on along the minus strand of DATIPD010000013.1, from coordinate 582,972 downwards.
GTCCAGCGCTTTCAACTTTTCAATAATTTCCATCTCAGCCTGCGCCCGTTTTGGGTCCTTGAGCCGGGCGTACAAGACAGCCAATTGATAATGCGCTTTGGAATTGTCAGGATTCAGTTTGGCGCCGAGCTCAAGTTCTTTTTGAGCCCGCGGATAATCCTTGAGTTTGAGATAGCTGGCGCCAAGAGCAACATGAGCGTTTGCAAAAGCAGGCGATACTTGAATCGCTCTTTCCAGCAGAGGTATCGCCCGCTCGTCGTCATTCTCTTCCTGAACGATTAATCCCAGATAGTAAAAAGGCTCGGGCACTCCTGTATCGGACTTGATCGCCTGCTCAAGATAGCCTCTGGCCTCATTCAACTTCTTTTGTTTGTATAAGACATAACCGAGGTACATCTGCGCTTGAGCATTATTCGGCTGCAGCTCAATAGCTCGACGAAAAAGCTTCTCGGACCTGAATAGATCCGACTTCTTTACCTCCGCAGCGCCAAAAGCAACTAAGTAGATCGGCTCATCGGGCTTGAGCTGAGCCGCTTGTTCTAACGCAGTATGGGCCTCGTCAAAAACTCCCAGCTCCAAAGCCGTGACACCGACTTTGTAAAGAAGCTCGGCAGACGAGCTGCGCTCGCGCGCCTGAGAAACATATTCAAACGTGGCTTTTGGATCTCCCCGCTTTCGCGAAATTCTTGCCATACCAAGCATCGCGTCCACATTGTTTTTCTGCACACCGAGGACGAGCAGATAATTCTCTTCAGCCTTACCGATATCGCCCTTTTGCAAATAGGCATCGCCCAACAACGGTGCAAATACCAGGGAGGTTGATTGCGCCGACCTCGCGTTTTCAAGAACACTGATCGCCTCCTCTATCTGTCCCTGGGTAAGTAGCAGACGTCCCAGCTTGTAGTTGGCTTCAACGTTACCGGGATCAAGCTTGATCACCAGTTTTAGTTCGGCAATTGTTTTCGCAGGCGCGCTCTTGAGCAGGTAAAGGAAAGCCAGATTCATGTGCACCGGCACAAAGTCAGGATCAATTTTTGCCGCGCGGGTTAACAATATTTCAGCTTCGTTCAGTCGACCCTGTTGCGCGCGTAGGGCCCCTAACAGATTGAGCGCCGCAGTTTCGTTTGGAGCTGCTTTCAAAAGACTTTGCAGTTGTACTTCCGCCTCGGCGATTCGATTCTCGCGAATGAGGGCCGCCGCATTCTCGAGTCGTTCCTGAAGACTACCGGTCTGGGCGGTCAGCGCGGGCACGGTAAGGAATAAAAGCAACAGCGAAAGAGCGCCGAGCCGACCTGATTGGGTCGGCAGCAATAGAGCTGCCCGCTTCGGCTGTGAAGAAAAACCGTGCATCAATTGGGTTTGCCCACAGTGGGGACAACGTTTTTGAAGTTTTTCTGTGCCACTTCCCCCTGGCCTTCTTTGATTGTGAGTATTCGGTTAACTCCCACACCGGCGACCTTATCGACGGCGCCGCTGGGCCAGTGCACTTCGACCAAATCTATCTTCGTCGCCTTCTCAACTCCGAAATGTAACCGCAGATCGCTCTGCGAAAGATAACTGTCGCCACTGTGAACTTCGTCAATTTGTGTGAGACTCCCGGCAACAACTTTGACGCGTGCGCCGATGCCATCGCTGTTGCTCTTCACGCCTATCGTCTTAATCAGAATGGAGTTGTTCACGTTGCCGCCGTCGTTTCGCAGTACCTGCGCCGGACCATCGAGATTATTAATTACCACGTCAACATCGCCATCGTTATCTAAGTCGCCGAAGGCAGCGCCGCGCCCGGTGCGCTTCTCAGCGAACGACGCACCCAGTTGCGCTCCGACTTCAGTGAACGTGCCGTCCTGGTTATTGTGATGCACGAAATTGCGTTGCCTGTAAGTTGGCAGCTGGGGATAGACGTGGCCGTTAACAACCAACAGGTCAACCCAACCGTCGTTGTCGTAATCAAAAAACTTGGCGCCCCATCCGACATAGGGAAGGCTCACGGCTGCGATCTTGGCTGCGTAGGAAACATCCGTGTACGAGCCTTTACCGTCATTGTGATACAGCGTGTTGTAGTCGTCATCGAAATTGCTAATAAACAGATCGAGCTTTTGGTCGTGATCATAGTCTCCCAGAGTTACGCCCATGCTGCCCTGCTCGCTGCCGTTTTCATTCACTGCGGTGCCTGAAGCAAAACCGATTTCTTTAAACGTGCCATCACCGTTGTTGTGATAAAGAAAGTTTGGCGTTGAATCGTTGGCTACGAAAATATCGACCAGTCCGTCTTCATCAAAATCGCTGCAGATCACACCGAGGCCATAGTAGCCATCGGGATCGGCAACGCCGGCTTTCTTTGAGACATCAGTAAAGGTGCCATCACCATTGTTGTGATAGAGCGAATCGCCGGCGCCCTTCAGCCCTCTTGGTCCACACTGGACCGGTATCCCTTTGAATTGACAGCTTCGACCTTTGCCAAACTCGGGCAGAGCATTCACGTCGAAATCGACGTAGTTGGAGACAAATAAGTCGAGCTTACCGTCATTGTCGTAATCAACGAAAGAAGCGCCGGCGGACCAGCGCGGATCAGCAACTCCAGCTCGTTGGGTCACATCTGTAAAGGAACCCTTGCCGGTGTTGCGCAAGAGATGGTTCGGCCCCAGGCAGGTTATATAAATATCGTCGAAGCCGTCGTTATCGTAATCACCAATTGCGACGCCCATGCCCCATCCGATGTCGCCGACGCCGGCCTTATCGGTTACGTCGCTAAATGTTCCGTCGCCGTTATTGTGATAGAGAAGGCTCCGGGTCTTTTGCTTTGCCCTGACCAGGTCGACGGTCAGAGAGTTAACAAGATAAATATCCAGGTAGCCATCGTTGTCGTAATCAAACAGCGCCACCCCACCACTCATTGACTCCACAATGTATTTTTTCTCGGGCGAGGAGACATGTTTAAAACTGATGCCCGCCTGCTCGGTAATATCCGTGAAGTGTATTTCAGTTGCCGGAGCCTTGGTCTGCCCGGCAACTGAAAACAAAAGGAGGCCCAGCAACGTTAGGAGACCCGTTCCCAATTTTAGAAACAAAAGTTTGCAACCTCACTAAGAGATCAAGGATTAGTTTGCAGGCGTTCCTTAGCTTTCAACTGGCGTGAGATTTCCAGATGAATCTCGCCTTCCGTTTTCCGACCGGCGGCGAGGTAAGCTCTACCGAGTTGATAATGAACATATGGTTTCTCAGGCGCCAATTTTACCGCCAATTCCAAATCTGCCACAGCGTCTTTAATGTCGCCCTTTTGCAAGAGAGCTTTGCCCAATTCGTAATGTGCATCCGCGAAGTCAGGCTTCACCTGAAGCACCTCACGCAGCAGCTTGATTCCGGCGGCAGTGTTTTGCTCGGCTAGCATCACGAAGCCCAGATTATACTTGGCCTGCACGTTGCCGGGATTCAAAGTCAGCTCGCTCTCAAACTCTTTCGCGGCCTCAGCAAGCTTTCCCAACTTCACGTACACCAGGCCGGAATAGTAATGGACCATCAAGGTTTTACTATTAAGCGACAAAGCGAGCTGCAATTCTTCGAGCGCTTTAGACGTCTCGCCTTCTCCTTCATAAGCCTGTGCGAACAGAATATGTAGTTCGGGTGTATTTCCGCCGAGGACCACCATCTGCTGAATCACCCGGTCGGCACTCTCCTTTTTGCCTTCCTTGATCAGGGAGAGCGCCAGGGTGTAGTAAACGCCGACATTAGCAGGCTTGGCAGCGATTACGTCTGACAGCAATTCCGATGTTTTCGCATAATTTTCCAGCATGAAATAGCTGAGCCCCAACAATTGTTTCGCCTGTATATTTTCGGAGTTTGCGAGCAACTCCTTTTCGAGTGGACTGGTGGCGTCTTTGTACATCTCGGCTTTGAAAGCAGCGAGGCCCCAATTGAAGTTAAGACCCTGAAGTTGTGAATCCCACCTGGCAGCCAGCGCAAAATGCTCGGTCGCCGACTTGAAATCTGCGCGATCGGCCCGCAGTAAAGCGATCTCGTTGTGCGCCGTGGCAATAACCTTCGAGTAATAAAGCTCGCCGTTTTGCAGGTCTGCCGCCGTTCTAACGTCCGGTGAGTTTGACTCTGCTATCACGCCTTCCGAAGCACCCATTTCCGGAAGTTTGTTGTTTTGTTCTCGCAGGTTTGCGACGTTCAGTAGCTCGTTCTCTTCCTTGTCGCGCTTCAACGATTTTGACTTCAGCTCCGCCGCCTGTTGCAGCTCTTTATCAGCGGCTTCTCTCTGCCCGTTTTTTATGAGGGACTGTCCCAAACGGTAATGCGCCGTTGCCACCTGGTAATCGTTGTGGCTCAGTTCGGGGTTGAGAGCGATCGATTTCCTGAGGACCTCGATTGCTTCGGGATACCTTCCGGTAGCCTGATACGCCTGGCCCAGATGAAAGTAAGGATCTGAGTTGGCAGGCTGAATGCGGACGGCTTTTTCAAGCAAGGGAATAGCGAGGTCCCACTTTCTATCAATCAGATAAACGATGCCGAGATAGTAGTTGGCAAAGAATTCTTCAGGATGTGACTCCAACTCAATCTTGAATTCCTGCCCCGCGTCGGGCAATCGAGCAGCACCGTCTTTCAAGAGATACGTGAGACCAAGGTAGTAATGAGCTCTGGGAAAATGTGGATCGAGAGCGACAGCCTTTTTGAACTCCTCGAGCGCCTCCGCCAAAAATCCTGTTTCACGATAGGCACGGCCAAAGACAATCCGCAGCTGCGGTCGGTCACCGAACTGATTTAGCATGCTTTGGTAAATCTGTTTTGCGGGAGCAAACTGACGCTGCTTCAGATAGGCTAACCCGAGGGTATAGGCAATGTCGTAATCATTCGGCGTGATCTTGAGCGCCGTTTGCAACTCGGCTGTGGAGCTGGCGAAATCACCCAGCATGAAATAGCTCTTGCCTAGCATGTGGTGCGCGCCGGCGCTCTGCGGATTGGCGCTTACCGCGCGGCGCAACGGCGGGAGAGCTTTTTCATACTGTTCAGCGTCGAAGTAGGCAATCGCTAAGTCGATCAAAGTCTCTTGCGAGTCGGGGCGATAAAGCGTGGCAGACTCGAGCACCTCTATGGCTTGTTGATACTTCTTTTCAGCTGAGTACACCTTTCCGAGCTTGCCGTATCCTTCAGCGAGAACAGCGGTGTATTCTCGTTCTGCGGCAGCCAGCTCGCCGGCACGTCGTTGCGCTTCGGCGGCTTCAGAATGCTGTCGCAGCGAATCCTGGGGAGATTGGAAAACGGAGACGAGCAGAAGAAGAGAAAAAAAGGTGGAAGGAAAGTACCTCACTTAAACTTCTTTGGACCCTGGGGAAAAATTAAACGGAGGGCTGAGGTAAACCTATTAGCCCTCCGTCTTTGTATCAGCCGCGCGGTACTATATCAGAAGTTGAATTTTATACCGAGCTGGATATTGCGTGGCCCGCGGTCAGTGTTCAGCCGACCGAAGTTGGTGTTAGTAAATCCCGTGAAATGCCCGGCAGCATCGAAGCCCGCGCCCATGCCGGCATCGAAGCCGTTAAAATTCGTGTGATTGAAGAGGTTGAACATCTCCGCACGGAACTGGATACCGTACCTCTCTTTCACCTTCCAATTCTTGGCCACCGAAAAGTCAACGTTAGCCAGACCCGGTTGGCGCACGAATCCGCGCCGGAGATTACCGAAGGTTCCGGGAGCGGGTAATGAGAAAGCAGCCGGGTTCAGATATATCGTCTTGTCCGGACCGTGCAGATAGATTGGTGCGCCGGCAACCAGATTAGGACGGTACCCGCCATTTCCCGGAGTGCTCGCTAAACCAAGATAATTTGGATTTGCGTTGGTGAAAACGTCCAGCGGAATCCCGCTGAGCAACGTCACGATTCCATTTAGTTGCCAGTCTCCCAGTACATGACTCGCTACCGAGCCCCATTTTTGGAACGTGGGTAACCCATAGACCGCGTTGGCCACCAACATATGCCTACGGTCGAGATCAGAGTCACCTTTGTCCTTGCTAAAGTCGAATGGATCGGTGGTGGAACTGGTAAAGGACGTCAAGGGTACATCTGAAGTGGCGTGCGACAAGGTATAAGCAACTTGCCAGGACATCCGGTTGGTAAAGCGGCGGTTGAGCCAAACTTGAAGAGCCTTGTAGTCCGACGTACCGGAAGACTGACTCATGGTAATTGGACCAAGATTTGGGAACACGCGACTGGCGTTTACGATGTTTGTCAGGTTGGGATCACCGGTGGTGAATGCCTGGACCACCGCAGCTCGCTTGCTCGGGCTGACGTCGTTAACCTGAACACCACGCCGCCAGATATGCGAACCGCGATTGCCAATGTACGAAACTTCGGCCACCGTATCTTTCATAACCTCACGTGACAGGGTTATGTTCCACTGCCAGCTCTCAGGTGGTCTGAAGTTTTCATCCACGGCATTGAAGGCGGTGCTGTTGCTAACACCGGCGACTGCATTTACCAGGCCGGGATTGATGTGATCGAGACTGCGGAAGGTAGGATCGTCCGCCAGATTTGCGGTACTGCCTCCCCAGTTAGAATTTACTACCTTCGTCCAGGGCGGATTCCCCGATAGTCGGAGGACATCCTCGATCACGTTCGAGCGGCTCATGAAGCGACCAAAGCCGGCGCGCAAGGCAGTCTTGCCGTCACCCTTGACGTCCCAGGCGATCCCAATGCGTGGCTGGAAGCCCTTGTTATATGGATTCCACAGAGAGCGTCCGAATCCGGCCTCACCGGGTTTCACTAAACCGCTGAGCGGGTGCGTGCCATCGTATAACCGGGGAATGTAGTTAGTGATGCGATCATTCGCGGAGTAGGCTGGCGAATATCTGGACCAGCGCATGCCCATGGTTAGCGTGACTGTCGGACGAAACTTGAAGGTGTCATTCCCGTAGAACTCGAAATCATGCCAGCGGCCCAGGGAAGGCTCGTCATGGTCGATTTCGGTATAGCATCCCAGGGGTAAGTCAATGTAAAGCAACTCGGCGATAGCATTGCCGGTACGGGAGTTGGTGCCGCAATACTGCGCGATGCCGTTAGCGCCCTGGGCCAACTCGTTCTTGATGTTGTGACTTGCCAGACCACCGAACTTGAGATCATGTGCGCCCGCAACCTTTGAAAAGTCATCCTTCCAAATGAAGAGGTCTTCGTGATTCTGCCATGGCGCCTGGTGCCAAAGAGCCGGATAGCCATCCGCACCCCAGTTGGTTGGCATTCCTACTCCGGGCGCCTTGGGAAAGACGGTGGGAAACTTCGAAGCGATCTCATCATTGAGTGCTTTGCCCGAGGCATTTGTCGAGATTTTAATGTCGTTGCCCGCGCGCGAGAATTGGAAATCGTTAACCGACGTCGAATTCAGGGTAGTGGACAGTTTGATAGCGAAACTACGGCTGGGCTGATCCCAGTCGGAGCTTAGAGTTGGAAACGGCGTGTCGCCCCAGAAGTTGCCGGCGGCGTTTCCGTGCGTCCAGGTTTCGTTCGTATATTTCACCATCAGGTTCATCTTGTTGGTGAGGTTGATATCACCGCGGATGCTGTCCTGCCTGGTGTTGATGGGTTCCAATAGTGACGAGATCCAATTCGTTGGACCAGTAGTGTTGGGGAGCGGAAACACCTTCAAGATTGCCAGACCCGCGGGGCTGAGTTTGTTCGTCGGGATTTTGTTGCCCGGGAAAGCCAAGCCGGTAAACGGGTCGTGCGGCAACGCATCTGTTATCGCGCCGCTGAAATCTCCAATTCGCTCGGCCGCGGTGGGCACCTTTGATGAGAGCACGACGCCGCGCTTCTCAGCTCGCCACTCTTCATTCCAGAAAAAGAAGATCCGGTTTTTCTTGATAGGGCCGCTGAAGTTGAAGCCGTAGTTGTTATATTTCAACTTTGCTTTTGGCTGATTGCCCTTGTTAAGAAAAAAGTCAGTAGCATTCAATTTATCACTACGATAAAACTCGAATCCGCCGCCGTGAAAATCGTTGCCGCCGCCTTTGGTAATTAGATTGATTACCGCTCCCTGCGCCTGACCATATTCCGCACTAAAGCTGTTGCGCTCTACTCGAAACTCCTGAATCGAATCAATCGACGGAAAGATCAGCAGCGTGGCGTTTGAACCCACGTCCATGTTGTTGACACCGTCGACAGTCCACATGTTCGCGTTTGACTGATTGCCGTTGACCGACATGTCCACGTGCGAGTCGAGCCCTGTGCCTGCAGTGCCAAAAGCGCCGCCGGCGCCCGCCTGCGTAACCGGCGAAACACCTGGGACCATTAGTGCGAGTTGCGCGTAGTTGCGACCGTTCAGCGGCAACTCCGTCACCTGCTTCTCTGAGATCAAGCTGCCGATTCCGCCGCTTCGAGTTTCGACAGGCTGTGAATCAGAGGAGACATTGACCACTTCGCTAACCTGCCCTACTTGCAAATCCAAGTTGACGACTTTGTTTTCGGCCACGTGCAGATCGACCGCATCGGCAACCGTCTTCTTGAAGCCGCTGGGCGCGGTACTGACTACGTAGCGCCCTGCCGGCAAGCTAGCCGCCAGATAGAATCCGTTATCGTCGGAATGCACCGTACGCGAATATCCGGCTTCACCCTGAATCGTAACGTCGGCTTTAGGAACCACTGCTCCCTTTTCATCTCTAACTGTGCCGCTAATAGTTCCCACCGTGGTCGACTGCGCGTTGACATTCATAAAAGGCGCGCCAATCAAGACCACTATTAGTAATAAGCCAAGCCTCTTCAGCATACGAACCTCCTCAGGGTTTAGATGCTCGCACGACGCGGGGATCGGCGTTGCGAGCGAACTTCTCGGAAACTCAAAAGTGCTGGACTAGAAAATCTTCACGAGTCAATTGGAGAACTGACTTCTACTACAATCCTTACTTCTCGACAGATGTATCAAAAGCTAAAGTCGGATGGTCCGTAAACAGATAGACGACGATTGCTCGACATCAGGAGTCGAATTGCGATTCAGTCCGAATCAATTCTCCAAGTACTTACAGCCCCGGGAACGTCACCAAATTGTCTTGTCAGGAGTTTGTTGCACTACTGAGCAAAAGGATTTACTCCGAATCAGAAAGGTTGTCAAGAACTTTCTTGGAAATATCAGAGGGCGAAAAAGGCTCATCATGGTTTCGCCAGAAAAAACGATTTCCAGCGATTCTTTGTTGGGCAAGCAAACGAAGTATTCTTCGCATTGCTAACCGAATGAAGCTGAGGCAAATTTGCTGGCAAGCACCAAACTCAAAGCGCCCATCAAGGTCGGCTGCGATCCCAAGGTTGAATCCATAATCGGCGTTGAAGGAAATCCACGACAGATGCTGGAGTCTACTGAGGTCTTTAGATCGTCGACAATCACCACCCAGGCACGAGCGATAGGGCCCGCAACTATCACCGCTTCTGGACCAAGGCCTTGAATCAAGTTCGCAATGCCGATGCCAAGGTAATGCGCGGTCTCTTTTAGAGCTGCCCTCGCGTTTCGTTCTCCCTTCAACGCCAGATCAATCAGCTTCGCAAAATTGACATCGCGATTACCATTCGAGCGCGACAACTTTTGATAACGCGCCAGCGCTGCACGCTCGGATGCAAATGCTTCCCAGCATTCCGTGCTGCCTACAGCACATGCTACTGGCGCTCCGGTCCCAATAGTCATGTGACCAAACTCACCCGCGGTTCCGCTTTCTCCACGATAGACTTGTCCGTCAAAAACAATACCCGTACCTACGCCTTCCTCCACCAAAACCAGAATGAAATCGCGAACTTCGCGAATTTCGGGCCGGCCAAACCAGAGCTCTGCGAGCGCGGCGGCATTAGCGTCATTGTCAATGCTGACTGGTAGCGACGTGGCGCGCGTCAGAGTTTCTCCAATAGGTTCATTGCGCCAGTTGAAATGCGGTACATACAAGCTCCCAGTTTCCGGATCAACTACGCCAGGCAAACTGATGCCAATACCCTCGATCGTGCCGTTGCTTCTCCGAATCAGTCGTTCGGCGCATTGAACAATATCGTTCACAGTTTTGTTAACGTCAGCGTTGGTAGGAAACTCTTCCTGGTCCAGTAATCTTCCCGCGAGATCGCTAGTGGCCATGACAGTCTTAACTGTTCCCAGATCAACTCCGAGTGCAACTGCATCAGCAGTGCGCAGCGAGAGCAAACTAGGTGGACGGCCGCCTGTGGACTCGCCACTTACTTCCTCAACCAGGCCATCTACCCGGAGCTCATCGACGATCAGGGAAATGGTTGAGCGTTGGAGTGCAGTTTCGCGAGCGATATCTGCGCGGGAGATAGGTCCCAATTCGCGTACGTAATTGAGCACAATCTGACGGTTAATGTCGCGAATCGTATTCGAACGCGCCGCACTAGCCCTTTTGAGATCTATTCGTTTCACTAAGCCAGCAGCCCTAGTTGGGTTGGATCCAAACTACTTTTGTCGACAAGTGCTATTAACTAATACAAGCGTCCCTGCCAGTCAACTCATTTTCAACCGAATGACCACAAAACCACGCTTATTCACACCCTTATAGAAACTGAATCGAGCGATCCTGGCCGCCCCAGGACACTGTACCGATCGTTTTTAAAGGGCAACCTCGACCCGCTTCACAAGGCAGACTTGCCAATAAGATATTTCCTTGGCCGCTTGAGCGGCAGAGACCTATACTGTTGCCGATCAATTTAAGAGCCGGAGGGATCAGAGACGTGCATCGAAGCAATGCTGGTGTTGGCTTCTGGGGCGGGATGGCGTTTTCAATTGCCTGGTCAGTCGCCTTTTCGATGCCCGTAGCGGGTCAAAGGGTCGGTGACCCGGCCAAGGTACAAATGCAGGAGATGACGCAGCGTGAGTTACAGTTGAACCGGACTGCCACGGACAGTCGGCAGCCCAGCGATCGCAAACGGTCTCAAGCGATGATGGACCAGGTGAGCGAGGACTTCCAGCGCATACTCACTCTTCACAATGAGATAGTGCGCGCCATTGCTGCAGATAAATCTCTCAGCAATGAGTTCGTTTCAGATGCGATGGGTGAGATCAGAAAGCGATCGTCGCGTCTGCAATCTTCTCTGAAATTGCAAAAGCCCGACCCTGCTGAAGAAAACCGAATGCCTGGTGTTGAAGGCCTGGAAACGAAAGATGAATTGATCCTGCTCTGCAGACAGATCGAGATGTTTATGAAGAACCCGATCATCGATACGCCGGGCACCGTGGATGCAAAGCAATTGGAAAAAGCTCGCCGGGATCTCGACAGTGTGGTCCAACTAAGCGGCTACATCAAGAACCGCGCCGCTAAACAGAAACACTAACTGCGGCGAGGAGATTCTCAAGTTGATTTCATCTCAGTAACGAAGTCAGGCAGCGACGGATCCCGCAAACTTACTGGCCAGAACCAAACTCAAGGCTCCCATTAACGTCGGGTTTCCCTGCAAAGTTGAGCGCAGGATCCGCGCCGAAGGAACGCCTCGACGCACGCTCCGTTCTATTTTTTCGGTGAGAGTCTTTTCGATCAATGGCCATGCTCGAGTTATCGCACCACCCACGATGACTGCTTCCGGGCTGAAGCCAACCACGAGATTCGAGATGCCAACAGCCAGATAACGAGCTGTCTCGGTGAGCGCAGTCTTAGCTTCAAGTTCTCCGGCCAACGCGCAGTCAATCAGCGAATCAAAATCCGGCGCCTCACTCGCTCCAATTAGCTGCTGGTATCGCGCCGTCGCCGCGCGCTCGGATGCGAACGCTTCCCAGCAGTCGTCGTTGCCGCATGAACACGGGACCGGAGCGTCGCTGCCAACAATCATGTGCCCAAACTCACCGGCCGCGCCCCGCACTCCGCGGTAAACCTGACCGTCGAAAATAATTCCCGTTCCTACGCCCTCAGCAACCAGCACAGAAATAAAGTCGCGAGCGTCTCTGATTTCAGGGATTCCAAACCACAGTTCCGCGAGGGCCACGGCGTTTGCGTCATTGTCGATCGTAACCGGTAAGCCGGTAGCGTTTGAGATTGTCTCGGCGATAGGCAAGTCGCGCCACTTAAAGTACGGAACGAAGATCACTCTGCCTGTCCCTGGAGTAACCAGGCCCGGAATACTTACGCCTACGCCTTCGATGGCACTATGTTCAGAAAACCTACGAATGATTTCGACGATGCGGCTAAATGTGCGGTCGGGAGCAGGATCAGTCGGGAATGATTCTTGTTGCACCACGACGCCTGCAAGATCGCTACTCGCAACAGTGGTGAATGTAGGCGTGACATTGACGCCAATCGCAATGGCGCCAACCGTGCGCAAGCGTAATAGCGTGGGTCGCCGACCCCCCGTTGACACACCTTCGCCGATCTCCTCAACCAGACCTTCGCCAGTTAGAGCTTCAACAATCTCGGACACAGTAGATCGTTGCAGAGCTGTTTCTCGCGCTATCGTGGCGCGCGAAATCGGCTCCCGCTCGCGAACGTAGTTCAGCACGATCTGCCGGTTAATGTCGCGAATTGTATTCAGGTGGGCGGTTTGAACCGTTCTTAAATCGATTCTTCGCAATCGTTTCGAACCTCTGTGCTGCAGATGTGACTGACGTTCAAAAATACTGTTGGCTGTATGGACCCTGAGAAAGTAATTCGGATTAATATTATAAAGACGAACGGTAAGTCAACGATTTCACGTGAACGAACCAGGATCGGATGAGACTGTCTCGATCACATCCCGATGCCCTTTAAGTGATATCGCTCGGTGTCATAGAACCGCTCAACATTCACGGTGTCGATTTTTCCCAGCACTGTGGCTATATCAATCAGCGACAATTCGCAAGCCGGCGCGATTCCGCGTGCCGAGACCATCTTGCCGAAGTCCCCACTGGCGACAGCATCCGCCGCGCGCGCGCCAAACATTAGCCCCATGATACGGTCCACGGGAGAAGGCGGACCACCCCGCTGCGGATGACCAAGGATTACGGAACGCGCATCGTACGGTGTAGCACTCGTGATTCTCTTGGCCAAAACCTCAGCGATGCCTCCCAACCGCGCATGGCCAAAAGCATCATGACGATCGTCAATGATGATCAACTCTCCATCTTCCGCATAGGCGCCCTCAGCGACGACGATTACCGAGTAACGCGGATGGTGTAAATCGCGCGCATGGGCTTTGGAATCACCCAGGCGATCTTTTAAATGGCGATAAATATTTTCATAGCGAAAGGGATGCTCTGGAATCAACACGATGTCTGCCTGACCTGCCACCCCCGACCACAGGGCGAGGTGCCCAGAGTGACGTCCCATCACTTCTATCACTTGAACCCAACCGTGCGAGCCCGCCGGCGTACGCGAACGCTCGATGACTTCGGTAACGTTTCTCAACGCGGTGTCGAAGCCCAGGGTGTAATCTGTGCCGGCCAGATCTTTATCGATCGTTTTGGGAATGCCTACAATCGGAACGCCCTTCGCAGCGAGACGAGCGGCTACTCCGAGCGTATCTTCTCCGCCGCACGCGACGATTGCATCAAGTTCGAGCTTCTCGATGTTAGCGATCACCTCGGTTGACCTGTCGATCTTCTCTCCCAGCTCGTTGGGCGTTTGGAAAGGGTTCGTTCGCGAAGAACCTAAATTAGTTCCGCCATCACGATCCCAACGTCGCACGCTGGCGCGTTCAAGCACCATCACATCGAGCGTAGGGTTCAGCAAACTTAGCCACCCGTCGCTCAAACCTCTCGTTTCAATTCCGTGCTCAGAAGCACGATAAACTAGTCCTTTGATTGCCGGGTTCAGGCCAGGAGCATCCCCGCCGCCAGTTAACACGCCGATTCGTTTTACGGTCATAAAGAAGGTCCGCTTAAGAATGAGTTGAGCCTAAACTAGAAAGCATCTGGTCCATGACCCGGGAAGTTCGGGCTGCAGTATCGCCCCTGCTGGGACAAACTCCGAACCCGCGTATTTCATCAACAATGGTCTGGATTAATGGTTGCTGTATATGCGGTGGATTCGCGATCGAAAACTCCCTTACGCCCGCTGCGGTTTTTAGCACGATTGGCCGATCGTCAAAGGTAGAAAATGAAATCTCACCGCCACTTCCTACAATACTAACGACATCACTTTTCTCTGCCGAAGTAAAACACCAAACACCCGTGCCCTGCACTCCAGATTCAAACTGAAACAATCCCGTCACGATATCCTCTGCTTCATATCGTCCATCCTGGTTTGCCGCGCATCCCTGCACTGAAACAATCGGTCCAAAAATGTAATCGAGAAGATCCAGTGTGTGCGAAGCCAAATCCACAAACAGTCCGCCACCTGATATCGCCGGGACCACTCTCCACGGTGGAGGCGTCGCAACATTCAGATCGCTTGCAGGTTGATAAAGAGCAACGCTAACAAAACGCACGCGGCCAATCGCCTCCGAGTTAACGAGTTCCTTGATCTTGAGGAAGCGAGGCAGCGCTCGACGATAGTATGCGACGAACAATGGAACACCAGCAGTTTTACAAGCTGCAGTCATCTCCTGGCACTCGCCAAAGTTGAGGGCCATCGGCTTTTCTACGTAAACCGGTTTCCCTGCCCTCGCGGCCATCAACGTAAATTGTTTGTGAGAAGAAGGCGGTGTGGCGATGTAAACAACATCAACGTCCGGATCGTGGATCAGCTTCGCCGCATCATCGTACCAGCGGGAGATTCCGTGACGTTCAGCGTAGTCTTTGGCGAGCATTCCATTGCGGCGCATGACGGCCACCAGAGTGGAATGGTCGGCTTTCTGAAATCCTGGGCCGCTCTTAACTTCAGTTACGTCGCCGCAACCAATCATGCCCCAACGAATTATTTCCATAGATCCGAGTATCGGCCTATCAGTGAAATCGCGATCGTCTGTGCGAAGCGAGGCATCGTAGCGCGCACTGTCTAAACCGACAAGTGTTCACTTTACTCGGACCAACCCGATCACCATCCGCGCGTCAGCGCTCAGGTCAGGAAGTCTTCCCGTATCGGCGAAAAGATGTCCACTAGAATGACTTCCTCATCAAGCATCGTCGCTCCATGCCACGTGCCGGGTGGAAAATGTAGTACGTCACCGGCCTGCGCGATTCGTTGTTCGTCACCAATCGTAAAGAGCACCCGGCCGCGCTCGACCAGGGTCATTTGTTCGTGAGGATGGTCGTGGGCAGGAGTTATGACATTCGGCTCAAATTGCAGACGACAGATCATCAGACTTTGTCCGACGATCATCTGCCGTCTAATGCCCGGTTCCAGTTGTTCAACCGGGACAGTGTTCCAGTCAGTATGCTGTGGTCGTAGCTCTTTTATAGCTTCCATATCGTTCGTTCCCTTAATCCAATGGGTTTGCCAACGGCCCCGACTCGATGACTAAATGCCAGGTCTTCGGCCGATTCAGAAGCAAATCTCGCGATTCGTAAACTAAATGTAGAGGAATCGCTCCCCGCGCTCCACGGCCTAAAGCCGTGTCGCCGGTTGCCATGAGCGATGTTTTCAACGGCCAGTCGCCCCAGCTGGTGATAGCAAGGTTCGTTCGATCCGCACCGAACGCAAAGCGTTCCGTGCGCCGACCGCTGAACAACCACGATTCATTGCCAACGGCGGTGGTTGGAACTGTCACCCACCAACGACGAATGGTTATCGGTTCTGTTGCTTTGAGTGTCTCAACGCGCGTCAACGTGGTCTCTGTCAAATTCCACGAGACCTCGCTCGTGATGTGTGGATCTACAAACTGTCCGGGTTTGCTACCAACCAACGCCCAACGGCGCCAAACTACTCGCAGCGATTTACCATCGACTGCCGGCGAGATCTCGTCAGCACCATCTGTTGCGGTGATCACGCGTCCATCAGCGAGTTCAAGGAATGGCACCATCGCTGGATAGACCTGCTCGACCGGATTAGCAAACCCCGGCAATCCATACGGCGCTGGTAGGTAGTCTGCGATGCCGGGCTTTGTTCCGGTAGTGATCGGCAAAGTGAAATAGATTGGTCCCTGGCGCACCAGCCAGACTCCCGCCGGTCGTTCGCCCCGACGAAAAAAGACAAAGCGCGCGACGTCAGGTCTCTTAATCTCACTTGGAAATTGAGTGACATTTTCGTTCCGCAGCGCGGCAATGAATCGCTCGTGGGCCAACGAGCCTTTGCCAAAAAAATTTATTGTCTGCTGCCATTCGCGATCGCGGCTGATGTAGGAATAGTTGCCGCGGCCGAACCCAAAAACAGAAAGGACGTGTGTCTTATCGTTATAGTCGTGCCGTAACCATTCCCACGCCTTGTAATAAGCGCTGGCCAGTTCTGCCAACGACGCGGGACGAAACTCCGGATGTTTCGCGAGAAAGCCGACGATCTCGAGCGTGTCCATGTAACTAACGACACCCATGCTGCGGCCCCACGCGTAGCCGTAACCGTCGGGCAGGACCAGGTCCCACCATAAACGCATTTGCTCTTTCAACGAGGGACGGACTGCGTCGAGAATGTCTCTCCGATCGGCAGCTTCCGCAGCTTCCCAAACGAACCGCGCATATTCGTTTGAGTAACGATCGAAGCGCCCCGTAGGCGGCGCGTCGTCCGCAAAAATTCCCTGATTGAGGAAAGGCTGGGCCGCGCGGGTGATCACGCCGTCAACTAACGCGCGATCTTTCGTCAAACCTAGTTGATAACTCACGCTGGCAATCCGCGCCGCCACTCCTAAGTAGTTTTCCGGAAGGTTTATGACTTGTTGTGTTTTTGGATCGTAAAAAGCCGACACGTCGAGGAAACGGCGCCACTGCGATCGCTGCTCCTCCGTCAGACCCTGCCAAACCCGATTGCTGTCGAGGTCTCTGCCGAAGTATCGCAGGGCCAGGGCTCCGTATAGTTGCGAGAAGCGCGTGCCCTTTAAACGGTATTCGAGTAAACCAACCTGGCCCACCTCGCGTGCCAGATCGTGATTGCCCAGTTTGCTGCTCCCGGTCAAAGCGGCAAACGCTCCGACTGAGTTCATGAAACTGCCCCAGGTGTATTCGCCAGTTGCACCGGCGTTGAAAACTTTGTCAGGCGCCGGGTTGTAGGACTTGATCTCATTGAGGTGGGCCGTCATCTCCGTAGTGAAGAAATCCTTCACTTCTTTGTCGAAGGATGATGTCTCAATGTTGGCGGGGGCAGACAACAGCGGCGCTTGCGCGCTCGCCGCGCGAGCATTGAGCAAAAGAAGCAATAGCGCTAAGACCAGTACCGCACTCAACGAGCCCGCGCTAGCGGGCGGCAGAATGTAGCCCCGGGTGTGAGCCCGGGGTTCAAGCACCGAAAGGTTCTGAGCCCCGATAGGGGCGACAGAGGTTTTTTTCGCGGCACCATTTGAATTGTGAAGATGCATTTTTACTGTCGCCCTCTCCGCGGGCTCATGGTTATTTGTGAATGCCCACCTGGGGTTCCGCTACGCTTCACCCCAGGCTTTACGCTATCGCCTGCTCGCAGGCTGAGTCACCTTCCCATCCAGCCTCCATCAACCACCAGCACATGACCGTTGATGTAGTCACTCGCCGCTGAACAGAGAAATACTGCCGCACCGCCGAGATCACCTGGTTCACCCCAACGTCCAGCGGGAATTCGTTCGAGGATCTGCCGGTTACGCGTCTCGTCCTGTTGCAGGGCGCGCGTGTTGTCAGTCCGCATATAACCCGGGGCGATCGCGTTCACATTAATATTTTTTGCGGCCCACTCGTTCGCCAGGGCTTTAGTCAATTGCGCCACGCCGCCTTTGGAAGCTGCGTAAGCCGGAACCGTGATGCCTCCCTGAAACGACAGCAGCGATGCGATGTTGAGAATCTTTCCGCCACCTCTGGTAATCATGTGCCGACCCGCTAGTTGGGACATGCGAAAAACGCTCGAGAGATTTACTTCGATCACCGTCGTCCAATCTTCTTCTGAATACTCCGTCGCCGGAGCGCGGCGAATGGTACCGGCGTTGTTAACCAGGATGTCTACCTGGCCGAAGCGAGCAATCGTCTCGTCAATTAGCTTTCGTGGTGTTTCGCTATCTCCTAAATCGCCGATCAGCGCGAAGCCTCGCCGGCCCGCTTTAGTCACAGCCGCGCAACTCGCGTCGGGCGGGTGCGTGTTGCCGTGACAAGCGACGTCTGCACCTGCTTCGGCGAGCGCGATTGCAAGAGCTGCGCCGAGTCCAGTCGACGCACCAGTCACCAACGCAACCTTGCCTTCGAGTTTAAAAGCGTCGAGCATCATGTAGCTCCTTCCTGTTCAACTCCAGCCGGAGCAAACCGTGGGACAAGCAGATGCACCACCAATAGCGCAGTCAAATACGTCGAACCCGCTATGACGAAGATAGGTAGATAACTGCCCGTCCACTGCAGCACGTAACCAACAACCTTGGCGATCAACATTCCGCCAACCGCCCCGGCCATTCCCCCGATGCCTACAACAGAGCCCACGGCGCGCCGCGGGAAAAGATCGGACGTCATCGTAAAAACGTTTGCCGACCAACCCTGATGCGCGGAAGCCGCGAGGCCAATGAGGGCGACAGCCACCCAAATGTTGGACGTCCTTGAAACGAATACAATCGGCACGACGCAGAGCGCGCAAACCAACAGCGCTGTCTTGCGCGCCGCGTTGATTGTCCACCCGCGCTTGATGAGCGACGAAGAAAGCCAGCCGCCGCCAACGCTACCCACATCCGCCGCCAGATAGATCACCACGAGCGGCAGACCGAAACTGGTGATGCTGTCGGCCGGAACGTGATAGCGATCGTGCAGGAAGCCGGGAATCCAGAACAGATAAAACCACCAGATGGGATCGGTCATGAACTTGGCCACGGCGAAGGCCCAGGTTTGCCGATGAGGGATTAGTCGCACCCAGGGAATTTTCGATTCCGCTTCCGGCGGATCGCTATTGATATGGTCCAACTCTGCCTTTTTGACGCGCGGATGCTCATGCGGTTTGCGATAGAGGGTGATCCACGCAACGAGCCAGAGAAAGCCAAGCGCTCCGGTGATGATGAACGCCACGCGCCAACCAAGATGTCCGGCGATCCAGGGGACGCTCAGCGGCGTAGCGATCGCGCCCACGTTGGTTCCGGCATTGAAAATTCCGGTCGCTAGCGCGCGCTCTTTCCTGGGAAACCATTCCGCTACCGTTTTGATTGAAGCCGGAAAATTTCCTGATTCACCCAGTCCGAGAGCAAACCGGGCCATACCAAACCCCATCACCGAAGTGGCGAACGAGTGGGCCATCGCCGCCAAACTCCAGAAGAGAACCGCAAAGGAGAAACCTTTACGCGTTCCAAACCGATCCATCAGGCGACCCATGAAGATGAAGCCCAACGCATATGCAGCTTGAAACCAGAAAACGATGTTGCTGTATGCGATCTCGTCCCAGCCGAGTTCAGTCTTTAGCGTCGGCTTAAGAATGCCGATCACCTGGCGGTCAACGTAGTTGATAGTGGCAGCGAAAAAGAGCAACCCGCAGATCGTCCAGCGGTAACGACCGATGCGCGAATTCACCTTGTCCAATACTGCTGCGGCGTTGTTACTCGCAACATATTGCGAACCCGCTTCAGGCACGGATCTGGCAGGAGACACTTTTTGCATTACTAACGCCTTCGCATTGATCAAGGCTATTTCCGGCTTGCTTCGAGGCCGCTGCCACTCTGATCGAATCCTGGTTGCACTGTCACCACGCCGAACTGTCGATCTTCAATCTCGCGATGCGCGGCCATCATCCACACAAAATTAATCGGATGCCCGGGCACGGAAACATTCGGATGAAAACCTTTGGGCATGATCACGGCGTCGCCGTCGCGCACCACACCGATGAATTCCGGTTCATCCGGATTGGTGTAAACAAATTGGACCCCAAAGGAGGGGGCTGGCATGTCGTAGTAGACGTAAAGCTCCTCGAGCATCGCCGCGTGTTCATGAGGCGGCCAACTGGTCCAATGGCCCGGCTCGGAAGTGGTAAACCCGGCAAGAATGCGACCTGCTTGTACATTCTTTCCCAGCGTGATGTTTACCGTGCGCGTAGTCGCCGGACCGCCCGTCTTGAACCTGAGCGACTTGTCATTTTCAACGTCGGCGTACCTTACGACTTGAAGTGGATATTTATTTTCAACTTTCGCGGCACACTCAACTAAGTCAACTGAACTACTCGTTATGATTTCAACTTCGGTATCACGCGGTAAATAAATCGAGTCGTATTGGCCAAGAGTGTTTGTCTCACCACCAGCAGTGATGACGCATTCGCCTGCGAGGCAGATCAATCCCGATTCGAGTTCGCCGGTCGGAAACTCCACGGAAGGCACTTCCCGGTCGAGTATCACCCGACCGTAAACCAGATATTTCATGGCGCTGTTCTCCGGCGTGATCGACAACTGGCGCCCTTTGTGTGCGTTGGTTTGCCGAAATATCAACTGGTCTTCTGCTTCTTTCAGCTGAGTACTCATGATTGCTTCCTTCCCTTCTTCCTTTCGCAAACATCAGTTTGCGGACATGAATGACATTCAACGCGATCGCAAACTAACAGTTTGCGTTACTACTTTTTGTGGTCTTCAATCCAGAGGAGATCTTCGAGCAAGTAATAATCGCCATAGATCAGCATGCCGTCGTTGGGTCGCGTGCTTGATCCATGACGCAAGACACCCGGCGGCGTTTCGTCAGCGGCACTTACCGGCGTCAAATATCGGTCGATCAGCGACTGCACAATCCTCTCACCTTCACGACGGTATGTTGCCGCACGAGTTTTGTCGGCGGTCAGTTCTGAAAGGCGCAGTAACCCGCCGGCAATTAACGCCGCCGCAGAAGTATCGCGGTTACGAAAGTGCACGCCTTCGTCAACGAAGTCATACCAGGGCACGCCGTCTTCGGGCAGATGCTCCAACTCATAGCTTGCGATCTTCTCTGCGCTCGCGAGCAGTCGCGGATCATTGGTTTCGCTATAAGCAACTGCAAACCCATATAACGCCCAGCCCGCCCCCCGCGACCAGGTTGTGTCCGCGGCGAAACCCTGATGAGTGTGCGTGAAAATCTTTTCGCCCGGCCGCGTGTTGTTAGGAACGTCTACCGCCTGGGGCGCTGGGCCTGCCGAAGTGAACTGTTGCCGAGTGTCACCCGGATTGTAGTGAACTGACTGAATCACCGAACCGTCAGGCCGAACCAGCCAGTCAGCAGACTTCAGCGCATGCTTTAAACCAATGGCGCGCCACTCAGGATCATTCGTCTCCCGCGATGCCCACCACCAGATTTGCAAATTCATCATTGTGTCGACGATCGTGTCGTCGCCGCCGACGTTCCAAGCGGCGATCAGTTCCGTCGTCGGGTTATACAATTGCTTGAGACGTTCTGCAGCGCGCAGCCCACCGGCGCGGTATTTCTGGTCGGCAGTTTGCTGATAAGCAAAGACTGAAGAATAGTAATTGAGAAAGCCGACGTCATGATTCTCGGTCATCTCTTTGCCGAGCAACCGCGCGTTCCACGATTCCGCCCAGCGCCGAATGCGTTCGTCTTTAGTCTTGGCGTAAAGCTGCCAGAGTTGGCCCACCCAGAAATTTCCGGTCCAATAAAATCCTTTCTGTTCTTTCCATTCACCTGTTTGGTTATCGCCTTCAGTGAAGAACCCCAGACCATTGTCGCGACCGACTTCTGCCGCGGGCGACTTTGCGATTATCGGTTCCCACTTTAGCGCCGTACGTGCGGCTGCGATCCTGAGCAGATCGATGGCCTCGCTGTAGGTTTTCGCTCGCGCTGGCCGCAGAGTATCGGGCGGCGCCGATTGCGGCGCGGCAGCCTGCGATAGAAAACCCACCCGCGCCGGGTTGGTGATTCGTAGTCTTGTATCGCTTACCTGATCGAAGAAGGCGGCCGCGGTTTTGGGTCCACTAGCCGGCAAGACCAGCGAGCCGTTGCGATATTTGCTCGCCGCATCTGGAGCGTCGACGATCAGGTGCTCGTTCTGCTCCTGATCCCAAACCCCAACCACATACCAACTCGCTGAACCATTCACCACTTGCGGCTGCACCAGAAGGTTTAGCGGATCGTCCGGCCCGAGTTTGCTTTTGCTCCCTCGCGCAATGATCGCAAGGCCCAAATTCTGATCCGGAAGATTGCGAATCGACGTAGCGGTCGGGCCTGCTTCAGCTACCTGAGGTCCCCACCAGGCGCGCAACAACGCCGGATCTTTGGGTGTGGGCTCGAGAACCTTTTCGTCGAGTCCTGGATGACGTACCACTCCGGTTACCAGCGTCAGACCGTCCGCGTTTTCTGTCGTGATGCGATGTTCGAAGCCATGCTTGCCGGTCCATTGAGTGATCCGACTGGTGAGATTCACTTCACGGCCGGCGACTTTCCAACCCTTGTAGGACAACTCGACGATCACCCGGACCGGGCCGGCGCTGATAATGCGCCACTGGCGTTCGGCAACATCAGAAATTTTCACCACTTTGCCGTCAACGAGGGCGGCAACAGATCCGATCCCGATCGCCTCGCCGATTCGATAAATGTCGCGGCCCAACGGAGACTCCGCATGGTAGTCATATTCGGGCCGGCCAAACATCTCGAGATAGAGTCCGGGTCGGCGTTTGCCAAACATGTCGATGGCGTTACGCGGGTCAAAATAAATGCGCCACGCGCTGGCTTCTGATTCCCAACCAAGACCCTCGAACTTCGTGGTGAACTTCGCCGCGGTCCGCATTGGGTAATCACCGCGTAAGCGCTGAATCGTAGACGTGTCACCGTAAGCTATGGTGACCACGCGTGTCTGCCGGGGCTTGAGTTCGATCTGAAACGCAAGCTCGTCGTATTTGTTGTCGCCATCGAGGTCGTCAGCTTGTGAAGGCAGCTCGATCGTTTGCAAGGTCGTGGCGTCTGCTTCGAGCGTGGACGCATCGCTGGTCGTCACAATGCAATCGCCGGCGCTGAAGTCAGGCGCAATCCGCTTCAGATCGGCGACGCTGACGACGATGTTTTCGTGGGCGCGGTCTTGTGCCGTGGGATTCGTAATCGCTAGTTTGACGACTTTAACTCGCGGCGCTCCCCAGGCAGAGCATGTCGCCAGCAACAGGAACCCAAGAACAGATAGATTGGATCTCGCTTTATTCACTAGTTTTCCTTGAACAGTCCTAACGTTCGAGGTTTTCGTGTGGCTCGGTCCTTCTTCGTGTTTTCGTGGTCCAGATCTATGACCCTGGTAAAGAGCTAGCCACGAAATCACTCGAAACCAAAACCACGAAAATACACTAAAGGTTCAGCTACTGAGCCTGCTTACATTTCAATCTTCGATCTTCAATCGCAGCACTAAACGTGCGCGCGTGGTTGGCTCCGCAGTCGACAGCAAAAGTTTCTGACCACGCTCCTGACGCTCACCCTTATCCACTGCGCCGGGAGGTCCAGGCGCGGTAACCACGTTTGTTTCGATGGCGCTTTGCAGCGCATTAGGCTGGTCGATGGTTGGATCGACTTTCAGTTTCACGCCTCCAGCTTTGATAAGAAACAGGCAGCCTGCTTCTTTCTCGATGCGGTCGTCAGCGTGTAGCAGGAAAGTCAGGACCGTGGGCTTGGTCGTTTCCACTTCATCTGAAACGGTAAAACCTGCGCCGGGCCGGAAAACGAACTCACGCACAAACTTCTTCAAACCCAACTCCGGCTGGTACGCCGCGGTCGCCTCGCCGCGCAAGGTGACGAGGTTTTTCTCGACCTTCACTTCGCTGATGCGAATGCGATTCAGCCGGTCGTAAGGCACGTCGACAAACGCGTCGTGACCGGCGCCTTCTTTCCCCTGGCCTTTTCCATTTAGCAGCAGCGTGTTGTGATGCTCCGTCATAGGCACGCCGGCGTAACCAGTGTCTCCGGTCAGATACTCACCGTGGGAAAAGATAATGAAGCTGTTCGCGTCCGGGTGCGCGTGGCCGGAAGATAAACGCCAATCAGGAAACTTTTTCAACAAGGCTTCGGTGTGATGGCCTTCCGGTGGGCCACACTTAAACGCAAACGCGGTCGCCGCTTTGGACCAGTCGCTGCGCCAATAGAAAACGTCGTGATCTGGAAAGTAATGCCAGGCTGGTTGCTTCTCGATCGGAACGGGCTTGAGCTTGGCGTCATACCAAATCAGCGACCAAAAATCTTCAGCGTTAACCTGATCGAATTGCTTCAGCCACTGAGCCACACCCTGCGCCTCGCCGCTTTGAAAGCGTTGTGCCAGGCGATAAAGCAAGTTGTAGTTGGTGTGAAAGTGTCCCTGCGGATGCGTGCGCGGATATTCCTCGCCTTTACCGGCGCGCGTCAACGGTCCTTCGAAGATGTCACCAAAATCAAAAACGTATTTACCGCTTGGCAGCATCGAGTGCGCGACGTACTGATGCATCAGACGGAAGCCGGGACGATCGTAAAGATCCTCGCCCGTAGCATGTGCGTGAGCGTCGAGGTAATGGATCAACCAGGGCGTGGAGAATATCCAGTATTCAAATCCTTCGTAGTAGTAACCGTCCTGCGAATACGTCGCTAACACGCGGTCATAAACCCCGCGCGTCAGGCTGGCCCAGGCAGGCGCTTCCGGAGTCTCGTCGTAAAGCGCATAGGCAGCGACACCCAGACCGGTGATCGGAATGAAAGTGTGATTCTGGCTGTAGGCGAAGGTCTTGCCCGGCTTTGGTTTGAAGTAGTCGGCCATCAAGCGTGCTTGCTTGATCAGCTTTTCGCGATAACGCGCGCGATCTTTTTCACTGAGATCGTGATAAAGCAAGTCATAACCCCAGGCCAGTCCGTAGAGCAGATGACCGGCCCCGAGGTCAACATTCGGTTTGTTGTTGGCGTAGCCCCAAATGTCGTAGCTCACGGCGGCGTCCATGTACTTGCGCGCCGCGTCCAGATATTTCTTGTCGCCTTCGATCTTGTAAACAAAGGCAGCTTGCGCGATGGCTATGCCGACGTCATTTTGCTGGCGGCGTTTCTCCGCAGGCGGCGGCGGCGGGTCAGCATCGAGTGCGCCTACGTGGCGAATTGCCTGTTGCCAGAGATCGCGGTGTGAAGTGTGCGCGCGTTCGCGCAATTCAACGAGCTCTTTTTCTGTAACGTAAACACGCGGATGAACGCCCATCAACTCCTGACGCAGAGTCGACTTGCGCGTTCGCATCAACTCCACCAGCGGATGCTCGCCCTTGAATCGTTTACTCGCAGTGCGCTCCTGCTCTAACTCACTCGCATCCTGTGCCAGAGATGTTAGCGACGAACTAATTGCGGCGACAGTCAGTGCCATCACGAGCAAGCGCTGACAAAGTTTCTGTAAATGAATGTTGCTGATCATTCTGGTTCGACGCTTAATGCCTGGGACAACTTTGACAAGGATTTATATGATTGACATGATTAGAAATAGCCGAATCAATCCTGTGCATCATGTCACTCCTGTCTATGATTTTTTGTTCTTCCGGCGACTCCCGGATCAATCCATAAACATGCCGCCGTTGATCTCGATCGTCTCCCCGGCGAGATAGCCAGCGGCGTCCGATGCCAGAAAACAAATCACGCTGGCAACTTCGGCAGGCGTGCCAACTCGACCCAGCGGAATCATGCCCGTGTATGTCTTCATCATCTCCGGCGACGAAAACTGTTCGTGGTACGGAGTATCGATCACTCCCGGAGAAACCGCGTTGACGCGCACGCCGAAAGGCCCAAGCTCTTTCGCCAAGCCTTTCGTAAAGGTGATCACACCGCCCTTCGCTGTTGAATAATGGATCGAGCCGAGCGCGCCACCATTGCGTCCGGCGATCGATGAAACGTTGATGATCGCGCCCGTCTTACGTTCCATCATTGAAGCAGCCACGGCCTTCGAACATAAAAAGGCGCTCTTCAAATTGAGATCGATTACTTCATCCCAACGTTCTTCAGTCAGCTCCAGAATCTTTAGTCGTTCAACCAGCGATCCGGCATTGTTAACGAGTATGTCGATGGGCCCGAATTCGGCGACCGTTGTTTCAACCAGGGCCTGGACCTCGCTTGCTTTAGTGACGTCTGCCTGGACTGCGATTGCGCTGCCGCCGCCGTTTGCGATTTCAGAACGCGTCGTTTGCGCTCCCGCTTCATTCCGATGAAAGTTGATGGCTACGCGCGCGCCTTTCGCGGCCAACGCCACGGCCGTGGCCCGCCCTATTCCTGATGATGAGCCCGTGACTAGCGCTACCTTCCCACTCAGGTCGAAAGAATTGGACACGAGAAAATCTCCTCAAGTAATGACCTTAACCGGCGACAAATCTTAGCGGCGGCTTGAGCGGTACTCGCCCGATGCGGCCGGAGAGTGCAAACAGAACAAGAGTGCCAATGGGAGCAAGTAAGCCTGCCGTCACCAGCACCGGCACATAAGAAAAGTGGTCAACAACCCACCCCGTACTGAAAATGAAAATCATCGAGCCGATGCCCGCCCCGGTTCCACCGAGACCCGCAACTGAACCAACTGCCTTGTCAGAAAAGAAATCGCCAGGCAAGGTCTGCACGTTATTAATCCAAACCTGAAATCCGAAGAGCACGACGCCGATCAAAACCAACGCCACCATCGCGTCGTGCGCAAAGGCCGCAAAAATTCCCGCAGGCATTAATAAGGCGGCGATTAGAATTACAAGCTTTCGCGCTCGGTCCACGCTCCAGCCGCGTGCGATCAAATGCCCCGACACCCAGCCACCGGAAAGACTCCCCGCATCGGCAGCCACATAGGGCACCCAGGCAAAGAGTCCGATCTTCACCAACGAGAAACCGCGCGCGTCAGCAAGATATTTTGGCAGCCAACTGATATAGAGCCACCAAATTGGATCGGTCAGAAATCTCGCCAGCACGATCGCCCAAACTTGTCGATAGCGGAGCAGTTCGCGCCAGCGTGGCGCGGCCGTAAGTTCAGCATGCGCTGCCCCCTTGACTGCTTCCGTTTGCTGACCGTCCAGGATCAGCTTGCGTTCCTGTTGGCTCAACCACCCGTGGCGATCAGGTGTCTGATAAAAAAGAATCCATAACAACAACCACGCAATGCCAAGCGAACCCGTCACGATAAAAGTCGTTTGCCAACCATAGGTCAGGCTCAGCCAAACGATCAGTGGTGGTGCAACTACGGAACCGATAGCGGCGCCACTATTGAAAATAGCCATTCCGAAAGCACGCTCGCGAATGGGAAACCATTCAGCCACCGTCTTCGCGGCGCCTGGCCAGTTCCCCGCCTCACCAAATCCAAGAATGAAACGAAAAACGCTGAGACTGGCCAGGCCGCGGGCGAATGCGTGCGCCATTGCGGCGGCGGACCAAAGCAGGATCGAACAGACGAAGCCTCGTTTCGTGCCTATGCGATCGTAGAGTTTGCCGGACAGGCCCTGGCTGATGGTGTAAGCAAGGAGAAACCACGTAAGAATGCCGCCGAACTCCGTATTGGTGAGACCGAGGTCGTGAGTGATAACCGGGGCCAGTACGGAAATGGTCAACCGATCGATGTAGTTGATTAGCGTCGCCAGAAAAATCAGCCCGGCGATCCACCAACGAAGTCCCGGTAGCTTGAACCCAATCTCAATCGGAGTCGTCTCAGTTCGTTTTGCGTCCAGCATGTGGTTAGTCCAACGTCCAAAGTCCGGATGTAGGAATTTTCTTCGAGCGAGGCCACGGCGCCGAGCCGCTCAACAGACCACGCACAGACTTTGGACATTCGACCTTGGACGTTGGACTACGTCTTTGTCAGAAAATAAAACGCGCGCCGAACTGGAGCTTACGCATCGCCGATGCGCTGGTGATAACGCCAAATGTTGCTGATGTCGATCCGGCAGCAGGAACGGAGGCTCCCGGCTGTCCGAGGTTCACCCAGTTGAAAACATTAGTACCTTCGGCACGGAGACTGACCTTGTATCTTTCGCCCAAAGAAATGTTACGAGTGAGCGCCAGATCCACGACGTGATAGCCCGGCCCATAAAGAAGATTGCGAGCCGAGTTGCCCTCGGTGGCAACACCGGTCACGATCTTGTTCTGGGCAAAGGCTGCTGTGTTGAACCACATTGCCGCCGTCGGATGCGCAAGATGTGGATCGCCCACCAACTGCGCGCGGTCTGTGTTGGCGACGCCGTCAAGGTTGGCATCGACGTTACCGTTAATGACGGTGAACGGCAGTCCGCTGCGGAACTTGATGATCGGCGAAATGCTCCAGCCGTTTATTAACCCACGTGCGATCCGATTCTTGCCCGCGTAGAAATCAGGCCTGAAATTCATGTTCATGCTGAAGACGTGTCGCTGGTCCGTGTCGCCGGCGCCCTTATCTTCAAAAAGCTTGCTGTAGTTCTGCGCCAGTCCCTGAGTGGTGCTGTTGTAAAGCTGAACACTGCTAAGAGTTTTGCTAAAGGTGTAGAAAGCGCTAAACGAAACGTGGTGGCTCATACGCATGGCGCTAGTCAACTGCAGTCCATGGTAATTGGCACTCTGATCCGACTGCAGCAGCATTACGGCGCCGAACAGCGGGTTGGGCCGACGTGAAAGTATGTTTGCTCCGGCACTCGTTGCCGTCGGTGTCAGTACCGGGTAATTGACGTCACGAGCAAACGGCAAGTTGCGGCTTTCCGTCCCAACGTAGGCCGCGCCGACGACTATGTCACTAGTGAGCTGACGCTGTACCGACAGATTCATCTGATAAGTACGCGGCCACTTGAAATCCGTCGCCACCGGGAAAAGGCCGCCGCCTGTAGTGAATGTTCCCTTGTACGGGAAAGGATTGCCGCCCACAAAGGCGTTGTACGGATTGCTCAGCGAAGCTCCGAGAGGTACTCCGGCCGCATTTGTCTTTTGGTTGATGTTGGTAAAAGTCAATCGCGTGGAGAACGGCTGGAAGTTGGTCATGGTGTTCCACTCGTTGCCGGAGATGCTGCCGTAAAATATGCCGAAGCCGCCACGGAGCGAAGTCTTTCCATCACCAAATATGTCCCAGGCAAAACCAAGGCGAGGCGAAAAATGCGTGTGACTGGTCGGGATGCCGCCCCGTTCCACACCGGAGTCACCGAAGAACAACGCTCCCACAGGCGCGAGCGGGTTAACGACTGACTTCTGGCCGGGGACATAATTCACCACGCGGTTTTGTGGATCGGTTGGTGGCGTCTGAATGTCATAGCGCAGACCGAGGTTCAGTGTTAGGCGCGGGCGAATACGGAAATCATCCTGCACGAAAGCCGCTGTGTACCAGCTATTCGTATAGCCGGTGACGGGCGCATCTTGCGAAACCGCGCTGGGTATGCCGATCAGGAAATCAGCAAACGCGTTGCCCGCCGCAGCTGTTACACCTGGGCCAGCCACTCTGGCGGTTGAACCTGCATTAAAAGTGAAAACCCCGTAGTTGTTAAGCAGCGTCTGCTGAATGTCCTTGTTGAGCGATATCTCTCCACCCAACTTGAGCGAGTGGTTGCCCTTGATCCAACTGAAAACGTCGCGTGCGGAGTAGAAGTTAGTGCCGGCCACTGGGCCACCGATTTGTTGTCCCAGAGTGAAGTATCCTGTGACTGTAATCTGCGGCAAGTTCGGCGTGCCCTGGATCGTGAACAACGAACCCAGATCGGTTAGCGAGGTCGCGGGACTGTTAATACGCCCGCCAAAGTTTCTGGAGAACGTCAGCCAAATTTGATTGACCTTAGCTGGACTCACAACCCAAACATCGCTGGCGTTGACACTATGCTGCCGCCAGGTGGAATCCTGAACGCTCCACGGCACGTTGGGGCTGCCTCCCTTCGTGGTGCTGGTTCCTCCAGTATTGAAGTAACTCACGCTCAAGCGGTGCGCAGCGTTGATCTGGTAGTCCATCTTTCCCAGATACTCGTTGGAGTTAAATGGGGTCGGAATATTGCCCTGCCATCCGGCGTTGCCATTGGCGAGGGTAACGTTGGATAGAGGAATGTAGGTATCGAGAATCTTCCGCGCGACCGCGTCAACTCGGTTAGGGCAAATTACATTCGTCACTCCGTTGCAGACGAAGGCTGCGTTAGTCGCCGGGTCAGTTGGCTTCGTTGCCGAGGCAGTAAAATTGCCGGCACGTTCCAGGGCAGTGGGAACGCGGGCGCCGCTCAGGAAAGTGCTCGTAGCCTGGCGCAGTCCCGAGTAGGAGAAGAAGAAGAAAGCTTTGTCCGTTTTGATCGGGCCGCCAATCGTGGCGCCAAACTGGTTGCGATGATAAGGCGCCTTGGCCAGAGTAGATCCCCATTCATTGGCGTTGAACAAATCATTTTTCACGAACTCGAAGAGCGAGCCGTGGAACTTGTTGGTGCCGTTTTTAGTGAGCACGTTGATGATGCCGCTGGCATAACGTCCATACTCCGCGTTGTAGCTGTTGGTCTGAACGCGGAATTCCTGAATGGCATCGGGGTTGGGCAAAATGTTTCCGGTGTTGCGCAGGTTGGTCATGTTGATGCCGCCGTCGAGGTAGTAGTTCACTGAGCCGGTGCCGCCGTCAGTGCCGCCGTTAATCAGCGTGCGCTGCTCGGGGTAGCCGAGGATGAATGAACTGGTGCCGGTGGACGCGGTGGATACGCCATTATTGTTGGACTGTACGCCGGGCGTCAGATCCAGCAGCGTGAAAACATTGCGCTCAACCAACGGCAGACTCGCGATATCGGCTGCTTGAATGGTTGTGCCGACCTCGGAGGTGCTGGTGTTGATCGTCGCCTGCGTCTCAGTGACGGTTACGGTCTCGGTGACCTGTCCCACGGTAAGGCCGACGTCCACCCGCGCCGTGTCGTTGACTTGCAGAACAATGTCGCTGACGTAGGCCTTCTTGAACCCGGAAGTAGTGACCTCGAGGGCATAGTGTCCTACCGGAAGAAATTCGACCCGGTAACTGCCATCCGCACCCGAGGTAACCGTGCGAGTCAGGCCAGTATCGAGATTGCGCGCGGTGACCTGGGCGCCGGCCATAATGGCGCCACTCGGATCGGTGATGTTACCGACGATAGTAGCGGTTGTGACTTGCGCGACGACGGCAAGAGGAATGGCGCACACCAGTGCCAGGACAGCAAAGTGGATCTTCGGTAAACCAAGGTTTCTTAGGCTCAACATGTCAGCGACCTCCAGTAAGAAATTTGAAACGCGCAGAGCAACGCTGCCATAGACGCTGGCGACCGTTGACTCTTCGAAGCTCACGCCCCCTGGTCCTGTTTAGCCAAATCAAGTTTTCAAAAACTAAGCAACTCGTGGCGCCGCAAAACTTGGCGCCGCAACTAATGCGGCCGCGCCCTTCAAACGTGACGACTCATGCGCCACGCTCATGCGTAACGGTGTTCGCGCGGCACTCTCAGTCAGCGCTCGCTCCGCGAGTGCCTGGCGCACGGTGCCTTCGATCAAATCCCAGGCTGCGGTAATTTCGCCGGCCAAATAAATGCTGTCTGGGTTCACGATGTTGACGATTGTTCCCAGCCCGAGGCCGAGGAAACGGGCCGTCGCCTGGACAGCCGTCAACGCCTTGGCGTCACCGCCGCGGGCGCGTGCGATCAAATCAAGGACCGTGAAGGAGCTCTGTTCCGCGTCGCGCAGCCTGTTTGGACTGAGTTGGGACAAATTCCACCCAAAATAACGTGAGAGGGTAGCGAGATTGGAGATGTAGGCTTCCCAGCACCCGGTTGCACCGCACATGCATTGCGGGCCATCAAGGTTCAATGGCATATGACCAAATTCACCGGCGATGTTGTCGTGGCCGCGTATCAGTTCCCCGTTGGCGACCATGCCGACGCCAACACCATCTGACACGCTGATGAAAACAAAGCTATTCGCGCCAGTAGCATCCACTCGTTCCAGCCAAAGTTGAGCGAGCGCGCAGGCCCGTCCGGAATTCTCAATATGGACCGGCAGTCCCGTCGCGGCCGCGAGTTTGTCGCGGACTTCCACGCCACGCCAACCCAACGCCGGGGCGTTCAAAACCAAACCGGTGCGTTGGTCGACCATGCCGGGAACCGCGAGACCGATACCCTCACAAGTTGTCTTTACCCCGTTTGTTTTCAGCATTCTGCGGATTCTCGCCGACAAATCCTTGATGAATCCGGCGACCCCAAAAATGGTGTCATGAGCTGCAAGGGCGAGTTGCCGTCCCGAAAAGTCACAAAGCATCACGTAGGTTTTGCTGAAGCGAACATCGACGGCGATTGCCAAACGATCGCGCGTCCTAATATGCAGGAAAGTGGGTTTACGTCCGCGCGCCGCTTCGCCCGTAGCCCCTTCGTAAATCACGCCCTGGGCAATTAACTCCTGCACCAGAATGCTGACCACCCCGCGCGTCAAATTCAGATGCCGTGCCAGGTCGGCACGGGAGATGGGTTGGTGGTCCCTGATTACATTGAGCGCAATACGACGGTTAATGTCGCGCGACGTGGTACGGGTTGCTACCCGAAAATCTCGTGTATTGATTTTGCGCATGACTCAAAAGAAAGGATATTGTTCGAAGCGCGAACAAAATATTCCTCGTTCAGATTTCTGTCAAGCTTTTTTTCTAACGGAATGTTTTTGTTTGCAGCTCGGGGATCGAAATGTAGTTCGGGTTGCGCGAATTGTTAGCGGTTACGAGGTTAGGTGATGCTTACTTCTTCGTGAGGGCGGAGGCGATGGCGCGCTCCGCCAGTGGCGCCATGATGTCGTAGCCTTTTTGGTTTGGGTGGAGACCGTCGTCGCTTAGTTCATCCCTGAGGAAGCCCTTATCGTCGACCATTGCTGAATAGTAGTCCAGGTAGGGCGCGTGTGTGTCTGCTGCGAATTTTCGTATCCAATCGTTAAGCGCTTTGATTCGTTCCGGCGGTCTTTGCACGGTGCGCGTGATCGGCTTCGCTTCCCTCGTCTTGTCGTAATCGCTGACTGGCAGCACCGAAGACAGCACCACGCGAATCTTGTTCGCGCGTGCCAACTCTGCCATCGAGATCAGATTGTCCTCGATGGCCTCGAGCGAC
The DNA here is from genome assembly GCA_035472495.1 of Pyrinomonadaceae bacterium. Taxonomy (GTDB): domain Bacteria; phylum Acidobacteriota; class Blastocatellia; order Pyrinomonadales; family Pyrinomonadaceae; genus PSRF01. The sequence goes on along the minus strand of DATIPD010000013.1, from coordinate 550,108 downwards.
ATCGGGCCCGGGTTGCCGGCGATGTCATTGGTGCCCGCCAGGATCACAACGACCTTAGGCTGCAACGCAATGACATCGGCGCGAAATCTAATCAACATCTGGGGAGTGGTTTGCCCGCTGATGCCACGATTGATATATGGCTTACCTGGGAAGAAGCCACCGAACCTGGGATTGTCCCAGCTATCAGTAATCGAATCACCCATGAAGACCACGCGAGGTTCATTCCTGACAGGTGCAACTACCCTGGCGTTTGCTTCGTGATAACGGGCTAGCTCTGGCCAGTCCTTTAGCCGGTTCTCTGCACCAATAAGCTGGGCTTTCGTTTCTGCGCAAGGATCCGCGATAACGGCTGTAGCGGTCGATGTCGCGGTTGATTGCGCCGAAGCGTAGACGGTCATCATCATTACGAGATACAGGGAGCCAAGCAGTCTTCGAATCAAGTGGGCCTCCTTCTTAATAGGACCGCGACTAATTTGTCTGATCATGAATTCTCACTCTTACCAACTGTAAAGTTGATCGCGATCAGTTGGATCTGATTTGGGGACTTTTGCTTCAGCGGCCTGGAATGTCTGGTCCTGGTAGTGACTGGCGGCCCGACGCATTAAAGGGAAAAACGACTTCGCATTGAAGCCTTCGATTTGTTGATACGTCCACGGTCGCTCTTCGATCGCGTACGAGTAGAGATATTCCAAGGCGGCGCGAATACTGCGCCCATCCTTTGTTTTGTAGGACCAAAGATCTACGTCAACGTTTTCTGCGAGGCGCGCCAACTGCAGCAATCCATCGAGGTTCATGTTGCTATAACTCCACGCCTTCGTTCGTTCCAACTCCAATGGTTGGCGACCGTCAGGTTCGACTTGCTGCGCGATGCGCTTTTGTTTTGCTGTTTCTGCGATCTGCTTTGCCAAATTGCTTTTGCCAATAAACAACGCAAACGAGATTGTTTGCACGTCATAGTACGTTCCATGATTGTTCTTCGCCGCGCTCTCCTCGCGGCCGTTCTTGCTCTCCTGCATCCATTGCAAGAATTTACCGAACCAGGCTTCTAGTCGTTTCTGGTCGGCTGCAGTCAAGGATCTTGAACCAGCCAACAAACCAACTGCGTCGACTACATCTACCAAACTCCGCGTTTCAATGAGCCCGATTCCTCGTCCGGTGTTTACGCCCGGGATGAACTGCGCGTATTCAAGGTTCGGATTCATGCGGTTCGCGGGATCAAGAAACCAGGTACGCAACAACTCCGCTGCTTTCGCCGCATACTTTTCGTCAGCTTTGAAATAGTAGGCCAACGACAACGTCCGCACAGCGCCCACCATTTGATCGAGCGCAACGTGGTCGGTGATTTTGTTGATCTCGGGATTGCGCTCGCCGTCTCGCCGAACGTATGGCAGTCCGCCAGGCTTACTCGGGTTCGGCCAAAAGTATGGCGCCTGACTCATGTAATCATGCTTGTCGCCGCTTGGTGGCGTAACGGTTTTGTTGACGACAGACAAAGGCTGCTGTTGCATTGCGCGGCGCGCATCACTTTCGAGTTTGGCCAGAGCGGCAGCGAAGGTCCTGTCTCCCGACAGAATGCGGCGCTTCGTTTCCGCAAGTCTTCGACCGTTGAGCAGGAAAACGCGCGGCCTGGCGCTTTTGGTTTCTTGAACGCTCGCCGGCGAACTCAGCGCCGGCAGCCCCGATAAAAGAAGGATACAGCTGAATAACGTTTGGGTGAATTTCATGGAATAGGTTAGATTCCGCTTGCGATCTCGACTAATTTTCGCAGGCAGTTAATTCCGAATTTGCATCTCACGTCAAGCGTGACGCTTCCTGGCAAAAGCCGGACGCGGTAAAAACTCGCGATGCTTCCAGAGAATTATGAGTAGTACGACAACAGATATTTTGGTGGGGCGCGGGGCGGCAACACTATCGCTCTCGGCGGCAGAGTTGTGCGCAATTGTTGACGAAGCACTGCGCGACATTGGGCCGGGCGAACGCGTGCTCGCCGTCGTTCCTGATAAAACTCGCGACGACAATACAGACCTGCTGGTGCCCTTTGCCGCGGAAATACTCTCCGGGAAAAAAGTCAGCTGCCTCGATGCCGTCATCGCCCAGGGCACTCACGGCCCGATGAGCGAAGCGGAGAAACGCGAAAAAATCGGCTGGTCCAAAATCGGGCCCGGCATGATTGAGAACATCTTCGATCATCAGTGGGACCGCGCTGAGGAGTTAGTGACGATCGGTGAGTTGAGCGCTAGACAGGTTGCGGATCTAACTGGCGGACTGATGCGTGAAGCGGTACAAGTTCGTATCAATGCTTTGCTCGCTCCCGGAAGATATGACACGGTTCTGGTTTTTGGCGCCACCATGCCGCATGAAGTCGCTGGTTTTGCCGGCGGTGCGAAGTATTTCTTTCCCGGTATCGCCGGTCCCGAGCTAACTCACCTGACACATTGGCTTGGCGCCCTGGCCACGATCGAGAACGTAATCGGTCGTGTCGAAACACCGACGCGAAATGTGATCGAGGCAGCGGCCGCGTTCGTCTCCGCCAAAGTGATTTCTTTCACCTCAGTTTCGACGCGCAACGGCGAAGGACTGCAAACGCACGCGCTATTTGCCGGTGATCTTCGTGAAGCTTTTCGACGCGCCGCAGAAATCAGCAGCCAGGTCCACATCAAACGCATCGGTAGAAAGTACAAACGCGTGGTGGCGCTCCTCGACCATCATTACGATGAACTCTGGGTTGGCGGTAAAGCCAGTTATAAGTTGGGCAGTATTATTGAAGCCAGCGGTGAGCTAATCATCTATGCACCTCAGCTCACGCAACTGTCGGCCACGCACGGTCACCTGATCAAAAAGTATGGCTACGCACCGCTCGAACAAGTTCGCGAAATGGTCGCGGGTTCGGATGAGTTGCGGGCCAATCTCTGCGTCGCTGCACACTTGGCCCATGTGAGTTATGGCAGCGGCCGCAATGCATCGGGACAACTAGCGCCGCGCTTTCGCATCACGCTGGCCTCCGCTGTCCCCGAAGCTGAATGTCTTCAGGTTAATCTCGGCTTCCTCGATCACGCGCAAGTTAATATTGAAGACTATCGAGCGGACCCGGAGACCCTGGTGGTTGAAAATGCGGGCCGAGACCTTTATCTGGTTTAAAAAGACAACAGGCGGTTCTCTTATTAGCACGTTTCGAACTTTCGCATGCTAAGCGCATGAAAAGAAAGCAAGCGATCCAACTAGTTTTGGCCGGAGAGGACGTTGTTTATGGTTACGCGGTTGGCGTCACCATTACGGAAGCGGATTCGCATCGTCACGGCCCCTAATTGCTGGACTCTCACGCTACACCAGATCCCGGAATCGGAGAGCCTCTGAAAGCGCAGCCGAACCTCATTACTCATACCGAAGCGCCACCAGCGGATCCACTTTCGATGCTTGATTCGCAGGAAGAAACGCAGATAAAGTGGCCACTGTGATAATGAGCAGCGTCGTCGCCACAATCGTTAGCGGATCAGCCGCGCTCACACCGAACAGCCGCGACGAGATGAGACGCGTCAAGAAGAGCGTGATAGGCACCCCAACCGCGATACCTGCCATAACCAATATAAGACTTTCCTTGATTACCATCCGGAGCACGTGGGCCGGCGTGGCACCCAGGGCCAAGCGGATTCCGATCTCACTGGTTCGTCGCGCGACGGTATAAGAGATCACCCCGTATAGACCAATACATGCAAGCAGGATCGCCAGTATTCCGAAGAAAGCAACTAACCACGTAATCAGTCTTTCCTGCCCAAGCACGTCATCGAGTTGCTCTGCGACAGTGTCGATTCTAATCACGGCCAGGCTTGGATCGACATCCCGTAGTGCCTGACGAACACGTGCCGAAAGAGTGGTAGGGTCTGCGTTCGCACTCACAACCAGACAGGAGTTCCGCATCATCCCTATCACTTGGCGATAAGGCACGTATAAGACACCCCGCGCGTCACGCGGAGTACCGTGCTTTGCATCTCGGACCACGCCAACGATCTCAGTGAATTCAGTCGCCCCCAATCGGAATCGCTTACCAATTGGATTCTGATCGCCAAACCAGAACCGGGACATGGTTTGATTAATGATCGCAACGGCGGGTCTACCCTCACTGTCCTGCTCCGTCAAATCACGCCCCGCAAGCAAAGACATACCTGCCGCATCAAAAAAGTGCGGAGTAACGGCCACTCGCATTATCTGTAAACCGGGTTTTGGTTCCTGGCCCTCGACGCTCATCATGTCGCTATTACCCCCGGTGTCACCACCCTCGAGTAGGCCCCGATTCGAACCACCGACTGCACGGACTCCAGGCAGAGACGACACTCTCTCCTGAACAGCAAAGATCAGGTTAGCGAGCGCTGAACCCTGCCGACCGCTGCGACCGGGCGCCGTCCATACGAGCAGGAGGTGCTTTCGGTCGAAGCCAAGGTCGTTCGTTTTCAGGTTCCCCAGGGAGCGCACAAATAACCCTGTCCCGATCAGTAATAGGAGTGACAACGCCACCTGTGAAATCACCAATAGCTTACCGAAACTAAACCTTCCAACGGCCTCGGCTGGATCCGTACCTCGCTTGGTAAGCGCTGACGCCAGTGAAATTTTCGACCGCCGGAAAGCAGGCGCGAAACCGAACACAACGCCGGTGAGCAGGCAGATGGTTCCAGTGAACAAAAGCATTCGCCAGTCTGGACGAAAGTCAAAGGACCACCCTGAGACTTGTGCTCTGGAATCCATTTGCACGGGGCCAGCACCCATTGCAGTCGAAAGGGCTCTCGTTCCCCACAATGTAAACAAAATGCCCAGTGCGCCTCCCAACGTAGACAGCAGTAAGCTTTCTGTTAGCAGTTGCCTTGTTATCCGCGCGGATCCGGCCCCGAGCGCTAGTCGCACACTCATTTCTCGCCGCCGACTCGACGATCGCGCCAGCAGCAGATTTGCCACGTTTGCACAGGAGATGATCAGTAAGGCGGCGACCGCGATCGCGAGAATTCCCAGCGACTGCGCGAGGGTTTCGAGTTGAGGTGCATACCCATGTCCGGCGGGCGTAAGGATGGTTCGAGCACGTGACATGTAATGAAGTTGTGAGGGCGTCGGATGGGGCCATAGCGCCCTCAGATCCTCTTGATACTCGAGTTGCACAGCAGCCTGAGCCTGTGGGATCGTCACCCCTGGCTTGAGTCGCGCGACTATCCGCAGCAGACCACCGGTCTTCAATGAGGGATACTCCGGCATGACTTGGGCTTGCATCATCTTCGGGATCCAGAGATCGGTCGCTCTTCCAACCCAATCGCCCGAGAACCCGCGCGGCGTAACTCCCAGAACGGTATATGTCGTGTCGTTTAGTTTTAACTTTCGCCCTACTACATCAGGGGCAAACGCCATCTTGCGTTTCCAAAAGTCATAGCTAATTACAGTCACCGGATGACCGCCAGGCAGGCGATCGTCTTCCGCCGTGAAGCTGCGACCCTGCACGGTGTTGACGCTCAGTACCGAGAAATAGTTCCCTGAAACGAGTGAGACTCGTACCGCGCCTGCGTCCGCGTCTCCTCCCGGCTCGATGATCGTCAAATCAGTGCGATCCACTAAGCCGACTGTCGTTATCCCCGTAAAGACTTGAGAATGATCGCGAACCCTTTCAAAGAGCGAGTAACTGGAGCTATAGCCAGGGACAGCTGGGCCGTCATCCTCTCGCAGGACATACAATTGCTCCGGGGCCTGGACTGGTAAAACTGTGAGCATCAACGTGTCGACAATACTGAAGATGGTCGCGCTCGCTCCGATTCCCAGTCCTAGTGAAAGAACCACTACAGCCGCGAAGACAGGACTCTTGCGCATCGTCCGCAATGCATACCGTAGATCTTGCCAAAAATCTTCAATCAGGCGCCCCAGTCGTCCCTGGCGCACTTGCTCTTTGACTTGCTCAATTCCACCCAACTCCACTAGAGCCTGTCGCTGAGCATCTCGTGGTTCCAAGCCTTCCTTGATTTTAAGCTCGATCATTAAATCAAGATGAGCCTGAATCTCTTCGCTCAGATCTTTTTCTACTCGATCCTTTTTAAAAAGATTGCGTCCTAAGCTAACGATGCTTGAAAGCAATGGCATGCTTCCTCCTACGTCGCCTTCAGTGCACCGCCTATGGCCAGTGAGATGCGCTGCCAGTCTTCAGTTTCAACCGCGAGGCGGCGTTTGCCGGCTTTCGTAAGGGCATAGTATTTGGCCTTGCGACTATTCTCGGACTCCCCCCAAGACGAAACAAGCCATCCCGCATCCTCCATTCGATGCAAAGCCGGAAATAGCGAGCCCGGTCTAACCTTGAAAGTTCCCTGTGTCAGCTGATCGATTCGGCGCGATACTCCCAAGCCGTGCAACGGCTCCAAAGCTAGGGCCTTAAGAACCAGCAAGTGGAGCGTTCCCTGCAAAAGATCGGCTTTCGCTTTCTTCATGCCTCATTCTCCTATAGACGGCCTATACGAGCACTCTATACTCCTCCTCGTACAGAGTGTCAATAGGAACGGTGAGCGCTGGGCGGTAAAGCTGACAATTTTCGCGGTCGAACTAACGTAGCATCGGTCGACAGGGAGTATTTAGTCACCGGGGTAAGCGTTCCCTATAATCATGTCGCCAACAAATTAGGAGCCGGTTGGCGGCAGGGACTCAGTAGTAACGACATAGGTGGTACGCCAAGCGATCGGCGCAATTGCGATTATGAGGAAGTCGCGCATCGAAGGTCATTCCAACTCCGGCAGTCATGGAATCAAGCGTCTAAATTTGGCCGGACTGCCCCGATCGGCTTCGCGGACAAGACAATCTGAATGTGTCTCTGAGAATCGAATCTTAAGAGAAATAAACGACCTTGTTCTTGGTGTCGAAATACAACCGATATCGACTTAAGAAGTTATTCCCTATTACACCGGTACAACCCAGCGAGCCCTTAATTACTGACAAATCCTTGACCCTCCACTCCAGCGAGACTTTATGATTGCCGAGGACAGTCTCTTTGGTTACCTTCCCACCAATCTCGACTTGCACATACGATGCGTCAATATTGGACATCGGCGCTCCAGTATCGAAAAGAAGATTTATTTCGCCGTCGTCCATTGCGCCCCTCACGATAGGGACGTTATTGACGACCGAGTAGCCCAGATGCAAGTCGCCACCGCCTGTCTCCATAGGCTGGTCGCTAAGCTCGAGCGTCAGGTGCGGGTAATCGATAACCACGTAACCCCGCGATAGAAATCCCCAACCTATTAGCACCTCAACAGTTGTGTTTACCTGTTTCGCTATATCGACGAGATGCTCGCCGGCCACTTCAATATCAATGTCCTTCTTTTCGCTGTCTCCAATCACAAATGATTGAAGGCGCCCGCGACTTAAATAGAATGGTTTTCCGTCATGGCCCCGAATCGTCCTGGTCTTATCTTCGATAAGAGGAATTGAGAGTTCCTGAGCGAGATGGGAAGAGATCTCCAAGGGTCGAGATGATCCGGAATCTATTAGAGCCAAGACCTCGCGTCCATTGACCCTTACCTTCGTAAAGATCAGGTTGTATGAAGAGAGTTGAATAGCCGTCTTATGGATTGAGCGAGACTGCGCGCCAACCTTCAGAGGCGAACAAGCCAAGGTTAAAAGTAAATATATCAGACAGTGGAAAAGTCTATTTGTAACCATAGCGTCCTTCGTGAATTATCTGTCCATTTTCCCAGCCCACAAAGCAATCACGGCTCGCCGGTGCTCTTCGTCGTGGTCACGCATCATCGCAAGGAGTAGTGCGACGCTGGTGGTATGAGGATGATCACGAATCACTGAAGACCCGAACAAGATATTGCGATTTCTTGGTTCGACTCCCCGAACTTTGCAGGCGCGCGGCAAACCCCGTACGAGTGAAGGATTGATCGAGTTGATCGCGATCAGATCGCGCAGCCAGTCAATGGTGTGATTTCTCATGACCTCTCGCCGCGCCGGAAACGCACAGCCAAATGCAAAGCACTGACGTTGCCAAGACGCATAGAAACCGTTCTTGGGAGCTATAGCAGTTGGAATGCAGGGAATCTAGGAGAATCGTAAGCGGGTTGTACCAGGTTGACCTTCAACGCTTAGATCGCCTTCCGGAGAACCATCTTGGCTGCACCAGGGTTTTGGGACGACAATCGCGATCGAATGGTAAAAACGGTGCAGAAGACCAAGAGTGAGTGATAGGAAAATTACACGTAGTGTAGTGAAATAATCGGCACAAAAGGCAGGATCAATGAGAGGGAGAGCATCAGCCCGGACTGACGTGTCTATTTCATTACAGTTATCTCCTGGTGGGGTTACCATCGCGGAAACGATTGAATACGCGACTGGGAAAGTCCAGGCCTCTGTGGGCCCGGACGATTCCAGCTTCGTCGTCAATGCTCTGTTTGTTATTCAGTACCGCTCCCATTAGTACAAATTCGAGCTGCTATTTCCGACGAGTGTAGGTGAGCTTAATCCGCGCGAACTTTTCACCCTTTTTTTCACCTGGCACCCAGAGAGTCGTAATCTCGGTGTTATCGTCCACAGTCTCAGTGACTTCAGTCAAAGGAACATTTGCGCCCCTAGCGTCCTTTTCCATAGACGTGGTGGTAAAGATCTTGCCAGAAGCATCATAGGTGCCCTCAACTCGCGTAATGTAGTTACGCGTCGAGTCAACCCAGATGCCGACATATTTGCCTTTGCTGGGATCGTAACCATTCACACCATGGCCCAGGAAAGGCCTTCCGTTCATGGTCGCTTCAAGGTCGCTCGTCAACCACGGGCCACTAAGCTTGTTTGTCTGGACTCCCGTCATCGACATTTTCTCGCTCCTCGGAGTTGGTTGAAACTCCATGGTTACGTTCCAGACTCCTTCACGAAATCTTAGCCGCTGAGTCTCGGGACGACCTTGAACCCCGCCTTGCATGGTCGATTGGCCTGACGCTGGGTCATTGCTGCCGCTACCAATGGGAGTGGAACCCACATTAACAGTTCTCTGCCGAGGACTCTCGACAACAAAAATGTTTCCGTACAGATCCTCAAAGATGGCTTGAACGGTACCCCACGGCTCATCAGTAGGAGGTTCCACAAACTTGACACCGCGCTTGGTGAGTTGTTCGTAGAGTTTTCTGACGTCTTTGGCTTGATACACCCAATTGGTTTCCTTTCCGAGCCTGTCCATGTAATCAATCGTCTTGTCATCGGGACTAAGCTTTCTGGAAACTGCCAGAACGATGCCAATTTCCTTTTGATCCTTCGGCGCCACCACAATCCATCGATGGCCAGCACCGAAACTCTGGTCCTGAATCTTTTGGAAGCCGAGCACCTCCGTGTACCACTTCAGTGCTTCGTCATAGTCGCGCACTAGCACGGTCGCAAAATTAAGTTTCGTGATGCCAACCGCGTCTCCTTCATCAAACGACATGTTCACTTGGGCCGAACCAAGTACACTCAGCCCGAAAACCAACAGAAATACTCGTAGAACCTTTTTCATTGCCTTCACCTCCAAAGTACTTTGAAAATCTGCCCCAGCGTCCCGGATAGCCACCTAACACTCTGCCCGTCGCTTAAGTCTGATATATCATATATTAGTAATATCTTATATGTCAAGCCCAGATTGACAATTAAGTAATGACTTATGTATTCTTGGCCCGTGAGGCTAAGTAAACCAAATGCTGACGTTTTCCGGGCGATTGCAGATCCTACCAGGAGGGCGTTGTTGGATTTGCTGAGTGACAAAGAGCACCCGGCTTTGAAGCTTGCCGAGCAGTTCGAGCTAACGCAACCTGCCATTTCGCAGCACCTCAAGGTACTAAAACAAGCTGGACTCGTTCGCGAACGTAGAGTTGGCCGACAACGAATCTACGAGATCGAGGCCGCACCATTAATGGCTGTCCGAGATTGGGTGTCCCACTACGAAGAGTTCTGGGAAACTAAGCTTGGCGCGTTGGGCCGGCACCTTCGCAAGAAGGACGTAAAGAGAAGGAAGAACTAGATCTATGAAGCGCGATCTAAAGTTCGAAGCATGGTATGAATTTCCACCCGAAGTTGTTTGGTCCGCTCTAACAGATCGAGAAGCAATGTCAGAGTGGCTGATGCCAAATGACTTTGAGCCCAGGGTGGGTCACAAATTTACTCTTCGCACTAAACCCGCGCCAGGCTTTGATGGAATCGTCCGCTGTGAGATTAAGGAGATAAGCCCGCCGCGCAGACTCTCCTATTCGTGGGAAGGCGGAGGGATTGACACTCTAGTCACGTTTAGTCTTACGCCCAGTCCAGGCGGTACTCATGTGGTTTTAGAGCATACAGGCTTCCGCGGGTTCCGAGGACTTATGGTCAGCGCCATCCTCGGTCAGGGATGGAGAAAGAAAATACTGCCGATTGGATTGCTCGCGGCCGTGCGACAAATGTCTGAAACTGCGCATGGCGTGCGGGACTAGCGTGAAGCCCACTTCTTCGATCACCCTTGGTGAACCGCTGAGGCGGCTGAGATGCTCCGCCTTTACCGTCACAGAAGCAAGCTACAACCCTACTCAATACCTCGCTCGACACGCTCATGATCGTTTGACCATCTCTTTCGTGGTCAAGGGCTACTGTCTCGAAACAGTGGGGAGACGAGTATATGAGTGCAGGCCCTTTAGTCCGATAATCAAGCCTGAAGGATTAATTCACTCCAATCAATACGGTCGGACCGGGGCAAAATGCATCTTGATTGAACCCATGCCGCTAGGTCTACAACTAATCCGGGCCGTTTCGGCGCTTAACCAGGAGGTAATTCACGTTACGAATAGAGAGTTGCGAGGACTTGCTGTGCGCATTCATCGAGAATTGCAAATGATGGACGCATCGTCGGAAGTTTCAATTGAAGGACTAATACTTGAGATGATCGGCGCCGCTCATCGTCAAATGACTCCAGTCAAGTCACAGCGTTCCCCCAGTTGGCTGCGGACTGCAAAAGACTGCATCGATTCCACCTTCAAAGAACGCGTTAGCTTATTCAATATCGCGATAGCCGTCGGAGTGAGCCCTGCTTACCTCTCACGGATGTTTCGGGTGCATTACGGGTGTACTGTAGGTGACTATCTCAGGGAGCGCCGTCTCGACTATGCCACTGAGCGCTTAGCACATTCATCGGATCCTCTCGTGGAGATTGCTACCGCTGCGGGATTCTATGACCAGAGCCATTTTTCCCGCGCCTTCAAGCTGCGGATGGCGCTGACCCCTGTGGAATTTCGAAACGCGCTTAAGTCACATCAATCTGATACAAAACATTCTGAATCGTCCTAGCGTGATCATTCCGCCCGATATAACCTCCATAAGGACCGTCCGGCTAAATAGATCTGTTCACTGATTTAGAACAGGTCTTGCTTTTTTTCCAGATGATCGAATCGAATTAGTGAATTCTTTTTGAACCCTAGTCCCCTTTTCGCCTGTCGCAATCTGTGGGAAGCAATCGAGAACTGACCGCTGCCAACTGCTGAGAAGGACTGCGAAGATCGTCCAACTCGCAAGATCTTAGTGGCGAGGCACATAGACTTATGAAACTACCATACCTCTTGCTGCTGGCTATCGGCGCGATTCTTATCGTTACTCCTCAGCCTGCCCTTGCGCAAAAACTATCGGCTGTGCCCATCGATCTAGAAGTTCCGCTGGCTCCAACTCCCGTAAGAGCCAATCGCAAAGTGCACTTGTTCTACGAATTGCATTTGACTAATTTTCGCTCTAAGAGCCTTGAACTGACCCGGCTCGACGTCATAGAGGATGGTGCCGACAACCCACCGTTGGTGACTTACAAAGACGCCGAACTCGTCACTGTGATTGCCCGTCCAGGCAACTCCGAAGTACCGGACAAACGAATCATCGGGGGCGGAACGCGGGCGATCGTGTTTATTCAGATCACCGTCAACAATGAAGCGGGCGTTCCTCGTGCTTTGCGCCACCGCCTTTTCTTTAAGCCTGACGAACCAGATTCCAGCGGCGAGGAAAGAGTTATAGACGGTGCGATCGTGGTCGTGCACCGTGCTGCGCCACTTGTGATCAGCTCGCCACTGCGAGGCAAGAGTTGGGTAGCATTGAGTGCCCTATCAAATACCAATAGTCATCGACGCACGCTGGTAGTTGTCAACGGTAAAGCGAGGATCGCTCAGCGCTTTGCTACGGACTGGACGAGAATCGGAGCGGATGGACAAGCCTTCCGCGGGGATCCCTCACAGAACGCGAATTGGTCGGCCTATGGAGCAGAGATTCTCGCTGTGGCCGACGCCAGGGTCGTCGACCTTAGAGATGGCATACCAGAGAATGATCCGACTGCTGACAAGAAAGCTGTGCCCATTACGCTCGAAACGGTTGCCGGCAATTATATTATTCTTGATCTGGGCGCCGGACACTTTGCGTTCTATGCCCACCTCCAACCAAACAGCTTTAGAGTCGAGGTCGGTGCCAAAGTACGTCGCGGTCAGACTCTGGCTTTGCTTGGTAATTCGGGACAAGCCGACGCACCGCATTTACATTTCCATGTTACAGATGGCAACTCGCCCCTCGGAGCGGAAGGCGTGCCTTACGTCTTCGAGTCTTTTGAGCTGTTCGGTGTCTTACCTTCGAAGAAGGTATTGGTCAACGGAGAAGGTTGGAAGCCAGGTCCCGCCAAGCCGGAAACGCGGCGAAGGGAAATGCCGACTGAGGACACGATTGTAGGGTTTCCCTAGGCCCGCAGAACGTGCCACGCCTGACCTTTTAATTGCCTGGAACTCGCCCCGTTAGATCTTTTTGGCACAGGTCTCTCTTTATTCTCGCCAACCTGGACGTCGGCGCTAAACACGGCTTGTCGTAGATGACAGTGGCTGGCCCAGACTGCTACTAATCCAACCAATAACAGCAACCCGCACAGAACTCCTCAAAGAATAATCGCTTTCCTGTGTTCCGCTGACAAAGCATTGACAAATAATTGACCTGCTCTTGAGGACTGAGCTAACGCTCTTGGCCCATATTCCAGTTTGAACAAATAACTTATTGCTGTTCGCGCGATCTACTGTCAGGAATCTTCCATCTGTGGGTGCGTTCAGGCGACGGTTCAATGCGCGGCCAATACGTCGGCATCTAGGGGGAGACTGAGAATCTTTTGCTGACCAATCGAAGTCCTGCGCGACCAATCAGAAAGTATCGCGCCGCGATCTAGCTGCGATGAGATTAACGATCAGAAAACGCCCATTCACTTCATGAAACTTGCTAACAAGGCTTTGCTGATCTCAGTTGGACTAGCTCTCGTCCTCACCATGTTTGTGGCCGTGTGCGGGAGCCTCGCTCGCACGAAACGTCCGCAAGGGAATCAGCTGCGGCAGTCACGCCCTATTGACCAACTGCAGCAAGCCGCTCATCACCCCATCAGTCAAGCGGAGTGGATGAGGCTGTTCCATTCTCCGGAGTTTGGTTTTCTTGGCCCGGTTTCTATCCAGGACCTCGCTAGCAGCGTAAACGTGTCCTCGCTTTCGTTGAATCCACCGCCGAATGGTACTGCTTCCCAGCAGTACATGAAGGTAACGAGTGGGGTTTCTGATTTCACTAGCTCGTTTACAATCGAAGCCTGGATTAAGCCTGCGGCTAGTAATGTCTCGCAAACTATTATCTCTCGATACAATGAGGGGACGCCCTCACCCGCTCAAGGTGGATACTTACTCTGGATTACCGCAGCCAATCAACTCAAGTTCGCCGTCTATCAAAATGCCGCAACGAACAGCGGCACAGTACTATCAGGTCCCACGATTCTGCCCGGCGGCGGTTGGAGACACGTTGCAGCTGTGTACGATGCGGGCAACAGCAGGCTCCGACTCTACGTCGACGGACATCAGGTCGCGTCGACCGCCGGGTCCGCGCCAGTTTCCTCGACAACTACTCTGCGAGTGGGTCGCGAGAACAATGGCCTGAGTGTTTACAGTGGTCTGGTTGATGAAGTGCGAGTGACGACGGGAGTCGTTTACACAGGCGATTTTGTTCCGTTAACCCATCTTGATGCCGCAACTGGCGTAGCAAACACCCTGGTACAGGGCCTTTGGAATTTCGACAACTCGACCAATCCGGGTCTTGACGCAACCGGAAACGGGAATCCTCCTAATGGCATTACCGCGTTTTTTGGAGCTCCTGCTCCAATTCTCTCTTCAGACGTACCGCCGCTTCCGCAAGCTTCATATGAAGGCTATCACGATGCTGCGGACTGCACTCAAATCTCCGGCTGGGCGGCCGATCACAACCATTTGAATGTTTCGATCAGTGTCGATATTTATGATGGCTCAACTAAATTGATTACGATCCCAGCGAACCTGTCTCGTCCTGATGTCGGGGCATACTTAGGAGACAACGGTCTGCATGGGTTTAGCTATTCTGTGCCGTCTAGTTTGCGGGATGGACGCCTCCATTCGATTAAGGTGCAGTTTGCTGGGACCACGACGAACCTTGGCAACACACCGCTGTTTATCACATGTTCGATACCCGGAGTAGTGCCTTCGGCGACTTTCGTCAAACAGGACCTAACGACGCACGGCAATTGGCAAGGGGTATATGGTAGCGATGGCTACCAGGTCATAGGCGAATCCTCGAGCCTTCCGGCTTATGCAGCTATTAATACGACCGGTCAATCGCTCTACGTTTGGGCGCCATCCACATCCAACGTGAGCGCCCTTCAAAAGGCCTTAAATCCAGCGGATCGAATCGCAGCGACGGTGTACTCGTCAACTACGTTCACCGTAGGTGTGAGTTTTGCCGACGGTCAGGCCCATCAGTTGGCTCTGTATTTATTGGATTGGGATCTGGCCGGTAGACGGCAGCGAATCGACATTCTCGATGCAAGCAACAATAACTCACTCAACAGCCAAACCGTTGATTCTTTTTCGCAAGGCAGCTACTTGGTCTGGACCTTAAAAGGCAACCTTAAGATCAAAGTTACAAACTTGAGTGGGCCCAACGCCGTTGTGAGTGGGCTTTTCTTTGGCAACACTAGCACGCCAACACCAACACCGACCCCCACTCCTTCATCAACACCTACACCGACACCTACGCCGACTCCTTCACCAACGCCGACACCTGGTGGGGGCTTAGTGGGTTATTGGAAACTCGATGAGGGGGCCGGATCTTCGACCAGCGATTCTTCAGGGAATGCGAATGCCGGAACCTTAATTAATGGTCCCGCTTGGATCTCAGGCAAGGTAGGAAATGCACTTCAATTCAATGGCAACAACAGCTACGTTCAAGTTGGCAGTCGTCCAAGCCTGATTGTCTCCAGTGCGTTGACAATGAGCGGATGGGTCAACCCGAACCCCGGAACTTCCGGCTACCGAGCGATCATCAGTAAGGAGGGTGAATATGAACTA
Organism: Pyrinomonadaceae bacterium; assembly: GCA_035472495.1. Lineage (GTDB taxonomy): Bacteria > Acidobacteriota > Blastocatellia > Pyrinomonadales > Pyrinomonadaceae > PSRF01. The sequence continues at coordinate 534,752 of DATIPD010000013.1, read as the reverse complement.
GCTCTCGTCAACGGCCAGGTAGCGTGGGTTATTGCCAACGGCTACCCGGGTTGGACCTGGTTCAATACTAACTACTTTCCGCAGCCGGGAACTTGGACCCATGTCGCGGTCGTGTATGACGGTTCGTCTATCAAAACCTACGGGAATGGAGTTCTTCAGCAAACCCTCAGTGGGGCCTCTGGAAACATCGGCGACGCAGATTCTTCTCAGAATGATTTCAGGATTGGCGGCAGACAAGCACCTTATCTTGAGTACTTCCTCGGAGGAATCGATGAGGTGCGAGTGCATAGCCGAGCCCTTAGCGGTGCCGAGATCCAGGCATTGGTCACAAGCGCACCACCTCCGACGCCAACACCTACACCCACACCGGATCCTGGCCCTTCGCCGCCTGATCTTACGGTAAATCAAATCGGAAGGCTTTCGTCGGTAAGTAACGGCTCGATGAGCATTTCTTACGCTTATGACCCTCTGGGTCGTTCGACTGGGTCAGTGTACCGCCTGGATGGCATCGACCATGTCTACGTGAATAGTTATGGATATTCGCAGAATTCGGCTATGAGCGGTCCAGGGGACGTAATGACTTCTCAAACGTTTCCCGACAAGGAGGTCGTGGCTTACACATACGACTTGAGCGGAGCGCAGCAGTCAATTAAGACGACGCCAAGCGGGGGATCGCAACAGACCATTTTGAGTAGCGTAATGCGAAACGCGCGCGGAGAGACTTTAGTTTCTAAATATGGCAATGGCACTACTAGCATTCATAAATATAACGAGACGACGAACCTGTTTTTGAATCAGATTCAAACGGCTCGTGGAGGCACTGTAACTATTGTCGATGGCGTTCCCCAGATAACCGGCGGAACAACGCTACAGAACTACAGCTTTAGTTTTGACAGCAACGGGAATGTTACCGGCGTTACCGATTCGCTTCACTCGTCCCTGAATGCTACCTACGGTTATGACACCCTGGATCAACTTGTATCTATGACATCCGGTCCGGCGATTAACTATGGATATGACGCGATCGGCAATCTGATCAAAAAGGAAAGTGCTACCGTAAATCAAACCTATGGGGGGACTCAATCCTGCGCGGGCTGCGGGCCTGTTCGTGGACCGCACGCATTGGCTTCGGCGACGCGCGGGAGCGTCACGACAACTTACAACTACGATCCAAACGGCAACCTACTCGCCTCATCTGACGGAACAATTAACACCGCTATCACTTGGAACTCCGAGAACATGCCAACGCAGAGCACGCGAGCTGGTCTCACGATCCAGCGATTCTATTTGGGTGAAGCCCTCTGGAAGAAAATCGAGACTGGTGCACAGAATGTGACGACGTACTACCTGCCGTCGCTCCGCAAGGAGAATGGTGGCTACCGGAAATTCTTCGGCGGCTTCGCCGAACGCTCCCCAAATGGAACCCTGCAGTACTATCATGGCGACCATTTAGGCAGTGCCTCATTAATAACGGATATAAGCGGCCAGATCACCCGTTTTCAAGCATACATGCCCTACGGAGAAGATCGCTTTGTTGACGATCGGACCGGCGGCAGTTTCTCACCAAGATATCAGTTTAATTTCAAAGAGAAAGAGTCGTCCGGCTTCTATGACTATGGCGCAAGGCTTTACAACCCTAATACGGGTAGATGGTTATCCCCAGACTCCAATGCGACTGACGGACTGAATCGCTACGCTTATGTCAAGAACAACCCCCTGAGATTTTCAGATCCAACGGGTCACTTCTTGTTTCCGCCTAGTTTATTTTGCCAATCCGATTTGTTACTCCGCCGGTCAGGGAATAGAGGGTACCGACCTAAGTGGGTGAGTTCTAACAAAGGATCTCAGCTGAATGGTTGGCGAACCGTACCTGCGGTTCCACCGGACCACCCGACCGATCAGATTTCTGCCGATCCGCGTGCTAGGCGAGATTTTAATACGGAAATAGAATTCGAACTCGGAGCCTATAGGTTTATCTACACGACGGGCACTGAATACGTTTTGGGAGTTGGTGATCGCACGAAACAATTTTTCTCCTTCGATGTATCGCCTATGCACTTCCTTGAAAAGGAACTTGAGCTGCCTGGTCTCAATTGGTCACCATTCAGTGTCAGTTTTCCGGCGAGGCTCCCGCGTGAATCTATCTACGCGGAACATAAAAGTTCCCTATTCATCCCAGGCATGGTCTTGCGGTTTGACAACCACATGGACGAGCCGCCTCTGGAGTTCAGACCTGGTATTCATGGCAGTAACGGCATAGCGGCCTGGCCGAGAATCGGTTTCACGGGTGAAATGTTCAAGGACGGGTTGGGCATTTCATGGCCATTCTCGCGACAACGAGAATGGGGAGAGCCCTGGAACAAGGATCATTGACTTGGGTCGGTAAGTTGAATGGGAGCAAAGCGTAGATTTGGACGAGACAGAGAAAGGTGAGCCTTGGCACGAAATGAAATTTTCGTCGCGAAACAAAACCTCGATTCGACGGAGGTGAGAGTGAATTCAAATAACCAAAACAATGTGATCGGTCTCAGAGTTCCTTTATCAGAGCCGATGGTCCGACCAGCGATGCGCCGAATGCTCAGAGCGTGGTTAGCAACCTTCGTAATTTTGGTCATGATGATAGTTACTGCTCCGGTAAGCACTCTTGCCGAAGATGGTCCGCCGCTGACTGAGTGGGACGCAATGACTCGTGAGTCACGCGATCTCCACGAAGCTCAAGTGAGGTATGAGGAACAGCAGTGGATGGACGAACGTGTGGCTGATATGCGCGCTAGCTGGGATACCTTCAATGAGATGAAGGCCCAACTGGAAGGTTCCTATCTTTCTGCAATCCCTCGACCGCCGGCGGTTGGACCTCGCTTCAGTTCGAACTCTTTTGGCGCCACCTATGAAGTCCCCTTCGGCCGCTATTCAGGTGATGGTCTAGTAGGATTGCTCGAGGTAATCAGGCAGGATGCGAATCCGATACCGATCGCCCGTTCCATTACCCGTGGTCAACAGGGGTTGCGACTAATCGGAAGTGGATGGACCTTTGAACCGGGCGCGATGCTCAAAGAGACCTACAGTCTCCTCTCGGCTACAGTCGTAGGCGGACCAACCCCTGTCACACAGTGCAAAGTGGTTGATCGTTTTCAATACGTGAAGCCAAGCACCGGCGGCGGAACAGAATTTCTAAATAAAGGAGTCGAACAGAGCTGCGACTTTAATCTCACTTCACAAACACCCGACGCTTGCGCGTCCTCTGCCCCGAGCCGATGCAACGCGTCCAGACCCACACAGTACTGGTCAGCCAATGGCCAGGTGCTGCTTGATTTGACCGACATCAACGTTCCGGTGCTTCGGTACCCAGATGGCACATCCGAAACTCTGAAGCATCAAGCCCCCAATGCTTACATTCCGTTTAACGAAGGGTTGCTTGATAGCGGCGCCGGAAGTGCGTTCATAAATGGTGTCTGGTTCACCGATAAAACTTTGGAGAAGAATGGATATATCACCTCTTTTAGCTATGATGACAGTACCGGTTGGCTGCGGTCGGTAACGGACCCCAAGGGGCGGGTGACTCAATACGATCGAGACGGTTCAAGCCGCGTACTGAAAATTACGGCCCCCGGTGCGGGTGGAGGAAAGCTGTCATGGAACATGGCCTGGCAGACTTTTACCTGGGATCCACACACACTCTTTTCTGACATTCAATGCCTGGGAGGTGAGAACTTCCCCGTTCCCTGCGCAGGTCAACTGTCATACACGACGCTTACAGGATTAAGTATTCCGGACGGTCACTCTTATACTTTCGCTTATAACCCGCCTACACCGAACAATGCTCCGCCCGGTTGGGGCAATTTGTACTCAGTGACGACACCAGAAGGCGCCGTTAACGCTTTCGAATACGGCAATGGAAATACTACCTGGGTCGCAGCGCCAAGGTTTGGCGGTGTTCCCGACTACACTGACAAACTGGACAAAAGACACCTGTCTGCGACCACTGTTTATCCACAAGGAATCGTTAATCCAGGCTTCACTACGCACTTTGATTTCGATGTGGTGCAGTCACTCGCCGGCGCCCCGGGCTGTTCTCAACTCAACTGGACCAAGCGCACCTATCCAAACGGCGATGTCATGCGAGAGGCCCAGTGCGGGACGTTTCTGTCGGCGTTTCCCTTCGCCTACGGTCGCACTTTTGCGCAGGAAGTGTGGCAGGGCGGGCAAATGTTACAAGGCACCTATTATGGTAATACCGGCGGCGATCTGGCGGACACAAGTACCGCAGTCGGCGACATGTATGTAGAGGGTGAAGCAATACAAGGTAATTCACCACTTCAAGTTGATCTTGACGTCCGGCCAACCAAAGTGATTCACATAAAAGACGGCATCCAATGGACCGAGAAATTTCAATACGAATTCGGCAACATACCTGTCACACCCAGGTGTTCGAGTTGTACTGCCTTCCGCACTACGGGAAATATTCTCGAAACACAAATTCTCGACGACACCGACAACCTGGAAATGACTACGAGTCGAACTTATTATCACAGCATTCATCCGCTCTATCTCAACCGCAATCTGCTGCGCTTACCGGCTTCGACGGTATTGAAGGATGCGGATGAAGTAGTTCTCAGCAGGACTGAGTACGAGTATGACGAGTATTCCCCCCAGTTTCCGTTGACGGCCAGCGGTGCTCTAAATCTCGATACTAGTCTGGGAGTAAGACGCGGAAATGAAACGACTGTCAGACAGTTCAAGGACGCCGCAAACAGTCTTGGTCCAATCGTTTCTCGCAAAACCTACTTTGATACGGGCGATGTTTCAGCGGTATACGACCCGAATCAGAATCCTCCGGCTCAGATGAATTACGACTTTAGCCTTTGTTCGGCCAGTCATCTCACGCTCTTGAACTCAGCCAGGAACCCTAAGGACCACCTCGTAACTAACGTCTCCGATTGCAACACGGGACTCGTTCTGCGCGCTACCGACCCCAACAATCAGAGCACCTATACTCAATACGACGAGTTTGGACGAGTTGTGGAAGTGGCCGTTCCGGGTGATACCCTTACTCGTCTTCCAGCTGTCGTTCCCCAATCAACGCCAACGCTCGGCTCGCCTCATTACGTCAAGGATCCTAACATCCCTTTTAATCGAACAAACGGCGGAACAGTTGTCGGCAGCGGCGGCCAGGGACCGACGACCTGGATTGAGTATCTGGAACTCGGTGTAATTGGTAAGCAGCGCAGGATAGATCACACGAAAGATGGCACGGTTAACGGACGGTATCTTAAGACCTTCACTGACGGATTGGGGCGAACAATTCAAACTAGAAGCGAGGTCGATCCCAGCGTTTCTTCCGGAAACGCTGAAGTTAAAACCAACATTGAATATGATTCATTGGGCCGGACAAGCAAAACTTATGTTCCGGTTTTCGCGGGCGCCAGCGATAGTTTCGAAGCTCCTCCAGCATCCGGGGCACGGGTAACTGTAACTGCTTATGATGGTCTTGGAAGAGTTAAAGTTACCACCGCACCTGGGCCGTTGATTATCACTACGGATTATGGAAAATCTGGCTCTCGATTCACTACGACAGTAACAGATCCGAAGGGAAACCAGACGGTCACCTTCACAGATATTCTTGGCCATAAAGTCCAGGTACGTCAAAAATCTCCCACCTGCATCGATCCAATTGCGCCCGGCTGGTGTGTTACCCAGATGCAATATGATGCAGCCGGTCGGTTGCTGGTGATTACTGATCCCTTGCTCAATCAAACCACGTTTACTAATGACAGTTTGGGTCGGAAGATGCACATGACTGATCCAGATATGGGATCATGGGACTACGATTACGATAACAACGGAAATTTGGTTTATCAGAAAGACGCGAAAGGCCAAATCATTCTAATGACCTACGATCCATTGAATCGCATTCTCATCAAAGATCTACCGCCGAGTAGGCCTACACCCACTGCGATACCCGGTCCGGAAGACGCCAGGTACTTCTATGATGGAGACCACTGAGAGATCCTCAGAAGTTTGGGTCGCAGTGAAGGGGGTACCTTAACACGTCAGGTTTAAACTCGTGAGTTTTGGCCCGTCGCACCGGAGTCGGCCTTGAGCGAGGTCAAGTGATCAGATAGGTGCAACGCCTTCCAGCAAACTGACGAATGTCGGTTGAGCATGCAATGAAGCGCAGGGCTGCGATGCGACTCAGATTTGCCACGCACGTAGTTTTACTTAATCTCAATAAGATACGCGGCAGCTTTAGCCGCCGATCCGCATGTAAGTAATCGTATGGTGGGTCAATAGCCTGCCTGCCATATCCCTACATTCGGCAACTCCATATATCAGCGATTTTCCCAGCTTTAGTATTTTTGCGGCGCATTTTACATCCACTTGCTTGGCCGAATTGAGAAATGTCGTGTTCAAGGTAGTGGTTACCGTGATCGCATCTTTTCCAAGCAGCGTCATGATCGCCAACCACATTGCCACATCTGCTGCGGTCATATACACCGAGCCGGCTATGACACCCCCCGGACGCTCAATGCTTTCCTGAAATGGCATCAGCAGCATCAGTTCGCCAACACCAACCGAGTGAAGCTTAAGATTGTAGATTTTGCCAAAGGCTGAGCTCGATAGAACCTGTACCAGCTCTTCCTCCGTTACCGCTAAATCTGTCTCCATGTTCCAGCCTTTCTCTGCCTTGTAAGCGTCATTGCCACCGTGTAGAAATAAGTGTCGGCAACCGCAGCGAAATCTACTCCTGCTTAGCCGCGCACGAGTGTTGCCTGGTTAGAATCGATCACGTGAGTGAAGTTCACACCGGACGCATTCGCCCGCGCCGCTATTCGTAATTACCACTTCATAAGTAACCGTATCGCCAGTGCTCGCCGCACCGGGGAAGCTGGAGTCGCCGGTGGTCTCTCCTGTGACGTAGCGGATGACGAAGCTGAGTAACCCGCTAAGTCTCATTCCCTGCGGTCTGAGTGTTCTCGCGTTGAAACAGCACTTTTGCGAGGTCCCTCGCGCCAAAGGACACGCTTTGGATAAAAACTGAAAGAGCAAGGGTAAGGATCTGAAAGTACAAATTTCGTGAGGAAAGCTGCGTAGTCATTCTACGACTCCCTCGAATCCATTTAGAAAATGGACCTATGGAAAGATAGACAAAAGCGGTTTCACTACCTAACGTCAGGACGTACGCCAGGAGGGAGAACGAAAGCGAAGAACGGCGGCACCAAGTCAATCAGGCGGAAATAAAGTGCCAGTTGCGCTTTGTGGTGAACCTCGTGTTCCACGAGATACCAGAGCCAGGATTTGATCGACCACTTTGTCGGTATGTGCGGTACAGCCACAATAGCATCCAAGCGCGCCGAGTCAACTTGATCTAGATTTGCTTGGGTTGAGGTTCGGGAAGCCTTCAGTCGCGGCTTTAAGAAATCCTTAGTGAGTTGATGTCCGGGCATCTGCATTGATTCAAAACTCCATGACCCATTAAAGATGCCTCCCGTGTAGAACTCCTCGACCTGGGCCAGATGGAGAAACACCTCTGCAAAGCTCCGCACACTGCTATCCGGTCTCCAGTCGAGTTTTTCCTCGGGCACCATTTCAAGCATTTGGAGCGTGACACCGCGAAAGCGGATCAAATGCTCGATGATGACATCAGCTTCAAGAATTCGTTCAGCCATTCCTCATCCTCTAGAACTTTCGTGTTTTGGTCTAATTCTCGCGCAGACGACACCAGGCAAAGCAAAGGGAGCTCGTGCTGGCGTCCTGGATATACATCATTATCGGACCGCTGACTTCAAACGCACTAGGTGCATCTGCCTGCCGACGTCGTACGCCTCGCGGGCCCAATCAGCGAACTCCGTGTCAAGGTCCGCTAGAGAGTCGAGTCTGAATGCATGTAAGTGATTCCGTGCCGAGTACGTCTCGACGCGGAGGAACCGTGGATGCTCTACGCGGCGGCTGAAGACAAAATGACCGACCAGGTATCTCTGGCGAACCGATACAGCAGCGAATGACATTCGAACTTGAAATGCAATGCGAGACTTTTCAGGCAGCACTTTAACAGGACCGAAACTCTGGAGCAGTACCACCAAACTTTCAAATAGTGCTCGAACCCCAGGACTCTTGCCATCGAAATGCCGTTCCAAGTCGCGCCGGTTTCGCCGGTTGCAGAAGTGGTTCTGGTTACGATTCGCGAATCGCCTTGCACAATTTGAACACCGCCAGAGGGGTGCTCGTGGTGGCGAGGATCTTTTCATGCCTCCCTCCTAGGACTAAAACGGGTATGGCTTTTGTCCAGCCACTGTGTCGCTCGGTTCCAATTCAAATCCTTCTTCACACTACTGAGAACTGCTTGGGATCATTTTTTGGCATGGCCAGAAATCCTCTCCAATCTTCTACTCGTTAATCTTTCGCGATTGATTCAAAAGCTTCCTGCCTGTGTTCAACATCGCGTTATTACTCATTCCTTGGAAGAGGAGTTTCCGAACTTTCTTAGTGTCACTTCTGGATACTCTTTGGATAGGTTCTCCAACAAGGACCACTGATGCCCCAAAATGGAACAAGCGAAAAAGGAAAGCACATACCTTCTGATGATCTGCTTACTTCGTTGCCTATCAGAAGGAGAGAGACCGTTTCTACCCGACTCCATTTTTGAGCCTGGCAGATCAAAATCAGTGTAGATGAAGTGACCGAAGCCCGGCGCGTCCACTGAAACTTTGTAACTTCGTGAATGTGCATTCCTAAACAATGCGTCATCCTGGTTGACTAACTTCGGGTTTTTCATGGTCGGGGTCATCAACATGAACGGGGTCGGTATTACATTGTCATCCATTTCCTCGGTCTCTTTTTCATTAAGACCACCACCCAAATCGATGCAACCCTTCCACCGGATGTCTTGCTGGCAAGAGCGACGCGCCGCTAGCCCACCCTGTGAATGTCCAAATGCTCCTGCATGTTGCACATCAAGCCGGCCCTTAAAGTTCGGGCGCGAACTCGGAACGCGTCCACTATTCAGTTTTTCAAGTTGACTTAGAACAAAGGAGTTATCGGCGGAATTTACATCAATTCGTCCGAGATGAAAACGCGCACTCTCCGACGGAGAGCCTTTCATGTAAAGATTTCCCCAGTTATCGTGCTCTTCAATGACTCTTCCGTTTGGAAAAACAACCACGCTTGTTTCATAAGGAGGTTCAACGGCGACAACTACGAAACCGTGACTGGCAAGATCTTCTATGATAGCAGTGTAGAGAAACACCTTGATTCCTAATCCGGGTTGAAAGACTACCACCGGATATTTCCTGTGCTGATTTGAGAGCGCAGCATTTGCAACGGTATGAGTACGTGTCCCAAAAATAGAGTCGTATGCTTCTCCATATTCTTCCCGCATGAAGTCCTTGCCAAAGTGCTGCTCTTCATACTGTCTCACAAGCTCAATGTTTAGAAAGTAGGGAGCCAATGGCCTGCCAATCCGATGGTCAGTCGGGTAGAATACGTGAACCATTAACTCTCGATGTGCCTTCGGATCCTGGGACAGATTCTCTAATCGAGACTCATCGATCCAGTGCAGAGAAATCCGCCCAACCCCGTAGGTGCCAGTTGGTGTCGGCAACTCTGCTATCTTCTTCTCGGGGGCTTGAGCGAAATTCTGAAAAGTAAACGTTAAGCAAATCAAGCACGGACCGAGAGCGAAAGACAACATTTTGCCCAATAGGGCAGAGTAGGAATGAGAACTCATACGGCGATTAGGGTCGGGCGCGATCACTACTTCTTTTCCCTCAAGTAAACAGTTCTACACCTGGCTATTAGCGCGCTTATTTTCATGATGTAAGCCTCCTCCCGGTTAGACAGAACATAAGAAGATTCGGCTGGTGAGGCCCCCCATTTTCGATGTCAGTCTAAAGTAGAACTCTACGGATCCACGTCTTCAGCACGCGACCACGCCGCTTGCAGTTTCGTCTTGAATATCATTGAAGCAACCTGCCGTTCCACGCAAGGAGAAAGGGGTAGAGTGCAAAGTTCCAGGGGTGAACGCGAAGACTGACGGGGTAAGATGATTCCGATCAGAATGGTTTACCGAACAGCGTTGCTAGTTTAGCGCGGTAGCCTCGGCTGGACGTCAGTTGCGTACCATCGGTTAGAATTACGGTGTATTCACCTCGGGAGAGAAGGTGCATCCGTTTGATGCGTTGAATATTCACAATTACGGAACGCTGAATGCGAATGAACTCGTTAGGGTCGAGTGCAGTTTCCAGTCCGTTCATCGTTTCCCGTACCAAGTACCCTACTTTCCTCACATGCAGTCGAGCGTAGTTATCTGCGGCTTCAATCCAATCTATCTCGTCAACCTTCAGGAAGAAGACGTAGCCTCCAGATTTGACGACCAGACGCTCTAGATAGCGCTTTTGAGGTCTGAGATCTCGGAGCAATGAGCTAAGTCGCTCCTCAACTCCACTGACTCTGCCGAGGGCAACTTGCGCCCTTGCCCTTTTCAAGGCTCGGTTGAAGCGTTGGCGATTGAAGGGTTTAAGAAGGTAGTCCACTGCGTTGGCGTCGAATGCATTCAAGGCATACTTGTCGTAGGCGGTCACGAAGATGACAACGGGCATCCTTTCGACCGAAATCTTTCTTAGGACCTCGAAGCCGTCGAACTCGGGCATTTGGATATCAAGGAACAGTAAATCGGGAGAAAGCTTCCTAATCGCTGCAATGGTCGCGCGGCCGTCAGAGCATTCCCCGACCACCTCTATTGCAGAATCCCCATCGAGCAACATGATAATTCTGTCTCTCGCTGCCGACTCGTCATCGGCAACCAACGCTCTAATTTTGGTCATCGATGCTTTCGCTGCCTTTATTAAAGGGAATGACTATGCGGACAACCAACCCCCTCTCGGGAGCATTGAATACTGTAAAGCGATGCCTCTCACTGTAAAGCTGTTGAAGGCGAAGTCGAGTGTTTGAGAGACCAACCCCTTTCTCCGTCAGCCAATCAGGCTCTTCCGATAAGCCCCGCCCGTTATCTTGCACTTCAATCTTGAGCATATCACTCTCTTTTGAGGCCATGATCTTGATCTTTCCTGTCGTAGAGTAGAGAGCAATGCCATGACGAATTGCGTTTTCCACTAGAGGTTGGAGAAGCATGTTCGGGACACGAGCATCCAGCGTTGCGGGATCAATCCGCATATCGACTTCCAGACGCTCGCGAAAACGACTTTTCTCGATCTCCAGATAGCGCTCGACGAATTCCAACTCCTGCTTCAGTGATACTTCTGGGATCCCAACATTCTCTAAAGTAATCCGCAGCAAATCGCTCAAGTGGGTAATCATATTATCAGCAACCTCAATATCCCGATGCATCGTTGAGGAGATAGTATGCAGAGTATTGAAGAGAAAGTGGGGATGCAGTTGCATCATCAGAACTTGCAGGTGCGCCCGAGCCAATTGAGTCTCAAGTCTGGCAGCCGTCAACTCCCGTTCACGATATCTTTGATAGTAGTCAAAAAAGTACCCGATACCGAGAATCGCCCAGTATGTGAGAAATTCCAAGTGAAACCCAACGGTAAGATACCACCAATAGGAGAGCAATAATGGCCGGGCTCGGAAATCATCGGGGCCTGCAAGCCGAGTATTAATGACTGTGCAGCCAACGTGGATTAGCGCGAAAAGGATACTTAGAGGAACGTGAACTATGAGGTTTCCGAGATGGTCCCTATCAATCAAATAACGTTGGCCTAGCGCTAGTATGATTGCGGTTAAGATGGCCCAAGCGTACCAACTCGGCATGTTCCAAAGGAGTGCCTGCCACCAAGGGATTGGATGCCCACCCGAAGCCACGAGGAAATACATCTGTATCGCAGAGAGCAAACCTGGGACGGTCCAGACAGATATGATGAGCAACCAGGCTTTCCATCGTCGCCAAAAGTTGGCGTTCTGTTTTCTAAACTCTCTCATTTTTCCAACCGCCGCAGAGTCTAGCTTAATAAGACGCGATAAGTGGATTCAGCCATTCTGGAGCAGAATTCGAACGTCTTTGGCAAGCCCCTGAGGAGATGACCGCCGACCCCGCCAGACATCACACTCACCCCTTAGCGCACCTGCTTAATCCCTTTTTTGTTGCGCTTGATTTGTCTGTCAAGCGATCATAACTGACGCGATTTGATCAAACCGAATTCGACGACAACCCAATCAGGCAAAATCTTGAATGAACACTGACACCCAATTATGTTGAGACTAAAGACAAAGAGTGGCCCCTCTCATACGTTGCGAGGCGAGCAATGGATTAGGGCGAATTATTCTGTAACTCTATTAACAACATTCGGCCTTATGTTCCTTTTCTTTACGACGAATGTACTCTCACATGCTAAATCGAAACCGATCAACGCGAACCCTCAGTCTTTTGCTTTTATTCACGTCACTATCATCGATGCTACGGGCGCTCCGCCGAAGCGCAACATGACCGTGATTATCAGAGGCGTTCGGATTGCCACGATCGGCAAGACTTCGACCACTCGCCTACGCAGAAATGTCAGAGCGGTAGATGCGACGGGAATGTTTCTCATTCCAGGATTGTGGGACATGCACGTACACATAGGAGACAACAACTTCGATAGGGACGCGTACCTCTCTTTATTCGTCGCGAACGGTGTGACAGGAATTCGCATCATGGACGGCTTGCCTGAGCACCATCTGTGGCGCAGAGAAATTGAAGAAGGGACACTGCTCGGTCCGCGCATGGTAATTGCGAGCCGGATTATTGATGGGCCAACATCTTATTTGTCAGGAGTCGTAATTGTTAGCGACGCATTTGAAGCTCGTCAGGCCGCACAAAAAGCAAAGCAAGCGGGCGCAGATTTCCTTAAGATCCATGACAAAGTTCCGAGGGACGCCTATTTCGCTCTCATCAAGGAGGCTAAGCTACTTGGTTTGCCTGTCGCCGGGCACGTACCTGAATCCGTTACGGCGTTGGAAGCTTCTAACGCTGGCCAACGAAGCATTGAACATCTAACCGGCTTGGACGAAGCGATCTCGGACACGCATAAGGCCGATCTACTGCTGGCCACTTTTAAAAGGAATCACACTTGGAACTGCCCAACGCTAATTATGCGGCACAACTACGCCTCACTTCAGAACCCAAGTCTTATCAACGATCCGCGTCTGAAATACACAAAGGCCTCATGGAGGCTTCGCTGGGGGAGAGTGGCCGTCGAGGCGGGTACCTGGCCTGCCGATGAGGCCAAGAACCGGAAAGCAATTATCGAAAAGCAGGACGCACTAGTCGGCAAAATACAGAGGGCAGGTCTCGGAATCCTAGCTGGTACTGATGACGGGAACCCTTATGTCATTCCCGGCTTCAGCCTTCATGACGAGCTGGGGCTCTTAGTTGGTTCGGGTCTCACGCCGCTGCAGGCTTTGCAGGCGGCGACGATTAACCCCGCAAAGTTTCTAAAACAGGCCAGCTCACTTGGCACTGTGAGAAAGGGAAGACTAGCTGATCTTGTTTTACTTAATGCCAATCCTCTCAAAGATATCCGCAATACAACTAGAATCGAGGCCGTAGTTAATAACGGTCAATACTTTGACAGGGCAAGCCTGGACAAAATTCTTAGGCGAGTTGAGAAGACCGCTAACTAGAGACAGCATCATCTGTTGGGCCCGGAAAGGATATCGAGGTGAAAGAGCGGTATAAATAATTCGCTTCTCCCCAACGCATCATCGGTCTTTCTTACAGTGGCCCTTGTCCGGATCCAGTGCCACCGAACCTCAAGCAGAGACGTTCGCGCTTGAGGCAGCATTGAGGCGGCGAGTCAGGTGATCAGATAGGTGCAACGCATTCCAGCAAACTGACGAATGTCGGTTCAGCACGCAAGGAATCGAACCCAGGATCATACTTTGCTGTTAACAGGTTTGGATCGCGTTCCCACTCCGCTTTTTCCAACCAATTCAAACACTGAGCAACGTCACCAAGCGCCAGATAACAGAAGGCAATATAGTAGGGCGCTACAAAATGCTCTTTTGTCAGCAACAGGCGTAGTTTCAGCCTTAGATTCCGATCTTTCACAGATGCCCGAAAGCCGATCTTCATGACGAATTTTTAAAACCCCTACACAAAAGCGATATCCATGACGCGCCACGGTTTGGATATAAGGCTGTTCGCCACCCAGCGCTTTGCGGAGTTCCGAAACATGCACAACAAGATTGTGCTCTTCAACGTAGGCATTTGGCCAAAGTTGGCACATCAATTCGTCTTTAGTCACCAGATGTCCGGCGCGACCGACCAGAATTAGAAGGAGCTGGAACACTTTCGGTTTAAGCGATACGACCAAGCCGTCACGCTCCAGTAGTACATCGGTGGGATCCAGAATGAACGGCCCAAACGCATAGACGATATGGCCAGATTCCCACACTTCTCGCTGATATAAGTTGCTACGCCTTTGAAAACTCTCCACTCTCACTCCTAATGTTATGTCGACTCAACCATCTATGGAACAAACGACTAAGAGCCTGTGAATTCTTCAGCGAGCTGGTCACGCGCTTAGGAGAAGCTGCCCCCAAATTTCTCTCCTGTTCCATTCGACAAAACTGCAAGTGTCCAAGGCAAATGGTCCCTATTACTTGGCTCATATTGTCTGATCCGCGAAAATTCGGAGACCAATCGGAAATAACATGAAACAAGGCACTGGTACTGGCTGCGCCTGCGGCAATTCGACAAGTAAAGATCGTAGCCAGTTGGCCAGCAACCGATTTAGCAAGGTAATATCAGCCCAGTAGTCTTGCCGTCTAGGAAGTTCGTCAGCCAATTGTACCAACTTGACCATTTTGAATATCAATGGTCCTGAGGATGCGTAGACATATGAAACCCAATTTTTCCGCGGTTCTGGTTCGCGATTACGACGAATCACTCAATTTTTGAAGGTCTCCGGACCCAAGAAAGATTTAGGCCTTTTTCTGACGGCTCTGAAGGTACTTAGAGTGCCTAGCGAGTTGCCTAAACAAGGCACTTGCTTTCAAGATTGTGGATCAGACTGCGAATGCAACGTTCTTAATAGCACCACAATCGAAACAAGTTCAGCGGTATTGTCCTGAAGATCTAATTCTGATTATCTGAAAAGAAGCGGTCGGGTTGTCGATCCCTGCGAAGATGTACGGAGAAGTAAGACTTTGTAACTCGTCTCTCAGAAGGATTAGACCATGGTGACTCCTCTTCCGTCCGGAACTTTTTACGGTGATACCTCGAATTGCTATGAGGCTGCGGGGTTTACATTGTCCGAAACTCGGTACCAAGGCGGTTCCGCACTTCCAAGGCACGCTCATGAGCTGCCCTACTTTGGACTGATATTAAAGGGTGCGTACAGTGAGCAGTATGAACGAAGCGTGCGAAGTTGTCGTCCGCTGATGCTCGTCTTCCATCCGGCCGGTGAAACACATGCTCAGCGTTTCGACGGCCTACCGGTCCACCTGTTTCGCGTTGAGCTCGCCAAGACGCGAATAAAGGATACGCGGCTTCGGAAACATGATCTTGCTGCGTGCCATTTTCGCCGAGGCGAAGCGATAGGCTTGGCTCTGAAATTGTATCGGGAGTTTCGGGATCCCGATACGGTATCACCTCTGGTCATCGAGGGCCTGGCACTTGAACTGACCGCGGTTGTTGCGCGCAACTCATTAAGACCGTCCGGCGAGACGATACATCCGCCACAGCGCTGGCTACGAGCGGCTCACGAATTGATCAAATCGCGATTTAGAGAAACACTTGCGCTTAACGACATAGCGCAAGCGGTTGGGATCCATCCCGTGACGCTGGCGCGCGAATTCCGAAAGGTATATGGTCACACGATCGGCGAAATGGTCCGTCGCGAGCGAATCGGTTTCGCCTGCGACCAGATTGTTAAGGGTGACGTAACTCTCAGCGAGCTTGGGATCTCTGCAGGCTTCTATGATCAAAGTCACTTTGCGAAGACCTTTAAACGACTCCTTGGCGTCACCCCATCAGAATATCGCCGCCATTATCTACTAGACTAATCCCGTACTGCCCTTCCTAAGCTGAAAGGGCAGATCGAGCGCAACTGTATTCAACGCTCAGAACTCTCGAGCTGCTCAAGGGAAAGGTCGTGCACTCGGCAGCGAATATGCAAAGCGGTCTCGAGCTGAATGATCGAGTTGAGATTCAATAATAAAAAGTGGATCTGTTGGAACAAAGTTACCGTTATCAGGGCAGGGGATGAAAGGTTAAGAGACTTCTACTCGCTTCTCCACACTCTGCGAGAACTTGGCAACTCCTCGGACACAAACGAGCGCCTGCTAGGATTTGAACTACCTCAATAGTCCACCCGTGTTGATACCCACTGCCTAAACTTCGGGCTCCGCCTCACTCTGAGTGCCAGGCTCCCGTCGTGCCCTTCCTTGTTTGCTTTGAAATGTAACAGCGGTTACTGTATAGCCATGGTTACACAGAGTGCGAGCAAGCGGGACTATGAGCCGACCTGGGTGTTGCTGGTGCATCAGTTGCCCACAAGGCCGACGAACCTGCGCGTGCGCATCTGGCGCAAGCTGCAAAAGCTCGGTGCGGTGGCGATTAAGAACTCCCTTTACGCCCTTCCCGCCAGCGATAAGACGCACGAAGATTTTCAGTGGCTGAAACAGGAGATTGAATCCGCGGGCGGTGAAGTGTCGGTTTTTCGGGCAGCAGCAGTCGACGGAGCGACTGACAAGGAGATAGTTGCCGCATTTTGTAACGCGCGTGACGCAGAGTTTGCGGAAATCGCCGCAAGCTTGGACGGGCTAGCTGGCGCGGTGCGGGAACAAATGCGCGGCAAACATCTCTCAGCCGGGCGTTTGGCCGCGCATGAAGCTGAGCTTGGTCGTCTGCACGCAGAGCTTGAACGCGTAGTCGCCAACGATTTCTTCACGGCTAAAGGACGGGCCACAACGCTGCGTGCATACGACCGCTGTCGGAGAGTACTTCGCATCTCCCAGGGTTCTACAAAGAAGGCTGCTTCAGTCCCGGGGAAATCCGGGACACTCGCGTTCGCTGATTATCAAGGTCGCCGTTGGATGACGCGTTGCAACCTGCACATCGACCGGCTGGCGTCCGCATGGCTCATCAAGCAGTTCATCGATAAGCGCCCGCGGTTCTACTTCGTACCAGAAGGCGAGACTGTCGACGGCGCGATCCCATTCGACATGTTTGGGGCTGAGTTCACTCATCACGGCGAAGATTGCACCTTCGAAATCATGCTCAAGCGATTTGGCCTTACCGACAACCACGGTTTGCGCGAGCTCGCTGAGATAGTTCATGCGATCGATTTGAAAGACGACAAATTTCACCGGCTTGAGGCAGCTGGTCTTAACGCGATCATTGAAGGATTGAGTGCAACCTTGCGCGATGATCGCAGACTGGTGCAACAAACCAGCGTCATTTTTGATGGACTCCTTGCGCTGATGAGCAAACCCAAAGAGGCTAAGCGAGGGAAACAAGCGAAACAGCGAACGAAGCCTCGCGAGCGCACTAAAGCTGATCGAAGAAAGTAAGGTGCTGATGACAGCGCTCACTCAGAACGCCAGCGATCATGTCGAACCGCGTAAGGCGACGGCGGTTGAACCCACGATGCCTTCATGGCGGGAGGTATCTTTGTATTTTCTGTTGCTTGGATTCATCAATGTAGGCGGCCCGGTGGCCCAGATTACGATGATGTACAACCACATGGTCGAGAAACGTCACTGGCTCTCGAAAGATCGGTTCGTACAGATCATGGCCTTCTGTCACATGCTCCCCGGACCAGAAGCGTTGCAATTAGCTATCTATGTTGGATACCTGAAGCGGAAGGTGTGGGGCGGGATTCTCGCTGGGTTGACTTTCGTCCTTCCTGGCGCCGTCGTAATCACTATTCTGAGTTGGTTGTACGTCACTTACGGCAGTCTGCCACAGGTCAACAACTTTCTGTATGTTCTCAAACCTGCCGTCCTGGGAATCATTGCCGCCGGCATCATCAAGTTGAGCCGCGCCTCAATTCGAAACATATCTCTCGCGGTGTTGCTCGTCGCCTCGTTTCTCGCCATGCGAGTCGCGGGAATCAATTTTCTTTTGATTCTAATCACCGCTGGTCTACTGAACCTGATGTGGGTCGAAGGTAGATCCCTATTTCGCCGCACGCCCGCAACGCTACCGGCGCTTTTTGGCGGGCTCGGTCTGGCCCTTCCCTTTGCCGGTTCGAAATGGTTCCAAATGGCGTGGCTGTTCCTTAAGACAGGTCTATTCAGCTTCGGAGGAGCTTATGCCTCTTTGGCGTTCTTGCAGCAAGGCGCAGTTGAGCAACATTACTGGTTGACAGCCGGTCAATTGCTGGACGGCGTCGCGCTGAGTGTGGCCACGCCAGGACCGTTCATGCTGTTCGCAACCTTTACAGGGTTTGTCGCCGGTGGAGTGCGTGGAGCGGCGATCGCAACATTCTTTGTGTTTCTGCCATCTTTCGTCTTTGTTCTGGGCGGTGCGCGTTACATTGAATCAGTACGGAACAACCGTCGGATCCAATTGTTTCTTGCTGGCGCCAGCGCTGCAGTAGTGGGCGTGATCGTCGTGGTCTCGCTGGAGTTGCTTCTTTTGGCCCTTGTGGATATTACGAGTTGTGTGATCGCAGCGATCGCTTTCGTCGTGATCGTCTGGTTTAAAGCTGACGTTGCTTTCGTGGCGCTTGGCTCTATGGGGATCGGCATCTTGTACATGGTTGCGCGAACGTTATTCTGAGAATTCCGTCAAATGCTAATTCTAAGGAGAACATCAAATTGAAGAGCGAAGACAGTAAAAGGCGGGTCCTATTGATTAGCAACTCGACACTCTACGGCAGCGGCTATCTCGATCATGCCGAAGCAGAGATACGCAACTTTCTTGGTAACACCCAACGCGCGCTGTTTGTTCCCTATGCGCTTTACGATCGTGACGCATACGCTTCAATGGCGCGCGAACGCTTTCAGAAGATGGGTTACGATTTAACCTCACTTCACACTTCGGCTAATCCTCAACAGACCGTCGAAAATACAGAAGCTATTTTTATCGGCGGCGGAAACACCTTTCGGCTGCTGAAGGCTTTGTACGATTTCGGTGTCATCGATCCAATTCGTAGGAGAGTGAACAGCGGAATGCCCTACATCGGTTCGAGCGCCGGCTCAAATGTGGCTGGTCCGACGATTAAAACGACGAAGGACATGCCGATTGTGCAACCCCCTTCTTTCGATGCGCTCGGTCTGGTCCCTTTTCAGATTAGTCCGCACTTTCTTGATCCAGATCCAAATTCGACCCACATGGGAGAAACACAGGAGGAGAGAATTCTGCAATTCCTCGAAGAGAACGACACGCCCGTCGCGGGCTTGAGAGAAGGCGCCATTTTGCGGGTTGAAAATGGCTCGACCACGCTGAAGGGATCGACTGGCGCACGGATTTTCCGAAAGAGTTTGGATCCGGTTGAAAGGCTGCCGGGCGAGCAACTCGACGATCTGTTTCCGGTCGCCTAGGAGTCGAAAAATGAACCCAGAAGGCACTCTCTTGCTAACGAGCCACGACGTTAAGGCCCTCCTGAGCGTTGAGGAAAGTATTACCGCTGTCGAGCGGGCCTTCAAGTTATACGGTGAAGGCAAGGCTCTGCCTCCGGCTATTGCGGGAGTACACGCGAGGGACGGAGGGTTCCATATCAAGGCCGGACTATTAGAACTCGACCGCTCTTACTTCGCCGCCAAAATCAATGGGAACTTTCCGCAGAACATGAAGCGATTCGGTTTGCCCCTCATTCAAGGTGTGATTGTCTTGTGTGACGGTGAAAACGGATTCCCGTTGGCGCTCATGGATTCGATTGAAATCACTATTCAACGTACTGGTGCGGCGACGGCTGTTGCCGCCAAATATCTTGCTCGCTCTGACTCGAGGACAATCAGCATTTGTGGTTGCGGCAACCAAGGCCGCGTCTCACTTCAAGCACTCTCCAGGATCTTTTCGTTCGACCGTGTGTTTGCTTATGACATTGACGACTTACAAGCCCAAAGATTTGCGAAGGAGTTATCTGAGGAGCTGGGAATTGAAATCGAAGCTGTCGTTGAAGCAGAAGGAGCAGTGAGCCAAAGCGATATTTGTGTTACCTGCACTCCGTCCCATCAATTCTTCTTGAATAATGAGAGTGTTCGATCAGGGACATTTGTTGCAGCTGTCGGAGCCGACAGCGAAGACAAGCAGGAATTGGAACCTGCGCTTCTAAGCGAAAACAAAATCATCGTCGATATTTTGGAACAGTGCGCTTCCATCGGCGAGCTGCACCACGCGTTAACCTCCGGACTGATCACTAAAGAGGACGTGCACGCGGAATTCGGTGAAGTAGTAGCCGGCCGCAAACTCGGACGTACTTCGGACGAGGAAATCATTATTTTCGATTCCACCGGAATGGCTTTGCAGGATGTGATTACAGCAGCGGTGGTGTACGAGAAGGCAAACGGCCGGGGTGTAGGCAAGCTGATCAGTTTCGCCGATTAGACTAAATGGTTTTGGGCAGCATCGTGAACGCCCTGCTACTGAGGACTCTATCATTTAAAAAGCCGAACCATCTTGTTTGGATTTGATCTACCCGCAAGACTTTAAGTCAAGCTTTCTTTGCAATCCCTAATATCACAGACACACACCGAGCAAATCAGACGCTTGCGGAAAGTGGCCACTGGGGTTTTTTGAGCGAATCTCACAGGACAGCGTGAGGCAGATCGACCTCAGTGAGTTAGAACCTCCGCTAACGCTTTTCAGGTGCTGGGCGTCCGTAGAGTTCAGAGGCTTTTGAATCTTACTTGCGCGGCCGAAAAGTGGCCCTATACTCCGCAGGGGTCAACCCGGTTTGGTGTCTAGAGATTGGTGAAGTGCCTTTGGTCATAAAAGTGTGAAGCGAGCGCGATGTCCGCGAGCGGCTTGTCTAAGCCGACAACTGACCTGAGGAGAACTCTAGCCTCAGCCGCCGAACATATTCTCCACTGTGCAATTATGCTAATGACGGAAGGTCCTAGCCAAATGGGTAGCATCCACCCCGACCAAAGCAGCGACAGTGGATAAAGAGAAGCATTCAGTGAACCCATCATGAAGCAGTTCCCTTACCTTCTTTAGCCAGGTAAGTTCATTGCGCCTCGAATAGAATTGCACCCCTGATGCCGAGTTATTCAACCAACTCGCTAAAAACCAAAATGTAGCCGTTCGGGTCTCTAACCTCGAACTCCCAATCGCCGTACCGTTGCCTCTTCAGCGGCATATTTATGAAATTCTGACTGGATAGCATCTCGTAAAACGCGTGCACGCCGCGCATTCGAAAATAGGCGTCCCACAATCCTTCTGGACGCTGTGCTGAAAGGTCAGGCTTCTCGTAGCCGGCCAGTCTGAGCAACATGATCTCGGCACCGTTACGTTGGAGACTCGCGTATGCATACGGCTCGTCGTCGGGAAAGTTTCCCGAAAGGTAGAACCCTAGCTGATCAACATACCAACGCACGGTGCTGCCGACATCTGACACGAGAAAAGTCGGAACCGCTGAACTCATCCGAATTTCCCGACGCTCAGCCTCGTTTATTTGATTTGCTGTCATCCCGAGTTCTTCTCCATAGCAATCTTTGAATCACATCGGCGCGGCAACACTCAACATCTGAGCTGCCCCTGTGCATGTGCTGTCGACGGCAGACTGCCCGCTAACGATTTATGCATCGAGTTGTAAGCGTCAGAGCGACTACCGTGGAAAGCGGTCGCGGTATTCACCAGAGATGATGAACGCCTTGACCATGTCCGCCTGTTCGAAGTTGCCGTTGTGTTCGTTCAACTTCGTCAGCCAGAACATGAATCCACTCGAGTCGTAGTCGCGCCTGAGGTAACCGTAGTACTCCATCATCACGAACGTCTCGTTGAACTTCGCGCTCATGAAGCGCGGGTTCTCCGCTATCGCCCGCAAGACGTCGGCACGTGTCTGAGTGCCATTCGCCAAGCCGCTTATCAGCGCCATCCGTTCGTCAGGCGTGAAGCTGGTGTTCGTATGGCTGATTAACGAATCGACGAATGCTGAACTCTCCATGCCGTCGTACATTGCATGGAACGCCGGCCGGTTCACGAAGTCAGCTGCAAACGCGTCCTTGTTCCCATTCAACCGCGACTCCCAGCCTTCCATACCAACGATCACGCCCTGTCCCACCGTGTGCGTGTCAGGCATGAACTCTCCGTAGTTGGCCGCGCGTCCATAGCTGGCGCGATACATTCCATCAACCAGGCCACCTTCCTGCTGGAACTCGCCGGACAGGAAGTAGGCCGCCGAAACGTTTTCACGTTTGCGGTCAATGCAGTTCTGGTCGACACCGCAACCGAGTATCTGATCGCTCCAGAAGTTGAAGCCGGCTTCATCGGGCTCGCGGCCGAGGAAGTCGATGTAGTGCTGGCGCACGAAGTACTCCGGTGTATCCAGCGGGTTCAAGGTTTCGCTGGTCGGATTGGCACTAAAGGCGGCCTGCGTGCTTTCGCCAACCTGATTGAAGGAACGCGCGTCCGGACTGAAGGTGTAGTTCGTGCGCGAAGGTGTGATTGTGTAGAAGCCGGAAGTCTCTACATTGTCGAAACGGTAGTTGCCGTTCGCGTCTGTAATGAACTTCCGGTTCTGTGTGCCTTCCAGTCTGACGACTGCACCTTCAACGCCGTGACCCTGGTTGTCAGTGATGCGTCCGGTGATGACGCCGTTGGTAGCCGTGGGTGCCAACGAACTGAAAGTCCATTGCGTCGGCAGGTTCGTGCCAACTACGGTCGACCCGGTGGTCTCAACGAAGTTGTTAGTCGTGTCGACCGAGTCCGGAATCTGTGCCACCCAGTGACCGTCACCGGTCCGCAACCGGCGCAGGTTAAGCGTCGCTTCCGTGTTGAGCCCCGTCACCTCGCTATCGAGATAGCGCAGTCGCAAGGTAGCCGTCGAAGCGTTGGAGCCGGTGGTACTGATGGTGTAGTTGCGCTGCACGGCGGCGGTGTAAGTTGCCGGTGGAGCTTTCGCCAGTAACACCGAGACCGTCGTTGGATTGGGCGCAGCGGCAAACGTAATGCGGTTATTCGGGTTGCCAAAGGTCAGCGCCGTCGCGGCCGGGAATGGTCCACCCGTGCGGGCCACTGTTCCCACCACATCACTGACGCCGGTGGAAGCAGTAGTGTTCGGTTGCGTCAAGATGAAGGCGCCAGTCGCGAGATCGCTGCTGGTTAGCGCGAGCACACCATTGACGAGTGCGTTGCCAGTCAACGTCACCCCGGTCACATTCAGACCGATGCTGTTGTTGATGGTCAGGTTGTTATACGACACCCCAGAGATTGTCTGTGCTGCATTGCCATTCATTATCAGCGTGCTGTTGTTATCCACTATGACAGCGCCACCAATAGCAAAAGCTGCACCTGATCCGTTGAGCGAGAGGGTGCGCTGGGTATAGTTAAAAGTACCGCCAAGGTTAGTGGCCACCGCGCCTGCTTGCAGGTTGTTGTTGAGAGTTGCCGTTCCCCCGCTCAACACCGTCAACACATTCGTCGACGAAAGACTGCCGGTGCCGCCCGGGTTCGTGATCGTGTGCGTGCCGGTCCCCATGTTCAGGTTGCCGCCACTGATGACACCGTTGAGCGTCAGATCGCCTCCCGGTGAACCGCCAATTGTCAGGATGCGCGGATTGGTAATCGTCAGCGTGCGTCCATTGGCGAGGTTCAAGCTGTAAATGCCAATGTCTGACACGATGGTTGGCTGATTGCCAACGTTGGGAATAACCACATCGTTGACTGCCGGATTGCTCACGCCTGGTGCGTACTGCGTGCCGCCCGCCGGCTGCGTCCAGTTGGTCGCGGTGTTCCAGTCAGTGCTGGTAACGCCATTCCAGGTCATCAAGGTGTCGACCAAAGTAACGGTCGGGTTGGCTAAGCCGACTGGTTCCGGATCGTCAGTCAAGACGCTGATCCCGCCGTTGGCCGTCACCGTGCCCTGCGTGCTCACCGATCTAGCCAGTGGCGGCGTGTTCATGGTGGCCGTGTACTTGATCGTGATCGACTTGCCGCCGGCCGGGAACGTCGCAATCGTGTTGAGCGCTACGATCTCGCCGCTCGTCGGCGCACTCGGCTCTTGCGAGAACGCATTCTTGTAACTACGCACCGCATGGTGCGCAAGGGTTCTTTCGCTCCGATAGATCCTCGCCACGTCGGCGGCCGAGGCTTTCGGTGTCGACTTGGCCAACATTGAAGCAATGTTGTCCTTCGAGGAAACCCGCGAAACCCTGGTCGCAGTTGGCGCCACAGTCAGGGCTGCCGATTCCGTGGTCGTCGCCAGCGACGCCGCATTCGTAGATTGATCAGCGTCAACCGCTTTATTCGTGTGGTTGCGAGCTGAGTCGTTCAGGGGTTGCGGCACGGTTGGAAATACAAAACTAGTGCAGGCTGCCACTGCCGCCTGAGCCGTACCGCCAGCGGCTGTGAACAATGGCGCCGCCCCGGTGACGGTGTTTACGCTCGCGAAAAAGGCCTGAATTTGAGCCCCATTGTTGGTCGCGCCAGCATACCCCTTTAGGTTGGCCGTCGTTCCCGGAAAAGCATCTAGATCGATGACGGCAATTGCCGATGCCGGCATGTTGACGGTATTTGCGCCCATGTCCAGGCAAAGCTGACTAGTTTCCGCAGGCTGACCGGAGCCGTTGTTGATGTGCATGCCATACTGCGGGTTTACCTGGGCCGGGTTACCGTTGAAAGTGTTGTTGCGAACCTGGAGATTGACCTTAGCGGTATTGAGAATTCCCAGATCAAACACGTTGCCGCTGTTTGCTCTGACCTGATTGACGGTGTTGCCGGTGACGGTTGCAGTCAGCGTTCCCGCGCCAGTGGCATTCACTCCGATACCCGCGCCAAGATCCGAGCCTGAGTTCGCGACTCCCGCGGCGCCGATAACGTTGTTCTTTACCGTTCCGATCATCACTGAGGTTGCCGTCGACAGGCCACCGAGAAAGATATTCGTCGACGTGGATGAGGCGGCCTTTGCAGTCTGCCGCATCGTGTTACCGCTGACTTCAAAGGTGAGAGTTGTGCCGGCGGCCTGATGAGCGATATTCACGTCAACACCGTCCTGGTCGAACACGCTGTTCTGAACTTTGATGGTGCCGCTGCTGGAAGTATTTCCCGCGTATTGGAAACCGTTGGTCTTGGAGTTGGCAAACTTCGACCCGGTAGCCGTGAGGGTAGTCACACAAGTGTTGTCCGCTGAAATGCCAAAACCGACGTTGCCCGCGCCGGCAGTAGAGGTATCGCGGAACTCGCTGTTCGTTATCGTGAGGTTCAGATTTGAAGCCCCGCTATTTTGAATAAAAAAGACATTCTCAAATGAATCGAAGAATAAGGAGTTGGTAATCGCGGATGTCCCCGTCAGGTTGTCTATGCGGACGTTCCACACATCGGCGGACTCCACTCCTGCAGTGGTGGCATTTGAATGAATGTCCGTATGTAAGAGGTTGATGCCCGACACTCCGCTGCCAGACAGTCCGTCATTACCTGAATGGCCGTTGACTAAACAGTTATCGAGCGTCATCCCGGTAACGGTCGTCGCGTGGATGCCGTCCTGGCCTGAGTTCACGCCCCCGGCATTGCCCGTCAACGACAGATTCTGCAGGACCACATTTGAAGTGCTGGTCAAGCTTATGGCCGGGCCGGTCGTGTTGTTAATTGTGCCGCCCGAACCAAGCGTTACAGTGCCACCGCCCAATTTTGCGGTCGTTCGTCCGCGTGTGGTGTTCGCCGGATCGGATTGGCCATCGCCAGTGACACTCAAGCCGTTAGCGCCTGTGTTGTTCAGCAGAATGCCGTTAACGGCACCATTTGAGGAAATGCTATGGAATGCAAACCCCAGTGGGCTGATGGTCGTGTTAGCGACGTTTAGGGCTGTTCCAGTTGTCGTCGTCAGCGTGTTTAGGATGGTCGAGTTGTTTTGGGTGGCGCTGACTGTCCCGCCGCCGGTGGCAGTGAACGCCGCGTTCGTACCAGTGCTGAGAGCAATGCCGCCGGTGAAATTCATCGTCGCCCCGGGATTCGCGTTCATAAAGATGCCGGTGCCCGTACCGCCGATAGCGCCGGAGAGAGCCACTGTGCCGCCGGTCTTATTTATGATGTTGACCTGACGGCCGCCCGTATTCTGGATCGTGCCGCTGAAGGTGAGTCCGGCGGTGCCGGCATCCATGTGAAGTCCGTTGCCGGTCGCGCCACTCAGAGCGCCGCCAGCCAAAGTCACGGTTCCATTCAAACCAACGAGGCTGACGTTTCGCGCGCCGCCGGTCGACGTCGTGTTACCGAGGACGACGCTGACCGTGGGCGCACCAACGCCTGTTAAATCAAGTGCGCCGCCGTTTGTATTTATGGTCATCGAGCTGACAGTCAATGTGCCAACATTCCCGCCGGTGATGCCTGTGCCTCCGGTGCAGTTGCCGATATTGAAACCAGACAAGGTGTTATTGCCAGGCGCTCCTGCCAACGCGACGCAGTTGCCGGCGGTGTTGGTTGTCGTCGGCGTGGGCGCGGCAGAGCTAAACAAGGTGATGGCATTGACGACGAGGTTGACGCCCTGACCGAGAAGTTGTTGGCCGGCATCGACACTGAACGCACCATTCAAACTTGCGGCATTGGAAAAGATGTAGAAGACGTCGGTGCTCTTGTCCGCAGCTGTCGACATGGCCGCCGGGTTGCTCGAAGGAGTATTGCTGCGTCCGTCGCCCGCAGCGCCGGCTTGCAAGTACCAGACGCGACCGGTGAGCGTAATGGTCACGGTGCCGGTTGCCGTCAAACTTGGATCTGCGCTATTGGTAATGGTGTAAGTAAAGGAGTCGGTAACCGAAGCACCGTCCCCGATATTTGGCCGGCCCAGGGGCGGCGTGTAGGTAAAGGCGCCGCTGGGCGAAGCCAGGGTCACTGTGCCCCCCAGAGCAGTAGCACCGCCCGCAATCGCGGTCACGGTGAACGTATCTGTCCCGGCCGGTGCATTCACAGCAACGTCGTTGGCTGTTACCGCCGGAAGCGCCCGCGTCGCGGTATCGAGTTGGGTGTTGCCCACCCAGTTGTAAGTGTCGTTGAAAGCAATCGGAGACGCGTGAACCGAACCAGCCACGAGCGTCGTGTTCGCGTCGAGCGTATCGCTGTAGTTGAGGTTCGTGGCATTGTCGGCGGGAGCAGCCGCGCCGTTGTTGGTGATGACGGCGGTGTAATTAATAGTCCCGCCGGGCGCGACCTTGGTCGCAGCCGTGATGTTGTCTGTGAGCGTGGCGACTATCACCGCGGCGCTTGGGGCACTTGGGTGCTTGTCGCTTTGAGCCACGGGATCAATGCCAGACTTCGTATCGGCTGTCCGCTCGGCGTGTGCCAGTGCGGCGCGGTTCGCCTTGCTGACGTTCGCGGCGATCCCTAAGAGCGCAGCGCCGGCAACAAAAGAAACGAGCGTGAGTAGTAAGAGACGTTTGATAGAGAAACGCAGCGTCGAGGTGAACTTCATTTTCATACTGTTCCAGGGAACCTATTCAACAATAATTGATTCAGGACCGAAATTGGCATGCGCTTCAGTGGCGGGAGATTTGACTTCGAAAACACCTGTCCAGTGGCTGTTCGATTCAGCAGTGGGCACAAGCGACTGCTCCAGCTGTTTAGTAACGAAGTCGTATAACAATCGTGAACGCCTGTGGTATAGGACGATTCTGAACGACTTGTACAAGATTGACCCGCTACATTACGCGAAAACGCGAGGCAGGTTGTTATGAGTTTATGAAAGAATGTGAACGTCTAAAGGCCACATCAGGTGACAAGCCTTTGATAATCATTAGAAGTGCCGGCGATTTGGGCATTGCCTTTTGAATCTCAGCGACCGAGCGCTTTCACATTTCTTAACCAGAAACTAATAACCTTTGCCTTAATCTCAGACGTAATATGTTTTCCGATCACGCTTACTGCAGAGATGTGTTGCCCTGGATT
Organism: Pyrinomonadaceae bacterium; assembly: GCA_035472495.1. Lineage (GTDB taxonomy): Bacteria > Acidobacteriota > Blastocatellia > Pyrinomonadales > Pyrinomonadaceae > PSRF01. The sequence continues at coordinate 506,773 of DATIPD010000013.1, read as the reverse complement.
AGTCCTACAAGAGTAGTGATTTCTCTCAAGCGCAGTGATGCCTCTCAAGCGCCATGATGGTCAACTTACAACGTTTGGACGTGTCAATATGAAGTGGTTAGTCCCATGCGCGAAGAAAACTATCGCAGCCGCCCTGATAGTCACCGTTTGGGCTGGGTCAAAAAGCGTGTTCACGCGGCCAATCAAAGAGCAATTGACTGGCGATTTCACCGCGAAGGTTAACGCAGTTCTAGAGCCAGTCTACAAGCCGGATACGCCAGGGGCCGCGGTTATTGTCGTTAAGGATGGACAAACGGTTTTCCGCAAGGCGTACGGAATCGCTAGCCTTGAGTTTGCGGTAACCCTAAAGCCTGAAATGGTGTTTCGGTTGGCGTCCATAACCAAGCAGTTCACTGCGACCGCCATAATGATGCTCGTCGACCAACATAAGCTATCCGTGAACGATGACATAACGAAGTTTGTGCCTAATTACCCGACCGGCGGAAAGAAGATAACCGTTGAGAATTTGTTGACACATAGCTCCGGGATCAAGGACTACTCTGAAATACTTTGGCCACAAAGGATGTGCCAGGACTTCGACATTGAAAATTTGATCGAAGTATTTGAGAACGAGGGTCTGTCCTTCACGCCTGGCACGCGTGAGGCCTACAGCAATTCAAATTATGTTTTGCTTGGCGCAATTATTGAGCGCGTCAGCGGGAAGAGCTACGCGGATTTCATTGAGGAAAACATTTTCAAGGTATTGGGGATGAATCACTCATTTTATGAGCGCCCCCAGCGGATTATTCCCAACCGTGTCTCGGGATATGCAAAAGGGCGAGATGGTTTCGTTAACGCACCTTTCATCAGTGTCACTCAGCTTTATGCCGCCGGCGCTTTGATGTCCTCCGTCGACGATCTCGAGCTCTGGGATGCCGCCTTAAGTTCTGACAAACTGATTAGCTCAACCTCCAAACAACGTATGTTCCTTCCGCATCAACTCTCCGATGGAACATCCGGTACCTATGGATATGGCTGGAATATTGAGCAATTGGAAGGACATCTGTTGGCCGCTCACGGCGGCGGAATCAATGGGTTTTCAAATTACGTTCTAAGAATGCCGCAAGACCATTTGTATATCGCAATCCTTAGTAACGACCGCACCGCAGAGGTTCAGCCTGAGTACCTTGCAAAACAAATTGCCTTGATAGCGATCGGGAAATCTGTCGCCGAGCCAAGGGTATTAGAACTTGCGTCCCAGATTCTTGAAACCTATGTCGGTCAGTACCAACTTGAGCCGAACTATATACTGACAGTAAGTCGACAGGATAATCGGTTGTTCGCACAAGGGACCGGCGAACCAAGATTTGAACTATTTCCAGTCTCGGAAACTGACTTCGTCGTAAAAATCAACGACGCCCAATTTACCTTCATGAAAGATGAACGAGGCAAAATCACTCGGCTCAAGATTCACCAAGGTGGCCAGGATAATATCGTTCCAAAAATCCACTAGTGAATTTCATTGCCGTCACAGCACAAAAAAATTGGCGTTTGACCATTGAACTACCAGTTGACCCAACCTTGGCCCCTCATCTGATCACGCCTGAGTCAACTCCTACTACTCAAAACACTTTGCAATTTTTGCCGAAAACCACTTCTGATTTTCGAGGTGAAATGTTGAGCCTCATGAACTATACAATGGGTGGACGCAGTCGACGGGCTGCAAGCCTTCTAAGGCTGCGTTAGTTGCGAAAGCGGGGCGAGATGGCCCACTAACTTTTTGGTCTAGCCTGAAGAGTGTACTGTCGGACGATCGCAAGAGAATGAAACCAACCAGGTTAGTACTAACAATGAGCGCTGTGGTGTTAATGCTGTCTTGCGCGCCATTAGTTTCCGGGATGGATCCCAAGAAAGGTATCACACAATATGTGCTTCGGATCTGGCAAAGAGAACAAGGACTTCCGCAAAACTCCGTAGCTGCAGCTCTGCAAACGCGGGATGGGTACCTTTGGTTTGGAACGCAGGAGGGGCTAGTTCGTTTCGACGGTGTGCGATTCACGGTGTTCGACAAGCGCGGCACAGCGCGGTTCAACAACAATGTAGTAACGAGTCTTTATGAAGATGAAGGCCAGACACTTTGGATCGGGACGATGGGCGGCTTACTCCGCTACCAAAATGGAGTCTTCAACACATTCACTATGGAGGACGGACTCTTAAGTAACGAAGTAGTGACGCTATGCGGCGGAGGCGACCAAGGTCTCTGGATCGGCACATCCAATGGTTTGAATCAGTTTAAGGATGGCCATATTCAGAAGCATACCTCGCTGAATAGCCCTACCGGTCAGCGCATCAATTGTCTATACAAGGATAGAAGCGACAATTTGTGGATTGGGACGAATGAAGGGCTGATGAGCCTCAGCGGCAATACTTTAATTGAGTACACAACCACGCAAGGATTACCAGGGAATTTGGTTACTTCAATTTGCGAGGATCATGAGGGACGATTGTGGGTCGCAGTTTTCGGCGCTGGGCTGGTTCGACGTGAGGGCGCGAAATTTATCGTGTTAACAACCCGCGATGGCCTGCCAGGCAATGCCATAACCAGCTTGCTCATTGATCGAGACGACAATCTCTGGATTGGCTTATCGGGAAGCGGGGTTGCCCGTTTCAAAGAAGGCAAGTTTTCGACGTTCGGAGCCAAAGAGGGTTTGTCGAGCGATTTTGTGATGACTGTGAGTGAGGATCGTGAAGGAAACGTTTGGGTTGGAACTAACGGCGGTGGTTTGGCTCAATTCATTGATGGGAAATTCATGAATTTCGGTATTCCGGAGGGCCTTGCTGGAGATTTCGCAAGTTCCGTAATGGAAAGCAGGGACGGCAGCCTCTGGATTGGTATGGATGGTGGACTCAACCATTTCGAGAATGGAGTCTTTAGCCTCTACACCGCAAAAGATGGATTGTCGAGCAACAGCATTACCGCTCTATATGAGAGTAGCGACGGCAGCCTGTGGGTGGGCACCGCAAATAATGGCCTTAATCATCTCCGGGACAAGGTGGTGACGGTCTACACTAACAAAGGAGGTTCCGCAGCCAATAGTATTTCAGCGATTCGGGAAGATAGTGCGGGCGCTCTGTGGATCGGAGCAGGTCGCGGATTGAGTAGACTCACGAACCTGGCCATCAAAACTTACTCACCTTATGAGAACATGGTTGACAAACGGGTGGAGTCCCTTCTGCTGAGTCGAGATGGTAGTCTTTGGATCGGTACACAAGGACAAGGTCTCAGCCGACTCAAAGACGAAAAGCTTACAACCTATACAACTGACGACGGTTTGGCTGGTAACTACGTCTTACGGATCTATGAGGACCGCGATGGGGTGCTCTGGATTGGAACGATTGGCAATGGGCTAAGTCGCTATAAAAACAACCAATTCTTCAACTACACAAGTGCCCAAGGGTTGTTCGACGATACAGTAGGTCAAATCCTGGAGGATGACCTCGGTAATCTTTGGATGGGTAGCAACAAGGGAATCTTCCGGATAAAAAAAAGCGACCTTGACGATTTTGCGAGCGGACTTATCCCCTCTCTTTCATTTGTCTCCTACGGAGTAAGCGACGGAATGAGATCCGCAGAATGCAATGGCATTGCTGAGCCGGCAGCGTTTAAAACGCGCGACGGAAAGTTGTGGTTTCCAACCGTGAAGGGTCTCGCCGTAATCGATCCAAACAAATTGAAAGCCAGTGAAGAGCCCCCTACCACGATCATTGAAGAAATGATTAGCGATCAGAAGCCAGTTGACTTGCGAGAAAAGGTTGAGCTTCCACCCGGCCGCGGAGATATTGAGTTTCGTTACACCGCACCAACATTCATCGCACCAGGAAAAGTCAAATTCAAATACAAGCTCGAGGGTCTCAATAACGACTGGATTGAAGCAGGGGATCGACGTGTCGCCTACTACACCAACCTGAAACCGGGTAGTTATAGGTTCATAGTCCTCGCCAGTAATGGCGAGGGTGTGTGGAGTCAGACAGGCGGAGGGCTCTACATTCGACTTAGGGCACGCTTTGATCAGACTTATTGGTTTTTCGGATTAATGCTCGTTAGCATTGTGTTGCTGGCGGTGATCATAAATGAAAGCCGGTTGCGAACTCTCAGGGGGCGGAAAGATGAACTTGAGCGTTTGGTGGCGGCACGCACAGCCGATCTCTTGGAAACAACTGAGCGGCTGAAAGACGTCAATAAACATCGAGCGGATTTTGTAAGCGGTGTGTCGCATGAGTTGAAGACTCCGCTGACATTGATACGGCTTTACGGCGAGACCCTTCTCTATGGCGAAAACTTTAGCGATGAGGCGCGACGCGATTACTATCAAATTATCACTCGCGAGAGTGAACGCCTGACCAGTATGGTTAACAACGTGCTTGATTTCTCGCGCATGGATCGTGGACTCAAACAATATTCGTTTCATTTCGATGACATTGGAAAAGTTGTTCGCGAAACTGTCGCCGTTCACGATCAATACTTGCGTCGCTCTGGCTTCAAAGTGCACCTTTCAATTGAGCCTGACCTCCCTTTGCTCAGGATCGATCGTGATGCCTTAATCGAGATCATATCTAACCTGCTAGATAATGCAGTAAAGTACTCCAACCACTCCAAGCATATTTCGGTCTCCCTTGAAGCTTCATCAACGAGCGTGTTTCTAGCAGTTAAGGACCAAGGCCTCGGAATTCCCAGCAGTGAGTTGGAGCACATTTTCCAGCAGTTTTATCGTGGGTCCAACGTCAGCGGGACAGGCGGCTATGGAATTGGCCTTTATCTCGTCAAGCACATAATGGAGGCGCATGGAGGCACCGTCCAAGTTTGCAGTGAACCCGGTCAGGGATCGCAGTTTCTCCTAAGCTTTCCGATTAAGATTTGAAGTCCTGCAAAACAGACTAAGCCGAGAGATAGCAAAGGAGTAGTTGCTACAGCCAATGTCAAAGATTTTACTTGTTGAGGATCAAGAAGATTTAGCTAATGGTTTAGCAATTAACCTTACGCGCGAGGGATTTCAGGTCCTCAAGGCCCTGAATGGCGATACTGGTCTGTCGATGGCAATGAATCAAGATCCAGATCTTGTTGTCCTGGATATTATGTTACCTGGGATGAATGGGTTGGATGTGTGTCGTGAGCTGAGGGCACGTGGATTTGAGCGGCCGATCATTATGCTCACTGCCAAGGGCGAGGAAATTGATCGTGTGCTGGGCCTTGAAATTGGCGCCGATGATTATGTTACGAAGCCCTTCAGTCTCCGCGAGTTGTTAGCCAGGATTCGCGTGAGGTTACGGCGCCAGTCTTCCCCGGTACGGGTCCCCGCTCGCTACAACTTTGGAAAAGTGCAGATTGATTTTGAGCGTTTTCAAGCAAATCGGGATGGCCTTCAAGTTGTGATGACTTCCAAGGAGTTTGAGATCCTGAGTCTGTTTGTGCGAAAGCACGGCGACGTGTTGTCTAGGGACCGCATATTGAACGACGTTTGGGGGCCTGATTGTCACGTTTCGCCGCGGACTGTCGACGCTCACATTTTGAAACTCCGGCAAAAACTTGAGGAAGATCCCAATGAGCCTCAATTCATACTCACCGTTTATGGCGAAGGCTATAAGTTTGTGGGCTGAAATAAACCAGTACCTTCCATTTCGGTAATGGTTTCAACCACTATTCCGGCCAAGTTAAAAACACTCGTTTGGCAGCCTGAATGAATCTCGGTTCCCCCTTCAGTCGATCTATCCGGGGATCGATCTTCATCGAAACCATATTCGGGTCTCTATCCATGAGGGCTCGTTCGAGCCATGTAAGACTCTCCGCGATATTTCCTAAACCCGCGTGACAGTAGGCCAGGTAGTAGGGTGGGATATATCTAAGTTTAGCAAGGTTGGTCAGATGATCCAGAAGATTTTTTGCTTCGCTGATTCTGCCGGCCAGAGCATAGCTGCGACACATGTTTGCCAGAATTTCAGGGTTGTCGGGCAGCAACCTGTTGTAGCGTTGGTATGCCAGATTGGCGCGATCGTGTCTGGCCAACTCATCATTTATCAAGCCCAAGAAATAGTAGGGAGCTGGATAGTTGACCTCCAACTCTAAAACTTTGGCGATTTCGTCGAGCGCGCCGTTGTAGTCTCTCGATAAGAACTGGATTCTTGCGGTAGTCAGGTTCGCAGTGAGTGACGCCGGATCCAGCATTCGCGCAATTTGGTTTATTTTCAGCGCCTCACTAAAACGACCGCCAGTTGCCAGGTAAATTGCGTAGGTTTCGTGTGCCACGGCACACTCAGGATTCAAGTCGATGGCTTGTTGCAACTGTTGTTCTGCTCCGACCCAATCCCAATCATGCAAGAGACGTATTTGACCCATCACAGCGTGAGCCTCTGCGAGGTCCCGTTCGATCTCGAGAGCTTGAAGTATGGCTTGTCTTGCCCGACTAAAGGTGACTTCAGGCGTCAACAATCCATGACTGAATGAAGATATCAGGGCCCGGCCGATCCCGACGTAGGCTAAAGCATAGGTTGGGTCCAGCGCGATCGCCGTTTGGTAATACTCAATACTGCGATTTAGATCCGCGATCAAACGCTTATTTAGAAGAAACAACCCCTTCCGGTAGGCCACAAACGCTTCGCTATTTTTGAGCCGCTCCGAGCTTGAGACGTCCGTGTTTTCGTTGAGTTTGTGGCCTAGAGCGTAGGCCACTTTTTGAGAAATTGATTCTTGCAGTTGGGAAATATCCAGAGAGTCTTCATCGTACAGTTCATTCAAGACGGTAGCTTTGCTAGCCATATCCAACACTTGAAGTACAACTCGCGTTTGTCCGGCCACACGTTCCAGGGAACTCCTCAGAACGAAATCGTTTTGCAGTTCAATGCTCACTGCGGGACGATTTTGGTCATGCGGAACTCCGGAACTCTCGCCGGCTGGACGAACGGCGATCGTCCTGACCGGACTTAGCTTGGCAAGCAACGCATCGACTAAGCCTTTACTCAGAGATTCAATGTCGCAGTCAAAGCCCTTGGTCATCACTGGTTGAACGGCGAGTACTCGTGCTGCCTGGTCGGAATTTACGCGGTACTTGATTAGCGGTCCATTACTCGAGGATTTCGTGGGTTCCTGGGGTGGCATGCATAAGACTTTTGCTGTGAATCGGTAACCATGTCTTGACACAGTTTGAATGTAGGGGTGCGCTCCACCGAGGGCCTTGCGAAGGTCGGAAATGTGAACCGCGAGGTTGTGCTCTTCGACGAATGAGTGCGGCCATACTTCTTGCATAAGGTGCTCTTTCGTCAACATATGCCCGGCATGTTGAAGCAAGGTGAGGAGTAGCTGAAACGCTTTGGGTTTAAGCGGTACCGGCTGATCGTGCCGAAGTAAAAGCACTTCCGCCTCATCCAACCTGAATGGTCCAAACAGATAGACGGTCGCGCATGACTTCATTACCTTTTTTTCCCCATCACGAAAGGTTCAGACCCTCAAGAGTGCTACACCAGGCATACTGCGTTGTTCTGGGTGGTCCTCTTGCCGCCAAGCGACCCAGGCATGGCGCGAATTTCTGCAGTGTTTAGGGTTCACGTGGAAACGACGACCGCATGGCCATTCGGAAAAGCCAGCCTAGCGTCCCTTACCCCATTATCTATTCAAGCGGCAGACTGTACTCGTGAAATACCGTCTCCGGATTGTGAAACTTTGTTAGCAAGCTTCCTTCTCAGCGCCTGTGCTGACAAATAATTGACAAACGTTTGACGGCACCTTGAGGACACCCGCAGGCGAAACCCCCACTATCCAAACTCAGCAAGATCAACGAGCAGAAGTGCAATACGCATTGACGAGAACCGGCCTGCTGTTCCACAGAAGGACCGACGTCAGATGAGTAAGAGTAAGTATTAGTGCCTGTCTTTCAGCCTGTGTTCATGCCTCGGGCGAGCTTCGTGCAGGCCTGGAATACTTTAAGACAGAAGCGAAAGATGCCGATAGGACACGAACATGAATCTTACATTCCAACTGAGAACGCTGAAGAAAGCGTCCATGGCAATTGTGTTAGTGATGATATTGGGTCTGGTTTTTCTCACCTCGACGCGAGCGGCTTTAGAGACCCGGCGAACACTTCGGTGAAGAGGTTGCGGATAGCAATGTATACAAACAATGGATTCATTCAGGCTTCACCCGCGCTGCGGCGAGCTGTCCATGAAGCCGCTGATGAGTTGCGCAAGCAAGGCGCGGAAGTTGAACAGTGGACACCTCCCGATGTGAACGAAGCGATGAGAATCTACCTTGGTTTGCTCCGAGCAGATGGAATGGTCAGATCACATTTGTGATTGAGGCGTTGAGTTTTTTATTCCCCGCAGTATTCCTCCAACTTATTAGGTGCTGGTATCGATATTCTGAAATAGGTTTTATCGTCCACTCTACCATGACGCTTCCCTAAATCTTGTAGGTGCTCAGCGTCTACGTCGTTAAGTGGCCTTAACTCGTGATCAAACCACTGGATGGTAATTAGCTTGGCTTCAACTAAGGTCCAGAGGCCATCTCTTACGGTTCTCACATTACAAGAAAGAAACCGAGTCATTAGCTCAACCGACCACATTATTGGTAAAGACATCTCCTGTTTGAAATGCAGATCCGCATAACTCGTCGGTAGCCATTCTGGTATCCGTATAAAGCCGGTAAGTAACGTGGCAATCTTGTGATCTCCCTTCGTTTGGCAAACGGCTTCTAAACGAAAGTTGCTGATGTGCTGCTTAAGGAGAATTGTTTTGGCGAGATTGTGGTTTACGACCGGGAAGCCTTTAATTAACTCCCTAAGCGAATTGGGAGAAAAAGACAATACCCTCGTCTTGTGAATGGCAATAACTTCCAGCCTGTCCGGTAATTCATCCCCGAAGTATTGATATTCCCCCACCAATTGGAATGGCATTACTAGGGCCAAGACTATTATTTTGTGTTTGCCGTATGCCGTGTTGGCATGAATCGCAAGGCACCCTTCAAACACAATTGATATCGGTACCTCAGCGAGGTTTCTACGGTTGATATGTAGTCTCTCTCCTACATCCAACTCTGTGATCGAACAATTCTTTATGAAGCCCTTCAATGCTGCTTCGGTTATACCTTGGAACAAGGGGGTAGATTGAAGGTAGGTGAGGTTGTCTGGGGACACAGGCAATCTTCTCCAACGTATGAGAGTGGTCAGACGGAGTACAGCACAACGGGCTGACAAGTTGCGAACTCTTTGTAAGAAAAGTGGCACCGACTTGTCAAGATAATGGGAAAGAAAGGATCACGCGATGGGACCACGTTGACGATACGCAGAGACTAAAAACGAGTACTGTTAGTTTCCCGCAGATCAGTCAACTGTGACAAGACATCAATCGGATTTGGTCGGAGAAGTTTATGAATGAACTGGTTGAGCTTTTTGGAACCATCACTAACCTTATTCTTAGTATCGCTGTCACTGCTTACGGGGCTTTTGTTTGGCTTAAAGAGCGGCAGGGAGGTTCGCGGCCTCGGTTTAGCCTCTTAGCGTATCGCTGTTGGTGGGCCTCCTGGCTGTGTTGGGTGTTTGCTTGGGGGATACTGCTGACGGTCGCTTTGGCAAAAAGCAAGCCAGTTCCTGTTGGCCTAAAGATTCTGGTCCTCGTGTTCGACAACCTGAACAGCGTCTTCATGATCTTGGTTTATTTTGTGGTGACGCGAGGGAACGAATTTAATAAACAAAGAATCTACACGGCGTTTGCGCAAATCTTTGGCGCATTGGCCCTCGGATGTGGGTTTCTGTATATGGTGTCGCCACTGATTGACGTGAACTTCGCCTATGAGGTGCATCGCACGTGGTCTCTGTGCTTGGGCGTATTCGCGCCTGTATTGATAGGTTGGGCGTGTAACCTCAGATACAACACTTTAATCATTCTGGTAATCGGTTTTGCCTACGGGTTGATGCAACCCTTAGTCTATGCGACCGAGCTGCCAGGTGTTCATGTCACCATAAGCCAAGCAAATCTGACATTATTGAAGCCGATTGTTGCTATGACGCTTGGCGGGCTAAAGGTTCTCTGGGCAATCTTATTCATGCAAGTGCTGGCGCACGGCGCTACCTCTAGTGAATCTCTCATTGTAAACAAAGCTCCTGTACATTTTCACTTCTTCAGACGGTGGAAGAAGGCTGTACTTGGTCACGCGCTCGTTCTGGGCAGCGTATATTGCTGCCTCCTTATTACCTTAGTGATCATATACATCAAGTTAAGAACCGGGCTTAACGATCTCGCAACGGCATTTACGATTGTGTGCGGGTTCATGGCGCTTTTGGACTGGTTCTTAAAGCGGTGGGATAGGGGCAACCAAAGAAGAGGCCAGCCACTTGGCAACAATCGCTGGCCGGGGTCTTTCCCAAATGTGAGACAGCCTATCGCGGTAATAACCGTCGAACGTATGTCTACGAGAACTCGGTTGGAAGCGAACGACAAGGAGCCAGAGGCGTCTCCCGAAACCTCAGAGAAAACAGGGGATCGAGTCCGGCGCCGGTGACAGACCTCAATCCGAGTTGTCTAGCTTCCAAATAACAAATGCCTACCATCAACTTTTTTTCGGCGAGGTTGTTGATGAGGGGTATTCCAACTTGCGACACCCAGTGCCTCTAATCCGATCTGGGCGCACAGGGTCTCAAGCATTCAACCGTTGGAGCGAGGACATTCGGATCCTTGCGGGAACCTATTTCAATTGCGGTTCACATTTTGGAAGTTACCTCTTGGAGGTTGTCGGAGCGTTGGCTTAGATGTTTTGCCTAACCCCACGCCGGCCAAAATCTCTGCCAACACATTCGAGACTTCGGTCTCGGCAATTCGCCTTGAAGAGAACAGTCTTCTAACGAAAGTCAATGGAGGACTCTGGTCATGTCGTTGGAACAATGGATCACGGTATTAGGCATATTAGCTTCTTTTGTTGTCTGGTTTCTCGGACATAAGTGGGTAGGCCGCAAGTCTGCAAGAAAAATCTGCCACGACTTCACCGTAGTCGCGATTCCAATCGGCCTTCTGATTCTCTCGCTAGTTGTCTTTGAGTACGATCGGACAAATTCTGTTGAACGACAGGTTGATTCGCTAAGTGTGCAAACCAGAGAACTCGAAAACTTGTTGCAGGAATCAGGGCATCTGGAAAAGATTACTGGATACGATGAATTTGTGGCGGTGATCGAAAAAGAAGTAAAGCTTGCGAAGTCGCGGTGGCTGATTACCAGGGTGCAGACCAATCAATCTCAAACTCAACGAGAGCGAGCGTATTTTGAAACAATGGTATCCAGAGTGATCAGCGGCGAAATTACCGATTGTCGACGGATTGTCAGAATTCCAACGGCGGAACATCTCAGTCTTTACCGCGAGCTAATCAGTAGAATGGGTACCACACCTTCCTTCGCGATCGCTGTCTGGACAGCGGATGAACCTCCTTTCGATTATGAACTGCTGGTTGGAGATGACGTCGTTATCTTAGCGTTCGGAAAGGGTGCCCCTACTCAAACGTCAAACAATGACGTGTAACACGATCTGCCTGCAACGCAGTCTTCCGGTTGAACCGAACTGCCGTCCGGCCCAAAAACCTGTTGCGTTTTTCGACACCAACAGTGATTGCTGGCATCCAAATAGTGCGACGCTTCGGTGGCGACCGTATCGCGCAAAAAAAACTTCTTCGAACGAAGCGAGCCACAGAAAGTGCTCTGAGCGGAATCATTCATGTCCCGAAGGTTGGAATCTGCCTCACGATCAGCGAACGGTTGTTCCATTGAAAGCCAAGCTCCTTTATCCGCTTAGGCCACTGACTTTTGCCAGAGCGCGCCGAACCAGCGTTTGCGTCAAAGATATCTTATAAGCGTTCTTCGCCAGCGGCTGAGCCTCTTCCAGCGCTATTTTGGCGGCCGTCGCCAGGATTTCTTTAGTTATTCGCTTTCCGATTAGAAAACTCTCGGCTTTGGGCACTCGCCAAGGAATCGGAGCCACTCCTCCAAGAACAAGTCGCGCCTCAGTTACTTCTTTCTCAATTCCCAGCGCGATTGCCCCGGCCACGGACGCCATGGCGAAATCGAGCGAATCACGTTCCTTGAACTTCAAATAGGTCGAGCGGTGGGCAAACTTCGAAATTGGCACCTGGATGTGCGTGATAACCTCCGCATTCTCAAGAACGTTCTCGCGTCTGATATTGCCTGACGCCGGAAGCGTGAAAAACAGGTCGAGTGGAATAATTCGTTTGCCGGACGCCCCGTCAACCGAGACGCTCGCACCCAGCGCTAACAGCATCGGAGCGAGATCGGACGGATGAACAATGTGACATGGTCCGCCACCGAGAATTGCGTGGTATTTATTTTCTCCGGTCGCGGCAAAACATTCGGAGCCACCTTTTTTTAGGCACGAAACTTCTTCCAGACGGAAATACCAGCAGCGCGGACGCTGACAGAGATTGCCGCCAACCGTTCCAAGGTTGCGAATCTGCTGTGTGGCTATAGAGTGAGCTGCTTCAATCAAACCGGGAAACTTGCGTCGAGCAACTGAATGCTCTTCAAGTTGGCTTAATGTCACCAAGCATCCAATGCGCAGCCCTCCGTTGTTATCTTCTTCAATCCGATCCAGTCCAGGAATGCTCTTCAAATTCACGACTCGCGAAGGACGCGTGACATACTCCTTCATGGTCGTCAGAAGATCCTGGCCGCCGGCAAGCGGTCGCGCAGCTTCGTCAATGTCGTTTGCATCGGGTGCACTCGCAAGCGCAATGACTGCATCGGCGAGGGTTGTTGCCTGTATCCACTCGAACTCCTTCATGCCCTAACCCTCCCGTTCGCCTACGCCAACAATCCCATCAAAACTTTGTCTGGTGTTATCGGAAGTTCGCGTATGCGGACGCCGCAGGCATTGAAAACCGCATTTGCCAACGCGCCGGTTGCTGGAATGATGCACGCCTCGGCAATTCCGATCACGACCTCGCGCTTATCTTCGTCATCGATGATTGGGACAAGCTCGGGCATTTCCAGTGCGCCCGGCAATTTGTAGTCACCGAACCCAGGATTAAGCTGGATGCCGAGTCGATCATCCATCACTCGCCCCTCCCAAAAAGCCATGCCGAGGGATTGAATCATGCCGCCGTTGATTTGGCTCTCCATAGTCAACCGATTCAGAGGAAGTCCGCCATCCTGCACTTGCACCATTTTGATCGGCCGCACCTTACCAGTTTCGACGTCAACTTCGACTTCAGCGAAACAGACGCCGTGCACTCCGTGACCCTGGAGATCCTCCCGCCATTCACCGTGTGCTGTAAGGCCTGCCGCCGGTAGTGCTGAGCATCCTTGTTTCCACGAAATTGCTTTGCCGGCCGCCATTAGTTTGCCTCTACTAAAAACGATTTCCTCGGGGGCCGAATTGCCCAACAAGGGTGCTATCGTTTTGGCCAGGGCTAACCGGGCCTTGACCGCAGCATCTTTGAGTGAGGGTGCCAGGGAAGCGGCTGTAGTTGAGCCTCCCGAAGGATTGGCGCTTCCCAACTTGGAGCTGCCAATCTGCTCGACAACATCCCTTATTTGCAGCCCCAGCTCTTCTGCGACAATTGCCCGCGTGAACGTTCGAGTGCCGGTTCCGAGGTCCTGCGTACCCACCGCCACCAGAACAGACCCGTCACGCGAAACGGTAACCTCGACCTTACACTGGTTATTTCCACCGCCTCCCCAAATGCCGGCTGCACAGCCCATTCCACGACGAAGTGGCCCAAAACCGAGGCTTGGCACGGCGTTTCGTTTCTCCCAACCGATCTCGCGGGCGCCGCGATTCAATTGGCGGTGATAAACCTCATCAGGCATGTTTTTCTTGCGCAATGCAATCGGATCCATGCCGATCGCGTGAGCCAATTCGTCAAGCAACGATTCCATAGCAAACGATGCTTGAGGATGACCGGGGGCCCTCATCGCAATCGAAGAATCTTCGTTGGTGTGTAATGCGTAGACCTCGCGATAAGAATCAACGGCGCGATAAACTGAATAAGGTTGCGCGGCTTGAGATCCCTGGCCCACCCCGCCCAACCGATACTGAGTTGCGTGCAACGCCACAAGAGTCCCGTCTTCTTTCACTCCGGCCTTGATCTTTTGCCATGAGCCGGAACGGTTCCCAGTCATTACGAATTCGTCGTGACGCGTAAGCATGAGCTTCACTGGAGCTTTTGCTTCCTTCGCCAGTCTGCAGGCGAGCATTCCTTCCACTCCGATTCCGAATTTCGAACCAAACCCGCCGCCCATGTGTTGCACCGTCGCCGTGACCGCGCTCTGTGGCAGGCCTAACTCATCGGCGGCATCCGCGGGAATCGTAAAAGTTCCTTGAGTGGTTGCGTAGATGGTCGCGGAGTCACCCCCGGAATAGTCAACCACCATGCCATGCGTTTCCAAACATGCGTGATGAATTCGGGGCGTGAGGTATTCAGCTTCAACCACGGCGGCGGCGGTAGCGAGCGCAGCAGCGACTTTCGCGGCGTCCCCGCGTTTGTCTTTCGCTCTCAGATTATTTTCTTCCGGTTTCTTTGGATTTCTAGTTAACACACCGGGAGCATCAGATTTAACTGCCTCGCGAGCACTAACCACATGCGGGAGGACTTCGTACTCAACGACGATCGCGCGCGCTGCGTCCTCTGCAAGCTCTGGAGTCGTCGCCGCCACCGCGGCCACTGGTGAGCCGGAAAAGCGGAACTCGCTCATGGGTGCCTGAATTACTGCTTTTACGCCATCAAGTCTTGCGGCGGCGGCGGAATCAAACTTAGTCAAGCGCGCGTGTGCGTGCGGGCAACGTAGCAGGCGGCCGTAAAGCATATTGAGCAAGCGCACGTCGTGGGTGTATTGGGCCACACCAGATACCTTTACTGGTCCATCAACTCGAGCTAGCCGGTGATTCAGCAGTGTGTGCTGGTCGTTTCGCCCCCAACCAGGCCCAGTCACGTCGTCGACTTCGACTTCTACCATCGTCTCGAGTCCGTTGACGACACGAGGAACTCGAACCGTCTTCTTTCCAGGTATTGCCGGGCTTGTTTGCGGCTGTTGTGGCATCACTTCGTCTATAGGCTTCGAAATCAAAGGTTAATCACCTGACTGCTGGCAGCCTTGCTACCGCGAGTGCGGCCTCGAAAACTCGCGGATAGGTACCGCAGCGGCAAAAGTTACCCTTGCACGCCTCGCGGATCTCATCCATCGTCGGCTTTGCGTTCTTCTTCAAGTATGCGGAGATAGTTGTCACAAAACCCGGGGTGCAAAAGCCGCACATCAGAGCATCATGATCGATAAAGGCCTGCTGCACCGAATTGAGGCGTTCCGGGATTCCCAATCCTTCAACTGAAGTTAGTTTCTTCGTGGTTGCATCAACCGCCAGAATCAAACACGAGTACACGGGTTTCCCATCCATCAACACTGTGCATGCACCACAGGTACCAACATCGCAAACTAGTTTTGGTCCGGTGACCGCCGGTTCCAGATGATTGCGGAGGGCGTTCAGAAGGGTTGTCCGCGGCTCAACGGTAAGAGGACGCTTTTGGTCGTTTACATCAAGGGCGATTGTGATGCGGCCCTTGATAGGCTTTTCAAAGTCGTCAATTATTGGGCTCGCTGCAACTGACTCAAGGCCTGACAGATGATCAGCAAGTGCCGCACCGGCTCCGGCGACGGCGACCCGACTCAAGAACTTTCGTCGATTCAGAGCATGCTTAGGATGTGCTTGATCTTTCTCGCTGTCGTTTTCATATGGCATTCGACATCTCCTTAAGATCGTGGGCCATAACGTGAAAACGCCCGACTCGTACTCACGTCACACATTGCCACCAAGAATTGTTAATCAACTTGAACAACAGCAGTTGCGCGCTATATTGGTCCGGCGCCTATTAATTGACTATTTCCGGCCGACACTAAATGTTGGCCACCAGCGGGGCACATTCCTCTTATAGTTGGCGTATTCGTCACCAAATGTTTCCTCAAGAGCTGGCTCCTCATGCAGCACCACGAGTACATGAGCCAAGACTAGAAACACACACGCATAGGCGAAAATCGACAACGACAAGTAAAACAGAGCAGCACCAGTGAGAGCGTTCGCTGCGCTAAGATAAATCGGATTTCGCAAGTGGCTGTAAGGACCTCTGGTTATGAGTCGCCGTGGCGAGTCAAAAGGCGCGGGAGTTCCCTGCCCGATCAAAGCAAAGGTGACGATGCACCAAACAACAACGATTCCTGCCAACGCGGCAAACAGGAGTCCAAAAATTTGAGGGAAGCCAAATCGGGCTGGTTGCGCAAGACCTGGTAAAGCTATTTGGATTGGTAAATAAATGAGAACCAGAGCCACGAAGACTATTGAATAAGCAATGCCTCGAACCAATGTAAGCAATTGCGCCATCGCAAAATTTACTCCAGATCCAGGATCCTATTGAGATAACCAACAAGATGTTTCCAGAGGAGGTAATAGATTATGACCCCCACCATGACGGCGCTGACGACGGTCGGCCAGCGAAGGTCATGAGGCGGGTGCCCGAGAAACTGGCTTGTGGCAAACATTAGCGGAGCGATCAGCGCCGGCAAGACCGCGCCAAACAACCCAACGTCAAACTCGCGTCGCTTTGAGAGCGCTACGTATGCCATATTCCATATACCCCAAACGTTAGGCACTAGCGCCATCGGGAAGATCAAGAATGCGCTCGCCGAGTTGGAAACAATGCCCTTCAGTTGCAAGCAGACAAACACAACCAAGATGACGGCTAGGAAAACTGTCGGGAAGGCCACTCCCGCCAGGTAAGCTCGAACATATCGTTGCGATCCTCGAATCATTAGTAGTTAAAGGCTGTAACAAACCAACAACAAGGCATTTGGGAATACAATCGCCATAGCGACAGTTGCGGCGACTGCGATCCAGTCGCCAATACCCCACACCCGTTGCCTTGAATCAAGTTTCAAAAGCGTTCGCGGCCAGAGATCTCGGGTCAATTCCATTTTTTGGGGAACCTTCGAAATCACGGAACGCAACAAGTAAATCAGCTCTTCATCGCTTTGTCTCATGGTCGAATACCTACTTTGTCAAGTTCCTTCCTGAGTTTGCGCACGGCGCGGAAGACGCGCGTTTTGACCGCTCCTAACGATATACCCATCACTATACTGATTTCGCGGTACGGCATGTCTTCAATCAGTGCCAGCAGCGCAACAACTCGCAACCTCTCCGGCAATAATTGAAATGCTTGTAGGATCGGCCCGCGAAGCTCGTTTCCCTGAAAATCGCCAGCTACCGAAGATGGAGCAGAATATCGCGCCAGGTTTTCGACTCCTACTTCCCTATTCTGTCGAGCTAAATGCTTGCGAGCTCTGTTCACCGCGATTGTTCTTACCCATGCGCCGAAGCTCCGTTCCGGATCGAATCGCCCCGCGGATCGGTATGCCCTCCAAAACGTCTCGACAGTTAGATCCTCTGCGGTGGCAGGATCTCGAACCATACGCAAGATCCAGCGGTAAACCTCTTTCTGGTGCGCACGAAACAAAGCTTCGAATGCATTGATATCACCTTCCGTAAAGCGTTTTTGCAGTTCATCCATTCAGGCCCTGGAAATCATTGCTTTTCTAGAACGAGCTTCTGATGCACCTCACCAATGTTGTTGCTTGCGTGACGGTTGATGGTAATCGTCTTTCCATCTTCTGAGATTGTCCACTGATCTACCGCGCGAAATTCGCTGCCGTCAAGCGAGCCCTCCGTTTCAAATACCAGCTCGGATCCCTCCCAGTGAACCGTACTTCGAAATTCCTGTCCTCGAACATTGTTAACACACTTCGCACCGTCGGTTGTACATTCCAGAACTTGTGTGCGTTCACCACTCGGTGTCTTGTCAGTAACCTCGATCTTTAACATCGTCCCGCGTTGCGTGATATTGAAAGTTCGACCAGAAGGCACAGAGAGTCCGCCAAACGAGCTCTTCTCGATGTTCAACTTCCACGTCCCAGAAAGCTCAACAGCCGCAATTGCCACGCTCGAGATGGAGACCACTATCAAGCTCAAGCAAAGCAAACGTCGTATTTTTGCTTGCATCCAATTTCTCCCATTCATCTAGACTTTTGCAGATATCTACAGAGTCTTACCCTCCATCGAGATAAAAGGTTACACACCTCGTCCAAAATTATCGGCATCAACCCAGGCAATCGATCCATTAACCGGGATCGTGGAAGGCATTCGCGCCTCTTTGCCAAGTCGAAGCTTCAACTGGCGCTTACTGGCGATGTCAATAGGGATCACATTTCGATCTGTTCGATCTACGCGTTCCGACGCATTAGATAAAGCATATCTGCTTTGGCTTAAGAGACAGATTCATCGCGGGCGAACTCACAATTCTTCATTGATAGTTGACAACTTCGCGTGTTGCCGAGCGTATCAACAGGTGCTGAATTAAACGCCAGGTGTTTTTCCCACGGTTGGCGACTCGTAGAGCATCCTGGCTTACCGAAACTTGTGCCGATCAATGATGCATAATCGACTGATTGCGATCGCGGAGGAATAGCCCTGACGTGTCGATGAACCTACGCTCCTTATCGTGTGAAGTGATCCATTCTTCGATTTCCGGGAGAAGTTGATGTCATCTTTGCAAGCGTTAAGAAGAAAGGCTGAACGCTCCGTTGGAGGCAGATCGACTGTTGATTGGAATGAGTCTTTGATTTGTCGCCAGCCTTCAGAGGTCGTACTACTTCAACGGGAAGGCTAACGCGGTTGAAGGCTTGAATCTAGTATCGCAACTATTATCCCGCGAGATTCGTCGACATTTGTACTTTTCCGCCCTTCATAACAAAGCAGACGCGCTCTAACTCCGACACATCCTTGATTGGGTCACCCTTTACCGCAACGATATCAGCGAATCGGCCAACCTCAATTGCTCCAACGTCGTCGGATACTCCTAACGCTTCCGCCGCGCGAATTGTTGCCGACTGAATCGCTTGAATCGGGGACATTCCCCATTTGACCATGTAGGTAAACTCTTTTGCCTGATTCTCGGACTGGGGAAAAGCACCGGCATCGGTTCCAAAGATAATTTTCACCCCACGACGAACGGCAATTGCAAGCACACGTTCTTCGACATCACGCATCGCGATCCTGATCGGCGGGGGGATTACGCCCGCGTGTTCCTGGGCGAAATAAACAGTAACGTAGATCGTTGGACACCAGTAGGTACCTTGTCGAACCATACGATCCATCAAGTTGTCATTTAGAGCATAGCCATGTTCGATGGAATCTACTCCGGCTTCGAGGGCCGTCTCAATTCCTTCTTCGCCCATCGCATGGGCGGCAACGCGCCGGCCCAACCTATGGGCCTCCGAGACGAAAGTGTTCATCTCGTCTTGGCTAAAAATAGCTATGCTATGTAACGAGCCGGCTTTTATGTAAGGCCGTCGATCGGCATAGACCTTAATCCAATCAGCGCCGTTTTTAATTTGCTCACGGACGCCTCGGCGTATTTCTTCAACGCCATCCACGATTTGGACCCCAACTGGCACATTCAACTCCCATGAGTAGCCAAGCAACGGGTACATTCCCGTCGCAGAAAATGCGCGTGTAGCAACAAACATTCTCGGTCCGGCAATGATGTCCCGCTCAATTGCCTTTTTGATATCGGCGTCGGCATACATGGCGCCTTCAGTGCCGATGTCTCGTAACGTCGTGAAACCACGCATTAACATCGTGCGAGCGAAAACGGTCGCTCTGATAGTCCGATAGGGAACAGACTCCTTTAGGAGTTGCTCGTCGTATTGCTCAGATGTTAGGTCCTCATTCACTAGTATGTGCGTGTGAGAGTCAATCAGTCCCGGCAGGACCGTGGAGTCGGAGAGATCGATGACGCGATCGACTGGTGAAGAACTTTTTAGGACTTCGGGTAGCGGTCCGACGGCCTTGATTCGCTCACCATCAATCAAGATAGCCTGATTGAGTTCGATTTTGCCCCGGCGTACGTCTAACAGGCGCCCAGCCTTAATCAGCAAAATTTGATTACCGGCATGTCTTGGCTCCGTTTGTGAACGAACTCGGCCATCAAAACATATCGAAGCCAAGAGCAAGTAAACAATCCACTGGCATCGCGCATTTCTGAATAATTTGACCATGCTGCTACTGCGTAAGGACATGTTGTCTGCGTCGCTACCTTGCCTCATTCGATCCGCTGAGCCTTCTGGGCCGATGCTTCTTGAACTTCGTTTCCAGGAAAATCGTGGAGCGAGAATAGTCGAAAGTAATTGTGAAGTGGCTCCAAACGCCACGCCCTATTAACCTGTTTGTTTCCTCAGTCGCTCCCTTACGGAATGGCCTTTAGCGAAAACGAACTGCGATGCTCGTCTGGTAATCGCGTGAAACCGCAACTGTGCTGGTAGCGGCAAACATGAAATGCCCTCGACGCAAATCGCGGCTGACCACTTCCTTAAGGATTGCATAGGTAAGACATCGTTCGGCTCCAACACGTACATCGCACTTAGTCGAGCCCGTTATTAACGATATCACTCGATGTGGCGACAGGTTGTCATTAAGAGGTGAAGAATTATTAAGATTCAACCCGCAGGAAACAGCGCAGAGTAAGAGCAGATGCGAGCAAACCTCGGGTGCCCTTGCAGTCAGAGGGTAAGGGAGTACGGAATTATCGAAATATCAACTGTGACTTTGGAAGACTAATACTGTCCTGCAGGGCCAGAACGCTCATAGAAGAAATGGGACTCGTGAGTTGAGTTTGAAAGCGTTCGATGCATCTCGCGGACATTTCTTCACCAAGTGGAGCGTTGATTCCATAGCGTGGCAGGTTATTGTTTCTTAGATTTGGGCATTTCGAATTTGGTGTCATCAACGGGCGCGCTTTTGATCTCCGAGAAACGTATGGTTGTGCCGTTCCATGGATCGACAAACGAGTTTCGTATCATAAATGGCACCCTTGCGCCTTCCACTTCTTTGTAGTCCTCGAAGTCTATCTGTTCAGGAATTCGAGTAAGAATTGTGTCGATCAGTGTCAACACCCGAAGTAGCAAGCCAGTATTTGCATCAAAGTAGAATCTGTCGATTTGTCCCGACCCTACGGCTCGCTCAATCACAAAAGCCTCCTGGTTGTTCACTTTCTCTTTACCCGTCACCCTCATTTCCGGCAAGGCCTCTGTCACCGCCAGCAAATCAAAGGGTGCCTGGACCAATCTTAAGCGCGCCATCTCTGCGCCATTCATGGTGCGTGTCTGTTCACCTGTCTTTACCCAACCGGTCGCGCCATCGAAACCTTGGATTCGCTCTCCCTGTTGGGAGGTCTGGGTGAATAGGATCTTGTTGGGTGCCTGCAGCTGCAGGACGAAGGGCACCTTCTTACCATCCCAAGAAATCGAGACCCCATTTATCGAGCGGGAATTCAACTTCCTGATGGCATCGCTGCCCCCAATGGCCTGAACATATTTATCTACTATTTGCCGAGCCGTGGGCAGCGTACTATTCTCCTTTGAGGGCAAGCCGCCTGGCCCACCTTCGGGAAGGGGAACAGGCAGGGACGGCAAAGCAATAGGATGTATGTTCGCTCGATGACATGTGAAACAGGTAACCGCCCCACCGCCAAAAACATCTCTGTTGCCCTTGTTGATATCATAGACCATTTGGATCATGCGCCGCGCTGTCTGCTTAGCAGGTTTTTCGTCGCTTTCAAAATTCCAGTTATCACCTCCAGAGTTCGCATGACAGTAGGCGCAACTAACTCCCAGCGATGCACGCATAAAATTCATCACTGAAAACAACTGAGAGTCCGGGAGGCCCTTCAAGACTTTGATATTCTTATATGACTGTTCGACAGTGTTCTGGGGCTGTTGAATTGTATCTAGCTTGTAGGAAGCTAAGGCCGCTGGGACAGGTCTCGTAGCCGGAACGCTTGACCCCGGGTTGCCACGCAAGGCGGCTATACTTGAAACACAAATAAGGATCCCTGCGTTAAGAAGAATGGACAGGATTGCGACTCGAGCCGTTTGCCTCATGAGTGAATCTCCAATTCTGCTCTGCGCGTCGGAGCCTCTCCCGAGAAACAGCATACAAGTCGATTATTAATGGTTGCTCAGCCGTATCTGACTCAATCTATGGGAAAGAAGCCAAGAGTACAGTTCTGGTTCAGCGTACGCCTTGTCCCAGGACTGATGCGCGACGCCGGCATATTCGGTGTATCTAACACTTCCCTTTTCAGCCTTCAAAGCTGCTACCATTTTTCGTGACTCTGTCACGGGCACCGTGGTGTCGTCGGAGCCGTGGAAAACCCATATCGGGGTTCTGCTAATCCGCCTGGCAATGGTCTCGTAGGGATTCGCTGTCCGTATGATCATCTCAGCTTCCCGCGGAAGGATAAAGTCGTCTGGCAGTGAGACGCCCCCACAGACCGGTACAATTGCCGCAAATTTGTTTGGGTTTCGAGCCGCGAAGTACCAGACCCCTCGCCCGCCCATGGACATGCCGGTGAGATATACCCTATCGGCATCGCCGTTGAATTCCTTGATAGTCCGGTCCAACATCTTGAGCGCAAGAATCTCCATCTGACCAAACCAAAAATTGTCGCCGTTACATTGAGGAAAGACTGCAATGAAATCAAACCGGTCTCTGTTACGCCTAATGGCATCGCCCAAACCTGTAGTGGTTTCGAGAAGCCCGTCCTGTCCTCTGGCTCCCGATCCATGAAGAAACAGGATAACGGGCCACTTGTGGCTGGGGCTAAAATCAATGGGAACATATACCTGATAACGGTAAATAGCTGAGCCGAGAATCAGCGTTCGATCCAGAAATCCTGTCTCCCGGCTTCGTGAATAACCAGTACCAGGAATAAGAAGAAAAACCAACAACGCGAAGCTTGACTTCAACAGCCTTATTGACATGATTTGATTTGACAACATCAGAAAGCAGAACTTTCGGTACCTTAGTGTCCTTGTGTACTTCACCATCTTTCAACGTCATAGTACCCCACAGTCCGCCTTCAAGTTATCAATAAGCCGTGAAGCTTTGTTAAACTCTTGAACGGCACCTTTCTAACGAAACTCCCTGCAACGCGGGACTGGCTCGCTGGTAGCGGATCTCATTCTGGCGGGCGTCAAGAGCCAGCAACCTGATTCTGACCGTTGGCACATAACCGAGGCGTAGGCACAAAGACTCAGAGGCGCTTACGCAGAAGCATCCGATGATTCGTCAACTGGAAATTCTCGATGCTGTTTGACGGACAGGTGAGCTACTGCACGCCCGTGATTTCCCTCAGTGGCGCAAGCCACCGTCGCGCCTTCATGAACTCGTCCGTCTCTCATCAGGCGATCAACCGCATACGCTACTCCGAGGATCTTGAAGAGTTGAGCTCAAGACGCTCCGACTCATCTTTTAGGAGCAACTCTCCGAGCCCCAATTCGGCGGCGAGGGCCGGTAGAGACAGTAGCGGAGTTGGCGGCAATTGAGTGGTCGCAAAAAAGCGCTGGACCATCCAGTATTCGTCCGATTCAAATAGTCGTTTCGGCGGAATCGCTAAGCAGGTTCTGACTGCGGTATTGAGAGCATATGAAGGCTCTTTGCTGGAACTCACTTTCATCAGCGCGTAGCGTGACGAGGAAGAGCTTTCCCGGAATCATAGCTCGCCTCAGTAACGGCAAAGGCAGCGAAATCCAAGAGTACTAGGTCTGGGTTCTCCTCACTGGGGTTGCGAGTCCGGCCTCTCCCGTAACAGCCTTAGAAATCCTTCCCGAGTCAGATTAGTCTCGAGCCCTTGTTAATGTTCTCTTGGTCTTCGATTGTGAGAATTTTCGCCATAATCCTTCCTCTAATTGCTAACGGCTGCTCTGAACGGGAGCCCTATAGTCAAGTGGGAGCGAAAGGGTAAATTTAGTCATTTGGCCGGGATCGCTGATCACTTCAATTGTTCCGCCATGAGCGTCCATGATGTGCTTAACCAAAAACAATCCGAGCCCATAACCACCCTTATCCATCACATTCGAGCCACGATAAAATTGTTGAAAGACTTCCATTTGCTCACTCTTAGGTATACCTACACCCTGATCCTCAACCTCCAAAATGATGCGCTTTGCTTCAGTTCGCAACCTAACAGAAATGTGTTTTGTCGCACCCGCATATTTCGCGGCGTTATCAAGGAGATTGGATATCACCTCTATTATTGCCGCGCGATCGAAGCGCGCAGGCGGCAAATCAGAAGGTACAAAAAGTTCGACGGTGAAGCCGGAGCGCCTCAAATTGTGAGTGTGAGCTTGAACTGTTTCTTTGACGACGGTTGCCATATTGTCCTCGCGGAAAGAATAGTTCTTCAAGCCGCGGTCAAGACGTGAAAAGTCAAGAACGTTATTGACTAGAGAGGTCAAACGCTCACTCTCACGCGTAATAATCTGGTAGTACTCCTGGCGCGTTTCCGGTGAGGACTCATCGCCATACATGAGCGTTTCACCGTAAAGGCGAATTAGGGTTAAGGGCGTTTTGAGTTCATGAGATACTCCCGTCACAAAATCAACCTGACGTTTGCTACTAACTTCGAGTTGCTGCGTAGTATCAACTAGCGCACGGGTTCTATTAGCAACGAGACTCTCAAGTTGTTCTTGTCGCCTTTGAAGGCTGCGCAGGCGCGTTCTATGCAAACCAAATGCGAGCAGAATAAGGCTCACAATCAGAAGAGCATAGAACCAATAGGTCTGATAAAAGCGCGGCTCTAGCTGAATGGTCATCCACGCGCCTGATTGGGGCCAAGTTCCCCTCTCATCCGAAGCCAGTACGCTGAATCGATACTTGCCCGGTGGCAAGCTAGTATAGAAAGCTGAGCGTCGTGACCCTGCATCGATCCAATCGGCATCGAAACCTTCGAGCCGATACTTAAATCTGATCCGTTCCGGGGCAACGAAAGTCGGTGCGGTATAGCGAATTTCAATTTGTGCAGTACCAGCCTCCAAGCTAACAGACTGTTGACCGCCGATTGCTTTGTTATCAGCTATCACTTGCTCAACGTGCACCTGAATCGGAACGCGTAGAGACTGGACTCTATTCGGATCAATTGAAATGGCGCCCGCTACGGTGGGAAACCAAAGCTTTCCGTCTTTCGTCTTATATCCTCCGGGCTGAGTCAATCCGATGCATTCGCTGCTCCTCATGCCGTCCGTCTGTCCAAAAGCAACGGAAGTAAGAGAGGGGATTCTGCCAACTGTCAATTCATCGAAATCCCCCTTGTTGATCGCAAACACGCCCTTATCTGAACTGGCCCAGATTCTCCCACTGTCATCTTCGATTACCCAATGCAAGAAGTCAGCAAACAGCCCCTCCTTTGTCGTATATGTGGTGAACCTTCCGTCCTTAAACCGTGTCAGTCCCTTCGTAACGTTAGCTATCCAATACTCACCGTTACTTCCTTCGTAAACGGAAGCAATGTTGTTTGAGGGAAGGCCATCTTTAAGACTGTAGTTAATAAATCTATCGTCCTTGAATTGCGAAATTCCACCATCGAGCGTTGCGATCCAAACACTGTCGTGAGAGTCCATCATGATTGACGAAACAGAATTCCCGGCAAGACCATTCTTGGTGGTATAATTGACGACCTTAGTACCTCGCATTCGAGTCAAACACCTCAAGCTCCCCAACCAGAGATCGCCATCCTTGCCCCCGGTGATCGCATTGATCCGGTTACTACAAAGTCCGTCTTTTTTCGAATAGGTGGTTATTTGGCCATTACGTAGTCGTCTCAATCCATAAGGGGTTCCGAGCCACAAATTGCCTCGCCAGTCATCATAGATTGAAAGGATTGGCAGCCGATCTAACTTCTCCTTTCCAGCAAAACGAACAAACGTTGTCCCTTCAAGACGGTTCAGCCCCTGCAACGTGCCGATCCAAATGGCGCCGTCGTGGCTTTCAAAAATTGGCATAGTGAAGTTATTCGAGAGACCTTCGCTGGTGGAATAAGGAGTCACCGGTGTATCGGTTAATTGATTCAACCCATCCTGGGTTCCTACCCATAAGTTACCTTCGCGGTCTTCAAAAATTGACCGCACAAAACTATCGGATAAGCCAGCCGTCCTCGAGTATTTACTAAATGAGCCGTTGCTCAGCCGTACCAAACCGTCTGTGGTGCCCACCCAAAGACTGCCTGCCCGGTCCCGAAGAAGAGAAGTAACGCCGCCGCTGAACAGTTCGGGTTCTTGCTTGAACTTTTCAACACGTCCCTTGTCGAATCGACTCAGCCCTTGGTTAGTGCCAATCCACAGACCGTTATCGCCATCGGGTAACAAAGACTGTACGAAATTGCCGACCAGCCCATTTTCTGTGGTATAGGAAGTCAACTTACCGTCTTTGGAATGATATAGACCTTGATCGGTGCCAATCCACATGCTCCCGTCTTTCACCTCGCACAGAGCCGAAACAATGTGACCGGGCAAACTGATGCGCTTGTCGAAACCACCTTGGCTTCCGGCTTTGATGGTGGTCACTCCGTCTTGAGTTCCGATCCACATTTCACCATTTGCGCGGCCATAAATCACGCGCACGTCGTTGTCCGACAATCCATCTTCTTTCGTGAGTAGCTTAACTTTGCCGTGTTCAAAACTTAACAACCCGTCGCCATAGGTACCAATCCAGAGCGCATTACCATCGTCGTATAGCGTTCGAAAACGGCCGCGGATCTCCTTCGTATTGGAACTGTCAAAAACCGAGAACTGCACTCCATCAAAACGTGCCAAACCATCTCCAGTAAGTATCCAGAGATAACCATCGGACGTTTGTAGCACTTTGAGTACTCCACCAGGTGGGACCCCATCTCCCTGGCGCCAGATCCGGCTCCGGTATTGTGTGATGTTTTTATCCGAGCTTAGACCGAAGGTTGTTCCGCACCAAAGAAAGAGAGACAGACACGGAACTAGATACTTAAGTAAGCGTGGCCCCTTCTTAATTTGATGCCTTCCAAACTTAACTGCAGCTTTGTGAAACCTGCAGTGGGCCGGCGTCTTGCCTATCCACCCAAAATTGGCAGTGGAATCTGCCGCGGATCTCGACATGTACTCCATCATTCCTTCATTAGATTACCGCAAGATCTGCCGAAATCGGCTACTCCATCGTCGGCCGCCCGGCAACTTCATACTTCTTCATGTTTAGTTAACAACTCTCAGCAGCTCTCAACGTATGAACCATCGGTGTGTAACTCAAGTCGAGGGATTCCTGACGTGAAGCGAATTTAGAAATCTACAGACTGACCTGAGGCTCAACTCTGATGGGGTACCGGGTGAATCTTCGGCAATGGAACATTAGGATTAACTACCATTGGAAGGGTTAGCAATATTGGGGAATATTTGACATGCATGGAAATGTTGCCGAGTGGACCGAGAGTTGTACAAGAAGGATTATCGTAGCGTGGGATAGAGAGGAAAACTTAAGACGTGTCGTTCGTGGAGGGGCATGCGACTCTGAAGGCCACTGATTGTCGCTCGGCAAGCCGGCAAGCCGACGATCCCGATCGCCGCGTCGTAGTCACCGGGTTTCGCATAGTGCTCCGCTCACGGAAGATCTAGTTCTTAGTGTTTTCATCTACGAGGTAAATATGAGTCGGCAACATCCATTTAGGGGACACAGCCGGTCGTTGTTTCATCCGATCGTCTTCACGTTGCTCCTTACCGCCACCAACGTCTTGGCAACAGGGGTCGCTGACAAAACAAGCTATGCCAATATCAATGGGACCAGGCTGCATTACCAGGAGGGTGGAAAAGGACCTGTTCTTGTGATGATTCACGGCGGACTTGTTGATATGCGGATGTGGGATGATCAGTATAAAGAATTCACCAAACACTATAGGGTCATTCGATACGATCTTCGTGGGTTCGGGCGATCGAAATTTCCTTCCGGACCATATTCCAACATAGACGATCTATTTTTCTTGTTAAAGCACCTGAGGGTTCAAAAAGCATCATTGATCGGCTTGTCCCTGGGAGGCATGATCGCGACGGATTTTACTCTCGAACATCCGGACATGGTAGACGCCCTGGTTCTCACGTCATCATCTCTGAGAGGATATCAGTCACCGGCGAGTCCCGAGACGATGGCAGTCAACAAGGCGGCCCAAGAAGAGGGAATGGAGCGGGCTATAGATCTCTGGCTGAATCACCCCTTCTTCGCCACTGGTAAGAACAGTCGGCGATACCAGCGACGCATGCGGCAAATGATGCGAGATAATTTCCGATACTGGGGTCCGTGGGGACCAGAACTAAAGTCAGTTGTTGTGAGGTGGCCCGCCAAGCCGTCGTTGGAGAGACTCGCGGAAATAAAATCACCTACGCTGATAGTGGTCGGAGACCGAGACGCCGACAACATTCAAGCTATTGCGCGCACACTCGCGGCCAGCATTGTAGGTGCTCAAAGAATTGTTATGTCGAGTGTCAGCCATCACTTAAACATGGAGCAGCCAAGGAAATTCAATCGAGTCGTAATTGAGTTTTTGAAGAGCGCAAGAGTGCAACGTTAAACAGAACCTTCTCTTCCTACCATGCCTCGTACAGCTAGCTAGGACTAGAACGAACGGGCGACAAGTTATACCTGGCTAGAAAGGCATTCTTCCAAACGAGATCCAAGTGTAACCCTCCCCTTTTTAGGTCCACTGATTAGTAGAGGTTTCCGGGTTTTGGGTTAACAGATACTCCCTGGGCGTTAGGTGGCCCAGAGACTCGTATGGACGCTCCTCGTTGTATTCCTTGATCCACTTCTCAGTCTGTTCTCTGACTTCGTGCAATTTGAAACACGAACAGGTCGAGCACCGCTTCGCGATAGCTGCGATTGAAGCGTTCGATTCTTAGTCTTTCTGCTTCAGGATTGCGGTTGATGGGCATGCGGGCGTGCATGAATTCGCATGAGCAAAACTAACCAGTCGCTCACAAACCATCGAAGCCGCACTTAGCTGACTGCGAAAAGTTCGAGCCCCCGAATTCAACCACGTGCGTCTTCTTCGATCCAAGTCGATTGCTTCCCTGTCGGAGCTGGATTCGTGCTGTTCGTGTCCAAAAGTTTAGAGCAGTCGATTTAGTGGACCACGCTTCAGTCCCAGATAAAACAGCCGCTAACACCAACGAGAAAATCAGACCAGCAACAATTCGTATATTCATGCTGCACCTTTAACTTTCAAGTTGAATTCCGGTTCTAGCCTCTTCTAGGTTCCTCTATCTCTTGCCAGGGAAGCCCTGAGGGGATGGACGCAGGCATTAGGGGACAACCATGATGAAAACTAGGGTAGACACTCCCTAATTCTTGATGTTGCCACAAGCAACACATCAAGGAGCGTGAAGTCTCAATGAAATATTGTGAAGAAGACTAAATTGATTGCGATGAGCACTGAGGGTTGGAGCAACCCGCCTCTAAGCGCCTCAGCCTTGAACGTCGGAATGCGAACTGATCGAACGTTCAGATGGTGGGAGTCGAACACTTTGGCCATTGTTGACTTGAGAAGATCCACGAATCGACAAAACTCCACGGCTGCTCCGAGACTCAGTCGATGCCATACAACTCTCGATACCTCTTCCTGTCTGCTTCCGCCTTTGCGATGTCACCCTTTTTTTCATAGACAAGAGCGCGGTAGTTATAGGCAACGGCTAAGCCAGGATTAAGTTGAATTGCCTTATCGAAATCCGCTAGAGCATGGTCATAGTCCTTCTTTTGAAAGTACGCTGCTCCGCGATTGTAATAGGTTTGCACTTCATTAGGGGCAAGTGAAAGCCCTCGTGTGTAGTCGGCAATTGCCTTGTCGTATTCGCCCTTCCCGTTGTATGAAACGCCTCGACCGGAATATGCGGGCCCTGATTGTGGGTTGATCTGAATAGCTTGGTTGAAGTCAGCTAACGCTTGATCATAGTTTCCTTGCACATTGTAAGAAGCGCCTCTAACGAGGTAAGGAGCCTCGTGGTTTAGATGAAGCTCAATAGCCTTGTTACTATCAACTATCGCAGCGTTGAGATCGTTCTTGAGATGGTGAATTCCCGCCCGAACTGCGTAAGCTTGTGCGAAAGCGGGCGAGAGTTCGATTGTTCTGTTGATATCAGTTAGCGCTGCGTCAAACTCACCTCGATTTAGATGTGCCAAACTTCGTGCATAGTATTGCTGAGGATCGGATGTTAGAGGAGGCCTCTGTGATACCCCGATATTCGAAGCCTCGGTGACGGGAGCAGGGACTGCCCGCATAAAATAAAAGGCACCGACGAGCGATGATGCTTCCCAAGGCACCTGCCTATTGGCCGTCTGCCTCATCACCTCGGCGCGCACGCGCATGAACATGTCAGTCGCGCTCAACCCGGGCACTCTCATCTGCTTCAATAACTCCGACGTATAAAGTCCGTTCTGCCCGATGCCGTCTGAAGCGACCCGACCGGGCGCCGTTGCATATGCGATCAACGTTCCGGTTGGTGCGTCTACCTGCGCCAAGCCGCTACTTGCTGACCGAAAGCTCCGCGCGAACGGGTTGTTGCGACAGGCATCGAGAATCATGATGTTCAATCCGTTCTGAGCATCGTCCATGTAGCTCAGCACAAGGTTTACGTCCACTCCGGCGTCCTCAACCTCCGCTTCGCTTTGGATATCAGCCTCGACTGGAATCAAATAGTTGCGGCCTTTCGACTGGACACCATGACCGGCGTAATAGAAGAGTCCTGACCCACCGGCCTTCAGCTTCTGCCCAAACTCGCGGATTAGCCTCTTCATCTCGCGCTGATTGACATTGATTCCGCTGGCAACATCAAAACCCAATTCTTTAAGAGTCGCAGTCATGTCGCGCGCGTCGTTGGGTGGATTCTTCAAAGGCGGCGCGTTCGTGTACGCACCGTTGCCAATTACGAGGGCAATGCGCTTGCCTGTTTTCTCCAATCGCTGAATTTGTTCTCGTTCAAGCTGACGGCTATCAGGCGGCTCTTGAGCTGTCACGTCTGGTTGGTGGAAATAAGCTCCTACCAAAACAAGTAACGCTAGAAAATAGACTGATTTCAACATCATTAAAGGTCCCGTTGACTTTTCGCAATTTAGTTTCGATTACAGGCCCTTCGAAGCAAAGCTCCTAAACAACCCCAGGTGAGGATGCTGGTCTTCGAGGTTATTTTACCGATACTTCACACCGCGCATTTATCACTCTGTTAGTCCTTCTGATGACTACTTCGAATGAGCCTGAGTTTGTCTCCGGTTTTTTGTCATTGATCGTAAGAAACAATTCCCCATCCCGGTTCACTTCGAAATCACCGTTATTGCCGACTAATAAGTAGTTGTCGCTGTCGCCGATAACAGCGATTAGTGCACCGGTGGGGCGATCCGGCATCAGGTTGGCCGCATCGAAAACACCTGTCACGCCATTAGGTTCTGAATCGGTTCGGTTGCCTAACAATATTCGCCCTGACGCCGTGATGTTGATCCGTTGTCCACATCGAACCGTTAGTCCGGAGCTGGTCCAATTCTGATTTGCAGGCACCTTAACGCGGAGCGGGTTTGGTGAGCGTGATGGTGATGGACCAGCTTCAATTAGATCATAAAGCTGCTTCGCCCAGTACTGGCTAAGTTTCTGGACATCGGCCGCGACTTTCCTAGCCTCGTTTGGTCGCCCCAAGTTCAAATACGCGGTCACAATCCAGGTGTAGAAACTGTAGAAATCAGGTTGTAGGCGCAGAGCCTCTTTGAACATCGAAATAGATTCCTGATACTTACCAAGATTATGATAGGTCGTCCCTAAGTGGTGACAGGCCATGGAGCTCTCAGAATTGATCCGGCGCATTGCCTCCGCTTCCTCGCGAGCTCGTTCATCTTGTTCCAGATCATCATAGTAGGCCCACATTGCTTCGTGGGCATCGAAGCTGTCGCGATCCAGTTTGAGTGCTTCCTCCAAGTGCAGAACAGCGTCCTCATACTGCTTAAGAAACACTTGTGCTCGTCCCAGTAACGCCTGCCCTTTTGCGTTTGTTGGATCCAGGAGAACCGCCTGTTCTAAATGCTTCACCGCTTCCTCTGACTTGTCGACGTAAATTAGGGTCTCGCCTAGATTGCGTAAGAACTGTGCTTCGTATGGACTTAATTCGCAAGCCTCTGCAAAGGCCGCAGCTGCTTCGCCGAATTTCCTCGCATCGAAGTACTCGACTCCACGCCTATTAAGTTCAGTGGCTTTCTCCTTCTTTTTATCTCCCGCTGAGGAGCTGGGCGATTCCGTTCCCTTTGATCCGGTCGAGTCAGCAGGCCGCTCCGGGTTGACGCGAAAGTAGAAATCACCCTTCAAATTCGCGGAGAACCACGGCTCCTGCTTTCCGTGAGTCCGTAATGACACCTGCTCGGTAACGCGGCGAAACATCGTCTCAACTAGCACGTCCGCGAAATTCATCTGCTTTATCAGTTCTTCCGTGAAGGGACTGTTCTTTCCCGCTCCGTCCTCCGCTGTCTTGTCAGGCGCCGTCGCATAGCTGACCAACGTTCCACTGGGGGCCTTCAGCTGCATAAGGCCGCCTTGCGTTGAGCGAACCGTGAGAGTGTAAGGATTATTCCTACAAGCATCGAGAATTACGATATTCAGCGCGTTCTGCGCTTCCTCCAGAAGGTTCAATAAGTAGTTCAAATCTACCGCTTGATCTTCCAGATCAGCCTCGGCTTGAATGTCGACATCGACCGGCATCAAGTAGTTTCTCCCCTTCGCCTGGACACCGTGACCAGCGAAGTAGAAGACTCCAACGCCTCCATTGGCCCGCAGGGCGAGACCAAACGCGCGAATCATCTGTTTCATCTCGCGCTGTGTCTTATTGGTGTCACTAGTGACTTCGAAGCCCAGCTCATGCAGCACCAAAGCAACAGCGGCGGCATCATTTGGTGGGTTCTTCAACCTCGAAACATTGTCATAAGCGCCGTTGCCGATCACGAGTGCAAGGCGGTGCCCGGTAAAACCATTCGGCTGAGGGTGATCTCGCTGAAGTTGACGGTTGTCTTGCGCGCTATGTGCAGCCGACTGGACAGCGGGCACGCTAACTAACACTGTAATGAACAGCACTGTAGTGATACCGAGTCTGAGGTTTAATGACATTGTGTCGCGGAGTAAACTCACCGGATTAAAGCCGCTGGGCAGTGAAACTGTTTGCGCTAAATTAGATCATTATCTGTTCACGCTGATGAGAACGAATGGTTCAGCATTAGGCCAAGTCAGTCTGGCTATTTTGGCTTGGCGAATTTTGCGTCATCAATTGCGACATTGTATTTGACGTCGAAAAACCTGGTTAAGAACGTGACGCCAGAGCTCATCTGACGGATAACTGATGCGACCTTAATGCCATTCACGTCGGCATACTCATCTATGAACAGTTGCATAGGAATTCCAACGCCCTTCTGCGAGGCGCTGCTCTGGTACGACAAGTCCCATCTGATTGCGAGTCCCGTTTCCATATCGAAATAAAGCGTCTCCGGGGTTGAGCCGACTGGCTCAACCTCAACAACATACGCATCGCGATTGCCGATTTTCTCTTTGCCTTTCACTCTGGCTTTAGGGTAGAAAGCTTTAAACTGCTTTATTTCCGTCAAGTATGACAGGGCCGTATTTCGCTTCATAAAAGCAATTTGCCAATCGTTTAATTGAGTTAACCCTTTCTCGTCTTTTCTCCAGCCAACAGTCCCGTCAAAAACTTGCACGCTATTGTCAAGCTTGGGAACATTAGTACTCGTCCAGGATTTGTCAGGAAACTTCGAGTTCACTTCCATCGTTCCGTTGAAGGTCTTGCCTCCTGCTGTCACTTCCACCAATCCTCTAAACACCAGCGTGGTCACCTTTTCAAAGGCAGCTTTGCCTCCCAGCGCTTTTATGTTTGCTTCCAAAATTTCATCAACACTGGGCAAAGGCGCTGCGGAGCCTGTCGCCGGCGACGAAGCTACACCGCGCTTTCTAGCCAGCGCGGCAAAGGTTCCGTCGGGGAACCGGTCCAAGTACGCTTTGAAATCAGAAGGGTCGCTACTGTTCTTGATCGAGTCCCAAAAAATCAATTCCATGGCCGCCGGGTCGACACTAGCCGCTGCTGGACTACTCGTCGCGTTTCCGGCATTTGCCCCACCCAAAGCAACTATCAATTCGTCCGCGCGGTAACCATCGACTATGGCGAACGGTTTTTGTTGTTCGCTCGCACCTAAGTCGATTGCAACGCGCTTTGGCACATTGTCCTGAACATACTTAACCAATGCCGCCAAACTAACTTCCCCTTTCTCGTTTGCCGCTCCGCCCTTCAAGCCTTCAACCAAAGCCCAGGTGAAATACCCTTGACGCTTTTCAGTATATTCGTAGGCTCGTTGTCCGATTGCGGTTGCGTAGAAAGTCGCGAACGCTTCAACCTCGCGATTGCGCACATCGAAGTTAAACTTTGTATATGCCAACGACAGGTTGTTTGGCGCATCGGCACGCCCGCCTGGATCATTGCGACAAGCATCAAGCAGAACGATGACCTGGCCCACGCCAATTGACTTGATGCGATCGTGCATGCGGGTAACGCTTACGGCTGACTCCTCAAGCAAGGATATGTCATGGCTCAAACGAGCGTCGGAAGGAATCAAATAAGCCTGGCCGCCGCGTTCGATTCCATGTCCCGCAAAGGAAATCAACAGCAGTCCGTCCTTTGGCACAAGCGACGCAAGATTGGACAGGTATGTCAGGATATTGATTCGCGTTGGCTGGCGTTCTTCCGCTTGATCCGTCGTCAAAACGATGACTTGATCCACTGGGAAGCCGGCGTATTGCACTAGTGCGCCGGCCAACGCATGAGCATCATTGACAGATCCTTTTAGTGCGCTAATTTGGCCATCTCGGTACTGATCCACGCCTATTACGAGCGCCCAGCGCTTAGCTTTGCTCGGCAAGGTTTTCACCGAACCTATTTGCCGATCTAGTTGTCTCGATTGAGTTGCCTGAAGCGAAAATTCCCGCGCCGGTTCTGGAAATGCAACAGATCCAAGTGCAAGGAAGGAGAGAGTTAGAATTTTAAGTGATAGATTTAGTCTGTGCATCTTCAGTCTCCAGTGCTGGCTTCGTTCAGCATGCAGGTAAACCACTGGGATCCGCCTTATTAATTTGAGAACAAGTTTCCTTAAATTTACTCTCTCATCTGCCGGCTACTGCTGACAGGGGGAAATCTTTATTCATTCCTGACAAAGCGCGCGGGTTTTGTCGCGAACTCGTTTCCTGACTTACTCGCTTGCTTACATAGTTGAACAATTCTCCCGCGGTGACCACGTGATCTCGGTTTGCATCGGCGGCGCCGCGGAGTCCCTCAAGCAGCGCCCAGGTAAACACCCCATGCCCGCCGCCCCAGTTTGAACTCTCCTCAGATATCTCGTTTACGTCCGATGAGGTTAGAACGGCACGGCCTGTTTCACGGTAAAGTTTCGAGGCGTACAAATTGAAAACATTATTCTCGAGACGCTCAAGCTGGCGACCGGTAACCAGTTTAGTTCCAGCGACACCAGCGCTGTGACAAGCGTCAAGGAACACCACCACACGTTCAGCCCGAACCATGTGATCTAGAACTTCTTGAAGCTCAAACATTCCCAAACCGCTTCCTGGCATGTTCGCCACTTTCGTATCATTCATGAGGAAGTAGAGCTTTTGTGGGTCAAACGGATCGGGCGAACCATGAGATGCTATATAAATAAACACCAGATCATTCGGGCCCGCCTTAGGCAGCAAGCGGGTGAGCGCGTCGCGCACAACCTCCGAAGTGGCTCCATTGTTCTCCATATAAATAATATCTGAAGCCTTGAAGCCGCCCCCGTTGGGCTGAAGCAAGAAGTCGCGAATTGATCGGGCGTCGGCATCGGCGTATTGGAGATCATTTAATCCTGCATCGTGAAACTGATAACGGGAGACGCCTATGATCACGGCAAACTTTCTGCCGGAGAATTTTGTGAGCACCGGTTTTGATGTGGCGGGAGAGGCGATATTTACTACGGACTCTTTACCGGCGATCAATACGTACGACGCGTAGTAAGAGTTATTGTCACGATCGGTTGCGCTTATTTCAACCACATTCTTACCAGGCTGAAAGTGGAATCGCGGCTTGCTTTCAAGATCGCATGTAATCACTTTGCCGTTTCTGTTGGCCTTGATATCGCCGCAGATTGTGTTAGCGGACTCCCCGTTTATAGCTGTATAGATCTTCCCGTAGTTGATGGCATCAGCGAATGGCTGGCGGACAGTCAATTTCATAGTGCGCAATTCCGTGGTAGGGACGTGAGCTTCAACGGCGGTAATTGGGATGCCACCGAGTTCCGGAAATTCGAGAGAGAATGGCGCGCGCGAAGGTATTTGTTGTCCGGGTTTGGCGCCAGATGATCTCAGAGGGCCGGTAGCAGCCATCGATAGAGTCAGCGTCATGATCGCAATCGACTTAGTAATACTCATATGAGATGAATCTCTCCGAGGATTCAGAGACGCGGAGTGGCTGGCCCAAACCTTACCACCCCGCGTTACCGGCTATGGCTTCTTCCGCTGAGTTGGCTTCTGAGTCGGTTGCGGTTGCGCGCTAATGGGCTGGGTGTCGCTTAGCGCAGGCTGCCGTGAAGTTGTATCCATTCTGGCACCAATTGGCTCAATGCCTTTTGTGGATACGTTGATCGCCGGCGTTGCCGTCCACGCCGTTTCGCCAGCTTCCTGCATGTAGTCGTAGATCACATCCATATTGACAGGCAGCGAGCCACTGTGTTCGCGCTGATAGATCGCGACATAGTCCTTCAGCGCAGTGACTACTTCCAGAGTCTGAGAGGAGTCTTTCGCGTCTATCATGGACAACGCCCGATATAAATAAGGCTCGGCGATCACTCGTCGCTTGTCCAACTGGATGGCTTGGGCGAATTCGCCGAGAGCCCTAAGTTTTTCCTGCGACGTGCGGGCAGTGAGTTTCAATATCTTGCCATAGTAAAAGTGCGCATACGGGTCGTTCGAACGAATACGAAGCGACTCTTCAAGGTTCTCGCGCGCCATCTTAAACATATCGAAGTAGTAGGCGCGGATTCCGTTGTCCCGACTAATCCCTGCCATCACAGCCTCAAACTCTGCGCTGTTGCCGATTAATTCGCCCGCATCAAGCTTCGCTTGAACGTCTGGCGCGAGCGCTCCGCTAATTGCTTTTTGAGCCGTTGCACTTCGATCGGCGGAATTCTGAGAAGGATCCAACATCTTGCCTGGCCCTAAGTCCGTTGCACCCACGTAGACTGTCTTTTGAGCCGCGCCACTACTACCAATTAATGATTTGACCTGTTCCTCCCGCTCGTTAATGCGATCCTTGTCTGCAACGAATCCAAGTCGAACCCTCGGATCAAGCGATGACGTACGACGTAGATTTGCATAAAACTTCGGTACTTCACGGACGTCATAATTGCGATCCAGCATATACTTTAGGCCAAGCTGATCGGCCTCGTCTTCCTGTACTCGATCCCAGGAAGTGATTGCGTTCGGCACCATCGACTTAAGCACAGAGGCGGAATAGTTGTAGGCGATCCAACCCGCTTCACTTCCACCGACAACGCTAGTCACGAGGCCAACAACGGCACCAAAAAAAGCTCGTTTTTGAGCCTGCTTTTCGTTGTAGGGCTTTGCGCCTTTGATCACAAGGATATCTTCTTTCCAGTGCTCTCTTTCAACATGTCCGATCTCATGTCCGAGTACGTAAGAGAGTTGCGCTTCGTTGTCGATGACTGAAAGCAAACCGGTCGAAACGTAAACCGTACCCGTGGACAATGCACGCGATTCGGGAATGGGGTTCAGTATGATCCTGAAGGTGTAAAGCCGGGTCGAACCAGACGGCACCAGCGATTGGCCGACACGGTTGACATAATCTTGCGCGAGTGGATTGTCATAGAGAGCATATTCGACCCTGAGCTTATCGCCGTCACGAGTAACCTGTTGTGTCGCCGGGTTGCGCGTGTTGATGTAGTAAGCATATTCGCTGTGTTCTCGCTGCTTCTGTAAATATGCCTCGTCGACCGCCTCGCGAAATTCCGCCTCTTTTGGGTTGAGATAAAGATCAAGGCTGAACCTCTTGATCTTTTGATATTCTCGCTCCTCGCTAGACAGTTTTGGCTGGTCGTCTTTCTTCTCGGTCTTCTTGTCTTTCTCTTTCTTATCCTGGCCGGTCTCGGGTCTCAGTGGTGTCTTAGCCCGACCGCTCGCGATGGCCGGCACAAGCACTGGAAGAAGCAGGGCAACTGAAAGAACTAATGCGACGGATACTCTGTGAGAATGAGCAAGCATGGGGGATCTCCTTGATGTCAGCGGTCAGCATTTTGGTTAAAAGCCAATCGAAGTAAAGAACGCTAGCGGCCTTCTGACGACAGGGTCACGTGAGATTCGTGGCTTGGAGACCGCGGACGATTGAGCGTGGGGACAACTTATTTCCAGAACGATAATAAGTCAATGATTTTGCGCCAACGTTGCTGCCAAATCATGAAACAACGGATGGTGGTTTTGCGAGAAGTCCTAACATGAGAGGTATTTTTCTGAAAACTTTTTTGTTGCCGGCCATAACCTCTACCTTCTGACCGCGATCGGAAAATCCTGGATCGTGTTTGGCTTGGCGGTGGTCGGCGTTTGCCTGCCGCCAGTCAATTCCTTCACACGCTCGGAAAGGTAGAGATCGAGCATGTTGATGGTGATCCTGCCAGTGCCTCCATAATCCGCGCGGCCAGTAAATCCTTCGACCAGCGCTTTGGTGAAGGCGCCGTTATTCCATTTCACATCTTCGAGCGAATACTGGTTACCGGTTGAAGCAGCAAAGACGACTGCGCCGCTTTCCGCGCTGGCAAGTTCATTGATCACGCCGTTGAGATCGTCTGCAAGGCCGCGCCGGCCGCCGAGCACATTTCCGGAATGGCATGTGTCGATAAAGAAAAGCGTCTTGCCCGCCAGCGATTGAACGGTTGTTTTGATATCAGTGAACGGCACTCCCGTCCGCAGAAGCCTTTCCAAATCCGTGTTGTAAGGTAGGAAGTAATAAACGCCGCTCTGATCGTTTATTCCGTGACCCGCAAAAAAAACCATCGCCACGTCTTTGCTGGTCGTCTCTTTGCGAATCCAATCAAGACCGTCCAGCACATTGTCCTTCGTCGCTTGATCATTCGTCAGGATCTTGACCACCACGTCGCGATACAGAAGGCCTTTTTGACTCGCTGCGGCAGCGGCAAAGTCTGTCGCATCCTTGGCGGCAAACTTAAGCGAGTACGCGTCGTTCTGATACTGACTGACACCAATCGCCAGAACGTACAGCTTCGGTTGAATGACGAAGACTTCGGTTGTGGGTGCCAGGCCACGCCACTTCAAGTGAATGGTTGCCGGAACGCTGACGGCGAATCTGTTTTCAGCAATGATCGAAACTTCGCTGTCATGGGCGGGCACTGGAATTCTTAGCTCGCGTGTCTCCGATGGAAAATTATCTTCTCTGGTCAATTGACGATTGCCTGATACAGGCCGGCCATCAACCAATGCTCTGACATTGGTGACCGGCTCGCCTGATGGCGTGCGCACGGAATAGCGGATTGTGACTTCGGAAGAAGAAACTTCCGCGTTGTCGGCAGGTGAGGCGATTTCAACCACGGGCGGCAGCATCTGCGCGACTGAAGAGGCTTGCGACTTGCGCCCGCGTTCTTCGTTTGCAAGTTGCAGCGCACGCGCCTCGTCACCTGTCTCAAGAATTTTCGAAATTACATCGGGCCGGTAGTAGGTCGAGCGAAATTGTCCTGCCGGAAAAAAGTCTGCGGCCTGATCATTGCCGTTATTGACATGCCAGCCGATCAATTCTTCCGCCCCGGGTGAGGCATCGTAGTAGCCTGACGGCGTCCACAGAACCCAACGCTTGCGGTCTGCATGTGGAAAGAAGGCGAGTAACTCTTTGCCGTCCGTCATCCGATACCAGCGAATCGTGCCGTCGCCGTAAGCCGCGAGCGCGAACTGCCCGTTGCCGCTGATATTGACCGCCCACGCTACGTCAGGCGGGAACACGCTCCATAACTCGCGACCACTACGATTGTAGAAGCGTAACCGCAGATTCGTGCTGAGCAGAAAGCCCTCGCCATCACTCGTTATGGCAAGGCTAAACGACACTTCGCCCTTTAGGTTCAGGCTTTTGCCGTTTAGTTGAGGTCCGTCTCGATTGTGCCGCTCGGTGACGTTGAGACCGAGCGCTTCGGTGCGAGGCGGGCGCATGTCGCTGGTTGCCGGCACGTCCGGCCTCAAGGTGCGGTCGGAAAGTTGGAAGACTGCGGGCGACCTCCCGGACGGCTCAAAGGCGAAACGAAGTGCGTCAGCGCGTGCGTTGACGAGAAAATCTGCGTCGCGATAATCTGCGATCTGTGCGGTTTGCGCAGGCTGGGTCAGCTTATGGTTCGCGTCCAACGTGCCCCACATCGGAGCGCTCGATCCATAAACAATGCCCCCACCGGGCAGTGGCTCGATGTCCACTATAGTATCGCTTGCCGCCGGCGCGTCCAGATAACTCCCACGCCCACCATCACGCCAACGACGAATATTACACGACGGCTCACTAACCGTGTTTTTGTAGTTTCCGCCCGCGTAGAGCATCGTGCCGTCAAGCGACCACCCGACCACATAGCGATTCGCAATGCTGATGCCGGTTGTATCCGCACTAAACAGATGCGCGAGGGTTATCCCGGAGAGCACCTCAACTCTGTCGCTATCGTCGTAGCCGACGGCTACTTTGCTTCCGTCTGGAGTGAAGCGCACCACGAAAGGTGCCTTGCCACCACCGGCATCACTTTTCGCGATCAGGTGCATCTCGCGGTCGTAAAGACGCAGTTTCCCGTCAAAGCTACTTGTCACCAGGCGCCCCGCACGGTCAAAATCTCCGCAATAGCTTGCGTCTCCGTAATTCAGCTCACGACCGATCTCAACCCAGTCTGAAGTGCGCCACACTTGCACGCCGTTAGTATTGTAGAGCGTTGCGGCTAA
Organism: Pyrinomonadaceae bacterium; assembly: GCA_035472495.1. Lineage (GTDB taxonomy): Bacteria > Acidobacteriota > Blastocatellia > Pyrinomonadales > Pyrinomonadaceae > PSRF01. Next base: position 465,825 of record DATIPD010000013.1, on the reverse strand, counting down.
CGCGGCGCTGTCTGGTGAAAACACGAGGTGCAAGACTGCGCCGGCCACGCCGGTCAAGCGCCGCATCAGCTTGCCAGTCTCCCGCTCGAAGAGATAGACACATACATGACGTCCGTCGATAGACGTCGCTCCGCCCACGGCAATCGTGTTGCCATCTGGCGAAATAGCCGCCGCGTAGAGTTTTCCTTCGGTGCCGTCGCCGACGGGCACGCGTAGCACACGCAAGAGTCGGCCGGTCTCAACCTCCCATACGCGCGCGGTCTTGTCCTCGGAAGCAGTCACCAGAAACTTACCGGCGCGGTCAACACCAATACGCCTGATGGCTGCGGTATGCATTCCTGTCTCGATGCGCAGGATCGGTGCGCGCGCGAGCTCGCCGGTTTGAGCTGCGGTCCTGCCGCTAATTGCCTGCACTAAAGCGACGGAGCAAATAAAGATCCATCTCGTAATGCAGCGGTAATTGGATTTCATGCTCATGCTACGACCAACTCATCCCAGCAAACTTATGCCAACATCGCCAACGGCGAGAGAAAAAGAGAGCCTCACTTCGCATATCGCAGGCGGACATTCACCAGGATCGCCGTAGCGTCCGCGTTTGAGATTTGGTAGATCGTTTGCGGCGCGGGATCGTCGCGGGTTAGTTGCCTCGCTCCTTTGCTCGCGGCGGCTTGTTTTTCTTGTTGGGTCCACACTTCACCGGCGCCGCCCTCCATTTCGAAGCGTTCACTTTGCCTGCTCCATTTCTTTTCCCACGCCGACAAGTCGACAGTTGAGATCTGAAAGGGCTTATCGGAAATCAGCAGGGTGAGTGGCGTGGTGGTAACGATGACGGTGAGTATCTCACCGACTTGATTCGGGGCGGTTGGTCTGGTGGTGAAGTAGCTTGGAGTGTCTTCCTGCGCGGGGATGTCGATTAGTGTGCCTGGTTGCATTTGATTGTCGCTACCAAGCCACGGATAAATCAGCATAGCGTCGCCGGTAGTCCCATCGCGAAACAGATCACGATCGACAACGTAGAGATAACCAGCTCGCGGGGATTCAATGCTCAACCGCACGTGATCGCCTTCGCGAAATGTTGTATCCGCCTCGACGCGCTCGGGCACCCACTCAGACGATTTGCCTTTCTCTCGGACGAGCATCCTGGTGCCTGACTCGTTGCCTTCCAAGGGACGCAAACGCCAGATCGTAATGCCTAACTGCGCCCTCATCCCGAGTTTATTAGCAGGCCTTTTTGTTGCAGCAGGTGAGGACGCGAGGCGATAAGTTCGACGTGACGGCTTTGACCGCGGTGGACTTCCCTTTGATGCTGGATTTTCTGCTCCCTTATTGGCAGTTGCAGTTGCCGCTTCCTGTCGATTCTTTGTGAAATCATCTGACACGATCTTCCTCTCGGTCGCTTGCGGAGGAATGGCGAGAGTGGCTGATTGAATTCCAAGCAGTATGGCCACAGAGCATAGAACTGTCACGGCGCCCCGAACAACGACATGATTAATCCGATTGCGTTTCGGGCGATATGAAGACATTCAATTTATTCTCCTACCAAAAGAATTCAAGGCATTTTGGAATAAACGTGACCAACAGAATTGACCTTTAGCGATGCTCCAACTCGACAAGCTTGACGAGTAACTCACCAGTCGCGCGCACGTCGGTTTGCTTTTTCATCGTATCCTTTATGGTTTCTGCCTTGGGATCAGAATGCTTGGCCAGGAACTCCTTCACCGCCCTGAGCATCGCCGCATCGGTAAGTGCACCCTCTTGACTCTTAAAGGCGGCGTCGCGCGCAACCTCGAGTTCGGTTACCGGGGAAGCAGACCAAACGAGCCAGAACTCTTCAGTTCCAGCCTCGCCGGCAAATGTGTTCCAGTTCGTCTGCATAGTTTGGTTTGCGTCAAGCTTCGCAGAGCCTTTGTTCGTCAACGGCGTCGGATAAATTATCGTGAAACTCATTCCCGTTTTCTCGTCCGCGCCTTCATTGAATACGTAGAGATAGCCCGCTTGTGGACTTGAAACATTCAGCCGAAATTTGTAGCCATTTTCGAATATCTCCTGGCCAGACGATTCGAATGGTTCATGATACGGTTTGCCGTCTCGCATCTTCTGCACAGTCAGCGAATACTTAACTGAGCGCTCAGACGCAGTTATGCCGGCACTAGGTTTTGCACTTCCAAACAGCGATTCACGCTTCGCAATCGCCAGATATCCGCCGACTAATAAAACGATCACGACGATGATAGTCGCGACAACTTTGGGCCAGCGGCTCGCTGCAACTCGAACACCAGTTGCAACTGATTTGTCGGGCGCCTCGGCGCGGACTGCTTCGGACGGCGTTGTTACAAGTTTGATTGATTGTCCTCCGAGTTGAGGCTCAGCCGGCAGAGGTTTCGTCGAAATCAGCGTCGACGGAAGCTCCCCAAGTGGTCGGTCGTAATGCGGCAACGTCTCTTTTTCATTCATCAATGCGGGTGCGAGAGCATCGCCAAAATCAGCTGCGTTTTGATAGCGCGCACGTGGATCAAAACTCAGCGCTTTGAGAATTATCGTTTGTGCTTCTTCCGGCAATCGCGGCCGCAGGTCGGCCGGCTTCACGCGAACGCCCTGCCTTTGCATGTCGGAAAGTTGAGCGATAGTGTCCGGATTGAACGGACGCCGACCGGTCACCATCTCATATGCGATCACCCCCAGTGAATAAACATCGCTGGCCGCAGTGATTTTGTCTCCGTGAAGTTGTTCAGGTGACATGTACATGATTGTGCCGGCGGTGCCCGCACCGGTGATTGTGCTCGGCGCAACTATGGATTCCTTGACCTTCGCAATGCCGAAGTCGACTATCTTCACTTGCTCTTCCCCGCGAGCAAGTCTTTGCAACATGATGTTCTCGGGCTTCAAATCGCGATGGTAAATCTTCTCCTCGTGAACGGCGTTTAGTGCCGCACTTGCTTGCTTGATTATTAAAGAGACACGTTCCAGATTAAGACCCTCCGGTTTTGCGCTGATTGCATCGCGCAGAGACATCCCTTCAATAAACTGCATCACCAGATAAGGCATCCTGTTGGGTAATGCTCCGGTGTCGAGGATGCCGACCACGCCTGGATGGTCCACTCGCGCCAACGCTTCCTTTTCCTGTTGAAACTTTTGGAGTATCCAATCGTTTGTCAGCGATTTCTCGAGTAAGACCTTTACCACTACTGGCTTTTCATGAAGTTTGAGGTCGCGGGCCAGATAGACCTCTCCCACACCACCGCTGCCAAGTCTTTTCACGATCTTGAAACGACCTTCAAGTATCAGGCCCACAAGCTCATGGCGTGCCGGAGAATTCGGATCAACGTGGGTCTCGGTTGTTTTCGAGTTGTCTTCCATAACGATCTTTAGACCCAACGGAAAGCTGGTGCGTCAAGGAAATCGCTTGCGGATTCATCCGCTCAAGAAGTGAAATTCACCTCGCAGTAAGAAGCAATAGTTGCCGCAGACTCCAGCACCAAATGTGCTACGTTTCGACTGAAGCAACGGTAGGGCTGACTGCTAGATCTTATGCACCGAAGCTGTTAGTTCATTTTAGTGATCCTTTGGCAAGAACCTAGACCACCGGCTGAGCTGAGAAATTCTCAGCGGATCTTACACATACGAATTACTTCTGGCAATATTATCGTGCTCACACCCTGAGATGCTCTGGTTGCGCGAAGAGAATAACTACATCTAGGCAGCTCCTTCCTTCAACGGATATCCGGGTTTTTGGCAATCGGGTCACAGCTGAATTTTGGTCTCCGTGAGACAGATCTTCCAAATCTTCGGGATCCTGGTATGGGTTACCTTCCACCGGAGAATTTATGCGTGCTGTATTGAGGCGGAGCGTTGGGAGCTTCCGACGAGGTGGATTAATTAAGTGTTCGAGCGCGGCTTCAAAAGTTGGTGCGAGCGCGTAGCTGTCACTCAGCGTCGCGAGTTGAATTTACGACCTACCGACTCGCTCGACACTCGCCGACTCGCCACCCACCTCGGGGTGATCGTCTGGACCGCGGACCAGGTACCTGATCTCGAGCCGCAATACCTCAACGTGTTGATTAAACAGGACTCGGATAGTTGGTCTGCCGTTACCCTTTGCAACGGTGCCAGAAGCGGAACGCTTTATGCGCACGCTCAAATACGATGAGGTCTACTTAACCGAATACGAAACCTTGATTGAGGCGCGTGCCTCGATCCGACGCTTCATTCAAGACGTCTACAATCGCAAGCGGCTCCACTCAGCTCTCGGCTACCGGCCCCCAGTTGAGTTCGAGTCCCTTGCTCAACCATTACGTACTTAACCATGTGTCCACTTGAGGGGTTCACTACACTCCTATACCTATGTTGACTGAGAAATATAAATAGGGGTAAAGTCGGCACCGCCTCTTGAAAACCCGTGATTTTATTAGGCGCCCGCTTGGCTCAGCGGTAGAGCACTCGCTTCACACGCGAGGGGTCAGTAGTTCGAATCTACTAGCGGGCACCAACATCTTCAATACTTTACGGGCGGCACCGAGCCGCCCGTTTTGGTCTGCACACACTTTCGCACACACACTTTGGGGTCAAGATCGATCATGAATTCTCACAAAATGATTCTTTTTGGAGCAGGAGATTTTCGAGGTTGATACGGAGAGCGATTCCAGGAGTTTCTGGCGACTCGCAGAAAGTAGCTGTACCCATGGATAGCTTTCAAAAGCGAGCGCAAAGCCCTCGTCAGACCGATGGAAAATCGAGCCGAAGAATATCGCACTGCCGCTGAGAATGTTGTCTCACAACTGCATGAGGATCTCGGCGTTGAATTGAAATACGACGAAGAATCGATCGATTGGTTGGACGGCTACATCAATCGCATTCGGACTCAGCTGAAAGAAGAACCTTTCGCTGGCTTGGCTGTAGCGCTCGGCGCATATCTGGGTGAGACGATCATTAAGACGTACGGTGGCGCTTGGGCTTACTTCGAAAAACTTGACCAGTGGGGAATTCGCTTCGACGACGGCAACGGCGCGCGTTTCCGATCTCCAAAGTTTATAAGCAACTCGAGGATGGCGACTTCGACTCAATTCTCAGGTTTTTTACGATTATTCCAAAGATCCGTAATCACATCTTTGCAAACACCTCCTCAGTGATCCCTCAATCTTCAATGACAGAAAGTGTAGCAGCAACCGAACTAAAGGATCGCGCTCGTGGTTGCATCATTGGCGGCGCCATCGGGGATGCCATGGGAGGTCCGTTTGAAGGGCAACGTGGTCCGCTCCGATTCCATGAGCACAGCGATTGGATGATCTCCGATGATACGCAACTGACACTTGCAACTTGCGAATCAATTATTGAGGCTGGCAAGGTGTCGCCGGAACACATCGCAGATCGTTTCGTTCAGTGGTATCGCGCCGGACGGATCACTGGCATGGGTTCAAGCACGCTCAAAGCGCTCCGTGATCTTGATGCTGGGAATCACTGGGCACTGGCTGGAGCCAAAGGAGAAATGGCGGCGGGGAATGGCGCGGCGATGAGGATTGCACCGCTCGCATTCAATCTCCATCCTGCACTTGCAGACCACCGGCAGACCATTCGTGACGTTTGCCGAATCACGCATCACAACGAGGAGTCGTATGTGGGCGCATTAGCTATGGTGGCGGCAACTAGATCGCTGGTTTTTCAGGATTCAGCGTCGCCAGCTCAACCCTTGGCAAACGCCTTGAGGTATTTGCCAGACTCACGAGTTCGGGACCGCACTCTGCAACTTAGCGAACTTCCTGATGATCTCGATTTGGCTGACGTTGGAAGTCAGTTTGGTTCATCTGGTTACGTCGTTGATTCTGTGCCATTGGCGCTGTACGCAGCCCGTGATATTGATCGCCGTCCGTTTGATGTTGGGATTCGCAACGTGATTGAAGCCGGTGGTGATACTGACACAATCGCTTCAATGACCGGACAAATCGCCGGCGCGTGGTTAGGCGTTTCTCGAATTCCGCGCGAGATAATCGAGTTGCTTCCTGATTCGGCTAATATCGAGCGCACGGCCGACAAGTTTTGCGGTGACCCTATAGTCTCTGGCCTAGTTTTCCCGGTGCTATCGTGCTCTCTATGGGCTTCAAAAACTCTTCACGGAAAAGAGTAGCTGCTGCTTTGTCTTTTCATTAAGCCGATCACCAGCATCGTCAACAGCCTTAACCAGCCTTCCTATTTGCGGGTGAGTGGGCCGGGTGAAACTCCGATTGAATCGAACTAACCAACGCTCAACAGCAGACGTGCTCAGTTCGGAAATTCCTTCATCAGGGTCGCGGATCGCATTGATGAGATAGTAAATGCTCTCCCATTTGTTAAGCCGTTGAAGCAATGACAATGCATTTCGCTTCACGTGAGGGTTTGTCGCTGATCGAAGAATCTCCCAAATCCTCTCAGCGGGCACGGAGAACCCCTTATTGCATAGGGCCTTCAGCGCCTGACGAGAAACACTTGGCACCCCATCCTTCAACGCTCGCAGAAAAAGGTCCCCCTGAGCTTTGCCGTTCAGCTTCGCAAGCGCTTTGATTGCTCCCTTCCTGATTCTTCCCGCATCGTTCACCACATAAGGCAGTATCAAGCGGTCGTCTGTTTCGGTTCCAGTCTCTCCCAACCCGCTGATAGCAGCATATAAATCATCCTCACGACCCTCTGATAGCGAACGTCGATAGAATTCGGCGAGATCGATGGAGGCCAAGGTTCGTAAATAATAACGAGCTTCTTCGCGCATCGAAAAATGTCCGTCGAGCAGCGCTGAAACCAGTTCATCTTGCGCTTGGTCGCCTCCTCGCTTTACATAGGCGCGCAATGCCTCGCGGCGGACTGGCATGTAACGATCGCGCCGCATGACCGTCAAGAACTGATCAAGAGTCTCTCCAGAGAATAATGAATCTAGCCTTTGCGCTGCGGTCGTCCGAATGACGGTGTCCCGATCAGCTAATGCGAGTCTCATTACCGACGGCAAGTCAACTCCGATCGCGTTGAATGCCAATCTGAAACTTGCGCGTCTGACAAAACGGTCATCTGACTTCAATGACTGCAGCAACACCTGACGGCACTCTTCGCTTTGAAGCAGTTTGTAAATAGCTTGTACGAGCCCCGTGTGATCAGCGCGACCCGCCCCTTCAAGGCGAGAGACCAGCGCGAGGTTGCCTATTAAGGCGGAACCATATTCCGGTTTCAAGCGAGAACGAACCGCGTCATATGCGGCATCGCGAACATTGGACACCCAGTCATTTAGGCGCAGAATCAAGAATCTCAACTCAGAACCGCTAGTGATCCTATCGAGTCTGTAGATTGCAGCTTCTCTGATATAGCCATTGTGGTGAAAGCTAGGCATCCCTAGCAGCGAGACTGAAGCTGCACCAAAGCGCTCGAACGACAACAACTGATTGGGCGACATCCTGTGCCACTCATAAAAGGATTCTCCGGAGTATGGTGAACGTCGGCGCATAGCGTCATCGAGCCACAGCAACTCTTTTGTTGTAGCGTCGAGAACCAGTTTGTCTACTGCAGCGGCTGCTGCCTCAGCCACGCCGCGTTTCTTGGAGAGCACGAATGGTAGGATTTCGATGATCGCAGCCAACTCCTTTGAGTCTCCGACTCTCCGTAGCAGCGAAACATAATCTCGCGAGCCTCTCAGCGCTTCTACGAATCCGCGCGGCTCATGGAGTTGTTGAATAAGTCTTCTAGTCTCCGGTGAAATTGACTTCACTTTGTATGCTGCACAACAGGGTCGAAACTCGCCAACTAGGGCTGCTCACGATCTGACAAGACCCAGCTTAACACTCGGACGCCGGCTACCTAACGTCCTTCGACGTACTCAGCAGGCTTGAGGTATTCCTTCTCGAAGTAGGTTGCGAGATCGAGAAACGTCATGTGCTCTTTCGTGAGCGAACGTCCTCCGGTCTTATCGACTTCCGCGATCAGCTCCTGGACCAAGTCCTTCGCGTGTATTTTGCTATCGGCTCGTCGCTGGCGATCGTGTCTCTTGCCTGTCACTGGATCGGTGTAGTTGACGCGCGCCTACCACGTCGGCTTCGCACCATTGCCTCGACCTCTTCTCTTGACGACTGATCCAGCTCTTGATCTCATCTGATATACTCCTCCCGCACACACATTCGCACACATTTCGGATGTGATTTCGAGAGAATAGCAGCGTTGTCAAGTTAGACCTGATTTCATTTTTACCCAAATAAATACGGGCCTGCGAGCGGAAAATGATAATTGAGGATATCGCGTGATAAAGGTCGAATTACGCTTCACACGCGAGGGGTCAGTAGTTCGAGTCTACTAGCGGGCACCATTCCCTATTCCAGTTTTCGGGTGATCCCATCCTGAGCTTTACGTATCCATTTCGGCAGCCATTCAATGATCGCTGAGTCGTTAGCACACTACCAGATCATCAAGAAGCTTGGGGCGGGAGGCATGGGTGAGGTCTATCTCGCTCTCGACACGAAGCTCAAACGTAACGTCGCGATCAAGGTGCTTTCACCGGAAACACTGCGCAAGGAAAACGCTGCGAAGCGATTGATACGAGAAGCCCAGGCCGTAGCCAAGCTCGACCATCCCAACATCTGCACCATCTACGACGTCGTCGAAACTGCCGAGCATACGTTCATCGTCATGCAATACCTGGAGGGTGAAACGCTTCACCAAAAGCTGAAGCGCAAAGTTCTGCGACTGAATGAAGCGTTGGATATTGCGAAGCAAGTAACCGCAGGTTTGCAGGAAGCACACGCGCACGGAATTGTTCATCGCGACCTCAAGCCACAGAACATCATGATCACTGCGCGCGGCGTCACGAAAATATTGGATTTCGGTCTCTGCAAACTAGAGGTTGACGGGGGCGATAGTGAAGCGCCGACAGTTAGCCTGCTCAGCACTCCCGGCCGCATCATGGGCACGGTGCCATACATGTCGCCGGAGCAACTCAAGGGCGAACCCATTGAAAAGTCGAGCGACATCTTCAGCCTCGGCGTCACCTTCTATGAAATGTTCGGTGGTAAGCACCCGTTCAAAGAACAAAACGATGCAGTGACGATGTCGAACATTCTGGTGGCTGAACCGTTCAAAAGCGATCGCCTGCAGAAGCTGGCAACACCGGAATTGGAGAGCCTGCTGGCGCGGATGTTGCAGAAGAACGCCGGCGAGCGACCGCAAACGGCGGACGAAGTACTCGCAGGTCTGAATCAAGTTCCCGCTTTAGAGTTAGACGAAACGATTTCCCTGGCGGCGGCCACTCGGGAACTTCCGAAGACCGTCACCGACATGGTTGTTCCTCAAGAAGGCTCAGCGTTTTCGCGCAACAAGCGGATTGCCCTGTTCGCACTGTCAGCGCTTGTTGCAATCATTTTCGGTGCGATTGCGCTTAGCCGCTGGCTTGCCGGCGATAGGCTCGACTCGATCGCGATTCTGCCATTCACGTATTCATCCAGCGACCCGAAGTTAATGGCGAATCCGGACCGCGAGTACCTCAGCGATGGCATTACTGACAGCGTCATCAACAGCCTTTCGCAAGTGCCCGAACTCAAGGTGATCGCCCGCAGTTCTGTCTTCCGTTACAAAAACAAGGACCTGGATGTGCGTGCGATAGGAACGGAGTTGGGCGTACGCACTGTGTTATCGGGAGACATAAAACAGGAAGGCGACAAATTAATCATCAGGGCGGAATTGCAGGACATCGGTGAGAATCGATCGTTAGGTGTCTACTCTTTCGAGACTAGTAGTTCGGCCATTCAAGGTGCGGAGAAGGATCTTGCGCAAGACACTTTGCAGAAACTTCGGCTCAGACTAAGTGGCGCGCAGCAAACGGGTCTGACAAAAACCTACACTCAAAGTGGTGAAGCCTATGAAGCCTATCTAAAAGGACGTTACCACTGGAACAAGCGCACTGACGAAGGCTTCAAACAGGCCGCCAGTTTTTTTCAGGAAGCAATCGACAAAGACCCGAACTACGCATTGGCCTACACTGGCCTGGCCGATTGTTACACGCTCCGCAGTGACTACGGCTTTCTTGCACCGATGGAAGGTTACACCCTGGCCAAGGGTGCGGTTAACCTGGCGTTGAAATATGATCCCACGCTGGCCGAGGCCCATACTTCCCTTGCCTCAATCATGGCAGTGATCGATTGGAATTGGCAGGGTGCGGAAAGCGAATATCGAAAAGCGATTGAACTCAACCCAAACTACGCGACCGCCCACCACTGGTACGCGACGCAGTTGATGTTGCAAGGAAGATCGGATGAAGCGCTGCTTGAGATCAGGAAAGCAAAGCAACTCGACCCGCTGTCGCTGGGGATTAACAAAGACTATGCGATCATCTTGCTCTACGCGAAGAAGTATGACGAGGCCCTCGCGCAGTGTAAGGAGACACTCAGAATCGAGCCCAGTTTTGCAGTGATGTCGACCTACAGCGCGCAAATCTACGAGTTGCAAGGCAAGCGTGAAGCAGCGTTGGTAGAACTCGAAAAAGCCCATGCGGCTTCCCCTGATAATGGCGAGGTAACCTATGGGCTGGCGCAGGCGTATGCCTTAAACGAAAGAAAAGACGAAGCAAGAAAGTTGGCGACAGACTTGAGCAATCCTGCCAACGGCGGCATTTATCTGCCGAAGGAAGCGGCGTACCTCTCTTTCCTGTTGGGCGACATTGACGAGACATTTTCCACTTTGCAAAAAGCCTCTAACGGTCATTACATCTCCGTGGCCGAGTTAAAAGCAGATCCGCGTCTGGACAAGCTCCGCGAAGACAGTCGCACGACCGCGCTGGTTGAAAGTATCGGGCTTACAAAATAGAAAAGTTCTCCGACTGGGAAAGAAAGCGAGACCGCGTTAGGAAGCAACGTAAGCTGCTCACTTTCGCGGTCTCGATCAAATTCGTGGACTGTTTGTTGCCGCTTGCTATCTTTTCTTCGCGGCCTTCTTCTTGGTAGCTTTTTTCACCGTCTTCTTTTTGCCGCCTTTCGGCACTGGTGTTCCTGCCATGTTTGTCTTTTCCTTTCCATGGAAATTGAACTGTTCCAGAGTCTAACTTGCCAACGGGAGGTTGCTGGATCAGTTCTGAACTTCGTTGCAGTCTATATAGCTTTTCATTTGCGGTGTCAATAAATAAAAATTCACGAAATGCGATCGCGCCACGCTTGCTGAAATGGTAACGCGCAAACAAACGAGTCAAAAATCACAGACCAACATCGCCATCCGGCGCGGGTTGAAGTTCATACAGAAGTTTGGCAGCACGCGCAAGAGTTTCGAAAGATATGGAGCTCTGCTTATCTTCTGTTTTGCGCTGCTCAGCGCCACCTCGCGTGAGGAAAGAAAGCAAACGGCGCAGCAGCAAGCGCTCGCACTCGCGAAACGCTGGCGCCGCACACATCGTCGCCTACCGCAAACACCTTCGAGCGATTTGATTCTGGAATCTGCAATCGTGTGCTATGCGCTGGCAAGAATCGGTCAGCCAAATTCCAAGCTGCGGAAAGAAATCGCCGTCGCGGTCAACAAGATGGACGTGACCGACCTGCTTGGCTTTGACCCAACTTCAGAGCCTCCTCCCGATAACTTGCCATTCGACTGCGACTGTGGGGCGACGAACAAGCGGGGCCGCAAAACGTGCCGGCAATGTCGCAGTCGCCTGGAATACCGGACCCGTTATCGTGTGTGGATGGAAGTCCTGGCCAAAACTTACCTCGGTGAACAGTGTGGATTTATTTTCGGCGTCGCTTATGTGGATGTCCTAAAGTGGTTGCCGCGGATGAGACCGTATCCAATTTTCACGGATACCAGCAAAGATGACAATGAGCAGCTCTTCGATGCGTTATACGCCGTCACTCATCTGATCTATACGCTGAACGATTACAACACGCGCAAGCTGGACCCGCGTTGTTTGCCCGCAGAGTTCGCGTTTCTGAAGAAGAATGTGAAGACGTGTTTACTGCAAAAAAATACCGAGGTGCTTGGTGAGTTGCTCGATTCCTTGAAGGCGTTTGGCTTGTCGCTGACACATGCTTTACTAAGACAAGGAACTGACTACCTACTGGCCCATCAGAACGAAGATGGCAGCTGGGGAGATACCGGAGAGGACGATGCGGAAACGCGTTGTCACACCACCTGGACAGCTATCGATGGTTTGCGTGGCTGGGCGTGGCGCGGAAAAAAACTAAGCTCCCGAGTTACAGAAGAATTACTTAGCCGGTCATCAAGTTCGCTCGCCAGCTCAGGCAAACGCCGACGGGCTAGTAATCGAAAGTATTTATGATGTTGTCCCTCTTGTTTTTTCCCCAAAACAGCTGAGAAATTTCCTGCGCAATCGGCCCCGGCTTAAACTGGTGATTATTCGTCAGCACGATTATTCCCAAACTGTCCCAAGTCTCGGGATCAATTTCTCTGTCACCTTTGGGAATCTCCCAACGCGCCGCGCGCAGGATGAAGGAACGGAACCCTAACCATTCGCCGTTATGATATTCGCCGTGGGTCTCAAACTTCTTTTTGACCAGCTGGCCTCCCTCGGTAACGTTAGCTTCGTATTTTTGTCTCGCCAGAAACCAGCCAGCCCCGTAGTCGGCCCGTTTGCGGTTTTTCAACCTAATCGGATCCCAGAGCAAATCTCGAACGTGTTCTGCCTCGAGTCGTCTCGCCTTATTCGTTGAGCACATGGATCGGTAGTCGAGCCGATGCAGGTGTGCGTCCCACTTGGCGAGATCCAGAATATTTGAGTGAACGTTGCCGTCACCACAAATGAAATTCAAGGGTGTATAGCCGACCGGGACATAGCCATAGCCTTTGACTCGGTTGTAACACTTGGCATGGTTGCGCACTTGCGTTGCGGTCTTTCTGAATTTCGACTGCTCATCAAACACATATGAATCCTTCATTTCGATGGGATCGAATATGCCTTCCTGAACATAGTCAGCGAAGCGGACGCCGGCAACTGCCTTCACGACTTCGGCGAGGATTACATAACCCGTGTTTGAATAGTCAAACTCCACATCCGGATCCTGGGCCAGCAGCTTCTGCGAGGCCAACCAGTTCATGACATCGGAGTTTGAGTTTTCCCTTCTTGCCCGGCGCGACATGAAGGGATACCAGTGGTCAGAGGTCCGCAGCGCTTCCTCATACCACTGCTCCTTCAGATCTCTGGCGCCGATAAGAATGTCCCAGTACTGAGGTAAACCAGCCGTGTGATGGATCAGGTCTCCAATCGTTATTCTGTCCGCGTACAACGGAAGGCCCTCAAAGATCTCAGACAAGACGGTCTTCTCTGTGATTGCGTTGATTATCAAGAGACCCATCACGGCGTAGGCGGTAAACTGCTTCGACACCGAACCCAGATCGAAGAGTGTATAGGGAGTGATTTGTTCTCCCGTTTCCAGGTTCGCATAGCCATAACAACCCAGGTGGACCACGCGGTTGTCTTTTCTTACGAGAACGGCCGCTCCGGGAATTCGCCTGCGCGCTGCGGGATCTTTCAGATAATGACCCAGCGAAAACATGCGCTTATTCACGATGTTGTCCACGTCCTGAAGATGCGGGAGGTTCTGCGGATCAATATCGACGCGATCGTATTCGTCCTGTTTCTGCTCTACATAGTGGTTTTGCAAACGCATAGCAGACTCCCGAGCACGAATTGAGGAAGTGCGTCGGAATACTAAGCGAAAAGGATGGACAAATAAACAGGAAACTCGTGGCAAATAACGACAATCTGAGAAACGGGCGATATCGTTGTTTGCGGCTAAGAAAACAAAAAGAACCTACGCATTTTCTGCGCAGGTTCTTCTGGTGTTCCACCCTGGCTCGTTCTCTTCTGCAGGTTGGGCGTTAGGGCTTTCCTTTTTTGTCGTCGTTTTTCTTATCGCCCTGATTGTTGTTGCTTGGCGGTGGCCGCTCGCCTTTTGGCGTGACCACTACCGTGTTGGGGGGTTTCGGGGGTCGTTCATCTTTTTTCTGGGCAAATGCACCTGTAGCCATGAGCCCAACTACCACCGCCGCCATTATCTTTTGCTTCAAGTCGAACATCGAATTTCCTGTCCTCCTCATGCTTTTTCAGCGCGCATGGGAGGGAGAGCAAGAGATGCGCTGCCCTTGGTGGAGCAATAACGATGCCAGAAACCGGATGTCGTTAGTTACTGCATTAAGCTGGTTTTCACTCGCTTTTGAGCCAGACCAACGAGGATTTCCTGACCGTTTTCGCGCGGTGTCGCACCGTATCGTGCAGCCGGTTCTCAGCGTCGCAAGGTCATGCTGAGCGTGCCGACGTTTCCGCTGCTGTCAAAGGCCCGCAAGCTAATCGTATGCTCACCCGGCGCGAGGGCCGGTAGATCCACAGAATAGCGCTCGTGTCCGCTATCGGCAATGCCATCCTCGGGAAAGACAGGTGTCCAGGCCGCGCCGTCAACACTGAAATCGCCTTTCCTGATCTTGCCGGTTAGATCTTCAACTTCAAACACGACGCGCGTAACACTGCTATTGGGCGCCGCCGGGTTCAGTACACGCAACACCGGAGGCGTGTTATCGATGTCTACCGGCTCACTCAATCGCTCGCCTGATAGTGATTGGCCGGGCGGATTGTCTGGAGCGTCTGACGCAACAATCTTGATGATGTAACGACCATCAGCCAACGTTGCCCCATCTATCGTGTAGAAATTGTCGCGCACCTTGTCCTTTAACAACCTAAACGTGGACTCGTTCAGCGGCCGATAGTAAATGGCATACTCGAGCGTATCTGAATTGCGGTCCTCAGCCTGCCACTGAAAAGAGCGAGCGCCACGTTGGAAAAACCGACGCGGGGGCACTTGTGCGGCTGCTCCGAAGACTGACGGATCGAGCCCAGAAGATTCGATATTTGGATCAACCTGCAGTTGCACAATCTGCTGCAAACCAACGCCATTTGGCAGCGGCGTTATCGAAAGAACTTCCGGAGCCACGTTTCGCGGCAGGTAGGCAACGCTCGCATCTTCCATCCAGGTTTGACCAGCGGCGCCACTTGACTTCAAGGTTGCGCGCCATTGCACAAACCGCGCGCGCGGGCTGGAAATCGGACTGCCATCCGGATCGCGATAGACACTGCTCCACTCGCTCCAGGTTGCGTCAGGCCGTTCGCCGTTGCCGCTGCGCGTCTGAACTTCAACGTTCCCTTTTCCGCGCCACCAGATCCGGCCCCATGAAGCGGTCAGTTTCGCGTCGCGGACGGGCGACTCATACGATCCCTCCGCGACTAGTTCTTGTCCAAAGCGAAAAAGTTTTCCCTGATTGCTGGAAGCCGCAAAGACCTGATTGCCACGAGTCACAAAAGATGAAATCTGACCCTCGGTTGATTGCAGCAGTAACGTGTCACGCCCATCGTTTGTCACCGAATACACGCGTCCCTTGTCCGCTGTACCGATCAAGACTGTGCCGGCCTGGGATGAGGGCGCAATCGCGAAGGCGGTGATGGAAGGAGAACTCCAAACGACGTCAGTTGCGCCATCGGGAAGGATGCGGAAAACGGCACTTCGCGCGCTGGCAAGATCGGTGCGACTACGAGCGGCTGATGATTGTGACTGGATAGGATTACCGCTCTCGTCGATTGCGGTGATCGTAACTGTCGTAGCCCCGGTCGTGCCGCTGCCGTCAGTAGGTTGGGCCACAGCGGGCGCGCTAACAACCTGCCCGCGTCCGGTGGAAGCTGCTTCGCTAAGTGCGAGCGCGTAGATTGAGCCGTCAGCAGCGGGAGCCAGCGCGTGAATCTCACGAAGTTGGGCATCAAACAACGCGAACGCTTTTCCTTCAGGTGAGATTCGCAGCACGAGGCCACCGGGGTCAGTGCCGGCGATCACGTCCCCTTGCTGAGTAACGGCGAGAGAAATGACGTGTGTCTGGTTAGTGGCAAACAGTAATGATGACTCCGGCTTAGCGCCGGCCGTCTTCACACGGTATAGCTTGCCGTTGTCGCCCGTTCCAACTGCCAGCGATCCATCTTTGAGGACTGCCAGCGACCAAATGTATTTGTCTGCTGGATCGAAGTAGACTTCGGCATTACCGTCCGCAGTAATCCGGTAAACTTTTCCATCGGGAGAAGTTCCTGCATAGACAGCGCCGTCGTGCCCGATCGCCAACGCCGTGACATCGAGTTCGGCGGCGTCATAGAAAAGCGCGCCTTTACCGTCTGCAGACACGCGAAAAATTTTGCCGTCGTGTCCGGTCCCCAAATACACGTTGCCTTTATCATCGAGCGTGCTCGACCACACAAATGCCTGCTCAGTATTAAAAACTTCCGTAAGGCTGGGCGCCAACATCAGCATGCCGGTGTCGCTGATCGACACTCCACGGGCATCGCCCTTAAGTAATTCAGCCCGCCCACTTGTTTCCCAAATTACTGGTTGTCCGGCATAACCAGCGCAGGTGACTATCGCGATAAGGAGCAATGAAGCAAAAATGTTTTTGAGGGTTTTGGTCCGGCCAATTAATCGAAGCATATTTTTGTTTTTAGTTTCCTATGTATTTTGCGTACAACGATCGTGCTGTTTTGATTTCGCTGGTGCCGCGAATAATTGACCGCGCGTCGGGGAAAACCGTGAGTTCGAATTCACCAGTTTGAAATCGCAGCAGGTACTCATTGAACTTGACTTCACCAGTCACTCGCAGCCGCTTCGCCAGTTCCGCGAAATTTAAACGCGTGGTTTGACTCGGCGAAATCTGTACTGCGTTGCGCCCGCACAGGACAGCTGCGAAGTCACCCGATTCCGCCTCTAAAGTTTCAAACCTTCCGAGCGCACACGTGGGGCAATTCGTTGCCGGTTGCCCGGGGTTAATCTTGCGCCATTCGTTTCGCCAAACATCAAACTGCATTAATGAACGATGCAGGTACTCAGGTTGTCCGGTCAAGAGTTTCAGCGCCTCAGTCACCTGGACTGCCGCCACCACGCTGATGATCGGCATAATCACTCCAGCAGTGTCGCAGGTTGGCGCGCTGGCCGCCGGCGGCGCCTCTTCAAACACGCAACGCAAGCAGGGTGTTTGATGCGGTCTAACCGTCATTGTTACGCCGTAGGAACCAACCGCAGCGCCATAAATCCAGTCGATCTCGTGCTTGACGCAGGCATCGTTAATCAAGTAGCGCGTCGCAAAATTGTCAGTGCCGTCAAGCACCACGTCGCAGTCCTTTATTAACTGTTCCATGTTTGAGTTGTTAACGTCGACAATCTCCGGCTCGACCTCAATCTCCGGATTGATCTCGTTGATGTGGTGCGCGGCCGCAATCGCCTTCGGCACTCGTTCGGCCGCATCCCGCTCAGTAAACATCGTCTGTCGCTGCAGGTTTGACGCTTCGACAAAATCCCGATCGGCGATCCGCAGTTTACCGACGCCGGCTCGCGCCAGAGCTTCAGCATGTGCCGAGCCTAACGCGCCGCAACCGACAAGTAAGACCCGCGAGCGTAGTAAGCGCTGCTGACCTTCTTTCCCGATACCGGCGAACAATGTCTGTCGGCTGTAACGTTCGTCCATCAGAACTTCACTAATTCAACTTGGAAACGCACGGTTTACTCGAGTTCGAGGTATTTGCTAAGCCCCTCCCCTCAGTCCCTTCCCAGATGGACAAGGAAGCGAAAACCAAACTCTGAACTACACCCCTCTCACTCCGCGAGCTTCCTCTCCGCTGCTTCCAGCATGACATGTTCTGGCGCCGTCGTGCCGGTCCATAAATTGAACTGCTCAGCCGCCTGAGAAACCAGCATCGACAGTCCGCCGAGCACATTGCAGCCCGCCTCGCGCGCCTCGCGCAGAAATCTAGTCTCAGGCGGATTGTAAACTAAGTCGTACGCCCACCGCGCTCCGCGAAGCTGTGACGCGAGTGCCGGTGTGTCACTTTCAAATTCTCCGGCAGAGCCAAGCGGCGTTGCATTGATAACCACATCAAACTCGCCAAAGCTTGCGTCCTTGAGGTCCATTTGTTTTGCTCGCGCGCCGCGGACTAGTTCGCTTGCTTTGGTCGGGTCGCGAGCAAATAGGGTCGCGGTCGCACCAGCTCTTTGCAAAGACCACAGCGCCGCTGCCGCCGCTCCACCGGCGCCAAGCACCGCACAGTTTGCGCCTTTCACCTCGCCAAACGTTTTCATCAGCGGCTTAATGAATCCGCTCGCGTCTGTGTTGTGACCGGTCAAAATGTGGTCGGTAACGCGGATAGTATTGACGGCCCCAATTTCGCGGGCAATTGGGTCAATCGAATCCAGGTGCTCCATAACTGCCAACTTGTGCGGCGCCGTCACGCTTAGTCCGCGAATGTTCAAATCGAGTTCGCGCGTTTTTGGATGCACCATTCGTTTGAGAAATGCGCCAACATCATTCACTTCGAACGGAATGTAAACGGCATTCAATCCTGAGGCGGCAAAGGCGGCATTATGAATATGCGGCGAAACAGAATGGGAAACAGGGTGGCCCAACAAACCGAACACCTGCGTCTGCCGATCGATTTGCGAAATGCGATAGAGGTCGTTCAACTCACTGAACGATAGCTGGCCGGCCGCCGTTGGTTGTCCATCGTCTGGAGCTGCATAGGTAAGAAACGCACCACGCGACGGGCCCAGGATGCGTGTCGCGACCCCAGCTGGTCCCATAGCAATCGCGATTAGGTGCCGACCATTCTGGTGCGCGCGTTCCAGCAACTGAAACAACGGCAAGCAGTCAGTGACGTCATTTGCTTGCGCAGCAATTTTCAGGACATACGCTGGCGTCGCCGCAAGCCGCTCATAAATCTCATCGACTCTAGCCGGCACGCGCTCGAAGTCGTGGTAGGAACAGATCGTAGAACTCCAGTCGAGCGGCAGCGATGACTCTTCGTTTCCACTGACCCGCTCCGCCAGATCTAACTCCACATCAAAAAAACTGTCGGTGTAGATCGCGCCCGACCAGAACTCGAGGCGGGTTTCATCTGTCAGTTCCTCCCGTCCTCCCTGTCCCAACGGTCGCAGCGTCAAAATGGACTTAGCTTTGCGCTTCACCACGAGCTCAGTAAGCGGCTTCGCAACGCTTAGCTCTCCCGGAGCAAGACAATCAAGTCTTACCTCTATCAGTTCGCAATCTTCGTGTTTTTTTAAGGCTCGCTGCAGAGCGTTGATGGTTGGCTCGCAAAAGGAAACACAAACGAGTGGCTTTGACGAAGAATCCATTCAAGGAGGGTGCGACAAAACTTCTGAGCTTATTGCTCGTCGAGGTGTCGCGTTGGCGCTTCCGCACCCAGATGTCGCGTTGTACCTTCGGTAACACTCGGTGGTGGCGAGATCAGTTCGCCGGTGCCAGGCGCGCGCAACGATGCTTCTGAACGAGGCTGCGGTTGAAAAGACGGCTGTCGAAAAGCCGGCGGCGTTAGAGATTTTTTTTCGCGTTCCTTAAAGCGAATGTACTGCGCGACGCCGGTACCCATCATTGAGAACGCTGGTATCAACATCCAGAACCACCATCCAGTCCCCATGCGTGAATACGCCAGCGCAAGCGATACAAAAAGAAACGCCAGTCCCATGAAAACACTTCGCACGGCCGAGTCGATACCCGGCTCACCTCGGCCACGTCGACGACGCCCGCGGCCCTCGATGGATTCTTCCGGCTGCGCCTGCGGCAGTTGTCCCGAAAGCGCAGTTGAAACAAGACTGATATTCGAGCCGCAGACCCGGCAAAAACTCGCGCCATCCAGATTCTGAGCTGCGCATTTTGGACAGAACATTTAACGCCTCCGCTTCACTTTGGTTTCGACGGCCCGCCCTCAGCTTTCTTGTTCCTCTGGCGCAGCGCCTCGTAAAGAATCACCCCTGCAGCCACAGAAACATTCAGCGATTCGATGTGCCCGAGTAATGGGATACGAACCAGCGCGTCACATCGTTCCCGAACAAGTCGATGCAAGCCAGTTCCCTCGCCCCCGAGAAATAAGGCGCTGGGTACCGTCCAATCCCATTCTGTGTAATCAGATGAACCTTGCGCGTCGGCACCGATGACCCAGATGTTACGTTGTTTCAACTGCTCTATCAATTGTGCCAGGTTAACCACGCGCGCCACGGCGATGTGTTCCAACGCACCCGCTGACGCCTTCGCAACTGTCGCGGTCAGACCTACAGCTCGTCGCTCAGGAATGAAGACTCCAGCAACGCCAGCGCATTCGGCCGTGCGGAGTATCGCGCCAAGGTTGCGTGGATCCTCAATCGCGTCGAGTCCCAGCACCAAAGGCGGTCTATCCGTTCCAACCTGACTGGCTAATGCCTCAAGCAAGTCATCAGCGTTTTTGTACGTCGCTGCGGCTGTACGAGCAGTGACGCCCTGATGGGTGACACCAGGCAACGTGCGTTCAAGCGCCGCCCGCGGCACACGATGCACAGGCACACCTGAAGTCTTCGCCAGCGCCAGCAGCTCTCCGAGCCGAGTGTGATGCAATCCGTCAGCTACCGTGATCTGTTCCAGTCTCTTCGAACTCGCACGCAAAGCTTCGAGCACCGGCATGAAGCCGTAAATGTGATCGCTCGCGTCGCCACGCATCACCGCGGCCGGTTCACGCCTCGCGTCGTTAACCCGCGTCGACTTACGCAACGCCATCATTTCCCTCCAGGACGAGACTATCCCGCTCGGGTCGTGGGACGGCGCTCGCTTTAATCATGCGCCGAAGCTGCGAGTAACGGGTGAACTGGTTTTGGTTGTTCAATTCCGTGGCGCTGCCCAGGGTTATTTTTCCCGGTCGCTCACGTCGCCAACCACTCGATTCGTTCTGCTGTTCAGGGGGCCAAACCAAGTCGAGGAGTTTACGCACGGAGTTGAAAGAATCGTCGTACTCCGCCTGCGGCGCCTTCACGCGGATGAGTTGAACCAGCCTGGTAATGTTATCTGCGGCCATCAGCCCCTTGCCGGCGCCCAGGCAGGAAAAATCAAAATTGTTTGAGGCGACGCGCAGCGGCGGCGAATCGCCCTGGAGATATAGGTCGATCACCAACTCGTCAGTCACAAACTCATTTGCGTCGAGAATACTATTCTCAGCACGCTTCGCCTTTTGTTCCTTCAGCTCGACTCTCTTGATAATGATTCTGCCCGCGACAAGTAAAATTACATCACACCAGGAGAAACTGATCGGAGCTGTTTCTCGCGTTTGATACGCTTCGATTCCAGCGTGATTGATTTCCATCGAACGCACGCGCACCGGGCCACCAGCCTCAGAATCATTTTCAGCCTCGGACATAATTGCGGAGGTGATTCCAAACTTCAGGAGACGGTCTTGTACCAGTGAAGCTTCAGCCAACGACGACGCACGGGCCAGCGGCAGAACTTTACCAGCGGACAGAATGCTACTGAGATTTTCGGGCGTCAGGCGCAACAAATCGGCCGCTTCAGCCAGCGCCGGCTCGTCTAAGTTTGCTCCGGTGGGTAGAAGGATGTTGTTATATCCGCGTTCCCATTTTTCCAGGCGCCGCAGCGTTGGCTGACGCAGCGCCGCATTAGAGTCGCTTTGCGGCAGAATGGCCCCGCAATACATGCAGTTAACTCGGGTCGGCGGGTTCGCGCGTAGGCAGTCATCACACCGCACCATCTGATCGGGTGCGAAAGGCGTCGGGGCGGGTTCAACAGATTCGGTCGGCCAGTCCAGCGACGGAACGTTTTCGTTATCTATGGGCAACAGGTCCTCCAAGACTATTGATTATACGACGCGGTAAACTTTCTACCGAAGCTTAGTGCTCGTAACCGGAATATGGTTGGCAAACTAAAACGAACGTTGTTACTGCTCACAACTGCGGTCCTATTCTGCGGCTGTGGCGCGCTGCAACCACCGAACGCGACGGGACCACGAAACAACGAGGCACTTTATCCAATAACTCTGAATGAAGACAGCCAGCGAGAAGACGCAACTCTCGCGGCGCTGAACCGGCTGGCCCAGTTGCCGGGAAACAGCACAAATGCCGCAGCCACACTTCAACCTATTACCGGCACTATTTTAAGTTTGCCGCCGGCAGCGCGAACCACTCTCTATCTTCCGAAGCTAGGCGCTGGTCCGGTAATGACCGAAGAGGAAACCAGAGAATCGTTGCGGCGCTTTATCAGGCTGTGGCAGGAGCTTATCGGTTCTGATCCACTAAAGCTTTCATTAGTTGAACGCATAGACCAGCCTGACGGTACGAAGATCGCCAAGTACGAACAACGGCCATTCCGCTATCCGATTCGCGGGCCGTACGGAAAACTTCAAATCACGTTTACCAGCGACCGTCACATCCTCGATCTGAACAGTACTTGTATTCCCGATGCCGATCGCATTCAGACCGCCTTCTCAAATCTGACTTTTTCTCGGAAATCTGAGGACGCAATCACACAACTGCGCGCCAAGGGCGTTAGCTATGTCGACAGCAAAGGCGCTCAGACCAATTTTTCTATACCGCCTTCAACTGCAGTGACCGCCCACGGTCTGACAACCTACATTCAGCCGGCGAAGGATCTTAAAGCGCTCGACTTCCACATCGCCTGGGAAATTGAACTGACAAATGCTCCCGTAAAGCTGGTTTATGTTGACGCCTTAACCGGCGACGTAATCGCCGTAGCGTAATAGAAATCTTTTTTGAGCACTGCTTGACCAATCAAACACAACAACGCATCCTAGTCGCATATCAGAAATAACTTTTGGAGTCCGGTATCAGATGAACAGTTTTGATCCCACTAATAATGTCTCCTGGCAACTTGGACACCGCGGCCGCGTGGCCGTGTTTATTGACGGCAACAACCTTTTTCACGCCGCTCGGTTCCACAATATCGATATTGACTACAACAAACTGCTGCGCGTGTTGTTGGGCGATGGCCGTCTGCTGCGGGCATTTTTCTACACGGGCGTTGACGTCGGGGCTGAAAGACAACAGGGATTTTTGCTGTGGATGAGGCGAAATGGCTTTCGTGTCATTCAGAAAGAGCTGAAGACGTTTTACGACGGCAGCCGGAAGGCCAACCTCGATGTTGAAATCGCCGTCGACATGCTTTCCCTGGCTGGTCGCTATGATACTGCGGTTTTAGTGTCGGGCGATGAAGACTTCGTTTACGCAGTTAACGCTGTCGCGTACAAGGGTTGTCGCGTCGAGGTTGCCGGCTTCCGTTCCAACACAGCGCCGAAATTGATTGACGTGGCCGACTACTTCATTGACCTTGGTGAGATCGCGGATCGAGTCCGCAAGGAAGGGACTCACCCGCACCGCTACGACGAACGCGGACTTCCAGAACAACAACCGACGCAATATGTTCATGAACAAATCCATCTTGAGGCCGGCTCCGATGGTAGTTTTGAGTCAGCACTGCGCGTTGTGCTGGAAACAACCATCGACCAGGACAGCGATGCGTTTGGAACGGCGCCGGAATTCATTCGCATTACTGACGAACACTGAGCGCTCAAGACTCTTATGCGACTTTTCACGATTGAAGAAGCAAACGCGCTGCTCCCTAAAGTGCGCGACAGCTTGGAAGGAATCCAGCGCTCACGGCGCCGGCTTGGGGTTTTTCGCGAGCAAGCGAAGTTGGCTGCCGAAGCTTCTGATCAAGGTGGCGGCGGGATGGAAGGTGGATTTCGTTACGCTCAGGCGTTAACAGAATTTTCTAACGACCTCACGCAATTGGAAGGTTTAGGCGTTCAGATAAAAGATTTCGAACGCGGTCTGGTCGACTTTCCCTCGATGCGCGATGGCCGCGTTGTTTTACTTTGCTGGCAGCTCGGAGAAGGCGACGAAGTGGAATGGTGGCACGACGTCGATGCAGGGTTCGCGGGACGCACTCCGCTTTAGAACTTTTCCACAGGCCGGCTCCAAGATTGAAGCGTCATCACTCAAGTCACACAACTCCAACCCCTCTTATATTTTCTCGTTGACCACTTAAAGTAGTTCCTGATACGATGCGCCCCGAACAAAGCGGAGGCTGGCCGATTTCCAGTCAGTCTCGTCATCCAGACCCGTCCCCTTGGAGGCAGCTTGGTATGCGATGTACCGAGTGCGGAGCCCGCTATCAAACAACTTCGACTCGATGTTCGGAGTGTGGTGCTCTGCAGAAAGAAATTTCAACAGCGGTTCACGTACAAGCCCCGAGTACCGAGACTATGAAGGTGACTGAACCACCTGCCCCGATCGCGACGACTCCGAAACAACCAGCTCCAATTATTAGACGTTCGTTGATTGAATTTCCCGGTGTCAACCGAACTTCAGTTCCGGAGTGGCGGCGAGAAGTGGGCGAACGTGTGCGTGAGCGCCACGAAAAACGCGCTCGCGAAGCCGTCCTGGAAGCATCAGAAGTGGGAACTATTCTCAGCGAATCCAATTCTCAGACCGCGCCGGCGCTCGAACTTCTTCCCCAGGCCGAGATTGCACCAGTGAATCCTTTGGTAGCTGCGGCCTTACGTCGACTCGAGCGCGCCAAAACGCAACCGGCAATTGGCGCAGCACTGGCGACCGCAATCGCCTACGAGGAGCCCGCCTTGGAAATCGACTCAATCCCGACCGTTGCAGCCAATCCAGAAGTTGCACGACCCGAACGAATCCATAACCTGGCTGTTGTCCCCACGCCCGAGCCCCAACTGCCCGAGCAGCTGCCGCTGCCGCCGCTAATCGCGACGCCGACGAAACCTAAGAAAGCGACTCGCGTGATCGACGAACTTAACTGCTCTTCGCTTAACTATCTCGACTCAATCCCGACGGCCGTAATACTCGAAGCACGCGACTACCAGTCGGCTCCGGTCTTTCTGCGAATCTTTAGTGCCATAGTGGATCTACTCGTAATCGCGCTACTGTCTTCACCAGTGCTCGCCATTGTCAGCCTGGATAAAATTGCCGCGCTGGATACTCGCTCGGTCGCTATCGTCTCGGGTGCATTTTTCCTGGTTGGCTTCCTGTATTTGACCATCAGCATCGGATTCACTGGTCGCACGCTGGGAGCGAAACTGTGCGCATTGCGCGTAGTGGATGCGCGCACGGGTCTAATTCCTACTGGCAGCCAATCGGCAGGGCGATCCATTGTCTTTATGCTTTCACTGGCCACGGCCGGTGTGGCAATGATGTATGCGCTGATTAATCGCGAACGACACACAATGCACGACCGTTTCACGCGAACCGCTGTAATTCGAGCCTAGTAAAGCTCAGCGTAACGTTGTCGATTAGAATCGGCCCTGTTCTATCAGAGCAGGGCTTTTTTACTTAATGAAGTTTTCTCCTTCTCCCGCTGGGAGGGGTTGGGGAGACGGGCCAGCGGGCAATAATCCTTTCCGTCCTTCCAAAGAGATGGAAACGGTTCTCCAAGACTTTTATTTTTTGTAAGCAACGCAGTCACAGATGCACGAAGAAATTCTTGGAACCATTGTTGACGAGCTGAGCGGTTTGTTGACCGGTCGTTTTCTGGGCAAAGTCTCTCAACTTTCAGACGCATCTCTCGCCCTTGATTTCGGTGTCAGAGAGCAGGGCTATCTCTTTATCAACGTCGAACCCGCTGCGCCACGACTTTACTTGATCAAACGAAAGTCGCGTCAGCTGGAAAAAGATTCGCAACGACTGAGTCAATTCCCGCAATTAGTGAGGGCAAAGCTCGGCGGTGCGCGGTTGGTTGACTTGACGAAGGACGATAACGAAAGAGTGGTTCGCTTGTCTTTCGCGGTCGCAGATAACTTCGGTGGGAATACAAATCAGGTGTTGGTGGCTCAACTCACTGGTCGTTCGGCAAACCTCTTCCTTCTGAATTCTGCCGGCGAAATCGAACATTCGTGGCGAGCACTCGAGGGTACAGGTCAACAACCCGGCGACGTTTACTCGCCACCGCGAACAGAAACCACCCGCAACCGCCCTAACGATCCCCCTCCATTTCAACTTGAAGGCTCGACCACAATCTCGGAAACAGCGGACAGGTATTACAGCGAACTCGGAACTGACCGGGAGTTTGAAGTGTTAGCTGCTGAACTTCGTGGGGAGCTTCGGAAAGAAATTACAAAACTCAAGCGGTTGGAGAAGAACCTAAAGCACGACCTGGCTGAACACGGCGATCCGGCAGAGCACAAACGCCAGGGTGATCTGCTGCTCGCGAACATAACCAACGCGAAAAGGAGCGGCAATAAAGCGCTCGTGACCGACTACTACGCCGAAGGTACTCCGACGGTCGAAGTCGCCGTTGATGAAAACCTAACGTTGCAGGAAGCAGCCGCGGCGTTGTTTGCACGCTACACGAAAGCGAAACGCGCAGTCAGCGAAATTACGGAACGACTAGCACAAGTCGAACGAAGTTTGTGGACAGCTGCGGTGAGGCGAGAAAAACTTGAAGCTGTGATTAGCGAGCGTGATTTGGCGAAGCTGTCAGCTCACGATCACCGAAAACCTAATCCAGCATCACAACGCGGGAAACGAAAAGAACCGGCCTCAATTCCCGGTGTGCGGCGTTACCGTTCCTCGGACGGTTACGAAATTCTGGTGGGGAAAGGTGCTCGCGACAACGACAACCTGACCTTCCGGATAGCACGCCCGAACGATTTGTGGTTACACGCGTCAGACTATCCAGGCTCGCATGTAGTCGTCCGCAATTCCAGCAAGACGGACATTCCGCAGCGCACCATCATTGAAGCCGCGCAGCTCGCCGGGAAGTTCAGCCAGGCAAGCAAAGACACCAAAGTCACTGTCCATTACACGCGCCGCAAGTATCTGACAAAACCAAAAGGCGCAGCGCCGGGACTGGTGCGCATGTCGAGCTTTAAGAGTATGACGGTTGAGCCAGGTGAGAATGTTGACCGGATTGTTTGATTGGCAATCATTCACTGTCTCGCAGCAGAATCACATCATCCGTCTGCGTTCCGCGTGACATGGCGATCACCTTACCATCGCGCGACGTCTCGAACGCGAAGATCAACCCCGACTTGAAGCTGGTTAATTGTTTGGCCGGCGCGCCATCCAACGTAACGCTCCACAAGTTGTCAGCGTTGTCGCGCGAATCGACGAAAACCAGAGCTTTGCTGTCTGCAGTCCATCCCAGTCCTACATCGCGCACGCTTACCGAAAGGGGCAATGTCTTGATCGGTGCGTCACCACCGAAGGGGATAATTTCGATCCGGTTCGCACTTCCGTTCGCGGGGAAGTAGCGAATGGCAATTAGTTTTCCGTCAGGTGAAATCGCTATCGATGACGCCGATTCGTCTGTCAGTGGTTGTGGTTCACCTCCGGACGCCGGCATTTTCCAAAACGCCGACTTCCCTTGCCTGAATGATCGGAAAAAGATCCATTGGCCGTCCGGCGAACACTCGGGTCTCGAATCGAATTCCGCGCCCTGCGTCAGCTGCTTCTGATCACCACCGGAGATTCCCATGCGCCACAGGTTAAAGTTTCCCGATCGATTGGAACTGAAAACAATCTGACCGCCGGCGACGCACCCGACACTCTCAATATAGCCATCGTTGGTTAACTGTTTGCTCGTCGCACCGTCGATGGACGTGGTCCAAATGTCTGACTGTTCACCCGAAGGCGTCGTATAAAGAATCTGACCGTCGCTCCAGCCGATGCTGTCGCCGTCATATTTTCCGTTCGTGATTTGTATCGCTTCGCCGCCTTGAGGCAACACCCAAACCTGGGCTGACTTGTCGGCCTGAACAGTCACCACCGTTTTTGAATCTGCACTCAGCCCCAGGCTGCTGGTGCCATAAGCATTAAGGTCGTTCGTTATTCGGCGTACTTTCCCTGCCGGATAAGAGACGTACCAGAGCTGCGTTCCGGCCGAAACAAGTTCCGGAACCGCCGTGGCAATGAGACCGCTACCGTCGTCGAGCCAAAGCACGCGGGAAACTGAAACCCACTGATGCGTAACGATGGCCGTTTCCGCGCCACCGCCCACCGGGACAGAAATAATCGTCGCAGACAAACTTCCGCTGAAGCTGCCCGCGCCGCAGGCGATCGTTTTTCCATCAGGCGACCAGGCGGGCCCCCCCGACTGTGAGAAGTAATTAGGCAACTGTCGCGTCGCCAACTTGTGCTCTCCGGTTCCATCAATGTTAGCGATCAGCAACGCCGACTCCGACGCCGCCGGCCTGACGAAAGCGAGTTGTTTTCCATCGGGAGAAATTGCCACCGGACTGGTAACCCCGCGCATAATGCGACGCGGTTCGCCGCCCAGAGCCGGCAACTGATAAAGCGTTCCTAACGGATCGGTAGTGTCAAACACCGAGTAGTAGATCAATTCGCCGTCACGCGAAAAAGTAGTGCCACCAATCTTGCCGTCAGCGTCGGGCACGATTTTTACAAGACTGCCCGAAGAAACCTGCCGCAACCACAAACTATCGCGACCGTTTTCGGTAGTGCGAAACACGACGTATTTTCCGTCAGGAGAAATTGAGGTGTATCCCCTGATCGCCGCGTTGCCAATTCGGCCGCCGGTTGTTAAGCGCGTCATGTTCATTGCGCGGAAGGGCTCGCGCGCGCCATTGCGCCAAAACTTCGCCCACATCACGAAAAGCGCTGCAGCCAGCAGCAACGCGATAGACACTGCAAACACAACTAGCTTGCGGCGTTGTGATCCGCTGGCCTGGCCACCGGCGATAGAAGTTGTTCGCTGCTGGGTGACCTCGCCCGTGCTCGTTTGTTCAGCGAAAGTCGGCGCGGGCGGCAGCGGGATACGTGATTGGTTGATGCTCTGTGACGCCAGCGTTTCTCCAGACATCGTTCCCGGAGGGACCGTTCTATCAAACTGCGTGTCTCCCTCCATCTCCCGGCGCACTTCTTTGAGTTCAAGCGCAACATCCTGAATCGAGTGGTACCGTTCGTCCGGATCTTTTTCCAGACAACGGCGCACTATTTTTTGTAACTCTCTGGGCGCTGCCGGATTGAACTCGGCGATAGGTGGCGCTGGTTTGTAGCAGATGTTGTAAAGCGACTCGACGTTTGAGTCTCCCTGAAAAGGTCGGTGTTTGGTGGCCGCTTCGAAGAGCATGCAGCCAAACGAAAAAATGTCGGAACGATGATCGATGCCGGGCTTCCCTTGCGCTTGCTCAGGCGACATGTAACCGATGGTCCCCATTAGTCGTCCCGGTATCGAGCGAGGCTCGAGGGCGACCGTTGCCGCATCACTGATCGTGCCCCGACCGGGTCCCGGTGTGGGAATCTCAATCAACTTCGCGAGGCCGAAATCCAAAATTTTCGCGTAGCCATCGCGCGTGATCATGATGTTGTCGGGTTTCAGATCACGGTGAACAATTCCCGCAGCATGAGCTTTAGCCAACCCGCTCGCGACCTGCTGCAGATACTTGATCAGCTTCCTTAGCTCGACGTTCTCGTAGTGGATCTTTTCGCGCAGCGTTGAGCCGTCTACAAACTCCATGGAGATAAAGGGCACGCCTTCATGTTCGCCAATCTCGTAAACATGAGCGACGTTGGGATGATTCAGCGCGGCCGCAGCCTTTGCTTCCTGCATAAAGCGCAGCATGCGGTCGCCTCTGATTGCGAGCTCGGTGGGCAGTATCTTCAGAGCGACGTCCCGGTTCAGCGTTGAATCCCGTGCGCGATAAACTTCTCCCATCCCACCGGCGCCAACCTGCGACAGGATTTCATAGCGACCAAACGTGCTTCCGGGATCTAAAGGCATTAGTTATCAGCCGTCTTCTTGTCGGTGTCTTTGGTTTCTTTCTTCGGCAAGGTTGGACTGGCGAAATCAGGAAGCGGATCGTTCCAGATGTAGTGATTGAACCACGCCAGGTTGTGATTCATCACGGCGCGCATGGCTCTCGGTTTGTTAATGCCGTGACCAAAACCTTTGTAGACGATCATCTCAACATGAACGCCTTTGTCCTCCAACGCTTGTCGCAATTCGTAAGCATTCGCGATGGGCACACGGCGATCGAGTTCGCCATGCTGAATCAAGGTCGGCGTGCGCGCATGCTTGATATAAGAAATCGGCGAAGTCTTTTGATAAATTTCCGGGTCTTCGACGGGGTTTTTGCCGAGGTAGTTTATGGTAAACGGCGTAATGTCGGTGTTGTAGTAGTAAGTCGACCAATCCGAAATGCCGGCGCCCACCGAGATCGCGACAAAGCGATCAGACGACGCGGTCAGAAACGCCGAGATGTAACCACCCTGGCTCCAACCCATGCAGGCCACTCTGTTTTTGTCGACCCAACCTTTGCTGATCAGGTTATCAACGCCTGACAAGACGTCCCAGGCATCGCCCACTCCGAGATTGCGCACATTCAGCTGACGGAATTTTTCGCCGTAGCCGGCGCTGCCGCGATAATTAACTTTCAGTACGAGGGCGCCGCGCGCCACCCAAATGTCGGCCGGATAGTAGCGCGCATCAGGCGTCAACAGTACCGGACGATCGATACCGGTCGGACCGCCGTGAATGATGCAAAGCAGCGGATACTTTTTGTCGGGATCAAAATCTGACGGTTTGATCAAAACGCCTTCAATTTCGCTGCCGTCAGTACTCTTCCACGAAATCAGCTCTCGGGTTCCGAGTTGCAGAGATTTTGCCTGTTCACTGATGTTCGTAATCGCTCGCGGCGAGAAGCTTGCGGTTGGCGTCACAAAGATTTCGTTTAGCGAGGTTGGCGATGTCGCAGTAAATGCCATCTGTTTCCCGTCGGGCGTGAAAGAAAAACCGCCGGCCATCAGGTTATCGGGACTCGAAATGCGCGTGATTTTTCCGGTTGCCGGATCTATGCGATAAAGGTGTGACGCAGTTTTCTGCTGACCGGCAAAATAAATTCCGTCATCACGCCAGTCAATCAAGCCGGGATTCTCGTCGAAGCCATCGCTTACGGAGTGTGCCGCACCACCGTCAGCTGACACGATTGCGAGGCGGGAGTTAGTCGCAAAAAACCGCGTCTCTCCCATCGCGGACGAGAACACTAATTGTTTGCCATCCGGCGACCAGCGTGGATTGCTGTCAGGTCCGGGCTGCGAAACCAGCTTCGTTACCGAATCGTCAGCAAGTTTCAGAACGTACACGTCCGAGGTCACACCTTGAATCAGGTCCGGGTTCAAGGTAGCGCTGAACGCGATTTTAGAGCCGTCGCGCGACCAGGCAAAAGAGTCGACACTGAATTCTTTCTTTTTGGTTCGTTGCTTACCCACGAGCGTGCCGTTCAACGCTTCACTAACGTCAAATGTCCAAAGGTGTGAAAACATGTACTCCTTGCGGATGACCTCGTAATCACCCAGATACTCTTTCCGTTCTTTTGAGCTGGGCGGCGGGGGTTCGGTCGCCGTGTAGGCAATGCTGTGTCCATCTTCCGACCACGCAAAGCTGCTGATGGCGGTTTCTGATTTCGTGAGCTGTATCGCTTCGCCGCCGGCAGGATTGATGACGAAGATTTGGTTTTTGTCTTCGATGCGATTACTTAGAAACGCGAGCCACTCGCCATTTGGCGACCAACGCGGCGACGTCGAAGATTTTTCACCGCGGGTCAACTGAATAGACTTGCCGTTGCCAACCTCAGCCAGCCAGAGTTGAGTAACGAACGCATCCGGCTTGAAGTCAGCATAAGTAACCGTGTACGCGACGAGTTTGCCGTCAGGCGAAATCTGGGCGCCGCCGAGCGACTTGAGTGTCAACAACTCGTCGATGGTGGGCACGTGCTTACTCGCGTCAGCGACATGGCTCGAGATTGAAAACTGCGAGACCGCCAGGCAATTAACTGACAGCAAGAAGACGAAGGCAATTGAACGAATGTTAAGCATTTATTCCTCCGAAAATGGCGCTTCTCTTTGGAGTGCTACCACTACTGATCTTTCCATTCCGGAATGCGGCCGGGCGTCCAGGGGGCGCCGGCTGCTTCCATTTGTTTTTCCAGTCGCAACAGATCACCTTCAATCAGTTGTCGCAATTGCGCCAGCGTCACTTCAAAATCCTGTGCCGCGGCTGCGTACTGATTGATCTGTGTCTGGGTCGGCCGCGAAGTAGACATTCGCTGCGAGCCAACTATATCGCCGACGCGTTCGCTGATCGACGGCGGCAGGTTGATGTTGCGCGCGCGAAGGGCGTTATCGCCGCGTAACGAGCGCAAAATATCATTCGTGCGCTTATCGAGGGCACTCGCGTCATCAAGTAGTTTGTCTCCCGCGTTCGGAGTCTCCAGCAGGGCCCTGCGGATCAAAACGAGTCGTGGCTTCAAAGCGTTTGCGGTATCAAGCGCGCCCTGTACTGCGCGCTGCAGTCGCGCAACTTTTTGCTGAAACTCAACCAGCGCCGCGCGATCGGAAGTCGACATTCCTTCCTGACCGAGCACGACAATCTGAAACTCCTGCGCCTGAGCCAGCGGTGTCAACACTCCATCAACGCGCTTCGCTACGGAAACTTTGTAAGTGCCTGGCATGACCAGCGGCCCCGCCGGTCCTTCATTAAACGGATCTTCCGTTTCTGGATTCGGCGGCGGCGGCAGTGTCGTTGGTGGATAACGCAAGTCCCACGTGACGCGCTGCATTCCCGCAGTAACCGGACCGGTAAGACGTCGCACAACGCGACCACTCGAGTCAGTCACCGTGAAGATAACCGTCGGGGCTTCCTCTTCCTCTTCAGCACTCAGTTCGGCCGGTGACGGAAAAGCCATCGGCGTGTTCTTTTTCGCCGCTTCCTTTTCGGCCGCCTGTCTTTTAGCCTTCCTGGTTTTCAGTTCCTCTTTTAGATAGTAAGTGAAGGTGGCACCGAACGGGGGGTTCTCTGCCGTGTAATACGACTCGCCTTGAAAACTCTTTCCGCGTCCACCCAACGGTTGCGATTGAATGTACATGAGCGCGTTTTTTACCGGGAAAAGCTGCGCCTCCTGCTTGAGCATCTCCGGCCTAAGCAGACGCAGCGGCGTGTAATTGTCCAGAATGTAAACACCACGGCCGAACGTGCCCACTACCAGATCATTCTCGCGTTTCTGTATTGCCATATCGCGCACTTGAATCGTCGGCAAGCCACCCTTCAATTGAATCCATTTCTGCCCGCCATCAATAGTGAAGTACAGCCCAAACTCATTGCCGACAAAAAGCAAATTCGGGTTGACGTGGTCCTCCGCAATTGCCCACACCGGATAGGTTTTCGGCAGATTGCCGGCGACTGAAACCCAGGTACGACCAGCATCAGTGCTCTTCAAAAGATAAGCTTTGAAGTCGGCGTTCTGGTGGTTCTCAAAGGCGACGTAAACTGTGTTCGCGTCGTGATTGGATGTGACGATGCGGCTAACGTAAGCCATGTCACCAACGCCGGGAAATGTTTCTATCTTGCGCCAGTTTTTTCCACCATCTTCAGTCACCTGAATCAGACCGTCATCAGTGCCTACATAAATCAAGCCTTCCTTTTTGGGTGACTCAGCCACGGCCGAAGCGTTGCCAAAGAACGCCGTTGAAGCATTTTTCGCAACCGCGTCGATACTCCAGACACGGCCCATTACCTGCAACTTGTCGCGATCGAGGTTGCGCGAAAGTTGACCGCTAACCACTTGCCAGGTATCACCGCGGTCGTCGCTGCGGAAAAGTTTGTCCGCTGCAAAATAGAGACGGGTGTGCAAGTGGGGACTAATGATGAAGGGCGCGTCCCAATTCCACCGGAGTGGCGCTTCGCCGCGACCCGATGCAGGTTGAATTCCCATCCGTTCTCCGGTGCGTTTGTCGAACCGCACCAGCGTCCCATTCTGAAGTTCGGCATAGATCGTATTGGGATCTTCGGGATCGACCTGACTGCGGAAACCATCGCCGCCCTGTGTGACGAACCAATCGGAATTTGTAATGCCCGACGCGCTACGCGTGCGCGATGGCCCGCCGAAGCTGAAGTTGTCCTGCGTGCCGCCGAAGACGTTGTAGAACGGCAGGTCGTTGTCGGTGGTGATGTCGTAGAACTGCGTGATCGGCAGGTTGCGTTTGAATTCCCAATTCACGCCGCGATCGTAACTCTCATAAACACCGCCGTCGCAGCCGACTAAATAGTGATCGGTGTTCTTCGGGTCGACCCAGATGTCATGGTTGTCAACGTGTTTGGATTTTTCGCCGAGCCGTCGCAATGTTTTGCCACCGTCATCCGAAACCATCACAAAAACATTCATGATGTAGATGCGATCGACGTCTTTGGGATCGGCAACAATCCGCGAGTAGTACATCGCCGTCACGTCATACTCGTTTCGTCGTTCCCAACTACCGCCGCGATCAGTTGAACGAAAGATGCCGCCCTTTTTGTCTGCCGCTTCGACCGTCGCGTACAGAACATTGTTATCAACTGGTGAAATTGCCAGACCGATGCGCCCCAACTCCACTGAAGGCAGTCCCGCTTTCAACTTCTCCCAGCTCGCGCCGCCATCAGTCGATTTGTAAAGCGCGCTCTCCGGCCCGCCGTTGATCAACGTCCACATGTGTCGACGTCGCTGATAAGCAGAAGCGTAAATCGTGTCCGGCGTGCCGGGGTCGATGACGATATCTGAGACACCGGTGTTGTCGCTGATCGACAGGATCTTTTTCCAGGTCTTGCCGTTGTCAGTCGTTTTGTAAAGACCGCGATCGCCACCTGGTCCCCAGAGCGGGCCCTGCGCTGCGACGTAAACAACACTTGAATCTCTCGGATCAATCGCGATTCGCCCGATGTGTTCCGAAGCTTTAAGACCAAGGTTCTTCCAGGACAGGCCGCCATCGTCAGAACGGTAAATGCCATTGCCGTAAGAAACGCTTCGCTGGCTGTTGTTCTCACCCGTGCCCACCCAAACCGTGAGCGGATTTTTTGGATCGAGCGTGATCGCGCCGATTGAGTACGAGGCTTCCTTGTCGAAGACTGGAGTCCACGTCGTACCGTTGTTCATGGTTTTCCAAACGCCACCTGATGCCGCAGCGACGAAGTAATGCGAGGGGTTGTTGGGATCGACGGCAAAAGCGGCGACGCGCCCCGACGTGAATGCCGGACCGATCGAACGGAGACGCAAAGCATTGAACGTGGGTGACGACATCGGGTCAGCCGGTTTCTCTTCAGCTTTCTCGTCTTCAGGTTTCTTTGCGGTCGGGTCACCACCAGACTTGGGCGGCTCGGGCGACGCTTGCTGTTTTGCCGCAGCTTCCTGCTGCGCTTTCTGTCGCTCCGTTTTCTCCGCGGCCCTTTCTTCCTGGGCGAAAACGTAAACCGGTAACGCGATCAAAAGTGCGAGCAATGCGAGCGGAAGAAAACGCTGTGCGCTAGTAGGCATAAGAAATTTGGAACGGAACGAGGACGAGTGCATCATGAACAGTGGTCTCCTGGTGCTGCTGGATTAATTCACGAAGAACGTTAGGCCGGTTGACGGTTAATGTTACTACAACGGGGGAAAGTGCGGATAGCCACGCACCTAACGCATTGCACGACCAACTCTGCCCACCCTTCACTCCAGCAGAGCGCGTCAGCGCGCGAACTCTTCTCGCGTTACCATCCGCAAACATCGCAGCACGCCTGCCAACTTACTGGGACCGCGGGCGTCCCCGCCCGCAACTGAGCGCCCAGCGCGCGAACAACGCTACGGGACGCTTTCTTGAAACTAAACATCCTGGTTCTTTTGACGTCGAGCCTGGGCTCACTGCGGGCGGGGACGCCCGCGATCCCAGTAAGTTGGCTTGTGCTCTGTGATGAAGCGGATGGCAGCGACACGAGCGCAGTTCGATGAAGCAAATGGCGCCCTAGTTAAGTCAACCAACTGTTGCTATTCTGGAATCGCTATGTCCACACCAGAAAAAGAACCAGATAAATCGGCAGCTTTGTTCGCGCGAGCGCTTGAATTGTTGCCCGGTGGCGTCAACTCGCCGGTGCGCGCTTTTCGCGGCGTGGGCGGCACGCCGTTGTTCATCCGCAGCGCTAGTGGACCGACGATCGTGGACGTTGACGGCCGCATGCTGATCGATTACGTCGGCTCGTGGGGGCCGATGATTCTTGGTCACGCAGACGCAAAAATCGTTGACGCACTCGCGGCAGTCGCAGCCAACGGCACCAGCTTCGGCGCGCCCAACGAATTGGAAGTGCAACTCGCGGAAGAAATCGTCGCCGCTGTTCCTTCGATCGAAATGGTGCGCATGGTAAATAGCGGTACCGAAGCGACGATGTCTGCGATTCGTCTCGCTCGCGGTGTCATTGGCCGCGACAAGATCGTTAAGTTTGAAGGTTGCTATCACGGACACGCGGACAGTTTGCTGGTCAAAGCAGGTTCGGGTGTCGCTACGCTGGGACTGCCTGATAGTCCGGGCGTGCCCGCTTCGTTGGCCCAACACACGCTCACCGCTCCCTTCAACGACAGCAACGCGCTCGCAGAAGTTTTCAAACAACACCAGGACATCGCGGCAGTAATCATCGAGCCGGTGGTGGGCAACATGGGTTGCGTTCCTCCCTTGCCGGGCTTCCTGAATGAAGTCCGCGAACTTACGAAAACAAATGGCGCGTTATTAATTTTTGATGAAGTGATGACTGGCTTCCGCGTAGCTCGCGGCGGCGCGCAGGAACTCTACGGAGTGATGCCCGACATTACGTGCCTCGGGAAAATTATCGGCGGTGGTTTGCCGGTCGGTGCTTACGGCGGGAGCCGCGACTTGATGCGAAATGTTGCCCCCGCCGGTTCCATCTACCAGGCCGGAACGCTTTCGGGAAACCCGCTGGCGATGACCGCGGGCTTGTTAACTTTGCAACGACTTAAGGACAAGAAAGTCTACGAACATCTCGAAGAGCATTCTGCAAGATTATGCGACGGCCTATCTCAAGCAGCGGCGGAGGCTGGAGTCGAAACGCTTACAAATCGCGTTGGGTCGATGTGGACTACATTCTTTACAAGCAAGCCGGTGACGAACTGGGCCACCGCCAACCTGAGCAACCGCGAACTCTACGGCAAGTTCTTCCATAGGATGTTGGCTGAGGGAGTTTATCTGGCGCCGTCACAATTCGAAGCCGGCTTCGTCAGCGTGTCGCACACGAACCTGGTGATTGATGAAACGATTGCGGCAGCGCGCAAGGCGTTTAAAGCAATTGGGAAGAACTGAATAACGATATTTCCAGCCCATTCGCCGCTCCGTCGCGCTTAACCTCACCGGAGTGAGGTTGAGGGCAGCGAGATACTCACAGCGGCAGGTCAATCACAAACTTGGTACCCTTCCCCGGTTCACTCTCAAGGCTGATCGTTCCGTCATGCTGCTCGACAATCTGTTTCACGATCGCCAGCCCCAGCCCCGTGCCGCGTTTTTTCGTGGAAAAGAACGGCTCGAAGATTCGATCGATCGTGGATCGATCCATGCCGCTGCCGTGGTCAGTAATTGTCACGCGCGCTTTTTTTGTCAGCGGGTCGTCCGCAGTTGAGTCGACATAAACGGCTTCCGTGATGATGCTCACCGCAGCCCGCTTCGGGCTGGCATCAATCGCGTTGGCAATAATATTCACGAACACCTGGTTCAGTTGATCCGGATCCCAGTGGCCAATCATCGTCTCCGGCGACAGGGTCTTTTCGACTGGAGTTTCCTTCTCCCTGATCTTGTCGGCGACTAAATCCAGACTGTGATTAATTAACTGATGCAGATCGACGTTCTGCTGCTCGAGGGCTTTGCGTCGGGAGAACTGGGCTACATCAACGACCAACTTGTTCAAGTGCTTGATGCCGCGTTCCACCAGTTCAATAGTGTTCAGGCCTTCTTTGTCAGTCACGCTATCGCGCAACATCGAAACGCCCAGACGAATACTGCCCAATGGATTTCTGATTTCGTGGGCCACTTGCGCGGTCGCCTGTCCGACGGCAGCCAACGATTCCTGGCGGCGCAAACCGCGTTCAGCCTCGGCCGCTTCCGTCACATCAACCAGCGTCAGGATCTGACCGCGCGCTGCGTCGATTTCCAGCGGCGAAGAATAAACATCAAAAGTTTGTTCTTTATCGCAGTCTTCACCAGCCGGGCAGACCCAACGACCGCGGTACGAGGCCTGGTCCGTGCGCGTAGCCGCGGCGGCTTCCAGCATTTTCAAAGCGGCGTCTGAAGCGAATTTTTCGTAGAGCGAGGCGCCAATAGTCGCGCGGGGAAAGATTTTGAAAAACGCAGCGTTGGCGCTGCGGATGCGATCGTTCTCGTCAACTGCTACCACCGCACTGACCATTCCCTGCAACAGTTGACTGGTGAAAGCACGTTCGCGTTTCGACAGATCGACGCTGCGGCGCATTTCGCCGAAGCGACGTTGTATTTCCCAAATCGTTCCGGCCGCAACCAGCGCGCCGAAGAGCAGCGCTACAATCGTCCAGTTTCGAATCGATCGCCCTGCTTGCCGTTGAATCGCATCGCTCTGACGAAAAACTTCATCCTGGGCTTCGGTGGATTGGTTTAGCAACGCATCTATTTCCTTATCGACAGCGTCAAACTTGTCGAACCCTTCAAGCGAATAACGGCGCGGGTCTTCGGTCACTGCCAGGTAGGTTTGCAGATCATTCCCGAGTTGTCGCCAGCCCGGATCACTCATTAGACTCGGACGATTAGCCTCGCGGATTAGTTGACGCAAATCACTGCGCGCACTGTTCAAACGAATCTCAAACGGTGGTTTTAGTTCGAGGCGAGTATCAGTTTCGGCGCGCGCCCGCGCTTCGTCGCGCTTGCGAGCCTCGTTATTTAGCTGGGTTACGGCCAGACGAAGTTTGAGCAACATGCTGAGCTTGGCGGCGTGTTGTTGCTCGAGATCCAACACTGCCAGTCGCACATTCTCGGTTTGGGTGGCGCTGATGTAGCCAACCGTGAAGATGAAAATCAACAACAGCAGAAAACCAACCAGCAGCGGAAGCAGGGCCGGAGAAAGTTCGCGGCTCCAGATGCTGCCTTTCGGCGGGGGAGTGGCTGAGAGCTGAGTGTTGGCGCTCGCAACTTTCCGGTAGACAAATCCGGTTGCCTCGACATCGTCACCGGAATCAGAGTTTTTGCGTTCGTTATCGCTCATCTAATTCTGGTCTAAAGTCCATTGTCCAAAATCCAAAGTCAAGCAGCCGAAAGACGCAACCAGTTCAGAGACCAGGCGTCAGCTTGGTTCCGGCAGAAGAGCAACCTAAACGTTGAACTCTGAACCGCTTGAATCAGCTCCGGACTTTGGACCTTAGACATTGGACTTTCTTACGGTTTCGCGTCCATCCAGTTGTCCGCTATGCCGACATCCACGATCAGCGGAACGTCCAAACTAACCGCGGCTTCCATCTCACGTTTTAGGATCGCGGCGGCGCGTTCTGCTTCCGCCGCCGGTGCCTCGACCAACAACTCGTCGTGTACTTGCATCAGCAAACGCGCGTCCACACCCTCCCGCTTGAACTCTTCGTCAACTTTCAGCATCGCGATCTTTACGATGTCGCTGGCCGTACCCTGAATCGGCATGTTGATCGCTTCGCGTTCAGCCGCCTTACGAATGTTGGCGTTGCGATCGTTGATGCCCTGCAGCGGGCGAATGCGGCCGTAGATTGAGCGCACATAACCATGCTCGCGCGCCCGCACCGGAACTTCCTCCATGTAACGACGCACGCCTTTGTAAGTATTGTAGTAATCCTCAATAACTTTTTTCGCTTCCGGCCGGGAGATCCCCACGCGCTGCGACAAGCCCCACGGTTCGATCGCGTACGCAATCGCGAAGTTCACAATTTTTGCGAAGCGACGCGCCTCCTTGAGTTCGGCATCGGTCTTCGCGCCAAACACCAGGCGGGCAGTGCGCGCGTGAATGTCCTCACCTTTTTGAAACGCCTCGAGCATCACGGCATCTTGTGTGATGTGGGCCAGCAGCCGCAGTTCAAGCTGTGAATAATCCGCCGAAATAATCTTGTACCCTTTTTCCGCAACGAACGAACGCCGGATGCGCCGGCCCATCTCGGTGCGAATCGGAATGTTTTGCAGGTTGGGTTCGCTCGAGGAAAGCCGGCCCGTTGCAGCTACGGTTTGATTCAGCAGGCAATGGATGCGGCCGTCAGGAGCGATCTGGTGCGGTAGCGCATCAGTGTAAACACTTTTCAACTTATCGAGCTCACGATACTCAATAATCAAACGCGGCAACTCAAAACTTTGCGCCAGTTCTTCCAACACCGCTTTGCTCGTCGAGATGCGACCGGTGGAAGTTTTCCGGCCCGAAGTCATCTCCAGTTCGGACAGCACGTCGCCAACTTGTTTAGGCGAACCAATGTTGAATTCCCTGCCCGCCAGGTCGTAAATCTTGATGGTTAATTTCTTGAGTTCCAGACCAAGATAACTGGACAAATCCGCGAGCACAGTCCGATCAACTTTCAAACCCGCACGCTCCATACGGTGGAGCAACGGCGCGAGCGGCAATTCCATCTCGCTGTAAATTGTTTCTAACTTCTTTTCGAGGATGCGCGCATGCAGCACCTTCGCCGTGCGCGCGGTGAGGTCCGCCGCTGCGGCAGTTTGCCAGGACAACTCCGCCCAACCCTTTGCCGGCGCCGGTATTTCCTCAACTCCGACCGCTTCGCGCGCCAGATCGAGGAGGTCGTACTTACTGCGACTTGGATCAAGCAAATACGCCGCCAGCAACGTGTCGTCTTTTACACCCTCGAGCGTAACGTTCAATCGTTCCAGCAAACCAACCGCGCGCTTTAAGTCATGGACAGATTTTTCCAGCAGTCCATTGGCCAACACTTCACGAAGCGAAGTTAGCAACGCGTCGCGATCGGAGAACTTGCTGAAGTCGACAAATGAAGCGCTGTTGTCAGCCGTAGAAAACGCGAGGCCCAAAGGCACATCGAAATCTGTCGGACAAGGCTCAAGCGGAAGTTCGCCGGGCTTTGGTCCGTCAGTTATAACATTTGCCGGATCGGCTATCGCGATAGCCACGCTTTCCGCGTCCCAGAGATTCTTAATCAGCTTCTCGAGTTCGCTTTGCGACGCTACCAGTTTGTAGTTGAGCTGGCCTTTGCTCGCAGCCGGACTCACGCTTGCGGCATCCGCAAACTCGCGCGTCAGGTTTGCGAACTCGAGTTCTTTGAACAGCTCATAGGCCGCCGCGCGATCTGGCAGTTTGGTGCGAATCTTTTCCAGATCGAGGTCGACATCGAGATCGAGACGGATGCGCGCGAGTTCACGAGATTGTCGAATGATATCCGCGTTGTCGCGCAGCGATTCACGGTAGGTTTTGTGCTTGACCTCTTCCCAACGCTGCAGCGCTTCTTCAATCGAACCAAACTGGGTGATGACTTGCACGGCGCCTTTGGCGCCGATGCCCGGCGCGCCCGGAATGTTGTCAATCGAATCGCCCATCAAACCAAGCAGGTCGACGACTTTATCTGCCGGTACGCCAAACTTTTTTTCTACCCAGGCTTCATCGCACAACTCAACGGGCGGGACATATTCCTTGCGCTTCACCACCTGGGAATTTAGTCGCATGCACACGACTTTAGGATCGTGGACCAGCTGACACATGTCCTTGTCATTGGAAACGATCACGGCTTGCAGGCCGGCATCAGCGACTTTCACAGCCAGCGTGCCGATAACATCGTCTGCCTCAAAGCCCGGCGCGTTGATGACCGGAATGTTCAGCGCTTCACACAGTCGAATTATGTAAGGCAGTTGCGAAGCGAGATCTTCAGGCATCGCCAGGCGATTAGCTTTGTAGTCGGCAAACGTTTCGTGACGAAAAGTCTTCTCGCCGG
This sequence comes from Pyrinomonadaceae bacterium, assembly GCA_035472495.1. Lineage (GTDB taxonomy): Bacteria > Acidobacteriota > Blastocatellia > Pyrinomonadales > Pyrinomonadaceae > PSRF01. Next base: position 424,277 of record DATIPD010000013.1, on the reverse strand, counting down.
ATTCAAAGATGGCCGCGATGTAGTCAGGCTTTTCATCGGTCAACAGCTTTCGCAGCATGTTGGTGAAGATATAAACGGCCTGCGTCACCTGACCGTAGGAAGTAGCGAGCGGCGCGGCCCGATTCGCCATCGGCGCGAAGAACGCGCGAAAGATGTGCGACATCGAGTCGATCAAAAAAACTCGCTCGACTGGCTTGTGATTGCCAGCAGAAGCTTGTGATGTTGGCATGTGTTTCGATGATAGAGAGGCGTTTTTGGAGTGTCAAACACGGTTCATGAAACAGTAACTTTGGAGAGGTTTACTGTGAGCGCGCAGTGCGAACAACACTGATTCTGCCCATCACTTCATCGCAGCGCGCCAGTCAACTTACTGGGACCGCGGGCGTCCCCGCCCGCTAATGAGCGCGCAGCGCGCGAACTCTTCTCGCGCTACCATCCGCAAACATCGCAGCACGCCTGCCAACTCACAGGGACCGCGGGCGTCCCCGCCCGCTGTAAACACCAAGCTCGACATTAAATGAACCAGATTCAAGTTCGACAAAGTATATGGCAGCGAGAGGGTTGTTCGCGCATTCGCGCTCATTGCGGGCGGGGGCGCCCGCGATCCCAGTAAGTTGACTAGCGCGCTCCGCTGAAGCTGATGGGCAGCGGCAGCGTGTGTTCATGCTGCTCATTTGCGGGCGGGGGCGCCCGCGATCCCAGTAAGTTGACTTGTGTGCTTTGATTGGGCGGATGGTACCAACACTTGATAGAACAACGGATGCCACAGACTTGATAGATCAACGGATGCCACAGTTCTTCGCGAGATGTCGCTTATACGCAACAACGTTTTCTACTGAAGGTGCTATTTGCTTAACAGAAACTCGGCACAAGCATTGCTCAGAAATTAACGTTACGCGATCATATATCTCCCCAGGGGCTAATCAGGCTTGACCAAACAAACTACGCTCGCTTCTTCAGTTGAAACCGACGGCATTGGACTTCACACAGCCGTGCCGGTCCATGTGCGCCTGGCGCCGGCGCCACCAGACACCGGTTACGTTTTTCGCCGGATGGACCTCGGCGGCTTTGAAATCCCGGCCACCGTTGAATCGGTGGCGCATTGCGGTTATGCCACCACGTTGATGCGCACCGGCGTAATGCTATCGACCGTTGAGCATCTGCTCTCGGCGCTGCGCGGACTCGACGTCGACAACGTTTACATCGAAGTCGACAACCTCGAGATTCCGATCCTCGATGGCTCGGCAGAAGTTTTTGCGGAGATGATTGAACGCGCGGGGATTGTTAACCAGCCGCTCGCGCGACGCGCGTTGCTGGTGCGCGAGCGCGTTTCTTTTGAACAAGGCAACCGCCGGATCAGCGTCGAGCCTGGCGATCATTATCAGATCGACTGTCTCATCGACTTCCCGCACCCGATGATTGGCGTGCAGCAGTTTTCGATTGACTTGAACAACGGCGCCTTCAGTCGGGAAATCGCGGCTGCGCGCACATTTGGTTTCACTGACGAGATTGAGGCGCTGCGACGAGCGAACCTGATCCGTGGCGGCTCGCTGGACAACGCCATCGTGCTGACTCCCGATGGTATGTTGAATAAGACAGGACTGCGGTTCCGGGATGAGTTTGTGCGTCACAAGATTCTGGACATTATCGGCGACCTGGCGCTGCTGGGCATGCCCATTCTCGGCAAAGTCGTTGCTGAGCGGAGTGGTCACATTATGCATGCGGGCCTGATGTCGAAACTTCTGCGCGTGCGTTCCGCCTGGGACATCGTGGACATGCCGCCACCGATTGTCCAAAGTCCAATGTCCAACGTCCAAAGTCCGGAATTGGTCCAAAGTCCAATGTCCAGCGTTCAAAGTCTGTCTCTGGAAACTGAGTAATCTTAGTTTTGACTTTGGACTTTGGACTTCGTTAGAGTCCACTCCGCACAATGTCGTGCACGCGAATCAGCCCCACGCAAGCTCCATCTCCATCAACTACCGGCAGCACTGAAATCTGTGAGGGTCGATCCTCCATCAGCCGGAGCGCGTCGTAGGCAAGCAGTTCCGGATTCGCAACGGCTGGCTTCTTCGTCATCAGCTGGTCACATGGAAGCGTGGCCAGCGTTGCCGGATCGTGGTTCTGAATCGCGCGTCGCAGATCGCCGTCCGTGATGATGCCCGCCAATCGTCCGTTATTGTCAATCACATTCACCGCGCCAAGACCGCCGGCAGTAATTCCTTTGACTGCGTCGACCCAGGTTGCGTTCAACGAGATAGTCGGATTCATAGATCCGCTGTACATTAAGTCAGCCACGGTGAGCGTCAGACGCTTCCCGAGTTGACCGGCCGGATGATTGACGGCGAAATCGTCAGAAGTCAGACCTTTGACCTGCATGAGAGTCATGGCTAGCGCGTCGCCTAGCGCCAGCGCGACAGTGGTGCTGGTTGTCGGCGCCAGGTTCAAGGGACACGCTTCCTGATCTACGGAGCCATCAACGACCGCATCAGCGCGTCGCGCGAGCGTCGAGTTCAAATTCCCGACCAGCGCAATTAGCGGCACGCCGCGACGTTTCAGGTACGGCAGCATCTCGATTATTTCATCGGTCTCACCGCTGTTACTCAAGATCATGACGACGTCGTCGGAGTTGATGATGCCAATGCCGCCGTGTAGCGCGTCAGACGGATGAAGATGAAGCGCGCCAGTGCCGGTGCTGGTCATCGTCGCGGCAATTTTTTGGGCGATGATTCCCGACTTGCCGACACCCACAATCACAATCTTGCCGTTGCACGATGCGAGTAGTTGCACAGCCCGCTTGATTTGGCCCGCATCGAGGCGGGTGCATGTTCGCGCGATGGCTTCCGATTCCAGGCGCAGAAAACCCTGGACCTCAGCAAAATAGTCTTTGTCAGTCATTCATCACCTTTGATATACGACGACATCAGGGTTTTGCAAGTGTTCTCGGTCTTGGGCCTTTGGACTATGGGTCCGGGATTAACGCAGGGTCGTCGTTTTGGGTCTTACCGCGAACCAAGTTCAAAGGGCAAAGTTCAAAGCACAAACTACAAAGACCCAAAGACCATTTAACTCAACATTCAGATGTTATTCAGATAGACAACCTGCGACCGGCTCGGCTATAGTGCGCATTCTTCCACCCAATCTGTTTAGTTTTCCAAATTAAGGAACACAAAATGGGCCTGCTTAATTTGTTGCCACGCGAAGAGCAGTACTTCGATTTGTTCATTCAGATGACCCGCTACATCTCTGACGCGGCCCGCGAACTCAAGGAGATGCTGGCGGACAAAAACCACGATTACGCCGAATATGCGCAGCGAATCAAGGGTTTGGAACATGCCTGCGACGAGCTGACTCATAATATTTCGACGCGGCTAAATAAATCTTTCATCACGCCCTTCGATCGCGAAGACATTTACATGATGTCTACCGCGCTCGACGACATCGTCGACCTGATCGACGACGCGGCCCGCGCGATCATCATCTTCGACGTGCATGAAATAACTGATTACGCGCGGAGTTTCGCCAGTGTCATCGAACGCATGGCCGAACAACTGCGCGAGATCGTCGCGACGTTGCAAAAGCCGAAGAATGTGACGCAACGGTTGGTGGAGATTCACCGCCTGGAGAATGAAGGCGACGATATCTATCACGCCGCCATCGCTCAATTATTTCACGACTCACACGACGCGTTAACGGTCCTGAAATGGAAAGAAGTTTACGAAAAGCTCGAGGCCGCGGTTGACCGTTGTGAGAACGTCGCCAACATAATCGAAAGCGTAATTATTAAACATACGTAAAAACTGGACTGTGGGCTTGGGATCTTGTGCTTTGCACTTAGAGCTTAGAGGTTGCGGATGCCAGGTTCCGAACCAAGTACAAAAAGCAAAGAACGAAGAGCAAAGTACGAAGTACAAAGACCAGAGTCCCAGGACCAAAGACCTTTTTCCCCATGACCGCAACCTTCGCCTTCGTCATCCTGCTTGTCGCCCTGGCACTCGTCTTCGATTACATCAACGGGTTTCACGACGCTGCTAATTCCATCGCGACCGTGGTCTCAACCCGGGTGCTTTCGCCGGGCATCGCGGTGATCTGGGCTGCGTTTTTTAACTTCATTGCCTTTGCGGTTTTTGGTACGCGCGTCGCCAAGGCTATCGGTGACGGCGTGCGTATGGATTTGATCAGCGCCGACCTGCGGCTTTACGTACTGATGTGCGCACTGCTGGGAGCAATCGTCTGGAACCTGATAACGTGGTATCTCGGCCTACCCACTTCCAGCTCACACGCACTTCTCGGCGGCTATGCAGGCGCCGGCATCGCGGCGTTTGGCGGCATTCACGGTCTACTGAAAACGGAAGTTTGGTTTCGCACGATCAAATTCATCGTGCTGTCGCCGTTGATCGGCATGGTGCTCGGCTTTACTTTGATGGTCGCGGTCCACTGGATCTTCCGGCGCGCTACTCCGAAAGCGGTCGACAAGTTTTTTCGTAAAGGCCAGCTTTTTTCCGCAGCCGCGTTTTCGCTTGGTCACGGCGGCAACGATGCGCAGAAAACGATGGGCATCATAACCGCGGTGCTGGCAGCGGGCGGCGTCCTTGCTTACGGACCGAACGGATCAATCCCGCCGATTCCTATCTGGGTAGTGTTGATGGCTCACGCCGCGATCGCGCTGGGCACGCTGTCAGGTGGTTGGCGCATCGTGCACACGATGGGCTCGAAGATTACTAAGCTGCGACCGATTGGCGGTTTCTGTGCCGAGACCGGCGCCGCGTTGACACTCGCTTATGTGACTCTCACCGGCACGCCAGTGTCGACCACGCACACAATTACCGGCGCGATTGTTGGCGTCGGAGCCACGCGGAGATTGTCGGCGGTTAAGTGGGGTGTAGCGGGACGAATCGTCTGGGCGTGGATTCTGACGATTCCAGCTGCGGGCACAATCGCTGCGCTCACGTTCTGGCTGGTCAGAGCAATCCTGCACCTCACAGCCTAAGACGGAATTTTCAACGTCTCACTCTCCATTCGCTGCCCCTTCGCCTCATCGGAGCGGGCCAGTCAACTTACTGGGATCGCGGGCGTCCCCGCCCGCAATGAGCGCGAATGCGCGAACAACCTCACACTACTAGATGCTTTAATTGAAACTGAATATCCTGGTTCTTTTGCGTCGAGCCTGGGGCTCGTTGCGGGCGGGGACGCCCGCGATCCCAGTAAGTAAGCATTCGCGTTCCTGCCAAGTGAATGCCGTCAAATGTCTACTCTGATCAGCTGGCGTTCGCGGAATTAGGGTGCCATCCGTTTGCGGTGGAACGCGAATGCTCACCTACTGGGACCGCGGGCGTCCCCGCCCGCAATGAGCGCGAATGCGCGAACAACTCTTTCATCACCATCCAACTTATCGAAGCTAGCCATCCTGGGTTCTTTGGCGTCGAGCCTGCGGCTCGTTGCGGGCGGGGATGCCCGCGATCCCAGTAAGTAAGCATTCGCGTTCCTGCCACGTGAATGCCGTCAAATGTCTATTCTGAGCAGCTGGCGTCGCGGAATTAGGGTGCCATCCGTTTGCGGTGGAACGCGAATGCTTACTTACTGGGATCGCGGGCGTCCCCGCCCGCAATGAGCGCGAATGCGCGAACAACCTCACACTACTAGATGCTTTATTGAAACTGAATATCCTGGTTCTTTGCGTCGAGCCTGGGGCTCGTTGCGGGCGGGGACGCCCGCGATCCCAGTAAGTTGACTGGCCAGATCCGATGAAGGTGGAAGGATCGGAATGACAAATGTGGAATGAGCCTGGAGAAAATTCCTAATACATTTTTTGGTTTTCTTACCGGTGGATTTCAACGAGATGCGGCGCTGTGATATCTTTCCCAAACCCAATCTGCCCGCGTAGCTCAGTGGATTAGAGCGTTCGCCTCCGGAGCGAAAGGTCGCAGGTTCGACCCCTGCCGCGGGTACCAAAGCCTGGTCCAAAGTCCAACGTCCAAGGTCCAAAGCCTTCTCGGCTAAGAGAGACTTCGGATGTTGGACTTTGGACTATTTAAGTGACCGCCTTATCCGTAATCTCCAACCCGCGGTCGATGATCGCAAAAGCCTCGCGCAACTCATCCTCAGTAATACACAAGGGCGGATTGGTGTAGAACGTGTTCCAACGAACGAGAGTGTAAAGCCCCTCTTCGCGGAAAAACTTACCCAGCGCCTGCATCTCTGGCGCTGAGCCGTTGAAGGGCGCCATCGGTTCGCGCGTCTCACGGTTCCGCACCAGTTCAAAGATGCCGAAGAGCGCAATGTTGCGCGTGGCGCCAACCGACGGGTGACGCTGCTGTAGATCTTCCATCAACTCACTCATCACCGCGCCCATGCGCCGCGCATTTTCCAGCAACTTGTCTTCTTCGTAAACCGCGATGGTCGCGAGCGCGGCCGCACACGCCAGCGGGTGACTGTTGTAGGTGAGTCCGCCCCAGAAAGTATTTTGCTGAAAGTGTTCGGCGATGTGATGCCGCATGCCGACTGCGCCCAGTTGCACGTAAGCGCTGGTCAGGCCTTTGGCCATCGAGATCAGATCGGGAACAACTTTCCAGTTGTCCACGGCAAACCATTCACCGGTGCGACCGAAACCCGCCATCACTTCATCGGCAATTAACAAGATGCCGTACTTGTCGCAGAGCGCACGCAAACCTTCCAGGTAACCATCCGGTGGAATCAAAATGCCGTTCGTTCCCGTGACCGGTTCGACGATGATCGCGGCGATGGTTTGCGGACCTTCAAGCTCCAGAATCTCTTCGGTCCGGCGCAACACTTCCTCGGTTGAGTCGGAACCCTGCTGGATGCCGTGGTAGAACTCGGGAATGCGAATCACGCCCGGAATGCCCGGCTCGGAAGCCCAGCGGCGGGGATCACCAGTCAACGTCAAACTGCCCGCGGTGCCACCGTGATACGAGCGATAGCGCGCGGCAATCTTATGGCGTTTGGTGAAAAGACGCGCGATGCGGATCGCATTTTCATTCGCTTCGGCGCCGCCGTTCGTGAAAAAGAAAGTGTCGATGTCGCCCGGCGTAATTTCCGCAAGCTTCGCGCCGAGGCGCGCGCGCACATCGGTGGCCATGAAGGGATTGGCGTAAGGCAGCGTTTCCGCCTGCTCCTTGATCGCGCGCACTACTCGCTCGTCGCCGTGGCCAATGTTGACGCACATCAACTGGCTGTTGAAGTCGATGAAGCGTTTTCCTTCGGGCGTCCAGAAATAAATTCCCTTCGCGCGCGCTACCGGAATCGGATCGACGGCGGACTGGACGGACCATTCAAAAAGTGTGTGCCGGCGACATAGTTCGACGATCTCCTGGCCGGTCATTTGGTCGGTTGCTGTTGTCATGATTGCGTGGATGCTATCAGAAATACAGGGAGAGGTTAAATCAGAAAAGGAAACGGGATTTTCCGTTTATCATTTCAAATTTGTCATCGATCAGCGGAGGCAAGCCGGCCTGCCTGACCCTGAGATGTTTGGAGTTGACCCGCAAGCCTGCACTTGAAAGCCATTCAACGAATGCTCGAGGCTCAAGTCGGGTCAGCACGCGGTGAGGAAGGCGGGCTTGCCCCCGCTCTTTCAATGACCAATGATAAATTGAAACACATATTGAAAATTCCGTTTGCTTACCGCCTGCTTTTGGTCACAATCCGATAGAGCACAAACCCAACCGCGGCGCCCAGTGTGTTCAGCAGCACATCATCGATGTCCACTGAGCGCAGATTCCCAAAGAAGCGGAGGATGAACTGGATCGTCTCGATGCTGAGCGACATGCAAAGAGCAAATAGGACTACGCTTCGCAGGTTCTGAAACCGCGGGCTCGCGATCGGCAGCAGGATGCCCAGCGGCAGAAAGAGCAACAAATTGCCGACTGTGTTCTTCAAACAAAACGAAGTCACCTGCTGTCGGGGGGCTATCAAGAAACAGCGGAACGAGTAATCAAGCGGAACGAGGTTGACGTGGTTTGAGCTGGGGACATGAAACGCGGTGAGACGCGCCGGCAAGACTGTGATCGCCGCTACCAGGCCGAGGTACACGACGAAGACGATGATCAAGACTCGCTTTTTAACAATAGGATTCAGGAGAGACAGGGTAACAGGGTCAGGGCGATCAGGAAACTGAATCTATCATCTGCCATTGCAAATTTATCATTGGCCAGCGCAGAAGCGGGACAGCCCGCATTGAACGCCCAGCGGGAACAACGTGGCACGCCGAAGATAACGCTTTCCCTACCCTTCACTTTCATCGAAGAGCGCTCGCCAACTTACTGGGATCGCGGGCGTCCCCGCCCGCAATGAGCGCGAATGCGCGAACAACTCTTTCATCACCATCCAACTTATCGAAGCTAGCCATCCTGGGTTCTTTGACGTTGCGCCTGGCGCTCGTTGCGGGCGGGGACGCCCGCGATCCCAGTAAGTTGGCTAGCAGGCTTCGATGAGGCGAAGGACAGCCCAAACAAGTTTTCTTGCACCACTCAGATTTCGCCTTTTTTCCGAAGCACAAGCTTCCAGCTGATCACTTGAACTAAGATCCAGCCATGTCGTTAATCGACGACCCTCATCAAGCCGCAATGCGGGCTGCGGGTTGGCACACCCGTGGTTACCTGCCGCACTTCGACGGCATTGCCCTTCCGCAATTCATCACGATGCACCTGGCGGATTCGGTTCCCGCTACAGTCGTCCAGCGTTGGCAAAAAGAGTTGAGTTACATGAAGGAAAAGCCACGCAAGGTATGGTTAGAGATGCGAATTGAGAAATACCTGGATCAGGGATACGGCGAGTGTTTCCTGAGAATTCCCCAAGTCGCCAAGCTAGTCCAGGATGCACTGCTGGATCTTGGTCGCAAGCGATGTCGGCTTTTCTCATGGGTGATCATGCCCAACCACGTTCATGCGTTGCTGACCCGAAGCGAAGGTGATGAGCTTGAACAGATATTACAAAGTCTCAAATCCTTTACCGCGCATGAAGCAAACAAGATCCTCCAGCGTCGCGGGAAGTTCTGGTTTTACGAATGCTACGACCGCTACATTCGCAACGAGAAACACTTTCTTACGACGATTCGTTACATTGAAAACAACCCGGTGAAAGCGAAGCTGTGCGCGAGACCAGCAGATTGGTCCTTTAGTAGCGCGTGGTTTCGCAAGTTCGGGAAAGGGTAGGATTGAAGGCTTCGCGGCTTCGCTGGAACCAGCACATCGCTACCATCCGCAAACATCGAAGCACGCCTGTTAACTTACTGGGATCGCGGGCGTCCCCGCCCGCAACGAGCGCCAGGTGCAACGCCAAAGAACCCAGGATGGCTAGCTTCGATAAGTTGGATGGTGATGAAAGAGTTGTTCGCGCTGTGCGCTCAGCGGCGGGCGGGGACGCCCGCGATCCCAGTAAGTTGGCTAGCGCTCTTCGATGAAAGTGAAGGGTAGGGAAAGTTCTTCCCGCTGGGCTCAGCGGCGGGCGGGGACGCCCGCCGTCCCCGTAAGTTAACAGGCGTGCTTTGATGTTTGCGTATGGTAGTGAAAGCGTGTTCGTGCTACGCGCTCAGCGTTGCGCTGGGCGTTCGACTTTGGCTCTTGGCCTTTGGACTACCGCAGCCGCATTGCCGGATCACCGAACAGCGTCCAGGTGCGACGCACACTCTGATCGGTGGTCACAAACTTCGCGGACCGCGCGGCGTCGCCCAACGTTGCCGGTTGTGCCCCAAACAGCAGCCGGTAGAACTCCTGGTCAATTGCATTCTGACCTGACGGATCAGTTAACGTCGTCGAAGCCCAGACTGCTACTGCGCCACCCTGCGACTTCAACAGCGCCTCCGCCAAACTGTCGTTAAAGGCATTCTGGAAGTAACCGTTGTAACAGGTCATCATCGTAAAGACTGACAGTCGACTGTTGTTTGTCAGCGTCGGAGCGTCGTCGAGCGACAACAGCGAGGCTCCGGTCCAGACACCGTTGGAACCGTGTCCGATGTAATTGGTAACCAGCGGTCCCTGATTCAACCCGCTGATGATCTGGTTGTGCACCGTCGCATCGTCAGCCGCACTGCGGTTGATCGTCACGACCGGCAAGCCTGACGGTAGCAGCGTGTGCACTGTCGTGTTCGCTGCTTCAAAGCCGGTGTCTGACACCAGCAGCGCGCCACGCGCTGGATCAGGCGTGGCTGCCTCGTAAGCCAGCAGCTTGCCGACCACCAGGTCCAGGTCGGCGGCCGTTCGTACGGGCAAACGTCCAAGCGCGAGGTCCGCGATGCCGTCGTTATTGAAGTCAGCCAGCCAATCGTCACTCGCCGCTTCTGTCAGCGTCGTGTCGATCAGTTTTGTCGGCACCAGGTCATTCATTCCCTGCCCGAGGTAGTTCTTCGGATCGTAGCTGGCATCACCCGCAAACATGACGTAATGCGGTTTCCGCGTCCAGTCAGTCGTCGCCTTCGCGAGGAAGTCGCGAATGGCTTGAGGTGAGTGTTCACCAAAAGTGAACTCGTCATACAGATCCTCGACATCAACTACCTTCACCACCAGCCCCTGCGCCGCACGCAACTGCCGCAGCGGTTCCACACTCCCCTGCAAATCACCGGTAGTGATCAGCAGGTAATCAGCGCCCGCGGTTTCTGCGGCCCAGCTCGAGGGACGGTTCTCGCGGACTGCGTCAACTGGCTGCGGACTGCTCTCAGCGAACACCAGCAACTTGTGCTGTTTCAGTGGCGTCGCCCCGGGCACCTGCAGCGCTACCGCGTAGCTCCCGTCTGCCTGTGGTGTGACCTCGGCGGCCGGCGTCAGTTCCTTCACCGTTTCCGGACTGGTCACATCAATCACGCGAATGTTGGCGTTGTCGAAACCACTAAACTGCTTCGTCTGCTGATCAGAAACCAGCAGCGCCAGATAGTTGTTATCCGCCACATACTGGTGACTGTAGGTCAACCGCAACACATCGACGAGACTGATGTCTTCTTCTCCGCCGGTCGCCTTCAACGTGACCGTGTTTTCGCCTTCGACCAGATCGGCGCCACTCACGGTGAAGATTTCGCTGGCATGCGTGGCGTTGTCAAAGTTGACCGAACCCAGATCGTTGCCGTTCAGTAACACGCGCACGTGGTGTCCTTCACTGGTTACTCCCTGTAGCGAGATCTCCAGTTGCGCGGTCTGTTCACTGTCCAGACGACTGACGGGCAGGCTCGAGTTCGTATCGCCGCTGCTCACAATCTGACCGAAGAAATTCTCCGCATCTCCATTCAGCAGAGACGCGAAATAGATCATCCGCTCCTTGCGCTCAATCGTGTAAGCGAAGCTCGTTGCTCCACTCGGCGGGTTCAGTGCTTGCGCGAACGGCGCGCGAATGCGCGTGCCCACACCATCAGCGAGTGTCAGGAAGTAAGTGCGCGCCGCGTCTGTAGTCGAGTCAAGTCCCTGACCGTAGAACTCGATGTAATCGTCGCCGGTCAAGTGCACGCCGTCGCCAGATTGCTTCAGCGGTATCGCTCGCCCATTCACATAAAGCTGCAAGTGGGTAGCATCCATGTGGGCGTCCATACCCGCAGCCATCAGTTCTGGCTGCGTCACGCGATACCAACCTTCACGACTCACTGACAACTTCACGCCCGGCCGCTGCTCTAGTGCCTGTTGCCGCGCCAGATCGTCGGCATCCGTCGGGATGTTTGCCGTTCGTTGTCCTGCAGGCCAACCGCTGAACTGCACCCACGATTGGCGATTGCTAATGGCAGATTGCGGATCGGCCAGATCACGCAACAGTCGCGAAGACTGCCCGCGTTCCTTGCAACCCGATGCCAGACTGCGGCAATCGCTCGCGGCGATTGGCCCATGCAGCGTGCGCGTCCCGTTGAGATCAACATCCTCCAGCCAGTAGTTGGCTCCGGACTTCTGACCGCTGACCGCTGACCGCTGACCTCCGTCGTCCGTCCACGAGTAAGACAAGCCAGCCGTCAACTGCGTTTGTGCTCCCGCCAGCAACGCCGAACCGGCGATCAGTGACGGGGTTAAGGCCACTCGTCTACCGTTCTCTTCGCGATAGATGTTGTAGCCGAGGTTGCTGACTTCATAGCCACTCTGCCAGTTGAGTTGCACTTCCCCGTTTTCGTAGCGCGTCGCCGTGAAGCCGGTCAGCTTCACTGCGGTTGGCGCTGCCGGTTCCGCCGCTGTCCAATCAGAGAAATTCTGGACCGCAAGTTTCGAGAAAGTATTAGCTGCCGGATTGACGTTGTTGTTCGCGTCGTTCGGGAAGCTCGTCGCGTTGCCACTCTCGACAATAACCAGCTTGTAATTGTTTTCATTACCAGCCACATCGCCATCGAGATAATGGAACGTCAGATCGGTCGTGAGTGAACCGGTTTCCCTGGTGAGACTCCAGTACCGCTGCAGCGAGGTTGCGGGCGCCAGCACTGGTTGTTGCGGAGTCCTTACTGCAACTCGCAGGTTGCCACCGCCGCTCGCATTCGTCAGATTCGCTGGCGTGTAGGCGCCCACAGTTCCCACCGGATACGCAAAGCTGCCGTTGGGCACTGACTGCATGTTGATACCGCCAACAACGTAACCGCTGCTGCCGCCGGTGATGCTCGATCCGGTGTCGACAAAAATCTCGTTGGAGTGGGGATTAGAGATACCGGTGATCACCACGCGAGACAACGCGAGCGTGGTCGGGTTTGGGGTGTTATCGATCGTCGCGCCGTTCTCGAGATCAATCGAGCGCGTGTTGCCGGTCGTGCTAAAGGTGAGAGTGCCGCCGCCAATCTTGTTGATGTGAGTTCCCTGGCTGCCCGGCGTCAGCGTGAGATCTGAAAGCGAACCGCTGCCTATGCCGGTGCTCGAGACGTTACCTCGAATCGTGATCAGCGCCGTGCCTGAGCCGGTGTAAACCAACGAAGAGTTTGTCGAACCGGTACTCATGATCGTCAGGTTGTCGAACTGGAAATCACCAGCGCCGCTATCGCTCACGTTGACGGCGGTGGTGCCGTCACCAATTTGCAGATCAGCGTAACTGCGACCGCTCGCCTGGAAGCCGCCGTTAGTAAACCAGCGCGCCAAACTTCCGGTTTGGAAAACAGCCACTGACGGATTGCCGGCCGTACCAAACGGACTGAGTCCGCCGTTGTGTGAGTAAGTTGAACCATTGTTAAAGATCACTGAGCCGGCATTGCCGTCGCCGGCCCCGCCGGTACCAAACGGATTGGTGGTCAGGCCGGTGCCGGTAGTAGCCAGCGAACCGTTCTGGAAAGTAATGACGGCGCCGCTGTCACCTAACAACTTGTGCGCGCCGCTGAGTTCGACGAAGACGCCGCCGAAGGTACCGGCTGAACCAGCGCCAGTAACCTTGATCGTCAGAGGGTTTGCGCCGCTAAGTGTCAGCGACGAACTAGCCGGCACGGTCAAATCACTGCCGCTCGCGCCATTGATCGTCAAGGTGTTCGTGCCGCCGGCTTGCAGTATCGCTAACGGGCCATTGATCAAGTGCAGGCCCGCGATCGTTTGCGTCGGGATGTTGGTCAACGTGGGCGCCGGAGTAGTGGTGCCGTTGATGACGAGCGTGTCGTTGGCTTGCGGCAGTACGCGCAGCGGAGTCCAGTTCGCTGGCAGCGTCCAATCCGTTCCCAGCGTCGGACTCCACGTGTAAGTGTTCGCCGCCGAGACGTTGATTGGCGTCGACACTGTCTGGTTATCGACTGTCGCCGAGGCGCTGCCGCTGCTGGTTGAATTAGACGTAAACGTAGTCGTTGCCTGACCGTTAGTGATCGTTCCGCTGGTCGGGAAAACGGTTCCGTTGGTCGCGCCAAACGTGACTGCCACTTGCGGCACGAAGTCGGTGACTGAAGGCACCGCGGCCGCCGAATTGTGTGTCATGTCGGCAGTGATCGTGCTTGAACCACCCGGGGGAATCGTGCTGGGTGAAGCAGAAATGCCGAGCACGATCCAGGGATTGAAGTCGACGCCCGCGCCAACCACCACGCCGCAGCCCAGGTTGCCTGGGCCGGCGTTGCAACCCCACCAGTTATTTTCCATCGAGCCATTGAGTGTGCCGGCGAAGCCTACGCCCGTGTTTTGCGTAACCTGGGAGTTGGTGTTGTTGACGATGCGATTGAAGCTCGCTGCAGTTTCGAGCGTGAATCCCGTTTCCGCTTCAAGGAAGAAACCATCGACGTTGTTGACGACGGTGTTGCTGAAGAACTTGACCTTCGGATTTCCTGAGCCGAAGCCAAGTTGATTGGTTGAGAAGTAGACGCCGGTGCTGTTCGCCTTGTTCTGGCCGTCGACTGTGTTGCCGGTGAACGAAGCAGCATAAGGCGGCGCCGGTGGCGCATTCGGTATCCGTTGCCAGGTGTTAGCCGGTTTTAGCCGCACCCACTCAGGTTCCAAAACGTTAACTGAAGCCGGCGCCGGTCTACCGTTTTGCACCGGAGTCTCCGCCGGCGCGATCGTCGGCCGAGTTGAAGTGGTGACGCCGGAATCGCCAAAGACGGCGTAGCCAACGTCCATGTTCGTGACCGTGTTGTTCTGTACATTCACCGTCTTGTACGGCACGAAGACCCAGATCCCGTAGCCGCCGTTGGTCACAGTGTTGCCGGAGATGGTGTCGTTAGTGCCGCCGCCATCACCCGCGTTGTCTGTGTGAATGCCGCTGGCGGAAGTGGTGACGGTGTTGCCCGTGTACGTTGTGCCGCGCGAGTGGTTCGACGAAATCGCGTCGTTACACAGCGAGACGTTGTTGTTGGTAAACGTGCCCGCGCCGCCGAAGTTGAACATACCGATCGACGCCGCCTCAGCCTGCACGTTCTGCACCGTGTTGTCGTGGAAGTTGAAACTGCCACCGCTCGAAGCATAGACACCACGCAGGTAAATATTCCTGACCGTCAGGTGGTGCACTTCGAGATTGTTGTAAGTGGCCAGCAGGTGGTTGGTGATGATGCCGTTGCGCGCATCGACGTTTGCGCCGCCAACGTTGAAGCCGCCCGCCAGACTCGTGTTGTCACCATCGAGCGTCAGGCCGCTGATGGTTACGTTGTCAGCCTGCACCAGCATGATGTTGCTGCCGCCGGCGCACAGCGAGCCGCCGCCGCCGCCACCGCAGTTCGGATTAGAGATCGCCGGGTAGACAAACACACTGCCCGCCCCCGCGCCGGTTAAGGTCAACGCCTTCGGAATGGTTACGTTCTCGACGTAATTACCGGCGGCAACATTCACTGTGCCACCAGCCGTGACGCCGTTAACGCCACCCTGGATCGTCGCAAACGAATCGCAACCGAAGCTCGTCGCTGGTCCAACACCGTCAGGATCAGTTCCCGGCGTGGTGCCAACCCAACTGTCGTCGACATAGACCGTCGCAAACGCCGCGCACGCATCATCGTTCGTAATCGTGCCCACGCCGCTCGGGTCGGAGATCGTCGCGCCGGAAGGATTGGACAACTGCACGCTGAACTGCTCATTCGGTTCAAACGTGGTGTCGCCATTTACGAACACAGTGACCTGCTTCGTCGTGTCACTCGGCAGGAACACTACGTTCGTGGTTGGTAGCGCCGTGAAATCAGACGGCGACGTCGCACTGCTGTCGAGCGTGGCGTAGTCGACACTCGAGTTGAGTGCAGTGGCGCCCGTCTTGGTGATGGTGAAAATAAAGCTGGTGGTGCCGGGACCACCATTGCCTTCGGCCATGGTCACGTCATTGATGGAGAACGACGGCGCAGTAACGGTAATCGGCACGTTCACTGGCTGACCATCAACCGTAATCGTAGCCACCGCATTGCTGCTGTTGGTGGAATTAAAGGTCGAACTATCGGTGCCGTTGGTGATGGTGCCTGAAGTCGGCGTCATCGTGCCGTTGGTCGCCGAGTAACTGACAGCGACGTTCGGGATTGGCCCACCAACCGGCACAACGTTGTTGGAGTTCTGCGTCATGTCAGCGGTTACCAGGGACGAGCCGCCCGGAGTAATGCTGTTGGGCGAAGCTGAACCCTTGAGCACGATCCACGGATCGAAGTCCGCGCCCGTGCCGGTGACTGCGCCGCAGCCCGCATTGCCCGGACCAGCGTTGCAACCCCACCAGTTGTTCTCAAGGTTTGGCGTCAGGTTACTCGGATTGGCAATCGCGGTGGTCGTGGAGATGATGCGATTGAAGTGCGCCGTCGCCGTGCCGCTCGAACCAAACTGCAGACTGGTCGTGTTGCTGTAGATCTGGTTCCTGGTGATCGTGGCCGAACCGCCGCTGACACTAAACGCGGTCGTGTTGTTGTGAATTGATGCGATGTTGTCGTGCACGTTCGCCGAAGCGTTCGCACCCGCTACTGAGATCGCCGTAGTTGTGTTGCTGACTGACGTGTTGCCGGAAATGTCCATGGCAACCGTGTCGCCGGTGGAGCCGCTGGCGTCAACAAATATACCGACGCTCGAACCGACGCCTGTGCCATCGATACTCACGCCACTGATGTTCGCGGCCGCATTGCTGCCTGCTAATCCGAAGTTCGGATCGTTGTCGTGCAACGTCACCGCCTTCGCTGATTTGCCGACCGTGCCGCCGGTGACCGTCGTCGTGGTGGGACTGGTGCCCACGTTCCACAACGCGATGCCGCGATCAAACTCGCCGCCTGAAGACCCGACGATGTTGCCGTTGAGACTCGCCGTCGTTCCCGGTCGCAGTGATGAAAGGTAAATGCCATAGGTAAAGTCAAAACCGCTCGTCACACTGCCGGCAGCATTGACCGTGTTGTTGTTGATATTGAGCGTGCCGAGGTAAGCCAGATTCACCCAGATACCGCCGAAGTTGTCCTGGCCCACCGTGACGTTGTTGTTGTTGATGTTGGTGGTGTGCGGCGTGCCGCTGTTCAGGAAATCCTGCACCCAGATGCCGGCTTCGGTTGGGAAGTCGTTAGTTAGGACCGTATTGAAAGTTACGTCTGCATACGCGTTGAAGGCGAGCACGATGCCGTCGAGGCCAAAGTTGCGCACCAGGTTTTGGGTAATCACATTGCCGGTGGTGTCCGGCGCCGTGTTACTGGCCGTGCCATTGATCAACTCCACGCCGCGCTGCGAGAAGTTTTGCATCACGTTGTACTGCACCGTGACGCTATTGGCCGGGAAAGCTGTTCCGGCTGCATCTTCAGTTTGAATCGCGCGGCGCGCATCGATGTTGACGCCACCGATAACCGGAGCGCCCGTTTGATTCAAGGCCGGATTGTTACCGTCAACTACGAAACCGTCGATGCTGACGTTGCTGGCAGCGACATGCACCGGGTCATTAGCCGCACTCGCGGGCGCGGTCGCTGCCGCAGTGATGATCGACTCGATCGCTGGATTTGCTTTTGGTCCGTTGGGCCCAGTGACAAACGCTGCGAAGCGTGTGTTCGGGTTTTGACCAAACTGCGCGCCCTGCAAGCTCAGCGACTTATTGATGAGAATGGCTTCCGCGTAAGTGCCCGGACGCACGATAACGGTGCCGCCGGCGGTGACGCCGTTGATGCCATCCTGAATCGTGGCGAACGAATCGCAACCAAAGTTTGTAGCCGGTCCGCCGCTGTCAGGATCGGTTCCGATCGGTGTACCCACCCAACTATCGTCGACGTAAACCGTGCTCGGCGGCGTGCAGGGACTAACCACCGTCAAGACGACGTCATTGGTGTTTGAGCCGCCGGCGTAACTAATCGTTGCGTTCAGACCCGACCCGAGGAAGTTGGTAATCGTCGCGCCTTCCGCCAGGCCATTGAACGTGCCGGTAACGCCATCAGCGAGATCGTTGTTGACGATCACAAATTGTTGTCCGGCGATTGGCGTGTGGGTGCCGCTCAGCGCGAGCGTTGCATTGCCTAATGCCACTGTGCCGGTGACGTTTAATTGATCGTAGCCAGTGCCGACCGTCGCTCCGTCAATTTCAACTGCGAAGGTCGAGCCGCTGCCAAAGCCGACGTTGCCGGTGTTCAGGATTCCCGGACTCGCGCCTGGAGCAATCGAGCCACCGCTGTTGACGTTCACTGGACCACCAACTGTGCCGCTGCCGCCGAGCGTCCCGCCACTGTTCACCGTCACGAAGCTGGCGGCCGCAGTTGAACCGTTAACTCTTAAGACGCCCTGATTAACGAGCGTGGCCCCGGTGTAAGTATTCGCAGCACTCAGAATGAGCGTGCCGGTTCCCTGTTTGGTCAACGTCGCGTTCGCGCCGGCGACGACACCGCTGAGCGTGCTCGTGCCGGTATTGGTAACCGTCAGGCCACCCACGCCCGTCGTCAGATTGCCGCTGCCACTGACGTCCGCCGCCGTTAGCGCAGTTGCCCCGGCGCCGCTGGTCGTCAGGTTGCCATTCACCGTGATCAGGCTCGACGAAGTGGCGTTGAGATTCTTACCAGCAGCAAGTGTGACCGCGCCGCTGAAAGTGATCGTGTCGAAAGAAGCTGCACCCGCAGTCAGCGATAGCGTTGAGGTCAGGTCCGGCAGTGCGTTGACAGCGATTGTGTCCGCGGCATTACCCGCAGCCACCGTTACTGAACCGCTGGGATTCGCAAAATCGGTTTGTTCGATGGTCGCGCCACTGAGCCGCGACATGCCGTTGCCGCCCACGCCGTCGTCAGCCAGCGTGATGGCGTTTGGTCCCGCAGGCAGGTTGAAAACGACGTCAGTCGCGTTGCCGCTATTGCTGATCGGTTCGAGACCGGTGTAGGTCACCGTGCCGTAAGCCGACATCACGACGTTGCCGTCGTTGGGACTCGAGTAGTTGTAAGTGACAGTGCCCTGCGTGCCGCCAACAATCGCTAAGCGATCGCCAGGCGAAGCAGTCTGCGAACCGCCGGCATAACTTAAGCCACCCGCGGGCAGAAGATTGCCGCCGCCGAAATTCAACGTCAGCAGGTCGTTGCCGCCGAGCGTGTTGACTTGAATGTTGCCGCTGATTGAAGCGAACGGAACTTCAACGGTGTTCACATCGATCTGGGTCGCGCCCGCGCCTGCGGTCAACGGGTGGTTCGGATCGTTAATGCGAACGTTCGCGCCGACCAGCGAAATGGTTAACGTGTCGTTAGTCGTGCCGCCGTTCGTGTCAGTGATAACGAGATTGCCGCCTGAGATCGCGACGTCCGTTTCGCCGACACCTGTCCCGCTAACGGCGACATTCTGCGTCGTTGCACCGCTGCTGGCGTTCGTGATGTTGCCGCTCTTGGCGCCCGCGCTTTGCGGCGTGAACCGAACGAAGACTGTCGAGGTCGGCACAGTGCCGCCTGATTGAGTAAAAGTAATGGACGATGCGAAACCGGATCCGGTCGTCTTGGAGACCTGGAAGTCGGTCGAGGGAGCCGTAACCGTTATGTCGTTAGTGAGCGCGGCACCTGAAACTGTGTAGGTCTGTTCAGACGAAGTCGCGCCGACGACGACGTTGCCAAAATTCGCGACCGTGCCCGTAGTCGTGATCTTAGGATTGCAGGCGCCGAGCCTGACCGTGACGAGACCCGTGCTGCCATTACCGTTTGCGGTGAGTACGTCCTGATAACCGTCGCCATTGACATCGCCCAGAGTCGAGCCGACCGGACTGGAGCCGGTGGATGTCACTGTCGAAGCCGCGAATGTGCCGGTACCGGAGCCGAGCCAGATCGAGGTTTGTTTCACCGCGCCGGCCTCGGCGACTGCCAGGTCCGCTTTGCCATCACGGTTAAAGTCACCGATCACGACACTCTGCGCGCCGGGCGTAGCCAGGGTCGCCAACGCGCTGAACGTGCCCGCGCCGTTATTGGCAAACGGGGCGGTCACGCCACTTCCAAATGTGCCAATGAGGTCGGGGCCGTTAGCATTGTTTACGTCGCCCAACGCCACAAAGGTGGCAACCGATCCTGAACCATAGGTGGCCGTTGAGGTAAAGCCACCGGTGCCATTACCAAGACTGACCGACAAGGTGGAACCGATGTAATGGGCCACAGCGACATCGACGTTGCCGTCATTGTTAACGTCACCGACAGCCATACCGTAAGCATTTCCGTTCGAAATAGTGGTTGAGGTGTATGTCGGTGCCGCGAAACCGCCCGCGCCGTCGCCGATGGCGACTCCGATCTGCGAGTTGCCGCCGCTCGGAGGCACAGCCCCAGTTACGAAGACGAGATCGAGCTTGCCGTCGTTGTTCATATCGGCGGCGCGAATGTCTTTAGGCCCGTTGTTCACAAAGCCGGCAGTGATTGTGGTCGCAGCGGCAAGACCGCCCGCGCCGTCGCCGAGCGCCCAGGAAATTGTGGGGTTGTTAAAAGGTGGCGGCCCCTCATTGGAAGTGGCGGCGTCGAGTTTGCCGTCACCATTAAAGTCGCCGACTGTTATGCCGTATGGTGACTGGCCGACGCCGGTGCCGCCCGTACCGCTAAAGTTACCCGCTCCGTCGCCGAGTCGAATGGCGATCGCATTGTTAACTAGCCGCGCAAAGACGATGTCCTGCTTGCCGTCGTTGTTGAAGTCGCCGGTGGTTACATTTTGAATTGCGTCCGGCCCGCTCACGTCCGGGGCTGTGACAAAGCTGACTGTGCCCGAACACGCCGTTGGTGTCGTTACGGTGAGACTGAATGTTTGTGTTGCAGTACCGCCGGGCCCGAATGCTCTTACCGTTACGGTATAGCTACCGGCCGGGTAGGCGTTCGTCACTCTCACAGCGCCAGTCGCGTTATTGACCGTGAATGTACCCTTGAAGTTGCTGGTCGTGGATGCCGTCAGGCTCGTGGCATTTGCCGGGGCCGCACTCGGATTGGTGGTGACAACGTTACCGCTCAGCCCAACTGACGTAGGAGAATACGTGCCGATAGACGGCGGAATATCCGCGGGGACAGCATTGTAAACAACGGCGTCGTCAACAAAGACGTTTGCAACATTAGACGTGCTGCTGATTCCGATAAAGGTGCCTGAATCAATCGCAGTGTTCGCTGGCAAAAGCGCTTCGGCTAGATCATCTCCGATTAGGCTTCCGTTGATGTATAAATCGAATTTCTGTACCGCAACACTTCTCGCTACACCGGCATAGTTGTAGTTGATCGTTCCGCTAGTTTTGTTATTTCCGACAATCTCAATCGTGTAGACAGTGCCCGATGAAAATGAGGTCTGCGTGAGTCCGGTTGTCAGATTTGAACTACCGCCCCGATAAGTTAATGCTAATGCCCCTCCTGCCCCGTAAGTAAAGGTAAGACCGGTGAATACTTGAGCCCCGCTGAAGTCGTTTGCATCGGAATACATCGCACCTGAACCTTGGTAAAACTTCCACGCCCCAGAGGTTGCTGTACTTCCCGCCGCCGAGTCGCCGAATAAGACTTTGAAAGAAGTGTAGAACTCTGTGCCTCCGGTGTAACCGACCCATGGAGAAAACTTCGCGACCGAAGTGGATGAAGAAGCAACGGCTCTCACATATGCCCCTGTTGTTCCCAAAGGATTTGTAGCCGTGGCTAGCACGATCGGAGCAGCCGGAGCGGTAGCTCCTCCACGAGCCCATGTTGTTCCAGAAGTCGGATTTGGAATGAACGCGGTAGAACCGGTTTGACTGGTCTGTGATCCGGTACCAGTTCCGAAGTTCTGGGTAGAGGTTATCGCAAGAGGTGCTAGCGGGTGCTTTGTTAGTTGCGTGGCGACTGTGGTACGACTCGCGAAAATTCTTTTCCCCACTGAACTCAACGGCCCACGGAAAACTTTTTGCGCCAAATCCGGACGCGCCCACGCGAAGCCAGTCGCGGCCACACCGACACACGCAAACGCTACGAGCGCGAGACTGACACGACGCATTGCCGTTTGGCGTTTGCCGCTTGCCGAGCGTCGAAAAAACGAACGGCGGGGACCATTGTGGGAGTGGGCGGCGTTGGGGAAACGGTGAGTGGGGCGCATGTGGTTTACCTCGGAGTTCAGTTACCAGTGGCCAGTGGCCAGTTTGAAAAGAAAGAATCAGCTAACAGCGACACGGGCATGGTTAGCCGCGTTCCGCCATGCACTATTTGAGTTCGCCGACGACGGTGTAATGACAAACGTAATGAAAGTTGTCGCCGCCTGCCTGCAGCGATTGCGCTGAAAACTTAATCTGCGCGGAAGCCGCCTGATCGATGTACAGGATTTGGTAAAAGTAAAACATGTTCCCGGGACTGTCAGTGGCACAGATGGTGGCGTTAATCACGGGGGGACGCTTGAAGCGCGGCAGCGTAACCATTGCCTGGCGCACGTGGTTGCCGCCCTGCGGAATTCCCATCGCCACCTGCCCCGCCAGCAGGGTGACGCCGTTAGCTTGTAGCAGGTATTCGTAAGTAACTTTTTTGGCGCGTTTTTTTGTGGTCATAAGCATCACGTACAAACAGTCAGCAATTTGTGGCGCATCGGAGATGCGCGCAGATGGTAGCCAGAGGTGAAACCTCTGGATCACGCCGTCATATTTTCAATGGCGCGCTGGAGGCGCGCCCAGGTTCTCCGCGCGTCTCCGACGCGCGCAATCCCGATTACGTCCTGGTCCAGACGTTTCACGTCTGGCTACCTTCGTCCCGCCGCTTCGCGGCGAAACCGGACGTCGTCGCTTTGCGGCGAATCCGGACGTCGCCGCGTTGCGGCGCAAATCAATTTCGTTACGCCGCGGGCACGTTTCAATTTTCAATTCGCGCATCGCAGATGCGCGTAGATGGTAGCCAGAGGTGAAACCTCTGGATCATCCGTCATATTTTCAATGGCGCGCTGGAGGCGCGCCCAGGTTCTCCGCGCGTCTCCGACGCGCGCAATCCCGATTACGTCCTGGTCCAGACGTTTCACGTCTGGCTACCTTCGTCCCGCCGCGTTGCGGCGAAACCGGACGTCGTCGCTTTGCGGCGAAAACCGGACCTCGCCACTCCCCGGTCCTAGTCCCACAAGTACCGTTCGTCGTATGCGATACCGCTGGCCTCCAGAATCTCGACGAGTTCTTCCTTAAAGGTTTTCCGCCGGTGATGCTCTTCCTGATTCAAAACGTATTGCCTGACCGGTTCAATATCAGAAGGGCTCACCGAAATTGCCGCGTATCCCCGTTGCCAGCTGAACTGCGACTTGCCTAAATCGTTGTGAACCCAGGCTGACGAATCCGCCTTCAGGTCGCGCAGGAAATAATCAAGCCGGTGCGATGACTTCAGGCCCACCAGCAGATGAGCATGATCCGCGACCCCGCCGACGGCCAGTGGCACCCCGGCCATGCCTCTCACTATTCCTCCGAGATAACCGTGCAGGCGGTCACGCCAGTCTGTGGTGATGAGCGGCACCCGTTCCTTAGTTGAAAAGATCAAATGAGCGTGTAGCGATGTGTATGTCGATGGCATTGAACGGACAGTCCTTTCACGAGACTTGCACGTCTTAGCGTGCTCCGATCAACCTATCAGATCACATTTGCGAAGTCCGGCGACCGTTCGGGGTACCCCTCTACCGGTTTATGCAAAACTATTTGCTTCGCCGCATTCACTGCACTCGCTGCGCGCGTCTCCAACGCGCGGAACCATTGTTTACGAACCTGGTCCAGACGTTTCACGTCTGGCTACCTTCGTCACGCCGCTTCGCGGCGAAACCGACGTCGCCGCTTCGCGGCGAAACCGGACTTTGCGGCGCAAATCAATTTCGTTACGCCGCGGCGGCGCGTTTCATTTTTCAATTCGTGGCGCATCGGAGATGCGCGTAGATGGTAGCCAGAGGTGAAACCTCTGGATCACGCGTTTCATTTTCAATGGCGCGCTGGAGGCGCGCTCAGATTCTGCGCGCATCTCCGACGCGCGAAATCATTTTTGCCATCACATTCCAGACGTTTCACGTCTGGCTACCTTCGTCACGCCGCGTTGCGGCGAAACCGACGTCGCCGCTTTGCGGCGAAACCGGACGTCGCCCCTTCGCGGCGAAATATCTGGCTACCTTCGTCACGCCGCTTTGCGGCGCAAAACCGGACGTTGGACTTTGGACGTTGGACCCGGGACTATTGAAACCGCGATCGATATTCGCCCGCCACCAGGAACGCCTTCACCATCTCGGCGCGGCGGAAGTCGCCGTCAAACTCATTCAGCTTGTTCAGCCAGAATTCGTAGCCCGAGTAGTTGCCGTCAGGTAGTGCATTCGGATCGCGGCCCAGGTACCCGAAGTACTGCATCAACACAAACGCCTTGTTCTTTGCGCGTTGATCCAGCGTTGAGTTTTCTGCCACACGTCGGAGCGCACGCGCGCGAGCGGCCGTGTCGGCGGAAGTGGGGGCGTTGCCAAACTCCCCTATCGCCGCGTCGCGATCATTAGTGTCAGGAGTTACCCCAGCGTTAACAAACAAGCGATCGACAAACGCCGCCGGCGTTAGCGTCGGCGCGTAAGCAGAAGCGAAACGCGACCGCGCCACAAACGCCCGCAGGTAAGCCTGCTTGTTCGCTTCGAGTTTTGCCTGCCAGTCAGGCGCGTTCACGATCAAGTCCTGACCGAGGATCGCGCTGTCAGTATTAAACTCCGCGTGGTTCAAAGGAACCGGCGCGCCCGGCATTTCGCCGAACGCCGACTGGTAAGTGCGATAGACGAGATAACCCGTCCCGCGGAATTCAATCGACAGGAAGAACGCCGCCGAAGTGTCTTCACGTTTCGCCGTGCGACAACGCGCGTCGGCGCCACATGACTCAATGTTGTTCACCCAGAAGCTGAGTCCGGCTTCATCGGGTTCGCGATTGAGAAAATCGACGTACTGCTGGCGCACGAAGTATTCCGTCGTGTCGAGTGGATTTACAAACACACGCGTGGCGATAGCAGTGAACACCCCACTGGTGTGTTCGCCTTGCTGCGAGAAGCTGCGCTCGGACGGTTCGAAGTGGAAGTTTGCACGCGCCGGCGTGACCACGAAGAAGCCGCCGGGCTCAACCTCGTCGAAGCGATAGTTGCCGTTTTCGTCAGTGACGGTAAGACGCGTTTGCGAACCACTCAAGTGGACGGCCACGCCGGCGACCGGCAGACCGGCACTGTCGGAGATGTGGCCATCGATGTAACTGGCAGACGCGCTCGGCGCTTGTTTTTCGTAGGCGCCGATGTCGACGTGTGGCATCGCCAGGCTGCCCATGCCCGGTCGCAACTGGCCGCGTTGATCGGTAGTGATGTTGAAGCCGACCGCCGGTATGCAGGCGTTAGTCAAAACGCAATCATTGCCGGTGTCGATCGCCGGGCTGAGGGCGAGCAGCGCGTGGGTGAAGGTTGGGCCACCATTACTCTGCAAGGGGCCCAGCAACGGATTGCCGCTAGTCAGGTTGTTGCCCAGATCATTGAAGCCGCCCGCAAGCGTGATATTCGGGTTGTTGTTATTGCAGTCACTGTTGCCGGCAACGATGGAGTTGCGCAGGCTGATCCCGGAGACCGGCATGGTTGGACCACCGATGCCGCCGCCATCGCCGTCGACACTGCAACCGCCGCTGCCGGTATTGCCGTCGGCGTTGTTACTGGTAACGGTGGAATTGATCAGGTTGAGTGGACCACCGCCGAGGATCAGAAGGCCGCCACCGTTGGTGCCGGTATTGGCGGAGAAGGTGGAGTTAATGACATTGAGCGTGCCGCCGTTAATGGTGGCCGCACCGCCGCCGCCGGCGACACCGGCGGGATCGATGGCCGTGTTACCGGCGAAGAGCATGCCGATGAGCGTGGTGCTGGAAGCGGGGCCCTGCGCCAACAGTCCAGCGCCGGCTCCCGCGCGACCGCCGGCCACCGTGAAATTACTCAGCGTAACGGTGCGGCCCGGCATCACGTTAAATATTCGGGTCGGTGCCGCCGCCGTGCCGGTCACCTGGATGGAGGCCGTGGTTGGGCCATTGATGCGCAGGTTGTGGTTCAGCTGGAGTTCGCTGATCACGGTGATCATGGAACTGGGAATACTGAAGTTGATGTCAATTGTGCCGCACGCGCCAGGACTGAAGTTGGCTTCCTGGATCGCCGCGCGCAAAGTGCAGACGGCAGTGTTGGTGGCGCAGACAGCGTCGCCTAAGTTCGCGTCGCCGGCGTCAGCGAAGCTGTTGACAGTAAAGGAACCCGGACAAGGATTGAAGATTGTGAGATCCGCGTCGTTACCGTCGCCGCCGGTGTAACTGATTTTGGCGCTGAAGGCCGAACCGAGGAAGTTTGGAATGACGGCATTCTGCGGCAAGTTGTTGAAAGTGCCGGTGATCGGATCGTTGCTGTCGTTGTTGACGATTCTGAAGGTCTCACCACCCACCGGCACATAAGGGCCACTGAGCGCGAGTTGGGCATTGTTCAGGTTAACCAGCCCGGCGACGTTTAGTTGCGTGTAGCCGGTGTCGACCGTTGTTGAGCTGATCGAGATTGTCAGATTCTTGAACGCGGCGAGCGTCAACGTCTTCGTCGCGCTGGTGGTTACGTCGACACCGCTGCCCAGCGGGTTGTTGTTGCCGGTTGGCAGGAGTGTGACATCGCCGCCATTGGAGTTGAGCGAACTGGCCAGATCGATGTGCGCGCCGGAAGTGAGCACGAGGTTGCTGGCCGTGGGCCGCGTGATTGGCGCGCTAACGGTGATGGTGTCGCTGTTTATGTTGCCGATGTTGATGGTGCCGGCGTTAGTGATGCGATCGAGTTCGGCGTCAGACAACCCCAGGGGACCGCCAGTGGGATCTGCCGCGGAACCGAGATTAATCGCCAGGGCGGTAAGTGGCTTGAGCGTTACGGCGCTGGTAGCAGCGCTGATCGTGGCGCCCGCTCCCGGTCCAATTTTCATAATGTCGGCAGTGGCGGTGATGTTGCCGGCGCTCGACTGCACTATGCCGGCGCCCGCGGAGGCGAGGTTGAAGCCGGCGTTGTCGGCGCCGTTTCCGCCCGTGCCGGTGATCGTGATGTTGCCGCTGGCCGTAGCCACGTTGCCGCCGCTGCGCACGTTGACGCCGTGCGTTGGGAAGGCGCCGGTGGAAGCCGCGCCGGTGCCGGTGATGTTGATTGCGCCGGTGCCCGAAGCGGTGAGGGGGCCGCGAATTGAAGTGCCGAGGCAAGCATTGCCGCAGGCGGCCGACGTGCCGGTGATCGTGATTGAGCCATCGACGGTCGTGATCGCGCCTGGAGAATCAGTGCGCACGCCCTGGCTCGAGCCGTTTGCGGCCGTGCCGCTGATTCCGGTGATCGAGATGTTGCCCGCATTTGCGCCGGTGCCGGTCGAAGCAACGACGCCTCCAGCTGGAGTTACGGCGTCGTCAACCGTCACCAATACGCCTTCTGAATTAACAAAAGTAGTACTGCCGCCGGTCTCCACGCCGCCGGTCCCGTTGATGGTGAGTGTGCCGGCGCCGCTCGTTTGAATTTTGCCGCCGGCTACGACCACGCCGAACGACCCGGTGTCATTGGTGACCCCGCCCTGACCGGTAATTTGCATCGCACCGCTGGTCGAACTGATTTCGGAACCGATTAAGTAGACATAGACACCGAAGAGCTCAGTGCCGTTAACCCCAGGCGCACCACTGGTGCGCGCGCCGCCGGTTCCCTGCACGGTGATGGTGCCTGTGCCGGTTGAGAGTACTTTGCCGCCAGTGAAAACCCTGACGCCGTACATCAGGTCGAAGGCGCCCTGCCCGCCCTTGCCGTTGATCGAGATGTTGCCGCTGCCCGTGCTTTGCACAGTGCCGCCGTCGATGTCGACGCCCGTAAAGTTACCTACCGTAGGCGTCGCCTGTTGATTCGCTTCCAGCACCAGATTGCCGTTTTGCACTTGCAGCTTCGAAGCAGCGGCGAAAGTGATCATCCGGCTGGCCTTCAGCGATGCGGGGCCCGTGCCGGAAAGCACGAGGTTAGCGCCGCCGGCAACGTTGATTGTTTCATTGACCGGTGTTCCGGCGCTCAGGAAGTCGACGGAGAGGTCCCTGATCGGATCGAACGTCAGGTTGCCGTTGAAATTCACCGTGTCGTCGCCCGTACCGCCATTGATTGCCAGGCTGGGCAGCGAGGTGGTGAACGCGCCGACGTTGATAATGTCGTCGCCGCCGGCAGCATCGATGGTGATGCTGTTGGCAGGAATCAACAGGTTCCCGGAATCGCCGCTGATTACCGGGCCGCCGTTGACACTGAAGAAACGGCCAGTTGCGGCGAACTTAATCTGACCGCCGCCGGGTTCGGAGACTGTCAACGTGTCGCCGTTGTTGGAAACATCAGTGACTACAATTGCGGCAGCACTCGTGGTGACGGTGTAGTCTGGCGCCTGTACGTCGTCGTTGGTGATCGTGCCAATACCCTGGTTGTCAGAGATGTTGGCGCCCAGCGGGTTGTTGATATTGAAGAAAAACTGTTCGTTAGGTTCGACGTTCGTGTCGCCGTTGACCGTGACATCGATGTTCTTGCTGACGTCACCCGGATTAAAGGTAAGCAAAGTATCAGGAATGGCAACGTAATCGTTATCGGTAACTGTGGCCGAGTCGTCCTGAGTCGAGTAATGAACGGTGACCGCCGTCGCACTTGCCGGGGAAAGCGTGATGTTGAAGCTCGACAGAGTTGGACCAGCGTTCCCTTCCGCCACCGTCGGATTGTTGGTGACGTTCAGCACCGGCGTGGCTTCATCGTTGGTGATGGTCAGCACTGCGGTGTTGGGCGAGCCAAGAAGCGAACCGGTGGCATTGGTCAAAGTAAGGTTGACGGTTTCGTCCGGTTCAAAAACCGCGTCGTTGCAAATGGGAACGGTAAAGAAACTGCTCGTTTGACCGGCGGTGAAATTGAGCGTGCCGGAAGCAAAGACGTAGTCGGCACTGCCGCTGCAGGAACCGGCAATGCCATTGGCCGTGCCATCGGTGGTGTTGTAGTCGACCGTGCCGGGGTTGTTGTTGCCGGCACTACGTGTGACCGTGATGGTGGCAAAGGTCGCCGGTTCGTTTTCCGCTACGGTGTAAGTCGCTGATGAGAACTGAAGAGTAGTGACTTCGTCGGCGCCGATCTCGGGAGTTGAGGCATCGCGCGAGTCGCCGTCGTAATCGTCTACGAAGCCCGGGATCGCAGCGCCACCATTGAACACGCCCGAACCGGTTGGGGCCGTGAGATGGAGAAACTGCGCCGACGCCGAAACAGTATTCAGCGGTGGCAGATCACTTACGGAGGCTGCGTCGCGCGGGGTGACGCGCGCTTGATATGCCACGAGTGTCTGATCCGTGTTGGTGCCGTCACTGAAAATGAGACGGTTAGCTCCCGGGGTCCCGGCGAAGAAATCGTTGTTGTTCGAGGCGGCGTTGTAGGTCGTCAGGGTGGTTGTGGTTCTGCTGTAAGCGACTGTTAGCCCGGCGCCATTCGGAACGGAAGTATTAACAAAAATATTATTGCGCAGCGTGAGTGCAGTTGTGCTGGAAGCGGAGATGGCGGCGGAACCAAAGAGAGCGCCCGAACTGGTGGCATTCAAATAGACCGTGTTGTAGTAAACATTCGCCGTACCTGGAAAGCTGACCAGGATACCGGTCAAAGGACTGGCGGCATTCGCGCTTGGCAGGCGCAAGTCTCCCACGAGGTTGTTGTAGATGTTGTAAGTTGTCCCGGACGTCAGCGCGATGCCGTTAATGCTCGCTCCAGCGTTGTCAGATTGAAGGTTTGCGATTTTGTTTTTGAAGGCGTTAACCACCGTGCCCGCGGTCAAAATGATCCCATTGACTTGATTGGCGCCGCCGGTTTGGGACAGAGCACTTATCGAATTGTTATTTACGTTTAAGGTGGGAATCGTTGAAGCGCCCCCCTGGATGCCGTTGACGCCGCCACCCGGACTATTGCTGGTTAGATTGGAAATTGTATTGGCGGCATAAGTGTGCGTGCCCTGCCCGTTACTTGAGCCAATGTTGAGGCCGATGATCGCGCCAGTGCTGGTGATATTGGAAATCGTATTGCCTGTAACGGTGCTTGGTCCGCTAAAGTTGACTGAGAGGGCGGTAATCTGGCCGGTGCCGCCGGTAATGTTGTTAAAGGTGTTTCCGGTAATCGTCTTGGTGGCAGAGCTGGCGCTGGAAAGTCCATCCTGATTGAACCAGCCACCGAGGGTCGTGGTCCCGGTGAAGCTCATATTCGAGAAGTTGTTATTGTTGTTGTTGACAACGGATCCATTCACCGAACTCGCGCCGTCGTTGTAAAGAGTAATCGTGCCGCCGCTGCCTACCCTATTAAACCCGGTAACAATCTGGTTGTTATTAATATTTTTAGTGCCGGTCGCCGTCAGGGAGACGCTGTCGGAAATGAAGGTCACATTGCCGGTAGTATTGATATTTAGATTAGTCCAGGTGTTATTGCTGATGTTCTGAGAAAGAGTAGCCGCAGAGTTCTGAAAGTAGACGTTGACCGCTGTGGCGGAGACGTTATAAGTGATGCCTCTAATGTCGTTATTCTGGATCGAAAGTGCGCAGGTAGCCGCGCCGCCGCTGGTGACAATTCCGAACAGTGTGCCGCTGGTTGCTGTTGACGTCGAAAAGAGCCCGCCGCTCGCATTTCCGAGTTGATTGTTATTGAGGTTCAGCGCGGTAACTACAACGCCGGAATTAACGAGCGGCTGCACTTGTCCGCTGGTGCTGGTGGAAGCAAGTCCGCGAATCACATTGCCGGTGATATTCGCTGTTCCGGCGGCGCCGCTATTTGTTATGCCGCCCATGATGCCGGTCGTCGCGGTGGTTGCGGTGATAGCGTTGTTGAGGACGGTGTTCCCGGTCATGTTTAGAGTGCCGGGGACAGACAGGTTTGTGATGGCGGTGATCCCGTTAGTAGTTGAGGTGCTTCCACCCAGGACACAATTCTGCACCGTATTGTTATTGATGCTCATCGTGGCGGTGGCCAGCAACGGCGTTAAGCCCTGATTGTTAATGCCAATTACTCCACCCGTGGTAGCAGCCGACGGATTGTTGGTAATGGTGACCGTGTTGTTGTTAATTGTCGTCGTAATCGTGCCTGTAGGTTGCACTGCGGAATAATTCTTAAGGAAGCCGCCCACCGTAACAGCACCGGTCAAAGCTGCGCTGGTAATCGAATTAAATGAAACGTTGTCATTGATTTGATGATTCAGGAAAATCGCGTAGTCATTCCCCGTTAAGGTCACATAAGTACTCAGTGCACCAGCGCCGGTTAAGACATTGGTGATTGTATTTCCCGTCGCGATCGATGAACCGCCGATGTCGGTTCCCGTCTCCTGCGGGGAAGATACAGACGAGCCGAGAAAAACAATTGCATAGTTAGTATTGCTCAGATTGTTACTGTAGATTTTGGTATTGCTGTTTGTGCCTGCCGGTGTAGTTGCGTCGGCCGTAGTCCCGACGGCGGTTGCCGATGCTCGCGTGGTGCTGAAAATACAAAACGTATTGGCATACGCTCTGTTCATCGTAATGGTGTTGTTTTGAATTGTGTTGTTCTGCGCGCCGTCGGTTACGGTTACATAAAACAAGCCGATGCCAAACTCAGTCGCATTATTGGTTGGTCCGGTGGCAATGATGGTGTTCGCCGGATTCTCCTGCAGCGTGAAGCCTTGAATGGTCACGAAGTCGGCGCCGATAAGTTTAATGATGCCGTCATTGATGTTGCTGACGGTTTGCGGGTTAAATGCCGTAATCGTGTTGCCGTTGCCGGTAAAAGTGATCGGGTTAGCGGCGCTCGAAGAAGTTAGTACTAACGAACCGGCGCCACCGATAACGTAGCCACCGGCCGGAGCAGTTTGCGGAGCCAGAACGCTGAACGTAACCCCGCCCGCTCCCACACCATTCGTATTCAGATCAGTAATCGCCAAAGCTAAGGTTGCGTAGTCGCCGGGAATGGTTTTGGTTCCCGTCAAACCCGCAAGCGGAGTGCTCACGCGCGGCAGCATTGACTGTAACGCGCCGGCGCTGGCGGCAGGATTCGAATAGGGAAACTTGAAGTCGTTTGCCGGGGCGCTTTCAGTTCCCACAGGTTCGCGCGTTCCGCCAGCTGACGCAGGTAGCGGTACTGGAGCGACTTCTTTAGGAGAAACAATTTGGCTGGTGGGCACCGTTGTTTGGTACGCCGACTCCTGCATGTGGGCCCTGGCGCCAAAAAACGAGACAGCCAACAACACTGCCATCGGAAGTGCCAACTTGCGCGCGATAAGACGCCGTGACGACTTGACCTTCGCAGCGGTCGCCAAAGCGAGGCCATGGATGGTTTGAAAGCTGTTTGTGAATCGAGCATGGTTAAAGCCGGGGCGATGAGTCGGGCGCATTTGGGGGCAAGCTCCTCGGGTTCGGGAAATGACCAGCCTGGACAGCGGTCAGAAATCTGCGATTAGTAAATCGTTTGGTTGCGCAAATCTGCGACCAGTCTCGCCGGCGCACGGTGCCTCTTTCGAGCCAGTTGAAACTCGCGGAGCTGATTCGGCACTTCTGGAAGCCGTGCGATCAACTCGGATATCCGATGACGAAGTCGCGGTTTCTCTGTAAAGGTTCCACCGACCGCAGCGGTCGCGCGAATCGGGTTGTTCCAGCGGCGATAAAGATTAGTCCAATGTCCAAAGTCCAATGGCCAAAACCTTCGTTCGACACCAGGACTTTTGACTTTGGACATTGAACTTTGGACTGATCCTCCGCCCCATTGCTTCAGGACTTCCGCAACGATCCAGCGCGGGGCGCGCGTACCAGCGAATGGCGTTTGACTTACGTTGGCGCCGAGCAATTCGTGCGCAAGTTGAACCGAGGTAGCGACGTAGTTGGCGTGCACCGGGTCATCGCCATCGCCGAGAGCTAGGGTCCAGTCGAATGGTCTCTTTGAGTCCAATATCCAAGGTCCAATGTCCAATGTTTGTGCACCGAACGAGGACTGTGGACTTTGGACATTGGACTTTGGACTTGCCTTCGAAGACTTTGGACTAAGCATTACCGCCACGTCGCACAACCACGTCGGTCGTCGCGCGCCGCTGCGCAGCATATGCACGCACAGAACGCGCAAGTGATCCTCGTCGCTTAATACTCGGACGGGCAAAGACTGTCCAATGTCCAGGGCCGAAGGTCCAGGGACTTTGTTTGTTCCGTTGACGTTGGTCGTTTGACGTTGGACGTTGCACAACGCGACCAGTCGAGTTCGCGAATAAAGCTCATCCCATTCTCTTTGAGCGTTGCGAAGCGACGGAGCGAAGAGTCGCTTCCCTACACCGATGCCGTTGAAGCCGGAGTGCAGATCGACAAACGGACCGTCAATGCTTTCGATCTCCTTCAGGACTTCAGACGCATTTGCAAACTGGTTTGGGGAGACGCAGAGATCTATGTCGCCATACGGGCGCAGTGCTGGATCAGCGTAGTGGCGGGCGATTGCCCATCCTTTGACGAGCACCGGCTCGACGCCGGCGGCGCGCAGCTGCGAGATTACCGTTTCGATATCCCGTTCATGTCGGCGCGCGGATAATCGTTGCCGGCGATACGCGTCGTGCAGTTCAAGACCGGCAGGAGTTTTCGCCAGTTCACTTTTGCTGATGACCGACCACGCCAGTGCCCCGACACCTGAACTACAAAGCAAAGACACCAGGTCGTTAGTTAACAACTGTTGACGGGCGACTGGAGACTGAGGACTGTCGACTTGTCGCAGCAGTTGCGCAACCGCGAGACCTTGCTCGAGTTCGCGGTTGGCTAACCGGGTAATGGGGGGGCGAGTTGTCACAGTGAAGGAATTCTTTAGAAACAAACGTTGCCCACTGGATTGCAACCCAACGGCGAGCAACAAAGTTTGCTGGGACTACAGGTGATGCCCGGCGGATTGCAAGTCGCCGCCTCAACGGCGCGTGGCGCCAGGATTGATGTTACCAGCGGCACGGCCACCGCAGTGGCGAGACCCAAACGGCGCACCATTTGTCGCCGCGAGAGCACCGCAAAGTGCAAGGCGGTCGCGTTGGTCGGTTGCAGGAGTTGTTGTTTCTCGAGTTGATTGAGCGCAAGCAGCACGAGGTCTTCGCTAAAGGGTGTGTCGAGTTCCGCGGTGAGCCGGCGCGCGATTGCGGCGGGCGTGCTGTTGCCGTCACAAGCGCGCCAAACCAGAGCAGCCGAGCGATTCAGACAATGCGCCCGGTGGCTTTCAAGATCGTAGACGAGCACTTCGTCTGGCAGGTCGTCGACTACCAACCCGTTTTCGCGCATCTGTGGAAGATGCGAGGGTGTTCTCTTCATAGAGTCTCCAGATTTAAGATCGCAGAATCGAGGCAGCGCTGAGGCTTACCTGCCCTAGCCAACGAACAATCAATTTGTCTGAACGAGGCTGAATCAAGGAACCCGACAGAACGTGTCTTCGTCGAGCGAGTCTGGACCTCGACTGCAACAAAAGCGCAAGCAGACAGACAGCGGTTCGGGAGAACTAAACACTAGCAAACAAAAGTCAAAATATGTGTCGGTTTATATCATGCGTAGGAGTTGATCGCAATGAAAACGGCGTGAAAACGTGGGGTCAAGTGTGGCCGCGCCGGCTGGAAACGAAACTTATCAGTGGTCATTTCTCATCTCGCCGCCATTCGCCTCAGCGGAGCGCACCAGCCAACTTACTGGGACCGCGGGCGTCCCCGCCCGCAGCTGAGCGCGCAGCGCGAACTGCCGCGTCCCTACCGTCCACTTTATCGAAACTGAAATCCTGATTCCTTTGGCGTTGTGTCTGGCGCTCCTCTGCGGGCGGGGACGCCCGCGATCCCAGTGAGTCGGCTTGTGCGCTCCGATGAAGCTGAAGGGCAGTCGTAATCACGGCCTGTGTCATCGCCGCTGCGCATCGCCGCATCGAAGCGCACAAGCTAACTTACTGGGACCGCGGGCGTCCCCGCCCGCACCTGAGCGCGCAGCGCGAACTACCGCATCCCTACCGTCCACTTTATCGAAACTGAAATCCTGATTCCTTTGGCGTTGTGTCTGGCGTTCATTTGCGGGCGGGGGCGCCCGCGATCCCAGTAAGTCGGCTTGTGCGGTCCGATGAGGCGAAGGGTAGCGAGATCAGAAATGACAAATTATTTGAAATATTTGAAATGACCAATCATGACCAATCACAAATGTGATCCTGCCTCCTGCTTCCTGCTTCCCCGGCACGCCGGGTGCACTTACCACTGTGGAACAGGGCCGGAAGGCGTTCGAAGTTCGGGTCGAGCGTCTTATCGCATCACCAACTCGCCCGCCCTGTTCCCTTTCTCCCAAAAGCAGTAAGCGGGTTCGACTTCTGAGTCCTGAGTCCTGAGTTCCAAGCTCTCTGCTACCCACTTTCCCCTTCCCCCTTTTTCATCATGCAGACCCTCCGTCCACTTCTCCCCCAACTACTCCGGCTCTTGCTGGTGCTCACAATGTTGTCAGCGACGGCAACGACTAGTCGCGCGCAAACGCGGCTTTCGCTAGCTGACAAATCCGACGACGACGTAATCAGAAAATTCATCGCCGGCGAAACCAGGTTTCGCGACACGCTGCTACAGTTTAATTTTAGGCGTGATGTCGTTTTGCAGACGCTTGGGCCGTCAGGCGAAGTGACGGGCGAGTACATTCGCAATTCTGACTTTGTGCTTGACGATCGCGGGAAGCGTTTCGAACGCGTCTTGTATCACCCGTCATCGACAATCAAGCAAATGAAAATCACCAAAGAGGACGTGCAGGACCTGGCCGGTTCGCAGCTGCTCGGCCTCGAGGTAGACGATCTAAACCTCTACACCTTCACCTTGCTGGGCCGAGCGACTTTGGATGGCCGTGAAGTCTATGCGATCTCGGTCAACCCGAAACAGGAACCCGATCCTCACAAAATGCGCGAGCGTTTCTTCGTCGGCACGATCTGGATCGATGCAGAAAGTTTTCAGATTGTTAAGCTGCGCGGCATAACCGAACCTCACGGCAAACAACGCTTTCCAACTTTCCAAACCGTGCGTAATCTCCGCGTGGAAGACCTCATGTTTCCCGCAACCACGGTCGCTGATGAAGTGCTCCGCTTTCCCAACATCGACGTTCACTATCGCATCGCCGTCAGGTATCACAGCTTCAAACGCTTTGCGAGCCAACTAAAAATTGTCGACGTCGACGATCCCACTACTCCACTTGAAGTAGCCGAAAAACCGCAGACCAACGACCGCTGACCCCTTTCCCCCCTTCCCCCTCCCCCTTTCTCCCCTTCCGCTTTTCCGTCGCGTTTCCGCGCGCCGCTAGACGTCTGTCCAGGCTCCTCCCTATCCCACTCCGCCCCCAACCACCGCGACCATGAAACAGAAAATTGCATTCTTTTTGATCAGTGTATTTGCGTGCGCGATTAGTCTGCCGCAGATGCGCGCCACGGAAACGTCTAACGCGCCGGCGCGCTGTGTAGCCGGACACACTGCTCCCGCTTCCGGTTTCTGGACCTGGCCGGCGAAGTCGCAGGTCAACGTTTATCTGCGTCAGCCTGACTTTTCGGAAGTGGATGTGGCGGCGGTGAGAATCGCGGCGGAGAACTGGGACGCAACCGCGAGCGAAAATGGATCAAATGTGCATTTCAGTGTGCACGGTCTAACGCGAGAGACAAAAACAGCGGCTGGTGAAATGACGCTCGTCCGCGGAGCAATATTCAACAAACAGCAACGTCACCTGGCTGTCCTCGAAGCTCACAGCATCCGGCAGGACCAGATCATTGACTACGCCCTGGTGATTGTTGATGTGACCGTAAAAAACGCGGCGGTGTTAACGAATGTGATCGCGCATGAGATTGGCCACAGCCTGGGACTTCTCGATTGCGTTAAGTGTAGCAGTGGTTCAACTGCAATGGGATTGATGAAGGGCGCAAACGAGTCGAATGGTATTGAGGGACCGACCGCTTGCGACAAAGCAGTAGTTGGAGAAGCCTATCGCGAATTATTGACGCGCGTCGGGCCCGCGCCAAAAATGTTGCAGCCCGGCCAGGCAGTGGATGAAGGAGAAGAACCGCAAGAGGACGATACGCCGGTTGTTAGAGACAGGCCGTGATTTCGGCTGCCCTTCAGCTTCATCCCAGTGCCCCAGCCAACTTACTATGATCGCGAGAGTCCCCGCCCGCAAATGAACGCCAGACACAACGCCAAAAGAATCAGGATTTCAGTTTCGATAAAGTCGACGGTAGGGATGGGTAGTTCGCGCTGCGCGCTCAGGTGCGGGCGGGGACGCCCGCGGTCCCAGTAAGTTAGCTGCTGCGCTTCGATGCGGCGATGCGCAGCGACGATGACGAATGATAAATCTCGTCTCTACATTCTCCGCCGTGCCCCTTCATCTCACCCGCTGAATATATTGTCCCGGCCCTTGCAGGAAAAAATCATCAAGCCACAGCTTTCCGAAGATAGGACATTGCGGCGCCGGGCATGCTTGTCGCTGCAGCGCGATGCGGATGGCGGCGTTTGCGTCGGTTGACTCGCCTGTGGTGAACTCGATGACGCCGTCGCGCCAGCCGTCTGTGGTGGGTTGAAAAACTTCTGTCAGGCCCAGCGGCTTATCAGTCATCGCATCAATAACTACCAGGTACGGCAAGCCTCCGCTGACGAGATTGTCCGCGCGAAAACTAAAGTGCAATTTGTAGTGACTCTTGCTCTGGAGCAGCAACAAACGCGAAATCAAATCCGCGGCGGGCGTGGCGCCGTTGAAGTCGAAGCGCAGACTCGAATGTCCTTGCTTCGGCAACTCGTTATCGAGCGAAAGAACTACTGACTTGTCAGGATTGCTTACGCGCCAGCTAAAACCCGGCTCGCTCAGATCCGTCTGGTTTTCGAAACTGCCGTTCGGCAGGATCTCACCGTCAGGATCGCTCGGATGTTCGATGGCCCAAACTTCGTAAGCTTCGGTGAATTTCTCTGCCCCGATGAGTTCAGACAGATAAGCACGTCGCTCGTCGCGCAGAGCATCACCGCCCAACTTGAGCCAACGGTTTGCTTCGCGCGTCAATCCTCGTTTTTTGAAATCAAGAAACAAGGCGCGGTAGGCCTGCGGTGTTTGGGGATCAATCGCTCTGCCAATGAACTCGTGATGTCCCTCAGACAACTGCCAGGCCAGATCGATGATGCCGGGCAGCAAGGTGGGATCGCTGGTCGCTGCAAAACGCAATTCACTGAAGCCGGCTTCGCTGCGTCCGGCGCGAATCAAAATGTTACCCAGCTGCCAGTGGGCTTGCGCATACGACGGTGCAAGCACGACGGCAATTGAAGCGGAGTCAATGGCGGCTTTGGAGTCGCCTTCCAGCTCCAGTGCGCGCGCGAGCTGCAAGCGCAAGAGATAGTCGTCGGGACGAAGGGCAACTGCAGTTTGATAAAGCTGAATCGCGGTTGGCCGCTCTTCGCTGGCTTCCAGCAAGGCGCCAAGCACGACGCGCGGGCGCGGGTTATCGGGACTGAGTCGCACCGCATTGGAGGCTCGGTCGAGGTCGCGCGCAGCCAGCGCTTTCTCAGTTAGCAACGCAGCGTAACCGGTGGTCGCAGAGCTGTAGGTCAAATAGAGGAGCAGGGCGAAGCAGATGATCAATGCGAACTTCTTCACCTGCTGCCTTCTGCGTTACGGCGCGCCCGGACTGGGGTTGCTTCCGCCTTTGAGAATGGGGATCAGGGCAAGTGCGCCGACGATGGCGCCGATGATGGCAATCTTTTCGCCGGTAGTCAGTCCGCCGGCCGCGGCAGCGGGCGCAGTGGCGATCGAAGGATCACAAACTTCAAGTCGGTCATCTTTGGTTCCGTCAGCCTTGACGGCGCCTCGTGCGGTGTCAATCTCGCCGGTGGTCCCTCGCTTCGTATGCAAAACCACGCAGCCCTTGATCAGGTTCACCTTAATGCCATTCTGATCAAACGTAACAACCACGCTGGAGCGCGGCGAAATGTCGAGGGTGAAGTGGTTTGGCAGGCTCAGTGATCCGCCCACCTGATCCGTTGTTTCAATCGACGCCCCCGAGACCACAGTGGCCCCGCTAATCGCACTGGCGCCATTAACGTTGATTGGCTGATTGTTTCCCGTAGTGAGAATGGCGGTGACTTGCGGCCCAGACTGCGCCAAACCAACCGGCGCGTAAACGACGGCGGTGAACAGCGCGAACAAGATCGCCAGGGAACCGGTGCGTTTTTGTCTGGAGTTCATGATGAAAATCTCCTTGCAAGAACCGCTGGAAACTATTCGGCTGAGGCGCAAAAGACGCCTGAGTATAGGCCTCAAGTTACCACGGGTCAACGTCCAGTCTTTTCTTTGTCGGCAGGGAAACGAACCGCCGGTTACGGCGAGCCTTACTGCCCGGCTGACATCCGCTCCATTTCGCGGGTGGCAATCACACAAAGGAAAAAAGTGGTCGCCACCAGGAACAACGTATGACCGGTGACGTGCACGCGTTGTTCATATTGCAGCAGCTTGATCACCACTGCGGCCACCACGGACAGGATCCCCAGCCACCACGACAGGTTGATTACCAGACGCATTAATTGCTTCATGGTCTACCTCCTACGGTGAAAGTGCGGCTGAGTATAGCGCAGGAAGCAGGGACAGGAGCAGGGACCGGAGCAGGAAAACGTCCACGGGATTTTCCCTTGTCATTTCAAATTTTTCCTTTGTCATCGGGATTTATGCAAACAAGGGCTGGCGCGGCAAAGTCGAGATTTCTGCTTTCCCGTAGGTCGCAATGACAAATGAAAAAATTTCGAATGACAAATGATAAATTCCGTTAGTGTCTTTCGTGCCCTGCCCATGCTCCTGCTTCCTGATCTCCGGCCTCTGCCCTAACGCAAACAATCGCCATCAGCACGGCGAACACAACCGCATTCACTGTGATGTGAAGTCCAAAATCCACCAGACTATGCACCGCCACAGTTAGCATTCCAATCAACGCCGCGAGTGTGGCTGCTCGTTCAAACGAGGTGTCAGGGTCACGCACCTGCCCGCTGAGTTCGCTCAGTTTAGATTTCGCAGCGCGGAATAGTTGCACTATCAACCACAGTCCCAGTATCACTCCGATTACGCCGCCGCTCGCTAGTAGTTCAAGATAATCGTTGTGCGCTTCCTGTGGTGTAGTCTCGCCTGAGCCGACGTGATATTTCGTAATCGCAATCCAGTAACCGCCAAATCCGACGCCCGCAACCGGATGGTCCTTCACCAGCGCCCAACTCGCGCGCCAGATGTTAGGACGCAAAGTGTAAACGTCAGCGACGTTGCGATCCAGCTCAACCGCCAAACTATCGACTCGTCCTGCCAGTGGATCACCACCAACCAGCACTACTGTTGTCACCGCAGCAGTCAACACGCCGATCACTAAGACGCCGCGCACTAAAAACGTGCTGCCGGCGCGACGCACACGATTAGAGAAACTTGCCGGTCGCTCTTCTCTTGCGGGCGCACTCCGCCACAGACTAAACAGAAACGCCAGCAGCAAAACCTGACAGAGCAAACTGAGAATTCCCCCGCGCGATCCGGAAAGCACAATTGCGAGCCACATCGGCAGCGCTGCAAGGATGTAAATCGCCGCGCGCCTTTTCTTTACGCCACCACAAACGACCATACCCAAGGCCAGCGCGAGCGCCAGCTCCATCAGAAAAGCAAAATGATTGGCGTTGATAAACTGCGCGTAGCCATAACCGGCCCGCAAGTCAGGCAAAACAAATCCGAGCGAACGCTGGAATGTCTGGCGCAACAAACCAAAGAACGCACTCGCAGCGCCGATGGCGATCACCACGTCGATAACTCGCTGTCGCCGTTTGGCGCTGTTCGCATGAGTTACGACCAGCCAGCTGACGAGTGACAGCGCGAGCACCTGGACGATCCACTGTTGGGTTGTGAAAACATCGGCGCTGATTGTCGTGCGCTGATCGATTCCGCTATGCAAAAAACTTGGCAGGCTAACGGTCTGAAGGAGAGCAAAAGCGAGGAAAGCAAAGACGGGCCAAAACACCCGGCGCCAGAAACGATATTTTTCGCGCCGCCTGTCTGAACTTATGAACAAACCGATCACCGACAAAGCAGCCAGCAGAAAAACGGCGCACTGAAAAACAGCTTTCCACCACGGCTGTACGGTGCCGTACGGAATCGCTGTCAAAGCAATGACGAGCAGCAACGCGTAGAAGACGAACGTGCTGATCACTCGCGAAATGGATTGTGGGAAAGAAAGATTCAAGGAAGGAATAGGTTAGACGGGAAACGGCTAAAGGGTAAAGGAGCCGGAGGAGCAAGAAACCTAACGAAATTTTGCTGCCCTTTACTTTCAGTGGAACGCTGACGTGAAGGACTACGCCATAACTTCCTGGTACAGCTCAACTGTGCTGCGCACCATCTTCTCGACGGTAAACTCATCAGTCACACGCTGCCGGGCGGAGCGCCCCAGCGCCAATCTCCATTCCGGGTCGGCAAACAATTGATTAATTCCCCGACTCAGAGCGGCCACGTCAGCCGGCGGAACTGTCAGACCCGATACGCCGTGTGGGGAGACGAAGGTCACGCCGGAATCCAGACTCGTATTGATAATCGGTTTGCCGCAAGCCATCGCCTCCAACTGCACAATGCCAAACGCTTCGCTGCGCATCACTGAGGACAGCGCAAACACATCGGCTGCCCGGTAGTAAGGTCGAATATCGTTGACCTCGCTGAGGAAGGTTACACGATCGCTAACCCCAAGCTGCGCGGACAAATTAGTGAGCGGCTCACGCAAAGGCCCTCTGCCAATCAACAAGAGGTGCGCGTCAACGCCGGCCATCGCCCGCACCAGGTACTCAAAACCTTTGTAGTAAACCATTCGACCGACGCCCAACACGATGCGCGGTCCGTATTCCTCGCGAATGCGCGTGACGACGTGCGGATCAAACTGTTCGAAGTAATCACCAGAAACTCCAAACGGAATCACCCGACAACGATCGCGAAACTGCGGTAACACGTAGGAACCGTTAATGTAGTTTGGACTGCTGACAATGATTGCGGCGGCGCGTTTGAGAGCGCTCCGCAGAATCGGAGTGAAGGCCGCGGCGAGTGTTCTCTGGCGCACGACATCGCTATGGTAAGTAATTACCAGTCGGCCGGGATGTCCACTCGCCAGGTAAGCCAACACTGCATTCGGATTTGGCCAATGCAGGTGCACGATGTCAGCGGGCGAGCGCCGAATCGCGCGCGTCAGCGCGGGACAAATTGGCGCCGACTGCAAATCAAAAAGTTTTCCTACCCGCGTGACTTTGATGCCGTCGACTACTTCTCTGGCGGTGCGCCACGAAGTGTTAGCGACAATCACTTCCAGATCTACCAAACGCTTAAGTTCGTTACTGAGTCCTTCGAGATGGCTTTCCATCCCACCGTGATACGGCGGGTAATACTTGCCAATGTGGAGAACACGAGTGCGCGCCGCGCGCGGGTAGCGCGAGGCGATGTAAGTGACGTTTGACGGTTGCCCGTCGAAAGTCCCGTCGGGGCGGACTTCAACTACCATTTTTAGGGGCGACTCCGATTAGCTAGACCGAGTGGGCAAGACTTGTAGTTGAAAAATCGCCGGTCGTCAAACAAGAGTTTGACGACCGATGATCGGTTGAGTTCGGCCGCGCTTAAGGCGCGCAGGGCGCCGCGGCAGTCAGGAACGGCGAATAGGTGAAGCCGCCACTGGCGTTGGTGATCTTGTCGCCCGTGCCGCCGGGATTGCTGGCAATGGTTGGGCCGCTGGCTGCACCCCACCAGTTGTTCGTGCCGTTAATGGTTTCGGTGCCGTTGTAAGTGACGCCGACGAAATTTCCGACAACGTTATTGTTGTTGAAAAGGTTGGTGCCGATTAGTCCGGCGCCCTGGGTGGAACTGAAGAACATGCCTTCCTGCAGGTTGCCGGTGAACCGATTGCAAGTGATGTTCGAATTCTGACCGCCACGATCCGCGCCGGCGTTGCCGAAGCTGGTAAGAGCCAAACCCGAAATAGCGTTATTGCTAAACGAGTTGCCCATCACGAGCACGTGCTGGAGGCCGCCCTGAATACCGTTGGCGGCGTGGTTGCTGAAGGTATTGTTTGCAATGGTGCCGCCGTAGGGGCCGAGCACCGGCGCCGCCAGAGTTCCAAACGATCGCGATCCCAGATTCAGGCCCTGGAGATTGTTGTCGAAGAGATTGCCGCTGATTGCCGGAGCGCGCGTGGCACTCTCGCCGACGTTGTGGTTACCGTCGATGAACACGCCGTAGCGTCCGGTGTTGTTGATGATGCTGTTGTTGGTGACGAAGAGTCCAGCAAAGGTTTGTGGTCCATTGCCGAAGATGGCCTGGCCGCTCCCGGCAATGCTGGAACCATCCATCACGTTGCGATCGATAGTGATGTTTGTGCCGCCACGATTCATAAACACAGCCGACTGCGAATAACCACTGAAACGGTTATTCGCGATCAGGAGGTTGCTGAAATCCGAGCCGGTCTGTGTTTGGATGACGCCGAGCGAGGTGCCGCCGGTGAACGTGAATCCGTCAACCGCGGCAGTTGTCATGCTGGCGTTGAGCAGGAACGTGGCGTTTCCGGCAACCGCGGGCGAGACGGTTGATTCGGGCGCCGAACGTCCGCGCGCATCGATGCCATGCTGCGCCCCCAGCAGTCTGACGGATTTTGTGATGGTGACGTTCTCCGAGTAACTACCGGGATAGACAAGAATGTTTGTCCCCGGAGTTGTAGTCACTGCATCATGCGCCGCCTGAATGGTGGCGAAACATCCGCCTGTACCGCCAGGATTCACGCAGGCAAACGGCGCCGGGCTACAGGCAAAGGCCTCGATCTCGACGATGCGACTGTAAAGATGGTCAGCAGAATCGTTGACCACTACGCGAATCTTGTCGGTTGTCAGGTCGGGGAAAATAAACTTCCGCTTCACCAGGTTGTTGCCGGTTACTGCTCCGCCCGGAATATTTGTCCAGGTGGAACCAGTCCAGTACTGCACGTTGAAGTTTGTGATTCCATAACTCGTAAAGGTCGTCGCATCGTTCACGATTGACCCGCTATTGAAATCGTCCTTTAACGTATAGACGTCGATCTCGCGCAACGTTTGACTGGCGACGAAGTTGACCTGAATGTCATCCGGGAACACTCCGCGAGTGCGGTCATTCCAACCGCCGTTGCTGCCCCAGGTGTTGCCGTTGTGTTCCCCGTCGATTGCGCCACCCGCGAGGAAGTTGGCATTGGCTGTGGTAGAAGCGACGGCCATCGAACCGGCGGTGGCCAGGGCCACGTTGTTGCTCGGGCTGGCACACGGAGTTGGTGTTGGCGTTGGCGTCGGCGTTGGCGTCGGGACCGGCGCTGCGTTGCAGGCGTAGACCTCAATTTCAACAACGCGACTGTACAGGTGATCCGCCGAGTCGTTGACGACGACGCGGACCTTGTCGGTAGTGATATCCGGGAAAACAAATTTGCGTTTCACCAGATTGTTTCCAGTTACGGCGCCGCCCGGTACGTCGGCCCAAACCGAGCCGGTCCAGTACTGCACATTGAAGTTTGTGATTCCATAGCTGGTAAACGTGGTCGTGTCGGTGACGACTGATCCGCTATTGAAATCGTTCTTCAAAGTGTAAACATCGATCTCGCCGAAGGTCTGCGCGACGTTGAGAT
Organism: Pyrinomonadaceae bacterium; assembly: GCA_035472495.1. Taxonomy (GTDB): domain Bacteria; phylum Acidobacteriota; class Blastocatellia; order Pyrinomonadales; family Pyrinomonadaceae; genus PSRF01. The sequence continues at coordinate 379,893 of DATIPD010000013.1, read as the reverse complement.
TGACCGTAATGTCGTCCGGGAAAACTGCGCGCGTGCGGTCGTTCCAACCGCCGTTGCTGCCCCAGGTGTTGCCATTGTGTTCTCCATCGATGGCGCCACCCGCCAGGAAGTTGGCGTTGGCTGACGTGGAAGCCGAGGCGGTAGCGCCGTAGGACGCGAGGGCGACGTTGGTTGGTGAACATTCTTGCGCGTTCACAGTTTGTGCAATTTGTGGCGCGGGATTGAAGTTGCTATCACCCGCCTGATCGTAAAAGACGTTACACGTGCCGGTACCGCTGGTCATCGTGAACGTGGGGCCACTGTTGGTGCACGAGCCGGAACTGCTGTATGCGACCGGCAGGCCGGAACTCGCCGTCGCGGCCACGACAAATTGCGAGCCGTGGACTGCGCTGGCCGGCGCCGAAGTGTTGACCGTGATGGTTTGGTTAGCGGGATTTACTGTCAACGAATCCGTGTCGTTGGCCGCCGCGTAGGTGGAATCCCCGGCGAAGTTTGCAGCAGTCCCGGTTGGGTATGAACCAGCGTTGATGCCGGTGAGACTAGCGTTTGAAACTGTAGCCACACCTGCTACGTCGGTGACACCACTGCCCGCGCTATTACCATTGAGCGTGAAACTAATCGTTTGTCCGCTGACCGGATTTCCTCCGGAAGTCAGCGTGGCCGAAAGGTTCGCAGTTCCACCATACGTTCCACTCGCCGGAGCCACTGTGAGTACAGTTGGCAACGGGGCCAACGGGCCGAGCGGCAACGGCCACACATAGGCGCCACGACTGCGTGTCCAAAGCGACAATGTCGTGCCGCCACGATCGATCTGCATGTCCCAAATCATCACATTCGGCAACCCGGCGGTGAACCGCTGCCAGACGGGCGAAACTGCCGTGATGTCGTCAGTGTAATAGAGACCGAAGTCGGATCCCGCGAACACCTGTTTCCCAAAGTTCGGATTGACCGCGATCGAATCGACCGGGATGTTCGGCAAGTTACCGCTCTTGTCCGTCCACGTAAACGAAGCGCAGTTGGTGGTGCACACCACTCTTATCACGTGACCCGGTGTGGTGGGCGTGTTTTCGTTGAAACCACCAACTGCCGCATAGGCGATTGGAGCGGTAGTGGTGTTGGGATCAAACGTTACGTCCAGGACTGGACGATTAGGCAAAACAGTGTTGCCGCCAGTTACATCCACCCAAATGGACTGGAAGGAACCCGTGCCCATGTTGCGACCGATTTGCACGTTGCCGTCGTTGGTTCCGACGATGACCGTGTTTTGATCTTTGGGTTCGAAGGTAAGTTGATTGATGAACGAGCGGTTACCCAGTGATTGTTTCGTTAGGTTCGCCGGACTATTCACGTACCAGGTGTTGGTGCCCGTAGCACCGGAGACTGTTTCCCAAACTCTAACGGTCCCGGCGATTAAGTGGCCGCAGCCGGTAGTTGCGCCGGGAGCGCCGCAATCATTCGCGGGATTGGTCGTGTCGCCGTGGAATAGATCGTAAGGAAGAACGAATGACTGTGTGTCACTAGTCCAGGCGCCGCGCCTGCTGGTCCAGGTCGCACCCGGATTCGTACAGTTGCTTACGCATCTACTGACGCCGCCACTATTGTTTCCTTGCCAGTAACGTAAGCTGCCGTTGCCGTTGGTGGTAGCACCCAACGTTCCAGTTCCGTTCATGGCCATGTTTGTGCTCGCTTCAGTGAACACAATCGAATTGCCCGAGGGGCCGGCGGTCACCGCCGTGATGATGGCAGCGCTACCGCCGGAATTAGCTGCGGTCACAACTCCTGCCAAATCGGCGGTCACGGCCGTCACGATGTTGTTGCGCGAAGTTCCGGTAGTAGTACCGATGGTTACCTCGCCGGTACCGGTTCGCGTTGTTTTCCAGGTGAACGTCTGCGCGCCGATCTGGAATGTTTCATTAAGCAGCGGGATGCCGGTGCCTGACATGGTGATTGTTCCCTGCGCTTGTGCTGGACCAGTTCCCTGTGGATCTATCCGCGCAAAGAAGCCATCGCCGCCAAGTCCCATCTGCCATTGCGCCGGTCCGGTTGGACTGCCTGAGAACATTACCGAGCTTGGTCCATTGTCCTGCGCGCCGCCGTTTGCTGATGGATTAGCAGACGTAGCGAAGAAACCACTGATGTCACCGGAATAAAACTCGATCGTGTTAAAGCCGGCATCGAGGTTAGACCAGGTTGGATCAACCGTCGCGGTAGCCGTGTTAGCGTTGGTAGTTAAGTGAACCCCACCATCGTTGCCGATAAGCATGACACTCGAGGATCCAGGCAGGAAGGCAATCGCATGCTGGTCGGTGTGTACCGGACCAGCGCTGCCGGCGAAGGAGTAACCACAAGTGAGATCGTTGAAAACAGTGCCGAGGCGAGTTGCAAAGTAGACATCGTAAGTGCTTATGAAGACGCGTTCGGGATCGTTGGGATCAACTGTGACCGCCTGGTCGTACCAGTTCTGCGGGTAGTCGCCGGCGGTGTTCGTACAAGTTTTAAGTGAATTGCCGGCCGAACCCGTCATCAGGACCCAGGTTGCGCCGCCGTCGATGCTAGCCCAGACACCATGTTGGCAACCGGCTGCACCACCGCAACCAGCGCTACCGCCGCTGTTGCTGTTGCCGGCAATCGACTGTACCTGCGCGTAAATGTAACTAGGATTACTGGGCGCGATACCGATATCAATTCGACCTGCCTGGTTGCCGATTCCGACGCCGCCATAGGGAGTACCGGAGCCGGCGTTCATGTTAGTCGCGCCATTCACAAAGCCACTGGCGTTCGTAGTGATTAAACTAAAGTCGGAAGGACAACCGCTGGCGGGCACAGTACCCTTGTAAATGCCGTTCGCCCCATTCTGATCCAGATTGAATTGCACCGTACTGGCAAAGCCCCGCACGCCGAGCGCCGCGATGATACGCGTCACTCCCGCACCCATGTTGGTGAGTTCAAGACCAGTGATGTCCTGTCGCTGTGTGTTGAAGGCGTTGGTGGTACACGGGCCGGTCCAGTTTGTGCCGCCGTCGTATGACAAATAAATACCGGTCTTGGTACCGGCTAAAACTTTATTGCTGTCGTTGGGATCGACGCGCACTTTTCCGACGGACTGATACTGCGGAAATTGGCCAACTGGAACTGGCAGCGCAGCACCGAAGATGCTTGCGCCTAAAACCGTCCACGTGGCGCCGGCATCAGTGGATTTGAGAATGCCCTGGCTGCCCATTGAGAAGGAGCCGTAGTTCAAATCGCCGGTGCCCGCGTAAATGGTGTTGTGATTGTTCGGGTCGATAGTGATGCTGTCGATACTGGTGGTTGAGATCAGTGGATCGTCCGTAACTACGCTCCAGGAGGTCGCGGTGGTACAGCAATTCGTACTCTTCCACACACCGCCGCCCACGCTGGCTGCATAAGCAACGTTCGGACTTACCGGATCAATCTTGATGTCATTAATGCGGCCGGAGGTCGTGGTGTAGTTAAAACAACCGGTGCAGCCCGTCATGTTTTCCGGCTGCGGCCCAAGCGCGGTAAAGCCCGAAGGATTCAATGCCAACGGATTGTCCTTCATACTGTTAAGGTCACGCTGACGACCGGCGGGGATGCCTCGCGCGATACGCGCATCTTGTTCAGCGGCCTTGCGCAGCCAGTTTGGATTGAAGCGGCCGGTGGGATAGGTCTGGCGTTGAATCCAATAGCCTTCCTGCTCGAGCAAACGCTCGCCATCCCGGTCTGCAATTGAAAAGGAGAACTCAGCCCGCACGCTCACCCTGGAGCTGGAACCGACCGCGGTAGCGACGAAAGAACCGCCCGCTTCTTCAGCTTCTGCAATTTCGCGCTGACGCTCGCTGCTTTCACGAGCAGACCTCTCAGATTTTGCCCGTTCCTCGCCGATCGCCGCACGCGATTCAGGCATTATTGCCGTAGTTTGGAATGAGCCCGCCTTGTTCGCCGTCACCTGAGGAAGGTCTTGCTCTTTCATGCCCTCGGCTGAAATCGTAATTGTGACCGCTTCGCCCGGTGCCCAACTTGTTCCGCTGAAGGTAATCGTTTCGCCTGGACGATATGAGCCACGATCGGTCGTCAGGGTCGGAGACTGCTTCTTGATTGCTGACTTCCCTTGCATCAGCGCGGGCAAATTGGTGCCCATGCGCTTCGCATAGCTCGTGGTCGAGAGCGTGACCGCGGTGACTACACCAACCGACGCTAACAGCGCTAACAACTGAACACGCAATGGAGTGGCTGAAACTAAACGGACGAAACTACGGACACACGAAGAGATGATCTGGGAAACGGATGTCATCGGGAGTTCCTTTCGAAGGCGCAACTGGGACAATTAACTGCGGAGCGTTTTGCGAAACGGCAAAGGTAGGCCTTGAATACACTGGGGCGCACGTGGTTGGATATTTATGCCTGGGGGCAAGCATCAAGTTAAAAATTATTAGACTTTCAGAAAAACGTTGGAGTGCTTCGCGAAGGGTTTAACACCCACGGCACCGAATGTCAACGTCTTTCAGTAGTAAGTGGCGGTTCAATCCGCACTATTCAAACGATTCGGTGGAAACATTTCTACTCCGCCGCACAAAATCAGAACTGCGAGCGCAGCGACCAGCCGAAGGCTCAACGTTGAAAGCTGCGGACACTGCGAAAATCGGTTGCCGAACTTTGCGTTTCGGCAACCGATTCTTGTTTGCTGGAGTTGCGACGAACGGTTCCACGATCACGGAACAGGTTCGTAGTTGAAAGTCGTCAGCGTGTTGTTGTTGCCCACGCGCACGCGATCGAAGTTGCCCACAAAATTCGACCACGGCGCTCCGGCTGAATTCTGTCCGGTCACCAACTGCGTACCGTAGCCGTCAGTGAGCGCGAACCAGGTCACGATCTTCGCATTGGGATACGCGGCCACAATATTGCTGAACGGCACAAAGCAATTCTGGCCACAGAAAGTGCCGCCCGGCGTTGTTGCTGTGAACCACCATTTGCCGTTCTTCGCATCCCAGTTTTGCCACACGTTCATGGCGATATTCGGCTGCGTGCCACCATTGGAGATCGTGGAATAGATCGGCTCGAAGACCATGGCACAGTCGCGCGAGCCATTTCCGTCGAGGTCAACCTGGAATTGCAGGCTGGAAGTAATCGATGACGAAAGCGGCGAGGCCGACACGTAAGTGCTATAGCGCAACGCGCCGATCGTCGCCAGCAATGTGTTGTCATACTGCTGCGTCGTCAGCCAATTTTTTCCGCCTGTCCCGGCGCCGCCCTGCGGCAGATCGGGTCCGGAATTCCCGGGTCCGGTCGACGCCTGGTAACTACCCACACCGGCCGGCGGAGCCGGTGGGCCATTTACAAACGAACCAACCGCGGTTCTTTGACTGACGCTTGACCAGCCATTGAAGTTACCGGGCGAGACAGTCACTAGCGGACAACTGGTTGGACTGGCGGCAAAAGGCGAGTAGTCAACCACTGCATTCGGGTCGACGATCGCGTCGCCCGTGCCGCCGGGATTGCTCGCGATCGTCGGTCCCGTAGCGCTACCCCACCAATTGTTCTCCGCGTTCAAAACGCCGGTGTAAGTGCCGGTGTCAATTGCGAGGCCGGCGGTGGAATTGCCGCTGATGTTGTTGTAGTTCGCCGAGACCGTTGTGTTCGGAGTAGCAAGATCATCGGAGACATAGATTCCTCGACCACCAGCACCGATGTTGTTTTGGACTATGTTGCATTCGATGGTAATGCCATCGTCGGCCCCAAAAAGGCCGATACCGTAATTCGTTTTGTTCGTGAACGAATTGCCGGTGATGGAAGAGGAATCGGTGCTGTACAAGTACAGGCCCCGCGACATCGGCGAAGCCGAGTCGAAATTGTTGTTGACGATTTGCAAGTTGGTGTTGGGGTTGGCCACGTCGGTATTGCTCATGCCGATGCCCCAGGTCCCGGCCGCATTACCGTTGTCATTAACGAAGTTGTTGCTGTCGATCAGCACATTGCGAATGGGCCCGCCGGCAACAAATTGATCCGAATAGATTCCGTGGCCCGATGCCGAACCAGACTGCGTGTTATTGCAGAACAGGTTGCGACGAACAATTCCCTGATTCGAAGCGGAATTATTTGCGAGGAAGAGACCGGCGATGTTGTCGTGGATCTTGTTGTTGACAAGGTGAGCCCCTGCCGTCCCCGGGGCAATGACAACACCCGCGCCGAACTGGTTCGCATTCGTCTGACCCGTGATCGTAAAGCCGTCGATTGTGACATCACTCGCGGTGACGTGGAACGGTGTCGTACCAGCATTGCCGGAAACCACTGATTCACTGGCAGGCTGACTATTGCAAGCACCAGCCCTGGGATCACCGCCCGCCTGCGCGCCTCGCAAAGTGACACGCTTGTTAACGTTCACACCTTCCGGATACGTGCCCGCTGCGACGTTGATTTGATCACCCGGACTGGCGGCGTTGACTGCCGCCTGAATGGTTGCGGAACATCCGCCGGTGCCGCCCGGGTTCACACACAAAACGTGTACCGGCGCACAAGCAAACGCCTCAATCTCCACAATGCGACTGTAGAGATGATCCGCCGAGTCGTTTATAACCACTCGGATCCTGTCGGTCGTAATATCTGGGAAAATAAACTTCCGCTTCACGAGGTTGTTGCTCACCACTGCGCCGCCCGGAACGTTGGTCCAAGCCACACCGGTCCAGTACTGCACGTTAAAGTTGGTGATGCCGTAGCTGCTGAAAGTCGTCGCGTCGGTGACCGTCGAACCGCTGTTAAAGTCGTCCTTCAAAGTATAGACATCGATCTCGCGGATAGTTTGGCTGGCGGCAAAGTTGACTTGCAGATCGTCCGGGAAAACTCCCCGCGTACGATCATTCCAGCCACCGTTGCTGCCCCAGGTGTTGCCGTTGTGTTCGCCATCAATCGCACCTCCTGCAAGGAAGCTGGCGTTTGCGGTCGTTGAAGCAACCGCCGTTGAGCCATTACTTGCCAGCGCGACGTTGTTCCCCGGGTTAACACAGGGCGTTGGTTCCGGCGTTGGCGTTGGCGTGGGTGTCGGGGTAGGAGTTGGTGTCGGTGTCGGTGTCGGAGTCGGCGTTGGGGTGGGCGTCGGCGTTGGTGTTGGCGTGCCCACTGGATTCGGGCTGCAAGTGAAGGCCTCGATCTCCACCACGCGACTATACAGATGATCGGCTGCGTCGTTGATCACCACGCGAATTCGATCCGTCGTGATATCCGGGAAAACAAATGATCGCTTCACTTTGTTGTTGCTGCTGACTGCTCCGCCGGGGACATCTGCCCAGACCGAGCCGGTCCAGTACTGCACGTTAAAGTTGGTGATACCGTAGCTGAGGAACGTGGTCGAGTCGGTGACCGTCGAGCCGCTGTTGAAGTCGTCCTTCAAAGTGTAGACGTCGATCTCATTGATCGTCTGCGTCGCATTGAAGTTGATTTGAATATCGTCAGGGTAGACACCGCGAGTGCGGTCGTTCCAGCCACCGTTGCTGCCCCAGTTGTTGCCGTTGTGCTCTCCGTCGATTGCGCCTCCAGCCAGGAAATTGGCGTTGGCTGTGGTAGACGCCACCGCGGTGGCGCCAAAGGAGGCGAGCGCTACATTGTTTGAGCAAACGTTCAGCGCGGTGTTGTCAAAAGCAAGCACGTTAAACTCGTTCGAGACGAACCAGCCATAACGATTGCCGCCGACAGTGCTGCCAATAAGGTCGGTCGGGTCGCTCAGGGTCCATGAATGCAGAACCGTGCCGCTGGAATTGATAACGCTCAACGTTACGGCCAGCACGCCGGCGTTGCTGGAAAACCTATGACGGAATTTGTACCAGCCGGTGGAGGTAATCGCGAATGGATCTCTGCCAGGGTTCTTGGGAAACGAATTGCTGCGACCAGCGTTATTGCTGGCGCTGATGACGAAGCGCGCCCCACTGCCCGTGGCGTCAGAATCATTATAAAACCCCGCGTTGAAGACAAAATCGCGGCGGAAATTGCCGGCGCTGTCATTAATTGCCGAATCCCAATCGAAGCGAGTGTCGTTGGCCGCGCCGCTCCCGAGATTCAAATAAATGTCCGTTGCGGTCGTATACCCCATGCTGGGGAAGGTCGAGCTGTATGCGCCCCAGCGGGTAGCCGCGCTGCCTGATGTCGTTGTTGCGGCTTTGGCGTGGAAGCTGCCGCTACTGGAAGTTACTCCGTCAGCCCCGGAAGCGACGCGGATTGCGTCCAGGTTTCCGCCGAAGACATCCCAGCCGGCGCTGTCAGTCTCGAAGCCTTGAAAGAAAGGCACGGGCACGGCGTCAACAGCGTTGGGATCCGGCATCGCTGGCGGACTGAGCTCACGACCACCGCCCTTTTGCCCGACGCTGCCCCGAGGAATTTTGTCTTGAACGCTCCGCGCGCTGGACTGATAAGCCAACTGCGCAGTTGCCGCCGGGGCGGTGCGTTTCGAAGCGGCGGTTGTTGCCGAAAAGAAGGCGAACGCGACCGAGAAAATCAAAACGACTAGACCGGCGAATGCGCGCGGCCTCCAAAGAGAACTGGAATTCTGTGCGGCTGACTTTGAGATTGAGCGGAATGAGAGTGTGCTTCGCATGGGTATTTCCTTTTTGCAATGTACGATCAGGGAGGGCCAACTCAGACAGGAAAGAGGTCGTTCCAACCTGAGACAAAATCGGTGATGGAGGATCGGTACTGCCTGGCGAACACGTCGCAGACGCGTATCGAAAGTGACCTGAGGTGAAACCGCTGGAACCGTTAGTTATTCGATCGCGCAGCTCAAGGTGAGCGCAGAGCCTGAGCGCACCTTCAATGCGCAATGATGACTAACCCACCTCCCAGACGTTTCACGTCTGGCTACCTTCTTCCCGCCGCTTAGCGGCGTAAATAATTCAGCCAACTCTAGGGCACGTTTTCGAAGTTGTAGTTAATCGTCGCACCGTTGTGTCGAAGCGTAAACGCATCGGCGTTCCCATCGAAGTTTGAGCCTACTGGTCCGCCGGCTTTGAAAATCAAACCACTTGCCGGGCTATTGCGAACACCGGCATTCGGGAACGTCGCCAGCACCTGCGCGAACGTGCAGGGCGTGGCCATCTGACAAGGTTGCGGAACGCTTACGTTGTTCCTGATCACAGTCATCCGCGTTCCGTACCACACGCCTGCGCGCGCGTCCCAATTGGACCAGACGTTTTGCGGCAAGGCAGCCGACAAGCCTGGTTCATAAACCAGCCGGCCCGCGTAAGCCGTGTCCGCATCGTTCAGATCGTAGTCAATGTCAAACTGAAACGCGATGGATGCTGAGACGTTTGCATTTCCGTTCATATAACTGCTGTAGAGGAACGCAAACAGATCATCCATGCGCGTGCCGCCGTAGCCGCCCGTCGCAAATGCGAAGCGACCGGTTGAATCGACTTGCAGTCGGGCGCTGCCAGTGCCTTGTGGCGGCGTAGCCGGCCCGGCCACCAAACTGCCGGAGCCGGTTCCCGTTCCGGGCATGTCGTCGAAAAATACCCAGCCGTTCATATTGCCCGGGGATACGACGATGTTATTGGGAACGCCCTGGAATCCAAACGTGCCCCGACCAGGTGTGGTCTCGACGTTTGTGTCCGTGCCGCTTTGCAGGAACGGCGTGTACTGGAAGTTTGCTGATGCCGGACCGGCGATATCAGGCTGACCTCCCGGAGGTGTGGCAGTGCCGCCATAGGCAACTGGAATTTGCGCTGCGTAGCCAGGCTCCGCACTGTTGGCGGTCGTCACTACGGGCGAAGTAGTTCCGTACCAATTGCCGCGGAAGTTTTTGTAGTTGGTGGTCCCGGGCGCAGGCAGCGAACCGCCGGATTGGCGATCGACTATCTGGCCGTACCAGTTGGCGCTGATGTTGTTGTTGCTGAACGTGCTGTGCAGAGCCTGCTGCGGCGGCGTGCCGGCGCCGGAGCGGTCGAGGAAGAGCACGCCAACCGTCCAGTTGTTGGTGATGAAGTTTTCGACCACTGTTTGATTGTCGGTCTGGTTGCCGTAAATAAATCCGGTGCGGTTGAAATCGATCACGTTGTTGCGGACGGTGTGTCCGTTGCTGTTGTTGACATCGATGCCGGTGCGATTGCCGGTGATGATGTTGTCGCGGATCAGCATGCCCGAGATTGTCTGGCCCTGAACCGAAACGCCAACGGTGTTCAGCCCCGGGTTGTTCCAATCGGTGGTGTTGTTACCGAGACGCGTGATCGTGAAACCGGCGACGGTCACGTTGTTAGCGCTGACTGCGACCGTCGATCCGGGGCCGCCAATCGGTCCGCGAATGTTTGTGCTACCAGCGCCCGCGCCGATCAGTTTGAGATCGGCCTTGTTGACGTTCACATCCTCATCGTAAGTCCCCGACTGCACGTTGACCTGATCGCCGGGCGCGGCGGCGTTGATTGCCGCCTGGATGGTTGAGAAGCAACCGCCAGTGCCGCCATTGTTCACGCAGAACGCGTGTACCGGTGCACAGGCAAATGCTTCGATCTCGACGATGCGACTGTAGAGGTGATCCGCTGAGTCGTTTACTACCACCCGGATCCTGTCGGTCGTTATGTCCGGGAAGATAAACTTCCGCTTCACCAGGTTGTTGCCGACCACTGCGCCACCAGGAACGTTAGTCCAGGCCGCGCCCGTCCAGTACTGCACGTTAAAGCTCGTGATGCCGTAGCTGACAAAGGTTGTCGTATCGGTGACGGTCGAACCGCTGTTGAAGTCGTCCTTCAAAGTGTAGACGTCAATCTCCCGGATCGTCTGGCTGGCATTGAAGTTGACCTGGAGATCATCCGGGAAAACTCCGCGAGTGCGATCGTTCCAGCCACCGTTACTGCCCCAGGTGTTGCCGTTGTGTTCGCCATCGATCGCGCCACCAGCGAGGAAGCTGGCGTTTGCAGTTGTCGAGGCAACTGCCGTCGAACCATTGCTGGCAAGGGCGACGTTGTTGCCCGGGCTGACACACGGTGTTGGGGTGGGCGTCGGAGTTGGTGTCGGTGTTGGCGTCGGAGTTGGTGTTGGCACGGCAACTGGCGCGCAACTAAACGCCTCGATTTCTACCACGCGACTGTAATTATGATCAGCCGAGTCGTTGATGACCACTCTGATTTTGTCGGTGGAGATCGGAGTGCTGAACGAGAACCTTCGCTTGACGCGAGTATTGCCTGTGACGCTGCCGCCGGGGACTGTTACCCAGGCTGCGCCGTTCCAATATTGAACGTCAAAAGCGGTGTTGCCATAAGAAGTGGCCGGAGTGAAATCGCCCACCGTGGAGCCGCTGTTGAAATCGTTCTTCAGCGTGTAGACATCAATCGCGTTGAGCGATTGAACGACGTTGAGGTTGACCGTGATGTCGTCTGGATAAACACCTCGAGTACGGTCATTCCAGCCACCATTGCTACCCCACGTGTTGCCGTCGTGTTCGCCGTCGATCGCGCCGCCCGCCAGGAAATTTGCGTTCGCTGAAGTTGAGGCTGATGCCGTTGCTCCATAAGAGGCCAGGGCGACGTTGGTCGCACACGGCGGCGGACAATTGGAAGTAGCGGTCAGCCAATTTGAAAAATCAACGTTGGTGCTGACTTTGTCGCCACTGCCGGGGCCCACGGGTCCGGGGCCATTTGCTGCGCCCCACCAGTTGGCTTGCGCGTTGGGCGTAGCCGGGCCGTCATTCTGGAAGCCGATCGTCGAGTTACCCGTGATGTTGTTGTTATGCGCAATCATGCCGCCGGTTGCGCCGCTGCTGAGAAGCACCCCGGTGATGTTGCCGGCAACGTTGTTGCACGTAAACAAAGGCACCGCCGGAGCGTCATGAAAGACGCCGCGGATGAAATTCGTGGTGCTGTTAAGCGAGAAGACGCTGTTGGGTGAAACGTTTGCGGCATTAGTTATGTTGATTCCCTCATGCCGCGTGTAACCTGCAGATTGAAATGCAGCTCGATTACCGTTCATCGTGTTTCCAGTGAACGTGGCGAAAACCGTCGTCTGAATCGATTCCTCGCGCAGGCCCTGATAAGAAACAACCGCGCCCAGCGGCAAGGGCGACTGGACGACCGCGTTCACCGTGTTGTTTGAATAGGTGAATCCCGGCGCGCCGTAAACGTAATGCAGGTTGTGCCACATGCCGATGCGGTACGTGCTGACTGTGTTGTTGCCGATGACGGCGGCTGGATGGGTGGTGGTGTTGCCGCTGAAGTTCTCGACGGTGATACCAATCCGCGATCGCGTTACGACGTTATCGAGAATGCTTACCCAGGCATCCTCGCCGATCCTGATCGCCTCGCCGAAGTTGCCGAGATCGTTGTCGACCAGGTTGCCGGAGATCACGCTGTTTGCATTCTTGGCGCCGCCCTGGCTGTTGGACGTAACCCAGACGGCAATCTCGCCGATGTTCTTGACGATGTTGTTGCTCAAGACAGCATCGGGGTTCGCGGTCTCGGGCCCGTAAATACCAAACTCAGCATCGACGTCAGAACCGTTGTAAAGAAGACCCGAAGTCAAGCTCGGGTTATTGCCGTCAACGGTGAAGCCCTTGAACGTGACTCCACTCGTTCCGAGCGTCACCACAATCGGTCCCCCAAAGCCTGGGTTGACTGGATCGCTGACGGTGGGAACGATCACCGCTTCCGCGACACGCGCGCCCGTGTTGGGATTAATGTTCGCGTTCGGACCTGACAGCGTCAACGACTTGTTGACATTAATCTGTTCAGCATACGTACCGGCAAACACATTGATTGTATCGCCCGGGTTGGCCGCATTAATCGCCGCCTGAATGGTAGTGAAGCACGGTGAATTGCCACCGCATACGCCGGCGCCATCCACATAAGAGACCGCGGCCGGAGCCAACATCCGCCACAACTTTTTCGACATCGGCTCGCTCGCCGGTTTTTCCATTGCCGGTCGCAAGCTCCCGACACTCGCAACGTCATCACTTGGTCCCCTGATCGGCCCGGCAAGGCGCATGGCACCCTTCTGCGACGTCAGCGGCCCGGTGCGCGGTGCATTCTTCGCTGAGACGATCGCGAGTGATGCGAAGGTCGTAACTGCGGCGAGAGCAAGCACCACGAGAAGAACTATTCGAGTTCTGGTTGTTGTAAGACGGTTAGCGGAGCGTGATAGTGAACGGGCGGACGACGAGGTACGTGGCATCGGGGCGATGTTCCTTCCTTGTTGTTTTTAAGTTGAGAGCTGCGGCTTCTCCCGGAGTTAGAGATGTTAGATCACTTTAGATCCATACTAAGCAATAATGGGAACGAAACCGAAACCACTGCTGATCCTGACACGTCGTTGGAGGCACCGCGGGGTTTCAGTGCGACGTAACAGTATGTGAAAACGAGCAGACACTAATGGGAACGCTCGTCAATGTCAATTCAAATGTTTGTTAAGACGTCCTGATACAACGACGCCATCTGCGCCGCGTAGTGCGCCCAACTAAACTTATTTGCCTGCGCAATACCAGCCCTGCGTCGCGCCATCCAAGCTCCGGTCGGCTCGCTCTTCTCCCGAGTGACGTTCACAATTTTTTCCAACCACCGATCAACTTGAGCAATTGGACAATACTCTACTGCCTGCCCTCCTGTTTCGCGCAAGACCGGGAGATCGCTGGCTATCACCGGCGTGCCACACGCCAAAGCCTCAACGATCGGCAAGCCAAATCCCTCGCGCTCGGACGGCAACAAAACTACAGCGGCGCGCCGGTAAACTGCGGCGAGAACGTCTCGTTCGAGATTCGAAAGCACGACGATCGCTTGTGTCAGCCCCAGGGTTTCTGCCAGACGACTTTGCTGGTCAGTGAATTCGCCGCCAACTCTGATCAATCGCGACTGCGGAAGGGCCTTACGCACAGCGGCGAAAATTTCCAGCAACAGATCGATGCGCTTGCGCCGTATCGTGCTGCCGACATGAAGCATGTCGATCGCGTCGGCGGTCGGCGCACCCAGCAGTTTTGCCGCTTCTCTGTCTGCCGTGGGATTAGCTTCGAGTGAACAGGAAGGATGAATGCCGTTCGGAACCACTACAGCACGATCTGGTTCGACCAGCTTGTGCCGCAGCAACTCATTGCGAGTCGCCTGGCTATCGCAAGTCACCCGTTCAGCTTTGCGGAAGCCACTGAGCGTCCGCGCCATCATTTTGCGAAACGGAAGCGACCGTGGATCGTTAACCGGATCTAATAGACATTGAAACGTGTCGAGATCATGACAGGTGACAATGGTTCGCTCAGGCGGGAGTTCGTGGAGCAGTTGACCGTAGCTGTGGTCGACGATGTGGAAAAGGTCGAATTGATCTTTTATACCGTTGAGGAAACGCGGATAGTCCCGGAAGCGATTGAGAAAACGATCGGCGTTGAAACGCGAGCTCTCATCTCCGTCGCGCGAAAAACGTCGACGCAACGGCGGGCAAACACGCGTGACATCGAAAAGGTGTGAATAATTCTGCTGGAGCTGGCTGACCAACATGTCAGCCACCAGATCCATGCTGGGCCAGTTCTCTTCCCGGAAATCACAAACGACTGCAAGGCGAGTCTTGGCCAAATCGGTTTCTAAACTTCCCGCTTGAGGGCTACCGGTGTTTCGAGATCAAGGCGCTCGGCGTCGCCCGCTGATTCGCCCACCCACTTCATCTCGTCCAGTTGATCGAATGCAATACGCGCATCGTATTTCCTGATTACCATCGCACGCCCCGATTGGGCGCGACGGCTGGCTTCGTCAGGATTGTCGAGTGCCTGTTCAATGGCATTTGCTAAGGCAACGTGATCTCCAACTGGGTAGCTCCAGCCAGTTTCACCGTCGCGTATTGTTTCTTTGAGTCCACCAACGGCGGAGGCGATGACGGGAACCTCGCAAGCCAGCGCTTCAAGAGGCGAAAAGCCGAGTCCCTCTGCGCGGCTGGCCTGCACACAAACGTCGCTGGCTTGATAGTCCGCCGGCAACTGTTCATGAGGATGCACTGCATCGGTGGCAATTACGTGTTCAGCAACGCCGAGCTGTTCTGCTTGTTGGAGAAAATTCTGGTAACCGCCGCTGCGATGGATCAAGCGCGCGTCAAGGCCCTTGTCTACCAAAATGCGCAGGGCGCGCAACATGGTTTCGCTGTCCTTCTCGGGCGCAATCCGACTACTAAAAAAGATGAGCGAACCGGTAACGGGCAGGCCAGCGCTGAATCTGACTGCCGTTTTTGTTTGACTTGTGGGAACGAAAACAGTCGTATCGACTCCGTAAAGAGGAATAATCGCTACTGAACGATGACTGCCGTGACGTCGCACTACTTGCGCGAGGTGTTCGCTAAGAACGATGTATTGCCGACCGAGTTTGGCGTTGATCCGTGCCAGCATTTTTAGTAACAGCCAATTCCAGGAACGAAAGGGCTTGTCTTTGTCGGGGAATTTTTTCCGACAACGGTAATAATCTTCAACTGGACTGCACACCAGCATTGCCGTTGGAATGCGATTGATTCGTCCGGCGACGTTCGCAGCCAGTGCCGCTAATCCATAGCCTTGCACAATGACGCGATCGGTCTGGTTACGGCAGGCGCGCAAGTGCTTCCAAACCGACACCGCAAACTTCAATCTGGATGCCGGCCCAATCGTAAGCTCCGGAGTCTGCTTTGGAGTTTGACTTATCTCGACGCCGGCTTCGATCCGGCGCGCCAGGATTGAGAGTTTGTAACGATCGCCCAAACCATCTACCAGCCGGACGTCGGTGCCGCTCTCAACAATGAAGCAAAGAGATTTCATTCAGAAGCAACCTCGAAATAAACCTGCTCCACCGCTGCGACTACAGAATTCCAATCATGTTGAGCAGCTGTTTTTCCGGCGTCACGTCCAACGCGGTTCAATAGTTCGCGGTCACTGAGTTGACCCGTAGTTGCGTCAACCCATCCTCGTAGTGGTACCACGAATCCATCAGTGCCTGATTCGATGAACTCTGCCGCGCCGACTTGGTCTGAACTAAACACTGGCAAGCCCGAAGCCATCGCTTCCAACACGACCATTCCAAACGAGTCGTAAGTCGTGGGAAACACAAACGCGTCGGCGGCAGCGTAATAAGTTTCCAGGTTCGAAGCCGGCGGCAATATTTGCACGTTTGGCGCAGTCCAATGATAAGCGCGCGAGGCCGTCACGATTACAAACATCACCGCAGGCGTAACCGCGGCGATCTCTTTCAAATATGCGTGGGCCTTCGTCAGGTCACCCACGTAGAGCGCCATCGTCTGCTCTTGTTCAATTCCCAAGTGTCGGCGCAGCGACGCACGGTGTCGCTCGTGATTGTCGCCATTGAAGCGCGCCAGATCGACGCCGTGAGGTATCACGGCAATTGGTCTGTTGAAGCCGTAGAAGGTTTGTAATTCATCAGCGACTTTTTGCGAGACGGCGATCACTTTTCCTTGGTAACTTCGATAGAAGCGCTTCTCAGCGGCAGCCATCGACTGCAGCGACAGACGATGACGCATTGATACCTCTCGCAACGAGGCGAGGTATGCCTCTACACAAATGTGCGCGGTGACGACGTTCGGATTACCGCCGCAATATCCCTGACTGTGTTGGATCTGAAAATCTGATAACACAGACGCATGGGCGCGCATCCCCAACGGAAAGGTATGCACCGACGCCAACGCACTTCCGCGCCAGGCATGCACATGTTGGGAACTCCACCGCGCTCCATTCCTCTGCTCGAAGGAATTAGCGAAAACCGTCACCGCATGATTTCGCGAAAGCCCATTGGCGAGAACCTTCGTGTAAAGACTATGTCCCGGATGATCCTGCAGATCGTGGACTACAAGAGCAATGTTCATGTAGCTGCGAAATCCTTCAAGTGACCAATCAAGCGAAAGTAAAAAAGAGGTTCTGCAGTGAAGCGCTTGGATCAAGTGCCTTCCTGCATTTGAAACCACAATCGAGAATCATATTGAAGAGGCTGAGGGAACTGCTGTCATTGGCACTTAACCAGTCAGAATTAAACTCACAGAGGATTGCTCGAATCTTTCCCTCTCTTAGATGACGAAGTGAGCCATTGATTACATTTGGCTCGAAGCCTTCAACGTCGATTTTCATTAGATGAACCTCATCAATGTTGTTCTGTTCAAGGTAATCGTCCAGCCGCACAACCGGCACCTGGATTGGTCGACCGCCTTCCTGCGGAACCATACTAGGCGTGTGGTTGCCGGGCACAGGCATACAAAGTTCTACCTCTCCGGCAACATCGCCCAAACCGGCCTGAACCAAATGAACCGTGGAAAGCCGGTTGTGAAAAATGGTCTCCTGAAGCCTGGCGAAGGCATAGGGACTAGGCTCGAAAGAGATGACACGTCCAGCTTCACCGACGAGAGATGCAGCCATCAGGGTGTAATACCCCACATTCGCGCCGACATCTACGAATGTCATACCTCCCTTGAGATAACTGCGAACCTGACGAGACTCGACCGGTTCAAAGGCGCCTAAGTAAACGCTTCGCTGAATGTAGTCTGCCAGATCCAACTTGATCTCGTATCCGAAGATGTTCGCAGATTTTTCAGCGCTTCTCGGACAAAACTTGTGCAACAGCCGCGCTTTGCCCCTGAAGGAAAAAGGACGAAGGGAATTCGACAGAGTTTCGATGAAAGCCACGTGAGCTTATGAGCCTGAATTATTGAGCGGAGATGTTGCCGAACACCTCCAGCAACGCCGTCAGATGGTTTTTCACATTAAACTGCTGGGCCATTTGCAGAGCGCCGGTGCGAAGACGAGTGAGAGTAACGGGATCGCACAAACACTTAATAATCGCCTCGGCCAATCCTGACGCAGTTGGGGGATTGCCAGGCGCAAGATAACCATTAACCCCATTGATCAGCCAATCATGAATACCCCCGACATCGAAAGCTGCGACCGGAACGCCGTATTGACCCGCTTCCGGCCCAACCAGACCAAACGGCTCGGGCCACAAACTTGGCACCACTAGCAAGTCTGCGCTCTTGAGCAATTCCTCAATCTTAGGGCGTTCAAGCCAACCTGAAAACTTAACCTCAATGTTCTTGCTGCGTAAGCCAGTGGCGCGTCGCTGCAGATTTGCGCATTCTCTTCCGTCACCGGCGAAGGTCACGTTGATTCGTCCACGCAGTCCGGCAGAAACCTGCGGAAGCGCGTCAATAAAAACATGAGCCCCCTTCAGGAATTCCATTCGGCCCGAAAACAGAAGACTAAAACTGGGGCCACCTGAGCCGTCCGACTTCTTCGCTTGCAACTTACTTCTACCGTTTGTTGACTCCCCATTCGACGCCAACCTTTGTTCCGACCAACTATCGTTTGGGTTTGGTGGCTGAACGTAATAAGGAAAGTTATATGCTCGCCTTGGTGACAGACCATGCTTGATCAACTCCGCTAACATGTGGTCGGAGTGCGTTACGATTGCGTCATAGAGATGGAGATTACGCTGACGCTTTGACTGTAACCTGTAAAGTTTGGCCATTGTGATCGGGCTTAGTCCGCCACAGCGATGAGGAAAATAGTGCGCCAGGCAGGCGGGGCCAAACGTACGAGTACAAGGTTGGACTACAGGAAACCTAAAGGTCTTCGTTCCACTTATGCAAGTGCCATTGTAGTCGTGGGCAAAAAATACCGACGGCGCTACACGAAGTACCTGTCGCTCTATCTCAGGATCCGCGAGCTTATGCGCATAGATCACATCGGGTTGCCATTCGCGCAAAACTTCCAAGCCTCGTTCAAGCCCGATTTCCTCAAGACACCAGGCGGCGGCGGTGGTGGGAATCTCGATGAGCGCTCGATCGGCAGGCTCATCCAGTTCCGACCAAAACGCAACATCGTGTCCGGCGCGCGCTAGTTCAGGAATAATGGTATTAAGGTAAGTTTCAACTCCACCTGCCCTTCGCCTACTCCAGTTGACTACGGCTATTCTCATCCGAATTGGAGCTACGGCGGAGTCGTTTCCTTTAAGCTCTAACTGATCGTAGGCTCAGAACGGTGTGCTCGATTGCGAACCGCTCCCGGTAGAGTGCCGCAGCAGCCCTACCAAGGCGGACACGCTCTGAGTCGTTTGCCAGCAATCCTGCCGTCTCCCGGGCCAGCGCGCCCGCATCGCCCGCTGGCGTGAGAACGACGGCGCCAGTCTGAGACCAAAGTGGTTCCGTAAGTCGTCCGTTCGTCGTAATCACGGCGAGCCCATGTGAGAGACCGACCATCGCGCTGGTTCGCCTGGAGCTGACTCCGTCGATGTAGGGCTGGAGCATCAAGTCGCAGGCGCTGACATGCAATGACAACAACTCGGCAGTTAGCGCGCCGGTCGCGTGAACCCGAGTCGCGAACTCCGGACGAAGTTCAAGCAATTGCCTGCGCGTGGCTTCACTGCCCTGCCCCATTAGCAATACCGAATTAGGTTGGCCGTCCTGAAGGAGTTGCGGCACCGCGCCGAGCAACAAGGTTGCGGTATTCGCTTCGTGCGTTCCGAAGTGTCCTACCAACAGTTTGTCGCGGCCCACATATTGAGCGCGAACATTTTCCACGCTGGCAGGATTGTCGATCACGGGAATGTTACTGGGAACAGGCAACCACTTGAACTCCGTGCGTCGCCCCAATGCATAAGGACGCCAACAATTTTCCCAGGCAGGAATCGACATCCAAACCCGACTCGCAGCCCGCAGCAGAATCATCGTCATCAAACGGTGAACCAGGGCGACTCCGTTTTGTCTCCATGAGCCTTCCCAAAATGCGAGATAAGGTTCATGAACCATGATCTCGACCCGATCACCACGGCGCGCGCGCTGCCAAAGCCAGAGACAGAAGTGCAAATTCATTGCGCGATAACCGTAGCCATGCGGTACCCACTGAACCAGCAAACGTCGGGGCCCCGGAAATTTATCAAGCAACTTCCCGACTCTTCGTAGATCCGCACGACTAAAACTCCCTGGTTCGCTGTGCTCAATCACAGCGGCAGAATTCGTAACGTCGTTATTTGTTTTTCCGTGCGCCGACCTCAGGCCGCCAACCTCCGGCTGTGGGCACCAAACATGCACTTCGTCCCCCGCTTCGGTTAGTCCGTCAGCCACGAGCTGCGTGTAATCGCTCACTCCCCCCAACTGGGGAGGATACTCGCAAGTAATGATGTGCCAGGTATTCATTTCTCAGACATAGGCGAGATGAACGATTCCGTGGTCACCAAGCGGATCGTCTTGCCCGGTAATCGGGATTGCCCGCAAACGTAGTTCAGCAAGCAAGCGTTCGGCACGCGCCCGCGTCGTATTTGCCGAATCCCAAACGTTCGGATGCATCTCGACGACGACGCCTAGTTTTCCCCGAAGGCTTTCAAGCAACTGTCGTGCGCCTGCGAGGGCGGCGATTTCAAATCCTTCGATGTCCATGAAAAGCCAATTCGGAATTAGCTCGTTACTTTCGCAGTACTCGTCCAGCGTGCCGACAGGCACTTTTACTTCGTGAGTTTTTCCCTGCAACTCTTTGTTAGGTGCGCCCAGTCGACTCATTCCGTCGGCCTCGGCAGCATAAAGAATCGCAGCGCCAGATTTTTCCCCGACCGCGGCGGGAACGATTTCGACGCGCCCGCTCAGATTGTTCATTTGAACATGTCGCTCGAGAACCTTGCCTGCCCCGGGGTTTGGTTCGAACGCGATTACGCGTCCCGCCGGTCCAGACCAATGCGCGAACTGCAGCACATAGACGCCAACATTTGCGCCCACATCAATGCACAAATCTCCAGGCTTCACGCGCGCGCGTAGAAACTCAGCGACCTGCGGGTCGTAGTTTTTTCCTAAACGATGACGATAGTGTGGATCGATCCGGTAGGTGACGCCGTTGATGATCCAGGGAATTCCCCGCCCGTTGCCGGTCCATTCCAGAAAGTTTTCATACGCCGGCCGCAGACGGCGGATCAGACCAGACTCTCGTCCTATTAATCCCGCGGTACGTCGCGCCGTTGCCTGCAACAAATTCATGAAGCGTAGATCTCCAGGCAACGCTGCACCACTCGCGGCCAGGTGAACTTCTCCATTACGGATCGTCGCGCCGCGCGTCCCAGCTCCGCAGTTTCAGCGGGATGTTCTCTAAACCACCGCAAGCGTTCGCCCAACGCGTGCGGATCATTTGGTGGTACCACGAAGCCAGTCACACCGTCAGAAACAATCTCTGGCATGCTCGCTACATTTGTGCAAATCACGGGCGTGCCACAGGCCATACTTTCAAGCAGCGTTTGTCCTAATAATTCTGGCACTCGTGTTTCGTCGCCATATTTGTTCTTGTAAACGCTAGGCAGCACGACACACAGCGCTCGGCGATAGGCGCGCACGAGAGTCGCATCGTCGCAGTCGTGATCGAGGCTGACCTGTTTTCCTTCCGCCAACGCGTGCAGGTCTTTGAGAAACTGAGAATGCGAAGCACGTCCAATTATTTTTAGAGACATGTCCGCGGGTACTGCGCTCACCAGGTCATCGACGCCTTTGTGCGGCAGCAAGCGTCCGACAAACAACGCGCCGCCGTCACGCTGCACGCTCTCATCCGGCGAAAACTTTTCCGTGTCAACGCCGCCAAGAATCACATGCGCCCAGGTCTTTGCTCCGTGACCAAAAACCTTGCGGCTGTATTCACTGAGATGGAGATGCCCGTCATACCAGCGATCGGTTGAAACGTACGCGGAAACGTCCCAGCCACCACCGCCGAGATCGCTCACAAAAACACGCTGTTTGGATAACTTGCCAACGACAGCCGCGAAACTGCTGGCCAGCACGTGTTGCTGGTGACAGTGAACCACATCGGCCTGGCGCAACTCGGTAAGCAGCGCGAGCGAAATTGGATTCGTGCGTTGCTTGCGCACGTACCACGGGTTGCCGATAACGCGGATGTTGAGTTGATCGACAGTTTCATTCCGTTCGCGCTCGCCAAAGGTCACGAGAGTTGTCGGAACTTCCGCGGCCATGAACCGCGCCAGTTCAAACGCATAGCGCTCAGCGCCACCCACGATTCCGTCGTCGGCCCCAAACAACGCCGGGACGATGTGGAGAACGCGCGGCCGCGATTCGGTTGCCGGTAGGATGCGAGCGTTCACTCGTCGTCGAGAACCTGCAGCTCGAAGTAAAGATACCAGGCGGGAAAAATCCAGGCCCAACGGCGCTCGTACGCAGTGGGGTAACGATTGGCGAGCCGCGCCACCAGCTTGTTGACGAGTGACGGGTAGAACATCAGCCGGCTGTACTGCTTTTTGAAGCGCACGGTAGTGTAGTGTTGCATCTCACTTTGGTCGGTTACATAGTCAAAGCTGAAATATCCAAACAGGCGCCGGTGGGTCGGATCGGTGAAAGCGTTGGCGCAGGAGAAGTGGGGCACCGTCACGCGGACCAGTGCTCCGGCGCGGCAGACTCGATGTATTTCTTCCATCGTCGCGATGAAATCATCGAGATGCTCGATAACATCGAAAGCAAGCACGTCACGAAAATGATCACTGGGCAACGACCAGGGCACGCGGTTGAGATCCTGAACGACGTCTGGATTCGCCTCAGCCGCAACGTCCACATTGAGAGCCTCAGATACGTACTTCAGACCGCAACCTAAGTTGAGCGTCGTGCGCTGTTGCAGGCTCTCAGGCAATTTCGCAACCGGTTTCAGTTCAGAAAGCATGACAAAATAAGCGGTAGCCGCGTTAGTACTGACGTTTATGAAGGGAGCAACGGCAGTTGTTCGGCTCCCTCGCTAATAAAGTCGTTATAGCGGCTGTGCCCAAAATCGTGATAGATGAAAATCTGATTATGCCAGGTCTCTTTGAACCGTTTTGCCAGGAGATGATAGGCAGCTGCCAGCTTCTTGGTTTCATGAGTGCGGTTAAACTCACGAATGGCCAGTCGCTCTCCGGTGTAATCGTTGTACAACTCCGTCTCGCTACCAACGATGTCATCGAAGTAACAGAAGACGCGCGGCAGAAAGTATTTTTCCGTTGCGTCAAACATCCGGAGCGCTGCCGCCGTGGCGGAATAGAAGTCCAGGTCGTGGAGGACGGCAGCGATCGGCGCGGGTTCATATTTGCCAAAAAAATCCTGGGACGTCTCGGTCACATCGCCGATCACCAGCGTTGCTTTGCTTAGTTTCGCCTGTAGCTGCTCGCCGTCCATCGCGAAGAAGCCTTCCTTCCAGTGGTACGGCAGATCTCGGTAATCAACCGGTCGCGGCAATCCTTTGCCCGTATCGAATCCGTAAATCTCAATCTCAATGCCGAGCGCCTGCTCAATTTCCCGCGCGTGGTATTCAAGATTGAGCAGACCCCGTCCTCCGGCAACACCAAACTCCAGCACGCTAATGCGGCCGAGTCCCAGTTTCTTCCCGAGCGCCGCGCCCTGATAAAGACAATAACCATAGTGCGGACGATCCACATTTCCATCGTGCAAACGCTCGGCGTAGGTTCCTACATTGAGCTTCCGTTTGCACCGCAACGCGAAGGTGCGGAGCGGGTAAGGGTCGTTAATTAGTCCTTTCAAAAACGATATCATCGCCGCTCGATTCAAGCCTCAGTGCGCCATGCGTACATCAATCCGTGGGACCTGTTAGTTGGACGAATCAGGCAATTGAAGCCTGCCTGCTCCAGCGTTTTGCGACAGCGGGCCGACGCCTCCGGACAAAGCCCGACGTGATATTCAAGTATGACCTGACTGATGGCCTGGAGGGTTGCAGGACTCGCGCCTTCTAACGTATCAGCCTCAGCACCTTCGGTATCCATTTTCAGTAGGGCGATTGGGCCGCCATCAGCGCGCCGAACCACTTCGTTCAAATCAATCAGCGTTACAGGCGTTGCTACCGCCGCAGGTGTAGGCGGGTTCTCGCCATATGCTGTAGCAGTCATGCTGTTGACGTTAGTCCATAACCGCACCACGCCAGACTCACGACCGACTGCTTCGTCGAAAACCATTATGCGATTCGCCAATCCGTTGGCTTCTATGTTTCGGCGAAGCGTTGTGTTGGTTGCTGGATTTGGCTCATAGGCATGGATGCGCAGCGCCGGCGACCGACTCGCCCAATCCAAAGCGACGGCGCCCACGTTGGCGCCGAGATCAATCATCATGCCTTCCACCGGGCTGCTCAGATGGCGCCGGTATTGTTTTTCGCCAAAGACTTCGTGCAGCAATGCAACCGGGCTGTCGTGCGCTCCATGATAAAGCGTGAGACCAGACCGAAACTGCAACGGCGGCAAGGGCCTGCCGGCCCGGTAACTTGACCAAACGTCAGGCCAGTTGGACAGCCACCGGATCATGCGCGCAAGGGTTCGCCCTGCGTAAAACTTGAACCTAAGCCAGGCTCCGATAGTCATCGTAAAAACGTCCGGGGCGGCAGACCCATTTTTCCGCGCGCAGCAAGCGCAGCCTCTTAGCGTCGTGCCCCGTTTGACTCAAGCATTACTTCTTTTTGAAGTAGCGCCGAATGTCGCTGACAACGGGAGGAATGAAACGCTTAAGAATTGCTCGCGGCTTGGCGTGGCCGTTCAGTCCGTCGATGATCTCACCCGGTCGCGGCTGCACTAGTGTCCCGTGTTCATCTGAAACTTCTTCAGCGGGCCGATCGTGGCTGTAGTAGTAAAGCGCCAGCGATTTCCGCGTCATTCCCGCCGGACACATCAGCGGTTCGGGATGGCCGTGATAAGAGAAATCTGTCGTGTTGAAAATCACGCAGCGATTAAAGCTTGGGAGAATTCTGTGGATCGAGCGCGTCATCTCTCTGTTCCAAAGTTCGAGGTGTCCACCGTATTCCTCTTTCCAGTCGCGATTGAGGTAAAGCAGCAGATTCAACCGGCGCTCAAGGTTGAACTTCGGATGACGATTGAAGTCCGCGTGAATCTTCAAATAGCCGCCCGGCTCGATCTGATGTAGACCGCCGCCGGCGAAGTAAGGATCAGGAATCAGCCCGTCGATGCCGGTCAGCACTTCCAAAAACTTCATGAACGTCGCGGAGTTGAGTTGGTAAAGCAACCAGCGCGCGTCGTCGCTTATCAGTGTCTCATCCTCGACCGCAAGTTTTTGCTGGCGCGGGTTAGCAGATCGATGCCACTCAATATCCTCGGCCCTAGGAAAACTGTCAGCCACGCTTGCGAGTGCTGGGGCAGGTAAAAAGTCATCAATCACCGTGTGCGGGAAAGGCTCAGCTGCTGAATATGCACTTGAAAGTTTTGCGGCCAAAAGCCCCAGGCTCTCCGCGTCCAGCACAAACATTGGGGATTTAGACCGGTTACTGGTCATTGATCGTTGCTGGTGGCTCTCTCTCGCAAAAGCGAAGGCGTCCTTCTTACTACCCAAAGGAGCGCCCCGAAAAACGCACGGCGTTGTTTTGCGTCGCGGGAGAACGCCTTGCGCAACCCGTTGATGACGGCATAGCGACAAATAAACTCCGGCAGGTGACGCGCCGGCGCGTGCAGTAAATAGAGAGAGAAAAAGTTTTTTAGTTTGTGGAATTCCAGATCGGCTGATGCTGAGCCAACTGTCGGCTCGAAGTGATGAACTTTCGCCTGCGGCACGATCGTCATTCGCTTTGCGGATTTCCGCACGCGCGCACAAAGCTCAACTGCATCCACGTACATGAAATACTCTTCGCGAAAGCCGTGGAATTTTTGCCAGAAATCCCGGCGCGCAAACATCGACGCGCCGTCGATGTAGGTAACGTCGAAAGCGCGCGGAAACTGACCGGTGTCGGGCTCGCCGGAGCCACGGATGCTGCGTCGGTAAACGCCGCCCAGTTCCAGTTCACCGCCGGCACAGCGAATCGTGCGCGAAGTCTTGTTGTAGATGATCGGTGCGACTAGATCCGCGTCGGGATTGTCTTCCAGAAATTCAACCAGCGTCTTGATGCAGTCGGTTTCAAGCACGATGTCATCCTCAGTCAGGCAGGTGTAATCGCCAGCAGCGTTCTGGAGTCCCCGGTTCATACCGCCGGCGTAGCCGAGGTTCCGATCGGTTTGAATGAGTTTGACGTGCGGATAATTACTAACAACCCGAGCAACTTCGACGCTGGCAGCGCTCGGATTGTCTATGACTATTATTTCGAGATTCTGATAAGACTGGAGTTGAAGCGAAGCAAGCGCTTCGTCAAGCATGCGGGGGCGGTTGTAACTCAACAGGACGATCGAAACCAGCGGCTGGGCCTTATTGGAAAGCAGCACTCGGTCCCCTACTTGCAGATGAGGCACAGTCGCTACTGTCATGGTTGTGTTCGACACTAACGATCCGCGGGGCAGTAGCTCACCGCTCAACTAACACGCCGCAAATAGCCCTTAGGATTGAACGTCATGAAAAACTTCTCTCGCTCGCCGTCAATGACAAAATTACTGTTCCCGGCCGTGAACTGCTCGACTGCTTCCATCGGCCCGTCCCCGAAAAGCGAGCTCACGGGATGACCGTTGATGTTCGTGTCTTCGACGATCAAGTAGCAACCGACTGCCACCACCGGAGCATAGAGTTCCAACTCCTGCCGCACATGTTCTGCTCGATGATCGGAATCCAAAATCACCATCACTCGATCGTCCTTCCCCGTCAACCGCTGGAGTTCGGCAATCACTGCTTCTGAAGTTGACGAGCCGGAAACGTATTCGATTCGGGGATGCTCCGGTCGACCGGCCTGTGCCTCCACATCCACCGTAATGATCCGACCGTGGTTGGCAAGCTCGCAGATGGAAGCCAGAAACAGCGCGCTGCCGCCGTACGCTGTACCCGTTTCGATGATGAGATCGGGTTTGGTTTCGTTGATGATTTCCTGGTAAACCCACAGATCCAGCGGACACTTGGCAACAGCCACGTTCATCCAGAACGTATTGTTCTTCCAGGTTCTTTCCTTGGCGTAGTAATAAAGCTTATGAAACTCGTTAACGACTCTCTTCTCGGTTCGCGGGCTTTTCGCTCGCGGGCGATAGGCCGCCCGCTTCAGGGCCCGCACGGCTGATGATGGCGTAATCCGCATGGTCGCTTAACTCCAAACGACTGCTTTAACTCAGGTCGCATTATCCAACCGCAACACGCGAAAGACTCGCGCTCGGATGGGGAACAATCTCGGTCGCACGTAGTCGCCCAACGGCGACCGCAAGGCCAGCGGAAACATTAAGAGGACGTAGACAGTGCCCACTGCAGCGGCGGTTATTGCAAGCAGCAGGAACGTGCTTGGTACCCACATCCGGGCCAGCAGAACGACTGCAATAGTAACGACCACGAATCGCGCGAACCAAGGGATTAACGGCTGCAGCAATCTCCTGATCGAAACTTTGCTCTCACGCGCCAGCGCTCTGAGGTTAGCTGGCAGACTGATCAGGCAAACCCCACTGATTGCTCCCAGTGGTGCGCCGATCAATCCCAGTTGCCGAGCAAAAACAAAAATCGCGCCTACTGTAACAACTCCATCGACTACAGCGGTCACGCACAGGCGTCGTTCATAGCCATAAGAAAACAGCGCTGAGGCGATGGTGAAGTTCCAATGACGCAACAACATGCTGACCAGGATCAAAGCAGTTAGCCAGCTCCCGCCAAACTGGCCCTGGCCAACCCAACGAAAGATGAAGCCTTTATTGACCGCAAGCACAATACAAACTACTAAGCCGCTAACCATTAACATCGCTTGACTAAGCGCAATACATACTCCAGACAAACGCTCACGTGGTTCCGCCATGCGCATCTGACTTAAGGCAGGACCCGCCGAAGCCATCAACATCTGCGGTTGATTTGATAAGACGTTGATCAGTTTCCCGGTAATGACGAATGGCACCACCGCAGCTGGCCCGAAAAGTTTTCCGATTATAAGTATGTCGGTTCCGTTTAGAAGCACCTGCGCCACTTGACTAAGACTAACCCAGCCACCCTGCGATAAACGCGTACGTGCAGTGGACCAGGGCATTTCGGGCAACGTCTTTGGCAACACGCCCGGAAACTTCACTCGCAAACGGTACCAGGCAATGCAGGCACCGAGCGACTGCTGCAGGATCCAACCCACGGCGAGGGCGTAAAGTCCCCATCCGGATAATACGAGCAACACAGTCGCAGCTGTGCTTATCAAGTAAGTTATGATTCCCGTCTTGCCAAGAAATGCAAGATCTTGTAACCCGTGCAGCACTGCCCGAAAGATGCGGAGCGGGAAAGTAACCACAAAAGCAATCAGCACAACTCCGATCGGATTACGCAACTCAACCCAGTCTGCCGGGACCGTAGCCCACGCGATCAACCCACCCAGGACGACCAGCGGCATCTGCCATAGAACGATTCGAACTGTATGGCCAAAAATTAGCGGCAGCTCATCGAGTCCCTCTGCGTCCCGCGCCCGACCGGTGGCGAATGCCACTTCTCGAGGTAGAAGCGCGACGATACCAAGGTCAAGCAATCCGAGATAGAACATCAGTTGGGTTCCAACCAGCCATAGTCCATAACTATGCTGACCGATTCGACTAAGGAGAAAAGGCGTCAGAAAAAATCCAATGCCAGTCGTCAGTATCTGACTGGCATACCCAAAGCTCAATCCACTTAAAAATCTGTTAGTTCTGCTCATGGAAGATTTCGATTAGGACGCGCGCGATCAATTCTCAACAACTTCATTACCCGTAGAGTTCAGCCGCGGCTGGGGCTTCATGAGGATTAACGCTCACTCTGGCCTCACTGAGATCGCTCACAGTTTGTCGGGCGCCAACCCAGCCGACGAGTAGCAGAAATAAACTGGTTTGTGGAATTGACGTTAGTAAACCGGTGCCGGTCAACCCGGTCACAAAGTACAAGCCACATGTTACGAATGCCAGACGCCTGCCAAGGTACCATGAGTCAGTCGGGGCGCGGTCGCGCCGAGTGCAGACCCAAATTACAAAAAGAATCCAAATGAAAACTCCGACTAAGCCTTGTTCCAACATTATCCGAGCGTATTCGTTCTCCATGGCGACGGGATTGATGATCCGCCCTTGCATAAAATACGGAATACTCGTTCCACCTCCACCAAGACCATTACCGAACGGATACTTTTTCGCGATTTCGAGGAGGTTCATGTTGACGCTCCACGAAATACGCTCGGCCACCGAGTCGGTGTCGCGCAATTCAACGAACCTTTGCAGCCGCTGCTCCGAAGACGCGAACCAGCCGATGGCGCATATGAGAATGATCCAGCCAAACGCGTAGCCAAACCTTGAACGCAATGAGAATGTGGCCACTATAATCAAGGCCACGGCCGCCACGAAGTGTGTTTTGGCAGCAGACATCAACACCCCCAATAAAGCGGTGCCGGTGCCAAGCATCAGCAATTGAAACTGGAAACCCACTTTGCGTTTCTGGATGAGCGCACCGAGCAGCAACGGGAGTCCCATCACCATGGTGCCACCATAAGCATGGGCGTTCGCGAAAGACGAAGGGATGCGATACTGCGTATGGCCAATTACGTCTTTGCTCAAGTAAACCAGCTCGGTGACCTGGTTATGCGGGAAGAACCGCTCGAGGCCGAGAAAATATTCGGCCCCGGCAAAAAGGAAGGCCACCAGATTGAGCGCTGCGATCCAGAGCGCGAGACGATAGCGATCTTCGCCAGTTAGCCTGGCCCCTAGAAAAACAAACGGCAGCAGAAAAATGCTGCCACGCAAGCCGACAAACTGAATCAAGTAGTCCTGAATAGGAACGAAAAAAAGCAGCAGCGGCCACGCAATCAGGAACTCTAACCAGGTTCTGAGCGGGCCAACTTTGAATTCCTCAACCGGACTCAAACGTTTTAGTAGCTGAGCCAGGTAGAGTCCGATGACGCCCGCATCAAAAATAAAATGCGAAAAAGTCTCCGGGACGTTGGCCCGCATGAGGCCATAAGCGTAACCAACACCGATCACCGCTCCCAACCCGGCGAGCAGCGAACGCTTCCCGGCCCAATAACAAAACGCCGCCGAAATCAGACAGAGATACAGGGAGACTGGCATGACTAAATGCTAACGCGAGGCGGCTTTGGTATAAGTCGCCAACCTCCGCGCCACGATTCGAACCAAAGGCTTGGCTGAAATCTCAGTATCACCAACAAGAACGTCTTCAGAATCAAACGTGAGATAACCGTATTCTTTCAGCAGCGCCAGTGTTTCTTCCGGTTGTCCGCCCTGGGCGCTAATCATCTCATTGTGAAGTTCAAGAAAGAGGAGCGGAGCAGGGTCTTGCGAAAGCGTCTTGCGACCACCCCGCAAAACGGCGGCCTCATGCCCTTCCACATCGATCTTTATGTGAGTAGGTCTAACTCCAACTTTGTCAACCATCTCATCCAATGTGACGGCCGTAGTCTTGCTCAGTTCGTTGGCGGGATAACTCTGTGGAGCACTTACGTAATAGCCGTTCGCCAACACGCCAACGGCGAGCATGTTTCGACATCCTGAATGATCATCAGCGGACGCTTGAATCGACTGCAGACGTTCCGCATTGTTCAGTGCCGCTTGAATTCCCTGAAACCTGATTGCCACGGGCGAAGGGTCGACGGCAATTGCTCTGGCCGACGGCCCGCCGTAATGAAGCGCCGCCAAACTGAAAAGTCCGAAGTGGGCTCCCACATCGAAGAGCACCATTCCCGGAGACGTGTGTCGGATAAAGGCTTCGAACTCAGCGACCTGCTCCGGATCGCTGACCTGCGCCACGTATGCACAGCGATAAGCAGCCGGGTGGCAAGTTAACCACCACCCCGGTCGCATTTCGATTACCTTGCGGACCCCGAGATTAAACTTGAACTCATCCCAGGCCCACCTGGCTGACACTGACGGGGCTCGTAGCCAATTGCGCGCGCCACGCGGAATCAAGGTGCGAGACACATCCTGAAGAGTTGCCATTGTGTTCCGCTCAGCCGAAGCCCTAATCCCTGGGCATCGTGGGTGGGATAACTTTCCGGATGGATTCGTAGAACCCGATCAGACATTCGCCAGGATCGCAAAGCTGTTTTGCTTTCGCTGCTCCCGCCGCTCCCAGCGTCTCGCGTTCAGGGCCATCCGCGATCAGTCGTCTTAAAGCATCTGCGAGTGCGTGAACGTTTGCCGGCGGCATCAAGAGACCGCACGAGTCGTCAACGATTTCGCGTGCCGCACCCATGTCCGTGGTCACCACCGGTAGTCGCGCATGCTGTGCTTCAGCAAAGGCAATTCCAAACGAGTCGGGACTAGTATTTGGTTGACAAAAAATATCAGCTGCAGCCAGAAGTTGCGCGACATCTTTCCGCTGATCAAGAAAGCGAACGCGCGCCGCAAGGCCAAGTCGTTGAGCAAGCTGCTTCAATTCTTCGAGGTAGCGTTCTTCTTCTGGACGCTGAGCGCCTCCCACTTGCCAACAAACCCAGTCCGGCAGGTCCTGGAGTCGACTCAAAGCTTCAAGGTGAAGTCTATGTCCCTTCCCTGCTTCCATCCGGCTGACCTGCACGATCACTATCGCGTCATCAGGTGTGTTTAGTTCCGCGCGGATTCTTGACCGGCTGTTTTGCGGTTCACTCACATCAGGTTCGGCCACCGGACAATAAACCACCTCAGCCGGAACACCTGGATAGAGCTTCGGCAAACTCGTCGCCGTGAACTGACTATTCGCGATCACGAGATCCGGAGTAGTGCGACGCGCCCAACGCTCCAGCCAATGCTTCCCGCTTGCCTCGCTGTGCAAATAGAAAACAAGCGGCACCGACTCAGCGCGCGCAACCGGCCCAAAGATGACTTGTGCCCAGGACGAGTGCACCACCACTGCGTCAAATGTTTCGCGACGCAAAAGTTCACGCAAGTTTTTTCGTGCGAGGCGAACGCTGCGCGGTTGGCTGATGCGCACTGCTCCCAGCGAATGCACGGTTGCCCCCGCAGCGTTCACTGCCTCGCTGAAACGTCCAGCGAAGCAAAGCGCAAACGAAGTTTCCAGCGCCGGGCACAGTTCGCGAAAACGCACCTGCGTCAGCAACATGGTTTCCACGCCGCCGTACATGTTGCCGGCGTGAACATGCAGTACGCGGAGAGCAGAGGCCGGAGAACAGAGGTCAGGGGTCAGAGGGCGGAGGTCAGAGATCGGCGTTGAGGCTGAACCAAGCTCGAAAGGTATGGGCTCTGAACTCTGATCTATAGTCTGTGATCTCTGACTTCTGACTTCTAATCTCTGTCTGTTAACGCTTTCATAGAGCGGCACAAGCTGGGTAGCCAAGCGCGTCCGATCGAAGCGTTCAGTCGCAGTGGCATGTCCAGCAGCACCCAGTCGTGTTCGCAAGTCTGCGTCCGCGGCGAGTTGCATGATGCGCTCGGCAAGTTGTTCAGCATTTCCCGGCTCGTGCGTCAAAGCATCAACACCACGCTCGACTAACTCCTGCGCGCCGCCGCCGTCGCTCATGATCACAGCGCGTGCGCACGCCATCGCTTCGACGATCACCAAACCAAACGGTTCTGGTTCCGTGCTCGCATGCACTACGACGTCGAGCGAACGCAGCGCGGCGGCCGGCTGCGCGACGAAACCCGTGAACCCAACGCGATCGGAAACTCCCAGACGTTCCGCAGTTGCCCTCAGCTCAACTAACGAAGTTTGACTGCCGTCGGTTTGATACAACGCGTCGCCGATAATGTAGGCCCGGAGGGGCAGGTCGCGATCAATGAGCGACAACGCGCGGAGAAAAGTCTCGTGGCCCTTCCAACGTGCCAGCGTCGCTAATAAACCTACGCGGATGGTTCCGGTCGAAGCCGGCGTCAGTCCGGAGAGTGCGTCAAGATCGAGTCGGTCACCGCGCGGTGAGAACACTGTGATATCGATGCCGTTATGAATTGTCTGCATTGGCAAGCCGTTGCCGATGGCCAGCTTCACGTCTTGTCCTACGCTGTGCGAATTCACCAGGATTGCGGAACAACGCGCGCGCGCCAACTTCATCAGTCCGCTCATCAACTGTCGCGAGCGCAGATAATCGTGCATGTGCCACACGAGCGGCACCGCACGCGGTTTGGCAAGCGCGCCAAGCAAATGCATCTTGAAACCGTTTGTGTGAATGACGTCAGGCTGCCACTCGCGCAGCGCACTACGCAGATGAGACACGTAACTGGACGCTGCGGGTGTGGCAAAAATTGAGTTGCGCAGGAGACTCAAGCGACCCGGAATGTCAGCGGTGCCGAGCGAGTAATCACCGAGACGCGCGAGCGAATCGGGGAATGGCACGACCGCGACCGTGGCGCCATAGCTTTCCGCTTTCGCCGTCAGTGGTCCGTCTTCAGCGATGATCAAGCGCAGGTCCCAATCAGGCTCAGCTTCTCTGAGGCTGGCGATGACGTCGATCAGCGCCGCCTCCGCGCCACCCATCTGACCGCTGGGACTTAGGAAGAGGATTCGCATGCGAGACAGAGGGCAGAAGTCAGAGGTCAGAGGTCAGAAAAATCAAGATGCAAGAATTTTGGCAAGACACAGCATTGCCGCAAAAGTCCAGATTGGTTCTTTGAAGGATTGCAAATGAATCATCGTCGCAGAGCGGCGAGATGTTTACAGCTCCCCGATTGCCTCTTATCATCTCCGCAAAGGGCGAAATGCTAAGCATTTCGCCCTTTGCGGAAGAATTGGGAAGCCCGTGCACTTCTATAAACATTAGGTGCCTACGGCACGTTCCGTCTCGATTCGCTCGAGCGAGTACTTTTGAGGCAAGCCGAAACTCGCGATGAAGATCTTCGCGTTAAACTAAGACCTTCCCGCCCGAAGAGAAATACTCATTGACCAGCCAAATTCGACGCTCATCCCGTTCTGTTTGTTTGAATCTGAGAGAGGCTTGGGCTAAGCGAAGATACGCAGCTCACTTCGTAAGCAAGCTGACGGACTGTGACGGGGAGAACAGCGAGACCGATTCGTCGCTAGACTTTGCTGCGGACTGCGGCTACATCAATCGAAGCGAGCATCGCGACCTCGTGGGCGCTTCCGAGATTGGTCGGATGTTGGGAACAATGATCAGAAACCCGAGGCCATTCCTGATCTGCAAGTAACTTCTGACCTCTGATCTCTGACCTCTGCCCTCTGTCTTCTACGACGCAATCGACTTCGGCGGGGCTTCTTCCTCTTCCGTTTCGGCGGCGTAGTAATAACGCTCGTAGGTGCGGTTGTAGTAGTAATCCTGACGTGAGACTGCGACGTTATTCAAGACCACTCCAAAGATTTTCGCGCCCACGTCAGACAGCAGTTGCTTCGAGCGGCGAACGATGTGTCGCGAAGCACTGCCACCGTGAACCACCAGCAGTACGCCGTCAGCTACCGACGACAGCAAGACTCCGTCAGTGAATGAGGCCACCGGCGGCGAGTCAATCACAATGTGCGTGAACTCTCGTTGCAGCGCTCTCATCAGACTTCTAATCTGATCCGAACCCAACAACTCTGCCGGATTCGGTGGGATGCGACCCGAGGTCAGCACGTATAGCCCGCTCTGTTCGTGAAACTTCACGGTCGCCAACATCTCTTCGTCGCTCATCTTGCTCGCGAGCAAACCGCTCAAACCCGTAGTGTTGTCCAGACCAAAAATAGAATGCAGCCGCGGGCGACGCATGTCAGCGTCAATGACAACGACCTTAGCGCCGGTCTGCGCGAGAATCATGGCCGTGTTGACCACGGTCGTCGTCTTCCCTTCTCCGGGCTGGCTTGAGGTCACCAGCAACGTCTTGGGAGCGCCGCCGGCAGATGACAGAAGCACTGACGTTCTCAGTTGTCGATAAGCTTCAGCCAGCGGTGAACGATGCGACGCGTTCAAGAGCAACTCTTCACCAAGATGATTCCCGTTCTTCTTGTTGCCGCCTGGCATTACCGAAAGGAGGCGGCGGCGAGTAAAGCTACCGAGTGCCGGAATAACCGCCAGCGCAGGCAACCGCAAAAAGTTTTCGACGTCGTCTGAGGTGCGCACCGAATCGTCGAGATAGTCGAGATAACGAGCGAGCGCGATCCCCAGGATCAGAGAGAACAAAGCCGCGAGGGCAATCGCCTGCGGACGCTTCGGACTCACCGGCGCTTTCGGTCGCACCGCGCGGTCGAGCACGCGAATATTATTTGGCGTGCCTGCCAGAATCACCTCATTCTCTTTAGCGCGCTGCAGCAGTCCATCCAGCAGGTCCTTATTAGTTGCGATTCCCTGCTGCACAATTCGGTAATTAACTGCTGCTTCATTTTGCGTCAGCGTCTCTGCGCGTTGCTTTTCAAATGCAGCGCTCAATGCCTGTTCCTTTTGGAGCGCCTGGTGATACCTGGTTTCCAGGTTGGTCCTGACCACTGATTGGGTGTGGGTCTTCAGTTGTTCCGATTGCTTCTCGAGCATCGCGATCTGCTGATCGAGATCCTTAACTTCGGGATACTTCTCGGTGTACTCGAGCAACAGCTGCGCGCGATGTTGCTTAAGTTCTGAAATCTTGGCATCCGTCGTGGCGCTAGCGCTGTTCTGGGAGTTGTTGGTTGTTTCGGCCTGAGCCTCAAGCGCGCCCGGGGCCAGCGAAGCTTTGAAGTTTGCTTCCGCAGTTTTTCGTTCGTTCTCTGCTTCCAGCAATTGTTTGTTAAGGCCGGCGAGTCGATCCACTACTGTGTTCTGGCTGGCATCAAGCGAAAGAATCTGATGACTCTTTGCGTAATTGAGTAGCTGTTCTTCTCCGTGTCGGATTTCTGCCTGGAGTTGGGCAATACGTTTCTGCATGAAGTCGCCGGAAGCGTTGCTTGTCTCAGTCTTCCTTTCCAGGTTCGACTGCACAAACGTATCGGCCACCATGTTGTTGACCTTCTCAGCGACTTCCGGATCCTGATGCTTGAAACGAATTTCAATAATGCGCGTGTCGTTTAGCTGCTTCACCGAAAGCTGCGACTGAAGCATCTCGACGTAAGGCTCATACTGATTTGCCTCGGCGACATCATTTTGCGGCATTGCCGAGGTCGGCTTTAGCGTGTTCTCAGACGGCGTTGGCGCGGGTTTTTCTTTGGCTCCTCCAGCGAACCCTTTCAAACTTGCCCACAGCGAGCGTGATCGCGCTGACTGCGGGTGCAGGAACGATTCATTGTGTTCAAGATCCAAAGTCCTCGCTACCCGCGTAAGCAGTCCGGCGCTGGTTAGAATTGTGATTTGCGTGTTGAAGTACGTTGGATCCTGCAGCGGCGTGTTCAGGTAAATCGAGTTGCCTTTGAGTGCGCCAAGTGCAGGGTTATTAGCGGTCTCAAGATCGACTTGCACGCGGGAGAATGACTCAAAAACATCGGGCTGCCGCGACATGTAAACTGTCGTGAGTGCAGTAACCAGAACGACAATTCCCAGGATTAACCAAATGTGCTTGCGGACCGAGCGCCAGTATTCATAGAGGCGGTTGTAACCGCTGGTCGCACCCGGATAAGAATCGTAACGAGAGTTAGGGTAATACTGGAGCTGCCGATCGAGCGGACCGCCGTCGGTGGCAGCGTCTCGTTTTTTGATTAGTTCTGAAGGTTCACTCATTGGAATACTGGGGACTGGAGGTCAGAGGTCAGAGGTCAGAAAGCAAACGCTGATTAGGGGTTAACATACATAACGAATCACAGAGGCGTCGAAGACGCCTATAGAGGGTAGCCAGAGGTGAAACCACTGGATCAAGTGGCAGTTAATCCGATCACGCGCTGAAGGTGCGTGCAGACTCTGAGCGCATCTTCGACGCGCAATTAAAGATTATTAATCATCCTTCCAGACGTTTCACGTCTGGCTACCCTCTTTGCGCCGCTTCGCGGCTAAACAATTCACGAACCCATAACGGTTTACTGCTTCTTCCTGCTCCCCGGCTTAACTGCGGGCGAACCACTTTTGCAAGCCTCACAATTCGAAGGATCAACTGCCGGAACATCGAGCGATGCCAATGCAATACGCGGCACACCGACATCCGCCTGGCCGCCTGAGCGATCAACAATTGACGCCGCGCCGATAACTGTCGCACCTAATTCTTGCAGCGCCACAATCGTTTCGCGCGTTGAACCCCCGGTGGTCACCACGTCTTCCACGACGAGCACTTTCTCACCCGGCGAAACACTGAATCCCCGTCGCAGCACCATCCGATCGTCCTGGCGCTCCGTCCAGATGAATCGTGCACCTAAAGCCCGAGCAACCTCGTGCCCAATCACAATTCCTCCGATAGCGGGCGCTGCCACCGTTTCGATTTTCTGATCTTGAAACTCCTGCGCGATACTTCGGCCCAATTCCTCGGCCGCTTTCGGGTGCTGCAGGACGAGCGCGCATTGCAAGTAGACCGCGCTGTGCAAGCCGCTGGTTAGCAGGAAGTGTCCTGCCAGCAACGCTCCGGTGTCTTTGAACTTTTGAATTACTTCTGATGATTGCAAAGCGTTTTACTCCTCCGGTTCGACTGCGACGGCGTGCTACAATCCCGTCGCATGCCGCCGTTCACTAACTTAGTTTCTGACTCACATCTCGTTCAGGAAACCATTGACCTGTTACGCGTCTCTGGCGGTCGTGCTAATGCTTCGCAGATTGTCGACGAGGTCTTCAAAGTATCACACATCGACGAAGACCTGGCGGGGCAGCTGGTCGGCGATCTCGTTCGCGATGATCGCCGCTTTAAGTTTATTGATGGAAACACCGTCGAGCTACAGGCTTACGACTGTGAATCCAGTCTGCTCAAGGAACTCGATTTTGTCGTAGTTGACATTGAAGCGACGGGCGCCAAGATGCCGCCGAATCGAATCATTGAACTCGGCGCCTACCGCGTGCACCACGGCCGCATCACCGATGAATTTGTAACACTGGTGAATCCCGAGATTCCGATTCCCCGCTTCGTAGTTGCTTTGACCGGCATTACGAACGACATGGTGAAGGAAGCGCCGTTATTCGCCGACGTCGTTCCGCAATGGCTCGAGTTCGTGAAAGACGCAGTTTTGATTGCGCACAACGCGCCGTTTGATACGAACTTTCTCAATCACGAAATCTCACGCGTCTACCCGGGCCAGCGCATGATCAACCCGCATCTTTGCACCGTTACGCTGTCGCGCAATGCCGTTCCGGGACTGGCAAATTACCGCCTGGAAACGGTAGCCAATCATTTCTCGATCCCCATCGTTGCTCGTCATCGGGCCGGTAGCGACGCTGAGGCCACCGCTGAAGTTTTTATTCGGATTCTGGAGCGTCTCGATGAACACGGCGTACGCGACCTCGCCGCCGCGCGCGCGTTTCAACCACCGGAGCTGGAAACGACCACCAAAGAAACCCGACTCACCCCGAAGCCAGAGCTGGCAACGAGTTTCTAGCAAAACAAGAATCTGGCGGCAGGCTCCCTACGACACAAACGAAGTCACTTGCCCTTCTCTGGCAGCAGCTTACGATACGCCTCGACCAGGCAGTACTTGTTCAATTGATAGTAATTGTCGTCGCCATAGCGAATCCGCTCAGGTACTTCCTGGCATCCATTGTAGATAAATTTCAGCGGTGGATTATTTTCGTCATAGGCCTCGTCCATGAGTCGCCCATCGCAACAGGGGAAACAAAACTTTCCTCCTATCCCCCTCACAGCATCCGCGAACTGAAACTCGTTACCAGTCGGCCCGACGAATCGGCCGAGAAGTATTTCGCACTTCTGTTCTCTCACACCCTGGAGGGCGCTGTGCCAGATTCTGATTTCTTCTTCAGAAAATGCCTGGCGACGAACACAATCATGATCAATATTGCGAAACCAAGTCCGATCCATCCCGCTAGCTGTTTCGCCTGTTCACCGTAACGACTCGCAAAGTACCCCTCCAGCAGGAATCGGAACGAGCGCCCTACGAGGATTGCGATCGTGAACCGCAGCACGCTGAAACGAAACACACCAGCCGTGATCACAAACAACTTAAACGGAAAAGGCGGCGGCATCAGCGACGCTACCAGCATCGAAAGCATGTCGTAGCGATCGATCCAGTCTTTCACCCTCTGCTGTTTTTCCGGCGAGAACTTGTTGAGCGCGCGGCTGCCGGCGCGCCTGGAAATGTAATACAGAATCACGCAGCCGATGGCCGAGCCGGTCGTCGCCAGTAGGGCGTACAAGATCATCCACTGCGGCTTCTGGATTGTCAGAAAAATCATCAGCGCATCGGCGCCGGTGGGCAGCGGAAGAAAAGCAGAATCAAGCAACGCCACTGCAAACAAACCGAAAGGCCCAAGCGTGATCAGAAAATTTGAGACTTTCGTCAGGCCGTGGGCAATTTTCGAAAATACTTTCAAGAGTTGGTTTCCTCTTTTTCTTCGCTGGATTCTTCGAGTGGAGTCTCACTTTTGCCGCCACCGCGATTTGCGATTGCGTAACCTAACACAAACAGAACCAGCAGGCTTGCCACCACACTCCCAATAACCAGCCCGTTGTCTTTCATGAACAGCAGTACGCGACGGCCATAGAACACCGCCAAAACTCCTTCAACGTAGTAACGCACTGACCGCGCGATCATCACCGTCAACAAAAATTTCCAACGCGGATACTCGAGTGTTCCGGCAGTCGCCACGAATATCTTGAAAGGCATTGGCGGAGGCAACAACGCCGGAATAGCAATCGCCAGAAAACCGTAGCGTGCATAGGCGCGTTCCACCCGCTCGATATTTTCCCGTTTGAAACGGCGACGCAGAAGCGCCTGGCCACCGCGACGCATGATCGTGTAAAGAAGCAGACAGCCGAGTACCGAACCGGTCGCGGCAAAGAGCGGGAAATAAAATGCGGCACTCGGTTGTTTGAAGCAACGACCCACTACCAGGTAGTCGTTGATTTCAGGCAGGGAAAGCAGCGATGAGTCGAGCGCGCCGATTACGATCATGGCGGGCGCCGCGAAGTAAATCGGTAAAGCGAGCACGTAGCGCTCGAGCCAACGTCCGATGGTGCTCAGCCAGTCAAACATGGCGAAAAGCAAGCGAGTCCAAAGTCCAATGTCCAAAGTCGAAGGTCCAAAGTCCGTTTGTCAATCTTGAAGATCTAAGGATCGCTTCCATACCGGACGTTGGACCTTGGACTTTGGACTGTCCTGATTTATTTGGCGGGAGCAAAGATGGAAGGCGTGTCGTAGGTGACGCCTACAGTGAAACCAGAATTGTGCGTGAACCTCGTCAGTCCCTTGATGCCCGCGAAGTCGAATCGCAGTCCGGAAGCGCGAATCTGCATTCCCAGTCTGGCCTCTGATTTCGACTCAGTTCCCAACGGACCATCTCCTGGTCGCGTGTTGGCGTGACCATTCACTTCTCCGGCAAAGCTGAACTGTTTGTTGAAACGAAAGATTCCACCAATGCCATAGGTCAACACGTCGTTCTGTGAAAACAACGCGGTCGGCGCCGTCAGGATCGCAACTCCCAGATTGCCGAAGGTATTGAGCCGGCCGTTGTGCCCAAATTTCTTGCCCACCAGCAGCGAGCCATAGGCGTTAGTTTGGTTGAGTCCAATTCCGCGCGCCTGATTTGAATTGGGCAAGCCAACGCCGACGCGGAATCCAACCGCAGGCGCCTTTGCCGTTTCACTGCGAAGCTTAAATTTGGTCCAGAGGATGAAATCGCCGGTGTCGTTGGTGGAGTTGGCGCCCGGCGCGATCGATAACGGAATAGCAGACGTGCCGCGCGTGTTAATGCTGAGAAAGTTTTGCGCGACACCTTCGATCTGAAATTCGACGTTGGGCGCGAAGCCGATGCTGATTCCGAGCACGCCAACGCGGGTCAAATCGCCAGTGAGACCGGAAACGGGAAACTTTGCCCCCTGCAAAAAATCGATGCCGGCTTCAATGCGAACACTCCCCGGCGGAATGATGTCGACGTCTTCGGTGATTAACGGGCGCTGCTGTGCGCGTACGGCATAACTCGCCAGCACGAATAAGACCAGCGCAGTCGCAAATCGAACGAATTTATGATTTCCCGAAATCATCAGTTTGCTTCGGACGTCGTGATTGTATGTTCAGTTTGCTGGTAGCGCAAATTCTTTGGCGGCTCCCGTCAGCTCTAGTTCTTTCGTATTTGAAACGAATCGAAGTATTTCGCAGCCTTAGCTCGCATAGTTTCGCCATCACTTGATTTGGGGAAGAGGCACTGGAGCACATAAATCCGCTTGTCAGCCTTATAAATCCTGACGCGATCAAGGTAGACCGTACCGCCAGTCGGCTTCAAAGTCATTTGAAACTCTCGTCCTTGATAGCGATCGAGAGGCAAGCTTGTCTCAGAAATCAAGACGCCCTTAAGTTCCTCAACCATTCCGTCGCGAGCCCCATCAATGGAGAACTCATCGTTTGGCAGCAAATCAAAGTATGCGGTCATGTAGCCGATGTCGCCCGGCTCGTTGGCAACGGCGAGATACTGCTGGGACTTTTCTCCGTTCGCATTCTCGCCCTCTTGCGCAGTCAGTTTAGGTTCACCAGGAAGTGAAACGGTATAACGACCTTCAGGCGACGAATAACTAATCCATTTGTCTGGCGCTTGA
Source organism: Pyrinomonadaceae bacterium (assembly GCA_035472495.1). Lineage (GTDB taxonomy): Bacteria > Acidobacteriota > Blastocatellia > Pyrinomonadales > Pyrinomonadaceae > PSRF01. The sequence continues at coordinate 338,575 of DATIPD010000013.1, read as the reverse complement.
GCGAAGGCCAACATACTGACCGTCATCAGGAAAGTGATTAGGACCAAAATATTTTTCACAAAATCCCCTTCTCCGCTGCAACTCAAAACTCGCCGATTCTAGTTGTCGCCTAACACGAGGGTCAATAAATATCTCTGTGCGGTAGTCTCTTAACCCGTAAAGCAAACGTTTAGTTTGCGACGATCCGCTGGCCTTCTACGACAACGCAAACTAACAGTTTGCGTTACAACAAACCAAATTAAGACAACACCCTCTGTGCTAATATCTCCCAATTTCAACAATCAGAGGTTCCCCTGAATGAAGCAGAAATTCGCCACCGCAGTGTTGACGTTCGCCCTCCTTTTCAACCCGACGCTTTCCGGTCTTCGCGGTTCCGCTCAGGAAACAAGCGCTGGCCAGCCGAATGTCGAAACTCTGAATCTGTCAGGTTTGCGCGCACGCGTCACGGTGCGGCGCGACGACCGCGGCGTTCCCTACATCGAAGCGCAAAATGATCAGGATCTCTATTTCGCGCAAGGTTACATAACCGCCAGCGATCGTCTGTTTCAGATGGATTTGATGCGGCGGAGTGAGCGCGGCGCTCTTGCGGAAGTGTTGGGGACGGCGGTGCTGGAACAGGACAAGCAACATCGCATACTCGGGTTGAGTCAGGTAGTGGACGCTGAACTGAAACGAGCGCCGGACGGAGCGCGCGCGTTGCTCGAGGCTTACGCCAGCGGCGTCAACTCCTACATTGGCTCGCTTGATGCGAAGTCTTTGCCGCCCGAGTTTCAAATTCTTGGCTACAAACCCAGCCCCTGGTTGCCAACTGATTCTCTGCTTGTCGGCAAACTGTTCGCAGAAGCCCTTTCAAACACCTGGCGCCTCGACATTATGCGCGCCGCTTTCAGTGAACTGCCTGCGGAAAAACGCGCCGGCCTCATGCCCGAATTCTCTCCGCTCGATGTCCTTGTTGTGGGCAAGGATGCGCCCGCAAAAAACAAAAAGACCGCACGCCTACAACCTTCGAGGAACTCAGCCGGTCAAGTTTCGAATGAAATGTTGGTAGCGCTTGCGCACGATCAGGAAGTCGCAACGGAATCATTGGCGCGGGTTGGTGTCTACGCAGAAGGATTGGCGGCCAGCAATAACTGGGTGGTTAGCGGTAAACACACCGTCTCCGGAAAACCACTGCTTGCCAACGATCCACACCTAACCGCCACGGCCCCTTCCATCTGGTATTTGGTCCACCTCTCAGCTCCCGGCATCCGCGTAGCTGGCGTTAGCGCTCCCGGTGGTCCGGGCGTGATCATTGGTCACAACGAGCATATCGCCTGGGGGATGACCAATGTCGGCCCGGATGTTCAGGATGTTTACGAAGAAAAATTTGATCCTGAAAACCCCAAGCGTTATTTGTCTCCGGTTGGCTGGCGATACGTCGACGTGCGTCACGAAGAGATCAAAGTGCGGAAAGGTTTCGCCGACACCGCGACTGATATCGTGCCTCTCGACGTGCAGTCGACGCGGCACGGTCCAATTGTTTTGGACAAGGCGGGCAAGCGTTACGCCCTGCGCTGGACGGCTCTCGATCCGCAGCTCAACACGACTGACTCCGCTTACCTGATCAATCGCGCGCGTAACTGGAGGGAGTTCTCGGCCGCTCTCGAATGGTTTACTGCGCCGACGCAAAACATCGTCTACGCAGACAACGACGGACATATCGGCTACCACGCTGCGGGAGTGATTCCGATTAGACGAACTGGAGATGGCAGTCTTCCTTACGACGGTTCCACCGACGCGGGCGACTGGGTGAAGTTTATTCCGGTTGATAAGTTGCCCACGCTTTATGATCCACCATCCGGCATCATCGTGACCGCTAATCAACGCATCGTTGGCACGGATTATCCTTTTTTCTTGACGCACTCCTGGGCCCAACCCTATCGCGCGCGTCGCATCTTTGACCTGCTGAACGAGAAACCGAAACTTGATGCCAACGATTTTCGTCGCATCCAGGGAGACGTTTTTTCGATCGGCAACGCTTCGTTCGCGCGCACGACGGCCGAACTACTACGACCGGGTTTGAAGAATGACGACCCGGAACTCGCGAAGGTGCTCGACAGTTTTGAGCACTGGGACGGCATGCTCAACGCCGACTCGCGCGTGGGCCCGCTGGTTCAGCAAATGCGAATTGCCTTCCGCGCACGAATCCTGAATGCCGCACTCGGTGAAGAATTTTTCAAGATCTATCAGTGGTCGAATTTTGACACGACTATCGATCGCGTTATTGCTGAACAACCGAAAGATTGGCTGCCCAAGGAGTTCAACAGCTACGCCGATCTGCTGCGCGCTTGTTACAACGATGCGCGCGGGGCACTAACGAAAGCGTTGGGTGAGGACGAAGCAAAGTGGACCTGGGGCAACATGGCAAAAATCAACTTTCGTCATCCGCTCGCGGGAGTTCCCTTAATTGGAATGCAATTCGGGGTTGCGCCCATTCCGCAAAACGGCAGCGGCACCCTGGCGGCGACCGTTAACGTTGGCGCAAACGTTTCCATGCGCCTTATCGCCGACACAAGCAATTGGGACAAGACCCAGCATGGCATTACCCTCGGCGAATCAGGTCTACCGTCGAGTCCCCATTGGAAAGATCAACTGGCAGACTGGCGCGCGGTAACCCCGCGAGAGTTTCCCTTCACCGAGGCCGCGGTTGCGAAAGCAACGCGAGAGACGCTGGTGCTCGCGCCGCAGAAGTAATTTTAGCGCGTGACTAAAACGAGCGCTCAAAGTGAAACTTGGCGAGTGTTCTGCGCCGTTGAATTGCCGGTCTCGCTGCGCGCGCGCGTAATGAGCCACATTGCCGCGCTAAAAAAAACGGCGCCCGACGACCGCGCAAGTTGGGCCCGCGAGACGAGCCTGCATTTAACTCTCAAATTCCTCGGCAACATTCCGAAAGCGTCTGTCGCGGATCTTTCTGAGGCTGCGGCGGCCGCAGTCGCCGGAATCGAATCTTTCCCGATCCGCCTCGAGGCTACGGGCGTGTTTCCCGAACGTGGGCACGCACGAGTGCTGTGGGTTGGCGTCAACGATGTTTCCGGCAAGCTGCACGGGTTGCAAAGTCGACTGGAAGCGCAGAGTGCGCTGGTGGGATTTCCGAAAGACGAGCGGAGTTTTAGTCCACATCTAACTATCGCCCGCCTGCGCCATCCTCAAGACGCGCGAACGCTAGCCGTCGTTCACAAGCAGATGAATTTCGAAGCGGCGGAAATGAACGTTTCAGAGTTGCTGGCGATTAGAAGTGAGTTGAGTAGTGCCGGATCGAAGTATACGGTGATCTCAAAACATCAGCTGGGCGCTTGAAGAGCGACAACTCTTTGGAGTGCGGCGACCTGGCGGCGCTTTTCTTCGCGGCGGCTTGACGCCGCAGGTTGTGGTCGCGACAAGTCGCGATCGACCAAAGCGCTGACAGGTCAGTGCACTCCAAAGAGTTTCTATCTTGGCGGCAATTCTCTCGGCTTGGGCGGTGGCGGTGTTTCGCCGCTTGATTGTCCAGTCTGTGACAGCACTTCCTTAATCGCTCCCAAACTCGACAGCATTGCGGAAGTTTCCACCGGCATGAAAATCACTTTCGAGTTGTTGGTCCGCGTCATGTCGCGCAGGCTTTCGATGTAACGCGTAGTGATTAGATACTCTGCCGGGTTGCCATGCTCGTGCATTGCTTCGGCCACCAGCGCAATGGCCTCCGATTCGCCCCGCGCGTTTCGCTGTCGAGCCTCGGCTGCGCCTTCAGCCGCAAGTATTGCCGACTGCTTTTCACCCTCGGCACGCGTGACCGCCGCCTGCTTCTCACCTTCCGCGCGCGTAATCGCCGCCTGCCGATCGCCTTCCGCCTGCAGCACCAACGCGCGCCGGTTGCGTTCCGCGGTCATCTGTTTCTCCATCGTGATGCGCACGTCTTCCGGCGGATTGATGTTCTTGACGTCCACGCGCGTCACTTTCACGCCCCACTTGTCAGTCGCTTCATCGAGAATGATGCGCAGCTTGGCGTTGATTTGATCGCGTTGCGACAGCGTGTGGTCCAGATCCATGTCGCCCATCACGGCGCGCATGCCGGTGATAGTCAGCTGCACAATACCGCCAACAAGATCGTTCATTTCATAAACTGCTTTCACCGGATCTGTGATTTGCCAGTAGACGACTGAGTCGACGTGGATAGTCACGTTGTCGCGCGTGATGACAGGCTGTGGTGGAAGGTCGATGTACTGCTCGCGCAAATCGATCGACGTGATGCCCGGCCGTGTGTTAGTCCAGTAAACCGCGCGCGGCCGATCAAGAAAAGGAATCAGCAGATTGAGCCCACTGCTGGCCACTTTATCGAAACGGCCCAGACGCTCAACCAGCATCACGGTAGCCTGGGGAACAATTCGTATCGTCTTCGCTGCAATAACAATCAGAACAATTGCCAGAAAACCAAAAAACAAAAAGGCCAGAACGGTTGCGGCTGCGCCTTCCATAATCAACTCCTCTGCAATTTGATATCACGGATTAAGACTGTGTGCGGAACTATATCGCACAACTCAGCATCTGCGACAACTCTTTGGCAACTAGACCGCAGGTAAGCTCCAGCCGCCGAGCGCTTCCTCAATGATCGCCGCCGCCGCCAACACCGTATCTTCCGCAAAGGGCCGACCCACGATCTGAACCCCAACAGGCAGACCGTCCTTTGTACGGCCGGCCCGAACAACAGCAACCGGCAGGTCAAACACGTTGAATGTTTGCGAATAACTGAACGCGCGAAACGTATTCATCGTCGTGTTGCCCACATTCACTTTAAGCGTTCCATGTGCGTATGCCGGCGTAGCGCCAACCGGTAAAATCATGAGCGGGAACTCCGACATCCATTCGACGAGCGTATTCCGCACCCAGTCACGTTGGCGCCACAGACTTATGTATTCGTCGAGCGAAGGCGTTGGCGTGTCGTCCGCGGTCTTTAGTCGCCAGCGAACGAAATCGCCGCCTTTATCCTCGTTACCGTCGTAGAAATTTCGCAGTAAAATGACCGTAGCTCGCGAGAAAATGTTTAGCCAAAGCTCGTGACCGAGTGCAATTCCCGGCGGTCGTTTTTCTTTTACTTGCAGGCCGGCTTCGGCGAGTGCTGTCGCCGTGTTTTCAACTACCTGACGCGTTTCGGCTGTAACCGGTGCGACTCCATCATCCGTGTAAAACGCGACGCGAGTAGTCGCGTCCAACTTTGGCTCGGTTACAGAAGTGCTTGGCTCAATCCCCGCCAGCACGCCGAACAACAATTTCAAATCCCTCACGCTGCGCGCCATTGGCCCAATCACCGCGCCTAACGAATACGGTCCGAAGGCGGCGGGACACTGTCCTTCACCCGGCACGCGGCCAACAGTTGGTTTCAAACCGGCGACCCCACAAAAGTGAGCAGGTATGCGGATTGAACCTGCGAGGTCACTGCCGATGCCTCCGGGCGACATGCAAGTAGCAATGGCCGCCGCTTCACCTCCGCTTGAACCGCCAGTTGTAAGCGACAAATCGAACGGATTGTTCCCACGGCCGAAGACAGGATTTTCAGTCGTGTAGTCCATGGCCATTTCGGCAGTATTCGTCTTACCGAGAATTATCGCGCCTGCCGCTTTCAACCGGGCCACTGCCGGGGCGTCGTAAGCTGGTACATGATCGGCACGAATCGCGGAGCCGCTCGTTGTTCTAAGCCCGGCCGTGTCGATCGTATCTTTGACAGTCAACGGAACGCCGTGAAGTGGCCCAATCACTTCTCCTTTTGCCCTCGCCACGTCGGCCGCTTTCGCCTTTTCCATCGCATCGTGGGCCAAAGTAACCACCGCATTAAGTTTCGGATTGAGCTGTTCGATACGTTCGAAGTGCGCCCGCAAGACTTCTTCCGACGATGCGAAGCCTGACTGAATCAGGTCAGCCAGGCTGGAAAGTGTTTCTTTCGTTAGATCAATCATGGTTGCGCGACTGATTCATGTTCATTAGCCTGGTTTGATTCTTAATCTCGGAACATAGCAGCAAAGACAAAATCTTCGATACGCAGATAGTTGTCCAGTCAGCCACCGCCGAACGCTCGCGCGTTTTGCTTTCCACCCAGTTCTTAATATAATTTGCTTGCTCTGACAAAGTTCAATAACAACCTGCCTGATTCTAAAACGGTGTCTCAGACGCTACGATTCAGCCGCAAAGGAGTGCGTTCTTGGCGATTCATTTGAGCAGGACTTTTGTGCTGCGCAAACTTCATCAGTTGTCCGGCATCATGCCTCTGGGCATTTTCCTGCTGGAGCACTTCTACACAAACTCGAAGGCGTTGTCTGGAGCCGACAGTTTCAACGGCGCCGTCAAGGACCTGCAGGCGATTCCCTACATCTTGCTGGTGGAAACGGGCGGAATCTTTATACCGCTCATCTATCACGCCGTCTATGGGCTGGTAATCACAATCGAGGCGCGGCCAAACAATCTCCACTATCCCTATCCGCGAAACTGGTTTTATCTCATTCAACGTATCACCGGAATCATTCTTTTCTTCTTCATCACTTTCCACGTGCTGAATTTTAGATTTGGACTGATTCCCGGATTGAACGAGATTTCGGTAGCGCATCATCCGGAACAAGCATTTGGAATTGTCTCTGGAGAATTTCATAGCATTCCGATCTTTCTAATCTATCTGGTCGGCATCACCGCGACGGTTTGGCATCTGGCAAATGGCATCTGGCTATTCCTGGTCGACTGGGGCATCACCATTGGCGAACGTGCGCAACGCATCGCCGGTTATGCGTGTATTGGTTTTGGCGCGGTGCTGCTGCTGGTGGGAATTAATGCAGCGGTGGCTTTTATACGTCCGGGTGGATTACTGAGAGGAATCCTCTGAGTCATGGCGAGTAACGGAATTAAGATTGCGATTGTGGGTGGCGGCCTCGCCGGCCTGGCGGCGGCGATGAGGATTGCCGAATCAGGTCACGCAGTGGATCTGTTTTCTATCGTTCCGGTAAAGCGTTCGCATTCGGTTTGTGCTCAGGGCGGAATAAACGGCGCGGTCAACACCAAAGGCGAAGGCGATTCAACCTGGGAACACTTCGACGACACGGTTTATGGCGGCGACTTCCTTGCGAACCAACCGCCCGCGAAGGCGATGTGCGAAATGGCGCCTTCGATCATCTTCCTGTTCGACCGCATGGGCGTTCCCTTCTCGCGCACCAGCGAAGGTCTGTTGGATTTCCGACGGTTCGGCGGGACCAAACACCATCGCACGGCGTTCGCCGGCGCTTCGACCGGACAACAGTTGCTTTACGCGCTCGACGAACAGGTTCGTCGCTACGAAGCTTCCGGCAAAGTCAGAAAATTTGAACACTGGGAAATGGTGTCGCTGGTACTCGACGACCATCAGGTTTGCCGCGGTCTGATTGCGATGAACCTGCAGACGCTCGAGTTGAAGGCGTTTCCTGCGGACGCTGTGATTATCGCGACTGGTGGGCCCGGCTTGATTTACGGCAAGTCGACCAACTCAATGGTTTGCACCGGCAGCGCTGTCTCGACGTGTTATCAGCAGGGCGCGAAGTATGCAAACGGCGAATTCATCCAGGTTCATCCCACGTCAATTCCGGGCGAAGACAAACTGCGGCTGATGTCGGAGTCGGCACGTGGTGAAGGTGGTCGTGTTTGGGTGCCGCGCAATGAAAAAGACACGCGGTCGCCGTCGTCTGTTCCTGAAAAGGAGCGTTGGTATTTCCTCGAGGAACAATATCCAGCTTATGGCAATCTGGTGCCACGCGACATTGCGACGCGCGCGATTTTCCAGGTCTGCATCGACGGCAAGGGTGTCGGCGGCGAGAATCAGGTTTATCTCGACCTGACGCACATTCCGGCGGAGACGTTGGATCGCAAGCTCGGCGCCATTCTGGAAATCTACGAGATGTTTGTCGGCGACGATCCGCGTCACGTGCCAATGCGGATTTTTCCCGGCGTGCACTACTCCATGGGCGGGTTGTGGGTCGACTACGATCAGCGCACCAACATTCCGGGCCTGCTGGCTGCCGGTGAATGCGATTATTCAATCCACGGCGCTAACCGGCTCGGCGCAAACTCGCTGGTGAGTTGCGTCTATGGCGGGTTCATTGCCGCGCCTGCCGCAATTAGTTATGCGACAAATGTCGAGCGCAACGGGGCCGACGGCTCACGAATCTACGACCAGGAGTTGAAACGGCAACAGGAAATCAACGAGGCGTTGATAAAGCAGAGCGGCAAAGAAAACCAGTACGTGCTGCACCAGGAAATGGGCAAGTGGATGACTGACAACGTGACCGTTGTCCGCTACAACGAGAAGCTCAAGGCGACAGACAATAAGTTGCTGGAACTGATGGACCGCTTCAAGCACATCTCGATTAACGATTCAAATCTTTGGGCGACGATGGCGTTGCCGCACGCGCGTCACCTCGACAACATGCTTGAGCTCGCCCGTGTGATCACGCTCGGCGCGCTGAACCGCAATGAATCACGCGGGGCACATTACAAGCCGGAGTTTCCCAATCGCGATGACGAGAATTTCTTGAAGACCACGATCGCCGAGTATTCAGGCGAAGGGCCCGTGATTTCTTACGACGCCGTGGACATCGGCCTGATTGCTCCGCGCAAGCGCGACTACAGTAAAGCGAAACAAGAGAAGAAAACTGATCCGGCGGTTGTTCGACCGCAAGCGCCGCTTGAAAAAGAAAAGGTTTAAGAAGGTTTCAAGTTCCGAGTTTCAAGTTTGAGGCTGAATTCGGGACTGGCTCAACATGAAACCAAACAGTTCAAACTTGAAACTAGAAACTTGAGACTCGAAACTTAATCACATGTCTGCACACGTCGACACTGCAAAGCCCAGGCGCACACCGCCAAAAACGGTCGAGATTCATATTCGCCGTCGCGCGAATCCCGACTCACCACCTTACTGGGAGCGTTTTGAACTTCCGTACCGTCCGAATCTCAACATCATTTCCTGCTTGATGGAGATTCAGAAAAACCCGGTGACGAAGGAAGGCATGGCGACCACGCCGCCGGTCTGGCAGATGAATTGTCTGGAACAAGTGTGCGGCATTTGCACGATGGTAATTAACGGTCGGGCGCGTCAATCTTGTTCGGCGCTGGTGGACAATCTCGAGCAGCCGATCAAGCTGGAGCCGATGCAGAAGTTTCCGAACATTCGCGATCTCGTCGTCGACAGATCGCAAATGTTCGATCACCTGAAACGCGTGAACGCGTGGATCGAGCTGGATGGGACTCACGATCTTGGTCCGGGGCCACGCATGGATCAGGAAGATGTCCAGGAGCGTTACGCCTACTCGCGTTGCATGACTTGCGGTTGTTGCCTCGAAGCGTGTCCACAGTATGAAGACGACCACTACATCGGCCCACAAGCGATCGCTCAGGTACGTCTCTTCAACATGCACCCGAGCGGCAAGATGACTCGTGACGAACGCCTGGAAGGAATCATGGGCGAAGACGGAATTACCAACTGCGGTAACGCGCAGAATTGCGTCAAAGCCTGCCCCATGGGCATTCCGCTTACGCGCGCGATTTATGAAGAGAACCGCGAGACGGTCGTTCACGGCTTACTGGGTTGGCTGAAGGGTTAGACCTTACGGCCTCTGGTTGTCATTCGCTCCAGGCATAACGCGAATTATTCCAATAGATGAAGCCCTCACGTCCGGCAAGTTTCTCGCTTATGACAACCCCGGTCTGCGCGGCTGGCGCATCCCTGAATCGCTTTTCCTGACCAGCCTCTCTTGAAGACTGCGTCCGCAAGTTCTCGCCTACAGAATTGCGCAGCAGATAGGATTGCCGGGCGTATTTGTGCCGCCAACCAGTTTCCTGAAAGCCGTGGAGCACGATTAGCAAAAGCTCGCCTTCGGCAACCGTTTCCCTTTGGGGCTTTGTTGTTTGTCCAAAACGAACTTTTCTTGGGTCCTCCAGAATCCAATTCGCATACTCGCTATTTAGCTTTGGCAAACCACCCTTCGCGGGTTTCACAATCACGGCCAAGTCTGGTGAGCCGTCCGCATTGAAATCCCCAGTGAAGTATGACCCACCCCTGTCTTCTTGAATTACGACGGCATCTTTATAAATTCGTTGGATCGCTTGCTGCACTTCGTCCTTTCGCGGCCGCTCGGACGTTGCCGTCGAAGTTAAGGTTGCCGGAGCTGTGCCAGTCGCCGGCGGCGACGGAGCAGGACTTGACGGCGACGCGGCGAGTTGTCTTACCGGCTCAGCACCCGCTGACCGCCTCGCGGCGCAGGCAAAAGAAGCTGCCGTCGCGAGGGTTAGGCAAAACACAATTAGTCGATTCTCTTTCATCAAGCTAATCATCGGCCAACTCCTCGACTATCAAAACCATCGGTCCAATTTCGCACGGCCAACGCTTCTCCCGGACAAAATCAAAGACAGAAAACCGCGGGGCCAGTCGAGATCAAAGCCGAACTGACCCCATGATTTCAGCAGCTGGTTGGATTACTACAACGACTCCAGAAACGTTATCAGCTGTCTCTTTTGGTTGTCGCTGAGATCTTCGAACGCCGCAGTCACTCCCGCAGCCTCTCCCTGGTGACGAAGGATGGCTTCCATGAAGGTAAGCGATTCGCCGTCGTGCATTAAACGCGTTCTGGTGCGAACGCCCCAGAGTGCCGGTGTGCGTACCTTGAGTCGCGTGTCTTGTCCGCCATTCTGCACAATCCCGTCGCCAGTACCGACGTCATGCAACAGAAAGTCGCTGAACGGTCTGAGAATCTTGAAGCTGAGATTATCCGGCAGCGGAAACTCGCCTCCGTTGATAATTGTTCCGGGTCTGGCGCTGATAATCGCCGGGACGTGGCAGAGGCTACAACTGTAGCCCGGACCATTGGGCAGGTCGGTGAAGAGATCGCGACCGCTCTTGATGTCGTCCGCAAAACGACTATCAGCTTGAATGTCCGCATCCTGTGGCGGGGCCTTGGTCGCTCGCATAAACTTGGTGAAGGTATCGATGTCTCGCTCAGTGTCTTCACCACAGATGATTGTCGGGTCTTCTTCGCAGGCAGTGTCGTCAGGAACGGTATCGAAGTTGCTGCCGGGCGGTGGTATGAATCCCACGAAGCGGCCCAGCGAAGTGTTTTCGTTGAGAATCAAGAAGTTGGTGATGCCAATCTCGTTGAGATATGCGTCGCCAGAAAACGAAAGCAGGCTGGGTATCTGATCTTTCCAACCGAAGCGGCCGATGCGTCGCGTGCACCTCCGGTCAGGGTTACTGCAATCGCGATTGTCGACAAAGTTTGCTTCCAGCACGGGCACTGCCAGCGCCTGACCATGAACCTGGCCATGGCTCGCCTGCGACTGTGCGTTAGAAATCGCCAGCATGGTGCCGTTGGCTATTGCCTCCACAAATCCGTCGCCCAGCAAGTTAAGCGAGGTGCGAAATGTGCGGACGTCTTCTTCGCCCACAATCGGTGGCTGCGGTTCACCCGTGCGCTTATCTTTGGGCACGATGCCGGCAGTAAACAGTGGTGGCACGCGCTCCTGTATCTTGGCGCCGTTTCGATCGCTGGGAATCGCGCGATCATTGATGAGCGATCCGCCGGGTGCATCGACAAAGCATTTTCCGAAACTACAGGTTACGTTATGTCCAGCTCGGTTTTCGGTTGTCTGACTGATGCCGCCAACAACCGGGTTCTGGTGACACTCGCGGCATGACTGGGCGTTGTAAACCGGACCCAAACCATCCTCAATCTCGTCAACAAACCCAAAAATAAACTTGTCGGCTTCGAAGGTTCCAGGCGTGGGACCCGGGTCGGGTGGAAACCTCGGAATAGGGCTGCCTTGCGGCAAAAACCTTTCATCGTTGGTTAGATTGTCGAAAGCTGCCGGAGCTTCGGCGGCCTCAATCAACGGACAGACACAGCCTGGGCAGGGATCGCAGTTTGGGTCTTCAATACTCGTCCCTCTAGGCGTCGCGCCATCGCTCGCGTCAAAAGTGAAATTGGTGGTGTTTTGAGGGTCGTCACCCTCACAATCGATTCCGTGCGGACAAGTGCTTCCAGCCACCGTAATGCCGGTGCCGGAAACTTTGTCAGCCTGGTTGGTAAGACTGTCGGTGCTTGCCTGACTGCTGACTTTTTGGCCCACAAGAGCCAGTGAGATCAGTACCAAGGCAAAAACCAGCAGAAACAAATTTCTGTGATTTCTCATGTTCTGCCTCCCGCTTGAAAAGAGTCTCCCAGCTTGCAGCCGAAGCAGACTCGACTAGTTTGTTTGTAGCTGAAATTTACTCGTGACCGATAGAAGCAGCGGTAGCTTGGAGCAGGCCAAACAACTTGCCAGGATCGAAGCGAGCAAGAGACTCGCAGGCACTGTTGTTCGACTAACCCAAAGACGCCGGACGAGGGGAAACTGATAACTGGGGAGATGAAACTTCGGGGCCGAGATCCGAAACGTGTGAAGACGAAAATATGTAACTAATCTATCTCTTGAGATCGTGTTAACTCATTTTGGAGGTGGCGTGAGAGTTAGAGGGACTTGCTCAGAGCCTAAATGAATTGGGCGCAGAATAATTCCGACGCGGCACAAAGTCAATCGACTTTTTTGTTGAATTCTTTACTCGACGACTTGACGAAAGTGTGTCGTCAAGTCCGTCGAGCACGCAGCTAAGATCGAAAGGTGAAAGCGACAATAAACGTTTTAGATCCCCAGCACGTCGACCAGTTCCTGCACTGCCGCCGCGCTCTTTTGCAAGGCGATGCGCTCTTCGGCCAGCAAGTTAATCTCGATAATCTGCTCCAGTCCGCGCGCACCCAGTTTGCATGGCACGCCAACGTATAGACCATTGACGCCATACTCGCCTTCGAGAAAAGCGGCGCACGGAAGAATTTTTTTCTTGTCCTTCAAGATCGACTCTGTCATTTCAACTGCGGCGGCCGAGGGCGCATAGTAAGCCGAACCAGTCTTCAGCAAAGAAACTATCTCGGCGCCGCCACCGGCCGTGCGTTTTACAATCGCGTCGATTTTGTCTTTGGGCAACAACTCCGGAATGGGAATTCCCGCGCAAGTTGAGAAGCGCGGTAGCGGCACCATTGTGTCGCCATGCCCACCGAGCACGAACGCCGTGATGTTTTCCACTGACACATCAAGCGCTTCCGCAAGGAAGCAACGCATGCGTGCCGAATCGAGCACGCCGGCCATGCCGATGACGCGGTGCTTGGGAAAACCAGACCGACGAAACGCCACCTGGCACATCGCGTCCAGCGGATTAGAGACGATGATCAGAATCGAATCGGGTGATCGCTTCACGACTTCATCGACAACGTTTGAAACAATGCCGGCGTTGGTTTTTAGCAAGTCGTCGCGACTCATTCCTGGTTTGCGCGGCAACCCGGCGGTGATGATCACCACGTCGGAGTTTTCTGTTCCGTCGTAACTATTCAAACCGACCAGCCTGACATCGAAGCCTTCGATTGGTGCTGCCTGGGCGAGATCGAGTGCTTTGCCTTGCGGCACGCCCTCGACAATATCAACCAGCATGACATCGCCGAGTTCTTTCGCAGCCAGCCAATGTGCCGCAGTGGCTCCAACGTTTCCCGCACCTACTACAGTTATTTTCTTTCGCGCACCCATTCGTATTTGTTCCTTTCGACGACAGGGAAAGACAGTTCGATCCTGTCACAATCTTTGCTAAAAAATGCTTGGGAATTTGAAGACCGCGAGTTTATCCGGCGCTCCGAAGGGTGTCAAGAAACACTGCTGAAAGTAGTAGCGAACCAAAAAAAAATGGCCGCGGATTAACGGGAGACCGACGCGGATCAGAAAACGCTTATTCCGTGAACGAGGGAAGGATGCCGCACGGCTACAGTTTTTTGTTGTTGCCAATCTGCGGGTGCCGCGTTAATCCGCGGCGCGGGGATCTTAAGGTTGTGTCTCTGCGCTTGCCTCTCGCTCGCGCTCATGAAAACATCGGGTAAATGGAATGTAGTTGGCGGTTTTCGGAGAAGCTTCTGGTCAAAGGGGGAGCGATGAAAACGAAGTTGTTTGTGTTACTGACGTTGGTTGTATTCACCGGCTGTAGTTTGTTCGGGTCGCCGCAGGCTACCGTGAAAAAGTTCATGGCCGACGCGCAAAAAGGCGACGTCAATGCCATGACTGATCTTTTTTCGAAGAATGCCATCAGCAAGATGGGCCTCGATAAGATAAAGGAAAACAACAAGATTTTTGCGGACACCACGCAAAGAGTCGCCGCAGGTGGGAGCAAGTACCGGATGGAGGACATGCGTCAGGAGTCCACTGCTACTGGCGAACGCGTTTCGTTTCTTTATAAGGACGAGTCGGGGGTCAGCTCGATCAGAATGACGTTTGATTTGAGCAAAGAAGGTGGCGCCTGGAAGATCGACTACATCGGTGATGCTGCTGACAAAGAGAACACCGTGGCAGCGCCGGCAATCTCCTCACCCGAAGTTAAAGAACTGACACCGCCTGCGCCGCCGGGTCCGGGCGCGCCGATCTCGGGCGGCGTCTTGAACGAAAAGGCGATCAGCTTGCCCAAACCACCGTACCCGCCGATCGCGCGGGCTGCCAAGATTTCCGGCACTGTCGTGGTCCAAGTGACAGTTGATGAGAACGGCGACGTGATTAGTGCGCAAGCTCTCTCGGGACATCCTCTGTTGCGAGCCGCAAGTATCACTGCCGCGCGGGCTGCAAAGTTTCAGCCCACAAAGCTAGCGGGACAACCAGTAAAAGTTAACGGTGTGATCAACTACGTCTTCGAGCCCCCGGCAAACTGAATGGACCAGCTGAAGGAAATCAGCTATCGAAAACTTGTCGTCATCCTGCAACTCGCCTACTCCGCTGAGCAGGCCGCGGCGTACGCCTATCGCGGCCACTGGCATTCGGTTTCCGACACCGAAGAACGCGCGCGCATTCTGCAGATAGAAAATGAAGAGTGGCATCATCGCGAGCTGGTCGGCGAGATGTTGAAGAGTCTCGGCGAGCAACCAAACAAACAGCGCGAGTGGCGGTCGTGGTGGATCGGCAAAGTGCTGGCTGTGCTTTGTCACGTCATGGGTTGGTTTGCGCCTATGTACGGCGCCGGTCGACTGGAAAGCGGCAACGTGCGGGAATATGAAATGGCGGCGAGACACGCACGCGATTGCGGGCACCCGGAATTTGTCGACTGCTTGTTAACCATGGCGGAAGTGGAATGGGACCATGAGTATTACTTCCGCTCACGCGTTCTCCTCCACTCGCTTGGCAAGCGACTCAAGCTGTGGCAGCCACCACCGCCGAAGGAGAACATTCGTGAGTCGTTTGCACGCGAGGGTAGCGGCGCGTAGAAAGCGGATGAAGTCAGTACCACCTCGCGCTAGCGGGTGGGTCGCTGGGATTATCAACTAGATCAGCATGAGACCAACCCACCCACTACCGCGAGGTGGGACTGACTCCGTTTACGGCAGCCGCCAGGTTGCTGGAACTCCTTGTCGAACGCATGCTAAGATCCGCCTTCAATCATGCTAAACAGCGCTTTAAATCACCGCCCCCTCGATAGTCGCTGCAACCTCTTCGCAGACTAACGGTTCTTCTTCTTAACTTTCGCCACCAGCTGACGAAGTTTTTCGACTTTGTCGTGTGAGTTGTTTTCAGTGGCCGAATTCTCGAAGCGGCCCGCTTCTAAAAGGAGAGCGATCATGTCAACCAGCACTATGGCCCCGCCCCGTCGTCCCGAAATCAAAACTGCGCTTCCCGGTCCGAAGGGAAAAGAAATCATTGCCGCAGACGCGCAGTTTGTTAACCCTTCTTATCCGCGACCGTCGTTCAAGCTCGTTGCTGAACGCGGTCAGGGCGTGTGGGTGGAAGATGTCGACGGCAACATCTTTCTCGATTGCAACGCGGGCGTTGCGGTTTGCTCCACCGGTCACTGTCATCCGGAGGTCGTGCGCGCGATTCAGGAGCAAGCTGAACAACTAATCCACATGTGCGGCACCGACTATTACTACCGCCACATGCCGGCCCTCGCACAGAAACTCGACGAGATCGTTCCCGTACCATCACCGACGCGGACACACTTTGCGAACAGCGGCACTGAAGCCGTCGAGACGGCGCTGAAGCTTGCGACGCACGCGACCGGTCGCGAAAAGTTCATCGCGTTCTTCAATAGTTTTCATGGACGGACGCTTGGTTCACTTTCGTTGACCTCGTCAAAAACAGCACAGCGTTTAGGCTTCAAACGTCAGGCGCTGGACGTGGTCCATGTTCCCTACCCGAATGAATTTCGCAATCCATTTCGCGCGGAAGATTGCGGCGACGGTGGCGCGGGACAGGGCGCACTCAACTGGATTGAAGAGCGACTGTTCAAAACAACAACTCCGCCGGAAGAAGTGGCCGGCATCGTTGTCGAAGCGGTACAGGGTGAGGGCGGCTACGTGCCGGCGCCAAAAGATTTCCTGCAGGGCTTGCGCCGGATTTGTGACGAGCACGGCATTCTGTTGATTGTGGACGAAGTGCAGTCTGGCATGGGTCGCACTGGAAAAATGTTTGCCTCAGATCACTACGATGTGAAACCAGACATCATCACCATCGCCAAAGGAATTGGCTCGGGACTACCCATCGGCGCTTGCGTCGCGCGTGCGGATTTGATGGATTGGAAACCAGGCGCGCACGCCTCGACGTTTGGCGGAAATCCCGTTTGCATCGCTGCCGCACTGAAGACAATTGAACTGCTCCAGGGTGGACTGGTCCAAAACTCCGCCGAGGTCGGTGACTATTTGAAAGCGGGACTGAAACAGTTGCAGCAGAAGCATGATTGCATTGGCGATGTGCGGGGCATGGGTCTAATGCTCGGCGTGGAATTCGTAGAGGACAGCGCTTCAAACAAACCAGCGCCGGAACTTCGGGACCGCGTGGAAGTCGCTTGTTTTGAACGTGGTTTGATAATTCTTGGCGCGGGAACAAACACCATTCGCTGGTCGCCACCGTTGATCCTGACGAAAGAAAACGTCGACGTGGCGTTGGAGATTTTCGCCGAGGCGATTACTGCTTCGTTATAACTAACCGCCAGGACGCCTGGAACGCCAAGTCGAAAAAGCGAGGTATTCAGCCGGTATTTTGACTTGGCGTTCTGCGCGTCCTGGCGGTTAGTTTTTCAGCTTTTCTGCAATCTCTGTGATCCGTGCCCGCAAGCGCTCCTCATCAACGGTTGTGATTCTTCCATCGCGATAGATTTCCTTGCCGGCCACCACCGTCATCGTGACGTCGCGACCTGACGAAGCAAAAATCAGCGCTCCTAAAGGATCGTAGATTGGAAGCTGGTGCGTTCCGCTTAGTGAAACCACAGCGAAATCTGCTTGTAAGCCAGCCCGAAGTTCTCCGATTTGATCCGGCAGTCCAACGGCCCGCGCGGCATTGACTGTGGCCGCTTTTAACACCTCGTCAGCACCCATTGTCGAACCGCCATTCGCGCGCGCCAGCAGTAACGCAAAACGCGCCTCTTCGATCAAATCGCAGTTGTTGTTACTGGCCACCGAGTCGCTGCCGAGTCCGACTGCAATTCCCTGCTCCAGCATGCTTGCGAACGGCGCGATGCCATGGCCGAGCTTCGCGTTTGATTTCGGACAGTGCGCCACGCGCGTGTCGGTTTCACGGAGCATTGCGATGTCTGCATCGTCAACTTGTATGCAGTGCGCCAGAAGCGGATGCGTGTGGAGGACGCCGCAGTCGTTCAGGTATTGAATTGGTGAAACTTCGAGCGCTTGCCACTCTATGCCCCGGCTCTTCAATCCTTCCGCAAACGGTCCGCTGCCATTGGTAATAAACGAAACTTCCATCGCCGTCTCAGCCGCATGCATCATCAACGGCAACTTCTCATCGAGAGAAAACCTGGAGATCATTTCCAGTTGCGAAGCAGAAACTGTATAAGGCGCATGCGGGGAGACCCCACACTTCACCTCGGCAGTTTCTTCTGCGCGGAGTGCGGCAATCTTTTCTTTCAGCTTCTCAAAATTCTCACTGGCCAACCGCCGGTCTGGCCCAAACGATTCTTGAAAAACGATACCTCGCAGTCCAACGTCACGAACTGCCGCCAGACTCTGCCGAGCGGAGTCGCTGGCGTCCGCAACAAAAGTGACTCCGGATCGGGCTGCCTCACAGGCGCCCCAGGCGGCAGAAACGTTCAGGTCGTCCGGAGTTAGGCGTTCAAGGCGTGCCACAGTTAGTTTCTTCAACCAGGCGAAGAAATCTAAATCTTCCGCTTCAAGAAAACCGCGCATGGCTGTGAGTTCCAGATGAGAATGCGCATTGATTAAGCCGGGAATGATCGCCGAGTCACCGAGTTCGCGAATAGTCGCCTCGGGAAACTGGCGTAAGAGAGCCTCTCTGCTTCCGACCGAAACGATCGTTTGCCCCTCGACAGTGATCGCGCCATCGCGAATTGCCGCTGACGTAACGGGCAGGATCCAATTGGCGCAATAGAGAGTGGGCATGCTTCAGCGAAAAAGATTTAGTGGGTTGTCGCAGACGGCGCCGCCGGGCCTGTCGCCGGAGTGGTTCCCTGGGCCGGTCCTTTCAGAATCCTGTAGCGCTCTAAGATCGAGCTTACGTAGGCACGCGTCGAAGGTATGTCGATCTTGTTGATGAATTCCGCCTCGGATAGTTGCCGGTCGCCTGCGCCAACTTTGTTCCATTCTGCTGCTCGACTGGGCCCGGCGTTGTAGGCCGCGATCACGCGCGCGTTTGGCTCAGGAACATCGCGATACTGCTCGTAAAGTTTCTCAAGATACCAACAGCCAATTTGAATATTTCTCTCAGGGTCGCGCAACAGATCGGGTGGACTCTGATTCATTTGTCGCTCGAGATCACGCATGCCGGTTTCGGCAGCCCACTCCTTGCCGACGGTAGGCGTGATTTGCATCAGACCAATCTCGCCGTCTTTGCCGTTTTTCCAGGGACTGAAATACGTCTCTTCGTAGATGACGCTCCACACCAGTGCCGGATCGAGACGATAGACGTTCGCCTGTCTCGTAATGAGACCGTCGTAGCGATGAATCCAGTAGCGATTGAGAAAGAAAAGTCCGAGAACGATCGTGAGGACGATCAGGCCGATGATGACGAGACGTTTCATCAAACACGACGGGGAAAAGGCAAGGGATAAACCCGTTTCCTGTTCCTCGCGCTTTCCCCTACCTTTTCCAGTTTACCCGTTTTAGTTCCTGCGTTTGAGTTGAGACCAGAAACTTGCGGTTGCCCACGAACTGTCGACGCCTTCATAACGAGAACTCAGCGCCATTTCATCAAGCACATGGCCCTGTAACCAAACCTCAGCGTCAAGTGTAACGCCCGGAGCGAGTGACTCGCCGCGCAACGCTCGCTGGTTTACCAGAATCTCCAGGTTCATTTTTTCCATGTCGAGGTGAATCCAGTAGAGATCATTTCCGGAGAGCGGATTCTTTAGCGGCTTGTAAGCGATTACTCGCCCTGACAAGCTCCAGTCGTTCTCATGCGCTGCTCGTGACGGCGCGGCCTGGTCGAGCGGAAGCCACTTCGTTTTGGCCGGTGTGCTGCGCACACGCGCGCGATAAGCAAGTCCGCAAAGTCCCACATGCAACTCGCGCGCGGCAAAACCGGCGGGACCAACTTCAGTGAGGTTCTGCAGCTCAAACAAAACTTCGCAGTCGGCGCCTTCACAGTAGCCGTGGACAACGGCCTCGCCTTCTTCGTCGTACTCAGTGAGCGCCCAGGGACTGATTGTCTGAATGTAACGAGCGCGGAATCCGGGACGGCAATCGGCGTAAAACACGTCGCCGCTTCCCGATTCGTAGAGCACAGTCCAAACTTCAAGACCTTCGCCGAGTTTCCAGCAACGTCCGTGAAGGACGGCGCCGCGTCGGCTTAACTGAGTCGGTTCGCCTTGATCACCGGCGCGCTCAGCCAAATAGTTGAACGCCTTTTCGCTGGGTACTTCCAGACCAATTGTTTCAAATGTGGGGTTCATTAAATGGTTTGGTCTGCAACTCTGTTGATTTTCAGCGCGAACGTCCCGCCCGCTTGCGCGGCCGTTCGTCACGCTCCTCAACTTCCACCTCAGCGGCGGCGGCGCGCGAGCGCCGGCCACGAATTATTCTCTCTGGGCCATGCGCCGGTCTAGCGCCGGAACGAACCATCTCGGCAAACAGGTCGACGTCGTAATCTACCTCGCGGGACATCTGTTCGCGGATGGTGTGCAACACTTCAAGAAATTTCGGGCGACGATACATGACAGAATTCAGGACTCAATATTCAGAATCTGGGCCAACTCTTGAATTCTAATTTCTGACTCCTGATTTCTGAGTCCTGAATTCTGAGTTCTGGATTGTGTTCCCTGCTGCTTCATTTTGCCTTCTCCGTGGCCTCGGAAACAAGAAATTCTGGTGTCACGATCATCGGCACGTAAAAACCGGCGGCAGTGTTGAAGAGTCGAATCCGCGCTTGCCGACGAACGTTTGCGAGATGTCCAAAATTCCACGTTACCAGATAATCCAGTTTATGACATGAAGCGATCGCTACATGCAACGCATCTGCGATGTACTTGCGATGAAAAATTCCACGCGAGATGTAGCCTTCGGCGAGTATCGCTGCCTCTTCCGTAAGCTCGACCTGCTCAAGTGCCGCAGTCAGATTCAGGTATGACGAACGATGCGGTTCGCTCACTCGCTCGAGTTCGCGATTAACCAACGGCGAGATCACCGCTCGGTAATCGGGCATCTCGTGTTCCCACCAGCGAATAGTGAGATCTCGACGAAACGGTTCGCCGTTATCGAGGTACGCGCCTATGACCGAAGTTTCCAGGTAGAGACTTTGCTTCATTGATCCAGGTGCTCTTCCAATCTCGGAGCGTTTGGTCCTTTTGTGCCTTGACCTAAAGGTTCTAAACGGATCAGTCCTCGTTGAAAATCAAATGACACTAAAAAGTGGCTCAGGTAATTTCCACCAAGAATTCCGTTTTGAGTGAAGCCGGTAGTTTCATTCACTGACTCTAAATCCAACACCGCAGCGTTGATTCTTTCACGCGTAAAAGTCCCCAGCATTATTTTGGGGAGAAGCAAAGTTTTCACGTCGTCAGCAATCCCGGCCGCGCCATAAATGCGCAAACGGGTAGGCAACAGGTAGCTGGTCAACTCCTCTTCCTGGGCCAGTCGCTCTGAAACAACAGTCACGGTAGCGCCGGTGTCGATGATGAAGTTCAAAGGTTTATCAATGCCTTCGAGGTGGACCTCTCCGCTCAGGAATCCGCTTGCCGTTGTTCGCAGTGGAATTTCCAAAACTCCGGCGGGCAGGTTGACGACGCCGTTACGGGCAACGGGAACGCCCCAAAGATCTTTAGCATTCTGATCGCCAGGCCGTCGCAGCGTAAACAGGTTCTCACCGTAATCGACCGAAGTGATGAACTTGGAAATTACCGACAGTCCGAGGTAGCCGTCGACGGGTGTGTTCTCGTCGTAGAAATGCCGAATGTAGACGGGCACGCTATCAACCCTGACGTCTCCTATTTCCAGTGAATTCAAAAAGCCGTAAACGATTTCGAACTTACCGCCGCCGCCGACGGCTCGCGCCATGCCACCGCGAGCGACGGGATGAATTCCCAACTTCTTGGCCGTCTCTTCTGATACAACCGACATCCCCGATCCGCTGTCGAGCACGAAGCGCAATGTGTCGCGACTGTTGTTGATGCGCACCTTGAGTATTGGTCGATTATCAACTTCCTCGAAAGGAATTGCGGTGCGGTTGTCGCCATTGAGAACGTAAAGCGAACCTTGCTTGCCGAGGTAACGAAGGAAGTCAATCAAACCGCGTATGCGAGCGCGGCGATCGAGATCGGTCTTGGGTGCAATCTCCAAAAACTTTTCGTAAGCATCAGCTGCTTCCCGGTATTTTTCGTTTCGCGCCGCCGCTTGTCCGAGATCAAAAATGTAATCCGGTTCCGCGGGATCAAGACTAACAGCGCGCCGCAAACCCCTGAGGGACGACTCAAGACGGTTCTCATAAAAATCAATCATCGCCAGCCCGGCCACGGCCAGCGCTTCGTTTTCCTGAATGCTCAGCGACGTCCGAAACTCTTCAACCGAATTTCGGAAATCGCCCGCCGCCAAAATCGCCGAGCCCAATAGCGCGTGGCCACGTGCCGACAAAGGATCAGCCAGGATCGCACGAGCGGCGTGATCGTAGGCGTCCTGAAGCATTCTTTGCTTGAGTAGAACGAAACTCAGGCCGAGTCGTGCTTCCTGATCGTGGGAGTCTTTTTCGAGCGCTTCGCGGTAATGTTTTTCAGCGGCCGGATAGTCGCCGGCTTTCATTGCTTCAGCAGCGCGTTGACGCGACTTGCCATCGCCCGCCAGAGCCAGGCTCGACATGGTCAGGACCACGAGAATGCTGACCAACAGTTTAATTGTCATAGGGGGGAGCCGCCGTTTCGCGTTAAGAGTTCGCATAACCTTTACCTCTTCGCGTTACGGGATACTTCAAGGTATCCAAATTAGGAAATGGGGAGCACAACATTTACTACTTCAATACTTCTCCAGTTTTCATCGACCAGAGCACTAAATCAAGTTCATCGAAGTCGATCCGAATTTCGCGGGCGAATAAACGCAAACGCTCTTCGGTCTCAAGATATCCTGCCCGTGTTGCCGGTGGCTTTGCCGTGTCAACTACTTGGAGATCTCGCAGGCAACTCATGACATGTTTGTCGAGAATTGCATGACCCATGAGTCCGATGTTTCTCAGAAAGTGACTGGATTCTTTATAGCCCAACCCCTTGATTCGTTTTTCACGGGCCAACCAATCACGCCGCGCAAGTGGATCGACAAAGCTCGAGAGTTTCTGCCGCAGAGCCATATCGCAATGTTCACGCAAGTAGTCGCGCGTGACTACGATATATCCTGGTCTGGCAACTGGGAAGCGATGCGCCCCGGCGTTCTTGAGAGCAGACGTCATTTCTTCGCGCTTGCCCTGAAGTAAAAGCGGCCGGATCGCTTCCACCGAACGAAAGCCCATGCGCGCCGACGCCCCGGCAGTAAAGATGCAGAAGACTAGCTCCTCCCAGAGTTGTTCATCTGATCCGTCGCGCCACACGTTACGAAACTGCTCAAGGCGCGCGCGAATTTCTTTTCGCCGTGCCCTGTGTGTGGTCCGTATGTCTTCAACAGCTACCGGTTTGCGGTTCGATCTCACTGGATTGTCAATGCGCTGATTCTAGGTTTGCGCTTCTGACGTTGTCAACGAGCTAGAACTTCGACGTTCGGGTGTTTCCGAATTGAATCTTCAACCGACATCCTGAGCGTCAGTTAGATGCATCAAATGGACCTCTCCGCTACGACTCTCCTCCGACATGTTATGATTTTCTCGTTGCGCGGTCTGTCCGCCAGCGTATCGAATGCAGTTTCAATTATGAAAAGCCACTTCAAAAGCCTGAACCAACTTCATAAAGTTTTAGTGAGCGGTCTGTTCATGTTGCTGGCGGCGACTACGCTCGCGGCTCAGGCTCCTGCTCCGACACCCGCACCTTCTGTTCCGATTGCGTTGCCCCAGGCATCGCCGAGTGTTGAAACAACTGCCCCAACCGCTTACGGACTTCAGGGTGTCCTGATTGAAACGCTGGACGGTAAAACAATCGCAGCGCAGTCAGTCGACCAAACATTCAATCCAGCATCTTCGATCAAACTAGCTACCGCTTTGGTTGCTTTACGAAATCTCGGACCGAACCATCGCTTCAGCACCGGCTTCTGGACTGATGGCGCCGTAGATATCGCAACCGGCACGCTCGTCGGAAACCTTTATGTCACCGGGCGTGATCCGTCGTTCCATCATGAACACGGCGTGATGATTGCTCGAGATTTGAACGCTCTAGGGATTCGTAAGGTAAGTGGTGACCTGATTGTGGCACCGGGATTTACCATGAACTTCCGTTCTTCCGCACGCGGTTCGGGAGAATTACTTTACGAGACGCTAGACGCAAATTTGCGTTCAACTGAAGCAACTTACGCCTGGAACTACGAACGCACGGCGTTAGGCGACCTGGCAAGTTTACGAACAGTCCCGAGCCTAAGCGTGGCTGGAGAAGTCTCGGTTGGCACTGTTGCTCCAGGTGCCAGGGTTTTGTTGACACACAAATCAAGCAAGCTCACAGACGTGCTCAAGGTCCTGCTTTGTTACTCAAACAATTTCATGGCGGAGAGAATTGGTGACGGTCTCGGCGGGAAAGACGCCGTCATGCACCAGTTGAGCGCGATGCTCAATATTCCTTTGAGCGAAATTCAGTTGTCGTCATTGAGCGGATTGGGTGTGAATCGCGTCACGCCGCGCGCGATGATGAAAATTTTTAGAGGTCTCCGCGCCGAGTTGCAGAAAAATAAATTATCGCCGTCAGACATCATGCCGGTCGCAGGCATCGATCCCGGAACCCTTGAAGACAGATTTACGGGCATCGCTTGGCAAGGAAGTGTAATCGCGAAGACAGGTACCTTAGTGAGAACCGATGGCGGCGCCAGTTCATTGGTCGGTCAGATGAGAACAAAGAGCAACGACACACTGCTTTTCGTAATCATGAATCAGCGCGGGAGTGTCGCCCGTTTTAGAGCCAATCAGGACTACCTGGTCATGCAAACTCAACTGAGTCGTGGTGGTCCAAGGGCTTTTACTTACAAGCCGCTCGCGTTGACTATGAAACTGTCGGACACTGAAAGCATCTCCGGCTCCGATGGTGAGGTGGGACCTGCGTTGAAAGCACATCCGCCTTCGCCCTAGCCGGCCCATAATTACTCAGCATTGCGCCCCGCAGATCGTAACCGACCGGCGGGGCGCTTTACCGTCCAACTACATGCGCGGCGTGCGGCACCACGCGTGAAGCGGACGATACCTTGCTACTGAACCCAATGCTCCCACCTACTCTATAGTTCGAAACCACGCCCTTTCCCACGGGCTTTCGTGAATGGTTCGGCTCCCAGCTGTTCAATTGAGAAGCAGACTTCCGCTCACGTCACCAAAAGTTACGCTTCCTTACTTCACTCCAATGGTGAACCAGCTGAATGTGAGCATTTTGAGAGGATCCGTTCGCGGTACGAGTGTTGCCAAAGGGGTGCGGGCATCGTTAGCCGGATTGCCTCCAGTCAACAGCCTTCTACTCAACCTGTCGAAGGATTGGAAACGCAGAACGAACTAGAGAAAAAGCAAATGGAATCGATTAATTCAAAACCGTTGGCCCAAGACTTGGCCCCCAGGAGAAGGCACAACGATGGGGAAAGTGGTTTCTCCCTGATGGAACTCATGATCGTCATGATCATGATCGGTATTTTGACTGCAATTGCTCTCCCTCAAATGGTGGTACAACGACGCTTGACCAGATCTCGGGAAGTAACGCGGGAAATCATGACCCAGATGCGCTACGCCAGACAGATAGCTATGGCGCAACGTCAGGCAATCACTTTTCAATATGATACGGGGACGAAGGCAATCAACATCATCGATCACAATAACGTCGATACCGTCGCCAACCCGACCAGTGGCATTGATGTCCTGTCTGCTGCTGGCTACCCGAATACGACCGGAAGCACAACCGTTCTAACGGTGTCGCTACTCCAGGGGGGGCTTGCAAGTGGTGAGATCGGGTGGGGAATTCCATCCGGGTTGACAGGCTCGCCCACAACTGCTGACGGCTTGTCAGTGCCAAACATCGCGACCGCAAGCAACAAACTTAACATTACTTTTCAGCGCGATGGGTCAGTCGTCGACTCTACAGGCAATCCCGTCGATCAAGGTCTCTTCATCTACAACAGTCTCGCGCCGGCGGCGACTGCGGCAGCAATTTCTGTAAGAGGTGCATCTGGCAGAGTCAAAATTTGGAGATACAACAATGTGGACTCGTATGTTGAATAGTCACTCCCGTTCACGAACTCAGTCTGGCGAACGCGGTTTCTCGCTAATCGAGATGATTGTGGCGATGGTCGTATTGATGATCGGTCTACTGGCAGTGGCGTCGGCGATCAGCTACGCCCTGGCGGCTAGCAACCGCGGCAGATCTCTGACGAATTCGAAAATGCTAATAGTCTCCATCCTCGAACAGATGGAGACGTTGAGAAACACCCGTGAACTAACATTTGAAGAGATTTCGAACACCCAGCAGGACGACAGCACATTCACTGGGTTTCCGTACACCGAGGGAGAATTTCGTCCCGTCTCCACAGTTCCCGGTCCTGATGGTATTTTCGGAACAGCAGACGATCTGAAAACCACTGCCAACGGTCCTGACGATACAACTCTCGCCCGACCAGGTGTTACTAGACAAATTAAGATCACCACCTTTTCTTCCAATCCCTATCTCAAACGGATTGAAGTGAATCTTCGTTACACCTCAACTGCAGGGGAAACTAAAACGCTTACCGGGATCAGTTACTTGCAGGACGACTCGCACGGGACCTACGTCCATTGATTCATTCGTTGGCTTGCACGGCCAGGTCAAGCCGGAGAAAGACATGAAAACAAGTTCGAAAATAACCAACCAAGCGGGCTTTTCGCTAATTGAAATGCTCGTCGCTTGTCTGTGCATGGCGACCGTCACCGGTGCCGTTGTCGCTTTGATGAAGAGCTCGATCTCGATTTCAAATGCTACTTACGAGATGACGGACGCGCAGGAAGGCATGCGCAGCGCCCAGGAGATTATCAACCGAGATCTCGTCAGTGCGGGCGATGGTCTGAAGACGATGACGTACATTCCTGTGACAACTACTTTCGTTCAGAAATATCTTTCCCTGAACCCTGTTCCAGATCCCGCTATGCCGACCGGCGTAACCAATCTAGGAATCCTGACTACAGACAATGACGTCCCTGCCAATACCACCGTTTATGGATTGGATCCAAATGTACCCACTAGTCCGCTTGTAAAAGTTAGATCGACCCCAAATCTTACCGACCGCCAGACCATTCTCTCGATCGATTCTAATTTCGTGCCTATCGCTCTACTGGCGAGCAAGATTGATAGCACTGGAACCACAGTCACTATTTCAGACACGGATCGCCCCCGCTTTTCCGTCGGAGAGATTTACTTTTTCACTTCCTCGGTCGGTGGCACGTTCGGAACGGTTACAGCGATCAACGACATCACCGGCGCAGACTCTACTTTGACTTTTGCGCAGGGGTCTTCGAATGGAGACAAGTTCGGCTTGAACGTAACGGGAACGGGCGGGCGAATAAATACAATCTCTGCTGCCGGCACCCTGCCCACCACGCTGCAGCGAATGAAGATGATCCACTATTACATTGACGACACCGGTCGTCTCGTGAGGCGCGTTTTCGGCGTCAAGGGCGCCGGATTCCGCGAAGGGGCCGTCGCTGACCATGTCACCAGTGTTCAGTTCATTTATTCACTCGGGCCCGACAGCAACGGCAATAACGTGGCACCGGTAAGCCGCTTAAGCACGTTGGATCAGCAAATTGCTGTACGACAGGTAGAAGTGCGGGTGAATGTAGAGACTCCGCACAAATTGGAGAAGGGCCTACAGCCGGAGCTTTCATCAACCACCGCCACGAGCGTTCGAAACATGCAATTCCGGCAGGCGCTTCAGCCACGGCCAACGCCCACACCATAGTTTTCATAACTGAATTCTGCGTCTAGAGAGTCTGAAGGAGAAAGTCCGATGTTCACAGCAAACAAGAAATCATTGGGATCCATACAGCGAGCCATTCTGAAGTCGAGCGAACGCGGCGCCGCGCTTGCTATGACCCTGCTCATGATGGGTCTTTTGAGCGCCGTCGCATTGACCGTATTGGCGGTGGTTCGAACTGAGTCTCGGCTATCGGGCAGTGACCTGAAGCGAACCCAAACCTTCTACGCGACGGCGGCGGGCATCGAAAAAATGACCAATGACTTCAGCGCGCTTTACCAACACACGTCACGTCCAAGCGACGCCGAGGTAGCGGCCATTGCTGACCTGTATCCCACGGAGCTGACTACCGATGGATTTACTTTTGTCCAAAGTGCCGTGCCCGACAATACGACTTTGAGCGCGATGCGCACTACTCAGAACCTGACTGCTCCAGCGCTTCCGCAGGTGACCATGCCGAGTGATTCGGCTTTCAGCGGACTCATCGCCACCGTCAAGCCCTACACTCTTACCAGCACTGCAACCGCAGTCGACGGCTCTTCAGTAACCCTCACCCGGAACATGAACAACTACATGATCCCGTTGTTCCAGTTCGGCATGTTTAGCGACGACGACATCGAACTCCACCCAGGCGCTACCTTTACCTTCAACGGCCGCGTTCATGCCAACGGAAACGTCTATGTAGCCGGTTTGGTAAAGTTTCTGGATAAGGTAACAAGCGCCCATGAAGTGCTATACGACACAATGCGCAACGGCGCTGCTCGCGGTTCAACCAGCACGGTATCGATGGCAGTAGGACCAAGTGCGATCAATGTGCCTTTGAGTAAAGGCAGTATGAATGGCGGGCCAAACATCTCCGGATCGACATCGGGACCAAATTTCTTTCCTGGTTCCCCGGACGGAACGGTCTGGAATCCTTCGACTTTTGTCTGGAAAACAACTTCAGTACAGTCGGCAGATGGAACCGATAACAAATTCGGCGGACAGCTGTTGACCCGATTGACTGGCGCCGCAAGACTCGAATTGCCGATGCAGCTGGATGGCAATCCCACGCTCGAGATTATTAAGCGCCGTCTACCTGGAGACAATTTGACTGGCGCCACCTCGGCTTCACCGCTCAGTGACTCTCGTTATCACACCAAGGCCAAGATCCGAATTTTGATCGATGACGAAGGTGTGACGAATGACGTCGCTGGACTGTATGGAAGTCAAAACGGCGACGGAACTAATACGCACAACGGCGTCAACCTATCGTCGTTCGATCCGATACCGCTACCCAATACAGCAATAACCTCGAACGGAGGTAGAGCTCTCTGGCGTCTGAATACCAATAACACCTATAACGAAGTAACCAGTGGTACTGCTACCTACCCGATGCAATATCAAAACAACGGAACAGCCCTGCAGGCAGACACCGTACGCAATGCTCGCGCGCCAATCCAGAAAAACATTACTGGAGTCGCAACTGCCACAATCAGCAGCACAAACTACCTCAAGATCACTAGTAGCAACCACGGTTTCTCCGACGGTGACTTGGTATACATCAGCAACGTGCAAGGTGCACCAAATGCCAATGGCGAGTTCACCATCGGAAATGTCACTACAAACACTTTCACACTCAATAATCCACGACCGACGGCTCTCGGGCCTCCCAGTAGCTACGTAGCTAATACCGGGACGGTCTATAAATTGGTGAAGTCTGCCAACGGCGCGGTAGTTCCCTACGGTGCTGGACTCTCTGGGCACATTCTCATTCAGATCGTTGACTCCACTGGAGTGTGGCGCGACGTAACTCAAGAGATCTTGAGCATGGGTATGACTGTAGGTGAGCCCAACGCGATCGTTCAATTGCAACGACCCCTGTGGGCAGCGTTCACGCAGGGAAGCCGCGACGGAAGCACGACCAGTACCACGCCAAACGCCGCTCTCAACAATGATCCTGCTTACTCGAATTCTCTTACCGATATTGTGAACAAAACGCACATTGCGGCAGATGGACAAGTCAACACAGGTACACTTAATTTGGTGGACCCGGGTGGCTACCTAACCGGCATTGTCGACGACACTGCGAGTGGCTCGCAGCCAAAACGCAACGACGTTGCTGCTTCGCTTAATATCGGCAGTTTCAGTGCGAGCATGTGGAACAGCATTGTTCCAATCAACCTCTACAACGTCCGCGAGGGACGGCTTTCTACTTCCACGGCATCTCCCAACCTTACGTCGGATGCAAATCAGGTGTATGAGCGCGGCGTTACCAACGTCGTCGAAGTCAACATGGAGAACCTGGCACGCTGGATGGACGGCATCTATGACCTAAACTTATTGGCCGGCACAGGTGCTGTCAGCGGTAATATCGCGAAGCCTGATGGTTATGTTGTTTACATTTCTGATCGGCGCGGCGACAACGTCAAGACGGTCTATCTTCGTGATCCGGCGACCGGTTTACCATCAACAACTTCCAGCCAGTGCAGCAACGGCATGGCTGATAATGTCGACATCTATGGACCAAACGGCACGCTGGATGGAGGCGAAGATGTCCAGAATTCCGGCGCGACCATCGGCAGTGCGCTTACTAAGGACACTGCGGAGCTACCGGACCCGGCAGTACTCTCCGGAACATCAAACGCCACTGACTTTACGTCGCGAAGAAACCGGGCCCTCGCAGTTGCTTCATGGATGAATTCGTCTAACTACTTCCGCCGCTCGGTGCGGCTGTTCAACGCGGAGGATCTGCAAACCACAGCAGCCACCGGCAAACTCTCGACTACCCTGGGAATTACCGTTGCCAGCGAGAACATGATCTACACCTGGGGCAACTACAATACGACCGGCATCAACGCAGTGCCCGCGACTGGTACCTCCTCTTATAACGACGCGAGCAAACCATCGCATTACATGCCTACGAGCACTGACCGGCAGGTTCCTGCGTCAATAGTTGCGGATGCGTGGTTCCCATTGTCCAAGACTTGGGCGGATAGCGAAGCCGCGATTTGGCCAGACACCCTCGCTAACCGCGTTGCGGACAGAGTTGCGTCAGGCACAATCGCGATAACTGACGAAACTGCAGTCCGCGCCGGTATTATCGCCGGAAATAATTTGTCAGCTTTGGCTGGAAGTCCAGATGCGGGCAACAACGGAACACCGAGTGAGTCCAGACTCAACGGAGGAATGCATAACTTCCCTCGCTTCCTCGAATACTGGAACAACATGAGGTTCAATTTCGTCGGGGCGTTAATACCTCTGTATCACTCAACTCAGGCGTTAGGCCCATACAATAACAACTCAACAATTTATTGGGCCCCGCTCAGAAATTGGGCTTTCGACACTACCTTCAGAGATCCATTGCGTCTGCCACCCGGCACGCCGCAATTCCAACACATCGAGCCTACCGGCTTCAGACAGGTTCTTTAATCGATCCGGC
This sequence comes from Pyrinomonadaceae bacterium, assembly GCA_035472495.1. Taxonomy (GTDB): domain Bacteria; phylum Acidobacteriota; class Blastocatellia; order Pyrinomonadales; family Pyrinomonadaceae; genus PSRF01. The sequence continues at coordinate 307,534 of DATIPD010000013.1, read as the reverse complement.
GAACGTACCGGCGCACTTAGCGCCGGTGCGTTTCCGAATCTTCCACGAAGTAGGTTTTCCGCCATGCCCCATCTCACCGTTCAACAAAACAACCGTGGCTTTTCATTAACCGAGCTCTTGATCGTAGTTGCAATGTTAACTGCGATCGGTGGATTCGTCGTGGTGTCTTTGGTCAGGGGAGGGCGTAGCAACGATCGCAGTAACAGTGCGCTCGACCTTGCGAACTGCATTCAAAAAGCGAGGCTCGACTCGATGCGACGTGACGCTAAAGACATCAAGCAAATGGCTCAAGTCAAAATCTTCAATCGCCGCTTCTACAGCATTGCCTTCGACGGGGATGGGGACGGCAATTTGGACGTGCCATTAGTAAAAAGCATGCCTGAAAACGCTGACTCCGAAATCGAGGGACCTTTCCCAAAAACCTTCATCTTCGATTCGCGGGGCTTAACCGTTGACGCTGACGGCAAACTCTTCGCGCCTCAGTCAGTTTTTGTCCACAACAAAGCAGGCTTCAGCGCCATTAAGTTTGACCAGGGCGGCAAGGTAGTGTTCGCACCTGTCGTTAACAAATAAGCGTCTTCGCGATAATTAAAACCAACCCAGTGATGTTAAAGCGACAAAATGGAAGTGCCTTCAACGTCTCAGGCAAGTTCGAGACGCCGAATGGCATCAGCTCCACAGCCGGCTACTCCTTGATTGAAACGCTGATCGTATTTGCTTTGATTGGAGTGCTAACTTCGATCGCGCTTCCACAAATTATCGTACAACGCCGCCTGACAAGATCAGTTGGCATCCCCAGGGAAATCATGACGCAATTGCGCGAAGCTCGACAATTGGCGATGTCACAGCGTCAGGCATTTACTTTCAGATACGACAATACCGCAAAACAAATTTCGGTCATTGACCATAACAGCAACCCAGGCGGTTCGCTTTTGAGCGATCCTGCATTTCCAACTACCGCAGGCAGCAAAGTGATTCTTAGCGTTCCTCTCGCCGAAAGCTCTGTCAGTGCCGATATGGCTTACGGAATTCCTACTGGCTTGCCTGCCGCAGCCTTGGGTGACGGTATAGCCCTGACGCCCCTTAACAACCAGGCTTTCACAGTCACTTTTCAGCCGGATGGCTCAGTAATAAAAAGCAATGGTGACCCCGACGATCGAGCGTTCTTCATCTACAACGCCCGCGCGCCTCAGGCAACAGCGTCCGCAATTTCAATAGTGGGTGCCTCTGGCCGTGTAAAGCTTTGGCGGTACGACAAAGTCGCAAACGTTTATGCCGAGTAATCTCAAACACATTCGTGCTGCAACAAAGTCAGCTGATGGATTCTCTCTGCTCGAGATGGTTGTGGCGATCACCATCCTAACGGTGGGATTGCTCGGCGCCGCGTCGGCAATTGGTTACGCCATGGTCGCCAGCAACCACGGACGGTCAATAACCAACACGAAATTATTGGCGGTTTCAATTCTCGAACAAATGGAAACGCTGCGTGATACGAGTCACTTGACGTTTGGCCAGATCGCGAATGTTGGTCAAGTAGACAATGGCGGCGCCGTCAAAGTGTTCCCAGGGTTCCAACCGGGTTTTCAGCAAGTCTCCATCAACCCGGGACCGGACGGAATTTTTGGCACTTCCGACGATCTAATCGACGCCGGCACCGATGGCAACTACGGAACTGCGGATGACTTCGTTAATCCTGATTTTGCGCTGGTGGGGGTCACGCGCCAAATTCAAATAATCGCCCTTGGTCCAACGCTCAAGAAAGTTCAAGTAACCGTGAAGTATTCGGTTAACGGCACACCGCAGCAGATCGTTGCTATAAGTTATTTGAACGATAACTCCACGTCGCAATACATACCCTAGTTCGGAGGCATCCAGTTAGTGGATCACAGTGGCAACAACTCGAGCCAAGATGGTTTCTCGTTAATCGAAACCATGATCGCGATCGTTGTGTTGATGATCGTGACGGGCGCGATCTTTGGTCTCCTGAGAGATTCGATGAAGACCAGCCAGGCCACGCTGGAACTAAGCGACGCTCAACAGACGCTCCGCATTGCCCAGGAATATGTCAATCGAGACTTAGTAAATACTGGCGATGGACTGAACAGCATTAACAATATTCGCGTTCCACAAAACTTTGTAACCAATTACTTAACCACCAGCCCGATCACCGATCCTTCAACGCCGGGATTTATTCAACTGGGCTTAGTGGTCTCAGATAATAACGTTCCGGCCAACACCGCTGTACCAGGTGCACCCGCGGGAACCAAGGTTCGCTCGAGTCCCGTTCTTACTGATCGGCTCACAATGCTGCAACTGGAGCGTCCGGAGGTTTTCACGCCGATTACGCTTGGAGCGGGTTCACTGGTCACGACTACTGGAGTTGCCACCGTCTCTCCTGCGGATATCGATCGCTTCAGCGTCGGCGAGATTTATTTCGTCACCTCCGCAGTTGGTGGAATTTTCGCAACTGTCACCGATCGTCAAGGAGTCGGTACGCCAACACCTTCGATAGTGTTTGGTGCAGGTGACGCCTATGGACTCAACTCTCTGGGTGCTGGTGGCCAGTTAGACGTGATTACTGCGGGCGCGACGTTGCCAATCGCAATCTGTCGGATGAAGGTAATCCACTACTACATCGATTCAAATGGTCTTCTCAAACGCCGCGTGTTCGGCGTGCGGAATGCCGGGTTCAACGAAAGCACGATCGCTGAGCATGTCGTGAGTCTTCAGTTTCGTTACTTCTTAAATCTGAGAGCCGCGAACGGCGATATGGTTCAGCCAATGGCTCAACTCGCCACTCAGCAACAACAGGTCGAGACCCGACAAGTTGAGGTAACCATCACGGTCGAAACGCCGCATAGCCTGCAAAACGGTCAAAGACAAAGCATTTCAATGACGACCAGTACGAGTGTGCGGAACATGCAATTCCGGCAGAGCCTGCAACCAACCGCCAGCAGCGGCGGATGAAGTCTTTGTGCGCGCCAAGGAGCCTTTCATGATTCGGCAAGCCCCAAACCTCTCAACCAACCATCCGCAGACAAATCGCCAGTCGGAACGCGGCGCAGCGCTGGTCACGTCTATTTTGATTCTGGGAATGTTGGCTGCCATTACCGCCACCGTGTTGGCTGTGGTCAGTAAAGAAGCGAAGATTGCCGGTAGCGATCTCAAGCGCACGCAGGCCTTCTATGCAGCGTCCGCTGGCATTGAAAAGATGACCACGGATTTTGGCCGCCTTTTTCAAGTGACGTCTCGGCCGACTGCGACCCAATTGCTCACTATTCAAAACTCGCCTCCTCCCGAACTGCTTGCCGAAGGCTACACGATGGACCAGCTGATCGGCCTCGACGATACCGCGTTGACATCTATGCGCCTCACTCAAGGCATCACCAACGGCGCCTACCCTCGCGTTACTATTCCTGGAGGACCGTTCAACGGCCTTTCAGCCAGCGTGGCGCCTTATGTGTTGAGTAGTCAGGCTACTGCCACCGACGGAACACAGGTCGCGCTTACCCGCCAAATGAATAATTACCTGATTCCGATTTTCCAGTTTGGGATGTTCAGCAATGACGACATCAGCTTACATCCTGGGCCACCGTTTTCCTTCAACGGTCGGGTTCATGCAAATGGCAATATTTATGTCAACGGAGACATGACCTTTTTGGCGAAGGTGACGGCCGCTAACGAATTGATTTACGACGTTTTGCGCAATGGCGTTCCTCGGACAGGAGCAAACGTCGCGGTTCAGGTCGGTGCGGTCCGCGTCCCACTAACAATGGGAAGCATGTACAACGGACCAAATATCGTTGGCGCAACGTCTGGTCAACGCGGATATTTTCCGGGTTCACCTGACGGTACGGTCAATAGCAGTTGGGATTCGACCTCGATAGGGACTGCCGATGGCACCGCAAATCAGTTTGGAGGACAGGTTCAGACTCGGACCACTGGAGGTACTGCACTCCTATTGCCAATGCAGCTTACCGGATCCTCCACGCGCGAGATGATCAAACGTCGGACGCCCTCAGATCCTCAGGTCGTTCGCGATTCGCGCTACCATTCGAAGAGCCAGATTCGCATCCTCATCGATGATGAAGCACCAGCTGCGGCCGATGCCGCGGGAATTCCTGCTGGTCAGGGATTGCCGCTCAGCAACTTCGACCCAATTCCCTTGCCAAATGCCGCACCGGCAGCGGGCGGAGGTCGGGCGCTTTGGCGCATCAATGACGACGGAACCTATCTCGACACTGCAGCCACTTGCGTCCGCCAATCACAGGGTGGTGCTCCGGGTCAGGCGGTAACCGTGCGTGGGGTGAGACCAGCAAATCTAGCAGTCAATCTAAATGGAGTGGCAACGAACATTCCTGGCGGGGCAGGAGTGTCCGGTCGCATTCTGATTCAAATAGTCGACAGCGCTGGCAACATTTTTGATGTCACTCGCGAAATTTTGAGCCTGGGAACGACGGTAGGTGAACCAAATACGATTGTCACTTTACAGCGGCCCCTCTGGGCAGCCTTTACTCAAGGCGGCCGAGACGCCAGCTCGTTACAAAATCAGGCTCCTGACGGAACTCAATACTCCAACTGTCTTACCGACATTATCAACAAGACGAACGTAGCCGCTGACGGGCAGTTGGCGCCCACGAGTCCAACGCAAGATGGAACTTATGGATACCTGACCAATCTGGTAGACGACGTACCCGCAAACACCCAACAAACCAGAGCCGACACTACGCCGACAGTCAACGTCGCAGATTGGGGAACCGCAGCCTGGACCAACAACAAAGAATGGAATGCAATCGTACCCATCAATGTTTACAACGTTCGTGAAGGCTGCGTTGATGCCGCCAATTGCGACGTGATTTACGAACGCGGCCTAACTAATGTTGTTGAACTCAACATGAAAAACCTCGCCCGCTGGTTGGACGGAATCTACGACACCAACCTGTTAGCAGGGACGCAGGCGGTTAGTACGAACATAAACAACCCGGGCGGGTTCACCGTGTACTTTTCCGATCGTCGGGGGGACAAAGTCAAACCAATCACCGATTTCAATAACAACCTAGTAAACAGCAGTAACGGGATGGTGGATAACGAAGATATTTACGGATCTAACGGAGCGCTGGATCCGGGCGAAGATGTACAGGAAACGGGAGCACTCATCAAAGACCTTAACGAGCTTCCTGATCAGACTGTACTGCCAGGCGCGTACGCCGGTGATCTAACCAAACAAGCGATTACCATCGCGGCCTGGAGTAATCCAAACAACTACTTTCGTCGGTCTTTGCGGTTATTTAATGGCGAAGATCTGAAGTTCTCTGGTGCCGCAAACAAGCTGTCTTCAATACAGGGAATTACACTATCCACCGAGAACATTTTGTACGTTTGGGGAAACTACAACACGACGGGAATTAATCTGGCACCTCCGGATGGAAGTGCGTCCATGAACGATCCCGCAGCAACCTTTCACTACCTCGGTGACCAGATCCCCGCTTCGCTGGTATCAGACGCACTCTTTCCTTTGTCGAAAACATGGGCCGACAGTTCCGCCGGAATGTATCCAGGAAACCTCGGAAAGCGTCGGGCTGATTTGAACGCTCCAGATCCAAGTCAGGAAACTGCGTTAAGAGCTGGGATCATCGCCGGCAAAAACCGGGCAGCGCTGGCCGGAAGTCCCGACGCCGGAAACACTGCCTCCGGTGAATCTCGCCTAAACGGTGGCATGCACAATTTTCCCCGCTTTCTAGAACGATGGAATGCTCGCTGGAATTTTGTCGGTTCATTAATTCCGCTTTATTACTCCACACAGGCGGTTGGTCCCTACAATGCCGACTCAACGATTTATAGTCCGCCGATAAGAAACTGGGCTTTCGACATTTCATTTCTGGATCCCAATCGATTGCCGCCAGCAACACCTCAGTTTCAATACGTTCAACCAACGGCGTTTCACCAGCTGCTGTAATCCGAACTTCGTTAAACGACCCTACCTCCGTCCTGTCAGTGCCCTTGGTTTAGAGCCCAGCTCCAGACCTCGGCTTGGTTAGTTTCGTGCGCGATAGGGCGAGTTAGATCGAGAGATTGGATACTCGTGTAACACTTTAGCTCCCAATTAGTGGAAAACTCACTTGATCGAGCCTTTTCATAGGGTGAGAGAACAGGCCAGGGATACTATTTGGGAGGTCATTTCCGTTGAAAAGAACTTTTCTTTTGCTTGCGGCAGTAGTTTTTCTTGGAGCGCCAATTACAGCGCTTGCCGACACAATCACATTTCAGGCCCCGACAACCGCAGCGAACCAAGGCAACGGCGGCCCCAGACAGTTTGATCTCGACCACCACAACGCCTACACCTGGCGCATCGACAATGTGAACCTCGCAGGAAAGACCATCACCGGTGCAAAACTAACATTCACCAACATCAGCAATTGGGACAGCAACGCAAACATGTTGTTTGTCCACTTGCTCGATACAGCACGGAACGCGGGTGCAGCATCATTCGTTGACGCCAGCGGTACGCCGGTTCTTCCCAACCAGATCGCCGATAACTTCGCCGGCAGTCTTTTCAACAGCAACCCACTCGTCGCTTCTGGAACCGGCAACACGTTCCTGTTTGCGCAGAGTTTTTCGACGACGCCCACAACTTTCGTTTACAACTTTACGGCTGAGCAACTCCAGATTCTTAGCGCATACTTCATGAGTGGTAACAACATCGCTTTCGGTCTCGATCCCGATTGTCACTTCTGGAACAACGGCATCAAGTTCGAAATAACAACTACTGATAACACCGTGCCGGAGCCGACAACGATGGCGCTGCTCGGAACCGGAATCGCCGGACTTTACCTGAAACGTCGACGCCGGAAACAACAGACCACCCTGCAAGCTTAGACTACGAACAACCTTAGAGAGAGCAAAAGGCGCGAATGGTTAGCCACCATTCGCGCCTTTACTTGTTTCGAAGAGAATGGTCAGCCTCGACTCCGCACGTGTTCTTCGTCGAGTTGTCGCAGGCGAGCGCTCATGAGGTTGGCTCGTCCCAAATATCCAACAAGCTGATGGTGGTCTTCTCTCTTCACCACCGGCAGGCGGCCAATGTCATGGCGCAACATTTTCGTTACCACATCATTCAGAATCTCGTCGGGATAGGCCACGATCAGATCCCTACTGCCGGCGTCCAAGACCGTCGTGCTTTCGTCCGGTCCCTGTTCTAACGCTCGCAACACATCGCCTCGAGTAATTATTCCGACCAGCCGCTGGCTTTCGTCTACGATTGGTAGACCCTGACGATCTGCGACATTTGGATCGTGTGAGGCGATCCGATCCGACAGCTCGGTGACTTTCATCTTGTCAGGCAGTGTAAAAACATCCCGATACATGACGTCAGCCACGCGGGCAGTGCTGAGAGGATCGATGCTGTACTCACGCATCACGTGATAGCCGCGCCGCGCAACTTTTTCGGTAAGAATAGAACGCCGCAGCAACAACACCGTAACGCCGTGCGCGGCGACACATGCGATCAGCAAACCTGGTAAGAGGTTGAAATCCTGAGTCAATTCCAAGGCAAAGACCATCGCCGTTAGAGGAGAGCGCATTGTCCCTCCCATCATTGCCGCCATGCTGAGCAGTGCCCAAACACTCGCATCACCTATCGGAATGAATCTCGCCTCGATTGCGCCTAATGCCGCGCCCATCATCAGCAGAGGAGCAAGCACTCCCCCGGACGTGCCGGAACCGAGCGCGATTGACCAAACCAGGGCCTTGCCAACAAGAATGCCAATGACCGCCGCGCCCAATATTTCTCCACGCAGCAAGCTATGAATCGTCTCGTAACCTACACCCAGTACGCGCGGTTCAAGGATTCCGCCGACACCTACAAAGAGACCACCAATTGCCGGCCACCACATCCAACCGATCGGCAACTTGGCGAAGAGATCTTCACACGCGTAAACAAGAGTTGTCAGGAGACCGGAACCAAGCCCAGCTAATATTCCGACCAGCAGGGCCATAACCAGACCGCTGCTGGATAACATTGAATGCGGCGTAATCGGGAAGATCGCTCCATAACCCAACAGCGGTCGACGCACCGCGAAGGCTGCTGCAGAAGCCAGCGCTACCGGAATGAAGGACCGTGGCTTCCACTCAAAGAGCAGGAGTTCCACCGCAAGAAGAACGGCAGCAACTGGCGCGGAAAAAATTGCTGACATGCCTCCGGCCGCTCCAGCGACGAGCAGCGTTCGTCGTTCGGCAGAGGAAAGATGAAAACGCTGTGCGAACAAAGAACCGATCGCGCCGCCCGTCATGATGATTGGCCCTTCCGCGCCAAACGGACCGCCCGTGCCAATTGAAATTGCAGAGGACAAAGGCTTCAGTATCGCGACCCTTAACTCCATTCGACTACGGCCAAACAAAATCGCTTCGAGCGCCTCAGGAATTCCATGTCCCCGAATTTTTTCTGACCCATAGCGTGCGGTTAACCCGATGATGAGTCCACCGACAATCGGAACAACTATCACCAGGTAACCCAAACTATTGTGATCGGGAGATTGAAAAACGGAAGAAAGGCGGTGGTAAAAAGAAACGTTCGTTATGATGGCAATCAGCCAAACCAGGGCGTAAGCCACGAAGGCACTGATGATTCCGACAATTAGCGCCATCGCTGAGATCAGAAGAATTCGTTTGTCTCTCGAAAAATCCGCAAGTCGATCCTCGACCCTTTCTGCATGGTCGTTCATTATTTCCTCCTTAAAATTACTTGTTAGCTAATTCTAGGACATTACGCGCTGGATTGAACGAGCGACATCAAAACTGCACAACTCCCAGGGGGATCACCGTCGGTAGTGGCCTTATTTCAGTTTTTCTCGGTGCCATCTCTTACCTCTCTGTGCCTCTGCGGTCAAATAACTTAGGCAAACATTCAATACAGATACGCAAATAACACGGTGGCTGTTAAGAGGTTTTTAGAATAGGTAACTATCTACGGGTGATGTCTCTCAACGAGTTGATTGCCTCGGACCTGTTGTACAATTCAATTCCGTCGCAGTTTTCGTTTGACTGCCTCCTGGACCGCTCAACGATGCCTGACATTCTCCTCGTCGAAGACAAAGACAGCCTGCGCCGCGTTTTGCGTCTCACGTTGGAGAACGCCGGCTACTCAGTCAATGAAGCTGCGGACGCTCGGGCTGCTTTGACCGAGATTGCCGGAGGCCCTCACAAACTGGTCCTCACCGATCTGCGTATGCCTAATGGATCTGGTCTGGACGTACTGCGCGCCGCCCGCGCGGCAGACGGAAGCATTCCCGTAATAGTCATGACCGCCTTCGGATCGATCGATGAAGCAGTGCAAGCAATGAAAGATGGCGCGTATGATTTTCTGCAGAAACCTGTCGACTCCAATCACCTGCTGATCATCGTGGGGCGCGCTCTTGAACAAGCGCGCTTGCGAACTGAGAACATTCTGCTGCGTGAAGAATGGTCGCGACGCTACGGCTTCCCGCGAATCATTGGCGAGTCGGAACCGATCAAGCGAACCGTCGCCGAAACTCAACGCGTGGCGCAAACGGAGGCGACGGTGTTGCTGCTTGGCGAGTCGGGCACAGGTAAAGAGCTTTTCGCCCGAGCGGTTCACCATCTATCAGGACGACGCGACAAACCATTTGTTGCGATCAACTGCGCGGCAATTCCGGAAACGCTAATCGAAAACGAATTGTTTGGTCACGAACGTGGCGCCTTCACGGGCGCCGCCGATCGGCGTCTGGGAAAATTTGAACTCGCATCAGGTGGCACGGTGTTCCTCGACGAAATTGGCGAACTGCCGTTGAGCGTCCAGGGGAAACTACTACGCGTGATTGAGGAAAAAGTAGTAGATCGAATTGGAGGACGCGCGCCGATTCCGGTTGACGTTCGAGTAGTGGCGGCAACTAATCGCGACTTGAAAGCGGCGGTAGAAAGCGGCGAGTTTCGTCGGGATCTGTTTTTCCGATTGGCTGTGTTTCCTCTGGAGATTCCGCCATTGCGGGATCGCGCGAATGATATTGTTCTGCTGGCGAAACAATTTGCCGGAGATCTCGGTAAGGATTTACGAGGCCGTGAAGCTACTTTAAGCGACGATGCCGTGGCAACATTGAAGGCGCACAAGTGGCCCGGCAACGTGCGCGAGCTTGAAAATGCAATCGAGCGCGCCTGCATACTTTCTGACACGATGGTCCTTGAACCGAAAGACCTTGGCCTGAATAGTGCCCCAATCGACGATAGCGAAAGTCTGAAGTCTTTTGATTTGACTGGCTCACTCGCCGAGGCCACGCAGCGCGCACTGCGCCTGGTTGAAAGACAGAAAATCGAGGATGCACTTGCTGCGAGTAGCGGTAACAAGATGCAGGCTGCCGAAGAACTGGGTGTCAGCTACAAGACTCTGCTCACTAAGATCAAGGACTACGAGCTCGGATAAAGATGACCGACCGCCCCAACGACGATTTTCCGCGCAACCGCGATCTTCCCGAGGGACCTACGCAGCAGGAAGGTGCCCCCGCTTCTGAAACCGCACTACCCAATCTTGCAAAACCAAACGAAGCTCACGACCAGGCTAGCGGTATCGCTGGCGAGACAATGGAACAGGTCGGAGCTGCGGGAGGAGAAACTCCGGCAATCCCGCCCGTCGCCCTCAAGGAAAGTGACACGTCTCGTTCTGCTTTTTTTGTCGGGGCCGGCATTCTGATAAGTCGGCTTGTCGGGCTAGTTCGGCAAAGGGTTTTCGCTTATTACTTCGGCAAGTCAGCCGCCGCCGATGCTTTCAGTGCCGCGTTCCGCATTCCCAACTTTCTACAAAACATTTTCGGCGAAGGCGCCCTCTCGGCATCGTTCATTCCGGTGTACGCCAGGTTGCTTGCTCAGGAAGATGAAGAAGAAGCCACGCATGTAGCCAACGCCGTGCTCGGTATTCTTGCGCTGGCGATTTCCTTGATTGTGGTCGCCGGCGTACTAGCCACTCCATACATCATTTCAATAATTGCTCCTGGGTTCTCGGGAGAAACTCGCGAACTCACAATTCGCCTGGTACGCATTCTGTTCCCCGGCGCGGGCCTGCTGGTGCTCTCAGCTTGGTGTCTCGGCGTTCTCAATAGTCACCACAAGTTTTTCATTTCTTATACTGCGCCGGTCGCGTGGAACCTGGCGATGATTGCTTCGCTCGTATTTTTCGGTGCACGCGTGGGTCAGTTTCCTTTGGCCGTTTATCTCGCTTGGGGTTCGGTGGTTGGCAGCGCCCTTCAGTTTGGCGTTCAGTGGCCGACAGTCGTGAAACTCATCCGACGGATCCGGCCGGTAATTGACATCGCCAATGAGAACGTCAAGACGGCAATCCGAAACTTCTTTCCAGTCTTCATGAGTCGCGGCGTCGTGCAGATAAGCGCTTTCGTCGATGCCATCCTCGCGAGTTTTCTGCCGGAAGGATCAGTTGCAGCACTGACCTACGCGCAGAGCTTGTATACGTTGCCGGTGAGTTTGTTTGGGATGTCGGTCTCCGCCGCGGAACTTCCGGCGATGTCCCGCGCGATCGGCAGCGACCAGCAAGTTGCGGAAGTGCTGCGCAAGCGACTCGATGCCGGTCTGCGGCGAATCGCGTTTTACATAGTTCCGTCGTCGATGGCGTTTCTCGCGCTCGGGGACGTGATTGCGGGGGTCCTCTATCAGACTGGACAGTTCAAACACGAGGCGACACTTTTCGTGTGGGGCATCCTCGCCGGCTCAACTGTTGGCCTGCTTGCCTCGACTCTCGGCCGACTTTACTCGTCAACGTACTATGCCTTGCACGACACTCGCACTCCCCTGCGGTTCGCGATATTGCGCGTGGCGCTCACAACTGTACTTGGTTATCTGTGCGCGTTGCCGTTGCCCCATTTGCTGGGAATTAATCCCAAGTGGGGCGTCGCAGGATTGACCGGGTCAGCGGGTATTGCAGGCTGGATTGAGTTTGCTTTGCTACGACGTTCACTGAACCGGCGTATTGGTCGAACTGGTCTCCCGGCATCTTATGTAGCCAAGCTTTGGCTCGCGGCGATAGTCGGTGCCGGCCTTGGCTGGGGTCTTAAGTTGGCGCTGGGAAAAGTGCACCCGATTCCAATGGCAACGGTCGTTCTGGGTGTTTATGGTGTCACCTATTTCCTGATTACATATGCAATGAAGTTACCTGAATCTCGGACCGTAATCGGCCGCGTTTTTCGGCTCCTGAGGATAAACCGGTAGCGGCGAAGATTTTTTCTGGAGATCCTGATTCATTAGATATTTACTTAGACATCCTGGAAAAACGGACGGTTGGTGCAGCGGCAAGGCGGGGGGCGGCCCCGACGCCGCCTTTTTTGTTTTTGGAATCACTTCAGGCGGGTTCCAGAACGTCGCACAAATCACACTCATTCTGCTGGCCGATCCGCCTCGCGATTGACCCGTAAACAGGCACGTCCTTATCATCCCTGCGTGCAGCCAGTTATCTCAGTAAAGCAAGCGCGGGAAATCGACGCCCTTACCACCAGCGAATTCAACATTCCGTCTTCGCGATTAATGCAAGCTGCTGCTGATGCCTGCTTCAATGCAATCTCAAACCATTTCTCGGGAGAACTTGCCGGCAAGAGCGTTCAGATACTCTGTGGGCCCGGTAACAATGGCGGCGATGGTGCAGCCTTGGCTTTGCTGCTGCATGACGCCGGCGCCCTCGTCGAGTTGCTACTGTCCGGAAGTTTGGAAGCGACCAAGGGCGATGCGCGGACGAACTTCGAGTTGGCGGCCCAGGCTGCCAGCGATGCTCAGGACGGACTATTTACGATTAAGGAATGCAAGAACGAGGAAGACTGGAAAACCCTCATGAACCAAGGTCATGAGCGATTTGACGTTGTGGTCGACGCGCTGTTTGGAACCGGCTTAAAACGACCGCTAGATGGGGTTTTTCGTACTGTAGTTGAGTATCTGAACAGACTCCGCCGCTCTGGCGATCGCGTGTCCAGCGCGCAGCCGCTAATTGTTTCAGTAGATATTCCTTCCGGACTGAACGGTGACGTCTCACAACTTGTCGGGCCGGCGGTCCAAGCCGATTTGACGGTTACTTTCACTGCGCCAAAAATCGCGAATGTAATGACTCCAGCTTGTCTGCGCAACGGCAAACTTGTCATCGCGAGTGTGGGGTCTCCAGATTCCCTTCTCGCGAATGCAGACGTTAATCTCTTTGTAGTTGAAGAGCGTGATCCGCACGATTGGCTCATTCGAACTCGTTACGCGCCAGACTCGTACAAGAATTCCCACGGACACGTTCTGGTGGTTGCGGGTGCGCGAGGCTTTACCGGCGCCGCCGTGCTCTCAGGCAATGCGGCGATGCGTTCAGGCGCCGGCCTGGTCACAATCGCTACTCCGGCGTCCGCCCAAACGGCAGTAGCCGCCGCTGTGATGCCTGAAGTGATGACAGTGGCACTCGCGGAAACTGATCGCGGCGCAGTTAGTGACGATGCCGCTGATCACGTCAGGCAGCTCGCAAACAAGGCGTCCGTGATAGCGATTGGACCGGGACTAACCGCGGCCGACGAGCGTACTAGACGTTTTGTTTTCTCCGTTGTGAAGGAACGACGAACACCGATTGTCATTGACGCTGATGGTTTGAATTGCCTGGCGAAGTACTCGGACAGGGGCTGGCCAGCCGATCTTCGTGGCTCAACCGACGCACCGCTGATCCTGACTCCTCATGAAGGTGAGATGCTGCGGCTCCTCGGAACAGCTGACAAACGGGCTCTGGACGATCGCGTTTCTGCGGCGCGACAGTTCGCGACCAAACACAACCTGTTTTTGGTTCTCAAAGGAACTCGCTCCTTGATAGCCGCACCCGACGATCGCGTCTTCATCAACCCGACCGGCAATGCAGGGTTAGGAACGGCGGGCGCCGGCGATACATTGACAGGACTCATTGCCGGATTCATCGCGCAGGCACAGGCGACATTGACGGAAGACTTCGATCCACTTAGCGCCACTGTGGCAGCGCTCTATGTAGGAGGCTTAGCTGGAGACTTTGCCGCACGCAAGCTGGGCATGCGAACGATGGTCGCTTCTGATATTCGTGAGCATTTCAGTGAGGCGATCCGTTCACTTGACCCATCAGGTGAAAACCCTTAACCGCTCGCGATACAACCAGTGATCAAATCTTTGATAAGCGAAACTCAACCACAAATCACGACTGGCGAATGGACGTCCGGAAGCAACGCTGAAACATTCGCGCTGGGAAAACGAATAGGCTCGCAGCTTATCGGTGGCGAAGTTTTGCTGCTCAATGGTCCACTCGGAGCGGGCAAAACGGTATTCGTCAAAGGACTCGCCGCAGCTCTGGGCGTTGACCCCGATGAAGTTTCCAGTCCTTCTTTCACTCTTGTTAATCCTTACGCGGGAACGTTGCCGATCTATCACATCGATCTATACCGTCTGGATCAAGGTGCAACTGCTGCTCATGCGGTTGACCTCGATGAGTTGTTGACGAATGAACGTGCTGTGATTGTTATTGAGTGGGCAGAAAGGCTTGGAAGCTATCCTATTAACGCTGAGCTCTGGAACGTTACAATTTCGGGTGACGGCGAGTCGCCACGAGAAATCTCGATTTTCAAATCGCAGAAGCAAGCTTAGGTCTTGGTTAGGTGAGGCATCCAAAACTTGAAACCCCGAACTTCTTGACTCCATCTTCCTGAGAGAATATAACGGCTAAGAACAAGGCATCGTCGGCGCACGCACTGGAGACGACCACAACATGGCAACTCATTTAGAAACCAGCAGCCTCCGAACCGACTTGGACGACGTCCCTTTCACCCTCACCTCCCTCGTGACGATTCTGGAATCATTGGACGACTTCCCGCGTCTGGATCAGATTTATCAGTGGCTGGAGAAGGCGGATATTCTCGATGCTGAGTTGCAACCTTTCAGTCGCTTTAAAGAAGGTAACTACTGGCGGCATCGGGTTTGTCGAAACAAGTTCGTCGAAATGCTCGTGCTGTGCTGGCGTCCCGGTCAACGCACTCCTATCCATGACCACAACGGATCGCACGGGGGCGTCAAAGTTTGCCAGGGCACACTATGGGAAACCACATTCAACTTCGATCCGGTTGCAGGCTTAAGCTACAAAAGTGCACGCGATTATTCTGGCGGCATGGTAACAGGTTCGGATGTTCCTGACATTCACCAACTTGGTAACCCTGACGTCAGCGAACAGAATCTCATCACCCTTCATGTGTACGCACCGCCATTGGGCGTTCTTCATACTTACAAACCAGGCAGCGCGAAGATCGACCTGTACGTCCCGGATGAAACGGATCAATCTTAGACATTAGTCCCCGTCGGTTTTGCGAGAATGACAAAAGACGGCAGTCTAATCGTGCCAACCTTTGTCAGCAGTGAACTTTCTTCCTGCCAACTCACGCCGGTAAAGAAATTCTTACCCACATGAGATGTGGGCAACTTTCCCAACAAAGTCGTTCAATTCTGGATACCAACGAGTCCGGAAGCCATCTTTTCCGTAAACAAGTATCAGGGTTTTCCTGAAGTAGGCACGAACTTTGCGAAGTCTGCGGCGGAAGGGTGTGGCGGACTGCCTCGCCCTAGGGAAAAATGCCACCCTCGGCTTTTCCTCCCCAAGCCAAACCCAGTTTGGTTCAATTCGAAATATCCCCTCAGGAGACAAAAATGAGAACGATAAAGAAATACGCATCAACCTTACCTATCGTTGCCCTGTGTATGTTGGTTCTTGGCAGTGCGGTAGCGGTTTCTCAAAAGAAATTCATGATGCTGCGCGCAGGACGACCGGTAGTGAAGGTCGTGCTTGCCGGCGTGGTTGAGCGAGACGACACCAAGGTGCCTGTTGAGAAGGCGGAAATGGTCAAGTCGGGCGAAGTCATGGATTGGACAATTACCTCGGTTAACGAAGGCAATGCACCGGCAGAAGAGTACAAAGCGGTTGGGAAAATTCCGGCCGGTACGCAGTTCGTTGCTGGTACTGCCAAAGCAGATGGCGCAGTTGCCGTCACCTATAGCATCGATAATGGAAAGTCGTTTTCAGCCGCTCCGACCGTGGACGAACGACAGGCCGACGGTTCGGTGAAGAAAGTCGCCGCTCCGGTTTCGATGTACAACCAGATCCGCTACGAATGGTCAACTCCATTGACCGAAGGCGCCAAGCTAAACGCTTCTTACAAGGTGCGCCTTAACTAGCCTACCAAATTCTCATGGTGAGCAACCCTGACGCTCGCCTTCTCTTTTTCCCACCAAAGCCTAGTTTCGAATTGGCATTAACGATAAGGAAATAATGATGCACAGACTCGCCCATAATCTTCTCCATCTGGTTGGTCGCACAGCCGCGCTATTGGCGCTCGCGTGCGTCCTCTGCGCGCCAGCGTTTGCACAAACGCCAGGCGGCACGGTTATTACAAACCAAGCCAGCGCTACTTATTCAGACGGGACCAATAGTTACTCCACCATCTCGAATACGGTGACGGTAACTGTTTCGCTCGTTTCTGGTTTGACGATCACGCCTGACGCAGGTAGCAACCCATCGGTTGTGGCCGGCCAGACACAGGTGGTTTATGACTTCACTGTTACGAACACCGGCAACTTCACCGACCAGGTCCGGTTCCTGGCAAGTGGCGCCAGCGTTCGCCTCGTTGGATCTGGCGTTGTTACGCGCGCGGTTATCGACGCTAATAGCAGCGGCACGATCAACGCCGGCGACACGGACATCAAGACGAATGGCGCCGACGTTGTTTCCGGCAACATTCTGCAGGGCGGGAATATTCACGTCCTCGTCGAAGTGAGCATCAACGCGGGAGCGACATCCGGTTCCAGTGTTCAAGTGCTGCTCGGCGACGCGGCGACCGGTGGCCCCAGCTTCGACAATCAAGCGGCTGATTCGTCAGCGAACGAAGTTCGCACCGAATCTGCGGCCTCGGTGAACGGCAAGCGCGAAGCGCGTGGCGACATCTCAGCCAGCGTCGTTGACGACGCCATGTTGCGACTCAACCTCGTTGCCCCAGCAGGTCCAGTGCCAGTGGGGTCTGACATTACGTACACCTGGCAGGTAAGTAACCCGGGCGCGCGTGTCGTATCCGGTCTTTCACTCGGCGGCTTCACTCAGGTCTACATCATCGCGCCAATTCCGGCGAGGACCGTCCTGAAGTCAGGTCAGACTTTCCCGGCCAACACTCTCTACACAACCTCTCCGCTGACCACGGCGCCGTTGTCGGCAACATGGAGCACTACGGCTCCTTCGCCGCTATCTAACACGACGCGTATCGCATTCCCTGTCGGCGCGACGTTGGGCGTCGGTGCTTCTAGTGCTGCGATCAACATGATCGTCACCATCAACTCCGGCATCAACGCTGCGATTCCGATTGATGAGATCGGTGACACTTTTGGTTTGAACACCATCAGCGCCACGATCACGGATCAGTCTGGTGACGCCACACCCAATAACGGTGACAGCAACGCCAACTTCAACGAAGGCTACGTTGCCGGCGCCGGACACGGTGTGATTCAGCAAACTCTATTGTCTCAAGTCGGCTCGGTGTTGTTAGGACCAGCTGGAGCTCCCGCTGCTGTTGGCCCAACCGATAACAACGACGACTACACAAACAAGTCCAGCAATCCTGCCAACGTCGCTCCAGGCGGAGTTACTGCGGTGTCGGCCCAGCTGGTCTTCACTAACACGGTGCAGAACACTGGCAACGCGCCGGACACGTTCACGCTGGACGCGCCGGTCGTTCCTGCCAGCTTCGTGGTTGAAGTCTCAACCAACGGTGGTGGTTCCTATACGACGGTCTCCGGCGGTGGTTCTACTACGTTGGCGGTTGGCTACGCCAGTTCTGCTGACATCCTCGTGCGCGTAACCATTCCCGCCGGCCAGAGCGTTCTGACGGCCTACAGCACCAGCGTACGCGCCACTTCGACGCTTACTCCCGCCGCGAGCAATCGCACCATCGATCGCTCATATACGGGATTCATCCAGCTATCGAAGGCCTTCACAGTTGCCAATGGCACTGGCGTCGGTGGTCCCACCGATTCAGTTCCCGGCGCTGTAATTACCTACAACATCACCTACACGAATATCTCAACCGCGAACGGTGATGCGAACTGCGTGAAGTTGACGGCCAGTAACCTGGTCATCAACGAAGACGGATTGGTCGCGCCAAACAACTGGGGCACCTACACCACACATGCTCCTGCACCGAGCGATTCAGGTTCGGGCGTCGTGGTCACGGTCAGTGCAACTAGATACACCGATACAGTTGCATCAGTTGCTCCAGGCGCTTCTGGGGTCTTCACGTTCAAGCGTTCGATCAACTAGCCACGGACTTTGAGTCTGTGCCGCGAAGCGACGTGGCGGTTTCCTGAAGCTAGCGCCCGGAAACCGGCACGTCGTTTCCAGCTTTCAAATCCACTCGCAACTCCCCTTGCCCTGAGTTCATCAATGGTGGGATTTCAACCCAAATTCAGTAAGTTACTTTCAGCAATTGTCGTTACCCTAGTCTGCGTTTCGCTGGCGACTTCGCGAGGTCGCTTCGCTGACGCAACTCCTGCCGGAACTGTTATCGCTAACCAGGCAGGCGCGACTTTCGAAAGTGACGGAGTAACCTACAGCACCGTTTCCGAAACCGTCACTTTCACAGTGATGGCGGTGGCGACGCTCACGGTTACGCCGAAAGAAACGGTGTCGTCTGCCAGCGTAGCTCCGCAGGAGCGAATCAACCGACTCTTTCGGATCTGCAACACTGGCAACGTTGCAAACGCTTACACAATCGCCAACGCCGACGTCACCAGCCCCGCCACAATCGACAGTCTGTATTTCGATAACGATGCCAGCGCCACTCTGACAATCGGCGACGCGCTCATTGCCATTGGGTCAACGCAATCCAACACAGTTTCGCCGGGCGCCTGCCTTGGCGTTTTGGCCGTTGTAGACACCAACAACATTCCCTTCAGCAGTCTGCTCCGCATCCATCTCACCGCACATCAAACTGCGACTGGTGCGATAAACGGCAATGTTGAGGATGACGGCACGATCATCAACGAAGTCGGTAACGGGCCGGTGTTGAGTAATCCAAATAGTCCCGCCCTGCCGCCCCTGAAAGAAGTTAACAGCGGCAGCCAGGCTGTCGTCACTCGCGGAAACCCGTTCACGTATTCCATCGCCTTCCGCAACAGCGGTGACGTCTCCGCGCGTAACCTGGTGCTGGGCGATGACCTGCCTGTCGGTGTTGACTACGTCGCGAACTCGTTGCACCTGGACAACAACGGAAGCATTAAGGATCTGACTGACGCGCAGGATGGCGATGAAGGTTTTGTAAACGGTCAACACATTGAATTGCGACTCACCCAGATGTCGCCGAATCAAGTCGTTCGTCTGACTTTCCGGGCCCAGCTAAACAACAGCGCTCCATCCTCGATTGGTCTGGTCAACACCGCGCAGATCGGCGCTGATAACGCAATTGCAACCAGGACGAATTCTGTGGTCGTGGTCGCTGATCCGTTCGGCACCGTCTTCGCTGGACGTGGTGGGGCAAGCGTTCCCGTTCCCGGCGCGAAGGTTTCTGTTTACGCGGATCAGGCGCTGACAAATCTACTGCCGTTGCAATCGGCTTTTGGCTACGTGCCAAACGTGCAAGATAGCAATCCGTATCTTGCCGACAATCTCGGTCACTTCAGCTTCGGCTTAAGCCCGTCCCAGGTCGGCACCTCTTCCGTTCCTGCCAGGTACTTCATTAACGTCAAAGCGGACGGCTTCATTCAGCGCTTAATCGAAGTCAATGTGCGGGCTGGTCAAAACGGACTCTTTGCGCTAACTGAACGCGCGCTCGATGGCCAACCGATCGCAGTCGCCGGCGGGTTTTCGTTGGTTCGCGAAGATGTCGATATTAGCGATCTGGCAGATCTGGCTTTCAACATTCCGGTCTTTGAAGAGCACGGTCTGGAAATAACCAAGATAGTTGATCAGCAACGCGCCGAAGTTGGCGACGTTGTTACTTACAGAATCGAAGTGCACAACCCGACCGTGGCGACAGTGACTGGCGTCGCTGTGCGCGATCATTTGCCGGAGTCATTTCACTACGTGCAGGGCACTGCGCGGCTGGCCCTTGGCTCATCACCTGAGCAACCGATCGAACCAGAAAGCGCCGGCGCTGACTTGATCTTCCGGTTAGGCGATCTAGGCCCCGGTGTCAGCGCACGCTTGCTGTATCGCGTCCGCATCGGCGCAAACTCACGCGAGGGTGACAATGAAAACGTAGCGATCGGATCCGGCAGTTTCCAAAACGGAGACAGAACCGACACGGCGCCGGCACGAGCTGTGGTGCGCGTCGGTGGGGGTGTCTTCTCAACTCGGCAAGTAATCCTCGGTCGAGTTTTTGAAGACGTAAATCGCAACGGACAATTCGATTCGTCTGACAAACCAATTTCCGGCGCCCGGCTTTACCTCACCAACGGTCAGTCAGTAATTACCGACTCGCAAGGTCTCTATAACTTCCCCGCTGTCGGCGATGGTTCCCAGGTTATCGCCCTCGATCCGGTGACCATCCCGACCGGCTATGCCCTCACCGATGGCAAGTCACTCTCGGGTAAGAGTTGGACACGATTGCTGCGAACGCCTGTTGGTGGTGGCGCACTGCTTAGACAAAACTTCGCTCTGGTCGGAACCAATCAGAGTGATATGTCGTCAGTCCTCGGCTCAGATCGATCTTCAGCAACCGACAACAAATCTGTAGCGTCGCTACCGCAATCGTCTCTGCCGTCAAACTCCCAGCCCAACGCGACAAATGCATCGGCAGGGTCCGGTTCACCTAAAGCGTCGGCCGGAGTCTACGAATTCACTTCAACCGAAACGCTCGATCCTGTAGCCCCTGGATCCGCAATCATTCTCGCGCCGTCTCCCAATACCGTGGTGATGAACCCCGCAATGGAACTGGTAGCGCGAGTGGCACTCAACTGGACCGTGAGACTTGAAGTCAACGGTGATCAGGTCTCGGAAAAAAACATCGGCGAACGTCGTGTCGACAACAAGAATCAAGTGACGACCTTTAAGTTCGTCAGCGTTAACTTAAAACCGGGGCCCAACAAAGTTGTGGTCACGCCGATCAGTCCGGTTGGAGTTCCCGGCACGCCAAAAGAAATGATCGCGATCGCGCGCGGTCCGGTGCAGCGACTCGAAGTTGCGCCCGAAAAGACCGCGATTCAGGCGGGCGGCCGCGATTCGACCGTCATCAAGATTCGCGCACTCGATCAATGGGGAAACCCCGCTAACGACGGCCGGATTGGTATTGAGACTTCATTCGGCAAATTGGTCCGGCTCGATCAACTCTCGGGCGACGACGACTTGCTCGCTCCAGGTAAAATCGCGCCGAGCACCGACTTACCGACTGACGTAGGAGACAACCGCGCTGATCAAGCCGCAACCCATGGCCAACTCATTATTCCAACTCTAAACGGCGAAGCCGCTGTGAAACTAATTGGTCCAGCGCAACCTGGTGAAGCACGTTTACACGTGGTTGCCGGTCAGCTGGAGATGGAATCAATGGTCAGGGTTCTCCCGGAGAATCGACCGACAATTATGGTGGGTCTTGCAGAAGCTTCGTTCGGCAATTCCATTCCCGAAGTAAACCTACGCGACGAAGAAGGCAACAGTCGCAATCGCCTCAGCTTGTTCTACAGCGGCCCGGTGTTCGGCAAAACTTCGTTAACTCTGTCATACGATTCACAGCGACCCATTAATCGAACTGCCGGACATGATCGCGTGTTCCAACTCGATCCCCTGGATCGCACCTATCCGGTGTTTGGCGACTCGTCGACTCGGTTCGAAGCGGCGCAATCGAATTCCAAACTGTATGCGCGACTTGATCGCGGACGTTCCTATGCAATGTTCGGCGATCTCGATGCCGACCTGGAACAGGTTCCGCTCGCTGGTTACACACGCAAGCTCACTGGTGTGAAGGTTCACGTTGAAAACTCCAACGGCGACTTCGTTTCAGTTACCGGAGCCAGACCAGACACCACCTTCTCTCGTGAAGTGTTCCCCGCCGGAACGTTCAGTATTGTTCGCCTGGGTTTCGGCGAAATTCTGCAGGGTTCAGAAACGGTTGCGCTCGAAGTGCGCGATCGCCGCAATCCGGAAGTGATTCTCTCTCGCGAAATTCTGGCCCGGTCGATCGACTACAACCTGAACCCAGTCAATGGCGAACTACTGTTGTTGAGAATGATTCCCACGTTCGACTCGGGATTCAACCTCAAGCAGATCGTTGTCACTTACGAGCACCGCGCAACGGGTATGAACTCGAGCGTCTACACCGCGCGCGGACTCAAGAATATTTCTGGTCTTGGTCTCAAGTTGGGATTCTCCACTATCGTGCAGCGCGAGGATTCAGCAGATGGATTTCTGGTTGGCGGTCTGGATTTAGAAAAGAGTCTTCCGCGCAAAGGACTGCTGAAAGTTGCCTGGGCCACGAGCCGCGGCGAAATGAATACCGGGCTCACTTCCGTCAGCACTAATCCGACTGATTCCAGGCACGACGGCAATGCCGTCAGTGTGGATCTTTATCAACCTGTCGGTTTCAAGGAAGGCGTCGTCCATGCCCGTTACCAGAGTGCCTCTGAAGGATTTCTGAATCCGTTTGGCGGAACCGTCACTCCGGGTTCGAGTCGTGGTGAAGTAACCTTTGACTTCAAACCTCGGAAGGGTGCGGTGCTGCGCTTTGGCGCTGTGAAAGAGGACAACAAAACGGAGAACGTCGACAACAAACGATTCACCTTCTCTGTCTCGGGCGACCAAGTAATCAAGGAACGGGTGCGGCTCCACTTCGGTTACGACCATCGCAACTTTACCGATGAGTTGAACAGTACTGAAATCAAATCCGACCTGGTAACCGTCGGCGCGCAAGTACAGGTAACCGACAAGCTGGATGTTTCGGTCAAGCGCGAACAAAACCTTGGCGAAGCCGATCCTACGTATCCAAACCAAACGACACTGGCTGCAAACTACCAGATTAGTCAGTGGACGAAGATTTTCCTGTCGGAGCGAATGGCTTCTGCCGCCATCACACCAATCGGCGATTTGTCGTTCACGGGATTTGCGGGAACTACTGCCCGTCGTGAAACTGCTATCGGCGTGGAATCTCGTTTCGGAAAATACACCTCGCTGGTCGGTCGTTATCAAATCGAGAACGGCATTAATGGTACCGACAGCTTCGCGGTTATGGGTGTGCAAAATCGTCTGCCGTTGACAAAAGAATTCTCACTTGACCTCGGTTTCGAACGCGGCTTCCATCTAGCGGGCGATGGCAAGAGCTTTAACAGCGCCACGCTTGGTTTTGGCTGGACGCCAAACGAAAACTTCAAAGCTTCAGCGCACTATGAATTTCGCGACCGCGGCGGCAATGGTCAACTCATTTCGTTTGGCGCCGCTGGCCGCTTTAGCGAAGGTATAACAGTGCTTTCGCGAATGCAGTTCGCCGACAGTTCATTTGAGGGACGTGAGAACTCAGCCGTCGATGGACTCGTTGCTCTTGCGTACCGGCCGCTCGATTCGGACCGCTCCGGTTTGCTTTTCAGCTTTAATCATCGCTCGAACTCACAGTCGGGCAATGAAGGAGTTACTCCGACGCGCAATCGCTTAGACACTCTAGCGAGTGATGGCTACTACCAGGCAACAGACCGTCTGGAGTTGTACGGCCGCTTCGCGCTGCGCTTCGCCGCGAATGGTGAGCCATCGCTGCCGTTTGTCTCCACCCTTACTTTTCTAACGCAGGCGCGTGCCCAATACAGATTGACCAATCGTTTCGACTTCGCGGCAGAAACACGCCAGATCTTCCAACCGTCATCGCGCACGCGACGCTCAGTCTACGGCGCTGAAATTGGGTTCTGGGCCATGCCGGATCTTCGTTTCGGTGTTGGTTACAACCTGACGCATGCCGGCGAACCCGGTTTGGACACCGCCCTACCACGACGCGGCGGTTTCTACTTCACTATCTCCTCCAAGCTTTCTAATTTGTTTGACCTCTTCGGCACTTCGCGGGCAGGACTTGCCAGCAGTAGCGACAGTGAAGCTCCCAAGCCCGCCGCGAAACAAGGAGAGAACAAGTGAGGTTCTGGTCGAGCGGGGTGCGTAAGATCAGCGCGAGCCGTCCATCGCCATGGCGGCTGGTCTTCGCTACGCTTGCGATCCTCTTCTTTGCCAGTTCGGTGTTGGCACAAACCGACGCCTACGCGATCCGCGGAAACGCAACGGCCGGCAGCAATAACATCTGGAGCATAGACTTGACTACCAGTGTGGAGACGTTGGTTTACACCAACTATCCTGGCGGCAACGCGGCCACTCTGGCGCAGCGTCCATCAGACGGCATGATTTTCTACTCAATCAATGCCACTAACGGAGCGGTCTATCGTTTCAATCCCGCGACGCCCAGCATCGCTCCCGTTGCGATAGGAAACCTCGGTCCCTCCACCGGAGGCGTCGACGTTTCTGGCGGCTTCCGAATGGCGTTCAACGGCAACACTCTCTACTACATGGTCGGTAACGCCGGCACGGATGCCAATACGGTCTACACGCTGAATCAGAACACGGGTCAGGCTACCAAAGTGGCAACTGTTACGGGTACAAACAACGGCGGCGACATCGCGTTCAATGGCAGCACGCTTTACATCATCGACCAGGATAAACGGGTATGCAGCTACGCCGGTCTACCGGCAAACGGCGCAGCCGGCGGCTGTAGCACCGTAGCGGTTGGCGATACTAATTCGATCGGCATCGCGTTCAACTCAAGCGGCCAAATGCTCTTGCAGACAGTGACGAACGCAAACCTCTACCGGGGTACGACGCTCATCACCGCACTCAGCGGTGGCAACACTGCTACGGGCGACTTAGCTACCGCTGACGTTCCGGCGCCCAATCTTTCGATCACCAAAACGGATGGCCTAACGACTGTCTATCGCGGCGGTCCTGTGAGTTACACGGTCGTCGTTACGAACAGCGGCACTTACACTGTGACAGGTTCGGTAGTCGACACGGTTCCGGCATCGGTCACCGGTGTCAATTGGACCTGTGTAGCTTCAGCCGGATCTTCGTGCGCCGCAGCTTCGGGATCGGGCAACAGTATTAACACGAGCGCCACCCTTGAGGCCGGTGATATTGCCACGTACACAATCACCGGCACGCTTTCGGCGTCCGCTAGCGGCACGCTCGTCAATACTGCAACCGTGGCCGTTCCAGCATGGCTGACCGACTCGGCTCCGGCGAACAACACAGCCACTGATACCGACACTATTAACCTCAGCGCCAACCTTGGAATAACAAAAACCGACGGCGTGGCCACAATCAATTCCGGAAGCCCCGTCACATACACCATCGTCGTCAGCAATGCAGGCCCTGACGCCTCAAACGGTTCGATTGTTACCGATACTGTTCCAGCCAGCATCACTGGTGTGAATTGGACTTGCGGCTCGGTAACTGGCGGCGCAACCTGCGGCGCGGCTAGTGGCAGTGGTAACTCGATCAATACAACTGCCAACCTGCCATCAGGTTCTTCCGTAACATACACAGTCACGGGAACGCTGTCGCCATCGGCAACCGGCACCCTCTCGAACACAGCCACCGTACTAACTCCGGCTAGCGGCGTCTCGGATCCAACTGACCTCGGACGCACCGGCGCCGGGAACAACAGTGCCACCGACAACACGCCAATCAACGCCGTTCCTGATCTACGAATTGCTAAATCACACAGCGGTAACTTCACGGTTGGCGTTAACGGAACTTACACACTCACTCCGAGCAACGCCGGCAGTGCAGCGACTAGCGGAACCGTCACTGTAGTCGACAATCTACCAGCAGGGTTGACTGTCGCTTCAATTCCAACTGGAACCGGATGGAACTGTGCTGCGACTGTGGTGGGCAGCAGCACTGCCACTTGTACCAGTGCGACTGCGATCGCCGTCGGCGCCAACGGTAATGCGATTACGCTCACGGTCGTGGTGGCTCCGGCAGCGTTTCCCTCAGTAACAAATTCCGCCACCGTTTCCGGCGGCGGCGAACCAGCTTCCAATAACGGCAACAACTCGACAACGGATCCGACGACTGTTAACGGCGTGTCCGATATGACGGTCGTAAAATCACACGTTGGAAACTTTACTCAAGGTCAGGTTGGGGCAACGTATTCGGTCACGGCAACAAACTCGGGAACAGCTGCTACCAGCGGAATAGTCACCGTGACTGACACACTGCCTGCTGGTCTCACTGCTACGGCGATCAGTGGAACCGGTTGGACTTGCGTGCTGGGAACGTTGACTTGTACTCGCAACGATGTCCTCGCTGTCAGTGCCAGTTACCCGGTAATTACGCTCACCGTAACCGTGGCTAACAACGCGCCCTCAAGCGTCACGAACTCCGTTAGCGTTTCTGGTGGTGGGCAAAACAACACCGGCAACGACACGGCCACCAACCCGACGACCATCAATCAACTGCCCGATATGACAATTGCCAAGTCGCACGTCGGCAATTTCACCCAGGGTCAAGTTGGCGCAACCTACTCAATCACCGCAACCAACTCCGGTTCTGCGGCGACGAGCGGCACGGTCACAGTTGTCGACACTTTGCCCGCTGGACTCACCGCGACTGCCATCAGTGGAACTGGTTGGAGCTGCGTTCTCGGGACTTTGACCTGCACACGCAGCGATGCCCTCGCCGCCAGCTCCAGTTATCCGGTGATCACGGTAACCGTGACCGTCGCCAACAACGCGGCCGCAAGTGTCACAAACTCGGTTAGTGTTTCGGGCGGCGGACAAACCAATACAGGTAACGACACGGCAACTGATCCAACTACCATCAATCAACTGCCCGACTTGACGATTGCTAAAACACACGTCGGCAATTTCACTCAGGGACAGGTCGGCGCCACCTATTCGATTACCGCTACCAATTCTGGATTTGCGGCCACGAGTGGAACTGTCACAGTTACCGACGCGCTGCCTGCCGGTCTCACGGCGACGGCCATCGGTGGAACTGGTTGGAGCTGTGTCTTAGGTACATTGACGTGCACACGCAGTGACGCGCTCGCCGCCGGCTCAAGTTACCCAGTGATCACTCTCACGGTAAACGTCGCTAATAATGCGGCTTCAAGCGTGACGAACTCCGTCAGTGTTTCCGGTGGCGGACAAACCAACACCAGCAACGACACTGCGACTAACCCGACAACAATTAATCAGCTGCCCGACCTGACTATAGCTAAAACGCATGTCGGGAATTTCACTCAGGGACAGGTTGGTGCGACCTACTCGATCACTGCAACCAACTCTGGTTCGGCGGCTACCAGCGGGACGGTTACCGTCACTGACGCGTTGCCTGCCGGTCTCACCGCGACTGCGATCAGCGGAACGGGCTGGAGTTGCGTCCTCGGCACGCTAACTTGCACTCGAAGCGATGCGCTGGCCGCCGGCTTGAGTTATCCCGTTATTACGCTCACGGTAAACGTCGCGAACAATGCGCCGTCCAGCGTTACCAACTCGGTCAGCGTTTCCGGTGGCGGCCAGACGAATACTAGCAACGACACTGGCACCAATCCGACGACCATCAATCAACTGCCAGACATGACGATTGCAAAGTCGCACGTTGGCAACTTTGCCCAGGGACAAGTTGGCGCGACCTATTCGCTCACGGCTACTAACTCCGGTTCTTCAGCTACGAGCGGCACAGTCACCGTCGTCGATACGCTCCCGGCGGGTTTGACCGCGACCGCAATCAGCGGAACGGGCTGGAGTTGCGTATTGGGTACCCTTACCTGCACACGGAGTGATGCTCTGGCTGGTGGTTCAAGCTATCCGGTCATAACTGTCACCGTAACGGTCGCCAACAATGCCGCGTCCAGCGTTACAAACTCAGCCAGTGTTTCGGGCGGCGGACAAATCAACACTACGAATGACTCTGCAAACGACCCGACAACGATCAATCAGCTTCCCGATATGACGATTGCCAAGTCGCACGTCGGTAACTTTACCCAGGGTCAGGTGGGCGCAACATATAGTCTTACCGCGACCAATTCTGGATTTGCTGCTACCAGCGGCACAGTAACAGTGGTTGACACTCTGCCAGCCGGCCTGACTGCAACCGCGATCAGCGGAACTGGTTGGAGCTGCGTGCTTGGTACGTTGACCTGTACTCGTAGCGATGCTCTTGCCGGCGGATCCAGCTATCCAGTTATTACCGTCACAGTAAACGTCGCCAATAATGCACCAGCGAGCGTTACAAACTCAGCGAGCGTTTCTGGGGGCGGACAGACCAACACCAGCAATGACACTGCCACCAATCCGACGACGATCAATCAACTTCCGGATCTGACGATTGCCAAGTCCCACGTCGGGAACTTCACCCAGGGACAAACCGGCGCAACGTATACGCTCACAGCGACCAACGCCGGCTCCGCAGCCACCAGTGGCACCGTCACGGTAGTCGACACTCTGCCGGCCGGACTTACAGCAACAGCGATCAGCGGAACCGGTTGGAGCTGTGTGCTGGGCACGCTCACGTGTACCCGAAGCGACGCGCTTGCTGCCGGCTCAAGCTATCCCGCCATCACGGTCACGGTGAATGTCGCACTTTCCGCACCGGCAAGCGTCACAAACACTGCAAACGTGTCCGGTGGCGGACAAACAAATACGACCAACGATTCGGCTAGTGATCCGACGACAATCAATGCGGCCGCGCCGCCAAGTATTGGATTGGTCAAGAGCGTGAGCCCTGGCGGCACTCAGCTTCCCGGCACCGATCTTTTGTACACGATCGTTTACACCAACACAGGCGGGCAGCCGGCAAACAATTTCGTGCTCACTGATCCGAATCCGGCGAACGCGGTTCCTGCCGAGCGAGTTTTCCACAACGTCGACTTCAAAGTTGCTTCGCTCACCAGCAGTCCTGGCACGAGTGGACTCGTGGCTACGTTCCAGTATTCAAATGATGGTGGAACGACCTGGACTTACACGCCGGTTAGTGGCGCTGGTGGAGCACCTGCTGGATACGACCGCAATGTTACCAACGTGAGATGGTCTTTCGCAGGAAGTTTGAGCCAGGCTGGTCCGAACAATACTGGCACCGTCACCCTGACCGTCCGCATTCGTTAGGCAAATGCCTTTCTAAGGCTCAGCCTACTTAACAAACCTATCAATGCTAAGGTCGCGTCCGTTAGTCACGACCGTAATCGTCCCGCACTTTCCGGTTGTCAACACTTGCGCGCCGTTGTCTGCCCAACGCTTCACGACCTCAGCGTTTGGATGACCGAAGATTGACGTCTGCCCGACGGAAATCACGGCAAACTTTGGTTTTGTCGCCTGGACAAACGCATCCGTTGATGAAGTCTTACTGCCGTGATGCGCAACTTTGACAACGTCCGCGCTGAGCTCTTTTGCTCTCGACAGAATCCCACGCTCCCCTGCCATCTCAACGTCGCCGGTAAGCAGCATCGAACGAGCGCCGAGACGCAAGCGAAGCACGATCGAATCGTTGTTACGCGAAGAATCGTTCACGTTTACCGAAGGCGCCGGCCACAGGACTTCAGCTGTCACTTCGCCGAAATGTAAAATGTCTCCGGCGCCGATCAGTCGCAGCGGGACCCTTTTCTCTGCAAGCGTGCGGCTAAACTTCTGAAACTCTCCGTCCTTCACAGGGGCACGCGCAACGAGCGCGGCCGAAACTTTAAAGTTACGCGCAATGTCATTCAGGCCATCGATGTGATCAGCGTCGGCATGTGTCGCGAGAATGTAGTCGACATGATCCAGCCCGCGCCACCACAAGTATTCTGAGACCACGGCATCGCCAATGCTGCGCGTCTCACGTTCGAACGTTTCGTCCTCTTCGTCAAGCTGCTCTTTTTGAAATGGACCAGGCCGCCCTCCACCATCAACCAGCATGGTCGTGCCGTCTGGAAAAGTTACCAGCGCGGAGTCTCCCTGCCCCACATCAAGAAAATCGACGCGAAGTTCCCCGGTCGGCGCTGCGGCGCTAAACGGATGAAACACAATCAAAGCAATCGCGATAACCAGTGACAGCGAAGCACCCGCGGCAAGTTTGCGAATCCGGGGTCTCGGTCTTATCAGCGCTAGCGGCTGCCAGCGTGCGAGGAGTGCGACCAGTAAAATGAACGGGAAGTAACAAAGAACATAAATCGCCCGCGCCCATCCTGTGTATTCCGGCAAACGCAGTGACGCCAGATTCAGCCTCGAGAAAGGATCGACAGTGTGCACCATCGACCAGTTCAACGCCTCAGCAAGAGCAATGAAAGGTCTGGCGACTCCGTCGTTTAGCTGGGCCAGCACGAGCCCAACAGTCGCCGCCAACGCTTCCGCCCCCATCAACAAACTCACGCCTATGTTCAGCAACACGGCGGCAATGGAAACGCGATGGAAGTAAACAACCAGAAAAGGGAGCAACGCTAATTGCACCGTCGCCGAAACCAGAATCGCGCCAAACGCATAGCGCAATGGGCGTTGCAGGTGCAGACGTTCGAGGCGAGTCGCAAGAGGTGACTTGAAGACACGGTAGCCATAAGTAAGTCTTTCGCGTTCCTGCTCTGCTTTACGTTCGCTCCAAAACAAACTCTCGCAGAAACTACGCAACCATGGAGCACACAAAGGCGGATAAGGCGTCTCCCGTGTCGGTCGCCACGAACCAATCTGCGCCAGCTTTTCCATCAGCGGCCAGGCGCACACAACCATTGCCAGAACGGAAGCAAAGGTCAACTGAAACGAAGGATCGAAAAGCTCGTCCGGTGTACGTACGAGCAGGATCAACGCAGCTGCTCCGAGTGTGTTCAAAGACGAGGCACGGCGCGAAACGACTGGTCCAAGTAATACGAATGTAAACATCAACGCCGACCGCACCACGGACGACTCAGCGCCCACTGCGAGACTGTAGGCCCACAGCGCTGCAGCCGAGACTAAGAACTGTAACCAGCGCTTCCGAGTAAACCGTTTCGCGATTAGAAAGACCAGACCGCCAAGCATTGTGATGTGCAGACCGCTGATGACCAGGATGTGAAAAGTGCCGCCTTCGCGAAAGCGTTCCGCTGCAGAACTATCAAGGTTGTAACGATTGCCGAGAAACGCCGCATCCAGCACCCCCGCTGTCTCCGCCGAGAAATGTTTATCGATTTCCGTTTGCAGCTTCCGGCGCCACTCATAAAGGACCGCCAGAGGCAGGAAGACCTGTTGGTCGTCGAGGCGTTCGATCAATAACGGACTTTTCACGAATCCAGTCGCATCGTAACCCTTGCGATCGAGGTATTCGGTAAATGAAGAACCGCCGGGATTACGAAAGCTGTCAGCGCGCTCCAGCAAAGTCATCACGCGAATGCGCCCGCCGTAGCGTAGGCCCAATTCGTCATACTCAAGTTTGGTGTCGCGCGAAGAAACAGGCGCGAACAGGGTTACGACTCCAGACACATCGCGCTCGCTTGATCTTCCAATAGAAGTGTCGTTATCCGTCACGCGTGCGCGGATTTTTTCCAGACGCAGTTCCAGATACAAACGTTCACGCGCGTCTTCAGGCTCGCGTTCCAACACGCCGGTTAGTTCAACTGGCTCGCCGACTGCGACTGTTCCCTGTTCCAGCAGGGACTTTAGTTGAGTAGATGGTGTCCGATCGTTCTCGACTCGTTTAGAGGCCGCACCGAGAAGCACAAAGATCAACAGCACAAGCAGCGTCAACATTCGTTGCTTCTCTTTTCGGTTTTCTCGGATCGATGAGATGAGGATCGCAACCAGCAGACTCGTGGCCAGTGCTGCAGAAACTATGAGAGCCGGCAGGGTAAGTTGCCCGCATAAAGCACTGACGATACCGAGGCCGTAGGCGACCGCGATCTCTACCAAAGGATAACGAGCGAAAAGCTGAGGATCGCTCAATTTATGCAATCGCTCAGTGGCTCGAGACACACGTGCTGCTGCCATCCGTTATTCGTTTCCAAGCGGACGAGCGGCGGGTTGTTAGTTCAAGGGTGAGTGGTTCCGTTAAGTCTGCGGTTAGCGGTCAAGCGGGCGACCGTCTCCACCTGATGAGCCTGTGGAAACATATCAAACGCGGGGATAGAGTCAAGCGAGGCACGTAACGTTGAGGGCTCGAACGAAAGCGTTGTTCAGAAATATATGAATTGCCTGTTCGCCTGGCGGCGGCAAGTTTCGGGTTGAATCAATTCCGACGAAGCCTACCGGGGAGCGTCGTTCCTATTTGGCAGGATCGGAAATGTCGACATTCAACCGGCGGTCAGTAATGGTTATCCCCGCTGCTTTCTCGACGGCGAAAAAGACGGTCTGGCCCACGTAGATCTCTACCTGCGCCGGCGATGCTTTGTCTGCCCCGATGACTACCACAGTTCCCTTCTTAAGAACTTCTTTGAAGGCATCCATCTCCTTTTCCGATTTGGTTGGCGGCATCCTTACGATGACCTTGCCGGACGCACCCTTTCCGTTTGCGTCTCCCCATTCAATTTCCCCCGGGAGCCCAAACGCGTGGGTGTAGACCGCTTCTTGCTCCATCGCCGCGCTGCTGAAACGGTTCTTATCGGAATGTCCGCTAATGCTAAATCCCGGTGTGCCGGCATCGTCACTACTCCACATCACGAAGTCGCCCGCCGCAATTTCCAACTGAGGCGGATCTGCTTCGAAGTGCTTTTCGCGATAGCGAACTGTGACGAAGTGCTGTTTGCTTTCTTTCTTGTCTTTGTCTGCACCACTCACATTGATACTGAACCTCGCACCTTCCTTATTCAGTTGGTCCAGTCCAGGCAGATTGAAGTCGTAAATGTATTTCCCCGGTTGCGAGAACTTCTGACCGAAGCTATCTCCGTCGCGACAAAATCTACTGTCAAGTGTGTTCATGAAGTCACCTCATCCTAGGAAATATCGACTGCTATCAGCAGCTCATCCTCGTTCGTATGGCTGACGGAAGCGGCAATGGCATCCAGATTAATGTTGACCGCGGGATCGAAGGCACCACTCGCCGGCAAAACATTAAAGGTTCTCGGCTGGCGATAAACAGTGAAGGTCAACCCAGAAACAAAAAGACTTAAGATTGGACCCAGCAATCCGGTGATGCCGGCAATGCCGATCGCCGCGGTTATAGCCAGCACTGCACCTGCCAGGAACAAACCTATGAATGGGATGGCCACAAGTACAGCGGCAGCCGCCAGTCCAAGCGCCGCTAAAATCGCGGCAGCGGTCACGCTGATTTGCAAATTTGGAATACCAACAATCACGACGTCGATCAGCCACGTGCTGCCGGACAGGTGTGCGTTGAGCGTAAAGTCGGAAGTGAATCTGACGACGTCCGAGAAATTCAGCGGAATCGTGATAGTTGGCCAGTTAATACAAACTGTCGGAGTACATACGGTTCCGATGAAGGGTATGTGCACACAAATTTGCGGCAGGCAGAAGTTTGGAATGATGTTGCTGAGGTCAAACGAAAAGCTGAAGTGAAGATTGTAATGCAGCTCGCAATTCGCCAGGCGAACGATGTTGGGGGCGATCAGATCCACAGTTCCGCCCGCAAAAAAGGCGCTAGCCCCCCAGTTGGCGGAAAAGGGACCGAGACTGCCTGAACCCGTCCGACTTAGCGTGCCTAGTGTGGCTTCGGCATCGTGGAGAAGTTCAGTGGCGGCAGCTTCGTCACCAGCTACGAGAATATCAGGCATAAGATTCCTCCCTTAAAGAGCGTTTCCTCTCACCTTGATCTGATCTGTTTCGGCAATCGGCCCGGCCAGGAGAATTAAACCAAACGCGCCCGCAGTAATCGTGTTGAATGGCAAGCGCATCGTTGCCAGCATTGTTTGCAAGACTCCCAGGACCAACGCTTCGACCACGCTCTCCAACCACCCAGGCGTAATGTCTACAATCTCGACTCGTTTGAGCGTGATGCCAATCTGGCCCGTACCGGGCGTAGACACAGCAACAAACGGTTCGCATAAACCAAAGACCTGGAGAGGGCCGCTGATTACCGGTCCATTATTGATTGACACAGAAAATGTCAGATTTGTCCTGATCGTAAACTCATTGACTCCGGGCATGAGGGCCGAGCTGGCGGCGCTACCCGGAACTATGTCAACAGCAGGAATCGGGCTGGCAAGAACTTGAAAGTGAACGGTCTGGCCAAAGAAAGTTACGGTGGGCACATTAGTCGCCATCACAGAAGTGGCGGGAACGAATAGCGAAGTGCCAAAGCGCAGATAGCGTGGCCGTGCTCTAAAGAAAGCCGTGAGAAGGTCATTGACTCCCGTCTCATGGATCCCGCCAAAGATGGTTTGTGCCTGCGTCAAACTCATAATGTCCTCCGCTATCCTTACGGGTTGCTGCTCACTTTTGTGATTGAATGTGAGAACGCCGTCGAATGTGAGAATGCTAAACTTCCAATACGCAGACTATACGACCGTCACCAGCGGCTGTCTGTTCACTATTGGACAGTTTTGCAGAAAACTACGGAATGATGTGGTCTCAGATCCGGTGATTTCTGACCGGCACGTGCTGAGCGAGGTATTCAGAGAGCTTTTTCTCTTTGATGATCAGGAAATGCTCCCTGCTAATTTCGATCAGCCCAAGCCCACGAAACTTGAGCATGAACCCGGTAATACGCGGCCGCGTGGTTCCCACCATCGCTGACAACTCTTCATGAGTAATCTTTTGCTCAATGCGCGTGCTTCGCGGATCCGGCAGGCCGAGCTTTCGGGCCAACTGCAAGAGGGTTTCGCCTAAACGGTGTTCACTGTCTACGGTGATCAAATTGGCAATCATCCTCTGTTGTTCGGCGACGCGGACAGTCAAATACTGAGCGAAACCTTCAACCAGCGAATGGCTCTTCAAGTGAGAAAAGAAAACTGCGCAAGGGATCCGCTTTAAGGTCGTGTCTTCCATCGCTGTCGCGGTTTCCTGACGCGCTGCAGATCCGCCCAAACATGATTCTCCGAACGTGTCGCCGGCCGTGTGAATTGCCAGGAGACATTCTTTGCCTTCCGGCGAGACCATTGACAGCTTCACCTGTCCCAACTCAATGAAGTAAACGTTTTGCGCGGGATCAGAGCACAAATAGACGGGCTGATTCTTGCCGACTCGCACTGTGACAAGATCATGACTCTCCCCAAGCAAAGATTCGTTCAGAAGCCTTTTGAAACTATTTATGGTGAGGGTTGACATCGGAAGTGAGCCTCCATTGATGCAACGGGCCGCGAGGCCGGTTAGATTCCTTCTGCTGCCGTGAGTTTTAACCACGGGCAAAAAAGAACCGATTGACCCGGCTGCCGGATACGATTTCAAAACTCGGGGCCAAACTGATTTCTGAGCGGGTTAAGCAGAGGCAATCAGATGGTGAGGACCGTGTAGACGGACGATAGTGCGAACACGGCTTGGAAGTCAAACTAATCCGGGAGTTGTATGGGGCTAACCGGAACCTGTATGGCTGGCGGAAACATCATCAAGGAACTTGTTCGGGACCGAAATTTTGCCGTCTCTTAGCGGTCAGGCGGGCGACCGTCTCCACGTGATGAGTCTGCGGAAACATATCAAACGCGGCAACAGAGTCAAGCGTATAGTCGTCGGCGATCAGTTTTTTCAGATCACGGGCGAGGGTGGCTGGGTCACATGAAACGTAACCAATGCGTCGCGGACGCAAGTCCTGGATTCCCTGGATAACGGCGTTCTCACAACCGGCGCGTGGCGGATCGAGCAACAAAAAATCGAGCACTTCAAAAGAGCGCGCGTGTTTCACCCAATCGGCAACGCTCAGCAAAGCAATCTCGACGTTTTCCAGTTTTGCTTCGGCCACATTCTTACGCGCAAACTCAACGGCGCGCGAATGCGATTCCACCCCAGTAACATGTGCAAACTTACGCGCGAGCGGAAGCGTGAAGAGTCCAACGCCACAGTAAAGGTCGATTGCATGTTGGCCGTGCGCGTCGCCTATTGCAGCGTCAATCAGTGGCTCGAGCAAGTCGTAATTCACCTGGAAAAAAGTGTCCGCGCTGAAGAAGTAGTTCTCTGCCCCAATTCGCCGCGCAACTGTTTTGGCGCTCAAGCCGGCGACGGCCGGAGAGACGGAGACGCCCTCGTCGCTCACGCACGCGTCGATGTTGCGCAATCGACGGAACCCGTTTCTCGTGAAGATCTCGCGGCGAACTTTCTCGAGCGTTTGCTCCAAACGTGGCGCCAGCACAGCGCAAGTTGCGACGTCGCAAACGCGATTCGAGCCTCGCTCAAAGTAGCCGAGCAGTTTTGCGTCGGTATCGAGTTGCCAGGTTGAGCGGGTGCGGTAGTGCCATTCGCTCGCAGAAGGCGTGATTGAAATTTCGCCCGGCGGTTCAATCTTTCCAATCCGGTGCAAACAGTCGCGAATGATTTCGACCTTGGTCTGGAGTTGTGCCTCGTAGTTCAGCTGTTGAAAATCGCAACCGCCACAACGGCCGAAGTAAGGACAAGGCGGCTCAATGCGAACTGAAGACGGTTTCAGCACTTCAACTATCGAGGCAAAGCCCACGTCGCCTTGCACTCGCTCGAGCTTAACGCGCAACACGTCACCGGGGGCTGCAAGTGAAACGAACACTGTCAGTCCCTCAATGTGCGCGAGACCAACACCGCCAGGAAGAAGGCGCTCGATTTCAACCTCGAGAGTTTTTAGTTCCTCTTCGCGTTTCATTTTGTAATGAATACTTCAACCATCTCATTCACACCGTCGCTTTAGCGCGGTAAACAATCTCTAAGTCACCGATTCGAAACCTTTGGCAGTAACATACTGGAGTTAGTAAAACTTCGTGTACGTTCCTGTGGGTTGGGGTTTCGTTAGTGTTCTTTCGTGGATTCCTCTTTTTGCTTAACCGAAAAACAATTGATCCACGAACCTACACGAAACAAGAAACACGAAATAACGCTAGAAGCAGCTAGATAAACCTGCTGCGGCGTCAAGTAAATTGTTTCCGTTTAAATCAAGCGGCATAACCGTGCGGCGGTACATACGCAGGCGCCGTGCTCTCGAGCTCGAACCTCACGCCGCCGACAATTCCAGCCGCGAGGTTGTAAACCACTGCTCCGATGGCGCCACCGATGAAACCAATGATGCCGTAGAACACCGGGATCGTAATCATCATCACTAATCCAATCACTACGGTGCTGACTCCGCCCAGCGCCTGTTGATCTCCCTGCGGCGCAATGCTGAAAATCATCGCGCCAAAGATCATAACCACCAATCCATAAATCACGCCGATGAACAGTCCAAAGACAAACGCCAGCAAGCCCTGCAGCTTGGCGACGGAAAACACACTGAAGCGTCTAATTGTCATCTCGGCCATAAACGATCCTCCTTCGGGTTACGACAAATAGAACAAGCTGAGGCGAGGAACACCAAACTCTTCGCGCAATCGTTTGAGCAACAGGTTATCAAGTGTCTGTTGATAAACAGAAACTTCCATGTGTTTCCGGTAAGGCTTCAGTTGGTCTTTTACTTCGGCTTGGACTGCAGCCACGCGTTCCGCGCCGGCGGCTGACCGGACGGCTTCACTAATCATTCGCTCGACGCCTGAAAGCGACTGCTCGAGTTTGCGCGTTTCCGGTTGAGCGCTCGCGGAAAAATCCTCTTCCAAATCGCCGAGTAGCTGAGACGCTCGCGCCAGAGTCTCGCCAAAGTCATCGCCGGTTCCTCGTTTTCTTTTTGCACAAATCTCCAGCAGGGCGGTGCGACCACGGCGCAAGTGTTCAAGCACGGCTGACTTCGAAAACAGCTGCTGACTCTCTTCGGCCGAGTCAGTTTCGCTCGTGTTGTCGGCAGCTCCTACTCGTGCTTCTTTCCACTCAGCAAACTGCGCTTCGACTTCTTCCTGACAATAGAGCAGGCTCTTCACCGTTCGCTTGCGGGGTTTTGACTCCCATGAGTCAAAAGCTTTTTCGATCCCGCGCAACGCAATGTGCAGCGGCAAGTCCATCTCCTTCCAGCTTTCGATCAGCGCCCAATCAAGCGGACTCAAGAGGAGATGCTTGCCGCGACGGCGAATAAACGCGTCTTCGATTTCCGTGAAATAGTTGAAGTAGTTCAATGCGGATATCCAAAGTCCAAAGCCAAAGTCCGTATTTTCATCCCTCCTTTTGGGAGGGGAAACAGGGGAGGGCCTAAGCCGACTACGCCCTCTCCCCTACCCTCTGCCAGAGGGAGAGGGAGATTGTGGACTTTGGACCTTGGACTTTGGACTTGCTGCTCGTTCGTAAACCAGCCTTAGCCCTTCGAGAGTCAGCGTCTCGTCAACCAACTCGATGAACTCAGAACCAGTCGCTATCAGCGGCGCCAGGCCACCAGTGGCGATCACACGCGGTCGTCCGCCAAGCTCGCTGAGCATCTTCCTGAGGACACCATCAACCAGTCCCACGAATCCATGATAGAGGCCAGACTGCATCGCCGTTATCGTTGATGAACCAATAACTTTCTGTGGACGCCTAATGTCCACGCGCGGAAGCTTTGCCGTTCGTTCAAAGAGCGCATCGGTAGAAATCATGATGCCCGGGGTAATGACGCCGCCAAGGTACTCTGCCTTTTCATTGATCGCATTGAACGTGGTGGCGGTACCAAAGTCGACCACGATACAGGGCGCGCCGTATTTTTCTACTGCCGCGACCGCGTCAACTATGCGATCCGATCCTACGTCTGAGGCGGGCTCGTAGTGAATCGTTAGCCCGGTGTTAGTGGTGTGGTCGACGAACAGCGGCGTCAAATGAAAGTACGTTTCCGCCATTGTCTTCAGCGTGTAGTTCAGCGGCGGCACCACCGATGCGATCGCGATGGCTGTAATTCCTTTGAAGTCGATACCGGCCAACTCAAACAAGTTGCGGGCGTGCACGCCATACTCATCAACGGTCCGTGAACGCGCCGTCGTCAGCCGCCAGTGCGCGACCAGTTCCGCGCCTTCGAAAACACCAAGCGAGGTGTTTGTATTGCCCGCGTCAATTACAAGCAGCATAGACAGGTTCCTCGGGCGACAGACTACTTACGCCACTTCCGTTTTGCAGAACTTGCTCAATCAGATCACTGGCAACTGCGGCGCCATTCTCCAAACGAAGCTGTGCGCCTATCTCATGCGCTTTGTTTGCATGCTCCGGCTGGGACAAGAGTATATCGAGTTCTCTGGCGACGCGCGCGGCCAGGTATTTAGCTCGCGGCAAAGTACGGCTGCCACCCAGCCGTTCGGCATGCGCCGCATTGTCTGGTTGGTCAAACGCGAACGGCACAATCAACGTGGGAATTCCGGCGCGCAGGCCTTGCGAGGTTGTACCCACGCCGCCGTGATGGACCATCGCACTGGCCCGGGCCAGTAACGCTTCGAAAGGCGCGTAGTTGACTGCGATGATTTCCGGAGGCAACGACTCGTCTGGTTGATTTCTTTCGTCGCCAATCAAAAGAACTGCGCGGCGTCCAAGCATTTTTGCCGCAGCTATGCTCTCACGATAAAAGTCTCGCGCCACCCACACCGCAGAAGAACCGAGCGTGAAAACGATTGGCGGCGCGCCTGCATCCAGGAACTCAATTAGCTCCTGAGGCATTGCCAGCTCGTTGCGTCCATCGTAAAAAGCGAAACCCGTAACCTGCGCCTGCGCCGGCCAGTCAGGTTGTGGTTGCGCAAACAGTTTGGAAAACAAAGCCAGTATTAATGTCGGCGAGTGTTGACCTTCAAACACCGGCATGCCGCGATCGGGGAGACCAAGCTCGCTCCGAAACTGATCGTAAGCTTTGTTCTTGTATGCTTTTTTTACTTGCCTGAAAAATGCTCCGACAAATCGCGGGCCGAGTAACTTAACGTGGCGCATCCACGGCCAGAACGGCGGCACGGGCGGGTCATAAGCAGACATGAACGACACGGGCGCCAGCACGCTCGATACCCAGGGCATCCCTGTTTTCTGCGCGACGAGCGGTCCGGCGAAACTAATCGGATGCGTCAGCAGGAGGTCTGCACCAGCAACTGCACGTAACAGATCGTCGTAGCCTTCGCGCAGAAACGGAAAAAGCATTTCGTTCAGCAGAAAGCCCGCGCCAGTCCTCGGCTGCATGACTTTCTCCATCATTTCCTCATCCTGTTCCTGCGGCGGCGGAATATGAGGACTCACGGGCACAAAATCCAATCTGGCTGTTTCCATCTTTTCACGATACAACTCACTCGTCGCGATCACCGGTTGGTATCCACGCTGGCGCAACTCCGTAGCGATCGCCATATAGGGATGGATGTCGCCGTAAGAACCGAAGGTCGTCAGAACAATGCGCTTGCTCGTCATAGATGGATTTGTTAACTGGGCCGCACGCTCGTGACATCACCCGCGCGCACGACTCTGATTTCTCCCGTTGACGTTTCTACACGTAACGCGCCGTCACGTTCAAGTCCGCGCGTTATACCGGCGAACTCTTCGTTGGTTTCGGAGACTTTTACCAGTTTCCCTTCGCTGTAGGACGACCGCGCGCACCATTCGCGAATAATTGACTCCGCGCCATCAGCTTTCCCCAGGGCCGTGTAGTGTTTCACTAGCGCCGGAAGCAGGCCCTTGAGAAGCACGTTGGCTGCGAAGGTTTTGCCTAACACGTGTTCGACTGACGTCGCGGTTTGTTCGAGCTCGGCCCGTATTGATTCTCTGGTTAGGTTCACGCCGATGCCGATGGCGACGGCGCGACCATTTGTTGTTTCAATTGTTTCCGCCAGGATGCCGCAGAGTTTTTTTTCGTTCGCCAGGATATCGTTCGGCCACTTGATGTCAGTTTGCAAAGCGCACGCTTCAAGCAAAGCGTCGTGCACAGCGACCGCCGCCATGAGCGTAAGCAGTGGCCATGATTCGTGAGGAAACTGTGGCCGCAGCAAAATGCTGAAGTACAGCCCGGCGTTCTTCGGGGAAATCCAGGTGCGCTGCAAACGGCCGCGGCCGGCAGTTTGTTCAGCAGCGACAATGCAGAGGCCTTCGGCCGCACCAGCAACCGCTCGCTTGGCGAGTTCCTGATTGGTTGAAGGCAACGATTCGAAATGGATGATATGTGGTGGGAGCACGGATTCTTATAACCGCCAGGACGCCAGGGACGCCAAGTTTAATGAAAATAAAACGAACCGAGCGGCTCCCTTTTCAGCTTGTCACCGGTCAAACTTTTTTGGCGTCCTGGGCGTCTGGGCGGTTAGATCCCGGAACGCTGCGCGAGTTCAAGCGCATCCTGAGTCAACTCCCGCACTAACGCATCAAAGTTACGAAAACGCTCATCCTTCGTTTGGCCGCGGACGTAGCGGAAATAAATCTGCTGGATGACGACCGCCACTTTGAAACGCGCGAAAGTTTCATAAAACACGATCTGAGAAAGGTCGCGCCCGGTCATTTGTGAATAGCGTTCGATCATCTCCTCGCGCGTAAACCAGCCCGGACCATTTGTCACAGCGCACAAAGAACTATTCTGCTCGCTTCCCTTCATCGTCCAGTAGCTAAGCAACAAGCCTACATCAATCAACGGGTCACCGACCGTGCACATCTCCCAATCGAGTACCGCAACGATCCGCGACGGGTCGCTTTCATCGAGCATGAGATTGTCGAGCTTGTAATCGTTATGAACGATCGTGGCTTTGCTCGCAGAGTCGTCAGGGACTCGCGCCGTTAGCCATTCGACGACGTCGTCCATCTCTGAAAGTTCACCAGTCTTTGAACGTTGCCAGCGATCGGCCCAACCGCGCACCTGCCGCGTAACAAATCCTGCGGGCCTGCCAATTTCAGCGATACCAGGCGTTTGCGCATCAACCTTGTGAAGTGCAACCAATGTGTCGACCACACTCGCGCTCAGCCGGCGGCGCACTTCGAAATCGTTAAGTACTTCAGGCAGTTTTTGTCGCACGATAAGACCGCGGCGACGTTCCATCAAATAAAACGGCACGCCGATGACGGTGCTGTCTTCACACAAAAGAACCGGTTTGGGGGCCAGCGGAAAATGAGGACTGATGGCCAGGAGCAAATTGAATTCGCGCGGCATGTTGTGCGCCGTTGGGGCTACGGGCCCGATGGGGGGGCGGCGCAACACAAACTCGAGACTGCCTAAACGAACAAGGTAAGTGAGATTTGAATGACCACCGGGAAATTGCTCGATCTCGATCGCTTCCGTTTGATAAAACGTGCGCAGGTAGTCGGCCAATCGTTCGCGATCTAACTCCTCGCCGGCCCGCACAGGCGCGCTGTCTTTGCTGGTGGTCATTGTCGGTGGCAACCTGGGATCGACGGCAAACTGAAGGTTGAACTTTGAACTACTGGCGGGTTGCGCTGGGAGTTTAGGGTTCAAGCCTCAGCTTGTTTCAAAGGTTTTCAGTATCCGCTGCGCCACAACCTGACGGTGAACTTCATCTGGCCCATCGTAAATACGCGCCGCACGCGCGTCACGATAAAACATTTCCAGCGGCAAGTCTTTCGAGTAACCGAGCGCACCGTGCACCTGGATGGCGCGATCGACAACGTCGTGCAAAACACGGGCCCCGAAAAACTTGATCAGCGAAATCTCGACACGCGCATCGGCGCCGCGATCCAGTTTCCAGGCGGCGTTCAGAGTCAACATCCGGGCAGCGTTGATTTCAGCGGCGGAGTCGGCGATCCAGTTTTGCACTGTCTGTTTCTTTGCCAACGGCTCTCCAAACGACTGCCGCTTAAGAGCGTAAGTGCACATCATTTCGAAACTTCGTTGGGCCGCTCCGACCCAGCGCATGCAGTGTTGAATTCTTCCCGGCCCCAGTCGGGCTTGGGCCAACTTGAATCCCGCGCCAACTTTTCCCAGCAAGTTGCCGGCGGGCACACGGCAGTTTTCAAAACGAATCTCGCAATGTCCGCCCACGCCGCCTGAACCCATCACGGGCACCGCCCGAATAATGTTAAAGCCCGGGGTCTCGGTCGGAACAAGGATCATGCTGGCGCGCGCATGCGAATCAGCGGTCGCGTCAGTCACGGCCATCACGATTGCGAACGACGAACCGATCGCGCCGCTGGTAAACCATTTGTGACCATTGATGACCCAGTCGTCCCCGTCGCGCACCGCAGTTGTGCGCAACCCGGTCGGATCGGAGCCAGCCACTTCCGGTTCGGTCATCGCAAAACAGGAACGCACTTTACTAGCGGCGAGGGGCCGCAGGTATTTCTCTTTCTGTTCGTCCGTCGCTGCAACCAACAACAACTCGGCATTGCCGGCATCGGGCGCGGCGTTGCCGAAGATGCGAGGCCCGACCACCGAGCGGCCAATGATTTCGTTCACGAGCGCCTGGCCGATGTAGCCAATGCCCATGCCGCCCCACTCGACGGGAAGATGCGGCGCCCACAAACCCAACGCCTGCACGCGTCGCTGCAAGTCTGCTTCGAGCGCGACTGGCAGTCCTTCGTCCTCAACTATTTTGTTTTCGTTTGGATAGACAAACTCCTCCATGAACGCGGTGACGCTTTTGCACGCTGCTTCGAGTTCTGGAGGGACGGAGAAATCAATCATCGGTTGCTCAGAGACGATACTGTTTTGTCAGGTTAGGACGGCGCTGGGGATTGTAACTGCAAGCGTCCAGCTTAACCAGAAACCAATTCCTACCGTTCGCTTTCAAAGAAACGCGTAAGCCAACTTACTGGGACCGCGGGCGTCCCCGCCCGCAATAAGCGCGGAGCGCTAAGAGTGGGCGGAAAGTCATCAAGTGTGTTGGACGAGGCATGCGGGCGGGGACGCCCGCGGTCCCAGTAAGTTGACTTGCGTGTTCCTGCGAAGGTGAAGGTCAACGATTGCAGGTTCGCGCAGACCTAACTCTGCGCTAACATGCCCGTTACACTTTTCACTACGGAAATAATCTGCATGGAATTCGCCGGTAACATTGACTGGTTTCCCATCAAGCTTTCCTTTGCCGTCGCCAGCGCCGCAACTTTGATTGCGCTCGTAGCTGGCTCAGGCCTCGCCTGGGTACTGGCGCGGAAACGCTTCCCCGGTCGCAATCTGATCGATTCGCTGATCACACTGCCGTTGGTGTTGCCGCCAACAGTGCTTGGTTACTATTTGCTTACCTTGCTGGGAACACGTTCGTCGTTGGGCGGGTTTCTCTATCATCGTCTGGGCATTCGCCTGACGTTCACAGTGGGCGCCGCGATTATCGCGGCGACAATTCACGCCCTTCCTCTGGTAACGAAAAGTCTGCGCGCCGCCTTTGAAGGCGTCGACACGCAACTTGAAGCAGCCGCCAGAACGCTTGGCCTGAGCAGCAAAATGATTTTTTTTCGCGTCACGCTGCCGCTGGCGTCGCGGGGCGTGCTCGCGGCGACGGCGCTCGCTTTTGCTCGAGCGCTGGGTGATTTTGGGGTCACCATCATGATCGCCGGTAATATTCCAGGCAAAACACAAACAGCTTCAGTAGCGATCTACGACGCAATTCAGGCGGGCAGAGACAACGAGGCGTTCACGCTGGCAGTCATCGTCTCAGTCGTAGCGGTCTTGATGCTTTATTGTATAAATCGTTTCGGAAGGCTGCGATGGTAAGGACAGTCAAATGTCCAAAGTCCAATGTCATACCTGATGAAAAAC
The DNA here is from genome assembly GCA_035472495.1 of Pyrinomonadaceae bacterium. Classification (GTDB taxonomy): domain Bacteria; phylum Acidobacteriota; class Blastocatellia; order Pyrinomonadales; family Pyrinomonadaceae; genus PSRF01. The sequence continues at coordinate 262,968 of DATIPD010000013.1, read as the reverse complement.
GCGGACTTTGGACTTTGGACTTTGCGATCAGCCAAGAAACCCCTTGAACTTCGCCGCGGTTGTTTCGTGGCCCGGAAACACCCACTGCAGATTTGAAGATCCCAGATGTTGATAGGCAACTTCGCCAAACACGTCGCGGAAGTCTGTGGTTAGTGCCAGGTCGCGGCCCTCGTACAACTGATCGCTCTTAAGTCCGGGCCACTCTCCATAAACCTTGCCGCCGTGGACGCTGTTGCCAACTACAAACATCGCGTTGGCGTGACCGTGGTCTGTGCCGCGGTTTCCGTTTTCACGAGCGGTGCGGCCAAATTCTGACATCGTCAAGATCACGACATCGTCCATCCGCTGACCGAGGTCAGCATAAAGCGCCGCAATGCCGTTGCTAAACTGCTGCAGCAAATTACCCAGTTGCCCGCGAGCGTTCCCTTCGTTCACGTGCGTGTCCCAACCACCAAAGTCAGTGAATGCGATCTCCAGACCGACGCCGGCTTTGATAAGTTGCGCAATCTGTAACAGAGAATTTCCGAAAGGCGTGCGCGGGTACTCAGCGCCATTCTGCGGTTTGTACTGAGCCGGATTGACCTTCTTCAAGTAGTTTACGGCTTCAAAAGTTTCCTTGCCGGTGCCGGTAAGCATGTCAGTGACTGCGTCGTCGTAAATGTCTTCGAAGCCACCTTGCACCGCCGCGGAATTCTTTCCCGCGCGAATGGTGAAGTCCGCGAGGTTTGAGATGGCCAGGGTTGGAGCCGAGCCTTGCATGACACGCGGCGTGGTCTGCGTCATCGATACGGCGCGGAAAAGACTGTGCTCCGGATCCGCTTTGCTTTGCAGATAGCGATTGAGCCAACCATCCGCAGTCGACTTCACGCCTGGCGTCGCCGACTCCATGTAGTCCTGTGCGTCAAAGTGAGAACGAGTGTTATCCGGCGAACCAACCGCGTGCACGATAGCCAAGCGTTTCGAGTCCCACAACGGCTTGAAATTCGCGAGGGACGGATGGAGACCAAAGAAGCCGTCGAGATTCAAAGCCGCTTCGGTGTTGCCTGCCTGCGGTTTCGGAATCGCAATCGAAGGCCGCAAGTCGTAGTACGATCGCTCGCCGTAAGGGACAACCATGTTCAGGCCGTCGACCGCGCCACGTTGAAAAATCGCGATTAGTGTCTTACGACGACCGCCGGTCAAGCGCTCTCGAGTTTGACCAACTGCAACGCGCTGCAGAAACGATGGCGTTGCGCTTATCAAACCAAAGCTCGCTAACGCCACACCACCCGACTTGATAAAAAATCTTCTGTTCATAACACGACCTTCGTTCTTGGGTCTTAGGTCTTAGGTCTTAGGTCTTAGGTCTTAGGTCTTAGGTCTTAGGTCTTAGGTCTTAGGTCTTAGGTCTTTGGTCTTTGCTTTTGACCTTGGACTCTGGACCTTGGACTTTGGACTCTTACTGCCTTTGAAATTCCGGCGACCCTAAAATCAACCCCACAATCTTCGTCATCGGATCGGTGATGTTGGCGTCTGCGCGTGCCAATAGCTGGCGCTGTTGCCTGCGCGGCTGCAGATCCATCATCTGTCCGTTCACGTCGTTCATTTGCGGCGTTTCTGGCGCAGCCTGAACAATGAGCGGCGTCTGATCATCCAGCTGCTTCAAGAGGGCCGCTTTTGTCTTTGGCGTCACGTCTCCGGCCACGATTAACGTCAAGAAGCGATCCATGATCTGCGCTTTGTCAGCCTGCCCGCCGGTCGTCACAAACTGCTTGAGATCGACCCGAGTGCCGGGTATGCGATTGCTCGCTAACGACAAACCAAAGTTCATGCGTTCGAGCAGCCCGCCCGTGTTTACCCACGATTCCGCCGCGTCGGAATAGCCATTAGGAGTTTGGAAGCCGTAAAGCGGTTCGCCCATGCGCGCGATCCACTGATGCAATTGCGGGCCGCCGTTGGTGTCGCCACCCAGCGTTCGAATCGCGCTGATCGTCAACTCAAACGGACGTTTGATCTTGGCGCGATACGCCGCGGGCGAATTGAATTCCGGCGACGTAAAAATTGCTCGTAGCGTTTCTTTGATATCGCCGTTGCTCTTGGTAAACGTCGCCGCCACGCGGTCCACCAGTGCCGGCTCTGGCTCGTCAGAAACAAAATGGCGCACCAGTTTTGTGGCGATGAACTTCGCCGTGGCCGAGTGACGCGCGAGAATGTCCAGCACCATAAGGCCATCTTTGAACCCGCCCCCCGCAGGAATCTTCTGGCCCAGTACAATTTTTTCTCCGTCGTCGTGCGCCCGTTCATTAAAGAAAAACTTGCCGGCGTTTTCCTTCAACATCTCAGCACGCCTTCCATCCATCATGGCCTGCGCGGCGGCACCCCCACCTCGTGGCGCGAAGATCGTCCAGCCGGTAAAGCAACGCGCAACTTCCTGAACGTCTTTTTGTGTGTAGCCGCCGTCAACTCCTAAAGTGTGCAGCTCCATCAACTCGCGCGCGTAGTTCTCATTGATACCGCGTCGTGCGCGCTGTTGCTGCTGCGGACGCTGCTGGTCAGGATTATTTGGTCTCGCATTGAGGCGCCCATTGCCGCCATTTCCCAGCAACTGAGCGAATGGTCCTCGTTGCCGGCGTTGGCCGTTACCATCTCCCAGTTGCGCATTCGGACTGACGCTCTGGAAGTTGTCGAGATAGAAAAGCATAGCGGGACTTTGGGCCGTCGCCTGCAGCAAGTCGGAAAACTTTCCGAGCGCATTGGGACGAATCGTGTCGCGGTCATAGGAAACTAGTAACCAACGGTCAGCGCCTTTGCCGGCGAAGACATTGAAGTGGTTCGTCCAGAAGTCGACCATCACTTCCTGCAGTTGTCGCTCGCTATACACGGCGCGCAGAATTCGCGACGCTTGCAGTTCCATGGAAATACGCTGCGGAAGCTGTAGACCATTTTGCTCGTAATACTCGCGGACCGCCTGACGATACTTTGGATTCTGAAGTGGATTGTCGGGATTCGCCGGAGCGGCTTGCGTGTCCGCCATCTTATTGGCATCGGAACTGTTCGCCGGCAGCGACTGGCTTGGGGTCGCGGCAGCGTTCGCGCCGCCCTTGACTCGATTCTCCCTGGCTTCCGCCAACTCAGACGGTAAGGCACCCTTGCGTTCCAACTGTTTCAATAACTGTCCGGGCTGCGGAAACTTCTCGTAGAGTTCCGCAGTCGTCATGCTCAAAGTCGAAAGGTCTTTCAGCTTCGCCGAGGCAATGGAGTCATCAATTTTCTGCGGATTCAGTTGCTGATTGATGTAGTTGTCCAGACCCATGGCTTTGACGCGCGCGATATCTCCCGGCCGGGCGCCAAAGCCGAGCCGATTGAGCACGTGCAGGATTCGCTGATCCTCATTGAGACGAGCCTGCTCAGCCTTCGCTTTCATTGACTGACCGCTTTGGGCCCTCCCGACGGCCGCGAATGTGCCGGAAATGAGGGAGGCTGCGGCCAGAATTGCTGCGCTCGTGCGCACCAGAGCGTTCAACTTACGATGTTTCTGTTTCATGACGTATTCCCAACATTTGTTTAAGGTACCGGCGAGTTTGCTACTGCCCGAAGTCTCGTTTCACAGACTTAGACGCACAACCATAGCGATTGGTTGAACAAAACTGCAGGCAAAGAGTCCTGTGTAATGAGGGACGAGGATATCGCTACTTCGGATAGTCCTCCGTTGGACGGCGTGTATTTCGAACGAGCAAGAAAATTTTTGCCTAGAATTCGCGTGGATCGACTGGACTTGATTAAGGCTCGAGGATTCGCCGACCACATTCTTAACCAAAGATGGAAGAAACCAAGCTTGACATCTGACGCTTTCAACATCGCTTTGATAGTTTCTTATTGCAAGCCGTTCAGCATGAGAAAAGATCTTGAAGCGAAGAGGGAGTTATGGCTCGACCATCAAGTTGACTTGGCTGAAATCCTGAATCCAGAAGAGGCTCAGTTGCATAAGCAAGTTAAGGAGTTACGCAACAGCTATATTGCTCATTCGGATGCCAACTCGGTCCTCTTCAAGGGTATGGATTACAGCAGGAAAATCCATTTCTTCAAAGTTGAATTCAATCTGACGAAAGGTGAGGTTCAGCTACTGAAGAAGACAATCAATAAGTGGCTCAAGTATCTCGACAAACAAATCGAGAAAACGAAGCCGGGCGGCTTCCTCATCGCACCGGCTTCGGATAGCTGACGGGTGACTTGTTTCCCTGCTTGTTTACAGCACGCACGCCGAAAAAGTAGTTGTCTTTCGACATGGCCTTCATTGTGAAGCTGGTGACGTTTCCAACCGGGCGGCTATTCGTCCAGGTGGGCGCGGTCGTATCGCGCCAAACGATCTCGTAGCCAGCAATATCGGGTTCTTTGTTCCCGTCCCACTTCAAATCGGTATCGTTCGTTAAGCGGGCTGTCACAAGGCCAACGTTTTTCGGTCGGGCAGGAGCCGACGCGAGCGCTGCCAGGGCGGACGCGTTCACGCGAGCGACGTTGGCGATGTAATTGAAGTCATCAAACTCCGGTAGGTCGCCAAATTGCACGCCGTTTTCCAGACGAACATTCTGGTGCTGATGGTTGTAGTTCTCATTAGTTTCAGTGAACCTCACTGCCGCAAAACCTCGCTCGAGGAATGGCCGATGATCGCCGCCGCGCAGATACCGATCACGCCGGTAAACCATCATCACTCGCATCGCGGGGACGTAATGCTCCCCCGTCTCCTTTATGAAGCGGGCTAACTGACGTGACGTCGAATCATTCTCGCCGCCAACTCCGCGGCGTGTGTTTGCTTCTTCGGAAGTTTCACTTGAAGGAACTCCTTCGGAAAAAACGCGTATCGTGTGCGGGTCGCGTTCACCGTTCGCGCCGACAGAACTACCGATGATGTCGTTGGTGAACATCGCTTCAATGTCGGTGCCTTTTTGTTTGGCTTGCTCTGCAAAGTAAGTTGAACCAAGCAATCCTTGCTCTTCACCGGCAACAGCCATAAAAACAATCGTCGCGTCAAATTCGTATTTCGCCATCACGCGCGCCATTTCCAACACTGCAGCTGTTCCTGATGCATCGTCATTCGCGCCCGGCGCGTCGCAAGTGGCGTTGGTTGGACTGCCGCACATCGAATCGTAGTGTCCGCTGACTACATACGTGCGCGCTTCAGATTCCTTTTGCGAGCCTCTGAGCGTCGCAACGATATTGGTAAGCATCGTCGGCTGTGGCACGCGTTCAGCTTTCGCTTGTTGAAAAGTTTGCTTCTCCACCGTCATGCGTCCACCTGATTGCTCAGCCGCTTTGGAGAACTCGCTAAACAACCAGTCACGCGCTGCGCCAATTCCACGATTCGGATCGTCCTGAACTGACAAAGTATTTCGAGTTCCAAAAGAAACCAGTTTGCGAATTGTGCGCTCGATGTTTCGGGCATCAAGCTCGCGAACAATTTCCGGAATTTGCCCGCCACGCGCAGCGCGCCCTCTGGCGTTACGCTGACGTGGTTTACCGATCGCCGGCTGACTACTGACGAGCGGCTGTACAAACACAGTCGCAAACAACATGGCAAGCGAGATCAGAACTCTTCGTGGGCGGCGATTCTTAGGTAGCATAGGGATCGTGGCGAAGGGTTGAAACGTTATCGATTGTCTGGATCTGAACCTTCTCGATACGCAGCGGTGAAGGTCCGGGTTGTATGTTCAGTGACGCTGGGCTGAGGCTGAAGTCGCGGCGTGAATCGTGGTGGTTGAATCGCCTCAGCCACCGGTCGCGCAATTTGTGGTGGTTGATATTGATGCTGATACGCCTCGCGATTGAGCGACATGATTTTCATCAAAAACCGCACCATCAGCGCGCTACAACCAAACAATGTGGCCATGCAAGCAATCACTATCCAGGCAATTGCTGCTGGATGGATGTTTCGTTCCGCCAAACCTTGAGCACCGTCAATCACCAATCCCATGCTGATGCAGATTGTCAGACCCATGACAATCGCGGGGAGTGTCAACCTGATCGGCTTTGGCGGCGGCACGGTTGGGTAAGTCACCGGCATCACTGCTAGGTTTGCCCCGCAGCGATTGCAGTATTTCATTTCGACAGGAATTTCACTGCCACAAGATGGGCAAAACATTAGACCTCCAGGTGACCTCAGTCGGCTTCAGAATCCGCACGGTAATTTACCACTCCACGATCCGAAGTGAAATGTTCGGTTGTGCCTTACGTAGGAGTTACGAGAAATGTTCGACCTGGTGAAGTGCCGCTGAGGCTTATTGAATTCGATAGGTCCTGTTTTGCCAAACAACAATCACTACACCGCTCAACTGATCGGCAATGGTGCGAATGGCAGGTTCATCGGCGACAAGTGCGCGAAATTGTTCTGATCCTCGGTTAACTCTGATGGCTGTCTTGGAGGAATCGTAAGCTGTATCAACCCAGGCATCCCCGTCACGGACAAAACGCCGCCCGGCCACGGTGCGCGAGTCGACTTCGTTAGTTTTTTTGTTTTTGTCCAATCCACTCTGGCCACGCGACCTCGTGGTGATGCTGTCTCCGCTGCGGCCGTTTTGAGCAGACTGGACAACGGCGTTGTTTTGCTGCGCCGCTCGACTCGGTCCGCGCTCATCGTTCGGCGCACCCTTAAATTCATACTGGCGGTTTTGATCTTCGCGTTTGGCCGGACGCTCAGCTCTTTCGTCGTCGTTAGCCTTGGCCAGCTCACCCATCGCCTTAGCCGGCGGAGGTGGTGGCGGCTCAGAAGCAGGCCTGGGCTCAAGCCGGTATCCGCTGGCGGAGTCCGCCGCGGCTTCTTTGGGTGTCCCATCTTTCGCAGGTGTGTTGTCTGTTCTTAACTCCGTTCCAACCAAAGGCGCCGCAGCATCGCGCGATTTCTCTTCCTCAACTAAATTCTTTCCAGCTCCGCCGGTTTTAAGTTCATCAATCCGCGAAGTGGACGGACTCGGATTGTGGGCGGCAACTGCAGGGGCCTCCTGATTATTTGTCCCGCCGCTATCACCAAACGCCGGTGACGGTGACGAACTATTTGCAGGCGCCTGACTCTGAGCGACTTCATTCCGTCCCCGTTGCTGCCAGAACACGAGCAAACCTACTCCGATTACCGCAGTCAACATCAGCGCAGGAACCGCAAACCGAATCACCGGCAACGAAAACAACCCTGCTAGTTTCTGCCAAAAGTTTGCTCCAACTTTTTCTGGTGTGGCGTGCTGCGTCGTAGCTCCGGCAACCTGATTCAAACTGACTACCAGCCTCCGGCAATCATCGCAGTCGGCGAGGTGTGCGGAATAACGAGCACGCGCGGCGACCGGTAGCACTCCCTCCGCATACGAATTTAATTCGTCGGCATCGAGGTGATCCGAAACGCCACCACCGTTTCCGACGCTCGACGCGTTCGACATTGCTGACGACCCACGCCGCGCGAGGGATCGTAATAGCAAGTCGACTTCGTTGTTGTTAGCTTCCTTCATCTGGCTTACTTCTGTGCCCAATCATGAACGTTTTCAGTAGCAATTGCTTGCGCTCTCACCTGCGGCAAAAGAACATTAATACTACTTTCATCTTGCGATTTCGTTTTTCTTATCCAGCAATACGGATTCACCTGCCAACATCGGCTCAATATCAGCCTCGAGGTTAAAGGCAAATTCCGAGAATGCGCGTTCTGTCTCAACTTTTGTCCAACCCTCGGCCACCAGAATTCGCTGAACTTCATCACGCAGTTCAGTATGAACGCGAGTGAGTCTGCGGCTTGCGGTGGCTTCGTGAACACCAAGAACTGCTCCGGCTTCGCGCAGCCGGAGCCCGTCAAAATAATAGAGCTTCACCAGAAGACGATCTTCGGGAGTGAGTCGCTTTACCGACTCCGCTAATGCCTTCTGCAACTGTGCGCCAGCGAGCTTTCTGGAGATTTGCGCTTCAGGATCCAAGGCTTCTCCATGTCCACTCCAGGAGGTTTCTTCTTGTCCCTGTTGAATGATCCGATCGAAATCAGCGTCTTCTTCTGTCTGGACCAGCCTGGACTGTTTGCGGTGCTGATCAATCGCCAACTGCCCAACGACGGCACGCAGCCAGCCTGCGAGCGAACCACGACCGGAGTAGTAAGCAAGTTTCCCCGCAGGCTTGCCATCCTCGCGAACGCGTAGACCGTGCAACTCCGCCCAAATCGATTGCGCTAAGTCTTCTGCCCCTTCTTCGTTGGAGCTGGCCGATCTGGCGGCCGAGCGAACCGTAGTCGAAAAGCGCTCGACCAGATCACTCCAGGCGGCCTGGTCGCCCTGCTCGCAAGCAATGATGAGACAAAGGTCGTCCGCTTGGAGCTTGTCGATAAAGTCAGCCACAACCTCGCGCGGCGCTTGCGGGTCGTCCTGCAGGATGTACTTGTTGACGCCTGAGCGAATGCGCGGCACGAGCGTATCGGTCTTTAGCCCATGATTGTCTGAGGCCCGCGACAGCAAACGCGCGGCACCTTCTACAATGACTTTCTCCAACTTCTCTAGGCTGTGGTTCACCGGAATCTGATTGGACCGTCTACAATCTTAATGCTATCACGTTGTGCCCCTCGAATCTGCGACTCGCGAAGGGTTGGATGTTCTGCAGGCTTTCAAGTTGCCGCAGTCTCTGCAGGCAATTGCTACTTTGACACGTTCAGGCTACTGGGCTAGATTCCAAAATCCGGGTAAATCAAGCGGCATGATAAGTTCGAGTCGTCGCTTTCGACCAACGCGCATCCTGTTTTAACTTCGTCCAATATGCTCAGGGTCACCGAAATATTCCGTTCCATTCAGGGTGAGTCAACCCACGCCGGACGTCCCTGCACCTTCGTGCGCTTGACCGGTTGTCCGATGCGCTGCGTGTGGTGTGATAGTGAGTACACTTTTACCGGTGGCGAGTATTTCGCACTCGACGACGTGATACAAAAAGTGCGTGACCTGAATTGTAATCTGGTTGAAGTGACCGGGGGTGAGCCTCTCGCCCAGCGTGAAGCATTCACACTGATCCAGCAGCTTTGTAACGAAGGGTTTGAAGTGCTCGTTGAAACCGGTGGATTTGTGGCCACTGCGGGCGTCGACGAACGCGCGAAAATCATTCTCGACGTAAAGTGTCCGACCTCCGGTGAAGAAGCGCGAAATCATTGGCCAAACCTCGAGCGGTTACGAGCTGACAAAGACGAAGTCAAGTTTGTTATCACTAATTTCGACGACTGGCGATACACGTTGGAAGTGATCCAACGATACGAGCTGGACAAACGAACTAAGGCCATCTTGATTTCGCCCGCCTGGGAGTCAGTGGATCTCAAAGCCGTAGCAGATTGGGTCTCGGCAAGCGGGCTCGAAATTCGGATGCAGCTGCAACTACACAAGTATATCTGGGGACCGGAAGCGCGAGGTGTTTGATGGGCGGGCAAGACGAGCGAGCATTCGAATCGGTTGGGCATGACGGGGACAAGAACAACAAGAGAAATCTCGCTGTTTGCCTTGTTTCCGGCGGAATGGATTCGTGCGTGACCACCGCGGTCGCAGACCAGGAAGTAGGCGAACTGGGTCTGCTTCACGTTTCTTATGGGCAAAGGACAGAGGCCCGCGAGAAGCGGGCCTTCGAAGAAATAGCCGATCATTACGGCGTGAAATTAAAACTCGCGGTTTCGATCGAACACCTCAGTCAAATCGGAGGCTCGTCGTTGACAGACAAGCGCATGGCCGTCCCTCCTGCGAATCTTTCTGGCGATGGTATCCCAAGTAGTTACGTCCCATTTCGCAATGCGCACTTGCTGGCGATCGCAACCAGCTGGGCGGAAGTGATCGGAGCGAACTCAATCTACATTGGAGCTGTCGCCGAAGACTCATCAGGTTATCCGGATTGTCGACCAGAGTTCTATGAGGCGTTTCAGTCCGTAATAGATCGGGGTACAAAGCCAACAACCAGCATTAAGATTCGGACGCCAATCATCGGCCTAAAAAAATCGGAAATTGTGCAACTGGGCCAAAAACTCGGAGCGCCGCTCGAGCTAACGTGGTCATGTTACCGCGAATCAGAACAGGCGTGCGGGGAGTGCGATTCTTGCGCGTTGCGTTTGCGTGCCTTTCGCGAAGCGCACGTTCGAGACCCAATCGCGTACATGCTTGACAGTAAGAGGTTTGCTTATTAACGTTAGGCTGATCCCGACAGTTTATTACAACCGGTAAGGGAGCCAGGGCATCCTAATGACCTCTCCCGAAGTATTAACCAGCTAACATATTCTCTTGGAGGAATCTCAGATGTTTCGTCGCTACGTGTTTCCGATGTTGGCCAGCCTCGTCCTCTTAGTCTTGACTGGTTTCGTGGCCGCCGCACAAAGCGGACCGATTCGAGGGCATGTCACCTTGAAGCAAGCCGATGGTACTGTCGTTCCTGCGGTTAATGCCGTTGTCGACGTATTTCGCTGGGATATACCCGGACAGTACGAATTGAAAACTTCCAAGACTGGTGAATTTCAACACGCGGGACTACCGGCTCAGGGAACTTATGTGATTTCGATTAGCATGCCGGGCGCTGAACCATATTACCAACCGAACCTCCGCCCGGGCATGGCTGACGATATCAAGATAGAACTGACGCCAGGTGACGGCCGACGCCTGACTAGAGACGAGATCAAGACGCTTCTCGCGCGGGGCTCCAGCGGAGCTACTACCAGCGCGGCAAATTCTGCCGAGGAAAAAGCCAAACGCGAGGAACTCATCCGCAAGAATGCGGAGATAACGGAGGCAAATAAAAAAGTCGAAGAGTCGAATGCCATTATCGACCGAACCTTCAAAGCTGGTAACGAAGCCCTCAGAGCGAAAAACTACGACGCTGCCATAGCCTCCTACGATGAAGGACTCAGGGCAGACCCAGAGCACCCTGGCGCACCGGCGCTGCTGACCAACAAGACCATGGCCCTAACGAACCGTGCTGTCGAGCGATATAACGCCGCCGTGAAGAGTCCGGACGATGCCGCTAAAACGGCAGGTATGGAGGCAGCCAAGAAGGACTGGACAGAGGCAGCCGAATCGGGTACCAAAGCTGTAACGATGCTGAAAGCGTTGGCGCCACCAACGGATCCAGCCGCGGCAAATAGCAGCAAAGTTAATCTTTATTTTGCGTTGCTGGCCAGGGCCGAGGCGGAGCGCCTGTATGTGGTAAAGGTTGATCAAAGCAAGGTGGATGATGGCATCGCCGCGTATCAAGATTACATCGCCGCTGAAGCTGATCCCGTCAAAAAAGCCAAAGCTGAGCACGACTTGGCGCAAATGCTATTTGACGCGAACGTTTTTGACCGGGCCCTAAGCGAATACCAGAAAATTTTGGAAGGCAGTCCCGACGACCTCGATGCCTTGCTTAGAGCGGGACAGGCTCTTTTCAATATCGGTGCCATCAACTCTGACAAGACAAAGTACCAGGAAGCTGCAAACTACTTGGCGCAGTTTGTTCAAAAAGCACCGGACACGAATCCATTCAAGGCGGATGCTCAAGCGATCCTTGATACCCTCAAGGATCAGGCAAACGTGAAGCCCGAAAAGGTCACGGCCCCACCCCGACGGACGCGCAAACCGTAACGCCTCGGAAAAACCATACGAGCCGCAGTGGGGATTATCCCGCTGCGGCTCTTTTTTTTGCCTCATGCAGCTCAATTCCAACCAGTCCTCTTTGGCTCGGCCGACAGCTCTCTCCGCTTGGCCGAACTCACGTTTCGAATCGCAGCGACGCAGCTATGGGACGATAGGATTGCTGAATTTCCTAACAGAAATTGACCTTGACACATTTGTTGTACAACTAGTACTATGTTTGCCCAACGGTGTTAACCACCGTTCCGCTGTGTCCTAACTTTCCAGTCTGCATAATCTATCTCGCAGAATCGCAGGCCAACCTTGTGGATCGTTTCTTAGATTTCTCAACATCGGGGTACAAATGTCCGCAAAACTAGGCGAAATTCTCGTTCGGGAGAATCTCATTAGCCCGCAAAATCTCCGTGAGGCGTTGGACTATCAACGCGAACACGGAGGACGTTTGGGGTTCAATCTTGTTAAGTTGGGGCTAGTGTCCGACGACATGATTACCGCCGTCCTCTCGCGGCAATATGGCATTCCTTCCGTAAACCTGGAACTCTTCCAGATCGACCCTCAGGTCCTCCACCTAATTCCTCAGGAAGTGGCCCAGAAATACTCTGTACTTCCCCTCTCACGCGTCGGCGCCAGTCTCACTTTGGCAATGGTCGATCCGACAAACGTGTTTGCGATGGACGACGTTAAGTTCATGACCGGGCTCAACGTCGAGCCAGTGGTGGTTGCCGAGGCCAGCATTCAGCACGCCATCTCGAAATACTACGGCTCGTCGAAGGAAATCGAACTGTCTTCGATGACTGCGGCTGACGACGTGGTTTATGAAACTGCGCTCACACCTTCAAATGGCGGAATCACGCACGAAGATTTGGTTTCACTCGACACGATCGACTTCACCGGCGATCGGGCCGAGGATGTAGAAGTAGTCGAAGACAATGAAGAGATTGACCTCTCTACTCTTTCGCGAATCAGTGAGGATGCGCCCGTCGTCAGACTGGTTAACGTTCTGCTGGTGGATGCGCTACGCCGCGGCGCATCGGACATTCACGTGGAGCCATACGAAAAGGAACTCCGCATTCGTTTCCGCATAGACGGCGTTTTGTACGACGTCATGCGCCCACCTCTCAAGATGCGCGATGCTCTGATTTCCCGCGTCAAAATCATGTCCAAGTTGGACATTTCCGAAAAGCGGCTACCTCAGGACGGCCGCATCAAGATCAAGGTCAAGGTCGACGCTCGCTCGCGTGAGCTAGATTTTCGCGTGTCGACGCTCCCAACTCTGTTCGGCGAGAAAGTTGTGCTTCGTCTTCTGGATAAGCAAAACCTCATGCTTGACATGACGAAGCTGGGATTTGAGCCGGAGTCGTTGGTGAAGTTTCAGCGAAATATCTCGAAGCCGTACGGAATGGTTCTGGTTACTGGACCAACCGGAAGCGGTAAGACAAACACGCTGTATTCAGCGTTGCAATCGCTGAACACAATTCAGACTAACATCATGACCGCTGAGGACCCGGTCGAATTCAACCTCATGGGCGTCAATCAGGTCCAAATGAAGGAACAGATCGGCCTGAATTTTGCCGCCGCTCTGCGTGCATTCCTGCGTCAGGATCCGAACATTATCCTAGTCGGCGAAATCCGCGACTTTGAGACCGCTGAAATTGCGATCAAGGCTGCATTAACTGGACACCTCGTCTTATCCACTCTCCACACTAACGATGCTCCTTCAACGATTTCCCGCCTGATGAACATGGGCATCGAGCCATTCCTCGTGGCAACCAGCGTGAACCTCATTCAAGCTCAGCGACTTATCCGTCGCGTCTGTGTCGATTGCAAACGCGAACACCCAACTCCTGCAGAAGCTCTGGTGGAAGTTGGTTTCAGTGCAGAAGAAGTTAAGACACTCAAGACCTACAAGGGTAAGGGTTGTTCGACTTGTAACAACACTGGGTACAAAGGACGTATCGGGCTTTACGAAGTCATGGAAATCAATGACGAAATTCGGGAGCTAATTCTGATCGGCGCGTCTTCGTTGGAACTGAGACGAAAGGCAATTGAAGACGGCATGATCACTTTGCGCGAATCAGGCTTGCAAAAGATCCGCGCCGGATTGACCACTCTTGAGGAAGTAGTACGCGAAACAGTGGCCTAACGAGAGAGGAATTTCTATGAAGCGAACAATTACGTTGTCACTATTAATGTTGGTTTCAGTTGTCGTCATGTTGCCGTTTGCCAACTCGGCCGCACACGGCCTAGGTCGGGGTTATGCTGCCCGCCAACGCCACTACCGACACCACTCACGCGCTTGGTGGCGTCGTTACCGAGCTCGCCTTCGTACGCGTCGCGCGGCAGCAGCTATGGCCATGGCCCATCGCGATTCGCCGCTCGGACCCGCAGTTTTGACTCCGGCTGATCCCGAAGTCAATTCCTCAGGACTGCCCAAATTGCCGGCCGGCTGGAACAGCGCCACGGCAGCTAACAACGGTGAACTCCGGTTTCGGACTGAAGCTAAAGCGCCAATTCCAAGTCAGGGCACTTTGGCCGTCGTCGCTCGCAGCCGGCCCAATCCTGCTTATCTGACCCAGCGGGAACAGCGCACCATGCTCTCCGGCGTTTCCTTCTCGGATCTGCGCCGCATTGCTATCGACAAAATGATTGCTACCAATGGCTGGGTTATCAATGACTACGAACGACAAATCAACGGCGCCCGCGTCTTCATTGTCATCGGCCAGACTCCTGCTGATGGTCGCACTCCCGAGCGCGCTTGGAACTTTTATTTCGCTGAAGTTGACGGCAAGATCTACAGCCTAACTTTGAGCACGCCCTTGGAGTTTTCAAACCAGCTCACCGCGGAAGGCGAAAAGTTCATTTCGTCTATCGGCGTAAAAGCAAACTCCACTACCCAGCCCGCGAACAAATAGGTCCCGCATTGCTCCGCCAGGTTGACTGAGCGGAATTCTAAGGAGCGCAGATGGCATTAACTGACCCCACAAACCAACTTTCGCTTTCAGAACTCTTGCGAAAACTTTCCGAACTGGGCGGCTCTGACCTCCACCTGACCACCGGGTCGGCGCCGCAGGTTCGCGTAGACGGACATTTGCGACCGCTCGATGGCTATCGACAGATGACGGCTGCAGACACAAAGCAGCTTGCTTACTCTGTGTTAACTGACGCCCAGAAGCACCGTTTTGAAGAGACCCTCGAACTTGACTTCTCGTTTGGCGTGAAGGGCTTGTCGCGTTTTCGCGCCAACCTCTTCAATCAACGCGGCGCTGTTGGCTGCGTCTTCCGCGCGATTCCTTACGAAATTAAGGCGTTCGAAGACCTCGGCCTTCCCGAGATCGTCAAAACTCTTTGCGACAAACCGCGCGGCCTCATTTTGGTAACCGGCCCCACCGGGTCCGGAAAATCAACAACGCTCGCAGCCATGGTCGACAAGATTAACCGCGATCGCCACGAACACATCCTTACTATCGAGGACCCGATCGAGTTTCTGCACAATCACAAGAGCTGCTTGATTAATCAGCGTGAAGTAAATTCTGATACTCACGGATTTTCAGAAGCATTGCGCACCGCGCTGCGCCAGGATCCGGACGTGGTCCTGGTCGGCGAAATGCGTGACCTTGAGACGATTGAATCGGCTTTGCGAATTGCCGAAACCGGCCACCTTACGCTTGCCACGCTCCACACGAACTCAGCAGCATCGACCATCAACCGTATTATCGACGTATTCCCTTCCGATCAGCAGGCCCAGATTCGTGCGCAGCTCTCCATGGTGCTCGAGGGCATTCTTTGCCAGGCACTGTTGCCGCGTGCGGAAAGAACTGGCCGCGCAATGGCGATGGAAATCCTGGTTCCTAATGCGGCGATCAGAAATCTGATCCGCGAAGACAAGGTCCATCAAATTTATTCCATGATGCAAACCGGTCAGGACAAATATGGGATGCAGACCTTTAATCAATCGCTAGCCACGCTTTATCACAAACGCCATATCGCTTTGGATACCGCCTTGCTGCGATCCTCGAACGTTGATGAACTGAAAGAACTTATAGATCGAGGATCGGGTCTCAACACCGGCAACGGCAACAAACCCCATCCGAGTCCTTACGCCCAGGCTCGACCAGTTGGAGCTCGCCCTAACGCAACCAAATAGAACCTAGACCACTGGAGCTAATCAGTCATGCCTACTTACTTATTCAAAGGCCGCAACCGTCTAAACGAAATTGTCGTTGGAGAACGTGTGGCCGAAAATCGCGATGCCTTACGCCAGATTCTCCGTCGCGAGCAAGTGACGCTGACATCCGTAAAGGAAAAAGGACGAGAGATTGCCATTCCGAAGATCGGCGGCCGGAAGAAGGTCAAATCCAAGGATCTAGCTGTTTTTACCAGACAGTTTTCCGTGATGATTGACGCCGGTCTCCCCTTGGTTCAGTGTCTGGAAATCCTCGCCCAACAACAGGAGAACAAATACTTTCAGCAGGTACTACTGCAGGTTCGTCAGGACGTTGAAGAAGGTTCGACTCTGGCAGCGGCCATGTCACGACATCCTCGAGTATTCGATCAACTCTACTCAAACATGGTTGAGGCTGGTGAAACAGGCGGTATTCTCGACCTCATCCTGCAACGTCTCTCGACCTTCATTGAGAAAATTGTCAAACTGAAGCGCGACGTGGTTTCAGCAATGGTTTATCCGGTAGCCGTGGTGCTCCTTGCGATCGTGGCCGTTGCGGTAATCATGATTGTGGTAATACCGCAGTTTCAAAACATCTTCCTGGGACTGTTGGGGCCAGGTGAACAATTACCACTGCCAACCCGAATCGTAGTCGGTATCAGCAGCTTTCTGGCCGGGTGGGGTGGTCTCACGATTCTCGTTGTGATCATTGCGACCGTCGTAGGGCTGCGTTTTTACTACAAGACACCTAGCGGAAGAAAGGCTATAGACACCATCTTGTTGAAACTGCCGATCATCGGCATTGTCTTTCGCAAAATCTCAGTCGCTCGCTTTTCGCGAACGCTCTCCACGCTGCTTTCTTCAGGTGTTCCGATTCTTCAATCGCTTGACATTACGGCACGTACCGCCGGAAACGTGGTGGTGGAAGAAGCGATTATCAAAGTTAGGAATGGCGTTGAACGCGGCGAGAGCTTCGTCGACCCCCTGAAAGCAACTGAAGTCTTTCCACACATGGTGGCCCAAATGGTGGGAATTGGTGAACAAACCGGTGCGTTGGATGCGATGCTCGGCAAGATTGCCGATTTCTACGAAGCGGAAGTGGACGCAGCAATTGCCAATTTGCTCACCATGCTTGAACCGGCGCTAATTGCTTTCCTGGGTGTGACGATCGGTTCGATCGTAATTGCCATGTACCTTCCACTGTTTACCCTCATTGGAAAATTGGCAAACGCCCACTAATCGAAAAACGATTAATCAAGCAGTTGCAGTCTGAAAGAGCCCGCACCCGCGGGCTCTTTCAATTAGCGCCAACCCACAACTTTCTTTCCACCTTGGTAGCA
This sequence comes from Pyrinomonadaceae bacterium, assembly GCA_035472495.1. Classification (GTDB taxonomy): domain Bacteria; phylum Acidobacteriota; class Blastocatellia; order Pyrinomonadales; family Pyrinomonadaceae; genus PSRF01. Next base: position 245,890 of record DATIPD010000013.1, on the reverse strand, counting down.
TGCTGATCTTGAGATTCAACATTCGCTTAGTGTAAGAGGCACTTTTGTTGTCTAATGGCGTGCGCCTACAATTCGTACTTGAGAGTACCGGTGCACGACCTACAACCAACCCAAAGTCGATTTCGCGAAACATAAAATGATTGGGAGTAATCATATGAGCAGCGTCCAAGGGCTGAATGCCGTCATCGACATTTCCCATTACAACTCGGTGACTAGCTTCCAGGAAATCAAGGCGAGTGGAATCGTAGGAGTCATACACAAGGCCACCGAAGCGACCTTCTGGTCCGACCCAACTTATGCCAGCCGCAAACCACAAGCACTGTCAGCTGGTCTCTGGTGGGGCGCGTATCACTTCGGCGTTAACGAGGACGGTACGGCGCAGGCGCAGTATTTTCTGTCGGTCGTAAAACCTGGACCGCAGGATCTGTTAGCCCTTGATTTCGAGGAGAATCCCAGCAACCAGATGACGATCGAGCAAGCCGAACAATTCGTCTCGGAAGTTTACAAGTCGACTGGGCGCTACCCTGGTTTTTATTCCGATTCGATGGCCGGCAACATGCTTGGCAGCAGTCAGAGCTCCATTTTGGCGAATTGCTGGTTCTGGCGCGCTGAATATGGTTCAGCCTCGCCGTCTGTGCCGCCAACCTGGCCGACGTGGACGATGTGGCAGTACACAGAACAGGGATCTGTTGCGGGCATTGATGGCTACTGCGACAGGGAAATCTTCAACGGTAGCATCGCGGGCCTATCGGCGCTTTGGGGTAAGTCCAGCGCTGGCAACGTCGATGAAAATGTTTGAGGGGATTGAATAGTTACGAGCTTTATTGTCAGACACTGAGCCCGCATTCGCAGGCTCTTTCTTTTTAGTGGTTTCTATTGCCACTTCCCTACCCCAACGACCGATCCCAGTCGCGCGGCGCAGCTCCCGCTGCCAAATTTTTTCCAGTCGGGGGTCGACTCTGAAACTGTGCCTGAGCTATGTTGAAGCACCGTGCCGGAATTTCCAGATATCGTCGTCTACATCGAGGCCCTGGAAAAACGAATTCAGGAGCAGACCCTTGAGAAGCTCTCTCTGAATTCGCCTTTTCTTTTGCGAACCGCTGTCCCTCCAATTTCAATTGTCGCAGGCAAGCAAGTAGTCGAATTGCGCCGACTAGGTAAACGAATCTGTATTGGTCTTGAAGACGATTTTTGGCTGGTGCTGCACTTAATGATCGCAGGCCGACTTCATTGGAAAGACGCCCAACGAAAAGCCTCCAAACGCGACCTCGCAGCGTTTGTGTTTACAAATGGAACTCTTACGTTGACTGAGGCAGGGACGCAGAGACGTGCGTCATTACATCTGGTTTCGGGCGAAGCTGGCCTCAAGGCGCTTGATCCGGGCGGACTCGAAATTCTCGCCGACAAGACAAAGAGCCCGGCCATTACATTTGAAACTTTTGCTACGACGCTGCAATCCCGCAATCACACTCTTAAGCGCGCGCTCACTGACCCTCATCTCTTCAGTGGCATTGGTAACGCCTACTCCGATGAAATTCTTTTTGAGGCGCGAATGTCTCCGATCAAACTCACACAAAAGTTAAGTCAGGATGAGTTGCGTCAACTTTATGAAGCGACCAAAACTTCGTTAAGGGCCTGGGTCCATCGCCTGCGCGCCGAGGCTGGAGATAACTTCCCGGAAGGCGTGACGGCATTTCGCGATGGCATGGCGGTGCACGGACGATACAAACAACCCTGCCCGCGTTGTACTACCAAAATCCAGCGGATTCGTTATGCTTCGAATGAGACAAACTACTGCCCGGTTTGCCAAACCGGCGGGAGACTGCTAGCGGACCGCGCGCTTTCGCGTATTCTCAAGGACGACTGGCCCAGGACCGCCGAAGAACTCGGTTAACACATAAGGCTATCAGAGTCTGAATTGCGATTGAGTTTCATGCTTACCACCCTCGCTATCTCAAACTATCGCTCGTTGCGCAATCTACTTGTGCCCTTACGACGTTTGAATCTCATCACGGGTCCCAATGGTAGCGGCAAGTCGAGCGTTTATCGCGCTCTTCGTTTGTTGGCTGAAACAGCGCAGGGTGGCGTTATTCCTTCATTGGCCCAGGAAGGTGGGCTGCAATCCACGCTTTGGGCAGGACCAGAGAAAATTGGACGAGCAACGAAACGCGGAGATCAAAAAATTCAAGGCACAGTACGAAAGGACCGCATTAACTTAAGGCTGGGCTTCGCCGGTGATGATTTTGGGTACGCGATCGACCTGGGCTTGCCTGCACCAAGTAAGTCGGCGTTTGCCCTCGATCCGGAAATCAAAACGGAATGTATCTGGGCCGGTCCGATGCTTCGTCCTGCCTCGTTGCTTGTCGAGCGGCGTGCTGCGGTTGTTAGAACCAGAAACGCTGTTGGTGAATGGGACGTGTTGTCCTACCAGTTGTCGACTTTCGATAGCATGATGTCGCAGTTTGCCGATCCCAGAAACGCCCCCGAGATGATGGCGCTGCGGGAACGGATTCGCTCGTGGCGTTTTTATGATCACTTTCGCACGGACCTTGAGGCTCCGTCACGCTTGCCTCAAATCGGCACGCATACACCGATACTAAGCAATGATGGATCCGATTTGGCGGCGGCGCTACAAACGATCGCGGAAATCGGCGATCCTGTTGCACTGATTGGCGCTGTGGCCGACGCTTTTCCGGGTTCGAGCATTTCAGTCTTGAACGTCGAGGGGCGTTTTGAAATTGCAATGCATCAGCACGGACTCCTACGACCGCTAAGAGCCGCTGAACTTTCTGATGGAACTCTTCGCTACCTGCTTTGGATTGCGGCGTTGCTGACTCCACGACCTCCAGGTTTCCTCGTTCTCAATGAACCGGAGACGAGTCTTCATCCCGATCTCCTGCCCGCTCTGGGACGACTGATCGCTGTAGCCGCCGAGCATTCTCAGGTTTTGGTGGTAACGCACGCGCATAGCTTGATCAGGGCACTAGAAGAGTATTCGGAGTGCAATTCGGTGCAGTTGGAAAAAGAGTTCGGCGAAACCAAGATAGTAGGAGTCGACCAACTTGACCTTCCGCCCTGGCGCTGGGCTTCACGCTGACAGATTCTTACTACGGCAGGTGATCAACGTTATGTCGACTAAAGTTAACCATTCCGCACTTCGTATTCGAAAAGCGACCGAGCAAGACGTTCCTGAGATCCTCAATTTTATTCGCGAACTTGCCGCGTATGAAAAGGAGCTAAGCCGCGTGTCCGCGAGTGAAGCCATCATTCATGAAGCCTTGTTTGGTCCAAAGCCTCACGCCAAAGCAGTGCTGGTCGATCTCGAAGGAGAGCCTGCAGCTTTCGCCATCTATTTTTTTAGTTTCTCGTCCTTCTCAGGCCTGCCGAATCTTTACCTTGAAGACATTTTTGTGAAGCCGGCGTATCGCGGTCGTGGGATCGGCAAAGCGTTGATGGCTTTCCTCGCGGAAATTGCCAATGAGAATAGCTGTGGGCGAATGGAATGGTCAGTGTTGAATTGGAACGAGCGGTCGATCCAGTTTTACCGTCAACTCGGCGCGGAACCGGTGGAAGACTGGACGGTGTTTCATCTTGGGAAAGATGTGCTAACGAAACTGACAAACTGACTTCGCTCAATCTTTGTAGGGGCAATGGCGGCAACCACTATCACAGCAGTAACCTCGCTTTAACAAAAACGTAGCTGTGAAGACCAGCAGTCCGTCCTCAACGTAGTAGTCGACTCCTTCTTCCAACTCGCCCTCGGGCTCAGCCGGGTCACGTTCTTGATCGTCAAGTGTGTTCGGTTGTTCGCTAAAACTGGTCATGGTTCAGCGCTACTCATTGAGTCAAACGTGGAGCTGGGCTGCGCGAACGCAACACCCGACGTCCAGCATAGTTAATCTTTGCCTTAGCGCAAGTGCTCTGTGTTAGGCTTGCCCAAGGATGAGAGGTAGTGGAGCCGCAGACGATCGCTATTCGTTTGGCCAAAAACTTTGGTGGCTGATTCTTGGGCGTCTGATCGCCGCGTTGATACTGTTTTTTGCACGCGCCCTTTGGGTTCACGGAAGCAGCACCGAACGGTGGACATCGTCGCTGCCACCGCTCCTGGCTGTTCTCGGTCTCACGCTGCTCTACATACTGGCTCGCACATTTTCGAAGTCTCTCCTGCTACAGGCTCGGATTCAGTTCACTATAGATATTTTACTGGTGACCTGGTTGATCTGGACCAGCGACGTCATCCACTCACCTTACATCGCCGTTTACATCGTTGTGATTGCCGGCTCGAGTTTGTTTCTCGGTCCTAGAGATGCCGTCATAATCTCGCTGGGTTGCGCAGTCGCTTTTACAGCAAGTGCACTGGGAGTGCTCGGCGGGGCCGGTCGCTTAACACCGGCAGTCTATCTCGGCACCGATCGAGCACAAACTTTTCAAGCCATCGGCTTGTTTGATATTGCTTTTCTGGTAGTCGGCCTTTTGTCGGCCAAACTTGCGGCGCGTCAGTCACGCTCAGACGTGCAGTTACAGGCCGCCACGCAATCACTGGCAAACTTGCGAGCGCTACACGAACGAATCGTCGAGTCGATTCGCTCCGGGGTTGTAACAACGGATTTGCAGGGCCACATTTTCACCTTCAACGCTGCTGCAGAAGAGATCACTGGTTACGAACAGGCTGACGTGCGTGGTCAGGACGCATCGATCTTCTTCGGTGAGATCAAGGGAATCATTGAAACTTCGTTAACAAGAGATGGCGCAGTTGATAGTCCTCGGTTCGAAGCAGACTGTCTAACCGCCGATGGTTTGCGACTGAGATTGGGGTTTAGTATCTCGCCGCTCTTTGCCGAGTCAGGCGAAACTACAGGGACGGTCATCACCTTTCAGGACCTCACTCACATTCGCGCTTTGGAGGAAACTTCGCGACGCCAGGACCGGTTGGCCGCTATTGGTCGGATGGCGGCTTCGATTGCTCATGAAATTCGTAACCCTTTGGCAGCCATGCGGGGTTCTATCCAAATGCTCCGCGCTGACATGGAGGGCGATTCGTCAGAAACAGAGCTGATGGAAATCATCCTGCGTGAGTCCGACCGCCTCAATCGGATAATTAGCGACTTTCTTAGCTACGCCCGACCACGTTCAATAATTCAGTCTAAGGTCGACGTGGGGGAATTGTTGCAAAGAACGTTTACTCTTCTGAGAAACAGCGCTGAGATCCACGAGAATCACGTGATCGAAGAAGCGCTGCCAGACACATCTATCCTGATTGACGCTGACTCAGAACAGCTGCAGCAAGTTTTTTGGAACCTTGCGCGCAATGGCTTGCAATCGATGCCCGTAGGCGGAACCTTGCGAGCGGTAGTCCAAAATCATTCACACGGGCGGCTAAGAATTGCATTCTCTGATACAGGTTGTGGCATGAGCCCGCAGCAGGTCGAACGGCTGTTTGAGCCTTTCTCTTCTACCACCGGCGGAACTGGTCTCGGGCTTTCGATTGTCTATCAAATCATTCGCGATCATGGTGGTACAATTAACGTCCGTAGCCAGGAGGGCAAAGGAACAACGATTACACTTGAGCTACCCGCAGAAGATCCAGAGAACAGAAGTCAGAATTCGGACGTAAAAATCTGAACTGTATTCGTGTCCAAACTCCGGAGTCCTCGAATCCTGAGTCTCGATTGATTATGGCCAACTTACTAATTGTTGACGATGAACTTGGAATGCGTCAGTTCCTGACGCATCTGTTTCAACGCGAAGGCCACAAGGTACGAGCCGCCAACAACGGCCATGAAGCCATGGATCTGCTACGCGCTTCCCCGTCGGACCTGATTGTGTCAGACGTTCAGATGCCTGATATGAACGGGATTGAACTTCTGCGAGAGGCTCGTGAGTTGTTGCCCGAGGTCGAAGTAATCATGATGACGGCTTTTGCGAACGTCGATAGTGCGCGCGATGCATTCTTGCTGGGAGCTTACGACTTCATTCAAAAGCCGTTCGATAACGATCTGCTCAAGGAAACCGTCGCCCGGGCGCTGGGAAAGATTTCGTTGATCAAAGAAAAGGAGGCGCTGCTCGAAGAAAACAAAACACTAATTCAGGAGCAGCGTACTCGCGGGCAACTTAACAACATCATCGGGCGCTCCCAGCGGATGCAGGACCTCTATCGCATGATTGAGACGGTCGCACCGGTTGGGTCGACCGTGCTCGTTACCGGCGAATCTGGAACAGGAAAAGAGTTGGTAGCGCGTGCGATTCATGATCTTAGTCCGCGAGCTGAAAAACCGTTTGTCTCGATTAACTGCGGGGCCTTCACGGAAACTCTCCTGGAATCTGAACTTTTTGGATACGTCAAAGGCTCATTCACTGGAGCAAACACCAATCGCAAAGGGCTTTTTGAAGCAGCCAATACCGGCACAGTTTTTCTCGATGAGATCGGTGAGATGTCGCCAGCGATGCAGGTAAAACTCTTGCGAGTCTTGCAGGAAAGAAAACTGCGGCCCGTCGGCGCGACCGAGGAGACAACCGTTGACACACGTGTTATCGCCGCCACCAATCGTGATCTGAGTTCTATGGTGAAAGACGGCACCTTCCGCGAAGACCTTTATTATCGCATCTCTGTGATTCCGATCGAGTTGCCTTCCTTGCGTGACCGCTCCGAAGACATTCCTGAACTTGCGAAACATTTTGTCGCGAAGTTTGGCGGGGGGCTCGGGCGTAGTTTGAGTATCAGCGAACCTGCCTTCAAATTGTTGGAGCAATATGTTTGGCCCGGAAATGTTCGCGAACTTGAACACGCAATCGAACGTGCGGTGGCCCTGGAAACTACAGACTCGATCCAACCAGAGCGACTCCCGGAGAAAATCACAAACTACAACCCTTACAAGATTGCCGAGGTGTTTGAGTTTCCCGAAACTGGCTTGAACTTAACCGCCCATCTTGACCAACTCGAGAAAACCTACGTCCTCGAAGCCTTGCGCCGCACGTCAGGAAATCAAACCAGCGCTTCCGAGCTCCTGTCGCTTTCAGTGCGTTCGCTACGCCACCTCCTCGACAAACATGGTATTCGTAGCCTGACTGCCCAGATGCGTGACGAACGTCGATCTTCTGAATCTCAACCGCGTCGCCGGGCTTCTGATCCGAATCCGCGCCGCCGCGAAGACGACGACGCAGAATTTGCCGCCACCGCGGGCGAGAGCTGAGCCTCGCAACAACCTCGCAACCTTGTCTTGACGGAATCCGTCAGCCCTCTTCTGCCGGAATTTGTCAGTGGGATCAGCCTCCCAACCATCGAAGCAAATCCAATCCGCAAAAACCTGAGGGATTTCGTGGTTTCAGCGCCGCAACTGGAATGGCACAGCCCTTGTAATCAACCTGACCGACACTTCGCGCTCTGCGCGGCATGACATGGGTGGAACGAAGCCGTTGGCGCGAGAAACACTAAACCTTTTCTCTCTAAGGAGCACGAATAAAGAAATGAATACGAACAAACGCCAAGAGGGCTTCTCACTGATAGAACTCCTCATCGTCGTCGCGATTATTGGTATTATTGCCGCCATCGCGATTCCTAATCTTATTGCCTCACGTCGCGCCGCCAACGAAGCCTCGGCGACCGCGTCTATCCGAACCTTGACCGCTGCGGAAGCTACCTACTCGGCAACCGTCGGTGGCTACGGCACTCTCACCCAGCTTCAGGGCCAGGGTTTGATCGACGGCGTCTTGGCCGGCGGTTCGAAGAGTGGTTACAACTTCGCAGCGACGGTGACCGGTGCTGGCGCCACAATCGCCTACGTTACTGGTGCAGCTCCTGCGAACATCAGCACGGGTACAGCGACAGGTACACGCCAGTTCACGTCAGATGCGACGGGCGTGATTTACGCCGCCGCAGCGAGCGCGACAACGGCTCCGACGACGACCGGCGGTACTGCTATCGGCAACTAGGCTGAAATCCTTACTTTCAACCTCAAGCACAGCGCGGTGCCGCAAGGAACCCGCTGTGCTTGTTCTTTAAAGACCCACTTTCCAGACCGCGTGAACATCGTGAATAACGAAATTGCACTAGAGCAGCAAATGCGAAACACGCAGATTTCCGCTGGCGGATCAGAAACTCAGACCTCCGGTCCATCCGCTCTACTATCGCGCTTCCGCCTGGTGCGAAATTTTTCTCAGAACTTTTACCTCATCACTGTTTGTTGGGCCGCAGTGCTTTTAGCCCCGCACATGCCCGGTCTCCCCCGACCCTCGGTTGGCGGATTGTCATGGCGTCAAGAACTTAGCTTTTCGCTACTGCTCGCCTTCACTCTTGGCATCCTCTCGAAGCAGAACAAATTCAACAGCATCCGCTCCGAGCGTCGCACGTTATTCATGGTACTAACGTTAGCGGCGTTTGTTCTTTGGATCCTGCTTTCCTGCCTCTGGGCCGTCACACCTTACGCCGCAATCCATTTGGGTGCGCAGTGGTTTCTTTACCTCGTTTTTTTCGCAATCATCACGCACGTAGCGAAAGACTCAAAGAAAATCCATTCCTCCCTGGTCGTACTCGGTGGAATAGTTTCGATTTTGGCGATCGCTTGCGCGATTGAGTCGTGGTTTGGCGCGCCACTCACCGATGGAAATCTTCGCGCTGACCTCAAACCAATATTGCGTGGCTCCGCCGGCTTTGGTGAGATCATGGCCATGGCGTCCATCCTGTTTTCAGGTTTTTGTCTTTACGCCAAACAGACAAAGCAAGCGCTTTCGGCGGGTTGCATCGCGATATTAAGTTGGCTGGCAACTCTCCAGTCTCTGGAACGAGCTCCCTTCCTCGGCGCAGTCGCAGGTTATGGACTTCTGATTGTAGGAATAGTCCTAAGCAGATCCCTTACCAAACACTCGGCTTTGCGTTTGATCTTGTTAGTCGCCTGCCTGACTGTGGTTCTCGCGGTTCAAACATTACCGTCAACATCCAGTCCGCACCTTGGATCTCCGTCAACCGTGGGTCGGCTTACACAGAACCCCGCGCAAGACAACAACACCAGAGTTCGGTTTCTCTTTTGGGGCGTTGCTCTCGAAATGTTGCGCCTTCACCCGCTTGCGGGCGTCGGAGGCAACAACTACGACGCGCTGTTTGGAGTCGGGCGGGCTGAGTTCGCGGCCACTTACCCAAACAGCTCGCTAACCGGCATGAATGAGGACCTACTAGCCGTTTATGCTCACAATGAATACTTACAGATGCTTGCCGAGCTGGGATTGGTAGGATTCTTCTGTGTGCTTCTATTCGCGGCGCAGTTATTAAACGCCTTCCGACGAGCGCTACACAATCGCAAAATGATTTTCCCGGCTCTGGGGGCCGCGGGTGCCATGTTCGCTTTCGCAATTAGCTCGGGCGCTAGCGCCTCGTCGTTTAGGTATTTCGGCGGGGGCCTCATGTTTTTTTTCACCGCAGGAATTCTTGTGAGTTTAGCTGCCGAAAAAACTCCTGACACAACTCACCCATTGAGAGTTGTTCACTTGAGCAAACGCTTCTGTCTGAATGCGTGTTCAATCGCCCTTGCGTCTGTCCTCGTAATCTTCGGCATGCTCACAGCTCAGGCGACGGGATCTATTCTTGACGGCGTGGCGCAATCAAGCGGAAAGCCAACGAAGGCTGAAAAATATTACCGCGCCTCACTGAAGGTTTTTCCAATGAGCCCGGCAACGCAATTCAGTTATGGAATGTGGCTTAACAGTCGCCAGCGCCCAGTCGAAGCTGCAAATTATTTGAACTACGCAGTCGCCCGAGGCTTCAACAGTTCAGTCTGTTATGCCTACCTCGCCGCCGCTCAAGAAGCCGCTGGCGATCCGGCCTCGTCTGAACGCACTCTCGCTGCGGCGGTCAAGAGTTACCCTTCATCAATTTTTCTGCTCGTTCGCCACTATGCGGCACTGACCCGCGTTGGCAGAAGTGAAGAAGCGAAAAACGAATTTGCACGTGCCCTGGCAATTAACTCACACGCCGCACGGGGATGGCAGCAGGTAATCGATAACGATATCGATATTGCTTACGCTGCCGCCCAAAAAGACAAGAATATCTCCTTGCCCGGAAAGCTCAATCCTCAAGCCGGCTTGTTTGAAGTACTACAGGAGAATGAGCGCCGCTTCCCTGAAATGGTTAACCAGGGTTGGCGCGCGCGAATGCGCTCGCAACAACCTTGAAGAGCGCTACAACAAAGTTTCTTGGACGTTTCGGACCATGCTCGGGCGCTGAAAGCCGAAACGAAGGAGCACAAATGAAAAATTTGAATCTTAAACAGGGCTTCACCCTCATAGAGCTGCTCATCGTGGTAGCTCTCATTGGTATCATCGCCGCGATTGCGATCCCCAGTCTCCTGGCTTCTAAACGTGCGGCTAATGAAGGCTCCGCACAATCATCTTTAAGGACCATCCATAGTTGCGAAGCAGCTTATCGAGCAACTACAGGTGATGGGTCGTACGGAACGTTGAATGACCTAAAAGGCCAATTTCTCACCGATGAGGTTCTGGGCGCAGGGGTCAAGGCAGGTTACGCCTTCACAGCAACTCCGGTTTCATCAGGCATGGCAGCTCAGTTTTTCGCTAGTGGGGTCCCCCTCGTGACCAGCGGCTTCGCTCAAACCGGCACCCGTCGATTCGCAATGGGTGAGGACGGCGTGCCAAAAGCAGATACGACAATGACCGCGCCGGCGGATCGGTCAGAAGTAGACGGCATGCCGGCCGTCGGCAACTAGCGCCGCCAGCAAATTCTCGTTGTTCGAAAATTGAAAGATTTGGTATAGAGTAAGTTGGCTTACGTAAATCCAGAATGTCCTTAAGGACTTGTGAACACTACGTTACCAACCACCGTCGCTCGTAATTCACAACCGACCGCAGACAGTTTTATTTGGCGAGTCTCCGCCATCGCACGCAATACTTTTCGTGAAGCCGTTCGCGACCGCGTGCTTTACAACCTCGTTTTGTTTGTATTGCTGCTCACCGGAGCAGCAATTTTTATTGGCGAGCTCTCGGGCGGACAGGAACGCCGGATCATCGTCGACCTCGGACTAAGCGCGCTGTTGCTTTTCGGAGTGTTCATCGCGATTTTTGTCGGCGTGGGTCTGGTCTACAAAGAAATCGAGCGACGCACGGTCTACGCAATTTTTGCAAAGCCAGTCGGGCGCGGTGAGTTCCTACTGGGAAAATACATCGGTCTGGCCTCGACGCTCCTGGTTAACGTAATGATAATGGGCAGCGGTATTTCGTTGGCCCTGATCTTTGTAAATGGCGGTTGGGATCCTCTGGCACTTCGAATCTGGCCCGCAGTTCTTCTGATTTACGCGGAACTGTTACTGCTTACTGCCATAGCGTTGCTCTTCTCATGTTTCTCCTCGCCTGCACTTTCGGCCCTTTTCACTTTTTTCTTTTTCATTATTGGTCACTTCAGCGCTGACTTGAAGACACTGGCGCAATCGCTAGGCGGCGTCGGCGCGAAATGGCTGCTTACAGCTCTGTATTATCTCCTTCCAAATCTCGCAAATCTGAGTTTCATCGCCCCCGCCGCGCGCGGAGTCGTGCCTGGCGTTGCGCAAATTGGCTGGCTACTTTTGTACACGGTAGCCTACATCGCCGTGGTGTTGTCAGTCGCCATGTGGGTTTTTGGAAAGCGTAATTTCAAATGAACTGGCGAACAAATTCCCGAGCCGCTGCACTCTTGACTATTGTCGTCGGAACACTGACGTTCGCCGGCGCCGCCCACCATCTTGATAGCAATCCGGTGTTACCGGATCCAAAGTCGGACGACGAGCAACTTTATGTTAGCGGTAGGTCGATGAGAAGAATCAGCCTGTGCTTTAACAGTCTCGCTGCGGACTGGTACTGGATGAGATCTCTTCAATACGTGGGACGAAAGGTTGTCGCTGGCCCAAAGGACTTACAACTGGACCAACTGGGCCAACTGAATTTGAAGCTGTTGGCGCCTCTGCTCGACACCGCCATCACGTTGGATCCCGAGTTCATCGAACCTTACGAGTATGCTGCGATTGTGCTTTCCGGAATCGATCCTGATGAGGCGATCAGGATCACTAAAAAAGGTATTGCGGCCAATCCTTCAGCCTGGCAACTTTACCAACAACTTGGGTTTATTTACTGGCAACGGAAAGATTTTACTAATGCGGCAGAAGCCTATGGAAAGGGATCCGAAATCCCGGGAGCCCCTTCCTGGCTGAAGTCTATGACTGCCCGCATGTCACACGAGGGCGGCAGCCGGGAGACCGCGCGTCAGATCTACGTACGCATGTTTGAGCAGGCACAGGACGAGCAATTGAAAAAGAATGCAGCCAGCCATTTACTTAAGTTGGAGGCACTGGATTCGCGTGATCGGCTGCGCGAAATCATCGCCGACTTTAAAGTAAGGACTGGTCGCTGTCCGGCAACGTGGGTGGAGGCGTTGCCACTCTTGAGAAACTCGCAACTGCGAGTCGATCCGTCCGGCGCACCGCTCGACCCAAGCGGGACGGCCTTTCTGCTAACGCACAATTGCGGAGTGGAAATCGATCCTAACTCCAAAGCCTTTGACCGATTCTGAGCTGTCAAATTCTTCGTCGCCATGAGTAACGTCATTGAAATAGACAATCTGACAAAGGACTACGAAGTCGGATTCGTCCGTAAGCGCAAAGTTCGTTCACTTGACGGGCTTTCGCTTACCGTCAATCAGGGTGAAATCTTTGGCTTCCTCGGAGCAAATGGCGCCGGGAAAACCACAACGCTGAAACTCCTAATGCGTCTAATCTTTCCAACTGCAGGCGGCGCCAGAATTCTTGGTAGCGACATTGCCGACATTTCTATGCATCGTCGCATCGGCTATCTGCCCGAGAATCCCTATTTCTACGACTACCTGACAGCCTTCGAGTTTCTCGACTTCTGTGGCCAGGTCTTTGGACTGCCGAAGGAAGTGCGTAAAGATCGCGCGAACCAACTATTGCGACGCGTCACGTTGGACGAGACTAAATGGAACACTCAGCTGAGAAAATTTTCCAAGGGCATGTTGCAACGAGTTGGTTTAGCTCAGGCGTTGGTTAACGATCCGGAAGTTGTTTTTCTCGACGAACCGATGAGCGGCTTGGATCCAATCGGTAGGCGGGAAGTCCGCGATTTGATCGCAGCTTTGCGTCAGGAAGGCAAGACTGTATTCATGTGTTCGCACATCCTGTCAGACATTGAGGTCCTCTGCGATCGCGTTGCCATTCTCAAACGCGGAAAACTTGATCAGGTTGGGTCTTTGGGTGAACTACGACAGCAAGTGACCGCTCGCAGCGGCGTCGAAGTAGTGATCAGCGGTATAGACGAGTCAACTCTTCGGCCGCAATTACCAGCAGGCAACCACTTTGAGCTAACCACGACGCCGGCAGGGTTGCGAGTTGAAGTTGATAGCGAGAAGGAGGTTGATGCAGTTATTGCTGCGTTGAGAAAAGCGGGTGGCAAGCTCGTCTCAGTGCAACCTCTACGACAATCACTTGAAGAACTGTTTTTGAATTAGAAAGATTGGCTGGTCGACCTTACTGGAACTTGAAGGCGGTCACTTCCATCTTAATATTTGCCCGGTCGTCTTTGTCCGTCATCCCTTCCAACATCACGAAGACAGGAATTCCCCGGTTGTTTTCCAACTCCGATTGTTTCCCCGGAATAACAATCACCGCCCGCTGCCGAATCGCCTGTCCCTGGTGGTCCACCACGTAACCTGTGACTTCAAGCCCAGCAAGAGTTTTGCCCGTAAAGTTACGGGCTACCGTCTGCAGCGTCATGACGATCCCGCCTAACGCTTGCTTCGACTCGTATGCTTCAGGTGGATTTGGATCCAGAACGATCCTCGGTTGAAACTGCGTAAACTCCGGACTGCCTGCGCGGAATGCGCCTTCCAGAGTAGGCTGACTGGGGTTCCCCCAACTCGAGCGCATCAAAAAATAAAAAAGCGCCGCGATTGCTACCGCTGCAACAATGGCAACGACAATGATGACTACGCGTCTCGAATCATCAGAATCGGGAACCTGTCGTTCTGGATTGAGCATGGATGACGCGTTGGATTCTAGTGCGCTGGAAACCATTTTTGCAATCTCCCCGAAGGAATCACCGGCTACCAGCAACTTAGACACGCTGGACCAGAAAATGTTTCCGGCAAGGAAACCGACTCTCTACGAGGTCGTTTTTCCGTTTTTGTTCAGCAGACGCTGCACTAATTCTTCCAGTTCCGGGTAGTCGATTGGCTTGGTAACGTAAACGTCGCAGCCGGCCTCCAGCGCCTCGCTGTGAAAATCCGCGGTGTCATGCGCAGAGACTGCAATGATCGGCACAGTCTTGAACTCCGGCAAACTTCGAATTTCGCGAGTTGCTGCCAGCCCATCGACAAACGGCAAACTCAAATCCATCAAAATGAGTTCAGGTCGTGCGGCAATTACAACTTCGACGGCTTGTCTTCCATTAACCGCTTCAATGACACGATAGCCGCTCATTTCGAGCAGTCGTCTCATCATTTGTCGATTGTCTTCGGTGTCCTCAACCAGGAGAACCGTAGCAAGTTGATCATCGCCATCCACGGTAAGAATTCCTCCGGTTGGGACTGACTGAGTGATTGAGTTCAACTATTAAGAGACCTCCGGGGGCGGCGGGGCGGACTGTATCACTAGAATACGCCGCCGCTTTTTGCTAAGATCGCGCACTGAAATACAACATATCGAATTCCCCCTTCGGGTTTTTCAATACACTTCACTGGCAAAACCGCAGCTAGCCTGGCGAAGTAAAGGAAATGCACCAGAGCCAGATGAAGCCACTAATATCAGAGTCTCAGGACCGCGAGGCGTTAATAGCACTTGGTCGAGCCTCCGTTCAAATTGTCCACGATCTAAAAAATCACCTTAACGGTCTCAAACTCTATGCCACGTTTCTGCGGAAGCGCATGGAGAAGACTGGACGACCCGAGGATGAGCTGGAGACTGTGAACAAGTTGATTGCGGGCCTCGATCGAACGGCCAAAGACGTCTCGATGATCGGCCAAATCGGGCGGCCCATTGAGCTGAAAAGACAGCACGGTGTTGATTTGGAAAAGATTCTGCAGGACGTGACCGCGACCTTGAACGCTGAGAGTTTGAGTGGCCAGCAATCGGTAACCGGCAGCTTGAGTCGTGCGGTTGTACTCGAGGTGGATTCAGCTCCTTTGATTGGTCACTTTGATCCGTTCTCGTTGGCCGATGCGCTGAAGGCGGTTTCGCTCGGAGCGATGAAGATGTTGAATAACCAACCCAAGGAAGCTGCTTTGGAAATTGGTTTGAAAAGTGAGGACGGTCGGGGCGGACGAATTGGTGTCATAGAGTGGCGTGTACTCAATTCCATCGATCACGATCCGTTTCACTCATTTGCTGGAAGCGACGAAGTTCGCTTGTCGCTGGCAGCCAGGGTAATCGAAGCGCACGGAGGCTCCGCTGGGAACGAGGCCACCGCTTTGTGCGTTCGTTTGCCTTTGAATTGAAACAAAAACCTGGTAGAGCAACCGAACAATACGAGTTAGGGAGGACGATTCGTGGAAAAAAAAGATGTGCGCATTTTGGTCGTTGATGACGAGCCAACGATGGCGGATTCGCTGAAACAGAATCTGATTGAAGAGGATTATCTGGTTGACGCAGCGGCCACCGGGGCGGAGGCCATCGAGCTTTTCGATCAGGGCGGTCACCATATCGCTATTTGCGATTTGCAGCTGCCCGACATGGATGGTCTGGCTGTCGTTCGTCACATCAAAGATGCAAAGCCGCTCACCGAAGTGATCGTGCTTACCGGACATGGGTCAGGACCGAGAGCATTTGAAGCGAGCAAAGCAGGCGCCTTCGATTTTGTAGAGAAAGACAACTTTGAATTCGACACGCTCCTGCGCAGAATTCAAAACGCTTTGAAACAACGCGAACTGCTGACCGAAAACGCGAACATGCGCCGGCAGCTTTCGACGCGTTCTGAATACTTCAACATCATCGGCTCCTCGAAGCCGATGCAAACCATTTATGAAACAATTGAGTCAGTAGCGAAGTCCGACGCGAACGTTCTGATTGTCGGCGAGTCAGGTACCGGAAAAGAACTTATCGCTAATGCTATTCATTACAATTCATTGCGATCGCGCAAACCGTTCATCAAAGTAAACTGTGCTGCCCTGCCAAAAGAACTGATCGAGTCGGAGCTTTTTGGACACACGAAAGGTGCTTTCACCGGAGCGCACGCTGACAAAGAAGGCCTGGTACAGCATGCTGCGGGTGGCTCATTAATGCTCGACGAAATTGCCGAGATGCCGGTCGAACTTCAGCCGAAGTTGCTACGCGTACTTCAGGAACGCAGTTACCGCAAGATCGGATCGGAAAAAACTTATGCAGTTGATTTTCGTCTGATATCATCGACCAACCGCCCACCTGCCGATGCCATCCGCGACGGCCTGTTGCGTGACGATCTTTTCTATCGCATTTCCACGATCACGATCCACGTGCCGCCTTTACGGGAACGAAGTGAAGACATTCAACTCTTGACCGAACATTTTCTGCAGGAATACGCGCAGAAGTATGAGCGCCCAATCGCCGGCGTTTCCCAGGCCGCCTATCAGCGGTTATTCGGACACGCATGGCCAGGCAACGTGCGCGAATTGCAGAACGTAATCGAACGCGCCGTGCTGCTCGCCAAAGGAAATCGGATTGAGCCCGTTGATTTGCCGTTTGACAATGGCGCGCTTCCGGAAGGAGCGGCTGCCGGCGCTACCTGGGATGTGCCACCTAACATGACGCTCGAAGATATCGAGCGACTGGTAATCGAAAAGACACTGCAACGCACCGGCGGCAACAAACAAGCTGCTGCAAATTTGCTTGGCATTTATCGCCCGCGGCTGTATAGCAAGATACGAAAGTACAACATCGACGTTTCGTCCCTCGTTTCCGCTTGATGAACGCAGTTAGCCGCAATCCCCTAAACGGCCGTTTTCAGAGTATTGACGCGTTGCGTGGCGTCGCTGCCCTGGGCGTCGTCTTCTATCATGCGCTCTGGCAAAACTACGGCGTAATTCCCTACAACTTCTTCCGTTGGCCGGTACAGTTCCTGCAGTTTCTCAGCTCGTTTGGCTACATTGGCGTTTTTTTGTTTTTCGTCATCTCCGGGTTCTGTATCCACCTGCAATGGGCTCGTTCACAAGCTAAACAACAACCGCACGAAGTTCAGTTCGGGAGTTTTTGGCGCCGTCGCCTTCGCAGACTATATCCGCCATACCTGATCGCGTTCTCATTGTTCATGGTGATGGCCGCCCTAACGACAGGTCTTCCTGTAACGCGGGCTTTTTCTTACGACGTCGTGATGCACCTCTTGATGCTTCACAATCTCGACCCGCATACCGTTTACAGTATCAATGGCGTGTTCTGGACACTGGCGGTGGAAGAGCAACTGTACCTGGCTTATTTTCTTTTGCTCTTCCTACGCAAGCGCTGGGGTTGGGGACCGACTCTGCTCATCTGTGCCGCAGTTAGGGTGGGCTGGTTTGGGTTCAGTCATTTGATCTGGGTGAAATTCCAGGTCGGTGTTCCCGTTCCTGAGGCAGCGGCTTCACACTGGTTCACCTGGGCGCTTGGCGCGTTGGCGGTTGAAGCTGCTTTCGGTTTGGTGAAACTGCCAAACTGGTGTCGTAACTTAGGACTGGGCGTCGCGGCGATCGTGGTCGCATCAGCGACCTCATTAATTCTGCCTAGCACTCAAAAAGACACCGTACCTCATACCGTCGCGTGGATGTTGCTCCATCCCGTGTGGGGACTCGGGTTCTTCATCGTGGTGAATTGGTTCGTCCAGGTCGAACAAGGATGGCGCCAGAGTTTGCAGTTAACCCTGGCAAATGCGCGCAACTTCGATTTCGCAAGTCTCGGTCGGCGACTGGTGACTGGCGCTGCGATTGTAGGTGTGTTTTCTTACTCGCTTTATCTCACGCACGAGTTAGTGATCATGCAGTCGTGGTGGTTCATCACTCGCCGCTTGCCGCCCGTTTTGAACACGCTGCTAATCGTGGTACCGGCAACCGTGATCTTTGCGTGGGTGTTTTATCGATTCTGCGAGAGGCCTTACATCAGGAAGAATCGCATGAACGCGAAAGACGTTTTGCCGGCTAAGCCCGCAGAGGAACAGGCCGATGAAACTCCGATAACCTTTAGTCCCCTGCCCGCCATGGCCGATGAGGCCTGATCGCGGCTCTGCACATCAATCAATCTGATAAGTCGCGACGCTCGTCGGAGTTTCAAAACATCTGACCTTGTAAATCTGCACCCGCTCGTCTGTAACTTTGGCGCCGACACGCTCCAGAATATATTTCGCCAAATTCTCGGCTGAAGGCTGCAGTTGGATAAAAGGATCGAGCTCGTTGATATTGCGATGGTCAAGGTATAACACGACTTCGTCGGCCGCTGCTTTCAACTCGACAAAGTCGACCAGCAATCCGACGTTGTCTAGTTCCCGGCCGCGCGCGTAGATCTCGATGCGATAGTTGTGTCCGTGAAGGTTCTCGCATTTCCCTTTATAGCCACGCAGTTGATGCGCGCTCGAGAAGTTGCGCTCGATCATTACTTCAAATTGTCCTGCCACTGGATTCGCTTCCTTCTTTACTCGACCGGGTTTTTTGCGGCCTCTTCCATTTTCTTGCGCAAGCTAAGCGGCCGCATGTCAGTCCAAACTTCCTTGATGTACTCCAGGCATTCCGCCTTGGTGCCGGTTTTGCCGGCGTCTTTCCAGCCAAGGGCATTCTCGCGGTCGGCAGGCCAAATTGAGTATTGCTCCTCGTGGTTCAACACCACTTTGTAGATTGTCGTGTCTTCTTCGTCCTTCCAGGCCATGTGTTCTTCCTTTCTCAAGAGAGGTACGAAACAAAATAAATTTATCGCGACATTATCCAGCTACTGCGGCGCCAGTCTCAAACACCCTGGCGACATCATTGATGTTGCTTGTGATGCGACAGCGCGGCAAGCTTTGCAAAAACGTCCTTCCGTAACCCTTCGTTCGGAGACGCGGATCCAGAACAGCCAGCACGCCGCGGTCAGTCGTACTGCGAATCAACCGTCCCAGTCCCTGCTTCAAACTAATGATCGCCTGGGGCACGCTGTATTCATAAAAACTCGAGCCGCCAGTATCTTCGATGTAACGTTGCCGCGCTGACACTATCGGATCAGTCGGCACCGCAAACGGCAGTTTATCGATGATCACGCACGACAACTGTTCACCGCGCACATCCACGCCCTGCCAGAAGCTCGACGTAGCAAACAAAACTGAATTAGGCGTTCGACGAAAGCGTTCAAGCAGCCGGCCTTTTGCTGCACTGCCCTGCAGAAAACACGGATAGTCGAGTTCCGGCATCGCCTGATCATAAAGCGACTGCATTCCCGCCAGGCTCGTCGACAACACGAAGGCGCGCCCTTCCGTAGCGTTGACGATTTTGATTACTTCGGCCGCCGCGGCTGCCGACCATTCGGGTGATCGCGGATCGGGCATTTTCGCGGGCAGGTAAAGACAGGTTTGGTTTTCGTAATCAAAAATCGATTCCGCCACTAACTCTTCCGCCGAATCGAGCCCCAGTCGCTCGCGAATGAAGGAAAAGTTTCCGGCGCTCGACAGCGTGGCTGAAGTCAGCACGACAGTGTCGACTCTCGAGAACAGTTTGTCGTCGAGAATTCCCGACACGTCAATCGGCGACGCGCGCAGAAAAATGCCCCGCCCACGGCGTTCGGTCCAGTAAACAAATTTCTTGTCCTGACCGGTAACGATGAACTGCAGATCAAACTTCATTTGCCGAATCCGTCGCACCAGATTTTCGACTTCGGCGGGCTTGTCCTTCAGCGCATCAAGCGTCGTCTCCAAACGGCCAAGCGCGCCGTCAAGTGCGACGTAAAGATCGCCCAGGGGCGTCGGTTGCATTTCGCCTTCGCGATTCCGCACCAGAAACGTTCCCGGCGTCAGAGGAAAACGTCCTTCCTCGCCACGCCCTTCACGAAAGCCCATCCAAAAGTTGTCGGCGAAGCGCATCACGCGCGCCGAAGTCCTGGTTATCTCGCGATCCGCCTCAGCTTCTTCAAAAGGCACCGCGCTGACGTCGCGCAGCAGATCATCAATCTGGTAGTTCGACACTTGCGAACCAAAATACTCAGAAGCGACGTCCTCAATCATGTGCGCTTCGTCGAGGATTACGGCCGAATAGTCCGGCAGCACAGACCCGTACATGTTGTTTCGCAACGCGAGATCGGCAAAGAAGAGGTGGTGATTGACGACCACGATATCGGCATCGAGGGAGCGTTCGCGCATGCGCGTGATGAAGCAGGCGTCGAAGTCGGTACATTTCTGACCCAGACAGGTTTCGGACCGCGCATCAATGTGCCGCCAGAACGAAAGCGACTCGGGCAAGTTCGATAACTCGGCGCGATCGCCGGTGGCGGATGACTTCGCCCAGTGCGTCACTTCATCGAAGTAATCAACTTCCTCGAGACCGTCGAGCACAGGAGAACTTTCGGCGCGTCCCAGGCGACTGAGACAAACGTAGTTGCTCCGTCCCTTCATGTAGGCCGCTTTGAAACTCTTGGGCAACACGCTCTGCAGAAACGGAATGTCTTTCTCCATTAACTGTTCCTGCAAATTCTTGGTGCCAGTCGAAATGATGACCCGCCCGCGACCACCAACGGCCGCAGCGACCGCCGGCACAAGGTAAGCTAGCGTCTTCCCCGTGCCCGTGCCCGCTTCCACAATGAGGTGCTTGCGATCTTCAAACGCGCGCATCACCGCACGCGCCATGTCGATCTGGCCCGGACGATGTTCATACTCGGGATGTGCCTGGGCGATCAGACCGTCAGGTCCGAAAACTTCATTCATTGTTTGGGATTCGGGAGCCTTAAATCTTCCTGCGGATCGATGGACAGGTTATCGATCCTGATAAGAATATCGATAAGCCCGTGTTCTTCATCGGTGGTGAATTTGACATCTCGCTCCAGGCTAATAGGGACGAAGTCTTCCACTTTGTTCATTTCAACAATCCCCTGCTCGAAAAGTGTTTGGTTAAAGACGTCTCCGGGTCGCAAACGCAAAAGACTCCGCAGTTTCTTTTCCGGGAGTCGCTTCCCCGCAAAGCTGATAGTCCGCACTTTGAACTGCGCGCCTTCTTCAATGGTCACCTTAAGATTCAGAACGCCTTCGGTAGCGCCGTTCGCAGGTTTTTGCAGCTCGGTTTCGGCCTCGCCGAGATACTCAATGTAACCCAACTCGTCATAGGTTTTCTTAACATCATTCAACAACCATTTGAAGATCTTCTCGGAATCAGCGAACTCACCTTTTTGCAAACTCAGCATGCCGCGCACCGTGTCCGTGGCAATCGCCTTGGCGCCTGAAATCGTGATGTCACCGAGACGGTAGCGAATTCCCTCGTCAACCTGGACTGAAACAACTAACCCATCTTTGATCTCGTGTATCTCGGGGTCATGAAGACTTGCTTCCAGGTAGCCTTTGCTTCTAACAAAGTTGGCAGCGCGGCGCAGGCACAATCCAAACTCCAGGGCATCGTACTGAATTTTGGGTTCCGTCTGATCCTCTGCCATGCACTCGCGGAGCTGTTGTGCCAGTACTGCAGACGAAAAAATCTTGTTACCGACAAATCGAATATCTGCGATGTTGACCTGCTCGCCTTCATTGATGATGAGAGTGAGCGCCTTCACGTTTGCGTCAGACAACTCATCGCGCGCTTCAATTGTCGCGTGCAAGTAACCAGCGTCGGACATCACTCGCTTGAGAGTTGCAGTTATTTGTTCGACCTGGTCTGACCGCAACGGCGTATCGTCGGTCATGATATGTTCATCTCGAAGAGCGCGGACCAGTTGCGACTCGCCAAAAACGCGCATGCCTTCAAACCGAATTGTGCTGCGACTCGACTTGACGCGCTCAATTTCTCGTAACACACCATCACTTGCCTCAGTCATTTGATCGTGACCAGTATCGCCAACAAGCTGTGGCATCGAGCCCCACAATTCGCGAAACTGCACAACCGGCTTTTCTGAATCAAGATAGGGCCGTTTTCCTAACGCCATCAGCGCGGTGTATACCCTCATGTACTGGTCTCTGAATGGCTGAGCTTCGTCGAGGGATGCCAGGCCATTCCCGTTCCACCAGCCTCCTTGCAACATGGGACCAGTCTTCTTCCAATACTCGATGCCTTGCTGCACAACTTGAGTTAGATCAGCCCCCACGTCACCTTCCCCCGCTTCAGCCAGGGTCTCGATCAGCTGATGGTGAACACTAAGTAGTTTTTCGTCAGCCAGCAGTTTGCGGACAACAGGAACGGCTTGCTTTCCGATTTTGCTGAGCGCTTCAAACGAATCGTTCCTCGCGAAATAGAGCTGATTCTGCGCGAAGGGAGCGAGCGCTTCAGCCCGCAACGCCGGGTCTTCAATTGCCATGGCTTGCAGCAGAGAGTCGTGAGTCGCGTCGATTCCGAGCACTTCATTCTTTAACTCACTTTCCGTCTGCGAAAGCGAGATCAAGATGCTTGGACCGGGGTTCATCACCTGAATGAATCCGTAGACTTTTGTTTCTTCAATCCAAACAGCCGAGGTGCTCCAATCGTGATAAAAATCGGAAGTCTTCCAGTGAAGCGAAAGTGTCGGAGCCGGCGCGCGTTCGAGGGCCTTTCCGTTCTGATCTTCCTTAAGAAACAGAACCATCCGATTGCCAGTCACGACTAATCTTTTCTTGTCTTTGTCGTTGTCGTGGCTCCACCAGGACACACCGAGGGTTCTCGCTGATGCGTCCTTGAAAGAAGCAAGCTCGGGGATCTTGATTGTATCTCCCGCGGTGAGGTCACCCTTCCAGGACTCGATGACGGTAAATTCCCCGTCGATTGTTTTACCTTCGGTGACTACGACGATGTGAGTGGCCCGCCAGGTAGAAACGTCGACACTAAAGGACGGCCGGATACCTGCGTTGCTCGATGAACACAATCCGCCCAGGAGAAGCAGGACAACCAACGCAAGAAAATTTCGCCGACGTGTCATGGCGTTTTAAGTTTCAGACAATTTCAACACTGCACGCGCGTACGTAATTGATGTCACGGATTCGCGTGGCGCTGCTTCAAACGCTTGGGGTAAAGCGGAAAACGCGCGCTGAGGTCTGTCACTTCCTGACGTACTTTTCCCTGCACTGCTTCCGACTGCGGCGCATGGATCACTTCAGCGATGAGACGGCCAATCTCGCGCATGTCATCTTCCTTCATGCCCCGCGTGGTAACCGCCGGCGTGCCAATGCGTAATCCGGAAGCAACGAACGGCTTGTTTTGATCAAACGGAATTGTGTTTTTGTTGACCGTGATGTTGGCCTGTTCGAGTGCTTTCTCCGCGTCTTTGCCCGTGATTCCTTTGCCGTCCATCCAAACGTCAACCAGCATCAGGTGGTTGTCAGTACCGCCGGAAACAAGCCGGAGTCCATGTTGCTGCAACTCGTTGGCAAGCGCTTTGGCGTTAGCTAAAACCTGCCGCTGGTAATCTTTGAAGTCGGCACGCAAAGCTTCACCAAAGGCCACCGCTTTCGCTGCGATGATGTGCACCAACGGTCCACCTTGTACGCCCGGGAACAACTTGCGATCGATCTCTTTAGCATGCTCTTCACGACACATGATCAAGCCGCCGCGCGGGCCGCGCAGAGTCTTGTGGGTAGTGGTGGTCACGTAATCAGCGTGCGGCACCGGCGATGGATGAAGCCCGGCAGCCACCGGTCCGGCGATGTGGGCGATGTCGGCAAACATGCGCGCGCCGATACTCTTCGCAATCTCGCCGATGCGCTGAAAATCGATGATGCGCGAATAGGCTGAAGCGCCACACACAATCAACTTTGGTCTGTGCTCCTCGGCTATCTTTTGCAGTTCGTCATAGTCGATCTGTTCGGTCTCGCGCGCGACACCGTAGTCGGCAACTTTGTAACTGAACCCGGAAAAGTTCATCGGATGACCGTGGGTAAGATGGCCACCATGCGAAAGATTCATGCCCAGGATTTGATCGCCATACTGAATCGCGGCCAGGTAAACAGCCATGTTTGCCTGCGCTCCGCTGTGCGGTTGTACGTTGGCGTGGTCGGCCCCAAAAATTTGCTTGGCGCGATCGATGGCAGTTTGCTCAACTACGTCAGTCCATTCGCATCCGCCGTAGTAACGCTTCCTGGGATAACCCTCGGCATACTTGTTCGTGAAGACTGAACCGGCCGCCTCGAGTACCGCTTCGCTGACAAAGTTTTCCGAAGCGATCAACTCCAGCCCATTAGCCTGGCGGCCAACTTCGTTATCGATGGCTTCCGCAATCACAAAATCGACTTCTGAAAGAGGTGCGTTTCTTAGATCGGTCATCTATGGTCACCTGATTTGAAATTTTGAACTTGAGAACTGATGTCTGACCTTTGGTCTTTGGTCTTTGGTCTTTGACTTTGGACTAATTGTCTTCGATTTTTTTCACGCGCTCCGCATGGCGTCCGCCTTCGAAGCTCGTGCCGAACCAGGCCCTGACAATATCTGGTATTGTCCCCGCCGGCGTCGTCCGCGCGCCCAGGGCCATGACGTTCGCATCGTTATGCTGCCGCGCCAGTCGCGCTGTTTCTTCCGACCAAGCGACAGCGGCGCGCACGCCCGGCACTTTGTTCGCCGTAATCGCCATGCCCGTTCCGGATCCACAGACGAGTACGCCCTGCTCAACCTGACCGGCAGCAACTCGCTCCGCTACCTTGCGGGCGTAGTCAGGGTAATCAACCGAGCCTTCGGAAGTCGTGCCTAAATCCTCGACCTCCAAACCAAGTTCCTCGAGCAACGGTTTCAGGCGTTCTTTTTCGGCGAAGCCGGCGTGATCGCTCGCGAGCGCGATTTTCATTTTGATCTCCAAGAACGAAATGCGGCAGGAGTTGATGTTACATCACGCAAACAGTGGTCGCAATTAGGTAGGACAGACATTCTTGTCTGTCCTCGCTTGACTAAAAACGAATGCAAGAAACGGACAGGCAGGAATGCCTGTCCTACTACTTTGCGTTAACCGTAATGCTAAGCGAGAATGCGCGTTGTAGTTATCTCAGGAAAGTCAGTCACAAAAACCTAATGCGCTGGTCACAACACTTCATCCCAACTCTCCGCGAAGACCCCGCTGACGCGGAAGTCATTT
This sequence comes from Pyrinomonadaceae bacterium, assembly GCA_035472495.1. Lineage (GTDB taxonomy): Bacteria > Acidobacteriota > Blastocatellia > Pyrinomonadales > Pyrinomonadaceae > PSRF01. The sequence goes on along the minus strand of DATIPD010000013.1, from coordinate 220,721 downwards.
CACATAAACTCTTGCTGCGCGCCGGCTTGATTCGCCAGCTTGGCGCGGGAATCTATTCGTACCTGCCGCTGGCCCAGCGCGTCGCTCTGAAGATCATGCAGATTCTGCGCGAGGAGATGAATCGCATCGGCGGGCAGGAGTTTTATCTGCCGGCGCTGCATCCGGCGGAGATTTGGAAGGAATCAGGCCGGTGGGACGCCATCGGCGACGAAATGTTTCGCCTGCAGGATCGCAAGCAGGGCGATATGTGTTTAGGCATGACGCACGAAGAAGTGTTCACCTCGATCGCGCGCAACGAACTGCGTTCCTACAAACAACTGCCGCAAGTTTGGTATCAGATTCAGGTGAAGTTTCGTGATGAAGCACGGCCGAAGTCGGGCCTGATGCGCCTACGAAGTTTCATCATGAAAGATGCGTACACGTTTGACCTAGACAATGCTGGGTTGGACAAGTCGTTCATCGATCAGCGCGAAGCTTACAAACGGATCTTTGGGCGTTGCGGTATTCAGTTTTCGATTGTTGAAGCATCGTCGGGCTCGATGGGCGGTTCGGAGTCGAACGAATTTATGGCGAAGACTGACGCGGGCGAAGACTTTGTCGCGAGCTGTGCGAACTGTGGTTACGCCGCCAACCTGGAGAAGGCGACTTCAAAAGTTGCGTCCGTCGATGATCCTGCCGGACCTGATGCTCCGCAGGAATTCCCCACGCCCGGAGTGCGCACGATCGAAGATCTGGAAAAGTTTTCCGGAGGGGCCAGCGCAGACCACCAGATCAAATCGCTCGTGTACGTCGCGACTATCAACAACGAGCCGCAGCCGGTGCTGGCTTTGCTGCGCGGCGATCATCAATTGCACGAAACGAAACTGGGAGACAGTTTGGGAGCGACGGCGGTCCGTCCAGCCCATCCTGAAGAGATTCGCGAGTTGCTGGGCGCAAGTGCCGGCAGCCTCGGTGGGGTCGGCGCGCGAGCTAAAGCCAAAGAAGTTAACTTCCAGTTACTCATCATCGCCGATCTCGCGCTGCAGAACCGGCATAACATGACGACGGGCGCTAACAAAGACGATCATCACCTGCGTGGTGTGGATATCGAGCGCGACATCAAACCCGATCGCTGGGTCGACTTGCGCACGGCTGGCTCTGGTGAAGCTTGTCCGCGTTGCGACACCGGCACACTTGACGTCTACAAAGCGATGGAGATTGGTCACATCTTCAAACTCGGAACGAAGTATTCTGCGTCGATGGGCGCGACCGTGCTAACTGAGGAAGGCAAACCCGCGCCGATCGTCATGGGGAGCTACGGCATCGGTGTCGAACGCATCATCACCGCGGCCATCGAACAAAACCACGACGCGGATGGCATCATCTGGCCAAAGAGCATTGCGCCCTTTGATGTGGTTGTTACAGTCACGAACATGAAAGACGAACAACTGCGCGAAGCGGGAGAAAAACTCTACAAGGACCTGCAACGGGCGGGATTGGACGTTTTGCTCGACGATCGTGATGAGCGCGCCGGCGTGAAGTTTAAGGACGCCGATTTGATTGGCATTCCTTATCGCTTAACGCTCGGCAAGAAAATCGCGACCGGACAGGCTGAACTCTTCACCCGCGCAACGAAGCAGAGCGAAGACGTGAAGCTGACTGACGTAGTTACGAAGGTCCAGGCACTCGCGCTCGCGGGTCATTAGAGGAATCGCTGGCGCGTTTTCCTTCAGAACCGAACACTAATAAATGGACGACGATCAAATACAGGCAGTAGTTGCAATCATCGCCGCGCTGGCGTTCCTCGCGCTCTTCCTTGTCCCGCTGGTTGGTTTTTTCATTTACGCGTTTTATCAGAAGGCGACGCGCAACCGGGCGCGTGAAGCCGCGCTGCGCGCGAACCAGCAGGTCATCGGCAACAATCCGTGGTTTCCAGTTCGCTACGCTTCGGAACGACGCTTCAAAGCGTTTTTCAAAATCTTTCCCTGGGAATACGGTGGCATACTGGTGATGCTACCCGGCAGCGTCCTTTTCTTTGGTCCAACATTGTCTGGGCAGCCGGTGGCGCAGCAATTTGCACCCGGCAACTCAACGCTCAATTGGCTCGGCAAAGCGCCCTGGCCCAATGGCGCAGTTTCCTGGTTCTACTTTGCTACGAGCTTTGAGAAGCATTACTTCAGTTCTGAGACTGGCATTCTTATCTTCGGTTCGCACAAGTCGACCAGGGCGATCTTCGAAGAAGCGTATCGAAGCTTTCAGGCACCCTCTCCGAATTTGTAACGCAAACCCCGACGCGTTGGGGTTGCGACGGATGAATGACGCTCAAGCGACCCGCAAACCCGACCCGTCGGGGTTTGCGTTAAGGCATACTCCCCATCTCGAGTTTGAAACTGGTACGATATTCACCAGCTATGAAAGCGTTTGGACGTTCAGTCTTCAATTCAAAACGAGGTGCCTCACTGCTGGGCCTCGCGGTAGTTTTGCTACTCAGTCCCTTGAGCGCCAGATCACAGGATCTGCTGCCCGAACTCGTCCGTCGTATCAAACCATCAGCAGTAGCCATCGAAACTTTTGACTCACGCGGAGAAAAACTCTCGCGTGGGAGTGGTTTTTTTATCGACACTGACCGCGTAGTTACCAATCGTCACGTCATCGACAACGCCTTCCGCGCGGAAGTCCATTCGTACAACGGCAGCATTTACCAGGTTAAGGGCGTTATCGCTGTCGACGCTGAAGGCGACCTCGCGTTGTTGCGAGTTGAAGCGCCGCCAAACCAGGTCCGTCCTCTGTCGCTGGACAAGACTTCCCCACAGGAAGGCGAAAGCGTCGTTGTCATCGGCAATCCGTTTGGCCTGGAGGGCAGTGTAACGAACGGCATCGTCTCAGCAGTGCGCGACATTCCAACGTTTGGACGCATCATTCAAATCACTGCGCCAATCTCACCGGGATCAAGCGGCAGTCCGGTCGTGAATATGCAGGGACAGGTGATTGGCGTGGCGACGCTGCAAATAACCGGCGGCCAGAGCGTCAACTTCGCAATTCCTTCTGAGCGAATTTCGCAATTGCAAAGCGGCGGCGCCCTGCTGGCCTTGTCGGATTTGGTCGCTGCCACCGGCAGGAACAAACGCGCCAAGGCTGTGCAGTCATTTCGCGATGGTCTCAGTTTTCTTTCCAAAGACGACTGCGAAAACGCACTCGCCTATTTTGAAAAAGCGGTCGAGTCAGACAACAACTACGCCGAAGCATGGGCGCAGGCAGGTTTTTGCCGGGAGAAGCTTGGCCATCACGCCGACGCGATCGAGGCTTCAAAAAAAGCGGTTAGCCTTAGGCCCTCGGCGGAGTCGTACTTCAACATCGGACTAGCGAGCTATTACCTCAAGCAATACAAGGACGCCGCTGACAGCTACCGTCAATCGATCCGGCTCGATCCGTACAACGCGGCCGATGCCTACTACGCACTGGGACTTGTCTATCGCGATTGGGGACGAGCTGATGATGAGATTCAAGCTTACAAGCAGGCGATCCGTTTGCGTTCTGATTACACCAGTGCATACGAACGGCTTGGCTCTCGGTACTTGAAGTCGAAGAAGTATCCAGAAGCGATCGACATCTTCAAGCAGTTGTCGCTTATGAAACCGGGAGACCCGAACGCGCCGAACAGCATGGGCGAAGCTTATCTGGAGCAGGGCAAGTACCCGGATGCGATGGAAGCCTTTCGGCAGGCGATTCGTTTGAAACCAGACTTCGGTAGGGCCTACTTCAACCTCGGCAAGGCGCAACTCGCGATGGGTAATCGCGACGGCGCGCTGGAGCAGTACAACATTCTGCAAAACCTCGATCAGGATTGGGCCGAACGGCTCAACAACCTGATCAATCCGTAATATCCCACGTTCGATCAATAGGGGAAGTAAAGCAGTTCGTGAAGAGCGGTAGGCACCAGTATGGAATGGAAATGGTTATCTAATGCACTATACCACCCAGCCACAACCGTGATGTGACGATTAGCAGAGACTATCGCCGATAGTTCTTGACCGACTGCACTGGCCTTGGTGGCCTGACGAAAGACAACGATTAGCGTCAATTGAGAATCAATGTGTTTCGCAAGTTCGCGCATTATCGACCTGAGATCATGATGACCGTCAACGAGCACGATAACTCCAGACAAAAGTTTTTTCGGTTCTTGCCATTCTTGACGATAGATTACAAAATCAGACTTATAGGCTCCGTAGAGAGTAATTGCCTCGTCCTCCAGCTTTGTCAAGACACTGTTCAATGATGAGAATTCCTGTCTCAACCAAACCTTGACCTCAGAACGAATTACGCTTTCCACGGCGATGTGATTCGAGTCTTCGGAGATATCATCGATGCTACTCGATGCTTCGTTCTTGGTCAGAGGATCTAGAGCCAGGCGCAGACTGTTTAGCAATTCCTCGACCGATTGATAGCGTTCGTCGGGATCCCGTCGAGTGGCCTGTTCAGTAACTTGCTCCAGAGCATCGCTGATTGTCGATTCGAGGCCGACCAGCCGGGGCAGCTTAGGAAGCTCGCCTCCACCCTGTTTGGCGGCAATGTAACTTGCGCCAATAGGCAAGAGTCCGGTGAGCATGTGGTGAAGCAAAACTCCCAAACTAAAAATGTCGCTGCGAGGACTCACCTTCCCGCCAAAGTGTTCCGGCGAGCAATAGTGCAGCGAGCCTGCAAACCGAGTGACTGTCGTTCCACTGTAAGTGCTGAGAATCCGCGAGAGCCCAAAGTCGATCACCTTCACACTCTCGCCGGCCCCATGTTTATTCGGGACCAGAAAAATATTTTCGGGCTTAATATCAAGATGAATTATTTTCTGCCTGTGCGCAAAGGCAAGCGCAGCTCCGATTTGTTCGAAAAGACTCAAGACTTTTCGCGGTGGAAGATTTGAACCAAGATGTTGGTCCAGGGTTTCACCTTCTAACCAATCAACAACAAGAAACGGAATGCCCGCGATCATCTTTCCATCACCCACGAATCGTACGATGTTGGGATGGACCAATGATCTAACCGCAGCAATTTCCCGAGAAAAAAGCTCGGCATACTGCGGAAACTTAGCAACGATGTCCGGTTTGAGAATCTTAACGGCGAGGGGCCCTTTGAGGGGCGACATCGCATAGAAAACCGCTCCCATGCCGCCCGCCCCAACGTATTTAAGCAACCTCAAGTTCTCGGTACGCCAATCGCTGTAATTGACCGGCACCTCAACCCCAACTAACCGATATGGGTCACTCGTTGGTTGGGTTAGGACCGGTTGCGGGACCTTATTTTGGGTTATCTGCGAGGTCCTGGGCGGCGGTGAATCTGGATTGGGCTTTTGATCTTCCAGGTTTTCAGAAGCAGGTTTATTGCCAAAACGCAGCATGAGATGAGGGTCCCCCGCAAGTGAAGTGGGCTAGGATCTTTTGTTGCGGTTGAAACTACAACAGCTTCAGTAGACCCGTCAATGCGGGTCGGGTAGAACTAGTCAAGGGCACGCCCTTATTTTTTCCGATGCCTCTCAAACCAGGCCAGCGCTTTTCCGTCCCGATCCTCGTGATTGAGAGACAAATAATGATTGTCTTCGGCATAGATGACCAGCTCATAAGTCTTACCCAGTTTTTGTAACTGCTCGGCGAGTTTGAGAGAGTGCGTGGGACTTACTCCTTTATCATTGCCGCCGTTCATAATCAGAAGCGGAACATTTAGACGCTCAGGCCAATAGATCGCTGATCTGGCTTTGATCAGCTCGTCTCTTTGAGTGTCGATATTGGGCCAGAACTGGCTGAGCATCTTCTGAGAATACACGTCGGGATGTGCCGCAATAAGGTCATACAGATCAGTAAACGCTCCGAAAACGGCCGCGGCATTTGCCGGGAAGTTTTCTTTGATTGCCTGATAGGTCATCACACCACCGCGCGATTCTCCGTACATAAATAAGTCTTTCACATCGATGAAGCCGAGCGACTTCACCAGCGGTATGACATTCATTAGGTCGTCCAGATCCGCACCGCCGATTTCGTCTCGGCCTTCCCCGCCATCACTTTGCCGGTACATCGGGGCGACGATCACAAAGCCTTCCACCGCGAGATCGTGAAAGAAAGGAACCAGTTCCGGGGCGATATCATCTCTGATTGCGCCGCCCCGGTTGAAAATGATCGCGGGTAGTGGTTTACCCGGCCGTCGCTTTGGACCGTAGAGGTAGGCGACGACTTTCAAACCATCGCTCATGTATTTCAGCTTTTCGAATCGAAAGTGAGGGTCGGCAACCGCCTTCTGGTATTGCTGTTTGGAGAAATACTTTTCTACGTCCGTCTTTTCGACCGCCTGCTCATACGTTGGGAAGGAGTAGGTCTTACGTTCGACGATCGATCCGTCATTCGTTTCGCTAGCTCGCAAAATTTGATTGGCGCTACAAAAGAGAACGACCAACAAAATAAAATGCACCACCTGGGAAAATTTCACACACGCCTCCTGATGTTCTCGATGAAGAACTAAATGTTTAGTGCACAGCTCCGCCCTGCTTCGTAAGACGGAATGGGAAGTCGAAGCGTTAACTGGTGATGGAAGTTCTGAGAATGTTATCAGTGATCAGCGGCCGTCCTGGAAGGATGTGTGAGCACAGGGACTGCGAGACAAGCGCACTAAGAAGATGACGGCCGAAACCAGAACGCGAACGAAGCATCGCATCGTTGGGCATTAGAATTTCAGTTTCGAGAAATGGTCCGCCTGTACGAACCGGCCAACGAGAGGGCCTTTAGCCGTTTCCTTACCTAGCGTCTTCGTCTTCGACTTTAGTTTGCTTAAGACGACGGTTGAGTCCGCGGATGAAATCACCTGCCAGATTTGTTTCCTGCTTGTCCCATTCGCCTATTTCGCGGCCGCCAAGGAGACCCCCCGCCTCCCAAAATTTCTCGTGACCCTCGCGAACGCCCGAGATTCGCCATGAGCCTTTCCAATGTTCTGCAAACTCTCGGTCATCGGTTAGTTCAGCAATCTCGCAGCGCAAGTTGGGCCACTCGGTGGGAATATCCCACGGATCGGGATCAGCAAATTGAAGTCCCTTTTCATCCTCGCTGGTTTGTATTTCCCAGCCGCTAAAGTCGACGAGGTTAAAGCCGATCCATTGTTTTAGATTCCCCTCAATTACAACCGCTTCTACATCGCAGCGGGCCGAGGGGTATATCAGCGCTGACGCTCCCATCATCCTTAGCGCCAGACCAATCGCATCGGTTACTGGACTACCGCCGAGTTCGCTGCACATCAGTGTAGTCAACATCTCTTGAAAGCGATTGACACTTTTCCCGACCGGCTTCTTCCAAAAATCTCCATAGCCTTCGCGAAATGTTTCGCAGAACCATTCCTGTGTCGCAGGAAGGCGCAAGTCCACCGTGCCATCAATCGCGACATCCTCAACGAAGTAATCGACGCTGGTACGCCAGAACCCCGGATCTGCGGCACTAATGTTGACGGCGTCGCCGATCGACATATAGCGTGCAAGAATCTCGCCGTCAGGATCGTTGAAGTGGAGACCGATCTTCTGTCCCACGAGCCAACCTTTTTCTCGGAACATCTGCTGGAGGGATGATTCCCCAAGGTCGTAGGCAAAGATCTTTTGTCGCAGTGTCGACCCAGCGTAGGCACGCAGTTCCTGACAAAGACCCCAACCGTCATCGCCTTCTGAGTTTGTGCAAACGGTGCTGTACCGACCGCGGGGCAAAGGCTTACCGGAGCTGAAAAGTCCACCGGAGTACCGTCGCCTACGCATCCGCGGCGCCTGGTCCTCACCCGCGGGGCGCCCCTCAATAATCGGATCGAGAAAGCCGGGAAAGGCCCACTGGAATGCGGCCACGCGCGCTGGCTCATCTTCGTCAAGAACCAGCCGCTTCAACTTCCCGCGGAAAGTTGTAAATGCCTTCAAGAGCTAGTCGACTCCTTTGTGCTTTCCCACTTCCGATTGATCAGACTCGCTACAAAACCCGCGCCGAAACCATTGTCGATATTTACTACCGTCACGTTCGAAGCGCACGAGTTTAGCATTCCGAGCAATGCTGCGACGCCGCCAAATGAAGCGCCGTAACCAATGCTAGTGGGAACAGCGATAACGGGAACACTCACCAAACCGCCAACTACTGACGGCAACGCGCCTTCCATTCCCGCTGCGACAATCGCCACGCGTGCACTTTGCAGCAACGATCGTTCGGCCAGCACGCGATGAATCCCGGCAACACCAACGTCCCAAACACGCTTAACGCGATTGCCCATCGCTTCGGCGGTTAGCGCCGCTTCTTCAGCGATCGGTATGTCGCTCGTGCCGGCAGTCACCACCGCGATCTCGCCGACACCTAGTTCCGTTTTGTCACGTCGAATGCGAATCAGTCGGGCCGATTCGTGCCACTCGGCTTCAGTAACCACGTTTCTCACTTCGCCAAATGTGCCCTCATCTGTGCGCGTCACCAGCAGGTTGGGTGAGTGCTTGGCCAGGTGCTGGACAATGCCAACCACCTGCTCACGAGTTTTGCCGGCGCCAAACACAACTTCGGGGAATCCCTGTCGCGCAGCCCGGCCATGGTCCACCCGCGCGTAGCCGACATCTTCGAAGTGAAGATTCTGAATGCGGTGAGCGGCCTCAGCCTCATCCAGTTTGCCTGCCTTGTAGGCGGCCAAAAGTTTTTCGAGTTCCTGCAGATTCATGGGTTCTCTCGTTGTTTGACTGGGCGGACATCTTAACATCCTGCGATCAACGCACCGAAACGCACTAACTTGCACGCTCCTTAGCTGCCAAGTAAGATTCAGTTAGAGAAAGAAACATGGAATTTACTGTCGCAATCACCGGCGCATCTGGTTCAATTTACGCGCAACGAACACTCCACCACATGGCCGCGAGCGGAGTAGTTGAACGGATTAACCTGATCCTGTCAGAGTCAGCAAAGACAGTCGCAAAAGTTGAGCTGGGGGTTGATCTAACAGAAGCTGATCGGACCGCAATTAATCGCTGGTTGGGCCTTCCTTCTGATTCGCGTTTGATTCATCTGCATCGTCTGGACAACATCGCCGCGCGGCCGTCGTCAGGTTCTCACCCGCAGGAAGGCATGGTCATTGTGCCGTGTTCAATGGGAACGCTGGGCGCGATTGCCTCCGGAGCTGGAACTAATCTTATTCACAGAGCTGCTGATGTGACTCTCAAAGAAAGTCGGCGGCTGGTGCTGGTGCCGCGGGAAACTCCGTACAACGCCATCCACCTGGAAAACATGCTGCGCCTTTCGCGCGCGGGAGCACACATCATTCCTGCAAGTCCAGGTTTTTATCATCGACCACAAAGCATCGAGGCGCTGGTCGATCATTTTGTCTTTCGCGTCCTTGACCATCTGGGTGTGCCGCACTCGCGGACCACGCAATGGCAGGGACTCAAGGAAGAAGGCGCCCTGGTAGCCGCTGAAGATTAATGACTGCGCTCCTCAGAAATGTACGCACCACGCTCGAGATGATTAAGATCGAGCACACGCTCTTCGCACTTCCCTTTGCTTTTCTCGGCGCCGTACTAGCCGCCAACGGAGTGCCAACGCTGCGCCAGGCATTCTGGATCACCGTGGCGATGGTTGGCGCGCGCTCGACGGCGATGGCTTTCAACCGAATCGCCGATCGTGATTTCGACGCGCTTAATCCGCGCACCGCTAGTCGTGCCTTACCCGCTGGTATCCTGTCAGTAGGTTTTGTCTGGGCATTCACCCTGGTTTCGGCTGCGCTCTTTCTTATTGCGGCCGCGATGCTTAATCGACTCACCTTGATTCTGGCGCCGCTGGCGCTGGCGAGCGTGTTGCTTTACTCGCTAAGCAAGCGCTGGACTTTACTGTCGCACCTGGTGCTTGGCTGGTGCCTCGGCATCGCACCAACGGGCGCCTGGATTGCTGTGCGCGGTACGCTCGATAGTCCAATCCCGTTACTGCTGTCGCTGGTGGTCATGTTGTGGACGGCGGGCTTTGACGTGCTTTACGCGTGTCAGGATTATGATTTCGACTTGCAGGCTGAACTGCATTCAATCCCCCGGTATTTCGGGGTCGCGCGCGCACTTTGGGTGGCACGCCTGCTTCACCTGGGAGCTTTCGCGGCGTTGATCGCTCTTTACTGGCGAACTCAGCTGGGGCTATTCGCGTTTATAGGAGTAGCGGCCACCGGCGTTCTGCTTTTCTATCAACATCGCCTGGTAAAGGCCGACGATTTGAGCCGACTGAATGCCGCGTTTTTTACCATGAACGCTTTTGTCAGTCTGATTTTGCTGGTGACATTTGGAGGCGCCGCGCTGATAAGGACTCTTTCATGAACTTTTCAACTGACCGAATTTTGACTGCTGTCGGCGAGAAAGTAGCCGGCGGCGAAAGACTTTCCCTGGAAGATGGGCTGGCATTGTTTGCGACCGATGACCTAACAGCGCTCGGCAAACTGGGCGACAGCGTGCGCCGGCAAAAACACGGGCGCACAACCTATTTCAATGTGAACCGTCACTTGAATCCGACGAACGTCTGTTACGTCGACTGCAAGTTTTGCGGCTTCTATCGCACGCCAAGACAGCCGGATGCTTACACCCACAGCATCGATGACAGCTTGCGTGTGGCCGGAGAGGCAGTGAAGGAAGGCGCGACTGAACTGCACATCACCGGCGGGTTGAATACAAAGCTTCCCTTTAGTTACTTCACTGATTTGCTTTCAGGCCTGAAGCAACATTATCCGCAACTGCACCTCAAAGCTTTTACGATGGTCGAGTTCGATCACTTCGCGCGCTTCTACAAGATGCGAGACGAAGACGTTATCAGTCAGCTGATTGAGGCTGGGCTGGACTCGTGTCCCGGCGGCGGCGCTGAAATTTTTCGTGAACCGACGCGCTCAATGATCTGCTCCCACAAATGCAGCAGCGATCGCTGGCTGGAGCTGGCCGGGAAAGTCCACGCCGCCGGCCTAAAGACAAACGCAACCATGCTCTATGGTCACATCGAGTCGGCTGAGGATCGAGTTGATCACATGATTCGTTTGCGTGCTCAGCAAGATCTATCACACGGTTTCCAGTGTTTTATTCCGCTCGCTTTTTATCCTGAGAACACGCAGCTGGCTCATTTGCCCGGACCTTCCGGTGTCGATTCACTGAAGACAATGGCCGTGTCGCGCTTGCTGCTCGACAACTTCGATCACGTGAAAGCTTACTGGGTAATGCTCGGGAAACGACTGGCCCAGGTCGCGCTCCACTACGGCGCTAACGATATCGACGGCACTATCACTGACGGGGGTGAACTCTCCGAGAGTTATTCAATCGAGTCCAACAATGAAGTGCGCATGTCGCGCAATGAACTAGCAGCATTGATCGAAGATGCGGGCTTTGAAGCGGTTGAGCGAGACACAATTTACAATCCGCTGAAACGCGCGGACGTCAGCCTGGTTTAGCTTCTTTGAGATTAACTTCAAATAGATAGAACAGCCTTATGCCGACAATTACCGAAACCCGAACAATTAGCGTGGCCCATTCACCGGACTCTGACGACGCCTTTATGTTTTATGGACTGGCGACGAACAAACTGGACACCGGAAATCTTACGTTTACTCACGTACTGCAAGACATTCAAACGCTGAATGAAGCAGCCTTTCGCGGCACTTATGATGTCACGGCCATAAGCTTCCACGCTTATGCCTACGTCGCAGACAAATATCTGCTGCTGCCTCATGGCGCTTCGATTGGTGACAATTACGGGCCAATCGTTGTCTCTCGTGAGCACGTCGATTCCAGCAATCTTTCCAAACTGAAAATCGCGGTCCCGGGAAAACTAACCAGCGCTTTCCTGGCGCTACGAATTTTCAACCCCGACTTCGAATTCGAGGTAGTGCCTTTCGACAAGATTATTGACGCCGTCCAGTCCGGACGCGTCGATGCCGGTCTGTTGATTCATGAAGGGCAACTCTTTTATGAGTCTCTGGGTCTACACAAGGTGCTCGATCTGGGCGAGTGGTGGCATCAGCGAACGGGTCTTCCGTTGCCAATGGGCGGTAACGTCATCCGGCGCGAACTGGGCGCCGACATTATTAACCAAGTCTCCCATTGCCTCCGCGAGAGTATCCGCTATTCGCTGGCGAACCGTGAGGACGCACTGGCTTATGCAATGCAATTTGCTCGCGATATGGATCCGGCCCTGGCGGACCGCTTTGTTGCGATGTGGGTAAACGATCTGACCCTGGACTACACCGATCGCGGCCGTGAAGCAGTGCAACGTTTACTTACCGAAGGATTCGAGTGCGGAATAATTCCCCATCGTATAGAAGTAGAGTTTGCCAACTAACGCAAAAACCCATGGTGTTGGTAGGTGCTGGGGTGTGCGCGACGGCATAGTTGCCACTCCGCCCAGAAGGAGCGGCAGCCGTCGCGCACATCATCGGTCACAAGCTGCTGATCAGGCTCCTCCCAAAGCTTGATCTAACGTTTTCCCGTGTAGCAACGCGGCCGCTCTGCGTTGCCAAGCGCTTTCGCGCCAGAGGTTCACGGGAAATCTCGCACGTCGCCGGTCACCGATGTGAGGACCTAACTGAGATCCCCCTACTTTGAGGTACCTTTGAATTCCCCGGTAACACTTGGGCGTGAGTGAAATGCCTTGGGCGTTTCCGTGTAATCAGGAAGGAACCTGAGAATAAATGCTTCTACACGGGGCACGTTACACCAGATGCAAGAAAATTTGCAACTAGAAACTCCCGAAGACGAGGTTATGTATTGGCCGGAGGCCTAACCTGAATCAAGTCGCTGGCAACATCCGGATTTCGCGAAGCATCTGACGGGGGCAGTTAACCTTCGTTGTGTTAAGTTTCGTGCGGCAGAAGTTGTCGAAAAGTAAGGAATCAAAGATGAGCGAAAAGTTTTCAGTCAGAAGTCTCCTTCGGCTGTTTGCCTTGTTGTCGTTGTCGCTAACAATCAGCTCTTTTGTCAGCGCCCAACAATCAGCCCTCAGTTCAAGTACGCTTTCGGCGGACGAGGTTAACCGCATTGTTAAGGCGTTTACCGATAAGGAGGCTAGTTTTCGGCGGGCGCTAACCCAGTATTCGTTCAAACGCGATGCTGTCATTCAGAGCCTGGGGATGGGTGGACAGATAACTGGAGAGTATCACCGCGTTTCGCTTTTTACCTTTGACGATCAAGGTGCGCGCTACGAAAAGATTAACTACTTTCCGATGCCTTCCTTCCAGGCAGTGACCCAGGAGGATCTTGATGACCTCGGTGGCATTCAACCATTCGCCCTGGAGCCATCAAAGATTTCTCAGTACGACTTCAAGTACGTGGGCAAAGAAAAAATTGACGAATTGAATCTCTACGTATTCGACGTTTCACCCAAAGTGATGCCGGATCCAAAGAAAAGCAAAGAGCGCTTTTTCTTGGGTCGAGTTTGGGTTGAAGATCAGGACTTGCAGATCGTGAAGACTAAGGGCAAAGGCGTACCTGAGACCAAACAAAACAAATTTCCCACCGTTGAAACTTATCGTGAACAGATCGATGGCCGCTATTGGTTTCCCACTTACTCGTATGCTGATGAGGAATTAATTTTCGATAGCGGCGAAGTTCTTCACATTCGCATGAAAGTGAAGTACACCGACTTTGAATTGGCGCGTGCGAAGGTGAAGATCATTGAAATCGATCCAACCACGGACGAGCCGAAAAAAGAGGAGAAACCGCCGGTTACGCCGCCGGTAACGCCTCGCAAGCCTTAGGAGCTTGCCGTGGCCGACGGCTGTTCCGCACCTAGTTCTTTGCCGATCAGCTCGTGGACGTGTTCGACCAACGCTTTAACGTCCTGATCGGAGTTGCACCCGGACGTGGGCACGGCCGGCAGCATGACCATCTCGATCGTGCCGGACCGTGCTTCGCCTGTCCTCTTACCCATTAAGTAGTCAGTGTTCTTGATTGCTACTGGAACTATTGGCACACCCGCCTGGGCCGCCATAAAAAACGCGCCCTTCTTAAACGGAAGAAACTCGCCCGGCTTTGCGCGAGTTCCTTCTGCGAAAACACCGAACGATCTGCCGTTACGAATGCGCGCAGTGGCGGCGGCGACAGTCTCGCGCGCGCGATCGCTGTTTGAGCGATCGATTGCCATCACGTCCACATAACCCATTCCATAACCAAGTATGGGGACGTTGAGCAATTCCTTCTTAGCAAGCAGCCCGAGCCTGCGGCCGGTGTAAATGAAAAGTGTGGCTGTGTCCAGATAAGAGCGGTGGTTTGAAACGAAAACGTAAACTTGCTTGGGGTCGAGATTCTCAGCGCCAGTCGCATGGACTTTGACGCCGCTGAGTCTTAGCCAATTCCTGGCGCCGAAGAGAGCCCACGGATAAACCAGATCGTGATTCCCGGTTAACCAGGCAACGAGCAGAACCGGCGGCCCAAAGACAAGAAGCAACGCCGCTGCGACGAACAACGACCACCAGTAATGAAGCCGCCGGAGAATCCGCATAGAGTAGGGTCGAGATAATCGCACAAATCCCGAGTCACGGCGATGTTCTCACGACAACCTTTCGGTCTAACGCTTCGTCTTAGTGAGTCGCCCGCTTCGCTGGGGCTTGCCAGCGCGGCTGTGGCAGAGTATCTTGCGAATGTTCGCTCTCTCCTCAGCCTGCTAAACAGGCTAATCATCCCGAAATTTCTCCCAACGTGAACGCCGGCGTTTGCCGCTGTTCAGTCGTCAACAAGGAGCTCCTCCGTGAAGAGATTTACATTTTGCTTGCTGTTCCTGTCCCTCGTCGCAATTCTCTCGTTTGGCGCTAAGGCCCAGACGCGACCGCGACGAGTGTCACAAGATCCTGGTCAGCCCGTCCAAAACACGAGAACTCCAATACAGCCGCCCGTTCTGGGCGGCGCCAATCGACCCGCTGGAACTTCCGGTGTTCCCGAGGCAAACGGACCGACGGGCCCGGAAGAAGTTGAGGCCGGCGATGTTATTCGTGTCGACACTACCTTAGTAACCTTGCCGGTGAGCGTTACCGATCGCAATGGCCGTTACATTCCGAACCTGCGCAAGGAAGACTTTCGCCTCTGGGAAGACGACGTCGAACAATCAGTTGCTTTTTTCTCGTCGGTCGACAAACCCTTTTCGGTTGTGCTCATGCTCGACACCAGTGGTTCGACACGTTTCCGGCTCGAAGATATTCAAGACGCAGCGATCGCCTTCGTTAACCAACTCCGACCGGATGACCGTGTAATGGTTGTGTCGTTTGACGATCAGGTGCGCGTGCTCAGCGAGTTCACGAGCGATCGTTATCGCTTGCGTGACGCAATTCGCCAAACCCAAACCGGAAATGGCACGCGCCTTTATGATGCCGTCGACATGGTGATGAACCAACGATTGAGCTCAGTGCAAGGCCGAAAAGCAATCGTGCTTTTTACTGACGGCGTCGACACTACTAGTCGCCATGCATCTTTCGACAGTAATGTCCGCGATGCAGAAGAACTTGACGCACTGGTGTATCCAGTGCAATACGACACCTACGACGATCAGGGAGGCGGAGGTTCTGTGAATTGGCCAAATTCACAGTCAGATGTTCTCGGTCAAATTCTTGGAGGAGTATTCGGTAGGGGAAATCGCCGCCATGGTGGTGGCGGCGGCTCGGGCAATAGCAGACAGGAGTATGAAATCGCGAATCGTTACCTGCATGAGCTTGCGGACCGCACCGGCGCTAGAAACTATCAGGCGGATTCAACGCAAAATCTTTCGTACGCGTTTGCACAGGTCGCTGACGAACTCAGAAAGCAATATACCCTGGGTTACTACCCCAAAGCGCCCGTGCAAGCCGGTCAGCGGCGACAAGTTCGCGTTCGCGTAAACCAGCCGAACCTCGCCGTGCGCACGCGCGACAGTTATATTTTCAATCCCGCCAACCGGCAGGACGACGACACCGCCAGTCGGAGTTCGGCACCCGTGTTACGGAAGAAGTTGACTGATACGAATGACTCCGGGTACTACACGCGACTGCGTCGGGATTAGCTTGGATTTAAACGACCGGCCCCTCTATTTCACCTGGTGCCGCCGGCCAAAGTTTCTGTAATAACAATCCCAGCAGCCAGAGACAAACCGCGGTTGTCAGCGTCAGGACAAGCCAGAACTTCCAGTAGCTACTGAAGGTTTGCTCCCAACCTGGCTGAATGTTGTGCGCCAAGTTTACGTTTAGTTCTGCGGGTGTGATTAGTCGTGAGGCCAACTGCACCAGGAAATACCAGCCGAAGGCGTAAAGCCAGGCCAAGCGATCTACTCGAATCCGCGCCAACACGATCATTCCGACGATGAAACCGCCGATGTGCGCCAGTGTCGACGACAGAATCCCGAATACTTCGCTATAGCTTAGCCCTCCACTAAGAAACTTTCCCCAGTTGGGCATGACGTAGTAAAGAAACCAAACGCCCACGCCCGGAACCATCCATAAAGCCGCGACGCGCACCAGCACAGGTTTCTCCAGGAACAACCCGGCAGCGAGCACCAGATTGCCAATGTTGCACATCCACAGCATGTGACCGAGTTGATTGATTTGCCAGTAGTGAATTCCCTGGGCGAGAAAAAACACCAGCGGCAATATGGCTAACTGACGAAGGCGTGTTGGGGTTAGTCGGTCAGCGAGCACAGAGTTCTCAACTAAACAAACGTTAAATATTTCTTGCGAAGGTCGCGGAGTCTAACTTTTCGTTTTAGAATACCATTTCCTTTGCAAAACGCGCGGAATCAACTCAAGTAAAGGTTGAACTAGTTAAATGCCTTCAGTCGAAGATCTATTGGGCAAATCTATTCCTGAACTCAAGGAACTGTTTCTTGAGCGAAACCGGCCTGTGCCTAAAGGTTTACTTGAAGCCCTGGAACTAGACACCCGCGCCGGCGCGCACCACCTTGCTAAACGAATTCGCGGCCGCTACCGCAGCAATCGTTCTGAGGGGCAACGCCTTCACACTCTGCTCCGCTTCGAAATCGATCTGTGGGCACAGGGCTACTCATTGGTTGCGGGTGTTGATGAAGCCGGTATGGCGCCGCTTGCCGGACCCGTAGTTGCCGGCGCGGTCATCCTTCCTTCGAACTACAAACTGCGCGGCCTTAACGACTCAAAAAAAATTCTGGATGCGGAAATGCGAGACGAACTGGCAGCGCAGATTAAGCAGGACGCCGTTTGCTGGGCTTACGGTTTTGCTGAGGTTGAAGAGATTGATCGCATAAACATTTACCACGCCGGTCTGCTGGCGATGCAGCGGGCTGTCGCCGGTTTGAACACGGCGCCCGATTTCGTTCTGGTCGACGCTCGGCGTATACCTCAATGCCCGGCGCCCCAACGCGGCATCATTCGCGGCGACGCGCTCTCCGCCAGCATCGCGGCCGCCTCGATCATTGCTAAGACGACCCGCGACGCGCACATGCTTGAGATGGACGCGCTCTATCAGGGCTACGGCTTCGCCTCCCACAAGGGTTATCCCACCCCCGAACACTGTCGCGCCTTGAAGGAACTCGGGGCCATTGCTATTCACCGGCGAAGTTTCGGTCGGGTGCGTCAGGCGCTGGGTCTCGACCCGATTCAGGCAGAACTATTTGAGAACGATGAAGAGGCGGCGCCTGAGTTGGCGCTCGGTCAAGCCTCCTGAAAATGGCTTAGCTGGTTAAGGCATCACATCAACTTTCTTCAATGGCTTCACTAACTGAGTACAAAAAGAAGCGGCACTTCAACAAGACACCGGAGCCTGGTCCGAAGAAGAAGACGACGAAGAGCGGCCGCATTTACGTTATTCAAAAGCATCGCGCGTCTGCTCTCCACTACGATTTCCGACTTGAAGCCGATGGAGTGTTGAAGTCGTGGGCAGTACCCAAGGGCCCGTCGCTCGACCCTAGCGTCAAACGATTGGCGATGCAGGTAGAAGATCACCCGGTTGACTACGCAGACTTCGAAGGAGTTATTCCCGAAGGGGAGTATGGTGGCGGAACGGTAATGGTCTGGGACTACGGAACCTATGAACCAGAAACTGAAGACGTAAGCGGAGCTATCAGAAAAGGCGAGTTAAAGTTTTCCCTTAACGGTGAAAAGCTTCAGGGGTCCTGGGTGTTAGTGCGAACCGGCAGGGAGCGGCAATGGCTTCTGATCAAGCATCGCGACTATTACACGATGGAGGATGAGGTCACTGAGATAGCTCCCGCTTCAATCCTGACGCGGCGTACGCTCGCTGAGATTGCCGAGGATGAAGGCGGGAACGTCAAGAAGGCTGCGACTGGAGACCCGAAGAAGATTCCGCGTCGAACGGGAGTGAAGCGTCGCAAGCGAGGCAGCAAGAAAAAGGTTTGGCACAGCAAGGGCGGTGGAAGTTAAGGTTTCACCTTAGGCTCGGGCTTGAGCAGGAGCGGAAGTTATTATTTATCATTTCGAATAATGACAGATGATAAATCCTGTCTTCGCCTGTTGGAATAGCCCTCAACCTACTCCGCAAATAGTCCCTGATACGAAAGCCTTCCCTCAATTATCCTGGCCGCGCTGGTATAGGGATGCTCCTCAACTTTCTTCGCATCCACAACATGAACGACCCTCGCTCCTTCTGCCTTCAGAAAGTCAGAAATCAGGCTCCGATGACAGCGCCACCACAGCGCTTCGGCACACATGATCACGGTTGCAAACTTCCGCGCGGTCGTTAGCAAGCCTTCTATCCCTACAGCAAACTCCGCAGTTTCCATGTGGTCAGCGTAAGCGCGAAAAGAAGCATTCTGCCAGGCGGTGTTTTTCGAATTGGCTGATGGCCGTCGTCGCCCGCCCAACTGCGGATTGTGTTGGTAGATAATTCCCGCCGCCTTCAAGTCAGACGCAAGCTGTGGTTGATTGAAATGCGGGAACCGGCGCGAGCTGGGAAAACTTCTGACGTCGACTAGTGCTGCAATGGAATGGGACTTGAGAATCTCAATGAACTCTTCCGAGTCTCGGGTCGAGTGGCCCACGGTCCAGATCGTCACCCCCTGCCACTCATCCTTGTTCATCTAACTTTGGTTAACGCTCCGTCTTAACTGTCTGCTTGCCGACCTCTGAAGTATTACTTTCAATCCAAGCACGGGTTCACACTGGCGCGGAATTCGACTTAAGGCTCAGTCTTAAAGATAAGTTTCAAGTTTGAATCGTCCGCGCTTCGCAATCAACGGTTTCCAGAGGTCGCCCAGCCGACGCAGGCGAGCCGGCACGTTGTCCATTCTGAAATCATCGATGCTTACCCCACGCTCGAGCTCCGCCCATTTTACCGGCGTCGAGACTGTCGCCTTCGGCTGCGGGCGTACCGAATAAATTGACGCGAGCGTTCGGCCCCAGGCGTTCTGGTTGTAGTCGACCAGTACCCTGCCCTTCGGTCTCTTCGACACCACGTAAACGGCTGTGATCAGTTCCGGCGCTTGTGCAGCCAGCGCATGGGAAAACTCCTTCGCAAAAGTCCAAACTTGCTTCTGCGTCGGGCCACGCACAATCGGAACGTAAATGTGAATTCCCTTCGAGCCTGTTGTCTTCGCGTAACACGGCATCTTCAGCGCTTCAAGCCCTTGCCGCAGCAGCAGGGCTGTTTCAGTCACCTTCTCAAACGAAGCGCCGGGTACCGGGTCTAAATCGAAGTGAAGGTAGTCTGGCCGGTCTACATCGTCACAGCGCGCGTACCATTGATTCAAGTCAATGCAGCCCAAATTGATTACCCAAAGTAACGAAGGCAAATCCTGAATCATCGGAAAGTCGATTACATTCCCCGATGAATGTTGGATGTAACAGAGCTCAATCCACTCTGGCCGCGGCGACGGACAGCGTTTCATAAAGAAAAAATCTGACCCGGCGCCGTTCGGATAACGTTTCATTACCATCGCACGATCGGTCAGATGAGGGAGTAGATACGGTGAGACGTCAGCGTAGTACTGAATCAGGTCCCGTTTGCTGATGCCGAGCTTTGGCCAGAACGGCTTTCCCAGGTTAGTAAGCTTGACGGCCTTGCCTTCCACCTCAAGCTCAACGTTAGTTTCCTTCGGCGGAATGATGAGACGCCTGGTTGACGGTTTCGCCGGACGCTTTCGCGGCGGCCCGAAGCGCTCAACTCTGGCCGGGTGATAGTCCCTGGTTGCGTCCTTCTCAGCCATTTTAGGTTAATGATTCCCTTTAGGAATTGGATGAAGTAATGTCGGCGTTAAAGTTATACATTAACCGAAGGCTTTATCTTGCTTCTTCACTTGAGCGAGCAAATGAGCGATCAATTTCATCGGCTTCCTCTTCGATAGCTTGCAGGGCTTTCATCAGAGTTTCCCGATGTGCGGGATGGACGGCCTTGCTCAATTGGGCTTCAACGCGCGCCCGGGAGAGTTTCAGCGAATCCAGGCGTTGGCGGTAAAGGCGATCTTCTTCGGGTTCTCGCGGCTTACGCTCGATGGAAGCTCGCTGGCTCGCTTCCTCCATCTGCTCCTCGTAGGATTTACCCCAACCAATTGCCATCTCTTTCCTTCCCCACAGTGCAGTTTCGTTTAGTGCAACTGGGTGACGTGAAGCCAGTACCACCACGCGGCAGCGGGTGGGTTTTCGGCTCCACATGCCAGCTCAAGCAACACATCCGCTACCGCAGACGGTAGTGACCTCATACCGCAACGAAGGCTCAGCTAATAAGCCGCCGCCCAGCTTCGCTCAACTAAACCACTGTGCCGTCGTGGATCACTGCGTTCTTCGGGACGATGATGATGCCGTCACGAATGTACCAGGAACCATCCTCCGCATCAGCATTAAGCACCTTCGCTTCATTCAACAGTTTCACGTTGCTACCGATACGCGCATTCTTGTCGATGATGGCCCTGCTAACGACAGTTCCCTCCCCTATTCCGACACGCGGCTTGTTCGCCAACACATCGTCGCGCATTTCTTCAAATGTCTGGTAAAAATCGGCGCCCATCAGGAATGACGCGTTGATGTGAACGGCCTTCGAAATTCTACTGCGTAAGCCGATCACCGAATTTGATATTGCGGCGCCGGTGACGATGCAACCTTCGCTCATGATCGACTCGACAATCTGCGACTCCTCAATTTTTGAAGGCGGCAAATAACGCGCGCGTGTGAACACCGGCGCTTCGCCGTCAAACATATTGAACTTCGGAATCTTGGTGGTCAGGTCGAGGTTGGCGCGGTAGAACGCGCTAATCGTTCCAATGTCTTCCCAGTAACCATCGAACAGATAGGCTTGCACTTTGCCGTTCTTGGCTGCATTGGGAATGATCTCTTTGCCGAAGTCGACTGCGTTCGGATCCTCGCTCAGCAGTTGTTCGAGTCTTGCGTATTTGAAAACGTAGATTCCCATCGAGGCAAGATACGGGCGCGTGACTGCTTCCGCCTCACTCAAGCCAAGCTTGCTCGTGTCAACGCGCATTGATTGCAACTCACTACCCTGGGGTTTCTCTTTGAACTCAATAATGCGACCGGTAGCGTCAGTTTTCAGCAAACCGAAATCACTCGCGGCCGTTTCATCGCACGGCGTAACTGAAACTGTTACATCGGCATCGCTCTCCCAATGCATTTCGAGGAAGCGGCGGTAATCCATCTTGTAGAGATGATCGCCTGACAAGATGAGCAACGTATCGATGCCCCAGTCGTGCAAGTGCCGCAAAATCTGACGTACCGCGTCCGCGGTTCCTTGAAACCAGTCGGGATTGTCCGGTGTTTGTTCGGCCGCAATCACTTCCACGAAACCATTTGAAAACTGCGAGAAGCGATAGGTCTGGGCCAGGTGACGATTGAGCGACGCGGAGTTGAACTGCGTCAACACGAACATCTTGAACACGTCAGAATTGATGCAGTTTGAGATAGCGATATCAACCAGCCGATATTTTCCACCGAGTGGAACGGCCGGCTTCGAACGCTGTTGAGTTAGCGGAAACAGCCGAGTTCCCGCACCGCCACCGAGAATTACTGCCAGGAGATTGTGCTTTGCAGGCATCTTCTTTTACGCCACGGTTGGATTTGAAAACTGAAGCGAGGATAGACGTAAAGCGCGGGGGGATTCAAGGCGAAGCCGCTCCCAAACGCTCTCCCGTGCGCACTTCTCCTTTGCAAGCAGGTGAACTCTTGTTATCTTTCGCTATCCCCAATCACAGCACCACCAACCCTTTCAGCTGGAGCCGTCATTCAAAATGAGAAGACTTTTCCCCGCCCTGATGGTCTGCGTCCTGTTCCTTCATGTGGCCGTCGCGTTTTCACAAAGCAAAAAACCCCTTAGCAAAAAGCAAATCAATGACGTCGAAGCGATCCTTAAATCTGAGACGACGCAGGGGAACATTCCGGCATTTTCCGTGGCAATAGTTGTAGGAAACGAGGTCCGCTACTTACAGGGTTTCGGCATGGCCGATCTGGAAAACTCAGTACCCGCGAAAGCAACCACCGCGTATCGTCTCGGTTCAATGACAAAGACAATCACCGCCACGGCCGTGATGCAGCTGGCAGAAAAAGGAAAACTGGATCTCGACAAGCCGGTGCAACAGTATTGCGCAGCCTTCCCTGAGAAACAGTGGCCGTTGTCTACGCGTCAACTGCTCGCACACCTGGGCGGTATCCGCGACTACGACAACAAGAAATTTCTCGAAGAGTATTTCAGCACGCGTCATTACAGCAATATCACCGACAGCCTCGAGATATTCAAAAACGATCCGCTACTGCAAGAACCCGGAACGAAATATTCGTATTCCACTTACGGCTACAATCTGCTGGGTTGCGTCATTGAAGGAGCCAGCGGCGTGAGCTATGCGGCTTACATAAGCGACAACATTTTGAAACCGGCGGGCATGACCAGGACTCGTGTTGACGACGTTTCGGAAATCATTCCAGAGCGGGCGCGCGGTTACGGCAAGACTCGCGAAGGCACAGTTGTAAACACGAGACTTTCAGATACAAGTAACAAGATTCCGGCCGGCGGACTTGTCTCATCCGTTGAAGACATCGGCAGGTTTGCCGTTGCCTTGTTCGAACGAAAACTACTTGACGAGGCATCCACCCAGCAAATGTGGACGCCGCAAAAAACTCGTGACGATAAAGTGGTTCCCTACGCGCTCGGCTGGCGCGTCGGTGAGCGAAATGGAATGAAAGAAGTTTTTCACGGCGGAGCTGCCGCGGGATTCAGCACCTTTCTTTATTTGTTACCGGACAAGAAGACTGCAGTTGTGCTGATGGCCAACCTCGAACTGCTCGGCTCAAAGCAGCGCGATGACGTCGCTCGCAAGATTGCCGATCTGGTGATTGAGTGAGAGTGGGGAGTTAGTACTGAGTAGCCGCGGCGCCAGTGGTTACATGCCCGGCAGCTTCCTGCGCGATCTTCACACCCACACTCGCGCCGATTCTCGTAGCGCCTGCCTGGACCAGCGCGCGCGCATCTTCCAAACCTTTGACGCCGCCAGAAGCTTTGACGCCGAGGTCTGCGCCGACCGTGCGCCGCATCAATGCGATGTCTGCGACCGTCGCGCCACCTTTCGAAAAACCGGTCGACGTTTTGACGAAATCAGCTCCGGCTTTCCTGGCTGCCTGGCACGCACGAACTTTTTCATCATCGGTGAGGAGTGCGGTTTCAATGATCACTTTACAAGTAACGTTATACTCGTGGGCCACTTCAACCACGGAATGAATGTCGTGCTCAACCAAACAATCGTCACCGCTCTTCAGCGCCCCGACGTTGATTACCATGTCGACTTCGCGCGCGCCATCAAGGATCGAACGTCGGGCTTCGTAAGCCTTCACGTCCGCCAGCGTCGCGCCGAGCGGAAATCCGATCACGGTGCACACCGGGACCCCACTTCCCTGCAGATTGCACGAGGCCGCGCGCACCCACGTGGGATTCACACAAACGGAAGCGAAGCCGTAACGAGCAGCTTCTTCGCACAACTTTTTGATGTCTTCGTCGGTGGCCTCGGGTTTGAGCAGCGTATGATCGATCAAGCTGGCCCAGTCGCGCGCGGTGGAAGTTTCACCTAACACTAACCCGATACGCGACGCACCGGCGTCTACAATGCGATGCATTCGCTCTGGGCAGCGATTGAAACACTCGGAAGTACAACCGCACATCGCAGCCTGATCTGCGCCGTCGCCGTTAAGGCGCGCGACGATCGCATCAGTGATCTGATCGATTAAAAGTTCGAGCTCGCGATTGCGGCCGTTGTGTGAGTTAGACATTCGAAACGAAGCTCCACCGCAGGACTAACCTGACTGGAGATATTCTAGCACGTGACGGCGGTCAACTCTTTGGAGTGCGGTGACCAGTCACCGCTTTGGCCTCGGGCGGCTTGACGCCCCGGAAGGTTCGTTGAAATCAAGCTAAGCTGGTCGCGCCAAGTCGCGACCGGTGAAAGCGGTACAGGTCACCGCACTCCAAAGAGTAGGCCGCATTTCAAATCCTCAGCCTTACCGGA
Source organism: Pyrinomonadaceae bacterium (assembly GCA_035472495.1). Classification (GTDB taxonomy): domain Bacteria; phylum Acidobacteriota; class Blastocatellia; order Pyrinomonadales; family Pyrinomonadaceae; genus PSRF01. The sequence goes on along the minus strand of DATIPD010000013.1, from coordinate 196,317 downwards.
CGTCGTGGAGTTCCCACAGAAGAGCGGTGTCTTTACGCCCGCCGGTCGCAACGGTGTGGCCATCCTGACTAAACGTCACCGGAAATCGCGCTTCACCGAGCGTCGCGAGCAGTTCACCGGTATCTGCATCCCACAGCGTCACCCCCTTGTCATTCGTCGTCGCCAGAATCGTGCCCGCGGAGTTGAAGATCACCGAGACTGATTTTTCCCCGGTTGGCGCTAGCGATTGCTTCAGCTCTCCCGATTCCACGTCCCAAATTTGCCCGGCCGAACGCTTGTCGTTTGACGCCGTTGCCAACCAACGACCGTCGGGACTGAACGTCGCATCAGTGGTCTGACTATCAGCAAGTTTATGAAGCAAGTTGCCCGTCTTCACGTCCCACAGGCGTGTGTCGCCGTAGAAGAACGTCGCAATCTTTTGCCCGTCAAGGCTGAACTCAAAACCCTTCATGAAGTTTTCGAACTTACCCTTCGGCGCCACCTGAGCGCGAAACGAACCCGTCTCTACGTCCCACAGTTTCATCGCGCCCTGCTGTTCGACCGTCAGGAGTGCGTCGCCATTCGGCGTAAACGCCGCGCGGTAGATCCGTTCGCTATTTGTGATGGCGCTCTTAAGGCGGCCATTGGTGGCGTCCCAAATTTTTGCCGACTTGTCACCGTTGATTGTGAAAATCCAGCGGCCATCCGGACTATATCCGGTTTGCAAATACAAAAAATGACGAGAGCCTCCAAGGAACGCCGACTTCATCAGATCTTTGGCCCCACTGTCCTGCGTATCGTGATTCAGTGTCATCTGTTCCTGTCCTGTAGTTGCGTCAGAGACAGTAACCACGTCGTCCTCGCGTTCCGAAAGCACCGCGCGGCCGTCAGGACTAAAAGGCACCGGGCCAAATTGATCTTCAAAGCTCATGCCTGATTTGAGCTTCGTTTCAAGATTGCGTTTGCGTCCCGGCATCGTCGCTTTTACTTGCCAGCTTTCTACGTCCCACAACCTGACAGTCTTGTCGACGTAGTCGCGCGTGGCTACAAAATGCCCGTCGGGACTAAAGGCGAAGCCGTTGATTTCTTCTTTGCCGTCTTTACCACCAAACAGTTTTGCTTTGAGTGCACCGGTCTCCGCGTCCCAAACGGTTATCGAGCCTTTGATTCCGCTCATAGCTACCAGGCGGCCATCGGGGCTGAACGTAATGAGAGCCTTGCGACCGGCGAACCGCGATGGTCCTTTGTAATCAGACAGCCGGGCTTTTTCTTTTACCGTAAGCTTTGGTCCTGACTGATTGGACGTCTCCGTTGTTTGGGCACTGGCAAAACAAGTTGTCGAAACCAGGGCGAAAATAGTTGCGTATGGCAGCGCCAGGCGCACTAAAGCAGAATTACTTCTCATACTAAGAACCGTCTTTCTTTCTCTTTGGATTATTGAATTCAAGAAGGGAAACTAACTAAGGTACTGTCGCTCGACCGCCTGAATTTTGGCAACTCGTTTCTGATGTCGTTCTTCAGTCAACTCGGTTGTCAGCCAGGCTTGCACAATTTCGCGCATTTCTTTACTGCTGATCGTCTTGCTGCCCAAACTGAGAACGTTAGCGCCGTTGTGCTCTCGAGAGTTGCGCGCGACTGCGACTGAGTAACACGCGGCAGCGCGCACTCCCGGAACTTTGTTGGCCGTCATCGCGCTGCCCACTCCCGCACCATCGATCACAATTCCGACTTCCGAAGTCCCCTCCGACACGCTACGAGCAACCGCGTAAGCGAGATCAGGGTAGTCGACTGGATCTTCTGAATTCGTGCCGAAGTCGTGTACCTGATGACCGAGCTCAGTCAGAAACAGTTTCAATTCTTCTTTCATCTTAAAGCCGCCATGGTCGGCGCCCACTGCGATCAGTTTTGACTTTCGCGAACCGCGGCGGGGAACACGACGAATGATCTCAATTCGTTTGGCGCTGATGATGTCTGCGGCCAAAGCCGTCAGGTGTGCGCCCTCGGCAATTCGTAACGTTGCGCCATCAGCAAGACCACGAACGTCGTCTTCCGTGATGACACTCTTTGACGACTCATCGCGTATCGCAGTTGCTTCCGCGCTCGTGTTGCTGGGAATCGTGTCGATAAAGCGGCTCGACGCTTCTGCTGTGCGCGACGGCGCAGTCAGCGCGTCGGCAGGAACAGACTTATCGAGCACGTCTCTCACGAGAGCCCGGATGCGATCGCGTGTGGAATTGTCGTGGGCCATAGGGTTAAGAGGTCAGAAGTCAGAGGTCAGAATTCAGAACTCGGGAGTCAGAACATCCGGACTTCTGAGTCCTGGGTCCTGAATCCTTTATCCAAGCCGTTCGTCCCGCAAATCAAGTAACCGTCCAGCGGACGCAACGACTCTACCGCCGCTGATTTTCAAATCTACACGCCCAACGTAAATCCCGCTGCGCCCAACCTGGAAAATGATCGTGTTGCCGCCCGACGGCGTTTTCGTCAAGACCGGCTGCTTCATGAACGTGTGCGTGTGCCCGCTGGCGATGAAGTCGATGCCGTCAACCTGCGACGCTACCTGCGTGTCGCCGATATCACCTTCGTGCGGATTCGGGTAGTAGCCAAGGTGCGACATACCGATCACGAGCGTGCAGCGCTCGCGGCCGCGCAACGTTGCCACCACGTCCTTCGCCGCTTTAACCGGATCGTTATACTTCACGCCTTTGAAATTCTCCGGCGTGATCAGATTGTCCGGGCTTACTCCCATGCCGAACAGCCCGACGCGCACGCCACCAACCACACGCACGACATACGGTTTCACGCGACTCTGGAGTGGCGTGCCCTGCACGTCATAGTTGGCTGATACGAAATCAAAGTTGGCAAACTTCATGGCTGCTGCCAACGCATCGACGCCGTTGTCAAAATCGTGATTGCCGAGCGTGACCACGTCGTAACCAATCAACGACATCGCTTTGTATTCAACTTCACCTTTGTAAAAATTGAAGTAAGGCGTGCCCTGGAAAACGTCGCCCGCATCGATCAGCAGCGTGTTTGGATTCTCTTTACGAACTCGCTTTACCAAAGTCGCCCGGCGCGCCACACCGCCCTTGTCCGGATAAAGCCGGTCGTTGCTCGGTATCGGATCGATCTGTGAATGCGTGTCATTGGTGTGCAGTATCGTGATTAGCGTTTCGCCTGGTGCTACTTCAAGCAAAGGCGCATCGATGGCTGACCAAATCGGTGACGGCAGAAAATTGAACGAGGAACGCGGTGCAGCCAGCACCAGTCCGCCAAGCATGGAAGCTTTGAGAAATTTGCGTCTGGTGACCATTATTTTGGCTCCTCCGCCACGCCTGAACCGGTTTTGTCAAAGACGAAACGTCCATCCAGTGTCGCTTTGATTTCGCGCCCGGCAGCTGTTTCGCTTTTCAGGTAATTAGTGATGGCGTCGCGCGTTGTAAGGTCGAGCGGTTTTATGTTGGCCGCTTTCTTCAGCACCGCGGCGTAGTCGCCACCGGTAACGTTCAGCAGGTAGTCGATGCTGATTACTGTGTAGACAGCCTTCGGGTCAATCTCCTTCTCCGCGCCAGCGATAATGAACTTCGCACTTTCCAACTCCAGCTGTTTTTCGCTGTTCACTTTGTAAACGATGCGCGCGCCTGACTGCGCGTCACGATGCGAAACAACGACGCGCAGCAAGTCAACAACCTGCGCTCCCGTCAGATCAAAAGCTACGAGGGCGTTTTCAAATGGCAGCAACTCAAAGACGTCGCGGTAGGTGAGATCGCCTTCGCTGATCGCGTTCTTACGCAAACCGCCGCTGTTGGTCGTAGTCAGCATCACTGGCTTACCGAGTTTGGCGCTGGCCTGGCTGCGCATGCCGTCAGTGACGAAGTTTCCCAATGAACCAGCGCCGACGCCGCCCTTTCTCAAGTCGCCTTTCAGTTTCGCGACCGGCTGGTCGAGCGCGCGCACTTTCGGCGAGTAAGCGGTCAGCATTTTATCGACCGCGGCATCGTCTGAGAGGGTCGCGTCAACCGACGTCTCTCCCACACTGGCGTGAATGTCTGCGGGCGTTGGCGCGGGCGCCGGCTTAGCCGCCTGGCCCAAAGCAGATTGGGCAAACGCCGCAACCACAAAACACAATAGCGCCCAATTTAGTAAACTGAGTTTAGATGTTGACACTGACGCGACTCCTATTTGCAGAAGCGAAAATATAACAGTCCGGATTTACCGACGCGATTGACCTGTACGGAGAGCTTCAATAGTATGTCGCACCAACAGACAGATTCGCAACAGCTTCTCTTTCCGCGTGCCAAACAGACAATCAAGCGAGGAGACGATCGACTTGGCTACATCTTCCGCACAAATCCCATCGGAGTTTAGCAACCCAAATCTTGAAGTGCTGCTTTCGCAGGCAGCAGTGCAGACGCGCATTAAGGAACTCGGCGCTGAGATCACGCGCGACTATGCCGGTCTCAATCCACTTTTGATCGGCGTACTGAAAGGTGCGTGCTTCTTCCTGAGCGATCTGCTGCGGGCAATCGATACTCGTTTGAGTATTGAGTTCATGGCCATCTCCAGCTACGGCTCGTCAACGCGCACCTCGGGCGAAGTGCGCATCATGAAAGACCTGGACGTTCCGATCGAAGGTCGACACATTCTGGTAGTGGAAGACATCGTCGACACTGGCCTGACGCTTTCCTATCTGCTGGCAAACCTGGAATCGCGCGGCGCGGCGAGTGTGAAACTGGCGGCGTTGCTCGACAAGCCCGAACGACGCCAGAAGGAAGTGAAGATTGACTACCTTGGATTCTCGATTCCCGATGAATTTGTCGTCGGCTATGGTCTCGACTATGCCGAACGCTATCGCAACCTACCGTTCATCGCAGTGCTGAAAGATCCGGCTCAAGGTTAATCCAGCGATATTTCGTGCGATTTCGGTTTTCTGTTCGTGTTCTTTAGTGGATTGTCTTTTCGGGTTAAAGCCAGACTTTGTCCACTAAACCACTCGAAATGAGAACCACAAAGAAACACGAACAGGAAAAACGAGATCATGCCAAAACGCTTACTGCTCTTCGCTTTCATTCTTCCATTCCTTTGCTGCATCACTCTTCGAGCCCAAACCGACTGGTCAAAAATCGAAGTCAAGGTAATCAAAGTTAGCGGCAACGTCTACATGTTGCAGGGAGCCGGCGGAAACATCGGCGTCTCAGTTGGTCCGGACGGATTTTTCCTGGTTGACGATCAGTATGTCGAGCTTGCCGATAAGATCAAAGCGGCACTGAAGACGCTGGGAGACGGCAAAGTAAAATTCATTGTGAACACGCACTATCATCTTGACCACGTTGGCAATAATGCGTCGTTCGGGCCCGATGTCGTAATTATCGCTGATCCCAACTGTCTTAAACGCCTTTCGACTGATCAAGTAAGTAAGTTCTTTAACCGCACTTTTTCGGCGCTGCCAAAAGAAGCGTTGCCAACTCGAACCTACAAAAACAAGACGTCGGTTTTTTTCAATGGCGAGAAGATCAAGATTGAGCACTTAGCCAATAGCCACACTGACGGCGACAGCGTAGTTTTCTTTCCCCGTTCTAACGTCGTTCACATGGGCGACAATTTTTTTAACCCGCGCTTTCCCATCGTGGATCTTGAGGCCGGTGGCAACGCCGTAAACATGGCGAGGCACGTCGGCGACATCATCAGCCGGCTGGAGAAAACACCGGACGTGAAGGTCATTCCCGGCCACGGACCGCTGACAGACCTCAACGGCTTAAAGGCGTACCACCGCATGTTAATGGAAACGACAGACATGGTGAGGAAACGCATGGCCGCCGGTAAGACACTCGATCAGATCAAGGCTGAAGGATTGCCGGAAGAATGGAAGCCGTGGGGTTCGGGCTTTATCAAAACTGATGTCTGGCTGACGCTCGTTTACAACAGCCTGTCAGCGAAGAAGTAGGTTAGCCTCGGATTAACGCGGATTTGCGCGAATCTGAAAAGTCGCTCATAAAGAAGCTGTTTTCGCGGACCCGCTCCCTCTCTAGTCCAACCAGTAACTATTCTTTTTTTTTGCTGATTCGCGTTTATCTGCGAGAACCCGCGGCTAATTCCTTAAGTCCGATAGGAAGCTCTCACCCGCAGTCAACTTCAGCCCAAAATTCTCGGCGATAGTTTGGCCAATGTCTGACAAGGAGCCGCGTGTGCCGAGGTTAACTCCCGGGCGCGCGGTTTTTCCATAGACCAACAACGGCGCGTACTCACGCGTGTGATCGGTTCCGGGAAACGTCGGATCGTTGCCGTGATCGGCGGTGATAACCATTAAGTCACCATCACCCATCGCTGCCTCAATGCTTGGCAGGCTGGAGTCGAAGTGTTCAAGCGCCTTCGCATAACCTTCAGTGTCGCGGCGGTGTCCATAAAGCATGTCGAAGTCGACCAGGTTGGAAAAGATAAGTCCGCGAGTGTCCTGTTGCAGAGCCTTAATCGTTTGGTCGATCGACTGCTGATTGTTCTTCGCCGTCAAATCTTCTGTCACGCCGACTGAGTCGTAGATCGACGCAATCTTGCCGATACAAACCACGTCGAGATCTTCGTCCTTGAGTGCGGGCAGAAGATTCTGTCGCGGCGGAGGCACGGCGTAGTCGTGACGATTCTCAGTGCGATAGAAATTTCCCGGTTGGCCCAGAAACGGGCGGGCGATTACGCGGCCGACTTTGTGTTCGCCATCGAGTACGCGTCGCGCGATCTCGCAAATCTCGTAAAGTCGATCGAGCGGAATCACTTCTTCGTGGGCGGCGATTTGAAAAACGGAATCAGCTGACGTGTAGATAATCGGCTTGCCGGTGGCAACGTGTTCGTCACCCAGCTCCTTGATGATTTCCGTGCCCGAAGCAGCATAGTTGCCGAGCACACCCGGCACGCCGGTCTCGCTGATGAAGCGATCAAGAATCGATTGCGGAAAGCCATCAGGATAAGTAGGAAATGCCTGGTCGAGAATTATGCCCGCCATCTCCCAGTGTCCGGTGGTGGTGTCCTTGCCGTTTGAGCGCAGGGTACATTTGCCATACGAACCCTGCGGCTTTTCCAGCGCGGGAACATTCTGCAACGGCCTGACGTTGCCTAGCCCGTAGCGCTGCATATTTGGCAGATTGAGCGCGCGCGACTCGAGAATGTGGCCCAGCGTGTCGGAGCCGGCGTCGCCCCACTCGGGCGCGTCGGGCATTGCGCCGATGCCGGCGCCGTCGAGAACGATTAGTAGAACTCTGTTGAACGTCATGATTTTGGGGAGCTAATCAAAAACATCTACCATCTAAATGACAAAAGAAAAATTTGAAATGGCCGATGATAGATGATGCTTGATTTCTGGCATCGGAGCCACGCTAGCTTTTCGGCGCATAATAGCCTTCGCGCGCGCGGACCTGTGGCTTTGGATTCGTTCCTTGCACTTCAACTCGAATCGCCCGAAATTTCCCGTCGCGATCTTTGTTACTCGGATAGTAACCCAGACTGTACTGCGTACCGATCTCATTTGCGACCAGCGCAAAGGCCGCGCGCGCATCCTGCAAACTTGCGGCGAGGAAATTTCGGCCGCCACTCGATTTCGCCATCGCATCCATTTCCCGGCGCGCCAGGTTGTAGAGGTCGCGGCTGATTTGCATTCTTTCAAACTGGCCCATGCGACAAAAATCTACATAGTCTTCCGGTAGCGCCTTAGGGGAAAAAATTTGCCGGTAGCGTTGCAGTTGTTTCGCCGAAAGCGTGAGCCGGCCATCATCTTCACAGTCCTTCAGCAGTCGATCTTCAACAAAATCTTCCGTGTTCACCTGAATGAAGTAACCGGCCACGCCCGCGCGGGTCAGCCTTGCGCGCGCTGTAAGAAAGTCGGCGTCGCTGGTGGAATCAACTCCATCTGTTAGTGCGACCACGGCGCGCCTGCCACGCACTTCGTCGCGCGGCGGCTCGCGAAACACGTCGTCGGCAATTCGCGTGAGGGCGTCGTAAAACGGCGTGCCGGCACTCGATCCAAGCTCCTCAATAGCAGCGCGCAACTTCTTGCGATCGTCTGTGAGTTGCGAAAGCACTTCGACCTTCGCAGTCACGTTCTGACCTTGTCGCATAGAGTTGAAGCCAATGATGGCTACACGATCGCCAGGTCGTAACGCTTCGACAAAAGCAGCAGCGGCGCGACGGATCAGTTCAAGGTCTTCCCGTGTTGAGCCGGAAGTATCGAGCAGGAGCGCGATTTCAAATGGGGCTTCGGTCGTGGCGAAGTTGGCAATTTTTTGCTGCTGACCATTTTCGAAGAGGAGAAAGTTTTCCGCTCGCAACCCGGTAACAGGGCGACCGTTGTTGGTAGTGACCACAGCAGGTACTGAAACGAGTTGGGTGTCGACACGAATCACATCGCCGTCGTCTACCTCGTCTGGTGTGGTGTGCTGCGAGCCTGCCCCGGTTTGCGGCGCATCAGGATTCACGCGGCGTGGCCGCTGCTGTTTGTTGTCCTGAGCGGAGGTTGAAGGAGCTGTCGGAAACTGCGACAGGACGACAACACTTGCGGAGACCAGGAGTGCGAATCTGAGCAGAGGTCGCATAATAAGTTGAAGCCAGCCACCTTGATATTTGTCTGGGGAGTTAGCTTGCAGATACTGCGAAAACTATAGCTGGTAAAAGGGACGCCTGCCAAATGCGGAGCGATCGAACTTTGGCCGCGGATTAACGCGAATGACGCGAATCAGAAGAAACTCAGAACTGAACGGTCCGCGCTTAGTTGCGCGCTTCCCTTGCCGAAAGCTTTAGTGATCTACATTCTTTTCAGATTCGCATAATTCGCGTCATCCGCGGCCAATTGTTCAAACCAAACACTACTCTGGAGACCGTCACCTTGACAGCCTCGTCACCCTCCCTTAGCATGACGACTCGTCAAACGAAAGTTTGTCTTGATCTTTGGAACAGTTTTTCGGGCACGTATGTCAATGGTAGACGGCTTCCCTTACAAGGAAGAGGTTGGGGGTTCGAGTCCCTCCGCGCCCACCAAAAGCAGAGGTCAGAAGTCAGTGGTCAGGAGTCAGAACCGATTATGGTTTGCTGACCTCTGGTATCTGATCGCTGATATCTGTTTTTTTCGCGGAGTCGTAGTTCAGTTGGTTAGAACGCCGGCCTGTCACGTCGGAGGTCGCGGGTTCGAGTCCCGTCGGCTCCGCCACTTTGAAGCGGTTGCACTTCAGTTAAAATGAAGCGCAACCGCTTTTCAATTTTCTAAGACAAAGAATGATCCCAGTTTCCGAAGCCATCCAGATCGTGGGCGCCGAAGCCAAGGCTTTGCCAACAGAGAGCGTGGCCCTGCACAACGCGCGGGGACGGTTCCTGGCACAGGACGTCGTTGCCGATTCCGATCTACCCCCATTCGATCGCTCGCAGATGGACGGTTACGCCGTGCGCGCCGGCGATGTGCAACAGGTTCCAGCAAAACTAAAAATCGTGGGCGAGTCGGCCGCAGGACGTGGCTGGCACCACGAAATGAACGCCGGCGAGGCGGTCAGAATAATGACCGGTGCGCCTGTTCCCTCCGGCGCGGATAGTGTTCAGCAAGTCGAATTAACGCGTGAACTGAATCTGGAAAACGGCCACGCTGAAGTTGAGATTCTGGAGGCGGTCAATCCAGGGCGATCAATCGTTTCGCGGGGCAGCGAAATTAAAGCTGGTGCGACAGTGCTGCACTCGGGAGAGCGAATTACTGCAGCAACGATGGCTGTACTCGCTTCGTTTGGCTGCGCCGAAGTTGAAGTGGGCCGGCGGCCCCGGGTTGCGATACTCGCGACCGGTAGTGAGCTGGTTGGCGTGAACCAAACGCCCGGCCAGGATCAGATTCGCGATTCCAACAATTTCACGATTGGCGCGTACGCGGAACTTGCCGGTGCTGCAGTTGAGCGCTTGCCTTTGGCCGGCGATGACACGAACTTGCTCAAGGAACAAATTGTCGCCGCCGCCACGCGCAACGACGTAGTGATCACCTCGGGCGGTGTTTCAGTTGGCACTTACGATTTCACCAAACCAGCGCTGCGCGAACTTGGCGCCACGATCTATTTTGAACGGGTCGCCTTGCGCCCGGGCAAGCCCACGGTCTTTGCGCGTCTGCCAAACGGCGCGCTATTTTTCGGTCTGCCAGGAAATCCTGTTTCGGTGTCAGTAACTTTCAATCTCTTTGCGCGCGCGGCGTTACTCGCAATGCAGGGGGCGAAAGAAACGGAGCTGCGCCACGACTGGGCCACGCTGGCGCAAAATGTGAAGGGAGCGACAGGGCGCGACAGCTATCTACCGGCGAGACTTGTGACTACTGAAACCGGACAGCTGACTGTTTCGCCGTTGAAGTGGGGTGGTTCGTCTGACTTTGTTGGTTTTGTGCGAGCGACGTCGTTGATTGTCGTGGGCGCGCAGGCAGGTTTAGTCGAAGCCGGGAGGGTTGTTCAGGTCCTACATCTGCCGCAGTGACGTTACAGAGAACTATCCGCTTACACAGATTACGCCGACAGCAAAAAAGCTAAAATAGTTAAGCTCTGTTCGGCCCTTCCAATATTGTTCGTCCCTTGTTTTGAATCTGCGTAATCGGCTTAATCTGCGGACAACTTCTCAGTACTTTCCACCACTCTTAGCTCTCGCAGTCTCCGCACCAAACAGCACCAGGAAAGTAGCTTCCAGACGGCGAAAGAACTTGATCCGGTTCAGGATTGGGTTGAGCCACCCATTGGTGATGCAGTAGTTCGAATCGAACGGACGAGTGTGATGCTGTTGGTGGTGCTGCGGTTCAAGCACTAACCGAGTACGCTGCAGCAGGCGCGCCAAACGTGGCGGGTTCTCCTGATGGGCCCACTTGTGAAACTGATTGGTCAGCACGGTGAAGGCTGCGATTAGCGCCAAACAGATCACACCGAATGCCAGTAGTCCTGAGCCAGGTAGCAGCCACAACAGATAAAGAGATCCGGAAAGAAGTGGAACGGCTAGAATGCAAACGTTACCCGTCAGCTCGACGAGGCCGTGTGTGGTGATGTCGCGCGGATAAAGATGGTGGAGGCGAAATGGCTTTACCAAACTTGCCCCGATCAGCGGAGTTTCTTCAGAACCATAAGTGTCGGCTGCCCAGTGAACAATACCTGACATCAAGTCGCCGCCAACAACGCCGAGCGGCACCGCCAAAAGAAGTAACCACAGTAATTCCAATTCGTAGAGCGTCGTGCTGGCCCAGTGAAGGTTGAGGGCAAACACTAACGGGAACAGTAGAAAAGTTCCGTGTTCGAGAAACGAATGAAAAGGCGTCGAGTGTTCTTCAACCCCGCTGTAACCTGAAGCCGGATTGCGTGTCACACTGGTGTTTTCTGTTGAGGCTGACATAGTTACTAAGTTATCAGTCGAAACCGATTTGGCTTCCAGCGTTAAAAGTTTTGCGTGGACTGTCTGAGGAAACTATTTCTCTCAGTGTTTTCTAATACGATTCCTGCCCAGGGATCGGTTTCTTGCGGTGAAGTCTGTAGTAAGATTATTCCGTGAAGCACTAAAAAAATCAATTCCGTTTTGACCAGAAGCAGGAATTAATACGTAAGTAATACAAAATACCTGCGGATAAACGCGCGCAGATGAGTAAAAACCCTAATGGATCACCTTTCCCACGTTGACGCGGAAGGCCGCGTGCAAATGGTAGATACCAGCGACAAGGCCATCACTACGCGCCAGGCTATCGCTTCCGCGCGGGTGCTCATGTCACCGGAAACCCTGAAGGCCATAAAAGATCACCGCACCCCGAAAGGTGATCCGCTCGAAGCGGCGCGTCTCGCGGGCATCATGGCGGCTAAACGGACGGCAGAATTAATTCCCCTCTGTCATCCGCTGCCACTCACCCACGTCGATGTTCAAGCCAGTACCGTTGACGACGGGATTTATCTGGAATCAACTGTTTCAACTAACGCGCAAACTGGAGTTGAGATGGAAGCGCTAACGGCGGTGTCAGTCGCGGCGCTAACCGTTTACGACATGTGCAAAGCCCTCGATAAATCGATCACGATTTCAGAGGTCCGACTCGAGCGCAAGACCGGCGGCAAGTCAGGCGATTACCGGCGTTCGCAGGCCACGTAGCCGGCAGTCACTTGCGGCGATTTGCAAATAACGGGAACATCGAATATTTCTCCTGCGTAAACAGCATTGCTATGAAATACGGTATCTCCAACGACGCTCGACCACAGGCAACATTGCTGCTGACAGCAGCCGTGATTTCCATCGTCCTTTGGTTCATTCCGTTCGCCGAAATCGTCACCTATCCCTTCCGAATTTTCGTCACTTTCATACATGAGGGCGGACACGCAATCGCCGCGGTCCTGACGGGAAACTCGGTCGAAAGTCTTAGCGTCGCCACCAACGCGAGTGGGGAAACGTACACGTCCACCGGCGGCACGCTTTCGCAGATGTTTGTTTCCAGCGCCGGTTATTTAGGCTCGATGGCATTTGGCGCAATGCTGCTGGTTTTGATTCGCAAAGCAATCGCGGCGCGCATGGTGTTGTTGGGTTCAGCGGTCGTGGTCTTCGCGTTAACGCTGATCTACGGCGTGATCAAGCCAATCGTTTCCGGTTTGGCGTCGTCGGCCATGTTTTTCACCGTGCTGGCAGGCGCGCTTTTGACGTTGGGCTTGATAACAATCGCGCGCTACGCGAAACCAAAAGTCGCGACGTTCTTTGTTAGCTTTCTCGCCGTGCAATGCGTGCTCAATGCTTTGCTCGATTTGAAAACAGTTTTTTTCCTGTCTTCACCGTTTGCGCCAACGGTGCCAACGGACGCCGTGAACATGGCAAACGCGACCGGCATCCCCGCAGTGGTTTGGTCAGTAGTTTGGATTGGACTGGCGTTATCGATTCTGGCAGTAACAATGCGACTCTACATCTCCGGCAAGAAGAAGCAGTTTCAACTGGAAACTGGATTCGATCCGATACCGGTCTTCCCGGCCGCTCTTAACGAAACGCAACACCTCCCCTAGGGCTATTTCACAAGATCGCAGATTCTGTTTTTCAAGAGAAAAGAAGGGCGCTAAGTTCGGCGCCCTTCTTTTGTCTGTCAGTGTGCTTTGGCTTTATCTCCCTCTCCCGCGGGGAGAGGGTTGGGGAGAGGGCTTTACGCGCACTAAAGCCCTTTCCCTCAGTCCCCTTCCCGAGGGGAAGGGGAAGCAAAGCGTTAGAAGATAAACCGCGCCTGGATTTGAAACATTCGCGGTGGGTCAACGTTCGCGAACGCTGGAATTGCGTTCGAGGCCGTGCCCGGAGCTACGAGCTGACCAAACGTCGGCAACGGCGTCGCTGTGTCGAGCCCGTTGACGACGGTTGAATATTGCGTCAATCCGCGGCCCAGGTAGTTGCCGTGATTGAAGAGGTTGAAGCCCTCCAATCGCAGCAGGATCCTGGTGGTCTCCGAAGTCTTGATTCTGGCTTCGACAAAGGCTGCAACTTCGGAAGTCGGCGTTCCGCGGAAGGCTGACTTCGGCATGACCGTGCCGTTGAGTACAGGACGATCGTTGTTCGCGCCGTCACCGTTGTTATCAATGCCAGTCGTTTCGTTAAAGGCACGAGCCGACGCGAGCTGTGTCAGGGTTCCTGCGGTGATGTTGAACGGGAAGCGGTAGTGGAACATGAAGACTGCGCGATGCCGCTGATCGACGACGCTGGGTCCTCGTTCCTGTTCACCTAAACGGGCGATGTTCGGATCGCTTGGCGCGATGCCGTTGCCGTCTGGTTCGCTCGTATTGGTTGCCTTAGACAACGTATAGCTGAGCGACGCAAAAATGCGACGGTGGCCCCGGTAAACGAAATTCGTTTGCAGACCGTTGTAATCAGCCACGCCGAGATTCATCAAAACGTTGACTTGGCGCACGCCACCGTTAACCGGCAGGATTGGTCGGGTCGCATTGGCCGCGGCCACGTTCTGTGCGTTGTTGCAATTGGCAACCCGGCATTGACCAACCGCGGTGCGATCAAACGGAGCCGGCGCATTTAAGTCTACGGTGCGATCGATACCAGTCAGCCGCTGGCGGACGTAGTCACCACCGATGAAGAACCCTTTCACGACCTCACGCTCGGCGCCGAGTGAAAGCACCTGGCTGCGTGGATTGTTTAAGAAATCCGGATAGGCGCCGCCGATGCGATCGAAGTTCAGACCGTACCGCGCAAACTGAGCCTGATAAAACCCTCGCCTACCCGCTCTGATGACGATGTCACGCGCCGGCAACTGATTCGCCGGGATGGTGCGCGGATCAACGTTCACCGGAACGGCAGTCAGGCTGGTAGGAAATCCGGCCTGGCCAGATGTAGCCGTGTAAGTGGTTAATCCGTCGAGTCCGTTCACCAGGTAACCGGCGACCTGATTCGTGCGCAGCTGTGTGTAATAGACACCGTAGCCGCCGCGAATTGACGTGCGCGGACTACCCATCGGGTGCCAGCCGAAACCAATGCGCGGTTCAAAATTAAATTTGGCGTCAGTCAATGTTTGCCGGTCATAGCGCAGTCCCACATCGACCATGAGGTCCCGGCCGAGGTGCATGCTGTCCTGCACAAATGCAGTCAGCAACCACTGCGGCAGCTCATAGCTGCTGATACCAAAATTGATCGGCTGCGTGTAATTCTGTACATCAGCCAGAGTCAACTGGTCGAAAGGCAAAGTGCCTCTGGCGCCAGTATTCACAAATGTGAAGGTGCCAAGAATCGCCGTTCCCGGCTCGCTACCAGTGCCACCAGCCGTGTGATGAATCGCGTTTCCGCCGAAACGAAAATAGTGCGCCCCACGTGACCACGACAGCGTGTCGCCAATTTGATATTGGTGCCCCCAGAGGTCAGATGATCGCGACTGGCCAATCGTGAAAGGGACCGAGCCACCGCGCGTGTAAGTGGTCGTGAGATTCTGGGCTTCCCAAAGCGTTACTGGATCGCCATGCAGATAAACAAAGCGCGCTTCGTTTAGAACGTTCGGACTGAGTACCGCTGAATGATTAACCTGCATAGTCCAGGCCCGACGAGTGTAGCGGCGCGCAACGCTCGGGGCGCTGGTGCCGCCAACCGCGTCCTGCGGATTATCGTCAGTCATCCGATCGACATTGAAGCGGAACATCAAATTCTGGTTTGGCGTCAGCTTGTGATCCAACCGACCGTCAAACAGAAACTGACGGTAGTGGCCGGTGTAATCCAGGTGTCCGTCGGGAGGCAGCAGGAAAGCGGGCAAAGTCGTAGAGAGAAAGGTGGTTCGATTCTGCCGCGTGTAGTCAGCGGACGCAAAAAAGAATGTTTTGTCTGAGACAATTGGACCACCGATCGATGCTGAGTATTGCGAGAGTGCATCGGGAATATCCACGGGGTTAATCGCCGTCAACGTTGATGGAGTTACGCAAGTCGTAACTGACGGTGGACAAAAACCTTTGGTTGAAAAAGTCTTTGCCTGCCAGTCGCCGGGACGAACCAGATAAATGCCTTCGCCGTGAAACTCGTTCGTGCCAGTTTTTGTGACGATGTTCAGAGCCGGACCGGAAGTCCAACCGAATTCCGAAGAAAACGCGTTCGAGAGTATCGTGATTTCCTGGATGGCGCCGAGGGGAACCGTAGCAATTGCCGTTTGCCGTCCCCAGCCTTCGTCGTTGTTACCGCCGTCGAGGAGAAAAGTGGTGGCGCGTCGGGATCCAACGCCGGTAATGAAGTAAGTCTGGTTAACGAAGAGGTCACCAGTGCCCTTCCCTTGCCGGAACGCAGAATTGAGCAGTGGCAAGGTCGACATCTTCCGACCAAGAATTGGCTGTTCGTCAATTTGCGTAGTTGGCAAACGAACTCCGATTTGTGGATCAGCACGCACACCCTGCGCGGTACCGAAGACGACAATTTCCGCCTTCTCAGAACCGACCATGAGTTTCACATTCAACCTCGCCGTCTCACCTGAACGCAGCGTGACGTCATTGAGCAGTTCGTTCCCAAACCCTGGCTTCGACACGGTGACCGTGTAAGTTCCCGTCAACGACAAGCCCGAAATAGTGGCGTTGCCATCGGTACCGGAGGTCACGTCGCGCTTGTCGCCCGTCGCGTTGTTCAGCACGGAGACAGTGGCGTCAGGAACTACGGCACCGTTTTGATCTACTACGTTAACGATCATTGATGACGTATTGGGGGATTGTGCTAACGCCGGCACTGCGATTAATGCGCCGAGTACGACCAGCAGGAAGGGTACGCGAAATAGATTTCTCACTTGGATTACCTCGTAGTTAGTTAATAGTTCGCACCAACGTCCTAGCCCGGAAAACCGATTGGTCTGTATTGGTAGGGTAGATAAAGCTAAAGGCTTCCGAAACCACGGACTTTACGAGCGGCGGGATTCTACTACCAGCGCTCGTATTACTGCTGATCTTAACAATGAATCAGTCCCCGGTGAGGCCAGGGTCGAAGTCGGGGATTTTATCGAGCTGGAGTGACGGTGTAGTCGTCGAAATAACTAACGCTGTCTGTCTTCGACCAAACGCCTACTCTTCCCGAAACCGGTTCCGCAAGCGTGAAATCGAGCAGGTGTTTGCCGTCCAGCGACGCTTGCAGATTGGTGCCACGTACCGAGATCTGCAGTGAGTGCCAGGTGTTCATCTGGAGCGGAACGTTTTCCGAGCCGCGCTTTACGAAACTGCGCTTGCCTTTGTTGAAGGTCCACAGCACCACGTTGTCTTCCATCCCGTTGAAGCGAACCGTCAGATAGTCGCCATTCGTTTTCAGGTTGAAAAGAATGCCGGCACATTGATCGAGTTGCCCGGCGACTAACTTGAAACGAATGCTGATGTCGCCATCGTGAAAATCATCAACGTCTTTGGCGACAGCGTAAGGAAAGTAGGCAAACGCTTTCACGTTATCGATGAACTCCTCATGTCGCGAGCCATAGATCGCGCGCGCCTTTTGCGCGAGGCCGTTTGCCGGTTGCCCTCTCAGCCAACGGCGTCCATCAACACCGAGCACTTTTTTGTTGTTGTCATCAACAACTGCCCAGTTACCAACTACTGATAAAAACTTGGTTGATTCTCCGCCCGCGCGTTCCTTCGACAAATCAACTTTGATCGACTTCTGCGCCGCAACCTCGCTGACCAGAAGACTTGAGAACGCGACCACAACCGCTGCAATTAAGACGCTACGAACTCTCATGACTTAGTTCCTCTCTCTTCTAATGAACCACCAGCTTAGAATTATTAGCACCGGCCAACCGTAATAAAAAACAGCGGATGCCCACTTCGGTCGCGCGGCTAGAGGATACCCCCCCGATTCGGCCCCTTCCTCTTTATGGCTTGGCGATGGTGAGCTGATCTTAGCCAACTTGTAGATTTGTTCCAAGACCACCTCCTCGATCGTCGAACGATCCATGATCCGCTCACCACTCATCTCGTACCAGATCTCGCCGTAGTGATCTTCACTTCCTTCGAACAAACCAGTTTGACTGCCGGCATTGTAGTTGACCTCAAAGTGCGCGAGGTTGCGCCGGAGTTTCTGCAAAACATTCTGCTCGAAATCAGTCAGCCGCGGATCTTCGGGAGCCAGAATAACAGTAATCCGCAAGGGCGCTTGAATCCGGTGTAACGCCGCTTCGTCGGCCGGAGCGAATGAGTTGCGCCGGTTTTCACTGAGGTCCCAACTCGGACGTAGCGTAGCAGCGCTCAGAACCAGCACCGTCAGCGCAACCAGTAATGCCAGCGACAGCAGCAAACATTTGCGGAAGGGGCGGCCGGTATGTAACCAGATCGCGGCAAAGACAAACGCGCAAATAATGAGCACGGAAAGAACAAAAGTCGTACTGAGTGGCACCAGCCCTTGTTCGAAAGATCGCAGCGCTGCGGTTGGGGTGTAGTTTGCCAACCGCTGCGTCCAACCGCCGCGTCCGGCGGCGATGAAGTCGAGCGCCCAACCGCCGACCGTTAATCCCAAAGTCACAATCGCTGCGCTAGCTGCGCTTTCTGCCAACGATGCCGCGGTAACGGCAATGCCAATGCTTAGCATCGCCCGCAAGAAGTGCCCCAATAGCAGATTGAGAGTTTCCGGAGAATACAAATGTCCGCCGTAAGACTTCCAAAGAACGAGTGCCAGCACCGCCGGTAAACAGGTGACTAACCAACCAGCCAACAACACCAACGCTTTCGCTAGAATTTTTTGTCCCAGACTACCGGGAAGCTGCAAGAGTAGTTTCAGTCCGCCGTTTTGTTTCTCGGCGGAAATCAAACGGATCGCTACGAACGGTAGAAAAAAAGTAGCTGCCAGATCGTAGGCGCCGAAGGTGGGAACCAGAATGCCGTCGAGCGGTGTCAGACCTTGCGCCAGTGCCGCTGGCCCACCTCCAATTCCGCTCGCCTCTGCGTATAGGTTGATGGCAGTGATGAACGCGTGACCGACCAGTGGGCCAATTAGCAATAGCAACAGCCAGTAAGCGCGCGAAGCCAGTAGCTCGCGCCCTTCCTTGAACACAAGCTGAAGGAAGTTACGTGAGCGCAAGAAAAATTTCCTCCACTCCGGCTTCAGGCAGATTGGTTTCGGCGCGCAGTTCTTCCAGGGTTCCCGCGCCGACAACTTGCCCCGCACTCAACAGCACCAGCCGATCGCAGACGCGTCCCGCATCGACGAGTTGGTGAATCGAGAGCATTAGAGTTCTGCCGTCGCGAGCGCGATCCTGCAGCAACTTCATCACGTCGCGTGTCTGTCGCAGATCAAGCCCGTCGAACGGCTCGTCAAGCAGTAAGAGTGGTTGGGTCGTAAGTAGCGCGAGCGCCAGCAAGACGCGTTTTCGTTCACCCTTGGAAAGCGAGCCCAGGCGCGAACGCATTAGTTCATCAAGACGCAGCGGTTCTGAAAGATCGGCGATCGCTTGTTTAGATCGCCCGTATAACTTAGTAAAAAACTCGAGCACCCAGGCAACTGTCTGGTCCGCCCAGGGAAAAATTCCGTCCGGCAAATAAAAAAGCGCTTCTTTGCGCTTTAACGGATCGAGACGTTTCTCGTTGAACTGAACGTTTCCAGCATCCGTCGGCATGAGCCCGGAAAGGCACTCCAACAATGTTGTCTTGCCGGAACCATTGGGGCCGATCAGTCCCAACACTTCACCGGGGCGCACTGAAAAACTGACGTCCTCCAGTACACGACGCTTTTTGAATTGCTTTGTTAGTCCCGCGACGGTTAGCAATGCAGCCATGGTTTGGCGGACACTTTACCGCACGCCAGCTTCCACGTCAGATTATTTTTTAGTGGGCCAAGAAACGGTTGGTTAACTTAAAGCGGAAACTACATGCTCGATCGCGCCATGAACCTCTGACAGCAATTGCGTGCTGGTGGCGCCGGCAATAAATACGCCGAGGAGTAACAAGGCGGGTCCCCAAACAACGAGCCGGGCTAAGAGATCAGAACGTGAAGCAGTGCCGTGATCGGCCAGCGCCAACAATCGGCGCACGCGAGACAGAATCCCTTTCGACTCCTCAACGCCCAACAGGAAAACACCGGCAGGCATGGTAGGTCTGGCGCCAAGTGGAATGATGCGCGCAATCTTCACTAACGCTGACGCCAGATCCAGCGCCACGCCATGACCTTGTCTCGCCGCGTTTTCATCGGCGGCTTCTTCGGAAGCTTCTGACCAGGCTTTATCGAGCGAGCGTCCGCTGGGAATAATCAACAGCGCATCACGACAGGCTTGCAACACACCCCGCTTCAAATTATCGCGGGCGGTGAGATGTCCATTCTCATGGGCAATCGCTGCGGCGATCTCTTCGGGCGTCAACAACTGCAGTACCTGACTGGCAATAAAAAGGCGTGGACGGAGGAAGCCTACAATTCCAATGAGTGGAAACTGATGATGAATTTCATACGACTTAACATTGATTCCCGCAATCTGGATTGGCTTGCCATGACGCAACCAATCAGAGGTAAGCCTTGAAGTCGCGCGGTTCGTAGCAAAGGCGCGATACGCAGAAACACCGATGCCAGTCGCCGACAAAAGCGCCAGCAGTCCTAGTTTCAAACTAACGTTTTCGTTGGTATGACGAGGTTCGTATGCCAGGTAAGCGGGCACCAGCAGAAACACAGCAAACAAAACAGCGATGATCGTGGGAAATGTTCTCAGGAAAAACAGGAGTCGGGCGCGAGCTGCCGCTGACCAGTTGCCAGTAAGGCGACCAGCGACTCGCCATATTCCGGCAACGACGAGCGTGGCAGCGCTGTTAAAGGTCAGCAACGCGGCCAACAGCAACGAGAGACCAAGGAGTTCGAACATTTAGCTTTGCTTTAGCTCTCTGCGCTTTTCTTTGATTAAGCGTTCGAGCTCATCGAGCAGCTCGCGATCTCGTTCGCTCACTGTATCCACAATGCAAGCGAGCACAGGCTCCACGGCATCGGCGCCGTGGCCAAGCAATCCTTCAATCACATCTTCTCGAATTCCCTGCTCCAATTCATCTGACGATAAAGCGGGCAGGTAGAGAAACGCGCGGCCGTCTTTGCGCCGCGTTAACAGGTTTTTCTTGTAGAGACGATCCAGTGTGGTCATCAAGGTGGTGTAAGCGATGCGCTCACCGAAAGCGACGTAAATATCACGAACGCTTACCTCGTTACGACGCCAGACTTCTTTCAGAACATCCTGTTCAAGTTTGCCCAGTGCCTGCGACGCCACCTCAGCGGGTCGCTTAAATCCGCGTAGAAGAAATCTTGGTTTTTTCATGCAGCGGCATTGTTAAGGATTCCGAAACACTCTGTCAACGAGTTTCCGTTACATTTCGCAATCAATTAGAACTCGCGATGGCATCTGCCTTGTCGAAGCGCGGGCGCTTGCCGCCCGGGGATCGCGGGCGTCCCCGCCCGCAAATGAGCGAAGCGAACCTATCGATTCGGCAAGCGTCCTTCACAAGATAAATGGCTCCGTTTCACCTCTGCCGGAAATCGAGGTATCATTCGAGGTTTGCGAGAGGCCGCGGATCGTTATCTATGTGGTCGTTGCAATTATTTAGAAATGCCAGAAGAAGCCATCGAAGTTCGAGGAGCCCGGGTTAACAACCTGAAGAACATCTCCTTCTCGATCCCTATCAATCAATTGACAGTGGTTACCGGCGTGAGCGGCTCCGGCAAGTCGTCGCTGGCTTTCGACACGATTTACGCTGAGGGTCAACGCCGTTATGTCGAGTCGCTCTCGGCCTACGCGCGACAGTTTCTCGAGCGCATGGACAAGCCGGACGTCGATGAGGTGCGCGGCATTGCGCCAGCGATAGCCATCCGGCAGAAAAATTCCACTCGCAATCCGCGCTCAACGGTCGGCACGCAGACCGAAGTATTCGATTACCTGCGCTTGTTATACGCGCGAGTGGGAACTACGTATTGCCGAGTTTGCGGCCGCGAAGTCTATAAGGACTCTCCCGAGTCGGTTGCCGACGAAATACTGCGCACACTCCCGGAAGGGACGCGCTTCTATGTTCTGTTTCCAGCGCAGGCGGGACTCGCGGAGACGCAAGCCAATGGAGACGCAGCAAAGAACGGAAAGACACGGGGACGCGGGGACACGGGCCGGAGCAAAAAGTCTGGCAACCCGCGTCCCGGTGTCCCTGCGTCTCTCCGTCACGTCACAACCGCCCACGTCATGAGTCTCATGCAGCGCGGCTTTACGCGTCTGTACTCAGCGAGACAAACAATCGACCTTCATTCGCCTGACGACTACCAGCTCGCTGGTTTCGACGACGTTTTTGTGATGGTTGATCGCCTGGCTGCTCGCGAAGACATTCGTCAGCGATTGGTCGACTCCCTCGAGATTTGTTTTCAGGAAGGCCACGGAACCGCGCTCATCGAAACTGCGGACGAACAGCCGCAGCGCCTCAAATTCTCTGACCGGTTTGAGTGCAAATACGATGGCACTCTCTACGCTTTACCCGAACCGCGCTTGTTTAGTTTCAACAATCCGTACGGCGCGTGTCCTACCTGTCAGGGTTTCGGCAACACTATCGGTCTCGATCTTGATCTCGTGATTCCGAACCCGGGGCTCAGTCTTAAAGACGGCGCAGTCGAACCGTGGACCAAGCCGCAATTCGAATGGGCGCTCGACGAACTGAAGCAGTTTTGCAAGTCAGAAAAAATTTCCCTGACCATGCCCTTCGCGGAATTATCGCGCGCGGAGCAGCGGGCGATTATTGAAGGGCGCAAGGGTTGGTCCGGAGTACGCGGCTTCTTCGCATGGCTGGAGACAAAAAAATACAAACTCCACGTGCGCGTTTTTCTGTCGAAGTATCGCGGCTACACCTTGTGTCCTGACTGCGGTGGTGGACGCTTGCGTCAGGAAGCTCGCGACGTGAAAGTCGGTGGCGCTACGCTACCGGAAGTTTGCGCCCTTTCGATCAAAGACGCCGCTGTGTTCTTCGATACGCTGCAACTGTCGACAGAGCAAAGCGCCATCGCTGAGCGCATACTGTTTGAGGTTCGCCGGCGTCTGCGTTTTCTGGTTGAAGTCGGACTTGATTACCTGACCCTCGATCGTCTGGCTTCAACGCTATCTGGCGGCGAAGCGCAACGCATTCAGTTGGCGACCAACCTCGGCTCGTCGCTTGTCGGCGCATTGTATGTTCTGGATGAGCCCTCAATCGGACTTCACCCGCGCGACAACGATCGTCTCATCAAACTCCTGCACAACCTCCGCGACATCGGCAACACAGTGTTGGTCGTGGAGCACGACGAAGACATGATGCGCGCCGCGGATCACATCCTCGACATTGGCCCTTCAGCCGGCGAACTTGGTGGCCGCGTGATTTACGAAGGCGATTTTGCCGGACTGATGGTTGACGACGCTTCATTAACTGCGCGTTACCTCCGCGGCGAAGCAGAAATCAGAGAACCAAAACAACGCCGCGTCGCGCAGAAACGAAAGCTGACGTTGCGTGGCGCTTCCGAGCACAACCTGAAGTCGATTGAAGTCGAGTTTCCGCTGGACATGCTGGTTTGCGTGACTGGCGTTAGCGGCTCCGGCAAGTCAACGCTGATTCACGACTGCATCTATGCCGGCATAAAAAAACAAAGAGGCGACTGGCAGGGACACGTCGGCGCGTTCTCGCGTTTGGAAGGTGCAGAGTTTATCGATGACGTGATTCTGGTTGACCAGTCGCCGATTGGGCGCACGCCGCGATCGAATCCAGTCACCTACATCAAGGTTTACGACGGCATCCGCGAAGTTTTCGCTTCGACGCGCGAGGCACAAGCACACGGTTTCGATCCATCACACTTCTCTTTCAACTTGCCCGGCGGTCGTTGTGATGTTTGCCAGGGCGACGGAACGGTAACTGTAGAAATGCAATTTCTCGCGGACGTGGAATTGGTTTGCGAAGAATGTAAAGGTACTCGCTTCAAGCAACAAATACTTGACGTGCGCTATCGTGGCAAGAACGTTCACGAAGTGCTGAACATGACCGTGCGCGAGGCGATCAGCTTCTTTCGTGAAGTGCCGAAAGTTACGAACCGTTTGAAGGTACTGGATGAAGTGGGACTTGGTTACCTGCGGCTGGGCCAGTCAGCGACAACCTTGTCCGGCGGTGAAGCGCAACGAATAAAACTTGCCGCGCAATTATCGAAACGCACCGGCGTAAAGACGCTTTATATTTTCGACGAACCAACTACCGGTTTGCACTTCGACGATATCAACAAACTACTCGCCGCCTTTCGCGCGTTGATCGAAGCGGGGGGTTCGCTGCTCGTGATCGAACACAACCTCGACGTGATCAAAACTGCCGACTACATTATTGATTTGGGGCCGGAGGGTGGCGAGGCTGGTGGGAATGTTGTAACGACCGGAACGCCGGAACAGATCATGCGCGCGAAAGGCTCGTACACCGGGAAATATTTGCGTGACCACCTCGCGCGAGCCAACGGTCATGGGAGTTAATTGGGCGGTCGGGGCGCGGAGCAGAAATCTAGTTTTGAGATATATAGATTTTGGTTCCGGAGACCACCAGTTTTATAAGTCCCTTAATGCTGGGTTGATTACGCCGAAGTGCCAGAGTGGTGCAGATGATCTTCCCGTTTGTTATCTCCTGAGCCGAGGTAAGCCTGAATTCGTCATTGTCGGGAGTTAGATACTCGCCGAGATACTTTAACGTTCCCTTTTCATCGGTAAAAACCAGGACGGTGCAATGTCCAGGGCCCGCCGGGGCCGTAGGGCGGACGCAGAATGAAACGGCGGCGTCATCTTTTCCGTCGCCGTTTAGATCACCGTAGACCACGTTTCTCATGATCTGCGATTCAAATTCTCCTTTTGTATTATCGAGGTGACTGTTGATCGTTGACGTCAAACTCTCTTCAAATTTGGATTTATCAGGCGTTGGAACATTCTCGGCTTTAGGCGACGGGACCATCTCGGCTCTGGGCGACTGCGGTCTGGCTGGTGTTGGTGTTGCTTTCGCGCTTGCGTCGCTTTGTGAAGGAAAGTCATTTGAAGAAGAAGCCGGCTTTCTCAAAGTGGTCCAAACGACGGCAATGAAGCCGAGAACAGCCAAACAACCGAGGGCGATAAATAATGATCTACCCTTTCGTCGTACGATCGGATAGCCGTAAATTGGTTCGCCGTCCCGTGCGTATTCGATGAAAACTGGACCAGTTGAACTCGACGGCGGGTGCTCCACCTCCTCGGTAAGAGCATCGCCCTCGGCAACTGTTCCTTGAGCAAGGTCCGCTCGCGCCGACTCCGGTTCCGCCGCGACTCCTGGCTCTTCTCCAGCGCTCACCGCCGCGGGCTCTTCAACTGGCAAACGCTGGTTGTTTTCTAATCGGACCGTAGCCTCGTCACGTTTGCGCTGGTGTTCCGCTTCGGTCCGTTTTGCTGCTTCTTCCAGCCGGGCCTCATCGCGTTTGGCGAGAACTCTTTCCATGGCGCTTAATAGTTGCTCCACGTCGGTCTGCCAGTGCAGGTCGGTAAGCTCAACCGCGTTTCGACGTGCAAGCTGCGCCAGATTGTCAGGCAGTTCCTCCGGTTTCGGCATGGTAGCCCGTTTTACCAGGACTGGAATTACCCGAATATCGCGCGCCAGCGCAGCCGCGATTTCCACGCGCACGAAGTCATTTGGGTCATCCAGGCGGCCGCTAACGCCGCTCCCACCAGAAACCCATTCGCGGCCGATCACCGCGATGAGGATATCGCAGGAGGCGACAGCGTTTTCGATTACCGTGACGAAGTCTTCACCAGGTTCAATGGTGTCGATGTCCATGAAGATCCGGTCATTGCCGAAGCGAGTTACAAGCTTGTCGAAAAGGCGGCCGGCATGGCCCGCGCTGTCGTCGCGGCGATAACTGACGAAGATTCCTGAAAACGGCGAAACGGGGGTATCGGGCATCTCTAATTAACTCTGGTAAGCTAGCACGCGTTTGAACGTGCGGAGGGCGCGCAAGGTGAATGTCGATGAAACGGCGCCGGAATAATAGTGGATTGTTGCCAGATGCACCAAGCAGAATTTGAGCACTAACGCTGCGGAACTGAACCCAAGTGGACGATCAGGAACAACTCACCGACAACGCCAGAGCTCCTGCTCAAAAAAGACGAATCTCCTTCAGGCGTCGCCTCGCGTATATCGCCTTCGTCTACCTGATCTTTGTTCTCATTCTGGTCGCCGTCGAAGTGTTCACGCGGCTGAAGATGCCGCACGTTTCCAGTCTCGATTTGTTTGTCGTCACTTCGCAGCAGAAAGCGCAGGTGGCTGACAATGAACATGTCGGCATTTTTGAAGGTGATCCGTTGCTGTTGTGGCGCTTGAAACCCAATCTGGACAATGTCTACTGGGATTACACGGTTGTTTCAACAAACTCCGATCACCTGCGGGTGGTGAACCCGAGTCAGTCGGTGCAGGGAAAACGAGCGGGAACGATTCGCATTCTTTGTCTTGGCGATTCCGTAACGTTCGGCTATCGCGTTCCACCCGTTTGGCCTGACAAACTCAACGACTACGACCGCGAGTGGCTGCCGTACCCGAGGCTTTTGGAGAAACAGCTGAGCACCGCCAACCCGGGACGAAAAGTCGAAGTGATTACAATGGCGGTCCCGGGCTACACGAGTCATCAGGGCCTGGCTTGGTTAAGTCGCGACATTGACTGGTTGCAGCCGGATCTCTTGATAGTGAGTTTTGGCTGGAACGACACGAGCTTCAGCGATGTGCCGGATCGCGAAGCCATCAAAACTAATCGTATGGCCGTTGCAGTGCGCTGGTTAATTGACCACAGCCAGGCATTTGCCCATGCGACGCACTGGCTGCGAAACCGCGAGCTGAAAAATCAACCGGCAGGTACCGGAGTAAGGCAGCCTCCGGTGGCGCGCGTCTCGCAGGAGGAGTATCTACAGAACATGATCGCGATCGAGGAGCTCACGCGTATGCACGGTGCGCAAGTGATCGTGATTGGCGCGCCGTATCGCGACACTTCTCCCTCAGCGCCGGAGGGCCCAAGCATGCTGCGTTACCGGCAGGCGCTTAGTGCGGCAATGTCGCAGGCAGGGGTTCCATATCTTGAGATACTTGAATTAACGGAGGCAGCGTATCCTGCGAACGAGGGCTGGTTTGGCGAACGCATCCATCCAAATCACATGGGGCATAGGTTGATGACTTCGGAGCTGTTGAAGTTGATCGCGGCGAAACGTTTGCTGCCGGAATTGATGATACCTGAGTTCGTTCCCTGATCTTCGATTGGTGTGTCTCAATTTAGTTAAGCCATTCAACGAGAAAAGTTCAGCCATGATCGATCAGCCCTAATCGATCCCGTGATCGTTCGTGCGGTATATTGTGCGGCGGAGGAATTTCTTGAATGAGTTTGAAACAACAAATTATTTCTGACCTGACGGCGTCAATGAAAGCGCAGGACGCAGCGCGCACTTCGACGCTGCGCATGGTCAAAGCAGCCCTGATGAATCGGGAGATTGAAAAGGGCGGCGAGCTTGACGATGAAGAGTTGCAGAAGTTGCTGCGCTCGCTGGTCAAGCAACGACGCGACTCAATTGAGCAGTATGAAAAAGCGGAACGCCAGGAGCTGGCCGAAAAGGAAAAGTCTGAGATCGACGTGATTGAAAAGTATTTACCCCAGGCTGCCTCGCGCGATGAGATTGAGACTGCGGTCGCCGCGGCAATTGCAGAAACTGGTGCGAGTTCAATGAAAGACATGGGCAAAGTAATGAAAGCTGTCCAAGCCAGCTTGAGCGGAAAAAATGCGGACGGACGAACTGTCAGTGAAATCGTTAAAGCGAAACTTGGCGGCTAGGTCAATTTGTGTATCTGTTCAGTCGCATCACCAACGATTGGACACAAAATCAGAACTGGGAGCGGTAGCAACCAGCCATAAACTCAGCGGGTCGTGACATCCAGAACAGATGGATTTCAAATCTGCAAGATTCAAGCTTGAGTCTTCGGCTGGTCGCACCCAGTTCTGATTTTGTGTTGTGACTGTTGAGTAATCCCAAGTGTGAAATTAGTGCTAAGCTGCAAAGGTTTCTTACTTGCTACGTTCCTTGCCCGTTGCTCGTTGAGCGATTGCCCGAACCTGAACGCCTCCTTCCGGCGCCGGAAACACCACGAAATTATCCCATCGGTTGACCAGGCCTTTTCCGGTTGAGTCGCTATACAAACCGGACCCTGTTGCCGAGGCGAGCCACGTTTCGTTCGTTGAGTAAATCATGGTTCCGTCAATAAAGATTTGGATGGCGCCACTAGTCCGCGTTACCGCGCTCAAGCTTGACCACGCCACCGGGATTGAAGCGTCTCTGATGAGATCGACTCGATTCCCGTTCTGGTAGTAACCCGCGTCGAGAACCTTTCCCTGACCGCTAACGGCGTCCCTGGTGTAGGCAAAGAAAAAGTTGTTCGCGTCCTGGACTCTAAAACTCAAGCCCGTATGAATGCCACTTCCCCAGCGCCCCACGTAGCGATCCACGCGAATCTGGAGATCAGCAGTGCTGCTCGCGATGGGCACCCAGGCAACGGCTGTCGAATCTCCCAGCAACACCGCGCGCGAGTTTAGAACTCCGAAAGGCTGCGGCGTACCAGCGGCGTGATTTGTTTGCCAGGCCTTCGCGCCCTCTGTTCCACTCTCCGTCGCACCCAAGCCACCCAATCCACCAAAAACGTAAGTCGAATTCGCGCGAGAAAACGAGTCGAAAACCAGCGCCTGCGCCGGAGGTACTAACGGCGTCGGAACGTTGACCGGTGGCTGGGGAACAGACGTCGCGAAGTTCGGCGCAGTAGGGTCAACTACAAACTGCGGCGGCGGACACGGTCCGCAGTCAAAAAGGATCCCGGCCAGCGTGCCGCGCGGAAGGCCTTCATGGTTCGCACCGTTATAACCACTCGAAAGATCGGCGACCGTCGCGCCGAACCGGAAGTAGTAACTCAAAAGATTTCCTTCCAACCCAAAAACAGTTTGCGGGGCAAACGAAGTTTCCGCCCCGCCCGGCGCTTGCTCGCGCGGATTCGAAGCTTCGAAACCACGCACCTGCGCGATGCGCCCGTCGAAGTTGCTGTGGTCCGAGCCACCAATCAAAAGACGACCGCCGCCGCCGCCCGGGCCCGGCGTGAGTCTGGGTCCAGCGAATGGCGTCTTCCCAACTGGAACTCCATCGAAGTAAGTGACGATGTTGTGGCCATCCCAGCCTACTGCGAAGTGCCCCCATTCGCCGATTGCTGGGCCCACGTCACTGCCAAAGTAATTATCGAATCTGACTCCATCGTAGAGATTGCCCAACAATTCGTAGCGGTTCGGCTCGCTGCTGTTAAAGCTACCCACGCCGAAGAGCAACGCATGCGCACCGCCATAGCCGTCGGACAACATGTAGGTTGCGCCCGCGTCAGTTCCGGGCATCGCCCAAAACTCCCAGAAGAAATGTCCCAGGTCGTGTCCTTCCGTCCAAAAATTTCCGTAGTCGACGGTCATTGGTTGTCCGTTGAACTCGAGCACGTTGGCGGTAGTTGGAATGGGAGCGAGACTCGCGCTGAAGTCGATCAGTTGCGAGCTCAAAAGATTGTTGAATTGCTGACTGGCTGGACTAAAGAGGTACCAACCCTGGCCCACCGCCGGCAGCACCGTGTAGTTTCCGGTCTCGGTTGCCGTGAGGGAGTAACTGCCGTCCGCCGCAGTTATCGCGATGGTGTTGTCGGTGCCGGACAAGTGGATCCGCACGCCAATCAGACCATTGCCTTGACTGTCTCGAACTGTGCCATGCAACTGCAACAACCGCAGACCAGTGAAATCAAAAATCTGATTGCTGCGCAAATCGGTAAAGTTTTGCGGCGTAAAAAAGTAACTCGAGTTCGAATCGGGCGTGATGGTGTAGTTGTAGCCGGCGGTCAAGTCGGGGAATTGATAACGACCAGCGCTGTCAGTGAGACAGATTCGCGGTTCAGGCGCTCCGGCCAATTCCAGGATGATGCCGGCCAATGCAGTTCCATCGCGATTGATTGCTTTCCCGCTGATAGTGAAGGTTTGACGGGTGCCAAGGAAGATGCCGATGCCTCGATCAGACGTTAAGTCAGAGACGATCTGGTTGGCAGGCGCAAACTCGTAATAGGTAAGTGATGGTGTGAACGTGTAGTTTCCTCCGGCAGGCAGACTGATAGCGAAGTTGCCATCGGGATCGGTTGTAACTGTGGTCGTTTGGGAACCAGTGATCTGTAGTGGAAACGTCGACGCAGCATTTGGCCCCAAGTGCACTGAACCGCTGACAGTGTAGTGCCGAATGTTGCCGGCAAAATTTGCGGTTTGGTTGGCGCTCAAACCAGGGAACGTTTTGGAGCTGAACGTGTAGTACGCATTTGTAATCGCGGTGACAGTGAAATCGTAGCCGGCCAGTAATCCGTTGAATCGATAGTCGCCATTTTCATCTGTCGTTAGTGATCCGTGTTGTATGCCGTCTACGTTTATGACAATTCCCGCGAGCACACCTCCCTGACCCGTCAGTTTTCCGCCAATCGAAAATGTTTGCCGCGTGCCGTTGAAGTCGGAGTCAGCTCGATCGCCAGTGAGATCGCTGACGACCAGCGAACCCGGCATAAAGTCGTAGTACTGCAATTGCGGAGTGATGTTGTAACTACCACCCGCCGGCAAGCTAAAAGAATAATCACCGTTTTGATTGGTGATGGTCTGCGCGGTTTGGGAGCCGGTTAAAGCAACGACGACTCCGGCCGTTGGCACCGACGCTACCGTTAGCCGGCCACTGATTTGGTAGAACCGCAGCGTGCCGGCAAAGTTCGCGGTTTTGTTCTCGTGCACGTAGTTCAAAGTCTGGGGCGCAAAGGTGTAGTAGGCATTCGTGACCGGCGTAATCGTGTAATCGCCCACTTTGTTGACGACGAATGAGTAACTGCCGTTGCTTGTCGTGACCGTACTTGCTGTTTCCGGTCCATTCAGGTTCACAGTGACGCCGCCAAGCGACTGTCCGGTGGAACTGGATAGCTGCCCGCTGATTGTGTAAGGCGGAGCGAGCGTTGGCACCGCGCCCGGATCATCTGCCGGCCCTCCACCAATTTGTCCCATGGCAAAACGAACGCGATTGCTGCCTCCGTTGTAAGAGAGGCGCACCAAAACATCGCCAAGCCCGCGCAATTCGTCCTTCAGTTTGACGATGACTACGGTTAGCCATTCCTGGTTGGGCATAGGGCCGACGTATTCAACTGTCAGGTTGTGATGTTGGTGGCTCGCGTCTTCAACGTCGGCTGTGACGGCTGAAGCGGCTTCACCCGGCTGCAGCGTCAAGTTCAAAGCGAAGAGCATGACTCGCGTTTGCCGGTCAGCGCCCCAGGCACACGGCGATGTGGTGGCAAACGGTTCCTGGGTGAAACACAATGACTCGAGTGCGAGCGCGCGCGTAGAAGTTGGTTGGCTGAGGAGAAGTGGGGGGCCGTTCGCTGCCTTTGCTTGCGAACCGGCCGCAAGGGTAACCAGGCAGATCAGCGAGGCAAACAACCAAAGCCTCGTCGACATGCGGTGAGCTAGTGGGGCAGCCCGGTTAGCCATAATCTGAGCGAAGCCATTAGCGCGCACTCTTAGAAGCGTGGCAGAAGTGCGGGCGAGATCGGCATAGAAAAAGCGTCGTTGATGAGAACAGTTATGATTTAAAGTGACATTAAGAACACACAACGCCCTCAGTTTACACAGGTTTCGTAGCAACCTTAAGCCAAAATGAATTGCCGCCCGAGGTCCTGGCGCTGGCGCCGGACAGGCCGTTAAAGAAGCCCTAAATCCCGCCTGTCAGCCCGTTTGCGTCCTCCCCAGCCTTTCCGTATAATTCACGGCTTGCTCGAAGCGCGGAGTATCGTCCGGTGGGTTCGCGCCCACTTTTTCTTTTGGGCAAGTTATTTTCGGAGGTCTCCAGATGGGGTCGGGTTCGGTCGAGGATCGGGTAGTCGCAATCGCTGAGCGTGTTGCCATCGACCACGGTCTTGAACTCGTCCACGTAGAAGTGGCGGGACCGGAGAATAAGCCGATTGTTCGGGTTTTTATTGACAAGCCAAACGGGGTAACTCACGAGGACTGCGCAGAAGTGAGCTTGCACCTAGGCACGATTCTCGACGTTGAGGACTTCATTCACGCTTCATACACGCTGGAAGTTTCCTCGCCTGGACTCGAGCGGGGACTTTACAAGCGACCGGATTACGAGCGGTTTGCGGGTCACCAGGTAAAGTTGAAAACTCGGCTGCCAGTAAATGGCCAGCGCAACTTTCGGGGCCGTTTGCTTGGGATAGCAGCTGACGAAGTGTTGTTTGAAGATCGAACCAACGGCAACGTTCGCATCCCTTTCGATACGATCAAACAGGCAAACCTGGAGGTCGATGTGGCTCAGGAATTACGGCGGAGCCGGTAACGCAAAATTATCCCCACCTTTGGAGGGGACAAGGGAGGGTGTAGCGCGACCTACACCCTTTGCCTAACCCTCTCCCAAGAGGAGCGGGAAATAAAAAGGTCGCAACTACAACTGAATAACAACCGAATAGGCTCAGCGACGCCTTAGCAGCGTCGAGCCAATGAAAGAAGAAGTCCATGAGTTCATCCATCGCACAAAACATCGAAGCGCTCTGTCAGGAACAAGGGATCGAGCGTGACCTGGTAATCGAGGCAATGAAAGAAGCTGTGCGGGCCGCGGCCAAGAAACAGTTTCGTTCAGGCGAAGATATTCAGGTCGACTGGAATCCGGAAACTGGCATCGAGCTCTCTGCTACTAAAGTGGTAGTCGATGAAGTAGCGAACCCGGCAACCGAGCTGTCAATCGGCGAGGCCAAGGAACTGGCCGGTGAAGAAGTTGAACTCGGCGACGCGTTGTTGCTCCCCTTGCCTATGGAAGAACTGGGCCGCATCGCCGCCCAAACCGCCAAACAGATTCTCTTTCAGAAAGTCCGCGACGCCGTTCGCAGCAACGTCTACGAACAATACATCGACAAGATCGGTGACCTGGTAAACGGTTACGTCAAACGTTTTGAACGCGGCAACATCATCGTCGACCTCGGCAACCTTGAAGCAATTCTGCCCCGCTCGCAGCAATCGCGCGGCGAACAGTGGAACCAGGGCGAACGCATCCGGGTGGTTATCAACAACGTTTCGAAAGAATCCAAAGGGCCGCAGGTTGAAGTCTCCCGCACTTCTCCAGAGTTACTGCTGCGCTTGTTTGAAATGGAAGTGCCTGAGATTTACGACGGCACTGTTGTCATAAAGTCTGCAGTGCGCGAGCCAGGGGAACGCGCAAAGATCGCGGTGACCTCGAATGAACGCGACGTTGATCCGGTTGGCGCTTGCGTTGGTATGAAGGGTTCGCGCGTCCAGGCCATCATCCGCGAATTGCGTGGCGAAAAAATCGACATCATCGAGTGGTCAGACGAGCCTTCAGTGTTCGCTGCCAATGCGTTGTCGCCCGCGAAGGTGAACAAAGTGCGCATTACTGACATCGACAACCGTCAGATGGAAGTGATTGTGAACGAAGATCAACTATCGCTGGCGATTGGCAAGCGCGGTCAAAACGTGCGCCTCGCAACGAAGCTGGTCGGCTGGAACATCGACATTCGCAGCGAAGAAGAAATCAAACGCGAAGTTACGGAACAGATGGGTGCGCTCATCGCTTCCGGTGCGGCAGTGCCTTTGTCAGTTATTGAAGGTGTGACTCCGCAGCAAGCTGATTCGCTAGCGGAACATGGCATCAACGACATCGACGCCCTGACGCAGACTTCAATCGACGACCTGGTAGAGTTTCTCGATCTGAGTTTGGATGAAGCTGAAGTGATCCTGAATGCCGCCAAGGAAGTGGTGGCGGTGCGCGATAAGACACTGCAAAGCGACGAAGAGACTGACGCTGAGGCAGGCGACATTGAAGCCACCGAGGAAGATGAACTGAGCGCCGTTGAAGTCGACGCGGAAGAGGCGACAGACGAAAACGTCACCCAAACTGGCAACACCGACGAGGGTTACGACGAAGCAGTCGAAGCCGGAGTCCCCTACAGCGCCGAGCCCGAGATTCTCGCCCAGCAATCGGCAGATCCGGTCGCGCTAACTGAAGTCGAACCGTTCACGGAAGACCAGATTGCGTTACAGGAAGCCGGGCGCGATCTTCGTCCCGATACGATCGTGCCGGCACCGGACATTACGGCAGCGGAAGCCGCTGCGATTGAAAACCTTGAGAGTCTGGAAGAGTTTGTCGCTGCTGATGCGGCAGCAAACTCCAACGACGAACCAACTGCTCCCGCCGCTTTAGAAGAAGCCGCATCAGGCGAGAGCGATGAAGACGAGAAGCCGGACGCTTCCCCTGATGCGGCGAGTTAAGTCCACGTCAAACGCCGGTGGGACCGGCTGTTTGTGTTGCTCGCTCCCTTCCACTCGAACGTGATGCGCCTTTGACGCATGCTGCAAGTGGCTAAAGAGCGAGAGTTCTTTCAACCACTTGCAGGCATACAGACGTCAGAATTTTGAGCGTCTGAAAAGGAGCGCATGACCGTTACGTCAAAGATCCGAATCTACGATCTAGCCAAAGAACTTAAGCTGGACACCAAGCGACTGATTGAAGAAGTCCGCCGCGAAGGTGTGGACGTCAGCGTTCCCTCCAACTCCGTTTCCAAAGAGCTAGCGGAGAAAATTCGCAACAAGTATTTCCCCAAGAAGGAAACTGCGGTGAAGCGCGGCGTGCGCGTCGTCAAAAAGGCAGACCGCGCCGTAGAAGAACTGCCTGTGGAAGCGGCCGAGGCCGAAGCGGAAGCTGCGCCAGAGCCAGAGGTCGAGCACACGCCGCCACCGGCGGAGGTTGAAGCCCCGCCACCTGCCGTTGAAGCCAAACCAGCGACCACCGCGCGCGTGTTAAGAAAGTTGACGCCGGCGGTGCGCGCCGAGCAGCCAGGTACAGCAGAAGCGCCGGCAGTTAGCGAACCCGTCGAGGAAACGCCGGAAGTAGAGATCGAAGCGGAGACTCCGGAGGCGGTCGAAGAGATTCAACCGGCAACGGTACCAGCTGGAGTTCCGGCGCCGTCACGTCAAGTGCGTGTGCTGCGCCCAACGATGGCTGCATTGAACGCAGGCATTCGTCCCGGCGAGCGAGCACCAACGCCCGAGCCGCCACCCGTTGCGCCGAAAGATCGAGCAGCTGATCGAACCACAACTCGCGTCAGGGAACGAACACCGCTATCGCGTGCCGAACGATTGGGAACACCCGGCGAGACCGCCACACCACAAACGACTTACATTCCACCACCGGATGCAAACCGGCGCCGTTCACGTCGCGCTCCGGCACGCGGTGGCAGACGAATTGAAGGCAAGGCAGGACGCTTCGACAAAGGCGATTTCATTCCGCCACCGAAAGCGCTTTCGCTTGAAGACCGCATCGCTGGCCGCATGGAATCACCGACAATGGCCGGGGAGAGCAAACCGGTTCGCATTATCGAAGGTTCAACGGTGAAAGAGTTCGCCGAGAAGTTGGGAATCAAACCCAAGGACATCGTGAGCCTGTTGTTGCAGCGCGGCGTCTTCGCCACAATTAATCAACCTCTCAACGATGACGTCGCTATCGAGCTCGGCAAACGATTTGGTTATGACGTGACCTTCGTGCCGTTCGAAGACATGGTCGCGGAAGAGGAGTTTGAAGAACTCATTGCCACCGACGCCGACGACGTTGAACTCCCGCGGGCGCCCGTCGTCACGGTCATGGGCCACGTCGATCACGGTAAGACTTCTCTGCTCGACGCGATTCGCACCACCGAAGTTGCTTCCGGTGAAGCTGGTGGCATAACGCAACACATCGGCGCTTACAGTGTGCAGGTTCCTGCTCCCGATCATTCCGGCGAAACCCGCCGCGTAGTTTTTCTCGACACGCCGGGTCACGAGGCCTTCACTCTTATGCGCGCGCGCGGCGCCAAAGCAACTGACGTAGTTGTCCTCGTGGTGGCAGCCGACGACGGCGTCATGCCGCAGACCATTGAAGCGATTGAACACTCACGTGCGGCCGGCGTTCCCATCGTCGTCGCCATCAACAAGATCGACAAGCCGGATGCCAACGTAGATCGTGTCAGACAGGAACTGGCGGTGCAGGGTCTTAACCCGGTTGAATGGGGCGGCGAGACTGAAATGGTCCAGGTCTCCGCGAAAAAACGTGAGAACCTCGAAACGCTGCTGGAAACAATCCTGCTGACGTCTGACATTCTCAACTTGCGCGCCAGTCCGACGCGTCTTGCCTCCGGTGTTGTGCTTGAAGCAAAACTGGATCGCGGACGGGGCGCCGTCGCTACCGTGCTGGTCCAACAGGGCACGCTGCGCGTTCAGGAACCATTTATTGTGGGTCAGATTTTCGGCAAAGTGCGCGCCATGTTCAACGACAAGGGCGAGGCTATCACTGAAGCAGCGCCGGCCACGCCGGTTGAAGTGCTGGGAATGCAGGGCGTACCTCAAGCAGGCGACACCTTTCAGGTAGTTGCTGACATCTCCCGCGCACAGCAGATTTCTGGACACCGGCAGATGATGAGCCGCCAGGCGACCTTGCTGCAAACAACCAAGCGCGGCATTGAGGCGCTGGGCGAAAGTGAAGTTAAAGAACTGCTGGTTGTGATCAAGGCCGACGTGCAGGGCTCAGTTGAAGTTCTAAAGTCGACCCTGCAAAAGCTTTCGACCGATCGGGTGAAGGTGAAAGTGATTCGGTCGGGCGTCGGCACCATTACCGAGTCAGACGTGCTGCTGGCATCGGCAACGCAAGCGGGCTCGGCAACTTCGGCGGTAGTGGTCATTGGTTTCAACGTGCGGCCCGGCGCGCGCGCGTCTGATCTCGCGAAACAGGAGAGCGTTGACATCCGCCTGCACTCGATCATCTACAAGGTGGAAGAAGAAATTCGCGCGGCGATGATCGGCATGCTCGAAGCGGTAGAAAAAGAGAAGATCATCGGCAAGGCCGACGTGCGCGAAGTTTTCCGCGTACCGAAAGCGGGAGTGGTTGGCGGCTCGATGGTGATCGACGGCAACATCAGGCGCAATGCGCGGGCACGTTTGATTCGCGACGGGGTCGTCAGCTGGGAAGGCAATATCGCGTCCCTGCGCCGGTTTAAGGACGACGTTTCGGAAGTACGCGAGGGCTTTGAGTGCGGCATCGGCCTGGAAAACTACAACGACCTCAAAGTCGGCGACCAGATTGAGGCGTACATAGTCGAGAAAGTGGCTGCCACGGAACTTTAAGTTTCAAGTTCATAGTTTCAAGTTTCAAGTTGATTAACACTGAACTTGAAACCTGAAACTTGAAACTCAAAACTGGTTTTTGATCATGCATCGCGCGGAGAGAGTTGCAGACCTTATTCGTGAGGAGATATCCCAGATTGTCGGGTATGAGTTGGAAGACCCGCGGCTGGCGACAGTAACAGTGACCGACGTTCGTCTTTCCGAAAATCGCCGAGATGCTCACGTATTCGTTACCATTGCGGGAGACGAAGCAGCCCATCGCAAAGCTCTCAGCGCGTTACAAAAAGCAGCACCCTACGTTCGCAAGCAGTTGAGTATCTCGCTTAACTTGCCTCGCACTCCGGAAATCCACTTCATCCGAGACAAGGTCGAAGAAGAAGGCGAACGCGTGGATCAGCTGCTGCAAGAAATCGAAGCCGGTTGGGAATCAAGAAAGGATGAAGGATGACCCAAGATGAAGGATGAAGGATGAAGGATGAAACCGTGAGTGATCGCGGGTTCTTCCTTCATCCCTAATCCTTCATCCTTCATCCTTGCAGTTATGCTTAGTCAAGTAGTTGAACTGATCGAAAATAAGGGAACCTTTTCCATCACCTCTCACCTCCGCCCCGACGGCGACAGTCTCGGCTCATCTCTCGGCCTCTACTGGCTGTTACGGTCACTCGACAAAGACGTCGAAGTCATCATGCGAGACCCCGTCCCGCACGCTTATCAGAAATTACCTGGGGCGACGAACGTTCGCGTTACTCCAGCCGCCGATAAAACCTACGATGCTGTTTTTGTCATCGAGTGTTCTGACATCGTGCGCCCCGGATTGCGCGAGCTTGAGAGCCAATTCGTGGTGAACATCGATCACCACGCTACCACTGCCCTCTTCGGGAAGATTAACTGGATCGACTCGACCGCTTCCGCCTGCGGCGAGATGATCTACAACCTCGCAAAGGCGTTGGGCGTGAGAGTTACCAAAGAAATTGCCGAGTGTTGCTATACAGCGCTAATCACTGACACCGGTTCGTTTCATTATTCCAACACGACCGAACGCACCTTCAAAGTTGCTTCCGAACTATTGCGCACGGGCGTGAAGCCGGCGAAAACTGCTGAAGCCGTCTTCGCCAGCTATCCCTGGAGCCGTATTCAACTCATGGGCGCGGTGCTCTCGACCGCCCGCCGCGACGTTACGGGTCGGGTGGCCATCCTGCGACACAGCCTCGAGATGCAACACAGCGCGGAGGCGTCAGATGAAGACGCTGATGGATTTGTTAACTACCCGTTGACGGTCGGTGAAGTTGAAGCCGTCGCGATGTTGAAGGAAAGCGAACTCGGTGTTTACCGAACCAGCCTACGCTCGAAAGGCGATGTGAACGTTGCCAAAGTCGCTGAGAAGTTCGGCGGTGGCGGTCATCGCAATGCGGCCGGCTGCACTTTGCGCGGCACCTGGGAAGAAGCGGAAGAAAAAATTATTGCGCTGCTGCAGGACGCGGTGAAACGTGCGAACGGTTCTGCGGAAATCACCGAGGATGCGCTAAAGGAATTGTGATCGGGAATGAGGTCTCCTAATCGTCTCCGTCATGTCGCTCGACAAAAAATACAAATGGCGCCGCGCTGACTACCAGGAAAACACGCGTGGGCTCTTGATGGTCCACACTGGCAACGGGAAGGGCAAGACTACTTGCGCGCTGGGTCTCATGATGCGCGCTGCGGGACGTGGTTTGAACTGCTGCATGATTCAGTTCATGAAGTCGCGCAACGATCGTTACGGAGAACACGAATCTGCTGAGAAGCTGGGCATCGAAGTACACACCATGGGCGACGGCTTTACCTGGGACACAAAAAGTCCCGAACAGGACGTTGCGACGGCTCGCCAAACTTGGGAACTCTGCGTCGAAAAACTGCGCAGCGGCGACTACGACATGCTGGTGTTTGACGAACTGGTCTATGTCCTCAGCTACGGCTTTTTGCCAACTGAAGAAATCCTCGAAGAGCTTCGCGGCATTCGCGCCGCTCAGCCGGCGCTGCACATCGTGGTCACCGGGCGTGACGCGCCTGCCGCGTTGATTGAAGCCGCCGACCTGGTCACTGAGATGACCGAGATCAAACATCCTTTCACCGTGGGAATTCGCGCGCAACAAGGCATCGAGTTCTAGCCGAAGCATCGTGAGATTGGTCGTAAATGCGGCGAATATCCTGGTCAAAGGTCCAGCTAGAATCTTGAAACTCAACCCACAGCGACGGCTTGAGTCCTTCATCCTTTCCACCTCATGTGCTAACCTCTTGTTCATTCCTAAAAACAAGCCCCGACAGTTTTCTTAAGGAAAACGCCACCAATGCCCTGGTTTAGCAAGAAAAACAAACAAATCGAGGCTGTTCCGCCAGAGGAACGAGTCGTCAAAACTGAGAATGTCTTCGTGAAGTGTGAAGGCTGTGAGGCACACCTCTTCGCGCGCGAACTCGAAGAGTCACTGCAGGTTTGCGCCCACTGCGGCTATCACTTTCGCATCGGCGCGCGCGAACGATTGGCAATGCTTTTCGACGACGGCAAGTTTGAGGAACTGGATAGCGAAGTGATTTCGATCGATCCACTCGAGTTTGTCGACACCAAACCTTATCCGGACCGTCTTAAACAGGCGAAGAAATCTTCCGGGCTGCCGGAAGCGGTGATCAACGGGCGCGGCAAAGTTGGCAATCATCTGGTGCTCGGGGCCGCGATGGACATGTCGTTCATTGGCGGGTCGATGGGATCGGCCGTCGGAGAAAAAGTGACGCGGCTTATCGAACGCGGGCTGCGCGAACATGGCGCGGTAATTATTTTCTCAACCTCGGGCGGCGCGCGTATGCAGGAAGGCGCGCTCTCGCTGATGCAGATGGCGAAGATTTCGGCGGCACTGGCGGAGTTGGATCAGGCACGTCTGCCGTTCATTTCGGTTTTGACTGATCCAACTACCGGTGGTGTCACCGCGAGTTTCGCGATGCTTGGCGATGTGATTCTGGCCGAGCCAAAAGCGCTAATCGGTTTTGCCGGACCACGCGTTATTGAGCAAACGATTCGACAAAAACTGCCGAAGGATTTTCAACGGTCCGAGTTTCTGCTCGAACATGGAATGA
Source organism: Pyrinomonadaceae bacterium (assembly GCA_035472495.1). Lineage (GTDB taxonomy): Bacteria > Acidobacteriota > Blastocatellia > Pyrinomonadales > Pyrinomonadaceae > PSRF01. The sequence goes on along the minus strand of DATIPD010000013.1, from coordinate 156,567 downwards.
TTGATGCAATCGTCGATCGCCGTGAGTTAAGGACCGAGATCATCAAACTCCTGAACTTCATGATGAACCCCGACATCTCCAGCAACTCAGAAATGGAGCGCCTGCGCACGCGGACCGCATCAAGAAGTTAGTTCCCCTGAACCCGGGTCATATTAAGAAGCAGGCGGAGCAAGCCCACCTTCCTGACCTCGAGCTGCTCAAGTTTATCGTCAAGCTTTCGTTGAATGGTTCTCAAAATAAAACCCCAGCACAAGCAATTCAATCTCAGGGTTGGGAAGGCGGGCTTGCCACCGCTTCTGAATTTCATGAATTTCGTTGAGTCTTCGCAGTATCTGCTCAGCCTTGGCCACGAAACCCTGGCAATGAAGCTCGGGCTGCGCAACACCGAGCTGCTGCTCGAGAGACTCGGCCAACCTCAAGCGTCCTACGAAGTAGTACAGATCGCCGGCACGAACGGCAAAGGTTCAACGGCCGTAATGCTCGACAGCATTTGCCGTGCGGCGGGAATTTCAACCGGACTCTACACCTCACCGCATCTCATTTCGATTACCGAGCGTATTAGTATTAACGGCAGCTCGATTTCCAAGGAGACGTTTGCGACTCTTGCTACCGAAGTGCGGGCGGCTGCGGATGATCTGTTAAAGGGCGGCCGGATCGAAGCGCTACCAACATTCTTCGAACACCTGACTGCAATAGCGCTGCTGGCATTTCGCGCAGGCGACGTCAACCTCGTTATCCTCGAGACCGGGCTTGGTGGCCGGCTTGATGCAACTACGGTCGCCGGAGCGAAAACAGTAGCAATCACGCCAATCGCACTTGATCACCAGGAATACCTCGGCGAAACCGTGGCATCAATCGCCGCCGAGAAAGCCGCGATCATTCATTCCGGCGTCACCGCGATCATCGCGCCGCAAACCAGTGCCGCTCGTGATGTAATCATGAAGCGCTGTGATGAATGCGGCGTCGTTCCGATTCTTGAAACTGGTGAATACAAGAAAGTCTCGACCACCAGCGACGGGCGTTTAGCGGTGACGTTTGAGACTGACGCCGACCATTATCAAGACGTGAAACTTGGATTGCGAGGACGGCACCAACTCCAAAACGCAGCGCTTGCCGTTCGCCTCGCCGAGTCATTGAGAAATCGTGGATTCAGAATTCCAAAAGCTGCCATCATCAATGGCCTGGAAACGGCGCAACACTTCGGACGCTTGAGTTCGTTTGGGGGATCAATGCTGCTCGACGGAGCACACAACCCCGCCGCCGCACGCGCGCTGCGCAATTATCTGGATGAATTTGTTGCTGCCCCGCTGACACTGATCTTCGGCGCCATGAGAGACAAGCAACTCGACGAAATGGCCCAGATTCTCTTTCCCCAAGCTGAGCATCTGGTGCTGACTCAACCTAACAACATTCGCGCAGCGACTGTGGATTCGCTATTGGCTGTGGCAAAAAAGCACATCGTGAGCGAGCGTATTCTAGTGGCGCCACGAGTGTCGAACGCACTCGAAACTGCGAGGAGAATCACTTCGGCTGGCGGAACGATTTGCGTGACTGGCTCTCTTTATCTTATCGGAGAGGCATGCGCAGAGCTGGAGAAAAGGCAAAAAGTCGACTGAGCTTCGCGCGCCAACAGAAGGGCGGTCAGCTGGCAGGTGAGAGGCGAGCTTGCTGAACGAGCCTGGGAAAACTCTCTTCGAACTCTTCGTTGCTGGTCATATCGAGCCAGAAGCGCGCGCGTATTCTGAGGCTGGGGGTGCAAGGCTGGAACATGATCCCGATGTACCGCTGCTGCCGCTTCTCAAGACCGAGATGGGTAGCCAGCACTTCTTCAAACTGCGCAAAGTTGCTTTTGAGGTAAGAAGGCGACAGTATCGAGACTGTATAGCGGCTCTGTTCCACGGCTCGCTCCATTTCGTTAATCACCAGTCCGCTGATCGCAAAGCTTTCAAAGTCAACGCATATGCGCAAGCCTTCGGCCTTCAGTCTCGGTACCAGGGTCTTCCGCACCCAAGTCTTGTCAGGTTCCTGATGCCGATAGCTAATAAAGAGATCGTAAGCGAAGCCATCGTTCGGAGCAGCCTCAATGGAAACGTCAGCCGCCTTCCCTCCCAGATAGAGCGCGACAGGGAAATTCTCCTCCAGTTCCGCCTTGAAAAGGGGATGTTGCTCAGAGCGTTCAGCAGTGACGCGGGGTTGCAGGTAGTCGAAAATATCGAAAACGCGGATCAGCCCGCCGGAACCAGAGGCGCCGCCGCGCAAAGCCGCCAAAAAATGTTTGGTGAAGAGGCTGTTGCTCGCGCCCGGCAGGACGTAAGATTTTTCGTTGCTTCGCGAAGAAGAGATGACGGCGCGGCCCCGCCCGACCTTCAATTGGTCGTAGTAGCTTTCGTCCAAACCGGACTTGAAATTTGTCGGGGCAGCATCCTTTAGCTGAACGAACCCTCCGGAGTGACAACAATCAAATATGACCACCAGCTTACGCGCCGATATTTTTCGCAGCGCTTCGGAAAACTCAAAACCAGAGATCGAGGTTCGCGCCAGGGCTGCATCGTCGGTGTAGCTGGTATCAACGGGCAGGAGATATACCCCGGCGTCTGGGCCCGATTCAATTCTTCCACCATGACTGGAGAGGTAGAAAAAGACGGTTGAGTTCTCGTTGGTCTGCGCGGCAAGTTTTGCCAGGGCATCACGGATTCCCGTTCTTGACGCCTGTTGGTCCAGCAGCAACTGCACATTCTGTTCCGGGTACCCGCAACAGTTTGGATCGATTAACAGCTCATGGATATCACGCGCATCCTGTAACACAGTTCCTGGAAGAGCGTTTATGGTGTCGTAGTTAGCGATACCCACCACTAACCCGTAAGCATTTTCCAATACCGCCATGAGAGTTTTTTCTAGGTTGCGCGTCAGGTTACTGGGTCACGGCGGCCACGTTGGGGCAAGTAGGATGATAAGGTCGCTCACTGCCCATATACTGTCGCCATTCGGACTTCGTAAGATTGCGATTTGCCATTGAACAGGCTTCTCGGAACCATGACGTCACGTCGATGTCCCACAAGGAAAGAGGCGAAGCTCCGACCTCGTCCCACATTGCGCTTCGGGCAACTGCGAGAGACTTTCCGTCAGGAGTGAAGGCCAGGTCGAAGGCCTCGAAAATTTCAGTTGGAATTGTGCCTGACGGTTGACGCCTGGCAACATCCCACAAGATGATCTTTCCTTCATTGTCCCCGGAGGCCAAAACAGCGCCATCGGCGTTGAAAATCAATTTGGTCACCGGGAGTGTGTGTTTAATTAATGGCTCATCCAATTGTCGGCCTTCCGCTACGTTCCACAAAAAAATTCTTCGGTCTGAGGTTCCCGCGGCCAATATCTGGCCACTTGGACTGAACGCCAGACTGCGAATCTCAAGGCGACTATTCTCATCGACGTCGCTGGTCTTCGAGGTGTCTGCCAGGGTGGCGATTTGCTTGCCCGTAAGAGTGTTCCACAAACCTATACTCGCTTTATCATCACCAACTGCCAGCAGTTGACCGTCCGGGCTAAAGGCAATACTCGATGATATGTTCTTTCCCTTGGAGATTAGAGTAGGTTGTGGATCCGAGGAAAACCTCCACAGGAACAGGCTACTCTCCTCATTACTCTCCCTCCCGGCCGCAACAGGGCCGGCTTTTCTAGTGGACCACGCAAAAGCTTTTCCATCGGCGCTCAGGCAAAGGCTCTCTAATGCGTTCGCTGGATCGGTTGGAATCTGGTGGATCAATTGATTCGCGGTAGCGTCCCAGAGAAGAGCAGTACTTCGCTCTCCATACTCAATTGCCAGAACTGTGGCGTCTCTATTCAGGAAAAGACCAGCCACCTCACGCCCTTGCGCCTCCACACTCCTACCAGACTGAGAAATTCTGGATGTCATTCGAGCTTGCGAAGCCGTAGACTCGTTCTTTTCAGGCGCGGCTTCCGCAATAACTGTCGGAAGCGGAACTTTCACCATCTCCGCGCCCGTAACGACGTCAAATAATACTGTTTCACCATTTCTTTCACCTGCAGCCATCGTCCGGCCATCAGAACTCAATGCCGCAACAGAAAACCTACTGTCGGAGCCCGCCAGCGGCACATAATTCTCTAGCTTTCCTTTCCGTTCGACGAGGTCCCAAAGAACAACATCACCGGACGGACCACTAGAAGCAACGCCCTTTTCACTCACTGCGATTTGCAAACTGCTCGAGGCAGGCCCTACGAGTGAAACATACGCTGGGTCGTCATCGTCCAGAGCCGCCTCGATAGACCAGACATGAAGAGTACCTCCGTCCCCGTCCGATACCAGATACTTGCCGTCCCTGCTAAACACCAGCGAGTGGATATTCTCAGCGTTTTCATCGGCAATCTGAACGTGCCGATTCTTACGTTGGTCCCACAGTATGATAGACCTGCTGATCGTACTAGCCACGATGTTTCCGTCAGGGCTGAAGGCCAGAGGACTATTTGGGAAATCGTCCCCCAAGCCCACCTTAAGGCGCCGCACCGTTCGACCGGTCTTGATATCCTGCAGAGAAATTTCGGTGCGCTTGTCCGGCCTCGCGACAAAATGCGAACCACTAGCGGTCGCAATCAGTTTACCGTCAGGACTAAAAGCGACGGCGCTAAGATAATCGGTGGCATTCCCCAAAGTGATGGATCTCTGAACCTCGCCGGTAAGAACGTCTCTCAGTACGACTGAGCTAGGTTCACTCGGATTAATTTTGATCGCCAGAGTCTTGCCGTCATGACTAAAGACCAAATCATCTGACGCAGGGTACGAAAAATTCCATCGTTGTTGCCCCGTCGCTACGTCAAGAATTCCTATCTGTCCTCCCTCCGCGATGAAGGCGACAGTTTTTCCGTCAGGACTTATGGTTGCTTTTTCTGGTCTCTGATTCAAAATTCGGATTTCTTTTCTGGCTTGCGCGGGATTTTGCGGATCCCAAATACTGATCGTCCCACCTTCATTCACCGAGATGAGAGTTGAGTTATTTGGGTAACAGAGGGCAAGCGCCTGACGCTTCGCGCCATGAAGGTACGCCACGAGTCTCGGGTTCTGCGCCAGTAGTACCAGCAAGCTGTTCCGGGCCTCTGCGGTTGGTTCCAACTGATTGGCCTCCAAACTCAAGAGCAGGCCCAGATCGAGTGGGGTTTTTGAATCGCGCGCCTCAGCAGCCAATTGCCCTGATAAGGCCTGGCGTGCCGCTGATTTGGCAACTTCGGCATTATTCTTGGCGAGATGCGCACTCCACAGTGAATAAATTGTGAGGAACGCCAGAACTACTATTGTTGCCGAAACAGTCAGAATGAATAATCGCTTATAGAACCGTTTCTGGCTCAAACTCTTTTGGACGAATGCCTGCTCCTGCTGGTTTAGATCGTCGTAGCGCAGCGCTTCATCAAGCACAGAACCTCGCAACAAAGCGCTTGGATCCTGACCTGAAGCATCCCACTGCTGAGCCGCTTCGGTAAGCACCAATCTCTTCCGTAGATGCACTCGCGCTTCTTCGAGCCAGCCAACAAGTTTTCGCCACTGCCGCACCAGCACTTCATGAGCAACCTCTACTTTGACTTCACCCTCCACCGAGCCTGGAGTCTCACGAACCAACCCGGCTTTGATTAGACCATTCAGCACGCGGTCAATATGTTCGCGCTCCTGGACACTCTCATAAAGGGTGTCACGCGCCACACGGTTGCTAAACACCTCAACTCCGCCGCCAGGCCGCACTAGTCTTAACAAAATCCACTTCGCTCGAGTTTGATCAAACGGCGAGAGCGACATGTAAAACTCATCAGCACTGCGCGTTAGTGCCTCACGACAACTTCCTAGATGATGGAAGGCTTCCCAGGTAACGAGGTTTTGCACGCGAGCATTCCAAAGCTTTAACAATGTAAACTGCAGCAGAGGCAACCCGGCCGGTTCAGCCAACGCTTCCAGCACCAATTGATCGACGAGTCCCTCTTCAAACTTGAGCCCGATGAGATCGGCGGGGTTCTGTATTACGTCATGGAGTTCAGCGGGACTGAGGTCGGTGACAGGTACCGCGCCTCGATCAAAATAAGTTTGAAGTTCCGCTATCTTGGCGACGTATGGCTTGAAGTCGCTGCGCATGGTTAGTATCACCGTATGTCTTAGATCGGGATACTCAATCAAGCTCAACAGGTTGGTGATAAAAGCACTGCGCGTCGCTTCGTCAGTGGTCAACGTAAAGATTTCCTCAAACTGGTCGACAATGATTACCGCACGTTCCGTTGTTAATTGATTAATCAACTCCAGAAGCTTTCCGGGTTCTGCTTTTAGCTTTTCCGCCTCAACACGGTTGGCTTTGCCGGAAGCTGATTCCAGCGGGTGGACCAGCGAAATCAGACTGGTAAGCGGTTCAAAACCCGGAACTATTGGCGGGAAGTAGTGCCATTTTTCACTGCCTGCAATCTTTCCGTTCTTTAGCTCCGGGAGGAGCCCGGCCAAAACCAAGGAGGACTTACCGGAACCAGATGGACCAACGATTGCCAGAAGCCTGGTACGTTTGAGCGTCGTTGCTAATTCCTCGACTAGTTTTTCGCGACCAAAGAAAAGTTTTTTAGAATTCTCCCGGAAAGGACTCAACCCCAGATAAGGTTGTTTGTCGTCTCCGATCTCCTGGACGAACCTGCTATCAAAAAGCGCGAGATTTACTTCGGCGGCAGGAACCCGTTCACCTCTGCGATCAAGAAAGTTCGCCCAGTAGTCAAGCAGGCTCTGGGCGGTCCAGCGTTCGGAATCTACATTCAATACAGCGCCGGTGGCCTGGCCCTTCTTAACAAACGTGACCACCTCGTTTAGAAACTCAGTTGAATTTTCCTCCATCCGGCGGCGCTTCAACATTTGATTGTTGACGGCCTTCAGAGAGGCAAGAGAGGGAAAGCGAAAGAGTTCGTTGTCGTCAGGGGGAGGGCTACTCATTCTTCGGATGCCCCTTGTAGTAAGGCTAACAGCGGGGCCACCGGCGTACCGATTTCACTTCTTAACTCATTGCATTGTTGCAGCATTTCGCCATCCACCTGATTAAAGGTGCGGTTCGCCTGGCTCCTAAAGAACCGAAAAGCACGTCTGATCCCGGATTCATTGGGAACTTCGGCGTCGGTGTGGAAACTGTTTTCCAATTCTTGACTAGCCGCTGCCAGGTCAATTGCCCAGACATGTTTTTGGTCGGCACATAGCAGGCTCATCTGGGGTTTCAAGTCCTGCCAGAGATCTTGTATTTGGAGAATGCCGTCATTCAAGGAGACTTCGACGCGTCGTAACTCGTTGTCAATATCCTGCAGCGTATCGTGGACAAAAAGGATTGTCTTCAGAGACCGATCCATCTGATCAATCTTAGCCACGCTTTTTTCAATTTTCGTCAGTTGACCCTGGTTCGTCAGCAGTGGGTCGCGGTCTTTCAGAATCGCGTGGACGTCCATCAACGCCCGCTCGAGAGAAGTGAGGCGCAGGCCTTTTGCGACTGTCACCATCCCGGTATTAACTTTTGAAGGCACGCTGTTGAGAATATCTCCGATACGATTCGTCGCGCTTCTTAACGAAATAACTTGTCTGTTGCTGAAAGTTGATCGGATATCTGCCGTCGCCCGGTTAAACTTTTGCACCCAAAAATCATCTGCCTTAGCGAAGCCCGAATGGCAGGCTCGGCTAACCAACTCTGCGGCCTTAACGCGAAGATCAGGCTCGATCTCCTCGATGTCTTCCCAATCTACCTGTTGACTCAAGTCATTTTTGCCAAAGCGCCGGATGTTATTGTGGATGTCTTCAACCTGCTGAAAAATGTCGTGCAGTTTCTTGAGTCGATCGAGGGTTTCTATTCGTTCATTGAGTTCTTCGAAGTAAGCCCGAAATTCGCTGAGGGCGCTTCGCACCTTGATGTTTTGCATTAGTTCCAGCAGGAGATCCAAGCCGTTGCGAGCCGCGTGGTCCTTTGGGGGTGTTGGAAGAGAAACCCGCTCTGGTTGCTGAGAGTTGACGGACGAGCTCTCAACCGACGGCGGTGCTAAGGCAAGTTTCTGAGCAAAACTTGTCCACTCGTCCTCATCGGCATCGAACACTTTGAAAGATACCAAGGCGCCAAGTCGCGGTGGCAGCTCGAGGTTCTCTTCTTTGATTATTGGAATAATGCGCCAACTACCGGTTTCGAGGACGAAAGAAAAAGTCATTCCGTTCTCAAATTCATTCCAGGCATTGGCAAGAAATGAAGAGGTCACAACCAGGAGAGTGTGGCGGCTAAACTTTATCGCATTCTCAACTTCATTTAGCCGGATGCATCCCTTCTCGAAATCGCGCGGTTCGATGTAGTTGATTCGCCTATCTCTCAGCCGCTTGAGCAACTGTTCGTCAACCCAGCTAACGTCAGACGAGCTGTAACTAACGAAGACATCTTTTTTGAAACCGGAGTCGCTCATATGCTGGGGGGCTGACTCTGACTTCTGAGTCAACATAATCTTGCAAAGCAAAAGCCTGGGAGATCGAGGTTTACTTTGAACCACCCACGGGTTTGGTGAAGAACGAGATTTAAATTCAGCCAGAGCCTAAGACCTAACCAGCGCCGTGTCAACACAAAACCAGCTAGAAGATGGTAGGGCCGCGGTTCGATTTTCCCGCCTGACCAGCGGTTCTCGCGGTGGCATTTATGAGTACAACCCAGAACGGATTGGTCGAAATTAATGAGGAGCGATATTATCGTGGAAAGGAAGTACGATTTGAAATTAGTCAATCCATCGCGAAAATGTGAAACGGGTCGCTGATTACGATTAATTGGGTCGTTACTCAGGCGTGCGGTTGGCAAAAACCGGCAACTCGAGTGAACTAGTTATTGGAGCCAGCAAAGGAACCCTATCTTGGCACTAGGCAAAAGACCCGAAATACTGAGTAGCAAGGAAGTTTTTCACGGCCGTGTTTTCAATGTAACGGTCGATGAGATTCGCGAGGGTGATCAGGTCTACCAGCGCGAAGTTGTGCAACATCCGGGAAGCGCCGTGATTGTGCCCGTGTTTGATGATGGCACGATCGCGCTGGTTCGGCAGTACCGGCATCCGAGCGTGCGTTATTTACTGGAAGTACCAGCGGGCACGCTAGGTCACGGCGAAGAGCCGGAGAGCGGAGCTAAACGCGAGTTGGAAGAAGAACTCGGTTTCGTCGCCGGCAAGCTGGAAAAACTGTCTGAGTTTTTCGTGTCACCCGGTTTCTGCGCAGAAAAAATGTGGGTCTTTCTCGCCACCGAATTGACCGAGACAAAACAAAAGCTCGATGATGACGAAATTCTGGAAGTCGTGCGACTGCCTTTCGCACAAGCGCTGAGCATGATCTCAACCGGAGAAATCGAGGACGCTAAAACGATCATCGGCATCATGTTGGCTGCGCCGCGCGTGGGACCATCAATGTTCGAGTCAGATTATCCGGCAGTTTGATCAGATCTTTCGAATTGACCCAACCTGAGCAACTTCATACACTCAGCTTGTGGCCACATCAAACGGATCATTTTCCCCTCTCAACGAAGAACAATCTGCCTCGATCGGTGGTAACGCCCTGCACGCGGGACCATCTGCGCCAGTCGATCCCGATAATCCAATCTGGGGAAGCATTGCCGCGAGCTTGATCTGGCTCGCCAGCATGGCACTGCAAATCGTGGTCCCGCTCTTTTTCATAGTTCCCTTTATCATGCAGCGGGGCCTAAACCCGTCCTCGCCTGATTTCGGGCGTGAAGCCGCAGAAATTCTGGTCACCGACCGCACCGCACTTCTCTTACAAGTGATTTCGCTTTTGCCAATTCATTTGCTGACAGTGGTACTGATATGGGCGGTGGTAACGCGATTCGGCAAGCGGCCGTTCTTTGCAAGTTTCGGTTGGCATTTGGCCAGGGGCGTGCCGGAAGCGGTCGCGCTCGTCGGAATTGGCGTCACACTTTTCTTCGTGAGCGCGCTGGTGGCTAGCTTGATTGGCGCCACCCAGGAAACGCAGATGGAGCAGCTGATCAAAAGCTCCCTCGCCGCTCGTTACATGATTGCAGTGCTGGCTGTCTTTACGGCTCCGTTTGTCGAAGAGTTCGTTTACCGCGGTATCGTTTATTCTGCCCTGCAACGAACTATTGGTGTGCGCGCCGCGGTGGTGTTGGTGGCTCTCCTCTTCACGCTGATTCACGTCCCGCAGTACCGCCAGAGCCTGGGGGTAATTGTGGCAGTAGCAATGCTCAGCGTCGCCCTGACCCTGGCACGCGCGTATTCAGGTCGACTGCTGCCTTCGGTGATCATTCACATGGCGTTCAACGCGGTCCAAGCGGCCATGTTGGTGTTGGCTCCGTTTTTCACTCACGTTCCCCCACCAGCTGAACCAACCGCCCCTACCACTTCGCTCTTCCTACCGCTGGTTCACTTAATCTTCTGGAAATAGATGGACTGCGAAGTCGTTGTAGTCGGCGGCGGGATTGGTGGCTTAACAGTCGCCGCGCTGCTCGCTCGACGCGGTGTCGATGTCTGCCTCTTTGAACGCGAATCACAAGTCGGGGGATGTGCTGCTAACTTTGAGAAGTTTGGCTACAACTTCGACCGGAGCTACGGACTATTCTCTGGTTGGCAACCTGGAGAGATTCACGAACACATTTTTGCGGAACTGGCAGTCAGTCCGCCCGGGCTTCATCGTTGCGAACCAGCCTACTCTGTTCGGCTTCCTGACAGCGCTGAAGTTTCGATTCTGAGCAATGACCAGGACGATCTGTTCGCATCAAATCTCCGACAAGCCTTCCCCGAATGTGCTGAAGCAGCAGTCGCTTTTTACCGGAAAATTGCGCCGCTAAGCGCGGCGTGGAAACGTGCGCTTCAGCGCAGCCCAGACTTGCTGTCGTCCTCTAAGGCAAGTCGGGTTGTGAATCTCATGCGCGAAGGTTTGATTGGCAATGAACTTCTCAAGGCGGCGCAGCAAACAATTGAAAAACAACTCGAAGGAGTCTCAAATCGCTTTCGTCGCTTCGTCGACGTGCAACTGGAGACCTTTACTCAGTCGGACAGTACCAACGTTTCGTACCTCGCCGCGGCGCTAACGCTGACAGCTCCACGAGAAGGGCTGTTTGGCTTGCATGGCGGTGCGGCGGCGCTGACAGAAAAACTGGCTGAGTCGATAAAAAAAAGTGGCGGCCAGATTCGCCTAAACTCACCAGTTCTGCGACTGTCTCACGATGCCGCGGGCGCTGCTACCGGCGTAGATCTTTTGAGCGGTGAGGTGGTGACTGCGTCGAAAGCAATCGTAAGCAATCTGACGGTGTGGGACACTTACGGCAAATTGGTCGGCTTGAACCGGACGCCTTCCGAAATCCGCAAACAACTTAATGCTTTGCGCAGCTGGGGCGTTTACCAGATGTACCTTGGCCTCGACGAAGCGGCCGCCGTTCCTGTGAACCACGTGTTAGCTTTGACCGAGTGGTTGGACCATCAGCCCTACAACCCCGAAGTGCAATTCTTTTTCACAACGGCCGCAGGTGAAGGGCGTGCGCCAGCCGGCAAGAAAGCCGTGACGATCCACATATTCACGGACGTAGACGATTGGTTCACTTATCATCAGGACGAAACGGAGCTGGAGACCGCCGATCAGCAAATGCTCGAGCAATCCTGGACGCGACTGCATGCTGCGATTCCTGAGTTGGGCAGCCAGATCGAAGTGATCGACACGGCCACTCCGCGGTCGTTCTACGAACTAACGAGGCGCAAGCTCGGCATGGTTGGCGGACTTCCGGCGACGAGTGACTTTTGGCTGGAACAGCCGGCCTATCTGACCTCAGTACCAAATCTTTTTCTCGTCAACGACACTGCCTACCCCGGAGGAATTGAAGGGTTGACGCGTTCCGCTTGGCTTTTGACAAACCAATTAACCGGAAAATAGCCTAAAAACCTCCTAGACAATCTTGATTGTCTGGTGTATACAGGCAGCAGACAATATGTACATCACAATCGATGAGCGAGATGGTAGACCACTTTACCAACAGGTGGTTGACGAGATTAAGGGCTTGATCGCAGCCGGTGAGCTGCCTGAGGGAACGACCCTGCCCCCGGTTCGCCAGGTTGCTGCCGACCTGGGCGTAAATCTAAACACCATAGCCTATGCCTACCGCCAGCTGCAGAAGCACGGACTAGTCAAAGTACGCCACGGCTCCGGGGCAGTTGTAACGTCGAAGGTTTTAAAGGAAACAAAGGACGACCAGCTAAGGAGCCAGTTGGGATCGGCGCTTACCCATCTGGCGTTAGCTGGTCTGAAGTTATCGGAGATAAGACTGATGGTCGACAACGAACTGAGTCGACTCTTCAAGGAAACTGAAACCTAAGCGATTCGCCTTTTGACGCTCGTGCTGAGATCTTAACGTTGGTCTGGTCTTACCATCCCCGGACCGCCTGGTGAAATGTCGGGCTTGCGACCGCCCATCATCGGTTGCTCAGGATTGCGAGCCGGCGCCGACGGTGGATTGAACGCTGGCGTACCACCTCCGGAACCACCAGAACCCCATCCTCTTGAGCCACTATTAGAAGAACCTCCAGCTCCCGGATAGCCTCCTGGTGGGTATAACGGAAGCGCTTCGCCGGCATTTCCCCAACGCGGGCCGCCTCGATTATATAAGCCTGTATAACGATTACCGTAGGGAGATCCGAAGGAGCTAAAGAAAGGAACGAAGGTATAGCAACCAGCAATAGAGCTGTAAAACCACAGACCCGAGCCTCCCCAAAGACCGCTGAAACCCCAATCGTTCCGGAAGCTGCTCGCAAAAGTGTCGAGGGTCTGTCTCGAGAAATTAGCATTCTCCCTGGCCAATGTTTGCGCTCGTTCCTTGCTCCAAAGGTCGAGCCCGTCGCGATCCTTCTGCTGTGCATCAGTCAGCCTCGCCACAGAAAACGACGAATTGCTAAACACAACCTTGTCGCCACCCTTCACTTTCGTGTGCGAGCCTTCCAGCACTACGCGGCCTTTGCGCACGATGAGTTCGGTGTTGTCGCCGGGAACAACGCTAACTCGATAGAGCCCACGGCGAGTAATCGACATTCTGGTGTGCGGCGTCGTGATCCCAATAAACAAGTCGGTGTCATCCGCACCGGTGACCTCTAGAATCGCTGTTCCACTCAGTAAACGGACCTCAAGGTTCTCCAGTGAGCTGTCAGTAAATTCAAATTCTGAATTCTCACCAACTCGCATGTACGAGCCCGGGTTCAAGAGCAGCTCCACTCGTCCGTCATTACCGGTTTTCACCGCGTCGCCAGTTTCGAGATCTTCCTTGATCGTCAGTTGGCGCCATTCGTTGTTTCCGTGCGGCCGCATCGAAGTGCGACCGGTGACGGAATTCACCCCTCCGGCGCGGGCTGAAATGACAAATTTCTCTCGATTTTGGGCGGAAATGCTCAGCGGAATGGCCAAGACTAGCGCGGCGAGAAGAAGCGTGAGCTTGAGACAAGATTGTACTTTTCTCATGGAGTTTTCCTTTGACTCGAAATCGGCTGATGACTCGCTGTCCAGGGAGAGAGTCCCAATTATAGACTCATCGAGGACTTTTACAAGCTTTTCCACGACTCATCCAAACCGGGCTGCTGGGCGTGTCCTAGTTGTCAGTGTTACCTGAAAAATAGCCTTGCTTGGTGCGCGCCAGGACGTCTTGCCGATCGACGACCTGCACGGAAACCGCCCGCCATTTGCCGTCTCGAGCGGAGTTCGACGGGCGGTATCCGATGCTATAGATGCGACCAAGATCTCCGATCACTTGCTGATAAACATCTTTCAGATCTTCCAAACGCGCGGCGCGATAAAGGTTCGTTCCGGAAGCGTCGGCCAATTCGGCCAATTGTTCCCTCGCGAGAGCGAAAACACTTCTCGGCGTGCGGTGTCGTTTGTATTCCTCGTCTTCGGTGTCGAGGTAAATCGGAAAGACTAGAGCGTCTGAAGCCCTCACGATTTCCACCAACTGTTCAAACGTTGTGGTCGAGCCCTCACCAAAAACATCCGGCAACGCATTATCAACTCCATCTGTCATGACAACCACAGCGCTGCGGCGCGACGAATTCTTCGACGCATTAAGAATAGCCAGCACGTAGCGCAGTGAGTCCCAGAAATTTGTGCCACCTTCCGGCTTGTCAATGCGTTCGATCGACTTCTTGAGTACCTTGCGATCTGCTGTCAGGGGACAAACTACCTGGGCCACGCTGGAGAATGTGACTACAGAAATACGATCAAACTCCCGCGACGCTTCGACAAAATTCTTCGCCGACTGGCGCACAAGCTTCAGTTTTTTGTTGGTCGAGCTGGAAAGGTCGAGCAGCAAGACGAGATCGAAAGGTGTTTCTGCCGACGCAAAGAATGAAATGTCCTGAGGCTTGCCATCCTCCAGCACAAGAAAATCTCTCTGCTGCAACTCCGTCGTCGCCTGCTTCGCATTCAGACTCACAACTCTGACTTTGAGATCCACCAGGTCAGCGTCGACCCGGATTGTTTCAACCGGCTCTCCTGTTTGTGCCCAACAGACGGCCGGGAACAGCAAAGAAAAAACGATAGCGAGCGTTCTGGTTGGGCTTAATCGAGGCATGACCGGGAAGTGGAATCAGTTTGCGTAGTACCCACGTTTACCGCGGGCAATTGCGGCCGGATGTGTCACCACATTCAACTTAATTGCGCGCCATTTGCCGTCGCGAGTTTTGTCTGAAGGCCGGTAGGCGAGACTATAAACAGTTCCCAAATCAGCGACCACCCGATCATAGGCGCCGGCTAAGTCTTCAAGGCCTTCAACTGGATAAAAAGCGCCACCACCAACGTCCGCCATTTCCTTCATGCGATCAAACCCGGCATCAAAAGCTTCGGGTTGAGTGTCCAGCGGGCTGAGTGATTCGTAAACCGTGTTTAGCCAAAGCGTGTAAAGCACGCCATCAAACTCGCCGATACGATTCAGCACGTCTTTGTATTGAAGTTTGGAGCCGTCACCCTGAACCCCTGGAATATTGTTGTCCAACCCATCACTCATGAGAATGATGGCAGTGCGCCGCGCGTTTCTGGTGTCTTTCAACGATTGGCTGAGGGTGAAATCAAGCGAGTCGTAAAGCTTGGTGTCGCCCGCCGCCGTATCCATCGCGTTAAGGCGCTGATGTAGTAGTTGCCGGTCTGAAGTGGGCGGCGAAACCACTAGTGGACTGCCCGCAAAAGTGATCACGCCGATGCGATCCGAGGGACGGGCTGCGTCCACAAAACGCAGGGCCGCGGCCCGAATAATGTTTACAACGTCGCGTGTCGAGCCGGAGAGATCTATCAAGAGAATCAAATCGAAAGGCGCCGATGACGACTCGAACTGCAGAATCTCCTGCTCCGCGCCGTTCTCAAAGAGTTTGAAATCTGACTTCTGCAGACCCACCATTCCGCGTTTGGTATTCCGGTCGACAACACTCACGTTGAGCGCCACGAGCTGCGAGTCAACCCGAATGACGTCGCCTTCACTCACGTCCTGGGTGTCAGTAGTGGGCGCCGGCGTACCAGCTGCCTGGCGCGGTCCTTCGTTGTTCAAATCGTCCGCTCTTAATTCTGGTGAAGCTGGAAAGACGCTGCCCGCCACTTGTGAGAGCAGAATGTTTCCTGTTTCGGAACTGAGCCTGAGCGTTTGCGATCCGGCCCCTACTCTTGCCTGCAAGACGTGACCATTATCGCTGGCTAGTTGTGGCAATTCAGATTTGACGAAACCCTTGGGCGCGGTCGCCACGATGTCGGCATTTGCCGGTTCGAGAAATCCGACTTTGACGTTACCACCGACAGACTTAACAGTTGCCGACGAGGGAACTCCGCGAAGCGAAACCTCCCCGCTGCCTGTAACAATTTCGACCCTGGCGGTTTCCGGCAACCTGACGGTGAGCCCTATCGATCCACTCGCCTGGCGCCGAGCGACGCGAACTACCAGACCCTGATTCTTGTTTTCGACTATTACCGACGCTGCGGTTGAACCTGAATCATCAGTAGTGCTGATGAAGATGTACTTCTGCTTCCAGCTTTCGGCATAAACGCTACCGAAGGCGTTCTCAATTCTCAGCTCGCCGCCGGCAGGAAACTCCAGCTGCAAGCCTTCGGAAGCGCGTGCATGTGTGGGTTGGAAGAGCCAGGGCAGAAGCAGGGCGACGGCTGTGACGACGACTGCAATCCCACGTTTAGGCAGATGCAGAAACATAATTAGCGTTAGGAGAGCGCGAAACTATCGGGGAGACCGCCGGAGACTTAAAAAGATTACTCTAAAACTTATCGAGGCGTAAGCGTACGACTATCTCTCGATCATATCAAGCATCGACTCATCTTCTTTTATCGCTTTTGGCGTCGGGGCATTCCCACCCAGATCGCCCAACCGCAGCAACAGATTGCCGGCGTTGGACGCGTACGGCATGGCCGTTTCCTGATTGAGTACGCCGGACCGAATCAACTGTTCAATCACGCTATCGAACGTTTGCATGCCGTCCTGTTCTCCCTGCTCCATGGCGTCAATGAGCGACTTCCCTTCCGATTCACCTTTCTCGATGTATTCGCGAGTACGCATTGTCGACTTGAGAATCTCGATGGCCGCCACACGCCCGATGCCATCCGGTTTCGGGATAAGGCGTTGCGAAACAATGTAACGAAACGATTGGGCAATTCGCGTTCGAATGACCCGCTCTTCATTCTTTGGAAACACGCCAATGATGCGATCGACCGTCTTGGAAGCATCAATCGTATGCAAAGTTGAGAGCACCAGGTGGCCCGTTTCGGCCGCTTCGAGCGCCACTTCAATTGTTTCTCGGTCGCGCATCTCACCCACCAAAATCACTTTGGGCGCCTGCCGCAAAGCTGCTCGCAACGCAATCGAAAAACTTGGGGTATCGGAGTGAAGCTCACGCTGATGGATCGTGCAGTTCTTGTGGGAATGCAGAAACTCAATCGGATCCTCGATCGTGACGATATGGTAGTAATGCATCTCGTTGATCAGGTCGATGACGGCAGCCAGCGTTGAGCTTTTACCACTGCCGGTGGGTCCGGTGACCAGAACGATGCCGTTCTTGATGTCCGCGATTTCTTTGAGCTGCACCGGCAGATCGAACGCGGCAAAATTGGGTGGGTTAGTCGGAATTACGCGCATGATGATCGCGTAAGTCCCTCGCTGTTTAAAGATATTTACTCGAAAGCGAGCCTCGCCCGGAGCACTGAACGAAAGATCCGCAGATCCTGTTTTTTCCAAACTCTCGGTCGCACTCCCATGGTTGCCGATAATGATTTTCGCCATGCTGGCGGTGTGCGACGGCGTCAGTTTTTCCAGTCCGGGAAACGGTACCGGTTTCAACTTTCCGGCTAGCTCCACCTGCGGCGGTCGAAAGGGAGAAAAAATGAGATCGCTGACCTTATCTGATGTTTTTAGCATTTGCCGCAACAAGGCAAGAAAGTTCATTGGCGGCGGCGGGCTGGTTGGGGCGTCTAACGGATTTGGATTACTCATTTTTTAGTTTGGAACTTTTTCCTTTGTGGTTAGGTCCAAAGTTTATCCGGAACCGTAAATAAGATTAACAACTGAAACGAACGCGGCGACCGGTGCGTACATCAAAGTGTCGTGATGAAGGCGGCGCTGTTAGCCGTCACAAATTGATTAGCGAAGGAGGCGCTGAAACATGGCAACCTACAGAGATCCTGTTAGCTGCTTTGCACCACTTGAAGTGATCGAGCGCCTGCTGGAAATTCGCGCTGAAGCGGGTTTTCTACCCGCCGTTTATCTCCTTTCACCTGATGACCTGGCAGACTACCTCGACGCATTTGGCTTTGACGTCTACGCTTTTTCAGAAGCGGAGGCTGAATTCCACTTTGGAGACTATCGCGCTCCGCTGGCGCCAGGTGGTGATCATGTCCATTGTTCCTTAACGGGTCACTAGGCAGCCAAAGATCAAAGGGCCTTAATGACGAAGAAAGTGACGTCGTCAGTGGCGCCGAGTCCATCAGTCCAGCTAATCACTTCCGTGTGAATAGCGGTGACTAAGTCGCGCGCCCGCAGCTGCCGGTTCGCTTTGACCGCTTGGGCTAGACGTTCGCGCCCAAACTCCTCACCTTCCGCGTTCTGTGCTTCCGTGGCGCCATCTGTATAAAGCACCAGCAAATCGCCCGGCTCAGTCGTCAGGTAATACTCGTGGTAACGAGTTTCCCGAAACATGCCGAGCGGCACACTTCCCCGATCAATAAAGCGGTAGTCGCCGTTCTCCTTGAGCAAAAGCGGCGGATTGTGACCAGCGTTCGCGTAAGAAAGCGTGCGGTTGGCCACATCCAGCGTCCCATAGAACGCCGTGACAAACTGATTGCGCTCGATCGACTCCCAAAGCAGGTAGTTAACTTTGGCCATGGAGATGTGCGGCGAATAGCCGATGTGCGTCGCCGCGCGCAGACTCGCCCGCAAGAACGCCATCAACAAAGCTGCTGGTACGCCCTTACCAGACACGTCAGCGATCACCAGGCCAATTTGATCGTCGTAGATTTTGACCCAATCGTAGTAGTCGCCGGAGACTTCCTCAGTGGGAAAGTTATACGCGCTAATGTCGTAGCCATCGAGTTGCGGATCCTTAGCCGGCAGCAGTTCCAACTGGACCTGCCGCGCCACCTCGAGCTGGCCCTCAAGACGTTTCTTTTCGATCAACTGCTCGTGCAGCATCACCTTCTCGATGATGATTGCCACTTGCGATGCGAGCAGCAGCAACACCTGCAGATCGTCTTCCGAATACGCGTTGAGTTCGTCGCTTTCCAGATCAAAAACGCCGATGACTTCAGTGTTGGAAATTATTGGCGCCACCATCTCCGATCGTGTTTCGCTGCGCGCATTGACGTAAATTGGATTCTTGCGCACGTCGTGAGAGGTGATCGGTTCACCGGTAACCGCCACCTGTCCGATTAGTCCCTCACCAAGTTTGAGATGGAGATGGGTAAGCTCCTCGATGTCGTAGCCCCTGACTGCTTCTGCCTGAAACACACAAGGATCTTCAGCGGTGCTGGCTGGATCGTCGTTGCACTTAACCACAAAAATTCCGGCTGCGTCATACGGGATCAGCGAATCGAGCGTGTCCATGACGAGGTTGAGGACCTCCTGGAGGTCGAGTGAACGACTGATTTTCTTGGTGATGTCGAGCAACATCCGCAGCTTGTCAGTGGTAGTCAAGCCCGGGAGTGACAGCTCTTTGGTCGGTTCGCTCATCGTTTAGATCACGCTGCGAGAGTATCTCGTACTGCCTGCAAAACAACGGGTGATTATAAGCGTTTGTGGCCAATGCTTGAAGGAGAATCGGCCTTGTAGAGCAAACTGTTAGTTTGCGTTGGCTTGCCAACATTCAACCATCACGCAAACTAACAGTTTGCGTTACGAGATCGAGTTCGCCGCACGATAAGCCCTCCACAAGCGTGTGACTTTCAGCCGGTATTCAACTAATTCACGGCTTACGCGAAAATGTCTCGCAACTTGCTCCGACGTTTTGCCTCCATGCACCAGTCTTTTGAGCGCTGAGTAAGGCACGAGTGCAGCCGCGCCGGTAGCGTATGCAGCTTCCTCATCAGTTTTTCGGTACTCGCGCGAAACTGTTTCGCCATGCTCAGTTTGGGCCACAACTTTCAGACGACTGGGACGATGCCCCAGGAAGACATGCGACACTTCTTCCATCAGAGTGGCGTTGGTGCGCATCCGGCCGTGGGTAGGATTGAGGATGACAATCCGGCGACCGTCAGGCAGTGGTTGAGAACAGGCGCCACCGGACCACTTTTCCGCAGCGACCCCCAACAAATGTTCACGCGTCGCGGGCGGCAAGCCTTTCAGTTGTTCAAAACTGACGACCAGCAAGTTCGCAAACTTCGCCAGTTGAAAAGGATCAAGGGGAACGTCAGGCGGCGTTTCCGCGAAGTCACGAAAGCCCATCGCTGACAGTTCAAAGCTCCGCCATTTTTCGCCGGGCGGCAGATCATAGTTATTCATCTGTTTGATTATAGCCTGTGAGCTGCGCGCGATTAGCGGCGTTTGCGGGAGGACGGCGTTTGCTCGTTGCGACTAAACTGCGCATAGGCTACGCGAAAAAGTTGCGAGAGCGCGTCAGCAGTTTCTGCTGAAAGATTGCGATCGGCACGAAGATGGGCTTCGACAATTTCCGGCGTCGATTCGTGGGGAAAGTAGACGACTGCTTTCGCGTTGTTGGCCTCGTCGCGTCCACGATTCAGAATTCGTTCCAGTGGCACATCCAGCCAGGTGGTGAGGCGAGCGATATTGTCCGCGTCGGGCTTACCCGTTCCGTTTTCGATTCGCGATAAAGTAGATGCGGAAACATTAGTTTGATCGGCTACATCACGCAAACTCAATCCCAGCTCCTCGCGACGACGCCGAATCGCACGGCCCAACTCTTCAGTATTGATTAGTGATTTTGTGGCTCGCGGCATGGCTTCAACTTTCGCTCGGGACGATACCACAGTTCGGTTTTAGACGCAAGACTGTGTTTTATGGCTGAAACACGAACAAGAAAAATAATGGACGGGCGTTTTCCACCCGTCCCTTGGTCCCGGAAAAAGGAGCTACGGTTGCACCTGGCGTTTGTTCGCTGACATTGCGAGGTCACGCGCGCGCGGCAACACGTCGAGCGCCCGGGCAACTTGTTCGTCGTCGGTGTCGACCAGCACTCGATCGGCGGTCACGCGACCGTAGGCAGCAGTCACGATGTTGAAGCGCAGCTGCAGGTCAATAAACGAACGGTTATGATCGATCAGAGTTGCAAGTCCTTTGAAAGTTGGATCTTGCGACACGAATTCTTTGAAAGCCTTGAAGACGGCGTCGGAAGAAGGGAAATCCAACGGCTGCAGGTCGTGTTCAAAGTCGATGGGCCCGGCAGCTCTGTAACCCTGAAGTCCCGCGATGCGGTCGTTCACGAGCTCACGCGTGAAGGCAAACAACGGGCTCAACAAACGTCTTTGCGAGACTGTTATTGTCCGCGACTTCGCGCCTTCATCAGGAGTGATACCACCGCCGCCGTAGACAATACGACCCGTGTCGGTTCGCTTCTGCGGGCCAATCGGTTTGGTCTCGTCCTGCTTTTCCTCGAGATGTTTCGAACCACCGTGCGTGTAGTAGTCATAAAAACTGTTCTCGGCGTAGTCGCGCTGGATCAAGCGACCCGATGGCGTGTAGTACTTTGCGGAAGTTAACGTCAGTCCGGTGCCATAATCGAGCGGGATAATGCTTTGCACCAGGCCTTTGCCAAAACTTGTTTCGCCCACGATCAGCGCCCGGTCATGATCCTGCATGGCACCTGCCACAATCTCCGACGCCGATGCCGTGTTGTCGTTAATCAAGATTACGAGCGGAATTGGATCTGCCGCTCGGTTTCTCGATTCGTAGGTGTTGTCGCGCAGTCCATTCCGGCCTTTCTGCGTCAGAATTAATTGTCCATACGGAAGAAAAACTTCAGCTACGTGAATGGCCTGGTCCAAAAACCCACCGGGATTGTTGCGCAGGTCGAGCACCAATGACGTAGCTCCCTTTGCATGCAACATGTGGAGCGCACTGAGAAGTTCGCTGGTCGTCGAGTAGTTGAAGCCACGGGTCATGTCGATGTAACCGACACCGGGCTTGAGCATGTAAGCGTCTGGAATTGAAGGTTGCGGAACTACGTCGCGCGTGATCTCAACGGTCTGAACTCGCTTGTCCGCCGCACGCTCGACGGTGATCTTCACAACTGAACCACGCGGGCCGCGAATCTTGTCGCGCACCTCCAGCGAGGTCTTACCGACTGCGTTCATGTTATCTACCGCGAGGATGCGATCGCCAAACTTTAGGCCCGCTCGTCCAGCCGGCGAATTTTCAAAGGTCGCCGTGATAAACGTGTCTGGCTGCTCGCCCAGGATGTAGTTTTGAATCGAGGCGCCGATGCCGAAGTACTCGGAACGCTGGTCGGTTTTTAGTTCGTCAAACTCTTCGCGATCGTAGTAGTTCGAGTGCGGATCGAGTGAACGCAGCATCCCGATGATCGACGACTTGACGACCGAGTTGTAGTCCAGTTTTCCGCCCTCGACGTAGTTGTCCTGAATCACGCGCACCGCTTCTTCAAAATCCTTTTCGATGACCGGGATTACCGGCGCTGGGTTACGCGTCGCGCGTCGCACTGAAGACGACGCGGTCCCGGGCGCCCGGCTGGCGGTCGCAGCACCGGTGGATTGCGATTTCTGTTGCGCGAGTACGAAGGGTTGAAAGCTAAGAGTGAGTGTACAAAACACTATCAGCGCGGATGCAAATGTCTTTTTCACTGGAGGACCCTCTGAATGGCGAAGAACTCGGGGAGTCGGATTATTTTGACTGGAACAGTGGCGCGTTCGGGCGACCGTTTCAGTCATGGCAAATACTACCCAATGATAATCGACTGAGCAACAGCACGCGCAACGTTGTTTTGTAAACGCAAACTGTTAGTTTGAGGATGGTTGCATGCCGTTCAATCCATGCAAACGAACAGTTTGCGTAATAAATTAAGCACAACCTCTGACTACGCTCGCTTGACGCGTCTTAAAAAGCCTCCGTAGAATGAACTTACCGTAGATCAAAAGCGTACAGCAGAACGAGTTTGAGAGATTCTTGATCTAAGGAGTTTTGTACAAATGAGTAATGCTTATCAAAGTGGTGCGTATCAGAAGGAAGAGTCGCAGCCAACCGAAACCGTTGACGATTTGATGGTTCGCGACGACGAGGATGGCGACTCTGAAGAACGGTCGCGGGCTGCTTCGTCAGTAAGGGACATCGCATCACGGATTCCGGAATCGTTAAGCGCCATTGGACGTGATATCAGTCGAACTATTGAACGGGCTATTTCAGCCAAGGATGATTATGTCGTGGCGGTTAAAGTGTCGCCGCTCGCTCAGGAGAAAGTCGATCAGCTGGTCGCCGCGGGAATCTTTCGCAATCGCGCCGAAGCTGCCGGTTTCTTAGTTGAAGAAGGAATAAAGACGCAGGCCGCCCTCTTCGAGAGAGTGCAACAGAAACTCGCAGAAATAGAGCGCCTGCGTGCTGAATTGCGAGGCATGGTCAACGAACCATCAGCCTGAGCCAAACATCGTCCCCTTTGTAATCCCTGATTTGCAACGTGCGTCTTCCGCCAAGGGAGACGCACGTTCATAAGAAGCTCTCACGAGGCGAGATCAAAGTGGCCGATAGACTAAAGCTTCCAGCAACTTCCATCGAACAATTTAGCCTCGCCAACGGTCTTCGCGTCATTTTTTGTGAGGATCATGCCGTTCCCGTTGTATCTGTCACCTTGTATTACGACGTGGGCTCGCGTAACGAGAAATTGGGCCGCACCGGTTTCGCCCATCTCTTCGAGCACATGATGTTTCAGGGTTCGGAGAACGTGCCGAAAGCTGCGCACTTCCAATACATCTTTAACGCCGGCGGCACCATGAACGGCACTACGTCGACTGAGCGCACGAATTACTACGAGACCGTGCCTGCCAGCCACTTGCCGTTAGCTTTGTGGCTCGAAAGCGATCGGATGCGTTCGCTGAAGGTGACCCAGGAAAATCTCGACAATCAGCGCAATGCCGTGCAGGAAGAAAAACGTTTGCGCTACGACAATCAGCCGTATGTAAACGCTTTTCTTCGTATCAACGAACTCATCTTTAAGAATCCAGCGAATGCACACTCAACGATAGGCTCGATGGAAGATCTTGATGCGGCCACGATTGAGGATGTGCAGGAATTCTTCCGCATCTACTACGCGCCGAACAATGCTGTGCTCGGCATCGTCGGCGATTTTGACACCGCTGAAGCGACTGAGCTGGTGCGTAAATACTTCGAAGACATTCCGAGCCAACCCGCGCCACCGCCGGTCGACGTTAGCGAATCGGAAGACGTGGCCAAGTACAACGAAGTCTACGACGATAAATTAGCCCCAGCGCCAGCGTTTGTGCTCGGGTGGAAAATCCCGCCTCGTCGCACTCCAGATTTTTATGCGCTGTCGCTCGCCAGCACGCTAATTTTCGAGGGCGACAGCTCGCGGCTGTATCAAAAGCTGGTTAAGGGTGATGAATCGGTCGTTTCTATTCAAGGCGGCATCGACGAAAGACGCGGTCCATCAGCGCTCTACATTTTTGCGTTGCCTAAGCCAGGCCAAGATGTAGCAACGATCCGCCAACAGATATTTGATGAGATTCGGTCTTTACGAACGTCTGGGCCAACTCCTGCCGAAATGGAAAAACTGCGGAACACGCTCGGCAACGATGTGGTTCGCGGTCGACAATCAACCATGTATCGCGCCCAGCGGCTTGCCGAGTTTGCGCTTTATGATGGCGACCCAACCCTGTTCGATTCCGAACTTGACCACTATCTGGCAATAACGCCCGAGGACATTCGCAGCGCAGTCGAACGCTACCTGGATATCGAAAACCGGGTCGTGCTCGACATTGTTCCGGCAAGTGCGACGGAGTCCGCAGTAGAAGAGATCGCAGAGGCTCCAGCATCGCCGCAACCGCCGGGTGAAACAAAACAGCCGGCGGCCCCAGCACCACAAATTCCTTCGCCCGCGCAACCCGTTGCCGAGGCGGGCGCAGTGATTGGCAAGCCCAGTGGCAAGTTGGAACAACCACAGCAGCCTGCCGATCCGCCCCGTACTGAACGAGATTCTGGACCGTTGCACACCTAAATGATGAGTTCGCAAACCGATTTTCTAAAACAACCGCCGCCACCGCTTCCCGCGCGTCCAATTTTACTGCCGACTGCATCCGAAACCGTTCTCGCAAACGGACTGACGTTGCTGGTCGTCGAAGACTCGAGACTGCCACTCGTTAGTTATCGCCTGGCGTTTCGTAAAGGTGATGCGCACGATCCGGTTGAGTTACCCGGATTGATGGACATGTTAACGGGACTATTGACTGAAGGTACCCAGTCGCGAACCAGTCGCGAGATCGCGGATTCAGTTGCGCGAGTGGGCGCAACACTTCAGGCCGGCGCGAATTCCGATTACACCACCATTGCCGCGTCGTCACTTGCCATCTTCAGGGAAGAAATTCTCGAACTGATGGCGGACGTGACGCTGCGTCCCATCTTTCCGGAAAACGAAGTAGAGCTCACCAAACAAAACACGAAGGAAAGTTTGAAACAGCAACGCGCGCAGCCTTCATTCCTGGCGAGCGAAATGGTGGCGAACGTGATGTTTGGCCAACATCCCTATCACGTCACCGCGCCTACGCCCGAGTCGATTGACGCCACTACCCGCGCGCAGTTGATCGATTTTCACCGTTCGGTGCTGGTGCCAAACAACGCTGTATTGCTGATTACCGGTGACGTGAAGCAGGATGCGATCCTGCGTCAGGTTGAAGATTTGTTTGGCAGCTGGCAGCCCGGCGATGTCAGCTCCGATGAATTTCCCGCGCCGCCAATCCGCACGTCGCGCACCGCGTACGTTGTGGACCGGCCCGGCTCCGCTCAAGCGAACATCGTCATTGCAAACGCCGGCCTAACCCGCACCAGCCCTGATTATTTCCCGATGCTGGTCATGCACACCGTGCTCGGAGCTAATGCTTCATCTCGGCTGTTCATGAACTTGCGCGAGGAAAAAGGCTACACCTACGGAGCGTATTCGAGTCTGGACACGCGCCGCACTGCCGGTACTTTTCGCGCCACCGCCGAAGTGAGAACTCCGGTAACTGGTGATTCGCTGAAAGAGTTCTTTTATGAACTTGAACGGATACGCACGACGCCAGTGTCGCAAAAAGAAATCGACGATGCGAAGTCGTATCTGACGGGAGTATTTCCGATACGTTTGGAAACTCAGGAAGGTCTGATCGATCAACTCGTGCAGATCAAAATGTTTGGCCTGCCCGACAATTACCTGGACACTTATCGTCAGAATATTCAGGCAGTGACAATCGATCAGGTTCAGGAGGCGGCTAGAAAATATGTGACGCCCGACCTCGCTGCGATCGTGATAGTTGGCGACGCCGCACAACTGGTCGAACAAATCGAACCTTATGCGAGCGAATTTGAGTTTTTCAACACTGCCGGCAAAAGAAAAGACCGTCCGTCCGCTCCCAGCTATTCAGCCGAAGCCGGTGCTGCTTTCTCCGGCGACTGGACATTGCTGATCGAAACGCCGCTAGGACAAAGCATTCCGGCGACGCTAACACTCACAGACACGGGTAAAGGTTTCTCCGGAAAATTCACTTCCGAAATGGGCGACGGCGAATTGTCGACGATGAGTTTTGACGGCGAGTCGTTCGCGGGAGCGATTTCGTTTGATGTCGCCGGCCAAACCATGGCAGCGCAAGTTGAAGGCTCACTAGCTGACAACGCGATCAGCGGGAACGTCACGTTAGAGAGTGCCCCACCGCTTCCCTTTACGGGCACGAAACATCAGTGAAAAGTGAAGGGTGAAGAGTAAAGAGTAAGACAAATCCTGATGGTGGTTCAGTTTCAGGTCGGCTGAAAGGGTAACTTGGCGGCATCACTCAAAAGTGATAGCGACAAAGTCAGAACCGGGTAATCAAACCTTACGGACTTTTCACTCTTCACTTTTCACTCTTCACTTTTCACTCTTCACTGTTCCTACAAAAAAACGCTCGGCACTTCCGAGCGCCGAGCGTAATCACAGGAGGAACCGAGGTTATGGTGGTCATTATTTCCTACGACCATCCGATAACCTCAAACTGTTCGATGTATTTTAGAAACTGTTCGTTGCTTAAGTTAGGCGATGCCTAATTACGTCGCTTACAATTCATAACGCAACAGCTGTCCGGCGCCGCCAACTGCCCAACCAGTTTTCTTCACGATAATGAGGCTATAAATATTTTCCTTCGTGCCTGATTCTTGTTCGATCCAGGTCAGGCCGCCATCGTCGGTTCGCAGAATGACGCCCCCGCGGCCTACTGCCCAGGCGTTAGTCTCACCAACAAACTGCACGCTTAACAGGGTCGAACGCGTGTGCACTGTAACGGGTGTCCAGGTTATGCCCCCATCCTGAGTCCGCAGGATCGTGCCCTTCTCGCCAACCGCTAGGCCCCGTTTATCGTTGCGAAAGTCGATGTGATAAATCGTGGACTTCGTTCCCGAGGTTTGCTGTATCCATGATTCCCCGGCGTCAACCGTGGCGAGGATGGTGCCTTCGGCTCCGGCAATCCAGCCCTTCTTATCGTTCGCAAAATCGATGTGAATCAGTTCCAAGCGGCTGGGGGCGCGCTGTCGCTGCCAGGTAACGCCACCGTTCTCCGTGTACAAAAGAATGCTATCGATTACGTGGTCGCGCTTGCTGATAGAGCCGACGATCCAACCTTTGTTCTTGCTGGAAAAGCGAATGCTGTAAAGGTCAACGTCGGCGCCGTCAAACTCGCGCTGCGTCAACTTCCGCACTTCCGTCCAGCGCACGCCATTGTCTTGAGTAGAGAAGATTGTATTGCCGGCCAGCAGGAAACCTGCTTCCTTGTCGCGGAAGTAGATGTCGTTAATCGCGGCCGTCGTCTCGACAACTTGCTTGGCCCAACTCACGCCGCCGTCTTCAGTACGACTGAGAAATCCATTGTCGCCGCCGATCCAACCGCGTTTGTTGTCGAGAAAGAAAACTGTATTCAGATCCTGATCGGCTGGAGCAACTTGGGTCTTAACCCAACCCTGCTGACTTTTCACCGGCGTCGCCAGCAGAGCCAGAAGAAAAGCCAGCGCCAGCCATTGGTGTTGTCGAAAACTGTTCTCGCTTCCCTGGCCCGAGGTTAGTCGCATAATTCTCCCCAATTCGCAGCAGCCTTGACGACGCCCGCACGCGTGTAGTCGATACTTTTTGTTTGGTTGGAAAGTTGTAACAAAAAAAAGAAAACAGGGGAAGCGGGGAAAAGACAAATCGAGGAAACAGGGGGAAGGTGAACGAGTAAAAGGGGGAACCGGAAAGTTAAGCGTCCAACACTTTCCCTGTTCCCCTTTCCCCTCTTCCCCCGTTTTTAGTTCGTTACGCGATAGACCCGGCCATCAACGACGACAACAACTTTTTCGCCGAGCGCAAAGAACGATGACAGCGCCGGCTTTTGTTTGAGCAGAGCAAAGTATTCATCGCTGCCAAACTTCACCGTTGTTTCCGGCATCTTCGCGCCCGCTTTGAATTCCGAGTCAGTCCAGACGCCATCAACCAGATAAAACGTCTTTCCGGCGGCAGTCTTCACCGCGTTGACGTCATACTCCGTATCCAGTTTCGTCGACTCCTGTTGCGCTCGAGCACGTTTGCTCTGCCCCACCGCGCCGGCGCCAGTAGTAGCGGCAGCATCCCTGGACAAGGGTGCCGCGGGCGCCTTGAACACTTGTTGGACGTTCGCCCGACCGTTCATGGGCCGCGTTATCGTATCTGCATTGCTTGATTCAAGCGCCAGATACGACGTGTACGGCGTGACGATGCCGTAGCGAGTTCCGAGGTCGACGATTTCGTCTCGCAGTTCCCCGGCCTCGCCGTTCGTGCGCACCTGCTCCATCAACCAACCGACGCGGCGCGTCGCCCAGAGGCGCGGCAGAAAATCGTTTGCATCCTCACGCAAGGGGAAGCGCAGGTTGTTATAGAAGAAGCTCTTGCTCGCCCCACCTGAGAAACCGCTCAACTGCAACCTGACAAAGTCCAAATCAATCTGGTTGCGGTAACGACCTATCAGCGTTAGCTGCGAGCCGCGGAACAAGTCAGGAAAAACTTTCGGATACACCAAATCAGTTTCTACGCCCGGCGCATCCAGTTTCAAATCGCTGAGCACGGGATAATTAACTTTGCCGAAGAAGTTGGAGACCTTAACTTCCAAATCTTCCTTGGGCTCAATGTAGTCAGCCACGCCACCGTTATCAGCAGCGATTTTATCCAACAAGGCGGTGTTGACGTCATAACCAACGCCGAACGTGAAAAGCCGCATGCCTGAGACACGAGCACCACCAGCGTTCGCTACGATCTGTTTTGCGTCAGTGACACCAACTGTCGGCAAACCGTCGGTCATGAAAACTAAAATCTTCGGACGATTCCCCGACTCAAACTGCTGCATGGCTGCCAGCAACGCCTGATTGATGTTCGTGCCGCCTGCCGGACGCAACGACTGCGTAAACTCTTCGCCGCGCTTGCGGCCTTTGTCGTCAGCCGTGATCATCCGTGGTTCCATCAACCGCTCTTCCCCGGAAAACGAAACCACGTTGAAGCGATCCTCCGGACGCAGAATGCGAATACCGTAAAGCAACGCCGCCCGTGCCTTCTCCATCTTCCCGGCTTCCGCCATTGAGCCTGAAGTGTCCAGCACAAACACAATGTCCTTCGCCGTATATTCCTGTTCTGACCAATCGTCTTTCGGCGAGATCATCAGCAGGTAGTAACCATCCTTGCCCGCGTCTCGATGGGTTAGCAGAGTGACGCCAAAATCCTCACGCGAGAGCGTGTAAAAAAGTTGAAAGTCCTGTTGCTCTTTAGCGCTCTCAAAGGTGACAACTGAACGGCGGTCGCCGCTGCGTTTGATATCAATGGCGTGTGTCGGCGAATAAATGTTGCGCAGCGGATCTTTGCTTTCAAGTTCAATTCGGCCTGAGACGGTGCCAATCGAGGTTACTTGTCTGCCAGTTCCCAGTGGATAGCGATAAGCGACGGTGCCTGATTCGGCTTTTAAGACTTGTGAATAAGTGATCTCAAGTTTCTTGTCTGAATGCGCTGGAATCGGAAAGATGCTCGCTTGAAAGAGGTCTTTGCCTGCATACTCCAACAGACCCGGGTCACGTTGCCGTCTTACGATTTCGTCATAAATCTGTCTGGCTTCTTCGCGGGATCTGACTTCACCCACTAGCCGGCGGTCACCATCCCAGATAGCGAATTCTGTAATTGAAGCCTGCTCCGGAATCGGGAATAAATAAGTTCCCTCGAGGACCGCGTCGGTGTCGTTGCGGAAAATCTGTTCGACGTGGGTCGTGGCCACCTGTGAAGAAATCTTCGTTTCAATCTTTATCGACTTGATCGGCAGGCTGCGCGGGAGGGTAATCGGTATCGGCCGATCCGGGCAGCGTCTACATGGTCCGGGCACGATAACGCCCTGCGCTGCCGCCGTGGCCGCGAACGACAAAAGTGCTGATATTGACAGGAGCAACAACCGAAGTTTTCCGACTTTCATATTCCCCTCACCAAACAAAGATTTATTCACCTTGCTGGAGATTAGAACGTCCCTGATGAGCGGTTCTTGCGCCATTTCGCGGGAGTTTGCCCAGTTTAGCGAAGTGTCCGTAACCGATCGTTTTTTAGCGTAACGATTGTCACGTAAATAACAATACCAAGACCTCCCAGCGTCAGGGCCGTCTGCACGCCGTAGCGATGGGAAACCGCTCCGGCAATGAGGTTGCCGAGAGGCATTGCGCCAATGAAAGAAAGGATAAACATGCTCATCACTCGGCCGCGCATTTCGTCAGTGACCAGTTGTTGCAGCAAGGTGTTAGTGACTGCAACCGACGTCACAATCGTGAAACCCACGCCAAACAAAAATACCAGCGACCAACTGAGGCGCGTTGCCTGCGCAAAGGCGATGAGGAAAACTCCAAAGCCAAAGGCGCCCGCCAGCACTGACCAACCTTTCCGTTTGAAATCTCCGAGGTACGCCAGAAACAGCGCGCCGCAGAAAGCGCCGGCGCCGGCGACACCCATCATCCACGCCAGCCCGGTTGCTCCCAAATGAAAAATGTCTCGAGCGAACACTGGAATCATCGTTATGTAAGGAGCGCCGAAGAGGCTGTTCACCGCAGACATGGTCAGTAACGACGACACGCGCGGTCTATTCTTCACGTAGCGGAACCCATCGATTAAGTCTTGCCAGAGGGCGCGACGGTCTTTTACCGAATGAACAAACTTTGGCGCCTCGAAGCGCACCATTCCCAACGCAACCACTACAGCAATGAAAGACAGGCCGTTGACGAAGAAACAACCGGGTAGGCCAAAAAGTTTAAAGCCGATACCCGCCATCACCGGACCCACGACGCGCGAGAGTTGAAACTGCGAAGAGTTCAGCGCGATCGCGTTGGCGAGATCTTCGCGTCCGACGAGATCGATGGTCATCGCCTGGTAGGACGGACCAGCGAGTGCCATGCAGCAACCCGTGATGAAAGAGAAGCCCAGCACCATGGGAACCGTGACCAGTTTTGTCCACACGAGGCTAGCGAGCGCAATGGCCGCTAAGCCAGCGACGATTTGCGTGTAAAGCAGCAGCCGGCGACGATCGACGAGATCAGCAAAAACTCCGCCTGCAAGAGTGAAAAATAGTCCGGGCGAGGTCGCCATAAAGCCGTCGATTCCGAGCCACAGTGATGAATTGGTGAGTTGCAAGACCAGCCAGCCCTGCGCGACTGCCTGCATCCACGTGCCGATGTTCGACAAAAAAGCGCCGATCCAGAAAACGCGATAGTTGCGGTGAGACAACGCGCGAAACATCGCCCGTCTACGCGGGACAGATTTCAACGCCGGTTCTAACTCTTCAACTTCGAGAGACATGGCTGAATTGTCTTACCATTCAACTTGTGAAGCTTCAAGCGTGATTGTTGTCTTCAATCAACATTCAGATGAGTCGGACGTATGACTAAACAACAGCAGTGCTGAGGAAGATCTACAACAGCGATTTGTTTCTGGACTCTGATTGGTCCGCGGCGGATAGAAGGTGGGCTAACGTAATGATTGTGGCACCGTCTCTATTCCTGGCTCTGTTCTGGAGCTTCTTGCGAATCGCAATTTAACGGCAAAGCTTCGAGAGTCATTCCAGGTTCGACACCAACTTCCTTAAGGCATCTGATGTCGATTGGAGCAATGCTTCCATCCTCAGTTCTTCTCTTGTGGAGTGTTTTGCCTGTGGGTTTGTTTCGTAGGATCCAAGCTTTTTCATAAGTAAATGGCTGAACAGCACCCTTCAGCGCCCAGAAGATCTGGTTGGTTAGATCGTTGAAAGTGCGCAAAGTGCTCACTGATAACCTTAAGTCGTCCAGGTCGGGAGAAAAGCCCTTCAGCGAAACTGTTACGAAATCTGCCAACGCCTGTTGAGCTCGTCGGGCAGACTCCATGTCCGGACCGGAGGCAATTTTCCTCAGCGCTGAGATCGATCCTTCGTTGCGATATAGACTGGCTAAGTCAGTGGCTAGTTTTGAGTTGGTGTCCAAGGCAAAGATTGCCAGGAGTGCGGCTTCAACTTCCTTGGGCCCTCCAGTCTGAAGAAGCGGCATGAAACTCTGAACGGTTTGAACCTGTGATACAGCCAACTCTCGATTCTTTTGCTGTTCCGCCGTAATCCTATTTCTCTCATTCAAAACGTAAGTGACTAATAAACCAACCAAGACCACCAGGCTGCCTGAGATCAACCCAGAAACCGCACTGAGCTTGTCCCATACGTCCTTTGGCGACTTCTTCAGGCCTTGAATTTCCTTCTCAACGTCGCTAAGTCGCCTCTCCGAACTGGAATCTGAAGCGAGGGGGGTCGAGGATACGGAAGGCGGGCCTGGCACCGGCGAGGTCGAGTGTTCCGGCTGAGCGTTCACCGATACCACGCTTAGGGACAGGAGCATTGCCCAAATCAATTGGCTGTGAATCGAGCGATAGTTCATCTTTTCGAAAAGTAATGGAAAGTTGCAGGAAAGTGAGTTCGTTCCAGTATAATCCCATCAGACCGAAAACTCACAAGAAATCAATTCGTTGCTGTTCATCAAGACTTCATACTGGGAGGGCGACGTAATGGGCGATGCTGGGAAAACAATCATCATCAAAGGCGGCTCAGTTGGTTTGATCTTTGATCCGACTTCCTTTGAGCGCGATTCGATGGATCCTTACGTACACACCAACAAGCACGCAAAAATCACCAGAATAGTCGTCGAAAACATGGCCGGCGGGGTCGAATATGACACTGGGTACTGCCAAGAGGGACTGCAGTCTGTCGTGATGGTCGCTTATGAGTAACTTCAGACTAGGCAGTTCACCATGGCGAGCCTTCGCTTTGTACTCGTCGCCACGCTGACAGCGACCCGCCCTTGCCGCCGCGCCGCACGGCAACAATCTCAGCCATGATCGCGAGTGCGACTTCTTCAGGTGTGACGGCGCCGATATCGAGCCCAACCGGAGCGTGTACCTGCGAAAGTTTCTTTTCAGGTGCGCCGCTGTCGCGCAAGCGTTGTAGCACGATGTTCGTGCGACGCTTGCTGCCAATCAATCCAATGTAATCAACTTCGGCGCTGCTCATCACGGCGCGCAGACATTGTTCATCTTCGCTATGCCCGCGCGTCACGATGGCAATACTCACACCGTGTCCGTTTCCAATTGCGTCGGTAACAGCCTGCGACCAGTTCTCGGCAGCCACCAACTCGATTGCTCCATCCGGGTAGTGAGAGCGACTAACAAATTCGGCGCGGTCGTCGATTAGTGTTATGCGGTACGCTAGCAAATTTGCTAGCCGCGCCAGCGCCGCGCCTACGTGACCCGCACCGCAAATCACCAGCCGCGGCTCGGGCTGAATTCGCTCGAACAAAACAGACGCTTCCGACCAATCGGTTAACGAAGGCGCAAAGTCTTTAACTTGAAAAAGGCGAGTCGCAAACTTCGACGCCAGGAAAGTCGCTGCTTGTTGAATTACCGCCTGGTCAAGTGCGTCGTTACCCAAACCTCCCTGCGACAACTTCGCGCCTTCGCGGATCAGGATCTTGGTGCCAACTTCGAACTCAGGAGCAGCGACAACCAACGTGGCGAGTGCCGCAGTGTGGCCTTCGAGTAGGACCTGCGAAACGGCTTGTGCGATTGACTGGAATTTGTTTGCGGAAGAATCGGTTGACGACATTTAGCTGCGGGACACCCAAGCAGAACCTGGTTTTATTTTGAGGGCGCAATTTTGCTCAGACCGACTAAGCTCGCGGCGCGACGAGCAAGCCACCACGGACCAACCAGCAGGTACATCGGATTCTTGAAAAATGCCGGCTGATTTCCTTCGATCAGGTGACCAACGAACTGAAACACCCAGCCGACGACAAACAGAGTCAACGCCCAGCGCCAGTTGAAGAAGAAGAGCGGTAACGAGATCAGAATCGTCGGGATTCCGATCGAATGCGCTAACCGGTTCAGCGGATGACGATGCTTGGCTTTGTAGTTTTCGATGAATGAATCGGACATTTACCTTTAAGCTCAGCCTCTAGTGTTATTCCTTGATGGTTTGTTCTCTGAGCCTTTGATAAAACCACCAGTGATGGCCCTCGAGATCTTCACATTCATAACCGCGATCAGTCCACCAATCAGCGCCGTAATCTGTGGTGATGGGTTCCTTGACGATCCGGGCTCCATTCGCGCGCGCGTGTTCGCAATGAGCGTCGGCATCATCAACAAACAGCATCATGTTCTGCGTGTTGGCGCCGCCGGTGGAACGCGGCGACTGCCGGAACGACTCTTTGCCGGCCTGCCCCACCATCACCATCCCTTCGCCATGCATTAGTTCGGAGTGCTCAATGCGGCCACCTTCGCCTTCGATCTTTACACGTACTTCAAATCCAAAAGCGCGACATAGCCAATCGATTGCCGCACCAGCGTCGTCGTAATAAACCGCACTTACGATTCTGGGCCAACCTGCCGGTGGTGGTTTCATGCTTGCAGTGTCCTGGTAGCGCCTGAGAATCTTTGAAGCTTCAGTCCAACTATGGGCGCGGATTGAAACAAGTCGTACCCATTGGCCCACTCTTGCTTACATCACCCGTCCACTTTAGTGAACCGGCAACACGGTCGATAGTCTCCTCGAGGTTCCAAAGTTCCTTCGGTGCACAACGACAGCCAAAGTCATGTCCCACCTTATGGGAGCGACCCTTAATACTAATCTCGGTGTTTGCCGCGGGCATGTCAGTGCACTGCGTGCAGGTGCAGTTGTCCATCGCATAAGAATCAAGCGTAAAGTATTTTGCCTCGAGCGCTGCGGAAACAATTTCTCTTACTTCACCTGGTTTGATCAGGCTTTCCTTCTTGCCAATCGTCTTTACGTATTTCAGCCCCTCATACTGCACTCGTCCATCGCCAAATACGGTGAGCTTGTACGCCGGACAATTGCCATAACATGGCGTGCGTTCGAGGGTTATTTTGAAGTCCTTTAGATCGGTGTCACTGAGGTTTTCGAGCCCTGACGTCTCTTGCAGAGCAAATGCCAACGGAGTCAAGGTCACGAGTATTGAAAAGCAAAGACAGAAAAGCAGACCAACAAAACTTGGTTTCATCGTCCCTCCTCACCGCGTCAAACTGAACTTTCACCGATTTTGACACGCAAGGCCGCAGATTGTTCCGCAGTTATTCTGGGTTCCACAGGTCGATAAAGATATCCATCGTACCGCCGCAAACCATGCCTTCTTCACTCGCTTCCTCAGCGGTCAGTGAAAAGTGGTGCAGGCCTGATTTTCCGGAACGCATCGTCTCGCGCGCTTCAGCCCAGACTTCGGCCTCAATGCAACCGCCCCCAACAGTGCCCGCGGTTTTGCCGTCTTCGAAGAACAACATCTTCGCGCCGCGTTGTTGCGGAGTTGAACCACGCGTGTGTGCAACTGTTGCCACAACCACACGTTCGCCACGCACATTGGCTTCACTGACGGCGCGATAGAGATCTGCTTGGGCGATTGTTCCCATGGATTAGTGGTCCGTCGTCAGTCGGCAGTGGGCAGTAGTAATTCGCTTATTGAAGGCGCGTTCTGCTTTCTGCCTCCTGCTCCTGCTCCTGATTACTCCGGTTTCGCTTTCCGGCGCGGTTCGCTTGATGTCGATCCGGAAGCATCCGGGTTTGACTGCTGCATTTCAATCTTGCGGCGCAATGAATCGACTTCCGCGTCCGCGGATCGCACCGAATCCTCTAAACGCACCTGGCTCGTCTGAAGAATTTTGATTTGTGCCTGCACCCGCGTACGTTCGTTTTCGAGTTGTCGCTTCCGTGAATCACGCGCCTCCTCCGGATGCGTCGTGCCATAACCCGCAGCGCGCTCGATGTTCTCAGGCTTGAGTTGGTATTCGATAAGTTCGAGCCTTGACGTGAGGTCCGCGAGTTTGCTCTCCACGTCAAGTTGTTGCGAGCGCAAACTCTCGGCGCGCGTCTCTGCTTGCGTCAGTCGCTCCATATCGAGACGCGACCGCTCAGTCTCTTGCATTTGATTGAGCTTCTCGTTTAGTCGATCAACCTGATTCGAAAGCGCGTTGATGGTCTGTTGCATTTCGCCTGCGCCAGATGGTTTCGTGGTTTCTTTCGCCTTCGTGGTGTCTTCACCGGTTTGCGTCGTTTCCGCCGGTTGATCGGCCGTGCTGATGATTTTCTCGCCGTCAGCGCCGGCCGCTTGCTCAGAACCTGGAGGTGCGATTACCGGATTGGTTATTACCGGCCGTACTACTTTTTTTGTCGTCCGACGAGAACGACGGCGACGACGGCTCTGCGCTCCGGCGTCAACAAAACAAAGCCCCACGAACATTACGACGCCTAGTAAACATGCGGTGTAGCGAAGAAATCTATTCTGCATAACCAACTCCATTGATTGTTTCAGCCGACGGGTAACACTTCAAAGATAGCCCTGCATGGAGATGCGTTCAAGCGCTCGTCCGGCTGCCTTTGGACTTAAACGGGAAGACTCACGAGTTGTTCCCTTATCTGCCGCCACCTTGAACCAATAACGGACGTCGAGCTGTATTACTGTTATTCGAGATTGGCGATCGTCTGGTCGAGCTGTGCCGAACGCTGGGCAATATCGGCAATCCGTTCACGAACTTCGTTTACTTTCTCCGCCGGCGCGCGTTCAGCAAACTGCGGGTTGGCAAGTTGCGCTTCGAGTTTCGTCGCTTCTGCGGCAAGTTTTTCTTTCTCTTTATTAAGCCGCTGACGTTCCTGTCCAAAATCAATCAATCCCGCCAAAGGAATCGCGACCTCAGCGCCGCCAACTAAAACCGCGCGCGCCGATGCTTTCGGCGCCTCAAGGCGTTCACTGACAGAAATCTCGGAAGCTCGGGCCAACCGGCGAATCTGGTTTTCATTGGCGCTGAATACCGTGCGTAACTTTTCATCCGGCGCGCCAACCAACAATGAGATTGGCTCGCCCGGTTTGATGTTCATCTCCGAGCGAATGTTTCGCACTCGCGAAATCAAATCAATGACGGCCTGCATTTCCCACTCAACCGTTTCATCGATCAGGGCCGCGCTTGCTTCCGGATACCAGGCCAGCATGATCGTGGGCTCGGCACTCTGATAAGCCGGGTGCAATAACTGACTACCGAT
The DNA here is from genome assembly GCA_035472495.1 of Pyrinomonadaceae bacterium. Classification (GTDB taxonomy): domain Bacteria; phylum Acidobacteriota; class Blastocatellia; order Pyrinomonadales; family Pyrinomonadaceae; genus PSRF01. The sequence continues at coordinate 119,300 of DATIPD010000013.1, read as the reverse complement.
GCCCGGCAATCGAAGCCAGAGTTCTTCAGTAAGATAAGGCATAAACGGATGCAACAGTCGCAAGGCTTGCTCGAGCACTGACAGCAGGCGGGTGCGCGCGGCGCTTCGCTGCGGACTATCTGCTTCGGCGCTGACGTCAGTTTTAGTCAATTCGATGTACCAGTCGCAGAAGTCGTCCCAGAAGAAGTGGTAGAGCGTCTGCACCGCTTCGTGAAATCCATAACTCGCAAGCGCTTCCCGAACGTCGCGGGCCGTCTTGTTCAGTCGGGAAAGAATCCAGCGATCGTGAAGCGCCAATTCTGGGGAACTAGTCAGACTTTTCGGATCGACGGCGGCGCTTCCCGAATTCATCATGCAGAACCGCGCCGCGTTCCAGATCTTGTTGGCAAAGTTCCGGTACGACTCGACCTGTTTGTCGCTCCAACGAATGTCGGTGCTACCGACCGAAGCAAGTTTCAATCGAGTAGCATCGACACCATACTTCTCAAAAACCTCGAGCGGATCGATGCCGTTCATTTTCGTCTTCGACATGCGCTGCCCCTGCGCGTCGAGAATTGTCCCGGTGACGAAAACGTCAGCGAACGGTTCGCTACCTACAAACTTGAGCCCCATCATCACCATGCGCGAGACCCAGAGAAAAATGATGTCGCGACCAGTCATCAAAACGCTGGTGGGATAAAACGTATCGAGGTCTTTTGTCTTTTCCGGCCAACCCATCGTTGAAAACGGCCAGAGTTGCGAAGAGAACCAGGTATCAAGCACATCGGAGTCCTGCGTCAGATCGTCAGTTCCCGCTTTAGCTTTCGCTTCTTCCTCGGTGCGAGCAACAAACACTTCGCCGTCGGGTGTGTACCAGGCCGGAATCTGGTGCCCCCACCACAGCTGGCGAGATATGGTCCAGTCGCGCAAGTTTTCGAGCCAGTTGGAGTAAACTTTTTCGTAGGGAACTTCAGGGACGAACTGCGGAAGCTTGCGCTCAGCCAGCAGCTTGAGTGCGTCGTCGCGCAACTCATCCATGCGTAGAAACCACTGCGTGGAAATCAAAGGTTCGATGACAGTCTTGCAGCGCTCACACTTCGAAATCGAAAACTCGTAGTCGACAACTTTCTCAAGCAAGCCGAGTTCTTCAAATTTTTCAACCACCTTCGTGCGGGCTTTGTAGCGATCGAGTCCAACAAATTCCGCCCCGGCCGCTTCGGTCATCTTCGCGTGCGAATCAATGACGACAACCTGCTCCAGATTGTGGCGCACGCCCATGTCGTAGTCGTTGGGATCATGTGCCGGTGTTACTTTGACGGCTCCCGTCCCAAACTCCGGATCGACGAACTCGTCCGCCACGACACGAATCTCGCGGTCGGTGAGCGGCAGCAGCAATGTTTGACCAAGCAATTCGCGATAACGTTCATCTGCGGGATTGACCGCAACTGCCGTGTCGCCCAGCATTGTTTCCGGTCTCGTAGTGGCCACCGTCACACTGCCGCCGCCATTCTTTGCCGGATAGCGCAGGTAATAAAGCTTTCCGGCCTGCGGAATTTTTTCCACTTCCAAATCGGACAGCACTGTTTGATCGTTAGGACACCAGTTGACGATACGGTTGCCGCGATAGATCTTCCCTTCCTCGTAGAGCCGAACAAAAACCTCGCGCACCGCATTCGAGAGATCTTCGTCCATCGTAAATTTTTCGCGCGACCAGTCGACCGAAACACCTTCACGCCGCATTTGCTTCGTGATCTGACCGCCCGATTCCTTTTTCCATTTCCAAACTCGTTCGATGAACTTTTCGCGACCGAGGTCGTAGCGACTAACACCTTCCTTCTTAAGTTCGCGTGTCACCATTAACTGCGTTGAGATGCCCGCGTGATCCATTCCGGGCAGCCACAAAGTTCGATATCCACACATGCGCTTGTAACGCGTGATCACGTCCATCATGGTGTGTTGCAGCGCGTGGCCCATGTGCAATGAGCCGGTAACGTTCGGCGGCGGAATGACGATGCAAAAGGGCGGCGCGTTTTCATCGCGATTAATTTCTGGCGCAAAGCAGCCTTGCTTCTCCCAGCGCTCGTAGTGATGCTGTTCTGCCTGTTTCGGGTCGTATTGTTTGGGAATTTCCATTAGTCAGTCTGGAGTCGACAGTCTAGTCGACAGTCAACCCGTAATCTCCGGTTTGTAGTTTGCCCTTTGTATTCGTCACTCGTTATGGCAATGCTGCATTGTAATGTACTCGCCGCGACCACCGCGACTGGAGACTTGCGACTTGCGAATAATCAAAAAAGCAGGCCGCGTTGACGCAGCCTGCTCCTTATTTACATTTGAAATTTTTGACTTAAGAGTTTTTCTCTTCCAGCTGACGTTTGATCAGGAGCTCGGCCAACTGTGGGACGACTTCCCAGGCTATCTCCTGGACTACTTTTTCTGACATTTGCTCGACGACGCGTTTCGCGATGGCGTCGATCATTTCAGCCGATAATTCGCTAGCGCTTGCTCGGGCCGCCGCCACTGCCGGTGCTTCCATAGGCATTGGCGCTGGCATGGCCGCTTCCACCTGCGGCTCAGCAACCTGGCTAACAAGTTCGTTGGTATTCACAGCTGGTTCAGCTTCAGCGACGGCCGTACTCGAACCGTTGGTGCCGGAGTAACTCAACGTATCGGCAAACTGCGAGCGGCTCCGAAATGCAAACGGTTGAAATGCGGGCTCGGCCGGTGATGGCTCAGGAATCTCATCGAGGTCCACGTCCAAAACGAAATCGTCATCCAATGCTGTTGCTCCAGCCACGTCGCCGAGGTCGAGCGGTTCATTTGCGGCTACTTCGTAACTTGCGGGGACTTCGTTGTAACTTGCCGGGACTTCATTTACCTGGTTCATATCCTCTTGGGCGACACTAGTCGCAGATTGTTCAACTACGTGTTGGAGCTCGGGTGGCAACGGTTGCGTGTCAGCAGTCGTGATCTCCAATTCGGCGGTCGAAAGTTTTTCAGCTTCCGGCTCAAGCACCGCTTCAGTCTGCGGAAGTTCAGCAGTGGGAATCTGTTCCTCCGGCGGGCGACTACCCACCATCAGACCGACTTTGTCGAGCAAGCGGCGAATTGATTGAAAGGGTTTGGTCAAGACTTCGTTCGCGCCAACTCTGCGCGCCTCCTCTTCGTCGAACGGCTCGAAAGAGCCAACCAGAAGCATAACGGGGATTTGCTTCAGCTTTTCGTTTTGTTTGATGTACTCGCAAACCTCATAGCCGTTAACTTCAGGCATGAAAACGTCGGCGAGAACTATGTCGGGTTTGAACTTTTCCAGCACGTCGATCGCATCGCGTCCATTGTCGACACAAAGCACATGCGCGCCTTCGTCAGAGAAAGTAAGGTCGACAACTTTCTGAATCGTGATTGAATCGTCGGCGAGTAAGAGTTTTCGTCCAGCTAGCAATGCAATACCTTAGCTGACCATTTGAAAACTTGCGTCACGGGCGGGGGTATGAACAAGCGGCTGACGCAGGCCGTTTGCTGCTTGGTTAAGAACTGCGACTTTCAAGCCGAAAGCCACTTTTGAAACTACCAGAGGCTCAGATAAGCCGTCAAGAGTTTAATCAGAAAACCATGAAAACAAACGGATTTAGGCTTGAGATTACCTTGCGGACTGAGTGAGTTCAATGTCGTCGGGCGTTGCGGCCTTACCGTCCGGGCCGAGGGATCGAAGAGTGAAGGTGTTTTGGTCGCCCTGATATTTGTAGGGGCGGCGCCAGGGATCGACACGAATGATTTGTGCAAGGTAACGTGGGTTGAGGAAATCAATAGCGATAGCATGGCTGTCAGAAACCACGTATGAGCCGCGTTCTTTATGAAACTTCTCAAGCGCAGTCGCCATCACCGCCATGTCAGCCCGCGCCCGTTCTTGTTTCCTTTGATTAACTCCAGCAACAACGTTTTCCAATTTGACCCAGTCGCGATTGCCGGTTCGCAGTTGCACCGCATGCCAACCGCTTTTGTCATTTAGTAGTTGAACATCCACTCGCACCCAGGCAACCACCAGCGCTGATGGCTCAGTGGCTAAAGGGATCGGTGATAGCGTCACTTCCTGAATTCGGACCGCATCCGAAGGTACGTCGATACCGAACAAGTTTCCCAGTAGACAGCGAGCGCGCTTAACACTTGGATTAGTCGCCGACTTGCCTTTGAGTGGCGGATCGGGCGCATTACAACCGCTCGAATCAATCGTGCCACCAAGCGCGGCCGCGATCAGACTAATATCTTCCCAGGAATCCTGACCCGTGCGAACGTCGGCAACGCGCCACCTTCCTTCTTTGTCCGCTTGAAACCGGAAGGCCGTGCGAATGTCGGCCGTGACACTCGCGGACGAACCATTAGTTGAAACTGACTTCACGCGCACTGCATTGCTCTTGAGTTCAAAACCTGCAACACGCGTTAGCGCTTTTCGCGCTTGCGATTGAGACAAGTCGGCGCGAACTTCGGCACACGTGGCTGCAACCAGGAAACAACTGCAGGCCAGCAATGCTAACTTTGTTCCCATTTTCAGAGCGCCCATCAGATTATTGAGCTCCGGCCTTGCCGATCAGCATTTGCAACATGATGTGGAGTTGGGCCGTGGTGAAAGGCTTTGGCAGAAACACCACCGCGCCGGCAGAAAAGCTGTCTGACGAAAGTTTGGGATCTTGCTCGGCCGTCATCATCATCACCGGAATCTTCATCAGTCGTTTTTCAGTCTTCATGTAACGAACCAACTCGGGACCTGAGATGTGCGGCATCACTACGTCGAAAATGGCAGCGGTGAAGTTCGCGTCGCCCTGCAAAATTTTGTAAGCCTCGCGACCGTCGCGGGCACTGACTACACCATAGTTTTCTTTTTCGAGAATGGCAGAAACGAGACGCAGAATTGCTGGATCGTCGTCGGCGACTAGAATCTGTCCCTTTCCATTACCTTCAGTTGAGGTCATTAGTGTTTGTTCCTTGATTCTTATACTTCTACGGCATAACCGCTTTCCCCGGCACGGGTAGAAAGTTCGGCCGCGAGCTTAATAGCAGCAATCATACTCGAGTGTTCTGCGATTCCCTTACCCGCAATATCGAAGGCCGTGCCATGGTCGACGGAAGTGCGAATGAATGGCAGCCCAAGTGTAACGTTGACGGCCTCGCCAAACGAAAGACATTTTACCGGAATCATTGCCTGATCGTGGTAGCACGCAATAACGGCGTCGAATTCGCCGCGCGAGGCACGTAGAAAAACGGTGTCTGCAGAGTAAGGACCTTCGACATTGATTTCATCGACCGTCCGGCAAGTTTCTATGGCGGGCGCGATTTCTGAAGTCTCTTCCATTCCGAACAGTCCGCCTTCCGCACCGTGTGGGTTCAAAGCGGCCATCGCCAGGCGCGGCTGTTCGATGCCCCAGCGTTTCAATTCGCGGTTAGTTAAGTTGATTGTCCGGGAGATTCGTTCTCGTTCGACCAGCCTAATCGCTTCCGCCAGTGGTACGTGCGTCGAGATCAAAACGATGCGCAAGTTGGCTGCGACGAAGGCCATCGCATACTCTTCGCTTCCGGTGAGGTGGGCCAGAAATTCGGTGTGACCCGGAAAACTGTAACCACCTAAAAAGAGCGAGCGCTTGTTAATCGGCGCGGTGGCAATCGCATCGACGCTTCCGGCGGCGCACAGCTCAACAGCTGCTTCGATATATCCACCGGCCGCTTTGCCGGCCGCGCCAGATTCAATGCCTGGCTCAATTACGCCGTTGATGTTGTCGAGGTGAAAAATTATTGGCTCGAGCAGCTGCTCGGGGATGGGTTCGCCGGCTCGAATGATGTCGTAGCCGGATTGGAGATCCAATTTGCGTGCTGTGTGGGCCAGCAGCTGCGCGTCGCCGATGATTATGGGAGTGCAAACTCGCTGAATGTCTTCTTCGGCGACGGCCTTGAGAACTACCTCCGGGCCAATCCCTGCGGGATCACCCATGGTGATCGCAATCCGAGGCAGTGGACGGCGAGAACGTCCACCTAAATGAGATCCGTCTTGTGGAAACTGCCTCATTAGTTGAGACCGGGCCGAACTTTCGTAAGGGCGGGAGAGTCAGAAAACGGCGCAGCTCTATTCTGCCGGCGCAGCTTGAGCGCGCTCGTCAGCATTCTCAACCAGGGCAGGCTCCACACGCTCGTCAGCCTTATACATGTACTTGATGTTGCGTTTGAGTAGCAGGAGATTGGGCGCGCCCCTGCGATTCACTTTTAAGGCGCCACGATCATACCACTCGATAGTTCCTTCGATCTCTTCGCCGTCAAGCAACGTAATTACCATCGGCGTGTGCGCATCGATTTGTTTCTTGTAGTAGAAAAGTTCCGCATTGGTTTCCATCGGCGGCGGGGTGCGTTTGCGCACCTGCACCGAACTTGGTTGCGGACGCGAGTTTTCTCTACTGGATTCTCTGCCGCCATCTCGGTCGCCTCCCGAGCTTCGGTGTGAACCGTTGTTCGAGCGCTCTCTGGGTTGAGGAACTTCGCGCACTTTGCCTTTCACTTCAGCAAGAGTGGTTCTGATCAGCTTACGATTGCTCACTTTGTAACTACCTCCAAATAATTAAGACGGGTTCAAAATCAAATCGCGCGAGACACATTAGCGGGGATGTGATAGCGCGGATCACAAATAAACTTGCAGGCTGCGGCCTTCAAATTGGGACGAAAGTTGAACCGTTTTTGGAAAACCCTGCAAGGATTGACGCCATGCTACACAAGCAATCTGCAAAAAGCAAAGCAGAAACCTTGCGTTGGCCAGTTCGAGCCAAATAAAAAAGGAAGGCGCGAAATCGGCCTTCCTTCTGTCGCCACGCAGGCAAATACTCAGTCGGCTTTCTTCCGAATGAACGTTGGCACGTCGAGGTCATCAGCGCGCGTCTGCATCATTGGCCGTGGCAAATCATCAGTCGGCCTTTGCACGAATCGCGGCGCGTTTGCCGGCAAGCTTGTGACGCCAGCAGCTGACGCTACCGCAACAGCTTCTTGCCCAAAACCAGTCGCAATCACTGTGATCTTCATGTCGTCGCGCAGGTTCTCGTCAATCACCGCGCCAAAGATGATATTGGCGTCTTCATCAGCGGCCTCCCGAATGATTGTAGAGGCAACGTTGACTTCGTAAAGCGTCAAATCAGGACCACCAGTGATGTTAATCAGAACGCCCTTCGCACCCTGAATGGTCGCCTCTTCGAGTAGCGGCGAAGAGATCGCTTGCTGCGTTGCTTCAACAGCACGATTCTCACCGCGAGCACGTCCCGCGCCCATTAACGCCATGCCCATTCCCTGCATGATCGATTTAACGTCCGCGAAATCCAGATTGATCAAACCGGGAACGGTGATCAAGTCGCTGATGCCTTGCACTGCCTGACGAAGCACATCGTCAGCAACTCCAAATGAGTCGGCGAGCGACGAATCCTTTTGCACGGTGTGCAACAAACGCTCATTCGGTATCGTGATGACCGTGTCAACACATTCGCGCAACTCGCGTAGACCTTGCTCCGCTTGTTGCATGCGTCGTCGACCCTCAAACTGAAACGGTTTGGTTACTACTGCTACGGTCAGCGCTTCAAGTTCGGTCGCCAATGAAGCAATGATTGGCGCTCCGCCAGTGCCGGTGCCTCCGCCTAGTCCGGTCGTGACAAAAACCATGTCCGCGCCTTCCAGCACCTCGATGATTTTGTCAGTGTCCTCGAGCGCCGCTTCACGTCCCACGTTGGGATTAGCGCCAGCGCCGAGACCCTTGGTAAGCCGGCTGCCCAGCTGGATCTTGATCGGCGCTTTCGATCGCTTGAGCGCTTGCAGATCTGTATTCGCAACGAGGAATTCAATTCCTTCGATGCCGGCTTCGATCATGCGATTGACAGCATTGCCGCCACCGCCGCCGATGCCGATCACTTTTATCCGCGCACCCAGGGGGTGGGGATCATCATCAATGAAAATATTTATGCCTCTATCGAGACGAGCGTCCTCGGTCATAGTCATGTCCTCTCTTCCGAAGCGGGAGGGCTTCCAGGGCTTCTTTCTCCTATGTTGGGTTGCTCGCGCCACGGGCATCGATATGTTGCGGACTATATCTTGTACGACCGGGGCGAAAGCATACAACAAGTTGTCAAAAAATACTACTGAAACGATTTCTAAATCTTGAAACAAAATGCGCCAGGCGTCCTGTCGATCCTCTGCGCGTGGCGCCGATTTTCAATTCACTTGCTTGCGCCCGACTCGCAACCAGGGCCAGACCGGCAGCCGCGGTCCATGACGGGCTCTGCACATCTTCTATCAAGCCACCGAAGCGATCTCTCTCCGGATGGCCCACGCGCACAGGCGCGTCAAAAACCTGCTCGCCAATTTCAGTCATGCCACTCAGCAGGGCTCCGCCGCCTGTCAACACGACGCCACTCGAAAGTTGTCGCTCCCAACCGGCGTCTTTGATCTCGTCAGCGACGTGCATCAAGACTTCTTCGGCGCGCGGTTGCAAGATGTCGCAAAGAATCTGACGCGAAAGCTGCCGTGGTGCTCGACCGCCAACCGATGGCACATCAACCAACTCGCTGCGTTCCATTTCACTTAGTGACGTGCTTGATGCACACCCCACAGTCCGCTTGATTTTTTCTGCGTCAGGAATTGGCGTGCGCAGTCCAAAGGCGATGTCGTTCGTAAAATGCGAGCCTCCTAACGGGAAAACTGCGGTGTGTTGGACTGCCCCACGCTGGTAAATCACTAGCCCGGTTGTCTCCGCACCGATGTCTACCAGCGCCGAGCCAAATTCTTTGTCGTCATCAGTTAGCGACGCTTCCGCGGCAGCGAGTTGCTCCAAAACCATGTCTGCAACCATCAATCCCGCGCGGTTGACAGCGTTGATTGCGTTCTGCCGGGCAGTGACCGGACTCGTGACAATGTGAACCTTGACGGCAAGCCGCGCGCCGATCATTCCCACTGGATCGTTGATGCCATCCTGATCGTCGACGATGAACTCCTGTGGCAAACGATCGACGATTTCCCGGCCAGCCGGAAGTTGAATCGCGCAAGCAGAGTCGATTGCCCGGCGCACGTCTTCGGCGGTGATCTCTCGATCGCGTCCTGATACTGCAACGATCGCCTGACCGTTGAACCCGAGGATATGAGAGCCCGCCAAATTGATAGTTACTTCTTCCGCTTCGATTCCACTCATGCGCTCGGCTTCTTCAACTGCTCTCTTGATTGCGTCAACTGCGGCGTCGGGATTAACGATTACCCCTTTTCGCAAACCCCTTGCTTCTGATTCTCCGATTCCAACAATGTTCAGCAACCCACTTTCGCCGGGAGCACAAGCGATACACGTCACCCGGCTCGTCCCTATGTCGAGACCGATTGTGTGTTGCGTACGCTTAGCCATTTAAGGTTGACCTTTCACCAAACAAATCTTTTTCGATCATCGTTTGGTCTGTTCAGATTTTTTCTTCGCCGGCTTTTGGTCGGCACTCTCTTTCCGGCTTCGAGCGTTTTGGCTCGGCGTCGCCCCGCTCGTGGATCGCGAGCGCTCAACTGTCGGTGGTGCGTCCGTTGGTTTTTCGTTTTGAGCAGCCACGTTTGAGGTGACGCTGTCGTCACTGCGCTGCACATTCGAAGCGTGGCCGATGGTTACACGTTTGCCTTGACTCAGTATGTAAAGAATCTGTGACGCACGACCCGCTTGTCGTTCGTCGTCGATAACCTGGAGAGCTTCTTTCAGTCGCTTTACGTGGTCCTCAGAACCAAGTCGCACTTCTATTTGCGAGGTGTCACCTGCCAGCTGTGCTCGAATGTCGCGCACGTCGATCAGGTTGACTTCGCTAACTCGCTCCGACAGCCCAGCAGCGTCCCAGTCGTGCTGCAACTCAAGGAACTTCGCCACCCGCTCCTTGTTTTCTTCACGGGCGCCTTCCGGATCTTCTTCGTTCAAGCCGCGCAGAAAGAACGCCGGGATTTGATCGGTTGGCAGCATTTCACCGAGCACCACCGCATCGTCATCGACCCAGCGAAAACGTCCCGAGGCGGTGCGAACCACGGCGCGCGGAACCCTTTCGGTGATCCGGACGCGAATGCCATCAGGCAACACACGCGAGACAACCGCTGATCGAACCCACGGCAGCTTCTCGAGCCGCGCGTTCATTTCTTTTAGATCCGCTTTCCACACTCCGGTCTTCTCAACTTCTTTTCGCACCAGTGCGCGAATGTCGTCAGCCGAGACTCGTGCGGCCCCCTGGACCTCGACGTTTCGCACCTGAAAGAAACTTGCCGAGGCGGCGGCGCGATAGCCGGCAAAAACCAGTAACCCGATCACGATCGCCAGCACCAACTTGAAAATTGCCGGGATGTATCCAGCGATTGCGCGCAGTCGCACCAGCAACGATTCACCGCCACTTTCACGACGAACCGGTCGTTGCGAAGCGCCGCTCGACGCGCGGTGTTTACCGAGTCCGCTGCGGGCTCCGACTTTGTGGGATATCACTTGCTCTCTCACGTCGATTCCTTTCGATCTAAGTCGGCAGCTGGCGGATCCAGCTTCTCGTCTTTAGGTTTATTCGCCCGCCAGAGTTCAACTTCATACTCAAGCTCGATTCCGTGTTCTCGTTTCACGCGTTCGCGAATTTCTTCCGCTAGCGCCAGTGCGTCTTCAGCTCGAGCGCCTTCGCCTTCAGTAACAATGAAGTTCGCGTGCACCGGAGAAATCACTGCGCTGCCTCGTCGCGAACCCTTCATTCCAAGCTCATCAATCATCTTCCCCGTGCCTACGGCGCTCTCCGGCGGGTTCTTAAAGAAACAACCTGCGGAACGAGAACCGTGCGGTTGAGTCGCCATCCGTTTCGCTTTGGCGTCTTCCATTCGCGCGCGAATTTTTTCTGGATCGTCCGGCGTCAAGCGCAGTGTGGCGCCAAGTAACAACTCGCCTTCCTTGAATGAAGTGTGGCGATAGTTCCACTGCACTTCTGTTCCCGGAATCGCTACCACCTTTCCGCCCCGCGCGACGCGAACAGTTTCAGTAACCGTTCCAATTTCGTGGCCGTAAGCCCCAGCATTCATCCAGAGTGCGCCCCCAACTGTTCCCGGTATTCCGCCAAGTCCCTCGATACCGGAAAGACCCTGCCTGCCGGCGTCGATACAAAGACGCGGCAGCGAATATCCCGCGGGCACTGAAACTCGTTCACCGGCAAATTCAAGTTCACCCTTCAACTCTTTCAAGCTCAGGACCACGTAATGATGATCGCCATCGTCTGCCAGGATGTTGCTGCCCGAGCCAAGTGCCCGCCACCCGATTCCTGCCTGGTCCATTTCATAAACCAACGCCGCTGCTTGCGCTTCTGTCTGCGGTGACAAGACCCAATCGATCGCTCCGCCGACTCGCAAACTCGTTAACTCCGCAAACCGCCGTCCGCGTTCAGCATTGATATCGAGGCGCGTCACAATTTCTTCTAAAGTGCGATCACGTTCTTGATAGTCCACTTCCATAACGCTAAACACTCTTTGCGTCACCGCGCTCACGCAGTAGTTGCAGCAACTGCTCACTGACCCGACTGACTGTTCCGGCGCCCAAGGTCAAAACCAAGTCGCCCGGTTGCACATGATCGCGCAACGCACCAGGCGCATTCTCCAATGCTCCAACGTAGCGCGCGTCTTTATGACCAAAACTCTTGATGGCCGCAGTCAAGACTTCGGCAGTCGTTCCCTCGATCGGATCTTCGCTGGCCGCATAAATGTCGGTCACAAAAAGCGTGTCAGCGTTGTTGAAGGAACGGGCAAACTCTTCCATCAGATCGTGCGTGCGGCTGTAACGGTGTGGTTGAAACAGAACAACAATGCGCCGCCCACCGGAACCGATTTTCGCCGCCGCGAGAGTTGCCTTTACTTCGGTCGGGTGGTGCCCGTAGTCGTCAACAACCATCACACCACCGATTTCGCCTTTGAACTGAAAACGTCGACCCGCACCGCTGAAACTCGATAAAGCTTCCGCAATTTGTTCGAACGGAACGTCCAACTCAAACCCGACGGCAATCGCCGCGAGTGCGTTGTAAACGTTGTGCAGCCCCGGCACGCAAAGAGTGACGTCGCCAACTACGTCGGCTCCATGCCAGACTGTGAACACCGAGCCGAAATTTTGATCGTAACGAATGCCATGCGCCGAGATGTCGGCCTGCGCACTCAGCCCGTAAGTAATGCGACGACGCTCAACGTGCGGAATAATTGCCTGCACATTTGGATCGTCGAGACAAAGAACCGACGCGCCATAAAACGGCACCTTGTTCACAAAGCTCGTGAAGCAAGCGCGCACGTCGTCCATGTCGTGGTAGTAGTCCATGTGTTCGCGATCGATGTTGGTGACGACGGCGATCGTCGGCGTCAGCATTAGGAACGAACGATCACTTTCGTCGGCTTCGACCACCATCAAGTCGCTAGTACCCAAGTGCGCGTTTGAACCGAACGCCCCGACAACTCCGCCGACGACGATGGTTGGATCCATGCCGGCGTGCCCAAGCACTGTGGAAACCATCGACGTTGTTGTGGTCTTGCCGTGCGAGCCGGCGACCGCCACCGTGTGCGGTTTCAAACGCATCAATTCCGCCAGCATTTCGGCGCGCGGGATGACGGGAATTGAACGTCGATGTGCTTCTACGATTTCGGGGTTGTCGTCGCGCACTGCGGTGGAACGAACCACAACGTGCGCGTCACCAACATTCTCTGCGGCGTGCCCCTCGGCAAATTCGACGCCCATTTGTTGCAGCCGATCAGTCACGTTGGATTTCTTCGCGTCTGACCCAGACACACGGAAACCAAGGTTGACGAGCACCTCAGCGATGCCAGACATACCGATTCCGCCAATGCCTACGAAATGGACGTGTTGAATTCGACGAAACATAAAACTGGTGTTGGTCTTCGGTCTTCGGTCTTCGGTCTTCGGTCTTTGGTCTTTGTACTTCGCTTTGTACTTCGTTCTTTGCGCTTCGTTCTTTGCGCTTCGTTCTTTGCGCTTTGTTCTTGTGCTTTGTTCTTGCGCTTTGTTCCTGCGCTTTGTTCTTGTGCTTTGTTCTTGTGCTTGTTCCTTGGTGTTCGTTCTTTATTCTGGAATCTGGAATCTGGAATCTGAAATTGCTCTTGGTGTCTGCCCTCTGCTTACTGCCTTCTGCCTGCCAACCCCTCAATCAAATCCACCACCGCCGCAGCCGCGTCACCTCGTGCCATTCCACGTGCTGCTTTTTCCATCTCCGCGATCTTCTCCGGCTCGTCAGCCAGCTTCTGGATCTCGGCCGCCAGCCTCTCACCCGTCAGGTCCCGCTGCAATATCATGCTGCTGGCTCCCGCTGCCAACATCGCCTCCGCGTTCTTGCGCTGATGGTCGTCCGCCGCCAACGGAAACGGAATCATCAACGACGCTTTGCCGGCTGCGATCAACTCCGCGGTCGTCGTTGCACCGGCGCGGCAAATCACCAAATCAACGTCGGCAACCGCGGTCACCATATTGTCAATGTACTTCCTGACGTTCGCGCGTTCGCTCCACCCGGCGTCGGCATACTTTGCACTCACGTTGGCGAAATCAGCATCACCAGTTTGATGAGTTATCCGCAGCACATCTTTCAAGTTCATCAGTGACGGCAGCGCTGCAACCATTGCTTCGTTAATCGCGTGCGCGCCCTGCGAACCGCCGAACACCAGTATTGAAAACTGCCTCGCCTGACGTTGCCTTGGCGCTAACTCAAAGAACTCGCGACGCACCGGATTTCCAGTGAATACCGCTTTACCGCGAAAGTGCGGCGCTGCTGCGTCGAATGAAACCGCCGCCTTGTTAACGAACCGCGCCAGGACCCGATTGGTCCAACCCGGCAGCGCGTTCGACTCCATCACCAGCGTCGGCAGCCGCATCAACGATGCCATCAAAACCACCGGTCCGGACACATAACCACCGGCGCCAATCACCACGTCGGGGCGGAACGCTCTAATAACTTTCCGCGCGTCCAGAAAACTTTTCGGCAGAACAAACAACCCGCGCGCGCGTGCGGCGACTCCGACGTTTTTCAGTCCAGCACTATCAATGATCGAAAGTTCAAAACCTGCTTGCGGCACCAGCTTGCTTTCCAGACCGCGCGCAGTTCCTACAAACCTGACTTGCGCTTGCGGGTCTCGTCGCAGGATTTCTTTCGCCACCGCGATGCCCGGATAAATGTGTCCGCCGGTTCCACCAGCAGCGATCAGCACACGCATTCCGTTATCCAAGGCGCGAAGTAGCCACTTGCCTTGCCGCTGCCATTCGCAGTTGGCGCGGTTCTTTTTGGCGCTTCGCGGCGCCCGGCAACAGTTCCCGGTCAAACGATCCGGACGCGTGTTGCGAAATATTCAGTAGCACTCCCACAGCCGCGAGCGTCGGCACCAGCGACGATCCGCCATATGAAACAAACGGGAGCGGAATACCTTTGGTCGGCACTAACGAAAGCACCACGCTGATATTGAACAGCGCCTGCGCCACTATCCCGGTGACAATCCCGAGCGCGAGTAACTTGCCAAAACGATCAGGCGCCAACAACGAGACGCGAATTCCGCGCCAGAGAAACAACGCGAATACCAGCAACACGGCGACGGTCCCGATCAGTCCCAACTCCTCGCCGATCACCGCGAAGATAAAATCTGAATGCGCAAAAGGCAGGAACAGCATTTTCTGTTTGCCCTGCGCGAAGCCGAGCCCATTTGGTCCACCGGAACCGACGGCGATCAGCGACTGCACCACCTGAAAGCCACTCTTCTGCGGATCGGCCCACGGATTAAGAAACGTCACTAATCGGGCCATGCGCCACGGCACGAAAATCAAGAGTCCTGCAGCAACGACGAGCGCGGGCGCCGCGGCCATCGCCAGGTGCAACACTCGTGCACCCGCCGTGTAGATCACTATGACAAAGATCACTGCGAGCATCATCGAAGTACCGAAGTCAGGTTCAACTAGGATCAGCGCCGCCAACATCGCCGTCACAAAACCGCAGGGGACAAAGGTGCGCCAGAAAAGTCGTTCGTCGCCGAACCGCCGCTCGAGGAAGTGGGCCAGAAAGATCGCCAGCACCAGTTTGGAAATCTCAGAAGGCTGAATCGATAAGCCGTGGAACTTGATCCACCGACGCGCGCCGTTTATCGGCGAAAAGGCAAGTACCGCAAGCAACATGAACACCGTCAACAAGAGTAAACCGTAAACGATGCGACGATCTCTAAGGCGGTTGTAGTCAAACTGCATCGCAAACAACATCACAGCCAAACCGATGACCGTCCAGATGGCTTGCTTGATGACGTAATAAAAGCTGCCGTGGTGTTCACTCTGCGCCAACATGGCTGACGCGCTGTAAACCATCACCACACCAAACAGCGCCAACCCTACGGTCGCCGCGAAAAGCCATTTGTCTGGGTATAACTTCTTAGCCATAACTCACCGAGTCCAAAGCCCAATGTCCAAAGTCTGCGTTACGAAGATTGATTTTGGACTTTGGACTTTAGACTTTGGACTTCTTCTTTGAAGACTCTTCCGCGATGTTCGAAGCTGTCGAACATATCGAAGCTGGCGCACGCTGGAGCCAGCAAAACAATGTCGCCGTCTGACGCTGCGGCAAATGAAAGTTGGACTGCTTCGCTCATGTTGTTGGCGCGCTCGTGTGACACTAAACTTCCCAACTCCTGTTCAATCGTTTCAGCGTCTTCACCAATCAGAATTAGTTTTCGCACCCGCTCACTTACGAGCGACATAAGCGGCGCGTACGGCGCTTTTTTCCCGCGCCCACCGAGTATCAAAACTATCTTTCCGGCTTCGTCGTCGAACGCCTCGAGCGCTTTGACCGTCGCGTCAACGCTCGTTGCTTTCGAGTCGTTGTAAAACTTCACGCTCTTGATTTCAGCAACGAACTCCAGACGGTGCTCAACTGGTTCGAAGCGGTTGATGGTTTCGCGCATCGAGTCAGGCGCCGCGCCACACGCAAGCCCGGCAGCCAGTGCCGCCAAAACATTCTCGGCGTTGTGCAGACCGCGAAGTTTCATCTCATCGCGACTAAGCAAAACCCGCTCGCCCATTTGGGTTTTGGAAACAAAGTCTCGACCTCGCAAAAACAAACCTTCATCAAGTTCCTGCTTCGTGCTGAACTTCGTGATGTGCGCGCGCAGGCCGTTCGCCCAGCTGGAAACAACCTCGTCATCAGCGTTCAGGATCGCAATGTCACCCGGAGCCTGGTTCATGAAGATCCGGTGCTTCGCAGCCGCGTAGTCGTTAAATGACTCGTAACGATCCATATGGTTTGGCGTAACGTTCAAAACTATTGCCACGTTCGGATGAAAGTCCTTAATTGTCTCGAGTTGAAAGCTTGACAACTCAACCACCGTCCAGCCATCCGCGCGTGAACTGTCAACCAACGAAATGAGCGGCGTGCCAATGTTGCCGCCAACCAGTGTCGGCAATCCTGCGTCTGCCAGCAGTTTGCCGATCAGCGATGTAGTAGTCGTCTTGCCGTTCGATCCGGTGATCGCAACCAAGCGGCCTTGCAAATATCTCGAAGCCAGTTCCACTTCCCCGATGACTTCAGCACCCGCGCGTTCGGCGTAGCGCAAGGGAATCGCTTTGGCTGGGACGCCAGGACTGACGACAACCAGATCGAGTTGATCCAGCAACCAGCCGGGTAGTTCTCCGGCGAAACAACCCACACCTTCAGTTTTCAAAGCGAGTGCATCAGCACTCCATTTTTCGAGCGGCTGGGCGTCGTTCAGCGCGACGATAGCCCCATGTGCCGCCAAAAACTTTGCGCAGGCGATGCCACTTCGCGCCGCGCCGATGACGAGAACCTTCTTGCCGGCGACGTCCATTTCAGTGGGCAGTGGGCACTGGGCAGCGGGCAGTCGGGGAGCAGACAGTAGGCAGAACGCAGAAAACAGAAGGCAGCCTTAGCCCGTTGCTTCGACAACCTTGTCCCTCGCCGCCGCTGTTCTGTAGTCCCAAAAAATGCATTATCTGCTTTCTGCCTTCTGCCTTCTGCCTTCTGCCTTCTGCTTTCTGCTTTCTGCCTTCTGCCTTCTGCCTACTACCGCAGTTTCAACGTCGACAGACTGAGCAGCGCAAACAAGATCGCCAGTATCAAAAAACGAAAAACGATCTTCGACTCTTTCCAGTCCTGCATTTCAAAGTGGTGATGCAATGGCGTCATCTTGAACAAGCGTCGTCCGGTTCCCGTCGTCCGCTTCGTCATTTTGAAGACGCCAACCTGCAGCGTTACTGACAACGCTTCCATCA
Source organism: Pyrinomonadaceae bacterium (assembly GCA_035472495.1). Lineage (GTDB taxonomy): Bacteria > Acidobacteriota > Blastocatellia > Pyrinomonadales > Pyrinomonadaceae > PSRF01. The sequence goes on along the minus strand of DATIPD010000013.1, from coordinate 102,037 downwards.
CAAACACACCACCGACCATCAACAACATAAACTCTTGTTTGGTCAGCACGGCCACCGTTCCGAGCGCGCCGCCGATCGCGAGGCTGCCGACATCCCCCATGAACACCTCCGCCGGTGGCGCGTTGTACCAGAGGAAGCCCAAACTTGCCCCCGCCATCGCGCCGCAGAAGACTGTTAACTCGGCAGCCTCGGGCCGGTGTGTTAATTCCAAATATCTCGCCCAGCGAGCATCACTGCTCAAATAGGTCAAGGCTGTCAGCGCCGTCATCGCAATGAAGGTGACGCTGATTGCCAGTCCGTCTAGACCGTCAGTCAGATTCACTCCATTCGAAAACCCGAGCAGCACGATGACGATGAACGCCAGATACAAATACGGTCCGATATAACTGATGCCGTCTGGGACCGCCGTCGCTTTGATAAATGGAATGCTGACGTTCCATGAGTAATCACTCGCAAAATATTTAGTCAGGATGAACAGCACGATCCAAACGCAGACCGCGATGGCAAACTGCCCGATCAGTTTCTGCTTGCCCGTCAGTCCCAGGCTGCGCTGTTTCGCCATCTTGCTGTAGTCGTCGACAAATCCGATGGCGGCGAAACCCAGCGTGGCAATTACTACGGTCCAAACGTAAACGCTCGACGGTTTCGCCCACAGCAATGTGGAGATGACCACGGAACCCACGATCAGTACGCCGCCCATCGTTGGCGTGCCGCGTTTGGCCATGTGGCCCTGCGGGCCTTCCTCGCGTATCTGCTGACCAATGTTCCATGACTTCAGTGCCTGAATCAGCCGGCCACCAAACAGCAGTGAAATCATCAGCGCCGTGATGGTGGCGTAGGCCGTGCGAAACGTGACGTACTGAAAAACGTTCAGCGCCTTAATCACAAACCAATCCTTCTCCTTAAAGTGGTTGAAGATCAGTTCGTATAAGACGTAATAGATCATTCGTTGTCTTCGTCTCTCAGCCCGCTAACCGAATCGATCAAGCTGCAAAAGCTCGAGGTCGGGAAGGTGGGCTTGCTCCCGCCTACTTTCCGACCAAGTCAAACTTCCCGCGAATTGCAGCAACTATTTTGTCCGTGGCCACGCCCCGCGAGCCCTTAACCAACACGAGGTCGCCTTTGCGAAGCTCGTTCACAATCACGAGCGCGGCTTCCTCCGACGTCTCAAAAAATCGCGTTTCAATTCCCGACTCTTTTGCTCCCGCAACGAGTTCCGCACCCAAGGCACGAATGCCCCACAGCACATTCACGCCGAGGCGACCAATTTCACGGCCCGCATCGCGATGCAGCGCCGCTTCTTCGGGCCCGAGCTCCAACATTTCGCCGGCGATTACGATGCGACGTTTGGCCGCGCCTTCAGCTTCCGTGATCGTTCGCACCATGTTTATCAAGGAACGCGGATTCGAGTTGTACGAATCGTCGACCACCGTGAAGCCGTCGGTAAATTCGAGCACTTCACCACGCATTCGCGGTGGCGTCGCTGTGCTGAGCGCTGCGGCGATTTCGCTGGGCGCGGCGTCAAAACAGGTTGCCACGGCCGAAGCAGCCAGCGCATTCATCAAGTTATGCCGGCCGCTCATGTGCAACGTCGCGGCCGCGGATCCCAGTGGCGTCTGCAAGCGAAACTTGATCAGGCCAAGGTGGCTCGTATCGATTTCGCGCGCAGTCACGTCAGCTTTGTTTTCAATGCCAAAAGTAATCGTGCGCCCTGAATGTTTCTGGCGCATCTTGATCACCCACTCATCGTCGGCGTTAAGAACTGCGACGCCGTTGGGCTTGAGTCCTTCAATCAACTCCGCTTTGGCCGCGGCGATGTTTTCAATACTGCCCAAGTACTCGAGATGCACCGGAGCGATCATTAGCTCCACGCCAATGTCCGGCGGCGTTATCTTGCAGAGCCGCTGGATCTCGTGGGTCGGAGACGACATGCCCATCTCGAGAACCGCTACATCAAACTGCTGCGGCGACCGGCCTTCGGTCACCATGCGCAACACTGAAAGCGGTAGACCAAGTCCGTTGTTGTAATTTCGCTCGCTCTTGAGCACGCGCTTTCCAGTCGCGTTAAGCAAGTGCGCAGTGAGTTCCTTCGCGGTAGTTTTGCCGGCACTGCCGGTAATGCCCACCACCGGCTTGCCCCAGGATTCGTAAACGCGGTGCGCGAGTGTTTGCAGCGCCGCGATTGCATCATCGACAAGTAGTAGTCGATCTTTCAGAGGTGACAGTGTTTCGTCTTCAGCAACACGATCGGCGCGCGCGACAGCGGCAATTGCACCCTTGCCGAAGGCGCCCTCGATGTACTGGTGGCCATCGGCAAACTCACCATTGAAGCCGGCGCGAACGTAATCCTTCTGAGACAGCGCAAAGAAAAGTTCGCCGTTTTTGACTGACCGGGAGTCGATGGAAAAATCCGTTATTTCTTTGTCAAACAACTCGGCGCTCAGGCTGGTAGCGACGGCGCCCATCAACGAGGATGCTTCCCGAACGTTCACGTGATTCCGACCTCTTCCTCCAAACTCATAAACGTGACCGTGTCGGGCGCGGTCTTTCTTGAAAAACTACTGGTTCGCGATCCACTGCAATCCGCTTCAGGAAAAAGTTCCTCGAGGTCCGTGCTGGAGTTTGCCTTCGAGATGACCCGGCTTTCCCGCAATCTTTTTCGGCACGCGGTCACGCGATCTTTCAGTCCACTGTTTGAATTCTCGTGATCAAGCAATCGCTGGGGGATCATGTGCTCGCTCCGTTTGGTTTTGTCAGACTTAGGTAGTTCAGAGTTCAAACTTCAGTTTGCGTCTTGGCTCCGAAACCACAGCCCAAAGGCTGAACTCTGGCCTGCCTGCTAGTTCGCCTTTCCGAAATCGACGTAGATCACCTGGCCGGGGCGCAGTTCCACACCTGCCTGTGGATTCTGGCCCATGACCCGCCCGCCATCGCCGTGGGCCTCGACCTGCATTCCCAGCTGAGCGCACGCGCGTGCAACATCACGAACGCTCCGGCCACGAAGGTCTGGCATCACCAGAGAATTTGCGGTCGCAAGTGCGTAGACAATTTCGCCGCCGCCTCGTTGACGCGAACTAACTCGCGGCATGGTTGATTCCCGGGTCGCTTCGGCGCGCGCTTCTGCTTCAAGCTGCTTTTCTGCTACGCGGGTGGTCGCAATCTGTGCCGGTGTTTGCACCGCCTGCGCTACCAACTCCGGATTCTTCAAGTCGATGTCAGGCATGACACCCATCTCAGGAAGTATGGCCTCAGCGATTTGCCGAAACACGGGGGCAGCCACATCACCACCGTGGTAAGCGCCACCGGGCTCATCGATGACCACGATGATCACCACCGCCGGATTGTTCACTGGTGCGAAGCCAACAAACGACGCCACAAACTTTGTCTTCGAATAAGTCTTTGTCGCCGGATCAATCTTTTGCGCCGTGCCGGTTTTCCCCGCCGCCGTGTAACCGTCTAGCTGGGCCTTCTTGGCCGTGCCGTTGAGCGTTACGCCTTCAAGCATCCCCCGCAGCGCGCCCGCAGTTTCCCGGCTGATAACCCGGTGCTGCTCAGCTGCTGGTCGATAAGTCGGCGCGCCGTCAGAATTGCGAATCTCCCGAATCAAGTGCGGCGCTATGCGAACTCCGTCGTTGGCCAACGCACCAAAAGCCGCCACCATTTGCAACGGCGTAACCCCAACTTCCTGACCGATTGCGATGGAACCAATCGAAGACGGTTGCCAACGCTTCAGCGGGTGAATCACCCCGGCAGTCTCACCCGGCAGTTCAATGCCAGTGCGCGAACCAAAACCAAAGCGAGTGATGTAGTCGTACATCGTTGGGTCACCGACGCGGAGGCCAAGTTTGATCGCCGCTACGTTGCTCGACTTTGCCAACGCCTCTGTTAGCGTCAGTGTGCCGTACGGGTGACCGTCATGAATCACTCGTTTGGCCACGGTGATCGAACCCATTTGGCAATCAATTTTGTCGTCGGGTTTCGCCAGGCCTTTTTCGATAGCCGCTGAATAAGCGACGACCTTGAATGTCGAGCCGGGTTCATAGATATTCTGCAACGCCCAGTTCGCGCGCGAAGCGGGCGCAGCGCCGCCGACGTCGTTGGGATCGAAAGTCGGCGCGTTCGCCAACGCCAGGATTTCTCCCGTGTGCGGATCGAGCACAATCGCTGTCCCGGCTTTCGCACCTGACTCCGTTATCGCGTTGGCTAGCGCAGTTTCAGCCTGATACTGAATCGACTGATCGATTGTCAGCACTACGGTCTGACCCGGACGCCCCGGCACTTCTGTGCTTTCGTAGGCCCGCCCGAGTGAGTCTTTTTCGATGAAAATTTTTCCGGGTTCGCCCGTGATCTTTTCGTTGTAAACCTGTTCGATTCCCGCCAGACCTGTGCCATCGAGACCCACGAACCCGAGCACGTTCGCCGCCAACGATCCGTTAGGATAAAAACGCTTCGGTTCTTTTTTGGTGTGGACTCCCGCCAGCGTCATCGCTTCCAGTGCGAGCGCCTTTTCCGCTGGTATGCGTCGGGCGATCCACAGGAAGCGACGGCCATTGTTCCGAGCGTCGTTGATTTGGTTGAAGACAGCTTTGGCGTCAAGGCCGAGCGTTGACGCCAGCGCCTGGGCCGTGCAATCAACTGCGGCGACGACCTGGGCCTCGGTGTCTTTTTTGTCTTTCCGAAATTCATCCGGCGCGACGAAGACTGAGGTGGTGTCGACGGTGCGTGCTAATTCGCGTTCCTGACGATCGAGTACGGGTCCGCGCGTCGGACTGATCTCGAAAGCGTCCTGCTGTTGTTGCTGCGCGCGCGTGGCCAGTTTTTGATGTTGATAAACCTGCAAGTAGACGAGGCGCGCGCTAATTCCCAACATCCAAAAAACGACGAAAGCCGCGACAAAGAGCGTGCGGCGTAACGAGACGTCGGGTTGTGATTCCTTCTGACTGGGAAGACGCGCCATCCGAGGTGTATCCCTTCTTTACCTAACATGAGGAGATATTTGCCCGCGGTCCCTGGAACTTTTAGATCCGGCCGAAAGCGAACTACCAGCGCGAATTGCTAGCGCTGAAGCGAAGCGGAAGGGTTGACCAGCGCCGGCGCAATGGGAAGCTGGTTCACGTCGGCCCTCTGAGTTCTGACCTGGCTGGCAGCGAGAGGCTTCAACCCAAGTTCGCGCGCCTGCGTCGCCAACCGTGCGGGAGCAAACGCCTGCTCCTTCATCAAAAGTAATAGTTGTTTTTCTCCAAGCAGCTTTTCGCGTTCCCGACGAAGCCCTTCGCTCTTGTAACCATACTGAACGGCAGCAAACTGTTGTTGAGCGGCAAACAAAAAACCACCGCCAAGGGCCAGGCCAAAGACCAACAGCAACGCGAGACGTGACAGAGCGCGAACGTCGCGGTCGCGATGAATTTTTGAATTTTGCTGCAGCGAGGGAACTCTCTTCATTGGAACACTCCGGAGTTTGGTTTAGCCGGGTCAAAGTTTGCGACAAGCTCGAAGCTTGGCACTGCGCGATCTGGGGTTTACTTCAACTTCATCTTCGTCGGGAACCACTGGACGCCTGGTCAGTATCTCGACCGCGTGACGAGCGCCGCAGGTGCAAGGCGCGAATCGGTTCCGCGAGCCGCACTGGCAGACGCCGGACAAGCGCCGAAATTCCTGTTTCACCACTCTATCCTCGAGCGAGTGAAAACTGATGACGACGAAACGGCCGTTGGGTTGCAAAAGATCGATAGCGCCACTGACGAACTGATCCAGGTTTTCAAGTTCCTGGTTGACTGCGATGCGCAGCGCCTGGAAAGTTCTGGTGGCGGGATGGACGTCCCACCGTTTCCGCTTGCCGGCTGCGCGCGCCACCAGGTCAGCCAGTTCTTTTGTCGTCGAGATTGGCTTTCCCTGCTCGCGACTTTCAACGATCCACCGGGCAATGCGACGCGAGTTTCGCTCCTCGCCGTACTTGAAAATGACGGCGGCGATTTCCTCTTCCGGGAGTCGCAGCAAAAGTTCCGCTGCGCTCTCTTCACCGCTTTCCGGATTCATCCGCATGTCGAGAGGTCCATCAAAACGGAAGCTGAAACCTCTCGTAGGCGAGTCAAACTGAAGTGACGAAACGCCAAGATCCGTCAGGATGCCGGCTGGCTCAGTTTGGTCGAGATTCCTGAGGACGACATCAACCTGGCGAAAGTCAGAGTGCACGGCCTGGAAGCGATCACCGAACCGCGCCAGACGCTCCCGAGCTAAACTGAGCGCCGCCGCATCCCGATCAATTCCCACCACCAGACTATTCGGTGAAGCCTCAAGGATCGCTTCACTGTGTCCGCCGAGCCCTACTGTGCAATCAACAAATAAGCCGCCACGATCAGGAGCAAGAAAATGCATCGCTTCTCGTAGCAGCACGGGGCGATGGGGCGCGCCTCTGCCCCCCAAAGGCGCAGCCATCACCACCGCCCCGTGATCTTGTTCAAAGAACGACTAGCTAGTGAGAAGTGAAGAGTGAAAAGTAAAGAGTTGTGCTGATGTTTTAGCTTATTACTTTTCACTCGTGACTTTCACTGTCTTTCAGATTCCGAGTTTCGAGATCGCCGCCTCGTCGTCTTCCGTGTAAGGGTCCGCGAGCATGCGCGACTTGAAAACGTCCAACTCCCAAACTTCCAGATAGGTCAGATATCCCAGCACCGCGACGTCGCCCACAACTCCCGAGCTTTTTCTTAAGAGTGGATGAATCAGGATGCGTCCCTGTCCATCAATCGCCGCTTGCTGGCCGAAGTAATTCGTTCTGTCAAGGAACTTGCGCCGCGCCGGATCCATTGTCGGCAAAAGCGAAAGGCGTTGTTCGATCGATTCCCACTCCGGCAGTGGATAAATGCGAACGTTGTCACCGGTAAGGCTTGTGATATAGAATTCGCCGCCGTGGTTCTTTTCCTCGATGAGGCGGCGAAATTGAGTCGGCAATTTCAGCCGACCCTTCGCATCTATTCGGGCCGTGTAGTTTCCTCGCAGCATAAAAGCGACCGGTTTAGTTGGCGGGTGGCCTCTCCTGGAAAAGTTAAGAAATGATCGTTAGCTACGAGGTTGGACCCACTTCCGACCACTTTTGACCACCCAAGCCGGATACTACGCTCCATAAATTTGAGTGTCAATAGAAAACTCCGCGTTTTTCTGGGGTTTTTGGCTGGTTTCGAGTACTCAGCCAATGTTAGCGTTCGCCTTCTGTTTGCCTCTCTCGGGAGCTCACCATGCGTCGAGCAAGCTTGATGGCGGCCCAAAGTAGGCAGCGAGACAGGCCTGATGTATATTGACGCCCCATGCTTCTTTCCAACGTTCCGGCTCCCAGCAGGTCTTAGATGAATCCCGACCATATAGGATTTGGAAGCCTTCTCCTTTTCGGTTTGCTTGCGGCCAGCGCAAATCTGTTGGGCGGCTTTGTCCTGATTCGCTCGGGTGCACATCGGTTTGGTGAGCGCTTCCTCAAATACCTGGTGGCCCTTGGTGCCGGCTTCATGCTGGCGGCGATCTTTATTGAGATTGTTCCGGAGAGCTTTAGCATCTGGACTGCGGGTGCGGAAGGCGGGACTACATCAAAGTCTGTGGTTGGTGCAATGACGCTGCTGCTGGGCGGTTATTTGGTGATTCAACTCTTCGAGCACACCCTGGCGCCACATTTTCACTTCGGCGCGGAAACACACCCGGAATCGTTTTTGCGACCCTCGGCCGCATACACAGCGATTGGCGGCCTCTGGATTCACACCTTCTTCGACGGTGTTTCTATTGCGGCCGCGTTCTTAGTGAACGCGAAAGTCGGCCTGCTTGTCTTCATCGCGATCTTGCTTCACAAGATGCCGGAAGGTTTTACTGTAGCTTCGATCATGCTTGCGTCCGGGCGGTCCGCAGCGAAGGCGCTCTGGGCGACCGCCGCCATCGGCGTTGCCACACTCGCAGGAGTTATTGCCGTCGCACTGTTGCAAACCAGAATAAGCAACGCAGTGGGTTACGCACTTCCCTTCTCGGCCGGCGTTACACTTTACGTGGCGGCCAGCGACTTGATTCCGGAGGTCAACCACAAAGAAGAACGAAACCCAATGGTCTCGATTGTCGTTTTTGTAGGTGTGGCGCTCTTTTACCTGCTGCATAGATGGATTGAAGGCTAATCGCAGCGAGCACAAAAGCGGTACGTTGACAAAGAAACTAACGATATTTGGTTTGACTACACGCCGTTCTACCGCGCGTTTGCCTGGCGTTTTTGCAACGCTGGCAATTGCCTGCGCCATCCTCTTTTCTTCCGCTCAACTCGTTCGCAGTCAAACCGCTGTCTCGCCTATCCCCCTGCCATCGCCATTCACGCCAATAGTCGACAACGCCCACGTTCTGGACGCCGACACGGTAAAGAACCTCGGTGCGATTTACTTGAATCTCAAGAATCGCGCCGACGTCGAGTTTGCTGTGGTCACGGTGGACACAACTGGCGATCGCGACATCTTCGATTATTCGTTGGCGGTTTATCGCGGCTGGGGAATTGGATCGAAAACCAATGACGGCTTTTTGTTGTTGGTCGCGATTAAGGACCACAAGTACTTCACGCAGGTTGGCAACCACCTTGAAGGCGATCTAAACGATGGGTTAGTTGGACAGATTCAACGCGAACGACTTGTGCCCGAGTTCAAAAAGGGCAACTACAGCAAAGGCATTTACGACACAGTTCAAGCTTACGTTGCGACGCTGGCGGAGAAACGTGGCTTTAGTATTGAAGGAATTGATCAGCGATACGCGTATCGAGGCACGCAAACACAACCAGGCCAAAGCGTCGATTCAAGTCCGGGCGGTCTGCCAAGCGGTTGCTGTCAGATAATCTTCATTTTAGTTATTGTCATTGTGCTGTTGGCAATCATCAAGCGCGGTGGTGGCGGTAAAGGCGGATGTTTGAACGCGTTCCTGCTGGGGTCATTGCTGAATTCCGGCGGCCGAGGAAGTTGGGGCGGATCGAGTAGCGGTTGGGGCGGCGGGGGCTTTGGTGGAGGGAGTTGGGGTGGAGGCGGCGGCGGTTTTGGTGGCGGATTTGGCGGCGGCAGCGCCGGTGGCGGCGGCGCCGGCGGTAGTTGGTAGAGACGAACTTTACGATTCTGTTAGTATCGCAACACCGGAAAAATTCAGATGAGTAAGACAGTGATACAGGAAGCGTTGAGTGGTCTGCTTAAGGATTTGCAGACTACGCATGGAGACAATCTCGTTTCGGTGGTGCTTTATGGTTCCGTCGCCGCGGGCGACCACGTTGAGCTGCGCTCTGACTACAACCTGCTCATCACCTTAAACCGCATCACCCCGGAAGATTTGCGACTGGCGCAGGCGCCAATGCGCGAATGGCAACGCCTGGGCCACCCCTTGCCGGTCTATTTCACAGCCGAAGAACTTTCGGATGCGGCCGACGTTTTCCCGATTGAGTTTCATCAGATGGCGAAGGCGCGCGTCGTGCTCTACGGCAAAGACCCGTTCGAGCTGGTACAACTTTCAGACGCCAATCTGCGACATCAAGCCGAGTACGAATTACGCAGCAAGTTGATTCAGCTGCGGCGGATGTACATTCCTGCTTCGGTCTCAGTTGAGAAACTGTGCGACTTGATGAGCGACAGTCTGGCGAGTTTTGCAGCACTCTTTCGCGCGGTGCTACTTCTGCATGGTGAAGAAGCGCCGGTAGCCAAGCCGGAAGTCGTGCGGCAGACTGCCGCTCGGTTCGGTCTCGACCCTGAGCCTTTTGAAAGAATTTTTGCTTTTCGTTCTACTGATTACCTGCCGGCGACAGAAAAAGATGCGAACGAAATCTTTTCGTCATACCTGACGCAAATTGAGCGCGTAATCGAAGTGGTAGATGAATTTGGTTAGACAGTAATAGGAGAATTGAAATGACTCGACGACGATCTTTGTTGCTGGCTTTGCTTTTCGTGGTGGCCGCCACAGCCGGCGGCTGCAGCTACAACACACTCACGACCAAGCACGAAAACGTTAAAGCCAAGTGGGCAAATATTGAAACACAGCTGCAACGACGCGCTGACTTGATACCAAACTTGATAGAGACAGCGAAGTTGGCCGGAGTGCAGGAACAGGAAGTTTTCGGCAAGATTGCGGAGGCGCGTTCAAAACTCCTGAACGCAACTCAACAGGCGCCTCAAGGCGAGGGCGGTGATAAAACTCCCGAACAGAAGCAAGCGGTGATCGAAGCTGCGAATAGCTTCGGCGGCACACTAGGACGGTTGCTGGTATTGCAGGAACAGTATCCGCAATTGCAGTCTAATCAAAACTTCATGAAGGCCCAGGACGAGGTTGCCGGTACGGAGAACCGAATTGCGACCGCGCGCAAGGACTACAACGACTCGATTCAGGACTACAACACCACGCGGGCGCAGTTTCCTACCGTAATCTCCGCGAAGCTTTATGGTTTCAAAGAGGAGCCGTATTTCAAAGCTGAGGAAGGCGCGACGCAGGTACCGAAGATCGATTCCAACAGCTTGCGCGATCGGCCGGCAGCAACTCCGACTAAGTGATCACAATCCATCGCGACATGTGAAGAGGCCGCCAGGTGGCGGCCTCTCTTAATTTCGAGTTTCGTCCAAACTAAATACTAGCTAACGGACAATCTCGAACCAAAGCTCGGGCGAAGTCTCCGTCCATGGCCCGTCGATTTCAAATCGCTGGCGATTGGTTAGCTTGTACAATCCCGGTCGCAGGTTGCCAAACCAGTTTCTTAAATCAAGATTTGTGACTGTAGTTTTTTCGCCCGGCGGCAAGACCCGATCTGACCTCTCTTCAACTGAAGCAGGATTCTCATCTTTAGAACGCAACAACTTCGTTATCTCGTCCGTGTAGGGCAGCGGCACGCCGTCCTTAAATAGCTGCAGCCGATTTGCATAATAAGTGTCGATGACTGGGAAGCGAATTTCGCGATTCGAGTTATTAACTAACACAACCGCAACAAAAAGATCGTCAGTCAACTGATAGAGATCTTGCTTTGGCTTGTTCTGAAATTGCTCGGGCACGATGTCGACAGCAATTGAAAACATAGGGGTCTTCGGTATCAAGCTGCCATCCCGAACTAACATCGGACTCCGATGTTCGCTTTGTCTGGCACCTTAACCCTACTCGGTTTTCCTTGCGGAGTGCGCTAACAGCCTGTACGTACTTTATTCCGCTTTGCGTCGGGTCGGAAATGAAGTTAGGCGCGTTCCAGCGGTGAAGCACTGAGAAGCGTAACTCTTTGCTAACAACGTCCGATGATGAGAACGGGCCGCAGGCTCCTCTCATTAGGAATGCGTGTCAATGAAAGATTACTTGTATTAGAAACATGGGCACAAGAATGACCTGGTTTTCTTGATGGCAGTGATTGAACCATGGTGAGGGAGTTAGAATCCACGGGAGCTGCACATGGCGCAGTGGTCACAAGGTTTGCCGGGCTCAAGGCCACAGGTTTTTTCTTTCTCAAAATAATCAACGAGCTCGGAAACAACCGCTTCTTCCACGCCGAATCTCTCCTGACTCGGATGTGAAATGCTCGCGTTAACTCCCGCCAGCCAAGGCGAATGAGTTAACGGAACCGCGCGCGCGTTGGAGGTGTATTGTGCGCCGTTGGCGACTGGAGAATTGAGTGGCGCAGCTGAGTCGGAGTCGAGCTTTGCTTCCAGTTGAGAAATTTTTCTTTGCAGGTCGTTGAGTCCGGCACGGACAGCTGCCAGTTCAGTTGAGAGGCCCGGCTTGCTTTGAGTTTGCGAGGGCGTTGCCTGGGGCTGCACCGGAGCCTGGGCGACACGGCGCGCGATTCTCTCTGCGATTTCTCTGGCGTGATCCAATTCCGTGCTCATTTCGTCCCACTATTCAGATTTCAGCAAGTCGACATAATCGACCACGCCGACAATCGCCGAATCAATCGCCGCACCCGCTTTGCCGGTCGAGGCCGTCGAAGCGCTCCAGCCTTCCTGAACTATCAGCACTGTGTCGCCGACGCCGGCGTCAACTGCATTGAGAGCGAGCACCGTATTAGTCATCTCTTCGCCTTCGGGATTGACCTGCTGACAAAGCATCACGCTGGCACCCTCGTAACGTTGATTTTTTTTGGTGGCGACAATGTTGCCGACCACGCGAGCAAGAATCATTTGTCAACCTAACGCCGCGAGCCCCGGGTAACATGCGCGTCTGAATCTACGATTCCCACTATCGTGCAATCAGTCGGTGTGTCCTCGCGTTTGAACGGGAAGCTCGCTTCTTTTCCGCGACACCAAAAAACCAGTTCACCGACACCGGCGCCCACGGAATCAACTGCCACGAGGGGTTTGCCGTTGGGTTCCAGATCCTTGTTCAGTGTTTGCACGACAAGCAACTTGCGACCCGCGAGCGAATCGTTTTTTACAGTTGCTACTACTGTTCCGATGACACGTGCGAGCTGCATTGTGATTAGGCTGGACTCTCAGCGCCGCCGTTGCCGCTGATGTAACGCTCCACAACTTTGATGAAGATGTTTAGACGCTCATCGGTTCGGGCTTGCGCCTCGGTCAGACGATTAATTCTGTCGTCAGCCGCTTGTTGTACTCGAGCAAGGCTACCAACGATGTCCATCAAGCCTATCAACCCATCCTTCAAGAGTTTGGAATCCTGCGCCTGAACCTCGCGAGTCATCTCGATGTCAGCCGCAGACTTCGCCTGATGCTCGACGATAAATTCCATCTTCTTGTTCATCTCTTCGTCAGTCACTGCTATCCGTCAACTTAGCGGAAGGTTTAACTTCAAAGCGGATGAATAGAAAACGTTAGGGGGTCACATCGACAGTATCGATCACCCCGACGATAGCGGCGTCGACGGGCGCATCTTTCATTCCGGCAGCGAGCCGAGCGCTCGAGCCCGCCACCACCAACACTCTTTCGTGATAACCGGCGCCGACGGTGTCCACCGCCACCACGTATCCGGTGGTGTCAGTTCCGTCCACGTTCACCGGCCGCACGATCAGCAGTTTTTTACCAAGGAGTCGTTCGTCCTTTTGCGTCGAGACGACGGTTCCCAGAATTCGCGCAATGATCATTAGCCGCGATTACCTATCGGAAGAGCGTCGTCGACACTGCCATGCGGTCGCGGTATCACGTGAACGCTGACGAGTTCGCCAACGCGCCGGGCCGCGGCGGCGCCGGCATCTGTCGCTGCTTTAACAGCGGCCACATCCCCGCGCACGATTGCTGTTACAAATCCCGCGCCAATTTTTTCGTAGCCAATCAAGGTAACGTTGGCAGCTTTAACCATCGCGTCGGCTGCTTCAATCATCGCCACCAGACCCTTGGTTTCAACCATGCCGAGTGCTTCTTGCATTCAGGTGCTCCTCCAACCAGTAAATAGTAAATCGTAAATAGTGAATAGGCTGTTTAGGTTACTCCAGTTGTCGCCCGAATTACCAACGATCAGTCGCGTTCTTTTCACTATTTACTATTCACCATTCACTCGCTACCAAATGTTTCCCGCTCTTAATTGCCCCCAGGCTTGCGCCAGTAGTTCCACTAACTCTTCTCGAGTAAGACTGATCTTTCCTGAACCATTTGCCGAAATTTGAAACGGTGAACCGGTAGGCGCTCCTCGATCTCCTGTCGGGCAAGTCAACTGAGTTTCATGAAGATAACCGCACGCCTGACAGCGCGCACTCTCTCCAAGATAGCCGGCCGCCTCGCGCACATTGATCAGCTTTTCAATCGCGTCTGCCGGCAGATTCTTTGATCCGCCGAGCATGCGCGCCAGAATCGCGATGCGCGCCGTATGCTCCAGCGTCTCTAAACGATCGAACGCCTGCCAGATGTCGGTTCCATACGCCACCGCGCCGTGGTTCGCCATCAAGAGCGCATTATGGTATTTCACCAGCGGTCGCATCGCTTCCGTCAATTCGTCAGTCGACGGCGTGCCGTAATCCGCCAGAGGAACACAACCGAGCGTTAGGATCACTTCCGAAAGGATCGGCTGATCAATCGCCAGTCCAGCGACTGCGAAAGCGGTGCCGTGCGGTGGGTGCGCATGACAAACTGCCATCACGTCCGGGCGTTCCGCGTAGATCAGCAGGTGCATCGCGAGTTCGCTCGAGGGTTTTTGCGCCCCAACTGGTTTCCCTGCCGAATCGGTCAACGCGAGCGCGTCTTCAGTCATTCGCCCCTTGCACATCATTGTGGGCGTGGCAACAATCCGCCCGTCATCCAGGCGAATGCTCACGTTCCCGTCTGACGAAACGACGTAGCTGCGCTCATACAACAAGCGACCGATCTTGATAATTTCACGTCGTGCGGTTTGCTCGTCCATGCGTTTCCGTCAAACTACAGCTCGTGTTCGTTCACTTCGCTAATCTCTTCAACGCGAGATTTACGGTGGTGGTTTGTGACCGTACCGATTTGTGGTCGGGCAAGATAGTACGAAAGTGATTCCAGCGAGGTGGTTAGGTCTACTGTTTTGACTTTCACATCCAGGCGATTGTTCAAAACTGCCGGCGCGAAATTTAAGACAGCTTTGATTCCGGCCGACATGATCTGGTTGAGCACTTTCTGCGCAGCGCGGGCTGGAACTGCAATCACCATGACGTCGATGGCTTCATCCAGGACAATTCGCGGCATCTTTTTGACATCGTGGATCGCAATCTTGTCCTCGCCGACACGCCGGCCAATCTTTTTTTCATCGTTGTCGAAAAGTGCGACTACGCTGAAGTTTGATCTGCTAAAGCCTTTGTAGTTGGCTAGTGCCGCTCCCAGTCGGCCCGCACCGACGATGCCAACCCGGTGTGGTTTATCCAGGCCCAGAATTTTTGTCAGGTGCTGGCGCAAATCTTCGATGTTGTAACCAACGCCACGCACGCCAAATTCGCCAAAATAGCCGAGGTCTTTCCGAATTTGTGCGGAGTTAAGATTAAACTGCTCCGCCAACGATTGCGACGATACACTCCTGATGCCCGCGGCTGACAACGTGTTCAGACAGCGAAGATAAACGCTCAACCGATTCGTAGTTAGTTCTGAAATCTTTTCTGACTTCATTTGAGGGAAACCCGGCGGTCAAGTATAGACCTAACGACTGTTGAATGGTAAGGACGGGTCTTTTTAAGATCGCAAAACTTGGAAGTTCGAACGACTTTCGGTAACCTTTTGCCAATGATTGCACACTTGGCGGGCACGCTTCTTTCAAAAGAACCTAATTCGGTGATTGTCGACGTCGGCGGTGTCGGTTATGAAGTAACGATACCTGTTTCGACGTTCTACGATCTTGAAGAACCCGGATCGAGTGTGAAGTTGCGCATCTATACGCACGTCCGCGAGGATGTGCTGCAGCTTTTCGGTTTCAAAACGCTGCGCGAACGCGAACTTTTCCTGCGATTGATTTCCGTCAGCGGCGTCGGACCCAAGTTAGGGATCACACTTCTCTCCGGCATGAGCGCGGACGAGATGATCGCCTCGATCAGAACCAACAATCTGGCGCGGCTAACCTTGATTCCTGGGATTGGCCGGAAAACTGCGGAACGCCTGGTGATGGAGTTGCGTGATAAAGTTGCTTCGCTTTCATCGGCGGAACTTGAAGAAGAACTCGGCGCCAAAACTGACGCCGGTGCGCCGCTGCCAACCGAAGACTCGATGCGCGCTGATGTGCTCTCCGCGCTTCTGAATCTCGGCTACCAGAGAGGGTCGGCAGAAAAAGTGGTGACGTCAGCGATTGATGAAGGCGGCGACCTGTCGGTCGAATTGATATTACGTCGCAGTTTGCGGAAACTCGCGAAGGGTTAGGAAAGCTTATGTCGAGTGAAGGACTAGCGCGCGACTCTACGTTGAGCCCGGACGAGCAGCAGTTTGAACTAAACGTTCGGCCAACGAAACTCGCCGATTACATTGGCCAGAAACAGGTCAAGGAAAACCTGCGCGTCTACATGCGCGCGGCGCTGAACCGCAAAGAAGCGCTGGATCACGTGCTGCTGACCGGACCTCCCGGACTCGGGAAGACCACGCTTGCAAACATCATCGCGCATGAGATGGGCGCCATGCTCCATTCGACTGCCGGGCCCTCACTCGAAATTCCGGGCGACCTTGCCGGACAGTTAACCAACCTGCAAAAAGGCGACGTCCTCTTCATCGACGAGATCCATCGTTTACATCCGGCCATCGAGGAAAAGCTTTATCCCGCCATGGAGGACTACGAGTTTGATCTGATGATCGGACAAGGAGTAGTCGCCCGCAGTCAAAAATTGCGGCTGGAAAAGTTCACTTTGATCGGAGCAACCACGCGGCCCGGTCTGCTAACCGCGCCCTTGCGCGATCGGTTTGGCATTGCTTTCCACCTGGACTTTTATCCGCACGACGATTTGGAAGTGATCTGCAAACGGTCAGCTCAAATCCTGGGCGTCGAAATTGACGCTGCAGGCTCGCAAGAAATAGCGAAGCGTTCTCGTGGTACACCACGAATAGTGAATCGTTTGCTGCGCCGGGTTCGTGACTACGCTGAGGTGGATTACGACGGGCGAATCACGCAAGCGGTCGCCAAAGACGCGCTCAACCGAATGGAAGTGGACAAGTTTGGCCTCGACGAACGGGATCGAAAGTTTATGTTGACGATAATGGAAAAGTTTGACGGCGGGCCGGTTGGGATCGGAACTATTTCCGCGGCAATTCACGAAGAAAAAGATTCAATCGAAGAAATCATTGAGCCTTATTTGATTCAAATTGGGTTTCTTGACCGCACGCGGCGGGGCCGGATGGCTACACGACTCGCCTACGAGCACTACGGTCTAAATCCTTCTCTCCTGCACAAGCCCAGCCTGTTCGATTCTCAATAAAGAATTTGTTAGGGGTGTCAGCAGATCAAAGCTTTCAAAGAAAACTCCCTGAGTAAAAATGAGAAGGCTCTCGTCATTCTCGCGGCAAACTTTCGGCGTTCGTAACGCCGGCCCGTGGCGGTCAATACTCAGCCACTCGGTTCATCAGTTTCACGAGAATGATCTGTTTACGTCTTCTGCTGCGATGAGTTACTTCGGTCTGATGGCGCTTTTTCCGGCGTTACTGCTGATGCTAGCGATGGGCAACCGCATCACGGCGTTTACCGAACTCCTCAGTCATGCTGTTGAAGTTTTTCCCGGCTCCGGCAAATTCTTGCGAGAGACGATCGGCTCGATGGCTTCAGTAAGCGCCGGCGTGATCGTTACCTGCATTGTCGTGACAATCTGGGCGGGCTCCTGGGTATTCGCTGTGATAGAACGCGCGCTAAATAGAATTTGGGGAACTACTTCGCGGACTTTCTGGCACGGGCGGGCATTGACGATTGGAATGATCGGTATTGTCGGTGTGTTACTGATGCTTTCGGTTTTAGTGACTTCTGTGATGGTGGGATTGCGGGACATGGCGGAACGACTATCGCCGCGGCAAGTTGCGCATTACCCAATTCTGCTTTCGGTTGGAAGTGCTTTATGGCAAGGCATCTTTGCGATTGGCAGTTTCCTGGTGACTGCGACTCTTTTTGTTATCGTCTATCGCTTCATGCCCAAAGCCGAAGTTTCGATCCGCGACACTTTGCCCGGCGCGATTATTGGTGGACTGCTGTGGGAAGCCGCCAAGTATGTTTTTGCCTGGGCCCTCACTTACTTTCACTACGATCAGATTTACGGCTCGGTCGGTGCGGTGGTGGCAGTGTTGACCTGGAGCTACGTCTCCAGCTTGATTCTGCTGTTCGGCGCTCAACTTACCGCCGTTTTTCATCGCGAGCATCCACACTATCCCAGCCCCACGCAGTTGCCACTCGCTTCCTGACATGCTGCTTTCGGACTTTGATTATGACCTGCCCGAAGAGCTAATCGCGCAGGAACCACTTGGTCGTCGCGATGCCTCGCGAATGCTCGTGGTCAATCGTGGCGAACAGAAAATTGAGGACTCCCCGTTTGCACACTTTCCGGATTGGTTGCGCGAGGGGGACCTTGTTGTTGTTAACAACACTCGGGTGTTTCCGGCACGACTCATCGGACACCGAAACCCTACCGGCGGACGAGTCGAAGTTTTATTGGTGCGCGAACAGGAAGATCTAACTTGGGAAGCACTGGTCCGGCCGGCACAAAGGCTAAAGCCTGGGGATTCGATCAGCTTTGGCTCGTCAGAGTTAAGGGCGGAATTAATGGGTTCTTCGGACAGAGGAATGCGGCTCTTAAGATTCGGCGGGGGTTCCCGAAACGAAATCGAGCGTTGGTTATTCGAGCAGGGTCAGACGCCGCTGCCGCCCTATATTCGTCGTCCTTCGGGCACAACGCCGAATGATCAGGAACGTTATCAAACGGTCTTTGCTCGCGAGCGAGGCGCGGTTGCAGCGCCCACAGCCGGTCTCCACTTTACGCCTGAGGTGATTGAAAGCTTGCGGGCGAAGAAGATCAGCATGGCTGAAATTACTTTGCATGTAGGGTATGGAACTTTTGAACCAGTGCGCGTTGAGAATATTGAAGAACACCACGTGGCGCCGGAATTTTTTCGACTTGAAGACAAAGCGGCCGCGCAAATAAATGGCACTCGCCAACGAGGCGGAAGAGTCATCGCTGTCGGTACCACTACGACGCGCGCACTCGAATCTTCTGTTAGCGCAACGGGGCAAGTTCAAGCAGGCAACAGAGAAACCAGCCTCACCATCACGCCAGGTTTCAAGTTTCAGGTTACCGATGCATTGTTGACTAATTTCCACTTGCCTCGCTCGTCGTTGTTGTTGCTTGTGTCAGCATTTGCGGGACGAGAATTTACGCTCCAGGCTTACCGCCAAGCAGTCGCCTCTCGCTTTCGGTTTTACAGTTATGGCGACTGCATGTTTGTGATCTAGTGATCAACAAAACGTTGATGATAGACTATCTGTATTCCCCGACTTCTTAGTTAATATTATTTCAATGGCTGTACTCAAAAAAATTCGGTCACGCTGGTGGGCGCCACCGTCCGAGGAATTTCCCGTAGCACCCGAGAAACCTGTTCCTGCTGCGGTTGGTCAGCGCTACGACGTTCGAGCGCTGACGATTTCTCACCTGGACGAGTGTTGGCGACTAGACCAGCGTTGCTTCGTGGATGGTGAAGCCTATAGCCGAGAAACTTTTGAATATCTGCTGACTGCGCCTGAGGCCGTGGCCTATCGCGCCACAACTGCAGGCGGACTAATGGTGGGCTTTGTTATCGGCCTGGTTGAACCAGATCACACCGGACACATTACAACTGTCGGGGTTGCACCTGAACATCGACGGCGAGAACTTGCCAAGCGACTCATGGCTGAAGTTGAGAAGGGATTTCGGTTGAGAAATGTCAGAATTGTGCGACTGGAAGTGAGATCGCTGAATGTCGCGGCCCAAAGACTTTACGACAACCTTGGTTATGCAATAACGCAAAGGCTGCCAAAATACTATTCAAATGGTGGGGATGGCCTGCTGATGCTGAAGTCGCTCGACTAACCCTTACGCAGCTCTGTCAAAACCTGCTTAGCAACCGCTTTCAGAGTGTCAAATACACCAGCGCCGTTGGAGGCAACCGCCTCAACAATCGGCTCTTCTTTGCGGCGTAATTCTGCGGCGAGTTCCTCTACCGGAATAATGTTGGGAAGATCTCGCTTGTTTAGCTGGAGCACATACGGAATCTTCATCAGGTCGTAACCTTGAGTTTTCAAGTTCTCTTCAAGGTTGTAAAGAGACTCCACATTCGCGTCCATTCTTTCTTCCTGGGAATCAGCAACGAAAACTACACCGTCGACGCCCTTGAGGATCAACTTGCGTGAAGCGTCATAAAAAACCTGGCCCGGGACTGTGTAAAGATGGAAGCGAGTCTTGAACCCACGGACAGTACCCAGTTCAAGAGGCATGAAGTCGAAAAATAGTGTGCGGTCAGTTTCGGTCGCTAGACTGATGAGTTTCCCACGCGATTGAGGAGCGGTTGATTCAAAAATATGCTGCAGGTTGGTCGTCTTACCACAGAGGCCGGGCCCGTAGTAGACAATCTTGCAATTGATTTCACGCGATGCGTAATTTATGAACGTCATATGGCACTTACCGTTGTCGTGACTACTGAAATAGGCTATCGATGTCTTCGTCGGTGATCTCCGCGAAGGGTGAGTCCTCGGTTTTGTATTCGGTTTTGGTAATCTCGTCAACCATTGCGGCCAACTGATGCGAGATCTGCCGGCTTCTCAGTTTCACCAACCCCAGACTAGAGCGCTCATCAAAAACCACAATCAACAGAAGCCGTCCAATTACCGAGATGTGAATACTCTCCCGTTCGCCCTCGTGAGATAGAGTCGGGAATTCTTTTTCACCGATCAACTGAGCCATTCCCCCAGTCGCAGCAACGTTACCGGCTGCGAGCGACGCGAGACTGGTAGTATCAAGCGAACCAATCTCGCCTTGGGCGGCGATTTCCTGGCCATCCTTATCCACTAGAAAGACTACTCGGGCAGCCGAGTCCATGCGGAGTCGTGCCAGTACGGCCTTAATCTGGTGATACTGCTGCTCGCGGAGCAGAAGAGGCGTGTCTGCCATTAGTACAGCTTTCGTTTTAAGATGAGGGAAGCCTGGATGACGGGCGGGCGTTGATTTGAGAAACCTGGGTCGCTACGAGTCAAGCCCCTGAAGGTAAAGTGTTTTTCGGTTACCTGGTTTTCTCCAATGCGACGGCACGCGAGACCACTTGTGCCGCCAGGCAATGTAGCACAGCCAACAATGTGCTTCAAGTGTTTTCCTTTGTTAGCTCATGCTGTCAAACTGATGGCATGTTGGTCCAATTCTAATCCGGGAAAAGTGGTTTTGATTGATTTAGCACTCGGGCTATGTTACTCTGCCACCGCAACTTCCGGAGCGCTTCGCCACCTTGCCTTATCATTTAAGACTTACCAAATGAGTGCAGCAACTAAGAGTTTGAGACGTTCTACTTCTCGTGCAGTCGCACGCCGCTCGGCTCCCAAGCCGACAGCAAGTCGGCGGGCAACTGTTACCAGCAAGGCGCGACCAAAAGCCACACGTGCCGTAGCAAAGAAGACTGCGGGTCGCAAGATAGTGAAGATGAAGACTGCTTCTAAACCAAAGAGCAAAGTTGCGAAAAAGGTTGCGGTCAAAAAGAACGCGACCAGCGGCAAGTCCGTACTAAAGAAGTCCGCGCCGCGCAAAACAACTTCAAAGAAACCAGCTCCAATTACGACGCCCAAGAAATTGGTTCCTTCAAGAGTCAAAACGACTCAGAAGCTCGCGGCCGTGCGTGCGCCCCGACCATTGATTGTCACTCCGCCGACTCCTAGACCTCCAACCGTTGATGAAGCTGCGGCGCTAAGAGCGTTTGAGAGAGCACACAAGGAATTCACTCGCGGCAGATTTGGTGAAGCACGAAATCAGTTTCGTGCTTTGCTCGACAAGTACTTCCAAGTCTCCGAAGTCGCGGCTCGCGCTCGCACGTATCTCGCAGTCGCCGATGCGCGCTTGCGTACGGAAAACATTTTGCCGCGCGACGCTGACTCGCTTTACGATCGCGGCGTGATTGAACTTAATCGCGGCGAATACGTTGCAGCGCAAGAGATGTTCGAGCGCGCGTTGAAACGCGAACCCGAAGCTGCGCACATTCACTATGGTCTTGCGGCGACGCGCGCCCGCCTTGGTTCAGTTGATCTGGCAATGCAATCTCTTGAACGTGCGCTTGATCTTCAACCAACACTGCGAGTCCGCGCCCAGCACGATCATGATCTGACTTCCCTTCGCAATGATCCGGACTTCGACCGACTTGTTTTCCAGCACCAAACCTAAGTGCATCGCTCTTCCACTCGCCTGTTTCGAAAGCGTCTATTCAGTTTCAATGCCCCAGCCTTTTAGGTATCATTCTGCTTGGCGTCCTTATTACTGAATCATAGTCAGACGTCTTTTTCGGAGAACCTCGAATTGCAGCATTTTGTTGAAGAAAACCGCGGTATCAATCTGGTCGCGCTTGGTGGAGGAACGGGGCTGTCCACCCTGCTTGCAGGATTGAAATGTCTGGTCGGCGACGGGCTCTCTGATGATTTTCGCATTGCGAATCTCTCAGCGATTGTCACTGTCTCTGATGACGGTGGTAGTTCCGGACGTTTGCGTGAAGAATTGCAGATGTTACCTCCCGGTGATATTCGCAACTGCATGATCGCGCTCTCTGAAGATTCAACACTGCTCTCACGGCTCTTTCGCCATCGTTTTCGCGGGCAGGGAGAATTAGGCGGCCATAGCTTCGGAAACCTTTTTCTCGCGGCGTTGACTGAAGTTACCGGCGATTTCACCGAAGCGGTAAGACTGTCGTCGGAAGTACTCGCCAGCAAAGGTCATATTTACCCAGCTACTATCAGTGACGTTCGTTTGGTTGCCGAACTGACTGACGGAAATGTCGTGCGAGGTGAGACACAGATTTCGGCGTCGCGCGCGCCGATTCAGCGGTTGCGTCTCGAACCGGAGCAATGTCTTCCTCTTCCGGAAGCGTTGAAAGCGATCCGAGCGGCCGACGTAATCACGCTCGGGCCCGGTTCACTGTATACGAGTATTCTTCCAAACCTGCTGGTCGCGCGCGTTGCCAGCGCAATTGGTGAAAGTCAGGCCACCAAAATTTTCATTTGCAATTTGATGACGCAACCCGGTGAAACTGACAACTACTCCGCGCGCCAACATCTTGAGACTATTAAGACCTACGCTCCCGAGATCAATTTTGATTTTGTAATCATAAATGACCGACGAATTACTGAAGAACAAGCTCGTCGCTACGCACTAGAGGGAGCGCGCCAGATCGGAATTGATGAAGCTGACTCCGTCGCGAGTGTAGTCGACCAATCCACGCGGATCGTTCGCACAAACCTACTCGAAGAAGGTGAGAAGGTACGTCACGATTCCGCGCTGCTAGCGCGCGTAGTTTTAGCATGCCGGCAACAAGCCTGTTCCCAGCCGGCGGTCCCCGCATAATTCATGAATCCCAACGAGACACTTGACCAAGCGATCACGGTAATAATTCTGGCAGCCGGATTAGGCACCCGTATGAAGTCTGCGCGCGCCAAGGTGCTACATGAACTCGGCGGTTTGCCGTTGATTAGCTACGTTTGTCGTACCGCCGAATCTCTGGGCCCCAAACAAATTTGCGTCATCGTGGGTCATCAGGCCCCGGGAGTTGAAGCAGCGGTTCAAACTGCTGTCGGCCCCGCGGCAACCTTCGCCACCCAGACCCAACAACGCGGAACGGGCGACGCAGTAATGGCCGCCCAGTCGCAACTTGAAAACAGTGATTCAGTGGTGCTTGTTCTGTCCGGCGATGTGCCTTTGATTCGCGAGGTGACACTCCGCGGTCTCCTGGAGCAACATCTGGACAGCAAAGCAGCATGTTCGATACTCAGCGTCCGTCTGGAAAATCCAACTGGCTACGGCCGTATGGTTCGTGATGACAACGACAAGTTCCTACGAATCGTCGAGCAAAAGGACGCCAATTCCGAAGAGCAACAAATCAAGGAAATCAACTCTGGAATTTATTGCTTCGACTCAAAAAAACTATTCGGTGCTCTCAAGCGCGTAAAACCAGCGAACAAGCAGGGCGAGTATTATTTAACTGACGTACCACAAATATTGTTAGCTGATGGAGAGAAGGTGCACGTTTACCTTCATGGAGACTCGCGGGAAGTCTCTGGCATTAACACTCGCGCTGAGTTAGCTGAGTTTGAGAACTTGATGCGTCGCGGAACAATCCGCAAGCTGATGGTTGAGTCCGGCGTCACGTTTATCGATCCATCGCACGCCTACATCAGCGCCGAAGCTCAGGTAGGTCGCGACACAGTGATCTATCCTGATGTCTCGCTTGAAGGAAAAACGGTAATCGGCGAAGGCTGCGTGATTCGCTCGGGCACGCGCATCACTAACTCTCGCCTGGGCAACAACGTGGTGATCAAAGATCACTCAGTGATTGCCGACTCCGAGATCGAATCCGATGCAATCGTTGGTCCGTTTGCGCATCTGCGCGCGAATGTCCACATGGAGGAAGGTTCAATTATCGGCAACTTTGTCGAGGCCAAGAAGACACGAATTGGAAGACGCTCGAAGGCCAGGCATCTAACCTATCTAGGCGATGCGACAATCGGCGACAACGTTAACATTGGCGCCGGTGCGGTGACCTGCAATTACGACGGCAAGGACAAGCATCAAACAATCATTGAAGACGACGCGCGCATTGGCTCAGACACGATGTTGGTCGCGCCAATTGTGGTCGGCAAGGGTTCCGTGACTGCAGCCGGATCGGTGGTAACAAAGGACGTCCCCCCTGATACGCTGGTCGCCGGCGTCCCCGCAGTCGTCAAGAAGCGTTTCAAGAAAAACGAGAAACAGATGGTGAAAGGCAGCGACAAGTAGGCGTGCGATAAGTGAAACACTATCACTCTTCAACGTTTACTTAAGCGAAACATATGTGTGGAATCGTTGGCTACGTCGGAAACAAACAGGTCGTACCCTTAATTATTGATGGGCTACGCAAACTCGAATATCGCGGTTACGACTCCGCCGGCATCGCCGTGGTTGGAGAGGATCACGATCTCGAAATACGGCGGGCCGAGGGAAAACTGCGCAACCTTGAGGAAGTCATACGCCTAAGTCCGCTCGACGGAACCTACGGTATTGGCCATACGCGCTGGGCCACTCACGGCCGGCCGACAGAAGAAAATGCCCACCCGCATCGCGATTGCACTGGACGCATTGTCGTCGTTCACAACGGCATCATTGAGAACTACCTGCAGTTAAAGGAACAACTTCGCCAGAACGATCACGCGTTTGTCACTGAAACCGATACGGAGATCATCGCCCACCTGATCGAGGAATACCTGAAGACGGAAAAGAACTTCGAAAAGGCAGTGCGTCGGGCCATGCTCGACCTGCGCGGGATCTTCGCGCTTTCGATCATTAATGCCGACGAACCGGACATGATCATTGCGGTCAGGCAAGGACCTCCCGTTGTCATCGGACTCGGCGATCGCGAATTTTTTGTAGCGTCCGACATTCCGCCCATCCTGCAGCACACGCGCGACGTCTTCTTTCTCGGTGATGGTGAGATGGCCGTAATCAACAAAGACGCGGTGCGGGTGACGGACTTCGAAGCCAATCCGGTCCAACCATCGATTCAAAGAATCACCTGGGATCCGATTATGGCGGAAAAGGGCGGCTTCAAGCATTTCATGCTCAAGGAAATATACGAGCAGCCGCGCTCTGTACGCGACACCATGCAGGGTCGCATCTCGCTCGACACCGGGCGTGTCTTTCTCGACGAGATGAAAAACATCAGCGAGGCTGATTTTCAACGGGTCACTTCGATCAAGATTGCAGCTTGTGGCACTTCCTGGCACGCAGGTCTGGCAGGCAAGTACATGATCGAGCAACTTGCGCGGATTCCCGTCGACGTCGACTACGCCTCCGAGTTTCGCTATCGCGATCCGGTGATGGATGAAAACACGCTGTTACTCGTCATCACTCAATCAGGCGAAACGGCCGACACCATCGCGGCTTTGCGTGAGGCTCGCGAACTTGGTTCTAAAGTTCTGGCAATCTGCAACGTCAACGGTTCGATGATTACGCGCGAAGCCGACGGCACAATCCTGACTCACGCGGGACCGGAAATTGGTGTCGCCTCCACTAAGGCCTTTACTTCGCAAATGGTCGCGCTTTATTTGCTGGGACTCTATCTGGGAAATTTGCGCGGCACGCTGTCGGCGGTTGAAGCAAAGCACCACGCGCAACAGCTGGCGGAGTTGCCGGTCAAACTTGAACACCTCCTGAGTGACTCAGATCATATCGAGGAGTTGTCCAAAGAGTTCTTCCGTTCGACTGACTTTCTTTATTTGGGCCGCGGCATCAACTTCCCGGTAGCCCTTGAAGGCGCCTTGAAGTTGAAGGAGATTTCTTACATTCACGCCGAAGGCTATCCGGCGGGTGAAATGAAGCATGGACCAAACGCGCTGATCGATGAGCGACTGCCGGTAATGTTCATCAACACGCGGGAGGAGAACAACCGCTCATCAGAGTTGCGTTATGAAAAAACGCACTCAAATATTGTTGAGGTGAAGGCCCGTGAAGGAATTGTGATTTCGATCCTCACCGAGGGCGATACGATGTCGGCCAGCATGTCGGATCATGTCATTAGCATCCCGGCCTCAAGCGATCTGTTGTCACCAATTTTGTCGGTTATTCCGCTGCAGCTTCTGGCTTATCACATTGCAGTGCGGCGTGGCTGCGACGTCGATCAACCACGAAACCTGGCCAAATCAGTGACCGTGGAATGATCTATTAGTATCGCCGCCCTCGACTAAAAGAACTTCGCTGCACGTTGTCTTCAGGACCGATAGCCTGGCTGGCGATTCCCAGGTAAGCAACGATCCGGACTTCCGGCCGTTCAAGTCGGTCGGCATCTGCTTTGGCGCGATCGAAGTTGGCCGTAGCCAACGAACTCAGGGTCGCCACCAATCGAGTTGCAAAGTTTGCCATGCTACTGCCGTTGTTCAACTGCAGCTCTCCTCCTTCATAAAACTCCTGGCCAAATCCATTCATGATTTGCGCTGCGTTACTCATTTCATCAAACTGCTCGAGCAGCGGCTCAACCATTTCAAAAGCCCTTTTGGAATCGTATCGACCAACTGCCCGCGCGATTTCAAGCACAGCAGCCATTTGCTCCTGGGTCTCAACTTTGGTCGAAGTGCCAACGAGATTCCGCGCTTGCTCTAGTAGCGCCAAGGCCTGCGCTCGCTTGAGACCCGGCCCGATTTGATTTACCAACTGCGAGAGCACGGTCGCCCGTTCTCTGCTAGTTCGTAGATTGCACACCGAACGCAAGGCGTCTTCGATTTTCCCTTTGGAAGCGCCCTCGAAGATTGCCTGCGACTCAAGATTTGCCAACACTTGTCTTTGCTGATTGAGGTTCGAAATATTGTCCTTTGCAATTTGTCGTGCGCGCGCCAGGTCACCACTCCGCAACGCCTTTTGGGCCACCTCTTGATAAAGCGCGTCTCTCATGTCAATCGGCGCTTTACCGACTTCTTCCAACGCTGCATCAACGGAAAGATTGGTTAAGCGCTCCTGATATTTCTGCCACCTCAAACCCTGTACGTCGGTTGGGCTGTTCAACTCAGTATTCTTCTTCTCAATCACAGCTTCTTTCTCAGGCGCGTAGAGTTTGAGTTCCGCGGGCATTGATGACAACGCGGACAAGATGTTCTGTGCTGTGTTTCTTTCTGGTGTGTACAAGCCAGGAGAGCCTGTGAATGAAAGACCATCGTTGACAGCCTTCTCAAACAAATCTCGAAAATCCTGTTCTGACAACAAAACACTATTCGTTTTTCCCGGCGGAAGGTCACTCGCTGAGAATGTCGTTTGATAGTTTCGAATTGGACCGTGCGCCGTCCGCAGAAGACCCAGGGCGAGATTGGCAACGTCCTGATTTTTCAGCAGATTCTCACCCATTAGTTTCGCCGTAATTTCTTTCGCTAGTTGACTGGCCAACTCGGGTTGGCGGTAACGCAACCTGTTAACGATCTCCACCAGCATCGAGGAATAGCCACGTTTCAGAGTGTCGCGCGCGAGCTGCGCGGCCCGATTTGGATCCTTGGCTGCAATTTGCGCCCCCAGCGACAATTCCATCGAAAGTTCCTGGTCCCATTGAACATTTCTCCCTTCCGGATTCGGAAGCGTCCGCGTGGTTTGCAAAAACGTCAACGCCATTTCCGGATCACGATTTCCTAAAAGCCCGACGACTTCCTGCCGCAATTGCATAGCCATCGCATAGCTCTCGTAATAATCGTGTTCGCTCGCTTCCAATCCACCGATGAACTCCTTAACTCCGTCGACTGCGTCTCCCGCTAAGCGCGCGCCCAATTTTTCGTCTGATGACCAAACCATGTCCGCTGCCTGGAGTTGGGCACGGACCCTCGTCTGCGGCAATCGAATCTGACCCAGTGCATCCACCATGTCACTTACAAGCGCCAGGCCTCGGGCTTTGAGCAGTTCCTGGTTTTTGCCAGACAGCAATTCTTGATCGGTGGCCTGCCGCAATTCCACAACTCTCAATTCATAACGGCCAGGCGCGACCTCGACTAATTGCCCTAATGGCGACACTTCGATTTTGTAAACACCCGCGACATTAGCAACTATGGAAATGTTTTCGGGACCTTGAGTGCCGTTGGGGCTATCAATTTCAGCGAGCAGCTTACCCGCCGGTGAGAACGATCGAACAATCACATCGATGCCGCGCTGCTCAACGACCAGCTGTGCGAATTGGCCTTCCTCGAGCTTGATGGTAAAGGTGTGGCTTTCGCCGCGTGCCAGACTACGCTCAATCGTGCTGCCCGCCTGAATTGTGTCGCCCTGAGCGCGAGCGAGTTGGTTTGGCAGCAGAAGCAGAATAATGACAAAGAAAAGGATGAGTGGTCGGAGCATCCGAAGTTCCTCCGTTTGCCTCAGAAAGAAACGCCTAAAGCGGTGCGGCTTGAACTACTAAGACGCTACCTCCGTTGAAGAGTTCGACTAACAAGGGCGATTCAAAGCTTAGGAGATGATACTACCGGGAAGGTTGCCCCAACAGGGTAAGCGCGGTCTAACAAAAAACGAAAAAGGCGTGCTTGCCAAACACGCCTTTTAACCAACAACGCTAGCTACTTTGTCAGATACTGAAGTCGTCCAGCTTTTTCGGCGGCCTCACCAAAGCGAAGGCAATTAACATCGCCAGAATGATAGCGAAACCTGCCCCGGCAAGTCCCAACCAAACGGAAGAGGGTATCCGCCCCAGCAAACCTTGACCGAGCAGCGTCGCATTCCCCTCGGCGCTCTTCTGATAGGCGACCGCCTCAGCAGTACGAATCACAGATTCAAGTCGCTCCTGACTATTAGCGAGAATTTTGAGTTGCGCTGAGACACCATCTCGTTCAATCGTCAGTTGGCGGCGACGCTGTTCTCGCAGTTCTTCGGGACGCGTCGAACCAGTGCCGGCAAAGTAGCGCTCGATGTTTTCCGGCTTAAGATCTTCATCAAGCTGTCGCGCGCGCGCTTGTAACTCCGATTCCTTTGTCTGTACTTCAGCCAACTGGGCGCGCAAAGTTTCAACCGTCTGCGCTGCGCTTGCTGAGTCCTGAGCGCAAACCACCACCGCTGAAATCAAAATTATCAAAACTAAACCTAATGCGAGTCTCATAATCTTCCTACTCTTTCGAGCATCCTCCCTTCGCAAGAACTTCCAGCAGGGTTTATTACTGATCCGCGCGCACCGTTTGCTCGTCCCGAGCTTCGGTTCGGTAACGCACGAGCAAGTCGCTGACAAACTCGGCCACCAACACCTGATGCTCGCCTCTTTGGAATTCGTAAACCTTCACGACCACTTCGTTCTCTTTGCGTTCAGAGCTGGCCGAAGGCCTTCCCAAGAGTCGTACAACTTCATCCGTCCTCAGTCCCTCTTTAAGATAAGTAGTCCGGGGACCAACTTGCACCACGCCCGGCTTGTAATCATCCAAGGGGTAGCTGAACGATGTGGCTGGAAAGGCACTCTCTTTTTCAGACGTCGCTTTCTCAGCATGATGTTTACGATTGTTGCTGGTCTGCGCTGATGCGCTAATAACACCGACTGTCAGTATGACTGCAATGACTAAAAACCTGCGCATAACTTGTTTTAACCTTCTTTCAACCGACTATTTCGGGCACTTGCCCTTATTTTGTTGTCCGTTTAGTAACGCGTGGTGGGAGACCGAAAAGGGCCAGTAACCACAATAAGGGGCAACAGGGGAAAAGGGTATGCGAGGAAAGTGGTTCAGTTGAAACCAACATTTTCGCCCTTTTCCCCTTTTAGCCCGTTGCCCGATTACCCTATTTCCCAGCTTCGCGTTGCAGCAGCTTCTTTTTCCGCTCCAAACCCCAGCGGTACCCGCCCAGGCTCTTGTCTTCCCGAATCACCCGATGACAAGGAATCACCAGCGCTACTGGATTTGTCGCGCACGCGCGTGCGACCGCGCGCACCGCCTTCTCCTGCCCGATCGCTTTGGCGACGTCGCTGTACGACGCCGTTTGTCCGTAGGGAATCGCTCGCAACTGTTCCCACACTTGTTTCTGAAACGCAGTTGCGCGGATGTCGAGCGGCAAATTGATGCGCGGATTCTTGTTCTTCAACTGTTCGACAATTGCCCTCACTGAAGAACCCAGCATCTTTTCGTCATGCTGAATTTCTGCCGCTGGAAATTCGTCCAACAGATCGGCTTTGAGCGTCGTCTCCGTCTCTCCCAGCATCACTGAGCAAACTCCCTTACTTGTCGCGGCGACGAGCAGACGACCCAAAGGAGTTGCGACGGTGGTGTAGTTGATCATCGCGCCGCGTCCGCCCTTGCCATAAGTTGCGGGCGTCATGCCCAGTTGCGCCGAAGCGCTTTCGTATAGCCGGCTGCTTGACCCAAAACCCGCGTCGTAAATTGCGCTCGTGATCGCGTCACCCTGGCGCACGCCCTGCTTGAATTTGTTTACCCGGCGCGCCTCAGCGTATTCCTTGGGGCTGATTCCCATGATGCTTTTGAAAGTTCGCTGCAGGTGAAACGAACTAACGCCAACCTGTTCGCTCAACGTCGCAAGCGTAAGCGACTCGCCGTCACTCTCATCCATCAAGCGACAAACCTTCTGCACCATTTGCATCTGGGAATCGACTGCGCTCGTGTCGCGCGGATGACAACGCTTGCAGGCGCGAAAGCCAGCCTGCTCGGCATTCTCCGGTAGCGCGAAAAATGAAACGCGTTCGCGATGTGGCCGCCGCGAAGGACACGACGGGCGACAGTAAATCCTGGTA
Source organism: Pyrinomonadaceae bacterium (assembly GCA_035472495.1). Lineage (GTDB taxonomy): Bacteria > Acidobacteriota > Blastocatellia > Pyrinomonadales > Pyrinomonadaceae > PSRF01. The sequence goes on along the minus strand of DATIPD010000013.1, from coordinate 71,237 downwards.
GAACTCACTGCGAACACAAACTGACCGTCGGATCGCGTGTCTTTCGCCAGCACGGCCTGCCATTTCGCTTCCTGATCGTCAACCAACAAACTCAATTGTTCTTTCATTACAGCACTCATGTTAGCACCTCCGAGCCATCACTTCATTCTCAACTCGCCACGAATTTTAGCGGGAGGTTGAAATCTGTTCTATCCGATTCTTGCTTTCAAAGTGAGTCCTCAGATTACGCGGATTACGCGGTTTTTAGGCGGATTTCTTAGTGTTATTTTCGTTCTTTTCCTTCGTGTCATTTCGTAGTGAAAAAAGTCTACAAAAGACTTCTTGCACTAATTAACGAATCTGCGAACTCTGTGTGATAGGCGGATGATCTTTTTGCTGCGTTCGTTTTGAGTGAGTTCACCAGTATGGTTAAATGCAACATCAATGACTGACTTCTTATCTGGTCTCAACGAACAACAAACCGACGCTGTCCAAACAACCGAAGGCTCTCTCCTCATTTTGGCGGGAGCCGGTTCCGGCAAGACGCGCGTCATCGCGCATCGCATCGCTTACTTGATCGCTGAAAAGGGCATCGCACCCTGGAACATTCTCGCTGTCACTTTCACTAACAAAGCCGCGCAGGAAATGCGCCAGCGCGTGCAGCGTCTGTTGCGCGATCAAAAACTTCCGAGCCAGCCCCTTGTCTCTACTTTTCACAGTCTCTGCGTGCGCATTCTGCGTCAGGACATTGAAAAACTAAACGACAACTACACGCGCACGTTCACGATCTACGATCAGGACGACTCGCTCCGGTTGATCAAGAACTGCATTAAGGACCTGGGTTACGACGAAAAACACCTCGGCCTCCGCGCCACGCAGAGTGCGATCAGCGCCGCCAAAAATCGCGGTGAAGACGTCGAGGCGTTCGCCGCACGCGCTGATTACGTCGATGAGCGTCGCGCCGCCATGGCGCGGGTTTACGCCGCGTATGAGCAGCGGCTGCACGCGAACAACGCGCTCGATTTTGACGATCTGATGATTAAGACCGTGCGCTTGCTGCGGCAGGTCGATGAGATGCGCGAGAAGTACAACAACAAGTTCCGTTACATTCTGGTTGATGAGTATCAGGACACCAACTCGCTGCAGTTTGCCCTAATCAGCCTGATTACTGAGCGAACGCAGAACATCGCGGTGGTTGGCGACGAAGACCAGTCAATTTACAAGTGGCGCGGCGCCGACATCACCAACATCCTCAACTTCGAAAAACATTTCCCGACGACTAAGACGATTCGGCTCGAGCAGAACTACCGCTCCACTCAAACAATCCTCGACGTTGCCGGCGCGGTCGTAAAAAACAACATCGAGCGCAAAGGCAAAAATCTGTGGACGTCAAATCCGCAGGGCGAGCGAGTGCGTTACTTTCAGGCGTTCGATGCGGAGTCTGAAGCACGTTGGGTAGCGGGAAAAATACTCGAGCATCGCGACGACGACTACAACATTCGCGCTGCAGTTTTGTATCGCACGAACTCGCAGTCGCGCGTGTTTGAAGAAGCGATGCGGCGCGCGAGTTTGAAGTACAACATCGTCGGTGGTTTTTCTTTTTACGAGCGGATGGAAGTGCGCGACATCATCGCGTACCTGAAACTGGCGCTGAATCCCAACGATTCGATCGCGTTGCAAAGAGTCATCAACAGTCCGGCACGCGGCATCGGCAAGCAGACGCTGGATGAGCTCGCCAGACGATCGACGGGCGTGGCCGGTACGGCAGCCACTCAACAACCAGAGGATCGCGTGACCTCACTTACTGGGATCGCGGGCGTCCCGACCGCAATGAGCGCAAAGCGCGAACAACCGTTGGAGACCAAGACCGACGCGCGCAATGAAGTCAGTACGGGGAGCGATAGCGACCTCGTCTCAAGTGCCGAGTCTATTCCGCTAACATTGTGGCAAACCATCTCCGTCGTCATCGACGATCCCCAGGGCCTCAGCAATCGCGCCGTCTCCGCCCTGAGAAGTTTTCGCCGCATCATCCGCAAGCTGAGTGACCTCGCCGGCATCGATAGCACCACTCAAGGATCAGATTCTCAGGGTCAGGAAGGTGGGCTTGCCCCCGCTCATACGGATTCAGACTCCCCTGTTTCGGACATCGTCAAAGCCGCGATCTTCGACTCCGGCTACGAGAACGCGCTGAAGTCAGAAAAAACTGATGAAGCCGACGCGCGCCTGGAAAATCTACAAGAGCTCGTGAACGCGGCGGTCGACTACGACGAAATGGGAATCGAAGGCTTGCGCGAGTTCATCGATCACTCAGCACTCGTTTCCGACACTGACGATTACAAAGAGGACGCGCCGGTCACGCTCATGACCGCCCACTCCGCCAAGGGCTTGGAGTTTCCCTTGGTCTTTATCGTAGGTCTCGAAGACGGTCTGTTCCCGCATTCACGTTCAGCCACCGATCCAGCCGAGCTCGAAGAAGAGCGTCGTCTCTGTTATGTGGCCATGACCCGCGCCGAGAAATTTCTATACGTGACGCACGCCATGAAGCGACGTGTTTACGGCGAAGAACTCGCGTCCGAGCCGTCGCAGTTCCTAAACGAGATGCCGCTCGAGTTGATCGAAGATTTGACTCGCGGAAACTCCTGGCTTTCGTTCGCCCGCGGCTCGTCAGAGATCGAATACGAACACGGCGAATACAGACGCGTCGCTGCCGGGACCGCTAGTTCTCGCGGCAGTAACTCGTTTGGCAGAACCGACCGCGGCAGCACCCCGACCGTGAGGGAGGGCGCCAGCGCGCGCAAAGACAACACCAACTACCAAGGCAAAACTTACGACAGCGTCGACTCCATCGCCGAGTTTTTCAAGCAACGCGCCACCCAACTCGGCAACACGAGCGGCAGCTTCCAATCGAGTCGCGAAATCGCCGAACGAAACAAGTCCGATCGACGGGGCAGTAGCCCGACGAGCAGGGAGGGGGCGTCTAGGAACCAAAGTCCAAGCCCCCAAGACAAGCTTTTCAAAGACCAAAGCCCAAAGACGCAAGCTCAGACTGGCGACTCCAGACTCCAGACTCCAGACTTTCTCCCCGGTTCATATGTAAAGCACGCCAAGTATGGTCGTGGCTTGGTGCTGCGCCGCGAAGGCGCCGGCGACTCTCTCAAACTAACCGTCACCTTCCCCGGCTACGGCCAAAAGAAACTCGTCCAGAAATATGCCGCTCTCGAGAAAGCCTAATATCTCTCTGCCCTGTCTCATCAGCCCTCTTTGGCTGCCTAGTGTTTCGCTGCCCGTCACCCCATCGGAACACGCGAGCCAACTTACTGGGATCGCGGGCGTCCCCGCCCGCAATGAACGCAAGGCGTAGTGCCAAAAACCACGCTGTCGAGTTTCGATAAGCACACGGTAGCGAAAGCGTTGTTCGCGCTCATTTGCGGGCGGGGACGCCCGCGGTCCCAGTAAGTAAGCCTTCGCGTTCCTACCACGTGAATGCCCACAAATGTCTACTCTGATCAGCTGGCGTTCTCGGAATTAGGGTGCCATCCGTTTGCGATGGAGCGCGAATGCTCACCTACTGGGATCGCGGGCGTCCCCGCCCGCAGCTGAGCGCGCAGCGCGAATCGCGCTTGACCGCCTCCTGCTCCTGCTCCATTCACGCATCCCATTCCGTACATCTGTAACTCATATCGTTACAGTAACCAGCTGATTGTTGCCTCAGGCGGTTCAGAATGCGCTGGAATAACAATTGCTCAGTGATTAGCGGACTCTTCCCGCGACAATAGCTAGCTAACCACTATCAAGGGGATTATCAAATGAAAGTTAACTACAAAGGTTTGGCAACTTCCGCAGGGCTCGCTCTAGCGTTGCTCGTCGGCGTCGCCGATGTCAGCTCCGCGCAGGGTCGTCGCGGACGCGGAGAAGACCGTAGCCAGGATGCTCAGGGCAATCGCCAGGACGACCAGGCCGGACGAGATCAACGACGCGCGGAGCGCGAAAATCCACAAGCCGCCCAACGTCAGCAGAACGATCAACAACAGCAGGCGCGCGAACAGCAACGACAAGCCGAACGGCAGCAGGCTGAACAGCAACGCGCGGCACAACAGAACGAACAGCGACAGCGCGGGGAACAGAACCGGCAGCGCGTTGATCAGCAGCAGAACGAACAACGCCAGCGCTGGGAGCAGAACCGTCAGCGGGTCCAACAGCAGCAAGAGCAACAGCGCAACGAGCAGCAGCAACGCGCGGACGAGAATCGTCGCCGTCAGCAGGAACAGTCTCAGCGCGACGCAGAGGAAAATCGTCGCCGTGCTGAACAGCAACAGCAGCAGCGTGGATCAGATCGAACCTGGAATCGGAACGGGCAGAACGACGACTGGCAGCGACGCCAGCAGAACGACGAACAGCAACGTCGCCAAACCGAGCAACAGCGTCAGCAGGAACAACTCCGCCAGGAAGAGTTGCGTCGACGCCAGTCAGATCGCTCAGGACGCCAGTCAGATCGTTCAGATCGCCAGTCAGGTCGCAACGACTCGTGGCGTTCAAACAACAACCAGCAACGCGACTGGCGCGGTAATCAGGAACAACGCGCCAACGAGTATCGCCAGCAGTGGTCACGTCAGCAGAGTTACGAATTGCAACGACGTCGCTTGCTTGAACAACAGCGGCGCTTGAACCAGCTTCGTTATCAGCAACGCTATCTCGAGCGCTTGCGTCAGGATCAGTTGCGGCTGCAAAGCTGGAGCTACAACGACTATGGCCCGTACAACTATCGCTATTCGCGTAACGGCAGTTACTACGAAACCAACAGCTACGGCGCAGACATGCTGCGGCGCGCGGTTAACAATGGGTACGAAGAAGGCTTTCGCGCCGGCCAGGCCGACCGGTCGGACGGCTGGAACTTCGACCCGCAAAATTCATTCGGCTACCAGGATGGAAGTTATGGATACGACGGCTACTATGTTGACCAGAGCGAGTATCAATACTACTTCCGCGAGGGCTTCAACCGCGGTTACGAGGACGGCTACTACAGCCGCTCCCAGTACGGCCGTTATTCAAATGGAACCGCGAGCATCCTCGGCACGATTCTGCAGACGATCCTGAATCTGCAGTCGGTGAACTAAAGAAGCAATCGGCAGTCAGCAAACAGCTGACAAGCCAGACAAAGCAAAAGCGTCCAGTCTCGACATCCACGTCGCGACTGGACGCTTTCTCTTTTTGCCTTTGGCTTTCTTGCGATTCGCTTTCTGCCTTCTGCTTTTTGGCCTTCTGCCTTCTGCCTGCTGATCATTGTTCGCTGTTTGCGATTTGCCGTTATGAGTCAACCGTGATAAGAAGCGGCCAGCGCGTATTACAAATTGCTGAAATCGCAAAAGGAGTTGGCATCATGATCAAGAAAGTTCTCTGCGTCGTTTTCTTGCTGGCTGCTGCGTCGATCGCGACGGCTCAGACGACACCCGCCGCGCCAGCCAAACCGCCGACGCCACCGCCCGCCCCGCACACAAATCTCAAAGTTGGTGATAAGGCCCCGGATTTCACTTTGCCGAGCACGATCGTGGGCGACGACAAACGCAGCGTGCGCTACAAGCTCAGTGACTTCCAGGGAAAGAAAAACGTGGTGCTTGCCTTCTACGTCTTTGCTTTCACCGGTGGTTGAACGCAGGAGATGAAGGCGTATCAGGCTGATATCGCCAAATTCGAAGCGAATGACACGCAGGTTTTCGGAGTCAGTGCCGACAGCGTTTATGCCAACCGTGAGTTTGCCAAACAGAACGGCTTAACTTTTCCAATCCTCAGCGACTTTGCTAAACGCAGCGTGGTCAAAGACTATGGCATCTTCAACGAAGAAGGTGGCTACGGAAACCGCGCCACGTTCGTCATCGATAAGAATGGAATAATCCAACACATCAAGGAAGGCAACGAAGCAATCGACCCAACCAGCGCCCAGGATGCGTGCAACATCCTGACCCACCGGAAGCAGACGCAATAGTTTGCCGGTTGACCCTTTGTCTCCTTTAACCGAGCAGCGTCCAGTCTCGACCGCCGAGCCTGGACGCTTCTCGCTGGTTTCGGATGATTGCTGTTTGCTGACTGCTAACCGCTTCAAAAAACCCTTGACTAATTCCCGCCCATTGAAATAAAGTGCGCGCGCTTCACAGTACCAGAAGTCGAGTTCCTCCTAATCACCAAACTCGAAACCCGGAACTCGAGATCCTTAACGTGAGCAAAGTAGAATTTCTCAGACCGACCTAAACACCCTACAAATGTTCAAGTGTTCCCTGCTTCTGGGACAGCGTTGTACTTTCTGCATGCGATCTTGCTCTGAATAAGAGCAGGTTGAGACGAGCCACAGATGAGATACTCCAAATGGATTGAGAAGCTAGAGGCTGATGAATTGGGTGCGTTGTGGTTGTCGAAGTTTCGATATGACTTAAGCGAAGGAAATCTCGCACCAGCTATCGAACAAGAGTTCCAAGAGCTTGTCACATCAAAACTCGATTCTGTAGGCGATGGCGATCCGCCACTCAAGATCGTCGAGTGGGTGATAAATGAAAATCCCCGCGCTTTTGACTTAAGAAATCAGAGAACTCCTACCAATCCAGAACCCTACAGTTTGGTAATCAAACTTGAAGTATTTGCATTATTCTATTTGCGGCGCCGAGTTTTGATGACAGTTCTCGATGAAAGCGATAATGAGGCCGAGTTTGTTTGGGCTAACTTAGGAGGTATTATTACACCGGCCTTCTATGATGGGTGGGTAAAGACAGACAGGGAGTTCTTTTGGTGTGCCCCTACACGCCTATTAGTAAGCATTCTCGCCGGCCGTAGGCCTAATCAAGGAGCAACCCTGCTTCGAAGTCGTCTAGGCCTGCACTTGATGGCGAAGGGCCAAAGAATCATCAGAATCGACATTCCAGCTCCGGCTCTTGAAGCTAAGCGGTTGGCGGCACCCACAACATTGGACGCCGGTACTAATCCGGCGTTCATCCCTTGCAATATGGCAGATGGATATGGTCGTACTCTGAATCTCAGGACGATCAGCCGCGATGTTCAAGAACTGGTTGTCGAGAAAGTACGGTTCGATGGTACTTTTCAAGCGCAGCGGGTTGGACGAATTGGCGCAAGGTTGCCCGCGATCGTTTGGGGCAAACTTGGAAGACTACTAAGAATTAGTCGAGGCGAGGGAAAGTGAATTGAACGAAATTCAGTCTCAATACAATGATAGAGACATCGATAACCCCGTCGCATGGCTAGAACGCCAGTCTGACAGCGGGTTGAGGGATTGGTTGCGCCTCAGCCTTTGGACTCGGAACTCTCTCCCTCTAGTAGTTCCGACAACCTCGCGACTCGCTATCGAACTCTCGGACCTCATTAATCGCGGTTCTTCGCTCCTTAAGACTCGAGTTCGTTCGATTCTCCCAGGACTATTTCAGGAATGGGGACGAAACGATTTCTTGACTGTTTTGGACGATCTCTTAATCGTCGCTGCGAAGCTAAGGTGTGCCAATAGTGAGCAATACATCGCGTTGATTCTAGCTGAGCGTCTAGGACAAAGACCGGGCAGCCTCCTCATCCGTCAGAGGGCTTTGAGCGTGTTATCAGGGTTTGGCTGCACCGAACGTTCTGTATTAATTTTCGAACGTCACATTACTGATATCGAATACGCTGCGATTTGCTATCGCGCACTTTACCGTTATGACCTTCGATACGGTGCAACAGAGCTAACAAACATCATTCGGATGTTCCAAGAATCGGATTCCTTAGGCGAACTAGATATCATCATTAGAACGCTAGCCAGTGATCTTGAGCCAGCAGATTTCACCACAATCATTACAAAATACTTAGAAATTGGCGAACCCAATGAAATTGTTGACATTGTCGAAGTCCTCCGAGGCGTCGGGGTGCTTACTGCTGAATTATTGATGAAATCTCGCCGTCACCAGCGCAGGGATCTTTTCAAAACGCTCCTACATCGATGTGCTGCGTCAAAGCTGAAAGTACTACTTTGGCAGCTTGAATCTATCGGAGTTGGTCTTATTAGTGGTCCAGACGAAACAAATGAAGAGTTTGTGCAGACCCTCATATTCGATCCAACGTCGGGAATAGCTTTAATGGAGGCCATTATCCCAACTAGCGATTTGAAAGCGGATGTGATGTCGGAGTTTGTGAGTCAAAGTGAGACCATCGCGATGGGCTCCTCAATGGTGAATTAAGTGGATAAGTTTAGTCAACATTCTTTAGAGACCAGACTCGAAGATGAGCTCAAAGTATTGTCTCGTCTCCGAGAACGCATAAGCGAGTTACGATTCTCGCTCGTCTACGAGGAGACCACCACACTTTGCTACGCTGTAGATTTTAGTGAGATTTTTTCCTACCTGAATCAGGAAGATGCTGAGGCAGTGAAAGGTGTCGGTGTCAGTTTAGACTTTCAAAATGTAGAAAGGAACTCGCTTCAGCATCGACTGGCTTTGACCCACCTGTTCAATGGTTTTGCAGACACGCTCTACGTGCTGCCGTCCCATATGCTTGAACTGTGGACTTATGTTAGAAGCCAAGTTGGGAAGCGCGCGATTGATGGCCCAAAGGCTGGCGAACTTCTAGAGGCCGCGGTGCGGAACCTTAGCCCTGCTACGAAATCTCTTCTGGAATCGCTGGGTCACGAGGAACAGCCGGAACGGGTTTCTCAGGAACTTTTGGAATTCGTGAAATCACGTGACTTTGGTCCGTTGTGTGTCGACGTCAGTAATTTTGTTGCATGGTTCAAGCGTGGGAATGCACTGAAGAAACTTCTTGATGAAATCATCAACCCCAGATTTGATAAACTATTAACAACACATTCTGTCGTTCTCTCCGAACTTAAGGAACCATCCGAGAACGAAATCTCAAAAATCGTAGACGTCTTTAGCACCTTCAGGAGTCACAGGAATCCATTCGCAACTAGAGTCGACGCGAGAGCCTTTCTTTTTCTGCGCAATTTGAATCAACTGTTAGCGCGGGCGAACACAAGGCTGATCTTGGTTACGCGTGACACGCACCTACTTGAAGTTGCCAGAAGGTTAGCTGACGAATCGTGGTTTGGTTGGGCGGAGTCGCGGCAATGCGTTCGCGGGATCGAGAGCATTTTCCTCGATCTCATCCTCCGGAGCAGCCCATCTCCCCAAACTAAGCGACTTTGGATCAATCAATCCGAAGAAAAGCTAGCGAAAATGTCCGATTCCGTTGAACGTACCCTCAACCAAATCAGAGCTGGTGAACCTTACCCTTCCCAACAACTGTTGAATGCTGGAAAACGGGTGCTGAAAGATACGATCCAACTATGGGATCAGCATATCAATGTCAAACTTTCTTTAGCATCCAACTCCGTACCTTGGCTTGGCAAGAGCTTTCGCGATATGTCTGATTCTGACCAAACCGATCGGTTCGTTAATCTCAAAGACTACAAAATTCTCAAGAATTTGTTGGATTACTTCTCGACTGCGACATACCGCGACATAGCAGTGGAAGACGTGAAGGCAATTTGGAGCGGAATCGAAACCGACTGTCTCCGAATGGGCTTCCTAAATGTACTCGGAGATGAGGGCGCAGAACGAATAAGCAATATTCTAACTCAGACGCTCACTCCACCTTTTGGCGCCTCTCAAGTTCTCTTGCATAGTAAGAGATTCATAAAGATGCCATCGCTGCGGCTGATTTCCAAAAGTTATCAAGACACGCTAGGTTCGCTTAATCGACTTGATAAAGGAACCTTCGACAGGGCTTTGAATCCTATTATTACTGAGATAGTTAGTGGTTCCGACGAACCCGAAGACTTACTGGTAATGGCTTTCTTCTTAGGACTCTTGGAAGAATGGAATCAAGCTCTGGAAGTTATCGCTGCCTGTAAAAAAGTTGTCGGCAATCTTGCAGCAGATGTTCTGCCGACGAAGATAATCCCATCCGAAGTCGACTATCTTTCCGCAACGATCAAGCAGAGACTAGCCCAAATCAAATCTGACACCACAGAAGCTGCACAGCTGTATTTGGAGGCGCTCAAAGACATTCACCAAGCAAGGGAATCTAACCCTAAGGATGCTAGATATTTAGTGTCAGAGGCGGCAGTAACTATGATGTATCACGAGTCGACAACACTCGTTTGTCCATGGCCCCTGGATTCCGACATGAGTTCTTCCGAGGATGGTGTGCTCAGTCCAGCAGCTGCTAAGTCGCAACTTCACGAGGCTTTGAATCTCGCGACTGCAGGAAACGATCGGAGGCTCGCAGCTATCATTTTGAATAATCTTGCCTTTTCAGAGGTCTTTGCCGAGTTGCCGAACTTCGAGGCAGCGGAAGAGCATGTTTCAGCAATGAAGAAACTGATCGACGAGGCGAATTCTGAGCAACGAAGGCTACTGGCTGGACTGATGCCGCACTTTGAAGAGACAAGTGTGATGTTGCTTGCACGGCGCGCGAAAGACAATGAGGATTTTCCCACCTTGGACCAGTGTAGGAAAGATCTTATAGAGATAGCGCAAAGCTCCGAACTCTCGGATTATGAGAAGACGTCTTTTCGCCTTCACTTGAGAAAACTCAGCCAGTGGCTCCAAAAGACTTAACGAAGCAAAACCACCTAGGCTTCCGAACCTTAAACGCAAACACGCACGCGGAGATCAAAACGAACGGGAGTGCGCAATTAATCGGGGCGCGGGACTTGCGGTCAACGACAAGGCGGAGCGACAAGGCTCGCGGTCGATCTAATCTGAGATCTAGACGCCCAATTCAGGGTCAAAACATCACGGCCTTAGCAATTCATTCGCAAGCGCGTCGGCTTTGAAGACTTTGCGCAGCACCTCGATCATGCCGCGGACGTCGACGGAGATTGAGCGGTTCACGCTTTCGTCGAATTCAAAATTGCCGACCAACGACTGGATGTTGCCGTCAAAAATCAAGCCGACGAGTTCGCGATTCTTATTTATCGTGGGTGAGCCGCTGTTGCCGCCGATGATGTCGTTCGTGGAAACGAAGTTGAAGGGCACGCGTTGGTTTACAAAGCGGCGCTGCGCGATCCAGCGCGGGGGCAGGTTATACGGGAACGCGTGGTGATATTCGTTTGAACGCGCGTAGAGTCCGCCTAAGGTTGTGAACGGCGTGATCCATTTGCCGTCTTCGCGGTAGCCTTTCACCGCGCCGTAAGAAAGTCGGAGGGTAAATGTGGCATCGGGATAGACGCTGGTTCCCTTCTCTTCAAAAAGCGCGTGCGCAATCTTCGCGTAGGCGCCGCGTTCGACCGCCAGCACTTCCTCTTCATAACGCTCGCGCGCGGCTCGCGACTCCTTATCAATCGCTCGCGCCAGCTCGATCATCGGGTCTTTCGATTGGTCAATCCCGGTTCGGCCCGAAGCCGCGAGTTGACGGCGATACTCAACGTCCTTAAGTTTCGTGCCTTCTATTAAACCAGCGGCTCTAGCCGCTGGAGATTGACCCTTCAACACTTCCTTCAATATCGAGCTGTTCGCCGGATACTCGCTCTGCATCAGCGCCAGCGAGCTCGTGAGTTTCGCTTTCTCAAAATCGTCATAGACCGGCGCGGTTGAATACAACGCAGCCTCAAGGCCGGCGCGTCGCTGGTTTCTAAACTCCGGCAAGCGTTCGGCATCAGGCTTCCCATTCTCATCCGCCAAGCGCACCAGCGCGCGTGCATAACCAAACAAGGTGGAGTAGAAACCCGCCGGCACTACAGGGTTTGATGAAGTCGAAAGCGTCGGATCAAGAAAACGTCGATCGCGTTCGTAAGTCGCGAGCTTCTCGCGCCCTTTGGTAATCGAAATCCAAGCGTCGCCATACTCTTGCTTCTTGCGCACGTCCGCGTTGATCGAGTTTCGCAACTCTTGTTCGGCCTTGCGCTTCTTGTTCATCAGGTTCGGATCGTTAAGACCGGCCACTTGACCCCGATAAACTTTCAAAGAGTTCTCGGCGCTGTTGAGTTCGTTCTGACCACGACGCGTTTGTTCATCACCCTGCGCCATGTAGGCCTTGAGCGCCTTCTGCCGCGACTCGAGCATGCGAATGATGAGCGGAATCTGCACGTCGCGCAGCGACTCGAGATGGCTGACTGTGTTGAGTCGTTGCGTTGTGCCTGGATGGCCAGTAACGAAAACTAGTTCGCCATCCTTCGCGCCAGTCTTCGACCACTTGAAATAGTTCTCCGATTTCAGGGGCTGCCCGTTTTCATAAACTCTGACGAGCGCCATGTCGATGTTGAAGCGCGGGAAGTTGAAGTTGTCAGGATCGCCGCCGAAGAACGCCGCCTGAAACTCCGGCACAAACACGAGGCGCACGTCTTCGTATTTCTTGTAGCAATAAAGATTGTACTGGCCGCCCTGGTACAGAGTGACGACATCGCACCGCTGGCCGGTGGCTTTATTTGCTTCGGTTTCAATCGCGGTCATCTCGGCGCGACGCGCAGTGTTCGCCGCTGCGTCTGACATGTTGCTCTTAGCCGCGCCACTCACGCGCGCGGTTACGTCTCGAATATCAACTAGTTGATCGAGGGTTAGGCCTTCGACCTTCATTTCTTCAGCGCGGGTGCGCGCGACAAAACCTTCCTTCGCGTAATCCTTCGTCTCGGTGCTGGCCTCGCCGACAAAATCTTCGACGATGTGGTAGTTGGTCAGCACGAGGCCATTAGGAGAAACGAACGAACCCGAGCCGCCGGGAAAACGCACGGACGCGAGTTGCACTTTGCGCAGCCAGTCGTCAGTGACGGTGAAACCATACTTTTGTTTGATGTCGTCACGCGGGACGTTATTGAACGTCCACATACCTTCGTCGAGGGCGGCGACGGGAATTGTTTGAAGGATGAATAGCGCAGCGATCAGCGCGCACAAAAGTATTCTTGTTTTCATAGGTGGCCTCGCGAAAAGATAGTTTGTGGGAGAACTATAGCAAAACTGCTTTGAGCTTTGTACTTTGGACTTTGAATTAATGACAGACCCACCGCTATCGCAGGCGGTATTCACCTCCGACTCACGTCGAGCGCCAAATCCACAGTTCGAAAGCACCAAGGTCACAGCACAAAGTACGAAGTTCAAGCTTGCTTTTGTCATTCTGCGTAATCTGTGTAATCTGTGGATGATTAAGGAAAGAACAGCGCGCCTGTCGGCGCGTCTGCGGGCGGGGACGCCCGCGGTCCCAGTAACCCAGTAACGCTAAGGTTCGAACATTGAAAGCTAAACTCTCAACTTTCGCCGCCAATCTACTCGAGCAGTGGCGCCTCCTTGAATTACCAACCGCAGACGCCAACATCGTCGTCGCGGTCTCAGGTGGTGCAGATTCAACCGCGCTGTTACTGGCAATCCATGAACTGACCGCGAAGGACAAGCTACGCATTAATCCGATCGTTGCGCACCTCGATCACGGGTTGCGTCCTGAAAGTCGGCAAGACGCGCGCTGGGTGGCGGGCCTCGCAAAGGACCTGGGATTCAGAACAACTTCAAGTCGCGTCGATCTGACAGCCAAAAACAAATCACCGAAGTCGCCCGAGAACCTGGAGCAAGCGGCACGCAAGGCTCGTTACGACTTCCTACTCAAAGCTGCAACAAAATACAAAGCGCAATACGTGCTCACCGCACACACCGCCGACGATCAGGCCGAAACAATTCTGCTGCGACTACTTCGCGGCAGCGCTGCCGAAGGTTTGAGTGGGACGCCCGCGATTCGCAGCCTCACGCCGAGATCTAAGGTGAAGCTCGTGCGGCCGTTGCTCGCGTGGGCGCGCCGGACTGATACCGAAGCGTATTGCCGTCAACAACAAATTGATTTTCGCGTCGATAAAATGAACGAGGACGACACGTTCGCTCGCGTCAAAGTTCGCAAACAACTCCTGCCGTTGATGCAGTCGTTCAATAATCGCGTGGTTGAGACTCTGAACCGGACCGCGAGTTTGCTCGGGGAAGATGCGTCGGCGCTGTCGGTTGAGGCGGAGAGTTTGCTGGAGCTGGCGTCCGAAAAAGCGGAGAACAAACGTGAAACCAAGGCACCCTGCTTGAGCGTAAGTGTTCTGTTGCAAAAACCGGCGGCCGTGCGGCGTCGAGCACTGCGCGAGTGGATCCTGCGGGCGCGCGGCAATCTTAATCGGGTGGAACGAGTTCACCTCATTGCTGTCGAGGGACTCTTAAACGGCGATAAAGGTGGACGAATCGTCGAATTGCCTGGCGGAATGAAGGTTCGCAGAACTCGTGGCTTGCTGGAAATAGTGAACAAAAAGGTGTTGAAAAAGCGGACCTCGACCTCTAAGATTCGACGCGGTTGACACCGCCAGGCGCAGGCCGGCGGTTTTCGCTTTTTTATCGTCGCTTTTGGAACCTGCGGGTTCCCAGTTGTTTCTAAATAAGTCGGTGCTGCACAACGGGCAAATGCTGGTGGGCATCGAAGGGTTTGTCCCATCCCTTCCCTTTGGGAAGGGAAACGGGGGGAAGGGTTTAGTCGCGCTACAATCCCTCTCCCCTACTCTCTCCCAGTGGGAGAGGGAGTGGAAGGGACAAAGGAAGTCCGGTTGAGGTATGATCGCGGTCGGAGGCGTTAATGACTTTGAGTTCTACAGCAAGACAAATCATCTTTTGGCTACTGATTGTGGCGGGCGCGCTGCTGCTTTATAAGCTCGTCAACCCGGCCGGGCGCAACTCGCAAGCAATCGACATGAATGCGCTCATTGCGAAGATCGATGCACTTGAGATCCGCACTATCACCCTCAAGCAAAATGAGACTATCTCAATCGATTCGCGCGGCCAGGAGTTCCGCACTCAGTTAACCAACGATCAAATCAAGAACGAGCTTTTCAAAAAAGCAAACGAGAAAACTTCCGACGGCAAACCCAAAGTCGATAAGTTTGAAGACGACTCAGGCAGCGCCGGTTATCTGTGGCCAATGCTGATCACCTGGGCCCCGCTGCTCTTTATTATCGGCATCTGGGTCTTCATGCTGCGGCAAATGCAGTCGGGCGGAAACAAAGCGCTCTCGTTTGGTAAATCGCGCGCGAAACTTTTGAACAACCAGCAGAAGCGGGTGACGTTCAAAGATGTCGCCGGCGTTGAAGAAGCCAAGGAAGAGCTGCAGGAAATAATCGAGTTTCTTAAGGAGCCGCAGAAGTTTCAGAAACTGGGCGGCAGAATTCCCAAAGGCGTGCTGATGATGGGCCCGCCGGGAACCGGCAAGACGCTGCTGGCCCGGGCGATTGCGGGTGAAGCTAACGTTCCTTTCTTTTCGATCTCAGGTTCTGATTTCGTGGAGATGTTTGTAGGCGTCGGCGCCTCGCGTGTACGCGACCTGTTCGAACAGGGCAAGAAGAATGCGCCCTGCATCATCTTCATTGACGAAATCGACGCCGTTGGTCGCCATCGTGGCGCCGGACTTGGTGGCGGTCACGACGAACGCGAGCAGACCCTGAATCAGTTGCTGGTGGAAATGGACGGCTTTGAGTCGAACGATGGCGTGATTCTGATTGCGTCAACGAATCGTCCGGACGTGCTCGATCCCGCGCTGTTAAGACCAGGACGTTTTGATCGACGCGTCGTCGTGTCTCGACCTGATGTGCGTGGTCGTGAAGGCATTCTCAAAGTTCACACGCGGAAGATTCCGTTGGGCGAAGACGTCGACATCAGCGTCATCGCGCGCGGCACTCCGGGGTTCACCGGTGCTGACCTGGCCAACCTGGTTAACGAAGCCGCGCTGAACGCCGCGCGTTACAACAAGAAACTGGTCGCGATGGGCGACTTCGAACTCGCGAAAGATAAAGTGCTGATGGGCGCCGAGCGCAAGAGCATGGTCATCTCGAACGAAGAGAAACGCGTCACGGCTTATCATGAAGCGGGTCATACGTTGGTTGGTTTGAAAGTTCCCAACGCCGATCCCGTGCACAAGGTCACGATCATTCCGCGCGGCATGGCGCTCGGCGTCACGCAGCAATTGCCAGAAGGCGATCGCCACAACTACAGCGAAGAATACCTGCTGGGTCAGATTGCGATTTTGATGGGCGGACGAATTGCCGAAGACGCGTTCCTCGGCAGCATCACGACGGGCGCTTCAAATGACATTGAACGTGCTACTGAATTGGCGCGGGCGATGGTTTGTGAGTATGGCATGTCGGAAATGGGTCCGCTGACTTTCGGCAAGAAGGAAGAACAAATCTTTCTTGGTCGCGAGATTGCCCAACACCGGGACTTCTCGGAAGAGACGGCCATCCGGATCGACGAGCAGGTCAAGAAGATCGTCACGGCGCAGTATGAACGCGCCAAGGCGATCATCGAAGAGAACCGCGACACCATGATTCGACTGGCGGAAGCACTACTTGAACGCGAGTCGTTGGATGGGGTTGAGATTCGTCGCATCGTTGCCGGTTTGACGCTTGAGGAGCAGGGCTCGGTGAGTGATGGCAACGACGAAGACCGGCCGCAGTTGAAAGAGCCATCGTCGAAACCACTCAAGCCGATCCTGCCGCCGATAACCGGAGGCAATCCGGCACCGGCGTAGGACAGACATTCCGTCCCGCTGGATAGTCTTAAGGGGAACGGGGAACCGTTCCCCTTTTGGCTTGAAGGCGCCAAAGCAAGTCAAACGGAATTTTCCATATATCATTTCAAATTTCTCATTTGCCATTAGGGTTTGGCCAAGTTGTTATTAGGTTGCTGGCAAAGCCTTCCAGTCCTCGGGCTGAGGTTGCCTCAACCCAAAAACGACAATTTACTAAAGCCCAAATGGCAAATGAGAAATTTAAAATGATATATGGAAAATTCCGTTACCCGTCCGCTATGATCCACTACTCATGGAAAGCACTTGGCAAATAAAGAACCAATTCTTGCCTGTCGGCAAACGCACACTCGTGATGGGCATTCTCAATGTCACTCCCGATAGCTTTAGTGACGGTGGTGAATTCTTTTCACTAGCCAAAGCACTCGCGCACGGTGAGCAAATGATTGCCGAAGGCGCCGACATCATCGACGTTGGTGGTGAATCAACCCGCCCGGGCGACACCGCGATTGTTTCTGTTGCAGAGGAACTCAAGCGAGTTCTGCCTGTCGTTACAGAACTAGCAAAACGGACCGCGGTTCAGATCTCAGTTGACACCACGAAGTCTGAAGTCGCGCGTGCTGTGCTGGACCGCGGCGCCACAATCATCAATGACATCTCTGCATTACGATTCGATCCGCTAATCGCTGATGAAGTAGCGAAGTCAGGTGCAGGGTTGGTGCTGATGCACTCTCGAGGCACACCCGGCGCACTTCACAATCTGCCACCGGTTGAAAACATCATCGCGGAGGTAACGAACACCCTGCGCGAGAGTATTGGACTAGCGGAACAACGCGGCGTGAAACGCGAATCAATCGTCATCGATCCCGGGATCGGTTTTGGTAAGAGCCAGGAACAGAACCTCGAGTTGATTGCCAAACTTGATCAGCTCATCGCCGCCTTCTCTGACTTCCCTCTTCTGATTGGCACCTCACGAAAATCCTTCATCGGCCGCCTCCTCGCAGATGAAAACGGCAACCCAGCACCGGTTGAAGATCGCCTTTACGGCAGCCTCGCGACTATGACTGCCGCGATCCTCAAAGGCGCGCACATCGTTCGCGTTCATGATGTGAAAGCCGGGGTGGAAACAATTCGTGTCGTTAATGCGCTGCGCGCTTAGAACCTGAAAGAAAACCCGGAACTAAACTGAAAGTTGTGACGCTTCTCCGGCGCAGCAGTGATGAAGGAGGGATTCACAAATATCGTCTGAACGCTTCGCGCTCCGTAGTGCACCCGCGTGTCGCCCGCGTCGAATCGCACCGACCAACGACGCGAAGGATAAAACTCAAGCACGCCTCCGAAATCATTCGCGAAAAAGGTACGTCGTCCAGTTTCGAAAATTCCGCGTGTGAACGTGAATCCACCGAAGGTAAACGGCTCAGTGCCGACGAGCTTGAGGGAACGGTTGAAGCTGACGAATCCGGGCCGAAACTTACCGAAGAACCCGATCCGCTGGAATCGCTTGCCGGCTTTTACGCCGAACAGTCCCTGCGAAACGCGCCCGGTGGCGCCGGCAGCAACGCCGTCGGACGTGGGAAAGTAGTTGAAGACGGATTCGAGCGCGAGAAAGTTTGTGAGATTGAAAGTGAATCTACCGCCCAGTCCGAGTTCTGTCTGCGGACGATTTTCACCGAAAAATACGGGAGAACCCGCGAGCTGCCTTGGCGGGTTGAAAGTCAAAGATGTGAATTGGGCGCCGATCTCAAACTTTGGCGTTGAGCGCGCGGCAGTTTTCCTTCCACTCGCTTCGCTCGCGGCCTCATCTTTCGGGGCCAGCAACCGGAAGCCAACGCCCGCGCTCAGTTGAAAGTTGTGAGTCGTCCTGGCAGTGGCGCGAAGGATCGGCGGGTTAGCACTGAAATCGACGTCATGAAGCGCACCGTAGTGAATCACGGTATCGCCTGCATCAAAACGCACAATCACTCGACGTGAGGGATAAATTTCCGCAACGCCTCCGAGGTCCATTGAGAAGTGAGTACTTCTGATGAGACTGTCGAAATCAAAGACGGGGAATGGCGAGCCATTGATCAGCGTCGTTCCAGTTATCCTCGGATCAAACGTGCCAGCAAAACTTACAAACCCCGGGCGAGCTTTCGCGAAGACGCCAAACTTGTTCCAACGCTTGCCGGCCTTCAGACCGAATTGTCCTTGCAGAATACTGCCGCCGGGCGTGAACCCGCGCGTGCTTCCACTCGGCAGGAAGTTCACCTCACCTTCAACCGCAAGATTGTCGGTGAAGTTGTAAGTCACGCGACCGCCAACCCCAACTTCCCGCTTCACGCCAGGCTCAGTCAGCGACAACGAAGTAAACTGCGCCCCGATTTCAAGTTTCGCAGGTTTGGTCTGCTGCGCGTGCAACGGAGGACCAGAAAACAGCACCAGGCCAAACAGAAAAGAGACAAATCGAGTCATCGTTTAGTATGCCAGGTTAGTGCGGTCGCCGGAGCAGATGATTTGAAAGTCTGAGTGGTGAACGTCGTCGAGAAAGTTGTAGAAGTAGATAATCTAAAGCAGAGGCCGCGCATTTAATTCGGCCAATCTTCGGCCGTTTCTGGGAATCTATCTCGAGCGGTTAGCCGCACTCGAACATCCTGCAGCAATTCTCGACAGTCTTCCAGTTGCTTCTGCCATTGCACATTTGTGGCATCGTGACTTACCAGTCGTTCTAGAATCAAATTTCCGGCTTCAAATTCCTTTAGACTTTCTTCCAATCTTTCCCGATCCAGCAAGACGTTTCCGACACATAGGTGGGCAATTGCCAGGTCGCGCAACCAGTCAGTATTCTCCGGATCGCGCTCTGTCAGACCCAGCATGATCTTCTTGTAAGCCCCAAATTCAGCTTGCGCGCCACTCAGGTCACCTTCGACGTGAAGGACGACTCCTATGCCGTTGCAAACAACTGACAGCTCGTGTTGCCAATCGGTGTTGTCTTGATCGCGCTCTGAAAGTTCTAACAGTATCTCTTTGGCTTTGCGGTATTCACTCAGCGCCCCCGAAAGATCATCCTGGGCTTGAAGCACACCAGCAACATTCCACCTTGCCAGCGCTAAATCGCGCTGCCAATCGGTATTACCCGAATCGGAATGAGTTAGACCACGCAAGATCTGCACGGCAGCTTGATATTCTGCCAGTGCCTCTTCCAGCTGCTCCTGTGCCCTCAGAATGCTCCCAATGTCAGAATGGGAAAATGACAACCACTGTTGCCAAAGCGTGTTTTCAGAGTCGCAACTGGTAAGCAATAACATGTTCTCTCGCGACGCTCGGTATTCGATCAAAGCTGCTTCCAGGTGATTCTGTTCCTCGAGAACATGTCCCACGTTGCTGTGCGCGACGGATAGTTGCAGTTGCCACTCTGTATTCCCCGAATCGCGCCTCGTTAGCGATTGCACGATGTCTTTCTGAGTTCTGTATTCAGTCAGCGCTTCCGCCAAGTGCCCTTGAGCTCGCAGTACACCGCCGCAGCGATCGTGTGCCGCGGCGAGATCGCCCATCCAGCCGGTGTTCTCGGGATCAAGCTGAGTAAGTCGCACCATACTTTCCTTGTGACTCTGGTATTCCTCAAACGCTGCTCCCAGCTGACCCAGAGCTTGCAAAACGCTCCCCACATTGTTCTGCGAGATTGATAATTCCCGCTCCCAGTCTGTGTTTTCGGGGTCTCGTGCAGCAAGAGTCTCCAGGATTCGCTTATATTCTCCATACTCCTTCAGGGCAGCTCCAAGTTGACCTTGCTTCTGCAGGACGTTGCCTACGCTGTAGTGCGAAATTCCTAAGTCGCGCTTCCAGCCGGTGTTCTCCGGATCCCGCTCAGTAAGAGCTAGCATGATTTTCTGGTAGGCTTGAAACTCACTTAGCGCTCCTGGCAATTGACCGAGCGCCTGCAGAACCCTCCCGACGCAATCGTATGCAAGGCCCAATTCCCGTTGCCAACTGGTCTTCTTGGGGTAGCGCTTCGTAAGGGCCAACATGATCTCTTTGTCAGCTCGAAATTCAATCAAGGCCGCCGATAAGCTACCTTGGCTTTGTAAAACACTACCAATCTTGTTACGAGATACAGACAATTCTCGTTGCCAGTGCGCGTTGTCTGGGTCGCGCTTGGCAAGCGTCAGGGCGATTTCATGATATTCACGGAACTCACGCAACGCCGCCGGCAGATTTCCCGCCGATTCCAGGACGTCTCCCAATTGGTCGTGGGCGTCAATTCGACCCTGTGGATCTTCCGCCGTGCGAAACAAATCGAGTGCCTCTCTCGCTTGTACTTGGGCTTTGCTGAGTGTCAATTGCGGTCGGCGGATTGACCCAAAACAAAGCAGAGCCCGCGCTCGAGCTGTCCCGGTCAAATAGTCGGCATTAATCAATTCGTTAAGAGCCACACCAAGCGCTTGCAGAGGTTCATAACGTCCGCCTTCGTCCCATTCTTCCCATAGCTTTTTGAGTTCGCGCTCACCCTCCGGCGGCGATGCCAGCAAACGATGGAAGACAGTCTCAATGCGCAAAGCCGGCTCATCTGATGCAAAGCATCCAGCTGCTAAGCGCGATAGGAATTGAAGCCGTGTGGGTTGACTGTTCTGTAGTTGCTTCCGCAAGGCGAGGCGGGTGGCCTCATGAACATTCCAGCCATTGCGAGATGCGAAAGTCTCCACCATGGGAAGCTGCCGCAGCTCTTCTACCAGTTCACCAGCACTGTGCAGATCAGTTTCCATTAGCGTGCTTAGTATTTCAGCGTCGAACCAATGGGGAACGCTAGCGGCCTCGAACGCGGCCCGCAATATCGGCTTGCGCGTCGCCAGCACCATCTCGAAGGTAGCCAACACAAGCTTCTCGGGATTGCCTTGAGCTTCTTGAAGTTCGCGTAAGATCGATTCGAGGTTCATTTCACAAGTGCGAGGTTAGGATCAGACTGGGCGGCTCCGCAACAAGTTGTTTATTACGGCCTCGAGGGCTGCATAGGTTAGCCCTGGGTTGCCGCGCGTGGCCGCTAATACGCCCTGTATGTGAGCATCTTGCAACAAGGCGCAGCGCCATTTTCGTTCGTTTAGTTCGCGCCAATCGTCGATTGCTTCAATTGGTCTTAACTCTCGGAAATCGGATACTGCGTTCCAGGCGTATTTACTGGGCTCTGGTACGTGTTGACCGCCGATCACGACAGCGACTGGAGCCTGCGCCAGCCTCGGCAAAAACTGCGCCTCCAGCCACGTTTGTGCGTCGTTTGAAGCTTCTTGATAAGTATCGAACACCAGCAGCAGCGGTTCGTTGAGGTTCTGCAGATCTGAAATTAGATTAAAGAAGCGTGCCTGACCGGCAGCAGAGTGGGCATTCGGCAGAATCTTCTTTCCCAGATCGAGTCGCATAGTCTCAAAAAGAGCATCCAGTGAAGGGCAGCCCTTGCAGTCGAGCAAGGCAGCAGGCAAATTCAAGCTGCGGGCGTATTTGAACAGCTCACTTACGAAAACTGTCTTTCCCGTGTTGCTAACGCCGCGGACTAGCATGATGCGTTGGCTGGACTGGCCGCTAATAATTCGCTGAAATGATGCGAATTCCTCTTTTCGATCGGCTAACGGCCAATCGTAGTCAGCGGAAGTGGTCGGCCAGACTACTGCATCAGGTTCAACTTTGGTCTTAGTGTGAGTTACCGGCTCGCCAACAAGCCACGCTAACAGGTTAGCGTAACCCTCGTCATCGGTTGGCTGAAAGGCATGGTAACGCTTCAACTGAGTCGGAATATGTTGGGTGTCCACCGGATCAAAAACGATAACTCTAAACTTCAAGTTAAAGCCCGCTTGATCGTAAATGGCCTGCCGGATCGCGGCTGCTTCGGACGAAGCACCGAGGCCGGTTCCGGGAGGCTGGTTGCCCTCATAGCGAGAGCTGTATAGCGCTGTACACACAACGAGCACCTGATCGGCGTCAACCACTTGCCTCTCGGACCAGGCGGGCCAACCCTCCGCCGGCCCTCCTGGCAACTTGTCGTGATCGATTATCACGGTAACGTCATCACCTCGCAGGCGAGTGACAAGCGCGCGTACTCGCTCGCTATGGGTGACACTATCGTGACTATAGCTAATGAAAACTCGTTTCAATGGGATTGCCTTTGCTGTGTGGGGACAGCTTCATGACGACTCACTACTGAGCAACGTCCAGTGTCTAGAGGTCGGCAGGAGTATAGCAATGCAAAGCCAATTCTGCGAGGAAATGGTTAAATCATGGAGTTTCCGCAGCTCAAAACTTTTCGATCCGGAACTTCACGCGCTCATTGTTTTGCGGTGGCCGGCGACAGCGGCGGCGGTGTCCATTACTCCTGGAAATCAAGTGTCCAGGTGATGTCGTCAGCAAACAAATCGAGCAGGGCCTCGATGTTACCGGACTTGAAGTTGTTATAAGCCTGTGCAACAACCGACTTGTTTTGATCGCTCAATGATCTCTACTCAAATAAAGGTGAACTTGGAAATTTGTGCTTTGAAACTTTGGACTTCGGTCTTCGACTCGACGGTGCTGAGGACCAGCTCGCACGCTCTTTAAAATGCGAAGCTAAGGACGAAGCTGCGGCGTTTTTTATCGAGGAAGACTGGAGTCAAGGTGGACTAACCGCCAGAGCGCAAACGCTTCAAGGCAACCAGCGCGAGCTTTCACCGTGGTCGATCGTGACCCTGATGGCTGTGAGAGTTTTACCCCGTCACGCGATCCAACCAATACGCCGCCGTCCAGAGCATTTTGCTGTTCTCACGGGGCACTGCCTTCAACGCGTTGTAAATGAGTTCCTTGCGTTTTTCGCTCTGACTATAAGCCGCCCAAAGAGGCAGACACGCAGCGGTGACTCCGACGACCTGCCACCAGGTGCCCGAAGGGATGTAGGTTCTCACAATCTCGCGAACGCCCAGCGCCGGAATAGTCGTGTTAGGCAAAACAATCTCTGCCGGTGAGATGAAAGCGACGGGCCTCATCGGATTGTCGTTCTGGCGCCGGGTAATCTGCGGTAGCTGCGGAACACCGCTTATCAAACTTTTGACCGGCTTGAGCATTTCAACAAACTCGTCGCGCGTTAGTGCTTTTTCTTCGCGGTTGGCGTCCACATCTGGGCTCGGCGGGTCCGCAGGAGCAGGGGGCGTCGACACTGCAGGGCCCGGAAGCTTTGCCAATTGCGCCAGAGCGAAATCAACCTGGCTCAGGGCTTCGGCCTGATTTCCATTGACTACACTCGAACTCGCCTTAAGCAATGAGCGTTGAATCGAAAAAAGCGTTCGGTTGGCGTCCTGCAACAGCTTGTCAGATTTTTGGCGCGCCTGATCAACCGCCGGCTGGTAGACAGTTTTGATCTCATCAATCTTCTGGATTAGTTGCTGCACTAGCGACCACGCCTCATCGCTAATCGTAATTTCAGGATGCGAAGGCAAGTCGACAGCCGCCTTGACGATTTCCGCTGTGATGACTCGTTGCGATCGTGCATGCGCACGAACAACCTCGCGCGCTGCCGACCTCCCGCCGGCTCTCAAGGCAATTTCGTTTGCCCGGCCAATGTAAGCCAAAGATTTCAAGTGTTCCGCAGCCGGTTGCAACGCTGAACGCTGCGGCAGTTTCGCTTTCAGCTCGGTGGATAACTTGTAAAGCTCCTCGATTTTATCGGAAAGATTTTCGCTCTCACGCCGCTCCTCGTTACGAATGTCCGTCACGATTCCGGTTTGCAGTTGCCAGACCAATCCCTGGTAAAGGTACAGCGGGTCGGCCGCCGTCAGCTCGCCGCGGCAAGGTTCATCATTCATCTCTGTCGCTCTCGCAATAACCTGCGGCGCCAGGAATGAAGCAGCCCCACCCACGATGACGGAACTAATAAAATGTCGTCGTGGTTGCAATGTAGCTGAAATGGAGCGCTGATCTTTCATGGCCATTCTCCTTGTAAAAGGGTTTTAGCGTGAGAAACATCTTTGCGAGCGGTAAGTTAGGACCGACCAGGATGAGAAAAAGAGCTCGTTTTGACAGTGACGATATAGCAAACCCACTGACGATTTCAAGCAAATTTAGGCCGTGCACTATTTTCATTTGTTCTCTGTGCAATCTCCGAGTCGTCCGTGTCTCGGTGGTGATAAAACCTAAGTAATCAATCACCACGGAGGCACGGAGAACTCGGAGGCTGCACAGAGGATTTCAAATTAGCCCACTACCCAAATTTAGTTATAACCGATTCTGACTATCCGGAATTAGCTGCGGTGAATAATAAGCAAGGACTACACGACGTTGGCAATAACGACCACCAGGGCCAGAACGGCGGGGATGGCCAACGAAAGCATTACACGCCTCGGCCGGCATCCAGCGATAATGGCAACCCCTTTGCAGAAATTGTAGAGCGGTACCAACGCCAGGGCCGACAGGAAGAGACCCACGACCAGCCCATTCGTCCATACCATACCCAGTGCTTGAACAAACAAGATCAAGGGCAACCACGGCAACCCCAGCATGAGGAGTGCAAATAGCGTTTGAATGAAAGTTATTCGGATCCGCAGCAGGGGCGCAAGCATGAAGGCATAAAGCACAGCGACCACGGCGCCGACTCCCAAAACAAGCATCAGGTCCCTTGTTCTCGTTGCCAGCAGGTGCCACTTCTCGCCCGGTTGGCCAGTGCCAAGTGAGAACGCAATCGTGATCACGCTCAACAACAAGAGCACGAGGGCGCAAAGACGAATGAGCCGTTTCCACTCCGCGTTGAAAGCGGTTGACGAGTCAAAGACGGGAGGCGCGGGACCCTGCAAGAACGTCAGCCAATCTGTCAACGAGGTGCCCAGAAATCCACTCGCGCTACTAGCCGCCGCGGTAAAGGACCCAGGTTGAATTGCCAGCGGAACTCCGGGTCGATGCGCGAGGTCTTCAGCAGCCATCACCTCGTTCGCGATTGGTTCGCCTTGAACCTCCACCGGTAAAGATTCGACCGCTGCGCCATTCATCGCCGGCATCTCGGCGACTAGTGGCCGAGCTTGTGGTATTTGTGTCGCGCTAACGTTGCTCAGTGCTGTCAGAAGTTGATGCCAGGCCAGTTCTATTCGATCGGGTCGAGTGAAGTTAACGTAGGTGAGGATGGAAATGTCTTCAGGGATATTACAGTTCTCCAGCAGTAACGGAATGGTCCGCTTTTGCAGTCCGGCCGGATCTTCCGTCCGCGCTAAAATGCTTTCGTATAGAGTCCATTCAGCATTGACCCAGCGCGGCGTCATGATTAGCAAGGAGTGGTGACTACGTTTCGACGCGTCGCGCATGTTGTAGAGCGCGGCTTTGCCTGGCTCGAAGTCGCGGAAATCAATACATACCTTCAGCCCTGCTTTTTCTAACCGCGGTAGCAGGATTGTCGTTACCCAGTTCTCATCTGAATGGCTGTAGGAGATGAAAACGTCGTAATCGTATTTGAGATCGTTGGCCATGAGTTGATAGTGCGTGAGTATCTCGGATTCTTTGCTAGTCAACACGTCGATGATGCCATGCTGCGGTAACGACTGCAAAAGTTTTAACCTGAAGACCTGGCGACCCTTGGTGGGTGGCTTCCTCCTTGCTTCGCTTTGCCTCCTGGGAGAGAATCACCAGTCGGATTCAAATTAGAGACTCAAAAGTCCCAATTCAAAATGCGCAAACTTCTTCGTCTATCCGCATTCGTCCTGATGCTCTTCTTCGTCTCCGGCTTCGCTGAATGCTACAAGCCAGTCACCAAAAACCAACTCCCGAAACACATTCGCACAGTAGCGGTGCCGGCATTTCAAAACCAGGCACTGCGTTACAAAATTGAGTCTCGCTTCACCGATGCTGTGGTCAACGAGTTGATCCATCGCGGACGCGGGTTGCGCGTGCAGGGTAGCCGGGAAGGCGCTGACGCAGTTATCGAAGGTGTGATCAAAAGTTTCAGTTACGGCGGGGTGCTGCTAGATGATCGTGGCCGCGCCAGGATTTTCGAAGTGACCATCGAAGCCGCGGTGACGGTCCGCGATCAAACTGAGAACCGCGTCCTTTACGATAATCAGAATTTTGTCTTTCGCGGCGAGTTTGAATTCGCCAATGACCCGCGCAATTTCTTCAACGAAGAAGATCCGGCAGTGCAACGCATGGCCCGAAACTTCGCCGAGAGTATTGTCTCTACCTTAATCAACGCGGTTGAAATTCCGAAATGACCACGCTCACTCGCGCTGAACTCGACAAATCCCTCGGCGCTGGACGCGTTCAACCTCTCTACCTGCTGACCGGCTGCGAAACGTACCTGCGCGAAGTCGCCGTGCGCAAGATCAGTGACGCAGCGTTGGCCGGCACCCTGCTGCGCGAGTTCAACGAATCCACTTTCAGTTTGCTGTCAGACTCCGCGATGTCTGCCATCGCCGCCGCCGAACAGCTGCCCATGATGTCGGAGCGTCGCGTCGTGCGCGTGAAAGACTTCGCGAAACTGCGCGAGACCGACGAAGACATCATCGTCCGCTATCTCGAGCGCCCGGTCGATTCGACGGTGATGATCTTCACGACCGACGAGCCTGACAAAAGAAAAAAGTTAACCAAGTCGTTACTCGCGAATTGTGCGGTGGTGGAGTTTGCGGCAGTCAAGGATGCAGAAGCCAAGGCGTGGGCGCGCACAAAACTCAAGGAA
Organism: Pyrinomonadaceae bacterium; assembly: GCA_035472495.1. Lineage (GTDB taxonomy): Bacteria > Acidobacteriota > Blastocatellia > Pyrinomonadales > Pyrinomonadaceae > PSRF01. The sequence continues at coordinate 44,125 of DATIPD010000013.1, read as the reverse complement.
TTGAAAACGTCGGCAGACGATCGCGTGCTGGGTGAAATCGTGCGGCTGGTCGGCACAAATCTGCAGACCCTTTCATCGGAACTGGAAAAGCTCGCAGCCGCCGCGATCGATACGAAACAGATCACGATTGAGATGGTGGACGATCTGATTGATCGCTCGCGCGAACTTTCAAATTTCGATTTGGGTGATCAACTTATCGCCGGCGATCGCAAACGCGCGCTGGAAACGTTGCATCGTTTGTTGGAGGACGACGTGCCGCCGGTAATGCTCGTGGGTTTGATTGCCGGCAACTATCACCGGCTGGCGCTCGGGAAAGAGTTAATGAATCGCGGCGACCGTGACGGTGTTAACCGGCTGATTTACGGTCCGCCTGCAAAGCGCGATGCATTCATGAGCACGCTGAAAAAAAGCGATGGCCGCAAGATCGCCCGCGGTGTGCAGTTGATCGCGGCTTGTGACCTGGCTATCAAAACCTCTCTGGCGGGTGGCGGGCCGAAAGGCGCGAGATTGCAGCTTGAGATTCTCGTTTGTGAATTGGCCGGGTAGGAAAACATTGGCCGCGGATTAACGCGGATTGTACGGATCTGAAAAGCCAGGGATTTGGCCACCCTTAAATACGACAGCAGCGTCCCTCGATTTCTCAATTCTGAGCCGCGTTCATCCGCGTGAATCCGCGCCTGATCATCTTCACTTCTTCCTCACATACTTGAAGTCGTAACCGGTGCTCCAATTTTTGCCGTCGTCGTTCGAGGTCTCGGCTAACTGTCTCACCGTATTCGCGTCAAGATTAAAGAACGTCAGTCGCCTAAGCGTCTTCACTCCGCTCACAGTTGTCGGTTCGCCTTCATACCTCAGCGCGCCATCGCTATAGACTCCCGAAAAACGACTGGGTCCGCCGCTGGATCCGATCCAGTACTGATACCACTTCGCCGTGTTCGTATCGAAGAAGTTAATGCTCTTGCCCTCGTTGCCAAAAATATCGCGCCAATTTTCCAGAATGCCGCAGCCGCTGGCGATTTGTTGAATCACGCTGGTGCCGTTCTTTTGTCCCTGCGGATTGAAAACCTCCCACTCGCCGACCCAGAAATCAAACTGCCTCGCCTCAGCCGAATACATGCAAGGGTGGCGCTGCTTATCCAGCGCCACGACGATCTCTTTGAAGCGAGGGTCGTCACGTAAGCCGGCGAGATCTGTGTCGTCGGCCGGATTCACAAACGGCGGCACTTTACTCTCAATCGATTTCTTCAACCACTCCAGCGCCTTCTCTTTTTGTCCCAGTCGCGCATAGGCACAGGCCATGTTATACATCGCGCTGGAGTTGTTTGCGATCGCCACGTTCTTTTGAAAAGCGTCGATTGCTTGCGCAAACTGTTCGAGCGAGAAACGCGACATGGCGAGTTGGTACCAGGCGCGCCCGTTGTTCGGTTCATCCTTGACGATGGCTTCGTAGGCCTTCGCCGCGTCCGCAAATTTCTGCGCGCGGAACAGCTCGTTGGCTGCGGCCATCTGCGGCGACGGTTGCGCCGGCGCTTGAGCATATGCACCCGTGCTCCCCACGAAAAGAACCGACAACAAAAAGGCGGCGATTGTTAGTGAAGACTTCTGCATTTGTTTTCCCTTCGAAACAGACCTCTGCTTATTTCCGAAATTCTGAAAAAAAACTAAAAACTGGGATTGGAATTAGACGAGACGCGATGCGAACTAACAGAAGATGCTAACGCGTAGCGACAAGTTCGCTGGTCCCTGACGAAAAACTTTCAACGGCCGTAAAACCGGCTTTACTTAAAAACAACAGTCATCGCGGCGAAGTTGATCGTCATACTCTGGAATTGACGGACTAAATCATTTCCCAGATTTCCATAGAAGTGCTTGCTTTCGTCCAGCGTTTCCTGAGTAAGCACGGGTACTTCCGGCAGCTCCGCCTTTTTCCCCGAGAGCAGCAGCGCAAAATTGTGAATACGATAAGCCGGAATTTGTTTGCTACCACCAACTCCGGTGATCTTTTCACTTTGTGGAGCGTACCGAGATTTGATTTCATTCTCGAACCGTCTGTAGAACGGCGGGTAAAGAATTGAATGACCGGCGCCGGTGTCAAAAGCGAAGACGAGTCGCGTACCTTCATGTGCGGCCGCAATGAGAGGTTTCGAGCCATCCATACAAAGATTCTGCTCTCCTCCCTGTCGAGCACGCTGGGGAATAATGATTCTCCCGTCGCGTTGGAAAGTTATCTCTCGCAAGGCAGCGATCACTGGATATCCCAAAATACCTCGCACTTCACCTTCGCTTGGCCCAAGCAGGTCCTTGTCTTCAAACACGAGAAAGACCACATTGCGTAGCGTGACGTTGCCAATCTCAATTCTGCCGGCGACGCCCAGCTCGGCAGGAACCTGGTCGCCGGTAATGCTCCCAATGTGGATGGTGGCTCCGGTAAGTCGCAGCCCCAATTGTTGCGCAAGAGATCTGATGATTATTGAGAGCGATGCGCCGGAATCGAGGCCAAAAGAAAGTCGTTCGCCGTTGATTTCAAAAGGGACGGCTTTAATGTTGCCCTGCAAGACCGTGTTTCCGTGAAACGTCGCCGACTGCGGCTGGATCGCGCTGAGCGCTGACCAAAGATGCTGCGAATTTTGATAGTCGCCGCGACGCTTGGCGTCGAGCGTGTCTCCCAACTCGTTCAAGATTCGACTGAGTACGGCAGCAGCCTTTCCGTATTGATAGGTTTTCAAATAGTTGTCTGCCAACAGACTGTATGAATCCAAAAGCCGGTCGCGGGATACTCGCTGTTTTTCCAGGCGCAAATATTCGTTCAAGTAACTGAGGGAACGCTGCGGCTGATTGAACGCATTGCTTACCACCGCGCGAAAGAAGAGCGAATCGTTTCCAACCGTCGTACGTCGCTGCGACGCATCACGCAACGCAAAGCAGTCTTTTTTGGCGTACAGCTCGTCCAGTTCGTTAGCCGCATTAACAACCACACCAGCCAGGAGCAATACGAGTACGGCCAAACACGCAACGGTTCGACGTCGTCTTTTGTCGTCGGCAATTATCTTCATTTCTTCGCGCCGGGAACCACGATTATATATGCATAGGGTTTACCTTCATGGAGTATCCACGGAACCTCAGTGCTGCCTCGCTGTGCCGCGGAAGCGCCGATGTCGGAATTTTGCGCATACGGAGCATAGATCATTAGGTGCGGTGGATAGTCAAAGGTTTGGCCACTGTCGGGATCGTTAAGATGGTTCTCAGTTGAAAGCATATAAGCAACGCCGGAGCGCCGCGGTGCTTTGAAAGTGCCCTTAGCATATCCTTCGTCAACTTCTTTCATTGCTTCTGCCATGCTCTTGCCGTGCTCCAGCAACTCGGCCAGACGAAGTTCACCGAGCAGGATTGTTTGCGAACCCTCCGGATCAAAACACATCGGCGCTATTCCCTTAGTGCCCTCGCGAGGGACCAGGCAAGTGAAGCCGTTGCTACCTTCGATATGTTTTATGAAACCACCCCGTTTCAAAATATAGATCGTCGCCCGGGAGGAAATATATTCCGGCGCGGCACTACGCGCGAGCGCCACTTCCTTGTCGACGGGCAGTAACGGCGGCAGTTCTGCCCTGTGCGACGGCGCAGACTGTGCAAATACGCCGAGCGAGAATAGTCCCAGACAACCCAGCAACGAGGCAAATCTGTTTAGGCTGAACTGCAACGCGTGGTTTCCGCGCTTACAAGTAGAACGTTTTGAAGTCATTAGTTTCTCCTTCAGGTCTGTTCAGTTAGTGCGCTATCTCTCTCAGCTCAACCGTGCCTCCGTGCTTCAGATGTGGACACGTCCGGGCGACCTTGAGCGCTTGTTCGTAGTTGCTCGCGGGCAACAGAAAATATCCGGTAGCGGTTCCCTCTGCTGCATTTGTATGTTCCTCAGAAACGCTGGCGTCGTTGTCTCGCGGCCTTAGCAGCATCGCGTCGTTTTTCAGTTCTTCACCCCCGAGCAGCAACCCACGCTGCTCCAGATCAAAGGCCCAGGCGGTGTACTCATTCACACGTTGCTGGTGGTCCTCCGCAGATACGCTGGCAAACTTTGGCGGGGCCCCGCGAACAATCAACATAAAACCCGCCAATCTTGGGTCGTTATTAGCAGTAGATCTCAAACGTGCTCCCAATATGGCGCCGCAAAGGAACAGCGCCAGCGAGAACGCAAACGCGACCGCAAGTTTTTGGTAACTCGGAAGCCACGCGAACCGCGAGTCGCGTATTAAATTCGCCGCGCGCAAGTGTTCGACGACCTGGTCCTCAACAAAAGTTGGTGGCATTTTTTCTCGGCTTAAACCAGCAAGCGCTTGCTGCTCGCTTGCGCTTAGTTCTTCAGGCTCGTTATTCATTGCCTGCCTGACTCCTCTCCAGCTCAGAGCGCAGGGCCCTGCGCGCGTAAAAAAGCTGACTCTTGGACGTGCCGACCGTAATCTCCAGCAGCGAACCAATTTCTTCGTGCGTATAACCTTGAATGTCGTGAAGCGTAAAAACGTGACGATACCCTGTTGGCAACCGCGCAATGCTGCGCTCGAGATCGACAACTGCAGGACGTGCTTCAGCGAGTGGCTGAAAACTCTCGCTCAGTTCTTCTTCCTTGCGTCGCTGCAACTCACGACTGGTTTCGCGTGCGCAATTGATAAGAATCCCGGTCAACCACGTTCGTAAACTCGATCTCCATTCAAATCGATTCAGCGTTTTGCAGGCCCTGATCCACGTTTCTTGCAGCACGTCCTGGGCATCCGCCTCTTTGCCGCCCACTAAACGCAGGGCGAGCGCATAGAGCGCGGCCGCGTGCCGGCGATAGAGTTGTCTAAACGCCTGCTCGTTACCGGTCGAGAGAAACTTTCTCACTAGGTCGACGTCTTCCAAAACGAGATCTGGCTGCATCCGGTTATGAGTGACGGTTTGCAGGCGAAGGGTTGTACGCGCCTACTCGCGGGTCGGCAACAAACTTGGCCGCGTTTTATTTCCACAATTTCGGAAGGTATTTTGCAGAACAGGTGAGCGAGGTAGCAAAAACGCGAACTAGTCTGAAGGTAGTTCAACGCCGTAGGCGAGGACCATCACCCAGCGTCCGTCACGTTGTACAAAAACATCTGTGAAAGCAACGGCGCTTTCTTCCATTTCACCCTCGGGCTGTCGCGCCTCAGCGCGCTGCACGCCGGTGAGAATTGCAGTATCGCCGTAGATGTTGACCTTAAGTTCGTCGCCGCGGAGCGAATGAATTTCGATCGGGATGGCAGCAATGCTTTGCAGGAATTCAGACTTGCTTGATTCCGCTCCGAAGTGCGTGCGGTAAACAAAATCGTCAGCGACGAGTGGCGACAAAGCAGTGGCGTCTTTGGCCTTGATAGCGGCCATGATGTCGCGCTCGATTTGCAGAATGGTTTCGGTAGTTTCGGTTTCGTTAGACATCGTGTTTTAGCTGGGCATGAAATTGTAGGTAATGAAACCCGTAACTTTTATCGGTTTGCCGTCAAACAGAGTTGGTTAAAAGCGAGCTTGCTTTGCAGCTTCGAGTGCAGCACGATGAGCCACCCTGGCAAACTTGATAACTTGCATTTCATATTGTTCACCGCACCACAACTTCCATGATCTCACGCGCGACTCGATTGCCGGATTCCAGCGCTCCCTGCATCCAGCCTGGCGTGGTTGACGCGTGTTCGCCGGCGAAGTGAATGCGTCCTTCGACAGTGTTGATGTGCGGACCGAGAGAGGTCATCTCGCCCGGCCGGTACCAGGCGTACGCACCGCGGTTCCATTCGTCATCATCCCAGGTTTTCGAAGCGCCGCCTTCGAAAACTTCTGGGAGACTCGGAAAAAGAATTTTCATGCCCGCGAGCGTCGCCGCCACTCGTTCGCTACCGCTCATCGCCGTCAAAACGCGCGCGCTTGCTCCCGCTCGATACGACTCGATCAGACCGCGCGGTCCCGGCTGATTAATGGAACGCTCGTAAACGCTCATGACGGGCAAATCGGTGGCGGCGGCGCCCGAGTAACCCTCGTCGAGCCAAACTCTTCTCTTCGTCTGTAGGTAAACGCGGCCGACTGAAGTGTAGCGGAGTTGTTGTATGGCTCGTTCCTTTCCGGAAGAAAAACGTGGCGACACTCTGATGCGACGCAGAAGTGAAAAGGGCACCGCGCACACCAGCCGGTCGGCGACAAAACTGCGATGTTGTCCGCCCTGCAAACAAATGACCTTGACGCTGTTGTCGCTCTGTTCGATCGCCACGACCGGAGTGCCATAACTAATCTTGTCGGCCAGGCGCTTAGCAAATGCTTTCGGAAGTTGATCGGTACCGCCTCTGATCGTGTAGGCGTGTTTTCTCTCCTCCCGATGCGCAGCTTCGCGCAGCAAGTCCAAAGCGGAAACTGCGTCCGCGCCATCACCAAGGCCCGACGGCAAAGCGATTCTCATGAGTGACACAGCGGCGGGCGATGCGCCGCGCTGTCTTAGAAACTCCGAAAACGAAATCTGATCGAACTTTTTCTGCGCTGCGTCTTCTCGAATTTCTTGCAACGCCGGCACTACATATCTTTCCCACAGTCCTCTTTGCGTAAGCTTCCGTTCCTCAGCAGACAAAGCCAGCGGCCAGTCAACCCTTTTGCCCGGAACAACTTCAATTCTCTTTCCCTGGATTTGCACTATCGACTTCAGGTTGGGCGGCTGAATCGGATCGATCTCAAGACCGAATAGTTTGACGTATTTCATGGTCCACTGGTGATTGTCAGGGACCTGCATCGCGCCGCCTTCGGCGTAGAGACCATCAGCGAATGGTTCTCGTATGGTGAACACGCGACCGCCGACGCGGGTGCGAGCTTCAAGAATTTTGACGTCGTAACCGGCTTGCGTGAGTTCGAGTGCGGCAGACATTCCCGCTAGGCCGGCCCCAATAATGATGACTTTCTTTGTGGCGGCGGCACCGAAAAAGTTGGTTGCTGCGTCGATTGATTTTACGGGCCAAATCACCAGCGCTGCCGACGCAGCTGATTGTTTTAGAAATGCTCGCCGCTTTACTTTGGGTTTTTCAATCACAAGCTTGAGAAACGAACCAGAAGGTCGCATTGGATGCGTCCGGTTGCCAAGAGACTTACGGTAGAGGCCGTCATTATAACGCTTGATTTCAAGACAACAAGCGCTGAGTCCGGAGCGACTCTCTTCAGCTCCTACCGAAACCATTACCGACACAAATAAGAATCACTTGCCTGGTATTGCGCCTCCGCTGACCAGTTGGGGCGACGGCTCGAAGCCATTGATTAGCGGGAACCGCTGGAACGAGTAACAAACCACCAGGTCGCACGTATTGCAGTTGATGTCTGTGAATGTGTACTTTACGCAGAAGGTCACGATGTCAGTGCAATTAGGGCCCGGACCAGGGGGGAATTGAATCTTAAACGGGAATACACGGCCTCCTGGCATATAGACTCCCGCCGCATTTGCTGAAGTCCAAACGATTTCACGACTGTCGGCCACCGCCAGAGACGGTGGCAAAAAAGGTGGCAAGAGATTCGAGGCACGAATGTAGCTATTGGCCGGCCCACTCACGCCACACAAAAGCGAAGGATAACTAATTGACGTACTGAGAATGGTGGCGGTCACCTTAAATTGATTGGGAGGCCCTGCTTTTAGAATTGGGTTGAAAGTATAAGCACCTCCGCCTAGCGGTTGTAACGTCCCACCCTGAGTCGAGGGTTTGACCCCGTTACAACACTTGTCCTTGCAGGCCGGCACCTTCAGAATCACAGCTTTCGAACCACAAGCATTCGTCGCCGATACAATTACGTTTCCCGCATTGGGTGTACTCCAGGTAACAGTCGTCGACGGTCCTGTCGTTGGTGAAGCTACGCCGTTACCGATGATCCAGTTGTAGGTAGTACCGGGTTCAGGATTAACTGAGTAGGTTCCGGTTTGGCAGGTGCTGCCTGGTCCAGTAATCACCGGCACGGGAGGACAACTAATCCGAATGACCTTGCTTGTTTCGTCTCCATTGCTGCATTCGGTATCGATCTTCAGTGTCACTCTATAGTAACTGCCACACTTCCAGGTCTTTCCTTTAGCGCTGTACCAAACGCGCAGGTCCTTGGGAACTTTGATTTTCCCGGGGAAGGTTTCACTTGCCTGCGTGCCACTTACCGGATTGTTTCCTGATGCATCAGTCTCAACTACGCTCCAGGTGTACTTCGTCTCGCCCTGCGTCTGCGAGGCATCTGCCAGTATTGGTTTGCCAAGGCAATACTCATCGGCCAGCGTCAAGATAGGTTTATTGAAGTCGGTTTCGCAAAGGCCGTCGATATACGCATAACCGAAATGCCCTCCCAATCTGCAGTCGGCGGTAAAGAATATTGCTCGCATGAGATGCCCATGGTAAAGGCTGAGGTCTTTTCGGTGACAAGAGACGCCCCAAACAAGATAACCATCCGCATTCGGAGTCGACTCGAAAAACGGCGCATTCACATCGGCCACGACACCAAGAAAATCGATGAGCTGGGGACCGAAAGATCCGTTCATATCGAAGAGCATGTACTGAAAAAAAGGCTTGTCTCCCCTCAGATGATTCGTGGGATCCTGCATTACCAAACCGTAGCGGAAACGGAAATCTGAATTGGCAGCGTTCACTTGAAAATAGTATTCTGCGGTTTCCGCACCGTTATTTACATCAGGACTACCCAGTCTCAACATGTGGTTACCACCATTTGGAAAGACAGGAATCGGAATCGGCTTTTTTCCCGCTGGCGTACCAACAATCGGATCGACCGGGCCTTGCCAGGGAGCAGGCCATCCACTAACCGGCATGATGGAATGACGACTGGTAACTGGATTTGAGAAAAAGGAAAATCCCGGCGTAAAAGAATTGAGATTTATGACACCGCTTTGAGGCGTAGTCCCGTAAGACCCTCCCCAGTTACTAAAGTTCCCCATCTCAAAACCACCGTTGATACAAGCACCACCACTAACCGCGCCCTGCTTTGCTTGAGGTGGATTGCTTACGATGACCCGCGGCTGATCGAGGTTGATTTTTTCAGGGCCTTCCCTTTTGCGTTGTAGATAGGGAATCAGCTCGCTTTCCAGCACGCCTTTCTTCCTCGCGGCTTTGATCTCCGCTTGAGAAAAGTCCTGCAAAGTCCCTTTCTGAGACGGTGTTTCCTGTTGGGGAGCTGGCGCCGCGGTAGGCCTGGGGCGCGGGCGCTGCGATAACGCGTTTGAGGATCCAAGCGCAAGTACGCAGAAAACGACACTGATCAGAAGCAAGTGTGAGACTTTCATTTGTGAGGCCCTTCATTGACGAGGTAAATGAGTAGATTAGAAACCAATTGCTCGACGTGATATGTCGGACGATGGCATCTGACTATGGCATCGTCACTACCGGCAACTCAACAAAGCTCTCGCGTTTTGAATCACCTGGCGCGTGATAAATTCTTTGCGTCGCCTTGCGGTAGTCCTCCGGCTTCGCCCAGAAAATATTCTTAACGAACGTTTGCGGATTACGGTCGTAGAGGGGAAACCAACTCGACTGCACCTGGACCATGATCCGGTGTCCCGGCAGGAACACATGGTTCGCCGTCGGCAACGCAAAACGATAAAGCAGCGGCGTGTTTGCGGCGATCGGTTTCGCCTCAGCCAGACTCTCACGATAGCGGCCGCGGAAAATGTCAGCGGAAATCATCAACTGGTAACCGCCCATGTTTGGCTGGCCCGCAACTTCGTCGGGGTAAAGATCGATCACTTTCACTACCCAGTCCGAATCAGTGCCACTGGTTGAGGCAATCAGATTCGCGATGGGCTCACCGCTGATCTTTACCGGCGAAGTCAACGTGTCAGTTATGAACACCGCCACATCCGGTCGCCCTGAAGCTTCGCGTTGATCGTCAACCAGCCACTGCCGCCACGTGTCGTTGTCGATTGGTCGCGCGCGATAAGGCACTGGCTTCGCTGGATCCGAAATGTATTCGTAGTAATCTCCTTCGCCAGATTTGGCGACGTCGAAACTCAACTTCGAATTCCCGCGCAAGTACAACGGCGTCGGCTTCACCAGGCAACCACCAGGACAGCCGGCGGGCCAGGAAGGAAGCCGCAGCCACTTGTTCGTGCCGGTCTCAAACGCCATCACCGGCGTAATGTCCGGCTTGGGTCCGTCCTTAAGATAATGGTCGAGGAACGGGCGCAGAATGTCGCGGCGAAACGTGAGCGCAGTATCGCTGTTGAATTTGATGGCGCCGAGCGCGCTCCCTTCGCGGATCTCCTGCCCGTGATGCCAGGGACCAAGCACCAGAAAAACTTTGTCGTTCTGGGTATCCTTGGGCTTGATCGCTTTGTAAACCGCGATGTCGCCGTAGATGTCTTCCTGGTCCCAGAGGCTGTGGACCAGCATTACCGGGACCTTCAACGGTTGTTGGGCCAGCACGCGATCGACCGCTTGATCCTGCCAGAACGCGTCGTAGCTCGGATGTTCCAGCAGCTTGTGCCAGAACCCCACCTGCTCGAGCCCGCGCCTTTTGCCGAGCTCGCCGGCTGAGACAGATTCCATGTACATGTCGTAGTCATCGAAGTGAGTGGTCCACCATTTCGCTTCGTTCCGGCGAGTGGCTTCCTGCTCGTAGATGTAGTTCATTCCCTGCTGGCGAAAAGCGCCGTTGTGAAACCAGTCGTCACCGCGCCAGCCGTCAACCATCGGGTTCATTGGCACTGACACTTTGAGCGCTGGATGCGGATTGATGAGCGCCATCAGCGGCAGGAAGCCATCGTACGAGATTCCGAGAATGCCAACCTTGCCGTTGCTTTCCGGAGTGTTCTTCACCAGCCAATCGATCGTGTCGTAAGTGTCAGTTGCATGATCGACAGCGGTCGGGTTCTGTGGCCCATGAATCGGGCGATTCATGACGTAGTCGCCTTCTGAACCATACTTGCCGCGAATGTCCTGAACGACGCGGATGTAGCCACCTTCCACAATCACGTCAGTCGCGTTGTCATAGCCATACAGACTCGATCCCAGGTGGGCGCTATTGAGGTGAGTGGTGAGATCGTCAGCGTCATAAGGCGTACGCGTCAACAGAATCGGCGCGCCCTTTGCGCCTTTGGGTACCAGAATTACCGTGTGCAGTTTGACGCCGTCGCGCATCGGGATCATGGCTTCGCGGCGAATGTAATCAAACCCATAGTTCGTCGGTTCAACCGTTGCGGGCATTTCACTCGGCAGTGTTCCCTGCGGTGTTTGCGCTGTGCCCAGGTTGAAGCAGGCTAAAATCGCGAACGTCAAAGCGATTGCATTTAGAAAACGGATGGGCTTGCTAATCATCAATGGATCCTCCGTCAAACAAGGCAGTAACTATGATTCCAGGCGAGCTTCCATCGTGATGTCCGCGTTTAGCAATTTCGAAACGGGACAACCGGCCTTCGCATTGTTGGCTGCTGTTTGAAATGCTTCAGCGGTGGCGCCGGGAACTTTCGCCGTAACATCAAGGTGAACTTTGGTTATCGCAAATCCACTTTCGAGCTTGTCGAGAGTTACCGCAGCGGTGGTGCGAATGCTTTCCGCGGTCAGTTCTGCCTTGCCAAGTTGTCCCGACAGCGCCATCGAAAAGCAACCGGCGTGGGCAGCAGCGATTAATTCTTCCGGGTTCGTGCCGATTCCGTCTTCAAAGCGCGTGCTGAAAGAGTATTGCGTATTTGCAAGAACACCGCTGTCAGTTGAGATCGTTCCTTTGCCGTCTTTAAGTCCACCATTCCAAACAGCCGAAGCGTTTCGTTTCATTTTTCCTCCAGATCGATCGTCTTAATCGCGTTAGTTATTACAAAGCCTGGCGAACATTTGCAAGGTCGTGCCGGCTATCCCAGCCATCTACTGGTGTTGAGCTGAAGATAGCACGTGCGAACAATGCCCTATTTATCGGGCAAGCCCGCAGGGCCATCAGGCCAACCGTTTTACGGCTGGTACATTCGGAACGATAACTCAATTCGTGTTGTCAGAATCTGGCGCATTCAGTCCAAACAGTCGGACCTCAGATTGATCGGGCGCCAATGTTGTCATCCCTTCAAACTTGAATTCGAGTCGTTCCAGCAAGCGAATTGAAGGATCGTTGTCTGGTGAGGTGATTGCGAGAATTCGCTTCAGCGCGCAGGTTTGCCAACCGTAATGAAGCACCGCAGCCGCTGACTCATACGCCAGACCCTGAGACCAATACTCCGGTAGAAACGCGAAGCCGATGTCCGCGTCTGGTAGCGAGTCACGCTTCAGCAGACCGCACATTCCCGCCGGCTTACCCGTTTCCTTTACTGTCACCAGGTACAAACCAAAACCAAACTGGTTATAGCTCGCCAGCGGTCCAGTCGTCAGGTAACGAATGGCGTCGTCGTTGTTGTGAACGTTTTTGTCGCCGATGTAGCGCAGGAAAGAAGGCTGGTTAACGAGGTTAAGAATGAACGCTGCGTCGTCGCACGATAATTTGCGCAACGTCAGACGTTCGGTTTCAAGCACGTTGGGAGTCTCGGTTGTTGTCGGCATAGTAGTCTGCGAAAAAATGAAATCAGAACAAAGCAGCGTAACCGATCACATTTCAGGTTCGTGTTTTTTCGTGGTCTTCGTTTCGTGTTCTTTTAATGGTCACGCGCGTCTTTGGCCTAACAGTAAAAGAAGTCCACTAAAAAACACGAACCAAAAACAAAACCACACGAAAGTCTCACCATTAAAGACTCAACCAGGTTACTTCACCCGAATCTCGTCCTGGCTTTTCAGCTTCATTCCAAAATGATGCGCCTCAATACTCATTTGCTTGCCCAGGTAGAACCGGTGCGCTGCAAATCTCTGCACATTGGAATCGAGGTGAAACTGATCACACCCATTGTGTTTGGCGTATTCGACCAGCCAGTCAAACAAAGCGCCGCCGTAGCCCTTTGAGCGTTCCTCGCTCTTTGAGATCAGATCGTCAACGCAGAGGTACTTCCCCCACGCCAACGACTCCGTGATGCGAATGCCCGCGACCGCTTTAACCTCGCCGTCGTCCGCCGCCAGAAAGGCCAATTCGTAGTCAGCAATATCGGCCTGGCGTTTCACTCGAGTTAGAAAATCTTCCCGCGATACATGCGGACGCAACTCCGCCATCACTTCGTAACAGCGTTGAATCTCCTCGTCCGTTTTCGCTATCGAAATATGGTCAGTCATATATTCAAACGCTTCGGGACTTCCGATACATTCGCGTGAGCAGGTAAATCAACAACGCCGGCAGCCAGACCCAAATAATTTCACTCGCCAAAACTTCCAGTCCACGTTCGCTAAAGAATCGCATTCCTATGGGCGAGACTTCAATTGGTCTCCAGGGGGAAAAATAACGAGCATTACTAAACGGCGCGAAGAGCGCTACTCCCCGTCCGCCATTTGTGAGCGCGTCGAGCAATGGATGAGACAACGTGACGAGCGCAAAGTAAACGACAAGCTTGCTGCGACTCAGGGGTACAACGCGGCTGGCTAAGAAGCCAACCAGCAATCCAACTAGCGCTGCAAATGCGATCGAGTGCGTCAGCCCGCGATGCCCCAGCAAACTGTCGTAAGGAACTCCGAACGCGAAACCTATCGCATCGACATCGGGCAGCATCGCGCATATCGCCGTGAGCACCCAGAAACTTAGCGGCACTCGTTCATTAACATATGCACGGCCAACAGTCGTCGCGAAAACGGCATGTGAAAAGATGGTGGGCACTGGTTATTTAGGCGGCGGGTATTTTGCAGCGAGCTTTCTGACCGTCGTGGTATTTCGCAGCGTGGTAGCCTGACCAAGCGTCTTCTCCAAACGCGCTCCGGAAAACCGTGATTCGGTAAAGCTCGTACGCAATAACCAGTAGAGCTCGCGCCCATTCACGTGAAATTCGTCAACCTCCGTCGCCGCCGCCATTAGATTCTTAAGTGATTGCCTCTCTGGCTCACTAGCCATGAACCCAATATAAATAGTGTGTTCGCCTTTCGTCTTCGATTTTGCAAACGGCTCATAACGAGCGACGTTGGCAATTTCAGCAGCGGTGCGAATGAAAGTAGCGACGGCGTAGCCGAGTGATTTTTGTAAATAGGCCTCAACTTTTTTCTCGAGTGTGGCCGTGTTCGTCGCTGCAGAGTCAAAGATTACATTGCCACTGGCGATAAATGTTTCCACCTTTGAGAATCCGAGTTCCTCAAAAAGCGCGCGCAGTTGATCCATCTTGACGGTGTGGCCACCGACATTTATCGCGCGGAGAAAAGCAATGTATTTCGGCATACTCTATTTCGCCGCTCTACTAAACGCGTTCGACTTCCGTTTTCTTCGCGTCAGAATTAAATCTACAACCAGCGCAATCATCAATGCGTAAACAAACGCGAGCGCCAGATTCACCTTCAGCCAAAACGTTGGGTCCTGTTCACGACTGATATATTGATAGTCAGCCCAGAAGGTGTTAAGCGAGCAAATTTTCCAGCCCCACTCAATCACGTCGCCAACCTGATCGGTGCGCCAGGAGCGCAGCATCGTGCGCTCAATGTACAAAGGCAGAAAGGTTACAACGGCGAGACCCGCGGCAAATACCAGCGCCAAACGGAATGCTCTTTTCATTTGCGTAGCCCACCCTGCTAGTGCGCTTGTGGTTGAGAGACAAACGAATCGTAAGCGGCGCGAGCGATGTCGGCGATCGTTTTTTCCTGCCTTTCGGCCGGAAGTTTCGACCCGCTAATCAGCACCGCAATCGCCAGGTGACCTTTGTTTTCAGGCAGCGTTATTAACCCAACATCATTCGTGGCCACATCGCCCGTGCCGGTTTTGTCGGCGACGCGCGTGCCTGATGGGAGAAATGCGCGCAAGCGTCGGTCACCGCCAGTCTTCGATCGTTCCATGAAATCAAAAACGAGCGACGTGTGCGACGGCTGCAGGATTTCGCCCTTTTGTAGCTTTGCGATGAGTTGCACCAAATCGATTGCGGCTCCAGTGTTCGGTTTGGCGCGGTTCGCCGCGAACTCGCGAGTCGTGACCACGATTTCGATGTTGGAAAAACCCAGCGCGCGCATTTGCTTCGTCACTGCTGATGGACCACCAATCAACTGCAGAAGCTTGTCGGCGGAGGTGTTGTCGCTGCGAACAATGGCCAGCTCAATCAGTTCCGTGACAGTTTTTTCCTGGGCGGTGCGCCAGAGATCGGTGTTGTATTGAGAACCGGGCGCGACATCGGTCGGTTTTACCTGCACTTTGGCGTCGAGCTTAACGCGTTTAGCTTCAACTTCTTTCAGAACTGTCACCGCGAGCGGCAATTTGAAGACGCTGTACAGCGGCAATTTCTTTGCGCCTTCAACTTCGATCATCCGACCTGACTCGACGTGCATCACCGCCACGCCGATGTCCCCTTCGAGGCCGTCGCAAAGCGTTCGAATCCTTTTGACCAAATCTGGATCGGCACTTTCAGATCGGGTTGAAACCACAACTGGGGCCGGCGGTGAAGTTGGCTCCGCCTTACTGCGGCCGCACGCCGAAAAACCAAGAGCGAGGATGATGACTATCAGGGTTGATGTTGCTTTGGGGGTCATCACGTCAGTTCGTCTCATTCACACCGTTGCTTTAGCCCCGTGTTGTAGACATCATCCCATTTTAGGAAACCGCTTAACGGTTTCTCTTTTTTGAGGCTTCACAACACCAGGCTAAAGCCGCGGTGTTAATAAGGGCCTTCACTCTTCAAGGCCGCGGCCCCTTCCAGCAGCGCCGCTTTCGCCTCGGCAAATGTCAGTAATTGCAACGCTGCGCGTTCATGTTCCCAACGCAGCGTGCGACCCTCCGTGGCTTTCGTCGAGCTCACTTCACGAATCAGGAAATACTGCACCAGGCAACTCTTGCCGAACTTGATCAACGTTCGCGTTGACAGCGGCTGCAGTAGTTCTCCGATGACTCCAGCTTCTTCCGTAACCTCACGCAACGCCGCCGTCTCGGCTGACTCACCGGGATCGATGTGACCTTTTGGCAACACCCAGTTTTGTTTGTCAGAAGAAGAAACAACTAGATACAACGTGCTCTCATCCTGGCGGCGAAACACAACTCCGCCGGCGTGTGTCAGCTGTTCTTCCATGTCGTGTGTCTTTCGAATTGATTCTTGATCGCCTTTCCCTTTCGGGAGAGGGAATCTTGAATGATTTCTCACCACGGCAAACTGTTGAGTTCGACCTTACCTTCGGGCCACGGCTGTCCAAACGTAAGCACCATGACATCCAGCGGTGATTCAATACTACCGTTTGGCTGTTGAATTATTACGGGCTGATGAAGTAGTTGCCAACCTAAAGATTGATATAAAAGGACGCGGCGCGGCAAACAAAACAGCAACCCGGCCGCAACGTCCCAGCGGGCGAAAAATTCCGCGGTGTGCCGCATGAGTTCCACGGCGTAGCCACGCTTCTGTGCCGCTGGAATTGTAACCACCCCGCCGACACCGCCAACCATAACCGCTCGTCCAGCGACGCTGACCTCGTGCTTCAACACGCCGACGTGACTTACTAACTCGCCGTCGACAGTCAAAAGGAAATGCACATCCTTGTGGCGCCACGTCAATTCATGGGCGCGCACGCCAAAAATGTTTTCGCCCCACTCAAATAACTTCGCGCGTTGCGCCTCAGTTAACGTGTCAACCTGCGTAATTTCCTTCGTCATAGCGAGGCTAGAAGTCTTCAGCCTTATTTCGCAAAGAGCTCGCTCAGCAGAGTTTGCGGATCGTCTTTGTTTGTTTTGGCAAGCACTAGCCGGCCGCCAGTCTCCTTGGTTATTCTCCCCAGGAAAGAAGCCGATTTGCCCTTGGTGGTCTTGCTCATAAAGCCACCCGTTCCATCCAAATCGTGGATTAGACCAACTGCAAAGACCTGAATGCCGCTGTCCTTCAACAGCTTGATCAAATCTTTCTCGTTAATTTTGCTCGAGCGATCTTCGCCGTCAGTGATCAGAAAAATGACCTTCCCCGCAAACCCATCTTTGTCTTCAGCTGTCTTCGTATTCAGTTCTTGCGCCATGCGGCTGATCCCGTCCAGCAAAGCCGTTTGTCCGGGAACGATGTACATGCTGTCGAGGGAGTTTTCGAGATCGTCTTTATCCTGACTCCACTCGAAGTCAGACGAAATTACGGCCGTGCCCCTGGATATTCCCCCTTCATTCTTGAATGAGAAAAGCGACACGGGACCGCGCTGGTAATTGCGGACGATGATTCCTTTACTCACGTCAACCACGATGTCGAATTGCGATCTAAGGGATCCGGTGTTGTCGATCAAAATGCCACAAGCCTGTTTCTTCTCTGTCTGCGCAGTCGCCGGCAGGAAAAAACAAAGTGCTACTAACGAGGCGACGCACAAACGCAAGAGTGTTTTCCTTAGCGACATTTTATCCCTTTGCTCCGCGAACGTAAGACGACAATGGCTCGACAGCAGTTTTGCTTCGTTCAAACTCCAGTGCTAGTGCGAGCGACTCGGCTTCGATATAGGAGAAGCAGATGTCGCCCTTGCGGTACCAAAAGATCGTAGCGCTTCGTTTTCCATCCGCGAGCGGGTGGAGCATCACAATTCTTTCGCTGCGCTTCCCTTTTCCAATTCGGCGCGAACGGCTAAGCACTGTTCCTTCCGCCACCATTCGTTGAATCTCAGCGCGGGCGTCGGCAGCAGTGTCCGTGTAACAAGCGTAGACAAAAGAAATTGGCTTGCCGTCTGGCGACTCGTACGAATCGCTGCAACCACTCTCGCATGAGTGCGCGACCAACTTAAATTTTCGCGCGTTTCGTTTTGCAGCATTCGCCGCAGGCGCGAATCCGGTCGCGATCAGAACCAACGTCAGCGCAAGTGTACCGGGCAAGGCAACTTGTCTGAGATAGGTTGGCATAGCGAAGTGGGTTCAGTTTGCGGGAGCAGCATCAGAACGAAAACGATTGGCGCTCCGCTCACGCGCCTTCGCCGCTTCAATTTCGCGATTCCGCGGCGGTGCACTGGTGACCAAAGACTGCAACAGCTCACGAGCAACATCGGAGACTTTGTCGACCGCGTGATTAAACGCAGCCTCATTCGTCTTGGATGGTTTGGTGGTCCCGCTGAGCTTGCGCACGAATTGAAGAGCCGACGCGCGAATCTCTTCCTCGCTTGCGGGCGGTTTGAAATTGTGAAGCGTCTTAATATTTCTACACATGTTCTTTACTACCTGCCTGCTGAAATGATGGGAGCAATATAACAGGAATGTCCAAAGTCCAACGTCCAAGGCCCAAAGTTCTTTCTAGTCAAGCTTGACCTTGGACATTGGACTTTAGACTTTGAACTAGCCTTCCTGGCGTTGACTCAGCCATCCCCGGCTGCTAGTTTATGCATCTATGCATCGGTTATGCGTAGAAAGTGCATAGATGAATATGCAGAAGAATTTACGCCAGAAGAGACTTTTGAGCCTGATTAAGGCCAAGCCGTTTAGCACTCAGGCCGAGCTGCGCGAGTCGCTCGAAAGCGCTGGCGTCCCGGCAACCCAGTCGAGCCTGTCGCGCGATTTAGAAGAGCTGGGAATTGTGAAGCATCGCGGGCACTACACTGTGCCGCATGCAAACGGAGCTGCGGCGCGCGGTCTGCTCGCAGTAGATCTCTCTGGCGAGAATCTTGTGGTAGCGAGAACTGAACCAGGGCTGGCGTCGGCGGTCGCAGTTGAGATCGATCGCGCGGCAATTCCCGACATCGTGGGAACGCTGGCGGGAGAAGACACAATCTTCGTTGCCGTCCGCGACCAAAAGGCGCAGCGGGTTGTTATGAAAGGAATTTGGGAATTGTTTGGGTGAAAGACAGTCTAGAGTCGACAGTCTGAAGTCCACAGTCGAAGCTGTTAGCAGGTATCTACAATGAACAGACTGTGGACTGGTGACTGGAGACTCCAGACTTAAAAGAGGAACGTACGGTGACTGAAGATAAGATTAACAAGATCGTTTTGGCTTACTCAGGCGGACTCGACACCTCGGTAATGCTTCGCTGGTTGAAAGAACGTTACGCCTGCGAAGTGATTTGTTATTGCGCTGATGTCGGACAGGGCGAAGAGCTAACCGGGCTCGAAGAGAAAGCACTGGCAACTGGCGGCGCAAAACTCTTCGTGGAAGATCTGCGCGAAGAGTTTGTCCGCGATTATGTTTGGACAGCGGTCAAGGCCAACGCAGTGTATGAGGGAGTTTATTTACTTGGCACTTCCCTCGCCCGTCCGGTGATTGCGAAACGTCAAATAGAGATCGCACAAAGCGAAGGCGCAGACGCCGTCGCGCACGGCGCCACCGGCAAAGGCAACGATCAGGTGCGATTCGAACTGACTTACTACGCTTTACAGCCCGACATCAAGGTCATCGCGCCGTGGCGTGAATGGGAGTTCAAGGGCCGCAGCGATCTGATTGCCTACGCCAAAGAACACAATATCCCGATAACGGCCAGCCAGGAGAAGCCTTACTCCACCGATCGAAATCTGATGCACGTTTCTTATGAAGGGGGAATTCTAGAAGACCCCTGGGCGGAGCCGCCAGAAAATATTTTTCAGTTAACGCGCTCGCCGGAAAACGCCAAGTCAGAAGCCGAATATCTTGAACTCTCGTTCGAGCACGGCGAGCCCGTTGCCATTAACGGCAACAAACTTGGACCGGTAGCTTTGCTTGAGAGTCTAAATCAGTTGGCTGGCGCGCATGGCATTGGTCGAGTTGATCTGGTTGAGAATCGTTTTGTAGGCATGAAGTCGCGCGGCGTTTACGAAACTCCGGGCGTGACGATCTTGCAAGCTGCGCATCGCGCGCTCGAATCGATCACGCTTGATCGGGAAGTAATGCACTTGCGCGACTCGCTGAGCGTGAAGTTTGCGGAAAGCATTTACTACGGTTTCTGGTTCTCACCGGAGTTTGAGCTGATGCGTAAGATGGTGGATGCAACGCAGGTTCGCGTCACTGGCGATGTCCGTCTAAAACTCTTCCGCGGCAACACGATCGTGGTCGGCAGGCGTTCGCCGCATTCACTCTACGACGAAAACGTCGCCACGTTTGAAGCTGACACTGTTTACAACCAACGAGACGCCGAGGGCTTTATCAAGCTGAATGCGCTGCGACTGAGATTGGGAGGGGGGCATAGTTGAGATGAACAAAGCAAGCAACATCATCGACGCCGACAAGATCGGGTCCGCAACGTCGCCGCTGAATCTCGACCGAACAGTGGCAGTGATTCCTTCGACAAACGCACCAAAGGCCGGCGACGTGGTCGTAGTGCGCGCCCTGACTGACAGCGCCACTTACAACATGCTCGAACTTCCGACGGGCCGCCTCGCGAAAATAAATCCGGGCGACGTGTTGATTGGCGTGCTCGGTCGCCGTCGTGCTTTGAAGGGTTTTGTCGGCGATGTTCCGGTGATGGTGAATGCCGGCGACGGCCTGCACTTGCTGAACATGGGCGGTGTGATTGGAAGTTGTACCGGCCACCATTCAAGTTTGAGCGATGCAATTCAAGTTGAAGTTATCGGTCTGGCGAGTGACGAACAGGGCCGCGTTATCAATATCGCTGACGCTGCGTTGTCGCCGCGTGTGAGTTTGGGTAACACCGCCCCGCTGGTGATCATCGCCGGCACTTGCATGAACAGCGGCAAGACTTACGCCGCCACAGAGTTGATCAAGCAAGCGACGCGCGCTGGTCTACGGGTAGCCGCGGCGAAACTTTCCGGTATCGCCTGCTTGCGCGACACGCTCAACATGGCCGACCACGGCGCGATTGCCATCGCCAGCTTTCTCGATTGCGGTTTGCCGTCAACTGTTGGAGTAACAAATCTGGCGTCAGTCGCCAAGGCGATCATTGCTCGTTTGAATGAGAGAGAACCGGATTTGATCGTGATCGAATTAGGCGACGGACTGCTGGGCGGTTATTCCGTCGATTCCGTACTTGACGATGCAGAACTACGTGACGCGACTGCTGGTTTTGTTTTCTGTGCTTCTGACTACGTCGGCGCGTGGGGCGGGATTCAGTTGCTCCGCCAACGCGGGCTCGAAATCGATGTGATTGCCGGTTCCGTCACCGACTCGCAGATGGGCGAGGATTTCATTGAGAAGGAGTTTGGTGTACCGGCGGCCAATGCACGGCGAAACGGGGAAAGACTTTTCGGTTTAATACAGTCCAAAGTCCAAAGTCGAACGTCCAAAGTCCTTGTTTAGCTGCTTGAAACAAGACCTGGGTCACAGCCATTTATTTTGCATTGGTCATTCAAGGTAGCACCGCGGAATTGGGCTTTGGACGTTGGACATAGGACTAAACCAAAGTACTTAAAATGAAACTGAGAGTCGCAATTTATGGAGGTTCAGGCTACGGCGGATCGGAGTTGCTCCGCATCCTGCTCTTTCACCCTAACGTCGAAATTGTTTTCGTGACGGCGAATGAACAAGCGGGCAAGCCGGTCGGCGAAGTCCATCGAAATCTTCAAGGCTTAACCAATCTGACGTTTTGTGCGGCACCCGACGACCCGTCCCCCTTAGCTGAGATTGATTGCGTTTTTCTCGCGCTGCCACATGGCCAGGCGATGGAACTCGTGCCGCGATTGCCAAACAATATGAAAGTCATCGATCTGTCGGGTGACTTCCGTCTCCGCGATCAGCAGTCATTCGAAAAGCACTACGGCCGGGCGCACACAGCGATGCAGGCGCAAAGCAATTTTGTCTACGGGTTGACAGAAACAAATCGTGAGGCAGTGCGCGGCGCGCGACTAATTGCCAATCCGGGTTGTTTTGCTACCGCAACTTTGCTCGGTCTCGCCCCGCTGGTCGCGAACGATCTGATTTCCGGACGCGTGATCGTCGATGCCAAAACTGGCTCGTCGGGTTCAGGCGCGAAGGCTGCGGCAAACACACATCATCCGCAACGCATGAATTCCTTTTACGCGTACAAGCCATTCACGCATCAGCACGTCCCCGAAATTGAACAGGAGCTGCAGCACGTCGGCGACTGGAACAACGAGCTGGTTTTCATGACCCATTCACTGCCAGTTGCGCGTGGCATTTTTTCCTCGATTTACGTCGAGACAAAAGAGAGCTTAAGCGAGGAGCAACTGCGACAGAGTTTTACCGACTTTTATCGCGACTCTTTTTTTGTTCGCACGGTAAAGGGTTCGCCGGACATTAACTGGGTAAAGACCACGAACTTTTGCGACTTGGGATTTGCGGTGCGCGGGAAACAGGCAGTGGTCTTCTCCGCGCTCGACAACCTGGTAAAAGGTGCGGCCGGGCAGGCGGTGCAAAACATGAATCTGATGTTTGGACTCGAGGAGACCACCGGCTTGATGTTGATAGGAACTAATCCGTGATGAACTTCAGTCCTGCGCCAGTAAAGCCAGCCATCGCTATGGCTGAACTCGAAAAGATCGATATCCGCGTGGGCACGATCGTGGTCGTGGAAGATGTTGCCGGTTCGGACAAGTTAGTAAGGCTGGTGGTAGATTTTGGCGATCATCGGCGAAACATTCTCGCCGGCATGAAGCAGGAACGCGAAGACGTCCAGGCGATCGTTGGCCGACAAGCGTTGTTCGTCGTCAATCTGCCGCCGCGGAAGATGCTGGGCGAAACGTCTGAAGCCATGTTGTTCGACATTGGCTACGCGGATGGCGTCACGCCGGTGTTGGCTGTTCCGGAAACTCCGGTTCCGAATGGTACGAGGGTTGGGTGAAGCATAGCAATCCCCTCCCGTTGGGAGGGGAAAGAGGGGAGGGTGTTAGCCAAGTTAAATCCCTCTCCCTTCCCTCTCCCAAAGGGAGAGGGGACAAACAGCCGCTCCTGGCGTCTTGGCGGTCAATCATATGAGCACCAAAACACAATCGAAAACTGAAAGCGTCGTGGCGCTTGAAGAGCGCTATCAACTGGCCACTTACAAAAAAATGCCGGTGGTTGCCGAACGTGGCGAAGGCGTTTGGGTTTACACCAGTGACGGCGAAAAGTACCTCGATCTTTACGGCGGTCACGCCGTCGCCGGCACCGGACACGCGCATCCGCACGTTGTCGCGGCAATTCGAGAACAAGCCGGCCAACTGCTGTTCTACTCGAATCTGGTTTACTCCGAAACGCGCGCACGCGCTGCGGAGAAACTGGTTTCGGTTGCACCGCCGGAACTGACCAAAGCTTTCTTTTGCAACTCCGGAACCGAAGCCAACGAAAACGGGATGCGCATGGCCCGTATGGCAACTGGACGCGAAAACATCGTCACCTTCTCCGGTGGTTTTCACGGGCGTACGGCTGACGCAATCAGCGCCACCTTTCTCGGTAAGTATCGCGAGATCGGCAAACCAAATGTGCCGGGACATCTTGAAGCGGAGTTTGGCAACATCGATTCGGTGCGGGCAGTTGCCGACGAATCAGTCGCCGCAATTATGCTGGAACCGATTCAGTCGATGGCCGGAGTTAAGACAGCGGCGCCGGAATTTTTTCGCGCACTGCGAGAACTATGCGACGAACGCGGCATCGTTTTGATTTATGACGAAGTGCAGACGGGCGTCGGCCGCACCGGCGATTGGTTTTTCGCCGGTAGTGAAGCCGGCGACCACGTTGTGCCGGACGTTGTCACGCTGGCAAAAGCGCTGGGCAGCGGCATTCCCGTGGGCGCGTGTCTGGTAACGGAAAAAATCAGCGCGGCGATCAAGGAGAATGATCTGGGAACCACGTTCGGTGGCGGGATGGTAGCGATGGCTGCAGTCACAGCGACGCTGGAAGCGATTGAAAGCGACGCGCTGCTCGCGAATGTGAAATCGGTGGAAGCGTATTTGCGAGATCAGCTGGCCAGGATTTCGCAGGTTGTCGCGGTGCATGGGCGCGGGTTTTTGTTAGGTCTGGAGTTTGCGGAAAAGGCGGCGCCCGTTCACAAAGCACTGCTCGAACGAAAGATCATCACGGGCACCTCCAGCGATACGAAAGTGCTGCGCTTGCTGCCGCCTTTGTGTTTGCAGCGAGGTGAAGTTGACCTATTGATTACGGCGCTTCGAGAGCTGAACTAAGAGCACGGAGGAAGACGTGGATTACAGCTGGTTTGATCTGGTTGGCAACGCCGGTGTGTTGTTAATGGTCATCGCCTACCTGCTACTACAGATGGAGAAGATGTCGCCGTCATCGTTGACCTATTTACTGCTGAACTCGTTGGGCGCGTCGTTGGTAATCATTTCCTTGTTGTTTCGGTTCAACCTGTCGGCGCTATTGATGGAAGTGTTTTGGCTGGTGATCAGTTTGTATGGTCTGACACGACTCGCTTCACGCCGCGGGAGTGCTGGGTAAAAAGGTTGGGAGTACTTTTCGTGTGGGTTAGATTTTCTTTCGTGTTTGTTAGTGGTTTTCTTTCAGGTTTTGTAACCCCGAACTCACACCAAACGAAAACCCATTAAAAAACACGAAACAGCCAGCGTGACATGAAAGATGAAACATTTCTTAACTACCGCTGACTATTCGCGCGAAGAGTTGAACCAACTGATCGACGCGGCGTTGCAGTTGAAGCAACAGCGCGAACCAGCGCAGTTGCTCGCTGGAAAATCGGTGGCCCTCGTGTTCTTCAATCCCAGTCTGCGCACGCGCGCCTCGATGCAGGTTGGAATTTTTGAACTCGGTGGCAATCCCGTTGTGCTCGAACCGGGCGGCACGAGTTGGACCCTCGAACATCGCGACGGGGCAGTGATGGATGGCGACAAGACTGAACACGTCGCTGAGTTTGTGCGCGTACTTGGTCGTTATTGCGCAGCCATCGGTGTGCGCACTTTTGCGGCGCTGAAAGATTGGAGAGAAGAACGGCTCGACCCGGTGCTTTCCGCGTTTGCGAAACACGCGAATGTGCCCATCATCAATTTGGAATCGGCAATGTATCACCCGTGCCAGGCAATGGCAGACATGATGACGATTCGCGAAAAGTTTGGTCAGGAACGGAAGCGAGTGGTACTCGCCTGGGCCTGGCATCCGAAGCCGTTGCCGATGGCCGTGCCGAATAGTTTTGCACTCGCCGCGGCGCAGATGGGACACAACGTCGTCATCGCACACCCCCGCGGGTACGAACTCGACGATGAACTGCTGCGGCAAATCCAGGAACAATCGGCAGGAGCTGGGGGCAGTGTTGAAGTGGTTAATAACGCCGAGGCCGCCTACAACCAGGCCGATGTGATTTATGCAAAAAGTTGGGGTGCGAAGCAGTTTTACGGGCGGGCTGACCGGGAGATCGAAGAACGCGCCCAGTTTCGGCGGCAGTGGATTGTCGATGAACAGAAAATGGCGCGGACCAACGACGCGATTTTTATGCACTGTCTGCCGGTGCGACGTAACGTGATTGTTACTGACGGCGTAATCGATTCACCGGCTTCGATGGTAATTGACGAAGCGGAGAATCGGCTGCATGTGCAGAAAGCGATCCTGACTAAAGTACTGAGTGTTGCGTGATGAGTACTCAGTGTTGCGTGATGGGTCAGGGGTGATGAGTAAAAGACAACTTCGGAATCCAACTCAGTACTCATCACTACTAATGTAGAGCGATATGACAAATACCAACCAAGTCGGCGATCAGTTACGTCTCGATCTTTTGCGCGAGGCGTTGCCATACATTCAACGCTTTCAGGGACAAACTTTCGTCGTTAAGCTTTCCGGCAAAGCCACTGAGCATCGCGAAAACCTCAGCTCGCTCGCCGAAGAATTGGCGCTGTTGCATCAGGTCGGCATACGCATCTGCGTGGTTCATGGCGGCGGCAAGCAGTTGAGTGAACTCGCCACGAAGATGGGCGTCGAACAAACAATTATCGAAGGCCGCCGCGTCACCGACGACGCCACGCTCGAGATGGCCAAGATGATTTTCGCTGGCAAGATCAATACTGACATTTTAGCCGCGTTGCGCAATCGTGGAATTGAAGCGGTGGGATTATCAGGAGTGGATGGCAACATCGTTCATGCCGAACGCCGTCCGCCGAAAGAAATTTTGAATCGCGAAACGGGCGAGCGCTCACACGTCGACTTCGGACACGTTGGCGACGTAGTTGAAATCAATTCGCGTTTGCTGACCGTGTTGCTTGGTCAGGGTTATTTGCCGGTGATTTCGTCGCTCGGCGCGGACGCGGAAGGCACTGTCTTCAACATTAATGCCGACACGATTGCGGCGGAAATCGCCCTGCAGTTGAAAGCAGAAAAACTAATTTTGCTTTCCGACGTAGATGGACTTTACCTGCGGGCTGGTGAACCCGCCACCAAACTCTCACGTCTGTCAGCCGACGAAGCGGAAGCAATGGTTGCGGACGGTACCGCAACCGGCGGAATGATTCCGAAACTTCAGAGCATCACAGCGCTGCTGCGGCGCGGCGTGCATAGTGCGCACATCATCAGCGGCACTACCCGCAACGCGCTCCTCAGCGAAATATTCACTGACAGCGGCACCGGCACAATGATCGTCGCGTGAGCACTCTCCTTTTGGGGGCAGGGTTGGGTGGTGGTCTTGCGCAGCTAGTCCCTCTCCCAAGGGCGTTCACATACTTGACTCACCGTCGCGATCCGCCTTTGTCTGCGTTAATCCGCGGCTAATTTTTGTCTTGATTTGGTTTGACAGTCGCGACGCTCCGAAACTAGGATCGCCACGTTTTTGTTCGACCCCCGTAGTAAACAAGGAATACCCAATGGCCCCCTCAAACTCAGTTCGCCTCCGTTATACAACCTTGCTCAGACTCGCGTTCGCACTGGTCGCGCTTGTATTGTGCCTGCCGTTCGGATTGCCTTCGGTTCATGCCGGCGACGCCGAATATTTAGGCACACTCGATGGCCAGCTCGTTCCGAATACTGATGACACTGATCAAATTATTTTTCGCCCGCTGCGCGATCCGGCGAAGGTGAAGTTTGCAACGCCACCGGAATCCGGAGTTACGCTCACCGCCGGCCGTTTGTACGATCCCTTGCGCGACAAGTCAGCTATTCTAACGATTCTGGCCGAATCAGAAGACGAAGCGCCGGTGATTTACGCTGACCTGAACACTGACGGAACGCTGGCAGATAATGAAAAGTTTGCACTGGAACATCCCGAGGAGGAGGACTCCTATGTTTACCAGACCACGGTCGAACTGCCCTTCCAGAATCCCTTGTTCAAGACTTATCCAATCGTTATTCAGTACTACAAGGGTGTCACGTGGGATGAGTTGAAAGAAGGCGAAACATTACTGATGCAAACCAAGGAAGCGTTTGCGAAAGGAACTGTTGATCTTAAGGGGAAGAAAACACTCGTTGAATATGGCTTCAACGCGCAGTCAAAGAAGGTCACGCTGAACAACGGTTGGCTCGGCGTCGATAGCGATGGCGACGGCAAGATCGATCTCGATCACTTCTCTCCCGAAGCCGCCGAAGCGCATGAGGAAACTGTTGTCTTCCGCGTTGGCACCCAGTACTTCTCTACGAAGAAAGTTGATCTGGAAAAAAACCAGATCGTGATGCGTGAGCATCAGGCGTCAGACTACAAGCGCGTCGAGCTCGTCATGGGCGAGACTTTGCCTGACTTTCAGTTTACTGATTTCGACGGGAAGAAACGGACGCTCTCGGAGTTTAAGGGCAAGTATGTGCTGATCGATTTCTGGGCGATGTGGTGTGGCCCGTGCCGGCGCGAACTTCCCTATCAGAAGGCAGCCTACTCTCGCTATCAGGCACGGGACTTCGAGATACTCGGGATGAACAACGATCCGGACTTTTCTCAAATCAAACCGTGGCTGCGCAAGAACGGTTTGGTATGGCCGCAGGCCACGAACGAAAGTATCGACCAACTGCAAACTCGTTATCGCATTCATTCATTTCCCACGACGCTGCTAATCGGCCCGGATGCAAAGATCATCTCTCTCGGCCAAACACGGAAGAAGCAGCCCGGCCTGCGCGGACAAGCATTGCTCAAGTCACTTGATGAAATTCTTCCGCCATGACGTTACCTGTAAGTGACTGAAGGACCTTTCGTGTCGTTTGGCTTTGCGCTTTCGTGTTCGTTTCTTCCCTCCCTTTGGAGGGGCGGGGGGAGGTTGCGAAGCTTATCGCAAGTAAGCCCTCTCCCCAACTCTCTCGCAAATTGAGAGGAAGAATTTTTGGATCCTTCAATCTTTGATCTCCTGCAGGTCAGCACGTAGACTATTGCTTCCGACCTCTAACTGCACTTCGTAGTCGAGAATCAGTGCGTGGATAACGAAGCTATAGCCCTCCGATTTTCCCGTCTCGCCGCCTTGATGGACATTCGTGGTGACGATCCCTTTCGGCTGCGCTCGTATCGAAACGCGGCCGAGGCGATCGCCACCTGGCCAATTCCAATGGCAAAGATCGCCGCCGAGGAAGGCCTCGCAGGACTGCAGTCGATCCCCGGAGTCGGCAAAGCGATCGCTGGAAAAATCATCGAACTCCTCGAGCGCGGTACGTTTGACGCGTGGGAGCGAATCATTAAAGAAACTCCCGATAGCGTGCTTGAGCTGCTGGAGATTCCCGGCATCGGCCCGAAGACCGCCGCAATGCTTCACCAAAAGTTCAAGGTGTCTTCGCGCGCGGCCTTGAAAGAGTTTGTCGCCGGGGGTGGATTGGACCAGGTCGACGGCATTGGACCAAAAACTGCTGAACGGATAAAGGAAAATCTATGACGATCAAACGACGAGAATTCATCCGCAATAGCGCCGCAGCCGGACTCACGCTTGCGAGCGCCAAAGGATCCGTTCTTCAGTTTCCCAACATCATCAAACAAACGGGGGTGAAACCAGTTGTCGTCTCCTCGGCTAATGGAAACAAATTCAAAAATGGCGGAAGCGTAACCGCGGTGCAGAAGGCGTTCACGATGATGACGCAAGGCGCTGACGTGCTTGATGCGGTCATCGCTGGTGTCAACATCGTCGAGCTCGATCCACTAGACGACAGCGTTGGCTACGGCGGTCTGCCGAACGCAGACGGCGTAGTGCAACTCGATTCGTCGTGCATGCATGGACCGAAGAAGCGCGCGGGCGCAGTTGCCGGGCTGGAGGGCGTGCGCACTCCATCGTTGGTGGCGAAGGCAGTGCTCGAAAACACTGACCATCATTTGCTGGTCGGTAAAGGCGCCCAGGATTTTGCCCGCAGCATGGGTTTTAAAATCGAGGACGATCTCAACACGGACCACTCGCGCAAGCTCTGGCTCGAGTGGAAACGCAAGATCGATCCGGCGCATTACCTCGATCCTAAAACGCGAGCCGAGGCCGGCCGGCGCGCCGCCCTGGAGATGCTGGCTGAAGGTTCGATCAGAGAGGAAAACCTGCACGGCACCATCAACTGCAACGGCATCAACTCCAAGGGAGAAATTGCCGGCGTCACCACCACGAGCGGGCTGTCGTGGAAGATTCCCGGACGTGTGGGTGATTCGCCCATTCTGGGCGCCGGATTGTATGTCGACGGCGCCGTTGGCGCGGCCGGCTCAACCGGACGCGGCGAAGCAAATCTCTACAATCTCTGTTCATTTCTGATTGTGGAAGAAATGCGTCGCGGCAGTCATCCGAAAGACGCCGGCATGGAAGCGCTGCGTCGCATTAAGGCAAGCACAGTCGAGAAGCGTTTGCTAAACAGCAAGGGCAATCCCAACTTCTACGTTAGGTTCTACATCCTCAATGCCAAGGGAGAATATGCAGGCGTCAACATGTACGAAGGCAACGACGATGGATCCAAACCAAGTTTTGCTATTTGCAATGAGAATGGTCCGCAGACGCTCTTTTGCGATACGCTATTGCAAGGCAAACCAACCGATTGATTTCGTTATGTTGACGCGCCGCATCTTCTTACTACTTTTCCTTTGCCTATTAGCCGCGGGCTGCAAAGGAACTGTGCAGAAGCTGGGCGACCTAAGTAAACTTCACGCGGCACTCGTCAAGGAATATGGTGAAGCAGGTGTTGGTGTTTACCTCACTAACGACGTGCTGCGAATAACCTTTGTTAATTCTCCTCTGAACAGCAAAGACCTGCCGGCCCGCGCCGAGCGCGCACAGCAAACGGCGACGTTTGTGTCGCAACACTATCCGCCAATTAAAGAAGTCAGCGCGATTTGGGTGGCCTTCGTCCTGCAGGAAACCAGGTTTATTGTCTTTCATTCCACGGAAGGTCTTGGTTCCTACGGCTTTGACAATACCGGAACTCCTTTGCGCCGGCCCAGCGATTTCTCCGCTGTGCAGCACACCACAGCAGCCTATGTGGCGGGACTCAAACAAACCGATATCGTTGTCAGAGAACTGCAACTTGAGGGCGATATCAATGACGGCTTTTTAGTAACGCCACACTACACGCTTCCCGGTAAGGTCACCGCTGCCGACCCATCTCCGATCGCTCCAAAAGAGATCCGGTTCGACTTCTCTTCGTCGTCCGATAAGTCTCTCTTTCCCGGTGCGCCAAAAATCACCTTCCTGGCCGATGACAAAGTTGTCTTCGAAACTACCCAGCAGTTCTCGACATCGAAGTACGGCGACAAGTTCTCCGAGTATCTCTCCTTGCCAATTCCCTACCCGGCGTTTGTGCGAATGACTAATGGAAAAACTTTGACGATGAAGATCGGCGATCGCGAGTATGTGTTCTCGAAGGAACACCATGACGCGTTGGTAGAAATGCGCGCGTACGTGAAGGAATAAAGAACCGTTCCCAGATTTGCTCTGGGTCGCTGCGGTCAGTGGAATCTCATCAGTCCTAACCGCAGAAACGCCAGGAATACAAACTTCCGGCAAACACTCCGATTACGACACTTCAGTTAAGCTGATTGTCGTTAACCCGGGAAACAAAGTTGTAGAAGTCGCCTTCTTGCGGTGGCAGCGGTGGTTTGCTCCAGACGAAGGCACAGAACTTTTGATTTGATGAAGCTGATGAGATCACCGCAACGCGCTGGCGCTCAATTGACGAGTCTCCGCCTGACGCTTGACGATGACTAACGTGATGTCGTCGGCGGCTTGCGTGCCTTGCGAAAACTTGGTCAACGCCGATTCAATGCGATCACGAATTCCGGCGGCCGACGATTCGACGTTTCGCGAAACCACTTCATACAGTCTGGTAGGTCCGAATTCTTCACCGCTCGGGCTGGCCGCCTCGGTCACGCCATCTGAATAAATCACCAGCACGTCGCCGTTCTGCAAAGTGGTGCGGCCTTCGCGATAATCGGCGTCGGCCTTGATTCCCAGCGGCAGTCCACCGGAAGCCAGCTGTTCGACGGTCCCGGCGGCATGAACAATCAGCGGCGGGTTGTGTCCGGCATTCAGAAACGAGAGGGCTCCCGATTCGGGATCAAGTTCGGCGTAGAACAACGTGACGAAGCGATTGGGCGGAATGTTGTCAGCAAGATAACGATTGACGGCAGAGATCGTCTTGACCAGCGTGTCGTGTGAACCGGTTTGCGCATGAATCGCCGCATGCAGCGACGACATAAGCAGCGCCGCGGCAGTTCCCTTGCCTGAAACGTCTCCCAGGGTGATCACCAAACGGCCATCATCACGCTCGATGAAATCGTAGTAGTCGCCCCCGATTTCGTAACAGGGAAAACTGATGCCCTGAAGTTCGTAGCCTTTAACCACCGGCGGCGCCGTTGGTTGAAAACGTTGCTGAATTTCCATCGCCAACTGCAGCTCGCGTTCGAGTCGCTCCTGCTGTAAGCGCGCCTCCATCAAGCGAGCATTTTCCACGCGAATTGCTGCTACTGAAGCGAGCGTCGTCAAGACCTTGAGATGGTCTTCAGTGAATCGTCCTTCGGCGATGGGTGAGTCGGCATAGATGATCCCGAAAACTTTTTCCGAAACTCCCAACGGCACGGCTAGCACGGAACGAACGCCTTGCAGGACGACGGTGCCGCTCGCAAAACGTGGATCGTGTTGCGCATCGGAAGTCAAAACTGATCGGCCTTTGATTACGACTTCGTCCATCACGTTTCGGCTGACGCGAATTTCGCCAACCTCGCCGACGCGATCACGAAGCCGCGCAACTGCGACCTTCAGCTCTTCGCTGGCGTCGTCGCGCATCATCAGTAGACAGCGATCGGCGGGCACAGCTTCGAATACCAGCGACACAATCTGTTCCAACGTTTGTTCGAGGGTAGACGAACTAAGGAGTGTGACTCCCACCTTGCTAATCAGCGCGAGCAAATCGCCTTCACGAGCGACGCGAGCAGCGGAATTGTCCGTGGGTAGTGAGCGTGCGCCCTCGATAGCTTCGAGCAGTCCTGAAGTGGTGCGATCGCCGGAAGCGAGCGCAATCGTTGCTTCCGGCAGCGACGTCGACGAGTTGTCGGTGATCATCGTCGCGCCCATGCTGGAGTGATAACTACCGTCGTCGAAAACAATTTCCGTTTCGCCGATCTGAATGCGTCCGCCGGCTGTCAGCGGAATCGTGCCTTCCACGGCGCCGCCGTTGTAAAGTGTGCCGTTCGCCGAACCAAGATCTTGAAGAAAATATTCCTCACCTTCACGACGCACTTCCGCGTGTACTCGCGAGGCGAAGGGATCGGGGATGCACAGATCGTTGCGGGCTGAACGGCCCAGGGTGATGCGCAGGCGTCCCAACGGAAAGCGGTCGGGCGCTCGATCGGGGTATTTAACAATTAGCTCAGGCATGCGTTTCGATTTCAGATCTCAGATTTGAGATCTCAGATCTTCAAGACCAGATTTCGGACATCCATCACTCATCACTCAGTACATCATTCATGACTATTAGCTTCGTTCACGCACGACAATCGTATTCGCGATCAAATCGTGTAGCGCTCGTCCACGGGAATTTAAAGCGGCGAATATAAACCCCAACCCAAAGGGAAAGAACGACAGCGGATAGCCAACGAAATGCCTCAGGAATGCGCGACCAATGCCGATTTCCGCTCCGTTGTCGCGCAGAATACGCAGACCAGTCGCCCACTTTCCCGCACTCACGCCGGTAAGTCCAGGGAGTACGCCGAGGTTCATCGCTGCTGCCAGCAAAGCGATCACAATACCGACTGTCTCTGATGAGCTGCCGGCCGAACGCGAGCCACCGCCGAGCGCGCGACTAACGAGCGTGCTGAACGTCAGAATCATCGCCAGGATGATGTAATCAATCAGAATTGCGCCACATCTCAAAGAGAATGGTGCGCGCAACCTCGCGCCAATCGTTGCAGCAGGCAACTTCCCTTGTCGTGGAGCGGCTTCAGCCAATGTTGTCATAGGAATTGGTCTTGGGTCTTTGGACTTTGGTCTTTGTGCTTGGAGCTTTGTGCTTTGTGCTTAGAGCTTTGTGCTTTGTGCTTTGTGCTTTTTGTTCTATCCAGGGTGCAACGTGACTCACGAAGATCAAGGTACATAGCACAAGGCTCTAAGTACAGAGACCGAAGTCCAAAGACAAAGACCGTTTTACCCAAGCAAGAAATGCAGCGTAGTTTCACCGAGACGAATCTTGTCCCCGCTATCCAGAACTCGTGGTTGGCGGGGCGCTAGTCTTACGGCGTCGTTAATTACCGTTCCGTTTACCGAACCCAGGTCCTCAACCAGAAAAGATTCACCCTCACGCCAAATTCTCGCGTGCCGTCGTGAGACTTTTGTTTCCGGGTCGAAGCGAGACAAATCGATTTCGGGGAAGACATTCGAATGTGGATCCGTTCGACCAAGCAAGTTGCTGTCTTTCTGCAACACGAACGACGCGTCGAGTTCCGTTGTTCCGGCCACCACAAGTTTCGCAGTTGGTCGCGACGCTCTCAACGTCGCACTTGATCCCACTCCAGCCAGTGGCTGGCGCGCGCCGCAATGGGCGCAGAAAATATCGTCAGCGGCTATCCGTCCGCCGCAAAAACCACAGTAGACGGTTTGCACCTGGACCGTTTCGCCGCCGATTTGCGTTCCGGTTGCGCCGAAGGTCACCTGCCCGGCCATGATCTTTTCCAGGTGATTTGCCAGGGCGTCGCGCATCGCGCCGGCTGACGCGAATCGATCTTCCGGTTTGTACTCGACCGCACGCATCAGAATTTGTTCCATCTCACTGGATATCTGTGGCGTGATCTGACGCGGGCGCGGGTTCTTTTGAAAGTCGAAAATCAGCAAGGGGTTATCCTGCGGATCCGACCCAGTCATCAGGTGAAACAGCGTCGCTCCCAAACTATAAACGTCTGACCGCGGCTCGACGCGCCCACCGAAAAGTTCGGGTGGCGCGTAACCCATCGTGCCAACCGCGGTCACGCCTTTCTCTTCCTGCTTGACCCAGCGCGCAATTCCAAAGTCGATTAGCATCACCCGTCCGGTGTTGCCGTCGATCATCAGGTTCGCCGGCTTCAGATCACGGTAGATGATTGGCTTGGGACGGCTGTGTAAATACTCGAGCACATCCGCTGCCTGCATGCCCCAGTCACAGACAGTGCGCTCGTCGACGCGGCCGCCCGGCGCAGTTCGCAGTCGGGATGCGAGATCGCCGCCCGAAATAAACTTCATTACCAGGTAGAAGCGAGAGAGCGCGTCGTCATAAAAATAATCGTAGATGGTCGGGATTGACGGATGCTCAAGCGCCGTTAGCAGGAGCGACTCGCGTTTGAAATCGCCGATGGCTTTTTCGTGTTGCGTCGGGTCGAGGTGCGCCTCAACCATTTCTTTTACGGCGCGCGGTGCGTCACCGAGGTTGCGGTCCTTGGCAAGATAAACTGCGCCCATGCCGCCGCCGCCAATTCGTCGCACAATTTCATAACGTCCATTCAGCACACTGCCTGGATCGAGTTGCTTGATTGACGCTTGCCGACCGCCCGTGTTGCCTTTTTTGACGGTGCGCTTCACCGGAGTCGGCACATCCCCAGTGGTTGCCCCACCGAGCGAAGAGAGTGAATCGTACTCAGCTTCACCCTCACCGGTTGAAGGTTCCTCTGCTTTGGCTGGCTCCGGCGATTTGGCTGCAGCCGCACCATTGCCTTCCGCGTCTTCGCGGGCCAATGTTATGGGCTCCTCAGCCTCCGGCGGCGCGACCGGGTGTTTCGTTCCGCAGTTACTGCAGAACGCCTCACCTGACACCGTCCGTGTTCCACATTCAAGACACTTAGACATTTACGTTAGACTTTACCTGCAATCAAAACCTGCCCACAGGCGACGCTTACTTCACAATCCGAAAACGCAAAAAAGTTTTTCCCACGATGATCTCATCGCCGTCCTTGATGGCTTGGCGCGCGCCCGGCGCTAGCCGCTTGCCACGATTAACGAATGTTCCGTTGGTCGACCCCAAATCCTCCAGCGCGTATTTGCCTTCGCTGAAAGAAATCCGTGCATGACGCCGCGACACCTTCGCCTCAGGATCATCCGAATCCAAATCAACGTCGGGGAAGATGCCACCGTCTGCGTCCCAGCGGCCGATGTGGGATTCCGCTGAACTTAGCGGGAACTCTTTACCAACCGACTTGCCGCGCTCAATTACCAACTTCGCGTGCGGCTTCTCGTCAGTGCGGCCCGCAGGCTGACGGTTGACCGCAGCGCCCGCCTTACCATCTGCCATCTCCGGTTGCTGCGCTTCCACCGGCGAGCGGGAACCATTCTGGCCAGGCTCGGCTCGAATCAGGTTTACGCCGGAAGGGTTGGCGTTGGAGTTAGGTCGCAAGGGGGCGCCGCATTCATCGCAGTATTGGCCTCCATCCAGGTTCGAGGCTTTGCACCTTTCACACGTAATCATCTTATTCTCGGAAGTTTGCGACCCGCACCCGATCCGCGATAAATTCTCAATTTGGACGCTAGAACTGAGTTCAAGAACGGTGGATCATTCTAACGCGAAAGCATTCCACCCGCCAATCTAACGCCTCTGACTGCCGCCCCGATTTGCGTGAACTGGTGAGCTTGATGGGATCATTGACCGCTCGCCCGCAGTGAGCGGCAACGGCTCCTGATCCGTTTCTGTTTTATTGGCAGTCCTGAGATCTTTGTTAACAGGTTGTGGTGACGTTCGTCTTTCTTGTAAGCCCTGTTTTATTGAAACTGTTTAGGGAATTCTGACGTAACTGTTACTCGAATCCAGTTGGCTTCGAAATCAGCGACTTTTCGTGCAAAATCACTATTTGGCTTGAATTTTAAGAAACCCACCCCGAACTAAGGAAACGTTATGGCTTTAACGAAGAAGAAGAAGATAATTATTGCGGTCATTGCTGCGGTCGTGTTGGGCCTCATTGTCATCATCAGCGTGGTGGCGAGCCGCAAGGAAGAGGCCGAAGTGACAACCGTGAAGCTCGAGGTCAAACCCGAGCTCCGGCAAACGGTCACAGCCTCCGGCGAAGTTCGACCAATCCGTTACATAAAACTGACGAGTGAAGTTCCGGGGCGAATTGAAGAAATCTATGTCAATGCCGGCGATCAAGTGACGCAAGGCAAGCCGCTCGTGCGAGTTGATCCCACCCAACTGCAATCCAATCAGGAAGCACAATGGGCCGCCGCGCAACAAGCCATCAACGATATTCAGAGTGCTCGTAATTCTGTATCGAACGCTGAGCAGGGGCTGGTTGTCGCAGAATCTTCGGTAGCCTCCGCGCGGCAGCAGTTAGTGGCATCACAAACGTCAGTCGATCGCGCGCAAGTAGATCTGAACACGGCCCAGCGCGAGCTGAAGCGCAATAGCGATTTGATTGAAGCCGGGGTCGCCTCTCGTTCAGACTATGACGCCGCCCGCGATCGTTTTGATCAGGCAAAGATCGCCTTGCTAACTGCGAAAGCAAATCTTGAGTCACAACGCATTGCGGTCAAGGAATCGATCGAAAGAGCAAACCAGCAGCGACTCAGCGTTCGTGACGCCAAGACCGGAATCAAGTCTTCCGAAATGCGCGCGAGTCAACAACAAGCGCTGCTGCGAGGACAATCAAGTCAACGTTCAAAAGCGACGCAGTTATCACCTCTCAACGGAGTGGTAGCAGACATTCCTACTCGCGTCGGAGAGTTTGCGGTAGCCGGATTGTCGACCACGCCGCTGATGACAATTGCCGACATGTCTACCATCAACGTGGAAGTCAACGTTGACGAAACCGAGATTTCCAACGTTGAAGTTGGACAACAAGCAAAAGTGAAAGTTGACGCGCTCGGCGACAAAGAGATTGCCGCGGTAGTTACTCAGAAAAACCCGCTCGCCGTTTCCAGATCTGACACGCAAGGCGGACTATCGAACCGCGTCAACGTGCAGGAAGCGAAAGAATTCAAAGTCACTGTCGAACTGCGCGACATGCCGGACGAGGTTCGCAACGCACTTCGCCCAGGAATGAGTGCGACCGCGACCGTCACGACGAAGACGAAGAACAACGTGATTGCCGTGCCACTCGAAGCGATTGTAGAAAAGGCCCCGCCGCAGCCTTCACCCGGACCAACCGTGGCGGGCAGCGTGCCGACACCGGCTCCGTCTGGTAATGAAAAGCCAAAGAGCATCAAGGGTGTTTACGTGCTAAACGGAACCAAGGTGAAGTTTGCCGAAGTCACGACCGGCATTACCGGTGAGGCTGATATCGAGGTTACCGGTGGACTTAAGGCCGGAGACGAAATTGTCAGAGGTCCGAGCCGCGTCTTGAAAACACTCAAGGATGGCATGAGCGTGAAGCGACAGGAACGTAAGACCGGCGCCAACGCCAACTCAAACGAGGGTAACTAATGAGTGACGCGACACTCACATCACCAGAGGCTGCGGCAGTTTTGCCCGCCGAACCTGCGGCCACACCCGCAGCCAGTGCGAACGCGCTGATTTCTATGCGCGACATCTGGAAGACTTACCAGATGGGTTCGGAACAAGTGCACGCGCTTCATGGCGTTTCGTTTGACATTCCCCGGGGCGAATACATCGCGATCATTGGCCCGTCCGGTTCCGGCAAGTCGACGTTGATGAATCTGATCGGTTGTCTCGACACGCCGACCAGCGGCGAGTACTGGCTCAACGGCAAAAACGTTTCCGAGATGGACGACGACGAGTTGGCCCGCATCCGCAACCAGGAAGTCGGTTTCGTTTTTCAAACCTTCAACCTGCTAGCGCGCGCCACCGCTCTTCACAACGTGGAGTTGCCGTTGATATATGGCGGCGTCGGATCGTCCCAACGGCATGAGATGGCCAAGCAGGCGCTGGCGGCGGTCGACCTCGCTGACCGCATGACGCACCGGCCAAACGAGCTATCGGGTGGACAACGCCAACGCGTGGCCATCGCGCGCGCGTTGGTTAATCATCCGTCGATTTTGCTGGCTGACGAACCGACCGGCGCGCTTGATACGCACACCAGCATGGAAATCATGGATCTTTTCGAACGGCTGCACGGTGAAGGAAACACAATCATCGTGGTCACGCACGAACCCGACATCGCAGCGCGCGCGCATCGCGTAGTCTCCATTCGTGACGGCTTGATCGAGAAAGACGAAAAGCTCAGATAACGGCAAGTCCGCCCAATTAGACGTGGACGAGGCGGGTGTTCTGGCCCGCCTTTTCTTTTATGTCCAACTTGATTTCATTATTACCAGGAGCGCGATCTGGTCGCCCGGGCGACGAAGCTCGGCCCAACTTCAAAGGGCGGCCCGGCAGGTTTCTCCAGTTGGCGGCGGTGTGGGAAGCATTCCTCGTCGCGCTCGGTAGTTTGCGCACTAACAAACTGCGCACCTCCCTGACCCTGATAGGAATCGTGGTCGGCGTCGCCGCCGTTATCGCTGTAGTTACAATCATTCAGGGGCTCGACAACAAAGTCGCGACGACGTTTTCGTCACAGGGCTCTACCGTTTTCACGATCTCGAAGCGTCCGCAAATCATTAAGTCGCGCGAAGATTTTATTAAATTCAACAAGCGCAAAGACGTCACTCATGAAGACGCCGATGCCGTTGCCCGCCTGTGCACCGCCTGTTGGCGTGTAGGCGTAGCGGCCAACGTGCGCGAAACGGTCAAACGTGGCGATCAGAAATTTGAGAACGTCAACATTCGCGGCGTAACGCCGACAACGATGTTTGATATTGACGGGCGAACCATCGATGTCGGTCGCGTCTGGACTGAAGCCGAGGGCGTATCTGGACGCGAGATTTGCGTCGTTGGTTCGGACATGCTGACCAATCTGTTTGGCGGGGCTGCAACAGATCGCGCGATTGGCCAGGAAATCAGAATCGCGGGCCGGCCCTTTCAAATCATTGGCGTCCTCGAACCGCTCGGTTCAATCTTTGGAGCTTCGCGCGACAGCGTCGCCTACATACCGTATTCGACATATCAGAAAATTTACGGCGCGCGCGACTCGATCGTCGTCTTCATCCAGGTGCCGACAGCCGAACAACTCGAGCAAGCAGAAGATCAGGTGCGCACGGTAATGCGTAACCGGCGCGGCGGAGTTTTTGGCGAACAGGAAGACGAAGGCTTTTCTTTGGAAACGCAGGATGTGTTTCTGGATCTCTACAGCAAAGCCACCTCGAACATTAAGTATGTGACGCTGCTGGTCGCCATGGTGTCGCTGATCGTCGGCGGCATCGTCGTCATGAACATTATGCTGGTCTCAGTTACTGAACGAACGAAAGAGATTGGCATCAGGAAAGCAATCGGGGCGCGACAAAAAGACATCCTGACGCAGTTTCTAATTGAAGCAATTGTAGTGACCGCAGTTGGTGGCGCGGTTGGGGTCTTGACAGGCTTCGCCCTGGCCTACGGCATTTCAGCGTTGATTGGTTTTCCTTTGCTCTTTAGCGTTGTTTCTGCTGCGCTCGGGGTGGGCATGTCTTCCCTGGTGGGAATAGTTTTCGGCCTGTGGCCGGCTTGGCGAGCGGCGCGCCTCGATCCGATTGAAGCACTACGGGCGGAATAAAACGAGTGGACAGTCGACAGTTAAGAGTCGACAGTCTGCCTTTTGTTTTTTTTTGAGCCTAGTCTCTTTCGTTTCCAGTCGAGGGCCATTGACTGACGACTCCAGACTGTAGACTGGTGACTTATTAAGTGAATTTCGCTGACGTCAAAGAATCTTCCCTGATGGCGCTCGACACGTTGCGCGCCAATAAGCTGCGCTCGGCGCTGACGATTGTCGGTGTCAGCGTTGGCGTCATTACCATCATCTTCATGGTGTCGATCATCCAGGGACTGAACAAGGCGTTTGCGGATCAAGTCGAGTCGCTCGGGTCAAACACCATCTTTGTTTCCAAGTTTGAGCCGAGTTTTGGCAAGCCGCCCGGGGCGGAAGAAATTCACCGTAAAGATCTAACCATGGCTGACGCTGAAGCGCTGCGACGCGAAGCTCCCTCAATCGCGGGCGTGTCGCCGATTCATCGCATGATCGCCACCACCGCTCGTTATCAGGAAAAACAAACCGACACACCAATCCTGCTGGGGGTCACGCCTTACTACGAGTTTGTTCACACGCAATACGTCGCGCGCGGTCGCTTCATCAAAGACATCGACATGGACGATCGCGCCAATGTTTGCATTCTCGGAGTGGACGTAGTTCGCGCGCTCTTTCCTTATGAAGATCCGATAGACAAAGACATCCGGCTAAACGGCAATCCGTTTCGAGTGGTCGGCGTGATGGAGCCGCTGGGAAGTTTCTTCGGCCAATCACGTGACAATTCGATTTTCGTTCCCATCACAACGTTCGACAAATACTATCCCGACCGTCCGTTCCCGGAAGTGGTTTTCTTCATCATCGTCAGGCCCCAGTCACGCGCCTACGTGAAGTCTGCGGTTGATGAAATAACCGATATTCTGCGACGCCGGCGCCAGGTTGCGCTCGGCGCGCCTAACAACTTCGGCATCTCCTCGCAGGATTCTTTGCTCGACATTTATAACCAACTCACCGGCGCCACTGCTCTCGTGCTCACCGCAATATCATTCGTGGCCCTAATGATCGGCGGTATCGGCGTGATGAACATAATGCTGGTTTCTGTGACCGAACGAACAAAAGAGATCGGCGTGCGCAAAGCTGTCGGCGCGACCAAACTAAATATACTTTCGCAGTTTCTGATTGAAGCTGTGGTGCTGACCGCCATCGGAGGATTAACCGGTCTTGCTGTTGGTGAAGTGTTGGCCTTCCTCATCAACAAATATTCGCCGCTGCCGGCCTACGTGCCGATCTGGGCGATTGCCGTTGGGGTGGGGATTTCAGCAGCGGTGGGCATTGTTTTTGGCTTGTGGCCGGCGTGGAAAGCGGCCCGACTTGATCCCATCGAAGCGTTGCGCTGGGAATGATTGGCACATCCAGGATAACAAAAGACTATCCGCAGATTACGCTGATTGCACAGACCAATAAAGTTGGGTTAGTTGTCTTACTGTAAGCTGAACCTTAGCCGTTTTACGTCTTTTTGGTTTTTGAATGCGTGTAATCTGCGGACATTGCGTTTGTTGGTTTGCAACCCAAGCGGCATACTCCCCGTAGTAAATTCAAGTGAAACTAATTGAGACACTCAAACTTGCGATTGCCGCAATCTGGGCGCACAAGCTGCGCTCTACGCTCACCCTGATTGGGATGATCATCGGCGTAACCGCTTTCATGGTGGTCGTCTCTTTAATAAATGGCTTCAACAAGTACATCGACGAAAAGATTGCGGGCATCGGCTCCAACTCATTCACGATCCAGCGTTTCAATTTTGAAGACTTCAAAGACCTCGACACTATTGCCGCCGCGCAACGTCGAAACAAAGAGCTGACGCTCGATGATTACGAATATTTAAAAGCCAGGTCGGCGCTGATCGGGAAGATTGGCGCGAAAGCGCGCGCCACCCGGGCCCTGGTCAAACGTGACGCAAAATTTGCTGAAGACGTTCCGGTCGACGGCAGCATGCCGGTCATCAGCGAGATCGACAATATCGACGTCGCCTACGGGCGATATTTTACTGACTCCGAAAACGACGGCGCGATGCGCGTGGCTTTCATCGGTATGGACGTCGCGAACGCACTCTTCACTGCCGGTCCGGCAGCGGCGATCGGCGACGAAATAAACGTCTCCGGTCTGCCTTACCGCATCATCGGAATTCAAACTGCCAAGGGAACTGTATTTGGAGTGCCGCAGGATAATTTTGTCACGTTGCCGCTGAAAACTTACGGCAACAACTTCGGTGGCTTCAGCCGGAACCGATTGCTTTACTTTGAGGCCACCGCAAAGAATGACAACGCTTTTAAAGACACTGTCGATGAGGCCAGGTTTCTGCTGCGCACCCGCCGCCATCTTAAGCAAGACGAGAAAGACAATTTTGGTATTGTCACGCCCGACGCAATCGCCGGCTTTCGCGATCGGCTGCTGGGCCCAACTTTGGCTGTCAGCGTGGGTGTGCCGTTCATCGCCCTGATCGTCGGCGGTATAGTGATCATGAATATCATGCTGGTCTCGGTGACCGAGCGCACCAAAGAAATCGGAATTAGAAAATCTTTAGGCGCGCGGAAGAAAGACATCTTGAAACAGTTTCTGGTGGAGGCGGTCACCTTGTCGGCGATCGGCGGTGCGGTGGGTGTAGCGCTGGCGTGGCTCATCGGGCTCATTATGACAGCAGTCTTTTTTCCAACTTACCTTTCACTCGGCTCGATAATGTTCACGATAATTATTTCTGGGATCATAGGAATTTTGTCGGGAGTGTTTCCGGCCTGGAAAGCGGCCCGGCTCGATCCCATCGAGGCGC
The DNA here is from genome assembly GCA_035472495.1 of Pyrinomonadaceae bacterium. Classification (GTDB taxonomy): domain Bacteria; phylum Acidobacteriota; class Blastocatellia; order Pyrinomonadales; family Pyrinomonadaceae; genus PSRF01. The sequence goes on along the minus strand of DATIPD010000013.1, from coordinate 1,600 downwards.
TCCGCGCCGATTAGTCAAAACAGTCAACCCACGACCTGGGGAGGGAGTTGCAATCATGCAGTTAATTCGCAGCGACATCGTCGAGAATCTGAGGATGGCCATGTCCACTCTGCGCGCGAACAAACTTCGCTCCTTCCTGACAGTGCTCGGTGTGATGATCGGTGTGATCACCGTCATGATGATTTCATCGATCATCAGCGGCGTGGATACGGCCGTCAAAAAAGAATTGGAGTCGTACGGCACAAATTCAATATATGTCATCAAGTTCAATTCGGGGATTCACATCGGCCGGCTCTCCCGCGAAGAGCGAATGCGCAAAGACCTCACCTACGATGATGCTATTGCTCTGACTTCGCTACCGGCAGTTGAACTGTCAGTTCCTTTTCTCGACATCAGCAACAATTTTTTTGGACAGAAGATCCTCGTCTCTGGCCCCGGAAAAACTTCCTCCGCGGTTTCGCTGCAAGGCACCCTGCCTGATTTCGAACGTGCCGGAACCCAGATCATCAAGGAGGGCCGTTTCTTCACTCAGTATGAAAACGATAACAACGAAAACGTAGCGGTTGTTGGTTCGGCAGTCGCTAACGACTTCTTTCCTTATGGCTCCCCCATCGACAACCAGATCACCATTGGCGGCCAGCAGTTTCGCGTCGTAGGCATTTTGGAAAAACGCGAACAGTTTTTGCTCGGCGGCGGCGACGATGATCAGAACAATGTTATCTACGTCCCTTTTAACGTCGCGCGCAAACTAAAGCCCGGCTCCAGTGATGTCTATATTCTGGCAGTTGCGCGCAAGGGCATGATGGACGAGGCCATGGATCAGGTGACCGATCTACTGCGGGTGCGACGTCAAGTGCCTTACGGCAAACCTGATAATTTCGGACTGCAAACTGCCGAACTGTTTCTCAGTAACTTCCGATCGATTCTGGGCGGCGTGGCCATTGCGATGGTCGCCGTCTCCTCAGTCGGGCTGATGGTGGGCGGCATTGGCGTGATGAACATCATGTTGGTCTCAGTAACGGAGAGGACGCGCGAAATCGGAGTGCGCAAAGCGATCGGCGCGCGCAAGCGCGACATCCTCTGGCAGTTTCTAATTGAAGCGGCCACCTTAACCGGTCTGGGTGGGCTGGTGGGTTTGTCGGTTGGCTGGCTGCTAACGTTGCTGTTGCGGTTGATACTGCCGTCTTACGTGCCGCTCTGGGCGCCCATCGGCGGACTCGTTGCCAGCGTGGGCATTGGCTTGATCTTTGGAATCTGGCCGGCGTGGAAAGCGGCCCGCCTCGATCCGATTGAGTCGCTCAGGTATGAGTAGATTTCTGCCGCGGATTAACGCAGACGGAGGCGGATCAGAATCGCTAAAGCACAACGCCGAGAGGGGCGTTAACATACTTGACGCATCAGACCCTTATGGGTTCGTGAATTGTTTAGCCGCATGGGTTCGTGAGTTGTTTAGCCGCATGGGTTCGTGAATTGTTTAGCCGCATGGGTTCGTGAATTGTTTAGCCGCGAAGCGGCGCAAAGAGGGTAGCCAGACGTGAAACGTCTGGAAGGATGATTAATAATCTTTAATTGCGCGTCGAAGATGCGCTCAGAGTCTGCA
>DATIPD010000012.1:0-71839 GCA_035472495.1 Pyrinomonadaceae bacterium | reverse complement strand
CTTGCTGTTAAGAGGAGTGGAGCGGAAGGACATTGAGCGCGGACAGGTAATCTCGAAGCCAGGCTCGATCACGCCGCACACGAAGTTCAAGGCCGAAGCGTATGTGTTGACGAAGGAAGAAGGCGGACGACACACACCGTTCTTCACGGGTTACCGGCCGCAGTTTTACTTCCGTACGACAGACGTGACCGGGGTAGCGCATTTGCCGGAGGGCGTGGAGATGGTGATGCCGGGCGACAACATTGCGATGGAGATCGAGTTGATCGCGCCAATCGCCATGGAGAAGGGACTGCGCTTCGCAATCCGCGAAGGCGGCCGCACGGTCGGAGCCGGCACGGTTTCGGAAGTGGTGGAATAGAGCTTTGAGATTTCAGATCTGAAATTTGAGATCTCAGAAGAGATGAACCAATGCTAAACGAAAAAATCAGAATCCGACTCAAAGCCTACGATCACCGCGTGTTGGATCAGTCGACCGCGGAAATCGTCGAGACCGCAAAACGAACAGGCGCGCGCGTGGCGGGACCAATTCCTTTGCCAACGGTCAAGAACAAGTGGACCGTGCTGCGTTCGCCACACGTCGACAAGAAGTCTCGCGAGCAGTTTGAGATCAGAACGCACAAGCGCCTGATGGACATTCTTGACCCCACGCCACAAACGGTTGACGCGCTGATGAAGCTCGATCTGCCGGCGGGCGTCGACGTCGAGATTAAGGCTTTCGGCAGACAGTAGGACAATGCCGATTTTCGATTGCCGAATGCCGATTGGCTTCTGGCAGCGGAGACCGGCGACGAGAACGTTGTCGAACCTAAACCGGCAATCGGCATTCGGAAATCGGAAATAGACACATGATTAACGGAATCATCGGCAGAAAAATCGGCATGACTCAGATCTTTGCGGCGGACGGCATGGTCACTCCAGTCACCGTCATCAAAGCCGGGCCATGCGTGGTGGTGCAAAAGAAATCTTCGACCGGTGCTGATGGGTACGACGCAGTGCAGGTCGGTCTGGTTGATGAGCGGCCACCCAAGCTGAAAAATGTGACCCGCCCCATGCGCGGACACTTTGAGAAGACCGGCGGCGGAATTCCGCCGACACGCATTCTCAAGGAGTTTCGCCTCGATGAGGCCTCGGGTGAGTTGAATGTTGGCGACAAGATTCTGGTTGATCAGTTTACTGACGGAGATCTTGTCGAGGTTGTGGGCAAGTCAAAAGGTCGGGGATTTGCCGGCACGGTCAAGCGTCACCATTTCAATCGCGGTCCAGAGTCGCACGGCTCGATGAACGTTCGTGCTCCCGGCTCAATCGGCGCCTCGGCGTATCCGTCGCGCGTGATCAAGGGGACGCGATCGTCAGGTCACATGGGCGACGTCCGCCGGACCATCAAGGGGTTGACGGTGGCGCGGGTCGACGCTGAAAACAATTTATTGATGATTCGTGGCGCGGTGCCAGGTGCAAATGGCAGTGTCGTTGTAGTGAAGAAGGCTGCGAGACAAAAGAAATGACAGCCGACCGCAGACTGCTGACCGATGAACTCGGTCGCCGGTCGTCGGTCCGCCGTTGAGTGGAGAGTTGATTATGCCTACCGTTAAGGTGCGCAACTTAAAAAATGAAGAGGTTGGCGAGGTCGAGTTGTCCGACGCCGTGTTTGACGTGCCGCTAAACGAGGGCTTGATTCACGCCGCCGTTCGCAACTTTATGGCTAACGCCCGCCAGGGCACGTCAGCCACGAAAACTCGCGGCGACGTTTCCGGCGCTGGTCGCAAGCTCTGGAAGCAGAAGGGCACTGGCCGGGCGCGCATCGCTTCCTTGCGTTCACCGCTCTGGAAAGGCGGCGGCAACGTTCATGGTCCGCAGCCGCGCGATTGGTCTTACAACATGCCGCGAAAGATGCGGCAGGGTGCGTTGCGTTCGGCGCTTTCTGCGCGCGTTCGCGAAGGCAAGGTGACGCTGGTTGATGGTTGGTCGCTCGCTAAGCCTAAGACTAAAGACTTCGTGAGCTCGCTGAAGAAGTTGGGCCACGAAGGCAAGACCTTGATTGTTGACTCGCTGGATAACGACAACCTGATGCTTTCAACCAGGAACGTGCAGCGCGCCAAAGTTGTGAACAGTTTTGCTTTGAATATTTACGACCTGCTTTATCACGAGCAGGTGATCATTTCCGAAGCGGCTGTTAAGGAACTCGAGCAGTTGTTGGGCCCGAAGCAGGAGGCAGCAACAGGTGAGTCCGCGGAAGCGGCAGCCCCGGCTGAAGAAACTGCCAAACCGAAACGGGCGAAAAAGCCGGCAGCCGCGAAAGCTACGAAGCGCAAGCCTGCTAGCAAGGAGGCGACCGAATAATGCGAACAGTTTGGGACATCGTTAAGTCGCCGGTGATTACTGAAAAAGCGTTGGTGGCGAAAGAAGAGACGCAGGACAAGAGACAGCTGTTGACGTTCCGCGTAGATCGTCGGGCCACCAAGCCGGAGATCAAGTCGGCGGTTGAGTCGATCTTTCAGGTGAAGGTTGACCGGGTTCGTACCATCAATTTCGAAGGCAAGATGGCGCGTCGTGGTCGCTTCGAAGGAAGAAAGCCGTCCTGGAAAAAAGCGTACGTGACTCTGAAGCAAGGTGAGAAGCCGGTTGATTACGGCGAGTCGATCTAAAGGATGAGGGATGAAGGCGGAAGGATGAAGCAGCGGTTCATCCTTCATCCTTCCGCCTTCATCCCTGAAAAAAGCTATGGGAATCAAGAAACTAACCCCAACATCACCGGCGCGACGGTATCAAACCTATCTCACGCGAGATGATTTGACCGCGGGCGCAGTGCCTGAGAAGTCGCTGCTTGAACCCAAGAAGCGCATTTCCGGACGCAATAACGATGGCCGCATCACCGTGCGCCGGCGCGGCGGCGGTCACAAACGCTTCTATCGCATCATTGATTTCAAGCGTGACAAAGAAGGCGTGGCCGGTCGCGTTACGCAGATTGAATACGATCCAAATCGCTCGGCGCACATTGCACTCATCACCTACCTTGACGGTGAGAAGCGCTACATCATCGCGCCGAACGGAATGGAAGTCGGCAAGACGATCATGAGTGGCGCTGACGCTGACATTCTGCCGGGCAACACGCTGCCGTTGATCAATATTCCCCTGGGCACGCAGATTCACAACATCGAATTGCGTCCCGGTAAGGGCGGCCAAATGGCCCGTTCGGCAGGTGCGTTCGCGCAGTTGGTTGCCAAAGAAGGCGACTATGCGCAGTTGCGTATGCCTTCCGGCGAAGTGCGGCGAGTGCCTCTGGTTTGCCGCGCGACGATCGGGCAAGTTGGCAACATCGAACATGAAAACGTTTCGTTCGGCAAAGCCGGCAGGTCCCGCTGGAAGGGACTGCGGCCTAAAGTGCGCGGCGTGGCCATGAATCCGGTAGACCACCCGCACGGGGGCGGCGAAGGCAAGACGTCTGGCGGTCGCAATCCGGTGACTCCCTGGGGACAGCCGACGCGTGGCTATAAAACGAGAAGTAACAAGCGAACGCAGCGGATGATTTTGAAGGATCGTAGGACGAAATAAGTTTCAAGTTCAGAGTTTCAAGTTTCAAGTTAGGAAACAACCCGAAACTTGAAACTCGAAACTTGAAACTCGAAACTCGAAACTAAGTCGAGCAAAGCGAGACGAATATGGCACGTTCAGTTAAAAAGGGACCATTCATCGACAAGAGCGTTCAGACAGCCGTCGATCGTGCTCGGGCGAGCGCAAATCGTCCGCCGGTGATCAAAACCTGGTCGCGACGTTCGACAATTTCACCAGACATGGTGGGCCTGACTTTCGGCGTGCATAACGGCAAGCGTCACCTGCCCATCTATGTCACGGAAAACATGGTCGGTCATAAGCTCGGAGAGTTTGCTCCGACGCGTACGTTCAAAGGACATTCCGGCACCAAGGTTGAAAAAGCAACCAAGGTAGCGGCCGCAGCACCGCCGCCGGCAAAATAAAGACACGAGGTCCAGATGGAAGCGATAGCAAGTGCAAAGTATCTTCGTGGGTCGGCGCAAAAAGCGCGACTGGTCGTAGACATGATTCGCGGTAAGGACGTCAATAAGGCGCTGGCAATCCTGCGTTTTTCCAGCAAGCGGGCGTCAAACCTGGTGGAAAAGTGCGTGCGCTCGGCAATCGCCAACGCTAACGAAGCCGCCGAAAAAGCGAATGTAGCTATCGATCCTGATGACCTCTGGGTGAAAACAGCTTTCGTCGATCGTGGCCCAACCAAGAATCGCCGGCGCGTGCGTCCTGCCCCGCAGGGTCGCGCTTATCGAGAGCAGCGGCATTTTTGTCACGTGACGATCATGCTGTCGAACGACGAGCGCCCGGATCCGAACGCCAAAAAGGCCAGCGGAAAAGCTGACGCGAAACCAGCGAAACTTGAAGAGAGCAAATCTCGCAAACGTGGTGGAGCGGCGGCAGCGCCCCGGGCAAAGAAAGCGGCGAGCAAGGTAAGCGACACCGGGAAATCGGATACGGCGGACAAGAAGGCTTCAAAGAAGGCGAGTAAGAAACCAGCGAAGAAGTCGGAAGACCGTTAACGCGATTTCAGATTTGAGATCTCAGATCTCAGATGAAGAACAACTAAACGTAAGCGAACTAAACGTAAAGCGAACTGAACAGAAACGAACTAAACAGAAACGAACTGCAAGTAACGACCGCAAAGTAACTTACTGCAGCAAACAAACTGGAGAAGATTGTGGGTCAGAAAGTTCATCCATACGGATTTCGCCTCGGCTACAACAAAGACTGGCACTCGCACTGGTTTGCGAAGAAACAGTACGGCGAGTACCTGCTCGAAGATCTCAAGCTGAAGCGCGATTTGAAGCAGCGCTTTGCGGGCGCTGGCGTTTCGCACGTCGACATTGAGCGCGCCGCGAACCGGCTCAAGATCATCATCTACACGTCGCGTCCGGGCATCATCATCGGTCGCAAGGGCGCTGAGATCGACAAGCTCAAGTCTGATCTGTCGGCCAAGACCGGTCGCGAAGTTCTGGTGTCGATTCAGGAAATCCATAAGCCGGAACTGAACGCGCAGTTGCAAGCGGAAAAGATTGCGGCCCAACTCGAAAAGCGCATTGCCTTTCGTCGCGCGATGCGCAAAGCAGTGGAAGAGTCACTGCGGTTTGGCGCCCAGGGAATCAAGGTAAAAGTCAGTGGCCGTTTGAACGGCGCTGAGATCGCGCGCAGTGAGTGGCATTTGCAGGGCCAGTTGCCGCTGCACACTTTGCGTGCCGACGTGGATTACGGTTTGGCCGAAGCGCGCACGACGTTTGGACAGATCGGGGTGAAGGTTTGGATCTACCGCGGAGAGATTCTTGATGCCAAGGCGGCAATGGCGCGCGGCACCGGATCCGATCCGATCAATGAAACGCGCGTGGGTGAGCGTGAGCGCCGACCACGCACTCGTCGTGAGCGCGAAGGCGGTGGCGGGTCTGATGGTCGCCGGCCCAGAGGCGAGAACGCCTAGGATTTCCGATTGGCAATCGCCGATTGCCGATTGAAGAGAACAAGCAAGCAGACTGCCAATTGGCAATTGGCAATCGACAATTGGAAATGGTGAAACAGCTATGTTGATGCCGAAAAAAGTAAAGCACCGGAAGCAGATGCGCGGACGCATGACTGGCGTCGCGACTCGTGGCAGCGAGATCAGCTTCGGTGAGTATGGTCTGAAGTGCCTGGAGCCGGCGTGGATCACTGACCGCCAGATTGAAGCGGCGCGTATTGCAATGACGCGCCATATCAAACGTGGTGGCAAGATCTGGATCCGCATGTTTCCCGACAAGCCAGTCACCAAGAAGCCCGCGGAAACGCGCATGGGAAAAGGAAAAGGCGCCCCTGAATACTGGGTGGCCGTGGTGAAACCGGGGCGCATTCTTTACGAGATTGAAGGCGTAGACGAGAAGACAGCTCGTGACGCGATGCGACTGGCCGCACAGAAACTTCCGATCAAAACGAAGTTTGTGACGCGTGCCGGGCAAGAAGGGGGCGCGATCTAAGTATGAAACGGCGCGAAGAGTTGGATAAGTATCTCGATCTTTCGGTAGAGGAACTACACGCGGAAACCACTCGGTTGAAAGAGTCGCTTTTTCGTTTGAAGTTCAAACTAGCGCTTGGTGAAGTTGACGCCGTCAAACGCATTCGCCAGGAGAAAAAATCATTAGCGCGGCTGCAGACGATTTCAAAACAGCGTGCGCCACAGCCCGGCAAGGCGACGAGCTAACGACTGCGGGTGATTACGAACCGCCGGCCTGACCGGCAAGCTGAGTAAAAAGAGAATGGCAGAAGAAAATCAAACAGAAGCAAGTGTTGCCGGCGCCGAAACGCCAGTAACCGAGGGCCCGGCGACCAGCACTAAACGCCCGCATCGCTCGCAAAAAGTCGGAGCGGTAACGTCTGACAAAATGACCAAGACGGTTGTGGTTCGCGTTGATCGATTGGTGCGACATGGCAAGTATCGTCGTTATGTGCGACGTACCTCGAGTTTTATGGCGCATGACGAGCTGGGTGCGACTATCGGCGACAAGGTGCGCATCGTTGAGACGCGGCCAATGTCGGCGCGGAAGCGCTGGCGCGTGATCGAAATTGTGCAGAAGGCGGCGAAGTAAACGGATTGCCGAATTCCGATTGGGACTGGCGATTGGCGATTGGAGTGAAATCGGCGCTTGCGTAAGTTAGTTAAATTGAACAGAACCGCCAATTGGCAAGCGGCAATTGGCAATCGGAAATAAAGCCATGATTCAGATGCAGACCTCTCTGGAGGTTGCCGACAATTCAGGAGCGAGACGGGTTGAGATGATCATGCCTATCGGCGGATCGACCGGCAAGATCGCCAGTTTGGGTGACCGCATTAAGGTCACGGTCAAAGAAGCTTCGCCCGACGGCACGATCAAGAAGGGCACTGTGCAGGACGCGGTGATTGTGCGCACCAGAAAAGAAGTGCGCCGCAAGGACGGGACCTACATCCGTTTTGATCAGAACGCTGCAGTCTTAATCAAAGAGGACGGAACTCCGATTGGGACGCGCGTGTTCGGTCCGGTAGCGCGCGAACTGCGCGACAAGAATTTCATGAAGATTGTGTCCCTGGCGCCGGAGGTTATCTAGAAATTATGCCTGGAACAAAACGCTCGAAAGTTAAGAAGAACGATCAGGTGGTGATCATCGCCGGTCGCGACAAAGGCAAGCGTGGTCGCGTGCTGGAAGTAGCGCCGTCGACTGGCAAGGTGAAGGTGGAAGGCGTGGGCGTGATCAAGCGTCACCAGCGCGCCAACCCGCAAAGCAACCGGGCGGGCGGCATCATTGAGAAAGAAGCCTTTATCAACATTTCCAACGTCCAGCTGATCGACCCGCAGTCGGGCAAGCCAACGCGCGTGCGATTTCAGCGAGAAGGCGATGGTTCCAAAATTCGTGTTGCAGCAAGCAGTGGCCATTCGTTGGAGAAATAGGAACGACTGAATAGAGAACAGTAAAGAGTGAAAGGTAGAGAGTGAAAGGACCACTTGTCCGAACAGTTACTTTTCACTCTTCACGATTTACTTTTCACGAGGTTTGAAAGATGGCAGCAAGGTTAAAAGAGCGTTATCAAAAGGAAGTGGCCCCGGCGATTGCCAAGGAGTTTGGCATCAGCAATCCGATGGCGATTCCGCGCGTACAGAAAGTGGTTTTGAATATGGGCATGGGCGAAGCAATTGCCAATGCCAAGATTCTGGACACGGCGGCTGACGAGTTGCGCGCGATTACCGGGCAGAAGCCGGTAGTAACGAAGGCGAAGAAATCGATCGCGTCGTTCAAGCTGCGACAGGGAATGCCAATCGGCGTGACCGTTACGCTGCGCGGTGATCGCATGTACGAGTTTCTTGATCGCCTGGTGTCGATTGCCCTGCCGCGCGTCAGAGACTTCCGCGGGGTTTCCCCGAAGGCTTTCGACGGCCGCGGCAACTACACGATTGGAGTTCGCGAGCAGCTGATTTTCCCGGAGATCGACTTCAATAAGGTCGACAAGCTGCGCGGAATGAACATCTCGATCATTACCACGGCACGAAACGACGAACAGGCTCGTGCGCTTTTGAAGGCATTGGGAATGCCTTTTAGAACTTAGAACTTGGCGCTTAGAGCTCTGTTCTTTGAAAGGACAAAGCACTAAGCACGAAGTACAAAGTGCGAAGTACAAAATATGGCAAAGAAATCACTAATTGCGAAATCACAGCGAAGGCCGAAATTCGCGGTCAGAGCCTACACGCGTTGTAAGAGGTGTGGACGCGCCCGCGGTTACCTGAGGAAGTTTAATCTGTGCCGCATCTGTTTTCGCCAGCTGGCGCTTGAGGGGCAGATCCCTGGAGTCGTTAAGTCTAGCTGGTAGGTAGATATTTGCGATTGCCAATTGCCAATTACCGGTTAAGACAATCGGAAGTCGGCAAGCGGAAATCGGCAATCAATGGAGTTGAATTTAAATGACAGATCCCATCGCCGATATGTTGACGCGAATCCGCAATGCGATTGCGGCGAAGCACTCGCGCGCGGATATTCCGGCTTCAAAGCTTAAGCTTGAGATTGCCCGCATCCTCAAGGAAGAGGGCTACATCAATAACTTTGTCCTGAAGGGCGAAGGGCTGAAACGTACCATACGCATTTTTCTGCGCTACGACGCGCGCGGAACATCGTCGATTACGCACCTGCAGAGAGTTTCGCGTCCGGGCCGTCGCGTTTACGTAGGCTCGACTGAAATTCCGAAAGTGCTGGGTGGTTATGGTGTAAACATCGTGTCCACGTCCAGAGGCTTGATGAGTGGAAAAGCTGCGCGCCGCGAGAACATCGGCGGTGAGTTGTTGGCGCAAATTTATTAATAAGTGAAGAGTGAAAAGTGAAGAGTGATAAGTAAAAGAAGGCGCGGTCGTTTCGAGTTCACTACTTTTCACCTTTCACCGAGGTTTCGATATGTCGCGGATTGGCAAAAAAATAATCACGTTACCCAAGGGTGTCTCGGTGACGATTGGCGAGCAGGCGCTTGAGGTCAAAGGACCAAAGGGCAGTCTGAAGACTCCGATCCCTGCCGGCATCACCTTCAAGTTGGAAGGCGATGAGCTGCGCGCCGAACGGGCGAGCAACGATCAGGCAGCAATCCACGGTCTGGCGCGCGCGCTGGCCAACAACGCGATCGTTGGTGTCACCGAAGGCTTCACCAGGCAGATGGATGTGGTCGGCGTTGGTTACAAGGCCGACGTTCAGGCCAAGCGCATTGTTTTTTCACTTGGGTATTCGCACCCGATTGATTTTCCGCTCCCAGATGGAGTTGAAGCCAAGGCGGAACGTATGACTACGAAGGGCAGCATCCAGCAGTATCAAACGACGCTGACGCTTACGAGCATCGACAAGCAGAAGCTGGGACAGGTTGCCGCGGAGATGCACAAGCTGCGCAAGCCGGATGCGTACAAAGGCAAAGGCATTCGCTACGCTGATGTACCCATCAAGCTGAAGCCTGGAAAAACCGGTAAATAGTGAATGGTCAATGGTGAATAGAGAAGCCACCATTTACTATTTGCGATTTACTATTCACTGGAAAAAGAAATGGCAAACACGAGTAGAGCAACAATTAGAACGGCGATTCATAAGAGAATCCGTCGCAAAGTAAGAGGCAGCGGCGAACGTCCGCGCTTGGCGGTGTACCGCAGCCTTAACCACATCTACGCCCAGGTCGTTGACGATCAACTTGGTCAGACGATCGCGTCTGCTTCGAGCACCGAAAAAGACTTGCGCGGAAAGTCGGGTGGAAACCTTGAAGCCGCGCGGTTGATCGGAAAAACGATTGCCGAACGCGCGTTGGCTAAAGGAATTGAGAGCGTTGTGTTCGACCGCGGGGGCTATTTGTATCACGGGCGAATCAAGGCCCTGACTGACGCGGCGCGCGCCGCGGGTTTGAACAAGAACGAAGCGCCCGCCGAAGTTGAGGCAGCGCCGGAAGAGGCCCAGCCAGAAGCGACAGAAACGAAGGCCGAAGGAAAGCCACGCAAGAAAGCCAAAGATAAGAAATGAGACAACCAAAGCAACGCATACCGGCCGCCGGCCTGGATCTGAAAGATCAAGTGATCTCGATTAACCGCGTTACCAAAGTAGTGAAGGGCGGCAAGAACATGTCGTTCGCCGCGCTCGTCGTAGTTGGTGACGAAGGTGGTCATGTCGGCTTTGGCACCGGCAAGGCGCGCGAAGTTCCGCTGGCCATCAAGAAGGCAGTTGAAGCTGCCAAGAAAAGTTTGATTCGCGTGCCGCTGATTCAGAACACGGTGCCCCACGAGTTGATTGGCAAGTTTGGCGCTGGCCGGGTTTTAGTCAAACCCGCATCAGAAGGAACCGGCGTGATTGCTGGTGGCGCAGTTCGTGCAGTAATGCAGGCCGTCGGTGTCCATGATGTGCGCACCAAGGTCCTGGGGTCGACCAATCCGCACAATGTGGTGCGCGCGACTTTCGACGCGCTGCTCAGAATGAAAGATCCGATCGAGTTGGCCCGTCTGCGTGGAAAACAGGTCGAAGAAATCTAAGAACGGTAAGTAGTGAATCGTAAATGGTAAATAGAATTTGCGATTACGAGGGTTGAGAAGTCATGCCAACAAAAGCAAAGAGCCCGGCCGCTAAAGCGAAGAGCCAGGGTGCGAAGGCGAAGAGTGTTGCCGGCGCGAAGATTCGCATTCAGTACTATCGAAGTTTCATCGCGACGCCCAAGACTCACAAGCAAATGGTTCGCAGTCTGGGATTGACCAAGCTGAACCAGATTGTAGAGCGGCCCGACAATGATTCGATGAGAGGTGCAGTGGCGAAGATTCCGCATCTGCTGCGTATCGTAGAATAGCGATCTTGGTGCTTTGTGCTTTGAACTTGGAGTCGTTTTCAAAGTGCAAAGAACAAAGTACGAAGTTCAGAGAGAAAACATCATGGTTTTGAGTCTTAATAGTTTGAAACCCACTAAGGGTTCAGTACACAAGAAAAAACGCGTCGGTAGAGGACCGGGATCGGGTAAGGGTAAGACCTCGTCTCGCGGTGAAAAGGGACAGAAGTCTCGTTCCGGCTATTCCGCAAAGATTGGCTTTGAGGGCGGCCAGATGCCCCTGCATCGCCGGCTACCGAAGCGCGGTTTTACCAACATCTTCAAGAAGCGTTGGCTGGAAGTGACGCTGGTTGCGCTGGAGCGAAGTTTTGAAGCCAACGCGGAGATTACTCCCGAAGTGCTTCACACGCGCGGCATTATTAAGAAAGCGAAACATGATGTAGTGGTTCTCGGTAACGGCGAACTGTCAAAACCGCTGCGTGTTTCGGCCCATCGCTTCACCAAAAGCGCGAGGGCGAAAATCGAAAAGGCGGGCGGCGCCGTTACGGAAATTGGCAAGTAGCTAGTCGGGAAAGCGCAGCGAGAGGACGCTAATGGAAAAGTTTTTTGCTGCTGTTCGCAACATGTTCAATGTGCCGGATCTTCGCCGGCGCATTTTGTTTACGCTCGGCATGCTCGCCGTTTACCGGCTGGGAGCGCACGTCGGCGCCCCGGGGATTAACAAAGATCGGCTGGATGCGGTTTGGCACGATGTGGCTGGCACGCTGCTCGGCGTGCTAGATCTTTTCTCGGGCGGCAACTTCCGCACCATCTCCATTTTCGCGCTCGGCGTTACCCCTTACATTACCGCGTCGATCATTTTGCAGTTGATGACCGTCGTCTATCCCGCCCTGAAAAAACTTCAGGAAGAAGGCGAGATGGGCCGGCAGAAAATCAACCAGTGGACACGTTATCTAACGGTGCTGCTGGCTGCGATCCAGACTTCGTTCGTGGCCCACTGGCTGCAGGTTAATCAGGTTGGCGCGCCGACGTGGGGATTTCTTCTGACCATAGTTCTTACCCTAACCACCGGCACGATCTTCGTGATGTGGCTGGGCGAACAGATCACTGAGCGCGGCGTCGGTAACGGAATCTCGTTGCTGATTTTTGCGGGCATCGTGATTGGGCTACCGCGTGGTGTGGTGCAGGTTACCGAACGTCTGCGCGGTGGCGACACGCTGGCGACGCTCGGCGTTTTCGGCATGATGATCGCGATCATCGCGATTATCGCCTTCATAGTTTTTGTGGAAGCGGCGCGACGCAAGGTGCCGGTCAGTTACGCTAAACGACACGTTGGTCGTCAGCTCGTCGGCGGTCAGCAAACGACGATGCCCTTGAAGATTAATATGGGCGGCGTGATTCCCGTGATCTTTGCCTCGTCGGTGTTATCGATGCCGCAGAGTTTGTTTGCCGCGTTTCCACCGGATCCGAGCAAACTCAACACGACCACCTGGGGAAAAGTCTGGCAGTTCTTTCAAAGCTTCCACGCGAGCGATCCCTACTACGAGTTGATTTTCATTTCCTTGATTGTGTTCTTCACGTTCTTCTATGTGTCGATCGTTTTCAACGTTGAGGAAGTGGCGGACAACCTGCGGAAGCACGGCGGCTTTATGCCGGGCATTCGACCGGGCAGAGCGACTGCTGAATACCTGAACAGCATACTTACGCGGCTGACTGTAGTGGGCGCGATTTACCTGGCGCTGGTGGCGTTTGTGCCGCAGTTTATGTTGAGCGGTTTCAAGGTGGCGCGCTTACCGTTGATTGGCACGTGGCTCGATCAGTTTGTGAGTAGCACGCCCGGTCTGTCCTGGATTCCGACCGGCCTGGGTTATCAATTTTACTTCGGCGGTACCTCACTGCTGATTCTGGTCGGCGTGGCGATGGATACCGTCTCCCAAATCGAAGCCCAGCTGGTGATGCGCAACTACGAAGGGTTTTTGGGCGGCGGAGGAAGACTGCGGGGCCGGCGGGCCTAAAAACATTTTCGATTGCCAAATTCCAATTGCCGATCGGTAAAGTCCCGACCGTTCCGGACTCAATCGGAAATCGGTAATTGAAAATCCCTTATGGCGAAAATTATTGTCTTGATGGGTGCGCCTGGTGCCGGAAAAGGTACGCAGGCGCGCTTGCTTCAGGAGCGGCTGAAACTCCCCCAGATTTCTACCGGAGACATGTTTCGAGCACTGAAGGAGGCGCAAACTCCGCTAGCCGCGGAAGTGCGCGAGTTGATGGCTGCCGGTCACCTCGTTCCCGACGATGTGACGATACGAGTTGTCAGGGAGCGCACCGCCAAGGCTGACTGTCGCAATGGTTATATCCTTGACGGTTTTCCGCGCACTCCGGCGCAGGCAGTGATGCTGGAGCAACTGGCCCAGGAGCAAGGCAAAAAGATTCAGGCTATTGAAATAGATGTCCCGCGCGAACAGCTCGCGCAAAGAATGGAAGGGCGGCGAAACTGTCCGGTCTGTGGCGAGATTTACAACATCTACTTTAGGCCACCAAAGAATGACAACGTCTGCGACTTCCATCCGCAAGCGCAGTTGTTGCACCGGGCCGACGATAACCTGGACACGGTGAAGGCGCGTTTGGCAACTTATGAAGAGCAGACTCGTCCGATATTGAATTACTACAAGAAAGAGAATCTGCTGCAGGTTGTCGATGGAACCAGGGAACCGGAAGCGATTTACCGCGACATTGAAGGAACAGTGAAGAGTGAAAACTAGAACTCTGTAGACCAAAGGGTGAGTTCTGAATTCTTAGTCCTGAGTGCTGGATGATTATTGGAAAGTCAAAAAAAGAGATCGAGAAGATGCGGGCGGCCGGTCAGCTGACGGGGCAGGTGCTCTTAGAGCTTAGAAAGCTGGCGCTTCCCGGTGTTTCCACGATTGAGATCGACAAAGCGGCCGAAAAAATGATTCGCGACGCCGGTGGATTGCCGACGTTCAAAGGCTATCACGGCTTTCCCTATTCGATTTGTGCTTCAGTCAACGAGCAAGTGGTTCACGGTTTTCCTTCCGACTACAAGTTGAAAGACGGCGACATTTTTTCGATCGATTGTGGGGTAACGCTTGAGGGCTTTGTTGGTGACACTGCCACCACCGTACCGGTTGGGAACGTGGATCCCGCGTGGTTGAATCTCGTCCAGGTGACGAACGAATGCTTAGACCTGGCCATAGAGCAGTGCTGGCCTGGAAAGCACCTCGGCGACATCGGCGCCGCGGTTCAAAACCATGCTGAGGGTCGCGGCTATTCGGTCGTACGTGAGTATGTCGGCCACGGGATTGGACGACGGATGCACGAGGATCCGCAGATTCCTAATTACGGGAAGCCCGGACAGGGGCCGAAAATTCGAGCTGGCTACGTCTTTGCCATCGAACCGATGATCAATCTCGGCACTCATTACACTAAAGTTTTGGCCGATGGCTGGACGGTAGTGACACTTGATGGAAAGCCAAGCGCACATGTTGAGCACACCATCGCGATAACTGAAGAAGGCCCCGAGGTTTTGACCAGAATTGCTATGGAAACGCCGGCAAATGCGTCCCCGGCTGCACCAGTTTAGAGTCCGTAACCCCAACACTCAGCTCGGCTTGGCAAAGCTAGAGACGCATGTTATTATTCGCAGTTTGTCGGTACAGGCAGGATTTGATCTGAGCACATATGGCGAAGGAAGAAGCTATTGAGGTTATGGCCAAGGTTCTTGAGACCTTGCCCAACGCCATGTTTCGGGTCGAATTGGAAGAGAGCGCACATCAGGTGCTCGCCCACGTCTCTGGGAAAATGCGTAAGCACTTTATTCGGATTCTTCCAGGCGACCGAGTGCTCGTAGAGCTATCGCCCTACGACCTCAATCGTGGACGTATTACGTACCGCTATAAATAGAAAACAAACTAAGGATTGAGCAAATGAAAGTCCGTGCGTCAGTAAAGAAAATGTGTGACAAGTGCAAAGTGATTCACCGCAAGGGAGTGGTGCGGGTGATTTGCGTCAATCCAAAACACAAACAGCGTCAGGGATAAGTCGATTGCCGATTTTCGATTGCCGATTGGCGATTGGAAAGCGGGGAGCAGAAAGAGAGAGCGGCTAGGAATAATGGCACGTGTAGCAGGAGTCGATCTTCCACCAAATAAGCGAGCCCAGGTTGGGCTCACGTACATTTACGGCATTGGCCGTTCTCGCGCGACTTCCATCCTTAATGAAGCCGCGATCAGTCTCGACACTCGGGTGCGAGACTTGAACGAGGATGAGCTGAGCAAGATCAGAGCGATTCTGGAAGCTCAAGGCGAGATCGAAGGCGACCTGCGCAAGCGCATCCAGATGGACATCAAGCGATTGATGGACATTGGTTGCTACCGCGGGCTCCGCCATCGCCGGGCGCTACCGGTGCGCGGCCAACGGACGCACACGAATGCTCGCACCCGCAAGGGACCACGCCGCGCTACGATCGCCAAGAAGAAGGCGCCAGGCAAGAAGTAGTTTGAATTTGGTTTGTGTTCGGCTTGCCGAGCAAATCGAAAATCTGAGATCTGAAATTTCAAAATGGCCAAAGCAACTGGAAAGAAAAAAGTTTTTCGCAAGAAGGAAAAGAAAAATGTGCCGATGGGGATCGCGCACGTTGCTGCTTCCTTTAACAACACGATGATTTCGATTACCGATCTTGAGGGTAATCTCATCGCGCAGTCTTCTGCCGGTGCGCGTGGGTTTCGTGGTTCGCGTAAGGGCACGCCCTTCGCCGCACAGCAGGCGGCCTTCGAAGCGGCCAAGAAGGCGCACGAGGCTGGCATGCAGCAATGCGAAGTTAGAGTTAAGGGTCCCGGTGGCGGTCGTGAGTCAGCAATTCGCGCGATAGCTAACGCCGGTATTAGAGTGGTCACCATTCGTGACACGACACCTATTCCCCATAACGGTTGTCGTCCGCCGAAGCGGCGCCGAGTCTAGCGATTGCTGGATGCGGATTTCGGATTGCGGAATCGCTCGGCCATCTGCGAGTTAGTTTTTTGGAAACTTAAGTAACCTAAAGGATGAAGGGTCAGCTCTTTTGAGATCTCAAATTTGAGATTTCAGATCTCAGCGAAAGCGACCTGTAAACTTTTCCGTCGAGTTTAGACTGGAGGCAAAAACAGTTGGCTAGGTATAGAGATGCGGTGTGCCGCTTGTGCCGTCGCGAAGGCGCAAAGCTTTTTCTTAAAGGTGACAGGTGTTACAAGCCGTCTTGTCCGATTGAAAAGCGCGGAACTCAACCGCCCGGACAGCATGGCAACTCAATGCGTCGCGGTAAGGCGTTGGTCGGTTACGGCCAGCAACTTCGCGAAAAGCAAAAGGTGAAGCGTATTTACTTCATCCTCGAAGGCCAGTTTCGTAACTACTTCGAGCGCGCTGCTCGCATGAAGGGAATCACGGGTGAGAACCTGCTGTTCCTGCTCGAGCGCCGGCTTGATAACACAGTTTACCGTGCCGGGTTTTCAACCTCTCGCCGTCAGGCCCGTCAGTTGGTGAACCACGGCCACATCCTCGTGAACGGGAAAAAAGTAGATATACCGTCGTACCAGGTCAGGGCTGGCGAGTCGATCAGTATCAAAGAAGGAAGCCGCAAGAATCCGCATATCGAAGGCGCATGGCAAACCGCCTCGGGACGCGGACGTCCGTCATGGATTGCACAGGACGGCGGCGACATGGCTGCGCGGGTAAGTGGTTTGCCCACGCGCGATGATATCGATCGCACAATAAACGAACAGCTTATCGTTGAACTTTATAGTAAGTAATTGACACCGCAAGCCGCCCTGCGGCGGTTTGCGGATAACAGTTTTTCTAAAGCGGGATCAAAAACGTTATGGCTATGGATCAAAATAATCTTTGGACCGGATTTCAGATGCCGCGTCGGCTGGCTGCAGATTCTGAAACGCTGACCGAGCGTTACGGTCGTTTCTCGGCGCAGCCTTTCGAACGGGGATTTGGAACTACCGTGGGAAATTCCTTGCGCCGGGCGCTGTTGTCCTCGATTGAGGGCGCGGCCGTCACTGCCGTAAAGATCGAAGGCGTCGAACACGAGTTCTCCTCAATCAAAGGAGTAGTGGAAGACGCGACCGACGTGATTCTGAATCTAAAACAGGTCCCGTTTAAGCTCCACGGGAACGAAGCGAAAACGCTGCGAATTTCCAAGGACGGCGCCGGTGAAGTTACCGCTGCCGACATCGAGGCTGATGCCGACGTGGAAGTTCTCGATCCCACAGTGCACATCGCCACCGTGAGCGATGGTGGTTCGCTGAAAGTGGAAATGCGCCTGAAGCGTGGACGAGGTTACGTCTCCGCTGACAGAAACTTCGATGAAGATCTGTCGCTCGGTTACATCCCGATCGACTCGGTCCACACGCCGGTTAAGAAAGTGAACTACACGGTCGAAGCCGCGCGCCTTGGTCAGAACACTGAGTTTGACAAGCTGACGATTGAAGTCTGGACCGATGGTTCGGTTAAGCCGGAAGATTCGATTGGCCTGGCCGCAAAACTAATCAAGGACCACATGTCGATCTTCATCAACTTCGAAGAAGACACTGACGACTTTGCCTATTCCAAGATTGAGCGACCCCCGTTGCCGCGTAACGATCAACTCGATCGCTCGGTTGACGAGCTGGAATTGTCAGTGCGTTCTTACAACTGTTTGAAGAATGCGGACATCCGCACGATTCGCGATTTGGTGCAACGCAGCGAACGCGAAATGTTGGCCACCAAGAACTTTGGTAAGAAGTCGCTAAACGAGATCAAGGAAATCCTGAACGGTATGGGCCTGGATTTCGGCATGGAATTCGACGAGCAGGGAAATCCAATCCCGGGCACGGGTGGCCGCGACGGCGCCGACCTCAGTGACTTCGCCGATAACGATGATGAGCAGTAAGTATTCAATTTGAGGACAACGGGTCTTTCGACGTCATGCGGCACCAAAAAGCACATCGCAAACTTGGCAGAACAACCGAACATCGCATGTCGATGCTTCGCAACCTGGCGGTCTCGCTGATCAACTCTCGCGAGGATCGCATTGTTACTACGCTTCCCAAGGCCAAAGAGCTGCGGCCCTTTGTCGAGCGCGCAATCACGCTCTCCTGCAAAGCCAACAGCCTGACCGGTGACGATACGGGCCCGCGAGCGTTGCATCTGCGTCGCCAGGCGGCCGCGTACTTTCACGCCGGCAACATGCAGGCAGTGGCGTATACCGGAAAGCGCGGGCAGGCACGTTTGCCGCGAACTGCCGGAGTGGCGGCACTGAAGCGGTTGTTTGACGAACTCGGCGAGCGTTACAAAGATCGTCCGGGCGGTTACACCAGGATTCTGAAACTTGGCCGTCGCGGTGGCGACAACGCCGAACTAGCTATCATTGAGCTGGTCGACAATCAGTCGGAGCGTGATGCCGCTGAAGCTTCGAAGAAGCGGAAGGCAGCCGGCAGCAAGAAGAAGAAAACGGAGACGAAAGTCAGCAAGGCGCAATCCGCAACTGACGAAAAAGAAGCCGACACGGTCGCGTCTGCAGCCGGCACCGAGGACGTTTCAGCGGAGGCGGTTGTTGCCGAGCCGGCGGACGAAACCAGCGCATCAGAGTCGGAGCCCGCTACCGACGAGAAGTAAATTGGCGCCGAGCCCACGCGAACGCTCGGCTAGCATTTGCCCCAACGACCCATACCGGTCTTTGGGGCACAACAATTTGATAGGGTACGCTTCGTAGTTCTGAACACGAAAAAAAGATGAGCGATCCTAAGTTTCAAAAAGCTGACACCGAGGCCCAGGCAACGACCGAAGAAGTCTCGGTTGAATCCGCGGGTGGGCGCAAGCGGCGTGGCCGCGCAGCGAACACCGAAAGATCTGTGAACATGGATGAGTTGCAGGAACTCATTCAACTGATCCGTGATAACGAGTTTACGGAGTTTGAGATCGAACGCGAGGGGTTTCGGGTACGAATTCGTCGCGGCCCCCAAGTGATTGAAACCGCAGCCACCGCCCCGGCACAGGGTGTCCCTGCTGGCGCCCCGAGCGAAGGGGCCGCTTTCGCAGTGGTTCCAGTTCATCCAGGCGCTAAGGCCGAAACGGCCGCCTCCGAGGACCAGAATCTTCATATGATTCCCTCGCCCATCGTTGGCACCTTTTACCGTTCGCCATCACCCAATGCCGATTCGTTCGTGAAAATCGGCAGCATCGTTGAGCCAGACACCGTTGTTTGCATCATCGAAGCAATGAAGTTGATGAACGAGATTACCGCGGAGACTACCGGCGAAGTTGCCAAGATTTACGTTGAAAACGGCCAGCCAGTCGAGTACGGCCAACCGTTGTTTGGAATCAAAAAGTAGCGACCCAAGAGTCCAACGTCCAAAGTCCAAAGTCCGGTCAGGACAGCAGACTTTGGATTTTGGACTTTAGACTTTGGACAAAGCGTGGCGCCAGAAATCAGAAAATTCAAAAAGATACTGATCGCCAACCGCGGCGAGATTGCCTGTCGCATTATCTGGACCTGCAAGGAGATGGGCATCAAAACTGTCGCGGTACACAGCGACGTCGATCGCGATTCTTTGCATGTGCGCTTCGCTGACGAGGCCGCCTGCATTGGTCCCGCACCCTCCGCGCAAAGTTACCTGAACATTCCCGCCATCATTAGTACCGCAGAAATTTTTAACGTCGACGCGATTCACCCGGGTTATGGATTTCTTGCCGAGTCGGCTTACTTCGCAGAGATCTGCGCGGCGTGCAATATCAAGTTCATTGGACCACCGGCAAACATCATTCGCTTGATGGGTGACAAAGTTGAAGCGCGCCGCTCGATGACCGAAGCAGGTATGCCTGTCTTGCCGGGCAGTCCGGAGCCGGTTACTTCTGAAGAGGAAGGCCTGGAGCTCGCGCGTCAGATCGGGTTTCCGGTCATCGTGAAAGCGTCAGCTGGCGGTGGCGGACGTGGCATGCGCATCGTGCACTCGGCAGCTGAATTAGGTAAGGCGCTGGAGACGGCTTCAAACGAAGCTGCCGCCGCTTTCAAGGACGGCAGCGTTTACATTGAACGCTACGTGCAGAATCCGCGGCACATCGAGATTCAGGTATTGGCCGATGAATACGGCGACTGCATTCACCTCGGCGAACGCGAATGCTCAATTCAACGACGTCATCAGAAGTTGCTCGAAGAGGCTCCCTCGCCCGTGTTATCTGCGGAACTGCGAAATCAGATGGGCGACGCTGCAGTTGCGGCCTGCAAAAAACTCGGGTACGCGAGCGCCGGGACCGTAGAATTCCTGTTGGATGAAGACAACAAGTTCTACTTCATGGAGATGAACACGCGCATTCAGGTTGAGCATGCGGTAACTGAAATGGTTACGTTAGCCGACATCGTGCGCAACCAGATACGCATTGCCGAAGGCGAACGCCTGGGTTACACGCAGGACGATCTGATGATCGTTGGTCACGCGATCGAGTGTCGCATCAACGCGGAAAACCCGGAGACGTTTGCGCCCTCTCCGGGGTTGATTACCGCCTTTAACTTGCCGGGCGGACCGGGAGTGCGCGTCGACACTTATGTGTATTCCGGTTACCGCGTGCCGCCGTTTTACGATTCGATGATCGCCAAAGTGATTACCCACGCCCGCACACGCGACCTGGCAATTGCCCGCATGAAGCGCGCGCTGGAAGCGATGGTGGTTGAGGGCATCAAGACGACGATACCGCTGCACATCAAGATCATGGACGATCCGAAGTTTAGGAAGGGCGAAATCTCTACTAACTTCATGGAGTATTTTTTGGCGCAAAACGGCTCTAAAGTGGGAAAAACTAACGGCAAGGCAGGGGCACCGGCTGGGTAGGCAAACCGCTGGTTTGCACAGGATTTGTCACAGCCGACGCGAACGCAAACAAACAGTTTGCGTTACCCAAGCCAAAGCGGAGACAGGCGAGCGCCGCCGGTTGCCGTTTATGTCTGAGATGCCTATAATAATCGACTTTTCAGTGGCGGCTTGGCTTGTCTGAGAGGATAAAGAGATGGCATACGCAGTTATCAAAACAGGTGGTAAGCAGTTCGTTGTGGAAAAGGGCAGCCGTGTACGCATCCCTTCAATCGAAGCCGAAGCCGGCAAAGCGATTGAACTCGAGGCGTTGCTCACCGGCGAAGGCGAGCCGGTTGTGGGTGCTGCCAAGGTTTCCGCAACTGTGGTGGATCATGGCCGAGGCGCCAAGGTTGTAGTGTTCAAGAAAAAACGTCGCAAACACTACAAGCGCAAACAGGGCCACCGGCAGGGTTACACGACGATTACCATAGATTCTATTGGGTAAGACGTAGTGAAAAGTGAATAGTGAAAGGTGAAGAGTAAGAAACAGCCTTTTCACATTTCACGATTCACTTTTCACTGGAGAAAGCATGGCACATAAAAAGGGAGTAGGCTCATCTCGAAACGGTCGCGATTCAAATTCGCAACGACTGGGCCTGAAAAAATTTGGCGGGGAAGCAGTGCTCGGCGGCAACATTCTGGCGCGACAGCGCGGCACCAAATGGAAGCCCGGGAAAAACGTCGGCCGCGGTAAGGACGATACGCTGTTTGCACTGACTGCCGGCGTGGTGAAGTTTGAAGACAAGGGGCGCAACGGAAAATTCATTAGCGTCTATCCCCAGGAGCAGGCGTCTTCAGCATAGGCCGTGCAACGACACAACGCTCTTACGCGACGCCTGAGCCAAGTCGAGAGACTTAGCGCCGGCGTCGCTTTTGATTTGCGCTTTTGTTTTAGATGTTTATTGATCGCGTCAAGATTCATGTGCGGGGAGGCCACGGCGGCAACGGCGTAACTGCTTTTCGTCGAGAAAAATTTGTGCCGCGGGGTGGACCTTCGGGCGGAGACGGCGGACGCGGCGGGGATGTTTGGCTGATTGCCGATTCCTCTCTCAACACCTTGCTTCACCTGCGTTATAACCCGGAACACATCGCCGAGCGCGGCCGGCATGGTGAGGGTTCTAACTGCTCCGGCAAAGATGGCCACGAACATACGGTAAGAGTGCCGGTTGGCACTCAGGTCTTTGATAGCGCCACGGGTGAACTACTCAGCGATCTCGACGCCGATGGTTCGCGCTGGTTGGCGGCGAAAGGTGGACGCGGAGGATTTGGTAATTCGCATTTTGCGACGTCGACGAATCGCGCGCCACGTTACCACCAGTCGGGTAGCGACGGTGAGGAGTTGGAGTTGCAATTGGAACTAAAACTGCTCGCCGATGTTGGGTTGATTGGATTTCCCAACGCCGGCAAGTCGACACTGATCTCGACGATCTCTGCAGCCAAACCCAAAATTGCTGACTACCCGTTCACGACGCTGGAGCCGCACCTGGGCGTGGTTGACCTCGGCGACTTTCGCACTTTCGTCGTGGCAGATATGCCAGGATTAATCGAAGGTGCGCATCAGGGTGCGGGCCTCGGAGACCGCTTTTTGCGGCACATTGAACGGACGAAGTTGCTGCTCCATTTGGTGGATGTTTCCTCGGTCTCTGGTCGTGATGTCGTCGAAGATTATTTGACGGTGAACCATGAGCTGAGAGCGTACAAGCCGGAACTGGCGGACCGTCCCCAGATCGTGGTCGCCACAAAAATCGACGCGCTTGACGAGCCGGAGCGCGTGGCGGCGTTGCGAGCAAAGGCCATCGCTGACGGCCGAACGTTTTTTGAAATTTCATCGGCCACGAACAAAGGAACGAAAGAGTTGGTTGCTGCCGTGGCCGCGCGATTGGATGAGTTGAGTCAAGTGAATTCGGACGACGTGATCGAGTTGACGGTATAGTCGACAGCCATGGCACGACGGCAACGCATCGCAATCTATGGCGGAACGTTTGATCCGGTTCACCGCGGTCACCTGGAAATTGGGCGACGAGTTTCTGAGCTATTTGATATCGATGAGTTTTTGTTTGTGCCGGCGCAGATTGCTCCACACAAACTAAAGCAGCAGGTTTCGCCGGCGTTTCATCGCTACGCAATGTTGGCCCTGGCGACGCTAAGCGATGAGAAACTGCGCATTTCGACTTTGGAGATAGAAGGCGCCGGAACGCGATACACCGTCGACACGCTGGCGCGGTTTCGCGAGCAGTTGGCAGAGTCAGTCGAACTTTTTTTTGTTCTGGGCGCCGACTCCTGGGCCGAGATTACGAGCTGGCGCGACTGGAAACGGTTGGTGACGCTGGCGACGTTGGTAGTGGTGACCCGACCTGGTTATGAGATTTCGGCGGGACACGTTGACGCTGAGGTGGCAGCACTGATTCGAGACTTGCAAGGGTTAACCAAAGAGCAACTCGCAGAGTCAATCAACGCGATTGGAACAAAGATTTTTTTCAGTGATTGCGTCATGGCTAATGTTTCAGCCACTGAGATTCGCGCCGCCGCTCGCAGCCATGATTTTGAAAAGTTAAGCCGGTTAGTACCGTCCGAAGTGGCGGAATACATTAGAAAGTACCAGTTATACGGAAATACGCATGAAGCAACAGCCATCGGTTAAGGAACAATCGCTAAAACCAGCAGTCGCGAAACAGCTGACGAAAGCTGCGGTAGTTGAGGCCCAACTCGACGATCGGATCTGGCTCGCGCTAGACGCGGCCAGCGAGAAAAAAGCGCTGAATTCTGTCGTTCTCGATCTGCGCGACATCGCCAGTTTTACTGACTATTTCGTGATTACCAGCGGCACGAACGAGCGCCAGGTGCAAGCAATTTCTGATGAGGTAGTCGACAAATTAAAGAAGGCCGGCACGCCGGTGAACCGCGTCGAGGGTTACAAAAGCGCGGAGTGGATTCTGCTCGACTACGGTGATTTTGTAATGCACATCTTCGCGGAAAAATCGCGGGCGTTTTATGACCTTGAACGACTCTGGCGAGAATCCAAGCGAGTCGAACTACCGCGTGAGGTTGCTCCCGGGACAGGCAGTTCTTTGAGAAGTGAATCGTGATTGAGATCGTTGCGCATTCAGAAGCGATGCGCGAGGCAGTACGTCTCGCTGACCGGGTCGCTGTCACGGATGCAAACGTTCTAATCACTGGCGAGTCGGGCGTTGGAAAAGACGCATTCGCTTTTTACATTCACTCGCAGTCCAAACGGGCGAACGGGTCGTTTATAAAAATTGATTGTGGCACGCTGCCGGGTACGCTGCTCGAGGCGGAGCTTTTTGGCTACGAACGCGGCGCTTTCACAGGCGCCAGCGAAGACAAGCCCGGACGTTTGGAAGCGTCGCACCGCGGCACGCTGGTGCTTGATGAAATCGCGCACCTGTCGATCGACTCACAGGCGAAACTGCTTCGCGTGATAGAGACGAAAGAGTTTGAGCGGCTCGGCGGGCGGAAGACGATCAAAGTGGACGCGCGGCTGCTGGCGCTCACTAACGTCGATCTTAATGAGGCGGTGAAGCGACGAGGTTTCCGCGACGATCTTTTTTACCGGCTAAACGTGGTGCATATCACCGTCCCGTCGTTGCGCGAACGAGCGGAAGATTTGCCGGAACTCATCAGGTCGTTCGTGCGAACGTACGCCGCGAAGCATGGCCGGGGTGTCAATGATGTTTCGCCGGAAGTGCTGGCGTTGCTTGGCGACTACGAGTTCCCTGGGAACGTGCGTGAGCTGGCCAATACGATCGAGCGCGCGGTAATTGTCGCCACGACTAAGCGCATCGGACTTGATGATTTGCCGGAGTCGATCCTGTCTGCCGCGCGTTTGCGGCGACGTCGGGTGCAACCACAAACGCTCGCTGAGTTGGAGACGGAGTACATCGCTGAAGTGCTGGCGGGAACGCAGGGAAACAAGACCGAGGCCGCGCGCGTTTTGGGAATCAGCCGGAAGAACCTTTATGAAAGACTTGCGCGACGGCGGAACGAAGGGATGAAGGATGAGGGATGAAGGATGAAGCAAGAGACGGGCTTGGTGATGCGAGGCTTTTTTCATCCTTCATGCTTCCGCCCTCATCTTTAATGAGCGATGCGTTTGCGAGTTATCTGGACTGGTAAGACCAAAAACGCTGAGTTAAGGGCGTTGATCGACGAGTACTTGAAAAGAGTCTCCCGGTTTGCCCGTTGCGAGATTTCGGAGTTTCGCGAGAGCCCGGCAGCGTCGCAAAAGTTGGGCATCGATAAGGATTCAAAGCGCATCACAGACGGGCTGCATGAGGGTAGCGTTAACGTGTTGCTGGATCCGGAAGGTACTGAGTGGAGCTCAGAGCAGTTCGCAAAAGTAATTCAGCGCTGGCAGAACAACGGAACAAAGGAAGTGACTTTTATCGTAGGTGGACCAAACGGAGTAAGTAAGGAACTCGCGGCGCGCGCTGATAACCGTTGGAGCCTTTCGCGCTTGACGTTGACTCACGAAATGGCGCGGGTGGTTTTGCTGGAGCAGTTATATCGGGCCTAC
The DNA here is from genome assembly GCA_035472495.1 of Pyrinomonadaceae bacterium. Taxonomy (GTDB): domain Bacteria; phylum Acidobacteriota; class Blastocatellia; order Pyrinomonadales; family Pyrinomonadaceae; genus PSRF01. The sequence goes on along the minus strand of DATIPD010000012.1, from coordinate 46,587 downwards.
ACGATCATTCACGGTCTTCCTTATCAGAAGTGATGGATATTGCCAATCGGCAATGGGAAATAGCAAGAGGGTGGAGGATGAGAACGGTAATGGACAAAAGACGAGTACGAGTTTTCCGAGACAAACTACTGGTCCGGCGCGAGAGTTTAGTCGGCCAGGTGCAGCAGGCCGAGTTGTACAGTCGCGAACGCGATGCTGAGGCGACGCAGGATCCAGCGGACATGGCGGCCAATGCTTACACGAAGGAACTGCTGGTTTCCATGTCAGACAACGATCGCCAACTATTGAATCTGATCGATGAAGCACTGGTGCGCATGGACGACAGCGGCTATGGCAAGTGCATTCGTTGTGCGCAACCGGTTCCAGAGAAGCGCCTGGAAGCGGTGCCCTGGGCCCGCCACTGCGTAAAGTGTCAGGAACTTCAAGAACGCGGTCTGCTGGCTGATGACGACGAATAGAAGTTGACCTCAGCTGATGTCATAATCACGGCCTCTTCGAGCAACTAGCTCCGGAGGCCGTTGGCTTTTTAGTGATTCAACCGCGGATTTGCGCGGATGAACGCGAATCTGCGGTGAAGCTCATGAGCGACAATTGAAACTGAGAATTCATATCCGCGTTTCTCCGCGAAAATCCGCGGCAAATTGTTCTGGCTTACACAACGATGTTGCTTACAACTGCCACTTCTCTTTGTTACGAGTCCCTACTAACGCTGGTTTATCCGCAATCCTGCGCGGTCTGCGGCGGTAGCGTTGAGTCGCGAGTGTTGGGAGCAGCGTGTGAGAACTGTTGGCAACGAACATCATTGTTCTTTGCCGATCAGGTGCTTTGCTGGAAGTGTGGCGCTCCATCAGCCGGACTGGTTTCACCTGACGAACCCGAAGCTGTCAGCTGTCACCGTTGTGACCCGGATGCGTTTACGGCCGCACGCGCTTGTGGAGCTTACGAAGGTGCGTTACGCGCTTCGGTCCTGCTGCTTAAACACCAGCCCCAAATTTGTCCCCGGTTACTCGATAATCTAGTCAGAATTTCAAAGACAACGCCGCTGGATCGGGCGACGCTGATTGTGCCCGTGCCACTACATCCGGAACGCGAGCACGCCCGCGGCTTTAACCAGGCTGCCTTGATTAGTCGTGAGCTATCGCGCGCCGTATCATTGCCCGTAAATGAGCTTAGCCTCGTTCGCAGCAAGCACGTCAAACATCATCGCGCCGGAATGGATGCGAAGGGAAGACGAGATACAGTGGCAAACGCGTTTCAAGTTGTCCGGCCGACTTTGCTGAACGGCGAACGCGTGTTACTGGTTGATGACGTGTTCACCACCGGCGCTACTGTGTCTGCTTGCGCCGAGTTGCTGCGGAGTGCCGGCGCGACGGAAGTTTATGTTCTGACGATCGCCCGCGCGGTCCACTTTTAGAATCTGCGAAACTTCACGGGAGGAATTTGATGAAGGGTTTGTATCCAGAGATTGAACCATTCCATAAGGGCCGGCTGAAGGTTTCGCCTGTTCACGAGCTTTACTACGAGCAGTGTGGCAATCCCAACGGCAAGCCGGTGGTTTTTCTGCACGGCGGACCGGGTGGCGGTATCTCGACAGACTATCGTCGTTACTTCAATCCGGATGTCTATCGCGTGGTACTTTTCGATCAGCGCGGCGCCGGACAAAGTACTCCCAGCGCGAGTTTGGAAGACAACACCACCTGGCACCTCGTCGACGATATCGAGCGGCTGCGTTTACACCTGAATATCAGAACGTGGCAAGTGTTCGGTGGTTCGTGGGGAAGCACGCTATCGTTAGCTTATGCAGAGTCACATCCGGATCGAGTCAGCGAGTTAGTGCTCCGTGGCATTTTTCTTTGCCGGCCTAAAGAGATCAAATGGTTTTATCAGGAAGGCGCAAGCGCGATCTTCCCGGATGTTTGGGAAGAGTACCTGAAAGTGATTCCCGAGTCGGAACGTGGCGACATGGTGAGTGCTTACTACCGCAGGCTGACCAGCGAAGACTACGACGTGAGGTTGGCGGCGGCGCGCGCGTGGAGTATCTGGGAAGGTAGTACGTCGAAGTTGTTTTTTGATCCGGCGATGATTGAGAAATTTGCTGACCCGGAGTTTGCTTTGGCGTTTGCGCGGATCGAGTGCCACTACTTTATGAACAATTCGTTTTTCGACACTGACAACTATTTGATCGAGAACGTTGGACGAATTCGCATGATACCCGCAGTGATAGTTCAGGGTCGCTACGACGTAGTGTGTCCGATGATGAGTGCCTGGGAACTTCATCGCGCGTGGCCAGAAGCGCAACTGCGTATCATTCCCGACGCCGGCCATTCGATCAGTGAGCCGGGAATAGTCGACGCGCTGGTCAACGCGACCGACCAATTCGGCAAAGTCACTCAGGCGACCGCCCGGACCTAGCCCCAACGGTTAGTGGCATATTGTGCGTTGGTGGCACAGGTTTCAGTCCCGGAGGGACGAAATGTTTATAGAAAGCCGGTTACGCGGAATCGCAAAGCTCCGTAGGAGCGTATTGCGCGACCTGGGTGCGCTGCTACGAAGCTTGGGCTGTTAGCGCCGTTTTCTATAAACATTGCGTCCCTCCGGGACTCTTACTTGTCACTATGTTGAAGCCTCGCGTAATATCGGCGGTGTATGACTGGACGCGTGCTTGTGCTGAACGCTTCGTTTGAGCCGATCAACGTGTGCAACGAGAGGCGCGCGGTAGTAATGATCTTTAAAGGCGTGGCGCGCGTGGAAGAGCACAACGGGCACATGCTGCATTCGGAAAAACTGGCAATCCACGCGCCGTCTGTCATCCGGCTTACCGAGTACATCCATATTCCTTTTGAGCGCCGATCGCTGTCGCGCAAAAACATTCTGTTGCGCGACCACTCGACTTGTCAGTATTGCGGGCGGCAACATCCGCCGTCGGAGTTAACGTTGGACCACGTATTACCTCGCTCGCGCGGTGGTGAGTCGTCGTGGGACAATCTGGTTGCTTGCTGCAAAAGATGCAATCACCGCAAAGGAAACCGGACGCCTGAAGAGTCGGGCATGCACTTGCTGCGTCGACCGCGCGGTTTCTCGTTGCACGTTAATCGCCAGATCATGCGCTACCTCGGTCGCGCCGATGTCACCTGGAGGAAGTACCTCTTTTACGAATCAGATCACGGCCAGTAGATCAGTAAGCAGCAAACAAGTATCTTGAGCAGCAACAGCTAAGGAGTTTGGTAATGAACACAATATTACTTTTAGGAATGCCGGGCGGATGGGAATTGATTGCCATTCTGCTCGTTGTAATTCTGCTTTTCGGCGGCAGCAAGTTGCCCCAACTCGCGAAGTCGCTGGGCCAGAGCAAGCGCGCTTTTAAAGAAGGACTGGAAGAGGCAGAAAAAGAGGCGCAAAAGGAAGCAAGCGAAAAGCAAGCTTAACCGCCGGTTTCCCGGAAAGGCGTGGAGCGAACTCAGTGACTCAGCGCCTTCTTACCCACCACCAAAGTCGCCTTAACAGTAAGTGCGAACTCTGCTCCGTGGCTTTCCTCGTTGATTAGCCGGCTAATTTCCTCAATCACGTCGCGAGCAGATTCCGCCGGCAAATTTTCAAGCCAGATCGGCATCAGAAAATCAGAGACCAGCGGCGCCGTCAGAAATTTTTCCGAGGACTCAAAATCAAACTCCTCGATTTTGGTCGTGCTGCTAAGGTGATCGAGTCCCGCCTGTTCGGCCATCTCTTCCACCGCCGACACTGAAGGCAACACTGAAATCAAGCTCTCTACTTCGGCTTCATGATCCATCAACCCGCAGTTGTGTAGTGCTTCCCAGTAAATCGAGAAGAATTCTCCGAAGCTTGAAAATGTCGTAAGCGCTAACGCTACGGTGGCGCCAGGCGCGGCCACCCTCGTCATCTCCCGGAGCATCGTCGGGATCCGTTTGCCCTGGACCAGCGAACCGTCGCCGATGACCAATGCGAATTCGTCGTCTGCAAAAGGGAGTTGGTCAGTCCGACCAGCACGAAAGTCGCTCACTTTCGGAGTAGCGGTTCTTGCTTTCTCCCGGGCCAGTTCGGTGCTTTCTTCGTTCTCGTCAAGGCACCGAAATCTCAACTTTTCGCCTGAACGCTCCTGCAAAGCGATCGCGTGACCGCCCGTGTTCGAGCCGACATAGAGCGCTTCGCCTTTCTTGGGCAGCTGAACGTGTTCGTCGATCAATTCTGCAAATCGCTCGCCCCAATCAGGCGCCACAAACAGTTCGTGTATGAAAGCCAATTCCTTGTTCGTCTTCTGGGTGCTCATCGTTCTCTTAATCTTTGGTCTTAGGCCCTTGGTCTTGGGAAATCTCCCGGCGCTTCGTGCTTCGTACTTGAAAAAGTTATTCAACTCCAAAGGTCAGAGTTCAAAGTTCAGATTCGAAGACCGAAGACCGAAGACCAAACGCCAAAGACCGATCTTTATTCCTCGTCAAAATACTTCTTCCCCCGCAGCGACTCCGGTAAACAACTCATTTCATTTTTGGCTGATGGATCCTGATGAACGTAGCGGTAGCCTTCGCCATAACCAACGTGCTTCATCAGCGGCGTGACCGCATTACGCAGGTGCAGCGGCACAGGTTCGCGCGCAGTTTCCGCAGCATCGGCTGCGGCCGCCGAGTAAGCACGTAACACGGCGTTTGATTTCGGCGCTCGCGCCAGGTAGATGGTCGCCTGCGAAAGTGGGAACAAGCCCTCGGGCAAACCTATGAGTTGCACAATCTCGGCAGCGGCCGCAGCCTGGACCATCGCCTGCGGATCTGCGAGACCAATATCTTCAGAAGCGAGGATGCACAAACGTCGCGCAATGAAGACTGGATCAGCGCCGCCCTCGATCATGCGCGCGAGCCAGTAAAGCGACGCGTTGACATCGGAATTCCTGAGCGACTTGATTAGTGCCGACGCCAGGTTGTAGTGGTCTTCGCCGCCCTTGTCATAAGCGAACTGCGCCCGCCCCAGCGCTTCAATAATGGTTTCGTTGGAAATGTTGCGCGCGCCGGTTTCGTCCGGTGCCGTCGAGTCAACTGCGGCTTCCAACGCCGCCAGGGCTACCCGCGCATCACCACCTGAGGCTTTGGCTAGTCGTTCCAGCGTCTCACTGGTGATCGAGGGTTGGAGTTTTGCGAGTCCCTTATCCGCGTCGGCGAGGGCCCGTTCGAGGATCGACTTTACTTCTTCAGGCGCAAGTGGATTTAAAACCAGCACGCGGCAACGCGACAACAATGCGGCGATCACTTCGAATGACGGATTCTCGGTGGTCGCGCCAATCAAAGTTACGGTTCCGTTTTCAACTGCCGGTAGTAACGCATCCTGCTGCGCTTTGTTGAAGCGATGGATTTCGTCGATGAACAGAATGGTGCGCTTGCCGTAGCTGCGCTCATGTTTTGCTGCAGCGATGGCGGCGCGCAAGTCTTTTACTCCAGAGAAGACTGCCGACAAGGCTACGAAACGCGCGTCTGATTTTTCCGCCAGCAGACGAGCGAGGGTTGTCTTACCGGTTCCGGGTGCGCCCCACAGAATCAACGATGGTAAATTTGCTGAACCGTCGATCAAGCGTCGCAGAATTCGGCCTTCGCCAACGAGATGACTTTGGCCCACGAATTCGGCCAGTGACCGCGGGCGCATCCGTTCGGGCAAGGGCGCCGACGGTTCAACGTCGGACACGTCCGGAGATTTGCTAAACAGACTTCCTGTGGTTGAATACGCCATGTTTGTTTGGCCAATTATCTCCTAAAGCTCGGTTCGGCGCGACCGCTGCGGCAACTTGTAAATTGCCCAATAATCTACGAGAAAATGGAGCGAACTTAATGGGAACGTCACTCACGCCATCTTCGTATATCGAGCCGAACGCAAACAAAAGAGCGTTAAAATAAGAGCTTTGCAGCGAAGAAGCGGGGAACTAAATCATGAGAGACGCGACAGACGCACTGAGAGTGGTAGGCATCATACTTCTGGGAATTTTTGTACTCGCGATCGGTATTCCACTCGTACTGGCGGCGGCGGGTATAACGCTTGGCATCATCAAAATCTTGTTCGGCATCGCCGTGTTGTTGATCAAACTCGCCGTTGTCGTCGCGGTCGCTTACCTGATACTCGTCGGTGTCCGCGCAGTACTGAGATAGGTCCTGAGGGGCAAGGCCTCTCACCCGGCCTTGCCGTAGTTCTTGCATCAACCGCTTAGCCGAGCCTCCTCGCTTCTTCTTGACGCCTAATTCGGAAGTCCTCTAAAGACATTCTGGTCGTGTTTGATTCGACTTAGAAGCGAGTCACTGCAAAGTTCTTGTTAGGGAATGACGATGAGCCTGGATGAACAAATGGATCGGCGCGAAGATCTTTCAACAGTGGCGGCCGTTTGATTCTGATGTTCAGGAAGTTCTCCGGAAAGCCGAGGAAGTCTTAGCTCGAGCTCGAGACGCACTCAAACATTAAACCTAAAATTAACGATGTCGCCTTCCTGCATGATGTAGTCTTTTCCTTCCAGCCTTAACAATCCTTTTTCACGCGCAACAGCATACGTTCGGGCCGCGATCAGATCGTTGTAGCTGACAATCTCCGCACGAATAAAACCGCGAGCAATGTCTGAATGGATGGCCCCGGCCGCGTCCTGTGCGCGCGAACCTTGCGGGATGGTCCAGGCACGTACTTCTTTTTCGCCGGCAGTCAGGAAAGACATCAAACCCAGCACGCGATAAGCGCTTTGAATTAACTGGTCCACGCCGCTGCTCGACACCCCAAGCGACTCGAGATACTCGCGCCGTTCTTCGGCCTTGAGCCCAACCAGGTCAGCTTCCAGCTGCGCGCAGATGATGATGCACTCAGCACCTTCACTGGCCGCGATTTCACGCACGGCGCGCACTTGCTCGTTGTCGTCTGGCGCCGCGAGCGTCGCTTCGTTCACGTTTGCCGCGTAGATAGTTGGTTTCATCGTCAGCAGAAAATAGTTGCGGGCGATCGCTTCCTCTTCTGCCGTTAGCGTCACTCGTTTCGCCGGTTGAAACTCCTCGAGCGTGGGCTGCAACTTGTCGAGTACTTCCAGCTCTGCTTTGGCGGTCTTCTCGCCACTCTTCGCCGTTTTCTGGACCCGCTCGCGGCGCCGCTCCACGGTGGTGAGGTCAGCCAGGGCCAACTCAATTTGAATTGTTTCGATATCACGGCGCGCATCGACGCTGTTATCCACGTGGATGATGTTGTCATCTTCGAAGCAGCGCACTACTTGAATCATCGTGTCGGTTTCGCGAATGCTGGCGAGAAACTGGTTGCCCATACCTTCGCCTTTCGACGAACCACGAACCAGTCCGGCGATGTCGACAAACTCGACGCTGGCAGGAACGATGACCGATGTCTTCACAATCTCAGCCAAAGGCGCCAGGCGATCATCGGGGACGGTCACAACTCCGACATTCGGCTTGCTCGTTGAGAAGGCGTAGTTGGCAGTCACGGCGGACGATTGCGCAGTCACTGCATTAAAAAGTGTGGTCTTGCCAATGTTTGGCAAACCAACGATTCCGGCTCTAAGCATGTTCTGATTTTCCTCGACTTGAAACTACCCGATAATATTCTGTGACGCAAACGGTCGAACGAGCCGCGGATTAACGCAGATGACGCGAATCTGAAAACGACTTTACATAGATTTGGATCGAAAGCTTTTCATGTTGCTTGAGTTTTTCTTCGTGCTTCTTAGTGGCTTTCATTTTTCCGTTAAAGCTTCGCGCTTAACCACTAAACACCCGAAATGAAAACCCACGAAAGACACGAAAACAGAAAGTGAGGGCTTTGACGGTGGTTGTCTGCGGAGATCCACAGCTGATTTTTCCCGGTTCGCGTATAATCCCGCCGAAGTGATTTGAAAGTTGTTACTCGACGATGAGGAGCAGACGGCTCGGATGCGATTGTCCGTCGACGACTAAGTGATCATCTCGCTATTGGTTGTGCTGCTCGTCACTGCCAGCGGCACAGCAGTCAGCTACCTTTACGATGAGGACGCCTCCTTCGCCGCCAGGCTTTGCGGCGGGGCGTGCGTTGGAATAACAGCTCTCGGTCTGGTTGGCTTTATTTTTTCCTCCTTCCTTGGTCTCACAAACATCACGATTTTTATAACGGTTTTGCTGGTGGCAATTCTGCCGCTATTTCTGTTGCGAACTTCGGCGCGTTGGCCTGATGTACGGCGGGATTTGAAACAGGTCTGGCGCGCGCTGCGACAGTCGTTCGCGAATCCTTCAATTACGCAGATCGGCTACTTTATTTTTTACCTGGTTGTCAGTGTAGTGCTCTGGCGAGTTTTTCAACGCGCGATGATTCAGGAGCCGGAAGGAATCTTCACGGGAGTAGTGAACAACTTCGGCGATTTGCCGTTTCATGTGAGCGTCATCACCGGCTTTGCTTTTGGCAACAACTTCCCACCGCAGGATCCAACCTACGCCGGCGTGCCGTTTACGTATCCCTTTCTGACAGATTTTGTGTCGGCGGTCTTTGTGCGCTGTGGGGCCGATCTACGGCAGTCGATGTTTCTGGAAAACTTCGTCGTCGCGGTAGCTTTTGTGGGGTTAATGCATCGCTGGGCCCTGGAAATGTTGCGCGACAAGTTAGCCGCGGTGCTCACGCCGTTGCTGGTTCTGTTGAATGGAGGGTTCGGCTGGATATTTTTGCGAGACATCGATTTAGGGAGGAGTAAAGACGGTCTGGCGGCAATGATTGAGACCCTGCCGTCGTCGTTCACGATTAACAACGCGGGATGGCGTTGGGGAAATGCGATGTCCACCTTGTTGGTTCCGCAGCGCGGTTTTCTACTGGGCCTGCCGTTGGCCGTAATTGTGTTTACGCAGTGGTGGAAAGCGACGGCTCAAGGCGAAGGACGCGGAGAACAAAAGAGGGAAGAGGAGAAACGGGGAACAAGCAAAGAGAAGCAAAAAAAATCAGTTTCGGGAAGCGCATCACGCGCTGACTCAACTCCACCACGTTTCGGTTTTCCCTTTTCCCGTTTGCCCTTTTACCCGTTCACTGCTGCGATGAAACGGATGATGGCTGCGGGTATTATCGGCGGTTTGATCCCGTTGGTTCATGCGCACAGTTTCGTAGTGGTCATGGTTGTCGGGATGTTGTTGACCATATTTCCGCACCGGCGCGCCACTATTGCGCTTGGTATCGCAGCGCTGCTTTGTTGGTGCTTGATTCTTCTTGCCTACCTGCCAGGACCGGCGCCGGCCACCGCTATTGCGATCGGTGTCTTGTTAGTAATGGTCGGTTTAGCTATTAGCCTTTGGTGGCTGGTCCCCCCGGCTAGTCGGCGTCTCTGGCTCACTTTCTTTATTACGGCCTCGATTGTTGCTTTGCCGCAGATGTGGTGGTCGACCCATCACAGCGCAGTCGATGCTAAAAAATTTCTTGAATGGGAATTTGGCTGGGACCATGGCACGGACAATGTGTTTATCTTCTGGCTCAAGAACACCGGATTGTTTGTACCGTTAACTCTTGCGGCCATTCTCTGGCGCGGCAGGGAAGCTGTTATTCCGCGACGACTATTAATATTCTCGGCGCCGTTTCTGCTTTGCTTCATCATTCCCAACGTCCTGAGGTTGGCGCCCTGGATCTGGGACAACGTCAAGGTGCTTTTTTACTGGTGGCTTGCTTCCGCTCCTTTAGTGGCGGCGTTGCTCGCGCGCCTCTGGCGTTATGGGCCAGCGCAAAAAACGTTGGCGTTCTGCTTGTTCGTCTGTCTTACGTTAGCGGGCGCCCTGGATGTCGCCAGCATAGTTTTCCGCTCGAACGAGTTTGGGATATTTGACGCCGGCGGGATCGCGTTTGCGGAAGTTATGAAAAATGAAACTCCGCCCAACGCGCTTGTAATCCATGCGCCGGTGCATAATCATCCGGTTTTCCTGACGGGCCGCAGATCATTGATGGGTTATCCCGGACACGTTTGGACCCATGGTCTTGATTACCGGGTAAGAGAATCAGAGATTGCGCGAGTTTACGCGGGAGCTCCGGATGCCGCGGCGATTCTGCAAAAATACAAAGTGGAATATGCCGTGCTGGGACCACAGGAAGTAAACTTACTAAAACCAAAGATGCAGGTGTTTTCGCAATTCCAACTTGTGGGAGACGTAGGTGGGTACCGGCTCTACAAAATCAAATTCTAAATCTGGCGTGACGAAATCAAAGGCGCCGATCCAATCGCTTGACGATTCCGAAGAGAGTGTCATGTCGCGAGCGGCCTGGCTGATTTCGTGCGCGGCGATTTTCTTCGTCGCCGCGGTGTTGCGTCTCTATGATCTGAATCTGGTTCCGCTGCATCACGATGAAGGAGTCAATGGAAACTTCCTCGTGCGCCTGGTTCGCGAAGGTTACTATCACTACGACCCCGCAAACTATCACGGCCCCACGCTGTATTACTTCTCAGCTGCGTTTCCCTGGTTGATGAGGTTCTTTGGTGGTCCTAACGCACAGAATCACTACGGTCTCTCGACTGTGGCGATCAGGTGTGTGCCGGCATTATTTGGTCTGGCAACGGTCCTGCTTGTTTTTACACTGAGAAAGAATTTGGGAACGGTTGCGACGTTAGCCGCAGCTTTTCTGCTGACAGTGTCTCCGGGCGCCGTCTACCTGTCTCGTTATTACATTCACGAAACTTTGTTCGTCTTCTTCACGCTGGGGATCGTCGTCGCCCTGGTTAAGTACTACGAACTTGCGCAACCGATTCTTTTGGTTCTGGCAATGGTTTCCGCCGCCCTGCTTTTTGCGACCAAGGAAACCGCAGTGATTTCTGTGATAGTTCTTTTGCTCGCTTTTGTAATAACACTCGCCTACCACGCATTCTGGCGAGCCTCGGCGGGAAACAAAAACTGGAAAACCAACTCGGGGTCAGAGAGCTTCGCTGGATTCATTGATAAAGCAGGCGGCGGTTGGTTGGCGCTCTGGGTGGGGCTTTCGATCTTCGCCTTTCTCGTGGTCTACATTCTTTTCTACTCATCATTCCGAACAAACCCGCAGGGAATTGCCGATTCGCTCCGCACGTTTCAGTTTTGGACCAAGACCGGAAAGGAAGCGCATGTTCATCCACCCGCAACTTACATTTGGTGGTTGATGGAACAGGAGTCGCCGCTGCTGATTCTCGGCGCGATGGGAGCGATAGTTGCGGTCTTGCGGCCGTCGCGACCGATGGCGTTGTTTGTAGCGCTTTGGGCGTTTGGATTGACTGTGGCTTACTCGCTGATCGGTTACAAAACTCCCTGGCTGCAACTCAACTTCGTGGTGCCGCTGGCGCTCAGCAGCGGCGTCGCTATTGGCTGGCTTTTCGATTTTCTTAAGGAGTCGGAAATCGGTCGATCGCGGCGCTGGGTCGCGGTGGTTGCTGTTTTGCTGATCGCAATCGGCCCGTTGCCTGGAGTGGTACGGATTTTCGATCAAGCTGCTTACAACGCGGCAGCAAATGGCCTGGTAAAGGGTTTGAAAGACGCGCCGTTCAACGGAACAACTTTCATCCCCGGCGCGCAAACCATTGATCTGAACTTTATCAACTACGACAACGACGATCGTTACTACGTCTATGTTTATGCGCACACGCGGCGTGAAACTCAGCAACTGGTTGCCAAAATTGACGAGATCGCCGCACTCACGCACCAGGGAGATCAGACCGGCATCACTATTGTCTCGCCCGATTACTGGCCGTTGCCGTGGTACTTGCGCGACTACAAACGCGTGGGCTATCACGGCCACATGAGCGCGTCGAACGAACCGATCATCATCGCCAAGTCAGATCAGACTCAGGAAGTGGAAGCAACGTTTGGCGACCGGTACGTGCAAGTTCAGTCCGGTGCGAATCCCGCCGGGACATTTCCGTTGCGTCCCGGCGTTGACCTTTTGCTTTACACCCGCCGCGAACTCGTGCGTTAGCTGCGGCTTCTCGAACCCGAGGAATTCTCCTGTTGGCATCTTCGGGTTCTTAGATTTTCCTTCGTGTAAAATCGTTTTTCTTCGCAGTTCGTTCGTGGAGTTCGTGGATGATTTTTCCAGCCGCCAAAAAACGCGAACCACCAAGCGACACTAACAAACGCGCAACAAAACACACGAATAGACCTCTTCGCCCCGGACCATCCGTGATTTTCGGGTTCAAATCAGATCCAACCGTTCAACTCCCTTTTATTGCGATTAGGTTTCGATTCGCATCGCAAAAAGTAGCGACTGCTTGAGCCGCCCCACCCTCAAGTATTTCTCAACCGCCCTTCGTTAACTTGCTATCACCATCAGACCGCAGGCAGTTCACCAGCTTCGTGAGAAGCGCAGCTGCCGGATCTGGCCGCAAGAACGACGTGCATGAGGAGAAATACTGATGAAGGCGCGACGAATTAAGAGTTTTCGTTTACTGGTGTTTCTGGCGCTGGCAGTTGGCCTGCTCGCGTCCACGCTGTTTGTTTCTTCAGCGAAGAAAACTGAGCCGTTGGTAGTGGTGCCCGATGAACTCGATGTTCGGGTTGCGGGGGGCGTGTTGAAGGGCGGACAAACCGCGTCACCAAGGGCCGAGGGCGCGAACACTCAGGCAAGTTCTCTAACCGCCGCGCGCGCGCCTGGTGGCGCGGAATTGAAAGCATTGGCCTCGTTGGAAAAATCCGTGGGGTCAAAGCTGTCCGTTGAATACAACAGATTGACAGGCACGCCGCACCACCTCTTTGCTACAACCGGCCATCTAACACTTCCCAGCACCGACAATCCAGAAAAAGTTGCGCTCGATTTCATCCAACGCTGGCAAGGACTCTTCCGCTTTAGTGAAGCTGACATCGCTAACTTGAGACTCAAGAGTCGCGCGACGCTGCCAGACATCGGCACCACAGTCCTGCTGTATGAACAAACTGTTGACGACACGCCTGTCTACAAAGGCGAAGTGTTGGTCAACGTGAATCGCGCAGGGGAAATAATCAACGTCGGTGGCGATAGCTATCCGCAGCTGAAGATAACTAACTCGGTTGCGATCACTCCAGCGCAGGCGATCAGCGCCGCGGCTGACTCGCTCGGCTTCAAGAATTTCGCTGCCAGACAAATCGGCAGCAAGAAAATGCCGACCGCCTTCGGCACTATGAAGAGGTCGATTGAAGCGCCGTTGTTCAGTGGCGAAGGAGTTTTTTCTGACGACATCGCAGTGATGGAAGTTGTGTTTCCACTGGGCACCGAAGGACGGCGCGCCTACAACTTCGTGCTAACTACGCCGAAGTATCACGGCATAATGTGGAACACCATCGTCGACGCGCAAACTGGCGAAGTCTTAAGACGCACGAGTCTGACGGCGTTCCAGCAGGGTGGTGGACCAATCACCGGTCGCCGCGCGACTTTCCGTCCCGACGTTCAAAATCTTGTCGAAGGCAACAACTCTGGTGGCACTGCGTCCGGAAAAGTTTTCGACGGCATGCCTGGTGGTTTGTCAGGTCGCCGGACTTGTACCGGCAATGTCCCGGGCCGACCGTGCAATGGTCAACCTGCAGTCGGCGGCACGTTGGGAGCCGGATACGGACGCTCAAGTGCGCCGGGAACACGACCGACTTACCAGACAAATGAAAACGAACTCGATCGAAACAACGGTCGCGGCTTTAAAGAGACCTTAGTAAAAGCACGCAGCGAAAACGCTTTCGCTGATTCAGGTGCGCCGCTCGTTTCGCAAATTTTCAATTCGCCATACGGACAAGTCTTGCGCGGTTTCCCGGACGCGACCAATCCCACCACGCCACGAGGCGGCTCACGTTTCGGTTGGTTTTATCTACCGACCGGGAGCGGGGGAGTCGAGATTGCAACCGCCGACAGCAATCGCGCCGCCACGCGCGGCTACAAGTATGAAATGCCGGCTGAAGCTGTCACCCGCAACCTGGCGGTGAATTCTCCAGTGGCTGACAAGACGCAGCCTTTTTCTGCTGACCTGACGCCGTTGTCTGGCCCAGTCACCTTGCGCGATGGCCGCGTGCTGTCTTCCGTATTTCAGTCTCGCTACACCGAAGGCAACAACGTTTTGGTTGCCGACGATCGTAGCAACGACGACGAAACAACTGCCGGCATTCGTGGCTACAGCGCCAATCGACAGTTCACCGCCAATCACTTCACCTTTACGAACGGCTATGAATATGGCAGTGAGGATGCGAAGAGCGCCATTCCAAACACCATGGGTTTGGTGGCATGCACGGTCATCAATCTTTGCGAGGTTTATTCCTATCCGGCAGCCACTGAACAAGACGTCTATCCGGGAACCGTTTCGCTTTTCTATTACACGAATTTGATGCACGACTACCTCTACAGCATCGGGTTCACTGAAGCGACCTGGAATTTCCAACAGGACAACTTTGGTTTGGGCGGCAACGGTCAGGACGCTTTGAGCGCGCAAGTGCAGGATGGTTCCGGCACTGACAATGCAAACATGGGTACGCCGAACGACGGTTCAGCGCCCCGCATGCAAATGTTTCTGTTCACCGAGAGCACGTTCCGTCGTGCCGATGGCGACTTCGATTTCGACGTAGTTGGTCATGAGTTTTATCACGGCGTCTCCAATCGCTCGGCGGGGAAGGGTTCGACTGACTGTCTCGGCACGCCGCTGGTTGGTGAGTCGGGCGGTCAGGGAGAAGGTTGGTCTGACTTCATCGCCTGCTCGATGTCGGATGACGATTCGGAAGGCGAATACGTCACCGGCGAGTACGACATCGGCATCCGGCGTATTCCGTACACCAATTACCGCTGGTCCTACGGTTCATTGAACGGCAACGGGCTGAGCCGCCGCGACGGTGGCTCGCCGGATCCAGATCCGGGCTCGATTCCGTTCGAGGTCCACCACGTGGGTGAAGTCTTCGCTGCCATGCTCTGGGACATGCGCGAGTTGATGATCATGAAGGACCCGAATGGTGTTTTCTTCGATGGCAACCGCCGCCTGTCAGCAGTTGCATTGCCGACGAACACGGAGTTCTACATTGGGCCGCGCAGAGTTCGTTCCGTCGATCTCAAACACCCGATCGAATATCGCGCCAGTTTCAACTCGACGGTGCCCGGCTCAGCGTTTAGCGGCGTGCCGACAGCCGCGGGCGGCATCTCTGCGCCGGAACAGATACAGGTGGCTGTGCCCAACATCAAAGCGAATGAGCACATCATTCGTCCTGGGCTGTTAACCAATGAAATTCAGAGTTTGGGAAATCGTAACGGCCCGCTGGCGACGGCGGTCGCGAACGGCGCGCGGCTGGCAGACACGCTCGTCTTGCGCGGGCTGCAGTTATCGCCGTGCAATCCGTCGATAATCACCACCAGAGATTCAATTCTGCTCGCCGATGAAGAGCTGACGGGCGGCGAGAACCGTTCGATCATCTGGCGCGCCTTTGCCACGCACGGCGTAGGAGCGAACGCCCAGTCGACTAACCCACAGGGTGGAGGCGGCGAAGCGGTGGTTGAAGATTTTTCCGTTCCCGCTTCAGTCACGGCTTGTGAACAGCTTGGTCCATTGTCAGCGCCGTCATTCACGCTGGCTAACAGCGCCGCCAACAAAGTTACGGTGACAATCAATGGCGGGGTACCTGTGGTTGGCGCGGCGCAGTACACGATTACGCGGGCGTTCAATGCGGTAGGTCCGTTCACTAAGATCGCTGAAATTCCAGCGACGCAAACATCGTATGACGATAACAATCTTTCAGCTAATCAGACTTACTTTTACCAGGTACGAGCGAGCCGCGACCTCGATACGAACTGTGTTTCCACGGCTGTAACGCACAGCGTCCTTGTTTCAAACGGGACCGTGATTACGCCGCCGCCAACATTCTTCGGCGTCGATCACATCAGCGATCCGCAAACCGGCACCAGTCTCACGCTTAACTGGAATTCCGCGATCACACCGAATCCCAGTGGCGATCAGTTCACCGTTTGCAGCGACTGCGCTTATGACATTTACCGCGTGGAGCACGTTGATCCCGGCGACGGCACCCAGGATCCAACGTTCACGCCGGCAACAACTAATCGCATTGCGCAAGGCGTGACCGGCAATCAGTACACCGACACCAACCTGCAGCTTGGTCAGGTTTATTACTACATCGTTCAGGCGAAAAATGCGGCGGGCAAGAAAGACACGAATGATGTTGGCAACACCAATGTGCGCTATAACGCCCCAACAATAAACACCTTCAAGTCGATCACGCCGTTTGCTTTAGAAAGCTACGAGTCGTCGTCTGCCGACTCGCGTTTCCAGCCACCACTTCAGGAGTCGGGAAACGATCCGAAAGAAGATCAACCGATCTGGCAGCGCGTCACTGACGTTCCGCTGGGAAATGGTTCGACCTCGGCGACGATGTATGCGCCTGACTTCGATCCAGGTTCTGATGGCGCCAACAGCGACATCTCGGCGGTTATCGGTCCGCTAACTCTCTCGACTACGTCGGTACTTGATCTCGATCAATTTTTCTCAACGGAAGCCACGTTTGACGGCGGCGTTTTTGAAGTTGCTTTGGGTGGACCCAACTTCAATTCCACGCCGTATCCGGACAACACCACTACGTACGACCTTGGCAACTTCATCATTGAAGGGCTTTACAACAACAAACTCGACGGCGATCTGGCGGGCAGCGGTGCGCCCGGTTCAGTGCTCGCGGGCCGTCGTGCCTACTCCGGCATCAAGGGTCTGCATCACGTTCGCGCGGCCCTGGGCGAGTTTGCAGCCGGCGGAGACAACAACCCGCAAGGCCTTCCTGTTTACCTTCGTTTCCGTATGTCGTCAGACGTCGGCACTTCGAACGGAGCGGAATCAGGTTGGTACCTCGACAACGTCGTGATTCACGACATGGGTACGCCGGATGGCACGCCGACGCCTACACCAACGCCGACACCAACAGTGACACCGACACCAACGGTCACGCCGACGCCAACCGTGACGCCGACTCCGAATGCGTCGCCGACGCCGGCGCCAAATTCGATCATTCAGTTTGGTTCAACCGTCTACACATCGACCGAAGACTGCACGCAGTTAATGATTCAAGTCTTTCGCACGGGCACGAACACGACTCAAGCCACAGTAGATCTCAACAGCGGCGACGGCACCGCCAAACAGAAAGGCGACTACACCAACGCCATCAGTCGCATCGTGTTTGAACCTGGCGTAACGCAAAAAAATGTACCGGTTCTGGTTTGCGAAGATTCGTATGCCGAAGGGCCCGAGTCGTTCACGCTGACTTTGTCTAATCCTACCGGTGGTTCGACTCTCGGTGCGTTAGCAACAGCAACGGTTCAGATTACTGACGACACATCGGAGAACACGGCGAACCCGATAGACGATCCGCGCGGCTTTGTGTGCGAGCAGTATCACGATTTCCTTAACCGCCAGAGCGATCAACCGGGCGAGGATTTCTGGACCAACCAAATAACCAGCTGCGGAAACAATGCTTCGTGCCTCGACGAAAAACGCACCAACGTTTCGGCGGCGTTTTTCCTGTCAGTCGAATTCCAGAACACCGGCTATCTCGTTATCCGGGCGCACAAGGCCGGGTTCGGAAACGCGAAGAGCAATCCGCGTTACCTCGTTTTCCTGCGCGACCAGCGGGAGTTGAACGAAGGTGTAATCGTGGGTCAGCCAGGCGCCGACGCGCGGCTGCAGCAAAACATCCAGATGTTCTTCAACGAGTTTGTTCAGCGGCCGGAGTTTGTAACGCCGTTCCCGATGGGCATGCCGGCGGCGACTTACGTCGACACGTTGTTTGCAAACGCGGCGGTAACGCCGACGACGGCGGAGCGCAACGCTGCGATTAGCGCTTACGGTTCCGGCGACACGGCCGGACGCGCTGCCTCGCTACGCAGCGTGGCAGACAGCAATGCAATCTTCCAGGCGCAGTACAACCCGTCGTTTGTCCTGATGGAATACTACGGCTACCTGCGTCGCAATCCAGACGATTCACCAGACAACAATTTTTCCGGCTACGACTTCTGGCTCAACAAACTTAATCAGTTCAGCTTGCCCGGCGAGGACGTGCGTAACGAAAGCGTCGCGCTGGGTCGAGTGAAACGTGCGGAGATGGTCAAGTCGTTCCTGGTTTCGGGTGAATATCGCCAGCGCTTCGCCGGTAGTCCGTCAGGAAACCAGCAGGGAACTAACGAAGAGGGAACTGCTTTTATTTCGCTGCCGGATCTATTGCGCGAGCTGCTCATCGATTTCCTTGCCCCGCGTGGGTCTTCGGGTTAGCGCCCCCCGTTGGTATTGGGCTCCCATCGACGCTAACCCAAAGGTGGATGGCCGGTCGCAAGCCCGGCCGTCCGCGCCTGTAGGAAAGTCCAAAGTCCAAGGTCCAAGGTCCGGAGAAGGACTGGAGTTGTTAACTGGCAAAGTGGGTTTTGAAATTACGAAGGAGAGTAGTAATGCGCGGAACATTCGCTGGGACAGTCGGAGGTCGAAAACTTAGAACTAAACTAAGCGTTGGTGTCGTTGCGCTGCTGGTTATCGTCGCAGCCGCTGTGCTGATCGTCACCAGACCGAGCTCGGCGGCGACGCCCGCGAACGGCACGCTCACTATCGCAAGTGGTCCGCTCACCTACACGTCCGGGCCGTTCACGATTTCGAATCCCACCGATCAAGTGAATGGCGTGCCCACTTGCGATGGCACGCTTCCGTGTGACGATTACATCCTGACCGTGAATGTGCCCGCCGGTTCTGACGTGGCGAATTACATTCGGATTCAGGTGAGCTGGGCGCACCAGGTGACGCTCGCGCAGTACGACATTTTCATTTACAAGGTAGTGACGCCGGCGAATAACCCGCCCGGCCCGCTGATGGCCGCAAACTTCTTTGCTGTTGATCCTGATGTAGTAACTATCCCTGCGGTCTCCGGCACGTATCTGTTGCGAATCGCGCCGACGATCGCGCAGGGAGATATCACCACCACAAAAATTTCGCTAGAACAGAAGGTAGCAGCGGCCCCGGCTGGCGCGGGTCTCGCACCGCGTTATCAAACATTTCAAGCACCCGCGAGCTTAGGGAACAGTGCGGGGGAACCGTCGCTGGGTGTTGGTTTGGCGACGCCGCAGTTTCCGCCAGGCAGGACGATATATCAGTCGAACACGTCAGCTTTACGCGTCGGCTTTGATGATTGTCCTTCACCGGCGCGGGCCACCTGGGAAAACAAGGCGGCGCCAAACTCGACCGGTACGCTTGATCCAATTCTGTTCACTGACCGGTACACGGGACGCAGCTTTACTTCGCAACTCGCGGGCGGCTGCAGCAAGGCGGCCTACACCGACACGGCTGCGCCTTTTAACGACGGCGACCTTTGGGTAGCGAGTCAAGGTTGCGGCGTTCCGGCGGGTGTTGATCACCAGACGATGGGAGGTGGACCACTGGCGCCGCCGCTAACTGGTAATCCTAGCTTTCCGTTATACCCAGATGGCGTTTACTACTGCTCACAATACGGAACGAATGCAGCATCGTGCGCCATCAGTCTGAATGGCGGAGCGACGTTTGGTCCGGCAGTGCCAATTTATCAGGTGAGCTGTTTTGGCATTCATGGTCACGTAAAGGTCGCCCCGGATGGCACAGCGTACGTACCAAACAGCGATTGCTCGTCGAGTTTCAGCGGGCCGGGACCAAACGATACGTCGCATCAGGGTTTGGTGTTTTCGGAAGACAACGGCGCCACCTGGTCGCAACCGCAACTCATTCCCGATAGCAATCCGGCTCCGGGCATTGTCGATCCGTCGATTGGTATTGGGTCAAACGGCACTGTTTACTACGGCTACGCCAACAGCAATGGCGCGCCGTCGCTTGCAGTGGGTCACAAGATCAATCATCAGATCGTTTGGGGCCCAAGCAAAGATGTGGGCGCGGCGCTTGGCATTCAGAATTCAACCTTTCCGGAAGTAGTGGCGGGCGATGACGACCGCGCTGCTTTCGCATTTTTAGGAACAACAGTCAGCGGGTACTACCAGGACCCCGAAGACTTTCCGGGTGTTTGGCATCTCTACATCGCGACAACTTACGATGGTGGCGCAAGCTGGATCACCGTTGATGCAACACCGAATGATCCGGTCCAGCTTGGCTCGATTTGTAATTCCGGAACTGTGATCTGCGGTCGCACGCCCGACGATCGCAACCTGCTCGACTTCATGGACATCACGGTTGACCGCGTCGGCCGCGTGCAAGTGTCGTATCCGGATGGGTGCATTACCGGTCCTTGCGTGCAAATCACTGATCGGAGTGGTCCTACCGCCGGCACTCCCGACGGAAAGATCAATCGCTACGACAACGACAATGCTGCGAAAGCATCGATTGCGCGACAGTCAGGCGGACGAACACTTTTTGCCGCGTTCGATACAGTCGAACCGACAATGCCGAAGGCTCCGAATGTGATCAGCGCCACGCGCGATTCCGGCGGATCGCATCTGACGTTTTTGCAGCCGGACAACGGCGGCTCTCCAATCACCGGCTACAACATTCTGCGCGGCACAACCAGCGGCGGCGAAACTTTGTTAACGACTATCAATCCCGCGCCGAGCTACGATCTCACCTTGCAGGCAAATAAATTCGTTTACGACGACGTTTCCGGCGATCCAAATACGACGTACTTCTATCGGGTGACCGCGTCGAATAGTTTTGGTCAGGGACCGTTCTGCAGTGAATTTCAGTTGACGGGCGGAGCCGGCACACCGACGCCTACGCCAACTCCCACACCCACACCGACGCCAACGCCGACACCGACAACTGTGCAGTTCAGCATGGCGAGCTACAGCATTCCCGAAGGAGTTACGAGTGTAAACATCACTGTCACGCGAACCGGCTCAATCTCCGGAGTTAGCACAGTTGACTACAACGTAAACAATGGCACTGCGACGCAGCGCGGGGATTTCACCTACGCCTCCGGCACCGTTGTATTCGGCGCCAATGAAGCGAGCAAAACCTTTACGGTGCTAATCAACGAAGACGGTTATCTCGAAGGTAGCGAGAACGCGACGATGACTCTCGGCAATCCGGTTGGCGCTGCGGTTGGTACGCCCGGCACGGCGTTGCTGCAAATTGATGATAACGATCTCGTTGACGCGGCGATAAATCCCAGCGACGACACCGCAACTTTCGTCGGCGAGCACTATCACGATTTCCTGAACCGGCAAGCTGACTCTCCCGGGCAGACATTCTGGACAAACCAGATCGACTCGTGTGGCAACGACGCAAGCTGCCGCGACGAGAAACGCACGAACGTCTCGACCGCGTTTTTCCTGTCAGTCGAATTTCAAAACACCGGCTATTTTGTGTTCCGTTTCTACCGCGCGTCGTTTACTGACAATGCCCAGCGACCGCGTGGCGTGCCGCGCTACCTGGAGTTTCTGCGTGATGAACAAACGCTGCAACGCAATGTGGTGGTGGGCCAACCGAACTGGGAAACCGTCCTCGAGCAGAACAAACAAGGCTTCGCGCTGGATTGGGTCGACCGCGCGGACTTTATTGCCGAGTATCCGACGTCGCTGACGCGTGATCAGTTTATCGATCAACTTTTCGCGCGTTCCGCGGCCACCCCGACGACGCAGGAACGAAATCAAGCCCTCTTCGCCTACGACAGTGGCGGGAGTTTGAAGGAGAAGCGGGCCAAAGGAGTTCGGGCGGTGGTCGAGACCGGCGCAGTTTACAACGCGCAATACAACCCGGCCTTCGTGTTGATGCAGTACTTCGGTTATCTGCGTCGAAATCCCAACAACGCGCCGGACAACAGTTTCTCGGGCTACGACTTTTGGCTAGCCAAGATGAATCAGTTTAGCCAGCCCGGCGAAGATATGCGCGATGCAAACGTGGCGCTCGCCCGAGTTAAGCGCGCTGATATGGTGAAAGCATTCATCGTTTCCGGCGAGTATCGCGGACGATTCGGAAACAGTGGCGACGGTTCGCGCGGTCAGCAGTTTGGTCCGATTACTGAACCGCCGCCGCCGGCGGAAGTAAGTTGGCAGCAAACAGTTGGTTCATTGTTGCTGGCTTTGCGGCGCGGAGTTTTCACCGGTGTGTTGGGGCTTGGTTGAAGCAGGCGGTTTTCTCTGGGCAATCTCTGAGTCCTCTGTGTCTCTGTGGTTAACATTGCGCCAGCAACTCCACCACAGAGGCACAGAGAACACGGAGGCGGCACAGAGGGACTCACTGGAAGTGTTCTATCGAAGCATCGTGGGAGTTGACTCGTGATGATCAGCAAAATCTACCTCGGTCTGTTCTGTTGCGTGCTAATGCAAGGGACCTGCGCTTCGCGTCAACAAACGTCGCATGCAGGTTCCACCGCGAAACCGGCTTTCACAAACGCGCGGACTACTGCAGCAGCACCCGCGTCGACTTTTAATGCCTGTACCTTGCTCGACAAATCAGCCGTTGCGTCAGTGCAAGGCACAGCCGTGCAGCAAACGCAACCAAGTGGGTACGCCTACGGCGACCTCGACATCTCGCAGTGCTACTACACAGCGATTTCTCACGACGGCAAAAATCTTTCGGTACACCTGCAGCTGATCCAGCTCAATCCAAATAGTGCGAAGCCGAGCGCTGTTACCGAGTTTTGGCAGGGAAGATTCAAGCCTGAAATTAAGGAGCACGAAAGCAGAGAACGCGATCGCCGGGAGCACGCAGAGAATGAGCGAACAGAAGAAGCGTCGCGAGTTCCCGTTCCGCTAAAAGGGATCGGGAATGAAGCCTTCTGGTTGGTTAGTGGCAAAGGCGGAGCGTTGTTTGTGCGAAAAGACGAAAAGTTAATCCGAATCAGTGTTGGTAGCGCGGGCAACGAGCAAATCCAAATTGAAAAGTCCAGGACGCTCGCTAAACAGGCCTTGGCGCGTTTGACTTGATAGCGCTCGCCGGTAACCGACCTCAGTTTACGCGGCCAAATCGTCAAATTTCCTCGAAAAACCTCATGACCGCTGGTTGAGCCGCAGACCTCAAGTTTTTCTCAACCACCTACTACTAAGCTCCGTTTCAAAGCTGGAAGTGGTTATTCGAAAACAACTTTGCCTCTGGTAACCCAGAAGAAGGAGCCCGCGAAAATGCAATCCTACCTGCGACGAATGCGAACAATATCGGCCTTTTCAAAAAAATTACGTGCCGCAGTCATTCTCGGTCTGGCACTTGGTGCGCTGACGGCTGGTTTGGTTTTGACCAGATCCGGTTCGGCTGCTAATCCGACGATGGGCGTGATTACGCCGACGAGCGGCACGTTGACGTATACGGCAGGGCCGTTTGTCATAGCCAACCCAACTGCTCAAGCTAATGGAACTCCAATTTGCACGGTTGCGGGGCAGGATTGCGATAACTACACACTGACGGTAAACGCCGCCAGCGTCGCGGCGACAAAAAAATTGAGGATCCAGGTTCAGTGGCCGCTCGCGAACGCGGATTTTGATCTTTACGTATTGCAGGGCACGACGCTGGTGAAATCGTCAGCCAGTTCCGCTGACCCGGAGACTGTCATCGTTGACATTCCGGCGAACGGCACTGTCTACACAATTCGCGTCGCTCCGTTTGCGCCTCTGGGCCAAAGCATCACCGGCACAATCAGCCTGGTTGATGCCGCACCGCCACCGCCGGCGCCTTCCGGTCTCGCGCCGCGTTACCAAAACTACGCCGCACCGGCTGGCCTGGGAACAGATGCCGGTGAGCCTTCGATTGGCGTCGACTGGAATCCGAATGTCGCCAGCCTGCAGAACACAACGGCGCCATTCAAACTCAACACCGGAGGCGTTGCTTTCTTTCAGTCAGGTCCGCACACGCTGCGCTCTAACTTTGATGATTGTTGCTCGCCTGCGAAGAACATCTGGGATGACGTTTCGACTCCGTTGGTTCAACAAGCGCCTTTGTCTGATCCAATCGGCTTCGTTGATCACCTGACCGGTCGTGTCTATTCACTGGATCTGATTGGTGGTGAAGGCAACAGTCTAATGGCTTTTTCAGATGACGATGGAGCGAGTTATTTGCCAGGCCAGGGCGGCGGTGTGGGCGCGGGGCCCGACCATGAGACGATCGGGGGTGGTCCATACAATCCCAATTCGACGCCGGCGCCACCACCGCATCCGTTATACCCGAATGCGATTTATTACTGTTCCCAGAACATTGCTGCTGAAGCGCAATGCTCGCGCAGTGATGATGGCGGCCAGACGTTTGGACCGGCAGTTCCAATTTTCAATCCGACGCAGTGCCTCGGAGGGATTCATGGCCACGTTAAAGTTGCACCCGATGGGACGGTCTATGTACCGAACGCTTCGTGCAGCAGTGGTGGCGGCAACATCGGCGTTGCTGTTTCAACCGATAATGGCATTACCTGGAATAGCCGGACCGTGCCGGGCAGCACTGGCAGCCTTGATCCTTCCGTCGGCGTTGGTCTTAACAACGTCGGCAAGCCTGCAGGGCAAGCGACAAACACGATCTATCTCGGCTGGGTGGGCGGTGATAGCCATCCCATGGCGGCGACGTCTCATGACGGGGGCCAAACGTGGGTGAATATCCGGGACCTCGGCACGCCTTTTGGCATTAAGAATAGCGTTTTCCCGGTGGCTGTTGCCGGCGATGACAATCGCGCCGCGATCGGTTTTCTGGGCACGCCGACTGCCGGTGATATCAACGACGACAACACGTTTCATGGCATCTGGCATCTGTACATCGCCACCACTTACGATGGCGGCTTATCATGGTTCACCATTGACGCTACGCCGACTGATCCGGTGCAAGTTGGATCGCTTTGCGTCGCTGGTACGACGTGCGGCACAAATCGAAATCTGCTCGACTTCAACGACTTCTCCATTGATAAGGAAGGACGCGGACTTCTTGGCTACGCGGATGGCTGCGTCGCTCCGGCGTGCAACGCCGCTTCACCTAATGGCGCGTCGCGAAGTGCGAAGGCTTCAATCGCGCGCCAGTCTGGTGGCAGGCGTTTGTTCGCGCAATACGATCCCAGTCCAGCTGAACCGACAGCTCCGGCCGCGCCGCGAGTTGATAGTGTTACCAAAGACGGAACCGGAGTAGTTCACCTCGCCTGGTCTGAACCTGACAATGGTGGTTCATCGCTCACTGGCTACAACGTCTATCGGAAAGTAGGCGCGGGTGGAAGCTATGCTCTGCTCAGCAGTGTGACGCTGGGCTGTCCGTCCTGCAAAACAACCTACGACGACACCACCGCGCTACCGACCACACAGTACTTTTACAAAGTCACGGCAAAAAATCTTCAGGGCGAGGGAGCTAGTTGCGGAGAGTTTCCCGTCGGCCAGGCTGCTGACAGCGGGAACGCTTGTGTTGCGCCGGGCGTAACTATTTTCTCTGATCCAGCTGGTGACAACACAAACAATCCAGTTGCGCAGCATGACCTGCGGTCGTTGCAGATAGCGCAGCCCTACGACCCAGCCAACCCGAACAGCAACAAGGTTTATTTCACGCTGAAGGTCGGCAATTTGAACCCAGTTCCATTGCCATCGTCGCGTTGGACAGTCTTCTTCACTCGCAGTGGCGCTGGAGCAATTGCCCCCGCCGCTTCAACCGAGTGGTTTGTCGACATGGTGACAGACAGCACGGGCAGTCCGGGCACACCTGCTTTCCAATACGGTCACACCAGTGTTGGCACAGGTGGAATCAGAACCCTCAACACCGACGGCACGGTTGATGCCGGTTCGCAGAATGTGAACGGAACGATCGTAATCACGCTCTCGCATCCGACGGCAACGGGAACAGGCGCTGCTTTCCCGGCATGGATTCCGGGTGAAACGCTCACCAATATCAATGCCATCGCGCAGCAATCGGTGGTCGCTCTGCTGGCGACAGTCGACTCCTCAGACGCCGGCGGATATGCGGTCGTCAGTAATCAATCATGCGCTCCCAACAGCGCTCCGGTTGCAGTCTTGAACGCGACACCAACGACGGGCAATGCGCCTTTGAATGTCAACTTTGACGGCGCCGCTTCAAATGATGCTGATGCTGGTGACACGATCGCCTCTTACACATTCGACTTCGGCGATGGCTCTCCGGCCATTACTCAGTCAGTAGCAGTTGTGTCCCATAATTATTTGAGCGCGGGTGATTTTCCAGCAAGGCTCACGGTCACAGATTCGCGTGGCAAAGTGAGCGGCAACACAGCCCAACTAATCATTTCAGTTGAGCAAACTAGCGAACGAACTAACTATGCATTGCGGACTAACGGCGCGTCAGCGGTCGGCTCGAGCGAACCGGCTGGCGGTGGCTTCCCGGCACTCTCTGCCATCAACGGCGATAGATCCGGCGGCAACTGGGGAGGTGGCGGCGGCGGCTGGAACGACAACACGCGCGACGTGCAGCCAGACTGGCTGGAAGTCAGCTTCAGCGGCGCCAGGACAATTGATGAAATTCGTCTCTTCACACTGCAGGATCAGTTCAGCGATCCACAGGAACCAACAGCGGAAATGACCGGTACGCTCTACGGCATTCAGGACTTTGACGTGCAGTACTGGGATGGCAACGCCTGGGTAACCATTCCCAGTGGCAACGTCGTCAATAACGACAGGGTGATGCGCGTGTTTACCTTCCCGGCAGTTGCGACGACGAAGATACGAGTGGTCGTTAACACAGCAAGGGCGCACTTCAGTCGTATTGTTGAGCTGGAGGCGTACGGCGCGGGCGGGCAATGACGACCAACTCTTGCGCGCCAACTTCATTCGCGAGGTCGGGTGAAGTTGGCGCTGTCAAGGATTGTCCAAATTCTTTTTCATCTGAAGGATGGTTGAACTGAAAAGGAGTTCGTCATGTTAAGTAAACTCAAAATCAGCTTGTTCTGTTTGGGGCTTTTCCTGGGAGCCAACGCGGCAGTTGTTTCCGCAAAAAGATCGCTCGTGGAAAGAGGCAATCATGCTTCACCGATTGCAACAAAAGACGTCTGCTCGTTGCTGGATCAGTCGGCCATTGCCGCCGTCCAGGGCACAGCTGTGCAGCAAGCTCAAGCTACCGGCAATGACTCCGGCGATTTGAATATCTCGCAGTGTTATTACATGGCGATTTCTGAAGCAGGCAAGAACCTTTCGGTGCACCTGCAAGTGATCCAGCGCAACGCAAAAAGTTTGCGACCGGATGCGGTGAACGAATTCTGGGAAGCACGATTTGAGCGTGAGGAAAGCAAACGCGAAAGCGCTGAAAGAAGAGGAGAACGACGCGAAGAGGAAGAAGAAGGAATCAAACCAGTGGCCGTGCGGGGCATCGGCAATGAAGCCTTCTGGGTGAAGAGTGGCCGAGCCGGAACTTTGTTCGTGAAGAGTAATCGAGAGATCTTTCGACTCAGCCTGGGCGGCTCAGAAACCGAGAGAGAGAAGCTCGAGAAATCAAAAACACTCGCCAGGCAACTGCTGGCACGTTTGCGATAATTTTTTCTCGCTTAAGGCTTCCTTTACGCGACCGGCAATTACTCCGGCTGACGGACGTTCAAAAGTTCGTCAGCCGTATTCTTTTCCAGGTGTGCTGCGGTCGGGCGGCTATGTTAGATTTACCGGTGCTCCGAAGCTACAAGGAAAGTTTCACCGGTGGTGAATCAGGTCGTGAATAAATTTCGTCCGTTTATTGCTATTGCAATTATCCTCGCCGTCCTGGCGGTGGCTGGTTTCTTCCTGGTGCGCGCGCGGCGAAACCAGCAGGTGTTTAGCGACAGTATGGTGAGCCTGCCGACCGTCTCGTCAAGTCCGTCGACCACCCCCAGGCGGGCCAGCGATGCGGTGGTGACTTTAGAAGAATTTGGCGATTATCAATGTCCGCCGTGTGGTCAACTCCATCCCACGCTAAAAAGCCTCAAGCAGGAATATGGGCCCAATCTCAACTTTGTTTTTAGAAATCTTCCGTTAACTGCCATTCACAAGAATGCATTGGTTGCGGCGCAGGCAGCTGAAGCAGCCAGGGTGCAGAACAAGTTTTGGGAGATGCATGACCTGTTGTATGAGAGTCAGGAAGTTTGGAAGGACGACATCAATCCCCGCAGCATCTTCGTCAAGTTCGCCTCGGATTTGGGTCTTGATACCGCGCGATTCTCAAGGGACATGCAGGATAAACAGATTCAACTGCGCATCCAGGCTGACCAGGACGCGGCCACCCAGTTGGGAGTTATCGGAACACCCACCGTGTTGATTGATGGACACCAGCTTCTGCCCGAAAAAACTACCCCCGATGGACTGCGTAAGGGCATCGAAACGATGCTCTCACGCAAGTCGTCGTAGCCGTGAATTTCACGTCACCAACCATCGCCGTAAAACAGTTGCCAACGCTCCGAGGCTAACAAGTTTGGCACTGATCTGGTTAACCTTGCTAATGACTTCATTAAAGTAATGTAAGCTCAAGTTTTGGTTGACATTCTAAGCAAACCACTCTTATATTGACTCGCCCGTGCATACCCTGTCCGAATTCGGTATTCTGGTCGTGTTTAAGGCGTTAACAGACAGCTTTCTCGCATGTTCAAACTGAAACGGCTAGAAATTACCGGTTTCAAATCCTTCGCGGACTATACCGAAATTCTCTTCACCGGTGACGGCATCACCGCCATCGTCGGGCCCAATGGCTGCGGCAAGAGCAACGTCGCTGACGCGATCGCCTGGGTTTTGGGTGAGCAGCGCGTCAAGCATTTGCGTGGCGGAGCCATGCAGGACGTCATTTTTCAGGGCTCGCGCAACCGGCAACCAAGCGGCATGGCTGAAGTCGTCATGCACATGGTGCGCAGCGACTACGTCGAGCATGAACCCGACATCGAAGATATTGATTCCACCCTCGAACAACTCGACGATCAGGTAATTGACATTGACGCAGTGACGGCGGAAGCGACTCCTTCTGCCGAAGCGGCGACCGAATTCACCCCAGCAACGGAGATTTCCACCTCAGAAATCGCGAGTACCGAAGTATCTGCCGAAGAACAACTGCCGACCGTCGAAGGCTCACCTAAGCCGCATCACAAGCGGCACTGGCGCCGGCGCAATCTGGCGCTGGAGTTTGCGCCCGGTGAGGCAGTTTCGGTAACGCGAAGGCTTTATCGCTCAGGCGAAAGTGAATACCTGCTAAACGATCGACCTTGCCGGCTGCGCGATATACAGGATCTGTTTTCCGGTACCGGTTTGGCTGGCGGGCATTACGCCATCATCGAGCAGGGCCGCATCGGACAAATTCTTTCGGCCAAGCCGATGGATCGCCGCACCATCATCGAAGAAGCTGCGGGCATCACCAAGTTTCGCGTTCGCCAACGAGCGGCAGAAGCCCGACTCGAGTCGGCACGTTCAAACCTCTCGCGCATCTCCGACATCATTTCTGAAATAGATCGTCAGGTGAATAGTTTGCGCCGTCAGGCTGCTAAAGCCCGGCGCTATGGAGTTATTCGCGAGGAACTGCGCGAACTGCTGCGGCATGTTTTTGTTGCCGAAGATCGTAAGCTGACAACTCTCCTCGACGAAACGCAGGCGAAACTTGCTGAAGCCAGCGCGCTCGAACGAAGCGTTGCCGAAGATTTGGAAAGACAGGAAGAAGCTGCCCGGGCTGCGACCCAGGAGGCGCGCAAGACTGAGGACGAGCTGGCGGCTGCCCGAGCTGCTGCGGCCGAAGCCGTGTTGCGGCGTGATCGACAAACCCGAGAACGCGCCTATCAGGAAGAGCAAGTAGTTGCGCTCGAAAAGCGGAAGAGTGAAGTCAACGCTGAGATCGAAGCTCTGTCAGCGCGGGTGACGCTGGTTGAAGCTGAATGCAAACGACTTCAAGAAGCTGAAATCCAGCTGCGCACTGAAGCCGATCAAACCGCCGCAAACTTGCGAGCTGCAGAAGAGTCTTACGCGGAAAAACTGACGACAGCCGCTACGGCCGAGGGCGAAATTGAAGGCGCCCGCTCCGACCTGCTCAAGCACACTGCAATTGCCGAGCGTCTGCGCGAAATCGCACGTCAGCTCGAAGGCACGTTGGAACGTTTGGCAGTTCAGTCTGAAGGTCTGGGACACGAAGGCGAACGCGCCGCTTCACAGTACGCGGAGCACAAAGCATCGGCTGACGCTTTTGCTAACGAAATCAACGCTGCCAAGGAGCACGTCTCAACGCTCACCGCCGAACGCGAGCGCGCCGTCGACGCAGTGGTTCAGGGACATGAGGCTGTCAGTGATACCGAAGCTGAGTTGACGCGGGTGCGCGATGAATTTTCGCGGACCAAGCACCGTCTCGAGAGCTTAAAAGAACTTGACGACCGGCGTGCTTATTATTCCTCCGCGGTGCAGTTGCTGTTTTCGGAGAACGACCCGCCACGTGACTTTCATTTCATTGGCACGCTGGCCGACGCGTTCAATGTCGACGCGAAATGGGAGCGAGCAGTGGAGGGTGTGTTTGGTTCTTCCTTGCAGTCGATCGTAGTGCCAACACCAGACGACGCTGCCCGCGCGGCTCAGTGGTTACGCGAGAACAACGGCGGGCGCGCAAGTTTTCTGGTTGCCGGACTTCATGGAGGCAGCGAGGAGTCAGACGTGCTCAACGCGCTGACCTGTCGCGTCGAAGAACGTCCCGCCCTGTCGATCTCGTTTGCAACAGAACCGCTTGCCGAGGACCTCAAGATCGCTGACCTGTTGGGCGCTCCGCGCGAACTCGTTTCAGTTCTCAATCGCACGCTGCCGGAAAAAATGAACGCGCGCCTGGCGGCCAATCTTGACGACGCAATGGCGAAGTCGCTGGCTACCGGCGAAATGTTTGTCACCTTGAATGGTGACTGGGTAACGAGCGGCCAATTTGTCAGCGCCGGAGACGCCCGCGCTCTGGAAGAAGGCGCGGGACTGCTCACCTTCAAGCGCGAACTGCGTGAACTGGAAGCACGCGCAGAAGTTCTCAGCGGTGAATCCGAAGCGGCAGAGACTGCGGCACGGAAGGCCCGAATCGATCTGGTCGGTCTTGAAGACGCCGTCGTTACGTTGAACGAAGCGATCGGCAGGGAAGAGCGCGAGGCGATGGCCCGCGAAGTGACGGCAGCGGGATTCGCGCATGAGATTGAGCGGGCCGAACGCCACATGCGCGTGGTCTCCGACGACCTCGAAAGAATCGAGCAAGAGCGCACCGAGATAGAAAAACGTCGTGCCGCTGCGATCGTTGATGCGGAGCAATCAGAAGCCGCACGCATCACTGCGAATGAAACAGTGGTTGCAGCCACGGCACTGTTGTCAGAGGCTCGTCGCGCCGCGGAAATCGAAAGCGAAGGTTTGGGCGCGCAAAGAGCGGCTGCTGCCGCCGCCACCGAACGGCGACGAGGCACTGCCACGGAATTGCGTCGGATGGAAGCGGAATATGCCGACCTGGCCGATCGCGTCGAACGCCACCGGCTGGAGTTGCTGGAAATGACCGAACGTGTTGGCGCGTTGCAAACTTCGATTGCCGACCTCGAATATCAAGCCAGCACCGTAGCTGAGGAAAAGGCGCGGGAAGAAGAGGAAATAGCACTCATCACCACGCGTCTCGAGCAAGCGCGCGAAAGTGCTGACTTGTTGGCAGCGCACCTTTCAGAGTTGAACCGTCACGCTGCCGAAGTGCGCGACATGCGGGCCGGCATCGAAGTGCAACGAGCGGAAGCGCAAGCGCGGTTAACTTTCGTCCGTGAGAATTGCTCGGCCGAGTTAGGGCAGTCGCTTGAAGATCTGGCTCGTGAACAGGTGATCGCTGAAGACTTTGATCTTGAGACGTCGCAGTTTCGCGTTGAAGAGTTGCGCGCGCGCATTGAAAGCTTCGGCGGCGTGAACATGATGGCGCTCGAAGAGCTCGCGGAAAACGAAGCACGCCTATTGTTCTTAACTACGCAGCGGCAGGACATCGTTGATAGCATTTCTTCAACTGAGGAAGCTCTGCGCGAGATCAAGCGACGCTCTCGTGAACGGTTCCGTCACGCCTTCGAACAGATTAACAAGAACTTCAGTGAACTCTTCCAGGAGTTGTTCGGTGGTGGCAAGGGCGAGATGAGTTTGATCGAGGCCGACGACGTGCTCGAATCGGGCATCGATGTTATTGCCCAGCCGCCCGGCAAGCGTTTACAGAATGTGTTGTTGCTGTCAGGCGGCGAGAAAGCCATGGCGGCGCTCGCGCTGGTGCTCGGAATTTTTCACTATCGTCCTTCGCCGTTCTGCTTGCTCGACGAAGTTGACGCGCCACTAGACGAAGCTAACGTTGGTCGCTTCACTGACAAGGTCGCGCAGATGTCGGCGAACACACAGTTCATCGTCATCACTCACAACAAGCGCACGATGGAAATGGCGCGTGCACTTTATGGCGTAACCATGCAGGAAGTTGGCGTTTCCAAACTCGTGTCGGTGAGATTCGAGTAAGACAATCAGCCGCGGATTCTCGCGGATGCGCGCGAATTAGAAACCCACCTTCCGGCTCAGTTTATATCCTCTAATGCCCAGTTGGTCGGCGGGCTTTCAGCGTATTTCATCTTCATCCTTGCGCCTTTTGCTTCTCGCGAGACTTTAGCTAAAATGAGCAGTGCTTGGGATGACTATGCGATTCCGCCAAACTCTTCGGCTTCTTCCCGCCGCGCTCGTTATCTTGAGCGTGGCGTTTCTCGCTGTTGTAGCTCAGGAAAAAACCAACGTGCGCAGCGAGCCGCCGCCGGCGCCAGCCGCTCAAGGTCAGGGCGCGACTCGGCCTGCGGGTCAAAACCGCGACAACAAGAAGCCACCTGACAGCACGCGCTACGGGTACGAGTTTGCGCAGCCTGACTTTACGATCCCGCACATCGTGATCGATCACGACGCCTCAGGTCGTGGGAAAATCACCTTCGAACGGAAGAATGAACAGGGCTCAATTGAGGAACCGATTGAGTTGTCGATTGGAGCGCTTGGCCGCGTGCTTGGCGCCTGGCAGCAACTTAACTTCCTCCAGTCGACCGAAAATTATCAGTCCGCCAAGCAGTTTCCTCATCTTGGCACCATGCACTTAAAGATGGAGCATGAGGCGCTGAAACGAACTGCTGAATTCAACTGGACTGAGAACAAAGCTGCAGAATTATTGGTGAAAGAGTATCGCCGGGTAGCCGATCAGGCGATCTTCATTTTTGACGTCTCCGTTTCCCGCGAGACTCAACCGTTAAACTCGCCGAAGTTGATGGACGAATGTGAGACGCAGCTGAGACTTAATGGTTTTTCTGATCCGCAACAACTAGTACCTCTGCTCCAGGACATTTCAACCGACGAGCACCTGCCGCTCATCGCTCGCAACCACGCCCTGCGTCTGATCAAAAAAATCGAAGGCTAGATCAGGTTGCCTTCGCGTGCGCCTTAGTCACGCAAGCTTACTTCCTGGGAGCGCGGGCGCCCGCATTTGAATAGCGTCGCGCCGCAGCGCGTCCAATCAATGTGTGTATGCTTCAGGAAAGCAATTCGCGCTGACGCGCTCAGCTGCGGGCGGGGACGCCCGCGATCCCAGTAAGTTGACTGGCGCGTTCTGATGAAGGTGAAGGGCATCGGGCGCGCTTTCGCTGAAACACCAAGCATCCGCAGAGTAGACAGATTACGCCGACAGAAAGATGCGGTGCCCTTCACATGGGGTGCCCTTCACATGGGGTGCCCTTCACTGACGCTTAGTCACGCAAGCTTACTGCCTGGGAGCGCGGGCGTCCCCGCCCGCATTTGAGCATCGCCGCGCCGCAGCGCGTCCAATCAATGTGTGTATGCTTCAGGAAAGCAATTCGCGCTGACGCGCTCAGCAGCGGGCGGGACGCCCGCGGTCCCAGTAAGTTGACTGGCGCGTTCTGATGAAGGTGAAGGGCGGCCTGCGCGCCAAGGACATCCTCAGCTCTTTCGGACAAGCATCACAGTTGTGTCTGCTCCGCCATTTCGCAAAACTCAACCACACGGTTCTCCGCCCAGAAACGATCCGCGTCGCTGTTTTTTCCGCTTGCAACAAACGCCACATGACCGCCACGTTCCGTCGCAATTAACAGAATGTACGGATTGTTAGCGATGCGTTCATCACGCAGCGGTGCGAAAGGGATGAACGGGTCATCCACGGCATGAATCATGAGAGTGGGAATGCGTATGCGGTCAATAACGCGAATTGAACTCGCCCGATAGTAATAATCATCAGCCCCATCGAAGCCATGCGCGCGCGCGGTGTAGCGATCATCAAACTCCCGCAGCGTGTGTACCTCGTCCAGCCCACTGATATCGTAAAGCTCCGGAAACAATTCGTGCTTTTTACGCGCTCGTTCCTTGAGCCGGTAAACGAAATCGCGATTGTAGAGCCAGTTTGAGGGTTTGATGATCAACTCGGCGCTGGCGTGGAGATCGACTGAAGGAGAAACTGCGCAAATACCGATCACTTCCGCCGGCGGTTCGTCACCATATTCTCCGGCGAGCTTGAGAACCATATTGCCGCCCAATGAAAATCCCACCAGAAACAGACGTGACAAACCGTCCTGTTCGATGAATTCTTTTACAGTCGCTTTGAGATCTTCCGTCAGGCCGCCGTGGTAGATAGTTGGAGTGAGATGCTCGGTGCCGCCACAAGTCCGTAGATTCATGCGCACCACATTGAAGCCCTTCTGAAATGCCTTGTGTGCTGTGCTGATCATGTAGGTCGAAGAACTGGATCCCTCGACGCCGTGCCAGATGATCATGGTGGGATGGGCTTTGCGGTCCGGTTGCCAGCGACAGTGGGCGAGCACTTGTACATCAGGTGCGACGCGCAGGAATCGTTCCTCATCTTTCAGTGCACGAGGACGGCGTCCCGGCCACGCAAATGCGGCGAGTGTTTGCGCGTGTCCGCCGCGAAAAATGCTGAATGGTTTGAAGGGGTGCCGGGAAAACGCTTCACCTACGCGCGCAAGAAACGCCCGGGTGTTGGTGAATTTTTCCGCCGGTTCGCTTAACTTGTGCACAGAGTGTCGTCGTTAGTTTGTCAATTCAAAGGTGACATCAACCGTCAAAGTTTCCCGGTTGGCAGAACGTTTGATGTCGAGTTTTGGCGGCTGCTTGCCGGTAGCCTGCCGTTCCGCGGCTAGTCTGAGGAGAATACTCCGCGCGTCTGTCTTGAAAAACTCGTCGTGATAAGTCGCGTCGAATACTTGTCCCCGCCTCAATCTCCAGGCAGCACGAAAGGCTTGCGCGTCTCGCTCGGAAAGTCCTTTGTAGAACAAGCTGCCCATCCGATACTGCGGTCCTTCGGAAACCGAAATCTTGTAAGTCACGCGTTGGGTGCTGTCGTCGAATTCCGCTTGCGGCCGGATGCGAGCTTCAATGTAGCCGAACTGCCCGTACGCTTTCTGCACTCCCACAACTCCGCGATCAAATTTTATGCCGTTGGCAACTTCGCCAGCTTTCATTCCCAGCAAATCGTTTAGCTGATCCACAGTTAAGGCACTCATGCCATACCACTCCGGCGAGCTGAAGGAATAAATCAAACCTTCGGTGACCGGGATTGTAACCTCAACGCCGTTCTTGCAGCTTTGATCGGGCTTGCCGATTGGGTCAGCAAACTTCGCCTGCAATTGCCCCACTTCACGATACATAGAGATCAACTTCAAAGACGCAAAACCGCGAACGACTTCTCTTGAATAGTCTGCTTCTCCCATTTCTCGCTGCGACACTTCGCGCAGTTTATCTTCCGGAATATTTTTCGCGCCCGGGAAAATGAACTTGCAGTTTTGCATCTTGATTCCGGTGACGCTGAATACGTGTCCGGTCAGGTGGCCGGACAAATCCTGCGCGGCGGTGTATTCGACTTTGCCCGGAATCTTTTGGTCATTGAGAAGTTGTTGCAAGGCGGCGGCAATCGACTCAGGCAGTTTTCCTTCATTGGGAATACGACCGTAAAACGTCGGCACCAACTGATGGATCGACGTCAGAAGTTGTTCGTCAGTGAACCAGATAAAATTGTCGAAAACTACGGGCGCCTCGTCGCTTTTCGCCTCTTCAATTTCGAAGGTGATGGTCACCTTGTTGCCAACTGTGCGCGTACGATAGCCAAGTTGTTTGAAAATTCCGCTGTCGACTAACTTCTGGGCGGCCGCGTCAACCGCTTCCACTTTGAAGGGTTCTCCGACTATCAGTCCGCTCGTGGCAATCGCGTCTTCGGCAGTTACTTGTTTAAGTCCGACAAATTCAATGCTGCCGATCACGCGGTTGTCCTGCGCAGCGGCACCGGCCGTCGCGAAGCTGATCAGGAGAACGGCAGTCAGAAAATGATTTATCAGTTGCGTCATGAGAGACTTAGTTTAGCGTAAGTGTTGCACTTGCCCTAAGACTGGCAAGTAAAGCGAGTATCTATCATTTATTATTTCAAATTTACCATTTGTCATTTTGTCTTCCACCGTTTCCGAAGCCTAATTCCGGCCAGGTCAGTTCCCGAAGTTGAATTTATCAGAGCGCATGATCGGCGAATAACAAATGATAAATTTGAAATGATAGATTGATAGATGACAGATTTTTCACTTAGATTCCCATGCACTCCAGACAATGGAAGAGTCGGAACAGAACTGACCTCATCATAGAGGTCTGGGAGTTTCTCGACTGTGAATCCGTCGGGGCGCGCGAGCTTGAAGCGATTCAGACGGCGCTCGATGAAGAGTTTGGCGCTGGCGGCGTTATGAGTCCGGCGACCATCGCCCGAGTGGTTGCTGACGAAGGCGCAGTACTCCGTCATCCGGAAGTCTTCGATTGTGATGTGAAATGGCGCCAAGCGAACCTGCGGCAAGGCGTTTTCAGGGATGAGCTTGATTTCTCAGAATTGTCAGCTGCCTTCGAGTCAGTAGTGAAAATTGAGCAGCAAAGGATGCAGTTGGATAAAAGCAACTCACAGCTAAAGGAGCTGCGGGAAATCGTGCAGGCTGCGCGTGATGAAACACGGATGAAGTCGCACAGCAAGATCATCGATGCTGAGGCACGCGAGCAGTTCCGGGAAATTGCGCACTGGTTGACGGTTTGGCTACAGGCACCGGAACTTTTTTCCGATTGGCTGGATTTGCGACGCCGCTCGCCGGAATTCGTTAAGAAGTTCGGATAGCTTTGATCCCCTCTTTGGAGCAGTGAGGGGAGGTTTTAGAGCGCGCTACCTCCCTCTCCCTACTTCACCCAGAGGGAGAGGGGATCCGGCCGAAACTTTTGGAACTATTTCTCTCTCCCGCGCGAAATATCAATGACACCGTGCTGCCGACGTTGAAGGATGAAACCCGAGAACCAACCTTCTGACACCGAACTGGTCCAATCGATGCTGGCCGGGGATGAGCAAGCGCTGGCGGCGTTGTACCAGCGGCTGCAGCAAAACATCTACCGCTTTGCGTTTCAAATGAGTGGTTCGGCGAGTGTCGCGGAAGACGTTACCCAGGATGTCTTCATGTTGTTAATCAGGGAAGGACAAAGCTTCGATCCGGAGCGCGGTTCATTGCGCAGCTTCCTGCTGGGTGTCGCACGCAATTACGTTTTGCGGCGACTGCGACGTGAACGTTTTTATGTGGCGATGGAAGAAGACGTGGGCGACGCAGTCACTGATCGCGCGGAGTCGAGCGCCGCGGGCCCTTTAGACGAACTCTCGCGTACGGAAACGATCGTGTCGGTGAGAAAAGCAGTGCTGCTGCTGCCTGAGAAATACCGCGAAGCATTAGTGCTTTGCGACCTGGAAGAGTTGAGCTATGCAGAAGCGGCCGAAGTGCTCGGTTGCGCAGTTGGCACAGTCCGCTCGCGTTTACACCGTGGCCGCGGACTGCTGCTGGAAAAACTAAAACCAGCGCGTGAAGATGAGACAGTGGCGGCGCCCACGAAATCAGCGAGGTGTTTTGCATGAACTGCGAAAGTTTACGAGAGATAGTCAGTGAATTGGCGCGGGAGGGAAATCGCGATGCGATTGACCCGACCTTGCGCGCCGACACTCTGCGACATCTGGATGAGTGCGCCGAATGCGCGCAAAGATTTCAGGATCAACGCGCGCTCACTTCTCGCCTTCAGGAGATGTCGGAACAGATGAAGTCGTTGACGGCGTCGCCCCAGGTTGAGGAACGACTGCGCCGTGCTTTCTGCCAAACACATATCGCTCCGCAGGTGGCGACGTTTCGTAAACCGGTAACGGGCGTTAACCAGTGGCGCAGTCTGGCGCTGGCGGCCGCAGTAATTCTGATCGTGGCAATCGCAGGACTACGCTGGTACATGATGAGGAAGGCGCAACCAGGAGTTCAGAACTCAAACTCCATCGCCCGGACCACCGCAGAACAAAAGCCGAATCCGGAAATTAACTCGTCACCGCGGCCCGCAAGATCGGAAGAAAATCAAACGGCTATTGTTAAGAAAGTTCGACCCAGGAGTGTTAGTCGACATGTTCGGCCGATTTCGAAGCCTAACGACATTGCTCACGAGGTTGCGACGCAATTCATGCCGATCGGTTTTGCCGGGCCGATGAATCCGCAAGACGGCGGCGAGTTGGTCAGAGTTGAGTTGACGCGCTCGGCGATGTTGAGTTTGGGATTGCCAGTCAACATGGATCGCTTCGGTGAAAGCGTCAAAGCCGACGTGCTGTTGGGCCCTGATGGCTTCGCTCGCGCCATACGCTTTGTGCAGTAGTAAGCCATCATCAAGCATTAATTACGAGTATTGATGAAGTTTGAGAAAGGAAACTGAACGATGAAAAGAGAACTAGGAATTGCCCTAATTGCTTTCGTTGTTATCGCCGGTATCGGCACGAGCTTGTCGTTTGCTCAGCAGCAAGCCCCACCTGAGAAGAGATGGGTGGAGATGGAAAGAATGTCGCAAGGCGGTCCGCCGCCAAACGGCGATCAAGTTTATTTTCAGCAGCAGCTGCCATCACCTCCAGGACCCGACGGAGCAGGCGTCGCTGGGATGGCCGGTGATTTTGTATTCTTCAACACTGAAATGGGCTTCGTCGGAAAGACCGTCAAGGGCGCGCCTTATTCAGCGCAGACGGTAACGGAAACTGTGCAGGTTTTGAGCGACGGCAACCGCATCGTCAATAAGTCGACGTCAGGTATTTACCGCGACAGCGATGGGCGCATTCGGCGTGAACAAACGCTAAAAGCGATTGGTCCATTTGCGAATGGTGGCGAAGGGATGCAGACGATTTTCATTAGCGATCCGGTAGCCGGCACAAGTTATTCACTTGATCCGCGCACCCGTTTGGCGCGAAAACTTCCGCCGACGCGTTTCACCGTTGCCTTGAAGACTCCGGGTTCAAACGATGAACAAACCGCTGAGATTCAGTTGCTGGCGGAAGATAAAGTCGCATTGGAGCGCGCCGAAGCTGAGCGGCCGAAGATAACGGCCATGACCCAGCAGGACACGCTGGTGTGGGGCTGGGGCAACCATGCTCCTAAGAACGAGTCGCTCGGCAAACAGAATATCGAGGGCGTTGAAGCAGAAGGGTCGCGCAGCACCGTGACGATTCCCGCGGGAGAAATCGGAAATGAGCGTCCCATCGAAATCGTTAACGAGCGTTGGTACTCGCCGGAGTTGCAGGTAGTAGTCATGACTCGTCACACGGACCCACGTTTTGGCGAAACTACTTACCGGTTAACCAACATCGATCGCAGTGAACCGGCTAGATCGTTGTTCGAAGTTCCAGCTGATTACACTTTGAAAACAGGACCGTCTATGGGTAGTGGCGTCGGTGGTGGCGGCGGCATTAGTGCCGGGGCTGGCGGCGTTAGCGGTTCCGGTGGCAGTTTTAGTTACTCCCGTCTTGAGAGTGGGATTCGCGGCGGGGTGCTGAATGGCAAGGCGATTAGTTTGCCAGTGCCCGCATATCCGGCGATCGCCAAGGCGGCAAACGCCAGTGGTACCGTCACAGTTGAAGTGACCATCGATGAAGACGGCAATGTCATCTCAGCGAAGGCTGTCGGGGGACATCCGTTGTTGCAAGCGGCATCGGTTGCGGCTGCGCGTAATGCGAAGTTTTCGCCGACGAAACTCTCCGGCCAACCTGTGAAAGTGACGGGCGTGCTGACGTACACGTTTGCGGCTGAGGGTGGGGACCAGAGAGAGAACCAGTGATAGAGAAAGTGAAATTGGCCGCGGATTAACGCAGCAGAACGCGGATCAGAATTAGTTAGACAATGAACGGGTCGGTTATTTTCACCACCGCGAACATTGCTGGTTAATGCTGATCCGCGTTCTGCTGCGTTAATCCGCGGCCAATTTCTTTAGAATATACTTAGTCTTCCTCTTCGCCGCCGCGGATTCGTCCTTCAGCTCGCGACTGCTCGATTACTTTCTGCGCCAGGTTTCCCGGCACCGGATCGTAATGTGAAAACTGCATGTGGAACGAACCACGCGCCGCAGTGATCGAATTCAGCGTCGACTGGTAGTTGAGCATTTCAGCCATTGGCACCAGC
Source organism: Pyrinomonadaceae bacterium (assembly GCA_035472495.1). GTDB lineage: Bacteria > Acidobacteriota > Blastocatellia > Pyrinomonadales > Pyrinomonadaceae > PSRF01. Next base: position 6,310 of record DATIPD010000012.1, on the reverse strand, counting down.
GCCTTAATTACCTGGTTCTTGCCGCTCGACTCCATGCCCTGCACGCGACCGCGACGCGAATTGAGATCGCCCATGATGTCGCCCGCGTTTTCCTGTGGCGCATTAATCTCAACGTCCATGATTGGCTCAAGGATCGACGGCTTCACTTTTTCCATCGCCGCCCGAAATGCCTTTCGACCGGCAGCGCGGAATGAGTGTTCGTCAGAATCGACGTTGTGATACGAACCGTCGATGAGTTGCACCTTGAAGTCGACCAGCGGATAACCGGCGATCGCGCCTGAGGCCGCCGCTTCAATAATTCCTTTTTCGATAGCGGGCCGAAATTGCTGCGGGACCGCGCCCCCGAAAATCTTGTCCTCGAAGACAAAACCGCCACCACGGGGCATCGGTTCAAAAACGACCTTGCAATCGCCAAACTGTCCGCGACCACCCGTCTGTTTTTTGTGTCGGCCCTGAACCTCCGCGCGCGCGGTGATGGTTTCCTTGTAAGGCACTTTCGGCGGATGTAGCGTCACTTCCACGCTGTAGCGCTTCCTCAACTTCTCGACAATTGTCTCCACGTGCAGCTGGCCCGAACCGGAAAGGAGAAACTCTTTCGTCTGCGCGTCGCGCGTGAAGTGCAACGCCGGATCTTCCTCGAGAATCTTGTGAATGGCGACGCTGATTTTTTCTTCGTCTTGACGTGACTTCGGTTCAATGGCGAAGGCGATCGCGGCCTCGGGATAGGCGACCGGCTCGTAAATAATTATTTTCGCTTTGTCGCAAAGCGTGTCGCCGGTTTGCGTTTCCTTCAGCTTAACGCAGGCGATAAGGTCGCCGGCATTCGCCTCGGAAATCTTGTCGAGTTGTTTTCCCTGAATCGAATGCAGCGCGCCCAGACGTTCCGACGTTTCGCGGGTCGAGTTGTACACGGTCGCATCGTTGCCGACTTTGCCGCTGATAACTTTCATGACGTTGATGCGGCCGGCAAACGGATCAGCGATGGTGCGGAAACAATAAGCGGAGAAAGGCTCGCTGTTCGAATACTTGCGCGACTCCTGTTCACCTTTGTCATTCTTGCCATGCTCAGCTTCGTGAGCCGCCGGGTCAGGCGCAAACTCGACGATGTGATCCAGCAGCGTGGAGAGTCCCACCAGTGTAGTTGTAGAAACTGCGAACACCGGACACAGTTTGCTGTTAGCGATTGCCTTGCCGATGTTGGGCAGCACGTCTGAATCGTCGAGCGTGCCCTGTTCGAAATATTTCTCCATCAGCGCGTCGTCGGATTCCGCTACCAGCTCAACCAGTCTCTCTCTCGTCTTGTCTACAACGTCGCGGCCTTCGGCCGGAATATCGATCTCTTTCGCTTTGCCGTTCTCGTCGAACTGGTAGGCCTTCAGGTGGACCACGTCCACGATGCCTTTAAAGTTGTTTTCTTTGCCAATCGGCAGCGTGAAGGGAACTATTGCGCGTTTGAAAATATTGTGAGCGCTATCGAGCGCGAGACCGATGTCAGAATGCTCTTTATCAAGCTTGGTCACTACCATCATGCGCGGTAGCAGAAACTCGTTCGCGTAGGCCCAAACTTTTTCTGTCTGCACTTCAACGCCCTTCACGCCGTCGACCACGACGACGCCGCAGTCAGCAATACGAATGGCCGGTCGCGCGTGAGCCACAAAAGCCGCGTAACCCGGCGTGTCGATAAAATTTACTTTGTGATCGCGATGTTCTAAATGAGCGAGTGCGGTGTTGAGAGTGATCTTGCGGGCAATAGAGTCTTCTTCGTAATCGGTAATCGTGGTTCCGTCTTCAACCTTACCCAGGCGCGGGGTGGCTCCGGCGACGTAGAGAAGCGAACTGATTAGTTGCGTCTTCCCTACGTCGCCGTGTCCGATGACCGCTAGGTTGCGAATAGACTCCGTGGCGTAGGCTTTCATAAACGATCAATCCTTTCAGAGAGCGATTTTTGCGGATAGTAGGACCGGCGTCCTGGCGCTGTCATCGACGTTGTTATGGGACAGGCAAGGATGTCTGCGCTGCTGCTACATGACCGGTATCAGTAATTTATCCGAGCCCAAGCAGGGAAGCAAGTTAGGGCATCTGAAGGAGGCAGGTTGGTCTGGACTGGTAACGCAAACTGTGTTTGTTTGCGGGGTCCTTGAAAGCCATTCGATCAGCGCAAACTGACAGTTTGCGCTACAAATTCGCATCCATCTTTTTCGTTAGTAGCCGCATCGAAAGTAGTGAACACAGGGGACTGTCTAGAGGAGAAAGAAAATGTTTTACCGAAGGTTAATGACAAGTTTTGTTCTAGCCATTGCAGTTGCAGTAGTTGGATTGACGAATAGTTCGGTTTCAGCCAAGGCGTCGGATAAGACCAGCAAACAGGCGACAACGACAATCACCGAACCGCTGAATTTGGCGGTGCTGATACAGGATGATCTGGTTTCACAAGTCGGTAATGAACTTGGTGTAACCCGCGATTTCATTCGCTCGTTGCCGAGTGGTTCACGCGTCATGGTCGGTTACATCACGACCGGCACATTGCAAGTACGTCAGCCGTTTACCGACGACCTGGCGAAGGCGGCTGGTTCGTTGCGCATTCCGCGCGCCAGCACCAGCGCGTCCGCTTACAACCCGTACATTGAAGTGATTGAAGCTTTGAAATCGTTCAATAACATGAAAGGCAAGAATGCCATTCTGTTGATCTCCGATGGGCTAGACGTTTCGCGTGGCTTCGATGTCACCACGTCGGCCCACACGCTGGATCTCGAACGCGCGATCAAGAAAGCCGGCGAGCAGGACGTTTCAGTGTTCGCTTTCTACGCTCCGTCAGTTGGTTTGACGAGCCACAGTCGGCTTGCGGCCAGTTACGGTCAGAACTCTCTGAATCGTCTCGCTGAAGATACCGGCGGCAAAGCATTCTTCCAGGGCACGTCAGGATTCGTTACATTCGACTCCTACTTCAAGCGCTTACGCGAAACGCTCAACGGACAGTACGCGCGAGCTTTCTAAAAACGCTCGAGTTGAACTAAAACAAAACGTCGTCGTGGTCACAACCGCGACGGCGTTTTGCTTGGAAGAAAAGGCCTTTGGACTTTGGACTTAGGTCTTTGGACTTTGTGCTTTGCACTTTGAGCTTTGAACTTGGAACTCGTGCTGAGAGTTGAAGGAGTAACGTTTAGAAGACAAAGACCAAGACCGCTCTGCGCCAATCAAATTTTTCCTTGGATTGTTTTAGACCACAGTGATAGAGTTAGGTCACTCGGCAGAGCGGCTTGGTTGAAGGCGACAGCGGAAAAGTTTTATTGGACTCGCATGGCAATGTTAGTTCTGGTTCACTCTTCTGACTCACAAACGTCAACTCTTAATCTCCTGATAATTTGACTGGCGACGTGCGCGAATACTGTCTCATCGTTGAGGGCGCGTATCTTTCGGAATCGGAAGCCGAACATGCTTTGCGCGATCCGTTCATCGAAGACTGGGTCGAGCTCAACGGCCACTTCAAAATTCATAATATGAATGAGATACAGGTCACCTCGGGCGTGACGCTGGGCTCGCTGGGCGTGGTGATGCTCGACGAGCGCCTGTTTGAAATTGCCAGCACCGACGGCGAACATCCACTCACGGAACTTAAAGCCAAAGGCGTCGCGGAAGCTTTGCGCCGTCAGGACATGTTTGACGAGATTGACGTAAAACCCCGCGACGAAGCCGAAGAACTCATGCAAGACGACGCCGCACCCGAATCGGAATCCGAGTGACAAACCATCCGTCGTTCAACTAACTGGCGAAGTTATGCTATAAAAGCCGCCTTTGTTTTTGCCGACAACGAAGCTACTTATACGCCATCGGGCCTTGTCTCCCTCTCCCGCCGGGAGAGGGTTGGGGAGTGGGCTTAACCTGCGCTAAGCCCTACCCCTCGGTCCCCTTCCCAAAGGGACGGGGAAGAGAAAACGAATGATTGAAACCATCGAACCGCTGAAAGCCGCGACTTCAAAATTAACCACTATCCCTTCGCCGCTTCAGGCGCTTGATCGGCTCTCCTGGAACTATTGGTGGAGTTGGTCATTAGACGGAGCCGGAGTCTATCGCGACCTCGATGCGGAACTGTGGGATCAAGTTGAGCACAATCCTCGCGCGCTGTTGGCGCAAGTTTCTCAATATCGTCTGGCAGAAATGGCGGCGGATCCCGTTTACCGTGACAGGGTGCAACGCCTTGCCGACCAGTTTGATTCCTACATGAATCAGCCAGCCGGGAATTCAACGGCCCTCCCTGGTTCGACCATCAGCACGGAAAATCCCGTCGCATATTTTTGCGCCGAGTATGGCGTTCACAATTCGCTGCCGCTTTACTCCGGGGGACTAGGCGTCCTGGCCGGCGACCATCTGAAATCCGCAAGCGACTTGAGCGTTCCTCTGGTGGCCATCGGACTGCTTTATCGTTACGGATATTTCAGGCAGAAACTCGACCGGCTTGGTTGGCAGGAAGAGTCGTATGTCGAGACTGATCCAACTCAATTGCCGCTCGAACTGGTTGCCGGGGCAGACGCAAAGCCACTGGAAGTTGAAGTGTTGATTCGTGAGCGGGCGGTGCGCGCGCAAGTTTGGCGGGCCAACATCGGCCGCGTGTCGCTGTACTTACTCGACACCAATATTCCCGCCAACGCTGAAACAGATCGCTGGGTCACCGGCCATCTCTACGGAGGTGATCGCGAAACTCGAATTGTTCAGGAGATGTTGCTGGGCATTGGCGGCATTCGCTTAATTCGCAAGCTGGGAATTCAGCCGAAGGTTTTTCATCTCAATGAAGGACACAGCGCCTTTCTGACGCTGGAACTCGCGCGCGAGTTGACCACGACCCAGGATTTGAGTTTTGCGGATGCGGCTACGTTAGTGCGACAGCGCTGCGTGTTTACGACGCACACGCCGGTGGCGGCCGGCAACGATGAATTTGAAGTGGATTTGGTGACGCGTTCGTTTGGACCAACTTACGAAAAGGAACTGCGGCTCAGTCACGAAGACTTCATTGCGCTAGGCCGAACCGACTCGCGTGACACGCTCGAATCGTTTGGTTTGAGCCCGCTCGCAATTCGCATGTGCCGCTCAACTAATGGCGTGAGCCGCAAGCACGGCGAAGTCTCCCGAGCTTTGTGGAAAAAACTGTGGCCGGAAACGCCAATCGAAAACATTCCGATTACGCACGTGACGAACGGCGTACACGCGTTAACGTGGGTATCGCCGTTGCTGCGATCGCTTTTTGAGAAACACGTCGGCGGAGATTGGGCGGCGCTTTCGCGCAACCGCGCGAATTGGACGCGCGCCGTGGCCGGGATACCTGACGAAGAGTTGTGGCAAACGCACATGCTTCTCAAGCACCGGCTGGTGGCGTTTATTCGGCAACGTTCATCACTGGCCCGCGCCAGCAATGTGGAAGCGCTTGATACCAGCGAGATATTTGATCCGGCCGCGCTAACCATCGGTTTTGCGCGTCGGGTTGCGGGTTACAAACGCTGGAACCTGCTGTTGTCGGACCAGGAGCGGCTGCTGAAAATAATCACAGACGCCGACCGGCCCGTGCAATTTGTTTTTGCCGGCAAGGCGCATCCACAAGATCAGGAATCGAAATTTATCCTGCAACAGGTGGCCCAGTGGGAAGGCAAGGCGAGCGTCAGCGAAAGATACGTCATTCTGCAGAACTACGACCACGAGATCGCCCGGCAACTGGTCCAGTCAGTTGATGTTTGGCTGAACGTTCCGCGAAAGCCGCTGGAGGCTTCGGGAACAAGCGGCGAAAAGGTCGCAATGAACGGCGGCCTGAATCTCTCGGTGCTTGATGGTTGGTGGTTGGAAGGCTTCGACGGCACCAATGGTTTTGCGATCGGTAATGAGTTGGTTGATGGCTCCGCCGACGCTGATACCGTTGACGCCGAATCGCTGTACCGCGTGCTGGAACAGCAAGTAGTTCCGCTTTACTACTATCGAGACCAGAACGGCGTGCCGCGCAACTGGGTGGCGATGATGAAGAATTCCATAGCCACGTTAGTGCCCGAGTTCAGCAGCGACCGAATGGTTGAGGACTACGTTAAGCAAATCTATCTTTAGGAAATTCCGCCGGGTACCTATCCACGATTTCAAGTCGCAGTCCTCATTCACACCGCGGCTTTGGCCCGGTGTCCCGGCTGCACAGAGGCGTCGAAGACGCCTATAGAGGGTAGCCAGAGGTGAAACCGCTGGATCAAGTGGCAGTTAATTCGATCACGCGCTGAAGGTGCGTGCAGACTCTGAGCGCATCTTCGACGCGCAATTAAAGATTATTAATCATCCTTCCAGA
>DATIPD010000011.1:0-1058988 GCA_035472495.1 Pyrinomonadaceae bacterium | reverse complement strand
AATCATCCTTCCAGACGTTTCACGTCTGGCTACCCTCTTTGCGCCGCTTCGCGGCTAAACAATTCACGAACCCATGCGGCTAAACAATTCACGAACCCATGCGGCTAAACAATTCACGAACCCATAAGGGTCTGATGCGTCGTATGTTAACCCCGTTTGAACGGTTTCCTCTCTGGCACCCCTGCTCTCAACACCGGGCTGAAGCGGGGTGTTAATGAGAACACCTTAAAATCTTTTCGTTAACCCACGAATCGATCACAAGTTCTGACGGTTATTCAAAATCTTCACAAACGAACCCGAGCGCAACTCCGCAACGGTCAAACCTGATAACTCAATTGCCTCTTCTTCAGTTAGTGCGCCGCAGTTGATTGCGCGCAGAAAATAATTCAGCAAGCCCTGGCCGGTCGCAGCGTCGTCAAAGACGTCGCCCACCAACGTGGCTTTGGCTGCCTTCTCGACAAAATTTTTCAAACGCTCTGAAGCAGCATCAAGACTCTCGAGGAAGAAAGCGTAGACCGCGGCATAACGTGTCGGCAGTTGCGCCGGGTGCAGGTCCCAGCCTTGATAGAAAGCGCCTTCCAGCGAATGCTGCACGTGGTCGTAGTGCAACTTCCAGGCGCGATGAACGGTCGCGCGGTTTTCCGCTATCTGTTCCGGAGTCAATGGGGGGCCGCCTTCGGTGAAACGATGCGGCGCCACCGGCATGATGTTCGTCGCGCCGTCTGACAGCCAGACGCCGGTCCCCGCAAACGAGACCTGCATCATGTGTTTAGCGAAGTCACAGGCCGGATGCATCATGTGCTGATGCGCCGCAGTGATGCTGCAACTAGCGGTGTAATCGTAGGTGCCGAAGTGGGCTGCGACGCAGCGACCGCGAGCTGCTGCGAACAAGCGCGGCAAGTTGATTTCTCCACGGGCGTTGATGATCGACTGCGTAGTTTCGATCATCATCTCCATCTTTAGTGAACCGGCGGCCAGACCTGTTTGCTTTTCCAGCAACTCAAACAAGTCGACTAAAGCCGAGACCTGTTCCGGGATCGTGATCTTGGGTTGCGTCACGACGAAGTTGTCAGGAAGCTTACCCCCCGATTTTTCGACCAGAGTGGAAACAAAAATATCGAGCGTACGCATGCTGCGAGCGCGCAGTTCTTCGTTGAAGGGTTTGATACGAATACCGATGAACGGTGGCAGCGTGGAGTTGAGCATGCCGTCGGCAACTTCACTAGCAGCTGAAGCAGCGTGGCCATCTTCTTCTTCGTCAGGCCGATTGCCGTAGCCGTCTTCAAAGTCGATGCGAAAATCTTCGACCGGCTCGCGTCGCAACTTCTCGCTCACGCGGTTGTAGATCGAGTGTGCGAGCCAGGCGGATTTGTTTTCCTGGCGCACCTGTTCACGGTTGCTCTCGAGGTTGGCTGAAAGTCCGCCATCTTCTTCGGGTGATTCCGGGAGGTGCTCAGCGCCGTGCAGACCAATGGCTTTGGCGAAGCTCAAAAAGTCGGGCGCAAACTGATCCAATGATCGACGTGCCAGCGCGCCGAGACGCGCGGCGGAGTCTGATTTAAACAGGTGTGCGCCGCCATAAACGGTGTGCACTGGTTGGCGTTTGCCAGTTTCTCCCGGATAAATCTTAACGAAATCGGCGTTTGCCTGACGCAGTTTGGTCGTGAGGTCCCCAAGGGATTCCTCGGTTAGCGACTTTGTCATAGTGTCCTCTTTGTGCAGCGACTTTATTTTACCCGGCAAGGTAAAGTCAAAGAGGAGCAGTGGATCATTTTCAGTTTTACGGACCGCAGGAGTTAGCAAGGACAAAGTCAGAACCGGGAGCCATAGCGACCGGCCAAATGCCCAACTTTTTCTAACAGGTCGGGATTTACTACCTACTCTTTTTGGAGTTGAGTCTCTGGCCGGTCGCTACAGCTCGCGGTTCTGATCTTGTCTTGCCAACCTGGTGAGCTTCCTTATGGCCTGCAAACAATAAAGCGCTGCATCCATCGCGTTGACTAGATCCGAAAATATTTACAGTCTCAGCTTCATCACGATTGGATCTTTCAACTTTTCTTCCGCGGCCAGTTGGCCCTTGTCGTCGATCATTCCCCACTGGCTATTGGCTACGTAGTAGAAAGTGTCCTTCACGAGAACACCCAACGTCGGCTCATCCCAGACCGGTGCATTGGCTGCGATCGTTTCCACACGGTTTATGTGGCTGAGGTCTGGAGCGATCGAAAGCTTTACGACTCGCTGTGGGTTGACTCCGTTCTGCACCGCAATCAGGTTTCCGTGATAGTTGTACAGACCATCGATCCCGAGCAGAGTACCGTCCGCAGGTGCGGCGCAGTTTGTGACCTTTCTCGTGGTCAGATCGATCACGAAGATTCCGAAAGCGTAGTCAGCCATGAAAAGACTTTTTCCATCCTGGCTAAACGCCATTCCCTGTGGTGATCCAAATGCTTTGTCAGCGACAAATAATTCGATCTCGTTTTTTTCCGGTCTGACGATGTAGATCGCCGGCGAGATACTGTCTGACGCAAAGACGTTCCCTTTGGAATCGAGCACCAGATCGCCCAGCCAGTGTGGCGCAGGCTTATTCTCGAGCAGATATTTCTGCACAAGTTTTCCGGTCTTGAGGTCAAACTTGAGAACGCCCGACTTACCATTCTCTTCCGGTTTGTAGTGCGACATTTGTGGATGCGCGGCCGTACACACCCACAAGATTCGACGCGCCGCGTCAACCTTGATTCCCATGACGCTCCACAAACCGTCTTGCTCAGTAGCGAAGTCGGTCACTTCACCGTTGGGCGCAACGCGCAAGATCTTTCGCTTGTAGACACTGCTTAGAAAAAACGTATTGGTTGCCGCATCGAAAGCGACGCTTTCGGGAACCAGGCCTTTCTCATGGACCGTGAACGCCGGCAGCGATTTGCCGACGGGAAGTTTGTTCGCTTCGATGTGCGCGACGATCGCTTTGAACTCCGGAGTATCTTTGATTGACTCGAAGTCTTTGTCGTCCCCGGGGCGAACAACCAGTCCCATGTTTGCTACTTTATCCAGCCACGACAATGCTTCCGCGCGTTGACCGTTAAGCGCGTAGGCAACCGCGAGGTTGTACATCAGTCGCGGATGATTGGGCCGCAACTGCGCGGCCATTCTCATGTCCTCAAGAAAAGCGGTGTAGTCTTGCGCCTGATAGGCCTTGCGCGCAGCGGCTTCGTAGTAGCGTCCATCTTTTGCTGGATCGTTTTGCGCGGTCGAGGTCTGGAGCAAACCAGCGAACATCGAGCCACAGGCAACGATCACCAGTGCCTTTCGCAAAAGACGACTAAGGTTTTTAGTCTTCAGCATATTTTTCTTCAGTTCTGTGGCACGCCCATGTCCATCGTTAGTTTCCATGAGCCATCGCTTTGTCGTTTCCACATCGTTACGTAGCGACCTTCGTCTACGCCGGGCTTACCCTTCTCGGTGTACTCATACTTGTACTTGCCGGTTTCATACGCAACGTCACCATCCAACCAAACGTTAACGGTAGTCACCGTCACCTTTACCCCCGGATCGGCGCCCTGCATGGCAGTTTTCAGACGCTCGCCAATTTCCTTCGGTCCTTTGAAAATCTTTCCGCTGCCGGTTAGCTGCACGCCGTTTTCCGCGAACAAAGAGGCGATCGACGCGGCGTCGCCTTTGGCCCAGCCCTCGCTCCACTGCGCGTTTGCTTTGTCGATGGCTTTCTTAACGTCGGCCAGAGCTTCGGCGTCTCCAGCTCTTTCCGCCACGGTCTTAACGCGGCAGAGGACTACGGAAACGAGCATTACTGCGATCACGAGGGCGACAAGAACCTTTTTCATAAGCTTAACCTCCCGAGTAAGAACTCATCCTGGACCGGTGGTGCTTCCCAGCGACTCCAGGCAAACAAAAAGTCCATCGAAGCCGTCAGTGAAGTGCACCTGGTTCGCTTCCACTTTGCGACAAATTGATCGCAACGAGCATGCGCTTCTGGTGGCCGCGAGCGCCGCCGGCACCAGCGCGCCATTACACTTTGGACACACTCGCCTCGAGCGCAGCAGGATGCTTCGCTCCCTGACAGAAGTGATTCGAATTTTTAGAAGCTTTATCAAAAGTTTGGATTGCGTTGCGCCAAACCGGCCTGCGGAACCCGCCAGTGATGCTAGTGGAACCACGATAGTTGTTACGGCGCGCGGTGTCCTAAGGTTTTTCTGACAAACTCTTGATAGATTTATCAAGCCTGGTTGGCGTGACTAACTTCTTCAGTGTTTTCGCAGGCGAATGCGCGGGACAGTAGCAGATAAGTTGTCGGAAAGGAGTGCAGTAGCCGCTACTGACGAGCGACGATCAAGGATGGCCCTTTAAATACTCGGCGAACCGCGGATCGTTTCTCAACCCCTCGAGTCTGGGATCAAATCGGAGTCCTGATTGAAAACTACGATTGAGTTGAGTCTTGTTCAGCCATTCAAATGCCTTGTCGTAATCTCCCATGACGGCGAAGAATTGAACAGACTCCCACCCCATGTAGGTTTCTTTTCCCTTGGTGACTTGCGCCCACAATCGCTTTGCTTCGTCATGCCGTCCGGAAGCTGCATAAACGTAAGCTTTGTTGGTATCGGCGAGGTAAGGCTCATTGGCGCGAAAGTATTCTGCTTCCGCCAGTGCCCGGTCAAACATTCCTTTCGCCACGTAGGCATCAATCAAATTGAGGTGTGCGTATGAGAATGCCGGCTGCACTTCCAACGCTCGCTTGTAAGAGCTGATTGCGCCATCGCAGTCGCCTTTCATGAACAGCGCGGCGCCGAGCGCGTTGTTGGTAATGGGAGACACGGGATCGAGCTGTTGCGCCCGCTTCATCTCGGCAAGCGATCCATCTACGTCTCTATTGCCAAACAGGAGATAGCCGTATCTGAAATGTGCCGGCGCATAATTTGGATTCAGTTCGATGGCCCGGCGAAATGATGCTTCAGCGCCTTTCCGGTCACCGCTCCGCAAGCGCAAGCCCGCTCTTACGGTGTGCGCTTCAGCCACACCGTCGTCGAGTGTGAGAGCCATTTCACTTTCTGAGTAGGCCCGAGCCAGCGATGCGTCAGGAGCCAGGATTCCCAAATTCGCATCGACATCGAGATAGTAACAATCTGCGAGGGCTGCATGGGCCAGAGCAAATTGTGGATCTTTCTGCACCGCCTCGTTGAGATGTTCTATGGCCTTCGTCAAATTTTCCTTACCGCGCTTGTTCCAGAAAAAGATCCCGGTAACGTATTCCCGGGAAGCATCCGGGTTATCGGTTGTTTTGACTCGCCGGTCTTTAAAGTCCAGTGAGACTTCGTTTGCCAGGGCGACCGCAAGTTGACTGGACGCCGCGTCCTGGAGCGCAAACGTATCTTTATAGTTTTCATCCAGCTTCGACGACCAGATTGATTTGCCGTCACTCAGACGAATAAGTTGCGCAGTCACGCGTACTCGCTGTCCATCACGCTGGACTGTGCCATCGAGCACGGCGTCGACACCCAGTTGCTTGCCAATAGACAAAACGTCTTTATCGCGCGCGGTGTATCTGGAGATCGAACTGGTTGGCAGGACAATCGTTCGTTCAAGTTTACTGAGGCGGTTGATTAGGGCGTCGGCCATTCCCAGACCCTGAAGTTCGGCCTCACCTTGATCCGCGCCGATCGATTTGAAGGGCAGGATGGCAATTGATTTGGGCGCGGCTGAGGCGGGATGACGATTAGCGAAGAACATAACCGCAGCCAGCACTCCGGCAAGTACAACGGCACTGCAGCTGTAAAGCAGCCACTTCTTGTTTCCGATACTCGATGCGGAGCTGACAACTTCTTTGGCTTCAACCACCGGCAGTTCATTCTCGATTTGCTGTGCCTCGATCGTGATCTCAGTGGTTGTTCGTTCATGCAGGATGACCTGCTCGATGGGATCTTGCAGTTCGCGAACTTCGGCGACAAAACGATAGCCGCGTTTGGGGATGGTCTCGATGTAGCGATGCTCACCCTCTCCTTCACCCAGGGCGCGCCGCAGCAGCGAAATGTTTTGTGTCAGACTGCTTTCCTCTACGTAGCTGTCCGGCCACAACCGCTCCATTAGTTCGTTTTTTGCCAGCACGTGGCCGCTGTTCTCGACGAGTACCAGGAGAGTGTCAAACACCTTGGGCGTCAGCGCGACCGTTTCCGTGCTCACTTGCAGCAGACGTTCTGTTGCGTTCAGTCGAAACGGGCCAAACTCGTAGTAGTGAGTGAGTTTTGGGCGCATGAAAACCTTTACCTCACAGCGAAAGACTTGGGAAATACCTGACTGAGACTCTCAAGACCCTTATTAACTGCTGGGAAATAGAGAACGAAAATTTGGATGAGAGTCTGAATAGAAACCGACTGCAGCCCTTGTTCTGGTTCTTTTCCTCAGATGTTAGGAACATCACTGGGGATGCACTGTCCGAAAAACATCGATTTCAACTCGGCCAGGTGAAACAAAAGGGAGGAAGCCTTTGGGGGCTTCCTCCGCTTATGCCGTTGGACCGGAGTTAGGTTAGAACTCAAACCGCATTCCCAACCTCAGGTTGAAGGGGTTGTGGAAGTTGGTTGGCTTACCAAAGTCCGGATTTAGCACTCCCGCTGCGCTCTCAAAATTCTGACTCGAGAGACGTAGGGTCTTGCTATTGAACACGTTGAAGAAGTCAGCGATAAAGCTGAGCTTCATTCGTTCAGTCATCTGCCACGGATAGTCCGCATGCAGATCGAGCTGAGTGAAGAATGGCGTTCTGCCTTGTGAACCACGGCCGCCGATCGGCACTTCGCCGGCGTTGAGATAAGCCGGGTGAGCGCCAAACTTACTGAGCGGCACACCTGATTCCATGTGCAGACCACCGCCAAGGTTCAAACCGGCGAGCGTTCCAAAGCCCTTGTCTTTGCTGAACTGATAGCTGGCAAAAACGTTGGCGATGTGCCGGCGGTCCGTGTTGAGTGGGCCAGCGGCAAACTGATCGCCCAACAGGTTAAAGACACCAGCCGTGAAGTCGAACAGCGAGCTGATCGCGGGATCAGTCTGGCCGTTGTCGTTGCGGAAGTGACCTTCATAGTTGCCGCGCAGTCTGGAAATACGCCAGTTGCTGAGCACCTGCCAGTTGTTCGAGAAACGCTTGTTCAACTCGATTTCCAGTCCGCGATAGAGATGGATTGCATCGGGAAACCCGTCAGCAAGGCCATCGGCACCGGGATTACCGGAACCTGCGGCGTAACACACTGCGCCCACAGCATTGCCAAAAGTATCCCTGACAGTGCCGGCATCAGCGACCAAAGGATTGGTGGTTGAGTTAAAAGGCAAGGCTGGGTTCTGACGGCAACCCGCTGGTTTGCTCGCGTTGGCGGTTCCGGGCGTGTAGGTGAAAGGAACGAGATTGTGGGCCGCGTCGATTGCTGAGCTGACGTTGCCGATGAAATAGGTTTGGCCAAAGAGCGCTATCGACTCTGGCGAAACCACGGCCGCGTCTTCCACAATCCGCTTCAAGCGACGATCCTGATAACGGACCGAAAGCACGAAGTTGTGTGGCAATTGCTGTTCGAAGCCAATAACGTGTTCCTGCGCGAAACCGAGCTTCGTGCCGGGCAGGATCGGGTTGGTAGGGTCTTGAGCAGAAATGCCCAGACCGTTCGCCAGGCCGCAGTTAAAGTTACCGGCCTGGAAGATGGCGTTACCGTCAGCATCGGTAGCGCAATTATTCTGCGCGCCGCTCAACAAGCTTGCTGAGGTGACGACTGGATTGACTGTGTTGAAGGGATTGATAACCGCCACTCGTTCACCAGCAAACACGCCAGTTCCGGTTACGAACTGAGGCGCGAAACGCCCGCCGGTAAAATCTTTCTCCGCCGATAACGAACGCTCGGCTAGATCCAGTGGGATGTATTCAAAGAAACGTCCGAAGTTGTAGAAAATCTTCGTGTTTCCCTTGCCTTGTGGATCGATGGTCACGCCAATGCGTGGCGCCCATTGATCCGTGAAGCTGTAGGCCACGCGGTTATTGTTTTGCTTGTTACCAACGAGACGCTCCTGCTCACCACGGAGACCGAGAATCGCCGTCATGTACTTGTTGATGCGCCAGGTATCCTGCCCGTAATACGCGTGGTAGTTGTTATAGGTGCTGAAGATTGGCTCACCGAATTCGCCGCGAGTTTGCTGCAGCGAAACCCGTCTCCAACCAACCGGCGCAGTGTTGCCGTTGGCCAGCGGAATAGTGCTCGGGTCACCGGGAACAAACATCAGCGGACAAAGTGTGCAGCTGTTTGACTGTAAGCGAAGCGCCCAGGCCGCGTTAAGCGACTGGCCGATTGCGTTGGCAGCGCCGCCTACGAGGGCGGTGAGGGGAGTGCCGTCGGCGTTGGCTCCCGGTATCGGATAGTGCGGACCACTACGATCGCGATTGCCCGAGTAGAAGCCACGTTGGAACTGATAACCAACGCTCAGGTTATGCGAACCCCAGAGGTTGACGCCTTTGGAGAGGTCCCAGGTTGTGCGATAGGTTGTGCCCTGCGTCGGCTCCACAAAGCCACGACCGACGGCCGTGAAGGTCTGTCGCTGGCTGGCAATCACCGGCACAAAGGTCTGGGTGCGGTCAACAATCTGGTTCAAGTTATCGAAACCAGATTCATCAAAGTGGTTCTTGCCCTGGCTGAATGAACCAATCAGCGTGTAAGGCGAAGCGCCCCCACCAAAGTTACCGTTGTAACGCATTGAGAAGCTGCGCGTACCAAAGCCCAGTATGCTTTGGGCTGTGGTGTTGTCGATGCTCGTTGTCGCAAACGAAGACTTGTTGGTCTGCGAAGGATCACCGAACAGCGAAACGTTGAGCGAGTGGTTCTGGTTGATGTTCCAGTCACCCTTGAGCGCATAGTTTAAGGTACGCGTGCGAGCGGCATGCTCACCCAGCAGACTGAAGAGACCGGAATTGTCAGCGCCGAGGAAGATGTTGCGATTGATGGTGGGGTTAAAGGAGCCGAAGAAAAAGAGTTTGTCTTTTACTATTGGTCCACCAAGATCCACACCCGCGTCATAGTTTTCGGTATGAACGAACTTGCCAACTTTGCCGATGCGGAAGTCGTCTGGATGTTTGCGCGTGGCTTCGAAGGCCTTCGGACTCGCATAGCCATAAAGCGCGCCATGGAAGTCGTTGCTGCCAGACTTGGTGATGATGTTGATGATACCGCCAGTTGACTGACCAAACTGCGGCTCGAAACCGCCGGTCTTCACCTGGACCTCTTTGATGAAGGAGGTGTTGATGCCGGTGCCGAGGGATCCAAACGAACGGGAAAACGTACCCAGCCCGCCGAAAGCCGAGTCAGTAATGTTCACGCCGTCAGCGATGAAAAGGTTATCCAACGCTGAACCGCCGGCGATGGAGGGGTTAGCCGCACCGCCACCAAGACTATCGCTCGTTCCGGGCGCGATAAAGAAAAGGCTGGTAACGCTGCGCGCGACCGGCACGTTATCAAACAGCTGGTCGTTCAGGTTCTGATTGACCGCGCTGCTTTGCTGGTCGATACCGCCCGTGTCGGTAACGGTTACGACCTCAGAGATATTGCCGGCTTCCAACTTCGGGCTGATAGTCGCTTCCTTGCCGACGTAAACGATGACGCCTTTGATTTCCTGCTTCTTAAAGCCAGCCTGTTCCACAGTGACGGTGTAGGTACCGGGAAGCAGATTGTCTAGTTTGTAGGCACCCTGATCGTTAGTTTGGGTGGTGGCAGACGACTGGGCGCCTTCGACTGAAACCTTGGCGTTTGGCAAAATCCCGCCGGCGGAGTCAGTCACTGTGCCCCCAATGCTACCTTTCGTTTGCAGGTCCTGTGCAAACACGGCCGTACCGGCCAGGGCGATGCACAGGATCATAAATAGTCTTAAAACGTTCTTCATGTTTGCTGTCCTTCCTTTTTTCCAGTAACGCATTCCTGACTATCACCAGTTCGTCGCGTGGTGTTCAGACAAGATTGCGGAAACCAGAATCACAGTGCTGAATTGATGGGGAGTTGGAACCGGAACATGATTTTCGAAAACCACTTTTGCTGTTATCTGTGTCTGTTCCAAAACTTGAACAACTGATGTTGCGCAACTCATGTTCACCAGCTGAAAGTGCAATCGTTATTCCATCAGCACTCGTTTCACTTGAACGTGCTCGGTTACAGGCGTTCATCCAGCACGAGACGCCTTACGCGTGAGTTCGACTACATGTAAATGGATACCGAACTTGAGCGCGGCTTGCTGGATTCGGATTTATGCAAAGTGATGATTAATTTGGAGCAGTGTTGTCGTTCCAAATTTCGGATTAACGCAGGGAAAGGTGTGTTGCTGTGGTCAGTGCCAGAATTGGTGTGGGCGAAAACTGCTCCGGAGAGCTCAGTAAATTGTCTGAAGGCGAGCCGGGGTAACCTATTGGAATTGATTTGAAAAAAATCGGGCGTTGCTTCTTGAAAAGCAACGCCCGAGTTGAAGAGCAGTCTGGTCAGGACTGCGAATTTTAGAAGTCGAAACGTGCGCCGAACTGAATGATGCGCGGATCGAACGTTCCAGTTAAACGTCCAAAGTTGGTGCCGTTCACGTTGAATACGTCGCTGTTCTCGCCGTTGTTGACGGCGTTACCGCCGCTTGGCAGGAAGAAGTTTGCGCGATTCATAACATTGAACATCTCAAAGCGGAGTTGCAGTCTTCGAGATTCACCAAGGTTAATGTTGCGGAAGACACCAGCGTTCCAGTTCGCAAAGATTGGACCGTTGATGAGGTTAATTGGCGTGGTGCCGACTGATCCGGGAGCGTTGCGAAAGAACACCTGGCCGGAAAAAGGCGCCGTGCCCACCGGACTCGCGCCGCGGACCGCGGTAATAACGAAGCCCGTTGGCAACGGCTGTGTTAGGTCGACTACCCGCGTGGTTGTGCCGTTGCTGGCCGTGGCCTGCAATACGCTCGGGTTGATATAGAAAACTCCATTCGGCGTTTTGAAGATGCCGAAAAGTTTCTTGAGTTCACCGTTCGACAGCGAGGAACTAGCCGGCTGGATTGCCGACCGAGCGTCACGATTGAGTGTGCCGCGCGGATCGCGCACCGATACCGGAGCGCCAGAGCTGATGTTCACAATGGAAGTGAACTGGAATCCGCCAAAGATCTGGCTGGCCAGCCCACCGTCGTTTAACCATTTCTTGCCGCGGCCGAATGGCAACTCCAGATTTAAATTGCTGTTGAGTGTATGCGTGCGATCAAAATCTGTTCGCCCATAACTCTTTCGTGGATTCGCGAGGTCGAGCAGCGGGTCAACGTTGTTTTGAAGTTCCTGCGTTGTGTCGGCCAGGATCTTCTGGAATGAATAGTTAACCGCAAACGAGAACCCACCGGAAAAACGGCGGCGAATCTCAGCCTGCAGCGCGTTGAAATTGTATTTGCCGCCGTTGCCGAGCACGTTGGCGACACCGGTATTTGGGTTCGCGAGGAACCGTACCGTACCTGTTTGCCCGGTGGTGATGTAATTAAACGCCAGCTGACCGGGAGTGCCATTCTGTATTTGAGTCAGGACCGCCGCGCTGCTGAGCTGTCCGCCCGCACCGAGGTTCGGAAAGACCGTCAACGGCTGACTGCCGGGGATCGCAGGGTTGTAGCTTGCATTGGTGCAGCCGAGTAACGGATTGGCGGCGCCGATGGAGGTACCCTGCGCGATGCAGTTGCCCTGGGCCCGAATGAAGTCAGCGAGGAACCCATTGTCGCGGATGTTGACCTGGTTGTAGTCAATTGACCTGACAATCTGGTTGCTGCGCGAACCGACATAGCGAAGTTCGAAAGCACTTTGCCAGCCGATTTCTCGCTGGATGCCAACATTGAATTCCTGCGTCAAAGGCACCTGCAGTCCGGGATCGATTGCAAAGACGGTCCCGAAGCGATTGAAGGCCGCGGTGTTGTTTACCGAATACGCAAAAGGCGTTGTCGGTACCGTAGGCGTTGCAAAGTTTCCCGGCACCGCACCAAAGCCAGGCAGATCGGGACGAGGAGTCAGTACCGAGCGAAGATTGACTGACCCGCCGTTGAGAGCATTGATTGTTTGTGATCCAAGGCCGGTGTGGTTTAGCAAAGCGTTATCAGGCGCGCGTTCATACTCGTCGCTGTTGTAGCTGACACGATAACCGCCGCGTAACACAGTCTTGCCTTCGCCCGGGAAGAGTTTCGCTAAAAGACTATTTTTGAAAGTTGGGCTCCACGCAAAACTAGTAGTGGGACCAAAGTTGTTTTTGTCAGACTTGAAGAAGGCGCCATTGTCGCCGCCGGCATTGCCGCCAACGATTTGATAGACGCCCGCCGGATCGAGCGCGGCCTGAGCTGCATCCTGACCACTGGCAACGCGAGCTTCGAGGTAAATCTTGTCGACGTTGCGCAGGGGAGTGAACAGCTCATAACGCAAGCCCAGGTTCAGAGTCAGGGCAGGTGAGACGCGCCATTGATCCTGTGCATAACCAGACCAGTTCTCATATCGCAGGTCACGACTGGTTGGTGCGCCCAGACGGAAGCCCTGGGTTATGTCAACCAGATTGGCGGTAACTGTCGCCTGCCCGATGATCCCGGCCAGGAGATAGCGCAAGTTGTTCGCGCGTGCCAGGTCAGTGGCGTTAATGCCACCCGAGAACAGCCCGGTGGTTAGACCCGGCGTGTTTGGGTTGGCGGTCGTCGAGAGAATGTAATTTGGAGTTACTCCGGCAAAGTTGAGCGCCACCGCCTTGTACGTTTGCAGAGATCCGCCGAAGCGCAGCGAGTGATTGCCATGCGTGTAGCTGGCGTTGTCCTCAAATTTCCAGTAGTCAGTGTTGCGGCCCTGGCTGCGGAAGGTACCTTCCGGGTTGGAGATGATGTTGGCTAAAGCAACCTGGGACGGGCCCTGGTTTACGCTGAAGACAAAATCACTCGGGACGCCGCCCTCGTTGAAGAAGGGCTCACTGCGCTGATAGCCGCCGCGAATCTCGTTGGAGAACCTGGACGACGGAGTCATGTTGAAGGCCGCTGTATAAAAGTTCGTCCCGGATCCCTGAAAAACATAAGGCACAGTTTGGAACCCAAAATTCAGGTCGGTGCGGGGGTTGCTTTCCACGTTCCGCTTCACAACGAAATTGAACGCATTGCGATCGTTGAATTGGACGTCGAAGCGAGCCGCTTCCTGATCACGAGTGGTCAGCGCGCCAACGTTAAAATTGCAAGCTTGAGTGAAGTTAATACCGTTAGTGACGCCGTTGCAGGCGGTCGGCAATTGGCTGAGGATGCGGCTTGAGATAACCGGGTCAACTGAAGTCGCGCCACCCGCGCTATTGAAAACCGTTTGATTGGCTGCGGTGCCCAGGTTAAGCCCGGCGCCGTTCAAGACGTTGACCGTGCGTTGCACGCCGCCACCGTCGGTATAAGTGAACGTCCCATTGCGGGCGGTAGGCAATAAGGTTGTGCCTGTACCCGCAGCCTGGGCTGCCTGTCGGAAAAGCTCCATGTTAAAGAAGAAGAATGCCTTTCCGTGAACGAGTGACGGACCGCCTTCGCCGAACGTCGGCAGCACCATTGGACCACTGATCGTTCCGCCAAACTGGTTGCGGTTCAAAAATGGTCGCGGCACATTATTGAGATTTCTGAAGAAAGTGTTGGCAGTGAACTTGGAGTTACGGTTGAACTCGTAAAGCGCGCCGTGGAAATCCTGGCCACCGCGCGGCGTCACCAATTGAACGATCTGTGAACCACCAAATTCAGCGCCGGCGTTCTGCAGGATGGCGGTGAATTCACCAGTGTCGTCAACGGTCGGACGATCCTGCACGAAACCACCAGTGCGGATGAAGTTGTCCTGAACGTTTAGTCCATCGCGCGTGAAGCTGGTTGAAGAACTACGCTGACCATTGATCGATGAACTGGTGGGGTTCACGCCAGGAAGAAGACTGAGCAGTGAGAGCGGGTTGCGCCCGTTGATCGGCAATTCTTTAACCTGCTTCTCGCTGATCGTGTTAGTCAACTCGCCATTGGTGGAGTTGACTACTTCGCCACCGGCAACAATCGTCACATTCTCTTTCACGTCGCCGACTTTCATCGCCACGTTCAGCGTGTTGTCACGGTTGGTGTCGACCTTCACGTCGGTAGCGATGAAGGTGCTGTAGCCCTTCGCGGTAACGGTGACGGTGTAGGTACCAAATGCTACCTGGTTAAAAGTGAATGCGCCGTCATCACTCGCATTGACGGTTTGTTCGCGTCCTGTTTGATTATCTTTCGCTGTGACAGTAGCGCCCGGAATCACAGCTCCTCCCGGATCGGTGACCGTGCCCACGAGTCGGCCCGTGCTGCCTTGTGAAAAGGCGGCCGGGGCAAACACGATGAGCGCGAGCACCACTGCCAACATAAACCGGAAATTCTTCATGGTAGGCTCCTTGGAAACTAAAGTTCAGATGGACTTCAACGGACGTTTCCTATTAAAGAAACGCTCGTTGAAACTTCATGGGGAATGCAGTTGATTCAGTTACTTCTGGAAGCGCGTCATTCATGAGCCAGGTGGTGTGCGGAACTTGTTTTCAAAATTGACTGTTCCGAAATGCGTACAAACGCTGATGACTGATTCTTCCAGTAGAAGGGTAGGCGCAAGGATTATGCCCAAAGGTGAGCGACTAATGCGGCGGTCAATTCACTTTCAACTTCCAGACATAACTCGCGCGGCAACGTCGACGATTTAGATTTTTAGAAACGACCGTTGCCAGTTTCGGATACCTGAAGGCGAATGAATAAAAGGAACTGTTCCGATTGCGGAACGCGAAAAAGATCGCAGAGTTCAGTGACTTAAGAACGCGATCGGAAAAGATGTCAGGCTGGTTTCGAAGAGTCCGCGGTGATTTCCGTTACGTGTTCGTCAACTGAGGGTTTGGCGTCGAGCGTAATTTTGTAGCGCCGTATTTTTGTGTTGAGGGTAGTTACTTTCATTCCCAGCAAGCGTGCCGCGCGTCTTTGCCGCCCACCGGTTCTGATCAATGCGCTGCGAATGAGTTCGGCCTCAAATCGTCTCACTTCCACCTGCACGTCAAACTTCACCGCAGTGTCGTGCTCAAGCAATTCGATCTGACGCAGCAGCGACTGCGCCAGTATTTTTAGTGAGCCGACGCGCGCATCCATCGCAGCAGCGTCTGATGTCTCAGGCTCCAGAGCGCGGCGTCGCTTAGCGCCGGCGTCGAGGTTGCTACCGGTCATCGAGGTACGTCTCCTCATCGGGTCCCTCATCGGCTCCCTGGTGGCTTCTAAGTGTGGTTGGTATTGCATCGGCTTCGATTCGCTCCTGCCGGATCTCACAAGCTAATACTTCTTCGAGTCCTGGCTTTATCAATTTGATACTTTTTGATTTTGCTGTTCAGCGTGGTGTGGTTCACTCGCAGTAGGGCCGCAGCTTCTTTTTGCGACCCGTGAGTAAACTTCAGCGCTTGCACAATCAAAGAAATCTCGAAGCGCCTCATTTCCTGATAGAGGTCAATTCCGTTTTCAACGGAAACGAGCTTGGCGCCGAGATCGAGCCATCTGACATCTTCAATCTCGGCGGTCAGCGCCGCCGCCTGACGGCCCAAAGCCTCGATCTTTCTTTGCAAGGTTTCGGTGCCCTCTTGAGTCTTCACAATTTGAGGCATGTCACTGATGAAGTTCTGGTCGTTTCCACTAATTGTCATTCTGGATTTGGCTTGTGTTTGCACCGACGCTTTACCTCCAAAAACTATCCCTGGGCGGAGAATCAAAAGATTACGATGCGGACTTTAGAGCGAAGCAAAGCCGTTTGTCCTAAGAAATAGCTGACAAATCTTTGATAGATTTCTCAATTACTGGATCTGCGAAATTTTGGACTGTGTGAGAAGAAAGGTGTGATGAATTTATTGCGCTAGTCCCAGGGGTGGGAGTCCGGCACTGACAGCGACTCGTGTTAGCAGGACAATCTCTTCGCCATGTGTAGCTGTTCGACGAAGGTCGTAAAACCGGAAGTCCGCAGAATCTTTAACACCAACTCATTCGACATTCTCAAGTTTGAGGTTGAGCGACGACAGTCCTGATCGAGTGGGCTGTAGACGTGGCTTAAAGTTGAAACAGCGATAGCGGCGCTGTCAGGTCGGTCAGGACTGACTTCACATTGCGACAAAGCGATACCCTCCAGCTTACCGGCTTCAGCAAATTTTTTGCGGAACAACGCGTAACCAACGTCGACGCCTGCAGCGTCGGAAACAATCACGGCCTGCCCATCATTCAACTGAAGACTTTGCCACTGCGTCTGCCATGGCGCCACTTGTCTGTAGAAACTGAGTGGGCCTACTTCGGCGGGATGCACTGATCTTGCGGAGTAAGGTGAAGTCTCACGATCGTGCGCCAGGTCCTCGAGCCTGCCTTCGTGACGAAGAAAAATCAGACGATCGAGCAGTTCATAGCCGAACTTACGGTACAGGGCGATCGCCGCGGTGTTGTTGCTTAGCGCTTCGAGCGTCGCAAGCTCCACTTTTTCTGCAGCATATACATCGATTGCTGCCTGGACCAGCGCTTTCCCCACTCCTTGCTTCCGAAACTCCGCGCTCACTCCAGTCCCACCATTCCACGCGACCTTCAATCCACCAGTGGCGCGAATGCCATTCAGCAAAAAGCCTGCGGGCTTGTCGTCCGAGAACGCGATGAGCGAATGTTCGTGGGACAAGTCTTCATTGCGCAACCGCTTCAAGTAGTCGTCAGCGGTCAACGTCATGTCAACGAAGTAGCCCTTGAAGCCCTCGTTCCAGATCTCGACTGCGTCAGTTAACGAGCAGTCGCTCAAGCGCCTAATTTCGAACCTGGATCCTGTCATCAAACTCTCGGTGTGTGTTGGCAGCATTCCGAGTCGGAGGGGAAAACTTTAGGGCGACAAATTCGAATGGGAGGAGCCTTTAACCAAAATCGCGGATCAACACCACGTCGCCGTTCTGGACACCACGGACTAACGCCAAACGTTTACCATCATGTGACCAGGCATAACGAAAAATTTGACTGGAGTCGAAGTGCGTAAGCTGCTTCGGAGCGCCGCCATTCAGGGGCACGCTCCAAATGTTCGAAGTCCCGTTGCGCGTAATCACGTACGTCAAACTCCGCCCGTCCGGCGCCCACTGCACTTGTAAACCACCCGCACTGCCAATTGAAAGATCTTTGATCACCTCGCCAGTTTCGTATGAAATAACGCGCACCGTCCACGGCAAATGCGGCGCCATTTGATTTCTGAAGGCGATCAATTTTCCGTCTGGCGAAACAACCGGCGCCGCGGAAGTCTGGTTTACGATCATCGTCGCTTCGCCGCCATCTATCGGCACCTTCCAAAGTACCTCGTAATAACTATCATTTTCTTCGTTGTGATTGAACGATGAATAGAAAACCCATTTTCCATCTGCTGAAGTTGAGGGATGACGATCATCGTTGCCAAATGTCAACTGCCTTAAACCGCTCCCATCAATATTCATCCTCCAGATGTGGGCGGGTTTGCCGTCGGCTGACGCGCTGTAAATTATGTAGCGGCCGTCTCCGCTAATTGTGGGAGCAAAGTCCGTCTGCACGTCATTGGTAATAGCTCGCTTGCCGCTACCATCAGCGTTTATGGACCAGATGTCATCTTGTCCGGCGACCACCGAAGTGAAGACCATTTTGTCATCAGGTGTCCAGGTGATGCCACGCAACCCATCGTTTTTGGTATCTTCGAGCGCCTGGGCCTCTTTCCCGTTCGTCAGCACCCAGATTCGCGAGTTCGCTTCAGTCTCCACCGTGCTGAGCACATTCAGATTGGGCGCGAGGCTAACGCCCTCGTAGTTATTCAAATCGTTGGTAATCCGATGGGCCAAACCATCCGGCCAGGAAATTTGCCACAGCTGATGAGCGCCCAGCTCCTGCGAGGCGGTAAGAATAATTTTTGACCCTCCTTTGTCCCATGAAACTCTGCCGGTTTCGGCCCATCGTTGATTTGTGAGCAGCGCTTCATGGTGGCTGTATGGCTCAATGCCAATGACGGTTTCCGTGATGCGTTTAGGGTCGGGACTTCTAACACCACAAGCTATGACAGTTCCGTCGGGCGACCAGGCTGGACCGTCAGAAGAAAAGAACGCGGGAAACACGCGAGTCGCGATTCGTTGCTCGTTCGTTCCGTCGACATTTGCAGTCACGACCGAACTTTCGCGTTGCACCGGGTAGCCGCGGACAAACGCTAATTGTTTTGCGTCAGGAGAAAACGTTATCGGACTGTCAATGTCTCTGATTACGACTTGTGGAGACCCGCCGATCGCTGGAATCCGATAGAGCACTCCTTCATTCTTGCCACTCTCGTAAGTCACGAAGAATACATAGCTGCCGTCAGGCGAAAATGTTAACCCCAGATAGCGAACCTCGGCTGCCGACACAATCTGAGCATCGTTAGGCGCGCTGACTTGTCTAATCCAGAGACTCTGCGTCCCGCCATCGAACGTCACGTAGGCCACATATTTTCCGTCAGGCGAGATCGCGGAGGTTCTTACCTTTCCTGTCTGCGTAGTTTTGACCAGCGACATTTTTTCAAACGAAGTCGCCTCGTTAGGTACACTTCGATTACGTCGACTACTGAGAACCAGGACACCCACGGCCAGAACCAGAACTGCAAACAAAACACTCGCGCCGATCGCTACTTGCTTCCAGATTCTAGCGGGGCGCCCTAAGAGCTCGATGACTTCAGTTGTTTCCAGTAGCCTGCTATCAGAATTTGCTTCGCTGAAGACGATTCGATTTGGGCCCGCGTCACTCGCGGCCGTTTGATCTGAGTTACCACTTAACGCAGTTTCCGGTTGGAGCCAGCTGGCAGGTTGAGTTCCCGCTCCATTGCAAGTTTTGACGGCAGCGACAAACCGGTAGCCTTTCTTCGAGACTGTCTCAATAAATTTGTCTTCTTTGCCGTCACGTCCCAACGCTTTCCTCAACGTGGAGATGTTCTGCACAATCGTCGCTTCTTCAACGAACGCGTCCTTCCAAACTTCTTTAAGGAGTTCTTCCTTCGTAACCAGGTGCCCGCTACGGCTGACCAGCGCGAACAACGTGTCGAGAGCTTTTGGCGTGAGGGAAATAGTCTCGCCCTTATAGAGCAGATAACGCTCCGTCGGGTTGAAACGGAAGTCGCCAAACTCATAGCAGTTGCCGAAAACTCTCTCCATAACTCCCTTTTAGATTTCTTTTAGAAAAACTTTTTGGCTTTTTACTGGGACTCTTAGCGATCGTAAAGGACTTTCGCTGCCATAACCTTTAACTTGATTTTCGCGGGCAAGTGCCCTCGAGAGGGTTTAATAAGAATCGTCCCAAACGTGGGAACACATTCTTTGCCTGCATGGACGCGTGAACTTAGAGTCGATTTTTCGCGACTCAGTTGCTACAAAAAATCGAGTTTGTCTACGCGTACCCGGCTTCTTGAAAATAAACGCACCAGACCGGAGCGGCGTTGCAAAAAGAATTGTTAATAACTATGCGAAACCTGGCTACCCACGAATTCATTAGTTCCAAGCATGAGCCCCAACCAGCTCCAACTTCTTCACTGGAAATCAGGACGACGGCGCTAAAGAATTTCTATGCCGCGCTGGACCAAGTTCTATTTTTGATTGAGTCACCAGCCGGTGAAAGGCCAAACCTGCGGCATCCCATCGATTTCTATGATGAAGTCAAGAGTTTCGAAATAAAGCTAATACGACAAGCGCTCAAAAAGTCAGGCGGCTCACAACTGCGAGCCGCAGCCTTGCTCGGTTTAAAAGCGTCTACCTTGAACGCGAAGGTCAAGAGCTATCAAATCAACTGCAAGAACTACTCGATGCAAAGTGGCGACCGATCTGGCTGGTCAGAAGCGGTGGAACGCTGATGAGTGAACCCGCAATCAGATTAGTGCTACCTGGCGAACCGCCCTCACCGGCCGCCAAGAACGTCTCCACTTCGAGTGAACCCTTGATGCTGCGGTTGGAGGCATCGAGAGTCCTCGCTCTCGCCATGCTTGAGATCCTCGAGAATGAACGCGCCAGCAGTGGAACGCCAACTCAGTGGATCAATCTGCGGGAAGTTGTGCAGCGCTTCGAGTCAAGTCTTATTAGCTGTGCCTTAAAGCAGACTGGCGGTAGACAAAGACGCGCGGCGCGATTGCTGGGTCTGAATGTTTCATCGATGAACATGAGGGTTAAGCGTTACAAGCTTTATCCTAAAGAATAGCCCCAGCCGTTGGACAAACAGTATTTGGCTTCCCAGAATTCGCCTGCCCACGCCGTAATCGTCCGTTATGCAATCTCTAAATTCTAGTTCTCTACCTTATCTCGATACTCAGGAAGCAGGGCACATGAAACACTATTTTTGTTTCACCCTACTCAGTTGCTGGTGCCTGGTCGCTTTCGCGCAGGCTCAAACAAATAACAACAGCTCCGTCCTCGGTACCTGGGATTTGGAGGTCACAGTTCTGCCGGCGCCATCGGCGACGAACAGCATAACTTTTTCAGGAACAAGAAGTGGCGGCTCGTTCGTGGACAAGAATGAACATCGAGGAACCTGGAAACTCCAGGGAAACAGGATTACCTGGACGTATACCAGCGTCCCGAACTTACGGAACACCTTTACCGGTACGGTCAGCGATGACTTTAAAGAAATGAAGGGAACAAACGAAGGCGAGTGGCAAGGCAAAAGGTTCAAAGGAAGCTGGACCGGCAGGCGAGGTTAATCGACTAAGGAAAGCTACAGAGAAGCCTTTGACTGCACCCAGTTTGTCGACAATTTGCTATCGGGCGCCTGCGAATTTTTGGGTGGTGCTTTTGATCTGGATTATCGTGCTCATCTTGAACGTAAGCCTGAAGTTAAACGACCGCCGGGAAGGTTTGCTCGGACTCTTAATTGACCCCGACTCCGAAACCAATTTCGGTCACTCGAAAATCATTCCCGCCGGAGCTGCGAATTACAGGTCGGCGGTATCTCCATCACTCAACGAAGAATATTTGGCCGCTGGCTGTTTCACCGGGGCGGACGTAGCGAAACGTTCACCGACATGAGACGCCTCCTGGAACGACGCTTTGTGGTTCGGTGTTCCCGCGAAAACGCCTGGGCTTATCTGGCGAACCCGGAGCAATGGCCCAGCTGGGCTCGACACATCCGACGGATCGACCTGAAACCAGCGGGGCCATTGGGCCCTAGCTCAACCGGTTTGCTCTGGCTCACTAATGGCATTCGCTCCAGATTTGAAGTCGAGGAGTTTCATCCAGAGCGCAGCTGGAAATGGGTCGGGTCGTTTCTCTGGCTGACGGTCCACTACGACCACCAGTTTCGAAGACTCGGCCCCGAGGAGACCGAAATCGCTTTTGTTTTGGATGCCGAAGGCTTTGCCGTCTGGCAAATCGGAAGGATGTTCGCGGCCAGCTACAGGCGGAATCTGGATCGCGCCATTCCCGCATTAATCCGGGAGCTTGAGCGATCACAACTTTCCCGCCTCGCAAAAAGAAATAAATAGCGCCTTAGTTGACGCATCGAGTAAGCAAAAATGCAAAGAGGGTGTCGCAGTTGAAACCGACAGCTATCATTTTCTTCTTATTGGCGATGTTAGTTAGCGCGCCGCCCAAAGCTGCAACGGCTCGCCGCGAGCCCGTTGCAGGCCAGCAAGAAGAAGCAATACTCCGCAAGCACGAGACCGTTCTGCTCGATCCGGCGAGGGTTAGCGAGCAGGTTCGTCGCACCGGTCACTTGACGCTGGCAACGTCACATCGACGACTTGAGCTAAGTCTGACGCTGCACGACCTGCGCAGCGCCAGCTATGTTGCTCAAGAGATCGGTTCGGATGGTCAAGCGCGTCTTCTGGAAAATGACAACCCCATTCGTACCTACCGAGCAGTGGTTACGAACCTTGATAATGCCGGCGCCCGATTAACTATCGACGCAGAAACAGTCGAGGGCCTCATTTTTACCAACGAGGGGTTGTACTTTCTCGAACCTGCGCGCAAGTTTTCCAAAGGCGAAAACGCAAAAGAGTTTTGGATCTACGAAGCCGCCGAATTGATTGGCGCTTCGCCTCTATTTTGCGGCCTCGATCAACCTCACCGGATTACCAGTGATAGATCGGAGAGGGCTCGGTCCAACCCGAAAGCATTCACACCGGCGCGAGTTTTGGAGTTAGCCACAGAAGCTGACTTCGAATACGTCTCGGCGCTCGGTGACTCGACGCGCGCTAATAACGAAATCCTGAGTGTGCTTAACCAGATTGAAGGGATTTATGAAAGAGACCTCGGGATCCGTTTCGACGTCGTTTTCCAACACACCTGGCTAACCCCCGATGATCCTTACTCAACCACAGTAGCCCGAACGAATCTTGACCAGTTGCGTGCCTACTGGAACACCAACCTCGTCGGAGTGCATCGGGATCTGACCCATATGTGGTCCGGAAAAACATTCGACGCGGGCATCGGAGGCATCGCGGCGGTCGGCGTGGTTTGTAGCGCGCCCGACCGATCTTACAGCGTCACGAAGAGATTTGATTTCGCCCCTTTCAACGTTGGTGTTCCGGCTCATGAGATAGGACACAACTTTGGCGCAACCCATCCAGAAGAAGCAGCGCCGCCTATCACGGAGTGTCGCAACACTCTAATGGACGGCAGTTTTACGACGTCCTTTTCTCGGGCCTTCTGTCAATTCTCGCAGAACGAGATCACAAACTACTTCGCCAACAATTCGGGTTGTCTCGCGGCGGTGAGTTCGGTTCAGTTTAGCGCAGCGCAGTATGTCGCCCGGGAGGAAGACGGCTGCGTCAGGATCGTACTTACACGAGGAGACTCCGCCGGATCCGGGGCGGTGAGTTATGCAACCGAAGATGCTACCGCAGCGCAAGGTTCTGATTACCAAACTTCGAGCGGCGTCATTAGCTTCGCACCAGGGCAAACCTCTGCGACGATCGCGATTGCGCTATTAGATGACGCGGCCATCGAGGCAGACGAAACGTTCCGCATTTTTCTCAGTTCACCAAGCTCGGCTCTGAACTTGGGCAACCCCGCAAGCGCAACGATTACGATTCGTGACGATGATCCGTCTCCTCCGCTAACGCTGCTGACTGACACTCAAGGCACCCTGCTGCTGACCCTGGATTCGGTTAATCTGTTGCGCGACCCTTTCCCTCTGTTAACCATTAACAATCTCAGTACCGATCATCGAACTCGCATTCTTCTTTTCGTCGAAAACCTCACCCTGAGTGCTTGCCAACCCATGCCGATCACGGTTCAGGCTGAAGATTCACAGCATCTGGTCCATCAGCTGCCGGTTGAGTTTGTCACTGCTGTGCCTGGCTTAGAATGGCTGACCCAGTTGAATGTCAGACTTTCAGACGACTTACCGGTTGGAGACTTGCTGGTCAGCGTCTTCACAAATGGCCGGCGAAGCAACCTGGGAACTCTCAGGATTCGGTGACCTGGCAGCCACTATCAACACGGGAATTCTGCAAAAAGGCCCGGCAGCAACGAGAGACGTCACAAATAGCGTTTAGCTGTCTAAACACCCGGCCCACTAGAACTGCGGTCACTCGACAAAGCAATCTCCAAATTCTCATCAGCACCTTACCGATAATCTGGAAGCAGTTACGCCTTTTTGATCCTGACACCAGTTTTAGTCGGCCTACTTCGAGACTCTGACTGCGCTGCCGAAATTGGCATACCGGTTGCGCCTTCAGTAAGCGTGAACAGTCTCTCCCGATCGAAATTGTTTAGCTTTCAAAACAGAGTTTTCAGGTAACAAGAAAGGAAATCAGAAATGAAAAATCTCTTGAAGTTTTTCATGGTCCTGGGTCTGGCATTGGCAGGCACTGCAGCCTGGGCGCAGGACATTCAAACAAAGGGCAGTATTGCCGGCATCGTCACTGATACAAACGGAGGCATTGTTCCAAATGCAAAGGTGACTATTGAAGGCGGTCAAACTAACGAGGCTGTGCAGACCAACGACCAGGGAGTTTACAAAGTAGATAACCTGTTGCCGGGCACCTACACCGTTACGATAGAGCAGGCCGGTTTTAAGAAATCGGTCTCTAAAGGGGTGATCGTTTTCGTGGGCCGCGAGGCCACCGTCAATCCCAAATTGGAAGCCGGCAACATTTCCGAAGTCGTCACGGTTACCGACACCGGCGGCATTGATCAACAGAGCTCGGCGGTCAATCAGAACCTCAACGACCAACTCTACAGCAACGTCCCGGTAGCACGAAGCGTCACCAGCTTGTTCTATATCGCACCGGGAACGACAGACAGTCTCGGTGGCGGTCGTTCAAATCCATCAATCGCTGGTGGTTCGGCTCTGGACAATCTTTACATTGCTGATGGCGTCAACATCACCGATTCCGCTTTTGGCGGACTCGGCACGTTCTCCCGCTCCTATGGTTCACTCGGCACCGGCATCAACACCTCCTTTATTAAAGAAGTTCAGGTGAAGACCGGCGGCTTTGAACCACAATACGGCCAGTCAACCGGCGGCATCATCAACATCATCACCAAGTCTGGTTCGAACGAATTCCACGGCGCTTTTTATGGTTATGCGCGACCGAAGGCGTTCGAGGCTACGCGCAAGCAATCTGATGATGTGCGCATTGCTCAGTTTGGCAAGAGAATCCATGAAGAGAATTATGATCTAGGCGCGGATGTTGGTGGGCCAATCGTAAAGGACAAACTCTTTTTCTTCGGCTCATTTAACCCGACCGTAAACCGCATCATCCGGCTGGGCGCGCGCGGCTCTGGCTTGTTCAATCAACTAGGAGAACATGCCGGCCGGCAGCGAACTCTAAACTATGCGTTGAAGTCCGACTGGAATATTAACCAGAACCACTCGCTCAACTTTTCGATCTTTGGCGATCCGTCGGAGACCAACAAGTCGTCATGGGCAACTACCAACATCGACAATACAACTGCCCAAAGTGCATTGTCCTACGGCACGCGTAACCTCTCTCTGCGTTACAACGGCAGTTTTGGAGGCGGCGCTTCGCCCTACACACTGATTGGCTCGTTCAGTCAGGGCAAGAACCATTTCAACGAAACCGGTTTCGACAACCTCAACGCTATTCTTGATCGCACTCAGACGACGTTTGCGACTCAGCGCCAGAGCTTCAACGCCGTCGGTCTCGGCTTCGTTGAACCTACTGAAGGCACGACCTATCGCACCACCTGGGATCTCTCCAGGGGTGTGAACCTGTGGGGCACGCATACGCTGGCTATTGGTTATCAATACCAGCGCGGCTTGTATTCGGGAACACGTGATCGGAGCGGGCCGCACTACACCGTTCCTGCGGCCAACGCTGATGGCACCGCTCTGGCTAACTTAGTTGGCGGTGGCGCCGCAGCTGTCGGCCAGCCGCTGAACTCGCAATGGTCTCTGCGTCTCCAGGGCGCCGGCTGCACGCTTTGTCCGCTCATGCTGATACCCGGCGACACCACCGACATTGGTTTTGGCGCGGGTTGGCAGCGGGTTTCACTGCAGCAAACTCGAGCCGAATTTGGCACTCCTGTATTCAGCACGTACAACAACTACCATGCGTATTACGCTCAGGATACCTGGCGCGCAAACAAGTACATCACGGCGATTTTTGGTATCCGTGGTGAACAGGAACGCCTGGTCGGCAATCCCCAGGGTGGCACCCGCATCGCTTACAGCTTTACGGATCAGTGGGCGCCGCGCATTGGCGTGACTGTTGATCCGCAAGGCAAAGGCAACACGAAGATTTTTTATAACTTCGGACGCTTCTTTGAATACCTGCCATTGGATCTTGCCGAACGATCGCTTTCATCCGAGAAGGACTTCACTGGCGGTCGCTTTGCGCCGGAATTTGTGATCCAGGCTGGTGGACCACGAAACGGCCAACGCGTTGCCGTTATCAATGGGTTTGGCACCGTTAACCCGGTCGTCAGCTCTGCGGCGTTGCTGAGTGGAGCTACGAATGGCGTCTCTAATGGTTTAACTATCTCGGCACAAAGTCCCACCAACCCGATCCTTCCCGGCACGAAGCTCGGTTTCGCGGAGGAGCATGTAATTGGCTTCGAACAACAATTACCAAAGAACTTCGTGCTTTCGATTCGTTATCAGGATCGTCGCTTGAAGCGGATAGTGGAAGACGCGGCCGTAGTTTCACCGGAATCGGCTTCACTCTTTGGCCAGACTTACTTCATCGGCAACGTTAACTCGGCGCTTGACGCCGCGAATAACCTCATTCCCTTTACCTACGTGCCCGGGACCGGGAATGCCGGCAAACCAGCCGGCTGCCGTCGGAATCCCGGCGCCGCCTTTGATGCGACAACCAATCCTATTCCGCTCGATGCTGGCACCATCACTGACAACTTCGGCGCAGTCATCGGCGCTGTTTGTTACGCGGTTGGCTCTGGCAATCCCGGTAGCGATGGCATCGCCGACGGTTTCACCGATGCGATTCACACATACAAGGGTTGGGAAATTGAATTGAACAAGCGCTTCTCGGACAACTGGCAGTTGCTCAGCAACTGGCGTATCTCGAAGTTGCGCGGCAACTACGAAGGCCACTTCCGTAATGACAACAACCAGACTGATCCTGCTATCAGTTCGTTGTTTGATTTCACGGGCGGTATCTTCAACTTGCTCGGTGACCAGTTTGCATCTGGACCGCTCAACACCGATCGGCACCTGGTGTCTAATATTTATGCGAGCTACGCGTTCAGCAAAGACCGGGGCTTCGGCAGTCTCGCCGGTTTGAACCTGGGCGGTGGTTTGCACATGGAATCCGGCGTCCCGTTCAGCAAATTTGGCGCACACCCGGCGTACTTAAATGCCGGCGAAGTGCCGATTGGTGGCCGCGGCGCGCAGGGAAGAGCGCCTTTCTATACTCAGTTAGATATGCATGCGGATTACCCGTGGCAGATGACTGAGCGTCTGAAGGTTAGCTTTATCGCTGACTTCTTCAACGTTTTCAACAGCCGTCCGCTCAAGCTCAAGGATCAGAATTTTGAGACTCAGGCTGGCGTGTTGAATTTCGACTTCAACAAACCAGCCGCTGGATATAACGCCTACCGGCTGCCTTTTAACATGAGGCTCGGGCTGCGGGTCGAGTTCTAAAACATTCGTCTCGTAAGTCGGAAATAGGAAAGGGAGTGGACCTTCGGGTCCCTCCCTTTTTCACTTTCGAAGCACTGGATTTGATACCGCTTCGCGGTAAAGACAATGAGCCTATTTCATCGAGTCGAGGATCCGCTTGAATCTTTCACCACTCCTTAACGACGCAAACACAACTTCACTTTCGAGAGCAGCACGATTGCCGAAGCCTTTCTTAACGACACGTTCCAGCGTGTCGAGCGCCAGGTCTTTTCTGCCGTCCATGGCAAAAGCGCGCGCCAGTTCATACTCCGCCCAGGTCTGCGCCGGATAAACCTGCGCGGCTAACTCGAGATTTGCGATCGCCAGGTCAAATTTCTTCTGCGGTTCATGGATGAACAACGCGGTCTCCAGCGTTTCGGCAAATATCTGACCCAACGCTCGACGGGCGACGCGACGATTGGAGCTGTCGACGGTTTCTTGAGACTGCCGTTGCAGCGTTGCCAGCTGGTCACGAATCTCCTTGAGCGCATCGTTATGAGTTTCGGAAGACAACAGACCGTTCCTTAGTCCGACTATTTGTTGTGCCAGCGTTTGCTCTTTTTCCATTTGTCGCTTTTCATCTGCAAGTGCCGACTTCAATTCTTTAGAACTTTCCAATGCGCGAAGTTCTGCTTCCGGCGCGGCAACATCACGAACCGGCTTGAAGTTCACAACCAGGTCGCCCAGCGCCAGGTAACGATCCACTAGCTCCACCGGCAGACTAAGCTTTTGTACTCGATCCAGCTGAGCAGTGAAAAAATCTTCGATGAACTTTTGGTCGCGTTCCCGACGCCCTGATTTCATCGCCTGCAAGTCCATCCACTCGAGCGCGTCGACAGCAAGTTCCTTTGGTAGCCATTGATGAAGACCAGCGAATGTTTCAGTTTGGTTAGCCCAACCTAATGAATCCAGTAGTCGACTCAGCGTACGCATTTCGCGAAAGTTGAAGTCGTCGATTCCGATCGTCCCAAAGAATGCGTAGGTCAGTTTGTTTGACGGTGTCACTTCGGGCGGAAATCCGGCCCCGCAGGAAATCACTCCAGCGATGCAATCGCCACACGAGCTGGCCAGGCGATTTGCCACGCGCGCGCCGCCCGAGAAGCCGGCCGCATAGATTCGTTTTTCATCGATCGCCAAGCGCGCATGTGAATCCTTCCAGAGCGCTTCGATACTGTTGCCGATCGCCATCCCGGGAAGTCCGTTGCGTGAGTTGTTTGAGCCCACGACGATGTAGCCGAACCGCTCCGCCGCTTCGCTAAATCGTTCAACCGGAACCTGGCCGCGGCCCAACGGATCAAACGCGTAAATGATGGGCCAGCGCTTTTTCGGTGAGTAGTCCTTTGGCAGGTAAAGCGCATAACTCTGGCTGGCATCACTGGCAACGGCAACGTGCGGATTGATAACGCCCGGCCGAAACTCCTGACCGTGTACGACAGAGACCAGCAGCAGGAGAAGAAATATTCCGACCCACTTCACGAGTGTGTTCCGTCCTATGTTTAAAGGTTCATCGAACAACTGAAAATACTTTGCCCCGGTTAGAGAGGTTTGAAGCAGATCAACGGATTTCAGATGCTTTAGAAAGTTGCTGGATATTCAGTCCGGAATCATGGATCGTACACGAGAAAGTGGAAAACAAATTCGCTTGTCGTGGACGGGTTTGTGATAGAAGTTCGCAGCTTTATCTGTCTTTACCGCGAAGCGGTTGCGTCCGTCGAAGTTTGAGTGTTCACCTCAACCGCTTCGCGGTACCAATCTGAGTCCCGAACATTTGGAGAGTCTAGCTAATGCCCTCGATCATCGCCGCCGTTATTCCGGAACCAAACGCGCCCGTTGAACTGCGCGAAATTCCCGAACCCGAATTAGAGCGTGACTCCGCGCTGCTCGACGTTGATCTAAGCGAAGTCTGCGGCACCGA
This sequence comes from Pyrinomonadaceae bacterium, assembly GCA_035472495.1. Taxonomy (GTDB): domain Bacteria; phylum Acidobacteriota; class Blastocatellia; order Pyrinomonadales; family Pyrinomonadaceae; genus PSRF01. The sequence goes on along the minus strand of DATIPD010000011.1, from coordinate 1,029,959 downwards.
TCTTTACTTACAACAGGGAAGACTCGCCGGCGTCCCTTACCCGCTCATCCCGGGCCACGTCTCGGCCGGTCGTTTGAGCAAAATTCGCGGTCAGCTTTTTGATCTCGAGGGCAAACCATTCGCGGAAGGCGACTCGGTCACGTTCCTCGATGTTCACGGGACCTGCAATGCGTGCTGGTTTTGTCTGATCGCGAAAGCCGCGACGCGCTGTCCGCACCGGCGCGTTTACGGAATTACGTATGGTGCGGCCGACGGACTGTGCGGCGGTTGGGCGGAAAAAATTTATCTCAAACCGAAGACCCGCTGCATTCGACTTGCCAGCGAAGTGTTTGAAAGATACATGGCGGGCGGTTGCTCGCTTCCGACTTCGTTACACGCCGTAGAACGAGCGGACGTACAGATTGGCGACACGGTGCTGGTGCTGGGCAGCGGACCGGTCGGACTCTCGGCGGTGATTCTCGCGCTTTTGCGCGGCGCTCTCCGCGTCCTCTGTCTGGGCGCACCGCAGCATCGACTCGATACTGCTTTACAAGTCGGTGCACAGGCCACCCTCAATATTGAAAATCATGACGAAGCAGAACGCCGGCACTGGGTACTCGATCTCACTGGCGGGCGCGGCGCTGACGTAACCATTGAAGCGACCGGCGCACCAGCTGCGGTTGTACAGGCAATGCAGTTCACCCGCGATGCGGGGCGCGTTGTCATCGTCGGACAGTACACCGATCACGGCGAGGTTTCATTCAACCCGCATAGCGATTTGAACAAGAAACAACTCGACGTGCGCGGTTGTTGGGGCTCCGACTTTTCACACTTCTATCGCGGCGTTCAAATCATGTCTGATCCCATACGCTCCGCGCCCTGGGCACATTTCCGACTCGATCGGTACGGGCTCGCGCAAGCCAACGAGGCGCTTGCGGAAGTAGCAGCCGGCAGAGCAGTCAAAGCGCTGATCGATCCGCAATTAAAATCTTAAGGGTTCGGGATGTGGTTCGGCAGGCTTCACTTTTCCAGTTCCGATCGTTTGGGCTTAGGCTGCGAAGATGTTTCGCAGCGTCGTTCTCGAAAGCTTTTTTAATCCACGCGTGCGCGTTCAACCGATACTCATTTTCAAGGCGTTGTCGTAAACCGGTTTGTCCGGTTGAGCTGAATCGTCTCAGGTACTGTTCACCGTTTGCGTCCAATTTCCAGTTGTTGCCCAACTCGGAATACTCCACCACGAAAACTGCAAAGTCTGTCTTGAGTCCGAACTGCTTCGACACCCGTGCGATCACTAGTTTGAACTTCGGAAAATCTTTGGCCCGCCAATCACCATCGGAGTCGATGATGTAAAGGCCTGGTCTGCCGGCAACCTGAATCGACGAAAAGCCCGGCTGGAGTTTTGGCGACAACTCACCGAGCCGGCGCCAGAATGCTTGGAGAGTTTTGACATCAGCAAGAGCGTTGCCTGACTTTTCCACGATCTCGATCGCGTGTCGATTTCCCTTATCAGTGCGGCTGGAAGCGATGACTGAAGTTTGTTGCGCGAGATAACCGACGATGTTCATCAAATCCTGCGCTGCAGAATCCGTCGCTTCAATTTCGAGTTGAGCCGAGGGAACAGGTGGAAACTCCTTGTAGCCACCTGCCCGGTAACTCAAGCTGATTTGCCTGGCTCCAGTTTCCCTCAACGCCACGGCGATGATCTGATCGAGCACTTCTTTAGTGATTGCCAGATTCACGTTGAAAGGCAATGCATAGAGGTTGGGAAACTCGGCGCTGTAAGGCGAGTCTTCGCCGAACGCGAGTTCGAAGGCGACTTTCCAAATGTGTGGTTTGGTCGCTGACGGAGGCGGCACCGTCCGCTGCGAGTTGAGTACTTCCGTTTCTGCCGGAATACCCAGGATCGTATTTGCCGGCGTTTGACCGGAAGAAATGATCCCGCCAACCGAGATTGAGAGGAACAGCGCGGCGGCGATCAGCTTGAGACGGCTTGCGATCATTTCACAAAATTAACTTACGCAAATGGTCATGCGTGCAAAGACGGAGATCCGGCAGCTTTCGTCCCTTCCCAGTCTTCAGTTTGGTTGTTGCCGTGCGGCGCCCGTTGCGCGCAACAAAAAAGTCAAAACAAAACCGGCCAGGAACCCACCGATGTGGGCCATGTACGCCACGCCGCCAGACGAGGCGCTGCTCGTGATCGAACCGACTCCGCTAACCAGCTGCAATACGATCCATAAACCGATCACCACCAAGGCCGGCATGGGAATTACACTGCGGCCCATCAGGACTTTTACTTGTCCACGCGGGAACAGCAGTATGTAAGCGCCGAGCACGCCGGCGATGGCGCCGGAAGCGCCGAGGTTGGGTACGTTGGAACCGGTGCTGAACATTAATTGCGCGAGCGTCGCCGCGAGGCCGCAGAGCAAATAGAAAATCAGAAACTTCAAATGCCCAAAGCTGTCTTCGACGTTGTCGCCAAAAATCCACAGGTAGAGCATGTTGCCACCCAGATGAACCCAGCCGGCATGCATAAACATTGAAGTGAAGATGGTCAGGAAATCGGCGCCAGGGTTGGCAAGCAAACGTCGCGGAACAACCGACCAGCGTTCAATGAAAGGGTCGCCACCATTCAGTTCTACCAGGAAGAAGAGGACGTTTATCGCAATCAACACGTAGGTCACTACCGGCACAGTGCGGCGCGCACTATCGTCATCACCAATTGGAAACATTTGTAATCTCCTTCGCTCCTGTGAACGTGGTGGACCGCGATGAGAAATCAGATCGCGTAATCCGTCAGAAAGACTTCAGGGGGCTACGGAGGAGAAATTGCCAGGGGATGCGGAGGAAAAACTTGGTAGCGCATACGGGACTCGAACCCGTGGTCTCCGCCTTGAGAGGGCGGCGTGTTAACCAACTACACCAATGCGCCGTGGGTTGGAGGTTGATTATAGGAGGCGCGCTTCAAGGTTGGCAAACCAACCGAATTTTGCGGGTTGGCTTTAGCTGTGAATGAATCGATCAAGCCAGCTTACTGGGATCGCGGGCGTCCCCGCCCGCAATGAGCGCAAAGCATGAACAGTGGTCGGCAGCAGAGGTTTCCAGTTTTGCTAAAGCGATTTGTAGCGATTCGGTGGTTCGCGCTGTGCGCTCATTTGCGGGCGGGGACGACCGCGTTCCCCGTAGGTAAGCTGTCGCGCGCGCGCCAAGGTAGAGGACGGTAATGAGGTGAAGGTGGCGCACTTTGTTGAATTGAGTTCTATTGCAAGTGTTATACTGCGCGGCGCAATCCAAAGGACTCAGAACGCTCGCCGGGTTTATGCCAAAACTCTCTTCCGTTCTACGCCTCGACTCCGCTCGCGGCACGTCAGTTTTCCAAACTAAGCCGATCTGTTTCTTCCTGTTTGCGGAGAATTCTCCAGCCAGAACAAAATGAAGATTGCATTGCTCAAAGAAGACTTGACGGGAGAGGCGCGCGTGGCGCTGATGCCTGAGTCAGTCAAGAAACTTCTGGCGCTAAAGGCAGCTGTGATCGTTGAAGCGAACGCCGGGTTGAGTGCGGCGAGTTCCGACAAGGATTACGCCGACGCCGGCGCCCAAATTTCTGCCGATCGCAATTCGATACTCAAACAGGCCGACGTTCTCGTCACTGTCAATCGACCCTCGCGGGAAGTTTTTTCCGCGCTGCAAGAGGGCGCGATTGTGCTGGGCTTTCTGCGGCCACTCGATGAACCAGCTGCCCTGGTTCCCGCGCTTGAGCACAAGCTGACTACTTTCGCGATGGAGTTGATTCCGCGCATCACGCGGGCGCAGTCGATGGATGCGCTTTCGTCGATGGCCACGGTTGCCGGTTACAAAGCGGTGGTCCTGGCGGCGTCAAGCATCTCGCGAATGTTTCCCTTAATGATGACAGCGGCGGGCACGGTGCCACCGGCCCGGGTTTTGGTACTCGGCGCGGGCGTCGCTGGCTTGCAAGCGATCGCAACGGCACGGCGTCTGGGCGCAGTTGTCGAAGCCTACGATGTGCGTGCGGCGGCGGGTGAACAAGTGCGTTCGCTGGGCGCAACGTTTTTGGAAGTCGATTTAGGCGGACTTAAAACTGAAGACGCCGGCGGCTACGCTGTTGAGTTGTCGGAAGAAGCACTGCAACGAGGAAGAGACCTGATCGCTGAGCACGCCAAGACGGCAGACGTTGTCATCACCACCGCGCAAGTGCCAGGCCGGAAGGCGCCGCTGTTGATGGAAGAAGCGGCGGTCGACGGTATGAAGCGCGGGTCAATCGTGGTTGATCTGGCAGGCCCAACCGGGGGCAACGTCACCGTGAGTAAAGCTGATGAAGTGGTTGAACGAAACGGCGTGACGATTCTCGCGCCTACGAATCTGCCGGCGACCGTTCCGGTCCATGCCAGTCAACTCTATTCGCGTAACGTCACCGCGTTTCTCAGTTTGCTGATCAAAGACGGTAACTTGAACCTTGATATGAATGATGATGTGGTTGGGCCCTCGTGTGTGACCCATCAAGGCAACTGGACTAACCAGCGTGTCGCTGCCGCAATCAAGCCGGCGCCATAGACTTTAGGAGTAATGAAATCATGGACTGTAAAAAGACACTCGCTCTAATTCTTGCCGCAATCTTGTTGGCTCCGTCGCTGACCTTCGCCCAAAGAAGTCGAGCAAAAACCGGTGCGGCTACCGCGGCGACAAAAGTTGACGCTTCGCCGCTGCAGCTTAAGTTTACGGAGTACAAGTTGCCCAATGGTTTGCGTGTGATCCTGCATGAGGACCACTCGACGCCAATCGTTGGCGTCAATCTCTGGTACCACGTCGGCTCAAAAAACGAAACGTTGGGTAAGACGGGTTACGCACACCTCTTTGAGCATATGATGTTTCAGGGCTCGAAGCATTACGACGACAATTACTTTAATCCCATTCAGGAAGCTGGTGGCACACTCAACGGTTCGACAAATCCTGACCGCACCAATTATTGGGAAGTGGTGCCGTCAAATTTTCTCGAAACGGCATTGTTCATGGAAGCTGATCGCATGGGCGGACTGCTTGACGTGCTCAACGAAGCCAAGCTCGCGAATCAACGCGACGTGGTGAAGAACGAGAAGCGACAGAACTACGACAATCGTCCTTACGGTTTAGTCGGCGCGCGTATCAACGAAATCATCTATCCGGAAAACCATCCTTATCACTGGCTAACCATCGGCTCGCTGGACGATCTAACGAAGGCTTCTATTCCCGATATCAGCGACTTCTTTAGGCGATATTACACTCCCAACAATGCCAGTCTCTGCATCGCCGGCGACTTTAATCCGCAACAAGCGCGGCAGTGGGTCGAGAAATATTTTGGACCAATTCCGCGCGGCCCGAATGTGCCGCCGCTAAAAATAGCCCAACCCGTCATCAGCGAACTCAAACGCGTCGAAATGGAAGACCGTGTGGCGCTGCCGCGCGTCTACATGGTTTGGACAGCAAGCGAACAGTTTAGCGCCGATGAACCAGCCACAGATGTTTTGTCCACGGTTCTGGGTGTGGGGAAATCTTCACGTCTTTACAAGGCGCTGGTTTACGACAAGCAAATCGCGCAAGACGTTTCCGCTTTCAACGGCGCCGGCGAGTTGGCTGGACGCTTTCAAATTGTGGCTACCGCGAAGCAGGGTCACACGCTGGCGGAACTCGAAAGCGCAATCAATGAAGAACTGGAAAAGCTGAAACAGAGCGGACCAACCGCAGACGAGCTGGAGCGCGCCTACAACGCGCGTGAGGCGAGCATGATTTACAGCCTGCAGAATATTGGCGGCTTTGGCGGGCGCAACGATCAGCTCAATCAGTACGCTACTTTTCTGGGCCAGCCGAACTACTTTGAACAAGATCTCGCGCGCTATCGCCGTGTCAAAGGCGCCGACGTACAGCGTGTAGCCAGGCAATATCTGACCGACAAACGCCTCATCGTCAGCGTGCTACCGAAGGATGCTGCTGGTCGTAACCGTCCGCGACCCGGTGAAGGCGAAGCCGGAACAGACGCCGGTAGCGCGGCCGCGCCGTCGCAGTCACTAGGCGTAGCAGCTGCTCAGTCAGCTGCGCCGATTAAGAAAATTTCATCGCAAACGAAAGAAGCGATGGAAGCGAATGTTCCCAAGCCACAAACTGATCCCACTCTCAAACTGCCAAAGATTCAGCGTCGCAAACTTTCCAACGGGCTCGAAGTTTTGATTGTCGAACGACATCAGTTACCGGTCGTCAACATGAATCTCGTGGTCCGCTCCGGTGGCGCCAGTGATCCTGGGGATCGAGCCGGACTGGCAAGCTTGACGGCAGACCTGCTGGACGAGGGCACTAAAAAACATAGTGCGCTGGAACTTTCAAACGCGTTCGCTGCGATCGGTTCGCGGCTAATTACGGGTGCTGGTTGGGACTCGAGCGGCGCTAACGTGCTGACTCTCACGCGGCATCTCGACAGCGCACTGGATCTTTACGCTGAGACGATCACCCAGCCTGCGTTTGATGCGGGCGAGTTCACGCGCGTGCGCGATCGGCGAGTTAACGGTTTGCAGCAGCAGCGGGACAATGCCAACGCGATCGCGGGCGTTGTTTATGCTTCGTTGCTCTACGGGCACGATCATCCCTACGGTCATCCGCTGGTGGGGAATGAAGCATCTCTGAATGCTTTGACGGTCCAGGACGTGCAGCGTTTTTATGAAACTTACTATCGGCCAAATAACGCTGCTCTCGTAGTCACCGGCGACGTCAATCCGGACCAGCTCATCCCGAAACTCGAGCGCGCTTTTGCTGATTGGAAAGCCGGCAACACACCGCCGCCGGCAGCCAACGTTAGCGCGCCCGCCCCGCGCGATCATTCCATCATCTATCTGGTCGACCGGCCGGGCGCGGCGCAGTCGTTAATACAAATTGGCCAGGTAGGTGTGGCGCGTTCCACGGCGGATTATTTTCCGTTAGTGGTTTTAAATTCAGTGCTCGGCGGCGCGTTCGTGTCGCGGGTCAATCTGAATTTGCGCGAAGACAAGGGCTATACCTATGGCGCGCGCACGTCGTTTGATTATCGCGCCGGGCCGGGCCCTTTCACGGCCAGCGCCGGTGTGCAAACCGCCGTTACCAAAGGATCGGTGGTCGAATTTCTCAAAGAGTTAAACGGCATCCGCGGTGATCGCCCGGTCACGGAAAAAGAGTTGAGCTACTTCAAGGAGTCATTGATTCGTGGCTACCCGCGAGGCTTCGAGACTAACGAACAGATTGCAAATCGCTTGAGTGATGTCGTGCTTTACGGCTTGCCGGACGATTACTTTGATAACTACATCGCGCACATTCGCAGCGTGACGTTGTCTGATGTAACTCGCGCGGCAAATCGCTACATCGATCCGTCCCGGATGGCGATTCTGATTGTTGGCGATCGCAAGGTGATTGAGTCTGACTTGCGCTCGTTGACTGATGTGGGCGCCAGCATCACCTTGCTCGACAAGGAAGGTCATCCGGCGAGCGGGCAATAGGCAACGCCGAGCACTAGCAGACTGGAGCAAACGAATAACATGACCGCCGAATCATTAATCTCTGCGTTTTACGTTTTCGCCTTGGCGGCGTTTCTCGGTTACCAGGTGATTTCCCGAGTGCCGCCGTTGTTACATACACCGTTGATGTCTGCAACCAATGCCATCTCCGGCATTTCGCTGGTGGGCTCGATTGTGATTGCCGGATCCGGCCACAGCAAAGTAGCAACTGCTCTCGGTTTCGTGGCGGTGGTTTGTTCGACGACAAACGTCGTCGGCGGCTTTGTAATCACCGATCGCATGCTGCGAATGTTCAAAAGGAAGAAATAAAACAGTTCCGAGTTTCAAGTTTAAAGTTTCAAGTTCGCCCTGTTGGGTAACGAGCAACTTGAAACTTGAAACTTGAAACTTGGAACTTGAAACTTAAGTCCCGGTCTCAATAATGGTCTGGCAAACTTACTTCATCGAATTCAGCTACCTGCTTGCCTCAATCCTTTTCATTCTCGGGTTGAAAGGCTTGAGCCATCCGGAGACTGCGAAACGCGGCATGCACCTCGCCGAGTTCGGCATGCTGATGGCCATCATCGGCACGCTGATGCACTTCGAGATCGTCAGTTACACCTGGATCATTGTGGGACTGCTGGTAGGTTCGACGCTCGGCGCGGTGATGGGCGTTTGGGTGCCGATGACGGCAATGCCGCAACGGACCGCGTTGTCACACGCGTTCGGCGCCTTCGCGGCGGCGCTTGTCGGTATCGCTGAGTACTACAGCTACACGCATGGCTTCAAACCGCTTGACGAGCTCGGCCACGTAAAAATGAGCGCGATGGGTTTTGAGATCATGCTGGGCTCTTTGACGACGACGGGCAGTCTGATCGCGTTTGGAAAACTCCAGGGAATTGTGCCGGGCAAACCGCTGGTGTATCGCGGCCAGAATATTTTCAACATGACGCTCCTGGCCGTGACCATTGGGCTCTTCATCTATTTGATCGTTGTGCCCACCGCGGTGATTCCGTTTTACGTGATGCTTGGGCTCGCGTTCCTTTTCGGGATCCTGCTGGTGTTGCCGATTGGCTCCGCTGACATGCCGGTAGTGATGTCGCTATTGAATTCCTATGCCGGTCTCGCGTCGGCAGCGACTGGGTTCGTACTCAAAAACAACGTGCTGATCATTGCGGGCACGCTCGATGGATTTTCCGGATTCATTCTTTCCATCCTGATGTGCAAAGCAATGAACCGTTCGATCACGAACGTACTCTTCGGCGCGTTCGGAAGTGCCGCGACATCAACAGCGACGGGTGACCAGCAAGGCGTGATGCGCGAGGTGAGCCTCGAAGACATTGCAGTGCAGCTGGCCTACGCCAGCAAAGTTGTGTTCGTGCCTGGCTACGGCATGGCCACCGCCCAGGCGCAGCACGCAGTACGCGAATTGGCTGACACGCTCGAGAAGCGCGGTGTAACTGTTAAGTACGGCATTCATCCGGTCGCGGGTCGCATGCCCGGCCACATGAACGTTTTGCTCGCCGAGGCAAATGTTCCTTATTCGTCGCTTTACGAGTTGGAACAAATAAATCCCGAGTTTCCCACGACAGACGTTGCCGTGGTCATCGGCGCAAACGACGTCGTCAACCCGGATGCGCGCGACAATCCCGGCAGTCCGATTGCGGGCATGCCGATTTTGGAAGTTGATCGTTCCAAGTCAGTAGTGGTTTTGAAGCGCGGCCAGGGAAAAGGTTTTTCTGGACTGGAGAACCCGCTCTTTTTCAAAGAAGTCACCGGCATGCTTTACGGCGACGCCAAAGAAACGCTGACAAAGCTGGTCGGCGCTGTGCAACACGCGTAATGCTTCTTCCTTCTCCCTTTGGGAGAGGGAAAGAGGGAGAGGATCTAGTGCGCGGTAAACCCTCCCCTTTTTTCCCCTCCCACGAGGAGGGGAGAAAAACAAAAGATTCTTAATCTCTCCTACTGCGTTAACCCGCGGCTAATTCTTCATGGTCATTGGAGCATTCATGCGTAAATCACTCGGAGTAGTATTAGTAACTTGCGTTCTCATTCTTGGTTTCCCCTCGGTCGGAACCACTTCTCACGCGTTCGCGCAGCGCAAGACCGCGCGGTCCTCCAAGGTTGCGCCGTCGCTGGCTACACAGCGAGGAGTCGACACAATTGCCACCGCCCAGCTGAAAGACTACCTGACATTCATCGCTTCCGATGAGATGGAAGGCCGCGACACTCCTTCGCGTGGACTTGATACGACGGCGAAGTTTCTGGCAATGAATTTGTCGCGTTGGGGATTTAAGCCTGCCGGTGACCCAGGCAGTTTTCTACAAAAGATTGCGTTGAGCCGAGACGTGATCGATCGCGACGCAACTCACGCCGAACTCAATGGTCAGACGCTGAACCTGGGTGAGGACTACATTCCCTTCGCGCGGTCTTGCGATATCCCGGCGACGCAGTTGATCTTTGCCGGCAGTGGCTGGTATGTGAAGTCAAAAAACATCGACGCCTACAAAGGCCTCGATGCTAAAGGAAAAATCGCGGTGATCTTCACTCCGCCGAATACACTTCCGCGCGGCATCACCAGCGCCATGCTCACCGGCAAGCGCGGGGAAGACTGGATGAGCGCGGGTGAATACGCAGAGAAGCAAGGCGTGGCCGGCTTAATCATCATTCCTGATTTTCAGTACCTCGCAAACTGGGACCGCAATCGTGCGCGCATCACGGATCGCGGCACCACCAGGGTCGACAAGTTTCAACCGGCAACCGGCACGCAGATTCCGCAAATCGTTTTGTCGCCCCGCGTAGCCAATCTGTTGTTCTCCGGAGAAAAGCGAAATGCGGTGTCGCTGTTCGAATCGATTTACGGTGCGAGTCAATTTCCCGAGTCGTTCCCGCTTGCCGCAGATAAAAAAATGTCATTGACCGTGAAAGTGAAAACCGATGCGCAGTCGACTCAAAATGTCGTCGCCATCTGGGAGGGAAGTGATCCGGTCCTCAAAGATGAGTATGTCGCGCTGGGCGCGCATTACGATCACGTTGGCATTGGCATCCCGGTGAACGGTGACGCGATCTACAACGGTGCGGACGATGATGGCTCCGGCACAACTGCGTTGCTCGGGATGGCTGAAGCGCTGTCGCATGCGAGCGTCAAACCCAAACGCTCGATCCTGTTTGTCTGGCATGCGGGTGAAGAAAAAGGCCTCTGGGGCTCGCGTTACTTTACTGACAATCCCACGGTGCCGCTGGACAAGGTCGTCACCCAACTCAACATCGATATGATTGGTCGCACGAAGAAGGAAGGCGACACCAACGTGCGAAACCGCGACCTGGCAAAGCCGGGCGAAATTTTCGTGATCGGTTCGAAGATGATGAGCACCGAACTTGGCGAGTTAGTTGAAAAGGTCAACCAGCAATATCAGAACCTCGAGTACAACTATCGCTATGACGATCCGGGTGATCCAAACCGTTTTTTCTTTCGCAGTGACCACTACAACTACGCGCGCAAGGGCATTCCCATCACTTTTTTCTTTGACGGCGAACACGAGGACTACCACCGTCCTGGAGATGAAGTCAGCAAGATTGACTTTCCCCAGATGGAAAAAGTCGCGCGCACGATTTATCTAACGTTGTGGGAAGTGGCTAACCGGCCGACGCGTCCGGTAGTTGATAAGCAGCTGCCGGCACAGCTGCAACAACAGCGAGAAAGAATCCAGTGAGGCTCTATTTTTTCTCGGCGACCAGCCGGCGATAGGCTTCATCACGTGAAAGGCCTAATTGCTTCGCTGCTTTCTTTAACGCGGTGCGGTGATCAAGGCCTTCGTTCTCAAATCTCGCAACCAACGCAGCGATGCTGATGACGCGTTCATCCTGGCGCCCGTCTTGGATTTCTACGCGATCGATGAGCAGCACGATTTCACCACGCACACTCTCCGCAGCAGAAAAACGAGCGACCAGCTCACTCAACCGCCCGTGGATAATCTCTTCGTGAACTTTCGTCAACTCGCGAGCGACGGCGGCTTCCCGTTCACCCAAAATCTCGAGGGCATCCTTGAGTGCTTCAGCGATGCGATGCGGCGTCTCATAGAAAACCAGCGTCGCCGGAATGGTTCGCAGCCCAGTTAAGCGGGTGCGTCGCGCTCCGGTTCGTGACGGCAAAAAGCCTCCGAAGAAGAATTCGTCTGCCGGCAGACCCGAGGCGACCAGCGCCGCCACCAGCGCACTGGGGCCGGGAATGGGGACCACGCGAATGTCGTTCTCGATCGCAACGCGCGCGAGACGAAACCCCGGATCGCTAATGCCCGGTGTTCCGGCATCAGACACTACGGCAACATCAGAACCGGATTTGAGTTTCTCCACTAACTGGTCGGCACGTTCGCGCTCGTTGTGATCGTGATAGCTAACAGTTTTGGTTTTTATGCCGTAGTGATTCAGGAGCTTTTTGGTGTGACGCGTATCTTCGCACGCGATGATATCTACTTCGCTGAGTAAACGAATCGCGCGCTGAGTGATGTCTTCAAGATTGCCGATGGGTGTAGCGACAAGATAAAGCGTTCCGGGCATGCGAGTAAGATAGGGGAAAACAGGTGAAAAGGGGAAAAGGGAAACGGGAAAAAGGGGGGAAAGGAAAGGGGGTAAAGGATTTCTTTCCCTTTACCCCTTCCCCTTTACCTCTTCCATTTTCCCCTGGTTCTTAGTTGGGCCAGGGTATGCGCCGCCACCAGTCGTTGTTCCGGTTACGATTGTTGTTCGGATAGTTGCGATCCTTACGGTTGTCGCGACCATTCGGATAGTAACCACCGTTATCGTAGCCGCCGTTGTTGTAACCCAGACCGTAGGCGTCTGAAATGATCCTCAGCTCCTGCTGAATACTGGACCATTCGCCCGAAATCTGGTTGTTCACTCCACGCATGCGGCCGATGCGATTGAACTGTCCCGCTTCATCAAGCACGCGCTGCGCTTCGTCGCGGCTGCGATTAAGATCGCGGCCATTGCCAAAGGCGGACTTCAAATTGCCAACCGCGCGCCGGAAGTCGTGGCCCTGGGCGTTGAGTTCGTCTTCCTGGCGCGTGCCGTTGACCCGACTGTGATCCAGCGAGCGATCGAGATCACGCTCGAAATCTTTTGCAAGACGATCGAGTCTCTGGATCGAATCTTTCACGTAGCGCTCATCATAACGTCCGTAGTTGCCATTGCCATTGCGTCCGCGACCGTAATCCGGGTAGCCGTAACCACCCTGCGCCGCTGCCAACACCGGCAGGCACAAGGCCAGAGTAGCAGCCGCCAGAATTGAAAAAGTCAGTGTGCGTCGGTTTGTCATTTACATCCTCCTCAAACTTTGTTTCGAGTCGACCAAATTCCGAAGCACTCGGTTTGGTTCAACCTTGATCTGGCGCTCGCTGTGGGGACACCTGCAACGGAGCGCCATGCCGATCACTTCGTTGGCAACCGTCGTGCCTCGCGGACACAGGTTGCGAAGGTGCTTTATTCACCATACAAAAACGTCAACTTTTCGCTTGTTTAGAAAGGACTGAGCGGACTCTCTTAGGACATCGATGCGAAAACGTGCAGCTGGTAGCGGAAATGGTCAGGAATGAGTGTTGGGACTTCTCGTGTCGTCGAGCAGGAGTGCCAGATGTTTTTTGATGTGTGACTCCTGCAGATCGTGAGGCGCTACGTGAGCAGTGTGCCTGGCGGAAACGATCCAGCAGGGTGTACCCGACACGTCAACCACCAGACGCAGTTCTTCACCGGCTTTCTTGATACCGACGTGTTTGATATTGCCGCAAGCCAAACCACCGCCGCGGATGAATCCGTCGCGCGGCGTGCGCGGCCATCCTACTTCAACGAGCACTGCCCTGACGCCGCTACTCAAACTCAAGCTGGTCCCCACCATGCTCGCGTTGCCAACTTTGAAACGGTGGGTTTCTGCTCTGGCGATTTGAATCGCCGCGCCGGCGCGGTTGGCGCTTCCGGCGGCAGCGGTAAATATTTGCAGCAACCAGTCTCTGGCGACCTTCCGGATCAGATCATTCGAACTACGCAACGCGAGGTAGTCGGCGATATCGCTGCGCCCCTCGGCACGCGCGCGTCTTTCTGCCTCCGCAAGACCGATCGTCCAGGCTTCGTCGAGTTCGCTCAAAGATATCTCCAAACAAATCAGCCGCGGATTTGCGCGAGTAAACGCGGATCAGATCAAAAACGACGCAAGACACAGTTCAGAAGCGCATTGAGATTCCAATAATCCGCGTTAATCCACGGCGAGAACATGCTTATTCGCTGCCAAAAGCACGCGATGTTATCATGCCCTTCCAGAACGTCTCCATTTGTAAGGCAAACTGTTAGTTTGCGGTGGCTGAGTGAATTCAACGAGTCCGCAAACTAACAGTTTGCGTTACGAGGCCAACTCCCCCGCTTGAAATAATACCGATTGATCGAGAGTTAATGAATGAAACTATTAGGTGAATTAGAGGCAAGATGGATCTTGCTGCTAGTCGTCAGCGCAACAGCTTTCCTTTTTCTGGGCAGCGGCAATCAGCTGGCGCAAACACAAGGGCCGACCGGCCACGTTAACGATCTTGCCGGAGTGGTTAACGACGCAACGCGCCAACAGCTCGAAACAATACTCACTAACCTAAAAACGAAAACCGGAATTGAGTTCGATGTGGCGCTGGTGCAAACCACGGCCGGAAAAAGTATCGACGAATTTTCCCTACAGCTCGCGAAAGACTGGAACGTTGCTCTTGTTAACACTCCGCGCAAGAGTTTGCTGCTCGTAATTGCAGTTGACGAAAGGACCGCCTTCACGCGTCTTAGCAGATCGGTTTCCAGAGATCTGCCTGAAGGAATTTTGGGCGACATGTCGCAAAAGATGCGCGCGGCTATCGAGGCGGGCCGGTTCAGCGAAGGCTTGAACGCTGGCGTACATCAATTTGTAAAAACACTTTCTCAGAAGTTGGCTTTCAACGCTGATGAGCTCAACGAAACTCCGTCAGCCGTTGCCACGCCGACTCCCATCACCACCGTCGCCGAAAGCACACCGACTGACGTGGTAGGCCCGGCTGTGATTAGTCCTCCCAGCAAAGACAGCGGAGCCGCGCCGACTCGGACTTCAGCGACGCGAAAAGAAACCGCGGCGGCGAAGAATCGGAAACCGACTATTACCGCGGATGATGCGGCGGAAGCCGACGAGGTGGAGGCGACGTTGGGTTTGCCGGTCGCAGAACGCGTCACGAAGCTCAAAAGTTTTTTAGAAGCACATCCCGACTCGAAAGCAAAACCGCGGGCCACGGAACTTCTGATCAGTGCTCACGCTGCAGTAGGCGATGATCTGCTTCGTCAGCATGACAGCGCGGGCGGTATTGCGGAGTTGATGCGGGCGATTAGTGATGCCCCGAGCAGTGTTTCAGACAAATTGTTTTTGGGGGTTATTGCTCAGATCCCTTTAAATCTTTTTTTGCGCGGTGAACAGGCCGCCGCGCTCAAAGCGGCGCAGGATATTGAGGCGAAGTTTGGGAATGACCCGAAGCACCTGCTGGCGCTTTCCGCTTTTTATGTTCGTATTGAACAAGGAAGTGAAGCGGCGCGATTGGCGAACCAGGCGGTGCAACTGGCGCCGGATTTGGCCGAAGCGCATCAGGGTTTAGGACTGGCATTGCACGTCTCGCTTCGTCTCGATGACGCGGCCGCCGAATACAAGCGAGCGCTTGAACTCGATCCCAACTCCAAAAGCGCCCGACGTAACCTGGCTGATCTCACTCGCGCTGCGGGCAAGGGTGAAGAAGCGGTCGCGCTTTACCGGCAGCAGTTGGCGGCTGAGCCTACAGACAAAGGCGCCCGCACCGGCTTGATTCTTTCGTTGCTCGATCTCAACCGCATCGAAGAGGCGAAGGGTGAACTCGAAAAAGCGCTGACGGAAGATCCTAAGAACCTGACCCTGCTTGCCGGAACTGCATACTGGTTTGCGGCGCACAACGATAATGAATCGGCAGTGGCCCTGGCGGAGCGCGCAGTCAATATTGAGCCGCGTTATACCTGGTCACAGATTGCACTGGCGCGTGCACTCGTGGCCCAGCGGAAACCGCTCGAAGCCGAACGAGCGATCCGTTTTGCGCGGCAGTATGGAAAGTTTCCGACGCTTGAATATGAACTAGCCAACATCCTGGTTGCCGCCTCGCTTTTTGATGAGGCTGCTGAAGTATTGTCGCAATCGTTCACCCTGAAGAATGGTGAAATGGAAACGCGGCTCGGCGGACAAACGCCGGCACACAACGCAAGTTTTCTGGAGTTGCTCGCTCCGGAAAGGCGCGCCAGCATTTTTCAGTTTACTGCTGCTGACACGGACGGGAACGCGAAACTTCTAAAATCGCTGCTGAAGTTTTCTACCGCCCTTGCTAACGGCGGATCAATCAACGAGGAGGAAGCGGCCGCTGCAGCGAAGGAGTTTGCTTCAGGCGACGATGCAGCGCTGGTCCATCGCCAGCTTTATGCTGCCAGGCGCTTGTTGAAAAAGGGCGTTGCCTTCGAAACGGCGTTCGAACTCGCCGAAGCAGCCAGGAGCAGTGCGGACGCAGGTCTGGGCGTTCCGGTATTGACGCTCGCCGTCCAGGCGGATGAATTCAGCGGGATTCGCGCGCGCGCGATTGCACAAGGAGGCACCCCTAACATTCCCGATGCGCCGCGCAACCTGATGTCGAATCTACTCCGCGGCCGCATTGAGGACACCTCCGGCTGGGCGCGACTCGATCAGGACAAACTGGACGAAGCCGTCGACCATCTGAAACGCGCGATTGCGATACTGCCGCAAGGAACGCCGGCGGCGAACACCTCTTTGTGGCGTTTAGGGGTGGCCCTTGAACGGCAGGACAAAAAAGCCGAAGCGCTTTCTTATTACATCAAAGGGTACAACTCGGCGGAGCCTGATGCTGCGCGCCGCGCCGTTGTGGAACAACTTTATCGCAAGGTGAATGGGTCGCTCGATGGACTCGACGAGCGCATTGGTCCACCGCCAACGACTGCGGAAATTCAGCCTGCCCCGGTGACTCCTGATTCAACTTCGACACCGGTAGAGACTGCGCCGCTGACCCCAACGGCGGAAAGCACTCCGAGCCCGACACCGACATCGGAGCCCTCGGCTCTTACCGCACAGACAACGCCGCCGGCAGAAATTCCGGCGCCGTCACCAGCGGCATCGCCCTCTCCATCGAGCGAGGCGCCAGGACATACGGAGATTGCTCCGCCGCCAACCCCAACGCCATCACCGGAAGCAAATTCGCAACCGACTTCCGAAGCAACTCCCGCGCCGACTCCTTCGGTAACTGAGCCGAGTCCGGCCGCAGCGCCCACGCCGACACCCGAGCCGGCGGCAACTCCTACGCCCGCTGATGCCGCGGTTTCTGCAATGCAGTCGGCGCTGCGCACGACGCTAAAGATTACGGGTCGGATCAAAGATGCGAACGACAAACCTTTGGAGAATGCCGTCGTGGTTTTGATTAGTCCGCAAGGCACGGTCCTGACGGCTACCACCGACGAACAGGGAAATTATTCCTTTACCGTAGCAGTTTCGTTGCCATCGCGAAGCTACCGAATTATTCCTTCCAAGGAAGGCTTGAGCTTCGAGCCAATCGATCGCACCATTTCAATTTTGTCTGACGACGTTAAGGAACTGGATTTCGTCGGCAAGCGAAGCCCTTGAACCGGCAATGACAAACCCTTAGTGTTTTTTCGCGGTTTCGGTTTTGTGTGATTTCGCGGATAGCTCTTTAGTTCGATTAAGAACTGGACCACCAAAATACACGAAGAAAGACCAAACACACGAAAACCCGCGAACGTGCAGCTGGTGAGTTAAGGAGGTCCTGGCCTTGAACCCACTAGTACGAAACGAGTGCTCAAAAAAAATCGGGCGGCGAGATCGAAATCGATCTGGCCGCCCAAGCTACTTCAGCAAAGCTGCACTACGGCGTGGCCGGATAAACCAACGTCAAAGGATCGGGTAAGGGAATGCGACGAATCTGTCCATCCTTCGCGATCTTTAACAGGGAGTATTGCGGTTTGTCGGGATTGCCCTTGGTAATCTCGTCAATATTACCAACTACGAGAATTACCAATTGATCCGGGTGCAGATACTTCTGAGCGACGCGTAACACATCGTCGGCGGTAACCGCGCGGATGCGATCGCGATAGGTTGCCCAGTAATCGGCCGGACGCTTAGTGTACTCGTCCCCGGCGAACGAGCTGGCCATTTGCGAGGCGGTTGCGAAAATCCGCGGGAAAAATTCAATGTTCGAATTCTTCGCCGTTTCGAGTTCCTCCGCGCTCACCTTTACAGTTCGCACGCGATTAATTTCTTCCAGAACAATATCGATCGCCTGCGAGGTCGTGGGGTTCTTCGACTGGAACGATGCCCGGAAGGTGCCAGGGTAGTAAACACCCAAACCAAAACTTGAACCCGCACTGTAGGCGAGTCCCTCATCGGAACGCACGCGCGACATGATGCGCGACGAGAAATCACCCCCACCCAGAATATCGTTCATGATCTCCAGCGCGTAGGAGTCAGGTGAATCCCGCAGGGCGCCGGTATGTCCAATGCTTACGCGACCCTGGTTCACATCTGCCTTATGCACAGTATAGACGCCCGGTACGAGTGTGTTCGTCGGTTTCGGAACAGGGGGCACCGGCGTCTTGTTGACTGCCCAACCCTTCGTGGCGGCCTCGAGTTTGGCCAGCATGTCTTTGGTGTTGAAATCGCCGGAGACCGCGAAGATAAAGCCGCCAGGTTGGTAGTACCGCTGATGGAAAGCAAGCATGTCTTCCCGCGTGATGCCTTCGATCGAGGCTTTGGTCGAGTCTTTGGCGGAGAAATGATCGGCGCCGTACATCAGACGCGACCATTCGCGGCCCTCGATAGCGTCAGTGCGATCGTTACGCCGCTCCATATTTTGCAGTATCTGACTTTTTGCGAGGGTCAGACGGTCGTCCTGAAATCGTGGGTTTCGCAGCATATCGAAATACAGCACGAGACCCTGATCCACATCCTTCGCGAGCAGGTTCAGAGTTGCGAACGCCTGCGTGGCGGTCATGGTGCTTGAAATATTGGCTGCCAGAAAATCAGCAGCTTCATCAAATTCCTCAGCCGTCTTCGAGGTTGTCCCGGCGACGCGCATCTGGCTGGCGGTAAGAGCGGCGAGTCCTTCTTTGCCCGTCGGGTCAAGGTAAGTTCCCGTGCGAACGACGGTGGAAATATTGACCAGCGGCAGGTCGTGATCTTCGACGAGGTAAGCAACCGTGCCATTCGACAACACGTGACGGTACTGTTCCTTCTTCGGCGGTGTGTAAACCAACTGCTCGTATTTTAGATCGCGCGGATGCGCGGGAATTTGCTGCGTCTGCGCCAGCAAACTCGCGGGTGACAGAGTTAACAGAACCAGTGTTAAGACGACGGCCAACGGTTTAAGATTGCTGCGACGATTCCTCATGCGGTTTTTCATAACTACTGATTACCTCCTTCGAGTTGCTTGAGGCGATCTTCCAGCATCTTTTTGACCACCTTGTAAAAATTCTGTTTTTCCGGCGGCGCAGAACCGGCGCGCTGATCAACTTGAGAAAGCATCGCTTTGAGCTGTTCGGCCTTCGCCTGGGAAAGCATGCCCTTCATCTGACCAATTTGCGCTTTTTCCTGATCGCTTAAGCCGGCCAGGGCCGGATCTTCCGGACCAGCAGCTTTCTTCGTGTTGTAGATCGCAACGGTCCGATTCTCCGGTTTGAAGTAAGTATTCGCGACCCGCTGAATGTCAGCCGGCGTTACCGCCTGACTGCGCACCGGATCCGTATTGATCGTTTCCCACCCACGAACGTTGTCGCGCAGCAGCAGTTGGATCATCAGGCCGAAGTTTGACTGGATGCCGCGAAAGTTGTTCGCTGCATACTGGTTCTTAACTTTCTGCAACTCGTTCGCATCGACCGGCTCCTTCTGCATCCGTTCGATCTCTTTGTAGAGAGCTTGCTCGACGTCCTCCGGCGACTTGCCCGGCTTCGCCACTCCGGTCAACTCGAAGAGTCCTTCATATTTGCGACTATCCTGGAACGCCCCGGCGCTGTTGGCGACGGCTTGCTGTGTGACCAGCCCCTTGTAGAGCCGGCCGGTGCGGCCGTTAAGCAAGCTCGCCAGTATCTGCAGCGCGAAACCATCGGGATGTCCGTCAGCGACTGTGTGGTAACGAACGCGCACCTGGGGAACGGTTTCAGCCCAGGCGACCATTCGTTTTTCCGCGAGTTGCGGCATCTCAGTGGTGCGTACCGTCTCGGGTGCGCGAGGCCCACGCGTGAGCCTTCCAAAATATTGTTGTGCCAACTCTTTGGCGCGAGCCGGATCGACGTCGCCCACCAGACAAGCCGTTAGATTGTTTGGCGCGTAGTTGACTGCAAAATAGTCGAGCGCTTCCTCTCGCGTGATGCCCTCAAGATCACTGGGCCAACCAACCACCGGCCACCCATACGGCGATGACTGCCAGAACATGGAGTCGAACAATTCATTGAACTTGCCGGTTGGAGTGCTGTCCGTGCGCAGACGTCTTTCTTCGTGCACTACATCGCGTTCGGAGTAGAACTCACGAAACACCGGATTGCGCAATCGATCTGATTCCATCCAAAACCAAAGCTCGAGTTTGTTAGCCGGGACGTTTATGAAGTAAATGGTGAAATCGTTGCTGGTGCCGGCGTTCTGACCAGAGCCGCCCGCCGTCGTGTAGACACGAGCAAACTCGTCTTTGACCATTATTTCCTTTTCGCGTTTGGTCAGTTCCTCAAACTTTGCGATCAGTTCCTGGTGTCGCGCCGAACGATTCTTCGGGTCTTTGGCGTCGGCGATTTCGCCGCGCCGGGCCTTCATGATTAGTGCTTCTTCTTCTTTGCGAATTTCGGCACGTACCGCATCCATTTCGTCCATCAACTTTTTGTTCGCCGGGTAGTCTTTCGTGCCGATGGTTTGTGTGCCCTTAAACATCATGTGTTCGAATAGATGCGACAGCCCGGTGATACCCGGACGTTCATTCACCGAACCGACATGAGCTACCCAACCGGCAGCAACGTTGGGGTCACCTTTGCGCGGCACCAGCAACAAGCGCATGCCGTTATCAAGGACGACTTCCTGCACCGGAACTTTTTGCGCGGCGGCGAGCTGTACGCACAGCAGTAAGATCACCACGCCGAGAGAAATTCTATTCATTTGCTAATCCTCGTTATCTGAAGCTGAGGAAGAAGAAGTCACACGCGGAACAACCAGAGCAGAGACTGGACTTGCTTTGATTTGACTTCAGTTTTCTTCTATTGGTTAGGCTTGTCCCGACGCAGAACGAGGGACTTTGCTTTCGCTTTTCTGGGGAAACCGCGTCGCATGATAGCAGCCGGAAAACGTCTTTTCCAAATGAAGTGCCTGGAGCTAAAGCACAAATCGTGAACCTGGCTACCGGGTCGACGTCTGGCGGAGACGATTTTGCCGGCAAATGCGACCTCGTGGGCGTCGCTGGCATTACGTAGTTCAGTTCGTCAGCCAACCGCCCGCACCAGTTTGCCATCCTAAATGCCGTCGCCGAAAAAGCTTCCTTCCTTTTGGATTGGCCGTGTTGAAGGCCCTGGGGAGCCCTTGCAGCAACGTAGGGTGTTAGCGGTCAGCTCGCTACTACTCCAATGCATGGCGGCGGTATACTCAAAGGAAGTCAGCAGACAAAGCCGAGACGATATGACGAAATTCAGCCCGCACTTTCCCCGAATTTTCCCCCAGTTTCTATTGGCGCTCGTGGCCACAAGTATTCTTGCCACTGCAGCGCTGGCGCAACAGCCGGCGCCGCAACCAGTGGCCAGTCGCTTCGACATCACCAGCTACCGGATCGAGGCGCAGTTAATTCCAGATACGCATAGTTTACGCGCTGGAGCCGACATCACGCTCGTGCCGCAGGATGCCACGCGTTCGCTGGTTTTTGAACTTAACGGTTCCTTGCATGTCGAGAGTATTGAACTCGCCGGAAAGCCGTTGACTGGATTTGTTCAGGACGCTGTCGGTGTTGGCTCGCTCGGCCCGAGCGTTAGAGTCGACCTTGGTCAGATTGTGCCGGCGAATCAACCGATCACGTTGCGCTTCCGTTGGAGCGGCGCGCTGATGTCGCCGGAAGGCGGACCGCTAGCCACGAAGCGTCTGGCTTATGTGGGACCAGAGGGTTCTTACTTAATGTATGCCTCGCGTTGGTTTCCGTTTCACGACTATGCGGCAGACCGCGCCACCTCCGATATCAGCCTAATTGTACCGACGGGTTTGCAGGTAGCAGGCACCAGCGATGACCCGGTGGTTGGTCAGCCTTCGCCCAAGGATGGTTCGACGCGTTACCACTTCGTTCACCGCCAACCGGAATTGATTGGAAACTTTGCGGCCGGGCAGTACATCAATCGCAACCTACGTTTTGGAAATTACGAGATCCAGTTTTACGCCAAACCCGGCAGTGAAAGTCGCATCAACACCTATGCAGAGATGATGGGTCAGGTGCTGGAATTTTATTCGCGGCAATATGGCGCTCCGTTGTTTGGCAATCGTCTGGTCGTAATTCAAGTTGACGATGAAAGTCTCGACACCTATTCGGGTTCAGGGATCGTATTTCTAGCTTCGAAGTTGTTTGATTCTTCGCGTCCGATGCCGGAAGAAAAACTGGCCCGCGAAGTGGCGTATCAATGGTGGGGACAAACTGTCGGTCTGAAATCGTTTGACGACGCGTGGATTTCGCAGGGTCTGGCTGAGTGGAGCGCCTTTGCTTATCGGGAGACAACGCTCAGCGGTGGCGCCCTCGAAGCCGCCCAGCGCGAACAACAAGAGCGCGCGTTGACGTTTGAGCAAACTGCATCAATCGCGCGGGCGCCGGGTGCGCTCGATGATCAGTCGGCGGCGTACCAGTCGATCGTTTTTCACAAGGGCGCCATGGTCTTTCGCATGTTGCGCGAGTCAATCGGCAAAGAAAAGTTTGATCGACTGCTGCGTACTTTTCTCGACGAGAATCGCGGCAAAAACGCGGGCATAGACGACTTTGAAAAACTGACTTCGCGCATTGCAGTAGAGAACATGCGCTACTTTTTTGCGCAGTGGATTGAAGGAACCGGCGTGCCGGAATTTAGTGTCGACTATCAAATCATTCGCACGCGGTCTGGAAAGTTTCGTACCCGCGGCACGGTGAAGCAGTCGCTCGACGCCCTGCGCATGCCGGTGCAGTTGATGCTGCGCACTGAAGGCGACAATCAAACGACTACCATCAGGGTCGAAGGTAAGAGCGAAGACTTTGATTTTGAGTCGAACGGTCAGCCGCTGGAAGTCGTCGTAGATCCGAACTACAAGATCCTGCGGATGTCAGACGACTTGCGCATTTCGATCATCGCGCGCCGTGGCATTGAACAGATGAAGGAAGGTCTTTACGCCGAGGCGCAACAGCAGTTTGAAGCGGCGCTAAAACTGGATCGCTCAAACTCCTGGGTCTATTACAACCTCGGCCTCCTTTATCTCGAGCAACGCAATTGGCAACCGGCGCTGGATAATCTTGACGCCGCGCTCGCAGGCACGCTCCAGCCGGACTGGATTGAAACCTGGTCGCACATCAAGAAGGGCAACGCCTACGACGCAAAGGGCGAACGCAATCGCGCGGTTGCTGAGTACAACAAGGCGGTGCAGCTGGGGGTCAACTACGATAACGCGTTGGCGGTGGCGAAAAAATTTTTAGCGACTCCGTATGATCCGAAAGCTGCCGCGCAGGCGGAGCTCGTCTCACCGGGAAACTAGGCAACAAAGCAAACGGAATTTGCCATATATCATTTCAGATTTCTCATTTGTCATTGGAGCTGGAGAGCAGCGTTCCTGCTACGTTAATCGTTAATAACAAAATGACAAATGTGAAATGATATAGGCAAATTCCGTCTGCCGGTCCCGCCGCCCTCTTTTCTTACCAAAACAGCGTAACCTTTCTCGCTCTCAACAGTTTATGTAATTGTAGACGTCAGACCGAGGACGGGCGTGAAGATTCTGGAAAACCAGTTCGACGAACGAGAATTAATTGCAGCGGCGCAGGAAGACCCGGGCCGTTTCGCCGAGCTGTACGAACTTCACTTCGAACGTGTCTACGCTTACATCGCGCGCCGCGTGCTTGAACGCTCCGCTGCCGAAGAGCTGACGTCTCACGTTTTTCATCAGGCACTGGCAAATCTCAAAAAGTACAAATGGCGTGGGGCGCCGTTCGCCGCCTGGCTATTTCGCATCGCGGCCAACTCCATCGCCGATCGGGCCAACCGCACAGCGCGCGAGTCAGCGCTTCCGGCCGCCGAAATAAGCACAACTGCTGAGCCTGATCTCGAGAAAGTTGAAACGCTGGCGCGGGTTTACAGGTTCGTCGCCGAGCTTCCCTGGGACCAGCAGTATGTGGTGCGGGCGCGTTTCACCGAGGAAAAGAGTATTCGCGAGATCGCTCAGCAATTGAGCAGAAGCGAAGGGGCAATAAAACAGTTGCAGTTTCGCGCGTTGCAAAGTTTGCGCACGCGTCTCCGGTAAAGAAAATGTCTGAGCAGTTTTTCATAGAGCAACTAGACGAAGCCATCGACGCGATGGTCACGCGCGAAGCAGCCGCAGTGTCTGCCGACGCGGGCTCGGAACTTGCGGGGCTCGTTTTGATCGCCAATGAGTTGCGTCTGCTGCCGCGCGAAAATTTCAAACTGTCACTAAGAGAAGAATTAGTAAGGAGCACGAACATGACCAGAGCAGCCACTACCAAAAAAGAATCTGCCGGCGGCGCGGCCGCGAGCTACCAAACAATAACGCCGTATCTGACGGTCAAGCGCGCCGAAGAGTTGGTCGAATTTCTGAAGCAGGCATTTGGTGGAGTAGAAATCATGCGCGCCACCGGATCAGCCGGCGGTTTGCATTGTGAAGTAGTCATCGGCGATTCGAAACTGATGATCGGCGGCTACGAGAAGGTTGAAGAAAAACTCACCGCGCTGCATCTCTACGTGCCTGACGCGGATGCCGTCTATCAACGCGCGCTCGAACTCGGTGCTACTTCGCTTGAAGAACCGGTCGATCAGTTTTATGGCGACCGGGAAGCGGGCGTGAAAGACCCGAGCGGGAATGTGTGGTGGATAGCCACGCACAAGGCGGGCAACACTCATGTTCCCGAGGACATGCGCACGGTCACGCCGTTCCTGCATCCGGTCGGCGCCGCGGGATTAATCGACTTTATGAAAGCGGCGTTCAACGCTGACGAGGTTTCGCGCGAGCAATCGCCCGAAGGAATGATCCATCACGCGATCGTGCGTATTGGTGACTCGATGATCGAGATGGGTGAGGCTCATGGAGAACTGGCGCAGCCAATGCCACCTGCGTTGTTTATGACCGTCGACCAGTTGGAAGAGAGCTACGAGCGCGCTCTAAAAGCCGGAGCCGCGTCGCTGCAAGCGCCGTCAACCCAAGCCTATGGCCGCACCGCCTGGGTGCAAGATAGCTGGGGTAATATTTGGTATCTGACGGAGAGTGTTGGGCAGGGTTAAGCTAGCGGAAAAGAATTTATCATTGGTCATTTCAAATTTATCATTTGTCATTGAAATGATTAGCGAAATGATTAGCGGGGGGCAAGCCCGCCGCTCTGGGAGACGTGGCTAGTGCGCGGTAGAGTTCCACCACCACCAGATTGCCTGTCCGACGCCAAGGACAAACCCAATAAATGCGCCAAATAGTTCGATAGTTTTCAGGTGGTGCTGCGCCACCGAAAGTATCAACGCCTCAAGTTTTTCAATTGGGTAGTCGGAAACTTTCTTTCGCACCAGTCCGCCAACGTCAAACTCGGCGATCGCCGACGGCAATCGTTCGCGCGCAGTTTCGGTGATCTGATCAACCAGCGCGCGACTGGCGCGTTGCATTGACGCCTGCGAAACGTGATCACCAAGCCGGCCAATCGGCGCGATCAGCAAACGTTCAATTTGCGAACTCAGGATGGCGTTGATCGTGTTCGCGGTGTCCTCGCGTGACAACAAGGAAATCAAACTCTTTGCCAGAAATTTCTTGGCGCCGGCAACGGAATCCGGATCAAGGTGTTGCAGCGCCTCACGCAAAGTTTGCGGACGAAAGCGCTCAACTGCGTCGCGCAAATATGTAGAAACCGAAGTCAACAATTCCTGGCTGCGGACGAGTTCCACGATGCGCAGGGCTATTTCCTGCTTGATCGAGTCAAACTTCTCCGAATCGATCTGTCCCACCAGTTCATTCAGTGGTCGGGCGAGGACCTTGTCGATTGTGGCGTTCAGAAACGCTTCCGCTTCCTGCAGGAAAGCCGGACCACGCAAGTATTCTTCAATGCGTGTCGGCAAAGTCTTGTTAACCAGTTCATCGACTTCACGATGAATGCGTTCGCGCGAAATAAAAATTTTCTTAATTAACGAAAGGTGTTCGTAGTAGTCGTCGACTTCACGCTTGATAAGCGCGCCAATTTGTTTGCGCGTGCTCTGGCTGGTGGCGATGTCAGCCAAGTTATGGACGATCGGCGGCACCTGGCCGTCGATACGCTCCTTGATGAATGCGACTGTTTCCGGTGTGAATGTTTGCGCCAGCGTTTCGTTGCTGCGCGCCAGCTCGTCGAGGCGGCCGGAAACGAAGCCTTTGATTTTGTGCTCCAGGCCTGCTTCGCTCACGAGGCGGCCAAAACGGTCCTGGACGAAATGCAGAATCCGATCGAAGGCTTCCTCGCTCAGCGTGTCACCGACCTTGCGGTTGAGTAGTTCATCAACCTGGCGATCGACAAAACGCGAAATGGCCGCGGCGGTCTCCTCACTTTTCAGCATCGCCGCAATGTATTCAGCGAGGCGATATTGCAACGCGGAAATGGTGTCGAGAATTGGCGCGCGCGCCTGAGACGGCAGCGCGTCGATAAACGAGGGATAGACTCGCGACAACAAATCCTGCGTGTAGTTGCCGACAAACTCCGCCACCTTGTTCTGAAAAAAACTGGTTTCAAACAAGGCGTCAAAAACGGTCTGCTGCGAAACCAGTTCGTTGCCAACCGCGTTGCCGATCGACTGCGCCAACTTCGCGCGGTGGCGCGGAATCATTCCCTGCGGCCAAATTGTGATCCCGAAAAGTTTCACCGGTTCGTACGGGTGAAACAACATCCAGATCGCCAGCCACGCGGCGCCGAAACCGTGCAACGTCGCAATCACTATAACGATGAGGCTAACGAGAAGTTTGTAGGTCAGTGGAGACACGGTGGATAAATAGTGAATAGTAATTAGTGAAAAGTAAAACCCTCGCCGCTACCGTACATACTCATCACTTTTCACTATTCTATCGCGTAGCCGGCGTTGACCCAGGCGCTGGTGCCACCGGTTACGTTTCGCAGGTTTGTGTAGCCGTGCTGCTCGAGAATGCTGGTGGCGGCGCTTGAGCGATAACCTCCGGCACAAATAACAGCAGTTGGCTTTTGGGGATTGAACGCGAGCCGGCTGACGTTTTGTTCCAGAGAAACCAGCGGTGAGTGAACAGCATTGGGCACATGTCCACCTTCAAACTCCGGCCTACGGCGCACGTCAAGAATTTGTAGCTGAGGTTCTTGTTTGATCAGTTCATTCAGTTCGTCGACAGAAACTTGCGGCACACTCGAAACTGTTAAGCCGGCAGCAATCCAGGATGCGAACCTCAGGTACCCTGCCACGTTTTCATGTCCCACGCGCGCCAGACGAACTAGAGCTTCCTGCGCCTGCTCATCGGTGTCGGCTACGATCGCGATCGCAGTTCCAATTGAAATCAAACTTCCCGCCCAGATGGCGAACTGACCGCCGAGCCCGATGTTGATTGATCCGGGTACATGCCCGGCGCCGAATGCCGCCGCCGGACGAACGTCGAGAATCACGTGACCAGCGGCGCTTAGTTTTTGGACGTCTGCAACAGTGAGAGCTTTCAACGGAGGAAGCTCGGCGAGTGCCGCTGCACCGGCACGATTAATTTCTGCGTCACGAGGGAAGTAGGCGGGTGATTCTGGCAAGTCGACGGTCATCATGCGCACAAACGAATCTTTCGCCATCGGCTGTAGCGCGTAGTTCAGCTTTCGCTGCTCGCCTATAGTTGACGAAGTTTCCTGCGACATGTTTTTTCCGCACATCGAACCAGCGCCATGTGCTGGATACACTTCTACGGCGTCTGGCAACTTAAGCAGTTTGTTGTGCAGTGTGTCGTACATCAAACCGGCCATCATCGCCGGTGTATAACCCTTGCCGCCGGCAAGATCCGGCCGGCCCACGTCGCCGACAAACAAAGTGTCTCCCGTAAGAATTTTTTGTGGCTCCGGGGAAACTGCGGTGTCGATCACCAGGACTGAAATACTTTCCGGCGTGTGCCCGGGCGTTTCCAGAATTCGCAGCACGACCTGCCCGATCTTGATTTCGTCACCATCGCGTACCGCGCGATGCGGGAAGGCGGCGTCGGCCTCAGCGCCAAAAATAATTGCCGCGCCGGTGCGCGCAGCCAGTTCGCGATGACCGCTCACAAAATCCGCGTGCAGATGCGTTTCAATGACGTACTTAATCGTCAGATTCTGCGCCGCCGCTTCACTGATGTACTGATCGACATCGCGCTGTGGATCGACCACTACAGCTTCGCCTTCTGAACCGATCAGGTAAGAAGCATGCGCCAGACAGTTGAGGTAAAACTGTTTGAAGAACATAAAGGTTAACCGAGGGAATAGGGTAACAGGGTAAAAAGGCAAGGGAAAGCATCAGCGAGGGAAGTCACGCTTTTGCTAGTCGCTCGAGTGACAGCTTTAGCGGACGTGCCCTAATGCGCGTCGTCTAATTCCTCCGCGGTCGTTCTTAAGTTGCTCGACGTCGACGTTTCAGCGACAGCGATGCTTGCAGCTGTCTTTCGCGTGTTTAGCTGCGTCTTCACACGAATGCCGCTCATGTTTAAGCGGAATTCGACGGCAAAGATCTTTGTGTAGACGATAGTTATCATTACATCGATCTTTGCAGTGGTTACTGGCAAGAACTCCCGAATTATTCATGGCGGACGCGCTAAGGAATATGATGAGAGCGAAAGTGATAGGGAAAAGTGTCCGGGCTGATTTCATTGCGGTCTCCTTGTTAAAGTTCAAACACTTGGGAGAGACTGCGGGGCCAACTGCGGGGAGGAACTGCCTAAGGATACGCCTACCGATCAATTTATGAAACGACGCACAGACAACTTTGACTTGTAGGGCGAACCGTTGGTTTGCGCGTCTGTTTGAACGCTACTCACTCCTCGCAAAAGAATGGTTTTGCGTTCCAACAGGCGCCACGAAATCAAAGCTTGCGCCTGCCGCGAAAGGTAATCGTTTCTCCGGGCTTCATTTCGTAAAAACCAATTTTCAAGATCTTGAGACGCGCCGCGAATTCCTTTGCGTCAGGCGTGATGCCTGGGAACGTGGCAAAGTGATGAGGAATGGCGAGACGCGCGCGCACTGACTGCGCTGCGCGCGCCGCCATTTTTGGTTCCATGCCGTAGTGCCCGCCAATATTCAGCAGAGCGACATCGACCGCATAACTCTCGCCGATCGTTTCCATGTCTTTGAAGTAGGCAGTATCTCCGGAGTGATAAATAGTTGGACCGCCGCGAATGATAATTACAAATCCGGCCGGGTTGCCACCGTATGCGCGCTCCGCTTCATTTGGTCCGGCATTCGGGTTGAAGACGCTGCTCGAATGAACTGCCGCGGTCATCGCTACGGTTACTTCGCCGTCAGCGATTTGAATTTCGCCGCCAATTCCCATTATGTTGTCAGTTTCCGCTAACTTCGCTGGAAAGCCGGCGAGCTTCACCAGGTTACCGGCGAGTTCCGGGTTGGTAATCAACACAGCGCCCGTCCGCTTGGCAATCTCAGCAGCATCGCCGACGTGATCGCGGTGTCCGTGAGTTATTAAGATGTAATCGACTTTGGGAACCGCGAGCAACGGATCTTTTTTGTCCTTCGCTTCCGGGTTCAACGGATTTGATAGCCAGGGGTCGACCAAAAGCACTTTGCCTTTGGGGGTAGTGATGGAAAACGCTGCATGACCAAACCACTTAAGTTTTGTTTCCTGGGCAAGGGTTTGGCTTGCACAGCCGACAAACACGATTAAGCAAACCAAAAGAGTCGTCTTCATATTCGTTTCCTTCCGAAAGCGGTTAAGGCGCGAACTGTTTTTGCGAGCGAAATTCGATTAGCTCAGTCCTCGTTTCAGCGCTTCGATCCTGCCAATTCATCCAGCCGGCGCCGGACAAAATTCTGTTCAACCTGATTCGCCGTCAGTTCCAGTGCGCGTTCATAGGCGGCGCGCGCTTCGGCAGATCTCCCAAGGCGTCTTAACAAATCCGCCCGTGCGGCGTGAAAGAGGTAATAATTTTCCAGACGTCCTTCGGCGCCGACAACTTCGATTCTTTGTAAGCCTTGTTCCAGACCCTCGCTCATGGCAATTGCCACTGCCTGATTCAACTCAATCACCGGCGACGGATTAAGGCGCAGGAGTTCATTGTAGAGAGCCACCATCTGTCGCCAGTCAGTTTCGACTGCCGACCGTGCCTGCGCATGCACTGCCGCGATCGCAGCCTGCAACTGGTAAACACCAACTCGTCGCAACTGCAGCGCGGACTCGACCAGCGCCAGGCCTTCGGCAATCTCCTTCTGATCCCAGAGCGTGCGATCCTGATCATCGAGTGTCACCAGTTCGCCGTTTTCACCAATGCGAGCATGGCGACGGGAGTCTTGCAACAACAGCAACGCCAACAGTCCCTCGTTTTCAGGTTCAGCGGCAACCAACTCGCAAAGTACCCGGGCTAGTCGGATCGCCTCCGCGCAAAGGTCTTTGCGAATCAGACTGTCACCGACAGTTGCCGAATAGCCTTCATTGAAAATCAAATAGATAACTGTCCGCACTGAGTCGAGGCGTTCCGGCAAAACTTCTCGCGGCGGCACTTGATAGGGAATCTTCGCGAGACGAATTTTGTTTTTCGCGCGCACCAGTCGTTGGGCCAACGTCGGTTCCGGCATCAGGAACGCGCGCGCAATTTCCGGAGTCGTCAAACCGCCGAGCGTTCGCAAAGTCAAAGCGACTTGTGCTTCCCGATTAATCGACGGGTGACAGCAGGTGAAGATGAGTCGCAGTCGATCGTCGGGGTACTCGTTATCTTCGCCAACGGAAATGCTGATTTCGTTGTCAGGCAGCAGCCGCTCGGTTTCATACTCGAGCTCCGGCTGCTTCTCAGTTTTGGTTTTCTCGCGACGTAACGCGTCAAGCAACTTGCGATGCGCGACC
The DNA here is from genome assembly GCA_035472495.1 of Pyrinomonadaceae bacterium. GTDB lineage: Bacteria > Acidobacteriota > Blastocatellia > Pyrinomonadales > Pyrinomonadaceae > PSRF01. Next base: position 999,156 of record DATIPD010000011.1, on the reverse strand, counting down.
GTCGTTAACCATGCTCCGGCATTACGCGGCGTACCCTCACGCTCCCAGTTTGTGAGCGCGGCAGTGAACGCTTCCTGTAGCGACTCTTCAGCGAGGTCAAACGAACCTGACAGACGGATCAGGGTCGCGATGATGCGACCATGCTCCTCGCGGAAAACGCGCTCAAGAACTTCACTCGGTTGCGACATGACCCGAAAGGGTAAAGCGGAAGCGGGTAAAGGGGAAGCGGGAATGGGCAAATAAGCGGACTGAATATTCACTATGTCATTTCACATTTTTCATTTGTCATTGGCGGACTCGATTTCGATGTGCACTCGAAGCTACTTACCTTTTCTCGCAGCATTGTCGTATGATCTTGGCCAAACAAACCAATTGAGAGGGAGACGGAGTATGAAGCTCAAGGAATATTTGTCGGCCGAGTTGGATCGTGAAGTTGAACGTTCACGCCGTGCGCTGCAGGAAGTGCCGGAAGGAAAGTTTGACTGGAAGCCGCACGAGAAGTCGATGATCTTCGGCTATCTGGCAAACATGGTAGCCACGATCCCGATGTGGATCACCATGGAAATCAACGAGAACGAGCTGGACATCGCGCCGAAGGATGGCGGCAAGATGGAACAGAAGAAGCTGGACACCAGCGCCGAGTTGGTAGCGGCGCTCGACAACGCCGCCAAGATGGCCCGTTCAGCGTTTGAGAAAACCACCGACGAACATCTGATGACGAACTGGCAATTGAAAGCGGGTGGCAACGTGGTGATGGAGTCGTCGCGTTATGAATTTATCCAGGACACTTTTCTTCACTGGGCGCACCATCGTGGACAAATGACTGTTTATCTGCGACTGCTGGGTGCAAAGGTGCCGGCGCTCTTTGGACCGTCTGCTGACGACAGCGAGTTTCGGTAGTCGATAAGTAAGAAACGGAATTCTCGAATGACAAATGGAGAACTCCGTTTCTTCTCTCCACCGCTAACGACCACTTACGCTGTCGCTGGCGCGCCTGCTTCGGCGAGGGGCCTCACTTCGATAGTTCCCATGCGTGCCGACGGAATACGTCCGGCAATCGCAATCGCTTCGTCCAGGTCGTTGGCCTGAATCAAGAAATAGCCGCCCAACTGCTCACGTGTTTCCGCAAAAGGACCATCAGTGATCAGTTGCTCACCATCGCGCACGCGCACACTGGTGGCGGTCGTCGTCGGCATCAGTTGCGAACCGCCCAGGAAGTTGCCCTTGCTTTCAAGTTCATCTCTCAGGCTTCGATATTCCTGATAAATCGGCAGGTGGCCGTTCTCACCCAACGCGGCCCACTCTTGCTCGTTATCGTAAATCAACAAAAGGTATTTCATGCGTCGTCTCTCCTTCATTCAAAGGTAAATGGGGAAAGGGTCATGGGGAAAGGGTCAAGGGGGAAGGCTAGTCTCTGCTCTCCCATGTTCCCCGCTCGAATTAACGACGTGCGAATTGTCAGAAATCGACAATCAATCGGAAAATAATTTCGTCGGCTGAGGGACCCTGGGCGAGGATACAAAGTCGAAGGGGGAAGGGAGACTCTTGTTCCCCCTTCCCCTTTAACCATTCCGCAGAATTTTTCGTGGGTTAGATTGCCCGCTGCGAAGCGCGCGTGAAACCAAGTCGCCTTCGCACCAAGCTTTCGACGTCGACCGGCACGCCCTCTGCCCTGGCCTTGCGAATGAACTCGGCATCCACCTTGAAGATGCGAAGCTTCACAGCTTCTTCGACCGACAGGTCCGTCAAACCTTCATTGCGCAAGTCGGAAAGAAACTCCGGAGTAACTTTGAAAATCTGCATCTTGACCAGACCTTCAAACGACTCCTTAGCAAAACCCATCTGCGTAGCTTGCCTCACAAAGTTGGCGTCGATCTTGAAGATGCGCGCCTTCACCAGTTCCTCCATTCCCATGTTGGGAAAGCCGGTGTCTTTCATCTCGCGCATGAATTTCGAGTCGACCTTGAAGATTGCGGCTTTAAAAAGATCGTCGACATCAAGCTTGCCGAAACCGGCCGACAACAGATCGTCTGCCTGAGCAGTCGTGATGTTCAAGGCCGCGGCGGTAAAAAGACGATCTTCGCTATCGTGCCACTTGTTCGTGTCTTTTTCGAAATCAAAGCCGCGGCTTTTCATCGCAGTCAGGAAAGCCTGGCTACCGGTGAAGCGATAGCTGCCTGCGCCCGAACCATTTTGAAAACTCCCCTCGCAGTCGATGGTGCCGGCCTCGCGTACGAGTGTGAAGTGAACTGCACCACCCTTCAGTGCTTGTTCGCGTGTGAGTCCCTTCAAGTCGGCGAAGGCGAACGTTTCACCAATCTGATGTTTCCCGCTGTTTTCCGTCGAACGACGCGTGAAATTCAAGTTGATGTTGTTATCTTCTTTGTCGAGCTTGGCGGTCCAGTCGCCACTGAGCAGCGTTTGCGCGCTGATATTAAATCCCACAACTGAAACAATCAGTCCCAAACTCAAGACCAAAAACATCGAGATTCTTTTTGACATGGGCGGATCTCCTGTAATTCGAAACTGCGTAGCTACGTTTTTTCGGATTTCCAAAGACAGCTATTCACTGTGCAAACGCTGCGCCAACAGATTGGTTGCAGAAAGTTTGGGCACTGTCTTTCTTGTAACGCAAACCCCGACTGGGTACGCATTGAATGCCATTCGATCGTCACAACTAACATTTTGCTTTACAAAAAAAGCGACTACTAAAATTTGAGGGCCAAAGAAAAAGGGGCACATGGCCCCCAATTCCTCCCGCGGATTACTGGTCGTGAAGTTCGCTATTGGTTGCGATCCACCGGGATACCAATAAGTCCGCCGGTGTAACTTTTTCGATATTCGGTTAATTCGTCGGCAAGGGCCGGGTCGAGTTTCCGCAGCCGGGCCAACTCGAGATCCAATTCTTTCTTTTCTTTTTTAGTAGTGTCACCAGCTTCGATGTGGGCCTTGATGATTCCGTACTGGGCGCGCGCGTGATCCGGTTTCAACTTAAGTGCCTTCGTGAAATACGTGAGCGCTTTCTCCTGACGACCGTCGACCACCCACGAATCGCCCTCCAGCACTGCAAATCCCATCGCCACCAGTCTCTCGGGGTCATCTGGATGTGCGGCGAGTTGCTGGCTGGCCAGTTTGACATTTTCAGCTCGCTTGAGCACCTCGATGAACATCGGCCGACCTCTTTCATCGTCGGATGTTCTTCCCTCCCAGAGCTCGCGCGCTTCGGCGAGCCGGCCTTGTTCCAGCAACATTCGCCCGAGCGCGAACCTGCCACACATGCGCCGCGGATCAGCGGCAATGCATTGCCGGTAGACCTTCTCGGCAGTTTTCTCATCCTTAGCACTAGCAAAGATCTGCGCCAGAGATTCATACGAGCCGAGATAACCTGGATTGAGTTTGATAGCCGTCTGAAAAGCGGCGATGGCTTCCGCTTTTCGCTTGTCGATCCCAATGAGCGTTTCGCCCATTTCCGCGTACGCCTCGGCGTAGTTCGGATCAATCTCGAGGGCTTTCCGGCAGGCAGCTAATGCCTCTTCCGTCGCCCCCCGCGCTACATCAGCTTTGGCTTTGAAGAGATAGAGTTCTTTTTCTTGTGGGGCCAGGAGGATTGCCAGCGCATATTCCTGCGAAGCGCTCTTCGATCTAAGAAGTCCGTCGTTCGCCAGGCCCGCGAGGAGATGTGGTCGGTAGTTTTGAGGCTCGAGCGCGGCAGCTTTTTTGGCGTTCACGAGAGCTGCTTCAAACTCGCCCTGACGGTAAAGGTCAAGACCCGCTTGCAAGAGTTGCCAAACTTCACTGCCGCTCGGCAGCGCGTCGGCTTTTGAAGTTTGCGCTACGCATGGCGTTGAGTTAAGTGAAAATGCAAAGCAGACAAGCAGTACAGCAAATATGAGCAAACGAAAATTTCTTACCATGATGGATTGTTCTTTCGATCGGTATTGCGGGAGAAACGACAGTCTACCAAACGCCGATTTATTTCGCAGTCTCAGTCAATCGACTATAGTGTTCTCGCTTCACGAATCTAGATTGCGAGGTAATTGAAAATGGCAGAATCTTTTATCGGCGAAATTCGCATGGTCGCATTTAATTTTGCTCCGGCAGGCTGGGCCAATTGCGACGGCCAACTGCTACCAATCGCACAAAACCCACCCCTCTTTTCGTTGCTTGGCACCACTTACGGAGGTGACGGCAGATCAACGTTTGCCCTTCCTGATTTTCGTTCGCGGACACCGGTTCACCAGGGACAGGGGAACGGGTTAACACAGCGATTTCTTGGCGAGATGTTGGGTGAGGAAACAAATGAACTGCCTACTCAGGCAGTAGAAATTGGACAACAACCAAACAATCCAACGGTTGTGAACTACACGCCAGGCGGACGACTACTGGACAACATGCAGCCGCTTCTCGTGGTCAACTTTATGATCTCGTTGACGGGGGCATTCCCAACGCGCTAGAGAGCGGCGGAAAACTCCATTACGTCGAGGAGAGCTCATGCGATTGCATCTCCCATGTGTTTCAGACGGGTCGCGCCATTACGTAATGTTGTGTGGCGCGTTAGTAATTTGTTTTTTGACTTTTGTGAACGCCGCGCAGGCCAGGCAACGAAGCGCGGGCATCCCGCGAGTCGGAACGATCAAGGATTATCCTACGACTGGATTGATGACAGGCTGCGGCAATCTCTATTTCTATCCAGTCGCCCGTACCGATTCTTCACCCGAGGCTTACGTCTTTGTGGCCCACGGCGATGGCAGTAACGCCTGGATGAACCTCAGCGGAAAAGATGTGCGCTTGCGGCAAATCAAAACGACGACGCGAAGCAGACAAAAAGCGCGACAATTTAATTATCGCTATGGAGACCTGCGCATCAGTGTTGTCGTCGAAAACTTCAAGCCGGCAAACGCGGCTGCGGGGCAAGCCGATCCGATGTTTAAGATGAAAATAACTCTTTTGCGCGGACGCAACCGGCTAATTGTAAGAGCAGTTGGCGACGCGGATTGTTGAGCGCGGTTAGATGCGCAAACGATTCGCGTTTGAATCGCACGACTCCAACTTGTTAACTGTCGTTGGGCTCCTCATCGGGAGGTGTAGGTTCGCTCTGCAGTTTGGTTTTCGCGTCGTCGGAAGAGACCCGACCTTCAATCTGCTTAATCAAATCTGGCACAAAGCGTTCACTGGCGCCGGCGACGATGCAAATCGCCAGCAGCAAGGGCAGGGAGTTGACGGTGTTAACAGACCCCAAAACCAGGTTCGCCTTAATCGCCAACGCTATAAAAAACGCGCCGATCACGCCGACGAAAATTCGTGCGCTCGCTTCGAGATAGTGAATCTTCCAACCCGCTGCCGCGTCCATACTAATCTGGTTTGATCTGGTGATGACTGACATCAACGCCCCCAGCGAACCCACACCCGCGCCGAGCACAAGTTCAAAACCAGTCTTGCCGAGGGAATTAACCACGCCGGTCCGACGCCACCACAACACAGCCACGACGATGGTTATCAGGATCGTTACCACGGAGGCGGCCGACAAGTACCACGTTCTGGCCGTCTCGCGGCTTCTGGCGATCATGTAATCCTCTGCCTGTTTGAGGATCAGCAAAGCGTTCTTCGGTTTTCGTTCAGTCAATGTGCGCGCGAGGCTTTCTCCGAGCAGGCGACGAAATGGCAACCTGTGTTTTGGAGGCACCAGCGTCATCGATAAAGCCTCTAGATGCCCGACTCTATTGACCACTTCGCCTAGCCCGTCAGGGTAAGGGCCATACTGGTTATTTGTTGCCCACTCAACAAAGTTCTCGTCATCGATGTAGACGATGAAATCACGCTTGTGAATGATTAGAAACTTGATCCTCTTGCCCAGTGACGGTTCCTTCATGCCTTCGTTGAACTTTGAAAAATCAATGTCTCCATCCGGCTCTTCACGATGCAGTTTAGTTTCGCCGTTGTTGTCAATTTGATTCGCGACCATTTGAGGAAACCTCCGATAGCTAAGAAGCTAAGGCGATAAGAGAAAAGTCCAGCCCCGGGATCTTATGAGTCGGTGATGATGAGTAAGAAGGCCTGGGCGAAATGAGGCGCATACGATATGCCCGTCAGGCGGGCCTGTCAATGTTTGTAAGCGACGCCTCCATCCCACGAATTACGACAACAGCGAGACATTACTGGTCATTTCAAATTTGTCATTTTGCCATTGGCCAATACACAAACAGTTCAGAGTTCAACCTTCAGGTTGCTCTTCCTGGGAGAGAGCACAAGCTAAAGCTTGAACTCTGAGCTACTTTGACAAAATGACAGAATTGAAATGACCGATGATAAATCCCGTTTGCTTCAGTGCTTTCGGGTCTTTCTGTTGACAGAGGTTTTTTTCCCCGCGTCGCTGACGGCGATATAGGTGACCGTGTCCCAGGAATTGTGAATTCCAATAAACAAGAACAAGAGTGTCGACGCGGCGACAAGAAACAAAACTTTCTGGGGATAGGTCGTCAATAGCAGAGCGGTCACCAGTAACAGCGCATGACCGAGGAGTGGCAAGGCTGCGTGGAAGAGCCAGTCTTCAAACACCGGACGGTAAGTTGATTGGCGTCGCGCGCGTCCGACGACGATGAAACAATAAATCGCGCCAACCACACCACAAACGCCCAGGGCATAAGCGACGCTCGCCAGCGAATGCCAGGGCGCGCTCAGAATTGCCGCTACCAGCAGGACCGTACAAAAGTGAATGACCGTGGGTGTTCCAAACGCCTCAATCTCACGTGAGGTGGCCTGGCGCTTCGATTCGGAAATTAACGCGATGACTACAAACTGCAGTCCTGTCAGGGCGGCGCCAGAAGAGCCGACGATCACGTAAAAAGACTCCCAGGCGGCCAGAGGTGATGCGGTTTCCATGATCTTAGTTACGAGAGACGCTGAAGAAAAAGAACCTATCCTCTGTCATTTCAAATTTATCATTTGCCATTGTAGCGGAGGCTGCCAAGCTTGCTCGATTCGGGAGCCTGCTGAGTTCTCAATGACGATGGCTGGTTAAGGTTTCAGTCAAATGAAAAATGACAAATTTGAAACGACAGATGATAGATTTTTTTGCTCTTCATGACTGGATACCAAAACCTTATTCGTACCCAATCGCTTCAACCACCGACAGCCGCAGCGCGCGTTGCGCCGTCCACCAGGCTGCACCGAGCGCGACTAGCAAAACAATCGGCAAACAAGCGAGCACTACCGTCCAGGCGAATTGAAAGCGCAGGTTGAAGCCGGCGATGATGCGCGCCGCCGTACGCACCAGAAAATACGCGTTGAAGAGTCCGGCGATTATCCCGGTGGCAAAACCTACGAGCGCGATCGCTGCCGACTCCAGTAGGACCATCCGGCGCACCTGGCTCCGCAAAACGCCCACCGCGCGCAAAATTCCCAACTCACGCTGGCGCTCCGAAACCGAAATGATGAGCATGTTAATCAAGCCCATCGCGGCGACGAAGATCGCTATCAGCATTTCCAGGTAAGTGAGCGTGAAAAACTGGTCGGTCAAACGCGCGCTCCACGCCTTGTACTCGTCGCTGGTGTAAATGAACGCGCGCTGCTCGCCCTGCATGGCGCGATTGATCTCAGCTTTGAACGCGTTGCGATCGAGTCCGGGTTGCAGATTCAGTAAGATCAAATCGACAGAGTTGTCGCCCCAGTACTTCTTGTAAAGTTCGCGGTCCATGAAGACCGTCCCTTTTTCCACGTAGTAAAACTCGAGGACGCCGACCACCGGTCGCACGAGCGGACCAGCAGGAGTGTCCAGGCGCAAGTAGTTGCCGAGGCCGATACCGCTGCGCACCGACTGATTTTGCGAGATCACAAAACCTTCACCGCGGCTCGTTAGCTGGCGCGCGGTGGTTTCGTTACCTTCGTCCAACAGACCCGGAGAATTGCTGAACCACAAATCCATGTTGCGGCCGATGACAATCAAATCATCAGACCCGGAAGTTACTCCGGTGACTCGCAACGCATCGAGGTTTTTGACGCCGGGCAGCGCGGCGACACGCTTTTCCTGCTCCTCGCTGAAATGATATGTGCGCGAGCGCATCTGCTCGGATGTAGCAATCATCAAGTCAGCATTTACTGCGCGGTCGAGCATCCGGTTCAACGCGGCTTTATGGCTGGTGATGAAAGCGCCGACGGAGAAAACGAAAGAGAGACCCAGCATCAACGCCCCGACAGTTGCTGAGGTGCGTCGCGGCATGCGCGCCGCAGCGTCCAGCGCGATCAAACCTTCGGCGCCGAACAACAGACCCATGATTGGCCGCAGGAGTTGCGAGCCCCAGACCACGAGCTTGGGCAGCAGCAGCACCATGCCAAACTGCACCATGATGGAGTAAGTGAAGTGGACCATCAGACCAACGGCCGGAGGTGAAAAGAAAGTTAGTGACAGTCCGACAACGATGAATAGAATGCCCAAACCGAAACGCGACCAACCGAGCACGCCTTCGCGTCGTTGGAGTTCGACATTTCTGAGTGCAGCGACGGGATCAAGACGCGATGCTGCGCGCGCCGGAAGCCAGGTGCCAAGTAATGAGGCAAAGACGCCGATCACGAAAGCGGTGATTGCAAAGTCCCAGTGGAAGTCCGGGCTGTCTGCGGTCGCGGCCAGGCCGTACATCGAAGCCACCACGGAACTCATGATTTTGGTAGCGCCGCGCGCCATCAGGAAACCGATAACAACTCCGGCCGCCGAGCCAACCAGTCCCATCAGAACCGACTCAATGAGAAACATCTTCTGGATGTGTGAACCTTCAACGCCGATGGCGCGCAACACACCAATTTCTTTCCAACGCTGATTCACACTGACGCTGAGCGAGTTGAAGATGATGAAAACGCCGACCATCAGCGCCAACAAACTCATGATGAAGAGCCCGAGTCGCATCGCGGAAACGGCTTTCTCAAGGTTCTGCCCGCGACGATCTGGTCGCGCGACTTCCAGCCCCGCTGCTAGTTTCCCGCGTAAATCCTGTTCGACCTTTTCAACGGCCACGCCGGGCTCGGTCATGATATCGATGCGATCGATGTGGTCCGGACGATCAAACGCTGCTTGCGCTGCATAGATGTCCATCAGCGCGAGGTTGCCGCCAAACACAACGCTGGCGCCTGACGTGCGGAAGAAACCGCGCACGGTGAAATCCTGTTTGCCCTTCTGGGTGTAGACGGGGAGATGATCGCCTTCTTTGAGTCCGTAACGTTCGGCGAAGGGACGGGAAATCGCAATCGAATCGGTGCGCTCAGTGAAAGCGAGCGGGTTGCTTATTTCCAGCCCGGCCTGGTCAAACTCGCCCTCGTAAAGTTTCAACGCGCTGCCGGTGTCCAGACCGACGACGAGCAGGCTGCTCGAATCAGGCAAGCCTGTTTGGACCACTCTTTCAATTACTGGTTCGGCAAATTTTACTCCCGCTGTGGCCCGAACAATTTTGAGGTTGTCTTGGGGAAAACTAACTTCGCCCGCGGAGACCTGCAGTGTTGCTTGGCCGGCGAGTTTTTCCACGGTGGTTGAAAGCGAGCCAACCAGGGTGGTGTTGGCGGTGCGCACCGCGAAGAAAACTGCGACGCCGAGGGCGATGCCGGCAACGGTCAAAGCGAGCCGCAGCTTGTGCAGGCCCCATTGACGAATCGTGACCAGCGTCAACGCGCCCCACATCAGACAATCTCCTTCAAGGCGTTTGACGTCAGTGAGCGATCAATTGCGACCTGGCCATCGCGCAGCACCAGCATTCTTTCGCAACTCTCGGCGGTGTGCGGATCGTGCGTGACCAGGAGCACTGTGGTGTTTGATTCGCGGTGAAGTTCTTCGAGTAGTTTGAGAATTCCTTCGCCACTGGCGGAGTCGAGATTACCAGTCGGCTCATCGGCCAGCAGCAGCGGCGGATCAAAAATCAACGCGCGCGCAATCGCTACGCGCTGACACTCGCCACCAGACATTTGGTCCGGACGATGCGTTATTTGCCGGTGCAGGCCGACTCGTTCCAACAGCTGCGTCGCCTTTTTCTCGGCATCGCGGCGCGAACGATCGCGCAGGCGTAAAGGTAGCGAAACGTTTTCGATAGCTGAGAGCGTGGGCAGCAGATTGAACGACTGAAAAACCATCCCGATCTTTTCCCGACGCAAGCGCGTGCGCTGGTCGTCGCTGAGCTGAGAGAGTTCAGTTTCTTCGACCCAAACGTGACCGGAAGTGGGAACGTCGAGTCCACAGATCAGATTCAGCATCGTCGATTTGCCTGAGCCTGACGGGCCCATGATCGCCAGACGCTCACCGCGATTGACGATCAGATCGACGCCATTGAGGGCGTAGAACGTTTGCCCGTCGGTGTAGGCCTTGGCAACTTTGTCCAGGCGCACGACGATATCGGGTTCCGCCGCGGACTGCTGATTGTTGATTGCTGGTTGCTGATTGCTCATCGTTTCAACGCCAACTGCTTCACATGCTCGCGCGTGAAGATCGAATCGTCGGCCTGCTGCGGATACTCGACACTCAAGGATTCAATAGTGACTTTTGTCTGGCGGGCGTGGTTATCGATTTCGGTCAACCAACAAACGTCGTGCCCACTGACGTTGCGATAATTCTTCACTTGAAAAGTTCGCAACTCCTCGCCCGCTGAATTGAAGAGATGAAACTCGGCGGGCATGTAGGTGTCGGAACGGAAAAGCGTTCGGGTGCGCGCAATGGTCGAACTGGCAAGCGACTTCAAAGTTCCTTCCACATCGTAAACCCTGATGCCGTTCAGGTCCTTTTCCTCCTTCAAGGCATAATCGTATTTGTCCCACTCGCCGAGCAACTCCTGCGCGGTCAGTCCACCAAAAAACATCTTCTCAGTTCCCGTTTCCCGAAATTGTCCGGTCGACGAAACGAAGCTGACGTTCACGGTAGCCGTGTCTTTTCGCTCGATACTTAACGCCGCCAGATCGCTTTCCTCAGCCGGCGAAACGACGTGCGTCAGAGTCAGCGTCTCACCAAAACTTTGCTTGCGCCAAATTTCCAGTTCGTAAACTTTCTGTGGTTCAGAAGGCGAAACGATGGTCATGCGGACGCGACTCTTGCGATAGGGCGCCGCATCGCGCTTGAGATACTCAGCGACGATTTCGCCGCCGCGTTGCTGATTGATGGCGGTGTTGTCGCGACCTGAAGGTGCTTCGGTCTTGCACGCACTCCAGCCGCAAAACGCCAGCAGCAGCGGTAGCAAATAGACGGTACGACGATTTAATAGCAAGAGACTCTTTTTATGAATCATGCGTCCCAGATTAGGGCGTGACGTGATGCGGAAAGCGTCCGGACGTATATTGCAAGAAGGCTGAACGTGTCAAGAGTAGGACAGACATTCTTGTCTGTCCAATTCAAACGGCTGGGAAACGGGCAGCCGCCCGTCGAAGATGCCTCTAGAAGGTAGCCAGACGTGAAACGTGTGGAAAAAGGGATTTAGTCATCGATGGCGCGTTGAAGATGCGCTAAGACTCTGCGCGCACCTTCAGCGCGCGACTCCAAAACCGAACCACGATCCAGAGGTTCACACCTCTGGCTACCTTCTGTGCGCATCTTCGACGCTCGGCGCGTTCCTTGCTCTGGTCGCTCAGCTCAAGCGAAGGGAATGAATTCAGGCCAATTGCTGGAGCAGCGCGGTGGCTTCGTCGTAGGCGGCTTTGTAGGTGTAATCAGGCGGGCCGTCGCAGGTGGCGAGGGCTTTGGCCTGCTGCGCGTGCTCGCGGGTGAGCGGTTGGTAGCCGCGGGCAAGGGCGAGTCTGGCGAGTTCGAGGTGGGCGTCGGCGCCTTGCATCACGAAGCCGCTGCGCTCGGCGATTACCCGCGCCTCCTCAGCAAGCCGCAGGGCTTCGTCCGGCGCGCCAGTCGCGGCGCGCAGCCGCGCGAGGTCGATGAGGATGTCGGCTTCAGCCTCCACGGTGTTGTTGCGGCGGCAGCGTTCCAGCGCCTCGTGCAGGTGGCCTTCAGCCTCGTCGCGCTGGCCGGCGACGCGGTGCGCCGCGCCCAGCAGCCAATGGGCGCGGACGTAGTCGCGCTCGTAAGGGTGACTAGTGCGCGCGGTCTCGTCCGTCAGTTCCAGCGCGCGGCGGGCCGCGGCCAAGGCGGAATTCGGAGTGCGGCGTGCAGAATCCTGGACGGAGCGCAGCCGGAGCAGCTCGCACTGCGCGCGGTAGGCGCGGGTGACGCCATGATATTGCACTACGTTCTGCTCCTCGAACATCTTCGCCGCCGTCGTCAGTTCCGTTTCCGAGTAGGCATACTCGCCGCGGCTTGCCAGTAGTCGGCCCAATTCCGCGTGCCCGACCGCCTTCCAAAACTCGTCCTTGATCTCCCGGCACAGCGCGATGCTGCGGCGCAGGTTGGCATCGGCGGCCCGTAGCGCGCCGATGGCAAGTTGCTGTGCGGCCAAGTTCCCCAAGCCGATGGCGAGGTTGCGCTTCCCCGTCTCGCCCTGCTTCTCGTAGATGGCGTTGTGCTGCTCATACAGCGGCACGCCGCGGCGGGGCTGGCCGCTGAGACTGTAGGAAATCGCCAGCGCGTTCAGCGTCCAGGCTTGATCGTTCTCGTCTTCCAGGTGCGGCGGGCGGTCTTCGCCGTCGGGGAAAAGCGCGCGCAGCAAGTCGATGCGCAACGAGTAGGCGCCGAGTTGGTAGTAGAGCGGAGTGGCGAGGCGGTTGTGGAAGAGCGTGCGCGCCTCGTCGAACTGCCCGGCGCGGACGGTGTGGTGATAGAGCTCGATCACCGGGGCGAGGTCTTCCAGGCGCGTCACCTTTTCCACCTCGGGCACGGCGGCGAAGTAATCGCGCAGGCGGGTGTGGGCGGCGGCGCGCTCGGGCGCAGCCAGCCGGTCGTAGGCGTAGTGGCGGACGATGGGATGGAGATCGAAGCGGAGTTCCTGCACCTCGTGATGCAGGAGTCCGCGGCTGATGAGATCGCGAAGATCGCGGTCGAGCGTGTCGGTGGATTCGGTGGATTCGGTGGCTGCTTGCAGTGTGTCGTAGCTCACGGCCCAGCGGAAGCAGGCGATGGCGCCGAGCAGCTTCCGCCGTGCGGGCGTGAGGCTTTCGTAGGCTTGCTCCAGCACATGATGCTGCCGCTGGACGAGATCGCCGCTCACATCCAGCCGCTTCGCCGCCGCGATGTCGCCGGGCTGCTGGAAGTCGCCGATGATGAGACCGGCGAGCAGGCGCAGGCTGAGCGGATGATAGCCGTAAGGCTCGCAGGCCAGCTCGATCTCGGTGTGCGTGCCGCGGATGCCTTGCGCATGGAAGAAGGCCACGGCGTCCTCCGGCTGCATCTGTTGGAGTGTGATTTCGCGGCCGCCTTCCAATAGGCCGCCGCCTTTGGCTTCCACGACGCGGGGGCGGAGTCGGGTGGTGAGTAGCACCTTCGAACGAAGCTGCGGCAGAGTCGCGAGGTTGTAGAGGAAGTTCTCGGCCAGCGGCGACACGCAGTCGTGATCATGATCGGTGGGCTTCGCCTCGTCGCCCTGATACGCCGCTTCCAGGCCGCCAAAGGCGCACAGCACGCGCTCGAAGCCATCGAGCACGAGCAGGGTTCCGGACTGATGTAGTCCGTTCAGCAAGGCAACGAGCGCGTCGCGCGCGGAAAGTTTCTGCGCCTTGATCTGCTCGCCGTAGAGATAGACGAGCGCTTCCGCAACGAAGTGGTCGAAGCTGGCATCGCCCTCGTAGAAGCTCCACCAGACGACGTGCGGCCATTGCTTCGCGTCCACGTCGTGCGTGAGCCAGTGCCAGGTGAGCGCGCTTTTGCCAAAGCCGCCCAGCGCCCGCAGCACAAGCAGCGGATGCGCGGCGTCCTCATTCAGCCAGCGGGTGAGCGTGCCGCGCTCGGAAACGCGCCCGGTGAAGTTCGGCGGCATCGGGTAGGGATGCGCGAGATACCACGTCGCGTGCTCGGGTTCCTTCGGTGGCGGCAGTTCCGGCGCAGCGCCCAGGGCGGTGAGAAGCTGGCGCCAGGCGAGATCGAGGTCCGCGTCGTCGGTGAAATCGATATGGGTGAGCGCTCCGATGCGGAGGGGCTTTTTGCATTCCGCCTTAAGCAGTGGAATCGTGCGCAGATCGCGATTCGCCGGGTCGAGCGTTTGCACCATGATGTTTTCGAGCTCGCCCCATCCGCTCGCGACGTAATCCGGAGTGAGAATGAGCAGCGTCTTCCGGCACTGCACCACACCGCGCTCCATCTCATTGATGCTTGGCGCGCCGCGGGTGAAGTCGCGAAAGTCGATGAAAGCCTTCAGCCCCGCCTGTTCGATGCGTTTCAGCAGTTCCCCGCGCACCCACGCCTTATCCTTGCTGGAGTAGGAAATGAAGACGTCGAATTGGAATTCGTCGCTCATATTCGTTTCACCGTTCGCATTTTTACACGCGTGTCCGCCCGCAACCGCTCCGCAACGTCGCGAACGATCTCTTTGTCCCTCGAACTATGGCTAAGGATAACAACGTAAGGAAATGAGTAAGGCATAGCTCACTCTTATGCCATCGCATCGCTTTTGGGCGCAAGTGGGATTTGTGGGATTTGCCGCTGAGATTGATGACCACAGTCCGCGAAGCGGACGATGAAAAATAAACCCACCCGTTCATCGGTAGGATCGGGTTGCGACGGATTTTGCGTTGAGTGCTAGATCTCCGAGAGCTTGTACGCATCCCTTGCCGGCTTCAGCGGGCGCAGCATCCAGTAAGGCCGGCGCGTGCCGTCTGGTGAGAATTTGTCAGCCGGGCGGGTCATCGCCAGCCACTTTTTGTAAACCTCGCGCGATTTGGCGGTGTCGACGTGAATGTCGCCGGCGGTGTCGCCCGGTTTGGCCACCACCACACGCACGGCCTGGTGCCAGCAGTGCATTCCTGAAATCGGATCGGGATGGACGGGAAAGGTCATGTTCTGGTGGACGCCCACGTCGTTCCACCAGATGCGCATCGTGTCAGGATCCTTCGACTCGTAAGGTGCCGCGCCTTTTTCTCGCTTCATGGTCCACGCGGATTCTTTGCGATCGAGTTTCACTGTGGCCATCAGTTGACGCTGGCCGGTTTCAAAGATCTGTTCGCGCTTCGCGCTCATTGCGGGCGGGACGCCGGCGATAACAGCACTATCGCCCGCGAAACCAGCAGCCGAGATCCCCTTATCACCCGCGGTCCCGGCGCTGCTTGTGTTCCCATTTTGATCGTTTGTTTTCCAACGACCCATGTGGTGACTGCAGGCAACGATGCCCGGGCGAATTCCTTCCGTAACCCACGCGCGCAGGACGAAGTAACCAATCTCAGTTTCCACGCGCAGCAAGTCGCCGGTGCGCACGCCGAGTTTTGCAGCATGACTCGTGTGTAACCAAAGCGGATTTGTGTGCGCGATCTCGTCCAGCCACTTGGCGTTGGCGCTGCGCGTGTGAATCTGGACCGGCAGCCGAAACGTTGAAATCAAAATCATTTGATCCGCTTCCAGATTGTCGGGATGAACGTGGCTCTTGATGTAGGTGGGAATCGCGTATTCACTCCAACCCCATTCGGCAATCGTGCGCGAGTAGAACTCCAGCTTGCCGCTCGGTGTCGGGAAGCCGCGTTTGATTTCACCGTCAACTTTGACGCCCGCCAGACGGCGTCCGTCAGCATCACCATCGGGACTCGGCACCGGCACGACGTTCGATGATGCGGGTTTGGCAGCGCGTGTGAAGACGCGGCCGAGCGCATCTTCCTGAACGTCTTCCAGTTCTTCGGCGCCAACAACTTCTTCGTACTTCGCGCCGACCTTTGTGGCTATCTCAAACGCGCCGTAGCGTTGCATGAACCGCAGCGGCGTCAGATTCTCCGCCGCGGCTTTCTCAGGAAGCCCTGGGAGCGAGTGGTCGAAAATCCATTCGTAGTATTCCTCGACACCGAGGC
This sequence comes from Pyrinomonadaceae bacterium, assembly GCA_035472495.1. Taxonomy (GTDB): domain Bacteria; phylum Acidobacteriota; class Blastocatellia; order Pyrinomonadales; family Pyrinomonadaceae; genus PSRF01. The sequence goes on along the minus strand of DATIPD010000011.1, from coordinate 983,268 downwards.
GTGTGCCGGGATTCTTTTTCGACTCAACATACTGGCGGATGCCAAGACTGCCGTCGGGATCGATACGCCAGGTGAGCTCCATCCAGAATTCGTTTTCTTCCCACACTTCGCCGGGATTCACCTCACGGGTATCGTTCACCGTTTCGCCTTCACGTTGTCGCTGCGCTTTCATCACGGGTTGGCGGAAACCGAGCCACTGCGCATCGTGCGTTTCGTAGGAGTGAATGTCGTGACGTTCGGAGCCGTGGCCCATCGGCAAAACGTAGTCAGCGAAATATGACGTTTCGTTCCAGGTCGGTGTGAGTGCGATGTAACAACCGACAAGATCCGGATCGGTCAGCATTTCAATCCATGAAAAACCGTCGGGGTTGGTCCAGACCGGGTTATAAACGCGCGTGAAGTAAACATCGATTTTGGCGCGTCCGTCTTTCAGGAAGTGCGGCAGCAAAAACGACATCTCGTGCATCGAGAGCGGATACTCGCGCGGCCACTGCGTTTCGTTCCACACCTTCGGATGCGGCGGCGTATGAATCGGCTTCGGCACAAACTTATTCCAGGCGTTGGGAAACACACTGCCTTCAGTGGCGATCGCGCCGAGCAGTGCGTTTACCATGAACAGCGCGCGGGCTACGGTCCAACCGCCGCTGACGCCGGAGGTAACGCTGCGCCAGTTGTGACTGGAAAAACGCGTGCCGGCGGTGGCGACTAGTTTTGCGATCTCTTCAATTGTTTTGGCGTCGACGCCGGATTCCTGAGCGGCGAATTCGAAGGTGAATTCGGAGTAGAGCTGTTTTAGCAGGAGTTCAAAGTCTTCAAAGTTGGGCGGAGGCAAGCCCACCTTCCCAACCTGAGAGGCAACGCTGGAAGCCTCATCTTGATGCACCTTGTCGCCTTCTGACCTCTGATCTCTGAACCCTGACCCCTGACCTGCGGCCCGCGTCCGCAGGTATTCTTCCCAGTTCCACCAGCGCCGTACGAACTCGCGGTTGTAGAGATTGTTCTGAATCAGATAATTCGCGATCGCCAACATCATCGCCGCTTCGGAACCCGGATAAGGCGCGACCCAATAGTCAGCGTGGGTGGCCGTGTGTGAAAGCCGCGTGTCGAAAACGATGAGCTTCGCGCCGTTGGCCTTGCCGTCGATTACGCGTTGGGCGTGTGGGTTGAAATAGTGGCCCGACTCCAGGTGCGCGCTGATCAGCAGAATCACTTTGGCGTTCGTGTGATCTGGACTCGGGCGATCAAGTCCCATCCAGAGTTGGTAACCCTCACGACTGCCTGACGAACAAATGTTGGTGTGCGAGTTGTGGCCGTCAACGCCCCAGGCGGCGAGGATGCGTTCAGTGAATCCGTCTTCGCCCGGACGTCCGACGTGGTACATGATTTCATTCCGACGCTCTTCCACGATCGCTTTGCGAATGCGCGCGGCGATGTCGTTGAGCGCTTCGTCCCAGGTGGTGCGTTCCCACTTTCCTTCGCCGCGTTTGCCGGCGCGCTTCAGTGGATAAAGAATGCGGTCCGGATCGTGAATTTGGTTGAGTGTTGCGGGACCCTTGGCGCAGTTGCGTCCGCGTGAACCCGGATGCTCGGGGTTCCCCTCAAACTTCTGCACTTCACCCGTGACTTTGTCGATGTAGGCCAGCAGGCCGCAGGCCGACTCGCAATTGAAGCAAGTTGTCGGAACGAGGGAGTAGTGACGCTCGACGCGCCGCGGCCACGCGCGCGAGTCGAGTTCTGTCCAATCATGCCAGCGCTCCTTTGGCGGAAACGCAGCGAGATGACTGCGCGAGGGACCCGGATAAAACGTTTCGTTGTTGTCGTTCTTGCTGCTCATTCTGTTCTACGCGAGTGGCACCGACTGTCCGGCCTGCACGTAAGCGTTCTCGTAGAGCATCATTCCCACTAAAGCCATTGGCGCTCCGGCGGCGCTCAGCATCGGGTTCAGGTAACCGAGTAGCACCAGCGCGGGTATCAATCCGCCCAGGGTTGAGAGAGCGACACCGAACCAGAAGTCGTTCTGGTACCTACCTCTCGTCATTTCCCAGATTGCCAGACGCGCGTGCGTAGTCGGATGAGTCAACGTCACTTCGCCCCAGATCATCAGCAGATGCAGCAAACTCGAAACGGCAAGGATGCGAGTTGCGGCAACCATGCCGAACGGCAAGCCACTAAACGCAGAACCGAGATCGTCAGACGGAGCTTCGCCTATCCAGGTTGCGGCCAACATGAGAATAGCCGACCCGAGCAGCAGCGCCTGCACTAAAAGATGTGGCGGCAGCAACGGGTTTTGCCACATGTCGCGAGCCTTCGCCTGCGCGAAAAGATACGCAGTGTAAACCGCTGTCATGATCGACAATGGAATGCCGGGAATCATCAGCCAGCGTTGCAGTGAAACGTAGCCGAGCAAACTACCAACGAAGTGGATTGCCAGCACCAGCGTGTAGCCAGCAATGATGAAGGAGCCTTTCACCAGCCAACTGCGCCACTGTGGTCGCGTGAAAATCATGTAAAAGCGTGCTGGGTGTTCGAGGTCCCAGATAAGCAAGCCACCGGTGACCGCGAGGGAAAATCCAGAGATGACTGGCGTGGCCCATAACCAGATTGCCCCATCCGGATTTAAGACTCCGAATAACAGAAGCAACGCCGCGACCAGATACACGCCGCTGGCGATGCCTTTGGTCCAGGTGTAAAGGCTGACTTTCCAGTCCCAGGGAATCGCGTGCGCCACGTCGTAACTCAGGAGCGCGGCTGCCGAGCTGTTGTTGTAGTTGGGATTGCCTGCGACTACCTGCGACGAGTTTTCCTGTTGTTCGCTCCACATAAAAAGGCCACCGTCGGGCCGGCGGGCGGCGAGTGGATCGAGCGTCGCCTGGTGCGCGCCTTTGTAGAACAACTTTGGCAGCGTCTCTTTTTCTGGTCGCCGCACTGCGACTGCCTCACGATTGATAATTTGCGCAACGTAAGAATCGCCGTCGTTCATGTCGCCGACTAAGATCGCCTGCGTCGGACAAACGACTACGCAAGCCGGCTCGAGGTTCATGTCGATCCGGTGGGCGCAGAAGTTACATTTTTCCGCGGAGTGATCTTCAGGGTTGATGAAAATTGCATCGTATGGACAGGCGGCCATGCAGGCTTTGCAACCGATGCAAATTGATTTGTCGAAGTCGACAATGCCATCAGCGCGTTTGAACATCGCGGTGGTCGGACAGGCGGTGACACACGGTGCGTGCACACATTGATTACAGCGAGTCACCTGATGCGCGCGGCGTGCCTGCGGAAACACGCCGACGTCAACGTGTTTTACATAAGTACGCGTGACCGAGAGCGGGACCAGGTTCTCCGACTTGCAGGCCGTTGTGCAGGCGTGGCAGCCAATACAACGCGTGTGGTCGATGACCTTGGCCCACTGAACCGCGCGGTTTTGTGGTTCTTCCAGCATGCGAGCTTTCAGTGTTGGTTTAGCGAGACGGCAATATACCACGCGCGCAGGGCGGGCGACGTTGACAAATGCAAACTGGGCATATGAAATAAGCATTAGTCATATACGATTGTTTGTTTCTGGAGGGTCATTAATGCGTCTTTTTCTTTTGTTCATCGCAGTTTCAACTCTTGGCATCGTCGCCTTAACCGCGTGCAATTCCAACGAATTCAAGAGTGCGCGAACTACACCGGGAGACCCGCAAGCGAATGCGCCGCTGCCACCTGATGGCGCTCGGCGCGTTACCCTTGCCGAACTTAAGGGCATGTTGGAGCGCAATGAAGCCGTCGTAATTGACGTGCGCAACCAGGCGTCGTTTGATCAGGGGCACATTCGTGGCGCCCGGTTGATACCGGAGGCTGAGCTTGGCAATCACCTTAGTGAGCTGCCGAGCAATAAGCTCATAGTGACCTATTGCTCTTGAGTGAACGAACATACGTCCGCCCGTGCGGTGGTCGATCTCAAATCAAAAGGTATTACAAACGCTGCGGCGCTTCTCGGTGGTTTTCAGGGATGGCAAACCGCTGGACTTCCAGTGGATAGCAATCCGACACCTGCTCCTTCGCTAAAATAGTCAATGCATTGTTCGAATTGCGGAGCTTACATAGCCCCCGGCAAGAACTTCTGTTCCGACTGCGGAGCGCGGGCTGAAGATCCCGAAGCAACTCGAATCGTGCGCGCCCAGCAGGGCGTCCCGGTTCCGGCGAACTTGAGCGGTGAGTTGCTCGACGACCACGAAGAAGTGATTTTCACGGTCCGTCCCACCATGATTTTCATCCGGCTGGGTTATGCCCTGACGATCGTCGCTGCCATCGCACTGGTGTTTTTGCTGGCACTGATCCACGTTTCCGCTCTCATCTCAATTCCGATCGCGCTAGCGTTGCTGTTCATCCCCGGGTTTTATCATCTGAAGCGCAATCTGGTGCGCTACACACTGACCGATTCCAAGATCGAAATCGACAAAGGCCTAATAGCTCGATCCACGCGCAATATTCCCCTAGGCAAGATTCAGGATGTGACCGTTTCCGCTACTATCCCGCAGCGACTCTTCGGCTTTGGCGATCTGCTGATCGACAATGCCAGTGAGTTGGGCGGCACTACTGTTCTGCACAACATCAGCCGACCCCGCTACTATGCCGACCTGCTTTTGCGCGAACTCCGACGACGGCATTAAACTGCAATCATGAGTTTGGACAAATGTATTACGTCCAGGGAACCTTTGTGTCCTTCCAGGTTTCTAATCGTAGTGAAGTCTCTTCGATTGATGTCACTTTTGCGTCCGACAAGATTGAGTTTGCTCGCGATTTTGTTGTGTGCAACCGTTTCTGCTTCAGCCACTCCGTTGTTTCCACCTGAAGAAGCCAACAAACTTCTGCCGTCAGTAATCGGTGAATTCAAGGCAACCGCACCCGGCAGCGCCTTTGAAGTCTCGATGGAGAATGAACTCCGAGAATTCAACGCGATCTCTGCTGCAAATCGAATGTACAAATCCAGGCGAGGCGAAGCGATCGTTGTCTCAATGGTTCTCACTCGCTCTGATTCGAGCGCCTATGCATTACTTACAAGCGGAACTGATGTGGTGGGTAGCAAAAACGGAACTTTGGTTGGGCTCGAAACGAGCAGTACCGTTTCCCCAGCCATGGTGCGGTTTGCCAGGGGGCGAGCTTACGTTGTCGTTCAGACCAGAAAAAACGATCCGCAAGCACCGGAAGCGCTCAAGAATCTGTCTCAGCTTTTGGCTGATTCACTGGACAAAGGTGAAGGAGACATTCCGGCCGTAGTAAAACACTTGCCGGGTTGGGAAAACGGAGATTTGCATTCGCAATATGCCATCAGCGTTCCGATGCTGAAGGCCAACGTACCTAACCAGCCAATTTTCGATTCGATCAGCTTCGAAGGCGGCGTGGCAGCGGCTTCGGCTAATTATGGAGCGGCGCAGTTAGTCATCGTTGAGTTCAATACACCCCAACTCGCAACCGACAATAACGAACGAATCGTGGCCCGGATTCAGGAGCTACGTACACAGGGACAGCCTACGCCTACTGGCTATCGTCGCGTGGGTAATTACGCTGTGTTTGTTTTCAATGGCACTGACGAGCAAGCTGCGAATCAGCTAATTGATCAGGTGAAGTATCAGCAGGTGGTGCAGTGGCTCGGGGAGAATCCGTTTTCTCTGGAGAAAGCCACCCGCGAATTTACCGAAACTACGTTAGGGGTTCTGGTCTCGGTAGTTAAGACTTCGGGGTTGGCGCTGTTGGCTTGTTTGGCAGTCGGAGGCTTCGCCGGTGCGCTTTTGTTTCGCGTGCGCCGCTCACAGCAGCGCGCGCGAGAAGCCTACGCTGATTCAGATGCGATGCTGCGATTGAATTTGGATGAGTTGACTCCGGAGACCGATCCCAGAAGATTGCTCGAGCGCAGAAACTAACCGAATCCGACCACATTGCCAATTCAAACAAAACGACGGACGAAAGAATCGTCCGCCGTTTTTGATAGTTACAAAACACTAATGCGGGCTGCTGATCTTCCTGGGAGGCTCCCCCAAGCCCCTTCAGGACGTCGATCAGCAGCACCGCAATGATTGCTCGTTGATTGCGCGCAAGCGAGACTCCGTTCCCCCGAAAGAGTTGCGCTTGTTTTCAAATTCGTGAGAGGACGCCTCCCCCAAAGCTTCCACTCACCGCAATCTTGAGCCTGACCCGATTTACCCTTTATACCCTTCTTGTTCTGATTCTCCTTTGGCAATGACCGTGCCATTAGCCAACATTGAGTGCCCGTCGCACGAGTCTCACAAATTTCCTCGTAAACTGCGAAAGTCGTAACGACGCGAACATTATTCCGGAATCAGATCGGGGCGAATGGCGTACACGTTCAATACATCGCTCGTTAACCTCCGAACGATAATCGCTCAGAGAATCATAAAACCTCGCTGTTTGGTGAATCTAACTACTCAGGAAGTGAGCCGACTAATTCGTCGATCTCCCCGACGGTGTTAAAAAAATGAGGTGAAATGCGTAGGCCTCTTCCCCGCGGAGCGGTAATAATGTTTCGCTTTTTGAGGTGGCTATAGAGTTCCAGCGGTGAGTGCTGACTGTGACGAATACAAACGATCTGAGATTTTTCCAGCGTCTGCCGTGAACTGATCACTTGATAGGTTGTGTCTCGCAGTCGTGCACAAAGGTGATCGGTTAAGTTGTTCAGGTAACTTTGAATTCGGCCCACTCCCACTTCTTCTAACAATCTTAGACTCGCCTCCAAGCCGTGGATTAGAGCAATCGGCGCCGTACCGGTTTCCCAGGCGAGGGTTCCCCGATTCCATCCCTGCTCGAAGTTTTCGTAGTCTTCGGGATTAGGCACGCTCGTCCAGCCGACCAGCGTTGGTTGAACGCGTTCACGAGCGCGGTCAGACAGGTACAAAAACCCCACGCCTTCCGGTGTCAGCAACCACTTATGCCCGCTGCCGGCGGCGACATCCACCAGTTCAGCTTCAACATCCACCGGAATCACTCCCAGACCTTGAATCACGTCGACCACCAGCAACGCATCGTGAGCGCGGGCAGCTTTTCCCAGCCGTTCCAGGTCCGCGCGAAATCCCGAGGCATACTGCACCTGACTGATCGCGACGATTCTAGTCCGGTCATCGATTAACCCGATCAGTTCATCAAGATCAACTCGACCCTCGCGCTCTTCCGCTACTCGAACTTCAACTCCTGCAGCTTCGCGGAGCCGCAACCACGGATACAGGTTCGAGGGAAACTCATTACGAAACGTGACGAGGTTGTCACCCGGTTGCCACGCGAAACCGTTGGCTACCGTCGACAAACCATCTGATGTGTTGCGAACGAATGCGACTTGTTCGGGTCGTGCGTGGAGCATGCCGGCGAGAAGTTGGCGGGCACTTTCCTTCACCACCAACCACTGACGAAAGTTAACCGATCCATTGTTGGAAACATCGGCGAGTTGCGACTGTACGGCTTCGATGGTTGGACGGGGCGGCGCGCAAACTGCCGCGTGGTTGAGGTAGATCGCGTGCTCTGTGACTGGAAAGAGCGCGCGCAAAGAGTCGTTCATCTAAATTGAAGTCTCCAGTCCACCGTGGTCAGTCTCCGATCTCTCCGTGAATCGACCGCGCCCGCTGACTGTGGACTCACGACTGGCGACTGAGACTATTTTTAAGGAGCAAATGGCTTCCCGTAGAGTTCCTTGTATAGCCAGCCAAGCACGCGAGCCTCGGCGGTGCAGAGCGTTTCCAGCCAACAGTTGATTAAGAAATCGCGGCGGCCGCGTTCCGAGGGAATTTTTTCCGCCTCTTTGATTATTGAACCGCCGCCCTGCAGATCGAGCTGGTAACTTTCGGCAGTAGATTCATTGGCTTTGGCCGCCGTGTCAAGGGCATTGAGCAGTTGGCCGATCCAGGAATGCAAGGCTGGTTCGTTGTCGTATTCACCAAGCGCTTGAATGATGCCGATGGCTACGCGATCCTGCGCTTGTTTGAAGTCGAAAACGATCTCGCCCTGACTCCGGCTGAGATCCTGTTTCCAATGGAACACTTCTTCGACGTTCGGGTGACGGACGATCGCCACGCGCTGGTCGTAGTCGAGAAACCACTGGATTACTTCCGGAACCGAATCCAGATCGACATCTCCGTTGGCATCGCGCTGGAGTGGCGGCTGACTCAACGCCGCCTCATCACTTTTGCTGAATTGGGTTCCTACGCTGTCCATAAAACAGTTCAATTAACCTTTCGTACGGTTCAATTCAAAGTTCGCGGTCACCTCTCCCACCACGTCACCGCGGCGATTGCGAACCGGGAAAAACGCGTAGCGCGAAACGGCTTCCAACGACTCGTCATTCAAGATTCCCAGCTGCCTGAGTGATTCAATAACTACGGTTGGACGCGCCCGATGGTCATCGCCATCTTCAATTTTGAGTGCGAGGCCCAACCCCTTTGGCCAGTACTCACAGGGCAAAATCCCGACGGTGTAAACGCCTTCAGCACCGACTTTCGAAACTAAGCGTCCGGGTGCGGCCCTCATGATCTCCGTGTCCAGGCGATCAGTTGTGCCACCAATCAACTCCGGATGAGTGCTCATCGCTGCGACGATGCGCGTGCAGGCCGCTCTGGTGTCTTCATCGTAGTCTGCCGGTGGAGCAACAAGGCGAGCGTACATCAACGCCATTGCCTTCACCGTGATGCCAAACACCGGGACGCCGCAGCCATCGACAGCCACAGCGATGTCTTCAATTGCAATGCTGGAAAACTGCGAGACAACTTTGCCGATCGCCAGCTGTACCGGATTCGTTGGTTCATCGTACGTTTCGGTCGGCGCTCCAAGATGCAGAGCCAACGCTAACATCCCGGCGTGCTTGCCCGAGCAATTGTTCTGCAGCACGTTGGGTTCTTGTTTGTTTTCCTTCAGCTGGCGCGCGACAGTGGGACTAAAGGGTTCATGGACGCCGCACTTCAAAGCTTCAGGGCCAAGCCCGATCTTCTTGAGCATCGAAGCGGCGACTTCCGTGTGGATCGGTTCGCCGCTGTGCGAAGCGCAAGCGAGTGCTATTTCTCGTTCGTCGAAGCCGAAACGATCCGCGGCGCCTGAGGCCACCAGGGGAATCGCCTGATGCGGTTTGGCCGATGAGCGAAGGTAACTAACTGTTTCCGGTCCACCGAGGTAAGCGACGATGGTTTCGTCTGGTTCGACCGCAACGACGTGGCCTCGATGGCGCGATTCAGTGATGCCCCCGCGGGATACTTGAACCAGTGGTTCGGCGACAGGAATCTCTTTGTTGTTCTCAGACGGTTGCCTGGAAACTTGCATGGTTACCTCAAAACCTCATGCGCAATTGGTTTGGATTTGCCCGGTCATGTTAACACGCTGAAGGGCTTCGGTCAGGCGTGTCGCCGAGGCCACGGATCGTAGAGCAATGAGGTTCGTACCACCACGCGATAGCGGGTGGGTGATCGGGTTGTCGATTGCCGATTTCAGATTGGTGTTTTCGCCCAAAACCAATGGGCGATCGGAAATCGTCAATCGAAAGACCCACCCGCTTCCGCGCGGTGGTAGTGACCTCATGGCCCCAAAAATGAAAAAGGCAGGAAGGTCGGACCTCCTGCCGCGCTTCTCGTGCTGTTTTTCTTGTTACCCTTTTGCTATGCGTCGGACTTTGCGTCCTCCGTAGCTTAGAACTGTGAGCTTTACTGTCCGTCGGCCAAAGCGCATTGCTTCGCCGGTGCTCGGTGTCCAGATGTCGATGCGCCGGCCGCGGATTGCACCACCGGTATCTGCCACCAGATATTCTCCGGTGTAACCTGGGTGATCGAGTCGGACGCGAGTTCCGAGTGGTAGCACGCGTGGATCGGCAGCGATTAAGCCTCGAGTAACCATGCGACCGCTAGCCGTCCGGCCTCTCAAACTATACGCCGTCGCTACGAATGGTCCCGTCGGCCCGGCCGGATCGGCAGTTACCAGATTGGGAGCGACCACCCTGGCTGAATCTTCGCTGCCAACCTTACCAGTGACCCCTGACGGATCCAGTGTAACTTCCTTCTGCGATAGGGAACGTGAAAACGGTGTGTCTGCGATTGAGGGGGTTGCGGAAAACGCTATCAAACCAATGAGAAGGGTTCCGGCAACTACTGCACTTCTACTAACAATTGCTTTCATTCAGTCGGGTCTCCTGTCCGAAGTAAGAAATATTTTCAACGCCGTGCGCGAGTCTGTTCTTTCCTAAGACTCGACCTCCGGCTCAAGGAGTTGGGAACAACGTCAGCCGGAGTTGGGGGCTTGCATCCTTGATGCATGCGCTGAAAAGAGCTGAGTGGTCCAAACAAAAACAAGCGGGCTTTAACCCGCTTGTAGAGCAAGGAGGCTAGCACACGGGTAGGAGGCCTTCAACCGAGAAAGGGCCTGAAAACCGTGTAAAACAGGCCGGATTTCGCGTAACTACTGAAATGTTTAGAGTTGGACGAGACAGGGAAATGTGACCGCAAGCTTTCAATACGACAGGCCAATTGTCGACCGTTTGACCACGGAACAAACAGTCAGAAAGTCTTACATTTCTAAGAAGTTTTCGAGCACTTTTCGACCGTCAGGGTGGGTCTCATCAAAGAGTTCCGGGTGAAATTGCACACCAAACAGCGGTCTTTGCGTGTGCTCCATGGCCTGAATCGGGCACGACTCATTTGCGGCGGTGCAACGAAATCCGGCCGGGAGCTGCTTGACCTCGTCGAAGTGAGAATGCCAGACGGTGATCTCAGCCGTTAGGTTTTTGAACAATCCCTTGCCGCTTGTTTTCACCGGGTAGTAACCGCGCTCACGACGCGCGCCCTCATAGCCCTCGCCAGGTTCAAGCCGCTCCATCAAGTCGATTGGGGCTCCATAACAGAGCGCGATTTGCTGGTGACCACCGCAAACCCCGAGCGTTGGTTGCGACGCTTTCCTGATGACATCGAAGACGCCATCGAGTGAGCCCGCCTGGTAACGGTCCCAGGGATGACTTTGACCACTGAGGATAATGTGCGACGGATTCAGAGCCTTGACGCGTTTCAGTGAGACTGCGTGATAAGGCTCAGTCAGAATCTCCACGCCGTCGCGCATGCGCCCCAGGACCGCGCGGATTTCTCTGGGGCTGGCACCCTGGCCATCCAGCGTGTTGTCGACTAAATAAATCAGCGAGGCGTTGCTCAACCCGACAATCCCTCCGTGACGGCCCAGCCCTTTGGTTTGGTCCGCAGGCAATAGAGTTTGCCGTTGAACGCACCGATGTAGATTCGCCCATTGAGAACCGCCGGCGTCGAATTGACGTTGTCGCCAATCTTCAGCTCACTGATTGGCTTGCCGTCTTTCGTCGAGAGCATATAGAACCAACCGGATTTGTCCCCAAACACCAACCGCTCATCGATTACGGGAGCGGTTCCCCAGATCGGCGCGCGCACCAGGTGCTGCCATACGACCGTGCCTTTGTCGGCTGACAAACAATACATGTAGCCATTGTTCGACCCGATGTAAATTCGATCCTTGACGACAATGGGGCTGGCCCAGAATCCGCTTCGCTCTTTGAAGTTTCGGCTCAGTCCACCATCCGCTTTGAACTTCCAAACAAGTTCGCCATTCGACTGGCGAAAACATGTGACGTAACCATCCTCAGCGGCGGTGTACACGAATCCGTCGGCGACTGCGGGCGTTGAATCAGAGTCAGCACCGATGCGCGCCTTCCAGATGATCGTTCCGTCAGTCTGATTCAAACAGAACAGGTCGCCTTGTTCAGTGCCGGTGTAAATGCGCCCATCGACCAGCGAAAAGCTTCCTTCCATCGACCCCAACCGTTCGGTTTTGTAGATGAGCGTTCCGTCCTGAAGATTCAGACAATAGAAAAATCCGTCTTCGCTCCCCAGATAAACGCGCCCATCAACAACACTTGAGGAGCAGTCAACTTCAAAGCCCGTTTCGTAGTCCCAGAGCAACGCGCCGTCTTTTGCGTTAAGGCAATAGACGTGATGGTCGAGTCCGCTGGCGATGATGCGATCGCTGGCGAGAGTGGGAGTTGATTTGAAACTGTCCCTCGCTTTGAATTTCCAGATGACGCGGCCGTCGCTAACGTCGATGCAATAGAGTGTGCCGCCCGCCGAGGGAAAATAAACGCGAGTGCCATCGACTGAAGGTTGACCGGGCCAGGACGTGCCGCCCCACGGATCCGGATGCAGTCTGCCGCGAATGAAATCCGTCTCGTTTGCCCAAACAACTTCCAACGGCCCTTCGTCCCAGGGCCCCGAGCCATAAAAATTTCGTCCCGGATTGCCGAGCCAGGCCGGCAAACTAGTGTGAATTTCTTTAACTGGCTGATCGTGATCTATTTCAGGTTTGGAAACTACTCTGCTGCCGCACGCGCTCAGTACGGCGGCTAGAGCCAGAAGGCTCACCAGCAAACAGACACTACCAAAGTGCCGGGAAGGAGAGTAGGGGTCTAACATCGGGGGTATCGGGGCTTAGTACATCGGAAGAAACTTCAAAAACGAGAGCGTTTTTCGCTCATTCAACCATTCACGAGCCAATCGCCGTCATAAATTACTGCAGCAGTGCCGGTGATGACAACCTCGCCTGTAAGTCCTGCACCGCGCCACTGAATTTTTGCATTGCCGCCCGGCATTCTCACGTTCACTAATCTGTCAGTCTTGTTCTTAACCATACCCGCCACGGCCGCCGCACAGGAGCAAGTGCCCGACGCTTCAGTCTCACCTACGCCGCGCTCCCAGATGCGCAACTCAATGTTCTGTCGATCTTCAACCCGCACAAAAATCACGTTCGTACGCTCGGGAAACTGCTCGTGATTTTCCAGGCGCTTGCCAATTCGTCGCCAGTCAAGCGACTCGAAGTCGTCGACAAAAATACAGCAGTTAGGATTGCCCATTTGCAGGGCGGTTACTGTGATCGACTCATCATCAAAATTAAGTTGGTAATCAACAACGGTGTCGCGAGGCCCCGCGGTGATCATCGGGATTGATGCGGGATCGAATTTCGGTTCACCTAATTCTGAGTCGAACACGTAGCTCCCGCGACCGTCGGATTCTTTCAGCGTATAGAGTTTGTTGCCGGAGCGAGTGCTCAGACGAAGTTCCGGCGCGGCCCAGTGTTGTTTGTAGTAGAGAAACGAAGCGGCGCAACGCGTGCCGTTTCCAGAAAGCGAAGCCTCGCTGCCGTCAGGGTTGAAGATGCGCACGTGGAAGTCAGCGCTCGTTGATGGGCCAACTACCGCTATCCCGTCAGCGCCCGCGCCGTAATGTCGATTGCAGATGCGCTGCGCAAATTCCGAGAGGGCGGCGCTTTCTGCGACGCCCATTAGCGCGAGAGCCTTTGCTTCAATAACGATGTAATCGTTGCCGAAGCCGTGAAACTTGGTGAAAAGAGGAGGCATGGTCGAGGGTTAGCCGCGCGCGAAGAGTTTCGCTAACTGTTTGGTGAGCACAGGCTCAACTCCCAACAGTCGCTCGTAAACAGTTAACTGGCCGCGATGATACATCTCGTGGGCGATGCCGAAGTTCAGAAAGTCGAACTTCGAAACTTCCTTCTGGTCGAACCGTCGCATTGTTTCCTGCAAGCCATCGCCGCAACCGCGAATGGTCGCTTCAGTTGTTTCCATGCTCGCGCGCAGTAGTTCCAGCAAACCATTTTTATCGGTTACCGCTGCGACTTCCGGAGCATACTCTTTGATGTGAGCAGCAAACGACTGTCGCATCAGGTTTGTGTCCGGACGACAGGATTCGCCGACGAGAATCTTTTGCGCTTCGATGACGTGTTGCAGGATTTCAGCGACGGTACGTGTGTCAGGAGTGGCGCGAAATGAGTACTTGTCTTCGGGTACTTCCGACGCTTCTTTAATAAGCCCCGTTCTTACTTCAGTCCAACTTTCAATCAAACGATCTAACGACATAGAGTCTCCTCGTAACGCAAACTGTTAGCTTGCGTGTTGCTACCCGTCCGCAAACTAACAGTTTGCGTCACAACGAAAGCTACTGCGTCTTGCCTGTAAACGCAGCCAGCAAGGTTGCAATCGGATCAATGCCGCCGCCGCGAATATCCGCGTCTTCCGGATAGTTATTAAACATGATTGAAAAGACCAGATCTTCGCCTGCGGCATCCTTAACGTAACCGGATAAACTCGCGGCCGAACTCAACGATCCAGTCTTGGCGCGCAGGTTGTTTTCAGCCGGCGTGCCTTTGAGTCGATTTCGGAGCGTGCCATCAACACCGGCAATCGGCAGTGCGTCATGCAACTGCATCGCATAACGATGGCTGTGCATGTAAGTCAACAACTGCACGGTTGCTGCCGCGGTCACCATATCGTTGCGCGATAGACCGGAACCGTCACTCAAAACCAAAGCGGGCGGCATCACGCCGGCGTCTTTCAAAAAAGCCTTCACTACTTCGAGTCCGGCTTCTTCGCTGGTGCGATTCGCATTAGCGGCGGTCAATGGCAGCGGAGCGACCTTTCCCAACGTGCGCAGGATCAGTTCAGTGTAAAGATTTTGACTGGGTTTTAGTGTCTGAGCTGCAATGACACTCAGCGGTGGCGATTGCAGCTGCGCAATTTCCACGAGCGCCTGCCTGGGGGTTATCGAGTAACTCTGGCCCGAAGAGTTTTTGGGGAAAGTGAAGGGGATTATCGAGAAATCCCCGACGGTAGAGTTTGAAGAACCACCAGACCATTCCGGCGCTATCGTTCGTGTTTTGCCACTAATGATCACACCTCGTTCGGCCAGTGCTGAGCGAACCAAGTATGCGAAAAGTAACGCCGGTTTTGAAATTCCAATACCGCCGGTGTAACCCTTGTCATCCAGGGCAATGCTGCCGCTAACTTCCAACTCGTCTGCCGCGAGTCCGCGATGGACCATCAAATCTCTTTTGGTTTTTCTTTCCGCAGTGACGACTTTATTTATTATGCGCAGCAACGGATCTGGGGGCCCGGTTGTGATCACCGCCGGCGCCCCGACCTGGGCGCCTGGTTTTACAAACAGATCGAGTGAGTTGTCGTTCACGGTCAGGGCGCTGACTTCCGCTCCGTACCACCACTGTAAGTCGTCCCATTCCCAACCCGAGCCGTACTGCGGTCCGACGAAATATGTTTCGTCGCCCACGAGGTCGCCTTCAACGCGCTTGACTCCGGCGGCGGCGATGCGTGACGCGAGATCGTTGATGCCCTTGAAGTAGTCGCCGCTATTGAAGCGCGCGGCGAGCGAAGGATCGCCACGACCGTAAATGATTAGATCCCCGCTGATGATTCCCGCCGCATCGGGTTTTGCGTGCGCGTAAACGGAAGTGACAAAGTGATAGTCCGGGCCGAGTCGATCAAGCGCCGCCGAAACGGAGTAAAGCTTCATGTTCGAAGCCGGGCGCAACAACTTGTTGGCGTTCTCTTCGAACAAAACTTTTCCGGTAGTCAAGGAAGCCACCTTGACGCCAATGGTGGCCGCGTCGAAGTCGGGTTTGCGCAGGATTTGCGTGATGCGCGATTGCAACTCGGAAAGACTTCGCGTTGTAGCCGCGACGCGTATCGCTGCGACATCGGGAGTTGGCGAAGGTGACGCTTCCGGAGTCGCCGTCTCAGCAGCTGCTGGAGTAGGAGCAATTATTGGCGTCGGGCTGGGGGTGGGCGTCGGTTGCGTTGACGACGTTCCCACGCGCCGCTGGCGTTGGGGCTGAACGCCAAATGTGACACCCAGCATCAACGAAAGCGAAACCAGCGTTGCAGCGACGTAAGAAACTATCGAGTGTGATTTGTTAGGCATGAACAATCTGTTGTTTTCCCCTTGGTACTTTCGTCTGTTTTCGGTTCTGTCGTGTTTCTAGTGGATCTTATCGGGTGCGGTAAAAGCTTGATCCACGAAGAACACGAACACAAGAAACACTAAAGACGAATTACAGACTAATTGGATGGTCCCGTCTTGATGCCATGGCTTGCATGAGCGTCGCGGACTTTTTTCATTAGTTCCTTAAACTGTTCGTCGTTTCGCAGGGCCGCCCAGTTTGGATCACTTTCAAAGCAAAGATAATTTTCATTTCCCAGTGCGATCGAGCGTGCCAGCCATGCAAACGCCTGCGTTCGCATTCCTTCAACCGCGTAAACCGAAGCGACCGAGTAGGCAATGTCGGGATCTACTTCGGCGGTGCGGATGACCGATTCGTTCAGTTGCGCTAGTGCTTCTTCGTGCTTGCCCTGGGCACTCAAAAACATCGCCATAAACGGCCGGATTCCATGGAGTCGCGGATGCTTCGCCACCACTTCCTGCATGCGTGTGGCTGCTTCGTCGGTTTGGCCGGTGTAATAAAGAGCGAGCGCGCGAAAAGTTTGCACCAGTGGATTCTCCGGATCTCCAGCGTGATCGAGTTGCTTGTTCGTCTCCTCAAAGTTTCCCATGTACATGTAAACCAGCGCGCGGTTGTAGCTGGCTACGACGTGGGCCGCAGGATCGAGTCGCATTAGCCGATCGTAACTGCGCAGAGCGCGGCCATACTCACCGTCAAGACGGTGCAGTGTCGCCTTCACAAAATGAACCACCGCTTCATCCGGCGCTTCCGCGCGTGCCTTCGCGACTTCTTCGCGCGCTTTCTGTTTTTGCCCGCGCCAGAGGTAGACAAAAACCATCAGCATGCGCGCTTCGACCAACTTGGGATCGATAGACAACGCCTTCGAGAAGGCTTCTTCCGCACGTTCGTAGTCTTCAGCGCCGCCGAACCCTTTGAACACTCGATTCACATAACTCGCGCCCAGGCCATCGAGTGCGAGCGCGAAGTTTGGATCGAGTTCGATCGCGCGTTGAAAATGTTCAATGGCGGCGTCGCAGTCTGCCTGTGCAATCGTGCTGAAAATGAATCGGGCAAAAAAATCACGTCCGCGCAAATACTGCTCGTACGCCGCGGCGTTTTGCGTGGCGGGCTTCGCAATGGTGTCTTGTTCAGCCGGGCTCAGCTCGAGTCGCAGTCCTTCGACAATGCGTTGGGCGATCTCGTCCTGCACTGCAATGATGTCTTCAGTTGACGTGTCGATGCGATCGCTCCACAGGATGTCTCCCGACTCGACGTCCAGCAGTTGAGCCGTCACGCGAAAGCGTCCGCCCGCGTGCATGAAGCCGGCGGTCAACACAGCGTTGACCCGCAAATCATGGCCGACATCGCGCGCGTCAACTTGTTGCCCCTGGTATTTCGCAATCACTGACGAAGGTCTGACGACGAGCGAACGCACCCGCGCCAGCTCTGTAATCACCGCATCCGCAAGGGCGAATTCGTAGAAACTCGAGCCCGGATCGTTGCTTAAGTTACGGAAGGGAAGTATCGCTAAAGTCTTCTTAGTCGGATCGGCGATGGTGACGAAAGGTGTCTCGTGAATCGTTGGCTTAGTCGGCGTGGTGAGACCGGGCGCAGATGTCGAGTCAGGTTTAGGCTTACCTTTCAGCCAGCGAAACGCGCGCGAAACGCGACCTTCGCCACCCAGATGACGCGCCGGTTCCGGCAGCACGCTGGTGAAACCTTCGCCAGTGCCACTCGACGAAGTTACTTCCTGCAGCACGGCCCGCAGATCATCGCGCAGCTCTTCCATTTTCTGATAACGATCGCGAGGCTCCTTCGCCAGACAGCGATCGAGGATTTGTTGGAGACGCGCTGGAATAGGTTCCTTGCGTAGCTCAGTTACCGGAACGGGCGGATCGTGCAGCACAGCGTGACGCACATCGATCGTCGTCTTGCCACGAAACGGCCAGGTGCCGGTGAGCATTTCGTACAGCAGCACGCCAGTGGAAAAAACGTCGGCGCGCTTGTCGACCCGATCGCCACGCGCCTGTTCCGGCGCTGCGTAAGTTGCAGTGCCGTACGGAACACCAACCTCGGTGAGATCCGTGCGATGAATTGTCGACCGCGAACTATCGTCCGTATCGTCAAGCAACTTCGCCAGACCGAAATCCAGAATTTTCACCTGGCCTGACGGCGTAACCATGACGTTGCCCGATTTGATGTCGCGATGAATGATGTCGCGTGCGTGAGCGGCGGCGAGTGCGTCGGCGACTTGAATCGCGATCAACAACGTGCTCTTCAATTCCAGCGGTCGTCCGTTCACCAACTGCCGCACGTTTTTTCCTTCAACGTGCTGCATAGCGATGAAGTGAACGCCATCAACTTCGTCGAGATCAAAAATGGTGCAGATGTTTGGGTGATCCAGCGACGAGGCAAGTCGAGCTTCGCGTTCGAAACGTCGCAGATTGGTTTCTCGGGAAGTTAATTCTGGAGGCAGAACTTTTACAACGAGCGTGCGGCCGAGTTTGGCGTCACTCGCTTTATAGACTGTGCCCTGGCCACCGACGCCAAGCTTTTCGAGAATTTTGTAGTTCTTTAACGACTTGCCGATCATGGCCGTTAGTTAATCCGTTCTTACCTCTCCCTTTGGGAGAAGAGAGAGAGCAGGGAGAGGGGCTAACCGCGCTAGACCCTCCCCTTTTTCCCCCTCCGATTGGGAGGGGATAAGAAAACTTTCTTAAGCAAACGTCGCTAACAATTCTTCAGCGCTTGCGGTCGCAGTTCCAACTTTGCCGACAACAATGCCCGCCGCATGGTTTGCGAGGTTTGCGGCTTCCAACATCGTCGCGCCCGCCGACAGTGCAGCGGCGAGCGTTGCGATCACTGTGTCTCCGGCGCCGGTGACATCATAAACTTCGCGTGCCGCTGTTGCCACAAAGACGGGCTCGTTGTCACCTTCCAAAAGCATTATGCCGCGGTCGCCGCGTGTGACCAGCACCGCATCGCAACCGAGTTTTTGTCTGATGGCGCGCGCGGCCTGGTGCAGTCCGTCATCGGAATCCTCTTCCAGATTCGTCAGGCGGAGCGCCTCATGGTGGTTGGGCGTTATCAACGAAGCCGGTTTGTAGTTCGCAAAGTTTCGAATCTTGGGATCGATCAATACCGGCACGCGCGCGTATGCCAGCGGCAAAATTTCTTCAAGGATACGGGTCGTGACGACCCCTTTGTCGTAATCGGAGATCACAAACGCGTCGGCATCTTGTAAGGCCAGTTTCAGATTCTCAACGATGCTCGTTTCAACGTGACCATTGACCGGCTGCCGCAACTCGCGATCGGCGCGCACCACCAGTTGGTTGTGGGCAATGATGCGGGTCTTCGTGGTTGAGGGGCGGCTTTCGTCAACCACCAGGTAAGCGTCTTCTTGTAGCCCGCTCGCCTCTTTCAGATTAGAACGCAAACGTTCGCCTGCGGAATCCTTGCCGACCACTCCAATCACGCACGCCCTCGCGCCTAGCGAAACGAGGTTTGCCAGAACATTTGCCGCGCCACCCAGGTGCACGGAATCACGGCGGATGTCCACCACCGGTACCGGCGCCTCTGGAGAAATTCGGGTGACGTCTCCCCAAACAAACTCATCGAGCATCACGTCGCCGAGCACAACGATCTTGCGATCACGCATGCTGCGGATTAGTTCTTCCACTCTGGATCGACTTAGTTCGGCCATGATTTGGTCTGCGTTTCGTGTGATTCGTCTTTCTTCGTGTTTATTAGTGGCCTGATGTATCGCGAACTTAACCACGAACTCACACGAAACCAAAACCACGAAAAACACGAACGGTAAATCTAAGGTGCGTTACTTTCTCTGAGCACTCTTTCAACAGCGGCAACCACGCGTTCAACCGGTACCCGCTTGATACATTCAGGCTCTGCAAATTTTTCGCAGAAATATCCGTGGCAAGGTTGGCACTCCATCTCTTCCAGTACAACCTCGGCGGCGTTCTGTGCCCAGGGTCGCCAGTGCGCCGTGTTTGAAGAACCAAAGATGACCACGGCGGGAGTGCGCACCGCTGCAGCCATGTGGGCGATGCCGCTATCGTTGCCAACAAACAAACGCGCTCGCCGGAGCAGTGCCGTCAACTGCGGCAGGGAAAAATCTGTAAAGTCGACAACCGGCACGGCGGCGCTGTGGTTTAAGTCAGCAATGATCTCTTTCTGATCGGCGGTCGCTATGGCCACAACTGCAAGGCCGCGACTGCGAAGGTCATCGGCTACTTTGGCGAAGTTGTTCGCCGCCCACTGCTTGGTTGCAAAAGCCGCCGCCGGATGAATTACAGCAAACTCGCGATCGATCAACTGCGCTCGTTGTAAGCGCTTGGCAACCGCTGCGTCTGCTTCCGGTGTGACGGCGAGTTGCGTCGGCGGCCGATCGCTGACGGGAACTCCGGTCCAACCGAGCAGCGCCAGTTGTTGCTCAACAGAATGCGTTTTCTCTCTGCCCCAGAGCGACGCGGAAGAAGGCGAGAGTTCGTTGTGTAGTCGCGCGTATTGATACGTCTTGTAACCCACGCGATGCTTTGCGCCAGTCGCTCTGGTTAACAAAGTTGCAGTAGTGCCCCCGTGCAGGTTGTAAACGACGTCATAACGATTGGCGCGGAGTTGACGAGCAACTCGAGCGCGCGAGGCGGTGCTGCTTCGTTCGAGTGTGATGACATTGTTCACGTGCGGAAAACCATCAAGCACCGGTGCCACCCAATCTTCCAAAAGAATGTCCACGGTCGCATTTGGAACAAATCTCTTCAACGCGAACAGCGACGGCGTGGTCAGCACCGTGTCGCCTATTGATCGCAACCGCACAATCAGAATTCGTTTGACAGTTTGCCAGTCCCACAGAGCCGGGCCCAGCGGCTGGGCGGAGTCTTCGCCGCGCAAACTGTGCATTTGTAGTTCACGTAATTGGGGAGACGATTCAACTATGTCGCGCAGACTGTTCAACTTGGTTCTTGCGGGGTTTGAGTGTTGTCCTCAATCGTTGCTTCGTCGATCAGCATCACCGGAATGTCGTCGCGAATCGGATAAACACGGTGACACTCAACGCACTTCAAGCCGCTGCCGTCCGGCTTCAGTTCGACTTCCTTCTTGCAGGCAGGGCAGGCGAGTATTTCTAACAAATCCTGGCTGATGGCCATCGCAGTGACCTCGCGTTTCGATTTTCTAACTGACGGGAATGCTGGGGAAAAGCGTAACACAGGCGAGTGGGCAGTGGGCAGTGGGCAGGCTCAACGGGTTCAGAGTTCAGCCTTCAGGTTGCTATGTTTCGTAGGCCCAAGCTAAAGCTCGAACTCTGAACTCCTTGAGTCTGTTCCTACCCCCTGCCTCCTGATAACCGTCATTCGCATCCCGTGCTTAGGTCTTAATGTGATGACTGGCCTCAGTGCTACCGGATGATTCGGCACTAGTCGCATCTGCCAACGCTGCGCCAGCGTGGCCACGAGCAGAATTCCTTCCATCCAGGCGAAGCCTTCACCGAGGCAGCGGCGTGGACCGCCGCCAAACGGGAAATAAGAAAACTGCGGTCGAGTTTCACGTGCTTCCGCTGTCCACCGTTCGGGATCGAAAATCATCGGGTCGGGGAAGTAACGCGCGTCGTGATGCATCACGAACTGGCTCATCAACACCAGCGATTTTTTCGGCACCGTGTAGCCGGCGATTTCGATCTCTTCGTTAGCGATCCTTCCCAGCGCCCAAGCCGGTGGAAAAAGTCGCATTGATTCCGTTAACACCATCTCGGTGTATTTCAGTTGGGCAACGTCTTCGAAAGTTGGCAAACGTCCCGACAACACGCGATCTATTTCAGCGTGCAGTTTGGATTCTGCTTCCGGGTTTTGCGACAACAAGTACCACGTCCAGGTCAACGCATTTGCCGTCGTCTCGTGGCCGGCGAGGAAGATCGTCATTAGTTCGTCCCGCAGCTGTTCGTTACTCATCGTGCCGCCGTCGCCCTCGACGTCCTGGGCCAGCAGCAGCATTGAAAGCAAATCACCGCGGTCTTCGCTGCTGCTTCGTCGTTCCTCAATCAAGCGATAAATGATCGCGTCAAGTTTTGCCCGGGCTTTGTCGAACCGGCGAAGTTGCGGGAGCGGAAGTTTCAGCAGCAAATCATAAAAGGGAATCGAGATCGTATTGAAGAGATCCATGGCGACGGCCATAGCCTCGCCCACTTCCTGCGTGTCGGAAGTGAGGTCAGCGTCAAACAAAGTCTTGCCGACAATCGCCAGGGTGAGGTGCATCATCTCTTCTGACATGTCGACCGTTTCGCCATCACGCCAACGAGCCGCTGTTTGTGCGGCATATTCGGTCATCACGTTTGCATACGAGGCAACCCGTGCGCGATGAAATGCGGGCTGCGCCAGTCGCCTTTGTCGCCGGTGAAAATCGCCCTCGCTGGTCAAGAGACCTTCACCCAGCAAACGCTTCGCCCGTTGCAACGCCAGACCTTTCATGAAGCTTTGGTGGTGAGTTACGAGAACGTCGCGTGTGTAGTCAGGGTGATTGAGGAAAAAAGCTTCCTGCGAACCAAGCCGAAAGTATGAAATGTCGCCGTACTGCGCCGCGAGCTTCTGAAAAAACGGCAAGGGCCCTTTGCGATACGCCAGCAGGCCGGAAAGCGGAAGCGTGCGTCGTGGACCTGGCGGATAGCGCTGGGTCAGATGTTGCTCCTTGACTGCCACTATGTTAGTGATTTGAAACGAAATCGAAATCTGCGTCAATTAACTTAAGCGCATGTCCCTGGAATTTGCAGTTCAGTATCCTTGCTCGCTGCGCGCGCGCTATGCGGAGAGCCATCTGCGGGAGTGGGGCCGTTTGAGCAGTCTCCACGCACGGCTGACTACCGGAGATACCGGCGCACCCTCACAAGAGAAACTGGAGTGGGTGGAAAACGCCCGTGAAGAAGTTGAACTAATGCAGGCTGAAACAGAAATTTGTGCCAGTTGCCCGGCGAATCTTCTGGCGTTGGCTGACGGCATTCACGCGGAAGGTGAAGCGGTTGGCTGCTTGGGTCGCATCAATTATCCGATCGAAGCGTCGTTCGAAAAATTTTTAGCGGATCGGGTGCAGCTGGCGCTGGACACCAGCGACAACGACGACCAGCCACGGCTTTTACGAATATTGATTGATCCGGAATCTCCGTTTGACGGCGAAGCCACGAAAGAATTGCGCCGAGTTACAACTCCCGAAGGCCTGCGTTTCTTTGAACTGCGCGTGCCAATCCGTCTTTCGCGGGCTGCCGCCCAACTCACGACCGACAACGTTTTCGATCTGCTGGCCGGCTTCCGCTCAGAAGACACTGAACAAACCACCTACGTACGCGAACTCCCTCACCAGGCGACGGCTGATTACTATGATTTTCTGGATCTGGTGCTGCGCAGCGACCTCAGCCAATCGGAAGTCGCTCGTCTCACGACTCGCGGCAAAAATTACGGACAGTTTCTCCGGCTGTTGGTTGCTATTGAACGGGCCGAGGCGTTGGCCACCAGAGTGTTGCTGGACTAGCCTAATCTTCTCCCCCCGGCCACATCGAGTTAACATCAATTTAAGGTCATATTCACATGACCTTAAGATTACTAATTCATTCTTCAGAGTTCCCAAGTTAGTTCTTCGGTCGCCTCTTCCACAAAGGATGATTAATCATGTCGATACAAATCGGATTGCCTAACCGCAAGCTTTCCGCCCTGGCGGTGTTGATAGCTATTGCCCTTTTGGGACTGGGTGCGAGTAGCGCTAAGGCCCAGGTTATCGCGCAGTCAAACTCATTGGACTCGCATAGCGCAGTGCGGGAGACGGGTAGCAAGCCGACCAGCGCGTCTGCAGAGGTCAAGAAATCTGAGACAACGGAAGAGAAACTCGGCACGCTTGAGCAAAGGATCGAGCAACAGAATCGTCGTCTGGATCAATTGCAGCAAACGATCACGGAGCAGCAGGAAACAATTCGTTTGCTGATGAGCAAGATGACGGCACAACCCGCACCGCTTTCGACCACTGCCGCGCGGGTGGAAACCGAAACCGTTACGCCGCAGACTCCGTCAGTTGAGGATCGACTGAAGAAGGTTGAAGGTCGTGTTTCCGAAATCGGGGCGATCAAGTTCAGCGGCGATATTAGACTGCGCTCGGAATCGATTTTTGGACAGAGCAACAGTCTGACTAACGGAGACAATCCCGCGATCCTCGGCAATGAACTCAGCCCGCGTCATCGCATGCGCTTGCGCGCGCGGCTGACGATGCGCGGCTCCGTCACCGATGAGTTTGACTGGGGATTGCGTTTTGCCACCGGCAGTTTTGCCGACAGCATTTCAACCAATCAAACGCTTACCGATTTTTTCAACCGGAAACCGTTCGGACTCGATCAGGCTTTCATAACGTATAAACCGAAAGCTGTGCCAGGACTTCGTTTGCAAGGCGGACGATTCGAGCCGCCCTGGATGTTTACTGAAATGACCATCGACAACGATCTGATGGTCGACGGCTTTAACGAATCCTATTCACGCGGCTTCAAAAAATCAGCTCTCAAAGATCTCACTTTTGTTGCCTGGCAGTTGCCCATGCTGGAACGCAATTCAGCTTTCGTCCGCAACAGCAATGGTACGGTGAACATAGATCAGTCGCGTCGCGGTGGTCGCGACCTCGCACTTTATGGCGGTGAGGTGCGCGGGCGCATTGAGCCGAATGCGAAAGTTGCGCTGAGTCTGTCGGCGTCTGATCTGTTCTTCTCGGGCACGCAGTTCATTTCGCCAGTGCAGGTTTTCGGTAATCAGTTGTTGCTGCCGTTGACCTTCACGATTCCGGCAAATGGGACGACGCCGGCGCAAACTATCACGACGCAAGTCGCCATCGCGCGCGATTTGCTGGTCGCCGGTAACGGCAATCTGGGTCTGACGAACGCGAGCAACAACGCGACCAATCGCGATGGTCGTTTGTCATCGGGCTACAACCTGGTTGACCTGCTGGCCAAATTGGAGCTTAAACACAGCAAGCGTT
This sequence comes from Pyrinomonadaceae bacterium, assembly GCA_035472495.1. Taxonomy (GTDB): domain Bacteria; phylum Acidobacteriota; class Blastocatellia; order Pyrinomonadales; family Pyrinomonadaceae; genus PSRF01. Next base: position 958,479 of record DATIPD010000011.1, on the reverse strand, counting down.
TTCCAGTTACGCTCCTCTTTAACTTTGTCACCAACACACAGGCGCATGGCGTGGTGGTCGCCGGCCCGACCGGCGGGGATGTGGTTCTTCCGAATCATGAAAACAAAGGATTCTGGGGTGAGATTCAAGTGGGTGGCACCAAGGCGAAAGGCGATACTCAGTTTGGTTACACGTTCCTGCAGATCGAAAAGGACGCTGTGCTTACGCCTTTCAACTTTTCTGATGTAACGCAACAGTCTGACATGCGCGGTCATCGTTTCCTGTTTGCCTACGCTGCTGATCCACGTGTCACGCTGCAGGTAACCGGAATCGTGACGCAGCGTCTTAATGGACTGCTTGGTCCGTTTGCAGCCACGCCGGCAGGCTCGCTGAACCGCTCAACGTTCCGGCTGCAACTGGATACGGTGTTGAAGTTTTAGGGTGGCGACTGATTACGAGCATCGGGACGGCAAGTTTTCAACCGGCTTGCGCGTTAGCGGTTCGATTGGCCAGTCCAGAATTGAACACACACCACCCCCTGCTGCCGTGAGGCGGCAATTTTGAACCTTGAATTGTCGAACCCACCTGTGAGTAGCGACGCTACAGCTACCAAAGCAACTCGCGTAGCCTAAGCGTTGACGAGGTAGCTAGCGCGTTTCCTACCCTAGAACATCATCAAGTCAAACGATGTCAGCAAGGCTGAAAGGGCGCCGCTAGAAATCTGGTCGGTCAGATCAGAAATCGGCATATCGCCCCAAGAGACTTCGGAGGTGATTCCAGATGGTGGTGCCGCGGGTGGCGGAACCGGTGCGCCAACGGATGGAATTTCTCCAGCGAAGGCGGATGTGGTAGCTACGCACATGAGCGCTAAAGCAAGTAAAAGTTGCTTCATTGAGAGGTCTCCTTTGAAGGTTGGGCGATGCAAGATTTCTTACATCGTTAAGAATAGAGCAACTCCCAGAAGTTCTTGCAAGGCGGGTAGGAGGCGGTTAATATCGCCACGTCGTTGCAAGCTCTCTTACACTCACAACGAAAGGGCTATCTCGCATGAAGATAACCTCACGGAATCTCACATCTCAGACTACGGCCAATGAAGCGGCGCTTGTCAGATGTCAAACCGCACTTGAGCTAAAGGACAAAGGTGATTACGACGGAGCGCGGAAGGCGATGGGGGACCTATGGTCAAGGGTTGGGGAACGACCGAATGTGTCAGGCCTTCATGCATCTGTTGTGGCAGAAGTTGTCTTGACCGTTGGCATCTTGACTCGCTGGATCGGCAGCAGAAATCAACTCAAAGAGTCCCAGACTTTTGCAAGAGATCTGATTGGCGAAAGCATGACTTTCTTTGAGTCGCAGGGTGACTTCAAAAAGGCAGCGACCGCCCAATCTGAACTGGCGTATTGCTATTGGCGTGAAGGTTCTCTGGATGAAGCTCGAATCATGTTCAAGGAAGCACTTGCCAAGTTGACCACGGAAGGAAATTCGAGGGCCAACGCCATTCTTGGACTGGCGATTGTCGAATGGACGGATTCGCGATTTGATGAGTCTCTGAGAGTCCTGAACGACAGTGCCAGCTTATTCGGCAAGATTCCTAGTCACGCTATCAGGGGCGCCTACCACAGCCAACGAGCGATGGTGTTGAGAGGTCTTATTCCCTCTGGAAAACACTTAGATCACATCAAACAAGTAATAAGAGAATATGAAGAAGCCGATCGACATTTCAAATTAGCTCACAACACTGTCTATCGTGCGGACGTGAAGAACAACTTAGGATTTCTGCTGTATAAGATTTCTCGTTATAAGGACGCGCATCACTATTTAGAGCAGGCTCGTCGATTGCGAACGAGCGTTCGCGACAAGATCGGCGTAGCCCAGATTGACGATACGCGAGCACAAGTTTACATCGCTGAAAAGAAGTTCAAGGATGCTGAAGCTGTCGCGCGGAACGCAGTCAGGATCCTCGCGAAAAGTGGGCATCAGTGTTTGCTCGCAGACGCGCTCATCACGCAGGGCATCGCGCTAGCGCGTTTGAAGCAAGTCGATCACGCGCAATTTGTTTTTCAGAAAGCGATTGAAGTTGCGCACCAGGTGGGCGCGCTGAACAAAGCAGGACTCGCGGCGCTCACCATGATTGAAGAACTAACTCAACTTCCGCTGGAGAGCCTGTGTGCCGCTTACGATCGCGCGGGCGAGTGGCTCGAGAAATCGCAGAGCCAGGACATCTTGTTGAGACTGAACGCTGCCGGCAGAACAATCTTTGCCAGACTCCGCGCTGAAGGCGGCAAGGGACCCGAGCTCCTGGAGGATCCGATCGAGGCGCTACTCAACAAGCCGTGTGACTTGCAGCGCGAGGTATTGAAGTTTGAGGGAATGGTAATTCAACGCGCCCTCGCAAAGTCCAGCGGCAGTTTAACTCGGACCGCCACGCTGTTATCGATGAGCTATCAAGCGCTGGCATACATCCTCGAGTCCAGGCAGAAGAATCTAATGAAAGAACGCACGCCGATTCGCCGGCGTTCGCGCAAGGATCGCAACGCGGAGGCAGATCACAGCGCCGCCGACGATCACAGTACAGAAAAAGATCCGAGCCCAGAAGTAAGCTGAACAATCTGGATGGCCGTAGGTGCACGAAAAGCGGCGTGCTCCTCGGTCCGCGTACACTTTTGTTTCGACGGGAACTAAAAGTGTCGCGCCGGCGCCACGTCTAAGGGTGAACGTGGTGCCCACGACCGGCACAAGGCGCCATTGTGCCGGTCTTGTTTTTAGTTTTTCCGCTTAGCGTTGTTTAGGCCCGCGCAAACGATTCGCCTTGAGTTCTTCCCACTTCTCTCGCTGGTCATCGTCGAGCTGACTGGGTAGGGCGTCGACAGAAATGCCGTTCTGCTGGCAAAAATGTCGCCAGAGAATGAAACGCAAATCGAACGCCCCGGTCTCATCGGAGATGATGTTATCGACTGGGGGTGGTTCTTTTTTCTTGGCCATCAATCCGTCGCTTCCTCTTTAGGATTGATGAGAGTGTAGCAGTTTTCGCCGAAATAGTTGACCCGCTATTAAGCGCAGATGCAGCCTGATTTCACTTCTCAACGATATCTTTTTTGAGCGACGATACCAGCGCCAGCAGTTCGTCTTTTTCCTTCTTCTTGACTTTGGCTTTGTCGAACGACGCAGTCAGATGTTTCACGGCGACGTCCCAATCGTTCTCGGTGATGCCCAATCCGCCGTGCGTAGTTTTCATATCGCGTCCCATATAAACGCAAGGGCCGCCCGTGGCGGCGCAAAGTTGATCAAGCAAGTGCTGGCGAATTTTCTTCTTGGAATCGTTGCTGAAGCCGGCAAAGAATTTTTCAAACTGTTTATCGCTGATCAGCCGCCCGATAAAATCGTCCACAATGTTGGCGAGCACGTCGTAACCACCGACGCGTTGATAGAGCGACTTCGCGTTGCCCTGACTCATTGCCTGCGACGAAGGCGTAACGTTCATGCTGAAGCACAATGCGCCAACGAGCGACAGGCTGACGAAAATTTTTCTCAAACTTGCAGGTGTGAGTTTCACAGGTAATCTCCTCCGGGGTTGAAGGTTAAGAGTGGAATTCCAGGTAAGGCTTAGCAATCAGGATTCACTGACAAGATAGATCGAACCGGTTGGCGCTGACACTCCGGTTGCTGGTTCGAGCGTGACGGCAAAGACTGCCGCTTCACGTGCCATGGCTGGAACCTCGTCTTCGAGCATGGCGTTTCCAGCGGCGTCAATTGTAAACACTTTGCCCGGCATTTTCTTGTTGTCTTTGATGAACCAGAGTTGGTATGCCATGCCGGCTGGGGCCGCAGGCAGGCCTTTCGCCATGACCATGGCATGGCCATCTTTGTCATACGCAAGCATCGCATGCGCGCCGGGCGCCATTTTGGTGCCTTCGAGTTTAGCCATTTGCGACTCGGGTTTGGTTAGCAAGGCCAGTATCGCGCGTTCGTGATCCCGTTGTGCTCGTAAACTCTGGTTTTGCCGCCACAGAACGACGACCGAAATCATTAACCCAACAAACACGATCGTCGCCGCAATCGCGCCAAAAGATCCGAACGACTGCCAAATATTTTTCTGCTTCCTTGCTGGGACAACAAACGGAACCACGTTTTGTTTGCTCTGCGAATCCACAGTCGGACGGACTTCAACCCGCGGCTCAACACGTACACTCGCCAAAATTCGCGCGCGTACGTCGGAGGCCGGCTCAAGCGGCGGCGCATCAAGCGCCAACAAGGCGGCGCTCTCTTCCCATTGACCCAGCTCCAAACGACACTCTTCACATGACTCGAGGTGATGACTCAAAGCGCGCGTGTCAGCCGGATCGAGTGCGCTCAACGCACTGGCCGCCAACAACTCTTGATAGTCTCCGTGAGTCATCTCTAACTGAAATTCTCCAACTGCGGTTCCAGCAGCGCCCGCAGTTTTTGCATTCCCGACCGCATGCGTGTTTTCACCGTCCCCAGTGGTGTTTTTAGTTTCTCGGCTATCTCCGACTGTGTCAGTCCATCAAAGTAGGCCAGCATCAATGTATTCCTTTGTTCGTCGGGGAGTTCCGAAAGAGCGCGCTGAACCGTTTCTTGCTTCGCAGTTCTGAGCGTGTCGGAGAGAGCATCGGAAACTACTTCAGTTTGTTCCTGCGCCGCGCCGGTCACCAGCCTTTGACGGGCCCCCAATTGACGAATGCGATCAATCGCCCGGCTGCGAGCCAGCGTAACCAACCACGTAAACGGGCGGCCACGCTTTTCGTCAAAGTCCTTTGCTCGCCGCCAAACCTGAATGAAAACATCCTGCAGGACGTCTTCCGCCTCCTCGCGGCTATTCAATATACGGACGAGCAAGCCAAATAGGATTACCCGGTACGCATCATAAAGGCGCGCCAGAGCCGCCTCATCGCCGCCGGCCACGGCGTGAAGCAGCTCAACGTCCGACACTGAAGCTGGTTCGCGTTTCACTCCCAACGACATTGATCTCAGCGAATATACGAGCGCTGCATGATAACAAGATTGGCTTGGCGGCTAACAGGGCAAAAAGAAAAGGGCGGCACCGCAGATCCGCCCTAACTTCCTTACTGTTTTCGTGGTTTAAGCGATGGTGATCTCGTCGCTCAGGTAGACGTCCTGAATCGCGTTCAACAACTCGACGCCTTCGCTCATCGGTCTTTGAAAAGCCTTGCGACCAGAAATCAATCCCGTGCCGCCGCCGCGTTTATTGATTACCGCGGTCCGCACTGCTTCAGCCATATCGCTGGCGCCCTTCGATTCGCCGCCCGAGTTAATTAATCCGCAACGTCCCATGTAACAGTTTGCCACTTGATAACGGACCAGATCGATTGGGTTGTCGGCGGTAAGTTTTTCGTAAACGAGTTTGCTGGTCTTGCCGTACGACTTGCCAAGCTGTTTTTCAACTGCCGGGTAACCGCCGTTTCTCTCCGGCAACTTTTGCTTAATGATGTCCGCTTGAATTGTGACGCCGAGGTGATTTGCCTGGCCAGTCAGGTCGGCTGAAGTGTGCATGTCGCCTTCTGGAGTTTTGAAACCGGAATTGCGAATGTAACACCAGAGGATTGTGCCCATGCCGAGCTCGTGTGCCTCCGCAAAGGCCCTGCTGATTTCAGTTATCTGTCGCGTTGATTCGTCGGAGCCGAAATAGATGGTGGCGCCGACGGCAACCGCGCCCATGTTCCAGGCTTCTCTCACGGTACCAAAAAGCACCTGGTCAAACTTATTCGGGAGCGTCAACAACTCGTTGTGATTGATCTTTACGATGAAAGGAATCTTGTGCGCGTACTTCCGCGCGACACTTCCCAGCACGCCATACGTGGAGGCGACCGCGTTGCATCCGCCTTCGATCGCCAGCTTCACGATGTTTGCGGGATCAAAGTACAGCGGATTGGGTGCGAACGAAGCACCTGCCGAGTGCTCGATCCCCTGGTCGACGGGAAGAATTGAGAGGTAGCCGCTGCCCGCCAGCCTTCCGTTGTCGAAAAGCGATTGCAGCGAACGCAGGACCGCAGGTGACCGATCAGAATTCACCCAAACGCGGTCGATGAAATCCGGGCCGGGTAGGTTCAACTCGTCTCTGGAGATCGTCTCCGTCTTGTGATCGAGAAGCGTCCTCGCATTTTCTCCCAGGAGTTCTTCAATTCGATCGATGGGGGTTCCTGCTCGTTTCAGTTCGGTAGCCACTATTCATATCCTCCTGGTGGGGTTGGTCAACAGCCTTGGGCGTGGAAATTAGTCAGTAAAACGCGGCGATTATAACATAGGGCACCGGCTCCAGTGGGGTCACCCACGACGCTGCTTCGGTGCTCGCACGCTTCAACGTACGAAGCCTCCGATGCAAGATTTTCAGTATACGGATTCAAGGAGGAAGTGCCCTTGCGTACCCATTATTCTTAATCTAGAATGCGCAGCGCCGTCGCCTCAAGAAGGTAGTACCGCCTCGTAGCACTTATAGCTTCTTAGTAATTCCAGCAAGAAGTAAGCCCAGCGTTAAGCGCAGCCCTTACCCGGAAGGTTCACCATGAAGATACGTACATTACCCCCACTGTACCTTTTTTCTATTCTTCTACTATTACCAATCTCAGTTTTTGCCGGTTCTGACTGGCGTCCAGTGGACCCGGCAGAACTCGCGCTCAAAGCTCCGGTCGTCGAGAAAGGCGCGGATGCTGAAGCACTCTTTTGGGAGGTGAGGCTAACCGACGAAGTTGACGGCGGGACGCCACGCACAGTGCTGCAACACTATGTGCGGATTAAGGTCTTTACTGAAAGAGGCAGAGAGTCTCAAAGCAAGATCGATATTCCTTTCTTAAGCAGCTGGCGAATTCAGGATATTGCCGCGCGGACGATCAAGCCGGATGGCAGCATCGTCGAGCTTAAGAAAGAAGACGTCCTGGAGCGCACCATCGAGAAACAGAATGGGACCAAGATCAAGGCGAAGTCGTTTGCGATGCCGGGCGTAGAGCCAGGCTCAATAATTGAATATCGCTGGAAAGAAATCCGTAACGACCAGTTGGCCACCTACGTCCGGCTCTACTTCCAACGCGAAGTTCCGGTACAGCAGGTTAAGTACTACATCAAGCCGCTATCGTTGCCGGGATTCGAATACAGCATGCGAGCGCAGACGTTCAACGGAAACACCTCGCCTTTCACCAAAGAAAAAGAGGGCTTCTATGGAGTGACGATGTCGAACGTGCCGGCGTTTCACGAAGAAACGCGCATGCCTCCTGAGGATGCGGTGCGTCCCTGGATGCTCGTCTATTATTCGAAGGAAACTACCCTGAAAGGCGAGAGTTACTGGCAGGATTACGGCAAGCGGACTTACGACGAATACAAGCCGCTCATGAAAGTTAATGACGAGGTCAAGACGGCTTCCGCGGCTGCGATCGAAGGCGCCACCACTCCTGAAGAAAAACTGACGAAGTTGTTTGAGTTCTGTCGTTCCAAGATCAAGAACGTTAACGACGACGCTTCCGGCCTCACTTCAGAACAGCGAGCCAAGATCAAAGATAACAAATCGCCGGCAGACACGTTGAAACGCGGCATGGGCACCGGCCTCGATATCGATATGTTGTTTGGGGCGCTGGCAATCGGCGCTGGATTCGATGCCCGTGTCGTCCGCTTATCTGATAGGGGCGACACACATTTTGATAAGGGATTTCTGGACGATTACTTTATTCAATCCTACGACGTCGCCGTAAAAGTCGGTGATGAGTGGCGCTTCTATGATCCCGCCAGCACCTACGTGCCGATGGGTATGTTGCGCTGGCAGGAAGAAGCGCAAGAAGCGTTGGTCGCCGATCCGAAGAACCCGTTCTGGGTAACGACACCGTTGTCGCCACCTGAGAAATCAAAAGTTAAACGAACGGCGCATCTAACCTTAAGTGAAGACGGTACGCTCGAGGGCGAAGCACGAGTTGAGTACTTTGGTCACCAGGGCGTGTTTCGCAAAGAATGGGATGATGACGACTCTCCGGCGCAGCGCGAAGATACGCTTCGTGAGGCGGTCAAGAAGCAGATGAGTACCGCGGAAGTTTCGGCGATCAAAATCGAAAATGTCACCGATCCAGTCAAGCCTTACGCTTACACGTATCACGTCAAAGTCTCGGGTTATGCGCAACGCACTGGCAAGCGATTGTTTCTGCAACCCGAGTTTTTCCAACATGGAAACGCTCCGTTGTTTTCCAGCAGTGAGCGCAAGTATCCAGTTTATTTCAGTTATCCCTGGTCTGAAGAAGATGAGGTGACTATCGAATTACCGGACGGTTTCTCGCTCGACAACGCTGACGCGCCACAACCGTTTGGTTCGCCACCGATAGCCGACTATAAACCTACCATCGCAGTTACCACAGACGGTAAGACTATGGTTTACAAGCGCACTTTTTATTTCGGTGGGAACGGCACCATTGTTTTTCCGGTAGACTCCTATACGCGACTCAAAGGCTTTTTTGACGCGGTCCACAACTCAGACAATCACACTGTTACTTTGAAGCAGGCAGCCGTGGCCACCACGTCAACACCGTAAGTCTGGAGCGTTTTTCCAACGGAGAATTAATGAAATACCTAAAAGTAGTCTTCCTTTGCGCCGCGTTGTTTGTTGTTAGCGGGACGGCCCTCGCGACACCGGCCGACGAAGCACCGGCGTGGCTGCAGCAGGCTGCGGCCCTCAAGGTTCCGACTTACGAAAAAGACGTTCCCGCTGTTGTGCTTCGTGATGAGCAAGAAATCACTGTCAATAGCGACGGCAAGCTGACTACGACCACAACCTTCGCGATTCGGATATTGACCCGTGAAGGCCGGGTCTTTGCGGATGCGATGGAAGTGTATTTAACGGGTAGCGGCAAAATTAACGACATGCACGCGTGGCTGATTAGGCCCAACGGCTTCGTCAAAAAATACGGTAAGGACCAAACCGCTGACCGCATCAGCGATCCAAACGACATCTATGATGAGTTACGCGTTAAAGAGATCGATGCTTCAAACGATGCAGACATCGGCGTCGTCTTTGGGTATCAAGCCTTAAGCGAAGAACGGCCGCTTTTTAATCAGGATGTCTGGCGCTTTCAAGATCGACTGCCAACGTTGCAGTCGCGCTACAGTCTGACGTTGCCTTCAGGTTGGCGCGCGACGAGCATGACTTTCAATCACGAAAAAGTTGATCCGAACGTCAACGGAACGAATTATGTGTGGGAGCTTCGCGATCTCTCGCCGATCAAGCCGGAACCGGCTAGTCCCACGATGAGTAGTCTCGTGCCGCGCGTGGCAATCAATTATTTTCTGGCTGATAGCAGCGCTTCCTCCAAAGCTTTTGAAAATTGGACTCAGGTTTCGCGCTTGCTGACCGAATTACACGATCCGCAGGCGGTTCCCGATCAGAATGTGACCGCCAAAGCCAAGGAGTTAACTGCCAACGCGAAAACTGAACTCGACAAGATCAGGGCCATCGGTCGTTTCGTGCAAAACCTGCAGTACGTTTCTATCGACATCGGCGTAGGTCGCGGCAACGGTATGCGTCCACATGCGGCGTCCCAGGTTCTGGCCAAGGCTTACGGCGATTGCAAGGACAAGGCAAACTTGATGCGCTCGATGCTCGGCACGATCAATATTACCGCCTATCCGGTAGTGATTTATTCCGGGGACCAAAACCACGTCCGGGAAGAGTGGGCGTCGCCATCGCAATTCAACCATTGCATTATTGCCATCAAGGTCAGCGACGAAACAGTCGCGCCCACGATCATCACTGATCCTAAACTTGGCCGCCTGTTAATTTTTGACGCAACTGACGACAGCACCGGAGTCGGAGATTTGCCGGAAGATGAACAGGGAAGCTTTGCGCTGCTCGTTGCCGGTGAAGCTGGTCAGTTAGTGAGAATGCCAGTCCTCCCGCCCGACTCCAGTTCCTTCGAGCGCCAGGCTGACGTGGTGCTGACCTCCGCAGGCACGATTACCGTAAACGTGCGCGAACGAGCCAACGGACAAACGGCGGCTGAGTTCCGGCGACAGTTTCGTCAGCTGAGCTCCGCTGAGTATCTGAAGATGGTAGAAGGCTGGGTCACGCGTGGCGCCACCGGGGCAAAGGTTTCTCGCGTTGAACCAAAAGACAATAACGAAGGTGGTCGCTTCGATCTAGACGTCGACTTCTCCGCAATCAACTACGCGCAACTGATGCAGGATCGTCTACTTGTATTCAAACCGGCGATCGTGTCGCGACAGGACTCGCTGCAGCTAACGGAAGCGACGCGTCAACATCCGGTGGTCCTGGACGCGCGAAAGTTTAACGAAACAATTAGGGTGAAACTGCCGCAGGGGTTTGAAGTTGACGAGTTACCGGACGCGGTCAAACTTGACGCTTCGTTTGGTTCTTACGCCACAACCTACGCGGTGAAGGATGGCGAGCTCGTTTTTACGCGCTCGTTGGCCCAACGTGCCGGGACCATTCCGGCGGCCCAGTATCAATCGGTACGCAGTTTCTTTGAGAAAATTCGCGCCGCCGAAATGGCGCCGGTGGTTTTAGCAAGGAAATAGTTGCGCTGCGCTCTTACTTCGCCTTTTCCCCTTCACCTTGCTAAGGAGACTGAGGCCAAGGGCCTGGCGCACGTCAAGCCCTCTCTCTCCGCCCGGTAGTGCTCCGTTAGTGTGTTACTGAGACGGCAGCATACTAATCATCCCTCGAATGGAATTGTGGGCGGCCCGAGCAGCAACCCATCATCGTCGGGAAACTCTGGAGAAATTGCAGGGCGATCCTGCGCGGCTTCAAATGATCAAGAAAATGGTGCGTGACGAATTCGCTAAGACCTTTGGCGATTGTGGTTGTTGTGAAGATTGAGGCAATCTCGTAACTTCTGGACTTCAAATGAAGCAATTGCGGAGAAAACCATTAACCATTGCTGTCGTAGTCGTTGCCTCGCTGGCGCTTATCTTGTTGTACCCTTTCAAAACCACGGTCGTGCCAGAATGGAGAATCCGCATCGTTGATGACTCTGGGAAGCCTGTTTCTAATATCTCAGTCAGAGAGCAATGGAGACATCACACCATTGAAACCAATGGCCACAATGAAAGTCGCACCACTGATGGTGAGGGCAACGTCTCATTTCCGAGAAGAGCGATAAGAGCATCTTTTCTTCACCGACTGATCGGTCGCGCGATTGTTGCGTTCAACGTCCATCGAGAATCAGGTCCAAAAGCGGCTGCAATTGTTCTGGGACCTTACCTGACGTCGCGGAACTCCGCTTATGATCCCGGAAAACCGTCGCCTGAAACTATCGTTGTTCGACCACAACCGTGAATTTCGAGCTTGTCGCGGGGCGAGCGGTCCGCCAAATGTAAAAGTGCGAACCAAATCAGAGGACCACCAAATCAGCAACACTGAAACAGAGCACTACCCTCCGCCCTCTCCCAGCGGGAGAGGGCGCTAAGGACCAGCGGCCGATCTCATCACGGCGAGCGAATCTTTCACGAATCTTTTTTGCAACATTCGCGCTAACGGAAAGCCGAGCCTCACCAGCGGATGCCGCGGTTGCGAGAACGCGTAGATGTCATACCAAACCGAGTTGTCCGCAAGCCACTCGATCATAAACCGCTCTTCGCCACACTCAACGTGATCCGGCAACGTGCCGTAAGCAAAGCCAAACTGTCTTTGCTGCCCCTGCTCCTCATCGATTGTGTAAACAATTCGCGCTGCACTCAACGACCAAAAACCGAACGTGTGCGCCCGCACCGCGACAGTGGTGCCGACTTCCAGCGGCTTTCCTTTTGGCTCGACCGTTACCCAGCCAAGGTCAAAGTGTTTCCAACCACGCAGCGCTGCTACGGCCTTTTGAAATGTTTCCGCTCCTTCGCCGAGCTTGGTGCGATTGTGATCGACGGTGAACCCCGTTGGTGGCTGGGTGCTGGTCGCGCCCACTGCGGAATATGTGAACGGGAGATCTTCCTGAGAAGAAATGAAGTTGTCGACGTCTTCGTCGCTGGGCATACGCTGCAGGAACATTATGGTTAGTCAGGTGAGCGCATTAAGTTTAGAGTTCAAGCGTTCAAGCTTTAGCTTGCTTCAGAGAGGAGCAGCCTAAAAGCTGAACTCTGAAGTTCAGTCTCCGGAAGTGCCTTTTCCTTTGACGCCGGCAACAGCGACACGCGCTCGCGGATGATGATTATCGTAGGCGTTCCGCAGATGACGATCAGTGATGTGCGTATAGATTTGTGTCGTCGAAATATCGCTGTGTCCCAGCAATGCCTGCACCGAGCGCGAGTCGGCGCCGTGCTGCAGCAAGTGGGTGGCGAAGCTGTGACGCAGCGTGTGCGGCGAAACATTTTCGAGTCCCAGCCTCTCGGCGTAAGACTTAATTATCGACCACGCGAGTTGTCGCGTGAGCGGTTTGCCCCGATGCAGAAAAAGATTGGGATAAGCCGGCCTGCCGTAGGAGGTCTTGATGGCAAGATATTTCTGCAGCCAAAGAATTGCGCTTTTGCCAACCGGCACGCGTCGCTCTTTGCTGCCTTTGCCGTGACAGTTAACCACTCCGCCGTGAATGTCTACTTCCGTTTGTTTTAGATTCACTAACTCGGAGACTCGCAAGCCGGCGGCGTACATGAGTTCGAGCAGCGCGCGGTTGCGCACGCCTTCGTCGGTAGCAACGTCAGGCAGCGCGAACAATTGATCGATTTCGTCTTCGTTGAGAAACCTTGGCAAGTAAGCAAACTTCTGCGGCGTGTCGAGGTCTTCGGCCGGATGATTTTTGATGTGACCGTCAAGCATCAGGAAGCGAAAGAAGCCGCGGGCCGCACTGACTGCGCGAGCGACTGACGAAGGCGCGAGGCCCTCGCGAGAAAGCTGTGCAATCCATTTACGAAGATCGGGTCGCGTCAGTTCAGCGACCGGCTTTGCGGCTTTTTTGTTGGCCCACGTTTCAAGTCGAGCTAGATCTCTGCGGTAGCTGTCGAGCGTGTGGCGCGCCAGTCCCTTCTCGACCTGAATGTAGGTTAGAAATTCCTTGATGAGATCGCGTTGAGCGTCCTTCGTCATACGCCCATCTTAGCAGAGGACGGAAGACAGAAGTCAGAGGTCAGAGGTCAGAGGTCAGAAGTCAGAAAACGCAACATCGGGGATCATCACTGATTCTGATTTCTGATCTCTGCCTTCCGTCTTCCTACTCGTAGCGCAGACACTCGATGGGATCGAGGCGAGATGCTTTGCGGGCCGGCCACACACCAAACAGCACGCCGACGCCGATTGATACGGTAAGACCGGTGACGACCGCCCAGGTCGGTATTGTTGCGGGTAAACCGGGAATGAGCAAAAGAATGATGCGACTGATGCCGATGGCGAGCACCACGCCAAGAATGCCTCCCAGAAACGTGAGCGTCATTGCCTCGAATAGAAACTGTCTCACGATGTCTCGGCGACGTGCGCCAATGGCTTTGCGTACACCAATCTCTTTGGTTCGTTCGGTGACGCTGACCAGCATGATGTTCATCACGCCAATGCCGCCAACCAATAACCCGAGACTGGAGATGGCAATCGCGATCAGTCCTACCATGGCTGTAATGCTGTCAAACTGTTCAATGAACTTGTCGGCGGTTTTGATGTCGAAGTTGTTTGGATCTCCAAACTTCACGGCGCGGCGCCGACGCAGAATGTCTTCCGATTGTTGTAACGCTTCAGCAGTTTGACCCGAACGAGCTTTAATCACCAGCAGCAGGTAGCCTTTGGCTGGGGCTACTTTTTGAGCGGTGCGAAACGGAATGTAGACGGCATTATCTTCTTCGTTCTCTCCGAAGAAGCCGGCTTTGCGTTTCTCAAGGACTCCCACGATTTCGAAATTGTAGCCACCCATTCGCACCTGCGTGCCGGCGATTTGCGATTGCTGTCCCGGGAAAAGCGCGTCGGCGGCGTTGACGCCGATAACCATCACGTTCGCGCGCTGATCGTCGTCGTTTTCAGTGATGAACCGACCCTCTCTGATCGTGATGTTCGTTATTCCGGCGTAGTTAGCCGAGACACCCTGAGTATTTCCCCAGCGGTAGTTGTGGCCCTGGTATGAAATGTTGTCATCGAATGGACCACCGCTGTAGCCGATATTTGGCGCCACGTGTCCGACTTCTTCGACCGCGCTTGCTTGTGTCTGAATTGCGTCGGCATCGGCGATGGTCAATGGCTTGCGGGTCCGCTCGGATCGATCCTCGCTGGTTCGTGGTCCGGTTGAAAGGTGAAACGCGTAAATGTTGTTGGTGCCGTATTCCTCGATCATCGCGACGATGTTTTGCCGCAAGCCGGTAAGAATGGACGCGATCGAAATCGCGGTCATGACACCAATAACGATGCCGAGCACGGTCAGAAAGCTTCTGAACTTATGCGAGCGCACGCTGTCCAACGCCATTTTCAGCGTTTCGCGTAACACACCTCTGGGAATCTTGAGCTTCATTCGCGCTTGCCTGATTTACGTAGCCTGTGTCAAAGCCAGAATTGGATCTAGTCGCGCGGCCTTGAACGCCGGATAAATTCCCGCAATCATGCCGATCACAGTTGACACAATCAACGCCATCAAAATATAGCCAATCGTGATAGTCATGGTGATTGAAGCCAGGGCGGTGATTAGCGCGGTCACGCCCCACGACACAAGGAGGCCCATTATTCCTCCGAGCCCGCAGAGAATCGCCGACTCAATTAAGAACTGCAGCAGGATTTGCCGTCTGGTCGCGCCCACGGCTTTGCGTAGACCAACTTCAAACGTTCTTTCGGTAACACTGACCAGCATGATGTTCATCACGACGATGCCGCCAACGATAAGTGTGATCAGGGTGATAGGCACTACGACCATCGCAATGCTGCCGGTGAACTGGTCGATCTGATTGTTCAGCGATTCCACGTCCACCAGGCCGAAGTCGTCTTCTTCATTTCCCTTCAACTGATGTTTGACGCGCATGGCCACACGCGCATCTTCAATCGCCCGTTGAAAAGTCTCCCGGTCTGTCCCTTTGCCATGAATCTGCAGACCATTGCGACCCCAAAGTTGTAAGTGAGTGGTAACCGGAATGTAGATATGGCGGTCAGTGGAGTCGCCAAAAAAAGATCCACGTTTTTCTTCAACGCCGACCACTCGCATTGGTAAGCCGCGGACTTTTAAAGTTTTCCCGATCGGATCAGTGTTTGGGAAAAACTTATCTTTGATGTCTCCGCCAAGCACGCACACCAGCGCCGACCGTTCTACTTCGTCCGCTGAAATGAAGCGGCCTTCACTGATTGTCTTGTCTTCGATATCGACCATGTTGGCCGTCGAGCCGAAAACCTGAGCGCCGGGGAATTCGATTCCGTCCTGCATCAAATCGGTTTGACCACCAACGCCGGCGCCGATTTCCGCGCACGACTTGCAATGGTCCTTCACCCACTCGTAGTCGTCCCAGTTCAGTCGTTTGTTGCGACGATTCATGCGTTCGAATTCTTCGTCTGAAAGTCGACCATTGAACGCGATGCGCGCGATCATGAAATGGTTACTGCCGAGGATCTTGGCGACCTTTTCGACCACATAGGTGTTCAGCCCGCTAATCGACGCTCCCACGGTAACCACCGAAGCGACGCCGATGATGATCCCAATCAGGGTGAGAAAAGCCCGTAATTTGTGAGCAAAGATCGACTGTAGGGCAATCCGCAGAGCGTCGGTGTAAAACGAAAAAATGGCTTTCATATCAATTTATGGAAACACGCGGCGTGCGTAGAACCTGTACGACAAACTACGAGTACAAGGTTCCAACTATCAGGGCGTCGGCGGCGGCAAAGCTCAGATGCAGTCGCGCGAAGGTCGACTGCCTGAGAGAGTCCGGCGCACACATCGACACTCAATAGATTGACGCTCTGAGGAGGCGATTTATTAACAGGTTAAGTTAGTTCTGCAGTAGGCGGTGTCGGCGCCTTCAGCGAGAATCTGTCCGCCCAGCGGATTCGTCCGGTTACCTGCATGGCTACAAACAGCGTAATTACCGAGCCAATAGTGATTGCCAACCCGGTAAAGCCTTTGAGGAAAAACGCATAAGAGAACATCACCAGGTAGACGATCTGAGCCAGCGCCGCTTCGCGACTAGCGAACTGAATTCCCACCACTAGGCGAAGATAACTGACTACCAAAAAGACTGAAACGACCGCGGATATGCCAAAGGCGAGATGGATGGAGACGTGATCCACTAAGTAGGCGAGCAAGAGATGGAAGGCAAAGAAGGCCGCCGCGAGAAAAAAGTAGTTCATCGGGTGAAGATCGATGCCTCGCAACGTAGTGATAATCAACATGAGGAAGAAGAAAAAAAAGAGGGACACCGGCGCAAAGAAACTGATACGACCCGCGAGTGGACCGGGCTGAAGCTTTTCAGGCATGACCATCGCAATCTGATAACCCGATACCAAATTTTTGTATGACCAGGAAAGTTCCCAGCCGTTCCCAGTCTCATGTTTTTCTGACGGTGAAAGAGTGTTGTCTGGGAAGTCGATGTCTTTAAAGTTCGTTTTCATTTTTAGTGAAAAGTCTTTAACTTGGGCGACCGCATCGGTGCCAAACCGGTAGCGCCATTCATTGAGTCCCTGTGATCGATAACCAACCGCGAGGTGCGCCGTCTGTCCGACCTTCAGTTTCGCAGAGCCGATGGCCGCGTTGTTCTGATTGGTGGTGGAGACAGGCGACCCGTCAACGGTGAACACGAGATCGTCGTAGATCGCATTCTGCGTCGGAAAGTTCAAGACAAAGATTACATCCTGATCCTTGTCGCTGGTGTTTTTGAAACCATAAGTCCCGGCGTAGCCCACCTTGTAAGTGCTGTACCAGAGCAAGCCTTTTTGCCGGTGCTCCAGATCAAGCGCCACATCGACCGCGCTGTTTTCGAGCGGCAGTTGGGTAGTAACTTCTTCCTGTGTGACGCGAACAAACTTCTGGCCGTTTTCCACCGTCTCCTGGACCTTGGGCGTCGTTTGTTTGTAGGAAGCGGTTGGCGGTGACTGAACCTGCGGTGCTCCCCAAGTTGAGACTACGTGGTCTTCACCAATCTCGCTCAGCGCATAAGTGCGCGAAAAGATTGTTCCCCCCAGGATGACCCAGGCGACTGAAGTGCAGATGAAAATGAAGACGATGGCAGCGATGCGTTTAGTCATTTTGAGATTCCTTTAGCTCAGCGAGTGGCGATCAGGCCAGCTATTTTGTTCGTTTTGTTGGAACAGACAATGTGGTGACCCACGTGTCCCATCTGTGTAGACGCGCGGAGGAAGGGACAACTGGGCCAGACGGGGACGTTCACAGTAAGGCTCCGGTCGTGTTAGGCACTGGTTCATCGCTATGTTTCGCGTTCACATCAGGAAAAGATCCGCGCCCAAAGAACACGTGTGCAGCAAAGCCCCGCAGCACGGGCAACCGCATTGCGGCACACCCGAGTTCGACAACTGCTGGATTGCGAACAAGCGACGCCACGCGCCGCATCCAGAGTCGAGAAATGAAACGCGCGCGAAATAATTCGCCCGAGTAGTCTTTAAGTGCCGCGAGATCTCCGGTTGCCAGGTACGATTCGATGACTTTCGCCGCGAGGCTGGAAAGACGCACGCATGGGTCGAGGCCTCCGGCAGTCAGCGGCGAGACGGCCCCGGCTGCGTCTCCGATTAATAAGCCGCTTTCATTCGCGATGTTCCCCAGTATTCCTCCTACCGGAATGCGTCCCCCACGTCGTTCAACCAACGCCGCCGCCCTCAAATCAACGATGCCGCTCAGAGTCGACTTGAAACATTCGAGCGCCCGCACGGGTTCAAACTTTTCCACGTAACCTCCCACGCCAATGTGAGTGTCTTCGCCATCGTGCGCGACCCAGGCCAGATAGCCCGGAGCAATTACCGGATCGAGAAAGCAGTGCAGTCGGGGTGGACCGTCGAGCGGAACGCCGGTAAAGACGTCCTCTACGCCAACAATCCATTCTCGATTTGTATCCAGATTAAGACTGCGAGCGACACGAGAGTTTGCTCCATCAGCGCCGACGAGATACCGGGTAGTAATTGAGCAAGATAGTTGACTGTGATTGCCAGCCGCTAGACCTACGATCAATTTGTCTTTGACTCGTTCATGCGCCAGATAGCGTGTGGCCGGCAACCACTTGACGCCGACGCGCGAGCAGCGGTCCAGGTAACGCTCGTACAGTTGCCCCATTTTGCCGATGCGAAATTCATCGTGAGCACTCACCAATTCCATTCGTCGACGCGCGGGCGAGTAGAGCGTTACATGCCGGACGACCGGCCCCAGGCAATCTTGTGGAATGTCGAAATCTTCCAGCGTGCGACGCACGAAGATTCCGGTGGTGTGGATGGATCCGGCAAGTGAGTCTTTGCGATCGACAAGCAGAACGGTTAAGCCACGCTTGCCAAGCAACCAGGCGCACTGCAGGCCCGCGAGACCAGCGCCGACAATTGTCACGTCATAATCAATTGCTGAATTCAAGAGACAAAAAATCCTTCTCCGGGGCTGAGCTTTGCCGGCATTAGTAACGTCTTAGATTAGAAATCGCGTTTTCTTATGGAGCGGGCTGTTCTCGTGGCCGATAACGAAATGCGTTAACGATTCGCCTTCCTTGATGAGTAAGGCTGGACCCTTGATGCCTGGCGGCAAGTCGAAAACCAAAGTGGTTGAATAGGATTCACCTGGTCGCAAAGGAATCGTCATGGCGGTGCCTGCTTGTTGACTTTTTTCCAGAACGGCGTGTGCGGGCGTTGAGGGGAAATATTGGTTCCCGTTTTCGTCACTAACTGAAACCACTCGCGAGTTCGGATATAACAACTCGTTGCCTCTGGAGGAGCTGATGGTGCGTTCATCGAAGTGAGTCTTGATCGTAACGACGTGGAACGTTCCGGCAGCAGTAATCTGGTTTGGCGCAGCGCCAAGAGTTTTAGCCTCTTGAACATCAGAGATCGAGTAGGCCAGGTGACAATCAATTTCGCAGAAGTGTTTCTCTTCGCCGCGTGCCAGCAATCTTTCTCTGCTGGTTGCTGAAAAGAGCAACAAGATCACGAGGTAGCCGACGTTAATCAGGACGAAAGCACCCAGCGCGGCCTTCGCCAGGCCGAACTTGCGCTTCGCGATGAACGCGAAGAAGGCGATGACCACGACGACGAGCAGGAAAGCCGTCCCGAGAAATAACAGCGCTCCGACAGGGGCGGCGAGATTTACGTTGGTGTACATAACAATCTCCGGGAAAATAAGCAGGTCAAAGCGCTTTGTTACGCAAAGTCACAAGGCAAAATTTTTTGGGACTCAGCTGCGCATTTGGCGAATGATTGTTTCCATGTGACTCAGATAGTTTTCCAGGGCGCGGCGTCCCGAGCTGGTCAGCTTGTATTCAGTTTTTGGCAGGCGACCTTCGAACGACTTGGTACAGGCGATGTAACCGCCGTCTTCAAGTTTGCGGGCGTGCACACTGAGGTTACCGTCGGTTGTGTCCATCAAACTCTTCAAATCATTGAAGGTCATTGATTCGTTCGCGGCCAGTGCGCTCACAATTCCCAGCCGTAGTCGTTCATGAATCAAACGATCAAGCGCGGGCGCCGGGTGTTTGGCCTTTGGCGTACCGGCATCGCGCACCTCCGTCGGACCCGATTTTTTTTGCGTTGCGTGTTTTAGTGCTGCTTGTCTAGCCACCGTATCTCCTTGCAATGATCACTCCGAAAACTATGTGCAAGCCGCCGAAGCCTGCAGCCATAAACCAGTTGGCGAATCCCGTCGGCGCCAGGAACGCGAGCGCACCGAGCGCCATGAAGCATAAACCCATGATGGGCACCACGCTGACCGAGAACATCCCTCCGGTAATCACTCCCGTGCCGTAAAGGAGCAACCAAACTCCCGGGATCGCTTCCGTGAGACCGGCGCGGTAAAGCACCACTGTCACAATGCCGCCGGCAAAAATTGGCGGTGACAAACTGAAGGCGACTTTTCGTCCCGGTCCGGAAAGTAACGGCATCTTTGCCGCGCGCGCTTTGCGATCCATCGACCACCCGGCGATTAACAGCGCAATCAAACCCTCGGCAATCCAGACGGTCAGCCAGGCTTTGAAGGTACGTTGTTGAGCTGAAATTAGTGACGATGCCAGGGCGGTGACACCGATTCCGACCTGTCCCCAACCGGAGATATTGGTGAACGCAGTGGCGCGTTCCATTGTCTCGCGAATGTATTTGAGATTGTCCATGGCGCGCTCGTGGAGCGCAGGCGGGTCTTCTTTTTCCGGGACAACCAGGTGAATCGAGCCCATAGGTCGCATAGTAACTTTGCCTCCAAGTGCTGTCAAGTACTTTACATCGCAAAGAGACAATCAATTCTGAGGGGTTTCCGGAAAACTTATGGCAGGCGTTAACTAGGCTGCCGTGGCAGCCGTAACTTCAGAAGTGGGCTGCGCTGCCGCAGACTTGCGCCAGCGCATGACCATCATTACCAGCGCGCCGATGCCGATGATGAGACTGATGATTTGTGAAGTGGAGAGGCCGGTTAGCGTGGTCAACCCAAACACATTGCCGCGAGGGTCGTCGCGCCAGAACTCAATCACAAAGCGAATGGTTGAATAAAGCACGGCGTAGAAGAGGATGACCTGGCCGCTGAATTTCCGGCGCTTGTGAAACCAGAACAGAAAACCAAAAACCAGCAGCATCGCAAACGACTCGTAAAGTTGCGTCGGATGAAGATGCACCCCGAGCGGAACGCCCGTGATCTCGTGGCCGAGTTCGGTAAACTGAACGCCCCAGGGAAGCGAGGTTGGTTTTCCCCAACAGCAACCGGCCGCGAAACATCCCTGCCGGCCAAAGAAGTTTCCCAGGGCGATACCGGGAGCGCACGCGTCAGCAGTCTTCCACCAGGGAAGTTTGTAGCGACGCATCAGGAAGTAACCGGAAACGATCGCGCCGATTAGTCCGCCATAAAAAACTCCGCCGGATCGCAGGAAGTCGAGCGACAGCAGTTGCATCGGATGATCGCGATACTCCGGTTCGGTAAAGAGCATCAGCAGCTTCGAGCCGACCAATGCGCACAAAAGCATCCACAAGCAGAGGTCGTAGATTCTTTCTCGCGGTAGCCCGTCGCGCGCAGCGAGCCTGACGGTTATCAGGATCGCGCACAGAAATGCGAGCGCGAGAAACACGCCGTAGGTGTTGATGGGAAAACTGCCAATGCGAAAAATTTCGGGGTACATAAAGCCTCGTGGTCAGAAGTCGGAGGTCAGAGGTCAGGGGTCGGAGGTCAGAGATCGGAAGTCAGGAATCCTAATTGCCGGTGACCTCTGAGTTCTGATCTCTAACCTCTGATCTCTGACTTCTGACCTCTGATCCCTGGCCTCTGCCTTTCCTTACAGCAAAGACCAAATCGTACGCCAGCAAAAGCGCGCCGATAGTGATGCTGGCATCGGCAACGTTAAAAGTAGGCCAGTGCCAGGATCCGGCGTGCAGCACAATGAAATCGACGACGTAACCTAGCCGCAGGCGGTCAGTCAGATTACCGACGATTCCGGCAAGCAGCAGCGCGCACGCGCCAAGCACGCGGTCGTCGTTTCGTGGTGTGCGCAGGAAGTAGTAGAAGACTGCCAGCGAAGCCGCGACCGCCAGCACCACAAAAAACCAACGTCCGAACGAGCCGCCTTCCTGCAGTTGTCCGAAGGCGATACCTGGGTTTTCGGTGTAAATGAAATCGAGGAAACCGCGAATGACGGTGCGTTCGTCCCCATGGCGTAGCGCGCGAACTGCCCACGCTTTGCTGGATTGGTCGACCATGTAGATCCCAAAACTTGCCAGCAAATAACCAGCGCGCCAGGCGAGGCGCCGAGGTTGGCTTAGAGACTTTTCTTGTGACTTAACGCTGTCGATCATTTCGTATACACGTTCGGCTCTTACGGGGCCGCGTTCGCGCGTTCAATTTCTTCGAGCGCTACCACACACCGTTCGCAAACTTCCGGATAGCGGTTCGACTCGCCGACGCGGGTCGAATAGTTCCAGCACCGCTCGCACTTCTTTCCTTCGGCTGACAGCACGCGAACTACTACGCCGGCAGCGCCTTCATCAGAACGCGAAACCTCAACTTGGGAAACGATGAAGAGGTAGCGTAGTTCATCGCGGTAGCGGTTCAATACATCGAAGCTTTCGCCCGCAGCCGCGATTTCCACTCGAGCCTCCAACGAACTCCCGATCTGTTTGGCCACGCGGGCTGCTTCCAGCGACTGCAAAACGTCGTCACGGATTTCGAAGAGTTTTTCCCAGCGTTCGCGCAAGCCATCTTCACTTTGAAGATTGGCGACAGGCAACGTGGCGATGTGCACCGACGTCGGCCGCGCCTCGTCTGCCGGCAAATTCTCCCAGATTTCGTCGGCCGTAAACACGAGAATCGTTGCCAGCATTCGCGCCAGCGCATCGGCAATCTTGAGCAGTGCAGTCTGCGCCGATCGGCGCGCCAAACTCTGCGGCGCACTGGTATAAAGCCGATCCTTAATGATGTCGAAATAGCGCGCGGACAAGGTTACCGTGCAGAACGCATAAATCGCGCGCGTTGCCATGTGATACTCGTAGGCTTCGTACGCAGCTCTGACTTTCGCGATCACGTCATCCAGTTCGCTCAAAACCCAGCGGTCGATCTCCAGCAAGTCTTCATGATCAAGTGAACCAGTTACCGGATCGAAACCGTGTAGATTTCCCAGGGCGTAACGCGCGGTGTTGCGAATCTTGCGGTAAGCATCAACGGTGCGTTCAAGAATCTCCTGCGACACGCGCACGTCTTCGTGGTAATCAGACGACGCCACCCACAAACGCAGAATGTCAGCGCCTGATTCTTTGACGACTTCGTTGGGCGAGATCCCAGTGCCTTGCGACTTGCTCATCTTCTCGCCTTGCGTCGTGATCAACCAGCCGTGCGTTACCACGTTGCGATAGGGAGCGCGACGATACTTCGCCAAACTGATTAAGAGAGAAGAATTAAACCAGCCGCGATACTGGTCACCACCTTCAAGATAAACATCTGCCGGCCGCCACTCGCCAAGTTCGCCGGCAAAGTAGTCTTTGAAAACGGCGGTCCAGGACGAACCGCTATCAAACCAAACATCGAGGATGTCAGTCTCTTTGGTGAACTCGGCGCCACCGCACTCCGGGCATTTGAAGCCCTCGGGTAATAACTCTTTTGCTTCGCGGCGATACCAGGCGTCTGCCGACTCCTGCTCGAAGATGTCGGCCACATGATTGATCACGTCGCGGTCAAGCAGCACAGAGGAATCTGGGTTCTCGCGATTGCAGGGAACACAGTAGAAAACCGGAATGGGCACGCCCCAAACACGCTGCCGGGAAACGCACCAGTCAGCGCGGTTCTTGAACATGTTGGTCATGCGCTCACGACCCCACGCCGGAATCCAGTTCACCGTTTCCTTGATCTCGTGTTCCGCGCCGGTGCGCAGGCTGAAGTTCCACTCCTGCTCGTCGGAGATGCGATCCAGGGAGATAAACCACTGTGGAGTCGCACGAAAGATGACCGGATTTTTGCAGCGCCAGCAGTGCGGGTAGCGGTGGTCGTAGTTTTCGGAAAACAAGAGCACGTTCCGCTCACGCATGAAATCGACAATTTGCGGGTTGGCTGCGAAAACACCAAGGCCGGCAAAGTGTTCGACGTCTGACGTGAAGTGTCCGGCGTTGTCTACCGGACAATAGATATCGAGTCCGTAGCGTTTGCCGATCACGAAGTCGTCGTGTCCGTGGCCCGGCGCGGTGTGCACCGCACCCGTTCCAGCTTTTCCAGTCGCTTTGCGTTCGCGCGCTTCGCTCACATCGAGTTCAGTTTCCGCGTCGGCCTCGCCCCCCAGGGTTACGTGCTCGCCGACCATCAACAATGAAGGGCGATCCAGCCAGGCGTGACGACACTCAAGTCGATCGAGTTTGGCGCCCGGAAAGCGCGCCAACACTTTCGGCGCAACCCGGTTGCCTTCGGCATCACGCGCGCCCAGATCACATTTCTCCGCGACTGTCTCCAGCAACTCGGAAGCAACGATCAGGACTTCATCTCCATGTTCAAAAGCGGAGTATTCAAAATCCGGATGAACTGCGATGCCCAGGTTCGCCGGCAACGTCCAGGGCGTTGTGGTCCAGATCACTACCGACACTTTGCGTCCGGCGAGCGCCGGATCGATTAATGCAGGATCACTAACGAGAGGAAACTTTACGTAGACCGACGGACTACTATGCTGCCGATACTCAACCTCAGCCTCGGCCAGGGCGGTTTGATCGTGGATGCACCAGTAAACCGGACGCGCGCCCTTGTAGACGTAGTTGCGTTCCGCAAACGTGCCAAACAGCCGCGCGGTCTCAGCTTCGTAGCCGTTGGACATCGTCGAGTAAGGATTGTCCCAGAGACCAAGAATTCCGAGCCGCTGAAAATCTCGTGTCTGACTCTTCAGCGCATTGCTGGCGTACTCACGGCAGGCGCGCCGGATTGAGGCCACGGGCATAGTGGATTTTTTCGCGCCGAGTTTGCGCTCGACGTGCAGCTCAATGGGCAAGCCATGACAGTCGTATCCGGGAACGTAAGGCGCGTCGAAGCCCATCATGCTGCGCGACTTCACCACAAAATCTTTCAAAATTTTGTTCATCGCTGTGCCGAGGTGGATGTCGGCATTGGCGTAGGGCGGACCGTCGTGAAGAATGAACTTTTCGGCCCCCGCACGCGCGGCGCGAATCAAATCGTACAGACCGATTTCATTCCATTTCTTGAGACGAGCGGGTTCGCCCTGGGCCAGGTTCGCTTTTTGAGAAAACCCGGTCTTCGGCAGGTTGATAGTCTTCTTGAGATCGAGTGGGGTTTCAGTAGACATAGTTTCCAGCTGCAGTCAGAAAGAATAATAGTAACAGTATCAATAAACACTCGCCAAAATCATGAATGAATCATGACAGGATTTACAGAATGAACAAGATTAAGCAGGTAAGGAAAAGTTATTTATCCGGTGAACCTTGTGAATCTTGTCGTTTTGGCAAATGAAAAACCCGAACCAGAATCCGTGAAGGATGCGAGTTCGGGGTTCATAGCCATTAAGTGGCTCGGCAGATCAACCGATGAACATCTCATCCTCTCCGTAAGTTTGGTTAATGGGCTTCGGTATTGGGGCTACGAGGACCTCGAGCCCGCGACGGAAGCCCGCCATAATCGCTGCCAGCTCACGGGCCGGTTCAACTACCTTTCGCTGAATGAAGTCAGTAGTCGTGACCACCTGATCGTGCGTGCGATCAATGGTTTGACTAACCTTCTCAACCTTATCGCGCGCGTCGTGGGCCGTGTCGCTAACCATCTCTTTCAACTCGCCGACTTCGTCTTTGATGATTGCCAGCGATTCTGAAAGGTTCTGAGTAGCAGCAGACAGATGACCGGAAACTGCCGTGAACTGCTCGGCGATAAGCTTTCCCTGGACCGCGATCTGTTTCCCTTGTTCGCTGACGACGGTCACTCTTTCGATCAAAGGCTCGAGTTTTTGTTCGAGACGATTCACCGACTTCACTGCGCGACTAACAAAAACGGCGATGGCCACCATCGCGATCGCAATGATGATAAATGACATGGCAATAACCATCATCACCCAAAACATCGGATCGTTAGAGTTCATCTGTAACGCCAGGAGAGACATTGGATTTCCGGTTTCAGATTGCCGATTTCCGATTGGGCCGCTAGTTCGTTAGGCTCCCAACCAGCAATCGGCAATTCGGTGCAGGCAGTGTTAGTTTGACTTTTCCGTGTACTGCGGCGCCGCGTCGATGCGTCCGGACAATTCCGTTTTGCGTTTTTCTTCCTGATACGCTTTCTTGCCGGCGTCGATGGCTGCAGCAACAGTGCTCGCCTTGCGTGTGGCTGTGTCGCGCGCTGTTTGCGCAACTTCACTTACCCGGTCGGTAGCCTGCGAATAAACGTCAGACGCTTTGGCTGCAGCTTGTGAATAGAGTTCACCGGCGCGCTCGCGTCCGGCTTCGTAGTATTCACCGGCACGCTCGCCAAACTGCTGCGCTGCTTCGCGTGAACGATCAATGCCTTTGCGAGTCGCGTCGGCAATGTCACCACGGAGTTCCTGGCCGGATTTCGGTGCAAAGAGCAGGGCAATCACCGCACCGATGCCGCCACCGATCAAGAGGTAAGTGAGTTTGTTTGAAATGCTATCGTTGTCGTTTCCCATTAGAGAATCCTTTCCTGGGGCAAAGCTGACGAGCCTTGCCGATTGTTTCGCCTTGTTGGTTTCGGACACTGACTATAACAAAAGCCCAGGAAACGGTGCAACAAAGGTGGGCCGCACGGAAGCCACTGCTCGCCGAAATCAGACCGGACTAAACACTGCAAAGGCGGCAGGCAAAGGCCCGGCCGCCACCAGCCTTTTGCGATGAGAATCGACAGTGAGGTTTAAGCCTTCTAAGCTTCTGGCGCCAAGCAGAAGCAAATCACCCTTTTCAGCGAAAACCACCTCATCAACCGTGAAATGCTTGTCGAGACGAATGATGGCGAAGCCAACGCTGCGAGAGATTTGTTGCCCGTTAGCCATGACGAAGAGAACGTCTTTTTTCTCTCTCGCGACACCGATCTTTTCGAGTGTACTGGCGGGTACCCAGGTGTACTCGCTACCAGTGTCTACGAGCAGCTTTGACAACAGGCCCGACTTACTTCGATCGGTGACGTTCTCGAATTTGCATTTGGTGTAGAAAGTTCCCATGGCGTGCGCATTTGAATGGCGGCGATTATCGGATGGTCGCGTCGCACAAAGCAACCTGGTTGGATTAGACCTAAGAAACGGTTGCCTGAAAGAGTTCTAGCAACTACTCCGGCTCGCCACCGCCACCGCCACCGCCACTGCCGTTGTATTGCTCAAGCTTGCGGTAGAGAGTCTTGCGGCCGATGCCCAGGGCGCGGGCGGCGTGAGTTTTGTCGCCGCCCGTATAATCGAGCGTGGCCTCGATTGCCTGCCGTTCGATCTCGTCCATCGATGATGGAACTGTGACTGCAAAGGTTGTCGTGCGTCCTTCGCTTCCCGCGCGCGCCCGCTCAACCTTGATGCGGTCCTGTTCCTGTAGCGCAATCCTACTGATCGCAACGGGCAAATCCTCAAGTTCAATCTGGCGACCGGACGCAATAATCACCGCACGCTCGATCGCGTTTTCCAGCTCACGAACGTTGCCGAGCCATTCGTAAGTAATCAACGCCTGCAACGCGTCTTTGGAGATGCCGGAAATGAACCGACCCGTTTTCTGTTTGTAGTGTTCGATGAAGTGAATGACCAGCGGATGAATGTCTTCAGGGCGTTCGCGCAGCGGCGGCAAGACAATCGGGAAAACTGACAGCCGGTAATAAAGATCACGACGGAATGTTCCCGCTTCAGTTGCTTGTTCGAGATCGACATTTGAAGCGGCGAGCACGCGCACGTCAGCCTTCACAACCTCGTTACCGCCGACACGGGTAAATTCTCCGTCCTGCAAAACTCGCAATAGTCGGACCTGCGCCGACAAACTCATCTCGCCAACTTCATCAAGGAACAACGTTCCGCCATTAGCTTCTTCAAATCTCCCAACCCGACGCGCGCGCGCGTCGGTAAAGGCGCCCTTCTCATGACCAAACAATTCTGATTCCAGCAGCGTCTCGGGAATCGCGCCGCAGTTTAGTTTCACGTAGGGCTGGTCTTCGCGACCTGAGTTGTAGTGAATCAGATTGGCGAGCAATTCTTTTCCAGTACCGGATTCACCGTGAATGAGAACGGTGGTCTGTGCGTCCGCAACACTCAGGGCCAATTCAATAGCGCGGCGGATAGCCGGCGCCTGTCCGATAATGCGGTCTTCGCCGTAGCGTTCGTGCAACGCATCGCGCAAGTGCATCACTTCCGCCGATAGTTGATCGCGCTCGAGCGCGGTGCCGCACTGATCCGCGATGCCTTCAACGAGCGCGACTTCGTGGTCCTGAAATCCTTCCCGGGCTTCACTCCAAACGAGGCCCAGCAGACCGAATGTCTCACCCTGAACGCGCACTGGCGCAACCAAGGCTGCCCGGCCGCCCAGGATGGAGTTGAACATCAGGCGAAACGGGAATGGCAGATCCTTTTCAACCAGGCGCAACGTCTTGCCCGCGGCCAGGACTTCCATCGCCGCCGGAAACTCGCTGAGATCAAGTGACTGCGCGTGTTCCTCAATCAAACCCTGAACCGAATCGATCGCCGCATGAGGCGCCGCACGAAAGGCGACGAGACTGATGCGACCGCCTTTGGGATCCAGAACTCCCAGCGCCGAGTAATCAGCGCCGACGAGCGCGATGGCGCGCTCCAGCACCAGCGAAGACACTTCGCGAAAATCGGAGCGAGCGTTGAGCGCATTGGCGATTTCCAGTAGCGCGCGTTTTGTTTCCGCTTCGCGCTCTTTGTCGATGTAAAGCCGCGTGTACTGGTAACCGACCGCGATTTGTCGCGCAATCGATTCGAGAAAAGTAACTTCGTCGTCGAGCCAGGTGCGCAGCGTGCGCGTCATGTGCAAGCCGACCAGGCCGAGCACGTCAGTCCCCTGGCTTACGGGAACCACCAGCAGCGAACGCGTGTTCAGGCTCTTCGCCAGAAAGCGAACTTTTTGATCGAGTCCTGGCTTCGAAGTGTCGTCGAGCCTGATCGTTCTGGTTAAGTCTACGTGCTCCGAGAGTTGGCTCAAGTTCAAGGGAATAGCAGTGCCCAAACTCGAAGGCACGTCTTCACTGGCTCGCCATTCATGACTGATGCGCAACTGCGTCGGCGACGTTAACTGAATCACGTCGCAGCGATCCACGTTCATCATGCGTCCCAGCTCAGAAACGATGACGTTAAGAAAGCGATCGAGGTTGATCGTGGTGGGGAGGGTCAACGCGAGGCGATTGATAATGCCTTCGCGGGCCTCCTGCATTTTAATCTTGCGCTCGAGAGAAAGAGATTTTGCGGTGTCGGACATCCTGCGGAGATTGTCCAACGTCCAAAGTCCATTGTCCACATGGGAGCGATAGCGACCGGCGGAAGGGTGGCCGCGGATTAATGCTGACAGACGCGGATCAGAAACAGTGAGAGCGAGATGAAGAGCATTCGGCATTAGTCTCTGATATGTTGTCTGATTGGTTTTGGCTGATCTGCTCACATCCGCGTTAATCCGCGGCAATTGTTCGGCCGGTCGCTGCTCTCGCTTTGCTTGGCCTGTAACCCGCCCGTATACTTTCTGATAGTTTCCGGTCAGAGCAGGAGTAGCGAGCAAATGCCGATTTACGAGTTTGAATGTCGGAAGTGCAAGGCGCACATCGAAGTGTTTCAGAAGATGAGCGACAAGTCTCCGACGAAGTGCCGCAAGTGCGGCGGGCGTTTAGAAAAGCTAACTTCGGCGCCCGCGATCCAGTTCAAGGGTTCCGGCTGGTATGTGACTGACTATGCCGGCAACGGCAAGAAAGCCGCAGAGAAGGCTGAAAAGGAAAGCGGCGCCACCGCTTCCGACGAGAAGAAATCCGAAAAGTCTGACAAGAAAACCAAAGAGAGCTCCCCGGCTAAGAAAACTTCCGAAAAAGCTTCCACCTCAAAAGTCTCCCGTGGTGATTGAAGCCCGCGTCCTCAACAGAAACTGATGCGGCAGGTTCCAGTTCGTCGAGCAACATCAGCAGCCAGCGTTTCAACTACGCGTTGGACTCGCGCGAGCGTTGTCCTGTTCTGCGTCTGTGTGCTGGCCATGGCCCAGGCTGGACGTCGCCCGGCGACCAGCAGCGACAACGGCGTGCTGGTCAATGTGGTTGCAGCGAGGACTACCAACACCACCACGCAAATCACTGCCAAGCAGCTTTCGATTTACGACAACGGTATCGAGCAAGCAATTCGAAACTTTACGCCCGACCCGTCGCCGGCGCGCATCGTCTTGTTGGTCGACAACTCTTTGACCATCCGTGCTGACGTGGAAAAACTTGAACGAGCAGCGCGCGAGTTTGCTTATGAGATCTACGAGGGCGACAAATTGCTAATCGTCGGTTACGACGAGGAGGCGGAGATCGTTTCTGATTGGACCGACGATGCCAAAGCGATCGAATCGTCGCTGAAGCTATTTAGAAAAAAAGGCCAGCCACATTTGTTTGACGCCGCGAGCGCGGTGATAGATCAGGCCCTACGCGAGGCGCCGGGACAAAAACGGGTGATGGTCGTGATTAGCGATGGGCTGGATCGCGGCAGCAAAATTTCGTTCGAAAAGACGCTGGCTGACTTGCAGCGACTGGACATCACCGTCTACGCGGTACAGGCGCAGGACCGTACCCGCGGCGCGATTCGCCGTGACGTGCCCAAGCCGAAGCAAGTGATTGACAAGCTGGTTGAAGGAACCGGTGGCGCGATCTTTTCGATCGACGATCCTTCAGCGGCGGCGAAGAGTATTTGCGACGAGTTAAGAAAAAACCGCTACGTTGTTTCCTACGTTCCCTCGAGCGCGCCCTTTGGCGAAGCGCGTAGTTTGCTGGTTCTTGGTGATGAAGGAATTGCCGTGAGAGCCAAGACCGCGCAGCAACCTAACTGAGTGAAGAGTGAAGAGTGAAGAGTGAAGAGTAAAAGGCGCAGCCTTCGGTTATTCTTCACGTTTCACTCTTCACTTTTTACTGCTTTTCCGGGAATAGATGTAGAACAGGGTCGCGATAATAATCAGCACCAGGCTTTCCATGAAGACGAAGAAACGCGGAACGAAAACTCCCTCCTCGGTGTAAGAGTCGGTGTAAGCGAAGAATGTGCCCAGCGCCAAACCCGCCGCTAGCCAGATGAATTGTCGTTTTGCGTCCCACATAAAACAGTAGGCAGTAAGCAGGAGGCAGTAGGCAGGACGAAACCCCTGCTTACTGACCATGTCTACTGCTTATTTCAACAGTCCCGACAGCCAATGCATGATGTTGAGCGCGAGTTGGCGATTGTCGATGCCCGGGCGGTTCATGCCAAACCTTACCTGCGTGCCTTGAACGGTTACAACCTGCGCAGACAACATACCCGCTTCACCGAGCACGATCACTTTTCCTTTGCCAACTTTCATGACGATGCCCTGCGCGCGACCAGCCGCTGAGATAGGGTCTGGGTTGACTCCAGGCATTGCGTCTTTCGCCGAGTCGGCAAGTTTCATGAACGCGATGCTGTCAGCGGGGCCTTTCAATGATTGTCCGGTGAAAGCGATAACTTTGTTAACGCGTTCGTCGGCGTTTCGTCCGTTCGTCACGGCGTGGTCAGCCAGTCGCCCACTCTCACGCGTATAGACAATGAACCCGGGGTTCTTCGATTCGGTGTCGGAATTCTCGGGATCGATTGTGAACATCTTGCTCATGTTCACACCAAAACGCTCGGCGAGTATTTCGTTCGCCGAACCCATGGGCGCATGATCGGCAATCAGCAAAAGCGAACCACCTTTCTCCACCCACTCGTGCACCGCCTCACATTCAGCGACAGTGAACGCGGGATTAGCGGCGTTTGGATCAGCCATCAACTGCGCGCCGAGGGCGTTGGATATGACGAGCACACGAAAGCCCTGCAGGACGCTCGCAGAAAAATTTTCCTGATTAGGAGTAATTTGATAACCGTCGCTGCTGATCAAATCGGCGAATGGTTTGTAGCGGCCGCTGGCGGTGTGAAAGTTATGGTGCGCTTCGTCGAACAAAACTTTGGGGCCATTCTTCTTATAGGCCGGCTTGTCAACGGTTGCTTTGAAATCTGGATCTGCTTGTTGACCCCCAGTTTGTTGCGTGGCGGGCATTGACCCGCCGAGGGTCAGTGCAAAGGTCCCGCTTCTGATTTTAGTTGACTCCTGAAAGACCTCGACGGTACCGCTCAGTTTGTCACTGCCTGCGAACGTGCCGGCAAACTTCGCCACCGCGCGCGGCAACTGGAGAGCAAACGATATCTCTCCGGCGGCGACTTTGAGATCGCTAATGGGCCGGTCCGATTCTTGTCCCTGTGCACGCACTTTCGCCGTGGCCTGCCACGCTTCGCCTTGGCGTGAGAGCGTGATTTCCAGGCCGCTGGTGCCGGCCTCAGTAGTCATTGTGCCCGCCCAGGTTCCGCTGCGGTCAGCCTTCATCTGGGATTGAGCGGCCAGTGGCATGCCGATGCTGCAAGCGACGATGATTACCAAGGCGAGAAATTTACGCATGTTTCAGAGTGCTCCCTTGTTTGAGAAGAATTGAAACGTTTTATCGCTCGGATTATTACGGGAGGGGAGTGTAGTAGGTTTATTTCTTTGAAGCGCGTTGCCCAGGCTCCACTGTGTGGAACCAAAACGGCGGAGGCAAGCCCACTCTCCCGACCATGAGCTGATCCAACTTGAGCTTTGAAACCTATTAATTGACGGCTTTCAGTTTCGTCAGCCGCTCAGCAGCCATTTGCAGCGTTTCATCTTTCTTACAGAAACAGAAGCGAACTTGCTGACGACCGAGTTCGGGCAGACTATAAAAGCTCGAACCGGGAACGCAAGCGACGCCAACATCGCGAATGAGGTGGCGCGTGAATTCCACGTCGTCGGCAAAGCCAAAGCTGGAAATGTCGGTCATGATGTAGTAAGCGCCGTCGGGACTAAAAGTTTTGAATCCGGCGTTTTCCAGAACTGGCAATAGCAGATCGCGGCGAGCGCGATATTCAGTTTGTAGTTTCTCGTAGTACTCGCCGGGCAGTGATAACGCATAGGCGCCGGCAACCTGCAGGGGAGCGGCAGCGCCGACGGTCAGGAAATCATGCACCTTGCGAATCGCACTGGTGATTTCCGGCGGCGCGATGCAGTAACCCACGCGCCAACCGGTTACCGAATAAGTTTTCGACATGGAGTTGACGATCACGGTGCGCTCGCGCATCCCCGGTAACTGCGCCATGGAGATGTGGTTGATTTCCGCACCCTCACGCGGATAGAGAATGTGTTCATAGATCTCGTCAGTGAAACAAAGCGCGTCAAACTCCTGACAGAGCGAGGCGATAAATTCCATCTCGTCGCGGGTGAAAACTTTTCCGGTGGGGTTATTGGGATTGCAAACAATGATGGCTTTTGTCTTCGCGTTGAAAACAGAACGCAGCTCGTCGCGATCAAAACTCCAATCCGGGGCGCGCAAGGGAACGTAACGAGGTTTCGCGTCAGAAAGAATTGCGTCAGGCGCGTAGTTTTCATAAAACGGTTCGAAGACGACCACTTCCTCGCCCGGATCCACCGTTGCCATCATCGAAGCGATCATGCCTTCCGTTGAACCGCAAGTAACTGTCAGTTCGGTTTCCGGATCGACGTCCAGCCCGAGATACCAGTTCGTCTTTTGCGCGATCGCGTTGCGAAAATCTTTTGCGCCCCAGGTGATCGCATACTGGTTGACGTCGTCAGCAATTGCCTGCCTGGCAGCCTGCTTGATGTCTGCGGGCGCAGCAAAATCAGGAAAGCCCTGCGAGAGATTAACGGCCCCGTGTTTGAGCGCTTCGCGCGTCATCTCGCGAATCACCGACTCGGTGAAGAGACTCGCCTTGCGCGATACGTGCCGACTGTGGGAAGGAGCTGGTGTAGTCATAGAAGATACTTTCTAACAGATGTACTTTGTACTTAGTGGTTGAGCTTTGTTCTCATTCTTTGATCGTTGAGTTCTGGTGCGCAGTACAAAGATCAAAGCGCAAAGTACGAAGCCATTATTTACCAAACTTCCTGTTCGCAATCCGCAAAACTTCCAGCACCTGCGCGTCCCAGTACGGCCACGAGTGCGTGCCCGGTAGCTCGCGGTACTCGTACGGGATTTTCTTGCCTTTAAGCAGGTCAGCGAAGCTTCGATTGATCGAAACCAGCGGATCTTCAGTGCCGCAATCGACGTATACAAATGGCAGGCTCGCTATCTGCGCCGGGGTCAATGCGCCGTAGAGTTTTCTAATGTCGTTGGCATTGCGCGTTTCGCTGTTCGGTTCGCCGTAGACCGGCTGCAGCGTGCGGAACACAAATTCCAAACCTTTAAGCTCAGATTCAGTCCAGGTCGCGGGGTCGAGCGCGCCGCTCATCGACGCCGCGAGCACAAAACGCTCGGGATACTTAACACCAAACTTCAGCGCGCCGTAACCACCCATCGAGAGTCCCGCAATCGCGCGGTTGTTGCGCTCGCTGCTGGCGCGAAAACGTTTCTCAACATCAGGAATCAACTCCTGAATTATGTACGACTCATACTTTTCGGTTGGCAGGGTTGCGCTGTCGGTATACCAACTGTTATTTCCTTCCGGCATTACGACGATGATTTCCGAACCCGCTGTGTAATCGTTTAGATGAGTCTTCTCAATCCAGTTGCTGTAGTGTCCGGCCAGTCCATGCAACAGATAAAGAACTGGATACCTCCGATCCTTCGCCGCCGGCTGGTTGTAATCGACCGGCAAGAGCACGTTGTAAGGTAAAACTCTGCCGACGAGTTTGCTCTGGAATTGAATTGTTTGGACACGAGTGTTTTGTGAAGCGACTGTGCTTGTCTGAGGAATGCTTGTCGCAAAAGTTCCCCACGCCAACTTTGGCAGAAGCGCGAGTGCACCAATCAGCGCCAAGCCAACGACGATCTGGAAGGCTCGCAAGTTTCTATTCATTTCTTTTTTGCATCTTCAAGCGCAACGGATTGTGGGCTGACCGCCGCTATGGTGGTGAACCTCTTAAAGTCAGCGATGTTGAAAGTCAACAGGTGAGTGAGGTTGTGAACGTGCATCGCCGCGACCAGATGCGCGTCGTGAGTCTGCTTACCGGACACCCGATATTGAAGGACGATCTTTTCCCACTCGAAAAAGATTTCCGGAGTGTTAGGTCGCAGAGCGAAGAGGGATTTGAGGCTGATTATCTCCTCGCCTGCTTTAACGATGCTGAAACCCAACCCATTGTTAACTACAGGTCGCGTGGCGACAGCCCAGAATTCGATAAGGTTCTGCGGAAAAATTGCAGGTGTCTCTCCGCGGTCTCGAAGCTCCAGCAGTGCGCTTTGGGCAATCGGCTGGGCAACGTGGCCGTCATCAATGCTGCGCAGGAGTACGTTGGTATCGACCGCGAAACTCACAACTGGGCATCTTCTCTTTCGCGATAAATGCTTTCGCGGCTTATCGCTTCATCTGAGAGCGGCGGGTGTGCGGGCCTCTCGGTATGTACCCATTCGAGGAATGCCCTTTTCCATTCGTCGACGGTCGCAATTTCCTGGGAGGATTTATTGCTCTGGCGGTTCACGTCGGCATCAATCACAGTTTCAATGAAAGCCTCCACAGTCAGCCCTCTTTCCGCGGCTTTCTGCTTGACGCGTTCTTCAATTTCTGGCTTGAGTTCTAATGTTACTGTCATGGCAGCACGATTTTAGCACAGCGACCCCAGTTGCCAACGTTGGTCTGGCTGACCGGTAGTGGCGTAAT
Source organism: Pyrinomonadaceae bacterium (assembly GCA_035472495.1). GTDB lineage: Bacteria > Acidobacteriota > Blastocatellia > Pyrinomonadales > Pyrinomonadaceae > PSRF01. The sequence goes on along the minus strand of DATIPD010000011.1, from coordinate 923,121 downwards.
TTCAGGTTGTCTCTGTGACCCTGAGTCCTGTGCTCTGTGGAGATGAACGTTTGGCAAATATTCACCAGCGAGTCACAGCGAACGCGAAGGATGCACCGAGGATTTCAAATTAGGCCACTACCTTGCTGACCAGTGATTGGAAAATTCTCATTCCAGCATCGGAATCTTCACGCCCTTTTCTCGAGCCGTCTCTTCGGCTGTTTCATAACCCGCATCCACATGTCGCGCGACGCCCAGACCCGGATCGTTCGTCAACACTCGATTGAGTCGCTTGGCTGCTTCGTCAGTTCCGTCAGCGACTGAAACCTGTCCGGCGTGCAGCGAGTAACCGATGCCCACACCGCCGCCATGATGAAACGAAACCCAGCTCGCGCCACTCGCCGTGTTTAGCAACGCATTCAGGATCGGCCAATCGGCGACTGCATCTGAGCCATCCTTCATCGCTTCAGTTTCACGAAAAGGTGAGGCGACCGATCCGGTATCGAGATGATCGCGACCGATCGCAATCGGCGCTTTGAGATCGCCGCGCTTCACGAGTTCATTGATCGCTTCACCCATCTCCGCACGTTCGCCATAACCTAACCAACAGATGCGCGCCGGTAGTCCCTGGAATTGCACCCGATCACGTGCCAGCCGCAACCAGCGATTCAAAGTTTTGTCGTCCGGAAAAAGTTCCAGCGCGAGGTCGTCAGTTTTTTGAATGTCTGACGCCTCACCAGATAAGGCAACCCAGCGAAACGGACCTTTACCCTCACAGAAAAGCGGGCGGATGTATTCCGGAACGAACCCGGGAATCTCAAACGCGTCCTTGCAGCCCGCATCAAACGCCATCTTGCGAATGTTGTTGCCGTAGTCGAACGTCACCGCGCCGGCACGTTTAAGTTGCAGCATCGCCTCGACGTGTGTCGCCATCGACTGCATCGATCGCTTCACATACGAATCCGGATCGGTGCGTCGCAGTTCCGCCGCCTCTTCAAGAGAGACTCCGGCAGGCACGTAACCATTCAGCGGATCGTGCGCGCTGGTTTGATCGGTTAACGCGTCAACCTTGATCCCGCGCCGCACGATCTCCGGAAGCACTTCGGCGCAATTGCCGACCAGACCAACAGAAATCGCGCGCTTGTTTTGGCGGGCGTCATCGAGAATATCCAGCGCTTCGTCGAGATTGAGCGCCAGACGATCGCAGTAACCGCTCATGACGCGCCGTTCAATGCGCGCCGGATCTACGTCGACTCCCAGGAACAACGCGCCGTTCAAAGTTGCGGCTAACGGCTGTGCGCCGCCCATTCCGCCCATGCCGCCGGAAACCACAAGTTTGCCGTGAAGATCGCCGCCGAATCGGTTGTCGGCCATCGCGGCAAATGTTTCGAAGGTTCCCTGAACGATGCCCTGCGTGCCGATGTAAATCCAACTGCCCGCGGTCATCTGGCCATACATCATCAGGCCTTTGCGTTCGAGCTCGTGGAAGTGTTCCCAGTTGGCCCAGTTGCCCACCAGATTGGAGTTTGCAATTAGAACTCGCGGCGCGTAGTCGTGAGTACGAAAAACGGCGACGGGTTTTCCTGATTGGACCAGCAGCGTTTCGTCATTCTCAAGAGACTGAAGTTCACGCACGATCGCATCGAAGGCGGCCCAGTTGCGTGCGGCCTTACCGGCGCCGCCGTAGACCACCAGTTCATCAGGTTTCTCGGCGACGTCGGGATCAAGGTTGTTCATCAGGCAGCGCAACGCCGCTTCCTGATGCCAACCTTTGCAGCTGAGTTTTGCGCCTCGCGGCGCGCGAATAGTTCTCGACGACATTTCAAGCTCTCAGGCCGAACGCGAACAGCAGATTGCCTTAGGTTTCGTTCGCTTCGGGTTCACTCTCGCCAAATAGCCTACTGAAGAAACCACTGCCTTCGCGCTTAATTATTTTTTCCAGTTCGCCTAAATCGAGCCAGGCGCCACCGCATTTGGGGCAGGTGTCAATTGAAACCTCGTTAATCTCTTTTGGTGTAAGCGTGCCATCGCAGCGCGGGCAAAGCATCGAAGAGGCGCCCGCTGCCTTGGCTTCCTCCGCTACTTTCATCTTGGCGCGGAGCTTCTCGATCGCCTCCTGGTTCTTACGGTGAAAATATTCTTCTTCGAGACCTTTTCTACGTTCATCAAACGCGTCTGACATTTGTTTTCCCTCCAAGTCTTGGTAACGAAAACCCCGCCCTGTCGGGGTTTGCTTTACCTTAACGAATCAAACTCGCCCTGGCGAATTGCCTGAATTATTTTTTCGATGTCGCGGGACATGGAGCGATCGGCGCTTAACAGCGCTACGTGGCGACGCACCAGCTCATACGCTTGTTGAACTCCGTTGCCGGGGGCCAGTGGTTTGCGATACTCCAATCCTTCCGCGGCGATAATCAACTCGATTGCCGTGACTGCTTCGGCCAGGTCAACGATGCCACGTAGCTTGGTGGCTGCGGTCATGCCCATTGAAACGTGGTCTTCTTTCCCGCCGTCAGTTGGAACATTATCAACACTGGCCGGATGGGAAAGGACCTTCGCTTCGCTCAGCAAGGCGACAGCCGTGACCTGCAACATCATGAATCCAGACGAGGTGCCGGGCTGTCGCGTCAGAAACGGTGGCAAGTTTTCGTTTGCGTCTGGATTTACCAGGCGATCAATGCGTCGCTCGCCGATGCTAATGAGATCGGTCATGGCAATCGCTGCGTAGTCGAACACGAGCGCCAGGGGCGCACCGTGAAAATTGCCGCCCGAAAGAACGTCGCCAGTTTCCGGAAAGACCAGCGGGTTGTCAGTGGCGCTGCCGGATTCAATTTCAACTACACCACGGGCGTGGGCTAGCACGTCGCGCACAGCGCCGTGAACCTGCGGCATGCAACGCAGACTGTAGGCGTCTTGCACGCGTGGATCGTTTACTAAATGCGATTCGCGAATTTCGCTGCCTTCGAGCAGAGCGCGCAGATGTTTAGCGGTCGCGATTTGTCCGGCGTGCGGGCGCGCTTCATGAATGCGCGCGTCAAACGCGACGGGAGTTCCTTTCAAGGCTTCGAGCGACATCGCCCCGGCGACATCGGCAAGCTGGGTCACGCGCTCTGCGCGATGCAAGGTGAGCGCGCCCACCGCTCCCATCGCCTGCGTGCCATTTAGTAATGCGAGGCCTTCTTTCACCTCCAGTTGCAGCGGCGCGATTCCGGCTCGTTGCAACGCAGCTCCGCTCGGCAGGCGTTCGCCTTGATAGAAGGCTTCGCCCTCACCGAGGGCAGCCAGCGCGAGATGCGCCAGTGGCGCCAGATCGCCACTTGCTCCCACCGAGCCTTTTTCCGGGATCACCGGAACTACATCGTGGGTGAGCATTGCGACGAGGGTGTCAACGATCACCGGTCGGGCGCCGCTCAATCCGGAAGCGAGCACGTTCGCGCGCAGCAACAACATTGCGCGTGCCTCAAGTCGCGAGAGTGGATTTCCCAGTCCGCATGAATGACTCCGCACCAGGTTCACTTGCAACTCGCGTAGCTGATCGGGATCGATGCGAACGTCGGAAAGTTTGCCGAAGCCGGTGTTGACGCCGTAGACAGTTTTGTTCTCGGCAACGATTTTTTCGACAACTGCGCGGGAGGCTTCGAGACGCGAACGCGCGTCAGCGGCGAGCATGACTTGCTCGTGGCCACTGGAGACGGCTGCTATTTCTTCGAGAGTTAGGCTTTGTCCGCGGAGTTCTAACATTGATTAGGAGATAGAATTCAGGACTCAGGATTCAGAAGCCAGAAACAAACAGGCAGAAAGCACGGTTCAGACGTGCGAAGTCAAAAGTCGTGACCACGGCTCACGATTTGTCAGTGCCTGGTGCCTTCTGACTCCTGAATTCTGAGTTCCGTCTTCCGTTCTCGCTCGGGCGTTTCGCTGATATCCAGTTTTCGGAATTCGCCGGTTGTCGATCCGCTGCGCACGCGTTGGCGCGCGCGTCTGGCGCGCAGCGTCGTGCGCGGCACATTGGCGGCGACGCGCGTCCAGTTTGACATGCGCTTGAGCGGCCGCAGCGAGAACTGATGTTGTGGCAAGACCTCGCCGGTTGCTTCGCGCAGGCGCACCGTACCAATGGCAAAGATCGCCAGCGCGGCGTTAAAGATCACGCCCATCACGAACACCAGCCAGCCGGGCACAACGCCAACTCGCGCGCGCTCAATGAACTGATTGAAATCAACCGCAGTATTGGGATGCAAGTAAACTTTCAGGTTCCAGCTAAGTGCCAGCAGTGCAAAAATCCAGAGATAGTTGCGCCTTAGTCGCCGGCCAATCGCTTCCCATTCCGTGATCGTGAAGTGTGGCGTGATCAAATCGGCTGCCAGGTGCTCGGCCCAGGCTTCGTCAGGCGGCACACCTTCCGGCGCCATCATTTGCGCCAGATATCCCGTTTCGATCACGCGCACGCGGCTCGACCAGATTTCGTAATAACGGTAGCGGCGCGCTTCCATCAACAAAAAAATTGCCACCAGCACTGAGTTGATCGGAATAACGAAATGCGGATTGGTTTGCGAACTGAAAACAAATGAAAGCGTCGCGCCTGCGGTCAACACGGCCCAGTTGGTTGTTGTGTCCAGACGGTTGCGCCAGGTGTTCGAGCGCTGCACCTCGCCGCGGTAAAAATGGATGATCGCGGTGTTGAATTCCGCCGGCGACATCCGCCGCATTTGTGCATTGGCCGAATGCGTGGCTCGATCAGGAGCTGGCGGTTCCTGTGTCGGTGCTGGTCGTAAACGGCCAGTCACTCGATCGGCAGACAGTGGTCCAGATCCTTTTTGCTGGGCTTCGGTGGTCATTACTGAAAGGGCGGCGGGTTCGCCGGAAAGAGAGCGCGGGGTCCCGACTCCGCAGACAATATAGCACGCACGCAACATTCGCTCGTAGCTGGACTAAAGGAAATTTGCAACGCAAATTCGAAGTTTGTCGCAGCTCACGAGCTTGCTAAAACTGAAATTGTGACCCGCTTGACAGCGTTTGAGGGCGACACCTATAGTTCAATTTTCCGTTGTTTGACGCAATTGTTTCTATCATGACGGCCGCAGCAGAAAGCGAAAAAGACGCGCAGTGGATGCGCCAGGCGCTGGCGGCGGCTGATGATGCTCGGACGCGCGGCGAAGTTCCGATCGGAACGTGCATTGTTTCGGGCGACAAGCTGTTGGCCGTCGCGGGAAACAGAACGATCACCGACGTTGACCCGACGGCGCACGCCGAGATAGTGGCACTACGAGCAGCGGCAGCGAGTGCCGGCAACTATCGCTTAACTGATGCGACGGTTTATTCAACTCTCGAGCCGTGCATAATGTGCGCTGGAGCGTTGATTCAAGCGCGGGTGAGACGTTTGGTCTATGGAGCGCGCGATGAACGGGCAGGAGCTGTCGAGTCTCGTTTTAACGTTTGCGATACTGACTTCCTTAATCACCGCATAAAAGTTACGGCGGGCGTGCTTGAAGCAGAATGCCGGGAGATCATGCAGGAGTTCTTTCGCGCAAAGCGCGGAAACGAAAGGATGAAGGATGAAGGATGAATTTGAAGCAGCTTCTTTGCTTTAGTTAATCCTTCATCCTTCCGCTTTCATCCTTACTTTACGGAGAGGTCGCATAGTGGATTAGTGCACCGGTCTCGAAAACCGGAGAGGCTTAACGGCCTCCGTGGGTTCGAATCCCACCCTCTCCGCCAGTAACAATAGGGATGAAGGATGAGGGTGAAGATGAATCGGAATTGGTTTAATTCATCCTTCATCCCTCCGCCTTCATCCTTGCTTTCGGAGAGGTGCAAGAGTGGTTGAATTGGCAGCACTGGAAATGCTGTGAACGGGAAACCGTTCCGTGGGTTCGAATCCCACCCTCTCCGCCAGTAACATTGCCGACTGCCAAATGCCGATTTTCGATTGCTAGAGCCTCAAGGACGCTTAGTGCAATCGGCAGTTGGCAATCGCAAATCGGCAATTCAAGTCGTCTTAGAGACTCTCAATGAAAACTGTTGGTAGAACAAAGTCTCGACTTGGCATGAACGCAGCGCTCGCGTTGGTTCTCATTGCGATGAGTTCAACCACCATGCCGGCGCAGTCACACGTCAAGAAATCCAACCGGAGTGCAGTGATTTGCGGCGATCCCCAGGTCGCATGCAAAACAACCGTGGACTTCGAAGCAAACGATTTGCAATTCCGCGTTCCAAAAAACGTAGTGATCCTTGATACCGTGCCTTTCTACGCGATCATGTTGCGAAGTATCGACGTGGATCCCAACAACTGTAATACGTTCATCCCCGAGACCGATCGACTCGCAGCGCAGACGCTGTTTCCGGATCATAAAGTGTTCACTTCACGTTGTGCTGAGCCAGGAACACTTTTCTACGAAGACATAACCAAAAGCAAGACGGTTTATCTGACTGACAAGCACAACTTCATGGCGGTGTATGCGGGCGCCACGCTTTCCCAGGCGAAGGCGTTGCTGTTGAAAGTTAAAGCATCCGGAAACTATCCGGGTGCAAATATTCGGCGGCTGCGGACCGGATTCAACGGTACGTAGTCAGTTGCAGTTCCTCCTTTCTCGCAACCCCGGTCTTAGATCTAAGTTAGCCCCCTTTTCGGCAAGCAGCGAGGCTTGTCCTAATCACTAATCAATTGAGTGGGGTTTTTAAAATGGACGATAAATTAGCGGCCGACGAAGCAAGAAGATCGGCGCAACATGAAACTGTGAAAGCGCAGGTGGAAGGTGAAGTGCAAGCGGAGATCGCTGATCAGGCGCAAGCGCCGGCGCCTGGGGAGTCGCAACGAGTGCAGCAGGTTGCGGGCGAGTTTCGCTCGAAAGCAGTCAACGAAGTAATCGATACGGAGCGGGAAGTTGAACGTGGACGTGGCGCCGCGCGGGTTTCGCAGGTCGTTGATTACATCTTCTACGTGATTTATGCGCTGCTGGGCATGCGTTTCCTGTTGGCTTTGATGGCCGCACACAGTTCCGCCGGGTTCGTTAGATTTATAGTGGCCGTGACGAACCCTTTCTACGCGCCCTTTCGTGGCATAGTGAATAGTCCGTCAACCGACCAGGGGCACACGCTTTTGTTGCCGATAGTCATCGCGATCATTGCGTACCTTTTGCTGCACCTCGCGATCAACGGGATATTGCGAATGCTCGCGCATCGTAAAACAGAAATTTGATTTATTTTCGATTGCCGATTTGCGCTTGGTGATCGATTAGATGACAATGTGCTCGAACTTTTTCGAGCGGATTTGGCCCTGTAAAAGGCTAGTCGGCAATTGGCAATCGCCAAGCGGAAATCTTTTGACAAGTTATCAGACTTCGGGCTCCGCACAACGTAGTGCCGGTGAACCCCGCCAGGCCGGGAACGGAGCAACGGTAGCCAGGCGCGCGTGTGTTGCGGGTAAGTCCGGAGTCTGGCCAAATTCAGTAAATAGTGAATAGTAAATCGTGAATAGTTATTCTCGTCTTCGCGGTTGAACTATTCACTATTTACCATTCACTATTCACCGCCTTATGACCTACCAGGTAATCGCCCGCAAGTGGCGGCCGCAAACTTTTGATGAAGTCACCGGGCAGGAACCGATCACGCGCACACTGCGCAACGCGATCGAGCATCAGCGACTGCATCACGCGTACCTTTTTTCCGGAGCCCGCGGCGTAGGCAAGACGACTACCGCCCGATTGCTGGCCAAGGCGCTCAACTGTCATAAAGCTAAGCTGCCAACCGCGACGCCGTGTCGCACTGACGACCCAAACGCCTGCCCGTCGTGTAGTGAAATCTCCGAAAGCCGTTCGATCGATGTCCAGGAAATCGACGCCGCTTCACACACGGGCATCGACAACGTGCGCGAGACGATCATCGGCACGATTGGCTTTGCTCCCGCGCGGGACCGTTACAAAGTGTTCGTGATCGACGAAGTGCACATGCTTTCCAGCAGCTCGTTCAATGCGTTGCTGAAGACGATTGAAGAACCACCCGAGCGCGTCGTCTTCATCATGGCCACGACGGAGCGGCACAAAGTCCCGGAAACAATTCTGTCGCGCTGCCAGCAGTTTGAATTTCGCACGATCGCCACCGCAAAGATTTTCGATCGCCTGCGTCTGATCGCCGAAGCCGAAAAAATTTCTATCCCTGACGATGCCTTGCGCGAGATTGCGCGTTCCGGCGAAGGTTCGATGCGCGACGCGCAGTCGGCCTTCGATCAGGTGATTAGTTTTGCCGGCGCGGAGATCAAAAAGGCTGACGTGGAAATGGCGCTGGGCGTGGCCGGCGCTGACATTTTGATCCGCGTAGTAAAGGGAATCGCCGAGAACCAACCGGCGGAAGCGCTGGCAGTAGTCGACGACGTGGTGATGCGCGGGCACGATCTGCGAAATTTCTGTCGCGACTTGCTGGCCCACTTCCGCGATCTGCTGGTCTCGAAAGTTTCCGGCAGCGAGGAGTTACTGGAGTCGGCGATTTGCGATGCGGCAGAGTTGAAGCGACAGTCGGCATTGTTTACCGAATCTGACCTGGTGCGCTTTTTTCATTCGCTCGCGGAAACGGAAACATTGCTGAAGACGGCTGCGCATCCGCGTTACCAGTTGGAAATCGGCCTGGTGAAGTTGATGGAGATGCGACGGCTCGAGCCTATCGGACAACTCATCGATCGTCTGACGGCACTGGAAGAATCGGCGCGCACCGGCAAACCTCCAGCGGGCGGATCGGGCAAGCTCGCTTCCGGCGTCACCGGCACCCAGCGCAACGAACCTACTATTAGCCGAGCTTCTGCGGCGTCGGCCGGCACCGCGACTCATGAGCCACCCCCTTGGATGAGCAGCCCGCCGCCGCCAACCAGTGGGTCGTCCGGATCTTATTCAGCGGCTGCAACCAAAGCGGCGTTTGAAAACGAAGTTTTGGAGTCGCCGGAAATTGATGACGATGTTCCGGCGGTAGGCAGTGCGTTTACGTCAGAGATCGATCAGATCAAGTCAGAGCTGGAAAAACGCCGTCGGATGTTTCTGGTGACGGCCATCGAAGGCGCTCGCAACGTGACGCTGGAAACTAACGAGCTATGCCTGGAGTTTGCGCCGGACGCTCGGCATCTCCGCGATACCGTTGCGAAGAGCGAGAACGTAAAGTTGTTGCGTGAAGCGTGCAAAGAAGTCACCGGCCGGGACATGGGCGTACGCTTTATGATTAATGATCCTTCAGGGCCCGCGGAAGACGCGCCTGTTACAAAAGAAGAAGTCGAGCGGCGTGAGCAGAAAAGTTTGCGCGAACGCGCGGAAAAGAATCCCACCGTCCAGCAGATGCTAAAAACGTTTCGCGGTGAAATTGTTGACGTGAAACGAGTCGAAGGTAAGAGTTAGCTCGCATTAAGACCCAAATCCATCATCATTGCCGCTCGACTCTTTGGGGTTGTCACCGCACTCCAAAAGCTTTGAGCGGTCTCACGATGGCTTGTACGCGCCGGTGAGAAACGGATTCGTTTTTCTTTCACGTCCAATCGTTGTCACCGGGCCATGTCCGGAATAAACCTCAACGTCATCCCCAATCGGCAACAGCTTGTTCATAATCGAATCGAGCAGTTGTTGTGTGTCGCCGCCGGGCAGATCCGTCCTGCCTATTGATCCGGCAAACAGAACATCGCCCACAAAGACTTTTCGCTCGGTTGGTTCAAATAGCACGATGTGGCCGGGCGTGTGTCCCGGGCAATGAATGATCTGAAACTCGAGTTCACCGACGCGATATATCTGACCGTCTTCCCAGTAACCGTCGACTTTTGGCGGTGCCTCAAAAGCGAGTCCCATTGCCTGCCACTGATTTCGCGGGATGCCGATCCAGGCAGCCTGCTCGGGCAGCGCGTCGTAAATAAACTCGTCGGCTTGATGAATCATTACGTCGGCACCGGGCTTTAGCTTTTTTAACGAAGCTACACCGCCAATATGATCCAGGTGTGAATGCGTGACAGCGATCGCCTGTAATTCAAACTCGTGCTTGTCGATCGCAGCGACGATTGTTTCGGAGTCGTCGCCGGGGTCAATGCAAATCGCGCGTTTGGTTTTTTCACAACCCACGATGCGGGTGTGTTGTTGGAAAGCGGTGACGGTGACTTCTTCGATGATCATTTAGTTACAAAAACGAGCGTTGTTCTTTGAACCTGGTACTTTGGACTTCTGGTCGCAAGGGAAGATAATAGAGAGCGTTGCGACAAAGAACAAAGTACAAAGTTCAAAGCACCAAAGTTTTATGCCGATCAGTACCAAGTCAGCGCCGTTAGCCGAAGTTCTTGATTCGTTAACCGTTGAAGCTGCGCCTGAGCTGATCGAACTTCTCCCGGATCGCGCGTTGAAGTGCTTCGCTTGTGGTCATCGGTGTTTGATCAAGGAAGGGAAGCGCGGTATTTGCAAAGTCAGATTTAACGAGGACGGCCAGTTGCGCGTACCGGCAAATTACGTCGCGGCGCTCGCTTGCGACCCGACTGAAAAGAAACCGTTCTTCCATGTGCTGCCCGGATCCGACACGCTAACTTTCGGCATGCTCGGTTGCGACCTGCACTGCGCCTATTGTCAAAACTGGCTGACGTCGCAGGCGCTGCGCGACGACAGCGCCGGGACGCAGCCGCAACCAGTAACACCCGAACGTTTGGTGGCGATGGCCAAAGCTTACGGCGCTTCAATGGTGGGGAGCAGTTACAACGAACCTTTGATCACGGCTGAATGGGCCATCGACGTTTTTAAAGCGGCGCGCCCGGAAGGATTTCGCACCGCGTTCATTTCAAACGGCAACGCGACGCCGCAAGTGCTCGACTATCTTCGTCCCTGGACCGATTGCTACAAAATTGATTTGAAGTCGATGAACGATAGGAACTACCGCCAGCTGGGCGGTGTAGTCGACAACATTCTAGAGACGGTGCAGATGGTCCACGAGCGCGGTTTCTGGGAAGAGATCGTGACGCTGGTGATTCCCGGCTTCAACGATTCCCAAGACGAACTCAAACGCGCGGCAGATTTCATTGCCGCAGTTTCACCCGACATTCCCTGGCATGTGACGGCTTTTCATCAGGACTACCGCATGACTGAGAATGCCAACACTACTGCCGAGCAATTGATTCGTGCTTGCGAGCTCGGGCGCGCCGCGGGATTGCGTTACGTCTACGCCGGCAACCTGCCTGGTCGAGTGGGTCGTTGGGAGAATACCTATTGCCCGTCGTGTGATGAGTTGCTAGTTGAACGCTACGGCTATTTGATTAAGAACGTGAAGGTGACGCCGGAAGGCAAGTGTCCAACTTGTTTTGCGACTATCCCCGGAATTTGGTTTTAGAGCGTCTCCCTCCCCTTTGGAAGAGCATTCACATACTGACGATGGCGGGGACGAACCTAACGAACCTCATAGCGACGATGAGTCAACTATATAGAGAGGGGACGAAATTTCTCAGCTCGTTTTCTTCGGGGTCACGGCGCTTGCAACTCTCTCTTGCGGCGTTTCCTGATGAAACAGCGCACGCCACTTTCCCTCTCGCTTCAACCACATAGTTGTAGCTCTGCTCAGCGGCGCCTTTGGATCAGGCAACTTAACCAGGTACGTGACCAACATTACCTCGGGGCTAAGGCTTTGCGCTTTGAAGTCGCTCTGTTGGAATTTGGAAAAATCGACGGCGTGAACTCCTTTTACACTTGCCGGTTTGTCGTTAACGCCATTCGCCGTGACTTCTATTTGCGCTTCGTCGAGATAGGACGCAAACGCCTGGTAGTCCTTGTGCTTAAGCGCGTCCCAGATCATCTTTTCGTTAGCGACGCCATCGTCGCTTGCTTCGGCTAACGTCCTGGCCGGAAGCTCGCTGCTCTGGGCGGGCGCATCGGTCGATTGCGTTAGCGCTGGCTTTGTATCAACCAGTGTCTCCTGAAAATAAACGCTCAGCCATTTGTCGTTGCGCTTCACCCATGCGCCGCTCGCGCGGTAAGGACCATCTGGAGCCGGTTGACCTTTGTAAGTCGATTTTACTGTGACCGTGTAGGTAACTAGCATGACCTCTTTTCCAGCCGGGATAACTTTCCAGTCTGAAAACGCGGGCGTCGAGAGTTCGAGGTCCTTCACAAATTCCAGGACGCCGGCTTTGTCAAACACGGCCGTCTCGCCAACTTCTACATAATCCGCGTCAAGCAAGTTACCGAACGCAGCAAGATCCTTCTGCTCCAACGTCGTCCATGCCTCCTTCTCCTTAGCGATGAGATCGGCGTCAGACAACGTGTCAGCCTTAACGGCTGGGCTGTCGGCAGGCTTGCTGGTATTCGTAGTTGAAGGCATCGAGCATGCTGCGGTGATGACTAAGGCGCAAAGCAAGACAAGCAATTTTTTCATGAACTAACTCCGGCGTTGTTATGAAGGTCTGCTAAAGAAAGTGCGGCCCGCTTTTTTGACGAAGCGGGCCGGAACTTACGCAACTCTATTTTGCCGCTGGGCTGGCTGCAGGTGCTGCCTTCGCTGCCGGCGGCGCTTTCTCGAGTGCCGTTCCCTGATGAAAACGCGCGACCCACTTTCCGTTGCGATTAGTCCAGAAAGTTGTGTGACGTTCGTCTTTCATTCCGGGCGCCTTTACCAGGTAGAACACCAGCGCGGCGTCGTCATCTATCTTCAGGGTTTTCCATTCACTCAACTCGCTCTTTGAGGCGTCGAAGCGATCAATCTCTACGGCATTGGCTTTGTCGGAAACTCCCGTCTCCAAAACCTGTATGAAGTCGTCGGCCAGCACTGAAGCAAAGCCGTCGTAGTTTTTACTCTTAAAAAGATCCCAGACTATTTTTTCGTTGGCGATGGCATCCGGACCGGTGGTAGCGACCGGTGCGCCGGTTGGACTTGCACTAGCGCTCGGACTCGCGCTTGCTTTCGGCGGTGGCGCCGGTAACTTTGCCGGGATCGGGGTTTCCTGATGGTAAACCGAGACCCACTTGCCGTCGCGATTCACCCACGCTGAACTCGCGCGCGCCGACTGGTCCTTAAATGGCACACCCTGAAATTTTCCCGATACCTTGGTGGTGTACGTTACGACCACCGCGTCGTTGTCCAGGTGCACTACTTTCCAATCGCTGAAGGCGATATCAGTGGGCTCAAATTCTTTCACGCCGGCAAGGGTCGCAGCTTTTTCATTTACGTCGGTTGGCGTGATTTCGATGGCGTCGCTGTCCAACATCGCCGCAAAGCCGTCGTAGTTCTTTGACTGAATTGCTTCCCACGCAGCCTTTTCTTTGGCAGTCACATCGGCGTCAGAAAGTGGCACCACGGTCTTGGCAGAATTAGCGTTACTGTTGCTGACGACGGGGGCCGGGGCCGGCGCGGAGCAGGCCGCGAGGGCCACGATAGCAGCAATAAATACAAAAAACTTTTTCATGGTCTAGGCTCCTAAGAATGGATTACTTAGCGCGTGGTTCTATGCCAAACGGACCGATTAGTCAAGGCACTTCGTTTTTGAGTTTCGGGGGGCGAACGGTGGAGCGTCAGAGTTTTGGCCCTGGTCCGGCCTCGAGCGGGCGTCACTGGTTCGAAACCGTCAGAAGGGCATTGACAACAGTAATTCTTTGGCGATATTGTCCGCATTTGTTGGACTAACTTTTCCCTTGGCGCAGGTCCGGCGCCCAACCTTTCGTACTGCGAATCCCGCTGGCGTCGTCGGCCATTTTCTTCAAGGAGTTCTAGCCATGACCGCATCACTCCCCTCGATCCCGGTGGTTTCACGCCGCCTTCGATCTACCTTCCTCGTGAGCTCGTTTGTTCTTATGGCACTGTTATTGGCCGTGCCGATAGCGAGTGCGCAGAGACGAGCCGCCGCACCCTCCGGGGCCGTTGAGGAAACCGCTGCCTACAAAGACTACCGCGGCATACAACTCGGCATGACCGCCGATGAAGTGCGCAAGAAACTCGGCGCGCCGAAGGATAAAGGCGACGAGCAGGACTTCTACGTGTTCAGTGATACTGAGACGGCGCAAATTGTTTACGACGCCACACACAAAGTGATCACCATCTCCGCCGATTTTATGACGACTGGCGACACCGTGCCGACAGCAAAACAAGTCTTGGGTGGCGAGATTGAGGCCAAGGTTGACGGCTCGGCTTACAAGATGCTGCGTTTTCCTAAAGCCGGCTACTGGATCTCCTTCAATCGCACCGCGGGCACAACTCCGCTAACCACGGTCACGTTACAAAAAATTCAGTAAGCGGCTCGCGCCGAACCGAACGAAACTTTGTTTTCGTTTTTCTGCGTGGTCGTGTGTCCTCGCCCAGCCACGCACATTGATCAGAAACTCCGTATAAGATCACCAAATCCGTGGTTGTGCCGCAGATTTGCGCGATAATCAGTAGTTCGGCGTCCACTCATTGGACCGAGGAACGCAACTTTCTTAATCGAGACTCTACTTGGAGGCAAACTGTGTCACGTAAAAGAGTGGGGCAACTTCTGCGTCTTAATCTCTCCATACCGTTATGGTTGGTTGTCGTGAGTGCCGCCGTTCTGTTTCTGGCTGCTTACTGGTTTGCTAGACAGCAACGAGAAGGGATCAAGTTCTTCGGAGCGGTAGTTGCTGTGGCGGGGGCAATTTATAGTGCTTACTATGTGGGTGCCGCGCTCCGAACCAGACTCGATCGCGACCGACAAGAATCCACTTTTCGAATACTTGATCAGATTGAGAAGGTCGAGTTTGTGGAAGTTCGCAACTTCCTTGAAAAAGAAGTCGAGGACCACGAAAATCTTTCACCCGCTGATTTGTATAAGAAGATTTCTCAGAACAAAGACTTGGATAACGCCATAACAGTCGTACTCAATATCTTTGAAAAAATTGCTATCGGAGTCCGGCACGACGTGCTCGATGAAGACATTCTCTATGAGGACTTGGTACTTGTCGTTACCAAAAACTACAGCGCTTTAAGGGGCTATTTAGAACAATTGCGCAAAATCAGGAATAGTCCACTTTATTACTGTGAATTTGAAAAATTAGCGACGTTTTGGCAGAAAGGCAAAAGACTAGGCGATGGCCTGCCCTTCGGACCATTGGGCCCGGCTTCCCCAACTGATGCCTCCATCTGATTGCTGGACGCTCAACAAAGCCTTGCAGCTGACGGCGCGATAGCATGTCTCTCAAGTAGTCTTATTTCATCAGGCTGGATGCTGATCGCGCGCCGCTGCTGAAGGCCAGCGTTGGGCGGCGGCTGGCGACGCTCCCAAATTTTTCTTCGGAGGTTCAAGCATGAACGCGGAAGCGAATCGGTGTCTCAAGTGCAATGGCGAGATGGTGCAGGGGTTCACCTTCCAACGCGACGGCTGGCTGCGAATGGTCATTAACTGGGTCGAGGGGGCGCCGAAGAAGTCCTTCTTGCAGAGCGCGAAGGTTCCGGCGGACAAGTGCGTTCCGGTGGGAACCTTCCGCTGTTCGGCGTGCGGCTTCTTGGAGTCCTACGCGCGCCTGGAGTTCGCCCCCGAGTAATCGCGAACCGGGTGGCCCAGGGCAGCGCTGCGCGCGCCTGACGGTGGGCCAAGACTGGCCGCCTCGGTGCCGCCCCACAGCGGCATGCAGCGGACTCGCGCCATAGCGTTATCTTCATGCTCAGTTGAAGGGGCGGTCGCCGCTGATGCCGGGCGTTCGGTGCTCCTCTTATGAATCACATGGATATGAAACTTTGTACCATCTTCCTAGTAACCTGTGCGGTCTTTCTATCAACATTCTTTGCGCAAGCTCAAGGGCCCATTCCTGCTGACTTTGCTGCGCTTCAAAAAGCAAGTCTAAAAGAGCTTCAACTGAAGACGGACGGTCATATCAAAACTTGGGGCCTGGACAAGATTGAGCGTTGGGATTTAAGCCAGGATTCAGGAGAGTTGCTGTTTACTCTACCTGGGGGATTTAAAGCCGTCAGTCCGGCGCAGATTATTGGAACTTACAATAGCGAGGATCAGACTTGGTTGTGGGCCTGGGCCAATTCATCTATTGAGGAAAAGTTGCAAGTCGACGCACTGAAGGTAAGAAAGTACGGTGAGGAACACCACATCGAGCGTCTCACTAAGGCCAAATGGATTGGAACAGAAGAGGACGCCTGGGCCATGGCGGCGCTGGCGGTGAAGTTGTGCGGAGAGCAAGGAGCTTATCGAGGTCCGGCAGACGCGACCAAAGTATTTATTGTTTTTGGTAAAGTAACCCTGAGCAAGAAATGACGCCGCACCGAACAAGCGCTTGGAGCGGACTCGCCGGTGAGTAGCCTTTATTTGTAGTTGCGTGGGCAAACATCAAGCGCAGCGTTCGGGGGCGGATAGAGGTTGATGAGAGTCTTGAAAGGGAAAGTAGTAACGGGCGTCGGCAACTTCTCTTTCTGGATCGAGAAGCTACAGGACCATTATCGGAAAAGACCCGCATGCAGCCTGCTGTTTGATTTCAACGATATGACTTTCGAGGCGATTGAAGCGCCGTATTGATTCAGCCTGGAAGCGCGAACCGATCGGCAGGACTGCCTTCCACCCACCCGCTGGACGATCCTGTAAAGTCGAACGTATGCTACGAAGCGATGTCGCTCACCGCCACAACAGAGTCTCGCCAGGCGCTGAGCCCGCGAGAATTGTCTGCTCTGTCCCAGCGCATAAAAGAACAAGCAAAGCATCTCGGCTTCGAAAAGGTTGGCATCGTTCCGGCAGCTTCGCTGAGTAGGGAACGCAGTCAACTGCTGGCCTGGCTTGAGCGTGGCTATCACGGCAGCATGAGTTGGCTGGCTCGCGATCCCGAGTTGCGCAGCGATCCGCGCAGACTTTTTCCTGCTGCCCGTTCGGTGATCGTTGTGGGACTCAACTACTACACGCCTCACAAACACAACGAGGATCATGAAATCAGTACCACCAATCCCCTCTACCTTTGGGAGAGGTTGGGAGAGGGTGCGCAGCATCGCGGGTGGGTATCCGAGGCCGATGCCGGAACCGGAAAGGTTTCTCGTTACGCCTGGGGCGACGACTATCACGATGTAGTTGGCGCCAAACTCCGTTCGCTTCTGCAATGGATTCAGGAAGAAATTCCCGAAGTCGAAGGAAAAGTTTGCGTCGACATCCAACCGATGATGGACAAGGCGTGGGCGGTCCGCGCCGGTTTGGGTTGGCTGGGCAAACACACGAACGTCATTACGCCCGAATTTGGTTCGTGGGTTTTTCTTGGCGAACTGTTGCTAAACATTGAGCTCGATTACGAGACTCAATTCGTCGCAGACCACTGCGGCACCTGCACGCTTTGCATCGACGCCTGTCCGACTGACGCGATTACTGAGCCGTATATCGTCGACTCGAATAAGTGCATCTCATACGCGACGATCGAACTTCGTGAACCGGAAATCCCGGCGGCAATAGCCGACAAGTTGGAAGGTTGGTTTTATGGCTGCGACATTTGTCAGGATGTTTGTCCCTGGAATCGCTTCGAACAAACAACCTCCGAACCGCGCTTCCAGCCGCGCGACGGCAACGTCGATGCGTCTCTCGCTGACGTCGTAAACATGACGCACGCTGATTACGTAGAAAGATTTCGCGGGAGTGCCATGAAGCGCGCCAAACTTTCGGGGCTTCAACGCAACGCGCGAACGCTGCTGGAGAACTCTATCGGAAGGTTTGATTGACGGCTAAGCGGGGGGAAGCCCGCTGCAATTTGATAAGAGGCAAGTCAGCTTACTGGGACCGCGGGCGTCTCGCCCGCTGATGCGTTACACGGCGCTTAACCTTTTAAGATGCTTCCAGCGAAAACGTTTTCGCGCTTTCGCGCTCATTTGCGGGCGAGCCGCTCGCGGTCCCAGTAGTTTCCTTGAGCGCGTCAGTCAAGTTAAGGCCACCCTATCGAAACGAAACATTCAAATTACTTATGAGGCTATTAATGAAAATTCGACGCATTCTTTTTCTGATCTCCCTTTGCATTGTTTCGCCATTACTCGCCCACTCCCAGGAGCCTAAGACGCCCGCGGATCTGCAGAAGCTCGCGGCTGACTATTACAACTGGCGCAATCAGAATTATCCGGTCGCCTCCAGCGATGCCGGCCTGCACACCTGGGACAACAAACTGACTGACTACGGCTTGTCCGCGATCTTGATGCGACGTTTGCACGTGAAGGAAGTGCTGGGAAAAGTGCGCGCGATGGACACGACGAAGTGGAGCAAAGACGACCGCATCGACTGGCTGTTGTTTCGTGCGCAGCTCGAGGGGGTCGACTTTTTCAACCGCGTGATCGACTTCGAAGGGACCGATCCCCAAACTTACGTCAACGAATGCAGCAACGGCATTTTTTCGCTGCTGAAAAAGGAATACGACACACCGCGTAATCGCGCGCTGTCGGCAACCGCTCGTCTGAAGCAAATGCCGTTCGTGATTGAACTGGGAAAACAGAACCTGACCAAGCCGGTCCAACTCTACGCCCAACTGGCCGTCGATTCCGCGCGCTCCATCGATAGTCTGTTCAACGACAGCATGATGACGCTCGCTAAAGATATGACGCCGGCGGAACGCAATGAGCTGGTGAAGTCGCGTGACGCGGCGCTCGCTTCAATTCACGGCTACGCGGATTGGTTGGAAAAGCGCTTACCCGGCATGGTGCCGTTCAAGCCGATGGGCGAAGAGAACTACAACTACCTTCTGAAAAACGTTTACCTGTTGCCGATGGATGCGAAGGAAGTCGACATGTTGGGCCGTGCCGAATTGGCGCGTTATCGCGCGTTGGAGTCGTGGCTGCCCGACCCGGCGCTTGCCGATCCGAATCCCGCGCGCAGCGCTAACATCCCCAAAGATCAAGACGCGTTTTTGAAAGCGTACGAGAGCCGGCAGGCAGAACAGATCGACTTCCTGAAGAAGAACAATCTAGTCACATTTCCGCCCTACCTGGGTAAGTTTGAGATCAGACAACTGCCGGAAGCGTTTAAGCCGACGAGCCCGGGTGGGTTCATGAACGCGCCGGGAGTTTACGACAAGGATGCGACCGGGTTTTATTTCATACCGACGTACAATCCGCAGTCGAAGAATTTTTACATTCGCGCGGCGATTGAAGATCCGCGGCCAATTCTCGGTCACGAAGGAATTCCGGGGCACTTTCTGCAACTCTCAATCGCGAATCACCTGACCGACGAAATCCGACGGCAACATCAGGACGGAATTCTCGTTGAAGGCTGGGCGCTCTACGGTGAAGAAATGCAGATGCGTACCGGTCTCTATGCGAAGAACTCTCCGGGCGAAGGCCAGGTGCTGCGGCTCTCGCGTTATCGCGCCGCGCGCATCGGCGTCGACGTGAACCTGCACACGGGGCGTTGGACGTTTGACCAGGCAGTCAACTACTTCATGGAAGCGGGTGGTTTGGATCGCGAGTCGGCAACTGGTGAAGCGGCGGGCGCGGCGGCAAGCCCGACGCAGAAGATTACTTACATGGTTGGCAAGTGGCAGATCATGCGTTTGCTCGGCAAGTATCGCGACAAGCAAGGCGCGAACTTTCGGCTGGGCCAGTTTCACGACGACGTAATCAAGAACGGTAGCTTACCACTGTCAGTTATTGAATGGATTTTACTGGATGATCCGTCGGACGTGGATCAAGCATTGAAGTGAGGGTAGTCCCGCGACTTGGTATTAAAGTGAAACCAGCTTGAGCTAGTTCTCAAATCGAAATTAGAATTCGTCTATGTCACGAACACTCGATCAAATCACCGAGGAAGCCCTGCAACTTCCGGCTTCGTCCAGAGCTTCTCTCGCGGACAAACTGATGGAGAGTTTCGCGTCTGAAACGCCGGACGAGATTCGGCGTCTCTGGTCTGCCGGAGCCATTCGGCGTCGCGCTGAAATCCGTTCCGGCAAGGTGCAGCCAGTCTCAGGCGAAGAGGTCATGGATGAGGCGCGGCGTTTGGTTGGTCGATGAGATTAAAGTGGTAATGCCTCCAATTGAACTGCAGTCGCAGCATCCCTGGGAAATTACCGGGTCGGTGTCTGACAAGCCGAAGGTGAGCGATTACGGTTACCTGATCAAGGATCAGTCGATTGGGTGCAGCAAAGAAGATCTCATCAAGGAAGCTTCGCGTGGACCACTGCTTAGACTTGTCTGGACTCCTGAAACTCCTGAGCCAGTCCGTCCTGAAACAGTTTCGTTTCTCACTCCCGCATTCAAGAAGCGCGCTGTGAGAGAAGCCTGGAAACTGCTCGCTGGAGGTGCGGCACTTCTGTTGTTTGGGATTGTGCTTTCTTTTAGCCTCGACGATTGGAAATATCTTTACCGAAATTTGTGGGCGGTAATCGGCGGCGTGTTGCTCGTGGAGGGTGCGTGGGGTCTCCGCCGGGCCAGGGCTTTCACCATTGAGGATGCACAAAGCGACGCCAGCAGCGCTCGCTTCGCCAGCTGGGCCGAAAACAAAGGCATCGGCGGATACACGGTTTTACTTGCTGCCGCGATCGTATTGGTCGGCGTCGCGCAGCTGCTTGCCGGTGATAGCGAATCGATTCAGGCCGCTGGCTTGGTCAAAGCCGCGGTGTGGCAGGGACAAATCTGGCGGCTGGCAACGGCGACCCTGATGCATGTCAACTTCATGCACTTTTGGATGAACATGCTTGCCTTGCTGGCTTTGGCCAGGATTATTGAGCAAACACTTCATCGCAGTTGGGTTCCGCTGGTCTTTTTGGTCTCCGCGATCGGTGGCAGTCTTTTCAGTTTGGTTTTGTATCCACACACTACTTCAGTGGGTGCTTCCGGTGGAATCCTGGGGCTGCTGGGATTTCTCACCGTCGCCGTAATGCGCAATCGCGAAAAATATCCGCCGAAGTATTTGCGACGCTTGCTTGAAGGGATTGCTTTTATCGGCGTGTTTGGAGCGATCGGTTTTGCGATGATTGACAATGGCGGACATCTGGGTGGGCTGGTTGCCGGCGCTGCCTGTGGCTGGTTTTTCTTGAGCGACAAATTCATTGAAAAAACAAAATCAGTCTTACCGCAGTTGGGTGGCTTGAGTCTGGCCTTGATAGCAGTTGCGGCCGGGTTCGCAATCTGGCAGATACTCAACTAAGAAATGTTCGAGATCGAAACCAAAAACCTGACCCGGAGATTTGGCTCGCTGGTGGCCGTCAACAGCCTCGAGCTGCAAATTCCCAAAGGAACGATCTTTGGTTTTCTCGGACCAAACGGCGCCGGCAAATCGACCACCGTCAAAATGCTCACCGGATTGCTGACGCCGACCGCCGGTGAAGCCTTCATTTCCGGACTATCAATCCTCGACTCACCGCTCGAAGTAAAAAAGAAAATCGGCGTCTTGCCGGAAGATCTCGCGCTGTTCGACTCGGTGACGATCTGGGAACACCTGCTCATGTGCGGTCCTATCTACGGACTGACTCGCAAAGACACCGAGTCGCGGGCCGAGCAATTGCTCCGGTTTCTCGACCTCTGGTCAAACCGCAATGTGTACGTCGATCAAGCTTCGTCAGGGATGAGAAAAAAGTGCGCCCTGGCAATGGCGTTGCTGCATAAGCCGGCGGTGCTGTTTCTCGACGAGCCCTTCGAAGGAATTGATCCGCTGTCGTCGCGGAACATCAAAGACATGCTGCTGCATCTGGCGGGTCGCGGCATCACAATTTTTCTGACCTCGCACATCCTGGAAGTAGTTGAACGGCTGGTCGAGAGCTTCGCGATCATTGTGAACGGCGAAATTGTTTGCAGTCAGACGGTCGCCGAAACGCAGCGTTCCGGTCAGACGGTTGAAGACTTGTTTCTCAAGTACGTGCGGCGTGATGAGGTCGAACAACTCGAGTGGATCGGATAAGCGCAATTGTTGGTTGCCAGTGGCGCGCGTTCTGGCGACGCTTCCGGCGCAGCGGTCACCTGGGAGCTGGTAACCAGGCGATCGTGTTGATTGGCGCAGTGCTCTTCCTCGCTCGTTTTCTGCAATCGTTACACCGGGCCGCCCTCGACCTGCCACAAAGCAAGACGCGCGTATTTGAATCGTTGCTCTTGGTGATTTTCGTCGTCTGGTTGTTTCCGCTCACCAGCAATGCCCGCATCAACATTGCGACACGCAAACTGCTGCACTTGCCGCTTTCTGCAAGCGAACGCTTCGCGATCAAGCTGCTCAACTTTTTCATTCCACCATACGCCTGGGTGATCGCCATCGGCTCACTCGCGATTTGTTATCCAACTATTTATGCGCCGCATCCACTTGGCGGCATCCTGGCCGCGCTTTTGTTTGTTGCTTTCTCGATGTTTACCGGGATAACAATCGCGCAGTTGCTGAGTCTGGCCATTTGGAGAAAGTTGTTCTTTGCAATATTGCTGCTGGCGGGTGCGCTCGTTGTCTACCTGGTTCAAACCGGCGGCAGAGAACAACTCACAAAAATCTTTTCGGCGTCGCCCGTTTCGCTCGTGAGCAGGGCCGCGTTGGGATTACGGCCGGCCCCGGCGATCATCGAGCTGGCGTTGCTGACGGCAGTCGCCGCGTTGGCAGCCGTTTGGTCGTTCAGAAAAACTTTGGAAGTGCCGGCCAGTCGCCGCACGCAGAAAATCTCGGCCTTGAATGTGTTGCGCATTCCCGGACCAGTCGGCGGTTTGGCAGCGAAAGACTTTCGCTACTTTCGCCGCTTGCTCGATCCGTACCTCGGTGTTTTGGTAGCGGCGCTCGGCAGCTTGTTTTTGATCTCAGCCGAGGTTGTTTCACTCGGATTGTTTCTGGGTCTGCTGGTGATCGTGATCTTTCCCAGCGCTGCTTTGGCGTTCAACTTGTTCGGACTCGACAATCGCGGCGTCATGGATCGACTCAAGATCATGCCCGTCACCGGCAAGACGATTCTGCTCAGCAAGAACGTCGCGTTCCTGATGATTGTCGGCGCGCAAGTGGCGCCGCTGATATTGCTGGCGAGTTGGCGGTTGGGACTTCTTGCCGGCGCATTAGGTAGCGCGCAAGCAGTGTCGCTGACGGCGATGTACTCAGCGTGGGGCAACTGGATGTCGCTCAACCACCCAGCCAAGATCCACTTCTTTCAATTTTCTTCGTCGTCCGGACTCATTGTGGAAGTACTTGCCGGATTCATGTTTGGGAGCCTGCCGGGCGTAATTAACATATACTTCCTGCAAACCGGCGGAACCGTTGCGGCAGTGAAAGTGCTCGTGGTACTCGTTTGCAGCGGGCTGGTTTATTTCGTTTCACTGTCGCGGTTCGGCAGTCAGTTCCTGGTGAAAGAAGAAAGTATCCGAAACGCAGTTTCGTGATCTAACCGAAAAGACGTTCGTGTATTTCGTGGCTCCTGTTAACCTATGACATTTTTCAGGAAACTACCGTCGTTGCTCCTGCTGCTGCCTCTGCTCCTGCCGCTGCCGCCAGACAACTCGATTGGCGCTTACCCCCGCGCGCATGAGCACGAGATTCTGAGCGAGTTCATGGAGCTGCTGGCGATCCCGAATGTCGCCGGTGATCGCGAAAACATTCGCCGTAACGCCAACACGATCATGGCGATGATGCGGCGGCGGAAACTGGCGCCACGCTTGCTCGAACCTTCCGACCCGAATGCCTCGCCGGCAGTCTACGGCGAATGGAAAGTGCCGGGCGCGACCCGCACACTCATTTTCTACGCTCATTACGACGGCCAGCCGACTGACCCGCGCAAGTGGACAGAAACATTACCGTGGCAACCGGTGCTGCGCAGTGCTGCCCTGGAGTCGAGTGGAAAAATTCTGCCGGCGCCGGGCGCGAACGAAGCGATAAATTCCGAGTGGCGACTCTACGCGCGCTCAGCATCCGACGATAAAGCCGGCGTTGTCGCGATCCTCAACGCCTTCGACGCACTGATGGCCACGGGCGCAAAGCCAACTTCCAATCTGAAATTTTTCTTTGAGGGTGAAGAAGAAGTCGGTTCGTCACACCTGGACGAGTTGCTCCATAAAAACCAGGAGTTATTGCAAAGCGACGCGTGGATCATTTGCGATGGGCCGGTCCACCAGTCAGGCCGCAAGCAAGTGGTTTTCGGAGTTCGGGGCGACACCAACGTCGATGTCACTGTCTATGGCGCGAAGCGACCGTTGCACAGCGGGCACTATGGAAACTGGGCGCCGAACCCGGCGATGACGTTGGCTAAACTATTAGCTTCGATGAAGGACGACGACGGGCACGTCACGATCGCCGGTTGGTATGACAATGTAGAACCGATTGGCGAAGTCGAGCGCAAGGCGATCGCCGAAGCGCCACAATACGACGACACGTTGCGCCGCGATCTCGGACTCGCGCGCACTGACGGAAAAAATCGCACGCTGCTTGATTTGCTAAACGAGCCGTCGCTCAACATCAATGGGATCAACAGTGCCGATGTGGGCGCCCTCGCTCGCAATATTATTCCAACTACTGCTACGGCAGTTCTCGATTTGCGTCTGGTGAAGGGAAACGATCACAACCGGCAGGTGCAGTTGCTCAGCGAACATATTCGCAAGCAAGGTTTTCTTGTGATCGATCACGATCCCACGAACGAAGAACGTCTGAGTCATCCGTTGATCGCGCGCGTCACGCAGCGCGAAGGTGGCTACAATGCGGAACGCACGCGGATGGATCTGGATATTTCCGCGGCGGTGGTAAATGCGGTGCAGTTGACTGTGGCTGAGAAGATCGTGAGACTGCCAACCTCTGGAGGCAGCTTGCCATTGTCGATCATTACCGACAATCTTAGGACGGTGACGATGTCGGTGCCGATTGCGAATTACGATAATAATCAGCACGCCGAGAACGAGAACCTGCGTTTGCAGAATTTGTGGGATGGGATTGAAACGTATGCGGCGATCATGACGATGAAATAGGTAAACTGGGAAAAGGTGAAAGGGTAAAGTGGAAGTTTCGTCATGAGGTCCGGTACCGTCCACGTTAGCGGATGGGCAGGTGGTGACACCCCGTCTGGAGTGAAAGGAAACAATATGATCAAGGGTAGCGAAACACGAACAGCTGATTATCCGGTCGACGAATTTTTTCTCGATCGCTGGTCGCCACGCGCGATGACGGGTGAGCCAATCGCGGAGGCGACGCTGATGACACTGTTCGAGGCGGCGCGCTGGGCGCCCTCGTCGTACAACAATCAGCCCTGGCGCATTCTTTACGCGCGCCGCGACACGGAACACTGGCAAACATTTTTTGGCTTGATGGGCGAGTTCAACCAATCGTGGGCGGGAAACGCCGGTGCGCTAGTCGTCTTCATTTCGAAAACGCATTTTGATTTCAACGGCGAACCGTCAGTCACGCATTCATTCGACACTGGCTCAGCCTGGGCGAGCCTGGCACTGCAAGGTTGGCTGAAAGGTTTGGTAGTTCACGGCATGCAGGGCTTTGACTACGAACGCGCCCGCACCGAGCTCAACGTCCCCGACGGATTTCAGGTGGAAGCGATGGCCGCGATCGGCAAGCCCGCCGATCCAGAAACGTTGTCGGAAGATCTGCGCCAGAAAGAGTCGCCCAGCGATCGACGTCCCCTTGATAGCACGATCTGTGAAGGGCCGTTTTGTTTCTGAAACTTTGCTTGAGGCTTGAAGCGTTATGAAAAGTCTAGCCGCCACCCTGGTCATCGTTCTGTTGCTGACCACAACTCTTTTTGGTAATCAGTCTCAACAGGACTCAACTCTAACTGACACGGGCGTTGCCCTCTACTTACAGGGTGACTTGGCCGGGGCATTGAAGGCCCTGCGCGACGCGGTAAAAAAAGACAAGTCAGACGCAAAAGCGTGGCACTACCTCGGACTCACGCTAATGACCCAGGGAGAGCGAAACAAAGCCGTAGAACCTTTTAAGAAGGCCGAAGATTTGCGGGCCAAAGCTTACGCCAGGGAGTTTGCTGCCGACGAAGGACTAATTTCTGATATCCAACTGCTACAACTGACAAGCATGTTGCGGGATCTGATCGAGGTCCGGGCAAAACTGTTGGAGGTTGACGATTCGCAAGCCTCGTCGGATGTTGCACGGATGGATCTCGAAAACGCCCGCGCCACGGCAGCCTGCATTCAGGAAAAAACCACTTTGGTGAATGGCCACACGCAGGTCAATAAGAGTGACTTGGAGATAAAGAGGCCGCGGGCCATCAAGCACGTAGAACCGACGTTTCCGCCGAATGAGCATAAGCCCGGCGTCAATGCGTTCGTGGCGCTACGCGCGATCGTTGGCCCTGATGGATTGGTTAGTTCCACGGCGGTGCGTCAGTCTTCCGGCGAGGCGTTTTCCGATGAGGCCAGGAGAGCGGCGTTGAAAAGTAAATTCTCACCCGCGTCGATCTGTGGCCGAACGGTCAGTTCCGTTATTCAGCTTGAATACAGTTTCTACTCCAGCCGCTAAAACCGGCGACCGTAGTAGATGCCCAGCGCGTTGTTGCCGCGGCCGTGATTGCCGAAGCTGTAGCCGGCGTAGATGCTGTCTTTGTCTGAAAATGTGTAGCCCGTCGCGGCGGTGATGTAACCAAGATCGTTGTTGCCGCTAAACCAATCAGCCAGCAATGAAAACTTTTTGGTCACTGGTTGTTCGTAGCCGACGAGGGCTCCGGTGCGATCAGTTCCCGCGTCCATTTTCCCGACGAGGGTATAGCTGCCGAACGTGAACTTTGGCCCGTAGTTGCCGGAAAAACTTTTGCTGCCGACAACATAAAGCATCGCACTTTTTCTGCCGAGGCTTCGATGCGTGACCGGAAATGACGCGAGCACGCCGGCGGCGATAGCGATACCGACCTTCTCGTTCTCGTAAAATTTCCACTTGAAGTTTGGTTGAACTTCAACGGGTTCGGGATCTGCTGACTTGGTGTAGAAAACATTCACGCCAACCTCAGTGTTCCCGGGCAAGCCGACAACCACCCGCGGGCCGTAAGTTTGATAGCCGCCGTCTTTGTAAGAAGCGAAGTGGGTGATGAAGTCGGCTTCGAGAAAAACTTTGCGCGGCGCCTCAACATCACTCGAGGGAATATTGAAGACCGTTGACTGGGCCGTTGCGCTCGAAAAGATCGTCAGCACGAAGACGATTAACAGCGCCAGCTTGAAGGTTTTCGGATGAACTTTCACGGGTGGCTCCTCTCTGTAGTTCCAGCTGAACAACAGTTCGGGCGACAGGGCAATTGCGGCTCGAGGCTGTGGGTCGTAAATTAGGCTTGCTGGAAGTGTTTTAGCGGAAAGAGCGGGTCAGTGCAAGTGGGGCTGTGTTTCTGTCGTGAACAGCCAGTCGCAGCAACCGTTCAAAGGGCAATAATGGGTAAGGCGGGGGAGGTGAATCAAGTGACGAAACCTATTCGTGTTCTGATGCAAACTACGATTCCGTACGCGGAAGACGACTGGCACATCGGCCGCTTTTCTTTGTTGCGAGACGAACTAGCTTCATTGAAAGACAATGAGGGAAACCCACTAACTGAAGTTGTCACGCGAAACCGTGAACTGGACGACGCTGGAAACGATCCGGTGCTCAGCACACTGGAGACGAGCGACTTTGATGAGCTGTGGTTATTTGCAATCGATCAGGGAGACGGTCTGACGGTCGCTGATTGTCAAGGCATCACGCGCTTCCGGCAGCGCGGCGGCGGCATTCTCGCGACGCGCGATCATGAGGACCTGGGAACATCGCTGTGCACGCTGGGCGGGATTGGCGGCGCGCACTTTTTTCATTCGAAACATCCGGAGCCTGATGCATCGCGACACGTAGTGGACGATCAGAATAACGCGACGATCTCCTGGCCCAACTATCATTCCGGGGCCAATGGTGACTACCAGAAAATAACCGTCGAAGTTGAACACGACTTGCTGCGCAAACCAGACGGCCTCATTGAATTTTTCCCCGCGCATCCGCACGAGGGAGCGGTGGGCGTGCCTGAAGGCGAAGCTCACGCGCGCGTAATTGCCAGCAGCAAGAGTCTAGTAACAAAACGTCCGTTCAACCTCGTAGTCGCTTTTGAAGGCGCTGACGACAGTCACGGCAACCGCCTCGGTCGCGGAATCGCGCAGTCGAGTTTTCACCACTTTGTCGATTACAACTGGAACACGGACATGGGCTGCCCCAGTTTCTTGACTGAACCACCGGGCGACGGCTACAAACGAAACCCGAAAGCGCTGAACGATATCAAGATTTACGTGGCCAACGCCGCGCGCTGGTTGGCAGGCATGTGAAACCGCCCTCGAGGTAAGGGAAATCAAAAGCGGAGTCGCCGTGGCACTGCCATTGAATCGTGATGACGAAAAGGCTGAGAAGACGATATCCCCTACTCATCCAATGACCTTCCAACCCTCCAATCCCCAATTTCTTGAAGACATCAAAGGCAGCTTTGCGCAACAGTCGATCATGCAATTGATTGGCGCCGCGCTCGGAGCTGTTGGTCCAGGCACTGTCGAGATCGTGCTTCCGTATCGCGCCGACCTCGGACAACAAAACGGATATTTGCACGCCGGCATAGTCACCACCATCGCCGATTCGGCGGCAGGCTACGCCGCGTACAGTTTGATGCCAGCCGGCTCAGGCGTTCTGAGCGTCGAGTTCAAAGTGAACCTGTTGCGTCCGGCGCGCGGAAAATCTTTTGTGGCACGAGCCGAAGTGCTCAAGCCGGGAAGAACGTTAACCGTGGTCCGTGCGGATGTCTTTGGAAAAGAAGAAACCGGCGCCGAAGAGTTGGTGGCGACAATGCTGGCAACGATGTTCTGCACGCGAAAACAGAATGCGTTATGAGTAAACCTTGCGGGGTCGCTGTTCTCATTTTGTTCTTGTTCCTTCCGTGCCTCGCGCAAACGAAGCAACGGACGCCGGTTTGTCGCGCTCCGACATTTGCAGCTTTCCAGTCACTTCCGCAATTGAATTACGAGTGTCCTGACAACGGCGTCGATTCAGACGACCAGATCCTGAAGTTGCCGGCGCGACTGAAATCCCTTAACGAAATAGCGACTGAATTGGAATCGTTTACCGATGCCGCCTGGTGGGGCGCCGAGGTGAGCGAGCTTAATGCCTGTGATCTTCATGGCCAGGCCGGCGCGCTGACTGATGAAGAAAAAGAAAAATACACGAGCGGCGATTACTGGATTCGGCTTTTGGGAGATCATTCTCTGCGTCTGGCCATCATCGAGGACCCTTGTTATCAAACCGGCTACAGCGGTTCCGCAGCGTTTCTCCTGTATCGTTATGGCGGAAGAGTTTATGTAACCAAGGTGCTGGACGGTTATTACTCGCGCCTTGAAAACTCCATCGGTTTCGACTTCGCCAACATAAATGGCCAGCAGGTTGTTGAAATCTCAACTGCCAACAACATGACGCCTGCGATCAGAAATTATTACTTCGGGATTGATGCGAAAACTCACCGGGCAGTTCCGAAGAAGCTCTTCAAGACAAACAACATTCTCGCGAATGAAATAGGTTCGGCAATGATCTTGAGTGCGCCGGGTGAGGTAGGTCTGCCGCTTAACTCGAAAGACACGCAGGTGATCAGCCATCATCGACTAGTGCCCAGCTTGGTTGTCTACGCTGAAGACTTTGGAGCGAGCGAGGGCCGCAAGCTTAACTGGACGCGCTATCGCTGGAACGGCAGGTTTTATGTCGTCAACAAAAGTCATTGAGTGTGCGATAGCGTTAGTTCAACTTTACACTGGTTGCTATGATCGCTAACCCCCTGAAAAAGATCGGCCTCGTATTTTTAGTTCTTTTCCTTGGCGCGGTCCCGCTTTTGTTTCTGGTCGTGCCACCAGTCGCCGACAGCAAGCTCAATCCGGTTCTCAACCGGCCGCCTTACGTTGCCTCGGAGAGAGCGCAGGCTTTGCACAAACAGCTGACCATCGTTGACCTGCATGCCGATACTCTCCTCTGGCAAAGAGACCCGGTCGCGCGCAACGATCGCGGGCACGTCGATATTCCTCGTCTGATTGAAGGAAACGTGGCGCTGCAAGCGTTCACGATAGTTACCAAAACGCCGCGCGGCCTGAACATTGAGAACAACAACGACCAGTCTGACAACATTACGCTGCTGGCCATCGCGCAATTATGGCCCAGGTCAACCTGGCGCAGTCTCAAAGAGCGCGCGCTTTATCAGGCCGTTCGGCTGAAAGATGCTGCGGAAAGATCCAACGGAAATTTTGTCTTCATAAAAACGAAAAGCGATCTGGCTGCCTATCTCAAGCGACGCGCATCAGACCGGCGCATGTCCGCCGGCTTCCTCGGCGTCGAAGGAGCGCATGCGCTTGAAGGCGACTTGAATAACATCGATCTTTTTTATGACTACGGGATTCGCATGATGGCCCCGACGCATTTCTTCGACAACGACATCGGCGGTTCCGCGCACGGCGTGACCAAAGGGGGTTTGACCGACAAGGGCAAACAGATGGTGAAACGAATGCAGGCCAAGAGCATGATTGTCGATCTGGCCCATGCGTCGAGCGCGGTCATTTCCGATGTGCTGCAAATCTCTACCAGGCCCGTGGTCGTGTCGCACACCGGGGTGAAAGGCACTTGCAACAACACGCGAAACCTCAGTGACGAACAACTCAAGGGCATCGCCAAAACCGGCGGCCTGATCGGCATCGGCTACTGGGAAACCGCTGTGTGCGGGCGTGACGCGAAGGCAATTGCACGCGCGATACGCTACACAGCCAATGTTGTGGGCGTGGAATACGTTGGTCTGGGTTCAGATTTCGATGGCGCCGTGGCGGAGCCGTTTGACACTACGGGATTGGTGCAAGTTACAGACGCGTTGATCGCTGAAGGGTTCAGTGATGACGAGATCAAGTTGATCATGGGCGGGAACGCGATCAGAGTGTTGTCGCTGAGTTTGCCCGCTTAAACGGCAATTGTTCAACTCTGTGTGTCCTTCACTTCAGCGGTGCGCCTTGATTAGGCGGATGATGGCGAAAGCATAGTTTGAGCTTCCACTCCCAGGCTGAAAGCCCATGAACGTTAAGGTCTCTTTTGAGCGCAGCGGCCTCCGCAGTATCATATGCTCACGCCATGAACTCAGTCCTCAGAGATTCTTACAACCGTCCGATACGCGACTTGCGCGTGTCGCTAACCGACCGTTGCAATTTTCGTTGTTTCTATTGCTTGCCACACGGTGAGCCACCGATTGCTCCCAAAGAGCAGATGTTGTCGTACGAGGAAATCGAGTACGTCTGCGACATCTTCGTTTCGCTGGGGATTGAGAAGATTCGTTTGACTGGCGGCGAGCCGATGTTACGCCGCGACATCGAAACGATTATTCAAAAGCTCGCGTTGCTGAAGCCAAAAGGCCTGCTGGATCTGGCGCTGACTACCAACGCTTACTTCCTGCCCGAGCGCGCGCAGGAGTTGAAGGAAGCTGGACTGGATCGTGTGACCATCAGCCTCGATAGTTTGAAGCCTGAGACGTTCAAGCAAATGACGGGCGTCGACGTGCTGGATCGCGTGTTGGCAGGAATTGCGGCAGCGAAGGAAGCGGGACTGCAACCAATAAAGATCAATGCGGTGATCGTACGCGGTCACAACGAAACTGAAGTCGCTGACTTTGCCGCCTTCGCGCGCGAGCACGACGTGAAGATGCGCTTCATCGAGTTTATGCCGTTAGACTCCGGCCACGATTGGGACCGCGCTGATGTGGTTTCCGGACGCGAGATTCGCGAGCGCATCGCTGCCCGTTTCCCCCTGGAACCAATCGACGTGCCGCGTGGTTCCGAAACTTCTTCACGTTATCGTTTTGCCGACGGCGCGCCCGGCGAGATCGGCATCATTGCGCCAGTGACTGAGGCTTTCTGCGGCGCTTGCTCAAGGATCCGACTTACAGCTGACGGTCAAATTCGTACCTGCCTCTTTTCCACGGTCGAGCACTCGCTGCGTGACGTTGTCAGACTCGGCGGCAGCCGCGCAGAAATTGTCGATTTCATCGAAAGCGTTGTGCTGAAAAAAGAGCCGCGTCACTACATCAACGATCCGGATTTCGTCACTCCATCCCGCTCGATGAGTTTTATTGGCGGCTAGCGGCCAGTGTGACAAGTCACGCAGAAGTTGCCTGCGACTGCATCGCCTTAATGTCGTTGAGCAACACCCGCTCGTGCCCTTCCGCGTTTACCTTCTCGTAAGTCTTGCGCAACACACCGCTGGGATCAATAACGAAGGAAGTGCGGTTCCAGTACATCGTTCCTTTGTAGTCGCTTTGTTGCACGCCTGCTGCGGACAGCAGTTCGTGTTTTGGATCGGCCAGCAGGTCAATCGTGAATGAAAACTTGTTGCAGAAGTTTTTGTGCGAAGCGACGTCGTCTTCGCTAACGCCGACGACGGCGATGTTCGCGTCATCAAACTCCTGTTTCGTCGCCGTAAACGACTTGCCCTGAATCGTACAGCCGGGCGTGTCGTCTTTCGGATAGACGTAGACCACTAGCCACTTGCCGGTGAAATCATTTAGCGTGACGTTCTTGCCGTCCTGATTTTGCAAATTGAATTCAGGAAAGCGATTTCCAATTTCGGCTGTCATGTTTTTACCTTCCTATTAAGAAACTAATCTGATCGCAAGACTCAACGCTTCGTGTGTTCTTTCGTGCGTTTTAGTTTTGTGTAATTTGGTGGTTAAACTATTCTGTCTTCTAAGTGTGAATACTAAGGCAGTATAACTGAGGAGCGGTGACAAGCTGAATGAACTGACTCATCTCGGTTCGAAAAAGTTATTCAGGCGTAGCCTTTTCGCCAAATTGTTTTCCGAGCGAAATCAGGTAGGCATCCATTGTGGCCGTATGTCCAAAGGCATAGCGGGAAAGGAACCGAAAGATCACGTTGGAGACTTCGGCATCTTCGCTGATTACGACGCGGGTATTGTCGCCCTGAGCAGCGAAAACATAGCTCCACTGGCCCGAGTAGCCAAGATCATTGTCGGTGATTCGCGTCACCATCCTCTGCCCGGGAACATCTTCTGCTAGTTCATAGTTAACCGAACCCTGTTTGCCATCTTCGCGAAAATGCACGCGCCCATCCGGCGAAGTTGTGACTATCACTCCGCGCACGTCAGCGCGCCACTTCGGCATTGACGCAAAATCTCGTGAGACGCCATACACCTCGGCTGGTGATTTGTGAAGCAGGATTGACCGAGTGGCAGAATGCTGCTTCGGCAAACGCCAACCGATGAACGCAATGACCAGAACGGCCAGAGCGACGATGGCGATGGCAGTCAGTCCAATAGTGACAGCTAATCTCACGGCGTCTTCTTTATCCCGCTCGCGGCGCGCGCCAGTAGATCTAGTCCACGCACTGCTGCCTTTCGCTCGGCCGGCGTCAATCTGTCAAGCAGTGCACGCACACGCTCGGCGTTCAGAACTGAGGTGGCGGCAGTCGCCCGGGTGCCGCGCGAAGTGAGCCTGAGTTCGCGTTGCCGCTTATCATTTTCAGCGGGCTTGCTCGAAAGATAGCCGAGCTTTTCCAGGCGCGCGACTGTTGCCGAGATGGTTGAGGGCGCTACACCCAAATGCCTGGCGAGTTCGCCGGGTCTGGTTCCCGAGTCACGTTTGAGATGCATCAGAACCGAAGAGTCCTGGGAAGAAATGCGCCAACTCGTGGAAGCGGCGCGAATATGTTCGTTGTGACAGGCAAGATAGATTTGCGGATAGAGCCTTTGAATTTCGAAGATTTGGTCCCTCATGGCTGGGATTATAGAAAGCAGAATTAGTTCGTCAAATCGAACTAATTCTGACTTCTGCTCATGTTTGGGAGTCTTGCGGTTGCAAGCCGGAGGAAACGTTCCTAGAATTCAATGTGCCTTGACAATCAAATACGTTTCGGGGGAGTTCCGGGTCGGGACTGAGAGTCACTTCGAGTGAGACCCCTTGAACCTGATACGGTTAGCACCGTCGAAGGGAGAAACAGTTATCCGATGACCGTTCCATCTCTTTGCGTAGGTGGAGCGGTTTTGGTTTTGGTGGGACATCTCATTAACACCGCGGCTTTAGCCCGGTGCGTAAAAGTGGACCCCGAAACCGAAAACCGTTTAAACGGCGTTAACATACTTGACGCATCAGACCCTTATGGGTTCGTGAATTGTTTAGCCGCATGGGTTCGTGAATTGTTTAGCCGCTGGGTTCGTGAATTGTTTAGCCGCGAAGCGGCGCAAAGAGGGTAGCCAGACGTGAAACGTCTGGAAGGATGATTAATAATCTTTAATTGCGCGTCGAAGATGCGCTCAGAGTCTGCACGCACCTTCAGTGCGTGATCGAATTGACTGCCACTTGATCCAGAGGTTTCACCTCTGGCTACCCTCCATAGGCGTCTTCGACGCCTCTGTGATTCGCTATGTATGTTAACCCCGTTTGAAACGGTTTCCGCGAACATTGCGGATTGAGTTCACCGCGCTAAAGCGACGGTGCAAATGAGACGACTAATTTCACTTCACGATTACCAGCTAAGGAGCCTTCATGAGTGCCGCAGTCAAACCAACTACCGAAGTTGATCAACTTCCCAATTCGCGTCGCATCTACGTTACCGGCCAACAACCTGGCGTGCGCGTTCCGTTTCGCGAAATCGATCAGAATCAGACGCGCAGTTTCGACGGCACACTCGAAAACAATCCGGCTGTGCGCGTGTACGACACGAGCGGGCCGTACGGCGATCCGGCTGTGCAAACAGACGTGCGCGAGGGTCTGCCGGCGTTGCGCCGCGATTGGATCGTGGGACGTGGCGACGTTGAAGAGTATGAAGGCCGCTCGATCCAACCAATCGACGACGGCTACCTGACCTTCGACGCCGCCAACCAGGCGCGCCAAAAAGAAAAAGGGCGACTTGAAGACTTTCCCGCACTAGTGCGCATACCCTTGCGCGCGAAAAAAGGCTCCTGCGTCACGCAGCTACACTACGCCAAGCGCGGGATCATCACGCCGGAGATGGAATTTATCGCGATCCGTGAAAACCTCGGCCGATCGAATGCCCTTAGCGGAGAAAGCAACGCGGATCTGGGCTCCTGGGACCGCGGGCGTCTCGCCCGCAAGGGTGGGGAAGAGGCCCCCCGCGATTCATTGGTGCATCAGCACAAGGGAGTTTCCTTTGGCGCCGCCATTCCCGCATACGTAACTCCCGAATTTGTCCGTGACGAAGTCGCGCGCGGTCGCGCCATCATTCCCGCAAACATCAACCACCCGGAGTCGGAACCGATGATCATCGGCCGCAACTTCCTGGTGAAGATCAACGCAAACATCGGCAACTCCGCCGTGTTGTCGTCAATCGATGACGAAGTTGAAAAAATGCGCTGGTCGATCAAGTGTGGTTCCGACACTGTGATGGACCTTTCGACCGGCAAGAACATTCACGCCACGCGTGAGTGGATCTTACGCAACTCGCCCGTGCCCATCGGCACCGTGCCGATTTACCAGGCGCTGGAAAAAGTCGGCGGCAAAGCTGAAGAACTCACCTGGGAGATCTTCCGCGACACTTTGATCGAACAAGCGGAGCAGGGCGTCGACTATTTCACCATTCACGCGGGAGTGCGCTTGCCCTACATTCCCATGACGGCGAAACGCACCACGGGAATTGTCAGCCGCGGTGGATCGATCATGGCCAAGTGGTGTCTCGCTCATCACGAAGAGAGTTTTCTCTACACGCACTTCCGCGACATCTGCGAAATCCTCGCCGCTTACGACGTTTCATTTTCACTCGGCGACGGCTTGCGACCCGGCTCGATTGCCGACGCGA
Source organism: Pyrinomonadaceae bacterium (assembly GCA_035472495.1). GTDB lineage: Bacteria > Acidobacteriota > Blastocatellia > Pyrinomonadales > Pyrinomonadaceae > PSRF01. The sequence goes on along the minus strand of DATIPD010000011.1, from coordinate 887,525 downwards.
ACGATGAGGCGCAGTTTGCAGAACTGGAAACGCTTGGCGAGTTGACGAAGATCGCCTGGGAGTACGACTGCCAGGTGATGATCGAAGGTCCCGGTCACGTGCCGATGCACTTGATCAAAGAGAACATGGACAAACAGCTCGAAACTTGTCATGAAGCGCCGTTCTACACGCTCGGGCCGCTCACGACCGACATCGCGCCCGGCTACGATCACATCACCTCCGCGATTGGCGCCGCGATGATTGGCTGGTACGGCACCGCGATGCTTTGTTATGTCACACCGAAAGAGCATCTCGGATTGCCCAACAAAAAAGACGTGAAAGACGGCGTGATCGCCTACAAAATCGCCGCGCACGCAGCCGACCTGGCCAAAGGCCATCCCGGCGCGCAGTTTCGCGACAACGCTTTATCGAAGGCGCGTTTTGAATTCCGCTGGGAAGATCAGTTCAACCTCTCGCTCGACCCGGAAGTCGCACGCGAGTATCACGACGAAACACTACCGCAGGAAGGCGCGAAGCTCGCGCACTTCTGTTCGATGTGTGGCCCACACTTCTGCTCAATGAAGATCACGCAGGACGTGCGCGAGTACGCTGCGCAGAAAGAACTCGATGAACAGGCTGCGTTGGGCGTTGGGATGAAGGAGAAAGCGGAGGAGTTCGTGGCGGCCGGCGGCGAGATTTATCAGGCGCAAAACATTAGACAGGATTAACAGGATTTACAAGATAATAAGAGATCCAAATCTGTAGGACAGATGAGTTGCTCTAGTGATGCAAGAATCCGTGTATTAACTGCAGGAAGGGTCAGAGAGGAAAGGCTGTACGGTCATGCGGACATGAATTATCTTGTCAATCTTGTAAATCCTGTCTAATTGTTTTTGTCTGGGAGCTCTTATGAAAGACGAGGACCTGACAGAGAAGATCATTGGTTGCGCCTACAAAGTTCACAACGCTCTTGGCCCGGGCTTTCTCGAAAAAGTCTACGAGAATTCTCTTCGAATCGAACTGGAGAAGCTGGGACTGAGTGTAAAACAGCGGGAACCGATTAATGTGACCTATGAGGGCCGCACGGTTGGCGAGTACTACGCTGACCTGTGGGTTGATGAACGCGTGATAATTGAACTTAAGGCTGTGCAAACTCTCGTGAAGCGGCACGAAGTTCAACTGGTAAACTATTTGGCCGCTACCGGCGTTGATTGTGGACTCTTGCTGAACTTTGGCCCTTCAGTCCAGGTGAAGCGCAAGTTTCGTGAATACAACCGGAAAGCGTCAGTGATGGAGTCGGTTTTATAAACCGTGTAACTCTTCTCATGCGATGTAAACGCCCATCAGATCTTGTCGTCAATTGAGTCAGGATCCCACTTCGGCACATACATTCCGTGAGCCACGCTGCCGCGCCAGCAGAGGGAAATCAATGTAAGCTTCGCGTGGCGTTATCCTCAACTCATGGCCAACATTCTTGAAATCGAACAGCTCGCGCTGGAATTGTCTGAACGAGAGCCCGCCAAACTAGCCGCAGATTTGCTCGATTCGCTTCCGGGCGTCCTGACTGATGACGGTGAGCGGGTTGCCGAAGCGCTGAGGCGCGACGCGCAAATCGATGCCGATCCTAGTCAAAAAATGACTCTCGTGCAGTTAGACTCCCAGACTCAAAGCTGACGCAGCTATGCGTCTACTCCAAGGGAGACAGGACCATGTCAACCACAATGATTGATGAAGCGAAACTCAAGGAAGCGCTCAAGTCCGCAATTGTCGAAATCCTTGAGGAGCGGAAGGATTTAGTTCGCGAAGTTCTTGAAGAAGCGCTTGAAGACATCGTTCTCGCTCGCGCCATTGAAGAAGGGGACCAAAGCGAACTCGTCACGCGTGAGGAAGTCTTCGGCGCGCTGGAGCGCAGTAATTGAACGTCGCGTTTCGAGAGAGTTTTCTGCGGGACGTAGGCGGCATGAAAGAGAAGTCAGTATTGCGGCGTATCAGAGAAGTCATTGAACACGTCGAGCAAGTCAGCAAACCGGGCGACATCACGAACTTGAAAAGTTAAGAGGGCACGGCGCGTATTATCGGATCAGAATTGGCGAATATAGCGTCGGATTGAAAATTGAAACTGACCAGGTAACCTTCGTACGAGTCCTCAACCGGAAAGACATCTACAAGTATTTCCCATAATTCGGAACTGCTACCCTCACTTGGACCTTCTCTAGGCTAAAGAGATCCCAATCGCTCGGTTAAGGCGGTCTTTATTGGTTCGTTCTACCCAGCACTGAAGTGCCTGGTTATTCTCAGCAGTCGCTATGCGAACCAGACATCAGCGGTTCTCGACCCCGCAATTGAACTTCAGTTACTAACGTTCACCAAAAAGTAGTAGGCTACCGACATGCAGCCTTCGGGTGTAGATCCTCGATTACCGCGAGGCAACTTTTACGGTGAAATGTTGCGGCAACACGATGCCGCCGGCTTCAGCTTGTCTGAATCTCGCTATCCGCAAGGGTCAACGCTACCGCGACATTTCCACGAGTCTCCCTACATTTGTTTTGTCTTAAGGGGAACTTACAGCGAAACGTACGAGCGAAAAGTTCGCGCTTGCAAGCCGGCGATGATTTTGTATCATCCTGCCGGCGAACTGCACGCTCAATATTTTGACAACACGCGAGTAGACCTGTTTCGCATCGAAGTGAATCCCGCCCGGCTGCAACTAACAAACTACCCGGATCTATCTATTGACGGGTGCGACTTTCGTGACGGCGCACCTGTTGGTCTGGCACACAGGTTGTATCAGGAGTTTCGTGAGCCGGATGAGGTGTCGCCACTTGCGATTGAGGGACTGGGACTCGAATTGATCGCGACCATCGCGCGTGACTCGCGCCACCGCGAAACGACCTCGCGCCAACTACCATCCTGGCTGAGTCGCGCCCACGAGATCATCAAAGCGCGTTTCCTCGAGCACTTAAATCTGAGCGAGATTGCTGGTGATGTCAGTGTCCATCCGGTGACGCTCGCGCGCGCGTTCCGTAGTCACTATCACTGCACAGTTGGAGAGATGGTGCGACGAGAGCGAATCAGTTTTGCTTGCCGCGAACTGCTGAGTTCCGGCAAAACCCTCGCTGACGTTGCTATCGCCGCGGGGTTCTATGATCAAAGCCACTTCGCACGGATCTTCAAAAAGACTACGGGAATAACCCCCACCCAGTATCGTGCTAACCATCGCTCGCGCTAATTCAATACCTGCGGGATTTAGATCGTACAAGACACGATTGCTCTTCGCTGTTAGTTTTCAAGACTGCGGAGCGAAAACCAAATGCTTATCGGAAAATTTGAACTCTCACGCGTGCGACGCGGAGTTGCGGCCCTCTTGTTAGGCGGAATGCTGAGCTCTTTGATTGTCGGACAGGGAAGCGCGCCAGACACGTTTGTCGCGATTCCGCCGGCGGCAGCGTCGCGATATCACATCGACTTCGCGCGACATTTCTTTGCAAGTCCAGAAGCAGAAAAAGCAGATCGAGCGCATCTTTACGCGACGCTCAAAGAATTAGAAGCGCTCAAGGGGAAGGTCGACGCTTCAGCTGCGAATCTGGAACTCGCACTGCAACTAAGCGATCGCGCCAACGTGCAACTGCGGAAACATGATTCGTATCTCTACCTTCGCAACGCGGTAAATACCGCTGACCCGACGAGCCTGGCTGAAAATTCTGCCCTCTACGCCGAGTTCAGCACGCGCACCGCTTTTCTTCGAGAAGAGTTGATGCAGCTGGACGACTCCCAACTCGCTGCGTTCGTCGCGCAAAAGCCATCGCTTAAATCACACCTCTTTGCGATCGAGTCAGTTCGGCGTTATCGCCCTTACACGCTGTCGCTAAAAGAAGAACAGTTACTGAGCGCCACTGCTCCGGACAACGATTGGCCCGCAGATCTCTATGCCAAACTCAGAGCGCTACCGCAGGTGAATCAATTTCAACGTGATTTATTTGCCTTCACGCTTACGCGTTTGGCTAGCACGCGCACGCGTTCGGCGGAGTTGCATCACTTTCCCGATGCGGCGAGCGAAGTCTATCTCAATAGCTATTGGACCAAAGCGGAGGTTGACGATCTCATGGAACAGATCGCGCAACACGCCGAGCTGTACAAACGCTACGAACGGATCCGCATTGACTACCGCAAGAAAACGACGGAAGCAAAAGGGAGCGACCAGGCCGTTAGCCAGCCGCCGCGATACACGATTGATCAGGCGAGCGAAATCATTCGCAGGGCGCTGGCGCCACTCGGCCCCGACTATGGCCGCGAACTGGAAGCTCTGCTCGATCCTGCAAATGGCCGGATGGATATCGTGCCGGGCGAGCATCGAAAGCGAGGCGGATTCTCGCAGGGTTTTATTGGGACTGACAGTGTTTTTTACAGCGTCGGCTTTGCCGGTTCCTACAACGACCTGCGGGTGCTGACGCACGAGTCCACTCACGCCGTTCATCGTCAACTGATGAATCACAATCAGGTGCTGCCACCTTACGCCGAGGGCCCGCATTATCTGTTCGAAGCGTTCGCGATCTTCAACGAACTTCTGCTCCCCGATTATCTCTACCGTCACGAAACGGATCCGCTGCGGCGGCAGTTTTATCTGGAACGGTTTCTTGAAGGCAAGGGATTGGAAATGTTCCGCGTGGCGCCGGAAGTCGTCTTCGAACATGCGGTCTATGAGGGAGTGAAAAGTGGCGCCATCAAGGGCGCGGACGATCTGGACACACTCTCACAACGAACCTACGCCAGATACTGGCTCTCCGAAACTGGCGACTCTCTGAAAACGAACTGGATGACAATATCATTGATGTATGAAGACCCCTTTTATGATGTCAACTACGTTTACGGAGCCTTACTGGCGCTCAACTTTTATGAAATGTACTTGCGTGATCCGAAACGTTTTGTGCCGCGCTACATCACGCTGATGAAAAACGGCTTTGACGCGCCACCGGCAGTTCTCTTAAAGCGATTCCTGGATTTGGACCTTCACGATCCGCGACTGATTGCGAACGCTTTGAAAGTCGTCGAAGACAACGTAAATCTTTTGGAAAAAAGCTATCAAAAATAGATTCCATTCAAGCCGCAGCAGACCCCGTTCGATTTTTTAGTTACCTCGCCGACCGGATTGTTGTCTTTCTCTATTGCTCCGTGTGGAATTCGTTTCAATCGTTGCCAGGCGAGGAGATTATTCGCCGAGCTTTTCCGGTCTTGGAGCGAGCGGGCTAAAACAAAAATCCTTGCTTAGGACGAACAAAGACGCTATAGCGTCTCCTGATGAACAGGCTTAAGTAAGATTTCACCAGCGTGAACCTGTCTCTGAGAATTTATCCGTGGCTAACATCAGGCCTCGAGTGTGATCACCATGGACGAGCCGAATCCGGAGCGCCCTACCGAAGACCTATCGCTGTTGAACGCAGCTCAAGTCAAAACGAAAAGCACCACCGCACCCCGGCCCGATTACGGCAAAGCCGAGCCACAACCATTCACTGAATGGATAAGCCTTTTCGCGATAACCCTGGTGCTAAGTGTTCTGGTTTTCGCGATCCGCCTCTATTTCGACATCCAGTTCATCGACTCCAGCGCCTACTTTTACCTTTCCGATCAGGATACGGGGCTCCCTATTTTGGCGCCGCTGATGCATATTGAGGTGCTCCTGAAGGCCGGCGAATTGCTTACGGCAATTTGTTTACTGTTTCTTCTGGCGGGAAAGTGCCGGTTGTTTTTGAAGGTGGTGCGGATATTTTTGTTTGTGGGTCTCATTTATCAAGTAATAGAATTCGCGGCCGGCATTTACCTGCGCTCAGATCTTATTGCGATAGGCGTGGGGGAGGCGGGTACGACTTCGCTCACCCCCGAATTTCAGCTGAATGTGGTCCTACTGGTCGCTCCGGTGTCGATCCTGTTGAGGATCATTTGGCTCACTTACTTTAGTACCGCGGAACAAGTAAAGAAGATCTTCATTAACTAATTAAGCCAGGACGGATTCTGTCTGCGTTCGTTTCTCATTAGGTCGTAAATTGTTCAGCAACATTAATCCCAAACGATTTTTCGGTACCGCAGCGTTGTTCGTGCTCCTCGCTTCGTCGGTTGCCGCCCAGACACTCTTCCCCGCGAACAACGCGCGCGGCGTCAATCCCGATGTGCAACTCAAGCTGACGTTCAGTCAGTCGCCAGTGGTCGGCAAGTCGGGCAAAGTTCGTATCTACGACGCGGCAAACGATCGGCTCGTTGATGAGCTCGACCTGAGTATCCCGGCCGGGCCGACTGAACGCGCGACGGGCGCGGCGCTCACGGCGCCGTATCTGGCGATCCCTTACTCCTACGAGCGCGGCGTGGTACCGACCAACGCCAACACCAAACCCGGCACAGCGTCAGCCAGCGCGGAACCGACACCGAACAGGTACCAGCTCACGATCATCGGCGGGTTCACTGACGGCTTCCACTTTTATCCAATCATGGCGAGCGGCAATACTGCGACGATTCAGCTGCATCACAACCTGCTCGAATATGGAAAGTCGTATTACGTGTTAGTCGATGCAGAAGTCCTGGCGGGCAGCGAGTTCAAAGGCATCAACGATAAACAGTCCTGGCGTTTTACTACCAGGTCGAAAGGTCCACGCGCGGGGGCTGAGAAGATCACTGTCAGCGCTGATGGCAAAGGCGACTTCAACACCGTGCAGGGCGCAATCGATTTCGTTCCGGATCACGGCAAGAAGCGCGTGACGATCGTAGTGCGCAAAGGCGTTTATCAGGAGATCGTTTACTTTCGCAACAAGGACAACGTGAATTTCCTCGGCGACGATCGTGAACAAACAGTGGTGCGTTATGCGAACAACGAGGTGTTCAATCCACATCCGGCTAATATCAGGACCAACGAACGCCCCGGAACATTTCCCTCGCGACGCGCAGCCTTCGCAGCCGACAATTCGAACGACACCCACATCGTTAACATGACGCTTGAAACCACCGCGCCGGGCCAGGCTGAAGGTTTACTGATGACCGGCCGCCGAAACATTCTCAGCAATGTGCGCGTGATTGGCTTCGGCGACGCGCTGCAGATAAACGGGCCGACCTACATCGTCGACAGCCTCATCGAAGGCACCGGCGACACCATCCTCGGCCGTGGTCCCGCTTTCTTCGCACACTGCACGCTGAAGTCGCGAAGCGTGTTCATGTGGATCCGAAATACTGCCGCGAATCACGGCAACGTTTTCAAAGGTTGCACTTTCATCGGCACTGCAGAGCCGACCACTCTGGCGCGCTCGCCTAAGAACGGCACCAGCACTTACCCCTACGCCGAAGCGGTGTTGCTCAACTGCACGCTGAGCGGCATTCTTCCGGAAGGATGGGGCGCGGCGGATGAAGGCGGCAAGGTGCGCTTCTGGGAATATGACAGTCGCAATACGGATGGCTCCCCGGTGGATGTGGGCAAACGTTCACCGCTGTCGCGTCAGCTTTCGCAGGTCAAAGATGCAAAACTGATCTCGGAATTTAGCACTCCCGCGTTTGTGCTTGACGGTTGGCAGCCTCAGTTAAGCAAAACACGCTGAGCGAACCAGACTCTGACTAGTAGATTCTTCGTTGACTCGCTCCTCACTGTTCGAACACTCGCAGCGAGATGTAGGATAGAAGAAATTTTTTGCGAACCAGGGGGATTCGTGACCACGTCCAGACTGCCGGCGTCCGTCAGGGCATTCAGGCATCGAAATTACCAACTGTTCTTTGGTGGCCAACTGATTTCGGTTTGCGGCACCTGGATGCAATCGGTTGCACAAAGTTGGCTGGTCTATCGTCTAACCGGATCGGCGGCCCTCCTCGGCTTAGTTAACTTCGCAAACTTGATTCCTGTCTTTCTGCTTGCGCCGCTGGGAGGCGCGACCGCTGATCGACGTTCCCGGCATCGCATTCTGCTTATCACTCAGATCATCTCAATGGTGCTCGCACTTGCTTTGGCCGCGCTGACATTGAGTGGCCGCGTTCAGGTTTGGCATTTATTCGTGCTTGCGTCGCTCCTTGGTATCAACTACGCCTTCTACGTTCCGGCTCAATCTGCTTTTGTGGTTGACATGGTGGGCAAAGAAGATTTGATGAATGCGATTGCGTTGAATTCGTCGATGGTCAATGGCGCGCGCATTATCGGCCCGGCGATCGCCGGCTTGCTGGTGGCGGCGATTGGGGAAGGCTGGTGTTTCTTTATCAATGGCGTCAGCTACATCGCCGTCATTGGTGGTCTGTTATTGATGGACATCACGCCTCACCTTAAAGTATCGCTGCCGGGCTCACCATTCAAAGATGTCGTTGAGGGATTTGCTTTCGTTACGCGTGCCGCGCCCGTTAGAGAGTTACTTTTGTTGCTGGGAGGAGTCAGTTTGTTTGGCGCGCCGTACGCGGTGTTGATGCCGATTTTTTCCGATCAGATTCTGCACCACGGCGCCAGCGCCCTGGGTTTACTAATGGGCGCTTCCGGCGTCGGAGCGCTTGGTGCAGCCGTCGCGCTGGCCGCACGCAAGCAGTTGCGCGGACTCGGTCGTTGGGTGGCGTTCGCCACTGCCACTTTCGGCTCAAGTCTTATTCTGTTTAGTTTGTCGCGTTCCTTCTGGCTGTCGGCAGCTCTACTCATACCGGTTGGCTTTGCCATGATGATTGTCATGGCTGCTTCGAACACTTTGATTCAGGCGATGGTTCCTGACAAATTGCGCGGTCGAGTCATGGCTGTTTACTCGATGATGTTCATGGGCATGGCCCCTATCGGCGCTCTCGTGGCCGGCAGTTTGGCCCAACGTTTAGGCGCTCCGCGCACGGTGATCCTGGGCGGATCGATTTGCATTTTGAGCGCGGCGGTTTTCGCTTTACGGCTGCCGCGACTTAGGGAAGAAGGCCGTAAACTGATTATCGCGCTGCAGATGACTGCCGCTTCACCTGGCGATGAAATTAGTGAGGCGAGCCTACCGGTTTCGCCCGACTGAAACTTCGTTTAGCACGAGCAATCCTGGAGGTGAACAAATGAAACTAGTTTGGGCTTGCTTGATGTCGTTAAGTTTATGTTTTGTGGCTTTGCCCCAAACACCGTCGGCAACCCAAGCCGACGCGGCGACCGAAAAAGAACTCGTGGCGATCGCACAGGAGCTTTTCGATGCCGTTGCCGTGGGCAACAAAGCGCCGTGGGAGAAGTATCTGGCGGACGACATGATCTACACCGACGAGAATTGGCAAATACTGACGAAGAAAGATCTCGTCGCAGGATTGAAGCCGTTGCCGACCGGTTACGCGGGCACGATTCGCATGGCGAACGTTCAGTCGCGCAGCAACGGAGACGCAGCCGTCTTGTCTTATCGTTTGCTGGAAGAGGAGACCGTTTTCGGTCAGAAGTTAACGCCAACTTACCTGGAAACTGACACCTACTTCAAACGCAATGGACGCTGGCAGTTGATCGCTGCGCAAGTCATCGTCATGCCAAGCGAACGCAAAGCTGTGACGATCCACTCGGAGCAATACGATTCGATCGTCGGACAATATGAACTAGCGCCGGGCGTCAACTATACGATTACTCGCGAAGAGGGAAAGTTAATCGGACAACGCACTGGGCGAGCGAAGGAGGAATTATTGCCAGCCGACGTCAACACCTTCTTTCGCAAAGGTTCAATCCGTGGCGAAAAATTTTTTGTGCATGACGCTAGCGGCAGCGTGATCAAGATGCTCGATCGCCGAGAGAATAACGACCTGGTCTGGAAGAAGATCAAGTAGCTTCGCACTTTCCCCGGCTCGACAGGTCACGGTCTCCCTATTGTCATTCACCGATAGCCAACCGATACTGCTGCGGTTCTCAAATCCTATCTCACGAAAGAAGGCTCATGCCGATGACTTACGAAATAATTCAGGCTGACCACCATAACGTGCTCCTGGTTGATCAAATTGGCGGTAACTTCCTTTTTCGCGGCCCCAATCCGGTGGAGAAGAACGACCAGGGCGACTACTGGTTTGATATTGAAGGTTTGAAAGAGTCGATGAGGGCGGCTGTGCCTTCGGTTCCTCAAGACTGCCGGCTAATCGACATCAACTTACTGCAACTCGAAAACGCCAATGAAATTCCGATGATCAAGGCCGAGAAAGATTTCTTTGACGGCACTCCCGAGGCGGGTGAATTCCACTTTTGGGAGACTCAAGGCACCGCCGTTTGCGCCATGGATGACGTGTTTGCGTCTGATCCGTCTCTCCGTAATTGGTTCGCAGTGAATCTGGATAACTGGATGAGCGATCCGCTCATTTACCGGGTTGAGATGTTGAATCAGTGGCTGGCCGGCATGCCCGAGCCCACGGTGATTTATGTTCACTGCGAAGGCGGGATCGATCGGACCGGCGAACTCATTGGTGCGTATTACCTAAGGTGGCTCAACTATACATGGGCGGAAATGAACGCGGTGAATTTCGACGTCGCAAATCGTCCGTTCGGGTGCAACAACTATCGCGCCTCACTGTGGTATTGCATTTACCTGGTTGAAGCCCTGGGCCGTCAGTTGGATTACACGCAAGCGTTTATGTGCTCCGATCCCACTGGTCCATGGTATGCCTGCGGCTCTCCGGAAAACTTGCCACCGGCGGAATAGCAGAGGCCCTGGTGAGAAAAAAGCCAGACACTAACGGAGTGGTTGGTTTTGGTTACGATAGGGGGCTCCGCCGTGAAACGTTTGGCCTGGTGGAGCCCGTTTTGGTGAGCCGCCGTCACCGCTAGCTCGTTAAGAACCTCATCTCGCAGTCTTGATCTTGCTGCGGGTTGTCCATCAGTTACTTTAGTGCTTTTGATCCTACGATGACCCGAGACGAACTCGAACAGGTTCAGTCAATTTGTCATGGATGGCTGCGGCACGCCGGCACTGCAAATGGCAGTCGCATGACCATTCCTGCCACGGGCGCTATCACGTGCCCAGTCGAACTTCAGGTCAGGTCGCTCCTCAGCTTCGACAACGTACTAATCAGCTCGGCAGTAGATGCGAACACGGACACCTGCTACGCCAAGCTCATCAGACAACCAGACGGCGCTGAAGAAATCTTCGACACGCCATTTGAAAAAATCCCGACTGACTCAGCTGTCGCCAGCGAGGCCATAACTGAGCGTCCCACGCAGACGCGCTACCGCGAAGCCATGGAGCGGCTCGCCGAAACACAGCAACGTGACGCCGAGAACGCGGTCACGGGAATTGAGCCGAATGCCTTGTGGCTCGAGAAAGCCAGCTCTGCTGCTGAGCAGCAACCGAAGTACCTGCTCTACACGAACGGAAAGTTACTTGGTTATTCACTGCTGGAGCGTCGCGGTTCCGACGGTCAACGAAGCGGCAGATTTCACGCGAGCGACGACTACTTTGAGTATATCGATATTTTTGCCGCCTTGCCGGACGTTGAAAATGATTGGATGGAAGTGAACGTCCGCGAAGCTTATGGAATCGTCGAAGCAGGAAGTGACGAATCTCGCGCGCGGTTTAATGAGTTATCGGAGCAGGTAGCCGCGCTGGATCTCTATTTGTGTGACGAGTCAGGGCGGAAAATTGACGCTTCAGAAGTCAGGCTCGAGGACCTTTCGCGTAAGTACGACGACGAGTCGGAGCGTTGGCTTTATCTCACGCCCGTCGCCCGGTCGAGTTAGTCAGGCTAACCTTGAGTGATTCCGAAACATCCGAGCGTCTCCTGCGATTTGCCTGCGAATGGGCGGTGAGCATTGAAGAGTCTTTTGAAACGGAGTCTTCTCTTATCGCGTTCGGCAAGCGAGCCGATCAGCCCATCGTTTTGAAAGTTGTGAAGGTGGCGGACGAATGGCACTCCGGTGAAGTCCTCAACGCTTTTGCAGAAAACGGAGTCGTTCGAGTTTACGAACACGCACCCGGGGCGTTGTTGCTTGAACGATTGAGTCCGGCCAGTTCGCTAGCCGAGCTTTCGCTAAACGATGACGGGCAGGCGACCGACATTCTTGCCGACGTGATCGCGCGAATGTCTGCTGCAGCCTTCGATCGCGCGAAAGTTCCACATTGTTCTACTGTTGAAGATTGGGGCAAAGGCTTCGACAGGTATCTGGCTGCCAACCATCAGCAGCTTCCGAAGCAACTGGTTGCAGAGGCGCAAAGTGTATTCGCAAGGCTGTGCGCTTCGCAGCGTCGGCCCAGATTGCTTCACGGCGATCTGCAACACTTCAACGTGGTATTTGACTCAACTCGCGGCTGGCTGGCGATTGATCCCAAGGGCGTGATCGGTGAGGTCGAATATGAAATTGGCGCAATCCTGCGAAACCCGTCTGCGGAGTATTTTACTGACGCGACGATTGAAAGACGCGTCAAACAGTTCACCACCAAATTGAACCTGGACCGCGAGCGAACACTCGCCTGGGGATTCGCGCAAGCTGTGCTTTCAGCAATCTGGTTAATAGAAGATGGATACGAAGCTCACCAGATGAATGTGACTCTGCAACTAGCCGCCGTGCTGAGATCGATGACTAGCTACTGAATTGAATCACCGGAAGTTTTCTCAGAAACGACGCTGAAGCAACGTTAGCCAGCGAAGTAATTTTGCACGGCCGGCGTTACGAGTTTATGGTAGATCTCATCCATCTGTTCCGGCGTGTAAGGCATACCCTGATCCAGCCACCACTTCAGCAACACAAAAAGTTCGCTCGCCAGAAAAGTCGCGAGAATAGAAGTTGGGATTGCCGTCTTATGTTTTGCGCGTGCGTCCAACGCAGTCTCGAGTTTCCTGCTTAGATAGGCAGCGCCGTCTCTGAAACTCGATTCGGCTTTTCGTGAGCGCACCAGACCCTGGTAGAACCGGTGAAAATCCTGCAGGTGCGCGAATAAGAAAACGACCGGTACGAAAGAAGTCTTGCCTGCGTTTTCCCAATTGATCTGTGCGGCGAGTCCATCGAGGAATCGTTCCCAGTCTTTCTGCAGCATGTCTTCTTTGTCGCGAAAGTGGGTGTAGAAAGTCGCGCGACCAATGTCCGCCCGATCGATCAAGTCCTGGACGGTAATATCGTCGAAGCGTTTTTCCTTGACGAGTCCGACCATGGCCTGACTTAGTCGATGCTTCGTGCGCAATGTGCGGCGATCCGTTTTTTTCTTTTCGGTCATCGAAGTCTCAATCTTGAACATCAAAAGGCGTTTTGTCTATGAACGTATCTGAACGCCGGACTATTTGGAAACAAGCGGGTGGCCTTTGCGTAAACTCAACCATTAGATTCACTCAAGAATAGCTGGAGGCTCAAAAATGCGATCAAAGACAATACGAATTCTGTCGGGCCTGGTTCTCCTAACGTTCGTTGGTTCGGCTTGTTCCGCAATTGCCCGGCATCACGGGCGCGTCAGTCAACAACAGACGTCCCAAACTGAAACCGATCCGATTTCCGGCGAGTGGGATGTCTCATTTTTCGTAAACGGCAGCACCACTCCCGCCAAGTTCACACTCAAGGTAGAAGGCAACAAAGTTACCGGCACGGCCTATTCCGATCACACCGGCGAGGGCACAGTTCGCGACGGCAGCTGGAAGGATGGAAAACTGAATTTCACGCTGGACTTCAAAAAGCACGAATCGATTGCGGTCGATGGTGGTTTGAAAGATGGAAAGCTGGCCGGTGAGTTTCATACAGAGGGCTTCACTTCGAAGTGGGAAGCGACCCGCAAATAGAGTTCGGTCCTTCGTGATCTGCTTTCCACAACGCCGAGACTATTTCAGGTCAAAACATTACATTCCTTTCTGTTCCCGGGGGTATCGCTGTGCTTATCCCCGGCTAATCTCTCGCAGCATCCGAGCTCCTGGCTGAGTCCTCCTCTCTCAAACGTCAGCACCCTGACAAACTGAGAATCTTTCGGAACCGATCCAATCTTTCGGCGTGATATGACCAGAAATCGTTTTTGGTCATGAGTCAGATCGCTGGCGTACCAGCAAAACTGGAGACTTTTATGAGGGCAGTAGCGATTAGAGAAGATATTCGTGACTTGATACTCGACGCTGCCGATACGCTCCTGGCCCGTTACGGCTACGCCAAGATGACCATCGATGACCTGGCGCGCGAGGTCGGCGTCGGTAAAGGCACGATCTACTTGCACTTTAGCAGCAAGGAAGATGTGGCGCTTTCACGCATTGACCGCGTGATCGAGCGACTAAAAACTGAAATGAAAACGGTCGCGTCGAGTGACGCGCCACCCGTAGTTCGGCTGCGCCGGATGTTGCTGTTGCGCGTGATGTATCGCTTTGACAGTGTGCAGCATTACACGGAGAGCATTAACCAGGTGCTGGCCAAGATTAGACCAGCGCTGCTGGAGCGACGGCGGCGCTACTTCGAAGACGAAGCGCAGATTCTGGCGCAAGTGCTCAAGCAGGGACGCCGCGACGGCGAACTGTTTTTCAAAGATGCCTTGGCCACGGCACGTGCTCTGTTGACCGCTACAAATTCATTGCTGCCATACAGTCTGAGTCCGAAAGAGTTGGGCGAACGCGAGTCTCTTCAGGAGCAAACCACTCGCATTGTCGACTTACTTTTGAGCGGTCTGCGTGTGAAATAGACCCAACGAAATGTTGAGTGATTTCGCCGTTAAGTTGGGGACGACATCTTTGACGCCGCAGCGGGTTTATGTGCGGCTTTCGTTCGGAGTGTTGTCGCCGCATTAAAGCGGCGTTATTGGTCCGGCGAGACAGAAAGAAAGGCCAAGTCTAATGTCGAGAATACAAAGTGCCTTACTCGTCGTACTGGCAATTTTCATTTGCACCGTCTCAACGAATGCGCAACGGTCACGGGTCGCTGATGTGCCGATGCTGCAACGCGGTTTGGAGCCCGCCGTCGAGATAAAAATAAACGGGCAGGGTCCGTTTCTTTTTGCGATAGATACTGGCGGAGGAATGCAGGCCGACCTGGATCCGTCGGTTGCGGCGCAATTGAAACTGCCAACCAACGGTAAAGTGCGCGCGGGTGATCCTTCCGGGCGAAACGGGCACGACTATGACACCGTGTTGGTTGAATCGCTTTCGTTTGGTGGTGCTGAGTTTCGCGGAATTACCGCGATGGTGCGCGAACAGCGAATGGCGCCAAACACAGCCAGAATCGACGGCATTCTGGGTTTCGCGTTGTTTGCCGATTACCTTTTGACGCTCGATTACCCGGGCAAGCGCGTGCTGGTGGAACGGGGTGAACTACCGCAGACCAACGGTTCCGATATCATGGCTTTTAGAGTGGAGCAGCATATTCCGGTGATTGATTTACTTGTCGGCAGCCTAAAGCTTAATGCGCACATCGATTCCGGCAACATGATGGGGGGATTTGCTTTGCCTGAGTCCGCGATTGGCAAATTGAAGCTGGCGTCGGAGCCAGTCACGGTTGGGAGGGCCAGCAGCATCAGCAATGTCTTCGAGATCAAGGAGGTTCGTTTGGCAGAAGCGATTAAGTTAGGCAGCTTCGAGTTCGCGCAACCAAAGGTAACGTTTCCGACGGTTGCAGAGCACGCGAATATTGGCTCCGCAATTCTGCAGGAGTTTGCCCTAACGTTTGATCAAAAGAATGAACGCCTGAAGCTCAAGCGCACGGTTCTCAAATCGGAACCGATTCCGGTTGTGACGGCCAGTGGAACCAAAGACTATTCGGGACGGTATGGCGCGCGATCGATCTTCCAGTTGGCGAATGACTGGTACATTCAACGTGACGGTGGACCAAGACTGAAGCTGGTGGCCGCTGGCAAAGATGAATTTACTTTGGCTGAAGTGCCGGAGGCACGCATCAAGTTTCTGCGAGGTGCAGACGGAAAGATTTCAGAGCTGCTGGTTTTGAATCGCGAGGGACAATGGGAAAGTGCGAAGAAGGAATAAAGTCCGCGTATCTAATCTACTCGCCAATCGTAGGCTTCCCCGTCTTTTATTTGCAAACTGGCGAGTAGATCACGCGCACGGATTGACGTGCGCAGGAAGGCCCGCAAAGCAGACGGACTAACCTGGCCCAAAACTGCTGAGGCAAAAATCATCAAAGTTTTTGGTGTCCACTTCAGGGACTTCGTTTTTAGCATCGGCTTTAGCAATCTTGGCGACTCTCCCGCCCAAAGTCGCATTGCGCCAAGCATGTAAAACGCTGCCAACGCATCGCCGTTTGTGGAATGACTTTCGGCGACCGCAAGCTGACCATTAAAAAGCGTGGCATTGCTTACGTGAAATCGGTAGCTGTAGAGAACTTCCGGCAAGGTCAACACGCGACCACAGGCTGCCATCCGAGAAAAAAGTTTCTGATCCTCTCCCCGAACCGTGCCTTCGTCATATCCGCCAATACGATCAAAAACATCACGGCGAAACATCGCGGAGCCGTGGGGAAAAGGAATATAAGACGAGCGCCGCAGCAGTCTCCAGCGATCGCGCGGTCGCACTTCTCGTCCGTTCGCGTCAATGCCAATCCAGAGCGTTCCCACGGCGACAACGTCCGGACGGTCTTTAATGACGTCCCACTGTTGCTGCAGGCGTTCAGGATGTGCGATGTCATCTGCATCCATGCGCGCAATGATGGGAGCCCGCGCCTGCGACACTACTGCGTTCGAACTACCGGAGAGTCCAAGTCGTGTCTTGCCTTCGTGAAGTTTTATTCGCTTGTCTCCGGCTGCCCAGTCCTTTAACAACTCCAGCGAACCGTCAGTTGAAGCGTCATCGAAAATTACGAACTCGAAGTCGGCAAGCGTTTGGTTGAGAATGCTCGCAACGCTGTCGTTAAGGAAAGGCCGCGCATTGTGCACTGGCATCACGACGCTGATAGCTGGGCTCGCTGTCATGTTCATCCGAAATGCGAAGGGAACTGCTGGAGACGAGTTTAGACGTTAGTCCAAAGTCTGGCTAACTCACAGTGTCGTTGGTATTGGTCATCTTCAGTATATGAGCAGATGCCTGATATCCATCGAGTTAGCAAAAACAAAATCAGAATCGGGGCTGTAGCGACCGGCCCAAATGCTCAACTTTTTCTAAGCGGCTGGAACTTACTGCGTAATCTTTCTTAAGCTTGAGTCTTCGGCCGGTCGCTGCGGCTCCCGATTCTGATTTTGTCTTGTCAATCTTGCGAGATTCCTCTGACCTGCAAAGATTAAGGCACGATCGTTAGTTCGACCATTCCCATCGAAGTTTGACCTGGGTCGCAAAGTCGCGTACATACGATCCAGTTTTGACAAGCCCAGTCCAAACCAGGTAACGATGAGCTTTCATCCCGTCCGGCTCCTTGGCCCGTTTGCCAAACATCTAAAAAACGCTCGCGACGTGGCGCGCTTCATCGCTCCGAGTCCGCGCCACGGCATAAAACTAATTTTGAACTCACGCTCGGAGTCTCCGCTTGAGTCTCAACCGGACGTCTATCCCTTTGCCGCTTATCTTGCCGAGCGCTTTGGCTGTACTCACGTGATCGTGTTGGGTAAGCCAAGCGCAAAAGAACTTATTCAACTCTTTCCGCAGTTTGAAGTTGTCGGGCTAGTACCTCGGCTGGATCTGGACTGGTGTCGTAAGCGATACGCGTTTGCTTCGTGGCAGGAGGTCGAGATGGATCGCCTGGAGTCTACCATCTCTGAAGAGGTGCTCGAGCGTGCATTGATCGTTTGCAAAGACCTGGACCAGTTCGCGAATCCCGTCGCCGTCTTGAGGCGGCTAAAAACGTGGCTCAAACAGGCGCCAGTATGCGTCTTAACGAGTGCCGAGAAAAATGTTAACGCGACGAGCGGTAATGGATCCGGCACAGCGATTCACTCCGGCCGATGGAGTTTGAGCGAGCTGGAACACGTGCTGCGCGGGCAGGAACTCAACGTTGAATTCCTGGGCCTGACGGCCAGCGACAATGTTTCCCATGAAAACAAGACGGCTCTGGCAGTGTTAACAAAGAAGACTGCAACGCTGGAAAAACCGGGGGTGGAAACTCCTGCCAACTTCCGCGTGGTCGCATTTATGGCGGCCTATAACGAAGAGGACATCATTGTTCAATCGATTAAGAAGTGGACCAACCAGGGAATCAGCGTGCATGTTCTGGAAAACTGGTCGACTGATAGCACGTATGAACTGGCGAAGGAATTGGAAAGCAGTTTGCCCGTGACGGTGGAAAGGTTTCCCAACGAAGGACCAACTGACTATTTCGATTGGGAAGCGATCCTCGGGCGTATCGAAATACTCTCGCGAGAGATCGAGGCCGACTGGTTCGTGCGCAGAGGCGCGGACGAAATCCTCCGGTCTCCGTGGCCGGGGATTAGTTATCGCGACGCGCTATACCTGGTAGATCAACAGGGGTTTAATTGTGTGGACCACACGATCGTTGAGTTTCATCCGATTGACGACGGGTTCGAGACCGGCATGGATCACGAAACTTACTTCAAACATTTTGACCTGAAAAATCTGTCCCATCCGAAGCAAAGAAAAGCGTGGAAGAATTACGGGTTGCCGATTTCGACGATTCCTACCGCAGGGCACGACGTGGAATTTGAGGGACGGCGGATTTATCCGTTTAAGTTTTTGTTGAAGCACTATTCCTTTCGCTCCCAGGCACAGGGACAAAGAAAAGTCTTTCGCGAAAGAAAAGCGAGATGGAATCCAAAGGAGCGAGCCAAGGGGTGGCACATCCATTACGACTCGATGCAGGAGGGGCACCGGTTTGTTCAGCCGGCTTCAGAAAAAGAAGTTTTTGTCGAAGATCGATTTAATAAAACTTATCTGGTCGAACGATTGTCCGGAGTTGGCGTCAATCGCGGCGGTGTCATCTAGTCGCAACTCTCGAACTCAAGAAAACCACTCCAGCAACCATCTTCTCAGTTCAGTTTGAATCAACAGCAGAATGAGCGCGGGAATAAGACTTAATAGCAAACCGCCCAACACCAATCGGGGGAGGGGTGAACTAAGTGCGTTCAACGCCAGGCTGCCAACCAGCCATCCTGCAACGGCCGCGGTCACGCCTGAAAATGAAACGCGAATTAGTTTTTCCCAAATGCCGGGAATGATTTTGTTCAAGGCAATTACTCGATTCACGCAAGCCAGAACATAAACGATTACCACTGCCCAGGCAGCGCCGGTCAACCCCAGGATCCTTACCAGAGGATAGAGCAGGACGAGAAAGACGAGCGCCTCCACTACTCTGCCTGGGGCAAGGTCTCTTTGCCTGTTTAAGCTCACGCTGACGTTAGACATGATCAAAGTGAGCCCACGTAAGGGAATGGTTAAGGCCAGGATACTTAGAACTATTCCGGCACTGGTCCACCTGGTACCGAAGAATAGTTGAACTAACTCGCGTCCGAGTAGGAGCAACGGCACCGTAATTGTCAGCAAGATAAAGGCTGAGACGGTGAATACTTTGGTAAAGGCTTGCTCGAGACGTTTGGGATGATCGGCAGTAATCTCGGCATAAGCGGGAAAGAGCACTCTGCTAAGCGCGTAGACCAGGACGGCAACCGGAGCGCTGGCGATATTGTAAGCCAGTGAGTAATTCCCAAGCGCGCCTGTTCCCAATAGACGTCCGACCATGATGTTGTCGGCCATCGTGGTTATGTACGAAGCGACGGCAATCACCAACACGAACTTTCCTATGTGCAAGACCCTTGTGAGTGCTGTCTTTTCGAAGGCGAAACGCGGGCGATAGGAATGAAAAACGTAAGAGAGAACTGTCCCCAAAAGGTTAGTCACAACCAGGCTGAGCACTAGTGCCCAAACATTTCTCCAGACAACGGCCAGGGCGACCGTTACCACAATTCCGGCGACGTTCGTAACAAGTTCGTACCAGAAAATTCGCGCGAAACTGATTTCCTTGCGGAGCAGCGCCAGGCCAATGTTTTGAAATCCCTGAATGAGAACTGTTAGGCCCAGTACCGGAATAATCGGGAGCAATCCAGGCTGTCCATAGAACCGTGCGATGGGGAAGGCAGAAGCCACGACCAGGATCGTAATGATTAAGCTTCTGATCAGTTCAGTGGACCAGACAGTGTCGAGGTTGATTTTCAGTTCATCTCGATTAGCAAATTTGGTGGCAACGATCGTCTGGTCTAAACCGAGTGTCGTTAAAGCATTCAAAGCCGCCACGATCGTCAAGGCCATGCCGAAGAGCCCGAAATCTTCGGGCAAGAGCAGCCGCGCCAGAACTAGTGAGCGCGCGAACCGGACTAGTTCGCCGATGAGTGTCGACGAGATTATCCAGCCGAGGCCCGCACGAACTCTTTTCGTCAGCGTCAAGTTTGTCGGATCTGCTGGGTCAGTTATTATTTCCTCAGACGATCCTTCGGTAATGTGAAGTAGAGACATTCAGCTATCTCGACAGCTCACAACGTTTTTGAGCCAGGTACCGCGAAGCGGTTTGTAACACAGCCCTGGGACGCCGCGCTTAGCGGCTACCCTGGGTAATAAATAGTCGGCAGAGATCAACCCCAATGGGGTTGCGCGGTTTTAGTTTTGAATAGACACAACCCCGTTGGGGTTGGAGAACACTCGATGCTTTTCATGTCCCAGGCTAGCCGCGAAGCCCGGCAACCCTGGGCTGGGTACGCAACCGCTTCGCGGTAATCAAATACCAGAGTCCTGACATTTCAGAACACTCTGCCCGAAGCGTTCGTTTTTCTCAACCCGTTTCCTTGAATGATCGGAGACAACCGATGCGACGACTTTTCGAAACCTCCAAAATAGAGTTTGCCTATCTGCGCAAGTGCCTCGTGGTGCTCTTCTTGCTCGCATTTTCAGCGCAGGCTCAAACCGCCCCTGACGCGGCTGACCTTTCCAAACTGCTAAACGAATTTCTGGCCGGCGCGTCGCGCAACGACGCAATCATGCATGACCGTTTCTGGGCGGAGGATGTTATCTACACGGGCTCCGGCGGACGGCGTCGCGGCAAAGCGGAAATTATGAAGGACGTGCGCTCAGCGCCGGCGCCGAAGCCCGGCGATCCGGCGACCGAATATACCGCTGAGGATGTTCGCATTCAGCAGTATGGAGCAACAGCGATAGTTGCGTTTCGTTTGGTCGCTACCACCGTGCGGCAAAACAAAACGGAAGTGATGAATTATTTGAACAGCGGCACGTTCGTGAAGCGCGACGGCAAGTGGCAGGTGGTGAACTGGCAATCGACGCGCATGCCGCCGCCTGAAGAGCCGGTTGCTAACGCGGCGCCGGTTGAACCGTCAATAGCATTGCCACCGGAGCTGGCGCGCGTGTTGGCGGATTATGAGGCAGGCTGGAAAGCCGGCAACGGTGCCGCTCTCGCAAAACTGTTTGCCGAGGATGGCTACGTGTTAACTCCGGGCGCCGCTCCGGTAAAAGGTCGGGCTGCGATTGAAAAGCAGTACTCGGGCGGTGGCGGACCACTTTCGTTAAGAGCACTTGCCTACGCGATAAAGGGGGACTTCGGCTACATCATCGGTGGTTTTACGCGTCAGGTTGGGCAGCCTGACATCGGAAAGTTCACGTTGACTTTGCGTAAGGCGCCGAACGGACAGTGGTTGATCGTTTCCGACATGGACAACTCGAATAGTCGCTAGCGTCTTGGTGAACTACAAAGCTCTTTAGCAAATACCGTTAGTGTTTTTTCGTGATGGTTGGTTCGGGTATTTTCGTGGTGATGTTTTCTCAGCTGCCCGTAAAGCAGATCCACCAGGCCACACGAAACCAAATCCACACGAAACAAACTCACAAGAAAGGCTCTCTTTTCGGTGAAAACAAAATCAGTAGGGTTAGTTGCAAAGTTGAGCAGCAGGTTTCTGGTCCTAATAGCCTTGATGTTGCTCTCGTCAAGTTTGGTTCAGGCCCAAAAAATCTCGGCCGAAGAACAAAAAATCGTTGACTACGTTGACGCCCATTCCGCTGAAGCGATTACGCTGCTTGAGAAAACCGTCAACATTGAAAGCCCAACCGAGAATGTCGCCGGTGTCAGGCAAGTCGGAGCAGTCTTCCAGGCACAGTTCAAAGCGCTCGGGTTCACCGCGCGCTGGATCAACATGCCGGTCGAGATGAAGCGCGGCGGCCACCTGCTGGCGGAGAAGCAGGGGACGAAAGGCAAACGGGTGTTACTGCTGGGCCACCTCGACACCGTGCTCAAGGGAGAAAAATTCAAACGCGACGGCAATAAAGGCTATGGCACCGGTTCATCTGATATGAAAGCCGGCGACGTGGTGCTGCTATACGCCTTGAAAGCTTTGCGTGAAACTGGTGCGCTGAAAGACGCGAGCGTCATCGTGATGCTCACTGGCGACGAAGAAGATTCGGGCGATCCAGTGGAGATTAGCCGGCGCGATATGGTCGACGCCGCGAAACGAAGCGACCTCGCACTGAGTTTTGAAAACGGCGGCAGCAACATCGCCACAGTTGCGCGGCGTGGCAGCAGCGAGTGGACACTCGAGGTTACAGCGCGGACCGGTCATTCTTCAGGAATCTTTAAGAGCATGGGCAGCGGCGCAATCTTCGAAGCGGCGCGCATCCTCGATGAGTTTTACGACAAGCTGCGCGGCGAAGAGTACCTGACCTTTAATCCGTCAATGATTTCAGGCGGCACTGAAGTTGACGTCCAGGACCTGAACTACACGACGCACGGCAAGACCAACGTGGTTCCGGGAAAAGTGATTGTGCGCGGCGACTTAAGATTTATTAGTGAAGAGCAAAAAGAAAAAGCACGCGCCAGGATGCGCGAGATCGTCGCCAAGAGCCTGCCGGGTGCGTCGGCAAAAATCACTTTCCTTGACGGTATTCCGGCGATGTCGCCAAACGAGGGCAACTACAAGTTGTTGAAAGAGCTCGACGGTGTCAGTCAGGACCTGGGCCTCGACAAGATCGAAGCTTTAGATCCCGGCGCGCGTGGCGCCGGCGACGTCGCCTACGTTTCGCACCTGGTCCCCAGTCTTGATGGGTTGGGCGCGACCGGCGGTGGCGCGCACGCCAAAGGTGAGTATGCCGATCTCGACACGTTGCCGCGGCAGATCAAACGAGCGGCGTTATTGATTTATCGACTGACGAGATAAAACGGTCTTGGGTCTTTGGACTTTGGTCTTCGCACCTGGTGCTTTCCGGTAAAGAAACGATTCATACACCAAAGACCAAAGACTCAAAACCAACGTTCAAAGACCAAAGACCAAAGCCGCTTTTCCAACTTGAATGTTCATCGATCTCTCGCCGCTACGGGTTTCTCGCGACTATCGCCTGCTTTTCTTTGGCCAACTGATTTCGGCGTTTGGCACCGCGATGAGTTTCGTGGTGGTGCCGGTTCAGGTTTATCAGTTGACCGGATCAACTCTGCTCGTCGGCCTCTTGAGCGCTTCGGAATTCGTTCTAATTTTGTTCATGGCGTTTGTCGGTGGAGCGTATGCCGACTTCATAGACAAACGACGCATGTTACGTTTGACTGAAATCGGACAAACGCTCGTGACTGCGACGCTCGTTTTCAACGCCAGTCTGGCGCGTCCGAGGATTTGGGTCTTATTTGCGTGCGCCGCACTTCACGCCGGATTCACTGCGTTGCAGCGTCCTTCATTTGAGTCGCTGCTACAGAAGATCGTGCCACTGGAGTTGATGGCCTCGGTTAGCGCACTCAACTCGCTGCGTTGGAATATCACCACGATTCTTGGTCCGTCGCTGGCAGGAATTATTGTCGCGCGCTACGGCGCGAGCACGGCGTATTCAATAGACCTTGTTAGTTTCGTTGCTTCGCTGATCGCGGTGTTTCTGATTCAGGCGGTGCCGGCGCCAGTTCAGATCGAAGAACGGCCCAGCCTGCGATCGGTTGGCGAAGGCCTGCGTTACGCGTGGCGTCGCAAGGAAATTCTCGGCACTTACTTGATTGATATGAACGCGATGTTTTTTGGCATGCCGGCGGCGCTATTTCCGGCTATCGCGACAAAGCTTGGTCCGGGCACGGTCGGATTTTTATACGCCGCGCCTTCGGTGGGCGCGATAGTCGCGACGCTGACATCTGGTTGGGCGAAGAAAGTGAATCGACATGGGCTGATTGTCGCCGTCGCCGCGGGACTTTGGGGAGTGGCAATCGTCTGTTTTGGTTTGTCCACAAATTTGTATCTCGCGTTATTTTTTCTGGCGCTGGCCGGTGGTTTGGATATGATTAGCGCGGTTTTTCGCATGACCATCTGGAGCCAGACGATTCCCCACTACTTGCGTGGCCGGCTCGCGGGTTTAGAGTTAATTAGTTATACGTCCGGCCCGAAACTCGGCGACGCCGAAGCCGGACTGGTGGCGACCTTGTTCAGCGTTCGCGCGTCGATCGTTTCCGGAGGGATTCTTTGCGTCGTCGGCTCCGCAGTTATTTCACTCTTGATTCCGCAATTCATCGCTTATCGGGGCAGCGAAGGATTGAAGCAAAAGGATCTCGAAGAAGCGATGCGCGAAACGGAGACACAACAACTTAACGTTGAGTAATGGAATGAAGTTCAAAGCAGAAGCTTGATTAGGAGTGAATCATGACCCGTCTAATCGTTCTTGTCTTAATGGCTTTCATGTTTCCGGTATCAGCTGAGGCGAAAGGGCGCAAGCCAAAAGAAGATCTCAAGGAAACATTGGTAGCGCTTGAAAAACAATCGTGGGTAGCGTGGCAGAAACGTGACGGCAAGTTTTTTTCGCAGTTTCTTTCGCCGGATCATGTAGAGGTCGGCAGCACCGGGATCGCTAACGCGACAGCCGTTGCGGCTTTCGTCGGCAGTCCCATTTGTGTAATTAAGAGTTATTCCGTCGACAAATTCAATTTCGTTCAGCTCAACGCCGACGCAGCCGTGCTGACTTACTACGCAGAGCAGGACACGACTTGCAATGGTAGCCCGGTGCCGAGTCCTGCCTGGGTGAGTTCAGTTTATGTCAGGCGCAATGGACACTGGCTCAACGCGCTCTATCAGCAGACCCCAGCCCGCAAGTAAACCGAACTCTGAGTGTGACGCGATGGAATTTCCGCTAACACCACTTGAATTTGCGCGGCGCACGCGAAAGCTTTATCCGGAACGCGAAGCTCTGGTAGATGGTGAGTTGCGTCTCACCTATGAAGAGTTTTTCGCGCGTTGCGATCGTTGGTCCGGCTGTCTGCAAACTCTTGGTGTCCAGCAGGGTGATCGCGTTGCTTACATTGCGCCAAACACACATGCGCAACTTGAATCCTTTTACGCCGTGCCGCAAATCGGGGCCGTGCTGGTCCCGGTGAACTACCGTCTGACAGCCGATGACTTTGTTTACCTTATCAACCACAGCGGCGCAAAAATCGTCTGCGCTCATTCAGATTACTTAGACGCGATCGACGGCATTCGGTCGCAGCTGCAGCAGGTGGTGGCCTTCGTCGCCCTCGAGGGAGGTTCAGACCGGCAAGGCTGGCTTGATTACGAACCACTTTTGTCAGACTTCGGTTCGGAGTTTGTCAGACCAAACATCGAAGAGACTGACCTGCTGACGATTAATTACACGAGCGGCACAACCTCCCGACCCAAGGGCGTAATGATCACGCACCGCAACGCCTACATGAACGTGGTCGGGACACTCATCCACCATCCGCTGTCGCTTGGCGATCGTTACTTGTGGACGTTGCCCATGTTTCATGCGAATGGCTGGACGTTTGTTTGGACCGTCACCGCCGCCGGCGCGACCCACGTTTGCCTGCGAAGAGTTGAAGCCGCCGCGGTCTTTGAAAAAATCAACGCGGAACGGATCAGCATGCTTTGTGCGGCGCCGACCGTTTTGATCAGCATCGCTAACGGCCCTGCCGAACTTAGAACAAAGACGAGGCGCGGGGTACGCATTCTCACCGCGGGCGCGCCACCAGCCGCGGCGACGATCGAACGAATCGAGGGGGAACTCGGCTGGATAATCACGCAGGGTTACGGCTTAACCGAGACGTCGCCTTTCATTACGATTTGCGAACCGCGGCCGGAACACGACGGGCTTGCCGGCGCGGAAAGATCCGCGATCAAAGCGTGCCAGGGAGTGGAACTGATCACTTCGGGAGAACTCAGCGTAGTTGATGAAGCCGGAAACGCAGTGCCTCACGATGGGCAAACTCAAGGGGAGATCGTGGTGCGTGGCAATGTAGTGATGAAAGGGTATTTTGCGGATCCTGAAGCCACCGCGGAAGCAATGCGTGGCGGCTGGTTTCATACCGGCGATGCGGCCGTGGTGCACGAGAGTGGCTACGTGGAGATTCGCGACCGGATCAAAGATGTGATCATCAGCGGCGGCGAAAACATTTCTTCAGTGGAAGTGGAGGGCGTCTTGCTGCGTCACCCGGCGATACAGGAAGTGGCGATTGTGGGTTTGCCGCACGAGCGCTGGGGCGAAGCGCCTTACGCCTTCGTGGTGCTGAAGGCTGGGGCGAGGGCAAGCGAAATCGAGTTGCGCGAATTCGCGCGTGAGAATCTGGCCCACTTCAAAGCGCCTCATGGGTTCAACTTTATTGCCGAACTTCCAAAAACCGCGACCGGCAAAGTGCAAAAATATGTCCTGCGCGGCCGGCCCGCAATCGCGAAACAGTAGATCGTTCAGATTAGTGTTTTTTCGTGGGTGAGGTAGTCAGACGTTTGCTGAGTCTCTCAGCGGGGCGATTGTCGCCGTATCTGTTGGTGGTCTCGCGCTCATCATTGGTCTGCTGGCCGTGATGAAAAACGAGCTCCACTTCGACAACCAGCTGATCCTCTGGATCTCGCTGTTGGCCTTCCTGCCCTGGCTGGCTGTGTCACTGAAGGAACCACGCGCACGTTTGAAGCGGTTGGCCGCGAAAGACTAAAGCGCCACGACCTTACTAAGTCGAGACAACTTTCAGCCTGCCAGCAGTCTCTTAAGTTTCATAAAAGTCCCTTTGGTTATCATTTCATTTTGTTCGCTGGAGTAACCCCGATGACACACCGAAAACTCCCACCAATCGCTGCCTGGTTGGTTATCCTCGCGCTGTCTTTGTGCTGCAGTTCTTACTGCTTGCCTGTTGCGGCGCAAACTAATGATGACCTCGAGGCGATGAAGACCCGAGTTCAACTCCTGGTTAAGCAAATCAAGTACACCGAAGCTCTTCCCTGGCTGGAGAAAATCCTGGCCGCGGAACCTGACAATGCGCGCATGCACTTCTATTTGGGATTTGCGCTGACGGCAAAAGCGCTGAATACGAAGGACGCCGATGAAGCGAAGGCCTTGCGGGTGCGCGCCCGCGCCGAGTTTGTTAACGCGAAAGAGCTGAAAATAGATGAGACCATTGTCGACGCTCTCATCAGTGGCATTCCACCTGACGGTGGTGCGTCGAGTTCTTTTTCAGAAGACATCGCCGCAAACAGTTTGATGATTGAAGCCGAGGGCTTTTTCGGTCAGGGGAAACTCGGCGAAGCTCTGGCTGATTACAAGAAAGCGCTTGAGCTCGATCCGAAGCTTTACCACGCTGCGTTATTTGCCGGGGATGTCTACACACAAAAGGGTGACTTTTCCGAGGCGGCGAAGTGGTACGAGCGGGCCATCGCAATTGATCCGACCAAGGAGACAGCCTATCGCTATTCCGCCACGCCGTTAATGCGAACGGGCAAAACTGAACTGGCTCGCGATCGTTACATTGAAGCCTTCATCACCGAGCCCTATAACAAATTTGCCCGCGCCGGTTTAATCCAGTGGGGACAAGCTACCAATACTCGCCTGGCCCATCCGGACATCAAGATTCCCACCAGCGTTTCTTACGACGAAAAAGGCGACGTCAAGATCAACCTCGACATCAACATGTTAGGTGGCAAGGACGACGGGGCCTTTGCCTGGATCGTTTACGGCACCACCCGCTCGAAGTGGAAGAAGGAGCAATTCGCTAAACAGTTTCCGCAGGAGTCGACTTACCGGCATAGTTTGGCTGAGGAAGCTGACGCGTTGCGCAGCGTTATTAAGCTGGCCACTGCGGATGAGAAAAAAATCAAAAATCTCAACCCGGCGATTGCGCGGCTGAAGAAACTCAACGATGAAGGCCTGCTGGAGCCATTCATTTTGCTGGCGCAGGCGGATGAAGGAATCTCGCAGGACCATCCGCAATACCTTAAAGACAACCGCGACAAGTTACGACTTTACGTGGTCAAGTATGTCGTCACCGGGGGCGGGAACTAGCTTCAACCTGCTTTTGAAAAGAAACTGCCGCGGCGTGCGTCAATTCCCCGAGGGATTAGAACTGGAGCGCAGCGACCAGCCAAAGACTCAACCTTGGTAGTCTTCAGCTGGAACCGAATTTTCGGCAGTACATACTTGACGCATCCGACTCTGATAGTTTGTAAATTGTTTCGCGCCGTGAAGCGGCGGAAAGAAGGTAGCCAGACGTGAAACGGCTGGCAGCATGGTTAATATTCAATTGCGCGTCGAAGATGCGCTGAGAGTCTGCGCGCACATCCAGCGCGCGATCGAACAACTGACATTTGATCCAGAGGTTTCACCTCTGGCTACCTTCTATAGGCGTCTTCGACGCCTTTGTATTCGTTAAGTATGTTAATGCCGCACTTTCTTTATGTGCGCTCCCTTTGAGTTGATTAACCGGCACATCGTGCTCAAGGTCAAAGTCAACGACTCTGCGTCGCTGTCATTTGTTCTGGACACTGGCGATCGCTACGCGATTATCAATCTCGATCGCGCGAAGCAACTTGGTTTGCAAGTGTGATCAGCAAGTGAAAAGTGAAAAGTGAAAAGTGAAGAGAGAAGAGTTGTGAGTACTGAGGGCTGAGTGATAAAGCAAAAGTCGAGGCCGGAACCTCCCCGGCCTCGACTCATTACTGGTCACGTTTCACTTCTCACTTTTCTTAAGGAGCTGTCTTCTGTGCCTCAGCGTCGTCTCTCTTTCTCACGTAGATGCCTCCACGCGGCGTCAGACCCGCCTTTTTCGCGAGCGTAAACGCCGCCGAATCCACCAGGTCCTTGTTATCAAGACGGAAGCTGGTTATGCCTGACACGCGTGTGTCAGGATCGCTGAATTGTAAGGTCAGGTAACGAACTTTGGTTTTGATAAAGCCAATGGGCCAGCCGATGTACGGTACGTTCTGCCCGATGGTTGCTGCTTTAGGCTGCCGCTTCTGCGTGTCGGAAAAAGTAGAAGTCACGGCGTTGTAAGGAATGAAGAAGAGTTCCTTGTTGTCCTTGCGGAAAAGCAAACGCTGGTTTGTATCGTCGAAACTCAGCGTGCCTTCCAACGTCTTGGTGTAGCCAAAGATCCCGCCTTCATATTTTGCTTTCATTGTTTCCGGCGCGGGTGCCGGAGTGGCCTTCGTCGCATCGGCCGGTTCGCTCTTGCTGACCGGCCGCGGCTGTGCGTAAACAGCTGCGGTCAGCACCAGCAGCAACATTGTCATTCCCACAAACTTCATTGTAATCCTCCAAAACATGTTACGTAGCGAATGGCCTACTAAAGTCGAGGCCGGTAGTTCAGAGTTCAGCCTGCAGTTTCTTTTATCAATCGAAAGCACAGACTGAAGTTTGAACTCTAAACTGCGTTCACTATTTAGCGAATGGCCGCACGCGTTGGGCGGCTTCCTTGAAATCAGAATCAGTGGGCGCCAGGCCCAAGCCTTTTTCGTAAACGGCCAGCGCTTTTGCGTATTGCTTGGTGACTTCGTAAGCGTAACCAAGCTCGCGATAAACGTTGACGTCGTTCGGGGACTTCTGACTCGCCGTTTGCAACGCCGCGATAGCCTTGGGGAAATTCTTTGCTCGCGATTGAGCAATGCCGAGCAAGTAAAAAGTCACGGCTTTCGCGTCTGGCCCCAACGTAGCGCGCTCGAGCGCGGCAGCGGCGCGTGGGAATTGCTCGGCGCCAATCAACGCCTGGCCAAATAGCGTTACCGCGTCAGCGTCAGTTCTGATTTTCGTTAAGCCCTCGCCCGCCCGCACCGCGTTTAAGTAGTCAGCCGAAGCTTTCGCGGGATCCTGGCTCAGCGCGGCGCGACGTAAATAAGCCGAAGTCAACAACGTCCAGCCGGCAGCGAAACGTGGGTCGTTGACCGTTGCGCGATTGAGCGACGCAATCGCGCCGTCGAGATCGTTTTTGGCGAGAGCAATCTGTCCCAGGTAGAAGAGCGAAGACGTGTCTTTCGGGTTTGCCTTCACCACCGCGTTAAAAGTTTTTTCCGCGTCCGCCGGTTTACCCGTTTTGTATTCAGCGAGACCGCGGTAATAAAGCAGCGACGCATCGGGTTCGACACCGGGTCGCGTTGTCGCCGTCACCAGCAAGGGCAAGGCGAGATCAAATTTTTCCGAGAGGAAGTAAGCTTGGGCGAGGGCGTCGTCAGTATTTATGTCCGGGTGCTTGGCCACCTGTTGCAGTTCGCGCGCTTTCTGCAAGTCTTCGACCGCCGAGCCATACTGCTTGAGACTTAACTCCGCGAACCCGGCGATTTTCCAGGCCTCAATGTCATTGGGAAACTGCGCGGAGATTTGCTTCGCCTCTGCAGCGGCGGCAGCAAACTGTTTCTGCTCGAGCAGTTGATAAGCATGCGTGGTGTCACCTGTGCCCACTGTATTGGCGACCGGCTTTACCGGCTGCACGTCGATCAGGGGCCGGCTGGAATTGTTCTTCGCCGTCGGACTGGGCTTTGGCTCCGGCTTGAGCAGCGGCTCGTCTTCCGGCTTCACGGGCTGTGGTTTCACTCGCCGGGGCCGGCTTGATTGCGCCGTCACGATGCCGCAACAGATCGCCAGAGACAGCGCTAACAGAAGGAGACGATAAAAGGAGCGGTTATTCATAGCTTTAGTTCTTCCGGGGAGAGGCCAATTCGAGGCAAATAAGCGTTTCCGAAAGACCGTGTTTCCGATGCTTGGCACGGGGGTTTTGGTTTGCTGTAGTCGGCCGGACAAAAGACTACTAACTAACCAGCTAAAAGAAAAGCGACCGGCCGCGGGGCCGATCGCTTTTTTGCAAGACAGACATTACGCCTGTCGTTTCGGGGTGAACCGGCAAGAATGCCCAGTCCAAACAGACTAGAAGTTCAGCTTCAAGCCAAATTGAAACTGTCTGGGGTCAAACGACGCGGTTGGTGTGCTGAAGTAACGACCGTTGCCGGCGCGTTGCCTGAATGCATTTACATCGTCAATGAACGGCGAAGCAGCCCCTTCATTAAAGCGATTGAAGAGATTGAAACCTTCAGCAATGATGTCGAGCCGCACGCGTTCGCCCAATCTTACGGCGCGAGTCAGGCGCATATCGACCTGCATGAACCGATGGGTGATACCTGCGTTGCGTCCCAAACTTCCCGAGGTGAACAGGCCATTGGTAATTAAGGGAGTGCACAGCGTGGTGGTTCCCGGAATTGGAGCGCCGGGGACGCACAACGTTCCATCAGCCAGGACCGCCGGACGGTCCGTCTGACTTGATTGGTCGTTGTTTGTGTCCTGGTTACTCAGGATGTTGAAGGGACGGCCGGACGACATCTCGAAGATCGGGGCAACGGTGAAGTCGGCGAGGAACCGATGCAGGCGATCGCCGGTACGCCATTCTGCCGGCGAAGCTGCGATCCCACTGAACACAAACCGGTGGCGTTGATCGAATAGCGAATCGGCGCGTTCTGCCCGGAAGTTTCGATTGTCCTGGGGCAGCAAAAGTGTTTGCAGGTCGGAGGAGTCGTCGATGGAATGGGACCAGGTGTAAGACGCCAGAAACTGGAAGTTGTTTGCGAAGCGTCGCTTCATGTCCACATTGAGTGCGTGGTAAACGGAGTTACCGTCAGATGTTTGGGCGTTGACGGAGCCGAAAGGAGAAATCACGCCGGGCGTGCGGAGAGTGCCGCTAGCGACCAGCGCCGCATTCAACGCCGCAGGCGTGACGAGGCCGCCACTCAAAGCCTGCGCGAGAAAATAGTTTGGCGCATTCGGGCGGAAGAAGTTTGCCACCGCCGGAGCAATAACGCCGCCCCGTGTCGTCACCGATATCATGCCGGGAATGGGTTGCGCCACGATGTTGCTGCAGGCTGCCGGGTTCACGGTCAGCACTTGCGTGATGTTAGTTGGCTGGGCGTTAAAGCAACGTACGTAATTGGCGATTTGCAAATCGGTACGCGGCGCGTTGACATCGAGCGGGTGCGGCAAGTGATGAGCGCCGACAAACAAGTAGCTCGCCGATATGCTCATGTTCTTGCCGATTTGTTGCTCGAAAGAAAGGTTTCCCTGGTTGGCGTAGGCGTACTCAAAATCCTTGTTCACATGGAGTGTGAACGGTAGCACCGGACCAAATCCTGGAAACGTTTGATCGTCGAACCGCTGGCGTCCGGCCTGGTATGTTGCTGATGAAGCCGCGCCGGGTGTGCAGTTTGTTCCCGGTATCGCACCCGGGAAGTTGCAGACAATGACCGTTCCCTGGAATACCTGAACGGCATTTAGTAACGAGGTTGGAGTGGGACTGCCGGCAGTCAGGATAACCTGCTGCTGCTGCGAGGCATCACCGATATCGGAATTGAAGGCCACGGCCAATAGCGGGTGGTCATAAAAAATCCCGAATGCTCCGCGGACGACCGTCTTGGCGTTGTTGTGAACGTCCCAGGCAAGCGCAACGCGCGGCGCCCAATTGTTCTTGTCACGAGGAAATCCCTGCTGCACATTGATCGCGTCCTGAGCGGCGAGCAGGTCGGCGGCTGTTAGATTAATTCCGGACAAGGTATCTCTCACGCCGGTAGTCGGAATCTGTTGCGTCTTTTCATAGTCGTAGCGCACGCCGTAATTAAGAGTGATGTTGGGACGCAGCTTCCACTGATCCTGAGCAAAGAAAGCCATCGGTCGATTAGCGATGCGGCTGACAGGGTTACCAAAACCCTGAATGAAACTGGTTGGAAAACCGAGACCGTATTGTTGCACCGGAGTGAAGTCTGGAGCGCCGGCAAACCCGGCGTTGAGTGTGGTCGCCGTCAAGCCGCCAAAATTGAAAAGTCCGGCGAAGTTCAGTTCAAAAACAGCTGACGGAATTCTCACGAAGGCGATGTCTCCGCCAAACTTGAACGTGTGGTTGCCATTAACAATGCTCAAGCTGTCGGTCCATTCGTAACGCGTCTCGGTGCGAATAACCGGCGAGAATAGTTCCCGGCCGAAAAATGCTGAGCCGGAAATGTTCGACGCCACTGCGGTCCCGTTTTGCGAAGTAAATGTTGCCCGGCGCTCGCCAAAATTGAAGCGGGCTTCATTAACGGCGTTGCGAGAAAGCGTTGCGACCCAGGTGGCGACTGCTGATATGTCACGCAGCTTCTGGATACCGGTGCGGGAGAAGTCGTTCTGGCCCAGAGACTGGTTTTGCGATTCGACCTGAATGCCCGTGATGCGACTGGGGTTGTAGCCGAAGCGGAAATTGAATTGGTGGTTCTTAGTGATCTGATGATCAAGCCGGAACGAGTTATAGGTCGTCCGGTCCGTTACTGGAAATATTCGCTGCAAATCATTGAGCGGGCGAAACGCGATGAACTGTCCCGCGGCATTGGCTGTAGTCGTCGGGATAGGAGCTCCGGACAAGATAAACCGCGAACCAATGGGAGTGGTTGGTCCCGTGATGGGAGTGATGGCCGGACAACCACTGCCGTCGTTCGGGCTGGTCAAGGGGTTACTTCCCGTCAAGCCGCTCGAGCCACCGCTTGACGCAAAGAACGCATAAGCTCGAGCTCCGCAGACCGCCGCTGGCGTTCCCGCCGCGAGCAACGTGTTGATGTAGGCAGCTTGTTGCGGAGTGATGTTTGCAAAGGTACGGGCGATAGGATTAAGCCCGGGGATTACGGGAATGGTGACCGAGGACGTCAAGCCGCGCGAAACATTACTCGTAAAGTAGCCCGACTCATCACGACGCCGTTGTTCAAAAGCAAAGAAGAAAAAAGTACGGTCGCGATCGAGCGGACCGCCCAGCGTGGCGCCGTATTGAGTACGCCTGAAATCGGGTTTCGCGATCGGCGCAAATGGGTTGCGCGCCTGAAAGTTTTTGTCGCGCAAGAAACCGAATATGTTTCCGTGGAAGTCGTTGGAGCCGCTCTTGGTAACCACGTTGACTACACCGCCGGACGAGCGTCCAAATTCAGGCGCGAAAGAATTACTGACAACCTGAAATTCCTGAACCGCTTCTTGCGAAACAGTTGAACGCGAGGCGTTGACCGAGTTGTCGGTGTTGTCCGCGCCGTCTACTTGAACCAGGTTCGAGCGACCGCGCTGGCCGCCGAAGTTCAAACCGGTCGTTGGCGCTGGTCCAATCGGACGACCGTTATCGCGTCCGACTGTGGAAGTGGTCAGCGCAAAAGATAAATAATTTCTTTCGTTTATCGGCAGGTTCTCGATGCGTTGCTGGTCGATGGTCGTGGCCACTGCGGTCTTCGACGTTTCGACCAGTTCCGCGGTAGCTCCGGATATAGTTACCACTTCGCTAACGACGCCGACTTCAAGCGCGATATCAAGATCGGCACGCTGTCCAACGGTCAACTTCACTCCCGACAAGACAGTTTTCTTGAAGCCGTTTGCTTCAACCGTGACCTCATAGTCTCCGGGCGGCAAACTAACAAACAGGTACTCACCGCCATCGTCGGAAATGGTCGTCTTGGAAACGTTGGTCGCCGGATGTCGCGCAGTGACAGTCGCGCCACTCACAACCGCTCCGCTCTGATCGCGGACTACGCCCTGCAGGTCGGCGGCGTTACTTTGAGTTTGTGCAATTGCGATGCTCGAGCTGAGAAGTCCACAAACCACTAATGCGAACATTAAAGCTGCAAATCGAATCGAAGGGCTAAGCCACTGCGTTGGTGACGCAAACATTTTCGTTTCTCCTTAGCTAAGTTTGGGACGCGGTCGAGCGGGTATTGACCGGTTTACTGCAACTATCGGGCGACAATTTTAGTTCGTGACGAATACCAGGTTCGCTTGTCCGCGGCTGCCGAAAGCGTTCAAGCCTTCCGGAAAATCATCGACCTCTGAGTAAGACGCCGGGGAGCCCTGGATAAGAACGCTTCGCCTTTTTACTCCAAAAGCCGCAGTCTGGCAAGCACTTGATTAGATTGACGCTGGTCCACCAATGTGAAAACAGCTGGCAGATCAAACGCTTGAAGCACGCGCGCGTGGGGCCCGCGACTGGCGCGTGGCGCGCGCAAGTTTGCGTCGCAGGCGAGAACTTGTGCCGAATAAGAGTATTGCCGCTTCGTCGAGATAGGGAACAAACGCGGCGCGTCGCAGCAGGCCCGCGATGCGCAGTCGAGAGTCGAAGCGTTGGTGGTATTGAGTTCTATAAGCGCTCGCGGTTTCCTGTTGCGCGAGACCGCGCCGGAGCTGCGTCAGGTTTCCGGCGATCGCCTCCGCGGCAACTTGTCCGCTTTCGAGCGCCATGAGCATTCCGCTGCCGGTGAACGGATCAATAAAGGCGGCGGCGTCACCGACGGTCATCAGTCCCGCGGCTGGCGCCAGTGTCCGACGGCCAAAACTTTCCAGCGAAACGCTGAGCCACGGCGACTGCGTAGTCGCTTCAGCGAGCGTGTAAGCCGCGCGTGGATTGCGCTTCACAATTTCACGCAACACGACTTCAGGATCCGAGCCAAGCTGTCGCACATCACTGGAAGCGACGATGAAACAAAGATTGCTCAGTCCACCTTCAACGCTATTAAGTCCGCCGTATCCGCGGCGGTAGAAATACATTTCGCAGGTATTGTTCGCGAGTCGGGCGCCGCTTAGATGTGCTTTGAAAGCAACCAGTGGTTTTTGTTGTTTCGCCCCTCCACTTGCCGGATCGAGATGACGCGCGAGGGCGCGGGTTCTTCCGGTAGCATCGATGGTCATCAACGCGGTGAACTCCTGATGCGACATTCCGTTTCTTGCGGCGATGCCACGGACGATGCCTTTTTCTAAAAGCAGACGGGAGACGTGCGTCTCTTCCAGAACGACAACGCCAGCACTGCGTGCTCGTTGCAACAGTTGCTGATCCATCTCGCTGCGGCTCAAACCCAGTGCCGGCGTGCCGGCTTTGAACCACTCACTCGGGACCTTTACGCTGTGTCCGCGCCGCGAATAGAAAACCGTCTCGGTAAGCGCGTCGCCGCCGGCCGCAGTCATACTTTCCATCACCTCGAGTTGTTTGAAGTGAGTCAAACACTCCGGAGAAATAAACTCGCCGCAAAGCTTAGCGCGCGGAAATTTTTTTTCTTCGACCAGCAGAACGTGTGCTCCGGCACCGGCAAGTCGGATTGCCGCACTAGCGCCGGCTGGTCCAGCGCCGGCAATGATCACGTCAAAAGTGTTTGCGTTGTAACTCAATGTTTTCGCTCTCCCTCCATCTGGGAGGGGAAAGTGAGGGACTTACGTGTTGTTAGGCCCTCACCCTAACCCTGTCGCAGAGGGAGAGGGGATTGTTCGAAGTAAACCGGTCGCGCTACGCTACCTTAGTGTTCGTCAGCCGATTACTTTGTATCACGGCGTAATCATCCGCAACCGTTTCGGCCTTTCTTTTCTTTCCGCTCAACACCAGCCGATAGGGAAACCGGCGCGTGACGGTTACGTCTTTCAATCCCGCTTCAAACGCGAGCCGCTGCAACTCATCAGGCGTGAAGCTTCGCAAAATCGAAAGTGCGCCATCGTGACGAATCAGGCGGTTGTGCAGAAACAAACGCCCCAGTGTGGTGTAAAAAAAATACGCGACCGGATGCCGGTAAAGATCGATGACGAAAATTTCGCGACTAGCTACGCGAGCAAGCTCCCGCAAGATCGACACTACTTCGGGGTCGGTAAAATGGTGTGTAAACAGCGAGCAGAGTCCGTAGTCAAACTGATCATCGGCGAACGGTAAATGAAATGCGTCTCCGCGTATCGCCGTTATCTCGGGAAAAATTGTTTGCCGCTCACTCATGACTGCGGTGGATCGCGGATTAAGTTCCAGGCCGGTTAGCAAGGCGTGCCGTCGCGACCGCCGGGCCCAGTTAGCGATCACCTTCAGCAGTTCCCCCGAGCCGGCGCCGACGTCGAGCACCGAAAACTCTGCCAGATTTTGTCTTTCGATTTCGGCCAGGAGCGAGTGTCTCAAAGCGCTGGTGTCGCCTAGCCAGCGATTTACACGTTGCAGTTCAATGATGCAGCCTTCGTACTCCGCGGGCGTGTAGTCGCCCGTGTCGATAAACTCCAGCTCCTCACTTCGTTGGCGAAATTGATTCAGCATACTTGAGGTGAGCATGATACCAGTGCAAGAGCAAGGTCTTTAAGTCAACCTGGAGCTTGGACCTGACAATGGCTTGACCTTTGAAAGTAACACTACAGCAAACTACTGGGATCGCGGGCGTCCCCGCCCGCAATGAGCTTTAGAGGCGACGTTAAAAGAACCAGGATTTCAGTTTCGATAAAGCGCATGGTGGCGAGGTGGAAGTTCGCGCTGTGCGCTCGTTTGCGGGCGGGGACGCCCGCGTTCCCAGTAAGTTTGAGATGACCGCTTTTGATGAGGGCGAATGGTGGTGTGTGCATTTGTCGAGAGCGGGGAACTTTGAAATCATGGTGCGGTGGAGAGTTTTCGAGACGCGTTTTTCAGTCGAAAACACATCTGAAAGTAACACTACAGCAAACTACTGGGATCGCGGGCGTCCCCGCCCGCAATGAGCGTTAGAGGCGACGCTAAAAGAACCAGGATTTCAGTTTCGATAAAGCGCATGGTGGCGAGGTGGAAGTTCGCGCTGTGCGCTCATTTGCGGGCGGGGACGCCCGCGGTCCCAGTAAGTTGACTTGACCGCTTTTGATGAGGGCGAATGGTGGTGTGTGCATTTGTCGAGAGCGGGGAACTTTGAAATCATGGTGTTCGTGAACGGTTTAGTTACGAAAGCATTTTTCAATCCGAAACACGTGGGTGAAGTCGCCGAGCCACGCTTCACCGGGCGCTCAGCCTCGTTCCAGTGTGGCGCTATTGTGCGCGTCTCGTTGAGTATTGACGATTCGCAACTGATCACTGACGCAAAATTCAAGGCGGCCGGCTGCAGCGTTTTAGTTGGGGCGTCATCACTCCTGCTGCATGAGGTGATCGGCAAAACTACGGCGGAAGCGGCGCGGATAGTTCAGTCTCACGGATTGGATGAGCCTGGCTTTCTGCCCCCGGGAAAAAACGCTTGCGTGCAACTGATCAGTGACGCGCTCCTGGCAGCCATTCGTAGTTTCAGCGACGCCGCTCGCGACCTATGGGAAGGCGACGAAGCGTTAATCTGCACTTGCTTCTGCGTTTCGGAACGAACGATCGAACGCGAAATTCGTCAACACCGTCTGAGCACAATTGCGGAAGTCTCATCAGCTTGCAACGCCGGCGCCGGCTGCCGGTCATGCTACTCTTTGATTGAAGACATCCTTGGGGAAGTAAATAGTGAATAGTGAATAGTGAATAGTGAATAGTTCAGAGCTAAAGATGTCACAAGGTGAATTGGAAAGCCGTTGGATTACAGCTGAGGGGATCTCAGGCGTGAATTACCGCTTTAGTGATCTAGTGCGCATCAGGTCTGGAGAACACGCTGGAAAGACCACCGAGGTTATTGCGCTACTATCGCTCACGCCCGAGCCGAAGTATGGAGTCACTCTTCCTCCGAACGAGAAATTCGTTGTACTGCCGCAGAGCGAACTGGAGTCTACTGGAACAACGGCTGGTCGGACTCTTGAGCTCATTTTCAAAGAACCTCCCGTCGGGTTTTGAAACCATTCACTATTCATTATTCACTCGAAAATGATCTATCTCGATAACAACGCCACCACTCGCGTCGCGCCGGAAGTACTGGCGGCGATGCAACCTTATCTAACTGAACACTACGGCAACCCTTCGTCGGCTCACTCGTTGGGCAAGCAAATGAAAGCGGCAGTGGAACATGCGCGCGAGCAAGTTGCTGCACTACTGGGCGCCGCGAAACCGAGTGAAATTGTTTTCACTTCCTGCGGCTCGGAGTCAGACAACTGGGCCATTGGCGGGTTTCTTGAACAGAACCCGGAACGTCGCCACATCATCACTACCCGCGTCGAGCACGAAGCCGTGCGAAACCTTTGCGAGCATTTGGCGCAAATCGGTTGCGAAGTTTCCTGGTTAGGCGTCGACGGAAACGGCGAACTCGATCTTGATGAACTACGCAACACACTGCGGCGCGATACCGGAATAGTTTCCGTGATGATGGCAAACAACGAGACCGGCGTATTGTTTCCCATAGAAGAAATCGGCCAGATTGTTCGCGAGAAATCTGATGCGGTGTTCCATGTTGACGGCGTTCAGGCAGTTGGCAAAGTGCCGATCAATTTGCAGGAACTCGAAGTGGATCTGTTTGCGCTGTCAGGCCATAAACTCCATGCGCCGCAGGGCGTGGGTGCGCTTTACATTCGCGATGGCGTCAAGCTGCCGCCATTCATTATTGGTGGTAGTCAGGAGAGCGGGCGTCGTGGAGGGACATCGGCGGTTCCCAACATCGTGGCGCTCGGAGCTGCGTGCGAGTTAGCGATGAACTTCGCTGAGCATGAGCGAATCGAAAGTCTTCGCGACAAGCTGGAACGTACGATCCTGGAGAAGATTCCGAACGCGCATCTGAACGGCACGGCCGACACCACCAGGCGCCTGCCAAACACTTCCAGCATCTCTTTTGAGTACGTCGAAGGCGAAAATATTCTGCAGCATCTCGATCGAGCTGGTATTTGTGTGTCCACCGGTTCCGCCTGCCATTCGACGACGAAACAATCGTCGCCAACTTTGCACGCCATGAACGTTCCGTACACACGTGCTCAAGGTTCGATCAGGTTTTCGTTAGGGCGTTACAACACGGATGACGATATTGAGCAAACACTGGCGGTGTTGCCTGAGGTAGTTAAACAACTAGCACAGATGTCTCCCTATGATCTTGAACTGAAAGCCCTGAATGCCTCGCTCGCTGACTCCAATCAAACTTAGCTGGAGGCCACTCTTTTGGAGGGCGGTGACCTGTCAACGCTTTGGCCGCCGCGACCTGTCGCGGGCCTTCTGCAGCGAGATTACTCCGGTGGCTTGGGCGTCAAGCCGCCCCAGACCAAAGCGCTGACAGGTCAGCGCTTCCAAAGAGTAGCGCGCGCTTTAGTCGTCCCCGCTTTGCTGTTAGAATTTGCTTGCTTGGAATCGTTTTTGCTTTCACGCCAAATGATTTGTCCGGAGTAGTAACTCGATGTCAGCTGAACAGCCTTCGACCGAAGGGCCTGCCGTAGCGATCGCGAAAACTGTGTCGTCTCGTAAAGCGCGAGAGGACAGCGTTCGTTCGATGCAAACAGACGACTACGTTTGTATTGCACCAGCGACTCCACTTTCCCAGGCAATCGAAGCAATGAAAAACGACGAAGGTGGTTGTGCGATTGTTTGCGCAGAAGACGGGTCGGTGGTGGGTATTTTTACTGAACGAGACCTACTGACTAAGGTGATTGGAAACGACCTGGACTTAAATTCGCCGGTACGCGATTTGATGTCTCCGGTGGTGGCCACGCTCACGAAGGACGCGTTGATTGGTGACGCAGTCGCCCTGATGAACGACAAAGGCTATCGAAATATTCCGCTAGTAACAGATGGCAAACTCGTCGGCTCTATTTCGGTGTTCGATGTGATTGGTTACCTGGCGGAAAGTTATCCGCAAACAACCATGAACTTACCACCAAACCCGGATCAAGTAATGGATAGCACGGACGGCGGCTAGTACATTGCCGATTGCCAATTGCCGAATTCCGATTGGCAGAGATTTCGAGTCATGCTTTTAGAATCGGCAATTGGCAATCGACAATCGACAATCGGCAATTGATAGAAAAACAGTAAAGGATCAGTAGCTAAACAACCATGAGCACTCTTATCGAACCCCCGGTGGAACAACTGGAAAAGAACCTCGAGGAAGTCGAAACAGTAACAATCCGTTTTGCTGGTGACTCCGGCGACGGCATGCAGCTGACCGGCACGCAGTTTACAAACACCTCAGCCGTAGTCGGCAACGACATTTCAACGTTGCCCGACTTTCCCGCCGAGATTCGCGCTCCCGCCGGCAGCTTGCCCGGCGTCAGCGGATTTCAGTTGAACTTCTCCAGCCAGGACATCAAAACTCCCGGCGACCAGCCGAGCGTTTTAGTCGCCATGAATCCAGCGGCGCTGAAAGTCAATCTGGCGGATCTGGAAGAAGGCGGCACGCTCATTATTAACACCGACGGTTTCACGTCGGAGAATTTGAAGTACGCCAACTACGCTTCGAATCCACTCGAAGACGGCAGTCTCGCGGGTTATCGCGTGCACAAGTTGCCGGTCTCAACGCTCAACATGAATGCGTTGAAAGGCAATGTCGAACTCTCGCGCAAGGAAATAGATCGTTGCAAGAATTTCTTCGCGCTGGGCGTGCTCTACTGGCTTTACGATCGCCCGATGGACGGCACGCTCGCCTGGATCAATGCGAAGTTTGGCAAGAACCCGGAGCTGGCGAAGGCTAACGAGATTGCTCTGAAGACGGGTTACAACTTTGCTGACACCACCGAAGTCTTCACTACGCACTACACAATTAAGAGAGCGAAGATTACCCCGGGCAAGTATCGGAAGATCACGGGCAACGAAGCGACCGCCCTGGGGTTTGTCGCTGCTTCACAACTTGCCGGCCGGCCTTTGTTCTACGGGTCGTATCCCATCACGCCGGCGTCTGACATTCTCCACGAGCTAGCGCTGCACAAGAGTTTTGGTGTTAAGACTTTTCAGGCGGAAGACGAAATCGCCGCAGTTTGCTCGGCTATCGGCGCCAGCTTTGCCGGTCAGATTGGCCTAACGGGAACGTCGGGTCCGGGCGTGGCGCTCAAGCAGGAAGCAATTGGCCTGGCAGTGATGACCGAATTGCCGCTGGTGATCATCAACGTGCAGCGTGGTGGCCCATCAACCGGACTGCCAACCAAAACCGAACAGGCAGATCTGTTTCAAGCTGTCTGGGGAAGAAACGGCGAATGCCCGGCGATTGTGGTGGCTCCGTCGACACCGGCCGACTGTTTTCACATGGCGATTGAAGCAGTTCGTCTTGCTTTCAAATACATGAGCCCGGTCTTTTATTTGTCTGACGGGTACCTGGCAAACGGCGCGGAGCCCTGGGCCATTCCGGCAGTGGATCAACTGCCAGAGATCAAAGTGAAGTTTGCAGACGATCCGGCCAATTTCATGCCCTACTCGCGCGATCCGGAAACGCTGGCGCGACCGTATGCAATCCCCGGCACGCCCGGTCTCGAGCATCGCATCGGCGGTATTGAGAAGCAGCACATCACCGGAAACGTCAACTACGATCCGGAGAACCACCACCTGATGGTCAAGCTGCGCCAGGAAAAAATCGATCGCGCGGCGAACGATGTTCCGCTCGTCGAAGTTTTTGGCGAGAAGACCGGAAAAGTTTTGGTGCTGGGCTGGGGTTCAACTTACGGTTCCATCAGTTCCGCTGTCGAAAAACTGCAGGAAGAAGGCAAGAGTGTTTCAGCGGCGCACCTGCGTCACCTGAATCCGTTTCCCAAGAACCTCGGCGAAGTATTGAGCGGATTCGAAACGGTAATCATTCCGGAGATGAACCTGGGCCAACTCTGCACCATGATTCGCGCAAGATATCTGATCGATGCCCTTCCTTTCTCGAAAGTTAAGGGACGCCCATTTCAGATTCGCGAGATTGTCAGGAAAGTTGAAGAGTATTTGTAAGTGAGTGTTCTATCTGCGATGGAGAGCCAAACAAATCACCCGCGTCCCAAGGGGTCTTTGATCGAGCGCTTCGCGGAAGCTTCGAATTACTTTATGAGACAGGGTCGACTTCACATTGCGCTGGCGAACTTGGCGCGAGATCTGAAAGCACACAATATTGACTACATGGTGATTGGCGCGCTAGCTCTTTTTGAACATGGGTATGTGCGGTTGACTGAGGATATCGACTTGGTGATGACCCGAGAGGGCTTAGAAAAGTTTCACCGAGAGTTGATTGGCCTAGGGTATGTTCCCGCTTTCCCTGGCGCAAAGAAAAGGCTGCGCGCTACGACGGAGGGAATTAGCATCGAAATAATGACTACCGGCGAATATCCAGGTGATGGAAAGTCGAAGCCCGTGAGCATGCCCGATCCTTCAACAGCTTCAACCGAGATTGACGGCATTCGGATTGTAACG
Source organism: Pyrinomonadaceae bacterium (assembly GCA_035472495.1). GTDB lineage: Bacteria > Acidobacteriota > Blastocatellia > Pyrinomonadales > Pyrinomonadaceae > PSRF01. The sequence goes on along the minus strand of DATIPD010000011.1, from coordinate 844,510 downwards.
CTCGAAAAACTGATCGAGTTGAAATTGGCTTCCGGGATGACTGCGCCGCATAGACTCAAAGATTTGGCCGATGTGCAGGAGCTGATCAAGACTCGTGGACTGGGGCCTGAGTTTTCAGAGCAACTTGATCCCTATGTCAGGGGAAAGTTTTTGGAGCTGTACGAGACCGTTAGGCAAAGTCCAAAGGATGAGGACTGATGACAGCGAACGTTTTGAACGTCGAAGGGTTCAATCCTAGCGAATGGGACATTCGCCGCGAAGGTCGTGTTTGGAGTCACGAAGAGTTCGAAAGACGGATTTACCAGGCTCCTGAGAAGATAGAATACACGGGCGGAATTTTTACCTACGAAGACGAGCGGCTCACAGTCTTAGCTATGTTGTTGGAGAATTTGGGGATTGATAAAGCGGTGCAACTTGGAAACCTTGAAGACTGGAAAGCCGCAATTGCGCAAATGCAAGAGCAGTCTAACAAGGGTTGAGACAACAGCTTTGCGTTCAATAATTGTCATCCTCCTGCTTCTATTTGTGGCGCTTGGCTGCAAGCTTAGCCAGGGGTCTGATCGTTCTACTTCGATTTCTATTGATCCCAACTCACCGAAGCAATTGGTGACGAGAAGTCAGCCGTTGACGCCTTCCACCTTTTCGGTTTCAGCACGAAACCAATTCGCGAAGCAGTTCAATGTGGAAGGCAGCGCACGAGTCCATGGAAGCTTTCATGCCGCCGGCGGAAGTGGAAACGATATTCAGGTGTATATCGTTGACGATGAGAACTACAGGCTGTCCGAGCAGGGTCAAGCGTTCCATGGTTATTACATCTCTGGCAAAGTTTCTTCGGGTTCGATCGACGTACGATTAACAAGTGGATCGTACAATATTGTTTTCAATAATAAATTCTCATTCTTCACCAATAAGGCTATAGAAGCGGAGATTAATCTGGAACAATAGGTTTTGGTAAGTTTCAAGGAGCATTCATGAGTACAACTGAAAACGGTCATAGTGGAAATGGAAACAAAGCAATAGTCGAATCTGTTTCGGCTGATAGTGAAGTTGGTTCAGCGGTCTCAGGGAGAGTTGCGCCGCCGCCGGGGCAAATGAAGAAAGCTGATTTCGTTTCCGATCAGGAAGTGCGCTGGTGTCCGGGCTGTGGCGACTACGCCATTCTCAACAACGTGCAGAAGGTGATGCCCGAACTTGGAATCCCGCGCGAGAAGATCGTCTTCGTAAGTGGCATTGGTTGCTCGTCACGTTTTCCGTATTACATGAATACCTACGGCTTCCACTCCATTCACGGGCGCGCTCCGGCGATCGCCACCGGCATCAAGTGTGCGAATCCTGAGCTCAGCGTCTGGGTGATCACCGGCGACGGTGACGCTTTGTCGATTGGCGGTAATCACTTCATCCACGCAATTCGCCGCAACCTCGACATCAATTACATTCTCTTCAACAACCGCATCTATGGTTTGACGAAAGGGCAGTACAGTCCGACGTCAGAGTTTGGCAAGAAAACAAAATCGACGCCGCTGGGCACGATCGACTACCCGATCAATCCCCTCTCGCTGGCCATCGCCAGTGAATCAACTTTCGTGGCGCGTTCGATCGATATCGACGTCAAACATCTCGGCACCGTCGTGGAAGCGGCCGCGAAACATAAGGGAATCTCCTTTATCGAGGTCTATCAAAACTGCAACATCTTCAACGATCACGCTTTCGACTCATTTGCCGAGCGCAGTGTGCGAAACGACCGCGTCCTTTATCTCGAGCATGGCAAGCCCATGATTTTCGGCAAAGACCGCAACAAGGGAATTCGCATGAACGGCGCGCACCCGGAAGTGGTAACGATCGGCGAAGACGGCATTAGCGAAAGCGATCTGCTGGTCCACGATATTTATCTGCAAGATCCGTCAGTGGCCTTCATGCTTGCGCGCATGGAGCAACCAGACTTTCCGCAGCCGGTCGGAATTTTCCGCGCCGTTGAGCGGCCTTCGTATGAAGAGTTGATGGTCAACCAGATCGACGCCGCCATTGCTAAGTCCGGACCCGGAAACCTGGAGAAACTAATCAACAGCGGCGACACGTGGGTCGTTGAATAATTGTCCATTGGCATTCGGCAATCGGCATTCGGAAATAGAAAATGAACTGCCCTTCCTGCGGCCAGGAAAACATTGACGGCATTGACCGTTGCGAAAACTGCCTGACGCCGTTTCGCGATCTGGATGTGCCGCGCGCTGACTCGTCTGAGGGTCTGGCGCGCTCAGTGATGGAAGACGATCTGGCGCAACTCGAACGTGAAGAAGCAATCTCCGTCGCCTCCGATGTATCCGCGCTGGATGTAGCTCAGCTTATGAAGAACTCCAACACCGGCTGCGCGCTGGTAGTGGACCAGGGAAAACTAGTCGGCATCTTCACCGAGCACGATGTGTTGAAGCGGCTGGCTGGAGGAGCAAAACTGGCTGGAGTTCCCGTCAGGGAATTGATGAGTCCGAATCCCGAAACCCTTCACGAAAAAGCTTCAGTCGCTGAAGCCCTGAACAAAATGTCGCTCGGCCGTTATCGCCACATTCCGTTTGTGAAACCCGACGGCACCCACGCCGTTTGTTCCATCCAATCTGTTCTCAAATACATCGCACAAGAAGACTGGTAACAGAACTACCATGATGGTTGAGTAGTTGCCCTTTCTGCTCGAAGATTCTTGCGTTAGAATCGAAACGAAAGAGTAAAACAGATGTCGACAGCTAAAGACGTGATCACGGAACTTGTTCAGAAGCAGCCTGACGATAGTTCGTACGATGAAATCGTTCGGGAGCTCGCTTTTGACCTTTATGGTCAAACGGGGCCTCAAAGATTCTGATGAAGGCCGCACAATTACGAATGAAGAGATGGAGCGCCGGATTAACAATTGGCTGAAATAAGCTGGACTGCCGAAGCTCAGACGTGGCTCAGAGACATATACGACTACATCGCTGCCGACAACCCCGACGCTGCCGCCCGCACTTTAGCGGGCATTTTTTTGAAAGCACAGTTGCTTAAGTTTCATCCAGAACTGGGCCACCTTACGAGTTCGCCGGATCGCGAAAAATCCGCATCCTTCATTACGGTCATTACCGACTAGCTATCTGATCAGGCCAGACGGGAATATTGATGTCTTGGGAGTTTTTCATGGGGCTCTCGATATCGAACGCTACGCTATTTGAGCATTTCTCGAACGTCATAACCCCGTGTTCGAACATTGGTTTCGGGTGCAACATCTGCGGCGAACCTGCTCCCGCTTCAGGGATGTCGCCCCGCAGGCCGCAAGTGCCCTTCATTTCTTTCGTTCATCAAGCGGCATTAGGGGAACACCTTCGCGAACGCCGGGTCTAAGTCCGTGGTTTTGCGAGGGCCCTACACTTTGAAAGTTTGACTCAGTCGACCGAGATTGCCCGACTATGAAAATCATTATTTCCATCGCGTTGCTCTCCTTTGTTTACTTTCTTCCGGCTCCGCCACCACAGGCCGACTACGCGCAACTGAAGTCAGAAGCCGAGAAACAATACGACGCCGGCTCTTACGCTCGCGCCAACGAGATCTATGCGCGCGTCGACAAATCGAAGCTGACGCCCGCCGAAGTTCGCTGGGTCGAGTTTCGCATCGCCGACACCACCTGGCGCGCGCAGGCTGCCACTCAAACAGCCGACACCACCAAGTTTGAACAAGCGCAGAAACAACTGGAGGAATTGATTCGCGTAATCGATCGTGAGGATGAACGCGATCTGGTTTGGGCCGCAGCACACGAATCGCTCGGCGATTTTTTCTGGGCGCGCCGCGACTCGATGAATTGGGGACTTGCCTGGCCGCATTACCAGCCGGCGCTTGATTGGTGGGCCGGCCAACGCGACATCAACCGCGCTCGCGATCGTTATCTGAAGATTGTTTTCAAAGCAGCCGAACCGCCGATTCACTACGACTATTACTACTACACTTATTTTGGCAACTACATTCCCATCGACGTTCTTGAGAACGCGCTGAAAATCAGTACCACCGAAAACGATCAGGCGCACCTGCACTACCTGATAGCAATGACGGTGCGCTCTTCCGGTGGCGATTGGGAAACGCGGCAACGCGTTCCGGACGAATTCGAAGCGGCACTGAAAGGCGGCAAGAAAACTGATTGGTACGACGATGCGCTTTTCAACTACGCCGAGTGGATGAACAGCAACGGCACGATCACGCAAAACGATGACGGCGAATGGCAACAGGAAGTTGACTACATCAAAGCCCTCGAGCTCTATCGACGAATGACGCGCGAGTTCGCGAAAGGTGAGACGAAATATTACGACCAGGCGGTTGAGCGCATTAAAGAGATTACGGAACCCAGCCTGGGTATCGCTGTCTCAAATATTTTTCTGCCCGAATCGGAACTGCAGTTCAGTCTGGAAGCTCGCAACGTCAAGCACGTCGATCTGGCGCTCTACCGGATCGACCTGACCAGCGATGTGCGCTTCGCGAAGAACGTTGACGAGGATGAAGGCGAAGGTGACGTCGATAGCTGGATTACGAAAGTGCGCGTCGCCGGCAGGGTGCCGGCGAAAACGTGGTCAAAAGAGCTCGACGCCAAGGGAGATCACAAACCATTCAGCGACGACGAAATGCGCATCGACGGCAAGCTGGCCAAAGGTGCTTATCTTCTCGAAGCGAAAAGTGGTTCGCTGTCTGCGCGTGATCTCGTTTTGATCACCGATGTGTCAGTGGTCTTAAAATCTTCAGCAAAAGAAGCGCTGGTTTATTTCTCGAGTGCGATCAGCGGAGCGCCGGTGGCCAACTCCAGGGTGACACTCTGGGAAACCTATTACCTCAACGATCACTGGTACACGCACCGGCTCACGCAAACGACGAATAACGACGGACTCGCGACGTTCCCGTTGACGAAGACCGGTAGCAGCCGAAATCTTTTTGTGGCGGCCAGCACGCCGGCGAGTCCGTCCGGTGATCGTCAGGCTTTCGCCGGTGGTTATGCCGGTGGCGTTAGCGAGGGCAGCGAAGCGTGGCGCATCTATGCCTTCACCGATCGTCCTGCGTATCGTCCGCAGGAAACTGTCCAGTGGAAATTCATCGCCCGCCGGCAAGGCGTCAATGGCTACTCAACTCCTGCGAACCAGGTGATCGAATATCAGATCACCGATCCGCGTGGCACAAAGGTCACTGAAGGCAAAGCGAATCTCAACAGTTTCGGCAGCGCCTGGGGCTCGCTCGATTTGACTGAACAACTGCCGCTCGGCGAATACACGGTTCAGTTCTGGGATGCCGGTCGTAGTAGCAGCATCGGCAGCGCGAAATTATTTCGTCTCGAAGAGTACAAACTCCCGGAGTTCAAAGTCGCAGTAAAAACGCCCGAAGAGGATGGACGAAAAAAGGCTTTCCGGCTCGGCGAGAAAGTTGAAGTCAACATTCAGGCCGACTACTACTTCGGTGGGCCAGTCAGCAACGCGGCAGTTGAAGTGGTCGTCTATCAAAACCCTTTCTATCACTACTGGTATCCCTATCGCGATTATGGTTGGTACTACGACGATTTTGAGGAACTGCGAATGCGCGGCTACTACGGCGGCAGCGGTCAGATTATTAAGCGCGAAACGATCAAGACTGACGCGACTGGCAAAGCGGTGCTGACGTTTGATACGCCACGTGAAAACTACAATCAGGATTACCAGTATCGTATCGAGGCACGGGTGACGGATTCATCGCGTCGCGAAATCGTTTCGAGCGACACCGTCCGCGTCACGCGCCAGCGTTACTACGTTTATCCGCGGCCACAGGAAAACATCTATCGGCCCAGTGAGAAAGTCACCGTCGACCTCAAAGCGCTCGACGCCAATGAACAGCCCGTGACCACCACCGGCACGGTCAAGGTGACGCGTGATTACTGGTGGGAGATTTGGCTGGATCCCAGCGGGCGTGAAGTGAAAGGCAACGAGCTGCGTCTCTTGCGTGATCGTCCCAACGGTTTTCCGCCGCAAGTGATTAAAGGACAAAAGCCCTGGCGTCTGAAGTTTCGTGGTTATCAACACGAAGACATCCTGACGCAAACAGTGAAGACTGACGCGGAAGGCGCGGCGCAGTTTCAGTTCACCCCGGAACGTGAAGGTTACTACCACGTCAGCTGGCAGAGTAGTCAGGTGTTGCCTGGCGCAGCGAAGCGCGATCGTTTTCTGCCGCCGGTGAAAGCCGACACTTATGTGTTCGTCGCCAACAATACGAGTAGTGAGCTTGGTTACCGTCACGACGGAGTCGAGATAGTTGTCGACAAGGATACGTTCCGCGCCGGACAAGTTGCGCCGGTGATGTTGTCAGCGTTCACGAACGATCGATACGTGCTGTTCAGCGTAGAAGCCGACAACGAGATGTTTAGTTACAAACTCGTTCACCTGACCGGAACCGCCAAGTTGATCGAACTACCAATTGAGGAACGCTTTGTTCCCAATATTTATCTCAGCGCCAGCATGGTGAGCGATACGCAGTTGTTTGAGGACACGAAGCAGGTAGTCGTCCCGCCCGTGCAGCATTTCTTAACCGTCGATGTGAAAGCAGATCGCGAGCAATACCAGCCGCGCGAAGAAGGCACGCTCTCGATCTTCGCGAAGGATGCCGACGGCAAACCGGTGTCCGCCGAGATCGCGCTGGGAATGTTTGACGAGTCAGTCAAATATATTCAGCAGGACTACGCTGGTGATCCGCGCCAGTTTTACTACGGCAGCAAACGCTCGCATTCAGTGCAAACGCAAAGCACGTTCAGCCAGAAGTCGTACATACGTTTGATTGAAGTGACGAAAGGCAGGCTGGTTGACGAAAAAGAGGCTGCGCAGGAAGAGGACGAGCCCGCCCCCAGCGCCGGAGAGCCCGGGTCTGGTGCAGGTGAAGGCGGCTCGCTGGACGATCGAGCCGAGCGTAGAGACAAAGACGGCCCGGCCAAGCCGGCGTTAGCCAACGCGGCGGTTAACAGGGAAGTGATGAAGACCGCCACGGGTGGCAGGATCGCCGGCCTCGCCGCCGATGAAGTGTCGGTGCTTTCGCCTGCGGAAGCCCCGCCGCCACCGCCACAACCTTCGCCTGGTGAGCCGGCTGTGCAAGTACGTAATGATTTTCGTTCCACGATCCTGTGGCTACCCGACGTGCACACTGATGCTGACGGTAGCGCAGTGGTGAAAGTGAAATATCCCGATTCGCTGACTACCTGGGTCGCGACTGCGCGCGCGATTTCTGCGGGTAACCAGTTTGGTATCGGCAACGCTTCCACGCGCACCAAGCAACCACTCATCGTACGACTACAAGCGCCAAGATTTTTTGTGGTTGGCGATCAAGTTACCGTGTCTGCGGTCATCAACAACAATACAGATCAGGAGATGCACGTTGCGGCGTCGCTCGTCCCTGAAGGAACCGGCCTGGTGGTTGGCACTCCGGCTAAGAACGAGCCGGTCGTGTTAGTGAAACCCAACAGCGACACCCGCGTCGATTGGGTGGTTGGTGTCTCACAGGCAGGACAGGCAAAGCTCAAAGTGGAAGTGCGCGGTGAAAAGTATTCCGACGCAATGGAGAAGAGCTATACGGTTTACGACCACGGCGTAGAAAAATTTGTCTCGCGCTCCGGCAAAATGCGCGGCGACAGCGTTGCCGTCAAACTCGATATTCCGAGTGCGCGTCGACCCGAAACCACTTCTTTGTCGGTCCAGGTCGCACCCAGCATGGCCACCACCATGCTAGATGCGTTGCCTTATCTCATTGACTATCCCTATGGCTGCACTGAACAGACGATGAGCCGCTTCCTGCCGGCAGTTATCACGGCGAAGACGCTGCGCGATATCGGCCTGAAACCTGAGGACGCGATGGAGCATGTTTTTGGCGGGATTGAACCAGAAACCGCTAAAGCCACGCATCCGAAAGGACAGCGCGATCTCAAGGAACTGGATCGGATCACACGTGAGAGTCTGGATCGTCTCTACAACTTCCAACACACCGACGGTGGTTGGGGTTGGTGGAAAGACGGCGACAGCGATCACTACATGACTGCCTACGTGCTCTGGGGCTTGACGCTCTCGCGCCAGGCCGGCATTAGCACGAAGACCGACGTTACTGATCGCGCCGCGAATTATCTCGACAGTGAACTCGTCGAAGAAGAAACAAACTACGACGAGCAAGCCTGGATGCTGCACGCGTTGGCGGTTTACTGGAACTCTCGCGCGCAACGCAACACCGATCCCAGCCAGTTCCAGGTGAAAGCCTTCGACAACCTCTACACGAACCGCGACAAGCTAAACGCTTACACGCGCGCACTGCTGGCGCTTGCGGCCCACAACTTTGGCTACACCGACAAAGCAAAGGTGCTGGTGGCGAATCTGGAAAACGGCGTGAAGATCGACAGCAAGCCTGACGTCTCGATCGTGCAGGAAGGCGTGCAGAGTTCCGATCCTTCAGTGTTGGGTACTGCCCACTGGGGTGAAGATGGACTTTATTGGCGCTGGTCAGACGGCGGCATCGAAGCGACTTCATTTGCCCTGCGGGCGCTGCTGGCTATCGATCCACAGAACAAACTGATCGAGCCGGTCACGAACTGGTTGATCAAGAACCGTCGCGGGGCGCAATGGAGTAACACGCGCGACACGGCGATCGTTGTGCTCACGCTCAACGACTACCTGCGCAGGTCGCATGAACTGCAAACCGATCTGTCTTACGAGTTGTTGGTGAATGGAAACTCGGTTGCCACTAAACATATCTCGGCGGCGGACGTGTTGGGCGCCCCCAGCAAGTTTGAAATCTCCCGCGAGTTTATTCGCGACGGCGCGAATGAGATCACCATTCGGCGGACGAGTGGCAGTGGGCCGCTCTATTTCTCGGCGGCGGCGAAGTTCTTCAGTCTCGAAGAACCAATCACACCGGCCGGCAATGAAATTTTTGTGCGCCGTCAGTATTTCAAACTGGTCAATCATCAGACGCTGTTGAAAGGCTTCGTCGCCGAACGCGTGCCGCTGAACGATGGCGACACGGTGCAGAGTGGCGAACGTGTTGAGACAGTCATCACGATTGAGGCCAAGAACAATTACGAGTATTTGTTGTTTGAAGATCTCAAACCTGCGGGACTGGAAGCGGTGCAACTTCGCAGCGGTGAAAACCTGTACGTGAAGGAGCTGAAATCCGGGGCAGTCCAAAGTCCCAAGTCCAATGTCCAGGGTCAAAGCCGTTTAGCGACATTCAACTTTACGGCGCCGCAAGATTTCACTGGCCGTTCGCAGTGGGTGTATCAGGAACTGCGCGATCGCAAGGTGGCGATGTTCATCGATCATTTGCCTGAAGGCATCTGGCAGTTGAGTTATGAAATGCGCGCGGAAACTCCAGGCGCGTTCCATGCGTTGCCGGTGCTGGGCCATGCGATGTACGTCCCTGAGATCCGTACGAACGGCGCCGAGATCAGAATAAAAGTGCTGGATTAAGAAGCAGGCGAAAAGGGGAACAGGGGAACCGGATAACTGACTAAGAACCGGGAGAAAATCCAACGTCTGAAATCGATCTTGGAGATTGCCAACGCCCTGCGAGCTAGCCCGATAAATCGGCAATTCGGGGGAGAGCGACATAGGCGAAAAATAATCCAACGCCCGGGCTACTAAGGTTGGGTCAAGATTCAACTCTCAGCAACCGGACGTTGGACGTTTTTTTGTTTGGCCCTGGTCTTAGTTTTTTGGTTTCTTGCCCTTCTCGCCACCACCGCCCTGCGACGGCTGCGCCTGGCCGCGACCATTGTTCTCATGTTTCGGCGCCTGTTGTTGCGGTTGTTGTTGTCGCGCCTCAGGCTGCCTCATGACCTGCTGCCGTTCGGCGTGACGCATTGGCTGCGGCTGTGCTTGTTGCTTCGGTTCGTGCCGCATCACCTGCGGACGATCAGCATTTTGCACTCGCACCGGCGGCCCCTTGAATTCAACTCGCGGTTTCCCGCGCGGCGCTGCTTCCACCCGCGGCTGCGGCTGCACCCGGTTACCTACTCGTTCACCTTTCGCTTGTTCTCTTTGCTGCGCACGTTGTTGCTGCAACGCAGCGCGCTGCGCGTCTTGTACCGCTCGCTGTTGCTCGCGTTGCTGCTGTTCAAGGGCGCGCATCTGTTGCCGCGCATCCTTGTTACCCTGCGCCGCTTGCTTTCCGAATTCCGCCAGCTGTTGTTTACGCGCCGCTGCTTGTTGCTCCATTGCGCGAGCCGGTTGAGCCTGTCGCTCGTCTCTGAATTTCAACTCCTGGCGTTTTGCTTTCTCGGGAATCGCTTCCACGCGCATGGCCCGCGCCAGGTCTTTGTTGAAAGGCCGCGCCCGCGGAGCGACGCTGGTGATGACCGAAGTGTCGATTAACTTCTTCGCGATGCCTGGCGGCAAATCAGTTTTGCCACGGCCCCACGCGGAGTGCAGCGCAGCGTTTCGCAAAGGCGTCACCATAAGTGGATCGAGCACCGGTCGCACCTGCGCAAGCCGCTGCGCATCTACTCTGGTAATAACGCGCGGGTCAATCTGCCGGCCGAAATAATCAACCGGCACGACGGTCACCGCGTTTGGCACCACTACATTCACGAGTCGTGTTGGCGCCACTGCATCCCGAGTCAGGTAATACGGCTGCCAGTTCGCATCGTAGTAATGCGGCACATACTGATCGCCCGGGCCCAACGGCACCCAGCCAATCTGGTTCGAGTCGTTGAAAGGAACGAAGGCCACCAGCGCCGGTGAATACAACGGCGTGGTGTTCACGCGATCAGGAACCCAGAACCACTGGTTGTTTATCGCGGCCCAGCGCCCGTAGTGATAAGGCGCATAACCCCAGGGCTCAGCCGAGACCCAGGTTGGCCCATACGGATAATCGTTCATCCAGTAGCCCTGTTGATATGGCACCCAATCCGAAGCCACGCGCGGTCGCCAACAATGACCATAACCACTCACGTCTTGCCAGTCGCCGTAATAAGCCAGATCGTTGAGCCCGGGAACTGACGCCGGCGCATACTGGTAACTCACGTCGCTGCGATAAGGATCGTAGTAGTAAGGATCGTTTAGATAAGCATCGTAATTCGCGTAGCGGCCGTCGTAGTTTGGATACTGATAGCGATAATAATCATCTACTGCGTAGCCGGCATCGCGTCCATCGATACGCGAAAGCAACACCTGCGCGGCCGTGGTGCCGGCGAGCGTCAGCAGTTCGCCTTTGCTGACACGGCCTGACCCGCCCATACCAACAACCTGTGCGAGTCCACTTAGCACCGAAACTACTGCATTTCCGTTATTCAAATCGACGCTGTAAAGTCCGGGCTCCTGAAAATCAACGGCGCCGTACGGCGTGCCTACTTCATACAATTCGTCCGGATTCAAATATCCGACATCGAAAATCGCAGAGCCATCACGCAGTGCGAGCTGCGTCCGACTGTCGCTGAGGTCGATCACATCCAGCGATGTATTCGGATTGAGCCGGGCAAAGTTTCGTCCGGTAAACGCCAGCGACGCGTGCGAACGATCTTTCGTGTAAATCCGATCGCCAACGGAGAATGGTTGGTTCGCCGTTGCCGTGATCCACTGCGCGTTTGCCGCCGCGTTCGCGTCGGTCGTGTTCAGCGCGTCACTGAAGGCGACGTCGCCATCCACGCGTTGAATGCGTGCGGCGTAAGGCAGTGCCTCCGCCTGTACTGTCTGTTCATGTTTGAAATAAAACGCGACCGCCAACCCGGCGATCAGCGCGCATACCACCGCCACTATCGTCAGGTGCGGCCAAACCTTTATCTGATTCATGATTGCAAAACCTCCCCGATCGCCTACGCTTCCCCTCATGCCTACCCTTCGCCTCATCGAAGGCGTCAAGCCAATTTACTGGGATCGCGGGCGTCCCCGCCCGCATCGTTCATCGCAGCGACCCTTCATCGAAGACTCGCCACTGGGACTGCCGGGTTCCCGCCCGCCTTCGTTCAGTCGATCCAAATTACCGATCTCACGATGTGTCCACCCTCCTTGCGGATCTTTTCAGAGTTAATCCCGCAAGCACTATGCCCGCCGCGCCGTCAGATTTTTTTCGCTGGGAGTGAGGATCGAGTTAAGTCTTGTAGTGGAGCGACGACGTCACAAAGTATTCATCGATTCGCAAGACTATTATTAGGTGAGTATTAAGATGAGAGCCTGAAAAACACGGAACCGCGCGCTCCATATCGTTCGTTTACGTACCGATACAAGCCGTCCAACCCTTCCTTCTTTGTCGTTTAAGTCGAGTGAACGAATTCGTTTCTTTCGTCCCGATGCAAGATCTTTTTCGTTGACACCCTCCAAAGCCAACGGCTTTAATCGTTCAAGGGGTTCCCGCCCCGCAACCTCACTCCGAGCCACCATCGCCGGCTCCCTTGTTGCTTCCCTGCAATTCCTCGAAAGGCACTTTCCCATGAACCACTTCAGAAGTCTCTCGCGATTCAATTTGTTGTTAGCGCTGTTTCTGTTCGTTGCCGTCATGTCCGGGTGCGCGGCGCTGTCCGCACGCAGTTCCAAACCGCCGGCTGATCCGAAGGGACCTATCATGGGCCGGGGTCTGCGCGTGACTACGGTTTATCCCGGTAGTCCGGCACAACGTGCCGGGTTGAGAACGTTTGATTTGATTTTTCGGTATGGCGAGCACGATGTGGTTGACGAAGCCTCGTATTTCGCCGCGCGCGAGTCTTATGCACAAGGCGCCACCGTTCCGCTTCTCATACTTCGCGACGGCAGAGTTAGCCAGGTTACTGCCGAAACAGGCTGGCTTGGGATCGAGTCGCAGGAATACGGTGTGGTTGCCATCAAGCTGGCGCAGGCTATGGAAAAAGTGACAAAGCATGACGTTCGTGCAGAACGTCAGAACAACGCTGACCTCCCGGCCGTTCAGCTTGAGCGTAACCAACTTGTCGCAGAGGCGAAAAGCTTCATTGATCAGACAGAACAAGAAGGGACTTTGACTCCCACTCAAATCCTGGTTGCCCGCATTGAATTGATCTCAGACGATGCATCACCTGAGGATCTGCAGCGACAATCAGAGCTTGTGTCAAAGCTGGTTGCTACGCAGTTGCGCAGCTATGTTGAAAAGGCTTGTGAGGACCGCTTCTTTGAAAAAGGATTCTACCGGGCTGCGATTCAGTGCTACAAAGAGCAGCTCAAGAGTGATCCTGACGACGTGTCAGTGAGGTTGAATGCGGGGTTCGCGTTAAATAGGTTGGGAATGTATGCGGAAGCGCAGGAGTCAGCCGCTTATGTTTTTGATCACAAGCTGGAACTGGGTCCGCATGGCTTTGCGGTGGCATACAGCGTTTTGGCGAACGCCATGCTGGGCCGCGGCCAGTATCGCGAGGGCATCGCTTTGGCGGAGCGGGCGTTTGCGGTCGAGCCAAATCGCTTTGATATTTGCATGGTCATGATGGCCGCCGCAGAAAGCGGCAACGTCCGCAAAGTTGCGGAGGCCTCACGCAAATTTCAGGAGCAGCTCCCTCAGGAGTTCGCGCCGCGCCAGGCTCAAGTGGCCGCGGTTGAGGCTCTGGGCCTCGTCAGGAATAACCAACGCGAGAAGGCGTTGGAGCTGGCTCGCGAATGGAAAGGGAATGAACCGGTCGGAGTCGAGGTGCGGTCATACTGGAAAAACTATCCCGGCGGCGCTGACGTTTGGGCTAACTGGATCGAACTGACTAAAAACTAAAAGAGAGTCCACGGTCAAAAGCCAACTGTCAGACAACCAAACGTCCGGGAGTTCTATTTAAATTCTAACGCAAACCAGGAACCACCCGACGTTTCACGTTTGTAGTTCGTAGTTCGTAGTTTGTAGTTTGTGGTTTGTGGTTTGTGGTTTGTGGTTTGTGTTTGTGTTTGTCTCTAAAGCCGTCATTCGCTTCCTCTCGTTTCCCTTCGCTTCTGCCCCTGCCCTTCGCTTCATCGAAGACGCGCCTGCCAACTTACTGGGACCGCGGGCGTCCCCGCCCGCATTTCAACTTCGCCGCGCCGCAGCGCGTCGAGTCCAACCTCGCGGGGCCACAATTGCGCTCCTGGACCGAGCTCATTCACTTTTTAGCGTCTCATTGATATAAACATCTGGTTCCGTCGAAGCCGTATACTTCTGACTTCTGACTTCTGACTTCTGACTTCTGACTTCTGACTTCTGACTTCTGACTTCCCCATGTCTGTTCAAGCCGACTTCGATCGCCTCGCCCTCGTCTCCGACGACGGCGCCACGCACAACGACTTCTATCACAACTTCCTCTTGCGGCATCTTCCGTCGTGCCGTGAGTCTGCGCTGGAAATCGGTTGCGGCGCCGGCACGTTTTCGCGCCGACTCGCCGCGCATTTTGATCAGGTCCTGGCGCTTGATATCTCACCCGAGATGATTCGCCTCGCCCGCGAGCGCTCGGCCGAGTTTCCCAACATCGAATACAAACTCGCCGACGTTCTTGACTACGATTTGCCGGCCGAAAGTTTCGACTGCATCGCCACCAGCGCCACACTGCATCATCTCCCCTATCGCGAGATGCTCGTGAAGATGAAAGCAGCCCTGAAACCCGACGGCGTTCTTTTGATTTTGGATTTGTTCGAACCTGCCGGTTTGTTTGAGTCAGGCGGATTGACGGATACAGTTCTAAACTTCATCGCGTTTCCGGTGAGTGTCGCCTTGCGCGTGAAACACTACGGCCGCCTGCGCCGCTCGAAAGAAGCCCGCGCCGCCTGGGCAACCCACGAAGCGCATGATCTGTATCCAACCATGACCGAAGTCCGCGCGTTGTGCGCCGAACTCCTCCCCGGTGCGAAGATCAGAAAACATCTGTTGTGGCGTTATTCAATTGTTTGGCAGAAGGATTAGGAAGGCAGTAGCCCGACCGTGAGGGAGGGCGCATAAGTTGAGCGGCTTCACTCGCGGCTTCGTCGCTCGATGTGCGGAAGGGCGATCCGGAGGGGGCGTCCCGACAAGTCGGGACTTACTCGCGGCTACTTCTTGACGGCTTCGGCGTGAGGAATGGACGCGCTGCGGCGCGGCGAAATTGAATGCGGGCGGGGACGCCCGCGGTCCCAGGAAGTTGGCTTGAGTGGTTTCGGCGTAAGTGAAGGGTTGGGGGAGGGCGCGGCGAAATTGAATGCGGGCGGGGACGCCCGCGGTCCCAGGAAGTTGGCTTGAGTGGTTTCGGCGTAAGTGAAGGGTTGGGGGAACGGCGCGGCGAAATTGAATGCGGGCGGGGACGCCCGCGATCCCAGTGAGTTAACTTGAATGATTTCGGCGAAGCGAAGGGTTGGGAGAACGAACCCAGATTACAACCTCGGTTTCTGCCTGGGACGTCACCAGATGCGGACGCGGTCTTCGGGCTTGAGATAAAGTTTATCGGCGGGCGTTACTCCAAAAGCTTTGTACCAGGCGTCGACGTTGCGAACGGTGTCACTGCGATATTCGCCCGGCGGATGAGTGTCGGTTTTGATCTGCCGGCGCAAGGCGGTTTCAGTTTGTAGTCGGCGCCATCTTTGGGCGAACGCTACGAAGAAGCGCTGCTCACCAGTCAGCCCATCGATCAGGACATCAGGCTTACCTTTCAACGACAGGACATAAGCGTCGTGCGCCACTTGTAATCCTGCCAGGTCGGCAATGTTTTCACTCAAGACCTGCTTGCCGTTAACGCAGAGATCAGTGAGCGGGCAATAGCCGTCAAATTGCGTCGCAAGCTTCGCACCGGCGGCGTGATATTTGTTCGCGTCGTCGTCAGCCCACCATTTACCGAGTCGTCCTTCGTCGTCGTAAATGTTCCCCAGTTCGTCGAAGCTGTGGCTGATTTCGTGGGCCATGCCCGCGCCGGCGGATCCGTAGTTCGACGCGGTGTCGCCATTGCCCTCGAAGTACGGTGGCTGAAGAATGCCGGCGGAGAAAAATTCGGAGTTGGGCGTGAACATGATAATCGCGCCGACGATCTGCGCGTCGATTGTCCATTCATACGGATCAGCCGGTTGTTTCAACCTGGCCAGGTTGCGCGAACGATTGAACGCTTCTGCGCGTCGCATGTTGCCGAGCGCGTCGTCGCGCTTGATGGCGAGCGTCGAGTAATCGATCCACCTGTCGGGGTAGCCGACACCAATCGTCAACGCGTCGAGTTTGGTTAACGCTTTTTCTTTGGTAGCGGCCGACATCCAGGTGAGATTTGAAATGCGAACGCGATACGCGCTGATCAGATCGCGGACCATCGCTTGCGCTTTTGCTTTCGTCGCGGGTGGAAAATATTGTTGCGTGTAGAGTTGACCAACTGCCTGGCCCAACGCGGCGTTAGTGGCAGTGATGGCGACTTTCTCGCGATCGCCAGCTACGGTCTGAGGCAAGGCGCTCGCGTAGTGTTCGAGCAAGTGAAACCGAAGATACTCTTTCCAGGCGTCAATCGCTTCGCTATCCACGAGTGCGGAAGTTCCGCTCACCGCGCTTGGCTGCCAGACGATGAAATCCGACTGCGTTGCCAGTCCGGCTGCACGAAAATAGGCGTCCCAATTCATGCCCGGTGCGTTAATGCTAAAGTCGCCGCGTTTCCACGGATTGTTCTGTTTGAAAACGTCAGCGGCGTCGGCGTCGGGGGCGTGCGAACGCGCGATAGCGATTTCGAGCGACAAGACACGGCTCGCGCTTGTCTCCGGGTCGGCAACGCCGGCAAGCTTCAAGGTCGCTGCGATATGCGACTGATACTGGGCGCGCAACTCGGCCGACCTGGGCGACGGGTCAAGGTAGCTTTCGCGGTCAGGCATTCCGAGGCCGCCTTGCAGCAGGTGCGGGAGGTTGTGTCTCGAGTCGGCAAAACCCTGGCTGACGAACAACCCATAGATATGATCGGCGTTGGCAGTAAGCCCTTCTACTTCTGTGTTGAGCGTGGCGCCGAGATAGGCTGACAGCGATTCTTTGTTTGCGATCTTTGCGATCGACGCAAGGTCGTCGGCAAGTGGTGTCAGGCCTTTGGCTTGAATGGCGTCTTGATCCATGAAGCTCGCGTAGTAGTCACCGACTTTCTGTGCAACGCTGCCGTTGGCTGGATGAGACGCAGCCGCGGCTTGAATGAGATCGCGTACGCGCCGACTCGTTTTCTCCGTTAACGTGGCGCGGTTGTCGAAGGTTGACTGGCCGGCGGGAATCGCCGCTGTCTTGAGCCAGCCGCCATTGGCGTAACGGTAGAAGTCATTGCCCGGCTTGGTGGAACGGTCCATCTCACTCGCATATTGCGCGACGGATGGACTGGTTGTGATCAACGAAATCGCGACAGCAAAGATAGCGATGAGAGCAGTGGCGCGAAGGAGAAGATGCGGCATGATAGTGAACATAACGAAATAGATGCAGACGCATTGGACGTTTGCGGACTTCACTCGGCGGTTGTGATTGCGGTCCGAAAACGTCCAGACTTGGTGAGGGCGGCGGATATAATGAGGGTCCGATTGTGATTAGTCGGCGGGTTTTGGAGTCAGTAAAACTTCGAGTAGTTTCGTGTGGTTTGTGTTTTCGTTAATTTCTTTCGTGGATTCCTCTTTTTGCTGACCCGAAAACAATTGATCCACGAATCTACACGAACCAAAGACACACGAAATAACATCAAAGCCGCACGACAATGCCAGGTAGGTTTGCAAACTCATGATGTTGGACTGGCAAATATGTTCGCGTGCGCGGCTGTCGCGCGATCCGCGCTTTGACGGCAAGTTCTACATTGGTGTGCGCAGCACCAGAATTTATTGCCGCCCCATTTGTCCCGTACCGACTGTGAAAGAAAATCACGTTCGTTACTTTCCGACGGCGGCGGCGGCGGCGGAAGCCGGCTTCCGTCCTTGTCTGCGTTGCCGACCCGAGTGTTCGCCAGGCACTCCCGCCTGGTTCGGAACTTCGAACACTGTTTCGCGCGCATTGCGACTGATTGGTGAGACTGGTTTGGAGGACGGCGGCATGGAAGGTATGGCGGAGCGTTTGGGGGTAAGTTCGCGACATTTGCGCCGACTTTTTATTAAACACCTCGGGGCGTCGCCGGGCGCTGTAGCAAAAACTCGCCGTCTACATTTCGCCAAAAAACTGATCGATGAAACCAGGCTGCCGATGACTGACGTTGCCTTCGCTGCGGGATTCGGATGCGTGCGCAGGTTCAACGCCGTCATACGCGAGACGTACAACAGAACGCCTACGCAAATCCGACGGCTGATGCACAAGAAGATGATTCAGCAGGGTCAATATCTTTTTCATTTGCGTTTCCGTCCCCCGTATCACTGGAAGGGTATGGTGACGTTCCTGGCGACGCACGCCACACCCGGTGTCGAGGCCGTGGATCTAAGTAGCTATCGCCGCACCATTTCTTTGAACGGCTGCCACGGTTATTTTGAAGTGTCGCTCGATGAAGAGCGCCATGCACTGGCGGTACGTGTGCAGATTGCTGACCCGCGCATGCTCTACCTGATCGTTGAGCGCATCCGCAGGATGTTTGATCTGAATGCGGATTGGACGGCGATAGCGCAGAGCCTGGAAGCAGACTCCGAACTGACCTCACGGATTGGCGCAGAGCCAGGTCTGCGCGTGCCCGGTTGCTGGGACGGTTTTGAACTCACCACGCGAGCGGTTATCGGCCAACAGACTAGTTCGCAGGATGCAAACGCCCTGGCAGGGAAAATCGCTGAGTCGTTCGGCCAACGTATCGACGGTGTCGATCAGCTCTCGCATCTGTTTCCCACGCCGCAGAGTCTTGTTGATGCGAATCTGGAAAGTCTTGGTCTGATTGAAAAACGCGCGGAGACGATTCGCGCGCTCGCTCGCGCGGTTTGCGATGGACAGATCAGCTTCGAACAAATCGTCGACTCGGATGGCTTCTTAACACAGCTCGGTGAGATTCCTGGTATGGATCGGTGGACTGCGGAATACGTGGCCATGCGAGCGCTCGGAGAACCGGACGCATTTCCGACCGGCGACTTCACACTTGCCGGCGTGCCTTCGCGAAAGAATTCAAGCGAACTAGAGAAACGTGCGGAAGCCTGGCGGCCATGGCGCTCTTACGCGAGCATGTATCTAAGCCAATATCCAAGCCAGGAAAAAGAATGGATGAACGGGGAACGGGTAAATGGGGAGCGGTAAAGGAAAGCAAGACGCAATCAAGCCATCAACAGGCAGTAGGCGGTAGGTAGTAGGCGGTAGGTAGTAGGCAGTGAGCCGTGAGCAACAATCCTCTTTTCCTTTACCCGTTCCCCTTTCCACCGTTCCCCTTTTACTTTGGTGTTCCCGGAGTGATCGTCGCTTCGAAGATCAAGTGGCGCGTCGTGTGGCCGCGTTTGTCGTCACTTGTTTGTTCCTTCTTTTGATCCAGCAGAATCTTGAAGCCGGCTTCCTTCGAACCGTTAGTTACGGCGCCACGCCAGGCGTAGCCTCCGTCGTCACTCTCAGGTGCCGCGCCTGACGCTTGAGCGCCCAGTGGCGGCTCAACGTCGAGCTCGATCCCAAAGCGAGCGATGTTGGCAGTGTCCGTCGTCTTCGACGGATCGTCGTTGTCTTCAAATTGTAGCGGCATAGCCGCAGTGAAGAAGGAAGTGCCGTTGGGGCAGTTGCTCGAAGTCATCGTTTCCTTGTTACGCACGGCAACCACCGAACACATGCCCTTGATTTTGGGATTGACGGAGACGCGGAGTTTGAGACCAGTGCCGGTGTCGTTGTACTGCGGAGTTGTAATGACGACATCGTTGTCTGCAAGTCCACCGGTGAAATTGCTGATCGCGTCGTAGCTGTCGCCGCCGCTGGCGCCTTTGACTTCCCCCCGGTAAGTGACAACGCCGCTCACCGCTGACGGTTGGCCGCCGGGCAAATCCGAAAACTCGGCATTCCCAAGTTCGTTTATCGCCATAGTCAGCCAACGACTAACTTCAAACTTCACGGTCAGCTTTCCAGTGGCATTACCGTCGCTGGTCTCGCCATCGTAGTTTTCTTCATAGGTGCCCTGGACTATTAGTCGCGCGGTAGTTGGCCTGGCGGCGGGAGGCGGAGCTTGGCGCGGACGTCGCTGGGCGAACAGGGGAACGGCGACGAGAACTGAGAGGATGGTGATTGGGATTAGTTTGGTTTTCATAGACAGGCGAAGTTCAGATTCCAAATTCCAGATTCAAGAACTAGGATGCCCAGATGGCGAAAATGGTTTCGCTTTGTATGTCTTGCTAGTTGCCCGTGATTTGAGTAGGATTTCGGCGCTCAAAGTCAAAGGTACCTCCAGACGGCTATCCGCTTTACCGTAGCCAACCGCAGTTCAACCTTACACCCTAGGAGAGAGTCCGATGAAAATTGTTAACGAGACGGGGATAGAAATCTTTTACAGCATCTCATGCGCGACATCTGCCGATTGCGGCACGATTGGTCCAGACGACATTGCTGATCTTCCCTATTACGACAATCAGGAAAGCGTCAGCTTCTCGGTCGCACCAAATCAGGAGGACACGTACTTCGCTGTTACCATTCCCCAAACTGATACGGGCAAGCAAGTCGAGTTCGCCCTCGTGTTCGAATAAGAGACTCAGCACGAGTAACAATCGTCCCCGCCCAGCGCGGCAAATTTTAACCAGGAGCGCATGATGAATATATACAACAACACTTCAACCGAAGTTTTCTACGACATCAGCTATACCGGATCTGGCGATTGCGGCACGATCGCAGCCGGCGATACTGCAGAGTGGCCGGCTTATGACAATCAAACAGACGTGCGAGTTGCCTTTACGGGCGTGTCTGGTGGTTCAATCGGTATAACTCTCGAAAACACCGGCGAGGGCAAGGTGCTCACCGTCGGTTTGTACTCCGAATAAACTCCGTCTTCAAGTTCCGGGCGCAGTGGTACGCGACAACAGTTCGTTGAATAGTTGCTGCCACTGCGCCGTGATCTTTTTCCAGTCATACTCCGGTCGCGTCGCATTGCCATAGGCGGCCGCCGCCATCGCCTCACGATAATCAACATCGGAATAGAGTCGCTCCAGAGATGCGGCAACGTCCTCCGCCGCGACGATGTGTCCCTCGGTAAGATTTCCCGGCCACGTCATTTTCGTTTTCGGTTCAACAAACTCCGCCGCGCCTTGCCACAGTTCAGCGAGTGAGGTGTGACGCGGCATAACCTGAGCGGCCCTCGTGGCAGCGTGTTCGAAACTCACCAGACCCCAGCCTTCGCCAGTGGTTGTTGTCAGACCAACATCACAGGCGTTGTAAAGGAGATTGAGTTTGTCGTCGGTGAGCCTCGGTCGGGTGTTGTCAGCCTGCGACATGATCAAACGATCGAAGATGCCATAACGTTTCGCGAGAATCAGAACATTCCAACCGGTGTCTTCCGTCGCCATGTGCAGATAAAGCTTGACGTTTTTTGGCTTGTCGCGCGCGAACAAAGCAAAGCCTTGCAGGGTGAGGTCGATGCGCTTGCGCGGCATGTTTTTGTTGGCGTTGAGAACAATGAACGACTCGAGGTGCTCGGCGTCATTGAAGCCCATTGCCCGGCGCGCTTGTCGCCTTCGTTCTTGAACGGTTGACGCTTCCGCGAGGTCGCCAGCGAGCGGATAAAACTTTTGCGTCTCGACACCGTGGGCAATGACGTCAAGCTTGGGAAAGTGAAAATCGGGCTGAGTCTCGTGAACTAGCGCCAGAGTTGTCTCAGTTTCTTGTCGCCCATACTTGGTGTAGAGCACGTAACGCGAAACGCCACTAAGTTTTTGTAGCAACTCCGGCGCGATCGGTCCTGATTCCACCGGTGCATACATCACGACGGACGGCAATTTCCGAGACGCCTTCGCATAAGCCCTTTCAACCCGTTCCATGTATGGGCTATGAAACGGAATGTCGTAAAGCAAAAAAATTATCGCCGGATCGATTTGCGGGACTAAGGATTCAATTTGATCAAAGCCGTAAACATTTTTGCCTTTATTCGCCGGATAGAGTGTCCACGGATAGTCGTTTGCTTCACCAGCGAAGCGGGTGGCGAGTTGGTGTAGTTCAAACTCGTGATGAAGCGGTTCGAAGATATTGCGAATGACCCTGCCGAATCCTGTGGGAGCGACGGCATCGCCGATGATGAGGATTTTAGGTTTGGTTACCGGGGACGACATTGAGTTTATTTGGTTTTGTAATATGTGAGCTATGGTTATCGTTGCCCACGCCAACTTTCTTAGCACGCATCGCCCGTGGCGTGATGCACGATTTTCCAGCGGCCGGCTTGCTTCCGAGTTACACCGACTTCCTGATTTGTTTCACGAAAGGCTACCTGTTCACATTTTGTCTTGTCGCCCGCGTTCTCTTGAAAGCGCTGCTTTAAGAAGGGGTGGCGTAACCAGCGTTGTCACCAGCACCATGATCACAACCGCGGCAAAGGTGTTTGCCCCAATGACCGGCACAGCCAGCCCCGTCGCGTTCGGCATTGTGACTGTGGCGCCGATACTGGCGATGATAAGTCCCACTTCTCCGCGCGGAATCATTCCCAAACCAATTGCCAGACGGTTCAGTCCGCGTTCTGCGACCGCCAGAGAGCAAATCTGCTTGCCAATAATTGCGGCAACGGAAAGGGCGGCAGCGTAACCAAGCAAACGCGGCTGCGCAAACGCGCGAAGGTCGACCCGCATCCCAATCAACACAAAAAAGATTGGTACCAACAAAACGGTGATGGGCTCGAGCAATTCTTGCAGATCGTGTTCACCTCGTTCTTTGAACAACTTGAAGTGCGCTTCTTCCAGGACTAGTCCGGCAGCGAAAGCGCCGACGATTGCTGCGAGTCCTACTTTCGTTGCCAACCAGGAGAGCGAAAAACAAAACGCGATGGTTAATACCAGCAATACGCCGCGACTGCGAAATTTTCCGGCGGCGCGAAACAAAGGCGGCACGACGTAGTGGCCCACCGCAAAGGCGGCTACAAAAAATGCCGCGGACTTGGCACCAAGCCAAAGGATCGTCATGAATGAAAGAGCGTGGCCGGAAGTCGTGGCAGAGACTGCGCCTATTATTACCGCCAGCATTAACAGACCAATTACGTCGTCAATCACCGCGGCGCCGAGGATGATCCGCGACTCACGCAGCTTTAGCTTCCCGAGATCTTTTAGTACGCGCGCCGTGATCCCGACGCTGGTGGCGCAAAGTACTGATCCGATAAAGATGTGAACGAGGCGGGATTCGTTTGGTAGAAAGTAAGCAGAAACTCCCCAGCCCAGAAAGAACGGCGCTACCACACCGGCCACCGCGACGAGCAAAGACGACGAGCCTACTTCCAGCATCTCGTCGATATTTGATTCCAAGCCAACTTCAAACAACAAGAGGATGACGCCAATTTGCGCGACGCCGTCGACGATCACATTTGTCTTGAGCGGTTCGGCCGCAGTGAAGCCAAACAGCACCAGATTGCCAACGACGATTCCGCCGATCAGTTCACCTAAAACAGCGGGCTGGCCAATTCTTTCAAAGAATTCGCCGCCGAGTTTGGCGACCAACAACATCCCGGCGAGCCCGATCAGCACGATCGGTTGTAAGCCGTGATTCTCAGCGCCGGTAGTTGTCACACTCTGAGCGGAGGCACTGTGGACGACTAGCAGAACAGAACCGGCGACTAACAACGCTTTGGCTGGAATTTTCGGCATTGTTGCAATAGCGGAAGATTATTACATATTCGCAGCGGAGGTCGTTTTATGTTCATTGAGTTTGCGTCGCTCAAAGCCCACCCCTATAATGCGGCCCAAATTCAAGAGCCGGTTCATGAAGTTTTTGCGCAGTCCCGACATTTTGAAACGCTAAAAAAGCCAACTACAACATGTCAACTCCTATCAGGTGGAAAGAACGCCGACGTGTCGCGTCCGCAGGCGCAAAGCGACCGCAGACGCCCTTGCGTGCCCTGGCCCTGAATCTAACTGAAGCGGCCCGCTCGGCGTTGACTGAGCCTTTCCGGCTTACGGTTGAGCATCAGAAAATCCACCTGCGCCGTTTGCCGCCGGCCTTGGACGGCTTTCGCATCGTGCAGTTGTCTGACGTTCACCATAGTCCGTTTACCAGTCGCGAACAAATCGAACGGGCAGTAGAGACGGCAAATAATTTGAAACCAGATCTGGTGGCGCTCACGGGCGACTACGTTTCGAAAGAGCGCGCTTACGCTGCGCCTTGCGCGGAGTTGCTGGGAAACCTGGAAGCCCGCTACGGTGTCTATGCGGTACTGGGAAACCACGACCATTGGACAGACGCCGCCTTAATCACTGACTTGTTCCGAGCTGAAGGCATAACCGTCCTGGTGAATCAGGGTATGCGCTTTGAGAACAATGACGCGGCATTCTGGCTGGCCGGCGTCGACGACACTATGGTTGGTCTTGAAGATTTATCGCTCGCGCTGGCCGGCTCGAGTGAAGACGAATTCAAGTTGCTGTTAGCACACAACCCAATAATCTTGCGGCGCGCAGCTCGAGCGGGAGTCGACCTGGTTCTCAGCGGTCATACGCATGGTGGACAGGTTAGTCTGCGTTCCGAGCGTAGCGCGTCGGGTCGACCGCGAAGACGATTATTGAAAGGCCTGGCCCGCCAGGGTGAAACACAGATTTACGTGACGCGTGGTCTTGGAACCGTTGTGCTCCCGGTGCGCTTTGGCTGCCCACCTGAAGTTTCTTTGCTTGAGTTGCGCATTGCTGAGTAAATGGTAAATCGTGAATAGTAAGAGCTGAACATTGACGACACTGACTATTCACTATTTACCATTCACTATTTACTAGTTAATGTCCTCCCGAATATTTACCGCCCCCAACGTGCTCACCATCTTTCGGATGGTGCTGATTCCAGTTTTTGTTACCCTCCTTGTTTATCAGCGATTTCTCTGGGCCCTCGCAGTCTTCGTCATTGCCGGACTCACTGACGGACTCGACGGCCTGCTAGCCCGACGTTTCAAACAACAATCCCAACTTGGCACGGTACTCGATCCCATCGCAGACAAGCTGATGCTGGTGACGGCGTTCATCGTACTGTCGATGCGCAGCGTTTTTCCGCAGCCGTTGCCAAGTCACTTACCGATTCCTTTTTGGGTGACGATTGCCGTTATCAGCCGGGATGTTTTTATCGTTGTAGGCGCCGCTGCCATCAACATGATGACCGGGTTTCGCGGCTTCCGCCCATCCTGGCTCGGCAAGCTAAACACGGCGATCCAGATAACTGGAATAGCTGCCATCATGTTTGCTCCAACGATCCCAAAGTACACCGGCTACTACCTGCCAACGGTCTACGCAGGCGTCTTTGCATTGGCGGTTCTTTCCGGCCTGCACTACATCTTCTTCGCTTCAAAACTCATGAACGAAGACCGCAAACAGCCTCCTTCGGCCGACGCTCCCGCCTAGGTTCAACCAACCTTTCCGAAGAGTCCTGAACAAAGTTGACAACGGGACGCTCAGATATTATATTAGGCCTCCATTCAACTAATGGTTGGTGGCACTAGGCGGAGTCGCCAGGCAACGGACAGGGAAAAAGCCCTTGTAATCGGCAGTTTTGGCTCCGCGGCTGAATATCGTTTTTTGGAGAGCAAAAGAGAATGAGCAAGATTATCGGAATCGACCTGGGTACAACAAACTCTGTGGTGGCAGTCATGGAGGGCGGCGAGCCCATTGTCATACCAAACTCAGAAGGTGGTCGGACGACGCCCTCGGTGGTGGCTTTCACCAAAGACGGCAGCCGGCTCGTCGGACAGGTGGCCAAGCGCCAGTCGGTCACTAATCCCGAGAACACAATCTATTCAATCAAGAGATTCATGGGTCGCCGTTTTGAAGAGGTGACTGAGGAGATCAAACAAGTCCCTTACAAAGTGAAAGCTGCGGGTAGCGGCGACGTTCGCATCGAGGCGGGCGGCAAGGAATGGAGCCCACCGGAGATTTCGGCAATCATCCTGCAGAAGATGAAACAGTCGGCCGAAGATCATTTGGGCGAGAAAGTCGACAAGGCGGTCATCACCGTTCCGGCTTACTTTAACGACGCGCAACGGCAGGCGACGAAAGATGCCGGCAAGATTGCCGGACTCGAAGTGATGCGCATCGTTAATGAACCAACGGCAGCAGCACTCGCTTACGGACTCGACAAGAAGGGCGACGAAACGATTGCAGTGTTCGACTTCGGTGGCGGTACGTTTGATATCTCGATTCTCGAAGTCGGCGAAGGCGTCGTTGAAGTGAAGTCGACTAATGGCGACACGCATCTTGGCGGCGACGATATTGACGAACGTTTAATCGAATGGATCGTTGAAGAGTTCAAGAAGGATCAAGGTATCGATCTTTCGAACGACAAGATGGCTTTGCAGCGTCTCAAGGAAGCTGCTGAAAAAGCGAAGATCGAACTTTCCAGCACGCTCGAAACGGAGATCAACCTACCATTTGTGACGGCAGATCAATCCGGTCCGAAGCACCTGGCGATGAAGCTCACACGTTCGAAGTTTGAGCAGTTGGTTGAGCCGATACTTGGTCGCCTGCGTAACCCGGTGCAGCAGGCAATTAAGGACGCCGGAGTCGAGGCCAAGAAAATCAACGAAGTAGTTCTGGTCGGCGGTTCGACCCGTATTCCGAAAGTTCAGGAGATTGTGAAAGATCTCTTCGGGGGCAAGGAACCGAACAAGAGTGTGAATCCTGACGAAGTGGTGGCCATCGGCGCGGCGGTTCAGGCTGGTGTCTTGTCGGGCGAGAAGACTGACATTCTGCTGCTTGACGTTACGCCGTTGAGCCTGGGTATTGAAACGCTCGGTGGCGTGTTCACGAAACTGATCGAACGGAACACGACCATCCCAACGCGTAAGTCGGAGATTTTTTCGACGGCGTCCGACAATCAAACGTCAGTGGAAGTGCACGTGCTTCAGGGCGAGCGACAGATGGCCGGCGACAATCGTACGCTCGGCAAGTTTCATCTGGTAGGAATTCCACCGGCGCCGCGTGGCATGCCGCAAGTGGAAGTCGCCTTTGATATTGACGCCAATGGCATCGTGAATGTGTCGGCCAAAGACATGGGCACGGGCCGCGAGCAGAAGATAACTATCACATCATCGTCCGGACTCTCGAAGGAAGAGATCGACAAGATGATGCGTGACGCGGAATCGCATGCCAGCGAAGACGCGAAGAAGCGCGAAGAAACCGAAGCGCGCAATCATCTGGATACGCTCGTGTATCAGGTGGAGAAAACGCTGAACGAGAACCGCGAGAAGGTTGCGGCAGTGGCGAGTGAAGTTGAAGCAGCGATCGCTGACGCCCGCAAGGCTCTGGCCGAGGGTGGCACCGAGAAGATGAACGAAGCTCACAGCCAGCTGCAAACCGTTTCGCACAAGATGGCCGAGGCGCTTTATCAACAAACCTCGGCGCCAGGTGAACCCACCACTGAAGATCAAGCTTCAGCGGCGGGAGCGTCATCGTCTGCGGGGGGCGCAGGCGAGGACAATGTGATCGACGCTGAATACGTCGATGTAGACGAGAACAAATAACCGTGAAAAGTGAAAGGTGAAAGGTGATAAGTCTCGCTTGTCGCCTTTCAAAACATTGAAGCTGTAAGTGAGGGGAAGGCGGCTTTGTGACCGAGGCACACAAGTACAGTACTCAAGTAGCTGCCGCGATTGCCATCGGAGTAACGGGACTCGCCATTTGGGCTGCGAGTCGGTCTTAATCGCTAACGATTTTTGGTTCGCAAAAAAAGAGTGACAAGTGACAAGTCTGCGCTTTTCACTTGTCACTATTTACTATTCACTGATCTAAATGGCTAAGCAAGACTATTACGAAGTACTCGGCGTTAAGCGCGACGCGAAGCCGGAAGATATCAAGAAGGCTTACCGTCGCCTCGCGCGTAAGTACCACCCGGATGTGAATCCTGGTGACAAAGCAGCCGAAGAACGCTTCAAGTTGACGACGGAAGCGCACGATGTTCTTTCGGATCCCAAGAAGCGCAAAGTCTACGATCAGTTTGGACAGTACTCTGACAACCTTGCCGACGCGGCGGCGCGCGGCGGCGCCGGCGCCAGTGCTGGCAGAACGGCGCCAGGTTTCGACTTCAGCGGATTTGACTGGGGCGCAGCGACACCGGGCAGCGGCGGATCGGGTTCAAGTTTCCGCGACATTTTTTCTGATTTGTTTGGCGGCGGCGCCAGCCAAAAAGCTGAACCGCCACGGCCGCAACCTCAGCGCGGGGCGGACATCGAGATGCCTTTGGCCCTGACCTTCGAGGAAGCAATTCAGGGAATCACGACTAACTTAACGGTGAATCGTTCCGAGCAGTGTTCGCGGTGCAACGGCGCCGGCGATATTGGCGGGCCGGTGATGGTTTGCTCGACGTGCAAAGGTTCAGGACAAGTGCAGCGTGCGGGCGGACGTCTGCGGTTTGCGCAAGAGTGTCCGGATTGCGGTGGAACGGGACGCCGGCGCTCACCTTGTTCATTGTGCAAAGGCAAAGGCACGGTACCAAAAACAGAAACGGTGAAGGTGCGCATTCCCGCCGGAGTGGACACGGGCTCACGCGTCAAGGTTGCGGGAAAAGGGCAGGGTGGTCGGCTCGGTGCGCCTCCGGGAGATTTGCATATCATCACCAATGTTGGCTCGCATAAATATTTCACCCGCAAAGGCGACAACATTTATGTCACCGTGCCGCTAACTGTTCCCGAGGCCGCGCTCGGCGCAAAGATTGAAGTGCCCACCGTCGAAGGCAAGGCGCAGTTACGTATCCCGCCAGGAACACAATCAGGTCAGAAGTTTCGCTTGCGCGAACGCGGTGCGCCGTCGCGACGCACGCCCGGCGCGCGTGGCGATCAGTTTGTAGAAGTGCAGGTGACGCTGCCGAAAGTCCTCTCGGAAGAAACGAAAGAGTTGTTAAGGCAGTATGCCAAACTCAACGACGAAAACCCGCGGGTAGAGATGGGACTGGAGTAACAATTTGCATTCGGAAATGACATGAAGCGTAAACCGAAAACATACACAATCAGCGCGGTAGCGGATCAGTATCAACTGCATCCGCAAACCTTGCGCATGTATGAACGCGAGGGGCTGTTGAAGCCGTCGCGGTCTGAGGGAAATACGCGCCTCTACACCGATCAAGATCTCGAACGCCTGGAACTAATACTTTCTTTAACGCGCGACCTTGGGGTGAACCTCGCTGGAGTTGAAATCATTCTCAACATGCGCGAGAAGATGGATGCGATGCAGCGCGAGTTTGAACGCTTCTTCCAATACCTGCAGTCTCACGCCGATGAGCTGACACATTTTGAGGCTCCGGCGGAAGGCACTAGCGAATCGCTCGTTCCCCTCTCACGCTCAGCTGCACTTCGCCGCCGCACCGCCTCTCGTAGCTAACCGTTCATCACCATCCACATTAGCGGAGCGCGTAAGCTTACTTACTGGGATCGCGGGCGTCCCCGCCCGCATGTGATAATCGCCGCGCTGTAGCGCATCCAATCAACGTCTTTACGCTTCAGAAAAGCAGTTCGCGCTACGCGCTTAGCTGCGGGCGGGGACGCCCGCGATCCCAGTAATTAAGCTATCAAGCTTCGTTCGAGCCGATGCCAGCTGGTGACAGATCCCCCGACCCTTGTTTGACCCAATGCAGGCATGGTAGATTTCGCGTCGCACCCATGCTTCCCAGAACAGTTCCGCTTGCTTAGTTCCCGAAGCTGACAAGCCTCGCGCCGGTCCGGTTTCTAAAACTCGAGGCTTCACTTGACGTTAACAATGAGCAGGATTCTCACAACCCCCGTCAGTATCTCGGCGTTTCTTTCGGCCCTGGTTTTTGCGGTCGTCAGCTTTGTTCCCGCAATCGTTGCGGCCCAGGATCTCGACAATGTGACCCTCACTGGCAAAGTTGCGGATCAGAACGGCGCCATCATTCCCGGCGCCACGCTCGAAGCAATCCTGATCGCTACCAATTCCAGCCGCACCACCGTCACTGACGATCAGGGCCGCTATCGCGTCATACAACTCGATCCGGGGATTTACACGCTACGTGTTTCGGCTGCCGGATTTGCTACCCAAGAGAAGAAAGAACTTACTTTCATCGCTGGGAAAAACGTTCAACTCGAGTGGGTGCTTGCGCCGGAAGGAGTGAAGGTCGATCCGGTTACCGTGACCTCCGATGAAACACCGCTGGTCGACACCACGCGCACGGTTGTTGGTGGCACCGTCACCACCCATGAAGTGGAATCCCTCCCCGTCAATTCGCGCTCGCCGCTGGATCTAATCTTCACTTTGCCGGGCGTGTCAGAAGAAGCTCTCTCTACGCGAGACCTGGCGGAAGATCGCAACACTTCTCCAAACAATACTCCCGAAGAAGCCGGCACGTTTTCACTTTCCGGCGGGCCTGCTTACTCCAACAACATTACGATCGACGGTCTCGACAACAACGACGACCGCGCGGCGCGTGAACGCTTCCAGCCTTCACTCGAAGCCGTCGAGGAAGTGCAGGTAATCACTAATCAGTTTTCCGCGGAATACGGGCGCGCGTCCGGCGGTCGCATTAACATCCGCACTCGCGGCGGCTCAACCAAGTACCGTGGCCGCGCGTTTTTCTTTTATCGCAACGACTTTTTCAACGCGAACACTTCAAACAACAAAGCCCGCGGGTTGTCGCGTCTGCCGTTTGAGGACCGCAATCCAGGTATAACTTTTGGCGGTCCAGTCAGGTTGCCGTTCTACGACGGTCGCAAGAAGACGTACTTCTTTTCTGCTTACGAGTACGACACGATCCTCGACTCGGCAGTGATCGATACGCTTGTTCCGATAACGCCGAATCCACTGTTTGCAATTCCGCCGCCAACAGTTACCGATCCAGCGCTCATTGGTTCCTTGCGACTGGCCGCCGGCATTGCGCCGTTTATTGAAGGAGTGTCCACGCCGGTCAGAAATCACACGATGACCACGCGTCTGGATCACAGATTTTCTGAACTGCACAACGGGTCGTTTCTTTACCAGCTGGGCCGGCAGAAAAACTTGCGCCAGTTTGGTGGCGGGAATCGTTTGGCGGAAGCGTTGCTGGGTAAAACGCGAAACACAGACGCGATTTCTTACACTGACAACTTTGTGTTTTCGCCCACGCTCGTCAATCAAGCGCGACTTCAGTTCTCGCGTTTGACGCCGGCGGTAACAGCGAGTGGTGGCCGGCGACCAGTGGTCCTGATCACTATTGACGATCCGTTGCCGTCTGCCGATCCTGAATTCAGATCGGGCACGTTGGTGGCGGGCTCGTCGACTTCAGGTGCAACTGACCGGCGCGAGTCGCGCGTGCAGGGTCAGGAAATTCTTTCGTGGGTGCGGGGGGCGCACTCGCTGAAGTTTGGCGCCGATGTGCAGTACATCAAGTCGACTTTCATTGACCTCTCGGATATCTCCGGCACCTACAGTTTTGCCAACGCGCTTGATTTCAACGCCAGCACGCCCAGTCGTTTCCGGCAAAACTTCCAGGCTGAATCGCTGCAGAAGAATTACTACACCGGTTTCTTTATCCAGGACGAGTGGCGGATGTTACCAAACCTCGTTTTCAGCTTTGGTCTGCGTTACGAAAACGAAAGCATCGTTAAGGATCGGAACAATTGGGGCCCGCGCGTCTCCGTTGCTTACGATCCATTCAAGAACGGGAAATCGGTCATTCGCTTCGGCGCCGGAATTTTCTATAACCGCGCGCTGCTGCGCACGATTGACGATTTCACGCTCGGCGCCAAGCAGCAGTTTTTCGACACCAACGACATTATCAATCCAGCCACTGGCCTCGTAGGGAGCGCCGACTTCCATCGCGCCTTCATTGCTGCGAACATCCGATTTCCCGAAACGTTCACGGTCGACTCGCCGCTAATCAGAAGCTTCGGCAACCTCAACGCGGGTTTCTCTCGCCGCCTCGATCCGAATTTGCGGATACCGGAGAGTTATCAGGCCAACGTCGGTTTCGAAAGAGATCTGGGCAAGGGGTTTGTGTTCGAGTCAAACTACACTTTCAATCGTGGCCTGCACCTCTGGCGCGAATTCAATGTGAACGCACCGCGGTTGCCGGCCGGCTTCCACAGTTTTTCCGAGTACTTGGGTTCTCGCGATTTTGTAAATTTCCGTAGCAGTCCGTTTGGCATTCGCCCGCTCTACAATGTTTCTACCGCCGGCGATCTAGTCAGATTTGTTTTTCGTCCAACTGATCCTGCCAATCCCAACGCGATCACGCGTATCGTCGAAGCCGGTGTGCCAATCAGCGTTTTCAATCTCAACAGTTTCACTTCGTCAACGGCTGTGGAAGTGGCGCTCGCCAGCTTGAACGCTTTTCGCCCGGATCCAACGCGTACAGAAGTTGAACAGCTCATTTCGTCAGGCAACAGTTTCTATCACGGCGTCACTTTTGAACTGCGCAAGCGACTGAAGAAGTACAACGGTTTTGGCATCTCGTTCCGGTCCGGTTACACCTGGTCGCATATGACTGACGATGGGATCGTGAACACGTCGGATGCGTTGACGCCGGGAAACTTTTTTGGTGAGCGATCGCGAAGCTTGCTGGATCGCACGCATCGTTTTGTTTTTTCTGGCACGTTTGATACGCCCGCTTACCTCGGCAAGCTGAGGTTCGCTCCGGTGCTGCGGCTCACCTCAGGCGCGCCTTTTAACATTTCTATCGGCGGCAATGATCGCAATCTTGACGACGTCGGTAACGATCGCCCTATCTTTACCGGCGACACGAAGCTGTTGAAGTGGCGCCAGCCCGCCGATCCGCTCGATCCCTCGATCCTGAGTTTGTTTGCGTTGCCGACCATTGGCCAAACTGGAGACTTGCCGCGCAATGCGGGCCGAGGCCCAGGTCAGTTTTTCCTCGACTTCAACGTCACGCGGGAGTTCAAAGTCGGCGATCATATGAAGCTGCGTCCGGTAGTTGAATTCGATAACGTGCTGAACAAAAACGTTTTCAGTTTTGGCAGTGAGTTCATCGACTTCAGTGCTTTTGCACCCACAGCCACACCGGAACAACGGCGGGCGTTTCTCGATTCCTTCCTCGTAACGACGCGCACCCTGCGTCCGCGCCAGGTTCGCTTCGGTGTCAGGTTTGACTTCTAAGAAATGAGGTCAGTACCGCTTCGAGGTAGCGGGTGGGTTCGCTCGTGTCTCACCGGCCTCCGGGTAAACGTTTACCCGCCCGCTACCGCAGGCGGTACTGACCTCATTCTGTTGCATGTGTTAGATTTCCCCACCAATGCCGGACCCAACTTCAAAATCTGATCACGTTAGCGAGGTCGACAGCGCGCTACTCGACGCGGAGCTGTTTATCAAATATTCGTCGCCGGAGCGCGCCATCAAGCGTTTGAAGGACGCAATCGAAACCAATTCGCGTTCGATTATTCTGCGGGAACGCTTGCGAGAAATCTGCATTTCCCAACGACAGACGGAAGAAGCCGCGCGTCAGTGTTTGGCGCTGGCGAAACTTTATATCGAACGCGAAGAGTTTGACGACGCCTACGATCGACTGCTCGAAGCAAAACAACTGGATGCGCGCATCAATATCGCTGGGGGGCTGGAGGCAATCCGGCGGGCGCGTCGTCCCGATTTGCGACCGGAAGCAGCGCCCGCACAAACTGGACTTCCGCCACTGGTGACGCTTGCCGGTGACTTGATGACCATCAGCATCTTCGATGCGATTCAGGTAATCGAGAGTACGCGCCTGACCGGCACGCTGGAGTTGAATAACGAGAGACAGCACGGCAGCGTTCGCTTCAACGAAGGCAAAATTGTTGACGCTGAGGGTGGCGGTGAAACTGGCTTGTTGGGATTTCGACAGGTGGTGGAAATCACCGTCGGTTCATTTGAGTTCAAGAAATCTGTCGAGAGTTTTGCCGAACGCATTCAAGCATCGAGCAACACGAACCTGATTCTCGATACTCTCCGGCAACTGGATGAAGCAAAGCAAAAGTGATTACGAGGGTCGAAGAGCAGCGGTCAGAAGTCAGAAATCAGAAGTCAGAAGTCAGAAGTCAGCCAAACTAACTTCTGATCTCTGACCTTAATCCCCGACCCCTGTCTTCTTTGGCAATTCGATTGTAAACGTGCTTCCTCTACCAAGTTCCGACGCGACGGTAACTTCGCCGCCGTGGGCGCGCGCCAAGTGCTTGACGATTGCGAGTCCGAGGCCGATGCCACCCATTTCACGCGAGCGCGCTCTATCCACGCGATAAAATCTTTCAAACAGTCGTTCTAAATGCTGCGCCGGAATGCCTTCGCCGGAGTCTGCAATGATGACGGACGACCGCGGACCGGCGACGGTCGATCCCGAAGTCGAGCCCACCTTTGTTTCCTCCGCAAAACTGATCCTCACTGTGCCGTTTTCACGATTGAACTTGATCGCGTTTTCAACCAGATTCGACAGCATTTGTTCCAGCCGGCGCGCATCGGCGTAAACCGTCGCCCCTTTGGCCACCTCATTCGTGACGACCACTGATTGTGCCGACGCTTTGGTGGCGAGTGAGGAAATCACATCGTTCACGATCGGCTGCAGCTCAATTTGCTCCGCTCGCACCTGAACTTTGCCCGACTCAATCGCGCTGAGCTCGAGGGTGTCGTCGATCAACTCATGCATGCGCGTGGCGTTGCGGCGAATGATCGAAAGAAATCGCTGACTCGCTTCCTCGTCGTGGATGGCGCCGGCTTCGAGGGTCTCGATAAACGCGAGGATCGCAGTCAGCGGTGTGCGGAGTTCATGCGAAACGTTGGAAAGAAACTCCTGACGAACCTGCTCGAGTTTTTCCGTGCGGGTGACGTCGATAAAAACTCCCAGCGCGCCGGCTGCGCCATCGCCGTTCCGACCCAGTAGCGGAACTACGCGCAAGTCGAATATCAATCGATCCGGCCCGTGGGTTTCCACTTTTACGTCGCTGCGCTCCTTGCCCTGCAGGGCGTCAAGAAACGCGCTATAGATTGCCGGGTTGCGGGTGAGCTCGGTCAGACGCTGAGTGTCGAGACTGCCGCGCGAGAGATTGAACAGACGATGCGCGGCGGTGTTTGAAGCGACGACGCGCATGTCCTTGTCAACCACGATCAGGCCTTCGCGCATACCGTTCATCGTGGCGTCGAAGAGTTCGCCACGGGCGAAGATCTCACCCGGTTGCTCGGTTCGATCGCGGCTCGATTTGACGGCGTCGGATTCCAGGTTTTGTGGTCGAGCGGTTCTGCTGAGCCAGACGATTGCGACCAGGACAATGATGGAGGCAACAACTGCGCGAGCGGCAAACGAAGGAAGCAAAAGGACAACGGCAACGATGAGGAGGGAACCTGCTACCAAATAAACGTTGCGCTTAGACATTGGAACTCATGACACCCTACGCGCTACTGGCACGTACACCGGGGCAACCGACGAAACGGTAACCGACGCCGACGACAGTTTCAATGCAATCACCGCAGTCGCCGAGTTTCTGTCGCAGTCGCCGGATGTGGACGTCGAGTGTCCGGGCGTCGCCGTAATAGCTGTAGCCCCAAACGCTGTCGAGCAACTGCTGCCGGGTGATGACGCGGTCGGCACTTTTCGCCAGCACTGACAGGAGGCTGAACTCCTTGTTCGTCAGCTTCACCTTTTGTCCGTCGCAGAGTACGCGAATGTCGTCGAAGTCGATCAGCAAGTGATCGTCTTCATAAGTTTTTCCGCTCGTCTCGTCCATACGCCGCATGACGGCGCGCACGCGAGCCAACAGTTCTCTGACGGAAAACGGTTTCGTGATGTAGTCGTCTGCGCCCAGGTCGAGACCGGCCACGCGATCTGATTCCGAGGCCTTTGCGGTCAACATGATTATTGGCGTGCGACGGGTAGCAGGTTCGCGTCGGAGTCGCCGGCACAACTCCGTGCCGCTCATTCCGGGTAACATCAAATCGAGAATTATCAGCGAAGGTGATTCGCGCTCATTGAGAGCTGCGGTCAATCCCGCTTCGCCAGTCAACGCGGTGATGGCCGGCCAGCCCTCGCGTTCGAAGTTGTACTTCAAACTCTCGGAAATGTCCGGGTCATCTTCGACGATGAGAATTGGACGTGCCATTAGGTACCAGATCAGTGTCGCGAAGATTAATCTCCCTCTCCCCCTGGGAGAGCGTAGGGGAGAGGGCCTAACGCGCTAAACCCTCCCCTCAATCCCCTCGCAAAGGGAGGGGACGATCGGTTCCTTACTTAAAGTGCTTAATGAAAGCCGCTTCCGCCATGTAAACCGTCAACTCACAAATGTCGGTAACGTAGTCGCCGATGCGCTCGATATGTTTGGCGACAAACAGCAGGCGAGCGTCGCGCGTTGCCGTGGATGGTTCAGTAACCATCAATTCAATCAAGCGGTGGAAAATATGGTTGTAGAGCTCGTTGATTTCGGCGTCGCTCTCAATCACTTCTCGAGCGGCAAGAGCGTTGTTTGTCGTAAACGCGTCCAGCGCGGCGCGCAGCATCCGGAGCGCGTGATCGGCCATTTGTTTTAGATCGACGACGGACTTCAGCTCGGGCTCGTTGTTGAGATCGAGGGCCACGCGGGCGATGTTGGCGGCGTGATCGGCGATGCGCTCAAGCACCGGCGCCATTTTCGCAACCGAGATCACAAATCGTAAATCGCGGGCGGCCGGCTGCCGCAGGGCGATGATGTCAATGCACTGCCGATCGATCTCAACTTCCAGTTGATCGATACGGTCGTCCTGTTCCAGCACCGCGCGGGCAATGTCGCTGTCACGCTCAACCAGCGCTTTCATCGCTCGCTCGAGCGCCGTCTCCGCTTCGCCGCCCAACAGCAGTACGCGGTCGCGCAGCGAGTTGAGTTCATCGTCTAAATGTCGGTGGTAGTCCATACTTTTGAGCTTTGATCTTAGTCCTTAGTGCTTTGTACTTTGTCTTTCATTCCAAGCCCCGTAGGACCGCGAACAAAGAACAAAGAACCAAGAACCAAGAACGATTTTCTATCCAAACCTCCCGGTAATGTAATCCTCAGTTAGTTTCTCATCGGGATTAGTAAACATCTTTTCGGTCGAGTTAACTTCGATTAGTTTTCCCAACAGGAAGAACGCGGTCGAATCTGAAACGCGGGCGGCCTGCTGCATGTTGTGCGTAACGATTACGATCGTGTACTGCTTTTTCAGCTCGACAATCAACTCCTCAATCTTGTGCGTGGCTACCGGATCGAGTGCCGACGCTGGTTCGTCCATCAATACTACCTCAGGCCGCACAGCCAGCGCCCGCGCGATGCAGAGTCGTTGCTGTTGACCGCCTGACAGGCTCAACGCCGAAGTCTTCAGCCGGTCTTTAACTTCATTCCAAAGCGCCGCATCTTTCAGCGCCTGCTCGACTCGTTCTTCCAGCTCAGCTTTAGTGGCCGTCAAATGGTTTATTCGCAGACCGTACCCGACGTTATCAAAAATCGACTTCGGAAACGGATTCGACTTCTGAAAAACCATACCAACCTTACGACGCAGATCAACGACGTCTGTGCCTGGGGCGTAAATGTCCTGGCCGTCAATCGACACTTCACCGGATACACGGGTTCCCGGAATGACATCATTCATGCGATTCAATGTGCGCAGGAAGGTCGACTTGCCACAACCCGACGGACCGATGAAGGCCATGACAATCCGTTCAGGAATTTCCAGCGACACGCTGTGCAGCGCCTGCGACTTGCCGTAGAAGAAATCGAGGCCGCGGACGGAAATTTTGGCCGCGTCTTCCGAACGCAGCAAATCCTGCCCGCCAGATTTCCATTCTGGCATTGCGATCTTAGTCGTAATTGTTGGCGCGGTACTCATAAGTCGCCAGTCAGCAGTCCCCAGTCAGCAGTCGTCAGTTAACAGTCGTTAGTCAACAGTCATTGACTGGAGACCCCAGACTGTCGACTCAAGACTTAAAAACGCTTGCGCGTTAGAAATCGAACCACAATATTTATTGACAAAATCAACGTCATCAAGACAAGTGTCGCCGCCCATGCCTGCGCGTGCCATTCGTCGGAAGGCGAAATGGCGTAGTTGTAAATTTGCACGGTCAGCGACGCGATCGGCTGATCGAGGTTATAGCTTAGGAACCGGCTGCCAAAGGCGGTGAACAAAAGCGGCGCCGTCTCACCTGAAATGCGCGCAATTGAGAGCATTGCGCCGGTCGCAATTCCAGAAGCCGCCGCCGGTACAACCACTCCCAGCGTCACGCGCCATTGTGGCGCCCCCAGAGCGAGCGCTCCTTCACGAAGACTATGCGGCACCAAACGAATCATCTCTTCGGTAGTGCGGGCCACGATCGGAATCATGATCAATGCCAGCGCAACGCCGCCGGCGAGCGCGGAAAAATGTTGCAGAGGCACGACTACGATCGTGTAAACAAAAACGCCGGTGACGATCGAAGGAATCCCGGTCAGCGTGTCAACCAGAAAGCGAACAGCGCTACCAAAGCGTCCACTGCCAAATTCAGAAAGGTAGATGCCAACGCCAACTCCCAGCGGCAATCCGATCAGGGACGAAAGCAGGAGCAGCATCAGCGAGCCGACTATCGCGTTGCGTATGCCGCCACCTTCGCCCGCCGGACGCGGATCGTTCAAAAGAAAACTCAAGTTCAGCGCGCTGAAACCTTGCATCGCGATATAGCCCAGGATGACCAGCAGCACGCCGACGGCCACCACGGTGCAAAGCGCTGTGAGCGTCGTCATGGTTGCACTTGTCGTGCGTCGTATTCGATCAACTTGTCTCATTCGAGTTCCAAGTTTCAAGTTTCAAGTTTCAAGTTTCACGTCTGAAGGTTCGGATCGCCCAGTCCTGGTTTTTGACTTGAAACTTGAAACTTGAAACTCGAAACTGTTCTTTACGCCGGACTACCGAGGCCGGTCGTTTTGCGCGTCACATTCCAAACCAGGAATCTGGCAATAGCATTAACTACAAAGGTCACGAGGAAGAGAATCAGGCCCAACTCAACCAGCGCACTGAGATACAGATCCTGTGTTGCCTCGGTAAACTCGTTCGCGATTGCCGACGCAATTGTGTACGACGGAGCGAAAAGCGAAGCGCTGATTTGTGCACGGTTGCCGATCACCATCGTGACCGCCATCGTTTCGCCAAGCGCACGGCCTAGTCCCAGAATTACTGCGCCGGCAATACCCGGTGCGGCATTGACCAGGACCACGCGCGTTGTTTCCCATTTGGTAGCGCCTAAGGCCAACGCCGCTTCGCGTTGGGTGCTGGGCACGGCCTCCAGCACGTCGCGCACAACTGCGGAAATGATTGGCGTGATCATGATCGCCAGAATGATGCCGCCGGTAAATAAACCGATTCCAGTCACGGAGCCCTGAAAAAACGGTAGCCAACCAAACCAGTGTTGCAATGGCGGTTCAACGTGCACTCGCAGGAGCGGCGCCAGCACGAAGATTCCCCAGAGGCCATAGACGACCGAGGGAATCGCGGCGAGCAGTTCTACCAGGAACCTAATTGGTCGCGCGATTTGTGGTGGCGCTTGTTCTACCAGAAAGATCGCGATACCAAGTGACAGCGGTACGCTAATTACCAGCGCGATCAGCGACGACATCACTGTGCCGTACACAAAAGCAAGCGCGCCAAACTCACTCTTTACCGGGTTCCACTCAGTGTTGGTAATAAACCCAAAACCGAACTGGCGAATTGACGGCATCGACTTCGCGGCCAGGGCGAGAATCATGCCCACTACGATCACGAAAACCAGACCAGCAACAGCCAACAGCAAGAGGCGAAAAATCGCGTCGCCGGTATTGCCGGTGGCTGACAGGGACTGTCGGAAACTAGTCATGAGTCGTCATCAGTTATTAGTCTTCAGTCGCCAGTCGCCAGCATGATTCTCCAGTCAGCGATCTTCGCTCCGCTCCCCAGTCCAGGTGTTTTCAGAATGTCGACTCCTGACTGGCGACTGGAGAAGAAGTTTTATCGTAAAGGTTTCCCGCCTGAGACTATGGAGTTGATCTTAGCTTCGGCTCGTTTGACGATTTCCGCTGGTAGCGGTGCGTAGTCGCTCCCCGTGAATTTCTCACCGTCATGAATGCCCCACCAGATAAAGTCGACCAAAGCTTTACCTTTGGTTGCATCCTTCTGATCCTTGTAGGCCAGAATGTAGGTGTAGCTGGAGATTGGGTAAGCAGCCTCGCCCCCGGCGTTGGTGATGGAAACGCGTAGATCCTCGGGCGTTTCAGCTGACGCCGCCGCAGCTTTCACAGCGTCAATGGTAGGCTCAACAAATTTGCCGGCGGCATTTTTGATTATCGCTACCGGGAGTTTGTTTTGCGTGGCATAAGCAAGCTCTACATAACCGATCGTGTTTGGTTGGTTCTTGATTTGTCCCGTCACGCCATCGTTGCCTTTACCAGCCTGACCAACGGGCCACTTTGGCGATTTGTCAGCACCAACACTTTGCTTCCACTCGGCACTCACCTTCGATAAGTAATCAGTGAACACATAAGACGTGCCACTGGCATCAGCGCGATAGACGACAGTGATGTCACCCGCCGGCAGCGTAACGCCAGGATTGTCCGTCTTGAGTCGCGGGTCCTCCCACTTCTTAATCTTGCCCAGAAAAATATCAGCGAGTACGTCGGGCGTGAGATGAAGCGGCTCTTTCACAGAGGCCAGATTGTAAGTAACGACGACCGCTCCCAGCACGGTTGGAATGTGCAATATCTCGCCGGGCGCAGCTTTCAGATCTGCATCGCTCATCGGTGCGTCCGAAGCGCCGAAGTCAACAGTCTGTGCCTGGATCTGCTTGATGCCGCCTCCGGAGCCGATCGGCTGATAGTCGATTTGCATATTCGGATGAAGCTTGCCGTATTCGCTCATCCACTTTTGATAAAGCGGGTTTGGGAAAGTCGCTCCGGCGCCCTGCAGCTTCACGGCGCCACCGCCCGGCGCTCCACCGCTACAAGCAAGTGCAAAAACAACAGCTAAGATTAAAAATGCGATAGCAGCGACGCGTAGACGAGGCCGTGATAGGGGCATAATTGTCTCCTTCAGTGCAGGCTCAGAGTTCCAGAATGGAAGCCACACTCTAGAAGGGAGGTGTTACATCTATCTAAACGACGGCTGAACTATTTGTTAACTGGCGGGGTTGGCAGCGCCGCGTTCTAAATGAGCGACTTTTAGGATTTTGCTACACTCCAGGCCCTTCTGCTTAGGGCATAGACTTACTTTCGGAGGAAACGATCATGCGAAACAAACATACCGAAGGCTTTTACTCCTTTTGAACGCACCAGCAAACGTCGTCGCGGCTATCCCTCCGAGACGCGCGTGAAGCGCGGCCTGCGAATCGTTCACGGCGACAAAGAATTAAGCGAGAAACTCGGCAGAAACGATTTGTGTCCGTGTGACTCTGGACGCAGGTTTCAGGAATTGTTGCCTGCGACAAGGTAGATTCGACGGCTCGCTGCGTCATCACTACTTTTAGGGAGTGACAAATTGAGAAGGGCGCGTTCCTGCGGACGCGCCCTTTTGTTTGCGGTACCTGCGGAATGAGGTCAGTACCACCTGCGGTAGCGGGTGGTCTTGATCATTGGCTTCAGCGAATCGCCGACCCATCCGCTACTGCTGACGGTACTGACCTCACAATGACAAGGGCAGATTAGATTGTTCCGCCGAACTTCTAGCTTTCGAACACCGCAATCGCTCGCACTGGTGAGCCCGTTCCGCCACGTATCCTCAGCGGCAAACCAATAAAACGAAAACGCCCGCGTCCAATTAACTGATGCAAATTGATCAGGTTCTCGTAGTGCGTGAAGCCGAGCTCGCCGCAAACGCGATGCACTTCCTTATTGGAAACATCGACGACGCCCGGTGACATCGGTTCAACGCCAAACGCCGCGATCTTCTGTTCGCCAAGCCAACGCGTCGCGGCAACGCTGAGACCGGGCGCTTTGTACCAGTTGTCGCTGCCGTAAGTTCTTCGATAGTGATCTGTGTACAAGAGAACGGTTTCTCCTGGTTTGATTTCGAGCCCTGCTTTCGTGAGTGCTTTTTCCAAGTCATCGATCTCGATCAACTGGCGCAATCCTTTGTGCGAAACATCAAGACAAATTCCTTCTGT
The DNA here is from genome assembly GCA_035472495.1 of Pyrinomonadaceae bacterium. Classification (GTDB taxonomy): domain Bacteria; phylum Acidobacteriota; class Blastocatellia; order Pyrinomonadales; family Pyrinomonadaceae; genus PSRF01. The sequence goes on along the minus strand of DATIPD010000011.1, from coordinate 802,537 downwards.
GTAGAAGGTGGTGAGCGGCATTGTCTCGATCGACTGGCCCTGGTTTTCGCGGGCCATGTGACTGAGCGCGTCCACGTGCGTCCCGGTGTGTTCACCTAACTCGAGCAGGTTGACGGCGGGCGTAATCACGTTGCTGTCAGTGATGCCGTCCCACTGTTCGTGCGACGCGTGCACTGAGATCTTTACGTCGGGCAGACCCGGATGAATGGGCATGCCAGGAAAGATTTCCTGACTAAGATCGATGATTTCGAACATGCCGTAAGTTCGTGTGGTTTTGTTTTTCTGTTCGCGTTTGTTAGTGGCTTTTCTTTGTCTGTTGCAACTCAACGCTCAATGCTTAAGATCAACCACTAACTCACGAAATGAAAACTACGAAATACAACAAGAATGACGAAAACAAGAACTCGTCTAGCTTCGGTGGCTTTCTAGATGTTTGGTCGTACCTTCGGTGACGCTGAAACTCGAAGGAGCAAACTCAGTCGTATCGGCGGAACGCAACTCCAGCGGGTCAGTCCCTTTGCCGAGGGAGTCAGTCTCGGGTTCGGTAGCGCGCTTCACAACCTGGGCCAACTTCTTACTTACAAACATGCCGTTTATTATCAAAGCCAATCCCACGAGGAGCGGTAGCAAGCCCGCCACCCAGAGCCGGCTGAGGATCTGGGCCGTCTCAACAGAGACGTTGCCGCTCAAAATGATCCCCTGCATCAGCGTGTAGGTCAGAGCTGCGATGCCGATACCGACGCTGCCAGTGATCACACCGGCCTTGATTTCGTTATAGCGTTGGATCTCCGGCGCAATTCCTTTGCGCTGATACAACTCCTCTTCACGTCGCCGGCTTTCTGCATCGGACAGAGCCATCGCCGCAAACCACGGCGCATTCCGGTCAACCTTACCGTCAGTTTCTTTGCTGTCGACCACGCGTCGTACGGCGTACAAATTAGCGCCGCACGACTTGCAGAATTTCAAATCTTCGTCCTGAGTCGAACCACATCGCGGGCAAAACATAAACAGACTCCTCCAGCTGATTTCACTAATCATACGCCGATTCCTGGCGAAGTGTTCTGCGTTTAGCGCTAAACGCCCAAAGCTGATTGCACAATCACCCCACGTCGTGAAAAAATGCTTAACTCCATCAGAAAAACTCAATGCGGAACGAAGTGAATCAGGGAACGGGTTTGGCTACGCGCGACCGTTGCGCCCGCGTGGTGAAATTTGTGGCGCGAGCTTTTATCGTGCTCGCCGTGCTACTGACACTGGTTGGCAGTAACCTGGTTTTTACGGCCACCGCGACCGGTGAACTTTGCACGCTCGCGTGCTGCGCGGGCCGAGCGCCGCATGCAGCAGGCTCGTGCATGCAGGGTTCCTGCGCGCAGAGTACTCGCGGATCCGCGCATCACGGTCACGACCAAGCTGACGAAACTTCAAGCGAAGCCAACCCGGCGTTTGTAGCGGGAGCTCATGGTTCTGACATGGACGACGTTCCCACTGTCGAAGCCTCTGCTCCGGTTGCTGGCAACACCGCTAGCCCTAATTTTTCCGCCGCGGCATTATCAGCCCCATGTTCGCCTGACTGTGGCGCCTGCACTTCCGCGTTTGAATTAACGAAACGCCCACGCAACTCTTCTGCGGATTCCGGATCGCAACGTCAACACCAACCAGAGTTTGTTGTTCTATCTAAGAGTCGCAGCAGCATCGTCTCGAGCCGTGCCGGCTTTGTACAGCTTCACAGCCCTCGGGGTCCGCCTCTGTTTTTTTCCTGAGTCCCAACACAAACAGTATTTCATCGACCGCAACGCAGCACCCGGCAGGCTGAGTTGGGGAGTCGTCCAACTTTTTGTCGCGCCAGCCTCGGCTTTTCTGAGGGTGCGACCGTTCGTTTTTTCGCGAGGAGTGACGCAGATGAACAGTTCTCGAATTGCCAGGATCTCGATACTCCTGACGCTGTTTCTGCTGAGCGCTGTCAGCAACTATGCGCAGCAATCGATCACGTCAGGAAGTTTGAGTGGTCGTATTGAAGACCGGAGCGGCGCTGCGGTTAAAAGCGCGAATGTGACAGTCACGAACCTCGAAACTAACCAGCGACTGATCACAACGTCGGATTTCGAAGGTCGTTATCGTTTCCCGTATCTGCAAGTCGGCAGTTACCAGCTTTCAGTCGAGGCGCCAGGGTTTGCCACTTTGACCCAACAACTAACAGTGCTGGTCGGGCAGTCGCTCGATCTTTCTTTGAAGCTGGAAGTCGCCATTGTCATAGAGCACTTGAACATCAGTGCGGACGGGCCGCAGATCGAAACGTTGCGCACCGAACTTACAGAAGTAATCAGGCCGGCGGAAATAAATGAGTTGCCACTCAATGGCCGTAACTTCCTCGACCTCGCCTTGCTGGTGCCGGGCGTTTCACCAACTAACACCGGCAGCAACCAGCGCTTCGCGGAAACGTCAGCCGTGCCGGGTCAGGGAATTTCGATCGCCGGACAACGCAACCTCAACAACAGTTTTGTAGTTGATGGTCTTTCCGCTAATGATGATGCGGCTGACCTGACAGGCACTTACTACAGCGAGGAAGTAATCAGTCAATTTCAGGTGATCACTTCCGGTGGCATTGCGGAATTTAGCCGGGCCTCTGGAGGAATTCTCAACATCCTCACGAAGAACGGGACGAACAAATGGCGCGGGAACCTGTACGGGTTTGCGCGCAATCAACGCTTCGACGCTCGCAATCCGTTGGCGCCGACGAAAGATCTGCTAACGCAAGCCCAATACGGTGCTTCCGTGGGTGGACCGCTGAAACACAACCGCAGTTTTTTCTTTACGAACTTCGAGCAGTCGCGACGAAATTACTCGGCCGTGATAACCATTGCGCCGGTAGCCGCAGCCACAATTAACAGTCGACTCAATACTGTCGGTTACGCGGGGCCGCGGCTAACCACCGGAGTCGTGCCCGCGAGTTTTGATACGACCAATTTCTTCGGGCGTGTCGATCATCAACTCAACAATCACAACCAGCTGAGTGCGCGCTACAGTCTTTATCGTATCGGAGCGGAGAACTCGCGGACGGTTGGCGGTTTGAATGCGATAAGTCGCGGATCAGGTCTGGACGATACCGATCAAACTGTAGCGGTCACTAACATCACCTCCGTCAACACTCGCACGGTGAACGAAGCTCGTTTCCAATACACCAATAGCAAATTGAACGCGCCTATTAACGATACCGTTGGCCCGGCGGTTGGAATTTCCGGCGTTGCTAATTTCGGGACGGCAACTTCTTCGCCGTTAGCACGCGCCATCAATTTGTTCGAGTTGGTAGATAATGTCTCGATAGTGCGCGGGGCGCATTTGCCAAAGTTCGGCGTCGATCTGCTTTACAACCGCGTCAATATCGTCTTTCCCGGAGCGGTGCAGGGAGTTTATGCGTTTAACTCGCTCAGCAATTTTTTGAGCGGTAACTACAGCACGTACCAACAAGCGTTTGGCGCGCCGAGTCAGTTTCAGTCAAATCCCAATGCCGGCGTTTTTGCTCAGGATGAATGGCGGGTAACTCCGAGTCTCACGATTAATGCCGGTTTGAGATACGACTTGCAGTTTTTGCCCAGTCCGATTCGCACGGACCAGAACAACCTTGCACCGCGTCTCAGCTTTGCCTACGCGCCCGGTGACGGCAAGACAGTGGTTCGCGCCGGCTTCGGAATCTACTACGATCGGATTCCGCTGCGCGCCACGTCGAATGCGTTGCAGCGCGACGGATCGAAATATCTGGTGGTGCAGTTTTCACCTACGCAAACGGGTGCGCCGATTTTCCCCAACGTTCTCGCGGCGCAACCAGGGAGCTTGGTCACTAGACCAAATATCACACGCATCGATCCGAACATCGAGGTCAGTTACAGCGAGCAGGGTAATGTGCAAATTGATCGCGAGTTGCCGGGCAACTCGCTAATCTCGGTGGGTTACCTCCACCTGCGCACACTACACATCATCGCTTCGCGAAATGTGAACGTGCCAACCGTTTCCGCAGCGGCAGGCGTTCCTAACCTGGGCCGGCCCGATCCAAACTGGGGCAACATCGGGCGCTACGAAGGGGCAGGCGACTCTTACTACAACGGACTGATTGTTTCATTCAACCACCGGGCGTCGCGCTGGGTTAATCTGCGCGTGTCTTACACGCTCTCGAAGACAACCGACGATGCTGGCAATTTCTTTTTCTCAACGCCGCAGAACAACTTCAACCTGCGAGACGACCTGGGCCGTTCAGATAACGACCAGCGACATCGTTTGGTCGTAAGCGGATCGTTTAAGGCGCCGGAGAATTGGAAAGCGGAAGGTTTCAGAAAAGCGTTGCGCGGATTTCAGCTAAGTTACATCTACACCTACGCATCGCGTTTGCCGTTCAATGTTTTGCTGGGCAGTGATCGCAACTTCGATACGAACAATAACGATCGCCCCATCGGCGTTGGTCGCAACACGGGACAGGGTTTTGATTTTTCCTCGTTTGATTTGCGCCTAAGTCGGAGGTTTCGTAGCAGTGAACGCGTCGGGCTGGATGTGCTGGCAGAGGGCTTCAATCTTTTCAACCGGGCAAACTTCGGTGTGCCCAACAACACCTTCGGCCCGGGAACTACACCGAACGCAAACTTCGGTCAGCCAACGCAGGCCTTCGATCCGCGGCAGTTCCAGTTTGGGTTGAAACTGAGTTTCTAAATGAGTGTTAGTCGAACTTTGGTGGTGCCCCAATTTGAAATCCTCAGTGCGTTCTCGGTGCTCCCTGTGACTCTGTGGTGAGTTTTTGTCTAACGTTTAGCACCACAGAGGCACAGAGTACGGAGAGGATTTCACAGAGAAAACTGAAATTAGGCCACTACCAGAACTTTCAGCTCTCAGTCGCGCTCTTCAAACTCAGCCGGTATCCGACATTCACCATCGTTTCGATCTGAAGTTTGTGAGGCGCGAGTTTGTTTCGCAGACGATAAATGTAGACGTGCAGGCTTTCGGTATTGAGTGGCTTGTCGCCCCAGGCGGATCCCCAGAGTTCTTCACTCTTCACGATTCTTTCCGGCGTGCGCACCAGACGCGAGAGAATCAAGAACTCGGTTCGCGGCAGTCGCAGAATTTGACCGCCGCAAGCCGCGTAGTAATTCAAGTGCTCCACCCGCAAGTAACCGTCGTCGTAAGCATCCTCGGCGGTTGGTTGCGGAAGCTTGGTTCCGTTCAACGACATTTCAGTGGTTGCCATCTTCGTTACCTAATCCCCGTTTTGTCCGGCGAACTCCGACTGGTTGCTGACCAGATATTGCGGAGCCGAAGTTCGCCGGACAATTTGTTTAGAAACTCAAGCGCGCCGCAAATTGAATCTGGCGGTTTGTGCCCAGACCAACTGTTCGTTCAACTGTTTGACGCAACAGACCGAAAGCCGCGCCCGCAGCCGACTGCGTGTAGCCCTGCCCCGGTTGCTGTCCGCCGCCAAGTACGAACGCGTTGGCCGTCGTGTTGAAAGTTAGCGACGGCAGACCAACGTTCAAGGTAGATGACGGCAGTGCAAAGTTCGCGCGATTGAAGAGATTGAAAACTTCAGCGCGGAATTGCAGCTTGACTGTTTCGGTGATCGGGATGCGCTTCGCAAGAATGATGTCCGATTGCCAGAAGCCTGGACCACGGAGCGCGTTGCGCGTCAGATTACCAAACGAGCCGGCCGTCGGAATGGCGAAGGCAGCTGGATTGAGAATGTTGCGATCGTTGTTCAGATAGGGATTGACACCGGCGAGCAGGTCGGGCCGACGCACGTTTCGCGAGGCGCCACCGCCGGGAACGTTGACTACTGCGGCGAAACCTACCGGCAGCGGGTTCGTGCCGCTGACGGTTGGCAGTTGCGCCGTGAAGCCCTGCGGTACCAGCGTGGTGGTCGTCGCGCTGTTGTTGACGGTGCAACCACCAGCGTTTACACACTGCACGGCGACGTCAGGTCGAACGATACCCACTTCAATTGGGAGTCCGCTGCGGGCGTTAAAGATGGTGCCCACTTCCCAGTTGCCGAGCAGCGCATTACCGGTCGTGCCCCAATCGTACTTCTTGCCTTTGCCAATGGGCAGGTCATAAATCGCCGACACATTGAAGGTGTGACGCACGTCGAAGTTGTTGACACTGCGATCGTATTCCCACTCAGTAATGCTCCGGGCGTTGTTTGCCGCCGTGCGCGCTTCGTTCGAACCGGCCGTCGTACCGACCGATTTTCCAAACGTGTATTGCGCATTCATTGTCAGTCCGGTGTTGAAGCGTCGCGTGAGCTGAGTTTGCAAGGCGTTGTAGGTGTCATCACCACCACTGGTTTTGAAGTCGACTTCAGCAAACGGATTCAGGACGTTGTTGCCGTTGGGAATTGAAAACTCGCGCACAGTTCTGACCGCCGTAACCTGAGTGCCCGCGCCGTTCAGAATGTTGACTACGCCGGCGCCCGTTGGCAGCGAGGTTGCAGTCGAAGCGATCGTGGCCTGACCGCGCAGGATTTGATTCGCCACACTGCGCAAGAACAGGTTGCGTCCGCGACTGCCCACGTAAGCAACGGTGCTAACCAGATGACCGGGAAGTTCCTGTTGATAAGAGAAGCTGAACTGATAAACCTTCTCCGGAACCAGATAATCGTTGGCGTAAGCGCGCGGTTGATAAGCGCGGTTGTTGGGGTTGTTGTTGAAGTTGTTGACGATGGCCGGGATGTCGGCAGGGAAACCAAAACCGGCGCCGCTGGTAATAGTCGTCTGAATGCGATCGCTCTCGATCGGTTGAATCTGATCTTCAGTTTGGCCCGGTCCATAGTAGTTGCCGAAGCCTGCGCGGAAGACGCTGTGACCGCCGGAGAAGAAGCCGTTGCCGGTTGAATTCGGCGACCAGGTCAGACCGATGCGTGGGCCAAAGCTGTTCTTCGCAGTTTTGTAAGCAGCCGATTTGGGATCGCGGAACGTTCCGGTGGTGATGTCGAAAAGTATCTGCGCATCGCTCTTCTCACGGAGGGGAGTGTAGAACTCGTAACGCAGACCGTAGTTCAGAGTGAGTCCCGGACGAACCTGCCATTGATCCTGCGCGTAGGCGATGTAGTACTCCTGCTTCGCGAAGCGCTGTCCGGAAACTCCGGTAAATGGACTGGTGCTGGAAAGGTCGCCGACGTACTGCACTGATTGCAGCGTTGCCGTCAGGTAGTTTTGCAGACTCGAGTAAGTGTAAGTCGTGCCGCCGAGGCGATCGGTGTAGAGGCGGATGGCGCGAACCTCACCGCCGAAGCGGAAATTGTGTGAGCCGCGGGTGTAATTGAGGTTGTCGATAAAGGACAGTGAATAGGGTGTGTATGGTTGGCCACGACCGTTGGTTGCCGAATTCGCGCGCACCAAACCTCCGGGCGCTGCGGTACCGGCTGACGCGCCCTGTCCCGGCAAATTGAAGTTTGCGGTATTCGCGCTGATGTTCAGGACAATCGCTGAGAGATCGAGGCCGTTGACGGTCGGGGCCTGACCGTTGATGCGCGTGGTCGCGCCGTTATAACCAAACTTGATTTCGTTAAGCACCCGGGGCGAGAAAATCGTTTGCCAGCCCACGATTGCGTTCTGCGGCAGTGCGGTGATCAATACGCGCCGGCCGGTTACGCCTTCGGGTTGCACGTTCGTGCCTTTGTCGCGGAAGAAGCGGAAGTAACCGGAGTTTGCTGCGTTCATCTTGTAATCGAAGCGAGCGGCGAACGCGTCTTCGTTGACGGTTGAGTTTGCCTGAAGTTGGGCTACGTCAAACAAGTTCGAGCCGGTTCCGCGCGAGATGATTGCTGCTTCGGGTGCGCGAAACGCCGACAAGAACGACACCTGAGTTGCATTACAAGTTGCCGGCGCAATGGCGGCGCAGATGCGAGCGGCATCACCGGGAACTGCTTCCACGGAGTTGATGCCGGCGCGCAGCCGATAGCCTTCGTAAGAGCCGAAGAACAGAAGTTTGTTTTTGACGATTGGCCCACCAAGCGAGCCGCCAAACTGATTCAAGCGCAGTGGCGCTTTGGTGCCTACTATGTTGTCGAAGAAGTTTGCGGCATCAAGCTTGTCATTTCTGAAATATTCAAACACCGACCCGTGGAAGCTGTTACCACCTTGCTTGGTAACGATGCTGATTTGCCCACCGGTGCCGGTGCCAAACTCTGCCGGATAGTTGTTTGAATCAACGCGAAACTCCTGCACATTTTCCAGTGACGACTGCAGACGGAAGGGCGTCGCGATCTCGCCGTTGAGGTTGCCCGGACTCGCATCGATGATTGCCGATCCTTCCACACCGTCGTAGCGGACGATATTCTGTTGCACGGCGCGCCCGGAAAAGCGAATGTCTCCGAACGTGCCGGAGCCGCTATTCACCGAGCCAGGTGCTTGTAAGTAGAGTTGCGAGACCTGACGGCCATTGATCGGCAGCGTTTCAACTTCGCGTGGATTTACGTTGGCGCCCATCGCGGCTGATCCGGTTGACTCTACCGCGTCGCCACCCCCGACGATGTCTACATGCGCTTCAAGTCCTTTGGGCTGGACCGTCAAAGGAAGGTTCAATTCCTGGCCCACCAGGACTTGAACGTTCGTCGCTTTGACTGAAAGTTCCGGTGCGTTGACAGTGACCGTGTAGCCTGAAGGATGGAGCCCGGTGACGAGAAACCGTCCTTCTTCGTTCGTCGTGGTGGTGCGTTCCTCACCGTTTCGCTCGTTTTTGACTACGACGGTAGCGCCGGGAACTATCGCGCCGTTCGTGTCAGTGACAACGCCGGAAATTCTTCCGGAGTCAACTTGAGCATTAGCGGCCAGGGGCAAAAGAATCAGTGTAGCCAGCACGACCAGGAGAAAGCGGAATTGGACACGGGGGTAAAGTGGGTTATGCATGGTGAATCCCTTTCAGTTTTCCAAGAATTGCAAATTGATTGAAGCCATTCACGATTCCTTTGCGTAGAAGCGCGAGCCTGCTTGATGTTGATTTGGTATGCCTGCTGAGTTGCAAGCAGCGAATCTAGTGAGGCCAGGTTAAGCTGCTGTGAATAGCGCCTTAAATGTTTGTTACTGGGGAAGCGGAGTGGCGGCAGTTCGCGCGGGCCTTTTTGTCCAAAGTCGAACGGCCAAAGTCGAACGTCCGCAACTCAAAACTGACTTTGAACAACTGACTTTGGACTTTGGGATTAAAACGCGCGAGTTAACATCTTGTTAACATGAAAGTAACAGGGCGAGAGTAGGATAACTTCACCTTTCAGGCGAATGGCTTTTGTTTAGGATCGCGTTCAGATTTGCGGGAGACGCATGGCAATTTCACACGAAGTCAGCAGCGAAATTGTCGCCGCGCTTTTGGCGGCGAAAGACAGATCACCGCGCGAACTCGAGGACCTGAAGGAAACACTGCTCACCATCCATTCAACGCTTCAGCGACTCAACGAGGAAGCGCACACACAGCCACCGCAACCTGCAATCAAGAAAGCAACCGCGGGTACGCAGCACTAGACTCTTCTAACAACTGTCAGGGAATTGATTAATCGGAAGGCAGAAGTGGGTGAAGTGTTGGCGCCTCTTACCGCGCCGAGGCGACCTGGCTGAGCTCGACGCCGCCAACTGCGTTCGCATCCCACGTAAGCCAGTAAAGCTTTTTCTTTTTTGTAGCCGGCTCCTGCGCGGCAAACGAAAGGCGCACCAGTCGCGTCATGAACGTGTTGCCATTAGTCAGCGGTGAGAGTTCAGAAAAGTAATCCGCGCGCTCCGGCAGGTCGCATTCGCGGCGCATTTGATTGATGTGGGCTTCGCACTCTCCGGTTTCGCCGAGCTTGCTTGCGTCCGGACTGTCGCTGACCACATGGTCAAGTTCGTGCAGGAAAACCCAGCCCACATTGAAGGCGTCGCGCGCCTGATTGTCTCCCACCAGGTGTTCAAAATCAGCGAAATCAATTTGAATGACGAAGACCGGCGGACTGCTCTGCGCGTTTGTTTTCCACTTGCCGGGCACTACTTGCGCAAACGCCACGTTCGCCTGATTACTGGCGTCTTCAATCACCAAAACACTGCTGCCGTGCATTGCTTCGGCGATGAGTGTGCGTGCGCTGGCGGAGCTTTGACCACCGGACAAACTTTCGCCGGCGCGCAGGAATCCGCGCTCGTCAAATCTTAAATCTTTCAGTCCGGAGATTTTTCGCAGTTTGTTAGCCAGCTCTTCGCGACGAGTTGCTGAGAGTTCAGCCCGGCAAACAACGTTGCTGCTTTTTGGTTCTGCGTTCAGTAAGACAGGAGAAACGATCAGAAGAACACTCGCGAGCCAGGCAGCTCGAAGTCTTTCAGTGAAGAGTGTTCCGCGAAGTCTGGGTAGCAATTCTTCCTCCCAGCTTTAACCGGCGAACTCAAGAATGGCGTCGGTTTTGGTTGTCCTGAATTTTCTAAACGCTCATGGGGTAAGCGCGAACTGGACGCATGTTACCAAAATGTTAACTGGGTGAGGTAAATTTTTTCCACAGGCTTGCGAGTTCTGAATGACAGCTGAACGTGTTGTTACAGACTCGGCGATCGGGTGAGGTTTTGAAGTGCTGTCATCAGCACCGCTGCGAAGACTTTCGTGTGATTTGGCTTTTGTTTCGTGTCGGTTTGGTGAATTGGTTTTTGGCTGACGTCAAAAAAAACTTGATCCACGAACACACACAACCCAAGACACGAAAAAACACGAATTGACACTGCCCGTTAGCCATCTCACTTGTCCACGCCAAGGCAAGAGGAAAAGGAGTTTCTTAATTTTTATTTAACGCTGCGGCTATCGCCCTGTAACGCGCCGGCCTCAAACTCACGGCGAACAGAATTGGAGGGCAAGGAAATGGCGGAACAGAAACGCAGCAGTGCATTCAGAGTAGTTTGTATTTCGTGTGGAGCAAAAATTCGTGAGAACGCCAGCGACGACGCTTATGGCATGTGCTTGAGGTGCTTTTATGCGATGCTGGCAGCGAGGTTGCGGAATCAAAAACGTGCGGCGGCCGGAGAGTTTGTCAGCGAACGCTGAACCGGCAGTTCTATTCATCCAGCAGGTCCTGTGAGTTAACCACCCAGTCGAGCTTGCCGCTCACCTCGGCAAGATCACCCCACGAGTCTGCGTCGATTTCAATTCTCGCAAGACTACAAGTTTCGAGCTGGCAAGTGCGATCACTCAACAGATGCACCAGGTCTTCCAGTCCGGGGTTGTGACCCACGATCAGAAGTGCGCTGGCACTATCACTGAGGTTCACGATCAAATCAAACAGTTGCAGCGAACTCGCCTCGTAGAGTTGGGCCTCGGTGCGGCGATCTGCATTTGAGGTGGCTGCCACCATTACTATTTCCGCAGTTTCTTTGGCGCGGGCGGCGGTTGAGCACAAGAGCAGATCGATGTTCAGCATCCGCTCCTTAATAAACAGACCGATGGCTCGAGCTTGATCTCGACCGCGATCTTTCAAGACGCGTTCGAAATCAGACTGGCCAGGAGCAGCGTCTTCGGCTTTGGCGTGTCGTAAGATGAGCAGTGTTTTCATCGCGCAGTGAAATGAGGTCAGTTCCACCTGCGGTAGCGGGTGAGTCAGATTCTTGTGGATCATCCGGAAGAAATCGGGAAGCCTGCCCACCCACCCACCCGCTACCGCAGGTGGTGCTGACTGCACATCTCTTTAGCAGAATCTGGCGCAAGAAAAAAGCCCTGGAGGGGGCCGGTGCCTCCAGGGCCCATGGTCGTTTCAGCAGCAAACAAGTAGTGAGTGCGATGTACCCGTGACTCGTTTGCCTTGGCGTTGGTGGGAATACGTAGCGCCAACTAATCGATTTTCCAAACTTCTGGTCGTCGTACAAGCCCCCTGATTTGTCGTACGGCGACTAACCGGAAAGTCGATCCACGAATGGCCTCGTGTCGCTTGCGCGAACTGCCGCTCTAAGTATCTGCGGAAGATTCTGCAGGTTGATTCCTAAATCGTTGTTACTGAAAAGTGAAATGTTAGTTAAGATGCCGACGATGCAACTTGTCTTCCTTCATGGCGCGCCGGCGGTGGGAAAACTAACTGTGGCGCGCGAACTAGCGACGCTCACCAGCTTTCGTTTGTTTCATAACCACTTGACGGTGGATCTGGTGACCTCGTTATTTCCTTTCGGCAGCGAGCCGTTCATTAACTTGCGCGAGCAGATTTGGCTTGACGCTTTCGCGGAAGCCGCGAAACAAAATGTTTCGATAATCTTCACCTTCAATCCTGAACGCACCGTGCGCGAGCGGTTTATCGGCGACGTGCTTCAGGTGGTGAGGGCTCACGGCGGCGAGGTCGTCTTTGTGGAACTGACTTGTTCTGAGTCTGAGTTGGAGACAAGGATGGAAGACGACTCAAGAAAAGAGTTTGGCAAGCTGACTTCGGTTGAACTTTATCAATCGTTGCGGGATAGCGGCGCTTTTGCTTACCCAAAACTCCCGAGCGGATTGTTACTGGACACGACAAAAACCTCACCTGCTGAAACTGCGAAATCAATCGCAGCGCAACTTGGCTAGCATTCACGTTCGCTGAACGACTCAAGTCAACTTACTGGGACCGCGGGCGTCCCCGCCCGCAAATGCGTGCGGAGCGGAAAGGGTTTTTATGTGCGACGGCGGGCGGGACGCCCGCGCTCCCAGTAAGTTAACTGACACTCTTTGATGAAGGTGAAGGACCACCTGCCCAAACTGCGAAATCAATCGCAGCGCAACTTGGCTAGCATTCACGTTCGCTGAACGACTCAAGTCAACTTACTGGGACCGCGGGCGTCCCCGCCCGCAAATGCGTGCGGAGCGGAAAAGGGTTTTTTATGTGCGACGGCGGGCGGGGACGCCCGCGCTCCCAGTAAGTCAAGTGGCGCGCCTTGATGAAGGTGAAGGGCCAGATTCCGCCCCCGACCAAAAGAAAAGGGCACGCCGAAGCGTGCCCCTTTCGATCGACTGCCCCGCAGCTTTAGAACAAGAACTTCGCTGCCAATTGCACCTGACGCGGATCGCCGACTCCCTGTCGCAGGAAGCCGTCGAAGTTGAACAGTGCCGCGCCGGTCAACGGATTGATCAAGTTCTTGTTGTTGAAGGTATTGAACATCTCGAAGACCGGAACGATCGCGAAACGCTCGCCAAACTTGAACGGGCGCTGCAATCTCCAATCAAACGAGAAGTAGTTGTTGTCTTTGCGCTCCGAATTGCGGTTGGTCGCGGTGCGCCCCGTTGCCGGCGTAATCGGTTGTGCCGAACGCGCCTGCACGCGGAAGTTGCCTTCGAAACCTGCAGGCATTTCGATAGAGGTGAAGAAGTTAAACTTGTGCCGAATGTCACGGTCTGAGGCCGCATAGTCGAGGGACAAATTGAAAGGCGTAAACGAACGATCGGTGAACGGATCACGTTCGTTAGAATCGTCGTCCTCGTCCTTCGACAGCACGTAATTCCCCTCAAACTGATAATGCTTGCTGAAGCGTTTCCTCATCCCCGCAGTGAAGCCGCGGTACAACGATTTCCCCACGGCGGTCGTTACAAACACGTCGCCGAGTGTTGGGAACAACGGGCTGGCCGGAAGCGGAGCAGGTCCGGTCCGGTTGAGGTTGATAAATCGCGTCAGATGCACGCCCTTGGAATGAGTGAAGTCGAAATAAACGGAGATGTCGTCAGCGATCAGTTGCTCAAACTGTACGTTCGCAGTGTAGATGCGCGGATTTGCATAGTCCTTGCTGAAGACGCGGATGGAAGAACCAGGTTGAATGCCGCCGCCAGGGGCGACTGCAACGATGTTGGGCCAAACTGGTCGCCCGGAACCATTCGAACAGCCGAAACTCGAAGCGCAAGCTATTCCATATTGCTGCACGCCATTGTCGGTAATTGATCCAACCTGACTGAGCATGTTCTGCCGGCCGTAAAAGATGCCGTAGCTTCCGCGCAGCACGGATTTTCCTTTACCGCCAATGTCCCACGCGAAACCAACCCGTGGTTGAAACTCCTTCTTCGGACTATGCAACGTGCCATCTGAAGGAAAGTTTGGATTGCTGAGCAACGGACCGTAAGCAGTTTGGCTGGGCGGCACAACTTCCTTCGGAAAGATCTGCGCTTCCCAACGTAGTCCCAAACTCAAGGTAAAGTTGGGACGGACAGTCCATTTATCCTGAACGAAAGCTCCTAAGTCTTCGTTCTTGACCGTCGATTTGCCCGGGCTTGGAACACCTGGTAATCCGGTTGAGATACCGTTCTGCAAATAAAGCAGCAAGGGGCCGCCTACGCTGCTACCGGCCGGACAAGTTTGGTTAAAAGGCGCGCCAGTTGTAATCCATCCCATGAAGCCGAATGTTGGCGTAAGGCATTCACCAGCGTTCGGCCCAAAACCACCAGCCGCTGCCGGAGAGGCGTAGCGCAGGAAACCTGACACTGAGTCGAATATATAGCGCCCGGTAAAGAATCCCCGGAAGACCTGATCGTTCAGCGTGTGAACCCACTCGCCGCCAACCTTCACGTTATGGTTACCCGAGATGATCGAGAAGTTGTCTTTCGCGTGTGTACGCCAGAGCAACTCATCAACTGCCGGCTGCAGAAAGAATGGATTACCAAAGCGGAAGCTTGGTGCAAAGCCGGCACCAGTGTCGGCAGGCACGTTAGAAGGCGTAGCGCCGCGGGGACGCAACTCACGCGAATACGAGAAGTGAGCTTCGTTTAGTTTGTTCGCGGAGAGGTTGGAGAAAAGGTTGATGTTCAGGTTGTGGATCTTCGAAGGTCCTTCGATCCCGTTTGCTGAGTTTCCGTAAGTTGACACATCAAACGTTTGGTTTGTATTCCGGGAGTGGTCGAAGTTGTAAGAGATACCGAGCGTGTGCGAGCTGCTTAGATTGAAATCCAGCTTGCCAAGCAAGGCGTAGTTTCGGATCGGGTGCTGAACCGGAAGCCCTTCCTCCTGGCTTCGGTTGGTTCTCATGAAATTAATGAGCGCGAGGCGCTGACAGTCAGGGTTACTGTTAATCAACGCTTCGTGTGCCGGATTACCAATCACGGGAGCTGCCACGGTACACGGCGTGGTCCCAATTGGATCGCTGAGATTGGCGCGCGACAGATTCTCGTGAATGCCTTCAAACGCAAAAAAGAAAAACGATTTGTCTTTCGAGATCGGTCCGCCAATCGTGCCGCCGAATTGCTCGCGATGAAAATCCTTCAGCGGCTTTCCGTCTGAGGTGTTCGCGCTCAGCGCTTCGAGACGTTGGAAGTGGAAAAGACTCCCGTGCACTGAGTTCGTCCCCGATTTCGTGATGACGTTGATGATGCCGCCGGCAGTGCGACCAAATTCAGCACTGGCTCCGGTCGCGACTACCTGGAATTCTTTGACCGCTTCCAGCGTGATATCGATCGCGGCACGCTGGCCTCCCAGCTGTTCTCCAAAAAAACCGTTGTTGTAGTCGCCGCCGTCGAGGCTGACGTTATTGAAAACGCCGCGCTGTCCAGCGAAGGTTATTTCATCACCGTCCGGTCCCTGCACTACGCTCACGCCCGGCGTTAGCGTTAACAAGTCCTCGAATTTTCTGCCGAGGATTGGTGTGGTGTTGACGGTTTTTTCATCGAGCGTGGTGCTCGCTTCGGTTTTTACAGTGTCGACAGTTGGGGTAGCGGTGATCGTCACTGTTTCCGATACTGACGAAACCTTCATCGAAATTGGCAGATTCAACGCCTGGCCCACTGTTAGATCTGCATTCTGGACCACGAGTGTCGCAAAGCCTGTTTTGGTGACGGTTAGAGTGTAGTGACCCGGCGGAAGTTGCGGCGCGATAAACCTGCCATCGTCGTCAGAAATCACTGCTCTGCTCAAGTTGGTGTCGAGATTTTTGATTTCGACATTTGCGCCCGGCATGGCGGCGCCATTCGCATCAAGCACAGTCCCCTGAATCGTTCCGGTAGTGATCTGGGTTTGGGCCATTACGGCGCCGGTTAGCAAGAGGGAAACAAATACACAAATAGCCAATCCTTTGGCCCTGGAAGCAAAGGAGCGTAGCAACGCGTTGCGCATGATTTTCTCCTGTATTGTTGATCTGAGCCGGAGATTCAGATCGTCTTCAGACTTTTTATTTTAACGACCCGCGAGGAGAGTCCATCTTAGTTAGCGCTTCTAAAGGATGTCAATAATATTGTTCCAAATGCCGAACGTTATGCTGGTTGAGATTTTGGCGGCGCGATATATTTTTCCGGATGGGCCAGCGCTGCTTCCATTCGATTAACAAATTGTCCCACGTGAACACCATCCATCAGCGCGTGATGCACCTCTACTGAAAACGGAAGCAACGTGCGATCACCTGCCCGGAGAAACTTTCCGAAAGCCATTTTGGGGATCGAGTCTTCCGTGTTCCAGTTTCGCGCGTGAGAAAAGCTGGTAAAGGAAGCCCAGGGAAAAACTGTGAAGTGAATCCGATTGTCATCGGAGTTTCGCTGGAAGGCCCCATCGCCGGCACGTATCTCATTCACTGACGCTTGTGCCTGCGCGATAAATGTTTCGAAGTCAGGTTCATAATCGAAGTACGCGAACGTGAAGTTCTCGTTAGGCATTAGCACTGTGGTTCCGCCGTGGATGACGTCGTGGACCACTACCTTGCCGTCCCGTAGCCGGTAACGAAAGGGTTCGAGCTCGTTTGCCGCGCGCAGAGCAAAATAATGGTAAGCGAGGGTGACGCTGACGGCGGGACGCTGACGCAACAGCTCAAGCAGGCTGGTCACGTCGAGTTGCGTGGCAATGTTGAAGTAAGGTTTGTCGAAATCTATAAAGAACTCGAAGATTTCTTTGCGTTTCCAATTTTTTGGATCAAGGTACGTTGGCATAGAAGTGGGAAGTGGAACTCAGAAAGAATAACTCGAATCAATCGCTTCCGAAACCTTTGACTGGCCGCCGCGTATTAGCTGGTCGGCTAAACTTGCATTGACCCGTCTGGTTTTAGTAAACATTCGTCGTCGTTTAGCGTCGCCTTCAACCAATCCCACTTTTGTTTAAGGAGCATTTTCCATGCGCTATCTTAGTCTGCGTCCTCTGATCGCGGCCGTCGCTGCAGCCGTATTTACTTTCGCCGCATTCGCTCAGACCGCACCACGCGGTTTCGATCCTGCGAACATGTGCAGCACGGGCTGCAAAGCCTGTGACGACTTTTATCAATATGCGAATGGCGGCTGGCTCGCCAAAACGGAAATCCCGCCGGCTTTCTCGACGTGGGGCACAAATAGTCCCTTGCGGGAAAAGAATATCGGCGTGCTGCACGACATTCTCGAAGCGGCTGCCAAGAATACGGCCGCGCCAAAAGGAAGCAACGAACAGAAGATCGGCGAGTTTTACGCAAGCTGCATGGATGAAGCGAAGATTGACGCAGCCGGCACTACTCCACTGGCAAAAGAATTCGCAGCCATCGACAAACTTAAAAGCTATCAGGATCTACCCGCCATACTGGCGCAACTTCATCGTCGCGGCGTGTCTTCCGTCTTCTCATTTGGGGCCGGACAGGATTTCAAAAACAGCGAGAGCGTGATTGCAATCACCGGGCAGGGTGGCCTGAGCCTGCCTGATCGCGACTTCTATCTTAAGGACGATCCCAAGGCCGCGAGCACGCGCGAGGCTTACGTTAAGCACGTTACCAATATGTTCAAGTTGTTGGGCGACAGTCCTGATAAAGCGGCCGCCGAAGCGCAAACAGTGATGACGATTGAAAAGAAACTCGCTGAAGTTTCGCTGGATCGCGTTTCCCGGCGCGACGCCTCGAAGCAGTATCACAAAATGGCAGCCACAGATTTGAAGAACGTGATGACGAACTTCGACTGGGCTACTTATACCAGCAAACTCGGCGCGCCAAAGTTCACCGAAATCAACGTGGCCCATCCCGACTTTTTCAAAGGCGTTGACGCGATGCTGACCAGCGTCGCAATCGACGACTGGAAAACCTATCTGCGTTGGCACCTGGTTCACGACGCTGCCGACTCGCTTTCCAGTGCGTTCTCCAATGAGAATTTCGACTTCTACAACAGAACCCTGAATGGCACCAAGGAACAGCAACCACGTTGGCGTCGCTGCGTTGTTGCTACGGATCAGACCCTGGGCGAGGCGCTGGGGCAGGAGTATGTGAAGAAGGCTTTTCCGCCCGAGGCAAAGGCCCGCATGAAGGCCCTCGTTGACAATCTCATCGAGGCGTTGCGTCAGGACATTCCGACGCTCGACTGGATGAGCCAGCCCACTCGTGATGCGGCGATTGCCAAGTTGAATGCGTTTCGCGTCAAGATTGGTTATCCCGATCGGTGGCGTGACTATTCGACTCTGAAGATCGATCGCTACTCTTTTATCGGCAATCTCGAGCGAGCCAGCGAATTCGAGCGCCAGCGAAATCTCGCGAAGATCGGCAAACCGCCAGCGCGCGACGAGATGGGCATGACCCCACCGACCGTGAATGCTTACAACAACTCCTTACTAAACGAGATCGCTTTTCCGGCAGGCATTCTGCAACCACCTTACTTTGATTCGACTGCCGACGATGCGCTGAACTATGGCGCGATTGGCGCTGTGATCGGCCACGAAATGTCACACGGATTCGACGATCAGGGAAGAAAGTTTGATCTACGCGGTAACCTCAAGGATTGGTGGACCGAAGCTGACGCGAAGAATTACACGGATCGGGCCAATTGCGTCGAAGAACAGTTCTCAAGTTTCCGCGTCGAAGAAATTTCGATGAACCAGAACGGGAAACTCGTTCTTGGTGAGTCGATCGGTGACTTAGGCGGTTTGAAGATCGCGTGGCTCGCGTTCCAGAAGTCGATGCAAGGCAAACCGCGTCCGGCGGATATCGATGGCTTTACGCCGGAACAACGTTTCTTCCTTGGCTGGGCGCAGGTTTGGGGTCGTAAGCAAACTGCCGAAGCCATGCGGCAACAGATCCTTACCGATCCACATCCGCTCGGTCGTTTTCGTGTCAATGGACCGCTATCCAACATGCCACAGTTTGCCGAAGCATTTCACTGCCAGGCTGGCGAAGCGATGGTTCGTCCACCGGAGAAACGCTGCCAGGTTTGGTGAGTTTAGGAGGCATTGGCGAAGGATGAATCACACAAGTCAGCTTACTGGGACGCTCGCGGTCCCCGTAAGCTGGCTTGTTAGTTTGACCTGGCTTCAGTGTCTACGCGACAAAGAAACCGATGACAAACCGAACGAGCCCCGCTCCCATAATTACCCAGATCGCGTTTGGCCGGTAACGCACCAGCACCACGCCGGCAATCAACGCAATCAAAAGTCCGACCCAGCTGTGAATTCCCGCGCGGCCGATGCTGATGCCGGCGGCGATTAGCAAACCCACCACCGCCGGTGTTACACCCCGAAGAAACGACTGCACGAGCTTATTTGTGTGGAAACGAGCGAGTGACGATCCCGCCACGACGGTCATCACAAACGACGGCAGAAAAATTCCAATCGTCGCAGCCAGCGCACCGAGAGTTCCGGCCACGCGATACCCGATGAACGTTGCTGTGATGAGGACCGGACCCGGTGTGATCTGGCCGAGGGCAGTGGCGTCTACAAACTCCTGATGCGTTAACCAGTGATGTGAATCCACCACTTCTGATTCAATCAACGGAATCATTACAAAACCGCCGCCGAAAGTGATCGTGCCGATGCGCAAAAAGATCGTCGAGAGAGTAATGAGCAGCGCTACCTTCGTCAGAATTGGCATCGCCACAGCGAAGATAGACAGCGACCGCAGCGTTGTGTTTGTTGGGCCGTCGGACGTTTGCGGCTTGTCTTCATTTTCTTCCGTCCCGTCCTCCGAAGTCTGATCTGCCTGGCGTAATCGTTCTTCAGCCATCGCGCGCATCAGGTAGCCGCCGACAAAGCTGGTTTGTCGTTGCCGGCGTTTTCTGCGCTGCAACGTAACGCGGGCTGCGATTCGCTTGCGACGCGAAGTCACGCCTTTGAGCTTGCCAAGTTTTCGTAATTGCTTCTCAGCGAAAGAGTCGATGAAGATGCCGATCAGTCCAGCCGCCAACACGACTTCCAGCACGGTCGCACTAAAAAATGCAACCACGATGCACGAAGAAAAAGCCAGTATCCATTGCCAGGGTTTGATCAGGGTGTTGCGACCCATGCGCCAGGCAGTGACGATTATCAACGCCACCACCGCGGCATTCAGGCCGTGAAAAAGTCGATCAGTGTCAGGCAGGTAGCGCAGATGCCGGTAAAGGATCGCTAGCGCAATCATCATCAGCATCGATGGCAGGATGAATCCGGTGATTGAAACGACTGCGCCACGCCAGCCACGGATCTTGAGACCAACGTAAGTTGCGGTGTTGCCCGCGGCCGTACCGGGTAACGTCTGGGCGAGAGCAAAGCCGGCGGCAAACTCCTGTTCGGATAGCCAGCGACGTTGTTGCACGGCGAGCGTTCTGATTTGCGCAATGACAGCAAGCCCGCCACCAAATCCGACGGTGCCGATTTTTAGAAAGGAAAGGAAGAGGCCGCCGAGCGTCGGCGTTTTAGCGATACGTTCAATTTCGCGCCGCGTGTCACGTACGCGAGTGCGCATCTTGCGCGCGCGATTGCTGATTCTGCTGAGTCGTCTGTCGACCTGAGTTGCCACTGTTCTTACTGCAGACTAACACATTCAATCCAAGTTCCACGTTTCTAGTTTCAAGTTTCAAGTTTCAGGTTTGCGTTTTCACGGATCGCTAGTGAGCCAACCCTCGAAACTCAAACCTTGGAACTTGAAACCTGAAACTAGGAACTTGAAACTTGGAATTCGAAACCTGAAACTTGAACCTCTGGCTAGTCGTATGGGATCCCGCAGCAGTAGTTAAGGAGTACCAACGATGCGTGATCCATTTACCGCCGGCCTTTTAAGCTTGATCATTCCCGGAGTCGGACAGCTATACAACGGCCGAATACTCGCCGGCATTCTCTGGCTGATTTTTACACCGGGTTTCTGGATTGGCACGGGCGGAAGTCTGGGCTGGATTTGCCACATCGTTGCCGCCTACACGGCCTACTCCTACGCCAAAGAGCATCCGGTGCGCGTCTAGCCATTGAATCGAAACTAACCCCCCAAGTCGCCAGGCGTCTCAGGCAATACTAAGTACGCCTACCAACGCCGACATGTTTTGATTAAGCATTCAGACATCTTCGTTTCCTTAAAATCCTGGCGACTTTGACCTCTTGGTGGTTAGTTGTCGTGCTATCCTTTCTTCATCGCTGAGAACCAGAAAACAGAAAACTCGCCGGGCGCGGAAAACCCGCTGCGCGCCGGCATGCGCCTCGAGCCGACGGCGCCGCCGTGCGTGGTGGTCATCTTCGGCGCAACTGGCGATCTGACCCGCCGCAAACTTTTGCCGGCGCTCTTTCGTCTTGCCAAACAGCGGCTGGTTCCCGCCGAGTTCGCAATTCTGGGCACCGCTCGACAGCCGATCTCTGATGAAGAGTTTCGCGAGAATATGCGCGCGGCAGTCACCGAATTCAGCGATGAAGACTCGCTTGATGAAGCTGCCTGGCAGAGTTTTGCGTCGCGAATTTTTTACCGCGGCGGCGAATTCAGTGACGCCCAACTCTACGGCGAGTTGAAAACCAAACTCGAGGAAATAGATCGCGAGTTCAACACCTGCGGCAATCGACTTTTTTATCTGGCCACGGCGCCCGACTTCTTTGGTTTGATTGCGAAACAGCTTGGCGAAGCGGGACTTGGCCAGCGCCAGACAGCAGCGCCTGGTTCCAATCAAGCGTGGGCCCGCATCATCGTCGAGAAACCCTTTGGTCACGATCTGGAAAGCGCGCGCGAGTTGAACCAGCAGCTGGCGACAGTTTTCGATGAGCGCCAGGTCTATCGCATCGATCATTACCTCGGCAAAGAGACGGTGCAGAACCTGCTGGTTTTTCGTTTTGCCAACAGCATTTTCGAACCGCTCTGGAACCGGCAATACATCGATCACATTCAGATCACCAACGCCGAAACATTGGGTGTGGAAACGCGCGGCGCGTACTACGAAAAGGCCGGGGCCCTGCGCGACATGATTCAGAACCATGTGTTCCAGGTGACGTCGCTAATTGCGATGGAGCCGCCCGCGTCGTTGTCGGCGAATGGCGTGCGTGACGAAAAAATCAAAGCAATGCAGTCGGTGCGACCGTTGCCAGCCGATGACATCGACGCGTTTGCGGTGCGCGGTCAGTACGGTCCCGGCACGGTGCTGGGAGACACTGTTGCTGGATACCGGCAAGAGCCCGGCGTTGATCCAAATTCTTCAACGGAGACTTTTGCGGCACTGAAGCTGTATTTCGACAACTGGCGTTGGGCCGGCGTCCCGTTTTATCTGCGTTCGGGCAAGCATCTACAAAAGCAGGTGACCGAGATCGCCATCGAATTTAAAGAGGTGCCGCACCGGCTTTTCAAAGATTCGGACGCGCCGTTGCAGGCAAACGTGTTGGTGATTCGGATTCAGCCTAACGAAGGCATCAGCCTGCGTTTTGGCGCCAAACTCCCGGGTCAGTCGCTGCGTATCCGCTCAGTCAACATGGATTTTCGTTACGGGTCGTCGTTCGGAATCAAAGCTCCGGAGGCTTACGAGCGTTTGTTGCTTGATTGCATGCTGGGAGATTCGACGCTTTATGCGCGACGTGACATGGCCGAACGCGGATGGGAAATTGTGACACCGATCCTCGAAGCCTGGCAAAAGCCGGCTGCGGATTTTCCAAACTACGAAGCCGGTTCGTGGGGCCCGCAAGCGGCATTTGATCTGATTGAGCGCGATGGTCGAAACTGGAGAAAATTGTAATCAGGGTCCTGGGTTCTTTGTACAAAGAACAAAGCACAAAGTCCGTTTTTAAAATGCAACTTCCAGTCGGAAAAACTTTAGACGTTCAACTTGTCGAGCGACAGCTAACACAGTTGTGGCAGGGAAATGCCGAAGCGCGCGAAGACGGCAATGCGGCCGTGTTGCGCGCGCGCGTCGCTAATCTGCTGGTCTATGTTGCGGATGAGGAAGCGCTCCAGAATTCTCAGGAGATTCTGAACGACCTGACTGCTATCCACCCCAGCCGCGTGGTGATCATGGGCGGCTTGCTTGAGGCGACAGATCAGGACATCGAAATGTCTGTTGAGTCAGTTTGCCAAACAGACAAACGCAGCGGCGCCAGGCGACTGGCATGCGAGGAGATCACACTAAAAGCTCAGGGCAAGTTTGTGAGTGAACTGCCAAGCGCTGCTTTGCCATTACTGGTGGCAGACCTCCCGATTTTTCTCTGGTGGCGATCTTCGCCAGACACTGCCAACAAGACTTGCGATTCGCTACTGGAAGCAACTGACCGGCTGGTGGTGGATTCAGCCGAATTTGTTGACGCCGATCGCGACCTGTTAAAGCTCAACGACATTTTCAGCGGGAAGAGTTACGACCACGTCGGAGTTAGCGATTTGAACTGGGCGCGCCTCACTTTTTGGCGAGGCTTACTAGCCGACTTTTATGACGTCGCCACCTACCGGTCGTTACTCGATAGCGTCAATCTGGTTGAGGTTGATCATGTTTCGCCAGCGCAAGGCGCGACTTTGGCGCCACAAGCTTTACTGATTGTGGGTTGGCTCGCGAGCCGGCTCGGCTGGAAGCTGGCTGAAAAACAAACCAATCGTGAGGACGAACAAAAGTTTGTTCTCGAGTTTGCAAAGAGTTCGGGTGCACCCGTGCGGGTGGAGCTCAAACGCGTCGAGCGTGATGAGCGGAAGCCGGGGCGGCTGGTGCGGGTTGAATTGAAATCGGATGCTACGGAGTCTGCGTCGTTCAAAGTCTGTCGCAGCAACGACAATCTACACATCCTCTCTGAGGCGAGGCTCGGTGACGTCGCTCAAAGCGGACGCGTCATGCCAGTCAGAAACAGAAGTGCGGCGCAGTTGCTGGGGAGGGAAATGGAAATTCTCGGCAACGATGACATCTATCAACAAGCCCTGGCCGTAGCGGCCGAAGTGCTCAGACGAAGAGGGGAATAAGAGAACAGGTAAAAGCGGAAAGGGGAAGAGGGTAAACGAGGAAGCATTCGTTCCAAGCCGTAGCGGTCTCCCGTTTCCCCCATTACCCTTTCCCCTTTTTGTTACCGTGGCGGCTTGCGATTCGGCGGCTTCGCGCGCGGAATGTCGCCGTCGTCGGTTGCTTGTGCGTTTTGCTGTTCAAGTTTTGGCGCGCTGCCGCGTAAGCCGGGCGGCAACCGCGGACTGGGTAGATCGACGGTGGCAATGGGATCGGTGCGCCGCAGAATCGCGCCGCCACGGCCAGCCACCCAAATGTTGTAGCCGCCGCGATAGGCAATCGAAAAAAGTGGCGAGCTGGTTATCGTCGGCTGAATTTCCCAGGTAACGCCGCCGTCCCGCGTCTGCAGGATTCTTCCTTGATCGCCGGCGACGAGAACGTCGTTTGGTCCGCCCAGTGCCAGCGCAAACAGATTAGTATTGATACTGCTTTCGACGTCTTTCCAGGTAATGCCGCCGTCATCAGTCCGCAGAATAATTCCACGCGCACCGACCGCATAACCCCGCTTGTCGTCAAAGAACTCCAGCGCATACAGCCACTCGCGCAAGTTTTTGTCGACCCGGTTCCACGTCTCGCCGGAATCTTCCGTGCGCAGAATCGTGCCGTTTGAACCGACAGCCACGCCGTGCTGTGCGTCGGTGAAGCGCACGTCTTCGAGCCAGCTGAGCGTGTTCGATCTTTGATAGTGCCACGTTTGCCCGCCGTCTTCAGTGCGCAAGACAACGCCGCGCGCGCCGACTATCCAGCCGAGAGTCGCGGTAACAAAATCGACGCTGAAAAGATCTTCCTTTGCTTCAACCGCAATCACGTCCCACGAAACGCCGCCGTTGGTCGAGCGCAGTATGGTGCCTTGCTCGCCGACGGCGAGACCAATCTTTTGATCGATGAAGGTCACAGAATTGAGCCGGTTGGTTGTTCCCGAGGGGCGCGTGGTCCAGTTCTTCCCGCCGGAGCTCGTGTAAAGAATTTTGCCGCGCGCGCCGACGGCCCAACCGTGAGAGCGGTCCCAGAAATAAATGTGAGAAAGGTCTTCGCGGCCGCCTTCCGTCAAACGACGCCAGGAAAGTCCGCCATCGTCGGTGCGCACCACCAGACCGTCAGCACCTGCCGCCCAGCCGATTGATTCGTCGGCAAAAAATAACGTCGTGAGTTTTGGGCTGGTACGCACGTTGACCGGCAACCAGATCGTGCCGCCGTCACCGGTAGTTAACACCACGCCATTATCGCCCGCCGCCCAACCATGTAATTCATCGGTGAAAAAAACCGAATGGAGATCAGTAGTCACCAGAGAATCGAGCACCTGCCAGGTAGCGCCGGCGTCATCTGTTTGCAGAATTGTGCCTTGATAACCAACGACTACTGCGCGCTTGGCGGAGGCGAACGAAACGCCGGTCAGTAAACCGCTGGCGAGCTCCGGATGTGCCTTCCACTCAGCGCCGCCGTTGTTGGTTACTAACAGTGTGCCGCGCGAGCCGACGGCAATGCCGAGGTTAGCGTCGTGAAAAGCTACGGCGAAAAGATGAGCTGTCGTGTTGCTGCTCTGCGGTTTCCAGGTGATGCCACCGTCGGTCGTCGCGACAATCGCGCCGAACGTTCCGACGGCCCATCCCAACATTTGGTTTTCCGGCGCGAAGGTTAGCGCGAACAAATGATCTTTTATGCCGGTTGGTCGTACCACCCACTTCTCGCCGCTGTTCTTGGTCGTCATGATGACGCCGCGCGCACCGGAGATTACCGCGCGCCGCTTGTCTTTGACGTAGAGGCCGTAAAGTGTGGTGCTTGCCGGCGAGAGTTGCGGGTCCCATTCGAAGCCGCCATTGCTGGTGCGAAGGATGGCGCCGTCGCTACCGATTGCCCAGCCGTGGCTTTTGTCACCGGCAAACCGCACCGAATTGATTGTGTTTCCTTGCGGCAAAGGGTTTTGCCATTGCCACCCAGGGTCTTGCAGTTGTTGCGCTGAAGGCAAACCTGGCAAGGTCAACAGCAGCAGGAAACAAGCCAGAAAACTTGCAGTTACACTTCGGCCACCGAGCGTGGAAACGAGGGCGATAGTTGGACGAAGTGAAGCCATTCGGGCGACTTTCACGGAGAAATAATGACGCGCTTAATCTCGGGGAGATGACAGGATAACGGAAGGCGGAATTATAAAGATACTGACGGGTTAACGCGAATGACCCGAAGTCTATCCGCTGAACCTTTTGTGGTTTGCGACTCAAGAGAGGCTACTGAATCAAGTAGTTATTGCCCCAATTTGGTCTTTTACACTCTATGTTCCGCTCGCTACACAAGACCGCTGTCTTTGGCTTTGACGGCCGCCTGTGTCCGATCACGAACGTCCAACTTTCCCAGGATGCTGGTTACATGGTTTTTGACGGTGCCCTCGGCGAGAAACAGTTTGCCGGCGATTTCACGGTTGCTGGCGCCGTGTGCAATGAGACGAAGTATCTCCAGTTCACGCTCCGAGAGTGGGTCAATTCCTGACTCTGAAGGTCGCACTGTTTTTCTGGTGAGACGAGCGAACTCAGCCACCACTTTCGCAGCGATAGACGGCTGCAGAAACGTTTCTCCCCGAGCCGCGACGCGGATCGCCTCTGCGATTTTCTCTGACGGTGCGTCTTTCAATAGGTAACCGACTGCGCCGGCGCGTAAACCATCGAAGACCATTTCGTCGTCATCGAACGTGGTCAAAACAATAACGCGACAAGCGGGGTGCTCTTCGTGCAGTTGGCGCGTGGCCTCAACGCCATCCAGCACCGGCATCTGCAAATCCATTAGCACCACCGACGGCCAAAGAGAATACGTCAGCCGAATCGCCTCTGCTCCGTTTCCGGCCTCACCGACGACTGCGAAATCCGAATGCACCGAAAGCAGTGTGCGCAAGCCTTCGCGAAACAGTGGCTGGTCGTCTACCAAAAGGATTTTGATCGCTGCTGTCATTCGGGCAACTCCACATCGAGAATAAATCCTTTGCCCAGGTCTGTGCGCACATGCACCTCGCCACCGAGGAGTTGAACGCGCTCCCGCACACCGCGCAAGCCGAAGCCATGTTCTGAACTTTCACAACCTACGCCATCATCTTTGATGCTTAGGTGAACTTTGCTCTGGTCGCGATAGTCGAGGTTGAGATCGACGTTGCTGGCGTGAGCGTGTTTGCCGACGTTCGTCAGCGCCTCTTGCGCCGTGCGGTAGAGAGTGAGATTGGCTTGCGGACTCAGGCTCCGAATCGTGCCGGCGATCACAAGATTTGTGCGCAGCCCGGCTGCATTCCATTGCTCGGCGAGGTTGGCCAGCGCTTCAGGTGGGGGACGGCGTTCAGTTGGAGAAGCACGCAAGGCAGCAACAGAATGCCGCACTTCTGCCAGCCCTTCCTGTGTTAGCGCCTGCGCCTTCACCAGATGATCCAGAGCCCGCTGTTGATCTTGTTCAATGATTGCCTGTGCTGCCCCAATCTGTACGTTAACCACCGTCAGATAATGTCCGAGGCTATCGTGTATTTCCCGCGCCAGGCGATTGCGCTCTTTCGTGGTCGCCAATTCTTCAACCTGCGCTGCGTGGTTTCTTAACTGCTGGTTAGCTTCTGCAAGTGCGGTTCGAGCCTCGCGCTCGCTCGCGGCAACTCGCGTGAAAACTACTACGAAGACAATCCCGGTGCCGTAGACAAGCGCGAGTGCCAGCGCGTCGATCCACCGGCTGCGCAGAATCAAAGGCGCGACCAGCGTCACGTAGATCAGAAAACACACGGGAATCATTCCGAGTAAGGGCAGCAGCAAGGCACTCTGCCCGGCCAACGGCAGCAGAATCAATGACAGCTCACCGACGGAACCGCGCAACCGGATGAGAATAGCGGCGAGGAGGAGTTGAATAACAAAGTAGGCAACTCCGTGGAGTAACGATCCGGAACGACGGCAGAAAGCAAAGCCATAAGTCCCGACAACTAAATACGCTGCACCGACCGTCAGCAACACGATAACTTCCCAGAGCGGTACCGCGCGTCCCGAGTAAACCAATGCGGCAGTCGCGGACGCATACGAGGCGCAAACAACGATCACAAAAGCGACGTTGCCACTGCTGAAAAAATTGCTAATTCGAGATTTTGAATTCATGCGCCGGAAGTCTGAGCGTTGTCACTCTAATACAGGTTCAGCAGCAGAGGTAGTGACTTTAGTCATGTTGTCCGCGCCCAGGGTCACATGCAAAACGTGACGTCAGAAGGTGACTCATGGCACATCAATAAGTGTCCGGGGAGGTGTAAGAGTGCTCTTCGGGAAATACCTGAGCGCCATCACCGGTTTTCACCGGAACGCCAGCATTTACAGCTGAGAGGAAACAAACCATGCGAAAGATTTTTGCAGACAACGATCTCGCGACGTCTAAAACGCCCGGCAAAGAAGTAGAAGTCTTGCCGGGCGTCTATGAGCGCCGTCACTTCCTGGTGGGTTCATTAGCAACTGCCGCCGCGGTGGTCGCGCTCAGCGGGACAGCGAGAAGTGTTTCAGGCCAGGAGACGGCAAAAGCAAGCGGTCTAACGGGAGCGGCCAAGCTCACGTGGGACGACTTTCTTAAGCAGGCAGTTCCTGTTGCTCAGCAACTGATTGCCGATCCGGCTTTCAACGTCGATGAATATCTTTATCGAATTGGTTCACTAGCGACGCGTTTGCAGGAAATTCCCAATAGTCCGCTGGGGCCATACAAGACTGTAGATCCGCGTGTTTGGTTTGGGCCCAGTTTCAGAGGCTCGCCGTTCTTCATCATTCAATGGCGCATGGAGCCAGGCGCTTTACTGCCGCCGCACAACCACCCGCACGCCAGCGTTTGCACGGTTGGTTATGAAGGTGAGGTGCGATTACGCAATTTCGAAATCGTCGGCGAGGCGCCGGACTACCATTCGCAAAAGGTGTTTCGCGTGCGAGAAACCCGCAACGAAACAATGACTGCCGGCAGGATTAGCACGCTCTCTCCCTCACGCGACAACATCCATTGTTTTCAGGTTGGAAAAGAAGGGGCGCGCGGGATTGATATCAACACTCTGCACGGCACCATGCCGCCGTACAGCTTTCTTGATATGAACGAGAAGCCCATCGATTCTGACAGGCGAATTTTCGAGGCCGTGTGGAACCCGCAGCTCGGACAAGCGCCCGCCAGCAAGTCGTGATGGCGCGAAAGCCGCAACCGCGCTAAGCGCCGGTGTTAATGATAATCATTTAACCATTGGTGGCCGGTAGCGACGATCGACCCGCCACCCCTGGGAGGTGGCTCGGAGCTTTGCAATCGTCAATGCGTGTGCCGTCCCGCAGGGAAGCCAGCGACCACGCAAGCGCCGGTGCCCGCGGTTGCAGTTTTCCTGGGCAATCGCCAACTCGAAACTTTCCACCACACTCGAGTTTTCCTCGCCTCCAGTTGCAACCGGAACCGGATCGACGAACTGCTCGACATAACGCAGCGCGAGATACGCCACTCGCTCGGAAACCAATCCAGTGAAATTAACCGACTGCGTTGACTCGATAAGAATCTCATTACCCTCGCAGTCCAGCGCCAGACCTGGTTGCACCACGACCTTTCCTGAACCAGCAGTGACCGCGAGGCCTGAGACGACGCCGAAACCGTGCAAACTCCGATTATGAAGTTTGTGTTTTTCGCGGAAGTAATTCTGCTCGAGTTCAAGATCCGAGACGGTCAAAAGTTTGCTGTCAAAAAAGCGAGGACGTTTCGGGGCGCTGGAGTTGGGCATGTGTCTCTGAATCTTAGTCCGCTGTGCAATCTCAGTGTTCTCTGCGGTGAATATTCCCGACCGATTGTCTACCACTGAGGCACATAGAACTCAGAGGTTGCACAGAGGATTCAAGCTAATCAACTTCGCCAGTTCCTACTCTATCGATCGCGATCTGCAGGACATCGTCATCCACGCGACCGTACTCCGCAATCTTGCGCGCCGCTTTGTCGGCCGCTTCCTGAACCGGATGTCCGGCGTGGCCGCGGGTCCATTCCCATTTGACCTTGTGCCCATTCGCTGCTTTGTCGAGGCGCGCCCACCATTCGTGATTTGTCTTGCGGCGAAAGCGACCGCACATCGTCTCCACCACATAACGCGAATCGGTATGCAGACTGACGTTGCAGGGTTCGCGTAGTGACTCCAAACCCAAAGCTGCCGCGGCGACTTCTGCCTGTTGGTTGGTTGCGGCGCCAAGATACGCGCCGACTGCCCGCCAGATTCCCTGATAGCCGAGCAACGCGACGGCCGCTGCGCGTGAGGCAGCTTGTCCGTTGCCGAGACTGGAACCGTCGCAAAAGATCGTGACTTGTTTCATTGGCGAGTATTGAGCAAGAGTTGTCTATAACTGTGCGACACTTAACTGCGTGTCAGCATTCTTCCAGGCTTTTGCAAACTGACGCTGCACCAGCGCAGCCGCGCGCAGTTTTTTCTGTGCCTTCAAACTTTCGGCCAACCCGAAGAGTGACCGGCCGCTGAGCCGGTTCTTTTCCAAATCAGCGCGAAAAGTTCTCTCGGCCGCGCTGTAGTTTTCGCGTCGCAGCAGAAAACCACCCAGCGCTTCGCGCACCGGGTGAAACCATTGTGGCGGTTCGTCATAAACCAGGGAGTCTTCAATGTTGATGGCTTCGTCAAACAACTGGAGCGCCCTGTTGTCATCGGGCTCAGCTTCCGCGATGCGCGCGCCCAGCACTTTCTCGGCGATCGCCAACACTTTACTGGTTGGATTCAATGACGACATTGCGCTCGCCGGGACGGTTTTTTGAGCGGCGAGAAATGCCGTTTGTTCGGCTTTCGCATTTGCGATTTCTCCGCGTCGGGCAAACATGACGCCGCGAGCAAAGTGCCAGAAGGCGAGTGTTGAAGGCGCCGACGCGTCCGGCTGCGGCGCTTTACTGATCTCATCCCACTTGCCAAAGCGCTCCCACATCAGCAGAGACTTTCCCAGCACCGGCTCCAGCATCGCCATTTGCGCCGCCATTGGCTGGGCAAAACCGACCAACTTGTTCGCGGCGCCGATGGCGTCGGCGTAACGACCATTCATGCTGTTGGCCACGGCCAGGAAATCGAGATTATGGGCGTAGTACATTGAGTAGACGCCCTGAACGCCGGTCGCTTTAAAGTACGCTTCATCGGCCGCAGCGCCCGCAACATTGCTTTGGGCCGCCGCTTGAAAGTCGCCGACGCGCTGATAGATGTGTGATGGCATGTGCACTAAGTGTCCTGCCATGGGCATCAACTTTGCCAGGCGTGGCGCATACCTGAGTGCGCGATCGGGATTGGGCGAGGCTTCGACAGCGTGAATGTAATAGTGAATTGCGCCGGGATGATTGGGATTGCGGCGCAAGACTGATTCAAGCGTGGCGATAATCTCTAAGGTTCCTTCAGCCGGCGTGCCGTCGGGACTCCAGAGTTTCCAGGGTTTTAGATCCATCGCGCTCTCCGCATACAGCGTCACTGCGTCGAGATCGTTCGGGTACTTTTTCGCTAACGCGCCCATCGCGTTCTTGTAGTTCAAAGCCAACTTCTTCAGGTCCGCGGCGGGGTCATTTGAATAACGAGTGGCGAGCGCTTCGATGTAGGCGCGCTCGTTGGCTGGTGCGTCTTCCGACAAACCGAGCGCTTTTTGTACGGCATCGTACGCCGCTTTCTCGTGTTCCGGATCGACGTCCTGATTGATGTTAGGCCCAAGCGCATAAGCAATGCCCCACCAGGCCATGGCTAATTGGGGATCGATCTCGGCCGCTCGTTGAAAAGAACGCACTGCTTCTTCGTGATTGAAGCCGTAAGTCATGCGCAAGCCCTGATCAAAAAACCGTTGCGCTTCGGCGTTTTTCGTTGAGACGGGATGATGCAGCGTGCCCAGACCAGGCAAGAGTGCCACTGGCTTCGGCGCCGGCATTTGCATTTCCGAGTGTTGGGCTTGGACCGGCGTCGATAGAAAAGCCAACAAAGCAAGAAGCAGAAAACGGCTCATTGATGGAACTCCAAACGCGGTGTGCAAGTTTATGCGAAACAATCTGCGCAGCGTTTTAGCACGGTTCCGACCTGAGAAGAAACTGCCGGCGTCGCCAGGTTCGAATCAATCGAAGGGGTAGTGTCTTAATTTGTAACCCAAACTGTGAGTTTGCGTTGACTGACTCTCATGCAACGCGTCCGCAAACTAACAGTTTGCGTTACGAGAATCGAATTAGGGCACTGCCACCAAAGCAATGATCTTGGAACAGGCGTAAGAGAGGCGTATGATCCGGAACATGCTGAACGCTGGAGCCCTTACGTTCAAGGAGTTTGCCATGCGCGAAGAAGTACCTTTGGCTGCGATCCACGATGCGGTCCTGGAATTCTTACGCGGGCGAGACGATGCCGTTTTGTTCGGAGCGCAGGCTGTCAACGCTTATGTCGGCGAGCCGCGCATGAGCCAGGATATTGATTTGGTGTCCATGCGTGCAGCTGAACTTGCCGAAGAGTTGCGCGCCCATCTAAGCCAACGATTTCACCTAGCCGTTCGCGTGCGGGAAATTGGCGACAAGGGGTATCGGCTGTTTCAAATCCAGAAACCTCGCAACCGTCATCTGGTAGATCTGCGAAAAGTAGAGTCGTTACCACGCGCTGAACGAATTGAAGATGTGCTGGTAACTTCTCCGCCCGAGCTGATAGCTCAAAAAGTAATCTCCTACTGCGCCAGGCGCGGTCAGCCAAAGTCGGGAACTGACTGGCGCGATCTGGCGATGTTGCTGCTGACATTTCCGGAGTTGAAGCAACGGGACGGTGTAGTAAGAGAAGTGTTAGCGTCAAGAGGCGTGACCGAAGTCGTGATGGACACTTGGGAAGACCTTGTAACTCAAGAGTTGGTCGAGACTGATAATGACGGCGAGTTTGAGTGAAGCGGCGCTCGCCTAAACCTTCGGATTGTTCTCTAGCAATAAGGAGCGCGCTCGCTGCTGATTTCTTGCTGCACTCCTCAACTCGCTAGTTGCGACAAAGTATAGTGTTTCTTTACCGAAACTTTTCAAGTCTACTTCGCGAGGAACGAATCGGACACTAGAGCCTTCTCCGAACCTTTTCTCATAATCTCTCTTTGCCGAATTGGCTGCCAGTATGCCGTGGCAAGGCAAAGCATGTTGAACGCGTGAGGTGAAGTTTACGTTCAATCCATAAATGTCGTTTTCTCTGATTTCTACATCTCCGGAGTTAATCCCCACTCTGACACCTATGTGATCGACACCAGTATTCTGGGCGAAGTCTATTGCAAAGCTGACTGCGTCGTTAGCGGTTCTAAACGCGACCATCAAAGAATCTCCAATTACTTTGACAACGTAAGAATCAAAACAAGCTGCGATCTTTCGGCCTTGGGCAAAATGCGCAAATAGATCAGATATCCACTTCTCGTCGCCCCGTTTTTTCCCAATTTCAGTTGATTGCACAATGTCGGTAAACACGAGCCCCAAGATAAGGTGCTGTGATCCAGCCCAGTCTTCCAGCGTTTTCCGTTCGTTCGATAATTGTTGGCATAGGGATCTCCTGTTGAAGATCATCCTTAAGCGCTTCCAAAACACCAAGGGCTCTTTTCACACCCTCGTGACTTAAGTTTGAGACTAGTTTATCGAAGGATTTATAGTAACGATCTTCCAGTCCGAATAGCATCTCGAGAAAGTGTAGACAACTAATTCTCCATTTACTGGCTGCTTGAGTATCTACGTGATATGAGAGCGGAGTTCGGTAGTCGTTGCCAGTCACAAACGCGGTGCGAAGTTGTCCGCCACGAATAGTTGCTGAGTCCAGAATGTCTCTGCCACCATCGATAAGTGACTCAAGTCGAGCAAGCGTTTGCGCATTCATACAGTACAAGCAATTACTCGCGTTCTAGTCGTTCACCTTCAACACTGCCAGAAACGCTTCCTGCGGAATTTCCACGCGGCCGACCTTCTTCATCCGCTTCTTGCCCTCTTTTTGTTTCTCGAGCAGTTTGCGTTTGCGGGTGATGTCGCCGCCGTAGCATTTCGCGATGACGTTCTTGCCCAGTGCTTTCACCGTTTCTCGTGCAATAACTTTCGCGCCGATTGCGGCTTGTATTGGTACTTCAAAAAGTTGACGCGGAATCAATTCCTTCATCTTGGTTGCCAGCGCCCGACCTTTAGCAGCTGCGGTGTCGCGGTGCAGCACCAAAGACAAGGCATCTACCGGCTCGCCAGAAACCAGCACATCGAGTTTGACGAGATCGCTTTCCCAGTAACCGGCGAGATGGTAGTCGAGCGAAGCGTAGCCCCGTGAAGTTGATTTCAGGCGATCGTAAAAATCGAGCACGATCTCGTTGAGCGGCAACTCGTAAGTCAGCATCACGCGCGTCGACGTGATGTATTCGAAGCCTTTCTGCACGCCACGCTTTTCTTCGAGCAACGCGAGAATGCCGCCGAGATGATCCTCCGGGGTCAGGATAGTGGCGCGAATGGCGGGCTCTTCAATCTTCGCGATTCTCCCGGGCTCAGGCATTTTTGCTGGCGAGTCGATTTCTGTAACCTGCCCGTCAGTGGTTGTGACTTTGTAGCGCACGCCGGGCGCCGTCGTTATCAGATCGAGATTGAACTCGCGCTCCAAACGTTCCTGCACGATCTCCATATGCAGCAGTCCCAGAAAGCCGCAACGAAAACCAAAACCCAAGGCAGTTGACGACTCCGGCTCGTAGAAAAACGACGCGTCGTTGAGTCGCAGCTTATCCATCGCATCCCGCAACTCTTCATACTGATTTGTGTCGACCGGATAAAGTCCGGCGAACACCATCGGCTTGATTTCCTGATAACCCGGAAACGGTTCTTTGGTCGGTCGCGCTGCTTCAGTAACCGTGTCACCAATCTGAACGTCGGCCACAGCCTTGATCGACGCAGTTAAGAAACCAACTTCACCAACGCTGAGTTCGTCGACAGGCGTAGGACGCGGGCGGTTCACGCCTAACGTCTCCACCTGATAGTCGCGCCCGGCATTGAAGAAGCGAATCTTCATGCCTTTGCGGATCGTGCCGTCGATTACGCGAAAGAGAACGATCACGCCGCGATACGAGTCGTACCAGGAATCAAAAATCAACGCTTTGAGCGGCGCGTCGGGATCGCCTTTGGGCGGTGGCGTTTCGCGCACAATCGCTTCGAGAACATCGGCGACGCCCTGGCCGGTTTTTGCGCTGGTCAGTATTGCGTTATGAGTCTCCAGCCCGATGAAGTGCTCGATTTGCTCGATGGCTTTTTCGGGTTCAGCTCCCGGCAAGTCGATCTTGTTGATGACCGGAATCAGCTCAAGATTGTTTTCGATGGCGAGGTAAGTGTTGGCCAGCGTCTGCGCTTCAACGCCCTGCGAAGCGTCGACCACGAGCAGCGCGCCTTCGCAAGCTGAGAGGGAACGAGAAACTTCGTACGAGAAATCAACGTGGCCAGGCGTGTCGATCAAATTCAAAACATACGCCTGCCCGTCGCGGGCTTTGTAATCGAGGCGGACGGCGTGGGCCTTGATGGTAATGCCGCGTTCACGCTCGAGGTCCATGTCGTCGAGGACTTGGGCTTCCATGTCGCGTCCGGTGACCGCGCCCGTTAATTCGAGCAGCCGATCAGCGAGCGTTGATTTCCCGTGATCGATATGCGCGATGATGGAAAAATTGCGAATGCGGGATGGATCCATAAGAACTTTGTACTTCGTCCTCTGTGCTTTGTCCTAATAATAAGCGAAATTCAACCTTCGTGAGGAGAAGGCAAAGAACTAAGCTCTAAGTACAAAGTTCAACTCTCTCACACATGCGGTACAACTAGACAAACCAGAACTCGTATTCGATCCTGACCCATTGCGACACCGGCTTGCCGTCTAACACGGCGGGTCGAAATTTGATCAGGAGCGCGGCCTCGATCGCTTTTGTATTGAGGCCATAGGGAAGCCCGTCAACAATGGTGACATTGGTCACCCAACCTTTTGCTGAAAGAATTGCGTGCAAAACTAACTTCCCATGAAAACTATGACGCCGCGCTTCCTCAGTGGAAGCTGGTGGCGGCTTCTTCAAAATGACCGCGCTTTCGTCGACTTCGCGTCCGACGTAAATGCGCTCGCCGTCCACCATCTTTGGCGGGTCCCACTTCTTTGACTTGCCCGGCTCTGGCGACGGCGTAGCAACCGGGACCGGCGCGACTGTCGGTTTCTGCGCGGAAGGCTTACGACCGGATTGTGCGTAAACAGATCCCAGCACAACCAAAATTAAATAAACGACTGTTATGCTACGCGATATTTTCACTGCTGCTTGCTCGGCGGAGACGGACTATCAATCGTCAATGTGCGCGTCGAGGTAAGCGCGCGCTTTTTCCTCCGTATTGACCGAGTTAATAAACTCCTGGTTTCGGTGGGCCCATTCGGCGTGCTCCTGGAGAAACTGCGCATAGTCAGGGGCTACACCGGTATTGGTAATGAAGCCTAGCTTGCGTATTACCCGATTCATCATCTGGGCGTCGTTAGCAAA
Source organism: Pyrinomonadaceae bacterium (assembly GCA_035472495.1). Classification (GTDB taxonomy): domain Bacteria; phylum Acidobacteriota; class Blastocatellia; order Pyrinomonadales; family Pyrinomonadaceae; genus PSRF01. The sequence goes on along the minus strand of DATIPD010000011.1, from coordinate 766,052 downwards.
ACTCGCCGCCATAAGTAGTTTGTGCTTGTCGTCGTTCGACAATGAAGACGAAGACGAAGACGAAGATGAATCGTTGGAGTTGGAGTCGTTGGAGTTTGAAGTGTTCGAATTAATGGTGATACTCGAATTGCGGTTGTAGCTGTAATTCGAATTACGATTAGGACTGTAAATACCAGGCGCGCGGATCACGCCGGTGTAAATCAAAACGCCCACGAGGCCGAACGCCAGCACCAGCAGAAGGCAACCAGCACCACCGCAGCCAAGCGCAATCTTTCCGTTTCTGTTCATAGGCTCCTCACTCTTCAGTAACGCAAAGAGTTATTTTGCGCCGAAGCTCACTGCTTGCTTTACGTCAACTAACGGCGGGTTTTCATCCAGTTGATACAAGAGAGCAGATGATACCTCATGTTCTCTTTGGTGTCGTGATGTAGTGAGCCGTGGCCGGGCAAAACCCACTCAAAATCGTACTTTGCGAGCCGGGCCATCGATTCCGTTTGCCGCGGCCATGAATACCAGGCCACGCTGGGAAATGCGGTCAAGGTTTGCCGCTTGGGCGACCAGGCGAGATGGTCGCCGGTGAACAGAAATTTCTGCCGGTAAAGAAAAACTACGTGCCCGCGCGTGTGTCCCGGCGTCGGTATCACGAGCAAGTCGTTGCCGAGACTGATCGGCGCTTCACCGTGAAGCACCTGTTCGACGCCGAGCCTTGCGGCGCCGTCGTCGGCGTGCATCACTCGTTCACAACCAAACTTTTCTTGGAATAATTCATGGTCGGCAACGTCGTCGCGATGCGTCAGCAGCATTTGCTTGACGCCGCCCAGCTTCTCAATTCGTTTTACCAGTTGTGACGCGAACCGCGGCGAGTCGATCAACAGATTGCCGCCTTCGTTTTCGGGCCGGACCACCAGATAACTCCAGGCGCCAAAACTCGATTCCGCTGTAAAACCACAAAAGTAAACATTGTCCGCGACGAGCGAAGGAAACGCGTCGATACCGATGTGGGCGTCGTGCTTTTCAGTAGTGCCAATCGAACCGGTGGGACAAGCAACCAGGGCCATCATGGCGAGCCGGGTCTCCGCGTCGTTCGTCGGTTGCCGGTAAACGCTGCACTGGTCACCGTGATCGTGAAAGATTTCTGGCGCGATTTGGCTACAGGTGTCGCAGTCGATGCAGGTGGCATCGACGAAAAAATCGCCCGGCACGTTTTCCGGCAGTCGCTGTTGAATGTTTGCCATCAACACTAGTTTCGAGTTTCAAGTTCCAAGTTTCAAGTCGCGGGATTCGAGTCTCAACCTTTTGCCGAGCGGACGGTGATCTGAAAGCCTGATGCGGAGCGCTGCGACAGGGTCACTGGGAGCGCGGGCGGGGACGCCCGCGATGAGCGTAGCGAACCACCCTCACGCTGTCGCCGAGCTTGAAGCTAGCACTACCCCACGACTCTTTTTTCTTTCGTTAGCGGCAAGCTGGGTAAACGTTGTTCGCTTCGCTCATTGCGGGCGGGGACGCCCGCGATCCCAGTAAGCCGGCAAGCTGATCCCAGTAAGCTGGCAAGCTTTGACACTCGAAGAAAACGGGCCCCAAACGGATGCTTTGCTTGCGTCCTTAGTAGCTGCTGACTAAGATTCTGAGCGTCAAACGCAGATTCTTCTACCCGCATTCATCCTGGAGCTTAATTCAATGCGCACACTCGGTAGACTTCTTCCTTTAGTAATTTTCGCTTTGTTCGTTATTTTGGCGACCGGATTTTCCTCGGCACAGCGGAGCACGCCGGCGCCGGTCCCAGCGTTAACGCCAGACACCGAAGACATTTCTGTCGGACAAAAAGTGAAGTTTACGCCGGTCGTGAAAGACAGCACTGGTCACGTCCAGAACGCCCACGCTACAGCGTGGTTTGCCGCACCGTTTGATCTGGCGGCAGTTGACGAGTCGGGAATGGTTTCGTTTTTCAACCCGGGAGAGGTTCTGGTTGGTGCGGTCGTCAATGGCAGGTCGGTGCTTACAAGGGTCAACGTAAAGAAAGCGCCGATTAGACGCGTCGATCTCGAACCTGTCTCCAAGCCAATCGTGGTAGGCGCATCAGTAAAGTTGAATGCGGTGGCTCGCGACACACTCGGCAACCCACGGAGCGACGTTCAATTCAAGTGGACGGTGCAGCGCGACGCTGTGGTCGTGGACCAGGCGGGCGTAATGACGGGGCTCAAACCGGGAACGGCAACCATCACCGCGGCAGTGGAAAACTCAACGAGCGCACCGGTGACCGTTTCAGTGATCAATTCTGACTTGACGGGTCTTTCGATTGAACCTCGTTCGACGAACGTGCGCACGGGAGATGTAGTTCGTTTTAATGTTCGCGCCCGCAGCGGCAATGCCGACAACAACGCCGTGCGCTGGACGGTAAGCGGTCCGGCAGCGACCATCGATCCTGACGGCGGTTTCGTTGCCGAGCTCCCGGGTTCGTATGTGATCACGGCCGCGAGTGGCACGCAGGAAGCTATTGCCTCGGTGCTTGTCTCTCCGCGCAACGCCGAGCGTTCGCTGGAAGTTGTCGGTAGGGCGCCGCTCAAAGACACCGAGGCCGCAGAGGAATGGATCATCGGGAACTACGCTTATCTTTCGACGATTTCCGATCGGTTTTTTGTTTACGACATTTCCAATCCGGCGCAACCAAGATTGACCGACACGGTGAAAGTTGACGCGCGATTAATCAACGACATCAGCACCACCCCTGACGGCAAGATTCTGGTCATCTCCCGCGAAGGCGCTTCGAATCGCAAAAACGGAATTGCTTTTTACGATACTTCCGATCCTGCGCATCCCAAGCCTATCTCGGAATACACCACGACGGTGACGGGCGGAGTCCACAGTGCGTTCGTGGACGGACACTACGTTTATCTGACTGACGACGCCACCGGCTCCATGCGGGTCATCGACTTCGCCGACGTGAAGCAACCGAAAGAAGTTGGGCGTTGGGATGCGCCGAGTACTGTGACGACGACGATTACAACTCCTGAAGGTGACACTGAACTTGTAGGTCGTTATCTTCACGACTTGCAGGTTAAAGACGGCTTAGCCTATCTCGCTTACTGGCGTGATGGTTTGATAATTCTTGACGTCGGCAACGGGATGAAGGGCGGCAGTCCCGAGCACCCGCAGTTGGTCAGCCAGTTACGTTTTAATCATAACGAGTTGTATGGCAATGGTTGGCTGGCGGGGACACACTCAGTTTTTCGTTACAAGAACTACTTGTTTGTGGGCGATGAAGTGTTTCCGGCGCGTTTCGATATTCAGGATACGAAGCGAATCCCGGTGCGCGGGATCGTTCACGTGATTGATGTTGCCGACATCAATCACCCGCGCAAAGTTGCGGAGTATCCGGTGCCCGAAGCCGGCGCCCATAACATGTGGGTTGCTGACGATGTGATGTACATGGGCTATTACACCGGCGGTGGGCGCATCGTCGATGTGTCGGGAGAATTGCGTGGAGATTTGTACCGGCAGGGCAGGGAAATCGCGCGACTGTGGGCCGGAGATCCGAATGGATTTCGTCCGAATGTGCCGTTCACCTGGGGCGCCCAACCACACAAGGGGCTGGTCTACTTTAACGACATCAATACCGGACTGTGGATTGTGAGATTAGGCGCTGCTGCTGACAAGGGCTCGACCACCGCGCCTGGATGGTGATTCTTTTAGCCCAGACGATTACTTAGAATGTCTTCGAGTCCTTTGCCCCGCATTCCTGGTCTTTGGCTTTTGGGTTCCTAGATCCACTGCCTCATAAAGCGCTTCAGGCGCGATGTCTAAACCATTCGGCCATGCCATGCTTCTCCGTGCCGTTAGCGACTATCTTTAGTATGTTCCTATGGCTTCTCCTTGTCGATGCCAAATTCGCTGATTAATCGATGCAAATACGAGCGACTGATTCCCAGCCGTTTTGCCGCTGCCACTTTGTTCCCGCCTTCAGCCTCAAGCGCTTCAATTATCAAGCGCTTCTTCAACGCGGTCACGGCGCCTTCGAAACTAGTTTCTTCCGCCACCGGTCCGTCCGCTCGGATTGAGTGCAACATTTTCTCCGGAAGAAAATCGAAGCCGAGTGTCGGCTGACAATCAAGCAAGACGAGTCGCTCCATCAGGTTTTCCAGTTCACGAACATTGCCCGGCCATTCATAGTCGCTTAACGACTCCAACAGTTCCGCGCCAACTTGCGGCGTCGACCGTTTATGTTTCTGCGCCGCCTTTGCGGCAAAGTGCACTGCCAGCCCAGGAATGTCTTCGCGTCGATTACGCAGCGGCGGTAAGACCAGCGGCACGACATTCAGGCGATAGAACAAATCCATGCGGAACTTCTCGTCTTTGACTTCAGTTTCCAGATCACGATTGCTGGCCGCAATCAAACGTATGTCGACGGTCAGCGTCTTTTCCGCCCCGACTCTTTCAAACTTACGCTCCTGCAAAACGCGCAACAGTTTTACTTGTTCCTTTTGCGGTAGCTCGCCAATTTCGTCGAGAAAAAGAGTGCCGCCATCGGCCAGTTCGAAGCGTCCCATTCGTGCGTGAGTGGCATCCGTGAACGCGCCCTTTTCATGACCGAAGAGTTCTGATTCGATCAAAGTCTCCGGCAGAGCCGCGCAACTCACGGCGATGAACGGTCCGTTTGCGCGATCGCTATCTTCGTGGATGGCCCGCGCGAGCATTTCTTTGCCGGTACCACTCTCACCAGTAATAAGCACCGTGGCATTTGTCCTGGCCACACTGCGCGCCTGCTGCAGTGTTTTGTCGAGCGAGGCACTCGTTCCGATTAAGCGCCCAAAACCACTGGCGCCTACTAACTCTTTTTGCAGTCTCAAGTTTTCGACTTCAAGTCGCCTGAGCCGAGCTGCCTGGTTCACAATGTGCAGTACTTCATCGCCGTCTACTGGTTTTTCGAAGTAGCCATACGCGCCGCGTTTCACCGCTTCACGGGCGGCGTTCTTGTCGTCGGTGCCGGTGATCACGATGACCTGTGCGGGCGGACGCCTGGCGCGAGCGGCCTCGACTATCAACAGGCCTTCACTGATATCGTCGATCCGTGGCGGTAAATGCAGGTCGCTGATGACAATGCCGATCGGTTCGTGCTGCAGTAACTTCACTGCTTCCGGTCGCGAAGATGCTTCAACTACGCGGTAGTCAGTGTTCAACGTCCAGACCAGTTGCCGGCGGATCGAGTCGTCGTCGTCGACCACCAGAACAATTTCTTTTGCCGCAGCGGTTGCGGTTTGGTTTGTTTTCGCCATCTAAGGGTGCGCGAGATTCAGCGAAATAAAACGAATCTACAGACTAAGAGTTAGGACGGGTTGGCAGCGTTTCAACTGCTGGTGTCGATGGCGGGGGATGGTAGCACGACCCTAAATGTCGTACCAACGCCTTCCTGGGAATCGACAGTAATTGCCCCGCCGTTAGCAACTACAACTTCCCGACAAGTGTAAAGCCCAAGACCGACGCCGCGTTTTTTGGTCGTAGCGAACGGTCGAAAAAGTCGTTCGTCGATAAATCTCTGGCTGATTCCCTGGCCGGTATCGCTAACACTAAAAAAAGGTTTGCCATCGCCCGTCGTACCAGCCACTAAAGCCAACGTGCCGGATTTTTTGTCCATAGCCTCGAGCGCATTGATGATTAGGTTCTCCATAACCTTCTCAATTCGCTCGTTATCAACCAGGGCAAAAAGAGTGTTGGGATAATCAGTTTTGATTTCGTGCCGCGCACTTTTTGGCTCAGCCGTCATCGACATCACGCGACGCAGTATGGGAACCAGATCCACCGGCTGTGGTCGCTTGTGTTCGCCGCTGAGCGTGACTACCGGATTACTCAAGCGCGCGACCAGTGCTCTTAAATTGTCAGTCGCGCCGGCAACCGACTTCATGGCGTCGGCTCGAAACTCCTTGTTGTCGAAATGACGCTCCATGTTCGAGACAGTTAACGACAATGCTTCGATCGCGTTTTTTAGATCGTGGGTGAGAATCGCCGAGAGACGCACGAACGACTGAAATTGCCGCGACTCCGCCTCACGCGCAAGTTGCTCACGGATTTGGTTCGTCATCAAGTCGAGGTTATGCGCAAGCGGACGCAGGTCGTCACTGGAGAGATCGAAATGATGATCCAGATTCCCTTTCGCTATAGCTTCTACTCCGACAGTGACTCGTTCGAGCCCGCGTGAGCGCCGGTCCCAGACGCGGGTCAACAACACCGCTGCGAGGAGCGACATCACGACCGCCAGCATTAGTCCAATCCAACCGTTCCGACGCGCTTCTGACAACAGTTGTTCTGATACAGGTGCGCGTCGTGGAGTTTCATTCAGCAAGCGACCGAGTGAATCTTTGTTCGTGTCAGAGGGCGTCTGCTCTTCGTATTGACGCGCTGCTGCAGCCAGCTGTACGCCGTTCCGATAATTGAACAGTGCCAGCGACAGCAACGGCACCAGAAAGAGAATCAGAAACGTGAGAAACAATTTGGCGCGGGTGAACAAGAGACACTCCAGCAAGGAATCTGGCAACAGATATTAACTCAGGACTGATGTTTTCGGGCTGCAATTATTGGCCGTTAGCAAACGGCACGCGACCAAATTCCTTCAGGAGCGGTCGCAGTGAAGCGATGAGCTGACTATGGACTACACAATTGCTTGCAAGAATTCCGTTACGGTTTCGCACTTCCACGGTGTTGTAACGCAGTGGCTGACCAAAGAGATCGGTCAGGCAGCCGCCCGCCTCACGCAGAATAACTTCCGGAGCACAGGTGTCCCATTGCTTGGTGCGCGGCGAGAGGTGCAGGTAGAGATCGCATTGTTGTTCGATAATTAGCCCAACCTTGATACCGACAGAGCCACGCAATACTTCTTCCTGTAGCCCAAATTCCCGCACCACGCGATCCATGCGCGGACTGCGATGCGAGCGACTGGCTGCCAGTCGCATTTGGGAAATCTCACCAACAGTCGAAACGCGGCCGCGCTCGGGGACGTGATCCGGTCGTTCAATCCAACTGCCCTGACCGCGCACAGCCCGATACAAAATTCCTGTCAGGGGTTGATAAACGACGCCGAGCACGCATTCGCCGTTCAGAGTGAGTCCGATCTGGACCGCGAAGTCGCCATTGCCGTCGATGAACCCGACGGTGCCGTCGAGCGGATCGATCATCCACACCCGCGATTTGTCGAGCCGGTGGGCAGTGTCCACTGACTCCTCGGCGAGGATGCCGTCGTCAGGAAATTCCTGCCGCAGCCGGTTAACAATGATCTCGTTGGCGATGCGATCCGCTTTCGTGACGGGTTCGTCGATATCGGCGTCAGGTTTTTGAAAGACCTCGAGGGGCTCCGCATATACTTCGAGGATGGCGGCGCCCGCTTCACGCGCGAGCTCCAGCGCGATCCGCAGTTCGTCCTCGTAGGGTGCTTGCTCGCTCATAAGAAAAGTAGCCGCGGAAGAACGCGGATCAGCGAAAAGCAAGAAAGAGATTCAACCGGTTAAGTTTGTTTTCGTTTATTTGATTCTGGTCCGCGTGCATCCGCGTTAATCCGCGGCCAATTCTTTTGCTGCTTCCCGAACAATCTCCAGTGTCTGGTCGATATCAGCACGCGAAGTGCGAAAGTTTGTGATGCAGGCGCGCAGTGCGAACTTGCCGTTTACCGTCGCACTCGAAAGATAAGCACGCCCGCCACGTTGCACTAGATTCATGATGTTCGTATTTAGTTGTTCGAGTTGGACGTCAGCCGCTTCGCTGATGTTTGCCTGAAGAGCGGTGGGAACGTAGCGAAAACAGCAAATGCTAAGCGTAGGCTTGGCGAGCAACGCAAAATCTTTCGCGGCTGAAACTCGCTCCGCCAGGTACGCCGCTACTGCGTTGTCTTCGCTGATTGCTTCCGCAATTCGGGCGGCGCCGTAGTAGCGCAGCGTGAGCCAGATTTTCAAAGCGCGAAACCGGCGGGAAAGTTCCGGCCCGTAATCCCAAAAAGCGAAAGCTTCGTCAACATTTTGTTCGTGAATCTTGATGTAGTCAGCACGGTCGGAGCCGAACGCGGCGCGCGCCTTCGCCGCATCGCGAAACAACAAACAGCCGGAGTCGAGTGGCACGTAAAGCCACTTGTGTGGATCGAGTGAAATGGAGTCGGCCAGCTCCAGACCGTGAAAAAGCGGTCGCTTGGTTTTGTCGAGTGCGGCCAGCGCACCATACGCGCCGTCAATGTGAAACCAGAGGTTGAATTCTTTTGCCACTGCGGCAATCGCGGCGAGCGGATCGACAGCGCCAGTGTTCACGGTCCCCGCGCTTCCCACTACACAAAACGGTTTCAAGCCGTTGCGCGTGTCTGCCGCGATCGTTTGTCGCAACAAGTCGACATTCATGCGCAACCCGTCGTCAGTTGGAATTAGTCGAACTTGTGCGCGACCCAGACCCAGAATGTCGGCCGCCTTGGGAATTGACATATGAATTTGATCGGAAGCGTAGATGGTCATCGGCGCGGAATTCCAGAGACCGCTGGCAGCAGTGTTTGCCGAGGATTTATCACGATGAGCAATCAGCAGCGCAGTGAGATTTGCCATTGAGCCGCCGCTGGTGAGTAATCCATGTGCAGGCAGTTCGCTTGAGCCATAACCAATCAACGACGCGAGCCAGTTAATTACCGTGTGCTCAATTTCAGTGGCTGCCGGGCCTGAGCGCCACGACGTGACGTTTGCATTCAACGTTGACGCGATCAGATCCGCAAAAGCGCCGGGCGCCGTTGCGGGAGACGCGACGTAACCGAAGAAACGTGGATGACCATTGTGCCGGCTGTTTTCGATTATCGTGCGGCAATCGCTGATCAACGCGTCGAGGGGCTCACCGTTCAGCGGCAAAGAAGCGCCGACACTGGTCGTCGTCATCCCGCCTGATGTTTGGGGAAATACCGGCTTGGCCGTAACACTCGTGAAGTATTCCGTCACCAACTCAGTTAGGCGAGCGGCTAACTCCTGCAATTCGGCCTGGGAAATGTCGAGCGATGTCTCCGCCGGTCTCGCGGCTACAGATTTCTTGCTTTGTTCGCTCATTTGAATGGTGGCGCGATGGCGACGAGCAATGACAAACGTTCCGCCGCGGCGTTCGTCACGCCGTGAGGAATTCCGGAAGGGGCAACGACTACCATTCCAACTTCAGCAGTTTTCTCCTCCTCGCCAACCGTAAATCGTCCGCTGCCGGCCAGGACGAGGTAAAACTTGTCAGCGTCCTGATGAGCATGCACCGCCTGAGTTTGGCCGGGCTCGAGGCAGTTCAAACCAACCATGACGTGATCACCCTGCCAGAGAGCGGTTTTGAAAAACTTTTCCGGTTGCGAACCAACGTGGTCCTGCCAGTTGATGAAGTAGTTCATGTCGAGGTCCTTGGGAATCAACTTAGAAGATCAAACTAACATAAACGGAGAGCGGAGAGAAAAGAGGTCAGAGATCAATAGGTCAGAGATCAGACTCTGGTGTTGTAGGCCACGCACTTTGTTGATATTTTCCTTTCTGACTTCTGACTTGCCATCGTCTCGGCCGCGGCAAGCCGCGACCGACCAAAGCGCCGACAGGTCGGCGCACTTCAAAGAGTTGACCGTTACTGACATGCTACTTACCGGCTGCGCTACTCCTGAAGGTACGAAAAATTATCGCGATCGCAATCCTTTTGCGGCCGGGCATTTTCGTGAGCAACAGAATCTGCTGCTGTCCTCGATCGGCATCGGCACCTATCTCGGTAATGCTGACGCCGAGACTGACGAACGTTACGCTGCGGCGGTGCGTCGCGCAGTGGAACTCGGCGCTAATGTCATCGACACCGCGGCAAACTATCGCTTTCAACGAAGTGAACGCTCGATTGGTAAAGCACTCCGAGAGTTAATCGAGTTGGGCGCGTTTACCCGCGACGAAATCGTCGTTTGCACCAAGGGCGGATACATTCCGTTCGATGGCGCCCCACCACGAGATGTGCGTGGCTACATCGAAGAGACTTTCGTTAAGCCAGGCATTGCTGAATTTTCCGATTTCGTGGGCGGCAGCCATTGCCTGACACCGGTGTATCTTCAGAATCAACTGCAACAGTCGCTGCGAAACATGAACCTGGATTGTGTCGATGTTTATTACATTCACAACCCGGAGTCACAACTCGGTCAAGTTTCGCAGGATGAATTCTTCACGCGGTTGCGAGCGGCGTTTGAATCACTCGAAAAAGCCCGCGCCCAGCGACAACTGAAGTTTTATGGCGTGGCCACCTGGAACGGATTCAGAGCAGCGATGGGCTCGGGCGGCGATCACTCGCTTGAGCGCATGGTGGCGACTGCCCGCGAAGTGGGCGGCGAGACGCATGGCTTTCGCTTTATCCAGTTGCCGTTCAATCTGGCAATGCCGGAAGGGATTACTTTAGGCAATCAGATGATCGACGGTGAACGGACGTCCACGCTCGAAGCAGCGGCTGCTTTAGGGATCACCGCCATTTCGAGTGCTTCGATTTTTCAGGGGCGAGTCGCGCAAGGCTTGCCGGAAGACCTTCGCGCAACGCTCGGTTCACTCCCGACCGACGCGCAGGCAGCGATACAATTTGTGCGTTCGGCTCCGGGGATTAGTACGGCGTTGGTCGGGATGAGCGCGATTGAGCACGTCGAAGAGAATTTGCAACTGGCGGGAGTTGAGCCGCTGCCACGCGAGCAGTTCATGCAGATGTTTTCTGCAAATTGATTTGAACTTCGTTCTTTGAGCTTTGTGCCAGGTACTTCGTAGTTGAAACTGTGAATTGAACCAGAGTAACGAGCCAGGCACAAAGCATCAAGCACCAAGTTCAAAGCTCTTTATGTCCGAGCAGCGCTACAATTCATTCACCGAGTTCTGGCCGCATTACGTTGCCGAGCACAGCCAGCCGCGCACGCGTCTGCTGCACTTGATTGGCACGACGATCGCGCTCGGCTGCGTCGTCTTGTTTATTGCGATCGGCAAGTGGTGGCTCTCGCCGCTGGCGTTGGTTCCCGGTTACGGCGCCGCTTGGATTGGGCATTTCTTTATCGAGAAAAACAAACCCGCCACCTTTCAATATCCACTGTGGTCGTTCATCGGCGATTACAAAATGATCTGGATGATGCTCACCGGCAGGATGGGCGCTGAAGTTGGTCGCGTTAACAAAAGCAGATCTTAGCCGCGAGTTCACGCGGAAGAACGCGAATCATAGCCAGGCAGAAACGAGGGAAGGGCTAGTCGCAATCTTGGTCATTTCAGATTCGCGTCAGCCGCGTGAATCCGCGGCCGAGTACTTCCGGCATCCATGCCAACTTATGCAGATTCAAAATATGCGCGACAAAGATTGCGCGTGCGTAAAACGCTCGCGACGTGCTGCCGTGCCCACGCCCTTTCGTTCTTGCCTGCACGTACTTACCGGTGTCGCCGGTTAGCGCTGCGAATCCTTTTGTCCTGATCACTTCACGAATCGCTTCGTAGTCTTCCTCTACTTGTTTGCGGATAGTCGGATTGTTCAGATCAAACTCGGCCGCGGAATGCATAACCGACGACGTGTCCTGGACGTTTTCAAAGATTCGCGCGACCACGATCAGGCTGCGCAGTTTGTCGTAAAGATGACTGTCCGGGAAGCGATTCGAAAGCACTTCACCGGGTTCAATCATGGTGATAGCCATTGACTCTTTCACGCGCACCTCGCCCGCCGCATTGCGAACCAGCGGCACAACCTTCAGTTCCCAGGTGCCAAAGTCGGGCGCTTGCAAGGAATTTTGTGGGAGACCGAGATATTGTTCGATAACCTGGCCTGCCCAGCCTTTGTTTTTGTGACTGTTTTTCCAAACAGTTACGCCATAGCGATCTGCCAGGGGACGCAGGTCAGCGCCGGCAAGCAGCTTGAGTCGCTGTAGTGCTTCCGCTCGTGGCAATGTCTGCGTTTGTATTGTCAGCATGTTAAATACGAGTTCGCAGATTTCGCAGATTACACAGATTGAAAGAGACGCGGTGACGCGGAGAAAAGGAGACGCGGAGAATCTCACGGCTTCACCCTCTGTCCGTTTTTCGCGTCCCTTTCTCAATCGGCGTAAGCTGTGAAATCTGCGGATGATCTGCAGCGGACGAACTTAAAACATTGTGCAGCGGAGCGTGAGCGGTAATTTAGGGTGACCGCAGTATAGAATAGAGAATTGAATTAGTTAAGCTGCGACAGATCATTACCAACATGCGTGGAAACATTCCTATTCCCGAAATCCCTTACGCCGAAGACATCTGGCTGATGCTCGCCATCACCGCTGTCAGAGAAAAGCGCACCCAACAGGGCAAGCGCTACTGCGACGCGAGTGCGCGCAATGCCACCGGATCACTAACGTTGAGAATCTGGGGTGAAACGCTCGACGTCTGGAAGGAAATCAAGCCGGGCCTCTGGGGCATCACCGGGCGTCTCGAAAATTTTCAGGATCGCCCGCAGTTTGTGGTAGCCGAGTATCGTCCGATCACGCTCGATCAATATCGCGAACATCAAAACGCCGATCCGGTGTTGCCGCGGGCTTACACGATGGATATCGAGACGCTGACGCTGCCCGACTTTCGCGAACGCGTGGGCCCGCAACTGGAAAAACTTCTCAAGCTTGGCAACATGCGACTCGAGCAGCAGCAACGATATCTGGATGACATCGCGGTCGAAGAAGAGCGTTGCTACCAGTTGGGCTCGTTAAGTGCGGCTTCAGGAAGAATACTTTCGATCGCCGTTCATGAGGGCCCGGTGGCGGGCATCGACTTTGGCGTGGCCCAACCGGCGCGCGAGCACGTGTTTGGCATCGACGAAGACGGCGAAGAGCAGCCTGAGAAAAAAGCGCTGCTTGGTTTTCTCGAGTTGATGAAAAACTTCGACCCGGACACGGACGAAATCGTCGGTCACAACATCCTCGGCTTCGACTTACCATTTATCTTTCAACGCTGTCTGGTTCACTGTATCTCAGCGAAACCTATCGTCGACCTCAGCGAGTTCCGCGTGCGAGGTGTGTTCGACACGATGCGTATTTGGTGGTTGGGCGACCGGCGCGCGCGGGTCAGCCTCGACGATATCGCCTGGGCCCTGGGCATTGAGTCGAGCAAGACAGCGGAGGTTGAAGGCAGCAAAGTTTTCGATCTTTACCACGACGGACGACTGGCCGCGATTCGCGAGTACAACCTCAACGACGTGCGTGTCACGCGCAAAGTTTATGAGCGAATGGTGGGCTGTTTCGGCCGGTAAAACGGCGTGCTAAACCCTCTCAGCCCGCGAACGGGCCGCTGTTTCGTGTTTGCAACACAGTTCTGCTAGACTCTGATTTACTAATGGACACGCAAATTATTTCTATTGGCATTCTGGTGATCGGAGTCGCGCTGGGTCTGGTGGCGGGCTGGTTCCTACTGCGGAACAAAGCCAGCGCGACAACGGCGGCGGATCTTGCCACGTTGAAGGAGCGTCTGGGTGGGAAAGAAACGGAACTGCAAAAACTGCAGCAGTCGCTGACCACTGAAATTAGCGAACACAGGCAGGCACGCGACGAAAATATGCGACTAAGTGCTGAGCTTGAAGGCGAGCGCCGGGCGGCGACTGAAAGAATCAATTCCTTCAAGAACGCGACTGACGAACTCTCTGAAAAGTTTAAAGCGCTTTCGCGAGACGCGTTGCGCGACAACAACCAGTCATTCCTCGATCTGGCGCATTCCACGCTGCAGAAGTTTCAGGAGAACGCCAAAGGCGATCTTGAGACGCGCAGCAAAGCCATCGATCAGCTGGTGCAACCGCTGCGCGAATCGCTCGAAAAAGTTGACGGAAAAATTGGCGAACTGGAAACGACGCGTGCCAGCGCCTACTCCGAATTGCGCGAACAGGTGAAGCAGCTGGCGACCTCTCAATCACAGTTGCAGTCAGAAACCGGCAATCTCGTCAAAGCCTTGCGCGTACCGCATGTGCGTGGCCGCTGGGGTGAGATCCAGCTGCGTCGTGTGGTTGAGCTCGCGGGCATGTTGCAGTATTGCGATTTCGGGGAACAGGAAACAGTCGCCACTGAAGACGGACGCATACGCCCCGATCTAATCATCAAGCTGCCTGGCAATCGCACTATCGTCGTTGACTCCAAAGTTCCCTTCGACGCGTTTTATGAATCGATTTCGACGACTGACGAAACGGTCAGGTTGGTAAAGTTAAAGGAACATGCGCGACTGGTGCGGACGCATATCACCGCGTTGAGTCGTAAATCATACTGGGAAGCCGTGCAGCCGACGCCGGAATTTGTATTGCTGTTTCTGCCTGGCGAGACTTTTTACAGCGCAGCCCTGGAGCAGGATCCCAAGTTGATTGAAGACGGCGTCAGCGAAAAAGTAATCATCGCCACCCCAACGACGTTGATAGCGTTGCTCAAAGCTGTTTCTTACGGCTGGCGTCAGGAGCAGATGGCTGCGAACGCGAACGAAGTGAGTAAGCTTGGCAAGGAGCTTTACGATCGGCTCTGCAAATTTACGAATCACTTTGGCGACATCGGTCGGAATCTGGATCGCGCGCTTGAATCCTACAACCGGGGAGTTGGCTCGCTCGAGGCCCGCGTGTTGGTGACGGCTAGAAAGTTTAAAGAGCGTGGCGCCATCTCCGGGGACGAGATTGAAACAGTTGAGCCGGTTGATAAAGTTGCGCGCCCATTGAACCTTGACGAAGGTGGTCTGTTCCCGGATCTAGTCGCAGCCGACGCAGAAGTTGAAGTTGACGAGGACGACTCGCTGCCGCTGCTTAGCGCGAAAGTTGTTGGCGGCGAACCGTAATTGGTTTTTTCTTCTCCTGCCCCGTGGGAAGGGACTGAGGGGAAGGGTTTAGCGCGCGTCAAGCCCCCTCTCTCCCCACCCACTCCCAGAGAGAGAGGGAGATAAAGCCAATCCCGTGGAGAATTTTTGTGGCAAGAGAAATTTGGTTAGGTCCGCTCCTCGGAAACAATCGCTCCCGTCTCATTGAACGCTGTGCAGAGCTCGTCGCCCGGGGTGAACCCGAACGTTTTCTTTACCTCGCCGCTTCCCATCCGCTCCTCGAATTAATTACGCAGGGCATGCTTGATGGCGCGCAGAACCGCGGTGTTTGGGGTGAACTTCCCGTTTATCTTTTTCGCGGCTTCGTCAGGCGACTCCTCGCAACAGGCGTTGATGGTGACGGGAACCGACTCTCGCCGCGGGTCCCAATTGATCAAGAAGAACTACCTCTAAAACGCAGTTTGATTTCGCAGATTCTTGCAAGCCTGACCGAGACCGGCGCGCTAAAGGCGATCGGGCCACTGGCAAACCGCGAAGGATGCGTTAACTCCATCGCCACGCTGATTGGCGAAATCGAACGCGCCGCCAAATCGCCCGAGCAAGTTTCGGAAATCATAGCCGCCCGCACGAGCGACTTGCTCTCGCCGCGTGATGAACCGGCTGCTCGCCGTTTGCATACGCAAAATGATTTCGATCGTGAAGTAGAACTGATCTACACGACGTACTGCCAACTACTTGACCGTCACCTGTTGACCGAAGCCGACGCGGACCAGCGTCGGGCTCTTTCAGTGTTGCAGGGCGAAGTCGACGGTCACGCAGTGCGCGTCCCCTGGCTCGCGAACGTGCAGCTGCTGATACTTGACGGCTTCTTCGATTTCACTCCGGTGCAAGGCGAGATACTTCGTTTGCTGATTCCGCAGTTTCCCGAAGTGCTCGTCAACCTGAATCACGACGAGCGCAATCCTGAGATCTTCCTTCCGTTTCAGGAGACGATTGGTCATCTCTCCTCAATCGTGGCGTTCGAAGTAAAACCGAATGGTGGCGAAACAAGGCCGGCTTCAGGCGCTCTGTCGGAACTGCGACAGAACTTGTTCAACCCTGCGCTCGGGAGTGTTGCCGAAATTGATGAGCAGCAGAAAGAGATTCGTTACTTCGAGTGCGGCGATCGCGACACGGAAGTTCGTCAAGTCGCCAAAGAGATCAAGCGGCTTGTTCTGACGGAAGGCTACTCGCTGGCAGAGATAGCGCTCGTCGTACGACAGCGGGCTGCGTATTCAGAAACTATCGCGCGCGTGATGCGCGAAGAGTCGCTGCCGTGCAACATCGAGTCGCGCGTTGAGGCAAACGATATCCCGGCCAACCGCGCGGCGTTGAAAGTGTTTGCGATTCTCGAGCAACTTTCCGCTGATGAAGCGAGCGCGCCACGGGTGTCGCAGTTTGCCGATCTGATCAAGTCGGAATACTTCAGGTTGGACAAAAAAGATCTAGCCGCGCTGTTAGAGCGTTTTGAGACGGAGTTTTCGCAACTACTCAGAGACAACGGCAAGCCTCCCGATCCAGTTAAAGAAGAGAAACTCAGGCAGCGGTTTCGCATCGGTGTTTGGGATGCTGACGCGCTGGAAAATGCTTTTGCTTACGTGGGCAGCGAGCTTCGCGTCAGCGATTGGTTGAAACGCGCCGGCAAACTCATCACGGAACTTCCCGGCGCCGCAGCCACGCGCGAGTTGCTGAACATCGATGCTGTCGAGCAAGCGCGCGCTCCCGACGAAGCCGACCAGATTGAAAACGCCGAAACCGCTCCAGTAGATCTGAAAGACGTTGAGCGCAAACGACGCCCGTCGCGCGATATTCATCCGGCGGCGCTGGCCTGGACGTCGCTCGTCCTCCATGGCTTCGCAGAAAAAATTGTCGCGGTCGAGAGAGAGGGGACGCCGGCGCAATTGCGACAGCGATTGCTCAAGCTGTTTGAGGATTTGAACTTCCGCCAGCAGATAACGCGGCCTTTGCGTAGTCTCTCGGAAGATAAAGAACTGCCGCAGGCGGTCATGAACTACAACAGCCTCGATGCCTTGCGGCGGGCTTTTGTGGCTGCGATCAAGAGCATCGAAATCGCCGCGAGTATCAAGGGAGCGTCGCACGAACCTGTCGTTACGACGCTTCGCACCTTTATCGAAGAAGCGCGCCGGGCGCTAAGTTCGCAATCACAAGTTTATCGTTCAGCGGATCGCAGCGGACTACGCGTGCTGGAAGCAACCGATGTGCGTGGGCTCTGTTTTCGCGTCGTCTTCATCGCGGGATTAATTGAAGGTGGCTTTCCGTTGCGCGCGTCGCGCGATTGGATCTATCCGCACGAAGAGCGCGAACGCCTCAAACGTTACGGGCTAACGCTCGAAGACATTTCTCCGGCGACCCTGCTCAAGGAAGAACACTACTTTTACCAGGCAGCGTGTCGCGCTACCGAGCGACTTTATCTAACCCGGCCGCTGGCGCTGGAGGATGATGCTGAAACTGTGGCGTCGTATTACATCGACGAACTGCGCCGCGCCGTGGCGCCGTTGAAGATTGAGCCCGAAACGATCCGTCGCGACTATGAAGGTCGCGAACTCGACAAAGTTTCCTCCACTGGCGAATTAAGAACGACGCTGATTCGTCAACAGGAAAGACACTTCCATCGTGGCGACAAGCGCGAGTTGCTGCTCGAATCACAGATCAAACGTCTGTTGACGCTGGCGCGAAATGATGAGCTGGTAAGTAGTTCAGCGTTGCGGCGAATTGAAATTGAACGTGAGCGCGCGGGTGCGCGGTTTGGTCCGTACGATGGTTTCATCACCGATCCGGATTTGCTCAGGTTGATTGAACGCCGCTTCGGAGCTGACATGACGCACAGTGCCAGCAGCCTTAGCACGTACGGCAACTGCGGTTATCGATTTTTTGGCCAGCGCGTTTTGCGTTTGGAACCACGTGGCGAGGCAGCGCTCGATTTGCAGGCCATCGATGCCGGCAAACTTCTGCACGATATTCTGCGTCGCTTTTTTGAACGACACCGGCGTCAGTCGCTTTCACAACTCGATCGCGACGCACTGCGCGCGGAGTTGCTGAAACTTGCAGACAACGTGTTTGACGAACACGAACGTGTCGTGCCGCCACTCAACCGGCAGATCTGGAAAATCGATCGAGAGATTCGCAAGATTCTGCTCGACCAGGTGCTTTTGTATGAGTTGAGCATTCAGGAGCAAGCCGCCGCGAACGAAGTGCTGCCCGCCTACTTCGAAATGGCTTTCGGCGGTTTGAAGTCTTCAGCGCGTGATCCGAGCTCGACAGAACGGGCGCTGGAACTGACGCGAGCAACTTTTGTCGGTGAGGAAGCGATAAAGATCAGCGGACAGATTGATCGCGTGGATATAGCCGCTGATGACACCTTAATCGCCTACGACTACAAACTTTCTACCGGTTCCTCAAAAGAAGACATCAGGAGCGGGAGAAGTTTGCAGTTGCCAATCTACCTGGAAGCGCTGGAAAAGTTGTTGCTGCCTAACCATGCGATTGCCGGCGGTGGTTATTACATAATTCGCGGCGCCAACGATCGCCGGAACAAAGGCTTGCATCGCGCGACCGGGTTGCAGTATTCGAAACTACGCGCGAACGTCAACGCGGTTCTGTCGGATGAAGAGTGGCAGCAGATTCGTCGCGAGACGATCGCGAAGATTTGGGATTTTCTCGATCACATGCGCGCCGGTGAGTTTCCGGTGAATCCCTCGCAAAAGGAAAAGACTTGCCGCTTCTGCGATTTTGCTGCGGTGTGCCGTTATGACCGTTACCGAATCGAAGGAAAGAAGCGACAACAATCTCTCCGCGAAGACACGACGTAGCTAACGAGGAGAAGTCCTGACAATGGTTATGAAGGATAGCAAATGGCAACCGTGCATCGCTTCGTATTTTGATTTACCCAATATTAAGAAGCAGGCGGAAACTGGTCAGGCTTCAGCTTTGATGCGCAAGATGCACGCGCTTGCGTTAACTGCGATCGACAAGGGTTTCCCAAGTCACGTTTATGGGTACATTTGGAATGATTCTGTCTTATTGGTCTCTCACCTAACCAGGCCCGCGGCAGAACGACGTAAAGTCCTGAAAGAACTAAGCCTGTCAAACAGGAGCTCGATCACGAGCTTCGTATTTGCTCGTACGTGATTTCAATTATGGGAAAGAGTTTTCCTCAACCAGAAGCCAAATCAGCGCGTGCTACCGTCCTGAAAGCGCCAAGTTGGGCAATGGCGAATTGCTTCGACATTGAGGAAAAATTGGGACGGCTTAAGGCGGATTGGTATGCGATAGTCGAATTACGAGAGGAGTTGGCCTCCCGGAAGCGTGGAAGACTAGGGCAATTCCATTAAGCCCAAAGAAAGCGAGCCGAAGTATTCTCATGTACCGTGGCTATCTCTACTGAGGCGAAGAATGAACGAAGACTTCGAGGTCATTGGCAATATCGAAGGAATTACGATCATCGCCGTCGGGGGATCGATTAGAGAAATTCACCGATTACGTAAAGTATTCGGGCAGGGTCGTTGGCGGAAGCTGAAGGGAAAAGCGACCGTCAAGCTTGAAGATGGTACAATCCACTTAGTTGAACTTCACTGGTACGAAGCGCATGGGATTGGTCGGAAGAAGTTGAAGATTAAGCGCTACCTTGATTATGACGAGTAACCGAAAGCCACATCGTTACGCACTGTGCATCGACAACGGCGGTTACCCAGAGTCGCTGGAAGTCCGCAAGGTTTACGCCGTTTTGCCTGACGGGCAAGCGACTGAAAACAACTACATCCGGGTGATTGACGAAACTGGCGAAGACTACCTTTACCCACAGAAATATTTCGCCATAATCGAAGTGCCTGAATACGCCGCGGAGGCAATTTTGGATCATGCTACCTCCCAAGTCCGCGACGTCAGTTGACGCATCCACTAGATCGTCTCCATCCGCGAACCAAAAACGCGAGTTACAACCTGAGCAATCTGCCGCCGCCTACGAGCTGAGCAAACACATCTCGGTGACGGCTGGGCCGGGCTCTGGCAAGACTACGGTTCTCGTTGAGCGTTACCTCGAAATCCTGCGTCAAAATCCCAGTCTCAACATCGATCAAGTTGTCGCGATCACGTTCACTAACCGCGCGGCCAACGAGATGCGCGAGCGTCTGCGCGCAGAACTCAATCAGATACTCCTAACCGCGTCGGTGGAAACCAGAAAAGTTTGGTTGAACTACAAGCGCACCCTCGACGGCGCCGTCATCACCACCATTCACGGTTTCTGCGCCCGGCTCTTGCGCGAGTATCCGGTCGAGGCGCGCATCGATCCGCAGTTTCTGCTGCTCGATGAACATCGCGCGGCGATGTTGCTGGAGTCAGTAGTCGAAGAGACGCTCAGCGAATTTATTGTGGCCGGTCATGCGGAGATTTCGCGTCTGACGTTGGGTGTCGGTCGCGGAAAGCTGGCCGAGGCGCTGGCCCAACTCTATCGCGAAGTGCGCGGTCAGGGACTATCGTTTGAAGAACTGGCACGCTCGACGGCGGAGAGTCATGCGACTGAAGAGCAACATGCGCAGGCAATGTTGGACCTGACGCGGGCGATGGAGAACTTTTTCGTTGTCCGCCGGACTACGCCAGTCTCGCGCGCCAAACATCTGGAGGCGATTGAAAGCTGGAGATACATGAAGGCCGACATCGGCGCACTTCCCGGCGTTGATGAGCTGGCTGGCTACTGCCGCAGGATTGAAGATTTTCGCAAAGTCCGCCCGCAGGCCAGAGACGCGCTGAAGGGGCCGGTCGAAGCGATTGATGAACTTGTTTGGGAAAAAAATCTTGCCGGACTGGTCCCGCAAATCGCGCTCGATCTTTTCGCGAAGCAGTACGCACTCGAGTTGGCGCTCCTGCTACGCGAGATTGACGAACGTTTGACTGGGGAGAAGCAACGTCTCGCAGCGCTTGATTTTGACGATCTCGAGTTGCGCGCGCTTGAACTGTTGCAACGTCCGGAAGTGATTACGCGCGCCGCTGAGCGTTACAAGTTTTTTCTGGTCGATGAGTTTCAGGACACCAACGGTCTGCAGCGAAAGCTGCTGGAAAAACTGGCCCTGCGAAAAGATGACAGCGCCAACCTGTTCATCGTTGGCGATAGCAAGCAGTCGATCTATGGCTTCCGCGGTGCGGATGTCACCGTCTTCAGTGAAATGACGAAGACTTTGTTGGCCGCGGGTGGTGAGTCGAAGCCCTTGCTGCTGAACTTTCGCAGCCAGCCGCCGCTGATAGAGTTTTTCAACCACTTGTTTGCTCGCCTGTTTGAACCCGATGAGGAAGTACCGACGAAGGAATGTGCGGAGCTGGGTTATGTCGCGCACGAACCCAGCGATGCCAAGCGCGAGCTACGCGATTCCGGCCCGTTAGTCGAGCTGATGATCACGACGGAGGCCGCTCGTTACGACGACGAGGATCCAAAAGCTGATCAGAATTCCCGCGAACTCGACGCGGCCCAACTAGCCTTGCGCATCGCGTCCCTGGTTGAGGCTGAAAATGGTGACAGTGGCCCTCCCAAATACAGTGACATCGCGCTCCTGTTTCGCGCGATGACTCACGTGGACAAATACGAGTCAGCTTTTCGGCGCGCCAATATTCCGTATCAAACAGTTCTGGGTCGCGGATTTTATGAACGTGAAGAGATCACCGATCTCATCAAGCTGTTGCGGTTTCTCGACAACAAGACCGATGAACTCGCGCTCGCTGCCGTCTTGCGCTCGCCGCTGTGCGGCATTTCTGACAACGCGTTGCTCGCGCTGCGTTGCGCGCCGTGGCTGCATGATCTCGAAGCCGGCGGCGATCCACTGAAAAACTTTTCCCAGACGCGCAACTTGTACAGTGCGCTGCGGCAGCACAGAAAAATCGCCTTTATCAGCGATGACGAACACCTGTTGCTCGAACGCGCGGCTAACCTCACGGCGCGTTTGATTGCGCGTCAGCATCAGTACTCGCTTTCCAGTTTGTTGCGATTTGCCGTGGAAGAATCCGAGTTCATGACGGTAATTGCGGCTACGTTTGACGGCGCGCAGCGGTTGGCAAACGTGCAGAGACTTTTCACTTTGGCGGAGCGCTTTGAACGTTCCGGCGCCCATTTGATCCGTGACTTTGTCCGTTACGTCGAAGAGTTCGAAGCGATCGGCAGCCGGGAAAGTGAAGGACAAATCGATGAGGCTGCCAACGCGGTGCGGTTAATGACCGTGCACCAGGCGAAAGGTCTGGAGTTCCCGATCGTCATCATTCCTGACTTGCAGCGCCTATCGAAGCCAATCGACAACTGGGTGCTGCTCGATCGCAAACGTGGCTTGACGTTGAAAGTGCCCGATGGTCGCGGCAATCAAGTCGCCGGTTTGACGTTCAGCAGTTTTCAAAAACGACACGAATGGCGCGAACAGTTCGAAAGCATGCGTTTGCTTTACGTGGCCGCGACGCGCGCGCAGGACCGTTTGATTCTTTCGGGCACGACCAGAGAACTCGATCGGCTCGGCACGAGGAAGGACACCTGGCTGGGTTGGATCTGGCAGTCGCTGGCCGTTCCTTTTCCACCAAAGACGGGCGTCATAGACCTGACCGACGACCTGCAGTTGCAAGTGACAGTAAATCTCGCGGACGAGCAACCCGCTGCCGAGCAGGCGAAGTCGCAGGAAGAAAAATCACTGCAGCACATTGCTGCGTCAGCTGAATCAATTCCCGAAGCCTTCCCGTTGTTGGCCCCGGTAAAGGCTGACAGTGTTCACGCCGTGCACCGGTTCAGCGTGACGCAACTCATCAACTACCAGCGTTGTCCCCGCCAGTATTATTTCGATCGCGTGCTGCACGCGCCGGCTAATGATGCGCTGGCGGTGTGGAATGAAGCAGAAGCGCCGGAGCCGCCGGCGAACCTGACGGCCACGCTCAAGGGCGCGGTGATTCACCGCTTTTGTGAAATCTACAAAACCGGAGAAAGCGCGGAAGAGATTTTGAATCGTAGCTTCACTGATGTACTCCGCAGCCGGCAGGCTGAGTTGGCCGACAGATTGGTTGAGATCAACAAAGAAGAAGCGCTCCGAGAGTTGTTGCCGCTGGCGCAAAACTATCTGGGCAGCGCCGTTTTTGAGCGGGTCGAACGGGCGCGCGCCGCGACCTTGGGCTCGGGCCGGCATCCCCGCGGCGATGTTGGTTTATGGAGCGAATTGAGTTTTCGCTTAAGGCGTCCGCTGGGAATTTTGAGTGGCGCGATCGACAAATTGCTGATAACGCCCGACGTCGGCGGCAAAGACTTGATCGTCGAAGTGATCGATTTCAAAACCAACCGGCTTCGTCTTCCCGGTTCGTCTGCCGGATCGAGTTCAAGCGAAGCGCCGGCAGCTTTGGTTGCAAGTCCGTCTGCCGAAACTAGTCGTTCGCGTTCGCGTCGGAGTACTGACCAGATTGCCTTCGATTTCAACGCCCCGCCACAAACGGCGCAGACGCAGGTTGGTCGCGAATTGTCATGTGACGACCAGGTGCAAGCCGCGGCCGTTGACTATCAATTACAGATGCAGGCATATGTGCTGGCAGTGCGCGAGTTGTTGCCTTCGTTGGCTGCAAATTCGACTGTCACCTCAACGCTGCATTTCCTCGAGCCCGATGCCGAGGTCCACCTGTCGCCTGATTTGCTTGCGAATGAAGCGTGCAGTGGTGCGATCGACGAGGCGATGATCAAAATAGTTTCCTCCGGCGAGCCGGCCGAGTTTCCCGTGCGACCGGCGGCGCATTGCCGCACCTGTAACTTTGCCAGTATTTGTGCGGCTGGACGCGAGTGGTTGAAATCGAGAAGACAAAGCGACGGCGCACAGGTTAACTTAGCTGCGTTGCAACCCAGCGGATAACGGCGGACAAAACATGAGCGACAAAAACGATCCCCAGGTTGGAGCGGCGGCGCCCGACTTCACGCTACATGATGGCAAAGGCGAATCGTGGCGCCTGGCAGATCAACACGGCAA
This sequence comes from Pyrinomonadaceae bacterium, assembly GCA_035472495.1. GTDB lineage: Bacteria > Acidobacteriota > Blastocatellia > Pyrinomonadales > Pyrinomonadaceae > PSRF01. The sequence continues at coordinate 742,273 of DATIPD010000011.1, read as the reverse complement.
GGTCGTTGTCTTGCTTTTTTATCCGGGCGACGAGACGCCGATTTGTACGCGACAGATGTGTTCCGTGCGAGACCGTTGGGAAGACTACTCGGCGACCGGAGCGGAAGTGGTAGGGATATCGACTGACTCGGTTGAGTCGCACCAAAAGTTTGCCGCACACCATGAGTTGCCGCTGCGGTTGTTGTCGGATCCGTCGGCGACCGTGGCGAATCTTTACGGCGCGCGTTCGTTGATCCCTGGCAAGGTGGCGCGTTCGGTTTTTGTGATCGACGCTAACGGCGCGCTTCGCTATCGCGATGTGCGTCCGTTGGGACTGTTCCGGCCGAAGGATGACGAGGTGATCAAGGCGATCAATGAAGCGAAATGAGTTTCGGCGCGTTTGGGACTGATTCGGTGTCGCACCTTCAACACTCGCTTCTTGCGATGGTTGGGCCACGCCCTTACGGGCGTCGCTATTAACTCCGGTCCTTCGGACCTGCGTTGTTCCGCCTTTAGTTCAGGGAGTAGGGCACGCGCTATACTGGCGAGCAAAGGAGTCAGATCATGGGCGACAACATCAAATGCAAACATTGTGGTGAAAAGCGACCGGCGCTCGGGTATGCTCCGCTCCCCAATGAACTCGGACAGCGAATCGCGGCGGAGATTTGTCAGCCCTGCTGGGCCGGCTGGTTGCAGAAGCAGACGCAGATAATCAATCACTACGGTCTCGACCTGACGAACCCCGACGCGCAGAATTTTCTGTTCGACAACATCAAGGGTTATTTGTTTGGCGAGTCGCTACCCATCGGCGAACAGGCGGAGATCGACACCTCAAAAGAAGGCTCGGTGAAGTGGTGATCCTCAATGATGGTGAAAAGGCGAAGAGCAAGTCGCAGCGTTTGGTGTTTTTTGTGTTCCTCATTCGTGTACGTCGTGGATCAAGCTTTCGCCGGTGACAAAGACTATCCACTTACAAACACGAAACAAAAGCTAAATCACACGAATAGTCTCCAACTCCTGGCAAGCAATGAAGGATTCCGAAATTTCGTATATCGGTCCGCAAATGTTTACGCCGTTAGCTTTCTAAGCTAAGCTTTCCCTCTTCAGTTAGACATACGAAGGTCTGCCGGGCAGCTTCTTCCCGGCAAACAACTCTTTCGCAAATCATCGATGGGGACTTCATAGATGCCGAGAGTCTGTCTGCGTTCTTTTGCCGCGCCAATTGTGCTGCTTGCAGTCCTAGCGTCGCCGCTGATCTTTACCCACGCCCAACGAAACGGAACCGACACTTACGCAATTACCAACGCCCGCATTGTTACTGTCGGCGGACCAGTGATTGACCGCGGCAATGTGGTAATACGCGACGGCTTGATTGTCGCAGTGGGCGCGAATGCTCCGGTACCTGCAGACGCGCGTGTGATTGATGGCAGCGGCCTGACCGTCTATCCCGGACTCATCGATGCCAATACCAGTTTGGGAATTCCCGAACCAGCACCAACGCCGTCTCCGACCGGCGGCTTTCTCGCGTCGTTACAAGCTCGCCCGGCGACGGCGACCACTGCGCCAAACTCCACGCAAGTTCCCGGACTGCAACCGGAAATTTTGGCGGAAGACTTGATCAAGCCCGGCGGCGACGCGCTGGAGTATGAACGCAGCGTTGGCGTAACGACGGCGCTGACAGCGCCGCGTAGTGGCATCTGGATTGGACAGTCGGCGTTGATAAACCTTGCCGGTGAAACGCCGCAGCAAATGATCGTGCGCTCGCCGGTGGCCATGCATGTTGGCTTTACCCCATTGCGTGGTGCTTACCCGGGTTCGTTGATGGGTGTGTTTGCGGCGCTGCGACAGATGCTGCTTGACGCGCAGCGATATCGCGAGGCGCAGCGAATCTATGATCAGTCGACGCGCGGTTCGCGTCGTCCCGCGCCGGATCGATCGCTAGAGGCTCTTTTGCCGGTGCTTGATGGCCGCGTGCCGGTAGTGATGTATGCGGATCGCGAGCGCGAAATCGAAAGGGCACTCGACCTGGCTAACGAGTTCAAACTCAAACCGATCATTGCCGGAGGATTAGAGTCGGCGAACCTTGCCGAACGCTTGCGCCGGGAAAATGTGCCCGTACTGCTCTCGCTGAATTTTCCGAAACGCACCACCGGAGCTCTTCCCGAAGCCGATCCGGAACCCTTGCGCGTATTGCGCGAGCGCGTCGCGGCGCCGAAAGCAGCGGGAATTCTGGCAGCTGCGAAAGTCCGTTTTGCGTTCGAGTCTGGTGGCCTGAGTTTGATTTCTGACTTCATTACAAACGCCGGCAAGACAACGGAAAACGGTCTGGCAAAAGAAGACGCTCTGCGTGCGTTAACACTGGGAGCCGCCGAGATTTTCGGAGTCTCGGATCGTCTGGGCTCAATCGAAACCGGAAAGATTGCAAACCTGACGATCGTGCGCGGAGACATTTTCGATCGCAGAAGTCGAGTGACTCATGTCTTTATTGACGGACGTCCCGTTGATCTGCGCCCGATCCTGGCGACTCCAACCAGAGACGTTGCTACGGGTTATTGGCAACTGAGTGTGAACCTCGGGCAAGCGGATCAGGCAGTTGAGCTAACCCTGCATCAGGAAGGCGATCGGCTACGGGGATCGTTGCAAGGGGCGCTTGGCTCAGTCGATCTCGCGAATGGTTCGGTGACAGCCGGTGGCGAAATCAGTTTCACTGCGCCCGTAACCATTGACGGGCAGACTACCGAAGCAAGTTTTAGTGGCACAATTACCGGTAACGAAATGAAGGGGACAGTAAATATCACCGGACGCGCGCCCGGGTCATTTATCGGCCGGCGAATATCATCAGTGGCTCGCAGGTGAAACCCTCTCCCTTTTTGGGAGAGGGAAGGGAGAGGGACTAGTCGCGCTAAACCCTCCCCTTTCCCGTCCCAGTGGGAGGGGGACAAGAAACAACGGAACTGAACATGAAACGAACAGTTACTGCACGTTTACTTCTGCTCGCGATACTCTTGGGCCTGTGCTGGACGAAAACTCCCGCTCAGCAATCCCCGGCTGCGCCAAACGAAACGCTAATTCGCAACGCAACCTTGCTCACCGTTACGCACGGCACGCTGGAGAATTCTGACATCCTGATCCGGGGCGGCAAGATTGCCGCGATCGGCAAAGGACTCAAGGCCGGTGCTGGTGCGCGGGTGATCGATGGTAGCGGCAAGTTTGTGTTGCCGGGGATTGTCGATTGCCATTCACACTCAATGCTCGACGCCATCAACGAGGGCACGCTGGCAGTCACTTCCATGGCCCACACGCGCGACGTGCTCAACCCGACCGACGTCGACCTGTATCGCGAGTTGGCTGGTGGCGTTACTACCCTGAATCTGCTGCATGGTTCGGCAAACGCAATCGGCGGACTCAACACTGTCGTGAAGATCAAATATGGCCGACCTGCCAGCGAGTTCATTTTTCCTGGCGCGATGCCGGGCATCAAGTTCGCTCTCGGTGAGAATCCGAAGCGCTCGAATTTCAACGCGCCGGGTGTGACGCGGCGGTATCCAGCTACGCGCATGGGCGTTGAAGAAGTTATTCGCGACGCTTTCACGCGCGCTCGTGATTACAAAGCCGCGTGGGATGAATATCGCGCCAGCAGCGCTCGCGGTGAAAAGAACCTGGTTCCTCCCAAACGCGATCTGCAATTGGAGCCGTTAGTCGAGGTGCTCGAAGGGAAGCGTTATGTGCACGCCCACAGCTACCGCGCTGACGAAATTCTGATGCTGATCAATATTGCCGATGAGTTTGGTTTCAAGATCAGAACTTTCCAGCACGTGCTCGAGGGTTACAAGGTCGCCAAAGAGATTGCGCGTCACGGCGCCGGCGCTTCCACCTTCGCCGACTTCTGGGGCTACAAGATTGAAGCGTACGACGCGATACCTTACAACGCCGCCATCATGACGCGCGCCGGCATTGTCGTCTCGATGAATTCTGATTCCGACGAACGCGCGCGACGATTGAATATCGAAGCGGCGAAGGCGATGCGCTATGGCAACCTCACGGAAGAACAGGCGTTGAAACTCGTCACGATCAATCCGGCAATCCAGTTAGGCATACAGGATCGCGTGGGCTCGCTTGAAGTTGGCAAGGACGCCGACCTGGCAATCTGGAATGGACATCCGCTCAGTGTTTACGCGCGCGTGGATACCACGTTCGTTGACGGCGAAATCTTTTTCGATCGCGAGCAGGACCTGGCCCAACGTGCCGAGCTCGAAAAAGAGCGCACTCAACTTGAGCAAGCAGAACCCAACAAACCGCCCGCGAGAGGCAGTTCACCGCAGGCGCCGCGCGGTCGACGGCCGGCTGAAACTGACGACGATCTTTGGGAGGGTGATTACCGACGACCATGAGTAGACTCAAACTCTCCGCCACCCTCCTGCTGTTTTTTGTGCTGCCGTTGTCCGCGCAGCAAATCGGCAATCCTACTAACCAGAACGGTGTGACTCCGCCGCGAGGCGTCTTCGTTATTCGCAACGCACGCATCGTTACGGTCAGCGGAGCGACAATTGAAAACGGTTCGGTCGTGGTTCGCGACGGTAAGATCGCCGCTGTTGGCAGCAACGCGACTGCGCCCTCCGGTGCGCAAACCATCGACGCCCATGGGCTGTCCGTTTATCCCGGGATGATCGACGCCGGCACGTCGCTCGGACTGGTGGAAGTTGGCCAGGGTGCAGCAGGCACGGTGGATACTGCCGAGGTTGGCGACTTAAATCCAAATGCGAAGGCGATCATTGCCGTCAATCCACACAGTGCGCACCTCGCTGTGACTCGAGTGGACGGCATTACGGCGGCGGTTACACTTCCGACCGGCGGTTTGATTTCCGGACAGGCAGCCATCATTAACTTGGTTGGCACAACACCGCTGGAAATGGCCGTTGTGCCTTACGCCGCGCTAGTGATCAACTACCCGCGCATCGGCAACGCTGCCGGTGACTTCGGTGGCGGTCAACAGGACACGAATCTTGCGGAAACGCTGACGACTTCGGCACGGCAGGTCGAGCAGATTCGCAAAATCCTAAAGGACGCCGAGGCTTACGGTCGCGCCCAGGATGCCTATGGGAAAGACAAATCTCTGGCCCGTCCCGAACACAACGTCGTGCTGGAAGCGCTCGTTCCCTATGTGCGCGGTGAACGGCCGGTGATCTTTCGCGCCGATCGTGAGAGTGAAATCCGCGGCGCGGTTCGTTTCGCTGAAGAGTTGAAACTAAAGGCAGTGATCCTGGGCGGTGACGAAGCGTGGCGAGTCGCCGCGTATCTCAAGGAAAAAAATGTTCCGGTAATCATCACCGGAATTCTTGATCTGCCGGCTCGTGAAGACGATTACTACGATACGATGTACGCAAACGCCGGGAAGCTGCAGCAGGCAGGCGTGCGCTTCTGTATTTCCAGTGGTAGCTCGGGCGCGGGCGTGCGCGATCTGCCGTACTACGCGGGAATGGCCGCGGCGTTTGGTCTGCCTAAAGACGAGGCGCTGAAAGCGGTAACGCTTTATCCGGCGCAGATCATGAACGTCGGCGATCGTCTTGGCTCTATTGAAGTCGGAAAAATTGCGAACCTGGTGGTTACTGACGGCGATTTGCTGGAGACGCGCACCGCCATTAAATATCTGTTCATCGATGGTCGTGAAGTGAACCTGAATAGCCGGCACACCGACCTTAACGACGCGTTCAAGAATCGGAAATAGTGAAAAGTGAAAAGTGAAAAGTGAAAAGTGAAGAGTGAAGAGTGAAGAGTTCAAGCAGTTCAGAGTTCAACCTTCAGGCGCTGGTTTGGTGAGTCGCAAGCTAAAGCTTGAACTCTGAACTGCTTGAACTCTTCACTTTTCACTCATCACTCGTCACTGTATTTAAGGAGGAATTATCTTGTTTAAGACAGAAAGTTTTATCTCAATTCGCAGTCTGGCCATCGCCATCGTCTTTGGCCTGCTGTTGGTTTCCACTACTGCGCAAGCACAAACCAAATTGCTGCGCTTCCCGGACATCTCCGGCGACCGCGTTGTCTTCACCTATGGTGGCGACTTGTGGACGGCGCCCGCGTCAGGCGGCAGTGCGGTGCGCTTGACGTCGCATCCCGGCATGGAAGTGTTTGGGAAGTTTTCTCCAGACGGAAAGTGGATTGCTTTCACGGGACAGTATGACGGCGACGAACAAGTTTACGTCGTCTCTTCCGGTGGTGGTGTTCCGCGACAGTTGACGTTCTATCCCGCCAAGGGTCCTTTGACGCCGCGCTGGGGTTGGGACAATCTGGTTTACGGTTGGTCGGCTGACGGCAAGCGGATTATTTTCAAGTCGCAACGCGACTCGTGGGCGTTGCCGATTGCGCGTTTGTATTCAGTTTCAGTTGAAGGTGGACCGGCCGAGGCATTGCCGATGCCGGAAGCCGGCTCTGGTGATTACTCGCCTGACTCAAGTCAGATCGTTTACTCGCCGCAGTCGCGCGATTTTCGTCCGGAGAAGCGTTATGGCGGTGGCGAGGCGAATGTTCTTTACATCTTCGATCTGAAAACCTACGCGGCGAAGCGCATCACCGAAGGCCCGCGCGCCACGCGCGATCCAATCTGGCTGGGCGATACGATCTATTTCAACTCTGATCGCGATGGCCACTTCAATCTTTATTCTTACAACGTTGGCTCTGCTAAGACGGCACAGGTGACCAGCAACAAAACCTGGGACGTGCGTTGGCCCAGTTCTGACGGCGCGGATCGCATCGTTTACGAACTCAACGGCGAACTTCAGGTGCTCGACACCAAGTCTGGTCGCAGTAACGGAATTTCGATCAATGTTCCGAATGAAGGTTTGGCCAGTCGGCCGAGTCGCGTCTCTGCGGCGGGGAATATTGAATCGTACAACTTGAGTCCAAAAGGCGAGCGCGGCGTTTACTCAGCCCGCGGCGACATTTTCACGGTGCCGATTGAAAAAGGTCCAACGCGGAATCTCACCCACTCTTCCGGCGCGCACGACAAGTGGCCTTCATGGTCGCCCGATGGCAGTCGCATCGCGTTCATCTCTGACATGAGCGGCGAAGAAGAGCTGTACGTTATCCAGCAGGATGGCTTGAAGCCGGCGGAAAGAATTACGACTGGCGGAAACGTCATGCGTTATCAACCTGAGTGGTCGCCTGATGGAAAACGCATCGCGTTCTCCGACAAGGACGGCAAACTCTACGTCATCACGTTGGCGGACAAGAAAATGACGGAGATCGCGGATGCGCCACACGGCCAGATTCGTGACTACGTTTGGTCGCCAAAAGGAAACTACCTCGCGTTCAGCTACGACGATAACAACAATCGCTTTTCAGCGGTGCGCGTTTGGAGTCCCGGTGACGGCAAAGTGCACAAAGTCACCGACGACATGTTCAATGCCTACAATCCGGCGTGGGATCCCGCGGGCAATTATCTTTACTTCATCGCCGACCGCGAATTTCAACCGCAGATTTCACAATTGGAATTCAACTACGCCACCAATAAGCAGGCTTACATCTATGCGCTCGCGTTGCGCAAAGACGTCAAGCATCCGTTTCCGCCGGAAAGCGATGAGGTGACGATCACGAAGCTGGACGAACCGGCGAAGCCGCAGGGAACTCCGTCAGGTGAAGAACCCAAACCGGTGAAAGACATCAACAAGGAGCCCAACGCTCCCGCGAAATCGCCTTCGCCGGAAGCAGAAAAATCCAGCACCCCGGCACCCGCCGCTCAGGAAACAAAACCGGAAGCGCCGAAACCGCCGGCGACAATGAACATCGACTTTGACGGAATCGTCGGTCGGGTGGCGCGTGTGCCGGTTGCGGCTGACAACTACGGTGGCCTGCTCGCGAAGGCCGGCCACCTGATTTACGCGACCGGATCGGCTTTCTACTACGGGCGCGCAGGCGATCGTCCGACAGTGATCAAAATCTTTGCTTTCAAGGACCGCAAAGAGACAACGATTGCTGAAGACATTCGCAGTTACACGCTCTCAGACGATGGCGCAAAACTGCTCGTCGCCCAGGGGCCAGGCTACAGCATTTACGACGCCACTCCGCAGGGAGACAAATCTCGTAAACCGGTTTCGGTTGCCGGTCTCGTGGTCGATCGTATTCCGCAGGAAGAGTGGAACCAGATCTTCAACGAAGTTTGGCGTCGCTATCGCGACTGGTTCTACGTTCCTAACATGCACGGCTACGACTGGGTCGCTTTACGCGAGCAGTACAAGCCGTTGCTGCAATACGTGCAGCATCGTTCTGATCTCAACTACGTAATTCAGGAGATGATTTCGGAGTTGACCATTCAGCACGCTTACGTTGAAGGTGGCGACTTTACTATCCCGCCCCGTCCGCGTAGTGGCTTACCCGGCGCGCGTTTCGAACTGGATCGCCAGGCCGCTCGCTATCGCATTTCCAAAATTTTCGCCGGCGAAAATGAAGAAGACATTTATCGTTCGCCGTTAATGGAGATTGGTCTCAACGTCGCTGTCGGCGACTACGTGCTGGCGGTCGACGGCGAAGAGTTAAAACCGACTGACGACATCTATCGTCTGTTGAGAAACAAGGCAGATAATCCCGTCAGTCTTACGATAAACAAAACTCCTTCAATGAATGGTGCGAGGACGATTTCCTATCGGCCGATTACCGACGAAGGAAACCTGATTTATCTCGATTGGGTCGAAGGCAATCGCCGCAAGGTTGATCAGGCGACAAATGGTCGCGTCGGCTACATCCACATTCCTGACATGGGCGCGAACGGTATTCGCGAGTTCATTAAGTGGTATTACCCGCAAATCGCCAAGGAAGGCCTCGTCGTTGACGTACGCGCTAACGGCGGCGGCAACGTTTCGCGCATGCTGATCGAGCGCCTGCGCCGCAAGGTGCTGGGCGTGAATTATGCGCGCACGGACGATCTGGGTAGTACCTATCCGGATTCCGTTTTCGTCGGACCAATGGTCGCGCTGCTGGATCAAAACTCCGCTTCCGATGGCGACATCTTCCCTTACATGTTCCGCAAGGCGGGACTGGGGCCATTGATCGGCAAACGATCGTGGGGCGGCGTGGTCGGAATCCAGGGACGCGGTTCATTAATCGACGGTGGTCAGATTTTTGTACCGGGTTCAGGATTGACTGACGAGAACGGCAACTGGGTGATCGAGGGTTACGGCGTCGATCCCGACATTGACGTCGAGAACGATCCAAAGTCGGAGATTGAGGGACGCGATCCACAACTTGAACGTGGCATTTCTGAAGTGATGTCGCGCTTGAAGACGCCGGTGAAACTTCCGCCGAAGCCGGCTGGACCAGTGAAAACACCGAAGTAGTTAACTAAGTCCAAAGTCCAACGTCCAATGTCCAACGTCCAACGTCCGGTAATCAAAGTCCTGGCTAAAAGCTTAGCCGGCTGGTTCCGGACTTTGGACGTTGTCTATCTTTAACTATTCCTTAACTCTCAACTTTTCCTGGGCCATCATCGCCGGCATGCCCTTGTGTTGCCAGCAGCGCACGGGGCCGTGAACACGCCGCGAGCAGGGCGTGCCTTTCTTTGTCCGTGCCCCACAAATGTAAACGTCTTCGGCAATAATCGTCGGCGTAATCGCGGGTTGCGCACTTGATTTCGCCGGCTTATCGTCTGTCAACGGTGAATCAGATCTTCTCTCAATCGTCAGCGGGGGCGGCAACGGTCGGCGCGCGCGACCGGCAACAAAACCGGCGCCCAGCAATGTCAGAATGGCGAGCAGGGTCGGGCCCAGACGTTGCTTGCGCAAGCGCCGCGTGCAATCGTTACAGAACCTCCGATTTGTCCAGAGATACCAGCGCACACGCAGCACTTTTGCGCCGCATTCAGCGCAAAAGTTGGGCTGGTACCTCTTCAGTAATCCGCTCACGGAAATCGCTCGGCTTGACCAAAAGCAACTCAAATCCAACTTCAGGCGTCCGAAAGTGACGCGCTCTTTGTGCCAGGATTCTACGAACTGTCACGTAATACTTGAATGTCTGGCCAACATTGGGCGATTAGGCTTAATTGCAAAATTTTTTGCTTACCGAGATACTCAACAGACTGAGTGTTTGCCACTTTTTAGAGTTAAACGATCTAATTCAACTGGCCTTAATGTATTTTCGGGTGGCTTCATTTTGCTTTTGTGTTAGTTGGTGGTTTTCTCCGGAGTTTGGAAGAAATTAACGACCACTAAATCACGCGAAGAGACCAACAAACACGAACAGGACCGAAGCAGAATTCGACTATCTTTCGATGAAGCATTCACTTTTTCGCAGTCACTTTTTACTGGCATTAGTGCTCCCGGTTTTGTTCTGCCTGCCCGCGCGCGCGCAGGATCCGGACGACATAGTGCGCACCGAAACAAATCTCGTTCAGCTAAACGTTGGCGTGGTGGATGCGCGCGGCCGCGCGGTCACTTCGCTTTCGCAGAGCGACTTCAAAATTTATGAAGACGGTGTGAGCCAGCAAATTCTCCACTTCGACGCCGTCGATGCGCCCTTCAGTCTGGTGCTGTTGCTCGACACTTCCGGCTCAACAATTACGTTTCGCGACCAGATGAAACAGGCGGCGGTCCGTTTTCTCGATGCGCTGGCCCCGGAAGATCGTGTCGCGGTGATTCAGTTCAACGCCAAAGTCAAAATGTTGACGGGCTTTTCTACTGATCGCGAGAAAACTGCGTACGCAATTTTGCAGCGCGCTGACGGCGCTGGTGAAACTCACTTTTACGAGGCGCTGAAATACGCGTTGGGCGAACTCGACAAGGAAGGCAACAAGCGACGCAAAGCCGTGGTGGTGATGACTGATGGGCTTGATACCGGTGTGCGCAACGCAGATCGTCCGCTGGTCGCGAACGCCCAAACCGATGCGGAAGCGTTCGCCGCGATTGATCCAAAAGCTAGTCCGGCGCTGAACGCGGTTCTCAGCGCCGCTGATCGACAGGGCGTCTCAATCTTTCCGTTGGCATTACCGTCAGGCGATCCAAAGCGCCTGCCGTTGCCTGATCCGCGGATTAATGGAATGTACGCTGCCGCGCGTTCGCGTTTACAGATTCTGGCTGATCGCAGCGGCGGACGCTTAAATGAAATTCAACGATTGGACCAGATGGCGCGTTTGTACGCCGAGGTAGCGGCGGAGCTGCGCACGCTTTACACGGTGGCCTATCAAGCTCCCGGCGAACGCACGCGCAACGGCAAGTGGCATGAAATCAAAATTGAAGTAATCAAACCCGAACTGGTCGTCCGCACGCGGCCTGGTTATTACTCGCGCTGATCTCTATTGCCTGATCGGCATGCACAACGGAGTAGTTCACATGACACAAGCAGAGATTGCCGGCATCTCACCGTTTTTTGTCGTGAATCACGTGCCTTCATCGCTCGCGTTTTACCGTGACCAGCTGGGATTTGAGGTTACCTTTGAGGGACCTGAGCCTGACGACATCTTCTTCGGCATCGTTTGCAGGGGCGGAGCGCAGATCCTGATGAAGGCCGTTGGTGTGGCTCCGGTGCCCAACTACACACGAGACGTCAAAAAAGGGGTGGCCCGCTGGGACGCATTCGTTATCGTTCCTGATCCTGACGCGCTGGCGGCCGAATTTGCTTCGCGCCAGGTGGAGTTTTTCGAGCCACTGAAAGACACTCAAGACGGCTTGCGTGGCTTTGAACTTAAGGACGCCGACGGCTATCTCTTATTTTTCGGTCGTCCTCGGTGATGTGTTGTAAAAGTTCGCTTACTCAAAACCGCGAACTCGGCAACTAAATGAATCTCCGACGGAACACTCTGGCGTTCGCTTGTTTGCTGGCGCTTCTCTATGTGGCGGGAAATACTGGCGGCGCGGGTAACAGCACCGCCCGGGCGCAGACGACGAGTGCGGTTCCGACCCCCACACCGAAGCCGGTTCCGACACCGGAACAAATCAAGATCTACACGGAAGAAGTAGTTCTGCCCGTGATTGCGACGGACAGCAACGGGCGTTTTGATCCCACAGTGCAAGCTGATGATTTGCTCGTGCTGGAAGACGGGCAGGCACAAACGGTTCAGAATATCGCGCGCATGCCGGCGAGCGTTCTGCTGTTACTGGACACCGGCGGCTTCAACAATCCGGCCATGAAGACTAACGCCACGCGCGATTTTGCGTTGCGACTGGTGTCAAACCTTCACGCCGGCGATCAGATTGCCGCAATCCAATTCGGCGGGAAAGTTGAATTGATTCAGACCTGGACCGCGGATATGGACGTCGCCACAGAATCGCTGCGATCAAAAATCTTCTCAGGACGCGACGGTCGTTTGGCGCCGGCGCTGTCAGAAGCGTCAGTCCAACTGCGGAACGCGCCGGCGGGTAATCGGCATATTGTGCTGGTAACTGATGGCGGGAACGTACCAGCGGAAGGCGCGGATTTGGCGGAGTCGATTAAGCAACTCTTCGCGACGCAAGCGACGATTCATGTGGTCAGCTACACGTCGTTGGGCCGCAAGGCGATCAAGGAATCGCAGCCGACGGTTCCAGTCAGAATCACCAACGAAAAACCAAAGAGCGCCAGCGATCTCGCGAACGAACTGATGCACCCGGCTGAGGCGGCAATTTTGGAAGCCAAGAACCGGACCAAGGTTTATGTTGTAGTCGACACTGATTACCCGATGTGGCGACACAACCGCGAACAGTTAAAAACATTGAGGGCAAATGAACCGGTGCTTGCGGCGATCGCGGATGAGTCAGGTGGAAGAATGTCGCTGCCTTCTTCGGTGAAAGACTTACCATCGATTTGCGATGACCTGGCCCGTGAGATTGATGCGCAATATGTAATCACCTACAAGCCGAAGGTTGCGATCGGATCGAAACCTACTACTGAGGTTCGGCGGATCGAAGTTGTTTCGCGTCGCGTTGGTCTGGTGGTTCATTCACGTCGTAGCTATTTCAGCGACGTTGCTCAGTAAGTTAACAAAACGTTTTTAAGTCCCTTTAGGGAAGAAATGTTTATAGAGATAATCCAGAACTTGAAGAAGCTCCGTAGAGCGTAAGACATTGCACTCCTCCAGAGTGCGGGGCCGCTCGCGATTCAGATATCTATAAACATTTGGCCGCTCTGCGCCCGAACCAGTATTTGGGCCAGTAACTCACTGCTATTTCGCCTCAGGTTTTCTCCCCGCTTCACTATTCACGCTTTACCATTTAATATTTACCTCCATTACGCACCCGTAGCTCAGTTGGATAGAGTACCTGACTACGAATCAGGGGGTCGCATGTTCGAATCATGCCGGGTGCACCATTGCTTATCAATAAGTTAGGGCATCCTGTCGAGGATGCCCTTTCTGAATTTGTGTGCCCATAGTGTGCGGTGCGTGATCGGATTCGGCAGAGCGCACAGCAAAAATTGCAACACCTGAAAGGAAACTAGAACTTGCGGCTTTTTCAAGCTCTGGCTAGACTCCGCGTCGTAGCGATAGAGTTAGCGCGAAGCGTCTGGGGTTAGCTTGAGACTCAGAGTGAAACGGGTCGAGCCAACTTACCGGGATCGCGGGCGTCCCCGCCCGCAATGCGCCGCAGCGCGAAGTCTTTGAAGTAATTTGGGCTTAAACGTTTTCGCGCTATCGCGCTCACTTGCGGGCGGGGACGCCCGCGGTCCCAGTAAGCTGGCTTGATCGGTTCAGTCAATCCTAAGGGTGCGGACAACCGAGCAGATATATTCATGAAAACTATTCAAACCACGCCCTTCACCGACCAACGACCTGGCACGTCCGGACTACGAAAGAAGACGCGCGTCTTCATGCAGCCGCACTACGTCGAAAACTTTGTGCAGAGTGTATTCAATGCCGTGCGTGGGCCAGACGGATTTGAAAAGGCTACGCTCGTGGTCGGCGGCGATGGCCGTTATCACAATCGCACTGCCGTTCAGACAATCATTCGCATCGCCGTGGCAAGTGGTTTTGGACGTCTGCTGGTCGGCAAAGGCGGAATACTTTCAACGCCCGCAGCGTCGGCGGTGATCCGGCGTCACGGCGCTTATGGTGGTTTGATACTTTCCGCGAGCCACAACGCCGGTGGTATCGATGCTGATTTTGGTATCAAGTACAACATCAGAAACGGCGGCCCGGCGCCAGAAGCTGTTACCGAGCGCATTTATCAGGAAACACTAAAGCTCACTACGTATGAGATTGCCGATCATCCTGATATTAATATTGACGAAGAACGAAGTGAGAGTATCGACAATACTGAAGTCGTGATCATCGATTCGCTGGCTGACTACACGGCAGTAATGCGGCAGTTGTTCGACTTCCCGGCGCTGGCAAAACTTTTTCAGAGTGGTTTCCGCATGTTGTTTGACGCGATGCACGCGGTGACAGGTCCTTACGCCCATCACATTCTCGAAGAACTGCTGGGCGCTAAGGCAGGCACAGTTACGAACGGCACGCCTTTAGAAGATTTTGGCGGACTTCATCCGGATCCGAATCAGGTCAATGCCGCGGAACTGGTGGCGAAACTCAGCGGCGACACTGCTCCCGATTTTGGTGCGGCGTGCGACGGCGATGGCGATCGCAATTTGATTCTAGGTCGCAACTTCTTCGTTACGCCGGGCGACTCACTCGCGATGATTGCTGAACACGCGCAAGCGTGTATTTCCGGCTATCACGAAGGACTGGCCGGCGTGGCGCGTTCGATGCCGACGAGCACCGCGGTCGATCGCGTGGCGAACGAGTTGAAAATCAAGTGCTACGAAACGCCGACAGGTTGGAAGTTTTTCGGGAACCTGATGGACGCAAATCTCTGCACAATTTGCGGCGAAGAAAGTTTTGGCACGGGTTCTAATCACGTGCGCGAAAAAGACGGATTGTGGGCCGTGCTTTGTTGGTTGTCGCTGGTCGCGGAAACCGGTAAATCAGTCGAGGAGATCGCGCGCGATCACTGGCGCCGTTTCGGCCGCAGTTACTATCAGCGTCATGATTATGAAGGACTGGAAGCGGCGCCCGCCGCGGCCATGATGGATGCGCTGCGCAAAAAACTTTCGCAGTTGAAAGATCAGCTCGTCGCGGGTAGTCGCGTTTCTCACGCTGACGACTTCAGTTACACCGACCCGGTTGACGGTAGCATCAGCGCCAAACAAGGTATCAGGATCTTGCTCGAGGATGGTTCGCGAATTGTTTGTCGACTTTCCGGAACGGGAACTGAAGGGGCGACGCTGCGCGTTTATCTAGAACGTTATTTGCAGGACGATGGCGGGAAGGATGTTGCGGAAGTGCTCGCGCCGTTGAACGCCGCGGCACTTCAGATTTTGGAACTCGGTGAACGACTCGGGCGGGACAAGCCGACGGTTATTACGTAAACGGTCAATTAGACTTTTTCTTTCGCCACTCCCAATCTGACCGCACAATCGCTTCAAGTTCAGGAATCGCTGGTTGCCAACCTAAAACCCGCTTTGCCTTGTCGGCATTAGCAACCAATTGCGACGGATCGCCGGGACGTCGCGGCTCAAACTTGAAAGGAACTGTCGCGCCAATTACCCGTCCCGTCGTGTTAATCACTTCCATCACTGAATAGCCACGCCCATTGCCCAGGTTGATCTGATCTGAGGCGCCCCCGTTGCGCAGATAATCAAGCGCGAGAATATGTGCCGCGCCAAGATCTGACACGTGAATGTAATCGCGAATCGCGGTGCCGTCAGGCGTCGGGTAATCGTTGCCGAACACTGACACAGCTGGTATCGCGCCACGACCTGCAGCGATCACGTTGGGAATTAAGTGTGTCTCCGGTTCATGCAGCTCGCCGCGATTGCTGGTGGCCCCGGCGGCGTTGAAGTAGCGCAGGGCAACTGAACGAAAGTTGTGCAGCCGATCGTAGTCCTGCAGCTTGCGCTCCATGATTAGTTT
The DNA here is from genome assembly GCA_035472495.1 of Pyrinomonadaceae bacterium. Lineage (GTDB taxonomy): Bacteria > Acidobacteriota > Blastocatellia > Pyrinomonadales > Pyrinomonadaceae > PSRF01. The sequence goes on along the minus strand of DATIPD010000011.1, from coordinate 726,432 downwards.
TGTTTTGCCGTAAGGATTAGTGGGACTCTGCGGGTGATCTTCAGCGATAGGAATTTGTTGCGGCTCGCCGTAAGTTGCACAGCTCGACGAGAACACAAATTGGTGGACACCGGCCTGCTGCAGCGACTCAAGCAGCACAGCGCCTTGCTCGACGTTGTTGCTGAAGTAACGCTCTGGCTCGTTAATCGACTCGCCCACGTAAGCCAGCGCCGCGAAATGGATGCAAGCGTCAAGCTCGTGTTCGCGCGCGATTTTTGCCAGCAATTCCCGATCGCCGATGTTGCCTTCGTAAAAGGGAACACCGTCAGGAACTGCCTCGCGATGTCCACGAAAGAGGTTGTCGAGAATCACGACACGCTCGCCGCGTTCAATCAACAACTGCGCCGTGATGCTGCCGATGTAACCCGCCCCGCCTGTGATCAGGATCATTCGAAAGTTCGCCTGCTCGATTATGATTGCCGCGCCTAGAGAAATAACAGCGTATGTGAACGAGCGCAACTGATAAGCGACTTGCCGAGGCTCAGACCACTCCAAAGAGTAGAGCGCACTCCAAAGAGTAGCGCTCAGTTAGACGACTGCGTTCGCTCGTGAAATATTTGGTAGCTCACACAACAGCGCCCCAACCAGTCTGTCCACCGCTGATTTTCTTTGCACAGCCAGCCGCAGAAACTGTTCACTCGATCCCATCTTGTTGCTGCATTCGCGGACCATCAGACCATGGTTCTTCAGTAGACGATCACGCAGCGAACGTCCGGAAATATCCTCCAGCAGTTCGACGAAAAGGAAGTTGGCCTGTGATGGATAAACTTTAAGACCGGGCAGCGTTGAGATTTGTTCGCTCATGTAAATCCTGTCAGCCGCAACTTTTGCAAAGCTCGCCCGATACTCGCGCTTGAATCCTCTCACGGTTTTTAGAATGAAGGCGGCCAGTCCGTTGATGTTCCAGTATGGCATCCAGTTCCGCATTTTCTCGGCCCGCCGGGGTTCGGCAACTGCATAACCCAGGCGCACGCCGTGCCATCCCAGCGATTTGCCCATGCTCTTCACCACGACCAGATTTTTGGCCCGGGCTGCAAGCGGCGCCACACTTTGGAGTTCAGAAAAGTCTATGAACGATTCATCGATGATGACGGCATCGAGATCTTCGAGTGCGTTTACGAGCAACTGCACGTCGTTAAGTTCCAGGCAGGCCCCGGTTGGGTTGTTAGGATTTGAAATGACCACCGTGCGCGCGCCAACCTCTCGGGCCCGGCTAACGATCTCGTCAACCTCGAGCCGAAACTCGTTCTCTTTTTTTCGTTGAATCGTAAACAAAGACACGTGCAGCTCTTCGGGCAAGTCAGTCCAGCGGCTGAAGGTGGGAACCGACGTAAGAATCGGCCCGCTCGCGTTGCGGCAGAGCAACGTAATTATTTCAGTTGAGCCATTGCAGGGAACTATCGTGTCGGGCGAAAGACCGGTCATCTCGGCGAGGTGTTGCTGATGCGCTTGTATGTAGTCGGGATAATAACGAAGTATTTCATCGAGGTTTTTGTGAATCAACGTAGTCAGTTCTGCCGGCGGAAAGTGGAGGTTTACGGGAATGCAGAAGTCGAGTAACTCATCGCGGCAGCCGACACTATTCCTGACTGCAAAGAACGACGGGTTATGAGAGCGAACGTTGAAAAGATTTGCGAGTTGGTTGTCGGGCATATTTCTCTCCTTAGGTTTTCGTTGCGGGAGAGAGCTGCAAAACAATTGGACGTTGCTCAACCTAAAATTCTTCCAAAGGATTCGGTTGAGCGAATCTAAATGGTTTTAGTGCATGAGAGAGTTGCAGGAGAGAACCCTTGTGTTAGATGAGGAACGTGGGTGGTCGTGGAAACTTGCGCCTCTCTTTGGAACGCCGTGACCTGTCCGCTTTGCCCGCAGGCCGTCGCGATCTTATGCAGAATTTGAAAATGCGGCAGCCTACGTTTGGTCGTAATCCTTAACGAATGACGTTACTCAAGGTTATCGGATACTTTTGGCTGGCATAGGGCGGCGTGTCCGCGTGCTCGACCTCAAGGCCGCTTGTCAGGCGCATTTTCCATGTCATTTCAAAGGTGGCCTCAGGCTCGCGCAGCTTCGCCGCAATCTTGATCCTCGGCCGCCAAAGCACGTTTTTTACTACGCCGCCTTGATAATCGGCTGAACGGATAACAGTTGCGGCTACGGCGAAACCTTTCGCGGTACATGTGAGCTGAGTTTTCAGTTTGAATGAATCCATCGAACCGAGCGCCGGACCGAGCGCTACTATCATGACCTCTTTGCTGTTAGCCTCAGGGGTTACAGTTGTTGACGGCGCAGCATTGAATGGCATGTCGGGGCGAGGATACTCAGTTGTAATATCCAAGGAACTGACCTCGACCTGGGCGCATGTTTTCGGCCCTTTCGTGCTTTCAGCTTCTACAGAAGGTGCCTCCGGATACAAAACAGAAGGAGCTGTTTTTACAGAGTGACTAGAGCAGGCGAAAGCAACGCCCGCAGTAATGATCATGGCTACCACCAAAATCATGATGCTTTTAGCGTTGGCTTTGTAGATCGACATCGTGGCTAAAGCCATTTGTTCCTCGAGACAAAGAATGCGAACACAACGGGAGTTTACCCATGATGACAGCGACTGCCTTCCAATTCAGCAAATCCCGCTGTGTCCGCGCTGATAGTTTTGTAAGGGTCAGGGTCGAATGCCCTTACATCAAATAATCGCCAGCCGTGACTTACGGTTGCCCAAAGCGCTGGCGGTATTCGGCCGACAAGATAAATGCCTTGACCATCTCAGCGGCGCGGAAGTCGCCGTTGAAGGCATTGAGCTTATTCAACCAGAATTTGTAACCCGCGTCGGAGAATTCCGGCGCGTCCATTGGCCCACGACGCAGATAGCCATGGTACTGAGCTAATACAAAGGAGCCCCGGAAGTCCGCCTGGCGAGCAGAGTTTGAGTCCGCCAAAAATCGCAGTGCTGCTACCCGACCTGTTGTTCCCCCAACCCCGAAAGCGTCGAGAGCCGCTTGCCTTTCAGCCGTTGTCGGCGTGATCGCCGCCGAGGCATACAACGCATCGACGTAAGCAGGACCGGGCTGGATCGGAAAACGGAGTGTAAAGGCCGGATTCGCGACGACCTGCTGTGCATACGCCTGTTTGTTCTCTTCGAGTAGCGTATCAAACCCAGTCTGGCCCACGATGACGTCTTGTCCTACTTGTCGCATGTCACGCATGAACCGAAGGTAGGAAAGGCGAGTCGACGGATCAGTCGATTGTCGACCGAAAGCTACGCGGGATATCCGCGAGACAAAGCCTCCTGTCTCCTGATATTCAATGGAAAAGAAAAAGGCCGCACTGACCATCACGCGGCGATCACTAATGCAAACGGGATCGGTTCCGCAGCTGGTAATTTGGGACGTCCAGAAACTGAGGCCAGCAGAATCAGGTTCACGTCCGAGAAAATCGAGGTAGTGTTGCCGAACAAAGAACTCGGCTCCGTCTACCGGGTTCGTCGAAGTCGGCGCAGTATCGTCGTCAATTACGGTGACTACGATGTTGGCGGGATTTCCTATACCCGAGCCGCTTGACGGATTCGAGAGGGTAATCTGGAAGCTCTGATTTCCATCCACGAGGGTTCCGTTGACGAGTGGAATCTTTATGTTCTTGGTAGTTTCCCCAGGCGCAAACTTTAGTGTTCCCGAAGTGAAGGAATATCGACTGCTTTGGTGAGCAGTGAGATCACTGGTTTCGAACCTGACGCTCGCAACGCCTGAAGTGTCTCCAGTACGCACTACAGTAACGGTGCCTGCATCCTCAGTCTCGAACGCGCTTGTAGCGGGGGTGACGAACTGGAGGATACTAACGCCATCATCATCGACAATTGTGCCCTCTCCCTGCGCACGGCCCAGGTTTGCGTTGTTGGGGTTCGACAAATTCACAAAGAAACTTTCGTTGCCGCTAACAACGTCATCGCTGTTAACCGGAACTGTAATTGTCCGGGTAGTTTGTCCCGGGGCGAAGGTCAACGTTCCGTTAACGCTTTGATAGTCCAGCGGCGCAGTTGCCGTACCGTTTGAGGTGAAGAAGTCGACCAGCACCGTTTGCGCAGACGAGGCCGACAACGTCACATTGAATACCGCATTAGCCGAGCCGCTACTCGGTTCATTGATGGAAACGTCATTTACTGTTAGAGAAGGGCTAACGGTATTTCCATTCACTGTGGTTATGATCACTCCGTTAAAGTTGGTGGTTTCTTCCACGCTTAACACCGTGATGGAACCCTCTCCACTGTTGGGATCGACCGGAGAGCCATTCTTTGTGGTCGCGATTCCGCCGAAAGTGCCATTGTAATTGTCTGTCCAGGTGAAACCGATCCCGAGATCTTGAGCGGCGCCATTGGGCAAAACGCCGGCCAAATGGGTCGTGAATCCCAGCGAGCTCCCTCTGGCACTGATCGAGTTTCCGCACAAGGCTCGTACGCTGGAGTTCGTAAGCCAAGCCAAACTTGGCAAGCCCAGTGGGCCGGCTAAACATGGATCTGCCGGAGCGTCGGAGAAGGAAAGGGTCGTCGCTGTCTTGTGACCGCTCAGCTCACCGCTGAACGCGTCGTAGTAAAAGGGATAACTATTATCCGGATTAGGTTCGTAGGTGTATCCCCCGCCCGCGGGTGGATCATTAAAGGGCGTGGATCCGCTGGTGAGGTGATAAGGAGAACCGTTGTTCCTGGCAGAGAAGGGACTAGGATCAGGAAGTCTAGTGATGGTTTGTACCCAGTCAAAATCTGTGAACCCGCAAATTTGTGCTGCTTGACTAAGGGTGTTGTTTAGCTTTGGTGTGAAATTAGCACTTATGGTAGTGCTCCCGGTCAATAAGCCTCCCCCGCTAAGAGTTGGTCCAGAGAGCGAATTGTTGATAAGCGACGAACATGCCGTAACGGATGAAATGGCCTCTTCGAGTGAAAAATAGGCCGTTCCTCCATGGGCCGCGATAGGCACAATAAAATTAACGATGCCAGATCGTTGACTCGGATCGATATTGGTAAAGTACGCATTCGGACCACCATACCCGGTGCTGTCCATGGAATTTCCTGGGATACCATAGGTATCGATCCCGTCACCGTCGAAGGCAAAAATAGTGAGACTAGCGTTCAGCCCGAGAGAGTGAATCGGCAAGTTGCTGTTGTTAACAACTCCAATGAGCGTATCTTCGATATCGTCATAGGGAGGTTGTCCAGTGAGACTAAGCGAGGCACCCGTATCCGTTACCGTAATGATCACACCGCAATTCGTGTCGCTGCCTACGGCAGGACACTGAGCCTCGGCAGTACGCACTGAAATCACGAGCACGGCAAGAATCAGAAGCGCGCCGGATCTAAGGTTAGTCAACTTTGAGGAAGCACGAGTAAACTCGACCGCTTTTGGCGATCCGAACACATGGGTTCGTTTCATGATAGTTCTCCTTGGTAAGGAGGACGGCGATGCGACAAGCGAGAGGAAGAACGCCGACCTGTGTGAGGGCTGACTACTGAGTGTGTAAGGAACAGAGGCTCAAAAGTGTTCAGCCAGGGCTTTTAGACGCAGGCTAACAATACTGCGTCAAGCAGAGAGCGTCAATCTTTGGGGGGGGGCAAATGGCGGCCGAAGTTTCGAGCCTCTCGGAAGGAGAATTCATCCAATTTCCAATCTTTGCGCGTGGAACCGCAGTCTTTGATTTCAGGCTCAAGCAAGGCCGCCCGCACGAGTCGTGGTCGAATAAACTCGCAACGGCCAAAGCGCTGACAGGCCAGCGCACTCCAAAGAGTTGAGTTAAGGCCTACTGACTCGGCGGCGCGATCGCTTTGCCTGGATTCAGGAACTGTAGACCGCTGTCGCGCAGCTGTTTGTTCAGATTCGCGACATCCTCGGCCATGAACTTATTCAGTTCAGCCAGGAAATCGTTTAGCTGTTTTGACAAATCGTCGATCCTCACCAACTCGTCATTTGTCGGCGCTGCGGTGTAGCTGTCGAGTCCTCCAGCGACGCCGTTAATTTGCGTCAACAGCGGACGCGGTTCATCCGGAAGCGCAGGTCCGGCACTACCGGTGTTGTCGGGCGGCGATACGAGTTTCCTCTGAATCGCCGTTAGTGCATCAGCAAGTTTTTGCACTGCGTCATTCGTTTCCTTCTTCACGTCCGGGTTGTCTTTCAACGAGTTCTGCAAGGCCGTGATTTGCGTCCGTAGACTCGCCATTGATCGGCGCGCGTTCTCGCCGGACTTTTGCAATGCAAACACCTTGTTGATAGCTGCGTTAAGTTTGCCGCGATCAGCCTCGACAATTTGAATGCGCGGATCTTCCTGCACCAAAACACTCGTCGTCGCCGTTTTGTCGGCCGACGCGACTTTGATCGAGTAAGTACCTGGTTGTACACGAGGACCTCGTGGCGCGCCGAAGAAACCGCCGCCGCCACCTTGACCTTCCTGAGGCGGCGCCGGCGGATTGAGCCTGAGATCCCAAACCACGCGATTCAGTCCTGCTTCTTTTGTGCCCTTCAAGTCGCGCACCACCGTGCCACTCGCGTCGCTGATCGTAATCTTCACTTCATCCTTTGGTTTGTCTTTGACGTAGTAGTTGATGACGGCTCCATACGGCGGGTTAGGCGCGGCATACCACTTGTGACCAGTGTTGCCTTTGCGGCCATAGAGACGGAAGTGAGTGGCAGCCGCAACATCGAAGACGTGAATGTCTGAACTTAAAATGCTTTCGGAAGCGCGTTCGAGCGGACTCAAATCGTCAAGTACCCAGATCGACCGGCCGTGAGTGGCCAACACCAACGCGTTATCCCGAGGATGAATTTGAATATCGTCGACGCGCACCAGCGGCAGAGTTCCTTTGAGTCTCGTCCATCTGCCGCCGTGGTCAAACGAAACATAGGCGCCAAATTCTGTTCCGAGAAACAGCAGATTCTGAGTGCGCGGATGTTCGCGAATCACACGCGCGGTTACTCCGGCTGGTAGGTTGCCCTTGATTGATTTCCACGATTCGCCGAAGTCTGTGGTCACGAATACGTAAGTGTTGTAGTCGTCAGCGCGATGACCATCGAGCGTCACATAAGCAGCGCCCTCCGCGTATCTTGAGGGGACCACACGGCTAACGTAAGTCGACTTGGGAACGCCCGGCAGTTTATCGGTAATGTTCTTCCAGGTTTTGCCGCTGTCGCGAGAGATTTGCAGATTGCCGTCGTCAGTGCCTGCGTAAAGCAAACCCTCTTTGATAGGCGACTCAGCCAGCGTCACCACCTGCCCAAAAGTTTCGACACCGTCGTGACGCGAGAGCATGTTCTTGTCAGGCACCACACCCATGATTGGAATTTTCTCGCGGTCCTGGTCCCTGGTTAAGTCGTCGCTCCACGTCCAGGTGTTACCGCGATCTGCTGATCTGAACACGCGATTGCCGCCAAAATAAATTGTGCGATTGTTATGTGGCGAGATGACAATCGGAGAGTTCCAGTCGAAACGATAGCGTTTTTCGTTCGGCCGCGCTTCTGGTCTGATGGACTTGCGTTCACCTGTTTTCAACTCCAGTCGCGACATGGTGCCGTTTTGCGATTCGACATAAACGATGGACGGATCGCTCGGGTCTACTACTGAATAAAATCCATCGCCGCCACCCGTGCGGAACCAATCGTCGTTGGTGATGCCTTCCTGATTGAGCGTGCCGCTTGGCCCGGCCCAGCTGCCGTTGTCCTGCAAACCACCGTATACCCAAAACGGTTTTTGATTGTCCAACGAGACTTCATAAAACTGGCCCAGGGGAATCGTGTTGATGAAGTCCCAGGTACGACCGCGATCGTAAGACGAATGCAAACCGCCATCGGAGCCGGTCAAAACGTGGTCGGAGTTCGCCGGATCGATCCACAACGCGTGGAAGTCGCCGTGAATTCGTTGCACCAGGTTGGAAGTCCACGTCTTGCCGCCGTCGTCGGAGTTGTACATGTTTGCGGCGAGTTGCCAGAGTCGCTGTTCGTTATTTGGATCGATGCGAATCTGGCTGTAGTACATCGGGCGTGAAGTTAGATCGTTCACCTTGCGCCAGGTCTCGCCACGATCGTCGGAGCGAAACGTGCCGCCTTTGGCATTTTCAACCAGCGCGTAAAGAATGTTGGGATTGCGACGATAGATATCGATACCAATGCGTCCAGTGGTCCCTTCGGGCAAACCTTTGGTTAGTTTCGTCCAGTTGGCGCCGCCATCGATTGTCTTGTAGAGAGCACTTCCTGGACCGCCGCCATTGAATCCCCAGGGCGTGCGCCGCCGCTGATACGCCGCCGCATAAAGTGTCAAAGGACTCTCCGGGTCAATGGCCAGATCAGTTATGCCAGTGTCTTCATTGATGAAGAGGACGTTGTTCCAAGTCTTCCCGCCGTCAGTAGTTTTAAAAACTCCGCGCTCTTTGTTTGGTCCCCAGAGATGACCAAGCACTGCGACGTAAACGATGTTCGGATCGCGAGAGTCGATTACTACGCGACTGATATGTTTGCTGTCGCGCAGGCCCATGTTTTGCCAGGTCTTGCCGGCGTCAAGAGAACGATAGATACCGTCGCCCCAGGAAGAACTTTGCCGGTTGTTGGCTTCGCCGCTTCCTACCCACACGATGCTCGGATCGTTCGGCGCAATGGCAATGTCGCCAATGGAGGTTGAACCTTGCTCGTCGAAAATCGGATCGAACGTCGTGCCGTTGTTGGTCGTCTTCCAAACACCGCCCGTCGCCACGCCGACGTAGTAAGTGCTGGGATTGTTTTCAACTACAGCGATGTCGTCGATGCGCCCGCCCATGATCGCCGGGCCGATGGCGCGAAACTGAAGATTCTTCAGAAACGTTTCATCCAGCTTGTCGGCCTTTTCCTGCGCAACTACTACGAGCGCGGCGCCGGAAATCACGAGCAGGATGAATACGAACGACGATAGGATTGAGCGACGGTTTCGGCAGGGAGAGATGGAGTTCATAGTGGTCCTCTGATTTTGGAATCGTTGTTCGGGGCAGTAGCGGGCTACGGCCTCGGAAATGCGGCTGGAAGCCGACAAAATAGCACAGACGCATTCCCACAAAACAGTTTTTCTGGTTGACGAGCTAATGCAGTTTGGTTAATTGCAACTAAAGTGGCATGAGGTCAGCACCACCTCGCGGTAGCGGTTGGGTCCCCTAATTTTTCTCTGAGGATCCCAACGACCCATCCGCTATCGCGCACGGTACCGACCTCATGCCACCAGGCCCCCTCTCTCAAACTGCATCAGCGGCTATCTCCGTGACGCTGCGGTCTTGCGAGCGACCTGACTTACAATAAAACTGTGAGCGGCAACCTGGTGAACGTGAAATGGCCCGGCTATCTGGGCGCTTTGCTTGGAACTGCGCTTACCACCGCCATCCTGGCGCCTTTTCAACAGCAGATTAATTCCACCACCGTGGCGTTGGCGTTTCTGCTGATCGTTCTTTTTGTCGCCCTGTTTTGGGGGAGCCGGCCGGCGTTGCTCGCCTCGCTGCTCGGTGTGTTTAGTCTAAACTTCTTTTTTCTACCACCGCTCTACACGCTCTCAATTGCCCATCTACAGAATTGGGTTGCGCTAATAATCTTTTTTACGACCGCGCTGGCAGTGGGCCAGCTTTCGGGCCGGGCCAAGAGACGCGCGGAGGAAGCCGAAGAACAGAAGCGCGAGATCGAGCGGCTTTATCAAGAGTTGCAAACTGCGTTCAAGAAAGCCAGCGAAGCGGAAGCCTTAAGACAAAGCGAGAAACTAAAGTCAGCATTGCTGGATGCGGTCACGCACGATCTGCGCACGCCGTTAACTTCCATCAAAGCGTCGATCACAACCTTGTTGGATGAAGTGCGCGGACGCTCGCAAGAAGACGCAGTGGTCGCGCTTGACGCTGAATCTCGACGCGAGATGATGGAAGTGATCGACGAAGAGAGCGATCGTTTGAATCGTTTCATCGGCGGGCTCATCGAACTAGCCCGCATTGAAGCCGGCGAGTTGCACCTCAGGCGCAGCTGGGGCACGCTCGACGAAATTATCTCGACGGCACTGACGCGCGCCGCAAGTCTCACTCCGGGCCGGGAAGTTGCTGTGACTCTCGAACCCGAGCTACCCGCCGTGCGGGTTGACGAACGCGCGGTCAGCGAAGTTGTGTACACACTTGTCGATAATGCAACGAAGTATTCGCCGCCCGGATCAAGAATTCTAATTGGCGCTGAACGCGCGGCCGGCGGGATGATCAGGATGTCGGTTGAAGACCGGGGCGCGGGCATTCCGGCCAATCTACGTGAAAGAGTTTTCGACAAGTTCTTCCGCGCGACTCGTGATGGTGACGTAAGTACACATAAGCCTTCGGGGACAGGAATGGGTCTGGCGATCGCGCGTGGCATCGTTGAAGCCCACAATGGGAAAATCTGGATTGAGACCGGCGCCGGCGGAGTGGGAACGCGCGTGGTGTTCACCTTGCCGATCGGCGATGAAGAGGTTCTCGATGAACCTCAGGAAAAATTTGTAGAGGCTGGCAGCTTGCGATGAACGACGCCGCTCGAATTTTGGTGGTTGATGACGAACCACAGCTGACGCGGGTGCTGCGCACTGGTCTGAAGTCGCGCGGTTATGAAGTGCGAGCGGCGGCCGATGGATTGTCTGCGCTTGATACTTTCAACGACTGGCAACCCGATCTCGTCGTTACCGATCTCGCCATGCCCAATCTCGACGGCCTGGAACTATGTCGCCGGCTGCGCGCCATCTCGCAAGTACCAATCATTATTCTTTCCGCGAAGGGTGAAGAAAAAATCAAAGTCGAAGCGCTCGACCTCGGCGCCGACGATTTTGTTACCAAGCCTTTTGGCATCGACGAGCTGCTGGCGCGAGTCCGCGCTGCTTTGCGTCGTTCGGTTTCACAAACAACCGACGACGCGAGCCCGGTGCGGTTGGCTGAGGGAGATTTTCAAGTCGATCTGGAAACCCGCAAAGTAATCGTGCGCGATCGCGAAGCCCATCTCACGCCGAAGGAGTTTGACCTGCTGGCATATTTCATCAAGCACGCAGGAAAAGTGTTGACTCATCACACGCTGCTGGCGGCCGTTTGGGGTGGTGATTACGTTGAGCAGGATCAATACTTGCGCGTCTTCGTTGGCAATCTTCGCAAGAAACTCGAAACGGATCCGGCAGCCCCACGATACATTCTTACCGAACCGTGGGTAGGCTACCGGTTCAACCCAAACGGTTAATATTTCCCCTCCCACTGGACGAGAGTGATTCAACTCTTTGGCGGGCGCTGACCGGTCAGCGCTTTCGCCGGTCGCGACTGGTCGCGACCTAATTCATTCAACTCCGACATCCCGGCGCCAAGCCGCCGTGGACAAAAGCGGTGACCGGTCACCGCACTCCAAAGAGTTATACTTCCCGCACCTTGCATCTCGTAATTGACCTCGTTTCTGAAAGGAACGGCCATGCCTGCAGAAAACCTAAAGGCGTTGTTGGAACGAATACACACCCGACTCGACGAGAGTTTGGTTGGCATTGGACAGATGGTTTCTGACCTGGATCCAGCGGATCTTGCCGAGCTGATTAACGAACTGACGCTGGCCGAAGCCGCCGCGGTTGTATCCCTGCTTCCCGTTTCGCGCGCTATAGAAATCTGTGACCAACCTACGATGCGCCGTCGGGCTGCGATCCTCGAGCAACTGGAACCGGCGCGCGTGGCTGACATCCTCGCCGGGTTATCGGCAGACGAGCGCACTGACATCGTGCAAAAAATGGGTCTGCACGAACGCCATCGCGTGGTGCCGAAGTTGAGCGTGGAAATGCGCGCCGAACTCGAAGGGCTGCTGCAGTATCCGCCCCACACAGCCGGCGGGATCATGACGACTGAATTCGTCACGCTCGATCCCACAATGAATGTTGGCGCCGCCCTCAAACACATCCGTTCGGTTGCACGTGAGAAAGAATCGATCTACGCGTGCTACGTGCTTGAACCAAAGTCGAGACGTTTGCTGGGCGCAGTTTCATTGCGCGACTTAGTAATGGCCGAACTCAATGCGCCGCTTGATAAGGTCATGCGTAAGAAACCGATCACGGTGAACGCTCATGATGATCAGGAAGTGGTTGCTTCGAAAATCGGGAAGTACAACTTGCTGGCGGTGCCGGTGTTGGAAGAAGACGGCGACGTGGTTGGCTTTGTGACCGTAGACGACGTGATCGACGTCATGATCGAAGAGGGAACTGAAGACATTCTGCGCATGGCGGCGGTTGAACCGGGCGCTTTGGACAAACCTTACATGCAGGTGTCGCTGCCGCTGATGGTCAGAAAGCGCGCCTCGTGGCTCGTCATCTTGTTTCTTGGTGAAATGCTGACGGCTACGGCCATGGGATTTTTTGAAAAAGAGATCGAGAAAGCAGTGGTGTTAGCGCTGTTTGTGCCACTCATTATTTCTTCAGGCGGAAATTCCGGGTCGCAGGCTTCGACGCTGGTGATCCGGGCGCTGGCGCTTAGTGAGGTTAGTTTACGCGATTGGTGGCATGTGATGCGTCGCGAGGTGTTTTCCGGTCTCGGCCTCGGTCTGATTCTCGGCGCGATTGGTTTCCTGCGTATCAGCATCTGGTCTGGTTTCTCGAATATCTACGGACCACATTGGTTGCTGGTGGCGATCACCGTCGGCCTGTCCCTGGTTGGCATTGTGTTGTGGGGCACGCTGGCTGGTTCAATGCTGCCGTTTGCACTACGCCGGCTGGGCTTCGACCCGGCCACTTCTTCCGCTCCGTTTGTAGCGACTCTCGTCGACGTAACCGGCCTCGTGATCTATTTCAGCGTCGCTGTTGTTGTGTTGCGCGGCACGCTGCTTTAAGAGTTCCAAGTTTCAAGTTTCAAGTTCCAAGTTTCAAGTTTCAAGTTTCAAGTTTCAAGTCAGTCCGCCGGGATGCGACTTCAGCATTAAACTTGGAACTTGGAACTTGAAACTTGAAACTTCCTTCCTCTTTACAAACTTTTTATGAACTCTTTACACCGCTTTTATAAGGCCGGTCGTAATCTGCTTTTGTTGACAATTTGTCTGCCGAAGCTGTTCACCGGTGCGAGGGCATCGCGAGGGACAGCGCGGGGGAACCAAACGTCTTGCGACCACCAAGGTTGCAAGACACGGGGCGCATCGCGGAATCCGCGTAGGACACTTCTTGATCCGAGCCCGTCAGCTAACCCCGCAGGCTAAGGGAAGGGCACGAGATTACGCCGGCAAAGAGGCGCGGAGCGTGTGCTTCGCGTCTCTTGCTTTTTGAGGCCTGAAATCAATGACCGAGTCGGAATTGCTGACTTTGAAACTTACTCCGCGAGTTCTGCTGCAGGAAATGAATTTTCGCGGTTGGAACTTTTGTAGTACGGGCGCCGCGTTTGGCCTGGCTCTCGGCATTCTTTGCCCGCTGGTCGCTTCGGTGTTCACCATGATGTCGTGGTTCACCGGTCCAACGTGGCACGGGTTCTCAATTCAGCGTTATGGCACCGCATTGTTTGTCCTGACCATTCCCTTACTCCTGCTCGGCGCTCATTGCCTGGACCTGATGGAAAAAGAAGATGACGGGAGAGCCGTCACTTCGAACGCGGCTTCGTCAACAAGTTTCGATCGAAAAGAGAAGGGCAATGAACTGGAAGGAAATTAACTTCGATTGATGAGGCACAGCGATGTTAGACCTGATCTATGTGGCGATAACAATACTCTTCTTTCTGATCGCGCTCGCGTATGTGCGCGCGTGTGAAAAGTTGCGTTAGGGAGTGCGCGATGAATTTTGAAACTGCGGTCAGCTTAGCCGCTTGTGCGCTGCTGCTGGTTTACCTGGCCTATGCGCTGTTGCGACCGGAGAAATTCTGAAGAACAGGAGTCGGACTCAGAATTCAGAATTCAGCATGAAAACACGAAGCGTTTGTGTCCTGACTCCTGACTCCTGAATTCTGAGTGCTGTTCTTATGACCATCAACGGTTGGTTACAAATCCTGTTCTTCATCGCGATCGTCATCGCGATTGCCAAGCCCGTGGGCCTCTTCATGACCCATGTGTTCAACGGCGAGCGTACGTTTATGCATCCGCTGGTGCGTCCCGTTGAGCGCTGGATTTATCGCCTCACCGGCGTAGACGAGAAACGCGAGATGCACTGGACCGAGTATGCCGGCGCGATGCTGGTTTATAGCGTCGTTTCGCTGCTCCTGCTTTATCTCATTCAACGACTGCAAGGCTACTTGCCGCTGAATCCGCAAAAACTTCCAGGTGTCGACGCGTCAAGCAGCGCCACCGGTGGCTTTGTCGCTTCAGCTTTCAACACCGCAGCGTCGTTTACCAGCAATACAAACTGGCAAAGCTACGTGCCGGAAGTGACGATGAGCTACCTCACGCAGATGGTCGGCCTCGCTTACCACAACTTCGGCTCGGCGGCGACGGGCATCGTGCTTGCCATCGCATTTATTCGTGGTGTTGCCCGCCGCGAGACGCGGACCATCGGCAATTTCTGGGTCGACTTCGTGCGTTGCAATCTCTACGTCCTGCTACCGGCTTGCGTCCTCGGTGCGCTGCTGTTGGTCTCACAAGGAGTAATTCAAAACTTCCGTCCTTACGACACGGTAAAGTTACTCGAGCCGCAAACAATCGAAGTCGACAAGAAAGACGCGTCGGGAAATGTGCTGACAAATCCCGACGGCACAAGTCAAAAGGAGAACAAGATAGTTGCCGAGCAAAAGATCGCGCAGGGGCCAGTCGCTTCGCAGGAATTCATCAAGGAGCTGGGTACAAATGGCGGCGGGTTTTTCAACGCTAACTCTGCGCACCCATTCGAAAATCCAACGCCGTTTACCAACTTCATTGAGCTGTTGGCGATATTCGCACTCGGCGGTGGTCTGACTTACACGCTGGGCCGCATGACGGGATCGCCAAAACATGGTTGGGCTGTACTTGCCGCCATGGTCATTCTTTTTCTCGCGGGTGTGCTGACGTCTTACTGGGCGGAGTCGCGCGGTAATCCAATACTTCAGAGCCTTGGCGCCGACCAACAGGTCAGTGCGCTACAGACTGGTGGAAACATGGAAGGCAAGGAGGTGCGCTTCGGCATCGCGAACAGCGCGCTCTATGCCACCGTCACTACCGACGCGAGTTGCGGCGCGGTCAATGCGATCCACGACAGTTTCACGCCGCTCGGTGGCATGGTGCCGCTCGTCGACATCATGCTCGGCGAGATCATCTTCGGCGGCGTCGGCAGTGGCCTCTACGGCATGCTGATTTTTGTCGTCCTGTCAGTCTTCATTGCCGGCTTGATGGTGGGCCGCACGCCGGAGTACCTCGGCAAAAAAATTGAATCGTACGACGTCAAGATGTCGATGCTTTACGTTTTGATCTTCCCACTAATCATTCTGGTGCTCGCGGGAATCTCAGTGCTGGCGCCGGGCTTCGGAACTTCACAACTCAACAACGCCGGTCCGCATGGGTTGTCGGAAATCCTTTATGCGTTTACGTCCGGAACCGGGAATAACGGTTCAGCTTTTGCCGGTATTTCCGCGAACACTTACTGGTACAACACGACGCTTGGGGTCGCGATGCTGGTTGGGCGCTTCCTGATGATAGTTCCGATGCTCGCTGTCGCGGGCAATCTCGCAAACAAGAAGTTAGTCCCACCGTCGCTGGGAACTTTTCCAGTAACTACTCCGCTGTTCACGGTGTTGCTGGTTAGCGTGATTGTGATTGTCGGAGCGTTGACGTTTTTTCCAGCACTGAGTTTGGGGCCAATTGTGGAGCACTTGTTGATGACCGCCGGGAAGACGTTTTGAAAAGAAGAGACGGTCTTTGGGCATTGGTCTTTGGGCTTTGTGTTTTGGTTTTTGAACTTTGAATGCACCGAGGATTTTAGCAAAGAAGTTCAAAGATCAAAGACAAAAGGCCAAAAAGAAAACTGCAAACGATGACGAACCCGAAACGACAACAAGCAATCTGGAACGCGCAAATCGTCCGTCGCGCAATTCTCGATTCGTTCAAGAAGCTACATCCGCGCAAGATGATGGGTAATCCCGTCATGTTTGTCGTTGAAGTTGGGAGTCTGTTGACCACGCTGCAGTTGATCAGAGGAATCGTCGCTCCCGTCGCCGGCGTGACAAACACAAAATTCGAATTACAGATCACTCTCTGGCTCTGGTTCACGGTTTTGTTTGCAAACTTCGCTGAGGCGATGGCCGAAGGACGCGGCAAAGCTCAAGCTGACAACCTGCGCAAAGCAAAGACGGAAACAATCGCACACCGGGTTGTTTCGGGTGCGCAAACCGAAGACGTTCCGGCTCCGCAGCTACGAAAAGGCGATTTGGTGATCGTGTCCGCCGGTGAGTTCATCCCCGGCGACGGCGAAATTGTCGCAGGCGTGGCTTCCGTTGATGAGTCAGCAATTACTGGCGAAAGCGCGCCGGTGATTCGCGAGGCAGGCGGCGATCGTTCCGCAGTGACGGGTGGAACACGCGTGCTTTCGGATCAGATCAAAGTGTGCATCACGTCGAACCCTGGCGAGACGTTCATCGACCGCATGATCTCTCTGGTAGAAGGGGCGGCGCGACAAAAAACACCAAACGAAATCGCGCTAAATATCCTGCTCGCGGGACTGACGATCATTTTTCTGCTCGCCGTCGTTACCTTGCAGCCGTTCGCGATTTACTCGAGCGCGCGGCAAACAATCTTTGTCCTCGTCTCACTGCTGGTTTGTTTGATTCCGACAACGATTGGCGGCTTGCTGTCCGCAATCGGCATCGCGGGAATGGACCGCCTGATCCAACACAACGTGCTGGCCATGTCAGGACGCGCAGTTGAAGCAGCTGGTGACGTGAATACTTTGCTGCTCGACAAGACGGGAACAATCACCCTGGGCAATCGCCAGGCAACGGCTTTCATTCCATTGCCGGGAGTGGATGAAAAGGAACTCGCTGAAGCTGCGCAATTGTCGTCGTTGGCGGATGAAACGCCGGAAGGGCGTTCGATAGTTGTGCTGGCCAAGGAGAAGTATGGCTTGCGCGGACGAGAGTTGGGGCCACACGAGGCACTCTTCGTCCCTTTTACAGCGCAGACGCGCATGTCCGGCGTCGACTTCGATGGCCGTGAAGTTCGGAAGGGAGCGGCCGATGCGATTCAAAATTACCTCGGTTCTGCTGGGGCTCATCTGGCGAGTGATCTGATCGGCATAGTCGAACGCATTTCCCGTGAAGGCGGGACGCCATTGGTGGTTGCCGAAGATCGTTTACCGCTGGGCGTGATTCAGCTTAAGGACGTTATCAAGGGCGGCATGGTCGAACGCTTTAGCCAGATGCGGCAGATGGGAATCAGGACCGTGATGATTACCGGCGATAACCCACTTACCGCCGCGACGATTGCACGCGAGGCCGGCGTCGACGACTTCCTGGCCCAGGCGACTCCCGAAGACAAGATGGCGCTTATCAAGCGCGAGCAGGAAGGCGGCAAGTTGGTGGCCATGACCGGCGATGGCACCAACGACGCACCGGCGCTGGCCCAGGCTGATGTGGGCGTGGCGATGAACACCGGCACCCAGGCAGCGAAAGAAGCCGGCAACATGGTGGACCTGGATTCAAACCCCACCAAACTAATTGAAATAGTTGAGATCGGTAAGCAACTGCTGATGACGCGCGGCGCGCTGACCACGTTTTCGATCGCGAACGACGTGGCGAAGTACTTCGCGATCATTCCGGCAATGTTCGCAGGCGCGTTTCCCGTTCTGAACGCGCTGAACATCATGGGTCTGCGCACGCCGCAGTCAGCGATTCTTTCCGCGGTCATCTTCAACGCGCTGATCATCATCGGGTTGATTCCGCTCGCGCTCAGAGGAGTGAAATACAAAGCAATGAGCGCCGCGGCGCTGCTGCGTCGCAACCTGTTGATTTATGGGTTGGGCGGTATTGTCGCGCCGTTCGTGGGAATAAAGGTTATCGACGTGATTATTCATCTGCTGGGACTGGCATAAAACGGACTTTGGACTTTGGTCTTCGGCCTTTGAAAAAACAAGCAAAGACCAAAGGCCGAAGGCCAAAGACCAGATCGGGGATATTGAAGTGAGAAACCTCAAAACAGCAATCCTAATGACCATCGTGACAACAGTTTTACTGGGCCTGATCTATCCACTGGTAGTAACCGGCCTGGCGCAGGTGATTTTTCCGGAGCAGGCAAACGGATCGTTGCTTAGAAGTGGCGACGGGACGCTCATCGGTTCGCGCTTGATCGGTCAGCCGTTTTCTTCGCCAGGCTATTTCCGTTCACGACCGTCGGCGGCTGGCGCAGTTGGCTACGACGCCGGTGCTTCTTCAGGCTCAAACCTTGGGCCAACTAATCAAAAGCTAATCGATCGCGTGAAGGCAGATGTTGCGAAGTTGCAGGCTGAAAATCCGGGTAAGCCCGTACCGATTGATTTGGTAACAACATCCGCCTCGGGTCTCGACCCGCACATCTCTCCAGACGCAGCCGAGTTTCAAGTGGCCCGCGTCGCGCGAGAACGCGGCATCAATGAGAACGATCTGAGACGGGTAGTCGCGGCACACGCGGCCGGCAGGCAATTCGGTTTGTTGGGAGAAGCAACGGTGAACGTACTCGAGCTTAATTTAGATCTCGACCATCAGTATTCGTTGAGAAGGTAGACCGTTATTTACTTGGTGCTTTGATCTTGTTCTTTGCACGCAGGCGAAAGTTGACGCCAAGAACTCCAAGAACAAAGGACAAAGTACAAAGCTCGTCTTTTTGATTGATGAACCAAAACGGCAAACGACCCTCGCCGGAATCCCTACTCGCCAAACTGAACCAGGGCGAGCAGGCCAAGCTGCGCGTTTATATCGGCGCCGCGCCCGGTGTTGGGAAGACGTACCGAATGTTGGAAGACGCACACCTGCTCAAGAAGCAAGGGGCAGACATCGTTGCCGGCGTAGTGGAAACGCATGGCCGCGAAGACACCAGAGAATTGATCGGCGAACTGGAGTTCGTGCCAATGCGCCGCATTGAATATCGCGGCGTGTCGCTGGAAGAAATGGATGTCGCGGCCATCGTAAAGCGACGTCCCGCCATTGTCATTGTTGATGAGCTTGCCCATACAAACGTTCCTGACTCCATGAACCGCAAACGCTATGAGGACGTGCTCGACATTCTCAACGCGGGCATTTCCGTAATTACGGCGGTCAATATCCAACATCTCGAATCTCTGAATGATGCTGTTAATCGCACTACAGGCGTGCGGGTCCGCGAAACAATTCCCGATCACTTTCTGCAACGAGCCGACGAAGTCGTCAATGTCGACGTTTCCGTTGACACCCTGCGCACCCGTCTACGCCAGGGCAAGATTTACGACCTGGTAAAGATCGAACAAGCGCTGAACAACTTCTTTCGTAAAGGAAACCTCTCCGCCTTACGTGAACTCGCCCTCAGGCAAGTCGCCACCGATCAGGCGACGAAGGCGCACGATTATCGTGAACGCGAAGGACTTGATCAGGCAGTGATACCGGAAAAAGTAATGGTGGCCATGGCCTCTCGGGGCGGCGCGAAGAAATTGTTGCGCGTCGGGTCGCGGATTGCCGGACGGCTCGCGAGTGATTGGTACGCCGTTTACGTGGAAACACCAAACGAAGAGATGGGTCGCATTAAGCCCGAAGACTACGCGGCGCTGCAAGCGAATATCCGTTTTGCCGAGGACCAGGGTGCGAAAGTCGTGAAACTGAAAGCGCGGCGCGTTGCCGACGCGCTAATTGATTTTGCGAACCGTGAGGGAATCACGCACGTCATCTTCGGTCAGACGTCACGTTCTCGTTGGGACATTCTCGTACACGGCTCAATCATCAACCGCTTTCTTCATGAAGTGCGCGACGCGACAGTGCAAGTGGTGCCGCTGGAGTTAAGAGAAGACAAAGGTCACGAATCATCAGCTCGGGTTTGAGATTAGAAGGGCAATGAGTAATGAGTAAACAGATTTTGATTATTGATGACGATAGAAATGGGAGACGCGTAACGCGGCTAACTTTGCAAGCAGCGGGCTACGTGGTTGGAGAAGCGAGCGACGGCCACGAAGGTTTGCAGCTCTTCGGCGACGGTTCGCACTGGGACGCGGTTTTGCTGGATCAAAGAATGCCAGACATGGATGGCTTGGAAGCGCTGCGAAGGATTAACGCGCGCGACGGGTCGGCGCGCGTAATTATGGCCACTGCCTACGCCTCCATCGAGCTGGCTGTGGATGCGATGAAACTCGGCGCGTCGGATTTTGTGCGCAAGCCGATGACGCCCGAAGTCCTGCGAAATTCAGTTACCGCTGCTCTGGCAAAACAGCGGCACGCGAATGGGCCCATCACGGCTACATCTGAAGACAAAGCCAATCCGCTGATCCAGATCGTCACTATGAACGGTTTCACGATCCTGGATTCCGACTGCGCGCGATCCGAACCGAACGAACGCCGTTTCATAGTTAAGAGCCCCGGTGGCAGTGAGCATGAAGTGCTGGTCCAGATTGATGACGAAGCAATCGAATACGTCGAGAGGATGATTCGACACCACCTTCCCGCTGAGAACTCCTTCTGGACCAGTCAGGCGCAAAGAGTTTTAGAGGATTACCTTTGGCGAGAAGGCAAGGTACCACCGACGCGGAAGCTGACGATTAGCGAAGTTGATCGCGAAGAGCTACCAATCGCAGAGCGCTGGAAGGTGGACGCAGTTTGAGGCGAGCAATTCAGAGTTCAGCCTTTATGCGCGGCTTCATGCGGACGAAAAGCAAAGTAGAGCTTGAACTCTGAACTTCATCAGGATCGTCGAGAGGAAACAAAATAGTGGCAGCGGAAATCAAGCGGTTCATCATTGGTCGCGCGTTACGAACGGAGCAGGCGGCGCACGAGCGTCTCTCAAAGAAAACTGCGTTGGCCGTTTTCTCGTCCGACGCCCTTTCTTCAACCGCTTACGCGACTGAAGAAATTCTGCTCGTCCTCGCCGCGGCCGCAGTTTACGGGCAAACCGGAGCTTTCAAATATGTCGTACCCATCTCGATGGGCATTGGTGTGCTGCTGGTTATCGTCGCCATCAGTTATCGCCAGACGATCCACGCCTACCCGTCGGGAGGCGGAGCTTACATCGTTGCCAAAGAAAACCTCGGCACAAATGCGGGACTGATCGCGGGAGCGTCATTGCTGGTCGATTACGTGCTGACCGTTGCCGTGTCGATTGCGGCTGGCGTCGCGGCCATCACCTCGATGATGCAGGGGACCCGCTATGCCTGGTTGAGCAATCACAAAGTTTTGCTCTGTCTCGCCTGCATTGTTTTCATAGCGCTGGCGAACCTGCGCGGGGTTCGCGAATCAGGCGCACTCTTCGCGGCGCCAACTTACGCTTTCCTGGTCAGTTTTCTCTTCCTGATCGGTTACGGGCTTTTCAGTTACTACACCTACGGCGGCGCGGCGCCGGTCCCGGGTCCTGAAGAAATCAAAATCGCCGAAGGATACAAACTGCATCCGCTGACGCTTTTCCTGATCCTCGGAGCGTTCTCAAACGGTTGTGCGGCGCTGACCGGAATCGAAGCCATCTCGAACGGCGTGCCGGCCTTCAAGAAACCTGAAGCAAAGAATGCGGCAACCACGCTTGTAGTTATGGCGGCGCTACTGACCGTGATGTTTCTGGGGACGAGCGTGCTGGCCTACCTGTATGGCGTTCACCCTCACGAAAATGAAACGGTTATCTCGCAGTTTGCGAGGATCGTCTTTACCGGTCCACTGGGTTGGTTCTATTACGTCGTGCAGATCGCTACCGCGTTGATTTTGGTATTGGCAGCGAACACTTCTTTCGCTGACTTTCCGCGCCTGGGAAGTTTGCTGGCGCGCGATCGTTTTCTGCCGCGTCAGTTTGCGACGCGTGGCGACAAGCTCGTCTTCTCAAACGGTATCGTTATTCTGGCGATCTTCGCCGGCATTCTGGTGATTGCATTTGGCGGTGATACGAGCCGTCTCATTCCGCTTTATGCGGTGGGAGTTTTTCTCTCGTTCACTTTGTCGCAGTCGGGAATGGTGCGCCACTGGCTCAAAGAGCGAGGGAAGCAACGCGCAAAACCACGTCCGCGACCGGAGGACGACATTCATTTTACGCAGAGCACGGTCGATGCCAGCGCCCTGCCCGATGCGGAACTTGAAGCCTCTGAATACCGCGGCTCGGCGTTCGTGACTGATGAAGTAACTGACGGCACGCACTGGAAAAAGTCGATAGCGATTAACGCGATTGGCGCGGTCGCGACTTTCATAGTGCTGTGTGTTTTTGTCGCCACGAAATTCATTCACGGCGCGTGGATTGTGGTTGTCGTTGTCCCGTTACTCGTGTTGCTGTTTCGCTCGATCCATAAACACTACGTCGTGGTCGCCCAACAACTTTCCACCGACGGTCTGAGCGATCTGCGTCCAATCAAGCACACGGTGATCGTGCCGATCTCCGGAATTCATCGCGGCGTTGTGGGCGCGCTGCAATATGCGCGGACGATTGCGCCTGACAACGTGCAGGCTGTTTATGTCGACTTTGATGAAGAGGCGACCGCGAAATTGCGGGAGAAGTGGGAACGCTGGGGGTCTGGAATCAAGTTAGTGGTGCTGCCGTCGCCTTATCGCGAACTAACGCGGCCTTTGCTGCGTTACATCATGCGTCTCGAACACAAGGAGAACAATTCAGTAGTAACGGTGCTGCTGCCGGAGTTCGTTCCGGCGAAATGGTGGCAACACCTGCTACACAATCAGAGTTCGTTGATGCTCAAAGGCGCGCTGCTTTTTAAGGAAGGCGTGATCGTTATTAGCGTGCCGTATCATCTTAAGCGCTAAGCTGGGTATAGCTGTCTGCCGAAAAAATGAAGCCGCGGATTACGCGGATGAACGCGAATCAGAACCAACCGAGAACCAACTGAGCGCGATACGTGGCTGACTCAGACTTCCCTGGTTTCGTTTATGGTTCTGATCCGCATTCAGCTGCGTGAATCCGCGGCTGTACTTTCCGTTTGCGCTTACGGTTTCTTTTGCAATTCGGCGAGAGCCGCCAACACTTCTTCGCTGTGCGCTGCCGGACTTACCTTCACAAACACCTTCGCGATGTTTCCCTTGGGATCAATGATGAAAGTGTTCCGCGCTGAATACGTCTTGCCGTTGTAGTCCATGGTAGACCCGTACAGCTGTGAGACCTTGGCATCGACGTCTGAAAGAAGTTTGAAGTTCAAGCCTTCTTTGGTGCAGAAATCCTTATGGGATTCGGCAGTATCGACGCTGACTCCAAGGATGACCGCGTGAGCCGCCTCATACTTCGCGATGTCGCGCTGAAAGTTGTGCGCCTCAAGCGTGCAACCGCTGGTGAAGTCTTTCGGATAAAAATAGAGCACTACCCACTGACCCTTGAAGTCGACGAGGCTTGCTTCCTTGCCTTCGTTGGTCGTTAGTTTGAACGTTGGCGCCGTGGTTCCAGCAGCCGGCACATCGGCGAAAACAGTTACGGCGAATAACGACAGCAGTAGACTAAAAACGACGAAATACTTTTTCATGACGAGCACTCCTTTATTCTTAAGACAAGAAATCTAAAATGACAGATGTTCTCTTCTGCTAACCTACTAAACATCCCTAACAGTTTCTTCCGCAGCCTTCGCTGCCAGCGAAGCCTGCGCGGCCGCGAGTCGGGCCACGGGAACACGAAACGGCGAGCAGCTCACGTAGTTGAGTCCGATCTCATTGCAGAAGGCGATGGAGCTCGGGTCGCCGCCGTGTTCGCCGCAGATTCCAACTTTTAGATTCGGTTTTACACTGCGTCCGCCTTCCGTGCCCATGCGGATCAGTTGACCAACACCGGCGCGATCAAGAACCTGGAACGGATCGTCAGGCATGATCTTTCGCTCGACGTAGTTGGGAAGAAAACGACTGGAATCGTCGCGGCTTAGACCAAACGTCGTCTGCGTCAGGTCGTTGGTGCCGAACGAAAAGAAATCTGCGTGCGCTGCGATGTTGTGCGCCATCAATGCCGCGCGTGGCAGCTCGATCATCGTGCCGACGCTGTACTCGATCGTCATGCCATGTTCGCCCATCACCTGCCGCGCCACTTCGTCGATCACTTCGCGTTGCTGGTGTAGCTCCTCGCTGAGCGAAACAAGCGGCACCATGATTTCGAGTTCAGCTTTCTTTTTTTCTCCCTGAACCAGACACGCCGCCTCAAAAATCGCGCGACACTGCATGCGGGTGACTTCGGGGAACACCAGGCCCAGACGACAACCGCGGAAACCGAGCATCGGATTGGCTTCACGGATGCGGTTGACTTGTTTGAGTAGCCGGCGTTTCTCGTCGATCTCGTCAAGCAACTTATCCATGTCGGCCATGGTCGTTGCCAGACGAACAGCCATCTTAAGTTCGCTTAGTTCGCTCATCAGTTCTTCGGCGTTGGGCAGAAACTCATGCAGCGGCGGATCAAGCAAACGAATGGTGACCGGCAAGCCATACATCTCGCGGAATATGCCGACGAAGTCGCCCTTCTGCAGCGGCAGCAACTTGTCCAGCGCCTTTTCGCGGGCACCGACGCCGTCTGCCAGAATCATTTCGCGCATCGCCGCCAGTCGTTGATCGCCGAAGAACATGTGTTCAGTGCGGCAAAGGCCAATGCCTTCGGCGCCAAACTGTCGCGCCACCTTCGCGTCGCGGGGCGTGTCAGCGTTGGCGCGCACGCGCAACTTGCGAAACTTGTCGGCCCACAACATCAACTCGTGAAACTCCGGACCGAGTTGCGGCTGCACCGTAGGCACCTGACCAAGAAACACGCGCCCGGTGGATCCGTCGACGGTGATCCACTCGCCTTTGGTGACGACTGTGCCGTTAACGGTGAACTGCTGTTGACCGTAGTCGATGTCGAGATCTTTGGCGCCGCTGACGCACGGTTTGCCCATGCCGCGCGCGACCACCGCAGCGTGACTGGTCATGCCGCCGCGCGCGGTGACGATTGCCTGCGCTGCGACCATGCCATGAAAATCATCCGGGCTGGTTTCCTGACGCACGAGAATTACTTTGGCGTTCTCTTCACGGGCCAACTCTTCAGCTTCGTCAGGACTAAAGACAACCTGCCCTTGTGCGGCGCCTGGACTCGCGGGCAAGCCAGTCGCCAAAACAGTTGTTTTTATTTTCGGATCGACGGTTGGATGCAGCAGTTGGTCAAGTTGTTCGGGAGTCACCCGCTGCACTGCCGTTTCACGGTCAATCAACCTTTCGCCGACCATCTCCACGGCCACGCGCACTGCTGCGGCGCCGCTTCGTTTGCCGGTGCGCGTCTGCAGCATCCAGAGCTTGCCGCGTTCAATCGTGAACTCGCAATCCTGCATATCACGATAATGCTTTTCCAGTAGTCCAGTGATCTGCGCAAACTCATCGTAGACTTTCGGTAGCTCTTTCTTGAGTTGGCTGATGGGATTGGGCGTGCGCGTGCCGGCAACCACATCTTCGCCCTGGGCCTTCAACAGATATTCGCCGTAGAGTTCTTTCTTGCCGGTTGAAGGATTGCGGGTGAAGGCGACGCCAGTGCCGCTGTTTTCGCCCATGTTTCCAAAAACCATCGCCTGCACATTGACAGCCGTACCGAGTGAATCCGGAATGCGATTGACGCGGCGATAGTCGATGGCGCGGCGTCCCATCCAGGAATTGAAGACTGCCTTGATGGCGACGCGGAGTTGTTCATACGGATCTTCGGGAATCGCATGCTGCTCGGCGAGAATGATCTGCTTCTCCGCCGCGATGATGTTGCGCAAGTCTTCTGGTTTCAGATCGGTGTCACGTCCACCAGTCGTCTGCGCTTTGTAACGATCCATTACGCGCTCAAACTTTTCGTGAGCGACGCCCATGACGATTTCACCAAACAGGGAAGCAAAGCGACGATAAGCGTCGAGCGCAAATCTTAAGTCGCCCGTTTGGGCGGCGAGTCCTTCGACAGTTTTTTCATTGAGGCCGAGATTGAGGACTGTGTCCATCATGCCCGGCATCGAGAAGGCAGCGCCGGAGCGCACGGAAACCAGCAACGGGTTTTTTGTGTCCCCAAACTTCTTGCCGACTTTCTCTTCGATCTTTTGCAGGCCGTCCTTGACCTGGTCCCACATGCCTTCGGGGAAGCTTTTGTCGTTGTCGAAAAAAGCATTGCAGGCTTCGGTAGTGACGATCAGACCGGGGGGCACGGGGAGTCCGGCGCGCGTCATTTCGCACAAGCCGGCGCCCTTGCCGCCGAGCAGTGACTTGTCGTCACCGCTACCTTCTGCAAAAAGGTAGACCCACTTGCTGGTTTTTTCTTTTGGGACTTCTGAAGTTTCTTCGATAGCAGTGCTCATACGCGCGGGACCTTCTTCAGCGAGATAATTGGTTCGCTGATTATCGCACTTTTGTTCATTGAGGAAAAACTGGAAGGCCTTTGGCTGAAACGGAATCACTGGGGATCCCATTCGAATACTACATCAAAAACCGCTATGCCCCGGTCATCTTGCGCGATCGCAATTACATAATCCCCGCGACGGTAACTAACCCGATGGGGTGGGCCGACGAAAGACGACGAAGGTGCCACTTCTTCTTCCGATTTCCAATTCCGCTGGGCCAGCGCCGGATCGTAAAAGGCTTTGACGGAAGAGAAATCGGTTTTGGAACTGTAGTGGTTAAAATAGTAGACCAGCCCAGATTTAAGAACGAGGTTTTCGCCGGTCTTTTCAAAACCTGGGAATAAAGGGGTCTCGGCAGCAAGCTTTTTAAGCACCTCAGCCTGCTTCTTTTCAGTCTCCCCAGTGCAACTTGCCACCGTCAATAAGAGTGCCGCCAACAGTGCAATTCTTAATCCCGTAACGAGATTCAGCCTGTGCTTTGGCGGACCGAATGCGCAGCGGCATTGCAGGGTCGGTGACACAAAAGTCGACATCAGATTCAAGTGCTGCAAACTTTAGTTCACGCCGCCCATTAATTTCTTCACTCTCGGCGTAAGTAGGGCCAGGAGCCCGGCGGAAACCAGCAGCCCGGCAGCGATTCCGCCGTAGAGTTTTACCAGAGTGCTGCTCTGGGGAACATAGAAGCCGGAAAAGTATCCGGCGAGTTTGCTGCCCAACGAGGCGGCGAGAAACCAGACGCCCATCATGATTCCCACCAGCTTCACCGGCGCGAGTTTGGTTACCGTGCTCAATCCGACGGGACTTAAACACATCTCGCCCACCACTTCCAGGAAGTAGAGACCAACTAACCAGAGCGGGCTGATGCGACCGTTTGCCGTGAGCCAAACACCAGGCACGAGCAGACAATAAGCGAGCCCGATGAAGAGGAGACCGAGCGTAAACTTGATCGGACTCGACGGCTGACGTTTACCGAGGCGGACCCACAAGTAGGAAAAAATCGGCGCCAAAATTATTACGAATGCCGGCGTACAAGATTGCAACCAGCTAGAGGGAAATTTCATTCCGAATATTTCTGTGCGAACCAGATCTTTCGCCAGGAGATTCAGGCTCGCGCCCTTTTGTTCGTAGGCTGCCCAAAAAAGGATTGTGAAAAGAAAGAAAACAAAGATCGCTCCCACCCGTTTCCACTCGCCGGCGTTAAGCTGTGTGCCGGCTCTTGGCGCGAGTGCTGCCGAAATCGCCGCAGCGATCACGATCCCGACCAACGCGGAGGTGAGAATGATCCCGCCAGTGGTCAGATACCAAATCCAGGCGAGCACGTAAGCAAACAGCCACGACAATGCGGCGCCAGTGCGTCCGCGATAAAAGTGTCCCGCGCCCGGGATGACGAGACTCAATATTACGGCAATGACCGGATTGCCGCGTGCGGGTTGGGCCTCACTATCAAGTTTTTCAGTTACAGTTTCTGATTCGGTAGGAACGCTGCGCGCGATATCGGGAAGCCGTTTTTGATTAAACAAAAAAACGACGAGTCCGAGACACATGCCAACGCCAGCTGCGCCAAACCCCCAATGCCAACTAGTCGAAACGTCGAACCCCATGGACGCCATCAGGCGTTTGAAACTTTCGCCTTGCGCAAGATAGCCGCAGACGAGTGGCGCCAGAACCGCACCGATGTTTATTCCCATGTAAAAAATCGAGAATCCGCTATCGCGGCGTGGATCATCTTTGCCGTAGAGACCACCAACCATGGCGCTGATATTCGGCTTGAGCAGTCCGGTCCCGATCGCGATCAAGACCATTCCAAGATAGAAAAACGTAAGCGAGGGAACAACCATCGAGAAATGGCCGCAAGCTATTACAATACCGCCAATCAACACGGCCAGTTTCGCTCCCAACAGTTTGTCAGCAATCATCCCTCCGGGAAGCGCCGTGAGATAAACGCACATCGTGTACGTTCCGTAAATCGAAGCGGCCTGCTTCGTGTCGAAACCCAGACCTCCCTGGGCCGGCAAAGCAACCATGTAAAGCACCAGAATCGCGCGCATGCCGTAGTAGCTGAAGCGCTCCCCACATCTCAGTAAAGAAGAGAATCCCGAGACCTCGCGGATGTTTGCCCGCGCTGGTGACACTCGGTAAGTCGATGGTGGTTCCCTGGTTGCTAGTCGCCATAGGTTTCCCTTTGCTGAGATTAGTATGCGAACGAAGAAGCGCGCCCCTCGATCCGAAGTGGGGAGATGTTTCTGGGTGAAGTGCTTTTAACTGAAATCAGGGGAACTGTAAAGATTCAAATCTATCGGGCAGAAACGGTTTTCGAGTTTCGAGTTTCGGTGCAATGAGGTCCGTACCACCTGGGGTAGCGGGTGGATCAGTATGTGGCACGCACCCAATCTCTCAACCATCCGCTACCGCGAGATGGTACTGACCCATCTTCCGAGTGGAGTTTTGCCAGCTGAAGGTCGCGAGACTCAGGAAATCAGTTTCGCTAACAAGAACGCTGCTCCGGCAGCGACGCTGCCGATCAGCGCGGTCTGCAGCGCACTGCGTAGTGGGCGTGTGCCGGTAAATCGTCCTTTGATGAAACCGAAAACAGTCAGCGTCAGTAGCGTGACGCCAATGGAAACAAGCAACGCCAGGGGTGCGTTGTGTGTGAACATGTAAGGCGCGAGCGGCACGAACCCACCCGCGGCGTAAGCACCGCCGATCGTAACGGCACTCGTAAAGGCCCGCTTGGGATCTGGCCGCTCCAAACCAAGTTCAAAGCGCATCATGAAGTCGATCCACTTCTTTGGTTGTTTGCGCAAAGCCTCGACGATGGGCCACGTCTCCTCAAGCGTCAGACCGTATTCCTGAAAAACTTCCGCCACTTCCCGCATTTCTTCGTGTGGAATCTCAGCCACTTCGCGTTTCTCTCGTTCGCGTTCTTTGGCGTAGTGTTCGGCATCGCTCTTAGCCGCGAGATAGCCGCCGAGTCCCATGGCGATCGAGCCGGCGGCGATTTCGGCTAGCCCGGCGGTGACGATGATGGCAGTAGGATTTGCCGCGCCCTGAAGTCCGCCGGTCAATCCAGCCGCTAGCGCGAAGGGCACAGTCAGTCCGTCAGACATGCCAATCACGACGTCTCGCACCACCTCGCTGGCGGTGAAGTGTCGTTCAGTATGGGGAGTTTGCGGCATGCGCTGATAATAGCACTCAAAACTTGCCCGTCAGGATCAAGACGCCGATAACAATGAAAGCGACTGCGGCGCCGCGCTTGATCCAGAGCAGCGGTAGATAGTCGGCGAGCAGGCTCCCGGCCACCACACCGATAGCGGAAACTGCCGTGAGCGCGAGGGCGGCGGCGACAAACACGATCCAGGGTTTTTTCGACTGGGCCGCCATCGTCATGGCCGCTAACTGGGTTTTGTCGCCCATCTCCGCCAGAAAAATCACGCCAAACGTTGTCATCAGTAGACGCCAGTCCATCGCACGCTCCTCCTTAAAGTTGTGCTGCATTAGCCTGAAATTTGAACGGAATCAGTCAAGCCGACTACTGGGACCGCGGGCGTCCTCGCCCGCAAACGCGGCGCAGGCGCGAAAGTCTTACGATGACGTCCACTGAGAAACTCTTCGCGCTGCGCGCTCATTGCGGGCGAGGACGCCCGCGATCCCAGCAGTCGACTTGTTTTGTAATACAACGCGAAGGCTGACCAAACCAATCTATGCCGTCGACACGTTATCGCTTAGACTAATCTATACTAATTTTGCATTCGCACTTCTTGATTCAGCCAGGCTTCGATGTCTCAAACGTCTAGCGATTTTCTCGGCACTGAACGATTCCACATTCGTCGCCGGCTTGGTTCTGGTGGCATGGGTGTCGTTTATGAAGCTCACGACGTCGAGACTGACAAGGTCGTCGCCCTGAAAACGCTAACGCGCGCCGAAGCTTCCAACATCTCGCGCTTCAAAAATGAGTTTCGTTCACTCGCCGACGTTTCCCATCCGAATCTGGTCGCGCTTTACGAGTTCATGTCTGACGGTCAGTACTGGTTCTTCACGATGGAGCTGGTCCAGGGACTTAATTTCCTGGAGTACGTGCGACCAGGTTATCGCGGAAAGCGCGCGCAGTCGTCTCGCACACCGACGCTCCGCAAAGAGTTTGATGGTTCAGATTCAACCACCAGGCACGAGTTGTTGGCTGACTACGAAGCCGAGACGAGACAGTTAGATTCAGTTCGCGTCCAATCACCTGATGAACTTGTTGAGCCCGAGGTCCCAGCGGAAACGGCGCTCTCAAAAGCCAAGCTGGATCTAAATTGTCTGAACATCGCGATGCGGCAACTGGCCGAAGGATTACACGGGCTGCATGAAACCGGAAAGCTCCATCGCGATATCAAACCATCGAACGTGCTGGTTACTAAAGAAGGACGCGTTGTCATTCTCGACTTCGGTTTGGTTGCCGAGCTTGAAGGCAAGGAGCCCTACGACAGCGCCACACTCGCGGGCACACCCGATTACATGTCGCCCGAGCAAGGCGCGCAGGTCCCGATTTCTCGAGCGAGCGACTGGTACAGCGTCGGCGTCATGCTCTATCAGGCGCTTACCGGGCGCTTGCCGTTTGCCGGAAAATTTTTCGAAGTGATGATGAACAAACAGAACTTCGATCCGCCGGCGCCGAATGAACTAGTGCGCAACATTCCGCCCGAGCTCAACGATCTTTGCGTCAGGCTACTACGCCGCAAACCGGAGGAACGGCCTGGCGGTCGCGAGATCCTGCGAATTCTGGGGCACGGAAAGACCGGCCCGTTGCAACGTCCGATTGCTTCGTCATCTTTGTCCGTGGCGCAGGATGTGCCGCTTGTTGGGCGTGAGCGTCAGCTGCGTGAACTCGAAGACGCGTTCAGCGTTACGCGACGCGGACAGACTGCCACCGTCTATCTGCACGGAAGTTCGGGCATGGGAAAAACTGCCGTAGCCCGGACATTCCTCGATCGCTTGAAAGCTAAGCAGCCGGAAGTGGTGATCCTGGAAGGACGCTGCTACGAGCGCGAATCGGTTCCGTACAAGGCGCTCGATGGCGTGGTTGATAGCCTGACGAAATATTTGATGTCACTGCCGGACGCAAAGGCCGATGCGTTGATGCCGCGCGAGGTGTTGGCGCTGGCGCGGCTGTTTCCGGTGATGCTTCAGGTGGATGCTGTTTTCAACGCCCCGCAGCGCGAGCACGACATTCCCGATCCGTTTAGTTTGCGCCGCAAAGCTTTTGCCGCTTTGCGCGAGTTGTTTGGTCGCATTTGCGATCGACAGCCGCTGGTGCTTTACATCGACGATCTGCAGTGGTCTGACGCCGATAGCACGACGTTACTTGAAGATCTGCTGCGTCCGCCCGATGCCCCACCGTTGTTGTTGCTGTCGAGTTTTCGCAGCGAAGACATTCGCACAAAACCATTTCTCAAGGAACTGCTCGACAAGACCGGTAGCGAAACGTGTCGAGAAGTTTTGGTGGGCGCCTTAACGAAATCGGAAAGCTACACGTTGTTGCATGAGTTGCTAGGCTCGAACGCGTCAGTGCTGGAACCGTTTACCGATGCGATTCTCGGGGAGGCGCGTGGCAATCCATTTTTACTGGAGCAGTTGGCTCGTTACGCCACCACCAGTGATCAGACAGCGACTACCGGCATCACTTTGGCCATGATGCTGGACGCGCGCTTGCGTCATCTGCCTGCCGGCGCGCGCGATTTTGTAGAGGCACTGGCCGTGGCCGGCCGACCGGTAAATCCGGAAGTGGTTTATCACGCGGCGAATTTGTCCGGCGATGAACTCCCGCTGGTGAGTTCTCTGCGCGCCGCCCAGTTTCTTCGCACCGGCGGTGCGGGACATGGGCTCGAGTTGTACCACGATCGCATTCGCGAGACGCTGGCCAGTCAACTCGAGCCGAAGCGGGTGACGCAGATTCATCGCCGCCTGGCCCAGGCAATCGAAGCGCGCGGCATCGACGATCCGGAAGCACTTTTTGAACACTACATGGGAGCGGGCGAGCGCGTGCGCGCGGCGACCCATGCAGCGGTAGCCGCGAAGAAGGCGGCGAGTGCACTCGCGTTTGATCGCGCGGCAGCGTTTTATCGCCGGTCGCTTGAGCTGGCGCCTGCCCGCGACGCCGAACTCGTTGATCTGAAACGCGGGCTTGCTGATGCGCTGGTCAATGCCGGTCGCACGTATGAAGCAGCACAGGTCTACCTGGAAGTTGCCGAGCTAACTTCAGCGCGTCACAGTCTGGATTTCAAACGACGGGCGGCGCAGCAGATGTTAATGGGCGGCCACATCAAGGAGGGTCTGGAGTTGATCAAGTCGGTCCTGGCCGCAGTGGGGCTGACTTATCCCGCTGGTCCACGGGCGGCGTTGTTTTCACTGTTGCTTAAACGATTACAAATCCGTCTGCGGGGGTTGAAGTTTATCGAACGTGACGAAAGTCAGATCCCGGAATTTGATCTGGTGCGACTGGATACTTGTTTTGCAGTCGCCGCCGGTTTGGGTTCAGTGGATCTGATTCGTGGCGCCGATTTCCAGAGTCGCCATCTGTTGCTGGCTTTGAAAGCGGGCGAGCCGTTTCGTGTCTCGCGGGCGCTGGCTTTCGAAGCGGCCTGGACCGCGGCGCGTGGATCGGGCAGTGAACGTGCCGTGCAAATTGTGCAACAGGCTGAGGACATCGCGCGGCGCGTTAATCATCCGCACGCGATCGGACTCGCTAGTTGGGCGCGCGGCGTCGAAGCGTATTTGAGCGGGAGATGGAAAGATGCGGCCGAGCTTTGCGCGGATGCCGCCGATCTCTTGCGCGACGGTTGCACCGGCGTCACCTGGGAACTAACACTCGTAAACCGCTACCGGCTAAGTGCGCTGCTGCATATGGGTCAACTGGCCGAAGTTGCGCGCCGCGTGCCGGCGTTACTTTCTGCCGCCCTGGAGCAGGGAAATCTTTTTGGCGCGATGGATCTGCGCACGCGCCTGAACTTGATCTGGTTGGCGGCCGACGATCCGACACGAGCCCGAGCAGAAGTGATCGAAGCGCTGAAGTCGTGGCCGCACGAAGGTTTTCATTTGCAGCATTACGTTTCACTGCACGCGCTGACGCAGCTTGAACTTTACACCGACGACAACGAGGTGGCCTGGAAACATGTTGAAGGACAGTGGTCGGCCTTGGAAGACTCGATGCTGTTACGAATTCCTCCCGTGCGCGTTGAGGCTATGCAGCTGCGGGCGCGCGCGGCGTTGGCTACTTGCGACAATGTTCGCGACCCGGCCAGGTTGAGACTGACCGAGAAGATGGCGCGCAAGATCGAAAAAGTGGACATGTCGTGGGCGAAACCTTTTGCCACCCTCTTGCGCGCGGGCGTAGCGAACCAGCGTGGGGACACAGCAAAAGCGACCGCGTTACTTTCGGAAAGTATTCAGAGTTTCGATCGTGCCGGAATGCAGCTTCATGCGGCTGCTGCGCGACGACGGTTGGGTGAAAAACTTCGCGACGAGCGCGGCGCGCAATTGATTAAGGATGCGGATGCGTGGATGGCGGAGCAGAAAATAAAAAACCCGGAACGCATGACGCGCATGCTCGCTCCGGGCTTCTAGCTTCGGAGAGGTGCAAATCGTTCAAAATGGACAACGACTTGTCCGCTCTTTACGAGCAAGTCTCCTTCGAGAAAGAAACAAGCACAACAAACGCCTCCGGCTCAAAGTCAAGACATTTGTCTGGATGACAGCGGCTATTCTCTTTCGTTGGGACTTTTTTCACTGCAGTTCTTATGGCTCAGACTGAGAACATTTAGCGATCACCTTCTTTAATCTGTTAACGGATCGCATTTGGTTCTTTGCTAATGAGCATTCCCAGATGCGAACAACTTTCCAGCCGAGGCGCTTCAAGTCACGATCATGTCGGCGATCTCGATTCTTGTTTGTCTTAATCTTTTCTCGCCAGAGTGCGGCGTTGGTCCTCGGTGAGAGATTTCGCCCGCATCCGTGTCCATGCCAGAAACAGCCGTCGACAAAAACTGCCACTCTTGATTCTAGCCAGGTGAAGTCAGGTTTCCCGATGAGGTTCGCATGACGTCGCCAGCCGGAGATTCCATTTTCTCTGAATAACCTTATCGCTAAGAGTTCTGTTGTTTTGTTGCCGCGACTCCCGACTCGCGACATTAACTGGGATCGCGTCAATCCGCCGAAAGTAGTGGTTTGCTTATTAGCGCCTGCCGGCCATTGAGACATCGTTGGGTTAGTTGGTGAGTCCGAGTTTTTTGCGCGCCGACTTACAACGACGATCGGTTTGAGCGAGTAGCCTTCGAGGCATTTTCCCACTAAGTAAGCTTTGCAGAACGCGTCCGTGCTGCTGTGTAAATAGCGGCGGGACTGCCTCACCAATCATGGCTCTGACGTTGGTATGGCCCCATTTCTCCAAGGCATCACCCCAATCAAAGTCATCCGGGAATGTTTGAAGTCTTGCGCATTCGTGCGGACTCAAAAGTCTGTTCTCTGATGGATGGATAGTATGATGGCTTCCCAAATGACCGCTCGCAGTCGTAATAACCGGGGCGGGTTCATTTGGCTTCATTCGACTGTAACTCGAAGTCTTAAACCCCCGGATTAGCCTGTAGCGTCCGTTTTTGGCTTTGATGACAGGCCGGAGCATTACAGCCCCGCATGAACTACACAACGCATTGGTTTCCATCGATGAGATAAGGCCACACGAGCAGCATTTGTCGTTTTCCCACGCACTGCCTCCGCCATTCGGTGGAATCGCGGCGACCATGGCGTATCTCCCGTCGTCCCACACGGGCACGCAATGCATTTGATTGCCATCAGGCGACATCGCCGTATTATCTGACGAAGCATCCAACCTTGGCAGTTGCAAATCAGTAAGCGCCTCTGCAAGCGTGATCGGCTGACCCTCAAAATCCGTGGCATGAGTCGGTTGAGGATACGGACTCAATTGGCGCTGTTCGAGATCAGCCAGCGCTGGAACGTCTGATCGGATGAAGGTAAGGAACGCCCGGCTTCGAACCTGTGGAACGCCGTAGTCACAGAGATTCACGAGTATTGGAAACACTCTATAGTCACTGCCGAGCGTGTCAATCAGAAGTCTTGCGGCACACACTGCTCTTCTCGTTTCTGGATTGCGAACTTTCCCTGTCAAGAAGGCAGGAACATTTTCTACAACAGTGATGCGAGGACGGAGTGCCTTGACGACTTCGGCGATAACCGTCACGAGCAATTTTTCGCGTGAACCCGCTAGGCCATCGACGCCTTGGCCACGTTTTCCGCGAGCCGAACTCCAGCGCTGGCAAGGTGGACACGCTGCCAAGAGACCGGGAGCAGTGTTGCCTACTCTTTGACGATATCGCGTAACAACATCAGGCCACGTTTCACGAAGATCGTTCGGAACGCCAATCGCGAAAGGATGATTTAGAAGACAGACTTCAAGTCGACGCGGGTCGAGCTCGGCCATTACGTCAAAGCGGAAGCCAGCCGCGCGGTAGCCAATATCTCCCGCTCCGCAATTTGAGAATAGGCTTACTCCGTGATTACTGGGCGGCATTATCGTTGGGCTTCTATTCGACTCGGTTCGCAAGGCATTTGTTTTGTTATCCCGTCGTCGCTAATTTTTGCTGGCGATCTGCTTCATTAAGAAAAGCTTGGTGCATCTTCCGAGTCTTAAGAAGAAAACTCTTCCAATTCATGTGAGTAAGAGTCCCCTGGGCCTTCAACCCATCAAAAGCCGCTTGGCTTTGTCCCGTTAAATTGATTCCGTCGCATACAACCGTAATGTGGAAGTTCGGAAAGTCCCGCCGAAATTCATCGTTACCCGGTTGCTCTAAAAAATCCTTCATGATCGCGTAATAGTTTCCGATGCGTCCCATCTCTTCATCCGTGAGTTTCCATTTCGGCTTTTTGATTTCAATAATTTGAAGAGCGTCATCTTGGTTTGACAGAACAAAGTCTGGTTGCTTCTTAGGATCGGAAAAGTCGTTGATCGTCAGTTCCTCGCCAGTGCGTTCTCTGTAATACTTAATGAACTCTGTCTTTAGCGTTTCAAAACTCTGATTTGCGGTAATGGGTGACCATGTCGGGTTAATTAGCCATGGTGCCTCCGTCAAAAGTTTTTGAAGCGACGACTCAAGTAAGCCTGGTGTGTCCTTATAGGTTTCCAGCGTGCCAATGACTTTCACTCGATCGTTGGCAATCCTACCAAACGACGCGAGTTCGGCAATCCGAGCAGTTCTTAGGATCGATGAGAGCACAGCGAGCGGACGATCGCTGCGGTCAGCTGCTTCCTTCAGTTTAACGTCCAGCGTGATGTGTGGACCGAGCAGAAAGCTTAACTGAACGAAAGATTCGACCGTTTGTTCATCGTCAAGTTCATCACGGCGCGCCGACTTCGCAATTGTTGACGCCATTTCGAGAGTACACTGGCGAATCTCTTCCTGATCGGTGCCTGGGTAAACCTTCTGGACACGCTCCTTAATTTTTGACACCTCTTGGAATCGCTCCCAAGCTGATTGTCTCATTGGCTCGCGCGTAATTCGTCCGACAAGCTTGACCAGTGATTGTCCCCACTTTTGGAGCTCTTGTCCGAGGTCGTGGGACCATAGAATGTCTTGCCGATCCGTTCGAATCAGATCATCTGCTTCATCAAGCCAATCAGCGTGCAGTTCGCCAATCAGATAAGATCGAACGTCATGTTCACCTGTAAACCCGGCCTTCATATTAAATACGGCAGACTGCGCTGCGATCTTGCCACGACAATAAACTCGAATCCCAGCCATCAAATCATCTTTATATGGGTCTTTCGCGTACCCCACCCATCCTTCTATGGGGTAGAACTTATCTTCAAACGAAAACCCAGCTGTGGCATCTCCAATGCTCACACCTGCTGGTCCTTTCACCTCGAAATCGGCGGGATCGCGTGATTCGAGTGAGGCTGTCGCGCGACGCTTAAAAGTAATCCTAGTTCCCGACTTGACCTTCGTTTCGAACGCACCGACGACGCGTTCGTACTCAACATCACCGGGCTGTTTTGTGGAGTCACGAAGTATTATTCGCCAATTTGGTGCGGCGAGGCCGAACCTTTGCGCCAACTGTCGCTCAAAATCGCCAATCTTCGGAACCTTGCGATGGTCGAAGACTTCCATCTTAATTGTCGTACCCTCTTTGGGCTGGGTCGTTTCATCCAAAGATCCCGGTTGCGGGTAATATGGTTCATCCGTTTCCGAAAGGATCGCCAATCGGTCCAAAATCAGGTGTGACGTGACAAATCCCTTTTTGGGGCCTCCGGGGCGACTGGTGGTCGTCGATTCCGCGCTTGAGGAAATCACTTCGATTTTCTGACAAACACCGAAGGGCGCCAGTTTGCCAACGCCCTTACGTCCCATAACTCTACGACCAAACTTCTTCGAGCGGTCGCCTCGGCGCGGATCATTACGACGTTCGGAACCAACCTTAAGGTAGAAATCATTAATCTCATTTACGGAGCTATCAACCAACATTCCGTTGCCGTTATCCTTTACCTCAATAGCAAACCCCCTGTCGATAAGTTTGCCATCGCGTTTGTTCGCTAATAACTCACCCATCGGCGCTGTTATGATCACCTCAGTTGCGTCTGCATCATAACTATTCGCAACGACCTCGGCGATAACTGCTGAAACCCTGTCGTAGAGTTTGACCCCCAGCTTGTCGACCGTGAGCCGGGAAATCGTCATCTTGTACTTTTTGTTCATCGCGGCAGCGGGCCCTCGGCCTTTGATTCTGAGTATCGTATTCTAGAGTGTTACACTCAATTCGGGTAGTGTACGGCGCAAGGTCACCAATGGAATGTTTTGAGCCTTTTAGTTTCCCCGTTCGTTCAAATTATCTGCGGTTTGAAATGGACGGACATTGACAGAGATAAGGCGACTGTAACCATTCAGAGGACGCTACAGTGGCACGCAACGGGCGGTCATTACTTTGCTGAGACAAAGACTAAGGGCTCACGCCGGACAGTGCCTCTTCCGGTATTTCTTGTCGAACAGCTGAAGGACCACCGTGGAGGTCAGGCGGAAAGGCTACTCAGGGACGGTAATAGGACTGACCTCGTCTTCGTCAGTCGCGAGGGACAGCCATCTTGTTTTCTAAGCTGCGATTTCAATTCGTTCCGGAATCGGTTCGCGTTGCTGCGGTCGAATTCCCCAGTCATAATCCCGCCGCGCGACGCGCATTGCGGCTCGCATGCTTAGTCGAGGAATGAAACCCAGCCTCGTTTTCCGCACGTTGTCAGCTGCAATTCCGCCCGGATAAAGCGAAGCAAACACGCGACACGCCACGGCGTAAAAGATTTTTGCGGGCAACGGCAAACTGCTCATCGGTCCACTGCGCGTGCGCGCCAGGATTTCCTTGAGACTATAAAAATTGCTCCAGCTTTCCTGCGACTCCTTCATCAAAGCTTCCGTGGGAATCGCGGGATGTTTCACCGCTACATCGGTGTGGTCGTAGTCGAGCCAGAATTTGTCGCGCACGATTTGCACGGCGTGCTTGGG
This sequence comes from Pyrinomonadaceae bacterium, assembly GCA_035472495.1. Taxonomy (GTDB): domain Bacteria; phylum Acidobacteriota; class Blastocatellia; order Pyrinomonadales; family Pyrinomonadaceae; genus PSRF01. The sequence goes on along the minus strand of DATIPD010000011.1, from coordinate 687,496 downwards.
CTGGTAGTCTGGATTGTCGCGGTTCTTCCAGTCACGAATCATTTCGTGATAGTCCTTCGTGCCCGGGTAGACGCTGTAAAGTGGAAACTGCGCGAACGCGGTGCCTGACAGGCTGGCGAAGTGTCGCATCGTTTGCAACGTAGACACTGTATCGCTTTCCAGGCCGCCGATGATCGAAGCCAGCACCATTATCCCGTGGCTTTGAATCTTCTGAATCGCTTCCGCCATCTTCTGGCCCACTGGGTTCCACGTCTTGTTTACGTTCTTCAGGCCTTCTTCGCTGAACGACTCCACTCCAATCAAAGCGCCGCGCAAACGCATCTTGCTATACATCGCGTCGAGGTATTCATCGTCGCTGATACATTCGGCGGTCATCTGAGTGAAGCCGAAAAGTGTTGGCGGGCCTTCGCGATCGTATTGATCAAACAGTCGGAGTCGATCTTCGCGCACGCGCTCCAGGTTTGCGCGCGTCGCCGGATTCGTCTCTCTGGCGATTCGGCCTAACGTTGCCGGCGTAAAGTTGTCGTCCGAAAAAAACACGTAACGAAAGCCGAGGTTATGAAGCTCGTTTGCTTCATCGATGATTTGTTCGTTGAGGTGGAGGCGGGGTGTGCGGCCGTCAGTTACCCACACTGAGCAGAAACTGCAATTCTCGGGACACCCGGCGACCGTTTGAATACAACCCATTAAATATTTTTTCGGATCAAGCAAGTCCCAGCGAGCTTTCGCCATCAACTCTCCGGGCACTCGGCCGCCGTCGTAAACCCGTTTGAGTCTGCCGAGATGCGCGTCCTCCAAAATGTCTTTCCAGATCAGATCGGCGTTTCCCTTTACAACCGCATCGGCACCCATTTCGAGTGGCTCGTCAGGAAAGATCGTCGGGTGAACGCCGCCGACGATAACTGTGGCGCCACGTTTCTTAGCAGCCTTGACTACCCGATATCCCGGCCGGCAATTACCCGTGTGAATTCCCACGCCGACGATGTCACCGGGTCCGACGGTCTCAGGATCAAACGCAGCGACGGGTTCATCCACAAGGACCGGGTCACCGGCAAATTCCGTCGGCGTCGCACCGGCCAGAACGAAAAGCCAGCGAGGCGTGATAACGCTGTAACCGATGGATGCGTTTGCAGGGTTTACAAGTACTACCTTCCTCATGACCCGTTCTCCTTAATCAGTGGCCGCGCGATCTCTACTTGATCCGACGCTCTGGTAAAACTGTTGTTTGATTTGGTTGCGCCGGTGGATCGTCCCTGACTGGCTAGCAAGGATTAGATATGTCTTAGATTCGCGGACAGCGTAAACGCACCCGCTGACACTGTCAATAAAACTTGCTGGATAGTAATGACACAGTTGCCAGAGGCCACCTGGTGGCCGCTAGTCAAACTGCATTACTGCCTACTTTTGCGTCAGGTTTCCGAAAGCGTCGGCGATCCTGGCGCACACGCTTCCGGAGTCGAGCGAGTAACGCCGAAAATCAAAGGTCGTAACCGGCGCGACGCCGATGCTGGCCGACGTCAGAAAAATTTCTTCAGCTTCCGTCAAATCCGCCAACTCGTAGACGCCTTCAATCACCGGAATGAACTGTTTACCGGCCAGCTCGATGGCGGTCGCCCGCGTGATGCCGGCAATTGCGCCAGTGCTCGGCGCGGGTGTATGAATCGTCCCTTCCTTAACCCAGAAAATGTTTGCCATGGTTGCCGAAACAATCTCACCACGTTCGTTGAGCACGACAGCTTCATCGAAGTCCCGAGTTTGTGCTTCTTCCCACTCCAGCACCTGCTCCAGATAGTTGAGACTACGAATACCAACCAGCGGCGAAAGCGTGTTGATGCGATAAGGTGAAACTGCCAGCGACATTCCCGCCGCCGAAACTTTCTGCGGTTCGCCGGTCATAATCAGCAGATCCGTTTTGCGCGTCTCCACTTTTTTAGCGCGCCAAACATCTCGCCCGCTGCGTGCCAACAGAATGACCCGGGCCCGACCATGTTTGACCTGGTTCACGGCAACCAGTTTCTTGAGTGCGTCGCCGACTATGCGTTCACTCAAGTCACTGCACTCCACGCTCAACCGTTCAGCATGATTACTCAAACGACGCCAGTGGTCGGGCCACATGAAAGGCTTGCCGTTGTAGATCGCTACAGTGGTGAAGACGCCGCGACCGTACAGCATCGCCGACGAAACGGGCGCCACCCGCGCCTTCGTCGCTTCCAGCATGACCTTGTTGAGGTAGATTACGGGATGCACGGTGGAGGAAGTATAACTCTTTGGAGTGCGGTGCCTGTCACCGCTTTGGTCCGCGGCCGTTTGACGCCGCGCGCAAGCATGGATTCAGGCGAATCATTTGTCGCGACAAGTCGCGACGGCCAAAGCGCTGACAGGTCAGCGCACTTCAAAGAGTAGGCTCACTCTCGTCCGGCCGCCATCACTTCCGCGTCGAGTTTTCGCGCCAGCGAACTACGCCACGTTTCTTCAAGCTTGTTCACCTCGGCGGAAATTACTTCGTTTTCACCAAGCGCGATTTGCAAGCGGCTACCCGCAACATTTCCGATAAACGTAATTGGGCAACCGGCACCGTTCGCAATTTCCGTTATCGCCGCCTGCGAAGTTGCGGGGAAACTAAGAATGATTCGCGACGGTGTTTCACTGAAAAGCGAGCTGGCGGAGGAGAGCGACTTTGTCAGTTCGCGTGGCAGCGTTATCTGGGCGCCAATAGCCTCGCGGTTGAGCGAGGAGAAACAGCATTCCGCCAGGGCCACTGCGAGGCCGCCGTCAGAACAATCGTGAGCTGATGAAAGCAAGCCGGCTTCGGCTGCTTCCACGCACGCCTGCTGGACGGCGCATTCGAGTTTAAGATCGATTGCCGGCACTACACCGTCCGCTATTGCCTCTTCGAGCAAAACACCCGCAACTGTCGCGGCATATTCACTCAACCCGAGGTCGTCTTCGATGTTTCCCAGCAAAGCGATTACGTCGCCGGATTGTTTGAAGCCAGGCTGCACAACGCGTCGCACATCTTCAACCAGGCCGATCATTCCAATCACCGGCGTCGGCAGAATTCCACGGCCTTCAGTCTCGTTGTAAAAAGAAACGTTACCGGAAACTACCGGCGTATCGAATGCGCGACAAGCTTCGGCCATCCCGTCAACCACTTCTGAAAACGACCACATGACTTCCGGCTTTTCCGGCGAAGCAAAGTTAAGACAGTTAGTGACTGCGAGTGGGCGGGCGCCTACGCACACAACGTTGCGCGCGGCCTCTGCGACGATCAACTTGGCTCCTTCGCGCGGGTTCGCGCCGCAGTAACGACCATTGCCGTCGAGCGTCATGGCTAGCGCGCGACGCGTTTCCTTGATGCGCACCACTGCCGCGTCAGCGCCCGGTAGAATCGCGGTATTCGTTCGCACCATGTGATCGTATTGGCGGTAAACAAATTGCTTTGAGGCCAGGTTGGGTGAAGCGAGCAACTTTAATAACGCGTCGTTGTCCGTTATTGGGCTTTGGTCTTTAGACTTCGGTCTTTGAACTTGGTTTGCGGGGGGTGGACTGTCGCTTGGAGACTGTCGACTTATCGGTGTCATCGGTCGTTCATAAAGCGGCGCTTCGTCCGTCAACGCCGAGACCGGAATGTCTGCAACAGTTTTACCTTCGTGCATGACGCGCATGTTGTGACCATCACGAACCCGGCCAATCACCACGGCATCAAGATCCCACTTACGAAAGATATCAATCACTTCTCGTTCACGACCGGAGTGCGCGACGATCAGCATTCGCTCCTGCGATTCCGACAGTAACATCTCGTAGGCTGTCATGTGCTGTTCACGCTGCGGCACCAACGACAGATCGATTTCGATTCCGGTGTCGGCGCGCGACGCCATTTCGCATGAAGACGAAGTCAGGCCGGCTGCGCCCATGTCCTGGATTCCGGCGACGGCGCCACTGCGCATTGCTTCCAGGCAGGCCTCGAGCAGCAGTTTTTCAAGAAACGGATCGCCCACTTGTACTGTCGGTCGTTTCGCGAGCGCAGCATCATCAAACTCCGCAGACGCCATGGTGGCGCCGTGAATGCCATCGCGTCCGGTCTTGGCGCCGACGTAAAGAATCGGATTGCCGACGCCCGTGGCTTTGCCAAAAAAGATTTGATCTCGTTTGACCAACCCGAGGGCAAAGGCGTTGACGAGTGGGTTCAGGGAATAACTGTCGTCGAATGCCACCTCACCGCCGACCGTCGCCACGCCAAACGCGTTACCGTAATGAGCAATCCCGGCGACCACTCCGGCGAGTAACGAACGATTGCGCCGGCCATGTTGCGGATGATCGAGCGAACCAAACCGCAAACTGTTCATGGAGGCAATTGGTCGCGCGCCCATGGTGAAGACGTCGCGCAAAATGCCACCGACACCTGTGGCTGCTCCCTGAAACGGTTCGATGAAAGAAGGATGATTGTGCGATTCGATCTTGAAGGCGATGCACCAGCCGTCGCCGACATCGACCACGCCGGCGTTTTCTCCCGGCGGCACAATGATGCGCTCGCCGGTAGTGGGCAAACGGCGCAAGTGAACGCGTGAAGACTTGTAGGAGCAGTGCTCCGACCACATCACGGAGAAGATGCCCAGTTCTGCAAACGATGGTTTGCGACCAAGCAGCGACTTGATGCGTTCAAATTCTTCGGGCGTTAGGTTGTGTGCGGAGACTACTTCGGGAGTGATCGATTCCATAAAAGTGATGAGTGATGAGTAATGGGTGATGAGTTGAGCCTGACGGAATACTCATCACTCAGCACTCAGTACTCATCACTGTTTGTTGCCTAGTAGCTTCTCGATTGCCGCTCGTAGTTCGGGTGTGTTGATGCGGCCGAAGTGTTTGTAGACCACTTCGCCGTTGTTGTTGTAAAGAAACGTCGCGGGCAAGTCGCCGCCCCACTTACCGTCGACATAATTTATTACCGGATCCGGATCCTGGACGTTGAGCAAATAGATCGGCATGGTCGCTTTCATTTCACGTATGAACTGCGGCACAGCAGTCTTGAGATCCGCCAGGTCGTCCAGCGAGATCGCAATGAAGTCGAGCCCTTTCGCGCGATAATCGCCGTCAATTTTTACGAGTTCGGGAAATTCCTCGCGACAGGGATTGCACCAGGTGGCCCACCAGTTGACCAGCAACGGCCTGTTGCGGTCGCGTTTCAGCAGCGCCTTCAGCTCTTCTACGTTGATCGCACGAGCCTTGGCCGGCGCGGTGGTCGCCGGCTTGCGGCGGGTATGCGCAGTTTTTCGCTGCGCCAGAACCGGCGAGCTAAATAACGAGCCCATTAACAGGACGAGCACGCCGCCGGAAATGATGCGGCGACGTGCCGTTCTGAATTTGCGGAACATCGAGATTTTAAGCACGTTTGATGCTGCAGCCGAAGGCGCTTGCCGTTGACTTAGGAACCGGCTTGCCTGCCAGTGCCGCATCGAGCGCGTCGCGCAACTCGCTGGAGTTGACCTGCGTAATGTCGCGGCTGTTGTCGATGCGGCCGTGATAAAGCAGCGTGCTCTTGGCGTCGAGGAAATAGGCCTCGGGGGTGCGGCCAGCGCCCAGCGTGTCAGCAATCTTGTTGCCCTCGTCTTTGAGAATCGTGAACGTCAGGTTGTGACTCGCAGCGTGGTCTCTCACGTCAGCTGCCGTCTCACTTAAGTTGGAGTTGATGCCAATGACGTTGATGCCTTTCGCTTTGTAGTCTTGCGCCAATTTTTCCATGCGCTCGTTGTAAGCATTCGAGACCGGGCATTGCACGGCGATGAAAATCAGCACGGTGCCGTTTTTCCCTTTCAACGAATCGAGTGAATGTGACGCACCACTTGTATCGGGCAGTGTGAAATTTCCGATGGTCGCACCAATCATGGGCGGAGCGGGAACCTCGGTGTCAAAGGTGCGCGCGTTGGCGACCAGCGCAATCGCCAACAGCGAGAGAATAAGTGAGATCACAGCAATCTTTCTCATGGGTACTAACTCCTCCCGAAATAGTAGAAATTGATTCGTGGCAATGGGGAACTGAAGGAAAAGATTATCAGTCTGGGTTGCGGCGGGCAAGCTCGCCTCCCTGAGCCCGAGACTCCGTTACTTGTTTCGTCCGATTCCCGCTTGAGATTTATGAGAAGCAGTTGTTAATCCAACTTCTTTACGCGCGCGCAACCGACCAGCAGGGTCAGGGTCGTGGTGACGAGAGCGGACAGCAGGCAAAACTGGCAGAAATGGTGAATGACAAACGCTTGCAGGTAGAGGAGCCAGAGCGTTGTCAGAAACATCATGCCGACCACCGCCAGCAAAAGCTTTCCGGTTCCCTTGTAACCAAAAGCGCGCAGGGTGGCGAGACTGAAAACTACGAAGTATGCAAGCGCGCCGAGTCCCGCGAGGGGATAACCGCCCAAGGTCGCATAGCGACTCGTGAGTACTTCTTCGCAGCCGGCTACGATGGTACATGGCACGCTGCGCCCGGACATATGCTCAACCGTTAAGTAGATGGCGTCGCCGAGACCAATTAGCGAAACAAGAGCGGCGCTGCCATAAAGCATCGCGGTCTGTCGATCCCTGTTTGGGGGATTAGTGTCCAAGTTCAGAACCGGAAAATGAACCTGCTACTGGTGAGCTTTGAGTTCCGCGTCGATGACGGCCTTCAACTTATCCGGAACCATCAGCGATTCAAAAGGAACCTCACGACCATTGAGAAAAACGGTTGGCGTGCCCTTAACATTTAGCGAATGCCCGCGGATGCCGTCGCGGTTAATACGCTGCTCGACTATGTCGCTGCTACTGTCCGCTCGAAATTTGTCCAGGTTCAAACCTATCTTTGTAGCGTAGCCTTCAAAAACGGGTCGCGTGTCAAAGAGATTTTCCCATTCCTTTTGAGTCTCATAAATCATGTCGTGCATTTCCCAGAACTTGCCCTGCAACGCCGCGGCCTCAGAGGCGCGTGCGGCGGCGAGGGCATGAACGTGGTTTGGCACGAGCGGAAACTCGCGAAAGATAATGCGCAACTTCGTTGGTCCATACTCCTTCGCCATCTCTTTCAAAATCGGGTGGAGTGCGCCACACGGCGGACATTGAAAGTCGCCAAACTCTTCGAGCGTCGCCGGTGCCTCCGCATTACCTAGCGCATGCGGCGGGTCGGCGCCTGGTGCGCCCGGGTTAATCGGAGTCGAGGCCGTGGGCGAAGCACCGACAACTGGTGACGGCGTGGGCTGGGGTGTTGGCGCAGAGGATTTCTGCAAGTAGAGAGCTAAGACGACGCCCGCTCCCAGAACTATTGCGATGATGGCAAATGGAAGAAGTCGTTTCATTTTGCTAATCAGTTTGTACTGAATCTAAAAAAAGCTGAGTTACCTGACCGAGAAAAACACAGTTCGGTCCAGGTCGCCGTTTATGTAAATTTGAACTTTGTATTTTCCGACTGCCCAATCTTGCTGGGCCGTCAGGTGGCCATGAATCAGGCGATCTCGGCCGACGGTGGTATAGCTAATCTCCTGGATCTTTTTGTTGTGGTTGCTGCCGACATCAGTTTCCCACCAGGCAAATCTGATCAGCGTTCCGGCCTTCGCGGCTTTCAGCGTGGTCACGCAGTGGATAGTGTGCTCATCAGCCGTAAAGGCTTCGGTGGTGTTGCCGGGGCGGCCGCTACCGTTGTCTTTAGCCATGTGTGCTTCACTGGTGTAAACGCCCGACCCGAGATCGACGTCGCTAGTATCGGGAGTCGCGCTGGAATTTACATTCGTATTGACGTTGGTCTTTTTGCCCAGGTTGCAGGCGAGGACAACGCACAAGATAAGACCCGCTGCTAGCCAGGCTGGATGGTGTTTCATTTCATTCTCCGGGAGTTAGAGTCGAAAAAAGATAATCCAAGTCAGGCCACCGCGGCCAGCGTGGCCGCTAAAGCGCGGAAGATATCCCTGCCGTCGCTGGAGCCCAGCAAGTCTTCACAGGCCCTTTCCGGGTGTGGCATCAGTCCGAGCACGTTGCGCGAACGATTACAAATGCCGGCGATATTGTCGCGCGAACCATTTGGATTCGCGGCGTTTGTCGGCGAACCATTGCGGTCGCAATAACGAAAGATCACTCGGTCCTCGCGCTGGAGTTCCCCGAGCGTAACATCGTCACAAACGTAATTTCCTTCGGCGTGGGCGATGGGCAGTCGCAACACTGCGCCGCGGGTTAGTTCATGGGTAAAGGGCGTATCAGAAGTTTCAACCCGGACGAGCACGTGCTCACAAATGAAGTGAAGTTCACGATTGCGAATTAAGGCGCCCGGAAGTAGACCGGCTTCACAGAGAATCTGAAAGCCATTGCAGATTCCCAAAACGAAACGGCCGGAAGCGGCAAATTTTTTGACCGAGTCCATTACCGGTGAAAATCGCGCCAGCGCGCCGGCGCGCAGATAGTCGCCATAAGAAAAACCGCCCGGGATAATCAACGCGTCAAAAGCATTCAAATCGGTGTCGCGGTGCCAGATAAAGTCGACTGGCTGGCCCACCTGTTTAGAGATCACGTGGTAAGCATCGTGATCGCAATTGGAACCCGGGAAAACTATGATGCCAAACTTCACGCTTCAATCTCCACGCGATAATCTTCAATGATCGGATTGGACAAAACTTCGCGCGCCATGCGAGCGACGGACTCGCGTGCCTCTTCCTGATCAGAATCTTCGCTCAGCGCAATCTCAAAATACTTGCCCTGTCGCACGTCGGTAATTCCACTAAAACCAAGCAGTGCAACGGAGTGATGGATGGCTTTACCCTGGGGATCAAGAACTCCCGGTTTCAAGCTAACGAAGACCCTGGCTTTCATCTGGTTGGTACCGTCCCTGTTTCGGCTTTCATAGTAGGACATGACATTGCTTCATGTGTAGCGAATAGCATACTATCTCGCCCCTCGTTTCGGTATTCAGCCTTCGGCGCTCATTCGGTTTTTTGTAACGCAAACTGTTAGTTTGCGGGCGCGCGGAATGCCGGTGATTCTCGCAAATAACAGTTTGCGTTACATAATTGAGTTTTCAAAACAGATGCAGGAGAAATTAACTATGCAAAACCCTCCGCCTAACCCGACTCCGCCGGCTGGAGCCCCGCAAACCAGTTCGGGAATGGATCCAAAAATTGCCGCCGCTGTTTCATATATCTGGATCGTTGGCGTGATCTTCTATTTCATGGAAAAAGAAAATAAGTTTGTTCGTTTCCACGCCATGCAGTCGATCATCTTTGGCATTGTCAACACCGTTATCATGACTGTCCTGGCCATCGTCGCCGGCTTTCTAACTTTTGCGTTCGGTATCGGTAGCGCCGTTGTGGGCGGTGGCTTGGGAAGTTTGATCGGACTGCTGGTCGGGCTGATCTGGATCATCTTTTGGCTGCTTGCGCTCGTGCTTCTGATTGGACTGATTTTCGCGGCCGTCAAAGCCTACCAGGGCCAGATGTTTAAGTTGCCGATCATCGGCAAGTTTGCCGAACAGATCGTGAACAAATAGCCGTGGCTGAAAAACTGAATCGCTCCGTGGTCGTTAGCCCAGTCAGCTCTTGCTGCCAATTAAGCGGACACTGCATTCAACCGAAAACGCGGTCAAAGATCTGATCGACGTTTCGCAGGTAAGTCTCGTAACTGAACACTTCATCGATTTCGGACGCCGACAGATGTTGACTAATGTCGGCGTCCTTACCCAACAGGTCGCGGAAATCCTCGTTCTGGTCCCACACGCGCATTGCGTTTCGTTGTACCCACGCGTATGCCTGCTCACGGGAAACACCCTTTTGTGTCAGGGCCAACAACAGTTGACCACTGAACACCAGCCCCCGCGTGAGCTGCAAATTTTGCAGCATTCGTTCCGGATGAACTACCAGCCCACTGATCAGGCCCGCAGCTTTTTGCAGAATGTAATCAAGAGCAATGCTCGCGTCTGGCAGCACGACGCGTTCAGCTGACGAATGCGAAATATCGCGTTCGTGCCACAACGCCACATTTTCCAACCCCACCAAACTGTGGCCCCTGATCACCCGCGCAATACCACAAATTCTTTCCGCGATGATGGGATTTCGTTTGTGCGGCATGGCGCTTGAACCTTTTTGGCCGACCGCAAACTTTTCCTGTGCCTCGCCCACTTCCGTACGTTGCCAGTGACGAACATTCAGCGCGAACTTGTCGAGCGACGAAGCAATGATCGCGAGGGTGCAGAGATACTCGGCATAGCAGTCGCGCTGGATAATTTGCGTTGAAACCGGCGCCGCTTTCAGTCCCAGTCGCGCGCAAACTTTTGCTTCTACTTCCGGCGCAAGCAAAGCAAACGTTCCGACCGCGCCGCTGATCTTACCGACAGCCACAGTTTCTCTGGCTCGTCGCAAACGTTCACGGTTCCGCCGCATTTCGTCGTACCAGAGTGCGAACGTCATTCCAAACGAAGTTGGCTCGGCATGAATTCCGTGCGTGCGCCCGATCTGCGGCGTGTGTTTGAATTCCTGCGCCCGCGCTTTCAAGGCCGCGAGCAGCGCGTCGATTTTCTTCGCGAGTATGTCGCACGCCTCGCGCAACAGGAGCGCGTTGGCGGTGTCAACTACGTCGGAAGAAGTCAGGCCGTAATGGACGAAGCGGGCAGCATCGCCGATGTTTTCTGCCAGGTTGGTGGTGAAGGCAATGACGTCGTGGTTGGTGGTCTTTTCAATTTCGTTGATGCGTTCAACGGAAAACTTTGCGCCGGATTTGATCTGCTCAAGTGCGTCGGCGGGAATGGTGCCCATCTCTGCGTGAATTTCGCAGACGGCGATTTCCACTTGGAGCCACTTCTCGAACTTACTCTGTTCGGTCCAGAGCGCGCCCATTTCCGGGAGTGTGTAGCGTTCGATCATCTTTTGTTAGTTTCAAGTTTCAAGTTTCAAGTTCCCAGTTCAGCGTTTCGGTGCCGCCCTCATGACACCGCGTCACCAGGATCCGAACTCGGAACTTGAGACTTGAAACTTGAAACTCTTGAGCTTGAAACTTATTTCAGTCCCATTGAATTCACTAAATATCTCGCGAGCAGCCAGTGGCCATCGCGCTCAACCAGCGTAAATGTCTCCATGCCTTCGGCATTCTGAAACTTGGTTCTGTAGCTAACGATGTAGGCATGGCCCTTCAGTGGGCCGCCGGAATTCTGTTGTTCGTTGGCCGACAGCAACGTGCGCGTTTCCACTGGACCAAGTTTTGTGCGCAGCGTCTTGAAAGTTGCTATCGAGCCTTCCAGCGTAACGTCCTGGCGCCACAGCTCTGACGCGTCGTTGTAGACCTTCTCGTATCTTTCCGCCGCGATCTCGTCGCTGATCGAGTTGATCGTAGATTCAACTTCAGCGGGGACACTTTGACTGCCACGATTCGTCGTGCACGCAACTGTGGCCGTCGCTATTATGGCGAACATCAGGCAACGCCTAAGATTAACGAAGTAGCGAAATCCATGCGTCGCCGTTTTCATCGTTCCGCCTTCATCCCTCATCCTTCTCCTATACTTCGATCCAGGGCGTCGGTTCCCTGGGAAACGACAGGCTCACCTGGGTTTGATCGTGGAAGAGTGGGAAGCGTTCCTGCAGGGCGACTTCTGCCGAGATTTTCGCCAGGTAAGGATTGTTGGCTCGCTGCGAAAGGTGCGTCAAAACGATGTAGCGGGCAGAGCCGTCAAATTGATCGCGTATCCAGTCGGCCAGATCTTCGTTGGAAAGGTGCCCGAGCCGCGACAGAATTCGTTGCTTGAGTTCCCAGGGATAATTGTCACAGGCTTTCAGCATGTCGCGGCTGTGGTTCGACTCCACCACTATCGCCGAGCAGCCACGCAAACGTTCGCTAATGAGCGTCGTCATGTGGCCAAAGTCCATCAGCGTGGCGATCTTCACACCTGCATGTGTGGCCGTGAACCCGAAATTGTCGACCGCGTCATGGGGAATCGTGAAGGGATGAAAGTCGATCTCGCCGATACGAAAATCGCGGCTTGACTCGATGGTTTCAACGCGGTGCTTCAGGGCTTTCGAGCGCTTCCGCGGCTCCTCGTCGTTAACGTTGAGACGTTCGCTGACATAAGCATCGAGAGTTTGGGCTGAGATGTAGACCGGGCAATCAACCTGGCTCAAAAGTACGCGCAAGCCGCCGGCGTGATCGCCGTGTTCATGCGTGACGAGCACAGCATCGAGGCGTTGCACATCTTCGCCGACGAGCGTGAGCCGGCGCGCTATTTCTTTAGCGCTCAGGCCGGCATCGACAAGCACACGAGTTTCGCCGGCAACGATCAGAATTGCATTGCCCGTTGAGCCGCTGCCGAGAACGGTAACTTTCATGTTCAGGAAAACTGGTAACTAAGTTCTGGCGACTAAGATAGGTGTAACTGGGAACTTTAACATTTTAGAGCTTGAAGGGCCACAGGGGAGCGGTTGGCTCAACTGTGCAACGGGCTCTGGAAATTTTCAGCGTCGTCAACTTTGTAAATTGCTCGTGACAGATTTATTGACATCCGATCGAACGCATTGCTAGCACCCTTTTGTATCGCTTCGTTACCTGAACAATCGGTACCAGGTTCTCCTGGAAACTCATAGGCGACTGACATCGAGTCTTCACCTCACCTCCGTGTCGATCAAACCGGCACGCTCACAAAGAAGGTTAAATCCATACGCTTGAAGCTTAGACTCTTGACGCTCGGGGTTTTGATCGTCCTCGCCTCTTTTTCAAGTCCTGAGGTTAGTCATGCTGATGCCTGTACTGACGTCTGTATGAGTGAATATGCCACCTGCATGGGCGACGGGAACCCACCCAACCAGGGTGCCTGCGCAGAGAAACAAAGGAAATGTTTGTGCAAGTGCAACCCCTGTGTGGAGGTTCCACCGGAAAACTAAACTTGCATCTTTGGGGTTGAGGCTTCGGCCCCCGACTCCTTATTTCAAAGGTGCGACACCTTTTCGCGGAGCAATCTTCGGTGCAGGCGGAACGGAAGAAATTTGCGTCACCGGCGTTTTCAGCTTCCATAGTGCGCTGACGTATTTCAGCTATTAACTGAATGTCGAGGTCAGGGTTCACGATCTTCTCGTTACATAAGAACTATTTCTGTCGCCGGTCAGTCAGGATTGAGAGGTAAGCGGTCCATGGGCCGACATTGTTAGCGTGATACTTGGCGAGCACGCGTGCGATTTGCCCGATGTGATCGAGATCGTGCACCACCCACGTTGCTAACAACTGTCCCAGGGTGACGCTGCCGAGTTCTGGATGTAGGCCAGTCCGCGCGAAGTCTTCTGCCTTGAGGTTAAGACCTTTGAGCGTGGCGAGATTTTTCGTGCGCAGTTTCGCAAACTCCTCGAGCAAGTCTGAAAGTGTTTTGCCGGCGCTCACAGCGAACTGTGCATTGCGATCAAATCTTTCAAACGGTTCAGTCTTGCCGGAGAGTATCTGTTGCGCGCGCGGAATCCAATCAGTCAGCTCGCCGTGAATCAGGTGCCCGACGACGTCGTAAGGCGACCACGTGCCTGCGCCTTCCGTTGCGCGGATGAGAGTCTCCGGTAAGTTGCAAAGCAGCGCGGATAGGACGGCCGGCGTCCGCTCAAGTACGGCGATAGCCTCTGCAAGGTCGAACGACTGACAACTTTGTTCAGTGCCTGATTGTTTCACGAGATGCATTGTGGCCGGAACGCGGATAGCACCTATCTATTTTCACCGAAGTACAGCGTATGTCCTTGATCATCTTTGATGACGAACTCTCTCGTTCCCCAGGGAGTATCATGGACGTCCCTCACCAGCTGAACCCCATTTCTCTGCAACGAGTCTGCCGTAGCGGTGACATCTTCCGTATTAAAGTAGAGGTGGAAGTGGTCGCCCTTATCTACGAATTCGATAGAGGGGTCTTTCTGGTCCGCGAGTTTCAGGTGAAAGAGCTGGTCACCCGCGCGAACACCCGCGTAAAAATCCTGGTATTGGAACTCAAGCGTTAAGCCCACCTTGTTGGTGTAAAAATCTATTGATGCGGCGAGATCCGTAGTCCGAAGCTGTGCAATCGCGCTCGATAGCTGCATCTTTCCTCCTGACGTTCTGAGTTGAGCTGGGTGCAAATCTACGTCAACATTCTGGCAGTAGCAGTCGCCGGTTTTTCATAGAGGCTTTCGATGATAGGTTGTGTGCCCGTCTCCTACTACTTTCCAACCCCCGTCGGTTTGCTGCAAACGAATTTCTCGCCGCACAATTAAATACTCGCCGTTATGTTCGCGGAAAGTTAAACGTAATTCCGGCGCGTTAGCGACTGTTGATTCCAATATCCACTCGCCCATTCGTACCGTGCCCTCGCAATCAATAAACACTTCGCCTGGGCCGGGGACTGAAGACTTCTGTTTCGGTTTCGCCAGGTACTTCGCGACGGTCAGTTTGATCTGTTCTGCGTCATGCATTGTGATGACCACTTCATGGTTTGCGACTTTGATGGTGGTTTTCTGTAAGCAGCTAAGCTCAGCGGCGGTAGTTCCTTCAGCTTTGTTTTGTCGGCCCATCGCGCGAAGTGGCGCCGCGCACCAGAGCACGGCGAGGCAAACAAGAAGGATGGATTTACTTCGCATATAACTTCAGTCTCTTAAACTCAGGAACGGCGCCGGAAGACTTCGCTTGCGTGGCGACTCCTCATTTGATGTAAGAATCGGCAGCTTCATGTTATTTCGTTGCCAGGGGAGCAGAAGGGGCGTTGCGAATGTCATGAAGAGGAAAAACAAAGCCAACCCGATTGAGTAACGGTAGGGATAAGTTGGGCTTAAGCAGCGTCCTCAGTCGTCGTCGTGGCTGCTCAAATAAAACTCCACTATGTCTTCGATGTGGTTTACGTAACCGCCGGGCAATTTCTTAAACTTGACCCCGAACCCTAATTTGGGCAGATGGTACAGGACCTTGGCCCAGACCATCCCTTCGTTTGCGCGCTTGCTGCCAGGCGCCAGCAAGAGGCGGATGAAGAGCGGCTTCCCGACAGCAACCTCTTGTAGCGTTTCAATGAAGCAGCCGCCGACACTCAGGCTGGTGACGCGGCCCGTCTCGGCGCAGGCGCGCGTCTCGCCCCAGTCGACGTCAAGGGAAAATGGAATGCGCGGGTGCTTACGCTGTTGTGCGTATGTTGGGGGCGAATTTTTCATGGCGGTCCGGCTATCTCGGTTACAGTTCTTTCATATTTCTTCGCTAAACAAAAGCCTCATCCAGCGTGACCCGAACTACTTTCTTTTGCTTATCAACCTCTTCGTAATAAACCTCGATATAGCGAGGCCCTGGCTGTGAGGAATATGCAGTCAGGAATGCCGCCTCAAAGCGCGGATTATCCGTATAAACATCGACTTCCGTCTGCCCATCCCTCAACTTCAGGAACACATGTGCGTAGATACGAGATTCCAGCAATTCCTGTTTCGGCTCAAAATCAATTCTCCTGACAATACCCTCAACGATCTTTGACATCTTTCGTCTCCTTCTGGATTTGCATCTAAGTTGTCCCGCCCAGCGGCTACGACTAATGGGTTCATCCTCGTCGCTTAATACCCAGGGTACTTCCGCGGTAATCTCAACTTGCACCAGAGGACGATTCTCAAAGGACTTTTCTGCGAGAGCACTGCCTATGAGGAAATCAATCGTGGAATGCTCAGTTACCTTCGCTGGTGCCGTAGGTTGTTTTGAGATGCTGCCGATGAAATGAAACCGACCTCCATAAAAGTGCAATCCCGATGCCAAGCGAGCCGTGTGGTAAATCTCTGCATCACGCTCATAATCGATGCCCAGATCAGCAAGGAGATTGAGGACTTCTTCAGGAAAGATAAACTTTCTTTGCGCTAAGAAATTTCGGCAGCCACTGCAACTGCAACCTTCGAGTCTTCCAACCGGAATCCCTTGATAAGCTTTCCGCGTTGCTTCCAGATCACAATCAAATATCCAGTCGCGGTAATTTATCCTGGTCATGGCCCGACAAAGGAAGATGACGACTAGAATTTACTCTGCAGATTATCCGGGCTCTACTTAAATCTTTAGCCGCGAGCGGTCGACGTTGAAGCCGTTGAGGTTTCCCAGCGCGCCCAGCGACAGCGCTCCGGTGAAGTATTCCTTTGCGACGCGCTGCAGATCGTCTGGTGTGGCAGCTTCGATCTTTTTGATGACTTCTTCAGGCGTGATGCGCCGGCCGTGGATTATTTCCTGGCGTGCCAACGCGCCAGCGCGCGCACTTGAGGATTCCAGTCCCAGCAAAATTGACGACAGCGCTTGATCCTTCACGAGTTGCAATTCTGATTCGGACACACTTTCGTTGACGACCCGTCGCATTTCAACCAGTGACAGATCAACCACTTCATCGAGATGCTCTGGTGAAGTGCCGGCGTAAATCGTGAACACGCCAACATCGGAAAACGTATTGCCGCCCGCGCCGACGGAATACGCCAAGCCCCGTTCTTCGCGAATCGTTTGCCAGAGCCGACTCGAAGTGCCGCCGCCAACCACCGAGGCCAGCAGGCTCGCTGCATAACGATCTTCGTGCTTCGCGTCAGGCCAGGGCGCGGCCAAAATCACATGCGCTTGTTCGAGCTGGTTCTTGTGCTCGATAAAGATTGGTGTGGCTGGTTTCGGCGAGGCGTCGACATGAATAGCCGGCTTACCGTTAGTCGCCGAGTTTCCAAAAGACTTTTCTACCAACTCCACCAGCGCATCGTGATCGACGTTTCCGGCCGCGGCTACGACCAGGTTCCCAGCCGAAAACTCCTGGGAGTGAAATGTCGAAATAATTTCGCGGTCAAATTTCGTGACCGTTTCCACCGTGCCTTCGATCGGTCGTCCCAAAGAGTGACCGGGGAAGTAGGCGGCGTTGAAGAGTTCGCCAAGCAATTCATCAGGCGTGTCCTCAACCATCTTCATCTCTTCCAGGATCACCTTTTGTTCGCGGTCAAGGTCGAGCTGATCGAAACGCGGGTGCGCCAGAAGGTCAGCCAGGAGGTCAAAAGCCGCGGGCAGACTCCGGTCCGCAACCTTTATGGCGAAACCAGTCATCTCATGAGTCGTAAACGCGTCGAGGTGTCCCCCCAGTCGATCCGACTCAACGGCAATATCACGAGCTGTTCGGCCTTGTGTTCCTTTGAACACGGCGTGCTCGATGAA
The DNA here is from genome assembly GCA_035472495.1 of Pyrinomonadaceae bacterium. Lineage (GTDB taxonomy): Bacteria > Acidobacteriota > Blastocatellia > Pyrinomonadales > Pyrinomonadaceae > PSRF01. The sequence continues at coordinate 670,378 of DATIPD010000011.1, read as the reverse complement.
ATGGCAAATGCCGTTGAGTTCCGGAGATTCGTGGCGTGATCCGCGGCGTACCCAGATTCCGGCGGTCACCGAGCGCAGGCCGGGCATATGCTCAGTTAAGACAGTAATTCCGTTGGATAGTCGGCTTGAGCGAACTTCGTCAATCATGAAAGTCCTTTGAAAGTGCGAAGAATTAGGACATCTCGAATGCTAACACGCTCAAAACTGGGGACAAAGTCGGGGTGATCCGAGCGCCCTTCAAGGGCCGGCATTGCTTGACAGGCCTTTGAATATTGGCGGAAAATGCCGGCTATCCGACGGTTCTGGTAAGTCTCCTGGCCTGAACCAGTTCGCCTTCAGCGCGTTTGGGCGAAGCTGCCCAAACCGCATTCGAGACGGCAAGAACTCTTTGGGAGACTCTTCCTATTTTGCGCCAAACAAAGTCACACTCGCTGCTTCAAGACAGTTCCTGCGGGAAACGTATGGAGGTTTCGTGGCGATGATCAGATTTAGTAATAGAACTGTGGGAAGAAAGCTGCTCAGCCTGGTGCTGACGCTCTTTTCGGCGGGCGTTTATTTGCAGTCGGCGTCGGTCAGCGAGGGCAAGGGAAGCCTCGCAACGATCACTGGAGCGGTTGTCGACAACCAGGGTGCTCCCGTAGCCGGTGCTTTGATCTCACTCGTGCGCGACGGCGCCACGAGGATCGCGAAGGAAACTCACACAGATGCGGCGGGGCGATTTTCGGCGCGCATTATGCCGGGTAAGTACGGCATTCGCGCGATCGCCCAGGGTTTCAATGAAGTAGTTTTCTCAGCAGTTGAAGTTCGCGCTTCTCAGGAACTTGTCTACCGGTTCAACCTTGAGCCGATTGGATCGGGGAAAACTCTCCCTGAACGTCGCAAGGATCGTGACGACGTGAAGTGGACCTTACGTTCGGCGCAAACTCGTCGCTCAATCTTCCAGGCACAGGAAGGCGAAGATGCAGACATTCAAGCGGTACTCGGACGAGAAGCTACCGCTGATGCGGAAACGCCGTCGTCAGATACTGCGGAAGTAACGGAAGGTTCTGATCACGATTCGCAGCGTAGCATCCAGGGTGTTGTCGAAACCTATTTCACCAGTAACTCCTTCGGCGCCGGCTATCCCGGAATTAATTTCGCGGTCGCGACCACGCCCCAAGACAACGTCGAACTAGTTTTTGCCGGCCAAACTGCCGGGGGCAGTGGCCCGGAGCGTTTTGAAGTTAGCGGTCAGGTTCGGGCCGGCATGCGTCATCGCATTGGCCTGAGCGCGGGTGCGGTAAAGTTTGGAGCACCGATTTGGATCTCAACGCGTGAAGAACAGCAAAATCAACTCGGCCAGTTCTCAGTCCGCGCCATCGACGAGTGGATCGTTCGGGATGGAATTGTTGTAGTCCTCGGTCTCGACTATTCGCGGTTTCTCGGCGCCGGTGGAGCTCGCTCAGTCAGCCCGCGAATGGGCGTGCAATACGATGTAAATGCGCGCACGCGTGTGAAGGCAGCGTTCGCGCCTGGCGGGAACGAAAGCACGCTGCAAAGCATCGCGGCATTTGAGAATTCGCAAATCGCTTTTCGCGATCTGGAGAAAGCACCGGTGGCGTATGTTGACGGCCGCGCCGTGATGGACCGCAGTCATCGCCTGGAGTTTGGTGTAGAAAGAGTAATTGACAACAAATCCAACGTTGAAGGAACGGCATTCTTCGATACGACCGTGAGTCGCGGCGTTGGTCTGCTGAGCGTGCCGATGACTGCGTTTTCTGGCACGATTGGAGAAGCTTTCATCAACGTTGCGAATCAGCAGGGTTCAGCTCGGGGAATGCGTCTGGTTTATACCCGACGGTTAAGCCGGATGTGGACCGCTTCCGGCGGTTATTCCTTCGGTCGTGGCCAGAAGCTCGCCGCGGGTAACATTTCCCAGCCGTCTGACATTTTCGAAAGTGGGTTTTTCCAAACAGCAGCTTTCCAACTCGGCGCGGATTTCGACACCGGCACGAACATTCGTACGGTGTTGCGCTTCTCCCCGAACGCGACCGTCTTTGCAATCGATCCGTTTGCCGGACGCCTGGCCGTCTACGACCCTTCGCTGAGCGTTCAGATAACGCAGGAGTTGCCGAGCTTCGGCTTGCCGGTGCGCGCCGAGGCGGTTCTCGACGCGCGTAATTTGCTGGACCTGCAGCCGAGCTCTGAGAACGGAGAGACTTTGACGCAGCTGACAGCCGGACGGCGTTCAGTGCGCGGAGGAATCTCACTCCGCTTTTAGTATTCAGAGGACTTCCGAGTCCTCGGCAATTGCGGTCGGTGTCCCTGGGTTCCCTCTAAGCGGTTCTCCAAAAACTCGGAAAAGTTCAAAAATGTGGATTGCCCGATCGCCCGAAGTGTTTGTAAGAACTTACTCAGGATAGTGTGTGTGGAGAATCGTTGAGAAAAGGTTGGCAATTGCTTCGTCTCAAGCGTTAGAACAAGAGTCCGTGGAACGGTTGTCTGATCAGTAGTCTAAGGGAACATACCTTGCGTTTTTAAGCTCGAGAGAGCTTTGACAGTTCGGCAGGAATTAACAAGTGAAAAGGTCGGTCTTCACAACTGGGACATGGCTGATGCTGGCCGGCGCGGCGTTGTTGGTGACGGCGGGCGCCTTGAATTTTGCCCAGCGGTTGAGACATGAAACTCCACCCTGGGATGGAATTCGCTGGAGCGATACCAAACAGGGGATTGTTGCGGAGACAGTGGAACCGGGCTCATCCGGAGCTCGCAGTCAAATCCTCTCGGGCGATCAGCTCATTGGAATCAGCCTCAACAATCGCGACTACGAAGAAGTTGGACACGCCCGCGACGTGCAGATGTATCTCGATCAGGCGCGCGTGGATGGCGATATTCACTATTTAATTCGACGGCCTTCCTTTGACAACGCGCTCTATTATGTCGACCTCGATCACCTGAACGCCATTCACAAATGGTCGCCACTCGACATTTACATTAACTTTATCGGTGTCGTCTTTCTCCTCGTCGGTTTCTTCGTTCTCTTCAAGCAGGGGGGACGCGCGCCTTTCGCGTTGCACTTCGCCGTAGTTTGTTTGTCAGGATTCGTTTTCTGCTTCTACACACCGGTCGGCACCTATCGCGATCTTGACCTGGCGATTGCGTTTCTGCGTAGCGCTGGTCTCATTTTGTTTGCACCGTTATTTGTGCACTTCTGTCTGCTTTATCCACAGCGACAAAAGTTGTTCGAACAAAAACGTTGGCGCGCCAGTTTGCTTTATGCGCCCGCAGTCTTGTTGTTGCTACTCGCCAACTTTGTTTTCCTGATAGGCGTTTACATCCGCATCCTGCCGGGCGCGCGCACTGTGCCGGTTATTTCTGAGTCGTTCATTGGTTTGTTCTACAAGTTAAGCCTGCTTCACTTTGTCGCCGGTTTGATTGCCGGTACATTTTTCCTCGTTCGCACCTGGTTCTACGCGAAGAGCGCAGTTATCCGGCAACAGATGAAGTGGGTCATTTGGGGCTCGCTGCTCGCCGTCGTTTCCTTCACGCTGCTTTATGCGCTTGGTTTCCTGCTCGCCTCAAAGACAGATCCCTGGCTCACCGCCGCCGCAGTCTTGCCGCTGGTTCTGATACCACTGGCATTTGGTTACTCGGTAGTGCGTTACCGTTTGATGGATGTCGAGTTGGTGGTGCGGCGCGTTTTTGTCTACGTCTTGACTACGCTGGCGATCGCTTTGATGGTGGGTTTGGTTGTTTATCTCGCCGGGCTCTATGCGTTCGGTGGCGACACAGGAGTTACTTCCGGAGAGATTACTTTGCGGGTAGTTCTGGCGATCGTGGCCATGGCTGCCATCGTGATCATCGCCGCGCCCGTGAAGACTTTCGTGCAGGAACGAATCGATCGGTTATTCTACGGCGAGCGTTATGACATGCGTCACAGCCTGCTGGATTTTGGCCGCACACTTTCAGCCACCACGGCGCTTGATCCGCTGCTCGATTCGCTGGTTAGCCGGCTGCAGCAGGTAATGAACGTCGGCCGCATCGCCATCTTCATCGAAGACAAAACCGCAGCGGCTGGTTACCGGGTCGCACGTTCCACCGGACTTTCATCGGAGATGGTCGTCCCACCTGACTTTCGCGAGATGATCCGCATTCGCTCAGCCGAGACTGGGGTGGTGCGAACTGACGATCTCGATTTGATTCCAGAGACGACCGGGTTCGTCCGACGCGCGCTGCATTACTACGTTCCCTGCGTCGTGCGCGGCCGCATGGTTGCGGTCATTGGTTTGGGCCGTTCCGCCGACGGCGCGCTGCTGTCGTCAGAAGACGTTGAGATACTGCTCACGGTTTCTGGTTACGTCGCTGTAGCCATCGAGAATAGTTTGTTGTATCAGGAGCAAGGCGATCGCGCCTCTGAACTGAAACTGCTGAAGGAGTTTAGTGAGTCGATCATCGAGTCGATCAATATCGGCATCCTGGCAGTGGATCTCGAGGGACGGGTTACTCGCCTTAACTCCGCGCTGGAAGAAATTCTCGACCTGAGTCGGGCGCAGTCTGTGGGCAAACGTGTCGAAGAGTTATTTGCTGAGGATTTTTCCGACACTTTGCGGCAGGTTTTGGGAAATGATTCCTGGCGTCTCAAGGAAATCCGGAACATTTACAAGATCCATACTGCCACCTCCACCGGGCGCTCGCTGGTGCTGAACATCGCGATCGCGCCGTTGCAGGATGCACAGAGCCAAACCGGCGCACTGGTTTTACTCGAAGACGTTACCTCCCGGGTGCATCTCGAAGAGCAGCTACAACAACGTGAGAAGCTTTCTTCGATTGGGTTGCTGGCAGCGGGCGTGGCGCATGAAGTAAACACGCCGCTGACTGGTGTCTCTTCTTACACGCAGATGCTGCTCGGCATGCTGGCGGAAACGGATCCGAAACACGCTCTCTTGCAGAAGGTGCGGCGGCAGGCTGAACGAGCGACTAATATCGTCAACAACCTGCTCAATTTTTCGCGCACTGGCGACGCGACGCAGTTTTCCGAACTCGACATTTCGCGCGTGCTTGACGACACGTTGCAATTGCTCGAGCCGCAGTTGCGCGGCAACCAGATTCAGATTGTCCGGGGTTACGATCCGGAAGCGCCGGCCGTAATCGGCAACAGCGGCAAGCTCCAGCAGGTGTTTACCAATTTGCTGCTCAACGCTCGTGATGCTATTCCCGATGGTGGCTCAATCAAGATTTCGACCAGCCCGGCTGATGACGATTCGTTGACAATCGAGATCGCCGATAGTGGCGTAGGAATAGCACCGGAGAACGTCGCGAAAATCTACGATCCGTTCTACACCACAAAAGGAGTTGGCCGCGGAACAGGATTGGGTCTCGCCGTTTCCTACGGTATTGTGCAGGAGCATTCGGGCCACATCAGTGTTGAAAGCACGCCCGGCCATGGCACAACATTTCGCATTTCGCTACCGACCGTCCCCGTGAGAGCGCGTCTGCAGGCAGTCCTCGATTGAGTCGCCGCCCAACCCTAAAAGCAACCCCAGTTCAATTCGCTAAATCAGAACCGGGAGCAGTAGCGACCGGCCAGCTGTTCAACCTTTCGTGTTGCTTCGTGAGTTCTGTTTTCGTGTTGTTAGTGATTTAGTTTTTGGCATTGGCGATCAAGGTGCGTCGTGGCTTAACCACCAAATTACATCAAACTAAAACTGACGAAAGCACACGAAGGATTGAGTCCCCCGCCAGGCTCTTGCTTTTTTTTTGAGTTAATCTCCCCTAAACTGTTTCGCTCCCAAGACAAGCGGACAGACGATAAGAACAGGAAAGACGAAACTACGCGTGGCTAAAAAGGGTTCAGTACTAATAGTCGACGACGAAGAAATCATGCGCGAGGTGCTGGAAACCTTGCTGTCTTCGGAAGGCTATCGCGTCGACCTGGCAAAAACAGGCGAAGAAGGTCTCGAGGCTTACGGGCGACGATCATACGACGTGGTGTTGCTCGATGTGTCGATGCCCGGCATCGGCGGCCTGCGCGCGCTGGAAGAGTTTCTGAAGATGGATTCTGACGCAGTCATCGTCATGATCACCGCTTACGCCACCTTCGATACTGCCATTGCGGCCTGGGAACACGGCGCGTTTGGCTGCATCAGAAAACCATTCCAGAACGAGCAGATCACTTTAACAGTGGCTGCCGGTATCAAGCGTCGCCGTAAAGAAGAGGAACGACGCACGCTGCGCCGGGCCATGAGTCGCGCCGTTGATCGGGGCGCGATTGTGGGCCGTTCTGATGTCATGCAGGAAGTTTTTCGTCTGGTGGAACAAGTCGCTCCGGCCCGCTCTACGGTCCTGATTACGGGTGAGAGCGGCACCGGAAAAGAATTGATCGCTAAGGCGATTCATGAATCAAGCCCGCGAAACGGCAAACCTTTTGTGACGGTCAACAGTTCCAACATTCCTTCCGAGTTGTTGGAGTCGGAACTGTTTGGACACACGCGCGGCGCGTTCACCGGTGCGGTGGCTGCCAAGAAAGGCTTGTTTGAAGTTGCCGATGGCGGTTCAATTTTTCTGGACGAAATCGGCGACATCCCCCCGGAAACTCAAGTCCGACTTTTGCGCGTCATTCAGGAGCGTGAGTTCACTCCGCTCGGTGATACGGCGCCGCGCCGCGTTGACGTGCGCATTATTGCGGCCACAAACATCGAACTGAAAGAGGCCGTGAAACAGGGAACTTTCCGCGAAGACTTGTACTACCGCCTCGCCGTGGTTCCCATTGAGTTGCCGCCGCTGCGCGATCGTCGTGAGGACATTTTGCCGCTGGCCCAGCATTTCATCGAAAAATACAACGAAGAGAACGGTCGCAAAGTCTCGGAGCACATCGCGCCGGAAGTCCTGGCTTTGCTCGAAGGCTATTCCTGGCCCGGTAATGTTCGCGAACTTGAAAACGCCGTCGAGCGCGCGGTGGTGATTGCGCCAAATGACGAAATTACGCGCGAGTGCCTGCGTCCGGAGATCAGTGATCCGCAATCAATCGCCGTCACTTCGCAGGAAGGCGCGAGCGTCGGCGCGGTGCAGGACATTGGGCGCGGCATTAACTTTTACGATCAGGTGCGCCGCTTTGAAATCGATTTGATTCGTCGCGCGCTGGAGCAGACCGGCGGTCATCAATCGCGTGCCGCCCGCCTGTTGGGGATGAACGCCACCACGCTCAACTCAAAAATCAAAACATACCGCATCAACCTGCGGCCCTAACCATCTTGCAGAGCGTTCTACCATGAACATAGTCGGTGATTCATCGAAGGGGCGACTAATCGCATTGTTCTTCGATAATCTGATCGCTTTCAGCCTGATGATGGTGGTTGAAGCTCTAACTCCGGAAAGCCTGCCGCTCCTCAAGGCCGTCTTTTTCTTTCTTGTCTATCTGGCTTACTTCGTCGTGCTGGAGGCGTTATGGTCACGCACGGTCGGCAAGTTTTTCCAGGGCCTGACTGTGCGCAAGCTCAACGGCAAACCGTGTGATTGGAAAGCTTCATTAATTAGAAACGGGATGCGCATACTGGAAGTGAATCCGTTATTGTTTGGAGGCATACCCGCTGGCATCGCAATTCTTTCGTCTGAACGGAAACAACGCCTCGGCGACATGCTCGCCGGCACACTGGTGGTTTCAAATAAACTGAAGTGGACAACCGCGTCGGCTGAAGACGTAACAGTTTGAAGGCAAGTTAGTGACTGAGACACTCAAAATCCTGAACTCTCCGCTCGAAGAAACACAGCGGCAACTGGGCGCGACGTTCGCTGAACGCGATGGCTGGCACGTGCCGATCTCGTTTGGCGATGTGCGGCTCGAGTATGCGTCCGTACGAAAGAGCGGCGCCGGCCTCATCGATTTGTCGTCACGAGCGCGAATCGCAGTCAGTGGAACCGAAGCAGTTCAGTTTCTCAACGGGTTGATAACCAACGACATGAAGACGCTCGCTGAGAACACCTGGATGGCTGCGGCCTTCCCAAATGTTCAAGGCCGGCTGCTCGCCAGCGTGCGCGTCGCCCGACTGCAGGAAAATAATTTCCTGATTGACACCGAACCCGCGACCCATGAGCAAGTTCTCAAGACGATTGAACGTTTCACTATGGCGGGTGATTTTAGGGTTACAGACATCACTAGTCGGACTGCAATGTTGTCTCTGCAGGGTACCGACGCCGCTGTGATTGCGGGAAAAGCTCTGCAACAAGATCTTTCTGGAGTGGAACCAAAAGCAGTCGCTCGAGTTTCATGGCCAGAGGGAGTGGACCAGGCCGCAGATTTCTCTACCGGCTTAACGTTGTTGCGGGCGACGTACACCGCCGCAGATGGCTTCGAGTTCATAGTTGAGGCGGATCACGCGGTGGCGCTCTGGAACACTTTGCTGGATGCCGGTGCGACGCCGGTTGGTTACGAGACCCTGGAAACGCTTCGAATCGAAGCCGGTCTGCCGCGTTATGGCGTGGACATGGACGACAGCAATGTCGTAACCGAAGCGCTGTTTGACGACGCCGTTAGTTACACGAAAGGTTGTTACCTGGGCCAGGAAATCATCGCGCGTATTAAGTACCGCGGGCACGTGGCGAAGCAGTTGTCAGGAATTGCGTTTGGGGAAGCCGTTGACTTACGGTCAGGGGCGTTGGTTAAGTCGGAAGATGACAAAGACGCCGGACGGTTAACTTCGGTTACGTTTTCGCCGCAGTTAGAACGCACGATCGCGCTAGGTTATTTAAAGTACGACTACCTGGCGCCGGGCACGAAGGTGAAGGTAGCGGTTGAAAACGGCGAAGCGATCGGTGGAGTGACGAAGCTTCCGTTTATACAAACAGCGAGCGATGAGAGATCAGCCGCGGATTGACGCGGATGACGCAAATCTGCAAAAAGGCCCAGGGAATGCACTGTTTATCTCTGATCCGCGTACTCCGCGTTAATCCGCGGCCAGGTTTTTATGTCTGAATCAAGAGACCTCGATCAAGCACAGGCCCGACTCGCTTACTCAATAATCGAGTCGCTGTTGGAACATACTCGAGTGGTCAGCGACTTGATCGCGTTGATGGCCCAGACTCTCGATCAGGACACCACTAAGGCCCTCACACAGACGCCTGTTTGGACTGCTTACCTTGACAGCCGGCGCGCTCTGGAGCGTACGCGTGCAGACGTGGAGAAATTTACTGAGGTGATGAAAGAACTGAGTGATGAGTAAGGGCGGCTGAGTTCATTGCTCATCCCGTCTCATTCACACCGCCGCTTTAGCGCGGTGATCAAAAAACCGAACCAATCCGGTTCACCGGCCTAAAGCCTCGGGGTGAATGAAAGTCGCTTGATTTTCAACCTGCATTTCTTTCAGAAAGTCGCGAAGCATTTGCAGGTGTGATTCATTTACCGGAAAGACAACGCCGTCAAACTTCAGCGAAAAAGTTTTCGCCTTGGTGATCCTCACATAGGTTTCATACGGCATTCGAAATACTAGATGTTCACCTACCCACACCCGACCGGGAACGGGTCGCTTGACGGCCCAACGATTTGAACTAAGAAAGACTTGCTCGCCATCGATTACGAAGACCACATAAAGATCGGTGCTCAGCAGTTTTACATTCACCACCGTCCGCAATTCGAAGTCGATAATTTCAGGCGCCGCCAAAAGCTTCTTTCCGGCAAACGAAAAAAACGGAGACATGTGCAAACTCTTATACTTCCCCTGCTCACCGGAAATCTGTACCGCCACTAAGCGAACTATGGTCCGATCTTTGTCGGCTTCGTAAGTCGTCTCAATCTTCGCGGTCTCGGTCGTAAGCGCGGCGTCCTGTCCAACGCCGGTAGCGGCCGACGACAGAAGCACCAGCAGCAAGAAAATGAACACCGGTAGTAGCCTCTTCATACGCGACAAGTGATTAGGTTAATGATCCCCAGATACCGACGTTGGACGTTCAATAACTTCAGACCGCTCGCTTCAGCCTCTTTCGCAGTTCGCCGATTAAATCGGTCGGCGCACAATCGAAACGTAAACACGTTGAGCAGATCAAATATCGGACCTAGTAAGCCACCTGGCCGAACGTGCTCAAGTAATATCACTAAGCCACCGGGTTTCACCACGCGCCGCAATTCTGCAAACGCTGTCTCTGGACGCGCAACGGAACAAAACACCAGCGTGGCAAAGGCTGCGTCGAAATACGCGTCCCGGAACGGAAGTTCCTCAGCACAGCTTTGCACCAGTTGAACGTGGGCCGGTCGATCTTTTTGCAGCGCGACTTGCAACATGTTCCAGCTGGGTTCGGTAGCGACACTGGAGGCATTCTTCGGATAGTAGATAAAGTTGAGCCCGGTACCGGCGCCGAGCTCGAGAATGTGAGCGTTTTCAGGCAATTGTCGAAGTGTTTCTGCGCGTAGCTTCGCGAGGAACCAGCGATCGAACGGCGCCATGCCGCGATCATAATGTGGAGCGATGTCGTCGTAGGTTTGAGCAGGCACTTGAACTTGGATGTTTTTTTGCCCCCTTCGTCCTGGGAGGGGAAAAGGCGAGGGGTTGAAGATGCTGTAAAGCCCTCTCCCTTTCCCTCTCCCAGAGGGAGAGGGGATCACCGCACAAGCATGATCACTTGTCGCTCGCGTCCACCGTCAAACTCGCAAAGAAAAATTCCCTGCCAGCGACCCAGCAGCAGTTTCCCTTTCTCAAAGGGAATGGTTACTGACGACCCAACCAGCGTCGCCTTGATGTGCGCGTCGGAATTTTCTTCGCCGTGATGGAAGCCCATCCCGTGTTGGGGAATCAAGGTGCGAAAGAGATGCAGCAGGTCACGAGGCACATCCGGATCGGCGTTTTCATTGACGGTCAGGCCCGCAGTTGTGTGTTGCACATACAACACCACCACGCCTTCCGGTTCGCCGGAAGCAGTCAGCTTTTGCTGCACCTGGTCCGTGATTTCGACCAGTTCCTCGCGCTGACGCGAGCGCACCTTTAGCGTAAGCAGCATAGTTCGAAAAGTTTTGCCGTCAGATTTTGTTGAATGGCATTATAAAGGCGAACCAGGTTTCCAGGGAAAAAGACAAACAGCGATTGTTTCCCAGTGTGGTGACGGAGGGTGAAAAAGAAAGGCACGGTCGCCCGTGCCTCTCGAAGTCTTTTGTTGTTTGAGTTGATTAAGCTTTGTCAGAGGCGCCTCTGCGCAAGAGCTTCCACCCGAGCGGCAGTGCGCCGGCAGCAAGCAGGATCTTAATGACGTCGCCAATTAAGTAAGGAGCAACGGTGATCTTGAAAGCACTGAGCAGAGGTGTTTGAGTCACCAAGGCAAACCAGGCCCAGCCGGACAGCAGAATCACCAGCGAGCCGACGGCCATCGCCGCGACTGCGCTGAAGACTTTTTTGTCCCAACCGTTTTCTGCGAAGGCGCCAGTGATAAAAGCGGCGGCGGGAAAAGCGAACAGGTAGCCACCAGTTTGGCCAAGAAGGTGGCCCACCCCACCATGTCCTCCATAAAAGAACGGCAGGCCAACGGCACCTTCAGCCAGGTAAACAATCAGCGCCGCGGCTCCCAAGCGCGAGCCGAGCAGTGCTCCGGTAAGCAGCACCGCAAACGTTGACCCGGTGATTGGCACTGGCCACATGGGAATGTAGAACTGCGCGCACAGCGCAGTCAGCAAACTAAATGCAACCACCAGCGAAACTGATCGCGTCCAGTCGAGCGGAGCGAGCGCTGCGCCGATGAGCGTGTCGGGCGTGTACGATTGGGCCGTTGAAGTCATGGGTGAAAGTTTAGAGTTTCAAGTTCCTAGTTTCAAGTTCAATAACGGCCAGTAGTTCAGAGAACAAGCTTTAGCTTGCTCTTACCGTCCCCACCTAAAGGTTGAACTCTGAACTACCAGCGCCCGGCAAAGACTAAAACCCAAAAAACGTCGTTGATTTACAGTTGCGCGTCGACGCCCGGCGGCTCCGGCTGTGGATTGAGCGCAACAGCGTCACCCGGTTTCAAGTTTCCAATGCGCATGGTGTGGAACGAACGCCACACGAAAACCAGCGACAACAGGAAGAAAACAGCCGCCAGCACGTGGCTGATCATTGGCCCGTTCTCGCCAAACTGTCCCCGTGTATCTGCGATCGAAACCGCGAGTTGAACTGCGAGCAATCCGAACAGCGTTGTGAATTTGATGACCGGGTTCAAGGCCACCGAAGACGTGTCTTTGAACGGATCGCCAACGGTGTCGCCAACGACCGTCGCATCGTGCAGCGCCGTGCCTTTCTGCTTCAAGTCCACTTCGACAACTTTTTTCGCATTGTCCCAGGCGCCGCCGGCGTTGGCCATGAAGATCGCCTGATAGAGACCGAAGATTGCGATCGAAATCAGGTAGCCGATGAAAAAGAACGGCTCGACGAACGCAAACGCCAGCGTTGAGAAAAACACCGTCAGGAAGATATTGAACATGCCTTTCTGCGCATACTGCGTGCAGATTTGCACCACCTTCTTACTGTCTTCCACCGACGCCTTTTCAACGCCTTCAAGCCGGATGTTGGCTTTGATGAACTCTACCGCGCGATAGGCGCCCGTAGTCACCGCTTGTATTGAGGCGCCCGTGAACCAGTAGATCACTGCGCCGCCGGTGATCAATCCCAGCACAAATGGCGCGTGCAGCAGCGAAAGGCTGTCAGTGTTTGTGGTCAGGCCGTTTGTTAGCGCCATCATGATCGAAAAGATCATCGTGGTTGCGCCGACGACAGCCGTGCCGATCAAAACGGGTTTAGCGGTCGCCTTAAACGTGTTGCCAGCACCGTCGTTCTCCTCGAGTAGATGTTTGGCGCGGGAGAAGTTCACGACCATGTTGAACTCGTTCTTTACTTCTTCCTCAACATTCGGCACCTGTTCGATCAACGATAACTCGTAAACCGATTGCGCGTTGTCGGTCACCGGGCCGTAAGAGTCGACCGCGATCGTTACCGGCCCCATGCCCAGGAAGCCGAAGGCGACGAGGCCAAAAGCGAACACAGGCGCAGCCACCATCAGGTTCTCGAGGCCCATGGTGCTGAAGAAATAAGCGATCGACATCAGAAAGACGATGCTGATGCCCAGCCAGTACGCGGAAAAATTTCCCGCGACGAGACCCGAAAGAATGTTAAGTGACGGGCCACCCTCGCGCGACGAAGTTACCACTTCGCTTACGTGGTGCGATTCGGTCGAGGTAAAGACTTTGACCAACTCGGGAATGATGGCTCCGGCCAACGTGCCGCACGAAATGATCGCTGAGAGTTTCCACCATAACGAGGTATCGCCGTTCAACGAAGGAATGGTTACCTTTGAAACGATGAACGTGATGATGACTGAGATAATGGAGGTTATCCACACTAACGACGTGAGCGGCGCCTCGAAGTTCATCTTATCGGCATTGCCGAAACGGGCCTTGGCAATCGCGCCGTTGATGAAATAAGAAGCAGCACTGGCGATAATCATCATGATGCGCATCACGAAGATCCAGACCAGCAGCTGCACCTGTATGTTGCCCCCGCGAACACCGAGGAGGATAAACGTGATTAGCGCCACACCGGTCACGCCGTAAGTCTCAAAGCCATCGGCGCTGGGACCAACTGAATCGCCCGCGTTGTCGCCAGTGCAGTCTGCAATCACGCCCGGATTGCGCGCGTCGTCTTCCTTAATCTTGAAGACGATCTTCATTAAGTCGGAACCGATGTCGGCAATTTTGGTAAAGATGCCGCCCGCGATACGTAAGGCTGCCGCGCCCAATGATTCGCCGATGGCAAACCCAATGAAACAGGGTCCAGCATAATCGCCGGGAATGAATAGGAGGATGCACAACATGATCAGCAGTTCGACGCTGATCAGCATCATGCCAATGCTCATGCCGGCGCGTAGTGGAATTGCGTAAAGTGGAAATGGCTTGCCTTCAAGACTGGCAAAGGCAGTGCGCGAGTTGGCGAAGGTGTTCACGCGAATTCCGAACCAGGCCACGCCGTAACTCCCAGCGATTCCGATCAAACTGAACGCGAGAATAATCGCGACGCGGAACGGCTCCATGCGGGAAAGCACGCCGAAGTAAAGAATGATGATAATGCCGATGAAAACTTCCAGAATGAGAATGAACTTGCCTTGCGTGACCAGGTAGGTTTTGCAAGTTTCGTAAATCAACTCCGAGATTTCTCGCATCGCGCGATGCACCGGCAGCTTCTTCAGGTTCATGTAGATCGCCAAACCAAAGAGCAAGCCAAGCATGCAAACGACGAGGCCGATCATCAGCAAGTTGTGACCGGTGATGCTGTCTCCAAAAAATCTGACGTCGGAAAGGTCAGGAAGGATCAAGTTGGCTTCGCCGCCGGCGTGCGATTGACCAAGGGCCGGCGCTGCCGATAAAGCGAGACCGGCGAGCGTCGCCGCGAGGGTGAGCGAGGTGCGGCGCACGCGCGCTAGCGATGAACTCTTCGCAAACACTCTGTTGATAGTTTTCTTCCCGATAAGCAACGCTGCCAAGCAAACTGTTAGCAGGCTGATTGTTGCGATCAGCGATATTTCCACGATTGTGTGATTCCTTTCCGGTCGTTAAATAGCGGAGGCGAACTCCTAAGACTCGGCCTGCAGAGACCTTCAAGTTGCCGTGACGTTCCGCAGGTGTCTTATTGAAATCGGATATTATTGCCGATTATCGGAGGGCTGTCCAACGAGGGAGAAGAATGCTGAAGAATGCCCTTAGGATGGTTGAACTAATCAAGCCAGCTTCCTGGGATCGCGGGCGTCCTCGTCAGCAAGCGGGGCATAGGCGCAAGATTAGGCATTTGAGAAATCTGTTCGCGCTTCGCGCTCATTTGCGGGCGGGGACGCCCGCGATCCCAGTCGGTTGGCAAGTCTTTTATCCGGCGGCTTCTACTAGTTCCACCAAACTTTCCGGTCGTTTGCCAATCCCCAGCCAGCGGCGAATTGAGTCGATCAGAATAATGATAGCCGCAAACATGATGATGGCCGTCAGCGTCACGTTTACGTAGCCCAGCGTGGCTGACTCCGGCTTTTGCGTGAGTGGCCAGAAGATGTCAGTGATCGACTTCCAGCCGGCCACTAAAGTTGTCGAAGCCACAAAGCTGAGCGGCAGAATTGTCACCCAACAATATTTCGCCTTGCCGGAGTTGATGATGATAGTTGTCGCGACGCAGAGCGCGACGGCTGCCAGAAGTTGATTGGCAATGCCGAACATGGGCCAGATCGTGGATATCGATCCGGACCAGATAAACGCCGCCCACGCGGCGACCACGACCGCAGATGTTACGATCGAACCCGGCAGCCAATTTGGTTGTTCCAGTTTCCGATACAGTCGCCCGCCAAATTCTCCCATCAAAAAACGAGCGACACGTGTGCCGGTGTCGATCGTTGTCAGGATGAACAATGCCTCAAACATGATCGCAAAGTGATACCAGTACTTCATCAAGCCGCGTAGCCCGGGAATACCGTCAAAAATTTTGGCGATACCCAGCGCGAGCGTCACCGCACCACCGGTGCGTCCCCGTAGATTTTTCTCGCCTGATTCCTGTTCGAGTCGATCGATCTCCTGCGGCTTGAGGTTGAAGCCTGCGGAAGTATGCGTGTCGACCATCCGCACGTACGCTGCTTTCTGCGCGTCAGTTTTCTGCTGCGTGTTGATGGCGAAATAATCTCCGGGGAACAGCGAACTCGCCGCGATCAACGCGACCACTCCCACCACGCCTTCCATCAACATCGAACCGTAGCCGATCATGCGCGCGTCAGTTTCTTTGGCGATCATCTTTGGCGTCGTGCCCGATGAAATCAGCGCGTGGAAACCGGAGATCGCGCCGCAGGCGATCGTTATGAAAACGAAGGGGTAAAGTTTACCGGGAATTACCGGCCCGCCGCCGGCGGTGAAAGGTGTGAACGCCGGCATCTGCAGATTCGGATGAACTAGAATGACGCCGATAATCAGGAAACTGATCGTGCCGATTTTCAGGTAGGACGAAAGGTAATCACGCGGACAGAGCAGCATCCACACGGGCAGCACTGAAGCGATGAAGCCATAACCTGCCATCAAAATGATTAGCGTGTTGCGCGACAACGTAAACGTTTGCGCAAATGACGAGTCAGCAACGCGACCGCCGAGATAAACCGCCAGCAGTAATCCAACAACACCGATCACGCTCGCCTCCACGATCTTTCCTTTACGGAAGCGGTACATGTAGAGACCCATGAAGAGCGCCAGCGGAATGGTGAAGCCGACTGTAAACGTGCCCCAGGGCGATTCGGCAAGCGCGTTCACGACCACTAAGCCCAGGCCCGCAAGCGCAATCACGACGATAAAGAGAATGGCAACACCCGCAACCAAACCAGAGAGCGGACTAATCTCGGTGCGCGCCATCTCCGCCAGTGACTTTCCTTTGCGCCGAATACTGCCGGCCAGAATCATGAAGTCGTGCACGGCGCCGCCGAGACAAACTCCGATAACCAACCACAGCAGACCAGGAAGAAATCCAAACTGCGCGGCCAGCACTGGACCGATTAACGGACCCGCGCCGGAGATGGCAGCGAAGTGATGCCCGAAAAGTACCCACTTGTTTGTCGGATAATAATTGTGCCCGTCGTACATCGTTTGCGAAGGTACCGGTCGGGAATCATCCAACGCCAACACTTTTGCGGCGATGAAGGCAGAGTAGTAGCGATAGGCGATCGCGATTACACAAAGGGCGCCGATGATTATGGGAAGTGCGTTCATGACTAGTTAATACTCAGAACTCAATTTGCGGCCAGAATCTGACCAACCCATTTTTTGGTGAAGTCACGCACGGTCTCGATGTCTGCCTTGGATTCGTATCTTCGATAAGTGTACACATAGATCAAACGTTGCTTCACTCGCAAAAATGTGAGGCCCGCGGCGATGACGGTGTCTTTTCCCCCGTCACCTATATTGCTCTTGATAGTCATTAAAATCATGGAACTATAAACATTCGGTCTGGTGTCAAACTCACCAAGGTAGATCGGTTGATTCATGTCGACCTTTGCATCGCTTTTAGTGAGATCGCTCAAACTTTGGTTGAGCCGTTCGAGCAAGCTTTTCATTTCCGCCCCGTTGACGTCGAGTACCTGAGTTCTGGTTTTTCGAAACTCAGCGATCAGTTCCGCAAAATGCGCCGCAGGATAATCACTTTCACGGATAGCACTGCGAGCAGAGACCTTGGTGTAAAAGTTGAAAGCGACTGACTCTCCGGCGCGAAGTTTCTCGCAATCGGCATGCGGCAAATGCACGGCTAGCATATCGTTTCCCTGCGCTTCGGTCCGGGTCATGACATTCTTGACGGTGGGGAATTGAGAGGCCGCTTCTTCAAAGTCTTCCGGCGCCGGAATGGTAATCACCTGATCCCCAAACTGAAACCTTGTCGGATCGACTTTCTCAGTTTGGGAAAACCCTGAGGCGGCGATTACGAAAACTAGAGCCGAGGCGCAGATTATTCTTACCAATAGTTTCATTGCTCCCGGTCTAAGCGTTCTCTGCGTCAGTGCCGCTGCTGGCAGTGACGACGCCCCCGACGATCAACAGAATTCCCACGCCAACCAGGACGAACGCCAGCGTTGTTGGGGCATGAAACCCAATAATGAAAAGTCCGATTGCCAGCGAAAAGAAGCCGAGACCGGTTATCTTCAAACCGAGCGGAGTGGGAAAGGGTCGGCCGAGTTTTCGCCCGATAGTGCTTCGTGAGTAACCGTAAGCAAAGTAAACCGACAATCCCAGCGCCAGCCACGCGACGAATCGCCACCATGAGGTCGGCGGCAAGTAATACATCAGGAAGAGACAGGAAACTGCGCCGAAGATTGGCAACAGCCATGGGCCAAACGGAACTTTGAAGGGCCGGTGGCGGTTCGGATCTTTATAGCGCAGGATCGTGATGCCGACGCATACGAGGACAAACGCGAAGAGCGTTCCGATGTTGGTCAGGTCAACCATTTCGTCGATGCTCATCACCGCTGCGAAAAGTCCCACGACCACGCCGGTCAAGATCGTGGTTACGTGCGGCGTCTTAAACTTTGGATGGACCTTCGCAAAAACCGGCGGCAGCATGCCGTCGCGCGCCATGGAGAAAAAGATGCGCGGTTGGCCCAACTGGAACACCAGCAAAACCGCGGTGTGCGCGACCACGGAACCAAACGCGACGATCGCACTGGCCCAACGCGCTTGCGGGGCGACGTGGTTGAGAGCCATGGTCAGTGGTTCAGCTTGTTCAGTCGCAAGTCTGCGCACCAGTTCGCCGTACGGCATCATGCCGGTGAAGACTGCCGCCACCAGCACATAAAAGAAGGTACAGATCACCAAGGAGGCGATAATTCCGATAGGCAGATCTCTAGCCGGATTCTTGGTTTCCTCCGCCACAGTCGAGACAGCATCGAAGCCTATGTAGGCAAAAAAGACCACCGCGGCCCCGGCCAGCGTGCCTCCCCACCCGGTTGGTTGGAAGGGCTGCCAGTTGCTCACCATCTTTGCCGGCGACACGAAGTAGAACGCCAGACCCACAAAGAAAAGTAGCACGACAATCTTGATGCCCACCATGACGGCGTTGAAGCCGGCTGACTCCCGAATTCCCCAGACCAAGACTATGGTTATGAACGCCACGATCAGGAACGCGAGCAAGTTGAAAACGATCGGGATACCGCCAATGTGCGGGGCGCTTTCGAGTAAGCCGGGAATTTTTCGCGCCGTGCGAAAATCGGTGGCCAGCCAGGCCGGCACGTCGATGCCGAACGCGTCGTGTAGGAATGATCGGAAGTAGTTAGCCCAGCTAATCGCGACCGCGACGTTGCCCACTGCGTATTCAATGATCAAATCCCAACCGATGATCCAGGCGACGAGTTCTCCAAGGGTCGCATAGGAATAAGTGTAGGCAGAACCAGAGATCGGAACCATCGACGCCATCTCGGCATAACACAGGGCCGTGAATGCGCAAACAATCGCAGTGATGACGAACGACAACATCAGGGAAGGACCAGCGCCAGGCCGATGCGTATCCCCCGCCGCCGCGGTTCCGACCGTTGCGAAAATTCCCGCGCCGATAATCGCGCCGATGCCGAGCAACGTCACGTGAACTGGACCCAGTGAACGCTTCAGTTCGTGTGTCTTATCGCCGAGGGCTGCGAGAATGTCGTCGAGGTTCTTGGTGCGAAAGATTCCTTTAAGCAACGTTCGCCTCCGAAATTGATTTAGTTTTGGAACTTACGCGTCTGACGGCCCTATTGACTGTGGGAGTGCTTGCGGAGTTTGCCATGTACACCAGCGAAAAGCCAGAAAAAACAACTGCAAAATGAGACTTCAGCAACGTTTCCACTTGCAGTTCTTTCTTGCTAGACTTCTGCGCAAAGCAAACAGGCAACGCTAGGCACCGGCAAATGGAATCGGGATTTTTCTGCTCAGTGCTCACTGCTTACTGCTTACTGCTTACTGGTTCTATGTATCCGTTCCGGAACATTCTTTTCCCGACCGACTTCACGCCGCACGCTCGTGCGGCATTGAAATACGCTGCGGCGTTTGCGCGCAGCGGCGGTGGGCGCGTGGTGTTGTTTAGCGTACAGAGCGCGAAGGTGCCGGCCAATCTCCTGACGTTGCCGGAGCGCATTCTCGAAGAACAGGACAATCGATGGTTGCTACAAGTGCGAGCTGAAATCCGCGCTCTGCTGGCTGATCCACTTTTCAATGGTCTCGAGGTCGAGCCGGTAATCGTCGAGGGAGAGCCCTCGAACGCAATCGCGAAAGCAGTGCGCGACTACGACATCGATTTAGTGACCGTGGTCACACATGGACGCAAAGGCCTGGCACGCGCGCTCTTTGGATCAACCGCGGAAGAGATCATTGCTGAAGCGCCATGCCCGGTTCTGACGATTCGACCACCACAACACGATTTTGTTGAGCATCGCGGGGACCTGAGCGAGGTGCGACTGAACCGTGTGTTGCTTTCAACAAATTTTCGTCCGTCCTCGGCAGCCGCTACGCAAGTTGCGAAACAACTGGCAGCACAATCTGCGGCTGAGCTGCATGTGGTTTATGTGATTGGCGACTATCTCGAACAAATCTCCGTCATGTTTCCGGAAGGTGGGCTGAATGCGTTGACGCGTTTGCGCAGCTACGTGCAGGAGCGCATGTCGCAACTCATGCAGGGCGATTCTTCGCGTGCGATCTCGCACATTGTCGAGGGCCGTCCGTATGAAGAGATTGTTCGTCTCGCCGCCGCCTCGGATGCCGACTTGATCGTGATTGGCACCAGCGTGCACGCCTCGCTTTTTGGTGGTACGCCTGTGCTTGGTTCTGAGATTGAACGCGTCGTGCGAAATTCACCTTGTCCGGTGTTGTGTGTTCCCGCCGCTCGCGCAGTGACGCCCTTACCCGCGCTTGTAACCCAACCGGTGAGTTGAATACTCCTGAGTTCCCTCTCCCCTTGGGAGAGGCCAGGGGAGAGGGTCTAGCAGAGCTAGACCCCCACCCAACCCTCCCCCAAGAGGTGCGGGCCTAAATCCAAAAAACAAAAGCGAGGCGAATGATTCGCCTCGCTAATTTTTTTCGGTGGAAACCTGCTTACTGTGTGACTAGTTGCAGTCGTCCGTCCGGAAGTTTCACTGCAAAAACGCTTCGTTCGTAAAGCGACAACGGCGTCGGCTCCTTGGCTTTGTTCGCCGCGACCTGTTGGCGCGAATAATTGCTGGCATAACGGGCGGCAAAGGGATCGCGAATCAAGTCGTAACGTTTGCTAATTCGGCGCACATACTCCTGAGTCTCACTATAAGGTGGTACACGATAACCATATTTCATCACCGCGCCTTCGCCGGCGTTGTATCCCGCAAGTGCAAGCTTGACATCACCGTCAAAGGTGTCGAGCAGGAAACGCATGTAGCGGCTGCCGCCTTCAATGTTCTGTTTCGGATCCCAAATGTTGCTGACACCGAAGCGCGAAGCAGTTCCCGGCATCAACTGCATCAGACCACGCGCGCCTTTGTTCGACATCGCGCGAGGTTTGAATGTGGATTCCTGATGCATGATGGAGTAAAGCAACAAAGGATCGACTGAGTTCCGGCGGCCAGATTCGACGATATAACTGTCGACGGTCGGATCGCCGGTAGTGAAACCGCTCAAGGCTGTTCCCGCGTTAGCATTTGGCAGACTGACCAGCGAAGCGGACGACGCGGAATTCTCAAGTGCGGGCGACGAAGTTAAGGCTCGCCCTTTGCGCAGCTTCTTTGCTGTCGGAGGGGGTGGGGGCAGTTCGATGCGCACGCCACTGACAAAATCAAAGTTGTCGATTCGATAGGCGGACGAAGTCGAAGCGGTCTGCGCGAATGTCGGCAGCGCGACGGTGAAAATGAAAGCGATAGGCAGAAGGAACTTTTTCATGAGATCAATTTGAGGTGCGAAATCTACTGGCGGGGCTGAACCTGCTTGAATTTTGAAGTAATACTTAGGTGTGAAATTCTCTTTGCGAGCGGTCGTAACAAAGCTTCAATTAACGACCGGGTTAGATACTATCACAGCGGTTAAACGATTGCCAACACCACGATTTCTGGCGATTTCAGGCCTAAAAAGCGCAAAAGCCTACGGTGCGGGTCAGACCCAAGCCTTAAGCCAACGTACGGCTCTTATTAACACCGTGGCTTTAGCCCTGTGATAAGGGCCGCGCAATGGGAAACTGTTTAAACGGCGTTAACATACTTGACGCATCAGACCCTTATGGGTTCGTGAATTGTTTAGCCGCGAAGCGGCGCAAAGAAGGTAGCCAGACGTGAAACTCTGGAAGGATGATTAATAATCTTTAATTGCGCGTCGAAGATGCGCTCAGAGTCTGCACGCACCTTCAGCGCGTGATCGAATTAACTGCCACTTTGATCCAGAGGTTTCACCTCTGGCTACCCTCCATAGGCGTCTTCGACGCCTCTGTGATTCGCTATGTATGTTAACCCCGTTGAAACGGTTTCTCCTCGTCCTGACCACACGGGACACCGAGCTAATCTGCTAAGTAATTTCTCTGGAGGTGGCCCACTTCGTCGATCTCCTGCGCGTTAGTTAGTGAAGGCGATATTTGGGACGCTTTCAGAGAGGTTAGAGGTCATGCAAACGCAACCGGCAGTGATGCAGAATTCAAACTTGATGCAGAGAGTTCCGTCGGGGGGCGGGATCGGCAACATCGTTACCCGGCTCTTTGGTTGTTGGCACAAACAAATGAGCCGGCCGTTTTCGAACAAGGGACAGGCATACCGAACATGTCTCGACTGCGGCGCCAGTCGTCGCTTCAATGTCGGTAACTGGGAAATGCAGGGCAGGTATTATTACGCGCGGCCTAACGTCGGTTAAGTGAACTAACAATCGGCAGTCGCCAGTCAACACCAACCTCACGCAATTCAAAATGTTGACTGCCGACTGCCGAAATTCCAGCAATGATCCAAGTTCGTCGACGCAGTCCTTAACTACGATTTTTGAAGGGATGCCTTCGGCGTGAATCGTTGGACTCGAACAGGCATTAGAATTTACGTGGGAGTTCCCACAAAATCCATTGCACAAAAGAAACTTATTGACAGGAAAGCGATGATCGAATACTTTCCTGCCGATCTATCTCACAGGTTTGCTGAACGATCTGTCATTGTTCGGATTGATTGTTGTTCTCTGAGCTTTGCCTCAGGCGAACGTCCTAGCCGCCACAACGCGGTGCAGACTCACAACCGAAACGAGTAACCTAAAAACAAGTGCTCCGCGTGCTGGATTATGCCGCTGGAGAAGCTTGATAGCGACCTAGCTGGCGCTTCCCAACGAAGACCGTCACTCGTAGCCTCGCAAGTCAGCGGAGGCCTTCGTTTGCAAAGCTAAGCGCGCGCTCACGGAACAAATCCTCCACCAGAACCTCGTAAAAAGCTAACCGAATTGGAAGGCACAGGAAAATGAAAAAAATTGCTCTTTCGGCTGTTTTCTTAGTCTTGTTCTCCCTCGGCATTAAGGCTCAGGGACTCTATAAAGTCGCTTATCAAGCAGGGCCAATTCGATACGACGCAATATTGGTTTGGTATGGTTCGGGCCAGCCATTTATGCGAATCGCTTTTTATCATCCAGACCTTCAGAAAATGGTATTAGCTCAACAAAATGTTGCATATCTGGGCAACGCATTTAGCGGAACATTGATAGGGAGCAACCCTGGATTTTTGACCCCAATGCCGGCCGGATACCATTACGAAGCTGACAATTTTGTTTTCCAACGGCAGCAAAATGGTTTTTTTGCTTGTACGGGTATGGTTTCTGAAAACTTGATATACCCAGTTTTGGAGTTTCGGCCTCTTCTGCAATACGAAGTGACGAGCGCTTTGTTACAGGCATATGGATTTGCCGCGCCAACAGCTGCAAGCACAAGTAACCCTTCCAGAGTAACAATGTACTTGATTGTTGTAGCCAATTTAGACGATCGAGACATAGGGGCTGACATCGACGTTGCGGGGATTGTCCGAGAGTTTCGATTCGCAGCAAATGAAATCGGAATTACCTTTAATCCCACTACGATTACGGGAGACTCGTTTAGCCGAACTAACGTTGTGAACACTCTGAATTATCTAAAACCCGGCTCAAACGACATTGTTGTGTTTGTCTACTCTGGACATGGTTTCCGATACGATGATGATACTGACTCGTGGCCAAGGATGGCGATGACGCGCAATCGGCAAAGCGTCGATGGTAACAGTATGTCCGAAGCGGAAATTTATGACGCTTTGAAAAGAAAAGGCGCCCGACTAAACATAACGCTGGTGGATGCCTGCAATAGCAGAATAGGTCGGCTCAAACCTCACTATGACGCAGGGGTTGTATTGAGACCATCTGACGCTGGAATCAGCCGCCAGGCAGTGCAGACACTATTCTTAGAGGCCCGTGGAAATATTCTAATGGCTGCCGCGCAAGAAGGTGAAAATGCGCTTGCCAACAAGGAAACCGGCGGATTCTTCATACATTCTTTTCTGGATGCCCTAATGTATGAAACCAGCATCGCGAACAGTGGAACGCCTAGCTGGAAAACAATGATAAGCAACGCGATAGAGTATACGTCCCAACAAACCAACGGACGACAAACAGCCATTTATAACGCAGCTGATCTCAGGTGAAAGAGATGCATAGAATAAGCTTCCTGCTTGCTTTGTGTCTTCTGCCTTCTCCGAACCAAGGTGGGCAGAAACCTTTGCCGCGGCCTCCCGTTGAAATCAGTCCTAGCGACCAAATGCTGAATACCGAAAGTCGACGTCAAATGGCAATAAATGATCTTCTTGGTCGGGATCGAGAAGTCCAAATTGAGAAAGCGAAACGGATAAATATCTTTCGAGTTGAAGAATTCGTGAGAGACCCTTTATCGCAGAAAGAGAAGGGAAGGAAGTATTTTGCTGATTATGAGGTTTTAGGCCACGGCAAATTGAGTAAGGAAAAGTCAAAACAACTGAAAGGAGTTCTTCTGGATCCAGGTAATTACATGGACGAAGAGTTTGTTAACAAGTGCACTTTTACAGCGACGATTGGATTAGAAATAATCACTAAGAAGCGCAAGCTGAATGTACTAGTCTCATATCGCTGTAGAAAGATCTTGTTCCTAAATGACGGAAAGGAGTTTTATAGGGATTTAATATCTGCAGAACCGTATGATCAGATTGCCCGCGCGTTTCTCAAGGACTTACCCAAGCTTTGACGACCGCATGGTCTGCTTGATGACTCTTGTTTGCAATTGTCCCGACTGACTCTCTTACCAGCGATGCACCAAGTAGCCTTCTGTACAACTATTCTTTCCGGCACCTATACTAGCCCACTGAAAAGTTAATCTCCTTCTGCACGTTTAGTTTCCAAAAATTCGGAAACAAAGAAAGGTCTTGCTATGCGCGACTTCATTACTCGCAGCCGAATGCTGCTCTTGCTGGTTGTATTGACGACCCTCGCCATCGGCTATAACTTGAGTTCACCAACCAGTTCGAATGCTGCGAACATGAATCCGAAAGCTCTTCAGCCAACGAATGACGCGGCCGCGCCGAACCCGCTACTCAGCGAGTGGGTCGGTCCCTACGGCGGCGTTCCGCCTTTTGATCAGGTGAAGATCGCTGACTTCAAACCGGCGCTCGAAGCAGCCATGGCGGAGAACCTGGCGGAGGTCGACAAGATTGCCAGGGATCCGGCGCCGCCAACTTTTGAAAATACGATCGTGGCCCTCGAACGGGCTGGCCATACGCTGGATCGCGTAACCACCATTTACGGAGTTTTTAGCGCGACAATGGCTAACGCGGAGTTTCAAATGGTCCAACGTGAGATGGCGCCCAAGCTTGCCGCCTTCAATGATCAGATCAATCAAAACGAACCGCTCTTCAAACGCGTCGAAGCTGTCTATAACTCGCCGGCGAAAGCAAAGCTGACCGCCGAACAAAAACGGCTGGTTTGGCTCGACTACACCGGGTTCGTTCGCACTGGAGCCAAGCTTGGCCCGGATGCGAAAGCGCGCCTGACCCAGATCAATCAGCAACTCGCGGGACTCTTCACCAAGTTTGGCCAGAATGTTTTGGCCGAAGAAGACGGTCAGTTCGTGGTTCTCAAGAATGAAGCGGACCTGGCTGGTTTACCGCAGTCTGTGCGCGACGCGGCGGCTGCCGCGGCGGTTAGCAAGAAGCAGGCTGACTCGTGGGTGATCATGAACACGCGTTCGTCGGTGGATCCTTTTCTGACGTATTCCGATCGTCGTGACCTGCGTGAAAAAGTCTGGCGCATGTTCATCAACCGCGGCGACAACGGCGACGAGCACGACAACAACGCAATCATCACGGAAATACTCCAGCTGCGCGCCGAGCGCGCGAAGCTGCTTGGTTATCCGACGCATGCGCACTGGCGGCTTGAGAATGCGATGGCGAAGACGCCCGAGAATGCGATGGCCTTGATGATGCAGGTTTGGAAGCCCGCGGTGGCGCGCGTTCACGAGGAAGTGGCTGACATGCAGGCGCTGGCCGATAAGGAAGGCGCGAAACTCAAGATCGAGCCGTGGGACTATCGCTACTATGCGGAGAAAGTGCGCAAAGCGAAATACGATTTGGATCAGAACGAAGTTAAGGAGTATCTGCAGCTCGAGAAGTTGCGCGAAGGAATTTTCTGGGTTGCCGGCGAGCTCTTCAATTTCAACTTCACGCCGGTCACTAATGTTCCCGTCGTGCACCCGGACGTTCGCGTTTGGGAGGTTACTGACAAGACAACTAAAAAGCACATTGGCCTCTGGTATTTCGATCCTTACGCACGCGCCGGCAAACGGTCCGGAGCCTGGATGAATGCCTATCGCAGTCAGGAGCGAGTTGACGGCGAAGTCACTACCATAGTTTCAAACAACGCGAATTTCGTGAAAGGCAAGCCCGGCGAACCGTTGCTGATTTCCTGGGACGATGCGCAGACGATGTTCCATGAGTTTGGTCACGCCTTGCACGGACTGAATTCAAACGTGACTTACCCGACGTTGTCAGGAACCGCCGTGGCGCGTGACTACGTTGAATTTCCTTCACAGTTACTGGAGCACTGGCTATCGACTCCGGAGGTGCTGCAGCGTTTTGCACTTCACTACAAGACCGGCAAGCCGATTCCGCAGTCGTTAGTTGATCGCATCAACAAGGCGGCGACTTTTAACGAAGGATTTATTACCGTTGAGTATTTGTCAGCGGCGATTGTCGATATGAAGCTGCACCTCGCTGGTGACAAGAAAATCGATCCCGATGCTTTCGAAAAAGAAACATTGGCCGAACTGCAAATGCCGGACGAGATTGTGATGCGTCACCGCACGCCGCAATTCATGCACGTGTTCTCCAGTGACGGTTACTCAGCAGGCTACTACAGTTATCTCTGGTCCGATGTGCTGACCGCGGACGCGTTTGGTGCGTTCGTGGAAGGTGGCGGGCCGTATGACCACAAGGTGGCGGAGCGATTGCGCAAGTACATCTTTTCGGTAGGGAACACCATCGACCCGGCAGAGGCCTATCGCGGTTTCCGCGGTCGCGATCCACGAGTCGAAGCGCTGATGATTAAGCGTGGCTTCGCGTCGCAGGATGCCAAGACCAAGAGTTCGGCGACGTCGAAGACCAAAGAGTGAAGGATCAGACCGTCGCCACGGTCGTGAGAGAACTCGTAAGCTCACTTACTGGGAGCGCGGGCGTCCCGCCCGCACATGAGCGAAGCGAAACAATGCACGCCGCTTGTCGGTAACGAGGGCCTCGGCAGAATTGACATATTCGGCCTATTTGTTTAGATTCTAGCCTTCAAGTGGTTGGTTTTTTTCTTATTTTGTTAGGAGCTCCGGAAGACCTTCGTCATGAATCGAACGACAACACGATTCTTTAGTTTTTAACCCGACCACCTAGTGGCGGTACGGCGAAGGCGCTCCTATCAGAACCGATCAAAGAGCAGTAAATAGTGAATCGTAAATAGTGATAGGAATAGCCAAAGCCGCCCGGCTTTAGGGTCAGGTTTTGTGTCGTGTCTTTGGCTGGGCGTTTCCCTCGGTTTAGTTGAGGCAAATCAACAAATCGAATAGCGTCCTCAATGGATTTAACATCCATTTACTTTTTACGATTTACTATTACCAACGAGCACATGAGCGAAGTTAACGTACAACTGAACAATGGACCGGCTGCGGCAGTAACGGCGCCGATCACCGTTGGCGAAGCTCTGAAAAAGCTCGACCGCGATTTGGCCAAACAGGCGCTGGCTGCGCGTGTGGACGGCCGCGAAGTCGATTTGGCTTACACGCTCGGCGAACAACAAAACGGCGCTGCGGTAAATATTGAGCCGGTTTTGCCTGAAACGCTTGAAGGCCTGGATGTGCTGCGTCACTCAACCGCGCACTTGCTGGCCGCGGCGGTTCTCGATTTGTATCCAGGTACCAAGCTTGGTATCGGACCGGCGCTGCTTGACGATCCGCGCTATGGTTTTTTCTACGACGTAATTACGCCGCAGCCGCTGACGGAAAGCGATCTGGCGGTGATCGAGAAACGAATGCGACAGATTGCCAGTCGCAACCTCGCCTATCGTCGCGACGAGATATCCAAAGCCGACGCACTCAAGATTTTCGCGGAACGCGAAGAGCCTTTGAAGTGCGAACTGATTGACGAAAAGGCTGGTGAGAGGGTCAGTGTTTACTACATCGACAATTCGCCGTTCATCGATTTTTGTCTTGGCCCGCATGTGCCCAACACCAATAAGCTGCGTGCCTTCAAGTTACTTTCTTTAGCCGGCGCTTACTGGAAGGGCGACGCCGCCAACCCGCAGATGCAACGCATCTACGGCACTGCGTTTTTCACCCAGGAACAACTCGATGGTTGGCTGAAGCAGCGTGAAGAAGCAGAGAAGCGCGATCACCGGCGGTTGGGCCGCGAGCTCGATCTGTTTTCGATTCAGGAGCAATACGGACAAGGTCTCGTCTTCTGGCATCCGAAGGGCGGCGCCATTCGCAAAGCGATGGAAGATTACATTCGCGCCGAACTCGAAAACCGCGGCTATGGCCTCGTCTTTACGCCGCACATCGCCAAGCGCGAGCTCTGGCAGCTTAGCGGTCACGAAGAGAACTACGGCGACGTGATGTTTGCTCCGACGGAGCTGGAAGAGACGGAGTTCAGGCTTAAACCCATGAACTGTCCGTTTCACATCGGTATTTACAAGTCGGCGCAGCGTTCTTATCGCGATCTTCCTCTGCGCTATGCGGAACTCGGCACCTGCTATCGCGCTGAACTTTCCGGCACGTTACACGGGCTGATGCGCGTGCGTGGCTTTACGCAGGACGACGCGCACATTTTCTGTACGCCGGAAACGATCCGCGGCGAGATTATCGATTGCGTTAACTTTGCCTTTGCGCTGCTGAAAGCGTTTGGCTTTGAAAAGTTCAAAATAGAATTGTCGGTCCGCGGCGAGCACCCGACCAAGAAGTACCTGGGTTCCGATGAGAACTGGGAACGTGCTGAGAGCGTTTTGGTTGAAGCTCTGGAGGCCCAGAATCTGCCCTTTGAACGAATTGACGATGAGGCTGCGTTTTACGGACCGAAGATCGATATCAAAGTTGAAGACGCTATTGGCCGCCTCTGGCAGCTTACGACGGTCCAGTTTGATTTCAACCTTCCAGAACGGTTTCAGCTCGAGTATATCGGCGAGGACAACAAGCCTCATCAGCCGTTGATGGTGCATCGCGCGTTGTTTGGCTCAGTTGAGCGTTTCTTCGGAGTGTTAATTGAACACTACGCCGGCGCGTTTCCGTTGTGGCTGGCTCCGGTCCAGGCGACTGTTTTGCCGATCACGGACCGCGTTAATGAATATGCGGAGAAAGTCGCGGCTGAACTACGCGCGGCCGGGCTGCGCGTGGAAATGAATCTGCGCAGCGAGAAGATTGGCGCGAAGATTCGCGACGCGCAGTTGCAAAAAGTTCCCTTCATGCTTGTTCTGGGCGATCGCGAAATGGAACAGGGTAATGTCGCGGTCCGAGAGCGAACCAAAGGTGATCTCGGAGTGATGTCGACCGGTGATTTTGTTGAGATGGCGCGCGGGCTTATTTCGACGCGAGCGTTGACCAATACTTAGTTTCGAGTTCCGAGTTTCAAGTCCCAAGTTTGCCTAACTTGGAACTCGAGACTTGAAACCAGAAACATTTTCTGAGGAGGTGTTTTATAGCTACAGGCTTTCGCGGTCGCGGCCAACGCCCGGATAACCGGCGCATGCCGATCGCCCGTATTAACGAAAGAATTCGTGTTCCCCAGGTCAGAGTGATTGGCGAGGACGGAGAGCAACTCGGCGTGCTTGATATTCGCGACGCCATTCGCACAGCGCGCGAGAGAGGCCTCGACTTAGTTGAGGTTGCCGCCACAGCTGATCCGCCAGTTTGCCGGATTATTGACTTCGGAAAATTTCAGTACGAAGCCAAAAAGAAAGCGAATGAGGCGAAGAAGAAACAGGTAACAATCACTGTCAAGGAAGTTAAGTTTCGCCCGGGCACTGACGATCACGATTACGACTATCGCATGAAACATGCGCGCGAGTGGCTGGAGGATGGCGACAAGGTTAGGGCCACGATTTGGTTCCGCGGACGTGAAATGACTCACCGCGAACTTGGGGCGCGCATCCTGGAGAAGCTGGAAAAAGATTTGTTAGACGTCGGCGAGGTTGAGGCCCGACCGCGCATGGAGGGAAACCAGATGTTTATTATTCTGGGCCCCAAGCGACACAAGGGGGCGAAGGCCGAGCATCCGCCAGCACAGCCTGCGGCAACAGCGCCGGCGGCATCGCAGCCAGTCGCAACGGCGCCACCAGCTACGGCGGCGGCGGCTCCGCCCAAAGATGAGAATGGCTGAGCAAGGTTCTGTTTGGATTTTGCAGGTCGCGGGCTTCGCGATTCTGAATTTGTTGATTTGAGATCTGAAATTTGAAATTGAGACGGAGAAGTTATGCCAAAACTTAAAACACACAAAGGGGCCGCTAAACGCTTTCGTTTGACGGCCACCGGCAAGGTCAAGCGAGGGCATTCGCACGCGCGTCACATTCTGACGAAGAAAGAGCACAAGCGAAAACGGTTGCTGGATATTGATGGACTGGTGGCCAAAGCGGATCTGGGACGCGTTGCAGCAATGCTGCCGTACGGAAGGGACTAAGGATGAAGGATGAGCGATGAAGGGTGAATTAGGAGAGTGAGAGGACCGAATGTTGGTCTTCATCCCTGATCCTTCCGCCCTCATCCTTTGCTAATTCGGAGGATTTGAACAATGCCAAGAGCAAAACGTGGAAATAAGCGCCTCGAACGGCGCAAAAAAATATTGAAGCTGGCCAAGGGCTATCGTGGCACCAAGTCGAAGCTTTATCGTTCGGCGAAAGAGTCAGTTGAGCGAGGTTTGAATTTCGCCTACACCGGACGAAAACTAAAAAAGCGCGATTTCCGAAGTCTGTGGATCGTCAGAATCGGCGCGGCAGCGCGACTAAACGGACTGAACTATTCGCAGCTCATGCATGGATTGAAACTCGGCGGGATAGAGTTGGATCGCAAGGTCCTCGCCGATTTGGCGGTCAACCAGCCGGAAGCTTTCGCCGCTGTGGCAGTGCAGGCCAAGAGTGCGTTGGATGGAAAGAAAGAGAAAGCCGCAGCCTAGTCTGCGGTAGAAGCTGATGACAGAAAGTCAAAGTCAGGTAGATCCAAAAGTCCAGGTTGAAGCAGCACGCAAAGCGTTCGAGCAAGAGTTCGAGCGCTTTGCGAACTTTGCGCTTGATTCGGCTGCGCTAAGCGCTCTCGATTTGGCGGGCGCTGAGGCGGAGCAGCGCGGGCTGGCGGAACTGCGCACGCGACATCTGGGAAAGAAGAGCGCACTGGCAGGCAGTAAGAAAATGATTGGTCGCGTCGCTGCCGAAGAACGCGCTGCGTTTGGTCAGATGGTGCAGCAGCACGAGGCCGAGATCACTGAAAAAATCGACCAGGCCGAAGCAGCAGTCAAAGGTCATCTGGAAGCGGCGCGCACAGCGCGTGAAGCGCTGGATGTCACGCTTCCCGGCAGGCGCCCGCGCCGTGGCCACCTGCATCCCATCACAGTTGTTCGTGAGAAGGTCGAAGACATTTTTGTGTCCCTGGGGTATGCGATCGAGGACGGCCGCGAAATCGAGACGGATTTCTACAACTTCGCCGCCCTAAACATTCCGGACAATCATCCGGCCCGCGCTGAGCAGGACACTTTCTACACCACCGACGGGTTCGCGCTGCGTTCGCAAACCTCTACGGTGCAGATTCATGCGATGCAGCGTCGCGGAGCGCCGCTCAGAATGATCGCGCCTGGACGCGTTTTCCGTCGCGATACGCCAGACCCGACACACAATCCGATGTTCTTCCAGGTTGAGGGATTGTGCGTCGATCGGGGCATCAGCATGGCGCACTTAAAGGGCACGGTAGCGGAGTTCCTGCGCCGGATGTTCGGCGAGCAGACGGTAACGCGTTTCCGTCCGTCCTACTTTCCATTTACCGAGCCAAGCGCGGAGTTCGATTTCAGTTGTTTCAAATGCGGCGGGAGCGGTTGCCGCATTTGCAAAAACTCCGGCTGGATTGAACTGGGCGGGTCAGGCATGGTGCACCCAAATGTATTGCGGACAGCGGGCGTGGATCCTGAAGAATTCTCCGGGTTCGCGTTTGGCTTGGGTATCGACCGCATGGTCGCGTTGATGTACGGACTCGACGATATTCGGCTGCTTTTCGAGAACGATGTGAGGTTTTTGGAGCAGTTTGATTGAAACAGTGACCAGTGACCAGTGACCAGAAACTGACTGCTGACTGCTGACTGCTGACCACCGACCACTGACCACTGACCACTGACGATGCTGATTAGTTACAACTGGCTACGCGATCTAACCGATACCAAGCTGACCCCGCTGGAATTGCGGGAGCGGCTGACCATGGTTGGCCTCGCGATCGACGCCATTGAAGAAGCGGGCGGCAACGCCGTGCTCGACGTCGAAGTGCCTTCGAACCGTCCGGACTGTCTGTCTCATATCGGCGTCGCTCGCGAAGTGGCCGTAATCGAGAAATCCAAAGTCGAAAATCCAAAGTCCAAAGTCTTCCAAAGGGCCGGGAAAGCCAGTGACTCCAGTTCTGTTGAAATTGAAGACGAAGATTTGTGCCCACGTTATGCGGCCCGCATTATCCGTGGAGTGAAAATCGGACCATCGCCCGACTGGCTGCAAAAGCGACTCGGCGAAATTGGCCAAAGGCCAATCAACAACGTTGCTGACATCACCAATTACGTGCTGCATGAGGTCGGCCAGCCGCTTCATGCTTTCGATCTGGCAAAACTCGATCAAAACCGCATCGTGGTCCGTCGCGCTCGCGCCGGCGAGAAATTGAAGACTCTTGATGGCACGGATCGGACACTCGACCAGCAGATGCTGGTAATCGCAGATGCCGCGCAGCCTGTGGCCCTTGCAGGAATCATGGGTGGACTGGATTCGGAGATTTCTTCGGCCACCACTGACGTTCTTATCGAGAGCGCGTATTTCAATTCTGACTCCGTGCGCCGCACCGCTCGCCAATTGGGCATGGACACCGAAGCCTCGCGGCGGTTCGAGCGCGGCGCCGACTGTGAAAACGTCGTTAATGCGCAGACGAGGTGCGTTCAACTGATTTGTGAGATTGCGGGCGGCGTAGCCACTGAGGATGCAATCGACGTTTATCCAAAACCACTTACCAGTCGCGTTGTCGGCTTTCGTCCAGCAAAGGTCGAAGCGTTAACCTCCTTGCGTGTTGACGTTGCTGAGATGAAACGCATCCTGAACGCGCTTGGTTTTGCGCTGCAGGATTCGTCGCCGGAAGACAAACTCAGTTTTGTTGTTCCCAGCTGGCGTGGCGACGTCAGTCTTGAAGAGGATCTGGTTGAAGAAGTTGCCCGGCACACTGGCTACGAAAAGATTGCCAGCGAGTTGCCGCCATCAAATCTCGCCGGCGAGTATCAACCGTCGGAGACGCGTCGTCGCAGTTTACGCAGGACACTGAACAGCCTTGGTTTCGACGAAGCGATCGACTTCAGTTTCATCGCTGCCGCTCATGACGGCGCCTTTGAACTGTTACCAGCTTTGCAAGCCGATCAAGCGAACGGCGAAAGCAACGTCACGCTTAAGAACCCGATTATTGAAGACGCTGATCGCATGCGTCCGACGCTCTTGCCGGGGCTACTGAGCTCGCTAAGACTCAACTTCAATCATGGCAACCGAGACGTCTGTTTGTTCGAAATTGGCCGTATTTTTGCCAGTTCCAGGGCCGGCGAGCTGCCTCACGAACGAGAGGCTCTGGCGCTAATTGCCTCAGGCGGCATGCTTGAGGAAGGACGCGGCCAGGGGGCTCGGGAAACAGATTTCTATCGGCTCAAAGGAGCGCTGGAAGGTGCGGCTGATGCGCTCAGGGTGCGGTCGCTCCGGTTGGCCCGCGCGCAAGTAACACACTTGCGGGAAGGGCAGTCGGCAAAGATTCTCCTGGCAGATGGCAGCGCTATCGGAACGATCGGCAGATTGTCTGAGTCAATCGCAAACGATTACAAGTTTCGGCAACCGGTTTACGTCGCAGAAATCGATTTGACCGCGCTCGTCGAAGCTGAACAACGTTCGACGCAGTACACGCCCTTGCCACGTTATCCTTCCGTGGTTCGCGATCTGACGTTATTGGTAGGACGCGAAGTAGACTTTGCGAGTATGGTTGCCAGCATCGATCCAGCGGCTACGCTGAACTACGCCGGCGTGAAACTGGTTGGCACGTACGAAGGACCAAACATTCCCGCTGATAAAAGATCAGTCACCTTGCGCATCGAGTATCGCTCTAACGAACGCACCTTGCGGGATGAAGAAGTGGATGAGCGGCACCAGCAACTACGAGAGTCGTTGGTGCAGAAATTCGATGCTGAGCTTCACTAGAAAATAAATCGCAGGCGATCGCCGGTTGAGTCTTGCGCTCGCTCGCGTGAAGTCGCATAATCCGAGCGGATTGAAAATAGATTCGCTGTCGGGGAAAGCAGAGTCGATGGTCGGATTATCAGGACTAGAAAAATTCTCGCATTTAGAAGATAAGATCTATCGCACCATCGAGCTCACTAAGAGTCTGCGTCAGGAAAAAGAGAGTCTGGAAAAAGAACTCTCGTTGATGCGACGCAGCCGGAGCGGCAATGTTCCTTTCGAGCAGCAACGACTTGAAAAGCAAATAGAAGCACTGCTCGCCGAGCGCGACATCATTCGCGCGAAAGTTGAAGCAATGCTTGACGCTGTGGCTACGCTGGATCCGGAGCTGGCAGAGGAGCTTAGATAACCGTGAGCACAGTCCTTGATAAGAGTAGTATGGAAAGTACGACATCCGCTCCCACGATTAGAGTCGAGATTTACAATCAAACGTACAACATCCGTTCCGACGGCGACTCCGAATATCTCACCAGCCTCGCCACCTTCGTTGATAGCCGCATGCGCGAGATTTCGTCAGGAACTTTGACGGTAGATTCACTCAAAGTCGCAATCCTGGCAGCCCTGCACATTGCTGATGAGCTTCACCGGCTCAAACAGACGCACGAACAAGCTGACGCGCAGCTGGCCACGCGCAGCGCGGAATGTGCCGACATGCTGGATCGCGTGTTACGCGTGCGCAGCATCGACACCGAAAAGGGCACTCCGGATAACGCGGCCTTTTAGCTGTAGTCCTCTTACAAATC
This sequence comes from Pyrinomonadaceae bacterium, assembly GCA_035472495.1. Classification (GTDB taxonomy): domain Bacteria; phylum Acidobacteriota; class Blastocatellia; order Pyrinomonadales; family Pyrinomonadaceae; genus PSRF01. The sequence goes on along the minus strand of DATIPD010000011.1, from coordinate 635,197 downwards.
CTCGACCAAGCCAAGGAAGGTCAGAGTGCAAATTTTTAGTTTGCGCTTGCTCCAATATTGCCGCCTGAAGGCTGGACTCTGAACTCCTTGCGCGACGCTCAGAAGCAACAAAAAAGCCGGTAATTTACTTTTGCGCGCGCGGTTGTGCTAGTATCGCCGCGGCTGAGGGAACTAGTCTGTGAGGTTCGTCACCGAGTGTACGATGATTGAGCCAACGCCGTTAAAATGGGAGACCGACGCCGCTTGCCAGTGCATTTCTTCATAGCAAGAACTGCCAGAGGCTGTGGCTTTTAAAAGGTCACCCACCTGTACATGCAGGTTCAATTACGGCTTCGGAACGGCCATCGCGGATTTCCCTCCAGCCAGTTAAAGAGCCCGTAAATAGTAAATCGTGAATCGTAAATAGTGGTTGAGAGCCATTCGCGGTTAGCGGTTTTCTGTTTACGGTCTTTTTGTGAGTCCCCGAGTTTTCTATTTACTATTCACTTTCTTATGAAGATTCTGATGATTGGCGATGTGGTTGCTAAGCCTGGCCGGCTCGCTGTACTGGAGCGCATCCAGGACTTGCGGGAGCAGCATAATATTGACTTTGCCATCATGAACGCGGAGAACCTTGCAGGCGGGTTTTCTGTCACGCCGACACTCTGCGATCAGCTTTTCGCTTCGGGCATCGACGTAATGACCTCGGGCAATCACATCTTCGATAAGAAAGAGGCCATTCCTTATATCGCCAAGCAACCTCGTTTGCTGCGGCCCGGCAACTATCCGCCAAACACGCCCGGTAGCGGGCTTTGGAGCGGCGTCGTCAATGGCACGCCGGTGGCGGTGCTGAATGTGATGGGTCGAGTTTTCATGCCGCCCTCGGACGATCCGTTTCGCGCGGTGGATCAACTATTGGAGTCGCTCTCGGCAGAGACGAAAGTGCGCGTAGTTGATGTTCATGCGGAAGCGACGTCAGAAAAAGTTGCGATGGGTTGGTATCTCGATGGTCGCGTTTCCGCGGTGCTGGGCACACATACACACGTGCAAACAGCGGATGAGCGGTTGCTCCCTAATGGCACTGCGTATTTGACTGACATTGGCATGACGGGGAGTTATTCAGGAGTGATTGGCATGAATAAGGACGACGTAATCGCGCGTTTCACTTCAGCCATCGCAAAACGAGCAGAACACTCAATAGCGGAAGCGCGGATCTGTGCAGCCGTTATTGATGTCGACGAAGAGACGGGTCGCGCGCGAAGCATCGAACGATTGAACTTAGCGCACGAGGCATGAATAGTGGCCAGTGATCAGTGGCCGGTGGTCAGCATCTGACATCGAAGCTTGTACAAAACGATCGAACTATCTGGTCAATGACGACATCAATCCGTTCAACACGCGGCCGACTTCGGCGCATCTACTCATAAGAACGCCACACGCAGTTGAAGTAAAATAGTTCAGCCGAGTAGCGATCATCACCTGGGTTTCAACCTCAAGCAGCGATCCATAAGCGATTGATAGGTGTCGCAAGAAGTCCGCAGTTGTCCGGCGACCTTGTCCCTCAGCGATATTTGACGGAACTGAAACTGCTGCCCTCCGTAGCTGACTAGTAAGGCCGTATGTTTCTTGGCGGGGAAACGCCTGAGATCCTCTGTAGATTTCCTCGACCAGATCCATTGCTTTCTGCCACGCTGTCAACTCTTGATAATGCTTTAGTTTCAAAATGTGAGCCCTCCTCCTAACAATGTTGCGGAGTCGGCCAAGAATTTCAAATTGAACCTCACACCAGGGCTTTCATAGTCTTTGACAGGTTTTTTGCAGTTAAGGACGTGAGGTAGGTCGAAGTGTCCGCTGATCACTGATCACCGGCCACTGATCACCGGCCACTGATCACTGCCACGTTCCTACTCCGGTCCTTCTTCAGTTGGAACAATGGAGCCAGAAGCTTGTGACTTGATAATCGGCGGCGCCAATAAACGCTGGGCGTAGCCATCAGGGAATGAACGCACGCGGCCGTTCGCGTCAGTTATCACATGTCCGGTTTCGCCTTCCGCGATTATCTGACCATCCACCGCTCGGGCAATCTCATAACCAAATCTCAGCGAACGTTTGCGCAACTCGGTGACGTGCGTGCGAATCAAAAGCTCGTCGTCATAGTAAGCGGGCGCTTTATAGCGACAGTAGCTTTCGGCCACAACCAGAAAGGCGTCTTCGTTTTCTTCCATGTCCCGGTAGGAAAAACCACGAGCACGGCAAAACTCAGTACGCCCGATCTCAAACCAGACGAGGTAGTTTGCGTAGTAAACTATCCCCATCTTGTCAGTCTCGGAATAGCGCACGCGCAACAGCGTTTCGTGCCAATCTCCTAAGACGATTTCTGGCGCCGGACTTGTCATATAAGCATCAAAGGCAGCAAACTCTCGTTGCAGAGTTCTAATCAACTATTTGTTGTCGCGTTTAGCGGACTATAAGAGCGAAACCCTAATGATGTCAAAGCCTACACGCCAATTCCTCGTGTTAGTCACCGGCCTGGTCTTAGCGGTCGCGGTTGTGCCCGTTGGTCAGGTCAGCAGCGCGGGGCAACCGCAAAAGGGCAATGTTACTGCTAACATTTCTCGCAACGCGGCCATCGTCGCCACCACCACCGAAGTCCTCAAAGACACCAGCGAAATCAGGGAGTTATCGATTCTGAGGCCCGTGAAAAGTGGTGCGCAATCCCGCTCAGAAATTGAGCGCATGCTGACCAGGAACCTTGAGGAGCAAATGTCCGTGGCAGACATGCACGCGACCGAAGTTTCGCTGAAGAAATTTGGCCTGGCGCCGGCTGATTTTCAGTATCGCCAGTTCATCCTCAAACTCCTGCTGGAACAGGTGGCCGGTTACTACGATCCCAAGATGAAGGAGTTTCACCTGGCCGACTGGTTGGAGCTTGAGGGCCAAAAGCCAGTGATGGCGCATGAGCTGACGCACGCGCTGCAGGATCAACATTTTAATTTACGACGGTTTGAAAAGTGGCCGCACGGCGACTCTGATGCGGAACTTGCCGCTCACGCGCTGGTCGAAGGCGACGCCACTTTGGCGATGACGATTTACATGGCGCGCAATCCGCTAGTGGCCCTCGCCTTCAGTCGCTCGCTTATGACCGGCGTCTCGACCGAACAGTATGACCAGGCGCCGCGAGCAATGCGCGAATCATTGATCTTCCCGTACCTCCAGGGCTCGGAATGGGCAACGCAGCTTTACCGAAAGGGCGGTTGGGCTATGGTGTCGAACGCTTTCACTAAGCTGCCGCTTTCGTCTGAACAAATTCTGCATCCGGAGAAATATTTCAACTACGAGCGGCCGGTGAAGATTGAGCTGCCGGATTTGACGGCGTTGCTGAATCAATCGGCAGTCGGGAGTCGAGAGTCGACAAGCAATAAGTCGCAATCAGCAATCAGCAACGAGCATTCAGCAAACCGAAGTCGTCGACTGTCCACTGCCCACCGCCCACTGCCAACCGCTGCTTGGCACCGCATCGAGTCTGACGTGAGCGGCGAGTGGAGTTACTACCTGATTCTGGATCAATTCTTGAACTCCGCGTCTGAGTCCAAACGCGCAGCGGCAGGCTGGGCCGGTGATCGTTACGCTTTGTATGAAGGGCCGGAAAACCAGGTGGTCCTGGTTCAAGTTGCGGCCTGGGACACAGAAAACGACGCGCGCGAGTTCTTCGATGCCTACGTGAAGCGCACCCAACTACGTTACCCGGGCGCGACGCAACTCGATTCAGACAAGACTGCCGACTCTAAACTGGCGACTCGCGACTTGCGTTCGTGGCAGACGAACGAAGGCGGCGTCAAAATAGAACTCAAAGGTTCGCGAGTGTTTATTCTCGAGGGCGTTCCTCAGGGAGCCAACGGTGATGAGTTGCTCAATGCACTCAATTAGCTGAAGCCTCAAGCTTGGAAAAAACACGTTGGATTGCGTCGTTGTCTATGGCGATCGGCCGTGTTATTTTGTTCTCGAAACCACGACACTAAGTAAGTTCTGTTGAGACTGGCAAGCCGGTCGAATCATGAAAAAGACTGACGTCCCACCAGCCAACAAACAATCCAATAAACGCCTGCGCGAACTAACCGCCGAGTTGCACGTACTCGAAGCAAAACTGCGGCTGGGTGGTGGTCCGGAAAAAATTGAACGGCAACACAGCCAGGGAAAACTGATTGCCCGGGAACGCATCGATTTGCTGCTCGACCCGGGCGCGTATGCGCAGGAGATAGGTTTGCTTGTTGCCTATGATCAGTATCGCGTAACAGGCGAAAAGGGGAACGGGGCAGACGGCGGCGGCGGGAAGCAGGTAGACATCGGTGCTGCTCCGGGTGCTGGTGTGGTCACCGTAGTTGGGCGGGTCCACGGTCGGGAGGTGGTTGTAGTTGCCAACGACGCCACCGTGAAGGCTGGTTCGTGGTGGCCGGAAACGATCAAGAAAATTCTGCGCGCGCAGGAGATCGCCATGCGTTCTCATGTGCCAATCATCTATCTCGTCGACTCCGCCGGTGTGAACCTGCCCCATCAAGGCGGAGTTTTTCCCGGTCAGTACGGCGCTTCGCGGATTTTTTATTACAACTCGCTGATGCGCCGGTATCTGAAGATTCCGCAAATCGCAGCCGTGATGGGTCCTTGCATTGCCGGTGGCGCGTATCTGCCGGCGCTGTCCGACGTAATCCTGATGGTCGACGGCACGTCGTTCATGGGACTCGGGGGCGCCAACCTCGTGAAGGGCGCAACTGGTCAGACGATTGACAACGAAACGCTCGGCGGTGCACGCGCACACAACGAAGTTTCCGGTGTGGCGCACTACCGTGTGAAGGACGACGAAGAATGCGTCGCGCGAATTCGCGAGATTGTTTCTGAACTGCCAGCCCGTCCGCCGAGCACGATTTCGATCGTGCCAGCTAGCGACGCGGCTCGACCGGCCGAAGAGCTATACAACATTCTTCCCGAAGATCACCGCCAACCTTATAACGCGCGACACCTGCTGGAATGTTTAGTCGACGAAGGACACGTCGACGAATTCCAGGCCGATTACGCGAGGGAAATGATCACCGGTCACGCACGCATTCGTGGTATTCAGGTGGGCGTCATCGCCAACAATCGCGGAATGATTCGTCCGGCGGGCGGTGGCCCACCGAGGTTTGGCGGCATCATCTACACGGAGTCAGCCGAAAAAGTCGCTTATTTCATCGAGACGTGTAATCGTCACCAAACGCCGTTGCTGTTCATTCAGGATGTGTCTGGTTTCATGATCGGTTCCGAGGCAGAACACTCCGGAATAATCCGCGCGGGCGCCAGATTTGTTGAAGCGATGGCAACCGCATTAGTGCCGAAGATAGTCTTAACAGTGAATCATGCTTCCGGCGCCGGCTATTACGCGATGGCCGGACAGGGCTTCGACCCCGATTTCATTTTCACCTGGCCCACCGGGCGCATGGGTGTAATGGAAGGTGACTCCGCGGTGCAGGCAGTCTTTGGCAGTCAGCTGGAGAAACTAAAACGGAACGACTTGAAGCCCGACGCACAGCTTGAACAGGAAATGGATCAGGTAAGAGAGACTTACGATCGGGAGCTCGATGCGAAATATGCTGCGGCGCGAGGTTTCGTTGATGCAGTGATCACGCCCGAAGTTACGCGCGACGCGTTGGAACTGGCGCTGCGCACCGGCCTGAACTTCAGCGGCCCACACGTTGGACAGTTTGTTTTGCCCTCGTCGCTAAGTTAACGTCAGAACCAGGAGCGGAGGACAGTAGTTCAGAGTTCAACCAACCTTGCCCGAAAAAGTCGCCGTCGGAGCTTCGTCTCTGTGTAACCTCGGTGTTCTCTGTGCCTCTGTGGTGGTTTTTCCTCGCAAATATTAACGAGGAGACAGAGAACACGGTGGTTGCACAGAGAAGATGGTGTCAACCCACTTTTCGAGCAAAGCCAGTTCAACCTTTAGGTTGCGCTGATTAAAACAGCAAGCTAAAGCTTGAACTCTGGACCGCTTGACGCACGTAACACTCTTGCTATGAAACAAACAGTTCGTATCGCTGCGGGCCAGGGGTTCTGGGGCGACCTTCCCGAGGCTCCCGTGCGACAAGTTGAAGGCGGGCCGATTGACTACCTGATGCTCGACTACCTCGCGGAAGTGACGATGTCGATCATGCAGAAGCAGCGTTCGCGCGATGCGTCGGCGGGTTACGCGAAAGATTTCGTCCCGTTGATGAAGCAAATTCTCCCTGCATGCGTTGAACGAAATATTCGGGTAACGGCGAATGCGGGCGGCGTAAATGTCGCAGGGTGTGCCGCGGCAGTTAAGAACGTGGCGCTCGAGCTTGGGCTCGCCGGTAAGTTGAAGCTTGGTCTGGTAACTGGCGACGACATTATGTCGCGGCTGGATGAGTTGCTGGAGCGAGGCAATGAATTGCGCAACATGGACACCAGCGCGCCGCTCGCAACAGTTCGCGATAAAATTCAAAGCGCGAACGTGTACCTGGGTGCGGCGCCGATGCTCGAGGCGCTCAATCGCAACGCTCAAGTTGTGATAACCGGTCGCGCAACGGACACAGGCTTGACGTTGGCGCCGCTGCTGCACGAATTTGGCTGGGCGAACGACGATTGGAACAAGATTGCCGCAGGGACAATCGCCGGTCACATCATTGAATGTGGCGCGCAATGTTCAGGTGGAAACTGTCAGCATGATTGGCGCAACATCCCAAACCTCGCGGATGTTGGTTTCCCAATTGTCGAAGTCGCTCCCGACGCTACCTTCGTCGTCACCAAACATGAAAACACCGGCGGCTGGGTGACCATTCCTTCAGTTAAGGAACAGCTTGTTTATGAAATGGGCGATCCGCACGAATACATCACACCAGACTGCGTCGCTGATTTCACTACAGTCCGATTAGCCGACGACGGCAAAGATCGTGTGCGTGTGTTTGGAATCGAAGGACGACCGGCAACAGAGTTCTTCAAAGTCTCGATTAGTTATTCTTCAGGCTTCAAGGCCGTCGGCACGCTGGTTTATTCCTGGCCGGACGCCTATGAGAAAGCAGAATTTGCCGGCAGGATTTTGCGAGAGCGGCTCGATCGTCTGGGACTAAAGTTCGAACACGTGCTGACGGAGTTTGTTGGCGCGAATGCTACGCATGGACCACTGGCAGGGCAGCCGGCTGCTGATTTGCCGGAAGTTCAGTTGCGAGTTGGTGTCAGGGGCAACGATCGCGCAGCAGTCGAGCGTTTTACGAAGGAGATTGCGCCGCTGGTTTTGACCGGTCCGCCGGGAGTGACCGGCTTTGCCGGAGGACGTCCGAAGGTTGAAGAGATTGTTGCTTACTGGCCGGCGTTAATTCGGAAAAGTGAGATCGTGCCCAGCGTAAGCATTATCGAAGTATGAAGGTGCAATTAGTAAAACTCGCGCACGCGCGCTCGGGCGATAAGGGCGACACGGCAAATGTCGGCTTGATCGCATTGCGTGATGAAATCTACCCGATCCTCGTTCGCGAAGTGACGGCGGACCGTGTCAAACAACACTTCACCGGCATCGTTAAAGGAAACATCGAACGTTTCGAGTTGCCAAATCTCGGCGCGCTGAATTTTTTGCTGCACGAAAGCCTGGGCGGCGGTGGCACTCTTTCCTTAATGACTGACGCGCAAGGCAAGACATTCTCAACTGCGTTACTTCGCATGGAAATTGAAATCTCTGATATTGAAGCGCAAAGACTCCGGTTTAACTAAGAGCTACGAAAACGAAGCGGGGGCATGCCCGCCTTCCTGACCCCGAGCTTCTTCAACTAAGTGGTTTATTCTTCCTTGAAAGCCGTTCAACCAGGAATCACGGTCAACTCAGAGACCTCAGGTCAGGAAGGCGGGCAGGCCCCCGCCTTTCTTGAATCGAGTATTGCTTGAGGTGAATAACGAGCCCATGATCAACCATGGTTACGCCGCGGTGAACGGCATTCGCTTGCACTACGCCGAGAGTGGCGCGGGCGATAAGTTGGTTATCCTGCTGCATGGGTTTCCTGAATTTTGGTACTCGTGGAAAAAACAGCTCGAGGCATTGAGCGGAAGCTTTCATGTCGTGGCGCCCGATATGCGCGGCTACAATCTCAGCGACAAACCGTCGCGCATTGAAGACTACAAGATTGATAAGTTGGTCGGCGACGTGATCGGGCTTATCGATCACTTTGGCGCGAAACAAGCTGTGATCGTGGGTCACGATTGGGGCGCCGGCGTCGCCTGGGCAGTCGCTCAGAAATATCCTGATCGCGTTTCCAGGCTCGCCGTGCTTCAAGTCCCATTACTTTCCACTTGGCGCGCCAACCTGACGCTAAAACAATTCCTGCGCAGTTGGTACATGTTCTTCTTTCAGATCCCGCGACTGCCCGAGTGGGCAATCAGGCGAAAGGACTATGATGCGATTCGTAGTTCGTTTGCAGACAAGGTTGCGCGGAAGAACAGCTTCACGAAAGAAGAAATCGAACTCTACAAGGAAGCCGCCCGTCAGCCGGGCGCATTGACGGGTGCAATCAACTACTACCGCGCCAACGTGTTCGACCGTTTCTTCGGCGGTAGGAAAACTGGCTCGGGGCAATCCAGCCGAGTCCGAGTTCACACGTTATTCATTTATGGTGAGCAGGACTTCGCCATCCTGCCCGAAACCGTCAAGGGACTTGAGAAATACATTGACGCTTATTATCGCGAAGTGCGCGTGCCAGATAGCGGCCATTGGGTGCAGAATGAAGCGCCGGAAATTGTGAACGCGGCACTGCTTGATTTTCTGAACACCGAGATCAGAACTGAGCTCGTAACGAAAGAATATGTCTGATTCAACGTCGGTTCTGTATGAGGTTGACGGCGCCATCGCGCGCGTCACACTCAATCGGCCCGAAAAGAAAAACGCGCTCAACGACGAAGTGATTGCTTCGCTGAAGCTCTTCCTGCGTCAGGCGAACGAAGCTGCCAGCGTGCGGGTGGTTGTGATTACCGGTGCGGGTAGTGATTTCTGTTCCGGCGCCGACGTGGCAGCGTTGCAAAAAATCGCCGCTGGATCCGTTAACGAGAACGTTGACGACGCGCGCTCGTTGATGGAGTTGTTCGTCTTGATACGTCAGGTTAGCGTTCCAGTTGTAGCGGCGGTGCGCGGCAAAGCCCTTGCCGGTGGCTGTGGTCTGGCGAGCGCGTGCGATCTCATTCTTGCCTCCAGCGACGCTACCTTTGGTTACCCGGAGGTAAGAATCGGCTTTGTGCCCGCCATGGTGATGGCGATACTGCGGCGCAATGTTTCAGAGAAACGAGCCTTCGAACTAATTACTCTGGGTAAACAAATCAGCGCCACTGAAGCGCTCGAGTTTGGGCTGGTTAATCGGGTGTGTACCTCGGAAAGCTTTGCTTCCGACGTTGACGCTTACGTTCGCGATTTTGAAAAGATGAGTAAGTCAGCGGTAGCTCTGACAAAGTCACTTTTTTATCAGATGGACGGAATGTCATTTGGTGCCGCGCTCGAAACGGGAGTAGACGTCAACGTTCTTGCGCGCTTGACGGAAGACTGTCAGCAGGGGATTGCGAAGTTTTTGGCGAAGAAATAACAGGAAAGGGCCCATTGAGACTAAGGCTTGGCCGAGTCGTTTACTTTCGCGCGCAACCGCGCGATTTCTTTTTTGATCGCTTCCGCATTTTTTGAGTCAGGTTTTTTCTGCAAGTAGTTTTCCAATTCGTCGGCCGCTCGGGCCGGTTCTCCTTTCAGGTCATAAAAAACTGCGAGCGTCAGGTAATCCGCCGTCAGTTTGTTATCGCTTAACTTGCCGGCCTGTGACAGTGCTGACTCGGCCTGTTGTAGCAGGTCCCTTCTGCGTCCCTCATTGGTTGATACTGACATTTCGAGATTCGACGCTTCATAGATTAAAGCAGTGGCCCGCATAAGCGTGTTCATCGGGTTGGTTGGATTAAGCCTGGAAGCCTCAGCAAAGATCGCGACGGCCATAGTGTAGTTCTTCTGCTGCATGAGGATGAGGCCGAAGGATTGGTAGAGGCGCTCATCGTTGGGGTTGATCAACCGCGCTTCGTCAAGTTGGGCAATCGCTTTGTCAAACTCGCCGGCCTGGAGGAAATGATTGCCCAGCTCCAGGTGAGCTTCAAAGTAGGCCGGGAATATTCGCAAGGCCTGTTGGAGCTTCTCCAGCGACGCGTCCTTTTTGTTTTCAGTTCTTAATTCGAGAGCTCGCTCAAGCGCTTCGCGAGCTGCCTTCGGTACCGGTTGGTAGAAACCGCTTACGACGCCCGGTTTGTTGACTGCTGAATTTGCGATCGGACGAACCTGAATGTCTTGCGTGAGAAGCTGCCCACTGCCAAAAGCGCCGACATCTGCAGTCACAGAAGTGCTGACGAAAGTTTTGTCATCACCTTCCGCCGTGAGTTCATAAGTGCCTTTTTTTAGGCCGGAGAAAAAGAAACGACCACTTAGGTCAGTAAACGTTTCGTAAATTCGCCGGCCGCTATAGGTCAGCGTCACCTTCACCGGTGCAGCTGGTTGACTACCATCAGGCGCGATGACTCTGCCTTGAAGTGTGTTCGAACCCTGGGCCGCAGCCGAAGCAGAAGTCGCTAAAAGAACGACAATACTAAAGATTATGACGCGGGCTGAACGCATGGCAGATATTCTCTACCCATAGGGAAAGAAAACGAAAGGGCACTCCGTGCGAATGCACGAGGTGCCCTCCCGGTCGGGGTTGTTACTGCTAGAAGGTAAAGCGAGCGCCGAGTTGAGCCTGGAAGGGAATACCCAGGGGCTCGGAAAAACCGGTGGCGCCGAAGAAGTTAATTGGTTTGCCGAAATCCGGTTCGCCAATTACGTTTTGAAATTCGCGGCCGAAGTTGGCGGTGTTGAAAACATTGAATGCTTCAAAGAACAGACCCAGTTTTCGCTTCTCACCAAAGTTGAAGAACTTCGATACTCTGACGTTCAACTGAGAGAAGTTATCGCCCTTGCGCGTGTTTGGCGGTAACGAATGCTGGTCGTTGCCGTCGCGTGATTCGCGGTTCTCGAGCGTCACGCCGTCCTTGTTGATATCGCAGACACAGGAGGGAAAGACGCTCCAGGATCTGGGCGACGCCATTTGGAAAATTGGCGCCACCTGGAAGCCCGCCGGCAAATCAAAAATTCCGGAAACCACAAAGCGATGTCGTTCGTCAGCGTCTGTCGGACCAAAGTCGGCGGCCGGATCAAACTTAAAGAACTGGTTCTGGGCCACGTTGCCGAAATCGCCCGTCTGGCCGAACCAGGCAACTGACTTCGAAAGCGTGTAGTGGGCATTGAGTTGGTACTTGTTCGCGTAACGTCGCTTGAACGCCACCGTGAAAGCGTCATAACGCGAGCGCCCGTCAGACTGCGCCACAGTGATTCTCGCGAAAGGTGAAGCAGTGCCGAAGGCGGCGGTTAGCTCTGCAGCATGAGCCGCAAACTGCGCTGCCAAAACGCGGGGCGGGTTTGCCGAGGATCGGTTTGAGCCGATGAGCGGACCGATTCGTGGGTTAACGTCTAGCGACGTAAACTCGTGCAGTCCGAGAATGTGAACATAGTCGAAGTCGATCGCCATGTTCTTGCCAAGCTCCTGGGCGAAGCCGAAGTTCCACTGTTGCGAATAAGGAGACTCGAAGAATGGATCGAGCATCCTGCCGCGCGTGCCGGGCAGAGGATTCACCAGCGGACGTGGAATCGCGGGTGGTGGTGAACTAACCGACAGATTCGCGCCGTCGTTTAAGAAGGTGGCGTAAATCTCAGTGTTGGCTTGCTGTACTGCGAACAAGGGCACGTTAAGAAACGACTGGTCGTAGTAAATGCCGTATCCGCCGCGCACGACTGAACGAGCATTTCCAGCGATATCCCAGGCAAAGCCGATGCGTGGCGAGAAGTTGTTTTTGTCGTCCTGGACTGGTCTTTCCGCAAACGGACTACCGATGATTTTCAAGGCTCGAAAAGCGCGATTCTCAGCGGCATGTTTGGCATCAACAAAGCCAAGATCGACGTCGTAGCGCACACCAATGTTCAGGGTAAAGCGAGGAGTCAGTTTCCAGTCATCCTGGATGTAACCGGCGAATTGCTTCGCCCCTTCTCGCAGATCAAACTTCGGATCACCGCCTGACAACAGAACTTCGAACACTACCCCATTGCCCGCTAAATCAGCCGGGGTACAGGTAGGAGTGCCGACGATGGTCGAACAGGTGATTGGACCAGGCAACACCTGAGTGGTCTTAAAGCCTTGCGGAAACTGTCCCGGATTCTGTGCGATCTCACTGGGATTAAATGAGAAGTCGTACTCGGGCGCGGAGTTGAATGCGAAGAGACCACCCAGCGTGGGCTCGAACACCAGGTCACCACCGAACTTGAAACTGTGGTTGCCGTGGTTCCAGCTAAGATCGTCGCGGAACTGATGTTTTTTCTGAATCGTTTGTTGCGGCACATTGCCGTTGCGACCGACTGCGATACCGTTAGGGAATGTCAGCAGCGGCAAATCAGTGGTTGCCAGTATCCGATTGTCGAACGTCGAGTATTGGTAAGTGAGTTGATTCACTGTGCGCGAGTTCAGAGTTGAGGTTAAGGAGGCGAGGAAATTGTAGAGCGTGTTTAGCGACTGGTTGCCCCCCGAAAGATCCGTGCGGACAATAAGAAAGCCAGCTTGATCGTTCAAGGCATTGTTGTTCTGTCCAGCGAAACGAGTAACCAGCGTATGCTTGGACGACAAATTAAAGTCTCCCTTGACCGTGTATTGCCAATCGTTGAAAGGCTGAGGCAGGAAACGGACTGCCTGGTAGCCCAAAGATTGTAGGGACGCGATCTCAGCCTGGTCTGAGCCGGGCACAATGGAATTGCCACGCTCTCGGGTCCGCTCAACTGTGCCAAAGAAGAACGCTTTGTCTTTCTTAATTGGACCACCAATGCTGCCACCGAATTGTTGCCGGCTAAACGGAGGCTTGACTGCATCGCTTGCACTCGGGAACAAAGTTGCATTTGCCTTTGCTAATAGTGCCGGCGCATTTGCGTTCAGCCGCTGATTGCGGAAAAACCCAAAGACTGAACCGTGAATGTCATTCGATCCACTCTTGGAGACAACTGACAACAGCGCCCCGCCTGACCTGCCGTTAGCCGCTGAGAAGCGTTGTGTGGAAAGCGCAAACTCCTGAATGCCTTCCATTGAGAAGTTCTGCAGGATGCCGCCGACCGCATTGTCCTTGTTGTCGCCGCCATCGATAGTGATGTTCAAGTTACGACCTGATGAGCCACCCACGGAAAATGTTCCCACGCGTGCTTTGGTTGGATCAAAAGACGGAGCAAGCGTAGCGCCGGGAATGAGAATCGCCAGCGAAGCAAAGGACCGCCCATTCACTGGTAGATTCTCAAGACGCCGCTGATCAATTACACCACTGACATCAGTCTTGCTTGTTTCAACCAATGCCGAGTCAGCCGTTACGTTAACCGTTTCACCGATGCCGCCAACGCGTAATTCTGGATTGATTGTTATGCGCTGCATCACGTTGACTACTACGCTGTCCACAACTGCTTTTGAGAAACCCGTCGCTTGTATTTCCAGCCGATAAGAGCCGGGCACAAGCTGTGAGATTTCAAAAACGCCTTCACCAGTGGTGACAGTTGTGCGTTCAGCGTTCGTAGCAAGATTGGTTACGGTTACGGTCGCGCCCGGCACTGAAGCGCCTTTTTCATCCTTTACGGTACCGGTCAAGGTTCCCGTGTTTGAGGTTTGCGCCAGCGCAGAGCCAGCCATCAGAAACAACGCAACAAACAACATCCAAATCAAGTTTTGGTGTCGTCTCGGAATGCACCTGCTGGGATTCATTAGAAGCCTCCTATTCTGCTTGAGGGTCAGTTGGGGGGACTAATCGGATTGCTTGTGGTTGAACCAGGTGCGGAAGTAGCAAGGCTTGTACTTCCGTACTTTCGCCTCGAACATGCATGCGATTGACGCAGCAACTTATGTACCCGCCGTCTCTAACCGCGAAAAACCAGCAAGAGGCTTGATTTTCTTGAGGTGGAGAAGGGAGCAAGCCTGACGTAAATCCAAAAACTTGGTTTTGAATCCATAAAAATATTATGGGCGGGTTGGGCGAACTTCAGGATTTGACTTGCGGAAGTTGAGCTACGAGATCGAGTGCGGCGGGCAAAATGGGATCAGCAATTTGAGTTACGAGGCCTTTTGCTAACGCTGTTTCACTGTTGAAGATTCGACCTGTCGCGAAAAATTCAAGGGCGCTCGCTCGGCCGATTAATTGCGGTAGCCGCTGAGTACCACCCCAGCCGGTAATTATTCCAAGACGCGCGCCCGGGTGCGAGAACTTTGCGAACCTCGACGCGATTCGAATGTCGCACGCGAGCGCCAAGTCGAGAGCGCCACCCATGCAGTAGCCATTAATGGCCGCGACCGTCACTGCCCTTGCGGTGGCTATTTTTTGAAATAGGGTCTGCCCGAACTCTGAAAACTCCTTTGCTTCTTTCGGCTCTAGCTTTGCGAGTTCGCGGATGTCAGCGCCAGATGCGAAGACGTCATGAGCGCCTGTGAAGATCACCGCCTTGATTGCGCCGGCAAAAAGCGGCGCAATTAATCGATCCAATTCTTGAAGTGTTGCTAGGGAAAGTGGGTTGCGTTGTGCGGGACGGTTAAAGCGGATAATCGCCACCGAGTCGAGCGTTTCGGTTACTACTGACGGCAGCCCTTCGCTCAATGATTCACTCGCGAGGTTTGACGTTTGCGCGAAGAAAATTGACGATGTTTTCAGTCGACGTTCCCGGAAGAAAAATTTCCGCCACGCCCTGTGACTTCAATTTAGCGATGTCTTCCTGGGGAACAATACCGCCTAACAAAACAAGGCAATCGTCCATGCCCTGGTCGTGGAGAAGTTGAACTATCCGCGGGCAGAGAGTGTTGTGCGCGCCGCTCAAGATTGATACACCCACCGCGTCAACGTCTTCCTGAAGCGCAGCGGCAGCAATCATCTCCGGTGTCTGACGGAGCCCGGTGTAGATGACTTCCATGCCGGCATCGCGCAATGCGCGAGCAATTACTTTTGCGCCGCGATCGTGGCCGTCAAGACCGGGCTTTGCAACCAGCACACGGATTTTTCTTTCGTTCATCTTTTGTATTGTAGCGTTATTGGATGAATTGCCCCAGTGGTCCGTCGCGTCGAATGAATGGCTTCAGTTCCGCATAGCTGAAAAAATATTTTCCGTTTGGCTGAAATGCCTGGATCGCGTGTGGGTAGCCGGCATCGTACAAAAACGTAACGCCCTTCGAACTAACGGAGAAGTCCTCAAGGTTTTCAGGCTTGAACTCAAGCGGCTCCTGCGCTTCACTCGCAATCCTTGCATCCTCAGGATCATTTGTCGATTCCTTGAGTTCTTGCGCGATCTGTTTGAGCTCAGCTTTCAGCTTTTTGTTCACCATTGCAGCCAATGTCGCGTGTGCTTTGGTTTCAAATGCGTCGGCGGCTGCAACAATTCGGCCAGTCTTCAGGTTGATGAGGAAATGTTTTGACTGGTCGTCGGGATACGCAGCGGAGCCACTCTGGTTAAAGGTAATGTCGAGCAAATAATTTCCGTTGTGGTTTACCTGATAACTAAATTCGTCCAACCAGGTGTCTTCTTTGTACTCCGTCAATGAGTAGTCAAAGATGTTTTTGAAGTTGAGCAAAGAACGCACGCGCCCCAGGATCGACGCGTCGAGTCCAGAGATTACCGGATATACAACCACCGCGCGTTTTTTGAAGGAGCGGTCGCCAACGAGCGCAGAACTACGCACCAGCACAAGCCGGCGACGCTGGATCGTTGCGTGATCCAAGGCGTGAGTAGTTGCTTTAACGGACTGAAAAGCGTTGGTCGTAACCGGGCTGATTATTAGCAGAGTTAGACAAGTGAGGATAAAAAGCCGCATTAGTTTCAACTGACCACCTCGACTGGATTCAACTCAAAAAGCAGGCTCTTCGTAGACACCGTAGACGTCACGCAAGGCAGAGCAGATCTCTCCGAGGCTTGCATAGGCGCGCACTGCTTCAATCGTCGCCGGCATGGTGTTTTCATTGGCCTGAGCGGCCCGCTTGAGTTTTTCCAGAGCGTTTGCAACTGATCCGTTGTCTCTGGTGGTTCTAGTTTGGTCCAGTCTTTCGACTTGATGGGTGCGAACGGTCTCGTCAATTGCGAGGATGGGGACCGAGTTCGTTTCTTCCATCTGATACTTATTCACGCCGACGATTATTTGTTCGCCTCGCTCAACAGCCTTTTGATAGTGGTACGCCGAATCTTGAATCTCCCGTTGTGGAAATCCCTTTTCGATTGCCGCGACCATTCCGCCCATGGAGTCGATCTTGTGGAAGTAGTCCAGCGCGCCTTGCTCCATTTTGTCGGTTAATGATTCGACAAAATACGAGCCTCCCAGTGGATCCACTGTGTTCACCACACCAGTTTCTTCAGCGATGATCTGCTGCGTTCTTAAAGCAATCAAGGCAGCCTGATCAGTGGGTAAGGCGAGTGCTTCATCGTAAGCATCGGTATGCAAACTTTGCGTGCCGCCAAACACTCCGGCCAGCGCCTGGATCGCCACGCGAACAATATTGTTAAGTGGCTGTTGGACCGTCAATGAAACGCCGGCAGTTTGCGTATGAAATCTAAGCTTTAGCGTGCGTTCGTTTGTGGATCCAAAACGTTCGCGCATCTCCCTTGACCAAATCCGGCGCGCGGCGCGGTACTTTGCGACCTCCTCAAAAAAATCGTTGTGGGCATTAAAGAAGAAAGAAATCCGCGGAACGAATGAGTCCAGTGGCAGGCCGGCTTTCACACCCCATTCGACATACTCGAGCCCGTCACGAAGCGTAAACGCTAGTTCCTGGACCGCCGTCGCGCCAGCCTCACGAATGTGATACCCACTAACCGAAATTGGATTGTAGCGAGGCACATGTTGCATGCAGAATTCGAATGTATCTATCACCAGTTTCATCGCTGGATGAATTGGGTAAATCCATTCCTTCTGAGCTATGTATTCTTTGAGGATGTCGTTTTGTAGCGTGCCTGAGATCTTTTTCCAGTCGGCGCCTTGTTTCTCGGCAACGACTAAATACATCGCCAATAAGACGGATGCCGGCGCGTTTATTGTTTGTGAAACCGTGACTTGTTCAAGCGGAATGCCCGCAAACAAGACTTCCATGTCAGCAAGAGACGACACAGCCACGCCGCATTTGCCAACTTCGCCTTCGGAAAGAGACGAGTCTGCGTCATAGCCCATCAGGGTAGGCAGGTCATAGGCGACGGACAGACCGTTCTGACCCTGTGCCAGTAGGTATCTAAAGCGAGAATTTGTTTCTTCAGGAGTGCTGAAACCGGCAAACTGGCGCATGGTCCAAAGCTTGCCGCGGTATCCAGTCGGATGAATTCCCCTTGTGTAGGGAAATTCTCCCGGGAACGAAATGTCGTTCGGAAAATCAATTTCAGCGGTGTCAGCCGGAGTATAGAGTCGTTCGACCGGCTCCAGTGAGACGCTTTCAAAGCGTACTTTGCGTTCAGGATGTTTCGCCAATAAAGGCTCGAGGGTTTGCGCTTTCCAGCGTTCAACTTCTTCGTCGGCAGGCGTGGTGACCGCTTTGATTTTTGCCATATTTGCTAATGATTATCTTGGGCCTTAGAAAGTTGAGTTTAGTGGAGCAAAAATCGAGTGTCAATGAGGGCTGGAAAGTGGTTTAGCCTAAATGAAAGGGCGCGGCCGTGATGGCAGTCACGGCCGCGCAAACCGGGTAGGCACTCGCGTTGGTAGTTTTCAAAGCAGGGGAACTAGCGGGCAACGGGCAGGGAAACGGAAGTCGTCGCCGAATGAGCTTCCCCTAAAATGCTCATTCAACAGGAACTACAATTTCGTTTGCGCGCACCATGTTGAGTCGCGTACGTGCAGCAGTCTCGATGGTGCGTGGATCGGAACGCAGTTTGTCGATTTCTAACCGCAGCGATTGGTTAAAACTGCGTAGCTCATCGACGTCGGTCTGCATGCGAACGTATTGTTCAGACGCCAGCGACATTTTCGCCCTGGTGCGCATGGTGACTGCGACACAAATAGAAAAAGTGCCAAGAATAATCATTCCAAAAATGACCCACGATGGGATTACGCCGCCACGCCTGCGCACCTCAGCGGGCGTGCCGATGATGTCAATAGAAATCTCTCTCACCGCCGCGAACGGAGAACTGGCCCGCGGAGCCACTCGTTGCGCCCGAATACGCTCATCAACCCAATAAGAATTCATTACCCTGCTCAAGGGGACACCTCCCAGTTCATTCCTGATTTAACTAGCCTTCAAGTGCTTTTGTACTTCGGGTCAAGCGAAGCCTTTGACGGCGCCGTGACGAGACACGCAAAGAAGCTAACTTTCTTCGCATCGTTACTTTTGATCGAGTAATCTTTCGCAGCTTCAAATCCGGTAGTGCTATCATCACGGGGTCTCCTAGACTGCTTACGACCGAATTCAGGCTATTGAGTTCTTAAGGGGCTGCTTAAATCTAAATACGCGCTTGGCACAATATAATTGATATCGTCTCAACCCCTACCACTATCTGATGTGCTTTGATCATCTGCCAATCCGTTGCCAGTCAATGATTTACGGCAAGGTTGGCGGAATGTAGCACCAGCGCTTAATGCTGTAAAGCAATATCTTTGCAATGCTTTAACCAGCTAAGTTCAATGTTTACTTGAAGTAATGGAGCTTAACGGCCCATGAAGGCGAACGCTCGGCGTACAGAAAGACCCAAAAGAATCTGGAAGTCGGGCAGCGTTTAAACGGGTTGACAGAGCCAGTTCTCGCGGCTATTCTCCTACCCGAAAATGCTGGGCGCTCCGCGTCTCCAATACCCAGCAAGCGTCTCAGTATTTGCCCCTTTTCTTGCCTCTCATGCCCAGAACTTAAACGCTTCGACTTTTGTGAAGTCGATGTCCTACACGGCTAAAGTGGAGAGGCTAATGCTGGAATCCATAAGTTTCCCTTCCCAAAGTGAAAAGTTGAATCCGGAGAACCACCTGCCGATCGGTTCGATTGTTAGGGCACTCTGCCAGGCAGCCAACTCTGGCCCAGACTTACTCTACGAGGTAATGCTCAAATTGAGCTTGCTGGTTGAATCGACTGCACCGATGTATGGCCTTTCGATTTGGACTATAAACAATGACCAGGGAGTGAAGCTCAGTTGGGCCGAAGGCTTGGATGATCTTGAACTGGAAGTTGGCGGAGAAACTGTCAACCAGGCACTATCAACATTGGGTACATGGCCTGACATTCAGCCTGGTGATTCTTCGGTTTGCTTTGTCTTAGCCTCGGGAAAACATGGTGCTCCTGGTGCGGCTCTGTATGGTCACTGTGTGCGTCCACTATCGTTCAGCCAAGCAAATGATCTTGCGGCGATAGTCGATGTTACTCGCCTCGCACACGCGCACGTATCATTCAATCGTTCGACTCACGTAGTTCAGCGGTCGTCCGAATCTGGCGCCAACGCTTCACTGCCGGGGATGATATTTGCCAGTCGCGCGATGAACGATGTGGCTCGGACGGTGGATCGCATTAAGGACTCATTGTCGACAGTCTTGATCACCGGCGAGTCTGGCACTGGCAAGGAGCTTATTGCACATGCCATTCATCGCCTCAGCAGACGGTCCGAAAAGGAGTTTGTTGCTTTCAACTGCTCTGCTGCGCCGCCTGAGTTGATCGAAAGTTTACTTTTTGGACACCGAAGGGGAAGTTTTACCGGCGCATTGAATGACAATGATGGATTGATTCGAGCAGCCGAGAACGGCACGCTTTTTCTGGACGAGATCGGTGACCTCCCACTCAATCTGCAACCCAAACTGCTTCGCTTTCTTCAGGAGGGTGAGATTCATCCACTGGGGGAGCGAACGCCGCGGAAGGTAAATGTTCGTGTCATTGCAGCGACACACAAAGATTTGGGACAGCTGGTTCGCGAACGGTCGTTCAGAGAAGACCTTTACTACAGAATCGCCACGCTGGCAGTGAAGGTCCCACCCCTTCGAGAACGACCCGAAGACATTTCCGCTCTAATCTCTCACTACCTGACTCATTACTCCCGCCGTAATGACAAGCCAATTGCGGGAATTACATGGGAAGCGATCCGCGCACTGGAAAACTATACCTGGCCGGGGAACATTCGCCAGCTCGCTGCCGAGATGGAGCGACTCGTTCTCTACGCTGACGAGGACCGTCACATTATGCCGGCAGACATCAGTCCACACATTTGCCCGCCGAAGTCATCCAGCGACACGCGTTCGGCAGATAATCTCGAACTTCTACTTGAAGATTACGAGCGACGTGTGATCACGGAGACCTTAAAGAGGAATGACTGCAATGTCGCGCGAACCAGCGAGGCGTTAGGGCTTGGCTCCCGGCAAACTCTCTACAAGAAGATCAAGCGCTTGGCAATTGATATTACGGACTTTCTCCAGGAAGACACCGAGCCTGGACTTCAGTTTCGTTCCGAACGATAGTAATCGTCCGCAGTTGAAGAAATGAGAAACACTCGAGAGCAGTCTCGGGTGTTTTTGTTTGTGAACTTGTAGCCGACATGAGTAACACAAGGACATCAGCTGACAACTAGCGGCGACAGATACGCTGATCAGTAAAAACCCACTTCAGTCTCAACTCAACTCACATTGGACCACTCGGTGATAGCTCGTGGTGTAAACCCTCGGCGACAAGAACCAGAGTTGATCAAAGCCAAGAGCCATGGATTACCGAGGTTTCTACGGTCGCAACGACTGGCACATCGATTGTTAAGGAACCAATCGTTCGCGGACCAACAATGGCGTCGCGAAACACGAAGTAGAAAACGCTACATAAGAAGATCTCATGAAGGCAATCACACCCAGAGAGTTTGTATCACTAGCATTGATCGCAATCACCGCCCCTGTGCTCGCGTTAGGCCTTGTCATTGCCATACGGGTCACAGTGGCGGCGGGAAACGAAAGCTTGCTGTTGGCACTGACTCTATGTGGCGCTGCTGTGAGTGGGCTCAATGGTTTTGGTCGCCGCACGGCCAAGGTCGAGTCTCAAACACGCGGAAGCCGCGGAGGGCCACAGTCAAGCGTGGCCCTCACATCACGAGGACTTCTTTAAACCGCGCGCTTTCTTTCTACCTGGAAGAGGGCAAACGAAGTGTCACGCAATAACCAAAACTTAAAGGAGCAAAACGATGATTAGAAAATTCTTTCGCGATGAAACCGGTCTTGAGTTGTCGGAATACGCAGTTGCCGCAGCGCTGGTTGCGATCGCAGTTGTTGGCGCATTCTCAGCCCTCGGTACTGCCATCAGCGGAAAAATCACGTCGTTGGGAAACACCATCACGACTGGCAAGTAACCGCAATTCAGGCTCGCGACCAAGGCGCGCTTTGACTGCGATTTAGTCGGAGCAAAGCGCGCCAAGGTCCGCTCCCGCCAGGAGGACAGACTCCTTCGCCCTCAATCTAAGCAACGGACGGTAATCAAGATGAGAAGCTTTTTAAGAGATGAAACCGGCCTTGAGCTTTCTGAATACGCAATAGCGGCAGCGTTAGTGGCAATTGCCGTTGCAGTCGCATACACCGCTTTGGGTGGAGCAATAGGCGCGAGACTTAACGAACTGGTTAGTCGCGTCTCCGGGACGTAATCAAATGGCCGAAACGCTCGTAAACATCACCCTGCTGATACCACTGGCGATCATCATCGCCTATTACGATGTGCGGTATCGACGAATTCCAAACGCGTTCGTCCTGGCTACGTTAACCGCGGGCCTGGCGATCAATGGGATTTTTACTGGTCTACCTGGAATAGCCGCTAGCCTGGGTGGATGCGCAATGGCATTCGCGCTCATGTTTATGTTGCACGTGTTTGGGGCAATGGGCGCTGGTGACGTCAAGCTTTTTGCTGCCATTGGTGCGGTCACCGGCACTCAACTAGTCCTGCCAACTTTCATCGTCGTCATTTTAACTGGAGGTCTGCTGGCAATCGTCTCGATGGTTCGCGCCGGCAAGGTGATGACCACGATGCATCGAGTTCTGCAAATCTTCGTAGGTATGTTACCCGGCTGGCAGATGCCCAAGTTTGCGGTCCCGGTGGATCGCAAACACACGATTCCTTACGGCGTAGCCATCACGATGGGTAGTGTCATTTCAGTAGCAATCTTTAGAACGTAGGACCCGCGCGAAAAGCGAGTCCGCTCTTGATCAACTGACAACACGGGAGAGTTAACTATGCGTAACAAACGCTTCTTTTTTGTCTTAGCTGGTGCACTGGTTTTTGGGTTGCTCGCAGCAGTTTCGGTCACTCGCTATCTATCCAGCGCCCAAGCCTACACCAAGAGTCTCAACCGTGTTGCCGTTGCCAAAGTCGCAATTCCACTCGGTACAAAAATCATCCCCGAACAGCTGATGCTCGTTCAGTTTCCCCCGGAGTCGACGCCCGATGGCGCCTTTGATTCGCTGGAAAAAGTTACGGGTCGCGTTGCGGTTGTAAACATTGCGCCCCGCGAGCCCTTAACTGAGGCCAGACTTGCTCCCGAAGGAACAGCCGGCGGCCTGTCAGCGATCATTCCGGAAGGCTATCGGGCGATGACCGTCAAAGTTGACGACGTCGTGGGGATATCGGGCTTCGTCATGCCGGGAACACTTGTTGACGTGGTGGTCGTGATCGATCCCGCGGAGCACGCCGGTATGCAAGATCCCATTTCGAAGATTGTATTGCAGAACATCAAGGTGCTCGCGAACGGTCAAAATATTGACAAGCCGGAAAGTGAACGTGAGGCCAACAGTGTCAAGGCCGTCACTTTGCTGGTGACCCCTGAACAAGCCGAAAAACTCGCGTTGGCTGCCAGCGAAGGCAAGCTTCAACTGGTGATGCGCAATTCCATTGACCAGGGTGATGAGAAGACGTCCGGTATCAACAAGCGCGGACTGCTCAATGGCGATCATGCAACGCCGCAAGTTGAGCCCGGCTCGCTGAAGAGTGAACAGCCCAAACAATCGCGGCCCGTAGTGCGTCAGCATCCTGTTGACCCGAAGCCTGCCATGACAGCGCCTGTACCCGCGCCTCCGAAAGCCTCGGTTGAAATGATCGAAGGCACCAAGAAGCGCAGCGTAGATTTTCCGTGATGAACAAGAACAAGCACGTCACGAAACCAGAACAGACCATCGTTACCAAAAGGAGCTCATGATCATGCACAGTCGTTCCCCAATCACGCGCCGAATCAGTTTGCTGCTGGCGTCGCTGACGATCGTTTTAGTCCACTCCATCAGCCACGCGCAAACTTCCTATGTGGCGTCCTTCAAGGAAAACAAGGAAGCTGTGGCGATCAATGTCCTGGTAGGCCAATCGCGAGTTATCAACTTCGACAGACCGGTGGGTCGCTTCTCAGTTTCCAATCCGGAAATCGCCGAGGCCGTGCTGGTCACACCGGATCAGGTCCTGGTGAACGGCAAAGCTTTCGGTCAGGTGAACTTCATCGCCTGGGAACAGTCGGGTGGCGACTATCTCGTTTTCGACGTGTTCGTGCGGGCCAATCTTTCATTGATTGATTCGCAGATTCGCGCGTTGTTTCCGAAGGATGACATTCGGCTGAGCCAGGCGAATGGTTCGGTCGTTATCTCAGGCAGCGTCGCGGAGCCACAGACATCAGCGCAAGTTGATAGCGTTGTGCAAGCTGCCGGTTTCAAGACGGTAAACATGCTTGCTTCGCCGGTGAAGAACATGGCGCAAGTGCAACTGCAAGTGCGAGTCGCTGAAGTAAACAGGAACAAGCTGCGTGACTACGCCACTTCGTTTACTGCACTTCCAGACGGAGGCACCGGTGGATACATCAACAGCGGTCAGGGACCAAGCAGCCTTCAAAGTGCGGACACCAGTCCAACTTCGATCGCGTTGCAGACTCTCCTCTCGCCGGCATTGAACTTGTTTGTGTTCAACCGCGCGATCAATACGGCGGGTATGCTTCGCGTGCTGCGAACGCAGGGTGCGTTTCGTGAGCTGGCCGAGCCAAATTTAATTGCGATGGACGGACAACAGGCGAGCTTCCTGGCGGGCGGTGAGTTTCCAGTTCCAGTTGTTCAGAGTGGCGGATCCAACAGTAGTGCTGCTGTAACCGTTGAGTTCAAGGAGTACGGCGTTCGGCTGAACTTCAAGCCAACCATCGTTGATGAAGACCACATTCGCCTCGAACTTGAGCCTGAAGTTTCAACGATCGATTTCGCAAACGGCGTAAAGCTGAATGGATTCATCATTCCTGGCCTTCGCACTCGGCGCGCAAAGACTGGTGTTGAGCTGCGCGATGGTCAATCGTTCGCGCTCGCCGGCCTCCTCGATAACTCCGAGACGAAATCTCTTTCTCGCATTCCGGTTGTTAGCGACATTCCGGTCATCGGCAATCTCTTCAAATCGAAATCGTTTCAGAAGCAGGAAACCGAGTTGATGTTCGTTGTGACTGCCCAACTCGTTAAGCCGGTGAATCGCGACGACATTCCGCAAATGCACGGAGTCGATGGGCTGAAAAACGGATCGCCGCTGGGTCTGGAACCAAAGGGCGAGGGAATCCAGGGTCGAACTGGTTTTTCAACTGGACAGAACGCCACTGAAACTCCGGCCGAACCAAAACAGCCGGCAGCGACGACTCCAGCTGCGCCAGCCGACACGAAATCAAAAAGTGGATCCGATGTCAGCAGCGGTGATTCACCAGCCAGGTCAAGCGCACCGCGTCTCAATCCGGCATTACCTGCGGCCATGACGAAGCTGATCGACAACGCCCCTGAACCTCTCAAACCGTAATTGCAAACACGTCGGGAACTGCAACGTTTGAGGAGGAAGAAATGATTAGGCAAAGAGTAAATAAGGACCGAAAAGGCGAACGCGGATCAGTACTCGCATTGAGCGCGATCAGCATGCTGACGTTGCTCTTAGCCACGGGTCTGGCGGTGGATGTCAGTCACTTCTATACAGCCAAGGCTGAACTACAAAATGCCGCAGATGCAGCAGCGCTCGCCGCAGCGTCACAACTCAATTCAACGTCGGGTGGAGTCAAGTGTGCGGTCACTGAAGCCACGAAGGCCCTTAACCGTTACGACTTCAGCGTTAACGTTGCTATCACGAGCGCTGACATCACGTTCTCGAACAACTTAAATGGGACCTACGTTGATAGCGCCAGCGCCCAGGCTAGCCCGACGGGTATCCGCTTCGTCAAGGTAAGCATCCCGCCTAAACCTGTGGGAGTAACTTTCGCGGCGCTGGCTTTGGGGCCGACGCAGACAATTCCCGCGAAGGCTACCGCTGGCATGTCGGTTGGATTGACGATGAACAAGTTCTACACGGCGTTCACGTTTATCGAATCGGCGTCCGCGCCCATCACTAAAGGCACGGCGCTGACCCTCAACGCCAAGGCTTACAACGATTCGGCGCCGACGAGTTATCGCGTGTTGGCCGGACCGGACGGCGATCTTGTGCTCACTGGACCGATACATGCCTACGGTTACATCGGCAGCGCCTACAACATTGCTCAACTATCGGCAGCGGAGATGTGCCGGTATGCCAAGATCGGAACCAACACTCGCTTCGGCGACTACAGCCCGACCAATGTCCACCCCAGTGTGAATCCGGTCGACGAACCTCCCGACACGATTACGCAGGAGAACATCACTTACCAGCAGTACACAGACATGCAGGGTAATGGTGTGGTGCAGAACGCGGCCGGAATGAAGAACCGTCGCATCATGACTGTGCCGATCGCTGACAACTCAACTTACAACATTGCCGGTAGAACTGTGACTTCAAACCGCCTCGCGGCCTTTTTCATCAAGAAGAAAATGGCAACCGTGCCCAACACGGGAAGCTGCAATTTGGACGTCGAATACATCGGCGCGCCATTGGCTGTTCCGGAAGGAACATTTTCGCCAGGCAGTTCGGCAATGAGTGAGTTAACGATTCCTGTGCTCTACAAGTGAGGTAACGTCATGGCCAAGCTGATTCACACAAAAAAACGCGTCAGTCGCTTTCTCAAAAAGGAACGAGGCACTCAGTTGTTGGAGTTGGCCATCGCGCTGCCAGTGATGATCCTGATGCTGGCTGCGGTGGGCGAGTTTGCCAGGTTCTTTTACACCTACTCGGCGCTGACTAGCGCGGTTCGGGCTGGTGCGCGGCACGCTTGCAAGTGGGAACGGAATGCGTCCTGGACTTTTAGCGAGACCAGCAACATGGTCGTGTACGGCGACTACTCCGACACATCTCACGGCCCAATTGTTCCAGGACTAACAACCGCGAACGTGGTGGTCCAGGCCAACGGTCCCTCAGTCAACAACATCGACTCGGTGACGGTAAAGATTGTGAACTACCAGTACACGCCACTGTTCGATCTCGGCGCGCTGACTGGAGTCCCGTCGCTTTCGCTCGCTATCCCAATGAACGCGAGTGCAACCATGCATCAACTTTACAACGGGCCGACCGCAGGCTCGTAAGAAGTGTCTCTTTGTAATGATCGCGATGAGGTGGAAGGCGATGATGCAGCTAAGACTTGATGAAAAACAACGTGGCGCGGCGCTCTTCGAATTTGCCATCGTGGCGACTGTGTTTTTGACGATGGTGTTTGGAGTGATTGAGTTTGGTCGACTCTTCTGGACCCACAACGCTTTGCGCGATGCCGCCCGGAGGGGCGCGCGTTATGCCACCATTCGCAAGAACGACAGCGCTGGAATTCAGGCTGTCAAATATATGGTTGTCTACGGCGACCCGAATGCCAATCCCGCAACTGCGATTCCCGTGGCGCCCGGTCTAACGACGAGCAACGTGAACGTTGAGTATCAGAACTACAACGGCGTTCTTTTGAGTTCAAGAGCTACTGTAAGCATCAGCAGCTACCAGTTCCAGTTTGCGCTGCCGTTCGTAGGAGCGACTACGACCATGCCCGCCTATCGCACTTCTTTGCCTGGCGAGAGCGCCGGCTTTGTTCCTTGCGATACACCCACAGCAAACCCACTGGCGGCCTGCAGCATTATTCCCAACTAACCTGTCTCCACGATTGCGTGAGGACGGATGATTATCAGAAACGTCGAGCATAAGAGATGACGCAATCAATTTCAGTCGTGGTTCTAAGCACCGGACTCGATAACTTCAAAGAGATCCGGGCGGCATTAGCAACGGATAGTCGAGTGCAGCTACTCGCGGGCGGAGACGATATCGAGCAGCTTCGCGAGGAGATCGTGCGGTTGAAACCAGCGGCGGCGATCGTCGCGGTCGGCGCCAATTCAGAACAGGCAATCAAGCTGATCCAACGTCTAGCCACCGAAGCGCCGAAGACCGTTCTGATCTCAACTGCACAAAACGCTTCGTCTGATTTGTTGCTGCAAAGTCTGCGAGCGGGGGCGCGCGAGTTTCTGCAACTTCCGATTCGTGCCGAGGAGTTAAAGACGGTGCTGGATCGCGTGGCGGAGTTCTGTGAGGGGCAGGTTGAGGCGCCCAAGAAAAAAGGTCGAATGGTTGCGGTGTTTTCCAGCAAGGGTGGCTGCGGCACATCGTTCATTGCGACAAACCTGGCGGCGTCAACTAACGCGCGCACTTGTCTGGTCGATCTAAATCTTCAGGCCGGCGACCTGCCGCTGTTCTTAGGGCTTGATCCAAAGTACTCAGTTGCTGACATGGCGGAGAATCGCGACCGACTTGACGACTCGCTGATTCATAGTTTTGTTACGCCTTACTCTTCGAATCTTTCGCTGCTGGCGGCGCCCAAAGAAGCGGATTCTGCTGACGAAATCGAGCCTGAGCATGTGTTCGAAATTCTGCAGCGGTTGCGCGAGTCGTACGACTACGTGGTCCTCGATCCGCAACACACGTTTGACTCAATCACACTGGCGGCTCTCGATCAATCCGACGAGATCATTCTGATCTTAACGCTCGACATTCCAGCAATACGCAGTACTCAGCGGGCCCTCGAAATTTTTGACCGTCTCGGTTACCCACGCAAGAAAATCCGCATTGTGGTCAATCGCTGGAGCAAACAGATCGATCTCGACCTGCGCCAGGTTGAAAAATTCCTTGGTGAACCGGTCATCGGTTTCGTTCCCAGCGATTATCAAACGGCAGTGACCTCAATAAATCTGGGACGGCCGCTGGTCCAGTCTGATCCTAATTCTAAAGTCGCCCAGGAAATTCGTCGCGTCGTCAAAACGATCGTGACGGGTCAGGTCGCGGTTCACGAGGATCCAAAACCGCGCCGCGCGCTTTGGGGTTCAATCTTCAAACGTCAACCAACGACTGAGCAGACGACAGATCGCGTTGGGCTTCAGGTGAGCGGTAGCGAGATGAGTTTGTAATTTTCCAATTTCCAAAACTCGCAAGCAGGGAGCAGAGGTAGAGACATGGCACTGAGAGAAAGATTAATCAGAGACACGGCGGGCGGCCCCGGAGGAAACGGCTTCGGCAGTGGGTCCGAAGGCGGCAGTCCCCATTCATTTCAGGAAATGAAGTCGCGACTCCACCGCGCGCTGATTAATCGGATGGATTTGACTAAGTTGGCGGATCTGAGTCCGGAGCAGGTGCATGCGGAAGTTTCGCGCCTGGCAGAAAACGTTTTGGCGCAGGAAGCGATGCCATTGTCGACTGCCGAGCGAGATCGTCTCGTGAACGAGGTGCAACACGAACTGTTCGGCCTGGGACCGCTTGAACCGCTGCTGGGCGACCCAACCATTTCTGACATTCTCGTGAACTCGCACGGGACGATCTACGTGGAGCGCCGCGGAAAACTCGAAGCGACCAATGTGGCTTTCAAGGATGACGAGCACTTGATGCGTGTCATCGAACGGATCGTCTCTTCCGTTGGTCGACGTATCGATGAATCGTCGCCAATGGTTGACGCTCGGTTGCGCGACGGTTCGCGCGTCAACGCCATCATCCCGCCACTTTCAATTGACGGCCCGGTGCTTTCAATTCGTCGTTTTGGCACCACGCCTTTGCGAATCGATTCGCTAATCGACAACAAAGCGTTAACGCGAGACATCGCTGACATGCTGCAAATGTGCGTCAACGCTCGTCTCAACGTGTTGATTTCCGGCGGCACTGGAGCAGGTAAGACTACTTTGCTGAATGCGTTGTCGGCTTACATTCCTGAAGACGAGCGAATCGTCACGATCGAGGACTCCGCCGAACTGCAACTGCAACAACCACACGTCGTCAGGCTCGAAACGAGACCACCAAATATCGAAGGCAAAGGTGAAGTAACGCAGCGTGATCTGGTCCGCAATGCGCTGCGCATGCGACCCGATCGCATCGTGATCGGCGAGGTCCGCGGCGGCGAGGCGATTGACATGCTGCAGGCGATGAACACTGGTCACGACGGCAGTTTAACGACTATTCACGCGAATACCCCACGCGACGCGCTGGCTCGCCTGGAAACGATGATTCAAATGACGGGCATGCGTCTTTCTGATCGAGCGATGCGCCAGCAGATTGCCGCCGCTATCAACCTCGTCGTTCAGGTAGCGCGCCTTTCAGACGGAACCAGGCGAGTCACCGCAATTTCCGAGATAACCGGAATGGAAGGCGAAACGATCACGATGCAGGAAATTTTCCTGTACGAACGCACCGGAGTCGATTCGCAAGGTCTGGTAATCGGACGCTTCCGTCCAACCGGGATTCGTCCTCGTTTTGCCGAAAAACTGAAGGCGTGTGGGCTGCAACTCCCCCGAGTCTTCTTTGAGGAAATGTAAGAACGATGCTTATCTCCTTCCTGGTTTTTCTGTTCGCTTTATTCCTCGTGCTCGGCGGGTATCTGCTGGCGACGCAGGGATCTGATGCCAAACGTGCGCGGCTGCAAAAGCGTCTCGCCGAGGCCCTGCTCCATTCCGCCCACACCGAAGATGTGGAAGTTGTCCTGGCTCGCAATGAACTACTGAGCGAGATACCCGCATTAAATCGAGCGTTGGTCAGCATGCAGGCCGCTCTGCATTTGAAGAAGATGCTGGACCAGGCTGACCTGCACATCACGCCATCGCGACTGGTGATGTTTTCCGGCATGGCGGGAATTCTAGCGGCGTTGGCTTCCTCGGTTCTGAGTCCGTCAATTCTCTTGATGCTTGCTGCCGGCTTAGTGGCCGCGGCGCTGCCGTTTGTTCACGTTTGGTGGAAACGCAAGAAGCGGTTTGATCAATTCCTTGAACATCTTCCTGACGCACTCGACTTGATGAGTCGCGCACTCAGCGCTGGTCATGCCTTCTCGGAATCTATGCACATGGTTTCGAGCGAGATGCCTGAGCCGATCGCGACCGAGTTTCGCAAAACTTACGAAGAGCAGAACCTGGGTTTGTCGCTCAAACTTGCACTGGAAAACTTGACCCAGCGAATACCACTTCTTGATTTGCGCATGTGCGTTACGGCAGTACTGATTCAACGCGAGACGGGCGGCAACCTGGCGGAGATTCTTGAAAAAGTTGCTTACACCATCCGCGAACGTTTTCGAATTTTGGGAGACCTGAAAACACTGACAACCAGTTCGCGAATTTCCGCCTGGTTGCTTTGCGCGCTGCCTATTTTCGTCACGCTCGTAATCACCGCGATGAACCCGGAATACATGTCGGTGCTGTGGAAAGATCAGCGCGGACATTACCTGATCGCTACAGCAATGATGTTGCAAGTTACGGGAATGTTGATCGTGCGAAAGATCTTGAGGATAAAAATTTGAGAAGGATTAGTAGTCAGTGGTCAGTAGTTCGTTGTAGAACCCGATCCAGCCAAATCGACCACAGACTGCTTACCGAGTTCCCCCTGAATACCAACCACATGAACGAACTACTGACCACTGACAACTAACAAACACCATGCTGTTATTGATAACCATTTCAACTTTTGTCTGTATCTCGCTCGGCATGATGGGAATCTACTGGCTGCTCTACAAGCCACAGAGTGCCGCGACCGAACGACTGAAAAAACTCGGCCAGCGAAGTGCGAGTAGCAGTTTGGCGCCGATCTCTTTGGAGGAAACGCGCCCGACATCCGAACTTGCAGAGCGGATTGCTTCACCTTTGAATCGTTTGGTTCCGCCATCCGCTGCCGAAGCTAAGAAGCTGCAGAAGCAACTGATGCAGGCAGGCATCCGTTCCACGACGGCGCCGGCGATGTTTCGCGCGATTCAACTTATTACGATGGCGAGCTTCCCGGCGGTTGTCGCTATCGTCTGCGCACTCTCGTCACGAACGATTAAAAACGCCGTTCTCTACGTCCTGTTCGCCTTCGTAATCGGGTTCTTTCTAC
The DNA here is from genome assembly GCA_035472495.1 of Pyrinomonadaceae bacterium. GTDB lineage: Bacteria > Acidobacteriota > Blastocatellia > Pyrinomonadales > Pyrinomonadaceae > PSRF01. Next base: position 603,910 of record DATIPD010000011.1, on the reverse strand, counting down.
CGCGTTACATGCTGAGACGAATGATTCGCTCACGACAGCAACTCGTTCGCTGGGGCCTCGCCGATGCGCTCGACCTGATGGTCATCTCGATTGAAGCAGGTCTCGGTCTCAACGCCGCCATGATGAAAGTGAGCTCGGAACTCAAGGACGTTCACCCCGACATCAGTGAAGAGTTCGAACTCGCCAACCTGGAAATCAGAGTGGGCCGTGAGCGCGATGAAGCTCTTAGAAACCTCGCCGATCGTACGGGCGTCGACGATCTCCGCAGCCTCGTCGCGATGCTGATTCAGACAGATAGGTTTGGCACGTCGATCACCAAAGCGATTCGGGCGTTTTCAGATTCGCTGCGCACCAAACGTCGCCAGCGGGCCGAACAAGCGGCCCAGAAAGCAGCCGTCAAGTTACTTTTCCCGTTAGCTTGTTTTCTTTTTCCCACACTGTTCATCGCGATCCTTGGCCCAGCGGCCCTGCAGCTGATGGATACGCTCGGAAAGATGTAAAGGAGTTGAACCATGAACAAGAGAAGACTAATCGCCATTCTCATCGCTTTTGTCCTGACGGTCGCAGTCTCGGCAATGTGGAGCGCTTCAACCACTGAACGCGACGGTGATCCTGACGCCAACGCGATTGAAGATTCCGGTTCAAACGCCGGGACGACTCCGGAAAACATGAAGCACGACGGGAACAAGGTCGCCAAAATCTTTGCTGCTCCTTTCAAGGCGTTTGGTCGTTTGTTTGGTCACAAGGACGACAACAGAATCCAGCGCATGACGGAGAAAGACGCGGAGCGATTTGAAAGTGTCGGAGTTACTCGTGTCGACGATAGTCGCACAGTTGATGTGAAGAAGCTTTCGGCGGCGAGTTCCGCGAAGGAGCACCTGGCTAACGGTCGCACTTATCTGAACAACGGTCAGCTCAATGAAGCGATTACGGAACTTTCGACGGCCGCATCGTTAGATCCAAGGTTAACTGAGGCGCACAACCTGTTAGGAATTGCTTACGACCGCAAAGGCCTGGGTGATCGCGCGAAAGAGTCGTACGAACGCGCCGTGAAAGTTGAACCTGAAGATGCGCAGACCTTGAACAACCTCGGGTTCTCACTTTACCAAAGCGGTAACTACCGCGCCGCGGTCGATCGTTTGAAGCGCGCCGCAAAGCTCGAGCCCACAGATGATCGAATCCTCAACAATCTGGGTTTGGCCCTCTGCCGTGTCGGAAAGTTTGACGAAGCTTACAAATGTTTTGCCCGCGCGGCTGGAGCCTACACCGGCAACTTGAACACTGCGCGCATGCTCGAGCGCCTCGGCCGAGATGACGAGGCGATTAAGTACTACGAAGCTGCTCGCAACATCGAGCCATATTCGACCTTAGCGTTGAGCCGGCTGGCAATTCTTTACCGCAGTACCGGACGAACTCAGCAAGCACAATCCGTTAGCGAAACGCTTGGCAGCGCGGGCTCCGCGGTGGCGGCAAGGTAGATAAAGTGATGACGCAAACGACAATACTTTCCCGCGTTGAACTGGAATCGATGGGTCCTCCCGTTGCCGAGGAACTCGCGGACCTGGGAATCGGTGAAGCCTTTCTGTGTGACCTTGCGCTCAAGCATGTGGCCATGCTTCCCGAGCCAACCACCTCAGCCGTGGCCGAACGGCTACACCTACCGAAGGCCCTCACCGAAGAGATTCTGGAAAAACTTTATCGCGAGAAATTAATTGAAGTTCGTTTGCAAACAGCTGTCGGTTCGACGCGTTACAGCATGCTGGATCGGGGTTGGGATCGACTGGTCAGACTGCTGAACATTTGTGGCTATACTGGCGCCGTGCCTGTTTCCCTTAACGACTACGCGCACATGATGCGTTTGCAGTCGATCCCATCACATCCTGCTTCACTCGAAACAGTTCAGTCCGCTTTCCACGATCTAATTCTGCCGGATTCACTGCTACAGACTCTTGGCTGTGTGATCAATTCCCGGCGTTCGCTGTTCCTGACAGGTTTGCCAGGCACCGGGAAAACCGCCGTCGCTGAGCGCATCAACAACGCCTTACCCGGCGCGATTTGGATTCCGTACGCCGTCGAAATTGATGGACAGATCATTCGCGTGTTTGATGCGCACTGTCATCGAGTCGCGCCACTGGACGTCACGCCCGTTGAGTATGATCGGCGTTGGGTCCTGATCAAGCGACCTTTGGTAGTGGTAGGCGGCGAACTCACCCTGGAAAACGCCGATCTGACCTGGAGTGAGTCGGCAAAGTTTTACGAAGCGCCGTTCCAAATGAAATCCAACGGAGGCACGCTCGTTATTGACGACTTCGGCCGGCAACGCGTCGCGCCGCAGGATTTACTCAACCGCTGGATCGTGCCACTTGAACGCCGCGTTGATTACCTTGCATTGCACACCGGCAAGAAAATCGAAGTTCCATTTGAACAACTCGTCGTGTTTTCAACCAACCTTGATGAAAACGACCTCGCCGATCAGGCGTTTCTCAGAAGGATGGGTTACCGCGCTCGAGTTGAACCACCAACTCCCGGCGCCTATTCGGAGATTTTCAAGCGGCAGGCGTATGCGCGCGGCGTTCGTTACCAGCCGTCGGTCCTGGATCATGTGCTTAATAAGTACAAGATTGAGCACCGGCAAATGAAAGGTTGCGAGCCGCGCGACCTGCTCGATCGTGCCACCGATATCTGCTTGTTTGAAGGTCAGTCAGTTGAACTGACGCCGCAGATTCTGGACGTTGCCTGGCGAAACTACTTCGGCTCAGCACACAGCTTCGACGTTGCTCACGAATTCAAGCCGTCAGTCGCCGATGAGTCGGTGGACGACAGCGCGCTGGCGGATCCACTTGAGTTGTAAAAAGCTGTTGTCGGCGAGCCGCGCAAGGTCATGACCATCAGGAACACAATAAAGACTCTGATTTTCTTCGCCGCGATCGCGCTGGTTGGCAGCGCTCCGGCCAACGCGCAAAAGAAAAGTGAGTCAGGCTCAGCGCCAGTTTCTGTGAGTCAAGACAACGGAGTTCGCCTGAAGCTGTCAGATGGTTTCACCGTTGAAGTCGACGAAGCCTGGGAGAGCGCGCAGGGAATCTGGTACCGGCGCGGCGGAATGAGTCATCTTCTTTCGCGCGACCGGGTGAAAAAAATTGAACGCGGCGCGCCGGCGGAGCCGGCCCGGGCGGACACTCAGGAATATGTGAACGAACCAGAACCGTCCGAACCAACTCCAGTTGGTTCTATCGACCAGCCGGTTTGGATTTACCTGGTTGGTGGTGCGCGAGTTGAGGCTGATAGCGTAAGTGAATCAGCTTCCGGCGCCTGGTATAGCCGCGGCTCACTTTCAGTTTTCATTGAGCGGACACGCATTGACCACATTGAACGCGAGGAAGTGGAAAGTCTCGCCCAATCCGACTCTTCTTCTAAAAAAGCGCGTGGTTGGACAACCGGGAATTCACGTATCGATGGACTCATCAAGCAGAACGGTTCGAAGTATGGCGTTGATCCTTATTTGATTTTTTGTGTGATGGAACAGGAGTCACACTTCAACGCGCACGCGCTTTCGCCGAAGGGGGCGCGAGGGCTGATGCAGTTGATGCCTGGTACCAGCGCGCGTTTTGGCATCCGTCGTCCATCAGATCCTGGTCAAAACATCGCCGGCGGTACGCGTTACTTGAGACAACTTATCCAGCAGTTCAACGGAAAAATCGATTTGGTACTGGCTAGCTACAATGCGGGGGAAGGTGCGGTAATGAAGTTCGGGCGCAAAGTGCCGCCTTATCGGGAGACGCGAGAATACGTAAAGCGAATCGGCTATCGCTATCGCCACGCTAAGCCAAAGGCGACAGCCAAAGCTGAGGTCGCCGTGGTGGGTGGTGGCGAGTGAGTAAAACGATCTTGAGAAGTTTGATCACCAAGCTGGCACTGAGCCTGAGCTTAATCCTGACCAGTGCCGTGGTCTGGTCGGCCAGCGCGCAAACCTCCGAGCCTCCACTTACAAATGCGGCCGTCATCAAACTGGTTCGTGCCGGCTTCAAGGAAAAAACTGTCATCGCGATTATTCATAGCCGTCCAAATCGATTCAATCTGGATCCCGATCGATTAATCGACTTAAAACGCAATGGTGTTAGCGAAAACATCATTCTGGCGATGCTCTCTCAGAACGATTCCTTCGTTTTCAATGAAGACGACTGGACTGCCGATTCTGTTTTGGGTGACTCCCGAAAGAACGAGAAGGACGGCGGTGGGTCGGGGATTTTTGGCAACAGTTCGGGTTCGAGAAGTCAGAGCAGCGGCCGCGGCCAGATGGGCGGCAGTGATGGCGAAACGCAAACAACTGGAAGCGCAACGGTCCGGATTCTTCGTCCGCCTGCAGAAGCGGGTGGCGCGCCCATCAAAATGGAACGGACGCCAACGCTCAACAATGATTCCGTGATCAAGCTGGTCGAAGCTGGTTTTTCAGAGGGCACCATCATCAAGCGGATCGAAGAGTCGCCCGCAGATTTCGATCTCTCAGTTCCGAAGTTGGAAGAGTTGCGGCGGCGGCGAGTGACTGAACCGATCATCCTGGCGATGACCGCCGCCATGGATGATGGAACTAAACCAGTCGGTTCAAGCAGAAACTCTACCAGGACCAAAGGGAATTAGCCCGATGTTTACTTCAGGGCAAACGCTTGCGTCGCTAATGACCAGGCTCATTGTTTTGTCGTTCTTGTCTCTCTTGCTTTCACTCGCCGGAGTTGCGCAGTCCAAGTCTCCAACTCCGATTCCAACGCCGACTCCAGATGAACAGGAAATCGATCCGGATGACGTGATCTCGATCAATACGACGGAAATCACGTTACCTGTGACTGTTCGCGATAAGTCGTTCATGCTGGTGAACGATCTCACGCGAAAAGATTTTCATGTCTTTGAAGACGGTGTCGAGCAGCCATTGAGTGACTTGAGTCTGCGCAAGATACCCGTTGACGTTGCCTTGATCGTTGATGCGTCATCTTCTGTTGCTAGCAACCTGGATGATTTCCGAGTTGCTGCGGAAGGCTTTGCTTCTCATCTCGCGAGTGACGATCGCATAAGCCTCATTCAATTTGATGATCGGGTGGTGATGTTGCAAGACTGGACCGGAAGTTTGGTGCAGCTACGACGCGCGCTAAAGCGAATTGTGCCCGGGATGTTCACGCGATTTCACGATGCCATGTTGCTGGCTTCTCGTGATCAGGCACCCCGACCAAACACCCGCCACGCCATCATCGTATTAACTGATGGGATTGACAGCGGGCGAGGGACGACATTCGACACCGCGTTGCGAGCTGCCCTTGAAGCGCAAACAACTGTCTACGTAGTAAGCAACACCCTGATTGAGCGCTCGAAAAAGGAAGATGAGCTCAACGAGTTGCTGACGGGGACGGACGCCACCGTTAAGTTCAATCAGTTGCGAATTGATGATCTGCGACTGGGGTTGGAGGCACTGGCAAACAGCGAACGAAACCTTGAGAAGATTACGGCCGCGACTGGAGGCCGACTCTACAAGCCGGCCAGCTTCGCCGATTTGGAAAAAGTTTACGCTGAGGTCGCAGACGAACTTCGGCACCAGTACACGCTCTACTACTCGCCACTAAACACGAAGCGAGATGGTCAGTTTCGCCGCGTGCAGGTGGAAACTACCAATCCCACTCATCACGTTTCCGCTCGAGTTGGCTACTACGCGCCCAAACGCTAGCCTAGACTCAAACCAACCCGTGCCCAGGCGGCCAAAATGGCACGCCATCGCTAGTAAATCCGAAGCTGCGTCGTGTTGACACGCCGCCACGAATCCTGTAACCTGCGTTTCCTGCCGGGCTTCTGCCACTAAGTCCAATCATTTATTCGGTTAGGTTCGGCGGCAGGGATGGCGGCATGGTCGTTGCCATTCGATTTAGTGCTTGTGAGGCCTATGTGTGTTTTCCCCGTCGTCACGAGCGGCAATCTTAAAGACAAATCAGGTTCAGAGGAGAGAGCATGCGACTAGTGAAGCGCTTCGAAAAAGGTCTGACGATGGCGGCCGGTGGCCTGCACAATGCCATCGCATCGGTTAATAAATACAAGCCCAATCCATCATTTACCCCCAAGTGGTCCGACAAACCGCTGCTCAAATCCTGGCAGAAGAGCAAGCCGACACTTGGCTGGCCGCGTACCACCGACTCACTTTGCCCGAACTGTGTTATTGAAGCGCGCGAATCGATCATTACAGGCAAGCAAGACGTGAGCGTATTGATCAATGAGAAGGTTGGCGAGATTAAGGCCCAGATCGTAGAGCGCGATGGTGAAATCTGGATGATCAAAGACTGTCCAGTTCATGGCCACTTCGAAGACATGATGGCCATCGATGCAAAGTTCCTGACCCACATCGAGAAGATGTTCCCGGGACGCGATATCGATGCTCACAACGACGAGAAGCTCCACAACCACGGTTCCAGCACCATCAAATACGGACGCGGCGCAGTGCTCACGGTCGACCTGACCAATCGCTGCAACATGATGTGCGATCCTTGCTTCATGGATGCGAACCAGGTTGGGTTCGTTCACGAATTGAGCATGGATGAAATCAAAGAGATTCTGGATAACGCGATTTCGATCAAGCCACGTCGCCAGATGTCGGTGCAGTTTTCTGGTGGTGAGCCTTCAATTTCTCCACACTTTATCGAGGCGATTCGCTATTCGAGAAAAGTCGGCTACAACAGCGTGCAAGCGGCTACCAACGGAATTGAGTTCGCCAAGAGCAAAGAGTTTTGCCGGCAGGCTGCCGAAGCAGGATTGCGATACGTCTATCTCCAGTTCGATGGCGTTGGCAATGATGCCAATAGTCACCGTCAGGTCGGCAATCTCTTCGACGTGAAGATGCGCGCAATTAACAATCTTCACGAAGCGGGTGTTGAGATCGTCCTCGTTACCACTTTGGTCAACGGTATCAATAATGACCAGGTTGGTTCGATCGTTCGCTTTGCGTTAGACAACCCGAAGAAAATCGCGTTCCTGTCCTTTCAGCCTGTTTCGTTCACGGGGCGCGACGAAGAGATCACCCCACAGCGCAGGTTGCAACAGCGCTATACGTTGTCACACCTGGCGCACGACGTTAAGAATCAGGTTGGTATCACTGAGCCAACCCGCGATTGGTTTCCACTTTCACTGATGGGAGCTTTCGCCGACTTTGCCGATCTGGTTCACGGTCCGCAAGCCGAGTGGGGACAAGTGTCCTGCGGTTGCCACCCAAATTGCGGTGTGGGAACGGCAGTGATGATCGATAAGGAAACGCGCGAGATGAGTCCAGTGCCGGAATTCTTAAACATTCCTGGGCTGGTCAAGGACATGCAGAAGATAACCGACGCTGCGCGGGGTAAGTGGATGTCAAACCTCATGATGGGGTTGGCGTTGCTAAAACACTATGATCCCTACAAGTCACCTACAGCGTTTACCCTCTATGAACTTTTTAAGAAGTTTGATAAGTCGTTTGGTTTGACTGGCAAAGACTACGGGAAGGTAAGTGGCGATCGAACGGAGCAGGATATTCAGGCTCGCCGTGCGGATCGCTGGAACTTCCTTTTCATCGCCGGCATGTGGTTCCAGGACCTTTTCAACTACGACTTCCGCCGCACCGAAATGTGCATCATTCCTTACGGCACGCAGGAAGGCGAGATTTCGTTCTGCGCGTACAACACCGGAATCGGGTGGCGCAATATCATTGAAAACATGCACCAGAATGCGACCGTTGCAAAGTGGTATGAGGAGCACGGCCGTCACGAAATCTTCGCCGGCGGTAAGGCGGTTGACATGAGTGACAAGACGCACAACCTCGTGCTGAACGCAGTCGACCTGACCCGGCCAAACAAGCCGAACATGGAAGGTCCAAAGACGGCGCACGAAGAAGCGGTCATGATGCGCAAGATGTATCAGGAGATCGTGCTTAAGAAGCAACTCGATACAAAGGAATCAGACAAGCCGGTCCAAATTCAGGGACTGAGTCGCAAGAAGCAGGAAACTGCAGAACCCGCGCTGGTCTAGTTAAGGTCGCTTATTCTTTACGCGAACCCCGCGAACGAACTAGTTGCTCGCGGGGTTCATTGCGTAAAAAGACCGGAGCGCGACGCCAACGGAAGCCTCGCTCCTTGACCATAGCGGTTTGCAGCGTGTTAAATAGCCAAACAAAAAGGACATCTAAACTTTAAGGAAGACTGAAAGCGAATGGCGATAGTTACAATTAATCAGGGTGAATCGATCGAAAGTGCGTTGCGGCGTTTCAAACGCAAAGTGATGACCGAAGAGATCATCAAGGACGCGAAGAAACACGCGTTCTTCATTCCTCCAGGACAGAAGGCAAAACTCAAATCAGCTCTCGCGCGCAAGCGGAACAAGAAAAAAGGCCGCATGCGCACGACTCCTCGTGACTAACCGGACTAGTAGAGCCAACCCTTGGCATTCAACTGCGTTGGGTGCTTTTCTCTTAAGTCGTCCTAAAGTTTAGGCCCAAATTTGCGGCCGTTGTGTGGTTGCGGGCGAATGGCGTTGGGGATGACGAGTTTGCTATGACGAGAATCCTGCTCACTAACGACGACGGCATACATTCGCGCGGCTTGACGAAGCTAGAGGAAGCGTTGCGTGAGGTGGGTGATGTCTTCGTCGTTGCGCCTGCTTCAGAAATGAGTGGCGCGTCGCATAGTCTTACTCTCGCGAGACCCCTTCGTATTCGTCAAATAGATGAGCGCCATTGGACCGTCGACGGAACGCCCACCGATTGCGTAACGCTCGCACTCAACAAGATCCTGCCGCCGGATAATTTGCCTGACATTTGTGCTTCGGGAATTAACCACGGCGGTAATCTGGGCGATGACGCGACATACTCGGGCACGGTTGCGGGTGCACTTGAAGCGACGATTCTCGGCGTGCCCGGTTTGGCATTCAGTTTGGTGACGCGCGATCGGTTTGACTTCACCGACGCGGCGCAATTTGCCGTACTGGCCGTGCGAAAGGTTTTGGCGGAGGGACTTCCTGACGGCACGCTGCTCAACATCAACATTCCAGCCAAAGAGATTAAGGGCATTCGTGTAACGAGGCAGGGAATTAAGAATGCGCGACCGGTGATCACTGAACACATCGATCCGCGCGGCAAACCCTACTTTTGGATTGGCGAAGAATACTTCAACAATAGCGCCGCTGAAGGAACCGACTTCAATGCGATTGACCAGGGATACATTTCAGTTACCCCTCTGAAGAGTGACATGACGGATCATCGTGCTCTGACAGCGATTGAAAGTTGGGGTTACATGAAAGACACCGAGTTACTGCATAAGTAAGAATCTGCGAAGTTCAGGTAGTCAGTACGAATATCTCTCCAAAGCGATCCAGTGCAAACCACCGGCCAACAGCCTGCGAATAGAAATCAGGATTACCTGATTCCGCGCGAGCGCATGGTTGAACGTCTCCGCGACCATTATCAAATCCGTGATGAGAAAGTGCTCGCCGCAATGAAATCAGTGCCGCGGCACGCGTTTGTGCCGGAGGCCCTGCAAGCTCGTGCGTATGGGGACCACGCCTTACCGATCAGCGGCAGCCAAACAATATCGCAGCCGTACATCGTCGCGCGGATGACCGAACTTCTTGAGGTAAACACTGATAGTCGAGTGCTTGAGATAGGCGCTGGCTCCGGTTATCAAACAGCGATCCTCGCGAAGGTCGCCGGTCAGGTTTACTCTATAGAACGCATTGCCAACCTTGCCCGAGAAGCACAGAGTCGGATCCGACAACTCAACATCTACAATGCTACGGTGAAATGTTTTGACGGCACACTTGGCTGGGCTGCCAACGCCCCCTACGACGCGATTCTCGTCGCTGCGGGTGGACCGACGATTCCGGAGCCGTTGGTGACGCAGTTGAAAATTGGCGGACGACTGGTTGTGCCAGTTGGACCTTCACGTGAGTCACAACGTTTAGTCCGCGTTATCAAAACTGAAAATGGATCCAGGCAGGAAGACCACGGAGGCTGCGCCTTTGTGCCGTTAATCGGGCAGCACGGCTGGTCAACTTAAACCTAACAATTAAATGATCGCAAGACTAATTGAATGGCTATCGGGAATCATCGTGGCCACGATTTCGTTAATGGGCTACTCCGGGGTCGTCCTCTTGATGGCAATTGAATCGGCATGTATTCCGTTGCCCTCGGAAATCATCATGCCGTTTGCCGGTTACCTGGTTTCAACCGGTCAAATGAACATCTGGCTAGTCGGTGTTGCGGGAGCAGTTGGTTGTGTTCTCGGTTCGCTGGTCGCTTACTGGGTTGGCAGCAAAGGTGGGCGGCCGTTGATTGAAAAGTATGGACGGTATGTTCTGGTTTCACCTCACGATCTGGATCTCGCAGACCGCTGGTTCGCGAACTATGGTGAAATAATAGTTTTTGTTAGCCGGCTGCTACCGGCGATCCGTACCTTCATCGCGTTTCCCGCCGGCGTTGCGCGCATGAACCTCAAGCGCTTCGTCCTTTATACCTTCGCCGGTTCACTGCCCTGGTGCCTGGGACTCGCGTTTGTCGGACAAAAGCTCGGGGAAAAGTGGAATAAAGACGACACGCTCAAGACCTGGTTCCATCGATTCGATTTTGTCGTTGGCATCGTCGCCGTTTTGTTAATCGTCTGGTGGGTGCGTCGCCACGTCAAACATTTGCGCGAGGGGAGTGCTAAGACGGCCGATTGATTGGCTAAGGGTGTTCGGAAACCGGGTTCGATCCTTGCCAACCACGGACAAGTGGGAGGAGGAGAAATGAATCAACAGGTGAACACGGGAGAGCCAGAAGGGAAGTGCTGGTTTTGCAACCGACGGCCAGTGGACCAACGCGTTGTTCGGAAGTCTCAGCTAAGGCCGCCCCGCAAACACGACAAGTTGTGTTTCTGCTCGGATTGTCGAAGTGCATTTGATCTCGTATTGCACTTCGTTTTGGAGTCGGACTTTATGAGAACTGTTGAGTGGGATGCCAGGTTCGTCGGCAGGCCCAAAGATGAAAGGGCTCCGAAGGAAAACTGGTCGGGGCGAGAGGATTCGAACCTCCGACCTCTCGGTCCCGAACCGAGCGCTCTACCAGGCTGAGCCACGCCCCGACAAGTGTAGTGGATGATAGGGAAGCGCTTATCCACTGTCAAACCGCCCAAATGGATTGCCTTGATAAGATTCCATCGGTCATCGCGTTTGTAGCCCCCAGTTGACAAACTTTCTTCGTCTTTTCTGGCGGATTGTTCGTCTAAAATGTTGACTCAGGCTCGAACAAAAATGCTATAGTTCGATCAACCTGGGTTATTGGCCGGGTGGCCCCTCCACCAATCCAATTGGGACAAAACGAAAACCTCATAGCTGTCGGTTTTGCTTAGTTTTTTTGGAACCTTGTGTTGGGAGCCTACCCATGACAACTCGTTTCTCTCTGCGCACCATCAGGCTTCTTCCAGCTGCCGTTGCCTTCATTCTAGTTAGTCTCCTTTGCGCCAGCTCAAACACGGCGTCGGCTGCGAATCCGCGCGCGCCGAAGTTGTTGAGCGCGTCGGATGTTACGACGCGCGCGCTGGCGCTGGAGTCAGTGACGCTGAAGGCTGAACCTTTTGGCGTAACGTCAAGCGTCAACTTCGCTACTGACACACGCACGCGTATTTGCATCTTCGCAATGGATCTCGATCTGCTCGCGGGTGAAGGCACTAACGCATTCACGGCTGACGCTCAGGATGCAGCAGGTAAGCGTTATCCACTGCGCGTCGAGTATTCCGGACAGGTTCCAGGTTTCCCGGGCATCACGATGTTCATCGTGCGATTGGCCGACGACATGGGAGACCTCGGCGACGTTCTACTACAACTCAACTCGCACGGCATGGGCAGCAATCGAGTGCGAATGGGCATTGGCCACATCGGCGGCGGTCCGACAGACGATATTGGAGCAGTTCCAACGCCCGCCCCGGCAACACCGCCACCAGCTGACGTGCCCTTCGTGCCTGATTCCTATACCGGTCAGGTTTCGTCGGATGCGGACGCAGTGCGTTTTCTTGAGCAGGCGACCTGGGGACCAACGGCAGCGGACATCGCGCACGTGAAAGCGATAGGATTTAAGGCCTATCTGGATGAACAGTTCAGCGCACCCGTCAGTAATCAGCCCAAGGGATCAGACTATCCCGACCTGGCGTTTCCTGCTGAGGACGGCACCGCTTGCCCGACTAGCAGTCCCGGAGATCCAAACTACAACCAGACAGTTTGCAATCGCGACAATTTCTCGATCTATCCGCTACAGCGCACCTTCTTCGGCAACGCTCTCTACGGTCAGGATCAGTTGCGCCAACGCGTCGCCTTCGCCTTGCACCAAATACTGGTTGTTTCCGGTAACGGAGAAGTCAATCGGCCCAGCTGGTTGACCATCTATTTGCAAGCGCTTGATCGAAATGCGTTTGGAAACTATCGCACGCTTCTTCAGGACATCACGCTATCGCCGGCGATGGGTTCATATCTGGACATGAACCTTAGCACCCGAACAAATCCAAATGAAAACTTTGGACGCGAGGTGCTGCAACTCTTCTCAATCGGCACGGCAGTACTCAACGCCGACGGGACACCACAGCTCGATGCGCAGGGAATGCCGCTGGCTTCCTATTCGCAAACTCAGGTTAACGAATTCACCCGAGTCTTTACCGGCTGGAATTTTGTGCCGGGCACAATCGCGCCGGGCACAGCTAACTGGCGTGATCCGATGATCCCGCGCGGTGGTACCAACCACGATTTCAATTCAAAGGTGCTATTTAATGGAGTAACTACTCCGGCGTGTTCAAGTTCCAGTGGGGCCCCGAACATCGCCTGCGCGCAGGCGGACCTAACTATTGCGCTCGACAACTTGTTTAACCACGCCAACGTTGGGCCGTTTATCAGTAAGCAGTTAATTCAACACCTCGTGACCAGCAATCCGAGCCCAGCGTATGTCCAAAGGGTCGCTTCAGCTTTTAACAACGACTGCGCCGGGCTATACCCCGTTGCGGGTTGTTCAAATGCCCGCGGCAATATGAAGGCAGTGGTCCAGGCAATTCTGCTTGATCCGGAAGCTCGTGGCGACGTAAAGACTGCCGCAAACTACGGTAAGCTTCGTGAACCCGCTCAGTACATCAACGGGTTCCTCCGCGCCTTCAACGTGAAATCGTTTGACAAGCTTTCTACCAGCGATGGAGTTCTGGGTAACAGATCTACAACCGATTTCACCGGCACACTCGACCAACCGATCTTTCTGCCAAACACCGTCTTCAGTTATTACCAACCAGGTTATGAAGTACCGGGAACCGGGATCCTCGGGCCGGCTTTTGGCATATTGTCGACTTCGACAACACTGCGCCGGGCGAATGACATTAACTCGCTTGTGTACAGCGGTGTGTCTGCGAACAGTTCCCCAACAGCAGCCAGTCCTGATCGGCCACGCGGCACTTCAATTGACACTGCAAATCTTGAAGCGCTCGCAGCAAATCCGGGAGATGTCGCGGATGCTCTGAACCCGCTTCTGTTCCACGGCACTATGTCCAGTCAGATGCGTACATCGATCATTACCGCGATGAATGCTATCAACGACGCCAACGTTACCACTCGCAATCAGAAACGGGCCCGAGTTGCTGTTTACCTCGCGGCAACTTCTTCGCAGTACGACATACAGAGATAACAACCATGGCAAATACACGCAGAGACTTCTTACGTAACAGCGCATGCGCGTTAGGTAGTTTCGCACTGGCTTCCAGCCTGGACACCTTCGGTGTCGTTCATGCGCTTACTCCACAAGCGGCGACAGATTACCGCGCGCTGGTTTGTCTGTTTCTAAACGGCGGCAACGATGGGAACAATACGTTCCTGGATCTGAATCAGTACTCTCAGTATTCGACCGCCCGCAACACTGCGCAACTAGCCATTCCGCAAGCGAGTTTCTTGCCGGTTTCGCCAGTGAGTGGCGGATCGTTTGGTTTTCACCCAAACATGCCCGAGCTGCAAAACCTGTTCAATCAGGGAAAGCTGGCCATGCTTTGCAACAATGGCCCACTGGTGGAACCGCTGACGCGCACGACTTATCAGAATGGCACTGGTAAAAAGCCTTTGCAGCTTTTCTCCCACTCCGATCAGGTAGGTCAATATTCAACTGCGATCGCCAATGCCGTGAGCCAAACTGGTTGGGGCGGCCGACTGGCCGACAAGACGCTTGGTTTGAATGCCGGCGCATCGTTCCCCAGCAATATCTCTATCGCCGGCGTCAATCTGTATTTGACCGGAGTCGATACGAGGCAGTTAGCAGTGGCGGATTCCGGCACTTCGCTAGCGAATGTGCTGCAACTTAACAACGCTCCGGGGGCCACCACCGCCGAGATTAACTCGCGGATGGCCTCGTTTAATGAACTCCGCACTTTCGACAACAATTTCAAACTTGTTAAGGCAGCAAGCGATGTGCGCTCGAGTTCAATTCAAACAGACAACGCTTTGTCCAGCGTGAATCCCGTCCTTACCACGCCGTTTCCAAACCCCAGCACTTCGATCAGCCGTCAGCTCTTACAAGTTGCTCGCCTAATCAAAGCGAGCACCGACCCGACGGCCGGCATTAACATGAAACGCCAGATTTTCTTTGTGCAAATTGGCGGCTTCGATACGCACTCAGCCCAGCTGAGTGGACAGGGCACACTCCTTCAGCAACTCAGTCAGGCAATCAACGCTTTCTTCAATGCGACTGTCGAACTCGGCTTGCAAGATAAGGTAACGTTGTTCACCATGTCTGACTTCAGTAGAACGCTACAGCCTTCGGGTACGGGCGCGGCGCAAGTAGGCAGCGACCACGCATGGGGAAATCATCAGTTGATTGTCGGCGGAGCGGTGCTGGGGCATACGATCTACGGTGCGTATCCGAATATTACTCCTGGTGGGCCAAATGACACCGACGGCGGAGCCAGTCCGCGTGGCCGGTGGATTCCGACCACTTCCATCGAGCAATACGCCGCGACTCTGGCTACCTGGTACGGCCTGTCCTCGGCTGATTTGACGGCGGTGTTTCCATTAATCGGCCATTTCCCGTCAGCTAACTTAGGGTTCCTTGGATAAGAAATTGAGCAGTTACGTTTGTGAAGCTTTCGCACTACGAGGGGGAACTTGTCAAAGGTAAAAATGGCCTAGCGTTTTCGCTAGGCTATTTTTCATAGCTTGACCATGACGAGTAAGGAAACAACTCGCTTTCATAACGCGCGGCTGATCATCTTGCCGTCGCTGCTCGCGGCGATTTTTGGTTTTCTTGTGTCGCACAACGCTGCAGTGCAACCGGTGCAGGCGTTCTCCTCAGGTCCACCCCCGGGCTACACAGGCGCCCCCGGTGAAGAACCAGAAGCGTGCGCTGAATGTCACGTGCCTGCCGACGCCGGCACAGGTCACATAACCATCACCGCGCCGCAGACCTACGTTCCTGGTCAAACCTACGCAATTACAGTCACCCACAGCAATCCTGATCCAACCAGACTGCGTTGGGGCTTCGAAATGACCGTTCTCGACACGTCAGATGAGAAGGCCGGAAATCTTCAGAGCCTTGACGGTCTAACTCAGATCTTAAATAACGCCGGACCAGGCGCAGCGCGTCAATACATCGAGCACACTTCGGCGGGAACTTTTGTTGGCCAGCAAAACACGGCGAGTTGGACTTTCAATTGGACCGCCCCGCCGACTGACATCGGCGTCGTCACTTTCTACGTCGCCGGCAATCAGGCGAACAACGATGGAAACACCTCCGGTGACTATATCTACAAGACTTTCGTTACTGCCGCCCCGTTTGCAGCGACGCCTGATTACGACGTAAGCGTTACTCCGTCATTGCGGGCCGTCGTTCCTACAGCCAGCGCACAATACACGGTGACGCTAACTCCGTCCGCCGGTTTCACGGGGATAGTGAACTTGAACGCTACGGGTTTGCCGGGCGGCGCCAGTGCAAATTTCAATCCAGCTTCCGTCAACATTACAGACGCAACTGCAAAGTCCACGACGTTAACTATCTCAACCGGAGCCGGCACGCCGTTGGGTGATTACCCGATCATGGTCAACACCTCATCGGGGAGTCTCATGCACTCGAAGCAAGTAACGTTAAAGGTGATCGACCCGGCAAGTGTCGACTTATCACTAACCAAGACAGCGTCTCCTAATCCCGGGCAAGTTGGGGTGTCCTTAGCGTATCGCGTCACCGTGACCAATAACGGGCCGGCAAGCGCGACCAATGTTTCTGTCGTTGACACGCTGCCGGCAGGCGTGACTTTTAGTTCTGCTAGTTCAACAGTCGGCACTTGCAGCGGCACCGCAACGGTAACCTGCTCGGTCGGAACATTGGCAGTAAATGCTTCAGCCATCGTCACCATTACGGTGACTCCCACAGCCGCGGGACAGATTTCTAATTCGGCCACAGTCGCGGCTTCCCAGACTGACTACGACCCGAGCAACAACAGCGCGAGTATTAACACGCAAATCCAACCCGCAGCGGCGCTGCCGTCAATGGTCGATCCAAACTTAATGGTCAGCACCGTAGCTTCCGGGCTCGACCAGCCGACCGCCGTCGCCTTCATTGATGCGAATAATTTTTTCGTGACGGAGAAAGCAACGGGTAAGGTGCAAAAACTTTTTAGAGATCCGGTGACCAGCGCGGTGACTTCCACAACCGTTCTGGATCTCGCAGTCAACTCCGCTTCTGAACGCGGCTTGTTGGGTATGGCGTTGCATCCTCAGTTCACCACGAATGGTTACGTCTATCTCTACTGGAGCGAAAGCAACACCGGCAGCGACACCACCAACACTGACTCAATTACGCTCCTTGGCAATCGCGTCGATCGTTATCATTGGGACGGTTCAACCCTGAGTTTCGACAAAAACTTGATCAAGTTGCATGCGTTGCAGCAGGACGCGGGACAGCCATCGCGCGCCAACCACAATGGCGGCGTCTTGCGTTTTGGGCCGGACGGCAAGCTGTACATTATCCTCGGCGACAACGGACGCCGGGGGTTCCTGCAAAACTTGCCCACCGGCGGACCTGTTCCCGACGATCAGTTTGGCGGACCAGAGCCCGACGACGCACACATGACCGGCATTATCCTCCGGCTTAATGATGACGGCACCACACCTTCGGACAATCCGTTTTTCAACGCCTCAACCAGCTTGACTGGCGAAGCGGCCGCAAACATCAAAAAACTTTTCGCTTACGGTGTGCGCAACGGTTTCGGCCTCGCCTTTGATCCACTGTCGGGGTATCTCTGGTCACAGGAAAACGGTGATGATGCGTTTGATGAAATGAATCGTGTCAGCGCTGGATTCAACGGGGGTTGGATTCAAGTTATGGGACCGATAAATCGCATTGCGGAATTCAAGTCGATCGAGTCAACTTACGGAGCTGGAAACCTGCAGCAACTTCGCTGGCCGCCCAGCAACATCGCTGACACGCCGCAAGCGGCGCTGGCAAAACTCTACATGTTGCCCGGCGCTCAATACACCGATCCTGAATTCAGCTGGAAGTATGCCGTCGCGCCCGCGGGCATCGGCTTCGTGAAAGGCCGCGGATTGGGGACGAAGTTTGAGGGCGACCTGCTGGTTGGCGCTTCGCGCACCACGCTCCTCAACGGCTACCTCTTCCGCTTTAAGTTCAGCAACGATCGCAAACATTTCAAATTTACTGACTCGTCATTGAATGACCTGGTAGCTGACAACCTGGATAAGTTTGACCAAACCGAAAGTCAGTCGCTCGTGGTTGGTCAGGATTTCGGCGTCGTGACTGACATTGAAACCAATCCCAATGGAAACGTATTTGTAGTCTCGTTGATCAACGGTGCGATTTACGAAATCAAGTTAAAGCCGAACACCATCTTCTATGCAAATCTGACCGGGGCCCAGGAAGTACCGCCAAACAGTTCGACTGCAACTGGGAACGCCACGTTGGTACTAAGCCCTGACGAAACTTCCGCAACTGTTTCGCTCAACTTTAGTGGGTTGTCGAGTCCGCAAACCGATGCGCACATCCACGGGCCCGCTGCGCCTGGCGTGGCTGCGGGAGTTTTGTTTCCGCTACCGAGCGGACAAGTCAGTGACTTCAAGATTACGCTGACTGCCGCCCAAGCTCAGGATCTGAAAAACGGACTTTGGTACGTCAATGTTCACAGCAGCAATTTCCCGAGCGGTGAAATTCGCGGTCAGTTTGGAACCTCAGCTTCCGCGAGCACGGTGCAGTTTGCGGCAACGCAGGTTGGGGTCGGCGAAGGTGAGGGAAGTGCAAACGTAACAGTGACCCGCGCCGGTAACACGTCTGCTGCAGCGGATGTGAAGTACGCCACGATCGATGATCCCAGTGCGACGGATTGCAGCGCCCATAACAACATTGCTTCTGCAAAATGCGATTATCAAACTACGACCGGCACTTTGCACTTCGCTGCCGGACAATCGCTGGCCACTATTTCAATACCGATTGTCGACGACTCTTACGCCGAGGGTGGCAGCGAGAATTTTACTGTGGCGCTCAGCAATCCTTCAGGCAGTGGCCTGGTGCTGAGTTCGCCGAACACGATCATTGTCACCATCAACGATAACGATGCGGTCGACGGCGCAAATCCCATCGACAGTTCGCAATTCTTCGTACGACAACACTACCTGGATTTTCTCAATCGCGAGCCCGACCCATCAGGCTTTGGTTTCTGGAAGAGCCAGATCGATTCGTGTGGCGTTGATGCCCAGTGCATTGACGTCAAGCGCATCAATGTTTCAGCCGCGTTCTTCCTGTCGATCGAGTTTCAGGAAACGGGTTACCTGGTTTATCGAACGTACAAATCTGCTTACGGCAACCTGACTGGCACGCCCGTGCCGCTGAAGTTGAACGAGTTCCTCCCGGATACGCAGCAGATTAGTAAGGGGATTATTGTTGGACAAACCGGTTGGGAGCAGGCACTTGAGAATAACAAGGTCGCGTTCATGCAGGAGTTTGTCACGCGGACGCGATTCACAACCGCTTTCCCAACCACAATGACTCCAGCGCAATTTGTCGATTTGCTTTATCTCAACGCCGGCGTAACGCCAACCACTGCAGAGAAGAATTCAGTCATCGGTGAGTTTGGCTCGGCTGGCAACACAGTCGACACTGCCGCCCGCGCCCGTGCACTGCGGCGCGTCGCCGAGAACACAACGTTGATTCAGCAGGAAAAAAATAAAGCTTTTGTGTTGATGCAATACTTCGGTTACCTCCGCCGCAATCCAAACGATCCGCCCGAACAGAATCTCAACTTCGATGGTTACAACTTCTGGCTAGGCAAACTCAATCAGTTCAACGGCAACTTCGTGCAGGCCGACATGGTCAAAGCCTTCATCGTCTCCGGCGAATACCGGCACCGCTTCGGCCCGTGATTTCAAATAGATTCTTCGCTGATCGGTGCCTTACTTTTTCGTTGATTAGCGCCAAAAAGTTTTTCTTACAAGCAAGCAACCAACTCTTGAGATCCTGCTTCTTTCGGAACCCACCTGGCTTTTACTGGCAGCTTGGGAGATGGGACGACGCGTACCTATTCGTCCGGCGTTGGTTATTCGGCAATGGGCGGGATGACAGTGGAGAAGCTGGGCACAACGACACCGATTTACAACAAACTCTTCTACAATTCGCGCGGGCAACTTGCTGAAATACGCGAGAGCACAAGCTACATGGGGCCGACAGATACAACGTGGAACCGCGGCGCTATCATCAATCATTTCAGCAACAATTGCTGGGGCATGTGCGGCGGGTCTGGCAGTACCACAGCGATGACTGATAACAACGGCAACCTGAAGAAGCAGGAAGTGTACGTGCCGAATAACGATGCGTTGCCGACGACGAGTTACACGACCTGGTACGATCAGTACGACTACGATGCGCTCAACCGGCTGCAGCGAGTGCATGAATACACCGGCAATACAACCACTGACTGGCAACAAGAGTACGGCTATGATCGCTACGGCAATCGCACGATCAGCGGTGGCACGAGCCAGACTTATGGAGCCAGCATCAACAGCGGGCAAATGTCAGTAAGCACGGTCACGAATCGCATGTATGCGTCAGGTGAAACCGACACCAGCCATTCGTTAGTTGACTACGACGCTGCCGGAAACCAGACGAAAGATCTGGTTACGACGACCGGTCCGGGCACACGAGTATTCGACGCTGAGAACCGGATGACGATCACAAAAGACCCAAGCAACAACACGATCGCCACTTACAGTTACGATGGCGATGGGCGGCGCGTGAAGCGTTCAGTCGCCGGTTGGCCCTCGGCGGTGGAGACGTGGCAAGTTTACGGGATGGGTGGTGAGTTGTTGGCGGAGTATGCTGCTAATGCGAGTCCGGCGAGTCCGCAGAAGGAGTACGGCTATCGCAATGGTCAGTTGTTGATTACGGCTGAGATGCAATCAGCCACCAGAACCAACGTGGCGGCCACGGCCAATGGTGGGACGGCGAGTTGTCAGAACTACACTCAGGAGGGGACGATTCCGGGACTGCACTTCCAGCCTTCTTTCGCAAATGACGGCGTGCGTCGAGCCGGCCAGTCATAAGCCAATGCTATGGGCCAGGATTGCTATTTATGTACCCTTACGCAAAGTCGGAGAAAGACTACGGCTACGAGTTCGCGCCCACGTCCGCGAGGAGCATTGACGAGATCGACGCTTCGGATAAGCGGCTCAAATGGTTCCGATACGATGCCAACACGTCGGTGGAGCTGCCAGTATCCGAGCTACCCAAGTAACAGCGCAGTGGTCAAGCATAGTCGGAGTTCAGTATGAAATTGTTTTGTGTTTTGGCAATGGCGATAATAGTTAGTGGTGTACTTGCTTGCGGCCAATCGCCACCGGGAGATGAAGCGGCAAAGAGTTCTGCGAACCAACCCACAGATAAGTTTGTGATTAGTCCGTCCGTGGTGGTGATGCCTCAGGGGATGTTTTTACTCATCAGGAAAGGAGGTAAGATTGGGGCTGTACGGTTCACCAGCATAGAACAGGGTGGCACGGTTGGAACCGGCAAGGGAAGTTACGAATCATACTTTCAAGCCGACGGATCGGGTTCGTTCCGGTCGCCGAATGTTCGCAAGCAAACCGGCGAACTAAATGTTAAGCCGCTCAAAGGCTTTCACCCCTTTGCCTTCCAAACAGGAAAAACCAGGGTCAGAGTTGGAGAATGGTCGTTCGAATGCGACGGTCCAGGATCGCTATTCATGTACCCTTACGGAAAGTCGGAGAAAGACTACGGCTACGAGTTCGCGCCGACGTCCGCCCAGCGTGTTGAGGAAATTGACGCGTCGGATAAGCGGCTCAAATGGTTCCGATATGATCCTAACACGCGGGTGGAACTGCCAGTATCCGAGCTACCCAAGTAAAAGGTCAGAGGTCGAGCAATTGGCCGGGCCTAAGTACAAGTCATCGACTCTGATCGGGAACTTTATTCACAGTCTTGTTTTTAGTGTGGAAATAAGTCTGCAAGTGTTGGTGTGGCTGGTAGTTGATTGAGATCTTTATTTGCCTTATGAAATCAATTGAGTTTAATAAGGGACAAGGCTGTTGATTGGCAAGGAGTAGGACGAACTTTGCGACGCAACTGAAAGCGGCTGTAACCGAATCTGGAAACGACTTCTGGCTGAGCAAATTAACGAGTTCAATGGCAACTTCGTCAATGCCGAAACGGTAAAGGCATTTATCATTTCAGCAGAATACCGCCACGCTCCGGGCAATGAGGTTGTGAAAACGGTTCGCCACATCAGCAGGACAACTTCAAAAGTCATCGAGACGAAGAGCCGTAGAGCGCCGCTCGGTGCAAGGTCCGGTTGATCCGAGAATCAGGATTGACTAAACGTGTTCGCCTTATGTAGCATTCGGCGCGTTTACAAGGAATCGTGCCGTCTGGGTTCTCCTCCGCAGTTAAGCACGTCCTGCTGGTCGACCAAAGGAAGGCAGTTGATGCCTCGCCGCATCCTCCCAGATCTTCCGTCGAAACCAGTTCATACGCCATTCACTACAGCAGTCTGTCGTATTAAATCCGCTTTGTGATTTTTGGGGTCGTTCTTAGTTTTAGCGCCCAAGTGATCAGTCCTCGATTTTGGACTTTTTGCGCGCTTTAACCTGGTTCTGTAACTGTAGGGTATCAACGTCAATGAGAAGTACATTCAATCAACGAAACTTTGTGCGCGCAGTTTTTTTCAACCTGCTGGTTGTCACGGCGCTCTTCGCGGTCATCTCCCAACGTCTAATGCGAAGCGTTTTGGCGGTGTCAGTCGACACTGCGTCGACCTCTTCCAGCGAGGGCGCCGGGAAAACCAAGGCTCGGGTCGACGGCTATGGCAACTTGCCGTTGAGTTTTGAACGCAACGTTGGGCAAACAGCTGCTGAAGTGAAGTTCCTGGCGCGCGGCCAGGGTTACGGATTGTTCCTCACGTCAAACAGTGCCGTCTTGCGCCTGCGCAAAACTGAACCTGCCGTTAACTCGAAGAACGAAAGTGAACCGGAGATTGCTCAAGCTCAAAGCGCCAGCCTGAGTTTACGCTTTCGCGGCGCCCGAGCGGTTTCCAATCCGCTGCCGCTGCTGGAGCAGTCAGGCAAAGCCAACTACTTCATCGGTAACAACCCTCGTAAGTCGCTTACGAACGTGCAATCGTTTGCGAAAGTTCGTTATCCGGAAATCTACCCAGGCATTGATGTCGTCTATTACGGAAATCAACGACAGCTCGAATACGACCTGGTGCTGGCGCCGGGAGCGTCAGCCGAGCGCATCAGTATCGGCTTCGAAGGCGCGCGGGATCTTAAAGTGGATCCAGCCGGGAACCTCGTGTTGAGTAGTGGCGTGGGAGATATTCGTCAGCTTAAACCCGTTGCCTACCAAAATATTGACGGCAGTCGGCACGAAATTGCCGCGAACTACAAGTTGGACGGAAATAATGTCCGTATTGAGGTGGGCGCGTACGACCGACGCTTGCCTTTAATAATCGATCCCACTCTTGCCTATTCGACATTTTTGGGTGGCACCAGTCTGGACCAGGGAACCGCCATCGCCGTCGACTCGCAAGGCAATGCTTATCTTACGGGTGTAACTCAATCAACTGATTTTCCCACAGCGTCAGCGCTTCAGGGTGCTAAGGATGCGGTCGGCGACGCTTTCGTCGCAAAGCTGAATCCTGCTGGTACTGCGTTGGTCTACTCCACTTATCTTGGAGGCAACGGCGACGACGCAGGCAACGGCATAGCAGTAGATTCTCAAGGCAACGCCTACGTCACCGGATTAACGGGCTCGGGAAGTTTCCCTGTCACTCCGGGTGGCTTTCAAGACATGAAAGACGGGTCTCTCGACTCGTTTCTCACAAAACTCAATGCGTCTGGCTCAGCGCTGGTGTATTCCACTTTTATTGGCGGCGACAATAATGAGACTACTTTCGGCGTGGCAGTTGACAGCAATAACCGAGCGTACGTTGTTGGCAGAACCGACTCGACGCGTTTTCGCACACTGCCGTTCTCGACACCAAGAAGAGGCAGCGCGATTTACCGGAGCGGAGATGCCACCGCCCACTGGACACCTAGTGCTTCCGGGCTCACCGCGAGCATCGTCAATTCCTTGACGCAGGACCCGGTTAGCGCATCCACGATATATGCAGGGACGACGATAGGAGTGTTCAAGAGCACTGACGGGGGAACTAACTGGACTATTACCGGTTCGAATCCGCCGGTGGGCGCATCCCTCGCGACCAGCGCGGTAGTTGTCGACCCGTCAAATCCGAACACGATTTATGTCGCGACTTCGACGTTGGGAGTTTACAAGAGCACAAACGGCGGGACTAGTTATGTGCAGAAAAACGTAGGGCTGGGAACGACCTTCGTGCTTTCTCTGGCTATTGATCCAAATTCTCCGCAGATCCTTTACGCGGGCACATCGTTTGGCGCCTTCAAAAGCACCGACGGCGGCGAGAACTGGGCCAGTATTAATAACGGTACCAATTCCGCCCGTATCAATAAGATCGTAATCGACCCCTCGCAGAATCCAGCGACGACCATTTACGCCGCTACGCAGAGTCGCGGGATGTTGAAAAGTACTAACGGCGGCGCGCTCTGGTCGCAAATAAATAGTGGTCTGCAAAGCAGCGCTCAGATTCAAACAGTGACGCTGGATCCTGCGAATCCGTCCACTATGTATGCCGGCGTAAACGGCCTTAGCGATCCCCTCTACAAGACAACCAACGGAGGCGGTAGCTGGAGTCCAAGCGGCAACGGCATGTTGTTTACGTTCGCCGGTCAGCCTGCCCTTCCGTTAGTCACTTCGCTGATAGTGGATCCCTCGAATAGCTTCAACTTGTATGCATCAACGTTGGGCGGTGCGATTTATAAAAGCACAAATGCCGGCGCCAATTGGAGCCAGAGCAACAGCGGCTTTAACAATGCAAACGCTAACGTCATCGCGATTGACCGCACTAACAACGCAAATCTGTTTACTGGAACGTCAATCGGAAATGATGCGTTTGCGATGAGGTTTAGCCCTGCCGGTAGCTTTGAGTATCTGTTGACCTTTGGCGGAGACGAAAGTGATGAAGCGCGCGGCGTCGCCGTAGACGGCTCGGGTAATGCCTATGTTACCGGATTCACTAACTCCAACAATCTGGCGGTGGTAAACGCGTTTCAGTCTACCTTCGGGGGAGCATCTGATGCGTTTGTCGGCAAAATCAATTCTGCAGGATCGGGATTCAACTACCTTACGTACCTTGGTGGCAACGCCAGTGATTTGGGTCGAGGAATCGCCGTACGAAACGGAGAGGCGTACATAACCGGCTCAACAACCTCGGCCAATTTCCCGCTGGCGAACGCCTTAAAGTCTACCCTGACGAATTTCGACACCGATGGTTTTGTTACGAAGTTAAATACGGCAGGCAGCGGACTGAGTTTCTCAACTTATCTCGGCGGTCAGGCGACCGATCAGGGTTTGGCGATCGCCGTCGATTCGACAGGTAGCGCTTACGTTACGGGCACAACATCCTCCGCTGACTTTCCGATCAAAAGCGCGCCACAGCCTACGCCCGGTGCCTTTCCTGAGGCTTTCGTTACCAAACTGACACCAGCGGGCACGGCAATTAACTATGCAACTTTTCTTGGCGGCACCGGAAATGATCAGGGCAACGGCATCGCGGTCGACAGCCCAGGAAATGCATACGTCATCGGCAACACCGCATCCTCGAATTTCCCCACCGCTGGTCCACTGCAAAGCTACCGCGGATCGACTGATGCCTTCGTGACGAAGCTTGCGGCGGCGGCGGATCTGGTTGTGACCATGACGGGTTCGCCAGGCTCGGTCATTTTTCATAATCAGCTTACTTACAACATTGCCGTTTCGAATACCGGTGAGATTCCGGCTGAAAACGTGCAGCTGACCGACACCCTACTCTCCGGAGCGGGAGTGCTTTCGATGAGCACTACGCGCGGAAGTTGCTCGGGCAATCACGTCATCACCTGCAATCTGTTGACGCTTGAACCAGGGGCAACCGCAACTGTGACGGTGATTGTGTTGCCGCCCGCGCAAATGCCGATGACCAGCACGGCCGTCGCGACTTCCACTACGCCTGATGCGAACCTCGCTAACAATACAAGCACGCTGAACACACCAGTTTTTTTCACTGACCTGAAGTTGCAAAAAACCTCAGCGCTGAAATTCAGTGAAGTTGGGGGCATTGATACCTACATAATCACAGTAACAAACCTGGGGCCCTTAGACGCTTTAACGATCACGGTGACCGACAACCTCCCCGCTGAGACCACCTTTGTGAGTTGCAGGGCAACGAACTCTGCGGTGTGTGGCGGCAGCGGCAACAATCGCACTGCGACGATTTCGTCTCTGGCGGTGGGCGCCTCCTTCACAGCAGCGATTGCTGTGCAAATCAATAGCAATGTCAGTCCCGGGACCGTGATCAGCAATACGGCTTCAATGACCTCGGCGATCCCTGACATCAATCCCAATAACGACGCACAAACTGCCACCACGACGACTAAAGCTGCGTCTGCACCAGCTCAGAACGGTCTAATCGCGTTCAGCGCGAGAGACACCAGCATTACCTCCGGTGAAACTGATATATGGCTGACGAATGCGGACGGAACGGGGCAGAAGGACATCAGTTTCGAAGTCTCGTTGGATGATTACCAACCGGCGTGGTCGCCAGATGGGACGCGAATCGCCTACGCGGCGAATCCGGGCGGCATCTACGTCATGAACGCGGACGGCAGCAACAAAACCCAACTCACAACTTTTGCTATCGACACGACACCGACCTGGTCGCCGGACGGGACGCGCATTGCCTTTGGCAGTGTTCGCGGGCCGGGAGCATTTGGCGTCTACATAATGAATAGCGACGGTTCGAATCAGAAACGACTTACTGACGGGAACGTTCCAGCCTGGTCGCCAGACGGAACGCGTATCGCATTTAGCCGGGGTTCGGGGATCGAATTGATTTATGTGGATGGCGGCGGCAGATCCAGCCTCTCGCTGCCCCGGGTCGCACTACCGGGCTTTGGTTGGTCGCCGGATAGTTCAAAAATCGCGTTTGCAATGCAGGACAACAGCCCGTCAGGTCAATCAATCTACACGATCAATGCAGATGGTACTGGTGGCGTCGTGCTGGTGAATAATACATCGGGAGGAGGCGCGCCATCCTGGTCACCCGATGGCACCAAGCTAGCATTCAGTCTGAGTCCGAGCGCGGGAGTGGACGCCGGCATTTACACAAGTAATGTAGACGGCAGTGGCCGAACCAGAATAAGCGGACCGGTGGTCGACGGCTTTACTCCGAATTGGCAACGACAACCGCCAAACTTCACACCGCTGCCACCAACTTTCACTATTTCGGGTCAGGTGACCAATGCCGCCAACGGAACGTCGGTTCCTGCTTCGATAAACGTAACCGGCAGTCTTACACGGACCTTCAGTGCTGATAACAACGGAAACTACGTCATCAAGGGTTTGGCCCAGGGAGGAAATTACACGCTGACGCCAAGCATTTTCGGAACAGCAACCTCGGACCCACCGAATCGCCAATTTAATAATCTTAGCGCCAATCAAACGGGTGCGAACTTCGCTCTTACCTTTCCACCGAGACAGCCCATTACGGGTTTCGTTACCAATCATCTCGGGGCTCCCTTAGCGGGCGTGCGCGTTGGCTTAAGAAATTCCTTCCCTGAAACGGATGTTTTCACTGATAGCAACGGCTTCTATACTTTTGGCAGTGCCATACCCGGCGCGCAACCGTTCGTCCTGTGCTTCAACGACGGCAGCTACACAAATTATGTTTTTGAGCCGCCAACCTTGTCAGTTCAGAATCCAAACAACAACAATTTTGTTGGTCGACCAAAAACAGCGTCGATTAGCGGAACAGTCACAGTTGGCGGAGTCGGCAAGGCAGGGGTTCAGTTGTTTACCGGAAGCCCTCAATTCATGCAAACAACTACCGACGGCAATGGCAACTACACTTTTGCCGGCGTCGGCGAAGGAGTTACGCTCACCGTTCAGGTAGACCAACACACTTATCCCTTCCTGCCGAAAACACAAACTGTGATCGCCAACGGAGCAGTAACGGGAGTGAATTTCGCAGCGCCGCTCAATCAGTATGTGATTTATGGTCAGGTAACCAGCGTAAACTCGTCTTCACCATTGGCGGGAGTAACTCTCACGTTGACTGAAGGCGGCACTGCTACTACTCAAACGGACAGCCAGGGCAGGTATTCCCTGGGCCCACTGCCCGGCGGCGTTCGCTACGTTGTTGCGGCGACCAAGCCAGGTTTCAGTTGCGTGCCATTTACTTTTGCTGTGCCAAACCTTAGCAGCAACAACGAGGTCAACATTACCGCCTATGAAAACACGGTGCAGGTCTATTCTGATTTCAGGAACGTAACCGTGCCCGAAAACGGCGGCACTGCCTCAATAACTATCGTGCGCACAGGTTTACTGACTGAGACCGTCAAAGTCGATTATGTGACTTCAGACGTTACTGCGAGCCAACGTTCCGATTACACACCCACACTTGGCACGCTGACCTTTGGCCCGCAGGAACAAGCAAAGACGATTGTTATCCCGGTGAGTGATGATTCGCTGGTGGAAGGAGATGAATCATTCAAGTTAACCCTAACTAATCCGATAGGCGGATTGATCGGAACCATCGGCTCAGCCACAATCACGATAGAGGACGACGACACCGCTACTCCCACGGTCAATCCGTTAGATTCGGGAGCGTTCTTCGCGCGCCAACATTATCTTGATTTCCTCAATCGCGTGCCCGACTCCAGCGGACTACAATTCTGGACTGAGCAAATCACCGACTGCGGAATCGATAGCGCGTGCCTGGAAATACGTCGCATTAATGTGTCCGCTGCTTTTTTCCTGTCGATAGAATTTCAGGAGACGGGCTACCTGGTCGAACGTATTTACAAGTCAGCCTACGGGGATGCGATTGGTACTTCAAACTTCGGCCCGACGCATCAGCTGCCGGTCCCGATTATCAGGCTCAACGAATTTCTGCCAGACACACAACAGATCGGTCGTGGGGTAGTTGTGGGGGTAGGGAACTGGCAGGCGCAACTCGAAGCCAACAAGGTTGCGTTCACGCAGGATTTCGTTTCGCGCTCGCGCTTCACGGGCGCTTATGCGAACAGCCTGACGCCGACGGAGTTTGTTGACGCGTTGTTTGTGAAGGCAGGAGTAACGCCTTTGGCAAGCGATCGAACAGCGGCTATCAACGAGTTCGGCGGGGCAGGGAACACTTCAGACATTCCAGCGCGTGCACGAGCGTTGCGGCGCGTTGCAGAAAATTCGATCCTGAACCAACAGGAAAAAAATCGTGCGTTTGTGCTGATGCAGTACTTTGGTTACCTGCGGCGCAACCCCAACGATCCGCAAGATACGGACTACACCGGTTACGATTTCTGGTTGACGAAGTTGAATGAGTTCAACGGCAACTTCGTGAACGCCGACATGGTGAAGGCGTTCATCGTATCAACAGAATATCGTCACCGCTTCGGTCCGTGAGCCCCGGCCTTTCACAGAGAATCGCGTGAGAGACCCGCGAAGCAGATTTAGCTAAGGCGAAATTTTGCCCGCATGATCCCAGGTGGCCCGCCCACCATACAGCGTGAAAGCCACGCCGTTAAGCTGGTGACCCACCAAGCCAACAGAGCTCGCCGGCACCTCCAGACGGATCCATTGGCCAGCCGCCGGCAAACTTCCCATGTAGCAGTGAGCAGGACCATTGCCAGTGCCCCAGTTTGTAATGTTGTCTGCGCCCCAATAGGCGCGGTGATCCCAGGAGCCGTCGTTCCATTGCAGGACCACTTCAGTCGGAGGACTAAAGGGATCGAGATAGACATAGGCTATCAGTTTGTCACCAGCATTCACGGTAAGCGGAGAACTAGCTCCATAGAAATAATGTTGGTGCGGCCCGGACGCGACAATCGACTGACTGGATTTGACGCCTGACAACGGTCCCGGGTTCAAGACGACCCAGTTCCAGCCATCTTCGCCGACACCAACAGCGCCCGGGGGTAGATCATCCTCAACCCAAACGTTGTCGCCTGGTGGCGGTGGAGACGGGAATGACTGAGTATTTTTCCCGGAGTGGTCCCAGGTGACGGTCCCATTGGATTGCGAGAAAGCCATGCCGGTAAGCATGTGCCCTTCGACTCCTAGCTGCGAAGCCGGCACTTCCAGTCGTACCCATAGACCAGTGGGCGGCAACGCGCCCATATACCTGCGGCCCTCAGTTCCTTCATCGCCCCACGCAATTAGATTTGCACCCCAGTAGGCGCGATGCTCCCACGCTTTTGCGGGTGGCGAACTAGCGTCGTACCACTGCAGCATGATCTCGCTTGGCGGGTTCGCGGGGTCGAGGTAAACATAAGTCATCAGCTTATCTCCTGGGTTTATTTGCAGCGGAGTGTTCGCCCCGAAGAAGAAATGCTGCTGGCCTCCAGAGAAGGAACCAGACTGGTGCGACTTAATACCCGAAAGCGGCGGCGGATTAGAGTAGACCCAGTTCCAGTTGTCGGAAACGGTGCCGGCGGGCGGCACGTTGTCCTCGACCCAGATGAAGTCGCTTGCCGGTGGTAGGGCGCAACCGGCAATCGAAGAGTTATATCCCTTCGGTATGAGACTGAAGTTAGTGCCGGTGACCTTGACGCGGACGTTGTGCAACTGCCCGTTGTTGAGTCCGGGAATAGCGATGCCGAAGCCATGCCTCCCGTCACCCTTGCCGGCGTTCACTAAGTCCTGTCGGAATTGATCCGCTACCCCGCTGGCGATCTGCAAGCCCGTGTTATCGTCGATTACTGATACGTTCAGACGCGCCGTCGGATTGTTCTGGTCCCAAACCCAACCGCCGACATTGTTACAATCGATCGTCTCGTGGAAACCATCGTAGTTCGGCGGTGGCGGCGGCGGTGCCGAGCAGCCGGCACTCGCAGAATTAAAATTTCTGGGTGTAAGCGCCAGATCAAAATTGGTTCCGGTGACTCTGACTCTCACCACATGAGTCGCGCCGTTCTTGATGCTGTCAGGTGTCGGAATGGAGAAGCCATACTGGCCATCGCCCCGACCCAGGTCAGAGCGCGGCAGATTTGCTGTTCCGCTGGCGATCTGGTTGCCCGTCGTGTCGTCGAAGACCGAGACGTTGAGGCGAGTGCTCGGACTGCTCGGTAGCCAGACCCATCCTGAAATGCTGTTGCAATCAACCCCTTCGTGGAAACCTTCGTAAGGCGCAGGTGGTGTTGCCGGCGGCGGCATTGAGGGAGCGACGGAAGGCCCAATCACTTCCGCTTCAGAAATCGACAAATAGTTTGTGCCAGCCAGCTGCACTCGCACATAACGGCCCGGTCTCACTATGGCAATCTTTGAAGGCGATTTGACGGTTCCGGCGAAGTAATAAGCGGAGACGTCAGTCTGATTTAGCGTAGTGTTAAGGTCCGTTGAAGTGAACGGATCGTCGGAAACAAAAACGTAGAAATTACTAAGCCTGTCCGAACAACAGTCTGTGCGATTCCAAAGATTGAGCTGGTTGATTAGATAAATATCGCCAAGATCAACTTGCCACCAGGCATGAAAATCATTGTTAGTATGAGTGTAGCTGGCGTTTCCGTTAGTGTTGCCGTCAAGCGCGTTGCCGGCTACGCCTCCGAAAGCCACCGACGATTGCGAAGCTGGTTTATTGAGCGCGAGATTTATTGGCGTAGTGCCTTCGTTGGACTTCCCGGCCTCATCCCAGGTTGCTTGACCATCAACGAGAGTAAAGGCCATGCCAGTTAGCGTGTGGCCTTCGAGCCCAACAACATTGGCCGGCACTTGCAACAACGTCCATTCTCCGGTCGGCGGGAGTGGTCCTATATAACGCCGACTGCTGGTATCAGCCGCGCCATAGGTGGTCCACAAATCCTGTCCCCAAAAAGCGCGGTGTTCCCAACCCGT
Source organism: Pyrinomonadaceae bacterium (assembly GCA_035472495.1). Taxonomy (GTDB): domain Bacteria; phylum Acidobacteriota; class Blastocatellia; order Pyrinomonadales; family Pyrinomonadaceae; genus PSRF01. Next base: position 572,427 of record DATIPD010000011.1, on the reverse strand, counting down.
CGCGGAGTCGTACCATTGCATCATTACTTCGTGGGGCGGATTTACTGGATCGAGATAGACGTACGCATACAAGAGATCACCGGTATTGATCGTTAAAGTGCTGGTCGCGCCCATAAAGTAGTGCTGATGCATCCCGGTCAAAAGGTTTGACTGATGGGCTAGCAAACTCATCGGCGTCAACGCATCAGAACTTGAGTCGATCCATTTCCAGTTTGGATCGTCGCCGTCGGCGCCCGTAAAAGCACCATTCGGCAGGGTGTTCAACACCCAGGTAATTTCGGTAGCGTTATTGAAAGTCGACCCTGGGTAACCTGGGAGGAGCTTGGTAAAGTTGGGCCAGTTTGCCTGTGGAGTAAAGTCTAATTTCGCATCCGAGCCGGAAAGCACCAGGTGAAACAGCACTGGACGGTCAGTCGGCAAATCAAAGAACACTTCCACTGGTGGCTGGACCGGGCGATTGTCCGCGGTTATTCGGGTTGGTGAAAGCACGCATAGACCATTTGCATTTCCGGCATCGTTTCCGTCGATCCACGGAAAAAGAAACGTAACTTTCTGCTCGGCTAGGCTATACAAGATGGCGAAATTGTTGGCGCCTTCTCGGTTCATGTCCATGCTACTTGCGCGGTAGCCCTGCCAGCCGATGATTCTGTAGGTGGCGCCAAGGTGGATACCGTTCAGCCAAGGCATGAAATACTGCACGTTCTCGAGAGCGTTTGTGTCGTTAGTCAGATCCACAAGTTTTGCTCGGTCAGCCGCGATAAGCCCATAAAGGCTTTCTGCCGCAGGGTGCGATGTGCTCGGCCAGGCCGCCACCAGGGCATCGAGAAACTTTTGTTCGCTACCGGATTCATTTCGTTTTGTGCCGACAAATCCCATCGCACGATCAAACAGATCGTTCTTATCGTCGGCGGCAGTGTGGCCTATGTCCGAACGAGTTCCTGCCAGAGCCAGATACCTTCCGCCAAACTTCAGTGAGCCCTGGGGCACATTGCCGCTATGGTTGGCCCAGGGATCGAAATGTAAATTAGCGGTCGGCACTTGGCCGGCAGCCTTCGGGGTGCGGCCGGGAACGGCAAACTCGCGCGCCGGCCCGGAGCCTGCCGCAGCCGCGTAAATGAACCAGTTGGCGCGTAAGTATGCGAGTGAGTAGTTCTTGAGTAGCTGAAGTTTTTGCGCGTTAATGTTGTTAGGATTGTTGGCATAACTTGAGTACGCCCAGAACCTGACCGCAATGACCGCGGTTACCACGGCGGCGTCATACTTGTTAGAAAAAAACTCAGTTCCTTTGAAGTATCTAAGATTTGGTGCGTCCTCCTTCGAGGGTGGCTCGTGCACACCGAGGCCAGTGGGCACGATCTGACCCGTTTGCAGCGCCAGATAAACGATCCACCAATCGAGATACGTAATTGTACTGATCTGGTCTGGTCCTTTTTTGGGAACATCAGTGATGAAGGCATTTGGACTGCGATACAACCCGATAGTCGTCGACAGAACCGGCAGATTCTGGCTTCCCAAAGTTCGCCAATCTGTAAAACCCGAATCGTTGCATCGAATCGCTGCGCGCGAGGGAGACCCCTGACCCATCTGATTTAACGCGCCATTCAATTCTTTTATCAGCGGATCCGGCCGATATCCTCCACAACCGATTGCGGAGGCGCTTAGGGCACTGCCCGTTACCAGGAACACGCCGAGTGCTGACCTCAGGAAATAGCCTATGGTCCAGTGTCTGAAATTCATATCGATCTCCACTTCCAAGTTTTTCGGTCGAGATACCGTTCCAGCTGATAGCAACTTACAAGCAACTTGTCTCCACTACAGCATTCGGTGATGCTTCACGAAGGGGTGCCCTTCCATAGGCTGCTCTCTTTGCTTCCGCAACCAATTCGCGGTCCTTCCTACTTCTTGCCTCCGTTAAACGATCAGGCCGCGCGGGTATGTGACGAGCTTAAATCAAGCACATTACGGTAGCCTGTTTCCCCATCCGGCGAAGTTTATTGGCCGCCAGACACCCACTTGCTTCATAAGCCCGTCGGTAAAATTTCTGTCTGGGGCCAGGCCGGCCCGCTCGAGTGCTGTGTAGGCATAGCTATTACTGTTTTGTGTCCGTGACAGACTCACAATTCCCCCACCTTTGTCCCTGTTAGGGAATGTTCGGTACGGCAGGTTTGCGGCGTTAGTTCTGGCCTCTGTTTGCTTAAGGCTCTGCGTTATTGACTCGCAGTTTCCCGGGTAGGTCATCGAAACCGAGCCCGTACGTTCCCCTGTCCTGGGGTAGTCTACAAATTCCGAGTTGTAAGGTTTATTAATGGCAACTAGAGCGCCACTCTGGGAGGGTCCTGCCCGAAAGGCAGTCGCGGTGTCCTGATCGGACTGCTGGACGATTATCGAAGCATGGAACCCGTGTATCGGCAGGTTCTTGGTGGCGTTTACTTCCGTTAGTTCAACCGTAACAGTGCAGCTGATGCCACTCAGCAGAGAAACCTTACCCGCGACGGTTAAATCTGGTGCGGGGTTCATCATCTCTTGAAGTCGAAAGATAGTTGAAGGGTCAAATCCAAACCGGCCATCTGGATCCATCGCGTTGACAGGGTTGTTTCGGACATAACTGTAGAGGTTCCAACTCTGCGGTCTCTTGGGGTCGATGTCCCCTCCCGGATCGACACTAAGGAACTTGCCGCCCTGCGGGTTGTAGAAACGCGCGTGCATGTAGTCGAGACCCAAACCCGTGTAGTCGCGGTCGCGCTCATGTCCGGTGAACCTTAAGCGCTCGTCTGCCGGTGGCGTGATCGTCGCAGCTTCGCCAAACGGAAAATACTGATACGGAGAACCGGTCAGTGCGTTGCCGTTAGCATCGGTGATCACGCGGGGCGTGCCCAGATGGTCCAAATGGTAGTGGCGGATGCCTGCAGGTGATTCGGAAGCCAACAGTCGAGTGCCGGCATAAACATAATCCTTGTTCCAATGCCAGCTGCCGGCGGCAGCGCCGTCGCCCGTAACCACATACTCACGCAGGACCTCGTTATTGAGGCCACGCAACGTAATCGTTTGTACGATTGAGGGGACCGGTGGCGCTGGCGGTGCGGAAGGAGGCGTCGGTGTGGGCGTCGGTGTAGGCGTTGGTGTGGGCGTTGGAGTAGGAGTAGGAGTCGGCGAGATCGGTGGCCCAACCTGTCCGAGCACCTCTACTTCCGCGAGATTAAGGTAGTTGGTTCCGTATAACTGCACCCGCACATAGCGGCCGGAGCGACCGACGGTAATAGCCGTTGGGAGCCCACCCTGTCCGGGTGTGTAGTAACTCCCTACTCCCGTCTGACCCGAAGTAGTACCAGGATCGGTCGAGGAAAACTGATTGTCAGATACAAAAACAAAAAACCTGCTTAAGCGATCCGCGCAACACGCATCACTACGATTCCAGACGTTGATCTGGTTGATCATCTGACTACTGCCCAGATCGACCTGCCAATAGGGATAGAGCTGTGAATTGGTAGAGGTAACTGAGCCGGACGCCCAGGCGCCATTAGTGTTTCCGTCAACCGCTAGTTGCGCCCCGCCACCGCCGCCGGAAAAAATACTCGACTGCGAAGCGGGTTTGCCCAGCGCCAAGTTTCCTGATCCACCGGGCGGCGTGGGTGGCGGCGGATTAGGCGCCGCTGTCGCTGATAATTTGCCGACGTGGTCCCAGGTGGCACGGCCACCGTACAGACCAAGGGCCAGGCCAGTAAGCGTGCGTCCTTCGAGTCCGACTAAACTGGCGGGCACCTCCAACCGGATCCACTGTCCGGCTCCAGGCACGCTGCCCATGTAGTAATGCCCTGGTCCATTGCCGGCGCCCCAGGCGGTGATCATGTCGGCGCCCCAATAGGCCCGATGGTCCCAGGTCCCGTCGGCCGCCCACTGCACCACAACCTCCTTGGGCGGATTCAAAGGATCAACATAGATGTAAGCCACCAGCTTATCGCCGGCACTAACCGGGAAACCATTGGGGACTCCGTAGAAATAATGTTGGTGCGATGTGCTGCTGAGAATTGACTGGCTGGCTGTGGCCCCGGACACCGGAGCCGGACTAGCGTTGACCCAGGTCCAGGGTTCCTCTCCGGCGGTAACTGATCCCGAGGGCAAACCGTCTTCCACCCAGACGTTATCGCCAGGCGGCGGAGGCGGCAGCAACGATTGCGAATTCTTGCCGGAGCGATCCCAAATCACCAGGCCATTCGAGTTTGAAAAAGCCATGCCGCTCAGCTGATGTCCCTCCACTCCAACTTGCGACGCGGGCACTTCCAAACGAACCCAGATACCGGTGGGCGGCAGCGCCCCCATATAACGGCGGCTGACATCGCCGTCAGTTCCCCAGACGGTGATCTCATTTGCGCCCCAATAGGCACGATGCGACCACTCTTGCCCGGACGACGACTGCGGGTCGTACCACTGCAGCATGATCTCGCGCGGTGGGTTCGCCGGGTCGAGGTAGACATAGGTAAATAATTTGTCGCCGGCGTTGACTTGCATCCTGGCGGTCGCCCCAGTGAAGAAGTGCTGGGGCGGCGCTGTCGCGACATCGTTCTGGTGCTGTAAACCACCTGACACTGGCGCCGGGTTGGAGCTGCTGTTTCGCCAGTTCGTCGGCACTGCTCCCGTGGGTAGCGCGTCGTCTACCCAGACAAAGTCACTTGGCAGCGGCGGCAAACAGCCGGAGATCCCCGAATTGAAGCTCTTCGGTGTCAGATAAAGTTGGAAACTGCCGCCGGCCACCTTAACGCGCAGGCTGTGCTGGATCTTGTCTTTGATGGCGAGCGGAATGGGAATGCCGAATCCGTGGTAGCCGTCACCCTTGCCCTGGTTAAGCAAATCCTGACGGAATTGATCGGCGACTCCCGTCGCCACCACCTGACCCGTGTTGTCGTCATAAACCCACACACTAACGCGCGTGCTTGGACTGTTCTGGTCCCAAACCCAACCGCTGATATAGTCGCAATTCACATTTTCGTGATAGCCGTCATAAGCCGGCGCCGCCGCTGTCATACTGTCGGCACCGTCGCCGCCCGTTAATTTGGGATCGGCCTCGCCGCCCTCAGTTTCAACCGGACTGGTCTGCGATATGTCGCCCGCTACTGTGGTGCCCGATCCCGATCCTCCCGCATTCGTCTCGATGGTCCACAGACGCTCATCATCCGGCCCATACAGGTAAATGAAACCCGGGGCGTAGGTGATCATGTTGAGTGCGTCGTAGCTGTAAAACGGATTTGGCGGCGGCTGTCCCGCGATAGTTGAAGTCAATCCAAGCGCGTTACCGGCGCCGTCGTAATTCAGGTTGAACCGGTTCTTGCCGGCAACTGTGTTGGTGGTGTAGACGTCATGCAAGGTGCCGCTACCGGGGGTGCTGACGTTGGTGTAGGTCGAGATGTTCAGCATGTTGCCGAAGGCGTCATAGCTATACTGCTTCCTCCCGGCGACGCTCAGCGCTGTACCTTCCACCACGCGATTGACCTTGTCGTAGATATACCAGTCCGACCCGATCTTGTTGATGTTGCCTGCCCCATCGTATTGGTAATTGCCACTCTCGCCGGCAAGATTGCCTCCCGAATCCCACAGCATTTGCCCTGCTGTCTTTTGCACTTGAATTCGCGCGGGCCTGGGCATCAATTTCGGATCTGGCGTGATCGTATCCGTCACGTTGTTGCCATGCACGATATTGTAGATTGTCCCGTTGACGTTGTAGCCGATCGAACTCGCATAATTATTCGTCGCTGATCCAACGCTGGTGAGCAAACCTTGATCATAGGTGTTTTGGACTGATAGCGGGTGGGCCTGTCCAATTCCGGAAGACGGATTAGCGCAATCCGGATTGGTACACTTCGGGTAAGTTTGCGATTTAAGGTTGCCCAGTTGATCGTAAGTGAAGGTTTGGTCGAAGGTGGAGGAGCCGGAGTTTAGTTTCGTCGTTTGCGCGCCGAGCCTGCCGTCAAGTCCGCTGTAGTTATATTCTTCGCTGACCTGCACTCCTAAAGTAGGCCCGCCAAAAACCTGTACTTCCGACAGCGCGAGGTAATTGGTGCCGGCCAGCTGGATGCGCACATACCGCCCAGTCCGTCCAATTGCAAAATTCGTCAGACTCCCCGCGGTTCCGGCAAAGTAGTAACTGGAAACGCCGGGTTGGCTGCGCGTAATATTTAAATCAGTCGAGGTGAAAGACTGATCCGAAACCAGGACGTAGAAGTTACTGAGCCGTTCCGGACAGCAGAAGTTGGTGCGCCCCCAGAGCTTGATCTGATCAATCGTGTAGCTGCCGCCAAGGTCTACCTGCCACCAGGCCTGCGGGTCATTGTTGGTGTGAGTGAAATTTGTACTGCCGTTCGTATTGCCGTCGACCGCATAGCCTGGCAAGCCTCCATAACCGGTGCTCGACTGCGTGGTGGCCTTGCCTGGCGCCAGGTTCTGCGTCGCTACATAAGGATTGCTCACCCAATTGTATCTCGTAGCGGAAGCCATCTTCCCGTTACCGTTGTCGCCGGAATCATAGGTGTAGCTCTTCAGCAGGCGCCAGGATTCAGACAGCGGCGGCAGTTTCGCTAGATCGACCGTAGGGTCAAATTCCCTCAGCTGTTGGGGTCGCCCAGCCTTATCGTAGCTGGTTGAAATTACATGCGTGCCGTCGTTGGATCGGCCCATGTGGCCCATCGTGTCGTACTCCGTGAACTTCGACATCGCTCTTTCCGGCAGCTCCTGCGTGAACAGGTTCCCCAGATTGTCATAGACAAATTTGCGATCCTGCGTCACTCCACTCGCCACATGCGCAGTGAACAGTTTATTGTTCACGTCATACGTATAAATCCAATCGGTATTCGACCCGCCGGTTCCGGAAGGCTCGGTCACCTGAACCAGACGGCCCAAAGCGTCATAAGTCTCTTTGGTGATAGAGTCGTGCTCAGTGATGTTTCTCGCGCTGTCAATCTGATCGCCTACCTTCACCGTGCGCGTCAGTTGACGCACTCCGGCGTAGCCGAGAATCACTCTCTTCCCGTCAGGCGAATCGATGGTCGCCGGTCGCCCGAACGGATCGAAGCCGCCATAGATCGTCTTTTTTCCACTATCAGTCTCGCCAATCCATGAGGAAACGTCCGTAATCCACCCCATAGCGTTGTAATTCGTATTACGGGCTTGATAGTTCAATCCGGGCCCTGGCAAACGTTTCTTCTCAATGATCAACCGGCCGAGGTAGTCATATATATAGATTTCATCTGATAGCGTAGCGGAGCTGCTGCTATCTCCATTCGCGCGATGTTTAACCAACACTTTTGGCAGCGTGGAGTTAGAAGCGGTATGTGGCTGGTAAACGATTTCATCAAAGCTGCTCTGATAGTGCTTGATGAACCGCAGCCGCCCCATATTGTCGTACTCGTAAGAAGTCTGAACGCCAGCGCTATCGCGGCTTGCCGCGACCGCACCGGTGTTGCAATCGATCGTGTTATCAGTGGTCTTGAATGAGAACTGAGGAAAACGTGCCGAACTTACCGGAGCCAGGGTTCGCGGGGCTCCGGCGGAGTCGACGCATATATGGGAATAAGTAATCTGATATTCATTGTCGTTAGGACCGGGAGTGGGAAACCGCCCGGTTGGATCAGTGCCGGGAACGACCGACCCGGTATTCAACGGATAATGACCTGGTTTGTCTCCCCCAAAGTAACTTTCACTGGCCACGTTTCCACGTATGTCATAAGTGTATTGCACCAACACGTCGTTGGCCTCAAGGATGTCATTGCCGCTGGTTTCGAAATTTTTCCTGGTCCGTTTCGCCAGCAGTTGTCCCGACGTGTTGAACTGAAAATAGGTATTTGATCGCTGACTACCCGCTGATGTAGTTATTGAATCATATCGATCGAGCACCCATGGTTGGGCGCCATTGAACCCAAAATAGGTGTGACCGGCGCCCGGATGGTTCGTCGTTGGATCAATAAAATAAGTATAGTAATTCGGGTCGAAATCAATTTGTCGGTAGGTGGTTCTTACCGTAAGCTGATCGCCCGCGCCAAAGTTGCCAAGCGTGGATGTCGTCCGGTAATGTCCGAGGCCGTCAAACTCGGCATTCTGTACCTCGACATACTTACCGCCGTCGTCGTTGTAAACAGTCCGGCTGGCTAGCATGCGCGCGTTGGCATCCTCGACAGTTCCAAAGCCCTGCCCGGAGACGAGCGTATCGGTTTCATAGCGGACATATGAAGAGCGTTTCAGTTGCCAGGCCGAATCGTAAGTTGCTTGCGAAAGAAACAGCGGTTTGCCGTTGACGTCGTTGTAGCTCTTGATGGGATCTGAGCCCATCTGTCTGGAGTCCTTAGTGAAAGGCAGACCATAATCGGCGGAATGCGGATCGGCCAGGCCGCGGGCAAACGATGTTGCCAGAGAGCCAGCATAAGGAAGCGGGAAGACCGAGAAGTAATACTTGATGTGGTCTCCCAGGGGGGTGGTCACCGTGTTGACAATCTCAGCAGGTTGGCAGAGGTTTGGACTGGTAACGTGACTGCATCCCTCGGGCCAGGTGGCGCCCAATTTCGGGTCGTAACGCCAGGTATAGGAGTTTGCTCCTTCAGTGAGAATGCGCCTCCGCACGCCATTGGAAGAACGCAGATAGTGGCGCGCCGCCGAAAAGAGTCCAAAGCGATAACCTAAACCCGCAGCTAAGTCGGCGTCGGGATCCTCGGCCACGTACTGCCATTGAATCTGACCGCCAGTGGGCAGAATCACCTTTTGCAGAGCACCTGTATATGTGCTGTCGGTGGTTGGTAAGAAATAAGAACTATCGGCGGGCATTAGATACTTTGAGCCATCAGGGAGGGTTACTCCCGTTAGCAGGTTGACGCCTACATGGTCTTGAGAACCACCAGGAAGGTGCGGAACTGGTCGCACTATCTGCCTTGAATCGTAGGCGAATCCGTAATGAGCTTCCGGCAGCGATCCGAAGGACTTAAGTGCTACGTCGTTTACAGATTTTGGATAACCGGGTGCTGGAGACGTAAATTTGACCACTTGCACACGCCCCACACTATCTGAAATATCCCACTCATCATCCTGCAGGCCATCACCATCCGTATCCAGGTGTTGTACGTTGACGTAGTTTCCGAATTGATCCTCGATTCGGGTCAGACGCTCCTCAGTAGTCAGACCGGTGCGACGTACAGGATCCTGATACGAAGACGGTATGGCGCCAAAATAATGCTTCTGTCCATTCGGAAATTCGATCGTTAGATTGCCGTAGGTCTGATCGGCGGGGTTATCGTTCATGCGCAGGTAGGTACCATCTCGTGTGTACCAAATGTGCGGTACGCTCGACGGATCATCTTCGTGCAACTTGGCATAGAACGTATGCTCGCTACCGTCGGGAGACATATAGACGCGGGTTGCCTTCTCAGTAAACGTCGGCCGGTCATCAGACACATTCGCCCTTGGGTCGTACACCTTCCCCATCGTCAATTGCCAGCCCAGACCTGCATTTGCACCAGGGTTAGGATCTTGAATTGTCCAACATCCGTCCGATTGCGTGCGCGGCCCGTGTGGCGCGTATGGATCGCTACCGCTGCCAGGGTCAAGCCCAGGAACCCAAGTGGTTCGCTCAGAATAAATTTGGCCACCTTGAACTCTGATTTGAACTGACAGGAAAGGACTGCCTTCCTGCGTTTCATCAATCCCCTGCAAGCAAACTTCGCGCGGCGACCAAAGACTGGAGTTGTAAACCAGACTAAGAGAGTAGGAGAGACCACCATTGACGGGGTAGTTTTGTCCGATCGGGATGGTGACGACCAGGTTGCCGTTAAATAAGTTAATGTGATCAATATCGAAACTGCCGTAAGCTCCATTGCTATTAAAGCCGCGAGCCTGGTTGGCATGCTGATTCTGGCCCTGAATCCCATTAGCGAACAAAAAAAGTGCTGCCGCTGTTGCCGCAAGTAGACGTCTCATTTTCAACTCCCAATTTTGAAAAGACTTCGTTTTTCCCCGAGACGTGGCATTAGTCTTGGCCGCGCCACTTCTGGGAACGAAAAGCTCACTTCAGAGCCATCCTTTACGAGGAACAGTCATCTCAGTGATGCGTGTTTCGAGTCGATTTTTTCCGAGGCCAAAATTGCGTGAGTTCGAGTTCGCTTAAGGCCTTGTTTTTACGAACCCCATTCTTTCGACCAAAGTTCCAATGTGTCCTTTCATTCACTGTAAGGACGACTTGTGGTTCATGTCCTAAAAAAGGGCTGATAAAATCTTGAAGGATTTTTAAAACGGAGACGTGAAGGTATATGTCGGCCAAACCATCCCGCTTTTGCGAATTCGGACCGTTCCGAGTGAATGCCACCGAACGTTTGCTTCAATGCCGCAACAAAACTATTGCACTCACGCCCAAGGTAATGGACACCCTGATCGTTCTGCTCGAGAACAGAGGACACATTCTTACTAAACAAGAGTTGCTCCAGGCAGTTTGGCCGGACACCTTTGTGGAAGAGAGCAGTATTAGCCAGAGCGTTTCAGTACTACGACGGGCCTTAGGAGAAGCAAGTGATGGAGAGATCTACATCGAAACCGTTCCCAAACGCGGTTACCGATTCATAGCAGAGGTTATGGAGTACGACGACGCTGGCTCTGAGGCGGCAAAGCAGGAAAAAGCAGTCATTGAGGGACTGATGGAGAGCCATCAGGTAGAAACCGTGTCCGTTCCGGTGCCGGAGAGTGCTCTTCATTCTCATCCTGACATTCGCCGTATCGTCGTCAAATTTCGCCTTCCCGCTGCAGTCTTCATCGCGCTGGTTATAGTTTCGTCGTTCACCTATTTATATGTGCGCGGGAAGGCGGCGCCTTTCATTCCGAAAACTGTTGCGGTGTTGCCGTTCAAAATAGTCGGCGAACAGAATGATCCGGAACAGTTGAGCCTGGGAATGGCCGACGCGCTAATTATCAGGCTGTGTAAGCTCGACAAACCCGTAGTACTACCCACCAGCTCGATCAGTCGATACACAAGCGGAGATCAGGACGCTCTCTTAATCGGCAAGGAGCTCGGCGTTGACGGTGTGATTACTGGAACTTTGCAGCGCGATGGTCAGCGGATTCGCGTTAACGCCCAACTCATAAGATTGAGTGACGGCAAGACAGTTTGGTCCGGAAGATTCGACGAAGACTTTCACGGTAACTTTGCGTTACAAGACTCTATCTCTAATCAAATAGCCGGGGCCCTGGTCAAGCAGATTGCGCAGGACTCGCCGCAGCGATTAACGACGAGTCTGACGCAAAACTCTGACGCATATCAGGCCTACACTGCCGGACTTTATTTTTGGAATCGGCGGACGAAGGAGAATCTGGTAAAAGCAATTCAATATCTGGAACAGGCAATTAGTAAGGATCCCGGGTTTGCCCGAGCTCACGCCATGCTTGCTGACTGTTATTACGTAAACACCAACGTGCTCTATCAAACGGTACCAACCCCTGAGGCTATGACCCGGGCTAACGAGGAAGCGACAAAGGCCCTGTCTCTGGATGATGAACTCGCTGAGGCACACACCGTGAAAGCTGGGATTTACTGGTGGGCTGTTAACTATGATGAAGCTGATCGTGAATTTCGCCGTGCTCTTGAACTCAATCCCAACTATGCCGTAGCGCATTTAAGATATGCATACTTCCTTTTCGCCTGTCAGCAGCTCGCCGCATCATTGTCACAAATGAAGCGATCCCAGGAACTCGACCCGGTATCGCCAACCAGCAACACTGCTCTCGGCTTTATTCTTTACATGTCGCGCGACTATGAAGGAGCAAAGCGCTCCTACGAGAAGGCGTTAGAACTGCAGCCCGAGCTGAACCTTGCGCGTTTCAATCTGGTTGAGATTTATGTTAATCAGGGAAGGTTTAAAGAGGCTGCGGCTGAAATCGACAAAGTGAGAGACGCGAAGCGCTCTCAGTTAATGGCGGCAAAAGCCTATCTCTATATCGCATCGGGTCGTCGCAACGAAGCTTTGAAAATAGTAACTGACCTGCAACACGCGAAAGATGCTACTGACATCCGCGCCCTGGACTATCTCGGCTTCTATGCTTTCGCAGATAAGAACACAGCGTTCACCTGGCTGGAGAAGGTCGCGCCAACCCGTTTCAATATGGCGCGGTTAAAACTTGATCCGAGTTTAGACGGACTGCGGACTGATCCGAGATTCGACGATTTCTTGAAACGGCATCTCTAGTCGTACTTCTCAAACGATTATTGAAGCGACCTTACGGCAGCTTCTTTGAGGATCGTGTTCTCAGGATCGATGCCTACCGCCGTTGGCGCCTCCTCAAGATCCACGTCATCGATAAGAACTTTTCCTGTTGGTCTCAAAATTAATCTACGCTTACCTTTGGCAGTCGTCAGTTCGACCGGCACGGCGTTCGGGAAAGCGGCCTCCGTTTGCAGTTGTCTCAACACGAGATTGACTTTCCGAGTTGATTCGTTCCATTTCCACGACAACTCGTAACGTGGATGACCAACGCCGTAAACCCAACTGGCAAAAAACTCCTTCAAACTTCTTTTCGAAGCCTTTTCCAAAGCCGCGCGCAGGTCTTCACTGGTGGCCGTCGCTTGCTGGTGCGCCGTGTAGTAATCGCGAACGCCGTGAAAGAACTTTTCATCACCGAGTTCTGAACGCAGCATGTGCAAAACCCAGGCGCCCTTTTGATAATTGTTGGCGTTGAGAAGTTTGAAGAGGTCTTCAGTTTCCGTATCGTAGATTGGCGACTTCTTTTTTTGTTCGTAGTCAAAATACCTCGACGCTTCCTCTGCCATGTATTGCTGAAACGCCGGCTCGCCTTCATGAGCTTGAATGAACAGTCCGGCGAAGTAGTCGGCAAAGCCCTCGCTCAACCACAAATCCGACCAGGTTGATTCCGTCACTGAATCGCCAAACCACTGGTGAGCGATTTCATGAGCTACAACATTCACCAGGCCCGAACGAATTTTAAAGGTTGGACTCAACGCTTCAGTAGGTTTCGCATCGAGCAGGGTGCTGGTGAAGACAATGGCACTGGAATTTTCCATGCCGCCGAAACGTGTCGCGCCGACAATCAACGCGAGTTTCTCGTATGGATACGGGGCAACTGTTTGACTGAAAAACTTCAGCGACGGGTTGGCGGTCGCGAATCCCTGCAGTGCGAAGTTTTTGTCCGTGGTCGGAACGTAATAGGCGAGCGGGGTTGTGTCGTGTGCCGGTGGTTCGAACCTCAAAAAATTTCCGACAGCAATGATCATGCAGTAAGGCGGAATAGGGACGGATTCCTTATAAGTCCAGCGCAGCGAATTGCTCGAGGAGTTTTCAACCCCGATCAGCTTGCCGTTTGCCACCACCATTTCACGCGGGGGCGTCGTGATAGAGAACGTCACTGTGGCCTTGGCGGAAGGATGATCGAGCGAGGGAATCCAGTAGTGAACTCGATCGGGCCAGTTGTCGCCAACCGCTGACGGACTTCCAGCTTTGTCTTTGCTTAGCACCAGTCCCAAGCTGGGTTTTCCGTGATATGAAACTGCGACGACGAAACTCGAACCTTTGCGCACGCGCGTGGGTAGTTTCACCAAAATGTGGCCGGAGGTTCGCTGGTAGGGCGCGACCTTGTTGTTGACCATGACGGAGTCGATGGGCAGTTCGCCAAAATCCAGATCGATTTGTGTAAGCTGATCCTTGAGACAAAGAATCGTTATTTCCGTCGTAGCATTGGTTATCTCCGAGAGTTTGTCGTTAAAGACAATTGAGACGTTGTAGTTCGTGGGTTTCCAGGCGTCTATCAAACGCTCGCGGCGAGTTCCGGAAGCTCCGGTCGGGGACGAAAAGATCAAAACGAGAACGGCCACCAACCAGGAAAGTTGATGGACAGGAGACTTGTTAACTGGCATGGATGATAGGCCCTTAATGGAGTTAAGAATTATGACCACTAAACCACACGAAGCAAAAACGAAGTCACACTAAAAAGGCTGATACCTCAGGGAATCAACGGATGCCCAGCTGCAAAAGGGCGGACCGATCGGAGACGTGCGAGCTTCCATCTTTTTTCCACTGCGCATATGCGGCCAGGTCCTCCTCAGTAAGAGCGGCGTTGCCGAGACGCGCCGCAGGCGTTCGCTCGAAAGCTCGATTCGTTAGGGCCATGTGTGCCTTACGCGCGTGCAGCGAACCGGGATTACTTATCGCTGCTTCTGCCGCTTCTGCACTGGGAAAAAATTCTTCGTACGCCATCAAGTGCCAAATCGTCTCCGGCCCTTCGCCGTCAATCGCTAGAATTCGCAGTAGGCCCAACCCGCTTTCGAGTTGGAACAGTAAGAAATCGCCTGGAGCAAACTGATGAGCCATGGGTATTAGCCGCGGATTTACCCGGGTTGTTCGAATCTGAAAGGGTGAACTCCTTCGCCTAACATTTTGGCTGTCACGTGGCTTGCGTTCATTTGCGTCAAATCCGCAGCTTAAACAAATTGCAAATCGTTACTCTCAAATCTATGATCGCGAATTCCCATGAGCAACTTTGATGCGCACAAAGATTACTACGAAATCCTCGGTGCTCACGAGGGCACAACGGCGCGCGACCTCGAACGACTCTACAAACGCCGGGCAGCGCAAAGCCACCCCGACCGGGGAGGTAGCGAGGAAGCAATGAAGTCGTTGAATGAGGCCTACGGTGTGCTGCGAGACACCAGCTCGCGAAAAGCCTACGATGCGCAGCGAGCCGGCCCTGAACGCGGCTTTGTTCCGGTGACAGCGCCAACTGCACAAGACGTCGGACTGTTGGGGCGAGGGCTGAGTTCGTTTTTCTGTCTGATCATCGGACTCTTCCTGTTGGTGTTGGTTCGGTCCCAGTGGATTTGGTTTCTCTGGCCGCTCGGAATTCTGGCAGTGCTGGTGATTTGTTTTGGAGTTGTGATGGCCCGCGGCACTATGCACGCGCTGAATCTGTCGCTGCCCGCATCGAATCCATTTCGGCGTTACACTCGCATTCAGGAAGTAGCCTTCTGGTGCGTTGTGCTCGTGAGCGTGTACGGCCTGTATCTGCTTTTGACTTCACTGTGAGGAGCAAACAAGTTGAAAATTTCCGGACTGGATTTGTTGTTCCTTGAAGTCAATAGCGTCGAGGAGTCGCTGACTTTTTACCATGAGGTTTTGGGATTCGAAATTCAGAAGCACAATCCAGACTCTGAACCGCCAACCGCGACTTTACTGGCGGGCACTTTGAAGATCACGCTGGTGCAGCAACTGGAAACAATGCTCAAACGTGGTCGGGGCGTTAGTTTCTTTTTGGGTGTCGATGACGTTGATGAGTTCTACCGCGAGCTTGCGCAACGAGGCGCTGAAGTTCGCGAGCCGGTCGACGAAGGCTGGGGCGGTCGTTTCATTACTCTGACGGATCCAGACAAGTATCGACTCTTCTTTGTTACGTGGAATGAGTGAGGGTGAGCAGCTGTTCGCTTCGCTCATTGCGGGCGAGGACGCCCGCGGTCCCAGTAAGTTTGCTTGCTCGACTTAGCCAGAGTGTAAGCCAGCCAAGAACTGCCTCGGTGACGACTCGCCATGAACCGATGCTTTCTGTTATCCTTGTCGCATCGGTGAAACACGCTTGCATGCATGCCTCGCAGGTGAATTCTGATGCGTTACATAGAAAATCCTCCCAATCCCTGGCTCACACACACGGTTGAATGGCTGGGCGAACCGCCGGAAGCCAAGCTCGAAGTTTTCGAGGAGACTGAGACCCGGCAAATCATCACTCACAACAACAGTCCTGATGTCGGCTTTGATTACACGGTGAACTGTTATCGCGGCTGCATCCACGGTTGCACTTACTGTTTTAGCCGACCGACTCACGAGTATCTCGGCTATGGCGCCGGGACCGACTTCGATCGGAAGATCGTCGTTAAAGTAAACGCTCCGGCTCTGTTGCGAAAAGAGTTGATGAAACCTTCCTGGAAGGGCAGCGAGATTGTGTTCTCGTTTACGTCCGATCCTTACATTCCGCTCGAATCACACTACAAGTTAACCAGACAGTGTCTCGAGATTTGCGCTGAATTTCGTCAGCCCTTGGGAATCATCACCAAGTCGGCTCTGATTCGACGAGATATCGATGTGCTGCAACAACTCGCAAAGGACGCGAGACTGGGAGTCTTCTTTACGATACCGTTCGTTGATCGTGAAGCGGCCCGGGCGGTTGAGCCTTTTGCGCCTTTGCCCGAAGCAAGGTTTCACGCGATGGCGGATTTGGCGGCGGCCGGCATCACGGTTGGAATCGGTATCGCTCCGGTAATTCCTGGACTTAGCTCAGACCTGCCTGTCTTGTTAAGGCGTGCTAAGGAAGCAGGCGCGACGCTCGCGTTCATTAACATGCTGCGCCTCCCAGGAAGTGTTGCCCCTTACTTTGAGGAACGCCTTCACGAAAAACTTCCAACCAAAGCCAAGCGCGTCTTGAATCGAATTCGCGAGGCGCGCGACGGCAAACTCAACAACAGTAATTTTGGCGAACGCATGCGCGGCAAAGGCGAGTACTGGGCGGCGACCGAGCGCTTGTTTAAAATCCACTCCGAGCGGTTGGGATTCAACAAAACCAGCAAACGCGTCCCTCGCGGAGAAAGCACTTTTCGCCGACCGACTGCGCAGGCAAGCCTGTTTAGCTAGTTGCACTTAGTACTTGGTGCTTAGTACTTAGAACTTTGTTCTTTGTCGTAAGCAATTGAGTTCCTTTCTGAACGATTGGCCATCAAAGACCGAAGCACAAAGCCCAAAGCCCAAAGTTCAAAGCATTTGCTTCCGCTCACTAGAGACAGACCAGACCCGTTTCTTTATAATACCCGCGACATCCCTACAACCCGAGCACATCCCCAGGAGGCTCAACCATGATGCTGATCAGACATGTAATCCAGGATCGCGAGCCATACTCCATGAATGCTTCTTCCAGCGTGCAGGACGCTGCGGAGTTTATGGCGTCACGCAATGTCGGCGCTGTTTGCGTTGTCGACGATGGAGGCAAGCTGCTTGGAGTTTTTTCCGAGCGCGACGTGCTGAGGCGGGTTGTTGTTTTGCGTCGTGACCCAGCGTCGGTGAAAGTTGGTGACGTGACGAGCGAACTACGCGCCGTAATCAACTGCGATGAAACTCCGCATCAAGCTTTGGAGAGAATGGAATTGATTGGCACTCGTCACCTCCCGGTTGTCGACGGCGAGCGTTGGGTGGGCATGTTGTCAATGCGCGACTTGATGCGCGTTGAACTCGGCGAGCAAGGCGACGAGATCAAACTGCTGCACGAATACATTCAGCACTGAAAAGCCTGCGAAGAGGGGAACAGGGGTAAGAGGGGAATGGTTAAAGGGAAATGGAAACGTGAAAGGGAAGTGGCCCTTAATTCCAAGGTAAGACATGTGAGTCTAAAAGTCAGTGCCGCCACCGCCAATGGCCACGCGCGTTCAAACCTGTTCATAAATCACCTTTTTCCCCTGCTCATCCTTTTGGTTTCGGTTCTCGTTTTGGCTTGCGGTCACCCACCACCAGGCCGCGGGGCGGGCGAGGTGGAAACAACTCCACCAACGACCCAGCAGAGTGCCGTGAGTTTTCGCGTCGAAACGGTCGTCGATCATCTGGAAGTGCCGTGGTCGATTGCCTGGGCCCCAGATGGTCGCATGTTTTTCACGGAGCGCTCCGGTCGCGTCCAAACATTTACGAGCGGCAAGCCCAGGCTCTTGTTTACAGTGCCGGACGTAGCGCCGTCTGGCGAGGGCGGGCTGGAGAGTTTGGCGCTTCATCCGCAGTTTGCTGCAAACCATTTTATTTATCTCGCGTATGTTTACCAGGCCGGTAAACAGTTCTTGCGCGTCGTTCGCTATCGTGAAACGGACAAGGGACTGGTAGATCGCAAAGTGATCATAGAGGGGATCCAGGCGGCGCAGTTTCACGCCGGCTGTCGTTTGCGTTTTGGTCCCGATGGAAAACTCTACATAACAACGGGTGACGCTACGGATCGTGAGCTTGCTCAACGACTCGACTCGCTTTGTGGCAAGACTCTGCGGCTCAACGACGACGGCACCATCCCGACTGACAATCCCTTTGTAGGTCAGCAGAATGCGCGCGCGGAGATTTGGTCGTACGGCCATCGCAACGGTCAGGGAATCGATTTCCAGCCCGGAAGTAATCTGCTGTTTGAAACCGAACACGGGCCCAGCGGGTTTGATGGACCAGGCGGCGGAGACGAAGTCAACATCGTCGAGAAGGGAAAAAACTACGGTTGGCCGGTGATTCATCATCGGGAGACAAAGGCTGGCATGGAAGCACCGCTGTTGGAATACACGCCCGCGTGTGCGCCGGGCAGTGGCATGTTTTACCGGGGCACGACCTTTCCTGAGTTTCGCGGGAACTTCTTTTTTGGTTGCTTGCGTGGCACCCGAATGATTCGAGTGGTGTTGGATGGACGACGCGTCGTCAGTCAGGAAAATCTTCTGGAAGGGAAGTATGGTCGGATTCGCGATATCGCAGAAGGGCCGGACGGTTATTTGTATTTCTCAACTTCAAACAAGGATGGTCGCGGTAGCCCTGCGCCTGACGACGATCGCATCATCCGACTAGTGCCAGTCAAATAAGACAAAACAAAAATGATTGCACAAAGACCCGTAAGCGTTCGCCACGATGTTTCTGAAGCCGAATGGCAAACTCGAGTTGACCTGGCAGCGGCCTATCGTTTAGTGGCGCTGTATGGCTGGGACGATTTAATTTTCACGCATCTTTCCGCGCGTGTCCCCGGACCAGAGCACCACTTCCTGATTAATCCGTACGGGATGATGTTTGAGGAGATAACCGCGTCGAGCCTGGTCAAGATCAATTTGCAGGGCGAGATTGTTTCGCCGTCACCATATTTCGTTAATCCTGCCGGCTTTACGATTCATAGCGCGGTGCACGCTGCAAGAGAGGACGCTTTATGCGTGATTCATCTGCACACGCACTACGGCATCGCTGTTTCAACTCAGTCAGAAGGCTTACGGCCGATTTCACAGCAATCACTTTTTGCTTTGGCGTCGCTCGCGTATCACGACTATGAAGGGTTGGCTCTGAACGAAGATGAAAAGGCGCGGCTCGTCGCCGATCTTGGTAACAAGAACAACATGATTCTGAAAAATCATGGACTGTTGACTGTCGGTAAGACGCCAGCCGAGGCGTTTCTATCCATGTACATTCTGGAAAGCGCGTGCCGAATTCAAATACTGGCGCAGTCAGGCGGTGCGACTCTGTTGCCGGTGCCTGATGAGATTCTTCGCAAAGTTGCCTCACAACAAAGCGCCGTGACAGTTGGTCAAGGCGCTCAGCTTACCTGGCCGGGGCTACTGCGAAAGTTAGATCGGATTGATGGGTCGTTTAGGAGTTAGAAGTCAGAGGTCAGAACTCAGATGCTCGCAATAACTTCTGACCTCTGACTTCACCTCTGTCGTTTACAGTTTCTGCGCCAGGATCGCCGTTTTGCTCCAGCCGATAACCTGTAAGGGTGGGAACCGATACTCGTGAACGATCCGGAAATGCTTTTCTGTTTCACCAAGAATTTCCTTGCGCGGATGTTTCTTAAAGCGAAATAGAATCTCCAGGAATGTTGTGGCAATCGAAGGACGGCAGGGGATGTGCAGCAAGTGTCCGCCTGGCGAGATGACCCGTGAAAGTTCATTCATTCCTTCGCCCAGCGGAACGTATTCAATCGCGCCACTTGTGACTACGAGGTCAAGCGAATTGTCTGCGAACGGAAGTGACAAGAGATTACCTTCTGTAAAGGTCACATCTTGAGTACGTCCGGGACTATCGGCAACTGCCTTCCGTGCGGCATCGATAGAAGTCGTAGATAAGTCGAGCGCGGTGATATCAACCGGGAAATGTATGTTCCGTAGTAGGGCCAGCGTAAGGAGGCCCGTGCCGCAGCCGGCGTCTAAGATCTTCGCCCCGCGCGAAACTGGCAGCGGGTGAATATCGAAATACTGATCGAGCGACCGGCCGTAGCCATTCAGCTTGAAAGTCAGATCATAGAACGCAGCGATCTTATCGTAGTAAGACCCAGCCCGAGCCTCGGTCTTAGTTGCGGTTAGTACATATTCCATATTTGGTCGTAGCGATCAGCCGAACTGACGTGGCTTGGAAATGAAAGGCGCGACATTGTAGCCTTCATCGTTCTTTTACTCAATACGTAACCCCCTCTCCTGCCAAGTTGTCCGAAAATCGAGCTTAATTCGTCGCTACTCCCTCCGCAAGCAATTAGGATGCGAAACTGTGAAAAATCCAGAAGTCTCCGCAAGAAAAAAAACTGCACAACGTTCTTTACTCGGGTTACCAGATAAGTTTTTCGGTTTCTGGAGGAAATAAGATGAAAAAGCTTTTGTTCTTAATCGGCTGCGGTTGCCTGGTGCTGGTTGCGCTCGGCACCGTCGGCATCGTTTACGCCAGAACACAGGACAACTCAAAAAAGACAGTTGTTCCGCAAAGGCTACCCCCAGACTATGAGCGCGCTTTCGATATTCAGCTGCTGGTGGATGGTCGTCCGCTTGATGAATATGCGGGGCAAGGGCGGAGTTATGTTGAAGCCATTGCCGGGGCTGAGTATGAAGTGAGGATCCGCAATTTGCAGCCATATCGCGTTGCGGTTGCGCTCTCGGTGGACGGACTGAACACGATTGACGCGCGTCATACCTCGGCTTGGAATGCGAGTAAGTGGGTGATCGAGCCCTACGGGTCAATCACCGTTGGTGGTTGGCAAATGAGCTCTGAGCGTGCCCGACGCTTTTACTTCACTTCCGAACGCGATTCGTATGGGGCTAAGCTGGGCCAAACATCAAACCTCGGCGTTATTTCAGCCGTGTTCTTCCGCGAGATCAGGCCACGCCCGGTTACGGTGGCGCCGCCACCGCGTCCTCGCTACGAGGAGGATGGTCGTTACAAAAGCGAGCAAGCGCCGTCTTCTCAAGGTGGCGAAGCCTCGGAAAATAAGTCTGCAGATTCAGCGAGCACGCGCAGAGGCCAGATTGCGCCACAGCCGGGCGACGATGAATATGCAGCCACTGGAATCGGAAGGTCTGTTCGGAATGACGTCCGCTGGGTTGACATGGACCTGGATTCCCGCGCGATTGGCGAACAAGCAATTCGCTACGAATATTATTCTGCGCTGGTGCGACTGGGAATTCTGCCGCGCCGTTATGAGCGTCCCGATTCGTTGCGCAGACGCGAAGCCGCGCGTGGTTTTGAAGATAGGCGTTTTAGTCCGGAACCGTAAGAGCGGAAGGCGGAAGGCGGAAAGCAGAAGGCAGAAGGCAGAGGACCTTTGCCTTCTGCTTACCTTCTCACAAGATCGGCTGTATAGAGTTGCTTATAGACTCGGTAGTTGTTCATTACTTTCTGAACGTAGGCTTTCGTTTCGTCAAAACCTATTTCAGAAGTAAACACTCCCGGGTCTTTCTGTTTGGCTCGCCTTACCCAACGAGCAACATTATCTTCGCCACCGTTGTACGAAGCGGCAACGGCCTCAGGTAGGTTTGGGAACATTGACGAGAGCTCGGCCAAGTACTCGCTGCCTAGTCGGATCGAGGTTTCGGGTTGGTAGAGTTGGCTTTCCTGCACCTCGCTCATCCCCGCATTGGTCGCATATTTTTGTGCCGCGTCAATTGTGAGTTGGAGCAGGCCGCGCGCACCGGCGGGCGATTTGGCGAGCGGCTTAAAAACACTTTCCTGTCGAATCAAGGCCAGAAGAAACCGTGGATCGATTTTGCGAGATCTCGCTGAGCTGAGAATAGCCTGACGATAGGGCGCCGGGTATTTGTCGGCAACGGCTGTTGCTTGAGTTCGATTTTTCTCTGAACGCTCATCCGCTAGCGAGGCGGTCTTGTCGCCCATATTCGAAATTCTGTCAGTGGCCAACCAACCATAATAAGAATCGATGCCTGACGGAACGACGCCATAGGCAGCCAGCGCCGCATCATGATTGCCGGCGCGTTCCAGGGTGTAAGCCTTCAAATAAGCGACTTCAGCGGGACTTGCCGCAACGCCTTTCTGAAAGCTTCGTCGGCTCAATTCATCTGCGACGGTAATTGCTCGTTTCCAGTTGCTCTCTGAGATTTCGAGGCGGAGTTGACCAAAGATTGCGTTTGTCTCGGTAACCGTACCGGGAAATCTTTGTCTGGTCTGAGCGATCCAACGGTTCGCGTCCTGCAAACGACCAGCCTCCCGCAAAGTGTCGATGGCGTTCAGGTGGGCGGTCTCAATTCTTTCGCCGTCGGGATACTTGTTGATGTACTCAATGTAACGATCGGCAGCATCGGAAGTCCGTCCCATGCGCAGGAGGGCCGCGGCGCTGAAGTTGAGCCCCTCGCGCCCTTCTTTCGTCGAAGGAAAGCTGCGGGCCAGGCGATTGTAATTGTCGTACGACTCACGGTAGCGCCGACCTTGAAAGTATGACCGACCGATTCCTAACAACGCTTCGGCAACACGTGGATCTTCCGGATAGTAGTTGACTAAAGCTTGCCAATGCTCGCGTGCCTCGTCGAACGCTCTATTCACGTGATAAATCCCGGCGCGTCGCAGGTGCTCTTCAGGACTCAGCCGCGTCAGAATTCCCTTGGCGTTGCGTGCTTCGCGATCCTGACGTCGGACGGTCGCCAGGCTTGCGTCGCTGCCGGCCTGAATGGATGGGTTAACGCTGGAGAAGTTGGCAGACGCAGCCAGTTGCGGTCCCAATACAGCCGCCGCTGCTAACAGAGATATTAAGAACATCAAACGTGGTCGGAACTTCATGAATAACTTTTCCTTGCTTGGCCGGTCAGGCGCCCACACCTTCGATGATTTCAAAGCTGGAAACGATTTCCGCCGTAGGTCTCAGAGTTGCTGCGACGCTGCAATATTTTTGTTCTGAGAGTTCAATCGCCTGGGCGACCGCTCGTTCCGAGACGTTTTGACCGGTAACGATGTGACGCACTTCTATTCGTTTGAAGCTGCGCGGGTGTTCATCCCGGCGTTCCGCTCGGACCTCAACGCGATAACCGCTTATCAATTCTCGCTTCTTCTTCAGAATCGAAACGACGTCGACACCTGCACATGAGCCCAGGGCAAGCAGTAGCAACTCCATCGGACTCGGCGCCGAATCGCGCTCGCGATCAGTGTCAATCGTAATCTCGCGGCCTGCTGGCGTTTGGCCAACAAAGAGATCATCCTCGATCAAACTGACAACCGCTTTGGAATCCTCACGACTCATTACGTCGACCCCCAGCGGCAAGGATAGCATATTGAGTTGTGGCGGTTAGGTTCGCAAAATCGCAGTGTTAGCTGAATCGGTCATGTAATCGCAACAAATTTGCCAGGAGAGAATTCGTCGTCTAGGTTTGGCACGAGCCTTGTTAAGACTGCTGCGGGGGCGCGAAAGCGTTTTGTTTTCAAACTGTATCGCGGACGACGACGCATTTGAAGACCTTAACGTGTTCGCAAATGATTCCTTTAGAAATTGGAGGAAGAAAGATGGTAGCAGTTAAGAAAAGTCTAATGGCGCTGCTGACGGTGCTGCTGGTGTCAGCCGGTATCATCGCAACGCAGGCCCAGGTTTATCGCGGCACCAATCGATCTGTGCGACAGTTGATCGTTCGAGTCGGGAATCGCATAGATGTTTTTAGTAACGCGGTTAATAAACAGACACAACGGCGCGTATATGTTAGGGATGCCGAAAACTTGGTAGGCCTGACGCGTGACCTGGATGCGGCAGTAAACCAACTTCGCATCCGCTTTGATCAGCGACAATCAACGACGGCCGATGTGCAGGAAGTTTTGAATCGAGCGGCGCTGGTTGATCGTGTGGTCACAGAACGAAACGCTCGCAGCACCGCGGTTGTGAATAGTTGGGCGACGCTTCGCGGCGACCTCAATCAACTCGCGAGTGTTTACAATCTTAGCTGGCCAACCAGCGGGCAAACTTACCCGGTAGGAAGTTTACCCGGTTCAGGATCTAGCGCGAGCCGTTTGACCGGAACCTATCGGCTCGATCCATCTCGGAGCGACGATCCAGCCCAGGCTGCAGATCGTGCGACACAGTCCGCAAGTTACAACGATCGTACGCGGCTTCGAGATTTGCTTGCCAGACGGCTTGAGTCACCCGAACAAATCGCAATCGAGCTCCGTGGAAGAGAAGTGAGCTTGGCTTCATCACGTGCGCCGCAGATCACTTTTTCGGCCGATGGAGTTGAGCGGGTTGAAACTACAAACAGCGGACGCACTATGCGCGCGCGGGCGATACTTAACGGTGATCAACTAACTGTAAGTTCTACGGGAGATCGTGATAACGAGTTCAACGTTACCTTTAACCCGACGGATAACGGTCGGAGATTGAGCGTTACGCGGACAGTATATTTGACAGGCATCGCCCGGGCGGTAGTTGTTCAGAGTACCTATGACAAAACGTCTGAAGTTGCCCGGTTCGACATTAACTCAGGTTCATCCGGTTATCCCGATAACTACCCAGCCGATAATCAGGACTTCATCCTTAACAATGGCGAAACCGTTGTCGCGGTTGTGGACTCCGATCTTTCAACGGTGTCAGCACGAGAAGGCGATCGTTTCACGGCAACCGTTCGCCAACCGTACCAGTATCAGGGAGCAACGATTGAAGGCCACGTTTCGAACGTTCAACGAAGCGGCCGCGTCACAGGCAGGTCGCAGATGACGTTGAACTTCGATTCCATCCGCTTACGCGATGGTAGAAGCTTCCGATTTGCGGGTCTCCTTGACTCCGTGAGGGACACGCAAGGCGACGTCGTGAAGGTAGACAACGAAGGCGTAATCCGTGATGACAATCAAACTAACAAGACCGTGCAGCGCACGGCTATAGGAACGGCGGTAGGCGCCATCATTGGAGCCATTGCCGGCGGTGGAAAAGGAGCCGCGATTGGAGCAATCGTCGGCGCGGGCGGCGGTGCGGGTTCCGTTTACGTTCAGGGTCGCGACGACCTTGAGCTGAGACGGGGTACTGAGTTGACCATTCGCGCAACTGGACCACGTTAACTTGTTTGAAAGTTTAGGCAATGGGCCGACGATGAAAAGTCGTCGGCCCATTTTTCTTTTGCGAGTAAGCAGGTGTGTTATTCTCCGCTGAGGCTCACTGGGCCGGTTGTTCCTCGCACATCGCTTCAGAAACTCGGTCGCACCCGTGATGCTCGGGAGGTTCCGCAATGGCAAGAATACTTGTGGTCGACGATGACGACACCATTCGGGACACACTTCACGAACTCCTATCAGAGGACTACGAGTGCGATACTGCTGAGACTGCGGAAATAGCGGTTGGGAAACTCGATAACGGGAAGTACGAATTAGTATTGACAGATATTTCAATGCCCGGATTGAGTGGGGTCGACTTGCTTAAACTTATCCGGGAGAAGTATTCAGATACGCCAGTCATCCTTATTTCCGGTATCGGTGATCAGGAGCGCGCTGAAAGTTTAATCAAGCTTGGCGCCTTCGACTTCATCACAAAGCCGTTTAGCCTGGAGACGGTAGAGCAGGGTGTTAGGCGAGCCGTTGAATCGGCAGAGCGACAAAAGCGAGGAGAAGCGGAAAGTTAAAGGTCGCAATTATGCGGCAACTCCCGTATGGGAGGTGAGCTGACTCGACGCGTCGCGTTTCTTACACATCTCCTGCGCAAGCTCGGTGATACGTTCGGCTCTAAACGGCTTCGTCACAACCCAATCTACGCGGGCTTGGCGTTGTTCTTCTGAACCAACGGCTTCGCCCCAACCGGTCACAACTGCGATAGGTATTGTTTCATTGATTTCACGAATCGCGTGAGCTAACTCCCAACCGCTCATGCCCGGCATTCCAACATCAGTAAAAATGCCATCGAACTTCTGTGCGGCAAAGAGATTGAGTGCTTCTCGTCCGCCCGGAGCCAAATAGACGCGACATCCTTCGCTCTCAAGTAAATCTCGCAGTAGTTCACGGACCGCATCTTCATCATCGACGACCAGCATGTTGGGCTGTGGTCCGTCTATACTGCGGGAGGAAGTTTGACTTAACGCCTCGATAGTCGCCAGCTGAGCGGCTGCTGCCGAAATATCTTCTTCGGAAACTTCGGCGATAGGCAAAAAGATCTTGAATTTCGTTCCTGCTCCAACTTCTGACTCTACCTCCACGGATCCTTCGTGCCGTCGGATGATACCGAAGCTGACCGCCAGTCCGAGACCCATACCGGCTTTGCCTTTAGTTGTAAAGAACGGATCAAAAATTCGCGACTTAACTTCTGCCGGCATTCCCGTGCCGGTATCGCCCACTGAAATAACAACAGAATCGCCAATGTCCTCAGCGGCAAGAGTGAGATTTCCCCCGCTTGGCATCGCATCGACTGCGTTGAAAACCATATTGACCAGAACCTCTCGCAGTTCCGACTCGTCGCCCATCACGCGGGCCTTGGAACGGATCTGGAGGTCCAAGCTTATCTGGACATTGGCCGCTTCGGCGCGATCTTTCCAACGTGGTCTCGTGATCTCGCTCACGTCGAGAAGTATTTGGTCGATCGAGACGGGTTCGAAATCGTGGTCACGTCTTTGTCGTGCGAAATCCTGAATTCGCTTTACAGTTTTAGCGCCATCCTCGGCCGTCTTGATAATAATATTCAGGCCACGTCGAATTTTTTCGGGATCGTCGGTGCGCAATATCAGTTGCGCCCGCCCGAGGATTCCAGCCAACGTGTTATTGAAGTCATGCGCTACCCCGGACGCCAATTCTCCCAACGCCGAGAGTTTTTCCATTTGTGAAAACTGTTCACGAATGCGGTCTTGCTCGGCAATGTAGTGTGAGAGTTCTTCGACGTGTCTTTCAGCCTGTTCGGCTTGATGGGCCGATGCCTCGATGTTTTTCAGGTACGTGCGATAGGTAAAAAAAACAATCGCAATAATTGGTAGCGTGATGATGAGCGCATAGAAACCGTACTGCAGCATGAGCTTCGCTATGACTGCCGCAGCCGACGCGCCGGCGAAGTAAGTAATCGAGGTCCAAAGATAGTGTTTCTTCCAGGTTTGCCAGATCCGTTCGCTTGCTTTCAGGGCGCCGAGTACCGCAACAACGCCGGAGTTTGTCCCATACTGTGTAAGAGCCATCACTGCAATTGCGGTGATAAATCGCCCCGACATAGCGCTGGCGCTTAGCGTTACGGGATCCCCGAAAATGAATTTCAGCGTGTAAGCGGTAAAGCAACTTGCCCAGGCGGCGCAAGCCCAGTTGAAGAGAACAGTTGACCATTTGCGGCAATAACTACTGCGGATCGAAGAAAGAAACGCTTCCGTTGCGGCCATGAGAATCGCTGCTTCACAACCGTAAAGCAACAACGTCAGAAAGATGAAGGTATCTGAAACCGAAATCCAGGAACCAAATTTGGGAATCTTAATTGTGATACGCGAGCTCAGAACGGCAGTAATCAGAGCCAGAACGCCAAGCTTCAGGTCGATAATCTTTGGATCCAGCCGAAACGCCGCCAGGACATAGATTAGTCCGCCAGCAAGGACCGTAGACCAAAGGTATGGCCTAACGAACTTATTAGTGTCGTAGTTGACTTTGAGCTGCATAAGAATTCGGCACTAGGGGCGTTCGTGATCAAACAGCGACCGCAAAGTCGTCCCAACCTGCGACTTCTTCGTCGAGTTTCATAGTGGCAGGGACCGCCATTGGGACATCGGTGCCGAATTGAACGGGCAGGGCGTTGGCGAGTACCGCTCGCATTCTTACTTGACCGATAAGAGTTTCAAGATAGCAATGAAACTGGTGAAGGACAGCTTCCAATTCGAGGCGCGACGTTCCGGCGAACTTTATGCGTTCGCAAAAGCTTTCGAACTGCGGCCAGTCGGAATACATTAAGAGCTCAAGGGTTTCACTGCGGAATTTTTCAAGACCAACAGCCAAATCTGTCAGCGCGCCTCTCTCGCTTCTTTCGCAACCTTCCACCAGTTGGAGAAGTGCAGAAAGGTCATTGAGGAGTTGCAGGGATTGGCGATAACGCATATCTGAGTTGTCGAACAGCTTCGCTCCTACCAGGTTCTTGTCGAATGTCATCGCGAGCGTGATAGTGGATTGCTGTAGACAATTCGTCAGAATGTCGTGTGCGCGGTAGAGCTTTCCGATGACGGTGTGGGCTGGAGTATCAGATGATGGGATAGCTTCCCCCGATTCGAACACGCGTTGGAGATCGTGACTCACTGCGAAGGTGATACCGTCAAGTATGTCAAGCAACTCCCCGTTCATTGCTTTACAAGTCAAGGCATCTTCACGAATAAACTTAACCAACACCCTGGCTTCATCGTGAATGATCTGAAAGAAAGCAAAGGTTTCGTCTGCGTCGTCGAGCTGGCGCAGATGGTTTTCAATAATCCCAAGGCATTCCAGGAGACGCAATAAATTGTCGAAAACAGAATCGACAACCTTGCGTACTGGTTGAGGATCGATTTCGCGTACAACCCGATGTAACTCAAAACGGCAAGTACTGTGATCGGGAACGCGAGCAGGGCCCTCCGCCGCGGACTGCTTGGCTGATGGGGTTTGATTTGAGGTTGGTTGAGACATTTCCGCACGTGACCTTTTAGGGGAGGGTTATTTGAGGAACACCGTGTCGTAAACGGTCCGGAAGTGGTAGCCCACGTCCTTATAGAAACTCCGCGCGTCTTCATTTTCATCGTTGACGAAAAGACAAATCGACTTGGTGCGCCAGAGGAGCATGCGTGCGAGTTGCGACATGCAACGCCGGCCGTAACCTTGTCGACGTGCGTCGGGGTTTACCCATACGCCTTCGATGTAAGTTGTTTCCGGAGTTTCAGCAACTACATCAGCTTTGAACTGAAGTTTGCGATCCTCCGTCAGTACCCAGGTTCTACCTTGCTCAATTCGTCGCGTGTAGCGTTCGACAAAGCCGACGGGATCACTGTCTCTGGGATCCACTCCACTTTCACCCTTGGCCATCTCAGCGTGGACCGGAATAAGGAGACTTAGATCGCGCACATTGGCCTGCCGCAGGTTTGTCACTTGCGAAACCTCTCCTGGCCAACGAAGTTCAAAAAGAAGTTCGCGGCATGCGCGGCGCATTTGTTGTCCGGCGCCCGCGTAATGATCCCAGAACCTCCCAATCCGGTTTTCTTCACACATGATCATGTGAACCGTCTTGCATCGTTGTGCAGTTAGCGCGAAGGCTTCAATCGCGCGGTCGGTTGAGGTTTCCAGCAGGGTTGCGTGACCGATCAGCGCCACACCTTCGAGTTGGCCCGCTGGATTGCGATATCCGTAAAACGTGCCGCGATTACGGGGACTTTGCAGGCCGTTGTCACGGATCATTCCGGAAAGATAAGCGGTGTAAACCGGTCGTGCTTCGAGGTAGGAAAGGACTTCAGCGAATGCAGTGTCCTTCAGTGGCTCGACTCTGCCCGTTTGGTCGACCAACCGCACCGATGCGACTGTGGTTTCGTTTTTAGGAAGCGAATTTTGCATGCTCGACATTTCAGAATTTATGGTCGGACGTGTGGGGCGGTCGTCTTGCGGGGTAGGGAAATCTGCCGACCGAAACACCCGAATGGGCGGGTGTTTATGTGCAACACCCGTGCCTGCCTTCAAGAATCATAACTTTCGTAGGTTTTTACTCTAACTTTGGTGGAATGTGAACGTTGACAGGCAGTCCTGTGACCGGTCTGACAGGTCAGACTGACGGCCTGATTAGTTCAATTTGGCAGGATTGCGGTCGTATTTCCTGAAGTCCTCTACTTCAAGAAAATGGTGTCATAGGCACCGCGGATCTTGTAGCCCAGCTTCTTGTACAAGTTTTGAGCGGCCACATTTTTGTCGTTGACGAGCAGGCAAAGCGACGCGGAGTGAGCTAACAAATTCTGGGCTAGTTGAAACATGCAACGTCGGCCCACGCCTTCTCTCCTGGCATTGGGATTGACCCAGATGCCTTCAAGGTAAGTGACATCAGAATTCTCAGCAACGACTTCAGCTTTGAATGTCAACTCGCCTTTACGGTCAATCAAAACCCAAGTGCGGCCCTGTTCGATGCGTCTGGCACCGCGCTCACGAAATCCTTCAGGATCCTTCTCCAGGGGATTTACACCGCTTTCAGCGAAGGCCAATTCGGCGTGAACGGGCAGTACAAGATCAAGATCCTCAATCGTGGCCCGACGCAGCCCCGAGATCCCGTGATGAGCTTCAATCGGCCAACGAAGTTCAAATAACAGTTCGCGGCCTGCTAGGCGCATTTCCTGGCCGCCGTCCGAATAGTAGTTCAAGAACTCATCTACTCGCTGCTTTTCGCCCATGATCAAATGCGCGGTTTTGCACTTACGAGCGATTTCGGCCAAGGCTTCAACTGCGCGATCCGTTGTCGTTTCCATCAAGGTGGCGTGACCTATGATTGCTACGCCTTCAAGTTCACCTTTACGGTTTCTGCAGCCGTAAAAGTCACCGCGGTTGAGTGGGCTTACAAGCCCGTTGTCTCGGATAAAGCCGACGATCGTCACCGTGTGCAGAGGACGCTGGGCGAGGAACTGGAGTACTTCCGATTTATCCTCGTCACCCAAACGAGCCGTCCGTATTTCGGCAGCCCGCAGATAGGGCGCGAGCGCCGCTGGTGCGATTTCTGTTCTTAGACTCTGCTGATGCATAAGGATCTCTCTTGGTGTCAGACGTTGAGGTTCCAGAGGCAAGTCCGGTAGTTCCGTCATGCTCTCCGCTGTCACTCGCTCGCTCTATAGTTGGGACTATGGCGCAGGGGTCATCGCAGCAGTATTATCGCCAAGGTCCGCCGAGTCACCCCGAGCGGAGTCGGCGATGAGCACACCATCGGCAATCAATACTCCATCCGCGATGAGCACGCCGTCGGCGATTAATACCCCATCCGCGAGAAGTACACCGTCAGCTATTAACACACCATCACTAATTAGGACGCCATTGTTTTTGACCGGTCCTAAGGTGTTATTGACACCACTTGAAACGACACTCAAATTCTTAACAAGAACTCCGCCGACTGCAGAAGTAGCGTCGGCTACCAGCTTGTTCTGGCCATACATGGCTTGCCATTTTGTCATCAGCGAACTGCCGTAAAGAACGCAGTAGTTGGTAACAACCCCGCGACCCCAGACTACGTTTTCATTCCCGATCGTGTTGTCCTGATCGTACTCGTTCCAGGTAGTGAGCATCGAAGCGCCGTTTGATAGCGACGATGCGTCGGAGCGAACCAGGCCAGCAAGATGAACCGCTCCTTCTACGTTGAGACGCCCAGCACCCTGCTCAAGAGTGTTGGCATTGGCGATAGGTTGGGCGCTGTACATCAGAATGGCTTTCACCAAGCCAGGAGTCAGATTCGGATTGGCCTCCAGCATCATTGCTGCGGCGCCCGCGACCAAGGGCGTAGCCATGGAGGTTCCGCTCAAATACATGACCTGATCGGTCGTCGGTGAGCTGCCAACTTTCAGAGAAGGGAATTGGGTAAGCAGACTGCTTGCTTTGCCTACACTACTTGGCGAGACCGCGCCGATCAGCTTGTTACCTGGAGCAACCAGGTCCGGCTTGATCAAGTTGTCATAATGCTTAACGCCAAGCACGTCCTTCGTGTAACCACGCGTCGGTCCACGCGAACTGTAGGTTGCAATCGTGTCATCGCCTCGGCTATCGGTACCAAAGCTGTTGGTAGCGCCGACCGTGATAACGGAAGGCTCAATGCCTGGCGAATCGATGCCGCCGTAGATTGTTTGGCCGGCAGAGTTTTTTCCTCGATTGCCAGCCGCGACGACAACAACGATGCCAGCGTTATAAGCGCGACGGGCTGCGAGACATAGCGGATCCGTCTTGTAGCTATCCTTAACGGTGGCGCCAAGGCTCATATTGATGATGCGGATGTTGTAAGTTGCTTTGTTAGCAATGCACCAGTCGATGGCAGCGATTACATTGCTTGAGAGGCCCGCTCCTGTGTTATCCAGCACCGAAAGGCTAATCACCTTCGCTTCGTAAGCCACACCACCGTAATAGTCCGACTTAAAGGCATTGCTACCTGCCAACAAAGATGCTACGTGAGTGCCGTGACCGTAGAAGTCCTGACTAGCAGCCACGTTGGTATAGGTCTTTGCATAAACTACGCCAGGCCGACCAGTCGAAGCTTTGATCAGATTGTGAGTGGTATCGATTCCGCTGTCGAGAACGGCTATGCCTACGCCCGTACCGTTAAGAGAAGTGAAGCCAGAGACTTCGGTTCGGCCATCGGCATCACCAGCGCCAATTGTTGTTTCAACATGTCCATGCGAAGCGATTGCACGATCCGGACTGATATACGCGATCTCGTCGTCGTATTCTAAATCGCGAATGCGCGACAGTGGCATATCGACGCTGATCAACCCCACATTGCTGTAAGTATTCATGAGACTGCCGTTGTAACGCGCCATCTTTGTCTGTATCTCGGAACGCACTGAAGGATCGCTTAGTCGGGGACCCTTAACGTCTGTCACCATGATGCCTTTAATGCTGGTCTGAGCGTTCCTATCCTTAAGCTGGATAATGACACGACTCACCTTGTCGCGTTTACGGCCGAAGTTCACAGCGTCTACATTCTGCGCGAGGTCGTCGGCCAGTTTTGACCGCCAGGCACCCGGGCTTGATTCGGCTTGCTGGTCCGCGACATCTTGCCGAATTTCGGCTGCGTCCTGGGCGAGGTCCTTTTGGCGCAGCGTGGCCTTCTGGCCCATTGTGCTCATCGGCAAAACTTGTAGCGACAGAAGCGCTCCCAGCAGGAATGCGAACTGTTTCTTCAGTCTCTTGGTTAACATCATGTGACTCATCTCCTCTAATGTTCCGCACTTGCCAACATCGCCTACACTGCGCAAGGCAATGACCGGCGAGCCGGAATGTGCATGAACTGTGCCAAGAGATGTGCTGCATCGAAAAGCCCGTTTCAATTGATATTCGCTGATTTGCTCAGCATTTTGCGGTGGAGTGGCCGTGACCGATCGCATTCAAGTTGGTTGGCAGTGCCGTCAATCTGATAGCATCCTGCGCGTGACTCTGCTGCAATCGCTGCTTCCTGAAGAGATAGAAAATCATCGCGATAAGACCTGGCATCGCGAGCCAGAGCTTCGCATTGATGAGGCACTAAGCGCAGAAAGATTTATCGAACGCTTGGGTTTCTGCGCGGCTATGACTGATGCGAGACGTCCGGGACCGTCCCTTTATGTCGCAGTTTGTGGAAGACGTGACGCCCACATGCCGCGCAATGTTCAGAAAGATCCAGAAAGTAGTTTGACGTGGACCATCAAGGACGAAGTCGCTCGTCGCGGAAGGGTTTACTACGGGAAGTTGCGGGGCAACCGATCGATCTTCATTGCACGACCCTTGATCTCAAGTTTCAACGCTCTTTTCGGAATAGAGCGAAGACACGAAAAGAGTCGTTTATCGGAGCCGGCGCAAGCAGTTCTCAGAGTTTTGCGAAAAGAATGGGAGATGGCCACCGGGGATCTTCGCGTTGCGAGTGGTGTTAACGAGCGTACTGATTTTGCGAGGGCAATCGAGGAGTTACAGCGGACGTTCAAAGTCTTGCCGTCAGAGATTGTTTACGCGCCTAAATTCACTTACATCTGGTCGCTCGCGGAAGGAAGGTTCGCAGAAGAGCTAACCCAAAAGACGGCAAGGCAAACGGCGTTGACAGAAATTGCTAGAGCCTATCTTGTTGGTGCCGGGATGACATTGAGAGGGGAACTGGCCCGCGTCACTGGGCTCTCAAATCCTGATGCGGGGCTCGGCAACTGGGCACTTGTCGACGAAGGATTCGCGCGGCGAACCGGACCAGGAATCTATCAGCTTGATAAGATGCCCTAGCGACGGGGATTGGACTCGTTGTTATTGGCGTGATCCATTTCGTCCGCAGCTTGCTTTATCGGGGTTCTTTCTAATTCGAGCAAGGCGGCCCGCTCCAAGCTAGCCATTTCCAATGCAAGTGGGGATTGTTCCTGAGACGTTGCCAGACGTCTCAACGCCATGTCAGTCTCCGCTTGACTCAACGTGCGATTCGCCGCTGCCTCGATGGCTTGCAGCCTGGCCTTTGCGGCAGACAATCGCACAGTGGCTTCCTTGAACAGGTTGTCCAAGCGTTGTCGATCTGACATTAGATCATCGAGAAGTTCAGACGTGTCGACGCCCTTGAGACTTCGCGCGCGATTGAGTTGTCGTTCAATCTTCAAGGTTTCGCGTTTCGCACGCGAAATGATTCGGGTAGCGTTAAGTCGTGCAGCCAGTGTCTCGCAGTAGGCATCTCCCAACAATGGGTTCTTCTGCTTCAGGTCGTTCCAAATCTTGCGTTCTTCGGAAGTCAATTCGGACGAAAACCAGCTCATTTCGGTAGCAGTGATTCCGTCAGCGGCAAGGCGTTCTCGCAATTGACTGTGCCAGTTGCGCCGGTATAAGAAAAACGCAATCAGAACTAATAAACCGACAACTAAACCGAGTCCCATTGAAACAAAGGAGAGGAATAAGAAGACGGCAGCCGTTTCAGTCGTTCCCGCAGCGACAAACAAGACCAGGAATGTGATAGGAATAGGCAGAGTTACCACCAAAAAAGAGAGCCATGGCACCCAGTTCAATAAGCGTGCCTTTCGCTTATCGCTGAGACTTAGCTTTCCTGTGACGTTCTCGATCATGCTGTGCCCTTTGTGTTTTTAGTTAAAGCAGAGGATCTTAGCCGTTACGTCTAAAGTTCACCAGTTACATGACGGCGATAGCGTGCGGTAATAACCGCTCAGGTGCAGATGCTTGTATAATGCGTAGGCAACCCGCCGGGCTAATAGGAGCAGAAATGAGTCGAGTTAACGGAAGCAAGGCAGCGACCCTCATGTTTGTGGGCGTTCTCGTACTAACCATTGTTAGCCGCGGTACGCTGGCCCAGTCACGAGGCGACGCTACCCCGCCTACATCTTCTAGTAGTCCGGCAAGACCAGTGGTCATTCCGCTTACTATTAAGGTGAAAGGCGAAGTTCCCGCAAACGAGTTGGAACTTCAAACGGTTGATCTAACAGTCAATGAAGACGGCGATCCTCAGACCATCTTGTCGATACGCGCCACTGGAACCAATTCTCCAATCAACCTGATGATTCTTATTCAGGACGATGTCATCGCATCAATTGGCCTGGAAGTGAGATCGCTAGCTGACTTCGTACGGAAACTACCGCGTGGCTCCCGAGTTTCAATTGGTTATGTGCGTACTGGCAGTTTGCAAGTGCGACAGAAGTTCACCAACGACTTAGAGAAAGCGGCAAAGTCACTGCGCGGACCCATTGGAGTGGCGAGCGTAGCTCCCTACAACCCTTATGTGGAGGTTATCGAAGCGGCTAAACGATTTGATGCTCAACCGGCGGGAAGGCGAGCCATTTTGTTAATATCTGATGGTCTCGATATTTCCCACGGAGTAGATTCCAGCGGGCCGTCGCAGAGTTTGGATCTGCAACGCGCGATAACAGAAACTCAGCGACGTAGTATCGCGGTCTATTCCTTCTACGCTCCGGCTGCGCTGACTGCGAATGACGGAGCATTGGTGGGAAACGCCCAGAGTTCTTTGAAGAGGTTATCTGACGAAACCGGCGGCCACGCTTTTTTCCAAGGGCTGGGAGCCCCAACGAGCTTCGATCCGTTTATCAAAGAAGTTAATTCATCCCTTGAACGGCAGATTGCACTAACCTACTTGTCGACCCATCTTAAGCAGGGCTTTCATCGGGTGAAAATAAGCTCATCCACGCCCGGTGTGGAGATCCACTATCCTACTGGCTATAAACGCTAACGCTCTTAGGCGCTACTGAATCATGGCGGGTAAGAGTGAGCCCCGACGGTCGGTTGCGGTTGCCCATCCGTCCGCCAGACTACCGATCATTCCGTGAAAGTGAATGTCACTGCCTGACAAAACTACGATGACGTCACCGGCGTGATAACGCGGATCATCTAGCTGAAATCTAACTACGGTGGCTTGCCCGTTTGCCTGCTCGATGGTCTCGTAAACGAAATCATCGGCACCCACACAATAGGTTTGCGAGTTGTTCGCAGTTCTTTGCTCGTCCGGCACGTTATCTCCTTCGACTCCTGAACAGATTTTTCAATAAGCATTATTTCTCAAGGGAGTGTAATCGGCAAACGACGCAGCGGAAGGGGAAGTAAACAAAGATGAATCTCAGTTACTTTATCGATCGCTTTGCGCAGAATCGTGATGTCTTGATTGGGTTCGTTCGCAACGTCGGCGCAGACCAGGCCAAGTGGAAACCGGAGCCTGATAAATGGTCAATCCTTGAAGTGATTAATCATCTTTACGATGAGGAAAGAGAGGATTTTCGTCAACGGCTGGAATTAGTGCTCACCGATCCTGCCAAACTCTGGCCGAAGATCGATCCTCGTGGATGGGTGACGAGTCGCAACTATTTAGGCCGAACACTTGAAGCGTCGATGGAGAACTTCTTAGCAGAACGGGAGAAGTCACTGTCGTGGTTGGGCCAGTTATCAAACCCCAACTGGGACAACAGAAATGAAGGCGCGAACGGCATTCTTTCTGCCGGTGACTTGCTCGCATCGTGGTTGGCGCATGACTTCCTTCACGTTAGACAAATAACGCGGCTACATTGGCAGTACGTCAGCTTCATTTCGCTCCCTTATAGCGCTACCTACGCCGGACCCTGGAAAGAACCTTGATCGCCTCGCGCTCGTTTTTGCAGTGCAACTAGTATCCTAAAAGTTCAGGAGTTAGCTAGTCGCGAGAAACCGAGAGATCAAGGCGATTGTTTCTGCCGGTTTTTCCTCCTGGGGAATATGCCCGCACTCGTCCAGAACCTCCAGCGTTGAGTTGGGAATTGCGCGATTCAGAATCTCTCCGACCGCTAGTGGGATTACTTTGTCCTGACGGCCCCACAAAATAAAAGTCGGCACCGTAAGGGTTGCTAGCTTTGAGAGAAGCTCATCAGTGTTCTCGGGTATACATTGCTGTACTGTTTGGAGGAACGCATGTTTCCCCTCTTTGCTCGCTAAGGGTTCAGCGTAGGCCTTCACTTGTTCAGCTGTGATTTTATTAGCTTCGAAATAGCAAAGTCGTAAGGTCAGCCGTGCCGCCAGCGAGCTTGGGGACAAAGAAATCAACAGCGGTCCGAGAAATGATCTAAGGACTTTCACCGGGAAAGGAACGTAGCGCTTGTCAGCCGCGCTATCGATCAAGACGAGTCGCTTAAGTCGTCCAGGATGAGTCTCCGTCAGTCGAATTGCCAGTAGCAAAGCAATCCCACCGCCCAGCGAATTTCCAACCAGGGTTAGGTTGATCAGATCTTCCTCCATGATCAACTGGTAAATCTCGTTGGTCTTGTCCGCGACCGAATAACTAGAGTCGAGAGGCTTTGGTGACTTGCCGTTGCCTTTGAAGTCGACGAGTATGACTTTGTGATCTCGAGAAAAGGGCTCAACCAAGCTTCGCCACGTGAAGATGTTGGCGCCTAGGCCATGTAGGAAGAGAATGGGATCGCCCGTCCCGTAGACCTCACGATATAGTCGAACCTGAGAAGCGGATTCGTTGGAAGTCATGGGGACTCGAGTGAACTGCTGCGAACTGTGAGTTCTTTGGAACTAACCGTAAGGATGGGCGGCTAGTGGGGCTCGAACCCACGACCTCTTGATCCACAATCAAGCGTTCTAACCAACTGAACTATAGCCGCCATGCCGGCGTTGTCTGAAAATTCTAATGCCCCCGGCAGGACTCGAACCTGCGGCCCTCTGCTTAGCATCCAGCATCAAGTTTCCCTGACGGCCCGCCGGCGCGGGTTTGCTGGCTGGACTATACCTTGGACATCGCAGTCCCGGCCCGTCTAGTCTCTGAGGATCCGCTTCTCCAAGACCGAGAAGAGTTTCCTGCGGATTACCCAATCCTCATGGGTTGTTACTCTAGAAGAGTACCAGAGGCTCTAAGGGCGTCCCCGCATATGGGGCCGTCCACTTAATGGGTTCCAGTGATTCCTTCCCCACTAAGGCTCCAACAAGGCAGATGCTCTATCCGCTGAGCTACAGGGGCACATGCCTGAAATCGCGATGTTAGCACGTAGTAACGCTTTGTTGTTACTCCAGGACAAAAAAGAAGGAGACCGCGAAAGCGATCCCCTCCCTGACTTTTTCTGCCGGCCATTAGGCCGCCTGTATTTGCTCTTGAGTCTCTGCGAAAACGCGTCGGCCGTTAAGCGCATCGTCAATAATTTCGCGAACCGCCGACGTGTCAGGGTTAACGTCCATGCGGTCGCAGGCGCGAAGGTGGCGCAGAATGCCTTCTGTAGCAATATCGCGAGCCACCCCACCAAGCTTCGAATAGCGACGAGCTTGGATGTGGTCAATTCTTAGAATACGTTCGTCAAGCGGTAAGTGTCGATCAAAAGTCACGGTTACGTTTTATCCTCCAAAAACCGCAAAGCGCGGCCATTTTTAATGCGTAATGTTAGATGCCTCAGTTATTCCTGAGGATGCAGATCCATTGCATTTCGGAACAATTTCCGTCCCTCGAAATGCTCAGTCTCTGATAGCTGTCACTCTAGGGGTTTGCGAAACAGGGGATTATATCGGAGACGCCGCCAAATTCCAAGATATTTTATCGCAAGCTGCTGACCCGCGCGATCAGGGACTTTAGTGGCAAAAACGTAAGCGCCGCCCGTTGTCCGCAGACGAACCAAGGACGGCGCTGGTATCCTTAATTGGGAAACTTCTTTGCGTTATTTCTTGGGAAGCACAGAATCCTTCATGCCCTTGCCAACGCGGAATTTAAGCGTAGTTTTTGCTGGGATCTGGATAGTTTCACCCGTCGCAGGATTACGTCCTTCACGGGCTTTACGCTCCGATTTCACTAGTTTGCCAAAACCCGGGAGCACGAATTCTCCGTTCGACTTAACTTCGGTGGAGGCCAAGTTGTAGAGTTCGTCAAAGAATTCCTTGACTTGGGCCCTTTTCATCCCGGACTTTTCTGCAAAGTGATTAAAAACTTCCGACTGCGTCATGCGCTTTCTGCCTGTCGCCGCTTTCGCCATAATCTGGTGTAACACCTCCGATGAGACTTAATAGAAAAGCTTTTCAGCCAATCCTATATCACACCTAACGCCCAAAGTCTCGACAAAATCTCGGTTTTTGGCGCTTTTTTTAAGAAAAGTGTGGCACGGGCAGGCGGACTGTAGACCCTGCGAGAGCCCAAGCGCCTTCGCGTTAGCCATCCGACAACGATGTTGTCTGACGTTAGTCGAAACCTATAGGTTTCGAAGCTCCCGCCGCTCGGTTCCAAACGAACCCTTCAGCAAAACCAAGCTGTGCCTTTTCAAAAGTTGCGACCGCCACATTTCTGTTGGATTTTCCCCACTGGTTTGCACCATCTCCCGCCCGTCTGAACGCATTGTTAGGTGGCGTCTGTCTTCTGATCGGGCTTTGGCGCAAAAGGTATCGATGAGGAAATGAAGACGCGCCCTGCCAATGCTTCTTTGCTAGCGACTCGAAGGTCCGACACCATGCGACGCTCTTGTTCTTTGAGGGAACTACGCTGAGCGCTCGGATATAGACGAAGTCCTCAGCGTTCTATTTCCAAGGGCGGTGGTTGGAAAGTCCCTCTCGGTCCCAAACGAGTGGTTCGGCAAAAACGTAAGTTTTTATCTTTTCAAAAGTTGCAGCTACCAAAGATTTCTTGGATTTTTCCATTCTTTCCCATTCGCTACTGTCGGCTATATGTCGTGTGCTGGAAATTCTGGTCACAAATTTCCCACACAAAAAGGCCCATTGCAAAAGGCCACATCACGTGGTCGATATGAGAGTCTAAGGCTGCAATGCCTGTTAGACAGTGCTGGCTGCGCAAGATGAGGTTTTGACCAGGTCAACATCTTCGACAGCCGCGCGCAGGAGTTCAGCGACGCTCCACGCCTGCGCGACACAACCACGGGGATTATGCGGCGCATCACCATCGAAGATTTCGGAGACTTGTCCAAGGCAAGCTTCGCTCAGGTGTTCGCCGAATTGGTCAAGCCAGTCTGCGGCAGCTTGTCGACCCGACTCACCAAAGGTCTTGACGGTGGCAGTTATGTAGGGACCCATCAGCCACAGCCAGACAGTTCCCTGATGGTAAGCGCCGTCACGTTTGCGGCCGTCGCCCTCGTATCTTCCAATGTAATTGGGATCGTTTGGCGAAAGCGTGCGCAATCCGCGGGGAGTCAGCAACTCGCGCTCGATCACTCGAAGGATGCTCTCGGCATGTGTTTTTGCAACCATCGAATTGGGAAGACTGACAGCGAGTATCTGGTTGGGTCTGACCGCACCGTCGCGCAAGTCTCCATTCACAACGTCATAGAGACAACCCGCTGCTTCATTCCAAAATATTTTGTTAAAGCTGGAGCATGCCTTGGCGGCCATCGCCCCATAGTTCCTCGTTGCCTTTGTATCGTTGAATTTGTCGGCTAGGTGCTCCATCACCCGCAAAGCGTTGTACCACAGTGCCTGAATCTCGACGGGCTTCCCTTGCCGAGGTGTGACCACCCAGTCGCCAACTTTCGCGTCCATCCACGTGAGCTGCACGCCGGGCTCGCCTGAATACAACAATCCATCATCGTCAACATGAATCTGATAACGCGTGCCTTTCACGTGCCATGCGATAATGTCGGTCAGCACTGTATAAAAATTCGCACGCACGAACTCGTAATCGTTGGTGTATTGCAAGAGCGAGCGCACGGCTTCAAAGAACCAGAGCGTCGCATCTACCGTGTTGTACTCAGGAGTCTCGCCGGCATCAGGAAAACGATTCGGTAGCATTCCCTGATCGACGTGATTAGCGAATTCAGCAAGGATGCTCTTCGCGATCTCCGCATGACCGGTCGCAAGTGTTAGACCGGGCAACGCTATCATGGTGTCGCGGCCCCAGTCAGCGAACCAGTGATATCCGGCGATTACTGTCTTGCAACGCTCGCGCGCGACAATGAATTGATCGGCTGCGGTCATAAGCGAGTTGAGCAGTTGATTCGCCTCGACTGGTTCTGACTTCGCGCCTAACAATGCTCGTCTCTCTAACTCTGCTTTGCGATACGCCTCAGCTTTGGTGACATCGCAAACTTCAGTTGACGCAATCACGTCTACGTTTCCCCGGGTTGTCAGGTCGAAAGTGAACGAGCATGGGCTGAAGAGATCTTCGGCAAAGTCCAGGCCGCGCTCCTGCTCAACCGCGTATTGAAAGTTGCGATACCAAAAACCATTTGGGTCGACTGCGGCTGGGTCGTGAGCCAGATACAACGCGGGCAAATCGCTGTAAGGCCTTACCGTCGTCATTCCGTTTTCAACTTCGAAGTGCGAATTGAACGCGCTGTTTTCATGCGTCGTGCCGTGATAATCGCGGAAGGCAAGCAGCGGACGAATTTCAAGACTGAGCAGGCTGTCAGCTTGCGTCCCCTCCGTGTTGGTTATCTTGTAACTGATTACAGTGGTGTTTTCTCCTTGCACCATGAACACAGATTTTTCTAACTTCAAACCCTCAACTTCGTAGGCGAACACCGGAAACGGATCCAGCCGGAAGCCGCTTTGATAGTTAAATCCCTGCGGATGAACTACACCGGGATATTGATTTGCTGACAGCTCATAACGCCGGTCATCAATAATCAGCGTCTCTTCAAGCTTCGAAAGCAAAACCATGCGGCCGACCGGAGGTTTGGTGGCTGCGGTAAGGAGCCCATGATAGCGGCGCGTGTTGAGACCGATGATCGTCGAAGACGAAAAGCCACCAATACCATTCGTCTCAAGCCATTCACGGGACAATGCCATCTCCACATTGCGGCAGGTTTCCTGTTCTACCTTTATCATCGCCTTGCACCTCCTTCTCTCTAAATCGAAACCATTTCATGCGGCTCGGACGGTCGTAGCTTCTTCCGACGCCGCTTCCATCGTGACGCTCTCTTCACCTCGCGAGATGTTGCGCGGATTCACGTCCATGAATTGCACCAGGTCTTTTGAAAACATGAGGTCGAGTGCCCAATCGAGGGCCACCCGGACTTTCTTTTCAAAGCGCGGAAGCTTGCTCAGATAAATCGTGCGCCACAACCACCAGGCGATGAAGCCCGAAAAATTGACACCCATGATCCGGGCGACCCCAGTTCGTTTGCCGATCGAGGCCAACGCTCCAATCGTCTTGAATTCGAATCGTCGCCGTCGGCCGCCATCGATTGTGGCAAGAATGTTCTCGGCGACGGTCCTTCCCTGACGCAGCGCGTGTTGCGCGGTGGGCGGACAGGACTTTCCGGTCGCTCGATCTGGCACTGCGGCGCAATCACCGAGCGCCCACACGCCCGGAAACTCACGGACCTCAAGAAACTCGTCCGTGACTAACCGACCGCGCTCTTTGGAACAATCCAACATGGAAAGCAGCGGGTTCGGAGAAACGCCGGCCGTCCAGACCAGTAGGTTGGTCGTCAGCGTCGAGCCATCACCTAGATTAACTTCGTCATTGGAAACACTCTTGACTGCGGTGTTCAGCAGAAACTCGACGCCGCGCTGGGCCAGTTTCTGGCGCGCGTAAGCACCCAGCTTCTGACCTAGCTCCGGCAGGATTACATCCGTAGCTTCAACCAGAACGATGCGAAGCTCTTCTTCTTTGAGTCGCGGATAAAACGCGATCGCCTCGCGCACGAAGTCATTCACCGAGGCAATCGTTTCGACACCCGCGAAGCCGCCGCCGGCTACAACAACGGTCAGCAGGCGTGAACGGTCTTCACAGGAGCATTCAAAATCGGCCTCTTCGAGATTCTTGATAAGCCGGTTGCGCAACCGAATTGCGTCGCTCAGTGACTTCATCGTAAGCGCGTGCTCCGCCAAGCCTGGGAGATTGTAGAAATTCGTAACGGACCCCAGGGCCAGCACCAAATAGTCATAAGACAATTCGTGGTCATGAGTGTCGTCGGCATGCGTTACGACCACCCGATGCTCCCTCAAATCGATGGACTTGATGTCGCCATTGAAGAAGTGGGTTCGGCGCAGTAGCTTGCGCACCGGATTGACGATGTGGGTCAGGTCGAGATCGCCGGCGGCAACTTCATGCAGCATCGGTGTGAATAGGAAAAAGTTCTCGCGATTGACGAGAGTGATTTCCACGTCAGGGTTGTGACGCAGCTTCTTCTCAAGGTGCAAGGCGGTGTAAAGACCGCCGAAGCCGCCGCCCAAAATCAAGACTCGTTTAGGATGATTAGCCATGACGCCTACAATTCCGCCACTTCGCAGAACACCTTGATTACACCGTTCGGATTTGTAAGCTTCGCGAAAAGCTCCTGATAATTCTCCAAGCCTTTGACTGGGTGAGTCAGCAGCCGCGAGAGCCAGCCCGGATATTCCGCCTCGGCTTGGGCTAGATCTTTCACACCCATTTCAAAGTATTCGCGATTGGCGTTGACTGTCCCGACCATCACTTTGTTGCCGAGCACGAAATCGAGATTGATCTTGTCGGCGGGAACTTCGATCTTGCGATCGCCGCCCGTGACGCTCGACAGCACCAGCACGCCGTTCTTTCCCAGCGCTTGCATGCTGTCGAACACGACCGGAGAGAACCCGGTCGCTTCGAAAATGATGTCGAAGGGGCCGTACTTCTTTGCTCCATCGAGAATCGAAAGATCTTCAGTCGATTGATAGGTCGCGCCGATCGCTTCGATCAAGTCAGAGTTTAAGTACGGCTGCGGCGTCTTGCCGAAAGTCGTCACCTGCAAACCCTTGAGACGAAGCACCAAGGTTGCGAGTAAACCGATCGTCCCTGCGCCAATCACGGCCGCTCGCTTCGGTTTCCAAACGCGCAGGCGGCGTTGGATTTCGTAGGCCTGCGCAATGCCTTTCTCGACGACCGTTGTTGGTTCTAACAGCACTCCAATTTCTTTAAGGCCTTGAGGAATCTTCACGATGAACTCGGCATCATCAACGTAATACTCGCTCATATACCCATGACGCAGATTGATACCGCGCTCAAAGTAAGTATCGTCCGTAGTCATATCGTTGGTGCCAATCAAGTCGTAGATGCTTGACCCTGGCCGCCGCACCGTGGCGACCACGTAATCACCAGGCTTTACTTCGGAGACGTTTGCTCCGACAGCTTCGACCTGCCCGAAACCTTCGTGGCCGATAACAAGGAAGTCGTAACCTGGAGGCGCCTGGCCGTATTCAGCGGCGTTAATTTCTTTGTCAGTGCCGTCCACGCCGACGCGCAATACACGCACCAGGACGCCGCGTCCGTT
The DNA here is from genome assembly GCA_035472495.1 of Pyrinomonadaceae bacterium. Lineage (GTDB taxonomy): Bacteria > Acidobacteriota > Blastocatellia > Pyrinomonadales > Pyrinomonadaceae > PSRF01. Next base: position 528,182 of record DATIPD010000011.1, on the reverse strand, counting down.
TGGAATCTCATCAAGCGTCGGTGCGGGAAACTCGGTTAAGTGAATTGTGTTTGGTGTTCCCGGTCTAACTGCGATGGCTTTCATGGTTGCTCCTAAGAAGTTTTAAGTTCCGAGTTTCAAGTTTCAAGTTCGAAGAATGAGGATCAAAGCCTCGATTCAATGGTACCGTTCCGCATTCTCAAGCTGCTTGTGAACTTGAAACTTGAAACATGGAACCTGAAACTCTTGACTCGATTCCGATCTGCGCGAGTGTTGAGAGCACGCGCGTCGGCTCGCCCAGATCGCTCCAGCCAACCTCGCCGACTCTCATTACGGCAAGATCATTGGGCCTTGTTGCGAGTACTTCATGGGAAAAGTTTGTTTCTGAGATTTTCGAATACAACTCCGCCATTCTGAATCGTTCGGCTCCCGTGCTAAACGAAGGCACGAGAGTCGCGAAGGACCTAGAGAGATCGGGCAATGCGCGGTGTGTCATCTTCAGCAGCGCGTCAACGCGCCCGACCATTACGAAGCTATTCCAGAGACAGCCACGCTGCATCAGTTCGCCGGCAACGGAGGCGCTGGGCTTTTCCCAAAAACGCTGGACGCGCGTAATCGAGCGCGGCACATTCGAAAGAATTGAAGCAACTGGTTCAATCCAACCGTACTCAGTTTCCGCACTTGAAGGAGTTATGCCGAGAAGCGTGACTATTTCCGGTCGCGATCGCGTCGCGTCAAAAGCGAGATCGACATATGACATGAAGGCTTCGTCGTCCGCGAAGTAATGATCCGAAGGAAAAAGCGCGACGGTGGCTTGCGGCGATTTCGCGGCCACGCGGAGCAACGCATACAGAATCGCCGGCGCAGTTCCTTTGTTATCCGGCTGGGCGACCAGAAGATCCTTCGATAGTGTGGCAGCGAGCGGCTGGTAAAAGCGCTGATGCTTTTCAGTGACTACGAACAATGTTCGGTTTGGGGAAACAGAGAGGGCGGCACGATCGCGGGTTTGATCCAGAAGAGTCCGTCCGCCAATGAGTGGACAGAATTGTTTGGGTCGATCGTCGCCGGCAATTGCACGAGTCATCGACCGAAGGCGGATGCCGTCACCGCCGGCAAGAATGACCGCCCAACGTTCGTGTCGGGGTCTGGCCGGTGAAAACCTGCGAACTGCTTCTTCTCGCGAAACTCTTCGATTCAATGAATAGGCTGGCATTTCAGTGGCGTCCTCGCTCCGGAATTTGGTCGAACGCACATGAGTCGGTTTGAGTTGAGGATTCCTTACAGAACTAATTTGGAGTGCGGTGGCAAAGCGCAGCGCGACACCGCTTTGGATTATTGGTCGCGAGTACAATCCAAAGCGCCGTCGCCGCTCTGCCGGGTGCCCTTCAAAACGTTGTGCTATTCACCGCTTTGCTGGAGCAGCTTGGCGACGAGTCCCGTCCAGCCAGTTTGATGGCTCGCGCCGACTCCAGAACCATTGTCGCCATGAAAGTATTCGTGAAAAGGAACAAGGTCTCGCCAATTTGGATCAGTCTGAAATTTTTCCGCAGCGCCGAAAACAGGCCGTCGCTGGTTGTCGTCACGCAGGAATATCCTTGACAGACGCTTTGAGATTTCACCCGCAACTTCCCAGAGCGTCATCATCTGGCCCGAGCCAACCGGGCACTCCACTTTGAAATCTTCACCCAGATAGTGATGATACTTTTGTAGCGATTCGATTAGCAGATAGTTCAAAGGAAACCAGATTGGACCCCGCCAGTTTGAGTTGCCCCCGAACAATCCGGTGCTCGATTCCGCCGGCTCGTAATCCACGCGGTGTTGCGTGCCGTTCACTTGCAGAACATAAGGATGATCTTTGTGAAAGCGGGAAATCGCGCGAATGCCATAGGGCGAAAGAAATTCGTTTTCATCGAGCATGACTTTCAAGACCTTGCGCAATTGGTCCTGGCTCACGATTGAAAGCAGACGCCGCTCCGCATTTCCCGGCGTGCGCATGCAGGCAACGTTCTGGATGAGGTCAGGCCGGTTGCCGATGAACCATTCCATGCGGCGTTTGAAATCCGGCAATCGATCGAGTAGTTCAGGCTCTAAGGTTTCGACCGCGAACAGCGGGATTAAGCCAACCATTGACCGGACCTTCATCGGATAAGGCTTGCCCTCCGGCAGGTGAAGCACATCGTAAAAGAAACCGTCCTGCTCGTCCCACAATTTGATCTCGTCGTCACCACGATTGTTCATCGCGTGGGCAATATAGAGAAAGTGTTCCCAGAATTTGCTGGCTACGTCCTCATAACTTTTATCTTCTTTGGCCAGTTCCATCGCGATTGCAAGCAAATTCAGCGCATACATCGCCATCCAGCTGGTGCCGTCAGATTGCGCAATATGACCGCCGGTCGGCAGCGGCGCGCTGCGATCGAAAACACCGATGTTATCGAGTCCGAGGAAGCCACCCTGAAAAATGTTCATGCCGTCGGCGTCTTTACGATTGACCCACCAGGTGAAATTCAAGAGCAGCTTCTGAAAAACGCGCTTGAGAAAAACGGTGTCGCCAACTCCACGCCGCTTCTTTTCAATCTTGTAGACGCGCCACGTGGCCCACGCGTGAACCGGTGGGTTGACATCGCCAAACGCCCACTCGTAAGCCGGCAACTGTCCATTCGGATGCATGTACCACTCGCGCAGCATCAGGATCAGTTGCTCTTTCGCGAATTCCGAATCCACCAGCGCCAGCGGCACGCAGTGAAAAGCGAGATCCCATGCCGCATACCACGGATACTCCCACTTGTCCGGCATCGAAATCACATCGGCGTTGTAAAGATGCTTCCATTCGCGATTGCGACCTTTTGTCCGCTCAGCCGGAGGCTTGGGCGTATCCGGATCGCCGTCGAGCCACTGTTCAATAACGTAGTGATAGAACTGTTTGGACCAAAGCAGGCCTCCTAGCGACTGCCGCATCACCGAACCCGCGTCATGAGAAAGCTGTTTGGGAATTACCGTTTGATAGAACTCATCAGCCTCATGAATTCGATCTGAGAAGACGTTATCAAAATCAGCGAATGCGTCTTCCTTCTTTTTCAATTCCTTGTTCGACAGCCGCAAACGAATCGTCGCGGTTTGAGCGGGCGCTATCGTTAGCGCGTAATTGGCGGCGGCCTTTGTTCCGATCAGTTGAGGATTAACTGCTTGCTGATTGCCGTGAACGACGTAATCGTTAATGCCGTCTTTCACAAAGGGCGAACTATTCGTAGCATTGAAGAGCCGTTGGGTGTTCGTCTCATTTTCCGTGAACAATAACTCTGGCGAGTCGTCACAATACAACCATCGCTTGCCCACCGAACTGTGATTCAGTTCGATCACACCTTCATCCATTGTTCGCAGGCTTGGTTTCGCTGTTCCATTTTGATTCCAGGACCAGGTATTGCGAAACCAAATGGTTGGGAGCAAGTTTATGGAAGCGGTTTCCGGCCCATGATTCGTTGCAGTGATCTTGATCAGAATGTCTTCGACGTCGGCCTTGGCATACTCTACAACCACGTCGAAGTAGCGATCTTCGTTGAAGATGCCCGTATCGATCAGCTCAAACTCAGAAGCAGCTTTCCCACGACGACGGTTTTCCTCAACGAGATTTGCATAGGGAAATTCAGCTTGCGGATACTTGTACAGGTACTTCATGTACGAGTGCGTCGGCGTGGAGTCCAGATAGAAGTAATACTCTTTTGCGTCTTCGCCGTGATTGCCTTCGCTGCCTGTGAGGCCAAAGATCCGTTCTTTCAAGATTGGATCGCGGCCGTTCCACAACGCCAGCGCAAAACAAATATTCTGATGACGATCGCAGATGCCCGCGAGACCGTCTTCGTTCCAGCGGTAAGCGCGTGACCTTGCGTGATCATGCGGGAAGTAATCCCACGCGGTGCCGTACTGACTATAGTCTTCACGCACGGTGCCCCACGCGCGCTCGCTGAGATATGGACCCCAGCGCTTCCAATGCTTGGTCCGCAGCCGCGCTTCTTCCAGTCGCTGCTCCTCAGCGGTTGGAGCAATTGGGTTTGATCTGTTCTTAAAATTGGTTTTCATGATGCCTTTATTTGGGGCCTGCTGATGTGGCAATTTTTTGGAATCACGGCGGACAAAATGTCTATAGCTCTGTTCTAGTCGTTCAGTTGTGCAGCTCCGTCAGGAGCGTAACGTTACATTGCGCTCCTAGAGGAGCTGTGTTGTCAGCACAGTTCGTGGCTATAAACATTCGGCACCTAACGGAGTCGTTTTCCGGCCCACGTAGGCCCATCACCTTTCGACCAATGCCATTACATGTCCATCTGGATCGCGCGCGAGCAAGCCTTTGCTGAACCCTAATCGACCGTCACCAATCTTCACCACGCCTGGTGAAACAAAGCGGAAATTTTCCGTCAACAGATTCTGCGCGAAGGTGTCGGCGACATTAACGACCAATGTGGTCTGCCAATGAAACAAGTCGCTCGCGCGCTCATCACTCGGCGCGGGCCGGCCGTCACGCGGCGCAAGATACTCAAGAAATTCGATGCCAGGCCCCCCGCTGCCGGCTCGAAGACTCGTGATGCGTAATCTTGCGCCGAAGACGTTGTTCAAATGTTCCTGCTCAGGGCCGTAGTTTTCGCTCGTCCCGGCAATCCGCAAACCCAGCGTGTCGCGATAGAACTTCAAACTGGCTTCGGTATTACTAACGACGATTGCTGTGTGATCTATTCCCAGAAACAGCTTGTTGTTGCGATGCCATTTTTGATCGCCCTTGCCTTCGGGAAACTGCAGGATTTCAAGCCAGTGCTTGTCGGGGTCGCGAAAATAGAAAGCTTTGATGCCGCCTGCATTTTTGTTCCAATCGGGTAGACGTTGCGGACCTGTCGAGGCATGCTCGACTTTGTTTTCTCTCAGCAGTGCATAGGCCTTGTCCATGTCGCTGGTGATAATCGCAATGTGCTGAAACCACCGATCATTGCTGCGCGAATCAACTGGAACCGGGCGACCTCTTGGCGCCAGGTATTCCGTCAGGTCGATATATTCATCACCTAACCGCATTCTTACCACGCGCATTCTCAAACCAAACACCCCTTGTAGCCGCTCGTAGTCTTCTCCAGTTACTTCCACGTCTGAAACTTTTTCGAACGATAGCACCTTCGCATAAAAGTCCACCGATGCGTCCATGTCTGAGACGGTCATCCCGATCGCGCCGACTCGCTCGACGATGGGAACGGGCTTAGCCAGCCTGTCTCCCGATGCGAAAAGGAAGGGGACGCGCGAACTATTGAGCGCACGCGCGTCCGTCGGCAGGAACTGAGCTGTCGTCGTCTGAACAAAGACATTCAGCAGAACTAAAAGTAGGACAGACATTCTTGTCTGTCGGCGGTTTGTCACAGGTAGTGTCGGTTTCATCCGGCTCATTTTTGTAACCCTCGAAAAGACTGGGACAGACAGGAATGTCTGTCCTACCTCATCCGCTCCAAAAGGTGATCGCCAACGCGAAGGGCGTTAGCCATAATGGTCAACGCGGGATTCACCGCGCCGCTCGAAGGAAAAAAGCTCGCATCCACAACGTAAAGGTTATCGACGTCATGCGCCTTGCAGTTCCGATCGAGCACAGAGGTCTGCGGATCGTTTCCAAAACGCAGCGTGCCGTTCTGATGTGCAACTGCGGCTAAGGGCAGTCGCTGGCCTAAGTAGAGATTTCGCGCAAACAATCCTTGGTGGCATTCGTGCCCATGCACGTCACAATTGGTTTGCTTCAATGCCTTCCGGAGATTCGCCTGCAAACGTTCATGGCCTTCCAGGTTGTTCAATTTGTAACTGAGCACCACCTCGCCATTGCGATTGACGGTAACCCGGTTGTCCGCGTCCGGCAGGTCTTCAGACGTAAGCCAGAAATCCAACGAGTGTTTCGCCATCAAGTCGAGCGTCCAGCCGGGCGCGACTGCCGGTGCGCCCGCCTTCAAAGTGTCCGCATCCAGCTTGCCCACAAAGGAAATGTGACCCATCGGGTAATCCCAGTCTTTTGTCCCGAAATAGAAATCGTTGATCGCCAGTGTCTTCTGAAAGACGGTTGGGTTCGGACACTTCGATAGGGCCATTAAAACTGAATTGATGTGACCCATGTAATGACGACCAACCACGTCTGAAGTATTGGCCAGACCGCGAGGATGCTTGTCGCTGGCCGAGCGCAACAGCAGCGCGGCCGAATTAACCGCCCCGCAAGAGACGACTACGATGTCTCCTGAATACTCTTCATGTGCGCCGTTTCGCTCGACGATTACTTTGCTGACTTCGCGAGCGTTGCCGTTTGTTTCCAAGCGCAACACCTTCGCATTTGTGATCAGCGAGACGTTTTCATGCTCCAGCGCGGGGTCAACGCAGATGGTTTGCGCATCAGCCTTGGCGTTAATCAAACAGGGATGGCCATCGCAGGTGTTGCAGCGAATACAAGCACTCCGGCGCGGATCCTCTTCGTTGATCTTGATTCCGAGCGGAGTGTGAAAAGGCTTCAGACCGGCGCGCTCGAGATCGTCTGAAAGATGCTGGATGCGCTGCTCGTGACTGACGGCTGGATATTTGTAGGGTGCACTGCTGTATGGTTCGGTTGGGTCTTCACCGCGAGTTCCATGAACCTGGTAAAGGTGTTCGGCCTCGGTGTAGTAAGGCTCCAGTTCGTCGTAACTAATAGGCCAGGCCGGCGATGTGCCGCCGTGATGCTTGAGTTCGCCAAAGTCTTCCTGACGCAAGCGAAACAAAGCCGCGCCGTAAAACTTCGTGTTTCCACCGACGAAATAGTTGGTATGCGGGTGCAACGCTCCACCGCCGCCGTCATACCACGATTCCCTGGTGTTGTATTTCCCCTCGAGGTTGACCGCACGCGTGCTCCAATTGTCTTTTTCGCGCGGAACGTAGTCGCCGCGTTCAAGCAACAGGATTCGCTTACCGGAGGGCGCGAGTTTGTAAGCAAGAGTGCCGCCGCCCGCGCCGCTGCCGATAATGATCACGTCGTAATGATTCTTGTTCGTCATGACTTCCGCTCCGTTGCTGCCCCTTGGTTTGGATTAGGGTATTCGGGTTTCAATTTCTCTGTGCCACCTCCGTGTCCTCTGTGTCTCAGTGGTGAATGTTTGTCGCAGGTCTTACTCACCACAGAGACACAGAGGACACCGAGACTGCACAGAGAAGTTCAAATTAGGGCACTACCGGAATTAGCGATTCATTGATTGCATCGAGTCGTTCATTAGTGGCGCAGTTCCGAAGTTGACGCTGAAGCGCTTGCACCAGATTGTGACCGCGCGATACTTCGCCAGGTCGGTATTTGCCGGCAGGTCATAATTCTGGTCGCCAATGTTTCCTTTGAGCGAACCGATATCGACGAAGCCTGCCTTTGTTACGGTGTCGTTATCCTTGGCGTCTTCGGCCGCGACGAGGTAAACGTGCACGTCGGGACCATTCGAGGTTTCGAAATTTGTCAGACGCAAAGTCCTGTTGCCATCGGCGAGTTGAAATACCGAAGCGGTGCCTTTGGTCTCATGCGCGCCGCTGTGAAATTGACCGGTCGCAACTGTGTTGCTCGCCGCTGACGCGGTCGGAAACTGTTCGTTAACTCTTTGATTAATGAAAATCCGTTCGGGCCGGAAGGCATACCAGGCACCGACACCAACTAATAGAACCACTAAGACAACTGCTGACTTCTTCGACATGATCAATCTCCTCTCAAGAATCCGTTGTATTGAGCACACCTGCGGCTTAGGATTCGTAGAATCCATTTTTGAGATTTGCCGTTGTAGCTCGCTTATTCTGTGACTCGGTCTGGCAAAAACATCGTTCAGCTTCGCCGCCCGACAATCTCTAACGCCTATTGGTCGAGGATGAAGGCAAATCCTTACACGCCGATTTAGGCGGCTACTGCGCGGTAAGTAAATTCTGGGGCCGCGGGCATCTCCATCGTGAGTTGGCTTGGATCGTTGTTTCCTGACGGGGAAGCCGGACTGCATCCACGAAACCATTCGGCCTCAAGCAAGTGCCTGAGCTTGGCACGGCTGCGGTGCAGGATTACCCAAAGATTATTGGGCCTGACGTCGAGGATCTGGCAGATTTCTTCGCTGGTGAGCCCATCGATTTCTCTTAGTGTGAACGCGATCGCCATTTGCGGTGAAAGCCGCGCCAGACATCGCTTGAACGTTTCCCAGAACTCCTCGGATTCCAAAAGCTGGACCGCGTCAACCGGCCAGTTAATTGGCGCTTGATCCTCACGCCAATGACCTCGCCACGCCCCATCGTTCTCGAACCAATCCAATTCTCCTTCTTCATTGGACAACTGAAACTCAGGGGTTCGCGCAACGCGTCGAAAGTAATCGATGACTTTATGCCTTAGGATCCCGACGAGCCAGGTGCGTTCCGAACTTCGTCCCTCGTGTCGCTGATATGAACTCATCGCTGCCAGCAGTGTTTCCTGAAGTAAATCTTCGGCAGCCGACGCGTTTCTGACTCGAACCAAGGCGTAACCATAGAGATAGTCGCCGTGCTCAACTAGCCAATCCGTTGGGTCGAGTTGTGATTTTGGGTCGGGGAAATTGATCATGGCATTCACCTCACCGCTTTCGTAATTTCAGTCAGTTGGGATCGGCGTGGTAATGAATCTGACTAATTAGACGCGATAGGATTCACACGGATGCAGAATTTGCGACCTCTGGCCGCTAGCTCCCCGGTGGAGTATCCTTTGCCCGCGTCATTTGGTTGTGCAATGGAGAGTACCCTTGAGTTTTCTGCCTGAACCCGAAGAAGAAGCCGACGTAGCAACGCTGGCCATCTTCAAGAAGAACCTGGGATTTGTCCCAAGGATCTTCCGCGCTCAAATGGCCCGGCCCGGCTTGGTCGAATCACAAGCGAAGCTGATCGATACTCTGCTGTTTGCCAAAGGTGCATTAACGCGAATTCAAAAAGAGTTCATTCTTCTAGGGGTATCTGGCGCCAATAACAACTCGTACTTTCCGGTTGCCCATTCCAAAGCTTTGGAGTTTTTGGGAGTAAAAGCGCAACAATCTGAACAAGTAGCCATCGATCACCGTCAAGCCAATCTCTCAGAACCTGATACTGCCCTACTCGATTTCGCTCGAAAGCTAACTTTACAGCCAAACGGAATTTCAATTGCCGATGTGGATCAGCTGCGCAAAGCCGACTTCACTGATGAACAGATATTGGAGGCAGTATTGATGACCGGCCTCACCAATTTACTGAACTCTGTGCAGTTGGGCTTAGGTGTCGAACCTGATTTCAAACCTCGCGTTACATTTCCTTTGAAAGAAGTGAATCCCGAGATCGGTTCCGAGCGTCCAATGCTTGAGCGGCCATTGGCGGAGGAATCTGTGTCTGCCGATCCGGACGCGGAATTTGTGGCTCGGGTGAAAGCCGGAGACACGGATGCATTCGAAGAATTGGTGCGACGGCATGGACGCCGAGTTTACCGGAGTTTGATTGGACTGCTTGGCAACGCCGAAGAGGCGGAAGACGCTTTGCAGGATGCCTTCCTGAAAGCCTTCCAGCACTTGCCGGAATTCGAGGGGCGTGCGAGGTTCTCCACTTGGCTGGTGCGAATTGCTCTCAACACCGGGTTACAACGCTTGCGAGGTCGCAAAGATTTTGAGACCCTTGACGACGACAGCGAAGAATTCAGACCACGGCGAATTCAAGCTTGGCAGGATAATCCCGAAGACTTGTATTCGCGTGAAGAGTTAAAGAGATTGGTCGAGACAGAGGTAATGAAGCTGCCCTCAAAATATCGCGTCGCGCTGATGCTGCGAGATTTGGAGGAGCTTTCGACTGAAGAAGCTGCGAATGTCTTAGGGCTCACGATCCCTGGGTTGAAAGCACGCGTCTTGCGCGGACGATTGATGCTGCGCGAATCGATGGTTGTCTATTTTGCGAAATCAGGCGCGGGAGTGAATTCATGATTAGTTGCCAGGATTTTATTACTGAGCTGGGAAGCCTGCTTGATAATGACGTCGCCGTCGAAATTCGCGAGCAACTCGAAACCCATCTCGCCCACTGCAACACCTGCCAGGTGCTTTACGACTCCACCCGCAAGACTCTGCGCATAGTTACCGACAGCGGATCATTCGAGTACGCCGGTCCGATCGAAGAACCTCTGGTCAACAAGATCATGGACCGGATTCGCTCCGGTTGTGAGTTACCCCCTCCGCCGACATCGAAGTGATGGTTGCTAGGCCGTTATTGCCTTGCTCTTCTCCAAATCAATTCGCGATTTGTAATCAGGCACAGTACCCAGACCGAAGCCAACATAGTTCGCAAATTTCGCAAGGCCAACGCACATCACTGCTTCGAGAATCTGCTGATCAGTGAAGCCGTAAGTACGCAGGTCGTCGATGTCATCCTGCGTAATCGTTAACCCGTGATTGTTAAGCTTGAGCGTGAAGTTCAACAACACCTTGTCCACGATCGGAATATCCGTTGACATGTGATCGAGCGCGATTTGCTCCGGCTCGGGACCGGCGAGTTTCAGCATGCGAATGATTTCGCAGTGAGCGGTGACGCAGTAGGTGCTGAGGTTCGCGGCCGAACAGACTAGGAAGATGTACTCTCTCTGCTGGCGCGTGAGAGCTCCATCTCTGATCAGGATTGCATCCACCAACCCGACCTCAGCGTCGAGCAAATCAGGCCGCGCTGTTTGTGCTTTGAAAAAATTCGGAATAAACCCGTAGTCTTCCTTAATCAGTTTGAGTGTAGGAAAGTCTTTTTCGTCGAATGGGATTTCGCGGATGTAACTCATGGTCCCTCCTAGGGGGGAAGTCCGGAGTGGACCTCAGTTCGGGATGGGCCAATGCTACGACTCCCGGATAGAAGGGTCAAGTAAAGACACATGCGAATAGCGGTCTTTGGAAGAGGTGGCGTGGGTGGATATTTCGGCGGCCGGCTGGCTCACGCCGGCGAGGACGTTACCTTCATTGCGCGCGGGGAACACTTGCGCGCGATCCAAACCGAAGGCCTGAAGGTTGATAGTCCGAGCGGCGATTTTGTGATTTATCCGGCGCAGGCGACGGATGATGTTACTGAAGTTGGCCCGGGCGATCTAGTGATCGTAGGTGTGAAAGCGTGGCAAATGCCGGAGGCGGCGCGCGCCATGAAACCGCTGGTGGGGCCTGCGACGACAGTCCTGCCGCTGCAAAATGGCGTTGCTGCGTCGGCGCAACTTTCTGCGGAATTCGGCAACAAATCGGTGATCGGCGGCTTGTGCAAGATTGTCAGCTTCATTGTTGGTCCCGGTCATATTCGACATGCGGGATTTGAACCATCTGTTGTCTTAGGCGAACTGGACAACCGTAGAAGTGAGCGAGTGGAAAAGATTCACGGAGCGTTCGTCAAGGCCGGCGTTAACGCAACGATTGCGTCTGATATTCAGGTTGCTTTATGGACGAAGTTCCTGTTCATCAGTGCCTTCAGCGGAGTTGGCGCGTTAACTGGACAACCGGCGGGGGAAATTCGAACGAATCCGGAAACTCGAGCGCTGCTCTTACGAGCGATGGAAGAAGTCTAGGCGTTGGCCCAAGCGCGTGGCAAAAGGCTCCCGGCAGACTCGGTTGAAAAAGCGTTGGCGAGTGTTGACAGTCGGCCAGATGACGCGACCAGTTCCATGCAGAGAGGTATAGCCGCTGGCAGACCATCGGAACTTGAATCGCAAACCGGTGCCGTTGTTCGCATGGCAGTTGAGTCCGCGTCGCAGTGCCTACGCACGAATTGATCTATGGTGAGCGTAAGCGCCTAGAGATTAAGGCCCGGCTATGACACACGCTGATGCGCGGAGCGATACAACCTAGCCATTACCGCCTCGCTACCGACAGCGAATCGCCGAGAGTCCAAAGCGCGGCTCCCAGCAACACTACGTCTTTAAGCAAGAAACCTCCCGAACCTGAGAGCGCCGGAAAGCCACCCAGACTCTTTTCCCAACCGGGCAGGGAAAACAGAAAAGTAAGCGTGGTTAGAAACGTGAACACCGCAATAACACTGCCAACTGCCGAGAGCTTTGCGGACAACGGGCGAATCGCTATTAAGAGTGCCGCAGAAAGCTCGGTCCAACCAATCACATTCGAAGTTCCTTGCAAGCTAAGGACCTTATACATCCAGCTCATCAACGGACTCGTTTCAACCAACGTCTTGATGCCCTGGGCCTCGTACATTGTGAATTTCATCGCGCCGATCCAGGCCAACACGATCACCAGACCGTAACGAATGAAGAGTTCGCCTAGCTTCCGAATCGTAAATGAATAATCTGTTGCCATAGCTATCTCCTCGCGGTCGTAAAGAGCAAAAAGTCCGGCACATCAAGGTCGCACGCCGGCGATGTTCAGTCGTATCCGATACAATCCTGAGCGCGCACAGAGATAAAGCGTCTTTCCGTCAGCGTCCCCCCACGCCATGTTGTGCGCGTGCTTCGGCGTGATGATCGTGCCGAGGTGTTTACCTTCTGGCGAAATCACCCACAACCCGCCCGGAGCCGATACGTAGAGATTTCCCTTTTGATCGACTTTGATTCCGTCGAGCCCGTCTTCGCCCGGCGCATTGGTGAAATCGAAGAACAGTTTTCCGTTCTTCAGAGTTCCATCAGGTTGCACTTCGTAGCGCATGATCGCTTTGTGTTTGTCGCCAATCTCGCTCACGGGCTCGTCTTCTTTGCGTAGCTCCTGGCCTGTAAGCGAGCGCGGCCAGTTGCCGACGTACAGATATTTTTCATCGGGCGACAACGCGATTCCGTTCGGACCAGTGAAGTCTTTGCTCGCCAGCTGCAGCTTGCCCTTATAAACCGAGAAGACTCCGCTGAATGGCAACTGCTTGCGCGAATCGTTAAAGAGCTTGGGAAAGCCAAACGGCGGATCGGTAAAGAACAGTGTGCCGTCGGATCGATAAACCAGGTCATTCGGACTGTTCAGACGTTTACCTTGATAACTATCGGCAAGAACAGTTTGCGTTCCGTCCTTTTCATCGCGCACGACGCGATGATTCCCGTGTTGATTAATCGTTAGCCGGCCTTGCGGATCGAGCGTGAGACCATTCGAGCCAGGCTGTCCATACCCTGCGATGTCTGCGCCCGAATAGCCGCTCGGCGTGCGGAACACTTCGAGCTTGCTATCTTGATTCCCATTCGGCGTGTATTTGTAGATCGTGTTGGCATTCGGATCACTGAACAGCAGGTAGCCGCCATCCTTGTTGACCCAGATCGGACCTTCAGTGAACTTGAATCCATCAGCGAGTTTGAAAACTTTGGGATTGGGACCGACGACTGCATCAATGGCTGGGTCGTTGCGGACCACTTCGACATTGACTTCGCTGGGTGTCAGCGCCACCGGCCCCGGTTCAGTCTTGTAGAACGAGAGCTTTGCATAGCGGACGTAGATGAAGTTAGTCGGCGGATTTGAAAGAGGACCATTGACGCCGAAGATTGCCAGCTGGATCTGCTGGCCGGGCTTGACGTTGCGACCTACGATAAGATGATTCTCAGCATTCCATCCGGCAATTACTGAACCGCCCGACTGGCCCAAGGAGCGCGACAACTCGCCATCGACCCAAATTTCAGCATAGTCATCAAGCGATGTTTCAAATACCGCTGTCGATCCGGTTGGATCGAAATCACCAACGCGCTCGGGAATCGTCAGCTTGATGCGATACCAGTTGAAACCCAGTCGGCCATTGCCGCGACGTTGATCGAGAGTTGTCGGAGCAATCACTTCCCACTTGGAATCGTCGAAATCAACGCCACCGGCGTGAGGCGCGTAGTCATACGTCTTGACAGGTGCGCCGGTCGGCTGTTTGTCGGCGCCAGGCCCACGAAAATCCGCTTCGACGATCTTTGTGTCGCTGTAACGCCACGCGCCTTTCACAGTGTGCACGCCGTCGGCCGAGCCCAGGTCAATCGTTGCGTCAGGCTTGCCGCTCGGCACATCGGCAAATGTCTTTGCCGGTTGTGACGCGTGCGAGACGCTATCCGTCAACCCCGCATATAACGACGCGGCAATGATCAGAAGAAGCACCGCTTTCAGCGTGAGCGTTAGTTTTCGCGCGTTCATTTCATTTCTCCTTTGTTCGCCGCAGCGTTATCCACTTTGATCGCCCCAGCCGCGCTGCCAGCACCGGCCTTGGCAATGTCTTCGTCCTCTTGCGGGGAATTGCCGCTAACGCCAATCGCTCCGACTACTCGGCCATCAACGATGATCGGCAAACCGCCTTGCAGAGCCACCGCGCCCGGCAGAGCCAGCGCAGCAATCCGGCCGTTCTTTACTTGGTCTTCGAACACTTTGCTGGGTCGGCGAAAGATTGCCGCCGTGCGCGCTTTAGCGATCCCAACATCCACGCTGGCGACTTGCGTATCGTCCAGACGTTCGAGCACGAGCAGGTAACCACCATCGTCGACTACCGCGATCACGACCGTCGCTCCTCGTTTCTTCGCTTCTGCTTCAGCGGCCGCAGCAATCTTCTTGGCAGCGCCAAGCGTCAAGACTTGTTTGGTTGGCAGTTGCGCTTTAGCGGCGCCGGCTGCGATCGCGACCACGAACATCAAGGAAAGAATTCGAGTTGTCTTCATGATTTGCCTCTTTCCAACTTCAATTACCGAACCTTAATCGTGTAATAGAGAAAGGCGCCGCCGACTTCTTTGAACCAGTGCGGTGTGTTGTTCGGCACGATAATCACGTCGCCTTTGGATAACTTGCGCGTCTCGCCACCCTCAATGCGCGAACCGCGAATTTCATTCGGCGCAATCTCTGTCGGCTCAATAGCGGTACCCCCGGTCACAAATGTCGCCGTGCCTTCCATCACGTAAATGATGTCGGTATCAAGCGCGTGAATCTCAGCTTGTCCGGGTTGGTCGCGGCGGCTGGTATGCACCATGTAATTGCGGTTCGTGCCGTCGAGAAGAACCGCTCCCTTTGAAAACGACGCCGACACCTGGCTCTTGTCGAAGAACAGGACAGGTGAAGTTTTCATCAGCGCGTCGCCCATCTTCGCGTCACCGGAAAACACATTCGCGCCGGCCAGCGCCAACTCTTCATCCTGCTGCGCGCTGGACGCTCCGCTGACGCCGACACCACCGACGATCTGTCCATCGATTGAGATCGGCACTCCGCCTTGCAATGGTGTGAAGTATGCATCCGGCAGCGCGACCATTGCCGTGCGGCCATTCTTGATGATGTCTTCGAAGACTTTGGTGGGGCGTTTGAAAAGCACGGCAGTGCGCGCCTTGCCAATCGAGATGTTCGCGCCCGCCGCAAAGGTGCCATCCAAACGCTCGAGCGCCATCAGGTTGCCGCCGTCATCAACCACGGCGACGACACCGCCCGGTGCATTGTTCTTCTTCGCGTAAGCGACTGCGGCGGCGATGACTTTTTTAGCGCCGTCGATGGTCAGCGATTTTCTTTCGACTGTCTGCGCACTTGCAAGAATGGCTGTGCTAAAGACAATCAAAGTTGTGAGTGCCATCCTGAGATTCGATTTCATGACTGCTTCTCCAGTGTTGTCCAGGACCCTTTTTCGAGTACCAGAGCGTGAGCATTGGGCTGGCGGTTTCTCACAAGTTCCCATTCCGCGGTACGGCCAGCGAATGGACGCGCCCCATCGAATTACATTCCGGCTTCAGGCGTGATCGTGATGCGGAAGAACTCGGTGTTCTTGCCGGTCCAGCGCACATCCTTCACACGACGTACGACCCCATGCTCGTCAGCGCCGGTGTTCATGCCCTTCTGTCTCGGACCCTGGTTCGGACCGATGCCGATTTCTTCATCGACTTCGGTGCCTGCGTTCCACAGCACCAGCTTGTCAGTCACGTCGCCGCTCATCGGGTTTCCCTTGCTGTCGAACAACGCGATGCCGTTGCCGTCCGGAGCGTAGAACCAGTCGTTCGACTGGCCGAACATCATAGTCGTAAAGAACTTCATGCCCGGCGTTGCGGTGAACGTGTATTCGTAACTGTCACCAGGGCGAATTGGACCGGCGCCCATCGCTCCGACCGGCATATTGAAAACGCCATGAAGGCTCGACGCGTGATGCATCGCTTCGAGCGATTTCACCAGAGCGGACGGGTCACCGTCTTCGGCCTGCATCTCGAGGCCATCGCGGGCTGGCTTTCCTTCAGTGAATAGCGGGTTGTTCTTTGCGTTGAGCACGAACATACCCGGCGAAAGCGCGAACGGGAATTTGGTGCCGTCCGAAGCCGTCATGCCTTCAGGGTTGGAAATGTTTTCGACTTTGACTGTGAATTTGGTCGGGCTGGCTTTGCGTGTGGCAACGACCACCGTGTATTGGGCCAAATAGCAGACCGCCAGTAGCGCCAGACCGACTATGAGCTTTCGATTTTTCATGACTTGATTCTCCTTCTAGAAAGTTGTTGAAAGTTACACTTGAAGATGCAACGTTGGTTGTTGTGGTGATGTAGCTTCGCGCAAGCGACTGCGCGACCTGTTCTCATTCGTTGATAAACCTCCGCCGCCAAGAGCATTCCAATGGGCGGCGCTATGAAATAGATCCAGAGTGATGTCCAAAGATGTGCGGCTGAAGCTGAGCCCAGCGTCCGGGCCGGATTCATGCTCATGCCCGAAATAGGCGATTCGATGGTGATGTAAATCGCTACTAGTGCTCCCGAAAACAGTCCGGTCCAGCGACTAAACTTCTTAGTGTTCGAAATCGTCAGGACCACCGACATTAGGACAAAAGAAATCAAGAGCTCGGCAAAGAAGGCGAGTGTCGTTCCCCTTGGGCCAGGTCGCGTGGCGGCATAGTTCACTGACTCATGCGCTGCGAGCGTGCCCAGCAGGAGTGAGGCGAGTAGTACACCGGCGATACCGCCAGCAAATTGAAACAGAATATAGAAGGCTGCATCCCAGGCAGTTATCTTGCCGAGTCGAAAGAACGCCAGAGTCACGGACGGATTGAAGTGCGCTCCCGAACGCTTTCCGATCGGCGAGAAGATGATCGCAATGGCTGTCGAACCCATGGCCGCGCCCATCAGCATTCGCCGGAATATCTCGTGATGAATCACTTGAGCAACCACTGACGCTGGGTAATACAGCAAGACTGTGAAAACGCAGGCAGATATCATGAACAGGCTGAGTTCGGCTGCTTCCATCAAATACTCGGGCCAATGTTCTTTCCAGGCATCGATCATTTGATCGCTCCACCGAGTCGCGGCTGGGATTGGTTCAACCACTTGCCACGGTTCCGGCATCATCATTCGCCGACGCAAAGTATCGAACACACTGATACTGTTAGGACTTGTCAGATCCATCTTCACCATCGCGCGACTCGCGCGAGCCTCTTTCGTTGATAATGTGCGGGCGCTGCCCGCCGATTAATTGTTGGTTGTCAGCCTGTAAAGGGGTCCGTAAGTCCAGCGCTAATCAAGCAGAAGGTGTCAGCTTCAATCCTGTTTGCGTCTGCCTTCCGCCTCGCACCTATTCGCAGCACCGATCGTCTGCGCTGGATCCTCTTTTTGATGGTTAATCTTCGTCGCATTGTCTTTGCTTCCTCGTTTGAACTAATCCCTTGTTAGTGATTAGTCGCGGCGAGTTGAGGTTCCTTACAGGCTTGTGGGCGGGTTGAAAGATTTTCTACTGTGGGCGAGATTCAAGGAGGGCTAGGATCCCAGAGTCCGCCCAGGAGCGATGATATAATCGGACGGCCAGCACTCGAACGGTATTCTCAACTTCTCACCAGAAGGAGATGATATAAGAATGGCACCCAATCGCGTCATCGTCGATTTGGAAGATGTTACTAACACGTGCTTTGTAGTGATGCCCTTCCACTCGCTTTTCGGGGCAGAGTACGAACGAGTTATCAGACCAGCGATTGAAGACGTCGGACTTAAGTGTGAGCGCGGAGATGAAATCTATACCCATCAATCCATAGTGCAGGACATCTGGAAGTCAGTTCGTCAGGCGCGCATAGTAGTCGCCGAATTGTCAGGTCGAAATCCGAATGTCATGTACGAAATCGGCATGGCTCACGCTATCGGTAAGCCGATTGTTCTCCTTACGAGGGAGCAAGAGGATGTTCCCTTCGATTTACGAGCTTTGCGGTATATCTATTACGATCCGAATAATCCGTTTTGGGGTCAGGATCTCCGGTTGGAGCTTACCAAAGTAATTCGCAAGGTTCTGGATACACCGTCGCTCGCCGGTAATCTGAATGGAATCACTGTAACAGTGGATTTGCCGCAGACGCCGGAGGGGCGTCTCCCTCAGGAGGCAGCCAGAATAATCGATCGAGATTTCAGCGGAACCTGGATCGCAACGTGGCTAAGTATCAAAAAGCAGCGAGAACACAGAGCGTTCCTAACAATCCCGCCGCAACAGCCGCGCGACCTTATGGCAAGTATGACCGTCAGTTACGTTAGAGAAGGTCAGCCGACCGTAGTGGAAGAAACGTTGACCGGAAGAGCGAAAGGACGTCAGCTTTCGTTAACCGGAGTGACATATACCTACCTGGAGCGGGGAAGCTCAATCTCTTACAGCCTAGATAGTTTTGATCTGGAGATTTCAGAAGACGGGAAAGCGATGATCGGCAATGCAGTGTTAAGGCACGGTCTGCGCCATGTAGTCTTCACTCGCCTTAATAATCTCGCCTCTGATGCGCTTCGCAGTGTGGGTCTGCCAAGTTGAAAATGCTGATCCCAGTCGCAGGCCCGATTCCAAATTCTGCAGCGCCGCCTAAATCAAATGAAGATGCCGCTTACGATTCGAGGTGAGAGTCCAATTTGTTGCTAACCGCGTGCCTCATGATAATTTCAACCCATGCAACCCACCTCCGAAATGTCGGCATTTGAGCGTGGCGTGAGGCCGGTAATGAAGATTGTTTTGCCTGAGAAGGCCGAGCAAATCGTTGAGTTTCGTTCCGACCCCGAGCTTCAAGCCCGCATTGAAGAACTTGCTGGTAAATCTACGGAAGGCCAACTCACCGACGCGGAGCGGGCGGAGTACGCCGGTTATGCTCGCGCCAACACGTTCATCGCAATAGTTCAGCGGCAAGCGCGCGAATCAATCAAATCTCGTTCTTAGGCATGTTACCGAGTATCAAAGCTCGGGTCCGGGAACGCGCTGGCAACGCTTGTGAGTATTGCCGCCTTGCGCAGGAAGATTCGCCGCTTGCAGTCCTCCACATCGAGCACATAATTCCAAGAATCCATGGCGGCAACGATGGTCTCGGACAACCTGGCGTTGGCCTGTATTGATTGCAATTTACACAAAGGACCGAACCTCACTGGAATCGACCCGAACACTGGAGTAATCACGCCGTTATTTCATCCACGACGTGATGCCTGGGTAGAACATTTTGGATGGGATGGAATTTATCTGGTAGGCAGCACCGGCTGTGGGTAGAACTACAATTCGAGTCCTCGACTTGAACTCCGAAGATCAGTTGGCCTTACGGTCTTCATAGCAAATTGATTGCTTTGCCAATGCGTTGGCGGGCTTCAGGTGTGAGAGACGTGGCGGGTTCAGGAGTTTGGTTTGACGCTAATGGCAGGCGCAGCGCACATCTCAGCAAATGGATCTGCTTCAGATATCGAGCGCACCAGGCGCAGACCAGCAAGTGCAGTTTGAGTTCAAGGTATTCGAAAAAGCGAAGCCGCCTGTCCATCGATTCCGACATTAGCGGCACCATCTGGTTGCAGGGTTGGAGTTTGCGCAGTAGCCATCGTCTGACTGCTCTTCTGATGGTGGAATAGATTTTCAAAATTTCGCTTTCATTCGATCACTAAGACTGAATTCAACCCGCCATAAGTATCCGCGGTCTTCAGCCCGTTGTTGGGATCCTCAAGCCAACGCTGTCCGTTCACAACAAACTTGTAGCTGTAGCGGCCCGCTTTGGGAGCGTCGATCGCTGTGAACCAAAGTCCAGACTCATCTCGCGTAAGTGGGTTGGCAGCCTGGTTCCAATCGTTAAAATCGCCTGCGAGTGAAACGCTTTCGGCCGCATCCTCATGGTAGACGAATATCAGGCGGCCATCTTCGATACGCGGCGGCTTACACCCCACGACATTCAGCGCATGGTCCTCAGCCGTCGCCAATTCAACCGCGCGCCGCGCGTTGACCATGCCATAACCCTGGCGAATGGCGGGCGCGGAAGCGATCCGGTCGGCTGACGAAACCAATATGTTCTTAATCGCGCCTGGAGTTAGCCTGGGATTCGCTTCGATCATTTGTGCCACGATCGACGTAACAATCGGCGCTGCGAAAGAAGTGCCATCGACGTGCTGATAATGCGCTGCCACGATCTTATTTTGACTCAAAGCAGTTTCGACAAACTGCCGAATCGCGGCGGCATCGGCTACGACAACCTGTTCCGGCAGCTCAGCTTTCTCTTCCAATTCGCGGGCGAGTCCGGGGAGTTGATAGTCCGGCGCTGCTGACAACCGCGACAGAGCTTCAGCTTTCTCGTATAAGGGCGTGCCTGGCAATATCGGCGCGGCTACCCACATCGCGGGTGCAATGATTTCGGGTTTGACGGTGCCATCAGCAGTGCTACCAAAGTTTGAGTGATATAGGTCCACCCCATTACCATTCAATTGATTGCCGTCAGAGTAGCCACCGACTGTGATTACAGAAGGCGAGTTTGCTGGTGGAATGGAGTGTTTATCCCCGGAGTTTCCGGCGGCCACCACCACGACGATTCCCTGGTTGATTGCTTCCTCCGCCGCCTGGTCGATGACGCTTTTCGAGCAGGGAACATCCTCATCCCCTCCCAAAGAAATATTGAGGATTCGAATGTTGTAGCGCTCACAGTTGTCGATGATCCACCTGATTCCGCGTGCTATGTTGTCTTCTGTAATCCGGCCTCGCTCGCTAACCTTAACGAGCACCAAATCAGCCTCGTAAGCAAGCCCTCGATAAACTCCATCGCACAGACTTCCGTTTCCGGCAGCGACGATTGATGTCTGCGTTCCGTGCCATTGCCACGATTCTGACGAATCCTCTCGCTTGAGAGAAGGGCGTTCTTTCGCTAAGTCGTGATAGGCAACGATACGATTTGTTGGTCGCAGCAGATCTGGGTGCGGGTAAAAGCCCGAGTCGAGAAACGCGATAGTTACACCCTTTCCGGTGTAATGCGCGTCGGCATCAAGTCGCAAGTGCGTCGGAATGACGCCGAAGCGATTGGGTGCATGCTGATGATCATGGTTTGGGGAACTCATCGTAAGTTTTCGCCACCTTCACGCAAGAAGTACTCCTTCGGACATATTTGCCCTCAGGGAGTTGTCGCAGCTTTTGGTGGGAACCTTACAGACTTGAACTTAGTTACGGGTGAGATTGCGCTTGATTCTTTCGCGCGCCTCTGCGGAAAGACCGGGACCGGTATTCAAATCGGAGGATTCAGAGACGTTGGCACGAGCGGCATCGCGAATCAGGTGTAGTTGTTCGAAGTACCACTGACACCAAGCGCAGATCCACAAATGAAGTTTAACTGTAATGCGTTCGCGCAATGTGAGACGCCGCTCCATTGATTGCGAAAGCGTCTCCACCGTTTGCTGACATGCGGGCAGCCGCCGCAAGAGCCAATAGCGGACCGCGTGCTTTAGTTTGTCGTAAAGTTTCAGCGCCATCTCAGTGTTCGCGTTTGAACCAATTCATCTCGAGACAATTGCGCAGCTGCAAGCGAGCGCGATGGAGCATAACCCATAGATTGTTTACTGAGATGCTCAATATCTCGCAAATCTCTTCGCTGGTGTGACCGTCTACCTCGCGCAGCGTGAAAGCATTGGCTGTACGCTGCGGCAAAGGCGTAAGACAGTCACTAAAGACTTTCCAAAAATCACTCCGCTCCAACAACTCCGCCGGAGTGGCGTGCCAATCAGTTGGCGCATAATCGTTGTTCCAATGACCCTTCCATTCGTCCGGTCGGTCGAAAAACTCGCGATGATCTGAAGCCTCATCAACTTCTTCACCAAGCGGGGCCTCACGCACTGCACGTCGAAAGTGATCCACGACTTTATGTTTCAGAATCCCGACCAGCCAAGTTCGTTCCGAACCACGACCTTCAAACTTTTCATACGCCCTTAGAGCTGCCAGAAAAGTCTCTTGCACGGCATCTTCCGCCGCACTATCGTCACGCAGGCGAAACGACGCATATTTGAAGAGGTAGTCACCGTGCTCATCCAGCCATCTGCCTGGATCAGGAGACTGTCCGAGGGGCTTAGCTTGTGCCTCGCTCATAGGGGATTAGGTCCGTCGGACTTGGTCTGGGGAAAATTGCCAACTGCTTCTTGTTCGCTTGGAAGACGCGCATTTACTACAACCAACCGCCTTGATAAAGTCTTTACTTAACTTCTTCAGTCAGATTAGTTCATGACACTAGTTGACAGCAATTGGAAAGGTTGCCTTTGACGAAATTCCAAGTGAGGTCCAGACCGTGAGTTCAAAGACTTGTCGCGATTGCGGCTATATGCTGGAGTCAACTGCGCGCGGCTGTCCGATATGCGCCCTGAATCTCGAGGCGGAAAGCATGATTGACCGCTTCATCTGGCGCCGACTTTTACCAAGCGTAATCATAGTTGCAGTTTTGGGTGCGGGCCTCTTGTTCTACTTGCTCCGCTGAACGTACTCCTAACCAGCCTAACTCGGCCAACTCCGAATCATCTCCGTGAACGAGCCATCAAAGTAGTTACTCAGCGTTAGAATCTGGTTACAAGAAGTATGGAACCAGCAACGATGTTGCGAACTCGTCCCAGGGATCAATCAGGTTTTGATATGCCAATTTGGCATCTCAAATCCCTCCGTCTGTTCTTTAAGTTGGGTTCAGCGAGATTAGCGTGAGTTGTGCCGTCCGGCAAAACGTAAGTATTTGCCCTTTCGAAAGTCACCGCAGAAAGCGCGAAATGTCCGTCATTGGGCCAAGTGCTCAATTTACGCCCTGTCGGTTCTTGACCGAGTGACGGGTTGTTAGGCAGGATTTCTCATTCGAAAGAGCCAGCAGCAAGCGAATTCGTTAAGAATTAGATCTCCCGTCCGGCAACACTTATCGGCTACCCATCGTATGTTTAGAAATTCTGGTCACAAATTTCCCACATGGGAAAGCGATGCTCTTCTGCCACGTCCATCTAAACTATTAGTGCGATTGATATTAATGGTCGGGGCGAGAGGATTCGAACCTCCGACCTCTCGGTCCCAAACCGAGCGCACTACCAGGCTGTGCTACGCCCCGAATTTCACTGCTGGGTCGGCGTGCATTCTAGGTTCGTTACCTCAATCGGTCAACTGGCGACGCAAGAGTGATTAGGAATTTGCGGACCGCAGCCAGCGCCTTACCGCGATGACTAATGGTGTTTTTGACCTCGTTTGGTAGTTCACCAAAAGTTTGGTTGTAACCCAGGGGAACAAAGATTGGATCGTAACCAAAGCCGTTATGCCCAGAGGCGACATGACCAATTGAGCCGGCGCAGTATTCCTCAAACGTCGTAAGCACTTGCAAGTTCGTCGCGCCCGCGACGGGGAGTCCCTGCTGAACGCCTGCCAGTGCCAAGCAACAAACGAAGCGAGCTGTTCGTGACTCGTCAGGTGTGGTCGAAAGCATTCTCAGCAGCTTCTGCACGCGATCTGCATTGGACGCGCCCTCTCCACCGAAGCGGGCAGAGAAGACGCCGGGCTTGCCGTCGAGAGCATCTACTTCTAAACCCGAGTCGTCAGCCAAAGCCATGAGCCCTGTTTGACTGGCGTATCCGACAGCCTTCAAAACCGCATTCCCGTAATAGCTATCAGCAGTTTCATTAACAGGCTGGATATTGGGGAAGTCGTCGAGGGTGCGAAGAGTCAAAGGCAACGACGTCAGGGCTTCGCGTACTTCTTGAACCTTTCCTTCATTGTATGTGGCGATTAGAAGCTGCACGGCAGACTCTCACCTATTTTGATGGAGCGCCGTTGGAGTTCGCGGGTTGGGTTGGCAACAACAATGGAAAAAGGCTGCTGAACTGACCCAGCGGTGATCTCGTCACTCTCTCGATCCCTTGGTCGGTGAGTGTCGTTTCCGTGATCGAGTAGGGAAGCGAAGCAATGGCGTTTAGGTTTGGTTCACTCAATTCTGTTGACAGTCCTTTGGCAACAAGGATTGCGGCTATGAATGTTCTAACGCGATCAGCATCGTTTGAATATGTAACAACGCTGGCTTCACTTTGTGTCGATCTAAAAAAACTGAGTCGCTGGAGTTCGTCATTCTTGAGCTTTCCGCTTAGCTCATCATAGCGTCGAATATCCTCCGGAGGCCCAAAAATAACCAGTTCATCTCGGAGCTCCGCCCCAAGTTCTCCGCTTGAGTCTTCAAACATTTCAACACCATTACGGCTCTCTTCGGGCCAGGGAGATAAATGTTTTTCGACGAGACTCTTGAGCGCATCTCGGTTTTGCACACCGGCTATTAGAAGAGAACGCTCGTCGGCGTCATCAAGTTTTAGGGTCAGCAACGGTCCCTTGGTTGCCGCGAGGAAGGCGGGAGGGTCCTCGATACCATATGAGATCAGCGACGACTTAAGCAGAGAAGAAAAGACAATCGTTGAGAACGCGTCGACTTGAGAGGACACTGTCGAGTTTAATGTCTGCCAAGCATCCAGCGGGTTTGCGAAGTTGTATGAGGTCACCGAATAAACCTTGCTCGGTAACCCTTGGTCTGGATCGTATGCGCGCCCAGAAAACTGGAATGGTCCTTTTAACCGCGTCCCAACCGGTGTTTGAAACGCAATGAGGTACCGGTCTTCGATACCAGTTTTGAAAACGCGAGAACACCAGGCCAGACTGCCAAATATCTTTCCTGCGCCGGTCGCGATCAGTCGTTGGAATTGGGCGTCGCCAGGCGCGCGACCTGCCAATGCCGGCAACCCTACTGCCAAAAGTTTAGGACTGCTATTCTGAGGTACAAAGCCGAACGTCAGTGTTGATGAACCTTGCAGTTCTGTTCGGATCCGCAGAAACTCTGCATCACCTTTTAGATTTGGATTTGATCCCCTTGCGGTTGCCAAACATTTGCGCACAGCCTGTTCGCTTGTGCCAATCATGATTAGACTGTCGTTAATCGTCGCGACAATCTGCCTTGAGTTTTCAGGGGCGAGCCACTCTAGAAACTCGACTCCATCAATGTTTGATCTTCGAAAAGTTGGGTGAACGTAAGTCTTCTCCGCCAGGGTTTTCAAGTAAGACTCAAATACCGGCCGCACGCGCGATGATCTGGTATGAGTTTCGATCAGAAGTACTGCTTCAGGTCTGATGTTTAGCGTGTCTCCTTCTTCAACTGTCCGCAAGTCTGTTAAGACAACCGCTACCTGAGCCCGAGCCAGAACCACGGATTGAACCGGCCCTATTCCGGTTCGAGAAATCAGTTCACGAAGCAGGCCGTTTTGGGGCGCCTGAGCCAAGGGCCCAACGGCGCCACCTATAGTTCTCCAGGCCTCAGTGCTGGCTATTGCCTCAGCAACGTCAACCGGCTTGTTAGCCTCAAGATAAAGAAGAGAGTCTGCTGGAGCGTAAATAGCCATATCCACCTGCGCTGGTTTCCCCAGGTATAGCCAGATCACACCAAGAATCGCTAATAAAAGTGCCGCCAGCAAAATGACACGACTTTTTCTCATCGCGGCGAATCCTAACCGCGGTACCTGAGTACGGCAAGTCCGATCTCCAAACGATTCTGGAAGGGTCAAGCAAATTTCCCGAAAACAAACGTCGTGGCGAGCTGAACCCCTCGATCTTGATTCCAATTCGATTCAGGTCAGCGGTTTAAACATTGTAAATACCTGTTGACATAGGTTGAGCCGTACGGTAGTCTGCTTAGCGACGGCAGTGGGGACACTGTCTCGCATATAGGCCCTTGCCACTGTTCCTCGTGCCGGCTTCACAGCCTTCAGGCTTACCAGAAGGCCAATCCACTCAGAGACATTAGCTTGTACGTGAATCCCGAAAGTCGCGCTACTGCGCTTTCACTCCCATAAATTCACTCGAAATTCTCGAACGCACATTGAGGACGGTACTCTTGAAAGACCACCCACAGACCACGCCCGTCGACAAAACGCCGAAGCTACGGATATCGAGAGCTATGAAAGCCCGCGCCCGTTTGCGGCTTCAGCATCGGCTCCGAACCCAATTTGACGCGAGGAATAAATAGATCATGTTTAAGAAAAATAACGGCAAGAACCTCGTGGGCCTGGACATCGGTTCGAGCTCAATTAAGGCTGTCGAACTTCAGAAGAGAGGCAGCAACTATCAACTGATGAATTTGGGATTCGAAAACCTGTCGGTCGACACGGTGGTGGATGGACAGATCATGGAGTTGAACAACGTAGCGAACGTTATCACGAACATCTTCAACGAGCATCAGATCAGAAGCACTCGCGTCGCCGCCGGTGTCAGTGGTCACTCAGTCATCGTGAAGAACATTGTGCTGCCACAAATGAGCGAGGATGAGCTTCGCGAGTCCTTCAGCTGGCATGCTGAGGAGCACATACCTTTTGACATTTCAGAAGTGAACCTGGACTACCAGGTCACGAGCAGCACGCCTGAGGCTTTGAACGTGCTCATGGCAGCTTGCAAGAGCGACAAGATCGCAAACGTGAAGCAGGCTATACAGCTAGCCGGGAAGCAACCAGCAGTCATCGATGTCGATACTTTCGCGCTACAGAATTGCTACGAGCTCAATTATCAACCGAAAGCTGGAGAAATTGTTGCGTTGCTGAACATCGGTGCGTCAACGATGAATATCAACATCATGAACGGCACGCGTTCGGTGTTCGCGCGCGACGCTTCAGTCGGCGGGAGTCAGTACACGAGCTTACTGCAAAAAGAGTTGGGCCTGACGTTTGAGCAGGCTGAAGCAGTTAAGCGCGGTTATCCGCTTCCGGACGGTATCGAAGCGCGACCAATTCAGCCCATCATCGAAACAGTTTCAGACATTCTCGCCCTCGAGGTAAGAAAGACGATGGACTTCTATCGTGCGACCGCCGCAGAGAACGAGGAAGCGATTCAGAAAATTCTCATAGCTGGTGGTAGCTCGAAACTTCCCGGTCTCCCCGAGTACCTGGCGAAGCGCTTCGAGATACCGGTAGAGCTGTTTGATCCCTTCCGCCAGATTCAAGTGGACGGCAGGAAATTTGACCCAGATTACATGAGAGAGATCGTTCCAGAGATGGCAGTCGCCGTCGGTCTCGCGTTGAGAGGAGTGGAAGCGGCATGATCAAGATCAACCTACTTGAATCAGTAACGGATCGGCCAACCGGGGCCGTCATGGTGGAAGCCAGAGTGGCAACCCCGATTGTGCAGACGCTGCTAATGGCGCTCACGGTTTTTGGTTTGCTGGCAGTTTACATTGGCTACGACTATGTCAGCTCAAAGCGAGCGCATAGCGCGGCCCAGGCCGAACTCGAGAATCAGCGACGAATCTATCAGCAGATGCAAGCGATCAATCGCGAGCAGGCCGAGCTCGAGAAGAAGGCACAGGATATCCAGGGTCGTATTGATGCGATCAAGAAGCTGCGGGAATCACAACAGGGACCTGGAGCTGTGTTACGAGACATTAAGGCTCGTGTCGACAGCATTCCTGGATTGTATCTGAAGAGTGTCGATCAAAAAGAAGGCGAGTTAACTATTAAGGGACTCTCGCCAAACGAAGCTGCTGTCACTCGATTTGGGCAGAGTCTGGAATTCTCTTCTGGACTGTTCACGAATCTGAACATCGAAACAACACGAGAGACTGTTCAGTCCGGTACAAGGACGACCGCCCCCCCCGCTGATTCGATGGTTTTGGTCCAACAACCAGAAGTCGTCAGTTTTGTTGTGAAGTGCAGCTACAGCGCTAAGCCACAGTCTTCGGCGGCTGGCAATGCTCCTGCTAATCAGGTAGCCGTAAAGAAATAGCAAACAGCCCACCCCCTACTAATTGGGAAGGAAAAAAGAAATGAAAGTCAGCCTTCAATCAGTGCCCTGGTACCTGCGCCTGGTCGTGTTCGTCGCCTTGGCGGGAATAGTGTACCTAGGCTTCTGGACCTTTGTTACTAAGCCAATCAACGCGGAAGTGAAAACCTTCAACGTTGAAATTGAAGATCTTCGCGCAAAGAACGCACAGGCCCAGATCGCGCAGCAGCGATTGAACGAGTTTCGCGCAATGTACACAGCCCGTGTCGAAGAATACGAGGAGTTGAAAGCCTTATTGCCGGAGCAGCGTGAGCTGACGATGGTGTTGCAAAGCGTTCAGGACCGCGCGCGCGGAAACGGTCTGGTTTTGAAGAAATTCTTGCCTAAGGAAGATGTTCAGCAGGGCAACTATAACGGCAAGAAGATCGAGGTCAGTGTGTCCAGTTCGTTTGCCTCGCTGCGAAATTTCTTCGAGCAGATGGCTCACTACCAGAGAATCGTTTCGATCACCAATTTTCAGCTGAATCAGATAGATCAGCAGAGTCCGTCTAAGACGGTGGATGCGACGTTTGACCTGACTGCTTACTACGTTTCTGCCGAGAAGCTTCAGAAGCCAGTGAGTGGTCAGCCTGCAGGTGCTGGTCAGGCACCAGTAGCCGTTCCTCCTGCCGCAAAGTAAGGATTGAGGTCTAGCAAACGAGCATCATTTCCAGGAAAGTAATTACCATGAAGC
The DNA here is from genome assembly GCA_035472495.1 of Pyrinomonadaceae bacterium. Taxonomy (GTDB): domain Bacteria; phylum Acidobacteriota; class Blastocatellia; order Pyrinomonadales; family Pyrinomonadaceae; genus PSRF01. Next base: position 499,592 of record DATIPD010000011.1, on the reverse strand, counting down.
CAACTACAAAATTGAAAAACGGATTCGCGATTCTTGTTGCCGTCGCCGGGGTGACTTTGTCCGGTGCGACTCTGCAAGCAAACGGTCAAGGGAAGAGCGACCCGAAAGTAGCATCTTCTCGGTCGAACCAGAGCGGTCGGGACCCATTCAAAAAGTATGAGCCGCCGCAAATCGTGATTAAGAAGAGCGCTACTCTTGCGCTGGTGCCCTCGATTCAGCAGCGCATCGAGGATTACAAATTGCAGAAACTCGCGGCAATGAACGCGCGGGTGGCGGCGCCCAAACCTACGACTGCGTTTCTTCTGAGCGAAGTACAGGTGGTGGGCATTTCGCGAACGCCCCGAGGCTATGCGGCAATTGTTGAAGCGACGCCGATCAAACTAGCTTATGTGATTTATCCAGGCGAACGCTTCTATGACGGACAGTTGGTTGCGATTGAAGATAATCGCCTTGTGTTTCGTCGTGAAACCGTCTACTCCGATGGCAAGCGTGACCGCGTGATCGAGTTGAAACCTCTCCGACAGGCCAGCACGGTCGACGCCCTGTCAGCCGCTGCGACCAGTCAAGCAACTGGAAATGCCACTGGTGCTGGTTCTCCCAACGCCAGCCAGCCGGAATCTGAAAAAAAGTCAGAGAAGCCGGCCGCTGAAAAGCCTTAGTTTTCGGTTTCGAACTCGCCTTTAATGGTTCGAAGCTTCCATCCGCGTAGTTGGTCCCAGGAAGTTCACTTACATAGCTACGCAGTTTGACAATCAACCCCCGGACGCTGCCGTTCTGTGCGGCGCGCGCTTTTGGCAACAGCAATGAGCGTAGCGCGTGGCGACATCGTCTACCAATTCCCTTAAGGAGGGAAAAGATGGTTTATCAGTCCCGAATCATTAATGTCACGAGAAGGACTACGCTCGTCCTGGTATTCCTGACTCTCTGCGGCATCAACGCTTTTGCTGCTACCGAAAGCTCCATGGCGTCGACAGCTGCCAGTACGGCAGTTGTCGAAACCACCGAACCGGCTGCAGCACAGAATCCTTCGCCTTCACCTACGCCCAGCGTCGGCATGTCTCCTGCCAACGACAAGATGAGTCAGTCCCAGCAGGGACGGCAGTATGGTCAGCCTGGCTTTGTCGGTGAACCGATCAACTTGAACGTGGTCAACGCTGATATTCGCGACATACTGAACTACATCACTGAACAGTATGGCGTGAATTTTGTGATTGACTCTTCAGTCGCAGCAGTACCGGTGACGGTTAACGTTCAAGACGTTCCCTGGAATGTCGCATTGGACGCGGTTCTCAAAGCCAATCGACTCGGCGTTGAAAGCAACGGCAATATTCTTCGCGTTGCGACAAACGAGGTCTTGGCCAAAGAATCTGAGACACAGAAAGTAATCAATGATTCGCGACTCGACGCTTCGCCGTTGGTGACCGAGTTCATCCGCTTGAACTACGCACGTGCGTCCGGCACGCTCGCCCAAGCTGCAGGAAGCACCGGTGCATTTTCTGGCGGTTCCACCAACCTGAGTTTCAGCGGCGGCGCCGGTGGCGACGCTACTGGAGGCAGCGGCGATCAAGGCCTTCTCCCTATCATTTCGCGCAGACTCTCTCGTCGTGGTTCTATCGAGGTTGATGGTCGCAGCAATACGCTGATCATCACCGACGTCAAAGAGAACATTGACGCGATTCGTCAGCTCGCGGCCATCCTAGACCAGCCAGAGCCGCAAGTCGAAATCGAAACGCGAATCGTCATCGCGCAACATAACTTTAGCCGCGACCTTGGCGCGCAGCTCTCCGCCGGCGTCGTGAATTTAGGAACCGGTGGTTTGGGTAATGTATCGACACTCCCAGCCAGTTCGACTGGAACATCGGGTTCTGGTGGCGCCAGCAGCGGTGGCCTTCGAAGCGGTCCAAATCCGTTCGGTGTCTTTGGCGGTCTCGCCGGCACCAACCAACCGATAGGCGCACTCGGCGCAGCCGCAGCCAGCACGGTTATCGGCTTAACAACGGGGCTGTTTGGTACTGCGCAAATCAGCGCTCTGATCTCGATGGCAGAAACTCGGGGCGAAGCAAAGACTGTTGCGACGCCGCGTGTCACAGCCCTCAACAATCGTCCGGCGCAAATCGAAAGCGGTTCGCAGATTCCAGTTCAAACTACGCAAGCCGCCAGCGGTACCGCCGTAGTAACAACCACATTCGTTTCCGTGCCTCTGCGCTTGTCAATCACTCCCCAGATTACAGACGTTGGCACGGTTATCCTTCGCGTCACCATTGAAAACAACACCATCAACACCGGCATCGCGGTCGGTGGCGTTCCGGGAATTGACACTCAGCGTATGCAGACTGAAGTGCTGGTTCCAGATGGTGGCACGACTGTGATGGGAGGAGTTTTGGCCGACACCGAAGGCACAACTCGTCAACGCACTCCGGGCCTCGCTGAGATCCCCATCCTGGGTAACCTCTTCAAGCGTAAGCTTGTTACTCGTCAAAACAGCGAGATCCTTTTCTTCATCACGCCGCATATCTATCGACCGGATTATCAGGGTCGCCCGACTTCCGGCACAGTGAGCAATGGACCACGCACCACGCAAATCTCGCAGCCTGTTCCTCTAGGCAACCCGCAGAGCAACACGCCGACGCCGACTCAGTTGCAACAGCAACAGACAACCCCGCAGCAGCAGTCCAACCCACAGTTGCTTCAGGCACCGGCACCCAATGCGGCCCCAGCTAACACGCCGAACACGGCCCGTCCGGGTTCAATCGGCGGTCAGCGTCCATAACTCTCAAAGGATAAGTTGCCATGTTCAAACAGGCACTTGAAAACATCATCGAGCGCACCGAGGGCAGCCTTGGTGCGCTCATCATGGGCCTCGACGGACTTGCAGTTGAGCGGCTCTTAAAAGACGCCGGTCAGGAAGCAAACCTCGATGTCGCCGCGGCCGAATTTACCTCGCTGGTTCGCAGTGCGCAGAAAGCCGGAAAAGACACTGGCCTGGGCGAACTCCGCGAATTAATGATCTCGCTCGATAGCGCAGTCGTAATAATGCGTCTCCTCGGTCGCGATTATTTCGTAGTTCTTGCGATTGGTCCTGAAGGAAACTTGGGACGAGGACGCTTTGAACTTCGCAAGGCCGAACTTCAGCTCAAGAAAGAGTTTGCGCTGTAGTCTTAGCCGTTGACCCGACCGTTGGGGCGGGCGCATACACAACAACTTCTTACCAGGTCACAAATGGATATTTTGCGCGTCTTACGCCTTTTCGTTCTTATAGCGCTACCGTTCGCTTTTTGCAGCATCGGTAGCGCTGCTTCTTTACAGGGCAAAGTTTCTGAAGTTATCGACGGTGAAAACTTCATCATGGTCAGCCAGACCCACCGTCTTAGGGTTAGTCTGGTAGCCACTGCGGCGCCGGCGCCGAGTCAGTCTTATTCGGACGTTGCCAGGAAACACCTGTCAGACTTGATTCTCAACAAGATTGTGGCAGTTCGTTATACCGGATTTCAGGACGGACATCTCGCGGGCCAGGTGCAATGTGCCGATATGGACGTCAATGCCCAAATGATTCGGGACGGCGTTGCCTGGTATAACAGCTCAGAAGGAATGAATCTGACTGACGTTGAGCGAAACATTTATCAGGCGTCACAGGAAGCAGCACGCAACGAGCACCGTGGTCTTTGGCAGGATAGAGCGCCAACGTCGCCGTGGGAGTATCGCAAGGCACAGGCGGAAGCCGCCCAGCTAAAACTTTTGCCGGTCGTACCTGTGTCTGCGCCAACGCCCACTTACCGGCCGAAAGCGAATGATCAGGGCTTAACAAACGAAAGCCTGATTAGCGGTCTAGTGAAGTACAGCGCTGTTGCGGGACAGCCGGAAATCAAACCACTGTCGAATAATCCTTCGGCCGATCGTTGGCTCAAGTACATGCCGTCCGATCGTCACTTCTCCGTACTTTTTCCGAGTGTCGGCCGCGAGATGATCCTGCCGGTACAAGATCTCCAGGGAAATACGTTGGCGGTGAATTACCTGATGGCTCCGACGGAGACGAATCTGTTTTTCCTTTTCTGGGCCAAAGGACCGAACGGAATGACGACGACCGAATCGACCGCAAAGGAAACTATCAACGCGTTTATCGATGGGATTAATGCGTCGTCGCGACATGCGGAAGGCATCCTGGTGGAAGCCGAGGCGGGTCGCAACTTAACGCTGAACGGCTATGCGGGAAGAGAATATGCCGTGACTGCCGGACCAGTATCAGGAACAGTGCGGATCCTTTCAAAGCAAATTGGCACCGACCGTGAAGTTTTCATTCTTTGCGTGATGGACAAGTCTGGAACTTCAGAAGACCGCGATAACTTCTTCAATTCTTTCAAGGTAAGGTAAACGTTTCACTGATGAGTGGTCTGTGATCAGAACTGGATCGTCTACGGCCCACTGTCACCCGACCACTGCTTTTCAAGACGCCGCTCTCATGAGCGGCTTTTTTTTGCGATACCAGTTGACTCGTTCCGTCTTTCGCGCGCAGGATCTGACAGCGCATATCGATGTACTGATGGAGGAGCGCATGAAAGTCGGTTTCTTACTTGTTTGCATACTGTTGAGTTTGGCCATTGGTTGCTCGCCAGTGGTGAAGCCCACACAGAGCAGCCCGCAGAGCAATCAACCAAAGGCACAACTATCTCCCGACAAATCTGAACGCGGTACTCCTGCCGAGGCCCAGGCAATGCTTCAGAAAGCTGTGGAGCATTACCAGTCGGCCGCGCGACAGCAGGCGCTCGCCGATTTCACCGGCAAGAAACCACCGTTTGGTGATCGCGACCTCTACGTTTTCTGCTTGGACCTGAACGGCAGCACTCTTACGGCGCACGGTGCCTTCCCACAGTATGTAGGCAAGTCGGTTGACGTGTGGAAGGATGCCGACGGCAGACCACTTGGTAAAGCCATTCAGGATGCGGCGTCGAAAAGTGAAGACGGTTCGATACGGTACCGAATGATCAATCCCATCTCCGGCAAGATCGAACCGAAGATTTCCTTCTGGAGAAAGCTCGCAGAAGATGTTTGCGCTGTCGGTGCGTACAACCCAGAGTAAAAACTACAGGTGCTTGTTGCCGCTGCCACCCACTGAGCTGGTTACCAATGGTCGCCTGGGCTCGGGGTTCCGGTGGAGCGCTTTGTGCGCGGGTCCAGAATGTGAAAGACGGGCAATCGTTGCCCGCCACACAAGAGTATTGACCTCTAGAAAAGCGTTAGCTGGTGGTCGGCAGAAAAAATGAACTGTTCTAAGGAATCTGTACGCGAGGCATGCCCCGCAAGATGATTCTTTGCCGTCGGGACACGCGCCGCGGATTAACTTGCGGATTGAAAACAGTTCGTGGATTAGGAATCATCGCAGAAAGAAAAGCGGCTTCGTTTGCACTCAGAGCTGATGCTGATTTGTGAAAGTAATGTTGGGCTGCAGCTTCTGCACCATAAATTCCGTCACCCCACTCGATCACATTCAGATATATCTCGAGAATCCTTTTCTTCGTTAGGGTGCGTTCGAGAAATATTGTGATAAACGCCTCTTGTCCCTTGCGAAAAAACGAGCGCTGTGACGAAAGATAAAGATTTTTAGCGAGCTGTTGAGAGACTGTTGAGGCCCCACGTTTGAAATCAGGGATAGTGGGCAACCAGTCGTCGTCTTCACCTTCTTTTTTTGCTTCCCGGGTTGCTTCGCGCATGCCTTCGTCCCAAGCCTTCTGCAAAGCTTCATAGTCGAAACCATGATGAGTCACAAAGTTTGTGTCTTCGCCAGCCAGGACCGCACGCTGCAGGTTTGGTGAAATTTGATCGAGACCGACCCACGTTTGTTCTCGTCTTGGTGTTTTTCCTGCGGCTTCAGCTTCGCTTAGTCGAGTATCTATCAGTGAAGTCGATTGTGGGTTGTTACTACGCAACCGCCAGACGCGTCCGAACATGACTACTTCGTAGAGGATGAGACCAACGAAAACCCCGACGATTACAAAAAAGATGCTTCTGATGATCTTACGCATGATCTGTTTCTAACTTAACGGGCGCGTTGTTTCGGATCGAGATACTCACGGAGGCCGTCGCCGATAAAGTTAAAAGCCAGCACCGTCAAAGCAATCGCGAGCCCTGGGAAAATCAACGCGTGTGGGGCAGCTTGTAACGTAGATAAATCGCGTGCCTCTTCGATCATCACGCCCCACGACGGCGCTGGCGGTGGTACGCCAAGCCCAAGAAACGAAAGCGACGCTTCCGACAACACCGCGCCAGCCATTCCCAGACTAGCTTGAACGATCAACGGTTGCACCGCGTTCGGTAAAATGTGAATAAAGAGGATTCTCGCGTCACTAGCGCCAAGAGCTCTGGCCGCTTGCACAAAATCATACTCACGAACTTTCAAAACCTGACCTCGAATCAAGCGCGCGTAACCAACCCAACCGATTATGCAGAGGGCGAGGATAAGTTTGTTCAGGCCGGCACCGAGGAAAGCCACCATCGCAATAGCCAACAGCAAACCAGGGAAGGCAAGGAACACATTGAAGACGTAGCCTGAAACAATGCGGTCGATCCAACCACCGTAATAGCCGGCCAACGCGCCTAGCAACGTGCCCACCAGCGCAGAGATGGCCACTACAACAATCCCCACTTTCAACGAAATGCGCGCACCGAAAACAACGCGCGAGAAAATATCTCGTCCAGTCGAGTCAGTGCCGAAGAAGTGTTGCGCGGACGGGCCGAGATAGCGAATCGAAAGATTCGTGGTGCCGACGTCGTGCGTTGCGATCCACGGAGCGAAGATCGCCACCGCGACGAGGATCACAACAATGATTAGACCAACAATTGTTAAGCGATTCATGAGTTCAGCTAAGCCTGATCCTTGGATCCAGCCAACGATAGACCATGTCCGTCAGCATGTTTGCGACGATATAGGTGATACTAATCACCAGCACGCAGCCCTGCACGACGCGATAGTCGCGTTTCCCGATGCCATCTTCGACCAGCAGCAAGCCGAGGCCGGGCCAACCAAAGATTTTTTCCGTAATAATTGCGCCGGCCAACAGTATTCCCAGTTGTAAGCCGAGAATTGTGACAACTGGAATCAGTCCATTCTTTAACACATGCTTGTAAACGACTTTTGTTTCACTGAGTCCCTTAGCTCGGGCCGTGCGCACGTAGTCTTCGTTAAGTTCCTCAATCACGGAGGACCGCACCATGCGAGTAAGAATCGCCGAGAGCGCGGCGCCAAGCGTAACCGCTGGAAGGATCAGATAAGTAAAGTCGAAACGTCCAGACGGCGGCAGCCAGTCAAGCTTGACTGCGAATACGTAAACGAGCAGTGGCCCAATCACAAATCCGGGAAGACTAATTCCAATGAGCGCAATAACTGACGCGGCGTTGTCGATCCAGGTGCCGCGATTCTTGCCGGCAAACACACCCAGCGGAATCGCAATGAAGACCGCGACGAGTAGGGCCGCGAGCGCCAGCTCGATGGTTGCGGGGTAACGTTCCTTAATTAGATCGAGGACGGGCCGGTCGGTTCGGAAAGATCGCCCCATATCGCCATGAAGCAGGGCCACCCAATATTCTGTGTAGCGATTATGGCTGCCATGCCAGCGAAAGTGTCGGTCGCCTGAGTCATCCCGGGGAAATGAAAAGAAAAACGGCGGGCTATCGAGACCGTGCAACTGTCGGAACTGTTCAATCTGTTCAGGCGTCGCCTGTTCGCCAAGCACGGAGACCGCCGGATCTCCGGGCACGAGCTCGATTAGCAATGTCACGAGAGAAACTACGGTCCAGACGACGAGCAGAAAGATTACGAAGCGACGGAGTAGCGGGAAGAATTTATGCTTGAAGAATGAGCGCACTCTTGGCGTGTCTCAACACGGCTGTTAGGAAAATTCAGTTGGGGATAATAGCACAGCGGGCTGAGGTGCGTGCCGCAGATAAGAACGTAGCCCGAAGGAAAACCAGGATGAGACGCGTGGCCCCGACAACCGCACGGCTCGCCAGGAAGACCTCCGGGCTGCGCTCTAATGGTTGCAAGCGGAGTTCGTTCGCAACCAATCTCGTGAATCAAACTGGGCGCACGCCAATGTGCAAAGCGGCAATTCCACCAGTTAGATTCTGAAAACTAACTTTTTCAAATCCGGCTTCTTCCATTAATGAAGCCAGTTTTCTTTGGTCGGGAAACCGCGAAACTGAATCTGGTAAATATTGATACGCGCTCTTAGAACCACTAACCCAACCACCAACAATTGGCAGCAACTTCGTAAAGTACAGTTTGAAAAAAGAACGTAAGAGCGGTGTGTTTGGCCTGGAGAACTCAAGCACCGCTACGCTGCCACCTGGTTTCAATATTCGCAGCAGTTCCTTGAACCCTGCCTCAGTGCTGGTCAAATTTCGCAAGCCAAAGGCGATGGTCGTTGCGTCAAACGAGCCGCCGGCAAAAGGAAGTTTAAGTGCGTCCCCCTCAATGAACGACAACGCCGAACCTGCTTTGGCTGACTTCAAGGCAGCAATGTTAAGCATTGGCCGGCAAAAATCTAGACCCACTATTCTTGCCTTGCCATTTTCAAAAAGCGTCAGCGAAAGGTCTCCGGTTCCACAGGCAACGTCCAAGACTCGCGCGTTGCTATTTACCAGAGTTGGCAAAAGCGCCGTCGCCACTACATTTCTCCACCTTCGGTCGATATTGCCTGAAAGAAGGTGATTCAAAAGATCATAGCGGCCAGCAATGGATGCAAACATTTCGCGGACGCGGCGCGCTTGCTCGTTGGTGGTGGCGCTTTCGTTGTCAGACACAGTTAACCGGATGTGAGTATCGATATGGTTGCAGGTAGATTGCGAATGATTTGTGATTACTAAGGTTTCGTCGGAGTCCGCCCGAACGGCTTGCTGGTTGTGTTCGGCTTCGACTCGATCTTCGGAGGTAATTCTCCCATAACTTCAATTTTGCCGAGTCGATCACCCTGCGCTTTCAACACCGCGGAGTTACCCAGCACGACTGATGCAAAAGCGCCGTTCTGCACTAAACGCGAGGCTGCGCGTTGCACATCCGCGGGGCTTAACCCTGCCAGTGTACGCACGCGTTCGGCTACCGAAGGAAGCTGATAGGTGTCGCCATCGAGCCACGCGTTTGCCGCTCCGTCAGAATTGGAAAGATCTTTATTTGTCTGTGACAACAACAACCCGCGAGCCAGCTGAAGCTCTTCAGGAGCAACTGGCGTACTTGCAAGCGACTGAATCACTTCTTTTGCGGAGGCAAGTGTTTTTGCTGCCAGTACATTGTCCACAGTTGCTCCCATCACAAAAATGCCAGGCAGCGTAAACGATTCGTGTCTCACAAACACGGGCGCACGATTCAATTCCGGCACTAGTTTAAGCCATCGTTGCGTAGCAATCGTCGCAAGCAACGCAGCTGCGGGTACATCCTGATCCTGTCGCGCGAACCCACGCATTGCGAGCCTGACTTCAACGCTTTGATCGGAAGGAGCGTTGACAATCAGAGTTCGTTGATCAGGCGGCAACGGTTGGCGAAAGGTCGAAGGTACAACTTGTTCGCTCTTGCGCCAGTTTCCCAGAACCTGCCGCAACGATCGAACCGCGCGACCTGGTTGAATGCCGCCACTGATAATCAACGTCGCGTTATTCGGATTAAGAAAACGCTCGCGCGCCAGCATTAAGTCCGAGCGCTCGACTCTAGCCAGCGATTCGGCACTACCTCCGGAAGGACGGCCGTAGGGGAAGTCACCAAAAAGTCGGGTTGCGATTGCTCGGTCAGCCAGGACAGAGGGCAAAACAGCCGTCTCCTTGATCACCTTGAGGCGAGCATCACGCATTTTGGTCACGTTTTCCGGAGTGATTTGAGTTGTCACCAGCGCGGTGCGCAGTATCTCTATCATGCGATCAAACTGGTTCGCTCGGCCCTGCATCGTTATGGTCAGCGAATCGTAGTCGGTCGAAACACTCAAACGCCCTTGCATTTCTTCGACGAAGTATTCGCGCGTGTTTGGATCAGGAAACAGGATGTCGCCCAGCAGCGTCATCGTGCCTTCTTTGCCGGCGAGGTCGAAGGCGGCCCCACTGTGCACGCGCAATTTGAGAAGAACGTCTGATTCCGCTGGACGAGACCAAATAAGGACGCGGAGCCCGTTAAGAAGTCGTTCACGTTGGGGTTCAACGGGTATTTGGGAAGCGACCGTGGTTGGCAACACCCCAAGCATCCAAACTGCGAGAACGCATTTAGTTAAGAGAAGCTTCAAGACATTAGTATTCATAGATATGGCGGCTGTTGCCGGTAAGCTTTAATGCATCCAAGTGACTTAGGGGAAAAACATCTTAGATGCGCGATATTTGGGCGTCAACCGTTTGGCTTCTAAGTGCATCCAACGCCTTGGTTTGAACACAATTGCAGGGGTCGAATAGCGAAAAAGGGCGCTCATAACTCGAAAGATTCAACGTCGGTGTTTGAAATTAGGGCACAAACCCAACGGAGTTTGAGGGAACAGCGTATCTTTTAGCCGTTTGTCGGTACTAATGGTTGGAGCGATTCCGGCAGAATCGAGTGCTGTTGGCAGCAGATAGAAATAAAGACGAACTTTTGCTGGCAAGGGCGGCAGCAGGTGACTCGGCGGCCTTTATCCAGTTGTATGAAAATCACCGGGCTGCCATTTTCCGTTTTTCGTATCGCCTCGCAGGCTCGGTGGAGTTAGCGGAAGACATCACGCACGATTGCTTTTTGAGTTTGTTAAGGAGGCCGGACGGATTTCAGGGGCGCCACGCTACTCTGCGAACCTACCTACTTGCTGCGGCGCGCAACTTGTGGCTTAAGCAGCTTCGAAGCGCTGGTCGTGAGTGGGCCATGGACGACCTGGGAGACGACGAGTTTGTTTCCTTCGAACGCCCACCCTTAACCCGGTTATTAGATGATGAGCTTTCGGCCAAGGTGCAGGAAGCAGTTTCGGCCTTACCGCCGTTGCAGCGTGAAGCGCTGGTCCTGTTTGAATATGAGGGACTATCGTTGAGTGACATTGCAAGCATTTCGGGGACGGATGTTGGAGCAGTGAAGTCTCGTTTGCATCGTGCCAGACAACGACTTAGATCGAGTCTTAGTCAATATGTGAACGCGAGTCCGGAATTGAATACTAGTCGGGAAATTGTTACTTTGGAGCAGGCTTGAAATGAGCAGTATTGAGCCGGAATTGCCGGAAGAAAACTTTATTTCTGAAGACGAGCTGAAAGGTTTGCTTGAGCGCTGGATTGCTCCACAGCCCTCAAAAACTCTCGATCAGCGAATCGCAAACAGTTATCATACGGAGATGGGAAGCGCAGACCCGGCGGCCATTTCGGCACGGTTCCCCCAAAGCCAAAACGAGGTAGTTAAGATGAAGTTTTGTTCCACGTGCCAGGAGGAGTTTGCGGACAAATTTAGTTTTTGTCCTGTGGACGGCTCTCCGCTAAGTGTGCCGGCTTCTGAAGCTCAGCCCGCAGTTCCAGAACCGACGACAACTAGTCAATTGTTTGAAGCAGGCGACCCGGTGCCGAGCGCTCCCGAAGTTAGCGAAGTTGCCGGTTCGACGGCGCTCGTTGCTCGCGGCGAGTATCACCTGACGATGATTGACGACGAAACTTTGGTGGGACGGCTTGCCAAAGAAGTAGGTTACGTTGCTCATGAGTACCAGTTGACTTGGCCGGAGTTTAAGCGCGACCCGTTTGGATTTACTAAGCGATCTTTGGTTGGCTACGGCCAAATGGCTTCCAAGGCCATTGGCAATCGTAACGTCATAGCCGGCCTGCTCGTTGCGCTGGTGGCGATGGCAGTTCTGGTAGGGATCCTTAGTTTGCTTGATCGTGCGCAGCCGGGCGGTATATCTAAGGCTGGGTTCATTACGTTTGCGGCGATTGCAGGTTTGATACTGGCAGCGGTTTTCGCAACCTGGGTTACCAAGAGTCAGAATGGCGCCGTTCTGGGAGCACCAGATGCGGAATCGAATAATGCAGTAGCCGGAATGGTCGTCGCGTTTTCATTCTTCCTTTTGCTGGTCGGTGGGGGCGTTTTCTACAATTTCTGGCAGAAGCGATTGCAGCTGCAGCAACAACAACAGCCGAATCAGGAGATGGTGCAATTCCTCGACATTCCGACTGAGCAGCCCACGCCTGACGAAGGCACCGCTGGTTTCGACAAGGGCAAAGGCGGCGGCAGCAAACCAAAACAAGAGAAGCCAGGCGGTGGTGGCGGTGGTGGTCGTCAAGAAGCGAAACCGGCATCGTTTGGCAAAACACCACAGGCGTCGTTGACGGTGCCACAGATTCTTCCGCCGGATCCGCATCCGCCCGTGGTTAAGAATCCGTCTCTGCCAACGCCCGCGACTTTGAATGTCGATCCGACGCTGATGCCACCTGACGATCGTCAGTTGAACTACGGCTTGCGCGATTCGAAGAATTTGGATCCGTCTTCTGGACCAGGTACTGGTAACGGTATGGGGAGTGGCACGGGAACTGGTATGGGACCCGGCTCGGGTAACGGTTATGGCCCCGGTCGCGACGGAAATATCGGCGGTGGCGACTACCACGAAGGTGGTGGCGGACCCGGCGGCGGAGGCGGTGGAACTGACTACAACAAGGTCTTCAGCAGTAAAGAAGTCAGTTCAAAGGCGCGTGTTATTTCCAAACCCGAGCCGCAGTACACGGAAGAAGCGCGCAAGAACCAGGTAACTGGAACGGTTGTGCTTCGTGCGGTATTTACTTCCGGCGGTCAGGTTACCGGCATTCATGCAGTGCAGGGCCTGCCAAACGGATTAACGGAGCGCGCGATTGCTGCTGCGCGTCAAATCAAGTTTGTTCCGGCGACTAAGGATGGACACCAGGTTTCGATGTACATCCAGCTCGAATACAACTTTAACCTTTACTAAAGAGGTTTCACTCCAAAGCAGAAGGGCGTCGACTTAGGTCGGCGCCCTTTTGTTTTTTGGTGAATTGCCGAACGTTAGTCTGGGAGTCTCTCCACGAACCTCTTGATTCGCGCTACTCCGTCTTCCAGCTGGGCCATCGAGGTGGCATAGGACATCCGCAGATAACCATCGGCGCCAAAGCCCGCGCCATCAGTAACGACCGTGTGCTCCTCGTTCAATAGGCGATTGGCAAACTCGGCAGAACTCTTCAGCGTCTCGCTTAAACATTTTTTCACACTGGGAAACGCATAAAAGGCGCCTTCTGGCTGTTCACAACTTAGACGCGGGATTTCGCGCAAGGCGTTAAGTAGCCAACGCCTCCGTGCTGTGTACTCCGCCAACATGGTTGCAACGGAATCCTGTGGACCAGTCAATGCTTCAACCGCTGCGCTCTGAGCAATTGAGTTTGGGTTACTCGTTGAGTGACCCTGTACCTTGAGCATTTCGCGCGTCCAGTCCCGCCCGGCCAAGGCGTAACCAACGCGCCAGCCGGTCATAGCATAAGTTTTTGAAAACGAACCAGCGATGCAAAGGCGGGTGCGGAGCTCAGCCGGAAGACTGGCGGCACTGAAAACTTCAGCCGGTGGATAAACAAACCGCAGGTAACATTCGTCAGTAATAATGTAGATACCGCGTTCCACGAGTAGCTCGAGAATCTTTTGAAACTCAGCCGGTGGAATCACCCGTCCAGAAGGATTGCATGGCGAATTCAGAATTATGAGCTTGGTGCGCGGCGTTATCGCGCGTGCAACTTGTTCGGCACTCAGAACGAAGCCTGTCTCCTCCGTCTCGATAAAGACCGGCGTGCCGCCTGCGAAAACTACGACTTCCGGAAACGTCACCCAATAAGGCTGGGCCATCAAAACTTCGTCGCCTGGATTGATCAGGCTGACTACCGCGTTGAAGATTGCCTGTTTCCCCCCTGACGTCGCCATCACTTCATTGCGTTCAAAGGTCGCGCCGCACCTGGTCGCGTAAAAATCAATTATTGCTTGCTGCAATTGCCTCGTGCCGCCGGTTGAGGTGTACTTGGTTTTCCCGTCGCGCATGGCGGCGGCGGCCGCGTCCTTTATGTTCTGCGGCGTGTCGAAGTCGGGTTCTCCTGGGCCGAAGTCGACAACGTTGACCCCTTTAGCGCGCAACGACTCAGCCGCTTGCATGGCAGCCAGCGTCGATGAAGCTTGCATCTTTGCGACGTTGGCGGAAGCCGGAAACTCAGAAGCCAATTTAGTTGCCATCAGGGTTCGTTCGAAACTACTCCTTATTTAACTTCGCCTTCATGCGTTCTTCAACCTGCGGTGGCACTAGCCCCCCGAGTTCGCCGCCCAACTGAAATACTTCTTTTACCAGACGCGAACTGACGTAGGAATACGTTTCCGCCGGCATCATGAAAACAGTCTCGATACTCGGTTGCAAGCGACGGTTCATCAGCGCCATCTGCAGTTCATACTCATAATCGGAGATGGCCCGGATGCCACGCACTATCGCGTTCGCTTCTTGCGCTACCGCGTAATGGACCAATAGGCCCTGGAAATCGTCGACGCGCAAACGGCAATTGCGGCGGTCGATATTCTTCAGTACCTCGTCGAGCATTTCGCGCCGCTCCTCGATTGTGAAAAACGGTTTCTTGTCTGGGTTTATGAGTATCGCAATGATGATTTCGTCAAAGAGCTTACAACCACGCTCAATGATGTCGAGATGACCGTTCGTAACAGGATCAAAGGAACCAGGATAGATAGCGCGCCGCATTGCACGGAATAGTAAAGGGTTAGCAGGCAATCGTAAATAGGAAACCACACGCCAGCAGCGCGCCTGGATTGTGTTCGACTCGAGTGGTTACTTGGCCTTTCGATCAAGGGAATGACGGCGGCGACAAACTCTTGTTGAAAAACCCTTTCAAAAAGAGTATGAAGAGCGCTCCTCCCAGATGTTGCACTTCGAGCATCCTGCCCGGAAGTTGAGTTTACTGTTACTGCGATTCCAAAAGATTCGTAGCAGGTTCAGAACTGGAGCCTGTCCATCACAAACAGCAGTCGCAAACTTTAGGAGCAACTAAAATGACGAAACAAAAGAAGGGCGTTACCCGCCGACGCTTTCTTGAGCAGGTCGGCTTAGCCGGTGGTGCGGCAGCGCTTTACGAGACGATGACGGCACTCGGACTAATCAATCTACCGGAAGCATGGGCTGGTCCACCCAACCTCCCGCAGGGTTCGGGAAAGGGCAAGTCGGTAGTCATCCTGGGCGCCGGCATCGGTGGGTTGACCGCAGCTTATGAACTGACTCGCGCAAACTATGACTGCCAAATAATCGAATTGACTGAGCGTGCCGGCGGACGAAATCACACCGCGCGACGTGGCACAGTGCTCAAGGAAGTTAACGAAGACGGTGTTGAGACCACCCAGGTGTGCAACTTCGACGAGGGTCTTTATCTTAACCTTGGCCCCGGCCGTTTGCCGTATCACCATCGCCGGGTGTTGCACTATTGTCAGGAACTCGGTGTGAAGCTTGAGGTTTACGTCATGGAAACGATGGCTAATCTGTTCCAGACAGAAATGGCCTTCGCCGGCAAGGCGCAAATCCGGCGGCAGGTGGCCAACGACACGCAGGGTTACATCGCGGAGTTGTTGGCGAAAGCTATCAACCAGGGCGCTCTTAACGCGGAACTGAATGCCGCCGACCGCGATAACCTACTCTGTCTCTTGAAGACTTTCGGCGACCTGGGCCAAAACGATATCTGCAACAAGTGTGGCGAGAACCGGTGCAACAAATGCAACTCGAGCTGCGAAGCCTGTATAGCTTGCAGTAAACAATGCGTTAGTTGTTTCAACTATACCGGCTCTACCCGCGATGGTTGTGAAATCACCGTTAAAAAACCCTGTGAACCCGGGCCCACCCTCAACCTGAGTGAGCTGCTGCGTTCGGAATTTTGGCGCTTCCGTTTCTACCAGTCGTTTGAATACGAGTGGCAGCCGACACTCTTCCAACCCGTGGGCGGCATGGATAAGATCGTCGATGGCTTCGTCAACAAGGTTGGCTCGCTCATTCAGTACAACACTAAGGTCCTGGACATTAAGATTAGTAACAACGGCGTCGCAGTGGCTGTGGAACACGAAGGCGCCCGCCGCACAATTCAAGCTGATTACTGCATCAGCAACATTCCGTTGCCGCTCCTGAAGAAAATCGACAACAATTTCGATCCGGGTTTCGACGCGGCCGTCCAGCGATGCAAGTATGACCCGACCTGCAAACTTGGTTGGCAGGCGAACCAACGTTTCTGGGAAAACGATAAGAACCAAATCTACGGCGGCATCAGCTATACTGACGACCCCATCACGCAGATGTGGTATCCGTCGTACGACTACTTCACCAGTAACGGCACTCTTACCGGCGTCTACAACTACGATGACAACGCTATCGCTTTCGGCAAGATGGGTCTCGCTGACCGCATCCGGATGGCGCGCGAGGGTGCCGTGAAGTTTCATCCGGAGTTTGCGGACACGCGAGTGGTGCCGTCTGACAAGGCGATCTCCATCGCCTGGCAGAATATTCCCAACGAAGGCGGCGGCTGGGCTAACTGGGATCCAAGCAGCCCGGCAGACGCCAAGGCTTACGCGCGGCTCTTGGCTCCGGATCGCCGGTTCTTTGTAATCGGCGATCAGGTTTCGCAGTTGCCTGGTTGGCAAGAGGGTGCCATGGAGTCGGCGCAATATGTCGTCGAACAAATAGGCGGCAGGAGACTGCTGACCGTGCCACTGATTAAGCGCGCGCCGAATACGCGCCGGTTGGTTCAAGGCCGTAGTTAACTCAGCCGCGTATCGTGGCGACCGAGGGTCCGCGTACGGCGACGGATCCTCGGCCAGTCTCCATGTGCTTGACACTATGGGATCTCGATGTTTCAATTGCTGCCTGAACAACGTGGTGAGTTAAGGCGACTTGCGGCCACGAAAAAAAATCGCTAAACAGCTCGGTAAGTCTTTAAGTTGAGACCATCCGAATAGCTTCTAAAAAAAGCTCCGCGTTGTTTGGCGCGGGGCTTTTTTCGTAAATAGTGAATCGTAAATAGTAAATAAACGACGCGTCGGTATTGTCACCTGGATCCGTTTAAGTTTGAGCAAGGCGCCGTTCCATTCTTACTATTCACTATTTACCATTTATTATTCACTAGCATGACCTTTCTCGACACATTAAAGGAACGCATCGTCGTCTTTGACGGCGCGATGGGGACCAACATCCAGGTGCAGAATCTGACGCCCGATGATTTCGGGGGACTCGATGGCTGCAATGAGTACCTGGTCGTTACTAAACCCGAAGCGGTTGAAAAAGTTCACGCCGGGTTTCTCGAGGCTGGCTGTGACGTAGTTGAAACGAACACGTTCGGCGGCGCTTCTATCGTCCTCGCCGAATACGATCTCGCTGACCGTGCTTATGAGCTGAACGTCAAAGCTGCGCAGATCGCCAAGCGAGTGGTCGCTGACTTTTCTACGAAAGAACGCCCGCGCTGGGTCGCCGGATCAATCGGCCCGACTACCAAACTGCCGTCGCTGGGTCACATCACTTACCGCGACATGACGAGTTCTTTCTACGATCAGGTGCGCGGCCTGGTTGATGGCGGCGCTGACCTGCTCATCGTCGAAACTTGTCAGGACCTACTGCAAACGAAGTCGGCGCTGGCTGCCATCTTCCAATACTTCGAAGAGATCAAGCGGCGGGTACCGGTAATTGCCCAGGTAACCATCGAAGCTTTCGGCACGATGTTGATGGGAACTGAAATCGGCGCCGCGCTAACCGCGCTCGAGCCGTTTCCTATCGATGTGATCGGTATGAACTGCGCGACTGGTCCGAAACAGATGGTAGAAAACGTTCGCTACCTCTGCCAGAACTCAACGCTGCCTGTTTCCGTCATCCCTAACGCCGGCATTCCGGAGAACGTGGGCGGACATGCTCACTACAAGGAAACTCCAGAGTCGTTCGCCAACGATCTGGGGCACTTTGCTCGCGACCTCGGCGTGAATATCGTCGGAGGTTGTTGTGGCACGACGCCGGCGCATCTGCGTGCCGTAGTCGATGCAGTTTCAAACATCACTCCAATACGCCGTGACAACGAGCGTGTGCCGGCGGCTTCTTCAAACTTTTTTCAGCAACCCTATAGACAGGACACTTCGTTCCTGATCGTTGGTGAGCGCGTCAACGCCAGCGGTTCAAAAAAGATGCGCGATCTGCTCGGCGCGGAAGACTGGGACGGTCTCGTGTCGTTGGCGAAAGAGCAGGAGCGCGAAGGCGCGCACGTGCTTGACGTCAACGTGGATTACGTTGGCCGCTACGGTGTTGACGACATGCACGAGTTGGCTTCACGGCTGGCGACCAATATCAAGATTCCGCTGATGTTTGACTCCACCGAGTGGCAGAAGATGGAAGCCGGACTGCAACACGCGGGCGGCAAGTGCATCATGAATTCGACCAACTACGAGGACGGTGAGCCGCGCTTCAAGAAGGTGATCGACCTCGCGAAGTCGTATGGCGCCAGCGTTGTAGTTGGAACAATTGATGAAGAGGGAATGGCGCGCACTGCCGATGGCAAACTAAGAATCGCGAAACGCGCGTACGATCAAGCCACGACGGAGTTGAATTTTCTCGCAGAGGATCTTTTATTCGATCCTTTAGCGTTGCCCATCTCCACCGGCATCGAGGAAGACCGCCGCAACGCCCTGGAAACGATCGAAGGCATTCGGAGAATAAAGAGCGAACTGCCCGGATCGTTCACGATCCTTGGTGTCTCCAACATTTCGTTCGGTCTCAATCCCGCGTCACGCGTGGTGCTGAATTCAGTTTTCCTTCACGACGCCGTGGCTGCCGGACTGGATGCAGCAATCGTTAATGCCAGCAAGATCGAACCCCTCAACCGCATCGGCGAGCAACAGTTAAAAGTTGCACGCGAGTTGATTTACGACGAGCGGAAGTTTGAGGGCGACGTCTGCATCTATGATCCACTTACGGAGTTCACCAAGCTTTTCGAAGGCATAAAACTAAAAGGCGCCGAGAAAGTCTCAAAGGGTGCGACCATTGAAGAGCGACTCAAGAACTACATCATCGACGGCGAAAAAATCGGCCTCGAGCAGGAGTTGACTGACGCTCTCAATAGTTATTCAGCGCTGGACATCGTCAACAACATTTTGCTCGAAGGAATGAAGGTGGTGGGTGATCTTTTCGGCAGCGGCCAGATGCAGCTACCGTTTGTGCTGCAGTCAGCCGAGGCGATGAAGGCGGCCGTCCGTTTCCTCGAACCTTTCATGGAGAAAAAAGGCGGCGCGACCACTAAAGGCACGATGGTGCTGGCGACGGTCAAGGGCGATGTGCACGACATTGGCAAGAATCTGGTGGACATTATCCTCACGAATAATGGCTACAAGGTTGTCAATCTGGGAATCAAGCAGCCTATCGAGACAATCTTGCAGGCGCATGACGAGCACAAGGCAGACGCGATTGGCATGAGCGGCCTGTTGGTGAAGTCGACGCTAGTCATGAAAGAAAACTTGGAGCTCATGAATGAGCGGGGCATCAACGTGCCCGTAGTGCTTGGCGGCGCGGCGTTAAATCGGCGCTACGTGGATGATGATTTGAAGCCCTTATATAAAGGACAGCTTTTCTACGCGCGTGATGCATTCGCCGGCCTTCACACAATGGACAAGCTCGCGAGTGGGAACGGAGAGGCGGCGGCACACTCGGCCACAGAGAATGGTGAACACGGGGAAGCGGAGATAGCCCTTGCGTCCGTTGCCGGCGCCGGAACCGAAGACGAGGATCTGGTTGGTGAGGACGCGAAACTCGGTATTCGCAAACCGCTCGCCCGAGTGGGCAGGTCCAGGAGTGGCGACACCACCCACACTTCCCGTTCGGCAACGAGTGTGGATGTGCCGATTCCCAATGCTCCTTTTTACGGGTCGCGAGTTGTCCAAAACATTTCCCTCGATGACGTGTTTGCCTTCGTCAACGAAACTGCATTGTTCAAAGGCCAGTGGCAGTTTAAGCAAGGACGCACGCCGGCAGATCAGTACGAAAAGTTTGTTCGCGAAACTGTGCGTCCGATCTACGAAGCACTGAAAGAGCGGAGTAAACGCGAAGAACTTCTGATTCCGAAAGTCGTCTATGGTTATTTTCCCTGTTACTCAGAAGGGAACGACCTGATAATTCTTAACGAGGATTGCGCCAGCGAGCGAATGCGCTTCACTTTCCCACGGCAGCCGGCGCAAAAACATCTGTGTCTGGCTGACTTCTTTGCCTCGAAAGATTCGGGACGAACAGACGTGGTCGCGTTTCATCTGGTCACGATGGGACGCCAGGCGACCGATTACGCGCGAGAGTTGTTCAAGTCAGACAATTACGCGGATTATCTCTACTTTCACGGCCTGAGCGTGGAAGGAGCAGAAGCCCTCGCCGAGTTCTGGCACAAGCGCATTCGTCAGGAGCTGGGGATTGCGAATGCGGACGCGAGCGATGTGCGAAAGTTGTTCCGACAGGAGTATCAAGGCTCACGTTTCAGCTTTGGTTATCCAGCGTGTCCAAATCTGGAAGACCAGGCAAAACTGTTCGAGTTGTTAGGGCCGGAACGTATTGGAGTTGAACTAACCGAAGAGTTTCAGCTTGACCCGGAACAGTCGACCTCAGCGATTGTCATTCACCATCCCGACGCGAAATATTTTTCGATCGAGTAAGAAAAGAAGTCCAATGTCCAAAGTCGAAAGTCCAAAGTCCGCGGTTTCCGTGAGTAAACTGGAGAACGCGGAAAAGAAAGACATTGGACCTTGGACTTTGGACCCTGGACTTTGCTTAGAGCCTGAGCCGGATGAACTTGCCGTGTTGAGCGGTTTTGAGCGTTTCGCTTTTCGCTTTATCCGCCGGATGAACCGTGGAGGTTGGAAACGCTTCTGGACGTGGTGTCAAAGCGTTTTCGGCGCCGGTTGGATTCACATTTCCACCTACAACTTGATGCAGATTTACGGTCTCGAACATATCGAGGCTGCTTCGCGAGACCGGCCTATTCTACTGGCGGCCAACCATCGATCTTTTTTTGACATGTACACTGTGTCGACAGTTCTCTTTCGCCAGACCCGTTGGCGCAAGCAATTATTTTTTCCCGTGCGGGGCAGGTTCTTCTACGACACGATACTCGGGTTGTTCGTGAATCTGGTGATGGGTTGGTGGTCGATGTATCCGCCGTTTTTTGCTTCGGGAGAAAAGCCCCTTCTTGAAAAACGCGCCTTCGATAAATACTCATTTCGAGTTTTGACAGAGTTGTGCCGGACTGGCGCCGGCAACGTTATCGGTTTTCATCCCGAGGGCACGCGCAATAAAGGAGCTGATCCCTATTCGTTTTTGCCTGCGCAACCAGGGATTGGAAAACTAATAAAGGACTCGGCGCCACAGGTGATCCCGGTTTTTATCGCCGGCCTGGGAAACGATTTGCCCAAGCAAGTGCTCGGGAATTGGCGCGGCGGAGAAAAAATTCGGATTCACTTTGGTCCGCAACTGGATCTGGCAGACTATCTGTCAAAGAAAGATGGCGCGCGCACTTATGTTGAGATCTCAAAATTTGTGATGAGCAAGATTGCGGAACTCGGTGAGCACGACAGCCTACAGCAATCAGCGGTCAGCAAGCAGCCAGCCTGACACGCGGATGACTTCGGATCTTCTGTTTCGCTGCGCACTCAATGGGCAGGCTGATTGCTGATTGCCGTCTGCTAAACCATGACTCTTCCAACCGTCATTATTAATCCTGAGTCTGCCGGCGGATCTACCCGCGACGCGTGGCCGGGCATTGCGAGCGAGCTAGGCGCGCACTTTGGTCCATTTACTCCGAAGTTCACGGAGCGTCCGGGTGAGGGAATCGAGCTGGCGGCACAGGCGGCCCGCAAGGGCGCAAAACTAATCATCGCTTGTGGGGGTGATGGAACGATTTCTGAAGTCGCAAACGGAATCCTATTGGCCGGAACGGAAACAGAGCTAGGTATTCTGCCAAGTGGTACCGGCGGTGACTTCCGCAAAACTTTGCAAATCCCTGCGCGTGCTGGGGGCGCGGCGCAAATTCTACGTGGCGGCAAGACACGTTTGATAGATGTCGGCAAAATCACCTTTACCAAGAATTCCGGAGAACAAGAGGCGCGCTACTTTCTCGGCGTCGCTTCGTTTGGTATGAGTGCTGATGTGATCTCACGAGTGAAAGAGGGCGGACCGGACTGGTTACCAAGGAAGGGGCCTCGCTGGTTAACCGGCAGGCTGTTGTTTGGGGTTGCGCTGATGCAAACCGCAGTCAAGAAGTCGGCGACGCGAGTAATTGTGCAGCTTGATGATGATCCGGCGCGACACTTGACCGTCGTCAACCTGTGCATCGCCAATGCGCGCTATTTCGGCGGCGGCATGAAAATCGCTCCCAACGCCAAGCTAGCCGATGGAAAATTTGATGTGATCAGCGTTGGTGATTTAAGTGCAGCTCGAATCTTTGGCAACGCGCCACGCTTGTACGCTGGGGCTCATTTAGGAATGAAAGAAGTGGGACATGCGCTCGCTGCGAAGGTGACAGCACGTGCGGCTAATCATGACGAAACCATTCAAGTTGAAGTCGACGGGGAAATCCCGGGAGTTCTGCCGGCAACTTTTCAAATCCTGCCGCAGGCTTTACGCGTTCGTTGCCCAGTTAAGTCATGACGAGTCAACACGGCAAAAATGTGTGATGAGGTCAGTACCGTCCGCGGCAGCGGCTGGGTCTCTTGATTGCCGATTGTCAATTACCGATTTCGGATCGGTGTCTGCGATTAAGGCTAGTTGGCATTCGGCAATCGCAAATCCACAATCCGAAGACCCGCTCGCTGCCGCGTGGTGATACTGACTTCATGACACTCAGTTGCTTCGAGTCAAACCGCAGCAACACCCGGCAAGAGAATACTCTTGCCAGTAAATTGGAAAACAGGGTATAAATATCGCACTCCGTACTACTTTTATATAATTGATTGGTACGGCGCTCTTCATGTATAGACGAATACTTGTTCTGCCGCAGAGAGTGTTCCCTGCAATGCGGGGAGTTGTATAGTCGACACTCTACGCAGATGCTGAAGTGTATTTAAGGTCGGACGACGGAGAATTCACCTGGCTGCGATCGTAAACATAATGAGGCGGAGAATTGTGTGGTCAAGCGTGATCGCCTTTCTGGCCACCTGTTTTTTCATGTTCCTCCGCTTCTTCCTGCCGCGATCCATTCTTGAACCCTCCAGCAAGTTCAAGGTTGGCTTTCCATCAGATTACGCGCTCGGCGTCGACACGAAATGGCAGCAGCAGTATCGCATCTGGGTAGATAAAACGTCCGACCGCATTTTTGTGATCTACGCGCGCTGCACGCATCTCGGCTGCACGCCTGACTGGCGGGCGAGTGAGAACAAGTTCAAGTGTCCCTGCCATGGCAGTGGCTACGACAGCGAAGCGATCAACTTCGAAGGACCCGCCCCGCGACCGATGGATCGGGCCCACGTTCAGCTGGATGCTGAGGGGCAGATTGAGGTGGATATCGCCAAGCTTTACAAGTGGCCCAAAGGTGAACACAACGAATTTGACGACGACGGTGCTTTCATTCCGCTTTAGTTTTAGAAGAGAGTTTGTCGAGGTTTCATGGACGAAAAGCCTGAACAGAAAGAAACCAAGCAACTGACTGGCGACGAGAAAGCCGGTGGCAGCTTCATTGAGAAGGTGAAGGACAGCACGTCTGCCCTGAAGACCCGCGCGGTCGAAGAAGCGAAGGAATACAAAGACGTTCAGGAGACACAACTCTGGAAGTCGATCTTTCGCGTCTCTCACGATCGCTCTGATCCGCGCAATCGTTCGCTGGCGATTCTTTCAAACGTTTTTCTCCACCTGCACCCTGCGAAAATCAATCGCGATGCGGTGCGTTACCGCTTTACCTGGGGAATGGGCGGCATTACTTTTTACCTGTTCATCGTGCTGACGTTCACCGGCGTCCTGCTGATGTTCTATTACCACCCCACCAAAGTGGACGCGTTTCGCGACATCCTTTATCTGGAGCACGACGTTCCATTCGGGAAATTATTACGCAACATGCACCGCTGGGCGGCGCACTTGATGGTAATCACCACTTGGCTGCACATGTTTCGGGTGGTGTTGACGGGCTCCTACAAAAAGCCTCGCGAATTCAACTGGGGCGTCGGCGTGGTGTTGTTAGTGTTGACCCTTTTGCTTTCGTTCACCGGCTACCTGCTGCCAGACGATCAACTTGGCTTCTGGGCGGTAACGGTTGGCACCAACATGGCGCGCGCGACACCGATGTTTGGTTCCGAGGGGCCGTTTGGTGTGCAGTTGGGTATGACTCCGTTTAATGATGTGCGCTTTGGCTTGCTGGGTGGTTCGATAGTCGACTCGAATGCCTTATTGCGTTCCTACATCTGGCACTGCATCGGCATACCGTTAGTGGCATCGATCTTTATGGCCGTGCACTTCTGGCGGATACGAAAGGACGGCGGTATTTCTGGTCCGGCGCCGGTCATGCTCGAGTCAGAAATGAAAGCGGTGAAGAAAAAGACTTCTTAGCGTCCGACGATTGCAATGGCAAAACTGTTGACTACAGGCAGACTGATCACAATCGGAGTCATCGCACTTCTGGTTGCCTTAGCCATCTTCATGGTTCAGGACTGGCATCAGCTGTGGACGATCTCCTCAGCGCCCGATAACGTGCCCATCGTCGCGATGTTGTTCCTCGTGCCGTTCTTCACCTGGTTAGGCGTCAAGCAATCCAAAGCCAACGATCGGTTGATTGAAGAGTTGGAGACCGATCCCAAGCTCGCCAAGACACACCATCGCAAAGTTGAACCCTGGCGTCCGGGCTGGGCGCGTGAACTTCACGTCTGGCCTTATCTGGTGCGTATTGAGTTTCTGGCGGCGGTTATTGTGACCGTCGTTCTTTTTGTTTGGTCAATAACGTTGAATGCGCCGCTTGAAGAACCCGCCAATCCGAATCTGACGATGAACCCCTCCAAGGCCCCGTGGTATTTCCTCGGTCTGCAGGAGATGCTGGTTTACTTCGACCCCTGGATCGCGGGCGTCGTAATGCCGTCGATCATCATGGTGGGATTGATGGTCTTTCCCTACGTCGACTCAAATCCGCTGGGCAACGGTTACTACACGCTCAAGCAGCGACGCTTCGCAGTGGGCATGTTCTGCTGGGGCTTCCTGATGTGGATCCTTTTGATCGTCATCGGGACCTTTATTCGTGGACCAGGTTGGATTTGGTTCTGGCCGGGTCAAACCTGGGATCACAACGCGGTAGTTTTCGACAAGAACATCGATCTGCATGACCTGATAGCGACGAGCAGGATTGGCAAAGCGCTGCATCTTGGTTTTCTTTCCGCCAATCCCTGGAAGTTTATGTTCGGCTTGCTAGTGGTGAGTGGATTCTACATCGTTGGAGCGCTGTTCTTTCACTGGCTGATGACGGTTGATTTTCGCAAGATCACCTTCAGGCCGTTCCATCTGTTTCCCAAGGACGCCTTTGAGCAAAAGCTCCTGGCGCGCACCAGCGTGCTCCAGTATCTAACTTTTCAATTTTTTGCGGTTAGTGTCTTGCTGGCGATGCCGGTCAAGCTGGTTTTACGGCTTGGATTCACGATTAAGTACGTCTGGGTGACTCCCTGGTTCAATATCTGACCCTGATCGCGGAGTGCGGAGGAAAGTTTCTTAGTGCCTGACTCAACTGAAGCGAATGAGTCGTTAATAAAGAAAGAAGCCGAGCCGTCGGTTGCCGCGGATCCGATCGTCAGTCGATCGACCAGCGGCATCATGCTCATTTGTGCGCTGCTTCTAACGGCGACACTGGCTTGGTCTCTTTACGACGAAGCGTTTGGGCAACGACCCTGGAAGGGAATGCAGCAGCAGTTTGTCAGCCGGTATTCCAGGTATCTAAGGACTATCAAGGCGCAGGCAGGTAAGTCTGAGGCCGAGATCAAGCAGGAGCCGGAGTATCAAACGCTTGAGGAGCAATGGCACTCTGCTGAAGCTGAAGCGATGCCGCAGGCCAAGGAAATCGATCAGAAGGTTAAGAAGATCCAGACGCAGCTCGACGCCGTAACCGATCCGTTTCAGAACCAGCGCGGCAAACTCACGGTCATTAACTACAACGCGGAAATCTCGTCGGGAAAATCGAAAGATAAGTATCGCTCTGAAGCGAAAGCGTGGCGGACCAAAGCGGTGGACGTTGATCTGCCGGCTGCTGATGGCTCCGGCAAAGTCTCCACGCAGAAACTGAATTACGATCAACTCGAAAAGCTTTTCAACGATCTGCGCGAAGAAAAAGCCAGGCTGCTGGGCCAGAAGGCTGACATTCTCAAAGACTCCACTGAACTCAAGAAGAAGGCCGACGACTACCTTAAGCATCACATGTCTGGCCCGGGACCCGGCCAGGTCGACAGCTTGCTGAAGAAGATGGATCAGTTTGATTATTCCATCCTGCCGCACCAAATCAGTGTCAACGAATTTAATATCGTGGATCGCTGCGAGGTGTGCCACGCCGGAATTCGAGAATCAGTTGACCTGCGGGCTGAGGACCTGGCGCCCGGCGGGCCCGGTAAGAAACCTGACGCCTTAGCGCGCGCGTTCGTCAGTCATCCCAACCGCGAACTTCTGCAAATACACAACCCGGAAAAATTCGGTTGTGCCAGTTGTCACTGGGGCAACGGCCGGGCTACGACCAGCGAAGTGAAGGGACATGGCCGTCATCGTTTCTGGCTCTGGCCGATGTTTGAAAAGGAAAACACCGAGGCCGGTTGTCAGCAGTGTCACGCGAAAGATCGCGTCACCCAGGGCGCCGAAACGCTGAACCTTGGTCGCGACCTTTTCGCCCAGCGCGGTTGTATGGGATGCCATCGCTATGAGGGTTTCGATCGCGAAGCGGATTCACTGTCGGCAACGCGGCAAGACATCAGCCAGCTTGAAGATCAAATTACCGCCAACCAGAAGCAAATAAGAATTGACGAGAACCCGCCAGACAACACCAGTGCGGAAGACGCGCGGAAGATGTTGAGCGACTCGGAAGGTTTGAAAGTAACGAACAGTATTTTGGCGGCCCGCATCGATCAGTTGAACCTGCAGTCAAGATATTTGTTGCAGGACCAGAAGAAGGTTGGTCCAAACTTAAAAGACGTTCGCCTCAAATTGCGCAAAGAGTGGATTCCGGTCTGGCTTAGAAATCCGCAGGGCTTCCGGCCCGGTACGAAGATGCCGACTTTCTGGCGCTTTGCCGACTACAAGCGGACGGAAAATAGTCCGAGCATGCGCGACGCGGATGGCGAAGATCAAATACAGGCGATTGCTGCTTACCTCTGGCAGGACAGTTTCCAGGGCAAACTGCCTGAACAGCAGCGCGGCGACACTGCTCACGGCAAGGAATTGTTCGAGTCTCGCGGTTGTCTTGCCTGTCACTCGATTGGTGAGAACGACAACAAGCTTGGCGGAACGTTTGCCGCGAATCTCCAAAAGGTCGGCGAAAAAGCAAACTTCGATTACATCGTTCGCTGGATTCACAATCCGCGCGAGCGCTGGGCGCCTTATTGTCCGAAAGAGCATCGCGACCTGACGCCGGACGATTACGCCAGGCACAATCTGCCTTACGTCTTCGATACTGAATTGCATTCGCGTTGTCCCAACGACGGTGCTGAGCTGCAAGTTCAGAACATGACGGTGATGCCGAACTTCCGTCTGTCAGAAACAGATGCGCGCGACATCGCCACCTACCTGTTTTCGCTTTCGTCGCCACAGCAAGGCGCTGACACGTCGTTCATGGACAGTCCGGAACTGCGCGACAAAGGACAGGCGTTAATTAAGCAGTACGGTTGCGCCGGTTGCCACGAAATCCAGGGTTTCGAAGAAGAGCAGCGCATCGGCAAGGAGTTGACCGTTGAAGGCGCAACTCCCATCGAACGTTTAGACTTTGCTCTGCTCACGAAGAAAGCTGAAGAAGGCGACGATCCGCTGAAGCTCCACGTACCGCCTGCAGAAGAGGGCGCGAAGCCCGCGAAGGAAGAAGAGAAGCCCTGGTACAACCACAAAGGTTTCTTCGAACACAAGATCACGGAGCCATCAATTTACGATCGCGGCAAAGAGAAGGATCCGAAGGATCGTCTGCGGATGCCCGAGCCTTACCTGACACCCGAATGGCGCAACGCGCTCGCGACGTTCCTGATTGGAAGTGTGGGAGCTGAGGGCGCAAACGTGCCGGAGTCGCTTTTCTATAACCCGGAAGACACGCGGCGTCAGGACATTCAAAACGGCTGGTGGGTAATTAAGAAATACAACTGCATGGGTTGTCACCAGATTCAAGTGGGGCAGCGATCAGTTGTGATGGATTTACCTTTTTATCAAACGCCTGAAGGCAAAGATTTGCTGCCGCCGCGTTTGAGTAGCGAAGGGGCGCGCGTCGATCCGGCGTGGTTGTTGCGCTTCCTGCACGATCCCTCGCTAAGTGGTGAGAAGACGCCGGAACAGAACGCGGCGATTTCGAGTGCTGAGCAAGCGGCGAAACCAACAGCCACCCCTGCGACTGGCAACCAGACGACGAGTACCAGCGCGCCGGCGCCGGCCACAGGCGGACACTTGAAACCGCAGCCGGGTTTCGATCGCAATGGCGTTCGTCCCTATCTGAAGTTCCGCATGCCGACGTTTACGTTCTCGCCGAATGAACTGCAAACTTTGGTGCGGTTCTTCATGGCGATGTCAGGCCAACAGGATCCATATATTAAGGAAGAGCTGAAGCCGCTGACTGAACAGGAAAAATTGGTCGCGCGCCAGATGTTCACATCGGGGACGCCATGTCTGAAGTGTCACATCACAGGTGAGCCGACGCATGATGCGAAAGCGATTGCGCCGAACTTCATCCTGGCGAGTGA
Source organism: Pyrinomonadaceae bacterium (assembly GCA_035472495.1). GTDB lineage: Bacteria > Acidobacteriota > Blastocatellia > Pyrinomonadales > Pyrinomonadaceae > PSRF01. The sequence continues at coordinate 470,719 of DATIPD010000011.1, read as the reverse complement.
ACGATTGAAACCGGAATGGATGTTCCGCTGGTTGCTGGATCCGTCACAGATCAGCCCGGGCACAGCCATGCCTTCCGGTTTGTTTAGGAAAGACGGCGAGCGTTGGGTCATTAATCTGCCGAATCCACCGGCCAGCGCTAACGAGTATCACGATGACCATGCGATGTTGCTGGTGCGCTACATGATGTTGATGACGCCGGACGAGCAGCGGCGCCTGCTAGCAACCGCTCCGGTCGCTCCGCCTGCTGCCGCAGCGTCGGCGCAAACAGGTCATTTCAAATCGAAACGCAGAGGTGGCGAGACGGCTGCGAACAGGCGTCGCAGCCGCAAGCCTGCTGTGGCTCAGTACGGAGGCGCCAGAAGTTTTGGACGCCCCGCCGGGATGTAGCATTAGGTAGTTATGGCGGGTCTACATCCGTCGCTCCTCATGTTAAAGTTATTCAAAAGTTATCTTGATTTGGAGGAAATGATTATGTTTAAGCAGACAAAAGTCTGGCTGGCGTTAGTGATAACGCTTACGCTGCTCGGCGCGATGGCCGCTTGCGGCGGATCAAAGACTGACGACAATACGCCGACGCCCGTGGCGACGGGCACCAAGCCGGTACCAGCCGATGCCGGCACGATTTCCGGCGTGATTTCTTTCACGGGCACACCGGTGCCGAACAAGAAAATTGACACCTCGGCCGACCCGGTTTGTGGGCAAAAGAACCCGAACCTGACGACCGAAGAAAACGTCGTTGCCAACGGTAAGCTGGCAAACGTTTTTGTTTACATCAAAGACGGAGCAGCCGCTGATGGCACGAAGCTGGACGGCTACGCCTGGACTGGTGGCTCCGGCACGTTGGATCAAAATGGCTGTCATTATCGGCCGCACGTGATGGGCGTGATGACGGGACAGAAGCTAACCATCACTAACAGCGACCCGACTCAGCACAACATTCATCCAACTCCGGCAAACAATCCTGAGTGGAACCAGACGCAGCCAAATGGCGCGGCTCCGATTGAGAAGACGTTCAAGCAAGTCGAAGTTCTGATTCCAGTGAAGTGCAACCAGCACCCGTGGATGAAGGCCTACATCGCCGTGCTAAAGCACCCGTTGTTTGCTGTTAGCGCTGAAGATGGAACGTTCACTATCAAGAACGTCCCCGCCGGCACGTACACAGTCGCTGCCTGGCACGAAGGCGGAGCCAAGGGCACTGAGAAAACGATGCAGGTGACGGTGGCTGCCAACGGAACAGGTAAAGCTGATTTCGCATTTGGCGAAGCTGCTGCGACTGCTTCAGCCCAGTCTGGTCTGGAGATGATGCCCGCACTCGAAATTCCCGTGGTGGGCGGCAGGCACTAAGAAGCATTTCCGATTGCCGAATCCAATTGCCGATTGAGTCAAACTAGTCGGCAATTGGATCGGGCAACGAAAGAGATCGGCAATCGACAAGCGGCAATTGGCAATGAATAAAGGTTTGCATCGTTATGCGTTGCTGATAGCCTGCGCGACGTTTTGTTTGATAGTTGCCGGCGCTCTGGTAACCAGCCACGATGCGGGACTGGCGACTTCGGATTGGCCGCTGACAGAAGGGAAGTTCCTGCCCAAGGTTGATTCGCTTGGATTAAGCGGCGTCAACATGGTCGGGAATTTGTACTGGGAACACCTGCACCGGATGGTGGCCAGCACAGTTGGGTTTCTGACTCTCTGTCTGTTTCTTTATCTGTACCGCGGCGAGATCCTGAGCCGAGTTCGGCGATTGCTATTCTGGCTCAAGCTTAGCGATCGTTTGGAACCATATCCCGGAGAGTCGCGGCGTTGGTTACAGAAACTTGGGCTCGTTGCTCTTCTGGGAGTTATCGCGCAGGGACTACTCGGCGGGTTGACCGTAAAGTTGATGTTGCCGTTGGCAGTCTCAGCTGCGCACGCAACCCTGGCCCAACTCTTTTTTTGCACGACAGTCAGTCTCGCGGTTGTTACTTCGCGAAGCTGGTCAGAAAAGCGGCCGACCATCGCCGAGCAGGGAAGTCTGCCCTTGCGATACATTGCGGTGGCGGCAGTAATAACGATCTTTTTACAACTGATTATTGGCGCGACGCTGCGTCACTCGGCTACCTGGGACAAACCGCTGCCGCTCGAGTTATTGCTGACGCACATCGGCGGCGCCGCGGCGGTAACCATACTGCTGGGAACTACGTCGTTGTTGGTTTTGCGTCGTCACGCGAACGAACCGCTTCTGACCCGACCGGCGAAAGTTGCCCTCGGTTTGCTGGTGACACAGTTGTTCCTGGGTCTGGCTGCTTACCTAACGCGAGCAGCATCTCCCAACGATCCCCAGCCATTGAATCCGATGATCGGAATCACAGTGGCGCACGTAGCATGTGGGGCCCTGGTATTTGCCACCACGATTGTTCTGACATTGCGGGCATTCAAAATTTTGCGAGCAGAGGAAGCGGCCTATGGTTTTGCTACCTCAACTCCAAAGCAAGCTAAAGCTTGAACTGGCTTTGATTGAAAAGTGGGTTGACACCATCTTTCTTTGTGCAACCACCGTGTTCTCTGTGTCTCCGGTTAATATTTGCGTGGAACCACCACAGAGGCAAAGAGAACACCGAGGTTACACAGAGACGTTCCGACGGCGACTTTTCAGGCAAGGCTACTTGAACTCTAAACTACGCGCCTTTCGCAGGCTTCAACTAGTTCAGAGTTCAACCTTCAGGTTGTTATCACATTAACTATGGAAGAGTTTGCCATCGATCTCAGTCCGGCAGCGGTTAGTCCGCTCGAACGCTTAACGGCGCGCGACCGGATTTCTGCCTACCTTGAGTTAACCAAGCCGCGCATTACTTTTTTGATTGTACTGACCGCGGCGGCCGGTTTTGCGCTTGCTTCTCACGGGGTCGACTATCGCGCCCTGCTGATCTCGATGGTGGGCATCGCTTTGCTGTCGTCGGGAATTGCGACGATCAATCAGTACATGGAACGTGATCTCGACGCCCTGATGAGACGGACCGCCAACCGGCCGCTTCCGTCAGGTAAGCTGCTGCCCTGGGAGGCGCTGGCATTTGGGACTGGTCTCACCATACTCGCCGAAGTTTATCTAGCCATCCTGGTTAATCCTTTAACTGCATTACTCGGATTGACGGTAATCGCCGGTTACTTGTTCGGGTACACGCCGCTGAAAACGAGAACCTCGCTGTCGACGATGGTTGGTGCTTTTCCCGGAGCAGTGCCACCGTTAATCGGTTGGGCGGCAGCCCGCGGCAGCATCGGTCTCGAAGCGTGGGTGCTGTTTGCGATTTTGTTTCTCTGGCAGTTTCCACACTTTCTGGCGATTGCCTGGATGTATCGCGAAGACTACAGTCGCGCCGGCATTCTCATGTTGCCGGTGGTTGAGCCCGAGGGCCGCATCACGGCGCAGCAAATTGTCATCTACACCGTGCTCCTGCTGCCGGTGAGTTTGCTGCCTACCGCTCTCGGCATTTCCGGTAAAGTTTATTTAGTGGGCGCCATTGTCCTCGGGCTCGCGTTTCTTTACAGCAGCCTGCGCGCAGCCTTTTCCAAATCGAGAAACGAAGCCCGGCGCTTGCTATTGGCCTCAGTTATTTATCTACCGCTTTTGTTTATTTTGATGGTTCTAGATAAGTAAATCGAAGAGCAGTGAATAGTGAATCGTAAATCGTAAATGAGAACGCAGTCTCGTAGCAGCGGTTCTCGATGATACTAAGACCTACTATTCACGATTCACTATTTACTATTCACCATTCACTAAGGAGTAACCGATGGGACGAGTTCTTGCGGTTATCATCTGGCTCATAACTTTGGGTTCGGTAAGCCTCTTCTTCGTCAAGAAGTGGTGGTTTCCGGCAGCCATCTCTCAGCACGCGGCTGCCCTCGATCGCCAGTTTCTGTTGACGATCACCGTGGTAGGCATCGCGTTCACCGCCGCCCAGGTTGGTCTCGGCTACGTCGTGTGGAAATTCAAAGACCGCGGGCCCAGCGATCGCGCCGTCTACACACACGGCAGCAACCGTCTGGAAGTTGTTTGGACGGTGGTTACGGCTGTGATTTTCATCAGTCTCGCGGTAATGGGCCAGAGTGTCTGGGCGTCGTTGCACTTCAACAAGGCGCCGGAAAACTCATTCCGCGTCCAGGTCGTCGCGCAGCAGTTCCAGTGGAACTTCCATTACTCGGGCAAGGATGGTGTTTTTGGCCGCACTGACCCGAGCCTGGTTGACGATTCCGCGCTGAACTACGTAGGTCTCGACTCTGAAGATCCAAACGCCAAAGACGACGTGGTGCACAGTGTGATTGCTATTCCCGTCGACCAGCCGGTGGAGTTGATTCTGCGTTCACGAGACGTCATTCACAACTTCTGGGTGCCGCAATTGCGCTTCAAGCAAGACCTGGTGCCGGGAATGAACATCAGCGTGCACTTTACCGCCAATCGCGTGGGTAAGTATGAACTAGCCTGTGCTGAGTTGTGCGGTCAGTTTCACTTCCGCATGAAGAGCTACCTGCTGGTGTTGCCGGCCGACGAGCATGCAGCTTTGATGAAGTTAACGCAGGATGAGTTTCAAACCCGGATGACGGAATTGCTGGCGAAGTATCCGTTGCCCGATTACCCGCAGTAACTGGGATTTTGTAGCAGTCCACTAAGCTCATTACTTAGGAGATTCAAGAGATGTCAGCTGAAACGCACGAAGCAGTTCACCGGCATGAGCCGCCCAAGAGCTTCATTCGCAAGTACATCTTCAGTCTGGACCACAAAGTCATCGGCATCCAGTACATCATCCTGGCGCTGGCGGCGGTGTTGGTCGGCATGACGATGTCGGTGTTGATGCGTTTGCGACTTTCGTGGCCGGGTACCAGCTGGTCGATCCTGGGAACGCTGTTCCCAACCGGCGCGCCCGGCGGCATCATGAATCCCGACTTCTACTTGTCGCTGGTCACCATGCACGGAACGATCATGGTTTTCTTCGTGCTGACTACCGCGCCCCAGGGAGGTTTCGGTAACTATTTCCTGCCGATTCAGATCGGCGCCGAAGACATGGCGTTTCCGGTGCTCAACATGATGTCGTTCTGGGTAACGCTGGTAGGTTTTCTCGTTATCCTGTTGGCCATCCTGGTTGAGGGCAACGCGACTGTTGCTCATGCCCTGGGAGACGTTTTGGGAATCTCGAGCGCGGGCGCTACGGTGGGACCGATCGGAGGTTGGACCGGGTATGCGCCGTTAAGCGCGGTGGGCAATACCGCCGGGCCCGGTCAGGGCGCCGGCATGAATCTCTGGATCATCAGCATCGCGATTTTCTGCGTCGGCTCTTTGCTGGGCGCGCTCAACTTCATCACGACGCTACTCAACATGCGCACCAAAGGCATGACGCTCATGCGCATGCCGTTGACCTGCTGGGCCTGGTTTACCACTGCGGTGCTCGCGCTGCTCTCATTTCCGGTTCTCCTGGGCGGCGGAATTCTGCTTCTCCTGGATCGCACCGTCGGCACAAGTTTCTTCATTCCCGGCGGGTTAGTTTTTGGTTCGGGAGTCTTGAAGAACCACACCGGCGGTTCACCGATTCTCTGGCAGCATCTCTTCTGGTTTTTTGGTCACCCGGAAGTTTACATCGCGATTCTGCCCGGCATGGGCGCAACGTCGCACATTCTGTCGACATTTGCACGCAAACCGATCTTCGGCTATCGCGCCATGGTCTTTGCGATTTTCGCGATTGGCTTGTTGGGCTTCTTCGTCTGGGGCCACCACATGTTCATTAGTGGCATGAGTCCCTACTCGGCAATGACGTTCTCGATTCTGACATTGTCGATTGGCGTTCCTTCGGCAGTGAAGACATTTAACTGGCTCGGCACACTCTGGGGCTCACGGATTCGCTTCACTCCCCCGATGCTTTTTGCGATCGGCTTTGTGTCGCTCTTCGTGGCCGGCGGCATCACTGGTCTCGTCCTTGGCCAAACGTCACTCGACCTGCCGATGCACGATACTTATTTCGTGCCCGCGCACTTCCACCTGGTGATGGGCGTGGCGTCGATCTTCGGCATGTTTGCGGCTACTTATTTCTGGTTCCCGAAGATGTTTGGCCGCATGATGAACGATAAGCTAGGCAAGCTTCACTTCTGGATTACGTTTGTGGGCGTCTACTGCATCTTCGTGCCGATGCACACGATGGGCATGGTAGGTATGCCGCGTCGTTATGCGGAGTTTACCCAGTATGAGTACCTCAAATCGATTCATCCACTGGTGGTGTTCGTTTCGATCGCGGCGTTGATAACGGTAGTCGCGCAAATCCTGTTCTACTTCAATCTTGTTTGGAGCATCTTCAAAGGCAAGAAGGCTTCGGAGAATCCCTGGGAAGCCACTACGCTCGAGTGGAATACGGCAAGCCCACCGCCGCACGACAATTTTGCCGGCGTGATTCCCACGGTTCAGCACGGACCCTATGAATTCGCGGTGCCTGGCGCGCCCAGGGATTACATCATGCAGAGCGAACCAGAAGGAGCAGGCGGGTAATGGCCACAACGGTCACCACTAGTCCACTAACAAAAAGTGGCTTTGGGTCAGATCTTAAATCGTCAGCTAATCGTTACCGCATCGGGATGTGGGTAGCGTGCGCTTCGATCCTGATGATGTTCACGGCGTTGAGCAGTGCTTACATCGTGCGCGCGGCATCTTCCACTGACTGGACGCCATTGCAGATGCCGCGCATCTTGCTTGTCAGCTCCGGGCTCATCCTGCTAAGCAGCATCACCATGGAGGCGGCGCGGAGGAAGTGGCAGGATGCAACTCAACGTCCCGGTGTGTTATTGCTCGCCACGATCGTGTTTGGTCTTGGTTTCCTGGTTTGCCAAATATTTGCCTGGCGACAACTGGCCCGTCAGGGCATTTTCGTGGCGAGCAATCCGCACAGTTCGTTCTTTTATGTGTTCACTGCCACTCACGGAATTCATTTGCTGGGCGGCCTGCTGGCGCTGAGCTATTTAACTTTGCGCAGACGGTCAGTGCCCAACAATCAAGGGGCTTTGGCCCGGAGTAAAGCCCGCGCCGATGCCGTCGCGCTTTACTGGCACTTTATGGACTTTCTTTGGATCTACTTGTTTGTTTTGCTTTTCTTTGTTCGCTAATTGGTTCGCTGAATTCACGACCGCCACAGCCGGCGGGAACGACAACTTGGAGGTGACAGGTGAGTACTGAAACACGCGCAGTACATTTTCCGGCAACCGACTGGGGAGGCGGCACGCACCCGTATCACGTCGGCCATCGCAAGCTCGGAATGTGGTTGTTCATTGTTTCCGACTCATTGACATTTTCGGCGCTGCTGATCGGCTACAGCTATTTGCGAGCATCGAATGTCTGGCCCACGCCATTTCCGTTTTTCCCGAGCATTGTCTTCTCATCGGTGATGACCTTCTGTCTGCTCTCATCGAGTTTGACGATGGTCTTTGGCGTGTCAGCTTCCAGTCGCGGCGACAAAGTGCGCGCGCGCAAATGGATCCTCGCGACAATGTTTTTCGGCGCGGCCTTCGTGGTGCTCCACTTGATTGAGTGGCGACACCTTCTGCATGAAGGCCTACGGCCGTTTTCTTTGCCGGCACACTGGGTGACAACGTTTACGACGACTGACGGCAGGCTGCCATCCCCGCTGTTTGGAGCAACGTTCTTCACGATCACCGGCTTGCACATGTTTCACGTCGCTACCGGCATCATCTATCTTTCAGTGGTCGCCATACGCGCGCCGAAGTTGAAACATGAAGACATCGAAATCAGTGGTCTCTACTGGCACTTTGTTGATCTGGTATGGATGTTTGTGTTCCCGTTGATTTACATCCTGTCAGTTGACGTTGGTGGTCATTTGGCCAGGTAGTGCGGCGGACGATTGAGCGGAGGAACCGAGAATGAGTGCACACGCTGAAGAAGAACATTTTGCCGGCAGCAACAAACTCTTTACTTCGATCTGGGTCTGGCTGGTGGTTTTGACGTTGGTCGAAATCTTTCTGGCTTACCGCCCGATGCCGATCCACTTCATGTTGACGATTTTGCTCGGTCTGTCGATCATCAAAGCAGCACTGATCGTCGCGTATTTCATGCACTTGAAGTTTGAGCGACTCAGTTTGATCGTCACGCTGGTGCCAATGCTGGTAGTCTGTATTTGTTTGCTCTTTGTGTTTTTCCCCGACAGCTTTAGATCGGCAGGGCTGCGCTACCAGTTCAAAGAAGTAGCGCCGGCGCCAGTAGTAGAGGAGCCTTGATGATTGGTGCCAAAGCAAAAGTCGTAATCGTCGCGGTTGCCGCGCTGGCAGTCCTACTGCTGTTGGATGCGTCAGCGGCGGCGCAGTGTTCTATGTGCCGGGCGGCGCTGGGCGGCTCAAACAACGCTTTCTTCATTCGCAATTTCAATATTGGCGTGCTGGTTCTCCTGGTGCCTCCGGTCACGATCTTCTGTTCAATTTTTGTGGTGCTTAAACGGCACAAGAACGCCGATGAAGAAGAGCTGACTGGTGAAACGGAAATCTCTAACGAGGATGACGTCGACCACCGTTAAGGCTATGGCTGAAGAAGATCTTTTACGTATCGACGTCGAGAAACGCACCACACGCGGTAGGCTTTGTCCGCGCTGCGGCGGGAAAATAATTCCTTCAAACCGCGCGGTTTACCAGAGCCCAACCGACCCGCTGCCGTATCCGCTCTGGGAGTGCGAAAGCTGCGGTTATGAGGAAATGTCGGAACGAAAAGCGCCGGCCCCAAAAAAACATTGAGTGATTAATAAATGGAACTAACCGAGACGGGATCGATGAATCGCGAAGCGAAGTTACTTAATTTGGTGTGCGTGGTAGCGGCCCTGGCATTTGTTGGGCTGGCAGTTTTGAATGCGCTGCTTTCATTCAGCTTCATGACCACCGACAATCTCTTCGTAACGGTGGTTTGCCTCGTAATCGCTTTAACCTTTGCCGCTAACCCGTTGCTTTATCTTAGAGACGAAGGCAAGTTGCCGATTCCGTTCCCGAGGAAAAAACCCAAAGAGGAATTGTGGGCTGCCAGCGCAGCCCGCAAAGGGCTACCACCGTCTCAGCCCATGCTCGATGCAAAGGGCCGGGCTGTCCCACCAGATGTGAAGTCCATGGTTAATAGAATGAAAGAACCGCAAGCTTGAGCGTTAACTCGCCAGTGAAGTCCCGCCGTGAATGAAATCGACCAGCGCATCCTGAAGAGCTTTGCACACTGGGGCAAAGAAAAACTCGATCTGCACACACTTTTCGAGATTGGGGAAAACGATCCCGAGGCCCGCACCGCGGTGTTCGACGCGGTGGAACGTTTGGTGACGGAAGGCCTGCTTCAGGAAGAAGGGAACGATTTCTACTCGCTCACAGAAACGGGGAAAAAGAAAGTGATGAGTACTTAGTACTGAGAACCGCTTGACTCAGCCCTCATATTCAACATTCAGCACTATCTGACGATGCCGAAGTACATTTCATTCCTCCCCCACGTCAACGCCCTCCTTAATTCCACCAGCGCAATTCTGTTGTTGGCAGGCCTACGGTTCATCCGTCATGGTCGCATTCAGGCGCACAAGATCTGTCAGGTTAGCGCCGTCGGAACATCGACTCTGTTTCTGATTTCCTATCTGACCTATCACTACTATCACGGCACTACCCGGTTTCCCGGGCAGGGTCTGGTTCGCCCGTTGTACTTCATCATTCTTACCAGTCACACGATCCTGGCGGTGGTTATTGTGCCGTTGATCCTGATTACCCTCTATCGCGCGTCACGCGGAGACTTCATCAAGCACCGGCGGATCGCGAGGTGGACATTGCCACTCTGGCTGTATGTCTCAGTGACTGGCGTAATTGTCTACCTGATGCTTTATCACTTTTTCCCAACCCAGTAGCCGGGGCTGTTAGTTAATGGCAGACGAAGAAAACAGTTTGGAAGCACAGAAAGTCGCAGCTCCGACCAAACGCGTGCGCGCTTCAGGACCAATTCTTATTCTGGCGATCCTCTTCGTAATTGCCTCCTTCCTGACGTGGTACTTCACCTGGTTTGGACGTGGACTCTCCGACAGTGAAATCTCAAAGTACTTAGTCGACGAAAAACATCCGCGTCACGTGCAACACGCGCTGTTGCAGATCCAGCAGCGCATCGAAACCGGCGACAAAAACGCGCGGCAGTGGTATCCACAAATCGTCACGCTTGCGTCGAATCGTGAGACCGAGTTTCGTTTGACCGTTGCCTGGTTGATGGGCGCCGACAATTCTTCGGAGGAGTTTCATCAAGCGCTCAAGAAACTAGTTTCGGATACGGAGCCAATTGTGCGCCGCAACGCCGCGCTCGCACTCGTTAGGTTTAACGACACGACTGGGCGCGCCGAGCTCGTCGCGATGCTGCAGCCTTTCACTGTAACCGCCCCTGCGTCCGGACAATTGCAAAGTAGTTTGGCGAGTGGCGCGGTTATCAGTCGCGGTTCGTTGCTGGGGCGAATCCTGGAGCCCGGCAATGAAGTTGTGGAACTACGATCACCCCTGATGGGAAAGATTGATCAACTGCTGCTAGCCAGCGAAGCAACAGTCGCAAAGGGGCAGGGAATACTCACTATCAACTCTGATGAGCAAAGCATTTGGGAAGCATTACGAGGGTTGGCTCTGATTGGCGACGTCGGAAACCTGCCGACGGTGGAGCGATACGCGAATGGAGCCGAGCAGGTGAGTGAACGAGTAAAACAACAAGCGGCTCTGACGGTGAAAGCCATCAAGAGCCGCGTTAAGTAAAAAGAAAATTTTGTTTAGCTAGGCAGCGGGTGGTGGAGGCGGCAGATCCGGAAGCGTAATTCCATGCACCGCTTCCCAATCATCTGTCGGAACCATTTCGATCGCGTCCCAGGGACAACCATCTAGAAACGCTCCGTCCGGTCCTTTGCTGGTACATTTCTGGCACCCGATGCAGAGGTAAGGATCCACCTCGATGCGTCCAAAGGGTGGATGATCTTCGTCCGGTACCCAGAACATGCAAGCTTCGATCGGACAGTATTCGATGCACGCGGGCGAACCTGAGCAACCAGTGCAACAGTCCGTAGTGATCGCCAGAATGCGCGGCCGTTTTTTGCGGGCAGCTTTCCCGTCGCCCTCTGACATCGGCCAATGTTTATCTACGATGTCGAACATTTTTTGCCTTCCGTCCTGATGATTACCGTTTTAGTATTCAAAACGATTTAGGCTTCGACTCTAACATAGCTCTGTTAATTTCCTCAACGATTTGTGTCAGTGACCGTAGTTGCTTGCTGCGCTCAACTGGAAGGTTCAAACTTTGCGTGGAATTTCTTCCAGGAGGGAACGAGCATGGAAACAGTTGCTGGAATTTTCAAATCACGAACGCAGGCCGAGGATGCGATAAGACAAATTCACTCGCTGGGAATTGCGAACGATAGAATCGCTTTGCTGACTCCCGGGATGAGCGAAGGAAACATTGAACGTACTGTGCCCACGGCTGACAGCGAACAGCCAGGGATGGGGCCCGCGATGGGTGGAACAGTCGGTGGCGCAATGGGCGTAGCGGGCGGCGCGACCCTGGGCGCTGTGGCGGCGAGTGTTTTAGTTCCCGGCGTTGGGCCGGTTATCGCCGGCGGAATTCTGGGGGCTGCGATTCTGGGCGCTGGTGGCGCCGCAGCCGGCGCGGCTGCAGGGCAGGCATTAGAGAGCGGCTTAGAAACGGGTCTGCCGCATGATGAGTTGTATCTTTATGAGGATGCACTCCGCCAGGGTAGATCAGTCGTCGTTGCCTTTGTAGACGACAAAGAAAAAGAGCCGGCAGTGCACAACGCGCTTGCGCGCGGCGGCGCTGAAAGCATCGATCAAGCACGCGAAAACTGGTGGATTGGAATACGCGACGACGAAGAGGTCGAGTATCAGTCGACTGGCCGTACTTTCAAGACTGATGAGCCGAGCTATCGTAGCGGCTTTGAAACCGCGGTAAAGAGTCATAGCTGGTGGGCCAGCCAGAAGGAATTGACGGCGGCGCCGGCTGATTTCGATGACGACGTGTTTCGCCGTGGCTATGAACGCGGCCTCAGTTACTGTAAATTGCGCGAGAATCGAAAAGCTTGAAGGACGTGCTGCTAAACCTGGGAGTGCTGATCGGCATACTTGGCATTAGCGCGTTCATCACTTCCTGGTTTGCACGCACCATGTATATTCGTTGCACCGGCTGTGGCACTTTGAATGCTCGTCGCCGTACGCAGTGTCGCTCGTGTGAGAGACCTTTCTGATGCGACGAATCAACTACTTTCACCCGCTGTGGTTTCCGGTACTCTTAATTTGTTTTCACCCCAACACAATGTCACAAAATCAGAATCCTCCGGTCGCCACTAACTGGCTGACGTACGCCGAACAAACCGACTACCGCGAAACGCCCCGCTACGCTGACACGATTGCGTATGCAAAACGACTCGATCAGGCATCGCCTTTAATCAAATATCAAAGTTTTGGTAAGAGTGGTGAAGGCCGAGATTTGCCGTTGCTAATCGGCGCCGACGGGGAGACTTTTACTCCGGAAGCTGCGAGACATGCGCACAAGGCTGTCATTCTCATTCAAGCATGCATTCATGCCGGCGAGCCGGACGGCAAGGATGCGGGGCTGGCCTTGTTGCGCGACATAGCGATAACCAAGACCCAGTCTAGTCTGTTGAAAAATCTCGTCGTGCTCTTCATTCCCATCTACAACCCGGACGGGCACGAACGAGTCAGCCCGTTCAACCGCATCAATCAGAACGGTCCCGCTGAGATGGGCTGGCGCACCACCGGTACTTATCAAAACTTGAACCGCGACTACATGAAAGCGGACACGCCGGAAACGCGTGCCTGGTTGGCGCTGTGGAACCGCTGGCAACCCGACCTGTTTATTGATTGCCACGTCACCGACGGCGCCGACTTTCGGTACAACATCACCTATCAACATGAACATCACGCTGGAGTCGCTACCAGCGTCCTCGAATGGGAGAAGAGAGTTATCGACGAGAAGGTGGCGCCTGCCACTGAAGCGGCGGGCAACCTTGTTTCGTGGTACCTGGAATTCATCGACAATCGTGATCTGCCGAAAGGCATTAGAGACTTCAACGGCAGCCCGCGTTTCTCGACCGGCTACACGCCGTTGCGCAATCGCCCGGGAATTCTGATTGAAACGCACATGCTGAAGCCTTATCGTCCGCGCGTTATCGGCACCTACGATTTCTTGCGCGCGGCGCTGGCGGAGGTCAGCAAAGATCCACAAAGTCTTTTGGCAGCGGTGCACGAAGCCGATGCACAGACACTGAAGGAGTTTGCCACTTATGACGCCGCTCGTCGGGTCCCGATCGATTTCGAGTTAACTGAGAAGTCGAGACCGTACAACTTGCGAGCGGTTGAATACCATACTGACATTAGCGATGTTTCCGGACAGCAACGCGTAGTGTTTGGCACCAAGCCGCTTGACCTTACGGTGCCGATGTACGATGACTTTGGCGTGAAAACGGTGGTGGCTCCGCCGCTCTATTATGTGGTGCCGGTCCAATGGCAAGACGTGATTGATGTGCTCAAGGCTCATGGGCTAACGATGCAGGTATTGTCGGAGTCGAAGCGCATTGAAATCGAGAGCTATCGCTTCGTCGATGTGAAGTGGGCCGGCGGACCTTTTGAAGGCAGGCTGATGCCTTCTTTCAAGGTTGAGCCGGTGCAGGAGACGCGCGAGTTTCCGGCAGGCTCAGTACTCGTGCCCCTCGCTCAGGTGTCTGCGAAAGTTGCCGTAAATTTACTGGAGCCGGAGGCGCCTGATTCGCTGGTGCGCTGGGGATTCTTCAACGCCACTTTTGAACAAAAAGAGTATGGCGAAGACTACGTCGTCGAGGACCTCGCGCGAAAAATGCTGGCCGCTGATCCGAAGTTACGCGAGGAGTACGAAAAAAGACTGGCCAATGATCCGGCGTTTGCCGCCAATCCACATGCACGGCTGCAATTCTTTTATCGCCGCTCGCCGTATTGGGATCCGCGCATGAATCTCTATCCAGTGGGGCGCGTCGTCAAACCGCTCTAACTAATCGCCAGTCCACACTCGAGAGTCTCCAGTCTTAAGTCACCGCCAAAAGATGAAGAGCCGACTAGCCTTGCCCGCAAAGTCGCCGTCGGAACTTCGTCTCTGTGTAACCTCGGTGTCCTCTGTGCCTCTGTGGTGGTTTTTCCACGCAAAATATTAACCACGGAGACACAGAGAACACGGTGGTTGCACAGAGAAAGATGGTGTCAACCCACTTTTCGAGCAAAGCCGAGCTGACTCATTACACAGATTGTCGACTCACGACTGTGGACTCACGACTGTTTTCCGTCGGCGAATCGTCACCACCGTCACCCCCGCAAGGATCAGCACACCAGCGACGAGCGTTCGCGAATTCCAACTCTCACCCAACACTAGTGGCGCAATCCCGAAAGCAATCAACGGCTGAAGATAGATGTAAATCGCCACGACGCTTGGCGGCACGCGTGTGATTGCCCAGGAGTTTAGGTAGTAAGCGCCCACCGTTGGCACCACAATGACGTAAAGAATGGCGAGCCAAAATCTTGGTGAAATTCCTTGCCAGCTATCGATTGACCAGGAATAAGCAGCGATAGGCAACGTAATTATTGCGCCCACTATGAAAATCCAGCTGATCACATCGAGCGCGCCGTAGCGTCGGAACAAATCTCTCGACACCGCCAGGTACGAGCCGTAGCAAAAGGCGCTGACGATCAAAATAATGTTACCGAGCGTCGTTTGCGACGAGAAGTTGGCGCGCCACGGATCCACCAGATAGATAACTCCGGCTGCAGCCAGGGCGATACCCAAAAAATGACGCATCCTCGCCTGCTCGTAGCCAAGCACCATGCTCACGACCAGTGTCGTCACCGGAATTGTGGACGTCAGCAGCGTGGCATTAATGGCGGTGGAGAACGACAGCCCTTTAACGAAGAAAAGTTGATTCAGCACGACCCCAAGCAAACTGGAAACAACCAACCAGGCGATTACGCGTTTGGGTAGTTTCCAAAGTTCTCTGATCTTCGGCTTGAATAGCGTAAAGATCAGCGCAGCCCCCAGAATGCGAAAGCCGACCAAACTAGTGCTCGAGACAGAGCGCAACGCAATCTTCCCAATGATTGGCCAGGTGCCAAACATTAACTGCACCGCAATCAAGGCGAGGTGCGGCGCCATCGCGTGATCAGTAGCGGTTGTGCCTTTCTTAGCGGTAGTCATGCAGATAACAAAAAGGACCGGTCAAAGCCGATCCTCTTGTGAAATTCTGTCGCCTTGAAGCTGACGACTTCAGACAACCAGGAAAAGGGGGTTCTCAAGAATTTTCTTGAACGTTTGCAGGAACTTCGCACCGGTGGCGCCATCTACGACGCGATGATCGCAAGACATCGTTACGCGCATCATCTGCCGAATGACAACTTCGTTTTCTTTGACTACCGGTTTGGCCGACATGGCGCCGACCGCCAGGATTGCCGCTTCCGGCGGATTGATTATCGCCGTGAACTCATCAATGCCAAACATGCCGAGATTACTGATCGAGAAACTCGCGCCCATGTATTCTTCCGGCTTCAATTTGCGATTGCGCGCCCGTCCGGCAAGATCGCGAATCTCAGCTGCGATTTCACTCAGTGATTTTTGGTTCGCGGCCCGAACAATCGGAGTGATTAATCCTTCCTCGATTGCCACCGCCACTCCAACATCGGCCTGTTCGTAGTACCTGATCGCCTTGTCCTGATACGACGCATTAACTTTCGGGTGTTGCATCAACGCAGCGGCGGCCACCTTGATGATGATGTCGTTAATGCTGATCTTCAGTTCCGGATCGAGTTCGTTAATCCCTTTGCGCATCTCGGCGGCGCGGTCCATTTCAATCTCTGTTGTCAGAAAGAAATGGGGTACGGGACCGAGCGAAGTCACCAGGCGCTTCGCAATCGTCCGACGCATTTCGCTGGCTGGCTCATCACGGTAAGCCGAAGCTGCAGTTGTCGATGGTTGGAAGCGCGGAGTTTCGACTGCGCGCAAGTGGCTCTTCGAGGTCGCAGTCTTCCCGCTCATCAGGCTTTCAACATCTCGCTTGATGATGCGTCCGCCGGGACCGCTGCCGGTCACCGAACGCAAATCTATTCCCGACTCTGCCGCCATACGCGCGGCGAGCGGCGATGCAATCAGACGTCCAGTCGCTGCCGGCTCGGCTGGTGCGGTTTCATGATGACCGTTGTCCGAAGCTTTTTCGACGGCCTCGGGTGCTGGCACAGCTTCCGGTTTTGCCTGACTAGTTTCGGAGCCTGAGGCTGGCTCTGCGGACTTTGCGGCCGGTGCTGAACCAGCCTGGCTAAGGAGCGCGGAAATATCTTCCTCCGGCTCGCCAATGATTCCAATCATCTGACCGAGTGGCGCGGACGAGCCTTCCGGAAGCAGTATTTTGCGCAGCACGCCGCTACCAAGCGCCTGCATTTCCATCGTCGCTTTGTCGGTATCAATTTCTGCGAGAGGCTCGCCCATTGAGACTTTGTCGCCTTCTTTCTTCAACCAGCGCGACAGTTGTCCCTCCTCCATGGTGGGCGAGAGCTTCGGCATGATTACCTGAGTGGCCATTCAATCCTCGAGAACGGTTAACGGTGAATAGTAAATAGTGAATAAGAAAACCGCGCAAAACGGTAATTGCTTCCTATCTACTATTCACCATTTACTATTTACTAACCAAATAAGAGACTTCTTTAACGGCAGCGACTATCTGATCGACTTTCGGTATTGCCAGGTCTTCCAGGTTCTTGGCGTACGGCATCGGCACATCAGCGCCCGTGACACGCTTAACCGGTGCATCCAGATAATCGAACGCGCGTTCTGCAATCTGCGAACTAATCTCAGCTGCGACGCCGCAGAACGGATGTGACTCTTCCGCTATTACAACGCGATTAGTTTTCTTAACTGAATCCAGAATTGTGTTGATGTCCAGCGGCCGGATTGTTCGCGGGTCGATTACCTCGCAAGATACGCCGTCTTTCTCCAGCAGTTCAGCAGCCTTAAGGGCAAGCGGTACAGTCAATGACCTCGCGATGATGGTGGCATCAGTTCCTTCACGTTTGATATCGGCAACGCCGAGGGGAATCGTAAATTCCGGATCGTCCGGAACTTCGCCTTTGTTACCGTACATTCGCTCCTGTTCCATGAAAATGACCGGGTCGTCGTCGCGAATGGACGACTTCAAAAGACCCTTGGCATCAGCCGGCGTCGAAGGCATAACAACCTTCAAGCCGGGGAAGTAAGCGAACCATGACTCGAGCGCCTGTGAATGCTGCGACGAAACCTGAAAAGCGGAACCGTTTGGACCGCGAAAGACGATGGGGATTTTGAACTGCCCACCCGACATGTAAAGCATCTTCGCGGCTGAGTTGATGATTTGATCTGTAGCGAGAATCGAAAAATTGAAAGTCATGAACTCGACGATCGGTCTTAGTCCGGCCATGGCGGCGCCCACGCCGAGTCCTGCGAAACCGAGTTCAGTTATGGGCGTATCGATTACGCGCTTGGGCCCAAGCTCCTCGAGCAATCCTTTGGTGACCTTGTACGCTCCCTGATACTCGGCGACTTCTTCACCCATCAGGAACACGTTTTCATCGCGCCGCATCTCTTCGCGCAGCGCCTGATTGAGCGCTTCGCGCATTGTTAACAAAGCCATTAGTTGCGGTCCTCTTTGCCCTGATTGTTGGTTGGCTCTATCGGGCTGGCATAGACGTCGGTGTAAAGCTCTTTCAGGTCAGGGTAGGGACTCTCCTCAGCAAACTTCAGCGCTTTCTCGACCTGTTGCTTCACCTGCTCTTCAATTTCCTTGAACTGCGCGTCAGAAAGCACGCCTTCTTCTTTCAGACTGGCGGAGAAAAGTTTGATTGGATCGCGTTCCTGATGTTTTTCAATTTCGGCGCGCGTACGGTAATTGCCGGGGTCCGACATGGAGTGGCCCATGAAGCGATAGGTGCGCACTTCGAGCAGGGTAGGCAGCGACTGTTTGCGAGCCCGTTCGACGGCGCGCATGGTAGCTTCGCGCACGGCGAGCACGTCCATGCCGTCGACAATTTCAGAAGCCATTTCGTACGCATAGGCTTTCTGGGAAACGTCATGCAGCGACATCGCTCGTTGCAGCGAAGTGCCCATTCCATACTGATTGTTTTCGCAGATGTAGATGCAGGGAAGTTTCCAGAGTTGGGCCATGTTCAGCGATTCGTGAAATGCTCCCTGATTTACCGCCGCCTCGCCGAAGTAACAAAGCGCAACCTGATCGGTTCCTTTGTATTTAGCGGCGAACGCAACCCCGGTAGCAAGCGGAATTTGTCCACCCACGATTGCATGTCCGCCCAGGAACCCAACTTCCTTGTCAAACATATGCATTGAACCGCCCTTGCCCTTGGAACATCCGGTTGCTTTGCCTAAGAGTTCAGCCATCACTGACTCGGGCGACATGCCCTTCGCGATGGCGTGCGCGTGTTCGCGGTAACTCGTCAGCACGTAGTCGTCTTTTCTAATTGCCGAAATCGAGCCAATGGCAACAGCTTCCTGACCGATATACAGGTGACAGAAGCCACCAATCTTGCCGGCGCTGTAGGCTTCGGCAGACTTCTCCTCAAAGCGACGACACAGCAACATCTGGTGGTAAATGTCGATCAGCGTTTCGCGATCGATATCTGCCACCCGGCTCTTCTGGGTTTCCTTGCGTGTCCCGTTGTCTGAAGCGATTGGCGGCGACGACTGTTCGTCCAGCACACCTGTAGCACTAGTATTCTCGGCACTAATTCGGGAGGGTTCCGGGGTTTGTTTCGGCATCTCTGATTTCGACTTTGCCAAAGGCTTTCGACTATTGAACCGCCAGTAACGGCGGCTCGGGAATGAAGTTTAGATTGTCTTCAGTCGCAAATGTTGCGTCGGATTATACGCGAGTTTCGCAACCTCGTGCAAAACCACTCAAAGTTCTGAGCCGTAAACCGTTGTGATCTCTTTGCAAAAGCAAAAGAGCGCACCTTGCCTTCGCAAGTGTGCGCTCGTGTTTGACCGGCGGAAAACTCTTTAGCGAAATGCGTCAAGCACCGTGATGTGGCTGTTGGCGAGCGTTAAGGTTGTCTTTCGCGAATGCTTGTTGCTTTGCATCTTGCGCGCAGCGGCAGTCAATAGTTCTTCGGTGGTCTCGCCTTCGTCAGGGAAGCACGCGGTGCCAATGCTAAGGCCTAACTGCACCTGTTTTCCGGTCCGCACGGTAAATTTCTGCTCCTCAACTGCGGCGCGAATTCGCTCGCTGATGCCGGCCGCCATCTGCGTTGAAGCCATCGGCATGATAGCTACAAACTCGTCTCCAGCGTAGCGCGTAAGAATATCCATCTGGCGCAACTCTTTCCTGATCACTGCGGCCAGGCTAGCCAACACGCGGTCGCCAACTGCGTGACCGTACTGATCATTGATGCTGCGGAAATCGTCGACGTCCATACTCACAACCGCCAGCGACTCGTTGCTCATCCGCTGGCACTCAGCAATGCGTTGCTCCAGCATCATGTAAAAGCCGCGAGCGTTGGGAAGTTCAGTTAGTGGATCAGTCAGCGCGCTCTCTTTCGTCTTTTCAAACGTAAGCGCGTTGTTGAGAGCACTGGAAGCGTGCTGGCAAACCGATTCGAGGAGACGCACGTGCTCCGTGGTGTACGACGTTCGGCTTTTTGAATAAAGAGTGATTGCGCCAAAAGGACCGTCTTCGCGGAGCAACGGCGACACCAGAACTCCGCGGTAGGCTTTTGCTACGTCCTCGGGAACGCCAACGAGATCAAGTTCCGGCGAGGCGTTGCACATTGAACGCGCGTTGGCAATTACCCAACCCGTTATTCCATCACCGACATTTAGCCGCCGGAATTTGAAGACCTCGCTATCTTCACCAGCAACGTGGACTGCTGTCGCCTTGCCGCTCTTTTCATCGACGACGAAAATGATGCAGGTATCAAAGGGGACGATCGCGCGAAGTTTGTTTGAAACCAGCGAGACTGTATCGTTCAAGTTCAACGATGAGCCAATGGTCTGCGCGATTTCATGAAGCGCAAACACCTCGCGCTGTGCTTCAGTAATGGACCGGAAGCCGGCAGCGTCGTCGTCCGGAGAACCAACAATGTTTGAGGCAAGTCCTGCGTCTGGTTTGGTTGCGGTGGCATAGTCGTGCGTTGCTAACCCTGATGCGACCTGCTCCTGGATGTCTTCTCTGGCAATGAGATTATCGAACTCTTCTACGTGCCGAACAAAAACCTCGACAACTCTGGGATCGAAAGCGGTAGTCGACATGCTTTGCAGCAGTGACAAAGACTCCTCGCGCTTCATGCCTTTGCGATAAGGACGATCACAGCGAGTTGCGTCGTAGAAATCGACAACCGAAATAATGCGCGCGACGAGCGGGATCGCCTCGCCCTTCAAACCTTTGGGATAACCGCTGCCGTCCCACTTCTCGTGGTGATAGCGGACGATATCTTCGACTGGGTAAGGAAAGTTGACGCGTCGCAGAATGTCGCCGCCCACGGTTGGATGGATCTTCATTTTGGCAAACTCCGCTTCAGTTAGTTTGCCAGGCTTGTTGAGAATGTATTCGGGCACCGCTAGCTTGCCGATATCGTGAAGCAATGCCCCGGCAAATAGAGCCTGCACTTCTTTGCCGCCAACATTGAACAGTTTGCCCATCTCGCAGGCGTATATCTGCGTGCGACGCACATGCCCGTGAGTTGTTTGGTCTTTGGCATCGATCGCAATCGCCAGCGATTCGATGGTGTTCATGTGGATGTTCGCCATTTCCTCGATGTGCTTGCGTTGGTCGGCCTCAGCACGACGAACTTCACTCAACCGTTTTTCATTGAACCGGTACAGGAGGTGAACAAGGCCCGTGATCAAGAGACCGAGAAATACGAAGGGAACGCCGGCGCCGTTCAGCGCGGAATAGAACAGGACTGCAGAAGCTGCGCCGGCGACCTGCGTGGTCAGTGTCCAGACGATGCTTTCCTGCGACGGCATGACCCGCGGCTTTCCTTCCACGACGTTCAACAAGTAAAGCGTGGACATCGTGCTCAGGAAATAATGCAGGGTTGCCAGCACACAGAGAGGCACCAGAACAACATTAACCGGCACTGTCTGTCCGGAAGTAAGCAGGGAGTTATTCGCGAAGATGGTTACCAGGAAACCGTAGCAGGAAGCGGCGATGAAAGTTGAAACGATTGCAATCGCCGTGGTGGTTATCCACTCTCGTTTGCTGGCGAGTCCGTACGACGAAACCAGACCGACGATGGCGGCGAGAAGAGTCGCTGGCCCGGCAGTGTTTTCAGGCGGAGAGGCGTAGAGGATTACGGCCAGGAAAACCAGGGCGTCAGCAACTGACTTGCGACTCTGGCCGTTGCCTACACTGGGGCTGATCGAGATCGTGAACCGGCTCGCGATGAGCGTCAGGGCGAGCAGACCGAGCCAGGCCAACAAGCCGGCGCTGGTAAGAATCGGTAACCTGAAAGTAGAGACCAGAGCCGAACCCAGGAGAAGGGAACCAAGGACCGATAGACTTATGAGGAAAGCGTGACTCTTCCAGTTGATCTTATTACTCATGGGAAAACGTCCTCGTCGAAACGATTTGACGAAACTGATTGTCGAGTTGGTTCTTGCTGGAGGAATTCTAAGCGGCTTGCTTATCTTCGTTGACCGTTGGCCAACATTGTTGGCACGACGTAAAGATAACCTTTTCAGTAGGTTGGCGTCAAGGTGGCGCTGGGTAGGATTCGCGCCGCTTTGCCAAGGGGAATTGAGGTTCTTAGGCTTCTAGAGCCGTCCGGTTGCTGGCTAGGCTGAGCTGGCACTGTTGGCCAGCAACTGCAGAGCGAGCTCGTTTGGTTCGGTCGTTGGCGTTTTGCAAACGAAGTCCTCACACACGTATGTTGTCGCCTTGCCATCCAACCCTTTCCGCTCACGGAGTAAAGGCAGGATCTCAGCGGCCGGAGGTTCTTCAGCAAAGCTTTGGGCAACGACTTTGTTGGGCAAGTAATGCTTCCAAATTTCACGGTGCAACGCGCGTGTGTCGTCGCGGTCGGCCTCTCCGATGAGCACGATTTCTTTGGGTTTGCCAAGATGAAAATCGAGAGCGCCGAGCAATCTACCAAACCCGGACGGATATCGCTGCAGGCCAGTAGCCATCAAGCGGAGAATCGAGACTGCTCTTCTTTGATAATCCTTGTTGTCGCTCAATAGTCCGAGGCGTAGCAAGACTTCCGCAGCGACAGAGTTTCCTGAGGGAGTTGCGTTATCAAAGAAGTCCTTTGATCTAACAATCAAGTCTTCGTGACTGCGACCGGTGAAAAAGAAGCCGCCTTCCTCTTCGTCCCAGAACTCATCAATCATCGTGGCAGTCAGGCTGAGAGCTTCTTCAAGCCAACGCACTTCACCACTGACTTCAAACAGGGTAAGCAATCCTTCAATCAGGAAGGCATAGTCCTCGAGATATCCGTTAAGTTTCGCGTGACCGTCTTTATAGGTTCGCAATAACAATCCGTCGCACCGGAGGTTAGCCAGCAGGAATTCTGCATTCGCTGTTGCTACTTTTAAGTAATCCGCCCGATCGAGGATGGCTGCTGCCTCCGCGAAGCTCGCGAGCATCAAACCATTCCACGCGGTCAACACTTTTTCATCACGTCCCGGCTTGGTTCTTTGCTCCCGCGCGGCGAAGAGAATCTGACGAGACTGCGCGAGGGAGTCGTAGAGCTCTTCCACGGTCAACTCTGCGGAGGCGGCAACGTCGGACAGGTCTTCTGTGACGTTCAGGATGTTTTGGCCTTCAAAATTTCCCTCGGTTGTAACGTTGTAATAGTTGGCAAAAAGAGCAGCGGACTTTTTGTCGAGGAGCGCTTGAATTTCAGCGAGGCTCCAGACGAAGAATTTTCCTTCGACGCCTTCCGAGTCCGCATCTTGTGTGGAATAAAAACCGCCGGCAGGATCGGTCATTTCGCGCACAACGTAATCGAGAATCCCTTCAACAACGAGGCGCGCGGTTTCATCACGGCTGACCTGGTAGTAATGAAGATAAAGACGCGACAAGAGCGCGTTGTCATAAAGCATCTTCTCGAAGTGTGGCACTAACCAGCGGGCGTCAGTTGAGTAGCGGTGAAAGCCGCCGCCGAGTTGGTCGTAGATCCCGCCGTGGGCCATCTTCCAGCAAGTTTGTTGAACCATCTCCAGACCCTCTTGTTTTCCGGTGCGGTAGAAATCACGCAGCAGAAACTCAAGGCTCATCGCCGGCGGAAATTTCGGCGCGCCGCCAAAACCAGCGTTGGTCGAATCGTAGTTTTTTACAATTCCCTTGTAAGCGCTGTCGAGCAACGCGTTAGTAAGGAGTTCATTTGACTCGGCTGCGCCAGCCGCACGTTTCAACTCGCTCAGCACTGACGCGGCCGTTTCCTGAATATCATCGTGTCGTTCGCGATACGCGTCTGCAATGCTTATCAACACACGTGGAAATCCGGGCATGTTGTAACGATCTTCAGGTGGAAAATAGGTTCCCGCATAGAAGGGAACGCCTGCGGGCGTGAGAAACACGGTCATGGGCCAGCCGCCATGATGCGTCATCATTTGCACCGCGCTCATGTAAATGTGATCGAGGTCGGGCCGTTCTTCGCGATCCACTTTGATGTTGACGAAGTTGTCGTTCATCAACTTAGCGATGGCTTCGTTTTCAAACGACTCATGTTCCATCACATGGCACCAATGACACGCGGAGTAACCAATGCTTAACAGGATCGGTTTCTCTTCACGCCGCGCGGTATCCAGTGCCTCAGGTCCCCAGGGGTGCCAATCGACCGGATTGTGGGCGTGTTGCAGCAGGTAGGGGCTGGTTTCGTTTATTAAGCGATTGGTGAATTCCGGTTCCTTCACTTGAAAGCTCGACTTTTTTCGATTTGGATGACGCTATTCTTAACCAGAATCTCAAGAGAGTGAAATCGGGCGACGTTAATCCTTAAACCAGTACGGCGTTTGCTTCGTCCAGGTGTTGCCCGGGTAATGCTTGTGAAGGAAATCGTAGGCCGCTTTCGACCACCTTCCGGTTTGTTTGTTGGTGCAACCATAACGAGTCGACTTAACGGCGTGATGAAGTGCTTCAGGAATTCGAGGATCGCTGGGCTGGGCTGTGGCCCAGGCAATCACCTGTTGACACAAATAATTTGGCACGGCATCGATCGAGGAAAGTGTCGCGTACTCTTTTGCCGCAATGGTGAGCTGTGTCGCCGACAAGAAAGCGGGCGCCGCGTTAGATTTCACAGTCGCCGGCGCTCCCGTGTCTGGAGTGTCACTCGAATCCGACTTCGTCCCGGCGCACCACCAGTTGTCACGATAGGAGTCCTGATCATCAAGTGGCCTGGCGCCCCGACCCATGCCCGCCGTAACCACCGGCTGCATTCCCGGAAAATTCAACCAGGCATTTATTGCGGCGAACTTCTTCGCCGCCGGATCAGGAGCGGCTGTGTATTCATTCAAGAAGGGAACCAATGCAGGAACAAGCGTTTTCAACGTTGGCACGAGTGCGGTCGCCGTCGCATGGTTTCCCAGGAGCGCGGCGCGCAGCCAGGCAGCCTGGGCGACATCGCGTCGCAGATGTTCTGGCAAGCGCTTGCTGTTGGCAGCTTCGGCGAGCAAGGCAACACTGAGTTGATGGTTGAGCGTCTCACTGGCCTCGGGATCGAAGAACGACTGGCCTTGAATCGACTTCAGTTCACTCGATATTTCGTCGGCGTCAGCCGGGATCTCGCGTCCGTCTTCGTCCCAGCTGAAACCGGCGGGCATTTGTTGCGCGTGAGTTAACAAATCGTCGACGCTGGTGGCCACGAGCATGCGTTCATGCTGCAACAAATTCAAAGACGACGTATTGAAACGTGAATGCTGTCGTTGGAGAAGTTCGTCGAGTTTTGCGCGAGCGTTCGCTGCCCGGCCGGCAGCGACGTCGAGGCGGATGCTGTGGAATGCCGCGAGGGGAAAGGCAGCAGACGAGGGTGAAATTTTTGCAGCGGCCTGTTGTAGTCGCGAGGCTTCTGCATGCCGTGGATCCACTTTTGACAGGGCGGCGATGAGCCAGGAAGTTGCGGCAGTGGCCTCCCATTTGGAAATGGCGTGCGCAAGCGATTCAGCATGGTTATCCTGAAAAGTTGCGATCCAATCGGTCAGGTCGTCAGCATGAAGGTCTGCCGTTTTGGCTGTTTGCTGATGATGAGCGTCAGTCTCAAGAAACTGATCAAGTAGGATCGTATAGTCCCAAAGATTCTGTTTCAGGTCTGCCGGCTCGCTATCATTCGTCAACGTCTTTGCGAGTTCGTGCATTCGCTCTCCGGGGTGAAGTCGTAGACGAACGATGGCGAGTAGTCGCCTGGCGGCTGCGTGTGACGACTTCAGTTCCGCATTCTGCAGCACGTCATTTAGTTCCTGTTCGGCTTCGCTCAGGTGCTCCTGTTTCTTCTCGTCAGGCCCCAGACTGGCAGCGCGTAGTGAAGTGCGAGCCTTGAGGTACGGCGCCCTTAGACGCCAGGGCGAACTGGTGTCATGTGAGATCGATTCGAAAAGAGTCTTGGCAGCGGGGAAGTTCCCCGAATAGAAATTCGCAGCCGCGATTTGATATTGGCGGTCGGCGCGAATCGCAGAGTCGGCACTCGCCGGCAATTCGCTGGGAACGTGTTGGCCGTCCGAGCAGTTCTGAAAGACTAAATCCTGCGCCGCGACCCAATCTTTGACCGGTGCACTGTCTGCGCCCAGCTTGCCGATCCGTGCCTCTAGCGTTGCGGTCGCAGTTTCGAATGCATCTTTCTGACAGTTCAAGTATGAGTCGTACTCGTTCGGCTTCTCTCGGTTCCGATAAACCTCAAACTTTGGAGCCTCCCCGACGCCTGAGACTTTTCCGCGCGCTGCCAGCCATTCTTTCACCGCCGACTCTTCCTGAAAGTCCCACCTTAGATCAAGACGATCACGCCAGAGCTCGACTGCCGCTTGTTGTTCAGTCTCGCTAAGTTTGGAGTCGTTCAGGTAACGATACGCGACGTAAAGATATGAACGCGCGTACGAAGGCTGCACGATGCCGATCTCTCCGCCGGCAAACTTCTCGAGCGGGTACTCCGGGTGGACCGAGAACGAAAACACGGCGCCGAGAGTAAACGGCCCGCAGGCACTAGCTGAGGGAGCCTGACAGAGAAGCGCGAAGAGTAAAGTGAAGGCAATGAAAGATCTTTGAACTTTGGGGATCATCTTGCACGAGTCTCCATTATTTCTTGCGCGCACCGAGCCGAACAAGCCCGGAGGGAAGTCTTTGTGTGGTACGGCGCTGAAGTGTACCTCAGCTCGCTGTCAAAGCGCTCTCAGAATTGTTTGCGGTCGTGGTGAGTTTGGTTAGGGCGACCGTGTGGTAGGAGGTCAGTGCGTCCACGGTAGTGGATGGGTCAGCAATGCGAATTAGGAACGGCGGAGGAGAAATCAACAGACCCACCCGCTACGGCTTGGTGGTACTGACTTCACGCACTCAGTGGCGATAAACAAAACTGCATAAGGTGGTGTTGCACTTCAAAGTCGAATTCGCCATACTTCCTCAAACTGAATGGCCATTCATTTTGGAGAAGGTCCAATTCGAAACGGAACTAACTGATGGAACGCGAAAAGCTGGAAATGGATGTGGTCTTTGTCGGCGCCGGTCCGGCAAATCTCAGCGGGGCGCTGCACTTATCCCGGCTGATCAAGTCGCACAACGAAGCGGTGGCTAACGGCAAGTCTCAGGGAAAGCCGCTCGGTGAAATTGAGATTGCTGTAATTGAAAAGGGAGCAACGGTTGGCGCGCACATCCTTTCCGGCGCCGTCATGGATCCGAAAGCTCTGCGCGAGTTGATTCCGGATTTTGTCGAGCAAGGCGCGCCGTTAGAGTCGCCGGTAAAGGAAGACTATTTTCTTTACCTGACGAAAACGCGCGCGATTCGTTCACCGATTACGCCACCACCACTCAAGAACCACGGGTACTACATCGTTTCGTTAAATCGCCTGACTGCCTGGCTGGGTGAGAAGTGTGAAGAAGCCGGCGTCAACATCTTTCCGGAGTTTCCCGGCGCCGATGTGCTTTACGATGAAAAGGATCGAGTGATTGGCGTGCGCACCGGCGATAAGGGCATTGATAAGGAAGGGAAGCAGAAACCAAATTTCGAACCAGGCGTCGACCTTATGGCGAAGGTCACCGTTCTCGGCGAAGGACCGCGCGGTTCGTTAACGAAACAACTAGTTAACCGTCTTGGTCTGGATGAAGGACGTGAGCCACAGGTTTACTCGATCGGCGTTAAAGAGCTCTGGGAGTTACCGGATGATCGTTATCCGGCGGGACGAGTCACTCACACGCTCGGCTTTCCATCAGACTCACAAACGTACGGCGGCGGCTGGATCTACGGAATGCAGAACCGCATTCTCAACATCGGCTACGTCACTGGCCTCGATTACAAGGATCCGCTCCTTGATCCCCACGCCGAGTTTCAGCGTTTCAAACAGCATCCTTTTCTGAGCAGGCTGCTCGAAGGCGGGAAGATGATTCGCTATGGCGCGAAGACGATCGCCGCGGGTGGTTACTTCGCGATGCCGAAAATCTACGCAGACGGCGTCTTGCTCGTTGGCGACTGCGCGGGCTTTTTGAATTCGCAACGACTGAAAGGAATTCACTCGGCCATCAAGAGCGGCATGCTCGCGGCGGAGACAATTTTAGCAGCGCTGTTGTCGGGCGATTACTCCGCGAGCCAACTACAACGGTATGAGCAGCTAGTGAACGAAAGTTGGATTATTCCCGAGTTGCGCAAGGTCAGGAATTTCCACGCGGCTTTTAAGCACGGCCGCTGGCTGGGTCTTATTAATAGTGGATTTCAGTTCATCACTGGTGGCCGGGCCTGGGGCCTGTTCGATCGCGCGAAAGCTGAAGCCGGTCATGAGGAAATGAAAAAGCTTTCGGCGTATGGCTACAAAGGCGACAACATCGAACAGCGTTACGATGGTTTGAAATTTGACGGCAAGACTACCTTCAACAAAGTCACTGACGTCTATCACGCAGCGGTTGGTCACAGCGAAGATCAACCCAGTCACCTTCACGTGCTGGACACCAGCATCTGCGCCACGCGTTGCGCGGAAGAGTATGGCAATCCCTGTCAGCGGTTTTGCCCGGCGGCAGTTTATGAAATGGTGGACGATGGCGGCAACGGGCGGCGCAAGTTGCAGGTGAACTTTTCAAACTGCGTTCACTGCAAGACCTGCGACATCATGGATCCTTACCAGATAATTAATTGGGTAACGCCGGAAGGTGGTGGCGGCCCGGACTACAAAGGAATGTGAGGCTCAACGTCAGCTAGCTAAATGCAAGAAATGTGTTCGCGCTACGCGCTCATTTCGGGCGGGGACGCCCCCGGTCCCAGTAACAAGGATCTCAGTTCCTGTAAAAGTTTGTGGGAATTGCTGGTGGCCCTACTTTTCGGTTTTGTCGTCAGTCAGCGTGAAGTGGACACGCCCGCGCACAACCTCTTCAAGAGCGATGCGAGTGTTTTTGTGTTTTAGCGAGTCGATATCGATACGGGGTTTGGCGCCACGTTGCAATTGCTTGCTTCTTTTGGCGGCGAGGATAATCAACCGGTACTTCGAATCGATCTCCTGTGCCGGAGTCTCTTCTACCAAATCTTCGGTCTCTTCAAGTATGGACATATAGCGGTGGCTCCTTAGGTTAGTCGCAATCCTGTATTAGAACAATCATTCCAGCACAAGTCTACTCGCCACGCGCGCATCGCCTTATTAACACAGAGGCTAGCAGTTCAGCGTTCAGCCTTTTAGACCGCGGCGTTTTGCTGACGCCAAAACCCAAACTAAAGTTTGAACTCTCAACATCAATCGCTAGTGAAGGCATCAACCACCCGCTTTACTTGTGCTTCCTGACGACTCAGCCGGGCACGTTCCGCGTGGACGATCGCCGTTAGCTGATTTGCTGCGCGCTCGAGTTCGTCGTTAATGATCACATACTCAAAAAGCGAATAGTCTTTGAGTTCAACCGGCGCGTTACGCAGTCTCACTTCAAGTTCAGCGGCAGAGTCAGTTCCGCGTGCTTCGAGTCTCTGTTTCAAAATTTGGAACGACGGCGGGAGGATGAAGATACTGACGGCATCTGCCATCAACGATCGGACGCTGGCCGCGCCTTGGACGTCGACCTCGAGAACGATGTCCCTTCCCGCGTCAACCTCGTCGACAACCTGCTGACGTGCAGTGCCGTAAAGTTTGCCATGCACCTCGGCCCACTCGAAAAACGCATTCGCCTCGATCATCTCTTTGAACTTTTCAGAAGTGACGAAAAAGTATTCGCGACCGTCGACTTCACCGGGTCGGGAAGCGCGGGTAGTGAAGGACACTGAGTAAGCCAGGTTAGGGACCTGCTGCAACATGCGCTGGATGAGCGTTCCCTTGCCGCCGCCCGAAGGAGAACTGACAACGAACAGGATGCCGCGCCCGGCACTCGTTTCAGTTGGAGGTTGGCCTGGGGGTGCTTCTAGTTCACTCGACATTCTGAACTTGTTCGCGAATCTTTTCGACTTCAGCTTTGATTCCCAGAGCGGCTTCTTTAATAACCAGATCAGTGGATTTCGACAAGGTCGTATTGGCTTCGCGGTTGAGTTCCTGTAGCAAGAAATCCAGCATCTTGCCGGTCTCAGCGGGCGAATTCAGCGCATCGCGAAATTGCGATAGGTGACTGCGCAAACGGACCATCTCCTCGCTCACGTCGCTGCGATCCGATAGATAGGCGACTTCCTGGGCGAGACGTCCGGGATCGACTTCCACAAGTTGACCATTGCGACTCAACAACTCAGTAATCCGTTTTTGCAAACGCGTCCGGTAAGCTTCGACCAATCCAGCCGCGGCGTTTTCGATCGTGGGCACGAGCGTTTCAATCTTATCGAGCCGCTCAGCCATCTCTTGTCGCAGCGTCTCGCCTTCCTGAGCGCGCATCCGTTCCAGTTGGTCGAGCGCTTCGGCGAGTGCTTTCTCAATGGCTGCGGCTACGTCGTCTGTCAATCCTTCACGCGAAGGCTGGAGGGCGCCCGGCAAGCGCGCAATCACGTTGATGTCCAGTTCGCCGCCAATAGCAAACTCGTCCTGCATTTTGCGTAGGGCATTGACGTAGCCCGCAATCAACGGGCGATTAATTTCGTAAGCGGTCTGTGCAGTCTTCTCAAAATTCACGTTGACGTCAACGCGGCCGCGCGAAAGCCGCGCGCCAATTTGTCTCTTGATAACCGGTTCGAGCGCCGCCAGCTCACCGCTCAAGCGTAGGTGAACGTCAAGAAAGCGGTTGTTAACAGTTTTCAAATCAACCGACAGCGAAAACGTCGGGCCGTCTGCCGCACCGCGTCCATATCCAGTCATCGATTTCATAGTTTTTCTTTAATGACTAACCAGCGCTTCTTCTTCATCAGCAAACTGCAATTCGTAGAGACGTTTGTATTGTCCCCCTTTAGCCAACAACTCGGAATGACTTCCCATCTCCGTGATACGCCCGCTTTCCATGACCACGATTGTGTTCGCGCGGCGGATAGTTGAAAGCCGGTGAGCGATTACGACCGTGGTGCGGTTACGAACCAGATTGCCGATTGCCTGTTGTACAAAACGTTCTGACTCGGCATCGAGCGCCGACGTGGCTTCGTCCAGAATCAGAACCGGCGCATCGACGAGCAGCGATCGGGCAATAGCGAGCCGTTGTCGCTGACCTCCGGAAAGGAAAGTACCGCGCTCGCCAACGATCGTTTCATACTTCTGCGGCAACTCCATAATGAAGTCATGCGCGAAGGCTATGCGAGCGGCTTCTTCGATTTCCGCTTGCGTGGCCTCAGGTTTTCCGTAGGCGATATTGTGTCTAACGGTGTCGTTAAAGAGTACCGTTTCCTGAGTGACCAGGGCGATTTGTTGGCGCAAGCTGGATAGCCTCGCGTCTCGCAGATCTGTCCCATCCCAGAAAACGCCTCCGCTGGTTGGATCGTGAAGCCGAAGCAGTAGTTTCGTCAGAGTTGATTTTCCGCCGCCTGATTCACCAACCAGGGCCACCATGGACCCTGCGGGTATCTGCAGCTCGATGTCATGGAGCACGGACCGTTCTTCGTTCGCATAACCGAACGAAACGTTTCTTAGTTCGATTGCCTGGTGGAGTGGCTCCAGCTCACGCGCGTCAGTTTTTTCTGGCAGTTCGGCGTGCTCGTCCATGATCTCCCAAACGTGATGAGCGGCTGCGAGTGCCTGTTCCATGCTGTTCTGCAATCGCGAAAGCTTGCGCATCGGATCGTAACTGCGAAAAATGAAAAACAGGAACGTTACAAACTGCGCGAGGTTCATGCGGCCGGAAAGAATTTCGTGTTGACTAAAGAGAAGCAGGAGCACAATAAAGACGACACCGATCATTTCGATCGTTGGTGGCGCGAAGCCTGCGATTCTCGCGGTACGGAGATTGGCGCGAACAATTCTTTGCGCTACCGCAGTAAAACGCGACGACTCGCGCGCTTCAGCGCGATAGGCCTTGACGATTGTTTGGTTCGACAACGCTTCCTGGGCCGTGTCGGTCAGTTCTTTGTTGCCTTCAAAACTCTCGCGTGAAAGGTTGCGGAGCGCGCTCCCAAACCGCGCCGTGAGCACCGCGACGATCGGCGTTATCACCAGAGACCCAAGCGTCAGGCGCCAACTGTAGTAGAACGACGCCACCAGAAAACAAATCAGGGTAAAACTTTCGCGCAGCATATCGCGCAGGGTGCTGGTCACTGAAACTTCGATCGCGGCAGCGCTGGTTACCAGTCGGGAAACGAGATAATTCGTGCGATGGCGTTCGAAGAAGCTAGCCGCTTGATTGAGTAAGTGTCCGTACAGATCCTGCCGCAGTTTCAAAACTGCAGATTGCCCAATGCGCGCCATCAAGACGGTTGAGAAGTATTCGGCGACGCCTTTAGCGAGTGTGAACGTTAGCAGCAGTACCGCAATGGTTTTCCAGGCGGCCAGCCCGGAGCTGGGGATTAAGTGCTGCAGTCCAAAAAGCGTTTGCGTGCGCTGACCGCTGCCTTTGGCTAAAGCTTGATCGAAGATTGGGACGATGAGTGAACCGA
The DNA here is from genome assembly GCA_035472495.1 of Pyrinomonadaceae bacterium. Lineage (GTDB taxonomy): Bacteria > Acidobacteriota > Blastocatellia > Pyrinomonadales > Pyrinomonadaceae > PSRF01. The sequence goes on along the minus strand of DATIPD010000011.1, from coordinate 438,546 downwards.
TCGCGATTTCGAGCAAGCCAACTATCAACATAGCGATCGTGGCTAATGCGAACTTTTCCCAGTGAGGTTTGATGTAGCGAAGGAGTCTCTTGAGGTCGCGCATCAGCAGTTGCAGATCGTCTCGGCGAGTTGTGTAAGCACCTCGCCGCTAACATCCTGAATCGTCAGTCTGAAGGAAGGATCGAAACGTTTGTAAACTAAAAAGCAACTATACTTAGGCCGCCACAATCGCGTCAATGCATCTCGGAAGAGTAGTAGTCGGTCAATTTCAAGTTTGTAAGTCAAAGAAATCTGGCGAGATCGTTTAAGACAAAGTCAGAACCGGGAGCGACCGGCCACATGCGCAACCTGTGGTCGGAATTTGCCGTGTATGTTTTTTGCAGTTGGGTCCTTGGCCAGTCGCTACCGTTCCCGGTTCTGATTTGCCTTTGCGAATTTGATAACCTGAACCGTTCGTTCAACATTGAAAGTGACCCACTACCCGGAAGAGTAAAGCAAACTCTTAGTTTGCAATCGGTTTGAATGGCACTCAATCATCGCAAACTGACAGTTTGCTTATAAATCAGGAGGTTGTCGCCTTAATTCGCATTCCGCCGCTCACTTTTCATTGTTTGTTCGGTTAGAAATAGAGAGTGTTTGCGCGTGGCCGAATGTTTTTGTCAGAAACAAAGTCATAACCGAGAGCGCAAACAAGGGCTGCGCAGAGCGCAAGAATTACGGCTACGATCCGAATGGTGTGGCTTAGGCGTCGAATCATGGCGGTGATTGTACAAGCCGTGTGCATAGCCTCAAAGGGTTTGCGTCAGGACCGCATTTCACAAAACCGACACGGAGACACAAAGATTTCATTCATGTTGGACCGCCCGCGCCACCTTTCTTGGCTCTCGCGACAAAAACTACGCTATACTCCTCGTTGATATTCCCCAATCATTTTTTAGAAGCGAAAAGAACTTGACCCAGCCACCACAAGTAGCGAGCAAGTATGCCGGAAAGCGTCTGCTGATTGTTGACGATGACGCTGACATGCGTCTGTTGCTGGCCGAGTACTTTCGGCGCCTTGGTTTTCAAGTTGAAGAAAAAGAGACTGGCGCCGCGGCGCTTGAACCAGCGACCACCGGCAGGTTCGATTGCTTCATTCTCGATGTCTCAATGCCAGGCCTTTCCGGATTTGAACTGCTGAAACGGGTCAGAGAACGCGGAGTTCAAACTCCGGCCCTCTTCCTGACAGCGCACGATGCCCTCGACTATAAAGTCGCTGGTTATGAAGCCGGCGCTGACGACTATCTGGCGAAGCCGTTTAGTCCGCGCGAACTTGAATATCGCGTCGAGGCGTTACTGAGGCGCACCAGCGGAGTGCAAACAACTCCCGACAATGAACGGGTGCAGGTGGGCGACCTGGTGATCGACAAGCGCCGGCACGAAGTGATTCGTCAAGGCGCGCGAATCGATCTGACGCCGCTCGAATTTCAAATTCTGGAGCTACTGGCATCGGAACCGGGGCGGGCCTGGTCGCGCAATGCGTTGCTGGATCGCGTTTGGAGCACTGAGTACGAAGGCTATCAACGGAACATCGATCCGCATATCAATCGACTGCGAAAGAAACTGGAAATAGATCCCAAGAACCCGCGTTACGTGCTCACCGTTCGTGGTGTAGGTTACAAACTCAACGAGGCACCGTGAAGTAGCCCATCTATTAACACCTGGCTTAGCCAGGTTAGTGTGACGAGCGGCTAAAGGCGAACCGTTTAAAACGGTTTCCAAGGGTCTGAACTCGAGCCCCAGCACCTGGCTGAAGTCAGGTGTTAATGACATGAAACGACATAGTTGGGTAAAGTCCGGTTTTTTGCTATTAGCGGTTTTCGTGATGGCTGTGGTGCACTTCGATGGAAGTGCGCAACAAGCCTCCGGCAGGGAAGTAGCGTTTCCGGTGACCCTCGAATGGGCCAAACAAAAATCGGCGACTAAGTACCGGCTGCAAATCGCCGCGGACGAAAAATTCGAAAATATCTACCTTGACCGGCGTGTCTCGGGAAATCGTTACACCGTCGAAGACCTCTCTTCGGGTTACTACTATTGGCGCGTTGCGGCTGGCGATAGTCGCGCCGGCAACTTCTCCAGACCCACTAAATTCTTCATTTCCGGCGGCGTAGTCACACCCGTCATTCTTCCTAATCATTCGGCTGCACCTGCACCAGCCGTGCGCCCGAGGAGTCATTAACCGCCTTGCTGATGTGGAAACTCTTTGCGGTGTTAATGGTGCTCTGGGCAATCCTGAAGTTTGTCCTTCACAAGGGCGGCTACATCCACATGATTGTTATTTTCGCGTTATCAATCCTGGTCGTTCAGCTGATCGCCGAAAGCAAGAAGCGCTACTACAACAAAACCTCCGGTCGTCAGTAGCCTCCCTCCTCTGGGAGAGGGTAGGGTCCGGCGACTACCCAAAACTTGGCAAGCTTCTCACTGCACTAACTTGACCCATTCCTACACGTCGGCAACAATAAAAGCCGTTGTCGCATCAACTAAAACGGAGCCCCCTTTGGCGACGACCAGTTATTTCGGTCTAACTTTCAAAAGGAGTTGTAATCCATGCATTCTCGTCCCGTTTTAGCGCGAATCGCACTGCTGACGTTGCTGGCGTGCGCCACAGTTTTTCCCTCGATCGCAGTCGGACAAGGTGATACCCCGCGTCGCACAATCGCCATCACCTATCCGCTCGATGAAACTGTCGTCGTCAAGTTTAGGGGAACTACTCTCTTACCCCGTTTGAAAGGTGAGGCCAAAGTAAGACGCGGCGGCCGCAGGGGAACGCGCGTCGAGCTGGCAATCGACAATTTGCCGCGCGCGAATGAACTTGGCGGCATCTATACGACTTTCATTTTGTGGGCCATCTCGCCGAGCGGCAGCGTCGACAACCTCGGTGAAATCAAGCGCGGCGGCAGCGCCTACATCGCCTCAAAACTTGACGTGACTACCCCGCTGCAGAGCTTCGCGCTGATCGTTACTGCCGAGCCGCACTTCATGATGAAAGTACCGTCGCGCATGGTCGTGCTTGAGAATATTGCGCCGCAGCGGCCGGGTAAGGCCACGCTTGAGTCAGTCAGCGTGCAATACATCGGAAACTCGAGCGACTATTTCAGAGACCCACGCGTTCCGGAGATCGCGTCGAGCGATTACAAAGACATTCCAGTTTCTCTGTTGGGCGCGCGACAGGCGCTCAACCTCGCTCGTTACGCAGGCGCGGCGCAGGATGCTCCCGAGGAACTACAAAAGGCCGAGGACCTGCTTTTGATCGCAGAAAAAGCGTTGCGCTTCGACGAGCCAACTGCTGATGTTGACATCAAGGCGCGCAATGCAACTTCCTTTGGCGTGAAGGCCGAGGAGATGGCGCTGGTGCGGAAAGCGGCTCGCTTGCGGCGCGAAGATACTCAGCGACGTGATGAAGCATTGCGCAGCGCAGAAAAGACCGCTGATTCGGCGCAACGGGAAATCGAGCAACTCCGTGGCGATCTGGATCGCGAACAGCGCGCGCGTGAATTAGCAGAACGCGACGCGGCGACCGCAAACGAACAGCTACGTGAACAACGAAGTGAAGTCGCCCGGCTGCGCGACGAACTCGCCACGGTTCGTGCTGAAGGTGAAAATGCGAAGCTCAATTTGGCGCGTCTTGAAGGAGCGAAACGTGCGGAAGACGAACGTCGTGATGCCGAAACTCGGGACCAACAACGTCGCGCCGCTGAGGTGACGCTGAAGCAGAACCTGGCAAAGTATGGGACTTTGAAGGAAACGTCGCGCGGTTTTCAGCTGATTCTGCCGGAGTCGATCTGGACTGGCCCACGGGCAGCAACCCTGGTCTCATCTGCTGCCGCTAAACTTGAACCTCTGGCCGCACTCCTGGCGAGTAATCCCGATTACCAGATCGTGATCGAAGCCTACACCGACAGCAAAGGCGATGAGATTTCGCTGCAGCAGTTAACGCAGGACCGGGCCCGTCAACTATCCGACCGCTTCCAGGCCGCAGGGGTTGAAGCCAATCGCCTCGAGGCTAATGGCATGGGCGCTGCGAATCCGCTCGCCGTCAACACAACGCTAAACGGTAGGGCCAAAAACCGGCGGACTGAGATTACGTTTGTAGTTCCCCGGAGCACTGCCGCTAATCAGTAGCGAAGCGAGGAACAAACGGAATTTATCATTGTTATTTCAATTTTATCATCTGCCATTGAAATGATCTGCGGGGCAAGCCCTGCTTCCTGACCTGAGATGTTTCCAACTTTTGGGATGAAACCTCAGACGGGAAGGTTTTGGTGGAGCTTTAGCGCGAAGACTGATTAGCTTGAGGGCAGCAGCGGCGGCTAGCCCTCGCTTTCCCAATGGCAAATGATAAATTTGAATCCACCAATTTCCACCCATGACAAATGACAGATTCCGTTTCTGCTACCTCGCCTGATAAATGTCCCCATTAGAAGTTCTCCAACTAGTCGGTTATTCCATTGGCGCAATTCTGCCGTTGTGGATGGGGATCCAATTGCTTTCGCGCCGGCGGCGTTTGAGTTCATTGGAACGGGTGCTCATCGCGCTCGCGTTGAGCATGTGCGGCTGGCACGCCTGTAATCTCTTCATTACTCTGCATGGACTGTTTGGTCTCGGCTATGGCGGCCGTGTCGTAACCGCGCTGCGAATCGTCGATACGATTTCGGTCATCTGCATTACGTTCTGCTATTCGTTCCTGCTTCACATTCATATTCACCTTTGGGCCAACGCTGCGGATCGGGCGCTCAAGGCCAGCGAGAAAGTTCGCGTCTACCTTTGTTATGTGCCGACGCTGGGCCTGCCGTTTCCGATTTACAAAATCTGGACGCACCAATACGCGCCCATGCTGCAAAGGGTCCACCAGGTTGTCATTCCGATGGCGATCTGGATTGCTTACGTGCTGACGTTTATTGCGGTCACAGAACTTTTGATCGGAAAGCGCAGTCGGAACCTGAGCGAGCGGCGCATCATGCGCACGCTCGCCGCGTCGTTCATGGTCATCGGCGTAGTAATTCTGGCGGCGTTGGCACTCGAACTCGGGAAGGGAACGCAACTCGGAGTTTGGCTGAAGACGATCGCGAACCTGGGCTCGTTGCTGCCTTCCGCGTTGCTGGCGTACTACATCTACCGCTATCGCTACCTGGAACTGATTATCGAAGAAAGTTTAATTGTCGCGACGTTCGCGGCGGTCGTGCTGACGATTTACATCTACGGCATCAGAACCATTGGCGACTGGACGACGTCGCGCTTTGGCGTGCGCGCCGGCGTAGTTGAAGCTTTGCTGATTTTGGCGCTGGCCCTGGCAGCCGCGCCTTTGCGTGGTTGGTTGGCCCAACGATTTCATCAGTTGTTTGAACGCGAAGCGGCGCTTTACCGCGACATTGTTTCGCGTATCAGCTCCCACGCTGGTCAGTACCAACAGCTGCCTGATCTGCTCGGCTTCGTTGAGCAGCAAACCAGCATGGCGTTAAAACTGCGGCGCGTTCGCATCATTACCACAAATGGCGAAGACAGATCTGAGCCCTTCGTGGCCGAGAACGGCGGTCCGGTTCCGTCAGCGAACGTAGAAGACGAGTGGGTCAAACAGATTCTGGAAACCTCGCGCGCGGACAACTGGTCGCCCGTCGAAGATATTTCGTTCTTGAAAAGTAAGGGATACAAAGTCGCCTATCCGCTGCGACGAGATGAGCGGGTCGGTGGTGTGCTGCTGGTCGATGGCGCTGCCGGCAGCCTGACTGAAGACGTGCGCTCGGTCCTGGAAGTGCTCGCCGGTCAGGTAGCAATCGCAATCGAAGATAGCCGTCTCGCAGAAGAGAATGCGCGGTTGGAAAGAGAACTGACTGAACGCGAGCGCCTGGCAATACTGGGACAAATGGCCGCGACGGTGGCGCATGAAATAAAAAATCCGCTGTCGGCGATAAAGTCGATTGCGCAGGTGATGGGCGAAGACGCAGCAATTAGCCACGAGTATTCACGCGATCTAAGTTTGATTGTTGGTGAAACGGATCGACTGGGGCGCAGCGTTACCCAGCTTTTGAGTTTTGCGCGTAAGGAACTCCCGGCTGAAGTACCGACACGCTCGGAACAGTTGATTCAGTCCGTTGTCCGACTTTTTCAAGTGAACGCCGACAAAGAGGGAATCCGGCTGACAATCAATCTGGGCAAGGATGAAGAATTGAATGGGGCTGCAGTTTCTGCTCTCCGCGTCGCATTGTCTAACCTGCTAATTAACGCCTTGCAGGCCACGCCTGCCGGTGGTGAAGTGAAACTTACGCAGACCACTGAGAATGGCGACATCGTAATTCTGGTAGAAGATAGTGGGTCGGGGATTCCTGATGATCTACGGCAAAGAGTTTGGGAACCATTCTTTACCACGAAGCAAAGAGGCACTGGACTGGGTCTGGCCATTGTGCGTAAGCGGATGCAGGAAGCTGGTGGTACGGCGAGGTTAGCGCCGCGGCTGAATGGATCAGGCGCGAGATTTGAGTTGCGCGTTCCGCGAGGGTGAATTCTGGAGAGGGGAGAAGCACGCGTAATTTTCCATATAACAGGGCGATGGCAAATCGAAGATGACAATGGAAAATCCCGCTCCTCTTTCCCCTACAAACAATCCGGTTTCCTCGTGGAACTTCTCACGCCGGTGCGCGTGATATGAAACGGCTGCCGGCCTTTCGAATTAACAGAGTGCATCGAACACGCGTGAGCAAGTTTTCTCACCGCCAGGTGCTACCTCTCCTCGTTCACAGTCAACAATTTTTGCTGAAGGAGAAATGTCTATGAGTCTGCGTAAAGGTCTGTCCAGGGTTCTGCTGGTGTTAATGTTTCTTGCCGTCGTTGTTTGTTGTCAGCCCGTGTTCGCCCAATCGTCAAACACCGCTGCTGCGAAAGAGGACGATACAAATCTTGATACTCAACTTTACCTGCTGGTTGCGACCAATCAGGACGTTGACGACGCGAGGATACCGGCGGCACTCGAGTCTGTAATCAAACAATTGAAAGCATCACTCCCTTTCAAGAACTATCGTTTGGCGGCTACTTTAATCAATCGAGTAAAGAACGACGGGCGCTTAAACCTGAAGTGGATCGGCGGCCCGCTCGGTCCTTCCGGAGCAGTCACCGCGAGTACTCCAAGTTTCAATGAATTCAGAGTCAACAACGTGAAGTTGATTGGCGACAGCCGGAGGATGGTGCGCATGGAGGGTTTTAGCTTTGGCGTCAGAATTCCCGTCATCACCCAATCGACGGTCGCGTCGAACGGACCGGTGGCGCCAATAATCAACTACGAAAGCACCGGGCTGAACACTGACATCAGCATGGAAGAAGGTCAGCCGGTAGTGGTCGGCACACTGAACATCGGGCCATCCGGCGACGCGATTATTTTGGTCATGTCAGCGAGAAGTACGAACCACTGAGGCGGGAGCAGGGCAGGAGCAGGGGAAGCGGGGCAGGGCACACTTGCCCCGCTTCGCTTTTGGCTAAGCTCGAACTGAGTCACTGGGTCACGGTTTGGCAAGAAGCACGGGCCAAACGCAGAAATTCGCTTTTGTCATCAGGTGTGGTGAACGCCCGATTGCGGACCACCACACCTGCACCATCCTTAGTAAAGATGTCCACCGAATCGTTGGTTTCCAGGATTTCTGTAATGCTGGGCCATTCGTAGAGGACCTGGCGATCCATCTGCTTTACCAGCACTCCCGCGGTTGTTAGTTCCACTTCGCAAACGAAACTCTTTGCGTCGCCAAATAATTCGTGATGATACTTCCGCAGTTGTTTGTCCACCGCCTTGCGATGCGACGACGGATAGAGGAGTGCGCTAACTGCGGCGCCAATCAGCCCAACCGGACCGCCGGCTAGCGGATGGCCATACCAGTAGAACAGGCCAAATAACAGCAGCCCGGTGAAAGCGGCTGTGAGGATTAGACCTTTCCGCCGCGAAGCCGCGACGACCTTTGAGCGGGCCATGAATCGTCTCGTCGCGTCGAGCATGTCTTCCTGAGTGAAGGCAAATTGTACGTGCATATAACTACCGTTTGAGCACCGTGCTAATGTCCTTCCAAACATACCAGTGCTTATTGAGTGGCACCGCGCCCAGGGAGAGATAAAAAGGCGCTGCGGCCGGGCTATCAAGATTCACGTTTACGCAAACTTTCAACGACCCTTGCTGCACAAGCCAATTCGCCAACAGCCGGACTAGTGAAGCGGCAATTCCTTGTTGCCGGTAGGGAGGTGCGACGAAGAGATACTGCAACTCGCCTTCGCACTCGTAGCGCGTGGTCAGGTGTCCCGCGATGTAGCCGATGACAGATTCGTTGTCGAGCGCGACAAAGCCTGTTCGCGGTAACAATGCCTGCTGCGGATGGTGCAGCCCGCCGAAGTAAGCGGCCATGCGCGGATCAGCTGGACCAGCGGTGGGATCAGTAAGGCGACAAGCGGCTATCGCATTGACGTCGGCCGAGGTTGCGACCCGGAACAACACTTCATTCACCTATCGCGTCTCGAAATTAATGGGCCCAACAAACTCTAAAGGGCCCTGGCCGATACTGGACGGAAAAAACGGGCGGGAGTGTATAACGGAACGTTGGATTAGTAAACAACCACGATCAGTTGCGAAAACGGATCCCGATCAGCCTTTGTCCTTCTTAGCGACATAAAGAACATACGCCGCAATTGTAAAGACAGCTGTATAAACAATCGCAAGGTGGTGAATGTTGATTAGTGGGTACCGGTCTCTCGGGAACTGTCCGGAACTGATGAAGAAGTCGATGGTGCTAAGGTTGTACGGCAGAAAAAAACTGTATCTCCACGACAGCAGGCCGATCCCCAGGAACCAAATTGCGAAGCCGACGCCAACCGGTACTAGAAAATTTCTGAATTGCAGGCTGATCAAATATTGGAGCGCCAGTATCGGCAGGCAATCAATGTAGAGGTTGAAATTCGCGCTCAGGAACGCGCGATAGGGAATCGCTGCCGTCGGATATGGTACGTTGCCGAACAACGCCGACGGAATCACTCCGGACAAATACATTCCGACGTTGAATAGTACAAACGTCTCGGCAAGCATGACCAGAACCACGAGTAACTTTGCAAAGAATATTGTTGAGAATCTCTGCGGCGTTGCGTGCAGTTGTTTCCAGGTGTTGTTCTTGAACTCGATTTGGGTAACCAAGCCAGCCGCCAGAATAATTCCGATCGGCAGGAGAAAAGCTGCCATTGATTCCCAACTTTGGTTCCATTGTCTGAGCCAAAAATTAGGTGCAGCGTAGAGCGCCGGCAGTTTGGCAGCGTTCTTGAAGCGCGAAAGCAAGATGATGCACGGCGTAAAAAAGCCGCCCACTACCACCAGCCAGGAAGCCAGGCTGCGTTTCTTCTTAAGCCATTCGCTGCTGAAACTATTGATGAAGTTCATTGCTTAGTCGCTGATGACGTCAAAGAAGATCTTCTCCAGATCGCTCTCGACGCGCGTGATCTGATAAACGTCGATACCGTTCTGCACCAGCGCTTGATTGATCGCGGCGATCTTTTCTTTCGGCAGGATCGGAGTTGCCAGATTGCCGGAGTCGGCGCGTAAGAGAGTGCTGAACTTGTTGATGATTGCCACAGCGCCGGCGTCGTCACTAGTTTCAAATGCGATGAAGCAATACTGCTGCTGTTTGCTAATCAGGTTGGCGAGCGTCCCTTGAAACAAGAGGTTCCCGCGATGAATGATGCCGATGTGTGTGACGAATTTCTCGATCTCGTTCAACAGGTGACTGGAGACCAGAATCGTGGTTCCGTGGTTGCGATTCAAGTCGCGCAGCAGCTCGCGGATTTCAATCATGCCGTTCGGATCTAAACCGTTTGTCGGTTCATCGAGAATTAATAAGGAAGGCGAAGGCAGCAAAGCGATGGCGATGCTGAGGCGTTGTTTCATTCCCAACGAGAATTGATTTGCTTTCTTGCTGCCCGTGCGCGCCAAGCCGGTCAGTTCCAGTACTTCACTAATCCGCTTTTGGGGACATCCGTAGACTGGTTGCAGAATTCTTAAGTTTTCAGCGGCGGTCAGGTGACCGTAGATCGAAGGACTTTCGATCATCGAGCCGATATTTTTCAGCGTCTGCACGCGCTGCTCCGCAAATGGTTTCCCGAAAACCAGAATCTCGCCCTGTTGTTTTCGGAGCAATCCCAGGATCAACTTCAGCGTCGTAGTCTTTCCCGCGCCGTTCGGACCCAGAAACCCGTAGATGGTGTTTTGCTGAACCTGAAGGTTGACGCTGTTCAGCGCGGTTTCACTCTGTGAAAACCGGTGGGTCAGGTTGATGGTTTCGATCGAGTTCATGTTATGCGGCAGACGAGTACAGAACTCATCGCCATCTGGTTAACGAGTTCGATTGAAATTAATTAACAGTTTGATGGTGCGCTTTGCTATCGCCTCGCGGCGCAGTGGGATTTTAGGACTGCCTCCCGCCCACTGCCAACTGGTCCCTCTGGCACGCCACGCGCTAGGGAATTTCACTGTACAAGTTCTAAACTTACAGAAGGGTGAAAAGAGACAAATTGCGATTAATGATTGTTGACGACGAAGAAGCGTCGCGCTACGGCATGCGGCGGGCGCTGACGACGTTTGGTTACCACGTTTCCGAAGCTGAATCCGCTGAAGCAGCACGAATACTCGTGAAGCAACAGGCGCCGGATTTAATGCTGCTTGATGTGAATTTGCCGGGCATGAGTGGTTTGGATTTTTTGAAGGAACTGCAAGAGCCCAGGGAAGACAGCAACGAAAACACTGCAACTGACGGAAACGGTAGTGGCCCGTTGGTGATCATCATCACCGCCCACGGCTCCGAACGAATGGCGGTAGAAGCCGTTAAGTTAGGCGCTTACGATTATCTTTCCAAGCCGTTTGAGTTGGATGAGCTGCGCTTCGTAGTTAAGAACGCCGCGGAGACGATTGCTCTGCGTCGCGAAAACGTTTCCCTCAAGCGAAGGATCGAAACTGAGGAGTCGCAGCGCGGCGCGTTGATTGGCGACTCGGAAGCGATGCAGAAGGTGCGCGGGATTATCGACAAAGTCGCGGAGACTGATGCGACGGTGCTCGTTCGTGGTGAGTCTGGCACGGGTAAGGAGTTGGTGGCGCGCGAGGTCCATGAAAAAAACAGCGTGCGCAGCAAGGGGCCGTTTGTCGCAGTCAACTGTGCGGCTCTGCCGTCTGAGTTAATCGAATCTGAATTGTTTGGCCATGAGAAAGGCGCGTTCACCGGCGCCGCAGCAAGACGTCAGGGAAAATTTGAACAGGCAAACGGTGGCACTCTCTTTCTCGACGAAATTGGCGACATGAGTTCGAATGTGCAGGCGAAGCTGTTGCGCGCGCTTGAAGAAAGGCGCATCGAACGTCTCGGAGGTAACGAGTCGATTCCCGTTGATGTGCGCATCGTGAGCGCGACGCATCGCCCGTTAGAACAGGAAATCGCCGCCGGAAATTTTCGCGCGGATTTGTTCTATCGCTTGCGGGTGGTGACGATCGACATTCCGCCGCTGCGCGATCGTCGCGAAGACATTCCGCAGCTAGCGGAGACCTTCACGCGTGGAGCGGCCGAACGTTATAACTTACCGTTGCGACAAGTGGCCCAAAGCGCATTGCGCAAGTTAGTCGATTACGACTGGCCCGGGAATGTGCGTGAACTCAAGAACACAATCGACCGTGCCGCGATCATGGCCGAAGGTGAGGAGCTCCGCTCACAGGATTTGCCTGACGAAATCTTGCCGGCGTCGGCGACGAAGGCGCCGGTTTCCTCTAACGATGGTGAAGGCGGATTGTCAGTGCCGTTTACTGCAGACTTCCGTGAAGATCGTCGTGAGTTCGAACGCCGCTACATCAGCCGCTGCCTGGAGCACACGCAGGGAAACGTGACGAAGGCTGCTGAGATTCTGGGAATGCATCGACAATCACTGCAACACAAACTGCGTCAGCTTGGGCTTGGCCGGCGGTATGTTTCGGTCGGCGATGGTTCAGAAGCGTGACAGAATAAGAAAGAGCGGGGGCGAGGCCACCTTCCTTACCTGAAAGACTTTCGCGCGGCCCGATGATTCCAACCTTGAAAGCCTTTCAATCAGGTTAAAGAGGTCGGGTTTATTAACCTCCGGGCAGGAAGGTGGCCTCGCCCCCGCTCATACTTCCGTGTTCACTCTGCTAGACTTCCATAGCTCCAACATTTTCAATTCATCCGGGTGAATCCATGAAGGCACGCATCGACGCAATCATTCAACGCAATCAAGCCGAGTATCTCGAACAACTGATCCCCCAGGCTGATCCGCTTTTGCGGGAGATGGAGGAGTATGGCGCGGAGCACGGTGTGCCCAGCGCTGATCGTGAGGTGGCAATTTTTGTCGAGGTCACCGCTCGCGCCATTGCCGCTAAATCCTGTTTGGAAATCGGGATGGCAATTGGCTACACCACAGTTCACCTCGCGCGGGCGGTGGGCGCTGGTGGTTTAGTGGTCACGATCGACCCGAGCGATGAAATGATTGCTGCGTCAGAAAGCAACTTGACGCGTGCAGGCTTGCGCGATCGCGTGCGCATCGAACGCGGAAAAGCGCTGGACGTTTTGCCGCAGCTCAAAGACACCTTCGACCTGCTTTTCATCGACGCGGTCAAAGAAGAATACGCCGACTATCTAAAGTTGGCGTTGCCGAAGCTTCGCGTTGGTGGCGTTGTGATCGTTGATAATCTGCTGTGGGGTGGACAAGTTGCCGGCGAGATTCGTTCACCCGATCAGGAAGCTTCTACTAACGCACTGCGCGAGTTTAATAAGTTCTTTGTTAACCATCCGAAGTTGCTTGCTGAAGTAATTGCGGTCGGCGACGGCTTAGGTTACGCCGTGCGCGTCAGGTAGCAAGTCGTTAGTCGTTCGTGTGATTCGTGAAATACACGAAGAGAGCCGCAAGTAATCACCATCATGACTAGTTCAGCGATCCGGGAGGACGGCGAGCAAACACGCCGCAACGCTGCTGAGTTGATCCAGAGTGGCGGCGTAATCGCTTTTCGCACCGACACCTTTTACGGCCTGGGTGCCGATCCGCTCAACGCGGTCGCGGTGCGCAGAGTGCGCGAACTCAAGGGCAGGGAAGACTCGAACCCAATTCTGCTGTTGATTTCTGACGAGAGTGAAGTCGAACGTTTCGTTGAGCCATCTTTGTTGTTGCGCGCTGTCGCTGCCCAGCATTGGCCCGGCGCGATCACGTTAGTAGAAACTGCCAAGTCGTCGGTTCCAGGCGAACTAACCGCAAACACGCAGACGTTGGGAATTCGTTTACCTGCCGACGTCGACGTTCGCGGACTCGTGCATGCTTGCGGCGGTGCCCTCACCGCGACGAGTGCGAATCTATCGGGACAACCACCTGCCCGCAGTGCCAGTGAAGTCGCGAGCTACTTTCCAAACGGGATTGATTTGATTATCGATGGAGGCGAAGTGACGAGCACTGCGCCGTCGACAGTGCTGGACGTCAGCGGTTCCACGGCGCGCTTGATCCGTGAAGGCGTTGTCGCGCGCGAAGCACTGGAAGAATTCCTCTAAGAACAAACCTTACGTCGATACACCTTTCCGAAAAGTCGTACCCGATCCATTTCTATTTGAACTATTTTTTCGTCAGTGAGGCGTAGTCTGCCGTTCCTCGCTTAGAATGAGTTTCAAGAACAGTCTTGGTTTTTCCTGCGTGCGACTTAGTCATCGTTGGTGCAATTCATAACCACGAAATAACAGAACTAAAAGCACGGAATAACACGAACGGTCAGGTGGGTCAGACTATGGTTTTCAAGAAGACTTTGATTACATCCGCTTTCCTTCTGCTGCTACTGCTTCCGGTGTTCGCGTCAGCGCAGTCAAATCAGTTTGAAATGGTGAAGGTAACTGACGGCGTTTACGCGGCGATTCGGAAAGAGCCGCCAGGCCTAACGGTCAACGGCAACAGCGTCTTCATCATTAACGATCAGGACGTTGTCGTAGTGGACACGACGCTCACGCCGGGCACCGCCAAAGAGGAACTCGCCGCGCTGCGCAAGCTAACCAACAAGCCGGTGCGCTACGTCATCAACACTCACTGGCATGACGACCACATCATGGGGAACCAGGTTTATCGTGACGCGTTTCCGGGCGTCGAATTCATTGCGCACACCAGAACCCTTGAGTATTTACCGACTACTGGTCTAACGAACAGAAAGATGGCGATGTCGGAACAAGGTTATCCAGGCTTCATCGCGTTCCTGAAGAAGCGATTGGCAGACAATGAAAGCGTCTTCGGCGGACCAATGGATGAAGAGGAGCGTTTGACTTACGCCAGCGATCTGAAAATCGCGGAGAGTTACATGGCGGAGAACCCGAGCGCGACCATCGTCTTGCCTACGATTACAGTTGACGAGCGCCTGACGCTGCATCGTGGCGACCGCCCGATCGATATTCTTTTTTTGGGACGTGGTCACACCAGCGGCGATCTGGTGGTGCATCTGCCGAACGAAAAAATTGTGATCACGGGAGACCTGGTGATCTATCCGGTGCCTTACATTGGCAACCCGCAATCTCATCCCGGCGATTGGAGCGTGACGCTCGAGAAGCTCATACAGCTGCACGCGACCTCGATTGTTCCGGGTCACGGGCCCGTGCTGCATGACGATTCTTACGTGCGTCAGATGGCGCGATTGCTCCGATCGATGAAGGAGCAGGTGGAGGCGGCGGTGGGACGGGGCGAAACACTCGAGCAGGTGCGCAAGAGTGTAAATCTTGACGAGTTTCAAAAACTTTTTGTGGGTGACTCGCGAATGCGGCGAGACGTTTTCGGCAGTTACGTCAAAGGCGCTGGTTTGGCGGCGGCGTATAGTGACGCCACCGCGAAACCATGAAGCTACGGTGTCACCGTCAGGTTCTTAACAAAACCCCAATCGCCACTCGCGTTGACTTTGATATTGCCCACATTCTTTTGCGCGATGACGATGTTGGCTTGATACCAGAGCGGCACAATCGGCATGTCCTGAGTAATGATGTCCTGGATGTGCCCGTACAACTCGCGACCGCGTGCGCGATCGAAGGTATTTATGGATTCCGCGAGCAGCGCATCAACTTCTTTGTTGCTGTAGCGGCTGCGATTTCGCGAGGCGCGCGTTTCGGTGGGGATTTCGGACGTCGCGAACAAGTCTTTGTAAAAAATAGGATCCTGGTTTCCGCCCACCCACTGCCCGTAAAAAATTTGGAAATTACCGCGACGTAATTCGTCAAACAGCGTGTTCAGTTCGGCAGTCTCGATTGTGACTGGCACTCCGATGCTTTTCAGGTCGTTTTGAATCACGCCTGCGTACGCTTTGCCCGTCGTATTGCTGCCGGAGATTTTGTAAACCAGTGGCTTCGCAAAGCGCATTTGTGGCCCATCGCCATCCGGGTCCTTGAATCCGGCTTCGTCCAGAAGTTTCTTGGCCATTTCACGGTCGAACAAGTATTTGTGGCCCGTGCTGTAGGCCCATGATTCTTCGGGCAATATCGAGTAAGCAATCTTGCCCTGGCCCTGCAGCAGTTCGCGGATCATGCTTTCGCGATCGATCGCGTAAGCAATTGCCTGGCGGACACGAGCGTCGTTGAGCGGCGGTTGCGTGCAGTTCAGAGTCAACACATACAAGTTTGAACCGGCAAACTGTTGCACCTGGAGTTTCGGATTCAAGCTCAGAAGTTTGACCGCATCAGGCGATAGGCTGGTTGGTAAGGGCGCGATGTCGACGCGGCCGGATTGAAGTTCAGCTTGCAGGGCGTTCATGTCCGGAATGACGCGGACGCGGATAGCCTGAAGATGCGGGGCGCCGTCCCAGTACTCCGCGTTCGCTTGAAGATCCAGCACCTGCTGTGAGCTGTCGTAACTGCCGAACTTGAATGGCCCGGTCCCCAACGGATGAGTCTTTTGGGAGTCATAACTATTCGCGGGAATGATCGCGACGGGTACGAGATTCGGTAGCAATCCTGTCCACGGTTTTGTGGTGGTTACTACCAGCGTATGAGGGTCGGGCGCTTCGACGCTTTTTATGTAGCTGGTTCTTTGTGGTGTAGCGGTGGCGCTTGATTCACCAGCCGCCCGCAATCGTTCTACTTCATAGAAGCTGGCAGACTTCGCAAAGTTACTGGCGAAAACCAGGTCGAGCGTGTACTTCGCGTCTGCAGAGGTAAACGGTCGACCATCGTGAAACTTGACTCCATCACGAAGCACAAACGTGTAGGACATGTTGTCCGCCGAGCGCTTAATCTCAGAAGCCAACTCACCAACGTAGTCAAAATTGTCGTCCTTCTTTACGAGAGAGTTGAACATCAAGGTACGCACTCGTTCGCTGGCCGCATCGACAGAAGGGGAACCAATCGGGTCGATAGTGCGAATGTTGTCCCCGAGCGCTATTACAAACGGACCGCCGTGCGCGCGCTTGCAGCTCATCGGGATTAACGCTGCCAACAAAACCGCCAGAAACAGGCAGACCACACTGCGCACCTTCATGCGATTGTTCCTCCATACTTGTAGTTCAGCTTCTCGTTAAGTGTCGTAGTCTCGGCTGCCAGCTGCTGAAACTTTTCACTGTCAAACGGCGGGGGCGGCTTTACCGTTGCCTTCATCGCCGCAATTCGTTTCAGTGAACTACGTAGACGGTCTTTCGAAATTTTTCCATCAGTCGCCGCCTGGAGCAGGCCGTGATAGCCGCGGCGAATGATGTCAGGGCGGGCACAGATCAACATCATGTCGTTGCCGGCGAGAAACGCACGCACGGTTGCTGCTTCAATTTCACAGTGTTTCGCAATGGCGCCCATCTCGAGATCGTCTGTGACTACAAGATGCTGATAGGCAAGCTCACCGCGCAACAGGTTGGTCACGATGTTATGACTTAGCGAAGCGGGCTCGAGCAGACCGCCGGTCATGCCCTTTGCCATATCGATGTTGGGAAAGCCCCCGTGGCTGACCATCACGCAACGCACGCGATCGTCCTTGCGTTGAAAAAGTTCGACATAAGGCGCCAGGTCCTGGGCCATCAGATCGTCATGCGAGAGCGTAACCATCGGCATTTGTTCGTGAGAATCCACTTCGCCGGCGCCGATGCCGGGAAAGTGTTTCAGACAACCCATGATTCCGGTTTCCTGCAGACCGCGCAGATACACAGTTGTGTAGCCGAGCACTTCGCCGGGCGAGCGGCCAAACGATCTCGAATAAAGTCCATTTGAAAGAAGATCGCGCTCGTCGGTCATGATCGACATCACCGGCGCGAAGTTCATGTTGAAGCCCAGCAGTCGCAGGGCCTCGCCGGTGATGCGGCCAAGCGCGCGTGCGCCGGCCAGATCGCCATGCTGGCGGATAGTTCGCGCTGAAGGCATTGGCGTGAAAATTTTCCGGAGCCTGTCAACCAGACCGCCTTCCTGATCGACGCCGAGCAGCGGACCGCTGGGCAAGAGTTCACGGACACCATCGAGCAAGTCACGCAGTTGCTGCGGGCCGGCAACGTTCCGCCCGAAAATGATGACGCCGCCGGGTTGCACTTCTTCAATCAGTGCGCGCGCTTCGGCGTCGAGTTCAGTGCCGGCAAGGCCGATGTAAAAAAATTGTCCGACCTGCTTTTCCAGGGGCAGGGACAGAAGTGATTCCAATGACATATGAGAGCCAGGTACGAGCCCGGGCCGGGAATTCTAACGAGCTCAAGTGATAAACCGAACAGAATGAAATAACGGTTTCACTATAAGACAAATCAAACAGCTGAGCCAACGAAAACCACTGTAAGGATTGGCCGCGGATTAACGCAGATTTACGATGATAAGAATGGGAGCACGACTAAGTGGCAACTATTGACTCCTGGCAATCACATGATTTTTTGCTGGTCCGCGTGAATCTGCGTTCACCCGCGGCCAGCTTCTGCTCTGTCGCTAGCGAGAAAGGTTCAGATACTGATCGTTTAAATTTGCATCCTGACGTAGTATAAATCCGTCATGTCGCGCCACATCACCGACCGGGAGGCAATTCTCAACGCTTTGCGGTCGCTTGACCTCACGTCTGAACTCTTCATTGAAGTAAACGGAAAGCTAAAGAACGCCAACGACCTGGAAGTAATTGTCGAAGGCAAGGTCAACGCGAGCGGCAAACGCGTCGGACCATACGTCAGTCTGTTTCGTTACGACAGCCTTGAAGCGATCACGCGTCAGGGCGAGTGGGGCGGAAACACTTTCTATCTTTCGGTCGAAGGCGCGCTGGACGTTTACATCGCCGATCGTGACGGGGAACAAAGAAAGATTAGTCGCTTACCGCGCGGCACTTGCTTCGGTGAGATGGCGGTGCTCGCCGGAGTGGAACGCAACGCGACGATAGTGGTGCCCAAACACGAAACGGCGCTGGTGCTGGAGGTCACTCGTCCGGCGCTGCGCCTGCTGCGGAAACTGCCGAAGTTTGGTCAGGTACTCGACGACACTTACCGCAAACATGGACTTGGTCGGATGCTGGAAGACCTGGCTGACGAAGGTCACCGGGCCGATGAAGCCATCATTCGCAAGATGCGCGAAATTGGGAAGTTCATGGTCTACGGGAAGCACCACGTGCTTTGTGAAGAGTCCTCGGCGATAGAAAACATAGTTCTAATCAAGAGCGGGTGGGTGCGACGCGTGCGCGGTGTGCCCCTCGATCCGGCTTCGGCAGGTGTGGCAGTGGGAATGGGCCAAACCATTGGCGTCGATTTCCTGGGCGCGGGGAATTGCCTGGGACTGGACGGGGCGGAGGAGAACGCGACGTGGAAGTACAGCGCCTCGGCCATGGCGCGTACCGAAGTCCTGGAGATTCCGCTCGCGCCACTCGTCGCCGATCCAAAACTTCGCGCGCAGATCATTGCGGCGTTTGAGGCGTTCTCGACGGCCGACGACAACCCGCCGTCGATCGAAGCCGTGGAAGATTTGCGCGCGATGGCGTCGGCGGAAGCGGAGATTACTACCGGGATTTCCGACGGCGCGAACTTGCTCGTGATGGATATGGATCTCTGTGTCAGGTGTGGCAATTGTTCGCTCGCCTGTCACAAGGTGCATGGGCAGTCGCGGCTGTTGCGACGGGGCATTAGCATCACCCGACCGGTAGCCATCGGTAACGAACGCATGCAACATGTGCTGTCACCGCAGGTCTGCATGCATTGCAAGGACCCCGAATGTTTGACCGGTTGTCCTACCGGCTCCATCTTTCGCGACCCGCGTGGGCATGTCGACATCGATCCGGGAACTTGCATAGGGTGTTTCGACTGCGCGACTCAGTGTCCGTACGATGCGATCTCGATGGTTCCGAAAAACGGCGATCTGCCGGCCACATTTGATCTAATGGGCACGCTCAAACGAGCGTTTAGTCTTTCGACTCCGCCAACGCCGCAGCTCGACCTCACTCCAGCGGACGATGTTGTCGCAATCAAATGCAATCTCTGCGAACACACGTCGCTCAATCCGGAAGGTGTGAAGCGTCAGGCGTATTCGTGCGAGGAAAACTGTCCCACCGGCGCGCTGTTGCGAGTCAATCCCGTCGAATACTTCAGTGAACTGCAAAAAACTCAGGGCTTGATTTTTCGCAACGAATCGCAGGCCTTCGGCCGCAACATTCATAAGAGTGATCCGGTCGGCCGTCTGTTTCACGTTGGCGGCGTGGCCGCAATTGTCGTTGCCTTGATAGTTACGATCTGGCTGCTCGCGCAACACGGTTTGGATAAGGTGTTTGCCGGTAGGTGGTTCACGATGCGCTGGCTCACGGGACTGGTGGGCTTGTTTGGCGTGGTCGTAGTCATGATTTACCCGCTGCGGAAACAAGTTTATCGGCGACGCGCCGGGCCGTTACGTTACTGGTTGCTGGTCCATGTTTATTTTGGCGCGCTCGGCGGTTTAATTCTGATGTTGCACGCTGGACGCGGAACCGGTGGACTGCTGACAACGTTGCTCTATATCGCGTTCGACGTAGTGATCCTATCCGGCTTATTTGGCGTGGCCGCCTACATCGTCGCTCCCCGGATAATGACCAGCATCGAAGGTGAACCGCTGTTGCTCGAAGATTTGGTCGGGCGCCGCGAAGAGTTGCGGCAGGAGTTTGCCGAGATAAGGACGCACAGCGAAGGTTGGCTGAAGGAAGAAGTCGAGAAGCAAGTTGTCCGAAAGTTTTTGAGTGTCTCGTTTCTCATGCGCCAGTTTGTAAAGCGTGAGCAGTTGACCGCGCTGCTTGCGAACGCCCGCCGCGCGTTCCGGGATCGCTTAACTCGACTGGCCACCGCCGAGGAACGAACGCAACTGCTGCGTGCGGTGGAAACGGCTGTTACTCTGCGCCGCGTCGATGCTCTGATTTGTCTGCACAAGGTTCTCAAACTCTGGATTGCGCCACACGTGATTTCAACCTCGCTGATGCTGGCGCTGATGGTTGTGCACATTGTTCAAGTTGTGTTCTTCGCCGTGAAGTAGATTTCATTAACACCGTGGCTTGAGCCCGGTGGTTGTGTTAATGACAAAGGGCGTTGCTGCAGTTAACGCTTCTCAATGCCGCAAGAAAATAAGTACATCATCATTCGTGAGGACCTGGTCCAGGATCCAGTGACCATCATCACTGACGGTCTCCTGATCGGACGTCTGCAGGAATGTGAACTGCTGCTGAATCACCCCGCCGTTTCCCGTGCCCAGGCGGGAATCAAGTTGATCAACGACACGTATTTTCTCTTCGGGCTTCGTCCTTCAAATCCCGTCAAGATCAACGGCAAAGCAGTCGAGGAAAACGAAGCACTGGCGCCGGGCGATCTGCTCGAGGCTGGCCCGTTCCTGTTGGAAACCGATCTAACCGAAGACGCGTTGGTCCTTAAAGTCTCGCTGCAAATCGGGACGGTAGTTGACACAAGCAATCTCAGTAGCCCAAACCTGGGCACGGCGAAGCTCGAGGCCCCGGACACCGGCGAGAAAAAAGCCCACGCAAAAACGCGCGCGGCGCCGTTACCGGGTGACAAGGCGCTCGACATTTTTTGGGACAAACGCATTCGCGAGGCCGGCAAGATGGTGCGACCGTCGCCACTTTTTCCCAAGGGGCAGCGACGCGCCGGAAAAGCAGCTTTCAACTGGAGATCTACGACCGACTTGCGATCGCATTGGCCGGTCTCGTTCTTTGTTTGGGGCGCGGTTATTGTGACGTTCCTATCGGTCGCCGCTGCCTACCTTTACGCGAGTGTGTATTCACCAGCACCGGTGGCTAGTGTGCATTCGCGATCTAATCTAAGCGTTTTCCCTCCGATTGCGGCGAAAGCGAATGCAAATTCCTGTACGAGCTGTCACTCGTTGACCGGCAGCATGGAAAAGAACTGCGCGCAGTGTCACACCGCCGAGGCTTTCGTCGCCACCGTAATTGAGCCGCACGTTGCCGCGGGCATTGGTTGTATCGCGTGTCATGCTGAGCACCGCGGCGCCGAATTCAGAGCCGCGACTGCCGCGCTGTCGACTTGCACCGAATGCCACAATGACGCGAATCAGAATTCATACAACGGGCGGCGAGTAAAGACACCGCATGGCGGCACGTTTGGATATCCGGTTAAAGATCAAAAATGGATCTGGACGGGATTAACCGAAGCTGACTGGAAAGCGAAGCAGATTCCGATCGAGCGACTGCCGGTAGACACGGATGAGAAGTGGCGCAGCAAACAATTTCACGCGCTACACGTGCAACGGGTGCGCGCGAATGGTTTGCCCGGAAACAAGGAAGGAGAGTTGTCGTGCTCGAGTTGCCACAGGACGTTTGCTCCGATCGACCGGCAAACTCCGCGAACGACATGTGGCAACTGTCACAACGGTTATGTTGAAGCGGGAACAAGCCGCGTGCTGATCGCCAAAGACCTGCCGAACTGTATCTCTTGTCACGTGCAGCACGTTAAGGATAAACGTCATTGGAACCCTTCGCTGCTCGCGCCGGCCGGAGATGTCGCCGCCGCAAGAGAGTGAAACAGCCGTGACGTATTTTTCGTGTGATTCGTGTTTTGCTCGTTCGTGTAATTTCGTGGGTGAGCTTTGTAGTGTGGAAAGCAATGACCACTAATAAAGACGAAAACGAACCGAAACGACACGAAAGAAAACCGACGAAGATGTTTCGGCTCAAGTTAATTGCCGTTGTTCTGGCCGCGCTACTCACGTCGGGTTGGCTTGCGTCGCGGGTGGCGCGCGCCCAACTCGATCTTGGCGAGTCGGTATCTCAAGCTGATAAGTCGGCAACATCGACGCAGGCGTTTGTGATGCAGATGAAGGCCGACGGGGAAGCGAAATGCCGTGTCGCCACAGCCGTCGAGCGTGAGCAACTGAGACGTCGGCGCGGAGACATGCAGGTCATCTACGCTGGGGCGCCCCGCCGCGATGCGAGCCCGAGTGAACGCGCCGCGAGCGCACCGCTCGATGGCGTTCCCAACATTCAACCCTCCGCCGGCTTGCGCATCGTGCTGCACGCGACGTCGCAGTTAAATCAAAACCAGACGGCGAAAAATGCTTTTATCGTCGCAGCCAATCGTTGGGAAGCGATTGTCTCCACGCCGATCACCGTCGTCGTCGACGTCGATTTTGGCACGTCAGCTTTTGGCGATCCTTTTTCTGCCGATATTCTCGGGGTCACAGGAAGCGAGGAAGAAACGCATCCTTACTCCGAAGTGCGCAGCCGGTTGCTCGCAAATTTCCCAACTTCCGCTGAAGCTCAACTTTACAATGCGTTGCCCGCCGGCCCGAGCGTTCCCACCGAACTCAGCAGCCAGGCGCGGAAGTCGTTGACTGTCAGATTCAGCCGGGCCAACGCGCGCGCTCTCGGGCTCGTTCCAGACATCACCGACCCCAACGCGATACCCATGGGAAGCGCCGACGCAGCCATCGGTTTCAACTCCGCCTTCTCATTTGATTTCGATCCGAGCAACGGAATCTCGTCGAATAAGATCGACTTTGATTCCGTAGTCGCGCATGAGATCGGGCACGCGCTCGGCTTTGTCTCTGAATCCGGTGGCGCCGTCTATGCACCGACCGCCGTCTGGGACCTCTTTCGTTTTCGACCGGGCGCGGCGAATCTGAGCAATCTCGCCACCGTTGCCAGGATCATGACCTCAGGTGGAACGCAGGTTTACTTCAACGGGCAGAACAACACTTTCGGAACGCAGGAACTGCGACTGTCGACCGGCGGACCATCTGGTGACGTGGGCGACGGCAATCAATCGAGTCACTGGAAGGATGACGACATCACAGGTCTATACATCGGCATCATGGATCCAAACATCGGCGAAGGTGAACGCAACCCGATTACGGCCAACGATGTCAGCGCGCTCGATTCGTTTGGTTACGCCGTTGGGTCAACAGTGCCGCCGCCACCGACGCCCACGCCGACGCCACTAATTCCGGTGAACGATAATCTCGCTAACGCCACGGTCATTCAAGATGTAACTGGTGGAACAATCGGCAACAGCACCGGCGCTACCAAAGAGGTCGGCGAGCCGGTGATGCTACCGGGAAACGCGAGCGGCGCCGGCGGAAAATCGGTTTGGTTTCGTTGGACCTCGCCGGTGAACGGCACCGCAACTTTTGATACCGAAGGCAGCGGCTTCGACACGATTCTTGCCGCCTCGACCGGCAACAGTGTCGGCAGTCTCTCGCGAATTATTGTGAACGATGATCTTGCTCCCGGTGAAACTACAGCCAGCCGCGTTAGTTTTTCCGTTTCCGCCGGCACCACTTATCAATTGACTGTCGATGGTTTCGACAACGGCGATGGAGTCGAGACAGGCATCATTGAGTTGAACTGGACGGCAACTGGCACCGCACCGAGCCCGACACCCACGCCCACTCCTACACCCACGCCCACACCGCAACCAGCCACCGTCTTTGGTCGCGTGGTCGGGAGCGGTGGCCCATTGTCAGGCGTTGTGGTTGGCCTGCTACAAAACGCAGTCGTGTTGCAGCAAATGACCACCGGGGCGGATGGCACCTGGTCATTTAACGGCGCCTTCGTGGGTCAATTTTATGAGGTCGCGTTTGTGCGCTCGGGATACACAATTAATCCGCCCAGCCTCATCTTCCCGGTTAATACCACAAGTCAGAACATGGGCGACGTCACTGCAACTCAGGGGAATCCCATTGATGCGTCAGACTTTTTTGTGACCAAACACTACGACGATTTTCTTGGACGCGTGCCGGACGCGAGCGGCCTCGCATTCTGGGTTAGTAACATCGAGAGTTGTTTGTTTAGTACGCCATGTCGCGAAGTAAAACGCATCGACACCAGCGCCGCGTTTTTCCTGTCGATTGAATTTCAGGAAACCGGTTTCCTGGTCTATCGCGCCTATCAGGTAGCGTACGGCGACGCGTTTGATCCAACTATTCCTACGCCGGGTTCGCCATCAGGATTTCCAGTTCCAAACATACGCCGATCAGAGTTCATGGCGGACACGCCATTGGTGAGTCAGGGCGTCGAGGTTGGCGTCGGGAACTGGCAGGCCCAGCTTGAAGCCAACAAGCAGGCGTACATGCTCAATTTTGTGGGCCGCGCCCGGTTTACAACTGCGTATCCGGCAACAATGACAGCAGACGAGTTTGTGACGAAGCTGGATCAAAACGCCGGAGGTGTGTTGTCAGCGTTTGAGAAATCGTTATTGATTTCGGTGTTGGGTTCGACGCCGGCTGACGCCAGCAAACGTTCGCAAGTTTTACGTTCGGTTGCCGAAGACTCTGACACCAGAACCCGCGAGACGAACAGAGCGTTTGTATTGATGGAATATTTTGGTTACTTGCGGCGGGATGTGAACTCGGGACAAGACACAAACTACGCTGGGTTTAAGTTCTGGCTGGAAAAGCTGAACTCCTTCAACGGCGACTTTCGCGCGGCTGAAATGGTGAAGTCGTTCCTGGTGTCGAGCGAGTATCGCGGGCGGTTTGGCGCGCCATAAAAGTCAGGAGCAGGTGCAGGCCCGCGGGCCGAGTCATTTCTTATTGCAATCCTTTTCCTGCCTACCGCTGCTGCCCCTGTCTCCCTTTTTTAGCTTACCGGCTTATGACAAACCAGACAGTCGTTTGAGCCGGCAAGTTTTCCCTTGAGCGCGGGCCGGGCTGCGATGGCTTTGTCGTGACAGATGTTGCAGTTGGTGTGATAGGCCACTTCGTTCGTTAGTTTCGTCGGAGTGGTTTTTCCGTCGTAGGTGACCGTGGGCAATGGCGCGCTGTCATCACCCGCCTGCAGGTGACAAGCGCGACACTCCTTCACCGGTTTCGTGTCTGCAGCTTCCAGCAGTTTCGCCGTCAAAGCCACCTCGCGTTCAGATGTCTTTAGTGGAGCGACGAGTGCGGTCTTCGGTTGGTCGGTGTGATGACACTCGACACAAACGATCGGCTTGGTGCCGTCGATGCTGTAATTCTTAGTCGAGTGGTTCTCGTGATTGAACGGCACTTCGCCGTATTTGTCTGACTGGCTGTCCTTGCCCAGCGTGACTGCCTTTGGCTGGGTCTTGCTCTCCTTGGCCGCATCCTGCAGCGCCAGGTTGGCGCGACCGCCGATTGCCATACAAGCGGCGCATCCCAGAATCGCAATCAGAATCAATAGTCTTCTCATCGACTTACCTCAAGCATCAGACGAAATTCTCAGGAATAGAGTTGCCATGAACCAGCAGGGGAGGGCAAATCTTAGATTCCTGGCTCGGGGGTGTCAATCGGTTATTAGCCGCGAATTTACGCGGACGAACGGGGAGCGAGATAGAAATGGCAAAAATCGGTCAAGCGTCTACCGCTATGAAAAATTGGACTTTGATTTGATTTAGTTCAGATCTGCGTCGTCCGCGTTAATCCGCGGCCAAATTTTCTTCACATTGGCATCTTAAAGCTTGAGCCGGTGTGACAGCGTCGGCATTCCTTGAATGCCAGATCGCCGCCGAATGAACGCTGGCCATTGTGACAACTCAAACAGGTCTTGCCACGCGCGATAGCAAAGTGTTCGAGCGGTGCCGGTGAACTAACCTGACGCGATTGCGCGGCGCCCGGCGTAAGTTGGTGACAGTCAGCGCAGGCGAGTCGTTGTGCTGGAGAATGTTTAGCGTGACTGAAGGCGTAGCGAAACGAAGGGGCGTTTGTCGACGTTCGCGAAACACTTCGCTGATCATGACAAATACCGCAAGAAGCAATCTCACGACCGGCCGGCGACTTACTGTTTGGCGTATGGCAGGTGTAGCACTGATTGTGAGCGGCCAGGCCCGCGGGAATTCCCAGCGCCGCGGCGCGTCCGCCAGCGCGAGCATGACACGCCGCACAACCGCTCGCTGGGCGCGCGGCGCCGTTCATGTGTTGGGCATGATCGAATTTCACGTTGAAGCTTTCGCGAAAGCTGGTCGGAAAAGATTTCAACGGCGGATTTGAATTGCTGACGTCGGAGTGGCAGATAGCGCACATGGGAACGTTCGGCGTCACAAACTGCGCCAGGTGACAACTCGTGCAGGCTTTGTGTCCGGGGAAGATTGGCGTCGCTGAATTGTCTCGTCGTTCGTGACATGACGTGCATGCGAGTGATTTGTGACGATCGCTTGAGTGTTTGAAGTTTGAATAGTCGAGGTCAGGACCTTGAGGCGCAACTAGTAGTAAGAACTCTCTGTGCATCCGCTGTGCCCGCTGTGTCTCCGTGGTGATTGCCTGATTCGCTGAATTCACGACAGATACACCGAGAGCACAGAGACAGCAAACCACGAATACGCTCGCCGCAGTTTTGTACTTACCGGAATATCGGCTGTTGACTCTAATTGCTAAAGCCATTGTGTGAATGAGAAAAGTTGTTCGTCACTTCAAATCCTTGCGCAGGAGTGGCTCCCGACCCGCGACAAAATAGTGACTCGCCGGTGCATCCCGGTGGCCAACATCCGACGTGTGACAATAACTGCACACGAAGTTACGGTCCTTATCCAGCGCTTCCAGTTCGTTGCCGACATCGCGCCGCAATCCTTCACGGTTATGACATTCCGAACAAGAGCTAATCGGCACGTCTGGTTGCAAGCCGCTTAAGGTGGCGGATTTCGTGATGTTGATATGACAGGTGGTGCACTCGGCAATATGCTGCTCGCGCGCGTGGCGAAACTTCATCGATAGGCGCGTAACAGTGTCGTTAGGTATGTACAGTTTGTCGCTCAGCTTGTGACACCCGGCGCAGTTATCATTTACCGGTTGCTGTGCTTTCCAGTGGCAATTGAAACAGGAAGCATGGGTAGTCGGCGCTGACTTGAACGAGGCTGCGTCCGGAACGAATGCGTCGGGCCAACCATTGACAGGTGCGGCCGGCGCCTTCGTCTTCGGACTATGACAAATCTCGCAGTTGTTGAAATGCTTTTCGTCAGCGTTGACTCTAAACGAGGCGTACACAAAACGCGGTTCACCTGGACGGAGCATTTTGGCGATCACGTCCTGATGCTTGTCGTGAGGAAACTCTATGAGAAACTGACGCGGCTCGATCGGATTCCGAAAAGCAAACCGGGCATCATCTCTTGGCGAAACTTTTGAATGACAGACGGAACAGATAACCGGCTTGGCACTTTTGAAGAACTGCGCCCGGTGACAACTGACGCAGGCACTGTGTCCCGGATAGTCAGCAACATCCGGATAGTCGCGCACTTTTTTCCAGTTGTCAGTTGGGATCTGGTGACAGGTATTGCAGGCGCCTTTGTGTTTCGGCGTTGAGTGAAAGAAGTGCGAATAGTCGGTTCCTTTAACTGTCGCAGCCGGCGGACGCTTTACTGGAGCGCGCCGGTGTTTCTGGGCCGAAACACTTACGCTGGCGAAACAAATCGCCATGGACAAGACAGTCATCAGAACTCTGGGACAGCGCTTCCTACCTACTGGGATCGCGGGCGTCTCGCCCGCAATGAGCGCGTAGCGCGAATTCGGTGGCTGGCAAACCGATTTGTGAGATGGCTGTTGCAACATCAAAAACTTGTTCGCGCTGCGCGCTCTTTGCGGGCGAGACGCCCGCGATCCCAGTAGCCGCGATCCGTATGACTTCTGACTTCTAACTTACCAACGCGGGAAATCAACAATTCACTTAACCGCTTCACAAACTGGCAGCGGCTTCTCTACAGCCACACACTTCACGTTCTTGTCCTTATCTTTTCGATTCATGATCAGATAAGGCTTTTCGTAACCCTGGTCGTCCTTTTTCACCTGCACTTCGCAATTCCAGAGCAAACTGTTTGCGCCGACTTCAGTGGGAAGAATATTTGCAAGCGTGTAAATGCCCGGCTCCAGATCGGTAAAGTAGGCGGTGCCGTTTCTGTCAGTCATGACCGAGAGCACCTTCGCCCCCGAACTCGTCTCCAGCTGTTGCAAACTCGTTTGCAGATTGCGTTGCCGCTCCTGGTAAAAACCGCTGCGCAGTTTTTCGGGAAGGTTTACCGTCAACCATTTGCGCGCCAGATCGCGACTGCCTAATTGTTTCTCCCCGACGGCCATCGCGTTGATGAATTCCGGGACAGCATTCGCGCCATCAAGATCGTCCGGCTGGATCTCGCGGCAATAAACCGACTCGCAGTCGTTGTCTTTCAGCCACTTGATTAGTGCTTCACTCGCGCCGGCGCTGCGGAAATAACAGTCACGCGACACCACCGCACGCTGCGCGATCGTGTCGACCATCGCTTTGTTTTGTTCAAGTGAACCTTTCGCGAGATAGAAGCGCTTGCGTGAGAGACCTCTTGGTGAAGACTCTTCGATTCGCACTCTCACGCGCAGGCGCAAAACCGTACCCGCATCCCTGGAAGCGGAGGGGTGCGGCGCGTAGCACAGCACTGCGACGATCGGGAGAACAAGAAAGATGACGCGTTTCATGTTTGCGAAGGGCATCGACTAAAGGTTCGGACTGCGAGGAAACTTCAGGAAGGGAAGTCGCACGCTCCGAACAAAGACCTGGTCCGAACGAATTGCCGGCGCGGGTGAAAAACCATTCGCACCGCCGGCACTGATCAAATCGTCTTGATCCACTCCATCACCGCTAATTCCGATTCCTCCAACCAGCACGCCGTTTTTGTAAATGGGAACGCTGCCTGGAAAAATTTGTATTCCGTTCGGCAAGTTTGGAATCGTGCTGCACGGCACGGCGGCGCCGCCAATCGCCGCCAGCAGGTTTGTCTTGACCAAGTCGAGTTGTAGCCCGACATTGAACGGACTCCAGTCGACCAACTGCGTGCTGAAGGGCCCAGCCGCAGTGTTGTTGATTCCGTCCGGAAAAAACGGGCGATGAAGAAAGCCGCCGGCGCGATCAGTGAAGGCCACCGAACCGTCGAGCCGTAGCCCATCGGCGGCGGCCCGATTTACGTAAGTAGCTAAGCCTGCGCCGTTCAATAAAACTGCCGCAGTTGAGCTTGAATAAAAGGCCGCCGTTCGCGCTTTTTGCACCGAAACATCAAAGCCGAAAACCGGCGCGTCCAATTGGCGGAAAACTCCCAGGACGTTTCCCGCTGCATCTACCACAGCGATTGACACGCGCGCGTTACTGCCGAGTGGTTGGCGAATCGCCGCGCGCGTAATGTTTGCTTGCTGCGCCGCGTGCGAAATTATTGTCTGCACTTCAGCGGCAGTTAGCGAATTTGGACCGGCGGGAACTGCGCCTGCCACGAACGGAAAGAAGCGCGTGTCGACTTCGCCGGCAATGCCGCCCACATTTGCGGGAACGAACGCTGAAACTTGAGCAGCACGAATTGGAAACGCGCCGGGCACAACTCCCGGCAAACTGCCAAACGCAATTGTTGGCGGCGCCGGTGGCGCGCCAACGTTTGAATAAGGCAGACGAATACCGTCGACCAGAATGTTGTCACCGCGTATGTTGCCGGGCGCTTCGAACCCGCGCACCGCCGAAGCTGCGATCAACTCTTCGAATGGTTGATCGAAATCAGCCGGATCGCGATCGACTGTGTAAAGTCCGTCGCCCTCGATACCAACTCCGCCAACCGCCATTCCGTCTTTGTAAATTGGCAAGCCACCGGGATCACCCGACAGTCCCAGCGGCAGCCCCGGCTTCTTTATGTCGGAACAAGGCAACGACGAAAACTGCACGCCGTAAAGCGGACCGCCGGGGCGAAACTGCACGCCGGGCGGAAAATGCTCCTGGATGATGAAGCCCGCAGTGCGCGTGGTGAATGCGTTTCCAGTGGTGCTAAAAAATGAGCCGGTGCCGGCTTTGGATATCGCCGCAATCGTCGCCGGTACGATCGTGCCTTCAAGTCCCTGGCCGTTTGTTCCAACACTCCGAATCGTTGTGCTGGCCGGCGCGCCGGTCATCACGAAGACGCCGAGAACGTTTCCTTCGCGGTCAGTAACGGCAACTGTGACATTTCGATTAAGTGCTACCGCCGCGGAAACAGCCTGACTAATAACTGTTTGCACGTCGCCAATAGTTAAGTTTCCGGCGGTTGCACTCGGCGCGTTGGGAACGTTGGTGCCAGGTGTCGCCACGGCGCCGTCGTCATCAGGTAAACCGCCGCCGATGTGTCCCATGGCAAGCCGCACGCGATTACTGGCGGCGCCGCGATAAGAGACGCGAATCAAGACGTCGCCCAGATCTTCCATCGCGCTGTTGAGACGAACAACGAGCGAAGTGGCCCACGGATGATCCGGCAGCGTGCCGATGAACTCAACCGGCAAAGAATAGACGTGATGGTCGCCGTCTTCAGCTTCCACACTGATCGCACTCACCGTGTCGCCTGATTGCAGAGTCAGGTTCATCACAAACAGCATGACGCGCGTTTGGCCGTCGACTCCAAACCTGACGGGCGCCGCCGATGAAAATGGCTCGCGCTGTTGCGTTACGGATTCAAATGAAAGCGCGCGAGTAGAATCTTCATGACTAATGAGAATTGGGCCGGAAGACTGGGCCAGGGTTGGGCGCGGTTGCAGCTGCGTGGCGCTCAGAAAAAGCATGCCCACGCACAACGCGAGCAGCATTCGGAACCTGAAGTGTGAACCGAAAACCATCTTGGTGATTCAACTCAACCTACATCCGAAAACTGGCGCCCAATGTATCACAAAGACTGAATCCACTGTAGATTCATCGATCCAATTTTCATTGCCTCACTGCCACTCGTATGTTACAAGGCAAACCACGAGTCAGCTTCAGGTTCGCCGGTTGAGTTTGATTAATGGAGCCAGGTGGTCAGCTCTGAAGTGATCTTCTTTTGCTGGAGCCGCGTGGCGGCGAAATGTTTATAGAAACCCCGCAAATACAACGACACTTTCTTTTGGTTGTAACAAAATGGCTGGGATTTTGTTACAACCAAAAGAGGACTGAAAGTAGACCATCTGGTTCTATAAACATTTCGTGCCTACGGCACCGCCGTTTGCGCTTTCTGCTGCTCCATCTTGCAGCGTTATCGCTTAGCGCGATGTGCTTTTGTACAGCCGCGTCGGCCCAGGGCTCAGGAAATCTCAAAGGCACTGTACGAGTTGCGTCTGGCGCGCCAATCTCGGGCGTTTCCGTAGTCGTCACCAATCAAGTTACGGGAAAATGGAAACGCATACGCAGCGCGAACGACGGCACTTATTCCTTCAAGCTACCCGCCGGCGCTTATCGGGTGCGCACCGCGCGTCCGCACGTTGCCAAATTTGATAAAGACAAAAACTACGGTGAGTTTGCCCTTCCGCGTGGCGAAGCTCTCGAAAACGTGATCGTGGAAAGCGGCAAAGATACGGTCGTCGATATTCCGCTCGATCAAGTTGAACTCAAAAAAATTCCAGGAACACCGGGCGACCAGCCCACCGGTAACGCCGGCGCAGAGACCGTCAACTCCGAGCCGCAAACTGACGAATCGCGCAAGGAAGTTCGCGATCGTTGGCGCATAGGATTTCCCGAGTATGATCGTTACGGGGATCGCGCCGCACGGGGTCGCGATATTCCCTTTACGCGCGGTCGCTGGTGGGACCCGTACAACCAGAGTGTCTTAAAAGGCGATTATCCAATCAGAGGTGACAAGCTGTTCATGATTCTCTCAGCCGTTAGCACGACGGCGGTAGAGCAGCGACGCGCGCCCACACCTTCGGATGTCAGCAGCGACGAACCGGGCAGTGGCGAATTTTTTGGACAACCAGAACAGCTAGCCGTCAACCAAACGGTCCAGGTGAGCTTCGAATTATTTCACGGCGATTCCACTTTCAAGCCGCGTGACTGGGCCATCAAGATCTCGCCAACTTTCAGCATTCCCAATTATCTCAACGCTCGCGAGAATGGAGTTGTAAATATCGACGTGCGCCGCGGCGCCAACCGCACCGACACGCACGTTTCTTTGGAAGAAGCGTTTGGGGAAGTGAAGTTGTGGGACGTTAACGCAAACTACGACTTCGTTTCGGTTCGCGCCGGAATCCAGCCGTTTGTTTCTGACTTTCGCGGCTTCATTTTTTCCGACAACAATCTCGGACTGCGTTTCTTTGGTTCCGCAAAAAACAACCGGGTCCAGTTTAACGCCGCGTATTTTTCAATGCTGGAGAAGGACACGAATAGCGGACTAAATCGTTTCGATACGCGTCATCAAAACGTCTACATCGCCAACCTCTTTCGGCAGGACTTCATTCGCAAGGGCTTCACCATTCAGGGGAGTTTGCATTACAACGACGATCGGCGCAGCGTGGAGTACGACCGCAACGGCTTTCTGGTGCGCCCGGCTTTGATTGGCGATGTGCGACCGCATGCGATCAAGGTCGGTTATGTTGGTATCACCGGTGACGGCCATCTGGGCCGGTTGAATCTGAGTCACGCCTATTACTTTGCTTTCGGCCGCGACGACCGCAACCCGATTGCCGGACGTAGCGTCAGTGTGCGCTCAAACATGGGTGCAGTTGAGGCGTCAGTCGATCACGATTTTTTGCGTTTCAAAGGTTCAATGTTCTTCGCGCAGGGCGACAGCAATCCAACTGACAAGAAGGCCACAGGCTTCGACGCAATCTTTGATGATCCAAATTTCGTTGGCGGTCAGTTCTCGTTCTGGAACCGCAACGGCATTCGTCTGACGCAGACCGGCGTGGGACTGGTACAGCTGAATAGTATTCTGCCGAGCTTGCGTAGTAGCAAGACGCAGGGTCAGGCAAATTTTGTTAACCCGGGGATCCTGATTTACAACGCCGGCGTCGATGTAGAGTTAACGCAGCGAATCAAAACCGTCTTCAATGTGAACTACCTGCGGTTTCATCGGACGGAACCGTTGGAGTATGTTTTGTTTCAAAACCACATTCGGCATGACATTGGGTTCGACTACAGCGTGGGCGTCGCCTATCGGCCGTTTCTAATAAATAACGTGACCGTAACCTTCGGTGCGTCGACGCTGCAGACTGGCCGTGGTTTCCGCGACATCTTTACGGACCGTGCGCGCAACTGTCCGCCAAACGTCGGGGATTTTTGCGAGCCCGATGTGATTAGCCCGCGCAAACCGCTCTACAACTTGTTTGCGCAGTTGAAATTGGTGTTTTAGGTGTTTTAGTAGGACCGCTTTCGCTTACCGCTTGGTACTTAACTTCTCAGGTCCACCACAGAGACACGGAGTTCACGAAGGTGGCACAGAGAAAAACTATGCGGAGAGCAAAGGATGACTTACCAGCTAAATCAGTTAAGTCACGAGATCATTGGAGCGGCGATTGAGGTCCATAGAAAACTCGGTCCGGGCCTTTTGGAGTCTGCCTATAGAAGGTGCTTGTGTCGCGAATTGTTCTTGAGGGGCATTAGCTTCAAACGTGAGGACCCATTGCCCCTTGATTACAAGGGGATTCGGCTTGAGGCTGGATACAGAGTAGACATTATTGTCGAAGGTCTTGTGATTGTGGAGGTGAAATCGGTGCAGGCCCTCGCTCCAATTCACGATGCGCAGCTTCTTACTTATCTTCGTCTCGGCGGCTGGCGCTTGGGGTTGTTGATTAATTTCAATGTTGAGGTGCTAAAGAAAGGTATACATAGAAAGATTCTCGGATATGACAAGTAACTCTCTGTGTTACCTCTGTGTTCTCGGTGTCTCTGTGGTAAACGCACTTGGTATCAACGTATGAACCGACTGAAGAATATTTCTCTTGTCCTTAGCTTGTCGCTTGTCAGCGGCCTGAGCCTGGCCTTTCTAGCGAAGGCTAAGGAGCCGGCAAATTCGTCAAGTCTTCGATTGAAACAGCCGATTGCTGTCGTCCACGCCCAAACTCAAACGTCTTCATCGGCAAGCCTCGAAGGTTGCGTCACCTGTCACGCTCAGATCGAGCCGATGCACAAGTACGGCACGACGGAAACGCTCGAAAAAGTTAACGGCGACAAAGACGCAGTCGGGCTCACTTGCACCGCTTGTCATGGTGGCAATCCGGTCCCGCGAAAAACCGGCGACGATCCCAGGTCGATCGAGCAAATCAAAAACGAAGCACACGTCCGCGCTAGTTTCCCGAACGAGTGGCGCCGTGATGGCAAAGCCACCGGCGCGAATCCGGAGCGGACGGCTAGTCTATTAGCGCGCGAGAGATGGGAGTTCGTACGGTTCGTCAATCCCGGCGACTTGCGGGTCGCAGCGAAAACGTGTGGCGGGGGCGCCTGTCATGATGTCGAGTCGAAGAATGTCGCGCGCAGCATGATGACGCACGGCGCAATGCTCTGGGGCGCCGCCCTTTATAACAACGGCGGTTTCCCGCTGAAGGACTTGCGCTTTGGCGAAAGCTATAGCGAAGCCGGCGGCTCGCAACGTTTGATTCAAACTCCGAAGCCGTCTGACGAGGAGCGTCGCAGCAAAGGCTTGCTCGACTTTATCGATCCGATTCCACGCTGGGAGATTTCTGAACCGGGGAATGTGCTGCGGGTCTTCGAACGCGGTGGCAAACGACGACTCGAGGTTGGCCTGCCTGACAAAGACGAAGACCCCGGGAAGCCGGACAAGGGATTGAGTGCGCGCGGATTTGGTAGTGCACAACGGACTGATCCCGTTTACCTGGGATTGCAGAAGACGCGGCTGCACGATCCGACGCTCAATTTCCTGGGCACCAACGATCACCCGGGAGACTATCGCTCGTCTGGTTGTTCGGCGTGTCATGTGATTTACGCAAACGATCGCGACGCGTCCCATTCCGCCGCTTATCACGACGCCGGCAACTCTGGTAGATCGCAAACCGCCGATCTCAACATTCCGAAGAATGAATCAGGCCACCCGATTAAACATCAGTTCACCAGTCAAATTCCCACCTCGCAGTGCATGACCTGTCACATGCACCCGGGCACAAATATGGTTGCGACCTATCTGGGTATGACCTGGTGGGACAACGAGAGTGATGGCGACAAGTTGTATCCGAAGCAACAACACAATCCGACACAGGAAGAGGAGCGCGAAAAACTAAATCGAAATCCCGAAGCCTCAAGCGTTCGCGGACTCTGGTCAGATCTGGAGTTTCTCAACGGCACCGGCACGCCGGAGTTTAATAGCTTGCTGAAGAACACTCAGTTTGGCGACTTCCACAGTCACGGTTGGTTGTTCCGCAAAGTTTTCAAACGCGACCGCAAAGGGAACCTGCTCGACGCGCAAAACAATCTGGTCGCAGCTGACGATCCGGACAAGTTTAAGAAGGCAGTTCATCTCAACGACATTCACCTGGAGAAGGGAATGCACTGCGTCGACTGTCACTTCCGCCAGGATTCGCATGGCGACGGCAATCTTTACAACGAGCCGCGCGCTGCCATCGAGATAACTTGCGAAGATTGTCATGGCTCGATTCGCGCCCGCGCGAACCTTTTCACTTCCGGTCCGGCTGCGGCGACGGCGACGGGGACTGCGGCGGAACGGCGCAAGTCACAAAACCAGCCGCTAAGCGGACAGGATCTGACGCGTGGCATTCGCGTGCGCGACGAAACGGGCACGAAGATCCCACTCTTCCAGCGCATCCCGCGCGATCGTAAAAAGAAAGACGAGAATGGCAAAGACGTCGATCTGAAAACCGGCGACATTATTCAGAATTCGATGGTCGTGCCCGGCCGCTGGTGGCGGGTGATCCAAACGCTCGACACGATTACGCCCGGCACCCGCGACTACAGCGAAAGGAGCCGTTATTCAAAGACAATTCGCAAGGACAATGCTACCTGGGGCGATGTGCCGGCGGATGGCAACGCGTTGGCGCATCGCGACAGCGACATGACCTGCGTCTCCTGTCACTCGTCGTGGGTGACAAGCTGCTTTGGTTGTCACCTGTCGATGCAAGCGAATCGCAAGATGCCGAACCGCCATAACGAAGGCGGCGACTCACGCAACTTCACGCAGTACAACTTCCAGGTTTTGCGCGACGACATCTTCATGTTGGGCCGCGACGGCACTGTAACCGGCAATCGCGTGGCGCCGGTACGTTCTTCATCGGCGATCCTCGTCAGTTCACAAAACCAAAATCGCGAATGGATTTATTCACAACAGCAAACAACTTCCGCGGAGGGTTTTGCCGGGCAGACGTTTAATACGCACGTGCCGCACACGGTGCGCGCGACAGAAACAAAGAGCTGTACTGACTGTCACGTCTCAACCCAGAACGACAACAACGCCTGGCTGGCCCAGCTGTTATTGCAGGGAACGAACTTCGTGAACTTCATGGGTCGCTATGTTTACGTGGCGGCTGACGACGCGCTGGAAGTAGTAGTGGCAACCGAGCACACTGAACCGCAAGCCGTCTTTGGTAGTTCGCTGCAGAAAATTGCCTATCCGGATAACTACTCGAAATTTGTTAATGGCGGCAGCGAGCTGGAAACAGTTTATGAGCACGTGGGCAATCCGAAGGTGTTGCAAGTGCAGTTGCGCGGCGAGTATGCCTACGTGGCGGCGGGGGAGGGCGGGCTGCGTGTTTACGATGTTGCCCAGATAGATCAGAAAGGTTTTTCCGAGCGAATTACCACGGCGCCGGTGTCGCGGTTTGGCCAAAAGTTTTGGGTCAAAACTAAATACGCAACTGCGGTTGCGGCGCCGACGACGTTAGCGGTTGATCCGGCGCGTTGGCGCATGAAGACTGACGGCACCATGATCGATCCGGAAAGCGCGAGCAAACTTACGGGCGAGGCGCGCAAGCAACTGGTTAATGAGGAGCAGCCAATCCATCCGCTATATGCGTATCTGTATGTCGTCGATAAGTATGAAGGATTGATTCTGGTGAACGCGGCAACCTTGCTCGACGGCGACCCGCTAAACAATTACCTGAAGCGGGCGCTGGAGCCGGCTAAGTATCCGAAAAGTGCGTTCAATCCGAATGGCGCGCTAACCGACGCGAACAACATCACGATCGCCGGGCACTACGCTTATGTAACGACAGCGCGCGGACTGGTTGTGGTTGACATCGACGATCCGATGAACCCACGCGTTACCGAGGAGATCGCTTTCCGCAATCCGCGTGCAATTGCAATTCAGTTTCGGTATGGCTTTATCGTGGATGACGACGGGATGAAAGTATTAGATCTCAGTTCGCCCGGTTCGCCGAAAGTGGTCCCGGGCGCTTCGGTCGCACTTGCAGATGCTCACGACGTTTATGTGGCGCGCACTTACGCTTACGTCGCGAATGGCAAAGAGGGAATTGCAATTGTCGACGTGGAGCAGCCGGAGAAGCCGCGGCTGGATCAAACTTTCAATGCTGGCGGGAAACTAAACGATACGCACCAGGTTAAAGTCGCGATGACCAACGCGAGCCTCTTTGCGTATGTGGCTGATGGGAAGAACGGCTTGCGGATATTGCAACTCACGTCGCCGGAAACGATGCCGGAATATGCCGGGTTCAGTCCGCGACCGCAACCGGTTTTGATTGCCAGCTTCAAAACAAAAGGCGAAGCGCTCGGCATCTCCAAACCACTCGATCGCGATCGCGCGGTCGATGAAAGTGGAAATCAGATTTCGGTATTTGGCCGGCGCGGCGCGCGGCCGTTCAACTTCGATGAAATGATGCGCATGCTGAGAACGAACGACGGCACCGGTGAATGGTTCACGGTGACCGACGCGCCGCTGAACCAGCCGAAGCCCTAGCTTCGACATTAGTCAACTTCGTCGACCTAGATTGAGGCAGTAAATGCTCGTGGTGCCGACTGCTTTCAGTCGCCGAGCCGTTGAGATTTTGTCTTCCAAAGTTCCTAAAGTGATGAGTCCGGAGAAATCAGACTTCGAAGACCTCTTAAGAGCCCGCTCGAGGTAATCGATCATTCATCTCCGCCCGGCACGCCCTACCCATGGCTTGCTTGATGAGTTCGCCACGTCGCAATAGCGCCCTCACAGACGCTTCACCTGAGATCGATTGAAGTTTTTCGTACTCTTCGTTCAGTAGTTCAAACGGCTGCGGCGTCTGTCCCAACACCAACGCGCCAAACTCCGATTCCTCGATGCCGTCCATCTTGTTCAACCACCTTAGTTGAGCACACATGTATTCATCCGCCCGGCCCTCAATCTTTGGCGCAAGGACTTTTAATGCCAGCCGGCCAGTAGCGTAGCCGCAGAGTGTCAACTCCCACCACATTCGGTAAAGCCATCGGTATCGATTTGGATACGGCCTCTCCTGCTTGTCTGATCCGGGCAGATAAAGATCAAGTGCGGAGAGAAGACTCTGATAAGCAAGGCGCACTCTGATCAACGATCGTCTGGAATTCTCTTCCCAGAAACGGCGTTCTTTCTTTTTTCTTCTGGAAGGCCTTTCAGCGACTCGTCTCTCCATTCTCGCGTAATTAAGTAGGAGACGATCCGAGTGATACTGGGTCGCAAGCCGAAAATAGAACTTTCGCCAAATGACATTACGACGGCTCACCAGTAGTGATTCATGAGCGCGTTGCAAGCCACCGCGGGCAGACTCGTAATACGAACGAGCCAGCTCAAACGCATTTGACGCAGTCTCGTTGTAAAGTACGTGGCGACTGCGGGCCAATAAAGCCTCAACCGTATAGAGCTCGATCAGCGCAGACACAAGAGGACCGTTGTCACCCAGTCCGCCGCGAGCCATCTCGAAAGACCAGAAAGCTTTTTGGAAGGCTTCGTCCCGGCGGTCGTCTTTTGCGAGCCACGCTACTCTGCCGTTGAGCATGTGAAAGACCGAACGGTACTGAAGGTAGAGTGCCCCATCCGCCGTCGGATCGACGACTACGCTGCGAGGGGCGTAACGGGTACGCGCATCACGAGTGCTAATCTCCGTCAGTCCCTGGTTGATTGTCTGCTTGGCTCCAAGATTGACGACGGCAGGCAGCCAGTTTGCTGGATCACCGGTGAATCCATCATGCGAAAACATCGAGACGCGGCCCAATTGGCATTCAGCCCGCAACTGAAGTAGCCGAAGCCATGCCTCATTGAGATTGGCTTGGGCCTGAGGCAAATCGGCGTCTTTATTTGTAGCTAATGGTTCCAGTTCCTTAAGTTTGGCTTCCAGCGTCCTCAGTCGGCCTTCAACTTTCTCCAGCAAACCAAGCGCCTCGTTTCGCCCCGCTTCCAATTCCATGTCATCGAAACTAGACTCTTGTTTTGATTTGAGCCGGCAGTCGACAATGTCGAGCAGCTTATGACATTGCAAGACATCGCATGAATCAACAAAGGATTGTTCTTTTTCAATCTCCTTCGTTTTATTTTGTTCCCGGCCGCTGAGATGCCATCGACGCTCCTGGGTACAAGTCAGATAATCCGAGCGTTCGATCCACAGTTTGACCTGCAAATCCTGAAGGTAGCGGCGAAATTTCGCGATGACGCCTTCTTCCAGCTCGCGATCAATTACTTCCTCGCCGCCAAAGTTGAAAAGCCTGAGGTCAAAATGGGGGAACCCCGCGTCTCCTACTTTCCAGTCATCCGGTTCGTAGTGCACCACAACGCGGTTACAGCGATAGAAAAGATCATCTGTCAGTAATTCATCACACCAATGCAGTAGCTGCTCGGCGCCAACTTGAGTGCGTAGGGTTACCTCTGCACGAGTCCAGGCACGATAGAGACTGTGCAGGTCGCCACGGTGACGGATTTGGAGGATGGCTTCCACCTGCTCGGCTGTTTTCATCAAGCTCGTGTTCTTAGGAAGAGCTGCGAGGCCATGGCGCAGGAGTTCGCCAATAGGGCCAGAGTTTTCGAACTCCAGTTGCTCGAGCAGCGGGTCACACGCTCCTATCAGACGAACTAATTCGCCACAGTCGGCAATCCCTGTAAGCACAGCTTTGGCGATCGGTTCTTCTATGGAGGCAACACGAGTAAGCGCTCGAAGTTTTACCAAACTGCGGACACTTGAAATTTGGTGATATGTGTATTCGAGAAAGGCAAAAGTATCCTGAGATTGCACAAACGTCCGGGTATACCAGGTACGAGCGATTCGTTGATGCGTCATTGCGTTTAAGAACAATTGAAACGCGGAGTTTCTGCAATGCTCGAACCGGTCGTGCCTTTTCGCTTCGCCTGGTTCATTCAGCGCGAGGCAACGTCCTAAATAATGTGTGTTCGTGTATTTGGTGTTTTCTGCATACACCTTGTCTCGGATCGTGTGGTTAAACCAGTATCCGCCGCCTTCCAATTGACGTAGCAGTGGGTAATCGTGCCCGGCTTCCAGTGGGGCAGTGAGTCGCCCGAGCAGTTTATCGACAGCGAAGGTATCGCTCTCACTTTCGCACCGCAGGAGCGGGTCGAGCAGATGACGCATGGCCACCAACGGTCTGGTGCGGCGGAAACACGAAAGGTTCAGAAACACTAACGCCAAGCGTGCGTTGGATTCCAGATCGTCCGATGGTTTGGGTGTTGTATTTCCCTTAGTGATGTCTGATATTTCCTGCGGAATATTTTTCAGCGAAGACAGCGGCAAATGTTCTTTCAGCTCTACAAAGGTGTCGGCGAAATTGAAGGACGAGCTGGGTAAGTTCCGGGTTACGAAGCCTCCTGCTGTTAGCCTCTCCGCCTCCTTCCGGGTCTGGATGTAATCGCTGAGCCTGGCAGCAGAATTCTCGGTGTATCGCGCCTTTGGGTCATCGACGCTGACACCGATCCGCGACCCGGAACGCTCTGGTTCCGCTTGACCGATCTGCGACTCGGAGGACTTTGGTTTCTCCGGGTTCATCTGTTGTTTCAGTTCTAACAGAAAATCGACAAGATTTTTGAGACGTGCCGCGGCCTTTCGTTGAATTGCCATATGTGTCAGGCCGTGGTGAGTGGTCGCCGGCCACGCATAGGTTTCCAGACCGTCGAATGCCAGGTAGTAGCGGGTTCTGCGCAGCGCCCGGGCAACGCGCTTCGCGGCCAATATTATTGTGCGACCCAGGAACTGGGAGCCGTTGCCCTCATCATTAATATGATCAATGTCTACAGGCAACACGCTCGGAGCTAGATCGGGATCAAACTTGCGGCATTGATCGATAATTGAACCGACGACGCCGGCAAAAGTCTGTACTGCCTCAAGATCAACCCAGATGAAATGGTATCCGTTGAGAGCCCAATGGTTAGCCACCTCCAACAGTCGATGGGAGGCAGTGGGCATTGGGCTTTCGTCGAATCCCGATGAAATGAGTTCGAAAGACAACTCCTTTGGCGGCTCTTTCAAGCGGTTATGCCCGAGGTGAACAGGTTGCTGAATGTGGGCCAGATAAGGAATGCGTCCAGCTGGGCTACAACTGGAAAGCCATGAGTAAAGATGCAGCAACGTCGCGCCCGGATTATTCGTAGGACAAACGAAAATTCTGTCGGCTGCGCTTGCCTTACGTTTGGCTGTCTTTGCGTGCTGAGCGTGTGAGAGTTCGGACAAAAATCGGGGAGGCTTTTCCTCGTAGTGCAACCAGAGAACCGAAGGCGACGGATAACCTTTGCTGACGGACTCACTGACGACGTGCGAAACGAGATCCCGAAGCCGGCGGTCACCCTCACTACACCCAACCACCAACAACAGCGGATTCCTGCCGGTGATCCGATCAAACCGTTGGAGATAGTCTTTGCTTAGTGGTCGATCCAGCTGTTCATCGAGCAACAGGGCGTGAGTACTCCCGTGCATCTTGATAACTGACAAGTGATCATGTACCAGACCCTGATGTGGCAATCCAGCCCCGTGCTCCATGGCAAATACGAGAGCTCGAGCGCCTTCCGACTGGAGTGCTTGTTCGATCAAGGAGTCAAAATTGAAAGTGAAGATCGTGGGCACGGCCAGGTACTTCACGAGAAACGAGAGGAATTGGTGCCCCTGGCTGGGTCGACGAGTCGCCCCAAAACGCGCAAATAAAGCATCGGCATAGTCGCTATGATAATTCGTAAAATACAAAATGAGGCGTCGCCAATCACCAATCACGTCGAACGCCGTGCTCTTCGACCAATTCTCCTCGAAACGGCCATAAATTTCGGCCAGTGTTGCTTTGGGAATTTTCCCTTTCCGTAGTTTATCGTCGATGTCCTGACGCAGTTCATTGAAGGCCCTGAAGCCCTGCGGATTGAGGTTAGGGAGCAGATCATCGAGTCCCTTTCTAAACTCTCTTTCAATGCGCCGTGCATCAGTGCTTTGGTCCGGATCGTTTAGCTGCGTAAACAGATCCTGGTTGAGTTGGAAGCGGTCAGGCCAGTCGAAGTCTTCAACAAATCGCCAAGGCTCTTTCTTGTAACGATTGAAACGCTTATCTAGGAAGGTGACTTTCAGATCGTGAGATGTCCAGATAGGTACTCTGTATTCGATGTATTTAAAAAGCTTTCCAAAATAGCGCACTATCGCCG
Organism: Pyrinomonadaceae bacterium; assembly: GCA_035472495.1. GTDB lineage: Bacteria > Acidobacteriota > Blastocatellia > Pyrinomonadales > Pyrinomonadaceae > PSRF01. The sequence continues at coordinate 395,876 of DATIPD010000011.1, read as the reverse complement.
TAACCACCGGGAATCCGCAATCAGCTGACAGGCCGGCGCCGACGATGGGGACGATTGGACGGTTGTTGGCCCGGGCCTCTTTCAACGCCATCCCTAGCTGGTCAACCGTAGACGGCGGCAGTTGCCGCTCTTTTCCCTTTGTATTGGTCATGACGGTCTCAACCTATTTTTTAGTAAGTGTCTCGTGCTGCCGCACGAATGCGCCCTATTGCGGTCAATGAGTAATAAGCGCAACCAGCCAGGAAGAAATGGCTAAGCAAAGAATGGCTTGTCGAGATAATGTGTGAGCTATGCTGCGCAGAGGCTAGTGAGTCGTTGCAGCAACCAACAATGGACAGGCCGCGGAGGAGTCTACCATTGAAAGATAAAATGCATAAAAGGATTTGCCGCTTAACCGGGCCGTAACGGAAGTGAGATGCTGAGAATGTATCAGTCCAGCATTAGATCAAGTGTCAGGATTTGTTATGGTGCGCGGTTGGACCGGCGCCATTTTCTGCTTCGTGTCGACCCGAAACTGCCGAAGGGAGAGGTGCTGGATGAAACCGCGTCGCACGCGGTGGAAGGCTTTTTGAGACCAGCATGTCAACGGAGCGGGACTTTCATCTAACTGAGTCAAGATGAAATCAGTAACTCTCCTGGGCGTGGTAAGTTCGGTGGCTAGGCGATCAGGTATTTGTATTGAGAAAGTTTCCTCAATTCGTATGACGAGTTCGACCAGATCTAGGACAGCCATGCGGTCCAACTACCCGGGCCCGGGGTCTACATCATTTGGTCGCGGAGCTTGCGCAGCAACTTTTTCGCTTCTTCGGGCGTGAGTTTTTCCGGATCGACGTCGCGAATTTCTTCGACGACTTTCTGGTTAGCCAAATCAAACAATGACGCCTGCGCCACGGCGCGTCGTCGTCCAGCTCGCCGGGCAGCGGCATCAAGTGCAGCAGATGCCGCAGCCGACGGATCAGAAGTTGAAATCGGACCCGATGTCGATTGTGCACTCGCGGCCGCGTGAGCTTCGATCGGTTGGGCCACCATTCCAGTCGCAGGTTCTTCGGCAAACACGTCCAACTCGTAACGCTCGAGTCGCGCCAACACCTCACGTGCATTCGCCAACACTGCGCTCGGAAGGCCAGCTAAACGCGCGACCTGTATGCCGTAAGACTTGGAAGCGCGGCCGCGTTCGAGCCGGTGCAGAAAAACGACTTCACCTTCGCGCTCGGTCGCAGTGATCTGATAGTTCTGCGCGCCCGGTAAACGTTCGGCGAGTTCGGTGAGTTCGTGATAGTGAGTGGCGAAAAGTGTTTTGGCTGCATGCTCGGGTGAGTCGTGCAAGTACTCAGCGACCGCCCACGCGATCGACAAGCCGTCGAACGTAGCCGTGCCGCGTCCAATCTCATCGAGCAGTACCAGCGAGCGCGGCGTGGAGTTGTGCAGTATCGCCGCCGTCTCCGTCATCTCCACCATGAAGGTGCTGCGTCCGCGTGTTAGATCGTCGGAGGCGCCGACGCGAGTCCACACGCGATCGAGCAAAGGCAGCCGGGCCTTTTCTGCCGGCACGAAACTTCCCATTTGCGCCAGGAGGCAAACGATGGCAGTTTGTCGAAGCACTGTGCTTTTGCCACCCATGTTTGGCCCAGTGATGATGAGCAGGCGATCAGTCGAGTTATTTAAATAGACGCTGTTAGGAACAAATGGATCTTCACTGAAGACTTCGATCACCGGATGGCGCGCCTGAATGATTTCTATTTCGTCACCAGCGTGCATAGTGGGACGCACATAGCGGCGGCGGGCCGCAGTTTCGCCAAGCGAAGCCAGCGCATCCAGCGCTGCCAGGGCGCGCGCGGTTGCCTGAATGCGTTTTGTTTCCCCCGCGACTTGCCGGCAAACGTCAGTAAAGAGTTCCGCTTCGAGCTGAATGATGCGCTCTTCAGCGCCGAGCACTTTCTTTTCCCATTCGCGCAGCTCAGGAGTGGTGAAGCGCTCCGCATTGCTGAGCGTTTGCCGGCGCTCATACTCGGGCGGCACCCGAGCGGCGTTGCCTTTCGAGACTTCGATGAAATAACCGAAGACGTTGTTAAACTTGATGCGCAGATTGTTAATCCCACTGCGCGTGCGTTCAGTCGCTTCCAGGGTCGCGATAATTTGCTTGGCGTTGCGGCTGATTGATCGCAACTCGTCGAGCTCAGGTGAGTAGCCGTCGCGAATCGCGTCGCCATCGCTGATTTTCGCCGGTGGATCATCGGCGATGGCTTTCACCAGCAACGAACAAACTTCCGGTACTTCATCTGCACTCTCTGACAAAACTTGCAGCAGCGACGAGGTCAGCTGCGCGATGGTTTCGCGAATTGCCGGCACTTGATAAAGCGAACGCAGAATTGCATTCAAATCACGCGGCGTGGCTGAGCCGAGACTGATGCGTCCGATCAGACGTTCAAGATCAGAAACTTCCTTGAGCAGCGAACGCAGCTTGTCGCGATTGATGTGGGTAGCAACGAGATCAGCTACTGCGCCGAGTCTCGCGTCAACCTCACCCTGCTTGATGCACGGGCGCAGTAACCACGAACGCAGGAGTCGCCCGCCCATGCTGGTAACCGTTTCATCGATCACGCTCAGCAAGGTTCGACCGCTTGCTCCGCCCAATGATTCGACCAGCTCGAGGTTGCGGACCGTGACGTTGTCCAACACGAGGTGATCGCGCGGCTCGAAATAGGTCAACCCAGTTATGTGGCTGGCCGCGGCCCGTTGTGTTTCTTGCGCGTAACGCAGGCAGGCCCCGGCCGCGCGGACGGCATCGTCCTTCCGCTTCAGGCCAAAACCTTCCAGCGAACGCGTGCCAAAATGATCGAGCAAAAGTTTTTCGCAGTCTTTGGTTTGCCAGAGCCAATCTTCGACAGGCGTCAACGTGGCATCGATGAACGGGGTTTGGTGATGCGCGTGGGCGGTTGCCGGCGCCGAACCATTGGCGCCGGCCAGTGGCAAGGGCGCCGTTTGAGGCTTTGCCGATAGGCCCGCCTTGATTAACGGAAACAGCGAAGTGGGGAAGAGAAGCTCGCGCGGCGCATACGACTCCAGGTCGGCGCGAATTTTTTCCCAGGCATCTGCTCCGGTTTCCTGTGTTGCGCGAAATTCGCCAGTTGAAATATCCAGAAAGGCGGCGCCAACTGTTTCGCCGGAGCTGCAGACAGCCGCCAGAAAAACTGCTTCACGCGCTTCGAGCAACTGGGGATCGATCGGCGTGCCGGGCGTGACAATTCTGACGACTTCGCGACGCACCAATTTTTTTGTCTTCGAGGCGTCTTCAGTTTGTTCGCAGATGGCGACGCGGTAACCCTTACGCACGAGTTTGGCGATGTAGTTCGCCGCCGAATGATGAGGGACGCCACACATCGGGACGGGATCGCCGCGTTCTTTGTTGCGCGCTGTCAGCGTTATTTGTAGTTCGCGCGCTCCGGTGACTGCGTCTTCAAAAAAGAGTTCGTAGAAATCGCCGAGGCGAAAGAACAGCAGGGTCCCGGGATGTTGCTGCTTCAGCTCGTGATACTGGCGCAGCATGGGCGTTTGATTCGAAATCGTCATATGGCGGCAACAAAAACAAGAGGGCAGATGATGAGGTTCATCCGAAGACGACAACGCCCAAAAAAATGTAGCGAAGCCTACATCGGGGATTGAGTGTTGCGCAAGGTGGTGTGCAGATTAATCTAAAGAGAGTCGCGAAAGGGATCTGGCAAGGAGGACGTTTTAGTTGTATTGCAATCTATGTTAATTTCAGCCCGTTCGTTTCCACGCCGCATTGCTACGAATAAACGACTTGCAAAACACCACCGATCCAATTGAAAACCCCTTAAGGCAGTCCCTTGAGGAACACCTCGCCGCCATTCAAGCTTTGCTTGATTCGAAAGTCGAAGATATCGAAGCGGCCGGCAGAGTGATCTGGGAAGCGCTGTCATCGGGAAAGAAGATTCTACTGTGCGGCAACGGCGGCAGCGCTGCAGACGCGCAACACATTGCCGCGGAACTCGTCGGCCGTTACGAACAACAGCGACGTGCATTCCCGGCGATAGCGCTTACGACTGACACTTCAGCGCTTACCGCGGTCAGTAACGACTTTGGTTACGAGGGGGTCTTTGCTCGCCAGGTGGAAGCATTGGGTGCCGCCGGCGACGTATTAATCGCCATCAGCACCAGCGGAAAGTCTCCGAGCGTTATCAAAGCTGCCGAGCAAGCGCGCGCATTAGGCTGCAAGACAATCGCCCTGACAGGTTGCAGTGGCGAACCATTAAGTTCGCACTGCGACCTCGTGGTGCTGGTGCCTTCGAATCGCACCTCAAGGGTGCAGGAGGCGCACATCACTATCGGTCATCTTTGGTGTGAAATGGTCGACCGAGCGCTAACTGGTAGTTCAAAGTCCAACGTCCAAAGTCCAAAGTCTGGTTAGCGAAAGAAACGATGTTAAAGGCATCTCAGCTCTTAACTTTGACGGACGTTAGACTTTTGACTTTGGCCGTCTGACTAATCTCAGCAAATCCACTTGACATAGGTTAGTCATGGATTTAGGCTCTGGGGCGCATTCAATCAGTTCAGCGGTGCACCGGTGATTTTCCAGAAGTCTCCACTTCACAAGTTCTGTTAGAAGCCCGGGAGTCGGTCAGTACGAACCGATTCCATCTTGCAGGAGTTTGATGAACTAAGTTTTTGCGGTCTGCCCCGAACTAATTTTCCAGGCTGATCCCGCCGCAATATCTTTCGACAACAACTGATGTTTCCCCAAAAGGCAAAAATCGTCACGGAGGTCGATCCAAAAACCTACCCTTTAGGTGAGAAGATCGATGCGCCAGACGAAGCTGCGCAGTTTGCGATGGTGGCGTTGAGCCACACACCGCTGGAACGCCGACTCTATGCGGCGATGCTCGCGGCCAATGCGAACGCCAACGGTCAAGCCGAAAAGTGGACGAACATTTTTACTGTGCGCGCGCTGATGGAGTTAACCGGCATCGTCAGCCTGAGCACGATCAGACGAGGACTTGAAGGACTTGCCGCGAAGTTTAGTGTCGAACGTGAAACGAATGGAAACGGAAATGGCAGCCGTGAGAATACGGCTGCGTATCGTTTCTTCCGACCGGAAGAAGTAATCGCGCGACGCGAAGAGCGGGGCATCAAGTCGTATGCGAAAGTCGTCGGCGCTGCGGTTAATGGACGGGCTTTCGAACGCGTAATCCAGCGCGTTGTCGATAACCGCAACCTGAGTCGCAGGGAAGCGCAAGTCGCGCTTTGCTGTGTTGAAGGCTTGACGAACGCAGAGATCGGTTTGCGTTTGTCGGTGAGCGAACAAACGGTGAAGTTTCACCTGCGCCATATTTTTATCAAGTTTGGAGTTAAACGAAGAGCAGAACTGATCTCGAGACTACTGCTGTAGTTTTTGAAAATTTGACGCCGCCTCGCGTATGAGGTTTCCCTTCGGGGTACTGTGTGTTGGCGTTTCGCTTCCAAGTCGGAACGCAGAACACACCAGGGCGGTAGTGTATCTGGACGAGCCACATGGGAAGCAATGAGTACTAACAAAGACAAGAAGAAGAAGCGCAAGAAAAAAACGGCCCTGGTGATTTGTAAAGATCGCAAGCAGTTTTGGACTACGCAAACTCAGTTCTGGCAGTGGGTGAGAGAGGGGATCGTAACGAAGACGCAGGATCATCCGCTCACCGGCACTTTCCAACGTGAACACGAAGAATTACTTGTTCTCCTCAGCAATACAGTCCTAAACCTGGCCCACCCGAACCACATGCGAGAGGCATTGCTCTCGCGCCGAGTCGGGCTCGCAAGAAAGTAATTGAGGTTTTTATGAAGAAAGAAAGTTATCGCGGCAAAGCAATCATAGCTTCAGTGGTGCTGTTTACAGGACTTGCATCGTTCACGGCATACAGTCAGACCGCCCCGCCGACGTCAACGCAGACCACTGCCTCGGGGTCAACGCCAGCCCTAACGATGACCACGAACGAAGATGACCGTTATCGGATTGGCCCCGGCGATGTCCTTGACATTCGCATACTCAACCGGCCGAACCTCTCGCGTGACGCGGTCCGAGTTGAGGGCAACGGACTGATTCGCATGCCGTTGATCGAAAATGAAATTCAAGCGGCCTGCCTTACAGAAGGTGAGTTAGCCAAAGAGATCGCGGACCGTTACCTGAAGTTTTATCGCAAACCGCAAGTTGACGTCTTTATTAAGGAGTATCACTCCCGACAGGTGGCGGTCATCGGCGCGGTGAATGAACAGAGCCGGTTTGAACTGCAACGACGTGTTCGGTTGTTGGAGTTACTTACCTACGCGAAGGGACCTTCGCCGAAGGCTGGTCAAATAATCAACATAGTCCACGCCCCGCGCGCCAAAGTTTGCCGAGATGCAGACAACGCCGACGATGAAGCAAAAGCTTTGTCGAGTTACAAACTGAGCGACACGCTGCAAGGTGAGCCACAGGCAAATCCGTATGTTGAGCCTGGCGACATCATCACCCTACCCGAGGCAAACCAGGTTTTTGTGGTGGGAAATGTGTTTACGCCGGTGACCATTCCGTTGCGCGAGCCGATCACTTTGTCGCGCGCCGTGGCTATGGCTGGCGGCGTGAAACAAGACACGAAGAAAGACAAAGTGAGAATCGTCAGACAACAGCCGGGAGCAACAACCAGCCAGGAGATCGTAGTCGACCTGACAGCGATCGAACACAAGAAAGCGGAAGACCCAAGTCTGATGCCGAATGACATCATCGACGTTCCCTTGTCAGGCAGTAAGAGTTTTCTGCGAACGATGCTGGGGACAGTCGCGCCGTCAGTTGCGCAGTTGCCGGTCAGAATTGTTCCGTAGGCAGACCGACAAGTCGACAGTCTTCAGTCGACAGTCTATGAATCTGAATTAAGAAATTCGAATTTTTCAGGATGAAAGCACATGAAACCATCTCGTGAATTGATCAAACCGGAGCCGGGTTTTACTGCGATCGAACCAGCGACGGAAGCGCCGGCCACCCCGCATAGCTACAACTACGGTGTTGATCCGAATGCGGAGTCAGAAATCCACTTAATTGATTACTGGCGCGCCGTGCGCAAGCGGCTGTGGCTGGTCATCGGCATCGTCACGCTGGTGACGATGCTCTCAGTGATTTACGTCGCCCGCAAGCCAGACATTTATCAGGCCAACGCGCGCGTGCAGGTGGACCTGGAAAACAGTGGGGCGCTGGTAGGCAAAGCGCCATATTTTTTTGGGCCGACCAATGATCCGGTTTACTTCAACACGCAGTTGCAGATTCTTATCAGCCCCGGCCTGATGCGCCGCGTTGTCAAAACGCTGGATCTCGAACATCACCCGGAGTTTTTCAAGGGCAGTTCAACGCAGAAGCGCTCGACCTGGCAAACCATAAAAGGAATGGTTGGCCTGGGCGGCGCCCCCAAACCGGAGACGAACCAGGAAAAGGACCAACTAGAGCTTCGCACGGTCGCCGCCGCCACGGGCGACGAAGATCTCGCCGAGGCCAAGCGGTTGGCGCCGCTGGTTGCCGCAATTCTCGGCGGTCTGAAAGTTGAACCGGTGAAAGAAACGCGCGGCTTGTACAAAGAGACGCGGTTGATTGATATCACGTTTACCCATACCGATCCGGAAGTCGCTGCGAAAGTTGTTAACGCCATCGCCGCCACCTACATCTACAACAATCTCGAAAAGAAGGGCGAAACAAATACCTCGACCGGAGAAATCCTGCAGAAGCGCATCGCAGAGTTGCAGGGACAGATTCGCACCAACGAAGAAAAGCTGGTCAGTTACGCGAAGAGCAACGAAATCGTTTCGCTGGAGCCCAGCCAGAACACTGTGGTCGAGCGCTTAGCGGGACTGAACAAGCAGCTACTTGATGCTGAAGACGCTCGCATCCTGGCGGAGTCGCAATACAACGCGGCCAAGACGCCGGGCAGCGCGAATGCGTTGGCGGAAGCCGATGCCAAGCAGGTCAATGAGACGGAGGTGAAACTCGCTGACTTTCGACAGAAACGCGCGCAGTTGTTGGTTGACGCGACTGATGAAGCGCCTGAAGTGAAGGAAGTCGATCAGCAAATCGCCGAGCTTGAACGTCAGATCAAAGACCTGCGCACCCGCAAAGGCGCTACGCTTCTGACAAACCTCGAGACTCAATATCGTCAAACCATGGCGCGAGAACAGGAGTTGCGAAAGTCTTATGAAAAACAACGTGCGGAAACGCTTTCGCAAAACCAGGCCGCGATCAACTACCGCATCATTCAGCAGGAGATCGCGACTAACAAAACGTTACTCGACAACTTGCTACAACGCGCCAAGGAAAACGATGTAATTATGGCCAGCAAGCCGAACAACATTTCGGTGGTCGATTACGCTATCACTCCGGATGGGCCAATCGGTCCCAACCGCACGCGAACAGTGTTCATCGCCCTGTTTATGTCGTTTGGTCTGGGCATTGGACTGGCGTTGCTGCTCGAGTATCTCGACGACACGGTTCATTCAACTGACGAAGTTGAGCGCTTGTTACACCTGCCGGCGTTGGCGGTAATTCCTTCGGCCCTGGGCAACAATAAGCGACGTCTGCTGTCAGGCCCCGGCGCATTGCAAAAGCGAAACGGTAATCCTGCGGAAAATTCGGAATTATTAATGAATGTCGACAGTCGGTCGCCGCTGGCAGAGTCGTACCGCCACTTGCGAACGTCAGTCTTACTTTCTACCGCCGGTCGGGCGCCACGCTCGCTGCTGGTGACCTCGAGCCTGCCGGGAGAAGGGAAGACGACGACGGCGGTCAACACCGCGGTCAGTCTGGCCCAGACAGGCGCCAGCGTAGTCATCATCGATGCGGACATGCGCCGGCCGCGACTGCGTTCAATCTTTGCTTTGTCTGAACGGGCGGGCTTGAGTTCGATCCTGTCGAGCGAGATGAGCGAATCCGAGGTCCTGGCAGTGATTACCCCGGAGCCGACTACGGGTTTGAACTTGCTGACTGCCGGACCGATTCCACCCAATCCGGCGGAGTTGCTGGGTTCAGAACAGATGCGCCGGTTGTTGGGAATTTTGCAGGCAAACTTCACGCACGTGGTGGTTGATTCACCACCGATCAACTCGTTCACTGACGGCGTCCTGATTTCGTCGATGGTAGACGGCGTGTTGCTGGTGGTACATGGCGGCAGGAGTTCACGTCACGTGGTGAAACGTTCGCGCCAGTTGCTGCACGACGTCGGCGCCAAAATTTTTGGCGTGGTGCTCAACAACGTGAATCTGCAGTCGCATGACTATTACTACTACCATCGTTACTACGGCTCGAGTTATTACAAGAACGGCCCTGATGAGGAAACTGAAAGCGCCAGTGCCTCTGTCAACGTTGGATAGAACTCAAAATCTCAGGCTTGCTAATCGTCGTTCATTCAACTCGTTGTTGGTTTTTCCCAGTCGGATAATAAAATGATTTCGCTGGCTCAGAAGGTAAGCAAAGGCGTCTCGTGGCTGGCCCTCGCGCAGGTGGCCCAACGCGGGACGGCCTTGGTGATTACAGCGATCCTTGCCCGGAAATTGATGCCGGGCGACTTTGGCCTGATCGCGCTGACGCTGGTCGTGGTCAACTTTCTGGCTTACTTCCAGGATATGGGCTTGTCTGCTGCTCTGGTCCAGAGGACAGACGTTAAAGATGATCACCTGTCGACTACATTTTGGCTGAATGTCGGGACCGGGCTCGTGCTGGCGGTTATCGGCAGCGGTTTGTCGCCACTTGTCGCCCGCATATTCAACGAGCCGCGCCTCTCGAAGTTGCTGATGGTGGTCATGATTTCGATGGTCCTCAACGGATTTGGCTGGACCTCGCATGCCTTGCTACAGCGAAGGCTAGCTTTTGGGCAAATTGCGGTAGTGGAATGGGCTGCAACTGCGCTGTCGGGTTTGCTGGCCATAACGCTCGCAGCTTTGGGAGCAGGCGTTTGGGCGCTGGTCGCCCAAAACATCGCCTCCGCTTTTGTCACGAGTTGTGGCCGGCTCCTGGCAGCACAGTGGCTTCCCGACCTTGAGTTCAGTATTCAGCGCGCGAAGGAATTATTTAATTTCAGTAGCGGCGTACTGGGTTACTCCGTTGTCAATCATGGCATGCGCAATGTTGACAACATCATTATCGGTGCCGCTCTGGGAACCACTGCCCTCGGTTATTACTCCCTCGCGTACAACTTAATCCTGATGCCCGGAATGACAATTTGCGGTCTGGTGGGTCGCGTAATGTTTCCGGCGCTATCTTCAGTGCAAAATGATCTCGCCCGGTTTCGGAGAGCGTATTTGCGGATGGCGCGTACCGTGGCGTCAATTACTTTTCCGCTGATCCTCGGTCTGGGAGCAACGGCGCCGCTTTTCATCCGCACGGTTTATGGTGAACGTTGGAGTCCTGCCATTCCTATCGTCCAAATTTTGATAGCGGTTGGATTCTTTGAAGCAATCGCTTTTTGGGGCGTGGCAGCCTGGGCGCTCGGGAAGACGCAGATGACTCTGGTCTTTGCGATATTTTCACTGATAGGGATGGCTATCGCCTTCGCGATTGGAGTGCGCTGGGGCCTAACCGGAGTAAGTTGGGCTTACGTGATGCTGAGTCCGATCATTTTCTTGCTGCCGCATTTTTGGACAAACCGCTTGATGCAGTTGCGATTTTCAGTATTCCTGAGAGCGATTGGTCCACCGTTAGTCGCTGCCGGGGTTATGGCGACAATTATTGTGGCTATTACTTCCCGAGGAATCGTCCTCTCCGCTTCTAACTGGATGAACCTCGTCGGGTACGTGCTCCTCGGTGCTGCGGTCTATGCTCTGGTGCTGCTTCTAATTGCAGTTTTCGACCCGCGTCGTAAGCGAATACTTTCATGGCTCCTTGGGAGTGAAGTAGCTGAGGAACAGCCGGAAGGCGTTAGCGTGTGATTGCCGAACTTGCCGAGCGAAACACAGCGACAACTCTTTTGCTTGATGAGGCGATCGTTAAGGCGCGGGGAATTTGGGAACTCGAGGGCCTGGCGACAATTGGTGAGTGCCCACTTTGTAGTTCCGAGGCCTCGACCGTTGTTGTAAGCCGACAGGATGGCTTACCGATTCGGGAGTGTCAGTCGTGCTCGCTTGCTTATATCGACCCTCGACCCGACGCGCAGCAGTTAAGCGATTACTACCGAGACGGTTATTTTTCCGGTGAGAAAGATTTTTTCAAAGGTAAGGATTACTGCCGCGAGCGCGACCAGGCTATCAATGACCAGTCCGTCACTGGTTATCGGGACATAGTTTCGACCCTCAACATCAGCGGCAAAACAATTCTCGACGTCGGCTGCGCCACCGGCGCGTTGCTGCAGTCACTAAGATCAAAGGGACCAAAGGAATTAATAGGCATCGACCTCGCTGAATATCCGATCTCCTTTGGCAAAGCCAGGTACGGTCTCGATCTCCGATGTGGAACGTTAACGTCGACAAATTTGCCCGACCAGTACTTCGATTTAATAACCTTGATAGATGTGGTGGAGCATCTTGAGGATTTGAAAAACTTCTCTGCGGAAGTGCAACGCCTCCTGAAGCCTGGCGGAAGTTTGTTTGTCTGTACTCCAAATTATCTTAGTTACAAATTGGCGAAAGACGACTGGAGTTGTCTTTACCAGGACTTCGAGCATCTCCAGTATTTCAGCAAGCAAAGTCTTACCAGATTATTTGCTGATGCCGGCCTTCATTTGGTGAAGTGTTGGAACAACACGTTGCCGTTTCGCTTGCGGGAATATCCGGCGCTCCGGCGTTATTCAATTCACCAGATTCTTCATCCCCGAATCGCTCTGAAGAATGGGTGGCTCAAGATCAAGCATAAGTTAATTCGAGACGAAGAGCGTTCCGGGCTAATCATGAACGCGATCTTTACGCGGCCTACGACCTGAGCTCCGCCATGAATATCGAAGAACGGATCGCCTTCGCCATTCGGCACAATCGGCACCTGGGAAACGCCCAATGGCTGTGGAATTACGTGCGTCCGATCTATGACCGCTTGTCTGGTTTCACCGGGAGGAAAGGACTGCCGCGAAATATTAACGGCACGGATAAAATATTGGTGGCGCCCAGATGGCGCATGATTAGCGAGGAGTACGAGCCTGAAGTTTGGCGGGCTTTGCTGGGTGAGGTAAGGCCGGGAGATGTTATTGCTGACGTCGGTTCATATGTCGGACTTTACGCAGTGGCGTTGGCAAAGCGCGTGGGCGCGACAGGCCGCGTCATAGCGTTTGAGCCGGAAAGTTCAAATCATCAGGCCCTTAAGGAACACATTGAACTTAACAAGGTCGTTGACAGAGTTACTCTCGTGCGCGCAGCGGTAGGCGATCGCCGGGGCTTCGTCGAAATGAGTTCCAATCTCGATTCGTCTCATGTGAGTGGCAGCGTTGTAACTGCGACAGATTCTGCGAGCGCTGCGGTTCCGTGCGTGACCCTGGACGAGTTTTTCGCGGACCAGAAATTGGATCTCTTGAAGATCGATGTGGAAGGGTTCGAAGAGAAAGTGCTGCAAGGCGCAGCGTCACTGTTAACCGACGCAGCCCGCAGTCCGCGAGTGATCTTTATTGAGGTGCATCCCTACGCCTGGCCAGACGTTGGCACAACCAGCGAATCATTTCTGCAGCGGCTGGGCCAGTTTGGTTACCGGGTGCAGGAGTTAAGCGGGGAGCGGACTCAACGCATTGAAAACTACGGCGAGGTTCTCGCTTACAAAGTAGCTTGATTTCTTCGACACTGAAGGCTTGATTTGAAAAGGCAAACGTTAAGAAAACTTGTCAGACCGGCAAAGCCTCTGCTGGCCAAAACCTTATGGCGCGTGGGGACGGTGCGGACAATTCTGCTGGGCCCTTGTCGTGGTTTGCGCTATCGCATTTTTCCCGGCATGGGACTCTCACCAATTTACGGCGGCTGGGAAGAGGACGCGCAGAACCTAATGAAGAAGCATATCAAGCCGCAGGACGTTGTCTACGACATCGGTGCGAATTACGGAATACATACGTTGTTGTTTGCGCGACTTGTTGGTCAGCCAGGCCATGTTTACGCATTCGAACCTGTTCCTGACATCCATGCGGAGCTGGGCGTCAATGTTGGCCTGAACAATTTTCATAACGTGACGACCTTGAAAATGGCAGTCAGCGAACATGCAGGGCCTGCATTTTTTTCCCGCGGCCACCACGTCGGCGCCGGACACCTGGCGGAGGCCGCGAATGAGCAGGATTTGTTGAATGTCGAGACAGCGACGCTTGACGATTTTGTATTCGAGAAAGGTAACCGGCCGCCAAACTTCATGAAGCTCGACATCGAAGGTGGCGAAGGCAGCGCGTTAAGAGGAGCGATGCGCGTCCTGAAGGAGCATCGACCGATAGTATTGGTTGATCTGCACACGCCGGAACAAGATCTCGCTGTCGGCCGCGTGTTTTCAGAGGCCCACTATGAAGCGTTTCGCACCGAGGATGGAGAAAAGGTGCAGGACCTCTCCCGGGGTTGGCCCGCACCGGAAGGATTGTGGGGGCAGGTTATTGCTTTTCCAAAAAACTAACGTGACCAGCGACGTGAAACCTGCTTCGTCAGCGGAATTGCTGATTGCCAGTTCGACTTCGGCAACGCAAAACCGCCCATTTCTAACGATAGGAATTCCTCACTATAAGCACCGGCGCTATTTAGAAATTGTTCTGGCGAGTCTCTTTGCTCAGTCTTACAAAGATTTTGAAATAGTTGTTTCCGACGATTGCTCACCAGACGATTCCAATCAGGTAATCCCGGAGATTCTCAAGCAAGGCGACATCCCGTTTCGCTATTATGCGCAAACCGCAAATCTTGGTTACGACGGCAACGTGAGGTTTTGTTTGCGGGCCGCGCGCGGGCGTTATGTGTTTCTCCTGGGAAATGATGATGCGCTTGCGGAGCCCGCCACGCTCGACCAGATTGTCTCAGCGCTGCAAGAACTCGGGCTCCCGGACGTAGCTTTCACTAACTACGAGGATTGGAAAACCGGTACCGCAGTTCGGAACGCCCTCAGCACGTCGTTACTCGGGTCAGGGCCGGAAGTTGCCGCCGCAAACTTTCGCTCGTTTAGTTTTGTAAGCGGCGCCATCTACAACCAGGAAGCGGCGCTCAAGTATGAGACCGATCGCTGGGACCAATCTATTTATTATCAAATCTACATCGCCTGTCGCATTGTGGCTGCGGGCGGAAAATTAGCTGCGATCGATAACTCTGCGATTCGCAAAGATATCAGGGTTGGCGATCACGGCGTTCCAAACTATGCGTCAAAGTGGGCCAACGAACCCTGGTCATTTCAGTCGCGTCACACGGGGCTTGATTCCGTCATTCGTGTTACGGCTGACGCCGTGATGCCGGCGGTAGCGGAGGGCGAACGCTCGGCAATGTTGCGGCGCATCGTTAGCAAAATCCTGATGTCGACATATCCCTACTGGCTATTTGAATATCGCCGCGTTTCCAACTGGAGCTTCTCAGCAGGAATTGCGCGCGGGCTCTGGCCGGGCACATTACTTTCACCCTACAAGCTGACAATTGTGGACCGCTTGTATCTCTGGATGCTTTATCTAGCAGCAACCTTCGTCGGTCTGTTCACGCCGATTAGAGTCCTGAGCGGCTTGCACCCCAAGGTCGCCCGAATCATTCGGCGACAACAACAAGCGACTCCGGCAACAGTGCAATCATGAGCTCTGCGAGTGTCAGGCCCTCGACTGGAGTGAAAAGCAGACCATGAAATCAGGCGCGGGTCGGGTGATGCTGGTGGGCGAGTTTAGTTACGGTTCATTGGAATCTTCGTATCAGACTGCATTCGAATCGTTAGGATTTGAAGTTACGACTTTTGATTTTGTGGCAAGTCTCGGACGCTCTTGTCGGTTCGGCCGCGCCGGCAGAACGCTAAACACCTTTCTTCCGGTTGAACCATGGGTGCGAAAAGCGAATCGTGAAATGGTGTCCGAAACTTTCCGCGTTCGACCGGACTACCTGCTGACGTTCGGACACTATCCGATCCGCGCGGGAGCGCTGGCACAGATCCAGTCGTCAAACAGGACCGTGCTGGTGCACGTTTGGCCAGACCCCCTTCTTAACTTCG
This sequence comes from Pyrinomonadaceae bacterium, assembly GCA_035472495.1. GTDB lineage: Bacteria > Acidobacteriota > Blastocatellia > Pyrinomonadales > Pyrinomonadaceae > PSRF01. The sequence goes on along the minus strand of DATIPD010000011.1, from coordinate 380,764 downwards.
ACACGAACTTGATTGCCTGTTTGCCACTCTTCGATTTGGTCGCTTCTTACAGTGAATCCACCCGCGAGCCACTAAAGCGTTTGGGTGCGCCGAATGTCGCCTGGATTCCGCTCGCCTGCGATCCGAAACTGCATCCGGCGGTGGTCTGCGATGAATCTGACAAGCGCAAATACAGCGCCGATGTGACTTTCATCGGCGGCTGGAGACCGGAGCGCGAGGCGGTGCTAACAAAGCTCGGTGCTTTTGACCTGAAGGTCTGGGGTCCCGATTGGGGTAGACGTTGTCGGAACAATACGGCACTGCTGAAGAGGTGGCAGCGACGACCACTCTATGGCGATGAGTTTGCTAAGGCCGTCAGCAGTTCAAAAATCAATTTGAACATCATCGATCCGATGAATTACCCGGCCGCAAACATGCGATTCTTCGAGTTGCCTGTAGCCGGCGGACTGCAAGTTTGTTCGCCTTGTCCGGAGATGGAAGCGAAATTTGTTCATGGCGAGCACATCTTTTTTTACCGCGACGCAGACGAACTAACGGAACTGATCGCCGGTCTCATCGAAGACGAACCGCGCCGCCGAAAAGTTGCGGCAGCTGCTCGGGCAAAAGTGTTGTCAGCTCATACGTACACTCAGCGCGCCCAGAGCATTCTGGAGCACTTTGAGAACGGACGAAATTCAAATTGAGCGAGAAAATTCAGGCAGTTTTCTACGGCAACCCGGACCAGTATCCGCCAATTATTAACAGTGCACATTTGCTGGCGCGGGCGGGATTTGAGCTTGAGATTTTTTGCCGCGGAGACGATGAAGAGTGGAACGTCTCTTACCCGCCGACCGTGAAGATTCATCGCCTCAGGACGAACGCCGACAAGCCCTGGCTCGAGTATGCAAGTTTTATCGCAAACGTGTTGCGCCGCACTACGCGTGATACTGGTGTGTTTATAGGACACGACATGCATGGCCTGCTCCCCGCCAGAGTCGCAGGTTTAAGACATGGGCGACCCGTTGTTTACCATTGTCATGATTTTGCCGAGAACGGGAGACGACTGGGGTTAGGTTCCAGCGTGGTCCGCACCTTTGAGCGATGCTTCGCGCGCGGCAGTAAACTCGTAGTGGTTCCCGATGCCGATCGTGCGTTGGTCGTTTCCAAAGAGCTTCACTTGCGCCAAGCGCCGTTGATTTCTGCGAATGCCCCTTTGGCGCGCTCCGCACCAAACGGAGAGTGGCTGCGCCAGGTACTGGCCAGCCAGGGGCGGAGTTTTGAAGCAGTTGTTTTTCGCCAGGGAAGAGTAGGCAATGGCCACGCGCTTGAGACAACTCTGCGGTCCGTTCCGTTTTGGAAAAATAAAAACTGGGGCTTTGTGGTAATGGGCGTTGGCGAGCCAGACTACGTAGGAAGCTTGAATGAAAAAGCGCGGGCGCTCGAAGTCGAGCGTCAATTTGTTGTGCTGCCACCCGTTGGCTACGATGACGTGGCTCAATACACTTCCGGCGCTGATTTAGGACACGCCCTCTACGAACCCATTCACGTGAACAATGCTTTTATCGCCACGGCCTCTTGCAAAATTATGGAATACATGGAGGCCGGAATACCGCTGCTGGTTTCGGACACGCCGGCACTAAAAAACCTTGTCAACAAATTCGAGTGCGGCGTGGCCGCCGACGAAAAATCTCCCGAGAGTATTGCTGCCGCAGTGAACCTATTACTGGGCGAACCTGAAATGGCGCGCCGGATGGGTGCAGCTGCCAGGAAGGGCTTTGAGGAAGAGTTTTGTTACGACCGCCAGTTTGCGCCGGTGATTGATGAGTTGCGCCGGCTGACGACGGCGGAAAACCATTCAAGTGGACAGTTAGCTAAGCAGACATGAACTCAGCACTACGTATCAACAATCGAGTTGCAATTGGCAAAGCGTCCATTAACCGGGCGAGGCTGACTGCCGGCATTGTCCTCAGCGTAACGCTGCTCGTGCCGTTGTTCTTATCTCGCTACAACTATTCAGTCAGAGAAGTCGCGCTGGCGATGATCTTGTTGGACGTTTGTCTATACCCAACCTATCGCTACTTCTTTCACCGGGAAACCGGGCTGCCAATTCTTCCGGTGCTTTGCCTTTCATTCGCGCTCCAGTACTCCGCTCCCATCCTGACGAACGATCCGGGACTTCCTACCGCCTTCGGATTTCGCGTGCTCGAGGGTTCAGACATCGAAGCTGCTTTGGCTTTGACGATTGTGGGCATCATCATCCTCGAGATCACCTATTACTTTGTCTCCAGGAATAATCTGCTCAAAGCGTTGCCCAGTGCTAATTTGCCAATGAGCAAGGGAAAGACGGAGATTTTTTGTCTGGCCGTGCTGGCCGTTTCAATCTTCCTTCCCAGATTGCAAACAGCGTTCTCTCAAGACACCTACCTGCAGTTCCAGGCGATGATCGTTCTCTTTCAGAACCAGGTACTGGTGGTGATATCGCTGTTGGGTTGGTTGGTCTATTCGGGCCAGGGCAGGCGCTGGCACAGACTGCTGCTCTATGTGGTCATCGCGGTGGCGGCGTTTCGCGGTTTTTCAACGACAATGATCGAAATGATGATACTGCCGCTGGCAGTCTTTTTCATGACCCGCTGGTTGTATCTGCGACGTCTGCCAATCGTCACGCTGGCGCTGATCACTTTTCTGTTTATCTTTCTTTCTCCAGTCAAAAAAGACATTCGCGGGAACATCGTCCAAGGTGGCGCGGCTGTCGCTGAAACCACGACTACTGATCGGGCTTCAGATTGGATCTCTCAAGCTATCGACTACTGGCGAGATACGCTGAACGGGACTCGTGATTTGGCGGAGTCAACCTCCGACGCCGCCAATCGAACAGATCAAATTCACAATTTCGCGCACATCTATTCGCTGACTCCTTCAGTGCTGCCGTATCAAAACGGGAGCACATATTCCTATCTGTTGATCGCCTGGGTACCTCGGATTATCTGGCCAGAAAAACCGCAAGCGAATGAGGCCAATAACTATTACGCGGTGGCCTATGAGATCTCCACGGAGGAGGGCATCAAGACGTCTTCTTTCGGCGTTAGTTTGATCGGTGAAGGTTATATGAACTTCGGTGTGACGGGTGTAGTCCTGGTGATGCTGGTGCTTGCCACGACGCTGGCCGTGCTGCAGCACATCTTTGCGGGACCAGCTTCGGGCCCCGGTGGTCAGGCGATTTTCCTCGCGACCTTTGTTTACTTTCTCAATGGAATCGGCACCAGTGCGGAGTTGATGTTTGGCGGGCTTATCCAGAACCTGGTTTGCGCGTCAATTCTCTTATGGCTCGTCAAGCAGACGAACTTTAGAAAGATTGGAATGTCAGCCTCCCGTGTGCTGCGGATGAAGACGAGTTAGACCTTCTATTTAGAAAAAAAAGAATGGCGTTACCAGGGCGTAGGAATAGTTTGAAGCGAGCCGGCCTGCGGCTTCATAAGCTGGGATTGCACTTCGGTGTGCAAATTTTGCCCGCCCACTACTACTCGCCGGTGCCCAACATAATCGAGCTCAAGAACACGCAGGATGACTGGGCCAGACCATCAACGATGCCTGGGGTTGACGTAGACCTGGACCAACAAGCGGCCAGCTTGAAATCGATCTGCCTGCCCTTCCAACAAGAGTATTCCAGTAACAAGGTCTATCTGGAGGCCGTTAGTGAAAAGAGTGGGCCCGGATTTGGCTACATTGAAGCGCAGTGCTTGTATGCGGTGATTCGCCACCTTAAACCGGCGAGAGTTATTGAAGTCGGTAGCGGGGTCTCAACCTGGTGCACGCTGGCGGCGCTCGGTTGTAACAGCAACGGGTCCAGTGCACCCGGTCGGCTCACTTCAATTGAACCGCATCCTTCTGATCGTTTGCGGACGCTCAAAGAAATCGAACTGGTTGAACGAGAAGTGCAGCGCGTCCCAATTGAAGTCTTCACCAGTTTGCAAAAAGGGGATCTGCTTTTCATAGATTCGTCTCACACGGTGAAGGTCGATGGTGATGTGAATTTTCTCATTCTTGAAGTTTTGCCACGACTGCGTCCAGGGGTTGTCGTTCATTTTCATGACATTGGTTTTCCTTACGATTACCCCCGAGACACTTTGCGAACCTTCTTCCATGCCATGGAGACGTCTTTGCTGCACGCTTTTCTGATTTTCAACGAACGCGCGAAGATATTGTTCTGTTTGAGCCAACTGCACTACCAACGGACTGAGGTTCTACAGCAAGTCTTTCCTGATTACGTGCACCAGGATGACGAACGCGGTTTACAACGCGAAGATGCCAAACCGTTTGAATCCGCAGCAGGACACTTTCCGTCTTCTATTTATCTACAGATTCAGTAGCAAGTGTTGCTCTTCACGAAAACAAGAAACTAATCTCGATTGCACAACGCGAATCGCTCGCGCCACAGAATCGTGTCGACACCTAAACTCAAAACAAGCGTTCCGCCCGGTTTCAACCATCCCACCGCACTACCGGCTACGGCAGCGGAAGAACGGGCATGGCAGGAAGCTAATCGTAATTGGTGGGAACAGCATCCCATGCGCTACGACTTTAGCGAGACACTTCAGGTAGAAGAGTTTTCGCGTGAGTTCTATGAGGAGATCGACAAACGATTCTTCACTGACGCCGAGACAATGATCCGATCGCGGAAGATTCCGTTTGATGCGTTAATCGATTTCGATTCGCTGAAAGACAAGGATGTTCTCGAGATTGGTTGTGGTAACGGCAGTCACGCCCAGTTACTGGCGCAGCACGCGCGCTCCTATGTGGGAATCGACCTGACTTCGTATTCCGTGAAGAGCACCACGCAACGTCTGCGCTGCTTTGGCGTTCCCGGCACGATCACGCAGATGGATGCCGAGGCCCTTAGTTTTGCCGATAATTCCTTTGACCTCATTTGGAGTTGGGGCGTAATTCATCACTCGGCAAACACGCGGAGAATAATCGAGCAGATTCATCGAGTCTTGCGTCCCGGTGGCGAGGCGCGGATCATGGTTTACCACCGCAGCTTTTGGAACTATCGCATGTTTACAGGATTGTTCGCGGGCATTGGCCTCGGCCACCTGTTCCGGACGAAGTCGTTTCATGAAACTTCGCAGCTTATGACCGACGGAGCGCTGGCACGGTTTTATACAAAGAAAGAGTGGCAAGCTCTCGTTGGTGATCTGTTTGCAGTCGACGAAATGCAGATCCTCGGAAGTAAAACCGGACTTGTTCCGCTGCCAGCTGGACGCCTGAAAGCATCGCTAATGTCAGTGATCCCGAACCGCGCCAGTCAGGTCTTGAATACCCAGATGAAACTGGGCAACTTCCTCTTTTCTGTGCTTAGGAAACAATCTTGATTCTGGGTTTACAGACTGACACCTTCGGGGCTTTCGGAGGTATACCGACTTACAACCGCCTGGTGTGTCGCGTGCTCGATGATCCTGCGTTTGCTGAACGCAATACCGTGCTCATCGCGACGGACGAGCCGGACGTCGTGCGCCAGGAGAACTCAGCTCACCCAAATTTGACGCTGAAAGGTTTTGGTCGCCAACGCGTTAAGTTTGTGAAAGCTGCTCTGGCGGCGGCCTTGCGCCGTGACGTCGATCTGGTTTTAGCAGGACACGTGAACTACGCGCCGCTGTGTTTGTTGCTGAAGCTCTTGCATCCCGGCCTGCGGTTCGGAGTCTTTGTTTATGGTTGGGATGTTTGGTTCAAACCTTCGTGGTTGCGCGGGTTTGCGTTACGGCGGGCTGACTTCCTTATTTCGATCAGCGAATACACCAAGACTCAGGCGATTGAAGTCAACCGTCTGGACGGAAAACCAATCTGGGTGTTGCCTAATGCAATCGACCAAAACCTCGAAGAGAGCAGCGACAATGCCCGGAAGCTTCCCGTCGGAACAAGAATTCTTTCGGTCGGAAGGCTGGAGAGTTCCGAACAGCAAAAAGGATTCGACACCGTCATTAATTGTTTGCCGGCCCTCGCAGAAAAAGTTCCCAGTGTGCAGTACTTCATTATCGGCAGCGGCACCGACGTTGAGCGGCACAAGGCCTTAGCAGCCACGGCTGGAGTGTCAGACCGCGTACATTTCCTGGGAACTGTTGACGACGCAACTCTGCAGCATTGCTATCAAAGCGCGGACATTTTCGCGATGCCCAGTGCCCAGGAGGGATTTGGTTTTGTTTACCTCGAGGCGATGCGATACGCAAAAGCCGTCGTCGCTGCGCGCAGCGGCGGGGCTCCGGAGGTGGTCGAAGATCGGGTGACCGGAAGGCTTGTCGAGTATGGCAACGAAGCGGAACTCACCCAGGCGTTGATCGAGCTGTGCCTTGATGCAGAGAAGCGCCGGGAACTGGGTTTGGCCGGTTATCAAAGACTGCAAGAAAAATTTACGTTCCCACAATTCAAAGCGAGTTTGATCGAGATTATTTCCCACGAATTGCCGCCGAAGGTCAGATCTGAAAAACGATTTCCGGTGGGTCAAAGCACACAAACTCCCTAAGTCATCCGCTAGTGAAAGTTCTGCACGTCATCCCTTCGGTTTCAAGTAAAGCTGGTGGACCCAGTCAGGCGATAATCCCGATGTGCGTCGCCCTCAGCGACGCAGGCATTGATTTGCTACTTGCGACTACCAACGATGATTTGGGTGGCGGCAACGGATCGGCGCCGGTAACGTGCGAAAAAATTGATCACTACCGGGGTGTGTCCGCTATTTTTTTTCCGCGACAGATTGGCGCTTCCTTTAAGTATTCACGACCGTTTGCCCAGTGGCTCAAAACCAACGTGGCCAATTTTGATCTCGTACATATTCATGCAGTGTTCAATCACGCGTGCATTGCCGCGGCTCGCGCTTGTTCGCGCCAGGCTGTGCCTTACATAGTTCGTCCTTTAGGAACGCTGGATCCGTGGGCCATGGATCAGAAGAGTCTACGCAAGAAACTTTTCTGGCATGGCGGAGTAAAAAGCGTGCTGGATTCAGCGGCTGCCGTTCATTACACCGCCGGCCCGGAAAAACAAGCAACCGAACAATCGCTCGGTCTAAATCATGGCGTGGTGATCCCGCTTGGAATTGATTTGCCGCCTGAAGAGGCCCGCGCGTCTCAGCACGCCCTGGCTCAGAAACTTCCTTCGTTGAACCAACGGCCTTATGTACTCGTGCTGTCACGGCTGCTGCCAACCAAAGGTTTGGATGTCTTGTTGGCTGCGTTTCTGACGCTGAGCAAGCAACCAGATTTTGCTGAGTGGCGATTGGTATTCGGGGGCGAAGGACCACCTGAATACGTTGGCAAATTAAAAGCAACTGTGACCCTTGTAGGTGCGGACGAAAAGGTTCTGTTTCCTGGTTGGCTCGACGGCGAGGAGAAGGAGGCCGCGCTGAGCCGCGCCGCTTTGCTGGCCCTGCCGTCTTATCACGAAAATTTTGGCCTATGCGTGATGGAAGCTTTGGCCAATGGTGTGCCTGTGCTTGTTAGTCCGCAGGTAAATCTTGCTGAGGAAGTGCAGACTTCTGGTGCCGGCTGGGTTGCAACCATTGACCAGGCAGCAATTCAAAGCGCGCTGCAAGACGCAATGAGTTCGAGTACGGAACGAGTCAAGCGTGGCGCTGCCGGGCGAACGTTGGCGCGGAATTATTCCTGGCCGGTCATCGCCACCAGGTTAACCAATCTCTACGCATCGATTTTGGCGTCGCATAACTGAGAACCTTCCGGGTAATACGGATGTCAACCACCAGTTACAAGGAATTCGAATGGAGCGTGCCAGAAGCGGGTAATGGTGACGTGGGAGAAGGACTCACCAGGGCTTTCATCGAGAGGATTCGGAGTCTTGAAGGTGTGAAGACCATCTGCGACCTGGGTTGCGGCAATGGTTATATGGCCGGCGGCCTGGCCGAACTAGGCTACGACGTAACAGGAATTGATGCGTCAGAGAGCGGCATTGCGGTCGCGCGCGACAACTATCAGCGCGCCACGTTCGTGCAGGCCCTGGTCGACTCCAGCTTGCACGAGAGGACAGGACTGAAACATTTCGACCTGGTTATTTCCAGTGATGTCATTGAGCATCTCTATCGCCCGGATGATCTAATTGAAGCTGCGCATTCGTTACTTGCGCCGGGTGGACGGTTCCTCGTCGGCACGCCCTATCACGGTTACTGGAAAAACCTGATGCTGAGCGCCACCGGCAAGATGGACGCACACTTTGGCGTGCATGATGTTGGTGGTCATATAAAATTCTTCAGCAAGAAAACTCTTTCCAATTTACTTCTCAATCATGGGTTTAGTGACTTGAAGTTCAGCTACTACGGTCGTGCTCCCTGGTTGTGGAAAAACATGATTTGTCTCGCTCGTAAAAGTTGCTAACCGAAATCACTCCGCTAATTCTGACTTACAACGAAGCGCCGAATATTCGTCGCACCCTGGAAAAACTGACCTGGGCGCGCGATATCGTAGTGGTCGATAGTTTCAGTGACGACGAAACGTGTGAAATTGTCCGTGAGTTTCCGCAAGTTCGAATGGTGCAGCGTGAGTTCGACAACTTCGCGGCGCAGTGTAATTTTGGTCTAACTGAGACGGGAATAGCGACCGATTGGGTTTTGAACCTGGATGCAGATTATGTGTTGACTGCGGAACTTGTTGACGAGCTTGCGGGGATCAGACCCGCTGTCGACACGGCGGGATTTCGCGCCCACTTCACTTACTGCATCTTCGGGCGCCGCTTGCGCAGTGGGATCTACCCGCCGGTGACCGTTCTGTTCAGGCGAGCAGGGGCCGTTTTCAAAGCCGATGGGCACGCTCATCGCGTGGTAGTCAATGGCCCGGTAAAGAACCTCAGGGCCGCGATTCTGCACGACGATCGCAAGTCGCTCTCTCATTGGTTCGGAGCGCAGTCACGGTATACGAAATTAGAAGCGGTAAAACTTCTTTCGAGCAACCCGGAGACATTGGGTTGGACTGATCGAATTCGGCGCTGGCGCGTAGTGGCCCCGGTTGCGATGGTTTTTTACTGTCTGTTTATTCGCGGCGGGCTAATCGACGGCTGGGCCGGATTTTATTATGCGTTTCAGCGTTCTCTGGCAGAGCTGATGCTCTCGCTGTATTTGATCGATCACGATTTAGGGCGAAGGGCAAAGAGCAGAGCGCAGAGTGCAAAAGAACAAGGGCGAGAATTGATTATCGAGGAGCCGCAGGCAACAAAGAATGAGACCTCATTTCCGGTTTGAAGACCTGGAGATTTGGCAGCTCGCTCGAATCCTGGCGGTGAAGTTGCACAAGCTCGGAAAATCACTAACTTCTCTCGTAGTCTTCAACGATAATTCTTAGCTCCTGTCGCTTAGCCCTTAGCACGAAGACATGTGTGGCATTTGCGGAGTAATTGATTGGACTGACAATCCGGCCGCGCCGGCGCTGGCACGACGGATGACGCCGACGATGACGCATCGTGGGCCAGACCATGAAGGCTATCTCGATGGCCCCGCCGGCCGAATCTCGCTCGGCATGCGTCGCCTGAGCATCATCGATATCGCGGGCGGTCACCAGCCAATCTTCAATCAGGACGGCACCATCGGGGTCATTCTCAACGGCGAGATTTACAACTTCCTGCAGGTGCGACGGCAGCTCGAAGATCGTGGTCATAGTTTCCGCACCCGTTCTGATTCCGAAGTTATCGCGCATGCGTATGAAGAGTGGGGCGCCGACTGCGTCGGGCGGCTGCAGGGAATGTTCGCTTTCGCCGTCTATGACCGTCGCGGCGTCGGGAAAGGCGAGGCGGGCGGTTCACTATTTATCGCGCGCGATCGACTCGGTATCAAGCCGCTGTATTACTACGCTGACGCGAATACATTTCTGTTTGCCTCGGAAGTGCGGACGCTGCTCGCTAGCGGATTGGTGACGCGACAGCTTTCGCGGGATGCGGTCGAAAGTTATCTGCTGTTTGGATCAGTGAGTGAGCCGATGACTTTAATTGAGGGCGTGCTGTCGCTGCCGCCCGGTCACCAGATGACGATTGCCTGCGGGGCACGTTCCGACGCTCTGCGGCTCGAACGGTATTGGAACATCGCCGGGCCGTCCGCGAGCAACGGTCATAAACGAGAAACCGATCCGAAAATTGCCGCGCAACGTGTACGCGGTCTACTCGAAGAAAGTGTCAGAGGACATTTGATCGCCGACGTTGCCGTGGGCGTTTTTCTGAGCAGCGGCATTGACTCGACCGCCCTTGCGGCATTGGCGAGTCGCGAAGTTTCGGGTGTACACACCTTCACTGTCGCCTTTCCCGAAGACGAATTTAGTGAAGCAACCATTGCTCGTCGGACCGCTGAAAAGTTAGGCGCCACTCATCAGGAAGTAATGCTCACCAGCGACGAGATGCTGGCGAACCTTGGTGATGCGGTGGGCGCGCTCGACTCGCCCACAATCGACGGCGTCAATACTTACTTTGTTTCCGCAAGTGCGCGCGGCGCCGGGTTGAAAGTCGCGCTTTCAGGTTTGGGTGGCGACGAAGTTTTTGGTGGTTACAGTACATTTCGTCGCACGCCGCGATATCAAAATGTGGCGGCCGCGGGTAACGCCGTGCCGGTTGGTGTGAGATCGGCGATGGCCACCGCGTTGGCCGAAGTTGGCGGCCGGTTTATCGGCGGGGACGCTTCGCGCAAGCTTGCGGCGCTCTGGCAGGATTCCGACTCGCTGCCCGATCCCTACTTCTTCGGACGTTTGCTATTTACCCCGGCGCAGGTTGGCAATTTGCTGCGCGAAGCGACGCGCCGGGAACCCGCATCGCTCTGGTGGAACTGGTTGACTGAGAGCGCGGAGCAGGCGAGGCAGCTTGATTCGTTTGCTGCTGTCTCTTGTCTGGAGTCGCAGTCATATTTGGTCAACACGTTGCTGCGCGATACTGACTCGATGAGTATGGCCCACTCGCTGGAAGTGCGCGTGCCATTTTTGGATCATCCCCTCGTCGAATTCGTCACGCATCTGCCGCAGGAAGTGAAACTGACAAAGGGCGTTCCGAAGGCTTTGCTGGTTGCCGCGCTCGAGGATGTGTTACCGCAGGAAGTGGTGAATCAAACGAAGCGTGGGTTTACTTTTCCGTGGGAGAAGTGGCTGCGTGGACCATTGAAAGACAGCGTCGATAAAGGCTTGGGAGACCTGTCACCTGCTTTGCAGCAAGTGGTTGACCATGAAAACGTTCAAAGCGTCTGGCAAAGTTACTTAGACACAAAGACCACGTGGTCGCGTCCGTGGAGCCTCTACGTTTTGAATGAGTGGACGAAAAAACACGTCGGTTAGATTCGAGTTTCGAGTTTCAAGTTTCAAGTTGCTTCAAATTTCGGTGCGGAATGAGTACGTGGCGTTTTTTTGAAACTCGAAACTTGAAACTTGGAACTTGAAACTTGTAACTCGTAAATATGTACATTCTTGGAATTAATGCTTATCACGGTGACGCTGGTGCGGCGCTGATCAAAGACGGCCGCATCCTCGCCGCCGTTGAGGAAGAACGCTTCAATCGTGTGAAGCATTGCGCGGGATTTCCTTCGGAAGCCATCCGCTATTGTCTGCGCAGTGCAGGTATCGGCATTGGCGACGTAGCGCACGTTGGCATCTCGCGCGATCCGTCGGCGCACCTGCACAAGAAAATAATGTTTGCGGCTACGCGTGCGGCGAAACAAAGCACGCAGTGGGCAGTGGGCAGTGGGCAGGCAACGGTTGGAACGTTCGACGCGAAGAATGGGAAAACCGGAGACGCGGAGAGTTCGGGAACGGCAAATGGCAATGGTACCGCAAATGGGAGTAATGGTAAGAAGCGCGGCCCGGGAATTTTCCGTCAAGTCAAAGATCGCCTGAACAACGCCGCCAAGGTGCGCGATCTGAAAGATGATCTGGCGAATATGCTCAGCGTGTCGGCGAAAGAAATTGGCGCGCAGTTTCATAACATCGAACACCATCGCGCACATCTCGCCAGTTCGTTCTACGTCTCGCCATTTGCACGCGCCGCCCTGCTGTCCATTGACGGCTTTGGTGATTTCATCTCAACGATGTGGGCAGTCGGCGACGGTAATTCGATCGATGTGTTGGATCAGGTTGAGTATCCACACTCCACCGGAATTGTTTACACCGCCACTACTCAGTTTATTGGTTTTCCGCATTACGGCGATGAAGGTAAGGTGATGGGGCTGGCGCCGTACGGCAAGCCGCGTTTCATCGAGGAATTTCGCAACATCATTCGCACCGAAGCGCGCGGGCAGTTTCGCCTGAACCTCGATTACTTTCGTCATCATGCCGAGGGCGTGGACATGACCTGGGACCAGGGCTCTCCCGTGATCGGCCGGATTTTTTCCGATGAGTTTGCCAGAACGTTTGGACCAGCTCGAGAAAAAGGCGCGCCGCTCACGGACCGTGAAGCAGACATTGCCGCCAGCCTTCAGCTTCGACTTGAAGAAGTTGGTTTTCACATCCTGAATCATTTGTACGAACGGACCGGATTAACCGATCTTGGTCTGTCCGGTGGAGTGGCCTACAACTCTGTCATGAATGGCAAGATTCTGCTGAACACGCCGTTTCGTCGCGTCTATGTGCAGCCGGCGGCCGGAGATAGCGGCACAGCGCTCGGCGTTTGCTATGAGATTCACAACGGCATTCTTAAAGGGTCGCGCGGGGAAGTGATGTTGGGCGCTTACACCGGCCCGGAGTTTACTGACGAAGAAATTCGCACTGAGTTGCAACGTTCGGAACTGAATTTCCAAACTTTCAGTGACGAAGAAATAACGAAGGAAGCTGCGAAAGACATTGCGAATGGTCTGGTGGTGGGTTGGTTTCAGGGCCGCATGGAATTTGGACCACGGGCGTTAGGCAACCGCTCCATAGTGGTCGATCCACGGCGTGCGGACATGAAAGACATACTCAACGAACGCATCAAAAAGCGCGAACCGTTTCGTCCTTTTGCGCCGTCGATACTCGAAGAACGCACTGGGGATTATTTCGAGCAGGATCATCCGGCGCCGACAATGTTGATGGTTTACCAGGTGCGCGCGGAGCGTCGCGCGGAAATTCCGGCGGTGACGCACGTGGATGGCTCGGGTCGTTTACAAACAGTTTCGCGGGAAGTTAACCCGCGTTACTACCAGCTGATCAGCGACTTCAACGAACTAACAGGCGTGCCGGTAATTCTGAATACGTCGTTCAACGAGAACGAGCCCGTCGTGTGTACGCCGCGACATGCAATCGATTGTTTCTTGAAAACGCGTATGGATGTTTTGTATTTGGGAAATAACGTCGTGCGACGACGACAAGAGTAGTTTCAGGTTTCAAGTTTCAAGTTTCAGGTTCTGCAACGATGGCCGCTTAACTCCGCTTTCAACGAAGGAGTATATCAATGGCCACCTTTAAGCGATTTGAAGAAATTGAATGTTGGAAAAAAGCGAGGGAGCTCACACGTCGAATCTACAAGATTTCGGGTGAAGCTGCTTTTGGAAGAGATTTTGGACTGAAGGATCAGATTCGACGGGCGGCTGTCTCTGTGATGTCCAATATCGCGGAGGGCTATGACAGAAGTGGCACTGGAAAATTTGTTCACTTCTTAGCAACTGCTAAAGGCTCAGCTGCAGAGGTTCGAAGTCAGCTCTACGTGGCAATAGATCAGAATTACATAAATGAGTCTGACTTTGACGACTTGAGTAGTCTCACAGCCGAAACAGGAAAAATGATCGCGGGATTAATGAGGTATTTGCGCAGTTCCGGTTACAAAGGAACAAAATTTAAGTGAGAGAGGGTTTTCTGAAACAGGTTCAGTGAAACTTGAAACTTTGAACTTGGAACTTGGAACTCACAGCTTATGAGAATACTTGTTACAGGCGGTGCGGGTTTTATTGGTTCGCATTTGTGCGAGCGACTACTCGCCGAAGGCCATGAAGTTTTTTGTCTCGACAACTTCTTCACCGGCCGGCGCGAAAATATTCTGCACCTGCTCGATAATCACAACTTCGAATTGATCCGGCACGACGTGATTGAGCCGATCCTTTTAGAAGTCGACCAGATTTACAACCTCGCGTGTCCGGCGTCTCCAATTCATTATCAGTACAACCCGGTCAAGACTGTGAAGACCAGCGTGATGGGAATGATCAATATGCTGGGCCTGGCGAAGCGCGTGCACGCGCGCATCCTGCAGGCGTCAACGTCGGAAGTTTACGGCGACCCGCTGATCCACCCGCAACCTGAGGAATACTGGGGCAATGTGAATCCGATTGGTTTGCGCAGTTGCTACGACGAAGGCAAACGCATCGCGGAAACGCTGATGATGGACTATCACCGGCAGAACCAGGTCGACACGCGCATTGCGCGGATCTTCAACACGTACGGACCACGGATGCTGGAGAATGACGGCCGCGTAGTTTCAAATTTTATCGTTCAGGCCTTGCGCGGCGAACCGCTCACGCTTTACGGCGACGGCGGGCAGACGCGCTCGTTTTGTTATGTCGACGACCTGGTCGCGGGTTTGATGCGTTTGATGAACGCAACAGAGCTGCACGACCCGATCAATCTCGGCAATCCAGGGGAGTTCACTATTAAAGAGTTGGCGGAGCACGTTCAAAAGATGTGTAACTCAAACTCCGGACTCAAATACCTGGCGCTGCCGCAGGACGATCCGAAACAGCGCAAGCCGAACATTTCGCGAGCGCAGACGTTGCTCGGCTGGAACCCGACCATACAGCTCAACGAGGGACTAGAGAAAACAATCGCGTATTTTCGAAGTCGCGTCGAAAGCAATGGGTCCTGAGTACTGAGCGAAGTAGATATGCCGCTTAACCTCCGCTTATTCCAATCTTTTCCTTCGTGAAGATCCTATTACTTAACCAATGTTTCTATCCTGATGTCGCTTCGACAGCGCAGCACCTTGCCGATCTGGCGGTGGAACTTGTCGAGAACGGGCATGAGGTGACGGTTGTCGCCAGCGATCGCGGCTACGACGACAGTTCCGTTCGCTTTTCCCGGCGGGAAACCTGGAAGGGCGTCAACATTATTCGCATTCCGTCGCTCGCGCTCGGCAAGTCGGCGAAATGGCGACGCGTGGTGAATTTCGCGAGCTACATGTTCGTGTGCGCGCTGCGTCTTTTGTTCTTGCCACGGTTCGATGCGGTCTTAGCGCTGACTTCGCCACCGCTTATCTCCGTGCTTGGTTCACTGTTTGTTTCCTTGAAGGGTGGTCGACTCATTTTCTGGGTGATGGATCTGAACCCAGACGAAGCGATCGCTGCCGGCTGGCTCAGGGAGAGTTCGTTACTGACGAAAATGCTGTCGGCGTTTCTTCGTTACAGTTTGCGCCATGCCGAGAGAATCATCGTGCTGGATCGCTTCATGAAAGAGCGAATCATTGCTAAGGGAATAGCCGAAGAGAAGATCGAAATTATTCCACCGTGGTCGCATACCGACGCGGTTTCGTTTGACCAGGCGGGCAGGGAAGCGTTTCGGCGGGCCCATGGCTTAAGCGACAAATTTGTAGTGATGTACTCCGGGAATCACAGTCCTTGCCATTCGCTGGAAACGTTGCTTGAGGCGGCGGCGCAGTTGGCTGCAAACGATCGGGTGAGATTCTGTTTTGTTGGTGGCGGCAGCGCGTATCAGAGCGTTAAGGATTATGCGCAGGAAAACAAACTGACGAACATACTATGTCTTCCGTATCAACCGTTGAATCAACTTTCAGCGTCGCTGTCCGCTGCGGATTTGCATGCGGTGGTCCTCGGCGATTCGTTCCGGGGAATTGTTCATCCGTGCAAGATCTACAACATCCTCGAAATCGCAGCGCCGGTGCTTTACATCGGTCCGGCGACCAGTCACGTGATCGATGTTGTAGCAAAACTGGAGGACCAGTCGTCGCTCTGTTCTGTGAGGCATGGGGATGTGGCCACTCTTCGTGACTACATTGCGACCAGGGCGCAAGACGAGGCTGGCAAGCGAAACACATCGGCGGCGGCGCTGGCGAGTTCGTTTTCCCCGGACGCGCTTTTGCCGGAAATGCTTCGAGTGATAGAGTGCGCGCCCGGCCAACAATTCAAAAGTCGCGCGGTGGTTTCGGATACCAAAGAGCAGTGGCTGTCGTAAAGAAGTTCAGAGTTCAAGCAGCCTTGCCCGAAAAGTCGCCGTCGGAACCTCGTCTCTGTGTAACCTCAGTGTTCTCTGTGCCTCTGTGGTGGTGTTTCCACGCAAATATTAACCACGGAGACACAGAGAACACGGTGGTTGCACAGAGAAAGATGGTGTCAACCCACTTTTCGAGCAAAGCCAGTTCAAGCGTTGGCTTTTGTTTTCACAACGCAAGCAACCTGAAGGTTGACTCTGAACTTCTTGTTTTTCCAATCCGCTTTTCTAAGAACTAGTTTCAAAATCATGCGAGGTGCTAATGAGTAAGCAAACGAGAGTGCTCGTGACCGGAGCCGGTGGCTTTATCGGACATCATCTGACCCGTTACCTGACCGAACGCGGTTACTGGGTCAGGGGCGTGGACATCAAGGAACCGGAATTTGAGTCAACTACCGCAGATGAGTTTCTGCTGCTTGATCTACGCAATGCCGACAACTCTCTGGCAGCGACGAAGGATGTTGACGAAGTCTACGGGCTGGCCGCGAACATGGGTGGCATCGGTTTCATCGAGAGTAACAAGGCGGTCATCGTGCGCGACAACACCTTGATCAATCTGCAATCGATCGAAGCCGCGCGTCTCAATGGTGTGAAGCGTTATCTTTACACCTCGAGTGCCTGCATCTATCCCGGCCATCTGCAGAAGACCACGGACGTAACACCGCTCAAAGAAGAAGATGCCTATCCAGCTGAGGCTGAGGATGGTTACGGTTGGGAAAAACTCTACATGGAGCGTGTGTGTCGTCACTATCGCGAAGACTTCGGTTTGGACACGCGCGTAGTCAGGTTTCACAACATCTTCGGCCCACTCGGTACTTACGACGGCGGTCGAGAAAAATCTCCCGCCGCGATCTGTCGGAAGGTTGCACTGGCGCAGGACGACGACACTATCGAAGTTTGGGGCGACGGCGAACAAACTCGTTCCTATTGCTACATCGACGACTGCGTTGAAGGGATCTACCGGCTCATGCGGAGCGATTATGTGGAGCCGTTGAATCTTGGTCAGGATCGCATGCTGTCAATCAATGAATTGGTCGACATTATTTCCGGAATCGCCGGTAAAAAAATCGCCAAACGCTACGACCTGACAAAGCCGCAGGGCGTGCGCGGACGAAATAGCGACAACACCAGATTGCGCGAAGTCCTCAAGTGGGAGCCGGCAGTTTCCCTGGAGGCAGGTCTCGCCAAGACCTACGAATGGATCGCGGGCCAGCTGCAGAAAAAGCCGATCGCGGCGCCCGCGCACGATTACCAAACAACAATTGCTGGAGCCTGATCTTGTTTAGTTGTTCTTCCTTTCGTGTCGTTTTCGTGTCTTCATCTCGCGTGATTTCTTGGTTGAGTCTTAAGGGCAAAAGAAAAAGAGATCCGCTAATCAACACGAACAGAAAACCCGAAACGAGACGAAAAGTCTTAATTGCGATGCGCTTCAGCGCGGCTCCCCAGAAAAACAGCCGAGGAGTTTTCTCGTGAAAACTTATTTTGTGCTTTTTGTTATTGCCACGCTCTCGACGCTGGTAATCACACCGCTAATCCGTCGCTTGTGCGAACGCTTCAAGTTGCTCGACGTCCCGGCCGACGGCAGGCGGGTGCACACCATTGCGATTCCGCGTTTGGGCGGCGTGGCTATCTACCTGTCGGTGCTGATTGCCTTAGCGAGTCTCCTGTTTGTTTCGAATCTTTTGACCGAAACGTTGGCCTACTATCGCCCGTTATTTTTTAAGGTACTGATTCCTTCGTCTCTGGTGCTTCTGCTGGGAGTGTATGACGACCTGCGCGGCGCGGGCGCGAAGGTGAAGTTTCTGGGGCTGGGTGTGATTGCCTCGTTGTTTTTTGTGATGGGGGGACGAATTGAAGCACTGGCGTTGCCATACCTCGGCATCGTTCATTTAACGCCGGCGCTGAGTTTTGTGATGACTGTGTTCTGGCTAGTCGCTATCTCAAATGCTTTCAATCTCATCGATGGGGTTGACGGACTTGCCACCGGTGCGGCCCTCTTTTCGTCACTAGTAATTCTCGTGGTGGCGCTGTCAGGCGGCCACTCGGTGATGATAGTTGTTGCGATTGTGCTTTGCGGCGCGCTCGCCGGATTTCTTCGTTACAACTTCAATCCGGCGTCAATTTTTCTGGGCGACTCGGGGGCCCTTTTCGTTGGTTTCCTGTTGGCTTCATTAAGCCTTCTCGGTGCGCAGAAAGCTACTACCGCGATCGCGGTCATCACCCCAGTGTTGGCCTTTGGCCTTCCCGTAATTGACACAACGGTGAGCATGGCGCGGCGCCTCATCGGCGGGCGGCCGATGTTCGAAGGAGATGGGGAACACATCCACCACATGCTGCTGGCCCGTGGTTGGTCGCAAAGGCGCGTGGCTCTGATCCTGTATGCAGTTTGTGCAGGGTTCGGTTTAGTGGCCGCACTTTCGACAAAGACCGGAACTCCGGTGACTGGCTTTGTCTTGTTCGTTATTGCCGCTGCGGTAATCGCAGCGGTCGGCCAGCTGCGTTATCACGAAGTTGATGAACTGCGCGCCGGTGTCCGCCGCACTGTTGGCAGTCGCAGACTGCGCGTTGCCAACAATGTTCGCGTGCGCCGGGCCGGGTTGGCCCTGTCGAAAGCCGGTAACTTGAATGAGCTCTTTGCGGCGCTGCAAAACATGCTCGAGTTTGAGCAGTTTGCTTACGCCCGAGTGCAGCTTGGTCAAACAGGTCACGGCGATGCCACAGAAAAAGCGTTTCGTGCGGCCGAGCAACGGGAACCTTCGCTGCTGGAATTTGCCAGCGGACGCATTATTTGGACGTGGAAGCGCGACGACGTCGATGATGACAGCATTACCGGCAGAAGTGATCACTGGTGTTTTCGTCTGCCGCTGACAACGGCGGATGGTGAATGGGGTTGGATCAATTTTTACCGTCCACTTGTGGGTCCACCACTCTTGCTTGATATGAACTATCTTTCCGGGTTTCTGCGGCTGGAACTGTCGCAGGCGGCTGAACGTGTGATCAAGTCGTTTGACGAGAATGCTAATCCAACGAAATTGCCGCTGGCGATGCGGGCCGGAAAGGTCACTGGTTAATGTCGCAGGCCGCAACGTTGCGGGTCCAGGCAGTTGACGCTGGAGTGCGCCCGGCTCACGAAAGTCGAGCGGCAATCCTCATCGGTAAGGTGATTTTTGGTTCACTGCTGGGCTTGCTTGCTTTGACTGCAATCCCTTACGGGACCTCGCACCCCTGGTGGATTGCCGCGTTCATCTGTGCTGTTTTTGTGCTCACGATTCTCTGGCTGGTTGATGGTTACATCAAACAAACCTGGTTTGCCGGCTTTGGTTGGGTCGCCTTGCCTATCGTCCTGCTCGCAACGTTTTCGTTGTTGCAAACCATTCAACTCCCGCAAGCCGGTCCGAATCCCGGCGGCATAAGTTATTCAACCTGGAACGCGATCAGTACTGATCCATATCAAACGAGATTCTTTGCTATGGAACTTACAGCGCTGGCGCTGGCCGGGATACTCGCGTTTCGGTATGCCTCGAGCGAGAGGAGACTGCGGCTCATTATCAACGTCGTAATAGGTGTGGCAGTCTGCAGCGCTTTGTTTGGAATACTGCGTCAGACAACTCAGCGAAGCGCCGGCTTTGGTTTTATTCTCCTGCCGGCGGACTTGGGTTACGGGCAGTTTATTAACAAGAACCATTTCGCATTTCTGATGGAAATGGCATTCGGGTTGGGCCTCGGCATGTTGCTCCTGGGTGGAGTGCGGCGTGACCGTCAGTTGATCTACTTCGCCTTGTTGCTGCCATTGTGGACAGCAATTGTGCTGAGCGGTTCGAGAGGCGGTCTGATTGCGTTGCTGGCGCAGCTCATGGTTGCAGCGCTCATCTACAGTTTTGTCGCCAGGAAGGGAAGTGACAACCGAGTCCCTTCTAAGTTCTTGCAACTCACCCGGACCTGGCCCGTCCGAATCATCCTGACCTTGCTGCTGGCGGCTGGTATTGCAATCGGAACCGTGTGGGTTGGCGGCGACCGTTTAGCACGGACCTTCGAGGCGTCGGAAAATCAGTTGGTTGAGGACAACAGCGAACTTCGTATCGGCGTTAGCAGAAGTGAGATCTGGAAAGCGACGCGCAATATGTTTCTCGCTCATCCGTTCCTGGGAGTGGGAATGGGCGCCTACTGGACTGCCGTGCCGGCATTTCACGACGCATCGGGCACGATGACGCCGCAGGAAGCGCACAACGACTATCTGGAACTTTTGGCTAGTGGTGGACTCGTGGGATTTGGACTGGGCGTCTGGTTTCTAGTTGTAGTAGTAAAACGAACGCGGGAAAACCTGAAGTCCCCGAATCGTTTCAGACGGGCCAGTTGCTTTGGTGCGAGTATTGGCTTGGCGGGAGTAGCAGTTCATAGTTTGCTGGATTTTGGTCTGCATACGATGGCCAATGCGCTTGTTTTTACAACCTTAATCGTGATTGCCACGTCCAAAGCGCAATGGGCGGAAGCCCCGACGGTCCGAACCTATGAATAAAAAGCGATTGGTCAGTCGCCCGATTGCCGCGTTGGTTGCAGCTTCAATTGCCGCGACGATGGTGAGCGCTTTGATGCCGCAGGGAGTCGGAGGCGGGGCGAGCGCATTTCAGGGACAAGACATCATGGGTGGCGCAGCGATCGTCTTCAAGCGACCGCCCCGCGCTAGAGATACTGGCAGTAGTTCTTCGTTGGTCGTAGTAAAGCGCTCGCCGTCACGACCAGAAGTTGCGCACAACAATCCACCTGATAACCGTCACCCCAATCGCCCGCCAGTGCAGCCGGCCCTCACTGACGCCGACAAGGGCGAGGCATTTAAGAACCAAGGCAACACCTATTACGACCTTGGCGATTTTGCGAAAGCAATTGAAGCCTACCTTAACGCGTTGAAGTTCACGCCGAAGGATCCGGTTATCTACAACAACCTCGGGGCAGCGTATTTCAGCAGTAACAAAAACACGGAAGCTGCTGATGCCTTCAAGAGATCTTTAGTCCTCAAGCCAAATGATCCGGACGCATTTTTCAACCTGGGCATTGCCTACAGCGCGCTTGAAAACTACAACGACGCCGTGACGGCGTTTAAGGATGCAGTTAGAGTCAAGCCGAATTGGCCAGAGGCTTACAACGCTCTTGGTGATAGTTACCTCAGTTTGAATCGCTATGGCGAAGCGGTTACAGCCTACGAACAGGTAGTCAAACTTCAGCCGGACAATGCCACAGCCTTCAGTAATCTTGGCTTTGCCTACGACAAACTCGGCAAGCTGCCGGATTCAATTGCAGCCCTGCAGAAGACGGTGACGCTGAAGGCGGATGATGCGATTGCTTACAACAACCTGGGCGCCAGTCTCTACAAAGCGGGCCGCTATCCGGAAGCGATTAGCGCGTTCACGAATTCAATCAACCTCAAATCCGGAGACGCGGATGCGCTCAATAACCTGGGCGCGGCTTACTACATCAGCGAACAGTATCCCAAGGCGCTTGATGCGTTCCTGAAGGCCGTGGCCGCCAAACCAGATTTTGCTGATGGTCGCTACAACCTGGGAAATGCGTATTACATGTTGGGCAAGTATCCGGAGGCAACCGCTGCTTATCGCGAAGCGATTCGACTGAAGGCTGACTACGCTGAAGCGCGGACCAATCTCGGTAGTTTGTTAATAGCCCTTAACGAATATCCACTGGCGGTGACTGAACTGCAGGAAGCAGTGCGGCTGAAGGCAGATAACCCGGTCGCACACAATAATCTCGGATACGCCTACGCAAAGATCGCCGAGACTGGTGATCAATCCGCCGCGGCTGAGTATTACCAAAAGGCTATAAACTCATACAGGGAAGCAATCAGACTGAAGCCGGACTATGCCAAGGCGCTTAACAATCTCGGATCCGTCCTGAACAAACTCGGTAAATTTCCGGACGCGCTCGAAGTATTGAAAAAAGCAACGCAGCTGAGGCCCGATTTTCCGGAGGCGCAATACAATCTCGGTACCGCCTACTACAACAACAAACAGTTTGCTGAGGCGGTAGTTGCTCTGCAACAAGCGGTGAAGCTGAAGAATGATTTTGCCGACGCCCACAACAGTCTTGGCTCCGCGCTTTATCAAATGAAACAATTTGATCTGGCCATCGAGTCCTACAAGAAGGCGTTGGTGCTGAAGCCCACAGCCGAGACCCACAACAACCTTGGCAAGGCTTTCTACCTGCAGAAACGCAATCAGGAGGCGGCGAGTTCATTCAAAGCAGCCATCAAGTTGAAACCGAATTTCGGCGAAGCACACTTCAACCTGGCGGTTACTTATGTGGCCTTAGGGGACAAGAAGGGCGTGGCTGAAGAATACAAAACGCTAAAGACTGTGGACCCCGCCCTGGCTGATAAGTTTGCGGCGACCTTCCTCAAGCCGAATTGATACTTTACTGACAGGGAAGTGAACCGAAAATTTCTGGCATAAAGTTCGGAATTGCCGGAAAAAGCATTGACCTTAGTAAGGAAGCAAAGTAAACTGCGACCCGCAACGGGCTCCAAATCTCAAATTTTCGCCGTGTTATTAATCGAAGGGACAATAAAACTATGAGTAAACAACGTCGCTTTGGCTCCAGAGCAACTGCTGTGTTCCTTGCAGTAGCTCTCGTCCAGATATGCATCCAGTTGAGTTTTGCGGCCCCGGTTCCCCAACAGTTCATTGCGCGTCTGACAACAACTGGGAATCAGCCGATCACAGTAAATGGTGGCAGCGCAGCTAGCGGAGCATCGCTACTGACCGGCGCCACAATTGAAACGCCGGCAGCTGTCAGCGCAACGATCGACCTCGGCGCGCTCGGCACTGTTGAGTTGCAACCGAATTCGTCAATCCAACTCGACTTCGACGACAGCGGCAACGTGCGCGTGAAGGTCTTGCGCGGTTGCGTCACTGTTAAGAAGTCGGGACCCGGCACTGCTGAGATGTACACCGAAGGTGGCGCCTCTGAAAAGACCGGCAGCAATCGTTCGGGAATGGGTTTCTGCTTCCTTAATGGTGGTCTGAACCCGATTGGTCAAGCAGCAGCAACTGGCGGCGGCGCCGGCGGTGGCCTTGGCACCGAAGCGCTGGTAGCGATCATCGCCGGTGGCGGCGCTCTCGCAGCCGGATTGATTTGGGCGTTCCATGGCGGCGGCGGCAACCCCAGCCCACACTAATTCGTAAACGCATTTCGTTTTGAAAAGCGTGCCCTCCGTAAAGGAGTAGGCACGCTTTTCTTTGCTCGCAGTCTCATCGCGAAAGCCACACCGGTTCCGAAGTTGTCGGCACTCCCGGAGAAAAATTTCACTCTGCCTCGCTATTTGCAGCTGCCCTTAATGGCAGTGGCAATCGCCGGATGCCTTCTGGTAGTCCGCTCGGCCGCGGTCTACGGCGTCTCACGCGCATTGCTTACATATTCATTGACTACCGGGAATGTTGCCGGCGCCAGGAAGGCAACAGAACTAACTCCAAAGGATGCTGAAACTCACTTTGCCCACGCCGCGGTTCTAAGTTTGATCGGCGCCAATACGGAGTCTGTCGCCGAACTGGAAAACGCCGTAGCCCTGAGGCCAGCGGATTATGGGCTCTGGTTAGAACTCGGACTGTTACGCGATCAAGCCGGAGACGCCGCAGGCGCGATAGGCGCTTTTGATGCAGCTATTGCCAGAGCGCCACATTATTCAAAGCCGCGTTGGCAAAGGGGCAACGTTCTGT
Source organism: Pyrinomonadaceae bacterium (assembly GCA_035472495.1). Classification (GTDB taxonomy): domain Bacteria; phylum Acidobacteriota; class Blastocatellia; order Pyrinomonadales; family Pyrinomonadaceae; genus PSRF01. The sequence goes on along the minus strand of DATIPD010000011.1, from coordinate 356,931 downwards.
TGCGGAGTGGTCAGATTGAGGCCGGCTTCAAAGACTTGAACACCGCTGCTCTGAGCGATCCTGACCTGGTTCCATCGTTGATTGATTTGGCGTGGGGCATCTCGCGTGGTGATGTTGCCTTGGCTGAGCAGCTGGCTGAGATCAATAACAACAAGAAGCGTCTGGTTTTTGCGAAGACGCTGATCCGAACGGGCAAGTTTAGTCAGGCAGTGGATCAAGCAAGAATGATTTCGGATTTACCCGAGGCGAACAGGCGAGAACTCGTCAATCAGTTGTTAGCAAAGAACGCGTTCAAGGAGGCCTTTACTGTATGGACCGGTAACAAGGATGGCGCAGCAGTGGAGCCTGCCATCTTCGACGGCGGTTTCGAAGGAGCGTTGTCGTTCGGCACAACCGGGTTCGGCTGGCGACTGCCGCAGAATCTCCAGGCCGCTTCAATCTATCTGAGCTCAAACAAGCCACACACGGGTACAAAAAATCTTACCGTTGAATATAGCGGCTACGCCGGCGGCGGCATGCTGTCGCAGATAATTCCGGTGGAGCCGTCCAGTCATTATCAGATCAGTTTTGCCAGCCGTTCAGACGACATCGTGAGCGGTGGCCTGCCGGTTCTTGTGGTTCAGAACGCGAGTGACGCAAAACACCTGGCGCAATCTCCTGCGCTTCCCAGCGGCACTACCGACTGGAAAACATTTAGTTTCGATTTCACAACTACGCCGCAAACTAGTGCCGTGGTTCTGAGTTTAGAAAGAGAGAGTTGCACTTCTGGCGCTTGTCCAGTTTTTGGCTCGCTCTCGCTTGATAGTTTTTCGGTCGCGAAGTTGAAGTAGTCACACGTTAGCAAACCGTCCAACCGACCCGGAATTTTTCTGAAGTTGAATCAACACATGCCGGCAGAAAGTTTGCCCCAACTGCGATTCTCACCGCCTTCGATGGCGAACGTGGATCGATTGGGGTGGGAAGTGGGCCTGGCGCTAAGGTGCTACGGTGTGCGGATTGGTATTCGCACAAACGACCCAGACGTTTTGGATCGTGCCTGCGAATATTTGCCCGCCGAGCGTCAAGTGATTACGACAGGTGTCCTCGATCGAGTCTATTCGATCAAGGCGAATGGAAACGGGAAACGAAGGAAAACCGTCAACGTACTTTACGGCGACGAAGTGCGTTTAATGCGCTCCACGGACGGCGACTCGGTGTTCGACGCCTTCGAATCCGATTTGCGACTTTTTGTAGCTGAACTAGCAACGCATCGCGTGTTTGTTCATGCCGGCGTGGTTGGTTGGCAGGGTCAGGGCATAGTCATTCCCGGACGGAGCTACAGCGGTAAATCTACGCTGGTCGCAGAACTGGTCCGCGCTGGCGCCACTTACTACTCAGACGAATACGCGGTGCTCGATTCACGCGGCCGAGTTTATCCATTCTCCAAGCCGCTGGAGTTGCGCGTTGAAGGTGAATATCAACAGCGAAAAATAAGCGTGGCCGAATTAGGTGGGCAGTCGGGTGTGAATCCGATTCCCGTGAAATTAGTTCTACTGACCCAGTACAAGCGCGGCAGTCACTGGCGGCCGCGCAAGTTGACGCCGGGACAAGGCGTACTTGAAATGCTTTACAACACAGTTTCCGCTCGCCGCAGTCCTGGGCGCGCGCTGGCAACCTTGCAGAAAGTGACCACTCACGCGGATGTTCTCAAGGGCGTTAGAGGAGACGCCGCGAAGCTGGTTGATATCGTGCTCAAACGAGCACAGCGCAATAGTACGTCTTAGGCTTACTCGAAGCTTCCGATGAGAGAGAAAACAGCGACGGGAAAAGGACAACTAGTCGCCAGAATTCTAACCGGGTCGTGGCGTTATCCGAACGACGCGCCCCTCGGAATGTCCGAGTCGGAACTCGACGCGGTGACACCGCTCTTGTACGACTCCGGCACTGCGGCCCTGGGTTGGCAACGTGTCAGGAACACTCCGTTAGGAACATCGTCATCCGCCGAAGTCCTACATCAAGCGTACCGGCTTCAGTCGTTGCAAGCCGAAATCCACGAAGAGAAAATCGAAAAAGTTTTTAGGTTGTTTCGCGCGGCGGGCATTGAGGCAGTGCTCGCGAAAGGGTGGGCCTCGGCGGGGATGTACAACGCAAAGGCGCTGCGGCCGTACGGTGATATCGACTTGTGCGTCCGGGCTGCCGATGTGAAGCCTGCGCTGCGGATCCTGGGCGAGCCTGCAGCGCGCGATTGTTGGGTCGACCTGCACGGCCGCTTCGTTGAGATCAACGACCGAACCGTCGAGGATCTTTTTGTCCGTTCCAGAAACATCCCGCTTGGTAATGAAACGATTCGAATTCTGGGCGTTGAGGATCAACTCGCCCTTTCGTGCATTCATATGTTGAAGCATGGCGCCTGGCGTCCGCTCTGGTTGTGTGATGTCGCCGTGGCTATTGAGTCACTGCCCGCCAGCTTTAACTGGGATGTTTGTCTTGGTCGAAGCGCGACGCGATCCAATTGGATTGGTTGTGCGATTGCGCTCGCCAGCCGGTTGCTTGACGCTCAAACCGATGATGTTCCGATGAGGACTGACAATGAACTGCCGGAGTGGTTAGTCGACAATGTGCTACAGCAGTGGGACCGGCCCTTCGCGATTTGCCAACCGCCAATGAGTCATCCTATTCCGATGGCGCATCTCATACGCCATCCCTCAGACTGGCTTAATGGACTGCGACAGCGCTGGCCGAATCCGATTATTGCGACCATAAGTGTGAACGGTCGTTTCAATAATGTGCCGCGCCTACCGTATCAAATGGTGAACTGTCTGGCGCGAATCGGGCGGTTATTAATTGGTTCGCAAAACGGTTTGTCGGAACACTGAACCGGCGGGAAGCAAATGAGCGAGCCTGTGATTCTCAGTTTGGAAACTGCAACTCTCGCGGGAAGCGTTTGGCTTGGGTGTGGTGACGTCGAACTGACGAGCCGAACTGGCGACCCCGATGTTTCGCAGTCGACCAGCTTACTTAACGACATCCATGAAATTCTAAGTGAGGCGGGCGTCAAGTTAGTCGATGTCGATCTATTTTGTTGTGCTAATGGCCCGGGAAGTTTTACCGGTTTACGAATTGGGATCGCGACCTTGAAAGGTCTGGCGGCACCCTTGAAAAAAGCCTGCGTTGGAATACCAACGTTGGCGGCGGTCGCGCATGCTGGTGGTCCCGGCGACGCGATTGTGGCTTTGCTTCCAGCTGGACGTGGTGAAGTGTTTGTGCAGTTGTTTTCAGTTTCTGCGGACGGGAAAGTCAAAGAGTTAGATTCTGCCGCGCACCTTTCACCGGCACGCATGCTGGAAAGATACGCCGGCATGAAAAAGCTCAAATGGGCCGGGCCCGGAGCTATATTGCATCGCGGGCTGATTGAACAACACGCGCGGGAAGTTGTAATTCCTTTTTCGGATGGCACCGAGCCGTTGCCTGAAGCAGCCGAGCATCAGTTATGGGAATTGATCGCGGTCGAACCCAACCTGGCTCGACACGTTGCCCTGCTCGCGTTGCAAGCACACGCAGCTAACAAGATACAATCGCCGGGTTCTTTAAGCGCGATCTACGTTCGCCCCTCCGACGCCGAGCTCAATCAAAAATGTCAATAATGGAGCAAGCTCTGCCAGCCGCTGATCGCAGCGTTGCCATCATGGCAATGACCGAGCACGACCTGCTCGAAGTGGTTGAGATCGAAGAGAGCTCAGGGTTGAGTCGCTGGGGCTGGGGAGCGTACTACGCCGAACTTCAGGGTAGTAATCGAAACTTGATGCTGGTAGCCCGTGTCTCGGATCGGCAGGGTGAGCCCGACCACGGTGTGGCTGGGTACATTGTCGCTCGCCTGGGGGCTGACGAATTGCACATTAACAACGTCGCGGTCCGCGATCGTTACCGGCGGCGGGGGATTGGTCGAGCTCTTTTGCAATGTATTTTGGCCCAGGGAAAGCAGTCGGGTGTTTCCTGCGCCTATTTGGAGCTTCGGGCTGGAAACTCAGCAGCGCTTGCACTTTATGAGGAGTGTGGCTTCCGGGTGACGGCCAGACGCAGCAAGTACTACTCTGCGCCGCCGGAAGATGCACTAGTAATGCTGATTCAACTTAGCCAAACGCTTGATCCCACGTCGTAATTGGGCTAACATTTTTTCGTGTCCGAACATTCCTACGAAGTTTCCAGAGATCTTCCTCTAACAATCTTGCCAGTCTTATTGTCTGAAAGGAGACATGCACGAACATGGACATTCGAAATGCGGATATGCTCAAAGAAGAACTGATGAATCAGGACCCGGTGTTTCGTGAACTAGCACGGGAACACAGTAAGTACGAAGAACGGCTTAGTGAACTAACTGCCCTGGCATATCCGAGCGACGAAGAGCAACTGGAAGAGTCAACATTGAAAAAGAAAAAGTTGGCCCTCAAAGATCGAATGTATTCGTTAATTGCGGAACATCAAAAGAATGAGAGCGTGAGTCACTAAGTATTCCGGAGACGGAGTTCTCCAAAGTCGTTTGATTGGCAGGGGACGTGGAGCTTTTTCACGTCCCCTTTCTAGTCAGCGCTCAGTAACATCAGCGCTCTTTGAACAGTAACAAATGAGAATTGCTCGCGACGGAATTATCTACATCGCTGTGCCGGGAGTACTGGGGATTGTTCTCGCAGTCCTCGGTTATTGGCCGCTGGCTTTGGTGCTCGGATTTCTAGCTGCTTTCATGGCGTTCTTTTTTCGCGATCCGCACCGGCAAACGCCCAGCGATCCAAACGCTGTGGTTGCTCCGGCCGATGGTCGAGTTACACGAGTCACACGAGTTGACGCTAACAGCGATGCTTCCGATGTTCTGATTAGCATTTTTCTTTCACCGCTCGACGTTCACATCAACCGGGCGCCGATTGCGGGAAAGATTAGTAACGTTGCTTACACCCGCGGCAAGTTTCTAATGGCGACGAAAGAAGCCGCCAGTCTCGTTAACGAGCAGAACGCCCTAACGATCGAAGGCGAAAAGATTTCAGTCGTGTGCAAACAAATTGCCGGCATACTGGCGCGCCGGATTGTTTGTTGGAAGCATCCTGGTGAGAGTTTGGCTTTGGGCGAACGATTTGGCTTGATAAAGTTCAGTTCCAGGACGGACCTGTTGTTGCCGGCAAATGTGGAAGTATTGGTTGCCGAAGGCGACCGCGTAAGAGGTGGAGCTACGGTCATCGGCAGAATAAGATAGTCTGGCGATTTACCTTATGGAAACGAACAACCCACAGCGACGCGGATTGCGGAAGGGCGTTTACTTGATCCCTTCAGCGTTCACTGCGGCAAATATCGGCATGGGATTCTACGCCGTCATGGCGGCGCTGCGCGCCTTTCAACTGGTTGGCGGTGGCACGCAGTCGGATCTGTATCAAGCGGCGGCTTACCTCGACAACGCCGCCAAAGCAATTGGCTGGGCGCTGCTTTTTGACATGTTGGATGGGCGCATAGCGCGCATGACTAAAACTACCACCGAGATCGGCGTGCAACTTGATTCGATGGCCGACATCGTTACCTTTGGTCTGGCGCCTGCCATACTCGCCTACGTTTGGGGATACGGGGCCTCGCTGCAAGAGGGAAGTGGGATTCACAACCTGGCGTGGTTTCTGTCGTTCATGTATCTGATGTGCGGCGGGTTTCGTCTCGCCCGTTTCAATGTGCAGGCTTCGCGTCCGCGCATACTCGCCGAAGGCCTGGTCAAGACCGACAAAAAGAATTTCGTTGGCTTGCCCATTCCCGTGGCCGGCGGGCTCATCGCGGCTATTATTCATTTCGCGCCGCTGCCGCTGATCCATTACGGACCTGACCGCGCACAGGTCTATTCAGGCTTGTTGATGGCCCTGGTGGGAGTGCTGGGTTTCTTGATGGTCAGCACGCTCCGGTTCTCCAGCTTCAAGACGGTGGGGACAAAAACGCGGAGCATGCGCACGTTTATTCTTGCTGTCGCTATCGGCATGCTGATTTTTCTCTACTCACGTTACGTTCTGCTCGCGCTGGTAATCGGATACATCCTGAACGGATTGGGCGCTCGGGTCATCGCTCTATTCCGCAGGCGCACTGAACCTGGTGAAGCCAGCGTCCAGGTAAACCAACCTTAATTGCCGGCAACCTCACGCCAATAAATCTTATTCAATTGCTTTAATGATTGGTTTCTCGCTTGGTTGCGTGAACGCCAACAGTCCGTGCTCGGTCGTAAGCAGCACGACTTCTCCGACCGCGATCGGCGATGCGGAGATGGCGATCTCTTCACCGGCGGGTAGCAAATTTACCTGGCGTCCGCCGCGCAACTCGAGCACAACGCCGGAGGAACTTGAAAAAGGCATGAAGAGCGCGGCGTCGGCTGTTACGAGTGGTTGCGAGGCGATGCGCCCGGGCAGGCGTCGCTTCCAAACTCGTGCGCCCGCAAAGGAAAATTTGTAGACGAAATTATCGAGCGAGGCCACTAACAGTTCTTCACCTGATCTTGCTACTGCTTCTACTCCTGCCCCCGTACGTTTCCGCCAGACCAGCCGGCCATCTGTAACATTCACCGCGTAAACATAGCCGTCGCGCGAGCCGAAATAAACGACATCGTTGCCGACCGCAACTGGCCCTCGCACCGCTCCGCGAGTACGAAAGCGCCACAAAAGTTTTCCGGTCGCTTCATCAAGAGCCAGCAAACTACCATCCTCGCTGCCAACGAATACTCGCGTTGCAGATACCACTGGCTGGGAGTTGAACGGAGCGCTGTAGTCAAAAAACCAGAGCGTGTCTCCAGTTTTGCTTTCCAGCGCATAAAGCTTTCCATCCACACCGCCCCCAAATATTTTTCCGTTGCTGAGCGCTAAGCCGCCGCGCAAGGGCATCGGCAAAGCCCGCATCCACTGCGTCACTCCGCCTTCACGTCCCAGCGCGCGCAAAATTCCGGTTGCGCGATGATTGGTTGCGTCCGATTGGACTGTTTCAGACGCGACGAAAATCGCGGTTTGGTCGGCGACGGGGGAAGCCGAGAGTTCGCCTCCCATTTCAGCTCGCCAGTTAAGCTGTCCGTGGGCGCCCATCAACGAGACGATCGTGCCGCCTGCCAACGGCAAATAAACGCGCTCTGCCGCGACTGCCGGCGTCAAGTTCAAAGTTTGGTTTGATTCGTAGCGCCAGCTAACCGTCAACGGTTGGGTCAAGTCGACCGTGCGTGGTGGCTGTGAAGTAGGCCCAGGTTTGTCAGCGGTTTGCGCGTGACCAATTGTTATAGCCACGACGACAGCGAAAATGCCAACCATCGCGAGAACTGAGACGGCTCGCGCGACGGCCATTTTTGGATGAAGGATTTCCACCGCACGATTCATCCAGGTTCTTGAGTTATTCATGTCGAAACGTATAATCCACAGTTCAATCAATTGCGGCCATGTCTTTTGACGCACTCGGAGTGCCTTGAGGTCTTCTTTTTTGATAACGGAAAACCAACACGAAACCATCATAATACTTGACTTTGGATCGCAGTACACGCAGTTGATTGGTCGACGCGTTCGCGAAGCGGGCGTCTATTGCGAAATCCTCCCTTTCAACGCACCGATTGAGCGAATCCTGGCCCGACAGCCAAAAGGTTTGATCCTCTCGGGCAGTCCGTCGTCGGTCTATGAAACCGCTGCGCCGCGTCCGGATTCCAGGCTTATGCAGTTGCTGGAAAGTCCGGTGCTGGGGATTTGTTATGGCCTGCAGATTCTGGCGTTCGACATGGGTGGGCATGTGGAGTCGTCGCCAAATCGAGAATATGGCTACGCGAAACTTAAAGTCGTAAACGGCGGCAGCGTCTTGTTCAAAGACTTGCCGGCAGAGATGGACGTCTGGATGAGTCATGGCGACCACGTGACGTCTGTGCCGGAAGGCTTCCAGACAGTCGCCTTAACCGATGATGCGTTGAACGCGATTGAGGATCGCGAGCGGGGAATTTACGGCGTGCAATTTCATCCGGAAGTCGCCCACACCCCGCTAGGCGCTCAAATCATCCGCAACTTTCTCTTCTCCATTTGCCATTGCCGCGGTGATTGGTCACCGAAGGCGGTTATTCAGGAACAAATCGGTCGCATTCAGGAAACTGTCGGCGAGACGGGCAAAGTAGTTTGCGGTTTATCTGGCGGCGTGGATTCCACCGTTGCCGCGGCACTTGTTCATCGGGCCATCGGCGATCGGCAGACGTGCATTTTCGTTGATAACGGGCTGCTACGTGAAAACGAATTTGAGTCGGCGCTTCTGATGTTGCGGCGAATGGATCTGAACATTGTAGGCGTTCGAGCTGGCAACGAATTTCTTGCCGCGCTGGCAGGTGTGACTGATCCTGAGGAGAAACGCAAAGCTATTGGCAGGGTTTTCATCGAGGTTTTCGAAAGGGAAGCGAAGCGGTTGGGCGGAGTTGGCTTTCTCGTGCAAGGCACCTTGTACCCCGACGTTATCGAATCAGTTTCCGTGCGGGGCCCTTCGGCGATAATTAAGAGTCATCACAACGTCGGCGGCTTGCCCGAAAAAATGCAGCTGCGGTTAGTTGAACCGCTGCGCGAACTTTTTAAAGACGAGGTGCGCTTGATTGGCAGAGAGCTGGACGTTCCGGAGGAAATTCTGACGCGTCATCCGTTCCCGGGCCCGGGGCTGGCGGTACGCATCATTGGCGACGTTACCTCCGAGCGCGTCAATCTGCTGCAAGGCGCTGATCGGATTCTTATTGAAGAATTGCGCGCGGCTGGTCTTTACAATTCGGTTTGGCAGGCGTTCCCGGTATTGCTTCCAGTCTCAACGGTCGGCGTGATGGGCGACGAGCGGACTTACGAAAAAGTTGTGGCGCTTCGGGCAGTGACCAGCGTCGATGGGATGACTGCAGACTGGGCGCGGCTGCCACACGATCTGTTGGCGCGCGTGTCTTCGCGAATCATTTCAGAAATTCGTGGCATAAACCGGGTTGTCTACGACATCAGTTCGAAACCACCAAGCACGATTGAATGGGAGTAACCTTCGGTTGCTCATCCGTCGCCTTTAAAGCATTTTCTTCGCGGGCATTGCGAATCTCTTGTCGTAATTCACTTTAACAGTTGATTTACTTTGCGCCGCTGAAACCGCGAAGCGACGCGACGAAGTTCGCGTGATATAGTTGACGTTCACAAAAGTTTTGCAGTTGTTCGCGTCCACTCTTCCCAAAACAAACTGGGAGTTTTGCTATCGTCATGCCGGATCAAAGATTCGCCCATCTCCACTTACACACCGACTACAGCCTGCTCGACGGCGCCATTCAAATAAAGCCGTTAGCTAAACGCACCGAAGAACTCGGCATGACTGCCTGCGCGATGACCGACCATGGCAACATGTTCGGTGCGATCTCGTTTTACAACGCGATGAAGGGCCGCGGCATTAAGCCGATCATCGGTTGCGAGACCTACATTACGCGCGGTAGTCGCAGCGAACGAACGGCCGCTGCCCCCGGTGAGAAAGCAAACTTTCACCTAATCCTGCTGGCCAAAGATCTGGAAGGTTATCGGAACCTTGTCAGACTAACTTCCAAGGCGTACACGGAAGGTTTTTACTACAAGCCGCGCATCGATAAGGAACTGCTTGCTGAACACTCGAAAGGCCTCATCGCTTTGTCAGCCTGCATGTCCGGAGTTCCTTCGGCAATGCTGGCGCGCGACGCCTGCGATGAAGCCGCTGCCGCGGCGCATGAGTTTGAAGAGATTCTTGGCAAGGGAAACTACTTCCTCGAAATACAGGAACACGGTCTTGAGGCGCAGCAGCGAATCAGGAAGCCGTTAGTCGAATTGTCTCGACGCACGGGTGTGCCGCTGGTGGCGACGAACGATGCTCACTACCTGACGCCGGAAGATTCGCGCGCTCATGATGTGCTGCTCTGCATTGGGTCAGGGAAGACGGTCAATGAAACGAACCGGCTTCGTTATGGCACGCCCAATTTTTACGTGCGCAGTCCCGCGGAGATGTGGCGGATCTTCGGTGACGAGTTGCCTGATGCCCTGACACGCACCGTAGAGATCGCCGAAAGGTGTGACCTAAAGCTCCCGGAAAATATCAATCACCTCCCAAACTATCCGATACCGGCAGGCGCTGCAGCCTCGCCTGACGACTATTTTGAGAAGGTGGTGCGGGAGGGCTTCGAGAAGCGCCGGCAACAGGTTTGGGAGCGGCAGCAGTCTCGAGGGGAAATGAAGTACCCGCTCTCCGATTATCAGACCCGTCTCGCAAATGAGATAGCGATGATTAAGCAGATGGGGTTCGCAGGTTACTTCCTGATCGTCTGGGACTTCGTTCGCTACGCCAAGGACAATGGCATTCCGGTCGGCCCGGGACGTGGTTCATCCGCCGGCTCTCTGGTCGCCTACAGTCTCGAAATAACTGATGTAGATCCTTTACAGTATGACCTCATCTTCGAGCGTTTCCTTAACCCCGGCCGCGTCTCCATGCCGGATATCGATATCGACTTTTGCGTACGCGGCCGCGGAGATGTAATCAACCACGTCGCCCATCTTTATGGCCGCGACTCGGTTTGCCAAATCATCACCTTCGGAACCCTGGCATCTCGCGCTGCCATTAAGGACGTCGGTCGCGCTCTCGACATGCCGTACGCCGAGGTCGAACGAATCGCGAAGATGATTCCACCGCCAGTCCGTGGTCGTAACGTTAGTCTCACGCAAGCGCTGGAGCAGGTACCTGAGCTGCGGCGGGAAATAGAAACCAACCCTAACATCAAAGAGCTGATGGAAATTGCTCAGCGTCTTGAAGGCTGCGCGCGACACTCGTCAGTGCACGCCGCCGGCGTCGTGATTTCGCCCATGCCCCTGCAGGAATTGATTCCGATCGCGGTTTCGGGGAAGGACGAACTCACCACCCAGTACGTAATGTCCGATCTTGAGAAGACGGGCATGCTTAAGATGGATTTCCTTGCGCTTACCGCCCTTACTGTTATAAGTGACTGCTTAAAAACCATTAAGCAGCTGCTTGGTAAGGAGATTAACTGGCCTGACATAGCGCTTAACGACCCCTTAACTATGGCAGTTTTTGGGGAAGGGAGGACTGACGCGGTATTTCAGTTTGAGTCGTCAGGCATGCAGGAGATCTGTCGCAAGCTTAAACCGAAAGATGTTGAAGACTTGGCTGCTTTAAATGCGCTTTACCGTCCTGGGCCTCTGGACGGCGGGATGGTTGAGGATTTCATCCAGCGTTACCGCGGACAGAAGACGGTTAGATATCTCGTCCCGGAGATGAAAGACATCTTAAGTAATACTTTCGGTGTACTTGTCTACCAGGAGCAGATCATGCAGTTGGCGCAACGGCTCGCTGGTTACACCCTGAGCGAGGCCGACTTGATGCGCCGGGCAATGGGCAAGAAGAAACGCGAGGAGATGGCGCTACATCAGGAGAAGTTTGTTACTGCCGCCATCGAGCGAGGAATAAAGAAAGAGAAGGCGGAGAAGATATTCTCGCTAATGGACAAGTTCTCCGACTACGGTTTCCCGCGTAGCCACGCTGTCGCCTATGCCTTCCTGGCGTTCCAAACTGCCTATCTGAAGGCGCACTATCCGGAGCATTTTTATTCTGCTGTTCTGTCGAGTGAAGCGCAGGATGCAGCCAAGGTCTTTAAGTACTCAAAAGAACTCCGGTCCCAGGGCATCAAGCTGCTGCCGCCGGACGTCAATGAAAGTTTTTCAGGGTTCACTCCGCTCAGCGGCGCCATTCGTTACGGACTGACGGCTATCAAGGGTCTGGGTCAGTCGATCGTTTACTCGATAATCGAGGTTCGTAATGCCGGACCGTTCAAGTCGTTTTTCGAATTCACTGAACGCCTCGCCCACGGTGGCTTGAACAAAAGAGTGCTCGAGGGTTTAGTTGGCGCCGGCGCCTTTGATTCATTGCAAACGGACGAAAGGGAACTAGCGGAATATCGAGGGGCGCTGTTCAATTCAATCGACGCCGCGCTCGGGCGGGCCCAGCGAGCCAAGCGTGAACGACTCCAGGGACAAAATGGTCTCTTTGGTTCCGCATTTGAGGACACGAGTTTTGTTGAGCAACCGGCGACCACCGGGCCACCATGGACGCGAGCGCAACTCCTGCTGGCAGAAAAAGCAGCGCTGGGTTTCTATGTTACTTCCCATCCATTGAGTGATTATCTGGAAGTGCTGCAAGCTTCGAAGGTGGTGAAGTCCGTCGACCTGCCGAACCTGACGAGCGGTATTCGTCTAAACGTCGGCGGCATCATCAACGACCTGCAGCTGAAGACTACAAAGAAGGGCGACCGCTTTGCGCTACTGCGATTGGAGGATGAGGCCGGCGGCAGTAAGTGCGTTCTGTGGCCGGAAACCTATCGCAAATACGCCAGCATGATCCAGAACGATCTGCCCGTCATCGTTACGGGCAGACTGGAACTGAGCGAGGACAATCCCCCTTCGATAATCGTCGATCAAGTCCAGAGTTTGGATGATGCACAAAAAGGCCGTGAGCTGCTGGTGTTGCAGGTGCCTAGCACGTCAGAACCAGAGGATCTGTTTGACGGCATCCTGCACTTGATCAATACGAACGCGGGAAGCTGCGACATCGTTTTGGAAACGACTATTGAAAGTGACATTATTGTTCGCATGAAAGTCAGCTCCACCTTGCGTGTAGCGCGGAGCGAGCGATTTGAAATCGCCGCTCGCAAAATGGGTTGTGATCTAAAGGTTGAGAGAGTAGCGTTTTCAAATGGGCGCTGATCAAAAGCATGGCTAAGAAAGACGAAAAAACCGTCGCGAGCGCAGTGGAGTCTCCCCAGGCTCAACCGAAGGGCGCGAAACTGACGGCAATTGAGCGCGTACGTCTGGCTCGACATAACGATCGGCCCTACACCCTCGACTATGTTGAGCGGCTATTCGAAGAATTTGTTGAGTTCCATGGCGATCGCAGGTTTGCCGACGATCCGGCAATCATCTGCGGCTCAGCGCGGTTTCATGGCTTGCCGGTTGTAGTCATTGGTCACCAAAAAGGACGCGACACCAAGCAGCGAAAGTATCGAAATTTCGGTATGCCGAAACCGGAAGGTTATCGCAAAGCGCTGCGGGCGATGCAGCTAGCCGAGAAGTTTGGCCGCCCGATCTTTTCTTTGATCGATACCCCCGGCGCCTACCCTGGTATCGACGCGGAAGAGCGTGGTCAGGCCGAAGCGATTGCTTTCAACTTGCGCGAAATGGCGAAACTAAAAGTTCCGGTGATCGTGACCGTGATCGGTGAAGGCGGCTCTGGTGGCGCTCTGGCAATCGGTGTTGGCGATCAAGTGATGATGCTGGAAAACGCTATCTATTCTGTTATCTCGCCGGAAGGCTGCGCGGCCATACTCTGGAAGGATGCAAAACTGGCTGACAAAGCTGCGACCGGCCTGCGGGTTACTGCACAGGATCTTTACGCCGAGAAGATCGTGGATCAAATCATTCCCGAGCCCGCCGGCGGCGCCCACACTGACTATGATCAAGCGGCGCGTTTTCTTGACGCTGCATTAACCGAGCGACTAGCAGAAGCTGTTAGTTGTAGTCAGGACGAAAGACTAGCGAGACGCTATAACAAACTCAGAAGTTTCGGCCGTTGGGGCACTGCCTAATTCTCCAACACAATCCCGCACACCTCAAACTTCTCGGTCATGAATGCGGAAGGGAATGACCACTGTCGCCTCAGTTCCGCCACCGGCGCAATTACGCAGATCGAATCGATGTCGTTTGCCGTAAAGACGCTCGAGTCGTTCGCTCGTGTTGGTGAGGCCGATGCCGCCGCTGCGTTCGTGTTGATAATTCTCTCGTAATCCCGGTCCGTTGTCGGTGACTGTAATCTGCAGGTTCCCGTTGTCGCGAAAGCTCTCAATCTTGATTAGGCCCGGCGCACTTTGCTGCGAAACTCCATGCCGAATTGCATTCTCCACAAGTGGCTGCAGAAATAGGTTGGGCACGAGAGCATTTTGCGTCTCCGGAACGACGTCAATCTGGACCGCGAGCCGGTCAGAAAAACGAACCTTCTGGATGTCGAGATAGAGTTCGACGAACTTTACTTCTTCTTTCAGCGGTACCTCTTGCTCGTCGGCACTTTCCAAAGTGCGGCGCAGGAGATCGCTAAGTCCGGAGATCATGTTCACTGCCGGAACTTTTTCGTTGCCACGCACTAAACCCGCGATCGTGTGCAGCGTGTTGAAGAGAAAGTGCGGCTGCAACTGCATCTTCAGTGACTCCAGCTGCGCTCGCGTCAGCTGTGCTTTGAGTTCGGCAGCCTGGGCTTCGCGCTCCCGATATTTTTCGCGGTAATCGAAAGCGTAACCAACACCAAAAATCGCCCAGTAGACCAGAACGTTGATCAAAAAGAAGTTGCTCAGTTCTCTCTGATATTGAATCAGAAAAGTGTGCGTATCACTCCAGTCGTCGAACGGCCGAATAATCATTCGTAACGCGGTGGCGCCGGCGATCTGGACAGCGGCAAGAGCCACGCAAGTCAGCAGGTGAATTACCAGGCCTTTAATTCGCGCGCGGCCCTCCACCGGGAACCTCCTTCCCATTTGCAGAATCAACGGCGAAAGAAATCCCCAGAGATACCAGATCACCAATTGCCAGAACGCAATACGCCACCAGGAATGATGCATGTTCGGGTTGTGCAACATCTCAAAATAAATCTGGTTGGCGTTGAGAAAACTGAAGAGCGTCCAGAATCCGAAAAGAATTAGCCACAGTGGCCAGTTGATCCCAGCGCGAGGCGGAATTATGGACTCAGATGTGGCGGTGATGCGTCGATCCATTGTGGCGATGGTAGGACACTCCGGAGGATAAGACCACCAGAGTAGAAGCCTTCTCTTGAAAGAGTAGTCTCGACGCTTCAGCTTTGAGCGGGCTATTCAGTGAGCGGGGAATAGTTGCAGTCGGCGTAGAGATTTTAGCGGTGAACTGCGCGCAGATAATAATTATGCGGTGTCGTTAAGACTACTAAGTGGTAAGCGGTCAATACCATCGCTATCGCGGACGGTACTGACCTCACGCCACAAAGGTACGATATTCAGGGCTTCAAAACGAACCACTAAAACGGAATGTCGTCATCGGACATTTCTGGTTGTTCCGACGGTCCGCTTGCTGCAGTTGCGGCGCGCTCCATCGGCGCTTCTTCTCCCCCTCTACCGCCACCAATGAACTGCATATCAGTCGCAGTCACTTCAAGAGTATGGCGCGGCTTGCCGTCGCGATCCGTCCACTCTTCAACGCGCAGTCTGCCTTCAATGTAAACCGGTCGGCCCTTGGTCAAATACTGTGAAGCCGTTTCAGCCTGGCGTCCCCAAAGCGTCACGCGGAACCAGGTTGTTTGATCCTGCATCTCGCCAGTCTTGTCCTTCCGTCGTTCGTTGGTCGCCATGCTGAAGCTGCAGACCGGTGTGCCTTGCGGCGTGTAACGGAGTTCGGGATCGCGACCAAGATTGCCAACAAGAATTACTTTATTGAAGGACATGAGGGACCTCTCTTAATGATGTTTTTGACTTTGGGAACTCGCGCGCGATCCTACTAGTCGAGTAGTCGAGGGTCAAGCGCAGCAATTTAGAAGTGAAAGTACGCAAAGATGCAAATTTCTCGGTATCGCGGATCGCTCGCGGTTTCTGTTAGACTACACGCGAATTTATAGTTGGCTAAGTCTTCCGAAATGGCATCGAAAGTTTACATCGAAACGTTGGGCTGCCAGATGAACGTGGCAGACACCGAACGAGCCGCCACCGGTTTGCGCAGGGCGGGCTATGACCTGACTGCGTCTGCTGAAGATGCTGATGTCGTACTCCTAAACAGTTGCTCAGTGCGAGAAAGGGCGGAGCAAAAGGTCTTAACGCGCATCGGCGAAATTCAGCATCACGCCAAAGATCTAAATCTGCAACGACCGATTATCGGAGTGATGGGTTGCGTGGCTCAACTTGAGGGGCCGGCACTCTTTCGCAACGCACGGGCGGTCGATCTGGTGATCGGCACACGCGCAACCGATCGCATTCCGAGTCTGATCGCACGAGCAGAGGGCGGGGAAGCCGCGGTGATCGATTTAGAGGAACGTCAGGAAGGCGAGGCGTGGGATGTGTCGCCGGCGGAGAGACGTTCTCCTTACGTTGCCTTTGTTCCGATTATCGAAGGTTGTAACAAGTTCTGCTCGTTCTGCATCGTGCCTTATTCGCGCGGGCGAGAAAAAAGTCGGACCGCATCAGAAATCGTTGCCGAGGTCACTCGGCTGAAGTCGCTTGGCTATCAGGAAGTTCACTTGATCGGACAAAATGTGAACAGCTATCGGCCACAGTCGCAGCAAGGACTGGGGAAGTTTCGCGGCGCGACGCCTTTTGCGAGCCTGTTGCGCGCCGTTGCGGAAACGGGAATGGAGCGGATCAAATTTACGACGTCGTTTCCCAGAGACTTTCATCCTGATATAGTGTCCGCGCTTGAGGAGTATCCCAATCTTTGCAACTGGATTCATCTACCGGTTCAATCGGGCAGCGACAGAGTCCTAAGGGCGATGCGTCGCGGGCATACTGCTGCTGACTACCGGCGACGAGTGGCGACGATCAAGAATTCCAGCAGACAGCTTTCGTTAACGAGCGATATCATTGTCGGTTTTCCGGGCGAGACTCAGGCAGATTTCGAAGCAACGGTGCGTATGGTTCGCGATTGTGAGTACGACGCTCTGTACATCTTCAAATTCTCGAAGCGAACCGGCACGCCGGCAGCGTCGTTGACGGAAGTAGTTTCGGAGAGTGAAAAAACTGCACGCTTCCTGGAGCTGGAAAAGTTACAGGAGTCGGTCCAGAAAAAGATTTACGAGGCCTACGTTGGCCGCACTGTAAGCGTGCTGACCGAACGAGAAAGCGCGCGCTCAAACGCAGACATGATGGGGCACTCGACTTGTAATAAAGTAGTAAACTTCGCCGCCGGCCAGGTGAAGCCCGGAGAAGTGGTCGACGTTTTGATTTCTCAAGCAAAACTAAACAGTTTGTATGGCGAAGCGCAGGTGCACCAGCGTGGGTGATTCAAGGTGGGCGAGGTAGCGATTTATGGAAATTGAAGTAAAGATCAGAGCGCTCATGATGGATCCGAATACGGGGACGCCGATTATTATTTTGAAGGACGTCGATAGCGACACCATGTTGCCTATCTGGGTTGGCGCTTATGAAGCTAACGCCATCGCCCTGGAGATCGAAAAGATCGCGCCGCCGCGACCGATGACGCATGACCTGTTGCGCAACTTGATCGTCCAACTGGGAATTGAAGTTGAACGAGTGGTGGTGACCAACTTGCGCGATAACACTTTCTTTGCCCAAATCGAAATGCGCATGAGCGATGGCGCCCGCATGATGCTGGATTCGCGTCCCTCCGATGCGATCGCGCTTGCGCTGCGCGCAGACTGTCCGATCTTCGTAAACGAGGAAGTAATTAAAGCGTCAAAGAACACGGTGCCCACGGAAGAAGGCGGAGAAGAGCCGGCGCTCGGCGAAGAAGAGTGGCCTGATGTGATTGGCGAAGCCGGCGACCTGCCGATGTAACTACTACGGTATTTTTCGTGAGAGGTTTTTGCTGAATAACGAATGATTATTGCGATCGCAAATCAAAAAGGTGGCGTAGGCAAAACTACTACTGCCATCAATTTGGCTGCAGCATTCGCCAGAACTGGCAAACGTGTCCTCCTTCTCGATCTCGATCCCCAGGGAAACAGTTCGATCTCTTTTATTGATCCACTCTCCGTAGAACGTTCTGCTTACGACTTGATGACCGATGGGCAGGCGCCGGTCGAACAGGCGGTTTACCGCACGCCCGTTGAGGGCCTTGATCTGATTCCGGCACGAATCAGCCTGGCCAAGCTCGAAGCAAAACTGGTCGGAGATTTCGACGCGCCCTTCAGGTTGAAAGACCGGCTTGCTCCTTTCCGCGAAGTGTATCCGATCATCATCATCGACACGCCGCCAACGCTCGGTCTGATCACCGTGAACGCGCTGGTGGCGGCGTCGCATGTGCTGGTGCCAATTCAGTCGTCTTACTTCGCGCTCGAGGGCACGGACGACTTGCTCGAGACAATCGAGAAAGTAAAAGCACGACCGAACCCAACCCTGGAATTACTGGGTGTGTTGGTTACACTTCACGACAAGCGTACGACTCTGGCCCGTGAAGTTCATGAACAGATCAAGAAAGTGTTCGGACCGAAACTGTTTGAGACAGTGATTACCAAGAGCGTGCGGCTCGAGGAATCGCCGGCGTATAAGGAGTCGATTTTCAGTTTCGCTCCAAATTCGTCCGGCGCCATCGAATATGCAAATCTATGTGAAGAGGTAATGAGCCGTGTCTAAAAGGGGACTGCCGACTGGACTACAGATGCGCCACGACTCCCACTACGTTGAGGAGTTGTCGCAGCGTCAGCCCGAAGCAGTGGGACGCATGATTGGTCTGGACAAGATCGATCCTAATCCGGAACAGCCGCGCGTCGACTTTGGCGACCTGACTGAACTAACAGCGTCAATCGCCGAGAAAGGGGTACTAGAGCCTTTGTTGGTTAAGCCATCCCGCGAAACCGGACGCTGGATGATTATCGCGGGTGAACGCCGGTTCCGCGCGGCGCGTGCGGCTGGCCTCACTGAAGTGCCTTGTGTGGAAATGGACATCGACGCCGGCAGTGTTGCCGAAATCGCGTTGATTGAAAACATGCAGCGGAAGGATCTGACCGTTTGGGAAGAAGCGGATGGGTTGTTGGCGTTGTGTGAAAAGTTTGGTTATACGCACGAAGAAGTTGCCCGGAAAGTAGGGAAGAGCAGAAGCACGGTTACGGAGGCCCTTTCAATTGCCGCCATCCCGCAAGATGTTCGCGATCTTTGTCGTGAGTCTGATGTGTCGGCCAAGTCGGTGCTACTGCAAATCGTGCGACAGCCTGACGAAGAGGGAATGCGGAGACTGGCGCAGCAAATAACTTCGCGCGGTCTTACGCGAGACGACGCCAGGGAAGTGAGGCGACAGGAAATGGGACCGCGAGTGGCTCCCGAGCCGAAGCCCTACACCTTCAAATACACTTCACCAAAAAAAGAATTCAGCGTAGAAGTGAAGTTTCGCCGATCGAATGTCGAAACCGTTGAGATCGCTCAGGCCCTGAGGTCCGTGGCCAAGAGCATCGATGGCGGGGACGAACCTACCGAATAGCGTTCAGCTTATCTGGCAGCGCTCTTTTTCTTTTCCGCAGCCGCGCGCTTCTGAAGCCCTTTCGCCCAACGCTCCAACGTTGGTTGCAAGGGCTTGAATAGTTTTGCACGGAAGCTGTGCTTCTTCTCGTTCCACGCCTTCAACTGTTTTTCAGTGTAGGACCTGACTGCAGGTTCGAGTTGACCCTTCTTAAGCGAGTGTTTCAACGTGAAGTGGTAGTGCTGACCAACAAGGGAAAAGATGGTTGCGGCCAGATTACCTTTGAACGACAGGCGGGGAATCAGGCGTTTGTGGATTGGTTTGTTCTCGGGAAGCAAAACGCCGACTGCGATCTCAAGCCACGCGCCTTTTGGACCCTGGCGCGGGTGATAGAGTCCGGGCAGTTCGGTAGTTTGAAAAGCGGTGTTCTTAATGCGCGGATCGGAGATAAACTCAACCATCCTGATGCGCTCTAAACCGCGCGTGTGTTCCCGCGGGAGGCTGTCGAACGCGCCCTCAGCAATCTTCAGTGCGTCCTTGGGAAGTTTCCGCTCAACCTGATTCTCGACCTTGATCGCCACAACCGATACCCCTTCACGAAAGTTACTTAAAAGCGACCCGCCACTCTAAGACGGGACGGGAAACCGGTCAAGCGGCCACCTAAAAACGATACGACAAAGAACGGTTATCATCGGTTCAGAGTGACAGTTATTTCTGTGGACCAGGCAGCCTTCGTGATTCCCTAAGAATCTGGCGCAATGACGGGCCATCTGCTAGACTAGCTTTACGCAAAACTCAACGCGATGCGAGCAAGTCCCCCCATTTTGCTTGTAATCGTTTCGCCCAAAACAAAGTGTGCTTCTTGTCCTCGCAATTCCAAAACACTTTCATTCATCCAAACTAAGGAGCAAAAGAAATGCCAACCGCAAAAAAAGTCAGCCGCATTAGTCTCTCGGTCAACCCGAGTGCGAGCGGCCCCGGAAAGAAACAAACCGCAGATATGGTGCAAAAAATGGTCGCGACCATGCTCGGCAGAGCAGGCTGCGATGGATGTGGCCGCATAGCCTATATCGATCTAGGATTCCTGGGCGATCCCGGTCCGGATCTTGGCAGGCTTGGCGGGATTTCTTTAGACGTCCGGGAGGGATAAGCAATTACTTCGATTAGCGGAAACGAAATCCAGCCTCTGGGCATAGGCTTTCCCTACTATGCTGTGTTGCCGGCCGATTTGTATCGGCCCGACTCGGTAGCTTTTATTGAAGTTACTCCCGAGACGATCTGCCGGCAGCAGGGGACTGGAAAAAACACCGCCATCGAAATTCTGCCTGACCTAATGGAGCTCGCACAGCGAACCTGTGACGGGCTCCCGATGGTCATACATGGCGTAGAACTGTCGATCGGTTCCTTCCACGGCTGGAACGACGCCTACCTGAAAATGCTCGACAGCTTCCAGCAAGAGTGGCCGTTCGTCTGGCATAGCGAGCACCTCGGATTTCAAACGATCTCCGGAAACAACGGAGCAACGCTTCCGGTCGGCGTTCCGTTACCAATGCCACCAACAAAAGAAGCTGCCGCGCTCGTCGCTTCACGCAGCGACGTTATCCTTGAGCGGTATGGCGTCCCGTTCCTATTAGAAAATCCCGCTCACTACTTTTCCGACCTGCCCACTGATCCAGAGATTGAAGGTGATATCGGACTGCTTCACTCGATTACTCAGGACAGTGGCTGTCGACTTCTGTTCGATTTGCACAATCTCTACTGCAACGCGGTTAACCTCAAGTTCGACCCGTTCCAGGCAGTCGATCGAATGCCGCTCGAACATGTAATTGAAATACACGTTGCCGGTGGTTCCTGGCGCGACGGCTTCTGGATGGATGCCCACGACGGACGGGTGCCGGAACGCGTCTGGGAAATGTTGGATTATGTTTTGCCGCTCGTCCCCAACGTGAGGGGTGTGGTATTCGAGTTACTCGAAGAGCACGCTGCGCGTCTTGGCGCTGAGGCTATTGCGGATGAGTTGCAGCACGCCTGGAAGATTTGGAACAAACACCGAACGGCTTGAAGACATGGCGCTAGTTGAGTTTCAAACAGGACTCGGACAATTGCTGCGAGACCAGCAGAGCAGCGATCCGCTGCACGGTGTCAAGCTCGATGCAAACGAGAAGAGATACTTTGAAACTTTGCGAGAAACCGCCGGGTTCCGTTTCTGTGCGAGCATCCAGCGGTCCTGGTGCATTAGTCGCGCTGCCAAGGGCGCCTATTTCACGCTTTCGCTACTGCCGCACGTAAAGCGAGACGCACTGCTTAACGAGTGGGTCGATATGGGTGCCGGTACTCAGTCGTTCTACGACGCGGAGGGCGAGTCGTTTCTCAGCTTCATTAGCGAACGCTTAACCGATCCTTCGCACGAACTTTCCATGTGCCGGTTTGAGCAAGCGACGCTGCGGGCGAACAACGGAGCAACCCGCTACACAGCGCCAGACCCTGCGAAACTGGCTAGTCCTGACTGCGTTTTGCGGCGGGGAAGTTATGCCGGCCTGGTTAGCTTCCATGTCGACCTTGAATTACTGATGCATGCTGCCCAAAACCACGAACCGCTGCCGCCGCTATCAGACGATCCACTCGTCCTCATATTCAGCCCTGGGCTGCCGCAGTTGTGGTACACGCCACCACCAGAAGACCTGGAAGTTTGGAATGCCTTGGAGTCGCCAGCCTCAGTCAAAACCCTCCTGAGTCGAAATCTCACGCCGGAAACTATTGCGACGCTGCTCAGGCAGGGCACCGCTGAATACGCTTAAGCACACAAGCTGAACGCTGAATGACCCCGAAAAGCCTTATTGTCTCTGCGTCTGATAATACATATTATGTTACACGGTTACAGGGTTACAGGGATAAGAAAGGTTTGCCCTGTGTTCCTGCTTAACTCCTAAGTCTTACTTCTTGTTTTTGTCGTCCCAGAGTTTTGGTTCCCAGAGTTCGACCTTGTTTCCGTCCGGGTCAATGACCCAAAGGAACGCGCCGTTTTCGTGATACTCCGGTCCTTGATGAATTGGAACTGCTCCCGCGTTGAGTTGCGCGATCATCTCGTCCATGTTGTCGATGCGATAGTTGATCATGAAGGATGATTCACTTGGGCTGAACCATTTTGAGATCGGGTCGGCGACATGCCATGCCGTAACACCCTCGTCTTCCGCCTTATCGTCGGGCCACCTGAGGGCGGCTCCGCCCCAGTCTGAAAGCTCGAGGCCAAGATTGGTTTTGTACCATTCACGAAGGGCTTTATTGTCGGTTTTCGCTTTAAAGAATACGCCGCCGATGCCTGTTATTTTTGCCATAGTCGTCTCCAATTTTATTGTCTTCAAGGAATACGCCCAGTCTAGATCGAAGTGGTTCCACTTGCATTTGAGGTCTCAGCCCTCTAAAAAACCCAGCAATCGAGATTTGGTGACGCAAACTATACTCCCGCTTTCCCGTATCATGGTCGGCGGCGGCAGTTTTATTAGGGTCAAGGTGTGACCTGACATCGCGGACGGTACTGACCTCATAACACCAAAGAGCCTCCGGCAAACTGCGGCAGTTCCTTGCGGCGGGTGCGGTTGACACTCCTCAGCCTGACTGTTAAATTACGCGGTCTTTTTCTACTTTTAGATTTCAGCGAGTGTTCACTATAAGGAGTCTTCTTGAGTACTGAATCAGGTTACCTGTTTACCTCGGAGTCCGTTACCGAAGGTCACCCCGACAAAATCGCCGACCAAATTTCCGACGCAGTTCTAGACGCCGCTCTGACCGAGGACCCGACTGCGCGCGTGGCTTGTGAAACCTTGGTTACGACCGGGCTCGTCGTTATCGCCGGCGAAATCACTACCACCGCCCGCGTGGATTACAGCAAGGTTGCGCGCGAAGCGATTCGCGAGATTGGTTACACCAGGGCCAAATACGGCTTCGACTGCGACACCTGTAGCGTGCTATCGGCCCTCGATCGCCAGTCGCCTGACATTGCCATGGGCGTAGATACCGGCGGCGCCGGCGACCAGGGTTTAATGTTCGGCTTCGCGTGTAATGAAACGCCAGAGCTAATGCCCTTGCCGATTCAACTTGCCCACTTGCTGGCACGCCGATTATCAGACGCGCGCAAAGCGGGCGAGCTCCCCTACCTGAGACCCGATGGAAAGTCGCAGGTGACGATTGAGTATCGCGACGGCCGTCCGTTCCGCGCTTCGGCAATCGTGATCTCGTCGCAGCATGATCAGAACGTGACCAATGAGCAGCTACGCGCGGAGATTGAAGAAAAAGTAATTCGCAGTACGGTCTCCACTGAACTGCTCGATAAGGACACCAAACTGCATATCAACCCAACCGGTCGCTTCGTAACGGGTGGTCCACAAGGAGACGCCGGACTGACCGGTCGCAAGATCATCGTCGATACCTATGGCGGTTATGCTCCTCACGGTGGCGGCGCCTTCTCCGGTAAAGATCCCACGAAGGTTGACCGTTCCGCTGCTTACATGGCGCGCTACGTGGCCAAGAACATTGTGGCTGCCGGCCTTGCTGATCGTTGCCTGGTCCAACTTGCGTACGCGATTGGCGTTGCCGATCCAGTCTCGGTGATGGTCGACACCAAAGGCACGAGCCGCGTCAGCGAAAACGCGCTTGCTAACCTGGTGCGTGAACATTTCCAACTCACACCACGGGGCATCATGGAAGAGCTTGATCTGCGCCGGCCGATCTACAAAGCGACTGCTTCGTATGGTCACTTTGGCCGCGAGGAGAACGGCTTTACCTGGGAGAAGACGGACAAAGCGGAAGCTCTCAGGAATGCTGCTGGAGTTTAACTCCGAAAGTCTTTCGACTATTGCAATTAATATTTTTTGTACATTTAACCAAAGGATAATTCTTAATGAGTGCATCACCCTCGGCTGAGTATGACATCAAGGACATCGGTTTAGCTCCGCAAGGCAAGCAACGCATTGAATGGGCTGAACGAGAAATGCCGGTGCTGCGGTTGATCCGGGAACGGTTCAACGAAGAGAAGCCGCTCAAGGGCGTAAAGCTGGTAGCTTGTGCTCATATCACAACCGAGACTGCCAATCTCGCGCGCGCCTTACAAGCCGGTGGCGCCGAGACTGTACTCATCGCTTCCAATCCCCTTTCCACTCAGGATGATGTGGCTGCCTCGTTGGTTGCAGATTGGGGCATGTCGGTATACGCGATGAAGGGCGAATCGACTGAGACCTACAATCGCCACGTGCGCATTGCGCTCGACTCCCATCCCGACATCATCATTGACGACGGTTCAGACGTGGTGGCAACCGTCCTGAAAGAACGCGAGGGCCAGATCAAAGAGATCATTGGGACGACTGAAGAAACTACGACGGGTATTCAACGTCTCGTGGCCATGGAAAAAGCTGGCGTTCTTCCCTTCCCGACTATCGCCGTCAATAACGCCCAGACCAAACATTTTTTCGACAATCGTTACGGTACGGGCCAGTCAACTCTCGATGGCGTTATTCGTGCCACGAACATTCTGCTGGCCGGTCGAACTCTGGTAGTTGTCGGTTACGGCTGGTGTGGCAAGGGCGTTGCACTTCGCGGTCGCGGCATGGGCTGTAACGTGATTGTTACCGAGATCGATCCGATCAAAGCAGTGGAAGCAGTGATGGACGGGTTCCGCGTCATGCCAATGGCGCAGGCAGCGGCGCTTGGAGACATCTTCATTACCGTCACCGGTAATCGTCACGTAGTCGATGGCCAGCATTTCGCGCAGATGAAAGACGGCGCGCTGGTTTGCAACAGCGGCCACTTCGATCTGGAACTTAATCTGGTTGCGTTGAAGGAAATGTCCGAGGATGTCACCACCGTTAGGCCGTTCGTCGAAGAGTACAAACTCAAGTCGACCGGCAACCGCGTGATGGTGTTAGGTGAAGGTCGCTTGATCAATCTGGCGGCCGCCGAAGGTCACCCGGCTAGCGTGATGGATATGAGCTTCGCCAACCAGGCGTTGTCAGTTGAGTATCTGGTGAAGAAGCAAGGGGAGTTGAAGCCCGGCGTTCACCTGTTACCGGCTGAAGTGGATACCGAAATCGCCAGCCTGAAACTTCGCGCTCTCGGTCTCGCGATCGACACGCTGACACCGGAGCAGATCGAGTACATCACGAGTTGGGAAACCGGAACCTAGACAGAAAGAATTGGGGATTGACTGAAGCGGCCCACTCCAGGTTTTGAGTGGGCCGTTTTCTATGTCCGAACGCGAGTAAGAAAGTAAGTGCCGGCGGCGGCGAATATTATTGGTGGCGCCCAGGCAGCGACTTCCGGTGGCAACAATCCATGGTTTCCGAGCTGTTGAAACCCACCGCCGATTCCCCAGTATGCAACGCTCACTGCCACTGCCACACATAACGCGACAATCGCGCCTCTTCTGCCAAACGCCAGCGCCAGCGGCATGCCGATGAAGGCCATCACAATCACGCTGAACGGGCTCACATACTTCCGCTGCAGCGCCAGCGCCAGCGCTGAAACATTCACGCCTCGCTGCTTCGCGGCCTTCAAGTAACTGCTCAGCGCGAGTACGCTCAACTGCGAAGGCTTGTCTACCGTTGGACGAAAAACTTGCGGTGGATCCACGCCGCTCAGATCCGCAACCTGCTCGTGTTTTTTACTTACGACTAATCCCTCGAGATTTACCATTTCGGCTTCTTCAACGCGCAATGTTTTGTTTGCGGTCCAGTATGCCGACTTCGCGGTCGTCGCGTTGCGCAGATGCACGGCCTCGTTATCGAGTTCGTAGATCGTCGGTTCATTAAGAACGCCGTTTTGTTCATCAAACTCGTAGGAGTAAAGTCTTCTGTTCTCAATCGATGCCAGCCACTGCCGGCCGCTACCGGTGATCGCACGCGGTTGGCCACCTCTAATTCGTGCCCGCAACGCTTCCTGGCGCACATTTGCAGACGGCATTAGATGTTCCTGCACCAGCCAGGTGCCGGCGCCCGCGGCGATCGCAAAAAGCAATCCCGGCATCATCAAGCGATACACACTTTGGCCAGATGCCCACCACGCAATCGCTTCGCTCCGGCGCGCCAGCAACGCGTAGGTGACCAACACTGTGATTAGCATCGTAGCCGGAAACAATTCCACCGCCACGAGCGGCAGCAGGTACACAAGATATTTGGCGACGACTGATGTTGGGACGTTGTTTGCGCCGATGAAGCGCCAGAGTTCAAATAGCGTGAAGATAATGAAGATGGAAACTAGTGAAACGAAGCCCACCAAAAACGCGGTAGCCAGCGACTGGAAAAGGCTCGTGTCCATCAGGCTGGGAAAACCAGATCGGCCGGCGCCGATTGTGTGCACCGGCGTCGCCACACGGTGTTGCGCTTTCTCGGGACTTTCCTTGCGCGTAAACCACTTTCCAGTCTTGAGTCTGCGAAAACCATCGAACTGCAAAAGCACCAGACTGAGAAGTAGTATCATCCCGGTCGCCATCCACTCTCCAATGATCGGCGACACAGTACCGTTCTTGGCCATCGATTCACCCAGTAGAGTTACCAGGTAGTAAGTAACAACAACTGCGATTGACAGCAGGATGCCCGCGCCGCGACCGCCGCGCCTGACACGCATTCCCAGCAAGCCGCCAAACAGAGCGAACAGCAACGGCGAAACCGACAATGCCAGCCGGCGGTTAATCGTCCGTCGCGCCTCACCGCTCTGTTCGACCGAACCAGTTTGCGCTTGTTGGGTAAGTTCATCCCAGTCGAGCTCCTCGCTTTGTAGATCTTTTTCCCGCAGGCTCTCGAGCAACGCGGCGCGTCCGGTGTTAATGGAAAGACGCAACTGGTCGAAACGTTCGACTGCGTAGTCTTTCGGGCCGTCGTTCTTAGGCGTCGTCATGGCCACGGCGTCACTCAAAACCAATTCGGAACGATCATTGGAAGAGTCGATTCGGCCGGAACGAGCGGTGACGATCCGTGCAGTTCCGTCCTTTTGTTGGGCATAGACGAAAACGCGCCCCCAAGTCCCTTTGGCTTTGTCGCCGTCTCTAACATAAATAACGTAACCGGGAATCTCAGTGTTGAAAGTCCGCGGCTCGACTGGCGAGTCTAGTTTACGCAAGGCGCCTTCGACTGCTGCGCGTCGTAGGTCACGGGCGGCGCGCGGCGCCTCTTTCAGATTTAGAAAGGCAGCGCCCGCCGTGGCAACGAGTCCAATCAGAAGGGCCGGCCATAGCAGCGTCCACGTCCCCACACCCGCAGCACGAATGGCAATGATTTCACTGTCACTGCCCATTCTCGCGAAACCGATCACTATACCGCCGAGGATGGCGACCGGGAGCGTCAGGATTAGTACGCTCGGCAAGAGTGCGGTTGCGATTTGACCGGCCAGTGCAAACGGCAGGTCCGTGTACAGCGCAAGTTCGGCGAAGCGTCCGGTCTGTTGCGTGAAGAGAATGGCAGTCAGGAGTACCAGCGCCAGAATCACGTATGGCAGCGCGCTCTGGATTACGTAACGCGGAATTAGTTTCCTGCTGAATAACATTAAAGGTAAGTTCTGAAGAAGCCTCCGAAGGTTCACTGAAACGTTGGACGCAGTCGCGGTTGTCGTTCAAGTACACGGCCAATCAGGCGATGAGTCAACTCCGCCATTTCGCGATGAATGTCTTCCGGCAACGAGCGAGACTCCGCCGCGAAAACAACCGGAGCAAGTTTCTGCGTAGCTCTCAGCTGCGTTTGCAGCTTCCGCGATAATGCGTTCCCCATCCCGTGACTGCATTGACTACAGCGAAAAACCAGGTCGCTGTTGATAAAGGCCACTTCCCTTTCGTCAAAGACGCGGTGACACTCACCGCAG
Source organism: Pyrinomonadaceae bacterium (assembly GCA_035472495.1). GTDB lineage: Bacteria > Acidobacteriota > Blastocatellia > Pyrinomonadales > Pyrinomonadaceae > PSRF01. The sequence continues at coordinate 328,918 of DATIPD010000011.1, read as the reverse complement.
CGGCGCATATCAGGCAAGTAGCCTTCAAGCTTCAGTAGCCAAACCTCAAAGTACCTCAGGATCAACTGTAGATCTCCCTGCGACTGGCAGATTGCATCAAGGCAAGCTTTAACCATGCGGAAGAGATTTTCGTTTGGTTGATATGGCGGCGAAAACTCAATTACCAGATCACCCATGTAGGCGAGACCGGTTAGCGTTTCGGCGTTACCTGATAGATCGAAATGTGACTTTACGATTTCGGTGTGGTTGAGTGAGACGAGCTCGTTGTTTTCCTTCTGGTAATACGTGAGCTTGACCAGCGTGAACGGTTCCAGCGATGCGCCAAATTTGCTCTTGAGCTTCCGACAACCCTTAGCGACGGCGCGAATCAGTCCCGCCGCGTGCGTCAGGCACACGACGATCTTGTCAGCTTCGCCAAAGTTGTAGCTTCGCAAAACCAGTGCTTCTGTTTCATGAATGGCCATCAAGTTCCGGCTTCGCGAGACACTGTTTAGAACGGAACAAAATAAAGGATCCAGGCGAGCACGAGACCAATCACCATGAACTCGGCAAATACTTTAAGTCCGTAGATAAACCGTTCGCGGTTTGTTTCTTTAGCGACTGCGCCAAAGACTACAGCAGCAAGCGCCGCAAAAGCTGTCATCACCAGGAAGTGCCTCATGACTTCCTCCCGGCGGCGATATCAAAGGCGTCGAGCATCGACAAATAGTTCAGCAAGCCGGCGACGATTAGAAAGGTCCAGCCGTATTCGAAGGTTGGCAGAGCCGCCTGCTCAGCTTCATGCGAAAAGCCAATGTTCAAAACCCAGCAGACGATATAAAGGATACCGGTACCGAGGTCACCGATCATTGGCGGGATTTGCAATAGACCAGGGATGCCAGGCTCTGAGCCGTCATACTTGTAAAGATAACCGCCCATGCCGAAGCCAAGGCCGAAGCAAAGCCAAACTGCGCCGCCGAGTATTAGTGCGCGCCACCACTTCTTCAACAAGAGATGTCCGAGTCCCGGGACCAGCCACGCTGCAATCCCCATTAACCAGGCGCTGGCGGGCGCCTTCTCCTCATTTATGTTTCCCTGATCGCCTTTGCTCAAAACTGTCCTCCCTGACTCCCGCTATGATGCCAAAACTTAAACTAAAGTCATACTTCAAGTCGGCACAAAACTACTCGAAAAATTCTTTGCCTCTTCAGCCGGTACGTTAAGGGTCGGCGTCACGACTATTCAGCCGTCACCTTAAGAAAACTAGTAAAGCAGGTAACGTTCGCGCACCCCTCGAAACGCGTCTAGTTCATCACTCCACCCGTTCACAATCTCCGTTAAGTTAGTCCCCTTCTCGAATGCTTCACGAATACTTGAAGTCCCGGCTATCACATCGAAGGGATTGCGATCGTAAACGTACTCGTACGGTGGTTCCTTCCAACGGAAATCCGGTCGATAGAGATCAAACGCGACCTTAACCATGGCCACGCCGGTGCTCACTGGTTCAAATGCCAACCGGTCTGTCACGTGGATTTGAACGCCACCGCAGGTGACGCCACCATGCTTCTGAAATGTTGGTCGAAAAGCGCAGGCCCTGAAGTACACGCCGGGTAGATTCAAGTCATTCAGCGTTTGTGCGTACTCTTCTGGCCGGATGTAAGGCGCACCGACAAGCTCGAAGGGACGAGTAGTGCCCCTGCCCTCGGAAATTTGCGTGCCCTCGAAATGCACTGTGCCCGGAAAGACTGTGGCTGAATCAACCGTAGGAATGTTTGGTGACGGCAAAACCCAGGGCGCGTCGGTTTCATCCAGCCAACAGTTCCGCTCCCAACCGTCCATCTTAATGACATCAAGCTCGCATTTAATCTGAAAGTGTTCGTTGAACATTCCGGCGAGCTCGCCGAGGGTCATTCCATGTCGGGTCGGTATTGCGAAGAGACCAACAAAGGAAGCCTGCGCCGGCTCGAGCACATTTCCCGCAACCTGGCTCCCGCTAATTGGATTCGGACGGTCGCAAACAACCACGCGCTTTCCATACTTCTTCGCCGCGGTCATACAGTTTGCCATCGTGTAAGCAAAAGTGTAGATGCGGCAGCCCACGTCCTGCATATCAAACACGAGAACATCGAGGTCCTTCAGCATGGCCTCGGTTGGTTCACGCGTTTCGCTGTAAAGAGAATGAATCGGCAGTCCGGTCTCTCTGTCGGTTGAGTGTTCAGTCTCAATCATGTTGTCCTGGACGTCGCCGCGGATGCCATGCTGCGGACCGAACAACGCCTGGAGCTTTATCGCTTCGTGCTCGTGCAAAAGATCAGCGGCGTGGTGCAACTGGTGATTGACGCTGGCCTGATTGCAAATCAACCCGACGCGCTCTCCGTTCAAATACGAGCCCGCGTCCTCAAGTAATTTCTCAAGTCCAAGTTTGATGGCTTTTCGTGTCATAAATACAAGTTGATCAGCACTCAAGAAGTTCAGAGTTCAACCTTGGTTGTGATATCGCGCGATCTAAAGCATGAACCCTGAACTGCTTGTCGGCTTTCCAAAACGCACAGGTTCCCAGTTAAGGTAAAGCGTTACATTAACCACACAGAACTGAGCCGCCGTTAACGTTCAAAACTTCGCCCGTAATGTGTCGCGCCCAGTCGCTACAGAGAAACACCACCGGAGCGGCAATGTCGACGGGCGTCGCGATTTGGCGCAGGGGGATCTCGTTCGCAATCCTCAAGCGCTGGGCGGCGTCGCCGAGCGCTTCGCGTGTCATCTCAGTGTCGACCCATCCCGGAGCCACGGCATTAACGTTAATCCCCCACTCCCCGAGTTCAGCAGCGAGAGACTTGGTAAACGCGATCTGCGCGCCCTTCGACGCGGCATAGTTCGAATAGTTTGCCTCGCCACGCTGACCGGCAGTTGAACTCAGGATGACAATCTTACCTTCCCGCTGACTTTTCATTCTCGGAATGACGGCACGGCATACGCTCCAGGTGCCTTTAAGGTTTATGTCTATAGTGCGCTCCCAAAGTTCTTCGGACATTTGATCGACGGGAGCGCCCTCCCAAATTCCGGCGTTGCAGACCAGGATGTCGACACGCTGGAAGTTGGCAATAGTTTCATCAACCAATGACTGCGCCTCTTCAGTCTTAGCGACATCAGCGCGAACAGCAAGCGCCTTTACTCCTCTGCTGGCGGCCAGCCGCACCGTTTCTGCCGCCGCGTCTTGCCCTCTTACATAGTTAACAACAACGTGCGCACCGGCATCCGCCAGTAATTCGACGACAGCCCTGCCGATGCCGCGTGAACCGCCGGTGACTATTGCTACGCGGTCTTGTAGCTTTAAGTTTTCCAGAACCATGAATGCGTTTTCACCGGAGCAAATCGCTAGACTTCGATTGTCGCCCGCTTAGCTCGCTGTTCGCCGCGATTTGTTCCCGCTGCGTATTGCTGACACGCTTCAATGAAATGTTTGAAGACCGTTTGGGACAACGAGTCGGCTTGCCAGCCAATCTCCGGGTGCCACTGAACTCCCAACGCAAACCGATTCGGACGCGTGTCCTCTATAGCTTCAATTACGCGGTCTGACGCCCAGGCAGTAGCTACCAAATTCTCGCCAACCTTTTCTATCGCCTGGTGGTGATGACTATTCACCAACGCGTTTTCACTCGCGGCCAGCGAATGCAACAAACTGCCGCTGGAAAAGCTGATTGCGTGCGACGGGCGATCTCGCGGCGGTCCTTGTTGATGTTTAATCGCTTTTGGTAGTTGCGAAGGAATGTCCTGAATCAAAGTGCCATTGCGCGAAACGTTGAGTACTTGCATGCCGAAGCAAATCGCGAGTAACGGCAAGCCACGTTTTTCAATCTCAGCCAGGACCAATAAATCAGTTTCATCCTTGACGGGATGCACACTGCCAAGCTGCGGATGTGGTTCAGCGCCGTAGCGCATGGGATTCACGTCGGAATCACTACCAGGCAGTAAGACGCCATCAAGTGTTTCCATCACACCGGCGACATAATCACTCTTCGGAATAAGGCTGAGGTGGACCGGCAGGCCACCGGCAGCTTCAACAGCCTCGCTGTAATAGCGCGCCAGGTAGAACCGATCTGTTTCCAGTTCGAGGCGCATCGTGATACCGATGCGCGGACGGTAAGAACTCATCTGCCGTCAATCTCCTTGATTAGTTGTTACTGCCCTGATTCAGTTCTGGTAACGCAAACTGTTAGTTTGCGGACGCGTTGAATGTCATTCAATCGGCGCAATCTAACGTTTGCGTTACAAACTAGCGCAGTATCGATTAGTTCCAAACTCGATGTTTTCTCAAAGTTATCATAGCCTAAAACGTCGGTCTGATCCTTGCAGCCTCACGGCTGAACGTTTCGTGACTCTTCGTGTGGCTTACTTTTCTTCGTGTATTTTCCGTAGTCCCAATCTATAACCGAACTTTAATAACTAACCTCGACATTACGCGAAACCAAAACCACGCAAATACACTAAAGGTTCAGCTGATGCGCCAAGTAAGTTATTGGTCTTCCAAAGCCGCGCTTGACTTGCGTTCAAACGAATTCCTATAGTGACGCATACTCAAAATGCCAAAGAAAACACCTAACATCCGCAGCACCACCGTGCTGCTGGTTCGCAAAGATGAACACGTGGCACTTGCGGGTGACGGCCAGGTCACACTGGGCGAAACCGTCATGAAATCCAATGCCAAAAAAGTTCGCCGACTCTACAACGATAGTATACTTGCCGGCTTTGCCGGAGCCACTGCCGATGCTTTCTCCCTGCTTACGCGTTTTGAAAGCAAGCTCGAACAGTACCACGGAAATCTTGAACGCGCGGCCATCGAACTGAGCAAAGAATGGCGCACTGATAAAATACTTCGTCATCTTGAGGCACTGCTGGTTGTCGCCGATACCAAGAGTTCGTTTTTGTTGTCTGGCAATGGTGACGTGATTGCTCCCGACGATGGCGTGCTCGCGATCGGGTCTGGTGGCTCGTATGCCTTGGCTGCTGCGCGCGCGTTGTTGCAACACACAAAAATGTCGGCGCGCGAAATCGCAGTTGAGGCGTTACGCATTGCCGGCGACATTTGCATTTACTCCAATCAAAACATCGTAGTCGAAGAGCTTTAAGCGATTCGCATACATTTATCTTAATGAAGTATTAATCATGGTTATTTATTTAGAAGGCGACATAGAAGAAGACATTAATCTCGACGAGATGACTCCGCGGCAGATTGTCGCGGAACTCGACAAGCACGTTGTGGGACAACGCAACGCGAAGCGCGCGGTGGCGATCGCCTTGCGGAATCGCATTCGCCGCCAAAAACTTCCACTGGAAATGGCAGTGGATGTGATGCCGAAGAATATGATCATGATCGGCTCGACCGGCGTTGGCAAAACTGAAATTGCTCGTCGTCTGGCGCGCATGTCAAATTCCCCTTTTCTCAAAGTAGAAGCCTCGAAGTTCACTGAAGTTGGTTACGTCGGACGCGACGTCGAAAGCATGATTCGCGATCTGACGGAAATCGCGGTGGACATGACGCGGCAGGAAAAGATTGACGAAATCGCTGAGAAAGCGGAGCTGAACGTCGAGGAACGAATACTTGATTTGTTGTTGCCGTCGCCGCGTTCGACGTCCAACATTTACGATTTCGATTCTTCCGAGAACGATGGCGCGACGTCAGGCAGCGAAAATGTTCAGCCTGCCGAGGACCAGGCCCAGTTTCAACGCACGCGAGAAAAGCTGCGTACGCAGCTGCGTGACGGGAAACTCGACGGGCGTTTAGTCGAACTGGAGATTCGTGAGAAAAACTTCCCGGTGATTGAATTGGCTGGCCCACAGGGCGTTGAAGAGATGGGCATCAACATGAAAGATATGTTGGGCAACATGTTTCAAGGCCGTACCAAGCAGCGAAAGATGCGCGTTGACGAAGCCATCGAACACTTGATGGCGGAAGAAGAAGAACGGCTGATCGATATGGATTCAGTCGCGCGCGCAGCCATCGAACGCGTTGAGGACTCGGGTATTATTTTCCTCGACGAGATCGACAAGATTGCCGGCCGCGAATCTGGTCATGGACCAGATGTTTCTCGTGAAGGCGTGCAGCGAGACATTCTTCCGATAGTTGAAGGGACCACGGTCAATTCGCGCTACGGAATGGTGCGCACCGATCATATTCTCTTCATCGCCGCCGGCGCATTCCACGTTTCCAAGCCTTCCGACTTGATCCCGGAACTGCAGGGCCGCTTCCCGATTCGGGTTGAGCTTGAGTCGCTTACCGTTGAAGACTTCAAACGGATTTTAACCGAGCCGAAGAACGCGTTAATAAAACAGTACCAGGCGATGATGGAAACCGAAGGCGTGTCGATCGACTTTACGAGCGAGGCCATCGATTCAATAGCGAACTTCGCCTTCAAGGTAAACGAACACACCGAAAACATCGGCGCGCGCCGGCTGCAGACGATCATGGAGAAACTCCTTGAAGAGATAAGTTTTGAAGGACCTGATCTGGAACCAAAGCAACAGCAGATTGATGCTGCCTACGTAGAAGCAATGCTGGCGGAAACCGTAAAAGACCAGGACCTCAGCCGGTACATTCTGTGAAACAAAAATCTCCTACTGTTCCGCAGTCGCCAGGAATTCGAGTTTTCGCGCTGACGCTCTTATCCATCGCGCTCGTTTTTGTCGTCAATTGTGGCAAGCGTCGTCCGCCATTGCCGCCGATTGAGCGCGTGCAGCAGCGCACCGAGTTGCTGTCAGGAGTGCAACGCGGGAATCAAGTCATTCTCAGCTGGCCCGCACCGGCGCGAAATGCTTCCGATCAAAGTGTGCAGAGCATTCGCCGTATTGATATCTACCGGCTCGCAGAACGACCCGGCGCGCCGCTGGCGTTGACCGAAGAAGAATTCGCGACCCGTTCGACGCTGATTGGATCCGTTACCGACAGTGAGATTCGATCGGGCATGGACACGATGTACTACGTCGACACGCTTGAACTGGCTGGTCAGCCGACTCGCTTGCGCTATGCAGTGCGCTACGTAAACGCGGCTGGTCAACGCGCGTCTTTCTCGAATTTTCTCCTGCTGGAACCGGCTGCGCGAATTGCACTGCCGCCGACAATGATCGTCACCGGTAAAGAAAAGAGCGAAGAGGTATTGACGATTACGTGGCAACCGCCGGCGAGCAACATTGATGGTTCAACTCCGGTGAACTTGCTTGGGTATAACGTCTATCGAGTGGCCGAACCGGAGAGTGAAGCCCTGCAGCCGATCAACGACGCGCTAATTTCCGGCACGCAATACCAGGACAGAAATTTCAAGTTTGGTGAGACGTATCGCTACGTGGTGCGCGCTGTGTCGCTGGGAACGGAGGGCGGCCAGGTCGAAAGCTTGAATTCAAATTCCATTTCTATTTCGCCGGTCGATACCTATCCGCCGTCAGCGCCAGCTTCGATCACGATCGCCGCAGCGCCAGGCCGGTTGTCGATTTTCTTTCCGGCGAACCCGGAATCTGATGTGGTTGGCTACAACCTTTATCGTTCGACCGATCCGGATCTTGCTAAGAATCGTTGGAACAAGCTGCATCCGGGTCTGCTGACGCGAACAACTTTCCAGGACGAACGCGTGGAGTCAGGTCAGCGCTACTACTATTACCTGACTGCGGTTGATCGTGCGGGCAATGTGAGTCCGCCGTCGGAAGTTGTTTCGGAGACGGTGCCGTAAGTTTGTCTATCCACCAAAGGGAGAGGGTTCGATCTTGGGAGAGCGCTCATAATGGTTAAGGAACGGGTGACCGGATGAAAACCCAATAGCCGTATGCGAATTTGCAGGTTCTCAACTTCTGAAACCCCAACAGCACGCTTCGGTGTGCTTGAAGACGACGCCGTCCTTCCGTTCGTTCATGGTCAGACGATTGAGTCGCTTCCGAATGTGTCAACAGATTCGCCAATCCCGATCGCCAGCATCAATCTCGTTGCGCCGGTCGCTCCTTCAAAAATTGTTTGTGTGGGCCGAAACTACCGCGAACACGCGGCTGAGTTGGGAAACAAAATGCCGGACGAGCCGCTTCTCTTTCTCAAGGCGCCTTCAGCTTTGATTGGAAACGGCGACTGCATTCAACTACCGCCGCAGTCGCAGCAGGTCGAACACGAAGGCGAACTGGGCGTGGTCATCGGACGCACCGCGCGAAACCTGGCTGAAGCTGAAGATCCACTCGACTATATTCTCGGTTACACCTGCGTCAACGACGTCACCGCGCGCGACTTGCAACGCAAGGATGTCCAGTTTACGAGAGCCAAGTCGTTTGACACGTTCTGTCCGGTTGGCCCTTTCATCGTCACCCGTTTGAATCCCTTGAATTTGACCGTAACGACGCGCGTTAACGGAACCGTGAAGCAAAACGGAAAAACATCTGACATGGCGTTCTCAGTTCCCTTCCTTATTCGTTACATCGCCGGCATCATGACGCTCAATCCGGGTGACTTAATTGCGACGGGAACGCCGGCAGGTGTTTCGCCGCTGAAAGATGGCGATGTGGTGGAAGTTGAGATTGATGGAATCGGCGTGCTGCGAAATCCTATTTGCGCCCCGGACAATGGAAACTAACTTGGTAATTACGCTGGAGGCTTTATGAAATTTTTTCTTGATACCGCAAACCTCGACGAAATTCGCAACGCGGCAGCTTTTGGTATTGCCGACGGAGTGACGACCAATCCATCGCTGATCGCGAAGGAAGGCGACGTCGACTTCAAGGAACACATCGGCGCGATTTGTAAGATCGTGAGTGGTCCCGTATCAGCTGAATGCACCAGCGAAGACGCGGAAGGGATGGTCAGCCAGGGCCGCGACTACGCAAAGATTGCCCCGAACGTCGTCATCAAGTGTCCGCTGACGCGCGAAGGTTTGAAGGCAACCAACACCCTGTCGAACGAAGGCATCAAGGTCAATGTGACGCTCTGCTTCTCGGCTGCGCAGGCAATCCTCGCAGCGAAGGCCGGCGCGTCGTTCATCAGTCCGTTCCTGGGTCGCCTTGATGACATCGGTGAAAATGGTCTGGTGCTCCTCAGCGACATTATTGAGATCTACCGAAATTATTCGTGGCCCACTGAAGTGCTCGCCGCCAGTATTCGTCATCCGATTCATGCGATCGAAGCGGCGCGCATGGGCGCGGACATCGCGACCATGCCGTTCAAGGTGATCGACCAGATGTTCAATCATCCATTGACTGACAAAGGCCAGGCGCAGTTTCTTGCCGACTGGCGCAAGAGCGGCCGGAAGTAGTTTTTCTATCCCCTCCCCTGGGAGGAGTCGAAGAAATTCAAAGCACTAACATCATCGTTCGCGCTAACAAATACGACGGCACTGAACACCGTCGCTGGCCGGCGCAGTTGATAAAGCTAGAGGATTCCCTGATCGTTCTGGACGGAAAGTTTGAAGTTGACGTAACCCACGACCAGCTTGGGTTCATTGCACGAGGCACGCACAGTCTCGAGTACTACTGGCTGGATCGTTGGTACAACATCTTTCGTTTCGGTCAACCCGATGGATCGGTGCGAAACTTTTACTGTAACGTGAACCTGCCGCCGACTTTCGACGGCGCAGTGCTCGAGTATGCGGATTTGGACCTGGACATCCTGGTCAATCCGGACTTTTCTTACAGAATACTGGATGCAGAAGATTTCGAAAGAAACTCGCGGGATTACAATTACCCGGCGGACGTTCAGGCAAATGCACGACAGGCTCTCGAGGAATTGGTAACCATGATCGAAACGCGCGCATTCCCGTTTGGAGATTCGTAGTGCATTATTCCAACTTGCAATTACTCTCTGTGAAACTCAGTGTTCTCTGTGCCTCTGTGGTGGGTGTTTCTTGCGCTTACCACGGAGGCACAGAGAACACGGAGGCTGCACAGAGATGTCAGACGTAAGTTTTGATATGACCAAACAACAGCCAAAACATTCCAAATCAAAGCTTGAAGTCCTGAAAGAGCGCTCGCAAAACGCGGAGCAAGGTGGCGGTCGCGATCGTGTCGCGAAACAACACGCCGCGAAAAAGCTGACTGCGCGCGAACGCATCGACTTCCTGCTCGACGAGGATAGCTTTGAAGAGTTTGACAAGCTGGTCGTTCATCGCTCGCGTGATTTTGGACTCGACCAACAACTCTATCCTGGCGATGGCGTGGTCACCGGTTACGGCTTAATCGACGGACGTCGCGTGCTGGTCTTTGCTCAGGACTTCACTGTCTTCGGTGGTTCCCTGTCCGAAACGCATGCCGAAAAAATCTGCAAAGTGATGGACCTTGCGATGAAGGTCGGCGTTCCGGTGATTGGCTTAAATGATTCCGGCGGCGCGCGCATACAGGAAGGCGTCGTCAGCTTAGGCGGCTACGCCGACATCTTTTTGCGCAACACGCTCGCGAGCGGCGTCGTGCCGCAGATCAGTTGCATCATGGGTCCCTGCGCGGGTGGCGCCGTTTACAGTCCGGCGATTACGGATTTCAACATCATGGTGAAGGACACGTCGTACATGTTCATCACCGGCCCCGACGTGATCAAGACGGTCACGCACGCCGACGTAACTAAAGAAGAACTTGGCGGAGCGATGACGCACAATCGCATTTCAGGCGTGGCGCACTTCGCGGCCGATTCGGATGAACACGCGCTGCGGATGGTGCGCGAGTTGATGTCCTTCATCCCCTCGAACAATCTCGAGGACGCACCGCGCGTTAATCCGACTGATTCGCCTAATCGAACTGAAGTCAGACTCAACACGATCGTCCCGGAAGCGTCGAACCAGCCGTACGACATTCGCGAGGTCGTCACTGCGATTGTTGATGACGGCTACTTTTTCGAAGTGCAACAACATCATGCGCCAAACATCTGCGTTGGTTTCGCCAGGCTTGACGGGCGCTCAGTGGGCATTGTTGCCAACCAGCCTGCGTTCCTCGCCGGCGTGCTCGACATCGACGCTTCGGTGAAGGCCGCGCGGTTCGTGAGGTTCTGCGACTGCTTCAACATTCCTTTGATTGTGTTTGAAGACGTGCCCGGTTTCCTGCCGGGCGTTTCGCAGGAACACGGTGGGATTATTCGTCACGGAGCGAAGCTGCTCTACGCCTTTGCGGAAGCCACTGTGCCCAAGCTTACCGTGATTACGCGTAAAGCGTACGGAGGAGCTTACTGCGTGATGGCCTCGAAGCACATTCGCACCGACATCAACTTTGCCTGGCCCAGCGCCGAGATTGCGGTGATGGGAGCTGAGGGTGCGGTCGGAGTTCTGTACCGGCGTGAAATTAGTGAAGCGAAAGATCAGGAAACCGCCCGACGGGCGCGCATTGTTGAGTTAGAAGATAAGTTTGCCAATCCTTACGTGGCGGCCGAACGCGGTTTTATCGACGAAGTTATCGAGCCGGCCCAAACCCGACCGAAGTTAATTCGCGCGCTCTCACTCCTTGAAAACAAACGCGACAACAACCCACCGAGGAAGCACGGAAATATTCCGCTGTAAGGTAAGTTGATCCCTCGCTAACTCTTAACACTTACCATGATTGAGGCTGAAGCCAGAAAATTTCAGTCGGCTTCAAGCTGCTCCCACATTCGCATGGTACTTGCCGGAAGTAGGGAGCGTTACCGAATAGATGTTTGTAGTTTGCCAGCGTGAGGCCGGCGGCGCAGATTCGATTAAGGTCGTCTGCATTAAGGCACCAGTACTCTTGAGCCAGAAGACACGTATCTTCTGCTGCTGCGTGTCATAAACCGCGAAGGCCGCGGAAGCCATCGTTTCGAATGCGCCAGTTTCACCAGCCGACCATCCGTTGGCCGCCGCCCCGTTGCCGATGGCGTCACCCATGACGGATTTATGTCTTAACTCGCCATTCGCGTCAGCCCAGAAGAGATGGAGGGCGCCGGAAGGTGTCAGGAGTTGAGTAGGCCCGGAAGACATTGGTCCCGGATCAATCGTCACTGTCTCCCACATTCCGGTCGTGGTGTTCAGACTGCTTTGCTTAAGAGACTTGTCTACAGCCGAGCACCAGAATATGAACTTGCCGCCACCCTGGTTGTTCACGGGTGGGACAACTGCCGCCGCTGGTGCAAAGGCCAACGGTCCAAGGTGTAGGTTTTGCGCGGAGTGGGGTGGCTGTTGTGGGTCAGTAGTGAGACGAAGAACAACCGACCAAAGATTGAAATCCAGATCGCAGATAAATAACTGAAACGCGTCGGACGTCCCGTCCAAACCACTCAATGGAACTGGTGCAAAACGAGGAGACGACCATGGGGCTGGGAAGTTGGTGTTTGGCCGGCCGGGAAAATGCACATTCGTGTTGAAGGTCCCATCCGGATTTTGCGAGTGGTAATAGTAATTTCCCGGATTGAAATCTACGACGGTGGTCTTCCAGTCACCACTCCACGGGTTTGTCGAGGACAGCGGCTGATAAAGCTGATCCGGCAGCGAGTAGTTGCTCTGCCTGTTCCACCGCGTCGTTTCGCAAAGCCGGTTGGCGCCATCTATCCAGTAGATGATGTCGTTTCCTGCGAATCTGCAAAAGGCCGGCGGCGATTTCATCCAAAAGGATTCGTCCGGTGGCAGTCCCCAATTGTCCGGCTGAAAGGTGGATCGAATCCGGGTTGTGACGGACTGAGGCAGTGCAGTGTTTTGCCAGTTTCCGTCAAACCGATAGTAAAACGCCTGGCCGTTCAAGCCTCCCCAGCAAACTTCAATTTGACCTGGATCCGACTGGCTCCAAGCTGCCGGTGCAGACGCGAGGGGCGCGGGGTTAATGGAAATCCTCTGCGCAAACATATTGGACCAGGGGTCAGAAGGATTAGATGAAGGGTAAGTGTAATTGACCGGCCCGAGATTGAGTGGCGACGTGTTCCAGGTTGTTCCGTCGCCGCTTGTATGTTTCAGGTTCTTGTCAGCGCCTCCCCAGAAAATATCTGTGCGTCCGGGAGCGTATCCGTAAGCAACAGCAGGATCCTGCATCTGCGCGCCTCCGCTGATTGGTTCGGTTGTCCAGCTTTGTCCGTCAGACCAAGTGTTTTGCATCACTCCGCCGGTATCAAGCCAGAAGACCTGTATCTTGTTCTCGGCGGCGTTGTAGATAGCGGTCGGCAGCGCGTGAAAGGGCAAGCCGGTAGCTATCGTATCCACCTGCCACTTTTCGCCATCAAAATAGGCGTCCCTGAGGTCGCCTTCCTGCGAACGCCAGAAGAGATCGACTTTTCCCGGATTAAGGCCACAAACAGCCTCAACAGTATCGATTGAGGTGAAGTCGCCCATCATAAATTGGGTTTCCCAACTACCGCCGCTCCAGACCGTATTCCACAAGGCTCCTTGTCCCGCCCAAAATATGTCCAGTCGGCCCGGCGCCAGACCTTCAAGCACTGCTGGCTGAAAATCGCATCCGACGCCTGGAACGACTCTGCTATTCACCGCGTTCGGATCAGGTCCATCAAAGCTAACGTGCAGTTCGTCATCGGACCAGAAGAGGTTAGGAACCTCGGTGGGCGCAAAAATCTTTGCCCGGATCTGGAACGGGTCAAAACGCGAATCCAGATGAAAGTCGCGAACAGTCCAGGTCGTTCCGCTCAGCGTCAAACCCCAAATGTGTGACGAGTTGTCGCGGACAAAAAATTCAGTGTTGGGCGATCTTCGGTTGACCGCGTTTGGACAAGCGACGAGCGGTGAGCCGAGATGAAAATCGACTGGCGCGCCCGAGCCCGGCGCCGGCGTCATGCTCGACGGATTTAGCTGAGCGGGGGCTGACCATTGCCCCCCGTTGAACTGCATGTATTTGATCTTCTCCGGCCGCTCAATCCATCCGACATCCATCTTTCCCGGTTGGTCAACATAAACAGCGGCTGCCGGCTCATAAGGATGATCGCCGTTCGCAATTGTCTCGGTTCGCCAGCCTGCGCTGCCACCCCAGGAATGCATGAGTGAGGCGTTGTCCAACGCGCACCAGAAAACATCGCTTCGCCCTGGGGTAAAGCCATAAACCACTGAGTGTCGTCGCATGAAGAGGAGTCTCCTTAAAAAGTTTTGTGAGAGAGCGGACCGACGTGAGCGGTAGTGCTAAGACCGTTGATTTGTTGAGCTATTGAAAGTTGAGTATTGAGCGAGGTGACTTTATTCTTCTGTCTGGCTGTTGTCAATTATTCTGGAGAAAAACTGGCTACCGAAGTTGTGGAAACAAGCAGCGAAATTGAACCGAAGTTGATTCGCGCGCTCTCACTCCTTGAAAACAAACGCGACAACAACCCACCAAAGAAGCACGGCAATATTCCACTGTGATTTCAATCCAGTATCTGCCGCTCGATAAATCGCTTAGAAATCCTGTGACCCGGAACCTTGTTATTGTCCAAATCTGATCGAGCATTGACGGTCCTCAGCGATGGGTGACCTGCTTCGAGGTTCAGACAAATCCCTCTGAGGCGAAGGATTAAAGTCGGTTGAGATCGGCTCGGATGTTAATTCCCATTTTCGCAAAATGGAAGACTTGGGAAGGTTGTGGCCGATTGGCTAGCCATCCAATTCCAGGCGAACGCCTGGATACTGAAAGAGGTTTACTTCGGAAAAGCGTAGATGTCGTCACCGGCTCCGATATACACGTGTTGTTTGTCTTGAGAAACTACGCCGCTCGCGTAACCACGATCAAGTTTCGTGACCTCGCCGCCGTTCTTCGCGATTTTACATAAGACGTCCGCGCTCATACCTTCCTCATCGAAGAAGTAGATGTTGTCGTCAGCTATCGCAATCGGTTTCAGCGAGTAACGTTTCACCACCGTTACCGGTTCACCGCCCAGCTTGGAAATCTTGCGCAACGCCCAGCGCGATCCTCCGGCGCCGCGGAAACCAAAATAGAGATCGTCGCCATCCTGGGCGAGTTCATCCACGCCTTCTTTTTCGCTGGCCTGGTAAATCACTTGCGCAGTTCCGCCAACCTTCGCCTGTTTCACGATGCTGCTCGGTGTCACCCAGTAAACAAACTTTTCATCCGCCACCAAACTGTGCGCAATGTTTTGCTCAGTGGAGAATTGTTCTGTGGGGCCGCCTTGCTTCGGAACGGCAAACACGGGACTCGGCCTGGTGGGACTATTCGCTGAGTAGTAACCGTGATTTGCCCAGTAGACTTTTTCGTGATCAACTGCCAGATCGACGCCGATACCCACGTGTTCCGAAGCGACTACGGTTGGCTTTCCACCATCTTTGGGGATGCGCAAGATGCTCCCGGCCGCGCTCCAGTAGATAAACTGTTCATCGAGGGCTAGGCCGCCCTGATCTGACTGGGGCGTCTTTTCGCCGTTGTCGAGGTTCGTCACGACGCCGGTTTCCAGATCAATTTTGCGCAAGCCGCTGGTGCCCGCCTTTTCGTCAGCGACTGTCCCGCCGATAGTGGCGTAAGCAAACTTATCGTCGACTACAATTCCGGCAATGTGTGAAAGTCCCTGCGCGTTGCCGGCAATTTTCCTTGCTTTGATCCAGTCAGCTTGTTTAGGTGTCGACTTACAACCGAGTATTGCCGCCAGCAGCAGGAAGACTGCGCTGAAAAAACTCAGATGATGCTTAATCGTTTTCATTTTCTGACACTCACTGACAGCGCAGGTCACATTATCTGCTGCCGGAGCTAAACAGGAGCACGATGAGGAACAAGATCAACACGAGCGTCGCGACGAACAGCGCAATCTTCACCGCACTGTAAGGACGGTCGCCCAGTATCTCCCCCGTTCTCCCGTTCACGACAATTTGAAAAACCTTTTGTTTGAACCGATAGGCACCCGCATATACCGGAAGCAGCAAATGTTTGAAAGTAATGCCAGAGAAGTTGGTGGCCAGTTGATCGATGCGCTGCTCGTTCCCGCCGATGTCGTCGCGCACGTCGCTTTCAATCTGGCTTGCGCAAAGTAGCTTTACGCGTTCGAAGCCCTGCTTCAGATCAACCTGGTAACGTTGCGCCCGGAAGCCAGAAAGAAACTTCGGATCGTATGGCTTCAATTCCCCCAGATCCCACGGCGCTAACTCTTCCAGCCGGTTCTGAGGTAGCGAGATCGTGGCCGCAACCAGTACGTCGTCGAACCAACGTTCAACTGTCCCGGCAGCCGGACTCCACCGCGTGTGTCGCACTTGTCTTGTTTTCGTAACCGAATTTCCCTTGTCATCGGTTTCGGTGTAAGTCTCAGTAACGTAGTAATAGTCACCGCGCTGGCCTTCGTAGTAAGTGGTGGCATTCGTATCGTAAGTCCAAAACGGTAGATAGACGCCGTTCATCGCATCCGGATTTGCAAATTTTTTCAGCGCGCTTGGTGCGAACCATCTCGAGCTGAACCACTTTCGTAAACCCTCACTCGCTTGTGACTCTGTGACTTTGAACGGCAAAACACCTTCTGGCGCGACAGTTGGATCAGCTGACTTCGCTTGGGCCACGAAGGCGACGCCGCAAAAATCACAACAGCGCGCCACTTCCGGCGGCGTGAACGTGATTATCGCGCCGCAGCCCTGACACTGAACTTCCAGCGCATCAGTTGCCAATTGCGCGATCCGCTCGGGCCGTGGTTCGAGGTATTCCTCAAACGAACGCTCCTCAATCTGCGCGGCGCTGGTCGGTATCGCTTCTTTGCGGCCGCAATACGGACAAGACAAAAAACCGTCCTTCGGTTCGAAAAGCAAATTAGCGCCACACGAGGGGCAGGGATAATGATGAGTTTTGTCGGTGGTGTCGGTAGTCGCTGACATGATCGGGTCGTTGAACGAGGTCAGTCTAGCAGGCCGAGGTCTAGCCGGCGCGTGCCTGGGTTTCGTGATGCTGCTTCTGTGGTCACCAATGTCGCCGGGCGCATTCGAGTCAGGAAGTATACCGCGGCGGGCCACAAAGCGTCGTCGTCCACGCGACGGTATCGAGACCGGGCAAAGATTAGTTTCAGTTCAGTGTCGTCGCAATCCGGCAAATTTCTTGACAACTCTTTGCCTCGTCAATACAGTTCGCTCACCCCCCTAAATGATCCTCAAAAAACTGTGAGGCGGTCCGCGCCTCAGAAGGAGACCCTTTATGAGCATCACCCTTGTTCGCCGCACGGGCTTGGCCTGTCTTGCGTTGGCCGCCCTCGTACTTTTGCTTCTGCCTGCAGTACAGCACGCCGCCACGCCCAACGTGCTTGAAGCTTGCATTAATCCTGGCAACGGAGGCATGCGACTGGTAGACGCAGCGCAAACTTGTCATAACAACGAAACCAGAGTGACCTGGAACGTCATCGGCCCTCCCGGACCGACAGGACCCACCGGGCCAATTGGACCTACGGGACCAACCGGTTCGACTGGCCCAACCGGACCGACAGGGCCCACCGGACCGACTGGCCCGACTGGGCCAACTGGCCCCGCCGGGCCGCCAGGACCTTCATCGGGTGGGGGGCCGTTCGTTTGGATTTGCACGCCGGCGCACTTGCCGAATGCCGGCGGTGGTCCAAGAGATGACGTTTATGTTTTTAACGGTAGCTCTTCGACGGCCAACATAGCTGTGAACATTCTGGATCGAGACGGCAATAACTTGGCGGGCGTTACTATTCCCGGTTCAGCTCCGAGCAGTACCTATCCGGGCGAAACGGGTGCCAGCACCGTAACGTTACTGCCGGCCCACACGCGTGATCTGAATTGGGTGATGCCGTCTACCGGTGGACCAGGATTCGACGGAGTAACTGATGTAGCCATTAGTGTCAGAGTCACATCCGATCAACCAGTCGTCGTGGGTGCGAATTTCCAATTCAACGGCAACCTGCCGAGTCAGTGCAGTTTGCTGCCGAAGTAGATGCTTGCATTTGTTGGCGATTAGTAAAGGCCCCGAGCAGTCGGGGCCTTTCGCTTGGGGCTCAACTTATTTTTAAGACTTTTTCGCGTAGTAACCCTGGCGGTATAGCACCTGAGCTTTGTTCTTCCGTAACTCAAGATTGACGATTTCAAGCCTGATACGGCGGTAAGACCCGTCACGCTCTTTGTTGGTTGGTGAGTACGCCAGCAGATATTGTGAACGCAACTCCTGCTCAATCTGCGCAAACGTAGCCTTCAGTTCATCTGGCTGTTGCGGAAAAAAAGCGCGACCGCCAGTGCGGTCAGAAACTTTTCGCAAGGCGGCGGCGTCGAGCTTCCCTTCCGAAAAATTCTGATCACGCAATCCAATTGCATAAAGCGCGACGTTTGACCTGACCGCGAGGTTAATAACGTCCTGCCTATCAACGTTGCTGCTGGTGTCGTCGCCGTCGGAAAGCAAAACGATTGCGCGCCGCGAGTTCTCCGGTGTTTGGGAAAGCACACTCTCGATCGCCATCGAGATCGCGTCCCAGATTCCGGTATAGCCGCTGGGATCCTGATCTTTTGGCAAAGGATCGTCACCATTCGCTAGTCTACGTTCGTTTTCGGGAGACAGCTCGATGCGCACGCGTCGAATTCCAGTGCGCAATTGGTCCAGATCATTTGTAATGCCTTGCTCGACCTTGGGTACGCCAGTGAACGAAACAATAGCTGCCTGATCCCGATCTGGCCGGACAACTGAGTCGACAAAAACTCGCGCGGCGCTTTTCTCGTCCTGCAGCACTCCTCTTTGCGATTCGCTGGTATCAACCAGAATCACAAGTGAAAGCGGGCGCTCCGTCTCGCGCTCGAAGAGACTTACCGTTTGCCTGACATCGTTTTCGAAAACAGCGATGTCTTCAGAACGCATGGAAGTTATGAAGTGATGGTCCCTGTCGACTGCCGTGAAAAGCGTGTTGACGAGGTTGGTCTCAACTCGCACGATCTCGTCATCAGCCGGCGGCGTTGAAGTGGGGCGAGGAGAACCAGTTTTCTGCGGCCGGTTGCTTTGCGCGGTGACGGGGCGCTCCACAAAAATGACTATTGCGGCAACTAAGCACGTTGCCAAAATCGGTATCAAACTTCTGGTTACACCTCGGAACATTGCCACACTAAATTCTTTCAGAAGTTGCAAACTCAATCAGACGCTTCTGCGGATTGAAAGTTAGTTTGAACGGATACAGAGCGTCGCGGCCGAGAATCACGGGAGCATCGTCAGTGATCCCGTAAAGAATGTCAGTAGGTATGCCACGCAGGACGAGCTCGCCGATACTTATGGTTGTCGGCGCGACACGACGCGATGAAATACTCCCACCACCGAGGTCGCGGGTATCTTGCTCCGATTGACGTTCATTGCGCGTGCCGACAATGCGGGCGTCGCGTCCATTTACTGCCAGGCCAAATCCCGATCCGGTATCGACCAACGCCAGCCGTCCGTCTCCGAGGCGGACGAACGGTCGCGAGCCCGAACCAAATCGCAGCCACGGAACCGAAGCGCCCTCACCTCTCATTGAATGACTGAATGCGTCGTTCACCGAATCCAACGGAGCGATGCGCCGGTTCGGCATATCTATGCTGAATCCCAGCGGTGCGTAGACGTCAATCGGATCCAGAACCCCATCCAAACCTGACGCCAGCGAAGGAACTACTAAAGCTGTCTTGGTTGAGTGCAAAGTGTTACCACGATCGCCGAGGGCAAGATTCGTAATAGTTGCTTCGCGATTCGTGTTGGTAAGCGCTCCGGAAAGACCGCCCAGCGCGACTGTGCGGATATTGTGTGTGGCCAGTTCGGATTGGGAAACCACGGCTTGCGTGATCAGGTTAGTACCGGCACCGGTATCGACTGCCAAAACGAAAGGTCCGCGGTTGTTGATCCAAACAGTTAACAGTAGACCGCGATCCTGATCGACACGAAAGCGGGCGGGCAGTAGCGCAGTCGTTTGGCTGACTGGTTGTGGATTTGCCGCCGCAAAGGAACGGGCAGTCCCCAGCACGGGGACTGCCCACAACATTCCTAGCAGAGCGGCAAGTGCCACGAGTTGTTTCGCTCGCATGCTTCTCACCCTCGTGTCTGTTTAATAGTTAGTAACGGCGACTGCGGTTACGCAGCTTGTAAGTGTACAGTGCTGAACCGCCCGCTCCTGAAAGGGCGCCGATTGCAGCACCTTTCTTACCACCGATGAGTCCACCGAGCAGCGCGCCACCGCCAGTACCCATGGCCACCGTCAACTTATCGCGATGTTTTTGCCAGAAGCTTCTACCCTGAGGCTTCTGATAATCGTAATAAACGCGACGGGCGCTCGATGAGCTACCTACGTTGCGGTAAACCACGCGCGACTGACTCGACCGCAAATTCGCGGTTCCTACCTGCGCTCCGGCTGCGCCAGCCTGGCAAGCCTGGTAGCCTTCAGCAAAGCCCGACTTGTACGCGGTCTGCTCAGCTGACGTACTAAACTCGACCGGAACGAACTGATCTCTGTTGGTGGCCGTTACGTTCTGTGCGTCAAGAGCCGGTGAAGCTGTCGCGCTTTTCGCCTGCGCTGAATCGTTCTGCGAATGCATTACAAGTGCGCCCACAGAACCACCAATTAACGCCGCGACCAAAGCGACCGGCAGCAGTTTGTTCGTAATAATCATTTCTCAAATCTCCTCGCTCAAGAGTATTCCCATCACCTTGCTGCACGATGATTCAGCAAGAGGTGTTCCCCTATTCCTGAGAGTAATAAGCGCGGAGATAATTCTAGGGGAAGTGTAGTGTTAAGAGGGTTTTTGACGGTGAATGTAAGAGGTCGGCAACACAAACCCAATAATCCATTTCACGATGAAAGAGGACGATACCCGATATGGAATTGTTGAGTATGCGATATCCAACGCGCGAGTTGTGGAAAAGAGAAAAGGCCAGGGACGATGAATCCCTGACCCTTTCTATTTAATCAATCGTGATTAAGCTGCTTTTTGTAACGGTTGTTTGTTTTCGCGTAGCAGCTCGAGCGCTTTCTTCATTTGTAGATCTTCCGCCGGGGCTTTCGGTGCAGCCTGTTCGGGAGTGACTGCCGGTTTGTCGGGTGACGGCTTAACAGCGTCATCGTCATTGCCGGTTAGGTCGTCAGGGTCGACGGTGTCAGCCAATTCAGCTCCCTTAACTGCAACCGACGGTGTTACTCCAGAACGATTGCGATCTTCGCCGAGGAACGGCTTGCCACTCGCGGAAGCCCATTTCACAGTCGTAAGAAGCAGGCCGTCGCCACCGCGCAACGTGAACAATTGTTGCTCGGCGCCGGCGCCAAAACTTTTTTCGCCGATAACCTGTCCGCGGTTGCGCTCTAAGAACGCCGACGCAACAACTTCCGCAGCGCCTGCGGTGCCGGTATCAATCAAAACAACGGCAGGACCCTGGAAAATTGTTGCTTTGGAATCAGCTTCAAACGTCTTGAGGGCTTTTCCCTCGCGACCAGAAGTTTGTGCAATGACTCCATCCTTGATAAAGAGGCTGGCCACCGCCACGGCCTCATCGATCGAGCCGCCGGCGGTACCGCGCAAATCAACCACGATCTTCTGGGCACCCTGTTTTACGAGCTCCTGAACTCGGGCCCGGGCATCAGCCGCTTCGCCTGAAGCGAAACTGTTGACGCGAAGAATTCCAATGTGGCCGGCTTCCATTCTTGCCTCGGCAGCGGGTGCACGAAAGGCCCCGCGCTTGACGGCCAACGTGAGTGGCCGCGAGTTAGCACGCAAGATGCGCAGCTTTACTTCGGAGCCCGATGCGCCGTTCAGCAGTTGTTTCGCATCGTAAAGTGAAATGTCTCGGGTCGCCTTGGCATCGATGTATTCAATTATGTCGCCGGCGCGGACACCCGCCTGGTCAGCCGGTGAACCTTTCATCGGCGCAATGACGTAGAGGTACGACGCGACTTGCGAAAGTTCCGCGCCAATTCCCACCTGATTGTCCTTACTCTCGTGACCAAACTCACGAACCTGTTCCGGTGTCAGATATGTTGAATATGGATCGAGACCGTATGCGAGGCCGCGCAGCGCCCCCGCCCTCACCTTTTCCATATTCGGTTCGTCGACATAATCGTTTTGTATGTGTTGCAGCACGCTCTCAAAAATTCTGAGCTGTGCATTTGGATCGTTGGTTGGTTGCTGTGCGCGCGTGGCGATGGTCGACATCCAGCCACCGACCAGCGTGTAGAGAGCCAACGTGGCTGACCCAAGAATTAATGCGAACTTAGTGCGGAATGACATTCTTTACCTCGTAGGTTAACGCAAATTTCTAAAAGGAGCGCGTGCAAACATGCGCTTTTCGCTGACGAATCGTATCATACAAGCGCTCAAAATCCGGTGCAACTAATTGGCACTCTTCGATTTCTAAACTCATTAGCGCCGGCCGAGCAAGGCACGATGGAAAACACTCAGGGCAGGTATGCTGATGACAATCCCCGACCGCCGATGGTCGCGCTCGACCTCGGAGAAAAACGCATCGGGGTCGCAGTTTCGGACGAATTGTCGATCACCATTACCCGACTTAAAGTATTGCGACGAACGAATTGGAAACAGCTGCTTCAGGACGTTGACGCCATCGTACGTCGCTTTGACGCTAAAAGCCTGGTAATTGGTTTACCGCTCCAGGCAAATGGATCCAGCGGCGATGCGGCTGCGGCTATTCGCACAGAAGCCGAAAAATTTGCGCGATCATTGAGTATTCCAGTTTATTTGCAGAACGAACGATTGAGTTCGGTCGAGGCTGAGGAAAATCTTCGCGCGGACGGCCATCCGAAAAAAAGGATTCAGGAATTAATCGACGCTGAGGCTGCCGCAATAATACTGCGAGACTTTATCGTTACCAGCGAGGCGAGAACGCTAGTACAACCAGGAAAAGACAGCTGAGTCAGTCAGATTCTCAAATGAGTCACATCAAACGAATTGTTCTAGCCATAGCGTTACTGATTGTCGTCGCAGCAAGCGCCTCGGCGATTTGGGTCTATCGCGATTTGCACACGCCGGTCAAACATACAAAGCATGGACAGTTCGTTGAAATTCCCCGCGGCTCTTCTCCGGCGACGGTCGTGAACAAACTCGCGGACGAAGGAATAATCAAACACAAATTACCTTTAACGCTTTACCTTAAGTTTACGTCGACCGGGTCGCAGCTAAAGGCGGGTGAGTACGACTTCCCGTCTCCGATCTCACCACTCGGCGTTTTCGCCAGACTGCGTGAGGGTGAACAGCGACTCCTGAGATTGACTGTGATTGAGGGCTGGACCCGTTGGGACATTGCCAACGCGATGTCGAAGATTCCTGAACTAAATCTTCCCGAGCCGACTTCGGCATTACCCTTAATGGAAAACGTTAGCTTGATCAGCGATCTCGATCCGACAGCGACGAATCTCGAGGGCTATCTCTTCCCCGATACTTACGACTTCCCGCCTGACACCAAACCGACTGAAGTCATTGCCATGATGGTTAAGCGATTTAGGAAAGAGTGGAAGCCTGACTGGTCAGAGCGAGCACGAAGCTTGAACCTAACACCACGTGAAGCTGTCACGATTGCCTCATTGGTCGAAACTGAGGCAAAGCTGACAGAAGACAGACCGTTAATTTCGTCAGTGATTCACAATCGACTGCGACAGCAGATTCCTCTCGCGGTTGATTCGACTGTCATCTACGCGTCGAAGCTCGCCGGAAAGTGGCGTAACGATGGCAAGGTCTACAAGAGTGATGTTGATCGTCGCTCGCCTTACAACACGCGTCTACATGCCGGCCTTCCTCCGGGACCGATTGCGGCCGCCGGCAAGAGTTCGCTGGAAGCGGCGTTGTTTCCGGCGCAGACTGATTACCTTTATTACGTTCGTGAGCCCTCGCGTAACGATGGAAAACACAATTTCTACTCAAACGGGAACGATTTTGCGCGCGGCGTTCAGGCTTTGCGAGACTGGGAACAACAGCAACGGGTGAATGACGCATCGAAGTGAAGACGAATAAGCCGGTAAGCCGGTTCTCAGTCGCCTAATTCCCATTGGTAGAAATTTCGGGAGTAAGCTTTGAGAATTGGCGCCTGGCATCCGGCAATCGACATTCGGAAACGTGCACATTCATGCTTCGAGGAAAGTATTTCTACTCCTTGAATTTGCCAGGTCGTTACTCTATGCTCATTTTGCACGTTCCCCCAGGCCCCTTAGCTACTAGTCTTAAGCGACAAGGTGTTTCCCATGAATAAGCTAGCAATCATTGTTTTCGCAATTCTTTTCACGGCAATCTCGATTTACGGGCAGGGGAAAGGCGTCGACAAGTCGGCAGAGCGCGTGCGCGATAACGGCATTAACGGCACCAACAGCGTGAAGACGACCAACGGCGCGGGACGAGGCAGAGACTTCGGCGGGGGGCGGACACCTGAAGTGCCACCAATCCCAAATCCTTATCGATTCGTCGCGCGCCGTGACGCGCTACTTAGTGCGATTGCTGAAGTGATGAGCGACAGAAAATTGATACTTGACGAAGTCGCTTCAAAGTCGAGCGATGGAATTGTGGTTAGTCAGCCCTACACATTCATCAAAGGTGCAGTTGTCACACAAGGTGAATTGGGCCGGTATGCCGACATCACCAACTCTACCTCGCGAGGTTGGACGCGTGGGCGTTACACCTTGACGGTGGAGGTGCAGCCGATCGACGGGACCAGCGCGAATGTTTCAGTGAACGCGCGCATCGAAGGGCGAAGTGATGGGGCAACAGGCGCAGAGTGGACGACGGTGCCAACCTCGGGCCTGGCTGAGCAAGAATTTCTTTCAGCCTTGATCACGAAGATTACCGGTTCACCGCCTCCGGGACACATCGAGTAGATCCCTAAAGCATTACTTCAAGCCAGGCTTAAGTTTTGATGATTGAAATTCACGAAGAAAAAAGATCTGTAGGACCAATGGTCCTGGCCGGTGTGGCGGCATTGCTTGTGACCACGCTGATTTTTGGCGGTTACACGTTGCTCCGTAGGCGTCACGCGGAAACATCTGCTGCACTTTCAACGCCTGCCGTTGTCGAGGCACCTAAGCCACCTAAGGCCCTGGTTCTCGTAGACGACGCGATGCTGCAAGGGCCAAACACTACGATTGGCGGGACGGTCAAGAACACCTCTAATGAAAAACTTCAACAGCTATCAGTTGAACTGGAATTAAAGCGTCGTAAAGATGGTGTGGCCGAAACAAGATTAGTATCTCTTACACCCGCTGATTTGGATCCAGGGCAGGAAGGTCGTTACTCGCTGGAGGTTCGTGCGCAAGATTACGGCGCCGCAAGACTGGCGGGTGTGAAAGTGGGGGCGAGTCCACTGCCATACATTTCAGCCCAGGGTCAAAAGAGACCGCCCGAGCGGCTTGAGTCGAAGACAGTGACCGTTGGCGGGCGGCCATCGGGTAAGCGGGGTGAGTTTTTGAATTCACCGGATAACCCGGCGCGAGTCCCCTAATCAGTTTGCTGTCGCTAAGACGCGCTGCTCGACACGACTTAAGGTTCATGTTCTCGTTTAGAGGTCGGCACGACCACAGTTAAGGCTTCGAGTTAACACCAGATCATTTTGCAGAGGTGGGCGATAGGGTTTCGATCGACGGTGCAACTCCATCGCAGTGACCGTCGTCCAATCTCTTTAAAACGACGAACCAGCCAGGCGAAATTGTGAACGGACATTCAACGACATTTTGGCGGTTGGCCTTTCAGGTTCTTCTTCTCGTAAGCCTGATCGGTGCTTCCCTTTTTGCCGCGAACGCGCAGCAGAGCCAGAAGCTTGATCGGCCTGTTTCCCTCGGCCCAGAGAAACCTGATGATCTGCCTCCTGGGCCGGTTTCCGACATTGAAGAGGAAATGAAAGCTAAGCGGGCAATCAAGTACGCCGAGAAGGAGTATCAGGAAAACGTCGATCGGGCGCGTGATCTTTGTTCCCTGGGTACGGCCATCGTTAACTCCTTCAAGAATCGGAACACACTCAGCGGCGAGGATCTTAAGAAGCTTGAGAAGGTGGAGAAACTTGCCAAAGGAATTCGCAGCGCAGCCGGAGGGTCAGACGACGAGGGCGTGATGGAGAAACCGCCCAAGGACCTGACCGAGGCGATGGATCTGCTTGGTTGTCTGAGTAACTCTTTGAAGGAGAAGGTCGAGAAAACCCCCAGACAAGTCATTTCTGCCGCGGTTATCGATGAGGCTAATGTTTTACTTGAGCTGGTAAAAATTGTTCGCACGCTTCCCGCCAAGGTGTAATTCGTGTTCCCAATCGCACGCCGTCCAATTCCCTTCCTGCTTTTCGCTTTAGTCATCGCAATTCTTGTTGGGCCGACTTCCCTGCACTCGCAGCAAGACGATGACGTGATTCGCACGAACACGGATCAGGTTGTTCTCAACATTACAGTGACTGACAAGGCCGGACAGTATGTGCCGGGTTTGCGTCTCTCCGACTTCACGATCCTGGAGGACGGAAAGCCGGTCTCTCCGCAGTTCATTTCCAGCTTCAACATGTATGAGTCTCCTTACGCCTCCGTGATTTTGTTGGACACGTCGGGCAGCATGGAGAGCCGCTTGTCGTTGGCGCGTTCGGCAGCGGTCCGTTTTCTCGATCACCTCCGGCCTGAGGATGTGGCGGCGGTTTACCGGTTCGATTCCAAAGTTGAGCAAGTGCAGGACTTCTCTTTCGAAAAGGATTTGGCGCCACTTGCGTTTACGCTACACGCTCAGGGGCTAACCACACTCAACGATGCGATAGTTGATGCCTCCAAAGCGCTCGCCGCTCGTCCGGAACGACGCAAAGCGATTGTGGTGCTGTCAGACGGTATGGACACACACAGCAGTGCGTCGGCTGATAAAGCCATTGAGAGTGCCCTTGCGATTGGGGCGAGCATCTACGCAGTGGACATGTCTGCAGTTGAAGGCTCTGCCTCGCGCAATGCGCAGAGCGCAGCAGTTTTGAAAAGCTTCGCCGAAAAAAGTGGCGGTCGTTTCGTGTCTACGCCGGGCGGACCAGCGTTACGCGACGCCTTTGCCAACATCGCTGAAGAGTTGGGCCATCAGTACACGGTCGCTTATCGACCTTTAAACCCAACCCGTGATGGCAAGTGGCGGAAGCTGGATGTGAAAATTACCCGGGAAGACCTGTTGATAAGAACGAGGAAGGGTTACCGCGCGCCGAAAGCTTAACTCCGAAGTGAATTTAATCGCGCGCCGTTTTGGTCAGCAACTTCTCACGATGGCGCTCCAGCGCTAACTCAATCAACACATCGATCATCTGCGTGTAGTTCAAGCCTGAGGCAGCCCACATCTTGGGATAGCCGGAAACTTCGGTCAGTCCCGGCAGGGTGTTCAACTCATTTATTAACAACTCGTTTGAGCCGCGCTTGAGGAAGAAGTCGACCCGCGCCAGTCCTGCGCCGTCAACTGACTGAAATGCGCGAATGGCCATCTTTTGAATCCGGGTGGTTTGTGCTTTCGAAACCGGCGCCGGAACGACAAACTCCACGTGGCCCGTCGACGTGTATTTTTCAGTGTAGTCGAGAAACGAAGCTGACTGGTCGTAGATAACATACTCGCCCGGTAGACTTGCCTTTGGCTGGTCGTTACCAAGAACCGCGCACTCGATCTCGCGGGCATCAACCAATTCCTCAACAATTATTTTGCGATCATACCTTGCCGCCAGCTCGACCGCTTGTTCAAGTGATTTCTTATCATTAGCTCGTGAAACGCCGACAGACGATCCGAGGTTTGCTGGTTTCACAAAACAAGGCAAACCGATCTTCTTCATGATGTTGTTGATGAGCTTTCGCGGGTCATTGCGCCAGTGCGAACGCAAGAACCAGATGTAGTTGCACATCGGCAGGCCTGCCTGCAGAAACAACAACTTCATCGCCACTTTGTCCATCCCACAAGCCGACGCCAATACGCCACAGCCAACATAAGGAACGTTAGCCATCTCAAGTAATCCTTGAAGTGTGCCATCCTCGCCGAAGGGCCCGTGCAGCACAGGAAAAACTACGTCGAGCTTCTGCGTAGTCGTTTCGCCGTCCTGGAACGACATCAAGCCGCTGTATGACGGGTCGCCAAGAATAGCGACGTCGGTGCGGGGCTCAGTTGCTAATCTTGCCGGCAGAAGTGATTGAGCACCTTGCGGTAGCAGACGATACGAGTCAGCCGGCGAACGCCATTTACCTTCGAGAGAAATTGCGATGGGAACAACTTCATACTTCTTGAGATCAATTGCGCCGATCACAGACGCTGCCGAACGCACGGACACCTCATGTTCGCCCGAGCGCCCGCCGAAAATCACACCAACCCGAAGTTTCTTAGCCAAGCGATTAAGCTCCAACTTTCGTCACAACTAAAGAATTGTTTTTCCCAGTGCTGAGAGAATTAGTTCAACACCGAGTTCCGCCGTTTTGTTGTTCACGTCGAGAGCGGTATTGATTTCAACAACTTCAAGCGATCGCATACCGCCCGCCTCAGCAATCTTCTCCATTGCCAGATGAGCTTCACGATAAGTTAGTCCCCCGCGCACCAGCGTTCCTGAGCCCGGAGCGTCGCCGGGATCAAGTGCATCGACGTCAAAGGTAACGGCGTAACCGCCACTGGCGGCCGAAGCAATCGCGATTGCTTCATCGATGCAGGCGCTCATGCCGCGCTCATCGATTTCACGCATGGTCATAAAACGAAAACCGAGTTGCGCGATTAACTCCCGCTCGCCACGATCAATATCGCGCGCGCCGATATGCACGCACAACTTCGGATCGAGCTTGGGTTTGAAGTTTGCGATGTCTGTTAGCTCAGCCGTTCCGTAACCGAGCAGGACTGCCAGAGGCATTCCGTGAATGTTGCCTGACGGTGAACTTTCCGGCGTGTTCATGTCGGCGTGAGCGTCAAACCAAATCAGGCCCGGCTGCACATTTTGCTTTTTGCAGTAGGAAGAAAATCCGGAGAGTGATCCGATCGCAATCGAATGGTCGCCACCAAGGACTACGGGGAGACCACCAGAGTCGAGCACCGCTTCAGTCTTTTCTGCCAGCTCCCGGCAAGCTCTACTGATCTCGCGCAAGTGTTTGAGCTTGTCGGACGGATCGGGAACGCTGTCGGATTCTTCGACTTCGATATCGTCCAGGTCGTGAACCTGATAACCGAGCCGTGCAATTCTCTTGTTGAGCCGCGCGACACGTAATGCCGCGGGACCAAGCTCGACGCCCGCCATGCTGGCGCCATAAGCCAGCGGTACGCCAATAACACTAATAGGTCGCTTCTCAGTTGAATTGTTCACGCGTAATTAGTTTGTCAGCCGCCGAGGTTGATGTTGAAGCCGCCACCGCTGCCACCCTGGGTCGGGAAGAAAGGTTTCAGTAGTCCGGCAAGTGCGGCCAGGTTTCTTGTCTGAATCAAAAGTTCTCCCGGTCCGCTAAACTCTGCGACGATTCCCTCGCCGCTCATCATGCTGCGGAAAAATCCCGCAGCTGCTTTGCGCAGCGTGTATTGTGTAGTTCCCTCCCAGGCAACGAGGTGTCCAGTGTCAACCACATATCGTTCGCCGACTTGCAACGTCTTTCGATGAATTGCGCCAAAGGAAGAGACCAACAGTAGTCCGCGTCCCTGCACCATTAACACAAACAGACCCTCGCCGCCGAAGAACGACTTGGCGCCGCCCCATTTTGTGTCGACGGTTAAACTTGCATCACCGGCGAGGTACGAACTTGATTGCACAAAAAAAGTTTGATTGTTGAGTTCGATAGCGGCGATGTCGCCGGGCGCGCCGGGGGCAAACGTTACTTCGCCGGGGCCGCCACGCGAGGTGAAAGTTGAAACGAAAGCTGACTCGCCGCCGGCCGCGCGTTTAATCGCGCCGAAGAGTCCGCCTTTCATTTGCGACTGCAACTCGATGTTGGCCGACATCGAAACCATCGCACCGGCTTCCGCCTGGATTGACTGTTCCGCTTGTAGTTGAATTACGGCCAGCGAAAATGCGGGCTGATGTAACACTTCATATTTGTATCCGCCGCCCTGTCCGCGCGAGTCTTCATCGATGTGAATTCCGTGGGCCTGAGCTTGTGGGAAACCGGTAGGCTGGGCCGCCGGCGCGGCTGGTGCAGCGGCGGCTTCAATCCGGTAACCACACCCGCCGCAAAAGACTGCTCCTGGAAGTAACTGGGCACCGCACTTCGGACAGTTCATAAAACAACTCCTTGAGATTTTTCTTGAATGATTGCAACTGCGTCCTCAGCAGTTAGAGCGAAGTCAAGTGCCGCCACGTCATCATCGCTTACCACCAAATGCTTTTGCCATTCGCGCACAATGGGCGGCCAGCACTCACCTAACAGAACTAACGGACGCGGTCCAATCACCTTCGTTTGAATTTTGTTCCAGACGAGCGACAACTCGGTCACCGTGCCCATCCCACCTCGTATGGCGACGAAACCGACCGAACGAGTAATGAGTCTTTGCAGTCGTTCGTAGAAATGCGGTGTGGCGACTTTATCGGTGAGATAACGGTTAGGCTCAGCCTTGAACTGATTCATGGTGATGCCCATGACCCGGCCGCCTCGCTCGTGAGCGCCACGGCTCGCCGCTTCCATCACACCGAGATAACCGCCGGTGCAAATCGTGAAGCCGGCATCAGCGAGCAGCTGGCCGACGCGACGCGCTTGTTCATACTCAGCGTCCACTTCACGACACTTGGCGCCGCCAAAAATCGTCACCATTCGTTCCGATGTTGCGCTTCCGTCGGTCATCAGGTGGCCAGACCTCGCACCATCAGTGAGCCAGCTTCCCTGTAGGCCACCAGCTCTGCGCGCGTGTTGAATGAGCCGCCCGCATAGTCAGCTGGAATCGGTGTTGGATCGATGAGACGACGATCTGAAACGTCGACAAAGCCGGCGCGTTCAAATAGCGAGCGATAGTCAGCAACGCTCAAAAGCTGCACGGGAACTTTCAGTTGGTCGATCCACTGATGCGATGGGATGTTCTCCCGATACAGGTCGACCACGGTTACAAACTGACCGCCGGGAGCTAACACGCGTTTGATTTCTTTTAGCGCGGTCAGCATATCTGCGTAGTAGTAGATCGACTCCATTGAGAATGCATCGCTAAATTCTGTGTCCGCGAAAGGAAGCTTCTCGGCGCTGGCCAGATGAAATTCAATGTTAGCGAACGACGAAGATGTTTCGGTTGACAGTCGCACCATCTCGTCAGAAATGTCGATGCCGATAACCTTCCCCGCCGCTGCTTTCTCCGCCATTAACCGGCTGGCCCAGCCAGAGCCACAACCAACATCGAGAACGCGCGCGTTGAGTGCAATCGCCATTAGTTCAATTGCCTGTTCGCCGACTGGACGATGACCTTTTTCCATTCCCTCGCCGCGGCCGGCTTTGGCCCAATCGTTGAACTCGAGCCGCAGACGTTCGTCGGCGCTATTTTGCTTATCTGACGAAGCTGATGAAGTCATATTGTAGATCCAGAACGGGGTTCAAAGTGTAACGCAAATCCCGACTTGTCGGGGTTTGCGATGGATGAAT
Organism: Pyrinomonadaceae bacterium; assembly: GCA_035472495.1. Classification (GTDB taxonomy): domain Bacteria; phylum Acidobacteriota; class Blastocatellia; order Pyrinomonadales; family Pyrinomonadaceae; genus PSRF01. The sequence continues at coordinate 297,594 of DATIPD010000011.1, read as the reverse complement.
GCGATTCAACGCGCACGCAAACTAAAAATTTGCGTTACTAAGGTCGCAAACGGTAAAGCATTCGGGGGAATGGAATAGTTTCGCGGACGTGTTCAATGCCGCACATCCAGGCGGTGCAACGCTCGACGCCCATCCCGAAGCCGGCATGCGGCACACTGCCGTAGCGGCGCAAGTCGAGATACCACTCAAACGCGTCCTGTGGCAGTTGGTGTAATGCGATCTGGTCCAACAAAAACTGGAGCGATGTAGCTCGCTCGCCGCCACCAATCACTTCACCATAGCCTTCCGGCGCCAACACATCGACGCCAAGCGCCAGTTCATCACGTTCCGGATCGCGGGCCATGTAGAAGGCTTTTACGATGGCAGGATAATGATGGACCATCACCGGCTTGTCATACTTCGAAGACAAATACGCCTCATCAGGTGCGCCGAAATCTCCGCCCCACTCGAAACGAGTTTCCAGCGCCCCGCTCGTGTGGCCTTCTGCCAACATTTTTACGGCATCGTCGTAATGCAAACGTGGAAACGGCGGCACAATGGCTTCCAACTTTGCCAAGTCACGCTCCAGTATTTTTAGTTCCTCAGCGCGACTCTCCAGCACACGCGCCGCGATGTACGACAGCATTCGTTCCGACAGCGTCATTACATCATCGAGCGTTGCGTAAGCCATCTCCGGCTCGACCATCCAAAACTCCGTCAGGTGCCGGCGCGTCTTCGACTTCTCAGCGCGAAAAGTCGGACCGAAGCAGTAAACTTTTCCGAAGGCCGCGGCAGTGGCTTCGTTGTAAAGTTGTCCCGACTGTGTCAGGTAAGCCTTCTCGCCGTCGAAGTAATCAACTTCAAACAGCGTCGAAGTACCTTCGCAGGCTGCGGGCGTAAAGATCGGCGAATCGCACAGAGTGAAGCCGTCGTTGTCGAGAAAATCGCGGACTGCCTTAACCACGGTGTGACGAACTTTGAGAATCGCGTGCTGGCGTCGCGAACGCAGCCAGAGATGGCGATGATCCATTAGGAACTCGGTGCCATGCTCCTTCGGCGTGATGGGATAGTCGTGCACCTCATCAACAATTTCCGCATGGACTAAATCAATCTCATAACCGCCGGGCGCGCGACTGTCTTCCCGCACCGTGCCGCGAATCCTGAGCGCTGATTCCTGCCCGAGGTTTTTCAAGGCGTCCCAGAGCTCTGGCGCCAGCGCGCTCTTAAGGGCAACGCACTGCACCACTCCGGTGCCGTCTCGAAGTTGCGGAAACATGATCTTGCCACTCGATCGCTGGTTATAGAGCCAACCCTGAATGATTACTTCCCCGCCGACATGTTCGGCGAGTTTGCTGATGGATGTGAGCGAGGGACTTTTTGTTTCGACGGATTCAGTGACCATGAGTTCTTGTAAAATATGCTTTCAGTTTCTTAGTTGACCTTAATGCGTTCTCTTAACATCCGGCGCAAAGCAGGAAAACGATCGAGCCAGTCGGCCGCCTGCAGCACAATAAAAAGTGTTGGGTTAATGTAGTGTTCATAAGTCGCGGCGCGACCGCAAACTGCGCTTTGATACGAGAAAGTCCCGATCGCTTTTAAGCCGCGCTGAATAGTCATTAGCCGAAACTCTTTCGCGACTTCATCCGGGTCGAGCGCTCCCAGACCAAGCAGACGGCGCTCTTCCAACAGAAACAAGCGGTAAGCGCGCAATTCGGCAAACGAAGGTGGATCGAGGCGACGATCAAGCAGGAATGAAACGAGATCGTAAGTCACCGGGCCCATGCGCGCATCCTGATGATCGACGATCCGCAGTTGATCGTGGCTGTCTATCATCAGATTAGCCGCGTGAAAATCGCGGTGACAAAGAACGCGCGGACGCGCCGCTAGATCCGCTGCAATGTCGTTAAGCTCCGCTTTTAGTTCGGCCGCTTCAGCGTGTCGCAGTTCCTCACCACGCAGGCTGCCAAAAAAATGTTCGACAAAAAATTCCAATTCCCATGCCAGCTTCGGTTCGTCGAAAGCCAGACGGCTGGCGATGGACTGTTTTTCGACTGCGGCGTCAGTGGCTTTCTGAATCTGTGCGATAAGCGCGACGGCGCGTTCTTTGTAATCGTCACACTCGTCCTTCGGCGCTTCGTCGTAAACTTGAAGCAACTGCCGGTCGCCCAGATCTTCCTGGATGATCAAACCGTATTCGCCGTCGACTGCATAAATCTGCGGCACCGGTATCAAACTATCGAGGAAGAGTCGCGTCACATCCAGATAGGGATGAAAGTCGGGATCAAACGGTTCCGGATAAACCGCGGCGACTGCTTTTCCTTTTGTCCACGGAATCCGAAAGTAGCTTCGGGTGGACGCGTCAGGCGTGAGCGGAACAATTAACTTGCCCTTGATGCGGTGCCTACTCAAAAAATCGAGCAGTCGCTCCGGTGCCGACAGTTCAAAAGGACTGGATGTCACTTGTTTTGCTGAACTCATTCGGAGCGAATTGGAAGCGCAATCCTTCGGGAACGGAAAGCGAGAGTTTGCTTTCTAAGCCATAAATTTGGAACTGAAATTGTATCATCCGGCCAAAGGCACAACAAAATTACTGCCTCGAACCTCGCCCTTAAGCGCTTTGGCCGGCACTGGCTTGCCTTGAATCAGTGACAAAGGAACCACCGCCGCATTCTCGATCTGCTCGCCGGCGCTGATTGTAACGTCGTCTGCCAGAATCGCGCGTCTCACGCTCGCGCCGCTTTCAACGACGACATCATCCCATAGCACTGCCTGGTCGACCGTGGCACCGGCTGCAATCCGGCACCTCTCGCCGATGCTGTTCGCCTCACCCTTCTCAGCGAGGAGCAGCAGGCTGATGTCGAGGTAACGCTGGATCGTCGATAACTCCAGCCAGCGTCCACAGGCGACGTGGACTGCAACGCGTTCGCCTGCGGCCACGGCCTGCGGGTAAACGTCGGTCGTGGAATGCGAGAAGATGCCGCGTGGAATAAAGTCGAAAATCCTCGGCTCGAAAATTTGTATGCCCGTGAACATCAGCGGAGGTTGCTCGGCAGAAAAGCCCGCGCGCGACGGCATCCCGCCGAAGCCGCGCAACAAACCGTTGTCTACGTTGACGGTCGAGAATTTTTCGCAGGCGGCGTTGGGTAATAGAACCAGCGTTGCGAGCGCGTTTGTGCGGCGATGAGTTTCAAGCGCGGCGTTTAGATCAATGTCCGTAATAATTTTGCCGTTGATAACGACAAACGTCTCGCCATCAAGCAACGCGCGGGCGTTGTCCAGTGCGCCACTGGTGCCGAGAATTTCTGGTTCCTCGATGAACTGGAGTTTGACACCGAAATTACTGCCGTCGCCGAGCGCGCGACGCACTGACTCCGGTCGATGATGAAGATTGACGATGATTTCGTCGCAGCCGTGCCTGGCCAGGTATTCGGCGACGTAACCGACAAGCGGTTTGCCAAGAATGGGAATAGCGGGTTTGGTCCGGTCTTCTGTCAGTGGCCACAGCCGGGTGCCGTAACCGGCAGAAAGAATCATCGCGCGCATGAAGGCATTCTATTGGTGCACAGGTTAACCGCCAAGACGCCAGCAGAGTATCCGCAGATTTCACCAATTACACAGATTCAACAAAAGAGTTCACAAACCAGTTAAGTGGTTCGAGGCTTCCGTTGCTGACTATCTGTGAAAATCTGCGTAATCTGCGGATGAGTTCTGAGCGCTTCGCAGGTTCTAGGACGCGCGCGACGCATCGCGAATCATGAGGTCGAACGTGCCCGGCGCCGTTTTGCGAAAACGAGTGTTGCGGTTCAGCGAGACTGCAATACTGATGGTGGGATTTTGTCCAGTGAACTTAAAGCCGCCTTCGAGCAAACGGTTGTAGATTTCGTTCACATGAAGAGCGCCGCCTTCCTCACGCAACAGCAGCGTCACTGCCTGCGGAATTGTGCGGTCGGCGAAGCGGTCGCTTATTACGCGCGCGTCCGGACGCAGTGTCGGAATTTCCTGTCGCCGGTTATCAACCACGAAGGACGCGCGCAACGGTGCCTGCGGCGCACCGCGCATGGCGACTTCGAGTTCTGCGTCGGAGGGGAGCCCGGCCGACAGCCCGCTACTGGAAAGAGTGCCGGACGTCAAAACTGATGTGAGCAGACGGTAGATGGCCGCCTCTGATTGCGAGGCGAGCGTATCCATCTCGGCCAGCTCGGCCCGGACCGAGTCTGCCTCGACCTCAAGTTCTCTTAAGCGCGCCGCGAGATGCATGCGAGCCGTGCGAGCTTGCCGCAAGTTCTGCTCAAGGCGGGAAAGGAGGTTGTGGCTTGGGTGGTCTGACATCGAGGGGATTTTAGGGGGAATCAGACTTTTTCACAACACTTTCGACTAGGGGGTAGTGTCCTAATCTTGTGTTGCTACTGAATCCTTCCGATCAACTCAAGATATAAGGCTAACGCAGCGAGCGCGAAGGCGAGAATTGAAATCACCAGCGAAGCGATAGGACTCAACAAGTCAACCCACTTTTTGACGACCGCATACCGACCCTCAGCAAATTGCTTTTTTGCTTCATCAAACCTTTGATCCGCCGGAAACCACCAACGCCCTGTCTCGGGATCATGTTCCCATGGGCCTAGATCGCTTCTTGAGAGTCCCCACCATTCTGCGCGTTGCCACAATCGATCTGAATCGAGAACCCGAAGATCGGTCTCATGTAGCCGCGCCTTCTGAGGATCGGGCGGAAGCTGTTTCGCCTTTGTGATCTCGGCGAGCAGTCGTTTTCGTTCCTTTCGATAGGACAAGTAGGACATCAGCTTCCTAGTATTCGACAGCAGCCATTAGCAAGTCCTTCAAAGTCCAAACGTGCTTGGTAATTCCGGCCGCCATTGCGGGTGTGCACCGCAGGGTTTTGTGCATTCGACAAAAGCTATAATAAGCGAAGTACAGAGCCAACGCCGCGTGATGCTTTTCCCACTTCTTCGAGAAGGCGTTCGTCAGGCGCGTGAACCTTCGCGTTTCCATTCTAACCGATAGATTGTGGCGTTCTATTCGTGACGTACCAACGCGATCTTTGTCAGGCCGACCGTGAATAACTTTTGTTTTGGTTCCGGTGCATTGCGCTGGCGGGTAGCGGCTCTGCCTTTTGGATTGTTTGCGTAGATTTTTACTAACTGCGCAAAGTCGGTTCGACCTCCGAGAATGAAACCAACCGCATCACGATAGGGAGCAAAGCCATCTGTCGTGATCTGAAAGTCGCCTTTAGTGGCGCGGTCAAGTTTTTCTGTGAAGATAGCGGTGTTGGTATAGTCTCGCTGTCCAAGGTGCCAAGCCAAAATCAACTTAGTGGTTCGCTCAATCGCGGTGAACGTGCCAGCATCACCGATAGAGTCACATTCTCTGCCGTTAGCTTCTTTGATTTTGTCTTGGCTTTGATGCCGATATAAGCCCACAGTTCATCGCATTCGACATCCTGAACTGGAACATCTTTGATTAGTGCATCTGAGAGGGCTTCGCACTTGTGGCCCGCCAACGTCAGCAAGTCAAGGATAGTGTCTCGGTGAACGCCAGTAAGTTGCTCGGTGCTTCGGATCGAGCAATCTTCGACTAGATGCGACAGGACAGACAGAGCCTTACCCTCGGCAAGAATCATTATCGAGCATTTTTATTTTTGGCTCGATGAACGTCTTGCCGCAGGACAGACACTTGTAGCGCTGCTGGCGTTTGCGGTCTTTCCCGACCTTTTTAGTTGGGTTGTTGCAGGTTTCGCAGTTCATAGCTTTGTCTTCCTAGCAACACAAATATACTTAGGCGGCTAGGCAGATTCAGGCGGTCTGGGAAACCTGCTGGATTTTTTTTGACGGCTCGCGTATAAGACACGTGAACCTGCCCGCCACAAGCGGCTAGGTTCGGGGCGACCCCGGCTCGATTCGAACGAGCGGCCTCTCCAGGTAACTGCAGGAGTGCTCTACCGGGCTGAGCTACGGGGCCAAACTAAAAATGACAGCGGCGAGAAGGGTATCCGGCCAGACTCGCCGCTGTTTCTTTATGTTTTCACGAATTGGGCTGGCTGCTGAAAGCCCGCCGGTTTAGTGCATTTCAAAATCCCTTCCTTCGTCATCTCTCTGAAAACCTTCGAAACGGTGCTGCTTTCCGGCTTATCCTTGTCGTCTATGTAAATCTCACCAAATCTCTTGATCACGACCTTCGAGTCAACCGCGCCTGTTAGACCCTCAATTATTCGCCTGATTTTCTGCTTTTGGCTCGGCGGCTGATGTCCATTGGTGGAGACGCGCTTCGCACGAGTCTTTATTGCGTCGCCCATCCAAGGGGGGCTCTCGCCGTCATGCATCAGTTTCCAAACCCGGATGAGGGCCAGCAGGTCTTGTTCTTGCTCAACCTCTAGCTGCTCTAGGGCGTCTGCGCGGCGGGCTTTGTATATTGCCTGAATCCGTCGGACGGTTTCGAGGTATTCTTCTCGCGTCATCGTGGCCGGATGGTATCACCGGTTTTGGCCGAATGCAACGGCCATGTGGCCGAACGGCTGACACTCGTGGCTGCGTGTTGCGCTCCGTTGGCCGGAGGTGATAGGCCAGCGGCCGGAAACGGCTGCTTTTTGTGCTGTAATGAGTATTGGTGAGTCGCGGTGGGTCTTGGTTGGAGGGCGAAATCTTAGGTGTTTTTTTTCCCAGCGGGATTGTGCGGCTTTCTTCGCAATGGCTTTGCGCTTCGATGCGGTGAGGTTTTTGGCTCTGGCATGACCACCTTTTGAGCCTCCACGTTTTACTAGTGCGACTGCTGCAGGATTCTTGCCTGTTCACGCGAGGCTGCGGGATCGGTCTAGCGATTATTTGATCTAGAACCGAGCGAGCAAACTCGTTGGGGTCTTTCGCCATGACTGAGATCATAACACGCAGGATTTAAGCCCTGAAAAAATCTTCGGAGTCAGCAACACAACTTTAGGACACTACCGACTGGGGCAACAAGAAAGGCGGATTTAGCGCTCTCGCTCGACCACGTAGCCGGCAATCGATTGCAGAGACTCGCGGAATTCTGACTTAGGCAGGTTGTTCAATGACGACTGGGCGGTCCTCGCAAACTCCTCCGCGCGGGCGCGCGTGAGTTCGATACCACCCACCCGCTCGACGGCGCGATGTAGCTCGGTTCGAGAGACCTTTTCATAGCTCGCACTCGACATGGCTTCTTGAACGATTTCACGCATCGCGGGGTTACTCGCAATGAGGTGAATCAAGGGCAGCGTCACTTTTCCACCTAACAGATCAACGCCGGTTCCCTTCCCGAGCGCGTCGTCAGTGGAAGTGAAGTCGAGCAGATCGTCCGTCAACTGAAACGCCATCCCCAGATTCATGCCGTACTCGGCCAGCGACTTTTGTTCGGCGGGGCTCGCTCCACCCAGAATCGCACCCACTTGACAACACGCGCTGAAAAGAAAAGCAGTCTTGCGCTCGATAATGTCGAGATATTGAGTTTCCGAAACGTCGGTCTTCCCCAACGTGGTCAGCTGCAGCAGTTCACCCTCAGTCATCTTCCGGGTGACACGCGTCAGGATGTCGAGAATCGGTAACGAACGCTCGGCAAGACTAGTCTCAAAAGCTGACATGTAGAGCCAGTCGCCCATCAACACCGCAGTTTCGTTTCCACAGAGCGCGTTTACGGTGGGACGGTTTCGGCGTGTGTCAGCACTATCGATGATATCGTCGTGGACGAGCGTTGCGGTGTGGAGAAACTCCATCACCGTCGCCATGCGAATGGAGTTGTAACGCGAGCCATCACCACCAACGGCGTAATTGGAAAGAATGGTCAACGCCGGCCGCACACGTTTGCCGCCAGACTCGCGCAGGTAATCCGCGAGGTAAGCGATAACCTGTACATTCGAACGCGCCTGGCGCTCAAACTCCGACTCAACCTGCAACAGCTCCGCCGCGATCAGGCTGAAGATGCGCTTCGCCGTCAGGTTTACGTCTTCCAGAGTGATGGTGTTGCCGGCTGTTTCCATCTAGTTAGATCGGTAATTGGAAAACTGCATGTTGATGCCAAAGTCTTTTTCCTTCAGACTCGCGATCACAGCTTGCAGCGTGTCGCGATCCTTACCCGAAACCCGCACCGTGTCGCCCTGGATTGACGCTTGAACTTTTGCTTTTGAATCTTTGATGAACTTTACGACTTCCTTGGCTTTGTCCTGCGGTATGCCCTGTTGAATCTGCACTCGTTGTCGCACCGTGCCACCGGCAGCTGGATCGACGGTCCCATAACTAAGCGCCTTGAGAGCAACACCGCGTCGCACGAGTTTCTGTTGCAGGATGTCGTTGACGTTGCGCAATTTTGTTTCGTCTTCGGCAGTCAAAACCAGCTCTTGCGCTTCCATCACGACGTTCGCATTGCTGCCCTTAAAATCGAACCGTTGTCGCACTTCTTTGACCGTCTGATTGATGGCGTTATCTATCTCGGCCCGGTTCACTTCTGAAACGATGTCAAAAGAATTCTGTTGCGCCATAAACGTCTACTTTTTCCTGGTCCTTTGTTGATTCAACAACAGGAAGAATACCACCAAACAGACAGCATGTGAAACTTGTCGCTAGGTGTGCTAATGACGCGAATTGAGGCCGGCGGTTTAGATTCAAACTTTAGTTTGCGTGGCTCATTGCCAATGAAACCGCAGCCTAAGGCTGAACTATGAACCGCCGCCTCAAACCCTGAGACTCGAACCAAACAGCGCGTAAAAATTGTCTCTTGTTATGCGGCCCATCTCTTCGAGCGTGGCGCCATGAAGGTCAGCCAAACAGCGGGCCACTTCCAGTACATGCGCCGGCTCATTTCGCTTGCCGCGAAACGGAATCGGGGCAAGAAATGGACAATCCGTTTCGATTAGCAGCCTATCGAGCGGTACCGCGCGCGCCACTGCGCGAAGCTCTTCCGCTTTCTTGAACGTTACGATTCCCGAAAAAGAGATAAAGAAATCCAACTCCAACACTTGCTGCGCCAAGGCCAGGCTACCGCTGAAACAGTGCATTACGCCCCGCAGGCCACTCCCTGACCATTCCGTTTTTAAGCAATCAATCGTTTCTGTTTCCGCTTCTCTGGTGTGGATGATGACTGGCAGCTTGAGGCTTCTCGCAATTTGTAGTTGACGACGGAAGGCGCTCAACTGCACCTCGCGCGGCGAGTTGTCGTAGTGAAAATCCAGTCCGATCTCACCCCACGCAATTACCCGCGAAGTTTGCGACTGTAGACTAATCAGTTCTTCTGCGACGGTTGTATCAAATAGGCGGGCGTCGTGAGGATGTACGCCGATAGCGGCGAAAATATCCGGATGTTTCTCTGCCAGTCTGATGGCGCGCTCGGCAGCCGCGGCCAGGGGCTCACCACTGACAACGTTTAGAATCGCGGTCACGCCAGCTTCGCGTGCTCGTTGAATAACCTCATCGCGATCGGCGTCAAATTCTGGCCCGTCAATGTGCGCGTGAGAATCAACAAACATCTGTAATCGTGAAAAGTAAATAGTGAATAGTGAAAAGTAAATCGTGAAAAGTGAATAGAGGCTGCTCGTTTTTTCTATTCACCATCTACTACTCACGATTTACTATTTGCGATTTACTGCTTTTACGGAACAACGAAGCCAGTCAAGGGGTTCCCATAAAACGCATCTGCCTTCCACGCATTTGGATCCCATTGACCGTCAGCGGTTCCCAGCACCTTCACCGGGAGAATCATTGCCAAACCGCCCAGCCCGTTCTTTTGCGTGATGGCGTTGTCCACCAGTTTACCCTCGGGACCGATCGTGAACTTCGCGCTTCTCGCCAGATCGCCATCGCGCAGTACCTTCACTTCATACTCACCTGGGTTGGCCGCCAGAAAAAACAACTGCGACTGGTTGTTGCCGCTGGTGTCAGCATTCCAACCGCGCACCTGGTTCCAGCTAAATTTCCAACGCTCCCAACGCGTGCCCTCATGGCTGTTCGCGAAGATCGCCGAGTCGTAACCAGCACTGCCCGTTTGTTCCTTGGTGCTGGCCAGCTGTTTGCCGTTGAAGAATAGATACGCAGCCAGCTTGGTGTTGTCGAGTTCACCGCGAAACCACATCGAAACGACGAGCGGCGGCATATTTGGATCCGCCGGCATGTTGAAATAGAGATAGCCGATTGGCAGGTTCCAGTCCTGATCGACCACATATTCAAACTGGTTCTTGAAGGCCGGCAGATTATTGCCGATGTGAAACTTTGTAACTTTGTACTTGCCGCTCATCACCTTCTCGTTAGTTCCGCTCAACTCGTTCTTCATGCGAATGGTGAAACCAAACACTCCCGTGGCGAGCGTAGTACGCTTGTCGATGTGCGTGGTGATCGTGGGCGTGGTGATCGTCTCCCAGCGCGAGGCATCGATGCTCGGCGTTTCGCACTCAACGCTGTACCACGGCGCACCCGCTTCGTTGGTGAAGTCGACCACGAAAGCGCTGCCAGTGTTCACTGGACCGAGCACGGTGAAACTCAGTTCCGGCATCCAGCTCCAGTAGTTATCCATCTCTGGTGCTTTCCAATAACGCTGCAGTCGGTTGGCTCGAACGATCAGAGACGCCTTCAAAATCGTCGGTCCGCTTTGATTTGCAGCGCCGCTAATTCGGGCGGCGGGCAAAGTGGTCAAGGCCGAACCCACCAAGCCCAGAAAAAGTGCAATGACCAACAACCGAGATGTGATCGTTCTCATTGATGATCTCCTATGGTGCTGTAAACCCGGTTAGCAGGTTGCCGTAAAGCGTATCCGTCTTCCATGACAACGGATCGTATTTCAAATCCTGATCGCCTAGAATTTTCACGGGCAAGACCATCCTTATGCCGCCAAGCTTGTTCTGTTTCGCAATGCCGTTATCAACGATGCGCCCGTCGGCGCCGACGCTGAACGAAGCAGTGCGCGCCAGCTTTTGATTGCGCAAGACTTTGACCTCGTAGTCGCCGGGGTTTTTGTCGAGCCAGAAAGCATCGGGATAGTTTGTGCTGTTCTCGTTGTTATAGCCTCGGACTTTGGGAAAGGAAAACTTCCAGAGTCCCCAACGACCTTGCGGATCGCCGACGCCGGTAGAAATCTCATCCTCGTTGTTGGCGCCTGCCACTGCAATCTGCTGTCCTTTGTAGAACAAGACTCCTTCCATTTTGTCTCCGGAGCGCGTGCCGCGAAACCACATTTGCACACCTAACGCCGGCACATTCTCATCGTACGTCGGGTCGTACCAAATGAAGCCGACCGGCAAACGCCAATCCTGCACTACATAAAATTCTTGTTTGCCTTTGTACTCCGGTATCGCCTGATCCGGCGGGTAGGTCGCGACTTTAAACTTGCCGGCAAAGATCGCGTCGTTGGTCCCCGCGAGCGCATTCTTCAGCATGATTCGATAGGGGAAAAGTCCCGTTTGCGTAATCGCCTTTTTTTCGAGTTCGCTTTCATCAAGGTCTGGTCCGGTAACCTTGACCAGTTCATCGTCGGCGGCTTCCGGAGTCTGCAGCTTGTAACTGATCCAGGGCTTTCCATCGGGCGTACTTGCTTCAAAAAGCAACTGGCTACCGCCGGGCAATGGGCCAAGCAATTCGAAATAAATCTTTGGCGTCCATGACCAGGTGTTGTACTGCGGTTCAGGAGCCTTTGGATTGGGCCAATAGCGCAGGAAACGTTTGGTGCTGATCGCGACGGTACGCTTTAGCAGAGTTGGCCCAGCTTGCGCGGGACGGCCCGGCGTAATCCCGGAGGTCATCACCAGAAGCAACAACGACAGAAACACCAGGAGGATTCGATGCGGCTTACTCATCGTCGATATTTTCCTTTCCGGATTTACGACCAGCGGCTTGATAAGGTGGAGCGGCAGAATAGTAATGGCTCGATGGAAAGCGAGTCAACGAGAGGGTAATTGGCTGACGAGAAAAACAAAATCAGAACCGGGAGCTGTAGCTACCGGCGAAGGACTCAACTTTCAAAATGGCCTTGAGTATAAATAGCTCACTACGAACCTTGAATCCCTGGCCGATCGCTAAAGCTCCCGGTTCTGATTTTGTTTTCTTCAGGCTGGCTGCGAGCTCAACAGAAGCGCCGGTCGCAAACTAAAAACTGATAATGCCCCGATCGAGCAAGCCCTTGATCATGCGCAGGCTATCAATTTCGCGAAAAGGACAGATGGAGAGAATTGATTTCACGTCCCACTCGTTGTTGATGCGGGAGAGCAGAAATGCTTCCTGTGGCGCAATTGGTTGTGAGGTGAGTCCGTCTTCGGTCATCAGCAATCGCGGTACTGCATCAGGTAACAGCGGCGGGGTATACATCTGCATGAGCAACAAATCTTCCGCCTGGGCCAACAGCTTTCGCGCACCTTCGTTTTTTGGTTGTTGGTCCAGAATTGCCTGCGCGGCCGTCAGGGCTGCTTCTGCCGAACCATTTTCCAGCTGCTTTCGCGCTGCGCGTAACAGGCTACCAGTGTTCGTGGTTGCCTCAATCGTCACATCGGTCGGTGCAGTAATCGGCACCTCTCCGGCGACCCGCGCAATTCCCTCCTGCACCAACTCATAAAGCACGCCGTAAACGTGAAAGGGCGCCGCGTGCATGTTGTAGGAAATTTCGGCTACCGACATGCCCTTATCGACAAAGAGCAGCGCTTGCCTTCTCTCTTTGCTTTCTCCCAGCGACGAGGTCCAGCCGGCTTTGAGTTCCAACAACGCGCGGTCTGATGGAATAAGCGAGCGATATCGTTTCCACTCGTCGACGCGATACGCGCCATCGAGAATAACTTTCGACGGCTGCATTTCGATGCGAATGAAATACGGCGGCGGCGCTTCGTCGTCGTAGAGTTCGAAGTGAGCGTCTTCCCAGAGGAAGAGGTCGTAGATTATGTCGAGGGTGCGAATGCGAAGGACTTCGAGTACTTCTTCCTGCGTCAAAACTCCGGTCGAAACAAGTATTTCGCCGAGCCGGCCACCCGCCTCGCGTTGAACCTGGAGCGCGGCCTTAAGCTGATTCTCGTCGAGTTTGCCGTAATGAATCAGCAGTTGACCCAGGTACTCTTTTGGGTCGTTGGAATTTGAGCCAATAATCAGGCCTTTATCGAAGTAGATTTGCTTGATTAGACTCCCGCGGTCGAAGCGCAACATTCCCGTCTTGCGCCCAGCTTCCACCAGCTGAAGCAAGTCGGCGACATTCATTGTCGAGAGATTGCCTTGAACGCCCTTCATCGTAGTCCGCATTCCGATCGAGTTTGTAACCAGATTCTTGAACAGTGGCTCGTAACGAGTGTTGTCCCGGAGAAGATAGGCAAGTTGAAGTTGAACAAATGTGACCTTGAGAAACAGATTACACGCGGGGGAGCGTGAGTTTCAAGCATTATTCCAAGGGCGGTCCATCACAGTCTACTTCAGGCGAGCTCCATTCGGCACTTCTTCCGTAAACGTCGCAATCACGGGCTTGCCTTGCTCACCCACCGAAGCCGCCAGCAGCATGCCCTGGGACTCAAAGCCACGCAGTTTGCGCGGCTTCAGGTTGGCAACCACCGCTATTTTACGGCCCACCAGTTCTTCTGGCGCATAGTATTGCGCAATTCCCGCGAGAATCTGCCGCGGCTTCTCTTCCCCTGTGTCGACTGACAACAATAACAGCTTGTCGGCTTTGGGAATGCGCTCGGCGGTCAATACTTCTCCGACGCGCAAGTCGACTTTCGTAAAGTCGGTGATGTCGATGAGCGAGGTTACACCGGCCGCAGCTTCAGCCTCGGTAGCCCCGACGGTTGGCGGTGTTGGGCTGGTGTTCGCCTGACCTGGTCCACCTGCAACCGCGTCAGCTTCGGTGGCATGAACTCCCGAGCTTTTTTCGGCCTCGGCCTGGGGTGACGCGCTAACGTCACTGGTTTCGTTAATTTCTTTCATAGTCTTCGCCTTGTCGATCCTTGGAAATAGCGGCTTCACTTCGCCGATCTGGGTACCCTCAGGAAGGCCACCCCACTGCAAATCCGCCGGGTTAAGACTGCCGGGCGAACCATTCAAGCCCAATTGACTCCATATCTCGGTTGTAGCAATCGGCATAACCGGATAAAGCAGCACGCATAACCAGCGCAACGTTTCGGCGGCCCGATACAGAACCGCCTGAAGCGTCTGTCGCTGGTTTCCGTCCTTGGCGAGATCCCACGGTTTGGCCTCCGAAATCATTTTGTCAACCCGAGCGACCAGCGACCACGCCGCTTCCAACGCCTTTGAGAAGGCAAACGATTCAAAGTGTTGCAGGAATTCGCCGCGCGCCTGCTCGACATATTTCGTGATCGTGGTTTCGTCAGTTTCGACGCTGGCGCGTTTTGCGAAGAGCCGTTTATCTTCCGCGATTTGACCCGAAGGGACGCGCCCTTCGTTATAGCGCGCGATCATAGTCAACGAACGACTGGAGAGATTGCCGAGACCACTCGCGAGATCGCTGTTGGTGCGATCAATCAAACCTTCGTAGCCGAAGCGTCCGTCCTGTCCGAATACCATTTCGCGCAAACAAAAATAACGAATCGCGTCGATCGGAAAATGTTTGTTGAGGATGTCGAGCTCAATGGTGTTCCCCAGGGTCTTTGACATCTTGCGTCCGGTCGCATCGACCCACATGCCATGGGCCACAACCGCGCGCGGCAGTTCTACTCCGCCGGCCAGCAAAAACGCCGGCCAATAAACCGCATGAAACCTCAGGATGTCTTTGCCGACGAGATGCAGCGCCGGCCAGAACTTTTCAAAGCCCACTGCCTGCTGGCGTTCTTCGTTACCGAAACCGATCGCGGTGATGTAGTTGATTAGCGCGTCGAACCAAACGTACATGGTGTGGTCGGGATCGTCAGGCACGGGTACGCCCCAACTAACTGATGTGCGCAAGCGGCTGACGGCAAGATCCTGCAAGCCACCGGCGACAAAACTGACAACTTCGTTGCGTCGGGTTTCCGGCTGCACAAAGTCCGGTCGCGAGTTGTAGAGCGAAAGCAACGCCTCGCCGTAATCAGAAAGACGAAAGAAGTAACTATCTTCGGCGACCCGATCGAGTGGTGTCTCATGTATCAAACAGGTCGGCGGATCACCTTCCTGCTTTGGCTTCTGATACTCGTCTTCAGTTTTGTACTCCGCGCAGGCGGCACAAAACCAACCTTCATAGTGGCCTTTGTAGATCGCGTCGTTTCCCTTGGGCGTTTTCGCCTTCGCCGCGCGTCGCCATAATTCACTGACGCCCTGGTAGTGAAACGGCTCGCTCGTGCGCATGAACATGTCGTAGCCGCCATGCGCGGTGTCGAGACAAAACTCCGCGGTCATCTTCTTATAATAGGCGACTACAAAATCTGCTTGTTCTTTCGGCGTGCGCCCGTTGCGTTGAGCTGCACGTTCGATGTTGATGCCATGCTCGTCAGTGCCGGTCAGAAAAAACGTTTCAATTCCCTGTTGACGTTTGTGACGCGCAATCGTGTCTGCCACGATCATCGTATAGAGATGACCGAGGTGGGGAAGACTGTTCGCGTAGTAGATTGGGGTGGTTACGTAGAATGTCATTGGTAAATAGCCAATGGTAAATAGTAAATAGTTAGGAGCTTTGCCTCGCGAGATGTTGTGAAAGGCCCTTTGTCTCGCGTGGTATTGAGTTACTATTTACTATTCACTTTCTTCTAAACTCGTCTCCCACATTAAAGTTCGGCAACTGCGGCAGGTCCGCAATGCGACGTCCAATCGCCATCGCAATGTCACCTTCCTGCAGCATGCCACTGAAATCCCACGAATCGCGAAATTCGTCAGAAGGTTGATGATAGTGTGCGGTGTTGTAAGCACGAAACTGCTCTTCGCCCCACTCTTTCGATCTACCGACGTAATCATTTCCTTCCTTCAAACTGATCGACGGCACGCCGACTCTGGCAAACGGAAAATGATCAGAACGGAAATACGAACCCTGTTCCGGTCGCGCATCCGGTGACACGCGCAGGCCTCGTTCACGCGCGACAGCTTCAACCACCGCCTGTAACGACGAACGTTCAGCGCCAAGTGGAATGAAGTCGTGCGTCCGGCCTAGCACGTTCATTGAATCAAGGTTCACGTTCCCGGCCGTCTTGTCGAGTGGCACTAACGGATGCTTGGTGTACCAGTCTGCTCCGATCAGTCCCTGCTCTTCTGCAGTGGGAAATAAGAAAAGACTCGAACGCCGCGGTCGCTGCGCCGGAGGTAGCTTTGACAACGACTCAGCGATGGCCAAAACGACGGCGCAGCCAGTCGCGTTATCGAGGGCGCCGTTGTAGATCGTGTCGCCAGTTTTGTCCGGCGCGCCAATACCGAGGTGGTCCCAATGTGCCGAATAGACAACATACTCGCCGCGTAGTTTCGGATCGCTGCCCGGCAGAATGCCTGCAACGTTCGGCGCTTTCACGTGCTTAACTTCGCTCTTGAGATTGATCTTGCCCTTAAGACCCAACGCCACCGGTCGAAAATCTCGCGCTGCGGCTTTTGTTCGCAAGTCGTCGAGATCCTGTCCCGCCAACTTCATGATCTTGCGTGCAGCTTCGTCGGTGACCCACGAACGAATTTTCAAAAATGGAGTGGTCTCGTTCGCCGTTCGCTCAATATCAAAACGCCAGGCGCCGTTTGAGGTCCGCACCACACTCCAGGGATAGCCGGCTGATTGATCGGTGTGCAGTAGAATCGCGCCCACCGCGCCTCGACGGGCGGCTTCCTCATACTTGTAGGTCCAGCGACCAAAGTAAGTCAGCGTTTTTCCGCCAAACAAATTCGGTTCATCAGCCGTGGCTGGCGGATCGTTGACGAGCATCACCAGAATCTTGCCGCGGTAGTCGTCGGCTCCACCTTTGTAGTCGTTCCAACGTTGCGTCGGCGCTTCAATACCGTAACCAACAAAAACCATATCGGCGTCAACGTCGACTTCGTCAGTCTGTGCGCCAGTGAACGCTACGTAGTCGTCGGCAAACTTGAAACTCTCTTTGCCGTTGCGACCAGACACAGTCAACTTCGTTGTCGGATCGGCTTTGACACCGACGAGCGAGACCGGCTGAAAGAAACTGCCGTTGTCTCCCGCGCCTCTTAGGCCCATTGCCTCCATCTGTGCGGCCAGGTAGTTTGCCGCGATCTCGCCGCCGCGCGCGCCTGTACCACGGCCCTCGAGCAGATCGCTGGAAAGAAACTTGATATGTGCGCGGATCGCCTTCTCGTCCAGCGACGCGGCGGAGCGCCGGTGCTGTTGTGACAGGCCGAGAGCGCAAACTACTGCGATCAATGTCGCAACCGCAGCCACTCGCCGCAGAGTTTTCATTTTCATCGCCATTAAGTTTTTCTTCACTCCTTACCTGTGATCAGTGACATTGCTTCTGCGCGTGTGCGCGGGTCAGTACGAAAGCCGCCGAGCACTGCGGAAGTCACCGTTTTTGCGTCTGATTTTCTAACGCCACGCAGCGTCATGCAGGTGTGCGCTGCTTCAATCACGACCATCACACCGATCGGTTTCAGCCCTTCGAAAAGCGTGTTCGCAATGTCGGTAGTCAGTCGTTCCTGCAGCTGCAGCCGCTTTGAAAATGTTTCAGCAAGCCGCGCGAGTTTTGAGATTCCCAGAATTCGCCCATCTCGCGGAATGTAGGCGATGTGACACTTCCCGACAAACGGAGCCAGGTGATGTTCGCAAATCGAGGCGATGCTGATGTCCTTCACGATCACCATTTCATCGTGCTTGTCGCCCGGCAAGGGCACGACGTGCTGACTTGGATCTTCGCGCATGCCGGAAGTTAATTCGGCATACATTTCCGCCACGCGTCGCGGAGTCTCCTGCAGTCCCGGCCGTTCAGGATCTTCGCCAAGCCCTTCGAGAATCATTCGCACACCCTGCGCGATCAGTTGCAGATCAACTGAGCTCTGATCGCGTTTGGTGTGTCCTTTGTCCGCGGAAAATTTTGTCGCCATTGATTAGTGTCCTTAGTTCTTTCCCGCTGCCAACGCCTGCCGCACTGCTGCTTCTACGGTGCGCAGTGGCACGCCCGAGTTCAGCGCCGCCTGACGGCATTGTTCATATTCCGGCATTTCCTTGACGATGTGTCCGTTCAACCGCGCGACTTTCACATCAATCGAGCCGTAATCCGTTTGCACTGAAATAATTTCGCGTGCGAGCGCGCGTCGTTCAACTTCGTAGGCACGCACGCCGAGGGTTGTTGTCTCGGCAAACAAGAGTTCGCTCAACTGCGCTCGCTCTTCCCCGCGACAGAGCACTGATAACATCACGCCCGGACGGTTCTTCTTCATCTGCACTGACGTGAAATAACAGTCCAGGGCTCCGAGGGCAAACGCTCGATCCATTACATGGCCCAACACCTGGGGAGACGAATCGTCGATGTTCGTCTCAAGCATCCAGAGGTGCTCGGTCAACGGATCACTGGCAACGCTGGAATCGTCGCCGATCAGGACTCGCAAGGCGTTGGGAAACTTTTCGTATTTCCGCGTGCCGGCTCCGTAGCCAGTCGCGGCCAGCTTCAGTTTCGGAATAGGCCCGTACTCGCTACACACCGTCGAGATTATCGCCGCACCGGTCGGCGTGACTAACTCGCCGGTAATGTCGGTTGCATAAAACTCGATGCCCTTTAGTAATTCCACGACTGCCGGAGGTGGAACTGGAAACGTTCCGTGGGCCATCGAAACAGTGCCGCGGCCTACGTGCAAGGGAGACGAAAGAAAGCGATCGATTCCCAACAACTCGAAACAGATTGCGGCGCCAACGACGTCGATAATTGCATCCAGTGCGCCAACCTCATGAAAGTGCACCTGTTCGATTGGTTGATTGTGCACGCGCGCTTCGGCTGCGGCGAGCCGCGAAAAAATCCTGGCGGCCTGATCCTTCACGGCGGGACTGAGCTGCGACTCGTAAATGATCTTGAGAATGTCAGACAGTGAGCGGTGCGCGTGCTCGTGAGGCACTTGCACTCGTGCATGCATCGCACTCAATCCGGAACGATCAACCGTTTCGAAATCCAATGCATACCCAGCCAGGCCGAGTAACGAAAGCTGGTCTTTTAGCGCCTGTGGTTCGACGCCGGCGCTAACCAACGCGCCCAGAATCATGTCGCCACTGGCGCCGGCAAAACAGTCGAAATAGAGCGTCTTCATAAGGTGGATCGTCGCAAAGTTAGTAGTCTGGCTGAATTACGGATGGTACCAGAGGGTGCCGAAAAAGTGTAAAGCGAGACTACAGCGCAGCGTCATAAGCGTCCTCGAAAACATAGCCCGCACACAGCAGCACAAAACGAATAGTCGCCCTCCGCCTTCATCGAACCTAGGCTGCCGGCTTACTGGGAGCGCGGGCGTCCCCGCCCGCAATGAGCGCGCTGCGGGAATCTCTATGGCAACCATCCGCTTAATCAAAGCGAGCTAGTCAACTTACTGGGAGCGCGGGCGTACCCGCCCGCAATGAGCGCGTTGCGCGAACCTCTATGGCAGCCATCCGCTTAATCAAAGCGAGCTAGTCAACTTACTGGGATCGCGGGCGTCCCCGCCCGCAATGAGCGCAGCGAACAACTCTTTCGTTACCGTACGCTTCATCGAAACTCTACATCCTGTTTCTTTTGGTTGTCGCGCTTGGCGTTCATTGCGGGCGGGGACGCCCGCGATCCCAGTAAGTTGACTAGCGCGCTTTGACTAAGCGAATAGTGGGTGGAGGGGTTGTTCAGGCTGTGCGCTCGGTTGCGCGCGAGACTCCCGCGCTACCCTTACGCTATACTCTTCGCTTTTGCAGACCCAGAGACCGCACACAAACGAGGCCAAGATCACCCCGTGACGCTGATCGAAATACAAGACCGACTGAAGCAGGAAGTGCGCAAGGCCGCGCTTGAGCTGTTTGGTATCGAGCTGGAGCAACTCAACGCGGAGGTCCCACCCCGTCCGGAGCTGGGCGATCTCGCGTTTCCTGTTTCATTCGAGTTAGCAAAACTGATCAAGCTAGGCACCGGCGTAAAAACAAACCCACGCGTGATTGCCGACCAGCTCAAGACGAAACTAGAGAGTTCACCCGACGTCGCAAAGGTTGAAGTCGCCGGCGCTGCTTATCTAAATGTCTTTTTCGTGCGCGCCAGGCTCCTGGCTCTGTTCGCCGGTGAAAAGCAGCCAGCGACACCAGACGGGTTGTCCCTTCCCGATCGACCAAAGAAGATGGTCGAACACACCAGCATCAATCCAAACAAGGCGGCGCATATCGGGCACGTACGCAACGCCGTCCTTGGCGACACATTTGTGCGAATTCTCCAGGGCGCCGGGGAACGCGTCGAAGTGCAAAACTACATCGACAATACCGGCGTCCAGGTCGCCGACGTAGTTGTCGGTTTCATGCAAATCGAGAAGCTGGATCTTGCCGCGATCAAAGCGCTCGACAGTTCCCTGCCGGAAGATCAGTCATTCGATTATTACTGTTGGGACCTCTACACGCAGGTTGGACTTTTCTATCGCGATGGCGACGCGGCCGGTGCGACCAATCCCGAAAAACTGAAACTACGGACCGACGTTCTTCACGCTCTCGAGGAAGGAAACAACGATGTAGCCGAGCTCGCCGATTATGTCGCGACGCGCAATGTCGAGTGCATTCTGGACACGATGGAGCGACTCGGCATTCGCTACGACCTGCTGGCGCGCGAGTCGGAAATTCTTCACCTGCATTTTTGGGATCGGGCGTTTGAGTTGATGAAAGGCGCCGGCGTCATTCGCCGCGAAACTGAAGGCAAACACGCGGGCTGCTGGG
Source organism: Pyrinomonadaceae bacterium (assembly GCA_035472495.1). Taxonomy (GTDB): domain Bacteria; phylum Acidobacteriota; class Blastocatellia; order Pyrinomonadales; family Pyrinomonadaceae; genus PSRF01. Next base: position 276,867 of record DATIPD010000011.1, on the reverse strand, counting down.
TGATGCCATTTGAATCGCACACCGGCACAGAAGAGCACGAGTCAGACAAAATCATCGTTCGTTCAAACGGAACAGTAACCTACACCGGCAAGGACATTGCCTATCAACTGTGGAAACTCGGCCGGCTTGGTTTGGATTTCAACTACAAACCGTTTCGTTCTTATCCTGACGGTCAGGTGACGTGGGTTTCCACTATCGAACCTAATGCTGAAGTCCTACCGGAAGTACCGCGACCAGGTTTTGGTGGTGGCGTGAAGGTTTATAACGTCATTGATTCGCGCCAGGCATACCCGCAGGAGATCGTCGCGCGTGGTGTGGCGGCAGTAGCGCCCGAAGTCGGCGCCGAAGCGAGCGTTCACTTTGGTTACGAGATGGTGGCCCTTTCGCCGGCGGCCTGTGAGGAGTTGGGCATTGAACTGTCGGCCGAAGACCGCGCGCGCCCGTTCATTGAAATGAGCGGCCGCAAAGGGCTCGGCGTTAAGGCTGACGATTTGATTGATCGACTCGAGGCTGACGCCCTGCGCGAAGTCTCATCGAGACATCCCGATCTTTCGGCTGATGAGCAGGCAGCAACCGCTCACGAAATCGCAGTCGGAGCTTTGCGCTACTTTCTGCTGAAGTTCACGCGCAATTCAGTTATCGCCTTCGATTTCAAAGAGGCCCTTTCTTTTGAAGGCGAGACTGGCCCTTATTGTCAGTACGCCGCAGTGCGCGCCAATTCGATTTTCAGGAAACTAGATGCGACGGCGACAACCAAAGCCGACGAGTTGATTAAAGACTCCACGGCCAGTTCCCGAATAGCCGAAGTATTTGCCGATGAAGCCGGAACAGAAGTTTGGTCGCTGGTGCTACTCGCCGAACGACTCGATGAAATTGTTGCGCAGTGCGGCGCTTCCGCTGAGCCGGCGAATCTTGCCAAATACACTTTCACACTCGCGCGCGCGTTTAATCTGTTCTACCACCGTCACCGGATAATCGTTGAGGAAAACGAAGCGCGCCGGGCGGTGTTGATTACGGTTGCTGATCTCGTCCGGCGGCGCCTAACCGCGGCGCTCGGGATGCTTGGCATTTCTGTCCCCGAGAGGATGTGAAAACAGGAGCAATGGCAGCGGCAGGAGCAGGTCAGACAAAACCAGTGAGCGCAGAACAAACTGTTTCTAATCACCCAGCGTTGATCGTAATCCGCAACTTGCTGACTGTTCCTGCCCCTGCTCCCGCCGCTACGCGGCTGTACTTTTCACAAAAGCTGAGGGTATAAGAGAGCTAATGTTAATCGTAATGAAATCGGGTGCGACAGACGGTCAGGTTGAGGCCGTTGTTCGCGTCATCGAGGAACTTGGCTTTCGCGCTCATCCGATGCCCGGCGCGTCGCGCACGGCGATTGGCATAACCGGCAATCAGGGCGCGGTTGACCCGACCCACTTTGAAAATCTGCCCGGCGTTGCCGAAGCGGTTCGCGTCAGCAAACCCTACAAACTTGTCACCCTTGACCTGCGCTCGGAAAAAACGATCGTGCGCGTCGGCGACGCGACCATCGGTGGCGATGAACTCGCGATCATAGCCGGGCCTTGCGCGGTTGAAAGTCGTGAGCAGGCTTTCGCAGTGGCGGAGTCGGTGCGGCGCAGTGGTGCCAGGTTTTTCCGGGGCGGCGCTTTCAAGCCGCGCACCTCGCCTTACGCATTTCAAGGACTCGGCGAAGACGGTCTGAAAATTCTCGAAGAGATTCGCCAGGCATATGGACTGAAGATTGTGAGTGAAGCGCTTGACGAAGTCGGCGTTGACCTGGTTGAACGTTACGCCGACGTGATTCAAATCGGCGCCCGCAGCATGCAAAACTTTACGTTGTTGCGACGCGTCGGTAAGTCGCGCATGCCGGTTTTGCTGAAGCGTGGTTTGTCAGCGACTCTCGATGAGTGGTTGCTGGCAGCCGAGTACATCATGTCTGAAGGTAATTATCAGGTGGTCCTCTGCGAACGTGGCATTCGCACCTTCGCGCAACACACCAGGAACACGCTTGACCTGGCAGCCATTCCCGCGGTGCGTCGTATTTCACACCTGCCGGTGATCGTCGATCCTTCGCACGGCACGGGAAAGAACTACATGGTCACGCCGTTGGCGCGAGCGGGTGTGGCAGTCGGTGCTGATGGTTTGATTGTTGAAGTCCACGACCATCCGGATCACGCTTTGTCAGACGGAGCCCAGGCACTCACGCTCGAACAGTATGAGCAACTTGTTAACGAAGTGCGCGCGATTCATGAAGTGATCGCGCCCGCGGCGGTGAGTTGATCAGGGTTACGCGGCAGGAGCAGTGGCTGTAAAACGAAAAGGCAGCGAGTTACGTCGCTGCCATTTTTCTTTTGATAAGTCAGGGCGTTTAGAATTTGCCTGCTCCTGCTCACTCCCCCAGTATCTTCCCTAAGTCTCTCGAAAACACTGATCTCGGAATGACCTGGTCGTAGCCCGCGTTGAGAGCTGCGCGTTGTAAGTCGGTTTCGATATGCGAAAAGAAACCGAGTAATTGAGGAGAACGCTCGCTCAATTTCAATGTGACTGCCAGTTCGATCGGATCGATCTTCTGGTTGTGGAGGTCGACTATGATCAAATCGGGCTGCTGAACGGACGCCGCTTCGACAAGAGCAGCGAGATTTCGATACGACTTAACCTCAACGCCAAGCGCTTCGGCAGTTGCGCGTACCTTCGCCGCGAAAAACATGTCATCAATAGCTGCGAGAATTTTTCGAGGCATGGCAGGTATTCACGCCGCTCCAATCATTCACGTCCAAGGCAAATGTTAACTTACTGGGACCGCGGGCGTCCCCGCCCGCTGTGAACCAAAACTCAGAGAGGCAAAAAGACCAGTTGACTTCCGGTTGTGATTTTTAGCCTCAGGCACTGTTCGCGCTTTGCGCTCATCTGCGGGCGGGGACGCCCGCGATCCCAGTAAGTTGACTAGCCCGCTTTGATCAAGCGGATGGCAGGGAATGGTAACGCAGGATTTAGTCTTGCCCGCAGTGATTCAACGCCCCGCAGCCCTTCACTCCGGCGGAGCGCGCCAGTTAACTTACTGGGATCGCGGGCGCCCTCGCCCGCTGTGAGCGCAAAGCGCGAACAACCATCCCGACCATCCGCTACATCGAAATTAAGATCCTGGTTCTTTTAGGGTCGCGCCTTACGCTCATTGCGGGCGGGGACGCCCGCGATCCCAGTAGTCCGCTGGTGCGCTTAAGCCATACTATTAGCAAGCCAATCTCTGATTTGCCTTCCGACTTGAGAACAACGAAACTACCGCCAATGGTTACGGCAAATCCCCCGCTCAACGAATCCGAAAAAATTCAATGTGGCGTGGCGAAAAACCCGCCAACACGGCCGCCGATTAGCGATGGAAAAATTGTCGTCGCATCATACAACATCCGTTACGCTGTTGGTCGTTATCTAATCTCCGGAGGTTTGTTGCGCAAACTTGGTTGGAGCAGGACGGGAACGCGAGAACAGAAAGTTCGCGAAAATATCCGGCTCGCCGGCCGCGCCTTTCGCGAAGGAATTTTGTTACCGCCGCCCACAATCATTGCGTTGCAGGAAGCCGACAAACAAACTGCACGCGCCGGCCGGCAACATGTTGCCTCTGAACTGGCAGAACGACTCGGCATGAACTGGGTCCATGTGCCAGCCGGAATTCCGCGCGGCATCAAACCCGTCACACGACAATGGTGGCTTGATTTTGAGGAACCCATCGACCTCCACGATACGGGAGACACCGGTGTTGCTTTGTTAAGCTATCTCGAGATGAAAGATCTGACTCGAATTGATCTGCCGTGGCACGAGTGTCCGTGGCGACCACGACAAGCGATGGCGGCAACCGTGTCGGTCAGCGGGAAGAATCTAAGAATCGTCAATGCTCATGTTGACCCGCACGTGGCGTTGGGCGGACAACTTGAACAACTGGAAGTGTTGGTTGCCGAGGCTGACAAGAGCACCGATCCGACCCTGGTGCTCGGCGACTTCAATACGCTCTCAAACTCTAAGGTGGGTGAGACGCGAAAGTTTCTCGAATCGCATGGCTACTCAACTCCGTTTGTTTCTGGAACCGCGACGTGGCGGGGGATGGGTTTGCGGATGCACGCCGACTGGATATTCCAACGCGGCGTGAAAATCACGCGCTGTGGCGTTGCGCGACCCCTCGGCGTTTCTGATCATTGGCCGATCTGGGCGCAAGTAGATCTAAGTTAAGTTAGCGCCGCGGTTTGATTACCAGACGGTAAAAGACAAAATCAGCACCCGGAGCCGTAGCGACCGGCCGAGGCTCAAGTCGATTGACAACAAATGAACCAAACATCGAAACCTGTACCGGAGCTTGAATCTTTGGCCGGTCGCCAGGGCTTCCGGTTCTGATTTTTCTTACCCACGTTAACCATGCTTTCTCAAATCACCAGCCGCGACAACTCTCTGCTGCAACTGGCGCGCTCAGTGCGGGACGGCAAAACCACTGAGCTTATTTTTGTCGAGGGGATGCGACTCTGCGAAGAAGCCCTGCGCTCTGGACTGCACGTGCACGCACTACTGGTGTCAGACGAACTCGCCGCCAAAGAAAGAGCCCGCGATCTGATTGCTTCGCTTGAGGCCACAGCCGATCGCGCCGCGCTAATCAGCGAAACATTGTTGGCGTCGATTTCTTACACCAAGACGCCCCAGGGAATAGTTGTGCTGGCAGATCGTCCGGCAACTAGTGAAGCACACTTCGCAGCCGCGCAGGCTAAAGCCCTGATTGTTGTCATGCATCGGATCAACAACCCCGTTAACGTCGGCGCGATTCTGCGAACTGCCGAAGCGGCCGGCGCTACCGGCGCAATTGCGACGCAGCACACCGCCGATCCGTTTTCGCCGAAAGCTCTGCGTGGCGCGATGGGCTCGGCGTTTCGTTTACCAGTTTGGTTTGGCGCTGACTTTACCGAGGCCGTTTCATGGTGCTCGAAAGCGGAAGTGCAAACCGTTTGCGCGGATGTCCACGCCACAAACAGTTATGACGAAGTTGACTGGAGAAAACCGTCGGCGCTAATCATGGGGCCTGAATCGAACGGACTCTCGGCTGAGGAGGTTGCCGCCGCAAGCATGTCCGTGCGGATTCCCATGCTGCCGGAAGCTGAAAGTTTGAACGTTGCGGTGGCGACCGGTGTGCTGCTTTATGAAGCGGTGCGACAACGGCGTCATTGATAAGCCGTTAAGTGGAAATGCAAATAGGTTACCGTTTGGTAAGCCGGCCCGTTGGTGGTTAGCACATAATTTGTCAAGTTCTTCTCTCTCACGATCTCACCCGCAACCTTGAGCGCGTCCGCCAGGTATTCGGTGTCTTCTTCCGACGCGTCACCAATGTTCTTCATGTCTTTTTTCGGAATGATCACGTAATGCATTCCTGCTTTGGTCGACTGGTCGATCACCAGCGTCTTATCCGTTTCTTTTACAACCGACGGAACCAAGCCGCTGAAATGTTGAACTCCTACCGACGCCACCAGCCCAAGCAGTTCATTAGTTTGAAGACACTTTGTTTGGCACTTCCTGATAGCCAGAAATGATCGGGGACGAGTGCCCTTGAATAAATAGCCGCCAATCGCGATGCCAGCGAGCAATGTCGCAATCATCAGAAGAACTACTTTTGCTCTTGTCATGAGGTTTCCTTATTCGCAATCCGGCTCAGTCTCTGGGCCCGGGTAAGCTTCCGCACGTTATAGCCAGCATCGTCAAACGGCTGCAGCTTTTCTAACCATAAATCTTCAAGCGCGCTGACTTCGCGCCGATAGTCGAATTCGACGCCGGCTGCAGGACGCAGTTCGTCTACGATTTCAAAAGCAAAGTCCTGACTTCCCTGCGAGTTCCAATCGGCCTGCAGCAATTTGTTGGGATGACCGCCGTGTTCGAGCTGAAACTTGTGGCGATTGAGGAGACCGTTCATGTCGGGTCCGGCGGCGAGAAACACCTTGTCGTTGCGATTGTTTCGAATGAGGAGGACGCCGATCGCGCGCGGCTCTTGCTGGTAGTTCTTCTTGAGTTGTTTCTTATCCGGCTTCATTCGAACTCCTATCCGCAGATTACACAGATTACGCAGACTAAAACCAGCAGGAAACCAACGCGTGTGAACTGTTTTGCGGGAGTTCTGCGCAATCTGGGTAATCTGTGGATTAAGCCTACTAAGCGGAAAGACTTTCAGCTAGAATACCACCGTTTCAAGCTATTAAAACCTGGTCCTCCATGGCAGTCGAGCATGACTGCTTTTTTGCGAACGCGGCTTGGCTGTTTTCGTTTCGAACCGCCGCTGCGCAGACATCGTATCAACGGTAAATGGCCGAGCAAAAACCACCAGAAAAAAAGAAGCGCGAGGAAGCGCTACCCGAGCGACTGTTACGACGTGTGCTGGAAGGCATGGGCGATGTGGTCGATCGCAAGTTTGGTCGCACTGTCTCGCCGAAGGGCGGACTGACTACTTCCCAGCTGATCGAGCGCATGAAGAAATTGATCGATGAGCGCGTTCGGGACGAGGGACGCAAAGGAAAGATTGCCCCGCATCACCTCAAGTTAAAAGTTGAATGGGGCACACACTCTGATGCACCGCCCGAGATTATCCAGGAGCTGGAGCACGAAGTATTGGCCGCCGCTATAGATCACGTGAACGATCATCGCTATCGCACGCTGGCGACGATGAAAGTTGAAACTGAGGTCGACATTTTTACGACTGGCATTTCAGTTGATCCAACCTTCGGCGAGTTTGAAGAGGAACTGCGCAAGGCCGACGAAGCGCGCGCGGCCTCAAAACTCGAGGCACCCCACCGGAGCCAGTTTGAGAAAGTCGCAGCCGTTGAGCTGATCGCGCGCGTTAGCCTGGGAGACTCGGCTCATGAAGTGCCCATGGCTTTTGTCCCGGGCGGCCGCCGGCTGAGCGTCGGACGTGTTTCGGACAACGAACTAAAGCTGAACCATTCGAGTGTCTCCAAAGTTCATGCGGCGCTCACGATGAACGCGCAAGGAACACTCCTCGTTGCTGACACGGGTTCGACAAATGGAACGTTTATTAATGGCCGCCGTATCGCTTACGGCGAAGCCCGTCAGATCGAGGATGGCGACGTCGTAGGCTTCGGCGATGTAGAAGTGCGGTTTCGTAAAGCGGAGTAAAGCACCCCTCTTTCACTGGGAGAGGGGCAGGGGGAGAGGGTCTAGCGTGCGCCTAAACCCCCACCCCAACCCTCCCCCAAAGGTGGAGGGAGAAGACCCGAACCGATCGAACATTCAGATGTCGCTTCTCTTTCTTCTGCAAACACCGACGCCGTCGCCAGTTGTTGTAAATATTCCCGAGCGCATGCCCGCGCTCCTCACAATTATCTACCTCGTTGGGTTTCTGTTAATCGTTGTCGTCCTGCTTACTTCCCAGGTGCTGAACCGGCGTCGCGGAGTTTCAGTTCCAGCAGCGGTGCCTGAAGACCTACCGCGCGAAGTTAAACGTCGTCTCGGTTCAACTTCAACGAATCGTGGCCTGCGCGCGCTGCGGATTATCTTCATTCTCCTTTCTGTTTCCGTTTTTGGTTTTCACATTTACTGGACCCACTACGCACCGGAGTCGAACGCAAAATTTCAGGAGCTCGGCTACAAGGACCTGCGCAATCGCCGGCTGTCGGAATCAACGCTGCGTGGCTGGCTGCTCGATCGCAGCGGCAAATTAGATAACGCCCTGGCGCTCTACCGTCGTGATGCGAGCGGCAACATCTATCGACAGTATCCGATGGACAAAGCGATGGCGCACATCTTCGGTTCCGATCGCGGCGATCCAGGTTTGGAACGGGCGCTTTTCGGCGTGCAAAGCGGCGCCTTGCCGGAAGCGCTCGAAGTCGTCAAAGGAAAGACTGTCGAGTTCAAAGGAAACCAGGATGTGCGTTTGACGATCGATCGTGACCTGCAACAGGCCGCGGTCGATCAGTTGAAAGGAAAACACGGCGCCGTCGTTATCCTGAACCCGCAAACGGGCGAAGTACTCGCGCTTTACAGCGAGCCTTCCTACAGCCTGAAGGACGTTGAAAACGAAACTACCTGGATAAAGCTGGAAACGAACCAACGCGATCGGCCTTTAGTGAGCCGGGCGCTCGGCGCTTACTACATTCCCGGTTCGACGTTTAAGACGGTAACGATGACGGCCGCGTTTCTCGCCGGTGAGCAAGACACTGAATTCACCTGCAGTGGTGGCGGCTATTACGCCGCGCAAGGCGCCAATGTAATTTTCGACGACGGTGGCCCAGGTGAAGTTCACGGTCGCATCGGCATCGACACGGCTTATGAAGTTTCCTGCAACCAATACTTCGCGCAGATGGGGGTGAAGCTGGGCCCGGAGAAACTTAAACATGCAGCGGAATTGTTGGGCATCGGCGCGTACGACACACCCGCGGAAGCGCTGCGTGGACGCAAAGAGCCAGAGATTTGGAACGCGAGTACTGACGCAGTGAAACGCGCGCTGGCGCCGCGCGAAGCGACGATCGTTACCGGAATAAAAGTAGTGACCAGGTACGACCTCGCTTTGATGGGTTACGGCCAGGGTTATGCCGGACAGATGACGCCGTTTCAGATGGCGCTGGCGGCGTCGGCAATCGCCAACATGGACGGCAAGCTGATGAAGCCGAAGATTGAGTACAACCGTGCCCCTGAGATGTTCAAACAGGTAATGTCGCCGCAGGTCGCAGCAACGTTGCGCGGCATCATGGGCTTGGTCACCGGCGGGCCGAGCGGGACGGCACGTGGAGTGTTTGGTCCAGTTAAGGCCGCCGGAATCAATACTGGCGGCAAGACCGGAACGGCGCAGAAGATCGAACCGGTTTACGACCCAAAAACTGGCGAAGTAAAAACGAGAATCAAAATCGACAAAGACAGCAAGGGCAACATTATCGGTCAGCACGAAGAAACGATCATGGATGAAGAGCATCCACGCATTGACGGTTGGTTCTTGTGCATTGCCCCGCTCGAGCGGCCGCAGTTGGCTATGGCGGTGATCGTTGAAGGCGGCGGTTACGGATCGAAATCGGCGGCGCCGATCGCCGCCGCATTGGTGTTGAAGGCGAGAGATTTGGGGTACTTCAAGACCGTTGCGACTAACGCGGGTCAGGTTCGCGCGCCGAGCAATCGACCAGGGCCGCGGGCAACACCGAACCAGTGAGTGGAGTTTTTTGAATCCCTTTTCCCCATGGGAGAGGGGTAAGGGGAGAGGGACTAACGGTGCTAGACCCCCACCCAACCTTCCCCCAAAGGTGGAGGGCTATAAACCAAACTATTCACTAAATGAAGAATCGCGCATCATCACATCTGCTAATTATTTTCCTGCTGCTCGGCCTCGAGATGGCCGGATACTGGGCCGTGCATCGCGCTGCGATACTTCGTGGTTACGAAACCTCCATCGTTGGCGCGGTGCGTGACATACTTCTCTTCCTTCCGTTGTTGATCCTGGTGGTCTGGCTGTCGCGTTTCATGCGCTACCGCGGAAACTGGGTACTCTACACGGTTGCCATCCTGCTGTTCTCCGTCGGCATGTTGATGCAGTACCGCCTGTACAGCGATCCGGAGTACAACGCGCGGAACAAGTCAGACGCGCGCCAGGCAAAGATGGAAGCGCTGCGCACGCGCTACATCATCGAGAACTACGATCCACAGAAAAAACAGTTGATGGGGTTGCCGCCAACTCCCGCGCAGGCCATCGATGTTGAACAGCTTCCACGCCGTCCGTCGAACTACACTTTCGGCAGCGCGTTGACCTCGAGTTACACGTGGATCCCAATTTTCTCGCTGTTCGCCTTTGGTTTAGCGTACGTGTTCTGCGTTCGCGACAGCTTCCTGCTGTGGATTCAGCGTAACAGTTTCATCATCGTCCTCTTGACGCTGCTACCACTCGCCGCCGCAGTCGTTACTTCCAGCGCCGGCAAAGCGCTCGGCAACATGACGCCCTGGGAACCGTCGAAGATTCCCTTCCTCCTTGGGTTCGCCGGAATTTTGACTGCGCGCTACAAAGACTTAGCAGAAACCTACTGGGGCATTCCGCGCGCGCGCGATGTCGTGCCTCTACTGGTGATGGCGATGATGCCCTTCGTGCCGTTTTTCGCACTTAAGGACTTCGGTCAGATGCTGATTTTCAGCGGTGCCTACACGACGCTTTACCTTGTCGCCGTTAGGCGTTGGCCGCAGTTGCTGCTGTTTGTCGGTTCAGTGCTGGTAGTGATTTCAATTCTGGTGGTCGGCGCGTTACCGCGCGACGTGCAGGAGAAAGTTCCCTTGCTGCCGACGATCGCGCGACCGGTCCAGGCGATGTTGCCGGCGCGCATTCAACAACGCTTTCACTTGTGGCTCGACGGTTTTGATCCGCCGTCGCCCGAGGTCTCGTGGTGGAAAAAAGACTACGACGATGCGCTAAAGGAAAATCCGGAGTTGAAGCAACTTGCCGAGCAGAGTCCGGCCATGCAGAAGATCGTGAACACCGACGTCTGGTTCGATAAGCTCGCCTTTCAACCGGCGCAGGCAATCTTTGGTATTTCGTCGGGCCAAAATACTGGCCGCGGGCTGGGACTCGGCTACCCCGAGGTCATTCCGATCGCCGACTCAGACTACGTTTACGCAGCGCTGGCGGAAGAAGAAGGGCTACTCGGCGGCGCGATTGTCATTCTGGCGATCATTATTTTTGTTATCGCTGGTGTTCGTACTTCGCTCGACGCGCGTGATATGTTTACCAAACTAAGCGCAGCCGGTCTGACAGCTTTTATCGGTTTTCAGGCGCTGGTAAATATCGGCGGCATTCTGCGGGCCCTGCCGATGACCGGAATCACTTTGCCGTTTGTCAGCCACGGCGGGTTTAGTCTGATCACCAGTTTTGCCATGTTGGGCATGCTGATGGCCTTTTCGCATCGCAACGCTCGTGACACAATGCTCGCCAAAGTTTCGCGCAATCAGCCGCGCTCATCTCTGAAATTGGAAGCGGTTGAATGAGCGACTCCGATAGCGACATGCAACCAGCCAGGTCGATGAAACTTTACTCTTCTACCGTCACAGATCGCGGTCTGAATGAAAAGCGACCGCTCAACGAGGACTCGTATCTCGCCGATAGCGAGCGTGGGATTTTTTCAGTCGCCGACGGCGTAGGCGGCGCGGAAGCCGGTGAAGTTGCCTCACAAACCGCAATCGAAGTTTTGGATGAAGCCTTCCGTCACCGCTTGGACGGCGCAGACATCGAAGACCTAATGGAGCTGGCGATCCAGCGCGCCAACCAATCCATCCATCAGATGGCCCAGGAGCACGCTAAGTTTTCGATGATGGCTACCACCATTGTGGCGCTGCACGTCAAAGGGAATGTTGCCACCTTTGGCCACGTGGGCGACTCCCGTCTGTATCGTCTAACACCTTCCGGACAGTTGCTGCGCGAGACCCTGGATCACTCCGTGGTTGAGGAAGAAGTTCGCGCTGGCAGGATGACTCCGGAACAGGCTGCCAACCATCCGAGCAAGAACGTGATTAGCCGTGCACTCGGTGCTGAAGAGGACGTCGAAGTTGATCTCAAGACGATTGAAGTGGAAGACGGCACGCAGTTTCTGTTGTGCACGGACGGCATTACCCGCCACATTCCCGATCACGAACTTCGCCACCTGCTGATCACTCACGACGAACTGCCCGCCCTCTGCGAGGAACTTAAACGTCGCTGTTACGAGCGCGGCGCTGAGGACAATCTAACCGCAGTGGTAGTGAGCGTCGGTAAGCCAATACTGGCTGACGATCGTGTCGAGGATCTGGAAAAGACGATTTCACCAGAAACAATGCCGCTGCCTATCGCGGACGCGCAAACTGTGGTTGGGGCGACACCGGATGCCGCGGGCTTTGTGCCGGCTTCGCGCATTGCATTTCCGGCCGGGGTTACGACGAGTGACGAAGATACTGTTTCCCCAGACACGCGAACGGCAAGCGCGTATGAAAACAAGTTGAACGTGGCGTCGCTCGCTGGGCCGCCGCCGCAGCCGCAGCCGAGTGGCATCGAGCGCATGATGAAACGGTTCTTTGTGTTCGTGGTGTTTCTGGGAATTGTCGCGGCGGCTTTTTATGCCGGGCGAAAGTACAGCGGTCCAATTCCCTACCTTGCCCCGGCGGCAATTCCCGAAGCCTCACCGACACCCGTCGTTGGTGACGATCCAATTCTTGTCTTCGAGAGGAGCCGGCGCGAAGTTGATAACGATCCGAATGCGTGGTTGGCGACGCATCTCAACGGTGAGCTGGCTACGGAAAAGATTGCGCAGCCGCTGGACTCGAAAGACGGAAAGTTCCTCTATCTCTATGGACGCGCGTCAATGTTAACGGGCAACCACGACGAAGCGGTTAAGGCGTTTGAGGCTGCAGCGTCGCGCACTAACCTGGTGTCACCGCAAGAGAACGCTACAATCAAAAGAGAGGCTGCCCTGGCGCTGGCGGCGCTGGCTTTGAATTCTGAGAAGGACAGACCGGCAGCGCAAGCGCGTCTGGACGAAAACATCAAACCCACACCATCGCCGGCTGCTTCGCCGAGCTCGCCTTCCCCGTCCCCCTAGCGATGAGTAGCTTCAAGAGTTCAAGCCTTTGCTCGCGTTTGCCCAAAGGAGACCAGCCTAAAGGTTGAACTCTGAACTGCCTGAGCGCAGCCGGGGAGTTGCACGCTTTCGAATCCTAAATGCCAGAACTCAAGCTCCAACAGAGTAGGCTCGATGGTCGTTACGACATTCTCGAATGTCTCGGTCGCGGCAGTTATGCGGAGATTTATGTCGCGCGCGATAACGCCGCCGCTGACGACGCGCCGGAGACTGTCGTTATCAAAGCCCTCAACATGTTCCTCGGCGACGCGCCTGACGAAGCGCTCGAGAACACTCTGATTGCAAATTTTCAACACGAAGCAGTCGCTCTCGACAAGGTGCGTCATCCAAACATCATCAGTCGTTTGGGGCACGGCACCGCCATCGACCTGGCGGGGACAACGTTTCACTACATCGTGCTGGAGTATCTTTCCGGCGGCGACATGGCAGCGTTATCGCGCAGCAAGCCGTTGTCGCTGGAGAAGGCGTTGTATTACCTGGAGCAGGTTTGTTCCGGTCTGGCCCACGCACACGAGTGCGGGATCATTCACCGCGACATCAAACCCCAAAATCTCTTACTGACGGGCGACCGTCAGGTCGTAAAGATTGCCGACTTCGGCGTGGCGCGCTCGACCGCAAGTGAAGGGGCAATCACGCGCGTAGGCACGAACATCTACGCCGCACCCGAACACAATCCTTTAGTGCAAACGGGTTCGCTCGATCTAGAAGCGATCGCCGGCGGTCACGATCACCTGACGCCGGCTGCCGACATCTATTCGCTCGCCAAAACGACTTATGCGTTGCTGGCCGGTGAATCGCCACGCCGTTTCGCGCAACACTCGATACGAGAGTTGCCGGCGAGTGTTAGCAGCCTTCACTGGGCCGCCCCAGTGCTGCGCGTTCTCGAAAAAGCGACGCAAACCAATCCAGAAAAACGTTATCAAACGGTGCAGGAATACTGGGACGAATTGTCTGATGCAGCTCTGCCCGCAACTCGGCCTTTGGTTGCTGCTGACCAAAGTGCGCAATTGCGCCAGCGTCCGAGTTCAGACTTGAACGTCGAGCCGGAAGAGCTGACAGCGCCACCGCCGCAGCCAAGTTTTCAACTTGTGAACGAACCGCCGCAGACTCAGGACGTGAGGCGCGAACCCGCGCTCGCAAATTCGCCGGGCGCGCCGGCCGCGAAGCGACCCAGGATCGTGGTGCCCGTCAGTGCCATCCACGGGGGCCGCGCATCGGGTGGCGGTCAAACAGCACAGGAAAGGCTGGCTGCGCTTCCCGATCGGCCCCCGCCAAAGAAAGCCGTTGAGGTTCGTTCGCTAAACAAACGACGTGAGGTTGGTCCGCGAAGAGCGCGTCCATTTCTGGTGGCGGCGATCTTGATCGTCGCGTTCGCCGTCATGTTGCTCGCTACGCACAAGTATGTTACTTCCCATTGGAATCCGTTTGTGGGGCTGCCGCTGCTATCTGACATTTTTGTAATTGGACGGGAAGGTGTTACAACAACTGACGTAAACCTGCGCTCTAATGCGGGATCGACCAGCGCGCCGATTGGTTTGGCGGAAGCGGGCTCGCGCGTTAAGGTGTTGGCGACCGGCGAATACTGGTATGAAGTTCAGGTGTTGCAACACGGACGAGCGAAAGTCGATCCGTTCACTTCTGACCGTGGTTGGATAAATAAGAAGTTTGTCCGATTTGACTAAGAATGGCTTAGGTCTTTGAACTTCGTACTTTGAACTTCGTACTTTGTACTTCGTGTTCTTGAGTGTCCAGAGTTTCGTGTAGTTTAGTGGTTTAATATTGTTCAGTTCGAAGTGCTAAGTTCGCAGCACAAAGATCAAAGGACCAGGTACAAAGACCGAAATCCAAAAACCAAAGACCACCTTTTCCGACAATGGGTTTAATAGAATCAATTAGAAAATGGATCGACGGCGAGCAGGGTGAAGACCTGCTCGAAGCCGCCGACGAACATTCCAAACCACGCCGCATCTGGGAAGAGTTCCTGGTAAAGATTGCGCGCGAAGTGGAAGCCGTGATGCAGCGCGAGATGTTCACGCCGCCCGGCGGTCTCACCTACATTCCGCGCGAATACATCGTTTACCTGAGCACCGAAGACGACAAAGACTGGCAAGGTGATAAACGCCGTGGACTCGAGCAGGGTCTCTTCCACGTTCTCTCCGAACGCGCGAAGGAGTTGAGCGGCTCCACGCAGCTGGCGGCGAAATCGTTCTCGGTTGAGTTGCGGGTTGACGGCACTCTCGAGAAAGGCCAGTTTCGCGTCCAGCCGGTCTGGGATGAGACGGAAACCGGACACACGCAAGTGAACGCACGCCTTCCCGCGCAAGTCCCCACTAAGGCGGCGGTAGATTTCAGCGACACGATTCGCGAGCGCGCTGACGGCACGCAAGGCGACACTGAAGCGGGTGAAGGCGGCGGCACCGGTGAACTTGGCGAGCAAACGGTCGTGCGCCCGCGCATTAAGGAACTTTACTCAGTTGAAGTGTGGCGTGACGGCGTGCGCGAAGCGGTGGTCCCTATCACCAAACGAGATATCAGTATCGGTCGCGGCTCGCGTTCAGTCACCGTCGACCTGCCGCTAAAAGGCGACCCGGAAATCAGTCGCGTCCATGCGAACCTCATGCTCGAAAACGACGGCCGCTACTGGCTGATCGCCAAAGGCCGAAATCCTACGATGGTTGGGAACAAAGAAGTTCCTCGCGAACAACGCACGGAAGTCCTGCCGGATCAGAAAATCGCGATTTGTAATTTTGTGCTGCGAATTCAACCGCGATGACCGCCTGCGAAAGCTAGGTCGCATTCGGTTCCTCTTCGACCTTGGCTTTAGGCTTTTTGAGAGTAAGACCAACGTTGCTGGCTATTGCTTGCAAAACTTCGCTAAGAGACTCGTCTTCAAGATGATCTTCGTAAGCCTTTTTCACCCGGTCCTTGAAATCTTTGATAGTCGGACCTTTCAGTGACGCCAAGAACTCTGATTTCGTCGCGAGTAACCTCTCAAGCCATTTTAGCTCCGTGACTTCCGACCGCGACAGGAACTTGTTGAATGCTTGAAGGACCAATCGGTCCTCGTTATAAGCAAGCACTGACTCGGTTGCGAGGCATTCGCCGTACAACCTTAGCAGGCTACTGGTTGATTCGTCATGAGAGTTCAGCAGATCGCTCATGCGCTGGAAAAGTGTTACTTGTGAAGATTCGTCTAGTGCACGGGGAAGTTCGCTCCATTGCGACATCAGTCGTTGAACTTTCACCTCGCCTTTGAGCAATTGAGTTGAATGCTCTAGGACAGCATCCTCAAAAGATTTGGGTAGGTCGATTGTATTTCGTTCAACTACCAAGGCAATCAACAACTCAAGCAACGTGCTTTCTGAAGAGAGTTCTGCCAACCACTGATCTTTCTCGATCAGTCGAAGGTGTTGTCTCAAGAAATCGACAAACTCCTCATTAGTTTTCACGGCCCCAAAAACACTCAAGTAGAGATGCGCAAGTTTGTCGTCAAACCCGGTGCTGATAATTTCTTCAACCAAGGACGACTTCTCTGCCGAGGCTCTAAGGAATTCGCTTAATAATTGATCGTCACACGCACTCTTCAACTGTTCGAAATGCTTCACGATGTCCGCCGCCGATATCTGCGCCCAAGATTCCGGCCTTGAAACAATTTGGTTGATCATTGCAAAAGCCAAAAGCTGGGTCTCGGGAGAGTTAGCCAGAGCAAAAACACTCTCAATGGGTTTGAACTTCTCAAAATAGCTCACAAGGCTATTAACTAGTTCAGCATTGCTTTCGGGTTTTGCAACGAATGATGTGTAAATATCTGCGCCCAAGGAAGAGTTTCCAACGGCTGGCATGGGACCTCCACTTGGAAGGTTTTCTATGATGGGCAGCATGCAAAGCGTCATCGCCTCTGCGTCATTTGCTTCTTTAGCTTGATACAAATGATGTGCGAGGTGGCCTTCTTGCGAAAGAAAGGTCAAGGCCTTCTTCGCAATTGACACCGAGACCGCAAGCCTCGTCAGGGTTATGATCGCAGCCTTGATTTCTGACACGCTTAGGGTGTTGGTACCGTTGAGTCGCTCCTTTAACCGTTCGACCATAGGGGGCCAAGGCCAGTCCTGTCTTACAACCAACAGGGCTTCAACTGCCGCAGCACCGTCATCATCAAATCTTTCCTCAGCTACTATTTTTTCCAATTCATCAACGGCGGCTTTCAGCGAAATGGACGGCTGAAAGAAGCTTTGAACAGACTGCGCAACGTCTGACGTCAATCGGGACATGATTGAAATGTAGCTTGACGCATTTCCGGGCACCGAAAAGTTTTTCAAGGCAGCTGGAAATTCCGCTTGGATCGCCGACATTATTTCGCTGAGTCCAACTAACCAAGGCCTTAGCAACTGAGGGTGGACCGGGGAATCGGGTTTGCCGTCGTCGCTGGGAGACGACTTCGAAAGCGAAGCAACTAACAGATTCGCGAAAGGCTCAGTCCGGTTATGACTCAAAAGACATACGATACCGGCTGCGCTTCTGGAGTTAAGATTGGTCCAAAACTTAACTTTGGCAGCTGCGTCGCAGAGCATCTGCCAAGTCTCATTCAGGCTCTGGTCTTCTTCAACAGGGATCTGCTTTAGGGAATCTGCAGCGAAAGCCACACTAGACGGGTCGTCGCCTGACCACTTCTGCCAGTTCTCGGCCACAAACTCTTCTATCACTTCGGTGACACCATGAATGCCCTGAAGATCCTCAAGTCTGTCAGCGTTTCCAGATATTAGAGCAGCCTCAACTTGGGCCCCCAACAAGAGCTGAAAGGCCTTTTCAACTGGAGCGTTGTAGTGAATTGCGGCTAGGTACTTTCGCCACTCGGAGCCAACCAGCCCTAAATGAATCTGCCCCAACAGCTGATGATCAGCTCCTGTCCGAAGCATCTCTTCTAGGGTGGGGTACTGATTGGAAAGCAAAACATAAAGTGCCTGCAAGGGAAGGCCAATTTCGTCTTCACGTTGCCTATGAATTGACCCGACCTTGTTCACAAATACTTTAATGTCTCTTGGAGTTGGTGATCGCCCGCTATCCAGTGACTTGAGTCGGAAAACTCGATAAACAGTATGAAAGTCTTGTGCATTGGCTTTAGCGTGGTCGGGCAAGGCGTCCGTCAATTGTCGAAGCAAATAACCATGCCAGTCAGATAGCACTGGAGGCGGAACATGAAAAGACGTTGCGAACGTCTTGTCCATGAAGACTTGGGCAAGGTTGTCCCCTCCGTTCTGAGCTTCGTTTTTCTCATCGCCATCGCTGCTTCCAGAATTGGACCAGATTTTCGTCAGCGCCGAAGGGTCAAAAGGCACAATTAACCACAAGTGCCTTAAGTAGTCTTTGGAAGCGGAAAAATCAAAATCGAAAAACGTATTTATTGTCGCCCACAACGAAAGTGCGGTCTTTGAATCGACTCGATCCAGATTGTCAATAACAATTATGAGTTTTCGATTATCCACAACCAAACAATCCTGAAGCAGTTTATTAAAGCAGTCCTGAAACTCGATTGATGTTGGTTCCCCAGACTCCAACGTCAGGGATTTGGTTCTCGTTGTTGATCGATTAATGAGAATCTCGAAGATGTCACTGGGGGCAGTAACCTTCGCCAGGCCGATGTCGACCCAATTGGGGACGGTTAACTTGGCATCCCGACAGAACCAGCGGATTGATACCAAGAACATCCAGGGCGACAAGAAGGCGACGACGTATCCAAACGGCAATAGGGTGAGCGCCAAACCAAACCACGGGAGCCATTTAGGCACTTCAAGAACACCAAGTCGGCTAAACATCCCCAAACCGACGGGCACTAGGAGAAGCAATATGCCAATTATGCGGACGTGCGGTTTCAGTAATGGCGTGGACTCGACATCTTGAACCCGTCTTCTTTTAGCTAATTCGTCCTTCTTTTCGAACCATGTTTGACCACTCGGTAACCAGCCACCCTCGTTGAGGAAATCAATCAGTTGTTCTAAGAAAGTCCTTCTTAGGGGATCACCTTGATGGGTCCAAGCATTAAAGACAAAAACCCTCGCCTGCTCTTTGAGATGGCCCTTTAACAGTCGAATCGTTGTTGATTTTCCGCTTCCCCATGAACCCATCAACGCGATACACCTTCCACCACTCTCATCTCTGACCAATTCACTCAAGGCCTTTGCGACTCGGTCATGCGATCCAAACTCGTCGGTTGACGAAGGGTCATCGGATAGCAGGTGCGTTCTACAAATGTGAGATTCCATAGATGCAGATCCTCAGAGTGTGCGGGTTTCGTGGCTTTTGGGATCGTGAAGACGAAGGGATAATGCCTGAAAAAGGTTTGTCTTTCTAGTCCGGATGAGACCCAGCAATTAGGACGGGGCATGGAAGAGTGGATACTTAGCGGTTGTCCCACCATTGGCCGCGATTGACTTCTTATTTGATCCAGTTCGTTGGTAGTTCGATGAGGAGTGGTTTGTCGCGTTCGGCATCGAGGTAGTTTTTGCCTTAACAACGACCAGACAGAATCGGAACTGGGAGCGCAGCGACCAGCCGAGGGCACAACTTTCCGGATCTTCTCTCAGTTCCTTTTAGATCTAAATATTCAACTTCTCAGGACTGAAGGGAAGTAGATTCTTTGGCTGGTCGCTGCGCTCTCAGTTCCGATTTTGTGTCGCCATGCTGAGTAGTTGGAACCTCGTTGAAACTGAGCCAAGAGCGAGAGTCTTTTCGAAATCGCACTCCTTCGTGGGTTTTTTCGTGGCCCTGCTTCGTGTGTGTTCGTGGATCGACTTCTCCGTCACCCGACCAGGAAGATCCACGAACCAACACTAAACAGAAAACCAACCACACGAAAAGAGCGAGCTTTGGAGAGTCTAGTTCACGCAGAGCCGTTAACTACTTCCAGCAACGGCCGCCTTTGTACTCGGATCGAGTTCGTTGAGTAGTTCGATGAGGAGTGGTTTGTCGCGTTCGGCGTCGAGGTAGTTTTTGCCGAGCATCTTCAGAAACCTTCGTTCCTTCGTTTCACCTTCCAATTCCTTCAGCAACGCCCGACAAAAAGCCGAGACGACGATAGGCTCAAACTGTGTTCCGGTGTTCTTGCGCAAATCGATAATGACCTCCGCAAACGTGCGCCGCGTTTTGTAAGGACGATCCGTGGTCATCGCGTCGAACGAATCCGCCAGGCTGACGATCTTTGCGCCGATCGGGATTTCTAAATCCGTGAGTCCGTCCGGATAGCCGCGGCCGTCGAGGCGTTCGTGATGATACTTCGCCATCAACGGAATGTCGGCGAACGGATGATGGATCGGCGAGAGGATGTCGAAGCCGGCGCCGGGATGACGGTTCAGTTCGCTCGACTGCTTGGCGTCGATTTTGTAAGGCGCATTGATGATGTCGCGTTCGACGACCAGCTTGCCGACGTCGTGCAGGTAGCCGGCGATAGCCATGCCCTCAACTTCCTCCTCGCCCCAGCCCATCTCACGCGCAATGATCTCGCTGTACTTCCCAACCCTCTCGGAGTGCCCCTGCGTGTACTTGTCCTTGATGTCGATGGCTGCGGCAAACGCGCGCACCGTGTCGCGATAAATCGCGCGGAGGTCGAAATACAGGCGTCGATTTTCCGTGGCCTGTTCCCTCACCTCCGCCAGCAAACGGTGCGTGTGAATGCCAACGCCAATGTGCCGCACCATCGCCTTGATCACTTCGAGATCGTCCGCCGTGAATGGTTCGCCACTAGCCTTAGGGCCGAGCACAACTATGCCCGTCAGCTTGCCGCGCATAATCATGGGCACAACTAATTCAATGTCTTGCCCATACATTTGCTCGACGTGATGAAAGAATGACCGGCTCCACTCGTGCTCGGGAAACTTTCCGTCTCCGTCAACTTCAAAGGCGCCTTTGGTCGAACCGAGCAACCCGTCTTTGGTATCAGCATCAACAATGAACTCGATAGTGTGGTCTTCGCCGAAGCCCCAGGTCGCCAGGCAGTTTGTTCGTTCCAAATGCTCCGGACACTCGAGGATGGCGCCGCGACGAATGGCGAGCGTGCCCAGCAGGAGATGCAGCGACGTGCGCACCATCTCCATGAAATCGCCGCTGTCGGCAATCTCCTGACCGAGGTCGGCGAGTGCGCCGAAGGAGTGGATTAATTTTTGGGTGTTGGATTCCATCGATAAACGGTTTCAAGTTTCAAGTTCCGAGTTTCACGTTTCACGCAAAACACAAAACGCGCACACTAAGGCCGAAGACCGTTTTTCTGCAGTGAACTTGGAACTCGAAACTTGAAACTCGAAACTTCTTCAGTGTCCCATCGCCTGACTTTGGCCCGATAGATTGGAGATAGCTTCCTGCTCGTTCTTCGCCAGCACCACGTGCCGCATCAGGCCCAGCATTTCGAAGAGTTGCACGGTGTCGTTATTCACGTCAGAGAAAACAACTACGGCGCCGTTTTTTTCCGCCACGTCGATGATGCCCAGCAGGATAGAGACGCCGATGCTATTCACCAGTTCTGTGTCGCTGAAGTCGATAACCAGCGCGCGCGCGCCGGAGTCGAGTTGCTTGCGGCACTCGTGCTCGATGCGCTCGCCCGTCAGTTTGTTCAAATAGTCACTGGCGTAGACCACGGCGGTGGTGCCCACGCAGTGTGAACGAATGTTTGCTTTGGTTGATTCGCCCATGTACTTCTTTACGCTTTTCCAGACGTCCCGGTTACTGCTGCTTCTTCGCAGTCTGCGTTCGTCGCAGATATTTCGTCATGCGCAACCTTGTACCTTCGTCAACTCGCTCAAATTCAACTTCATCCATTAGCGTCTTGATCAGTTTCAATCCCCAACCGCGACGAGTGCCAGTCAAATGCTCATCTGCATTTGGCGTGTTGTTGCCTTCTTCCCCAACGCCTGGGGGCAACACGCCACGACTCGAAATAGTAATGACCAATTTATCACTTTCGACGCGGAACCGCTGATAAATCTTTCGGTCAGGACTGAGGCTGTGTTCCGCAGCGTTAATGCAAGCCTCAACCACAGCGGTCTTGATTTGGTTGATTGCTTCCGGCGTAAACTCGAGTCGACGCGCTAACTGCTCAACGGTCAGAGCGGCGAGCAGTTCGTTGTCCTCGCCCATCGGTATGACAAGAGAAAACTCGTCTTCGTCAGTCGCCGTTGCAAGCGTGACGCCCGCCGGGCTCAACAGATTGCTCAGAAGATCGAGTTGCTGGCGACTGGATCCGAACGCGCCACGCGCGCGCAACAGCTCACACGCCTCCGCCGAGAATCCTTCATTCGAGATCAGCCACAGCTGCGTTCGGACAAAGCCAGACTGCCGCGCGACTCCCTCCAGCAAGCCGAACCATTTCTCGACCAACTCAACATTCGCCGCGAGTTTGCTCTCGGCCTTCGCCACCAACCACACAACTTCATCCGGTTCCGTGTAGGTGGCGCCGGCAAACGCGTGGGCCACCACGGTACTCTCTTCGCCGAAAGATCGCAGCGCAGAACTAAACGAGATACCGCTCGCGGCATGAAACACTTGTGGCAGTCGGAAATGATCGGCGTCAGTCTCCAGACCAACTGCGATTTCTTCTTGCGTCGCGCCCTTGTAAAGCGCAGCAAACTCGTCGAACTGAAACAGTTTTCGCGGGACTGTTTGCGTGTTGAATTGTGCCAGCAACTCAAGCAGGCTCAGGCTATTCGCTCGCCGGAAATAGCGCGCAACAGTTTGCGGCGCACGGCGCAGCGCAGCGGCCATCAACTCGGCAACAACGAGAGCGCGTGGCTCGCGTAAAGCGTCGAGCCGGAAGCGGGCCCTGAGAAAATCCCTCCAAACTGTCGAACCACCGTCGAGCGTGATTGTTTCGCCGTTCCAGTTGATGAGCTCGTGGACGTGCAACAGCCGCAGCAGCTTTTCTGTCACGACGCCGCTCAGCTTCAATCTCTGGCGCCAGCTCACGGCTGACACGGTGCGCTTTCCTTCGGGAACGGCCTCGCAAAGCACTCGGATTAGAGCAGACCGGGTATTAGGTTCCGGCGCAATATTCTCGAGCTCGGCGGCTAGTTGGCGATACACTTTGCCGCCCATCAGCTCGTCGACGTAAAGACGTTCGCAGGCGAAATAGGAATCGAGCGCCAGTCGCTTGTCAGCCGCTGCCTGGATGAAGGTGGTAATGAAATAGGGACTGCCTTCGAGCTGTTGGGTCAGGAGGTCACGCGCTTCTTCGTTAGTCGGAACCTCATGACGTCTGGCAATGGAGCCGACCAGGGCCCGGGAATCTTCCACGCCCAGCGCCTCCAACTTCATCAACACCAGCGACCGCAAATCTGCGTGAGCAGACTGAACCGCATCGAGTACTTCCCGCCGCAATCCGGCGAGCACGTAGGGGCTTCGGGTCGCTGCCAGCGCTCTAACAATCTCACTGACGAAGGGCACTTGATCGTCGTCGTAGTTACCCAGTTCGGTCGCATTGAACATCACAAACGGCCGTACGTCGCCAGGCACGCGCCGGACTGCGTTAAGACAAAACCGCACGAGGGCCTGGTCATCGTCATCAAAACGATGCTGGTTGTAGGCGGCGACCAGCGCACTGATCCATTCGCTGTCGGTGGTTGGCGCCAACTCCTGGAGATCGTTAAGGGTCAGCGAAGCGTGACAGAGGTCCGGCTCACGACGGCGATGGGCGACATACTGAAGCAGAAACGTGTTGAGGAATTCGATCGCGGCGCTGACGACAGTTGTTTGTCCCGATGGCAGTTCGAAGTAGATCGGAACAACTGTTTCTTCCGGGAAAACTGAATCAAAAGTCTGGCGTAAGAGCTCCGACAATCCGGCGAATGGTTTCGCCAGGACGAGCAGGCCACTTGATTCTTTCTGATTTGCGTGAGAAACAAGCCGCTCGAGTTCGCCAGCACGCCCGATAAACTCGTCGCGTTTCACGCGTCCGAGAATCTGCTGTTCCTGCTCATGACGATTTTGACTCATCGAGGGGCGGATGAATTACTGACGTTCTCGAGGTAAAACTCAATGCGATTCTTACCCTGCGTTTTGGCGCTGTAGAGCGCGCGGTCGGCCGCGGCAATAATTTTTTCCGCGGTGTCGATATGTCTGGCGAAAGTGGAAACGCCAATGCTGATAGTCACGTTGCCCGTCGGCTGCGACGCGCCAAACGGGTAAACTTTGTCTGCTACTTTCTGTCGCATACGTTCGGCGATTCCGCCGGCTTCACTAAGTGTCGTTTGCGGCAGCAGGATGCAAAACTCTTCGCCGCCATAACGACAAGCGACGTCCGCCGACCGCAGCGCTGATTTCAACGCGTGCGCCGTAATCTTCAAGGCGACGTCGCCGGCCTGATGGCCATTGCGATCGTTGTAAGTCTTGAAGTCGTCGATATCAATCATTAAACAGCTGGTGTGATAGTTGTAACGTTGCGAACGATTGAGTTCGTCAGTCAGTCTCTCTTCGAGGTAGCGACGATTAAGCAAACCGGTAAGCGGATCGGTTATCGACATCAGTTGAAACTGCGTCGCTCGCTCCTGCCACTCGGCGCGTTCGAGCGCTACTGCGATCTGCGGACCGATAATGTCCAGCAAATTCAGATCGATATCGTCGAATTTCTTGGCGCCGGTTTTGTCGGCAACGTTTAAGACTCCAATCCTGCGGCCCGTAATGGTTATCGGATAGCTAATGAAAGATTTTGTTTGGTACTTGTGCTCGGCCGGCGCGGGAGTGAGTCCCTCGATTTCCATATCGCCGACGACCAACGCCTTACCCGTTTCCAGAACGTTGCCGGAGATTCCTTCGCCGATTCGCTTGGGTTCAATTTCACTCTGGGCGGTGGCGAACCCGACTGCGGCTTTCAAACTAATCTCATTCGTGTTTTCGTCGAACACCCACAGCGAGGCGCGGTTGGCTCTCAGCAATTCTTTGGAGTGCTCGAGAATGGCGTTGTAGGTGGTGGTTGGTTCACTCGAACTGATTCGCTCAAGAAAATTCTGCAGGGTCTCCGCCAACTGCGATCGACGCTTCAGCTCCACGCGCAAACGATCCACTTCGAGTTGCAGATCTGAATGCGACGCTACTGATTCACTAACCGCCGAAGACTCTGGCTCAATTTTCGGAGCGGTGACTGGAGTTGTAACCAGCGGCGGCGCGTTAAAGTTTCGCACGGCCTTCTCGAGCCGGTTTGAGAGTTGATCCAGTCGTTCAGGCTCCGCAAAGATCACATTATCGAACGGTTCGCGGTTGAGGAGATCGTTAAGTTCCCCGGCGCGAAAGCGATCAACCAGATTTCGATAATCGGCGCCGCTGATAAAAGCACGTCCACCAATCGCTGCCAGCCGCTCGTCCCCGCCGATTGCCACCGGCATGGTGAAACACTGCAGACCAGCATGGCATTTGTACTGAACCGCGGCGCCGGCACTCAACGCTCGTCGATGCGCGTCGCCGCAAAACGGATCGCACAAGCCGACGTAATCAAGTGAAGATTGAAACGCGTGACAAATGGAGTTGTTGTTCGAGGAAACCAGGGCCGGTGGCTGTCGTCCATCAACCAGCAGGACAGACAGCCCGGCGTTGGCAGCGAGTTTCTCCTGGATCTCAGCCCAACCAGCCGGCGCGTCCTGGGGATGCTGTTGCACGATTGGCGGCAGCTCGCGCTCAGGATGTTTGGCCGCGTTCGTTTGTTTCGCCGGCAAGCCGCCGGCGTCCTCCGAACGATCCGAGTCCCGCGCCATCCCTGGTTTTTTTACGTCCATTCATTGAACCTGTCACCGCCAAATCAAATGGTTTTGACTCTAGCGTGACGTGAGATCAAGCAAGTATAGATTTCACGAAATCGGCCAACAAGCAGTGTGTTTTTCCCCTTCCCCGTGGGTGGGGGCGTTTCGAGTGAACACAAGACAACTGACCCTATTGGTAAACGACCAATAGCGGCGGCTTTTCATCCAGAGAAGGCGTTTAGTTAACGATTTACGAGGGTTCCGGTTCTCGACGAAGGTTGGACTCAAGTAAATCAGAGTTCACGCTTCAGCTTGTCCTCGTTTGCAACAACCGCAACCTGAAGCTTGAACTCTGAACTGCTTGAGCCTGTCGACTAGCTAGTCAGTCCGGGGGCTTCGCCGGGAGCGACTTTTTCAATGTCTGGCTGGGTTGGACTGATGCGAATGCAGGCCGCGAAGTGTTTGGGTTTAATTTCCACGAGTTCGGGAACGACCTGTTTGCAGGCATCGATCATGTACGGACAACGCGTATGGAAGCGGCAACCTGACGGTGGATCGATCGGTGAGGGCACGTCGCCCTCGAGCACGATCCGTTTTCTGGTGGCCTCGATCTTTGGATCGGGAACAGGAACCGCGGATATCAACGCCTTGGTGTAAGGCATCAGCGGTTCCGCGTAAATCGTCCGAGCATCAGCGATTTCAACCAGCTTGCCGAGGTACATGACGGCGACTCGATTGGAGACGTGGCGAATCGCGCGCAGGTCATGCGAGATGAACAGATAGGTTAGTTGTCGCTCGCGCTGCAGCTTCTCCAGCAGATTCATGATCTGGGCCTGGATGGAAACATCGAGCGCTGAGATTGGTTCATCGGCCACAATGAAATCAGGCTCAACTGCCAGCGCGCGCGCGATGCCGATTCGTTGTCGCTGTCCTCCGGAAAACTCGTGCGGGAAACGCTTGATGAAGCGTTTGCTCAGGCCAACAGTTTCCATCAGCGCTTGCACGCGTGCCTCTGCATCCCTGCCTTTGGCCAGCCTAAACGTATCCAGAGGTTCGCCAACGATCTGTCCAACCGTCATGCGCGGGTTGAGTGAAGCATACGGATCCTGAAAAACGATCTGCAGATGCTTTCGCTGCTGGCGCATTTCTCGTTTGGAAAGGTGAGCAAGATTCTGTCCGCGATAAGTGACTTCTCCTGCTGTTGGCTCAGTCAGGCGCAGTATTGCGCGCCCCAGAGTTGACTTGCCACAGCCAGATTCACCGACCAATCCCAACGTCTCGCCCGGATAGATGTCCAACGAGACGCCGTCGACTGCTTTGACCGTCCGGTTTCCAGCGACTTTGAAGTAGACCTTCAAATCGCGCACGGAAAGTAGCGGTTCGTCGAGTAGAACTTTTTCTTCGGTTACCATTGATTGGTCGGTCCCTATTTCGCTGCGGCGTCCGCTGACGCTCCGTAAACTTCTTCGGCAAAATGACAAAGCGAAAAGTGCTCGGGTGTTAGTTGCACAAACGGCGGAAATTCACGACGGCAAACATCTTCAGCGCGTTCGCACCGGGGCGCGAATGGACAGCCGGGTGGCAGGTGCGCCACGTCTGGCGGCAGTCCCGGAATTTGATAGAGCTGGTCTTGTTCCTTCAGCGGATCGGGAACAGACCGCAGCAAACCCTTCGTGTACGGATTCCCAGGCTTTGCGAACAACTCACCGGTCGGCGCCTGTTCAAAAATCTTTCCCGCGTACATCACGATCAGATGATCGGTCATGCCAGCGACCACGCCGAGATCGTGAGTGATCAGAATTACGCTCGTGCCGGTTGCCTGTTTCAGGGTCTTAATCAACTCGAGAATCTGCGCCTGAATGGTGACGTCAAGGGCCGTGGTGGGCTCGTCGGCAATCAGCAGTTCCGGTTCACAGGAAAGCGCCATCGCAATCATCACACGCTGACGCATGCCACCGGAAAACTCGTGCGGGTAATCATCTACACGTCTACGGGCGTCGGGAATCCCCACCTTTTCCAGCATGCCGACGGCGTGTTCGTAAGCCTCTGCCTTGTTGTGACCAAGATGCAGTTGCGTGATTTCCATCAACTGGCGCGAGATACGCATAAACGGATTCAGCGAGGTCATCGGATCTTGAAAGATCATGGCGATGCGTCGCCCGCGAATCTTGCGCACCTCAGCTTCAGGCAGCGAAAGAATATTGACGCCGTCGAAAAAAATCTCGCCGGATACGATGCGGCCGGGCGGAGTCGGTATCAAGCGAATTATCGAAAGATTTGTGACTGACTTTCCGGAGCCGGATTCACCGACAATTCCCAACGTATCGCCGCGTTTGACCGTGAAAGAAATACCATCGACAGCCTTCACCTCACCGTCGTCGGTGTTGAAGTAGGTGCGCAGGTTCTTAATGGTGAGTAGGGTGCCGTTATTCACTGGTTCGATTTCAAAGTTAAGATCTCAAATCTCAGATCTCAGTTGAAGCAGTTCATATCTCACACCTCGAGCCTAGTTTCTCGTTTGCGGGTCGAGTGCATCTCGTAATCCATCACCCAGAAAGTTCAGTGAAAACAAAGTCAGCGCCATGGCCAGGCCGGGAAAGACCAGCTGCCAGGGGAAGATGCCGAAGTTTTGAATGCCATCGCTGACCAGACTTCCCCAGGATGCGAGCGGCGGCTGCACGCCGAACCCCAGGAACGACAGAAAAGCCTCAATCAGCATCACGGTCGGAATCGTGAGCGTCGCATAGACAATCACCGGGCCGAGGGTGTTTGGCACGATGTGCCGGAAAATTATTCCTGGCGTAGAGACGCCGGTCGCTTTAGCCGCCAGTACAAACTCCTGGTTTTTCAACGACAGCACTTGCCCGCGCACGATGCGCGCCATGGTTAACCAGGAAACCGATCCGAGAGCTATGAAAAGCAGGATTATTTGTCCCCAACCCGTTTGACTGCGAAACAGAGCCAGCAACACGATGACGATGACGATGTAAGGCAGCGAGTAAAGAACGTCTACGAAGCGCATCATCAAGTTGTCGATGCGGCCACCAAGATAACCAGCAGTCGCACCCCAACTAACACCGATGAGCAGCGAAACGAACGTGGCGATCACGCCAACCATCAAAGAGATTTGGCCGCCCTGGAGAATTCGCGCCAACATATCGCGGCCCTGAGTGTCAGTCCCAAGCGGATGCAGCCAGGAGAACGAACCATCGGGTGCGGTCAGCGGCGGAATTGATTTCAAGAGGGCCGCGTCCGTAGGAATGTAATCAGGCGTTAGTCCGGTAAGTTTCTTGATAATGAACGGACCAATCAAAGACGCGATCGTGATCAAGACAACGACGATCATGCCAAACACCGCGAGCCGGTTCTTTAGCAGACGGCGCCAGGCGTCGCGCCAAAGCGACGTGCCTTTAATTACATCGCTTCTCTCGGCAGCGAACACATCAGCATCCGCAAGCGCAAACTCCGGCGCAGTGTGAATCAAGTCGCCGTGCGTGTAGCTCGCCGCAGGGTCCGGTGTCAGGCCGGGCTCCTCTCGTTCAAGCTCGTCAGGATGTCTTGGTTGTTCGTCGTTCATCTGTAACGCAAACTGTTAGTTTGCGACTGATTCGTCCCACTCAATTTGAACATTCCAAACGCACGTAAGCTAACGGTTTGCTTTACTAATACCGAATTCGCGGATCGAGGTACGCATACGCGATATCGACCAGTAGGTTCATCAACAATAACGCGATCGCGATAAAAGCGACGATGCCAATAATCAGAGGCTCGTCGCGATTGAGCGCAGCCTGAATGAAGTAGTTCCCTAACCCGGGCAGAACAAAAATCCGCTCGACTACTACAGTTCCGGTGATGAGAAATGCGAGCGCCGGGCCCGTGTAAGAAACAACCGGCATCAATCCGCCGCGCAACGCATGACGAATTACCACCTGGCGTTCGCTTAGTCCTTTTGATCTTGCGGTGCGAATGTAGTCTGACCTGAGCACCTCAAGCATTCCGGCGCGGGTCAGCCGCGCGATGTAAGCCATGTA
This sequence comes from Pyrinomonadaceae bacterium, assembly GCA_035472495.1. Classification (GTDB taxonomy): domain Bacteria; phylum Acidobacteriota; class Blastocatellia; order Pyrinomonadales; family Pyrinomonadaceae; genus PSRF01. The sequence goes on along the minus strand of DATIPD010000011.1, from coordinate 247,512 downwards.
CAGCCCTGACAAGGTGAGCACCGGGAGAATTAGGCTGCGACTGGGAAAGCCGTTCCAGCGCGACGGCGGCAGCCAATAAAGCGTCAGCGAAAAAATGAGAACGAGAATTGGACCGAGGACAAAGTTTGGTATTGAGATCCCCAGCATCGCCATAGCCATTGAGCCATAGTCGCGTGGAGAATTTGGTTTCAATGCGGCCAGCGTGCCGAAGGTAACGCCTACCAGCAAAGCCAGCAGGTACGCGAGGAGTCCCACCGTCGCCGACACGGGTAGCGAACGCGCGATAATTGTGTTGACCGATTGGCCTTCGTACTTTAGCGACGTGCCAAAGTCGAGATGCCTGACGATGTTCCACATCACCCGGCCATATTGCTGGTACCAGGGTTTGTCGAGGCCATACTTCTCGCGAATATTTTTTTCGACTGCCGGTGGGAGTTTCTTTTCACCGATATAGAAATTGCCGGGCGCAAGTCTGACCAGTCCCCACGTAATCGTTATGACTACCAGAATAGTTGGAACGGTTATCGCAAGACGGCGGATGATGAAACGAAGCATTTGATTCGAATCGCGTTCGGTCGGTCAGTAAGCCTAATCTGCGAGACTGGGAATCCCGTAATCCCATTTCGCCGTGTCGCGTTCGATGTAGACATACTGCCACGGATAAAGCGACGCAGCGTTTGGGTACATCCCTTTGACATACGGCTTCTTCAGGAAATTCAGTGACGACGTTTCTATGGGAATCACCGGCTGATTATCGATCAGGTATTTCTCCGCGACGGCCAGCTTTTCATACCGCTGTTTCTGATCGGTCATGCTGTTGGCTTCGTTGAGCAGGCTCACATACTTCAGGTCGAACCAACCCGTGCCATTGACGCCGCCGGCGGTTGAAAACAAACCCAGGAAGGTAAACGGATCCATGTAGTCAGCGCCCCAAAGCCCGATGGCGAAACCTTTGTAATCGAGTTTCGCGCGCGCCGGCATAAATGTCTTGAACTCCATGCTCCTCAGCGGAACCGTAATCCCGAGGTTTTGTTTCCACTGCGCCTGCATAAACTCCGCCATCAATTTGTTGGAAGACGCAGTATTGAAAATGAATTCAACTTGGGAGATGGGAAATGATTTGCACTGAAAACTTCCGTCGGCTTCTTGGGTTACCGGGAAGCCGGCCTCGCCCAGCAGTTTACGCGCCTGGTCCGGATCAAACCCCTCACCTTTCGGCTGCGGATAGCCGACAAAAATTCCTTCAGGTGTGAAGGCAGACAGCGGCTTGGTTATGCGTCGCGATTTTGCGTAGGTGATCTTGTCGATCGCCATGTTGAAGGCGCGGCGCACGCGCAGATCGTTCATCGGCGGCTTGGTAACATTGATATTGATGTAGACGATGCTGGCCTCGGCGCCGTCCATGTAATCTTTGTGCGAGCGAACGTAATCCAGCCAGGCGTTGGGTACGGTGTGGTTCAGCACTGCGTCGGCCTCACCCACTTTGTAGAGATTGAGACTGGTGGGATTGTCAGTAGAGACAAAAAAGTGAATCTCATCGAGATGCACGTTGGCGGCATCCCAGTACATCGGATCGCGTTCCACCACCAGCTCACTGTAGGGATGCCACTCTTTTAGTTTGAACGGTCCACAGGTAACGATGTGCGACGGATCAGTCCAGGCGTCTTTGTATTTTTCAACTATCTTTTGCGGCACCAGCCGGAAGAATTGGTGGCCCATCATGCCCAAAAAATACGCGGCGGGCTGCGACAGCGAAATGCGCACCGTGTAATCGTCAACCGCCTCGACCCCGACATCTTCGGCGGTGACGGGAACGAATTCCTTGTCTTGAACGGCAGCTTTTAGCTTTGCGTCCTTCGACAAGAGCTTGTTACGAGCGGCTTCATCGCCCGGGAGAGTGACTCGCGCGGGCGAATGCATTAGCCGGTGAAACGGTGTATCACGCGCCGGCTCATCCCTGGCGGTGGTCTTATACTCGGGGCGGGCTGAATCAAGCGGCTGCTGACCAAGTGATACCGGAGTAGTGTCAGTGCCGTCCGCCAGATCTTTAGCCAGCAGAAACTGTTGCGTGGTCCTATCGCGAGCGAATACTTGCTTACCGTTATAAGCCTCCGCGTAAGTTATGGGATAAGCCATGAACGAATTCTTGGAGGCCATCTCCGGCGAGAGTCCGCGGCGCAGGCTGTAGATAAAATCGTGCGCGGTTATTGGATCGCCATTCGACCAGCGGGCGTTATGTCGCAAGTGAAAAACAAATTCAGAAGAATCATTGTTGACATCCCAACGCTCGGCCAGTGCCGGGATAGGCTTCAGAGATTTGGGATCGTATTCGACCAACCCCTGATACAAGGCCATGTAGATCCGCGCTTCGGGCTGACCGGAACTGACGGGCGGATCGAGCGACTCAGGCTCGTCGCCGTTTACATAACGCAGAATGTTTTGTTTAGGTGGTGAGGTGCTGCCGTAGAAGTCGCCGGTGGTTGCGACCACGCGACAGGAAATGCCGGCGGCTACTAATGAAAGCAGCGCTGCTCCTGCGAGTATTTGCTTTAAGTGAATCCGGCGCATCCGCGTGTAATTCTCCTCGAGAACAGACGGAACTTACCACGCAAGCACTCGTTGAGCAAGATTCTCTTTTTTTGGATATGGCAGCGCGGGGGCCGGCTGTTCAGAGTTCAGCCGTCAGGCTGTGCTTCGTTCCGAAGCAAAAACCAAACTAACGTTTGCAGTCTAAACTGCTAGCGGCCGGCGGAGCGCGTTGGTGGTTGTTTCCAGGTGGTGTCGAGGCGCACAGTTTTCAGTGAAGGAGCGTCAAGCACGTTCGCATCAAAGCCGCTCACGTAAGGCTTCACTAACGAGTAAGACGACGCGAAGTAGATCGGCATGGCCCGCAGGTCTTTCAACGCCTGCGCTTCAGTCTCGGGGAGTGGTTGCCTGCTCACGCTCTGGCCGTTCTCAACCGGCACTGCCGGCGAGGGTTTGGCAACTGCTTCAGAATTTTCCGGGAACAGCATGCGGATGTTGGTAAGCTCGTCGGTCGTTTGCATCACCAATCCGCGTCGCGCCACATCGTATTCACCGGCACGAACTGCTGCTTCATATTCGTCCCAATTCTTAACTACGATTTCCGTTTCGATGTTCAGGACGTTCTTCCACATGTTTGCTATAGCCTGAGCGACAACCCGTTGCTGTTCGTTGCGGTTAATCAGCAAACGAATTCGCGGGAAACCGTTGCCATCGGGATAGCCGGCCTCCGCCAGGAGGGAGCGCGCGCGTTCGTACTCTTTTTCCAGCACCTCTGACTTACTTACAACCGGCTCCGCCGGCTTGGCAGTCGTGGTTGGGAGAAACTGTTTTGCCGGTTCGGTAGCGCCGCCCATTTCATCAGCACTAATTCGATCACGATCGATGCCTATCGCCAGCGCTTCGCGCACCCGCACGTCGTCAAACGGTTCGTGCGCACTGTTGAAGGTGTAATAGGTCAGGGCGCCGTAAGTCGAGCGACGAAAATCTTCGTAAGGAGTCAGCAGCTTGATTGCCAACGCTTCGAAATTCGCATTCGTAACCGCGTCAACTTGTCCCGCTCGATACGCCGCCAATGCCGATTCGTTGTCTTTTTCGTCGACAAAGGAAACCTGTTCGAGGCTAATCTGGTCCTTGTTCCAGTAATGCGCAGCGCGTTCGAGCAGCACGCGAGTACTTTCAGTTTTGGCGAGCGCGAAGGCGCCATTCGATATCAAAGCCTCGGGGGTCAGTTTTGTAACCGCAGTGTCATCATTAAGTTTGACTGGCCGAAATACGGGATGGGCCACGAGCGCGGGGAAATTCATGTCCGGCTGTTTTAGCCGGACCCGCAATACGTGATCTGAAAGCGCCTCGACACCGAAGCCAGGATTTGCTAAGCGCTGCTGTGGCTGCGTCACCCGCGACGGTGCAGGAGCTGCGGCTTCAGTTCTGGCGCCCTCGATGTTTTTCAGGAGCTCAGTGTGCGGCGCGAGGTCGCCCAGGCGCATGGTCCTGCGCCAGGAACGCACGAAATCACCCGCGGTAACCGCATCACCATTTGACCAGCGAGCATCTTCGCGCAGGTAAAACGTCCAGGTACGGCCACTGTCTGATGGTTCCCAATGCGTGGCCACGGCCGGGGTGGGTGTTAGCGAGCGTGGGTCGTAATCCGTAAGTCCTTCGAAGATTGCGCGTACGACGTCCGTGTCCGGTGGCGCAGCAGCGAATGCCGGATCGAAAGTCTGTGGCAGGCCACCATCGCTCCAGTGAAACTCCTGCGCACGAGGGACGACGACTTTGCCGTAATAACGATCCAGCTTTTCATCGAGAAAGCAGCCGGCGTGACTCAGCATCAACGCGAGCAGCAACAGCGACACCACAGTCGTCCTGGTTCTTCTGATGGCCCGGTTATGGAGATGGCGACGCTGCTTCACCAGACTACCGGACCTCCTTCGCTGAAGCTTCTCGAAGTCGTTGGTAAACACCTTCAGTTGCGTGACGTGTTTCAACAAAGCCGTCTGACGAGTCGATCAAATAATCGGCGAACTTCTTCTTCTCGGCTTGCGGCATCTGCGTAGCGATACGTCTGGCAGCCTCTTCGCGAGTCAAATTGTTTCGCTTCATCACGCGTTCCAGCTGAATCTCATCCTGACAATGAACGACCACAATCTTATCAAAGCGTTTATAGCCGCCCGATTCGATCATCAGAGCCGCGTCAACCACGGCGATGCCGTGCGGGTCGACTACTTCCCATTCGCGCAGTGTTTGGTCCTGCGCCGCAATGATGTAGGGATGGAGGATTGAATTCAAGGTAACGCGCTTGCCTTCGTCGGCGAAGACAATGGCGCCTAGTGCGGATCGATTCAAAGTGCCATCAGCATGGAGTATATCGCCGCCAAACGTGGCGACCAGATCGCGCAAACCGCTGGAGTTTGGCGCAACTACTTCGCGCGCCGTCTCGTCGGCATCTAAAACGTGACAGCTCAACTCGGCCAGCACGCCTGAGACGAACGACTTCCCTACTCCAATCGATCCGGTTAGGCCGACACGCAACATGAATCGCGAGCGCTCTTAAGGATTCTTGCTGTTGTACTCCGCAATAAAATCTCTGGTGATATCCATCGAAGGATTTAGCGTCAAAACAGCCGGACCCAATTTGCTGATATCGAGAATTAGCGTCAAACCGTGCGAAGTTAAATAGGCGTCGAGGGCGCGACCTATGTCCGACGAAATTGGTTGGACAGCCTGCTGGTAGCGTCGTTCGTAGTCGGTATCGTACTGATCTTTTTTGTACTTGAGATCGCGTTCCAGCCTCGCGCCTTCGTCGTTCTTGGCACGGATCGAGTCCTGGCTTACCGGCGCGTTTGGATTAGCACTGAGTTTCGTGATCTCATCGCCAATTGCCTTGAGCCGGTTGTTCATGGTCGTGAGTTCCGTGTAACGATCCTTGAATTCCGCATCCACGCTGCGAACGGCGTTAACAAATTTTCGGATTCCAGTGGCGCCATCCGCAAACGCTACAGTGTCTACAAAAGCGATCTTTGACTGCGGCACTACCACTGCCGCCGCCGGCGCCGCCGCTGGTGTCGTTGCCGGCGCGGGTGCAGCAGCACGGGGCGTCGGGGTTGCCGTTGCAGCCGGACGCGTTTGTGCCGAAACCGGCACGCTCAACAGCGCACAGGCTGCCAGTAAAAAGACAATTCGTCTCATGTTAATAATTTGCTCCTTACACAAAATGCTGACCCACCTTAGTGTCTAATTTGTGCCTCTTCGTTGCCGCGCCGCAGTTATAGTGTTTTTCATTAACATCGCCACGGTTAATAAACCAACGCCGCCCGGTACCGGCGTGCGACGGCCGGACACTTCATCGGCTTCTCCTGGATTGACGTCGCCCACCAGCGTGAAACCGCGCTTCGCGATTGCTTCGAGTCGCTTCTCTGCATTTGCCCCAAATAGACGGCGCGCGGTGGCTTCGTCCGTTACCTTATTGACGCCGACGTCAATAACAGTCGCGCCAGGTTTGATGTGTTCTCGACCGATCACACCTGGTCTCCCAATCGCCACGATCAAAAGGTCGGCCTGACGGGTGACGGCGGGCAAGTCGGGAGTTCGAGAATGGCAAATCGTCACGGTCGCATCGCGCTGCAAAAGTAACTGGGCCATCGGCCGCCCAACGATTTGGCTACGGCCGACAACACAGGCGCTAGTGCCGGCGATGGCGATGCTGTTTCGTTCGAGCAGTTCGATGATGCCAGCGGGAGTGCACGGCACGAAACCTGGTCGGCCCATTGCCAGTCTTCCTATGTTGACCGGATGAAAGCCGTCAACGTCTTTAGCCGGATCGATGGCTTCAATGATTTTGTTCTCATCGATTTCGTCAGGTAGGGGCAGTTGGACCAAAATCCCGTCGACATCGCCGCGATGATTTAACGAACCAATCAAATCCAGCAATTCAAGTGCGGTTATTGTCACCGGCAAGGCATGATGTTCGGAGCGAATGCCGACTTCCTCGCACGCCTTGATCTTGTTTCTGACATAAACCGCAGAGGCGGGATCGTCCCCAACCAGCACCGCCGCAAGGCAGGGAGACACCTCGCAATCCGTGACGAACTGCTTCACGTCTCGCGCCACTTCCTCCTTGATTTGCGCCGCAACGCCGCCGCCTTCGAGCAGTTGGGCACGCACAATGGTTTTCATTTCAGACATGCGTGTTGTCGTAGTGTCGCCTGATTGAGAGTCTGCTGATTCAGAGGGAGATCCTAACATACGTCGCCAGGCAATTATGATCAGAACTGGGAAGTTTAACTCTTTTGGAGTGCGCCGCATTCCTATAATCCAGCCTCATGGGCACGTGGGCGCGACAGGTCGCGGCCGGCCAAAGCGCTGACGGGTCAGCGCACTCAAAGAGTTGAGGTTCACGGTGCTATTTTGTCTTTGATCGTTGCTTGACCATCAGCCGCTATTACCGTCACTTTGTCGTCAGTCAGGCGTGTCCTACAATCTTGCCATTAGAAAAACAGCATGAATCATAAAAACATTTACGCCATCGTCTGCCTTTCTCTTATAACGTTTGTCAGTCTGAGCTTTTTGGGTTGCAAACCAAAGCCGCGCGTTCACTCTCCTACCGAAAAGCATTACGACCTCAAAGGAAAGATCGTCTCGGTCGACAAAAGCACTCGCTCAGTTACGGTTGCGCACGAAGACATTAAGGACTACATGCCAGGCATGACGATGCCCTTCAGCGTCAAGGACGACTGGGTGCTGGAAATCGCTTCTCCGGGTAAGCAAATCACCGCAACGCTGATTGTCGATGGCGCGCAATCATGGCTCGAAGACGTAGTTCTAACCGAAGGCGGCGGCACGATTGACGCAACCGTTGAGGGGCTTGGACCTAAACCCGGAGACGAAGTTCCGGATTATCGTCTGACCAACCAGGACGGTAAAACAATTCGCCTTCATGACTACAAAGGCAAGACTTTGCTGCTGACGTTCATTTACACGCGGTGCCAGGATCCAAATCAGTGCACGCTGATGAGCAGTAACTTTGCACAGATTGATAAGGAACTGCAGCAGCAGCCGGACGTCTACGCCAAGACGCACTTGTTGAGTATCAGTTTCGACAGCGCCTACGACACTCCGAAAGTATTGCGCAGTTACGGGGCAGCGTACACAGGTAAATACACAGACGAGAGTTTTGCGCATTGGGAGTTTGCAAGCGGCAGCGCTGATGAAGTGAAAGGCATCGCCAGGTATTTTGGCTTTAGTTTCTACATGGACTCGCCAGGCGGAACCGAGCAAGTCGTGCACACACTGCGGACGTCGATCATCGGACCTGACGGTAGAGTAATTAAGGTTTATCGCGGGAATGAATGGAAGCCGGAGGAGCTGCTAAAGGAATTGCAGAATCTGGCTTCGGAGAAAAAATAGCCGCGAATTAACGCAGAGAAACGCGGATCTGCACCTTAGCCATCCTGCTTTATGTTTTCAGATCCGCGTTCGTTCGCGTTAAGCCGCGGCCTAGCTTGCGCCTTTGATTTTCTTTATCTCTTCGGTAAGTACGGGCACCGCCTCGAACAGATCGCCAACGATGCCGTAGTCGGCAATGTCAAAGATGGGCGCTTCCGGATCCTTGTTGATGGCCACGATCGTTCCTGAGTTTTTCATTCCCACCAGGTGTTGAATTGCACCGGAGATGCCGAGGGCGACATAAAGCTTTGGCGCCACCGTTTGTCCTGACGAACCAATCTGTCGATCAATCGGCAACCACTCCGCGTCGCAAATGGGACGCGACGCCGCCAGATCTCCGCCTAATGCGGCTGCCAGATTTTCTGCCAACACGAGGTTGTCTTTGCTCTTAATGCCGCGGCCCACCGCGACGATGATGTCAGCCTTGCTCAAGTCGACCGCTTGCTTCACTTCCTGAAATGGCGCTTCCGGAGTCATGCGAATCTCGCCAACTTCAACTGCCATTGGTTCGACTGGAGCCCCACTTCCCTTCTTCGCCTGGTCGGGACGGTAAGCGCCAGACTGAAAAGTGGCGAAGACCGGCGCGGCGCCATCAGAAACAACATCCGCATCAAGCTTGCCGAGGAAAATTCGCCGGGTGAACGTTATGCCGCCGTCATTAACTTGCGCGCGAATGCAATCGCTGATCAGCGACTTGCTAAAACGCGCGGCCAGCTTCGGGGCGTAATCGCGAACCAGATAAGTGTGGGGCATCACGACTAACTGCGGATCAACTTGCCGAACAACTTTTTCCATCGCGTCGGTATAGCCGTCTGGCGTGTAGTCTTTGAGAGCGGCGTTAGTAGCAGTGATCACTTTTGCCAGATCGTAAACTGCGATTTCCTGGGCCAGCGCGGTGACGTCAGCGCCGAGAACGACGGCACTGATCGACTGCTGCAATTGCTCGTTCAGATTCTGCGCGGCGGCAATAGCCTCAATCGAAGTTTTGTTCAAAACCCCGTCGCGATGTTCAATAAAAACCAGAATGCCCTGACTCATTTTTGTTTTAGTCCCTTTAATGCGGCCTTAAACTTTTCGTTCTTCATGAAACTCTTGAACGACGAGTCGGTTGCCGGGTTCGGCATTTCCTCTCCCTCGATCATGTTTTCACGCCGGTCGAACGCCAGCCTCAGATACTCAATCGTCTTGTCCTGATTCTTCTTCTCACCGTAGTAACAGGCCATGTTGTAGTAGAACATCGGATACTTGGGATCCTTCTCAATTCCGTAAACCAGAGTCTCCCTGGATTTCTCGAGTTCGCCAGTTACGCCATAGGCAATCGCCAGGTTATCGACCAGAACTCGCCAAAACGTTTTGTCCAGACTCGGGTGTTGCTTCTCCAGATCAACCGCCATCTGATAAGGCGGAATTGCTCTTTCAAAATCGTGCCGGATGTAATAAGCACTACCCTCTTGCAGCAGTTCAAACGCACTGGCGCTGGAACGCTGCGGTGCGGTTACCCGCGCGAGATTAGTTTTGGCTGAGCAAGCGAACGATGCTGATGCGAACACGCAAAGAAGCAGAGCGTATTTGGCGATGTTGAGATGTGAGGTCGACATGGTCTTTTCCTTTCTTCGTGAGTTTCAACGCGCGCGGGCGCGGGCTTAAAAAACGCGCGCTTCAGAGTGCAGTTTCTCGGCGAGGGCCACCGCGCCTGCCTTCGCATCACCATTACCGAGTAACTGCGTCTGCTTCGTTTTTGTTGGCAGGTAAACTTTTTCGATTCGTTGATGGGAGGGCCGGTCGACTATCTCGGCGGCTGGAGTTACTTCCTTAATTTCCTTTTTCTTCGCGGCCATGATGCCTTTGAGTGTGGCGTAACGAATCTGGCTAATGCCGGATTGAATTGTTAGCAACGCCGGCATCGGCATCGTGTACCACTGATACCAACCACTCTCGAGTTCCCGCTTCACTCTTAACTTTTCGCCCGAAGCATCAACTTCGATCGCGATCGTCGCATGTGGTAGACCGAGCAACTCGGCCAGAATTACGCCGGTCTGTCCGTAACCATAGTCGTCAGACTGCAGACCGGTAAACACGAGGTCGGCTTTTTCATCGCGAATCGCCTCGGCCAACAGGCTCGCGCCGGCGTAAGGCGAGAGCGCACCGAGATTGTCACCGACAACGTGAATGGCGCGGTCAGCGCCGCGGGCGAGTGCGTCTTTGATGACGCTCTTCACGCGCTGCGGTCCCATCGAACAAACGACCACTTCACCGCCGAGTTTTTCGCGCACGCGCAAGGCTTCTTCCAACGCATAGCCGTCTGACTCGCTCACCTCGAAGGAAAGGTCGGCTTCCTCAATCCACTTGCCTTCTTTGTTTATGCGCAGGATCGCGTCTTTGTTCGCGACCTGTTTCATCATGACTACTATTTTCATGTCGAAATCTTAATCCGCCGAAAGGCCTGGTTTTTGAACTTTGTACCTGGAGCTTTGTTCTTTGGCTGCCACCTGGTAATTAGTCGTTCCTGGGAAGGTGCAAAGTACGAAGTACACAGTACAAAGCTCATCCCGCTATCCTTCATACCGCTTAAACAGCAACGCCGCATTCGTGCCGCCAAAACCAAAACTGTTCGACAGCGCGTACTCAACCTCGAGCTGTCGTGGTTCGTTCGGAACGTAATCCAGATCGCAATCAGGATCTGGATTGATGTAATTAATTGTGGGCGGCACTATCTTGTGATGGATGCTAAGCACGGAAAACACGCCCTCAATTCCCCCGGCTGCGCCCAGCAAGTGGCCGGTCATCGACTTGGTTGAGCTGACGGCCAGTTTGTAGGCGTGATCGCCAAAGGTTTTCCTAATGGCAAGCGTTTCAAATTTATCGTTGTAAGGCGTCGACGTTCCGTGCGCGTTGATGTAGCCCACTTGCTCCGGCTGAACGCCGGCGTCACGCAATGCTTTTTGCATTACGCGAATTGCGCCCGAGCCAGTTTCGTCAGGCATCGTCAGGTGAAACGCGTCGGCGGTCATGCCATAGCCAACCAGTTCAGCATAAATTCGCGCGCCGCGTTGTTTGGCCGTTTCCAGTTCTTCAAGAATCATGATGCCGGCGCCCTCGCCGATGACAAAGCCGTCGCGATCGCGTTCAAAAGGTCGCGACGCATGTTGCGGATCGTCATTGCGCGTGGAAAGCGCGCGCATTGAAGCGAAACCCGCGACGCTCATCGGGGTGATAGCTGATTCGGCGCCACCGCAGATCATTACGTCAGCGTCGCCGCGTTGAATAATCTTGAAGCTGTCGCCAATCGCGTGCGCCCCGGCCGAGCAGGCGGTGGCGGTGGCCGAGTTGGGCCCCTTGGCGCCGTAACGAATTGAAACCTGACCGGCCGCCAGATTCACAATCGCCGAAACAATGAAGAACGGCGAAACTCGGTCAGGCCCATCGTCCAGCAGCTTTGAGTGCTCCCGTTCGATGGCCCAGAAATCTCCGATGCCGCTACTGATGTAGGTGCCGGTTTTTTCCGCGAACTCGGGCCCAATCTTCCCGTCCTCGTTCAGCGGAAAGTTGCTGTCGGCCATCGCTTCCGTGGCCGCGGCGATGGCGTAATGAATAAAGGCGCCCATCTTGCGCGCCTCTTTCTTCGCGATGAATTTTAGCGGGTCGAAGTCCTTAACTTCCGCGGCAAACTTGACGGAAAACTTCTCTGTGTCAAATTTTTTGATGAAGTCGACGCCGTTGCGGCCGCTCATTAATGACGACCACGTCGAATCAACTGTAAGACCAACCGGCGTTATTAGGCCCAACCCGGTGACAACTACACGTCGTGCCAAAGCAAGCTCCTTGAAAGTAGTGAAAAGTCACACGTGAAAAGTGAAAAGCCAAAAGCAGCAATGCGTCAACCTGCTAACCTTTCACTTTTCACTCTTTACGGGCGCTACTTCTTTTTATGTACGTCGATGTAGTTGTAAGCGTCGCGGACGCTCTGGATTTTTTCCGCGTCTTCGTCGGGAATTTCGATCCCGAATTCCTCTTCGAAGCGCATGACCAGTTCCACTGTGTCCAAAGAATCGGCGCCCAGGTCGTCGATGAACCTGGCGTTTGGCGTCACTTCGTTTTCGTCCACGCCTAATTCGTCAACGATAATCTGTTTTACTTTATTCTCTATTTCTGGATCGGGCATTTCGTTTGCTCCTCTGGTGATAAAGAATCGATAACTACTTAAAGAACTTCAAGGCTTGCCTGGGCGCTCCGCAAACTGGCAACGTCCTCGACATTGAAACACTTTACTTCACGGCTGATCTGTCGCATCAACCCTGTCAAAACTTTTCCTGGCCCAACTTCCACGAACCTATCAACGCCTTGCGCGATCAGCAACTGAATTGTCTCCAGCCAGCGCACGGGCGACGAAACTTGTCGTACTAAAGAATCGCGGGCGGCAGCGCCAGTATTAATCACCGCCGCATCAACATTGGTTACGAGCGGCGTAGCGAGGTCGGCAAAATCAATCTGCTCGAGATCGCTCGCCAAACGCTCCTGCGCCGGCATCATCAAGGCCGAATGAAATGGCGCACTCACGTTGAGCTTAATAACTCGCTTGGCGCCACGACTTTTCAACAACTCGCTGGCCCTGTCAACCGCTTCCGTATTGCCGGCGATGACAACCTGGCCGGGCGAGTTGATATTTGCCGGCGCGCAAACCTGGCCCTGGGCTCCATCCTCGCAGGCTTGCTGAATATCTGACAGCGCCGCGCCCATCACTGCAGCCATCGCACCGGTGCCAACCGGAACAGCTTCCTGCATGTAGCGACCCCGCAGTCGGACTGTCTTTACAGCATCAGTCGCTTTCATAGATCCGGCCGCAAACAACGCGGAGTATTCACCTAGACTATGCCCCGCCACAAAATCTGGTTTTGGAAAACCTTCTGACTCTATGACGCGCAGCGTCGCCGCAGAAACGCCGAAGATTGCCGGTTGCGTATTCTCCGTCAGTTGCAGGTCTTCGGCTGAGCCGGCGAAACACAACTCGGAAAGAGAAAACCCCAGCGCGTCATTCAGTTCTTCAAAGACCTTTGCCGCCGCCGGAAAATTATCGAAAAGATCTTTTCCCATGCCCGGATTCTGCGATCCTTGCCCGGGGAAAATGTACGCAAGTGTCATGTTGGTGAATAGTAAATAGTAAATAGTGAATAGTAAAACGTGATAATCTCGCCGGCTTGATCCTCAGGATGCATCGCCGGTGCAGCTTGAGTCGGCGGCTTCCTGTTTTCTATTCACCATTTACTATTCACTATTTACAGCCTTCACCTACCAGCGCATCAACACGCCGCCCCAGGTTACGCCGCCGCCAAACGAAGCGAGCAGCACCAGGTCGCCAGCGCTTATCTTTCCGGCTTCGACGCATTCATCCAGACCAATTGGGATAGACGCAGACGAAGTGTTGCCGTGCATGGCGATATTCGAATAAACACGCTCAGTTTCGACGTTAAGATTTCGCGCCACCGCATCCGTAATTCGTTGATTGGCCTGATGCGGAATGAAAATTTTAACTTCGCTCGCACTGACCCCGGCATCTTCGAGCACTTCACGGGAAATGTCTGCCATGGAACGTACGGCAACTTTGAAGAGCTCGTTCCCTTTCATCTTGAAAAAATGATCACCCGCGGCCAGTGTCTCCGCCGTTGCGGGACGTCTGGTGCCACCACCGGGAGAAAAAAGTTGTTCGAGATATCTGCCGTCTGATCTGATCCGCGCCGAGAGTATGCCTTTATCTCCTTCGACTGCGCCTAAGACTGCAGCACCAGCGCCGTCGCCGAATAACACACAAGTTTGGCGGTCGGTGTAGTCGACGTACTGCGTCAAAACTTCTGCGCCGATAACCAAAGCGTATTTCGATTGACCGGTGCGAACCATCGTATCGGCCATCGTTAACCCGTAGAGAAATCCGGAGCAAGCCGCCACCAAATCCATCGCCGCTGCTTTATTGGCGCCCAACTCGGCCTGAATGATGCAGCCGGTCGAGGGCAAAATTTGATCAGGGCTGACAGTAGCGCACAGGATCAAATCGATGTCTTCCGGTTGCAATCCAGCACGCTCAATGGCCTGGCGTCCGGCCCGCACTGCAAACTGCGACGTATACTCGCCGGGCGCGGCCTTGCGACGCTGTTTGATACCAGTGCGCGTCGTGATCCACTCGTCGGATGTCTCAACCAGCTTTTCCAGGTCGGCATTCGTCAGAATGCCTTCAGGATACGAATGTCCGGTGCCCAGAATTCCAGCGCGAGTGGTTCCCATTAATTCCTCAGTTGTCGATTTTGTGGCCGCTAATACTATCTACTTGCTTCCGGAAAACCAAGCTACGCCGCCCCTGCGTCTGGTTTTTCACGCGCTAACTTTGTGCCGCGCTTGCTCGAGCCTATGCGTCTCAGCGATTCCCTTTTCGATGCGCTCGCTGGCGCCTTTTTCGGAGAACTCTTTTACACTTCGAATCGCGTTGCGGATAGCCCGTGCGTTGGAACTTCCGTGGCCAATCACTACAATCTTTTGTACGCCCAGCAACGGCGCGCCGCCGTGTTCCGAATAGTCAAGCCGGTTCTTAATGTTCCTGAACGCGGGTTTGGCTAACACGGCTCCGGCTTTCGTCACCGCCGAAGCCGTCAACTCCCGCTTGATCATCGACAGCATCGCTTCGGTAAGACCTTCCGAAAGCTTCAGCATGACGTTGCCGGTGAACCCATCAGTGACAATTACATCAACCGCACCGGAAAACACGTCGCGCCCTTCAACGTTCCCGACAAAATTCAAACTCGAGAGTTCGCGCAATAACGGAAATGCTTCCTTGGTCAGGTCGTTGCCTTTCGCTTCTTCTTCGCCGATGCTCATCAGGCCCACAACCGGCCCGATCGTTCCCAAAACAGCGCGTGAATAAGCGTCGCCCATGATAGCAAACTGGACCAGGTGCTCTGCTTTGCACTCAGCATTCGCGCCGACGTCGAGCAACAAAGTTGGTTTTTTCGCCTTGGTGGGAATCAGTGCGGCCAGCGCCGGACGATCGACTCCCGGCAGCATACCCAGCACCATTTTCGCCGTCGCCATGGCCGCACCAGTGTTACCCGCTGAGACAAAGCCATCAGCTTTACCGTCAGCTACTAAGCGCGTACCAATTCTCAAAGAACTTTTTTTCTTGCGCCGGACGGAAGTCATGACCGGGTCGCCCATGCCGATAACTTCAGCGGCTTCGACCAGTTCGATTCCGCGGTCGCCGTCTCCACGCCAACGGCAGCGCCTTAATTCTGGTTCCAACTTTTCCGGTTGGCCGACCAGAATTACTTTGACCCCGAGGTCACGAACAGCAGCCAGCGCGCCATCAATCTCAGGGTGCGGCGCGTGGTCGCTGCCCATCGCGTCGAGAACGACCTTTCCCGTAAGACGGGTCTCATCCTTCGACTGAATTCGCACTGGGGATCGTGTTCTTAGTTAACTTTGCTCTATCCGCAGAACCTGCCGGTCTTTGTAGTAACCACATTTCGGGCAGACGCGGTGTTGCTGGCGAGGCTCCTGGCAATTGGGACAAAGACTTGTTTGCGGGATGCTCAGCGCGTCATGCGCGCGACGCTTTCCGCGGCGTGCTTTTGAATGTCGTCGTTTTGGATTTGGCATAATTACTCCTGAGAAAACAGTAAATAGTGAATAGTGAATAGTAAATGGTACGGCCCGAGCAGCGTGGCTTTCTGTTTACTATTCACTATTTACCATTTACCAGTTCTTCTATTTACCGTTCACTAGTCTTTTCAGCTCCTCCCAGCGTGGATCTATTTGCTGAGTTTCGCAGGTGCATTCAACTGCGTTCTTATCGCCACCACAAACCGCGCAAATGCCTTTGCAGTTTTCCCCGCAAAGCACATGGTCGGGCAATGCCAGCAACAACTCTTCCGCTACGAGGTCGTCAACCAGAAGCGACTCGCCGTCAAAAATTGAAGACTCCAAATCGTCCTCGCTGAGTTCGACGGCCTGCTGGGCTTCATATTCTTCAGGCGTAACATACTTGACCTGGAACCGGGAATCGACTGGATACGGCACGGGCCGCAAACAACGATCGCATTCGAGTTGGGCCGAAGCGCGCACGCGGCCAGTTACCAGCAGCCGCTTCCCGCTAACCTGAATCGCGCCAGAAACGCTTGGCGCTTCCATCAAGGCAACCCGACTGTCGTCAAAAACGAGTTCGCCCGGCGCATACTCATGGGCAAATTCGTTCCTGCCCTCTTCCAGATCTGCCAACTCAATTCGCATTACTGCAACCTGGTGCGAATAGCTCTTTTCAACGGCTAACGCGCAAAAGGCCATTATAACTACGGAAAAGAGAGTGTCAACGCGACCGCAGGGGCGGGTGGTGCCCTAATTTGAAATTCTCTGTGCCTCCTTTGTGTCCTCGGTGCCTCCGTGGTGGAGGTTCTGATTAGCATTTTTCCCCTACAGAGACACAAAGAACACGGAGATTCACAGAAGAAGCGGAAATCAGGTTACTACCAAGGGACATTACTCCTCGACTTTGTAAAGCAAACGGTCAGTTTCGGTAACCGAATGCCATTCAACGCAGACGCAAACTAACAGTTGCGTTACCAATCACCAAACTTGGGTACTGTCGACAGAGCGTGGGATTAATTGATTTCTAAAACGCTTCATACGCGCTGGAAATGCACGCGTTCAGCGCGTCGCGCCGGACGGCATCGGCGAGGCGGCGATCACCGCCGGTAACAAGTCTCCGGGGAGTTGTAGCGGAGGGCCGGAACAGATTAATGGTGTCGGTTGTTTGCGTATTGTCTGTGGAAAGAATTCTGGTCTTCGTCTTCAGTTTCCCCCGCCGGGCCTTGCGAAAATATTCTGCCGCTAGTTCTTTGCGACCTGAGCGAACAGAAACAAGTCCCAACACGTAAAAAGCTTCATTGTATTCACCGTCAAGTTTCACTGCTTTCCGCAGGTGTCGCGTGGCGAGCACGTCCTTCGACAACTGATAGTAAAGACAGCCGAGCGCGTAATGTGCTTCGGGTGATACTTTGCTTGCGAGGGCCAACTTAAACTCCTGAAGCGCCTGCTGCCAGTTCGCTTCGGCGACAAACAAACGACCTAAACCGTAATGCGCGGCGAAGGAAGATCCATTCAGCCGAGTGGCAGCGCTCAAGAGCTCCCTGGCGCGCTCGACGTCGCCTTCATCGGCGCAAGTCAAACCCAACAGGAGTGAGATTCGCTGGTCCGTCGGCGCTAATTCATAAGCTCGCGCGAGATAACCACGCGCCCGGTGAATGCTTCCGCTCTTAAACAAACATTCGCCGAGGTAATACTGAAGCGGCGCGTTGCCCGGCGACATTCGCGCGGCACGCTGCAGCGACTGAATGCCCCTGCCCGGTTCCTCTTCCTCAAGAAAAAGAAACCCTTCGGTAACAAGCTTCTCGAAATTGTCTTTGTCGTTCCCGTGATGGCCCGCAATTATTCGGTGACGAAGGACCTCACGCCGCTCGCTCTCGAGTTGGTCCTCGGCGTCTTTCTGACAGCGGCCAATCCACAACTTTTGCAGCTTGTCGCCTTGCACGATCTCTTCGTCAGTCAAAAGCCCAACGAGAGCTTTAACCAGGGCGCGATCGAAATGTGAGTTCTGTGCCTGTTGTAAAAGCAGGTCGAGGGCGCGTTCGAGGCGATCGCTGAGTCGTCCCATCCGGTTCTCGAGCGCGGAAATTCTTTCGAGCAAATGTTCTTCACTGGATAAACGCGCATCAAGAATCTCATAACGGGTTGAGGCCCGCTCGACGACGATCATCAGCCGCGTGCCGCAGTTGGTGCACAGTTCCTGCCCTAGCGGATTCGCCGTCAGGCACTTCTGGCAATAATGGGAAACTGGAGACATGTGGTTAGTAGAGCAAACTGTTAGTTTGCTCTTCTGCTAGCGCAGTTACTCGTACAGGTGTCGCTTCTCCAACCGAGAGCAAACTAACAGTTTGCTCTACATTAGTACTCGTAAAACCCCTTACCCGTTTTCTTTCCCAACCAGCCGGCGTCAACGTAACGCTTCAACAACGGACAGGCGCGATACTTCGGATCGCCCAACCCGTCGTACAACACGTTCATGATTGCCAGGCAAACATCGAGGCCAATAAAGTCGGCTAGCTGCAACGGGCCCAGCGGATGATTCATTCCCAGCTTCATGATGCCGTCAATGCTTTCGCGCGTGGCAACACCTTCGTAAAGCGTAAAGATCGCTTCGTTAATCATCGGCATCAAGACGCGGTTGGAAACAAAACCAGGTGAATCATTGCAATCGAGCGCTGTTTTGCCAAGCTTTTCGGAGAGACTTCGCACGCGCTCGTAAGTCTCGTCGGAAGTGGCAATGCCGCGAATCACCTCTACCAACTTCATCACCGGGACTGGATTCATGAAGTGCATCCCAATCACTTTGTCGGGACGCGACGTCGCCGCGCCGAGACGAGTAATTGAAATCGATGATGTGTTCGAGGCCAGGATTGCTTCACGCGGCGTAATGCTGTCGAGCGACTTGAAGAGATTCGTCTTAACGTCAAGATTTTCGCTGACGGCCTCGATGACAAAGGCGGCGTCGCTAAGCGAATCAAGGTCGGTTGTACTTTTAATCCTGCCGACAATTGACTGCTTCTCATCAGCCGAGAGTCGTTCTTTGTCGACGTCTCGTTGGAGGCTCTTGTCTATGGTCTTTAGGCCTCGTTGGAGAAACTCGTCATTCAGATCGCACATCACGACGTCATAACCGGCACGCGCCGCAACTTGCGTGATACCGTTCCCCATCGTTCCTGATCCGACTACGCCGATTGTTTCAGTCATGATCTTTTAAACTAACCGCCAAGCGCCAGGCACCCCAGGCTAACAAATCAATAAGAAAAGAGCTGCGCCACCCAAATAATCCCCTTGGCGTCGTTGGCGACTTGGCGGTTGGCGTTTACCTCTCAACGGCCAATGCCACTGCATTACCGCCACCAAGGCACAGCGAAATAATGCCCCGATGCGCGTCGCGTCGCTTCAACTCGTAAAGTATGGTCGTTAACAGTCGCGACCCTGATTGACCAATCGCGTGGCCCAGCGCCACCGCGCCGCCGTTAACATTAATCTTTGCGGGGTCGAGTCCTAATTCATTCGTGATCGCAACGGCTTGAACCGAAAACGCTTCGTTCAACTCAATCAGATCTATCTGGTCCAGAGACCAACCTGCCTTGCGCATCAGTTTCTTAATCGCTTCCACAGGCGCCATCATCACTAACGCAGGCTCAAGCCCGGCCGTCGCCTGGGCCACAATCCGCGCCATGGGCGTAACTCCCAGCGCTTCGGCTTTCTCGCGCGAAGTCACCACCACTGCGGACGCGCCGTCGTTCACACCCGGCGCATTTCCTGCCGTGACTGTTCCCGCATCCTTTTTAAAAGCGGGTTTCAAGTTTCCGAGTGCTTCAAGCGACGTATCCTCGCGCACCGTTTCGTCAGTATCAAAAATGAAAGGCGCCCCTTTTCGCTGCGGAATTTCCACTGCCACGATTTCTTCCTTGAAGTTCCCGGCTTTTATCGCAGCCGCCGCCTTGCGATGTGAATTCAGCGCATACTCATCCTGTTGCTCGCGACTGACTGAATACTTTTCCGCAACCACTTCACCGGTGCAGCCCATGTGGTAGTCGTTGTAAACGTCCCAGAGACCATCGTTAATCATGGAGTCGACAATCGTTCCGTTCCCCATGCGATAACCTTCCCGTGCCTTCGGCAGAAGATAAGGCGCGTTCGACATTGACTCCATCCCACCGGCCACGACAACGTCTGTGTCGCCTAATTGAATTCCCTGCGCGGCCATCATCACTGATTTAAGACCAGAGCCACACACTTTGTTCACGGTCACCGCCGAAACGGCCGGCGGCAGTCCGCCACGCAACGCGGCTTGTCGAGCCGGGTTCTGGCCCAGACCGGCTTGAATGACACAGCCCATGATCACTTCGTCAACATCTTCCGGCGCCACACCGGCGCGCTTCACGCTTTCGCGCACAACGATAGCGCCCAGGTCAGTTGCGCTGAATCCTTTCAACGTGCCGAGAAATTTTCCTACCGGAGTGCGCGCCGCACTAATGATTACTGCTTCACGATTTTCGCTCATCAAAATTCCTGCCGATCTAAAAATGTCTGATGTTTACGATTACTCTTTACGATGCGAACGTGTCAACTCCCTGGCGTGCGACGACCTAACCGCCAAGTCGCCAAGTGGGGCCAGGCTCATAGAACAATTGTCTAATGGCGCTCTTGGCGTCCTGGCGGTAGCGAATGTTAGACTCAGTTGCTATTCGAACCTTCTCAGAAACAATCCGACACCACAAACATGCAGGCACTCATTCTCGCAGGCGGTAAAGGCACGCGCCTACGTCCGCTGACCGTCTACACTCCGAAACCAATCGTCCCGATCTGCAATCGTCCTTTTCTTCTTTACCAGATCGATACGCTGCGTCGCGCCGGAATAACCGACATCACACTTTCGCTTTCATATCAACCAAACAAGATCGAACAACTACTCGGCGACGGTTCCGACTTCGGTGTGAAACTGAAGTACACCGTGGAGCCGCAGCCGATGGGCACAGCCGGCGCCTACAAGTTTGCGGAAGACTTGATTCGTGAACCAACCGTCGTCTTCAACGGCGACATCCTGACGGATCTTGATCTAAAAGCGGTGATTCGCGAACACAACGATCACCAGGCGACTGCCACGATTGTTCTTACGCCGGTGGATAATCCTTCATCTTACGGCCTGGTAGAAACCGAAAGTGACGGGCGTATTCGTCGTTTTCTTGAGAAGCCGAAACCCGAGGAGATTACCTGCAACACGATCAATGCCGGCACTTACATACTCGAGCCGAAGGTGCTTGATTTCATACCGTCGGGCGAAAATCATTCTTTCGAGTACGGACTCTTTCCCGAGTTACTTAAGCGTCAGGAAGCATTTTTCGCGCATGTGCCGACGCGTACTTATTGGATCGACATCGGCACGCCGGAACGATACCTGCGCGTCCATCATGATCTATTGGGAAACAAAGTTGGCAGAATGCACATCAAGGAACGACGGGGCGATTTCGATTCCGCTACGGCCGCAGAGGTCGACGGCCTTTCGATGATTGGCGACGACTGCCAGATCAAACCCGGCGCGCAGATTATCAATTCCGTGTTGGGCCAGGGATGTTTCGTTGAGGAACGTGCGCGCGTTGAAAATTCAGTTATCTGGCCACACACACGAATCGGCGCTGCCGCGGAAGTATCGGGGGCAATTGCCGGTCGTGGCTGTCATATCGGACGTTCCGCCGTCGTTGCGCCGGGCTCAGTGCTCGGCGACAAAACTTCACTAACCGACTACACGATCACCTAACTCATTCCTAATGACGAGTCTCCCAAAAATTAAGTTTGGCACTGACGGTTGGCGTGCAGTGATCGCTGACGAGTACACCTTTCAGAATGTGGAGCGGGTGGCGCAGGCGTATGCGGATTACCTGAACGCGGGCCCTTCAGATCACCCTTTTGTTGTTGTCGGCTACGACCGGCGCTTCGGGTCGGAGTTTTTTGCGCAGCGTGCAGCGGAGGTTCTCAGTGGCAATGACTTTTCGGTTGCGCTCTTTAATGAGTCAGTCCCAACGCCGCTAATCTCATGGGCAGTTAAAGAATTGAAAGCTGACGGTGGCGTGGTCATCACCGCGTCGCACAACCCGGCGACGTTCAACGGATTTAAGATCAAGGACCCGTGGGGCGGCAGCGCCTCGCCGGAAACAACTTCTCAAGTTGAAAAACTTGTCGATGCGCACGCGCCCAAACGTGGTTCAGTCGCTAGCGACGCCGCCGAACAGTTGCAGCCTGCGGTGAGTAGTTATCGGCGGCAAATCGCAAGTTACGTTGATCTCGATCGCCTGAGACGGGCGTCGGCAAGCGTCGTCGTCGACCCGATGCATGGCGCTGCCGGCAACTGGGTCGAAAGTTTCCTGACGGGTGCTTTGCTCAAAGTTGAGACAATTCGCGCGAATCGAGATCCTTTATTCGGGGGCATCAACCCGGAACCGATCGACAGCAACCTTGGCGCATTGAAAGAACGCGTAGTGTCTGCCGGAGCATTGGTCGGGCTCGCGACTGATGGTGATGCCGATCGCGTCGGTGCAGTGAACGAACTTGGCGAGACCATGACGATGCACGACGTGGTCCCGCTTATCCTTCTGCACTTGGTTCGTCAGCGAAAAATGAGCGGCGGTGTGGTGCGGACGTTTTCACAGTCAGTTTTGCTGAAGCGAATTGCCGAGACGCACGGCTTGAAACTTTACGAATCGCCAATTGGGTTCAAGTACATTGCCGACTTGATGCTCAACGACGATATTTTGATCGGCGCGGAAGAGTCGGGCGGCATCGGCGTAAAGGATCACATCCCGGAACGCGATGGCATCCTGAATTCCCTTCTCTTCCTCGAAGCGATCATCACCGCGGGCAGGACGCCAACGGAAATGCTGCGCGCATTGCACCAGGAGTTTGGTGAGTTTCATTTCCGCCGCCGGGATTTGCATGTCCCGACCGCGGTGGGTCAGCAAGTGGTGGCCGAGTTAACCGCAGACCCACCGTCAGAATTGGGCGGCAATGAAGTGGTCGGCGTCGAGACAACGGACGGTACGAAGTTGCTGTTCGCAGATGAGTCGTGGCTCTTGTTCCGTCCGTCGGGCACGGAACCAATGTTGCGCGTGTACGCGGAAGCGACTTCGATCGTCAGGGCCAACGCGCTGTTGACTGCCGGCGAAGAACTCACTCAACGAAACTAAAAGCTGAAGCCCCTTCGCGCTGATGCGCTCGTTGCGGGCGGGGACGCCCGCGGTCTCAGTAAGTTGGCAGGCGCGGTTTGGCGAAGCGGATGGTAAGGAAAGAAAGTAAATCCTGCGAGTGCTCGACACTGAATGCCTGAACTACCTGAAGTTGAACATGTCGTGCGTGGTTTGCGGCGGGCCGTCCTTGGCACCCGCATAGTCGCGGTTGAACTCAAACTGCCGCGCCTTCTCGCCAGTCCTTCCCCGGCTACCTTCAAAAAGAAGTTACGCAACGTTCGGATCAACGCCCTTAACCGGCGCGGGAAGTACATTCTGTTCGAACTGGATTCGGGCGATGTGCTGGTGGTTCACTTGCGAATGACCGGGAAGTTTTTGTGCATCACTTCCGACGACGATTTGCCGGCTTACGCCCACGTCGTGTTTCACCTCGACGATGATCGGCGCCTGGTCTACTGCGATATGCGACAGTTTGGCCGGATGGTGCTGTTGCCGGCTAAGAAACTGGCGCGCCTGCCGCAAGTTGAGGCGCTCGCGCCGGAGCCGTTAACTGACGATTTCAGCTTCACACATTTTCGCGAGACGCTCGCGCGATCAACTCGCAGCTTGAAGCAGTTGCTGCTGGACCAGACAAAAATTCTTGGTCTCGGCAACATCTACGCGAGTGAAGCGCTCTTCCTTGCGCGCGTGAGTCCATTTAAGGCGGCCAATACACTGTCGAAGGCGCGTGCGATCATACTTCACAAAGCAATTCGCGCGACGCTGCAAGAAGCAATCGATGCCGGCTCAACCTTGCGCATTGATTTGAGCGACGGCAACTCAAGTTACTTTGAAGCGCCGGAAAGATTTTGGCGGGTGTACGAACGGGCAGGTGAACCTTGCGTGAACTGTGGAACAAAAATCAGACGCGCGGTGCAGGGTGGCAGATCAACTTACTTCTGTCCGCAGTGTCAGCGAAGGTGATGCGTCGTTGAATCTGTAGTCTCGTCGAATGTGAGGTCAGTACCGTCCGCGATAGCGGATGGGTCACCGCAGAAGTATAATTGGCGCATGAAAATCAAGGTGGTAGTTCATGAGGCCGAAGAGGGTGGCTTTTGGGCCGAGGTCCCAAGCATTCCTGGCTGCGCCACTCAGGGAGAGACTCTTGAGGAATTGATTCATAACCTTCATGAAGCCATCGAAGGATGTCTGTCCGTGGACGTTTTACCCACACAACTAAACGGGCAGGATCGCGTGTTAGAGATCGCCATATAGGAATTCGCCAGGATTCTGGAGCGACGCGGCTGGCAGTTGCTTCGCGTCAACGGTAGTCATCACATTTATGGAAAATCAGGCAGCGAGATTCGCATTTCTGTTCCAATACATGGAAATCAAAGCCTGAAAACCGGCTTGCTCCGTCACTTTATGAAGGTTGCTGAGTTGAAAGAAACCGATCTGTAGCTACTACAAATTCGCCACCACATAATCCGCCATCATCTGTCGCATCTGTTTCAGCAGCAGCGGATCGGTCACGCCATGCCGCGACTTCGGATACAGCATCATCTGAAACTGTTTCCCTGCCTTCTGTAGTTCATACGCAAACTGAATTGTGTTTTGCACGTGAACGTTGTCGTCCATCGCTCCGTGTATCAGGAGCAACTTGCCGCTGAGGTCCTTGGCAAAGAAGCGCGGCGAACTGTTTCGGTAGCCTTCGGGATTATGCTGCGGCGTCAACAAGTAGCGTTCAGAATAAATGGAATCGTAGGTGCGCTGGTCGCCGACTGTCCCACCAGAGATGCCTATCTTGAAAGTCTTACTGTGAGTTAACGCATAGCTCGTCATGAAGCCGCCGTAGCTCCAGCCCCAGAGACCAATGCGATCGCCGTCGACATAAGGCTGAGTTTTCAACCAGGCGATGCCGTCTTCGAGGTCCCGCAGTTCCAGCTTGCCGAATTCCTTGTATAGCGGCCATTCCGATTCCGCGCCTTTGCCACTGGCGGTTTTGTTGTCGCAAATCCAGATGATATAGCCCTTCTGCGCCAACATCTGGTGCCACATGTACGCAACGCCGCCCCAGGCATTTTTCACTTGCGGCGCGTGCGGCCCACTGTAGGTGAACTCCAGCACCGGATATTTCTTAGTCGGATCGAAGTCGGGCGGCTTGATCATCATCGCTTCCATTTCGAAGCCGTCGCGGTTTTTTACTTTGACAAATTCGGCGCTGCCCAGCTTGTAGTCCCTGGTCGTCTCAACCTTGTTTTCGGCAACTACGCGAACCAACTTTCCGTCAGCATCAAATAAACGAAGCTGCTGTGGCGTATTCACGTCGCTCAAGCTGTCGACAAAATAACTTTCGGTTGGGCTCAAAGAAATTTTGTGTGAGCCTTCACCTTGCGTCAGTCGCGTAAAGCCCGTGCCGTCAGCCTTCACGCGATACTCCTGAGGCGCAATGTGGCTGTGCTCAGTAGCGCTGAAATAGATCAAGCCCTTGTCGTCATCGATACCTTCGACGCTGCGCACTTCCCACTTGCCAGTCGTGACCTGGTTGATGAGCTTGCCGTCCTGCCCGTAGTGGTAGAGATGCATCCAGCCGTTGCGCGCGCTTTCCCAAATGAACGAACCGTCCCTGAGCCAAGACGGATTCGACTGAACTTCAACCCAGGCCGGCGACGTCTCGCGAAACAGCGTGGTGGTTTTTCCGTCGCTGCTGTTTGCGGCGTTCAGGTCAAGAAATGTCTGCTCACGGTTTTGCGCTTGATAAACGACGCGCGAACTGTCGGGCGTCCAGGTAACGCGAACAATCAAAAAATCGGTCGGCGTGTATTTGGAAGTGTCGACCCAACGCGTCTCCCCT
The DNA here is from genome assembly GCA_035472495.1 of Pyrinomonadaceae bacterium. Taxonomy (GTDB): domain Bacteria; phylum Acidobacteriota; class Blastocatellia; order Pyrinomonadales; family Pyrinomonadaceae; genus PSRF01. Next base: position 221,901 of record DATIPD010000011.1, on the reverse strand, counting down.
CCGGCCGCAGCGACGACGCCGAGTTTCACGATCGGGTTCGGTTCGCCGGCGCGCGGATAAGGAGTTTGCTCGAGGGTTTGTGCGTAGGGAATGTGATCGACGACGGTGAAATTTCCGACGGGATTCTCGTCAAACCGGATGTAGGTAAGCCTCGTTGAATCCGGACTCCACCAGTAAGCCTCGAAATTTCCGCGGCCGTAGAGTTCTTCCTGATAGACCCAATCAAGTCGTCCGTTGAGAATCTTTGGCCCACCGTCGGTTGTCAGTTGCCGCTCGCGTTGCGCTGCGAGATCGTAGACGTAGATGTTGTTGTTTCTGACGAAACCAATCGTGCGATCATCCGGGCTAAAGGTTTCGCCAACTTCTTCGTCGGCGTTGTTACCAAGGCGGATTGCTTTGTCACTGCCGAGTTCGTAGTAAAAAAGATCATTGCTTGTATTGAGCAGCACGGCTGTTTCGGCATGATTGAAGAAATATGTCGGACGATTAGCCAGGGCTTTGGCGTCTTGCTCGGGCACGCCGGCGGCGGTCAGGGCCGCTGACATTTTTGCGGCATCAAGGAATTGAGAAACTTCTCCGGTGGCGGCCTCAACCTTTTGTAATCGTGGGGCCGGAACTTTGGCCGGGTCGTTCGTAAGCAGGTAATGTCGGCCATCTTTCAGCCAGCGAACGTTCGGCGCGAAGCCGTTGAAGTTTACGTGCTTCACCGGATCGTAAATGTCGTCAATGGTCAGTAGTTTGTTCTGGGAGCGAGTTGCAGGAACCAGCGTAAGAAACAAAAAGGCAATAAGCAGGTGTATCGGTGTCCGCACTACTTGTTCTCTCCTACTATCAAGTGGATTTGGGACTTGGCGTCATCTTCTTAATCAACGGCGTGAGTAGCGCCAGAAGCAGCGCCGCTGCCAGAGTAATTCCAGCAAAAATGCCGAAGGCGCGCGTTAACACTTCGGGCGTTCCTGCTTCGAACAGTTGGGTCGTTCGACCGGCGATATAACTGCCGACAGAAATTGACATAAACCAAACACCCATCATTAATCCAACCATCCTTGCCGGTGACAGCCTGGTAATCGTGCTCAATCCGACTGGACTCAGGCACATCTCTCCCACAGTTTGGATGAAGTAAACAACCACCAGCCAGATCGGCGATACGCGTCCCGCCCCGGTCAGTCGAGCGGCAAAAGTGATTACAACAAAAGCCAATCCGGCGAACAGTAAACCGAGGGAAAACTTTGCCGGACTCGATGGCTGCCGATCACCCATGCGGTGCCAGATGAACGCAAAGACGGGAGCCAACATGATCACGAAGATGGCAGGCACCGATTGAAACCAACTAGAAGGAAACTCCCATCCGAAGATGGAATTATTAGTAAGCCGTTCGGCGAACAAGGTAAGACTTGACCCGGCTTGTTCGTACGTCATCCAGAAGATGATCGAGAAGAGTACGAGGATGTAGATAACGAATACTCGCATCAGTTCCTCGCCCTTTAAGAAGCGCGTGGTGCCACCGAGGTAGCCGATGAAGTAGCCGCACACTGTCCAGAACGGGACAGATATCCAACCCGAATCAAAGCGGTAACCGAAGCCAGCGCCCAAAAGCGCACCAACAATCGCAAGAGCCGCAGTTATTACGTCCAACTTGCCGCGAGGGCTTTCTACAGTGGGATGAGCCGCTTTTGTTGGCCTCAAGCCCGCATCCTTGAGTCGTTTACTTCCGAGAACATACTGAATTACACCGACCGTCATGCCGACGCCGGCCGCAGCGAATCCCCAGTGCCAGCTATGCGCCGGGTTGAAACCGAGTGATGTAATCACGCCTTTGAACCAGGCCTTCTGCGCGAGAAATCCTGTAACGAACGGCGAGATGAATGCTCCCAAATTGATTCCCATATAAAAAATCGAGAATCCTGCATCACGTCGCTTGTCTTCAGGGCTGTATAGCTGCCCCACCATCGTGCTGATGTTTGGCTTCAGCAGGCCGGTGCCAAAAGCTATCAAGACAAGCGCGGCGTAAAATGTCGGCACACTATCAAAGACCATCGCATAGTGACCGCAGGCGATAATGATTCCGCCGAACAAGACTGCGCGCCGCGCGCCGAGAACTTTGTCTGCCAGCCAGCCACCTACCAGCGGGAGATACCACACCGACGAAACGTAGCAAGCGTAAATAAGGCTGGAGTATTTCTCGTCAAAACCGAGCCCACCGTCCGCGATCTTCGAGGTCATGTAGAGCGTCAACAGGGCGCGCATGCCGTAGTAACTGAACCGCTCCCACATCTCGGTAAAGAAGAGTGTGGAGAGTCCGCGCGGATGGCCAAAGAATCCCCGGTCGGGAACGGTGAGTGAAGTTGATCCACTGGCGTCGATCGGTGTGCTCATGCTGAGTGTCCTATTCGAATCTAATTAACCGCAGGGGAAAGAAAAAACTATTGCGCCATCAGTCTTATCATTTGGGAAGAGCTTTGCGTCTGAGAATCGCCGCACGCAAAGTAAAAGAAGAACGCGAGCATTCAGCCAAAATACGGTGAGCCTGTCAACTCTTTGGAGTGCAGTGACCTGTCACCGCACTCCAAAGAGTTTCGCTACGGCCGGCCCTACCCCTCCCGGTTCTGATTTTTCGTCACTACCTTGAGAGACAGGCGCAGCCGCTCAACACTGAAACTGACCCACTACCTGGGTTAAGGACTGCTTGACAGTCGACTTTGGGCAGGCGTATAAGCACAACTGTAAAACGTGGTGAGTTAAGGCGACTTGCGGCCACGGAAAACAACCGCTAAACAGCTCGGGCAGTCAAAGCCGACGGACCCGAAAAACTTCAGGCATTACCGAAGTCCCGCGTTGTTTAGCGCGGGATTTTTTGTTTAGTGCGACAGGCATTCCTGCCTGTCTGTAATGAGGAGACAGACAAGAATGTCTGTCTTACTAACATGCAAACCTTTCGCGACCTTCTCGAATCCGACCGCGCCTACATGTTTGATGGCGCGATGGGCACGATGCTCTACACCAAGGGCATCTATATCAACCGTTCCTACGACGAACTGAATCTCGTCGCCGCCGACCTCGTCCGCGACGTTCACGCCGAATATGTGCGCGCCGGCGCCGACATAATCGAGACAAACACGTTCGGCGCCAACGTCAACAAGCTTCAGCCCTACGGACTCGAGGCTAACGTGCGCGAGATCAATATCAAGGCGGCGCAAATCGCACGTGAAGCGGCCGGCCATCGCGCGCTGGTTGCTGGCGCAGTCGGGCCGCTGGGCTTGCGCATCGAGCCGTATGGGCCAACTTCGTTCGACGAAGCGAAAGCGATGTTTACGACGCAGGTCTCGGCGTTGCTTGAGGGTGGCGTTGATCTTTTCGTACTGGAAACATTTTCCGACTTATCAGAACTACATCAGGCCATCAGGGCGGTGCGCGACTTGAGTGATTTGCCGATTGTCGCACAAGTGACGATCCAGATGGACGGTAATATGCTCTTCGGCGCAACCGCAGAAGTTTTTACAACGCAGCTTGAAGAGTGGGGCGCTGACGTAATTGGGTTGAACTGCGGAGTGGGTCCGGCGATTGTGCTGAACGCGATCGAAAAGATGCGCACCTTCACCAATCTCAAGCTCTCCGCCCAACCAAACGCCGGACTGCCACGCGATGTAAACGGGCGACAGATCTACATGTGTTCGCCGGAGTACATGGCTGAGTACTCGCGTCGCATCATTCAGGCGGGCGCGAAATTCGTAGGTGGTTGCTGTGGCACGACGCCGGCGCACATCAAAATGATCGCTGACGCCCTCCGGCAGTTTAGTCCGCGAACGCAGCAGGTGGCGGTGGCTGAGCCCGGTCACGTCAGCCTGCATGATCTAAAGCCGCCTGACGTCACTGTTGTCCCGGCTGAAGAACGATCAAATTGGGCGCGGAAGATCGCGAGAGGTGAATTCGTCACGACGGTCGAAGTGCTACCGCCGAAAGGCTGCAATCCGTCCAAGACGCTCGAGTCGATCAGACTTCTAAAGACGGCCGGCGTTGATGGCGTCAACATTCCTGACGGACCACGCGCGCAGACGCGCATGGGCGCTATGGCGACTGCGGTGATGGTGCAACAGGAAATCGGCATCGAGGCGGTGCTGCATTACTGCTGTCGCGATCGCAATCTGCTCGGAATGATGTCGGACATTTTGGGCGCTGCCGCTCTGGGTTTAAGAAATCTACTTCTGATCACTGGCGACCCGCCGAAGATGGGCCCTTATCCCGACGCCACCGCAGTTTTTGATATCGACGCCATCGGTCTAACGAACATGGTGAACAAACTGAACCATGGTCTCGACATCGGTAACAATCCGATCGGTGAACCAACGGCGTTTTCGATTGGCGTCGGCGTCAACCCCGGCGCGGTCAACCTGGAAGAGGAGATGAGACGCTTTGAGTGGAAGATCGAAGCGGGCGCCGAATACGCCATCACGCAGCCCGTCTTCGATACGCAACAACTGCGCGACTTTCTCAAACGCATCGAGCACTGCCGCATTCCGATTGTCGCCGGCATCTGGCCGCTGGTTTCCTTCCGCAACGCGGAGTTTTTGCACAACGAAGTGCCAGGGGTGCAAGTGACTCCGGAAATCATGGACCGCATGCGTGCCGCGTCAGCGATCAGTAAAGAGGCTGGTCGTGATGAAGGGCTGAAGATTGCGCGCGAGTCGCTGGTGGAGGTGCGCGACTTGATTCAGGGCGTGCAAGTGTCAGCGCCGTTTGGCAATGTGAAGTATGCGTTGGAAGTTTTCAGCGCACTTGATGAGTTTGCTGAACACAGAGAAATCAGCGCTAGCTGATATAGGGAAACCTCTAAGAAAAGAGCGGGGGCAAGCCCACCTTCCCGAGCTGAGAGCTGAACTCAGGGCCTGTTAATTCCAGATTGAAAGCCTTTCAACCAGGTGATCAAACTCAATTCCAATAACCTTCGGGGTTGGGAAAGGGGGCTTGCGCCCGCTCTTTTGCGTTTGAGTAGATTACTTTCTGAGTAAGTGGTCTAACACCTGATCCAGATTGGCATACTGAAACTTGTAACTTGACTGCTTCAGCTTCGCTGGTTCCACCCGCTGCCCTCCCAGCAACAACGCTTCACCCATCTCCCCAAACAGAAGCTTCACACCAAACGCTGGTACCGGAAAGATCGTCGGTCGCGACAAAGCCTTGCCAAGTGATTTTGTAAACTCCGCGTTCGTCACCGGATTAGGAGCAACGAAATTTACCGGACCTCGCAGCGAATCGTTCACGAGTACAAACTCGAGCCCACCGATCACATCATCGAGCGCGATCCAACTCATCCATTGTTGGCCGTTGCCGATTCTTCCGCCGACTCCCATGCGGAACGGCGGCAACATCTTCGCGAGCGCGCCACCTTCCTTATCCAAAATCACTCCGAAGCGCGCATTCACTACTCTAATTCCCTTCTCCGACGCCGAGCGCGTCGCTTCTTCCCACTCAACGCAAACTCCCGATAGAAAATCATTCCCTGGTTCACTTGCTTCCGTCAGCACTTCGTCGCCGCGATTTCCGTAGAACCCAATTGCTGACGCGCAAATAAATGTCGCTGGTGGTCTTTCCAAACTGCCCATCACATCGCTCAACAATTTCGTGCCTTTAACTCGACTCTCGCGAATGCTGCGTTTTTTCTCCTCAGTCCAGCGTCCCGAGGCAATGCCTTCACCTGCCAGGTTCAGCACCGCGTCGAATCCCTCGATGCGTGAAATGGCAATACTGTAACGCTCCGGACTCCATTCAATTTCTCTCGTGTCGTGCGGCGTGTACCTAACCAGCCGAGCGACTTCATGGCCCGCCGCCTCGAGCGACTTGATCAAGGCTGTGCCTACCAATCCATGTGATCCCGCGAGCAAAATTTTCATTAGAAATCTTTCATCCTTTGCGATTCTTGATTGGCTGCAAAAACTTGTCTTTCCCCGAGAAAACGGTAGAATCCGTCAGTCTCCGTAGATAGTCGATCAAGTCCAGTTCTGTAGTCCGGCGTTTTCTATTCTAGCAGACGCGCCTTTGCTCATTTCCGATCGCCAAATTCCGATTGCCGAATAGCCCAGCCCTTGGAGTGACGTGTAATCGACATTCGGCAGTTGGAAATCGTCAATAGTTCAGAACCGAATGCATCGTTCCAGACGAATCCTCTTTGTCCTCGTCGCCGCCGCTACTCTGTGCGCCATGTTCTGGCAGACCGCGCAGACGCAGTCTCCGCTACGGCGGATCACCAACACCACTGAAGACGGCATCAACCTCAACCCTGCAATTAGCGGTGACGGACGCATCGTCGGTTTTGAATCAACTGAAGACGTAGCCCATGCCGGAGGTGCCGACGCTTTCCGCGCCATTCGCGCGAACGTTTCGCTAGACCCCGCCACGTTTTTGCAAATGGGCGCGACGCGTGCACCGGCGCCGGCCCTTTCGCAGGACGGTTCCCGAATCGCGTTTGCTTCCAAAGACAATCCGCTCGGGAGCAACAACGATGCCAACTCCGAAATTTTTCTTTATGACGGCGCGCGCCTGATTCAAGTCACCAGTACTTCGCCCGGCGACATTTCCAACCGCATTACCAATGGCAACTTCTCGCCGTCGATTTCCGATGACGGACGCTTCATCGCCTTCTCGTCTAACCGCGATCTGGCTAGCCAAAATTCGGATGGCAACCTGGAAGTTTTCGTCTACGATTCTGCTGCCCAAAGCTTCACGCAGCTCACGAACACATCCGGAATCGTCGGTTCAACTGACGCAAAGATTAGTGGCAACGGCGCCAGTATCGCCTACATTCGCGACAACGGCGCAACCACCAGCGCGAATCGCGACCTGTTGCTGCAAAATCGCGTCGGCACTCCTTCGGTGCGCGTGCTGGTCGCCAACGCTCAGTCGCTGGCAATGACTTTCGGTCGCGCGATTTCTGATGATGGCCAGCGCGTGGTGTGGTCGGCACTGCCGGTCGCCAACGGTAGTCAGGTTTATTTATTCGACGGGCGCAACAACAACACAACGCGACAAGTCACGACGCTCGGCACGCGGGTAACGGACGTTCCGCTCTATCCGACCATCAGCGGCGACGGGAGCAAAATCGCCTTTGCAACCAGACGAACTGTAACCGGTACCGGCAGCAACTCTGACGGCGGCGTTGAGCTTTACACGTTTGATCTTCCGTCGGGAACTATTGGCCGCATTACCAACCTGACTACTTCAGGCGCGAGCGCTGACGTAGTGTCATCACTAAACGATGATGGTTCAGTGGTCGCGTTCAATTTTCCGCGATTGCTTTCCGGTCCCGTTTCGCTTGACGTCTTTGAGAACAATTCGGAAATCTACTTAACCGGAACTCCGGCGCGTCCGACTACCGGGACGATTACCGTCTTCAACCGCGCCTCGTTTGGCCACGAACCTTCAACCACGAAGGCGGTTGCTCCCGACAGCATGGCCGTAGCCATCGGCGGCGCGCTCGCCTTCAGCTCGCAGCAGGCCACGCGCAATCCGGATGGTAGTTTCCCCACCACCGTGGCAGGCACGAGCGTCACAGTTAACGGCCAGCCCGCGCAAATATTTTTTGTTTCTCCGACGGAAGTACATTTCCATGTGCCCGCAACTACCGTGTTGGGAACGGCGGACGTCGTAGTTACAAACTCAGATGGTTTTCAAAGTCGCGGCAGCGTGACCGTCCTCCGCGCAGCGCCGGGAATTTTCACTAAAACGGGCGATGGCCTGGGCGAAGCCATGGTTCTCAACGCTGACACGCTGCAACCGGGCCCATTTGATCCAACCAGCGGCAACCTCCGACTAATTATTTTCTCGACGGGTGTTCGCAACGGAACAACGGTCTCAGTTACTGCCGGCGGTCGCACCCTGACGCTGGAATCGATAGTGCACACGCCCAACATGCCCGGCATGGATGAAGTGCATGTGCTTGTGCCTTCCGATTTACGTGGCGTCGGCAAAGTTGACCTCGTGATCCGGGCTGATGGTCGCGACAGCAATCCGGCGTCAGTCGAGTTTAGCGGTGATGCGCGACGCGATATCTTGATCAATGAGTTCCTGGCCGACCCGCCAGGCTCAGCAGCTGGCGACCTCGCGGGCGATGCTAACCGCGACGGCGTACGCGATTCAGCCGACGACGAATTTATCGAACTGGTAAACACCACTAACCACGACATTGACATCAGCGGTTACCGTCTATTCACGCGGGGCACGGGTTCAGACACGGTTCGTCATCTGTTCGCAGCCGGCACGGTGCTGCGGCCGTGTAGCGCAGTCGTTGTCTTCGGCGGCGGCAATGCCAGTTTCAACCCGAACGATCCTGCTTTTGGTGGCGCACTGGTTTTGCAGGCGTCGACCGGCGGTCTGTCGTTGGTGAATAGTGGCGGCGCGATTACTTTGCAGGATCAAACAGGCGCGATCGCGAACCTCGTCTCTTACGGCAACTCAGCCGATAACGCCGGCGACAACAATCAGTCTGTCACGCGTTCGCCGGACATCACGGGTAACTTTGCGCAACACCTCGCCGCCAGCGGGGGTGTCCGCGCCTTCAGTCCGGGCACCCAAATCAATGGCGCCGCGTTTAGTACCTGTGCACCGGCGGTGGCGCGAGTTGAAGTTTCACCAGCCAGCGCAACCATCAACGCGAATCAGACGCAACAATTCACCGCGCGGGCGTTCGACGCCAGCAACAACGAAATTCCCGGCGTAATTTTCTCCTGGCAATCAAGCAACAACAGCGTTGCCACCATAGACCAGAACGGTCTGGCAACCGGAGTCTCAGCAGGTACCGCCGAGATTCGCGCGACGGGCCGCGGTGTGCAGTCGCCGCCGGCGACACTGACCGTGAACGCGGCGGCGGCGCCGAATGTAGTAATTAATGAAGTTGATTCTGATCAGGCAGGCACTGACACGCAGGAATTCGTCGAGCTTTACGACGGCGGCGCCGGCAACACGTCGCTGACTGGGTTGGTCATTGTCTTCTACAACGGTTCGGACGATTCCTCGTATGCCGCGTTCGATCTTGACGGCAAGACAACAAACGCGAGTGGCTACTTCACGCTCGGCAACGCCGCCGTTCCTGGCGTTGACATGACCTTCACTGACGGCCTGATGCAGAACGGCGCGGACGCGGTAGCGATCTACGTTGGCAACGCGTCTGCATTCCCGAACGGTACGCCACTGACGACCACGAACCTGATCGACGCGCTGGTTTACGACACGAATGACGCGGACGACGCTGGCTTGCTGACGCTGCTGAATTCCGGTCAGCCACAAGTCAACGAAGACGCTGGCGGGAATGGCACCGTCAACTCCAACCAACGCTGCCCGAATGGTTCCGGAGGCCCGCGCAACACATCGACTTACAATCAGTTCGTTCCGACGCCAGACGGCGCCAACGGCTGCGTCGCCACAGTGCCCACGCTGAGCATCAACGATGTTTCGGCAAATGAAGGAAACAGCGGGACTACTACTTTCAATTTCACCGTCAGCCTATCAGCGCCTGCGCCCGCCGGCGGCGTGACTTTTGATATCTCCACCGCAGACAACACCGCCACGATTGCCGACAACGATTACGTGTCGCGCAGCCTGACGACGCAGACGATCGCCGCCGGCAATCAAACCTATCAGTTTGCAGTTACCGTTAACGGCGACGCGGTGATCGAGCCGAATGAGACGTTCTTTGTGAACGTCAGCAACGTCGCCGGCGCAACGATCAGCGACGGTCAGGGTGTCGGCACGATTCAAAACGACGATAGCCCGACGCTGAGTATCAACGACGTCACGGCCAACGAAGGCAATAGCGGTACAACCACCTTCACCTTTACCGTCACTTCATCGTTGCCAGCCCCGGCGGGCGGCATCACCTTCGATATTGCGACAGCAGACGGCACCGCTCAGGACGATAATCCGACAACCGAAGACAACGACTACGTGACCAGAAGTCTGTCGGCGCAAACGATCACCGCCGGTAACACCACGTACACGTTTGATGTCACTGTCAACGGCGACACCACCGTCGAGGGCAACGAAACATTTTTCGTTAACCTCTCGAATGCTACCGGCGCCTCGATCCTCGATGGACAGGGCCAGGGCACAATTCAAAACGACGACGGCGCATTGCTGGTGATCAGTCAGGCCTATGCCGGCGGCGGTAATACCGGCGCACAGTACACAAATGACTTTGTCGAGATCTTCAATCACGGCAGCACGACCGTAAACTTCGCCACCACTCCGTTCTCGGTCCAATACGCCGGTGCTACTTCCAGTTTTTCATCAAGCAAAGTGGATCTAACCACGGGAAGCATAGCTCCGGGTCAGTACTTCCTGGTTCAACTTGGCGGTGGCGCCAATGGCGTCCCACTACCAACGCCCGACGCCACCGGCACCATCGCGATGGCGGCCACAGCAGGAAAAGTTGCGCTTGTCTCGGGTACGACGGCGTTAACCGGCAGCGGCTGTCCACTTGGCGCAACGATCGTCGATTTCGTTGGCTACGGGACTACGGCGGATTGTTTCGAAGGTTCCGGACGCGCGCCGGCGCCAAGCAACACCACCGCCGACTTCCGCAAGGCTGGCGGCTGCACTGACACCAATGACAACGCCGCGGATTTTCTGGTGTCGGCTCCCTTCCCGCGCAACACGAGTTCGCCATTGAACAACTGCACGCCCGGCGCCCCACCGAATCTGACGATTAACGACGTGAGCGTCGTTGAGACTAACAGTGGCACGACGACCGCGACGTTTACGGTCAGCCTGTCCGCGCCAGCGCCATCCACCGATATCACTTTCGACATTGCGACCGCTGACGGCACTGCTCAGGACCACAATCCCGCCACTGAAGATAACGACTATGTGGCGCGAAGTTTGACGAACCAGATCATTCCCGCGGGGCAATCAACTTACACCTTCACTGTGACGGTGAACGGCGATGTCGCTGTCGAGCCGAATGAGACGTTCTTCGTTAACGTCACGAACGCCTCAGGCGCAACCATCACCGACGGGCAGGGCCAGGGCACGATCCAGAATGACGATCTGCCCTCCTTAACGATCAACGATGTCTCGCAGAATGAAGGCAACACGGGAACGAGCACGTTCATGTTCGCCGTCAGCTTGTCGGCTCCAGCCCCGGCGGGCGGTGTGACGTTCGACATTGCTACGCAAGACAACACGGCCACGCTCGCCGACAACGATTACGTCCAACATACGCTGACGTCGCAGACGATTCCGGCCGGGAGTTCAAATTACAACTTTGACGTGACGGTGAACGGCGATGCAGTCATCGAACCAAACGAAACGTTCTTCGTGAATGTCACAAGCGTGAGCGGAGCAGCGGTCGGGAATGGCCAGGGCCAGGGCACGATCCTTAACGACGACAGTCCGGCGTTAAGCGTGAGCGATGTGTCACAAGCTGAGACGAACGCAGGCACAACGACGTTCACGTTTACGGTGACGTCAACGCTGCCCGCGCCCGCCGGCGGCATCACATTCGATGTCGCGACCGCGGACGGCACCGCGCAGGACGACAATCCACCGAGTGAAGACAACGACTATGTAGCCAGAAGTCTGACCGGACAGACGATCACCGCCGGAAATACGAGTTACACCTTCGACGTAACAGTGAACGGCGATACATTCATCGAGCCTAATGAAACGTTCTTCGTCAATATCAGTAACGCGGTCAACGCTGCCATCACCGACAGTCAGGGCCAGGGCACAATCCAAAACGACGACATTGCAAATCTCGTGATCAGCCAGGTCTACGGTGGCGGCGGCAATGCTGGCGCGCAATACACGAATGACTTTGTCGAGTTGTTCAATCGCGGGACTGCCACGGTCAACTTCGCGATAACTCCGTTCTCTGTGCAGTACGCGGGTGCCACGGCCACCTTCGGCTCAAGCAAGGTTGATTTGACTAGCGGCTCAATGGCGCCCGGTCAATATTTCCTGATTCAACTTTCAAGCGGCGGCGCAAGTGGCGGCCCACTGCCGACACCAGATGCGAACGGCACTATCGCAATGGCCGCCGGCGCCGGCAAAGTTGCGCTCGTTTCGGGAACCACGGCGCTCGGCGGCAGCGGCTGTCCGCTGGGAGCAACGGTCGTAGACTTTGTTGGTTACGGAACGACGGCAGATTGCTTCGAAGGTTCAGGCCGTGCCGGTGCGCCGGGCAATTCAACCACTGACTTGCGCAAGGATGGGGGCTGCACTGACACGAACGATAACGCGGCTGATTTCCTGGTCTCAGCGCCATTCCCGCGCAACACGAGTTCGCCATTCAACAACTGCTCACCGGGTGTGCCGCCGAATATGACGATCAATGACGTGAGCATAGTTGAGGGCAACAGCGGTACGAGTATCGCGACGTTCACCGTGAGTCTGTCAGCCCCTGCACCCTCGACCGACGTCACCTTCGACATTTCGACAGCCGACGGCACCGCACAGGATCACACGCCGGCCACTGAAGATAACGACTACATTGCACACAGCCTTACCAATCAGGTCATACCGGCGGGCCAGCAAACCTACACGTTTACCGTGACCGTGAACGGCGATGTGGTAATTGAGAACGACGAGACGTTCTTCGTGAATCTGGCAAACGTTTCCGGTGCGACACTAACTGACGGCACCGGCCAGGGCACGATCCGGAACGACGATCTGCCGGCGTTGACTGTCACCGACGTCACTCTTCCCGAAGGCAACAGCGGTACAAAGCTATTCACTTTTTCCGTGAACTTGTCTGCGCCCGCGCCCACCGGCGGCGTCACCTTTGACATTGCCACGCAAGACAACACAGCTACGCTCGCCGATAACGATTATGTGCAGCACACGCTCGCGTCGCAGACGATTCCGGCCGGAAGTTCGAGCTACAACTTCGATGTTACCGTCAATGGCGATCTTGTCATCGAGCCAAACGAGACGTTCTTCGTTAACGTCAGTAACGTTGTGGGCGCGACCGCCAGCGACTCTCAGGGTCTCGGCACTATTCAAAATGACGACAGTCCGGCGCTCAGCGTCAGCGATGTCACCGCGAACGAAACCAATAGCGGCACAACCATCTTCTCGTTTACGGTGACTTCTTCGCTTCCAGCGCCGGCCGGCGGTATCACTTTCGACATCGCGACCGCGGACGGCACCGCGCAAGACGGCACGCCCGGCGGCGAAGACAACGATTACGTCGCGCGTAGCTTGACCAGTCAAACGATCACGGCTGGTAACAGCACCTACACCTTCGACGTGACCGTGAACGGCGATTCGTTGGTCGAGCCAAACGAAACCTTCTTCGTTAATCTGGCGAATGTTGTTAATGCTTCGGTGAACGACGGTCAGGGTCAGGGCAACATTCAAAACGACGACGCGGCGCTGCTGGTAATCAGTCAGATTTATGGCGGCGGCAACAACGCCGGCGCCACTTTCCAGAACGATTTTGTGGAGTTGTTCAATCGCGGCACGGCCACCGTGAACTTCGCAGTCACGCCTTATTCAGTTCAGTACGCCTCGGCGGCCGGCACCTTCTCCAGCGGCAACACAATTAATCTGACGACTGGCTCGCTGTTGCCGGGACAATACTTCCTGATTTCTCTCGCTGGCGGAACAACCAATGGCGCGCCTTTACCAACCGCCGACGCCACCAACACTGCCATCAACATGGCGGCGACTGATGGCAAGGTCGCTTTAGTCGCTGGCACAACTGTCTTGACTGGCAGTGGTTGTCCGATCGGCGCCACCGTCGCCGACTTCATTGGTTACGGTTCGGCCAATTGTTCAGAAACAACCGCGACCGCGGTGTTAAGTGCGACGAAGTCGGCGCGCCGCACCAGCAGCTGCGTCGACAGCGACAACAACTCGGCTGACTTTACGGTCGTTACTAATCCCGCAGCACCAAGAAACAGCGCTTCGCCCATTAGCAGTTGTGGTGGCACACCGACTCTCACGATCAATGACGTGTCAGTCACTGAAGGCAACAGCGGTACTGTCGTCGCCAGCTTCACTGTCAGCTTGTCGTTCCCTGCTCCCGCCGGCGGCGTCACCTTCGACATCGCAACCCAGAACAATTCCGCCACGACTGCGGACAACGATTACCTTTTGAATTCGCTTACTTCGCAAACAATCACCGCCGGCAATTCGACCTACAACTTCGCGGTAACCGTGAACGGCGACGTTAACGTCGAGCCCGATGAAACTTTCTTCGTCAACGTGACCAACGTTAGCGGCGCCACCTTAGGCGACGGCCAGGGCCTCGGCACGATTCAAAACGACGACAGCGCGCCCTTGCCGAATCTGACCGTCAATGATGTCACTCTCGCGGAAGGCAATAGTAGTACGACAACGTTTGCCTTCACCGTGAGCTTGTCTGCTCCGGCACCTGCCGGTGGTGTGACATTCGATATTGCGACCGCCGACGGGACGGCCCAGGACGATAACCCTGCTACTGAGGACAACGATTACGTTGCGCAAAGTTTGACGTCGCAAACGATCACGGCCGGCAACACAACCTACACGTTCAACGTGACGGTGAATGGCGACGTCGTCGTTGAGCCGAACGAAACGTTCTTCGTTAACGTCACCAACGTAACGAATGCGAACCTGACGGACAATCAGGGTCAGGGAACAATTACTAACGACGACTCGGCCGCGACGCCCGGCGCAATCGTCATCAGCCAGGTTTACGGTGGCGGCGGTAACACAGGCGCTCCGTTCCTGAACGACTTCATTGAACTGTTCAATCGTGGTGGTACCGCCGTCGATGTAACCGGCTGGTCGGTGCAGTACATTGCGGCCACCGGCGCCGGCTCATTCACAGTTACGCCGATTTGTCCCAGTGGCCCCTGTTTGATTCAACCGGGTCAGTACTTCCTCATTAAAGAATCCAGCGGCGGCGCCAATGGCGCGGCGTTCACTGCAGATGTGACTGGTACGATCGTGATGGCAACGGGCGCCGGACGAGTCGCAGTAGTCAACAACATCACTGCCCTCTCGGGCGCCACCGCCTGCGGCACTCAGGTTTCGGGTGCAATCGATTATGTTGGCTATGGCGCCACTGCGAGCTGCTTTGAAGGCGCTGGACCAACTCCCGCTCCCAGCAACACTACTTCGGTCTTGCGAGCGGCTAACGGCTGCACTGACACAAATGTGAATTCCGCCGACTTCGCTGCCGGCGCACCCAATCCACGTAACACGTCGACGCCGACCAGCCAGTGTCCCGGCACCATTGCACCACCCGAAACGAGCTTGATGTTTGAGCACAAGTGGCGGGAGAAACCAGAGGATTTCAGCCAACGGCTCTTCGCCAACTACCCGGAAAGTCGAAAGCTTTCTGAAATCTGGGCGTGCACTCATTCAGGCACATTGCCCGTCGTCTGTAGTCTCATACGGCCCGCCAAAAACTAACCCATTGCGCAACAAAAAGATCACCTCTCTGGCGGTATTAGCGCTTGTTCTGCTGTCTTCCCTGCCTGCGCAGTCGCAGCAATCAACCAAACCCAGGCTGGATACTCAGGTCAAAGAGGAATTCCTCCACGCCTGGAATGGTTACAAGAAATACGCCTGGGACCACGACGATCTGAAACCGCTAAGCAAGACCTACCGCGACTGGTACGACGAGCCGCTGCTGATGACTCCGGTCGACTCGCTCGACACCATGATTCTGATGGGCCTCGATGACGAAGCACGAATTACGCGTCGTCAGATCGTCCGCTATCTTTCGTTCGACAAAGACATTTACGTTCAGAATTTTGAGGTAACGATCCGACTGCTCGGTGGTTTGCTATCAGCGTATCAGTTAACTAACGACGAGCGTCTCCTCTGGTTAGCCGAAGATCTCGGCAACCGTTTACTGCCGGTGTTTGAGTCGCCGACAGGCTTGCCGTATCGCTACGTAAATCTCAAAACCGGCAAAGTACGCGACGGGAAAACGAACCCTGCGGAAGCGGGCACGCTGCTTATCGAATTCGGCACGCTTAGTAAACTTACGGGTCGCCCTGTCTTCTACGATAAAGCCAAACGCGCGCTGCTTGAGATCTACAAGCGACGTTCACCGCTTGGGCTGGTGGGCACGTGGATCGATGTGGAAACAGGCAAGTGGACCGACACTGACAGTCACGTCAGCGGCGCCATCGACAGCTACTACGAATATCTCTTGAAGTGCTGGTTGTTGTTTGGCGACGAAGACTGTCATCGCATGTGGCTCGAGAGCATCACTGCGATCAATCGTTATCTCGCCGATGAATTCGATCGGGAATTAACCCGGCAGGCGCACGTTGAACTCTGGTACGGTCACGCCGACATGAACACCGGGAAGCGCACTGCCACAACCTACGGCGCGCTCGACGCTTTTTTCCCGGCGGTCCTGGCGCTCGCGGGCGATCTTGATCGCGCCAAGCGTCTCCAGGAATCCTCTTTTAAGATGTGGTCTCTGGCCGGCGTCGAACCCGAAGAACTCAACTACCGTTCGCTGACGATTACTTATCCGGGATATCCGCTGCGGCCAGAGATTGTCGAGTCGGCTTATTACCTTTACCACTACACGCGGAATGTGAAATACCGGACGATGGGCGAGACCATGTTCAGCGATCTCGTTAAGTATTGCCGGACTGACGAGGGTTATGCCTCGCTGAAGAGTGTCGTCACGAAAGAAAAAGCGGACCAGATGCATAGTTTTCTTTTTGCCGAAACGTTTAAATATTTTTATTTGCTTTTCGCGCCGCCGAAGACGCTGCGTTTCCAGCGCGTGGTCTTCAACACTGAGGCGCATCCGATTAGACGAACGTGGCGCTGAGGTTACGTGCGCTTCGTGTTTTTATGTGGCTTCGGTTTCGCGTTGTTTAGTGGATAGTCTTTTCCCTTCGAGTCAAAGGCTCAACCAGCCTTGTCTGAAAAGTCGCCGTCGGAACTTCGTCTCTGTGTAACCTCGGTGTTCTCTGTGCCTCTGTGGTGGTTTTTCCACGCAATATTAATCACGCAGACACAGAGGCTCAACCACTAGATCACACGAAACCGAAGACCACAAGAAACAACACGAAGCCCGTCTATTTCTATGAATCTTAAAGGCGTTTTTTTGACTGTAGTTCTTACACTGCTTCTCGCCGGGGCTCCAGCGGCCCTGGCGCAGCAAACAAAACAGTCCTTTAGCCGCGAGCAACTAATCACCGCCGCGCGCGAGATCATCTCCACGACCCGCTACGCCGCTCTCATAACTCTTGATTCGGCTGGCCGACCGCAGGCGCGGACCGTCGATCCTTTTCCGCCAGAGAAAAATTTCATTATCTGGATTGGCACAAATCCGCGGACGCGAAAAGTAGCCGCAATTCGTCGCAACCCTCACGTCAGCCTTTATTATTTTGATCACGAATCGCAGGCCTACGTCACCATCCGTGGCACCGCTCGTTTAGTTAATGACGCAGAAACGAAAGCGAAGTGGTTTAAGGACGAGTGGAAGGCGTTCTATCCTGACCGGGCCAGAGACTTCATCCTCATTAAGGTCACGCCGGAGCAACTTGAGATCGTTAATGTCAAATCGGGAATCCTGGGCGACTCAGTGAAGTGGTTGCCGCCGACAGTTCACTTCGGAAAAGCGCGCCTCAGGAAGTTACCCTGAAGAGTTTTTTGCGCCCGTCGCCTTCTCTCGGCAAATCACTCCGCATTGCTACCTGACATTCCCACGCTTTAGACTCCCTGCGATGCATGCAAACGCTGACGCCCTCAATTCCTTGCGCGAACACTTCGGCTTCGCGGAATTTCGCGAGGGTCAGGGCGAAGTAATCGGGGCCATCCTCGCAGGCAAAGATGCCGTGGTCGTAATGCCCACCGGCAGCGGCAAATCGCTCTGCTATCAACTCCCCGCACTAATGTTCGCCGGCGCGACCGTAGTTGTCTCACCGCTGATCGCATTGATGAAAGATCAGGTAGACGCGCTCCGGGCCCGTCAGCTGCCAGCGACATTCATCAACAGTTCCCTCGCCGAACGGGAGCAATGGTCACGTATCGAAGCGCTGCGCCGCGGCGAATTCAAACTTGTCTATGTCGCCCCTGAGCGTTTTCGCAGCAGTCGCTTTCTCGACGCCTTGCAGTCAATCAACGTATCGCTCTTCGCGGTCGACGAAGCGCATTGCATCTCGACCTGGGGACACGATTTTCGTCCTGACTATCTGCGACTGAAAAACGTGGTCAGTGCTTTGAACCGCGAAACGCGCACGCAAACCATTGCGCTGACCGCGACCGCAACCCCTTACGTTCGCTCCGACATCATCCAGCAACTCGGCCTCGCAAAACCGGAAACATTTGTCAGCGGCTTCGACCGGCCAAATCTCAGCATCAATGTGGTGCACACGGAAAAAGAACGGGCGAAGGTGGCGCACATCAAGCGTCTTGCGAAAACGCATTCCGGCTCGGGCATCATTTACGCGGCGACAAGAAAAGCCGTCGAACAGGTCACGTTGCAGCTGCAAGGACAGGGGCTGACAGTCTCGGCTTACCACGCCGGCATGGCAGACGGCGCGCGCATCAGAGCGCAGGAAGAGTTCATGACCGGCCGCACGCAAATGATTGTTGCCACTAACGCCTTCGGCATGGGCATCGACAAGCCTGACATTCGCTTCGTTGCTCACTATCAAATGCCCGGTTCGATCGAAGCTTACTACCAGGAGATTGGCCGCGCGGGCCGCGATGGTCTGTCTTCAACCTGTGTCCTGTTGTTCAACTACGCCGATAAGAATACGCACGAGTTTTTTATTGAAGGTTCGTATCCCAGCGCCGAGACGGTCCGCGACGTTTACCAGACTTTGTTGAGTACCCAGCTCAAGCGAATCGACTTATCGGCTTCTGAAATTGCGAAACGCTCCGGCACACGGAACGAAATGGCAGTGCAGTCGGCTCTCTACCTGCTGGAACGCGCCGGTCACATTCACCGATTGGCGAACGCAAAACATGTCGGCGGGCCAAGCGATGTGCCGCCTTGGGAAATGAACTCGCGTAACGCAAGCGTATCAACCGCTGCAACAGCGACAGCCAGAGAGAAGCCAGGCCGCGGCCCCCGGGCGATTCTGATGCTCGACACGGTTGCGGCTACGAAACTTCGAGTGTCACCCGGCGACGTTGAACGACGAGCTGCCCAGGAGCGTCGCAAGCTGCGCGAGATGATTGAGTTTTGCTACACCGAATATTGTTATCGCGCGCAAATACTTGACTACTTCGGCGATCGGCACCATCCGCGGCAATGCGGGATGTGTGGAAACTGCGCGCCGGGAAGTGCGCATCCTCGGAATGTTCCGTCTCAGGACAACCATGAATCGATTGTTAGTTCGGCGCCCGCGGCGGCAAGGCCTCTGGCAGATGATGAGCTTCTCCGCGTGCGCAAAATTCTCGCGTGCGCGTCACGCATGAAAGGTCGGTTTGGAAAAACGATTTTGGCGGCGACGCTGCGAGGCTCGGCGGCGAAGAACGTGATGCAAGCGCGTTTGAACGAGCTGTCGACCTACGGATTGCTCAAGGACATGCGGCAGGAAGAGATTCTGCTTTACATCGACTCGCTGTGCAGCGCGCGCTGTTTGCGGATTAAGCCCAGTACGTATCCGACGATTTCGATCACCGAACGCGGCGAGCGCGTGATGCGTGAGCAGGAGTCGGTGGAACTTGCGCTGGGCGGCGCCGCAGGACGAGGGTGAACGAAACAAACTAAACGTCGAGCACAGTCACACAAAAGCGAGGGCAAGCCCGGGCTCTTTTAGCGCACGACGCCGCTGATTGGACTCGACGCGCTGGCGTAAAGTCTCTTCGACATCCTACCGGCAAGATAAGCCAACCTGCCTGCTTCAATCGCGAGCTTCATCGCCTCGGCCATCTTCGCCGCATCCTGTGCTTCAGCGATCGCCGTGTTCATCAACACGGCGTCAGCGCCGAGCTCCATCGCGATTGCAGCGTCGCTGGCGGTGCCCACTCCGGCGTCAACAATGATCGTCGCGTGGGGAAGCTGTTCGCGCATGATGCGCAAGTTCGCAGGGTTCTGAATCCCCAGTCCCGAGCCGATCGGCGCGGCCAGCGGCATCACCGCAGGACAGCCCGCGTCCAGCAACTTCTTCGCCATGATCAAATCGTCGCTGAAATAAGGCAGGACGACAAAACCTTCTTTAGCCAGTACGCGTGCGGCATCGAGTGTTTGTTCGTTGTCAGGAAATAGTGTTGTCTGGTCGCCAATCACTTCGAGCTTGATCAAATCGGTGTTCAGCGCCTCACGCGCAAGCCGGGCCGTGCGAATCGCTTCAGCGGCGGAATAACAACCGGCGGTATTTGGAAGTATTTGGAGCGACGGGTCGAGGTGATCCAGAAACGACTCACTGCTGCGGTCAAGCGGCACGCGTCGCACAGCTACGGTTACCATCTCTGCGCCCGAGGCTCGATGCGCCGCTTTCATCTCGTCAAAGCTACGGTACTTGCCCGTGCCGATGATCAGGCGCGAAGTAAACGCGCGACTGCCAATCTCAAACTTGTCTGAAGGTGCTACTGCTGCGGTTGTCATGTGAGAATTATATTCGCCCGCCCGCCCAGCGCCTACTGCGCCGCCCTGCCTACTGTTTCAGCCGCCGCCGACAAAATGCACAATTTCAACCTTGTCCTCTACCCGCAGCCTCGTCTTCTCCCATTCCTTGCGGCGAACGACAGTCTGGTTTACTTCGACGGCGATCTGTTCCGGCTTGAGTTTCAAGTCGGCGACTAACGTTGCCAGCGAAATATTGTCGCCGACGTCCTTACCCTCACCATTTAGCTGGATGCGCAAGATTTGTACTGTCTTAACTAACGACGGCGGGATGGATCACGCGACGCAGTTCGATCGTTTCGGTTTTGACTACGGCGCGGAACAGCACTGCGGCGCGGCCGGATGTGAAACTGGGCATCGTAGCGGAGAAAACTGCAACGCCGCTTCTTTCAGTAGTAATAGAATAAATTTGCGGCCGAAACGCCGTGCCGAGAATCTTCACTGAAATCGGCATTCCGCCAAGGGCTTTTGGTCGTAGACCCGACGAATCTTCCAGCATCACATGAATTTCGTAGGTCTGCCCGGCGTGAAACTCCGCATCGTCCAGCAGTGCCATGATCACACCGCCTTCTGATTGGACGTGTCCCTCGTGTGGCGACTGACGGCGCGGGTCGTGAACGGTAAAAGGCGAACCTTCGCCGCCTGGCAGTTCAATGCCCTCGACACCCTGAGGCAGAACCAGCGGAGCGGTGTCACGTGGGTACGACGATTCCGAATACTTCTCTTCACCCGTGCGAATAATTTCAATAGTGACGTCGCCCGGCCCTCTCTCGACGTCAGTTTTCTCTTCAACCTGAGGAACTTCTTGGACTGGAGCTGCGGCTTCAGGAATTTCTTCGACTGGAGTTGCTGCTTCGGCTCCGCTCTTCGCGCCCATGCGCTTGAGGTCCTCGAGTCTTCCGGCGTTGATTGCCGCGCAGATCAGGCGATGTTGTCGTTTCAAACGCTCGCTAAGTACGGCTTCATCGAAGCCTGTGGCAATCAGGTCTTCATAACGCGATCGTTTGCTTGCCAGAATTGCTCCGCCCGAGTAGACCAGCGAAAGAATCAGAGGCGAATCGAGCCCTTTGTCCTCCGTCTGAACGTGGTAAACCACGCCGTCGTACTCGATATCTGTATTGAATCCGGTAATCAAAGTCTTGGTTCGGAGGAAGTCACATCATTTTGCGGCCCATCTGCAGGCAAGAAAGCCGAAGCTCACTCGAAGTTAACACACCCATTTTTGCAGGGTCAATTAAGAAATTTTTGCGCAAATTTTCGCGCCGAACGTTGCTTGACACCCCTGATCAGTTCGACTACGATTCGGCTTGTACAATGATTCTCAATCTAAGGTACTGCGAGTGATCAGAGATGTTCCGCTCGCGTTCGTGTGTCTGCTGTACGACTGTAGAAACGCAAGCGACTGATTACGACAGAGCGTAAACGAAATAATGTCTTTTCAACTCACTGAATACCTGCCGATCCTGCTGATGTTCGTGGTCGCAGGCGGCTTTGCGGTGGGTAACATTGTGCTTTCGCAATTTGTCGGGCAGCGCAAACAGACGCGAACGAAAATGATGCCGTACGAATGCGGCAAAGATCCGGTGGGCACAGCACGTGAGCGTTTCTCGGTGAAGTTCTACCTGATTGGGATGATCTTCATCCTGTTCGACATTGAAGTGATTTTTCTCGTGCCCTGGGCTGTCGTCTTCAAGACGCTGGCAAGTCCGGCATACGATATGCGACGGTTTGTTTATGGCGAGATGATGGTGTTCGTGTTGTTGCTGCTGGTGGGATACGTTTACGTAGTCAAGAAAGGCGCGTTTGACTGGGGCGAGACCGCCCGGCGTGAGGCCGAAGCCGAAGCGCGTTTGCTTGACGACGTGGAGAAACGGAAGCACGCGACTAAGACGGCCGCGTAGAAAATCATGGGACTGGAAAACATCATTGCCGAAGCACTACCCGAGGTTTTGACGACCCGGCTCGATTCGCTGATCAACTGGGCGCGGAAGTCGTCGCTTTGGCCGGCGACTTTTGGTTTAGCTTGTTGTGCGATTGAAATGATGAACGCGACTTCTTCGCGAAACGACCTGGCGCGTTTCGGATCGGAAGTGTTCCGGGCCAGTCCGCGACAGGCAGACGTGATGATTGTTTCCGGCCGTGTCTCACGAAAAATGGCTCCCGTGTTGCGGCGCATTTACGATCAAATGCCGGAACCAAAATGGGTAATTTCAATGGGCGCGTGCGCGACTTCCGGCGGTGTTTTCGATAACTACGCGATCGTGCAGGGCGTCGACAAGATTGTTCCCGTCGATGTTTACATTCCTGGCTGTCCGCCGCGACCGGAAATGTTGATTCATGCGGTGATGATGCTGCAGGACAAAGTGATGAAGGAATCTGTGCGCGATCGTAAAGACACCCCCGAAGCGGAAGCACGCATGGCATCGACCCCGGGAACGCTGCCGGTTACTGATGGTTCAACCGTCGGTCAAGCCCCCACAACGTCGCGGCCATATTCGATCGCCTCCAAACATGAGCGCCGTCGCTCGTCGTAAGCAAAACACCGAAACAATTATTCATGACCGGGCAAAACGACGAAAGCAACGTGGCCGAAGCAACAATTAATAGCGAAACAAAACCAACGCCGTCCCCTCTGGTGGCGGCGTTGCAGCGTGAGCCGAGTTTGGTAACAGAGATCATCGAGGCTTTCGGCGAAGTCACGGCGGTCGTCCCCAGAGAACACATCGTCGAGCTTTGTGCTGCGCTGAAAGCAAATGCCGACACGAAGTTTGATTTCCTGGCTGACATCTGTGGCGCCGATCTCGGAGTCGAAGAGGAACCGCGTTTTGAAGTGAACTACCACCTCTTCTCCACCACGAAGTATCACCGCTTGCGATTAAAAGTGCGGGTGGATGAGAGTGACGTCCATGTTCCTTCGGTGACCGGCGTTTGGCGCACTGCCAACTGGCATGAGCGAGAGACGTTTGATTTGTTCGGAATTATTTTCGACGGCCACCCGGATTTGCGCCGGATTCTTTTGCCGGACGACTGGCAGGGTTACTCGTTGCGGAAAGACTTCCCGCTGCGTGGTTACGAACCCTATTCGTTGAAATAGTTTCTAGTTTCTAGTTTCAAGTTCCAGGTTGGGTAACCAGACGAACTTGAAACTAGAAACTCGGGACTTGAAACTCATGAGCGTTAACATCCCAGAGCAATTCGAAATCGTCGATCGCCCGCTCGACACGCAGATGACGATTTCGATGGGCCCACAGCATCCTTCAACGCATGGAGTCCTGCGTCTGGAGTTAGTGCTCGATGGTGAAATGGTGGTTAAGGCCACGCCCGATATCGGCTATCTCCACACCGGCATGGAGAAGCTCTTCGAGTACAAAAAATACCAGCAAGGGATCGTGATTACCGATCGAATGGATTATCTCAATCCACTCGGCAACAATCTCGCCTACGTGATGGCGGTCGAAAAGCTTTTGCATCTCGAAATCCCTGAACGCGCGCAAACGATCAGGGTTCTCATGTGCGAACTGCAGCGTATCGCGTCGCACCTCGTCTGGCTGGGAACGCACGCACTCGATATTGGCGCCATGACCGTCTTCTTCTACTGCTTCCGTGAGCGCGAAAAAATTCTCAACTTAATTGAAGCGGCGTCGGGTGGACGGCTGACACCCTCGTATTTCCGCATTGGCGGGTTGATGATGGATTTGCCGCCGGGTTTTGAACGTCGTGTGCAGCAGTTTCTTGATGGTTTCCTCAAGTCAGTCGACGAATTCCACACGCTGCTTACGGGCAATACGATTTTTCAAAAGCGAACTCAGGGCGTCGGCGTCATCACTGCAGAAGATGCAATCGATTGGGGCCTTTCCGGACCATGCCTGCGCGGCAGCGGCGTCAATCTCGACATTCGCCGCGCGAATCCCTACTCAAGTTACGAGCAATATGATTTCGAAGTGCCGATCGAAACTGACTGCGACGTTTGGGCGCGCTACCTGGTGCGCATGCGTGAGATGAAGGAGTCGCACAAGATCGTCGCGCAAGCGCTTGGTAGATTGAAACCGGGTCCCGTTAAAGCAGACGCGCCGAAGGTGGTGCTGCCCGATCGCGAAGCGATGAAGAAACACATGGACGCCTTGATTCACCACTTCCTGATCGTTGCCGAGGGATTCGACGTACCGGCCGGCGAGGTTTATCACCCGATTGAAGCTTCGAAGGGCGAGCTGGGTGTGTATGTGAAATCCGACGGCGGTCCCAAACCGGCGCGCGTGCACTTTCGTGGACCGAGTTTCGTTAATTTGTCAGCGCTGCCACACATGTCAGAAGGCGCGATGGTTGCCGATATTGTGGCGATCATTGGATCGCTGGATATTGTGTTGGGAGAGATTGATCGATAAGGCGGACTTTGGTGTTTGGTGTTTGCTCTAACTTGAACAGTTCAGCTGATAGTGAATCTCAAAGACAAAAGCCCGAAGACCTAAGACCAAGAGTTAGATGAGTCAGCAACTAACACAAATCGGACCACTCTCGCAGCCAGTCGACATCGCCGACGCGGCTTCTTTCTCAGCCGAGGTTGAAAAGGAAATCGACGCGCACCTGGCAAAGTATCCGGTAAAGCGTTCCGCAATTTTGCCTCTGATGTTTGTGGTACAGCGCGAACGTGGCTATCTGGATCCGCCGGGCGTCGCCTACCTGGCCCAGCGTTTGGGCTTGCGCATCACCGACATTTGGGAAGTAGCAACGTTCTACTCGATGCTCAACACCAAACCGGTGGGGAAGTATCACATCCAGATTTGCAAAACGCTTTCCTGCAAGATCATGGGCGAGGCGAAGATTACGGAACACGTTTGCCAACGGTTAGGAATAAAGCCAGGTGAAACTACCGCTGACGGGAAATTTACCGTGTCGCTCGTTGAGTGTTTAGGTTCTTGCGGCACCGCTCCAATGTTTCAGGTTGGCTTTGATTATCATGAGAATCTGACTCCGGAAAAGGTCGATCAGATTCTCGACTCGTTGCCGTAACTATTTACTTTTTACGATTCACTATTTACTGACTAATGTTTATCGGCGCCATCGGATGTGAACCATTGCAGCTGGCTCGAGTGCACCTCGAGGACTCGGCGTCGCTCGGTGTTTACCGGCAGCACGGCGGCTATGAAGCGCTGAAGAAAGTGTTGTCCGGCATGTCGCCCGACGATGTGATCGGCGAAGTAAAGAAATCTGCGCTGCGTGGTCGCGGCGGCGCCGGTTTCCCCACTGGAATGAAGTGGAGCTTCGTTCCCAAGGATTCACCCAAGCCGAAGTACGTTGTTTGCAACGCCGACGAGTCCGAGCCGGGAACGTTCAAGGATCGTTATCTGATGGAACGTGATCCGCACATGCTGATCGAAGGCATGTTGATCGCGGCCTACGCGCTCGGCGCCAAAGTGAATTACATCTACACGCGCGGCGAGTACAAATACTTAATCGACATTATCGATCGGGCGCTGGCCGAAGCCCGTGCGGCCGGCTTGCTTGGCGAGAACATTCTCGATTCCAACTTCTCCTGTGAGATTCACACCCACACTGGCGCGGGCGCGTACATTTGCGGTGAGGAGACTGCGCTTTTGAGTTCGCTTGAAGGCCTACGTGGTCACCCACGCATGAAACCTCCCTTCCCCGCCGTGTCTGGTCTATACGCTTGTCCGACTGTGGTTAACAACGTCGAAACGCTGACCGCCGTGCCTGACATCATCAAGCTGGGCGGCGAGGCCTATCAAAAGTTGGGCACTGAGAAGAGTGGTGGCACGAAGCTGTGGTCTGTATCAGGTCACGTAAATCGTCCCGGTGTTTACGAACTGCCGATGGGCTACGACGACATGGAAAAATTCATCATGGAAGACTGTGGGGGCATGCTTAACGGCAGCCAGCTCAAAGCGGTGATTCCCGGCGGTTCGTCAGTCTACGTTATGCGTGCCGATCAAATTATCGGCAAAGACGTGCGCATGGACTACGAAGGACTCGTCGCCGGCGGCTCGAGTGTCGGCTCGGGTGGTTTCATTGTGATGGATGAGTCGGTTGACATCTTCGAGTCGACCAAAAACCTGACTGAGTTTTACAAACACGAGTCTTGCGGTTGGTGTACCCCTTGCCGTGAAGGCACCGACTGGCTGGTGAAAGTTTTCAAGCGCGTCGCTGCCGGCGGTGGCCGGCCGGAAGACGCGCAATTGTTACTCGATATTTGCGACAACATCGAAGGCAAGTCGTTTTGCCCATTGGGCGACGCAGCGTCGTGGCCGATTCAGTCGGCGATCAAGAGGTTCCCGGAGGATTTTAGAAAGCACCTAGTGAGAGCGAATAGTTAGAGCACGCAGCAGCGCTGTTTTTTTCCGTCTTTCGTGGTTTTCGGTTCGTGTGATTTAGTGGTGGAGCCTTAGTTTGGAATCGAAAAGCAATCCACTAATAGACACGAACGCAGAACTAAAAAGACACGAAAGTCGCTGAGTCCTGACAGGTCAAGTATGTGGTTGGTTTAGTTAGCGCTAAATATGTCAACTGAAGTTATTAAAGTCACGATCAACGGCCAGGATTTTCAGGTGCCAAAAGGCGCTCGCCTAATCGACGTCTGTCGCGACAAGGCTTTCGACATTCCTTCCTTCTGCTACTACGCCGACCTGGCGCTGCAGGCCTCTTGC
This sequence comes from Pyrinomonadaceae bacterium, assembly GCA_035472495.1. Lineage (GTDB taxonomy): Bacteria > Acidobacteriota > Blastocatellia > Pyrinomonadales > Pyrinomonadaceae > PSRF01. The sequence continues at coordinate 194,712 of DATIPD010000011.1, read as the reverse complement.
CGCATGTGCCTCGTGCGCATTGAGAAGATGCCCAAGCTGCAAACTTCCTGCACGATCATTTGCACTGACGGCATGGTAGTAACCACGCAGAGTGACGAGATTGAAAAAGCCCAACGTTCGATGCTGGAGTTTCTCCTGGCGAACCATCCGCTGGATTGCCCGGTTTGTGATCGCGGGGGCGAGTGCGAACTCCAGGAAATGACGTTCAAGTGGGGCAACCTCGAGGAACGGTTCACGGAAAAGAAAAATTACTATCCAGAAAAGTATCTGTCGCCGATTGTCGCCAACGACCCGCAACGCTGCATTCTCTGCAAACGTTGCACGCGTGTTTGCGACGAGTGGATGGGAGAGGACGCAATCGAGGCGGGCAATCGCGGCGCCAGCACAGTCATTGGGACTTACGGCGGCTGGTTGAACTGTTCTCAATGCGGTAACTGCATCGAAGTTTGCCCCACCGGCACCTTGCTCGACGCAACCTACCGCCACCAGGCGCGGCCCTGGGAACTCACGCAAACAGTTTCCACCTGTACCTACTGTTCTGATGGCTGTCAGCTGTCGCTTGGCTCACGCAGCGACGAGCTCGTGCGTATCGTGGCGCGCGATCGTTACGTCAACGGTCTCAACGGCGAGTTCCTTTGTATCAAAGGGCGTTTTGGTCATCCCTTCGTCAACCACGAAGCGCGCCTGCGCACGCCGCTGATCCGTTACAAAAAGGGCGGCAAGCTGATACCGGCTACGTGGGACGAAGCTGTCCGTCATGTGGCAGAGAAACTGGATTCTGTTGTCGATCAACATGGGCGCGATGCGCTGGGCGTAGTCGGCAGTCCCCGCATAACTAATGAAGCAAATTACCTTCTCTATAAGTTTGCGACGGAACTTGTCGGCACAAAAAACTACGCCGTCAGCGACGCTAATTCTCTCAAAGCGTTTTTTGAGAATCTCGGCGCGCCGTTAGCGACGCATCGCGATATTCGTTACGCGGCGACGATTGTGCTCATTGGTGGCGAGCCGGAGGAGCTACAACCGCTAACCGGGAAACAGATTCGTCAGGCAGTGCGTAACGGTGGCGCAAAATTGATCGTCATCAACAGCGCGCCGATTCGGCTGGTTGAGCAAGCTGCGCAATTTGTTCACATCCGGAAAGGCGCCGAAAGCGCAGCAGTGCTCGCGCTGGCAGATGACTCCGCCGATGAACTGGCGGGAGCGAAACTCGGTGTCGACGGCAGCGCGCTGCAGACGTTGCGGCAGACGATTAACGAAACGCAAGGCGATCTGATCATCATGTTCGCCGCTGATTTAAGCGCGGCGGCACAGACGACGATTGGACAACTCCCTGCTGCTTTGCGGGCTGACAATCGCCGTATCCTGTTTCATCCCTTGCCGCTTTACAACAATAGTTTCGGCGCGCACGACATGGGTCTGACGAAAGGCGCAATGACGACCAGCCAAATGCTGGACGCAGCGGGAGGCGCCATCCGCGCGCTTTACGTTGCCGGCAGTCTGCTGCCGCAGGATTTAGGCGGACGTGAGACGGCGTTAGAGAAACTGGATTTTCTAGTGGTCCAGGAGCTTTTCGAAACTGATACGACGATGTTTGCCGATGTAGTCCTGCCTGCGGCGTCGTTTGCAGAGGTTGATGGCACCTTCACAAACAACGACGGATTTGTGCAGCGCGTGCGCCAGTCGATCGCTCCGGTGCATCAGGCGAAGGCCGACTGGATCATCACTGCCGAACTGGCGACTGAACTGGGCTCAGATTTTGGTTTTGCAATGTCTGCCAGCGCCGTGTTCCGTGAGATCTCGGAACGCGTGCCGGCCTACTCCGGTCTTAAGTATCCGCTGCTGAAAGATGAATCAAGTCCGGTGCAGGCTAAGTATACCGTTTCCGAGGGCGGCAATTCCGCCCAGGCTTTGGCGGCGCTGCGCGAAGAGGTGCAGGCGCTTCCGAACGATAGCGAAAAGTCTGACGTAACACCACCGGTTGGCAACAAACTTTTTGAGATTGGCACGTTGACTGGCAAAGTGCCGCAGTTTCATCTACTGGCGGAAGGCAATCCGCGCCCGGAGACGGTCAGAATTTCGCCGCTGTACCAGATAGCTGGGCTTAGTAAATAGTGAAAAGTAAAAAGTAAAAAGTTAAGGAAACGAAAAACAACTTTTCACTTTTCACCTTTCACTTTTCATCGAAAATGGACTTCAACAATCCATATATCCATGCGTTTGTCTTGATCGTCGCGATCACCATCGCCTTCCTGACGATCATGTTACTGGTGGCCGCGACCGTGTTGGCGGAGCGACGCGTGCTGGCTTTGATCCAGGGCCGGCTCGGTCCAAATCGCGTCGGCTTCGGTGGCGTGTTGCAACCATTTGCCGACTTCATCAAGACAATGATGAAGGAAGATCTGGTTCCCGATCAGTCCACCAGGTTCGTCTTTCTGCTGGCGCCAATGATCGCTGTGATCACTGCGATTATGACAATCATCGTTTACCCGTTTGGGCCGACGATTACGCTTCCCATCATCAACAAACCAATCCCGCTGCGAATCGCGCAATTCGATGTCGCGCTCTTGTATCTGCTGGGCGTCACTTCCGTTGGTGTTTACGGAATTGCGCTGGCCGGTTGGTCGTCGAACAACAAGTACAGCTTGATGGGCGGCTTGCGTTCGTCAGCGCAGATGATTTCGTACGAGCTCGCGCTCGGCTTGTCACTCATTGGCGTGGTGCTGCTCTCCGGCACCCTCGACATCTATCAGATCGTCGAACAGCAATCAGGCTGGTTTGGCATGCAATGGAACATCCTCTACCAGCCCGTGGGTTTTATCCTTTATTTGATTGCCGCCATCGCTGAAACCAACCGCGTACCATTTGATCTTCCGGAGGCGGAAACGGAACTCGTCGCTGGTTTTCACACCGAATACAGTTCGATCAAGTTCCTGCTATTTTTTAACGCCGAATACATCAACATGATTACGGTGTCGATGTTGGCGACGACGCTTTTTCTCGGCGGCTGGAACGGGCCGGGCGTAGCGCATTTCCCTCTCCTCGGGGTGTTCTATTTCTTCGCGAAGATTCTGTTTTTCCTGTTCCTGTATATCTGGCTGCGCGGCACGCTGCCGCGATTTCGGTTTGACCAGCTGATGGATTTCGGTTGGAAGTTATTGTTGCCGGCCGCGATTCTCAACATCATTGTGACGGCGACGTTGCTGTTCTTTACGATGGGATAAGAAAAAGTTTCGCGTTCCGAGTTTCAAGTTTCAGGTTCCACGCGACGTATCGGGCCTTAACCGGAACTCAAAATTTGAGACTCGGAACTTGAAACTTGAAACTAATTAGCGAATGACCACAGCGCTATTCATAATTTTTGCGGGCCTCGCGATTGGTTGCGCCATTTCCATGGTCTCGCAGAGCAATCCGCTTTACAGCGCCATTTCGCTGATCGGCGTGTTTCTTTCGCTCGCTTCACTTTACGTAATGCTCGCCGCGCCTTTCATTGCCTCGGTTCAGGTGATTGTTTACGCCGGCGCCATCATGGTGCTGGTCATCTTCGTCATCATGTTGCTCAACGTCGAACAGTCTGAGTCACGACGTAAACGACTGAAGTTCCTGGTGCCGCTAGCCGCTGTTATGGCCGCAGTCTTACTCGCTGAAACGGTTTTCATTCTTTACACGGTGCAGCCCGGCGCCGGGCGTCTGCTGGAACCCACTTCCAACGTCGGCTTGACGCATTCGATTGGCGAGGGACTGCTAACGCGTTACGTGCTCCCTTTTGAGGTGACTTCGATACTTTTATTAATGGCCATCGTGGGAGCCATGTCGCTCGCGCGGCGTTCACCGCTGTCGGCGACGGCGCGCGTTGTTCCGGGCGCGCAGGTTTTGGCGATGGACATAGCTCAACCGCGTGGCGTCGAAGACTTGCGTGCGGTTGAATCAGACACGTCGGCTGACGTTGCCAGAGCCTTGGGAGTTGATCCTCAGACGATTAAGGAGGAAGGGTGATGGGACCACAACTTTCCTGGTACCTGGTGCTATCAGCGGTCCTTTTCACCATCGGCGCCGCCGGCGTCATCGTCAAGCGCAACGTGATTGCCATGTTCATGTGCATTGAGCTGATGCTCAACGCCGTCAATCTGACCTTCGTCGCTTTTTCGAGTTTCTTTCAGGATGTATCCGGGCAGCTGTTCGTGTTCATCGTCATGACTGTAGCCGCCGCCGAGGCGGCCGTCGGACTGGGAATCATTATCGCTATCTTCCGCAATCGCGAATCGCTGGATGTGGACGATGCGAGCATTATGAAATTGTAGGATTTGTACTTCGAACTTTGTTCTTTGATCTTTGTGCTTGAAACGGATCTCCGGGAGTTCTCTTTGCGAAGCACAAAGTACAAAGATCAAAGTTTAAAAGCGACTTCGTAAATGAATAACCCGCTCCTCAGTCTGATTATCTTTGCGCCGCTGGCTGGCGCCGCCATTAATTGGTTCATCGGCCGGCGACTGCGAAGCGAGCGCTTCATCGGCATAGTCGCTTGCGGCTCGGTCGCGATTTCCACGATTATCGCATTCTTTTTCGCGTTCAAAACCGACGGCGCTTTTACTTCTCATCAGCCAGTTTTCGATCACTTGTGGACCTGGATTCAGGTCGGAGCTTTCCGTGCAGACTTCGGTCTGGCAATGGATCGACTCAGCGGCACCTACGCGCTCTTCATTACTTTCGTCGGCTTCCTGATCCACGTTTTCGCCACCGGGTACATGCACGGCGACAAAGGGTACTACCGCTTTTTCGCGTTTCTTAATCTGTTCATGTTCTCGATGCTGACGTTGATTCTGGCTGACAACTTTCTGTTGATGTTCGTTGGCTGGGAAGGCGTGGGTCTCTGTTCTTACCTACTAATCGGTTACTACACCGACCGCAAAGAAGCAGGCGACGCCGCAAAGAAGGCTTTCATCACGAACCGCGTGGGCGACTGGGGCTTCGTGATGGGGCTCATGCTCTTGTTCTTCATTACGTCAGGCGCCGGCACCCCGACAATCAGTTTCTACGATCATCCGATCACACACGTCGCCAGCGCCTTTCAAGTGGTTAGTCACCTCGCGGTCGACCCTTTTACCTTCAAGGTAATTTTTGCAGGGGGGCTGACGTCAGTTGCCGTGCTCCTCTTCATCGGCGCGGCCGGGAAGAGTGCCCAGATTCCACTGTACGTTTGGCTGCCGGACGCGATGGCCGGACCCACGCCCGTCTCCGCGCTGATCCATGCGGCGACCATGGTCACTGCCGGTGTCTACATGGTGGTGCGTTGTTCTGAAATTTATGTCCACGCGCCAACCGCAATGTTTATTGTCGCGCTGATTGGCGCGGCCACCGCGTTGTTTGCAGCAACGATTGGCCTCGCGCAAAACGACATCAAAAAAGTTCTGGCGTATTCCACCATCTCGCAGCTCGGCTACATGTTTCTCGCCTGCGGTGTCGGCGCGTTTGTGGCGGCAATTTTTCACGTCATCACCCACGCGTTTTTCAAAGCCCTGCTGTTCCTCGGTTCTGGTTCAGTGATTCACGGCATGCACCACGAGCAGGACATGCGGCGGATGGGTGGGCTGCGGAAATACATGCCGATCACTTTCGCTACGATGTTGACTGGTTGGTTGGCGATTTCCGGTATTCCGATTTTTGCGGGCTTCTTCTCCAAGGACGAAATTCTCTGGAAGGCCTGGAGCGCGCCGGCTTTTGGTCTGCCTGGGCCGGCGTGGAACACGTTGCTCTGGGGAATCGGCGCGCTGACGGCCCTGCTGACCGCTGTCTACATGACGCGCATGATGGTCATGACGTTCTGGGGCAAAGAACGCTTCCGCGAGCCCCATGACGAAGCGGTTCACAGCGACGCCGCTGCTCCGCACGACAACGCACACCACGAATCGCATGTCCATGAACCACATGAATCCCCCTGGAGCATGACGGTGCCGCTGATCGTCTTAGCCGTGTTGTCGACTCTCGGTGGATTCATCGGCATGCCGTACGCTTTGAGCGGCGGGCGTCTACCGAACTATATCGAGCAAACGCTCGAGCCCGTAATTGCGAAAGTGCCGGGCGCTGCGGCCGAACAACCTGAAAGCAAGACTGTTTGGAAAAGCCCCGCGCCTCAGGAAGTCGACGGGCCGCCGGCATTCACCGAGTTTGGCGAACCTGCGGCTGCGGCATCCCATTCTCCCGAAGAATTGCGCGAGGAGCGCTTGCTGGCGCTGTTGTCAGTTGGCATTGCTGCGCTGGGCATCGTTAGCGGGTGGTTGATCTTCAAGAAGCGTCCGCTGCTGCAGCTACCGCGGATACTTGAAAACAAATACTACGTCGACGAAATCTACGACAAAGCAATCATCAACCCCATCCACGCCGGTTCACGCGAGGGACTTTGGAAACTATTTGACGTGGGCGTGATCGACGGCGTTTTGCACTCGATTGGGGAAACAATTACTGAGGCCGGCAAGCTCGTGCGGCATCTGCAGGGCGGATTCGTGCGTGGCTACGCCGCAATAATTCTGCTCGGCGCTCTGGCCGTCGTCGGCTTGTTCGCATATTACGGGATTCACGTTTTGCGGTAACTTCATGCAGCAACATTTGCTCACAATTATTATTCTGCTGCCGGTTGCCGGCGCCCTGGGGCTGGTCGCCTATAGCCTGCTGGCACCCAATCAGGAGCAGAGTTACAAATGGATCGCGCTTGGAGTTAGCCTCGTCGACTTCCTGTTGTCGCTTTTTTTGATCGGGGGTAGCGGCGTTCAGGCAAATGGGTTTCGCTTCGTTGAGAACGTGTCATGGATTGGTTCCATTGGTGCGCGCTATCACGTTGGGGTTGACGGCATCAGCCTTTGGTTGGTTGTGTTAACCACGTTGTTGATGCCTGTCGCCATCGTTTCAAGTTGGACAGCGATCAAAAAACGTCAACTGTCGTATTACATGTTTTTGTTATTGCTGTTGAGCGCGATGATTGGCGTCTTCATCTCGCTCGATCTGCTGCTGTTTTATCTGTTCTTTGAAGCTTCGCTGGTGCCGATGTTTTTCCTGATCGGCATCTGGGGCGGCGAGCGACGGGTCTATGCGGCAGTAAAGTTTTTTATCTACACGGCAGTAGGCAGTTTGCTGATGCTCGTCGGGATCATCTCTCTTTACTACCTCTATCGCGCTCAGTTTGGCGCCGGTACTTTCGACTACGTTTTATTGCTCGATGCTTTGAGCAACGGCAGCCTGAAACTTGCCGCGCGTCCGACCGAAGCTTTCCTCTTCGCCGCTTTCGCGATTGCCTTTTGCATCAAGGTGCCGTTGTGGCCGCTACACACCTGGCTGCCCGATGCGCACACAGAAGCGCCTACTGCCGGCTCCGTGATTCTTGCCGGTGTGTTGCTGAAGATGGGAACGTACGGACTGCTGCGTTTCAACCTCGCGCTGTTTCCTACTGTTTCGCGCGAAGCCGCGTGGCTCATGATCACGCTGGCCGTCATCGGCATCATCTATGGCGCGCTGGTGGCGATGGTGCAGCCGGACGTGAAGCGATTGGTCGCCTACTCGTCAGTAAGTCACATGGGCTTCGTAGTCCTGGGTATTTTTTCGTTTACGGATTTGGGGATGCAGGGCGCGCTCTATCAAATGCTCAGCCACGGTGTTTCAACCGGTGCGTTGTTCCTGTTTGTTGGCTACATCTACGAACGACGTCATACCCGGCTCATCAGCGAGTTTGGCGGCCTGTCAACGCCGATGCCCTGGTTCTCCACGCTCTTCGTCATTGCGTCGCTCTCGTCAATTGGGTTGCCGTTTCTTAATGGGTTTGTCGGCGAGTTTCTAATCATGATCGGCTCCTGGAACTCGACTGCGACTACCCATCCGCACATTGTCACCATGCTCGCGGGCACGGGCGTGATCTGGGCGGCCGTCTACATGCTCTGGATGCTGCAACGCGTGGTTTTTGGGAAGACCACGAATCCGGAGAACACCGCCCTTCGCGATCTGAATCCACGCGAACTTGGATTGATGGCGCCGCTGCTCGCGCTCATGCTCTTTATGGGTGTTTATCCGAGCGTGTTTTTGAATCGTTCAAAGGCCGGCATTGAAGCAGTGAGAAATCGCGTGACTGCGCCAAATGCCGGCGGATCTTTTGCCGCAGTGAACGAAAAGCGCGAAGACGCGCAACAGAAGTAAGTCCGTCTCTGATTCGAAATGTATAGACCAGACCTGAACTTTTGGCTGATTCTGCCGGAAACGATCATTTGCCTGGCCGGCGTGCTGGTCATGCTTATTGATGCGTTTGCCAAACCGCAACAGCGGTGGATCACTGGCGGCATTTCTATCCTTGGCTTGCTCGGCGCTGCCGGCGGCTCTGTTTGGTTGTGGCAGTCAGGCAGCATTGGCAATCAGGCGTTCAATGGCATGGTAGTTCTTGATGAACTACGGCTTGGCTTCACCTTCGTGTTCCTGGTCGTCTCTTTGCTGACGATACTGGTTTCGATTGCCTGGGTAGAAAATGAAAAACTACCCGCCGGGGAGTTTCATTCACTGTTGCTCTTCGCGACCGCCGGAATGATGTTCATGGCGTCGGCCGGCGATCTGGTGATGGTTTTCCTCGGCCTCGAAATACTTTCGATCGCCACTTATGTGATGTGCGGCTTCCGTCGGACCGATATTCGGTCCAATGAATCCTCGATGAAGTATTTCATCCTCGGTTCGTTTTCGTCGGCGTTCCTGTTGTACGGAATCGCGCTGGTTTACGGGGCCACGTCGACAAATGTCCTGCCCGGAACGACGAACATTGCGGAAATCGCTCGCCGCCTGCCTGACGCGCAATTTCCGCTGCTTCTCTTCGCCGGCGCAGCCTTGATGTTGGTTGGTTTCGGTTTCAAGATCGCTACCGCGCCGTTTCACGTCTGGACGCCGGATGTTTACGAAGGCGCGCCGACGCCGGTTACCGCTTTCATGGCGGCCGGTCCTAAAGCCGCCGGCTTTGCCTCGTTTCTACGTGTCTTCCTGATCGCGTTTCCGGTCGTGGTTGCGACTAACAGCAATTCGGTTGACGCCAGGCTTCATGCCGCGTGGTTAGTGGTCTTGACCGTGCTGGCAGTACTCACGATGACCGTTGGTAACGTGGTAGCGATTGCGCAAAACAATGTGAAGCGCATGCTCGCGTATTCCTCAATCGCGCATGCGGGTTATGCGCTGGTTGGTTTTGTCGCGGCCGGGGCTGCCGCCGATCTCGACCAGCGAAACAGTGCGGTTGCTGCTGTAATTTTCTATCTGTTGACCTACGCCGTCATGAACCTCGGGGCGTTTGCTGTGGTCCAACTTATCGGTCGCGCCGGCGATCGACGTACTGAAGTCGAGGATTACAACGGCATTGGGTTTCAAGCGCCCTGGCTTGCTTTCGCGCTTTCATTGTTCCTGCTCAGTCTGCTCGGCATGCCGTTAACTGCGGGCTTCATGGGCAAGGTCATGGTTTTCGGCTCAGCGCTTGAGCGCGGCTACTACGCGCTGGTCGTAATCGGCGTTCTCAATACGGCAGTTTCTGCTTACTACTACTTGCGGCTGATCATCGTAATGTTTTTCCGTGAGCGGACCACGCCCTGGACCGCGCCGCCGGTGCCCGCCAGCGTCAAGCTAGCGCTGGTGCTAACGATACTTGGCGTTTTCTATCTGGGATTGTTTCCCGGTTGGGTAACCAGCGCGCTGCAGGCGAAACCCGTCGTGTCGGTTTCGAGCAAGTGAGGCGGTGATACAAGCCTGACGCGGCGGCGATTCTGTCGCCGCTTTTTTATTTTGTAAGCTGAAGAGTCAATGGCGAAGCGCAACAAAGTAGACGAGTATGCAGACCGGGTTAAGGAGACGCTGGCAGACGCCTGGCTGCCCGAAATCTACCGGCAGCGCGTCTTAGCGAAACGGTCACGTGCCTACAACTTTGAAGGCTTGACGGCTAATGCGCCCGAGATTCAGCACACGCTTTTAGGCGTAGAACTAAAAGTTGGACGACGCCGAATGCTCTGTCCTGATTTGGCCACCGCCCGTTACCTGGCAATATTCGCGCGCGTTGGCTGCGACAGTGTCGCTGTCCCCTATGACATCACCAAAGTTTCACAGTTGGCTGATGAGCTGGAATCGTCATGGCATCGAGCGTTTTTACTTGCTGACCACTACACTGCGGCGGAATCGGAAAACTTCAAAAGCCGTTTGCGGCGTAAACTGTCAGCGAATATAAAGACGGAGATCAATGAGGCTGGCGCCGGAACTGCGGTTCCGGAGTTCAAACAAAACACCCGGCAGAATCTTGAGCGCTAGCTCGACCTTATTGTGTTTTCGTGGTTTTAGTTTCGTGTTGATTTGGTGGTTAGCTCTTAAGTTCGGGTATTTAGTTTTTCGTGGTCCGGGACCAGGCAACACTGAACATCACGAAACGTTACCGATGATGCAGTAAGCATATTAGTAGCGAATTATGAACTTGCGTAAACGAAGACTTCGAAGTTTAATAGCGCGATGATGGAAGAGCCACGGAAAATACAAACGGAAGAGCCACCACCGGCGGAAGCCGACACAACCCTTCCCTTTCCCTTCAACCAACACAACTATTGCAACTACGAACCGATCGAAAAACAGATCGATGCTGTTCGTGTGCTGGTAGTGGACAGTCTGCTGCGCGATGAAGACGACCTTTCAGATGTGGCGCGTAACGAGTGGGGCAAAGCTGCTAGTCTGGAAATCAAGCGTGAGCGACGCATTGCCGGAATGGCGATGGAAAATATCGTCAGCAACGTCGAGCGCCTGGTGAAGAACCCGAGCACTGAAGTCGCGCCGTTAGCGTCGATCGCCGGCGCCTCTGCTAAGTTCAAGCCCGACGCCATTGTGCTGAGTGGCACGCTCCGCGACTTCGACTTTTACAACCCCGCCGTAATCGAAACCTTTTCCGAGTTCATTAAGACCAACAAGATTCCCGTACTTGCAATTTGCGGAGGACATCAGCTCGTCGGCCTGAGCTTCGGTGCGCGTGTGATGACGCTTGACCGTCTGGAGCAGCATGAGCAACGCGAGAACCGGCCGCTTGAATACCAGTACCGCTTCATCCGTATCACCGAACCCAACGACCCAATCTTTAAGGGCATGCCCGGTCGCGTCCTGCGCGTCTGGCAGAATCACGGGCTGCAACTCGATCGGGTACCGGAAGGGTTTGAATTGCTCGCCACGTCCTACCTGTGCCGAAACCAGATGATGGTAAAACGCAGCGACGGCCAGTTGATCTACACGGTGCAGTTTCACCTCGAGAAGTCTTTCGAAGACTGGAACAAGAGCCGCACGCGCTGGGAACATCAAAACGAATCGCGCGATGGCCGGATGCTCTTCGAAAACTTTCTTAAGCTGGCGTTGAACAACTCCCCGGGTAACTAGGTCACACCGCGCCATCCAGGCCTGCGCGCGATTATTTTTGTCGCTCGTGACTGATCGCCGTCCAGTTACACTTTAGAAACTCCCTGTTTTTGCATCCCGCTTGTCTGCTGCCCGTTGTCGTTTCATTCAATGATTCATGAACCGCTAACAGATGCCACGGTGGCTTCAGCTGCAAAGCAACTGGCAAAACGCGATCCGGATCTCGCACGGATTTTTAAGCGCCTCGGGCCGCCACCACTCTGGGCCCGGCCGCCCGGCTTTGCGACGCTGGTCAAGATCATTCTCGAGCAACAGGTATCGCTGGCGTCTGCGGCATCCTTGTTCTCAAGATTGCACAAAGGTGTCGTCCCCTTCCGTCCCGCGCGCATGTTGGAACTCGGCGAGCCTCATCTGAAGTCGCTGGGACTGACCCGTCAGAAAACTGCCTACTGTTTGCATCTGGCTCGGGCGCTCGAGGACAAACAACTCCGGCTTCCCAAACTGTCCCGAATGGCCGATGAGGACGTGCGTATCACACTCACGCAACTCAAAGGGATTGGCAACTGGAGTGCAGATGTTTATCTGCTGATGGTGCTGCGGCGGCCGGACGTTTTCCCCGCTACCGACCTGGCCTTAATCACTGCCATCACGAAGTTGCGACAGTTGCCGGCAAGACCGGCGCCGGATGAGTTGTTAACGATGGCCGAAGCGTGGCGGCCCTTTCGTTCCGTTGCCGCAAGAATGTTGTGGCAGTATTATCTCGCGCGAGATTTTACGATGTCCTGAAAAGCGTTAGCCGGCGAAAGTACTCAAATGAAGAAAACATCAAAAGCAGCGATCCTGGGTTTTGCTCTCGTAATGATTTGCGCCGGCTTCAGCGCGTCGCAAGCTCAAACTCCTTACCCCAGTCTGCGGTTTGAGCGTGAGGCGGGAAAAGATGGAACGCTTTACCAATTGCGGCCCGTCGTCGAAGAGATTCACAAACGCATTGGCGGCGAAGATAAGCCCTTCAAGATACTCACCGCAGTCGCGCGGCCGGCAAACGGACGGGTTGTCTTGCTGTTAGTTAACGCGCAACAACATTTTCAATTTGACGACGACACGAATGTCACCATTACGGCCGACTCCCGAGTAATTAAAGATATTACTTATACGGTTTCAGCCTCAGGTAATGAGAAGTCTGAAATAAAACTTGAAGTCGCTAACGCGCTAATTTCGCTCGCTGATTTTCGTAGCATCGCGACCGCCGACTCGGTAGTCGTGAAGTTTGGCAAGGTGACTTACCAGCTGGACAAAGAAAACCGCGAAGCACTCCGGTTCCTGCTGAACGAAATCGACAAGGACAACAAATAAACCTTGGCTACTTCGAAATAGTCGACGCCGTGGTGATAGGCGCTGGCGGAGTGAAATCGACAGTACGCGGCACGTTTTCCATAGTTAGCTCAATCAACCGATCGACAACAGCGTTTAGATCGTTCGTTTCCGCAAACACTCGCAGCTGTTCCTCTGCCGAAGTCTTTCGCTCGAGAATAGTGTGGATGTGTTCGATGTCTTTGCGTGAGCCGAGTTCATCTACGACGTCGTCAACGAAATCAAGTAACTCCAGAATCAGGTCGCGGGTAGGCACTTCTTTCTGCTTTCCGAAGTCGATCATCTTGCCGTCGATTCCCCAGCGCACCGCGCGCCATTTGTTTTCCTGAATCAACATGCGGCGATAGAGGCGGAAGCCCAGGTTCTTCTCGATCAGTTTAGTCAGCTTCGCGACAATCGCCTGAAACAGTGCGGCGATGGCAATCGTGTCGTCAACTCTGGTGGGAATGTCGCAAATGCGGAACTCAAGTGTGGGGAAGTGTGGATGCGGGCGCAGGTCCCACCAGATTTTCTTACCGTCGTTGATGCAGCCGGTCTTCACCAGCAAATCAACGTAACGCTGGAAACCGCTGTAGGAATCGAAGTGGTCGGGAATGTCGGTGCGCGGAAACTGCTTGAATACTTCAGAACGATACGACTTCAAGCCGGTGCTGTGTCCCATCCAGAAGGGCGACGAAGTGGTCAACGCGAGCACGTGCGGCAGAAAATAGCGCGCTGCGTTCATGATGTGAATGCGCCGATCGAGATCCGCGACGCCAACGTGAACGTGTAAACCAAAGATCAAAAGCGAACGCGCCACCGTTTGCAGTTCCTGTACCAGCAGCGCGTAGCGTTCATCATCAAAGATTTTCTGGTCTTGCCAGTGTGAGAACGGATGGGTAGACGCCGCGACAATTACCAGGTTCGACTTCCCCGCCAGACCCGAAATGATACTGCGCAGCCGCGTAATGTCAGCCCTTGCTTCCTGGATGTTTTTACAAACGCCAGTGCCGACTTCGATCATTGACTGAATCATCTCGGGCTTGATCTGCTCGCCCAACAGCATCTTGCCCTCTTCCAGGAACTCCGAGACATGCGAACGCAGCTCACGCGTTTTAGGGTCAACGATTTGAAATTCTTCCTCTATCCCTAACGTGAATTGATCGAACATGTTGTCAGGCTCCTCCCCGTCAATCAGTTATACGACGCAGATTCAGATCGCAAAATCTTACCGATGATTTTCCAGTCGGGTGTCAGCTTGCCGAGAAACTCGTGACGCAAATGCCGCAACGCACTCGCTGGCGAGTGGACCGGACTGTAAAGGTCAAAATGCAGATACCACTTTTTCGGCTCGCCTTCGACGTAAAGAAAGTGCAGAACCGCTGCACTGCGATGTCGTTCGTAAAATCCGCCGGTCGTATCGCTGTGGTTCGCAAAGACCCGCGTGAAATCACTGCGCGCTTTCAAGGTTGACAGGATAAACGGCCAGGCGCAGAACGCGATACCGACACCACCAACTCCGTAAACATTATTTATTCGCTTAACGACCTGCCAAAGGCCTTTTTCCTGCAGCCGGCCGGCGGTAATCAGCAGCGCCTGTTGCTTGTCGATCGCGCATGCTTCGAAAGCGGCCGCATCACTGTCAGAACCCCAAAGGCCAACCAGTTTTCCACTCAGTGCATCGCGCGTCGCGAACGGCAAGTCTTGCCAAAGAAGTCTGACAACCTCACTCACGTCCCAATTCACTCTCGATCAAATCCCGGTTCTCGTCCGACAGGGCTTGGAAACGTAAACCCACGCCGCGTGCTGGATTGCTATAAACCACTTCGGCGTTCGCGACGATCTGCCGGCCGTCGGCAAACGGAATGCGCACCAGCAGTCTCATTCCCTCAGGCAAGCTAGCCTGCGTGTTCATGTAGAAACCGCCGGCACTGATGTCTTTGGTACTGGCCACACCGGTGGCGTCCTGACCGTCAAAAAATACATCGACAATCAAACGGGCGCGGTCGTATCTGCGACGGTCGTCTGGCGCTTCGAAACTTTCATCGAGTTCTTCAGTCACTCAATGCTCCTCAGTTGCGCTGTTCAATTATGAAGGTCGGCACCATGCCGCCACCAGAGCTTACGTTAGCAAGTTCAGTAGACGAAAGACGAGTAAACGCTGAACCGACCTTGCCATTGAACAACAACGGATCAAGGTCGACAAGTTGTTCGGTGAATACGACCGCACCGTCATCAGTCAGCGCCGGAAACACTTCGCGCGCCGTCGACACGCGTTCCTGAGCGAGGTAATCACCGTTCGTTATCGCTTCTTGCAACGCAGTTTCCCAGGCCGACTCGTCGCTGTTCCAGCCGATCGTGATTCCGTGTCCACCGTAATCGTCGTTTGGTTTCAGCACTAACTTGTTTCGGTTGGCCCTGATGTACTCGAGCAGGTCAATCTCCTGGCCCGCATAGTCACTCTTCTCGGCGCGGACCAGACGCGTCCAGGGAATGTGTTGGCGAATCGCGTCGCGCTCATCGTCGCTGAAAAGCGCGGCGCGACGTTGATCGGTCAACACCGCAAACAGAGCTTTTTTGTGAATAAGCTTCGAACGGAAACTGTTTACCATGCAAACGGCACCGGCGCGATACGCGTTAAGCAGGGCTGGCTGCTCCTCTATGATCGGCAAATACTCGTTAACGAGCAGTCGCTTGTAAACGATGTCGATTTCAAAATCACCACAACGCAAGCGGTTGTTACTAAACTCGAGCTCGTCAGGCGAGCAGATTACCGAAGCATAACCCTGACTCTCAAAATATTCCTTGAAGAGTTCAAACTCTTTCTGGGTCGGCATGCCCTTCAAATCGACGATCGCGATCTGCGGACTTCGATCAGGCTTACGTCCTAAGAATTCCTCGTATGAGTCGAGCAAAACGTCGAGCATAAAGCGACGGCCGTAAAGCGGGCGCACGTTGTAAGTTTCAGCGAACTTCTCCATGACCGGAAGCTTCAAGAAGATGTCGAACGCGGCATCCACGTAAGCTATCCCTGCGGGGCTTTCTCCATTCAACTCGACAAAGCTGTACGCCTCATCTGTCAGGAACGAGTCGAGCCTGGCGGTTGGTGACACGGCGCGGTAACCAGGATCAATACTGATAAGGTCGCGCTCGATTTCTGTAACCCCCAGATCGTCGACTATCGAGGGGTCATCAATGGCGGCGTCCTTCACCTTCTGGATGGCCGACCAAACCGTTTCGCAAATCGTTATGATGCGGGCGAAATCTTTCTCCGTTACAAAGTGCGGCCGCAGATAAGGTGAAAGGCGGCGGCCACCAAAGATGAGTTTTGCCTCTTCCAGGCCCGCGTCGAGCATTGCGCGCGATGATTCCGCGAGCGTGCTGTCGCGAAGTAACTCGTGATAACGCGAAACTGCGTCATGCAACATAGGCGTAAGCGGTGGTGCGTGGTCGAGATGGACAATTCGGCTCAATTACTGCCGAAAAATCGTTATTACAGGAGTGCATTAGAGTAACACAGGCTGCGGCAACCGGCCATCCGGGTAGATGAAAAGGCAGTGCCTTAGTTTCGTTTGTTGTATGGCAAAACTGTCCCGCTTGCGTCGGCGTTGAATGCCATTCAATCGTCGCAAACCCCGACCGTCGGGGTTTGCTTTACAAAAAAAGCCCTTAAGAAAAGAAAAGGCGGTCCTGTTTTCGGACCGCCCCACGAACAGACTATTCGGAATCTTCTTTACGGCTGATCTTCGTCTCGCTCTTTCTTCTTGACCTTCTCCTCAATCCTTCTTTCGATCCGGTTTTCCATTCTTTCATCAGTCTCAAATGAATACTTGAAACTCACCGTAATCTTTTCTTTATTGCGAAGAATCGTGCAGGTAGTCGTCTTCCCGGGCGAGGTTGAGACCGTAATCCGGTCACCGGAGTAAACCGGCTGCCCGTCAATCATCTCAATCAAATCTCCGGGTCTCAGACCGGCCGTGAATGCGTCAGTTGAAGGTTCAACAGCAACGACCAGCAGGCCGCCGTTCGTCGATCCGAAACGCATTGCCACGCTCGGCCGCAGCGCAACCGCCTCGATACCTTGAGCGCGCAAAGAAAAAGGCTTCACGGGTCGAGGAGTGCGGATCTGCATGCGTCTCCCGAAGAGCGGGTCGGGTGATTCGCTCAGTTTTATTTCCATCGCTTCGGCAGCTTGCTTGTCAGGACGTGCCACCGTGAAACGCACCGGATTTTCTGGAGTAACTTCGTCAAGCTGGAACGAGAGTTCCTGCGCGTTGCGAATAAATCCGTCGTTAACTCGCAGGATGACGTCACCGACTTTTAGCTTCGCCAAAGCCGCTGGGCTCCCGGGCATTACTGACGTGAGCATGATGCCCTGTTGTTTTTCCGCGAGCGCGCGGGCCTTTTCCAGTTCCCAACCCGTCTTCATTATCTTGTCGAGCGAGATGGCATTGACCGGCTCACCACGGATGCCCAACCATGGCCGCGGCACGCTAGCCTGCCGCGCGACTACACGTTTCGCGGCCATCCGCACTAAGCTCAGCGGCACGATTGTCGCTTCCCCACCTTCAACAGCGTCAACGATGCCTAGTGTTTCGTTCTTCTCGTTAATCGCAACGGCACCGATATTCGCCGGCGAAAACTTAGTGCCTCGAATCCTTACGCGTGCCAGACCGCCGGAGGGTGCGCGAATGATATCCACTACCACAGCATCGGTCTCGCCAATGCGGATGTAAACGGAACTACCGTTTGTTTCCACGTTGTGCACCCGCTGCGGTCCAATGACGCGAAGCCGCTGGCCAACCACAATGTTTAGCTCTTTTACGTTGTCTTCCTGAGTGACGTTGCCGTTCTCCAGAGCGATGAGCGACAACCCCGTCAGCCCATCAAGCCCAATGTAACGACCGACGATTCGCCTACCGTCACTGGTGATCACCTTGAGATCCGCCGGCTGCAGCATGTTCGGCGGAAAGTTCATCGAGGGCATCTCCGGCAGCACCGGGACTGCAGGCACTTGCGGAGCCGCTCCTTCTGGCGGAGGAGGCGGCGCAGTCGCGGCGCGTGGCATTCTGGGGTTCCGTACCGGGAAAGACGTCCACGGCATTTCTGCTTCGGCTTCGGGTAACCAGGCGGCGATGATGCGCCCGTCGTCGAGGGCGACACCGGCGATCACGTTTGTATGAACTTCGCCGGCCAACTGGAAATTTGGATCCAGGTGCTGAATCATTTCGAAGTCCTGTTTCGACATCAGGAGGCTGATCAACTTCAGTCCGCTGAGGCGGTGCAGGATCGTTACAACCTGCGGCGCCGGCGATTTGGCCTCCACGATCACGTTCGCCGAAGTTGACACGGTCGGCACAGGAACGACGACCTTCTTCGGTGTCGGCGCCGGTGTTTGGCTTACGGCAACTACGCCCGTCAGTGTTGCCGCCACCACCGTCGCGAAAATAAGTTTTACCGAACGTGTCTTCTTGATTGTTCCCATTCCAGTCAGGTCTTCCTTGTTTTTCTAATTCGGCAAACGGTAATTACCAGGCGCCTCGAGCTGAGGCCATCAAAGGCGACGCGTCTTGTGTCAGTCCGCCTTCGGAACCAAAACTCACCGCCGGCAGAGAGATCGTCCGTGATCCACCGCGGCCATCAGCAACAGACACTTTCAACGGCTGGCGCGAAGCATTGATTGGAAACGGAGTAGACGGATAGCTCACCGCTAATTGACTCGCTCTGTAAACGGTAGCACCCGTGCCGGCTTCGTCTCGAGAACCCGGATGCGGTCGGTTCTGTGTCGCAACCAGGCTGCGCTTGACGTCATGACTGTCAGTTGTTTTTACCGATGAGAGTCCCGCTGGCTGTTGGCTTTCCTGTCTTGGCGCCGTTGGGGCATCGCTGGTCTTTGCAACCTCAGCAGATCCACTTTGCGGTCGGGCGTCCTTATTTGCAGCCACCTGATTATTTGTAGGTACTCTCAGACTCAAGTAAAGAATTGCGGCGCCCGCGAGCAGCAGAATCATCGCGACTCCAGCGGAGCGAGCGGCAAAAGAAAAATTCAAAAAGGAAAACGAGCCACCGGCGCTTCTCTCCGCCGCCAACCGTGCGCGTAGTTTGAAATCAAAGTCTCCTGGCGCTTCGACCGTGCCCAGACCAGAGAGAATCGAGTGCAACTGGTTTTGCTGCCGCGAAAGCGTCTCACAAGCAGGACAGCTACTGATGTGCGCCATGGCCGCGCGACTCAGGTAATCAGCTGAACCGGCCGCCTCAATCTCGCCGCGTATGTTTTGGCAGTTAATACTTCTCATAGTACTCCTCAGAGATAAGCTCTCATCTTTTCCCTCAAAAACCCTCGAGCGCGGCTGATGCGGGACTTAACCGTGCCTTCGCTGGTTTCGAGGATGCGGGAAATCTCGTCATAACTCTTGCCTTCGACATCACGAAGAATGAGCGGCGCGCGATATTTGTCAGGCAGCGTGCTGATTGCTCGTTGCACTGCATTGCGACGCTCGGCATCAACCAACTCCGTGTCAGGCAGCGGTTTGCAATCCGGGGGGTTGAATTCTTGCGGCTCGGCGCCATCCTTCGACTGGAAGAACCCGGTGAGCGAGACCAACTTGCGTCGCTTACGTTTGCGCAATTCACTAATCGCGAGATTAGTGGCGATGCGATAGATGTAAGTCGAGAATGCATAAGTCGTCTGGTACCGTTCGGCTGCCCGGTAAACCCTCACGAATGTTTCCTGAGCCAGGTCAACTGCGCCATCGTAGTCGTTAGTCATCCGATAGATGTAACTCGTGATCGGGTTCCGGTAACGCCCGACCAACTCCGCAAAGGCGTCCTCATCGCCGATGCGCGTGGCTTCGAGCAGCGCGTGATCAGACGTCGGATCCGCCGCAACCTCACGCTGCAGCGCTGCCGCGAAATTCATTTCAATCGAGGTTACTGTTTCCATCAGGGCAGGTAGGCATTCACCGCTGACGACTTCTGCTCAATACAACTCAGCGACTTAACGACTTGCCAAGCTAAAGCGGCCACTTGACCCCCATTATACTCCCTGACCCTGGCCACCCGTTGTTGATACACGCCGCAAGGAGCCACGGGTTCCCAAAGGATTGAGCAAAATGCTGAACTTTTCTTCAGTTTTAGCTGCCGGTCAGCGGGAATACGATGACGGGCTCGCGTCAAAGGGGAGCGCACAAAAATCGCGTCAAATCGTGGGATGACAACAATTACGAGTCGCTGCGTAGTCGGTGGTTAGGCTTCGGGGGTCTTAAAAACGCCGTCTTCTATCTTCACACCGTAAGTTACGTTTAGAACTCTCGTTTCTTGAATCTGTTTTCCTTCTTCGGTCAAGGTAGTTCGGTAAGGAACAAGGGTGCCTTGGGCGTACCGGTAATCCATAAACTTCCGGGTGTACTTCACGGCGGCGCCGCCGCCCGGCGGTGATTCGTCGTACTCCAGCCACAGGACGTGCAGGGTCTTCGAGCTGATGTAGTACCGGGTGGCCTGTTTATCTTTGTCGATCACATCGAGCACGAACAGGTCGAGTCCCTTTTGCTTGTCTTTGCCGATTAAGGTCAGCGTAGAGCCGTTTTCTTTGTAGCGCAGTAAGTTATCCAGGCTGTGACGGTGTTGGGCAAGAAATGTGTCGGTCGCGTCTTGCCGGGGCGTAAAGGCTGAACCGTTGATGATTCCCCAAAGTTTTCCGCTAGTGTAGACAAGCGAGTATTCCAGCGTCGGCATTTTTTGATCGAGGCGAACCTGATCTTTTTCCATGTTTTCGCCACGGATGAAGCGGCGCTCGTACGAGGCCTCTTCTGTTTTGCCCACATCACAGTTCGGCTTACAAATACGACCGCGTTCCAGACCGTTGCGCCTAATCTTCGCCAACAGTTCGCGGCTGCCATAGAGATAGATCGCCGATTCAGCAACCTGCTCCGCGGTGTAGCCTTTTTGGGCATCAACCTTCGCCGGAGTTTGCGGGGTCTTGGTTGTTTCCGCTTTCGGTGGCGCGGTTTGTTGAGCTGAAGTGCTAAGGGCTGCGGTGCTGACGAGCAATGCCAGCGAAATGGTTGAAGTTAAGAGTGAACGATGCAAAGAAATATCTCTCCTCTGACAACAATCGATTTGTGCCGGCTTAATTAGGGAGTGACTGTCCGAGCGGGCAAATTGTAACACATCAAGCAGCAGCGGAATGCTCGGGAAGTCGTTGGATTGATGCAGATTCGGCCCAGTTCAGATGCCTCAGAATGCGCGAGCCAGCCGATCCGGCCGTGGTTATTTAGCGGTCACCATCCATGTTTGACAACTCAGCGGCTGAGGTCGTAGTCTGCTTGGTTTTCAATCGGGCAGCTGCAGTCGACAAGGAATTACCGAGTACAGATTCGCCTCGCCCGTTCCCGTAACAACACTCAAAAGAGGACAGGTAGAGTATGAAGAAAGTTGGCATTTTAGTCGGGCGCGAAAAAACGTTCCCGGAGGCGCTCATCAGAAACATAAATGAACGTAGCCGGGGCGATGTGGTGGCCGACTACATCAAACTGGGTGGCATCAGACACGATGCTCCTCCCCAATATGATTTAGTTATCGACCGTATTTCTCACGAGGTGCCGTTTTATCGCGCCACGTTAAAGCGTATGGCGCTCGAAGGAACGATCATCATCAACAATCCGTTCTGGTGGTCTGCGGACGATAAGTTTTTCAACTACTCGCTCGCGCCCAAACTGGGAGTCGCAGTACCTAAAACGGTGCTGTTGCCACAGAAGGAGTACATGGAAGGGATTGTCAGTGAAAGCTTGCGCAACCTCGAGTTCCCTGTCGACTGGCAAGGCATCGCTGACTACGTTGGCTTTCCCTCGTTCTTGAAACCGTTTGACGGCGGCGGCTGGAAAAACGTTTCGAAGATTAATTCACTTGAAGAGCTGCTGAAGGAGTATGACCAGACCAACACGCTCTGCATGACTTTGCAGGAAGGGATCGACTTTGATCAGTTCGTCCGCTGCTACTGCGTCGGCCAGGAAGAAGTAATGATCATGGCCTACGATCCGCGCAAAGCTTATCTCTCCGGTGAACAGTACATTCACAATCCGAACTACCTGGCGCCCGAATTGGCGGAACGCGTGAGAAACGATGTGCGCACCTTGTGTACCGCATTGGGCTACGATCTGAACACGGTCGAGTTCGCGATCAAAGACAACATTCCCTACGCCATCGATTTCATGAATCCGGCGCCGGATGCAGAACTGGCCTCAGTCGGCGAGTTCTACCACAACTGGATTGCCAATGCCGTCACCGACCTCGTTTTCAAACGCCTGGGCGAACAACGAGAGGCACCACGCTATCGTTGGAATGCGTTGTTAAGTCCGGAACCGACGCGAACTTTTGCTGTGGCCTCGCAAGCCGAGCAGCAGGCACGCACAGTTGAACCAAAGGTCAATGCATCTCCAAAAGGAACAAAGAAAAACTCGTCTGGTTCGAAGACTAACTAAGTCTGTTTGTATTTTGGAACTGGAGGGTGGAGCGGCAAGACGCTCTACCCTTTTTGTTAGTTGGCCAACTGAGCGGTTCGTCTCTTGGCGAGTAACCTGATCGCGATCAGGCTCGTGATCCAGGCGATTAAACTTGAGGTGGCGAGATACCAGCAGAGACTGGCAACCGACTCATCTACATAAGGAACAATCAAGGCCAACAGGATACTGCCGTTGGTCACGCGCGCCGCGAGCCGTCTAATCTTCAGTGAGTGTTGCAGCCAATTAATGCGTCGCAGTTCCGAC
This sequence comes from Pyrinomonadaceae bacterium, assembly GCA_035472495.1. Taxonomy (GTDB): domain Bacteria; phylum Acidobacteriota; class Blastocatellia; order Pyrinomonadales; family Pyrinomonadaceae; genus PSRF01. The sequence continues at coordinate 172,216 of DATIPD010000011.1, read as the reverse complement.
ACCAGGTAGTCGTCGTCATCGTTGAGCTGCGCGTAATAATCAGCTTCCCGACCGGCGTATTTCGAGAGTGCTTTATCTGTCGCGGCAGCGGCAGCATCGCGATACTGGTTAATCACATGCGCCAGTTTTCCCTCGCGCAACGCCAGGTTTGCGAGTCCCAATCGCGCCCTGAAATTCTGCGGTTCAAGCTCGACAACCTTTTGAAAACTGTTGCGCGCGCGCACGGCTTCGCCCCATTCAAGAAAACTCTCCCCCACCAACGCCAGCAGTTCAGGATCCCTTTCGGCGCGCATTGCCGAGAGACGCAACGCTGCTCGGGCTCGCGATAACAATTTCGCATCTCCAAGGCTGCTCGCTTGCGATCGCAGCAGCCGGGCAAACTGAAAAACGAGTCTCCCATCCTGAGGCAACACTGTCAGTGCGCGACGAAACGCTTCGCGGGCCTCGTTGAGGCGCCCCGCCACGCGGAGTTTGTTCGCTACTTGTCCCAGTTGCCGGGCGCGATCGGGATCGAGGCTCGGTGCAGTTTTCGGAGGCGCGGCTTCGTTGGAAACTTCCTGCTTGCGTCCCCCCAATTTGAAGTCGAGCTTGGCGCCGTCAAGTAAATCAGCCGAAGCCAGTTGCAGTGAGTGAACTTCATTATTCACATCGCGCGGCTCGCAGAGGTATTCCCGCAATTCGATGGTGCGCAGATCAAGCTTGTCAGGGTGAACCAGCGGAAAAAGTTGGCGAATCATTTCGCGGTAGCTGCGACCACCTGAAGCGAACGAGAACTCAAGATTCTTGCCGACGATTTGCGTACGGTAGCGATAACGCACCCGGCCGCTACGTCGCAAGGTTCGCACCGCCTGACTGTCGACTTTTTCGAAATCCGCAACGCCGAGTTCTTTCTTTCTTCCCAGATATCGCAACAGAAACGGAATCGGACCGCGCCTCGTCAAAAACTGTCCATCAAACTCAATCCGGTCGGTCAAGGCGAGCACTGGAATAACCAACCAGGCAAAGGCCAATGTCGCGAGAGCCAGGAGATCTTTTTCTGTTCGCAAAAGGAGCGCGGAGCAAAACGTGAGAACGCTGGCCGCGGCCAGGTAGGATCCCGGTGACACTCGGACACTGGCAAGCCGCAACCCTTTCCGCGGTCGCTCGCGTTCACGCGCCACTTCCGTGAGCGCCTTCAGGGCCTGCACTTGATCGCTTTCGTTCATTCAGCTACGCGCCTTCATTTCTCTTGCGAACTAAAAGGACATTCTATCGGCACTTCCAGCGAGAATGACCCATTTCGTTTCCCGGGCTCAGTGTAGCGTAAGTCAGCAAACTGCACGAGAGTCTGTGTTGCACAGTCGCTCCCGACAACACGAAAGCCCGGGAACCTCATGAACTCCAGTAATACCTGGGCGCGGCTGTCGCGTTCAGCCTCGGCAACTGCGGCGGCGACTCTGCCCGAAGGTTTTTCAAAACGCATGCTGCGAGCTTCGTTTGTCCCATTGCTGAGGAGCGAGATATTGAACTTATAGGTTGCTAGATTTGTCTCCGTAACACAGTCCCACTTGAAAGGGTTCCCAAGTGCGGCCATGGCCGCTACGTCAACTTGCTGTTCAGAATTCACGCGTGCGATTTCTGTTGCCACTGCGCGCGCCTCGCGCAATGCGACCGCGTGCAGGCCTGCCAAAGCGAGGAGGTATAACACCGCCACAACCGCGGCTCCCCGCGCCACCTGCCGCGGATTGCGAAACTCAGGCCAGCGCAAATAAATCCAAACGACGGCGAAGATTCCGACGACCCACACAACGCGCATTCCCCAAAAATTCGCTGACGGACTCTGTATAGCGGAGCCAATGGTAACTAAGAAGGTTGCGATGATTCCCAGAACCAGCCACAGGATTCGTTTGGCCGGCGTCTTTGTGCTCACCACGAATGTTGCTCCGCCCAGCAGTAGCCAGATATACGGATCGATGACGAACGCAAAGTCGCCGTAAGTCCATTTTGAGTTCCACGGCAGAAGAAACCGCATGCCGTAATTGTTGGTCCAGTCAAGAATTGGGTGGGTTGCAGTAGTCACCAAAGAAGCGACCAGCAATCCGCTGAAGCGAAACTGGGCATCACGCTTGCGAATGCGCGCCGCGATCCGATCCGTTAGACAAAAAATTACGGGCAGCGCAACAGCGAGTACGGCGACTCCGACTATTGAATGAGTGATACCGCGATGGTAGTGGAGAAATGGCCAACGCCCGGCAAATACAAGTACTCCGACGTCAATATCTGGGGCATTGGCTGCGAGAACGCAGAGTGTGGTGGCGCCCGGTGAGAGTTTTTCCAGGCCCGCCTTTGCCGCGGCCAGTCCTACTAATGAATGAGTAAGATTGTCCATCGACAAGGCGGCCGTCGACTAGAAATTTCAGAAGGGAGAATCAGGAGGCGCCGCCGGCGTCAGCTTCGCATAGCGATCCGGATCAAGTTTCTGGAGGCGAGTGCCAGCTTCGCGCGCTGCGGCGCTTTCTGATAATGGCAGCCCGTCAGTATCTTTAGCCTTGCGCGCAGCCTCGACAATCTTAAATAGGATTTCAGCCGCTTCGCTTTTCTTGCCCTGCTTTTCGTAAACGCTGGCCAGACCAAGGTTGGCGTTATCCGGCGTCACGATGATGCTGTTCTGCGCCGCCAACTCTGAATAGAGCCTGGCCGCTTCATCATAGTTTTGACCGGCTTCCTTTGCCTGGGCGAGCGCGAGCTTGGCGAGCGTTGCAACTTCGGGCACGTTTGTTTTGCTAACAGCCTCGAGTTCTGTCAAACCCTTTTCGCGATCGACGATCAATAAGTTGGTGCCAATGAAGTAACGTGCCTGCGTCTTGTAAGGATCCCCATACTTGGCGGCCACTTGCTGAAAAACATCAATGGCGCGCTGGGCACGCTCCTGCTCGCTTGCGTAAGCGGCGGGCGGGTCCCCGGGTTCTGGCGATGGTTTGGCAACCGCTCCGCTGGTGATGGTGATTCCGCGCCCGAGCGCCTGCAGCGCTTCGTCAGTTTTGCGGTAACTCCATTTAAGATAAACGCCAACGAGTATAGCGAGCACAACGAGTCCGCCGAGAACGTAGAGGATGTGTTTCCCCTTGCCCTCAAGCTTGTCGGCAACCTTGTCAAAGATTCTGCCGGCCGCGTCTCGGAACTTATCGTGCTGCAATTCTCGCGCACGCTTTTTCTTGTATTTTGCCACTTCGTTCTTTCTCGCAAGTCCCTATAGTGGGTAGCGTTCTTCAGGTGTATGATTAGCGAAAACACTCAATGTAATGGCCGCTCGGAAATCTTGTCAAGTTCGCGCTTTTACAGGGTGTTGCGCAACGGAACACAGAGACACGGGGAAGAAATGGTGAGGCACAAACTCGCGGGAACAAAGAAACACCGCCTGGTGTCTAACCTTGCGACTGTCCAGCCAACGGTTTTGACAGGGCGGGGGCCGGCAGGTTCTCCGATTCCGTCCCCAGGGAGAAACCAGTGACCTACGGGGAGCCAATAGCGCTCCGGCAAATGGAGCTAGACCAGGCTGCCACTGGCGCCACTATTGAGGTGTGCGATCCACGTACCCGTGCTGAGGCAGAGTTCATTGAAAGACTGAAACGAGGCGATGCGTCGGCTTTTGAGCAACTTGTTAACGAACGCTCGGGCGAGATTTACGGTCTGCTCTTCCGCTTGACCGACAGCAGCGAAGAAGCTCGCGACCTGACTCAGGAAACGTTCTTGCGGGCTTTTCAAAACATCGCGCGCTTTCGTGGCGAAGCCGACCTGCGAACGTGGATTTATCGCATCGCTATTAACCAGGCGAGGAATCGCTGGCGGTGGTGGCGACGACGACGACGAGATGCAACGGTCTCACTCGACGCTGCGCAAAACCAAACCGGTCAGCCCTTGATAGCGACGCTGGCGGAGGCTGGTCACGATCCAGAGGAACAGACCTTGGCGCATGAGAGAGAGTCAGCTCTGCTGGATGCACTGCAGCGATTGGGACGCGCCTATCGAGAGACAGTCATCCTTCGGGACATTGAAGGATTTAGTTACGAGGAAATTGCGAACACGCTGGGTATTAACATCGGAACGGTAAAGTCTCGGCTGGCGCGCGGTCGCCAGGAGTTGCGAGAAAAGTTGGAAGGCTCTTTGTAAAATTGTCGATTGCCAAATGCCAATTGCCGGTTGGTTAAATCGGAACCTGGCAATCGGAAATCGAAAATATCTTGAATGGCCGACCCGCCCCGGCTCACAAACAACTCGGTGCCAAATGGGTCGAAGTGAGAACGGCGGAAACTGACGGAAGTTGACTCAAGGATGGAAAGCGAATTTGAAAAACGTGGCCAGCAACACCCGTTGACGCATCGCTCGAAGTCGGAGGTTACCTTGCGGAGGAAGAGGCCGAAATGCTTCTTTTTAACAAACGGAGCAGCCGGGGTCGGCCGGCCATTCAAGACGGAGCGGTCGGGGATCAGCGGTCAGCGACAAACCGCCGACGGTGTCCGACGGGTATTTGGTTCTGATCTCTGGCCTCCGAATTCTGACCTCTGTTTTTTATGACTTGCGAAGAAACAACAAAACTGCTTTCCCAGTTCATCGATGATGTGCTGTCAACAGAGGTAAGCGCTGAAGTTGACGCACACATTGATCGTTGTCCGGTTTGTCGCGCGCGCGTCGCTGAGTTTCGTTCTCTTAGCCGCAGCCTGCGGCAACTAACGCCGCCAGTTGTGCCGGTGGATTTGGCGACGACCATTAACGCCGCTCTTTCGATTGAAGCAGGCGCTGAACTTGAGTCGCCACACCAACCCTGGGCCGAACGACTTTCGTTGTGGCTTGAGCCTCGGCTGATGCCGTACGGCCTCGGCTCATTTGCGTCGGTAGTTCTCTTCGCCGCCATGTTCATGGCGCTTAGTCCGCACTTCATGGCCTTGCAACAAGCGTCAAGTCAATTGAGCACGGTGCTCGTGTTCCGCGCCAGCAATGGCCCGGATCTGAACAAGCCGGTTAGTTCTGAAGACTTTTCGAATCGCCGCGCTCCTTATGCTGAACAATCACCGAGCTTGAATCCGGGTGGCGCTTTAGCCGCGCTTACCAGCACCTACAACAATCCCCGGGAAAGCCAGAAATCTGACGACATGATTGTCGTTGCCGATGTCTTCAGTAATGGCTCAGCCTCGCTTGCTGATGTGGTGCAAGCTCCTCGCGATCGCCAGATGCTCACTGACTTCGAAGTGGCGTTGCGACAAAGCGCGGCGTTTGTGCCCGCCTCGTTGGATCGACGTCCGGACACAATGCGCGTCGTTTTCACTGTGCAAAAGGTTGACGTTCGCGATCGCAGCTTCTGAGGTTCAATTCCCAGCAGAAACAACTAAGTGGGATTAGGTGGTAATGACTTCATTCACTCAGATGCTTTAACCCAACCTGTATCTCAACCGTCTGATCCTCTCGCTTGACGCCCTGCACTTCGCATGTTAGTTTGCGATTTACCCCTGCTTTACGAGTAAATCTTGACCAGAATCAGACTCTCCAAACAGTCTGAAAACATGCGTGACAGCTGCCGCTCCTGAACTCAAAAAAACGCCACTGAACTCCGCTCATCGCAACCTGGGCGGACGTATGGTCGACTTCGGCGGTTGGGACATGCCGGTCCAGTATCCCGCCGGAACAATTGAAGAGCATCTACGCACACGGCGTCATGCCGGACTCTTCGATGTCTCGCACATGGGCGAGATTGACGTCAAAGGCGCGGACGCGATCGCTGTCGTCAACTATCTGGTTTCCAACGACGTCACAAAACTAATCGACGGACAGGCGCAATACTCGGCCTTAACAACTCCTGCGGGAACGGTTGTTGACGACTTGCTGGTTTATCGCTTTGCTGAAGATCATTTGTTGTTGGTCGTGAACGCGGGGACCACGGAGAAAGACTGGGACTGGATCAACGCGAATCGTCAACCGGGCGCGGCGGATCTTAAGAATGTGAGTTCAGACTACTGTCAGATTGCGCTGCAAGGACCCGATGCAATTGGCATCCTGCAAAAGCTGACTGCCCTGCCCCTGGCCGACATCAAGTATTACCACTTCACTCAAGGTGGGGTTGACGGCGTGCCTGCCATCGTGTCGCGCACCGGCTATACCGGCGAAGATGGCTTCGAAGTTTACGCTGCCGCTGAGAAAGCCGAGCAGATATGGAACAAGATGCTCGACGCCGGAAATTTCGGCAGCGATACAGGCGTACTTCCCTGTGGCCTCGCGGCGCGCAACACGCTTCGGCTCGAGGCGGGCATGGCGCTTTACGGTCACGAGATTGACGAGTCAACCACCCTGCTGGAAGCCAATCTCGGTTGGATTTGTAAACTGAACAAAGGTGATTTCGTGGGACGCGAGGCTCTCGCGAAGCAAAAAGAATCTGGCATTACGCGCAAGCTCATCGGCTTCGAAGTTACCGAACGAGGGATTGCCCGAGATGAACAGGAAGTACTGGTTGACGGCGAGCGTGTCGGCAAAGTTACTTCCGGAAGTCCGGCGCCTTACTTGAAGAAAAACATCGGCATGGGCTACGTCCCAACCGACTCAGCCACCGAAGGCCGCGAAATCCAAATCGATGTTCGGGGCAGGCTGGTCGGCGCCCAGATCGTGAAGACGCCTTTCTACAAACGCGAAAAGAATTGATGCGAATCGTGAGACTGCGGAGGAATGATGGCAAACATCCCTGATGACTTACATTACAGCAAAGACCACGAGTGGGTCCGCGCTGACGGCGGCGTGGCAACTGTTGGTATTACCGACCATGCTCAAAACCAACTGGGCGACGTTGTTTATGTCGAGTTGCCAAAAGTCGGCGATGAATTTGGCGCGAACGAACCTTTCGGATCTGTCGAATCCGTCAAGGCCGTTTCCGAAGTGTTTTCTCCTGTATCCGGTGAAATAGTTGAAATCAACGGCTCACTCACAGACAGCCCTGAAAAAGTAAACACAGATCCTTATGGTGATGGCTGGATGATTCGCGTAAAGATGTCGAACGCTGGTGAAGTCGATAGCATGTTGAGCGCCGCGGAATACGAAGATTTCACGAAAGCTGAGACCGAGTAAAATTGCGTTACATTCCTAACTCGCCCGAGGAACGGGCGGAGATGCTCGAGCAACTCGGCCTGGCGTCCGCAGCCGACCTGTTCGTTTCAATTCCCAAAGATTTACGACTGGCGCGCGAACTGCAAACCAGTCCGGCCCTTTCCGAGATCGAACTGCTCGCCGGTTTCGATCGCCTGGCTGAGACTAACTTCGGCGCGCAGCGTATCAGCTTCCTCGGCGCCGGCGCCTACCAGCATTACGTTCCCACAATCGTCGACCACCTTATTTCTCGTTCCGAATTTTTTACGGCGTACACGCCATACCAGCCCGAGATCTCACAAGGTACCCTCCAGGCAATCTTCGAATTTCAAACGCTTGTGTGTCAGTTGACCGGCATGGAAGTGGCCAACGCCTCCATGTACGACGGGTCGACTGCGCTGGCCGAGGCCGTGTTAATGGCTGAACGCGTCACCAAACGTTCGAAGGTTATCGCTTGCGGCGCGATTCATCCCGAGTATGTCGACGTGATTACGACCTACGTGCAACACGCGGGTATCGAATTGGTGCACGAGCCAGTCAATCCTGAGACCGGTCAAGTTGCCGGCGCGCTCGAACTTCTTGACGATAAGACTGCGGCACTCGTCGTCCAGTCACCAAATTTCTTTGGCTGCATCGAGGACGTCGCAGCGCTGGCTGAGAAAGCACACGCTGTTGGCGCGTTGTTGATCGTCTCGATCACCGAAGCAATCTCGCTGGGACTACTGCGGTCGCCCGGCGCCTGTGGCGCTGACATCGTCGTGGCTGAAGGACAATCGTTTGGCGTTCCGCTTTCGTTTGGCGGTCCATACGTCGGTCTTTTTGCGACGCGTGAAAAGTATGCTCGTCAGATTCCGGGACGTTTAGTCGGCGAAGCGTACGACAAGGAAGGACGACGTGGTTTTGTCTTGACGCTCGCGACGCGTGAGCAACACATTCGTCGGGAGAAAGCCACCTCCAACATTTGCACGAATGAAGGACTGATCGCTTTAGCGTCGACCATCTATCTGGAGACGATGGGACGCTCGGGCCTGCGAGAAGTGGCCGAGCATTGCGCACAAAAAACCGCGTATGCTGCGAAGGAGATCCGCAGAATCAAAAGATTTTCAATTCCCTTCACCGGTGCGCGCTTTAACGAGTTTGTCGTGCGCGGCCCGGTGGCTGCGATGGATCTGCTTGCTAAACTCGGATCAGAGAGAGGTATTACTGGCGGCCTGGCGCTGTCGCATTACTTCCCTGATCGTCCCAACGATTTTCTGGTGTGCGTCACCGAAATGAATTCGCGCGCGGACATCGACGCGCTGGTTGCCGGACTGGTTTCCCTAACTAAGGCGTAGATGAAATCCAATATCACAAAAGTTACTTCCCACATTAATCCCAACGAAGCGCTGATCTTCGAGCGCTCGCAGACAGGACGTGTCGGGTACCGTCTCCCCGCTCTTGATGTTGACGAGGAGCCGATTGCCACCATCGTGCCGCAACAATATTTGCGCGACGACGATCTGGTGGGTCTGCCGGAAGTAAGTGAGGTCGACGTCATTCGCCACTTTGTGCGGATGTCTACGTGGAACTACTCGATCGACCAGGGAATGTATCCGCTCGGTTCCTGCACGATGAAATACAACTCGCGTTTGAATGAGAAGGTCGCGCGGATTCCCGGATTCGCAAATCTACATCCTTTGACGGAAGTCGAAAACGCGCAGGGCGCACTGGCAGTGATCTATCAACTGCAGCAGGAACTCGCGGAGATAACCGGCCTGCCGGGCATTTCCTTGCAACCAGCCGCCGGAGCGCATGGCGAGATGACCGGCGTCATGGTCATTCGCAGCTTCATCGACGCTCGCGATGGTGAAGAAGCTTCAGCCAAGCGGCGGACAATGCTAATCCCTGATTCCGCACACGGCACCAATCCAGCGTCTGCACATCTTTCCGGTTTCTCCGTCAAAACGATCCGTTCCACTGCAGAGGGTCTAACTGATCTCGAACACTTGCGCGAGCTTTGCGCCGGCGGCGACGTCGCCGGATTGATGTTGACTAACCCCAACACCCTCGGTCTGTTTGAGCGCAACATCAAAGAGATTTGTCAGATCGTGCATGACGCCGGTGGGCTGGTTTATATGGACGGCGCCAACATGAACGCCCTGGTCGGCATTGCGCGACCGGGCGACATGGGTGTTGACGTCATCCACCTTAACCTGCACAAAACATTTTCTACGCCGCACGGTGGTGGCGGTCCTGGCTGTGGTCCTTGCTGTTGCTCAAAAGAGCTTGAGCCGTTTCTGCCCGTGCCGCGCGTTGTTCAAATAGACGAGCAGTTCAAACTGGATTTCAACTATCCGCAATCGATCGGCAGAGTAAAAGCGTTTTTCGGCAACTACGGGATGATGCTGCGCGCTCTCGCTTACATTCAAACTCACGGCTACGACGGACTGCGTGAAGCGACTGAAGCCGCTGTCTTAAACGCCCGGTACATCGCTAACGGTTTAGTCAGTGACTACGAAAAGCCTTTCAACGATCCGCCGATGCACGAAGTTGTGTTCACTGATAAACGCCAATCGCGCAAAGGCGTTCACACGCTCGATATTGCCAAGCGCCTGATCGACTACGGCTTTCATCCGATGACGATCTACTTTCCGCTTATTGTTCAGGGTGCGATGTTGATTGAGCCGACGGAGTCAGTCGGCCGGCAGGAGCTTGATCAGTTCATTGAAGCGATGCGCTCGATTGCGCAGGAAGCTATTGAAAATCCTGAGTTGGTCTTGAGCGCTCCCCACGATACGCGCATTGGAAGACTCGACGAGGCTGCCGCGGCGCGGAAACCTGTGCTGCGCTGGAAACCCAAACAGGCGGCTACTGCAAGTTAGCGCGAAAAGCCAAGTTTACCTGGACCCGTCCGGGTCAGCGTTTGCTGGTGCTTCCCGTTTCGGTGTTGCCGGAATTCTTAACAACGCCAGCCGTTCCACAACCCTTCCGTTTAGCAGATGCTCTTCGATGATCTCAGTCACATCCGACGCGCGTACTTGCGCGTACCAGACTCCATCCGGATAAACCATCACGGCCGCCCCGACGGCGCAGAAACCAACCGAGCCGCAATCGGTCACCACGATGCTGCCCTTGGGATTCTTGCCCTTCTTTTCTTTGCCGAAGAGTAGATTGCGCGCTTGCAGTTCGTCGTCAAACGCAGCCTTGACCGCGGCGCTATCAACCGCCGAACACGACTTTCCGGTGCAGACAAAAACGTGATGCTGAATTGGTGCGCTCGTTATTGGCGCGAGCGTCTCCAGCTTTTCGCAGTCTTCGATGAAGTAGTTATCCGCCATTGTGTAGACACATCTCACTAGTTGAACGCATGCTACCACGTTAGCCGGAAGGGCTGGAGTGAACTGCCCAAATCTTTCCTGCCGATTCTCTTGCTAGCGCTGAAAATAACTGTAGAATATGGGGCCAAGGGCGACCGCTCTTACAGACCGCGTTCCGAACAGAGCGGCCTGATTCGGTCGCCCAAAATAATGTAACAAGCAGGAATCGATTTCAGTTTTATGGCCACCGGCCTCGTAATACATATCTCCTCGGGTAAGGACAAACATACCCAGGTATTGACCGATGACCACGTTCGCATTGGCAGCAGCGACGATTGCACCGTGCGACTTCGTTCCGCCTCTCTGCCAAACTCGGATACCAATAACACCATCCTCGAGCTTGAACGCCACGACGGCTCCTACGCCGTCAGTGGATTCGATCAGGCGTTGGGCTGCAAGCTCAACGGCAAGCCACTCCGAATTGACGACGAGATTGAGGATGGCGATGAACTGCGAATTGAAAACTCGCCATTACTCCTGACTTTCTACCCGATTCGTTCACTGCCCGCGGTCATCGGCACGTCTGCTCACGAAGCTCACGTCGCGCCCTTCATCGAACAGGCTGCGCTGGAATCGGCAGCGACCGCACGCCGCGACGACGCGAAAGTGTTCCTGCGCGAGTTCACCCGCGAGCTGATCAAAGAAATCAACCTCAGCACAAAATTGATTACGTTGGGCATCATCGTGGCCTTGGTAGGTGGCACTCTCTACCTCGGCTTTTCGATGTTCAAAGAACTTCGCCGCCTGCGAGACGAGCAACGTGACCAAACTGCCCAGGCGAAAGATCTGGCAGGAAAAACAACCAAGACCTTGAACGACATCGCACGTTCAAACAAAGAGATTCGCGACAGCTTGTCGTTGGCCGTCAAACTCCGTAGCGATTATGGCAGCGGCGTTTGCTTAATTGCCGGCACGTTTTATTTCGTCGAGGCGGGAACTGGCCGGCCTCTCCGCTATCCGGAAGCACAAATGAACGAGGGTGGCGCTGCCGTACAAAATAGCGGCGAGCCCACCACGCTGACACCCGAAGGCAATGCCGCCGTCGCGGAGTTTCAGTTTTCCGGAACCGGCTTTTATGTGGGCGACGGATTTGTGATCACGAACCGCCACATTGCTCAGCCCTGGTTGGCGGATGACCGGGCCCAGAGTTTGAGCAGCAGTGTTCGCGGCCAACCGCGACTCAAGAAACTCACCGCATACTTTCCCGATCGGACGCAACCCATTCCGCTGAAATTTAAAGTTGCGGGCGGTCGCGACGACTTGGCGGTGTGTTTGCTCGACCTCAAGGACGAATTGCCCACTGACATTCCGGTGATACCGCTGGAAAGCGACGACAACTCCGTTGCCGTCGGCAAGACCGTTGTGATGATGGGTTTTCCTTCGGGCATCGATCGACTGCTCGCGTTGCTTGACGACGCGGAATCGCGAAGCATCCAGCAGCGTTACGGCGGCTCACTCGATTCCCTGCTGGGCCACCTCGCTGAGTCGCGTTGCATCCAGCCGTTAACAACCCAAGGAAATATCACCGACGTGAACAGTAGACGGTTGGCGTACGACGCACGCACGGCGGAAGGGGGTTCCGGCGCGCCGGTGTTTGGGCCAACTGGACGAGTAATCGGCGTCAACTTCGCAGTGTTCACTGAAAACGAAGCGTCGAATTTCGCCGTGCCAATTCGTTACGGAATTACCTTATTGGAACGAACCGGCTGGAAAGCTCCGCAGGAGAATGAGCCCAAGGACACCGAAACCGCTTCGACCGCATCCAAATAACCGAAGTCTGTCTGCGTATTCTCGCCTCCCTCTTTTTTCGGCAACTTCCCGTATTCTTCAGGCATCTTAGGCGCGACTATCGCACTAGTTGTTGTGGGCTATTGTCAGTGTCGCGTTTAGATTCTGCGCAATGGTATTATTGGTAACGTTAACTTCCTTGTCCCCCTTTCGTTTGCGAATCGAATCAGGGTTGTTGAAAGAGGGGCTGACTAGTTTGCCGGTGGAATCCCGAGGCTTGAAAAACACCAGGGCGTTTCGCAGGGTGCGCGTTTGTCCCGACAGGACGTCGCGACTCAAGGCAAGTGTCTTAGTTTCACTGCTGCTCTTCTCTCTTGCAATTCCCAGCTCACTGCTCGCTCAGCAACCTGCATCACCCCAGCCGCCGGACAAGACTGCGCCAAGCGAAGAAATTTTTCGCCTCGAGCGCGTGCCGGTTGCTGGCGGCGCGGAACTCATAACCATTCATGCGAGACTTGACGGCCTGGAAACTGACGGCAAAAACAACTGGGTCCCGCTCGTCAGTGTTCTGCGCGACACCCTTGGCGACTCATCTAAAGAAAACGATCGCCTGCGTTATGTCTGGCCGTTGACTTACACGCGACCGACATTTCGGCAACGACTCTCTGGCGCTATCCCTTTCCTCTACACGCGCGTCGGCAACAAAACTTCGGCCTCGGAAAAAATTCCGCCACCAATTCTTGATCTTGCGGCTGCCGACCGTGACGTTTGGAACAAGCTCTTCTGGGTAGCACTGCAAAGTTTGCTCCTCGATCCCTACGGCATGCCGATAAAAGCCTCCACGCGTTCTTATTTTGAGAACACGGGAAACTACCGCAAGTCTCATGTCATTCGGGCGCTTTCAGTCTTGGCGCTTTATCAGGCGGTTGAAGGACCGCCCGCGTTTTCTGATTCCGAGCTGGCGGAGATTCAGGCTCGACTCCGGCTGACAGACAAAACATTTGGCGGGCTGGTCGAAACCAGTCAATTGGCGCGTTACAACGATGAGCAAGTTACCGCGCTGCGTGATTTTCGCGCGCACAACTGGGAGCTCTTGCGGCAGCGTGCGGAGGCCGAGTCGTTAGTCTTTGAGCCTTTGCAAATGCCTGACGGCAGCATGACGCACGCACTTCTGTGGCTGGCGAAACCAGATTTGGATGAAAACCAGGGGCGACGGTACGACGGGCGGTTTCTAAACATTGCAAACCCCTGGACCGATAAGCGTCTTCTAAACTGGAAGGGCTACAGCGAGACGCGTTACCTGGATTCCGAGAACCGCACAGTCTCGGCGGATGCGCCGGGCGCGCGCGAAATCGAAATGATTCCGCTGGCGCTTTACGGGTTAGACCATCCCAAGATTCCGATGGTGCTGGTTGATTTTCGCGATGGGTTCAATCCGAAGAAACGCGAAATGTCGCGCCGGGCGCTGCAGGATGTCACCCGCAACGTGCTTTCACTTTCGCAGTTTGGCGATCTGCCTTACTTCGTCGGCCGCACCGTGTTCGACTTCGTGACTGGCCGTCGCGGTATGGATGTTAACCAGCCTTCGCGTTTGCGCACATACTCGCAGTTGAAACTTCTGTTGTCACTCAATCAGTCACTCGATCCGGATCTGCGAGAGCAGATTGGCGAGCGTCTGGAAAAAGTTTCGCTGAATCCCATGGAAAACGATCTGCAAGCTGAAGTGAAGTTGGCGAATGAGCAGTATCAGGCTCTGCTTGACTACGCTAAGCGGCCAGACGGTTTGGCCGCGAAACTCGACCGCGATCGGCGCGCGGAGTTAGTCAAGCTGCAGCACGGCCGGACTGAACAAGTGCTTTTCCGTCTGGCAAACGTTCTCAGTTTTGGCAAGTATGTTCATCGCGAATCGTCTGACCCGGAAATGGAAGCGAGGCTCGATGTCTCCCGACGAATGAAGTATCACACTCGCTTCCTCGTGCAAATCGTGCGCTCCAGCCCACAGATCGACGTTAACTGGAACCTCGATGAGGTGCGGCGATCGCTGCAGTTCATCGCCGAGCATCCGGAAAATGCTTCGTCGTCATCGACCAGCGTTGCCGCTAATATCTTTCTGCGCACCCAGGACACCGAAACGCGGCGCGCCTGTCTCGAAACTCTGTCACGCATCAACAGTCCCAAAGCGAGGAATGAACTGCAGCGCCTGTCACAACGACAAGATCTCGATCAGGCCGGCAAAGATCTACTAATCTCATTTCTGAACCCGCCCGCCAACCGTGAACCAGTAAGTGTTGCCAATGACAAATCCGCCGGCACAAGAGTCGATCAGTAAGATGCCATTCTCCGGTCAACGTAGCATTCTGATCTTCCGCGGGTTCACCCAAAAGCTGCGACACCCCGCGCGCGTTTTTCGTTATGGAATCCCCTTGGTGCTGGCGCTCATTGCTTTTCCGTTGGCGGGTTTCGGCCAAACCAAACGAGTGGTGGCGCTCCAGTGCGACGGTTTACCTTATGAGCAACTAGATCGCTACGTACGCGAGCGTGACCCACGCACCGGTAAGAGTCAGCTGCCGTGGTTCGATTACATTTTCTATCAGCGCGGCACGCGGCTCGCGAACTTCTACGTGCGCGGCATGAGCTTGTCTTCGCCGTCGTGGTCGCTGATCGATACGGGTCAACATCTGCAGATAAAGGGCAACGTCGAGTTTGATCGCTTCACGTTGCAAACCTACGACTACCTCAACTTCATTCCGTTTTATGTGCAGGCGACCATTGGGCGACGGGTAGACATGCAGGGAGTTGAGGTGCTTGATTCCTTAGGCATCCCCTTGCTGACGGATGCTTACGCCCACAACGAGCAGCATGCCATTTTCTCTTTGTTTCAGCGCGGGCCTCGGTACATAACATTTGCCAAAGCCTTGCAGAACCGTTTTAAGGGAGATCCTAAGGAACTCTTCGATGAGTGGACCATGTCAGGCCTTGGGCTGCGCGATTCAGTTCCCAAAGAGCTTGAGCGGGAACTGCTCGACGGAATCAACAATCCAACACTTCGCTACCTCGAAATTGTCGACACCAACTTCGATCACGTCGCGCACCACAACAATGATCGCGATTCACACTTGCGGGTCTTGAAAGATCTCGACGCGTTGCTTGGGCAAATCTGGACAGCGATTCAGAAAACGCCTCAGGCTGCAGAGACCACTCTCATTGTTGTTTCCGACCACGGGTTCAATACAGACGAACGCGTCTACAGTCAGGGATACAACCTCGTTAAGTTGTTGGGAAGCCCGGCGGGTGGTGGCCACCACGTAGTGACTAAACGCCGCCTGATGCTGGATTACGCGATCAAAGGCATTTATCCGTTCGTTCCCATTATCACCACCACGACACGCGACTCGTATTACCTCAAGAGCCAGAGTAGCGACTACCCAACGGCGCTGCTCGATTTTGATGGAAACGAGCGGGCATCGCTTCATCTCCGCGACTCTGATCTGAATCTATTGCAGATTCTTTTCCAGGAACTACAGCGAAACGATTTGCCGGCGACGCTGCGCCAGGCGGCAACGGCCCAGTTTTTTGCGACCATCGAGGCGCGGCGTCAGCAATGGCAACAGGAAGTCACTGACACCAACGAAGAACTTGGCGCACTGCGACGCAGCATTGATCTTCAGCGTACTCTGTGCGCCGCTCAACAAAAAAAGTTTACCAGGGAAGAAACCGCTGCCGGCCTTAACGACAACGCAAAGCGCGTTTGCGCCTGGATGGATATCTGGCTGGGACAGGATCAGAGTTATTCAGCGTACGCAGCGACCCTTGCGAACCTGCTTGCCCTAAAGAAAGAGGGCTTCGTTCCCGCGAAACTGAAAGTTGAAACGTTGATCGCCAGACGTGCGATGGGCGATCAAAACACCTTTCACCAACTTCAGAACTACGTCGTGGGCATCGCGCCGGGGGGCCTGGTCGTGAAATCCGATGGCTCTCTCGACATGGAGCGAAGCTTCGTGCGCATAAACTATTTCTCTTTACTCCAGAACGAGACGGTACGGAACAACGTGCAGCCGGGAGTTTCGAATCATCCGATCGACTTACTGGCGATGCGCCTGCCGGCCGAATCAATCAAGTCGCTGGTTGGTGAAACCGGCATTGAACCTGACGTTGTTTGGGTGAATGCCGGACCAGACGATGAAGCCTTAGTTCTCAGTCGTGCTGATAGTCGCGGCCAGCTCAGCTTTCGCTACGTCCCAGTTAATAATTTTACTCAAGATGCAGCCGGCCGGTTTCATTTCGAAATCGTACCGTGGCGTGCCGGTCTGCCTTTGCACATTCTTGAAGATCCAAACCTCAACGTACCAGCCACGAACCACGAAGACTGGCTCAGGGCCTGGCATACAGACCTTGAATGGCTGCGCGCGTTGCATCAGACCAGATACTCAAACGGACTGATCGGCTTGCACGAGCAACTCGCTCGACATCGCGTGGGACGGCTCTCGCTCGATGAACCCGGGCTTTCCCCCGACGAAATTCTGCTTCGGCGTCTTTTGCGGAAGCAGCGCGAAAACATCGAGGCCGATTTGCTTATCGTGGCCAACGACCATTGGAATTTTGACGTGCGAGGTTTTAACCCCGGTGGAAATCACGGCTCTTTCCTGCGTATCTCGACGCACTCTACTTTCATGTTGGCGGGTGGTGACAAAACCGGCGTGCCTCGCGGCGCCGTGGTTGAGGAGCCTTACGACAATCTAAGTTTTGTCCCAACGGTACTGGCGTTAACCGGCAATTTACGCGATGATAACAACCCAATTCCGGTTCTGTGGGAAAAAGGATTTCGTCGTTTTCCGGGTCGGCCAGTGACTGAGGTTCTGACGTTGCCGGAAAACCATAAGATCGCTGGCACGGGAGCAACCGCAACTCATTGACCACTTCAGAAGAGCAAATTCCGGACGGCTGGCAGGAAGACGTCCGCGAACTCGACGAACTTGTCGACGTAGATGAGACTCCCGGCCCAAATAACGCTCGCCGCTCTTTTTTCTGGCTTCAAACTATCGCCTTCCTTTTAGGTCTCGGGTTACTCGTTTTCATCATCAACCGTGTCGGCGTGCAGCCAATATTTGACGCGCTGGTGCGGATTGGTTTCTTCGGGTTCCTGGTGGTGGTGGGAATCAGCGGGACCAGACATGTGCTACGCACAATTGCGATGTCCGCAGCCGTCCCACGCGAGCATCGTCGTTTCAGTATTCTCCAGGCGTTTGCAGCTCGCATTGGCGGTGAGGCAATTAGTTTTCTCACCTTCACTGGCCCGCTGTTAGGCGAAGCAACCAAGGTAGCGCTGCTCAGGAAACGCGTGCCGCTTACCTACGGCGTCCCCGCGCTGGTGGTAGACAACCTGCTTTACAACCTCTCGGTAGTGTTTTTCATTCTCAGCGGCGCCTGCGTAATGTTGTTTACGTACAGCCTGCCGCCGGTTGTTTACTACTCGCTCGTTGCCATTGCGCTTGTTGCCGCCCTGGGTATCCTGGCCGCCGCTCTGGCCGCGAAGCGACGCATCATGTTACTGACCTCGGTAGCCGACCAGATGGCCCGACTCAGGCTTAGCCCGAAGGTAATTCTCAAGCGCCGGCAACACATCTATCACATCGAAACGAAGGTCTACGACTTCTACAAACATCACCCCGGAGTCTTCTTCGGCATGATTGGTTGTAATCTCCTCGCGCATGTTTCGAGCGTCCTGGAAGTTTACGTGACGCTCCGCATGCTGGGTTATCAACCCAACATCGCCCAGGCGTACATTATCGAATCGCTGACCAAGGTAATAAACTTTCTGTTTGCGTTCGTCCCCGGCACGATTGGTGTTTACGAAGGCGGCACCGAGGTGGTGTTGCAAACGCTCGGCTTCGCGGCAGCAACCGGCGTCACGCTGGCGCTGGTGCGCAAAGCCGGCACAGTTTTCTGGACCTCAATCGGTCTTTTTATCCTGACGTGGCGAACACTCCCCAACGCCTGGCGCCGGCTTCTGGATCGCAGTCCTCGTTTACAAAGACTTATGGATAGCCTGGTACTTTCAAACATTGCGCATCGTCCCGCCCGCACTGCCGTCAGCATTATGGGAACGGCAGTCGGCGTGTTGCTAATCGTCTTTACCGTCGGCCTGGCGCACGGAGTTCTGCGCGAACGCGGACGGCGAGAATCAAACATCGGCGCCCAATTAATGATTCGCCCGTCGGGTGCGACCGGCGTCGGCGCCGGTGGACGTTTCGGGTTGCCCGTCTCGCGAGCCAAAGAAATTGCGCAGGTTGAAGGGGTGCGAGCGGCGACGGCGGTCGGTCAGTCTCTCGATAGCAGTGACGCTGGTTTCGGTTCGCGCCTGATTGACGGGATTAACTTCGAGGACTATGCGAACGTAACCGGCATCAACCTGCGTGAAGGAAGCAAACTTACCGGCGGCGATCAGGCCATTGTCGATCCGGTTTGGCAACAACAGCGCCACGCTGCGGTTGGATCGACTGTGAAACTTTTTGAGCGACAGTTTTTGATTGTTGGTGTTTACGAACCGCCGGGTGGCGGGCGCATCAAAATTCCACTGGCGACGCTGCAGGATCAGGAAGGCGCCGACAATGGACATGCCTCGGCAATCCTCGTTGCTGTAAACGACCCCGCGAAACAGGAAGAAGTTGCGGCGCGCATCATGGAAAAGTTTCCCGATCAGCAAATACTTTTGACGCGCGATCTGCCCGAACTTTATGCGTCGGGTGTGCCGGCTCTTAACGTGTTCATAAAAGTGGTCGTCGGTGTGGCGAGCGCGATCAGTATGCTGGTCATACTTCTCGCCATGTACACTACGGTTACCGAGCGCACTCGTCAGATCGGAATTCTTAAATCACTGGGCATGTCGAA
The DNA here is from genome assembly GCA_035472495.1 of Pyrinomonadaceae bacterium. GTDB lineage: Bacteria > Acidobacteriota > Blastocatellia > Pyrinomonadales > Pyrinomonadaceae > PSRF01. Next base: position 153,140 of record DATIPD010000011.1, on the reverse strand, counting down.
GACTGGAATCGCCTGGGTAATCGAACAAGAAGCAATATTGGTGAGCCTGCTCGGCGTGACGGTTGGTCTGGGTTTGACGCTCGCGGTCCGGGCGGGCGTTATGCGAATGACAACGCTTGTCGTCGAGGTTGAGCCGCGCTGGATCCTCGTCGCCTTCCTGGTGGGTATTCTCGGTGGCAGCCTTGGCGCGCTCTACCCTGCCCTGCGCGCGGCACGCCAGGATGCGGTCGAAGCGCTCAGTTACGAATAGTGGCTCATGAAGTCCGACAATCGAAATTTAAGTGAGGTCTTAGCGCGTTCCCTTCGCTTGCGTTGTCCCGCCTGTGGTCAGTCCTCAATCGCTCGAGCTCCCTTTCGTATTAGAAATCATTGTCCCGACTGTGCCGCGATCTTCAAACGTGAAGAAGGCTTCTTTGTGGGCGCGATCCTCGCGAACATGATGACGACCGAGTTGGTGATTTTGCTTGTGTCTGTAATTTGTCTTGCTGGGCTCGGTTACAACTACGAGCCCGTCCTGGCGGCGCTGTTTATTGTTGGCTTAGTCTTCCCGGTTCTTTTCTATCACCATAGTTGGAGTTTTTGGTTGACCTTTGACTATCTCATTGAGGGACTGCCGAAAGTCACCTCGAAACAACGGCACTCATGAGCGCTGAGCAACAACCGCGTGAGTCGAATCTGAGCACCGTGTTGGGCGGGCCGGCGATTCTTGCGGGCCTGCTGCTCCTCGTATCGATCGCCGGCGCGCAAAACACAGTTGCTACGGTCGACGTCGCGAATCTCATCAGCACCGCTCAGCAGAACGGCGAAAAGATGAGCCCGCGTGTTTTTGATTATTCGTGGAAAAGCAAGACAGTAGTACGGAATTACAAGAAATCGCGGCTGGCCAGCGAAACCGAGCAAGACCACGAAGCTTATCCCGCACCGGGACTGACCTACGTTGCAAAAAAATTAGTGAAGGAAAACGGTTTACCGCTTTCGGCAAAACGGGCGGCCAAAGAGGAGCAACGCCTCAATCGAGAGCTCATGGTTGCCGAAGTGCAGCAGGCAATGTCTGCGACGGCGACAACAGATCCTGGCAAGGAGACCGGCTGTCCGCCGTTCGGAATTTGGACGGTGTTAACTGGCCCAGGCGGAAAAGAAACTTCCCTGGGTATCTCCGATTTTCTCTGCCTTTCGACCTTCTTTGCTCCGCGCTCCGAACGTCGAGATGGACGCGAAACGATCGTCCTGTTTTTCCGCCCCCGAGAAAACTACGAAAAGTCAGTGCCGGAGAAGACTCCCTTCGCGAAACTGGTCGGCGCGATCTGGATAGATGCGGAAGACAAAGTTGTTTCGCACATCGAGGCCTGGCCGACTGATAACCCGGAAACATTTAACAACACGCTGCCCGCCGGGCCAGCGCCGATTGTTTTTGACGACATGCGTCTACCGGATGGAATGTGGGTCAGACGTTTCCGTTATGTTGACACCAGAAACAATCCGCTTGCCTTCAACGGGCTAAACATGGAGTGGAAACAAGAATTCAGTGGTTACCAGCGTTATTCGACGGAGTCGAAAGACTACACGATCACCGCACCGAAGCCCGAAGATAAAAATCCGCTGAACCCCTAGGATCGTTCGCAAAGAACAGTCACTTTCAGAGGAAAACTTTCATGCGCCTATCGCCATCTATCAGCAAATGTCTTCACGTCGGATCCATCGCTCTAGCCCTGACTGTCGGCGGCGTTGCTCTTCACGGACAGGACAAGTCGCAGCCAACCAAACCCACAGCAGACGACGATGTGATTCGCGTTTCAACCACGCTGGTCCAGACTGATGCGATGGTCTTCGATAAACAGGGAAATTTTGTCGACGGCATCAAGCCAGAACAGTTTGAACTAAAGGTTAACGGACAGCCGGTGCCCGTTTCTTTTCTCGAATTAGTGACTACTGGCAGCGCTGAGGAGAAAACCCAGATCGAGGCCGCCCGCCGTGGCCAACCGGCAACAGTGCTGGGAGAAACACCAGCCACAACCATCACGCCGCCTGCTGGTCGTAGCATCTTCCTTTTTTTCGATGACTTGCACCTCGCCGCAGAAAATCTCCAGCGAGCTCGCAAGACTCTAATCAATACCATCGACAAGGAAATCACGGCCAACGATCGCGCCTTAATCACTGCCGCCAGCGGGCAGCTCGGCAGTCAACAACTCACCGCCGACAAGGAAGCACTTAAGGCGACGGTAATGCGCATTGCCCCACGCGCGGGCCTCAACTTAATTACGGAGAGGCCGCCCATGAGTGAATATGCGGCGGTGGCCATCAATCGTGGTGACGCGCAAGCACTTGATTATTATGTCGAGTATGAATTGAAGGTGAATAGGCTCATGTGGGCTAGCAAGGAGGCCGCCGAGGACGGCGTCAGGAGCCGCGCGCAGAGCATCATCGATAGATCAGCGCCCGCAGCTGCCGCCACACTCTCGTCGCTTGAGAATCTTGCTCGCGACCTTTCCAAGGTGCCGGGACGCAAACTTCTTTTCTTTTTATCAGACGGTTTCGTTATTGAAAACGAACGCTCGATGTCGTACCAACGCCTCACTGACGTGACGCAGCAAGCTGCCCGCTCAGGAGTCGTGATCTACGCCCTCAACACACGTGGCCTGGTTACGGGCATGCCAGACGCGAGTGACGGCACCCCCACCGACGCTCGTTTGAGCAGAGTGGTATATGGAGCTGACTCAAATTCTCAGGACGTGCTCTACTCACTCGCTGCTGATACCGGTGGAACTGCCCTGGTCAATAACAACGATATAAACATCGGGATTCGTAAAGCCCTCGACGAGACGTCGAAGTATTACCTGTTAGCCTGGCGCCCGACGGCGGAAATATCCGCTGGCGAGAAGATCAAGCGGATTGAGTTGAAAGTCGCCGGTCGACCCGACCTCAAGGTCAAGACCCGCCGCTTTCTGGCAGAAGCCGTCCTCGCTTCGCTCACCGCAAACAACGCAGCCCTGCCGCAGTCTTTGATCGCTACGCCAAGCTCAGCTTTGTTGACCGCCTTGAGGGCCGATGGACCGCAGGTCACAATGCCAACTTCAATCGTCGCGCTTTACCGTAGTAAGGCCAGAACAAACTTCGCTTTGCTGACGTCGATACAGATTCCCACGACCGCGCTTTCCTTCGTAGATGTAAACGGTAAGTCGATGACGAACCTTGAGCTGGCGGGTGTCGTGCTTGATTCGACCGGCAAGGAAGTTGCCAACTTCAGCAAGAGCGTTCGGGTCGCTGCGGATTCGACAGCGGTCGACACCGGCCGAAAGCTTTTGTTCTATAACTACGAGTTCACCAGCGTGCCTCCGGGCAAGTATCTCGTGCGGGTGGGCGCGCGCGATGCGAAGAGTGGCCTGATTGGAAGCGCAACACAAACTGTCGAGATTCCCGAAATTTCGAACGGCAAGCTCGCCCTCAGCAGTTTGATGCTGAACGAACAACTAGAAGCCGACGACGAAGAAACATCAACGGCGCCGACCGAGACGCACGTCGGTGTGGCGCAACGCTTCGCGCGCGGCTCGCATTTGCAATTCCTGACTTACGTCTACAACGCTAAGCCGGGCAGTGACAACGAACCGGATGTCGAGGTGGATGTGAAAATTCTTCGTGGCAATCAGCCGCTGTCCAGCCCGACACTTCGACCAATGGAAGTCGCCAACAAAGACCCGCAGACTGTTCCTTACGCTGCGGAGATTTCGCTGGAAGGTTTGCAGCCAGGCGAATACGTTTTGTTGGTGACCGTAACAGACCAGGTCACCAAGGCCACTTCATCTCAGCGGGCGATGTTTGTCGTAGAGTAAAGCTAACCCTTCACCCTAAAGATCAAGGTGAGCGCATAGCGGAAAGTGATCTGACGCGCTACGTGTTACTGCAGGCTCACTGACCACCTCAATTTGCTTGAGTCGATCAGTGAAGGCACGAGGCAAAAACACGTAATCGAGACGCAGGTGCGGGTCCCAAACCGGAAAAGTGTATCCCTTGACGTCTGGGTGCAGTAGCCGATACCCGTCCGTGTAATTCGCGTCAGCCAGGAGTTTGATCGTTTCACGTTGAATGTCGCGACCGCTTAAGAAAACCAGGCCGCGAATCCACGCCGGCATCCGCCGCACGTCGAGCTCTTCGCCAACCGCCAACGTATTAAAGTCGCCGACTAAAACATGAAAGCCGTGTTGATGTTTCTCAATCCCCTTGAGTAACGCGCCAATCTCGCGGACGCGCTTGCGTTCGGCCCATTTCGAAAACATCGAACTCAGATGCAGGCCGAAGATTCGCGATTCCGAACCAGCAACAACAATTTCCAGGAAGGAATGTTTGGCGCCGGGCGGGTAGTGCCATTCGTGATGGCTGATCGGCAAGCGACTAATGAAACCAATTGAATGCTCGCGGCGCGCCGCCCGGTGAGGCATTTCCGTAGCGTCAGCCAGGCGATCGATGACGTCCGGATGGATTGCTTCCTGAAACACCACCAGGTCGGGATCGACTGCACGAATGACTTCTATTAACAGACTTTCGCGCTTCCGTCCGCCAAAGCGAATGTTGTAACTGAGCAGCTTGACGATCACGAAGTTTCCTGCGGCTCAATCACCATGCGATATGGCTCGTCAAATAACACGTCGCGCGCGAATAGGATCGCGTTGGCCGTCGCCTGAAAATTCACTGGCCGTCCCACCAGCTTGGCAAGTTCCTCGCGCAGCGGGTTAAGGGCAGGCGCGATGCCGGAGTCTTCGTCGCAAAGGGGTTTCGTGTGAAGAGTAGGAATGTAAAAAGCGGCTGAATTCCAGAACTCCATGACTTTGTTTCCTACCAGCGTGACGTCGAGGTCGCTGCTGCCGCGGCCGTCGGCGTCGAACGGCTCGCCATCTTTCCAGCGTTTGTTTGTTACCACGCTGCCTCTCAGGGCTACACCGGTACCTTCCGGCAACCCCGCTTTTAGTTTGGCGAGGAACTCACGATAGCGAAGCGCATCACCATCAAAGGCCAGGCGTACGATGCGCTCTTCAAGTTGTTTATCGGTTAAGTCGTTAGCGTCGGCAGTTTTCCCCATTTGACTCCTTAGTCGTTGCGTTAATCCCGTTGTCGAACTCTCCCTGAAGAATCTATCTTATACGTCCTGATCACTTTTTAGTCGAGCGAGCCTAACGTGCAACTTCGTCTGGCCACCATTGCTGACATCCCCGAACTCGAAAGACTGATCCGCGCGTCGGTCAGTGGCCTCAGCACCAAACATTACACACCAGAGCAAATCAAAAATGGTTTGACCTACGTATTTGGCGTCGACACGCAGTTGATTCGCGACGAAACCTATTTTGTTGTCGAGGCTGACCAACAACTCGTCGGCAGCGGCGGTTGGAGCAAGCGAAACACTCTCTTCGGTGGTGACCAGGCAAAGGCTGGGAGCGAGGATTCACTGCTCGATCCTGCACACGAGGCAGCCAGGATTCGCGCCTGCTTCGTCGACCCAAACTGGGCGCGCCAGGGAATAGCGAGTCGGATCCTGGAGGAATGCGAACGCGCCGCGCGCGCGGCCGGGTTTCATCGGATTGAACTGGCGGCAACGTTGCCCGGGGTTCCGCTCTACAGTGCGCGCGGTTACGAGCAACAGGAAGCAATCGACATTAGTATGGCGGGTGGCGAAATCCTGCCGACTATTCGCATGACGAAGAATTTGAGTTGATCTACGTCAGCTCTTCACCGCCGCCGCCAGCGACCTCCACGATTGGTGCAGCAAGTCATCTATTTTTTGCCAGTCGGCTTCAGTAACGCCGCCGGCCTCCGCCTTTGTGTCACGAATAGTCATGGCTTCGGCTCGGAGTCGACCGTGTTCCGCCAATCGCTCGATGGGGACGTGATAAATTTCTGCCTGCAATTCCGCCAGTGCTCGTTCAAGATCGCCGGGTGAATGTTGCGCCCGTTGCCGGTGGATGATCCACCACTCCAACTCCAGCTGCGCCGCTCGATCGACGTCGAACGGAATATCGCTCATCTGGCGCACCGCAGCATAAAACTTCACGAGGTCCGGAAGCGCCTGCTCATAGTCAGAACGCTCTTTTCCTTTCTTGAAGACGAAGGCAGCATTCGCCGCATAGTAAGCGACTTGATTCGATCGCCAGAGCGGCATGTTGTACTGCGTGCGCATGAGCTCCGACAACTGGCGAAACAACTGCACGCGATGCTTTTCGTAGTAAGAACGCCACATCGCGGTTTCCAGTCGCGCGACCTCGTCCGGGTCGAACTCACGCATGTGCGTAGTACGCGGGACAAAGAGATCGTAGGCGACCCAACTAGCGAGTAGCACCACCACCACGGCCAGAATTTTTAGAACCAGTCGCTTGCGAGACTTTCTCTCGTTAGTAGTCATCACTCAGCACTCCCGCCTTGCAGTTTACTGTGCAGAATGCGTTATTATCACAGCGTTCCGCTCTAAGACAATTCTGTCACTGCCCCACCCTCGTTTCCGGCGCAGCTGACTTCGCAAGGAATCATATGCAAGACTTCTTGAATCACTTTCGCGAGACGATTGACGTCGCGGCCGCCCGCCTCTTGAATATCCCGGCACCAACGAGTGAACTGCCGCGTGCAGAAGGCAAATGGTCGCCGAAACAAATTATTGGTCATCTGATCGACTCGGCGGCAAACAATCATCAGCGTTTCGTGCGCGCCCAGTTCACTGACGATCTGGTGTTTGCTGGCTACGAACAGGAGGGCTGGGTACAGGTACAGGATTATCAAAACGAAAACTGGGCCGAGCTGGTACAGTTCTGGAAACTCTACAACCAGCACATCCTGCATTTGATTTCTCGAGTGCCGGAGGAAACCAGGATGAAATTGCGTTACAAACACAATCTTCATCAAATCGCGTCAGACAGTCTCAGGGAAAACGAACCGGTGACGTTGGACTGGTTTATGCGCGATTACGTTGAGCACATGAAAAAACACCTGGGACAAATACTGGATTAGGACCTTTCCGCGCCTCTCCAAGGAGCTTCATTACATGGAATACACTTACGAACAACTAAAACATAAAACTGCCGCAGAACTAAAAGAGATCGCCAAAGGAATTGAACACGAAGCGGTGCAGGGCTACACGCAGCTGAACAAAGATCACTTAATTAACGCGATCTCAAAAGCACTCGGGATCAAGCACGAACATCATGACGTAGTCGGCGTCGACAAGGCAGCGATCAAGGCGCGCATCCGCGACCTGAAAAAGAAGCGCGACGAGGCGCTTGGCGCGCACGATCACGCACAACTGAAGATTGCGCGCCGCACGATTCATCGCTTGAAGCGGCAGATCCACAAGGCTACGATTTAGTTCCGGCTGAAGCATCGCGGTGTTCACGAATGCGACGTAGCTTCTCAATCATTCTCGTCCTGGTGAGCTTGCTGGCCTTCGGTCACTCCCAGGCATTCGCCAAAGAAACCTGGACGAGAGTGCAGTCAAAAAACTTCACGCTTGTCGGCAATGCCAGCGAGCGTGACATTCGCAAGATCGCGCTCAAGCTGGAAATTTTTCGGGAAACCCTATCCCTCATGTTCCCGCGGGCGCGTATTTCCACGCCCATTCCGACCACGGTTGTAATTTTCAAGTCAGACGATTCGTTTCGACCGTTCAAGCCTCGTTATCAAGGCAAGATTCGCGACAATGTTGGCGGCTATTTCATTCCCGATCCGCACATGAACTACATCGCGCTGTCGTCAGCCAAGGAGTTTATCGATCCTGACGACGTCATTTTTCACGAGTACGAACACTTCCTGCTGCAAAACAACCTGCTCCATATACCAACCTGGCTGGATGAAGGTCTGGCCGAGTTTTACAGCTCTTTTCAGATTGCCGAGAATAATCAGGAATTCACGATCGGCATCCCGCTCGAGAAGCACGTCTATTACCTGCGCGATCATCCACTGCTTCCGCTGAAGACTCTGGTAACAGTCGATCACAAATCACCGCAGTACAACGAAGGCAGTAAGGTTGGGGCTTTTTATGCTGAATCGTGGGCCCTCGTGCACTACCTGATGAATGGCAACGCGCAAAAACGTCAGCCGCAACTGATAAAGTTCATCGACCTCACAAACGCAGGCACCCCCGCCGAAGAAGCGTTTCAAAAAGCTTTTCAAACCGACTTCAAAACCCTCGAGGCTGAATTGAGTGATTACGTAAGACGCTTCCAGTTTAACGTCTTAAATGGCAAGTTTCGGCGGCAGGTTAATTTCGAGAAAGAAATGCAGGCCACGACACTGTCAGAGGCAGAGAGTCAATACTACGGCGGCGACTTGCTCTTGCACTTGCGACAACTCCCCGAAGCCGGCGCTGCGTTGCAAAAGTCGCTGACGTTGGATCCACACTACGCGCCCAGCCTCGTGTCGTTGGGCATCTTCAATCTGTTTGCGAAACGAACCGAGGAAGCGCGCAAGCTTTTTCAGTCAGCAATGGAGAGCGATCCGACAAACTATCTGGCCCACTACTACAACGGTGAAGCTCTCTCTGCCGATAATCAGTACGCAGAGGCGCTCGAGTCGTACAAGAAAGCAGTTTCGCTGAAGCCAGACCTGGCCAGCCTCTACGCTGAACTGGGATACGCCTATCTCAAGGTGGGAAACGAAGAGGAAGCAGCGAACACTTTTCAGAAGGGCGTACAGGTTAACCCGCGCGAAGCGTATTTCTATCGCTCGCTTGCTTACCTCCACCTGACCAACGGATTAGCCGATGCCGCTGCCGGTGATGCCTACAGCTATTTGACTACTAAAGGCTGGCGCGACGAGCACTCGCAGTACCTGGCGTTGGTTTGGTATTTCGCTTTGCGGAAGGGGCAACACGCAGCCTTTGCGACGAAGATTCTGCAGGACGCTGTGGCGAAGCTTGATTCGTCAGACTGGCCTTATCCGGTGGTGCAGTTCCTTAACCACACGCTCACCGAAACGGAAATGCTGGCCCAGGCAAACAATGATGACAAACTAACCGAAGCCCACGCCTACGCCGGTCTGGAGTTATCGCTTAACGGCGACTCGAAGGCAGCGCTCGAACATTTGCGTTGGGTCAAAGATAAGGGCAACAGAAGTTTTGTCGAATATGGTCTGGCCATGGCTGAACTGGACCGCCTGGAACACGCTGCTGATGCTGCCAAGTAATCATCGGTATTAAAGAGACTTACCGGTTTTCCCGCCGGCCCTTCGCGATCATGGCCTCAATGTCCGATATCTTGCGCGGCAGCGCTTCCGTCATCCACTTACAACCGTCGGGCGTGATCAGCAGATCATCTTCAATGCGCACGCCGATGCCTTTGTATTTCTCAAAAGCGGGCTTCACCGCGTCGATAAACTTCATGTTCTCCGGCGTCTTCGGCAGGTTGTCTAACGCGTCGAGTCGAATGTAAATTCCCGGCTCGTTTGTAAAAACCATGCCCGGCTCCAGCTTCGACGAATAGTCACCGACGTCGTGCACATTCATGCCGAGCCAATGCGATGTGCCATGCATGAACCAGGTTCTGAACTGTCTGGAACTACGATCGGTGATCAACCCGAGTTTCAGCAAACCAGCCTTAATTACATCCTCAGACGCGCGATGCACATCCGAAATTGTATTGCCCGGTCGAGAGGCGCGCGCCGCAGCTTCCTGGGCGTCATAAACGATCTGATAAATTTCAGCCTGCTCTGGCGAGAACCTTCCGTTCACTGGAAACGTCCGCGTCACGTCGGCTGAGTAGTGATCATATTCAGCGCCCACATCCATCAACAGTAATTCTCCGGGAGTCACGCGACCCTGGGATTCTTCATAGTGGAGCGTAGTAGCGTTCGGCCCACAGCCAACAATTGAGGGGTAGCCCCAGTGGTCCGCGTTCCGCAGTTTGAAGGTGTAGGCAACTTGAGCATCGACTTCAAATTCCCACTTCGCGTCGCCGGCTGCCATCCACGCACGCTCATGGGCTTCCGTGCTGATATCTATTGCATGCTGTAACAGCGTCAGCTCGTATGGCGACTTACGCAATCGCATTTCAGCAAAAATTGGCCAGGCATTCTTAATGCTGTAACCCGACGCTGACTTTGCCCAGTCCGCGGCGAAAGTTTGCTCTTGCTTGTACTCAAAGCTTTCTCCGCCTCCGGGGACCAGCAGGAAAATACTCGCGTCGTTCTTGGCGGCAATGTCAAACAGCTTTTTGAAACCCAGCGACGGATCTTCCGTTGCCGGCGCAGGATTTCCCGACATCAATATTTTTTCCGGCTTTGGTTGATACGGCTGTCGATTGCGCAGCGCTTTCATAAACGGCTCAAACTCGCTCGACTCCCAAATCTCCTTGATACCGGAAACTTGACTTGCTTCTTCAGGGCTGTACATGTGACCGGTCCACGTCTCCGCGGTTGCGTTGCGCTTGGGCATGAAGAGGATGGCAGGAAACCTCTCGTTCGAGGGCGTCAATACCAACGTTGCGCCTTTCTGCTTCAGGCCGGTGAGATAGTAAAGATTGTTCTCCTGGCGATACTCGTAGTCGACATCGTTGGTGTAGACGCGCGGCTCGGTGCTGAACATGATCAGCATTCCTTTGTCGCCCACCCACGTCGCTACGCGCGCGCGTCGCTGCGCCAGTTCGGCCAGACGTGCATTCTCATCAAACACAGGCGCCGGCGGCGTCAACCTAACGACCGAAGGAGTCGCTGCCTCGGGAGCGTTTGCGGCAAAGACCAACGTTGCGCCTCCGGTAAGAGCAATCAGCAAGATACAGGTCGCCAAAATTTGCGAAAAAATGGATCTCATAAGTTCTCCAGTTGAATGATATCGAGTTGTGAGAGGGCGTAACGGTAACAGACAACCGCTCAGTTTCCGCCGCGCTTCGGCAGCCTTTGGCCGGGCCCGAAAATTCGCTTGGTGCCGTCGGGCTTAGTAACTACACGCGTCCCGTCTGGGAACGACATCAGTTGCGTCCCATCTGGCAGGTTGCGAACCGTAGTGCCACCGAAGCGGCGCTGTGCGCGCTTGCCTTGCCGGAAGGCCGGATCATTAGCGTCGGGAAACCCGGGCACATTTGGAATAACAATATTAGGAAACTGTTGTGGTGTCGTGCCGGGCGTTTCCGCCTGAGCGTCCGCGGGATCTTCCTCGTCGCTGTTCTTGTCCTTCCCTTTGTCGGCCTTTTCGTTTTTCTTGTTTGCCGACGCAACCGTCACGGGATGTTCAATAACTATTGTCTTCTTGTCTTCCGGCTTTGTGTTGCTTGGAGTGGCAGCGGCAGCTTGCTCCTGGGTTGCTGCCGGCGACGGCTGCGCCGTTACCGAGTTAATGTTGAGCGGCCCGGCATTCGTCTGAACTGAATTATTCCGATGCTGGTAAGCGTAATAACCACAAAATAAAACTCCGATTAGAACCAACGCCGCCGCGCCCATCATCCACGGAGCAACACGTCGTTTAGCCGGCGTCCGAACGACGGTCGTCTCGCCCGTCTTCAACATGGTGGCCGCGGCCTCAGCGCGCTGCGTATCCGCCAGCGTCGCTGACGAGGGCGCATGAATAACAGTAGCCGCTTCGCTGCGGCCAACCAGCGTCACAACTTCACTCGTGCCCTTGAGTGCATCGCGCATGGCCGCCGCGGTAGGGTAACGCTGGTCCCGGCTTTGACTCATGCCGCGCGCCAGAACATCGGCAACTTCACCGCCGACTCCGCCAGTTAGTTCATTCGCAGGTACCAACGGATCAGGCTGACCATTTACCAGAGCCGCGGCGCGGGTCAGCGCATCGGGTGGCTTAACGAAAGTCAACAAGTGGTAGAGCGTGGCGCTCAACGCGTATATGTCGCTGCGGGAGTCGGTGCCTAAACCCTGGATCTGTTCCAACGGCGCGTAGTTCGGCGTGTAACCAAATATGCTGGCGGAAGTAGTAACGACGGAGACGCCACCGGTTTGTCCCTTGGCCAATCCGAAGTCGAGCAAAATAATCTGTCCCCGCCCGGTGAGCTTCAGGTTTTGCGGCTTGATGTCGCGATGAATTATTTGCGGGTCTTGGGTGTGCAGATAATCGAGCGCATCCAACAACTGATCGCCCCAGGTCAAAACTTGATCCGCCGGAAACGGTCCCTGTTTGCGCGCCATCATTTGCGAGAGATCGTCGCCGGGTATGTACTGCATCACGAGAAACTGTCCATCGCCCTCAGCAAAGTGATCGCTTACGCGCGGTAACGCCGGATGATGCATGCGCGCCAATAGCCGCGCCTCGCGTTCAAACTGCTTTCGCAGTCGCTCATCGGTGAACATCGTTTCCTTGAGCGCAACCGTCGTATCGAGTCGCTCGTCCAGCGCCTCGTATACCGCACCCATGCCGCCCTGACCGAGCAGCCGAATGATGCGATATCGATTTTGTAATACTGTTTCGGGCGCGAGCATCTAGTTCCTTCTCATCAGCTAACCGTTTTGACGCACCGCCAATTCGGAAAGGCGTAATTCTTCGGGGAGATTCGCAGAACTTTCAAAAACTTTGGACTTCGCCATTATACACGCGCATTGCCGTGCCTGAAACGCGCGCTCTGGTTCTCGCATGCCGCTAATTACGGCGGAAAAGCTTGGGATGTTTTCAATTCGACGTTTGTTGCAATGTCACCTCAAAATAATTGAGCGGTGCACACATTCAGCGTATGCTACCCACACGTGAGCGAACCCCTGTCTTTTCCCGATGACCGAGTCATTGATGTTGGCCCGCCAAAAAAACGCCGTTGGCGCCGCTGGCTGGCGTTGGCTCTTGTGCTTCTGTTTTTCCTTCTCTCGCGCAGCCTTTCAATTTTCCTGTCGGCAGCATGGTTTAGCTCACTCGGGTTTTCAGACGTCTACTGGTACATCTTCAAGTTAAAAGTCGGCCTCTTCCTGGTTTTCATTCTTCTCACCATAGCCGTGTTACGGTTTGCCTTCTGGCTGCTCGAGCGGACCTTCGCAAGTCAGCCAATGGCCAAACGCACTATCCTTGTTAACAAACAGCCCGTACAGTTTTCTCCAGATAAGTTTCTCCGTCCGGCAGCGTGGATCATCGCCGCGCTCTTTGGTCTTTTCTACGCGTTCGCGATGAAAGCGCAGTGGCAAACCTTCGCTCTATTCCTAAACCAAACTTCCGCGGCAAAGCTGGATCCAGTCTTCAACAAGCCTGTTAGCTTCTATCTGTTTTCGCTGCCGCTTTACGATTTGCTCAGCGCCTGGGCGCTCACCATAACGTTTGTCATGCTTGGCGCTGCCATTATTTATTCATTACTCGCTGCGCCGCAGCAATTGCTGAAGGTCGCGAAGTCGAGCGCTGCGGCGCCCTGGGTGGCCGTCTCCCTCGCCCTCGCCCTGTTCCTTTCGGCGCTGGCGTGGCGCACTTCGCTTTCCCGTTTCCCGTATCTCTGGGAGGATCATCAGGTCTTCTCCGGCGTAACCTATTCCGAAGCAAACTACCTATTGCCCGCGCTCAAGTGGGTGGCGATCGCTTTATTGCTGGCTGCTGTAATCGCCCTCGTTAACGCCTTCACCAAACGCAGTCTCCGCTTGCTGCTCGCGACCCTGGCCCTTCCCTTCGCTGTTTACATCGTCGGCGTTTATCTGGTGCCGGCCTACGTCCAGAGCTTCATCGTGAAACCAAATGAACTCGGACGCGAATCCACTTACATCGAGCGCAACATTGAGTGGACTCGTCGCGCGTTCGGCATTGACCAGGTTGAGCTGCGCGATTTCGAAGCTGAACCCACGGTCGAAGCATTGCATCTCGCCGACAATCGCCCGACCCTGGAAAACATTCGTCTCTGGGACTGGCAAGCGCTGCAGGACACCCTGAAACAAATCCAGGCGATCCGGCTTTACTACGATTTCCCGGATGTCGACGTCGACCGCTACCATGTCGATACCGTTCGCCAGATGATGATTGCTGCGCGCGAGATCGACGTGAACAAAATCCCCGAATTCTCGGGAAATTGGCAAAAAGAAAAACTGATCTACACACATGGCTATGGCGTCACCGTCAACACCGCTAACGGTTTCACGCCCGAAGGCATGCCGCGTTTCATTGTTTCCGATATGCCGGTGCAGTCGACCGCGCCGGAACTCAAAGTTACGCGACCCGAAATCTACTTTGGTCAAGAGACAAAGACCGAAGTCTACGTGAAGACCGCTCAGCCGGAATTCGACTTTCCCCAAGGCGAGACAAATAAGTCGACCAGTTATGAAGGCACAGCCGGAATCCGAATTGGCGGACGAATGCGTCGCCTGCTACTCGCGTGGGCGCTCGGCGATGTTTCAAAGTTGCCGTTTTCGGATGCAGTGAATTCCGAGAGCCGCGTGTTGATTAATCGCAACATCCGCGAGCTCGTAAATGGCGTCGCGCCGTTTTTGATCTACGACAATGATCCCTACATCGTCATCAGCAACGAAGGACGGCTCTTCTGGATGATGGACGCTTTTACGGAGTCGTCCAACTACCCGTACTCGCGTCATCACGACGTTGGGCAAAACTCAGTTAACTACATTCGTAACAGCGTCAAAGTTGTCATCGATGCTTACAACGGCACCGCGCATTTTTATGTCTTCGATGCCAACGATCCATTGATCGCAACTTATCGCGCGACGTTCCCCTCGCTCTTTGAGGACGCGGCGCAAATGCCCGCTGACTTGCGCGCGCATGTGCGCTATCCGGAAACACTCATCAGCGTTCAGGGCGACGTCTACGGTCTTTATCACACACAAAATCCCAAGACTTTCTTTCAACGGGAGGACCTCTGGAGTGTTGCCAGTCAGGTCAATCTCGACCGTGAAAACCGGAAACAGGTGGGCCAGATCAGTCCCTACTTTGTTTTAATGCAACTGCCCGGCGAACAAGCAGCGCCCGAGTTTGTGCTGATCCTTCCTTTCACTCCTGCTGGTCGGAATAACTTGACCGGCTGGATGGCCGGTCGTTGCGACGGCGAGAACTATGGAAAACTTCTCGTCTACAACTTTCCCAAGTCGAGGCTTACCGACGGGCCCTTACAAATTGAGGCGCGAATTGACCAGAACTCTCAACTCTCAGGTCAGTTCACGCTTTGGAACCAACAAGGCTCTCACGTTCTGCGCGGCCACTTGCTAGTCATACCAATCGGCCGCTCGTTGCTCTATGTCGAACCGATTTACCTGAAGGCCGAAAGCAGCCCCATGCCGGAACTGCGCTTAGTAGTGTTGGCCACGCAGGACCGCCTGGGCTATGGCAAGAACTTTGACGAGGCGATCGCCAACATCTTCGGTGATCTGGCCAGTCAGCCGGCGGCCCAACAACCGCAGCCGCCAAATGGGAGTACTACTGCACCAAAACCTGGGCCCTCTGCGACGCCCGGTCCGGAACGCGCTGAACCCCTGCAACAGGATGTCGACCTGGCCGCAAGCGAGCTTGCGGAGTACCAGCGTCTCGTCTCGGAGGGCAAATTTGCCGAGGCCGGCAAGAAGCTTGAAGACCTCAAACGCCGACTTGAAGCTCTGAAGAAGGCCCTTAACGAACAGCAGAAGCCGCCGCAATAGCAACCACCGGCTCCGCGCTTATCGCTCCAACCTCTATTTTCCTACGAAAACTGCCGCCGCAACCTACTATTGTATAGCAGCTGTGTACACTTCTTTTTCATGATAGCCGCACGGGTGTGCTCTGGGTTATAGTGGCAATCCAATCCCGAGCAGGTTTCATTTCACTTCCGGCAGGGTTCGTGTTTCGGTTGGGAACAAGAGGTCAAGGAGTCAGAGTTGGCGGCAGCAGCTTTTTACGATCTGGAAGGAACCCTGGTTGGCACAAACCTGGTTCACACGCTTGGCTTCTATGCCAGGAACGAACCAGGTCTGTTGCAGAGTTTCAAAAAGAGCGCCGCCACGCTTTTGAGCCTGCCTGTCTTCGCAATTACCGATCAGTACAGTCGGAAAGTTTTCAACGATCTCTATTTCAAGCGGTACAAGGGAGTGAAGGAAGATCGATTGCGTTTTCTCGCAGACGACCTGTTCACATCTGTCCTTAAGCCCGCCGTGTTTCCCGGCGCTTACGAACTTCTGGAAAAGTCCCGCAGTCTCGGACTACGCCAGGTAGTCGTGACGGGTGCTCTCGATGTTTCCGTAAAGCCGTTGATGGAGCACTTAGGTATTGAGGAGTATGTGGCGAATCGCCTGGAGTTTGTTAATGGCGTCGCAACCGGCCGCTTGCTACCGCCGGTAATGGCCGCAGCTACCAAGGCATCGTGGATTCGTGTTTTTGCGGAACGCGAGGGATTGAGCCTAAGCGACTCCTACGCTTACACGGACAGTATGAGCGACCTGCCAATGCTTTCGGTCGTTGGTCACCCGGCGGCGATTAATCCGGATATGCGCTTGCGCCAAACGGCGCTACATCACGACTGGCCGATCTTGAACCTGAAGTAGTAGTGAATACTGGTTACAACTATGGCACTTCAACTCAGACGTAAAACGCACGAATCGGTTGTCTACATCGATCGCGACAGCGCGCCGCGCATCATGCCTTCGGGAGAAGATTTTATTCTCGAGGATTTGCCGATCGGCACGCGCGTGCTTTATCCAAATCCACCTATCAAGGGCCTGCCGAATCGTGAGGCGGCGATCCGGTACGCGCTAAATCACCCGCACGATTCGGATCCTTTGTTTGCGTTGCTCGAACCGGGGATGCGCGTCACCGTGGCTGTTGACGACATCAGTTTGCCATTGCCACCGATGGCGACTCCCGACATTCGCCAGACTGTCCTCGAAGTTGTGCTGGAAATGCTGCACGGCCACGGCGTCGACGACGTGCACATCATTATTGCCAATTCCCTGCACCGCAAGATGACGGAGTGGGAAATGAAGCGAATGGTGGGCAAGAAAATATTCGACGAGTATTACCCCGACCGCTATTACAACCACGACGCTGAGTGGACCGACGGCCTGATCAAGATCGGCGAAACGAAACACAAGGAGCCGTTGACTCTAAATCGCCGCGCTGCTGAAAGCGACTTGCTGATCTATGTGAACATTAACCTCGTGCCGATGGATGGCGGGCACAAGTCAGTCGCTGTCGGCCTTTGCGACTACGAGTCGCTACGCGCGCACCACGAGCCGCAAACGATTCGCGATTCTGACAGCTACATGGATCCGGCGAAGTCAGAGCTTAACCACAAAGTCTGTCGGCTGGGCAAAATCGTCGACGAGCAGATCAAGGTGTTTCACATCGAGACTGCGATTAACAATCGCATGTACAAAGGCGACATGGATTTCTTGTTGCGCAACGAAGATGACTTCAGCGCCATGGATCGCATGAAGTTTGAGGCAATGCGTTACGCCATGAGCAAACTACCGCGGCCGGCGCGTCGCAAGTTGCTCCATTCACGTCCCGCCCAGTACGAGCTGATTGCCTGCCATGCGGGCAAGACCGAACCGGTGCATGCGAAGATTGTCCAGAAAGCTTTTGATCAGTACGCGATTCCGGTGAGTGGTCAGTGCGACATCCTGATCACGGGCATTCCCGATATCTCGCCATACAACGTTTATTCAATCCTTAATCCGCTACTCGTGCAGGTGATGGGCCTGGGTTACCACTTCAACTTCTACCGGAACAAGCCGCTTCTGAAAAAGGGTGGCGTCTTAATTGTCCATCACCCGTGCTACGACGAATTTGATCATCGTTTTCACCCCAGCTACATCGAGTTTTTCAACCGGCTATTGCCCGAAACGCGCGACGCGTTTGTTTTGCGCGACAAATACGAACGCGAGTTCGCTAACAACCCGAGCTACGTCGAGATGTACCGGCGCGGCAACGCTTACCACGGCGCACACCCATTCTTTATGTGGTACTGGGGAGAAAACGGGCGTCAGCACGTTGGTAAAGTGATCGCCGCCGGCGCAGAAAACGCGCACGTACCTGCCATGCTCGGCTGGGATCGCGCCGACAACTTAACCGAGGCCATCGCCATGGCCCGCAGTTACATGGGCAACTCCGCGGAAATCACAATGTTGCACCAGCCAATCATTGGCATTGCCGACATGGAATAGTTGTATGAGTTTATCGCCAACCGAGCTGTTCAAGGATCGCAAGATCTTCCTGATAGGAAGCACCGGCTTCCTCGGGAAAGTAACGCTCAGCATGTTGCTGCATCGCTTTCCGAACATTGGCCGCGTTTACGTAACGGTCCGAGCGCGCTCGCAGGAGGAATCCGAAACACGATTTTGGAACAACATTATTACCGCGCCGCCTTTCGATCCGCTGCGCGAGCGCTACGGCGACGCGTTGGAAGGCTTTGTGCGCGACAAAGTTGTCGTGCTCGGAGGCGACATTGCCGAGACCAACCTGGGCTACACGGAAGAACAAGCGCAGTCGATTGCGGACGACATTGACGTGGTACTGAACAGCGCTGGCAACGTCACCTTTAACCCTACGCTCGAAAGCGCATTGCGCACGAACGTGGTGGGTACTCAGAACGTGATCGCTTTTGCCCGGCGCATGAAGCGGCCGGCACTGATTCATGTTTCGACCTGTTTCGTCGCCGGCAATCGCTCGGGCGCGGTTTGGGAGAACGATCCGGTAGTTGGCTACTTCCCGCGCAAGAACGAAATGCCCGGTGTGCAGTTTGATGTTGAGCAGGAGATCGCGGATTGCGCGAAGCTCGCCGAGCGTGTTCGTGAAGAAGCGCGCGACGCGATGATGTTGGCCCGCTTTCGCGATTTGGCGCGCAAGCGTTTGAATGAGGAAAACCGCGACGCTGACGATCCGGATGCGCTCGGATTGGCGGTAGCACGGGAAAGAAAAGTTTGGACTCGCACCCGGCTGACAGATCTCGGCGTCGAGCGCGCCGCATTCTGGGGTTGGCCAAATATCTACACCTACACGAAGTCTCTCGGCGAGCAGCTGGTCGCTGCCGAATCCGGCATGGTACGCAGCATTGTGCGACCGAGCATCGTCGAGTCGGCCCATACCTATCCGTTCCCTGGCTGGAACGAAGGGTTCACGACTACCGCTCCGATTATTTTTCTGGTCCTCAAGGGCCAGATAAAACTGCCCGCGAACGACAAACTAATTCTCGACATCACGCCGGTCGATCAAGTTGCTGCTGTAATGTTGGCGGTGACTGCGCAAGCGTGCGTTGAAGATCCGGCGCTCGTGCACCAAGCTTGTACCGGCGACTCCAACGCCAACAACATGGATCGCATCATCGGGCTGGTGGGACTTTACAAGCGGAGACACTTCCAGGAGAAGGAAACCGGAAATAAGTTTTTCAACGAGGTGGTGTCGCGGATGGAGCCGCGGCCAGTGCCCACCGAGACCTTCGAAAAGTCTTCGGTGCCGATGTTCAACTCTGCTGCGAAGAAAGTGTCGTCGCTGCTGGATCGCGCGCGCCCGCGCTGGGGCGGTGGCCGCGTCGGCGAAGTCATCGACCGCTTTAAGACCACTGTCGACCGCGTCGAAGAAATCACGCACGAAACCAGTGAAGCGTTTGAAATGTTTCGACCGTTTACCGTGGAGAACGCTTACATCTTTCGGGCTGACAACGTGCGCGCGCTTTTTGATCGCATTGGTGACGATGAGAAAGGCCTGCTGACGTGGAACCCGGAGAAGTTTGACTGGTACGACTACTGGCTGAATGTTCATCTGCCGGGCCTTAAGAAGTGGGTGTTTCCAACGCTTGAAGATGAAATGCGCGTGCAACCAAAGCGCATCTACACCTACCGCGATCTCCTCGAATTGTTTGAAACCTCCACCAAACGTCATGCGACACGGGTGGCCATGCGCATCGAACGGGATGGGCGCAAGGAGCAATACACCTACGCTGACATGCGCGAGCTGGCTAATCGCGCCGCAGGTTTTCTGGCGAGCGAGGGCATCAAGCCTGGCGACAGGGTGATGCTTGTAAGTCATAACGCACCGGAGTGGGGCATGACTTACTTCGGCATACTCAAGACGGGCGCCAGTTGCATTCCAGTCGACCCGGAGAGTTCAGTCGAGGAGATCGTAAATTTCGCGCGCGCCGGTGAAGCAGCAGGGATAGTCATCAGTCAAAAGTTGCGCGCTGAGCATTTGGAGTTACCCGAGAAACTCGCCGCTGCTGGTCTGTCGCCAAAGGTCTGGGTCTACGAACAACTCTTCGTGCTGCCGGATGAAGAAACAGAAGACCAACGACTCGCGTTTTTACCGCAAAGAGTCACGGCGCAATCGCTCGCATCCCTGATCTTCACTTCCGGAACGACCGGGCGTCCAAAGGGCGTGATGCTTTCACACCGCAATCTGACCAGCATGGTCTCGATGTTGTCATCGGTGTTCGACATGACAACCAAAGACGGCGTGCTTTCCGTCTTGCCGTTGCACCACACGTTTGAGTTCTCTACCGGTTTCTTAACGCCGCTCAGTCGTGGCGCGCAGATAACTTACCTCCCCGAACTCAGCGGAGATGCGCTGGCGAAGGCGATCAAGAACGGCCACGTCACCGGGATGGTCGGCGTTCCGGCACTTTGGGAACTGCTGCACCGCCGCATCAAGAACCGGCTTTACGAGCGTAGCGATTGGATTGGCCAAACTGCTGACGCCATGATCAAGGCGAATGCCTGGCTACGCGACAACACCCCATTCAATTTTGGTCCGCTAGCTTTTTATCCGATTCACGAAGGCCTCGGCGGACGCATCCGCTACTTCATCAGTGGGGGCTCAGCGCTGAGCGAAGCCATCCAAAAAGATTTCCAAGGGCTCGGGTTTACCATTCTCGAAGGCTACGGGTTAACGGAAGCGTCGCCGGTGTTGACGGTCACGCGCCCGGAAAACCGCATGCTAACCGGCAGCGTTGGCCGCGCGTTACCCGGAGTCGAAGTGAAAATTGCGAATCCCGATGCGAGCGGTGTCGGCGAAGTCATTGCGCGTGGTCCCAATGTGATGCTGGGCTACTACGCTGACGAGCGGGCCACGCGGGACGCGCTCGTTGAGCGCTGGCTTTACACCGGCGACATCGGAAAACTCGACGATGATGGCAACCTGTTTCTGGTCGGTCGCTCCAAAGAAATTATCGTCGACACTAACGGCAAAAACGTTTACCCGGACGAGCTCGAAGAGGTTTACTCAAATTCGCCGTACGTGAAAGAACTCAGCATCGTCGGCCTGCCGGACGGCGTTGCTGAGAAAGTCGCCTGTCTCGTCGTTGCCGATGACGAATACGACATCACGCTTTCGCGCGCCGAACTCCGACGAAGAGTGGAAGAGCATGTGCGCGAAGTCTCCGCCTCGCTGCCCTACTTCAAACGAATTAAAGTTTTGCACTTCACCGACATTGAATTGCCGCGGACGGCCACGCGTAAAGTGAAACGAGCGGAGGTCGTCGGGATGCTGCAGGAATTGGATTCCGAGAACAAGACTGACTCCGCCGCGAAAGCTGAAAACTCCGCAGACGCGGAAGTGCGTTGGTTGATCGATATCGTCGCCAATGTCAGCAACCGTACCCGATCGGAAATATCGCTTAATTCGCGGCTGGCGGATTTGGGTTTTGACAGTCTGATGTTTGTGGAGTTAGCTGCGGCGGTGGAAAACGCCGGCGGTTCGATTTCCGCTCCTGAACGCCTTAACGAAGCACAGGACATGCGGGAGTTGGCCGGCATTGTTAGTCGCCGCCCGGGCGCGGCTACCGGCCGCGGCTCGTCGCGCGATGAAGAAGGTGGTAATGGAGACGACGAGATCCACGTGCCGTCTTTCATAGGCCGCGCCGGTAACAAAGCCGGTGACGCGTTACAGCGTCTTTTTTACGACCGGATGCTCGACACTCACTACGAGGGTCGCGGCAACATTCCGGCGCATACCAATTTTATCGTCGCCGCCAATCACTCGTCGCACCTCGACATGGGACTGACGAAAATGGCGCTCGCCGAAGCTGGTAAAGACATGGTCGTGCTGGCTGCCGCCGATTATTTCTTTGACACGAAATACAAGCGAGCGGTGATGGAAAACTTCACGAACCTGGTGCCGATGGAGCGCAGCGGATCGCTGCGCCAGTCACTGCGTCACGCCAGTTCGTTTCTTAACCGCGGCTACAACGCGCTGATTTTCCCTGAAGGCACGCGTTCACTCACCGGCGAAATGGCAGACTTCAAACCGGTCATCGGTTACCTGGCGCTGCATTCCCATCTGGGCATTCTGCCGGTCTACCTGCACGGCACACATGAAGCAATGCCCAAAGGATCCAACATCATTAAAAACCGAAAGGTGGGCGCGCGCATTGGCCGCTACCTTGAGATTGCCGAACTGGAAGAGATGACTGAAGAAATGGCGCGCGCCGAGGCTTACCGTTTGATTGCCGCGAGAGTCAAACACGAAGTGGAAAATCTGCGCGACGGTACGCGGCGAACGTTCGATGCAAAAGAAGTGCGGCGGCAGTGGAAAGCGGAACGACGGACGGCGAAAGTCCTGAGTCCTGAGTCGTGAGCCGATCGTCATCGGCTATCGCTCGCAAGTTCAGGCTTTAGTTTGCGGTTAGAAATGAGCAATCTAAAGATTGAACTCTGAACTGCTTGACTGATGACCGGACTGGCGACTCCAGACTTATTACAGATGGTAACCAAGAAACCACAGAAGCGAACCGCGCGGATGACGCCAATCAAGGCGGAGACAAAACGGCGCGCAGCGATCGAGAAGCGGCCACGCGCCGCCACGCTCGTTACGGGCGGCACGGGTTTTCTTGGTTCTCACCTCGTGCGGCAACTCGTCGCTGAGGGCGCCAAAGACATTCGCGTCATGGCCACCTCGATCCCTGATTGGTTGGTCGACCTGGGCGTCGAGACTTTCGAAGGCTCAATAACGAAAGAAGGCGATGCGAAGCGAGCGGTAGAGGGCATCAGCGAGATTTACCACCTCGCCGGAAAAGTTTCGCGTGAGCGTGAAGATGCGCAGGACATGTACAAGGTCCATGTCGAAGGTACGCGCCTTTTGTGTGACGCTGCCAAAGCTGCAGGAGTGAAATCAATCGTGCTGGCCTCGACCAGCGGCACGATAGCAGTCACTGAAGATGGCGAATTGCTTCCGGATGAAACCTACTCGCCGCCGTTCGAGATCATTGCCCGATGGCCCTACTACGCCAGCAAGGCCTATCAGGAAATGGCTGCCCTCGAACGTTTCAACGGCAAGGGACTGCGGCTGGTGATCATGAATCCGAGTCTGCTTTTAGGGCCTGGCGACGAACGTTTAAGCTCGACCAAAGTCGTGCTGGATTTCATGGCCCGAAAGATTAGCGCTGTGCCAAACGGCGGCGTCAGTTTTGTTGATGTCCGCGACGCGGCAAAAGCATTTCGCATGGGAATGAAAAAGGGGCGGCACGGTGAACGCTATCTGCTCGGTTCAGCCAATTGGACATTTGCGCGCTTCTTCGGCCGACTCGAACGCCTGACTAAGATCTCCGCGCCAAAACTGGCGCTGCCTTCGAAGTTTATCGTCGCCGGATCGCAGATACTTGATTCGCTTTTCAAGCAATGGAATTTTGCGTCTCCCGTTGAACCGGGAGCGATCGAAATGGCCCAGTACTTCTGGTATCTCAACTGCGCCAAGGCGGCGCGCGAGCTCAATTTCCGACCGCGAGATCCCGGCGAAACGCTACATGAGACGGTTAGTTATTTGCGTGAAAATTTTCTGGGTGGGGATGCGTTTGGAAAGTAGTCAGATATGTCGAGCAAGCTGCGCAATCTCGAGGTCGGGAAGGTGGGCTTGCACCCCGCTCTTCTCCCCGAGCTCACTTCTTGTTCGCAAAAATGTAGACGCGTTGCGTGGGGTGCTCAAATTCGTAAGGCTCTCGCTCGACAATTCTGATCTTCACGAAGCCCGCCATCTTTAGATAACCCGACATCTCGCTCGACTGAAACAGTCGGAAGTCAATCGACACCGGCCGGCCGTACCATTCGTCGCGATGCAACTCACCCTCGCCGCTGTGAAACCCGAGAAATAGTTTGCCACCAGGTTGCAGCACCCGATGCATTTCCTGAAGCGCCGGCGTCACATCAACTCGTTGCAAGTGAATAATCGAATAGAACAGAACAATTCCCGCGAGAGATTTATCCGGCAAGTTAAGCGCCAACATGTTGCCCTGCCAAAACTGAATGTCAGGATTCAGTCGCCTGGCAACTTTTACCATCTCCGACGAGAGATCGACGCCGCACATGTCGACGCCCTGATCTTTCAGGTATCTGGCCACCTGCCCGGGGCCGCCGCCGAGCTCACACACTCGCCCCTTGTCTTTGACGCTCTCCGCAAACTCATCCAGCAACTGACAATCGAACGGTTTCCGCTTCAGTTCGTCAAAGAATTCGTTGGCGTAGTCCTGGGCAACACTATCGTACCCTGCTTGTAGTTTAGATTTTGAACGGGTCATCGGAAGTTCTATTCGCCCAGGGCCGCGTACTTGAACAGCCGAAACCGGTAACGCTGCTGGTCGCGAATGTTCCTGGCGATCGCTCCATGTAGATTTTCGTCCCAGGTCGTGTATTGATCTATGAAGCGGTCCGCTGCGGCCTTGTCACCCTGATACTGAACTTCCAGAGTCTTTGCCAGCATCTGCTTCACTACGTCGTGATACTTGTCGTAGTGAATACGCATCGTCTTGCTTGCTGGATCGAACGTTAACAACCCGTGCTCGAGGAAGAAATTCCACTGCATGAGCTGCATCGTGTTGTAGGGCTGGTCGCGGCGCGGCTTATTGTTCTGCAGCACGCGCAGGATGCCGCCGGCATAAACGCTGCGCAGCTGGGCGTCAGTGTAATAACCCTGTTTCCGTAGCGCTTCCGCAACAAACAGTGAGACCAGATCAGCTTTCATCTCTTCAAGCGCATCGGCATCGTCCTGTAACGCCTCGTCAAGCTCGCGATTGTCTTTGGTGCGATCGACGCCGAGATAGTGTCCGACCTCGTGCCAGAGCGTGCGATAGAAGTTGCCGTCGTTAGTTAACTCCTTTGCCTGATCACCCACGGCGGCGCCGAGGTTACCGGAAACAGACTCAAAAATGTTCTGGTCGCGCATGATGTTCGCGCGCAACAGGATGGTGCGACCGTAGCGGCGAGCGAGGTAGCTTTCGTTCGGTAGAATCGTCGCTGTATTCGCGCCGCGCGCTTGCCCGAAATCTGCAATCACGTCGTAAACGCCGACCGGGATATCTTCTCGCACTTTCTTGTGACGATCGTAAGGCAGTGAATCTTCCAGGGCCTGCAGTCCCTTCATCGCCTGGCGCAGTGCGGCCGTTTCCTGTTCTCGTCGCGCCAGCAAGCTGAACGCGAAAAACGTTTTCACGCCAAAGAGTTCGTCGTCATAGGTTTCGTACGAACCAATTTGCGCGTTGAGATTTTTGAAATGTCCGGTGACCCAGGCGGCGTCGCCCGATTCATAATCGTCTGACAAAAGATCGCGCGCGCGATTGCGCAAATAACCCGCAAACTCTTCGTCATCGCTCTCCAAATTCGCTGCGGCCGTGTTCAGCAATTCAAAAGCCCGAACAAGTTGATCTGCATAAGCCAGCGAGTAAGGAATCGCGTAAAGCTTTTCATGCAAACGCGGCACGCGGGCGCGAGATCCAGAGCGCAGTTGAGCACCAGCGAGCTCAGATAGATTGTCCTGCAGGCCTGGATGCAGGGTTGCGAGTACGGGATACTTCTTGAGTTTGCCCAAATCGTCGCGGAGGTTCTCCAGGGTGACGGCCCGCACGACGGTACGAGCCGCCATTAGTTCCCGCCTATTACCCGCCTGCTCGACGTCCTCTTTGGTCACGTTTGCGGGGTAGACGTTTTTGCTCGGCACCACGCCATGTACCGGCACGAAAGGTTCACGCTTGTTCTCAAGCGTGGTAGCAATTGGCCCCTGGTTCAGGCGATAAAGCGTCAACAGATTTTCACTGGTGGCCGTGGCGCCCAGCCGTTTAGTGAGTTGAACTAGATCAGCGTAAGACGAAATTGCCTGATCGTGTCGCTGTTCTTCGTAGAGCGACTGAAAAATCTTCCCCACCTCGAGCAGGTTCGCAACTGCTTTTCGCTCGCCGGGCGTGAGTTGCGATAATTCTGGTGACAACCGAATCGTTTGCGTCTTGTCGACGATCGGTTGGCTCTTTTCGAGTGGCCAGTAACCATCTGGCAATTTGGCAAGCGGTTTCATACGCGAATTAGTTTGTGCCAGCGTACCGCTCACCAGAATCAAGAGCAGTGTTACCGCGGTCAATCGTTTCCTCATCGTTATTTGTCTCGACCTATCTATTTTTGAACGCGAGTATACCCCAGCAACAAAAGACTGAACTACGTGTCCGAGGATTCTTGCGTCAGCCGTCGCGATAATCCCGCGCCGGATTATTTCTACACCAACTTTTTGCTTAAGTTGTCCCCAAAGTTTCTCAGGCATCTGGCTTGCTAAGTAGCTTCGCATGTTTCAACCGTCATTTTCCGTCTCGCAGGATTCAAGCGTCTTCCCCCAACTTGCGCACACTGGGCCGAGTCTCCCGCGTGAAGCGACAAAACGCAGTGGCGTTCTAGCTGGGCTGTCACGACGCTGGCGTCGCGCTCGCAGAAGGCGCAAGGTGGGTCGTGCTTACGATATGGCGCTGGAAATTGCTCGCTTGATTCCGGTCAACTCGCGCGTGCTCGACGTTGGTTGTGGTAGCGGCTTTATCGCTCATCACCTTTCGGGTGTCGCAGGTGCTCAGGTCATTGGGATTGATCTCGACGCCACTGCTGAAGCGCCAATCCCTTACCGGCAATTTAATGGGCAACACTTCCCTGTCGCCGATCGTTCACTGGATGCAGTTTTGCTTTGCTACGTTCTGCACCACGCGCAGGATCTAGCCATGGTGATGCAGGAGTTGCGACGCGTTCTCACGCCGGGTGGTCTGGTGGTTATTTATGAGGATATTCCCGCGGCGGTCTGGGACAAATGTGTTTGCTGGATTCACCACATGAAGTGGCGTTCGCGCACCGGACCGTGCCGGTTCCGGCGGCCGGCGGCGTGGTACTCACTATTTAACTCGGAAGGCTTCGAGGTGGTCAGCGAACGCCCGCTTTCACGCTGGCGCAATCTTTCCCATCCGGTCCGGCGCAGGCTATTCGTGCTGCGGATGCAGCATTAAAGTCTTCGAACATTTGATAGCCGATCTTTTCGTGTTCATTCGTGCAGTGCCGTTCGTGTAGTTTCGCGGATCGAGGTCATTTTGCGACTCAAAGCCAAGCCACGAAATAACATGAAAGAATAAAACCATCGAACTTGGTGACAGATTCTACTCGTTGACCTTCAGCACATCCGCCAACATGCTGTAATCGGCCTTAACTTTCGTTCGGCAAACAAAGGTCACGTCTTTCACTCCATCCGGCAACTTCACGCTGACACCTTCCTGAGAAACCACGCGCTTTTCTTCACCGTTGTATGTGTCAAAAATCTGATACTGATTATTGTCGACTGTGAACCAGATTTCGGTGAGGTCGACTTGATACCGCATGTAGTGAGTGTAGGTGAACAGCTGCTGGGTGCCCGTGCGGGTATTCGGGTATTCAAGTTCCACTTTGCCTGGCTGCCCGAAGCGATACTGAAGATAGCCTTCTTCTTTCGAGAGCTTCCGCGACGCGCAGAGCGAAGCAAGCTTGTTGGCCGTTGACTGGCGCGAACCTTCGCGCTTAACCGCACAACTGAAAATGACTTGTTCGCTTCTGGCACACAATGAGTTGGGCCAGAGCGACGCTGCGAGCGCTCTATTTTCTCGGGAAGCTTGCGTCCCAGTTAAGCTGAAATGGAACAAGACAACTACAGTTGCCAGGAGCGTAAATAATCGTTTCATCAAAGCGAAACCACACGAAAGTCTTTCTAAGCGTCACAACCCAATCACCTGGCTGAAGCCTCAGGGTGCCCCAGAGCCAACTACGCGAGGCCGATTTGCTGGTTCAGCTGCATAAAATCGATGTTGTTCCAGGCTTCAACAAACTTTCCGTCTTTGATGCGAACGATGACCATCCCGGTAAACTCGACCGGTGCCTGGCTGGCAGCAACTCCGAGATGATCGCCCGTATGTTGGCCGCGGACGGTAATCCGCGAGGCCACCTTATCGCCTTCGGCGATCATGTCTTCAACCACAACCTTCAGATCGGGGAACGCGCCACAGAAGTTCGCGTGAAACGGTTTGAAGTCGGCTGG
The DNA here is from genome assembly GCA_035472495.1 of Pyrinomonadaceae bacterium. Lineage (GTDB taxonomy): Bacteria > Acidobacteriota > Blastocatellia > Pyrinomonadales > Pyrinomonadaceae > PSRF01. The sequence goes on along the minus strand of DATIPD010000011.1, from coordinate 125,008 downwards.
CCCGTTCATTGAGCTTTTCGCTTCAGGTCCCAAACCATACGCCACTCCATCGGCCGCAAACAATTCCTCGACAGCTTCGAAGCGCTGCTTGTTCCAAACCTCTTCAAACCAGCGACGCATCAGGGCTTTGTTTTCTTCTGACATAACAATCTCCTTGTGAGTGTTTGTGAGCGAAATATTCGCAGACTACTCTTCAACCAGATCGGCAGACATCGGTCGTTCTCCGGGGCCGGCTTCCTGGGCGAGGCGCAGGAGCCAGTAAAGTTTCTCTTCCTGTTCCTCGTTCAGTTCGGAAAACTTGACGCCGAAACCTTCAACGCTGTGGTGCCTGACTTCTCCCTCGAGATAGAGCCAATCTCCGTCAGGCAACAAAACGCGGAACCCAACAATCTCTCCACGCTGCACTTCCCCAACGGAATCAAGATAACAGCCATTCTCAGAAAGATTTGTCACGCGTGCGCTGTGGGCCTCCGTGGAGCTGTCCCACATCGCACTGAGTCGTACTTCCAGTCTTGGCTTACTTCTTCTGTCGTCGTCCATAAGCTTCACCCCAACCAGCAGATTCTCTCGAGCCGCCGGAGATCACCTCCGGCCATGCCTGGGCGAAACGATCGTGAGGTTGGGGAAGTAAGACAAGCATCTTACACCTTGGACCACTATTCGACATGATATTTATGCAACATGCGATGAACGACGGGAGTGAGCACAATGCCCATCAGGCCAATGAACACGAGGCCGCTGAACAAAGCGTAGATCGATGCGAAGATTTTAGCACCGTCCGTTTTCAAAGGATTAACCGGTCCCATACCACCAAGGATCATTGACGACTCAAGCAGTGAATCCACCCAGTCGAAACCAGCCAGCCAGTGGTAGCCGGACATCCCAATAAAAAGAACTACGCCGATAACCCCGCAACCGACGGCGACGGCTGAGATCATCCGGCGCGCAAACACCGAAAACGGCGCCAGCTTGTCCTTTCGGTGTTCATATTTTGGGAATAACCTCATAAGCTTCAATCTACCGGAAACTGGGTAATTTCACCGGGCTTGCGCAGCATCTTGTTGACTTCGCCAAGGTGTGTTTCCTCTTCAGCAATCATCTTGCGCGCATATTCTTCAAGCAGGACCGACCGATCGCGGCATAGTTCCAGCAACCGCTTGTAGAGCTCCAGCCCTTTTTTCTCGGCTTCGAGCGACTCAAGCAGGATGTCGTTGATGCCGTGCTTGTGAGTCTCAAGTAACGACCCAATCTTCAGAGAAGGATGTTCACCAAAATGCGTTACCAGCTCTCCGGCCTCGTTGGCGTGCGCCAGGCAGGTAACTGCTTCACTGCGCAGCCAGCTAACGATCGGGATGCGGCTGTAACCAAACACCATCAGCGCGTAGTGCGTGTATCTCACCACACCCGCAAGTTCCGTTTCGAGTATTTCATTCAACAACGTTACTGCCGCTGCTTCATTCAGGTTCGTATCCGTCATAACGCCTCCCTGTGAGTCCGACTCGTTCGCTAGAGCCAACCGTTCAGTGTGTTCTAATATGCCGAGATATGAGCAACGTCGCGCCCAAAGCGAAAGTAATCATCTACAGCCGGCCCGGTTGTCACCTTTGCGAAGAGGCGAAACAGACAATCCTTACTGCTGGAAACGCGAACGACTATACGCTCGCCGAGATCAATATCGAAGACGATGCGGAATTGCTGCGACTATACCAATTCGACATTCCGGTGGTTACCATCAACGGCCAGGAAGCCTTTCGCCATCGCCTGTCTCCCGCAGAGTTCAGGCAAGCACTGGCTCGCTATTTGTGACGCCGGCGCGAGCGCCATCTGCCTGAAGATTTGCATTCCGGCTACACTCAACAATTGTCTCGTACAGTTTTGCTTTTTCCGCCTCGTTTGCCGACTGGCGATACGCCATTACCAGATCCTTCAGCGTTGCCAGTTCCCGATAAAGGCCAGCGTCTTCGATTGGTGGTGTTAGATAAGAAACTAACTCTGCATAAGATCGGCGCTTCGCGATTGAACCTTCAGACGGGTTGTTGACACTGTAGATGTAAAGATGTGGTAATTCGCCGATAAGGCGATCCGGCCAGCAGTTTTCTGACAGACCGACTTGTTTACCCGGCATGAATTCGAGGGCGCCGTGCGTACCCACATGAACCACAGCATCTGCATTCAGAACCTTTGCGACGTAAGCGTAAAACGCCATGAAGCCATGATGCGGTGCGCCACTGCGGGCCATCAGCAGCCGCATCGGATCGCCCTCGTAACCAAAGGTCGGTTGGACGCCAATGAAAATGTTGCCAAGGTGCACGCCCTGCACGAGCAACTCATCATCGAAAGAATTGATACGACCTGGCGGCGCGCCCCATTCGATTTCAACCTCGTCAACGTAGGGACACAGCCGCCGGTATTCTTCAGCGCTCATGCGATAGGCAACGTTAGCAGCTGACTCAAAATCACTCGAGTTTCCGTAAATTATTCGTTCTCGCAACTCGTCCGGCGTTGCCGGGATCTCAACGGTGTACCCTTCCCTTTTCAGTTGTTGCAGCGTGTCCCAGAGACCGGGAAAGACGTCGAGGTCAGCGGCAGTTCCGATGTTTCCCTTGTTTGGCGGAAAGCAGAAGAGTGTCAGCGCGAGTTTTATTTCACTGCGCGGGGCGGTGCGCAGGCGGTTCCAACGTTTGAGCCGGCGCGCGAGCCTGATGCAGCGTTCCTCGAGAGCTACGGGTTCAACTCCGCTGGCTGGCAAGCCGCCGTAAATGAAAGGTTCTGTCGCGCCGTCGATTTCAGGAATAGCAATTTGCATCCCCGCTTGCACTGGATTGAGTCCAGTTTGTGAGTTTAGCCAGGAATCGATGCTTTGCGTATCGAGACTGACAGCTGAGTGATAACGGCGGTTCAACTGCTGTAGGAAAGTCGCCGCCGCCTCGCTGTCGTTCATTGCCGGACCACCAACAAAACTGAAGCCGGTTAATGACAGAATTTGACTCACGCGGGAACGAAGTGTGGTTCCTTCTGGGTTGTTGCTTTTTTGGTCTTTGGTCTTTGGTCCTCGGCCTTTGGTTTTGACTGTGGACTCATGACTGGAGACTGGCGACTCTATGTGGTCGATAAAGAATTTTGTGACCGCTTGCCGGTTGTCCATCAAAGTCGAGAGCGCAGGTATCACACTCAAGCTCTCGGCTTCGATCGCTTTGATTAATGCATCGTAGTGTTTGGTCGTTTTGCTGACGACCTGAGGACGCATCAACAACAAACCAACTGTCGACTCCGGATCGAGCGCAAGGTTGCGTTTTGTCGTGTACCAGCGTCGATACTCTTCGAATGTCTCAAACACCTGCGCGGCGTCGGGATGGTAGATGGCAACTGACGGCGTGCTCTCGGGAGATGGCACAGCAACCTGCAACAGTCGCTCGTCGCGGACGTAGGCATTCAGCGCGTACAGCACCATCGATCGGATGTTGGTAGGCGTCGGCTGCAGGAAGTAGCAGAAAATATTCAAGTAGTGCTTGACGTCACGCAGACCGCCAGCGGAGGGAACAAACCGGAGAATGCCGGGCAGCTTATCGACCAGCTTGAGATACTGGCCGTGACCGTTGCTTTCCTTCTTGCCACGTCTGACCTGGCGTCCAACCCAGGAACCAGCACTGCTGAGCAGTCCTAACCCTTTGCCTCTATTCCCTGCCCCATTTTTGTTGGCCGCACTACCGGTTAGTCGCGCGATATCCAATCGGCCCATGCGCGTCTTCCGCATCAACGCCGGCATGCAGTTGATCACGACGACGGCCGCCAGACGCTGCTGGTGTCGATCCAGCGATGCGATCAAGCGCGCGGCGTTTTCGCCGTCCATCACATGCATGACAAAAACCAGATCCGAGCTGCTCAAGTCTTCTTCGATCAGATTCCACTCGGCATCCGCGAGTGGTGCGCCAAAGTTGTAGGCAGCAATACTCAGGTCGAGACCGTGCTGACGATTAATATCGCGCTCCGCCTGTTTCAGCGGCGCCAGCAGACTAGATCCGACATAGAAGACGGTTACCTTCATTTTTTTTAGTTGGCGACTTCTGGATCTGTTGGCCGGCAAACGAGACTAACGAAACGGGACAGTGACACAAGCTAAGCGGTGCTTTCGTCCTTCTTCTCTTCAACAACAATATCGCGCAGTCTCTCCAGCACTTCCTCGTCCGGGTTCCAATAACCACGATCGTGCGCCTCCAACAAACGTTTCGTCAGCGAACGCAACGAATGCGGATTTAAGTTGAATAGCCGTTGGAACATCTCTGCATCAAGGATGAATGTCTTCGCGATCTCCGTATAGATCCAGGGGTCCACTGCATCCGCAGTCGCGCTCCAGCCAAACGTATTCGCCACATGATTTTCTATTTCGGCAACTCCCCGAAAACCGTGCTGCAACATTCCTTCATACCACTTTGGATTCAAGGTCTTCGCCCGCGTCTCCAGCCGCACTGTCTCCTCAAGCGATCGAATCCTGGTTTGCGGTGAGAGAGAATCAGACACATAAATTGCAGGACGAGACTTCGCGCTGATCTCGACTGCCCGCGAGACTCCGCCCAGGTACTCGAAGTAATGATCGACGTCCGTAATGCCAACTTCAAATGAGTCGAGGTTCTGGTAAGTAGCCTCCACCCGCGATAAGGCGTCATCCATTAAGTGCGGCGCCTCGCGACCTTCAACAGTGCGTCCCTGGGAGTCGCGCGAATACGCAAAACACTTGCGTGTGACAAATAGTTCGCCAAGGGCCTCGGCTGTCTCCCACTGCGAATCCATTACCATGAAGTTCACATTGGTGCCGTAGTTGCCAGGGGCGTTTGAGAACACTCGTGTCACCGCTTCATCAAACTCCGTGACGTTTCCACTCATAGCGGCGGCAACATTGCGACGCACGTAGTTCAACTCCTCTGGTTCATTGAGTAGCGCGACGCGGCGCACTGCTTTGTCGAGCAGTGTCATGGTTGGGGCAAAGAGATCCCGGAAGATGCCTGAGACTGTCAACACCACGTCGATTCGCGGCCGTTGCAATTCTTCCAACGGAATTATCTCAACTTCAGTCGCGCGATTGAGCGCATCCCGCACCGGGCGTACACCCAACAACCAGAGCGCCTGGGCTACGCCCTCGCCCTGCGTCTTGATGTTGTCGAGTCCCCACAGCACCAACGCCAGCGCCCGCGGATAGCGACCGTGTTCTTCCTGGTAGCGACGAAGCAACGCGTCAGCGGTGAGTTTGGCTCGCGAGAAAGCAACGACCGATGGCACCGCGTAAGGATTAACGGCGTGTGTGTTGCGGCCGGTCGGAAGTACCAGCGGATTCTGTACGATGTCAGCACCCGGCCCGGGAGCGATGTAGTCACCCCGCAGCGCGCGCATCAGCGCACCCATTTCATCGTTGGAATCAAGCTGTTCGCTAACCCTCGCCAGTAAAGAAAAAGTCGGTAGCGATTTCTGCCGATCCACCCCTGCCTTGAGCCTCAACCATTCAGCGGCCGTCTGCGCTCCGTTCGCGCAGAATTGTTCCACTGCTTCCCGGACAATCCCGTCGACTAGTTCCTTAGTCTCGGTGACCGGCATTTCGAGTTGCAGTTGGTCATAACTATCGATGCCCAACGCGTCGGCGACGAGTTTCGGCAACGCCAACGCGCCATGTTCCGGTCTATCAAACGAGGCCACCATGCGCAGCAGATCCGCTTTTTCTTTTAACTCCGCAGGTCGCCCGAATACATGCAGGCCGGTGGGAATCAGTCGTTGTTCAATTTCGACTAATTCCTGTTGGAGCCGCATGACGTGGGCGTCACGCTCGATGGAATTCAGACTGGATGACATGAAAGTTGCGAGTTTGGCGTCTGCTAATTAATTCAAAAGATCGTCAAGTGTTTTAGCTGAAAAGGATGGTGCGAGCAAGCAGACAACCTCAATCGTTAGTGAGTCATTCTCGATGTTGAACGGACGGCTGGTGTCTATCAAGTTAGCCAGGACAAAATCAGAACCTGCAACTGCAGAGACCGTCCGGTGATTCAACCTTAAGAAAACTCCGGACTGAATTCCGACCACTACTACCACCTGAGTATTTAGCCGGTTACTACAGCGCCTGGTTCTGATCTTGGCTTCGCTCACCGGAACTTTTTTTGGGTTCTTTTTTGTTGACAGCAAACGTGATTAGTAATAGATTTCGTGCACCTCATTAGGTACTCCCGACATTTGGATCTTGCCCGGAACGTGACGACGGAGAGTGTTGCGTCTGCACTCAGATGTGACGAGCCCAAACTAACTCATTTCCGTCTGGTCGAATGAAACAGGAGCCCCCTTCCTCGCTTCGGCCAGCCTTTACGTACATTAGGTGTCCAGCAGGTTCCCAGCGGTTTCTAGGGATTGACGAGCGCTTTTGCGCCGGCTCGTCGTTTCCTGTCTCACAGCAACTCCTTCAAGAAAAGAAACTCCTAGGAGGGAGACACAAATGTTAAAGCTCATGAAGGTTTTAGCGCTCGTTCTCTTTGCAACGGCGCTCGCACTCCCCATGTGGCTGCCTACGTCAGTTGAAGGTCAGGCAGGCACCGAAGCCCTCACTACAGATATGGATGCCAAAACACCCAACGACTTGTTCAATGGTTTTGGAGCCCTTGGTACCCCTGTAGACGAATGTGTGGCGGACCCGGTGGCCCCCACGGCGCGCGGCAATGGCACATTCGAGGACAACAAATTTATTTTCAGCGAACGCGAAAATGTGGGAGACGGCCTCGGCCCGACTTACAACGACGTAGGTTGTGTTGAATGTCACCAGTCAGTCGACGTTGGCGCGTTTAGTCAAAGCATGGAGTTTCGCGCCGGTCACATCACAAACGGTCAGTTTGTCGATGCGCCGGGCGGTCAACTCATTCATGTTCGAGGAACCGACTCGGACATCGTGGAACATATCAGCACCGCCGAAACCGTGAAGGCGTTCCGAATTACCCTGAGCACGCTGGGCGACGGATTTGTCGAGTGCATTTCAAACACTTCACTGCAGGACAACGTTAACGCTCAACCCTCGGCGCAGCGTGGATTTTTGACAGCGGTGCCCGTGGTTGAGGCAAACAACGCTCTGCGCTTCGGGCGTTTTGGTTGGAAATCGCAACACGCCAGCCTGCTTTCGTTTGCCGGTGACGCCTATCTCAACGAAATGGGCATCACCAACAAGTTTGACGGGTTCGGGGGACGAAGTTCGTCTGATCCAACTGCCGGTACGCATGAAAATCCATGCAGCACGGCCGAAGGCGTGGTTAATTGTACTGGCGCTCCTTTTGATCCGGTGGCAGATCCTGAAGACGACGGTGGCGACGTTTTGGCGTTTGCTGATTTCATGGCAGCTACACGCGCACCTGGACGGCAAAACCCGATTCCCGCAGCCGCCACTCGAGGGGATTCCCTGTTCAATGCAGTCGGCTGCGCGGTTTGTCACACGCGCACCTTCCAAACAGCGCCTCCAGGAACTTCAATTAACGGCGGAGCATTTGCCGTCCCGGTTGCACTCGGCAACAAAATAATCCATCCGTTCAGCGACTTCGCGCTGCACAACGTCGGCACTGGCGATGGCGTCGTCCAGAACGGCGGGGCCAACACCGCAAACATGATGCGGACCGCGCCACTCTGGGGAATTCGCGCTCGCAACCGGTTGATGCACGAAGGACTGAACATCACCGTATTCGATTCAATTCAACTCCACGCTGGTCAAGCGACCAACGCGAGAAACAACTTCAACTCGCTCACTAATGCGCAGCGAAGTGACCTGATCGCCTTCATCTTATCTCTCTGAGTTCTCCGGGAGAGACGAAGGTACACCCAATTCCCGAAGCTCGCCGGACTTCAATTCGGCGAGCTTCCTTCCAAACTCGCAGGATCCAGAACCCACAGTGAACCGGGCAAACATGAATTTTTTCTTACGAATTTTTTGCTTGGCATTTTTCGTTGCGTTGCTGGCAGCGTGTTCATCGTCGAAAGGGCCCGCAGCCGAAGTGGCACCGGCCGCAAAATCGACGCCTGTAGCCGATGCGCAAAAGGTCGCAAGCGATGCGAGACCGCCGGAACTAAAGGCGGTGCAGGACGCCGTTAAGCGTGTCTTCAAGGACGTCGCAACGGTCGACGGCAATTCCACGCCGGGTTTCATCGCTGGGGATTTTAATGGCGACCAGTCGCTGGATTTGGCGGTGGTTGTTAAGCCGTCAGCCGACAAGATTGCGGAGATAAATGAAGAGTTTCCCAATTGGATTTTCCGAGACCCATTGGGACAGGTGGACCGAAGTCCACGACTAAAGGTTGGCGCCGATGACGTGCTACTCGCAATTATTCACGGTTACGGTCCCACCGGCTGGCGTGACGCTCAGGCCACACAAACTTTCCTCCTTAAGAACGTGGCCGGCACAGCCATGAAAGTGCAGTCGGCAGCGGAATTGAAAAGTGAGGCTGCAGGAAAGAAGGTGCCCACTTTACAGGGCGATGTAATTTCCGAAGTGATTCAAGGACGCTCGGGTTATCTCTACTTCGCCAGCGGCAGCTATGGTTGGTACGACCCGAAAACGTTTAAGGGCGAACCAGAGGCTCGTCGTGGCCATGGCGGGCCGATGCGTCGCATAAACTAACCCGTGGGAAGGAGCTGGTATGCGTCAGAAAACTTTTCTCCTCATTGTCGCGGTCGCGTTGATTGTTACTATCCTCGGTGAAACAAAAACACCGATCGCACTGGCGCAGACGTCAGGCACGCAAACAGCGACCGCGGAAGTACCGTTCCTAACCGTCGAAGACTTAAAAGCAAGAATGGCGAAAGGTGAACCGATCACGATTATCGACGTGCGCGGCAGCAGCGACCTGCACAATGGCGACAACAAGATCAAGGGCGCGATCTACGTAAAATTGCGGAAGCTGAAATCACGTTTAGCGTTCCCACCACTCAAAGACGTTCCGAAAGATCGGGAAATCGTCGCCTACTGTTCCTGTCCCAACGACGAAGCAAGCATCCGTGCAGCGCAGCTACTCAACGAGTCGGGCTTTAAACGCGCGCGAGTTTTGAAGGGCGGCTGGGTGGCGTGGAAACGCGCGAACGGTGCGGTCGAACCCTTATCCAAAGTCATGTAAGCAGCGTCGCCCCAGTACCCTCCAGTTTTGTTTTGCGTCGTGAATGCTTTTCCCTTGAAAGTTCAATACAATGAACGCGCACAACTACAAATCACGCTGGGGGATCATCAACCATACTCGAAGTCGCCAACCTGGAATGCGTGCGTGGCAATCGCCGGCTGTTTCGCGACGTGAGTTTTGCCCTGCCCCGGGGCACGCTGCTGCAACTTAGCGGCGCAAATGGAAGCGGAAAAACCAGCCTGCTGCGTATTCTGTGTGGACTGCTGAGTCCTGCATCTGGCGAGGTCAGATGGCAAGGAACAGCCATTCGCGAACTGGCCGAGGATTACGCCCGAAACGTCACCTACATTGGTCATCGCCATGGGATCAAGGAAGAGTTAACTTCGCTTGAGAATCTCCAAATCTCTTCCGCAATGGCTGGTTTCAAGGTTGACCGCGAGGAAGCCCGCACAGCCCTCGAACGGCTTGGTCTCTCCGGGCGAGAAAATCTGCCCGCGCGTTTTTTGTCAGAAGGACAACGCCGCCGTTCCGCGCTGGCACGGCTACTTACCTGTGACACCGATGTCTGGCTGCTTGACGAAGTGCTTGCCTCGCTCGATCGAGCCGCAAGCGTTTTGATCGAATCGTTAGTTGGCGAACATCTCGACAAGGGTGGAATCGCAATTGTCGCTACACACCAGGAACTGCACATTTCAGCAAATGCTTTTCAGCGTCTGGAGCTTGAGTCAGGCGCAACCAGTAGGGTCCTGTCATCAGCCTCGACAACGTGACTACTCTCCCCACACTCACAATGTTTCGCCGTCTGGTCGCGCGCGATCTCACGCTGGCATGGCGCCGGCGAGCGGACGTTTTGTCGACGCTTATGTTCTTTGTAATTGTGGTCAGTTTGTTTCCACTGGGCATCGGCGCCGAACCGCGTTTGCTGCGCACGATCGCGCCGGGCGTGGTTTGGGTGGCGGCGCTACTGGCATCAATGCTTTCTCTTGGTCGCTTGTTTGCCAACGACTATCAAGACGGAACGCTGGAACAGTTGCTGGTAAGTCCGCAACCGCTTTTTCTGGTGGTGTTGGCAAAACTACTCGCGCAGTGGATCGTTTCGGAACTGCCGCTGGTAGTTTTCGCCCCATTGATCGGCATTCAGTTTGATCTGGCGCCCGGTGCGCTCGTAGTTCTTTCAATCTCACTACTGTTGGGAACGCCAGTCTTGAGTTTGATCGGGTCGATCGGAGCATCTCTGACACTGGGGTTGCGCGGGAGCGGCGTGCTGATTGCTTTGTTGATTCTGCCGCTTTACATTCCGGTATTGATTTTTGGCGCCGGCGCGGTTGAGTCGAGCAGCGCAGGACTCAGTGCCGCCGCTAATCTTTATTTTCTGGGAGCTCTGCTGATCGTGGCGCTGGTGTTCGCGCCGTGGGCAACGGCGGCGGCGTTAAGGATATCTTTGGAATAAGACAACGGTCTTTGGTTTTTCGTTTTTGCTTTTTGGTCTTTGAATTTTGTGCTTTGCACCTTGTACTTAGGCTTTGCTTTTACTGCTTCGCGATAAACAAAAACAACAAAGCACAAAATTCGACGACCAAAGACCCAAGTCCAAAGACCGCGTTGTGAACAATGAATCTGTATAAATACGCATCCCCTGCGGTTTTTTACCCATTAGCCGGCAAACTGATTCCCTGGTTCGCTGTGCCGGCGGCAATTCTTTTTGCTGTCGGCTTGTACGTCGGATTTTTTTTGACGCCGGCGCTGGCTGGTGAGCAGAAGCAGATCTATCACATAATATTTATTCACGTCGCCGCCGCCTGGATGGGAATGTTTTTGTATGTTCTGATGGCCATCTACGCTGGCATCGGTTGGGCTTTCAACGCCCGGCTCGCGTCAATGATGGCTTCTTCGATCGCGGTCACCGGCGCGTTGTTTACTTTGATTTCGTTAGTGACTGGTTCGCTCTGGGGGAAACCGACCTGGGGAACCTGGTGGGCCTGGCAAGACGCCCGGCTGATGTCTACGTTGATTCTGATGTTTCTTTACATCGGTTTCATCTCATTGCAATCGGCGATTGATAATCAACGGCGGGCAGATCGCGCGGGAGCAGTAGTGGCTCTGGTCGGCGTAATAAACGTGCCGATCATTTATTACTCAGTACAGTGGTGGAGCACGTTGCACCAGGGGGCGACGATTAAGTTTACGGAAAAGCCGAAAATGACTGGAGCCCAACTTAGCGCGATGGCGATCATAACGGCAGCGTGCTGGCTGTATTCCATCGCGGTCGTGTTAATGCGCTTGCGGTGCGAGATAGCGGAGCGCGAACAAACCGCAGCCATGATCGGAGAAGGAGCCGCTCAGTGAACTGGTCAGAATTCTTCTCGATGGGTGGTTACGCTTTTTACGTTTGGGGTTCTTACCTCTTCGCCTTCGTATTGTTGGTAGCGGAAATATTATTTTTATTGCGTCGCCAGAAAGCGCTGCGACGGACCGGCACGCGAAATTCGTTTGACTCGTAATTATGAAACGTCGACATAAACGCATCGCTTTTATTATTGCCGGACTGATGGGGTTGGCCATCGCTGCCACTCTGGTCCTGCGCGCCTTCCAAAACAACCTGGTTTTCTTCTTCAGTCCAACTCAGATCGTCGCCAATGAAGCTCCGGTTAACAAAACTTTTCGGGTTGGCGGACTCGTGCAAGACGGCACCTTGAAGCGCGAAACCGACGGACTAACGGTTCGCTTCACAGTCACCGACACTGCCAAGAGCATTCCGGTGGTCTACAAGGGAATCCTTCCCGATCTTTTTAAAGAAGGAAAAGGCTGCGTGGCTCAGGGTCACCTCGGATCTGACGGCGTCTTCTATGCAGACGAAGTGCTCGCCAAGCACGACGAAAACTACATGCCTCCCCAGGCCGGACAAGCAATTGACGCTGCAAAGCACGAAAAGGAAGCCGCGAAGACCGTCGTCCGCTAAACTCGCGACATTGTTACTAAGTTATGGTTCCTGAAGTTGGACAGTTTGCACTAATCCTCGCGCTGCTGCTGGCGTTGACGCAGTGCACGATTCCGCTAATCGGCGCGGCGCGTGGCAACCGTTCCTGGATTGCAGTGGCGATTCCCGCCGGGCAGGCGCAATTTATTTTTGTCGCGATAGCATTTTGTTGTCTCGGCTACTCTTTCATCACTAACGACTTCTCGGTCCTCAACGTCGCGACCAATTCTAATTCGCAATTACCACTGCAATACCGTCTCGCCGCGACGTGGGGTTCGCATGAAGGCTCGCTGTTGTTGTGGACGCTGATGCTCGGTCTCTGGACCGTGGCCGTTTCCCTTTTCAGTAGACATCTTCCGGATCAGATGGTGGCGCGCGTGCTAAGCGTGATGGGAGTGATCAGCGTTGGCTTCCTCCTGTTCATGTTGCTGACGTCGAATCCGTTTGCGCGTCAGTTTCCAGTACCCGCCGATGGGCGCGATTTGAATCCGCTGCTACAGGACCCGGCGATGGTGGCGCACCCGCCGATGCTTTACATGGGATATGTTGGCTTCTCGGTCGCGTTTGCTTTCGCGCTCTCCGCGCTGATTAGTGGTCGACTCGATGCGACGTGGGCGCGTTGGTCAAGACCATGGACCACAGTCGCGTGGATGTTTCTTACGGTAGGCATTGCGCTGGGAAGTTGGTGGGCTTACTACGAACTCGGCTGGGGCGGCTGGTGGTTTTGGGATCCGGTTGAAAATGCGTCGTTCATGCCCTGGCTCGTTGGCACTGCCCTGATCCACTCGCTGGCCGTTACTGAGAAGCGCGGGGGTTTCAAGAGTTGGACCGTGCTACTGGCAATCGCCGCCTTCTCGCTAAGTTTGCTGGGAACGTTTCTGGTTCGCTCCGGCGTGCTCACGTCCGTACATGCGTTTGCCAGCGACCCGAAGCGTGGCATTTTTATTCTCGTCTTTCTGGTAATCGTCATTGGTGGTTCACTGTTGCTGTTTGCATGGCGCGCGCGACAGGTTGGCCTCGGCGGCAAGTTTGAACTGGTCTCACGAGAGTCGATGCTCTTGTCGAACAACGTTCTGCTTACAGTCGCGGCGGGCTCAGTCTTGCTGGGTACGCTTTACCCGCTAATCATCGATGCTCTCGGTTTCTCCAAACTTTCAGTCGGACCACCATACTTCAACAGCGTATTTGTACCCTTGATGGTGCCGGCTGTGTTCTTGATGGGGATCGGCCCAATCGCGCGTTGGAAAAAAGCAAGCTTGCCGGAGTTAGCTGTCAGACTTCGCTGGGCGCTCATCGCTAGCCTGGCGGCCGGCCTGTTGTTGCCAATAGTGCTCGGCAAGTGGAAAGCGCTCGCCAGTCTGGGATTAACACTAGCGCTCTGGATCGTCACGACGGTGGCCGTCAACATTTTTGAGCGCGTCCGCTCCACTACCGGACAAAACAGCATTTTTCAAAAGTTGCGCACCCAAAGTCGGAGTTACTACGGCATGCAGCTGGCGCACATCGGTGTGGCTGTGTTCATTGTCGGCGTGACGGTGGTTACCGGTTACCAGTCAGAGCAGGACGTGCGCATGGAAATCGGCGACACCGTGAGTGCCGGCGGTTACACGTTTCGGCTGAACGGGGTCAGGAATGTTAACGGTCCGAACTACCAGGCCGCGCAAGCTGAAATTCAAGTGAGCAAGAACGGCGTCATCACAAACATGATGTTTCCGGAAAAACGTTCCTACACCGCTTCCGGCAACGTCATGACAGAGACGGCGATCGACAGCGGCATCACGCGTGATCTTTATGTCTCACTAGGCGAACCAGTTCCGGGCGGCGCCTGGAGCGTCCGTGTCTATTACAAGCCTTTCGTATCGTGGATCTGGGGTGGCGCAATCCTGATGGCTCTCGGCGGTGGTCTGGCCCTGAGTGATCGACGCTACGCGCTGGCCGCGCGCAAGCAACGGGAAGCGCTGGCGGCAGAAAAAGTTGTGGCCCAACCGGCGTTGGCCAGAGTCGCGGAAGCGGAGACAGCAAACTAATGGCAGAGGAAGTCGCCAGCTCGAGGTCAGCACTTACTCCAGTCTTGTACGCCGTACCGCTCGTAGTTTTTCTGGTGATTGCCGGATTTTTGGCGAGTCGACTGCGCGGCGGCTACGATCCGCACATCATCCCCTCAGCACTGATTGGGAAGCCCGCCCCGGAATTTCAGCTGGCCCAACTGGGCAACCCCGCGCAGAGTTTTTCACCGCAGCAAATGCGCGGCAAGGTCTGGCTGCTGAATGTCTGGGGTTCGTGGTGCGTTGCGTGCAGAGAAGAACATCCATATCTGATGGAGCTTTCGCGCAGTGGCGTCGTTCCGATTTACGGTCTTAGTTGGAAAGACAAGCGTGAAGACGCGCTCTCGACGTTGCAGGAGTTAGGCGATCCTTACGTGCTGAGCGTTTCTGATTTCGATGGCAAAGTCGCGATTGATTACGGCATAACCGGCGCGCCGGAAACTTACGTTATCGATCAGAACGGCACCATCCGTTACAAAGAAGTTGGACAACTGAATCCCGAGGTCATGCAGACAAAGATTCTTCCGCTCATTAAGAAACTGACCAAATGAAGCGCTTCAGTTTTCTTCTGATCTTTTGCAGCGCATTGTCCTTCCCGACTTTCGCGAAGGAGGCGGCGCCGTCTGCGGCTGATCCGGCATTGGAAGAACGCGTGATGCGGCTCTCCAAAGAACTACGCTGCCTTGTTTGCCAGAACGAAACGCTGGCCGATTCGCAAGCCGACCTGGCGGAGGATCTCCGCAACCAGGTCCGCGAACAAATGCGAGCGGGCAAGACCGACAAGGAAGTGGTCGCCTACCTGACTCAGCGCTACGGCAAATTCATTCTTTACAACCCGCCGGTCGATCCAACAACTTACTTACTCTGGTTTGGGCCGTTCCTGCTGCTACCGCTTGGTTTGCTGCTGCTGTTTCGGTATCTGAAATACCGACGCAAACAGATCGTCGAGACACCGCTAACAGACGCTGAGCGACAACGGGCTGAGGCCCTGCTTCAAGTCGATCCAGCAAACAAAACCGCATGATGCTTTTCTGGTTCATCGCCGCCGGACTGATTGCGATAGGTCTCGCGTTTATTTTGCCGACACTACTGCAACGCGACCCGCCTAAGGATGACCGCGCCAAACAGGCGAACGTTGAAGTCTATCGAGACCAGTTGACGGAACTAAGAGCGGATCTTACAAACGGTCTCATCAGCGCCGACCAATATGACCACGACCGCGACCAGATTGAGCGGCGGATGCTTGACGATGTCACTCCTTCGCAAGTCGAAACCGGGAAGCCATTATCGGATGTGGCGCTGAAGCGCATAGGCGTAGCGATCTGGTTCGGCGCCGTCGCTTCCCTGCTCATCGTGCGAATTGGTTTACATTTCTCGTCGATTGAGTTGCTCGCCTCAGCGCAGCCAACGATTGGAATTTTCCTGTTCGCTGTCGGCGCGATCTTCTTGTTCGTTAGAACAAATCGCGCCATGGCCTACGCGCTCGCGTTGCTGCTACCGCTGATGGGCGTAGCGATTTATCTGAAAGTGGGAAATGCCGGCGCCTTGAATCCGAGCGCAATGGCCGCTGCCAGTGAGG
Organism: Pyrinomonadaceae bacterium; assembly: GCA_035472495.1. GTDB lineage: Bacteria > Acidobacteriota > Blastocatellia > Pyrinomonadales > Pyrinomonadaceae > PSRF01. The sequence continues at coordinate 109,287 of DATIPD010000011.1, read as the reverse complement.
GCACAACTCAGGCCAGCATCGAAGCGAACGTTGCGGCGTTGGCCAAGCGTCTCGAACAGACTCCCGATGACGCGGACGGTTGGGCCATGCTCGGTCGCTCTTACGTCAACCTGCAAAAATACAAAGAAGCCAGCGACGCGTACGCGCGGGCCACAACAATCAAATCTGCTGACCCCGATCTGTTAACCGAATACGCGTTCGTTGTCGCCATGAACAACGGGCGGCAGTTAAAGGGGCGTCCGTATGAGTTGGTGAAACAAGCGCTGCAAATTGCGCCGGAGAATCCTAAAGCGTTGGAGCTGGCCGGGAGTGCGGAGTTTCAGGCGAAGAACTACGACCAGGCGATCGCTTACTGGCAAAAGCTCCTACAGAAAACTCCAGCAGATTCCGAACTAGGCCGTTCAGTTTCGGCGAATATTGAAGAAGCCAAGACGCTGGCGGGAAAGAAATAATAAATGACACGAGACAATCTCTTATTCGCAATCATCGGCATTCTGTTTGGTTTCATCGTTGGCTTTCTGTTTGCCACCAGCATGACGCAGCGCTACGGTCCCGGCGCGCCAACAAACGCAGCCAGCAATCAAATACCTGCTGATCATCCGCCGCTGACTTCCGGCAGCGGCGCCCCGGCATCCGGAAACATGCAGGCCGAAGTCACGGCGAAGATCCAAAAAGCTCGCAACGAACCGAAGAATTTTGACGCGCAAGTTGAGGCGGCCAGCCTCTTCTACCAGATCCAGCGCTACGACTCAGCCCTGGAGTTTCTGCTGAAAGCAAATGAGCTCAAGCCAGACGACTACCAAACCATTGTCGCTCTCGGTCTCGCAAATTTTGATGCCGGTCATTACGACGCCGCGGAGAAGTGGTACAAGGCGGCGATCCTGAAGAAGAAAGACGACGTGCAAACGCTTGCCGGATTGGCGGCGTCACTACTCGGCAAGGGTGATGCGAAAGCAGCTGAACAAGCCATTGCCAATCTTGAGAAGGTTGATCCTACCAGTGAAGATTTGCCGAACTTTAAGCAAAGGCTGGCTACGCTCAAGGCGCAGTAAGCAGTGGGCAGTGATCGTAACTGCTACAGTCGTTGCTGACGAATAAAGACCTCAAACAAGAAACGAAAAGTGGGCCCAGCGTCCGCCTTGCTTCTGCCAACTGCTCACTCCCACTGCTCACTGCGCTATCGTCATCCGCACCACGCTCGCCAACGGAATCCGCTGAATCTTTCCATCCTTGCCCGTTACTACCACCTGACCATTTTCAACCGTCACACGCCGCACGGTCGTCATATACCGATCGACTAGCGTGCCGTCATTTGTTTCGATGAGCAGGCGTGGACCACTCTCTTCAGGTTCCTGAGTGGGAGCAGCAGACTCGTCTGGTTTGGTTTGCGTCCTTCTAGCTTTACGTGACTTCGGAAGAGTTGTCGTGTGGCCTTCAGTTTCGGAATTCTGGCCGACAGGGTTCGTAGTACCAGCCGCAGGTCTCCCGGTGTCTTCGGCAGGTTTTTCTGTGTTGTCTGTTTTGGCCACCGGCGCCGGCGGCTTCGGTTTTTCAGCGGGACGGGTGCGACGCGTTACCGGTCGCCGCGGACGGTTGGTCCTCGTCGGCTTTGGAGTCTCCACTTTAGGTTCAACCGGCGCCACGTCTGGCGTGGGCTCTGGTTTCGGTGCCTCGGCAACTTCGACCGGCGGTTCATCAATGCGCGCGCCGACTGACGAAACGCGACGGCCACCTCTGCTGGTTGTCACTGCGGCTTCCGGCGACTGGTTCGCGTCTTCGTGTTCCGCCAACGGTCCCGAGGTTATCGGCTTGAAGGATCCACCGAAGAAGAGCCGGTAGGTAGCGGGATCGTCATTCGGCGTGCGGCCTTCAACGCGCAAAATCAGGTCTTCCTCTTTGCGCAGATAAATACTCTTGGTTGTTGCCGACGAGAGCCCGGCGTAAACCGTGATCTTCAAAAGCGGACGCAGCCCGTTGAACGTAAAAACATCGATGTCGCCGTTCAGGTTTTTAGTGTCGACGGTAATCAGCAAATCGCCGGGCGTTCCCGTAAACGCGTAATAATGGTCCGTCACGCGTGGGTCGCCAATGTCACGCGCCAGGATTGTTGCGCGCACCTCAGTCGCGCGCACCGGCGACGGCCAGGCAACGTCAACTGATTGCGCGGAAACCGAACCGCTGCAGACCACCAGAAGCACAATTGCCACACTTGCTAAGCGGCCGAAGCTGAATTGTGTTGGTTGGATGTGCATTGAAGAAGACTCCGTAAGAATATCAGATTTGCTATTCTCACGTCATGACCACGCTTTCACGCGATAACGCTCGCGCCTATCCTCCGCAAACACCGAAGCGCGCTAGCCAACCTACTGGGACCGCGGGCGTCCCCGCCCGCAAGTGAGCGCGCTGCGCGAACGACGCTCTCATTACGAGTCGAAATCGAAATATAGAATCTCAGGTTAATGGAGTTGTCGACTGCGATTAGGGTCAAGGGCAACGCTGGCGTTGTTCGCGCTGCGCGCTCATTTGCGGGCGGGGACGCCCGCGATCCCAGTAAGTTAGCCGGCGTTGTTCGCGCTACGCGCTCATTTGCGGGCGGGGACGCCCGCGATCCCAGTAAGTTAGCCGGCGTCCTTCGCTGTTTGCGGAGGGTAGCGATGCGGAATTCGTTGAGGACGCGATTAGCTTTACAACGGTAAACGCAACAACGCCTCACAGCCACGTGCCCCATCACGGTTCTCAAGACTCAGCGTCCCGCCATGCGCCTCGGCAATCTGTCGTGAGAGCACCAGTCCAATCCCCGACCCGTTTGTCTTCGTCGTGAAGAACGGCACGAAAAGATTTGCCGTATTCGCGAGTCCGGGGCCTTCGTCACTGATCCACACTTCAACTTGTCCGTTGCGCTGCGTCCAGCCAACGCCTACTTCGCCGTTAGTTTCCATCGACGCGTCAACCGCGTTTCTGATCAAATTGATCAGTAACTGCTCCAACTGCACGTCGTCGCCTTTGATAATCAGATCCGGACCAGAAATCACATTCACCGGCAAACGCGTTTCCAAGCTAGCGACGCGCGTCACCAGCGACCCGATACTGAGCGGTTCGAAACGCGGCTGCGGCAGTCGCGCAAGTTTCGAGTACGACTCAACAAACCGCGCCAGCGAATCGGCGCGTGACGAAATTACCTGCAGGCCCCGCTGCATGTCGTCGCCCAAATCTTCCGGCTGCGGTTGACGTCCAACCAGGTCAGCCAAACTTCCGGCGACTGACTTGATCGGCGCGAGCGAATTGTTCAGCTCATGCGCGAGCACGCGCAACAAACGCTGCCAGGCGCTGCGTTCTTCTTCGCGCAAAGTTTGACTCAGGTCAGTCAACACCAGCAGTTGATGTTGCGCACCGCCCTCGCGAAACGTGCTGCGACGAACATCCCAGCGACCAAAGGCTCCCGGAAAAACCATTTGGCGCGTATGGCCTTCACCCGCATTCCCTTCGAAACACTCCGCCAGGCCCAGTTCAACGCTGGTTCTGCCCAGCAAGCGTGTCGCTGGTTGAGCTAGTAATCGTTCGCCGGCACGATTGACCAACTGCAGTCGCTGTTCGCCGTCGAAGGCAAACACGGCGACATCGATCTCAGCCATCACGGTGCGCAGTAACGCCGTCGCTTCCAGCGCCCCGATGCGTTGCTCCCGTAATGTTTGTCCCAGGTCGTTTACTTCGAGCATTACTTCACCGAGCGCATCGCCCACCTCAGCGCGACGGCCACGAATGGAATAGTCGCCTTCGCGGATCGCGGCGAGAATATTGGAAAGAGTTTGCAGCGGCCGAACTATCCGCTCCTTGAGATTCAACGCAACGCTGAGCCAGAAGATGAGCAGGAAGAGATCGAGCGTCCATTGGACTCGACCGGGATAGTCGTCATACCAAAGCAAGAAAGCGCAAAGGGCGACGGCGGGCAAGCCGGCGATCACGGAAAGGAACGCCACGCGCCGCTCAAACCGCAAACGATGGCCGCGTCTGAGTGCAGGATCGAGCGCCGGCTGGAGGTGCTTACCAGGTCTGGCGGGAGTGCTCACACCGCTTATGATAACCCATACTTTTGCAGACGCCGGTACAGCGCGCTGCGACTCAAGCCGAGCGCCTCAGCCGCGCGGTTGGCGTTGCCATCAAAGCGCGCCAGTGCTTTCGTGATCAGGATCCGCTCTGCTTCTTCGAGACTCAACTCTTCAAGTCGCGACGCTAGCCGCGCATCGGGCGCTGCCTGCAGCGCGAGATCGAAAGCCGTTACCACGCCGTTAGAACTCATCAACAAAGCGCGCTCAACCACGTGATCGAGTTCACGCACATTGCCGGGCCAGGAGTGTTCCCGCAAAGCTTCGAGCGCTTGCGGCGTAAAGCTCATCAGGCCGCGCCGGTAACGCTTGCCATGTTGACGCAGGAAGTGATCGGCCAGTGGCGGAATATCGTCGCGGCGGTCACGCAGCGGTGGCAGGTGGATCTCCACGGTGTTCAGGCGAAACAGTAAATCCTGGCGAAACTTTCCCTGGGCCACTTCCACATGCAGGTCAGCGTTAGTCGCCGACAGCACCCGAACGTCAACGGTTTGCGTCTTCGATGAACCAACACGCTCAAATTCACCGGTCTCGAGCACGCGCAGGAGTTTAGGTTGCAGCGTCAACGGCACGTTGGCAATTTCGTCAAGAAACAACGTGCCGCCGTCGGCTAGTTCAAAACGTCCCACGCGATCTGTTTTCGCATCAGTGAAGGCGCCGCGCACGTGGCCAAACAATTCACTTTCAAAGACGCCTTCAGCGAGCGCACCGGCATTGAGCGACACGAGCGGTTTTGTCGCCCGCGACGACGTGACATGTACTGCGCGTGCGATCACACCTTTGCCGGTACCGTTTTCACCAGTGATGAGAATGTTCGCGTCCGCGGGACCGATTCTTTCAACCAGTTTCAGCACAGATTTCATTGCGCCTGATTCGGCGACGATGCTTGGCAGCTTAGTGCTCTCGTCGGCAGCACTATCGCGCAACGCCAGATTCTCCGCCTCCAGGCGTTGACCACGCCGCAGCGCAGCTGCCAGTTCGATTTGGGTATTTACCACGGCGAGCAAACGCGCGTTGTCCCAGGGCTTTTGAATGAAGTCTCGGGCGCCGCGGCGCATCGCTTCCACTGCAAGATCGACACTGCCCCAGGCTGTCATTACAACCACGGGCAGCGTCGGATCGATTGCCTGAATCCGCGTCAACAGATCGAGGCCTTCGCTGCCCGAGGTCGTGTCGCGCGCGTAGTTGAGGTCCATCAGCACAGCGTCGAAGTCTTTGGCGTTAACGAGCTGCAGAATTCCCTCAGGCGAGGAGGCAGTCTCGATCTCAAAGCGGTTGCCCTTCAGCAGCAGGCGCAACGCCGTCAGGACGTCGGTTTGGTCGTCAGCAATTAGTATTCTTGGCATCGTGAAAACCAGCGGTCGGAGATCAGAGATCAGAAGTCAGAGATCAGAGATCAGAGAACGAAGACTTTTACTTTCAGCAAGCGAGACAGTCAAACCAAAAGTCTGATCTCTGACTTCTGACCTCTGACTTCTGCCTTCCTATTCTTCCCTCAGGGCTACCAGCGGATCGACTTTCGTTGCCCGGAAAGCTGGAACCAGACAAGCAACGAAGGCTACCCCCAGAAGAACTAAAGTAATTCCTGTAAACGTGATCGGATCTGTGGCGGTCACGCCAAACAACATCCGTGATAATAACCGCGTTACTGCGAAGGCGACGGCCAGACCAAGCAGTACGCCGGCAACCGTCATCTTCATCCCATGATTCAGTACCAACTGCACGACGTCGCGGCGCTGGGCGCCGAGCGCGATGCGGATACCAAGCTCGTGCGTGCGCTGGCCCACCAGGTACGAAATCACGCCGTAGATACCCAGACTCGCCAGCAGCAGAGCCACTACCGAAAACGAACCTAGCAGAATCATAGAAAATCTGCGTTCCGCCAGTGAGTCGGAGATGACCTCGTTCATCGTCTGCGGATTCGAGATCACGTTCTGACTGTTCTGACTCGCAACCGCGGCGCGGATTGAACTGAAGAGCGTTGCTCCTACATCGCCGGTCCCTCCGCTGCCGCGAACAACCACACCGGCGCCCGCCGGCAAGGCATTATCGGGAGTCGCCCGGAACGGAGTGTAGAGCTGCGCCTGCAATCCATCCGCATCACCCGCATCAAGACTCCACTGGTGCACATGTCCGACAACGCCGACGATCTGGACCGGACTCGTTGCGCCGTCCATTTGAATTCGTTTTCCAAGCGGACTTTCCGTGCCGAAAAATTGGCGCGCGAAGGCTTCGTCAATCACCGCCACCTGCGGGGCACGCTCGTCGTCCTGGTCGTTGAAGAACCTTCCTTGTTTGAGTGGGATGTCCATTGCCTTCAGGTAATCGGGTTCGACGCGATAAATGAGCGCCATGTTCATTTCACTTTGGCTCGCCGGTTTTGGTTGACCGTCGATCCAGAAAAACAAGTCATCCTCGTTCGCCAACGGAAACGCGCCCAACGAAAATGATGCTGCCTGAACTCCGGGAGTTGAACTAATCTTTTGGTTCAGTTCACGCAATGATGCGCGCACTGCTTCCGGCCGGGCCGAGGCGGCCGACGGCGGCAACGTCAGACCAAACGTGAGCACGTTGTCAGTGCGGAACCCGGGGTCAACGTGCCACAGCGCCGTCAAACTCCGGATCATCAAGCCCGCGCCAATCAGCAGTACCAGCGCCAGCGCCATTTCTACAGCGACAAAAATGCCCTGCGCCCGCGCGCGTCCGCTACTGGAACCGCGCCCGCCTTCCTTTAAGGTCTCTGAAACTTGTCCCTGCGACGTCTTCAGCGCCGGAATCACTCCAGCCAGCAGGCCCGTCAACAAGGAGATCGCAAACGTGAACATCAGGACGCGACCGTCAAGTTGAACTTCTTCCGAGCGAGGCAGTGCAGTCGGCAACACGCCGAGCGCTGCTTTTGTCCCCCAGGCAGCAACGAGGAGTCCCAGCGCGCCGCCCACGACGGCTAACAGAGTGCTTTCCGTCAGTGATTGAATAACGAGCCGGCCGCGCCCGGCGCCCAACGCCGCGCGAATCGCGAACTCTCGAGCGCGACCAGTAGAACGCGCCAGCAGCAAGTTGCTGACGTTGACGCAGGCGATAAGCAACACAAAGCCAACCGCGCCGAGTAACAGCCAGAGTATCGGCTGGATATCACCCACCAGTCGTTGTCGAAGAGAGACGAGCTTCGCGCCCTGGCCTTTGTTGGTATCCGGATAGGTGGCAGCCAGTTCATTCATGACGCGATTCAGATCCGCTTCGCCTTGCGCTTGCGTGACGCCGGGCTTCAACCGGCCAATGCCATGCAGCCCCAGGGCGGAGCGACGACTTTTCAAAGCGGGATTGACCCACTGCCCAATCGGCACGTAGACATCAACATCGCGCACCATGTTGAAACTGGACGGGATGACGCCAACAACCGAGTAGCTTTTGTCGTCGAGCGTAATTCCCTTCTGCAGCACGTCCTGAGCGGCCCCAAATTTCCGTCGCCATAGTCCTTCGCTAATCAACGCTACCGGCGCCGCACCGCTTTCATCTTCGCCGGCGATAAACGTGCGACCGAGCAAAGGCTTTAGCTCGAGCACCGAGAAGTATTCTGCAGAAACCAAACGCGCCTGCACGCGTTCAGTTTCACCAGCGCCGATTAAACTGAAACCAAACGCCCGGGAGATGGCCATTGATGAGAACGTCTGGTTTCGTTCTTTCAGATCACGGAAATTAGGATAAGGAATCGCACCCGTTTCAAAATTCGGCTTGCTCTGGTGAATCGTCATCAACTGCTCCGGCTGCGGAAACGGCAGCGGATTCAGCAGTACTCCGTTTACAACCGAGAAGATCGCTGTGTTCGCGCCGATACCCAGGGCCAGCGAGAAAATAGCGACGATGGCGAAGCCGGGTTGACGAAGCAAGCCGCGCACTCCGTAACGAATGTCCTGCAGTAGATTGTTCATCGCATCTCACCTTTCATTCCTCCTAAAAGGAGGGGACGCAATCACTCGTAACGAAGGGCGTGTAATGGATCGAGCCGCGCCGCGCGTCGCGCCGGAAGGTAGCAGGCGAGCAAGGCCACCAAAGCCAGCACCGCCGGCACGACCAGAAAAGTCACTGGATCTTTAGGTGTAACGCCAAAAAGCAAACTCGAAATAACTCGCGTCAGCGCGAAAGCCCCAACCAGTCCTAAACCCAGACCTATCAAAACGAGTTTGAATCCCTGCGAGACCACCAGGCGCAACACATCGCCTGTTTGTGCACCCAGCGCCATGCGAATGCCGATCTCATTCGTCCGTTGCGCCACCGAATAACTCATGACGCCATAGAGACCGACGATGGTTAGCACCAGCGCGACGCTAGCGAAGATTCCCAGCAGCATGCTGTTGAACCGCGGTGACGCCACCGTTGCGGCAATGTGTTCGTCTACCGTCTTGATGGTAAACACAGGAACATCCGGATCCATCGCGCGCACTTCGTTTTGGACAGCGGTGATCAGAGTATGTGGGTCGTTTACGGTTCTGACGATCAGCGTCATTTGGTTAAACGGCACCTGGGCTTGCGGCAGGAAATATCCAGGACGCACTTCCGAACTCAGGTTCCGGTTCCGCACATCAGCAACCACGCCGACTATCTCGCGCCAGGTCGGGTCTGCTTTGGTTGTCGAGATTCCCGGCAGGAGTCGCTTGCCGATTGGATCTTCGTTAGAAAAATACTTCCTGGCGAACGCCTCGTTGATGATGATTACGCCCGGAGCTTTCGCGTCATCGCGCTGGGTAAACTGCCTGCCCTTCAACAGCGGGACACCGAGCGTCGTGAAATAGTCGTCACTAACTGCGAAGAAGTCGGCCGAAGGTTGATTGCCCTTCTCTACCGGGTGGCCCTCCTGCGCAAAAGAAATGCGAAAGGCGTCTCCGGTGAGCGGCATTGGAATGACTGCCCCGGCACTGCGCACACCCGGAACCGCCTGGAGACGCGAAACCAGATCGCGGTAAAACTGGTTCTGCTTCTCGGCTGGATATTTCACTTCCGGAATAGCAACCTCAAACGTCAGCAGATTATGTGAATCAAATCCTGGACTGACATTGTGCAGACGCCAGAGGCTCTTGATAAGTAAACCCGCCCCCACCAGCAGCACTACAGCAATCGCCAGTTCGCTTACCACCAGCACGCCGCGAATACGATTTCGGCGCGCACCTTCGCTCCCGCCGCGTCCTCCCTCTTTCAGTGATTCCGTGAGTTCTGTCTTTGAGGAATGGATGGCGGGCACCAGGCCAAAAATCACACCGGTAAGCAGAGAAACTGTTAGATTGAACGAAAGCACGCGCCAATCAAGTCCCACCTGTAAGGCGCGCGGAATGTTTTCCTTACCCAGCGTGATCAATAAATCCGACCACCAAACCGCCAGCACCAAACCAAGCAGCCCGCCTACTAACGAAAGCAAAACACTCTCCGTCAACAACTGCCGAATGACGCGAAGCCGGCTGGCGCCCATCGCCGCGCGAATCGCCATCTCCTTCTGACGCGACATGGCCCTGGCCAACAGCAAGTTCGCCACATTGGCGCATGCAATCAGCAACACGCAGCCAACTGCGCCCAGCAGAATTAACAACGCTGGACGAATGTCGCCGACGAGCGCTTCGAGAGTTGGTTCAAGTCGGATGTTCCGGTGTAGATTTTTGTCTGGATACTGCTGCTCCAGCCGGTTACCAATCGCGGTCATTTCCGCTTGCGCTTGATCTCTGGACACGCCGGGCTTCAGCCGCGCAATCACATCCATGTAATGTGCGCCACGTGAGTCGGAAGACGGATCTTCCCCTTCGCGGTCGATCGCCACGGTGGTCCAAAAATCAACCGGCACATTTTGCACGGGAAACTGAAAAGACTGCGGCATTACACCAACAACAGTGAAAGGTTTACCGTCAAGCACTACGGATTGATTGACTATATTAGGATCTGCGTTGAAGCGTTTCTGGAAAAGTTGCTGACTCAGCAACACGACGCGGCCATCTTGACCGGGCTTATCCTCAGCCGTACGAAACGCGCGACCCAGCACTGGCGCTGCGCCCAGCAAGGAGAAAAGATCCGCGTTGACCACGGCCGCCTGAAGCCTGGTCGAATCGCCTCGGCCGGTAAGAATAAAATCTGCCGTGTGGTAGCTGGCCATGTATTCAAAGGAATGGCTTTGGTCGCGCCAGTCAACAAAATTCGGGTATGAGGCAGATCCTCGCTGTGAGCCTCTCACCGAATCCGTTTCCCAAACATTCATCAGCTGTTCGGAGTGTGCAAAAGGTAGGGGGCGCAGCAGCACGGCGTTGACTACGCTGAAAATTGCCGTATTGGCGCCAATGCCCAGAGCGAGCGCGATCGTTGCCACAATGCTGACGCTGGGCGCCTTGAGTAGCATGCGTGCGCCGTAACGCAAGTCTTGCCAAAACATTTCCATCTGTAGCCTTTCTGCGTTTCTGAATCATTATCCCCTCTCCCTTTGGGAGAGGGTCAGGGAGAGGGAGTTAGCGCGTCGCTAAGCCCTCCCCTTTGCCCCTCCCAAAGGGAGGGGATAAACAAGCAATCCGCAACCGCCTCTCGGCGCAACCTACTCGTATCTCAGCGCCACCAACGGGTCGACCCTCATCGCTCGCCGCGCCGGCACAAGACACGCAACCAGGGCCACACCAAGCAACAACGTTGCGATCGCAACGTAAGTCAGCGGATCCGTGGCGCTGACGTCGTAAAGCAAACTCGCCATCAAACGCGTCACCGCGAAGGCTGCCCCTAGTCCAATCACCACACCCAGCCCAGCCAACAACATTCCTTTTTTCAAGACGAGTCCCAGAATGCTCCCGCGTTGGGCGCCTAACGCCATCCGCACGCCGATCTCCTGCGTGTGCTGCGTTACAAAAAATGCGAGCACTCCGTAGATGCCAATCGTCGCCAACAGCAACGCCAGGCCCGCGAAGATTGTCAGCAACGTCATTCCCAGTCGCCGCGACGCTGTTTCTTCATCGAGCACTTCATTCATGCCCCGCACGTTTGAGATCGGCTGATCCGGATCGACCTGATGAATCTCGTTGCGCGCGGCAGCGACTACGCTGGACGGATCGACCGAAGTACGAATCGCCAAATCCCGCGGAGCGTAAAACGCCAGGCCGTTGTCCTGCTGGTAAGGCACGTAGAGTTCGGCTTTGATCGGCTGATCGATTCCCATCTGCCGGATGTCGCCTGCCACGCCGACGATTGTTACCCAGGGAACGTCGTCGGTAGGGTCACCAAATTTGATCCGTTTACCGAGCGGGTTCTCACCGGGCCAGTACTCACGCGCCATCGTCTCGTTAATAATCGCGACATGTACTGCCTGCTCGTTGTCAGCTTCCGTAAACGACCGCCCGGCACGAATCGGAATGCCGATCGTTTTCAGATAATCAGCACTTACCTGGCGGTGATTGGCATCGTAAGAAAATCCTCCGGCCAGGGCCTGTTCAACGCTGCGTCCTTCAATCGTGAAACCGGACGTGCCGCCTTTCCACGCCAGCGGAACGCTGGTGGCGTAACCAGCTGAAACAACTCCCGGCAAGGCACTAACGCGCTCAAGCACTTGCTTGTAGAAGCCGACGCGTTGGCCATGCTCCGGATATTTATTGCGCGTGAGCACCGTCCGTAAGGTCATTACACTCTGAGCTTTTAAGTTTGCGTACTGGTTCTGAAGTTTGAAGAGGGTTTGGATCAGCAGACCGGCGCCAACCAACAAAACCATCGCCAGCGCCACTTCCCCTACAACCAGGACGTTGCGGAGTCGTTTGCTGCCAGCTTGCTGGCCCGTGCGACCACCCTGCTTTAGCGCCTCGTTCAAATCGAGGTTGGACGCCTGCAACGCCGGTGCGAGTCCAAACAAGACGGCGGTGACAACCATCACCACAAACGTAAAAGCGAGTACTTTCGGATCAAGACTTAGCTTCGCAAACAACGTGAGGCCTTCAGGAATTAAGCGCTGGAGAAATGCAAAACTCCACCACGCGAATACCACACCGAGCACTGCCCCGGCCGACGCGAGCAACAAACTCTCGATTAGAAGTTGACGAATAATGCGCAGACGGCTGGCGCCGAGCGCAGTGCGTAGCGCGATTTCGCGCCGCCGGCCCGCCGCACGCGAAAGCAAAAGGTTCGCGATGTTGGCGCAAGCGATCAACAGCACCAATCCGACTGCCGCAAGCAAAACGAGAAGTGGTCGCCGAATTTCGCCTGTGAACTCCTGCGTCAACGATCGAACGTAAGCCCCGAGCCTCCCTGCTGCTTCCGGATTTTCCCGGGCGATTTGTTGTTGGATCGCGCGAACATCAGCATCAGCCTCCGCCAGCTTCACCCCCGGCTTCATCCGGGCGACCACGTTCAGATAGTGACGGCCTCGATTTGCCAACTGCCGCGGCGTGAAGGCGATCGGCACCCAGATCCCGGTGTCTTTATCAGAAAACTGGAAGCCCGCCGGCATGACGCCGATCACCGTGTACTTTTCTCCGTTGAGCAATAGCGCATGTCCGACCACGCTCTGATCACCTGCGTACCGACGTTGCCAGAGCGTCTGACTCAGGATCACAACTTTGTTCGCATCAGGCTGATCTTCCTCAGCAGTGAAGTTGCGGCCGATGAGAGGTCTGGTGCCCAGCAGTGGAAACAAGTTGGCAGTGACACCAGCCGCTTCAATTTTTTCCGGGTCGCCATCGCCGGTGAGACTAAAGCTGCGGCTGTCCAGCGCTGCCATGTCTTCAAAGACATGATTGCGTGCTTTCCAATCAGCGTAATTGGCGGTCGCCGGAGTGTTGTGCGGGAAACCGACATACGACGCGTCTTCCCAAACCATTACCAAACGATCAGGATTGGTGAACGGCAACGGCCGGAGCAATACCGCGTTGACTACGCTGAAGATTGCCGTGCTCGCGCCAATGGCCAAGGCCAGAGTTAACACCGCAATCGCCGTAAAGCTGGGGCGCTTCGTCAAACCTCTGATGCCATAGCGAAAGTCTTTTAGTAATGTTTCCATCTAATAACTCTCCCCGCTTTCGTCTCAATAGCACGGTCGCTTAGGTCCTCTCTGGCCGCAACGCTACTCGTAACGCAACGCCGTCAGTGGATCGACTCTCGTTGCGCGCCTCGCCGGGATGTAACACGCCAACAAAGTCACAAAGAACAGCGAACCGAGCACCACGGCGAACGTCGTCACGTCGGTCGTTTGGACTTCAAACAGTAACGTGCGCAGCCAACGCGTAAGTCCCAGCGCGGCGACAATCCCGAGTCCCATGCCGGCCAGGGCCAACTTCAGACCCTGAGTCAAAATCATTTTCAAAATGTCTGCCGTCGTCGCGCCGAGGGCCATGCGCACGCCGATGTAATGCGTTTGTTGACTGACGGAGTAAGAGACAACGCCATAGATTCCAATTGACGCCAGCAATAACGCGACGGCGGCGAAGATGCCAATCAGCAGCGCGGGGAAGCGTCTCATGAAAGCCGCCTGCGAATCCGAGATCACGTCTTCCATCGCTTTCACATTGAAGACGGCGACGTCTGACTCCAGTCCGTGCATCTCGTTGCGCACCGCGGCAGCCAGCGCATTTGGATCGCCGCTGGTGCGTACCACCAGGTTTGTTGCCGTGGTTGCGTTTTGCCGAAACGGGTAATAGAGGACGGGCCGAATGTCGTCATCCAGGCCACCAATTTTTACGTTGCCGACAACGCCGACCACTGTCACCGGCGGCGCCTGCACGCCGTTGTAGCGCAAGCGCTTCCCTACCGGATCGCGTGTTCCAAAAACTTTGTCGGCCGTGCTCTTGCCGATGATCACAACCTCAGCGACGTCAGCTTTGTCACGAGTGTCAAACATTCGGCCCGCCAGCAGCGGCACTCCCATAGTTTGGAAGTAACTCTCATCAACCGTGCGGATGTTTGCTTCAATCTCCTGACCCGGCGCCGGCACCGGATCGCCTTCGACGTAGAATCGCGTGGTGTTGCCGGCCTGCAACGGCAAAATGTTGACCGTGCCCGTTCCTTTCACCCCCGGCAAAGATTCCACGCGCGTCTTGAGTTGATCGAAAAACTCGATCTGTTTGTTTTCTTCGGTGTACTTGGCTGGTGGTAACACAACCGTCATCGTCAGCAAGTTGTCTGGATTGAAACCAATGTTCGTCTGTAGCAATCGTAATAAGCTCTTCATCATTAAACCGGCGCCGACGAGCAACACGACGGCCAGGGCAATTTCACTCATCACGAGAAAGCCGCGCAGCCGGTGACCAGCCCCGGCGCCAGAACTGCGTCCGCCTTCTTTCAAAACTTCATTTAGATCAGGACGCGATGACTGCAGCGCCGGCGCGAGTCCGAAGACGATTCCGGTAAGCAACGAAAGACCAAATGAGAAGGCGAGTATCTTTGCGTCGAGATGTAGTGTTTGTAGAAACGGCAACGCGCTGATTTGGTTATCAGGCAAAGCAGCCACCAGACCGTGCACGCCCCAGTAAGCCACCAGCAGTCCGGCCAACCCACCGACGATTGAGAGCAGCAATGACTCCGTGAGCAGTTGTCGCACGACGCGCCAGCGGCTCGCGCCTAACGCCGCGCGAATCGCGACCTCTCTCTGACGTGAAAGCGATCTTGTGAGCAGCAGGCTCGCCACGTTGGCACACGCGATTAGCAACACGAATCCGACCGCCGCCAGCAGCACCAGCAAGATCGGCTTTACCTGGCCCACCACCTGCTCCTGCAGCGGCACAAGTTTCAACGCCGTGCCTGCGTGCGACGACATGTTTTCCTGCTCGATGCGCTTGGTTATTACACTCAGTTCCGCTTGGGCCTGGGCAAAAGTGACACCTGGCTTCAAGCGACCGATCAGGTTGGTGCCGTGTAGAAAGCGGCGCGTCAGTTGGTTGGGAGTCGGTTGATACGCGCGCCACAAGTCGGCATTCCGCAGCGCAAACTGAAATGACGACGGCAAGACGCCGATAACTGTGTAGGGATCGCCATTGACGGTTAAGGATTGACCCACAATTCCCGGGTCACCCCCAAAACGTCGCTGCCACATTCCGTAAGTCAAAACAACCACTCGTTGGGCGCCGGGTTTGTCCTCGCCTGGTTGAAACGTGCGGCCGAGCACCGGTTCCACACCTAACACGGAAAAGAAGTTTGCACTTGCGGCCGGCGCGAAGATGCGTTCGGGCTCACTGCCGCGGCCGCTCATGATGCCGCCGCCGCCAGTGTAAGCAGCCACGCCTTCGAGCACCTGATTGTTCTGGTAGTCCTGATAGTCGGGATAGGAGAATTCTCGCTGGTTGAATTCTTTCTGCGGCGTCGTCTCGAAGAGATGGTAAAGACGATCAGGCTGGCGATAAGGAAGGCCACGCAAAAGCGCGCCGTCAACCACGGTAAAGATCGCGGTGCTGCCGCCGATTCCCAGCGCCAACGTGAAAACTGCAATCAGCGTGAAGCCGGGCCGGGCAACCATCGTGCGCACGGCGTAACGCAAATCCTGCCACAGTCGGAACATCGTGTTTCTCCTTTTTACCCTTGCACTCCCTCTCCCAATGGGAGAGGGTTGGGGAGAGGGTTTACCGCGCTAGCCCCTTCCCCCATATTGTTTCTTCCCCACGCTACTCGTATCTCAGTGCCACTAACGGATCGACTTTCGTCGCGCGCCGCGCTGGGATGTAACAAGCCAGCAACGCCACCAATAGCAATGAAACAGAAATTCCGGCGAAAGTAGTCACGTCGGTCGGTGTTACACCAAAGAGCAGTGCGCTCAGTACTCGTGTCAGCGCGAGCGAACCAGCGATACCGATGGTCACGCCGATCACTGCCAGGGTCATGCCGTCTTTCACCACCAGTCTCAAGACGTCGAGCACCTGCGCTCCCAGCGCCATGCGAATGCCGAGTTCATGGGTGCGCCGCGTCACGGAGTAAGCCATCACGCCGTAAATTCCCAGGGCCGCAAGGAGCAGCGCTAGTCCGGCAAACATACTCAAGAGCAGCATGTTGAAACGCCGATTAGCAACGGACGCCGCGACCAATTGATCAAGCACCCGCGTGCGCCAAATCACCTGGTCGCGATCCAGTTCTTTGAGAGTCGCTTCCAGAGTTCCCGCCATGCCCTCGGGCTTTACGGAATTTGTCCGTACCACCAGGTTCATTCTTCGCGAGGGCGTTTGTTCAAACGAAACGTAAATTTCGGGAACCGGGGCTACGTCGAGCGCCGCGCGGCGCACGTCGCCCACAACGCCGACGATTTCCAAAGGCCGCTTGGGATCAAAAATAAGATGTTGCCCGAGCGGGTTTTCCCCGGCGAAATGTTCGCGGGCAATTGATTCGCTAATCAGAACTACCGGCGTGCTGTTTTCCCTGTCCTCAGCCCCAATCATCCGGCCTTGCAACAACGGAATGTGCAGGGTCGCAAAGTATCCCGCATCGACTGCCGTGTAGTTTGCTTCGGGCATGGCGCCGGCGGGGAAAGGCGGTCGTCCGGCAATGTTAAATGCGCCCACGTTTTCGATACTGCCCATTGGCAGAACATCGACGACGCCAACTGATGCGGCGCCGGGTAAAGCTCTGGCGCGTTCCGTTAATTTTTGAAAAAAGGCGATCTGTTTAGCCGGTGTGTCGTAGCGTTGCCGGCTGAGCGGAATGTCGAGGGCCACAACGCTGGTCGCATCAAAACCTGGATTGGTCTGCCATAAACGCACAAAGCTTTTCAGTAACAGGCCCGCGCCGATCAGCAACATTAGCGACAGCGCGACCTCGGCAATAACCAAAACACTTCGGGCGCGATTGTGTGCGATGTTTTCCGTGGACCCGCGGCTGGCATTCTTTAGTGCGTCCGTCAGATCTGGACGGGATGCAGAGAACGCCGGCGCCAGTCCAAAACCGATGCCGACAACCGCCGACAACGCCAGGGTGAACAACAGCACCATCCAATCAAGACTGACCTGCTGCAAACGTGGAATGTTCGCCGGGCCAAGTCTCGTAAGCAGCTCTACGCACCACCTCGCCAACAACAATCCCACGGCGCCGCCGCACAACGACAACATCACGCTCTCTATCAGGAGTTGCCGAATAATGCGCCAGCGACCAGCGCCTACGGCACTGCGAATCGCGATCTCTTTTTGTCGCGCTGCAGCGCGCGCGAGATTCAGGTTCGCTACGTTGGCGCAGGCAATCAACAAGACAAAGCCGACTGCGCCCAGCAGAATCAACAAGGCCGGCCTGACGTCGCTAACGAGATCTGCTTTTAGTAGCGCAGCCCCCATCACGAGGCTAGTGTTCGAAGCGGGATACTGTTGACTTAACCTGCTGCTAATCGCCTGCAGCTCGGCGTTGGCCTGGGCCACGCGTACGCCGGGTCGCATCCGGCCGATCACTTCCAGCGTGCGCGCGTCGCGCTGCTCGCGATCCGCCGTCGGCCGATCATTGAGAGGTTCCCAGTAATCCTGCCCGTCGGCACGCACCGGAAACTCAAAGCCCGCCGGCATAACGCCGATAACCGTCATGGTGGACGCACCAAGCTTCAGAGACGCGCCAATCACCTGCGGCGAGCCACCAAAGCGGCGTTGCCAGAGTCCCTGACTGATCACCACAACCGAGGCGTGCGGATGATCTTCTTCAGCAGTAAACGTGCGGCCCAGCAACGGCTTCACCCCAAGGACCTGAAAATACTCGGAGGAAACATCGGCGCCCAGAACGCGTTCAGCGTCGCCGACTTCAGTCGACAGAACCGAGCCGGAACTGAGATACCCGGCGACAGATTCAAGTGTCTGCGTTTGTGCCTGAAGGTCTTTGTAGTCAGGAAAAGAAAAGACACCGCGCTCAGGTCGAATTGCCGAACCGGATCCGAGTTTGACGATTCGCTCCGTCTCGGGAAAAGGCAAGGGTCTGAGTAGCACCGCGTTTACAACGGAAAAGATCGCGGTGTTCGCGCCAATGCCCAGTGCGAGCGTGAGCACGGCAATTAGAGTGAAGCCAGGCGTTCGTAAGAGAGACCGAAAGCCGTGGCGGATGTCCTTGAATAATTGGTCCATATGTTAACCTCGCCATTTCCGCTTCCCCGCTCCCTTTGGGAGAGGGTTAGGGAGAGGGGTTGAGCGACGCCTTAAGCCCTCCCCTTTTCCCCTCACAGAGGGAGGGGATAGAACTATTCGTATCGCAACGCCACCAGTGGATCGACCTTTGTCGCGCGGCGTGCCGGGATGTAACAAGCAATCATCGCCAGCAGTCCCAAACCTAAAGACACAGTTGCAAACGTTAACGCGTTTGTCGGCGTCACCCCGAAAAGCAAACTCGCGATCAGCTTTGTGACCACGAACGACAAGCCCAGACCCAGCGCCACGCCAATCGTCACCAGCAGCGCGCCCTGGCCCAGGATCAACTTGAGCACGTCTCGGGTTTGCGCGCCGAGTGCTAGTCGAATGCCGATCTCTCGCGTTCTTTGCGCGACCGAAAACGCCAGCACCCCGTAGATGCCCAGCGCCGTCAACAGCGCGGCCAGTAAACCAAACGCAGTGCAGAGCCACGTCAACAGGCGCTCTTGCGTGATCGACTCATCGATTTGCGTGTCCAGAGTTGTAACGCCGTAAATCGGCAGGTGCGGATCGAGATGCTGCACTTGCCAGCGAACCTGATCGACCAACGCCGTCGGTTCACCCACAGTTCTGATGTGCATGGTCAGATCGAAAAGGCGCGGCTGCTGGGCAACGGGTTCATAGAAATGGCTCAAGGCCGGCTCGCGCAGGTTGAGGTATTTTGCGTCCCTGACCACGCCGACGATAACGGTGTCCGGTTGATCCTCCGTGCCGATTTTCCGGCCGAGTGGATTCGTTGAACCAAAGAAACGTCGCGCCATCTTTTCGTTGATGATGGTGACTTTGGTCGCGCCGTCGACGTCCTGCTCGTTAAAGTCGCGGCCGGCGACAAGCGGAATCTCAAGCGAGCGGAAAAAATCCGGCGAAATAAGGGAGGCTTGCGCGTTAACTCGTTCACCTTCCCGTGGCTGGTATCCCTCAACCACTAAGCCAAGTTCATCCCAGCCGCCGGAGATCGGTGAGTCAGACGAGAGGCTCGCGGATTGGACGCCGGGGAGCGCGCGGACGCCCTGCAAGAGATCCTGAAAAAAGATCCGAGACTTTTCTGTGCTGTAGCCGTTCAGCGCCGGATTCACTGAAGCGATGAGGACATTCTTCTTACCAAAACCGGCATCAACGCCACGCAGGTGTTGCAGGCTGTTCAGAAAAAGCGCCGAGACGATGAGCAGCGGCACTGACAACGTCACCTGCACCAGAATTAATCCGCTCCGCAGACTGAAAAAACCACTGCCCGACGCGAAGGTGCGGTTTTCACCGTGCAACGCCAACGCCGGTCGACCCCAGGCAGCGCGTAAAGCCGGCGCCAGTCCTACGCCCACGCCCACCAAAAGCGACAGCAGCGAAGTGAAGACGATGAAACGCCAGCCTAACGGCCTGTCGAGATTCATGCGAAAGTCGGGCGGCATGAAGCTGACGAGCGCACTCTTGACCCACGAGGCGATCACAAGTCCCGCGATTGCGCCAAGCGCCGCTAACAAAATCGCCTCGGTTAACCATTGCCGCAGCAGACGCAAACGACGCGCGCCCAGGGCGAGCCTGACACCGACTTCCTGTTCGCGCGCCGCATCGCGGGCCAGCATCAGGTTGGCCAGGTTCGCGCCCAGAATGAGGAGCACGATGCAGGTGCCGCCGAAGAGTAGTAACAGCGGCGTCTTCATTTCCTTCTGAAGATTGCGATAACCCTGGCTGCCATCGCTCAGTCGCATGGTGGTGCCGAAGAAG
Organism: Pyrinomonadaceae bacterium; assembly: GCA_035472495.1. Taxonomy (GTDB): domain Bacteria; phylum Acidobacteriota; class Blastocatellia; order Pyrinomonadales; family Pyrinomonadaceae; genus PSRF01. The sequence goes on along the minus strand of DATIPD010000011.1, from coordinate 89,390 downwards.
CGTTGTCGACTTTTCTCGCTGATGTCAGCCGGCAGGCCCTGTGCTTCCGTCGCGCGAATGTTTTTGAAAAGAATGTCAGTGGCGGCTTGCGCTTGTGCCAGCGTCACTCCGTCTTTGCGGCGGGCCATCAGCGTCAGCCACCAATGGTTCCGACTCGTGAGCCGGTTCTTTGGAACTGGATTGAAAACTGACGTCATCATCAAGGGCACGCGCACATCAGCCGTCCCCGCCAGTTCAATGCCGTAGAAGCCCGGCGGCGAGACGCCGACAACCGTCAATGGTTGTTCATTAACTAGAATCGTCTTACCGACGACGTTCGGGTCTTTGGCAAAACGCGATTGCCAGAATCCGTAACTTAAAACTGCAACCGGATGACCACCCGGCACGCGATCGTCGTCCTGGGTAAACAATCGACCTACCCACGGTCGCACGCCGAGCACTTCAAAATAATTTCCGCTGACTAGTTCGCCGCTGACGCGATCGTTGCGACCGTCGTAGCTCACGTTCATCTGCGCCCCACCGCGCGCCAACACGCCGGAGAAAACGTCGTTCTTGTCGCGCAGGTCCTGGTACATCGGATAGGAAAACGTGTTGTTACCACTGGCGTCAGCGGTGGGCGCAAAGGTCATGAAAGTTGTCAGTTGATCTGGCGCCGTTACCGGCAAGCTTTGCAGCAGCACTGAATCCGTCAACGAGAAGATGGCCGCGTTGGCGCCGATGCCCAGCGCTAAAGTGAAAACGGCGACGAGCGCAAAGCCAGGACTCTTTCTCAGCAGTCGCAGCGCGTAACGCAGATCGTAAAAAATGTCAGAAATCATCCTCGTTCTACTTTCAAGTTCAAACTCAAAACGGGTTTAGTTGGGGCTTCCGGCCGCAATTCGCTTTCGCTTCCTGTATTTTTGTGGTCCTCAGTTCGTGTGGTTTCGTGGTTTCGATTTGTCTGCGCGAACAATTCAGTCCGCTAATAAAGACGAACACGAAAAACCCACTCACACGAAAAGATCTCGCCTACTCCACTGCTTCGCTCACTCGTATCGCAACGCTACCAACGGATCGATGCGGCTCGCTCGGCGCGCCGGTAAATAACAAGCAACCAACGCTGTCAGCAGCAGACACAGTGAAACTCCTGCAAAGGTAAAAACGTCTGTGGGCGTTACGCCGAAAAGCAAACTCGCCAGCAGGCGTGTGATGGTAAACGCGCCGGCAAGTCCGCAGCCCACACCGCAAATTGCCAGGAACATCCCGCTCTGCAGTACCAGTCGCATCACGTCGCCGACGCGCGCGCCCAACGCGATGCGAATGCCGATCTCCTGCGTGCGTTGCGTCACGTAGTAAGCGGTTACGCCGTAAATTCCGATCATCGCCAGCAACAGAGCTACGCCCGCAAAAGCACTCAGCAACAACATCGACGTGCGGCGCTGCGCTACCGACTTCGCCAGCACCTCGTCCATGCTGCGGACGTTGGAAATAGGTATCCCTTTGTCGACGGCATGAATCGCCGCGCGCGCGGCAGTCGCAATTCTTTGCGGGTCACCATTCGTGCGCACCATCAGGGACATCGCGCCCCAACCGGAGTCCTGCGCAAAAGGCACATACATCTGCGTCTCGGCTTCGTCTTCCAATGCGGCTTTCGTATCGCCGACGACACCGACAATCTCGCGCGCGAACTTTTCGTCACGCCAAATTGTTATGTGCTTGCCCAACGGACTCTGGCCCGGCCACAACCGGCGCGCCAACGTTTGGTTAACGATGACAACTTTTGTCGCCGTGTCATTGTCCTGCTCATTGAAAACCCTTCCTTCGCTGAGCGGGATTTGCAATGTCTGGAAATAACCTGGCGTCGTTGGCAGATAGGCGGCGTTTTCTGACTCTTCAGGAACCAGTGGCCGTCCTTCGCGTACCAGGCTGCGGCCCACGTTGAATGTGTCTCCACTCAAGGGCAGGCTCAAGACCGCGCCGGTCGCAGTTACATCCGGCAGCGCCTTAAGTCGCTCCAACGTTTGGGAGAGTAATTGGCTACGGGTGGGCCCCTGCGAATTCTTTGGCAAAACCAAATTAATCCGAAGCGTAAGCACATTGCTCGGGTTGAAGCCCGGGCTTACTTCTCGCAATCGCAGGAAGCTTTTGATCAGCAGTCCGGCGCCGACCAGCAACATGAACGACAAAGCGATTTCGGAAACCATCATCACGCTTCGCAGCCGCTTGTTGTGCGCGCCCGCGGATCCCGAACGCGCGCCGTCCTTCAAACTAGTATTCAGATCGGTTCGTGATGCGTGCAGGGCCGGCGCTAAGCCAAAGATGATTCCTGTCAGGATCGTCACGCCAAGGGTGAAGAGGAGGACGCGTGCGTCGGGTCTTATTTCGTCAAAGCGCGGTGTGTTTGCCGGACTAATCGCAACCAGCAGTTTCGTCAGCCAGACGCTCAACATCAGTCCCATAGCGCCGCCGATGAATGACAGCAACAAACTCTCCGTGAGCAGTTGTCGAACGACGCGCCAACGGCTCGCTCCCAAAGCCGCGCGCACTGCGATCTCGCGTTGCCGGCCGGTTGACCGCGCCACGAGCAGGTTGGCGACGTTCGCGCAGGCAATCAACAAGACGAACGCCACAGCGCCGAGCAACACCAGCAACGAGCTGCGAATTTCTTTCACCAGTCGTTCCTGAAGATTGGTCACGCGTACGGACCAACCAGTATTCGTGACTGTGTAGGACTGGGCCAGACGCTGACTGATCGTGTTCATCTCAGTCTGGGCCTGAGCAACGCCAACACCGGGCTGCAAGCGGGCGACTACATTCACATAACGGTTATCGCGTCGTTCGCTGGCCGCATTGAGAGGAAATGAAAGCCACAGTTCAGATTGTTGCGGATAGTCGAAGCTGGCCGGCATTACGCCCACGACCGTGATCGGTTCGCCGGTAATCGTCACCTTGCGGCCGACGATGTTTGGGTCTCCGCCAAACCGTCGCCGCCAGAGGCCGAAGCTGAGCACCACAACTCGTTCGTGGCCCTTTTCTGAATCATAAGGAGCCAGGGCCCGACCATGAAGCGGCGGAGTGCGGAAAATAGAAAAAAAGTCAGCGCTAACACTCGCGGCGCGCACCCGCTCTGTTTCGTCGGCGTTAGCGAGAAGGGCGCCGCCGCTGACAAAGCCTGCGAGCTTATCGAAGACTTGATTTTGCGCCTGCCAATCCGCGAGGTCAGGCACTGACATGTTGCTTTGCGTGATGCCCGCCGGCGGATTAATTCCCTCGAGCACAACGATGCGATTCGATTCGGGATACGGAAGTGGTTGCAGCAGGACTGAATTGACCGTGCTGAACATCGCACTGTTAGCACCAATACCCAGCGCCAGAGTGATGACAGCAACGGCGGTAAAGCCCGGATGTTTCAGCAAAGATCGAAAGCCGTAACGGATGTCGCTAAGAAGATGCTCCACTGTCGTTTCCTTTCTCCATCCTGTGCTTAGTGCTTTCTACTTTGTCCCTGGTGCTTTGTACTTTGTACTTCGCGCTTGTGCTTCGTGCTTAATCCCAAGGTTCCGGAGCCAAATCAACGTACGAAGTACTAAGTTCCAGGTACAAAGTGCTAAGTACAAACACCGCTTTTCACTCGTATCGCAGCGCCACCAAGGGATCGACTTTCGTCGCGCGTCGCGCCGGGATGTAACAGGCAACTAATGCGACTACGCTCACGACCATGGCGACGAGCGTGAAAGTGCGAAAGTCAGTCGGACTAACATGGAACAGCATGCTCGTCAGCAGACGCATTAGCGCGACGCCCGCAACCAGGCCGATTCCTATACCGATAAACGTCAGCCGCATTCCCTGCCCCAATATCATTCGCAAAACGTCACGCGTGCGCGCCCCGAGGGCCATCCGAATTCCGATTTCATGAGTGCGCTCGCTGACAGAAAAAGAGATCACTCCGTAAACTCCAACCATCGCCAGCGAGACGGCAATCGCCGCCAGCGATCCCAGCAACAGCATGATGAAACGCCGCTGCGCTACTGAAGTGCTCATCAGGTTCGTCATGGGTTCAATGGCGTAAACAGGTTGCGCCGGATCGACGGCTGCCAGTTCTTTGCGAACGATTGGCGCCAAACTCGCCGCGTCAGTTTTCGCCTTGATGACAAAACCCATGCGCGGCCACGATTCGAGATCCTGTTGATAAGAAATGAATGCGGTTGGCACCGGTGGCTCGCTGAGGCTGGCGTGACTGTTGTCGCCAACTACCCCCACAATCGTGCGCCACGAGGTGTCTTTGGAGCTCTCGCCAATCGCCATCCGTTTGCCGATCGGATCTTCGTTGGGCCAGTAGCGTCGGGCCATGGCCTCGTTGATCACAATTACTCGTTCGCTGTTTTCCGTATCTGTAGCGGTCAAACTACGACCCTGCTTGATGGGTATTTCCAGAGTAGAAAAATAGTTCGGACTTACGATCTGAAAATCCATCGTGATGTTCTCGTCCGCCCTGGGCTCCGGACGGCCTTCGACCTGGAAACCGCGATTCATACTTGAACCGCTCAGCGGCAAACTCATGACCACGTCGGCAGACTGAACGCCCGGCGCGTTATTAAGGCGATCGAGAACTGTGCGGAAGAAGGCCGAACGACTTTTCGGATCGGGATACTTCTTGTTGGACGGCGCAATCTTCGCGGTGAGCACGCGATCCGGATTGAAGCCGGGATGAATTTCAGTCACGCGAATGTAACTTATGGCCAGCAGCGCCGCGCCTACCAGGAGTATCTGGGCCAGTGCTACTTCAGAAGCTACCAGAATGCTGCGCGCCACTTTGCGCTGGCGACCTCCGCCCCCTTTGGCGCCGGCATCCTTGAGCGAATTGTTGAGATTCGCCCGCGTCGTCTGAAATGCCGGCAACAATCCGAAGGCGATTCCAGTGAGAAGCGAAACCAGCAAAGTGAATCCGAGCAGGCGGAAATCGACGCTCGCTTCACTTAACCGCGGAATGTCGCCCGGGCTGAGTCTGATGAAAACATCGACTGCCCAAACTGAGACGACCAGTCCCGCAAGTCCACCGGCAATGCTGAGCAGCAAGCTTTCTGTCAGCAACTGGCGAATCAAACGCCAGCGGCTTGCGCCTACTGCCGCCCGGATTGCTATTTCACGTTCACGTTGAGAGGCGCGCGCGAGCAAAAGGTTGGCAACGTTGGTGCACGCGATCAACAGCACAAAGCCCACTGCCCCCAGCAAAATGAAAAGTGTCTGACGAACGTCGCCGACAACCTGTGTGTGCAACGGCACCAGGTTTGAGCCCAAACCTGCATTTGTTTTGGGGAAGTCTTGCTCGAGTCTGCGCGTGATCCCGGCAATGTCTGACTGCGCCTGCGACAACGTGACGCCTGGCCTAAGCCGGCCAATCACGCGAATGAAATGCGCGTCGCGTTCGTGCACCCAGTCGTTTTCAGGGGCCCGCGCCATCAGCGCCAGGGGCACTGCACCGCCGTTACGCCCCAACACCCACATGTCAGATTTTTCCGGGAACTGAAAACCACGAGCCATCACGCCAACCACGGTAAAGGGCAACTCGTCTACAGTGATTCTGCGCCCCACCACACCCGTGTCACCGCCGAACCTGCGCTTCCATAAGCCATCGCTCAGCAGCACCAGATTTTGGTCTTGATGCGCATCGTCATCCGTTTGAAACGTGCGCCCGAGTTGTGACGGCGCGCCGAGCACGCTCATGAAATTCGAGGTGACGGTGGCGCCGTCGATCCGTTCCGGTTGGCCATCACTGGTGACATTGAAGTTGCCGTAAAAAGTGGCGGCCACGTCCGCGAACGATTTATTCTGCTCACGCCAGTCGACAAAATTTCCTGGCGCAACTGAACGCCGATCGGCGCCCGGCATCGTTTCCCAGAGGGTCACTAAACGATCCGGTTCGGCGTAAGGCAACGGGCGCAACACGACGGCGTTTACCACGCTGAAGATTGCGGTGTTGGCGCCGATTCCCAGCGCGAGCGTGATCAGCGCGACGGCCGTCACGCCCGGACGCTTCAACAAATTTCGTATGCCGTATCTAATGTCCTTGATTACGTTTTCCATAGACTTACCTTGCGTCGTGCAACTCTTTCGCTTTATTTAGACTATTCGTACCTGAGCGCCACCAAGGGATCGACTCGCGACGCTCGTCGCGCCGGGAGATAACCAGCCAACGCTGCGACGACAGTCAGAAACGCTACCGCCATGACGAGTGTTAGCGGGTCGCTCGGCTTGAGGCCATAAAGTTGATTCGCGATTAAGCGTCCGGCGGCCCACGAGGCGGGCAGTCCAATCGCCAGTCCCAGGCCGACGAGCAGCAAACTCTCCTTGAGCACCAGCCACACGATATTGCGGCGCTCGGCGCCAAGGGCCATGCGCACGCCAATCTCGTTGGTACGACGAACCACCGCATGGGCCATGATTCCGTATAGACCAACGCACGACAGCAGCAATCCCAGCAGTCCAAAGAAACTGACTAACTGTGCTACCAATCTTTCTTGTCTCAGTGCCTCGTCGGTTTGCAGACGCAGGCTGGTGACATTAAGAACCGGTAGCTTGTCGTTGACTTCAGTGATGGCGGCCCGCACCTGCGCGGCCACGGCCAGCGGGTCGCCCAGCGTGCGCACAACAAACACATTGCTGAAAGTTTGCTGGTCCTGGATCTGAAGAATCGGGCGATAGACGCTGCGGTCGGGCTTTCCTTTCGCGCTGTCGAATTTTGCATCGCCCACCACCCCAACAATTTCAAAGTCGTCCTTGTCAGAACCATCGTCAAACGTCATGCGTCGTCCGAGCGGATTCTGATCATGGAAAAACGCTTCGGCGAAACTTTGGTTTATGAGTCCGACTTTGAGTGAAGTGGTTGTGTCCTGAAGTCCGATGTCACGACCAGTCAAAAGCGGGACACCGAGCGCTTGCGTGAAGTTCGGGCCCACCTGCATGTCGGTCACGACCATGTTTTCCTCTTTGCCCGGAGTGTAGCCGCGGATCGTTACCCCGCTGGTCGTGTTGCTACCGGACATAGGACTCGTGCTCGCGATGCTGGCAACACGAACATTGGGAATGCTGTTCAGGCGATCGTAGATTTGCCGGTAGACGGCGCCCAGTTCTTCGGGCTTGTAGCCGGCCAAACGCATGTCAGTGTTCGCCAGCAAAACATTTTCCCGATCGAAGCCCAGGTTCTCTTCCTGGAGGTTCATCAAACTGCGGGCAAACAAGCCCGCTCCGACTAACAAGATCAAAGACACGGCGACCTGTGCAACTACCAGAGCTGAACCAAGGTTAAGTTTTCGTTTACGTCCCTTTGTAGTTTTTTCTTTCAGGGCCGTTGTGAGATCGGTCCTGGTGGCGCGCAGCGCTGGAGCGATGCCGAAGAGAATGCCTGAGACAACTGAAACACCGACTGTGAAAAGCAGAATTCGGAGATCAGGTCTGACATCAAGCGGAGAGGTTGAAGCCAGGCGCGCAACTAATAAGCTGACGCCCCACTGCGCGAGTAAGATGCCCGCAACGCCACCGATCAACGAGAGCAACAAACTTTCAGTTAAGAGTTGCCGCAGCAATCGCCAACGACTCGCACCCAGCGCCTGGCGCAAAGAAATTTCCGCCTGCCGCACAGCCGCGCGCGACAACAAAAGATTGCCGACGTTAGCGCAGGCAATAAGCAGCACGAGCGCCACTATCACCATCAACATGCGCAGCGCCTGCGAATAAAACGTGCGGAGTCCTGATATTCCCCGAATGCCTGATGACAAACTGACAAAGCTGCTCTGAATCGCCGTCCGGGTTTCATCGTTAAGTTGACTGCCCGCCTGCTCAGTCAGGAATTGACGCCACGCGACGTTTGCTTCCGCCTGCGCTTGTTCAATCCGGGTGCCCGCATTCAGGCGTCCGACCATGTTCAGCCAGAAAACATTTTTCTCGTCGAAGTATGGCCGGCGCAATTCGATTTGTGGTTGGAAGGCCAGCGGCACCCAGTAGTCGGGCGAACGCCGCACGCGTATCCCGAAAAACTGCGGCGGCATCACGCCGACAATCGTGAAAGCAGTGCCGCTGAGCAACACGCTGCTGCCAACGATTTTCGGATCGCTGTTTAGCTTCTGCGTCCAGTAACCATGACTGATGACGGCTGCCGGATTTGCAGTTGGCTTGTCGTCATCATTTGTCAGCACCCGTCCCTGCGCGGCATTGACGCCGAGCACAGCAAAGTAGTTTCCCGAAACCAGATGGGCGGAAGCGCGCTCGGTGGTCTGTCCCGGTTGCGCATCAGCGCGGCGAACGCTGACTCGGGACTCCCCGCTGCGAAACGCGCTGAGTTCCTGAAAGGAATGATTGTGCTCGCGGAAGTAACGATAACTTCCATACGAGAACAAGTCCGTGCGGCCAGGATTAATCTCGCCGTCGGTTGTGCGCGTACCCTCACCCGTCGCGCCATTGAACAAGACGAGCTGATCGGGATTAGCGACCGGCAATGGTTTCAAAACTACGGCGTTAATCAGTGTAAAGATCGCGGTGTTAGCGCCAATGCCCAATGCCAGAATTACCAGGGCGACGATAGTGAACCCCGGGCGCTTAAGCATGATGCGAAAGCTGTAACGCAAATCCTTCAAAAACGAATCCAGCATAAAGTCCCCCAATGTGATCTACTTCAGTTCAAAATTCTTTACTCGTAACGCAGCGAAATAACCGGATCGACTCTGGTGGCACGACGACCGGGTACATAACAGGCGACCAGCGCAACCAAACTCAGCAGCACCGTGATTGCCGCAAAGGTCGCCGGATCGGTGGGCTCGATACTAAACAGCATCGAAGCCATCAATCGTGTCAGCAGGAAGGCGCCAATCAACCCCAGGCCGACACCGATCACCGCCAGCAACATTCCCTGACGAATCACCATGCGAAACACATCGCGTGGTTGCGCGCCGATGGCCATGCGGATACCGATCTCATGAGTGCGTTGTGTCACCGAGTAAGACATCACGCCGTAAATCCCCACCATCGCGAGCACCAGCGCGATACCGGCGAAAATGCCTAGCAACGTCAGGTTCAAACGTTCCGGAGCGACTGACTCGGCGCGGATTTCATCCATGGTGCGGATGCCGTAGATAGGTTGGTCCGGATCGATGGCCTTTACCTGCTGGCGCACGGCGGCGATCAACTGATTCGGATCGCCCGATGCTTTGAGAACAACGGTCATGCCGCCATTGGGGATCTGCTTGAATGGGAAATAGCCCTGGACGCGTTTTGAGTCCTGACTCAAGCCGTCCATCTTCACGCGACCCACCACTCCCTGCACCGTCAAATGAATCGGGTGTTCCTCGCTGCCCATGTTGATGCGTTTCCCGATCGGGTCTTCATCGGGCCAGTAGGCACGCGCGAATTCCTCGTCAATGATGATGGCGTTGAGTGGCGCCATCTCCTGTTCGACTTCGTTTAGTTTGCTGAGATCCTTACCAATGATTGATGAACGGTCGTCGTGTTCATCGAAGAAACGTCCGCGCTTCAGCGGAATATTCATGGCGCGGAAGTAATCAGGAGTCACGAGGCACGCTTCCATCAAGGGCGTCTGCTCACGCGCCGGCCGCGGTCGGCCGTCAATGACGAAGGTTGTTTGCCAACCGTTGTTCCCCAGAGGCAGCCCTGAGGCGGCGGCAGTCGACTCCACCCCAGGCAAGGCCTTCAGGTTTTCCAGAAGTCGTGAATAAAACTGATCGAGTTGTTCAGCGCTTTTGTACTTCTTTCCCGGCAAAGCGATGTTGAAGCTCGTTAGGTGTTCGTACGAAAAACCCGGGTTCACTTTCTGCAGCCTGTAGAAGCTGCGAATCATGAGGCCCGCGCCAATCAGCAGCACCAGCGTCGTGCCAACTTCTACGACAACCAATGAACTCCGCAACCAGTGCCTGCCAGAAACTCCCCGCCCGGATTCCTTCAGCGTCTCGTGAACGTCGACGATGCCTGCTTGCAACGCGGGCACGAGTCCAAACAAAATTCCGGTAACAAACGAAAGCCCGAGGGTGAACAGAAGCACCCGCCAGTCGAGGCCAATTTCTTTAGAGCGTGGAATCGCGTCCGGACTTATGTAGAGAATGAGCTTGATGCCCCATTGCGCGATCAACAGACCAAGCGTGCCGCCGATTATGGCCAGCAGAATACTTTCGGTGAGCAGCTGTCGCGCGATGCGCAAACGACCGGCGCCAAGCGCAGCGCGAATGGCCATCTCTCTTTGCCGCGACTGCGCCCGCGCCAACAGCAGGTTGGCGATGTTGGCGCAGGCAATCAACAACACAAACGCGACTGCGGCAAACAAAACCCAGAGTGCGCGGCGTACGTCACCCACGAAAAGTTCCAACAGTGGCCGCAGGCCGACGCCGTTGCCGGCATTCGAGTCGTTGTATGTCGTTGCCAGGTTCGCGCCGATGTTATCCATGTCGGCTTTGGCCTGCGCGAAGCTCACGCCGGGTTTAAGCCGCGCCACGGCATACAGACCAGGATGATTGCCACGATGTTTCCAACTCTCCTGATCGGAAAGTTGTCCGACTGGTACCCACATCTCAGCGCGATTCGGAAAACGAAAGTCTTCCGGCATCACGCCAATCACCGTGTAACTCTTGTTGTTTAGCGTCAGTTGCTGGTTAAGAATGCTGGTCTGTCCGGCGAAGCGTCGTTGCCAAAGCGCATAACTGAGAACGACGACGGGCGTGCCACCGGGACGGTCTTCGTCGTTCGTGTAGATCCGGCCAATGAGCGGGTTGATGCGCAGCGCGGAGAACGCGTCCGAAGACATCTGCGCTGTCACGATGCGTTCGGCCTCGCCGGCGCCCGTGAGGTTGTAACTGCCACGATTGTAGACGCCGATGTTCTCAAAGACGTGGTTCTGGTTGCGCCAGTCAGTAAAGTTGGGATACGAGATCGAAATCTCATCCATGGTCTTTGCTGTCTCGTTGAGAAACACCAGGCGATCTGATTCCGGAAACGGCAGCGGCCGCAGCAACACCGAGTCAACCACGCTGAAGATGGCTGTATTTGCTCCGATACCAAGCGCCAGAGCCAGAACCACAACAAAAGTAATTCCCGGGTTTTTTAACAACATGCGCGCGCCGTAACGTACGTCTTGCCACGTTTGCATGATGGTTCTCCTCTACATGCCTTTAGATCTGTGTTTCATTTCCCGCTCCCCTTGCGAGAGGGTTAGGGCGAGGGTCTGACCGTTACAAGCCCTTCCCCTTTGTCCCCTTCCCAAAGGAAAGGGGGCAATCAATAAAGTCTCACTCGTATCTCAACGCCACCAGCGGATCGACTTTCGTGGCGCGTCGCGCCGGGATGTAACAAGCCAACAACGCAACCAATGCCAAAACAAAAGTCAGTCCGAGGTAAGTGACTAGATCAGTCGTCGTAATTCCAAAAAGCAGGCCGCGCAGCAAACGCATCAACACGAATGCCCCCAGCAGACCCGCGCCGACGCCGATCAGCGTCAGCTTCATTCCCTGTTGCAGCAGCCAGCGCAAAATGTTGCCGGTGCTTGCGCCCAGCGCGAGTCTGATCCCGATCTCGCGCGTGCGTTGCGTCACGGAGTAAGCCATCACGCCGTAAATCCCGATACCCGCCAACAACAACGCCAGAATGCCGAACAGGCCAACTACCTGCATCGCGAAACGACGCTGCGCGAGCGACGCCGCTACGACGTTCTCCATCGTGCTTTCACCGAAGATTGGCAGATTGGGATCAACTGCCTGCACTTGTTGCCTGAGAGCGTTGGTTAAGCCTTCCGGATTGCCTTGCGTCTTCAGATAGACAGCCATGGCATAGCTCGGATTCTGCATCATCGAAATGTACAAATGTGGTTGTGCAACCCGATCGAAGCCTTCACTCTTAATGTTTCCGACTACGCCAACGATCGTCCACCAGGGACCCTGCGAATCGCGCGGGCCGGGCTTGATGTGACGACCAATCGGATCGACGTTCTTGAAGAAACGTTCAGCCAGAACCTGATCAATGATGACTACTCGAGCGGCATTTTCGTCGTCGGCGGGCGTGAAATAGCGACCCTGGACCAGTGGTGTGCCCAGGACGCGGAAGAAATCAGCGCTCACGGAAAGGAATTTCGTGCGCGGTATGTTCTCGTTGGCCGTTGCCTGATCTTCGATCGTGAAAATGCCGGCGCGGTTCTGGTCCATGAGTGGCACCCCGCCGCCGCCACTGATTGCCGCATACTGCACACCCGGTAGTTCGCTGGTGCGGCGCAGCACTTCCTTAACAAAAGCAGCGCGCTTCGCCACCGGTCGATAGGGATCAAGGTCCGGATTGTTGGGCACCGGTAACCAAATTCGCGCCAACAAGACGCGGCTTGAATCAAAGCCCGGATCGACCTGCATCAGTCGCCCAAAACTGCGCAACAGCAAACCCGCGGCAATCATCAGCATCAGTGACAGTGCGAATTCGACAATCACCAGCCCGCTGCGAAAGCGGTGATGACGTGCGCCTGAACCTGCGCCCAGCGTTCCCTCCTTGAGATTCGTGACCATGTCAGGTCGGGAAGTTTGCAACGCCGGCACGAGACCAAATAGCAACCCGGTCACCGTTGAGATCAGCAAAACAAAGAGAAGCACACCGCCGTTGATGCCGACTTCGTGGAGTCGCGGCGTGTTTGCCGGCACGAGCGCCAGCAAAACATTCTTGAGTGCTGTCACCAAAGCCAGCGCTCCAACTCCGCCGAGCAGCGACAGCAGCAAACTCTCCGTTAGAAGTTGGGCCAGTAACCGACTGCGTCGCGCGCCCATCGCTATGCGAATTGCCATCTCGCGCTGCCTGACGGATGACCGGGCCAGCAGGAGGTTGGCGATGTTCACGCAGCCGATAAGCAACACCAGTCCGACAGCGCCCAGCAACATGTAAAGGGTGCTTTGCACCCCAACCACCAGCGTTTCGCGCGCGGGCTGCAGTTTGACGGCCCAGCCGGCGTCGGGTGGATAGTCTTTGGGAAATTCACTTCGCAGATTTGCGACGAAGGTGTCGAGTTTTGCCTGGGCCTGCTTCACCGTTAGCTCCGGCTTGATGCGGCCAATCGCGCCGGGCAGCATTCGTTGACTACGTTGTGGCTTCGGAAAAGGATTAGCGCTGTAGCCGGCAGTCGCCCACATCTCCACATCGTCGCGCAGGGTTTTGCCCGGGTGGTGAAACTCTGGCAGCATCACGCCCACGATCTTGTAGGCGTCATTGTCCATGTAGACCTTGCGACCGAGTATGTTGGGATCTGATCCGAAGCGACGGCGCCAGAGGCCGTCGCTGATCACCACTCCCTCGGCGAAGCCTGCCCCTTTGTCCTGCTGATCAAAAACGCGACCGAGTTTGGCGCTAGCGCCGAGCAACGAAAAATAATTGGGACTGACAGCGAGAAGTTCGATTCGCTCCGGACGATCTGAGCCAGTGAGATTGGCATCAATCGGCCACACCGCGGAGACCTCCTCAAACACACCGGAACGTTCCTGCAGGTCGGCCAATTCATCTACCGACAAGCCAACGTTTTCAACCTGGCGCCCAGTCAGATCGTCGCGCACCAGGACAATGTTCTCCGGCTTTGGAAACGGAAGTGGGCGCAGCAGTACTGCATTCACTACGCTAAAGATCGCGGTGTTCGCGCCGATACCCAGGCTTAAAGTGATGATGGCGATCGCCGCAAAGCCCGGCATCTTGCGCAGCATGCGCGCGGCGTAACGCAGGTCGTTGAAAACTGTCCTCATCTTTGTTCTCCAAATCCTCCGGCCCTCCCAAAAGGAGGGATGTCATTCATTCGTCGCGAAGCGCGATCAACGGATCGACTCGCGCTGCGCGGCGCGCCGGCACGTAGCAGGCGGCCATAGCGACAAGCACGATTAACAACGACACTTCCACGAAAGTCGCCGGGTCGCTGGCGCGTACGCCGAAAAGCAGTCCCGACATCAATCGAGTTAGTCCAAAAGCCGCGGCCAATCCAATTACGAGACCGACCAGCGTCAAGGACATTCCCTGCCCGATAACCATCTTGAGCACGTCAGAAGTCTGGGCTCCAAGTGCGACGTGTATGCCAATTTCATGAGTGGCCTGGCTGACTGAACACGAAACCACACCGTAGAGACCGATAACCGTCAGCAGCAGGGCCACGGCCGCGAAGGCGCTTAGCAACAGCATGTTGAATCGCGGCGACTCCACTGAACGGCTGACGTACTCCTCGGCAGTTCGCACCGCATAAACCGGCGCGGTCTTATCGAGCGATTGAATCTCATTCCGCACCGCCGCAGTGATGGAATGTGGATCACCGCTGGTGCGCACAACGAGGGTCATCCCCTGCATTGGCATCTGTGACTGCGCAAAATAAAACTCCGGCACGGCTTCCGTTTGTGGGCCCTTGTGTTTGACGTCACCCGCGATCCCGACTATCTCCCTCATGACCACTCCGCCGTTCACTGAAAAGCCCGGCATCATGTGTTTGCCAATAGGGTCCTCGCCCGGGAAAAATTTTCGCGCCAGCGTCTCGTTGATAAGCAGGACGGGAGTTGAATGCGCGTCGTCATGCGAGTTGAATTCGCGTCCCTTAACGATGGGGATGCGCATTAAGTGGAAATAACCCGGACTGACTGAGTGGAGCACGCCCATACTCTCCTGAGATGGGTCGTCCGGATGTCCTTCAATCGTTAACCCGGTACTGGCGCTTGCTCCGCCGAGCGGTAGCTGCGAAATCATGCTTGCTTCCAGCACACCCGGCACTGTCTTCACGCGCTCGGTAACTTGTCGATAAAACTCGGCTAGCTTCGCTGGTCCATTCGACGGGTCAGTCGACACCGAAACATTCATCGTCAACACGTTATGAGGGTCAAAGCCAAGGGCCACTTGCTGCAAACGAACCAGGCTTCGAATCAGCAGTCCGGCGCCAACCAAAAGCACAACTGCCATGGCGATCTCGGCGATGACGACGAATCCCCGGCTGCGATTGGCGCGCAGTCCTCCGCCACCCGAACGGCCACCCTCCTTCAGCGACTCGGCCAGCCGCGAACCCGAAACTGTGAGTGACGGCGCTAAGCCGAAAAGCATCGCAGTAATAATTGAGATGACCGCCGTGAAACCCAGGACGTTTAGATCAAGGCGCGTCTCACTGATCCGAGTGATGCCCTCGGGACTCAGTGAAACGATGACACTCATTCCCCACCACGCGAACAAAACGCCAACGATGCTACCCGCCAGAGACAACAGCAGACTTTCAGTCAAGTGCTGCCGCGTGATGCGCCATTGGCTCGCTCCCAGAGCAATCCTTACAGTTGTCTCTCGTTGACGGACCACCGCTCGCTCTAACAAAAGATTGGCGACATTGGCGCAGGCGATGAGCAGCACTACGCCAACCGCTCCGAGCAGCAGCAGCAGAGTCGTGCGCAAGTTGCCGACTAAAGACTCAAGCAACGACACGGCCCTTAATCCCATCTCGGCGTTTGCGTCTGGATATTGCGCCGCGAGATTTGCGCCAATCACATTCACTTCAGCCTGCGCCTGAGCGATGGACACACCCGGCTTGAGCCTGCCAACCACTCTCCAACCGCGATAACCTCGCGACTCCATGATCGAACCCTGACCAGTGGACTCGTAGTCGAGTGCGGTCGAGATCCAGACTTCAGTGGGTTGGGTACGAACAGGAAATTCAAACTTTGCCGGCATGACGCCAATAACCGTGAAACTGCGGTTATCAAGGGTCATCACTCGACCGACGATTGCCGGGTCCGCGCCGAAGTAACGCTGCCAGGACTCATAACTAATCACCGCCGGTGTGCCGCCGCCCTTTTGATCTTCCGACGGAACGAACACTCGGCCTAAGGAGGGATTGGCGCCGAGCAACGGAAAAACGTCGGCAGTCACAACCGTACCGCGCAGTCTGGTGGCGGGCCCCTGACCGGTGATGGTCAGGTTCGTGTTGTAGTAGGCGCCCAAGCGCTCAAACGATTTACTTTGCTCGCGCAGATCGACGAAGTTGCGGAATGAAAAGTTAACCAGCGCCTCGCGGTCGGCCGGATATGTTTGGCCGATAGCCATCAAACGAGACGATTCGCGAAACGGAAGTGGACGCAGCAAGACGGCCTGGACCACGCTGAAGATAGCGGTGTTCACGCCAATTCCGAGCGCGAGTGTCAGGACTACAATTACGGTGAAACCCGGACGCTTAAGAAAGCTCCGTAAACCGTAGCGTACGTCTCTTAATAAAGTTTCCATCGATCAGTCTCGCTTCTCGGCGTTCTTTTTCATTCCGTTCTTTTTGCTCGCTCTCCTTTGGGAGAGGGTTGCGGAGAGGGCTTAGCGTCGTTCCAGACCCTCCCCTTTTTCCCTCGCATGGGGAGGGATTCAAACGAAAAACCGAACCTCTATTCGGACCGCAGCGCCACCAGCGGATTGACTTTCGTCGCCCGACGCGCCGGGATGTAACAAGCAAGGAGCGCAACCAGCAACAGGCAGCCTGAAACTGTCGCGAACGTAAACCCATCTGTCGCCGCGACTCCGAAAAGAAGTGTTGACATCAAACGCGTCAGAGCCAGCGCCCCGGCAATTCCCACCGCGACTCCGAGACCCGCCAACAACATTCCTCGGCCGATCACCAAAGCCAAAACATTGGCAGCGCGCGCACCCAGCGCCATTCGAATTCCAAATTCGCGTGTGCGCTGAGTCACTGAATTCGACATCACGCCATAAACGCCAATTAACGCAATCACTAGAGCGACAGCGGCGAAAATGATCATCAACAACATGTTGAAGCGACGCGGCGCGACCGAACGGCTCACGAGCTCGTCCATGGTCGCCACACTGTAGACTGGTTGCTCTTCATCGATTCCCTGCACTGCCCCGCGCACTGCGGCAATCGCCTTGTTCGGATCTTGCGCAGTACGAACGGCGAGAAACATTGACTGCACGTTCCAATCCGGCAGCGGCGGTTGCAGGTAAGGAATGTAGAGTTCGGGACGCGCGTCGGTGTCGAGCCCGCGATGTTTGAAGTCTTTGATAACGCCGACAATAGCGACCCACTGAAACGGAGACGTCGGGCCGCCCAACTTAACTCGCTTTCCTAATGGTTCTTCTCCTGGCAGAAAAACTTTGACGAAGCTTTCGTTTATTACGGCGACGCGCGTCGTATTGTCGCGATCGTGATCGTCGAACAAACGTCCCCTTCGCAGTTGTGCGCCCATCGCCTCGAAGTAGCGCGAGTTACTGAGTCGGAATTCCGTGTTCGTCGGGTTCTCCGGTTGGCCTTCGACAAATACGTTGCGCCGGTTGCCGCTGCCGCTCAGCGGCAGGAAATTCACGAGGCCCACAGCCTTCACGCCGGGCTGGCTTTCAACTCGGCTGATGAGTTCATCGAAGAAACGTCGCTGCTTTTCTGGTTCCTTGTATTTCGTCGCGGGAAGCGCCACTCTCATCGTGAGAACGTTTCCTGGTTCAAAACCAAGATCGACCTGATGCAGCCGGTGCATGCTCTTCAACATCAAACCGGCGCCCACCAGCAGCATCATGGTTAACGCGACTTCCGCAACAACCAGTAGACCTCGCGCACGATGGCGTTCCCTGCCCTCCGCGATCGTTCCCGAACCTTCTTTGAGCGACTCACTTAGGTTTAGTTTCGACACCTGCAGCGCCGGGACTATGCCGAACACCAGGCCCGTAATCGCGGAGACTGCAAAGCAGAAAATAACCACTCGCAGATCGACTTGAACTTCGTTCAGCCGCGGGAGGTTGGCGGGACTCAGAAACGTGAGCAAATCTTTGCCCCAAACTGCCACCAGCAAACCTAAGGCACCACCCACGAAAGACAGCAGCAAACTCTCTATCAACAACAGCCGCACTACTTTCATCCGGCTGGCGCCGAGAGCAGTGCGGATCGCAAGCTCGCGTCGCCTGGAAGCCGCATGCGCGAGCAGAAGATTCGCAACGTTTGCGCACGCGATCAGCAAGACGAAACAAACAACCCCCAGCAAAACAAACAAAGCCACGCGAACATTGCCGATTGTCTCCTCGTGCAAACCAACGACCGATGCGCCCCAGCCACTGTCCGCTTCGTAGTGGTCGAGATGTTCTTTTTGCATTTGCGCCGCAATGGCGGCCACGTCGCTCTTTGCTTGCGCCATCGTTACGCCAGGTTTTGTTCTGGCAATTACGTCCAGGTAGTGTGAGCCGCGACTGTTCTCGCTGAGGTCGTCAGCGTCGAAGCCCATCGGTTTCCAGATCTGTGTTTCGCTGTCGGGATAGTTGAAGCCGCGCGGCATAATGCCCACAACGTTGTGACTGACCCCGTCAAGCATGATGCTGTGACCAACAATTCTCGCGTCGCCCCCGAAACGACGTTGCCACAGGTCATAACTAAGGACGACCACGGTGTTGTGCCCGGGCTGATCCTCTTCGCTCAAAAAAGCTCGGCCGTGAAGCGGTAAAATTCCCAGTACAGGAAAAAAGCCATCGGTTGCGAAAGTAACGTTGAGCCGTTCCGGCTCCCCGGCGCCGGTCAGATTGCGTCCCAGCGTCGCGTAGGCTGCCATCGCAGAAAAAGAATGGTTGCGATTCTTGTAATCGCTGAACTCCGGCGCTGAGACATTCAGCGTGTCTAATCCGTGAGTGGGAAGCTTGCCCCAAATCATCACCAGCTGATCAGGGTTTGGATAAGGCAATGGCCGCAGCAAGACCGCATTAACGACGCTGAAGATCGCGGTATTTGCTCCGATGCCCAGCGCTAGAGTGATTAGTGCGACTGCGGTGAACGCGGGACGCTTAATCAAATTCCTGATCCCGGATTGAATATCTCTGATTAAAGTTTCCATAACTATTCGTTTCGTAGCGTCACAATCGGATCGAGTTTCATCGCGCGCCGTCCCGGCAGGTAACACGCCAGCAACGCAACCGCCACCAGCAACGCTGGTACACACGTGAAAATCAGTGGGTCAGTAACAGTGACACCATAGACCAGCCCGGCCAGCAGTCGCGTCAGTCCAAACGCACCGGCGATTCCGATCGCCACACCGAGCAACGTCAGCATCAGTCCGTGACCAATGACTAACTTCAGAACTTCAAACGAGCGCGCACCAAGGGCCATGCGAATTCCGATTTCGCGTGTGCTTTGCGTCACGGTAAACGACATAACGCTGTAGATGCCGATGGTTGCCAGAATCAGCGCCACCGACGCGAAGATGCCGAGCAAAATCATGTTCAGGCGACGATCAGAAACTGATTCGTTCACAACCGCGGACATCGTCTTGACGTTATAAACGGGTTGGTTTGGATCCAGTTCGCGCAGTTGCCCGCGCACGGATGAGACCAGCAGATTTGGATCACCGAGCGAAGTTAGGACGAGGCTCATCGTGCGCTTCACGCCATCAGGAGATTGCCGGTCAGGAAAATAAATTTCCGGACGAGGCGCCTGGGTTAAGCCTGATTGGAAGACGTCCGCGACAACGCCAACGATCGTAATTGGCGTGGTGTCACGTAACACACGTTTCCCGATAGCATCTTTGCCGCCCAGATACTTCTGCACGAAAGCTCGATTGACGATGACAACCGAAGCTGCGTTTTCCACATCGTGATCGTTTAGATCTCGGCCGGCAACAATCGGAATTCCGAAGGCGCTAAAGTAATCAGTGGTGACTGTGCGCAGTTCAGCCCAGGGAGCCTGGCCGGGTAAATACGGAGGGTCTCCTTCGATGAGAACATCGCCGTTGACTCCAAACTGTTGCAGCGGCAAATAGTTGATCATGCCGGCGTGTTGCACCCCCGGCAGGGACCGGAGCCGATCCAGCAGCTGCTGATGAAACGTGTCGATCGTTTGCGAGTTTGAATATCTGGCCGCCGGTAACGCAATACTCATGGTGATCACGTTTTCCGTTTTCAGCCCTGGATCCATTCGTTGCAGTCGCCAAAACGTTTTCAACAACAAGCCGGCCGAGATCAACAACACCAGGGCCGCCGAAATCTCCGCCACCACCAGCCAGGCGCGTAGTCGATTCCGGTGCGGACTGCCGCCCGCGTTTCCCGTGTCCTTGAGCGCCGTTTGCACGTCACTCTTGGAACTTTGCAGGGCCGGAGCCAGACCGAAAACGATTCCAGTCAGAACTGATAATCCGAGTGTGAATCCGACAACTCGGCGATCCAGACCAATCTCACTGGCACGTGGCAAGACCGAACTAGCCAGGATGGCGAGCGCAGAGACGCCCCAGTTGGCGAGCACCAATCCCAACCCGCCGCCGATAACGGCAAGCAAAACGCTCTCAACCAGAAACTGCCGCACTAACCGCTGGCGTCCGGCGCCAAGCGCTGACCGAATCGCGATCTCGCGACGACGCGCCGCGCCACGCGCCAGGAGAAGATTAGCCACGTTGACGCAAGCAATCAGCAGCACCAGCACTACTGCTCCAAACAATGTGAGCAGCGCGGGTCGAACGAACTGCACCATTTCTTCCTGCAGCGGTATGAGCCGCACACTTCGGGCTGCCTGGCTGTCTTTGTATTGATCCGCGAGCCGCTTGCCGATCGTGACCATCTCTTCGCGGGCCTGCTCCAGGCTCACGCCATCCTTCAAGCGCCCCAACGTCAGAAGAAAGTGGTTGTCTCGACCTGCCAACAGAGTGGGCGAAAGATCGAGCGGCACCCAGAGCTCCGTCAGCCTCGACGGAAAACGAATTTCCGGCGACATCACGCCGATCACTTCGTGTTTCTCTCCGTTAAGTAAAATTGTTTGGCCGATGATCGACTTGTCCTGGGCAAAGCGTCGTTGCCAAAGAGCATCGCTCAGAATCACTACGCGATTGCGGCCCGGCTCTTCTTCGCCATCATGAAACGCCCGACCCAATCGCGGCGCGACACCCAACACGTCAAAAAAATTCGCGGACACAGTCGCAGTGGCGACGCGTTCCGAGTAATCACTTCCCTGCAGGCTGGCGCCCGCACTTTGATAGGCCGCGATCCCGGTGAACGCTGTGTTCTGTTCGCGCCAGTCTTTCAAGTTTGGCGGCGAGACCGTGCCGAATCCCTGGGGATAGGTTTCCCAGAGCTTGATTAGTTTGTCGGGTTGTTTGAAAGGCAGTGGACGAAGCAACACTGCGTTGACCACACTGAAGATTGCGCTGTTGGCGCCAATACCCAGGGCGAGAGTAAAAATTGCGACTGTTGCAAACCCCGGTCGCTTTATCATCATTCGAATTGCGTAACGCAGGTCTTGAAGAATGCTTCGCATCTTTTAACTCCTTTCGACGGGCACGGCACCGATCCCCAACGGCACTTTCATGATCACAAAAGTCAGATCGTCATACTGCGGCGCACCAAAACTCCACTGTTTCACGCGACGCAGCAGCTCGTCGCGAATTTCGTGGACCGTCCTGCCAGCATGCGCCGCCAGCGTCTCCCTGAGTCGTATTTCACCGAACTCTTCACCTTCTCGATTCATGGATTCCGTGAGTCCATCGGTATAAGCGAACAAAATGTCGCCCGGCTGTGTTTCCACTATTGCCTGTTCGTAAATGCAATCCTTGAAGATGCCCACGATCAAACCGCCGCAGCTTAGCGACGTGAAGTCGTTAATCGAGTCGGCACGCAGATACAGCGGGGGGTTGTGTCCGGCGTTCACGTAAGCCAACGCTTTCGTGTCGGGATCGAATTGCGCGTAGAAAAACGTGACGTAGTTAGCGCCCCCGGTGGAGTCGCACAGCAAACGGTTCAAAGTACTCACTGTTTCCGCCAGGCCTCTGCTTCCCTTGCCTACGCCCCCAACTCTCGCGGCGAGGCTCCGCAGAGTCGCTTGCACGGTCGACATCAAAAGCGCTGCCGGCAAGCCTTTCCCCGACACATCAGCAATCGCAATTCCCACTTGCTGATCTTCGTGCGTAATAAAGTCGTAGTAGTCGCCGCCGACTCCGCGCGCCGGTTCACAGAACCCTGCGAGTTCCAGTCCTGAAGTTTCGGGCAAATGTTTGGGCAACAAACGTCGCTGCACTTCGACGGCGAGCGCGAGTTCGCGGTTCAGTTTCTCTTGCACCACCATTCGTTCCGCCAACTGTGCGTTCTCAATAACTAACGCCAGCTGACCGGCGATCGACGTCAACACTTCCCGGTCCGACTGGGAGTAACGAAAGTGTCCGCGGCGCAAGCCCAGCGACAAAATTCCCATCATCTGATCTTTGGTGCGCACCTGGACCAGCAGATGCGCCTTCAACTGTTTCAGCACGTCGCGTTCCTGCGTGCGCGTGGATTTTGCCGCCGGCGAACCAGCGTCGAATGCACGCTCCCAGATTTGAAACTCGTCGGATTCGATAACCAGCGGCGTTGAGAGGTTAGCGACGCGCTTCACTGTAAATGCCTTTCGGCTCAACGTGAGATTTGTCTCTGGGTTTGCCAGTAGGACAGCAAGCGACGAATCCGAAGACGCCGCTAACGAGTAGTCACCAGTAATCTCGTCACGAATGAGAATGGAAACGTTGTCGGCTTCAAACGACGTCGCAATCCGGTTGGCAATCGCCGCATACAATTCACGAATGTTGCTCGCGGCGCGGGCTTCCTGTCCCAAACTAAAAAGCACCTGACGCTCTTCGTAGGCGACTGGCGAAAAATAGCGCTCGATTCTCGGCACGAAATACTTCTTCAGCGCGTGGTGCAAGGCCACCATTCCGATTGCCAGCAGCAGCGTGACGACCAGATCACTGCGCTGCCCCCAACTGTCGAGCGCTGCGCGTCGCGAGCCGCTGAAAACAAAGACCCAGACGAACGCAAACAGCATAATTTCGGCAGCCACCACCACCCGCGGAACAGTCAAACTCCGCTTCAGCCGCCGCCATCCGTGACGAAACGGTTTCAGTGTTGGTTTCCCGATTCGCGGGAGTACTCTCACCCTTTTCTCCTCACTGGTAACGCAATGCCACTATCGGATCGACGCGCGCCGCGCGCCGGGCCGGCAAGTAAGACGCCAGTAAAGTGACTGCCAATAACACTAGCGACACAACTACGAACGTCAGAGGATCCGCCGGCCCCACGCCAAAAAGTAAACTCCGTATCAAGCGGGTTAAGCCGAGCGCTCCCAGCCAGCCAATAAGTATTCCCGCCAACGCCAGTACTAATCCCTGACGCGTCACCAGCCAGAGCATGTTCCGTGGTCGGGCGCCAAGCGCCATCCGAATTCCAATTTCACGAGTGGCCTGGGCGACGTTGTACGACATCACTCCGCCGATGCCGACCATTGACAGCAGTAAAGCCATGCCGCCGAATACGCTCAAAAGCAACATGTTGAATCGTCGTGCCGCGACCGACCGGGAAACGACTTCTTCCATGGTTGAAACTTTGGTTAGCGGCAGATCCGGATCAATGGTCTTAAGTTGTTCGCGAATTGCCGGGAGCACCACCGCCGCATCGCTCTTACTCCGGACCAGCAGATACATGAACCAAAGACTGGTTGGTTGGTACAGTTCCGGGTCAGCGTTTTTATCGAGGGATGAATTCTTGGCGTCCTTCACCACGCCAATGATTTCCCTGGTGGTGCCAAGCACCGTTACGTGCTGACCGATCGGGTCGGCGTTCGGCCAGTACCGGCGGGCCATCGCTTCGTTGATCACTGCCGGTTTGAAGTCCGGCGGATCTTGCCGATCGAATTCTCGGCCGCGGAGAAGCGTGAACCGCAACGTCTTGAAGTATCCTGGACTTACCCGGCGCAACCCGGCCCACAATCGCGTGTTCGGATCTTCGGGGCGGCCCTGAATGTCAAAGCTTACGCTGCCCTCGGCGCCATCAAGCGGCAATTGCCAGGTGGTCGCGGCCGACTCCACTCCTGGAAGCTTTTCGACTCGTTCGGTCAGTTGCTTGAAAACCGCCGACCAAGCCGCAGACTTGGGATACTTGTTCAGTGGCAGGTTGATCTGCATCGTAAGCACGTTGTTTGGATTCAGCCCGGCATCGACACCCTGCAGACTCCGAAAACTTCGAATCATCAAGCCGGCGCCAACTAACAACACCAGAGTCAAAGCAACTTCGCCGACCAACAGCAAGTGCCGCATCGTCTTACCGGCCGGACCACCTGAACTACTTTCCTTAAGCGTTTCGTTGAGATTTGGTTTAGAGGTACGGAGAGCGGGCCAAAGTCCAAAACAAATGCCGGCAATAGCGGCGAGCAGAAGCGTGAAAGCAAGCAGGCGATAGTCCAAAGCTGCATGACTGGCCAGCCGAAGTTCGGCAGGACTGAGGGCGACCAATACTCTCGTGACCCAGAGTGATACCAGTAGCCCGAGAGTTCCCCCCAACGCCGAGAGCAGCAAACTTTCCGTCAGCACTTGCCGCGCGATTCGCCAGCGACTCGCGCCCAGGGCAACTCGCAACGCCATTTCCCGCAGGCGCGTCGCACTGCGCGCGAGGACTAAGTTCGCCACGTTGGCGCAAGTGATCAAGAGGACAAAACCAACCGCTGCAAAGAGCATCAGAAGACTGCGACGGCTCTTGCCAACTAGTTGCTCTCTCAGCGATACCACTTCCAGGCCGAACCCCTTATTCGTATCCGGATACCGTTGTTCCAGAGAGCGCGCCAGGTTGCCCATTTCAACCTGCGCTTGCGGCAGACTGACATTCGGTTTCAAACGTCCGATCACTGCAATTACACGATTTCCACGCTGTCTGATTTCGTAGTCTTTCAACGTCAATGGGGTCCAGAGATCAACTTTATCGGCGAAGCCGAAATGCTGCGGCATGTCAGCGCCCTGAGGAAAACTGAAGTCGGGTGGCATGACGCCCACGACGCGATACTCTTTGCCATCAAGCGTCAAGTTGTGGCCGACGGCATTCGCATCGCCACCGAATCGCCGCTGCCAGAAGCTATGGCTGACGACGACCGCTGGTGGGGCGCCGGGTTGCATCTCCTCCGCAGTAAAGACGCGGCCCAACACTGCGCTCGCTCCCAGGACATTGAAGAAGTCAGCGGAGACACCCACGCCACCTACTCGTTCCGGCTCACTTCCGCCTGAGAGGTTGAAGGAGTTGGGTGAAATCGCGGCCAGCTCCGCGAAAGTTTGGTTTTCCGATTGCCAATCTACAAAGTCGGGATACGAGGCTGGAAACTCAGCCTGGGTCAGGTTGAGATTTGGATTGCGTCCCCAAAGAACCGTAATTTTCTCCGGCGCTTGGTAGGGCAGTGCTTCGATTAGAACTGCATTTATCACAGAGAAAACAGCGGTGTTCGCACCGATGCCCAACGCCAAAGTCAGCACTGCCACCGCAGTCGCTAAGGGCTTGGTCGCCATGAGCCGAAGACCAAAACGCAAATCTTGAAGTAACGTCGTCATTTCCAATCTCATATCTCCTCTCCCTTGGGGAGAGGGTTTGCTTAGCGCCGCGCTGGACCGTCCCTTTTTCCCCTCCCATGGGGGAAGGGATAGAGGCGAACAACCGAACATCTACTCGTAATGCAGTGCCACCAACGGATCGACTTTCGCGGCGCGACGCGCCGGGATATAACAAGCCAGCAACGCGACGATGATCAGCAACAGTGAAATGCCTGTGAACGTCAGCGGGTCGGTAGCGCTTACCTGGTAAAGCAGACGCGTCATCAGTCGCGTCACCAGCCAGGCGGCCGCCAAACCCAACCCCACCCCGGTGAAAACGAGCACCATGCCCTGCCGCAGGACCATGCGCAGGATGTGGCCCATCTGGGCGCCCAGCGCCATACGAATTCCGATTTCCTGGGTGCGTTGATTGACGAGATAGCTGATCACTCCGTACAAGCCGATGATGGTGAGTACTAGTGCGAGCGAGGCGAAGATGCCCATCAGGACCATCAGGAATCTGCGATCGGCAGTGCTGCGATCGACCAGGAACGCCTGCGTGCGAATTTTCCACATTGGCTGATCGCGATCGACTTTCCAGATCGCTTGCCGCACCGGCTCGCTTAGACTCAACGGTTCCACGCTCGTGCGAATAACAGCGGTGGCGAAAAAGCCTGGGTCCTGGCTGTACACGTCATACATTTGTGGCTTCTGTTCTTCTTCGAGCCAGTAATGCTTGGCA
Source organism: Pyrinomonadaceae bacterium (assembly GCA_035472495.1). Taxonomy (GTDB): domain Bacteria; phylum Acidobacteriota; class Blastocatellia; order Pyrinomonadales; family Pyrinomonadaceae; genus PSRF01. The sequence continues at coordinate 63,371 of DATIPD010000011.1, read as the reverse complement.
TCGCCGACGACGCCAATGACAGTGGCCGCCGGCGCATCCGGTCCGGCAAGTTTGACCTGTTTTCCGAGTGGATCCTGATTCGGCCAGAACTTCTGCGCCATCGTTTGATTAATGACGACTACCGGCGGCGTGTTCGCCTGATCTTCTTTCCCAAAGACGCGGCCCTTTATCAACGGAATGCCGATCGTCTCAAAGTAGTTGGGCATCGCCGTATTGAACATCACCTCGGGCTCCATGCCTTTTGCCGGCGGTTCACGATCGGGCAACACGATTCCCGCGCTGCCGCCATTGCCGCTGAAAGGCAGACCACGTACGAGTGACGCCGATTGCACGCCCGGCACTTCCTGAATTCGCTCGACTACCTGCCGGTGAAAGTTCCACTGCGCCGACACTTCTTTGTATTTGTTTCGCGGCAGGCGGTATTCAAGCGTGAGCAGTTGTTCTGCTTTGAATCCGAGGTTGACGCGCAGCAGTTTGTCGAAACTACGCAAGAGCAGCCCCGCGCTCACGAGCAATACGAGCGACAACGCCACCTGCGTCACCACAAACACGCTGCGCATGCGGTTCCAACTCGAGCCTTCGCCGCTGCCTCGGCCACCTTCTTTGAGAAATGACTGCAACTCAGGCTTGGCCAGTTGTAATGCCGGCACGAGGCCAAACAGCCAACCCGTCAAAATCGAAATCCCGAGCGCGAAGAGCAGTACGCGAAAATTAAGCGTGGCGTTAGTTGTGTTCACGAAGCCTTGCGGCAACTTGAGCAGACCGTAAAGCCCCCAGTAGGCAATCAACAATCCCGCGAGACCACCGAACAAACTGATGAGGGTCGTCTCCGTCAGCAATTGCCTGATGAGCCGCCAACGTCCGGCGCCCAGGGCGGCGCGTATCGCAATTTCTTTCTGCCGAGCGAGCCCGCGCGCCAGCAACAAGTTCGCGAGGTTGGCGCATGCGATCAGGAGAATCACGCCCACCGCCGCGAACAACAGCCAGAGTATGGGACGAACATCCTTCACGATCACGTCTTGCAGAAATTCGACCTTGCCGGAACGGTTCGCGTTCTCCTGCGGATACGCCTGGGCAAGCCGGCTGGCGACAGTCACTGCTTCCGCGTACGCCTGTCTTATGTTGCTGCCGGGCTTCAGGTGGCCCATGGCGAAAAGTTGGCGCCACGCACGCGAGCCGTCGTTGCCCGGATAATTGAGGACCGGCATCCACACCTCGACGTCAGGATCGAGTGGCTCTTTAAAACTCGCCGGCACTACGCCGATAACGCTGTAAGGTTCGCCATTGAGAATCAGTTTCTTCCCTTCGAGGTTCGGATCGCTGTTCAAACGCTCACGCCACGTCTTTTCGTTTACAACGGCAATCTTTTCGCCGCCCGGTCGATCCTCACCGTCGACGAAAGTCCGACCAATCACGGGCGCGAGGTTGAAGACGCGAAAGAAGTTGGCGGTAACAAAGGCGCCACGCACGCGATCGGGACGCTCACCGCCGGTGACGTTCACGCTTTGCGACTGAAAGGCAGTTAAGTCTTCAAGCGACGGCATGCCCGCTTGATAGTCCTGTAGATCGGGAACCGAGAGCCCGTTCCATTGACCATCAGTTGTGGTGGATACCCAGACGAGTCTTTCCGCATTGTGATACGGCAAGCTGCGCAGGAGTACGGCGTTGACGACACTGAAGATCGCGGTGTTCGCACCGATGCCGAGCGCCAGAGTCAACACGCCAACAATCGTGAAGAGCGGCTTCTTTGCCAGCATGCGAAAGCCGTAGCGAATGTCTTTTAGTAGCGTTTCCATAGATCAACTCCAACCTATTGCATCGTCCCCTCTCCCTTTGGGAGAGAATTAGGGAGAGGGTCTAGCGCGCTTACCAAGCCCTCCTTCGTTCCCCTCCCAGAGAGAGGGGATGAAAACTCATTCGTAATGGAGTGCCACCAACGGATCGATTCGAGTGGCCCGCATCGCCGGAACCAAACACGCAACCACAGCCACGCCGGCCAACAACAGGGCGGTCGCACCAAAGATCAAAGGGTCAGTTGGGGTCACGCCAAACAAGAGAGTCTGAAGCGCGCGCGTGGCCAGGTACGATCCCCCCAGTCCCAGCAACAAGCCGACGAAAATCAATTTCATTCCCTGCCCCACAATTAGTAACAGCACATCACCGCTGCTCGCGCCGAGAGCAATGCGCACTCCTATCTCGCTGGTGCGTTGGCTTACGGCATTGGTCACCACGCCGTAAATTCCCACGACTCCGAGAAGCAGCGCGACAATCGCAAAAGCGGTGAGCATTAACATCGTAGAACGACGTTCGACAAGCGACTCGGAAATCACCTTGGTCAGCAACTGCACATCCGAGATCGGCACGTTCTTGTCGATTGCCCATATCTCTTTCCGCACTGCATTAGTGATTCCCACCGGATCCGAATTAGTTCGCACCATTAAAACGAGCGACGATGTAAAAGGCGACTGCACGTAGGGCCGGTACATTTCCAGGTGCGTCGGTCGATCAAGCGCCTGCTCCTTCACATCGCCGACGACGCCAACCACGGTGGCAAACTCTTTTCCTTCAAACCCGCTCCTGATGCGTTTGCCGATCGGGTCGCCATTTGGCCAGTACCGGCGCGCGAGTGTTTCGTTAACAATCGTCACCTTCGGAGATTTTTCGTTATCGCCCGGAGTGAACCATCGCCCCTGAACGAGACGGACGCCCATTGTTTGAAAATAGTCTGGTGTGATCAATCGCCAATCGACTGACGGAAGTGCCGCACCCGGCGGTGCTGGTTGATCTTCAACTCGCAATCCGGGATTCCAGTTGTTACCGCCCATCGGCAGCAAGTGAATGCCGCCGACTGACTTCACTCCTGGTAGCGCCTGGATCCGTTCAATCACTTGTTGATAGAAAGCGCGCCTTGCAGGGGCCTCGGAATAATTGGCATCGGCCGGCGCCAGATTGAGCGACAAGACGTTTTCGGCGTTGAATCCCGGGTCAACCTTTTGCAAGCGCCAGAAGCTCTTAACCAGGAGCCCGGCACTGACGATCAACATCAAAGCGATGCTCACCTCGGCAACGACCAGCGCGTTGCGCAAGCGACCACCGCCTGTCGTTCCCCGGCCACCCTGCTTCAGTGCGGTTTGCAGATCGACTTTCGACGTTTGCAAAGCGGGAGCGAGACCAAACAAGACGCCACTCAGTAGTGAAAGTAAAAAGGAGAAGCCGAGCACGCGCAGGTCGATGCGGATGTCATTGAGACGAGGCATTTCGGCGGGCAGCAAAGAAACAAAAAGATCTATTCCCCACAAAGCCAGCGGGACGCCGAGAGTGCCGCCCAGAATTGAGAGTATTACGCTCTCCGTAAGCAACTGCCGGGCGATCCGAGCTCGACCGGCGCCCAAAGCAGCGCGCGTGACAAACTCGCGCCGGCGCGCGTTGGCGCGCGCAAGTTGCAGATTAGCCACGTTGGTGCAGGCAATCACCAAAACCAGTCCTACTGTACCCAGCAGGATCAAAAGCAGCGGCCGCGTGTCTCCCACCAACTCGCGCTGCAACGGTTTTACCGCCGCTGCCAAACCATAATTCGCCGGAGCATGCGGAAGCTGCGTCATGAAATTTCGTGAAACCGCAACCACGTCCTTCTGCGCTTGTTCCGCAGTGACTCCTGGTTTTAACCGGCCGATTACCTGCAGGTAGCCGGCCGTAAAATCGTTGCCGTCACTCGGGTCGAACGTCGCCGGCACGATGAGTTCGACGTCCAGCTTGGAAAACCCATTGTCAGGAAACTTGAAGGTGGGTGACAGGACGCCAACGACCGTTTTCGTCTGCCCATCAACATTAAGCGTTTGACCGACGATATTCGGGTCCGCGCCAAAACGGCGTTGCCAGCTGTTGTGCGTCAAGATAGCGACGTCACTGTGACCTGGCTGATCCTCGTTCGGCAGAAATGTGCGACCCAACTGTGTCTTTCCTTTTAGTAGTGCGAAGAAGGTGGCTGTGGTGCGGGCGCCTTCGAGCTTGGCGGGCTCGTCTCTCCCGGTGAGCGTGAACGACCACCCGCTGTAAGCCGCCACGTCCGTGAAGGACTGATTGTTGTTTCGCAGTTGGACGACTTCGGCTTTTGAAATCGATGATGGCGGTTCCTGCGTCCAGATCTTTACGAGGCGATCGGGTTCTTCGAATGGAAGCGGCCGGAGCAGTACTGCGTTTACCACGCTGAAGATTGCGGTGTTGGCGCCGATCCCCAGCGCCAGCGTAAACACACCGATGATCGTGAATAGTGGTTTCTTTGCCAGCATACGAAAGCCGTAACGAATGTCTTGTCGCAGGATTTGCATAAAGTCCTCGCTCAGTTCAAAAGTCATCTCGCTCTCCCTTTGGGAGAGGGCTGGGGAGAGGGCTTAGCGTTCGCTTCCAGACCCTCCCCTTTTCCCTCCCAGAGGGAGGGCATAGAAACCACACCGAGATCTACTCGTAATGCAATGCCACTAACGGATCTACTTTTGTTGCGCGGCGCGCCGGGATGTAGCAAGCGACCAGCGCTACTGCCGTCAGCAATGCTCCAGCGACGCCAAAGGTCAACGGATCTCTGGGCTGCACGCCATACAACATCGTCGTCAAACTCTCGAGATACTTCGTCAGCACGAAAGCGCCGCCCAATCCCAAAGCGACGCCAATCAAGGTAAGCGTCAAACCCTGTCTCAAGACCATTCGCAACACGCTGCGACGATCGGCGCCCAGCGCCATCCGGATGCCGATTTCGCGAATGCGCTGAGAGACTGACCAGGCCAAAACTCCATAAAGGCCGATCGAAGCAAGTTGCTGCGCGAGCAAGCCGAAGAGACTTACCAACTTCGCAAAAAGTCGCTCCATCGCGAGCGTTTCATCCGCCTGTTCGATTTGTGTCTTGACGTCCTTGAGTGGCAGGTTGTTTTCAACTTCCTTGACTGCCTGGCGAATTGCTCCTACGGCAGCACCAGGGTCACCGTTGGTGCGCACTGCGAAAGTCACCTCGCCCATCGCTTCGAGATCCTGAAGCCAGGAGAGATAAGTGGTCGGCGGAATGTCATCGCGCTGGCTGGTGTATTTCGCGTCGCGCGCAATGCCAACGATTTCATACTTGTTCGAAGTTTTCGGTCCAAAGCCGAAGCGTTTGCCGATCGGGTTTTCATTTGGGAAATACTGTTTCGCGAATGTCTGATTGACCACCGCCACTTTCGGCGCGTGGGCGTCGTCGTGCGCATTCAGCGCGCGCCCGGTCAACAACGGAACCTGCATCGCCTCCAGAAAATTTTCGCGAGCATCGTGAACGTAGACATCTCCGGCAGGTGCGATCCGTCCGTCAAGACCAGCCTGAGCGCCCGGCAGAAATACTGATCCGGTGTTGGAGCTAAATGACAGGAGCGGTATTTGCGAAAACGTTGCCGCGGTCACCCCAGGTACGGCTTCGATCCGCTCGCTCAAGCGCCGGTAAAGATCCGCCAGCCGCTCATCCTTGTAGCCGATCAATCCCGGCTGGACCGTAAACAGCAACACGTTGTTTTGGTTGAACCCGGGCTCCACGTGTTGCAAATTGATAAGCGTGCGCACGAGCAAACCGGCGCCCACCAACAACAAAACGGAAATTGAGACTTGAGCGACTACCAGCGTGCGCGTTAACCAGGAACGTGCTGACGCGCTGGATGATCCAGCGGCGTCTTTCAATGCCGGCGTAAGCGTCAGGCGCGTCGCGCGCAGTGCCGGAGCCAGACCAAAAACAAGACCGGTCAAGAGCGACACTGCCAACGTGAATCCCAAAACGCGAAGGTCAAGTCGCGGATTTAGGGCAGGCATCTCCTGGCCCCAATCAGTGACCGCCAGCACGCTGTCCTTAATCCAAAAAGCGAACACCACTCCGCAGCCGCCACCGAGTAAAGCCAACACCAAATTCTCAGTCATCAACTGACGAATCAGCCTCGAGCGCGTCGCGCCCAGGGCCAGCCGCACCGCAATTTCTCGACGCCGAGACGAGGCCTTAACCAGGAGCAGATTCGCGACGTTCGCCGCAGCAATGATCAAAACCAGCCCGACTACGCCGAGCAATAAACGCAGCGGGCGCACGTATGTGCTACGCAATCCCATCTCGCCCTGACTGCCAGGCAGCGCGCCAAGATGCGGATAGTTCTTTGGCTCCAGCGGACTCAACGGACCACTACCGGCCGCTTTGCGCAACTGCTCTTGATCGGCGCGAAACTCGAGCACCGATTGTTGAAATGCAGCGTCGAGACTGTCGCGTGCCTGCGCAGCCGTCGCACCCGGTTTGAGTCGGCCCATCAACCGCAACCACCAAACCGACCCCTTCATGTTCGACTGCTCGCCGTTTACTTTTTCTTCCCAGCTGATCGGAATGTAAACATCCTGCGCCGAGCCGACCTGCATGGTTCCTTCAAACCCTTCTTGCGCAATTCCCGCGACCGTGAAGGGAACGTTGTTGAGATTGATTTGTTTGCCAACAATTCCCGGGTCGGAGCCAAAGCGTCTGGTCCAGTAGCGATGACTGATCACCGCCACTGGAGTTGCGCTTGCTTCATCATCGCTTTCCTGAATCGTTCTTCCTGCAAATGCCGGCACGCCGAGCGTTGCGAAATAGTTTCCGGAAACTGCCTGTCCGCGCGCGACGTCGACTTCATTGTTGGCATTGACGTTGACGGACAATCTGCCAAAGGCGATTACGTCGCTGAGGGCGCCACGCGCCTCGCGGAGTTTTTTGAAGGTCACGTAAGGAAACGAAGATCGGATGGTCGCGCCACTGACCGGATCACGCTGAATGCTTCCGTTGTGTGCCCCGGCGCTAAATTCGCGGTTCGAAAGTGAATTGAACAGCACCAACTGGTCGGGCTGCTCTACCGGCAGTTTCTTCAACAGCAACGCATCAACCACGCTGAACAACGCAGTGTTGGCCCCGATGCCGAGTGCCAGCGTCAGTACGGCCACAGCTGTGAAGCCGGGATTCCGCGTCAGCATGTGAACGCCGTAACGTAAATCCTGCAAAAAGGTGTTCATAACGATTTCCTCTAACCTGTCTACTCGTAATGCAACGCCACTAAGGGATCGACTTTCGCCGCGCGACGCGCCGGCATAAAACACGCCAGCAAGGCAACGGCAATCAGACCTGTGGACACGCTGACAAACGTCGACGTGTCAGTCGCAGTAACGCCGAAGAGTACGCCTGACAGCAGGCGCGTTAACGCGAACGCGCCCACGAGACCAACCGCAACGCCAATCAGTGCGAGGGTCATGCCGTTTCCGATAATTAGTTTGAAGACGTCTCTTGTCTGCGCGCCCAGCGCCATCCGAATGCCGATTTCATGCGTGCGCTGCGAAGCGACGTATGACATCACGCCGTAGATGCCGACGGCGGCAAGCAACAACGCCAGACCCGCGAAGGCCAACAGCAGAAACATGAAAAACTTCCGGTTGACGATGGAGTCGCCGCGCAACTGATCGAGCGTGGTTAGTTGAAAGACTGCTTGGTCTTTGTCAACGGCCTGGACCTGTTGCCTGACGATATTGATCATCGCCGTCGGCTCGCCCTCGGTTTTGACGACGATGCTGCTAAAAAATGGTCCGAACTGTGAATTCGGAAAATACATTTGCAGCGGCGGTTTTTGATCGAGTGAGTACTGGGCCACATCACTAACTACGCCAACAACAGTTCGCCAGGGCTGTTTGTTGTCATCATCGCCGGCTAACTTGATGCGACGACCGAGCGGATCCTCGTTGGGCCACAACTGCGCGGCCATTGTTTTGTTAACGAGTGCCACCTTGGCCGAGTCAGGCGTGTCCTGGTCAGTTAATGCACGCCCTTGCAGCGTGGAGATTTCCAACGCCGTTAAATAGCCGGGCGTTACGACATACAGGTCAGGTGAAATCTCTTCGCCACGTGGTTTCGGTTGACCCTCAACAATCAAACCGCGTCCATCAAAGTTGTCGCTCAGCGGCAACACACTGGTCGTGCCTGCTGCTTTTATTCCGGGCACCGTTGCCAGCCGCTCTGTCAACTGTTTGAAAAACGCCGCTCGTTGTTCGGCTTTGGGATACTTGATACCGGGCAATCCGATGTTCATCGCCAGGATGTTGCGCGAGTCGAATCCGGTGTCGACATCTCTCAGCCGCTGAACAGTTCTGAGCAACAAGCCCGCCGAAACCAAAAGAATAAGCGTGATTGCCACTTCGGCGACCACGAGAAAACTTCGCAAGCGATTTCGTGTTCCGCCCGCGCCGGTTCCGCGTCCGGCTTCTTTCAGCGACTCTGTCAGGTTGGGTTTTGAGACCTCGAGTGCGGGCGCCAGACCGAATATCAACCCGGTTAGAACCGAGACACCAATGGTGAAGAGCAGACAACGCGCGTCGACCCGAATGCCGCTGAACATCGGGTTAATCTTTGCGCCGGCCGATGCCACTAACGACGTGCCCCAGAACGAGAGGAGCAGTCCGAGGGCGCCGCCCACGACGGCCAGCATCAGACTCTCCGTCAGCAACTGACGCACGAGTTGCCTTCGCGCCGCGCCAATCGCCGCGCGGATAGTGATCTCTTTGTAGCGAACGGTTGAGCGCGCGAGCAGCAGGTTGGCCACGTTCGCGCACGCCACCAGCAAGACAAAAACTACCGCGCCAAAAATCATCAACAGCGTCGGACGGATGCCGCCCACAATTTCGTCACTGATGGTTACCAGGTGAACGCCGACGTGTCTGTTTGTCTCCGGATGTTGCTGTTCGAGTCGTTGTGCAACGACGTTGAGTTCAGTCTGCGCTTGTTCGATCGTAGTTCCGGGTTTGAGCCGGGCGATCGCGCGGAGGTGTCGTTCATCGCGCTTAGTATCGTCATAGTTTTCGCCTACCGGACGATAGAACTGTCCTTCCGGTTGCACCAAAGCTGACGGCAAAGGATGAAAATCTTCGCCCATCACGCCAACGACGTTGTAAGGACGCCCGTTGAGTGAAACTGACTTGCCGACAATGTTCGGGTCACCACCAAAGCGGCGTTGCCACAAGCCGTAACCCAGCACGATGACAAAGTCTTTGCCGTCTACCTGTTCATCAGGAGTAAAGACGCGACCAAGGATTGGCGCGCCTTTCATCACCTTAAAGAACCCGTCGCCGACCTGAATTGCGGCGACTCGTTCAGCTTCGGAACTGCCCGACATCAACGGAAACCAGCCCGTGTAAGTCGTCACCTCTTCAAAGGCAGACGACTGCGAACGGAAGTCGGCAACGTCAGTCGCTGAAACCTGGTTGTGGTTTTTGAGGCGCCCTTCGTCATCATTGTTTCCCCACACCAGGACCAAAGATGACGGATCTTTATAGGGCAATGAACGCAACAGCACGGCATTAATGACACTGAAGACGGTGGTGTTGGCGCCGATGCCGAGCGCGATGGAAATCACCGCGACAGCCGTGAACGCCGGACTCTTGAGCAAGAGCCGCAGAGAATAACGAAGGTCGCGGAGAATAGTATCCATAAGAACCGCTCCTGACGGGTGAGCACTTTTCGTGTAACTTCGGTTTTTCGTTCGTGTTTGTTAGTGGATCTGTGTTCTCAGCTTCGAAAGCGACGTCGATCCACGAATACACACGAACTAAAGACACTAAACAACACGAAATTCACCGACTAACTGCTCTACTTCCAGCAAACGAAAAATCATTCGTAACGCAGGGCCACTAACGGATCGACCTTCGTCACGCGGCGCGCCGGGATGTAACTTGCGAGCAACGCCGCGAAGAGCAAGACCGCTGTCGAGATCGCAAAGCTCAAAAGGTCAGTGGGTTTCACTGCAAACAGCAAACTGGAAATCAGACGCGACATCGCAAACGAAATTCCAATGCCCACAACTGCGCCAATCACCGCCAACGCTACTCCCTGCCAGAGCACCAGCATCACCACGTTCTGTGTAGTCGCTCCCAATGCCATGCGAATCCCAATCTCCTGAGTGCGCTGTGCCACCGTGTAAGAAATCAGGCCGTAAACTCCGGTGATACTCAGCAGCAAACCGAGTCCACCAAAGATTCCGAACAGAAAGGTGTAGAAGCGCGGTTGCGCTACGGTGGCGGAGATCGCTTCGGCCAGCGGCTGCACGCCGGTGACCGGCACCGTGCGATCGCCAGAATGAATTTGTTCGCGGAAGCTTTGGCTTAGTGACGCCGGATTCGTAGTGGTGCGAATCATGAAGTTTCCCCAACCCCAGCTGTTTTGCTGATAGGGGAGGTAGAGTTCGGGCGTCGCAGCTTTGGTCAAACTACTGTGATGAACGTCGCCGACTATGCCGACGATTTCCCACTTCACCGGGTCACCATCGTTTTGGTTCGCGCCAATATTTGAAATGTGTTTGCCAATCGGATCTTCGTTAGCGAAGTAAGTTTGTGCGAGCGTCTGATTGATGATCGCCGCGCCCACGCCGCCGCGTTTGTCCTGTTCAGTAAAGTAACGTCCCCGCAGCAAAGGAATCTTGATCGATTGAAAATATTGCGACGTAACGCTGCGCACATTCGCGCCCGGCTCGCGACCAGGTTCGGGCTCGGGCCTACCTTCAATGCGGAAATCGCCACCGACGTTGCCGCCGCTGAAAGGCATTGGCGCCACGAAAGCAGCGCTCTCAACTCCGGGCAGCGCCTTCAGTTTTTCCAGACTTTGATTGATGAAGAGCACTCGCTCGTCAGTGTTCGCATATTTTGGGTTGGTCAAACTAATGCGGCCGGTGAGCACGTTCTTCGGATCGAAACCCGGTGGTACGTTCACGAGTTGCGCAAAACTTCTAATCATCAAGCCGGCCCCAACCAGCAAGATCAAACTCAAGGCGACTTCAGAGACAACCAGTGATTCACGCCAGAGTCGCAGCGACGCGCCGCTCGTCGCAGACTTGGAACCCGACTTCAACACCTCATTAACTTCCGGACGTGAAACCTTGAAAACCGGAAGCAGACTGAAAATGAATCCCGTCAGGAGTGAGACACCAAACGTGAATAACAAGACTCGTCCGTTGATGTGCACTTCATCCAGTCGGGGCAACTGTTCCGCGCCGTAGTACTTGATTGCGCCAACTCCCCAGACCGCCATTAGCGCCCCCGCTGCGCCCGCAAACAGGGACAACAAAATACTTTCGGTGATCAACTGCCGCGCGAGTCGCCAGGTGCCCGCGCCCAACGCCGCGCGGATGGCCAGTTCCTTCTGGCGCACGGTGGCGCGCACCAGCAACAGATTCGCGGTGTTAGTGCAGGCGATCAAAAGAATGAGGCCCACAGCGCCGAACAGCAGCCACAGCGCCTTACGCGTGTCTTTACCAACGATCTGTTCAGCGGCACTCACCAGATAAATCGTCGAGTCGCGATTGGCCTGCGGATAGGCCTGGGCCAAACCGGCCGCAACGTTAACCATGTCAGCCCGTGCCCGTTCGATCGAAACGCCAGGCTTCAGACGGCCGACGGCCAGCAGCACTTGCGCGCCACGCTCAGGCAAGTTTGAGCCTTCGCCGGTGACGGTGGTCCAAACGACCGGATCCTTAACTGACAAAGGAAACTGAAACGCGGGCGGCAGAATGCCGACGATAGTGTGCGGCTTGCCGTTGAGAGTTATTTGCTGGTTTAGAGCTGCTTCATTTCCGGCAAATCTGCTTTGCCAGAATTCGTAACTGATGATCGTGACCGGCGGGGCGTTGCGCTGGTCTTCCTCCTCGAGAAAATTCCGGCCGCGAAACAAATTTACTTTTAGCAACGGAAAGAAATTTGCGGTCACGCGCATTCCCTGGACGCGTTCGCCTTCGCCCTGGTCCACCAGGTTGAAGCTGTTTGCTTTGTAGCCGGCGATGTCTGCAAACGTTTGATTGCTTTTGCGCCAATCCTGCAGGTCGAGATAGGAAACGAAACCTTCGACGCGTTTGCTGGTTGGTGTTTTCCAGACAGCCACGACCCGATCCGGATCGGCAATCGCGGGTGAACTAAGGACCAGACCATTAACGACGCTGAAGATCGTGGTATTCGCGCCGATGCCCAGCGCCAGCGTTAGCACGGCGATCGCGGTAAACGTCGGCTGCTTGATCAAGCTTCGCAGCGCGTATCGAATGTCTTTGATCAATGTATCCATGTCGTTTCTCTTACCCGCCTTAACGCCCTGTTGGAGTCGCGTTTTTCCGGCTTCTTTCTTTCTCGTCTCCCTCGTGATGAGGTCAGTACCACCTGCGGTAGCGGGTGGGCCGATACCAGTAACGCGGCCTTCGCTTACCCATCCGCTACGGTGGACGTTCTGAACTCATTCCCTGCCGAGATGCTCTATTCGTAGCGCAGCGCTTCCAGCGGATCGACCTTCGTTGCCCGCCTTGCCGGCAGATAGCTCGCCACAAACGCCACCGCTGTGAGCACTGTCGAAACAGCGACGAACGTCGTCAGATCCGTTGGTGTAACTCCGAACAGCAAAGTTCTCAGCACGCGCGTGAACGCGAATGCGGCCGCTAACCCAAACACCTGACCTAACAGCACCAGCGTCATTCCCTGTTTCAGGACGAGCGTCAAAACGTCGACCATGCGGGCGCCCAGGGCCATGCGAATTCCCATTTCCTGCGTCCGCTGGGCCACTGCGTAAGAAAGCAACCCGTAAATCCCCACTGCCGCCAGCACCAGCGCGAGGACTCCAAAGAGACCCATCAGCAACATGCTGAGTCGCGGCTGCGCAATGCTGTCGGCGACGATATTTTCCATCGTCTTCACATTGGCGATCGGCTGATTCGGATCGATTGCCAGCACGGCGCTGCGCAAAGAAGGAACGATGGCCGCAGGCTCGCTCGTTGTGCGCACGAGCACGGTCATGTTTTGCAACGGAGACTGCGCAGCGGGGACGTAATAGGTCGGTTCAGGGTCGGTAGTCAGACCAGACGATTTAACGTCGCGAGCAATTCCGACGATCTCAAATGTGGTTAACCGTTTGTTTTCCCAGATTCGTCCAGGAGCATTCAACTGCAGTCGCTGGCCCAGCGGTTTTTCGTTGGGAAAATATTTGCGCGCAAAACTCTCGTTGACGATGGCCACACCCGGATGGTCCTGATCGTCCTGCGCAGTGAAACTTCTCCCGCCGGAAACTTTCGCCCCGATCGTTTCAAAGTAATTCCAACTTACGGGACTGAAATTTGCCGAGCCACTTTCATCCGGCCGCTCGGGTCTGCCAACAATTGCGAACGCATCAATCCAGTTCGTTTGCAGTGGGTGGTCGTAAGCAATCGACGCCGACTCAACTCCGGGGACAGCCGCCAAACGATCGAGCAACTGATTGAAAAAACTATTTATTTTCTGGTTGTCGCCGTACTGCGCCGCCGGCAAACCCAGCGTGAGTGACACTACTTTTGTCGGCTCGAAACCAGGGTCTACCTGGCGCAAACGCCAGAAAGTCTTGACCAGCAATCCTGCCGAGATAACCAACATCACGGCCATGCTGATCTGAAACACAACCAGCAATTGACGGAAGCGTTGCCTACCAGCGCTGACTCCGGAAACGCGCCGGCCCTGTTCGAGCGCCGTTTGCAGTTTTGGTTTCGATCCCTGCCAGGCCGGGAACAGCGTGAACAGCAGACAGGTTGCGACCGCGAGCACGGCCGTGAAGCCGAGCACACGCAAATCGATTTGGGTTTGGCTGAAGCGCGGATACTGCGACGGCACTAGTTGAACGATGAAGTCGACACCAAACCGCGCCAGCAACACGCCGGCGCCTGTACCCAGAAGTGAAAGCAATAGTCCCTCGATCAGAAACTGACGGACCAGGCGTCCTCGTCCGGCGCCAAGCGCCGCGCGAATGGCTACTTCTTTCCCCCGGGCCGCATGTTGCGCCAGCAACAAGCCGGCGATGTTTGCACAGGCGATCAGGAGGACCACCCCAACCGCGCCGAGCATGGTGAACAACGCGGGTTTCACCGGGCCAACCATTTCATTCATGAAGGGATTGACGATGATTCCCGCGCCTTTGTTTTCGGCGTACTCCTGAGACAGACGCGCGGCCAGGCTGTACATATCTGCCTGTGACTGCGCCAGCGTGACGCCTGGTTTCAAACGGCCCAACACACCGAGCACGTGAGAGTTTCGGTTGCTGGCGCGTTGCGCAGTGAAGGTCATCGGCGTCCAGTACTGCTGCTGGTCGCTCTCGAAAGAAATCTTCGCCGAGACGTTGGGCCAGCCTGGATAAATGCCCGCGGGCATGACGCCGACAACTGTGTAACTATTGCCGTCGAGCGTAATCGCGCGATTAACGATCCCCGGATCGGCACCGTAACGCGTTTTCCAAAACTGCTCGCTGAGGATGATTACCTGGTTCTTGCCCGCCTCAAATTCTTCAGAGACGAACGGGCGTCCGAGTTTGGGTTCAACTCCAACCACGTTGAAATAGCCGCTGCCCACGCGCGTTCCCTGTAACTGTTCGGGTTGTCCATCACCTGTCAACGTCAGCGTTGAAGCGCCAAACGCGGCGATGTCTTCGAAAGTGTGGTTCTGTTTTTTCCAGTCGAAGTAATTTGCGGGAGTTACGCGCCAGCGTCCGCGTTGCGGCACGTTTTCCCAGAGAGCGACGAGACGATCGGGATTCTTGTAGGAGAGCGGGCGGAGCGCGACGGCATCGACCACGCTGAAGATGGCAGTGTTTGCGCCAATCGCCAACGCGAGGGTAATTACCGCGATGGCGGTCACGCCGGGATTCTTGAGCAACATCCGAGCGCCGAAGCGCAAATCCTGCCAAAGTGTTTGCATGTCATCCTCTTTCGCTTGCCCTTAGATCCCCTCTCCCCTTGGGAGAGGGTTAGGGAGAGGGACTATCGCGCTAAGCCCTTCCCCTTTTTCCCCTTCCCAAAGGGACGGGGAGAAAACAGATCATTCGTATCGCAGCGCTTCCAGCGGATCGACCTTCATGGCGCGTCGCGCCGGGATCCAGGAAGCGACGACTCCGATCGCCGTTAACAACAGAGCGATCGCAGCGAACGTCAGTGGATCAGTCGGGCTAATTCCAAACAGCAGCCCGCGCATTAATCGCGTTAACCCAAACGAGCCAACCAGGCCAATGCCAACTCCCAACAGCGACAACACCAGCCCCTGGCCGACGATCAGGCGCAGCACGTCAAAGGATTGTGCGCCGAGCGCCATGCGCAGACCGATTTCCTGCGTTCGTTGTTTCGTTGAATAGTTGATCGACCCGTAAACGCCCACGCCCGCCAGGATGAGGGCTACAAGCGCAAACGAAACCAACAGGAACAAATTGAAACGCCGCTGCTTGAGTGAATCGGCCACCAGCTCTTTCATGGTCGCTGTCTTCGCAAACGTCTGGTTGTGATTGACCTCGCGAATCGCATTCTTCACTGCGGGCAACAGCGACGCCGGATCGGCCGTGGTCTTTACCACGAACGTCATTTGCGTGTTGGGACTCTGCGAATGCGGAACAAACAGTTCCGGTCGGGGATTACTATCCAGCCCGCTGTGCAGCACGTTGCCAACGACGCCAACGATTTCGCGCGTCTCCGGCTGATCAAACATCACCGTCACTTTCTTGCCGATCGGATCTTCGTTAACGAAGAAGCGTTCAGCCATTGCTTGATTGATGACTGCCACGCTGGCGCTACCGCCTCTATCGAAACCAGTGAAGAAACGTCCTTGACGCAGGGGAACGTTGAGAGTGCGCAGATAGTCAGCCGATACCTCGGTGTAGTACGAACTGGGTTCACTTCCCTTCGGCGGCGGCGGATGGCCTTGAATGGTGAACGGCGCATCTTGTTCGAGATTGATAAACGGCGGACTGGCGACAATTGCAGCTGCCTCTACTCCAGGCACAGCCTTGATCTTTTCGAGCGACTGATCGAAGAAGCCGGTAATCTCCTCGGTTTTTTGATAGTTGCGACTCAGAAACACCTGGAGTGCAACTAAGCGGTCTGTTTCAAACCCCGGGTCAACTCGCGTCACGGAGACAAAACTTCTGACGAGCAAGCCAGCGCCGGTTAGTAGCATCAGGGCAACGGCAACTTCAGTCACCACCAAAGAGTTTCGCACCCAATGTTGGGCCGATTTTCCAACCGCACCACGGCTGCCGTCAGTCAGACTTGATCGTAAATTCGGACTGGAGAACTGGGCCGCCGGAATCAGGCCAAACAACACGGCGGTAAGCAACGACAAGCCCAACGCAAATACCAACACGCGCCAGTCGAGGCTAACGTATTCAATGCGGGGAATTTTCGCGGTGTTGAAAGCGAGAATCAGTTTGACACCCCACGAGGCGAACATCACTCCAAGAGTGCCGCCAAGCAGCGCCAGCAAAATACTTTCAGTCAGGAGTTGTCGGACGAGGCGGGCGCGCGCCGCACCTAAAGCCGAGCGAACAGCAAACTCACGGGTTCTCTCCGCGCCGCGCACCAGCAGCAGGTTGGCTACGTTTCCGCAGGCGATAAGCAGGACAAAGCCAACGGCCCCCAGCAGAATCCACAAAGAGCTGCGCACATTGCCGGTCAACTGTTCGGGTAGCGAAACAATGGTTGTGCCCATCCCGCCGTTCGTGTCTGGGTACTGAACCTCGAGGTTGCGCGCAATGCTGTTCATCTCCGCTTGCGCCTGTGCGATGGTCACGCCGGGCTGCAAACGTGCAATCACGTTCCAGTAGGTGGGTCCGCGCAATTGACGGTCGCGCTCGCGTATTACCCGCGGCGCCCAAACTTCCCGCTCAGCCGGAAACTCAAACTGCTTTGGCATCACGCCGACCACAACGTAAGGTTGGCCGTTGAGAGTCAACTTTTGACCGATGAGATTTGGATCGCCGCCGAACCGGCGCTGCCAGAGGCCGTAGCCAATCACCACTACGCGTTCGTTGCCTGCTTGATAATCCTGGGAGTTGAAAGTGCGGCCGTAGAGCGCATTGCTGCCAATCGTCTCGAAGAACCGATCGGTGACCAGCCACGCGCCAAATCTTTCGGGCTCTCCGTTACCGATCATGCTGAAACCGAAAGGCTCAATCCCGGCCATCGACGCAAATGAACGGCTCTGTTCCTGCCAATCAAGAAAATTTGCCGGCGAGACATCATTGCGAGAGACACCTGCTTTTACGTTGTTCTGCCACAAGGTGATCACGCGCTGAGCATCACGGTAAGGAAACGGACGAATCAGTACGGTGTTAACGACACTGAAAATTGCGGTGTTCGCGCCGATGCCCAGGGCCAGCGTCACAACAGCAATCGCCGCAAACGCGGGCCGCTTGAGCAAACTTCGCGCGCCGTAGCGAATGTCCTTCAGTAATGTTTCCATAGTCTTACTCCTACGCACCTTCGGGTCTTTCGTGCTTATGAGTCGGTGTGTTTTCGTGGTTATGCTTTGCCCAAAGCGACAAAACAATCCACTAATAGACACGAAGTAAAAACGCAAATCACACGAAAACAACTCAAAGCCGAATCGGCCGGATCATTCGTATCGCAGCGCTTCCAGCGGATCGACCTTTGTCGCTCGTCGTGCCGGCAGATAGCACGCCACCAACGCAACGAAGATCAGCACCGCGGAAACAGCAATAAACGTCGCTTTATCAGTTGCGGTGACACCGAAAAGAAACGCCTTTAGCAACCGAGTCAGCCCGAGTGCACCGGCAACGCCAATCGCCACGCCAATCACCGCAAGCGTCATCCCATTCCGCAGGATCAACGCCAGGACATCGGTAGCCCGCGCCCCGAGCGCCATGCGAATTCCAATCTCCTGCGTGCGCTGGGTGACCGCGTATGACATCACGCCGTAAATGCCCACGGCGCCGAGCAGCAAAGCGAGTCCCGCAAAAAGCGCCAACAGCAACATATTGAAACGACGTGCAGCGAACGATGCCGCCGCAACGTCGCGCATCGACTTCGCTTTCGTGACGGGGATCTGCGGATCAACTTTCCAAACTTGCTGCTTGATTTGCTGCGCCATTGACTCCGGCTCCGATTGGGTGCGGGCCACCAAAGTCATCCAGCGCTTCCAGGGACTAATTTGGGTGTAGGGCGAATAGAGCGCCGGTTGCTCCGGCACATCAAGACCGAAGTGTTTTACGTCGCCAACTACTCCGACGATCGTTATCCACTCCACTTGCGGATTGCGCGCCCAGCGGATCCGTTTGCCAATCGGATCTTCATTCTTGAAATACTCCTGGACCATGTCATTGTTAGCGATCCCGACCAACGGCGCGTTGTCGCGAAAATCCTGCGGGTCAAAGTCGCGGCCCGCACGCAACGGGATTTGCATGGTGCGGAAGTAGTCGCCCATCACGCTGCGGGTTTCCAGACTGGGCTCATCACCCGGATTGATAGGGGCGCGGCCTTCAATCAGGAAATCATGGTTAAGCGAATCACCACTCAGCGGTAACTCACTAACGAGCGCGCCCTGCACGCCTGGCAAAGAATTCACGCCATTCAAAACCTGATTCCGAAAACGCGTCTGGATCGCGACATCTTTGTATCGCGCTTCCGGCAACTCCACTCGCATCGTCATCAGATGATCGGGATTGAATCCGGGTTCAACTGCCCGAAGTTTCCAGAACGTTTTGATTAGCAGACCGGCGCCCACCAACAGGACCAGCGCGATGGCCAACTCAGCGACTACAAAAGCGCTGCGCAAACGTTGACGAAAACCGCTGGCAGTGGCACTACGCCCACCTTCTTTTAGTGCGTCGTTCATTGCCGCGCGCGACGCAGTCCAGGCGGGCAACAAGCCAAAAACAATTCCGGTCAGCAACGATAGGCCAAAGGTGAAGCCGAGGACCCGGGCGTCGACGCCAATTTCCTGAAGGCGCGGCAGGTTATCAGGTTGCAAGGCGATCAGCAGATTCGTAGCCCAGATTGCCAACAACACAGCGAGCGCGCCACCAATTAACGAAACCATGACACTCTCGGTAAGCAGTTGGCGGATCAGTCGCCAGCGACCGGCGCCTAAGGCTGTACGAATTACGAATTCACGTTCACGCTCGGCGGCGCGCGCGAGCAGCAAGTTCGCGAAGTTTGCGCAAGCAATGAGCAGCACCAAACTCACGGCCGCAAACAAAACCAACAACGACTGCCGCGATTGGCCGACAATTCGTTCCTGCAGCGGTATCAACACAGTCGTACGGTTCTTGCTCTCGGCCGGATTTTGGGCGGCCAGATTTTTGTCGATGACCTGCATTTCGGCCCTGGCTTGATCGATGGTCGCGCCCGCAGCCAAGCGACCGTAACTGCGCAGGAAATGCACGCCACGAAAATTCGCGGCGATTGGATTCGAGACGTGCACTGGCGTCCACGCTTCCGTGTTGTCGCGCGGTGAAGCAAAACTCGCCGGCATCACGCCGATCACCGTGTAGACGTTCCCGCTCAACGGAATTCCCTTACCGAGAATTTGCGGGTCGCGACCAAATTGTTTCAGCCATAGATCGTGACCAAGCACCACGACGAATGGCGCGCCGATTTTGTCGTCGTCATGAGTGATTACCCGACCGAGTTCAGCGTTGACGCCAAGTGTTTCAAAGTAACCACCAGTTACCTGGCCAATTTGAAACTGCATTGGTTCGCCGCCGGCGGTGTAGTCAAGCGGCTGTTTGACTTCGCCGCCGAGCGAGCTAAACGCTTTTGTTTGCGCTTCAACGTCCGCCAGGTCGAGCGCTGACTGATTGGAACGAATACTGATTAGTCGTACCGGATCGCCGTAAGAGAGCGGCCGCAACAGCACTGCGTTGATGACGCTGAAGATTGCGGTGTTGAGTCCGATACCCAACGCGAGTGTCGCAATTGCGATTGCGGTGAACGCCGGTCGCTTAACCAGACTACGGATTCCGTAGCGGAGATCTTTAAGTAGTGTTTCCATAAATGCCTCGAATATTCCCTCTCCCTTTGGGAGAGGGTTAGAGAGAGGGGATAAGGGCGTTCCGTTAAGCCCTCCCCTAATCCCCTCCCAAAGGGAGGGAAACTTTTATTCGTATCGCAGCGCCACCAACGGATCGACCTTGGTCGCGCGCCGCGCCGGGATGTAACAAGCCAGCAACGTAATGACAAACAATCCCGTTGCCGTTAACGCAAACGTTTTCGGATCGGTGGCTTGAACTTCGAACAACAAACTAACGATCGTGCGAGTTAGTCCGAACGACGCAGCTAATCCCAGGCTCACGCCGATCAGCGCGACGGCCACTCCCTGCTTCACTACGAGGCGCAATACGTCGCCACGTTGCGCCCCCAGCGCCATCCGCAATCCAATTTCGTGAGTGCGTTGTTGCACTGAGTAAGACATCACGCCATAAATGCCGACAGCTGCCAGCAGCAACGCCACCAGCGAAAACACGCCGAGCAGAACTGCACTGAACCGCGAGCGCGCCACTGACCGCGAAAGCAACCCTTCCATTGTTATCACTTCGCCAAGTGGTTGTTCCGGATCGATGCTCTGAATTACGTTGCGCGCGGCGGAAGTGATGCTGGTCGGATCGGCTTTCGTGCGAATTACGATCGTCATGCTCGAGTAAACAAGTTCCGGCTGCGGCCAATACGCGAGTTCCTCGTTTTCCAAATCCAGTCCTAAATGTTTGGTGTTGCCCACGACGCCGATGATTTGTGTCGGCACGTTCGGGTCTTTCATGTAGATCGTGACCCGCTTGCCTAACGGATCTTCGCCGGGAAAATTCCGGCGCACGAACTCTTCATTAACGACAACCACGTGACGCACTTCCCTCGCCTCTTCCGGCGTAAACAGCCGGCCGCGTAGCAGCGGAATCTGCATCGTCTGGAAGTAGTTGAGATCCGTCACGCAAATTCCTACGCTCGGGCCCTGGCTGCTCGGCAACTCCGGGCGTCCTTCGACATGCATTGAAGTTCCTGAGTGGGGACCGTTGAAGGGGAGCGTGTTGATCGCGCCAGCCGATTCAACTCCAGGGATGGCCCGAAGCTGTTCGAGAGCGCGATTGAAAAAATCCAGCTGCTTTTGGTCCGTGTCATACTTGCGGCCCGGCAAACTGACTTTGAAGGTCAACAAATTCTTCGCATTGAACCCAGGGTCTACTGACTGCAAACGGCCAAAACTTTTGACAAACAAGCCCGCGCCCACCAGGAGTACGAGCGCGAGCGCGACTTGCGCTACGACAAAACCGTTTCGCAAGCGATTACTACGCGCACCGCCACCAAGGTTGCGCCCATCCTTTAGTGAGTCGTTGAGATCGAAACGCGCCGCTTCGACTGCCGGGACCAAGCCGAACACAATTCCGGTAAGTAACGTCAGCGCGAACGTAAAACCCAGGACTGGCAAACTGATCGAAACGTCACGCAGGTCCATTAGCGCCGGCGGACTGAGCGCTACCAGCGCTCTGGTTCCCCACCACGCGAGCAGCAAACCAAACGCGCCTCCGATCATTGAAAGCAACACACTTTCGGTGAGCAGTTGACGAGCAATACGCCAACGGCTGGCGCCGAGTCCGGCGCGAACTGCAATTTCCTTTTTCCGCGAAGACGCGCGCGCCAGCAAAAGGTTGGCTACATTTGCACACGCGATCAGCAAAACAAATCCAACTGCGCCCAGCAGAATCAGCAAGGGCCGGCGCACGTTTCCCGTAAACTGCGTGCGCAACGGGACCACATTAACTCCCCAGTTCTTGTCGAAATCCGGATACTGTTGTTCCAGTCTGGCCCCGATCACATTCATCTCACTCTGGGCCTGCTCGATTGTCACACCAGGTTTTAGTCGTGCGACTGCGCGCGCAAATCGACCGCGGCGTTGTTTCAGTGCATCGGCAATCTGCCAGGGCGCCCAAATTTCCGGCGCGGCATTGATCATGGAGCCCTTTTGCACATACCAGCCGAGGTTCGGTGGGAGAATCCCGACGATGGTGTTTTTCTGGCCGCTCATCATGACGTCGCGACCGATGACTGGAGCACCGCCGAAGCGCCGTTGCCAGAGGTTGTAACTAATCACGATGACGTTTGGGCCATCGTCCTTACCGTCGTCTGGCAGGAAGGTGCGACCGTGTAGGGCCGTCACCCCAAGCACTGAAAACAAATTCGGAGTCGCGATTTGGCTCGGCACCTCTTCGGGCTCACCGTCACCAGTCAGAATAAAGTTGCGATCAAAAAAAGCGGCCATGTCAGTAAAGACGTGGTTCTGATCTTTCCAATCGTAAAAGTTGCCGAGATTAATGACGTTCTGAGCATTGCCGGTGGTCTTGCGATTTTCCCAAACCATCGCCAAGCGTTCGCCTTCCGCATACGGCAACGAGCGAATCAGAACTGCGTTGACTACGCTGAAGAGGGCTGTGTTAGCACCAATCCCCAGCGTCAAGGCGACGATGCCTACGAGAGTTACGGTGGGGCTCTTTACCAACATCCGCACGCCGTAACGTATGTCTTGCCATAAGGTCTGCATTGTTACTTCCCTTCTGAGCTTTTCTGCCTTCTCCCTCGCCCTTTGGGAGAGGGTGGGGAGAGGGGTTAAGCGCCGCTAAGCCCTCCCCTTTTCCCCTCCCAAGGGGAGGGGAATACTCATTCCCGCCCTACTCGTACCTGAGCGCGTTCAGCGGATCGACCTTCGTCGCGCGTCGGGCCGGCACGTAACACGCGACCAGCGCGATGAAGCCCAACAGCAGCGGCACGCCGGCGAAAGTCAGGGGGTCAGTGCCGCTAACGCCATACAGAAAACTCGCGATCGCGCGCGTCGCCAGAAATGCCAGCAACAATCCCACCACTAATCCAATCGCGATGACCGACAATCCCTCGCCGAGCACGAGACTGAGGACATCTTTTTTCCGCGCACCCAACGCCATGCGCACACCAATCTCGCGCGTGCGCTGCGCCGCTGAATAAGAAACCACTCCGTAAATCCCGATAGCGGAGAGCAGGAGCGCCAGTAACCCAAAACCACCCAGCGTCCACGCGGCGATGCGCGAAGGAAACAGAGAAAGGTCTACTTGTTCACGCAGGGTTTTTATGTCTGCAATCGGAAGGTTGGCGTCGAGATCCCTAATTTGTTGGCTCACCGCGCCCGCCACGGATCGTGGTTCGCCGGTGGTGCGCACCACCAGCGTCATCTTTGGATCGTAAGACTGCAAGACCGGCTGATAGATGTAGGGACGCGGCGCTTCGCCGAGTGAGCGATACTTGCCGTCGCGGGCCACGCCAACAACCTCGAGGAATGGTCCTTCCGGGCCGGATACACTAATGCGCTTGCCTAACGCTTCTTCTCCCGGCCAGAGCGTCGCGGCCAGTGTCTCGTTCACTACCGCCACCCCGGGCGCGCCATCTCGATCTGTCTGCGCGAAGTCTCGGCCACGCAGCGGCGTTTCCATCGCTTTGAAATAATTCGGGCCGACGACGTTGAATCCGGTGCTCAGGCCTTCCTTCGTCGATCCGGCATTGCCACCTTCGGCGAACACCTGAAACTGTGCGAACGAGAAACCGAGTTGCGCAAAACGCACCAGACTGGCGCGCTCCACTCCCGGCTGCGCTTCTACTCGCGTCAATAAATTGCGATAGAAGTTTTTTCCTTCAGCTTCTTTGTAGCGCAACAACCCGAGGTTGACGGGAACCGTCAGACCGCTATCAACGCGAAAGCCTGGATCGATTGCGCTGGCTTTTTGTAACGAGCGGATGAACAGCCCGGCGCCAATCAAAAGCACAACCGAAAGGGTGACCTGCGCGGTAACGAACACTGCACGCAAGCGCGAACGACGAAGACCAGCGCGGCCGCCGTCTTCGCTCTTGAGAGCGCGAACGATATCTAGTCGCGACGCGTGAAGCGCCGGAGCAAGTCCGAAAACAATTCCGGTAGCGACGGAAAGCGCTAACGTGAAACCAAGTACACGCCAGTCCAGCCCCAGCTCAAGCGTCGCCAGCGGCGTGTTCTGCAAAGAAGAAATCAGCAGCTGGTTAGCCCACAGCGCCAGCAATAAACCCAGCACGCCCCCGGCGATTCCCAACAAAATGCTTTCCGTCAGCCACTGTCGTACGAGCCGTCTGCGAGTTGCGCCAAGCGCCTGACGAATTGCAGTTTCTCGCCGGCGTATGGCGGCGCGTGCCAAAAGGAGTCCGGCAATGTTGGCGCAAGCGATTAGCAGGACCAGCGCGACCACTGCCATCACAATTCCCGCAACCGGTAACGCGTCCTCTTGATCTCGCGGGTCCATGCCGCCACTCATTTTCAGAAGCCGAACGCTCCGCAGCGTTTCCGGGTCAACCTTGCCGTTGTATGTTTCAGCAACGTGGGTCGCGACTGTGGTCAGTTCGTCTCCGGCCTGTTCGCGCGAGACGCCAGGTTTCAGGCGAGCAAACACGGCCAGCCAATGGCTGCGTCGCTCGGTGAATCTGTTAGCTATTGGGTCCGCCGCTCTGGAGGAGTCAGGAGTATTCAGTACCGGGTGCATAGCAAGCGGCACCCAAAGATCACGATCGAGACCAACTTCGGTGCCGATGAAATTTTTGGGCGCGACGCCAATCACCGTGAAGCTAAAGCCGTTCAAAGAAACTTGTCGCCCAACAATCGCACCGTCGGAGTTGAAGCGGGTGCGCCATAGATGTTCACTTAGAACAACAACGGGTACCGCAGAACTTCCAGCAGCTTGATCGAAAGTGCGACCCTTGAGTGCGTTAACTCCGAGCACGTCGAAATAGTTGTCGGTTACATACTCGCCCTTGATAAGTTCAGGTTCTCCGCCTTGTGCGAGACTGAATTCACTCGTACCGGAAATGGCAGTCATGCCGCTGAAACTTTTCGTCTGGTCTTTGTAGTCAACATAGTCGGGATAAGAAATCGACGCGCGCAGCCAAACAAGGTGGCCCTGATCTTTCAATACTGGCACGGGACGAACGAGAAGAACGTTGACGACGCTGAAGATTGTGGTGTTGAGCCCGATTCCCAAGGCGAGCGACGCCACTGCGACAAGCGTGAAGGCAGGGGTCTTCGCGAGCATCCGCAGCCCGTAACGCAAGTCTTGTAATAGGGTCTTCATTGCAATTCCTCTCAGTACCACCTGCGGTAGCGGGTGGGTCCGTACATCAGTGGCATTCACGCATCACCCATCCGCTACCGCGGACGGTACTGACCCACTCCATCGACGTTGCATTATTCGTAACGCAGCGCCGTCAGCGGATCGACTTTCGTCGCTTTTCTCGCCGGCACGTAGCAAGCGAGAAACGCGACCAGCGTGAGCAGACCCGCTACGGCTACAAACGTCAGCGGATCGTTTGCGGTCACGTCAAACAATAGAGTTCGCATAACGCGTGTCAGACCAAACGCCGCCAACAGGCCAACGACCACGCCGGCGAGCACGAGGGTCATTCCCTGCCGGACCACCAATCTGAGAACATCAAATCGTCGGGCGCCCAACGCCATGCGCACGCCAATCTCATGGGTCCGCTGGGTCACCGAGTAAGCCATCACGCCGTAGATTCCCGTGGCCGCAAGCAGCAGCGCGACGAGTGCAAACAAGGTGAGCAACGTCGTGCGATAGCGTGGGCCGGCGACTGATGTGCTCATCCAATCTTCCATCGTGCGCACCGCTGCGATCGGTTGATCCGGATCAATGGCGGACACTTCTTTGCGCACCGCAGCGGCGAGAGTCGTCGGCTCGACTTTGCCTTTGATTACAACGTTCATCGATCCGTTCGCATAAGTGGGCAGATACATTGCGGGCGCCGGCGCACTCTCCAGGCCGCGATGTCTGACGTCGCCAACCACGCCGATGATTTCCCACTTGTCATCGCCCATGGCCATGACGATTCGCTTGCCGATTGGGTCTTCAGTCGGAAAAGCCTGATTAACCAGGAGCTGACTGACAATCAGCACTTTCGCGCTCTGCCGAACTTCCTGCTCGGTGAAATTGCGTCCGCGCAGCAAGGGAATGTTCAGCGAGTTGAAGTAACGAAGATTGACGCGGCGAAAATCGTGATCGAATGAAGCACTCGGATCGTTGGGATCGCGACCATCGACGGTATAGGGCATGTCGTTTGGCTGACCCGTGAGTGGCAACTCGCTGATGTAACCCACTTCCTCCACGCCTGGCAGCCCGCGCAAACGAGTTTCCAACTGCGAGAAGAAATTCGTGGTTTTCTCCGGCTTGTCGTACTTGCCTCGTGGCAAGTCAACGCGCAGCGTGAGAACGTTATGCGCTTCAAAGCCGGGACTAACGTTCTGCAGACGAATCAGACTCTTTACCAAAAGCCCCGCACCGATTAACAAAACGACAGCGAGGGCGCTTTCGAGCACAACCAGTCCGCTGCGCACGCGATTTCGACGCGCACTATCGCCCGCGCTCCGGCTACCTTCCTTCAAAGCTTCGCTCAGGTTGAGTCGCATCGTGCGCAGCGCCGGAGCCAAACCGAACAGAACGCCGGTGAGCACTGAGACCAGCAGCGTGAACCCGAGCACTGTCGCATCGATTCTAACGATTGCAGTTGACGGCAAACTTCCTTCGCTCAACTTGACGAGGAGTTCAATTCCCCAGATAGACAGGAGCGTTCCGAGCGCGCCGCCGACCACTGACAGCAGCACGCTTTCGGTAATCATTTGCCTGATGATGCGCAAACGACCGGCGCCCATGGCGCTGCGTAAAGCAATTTCCTTCTGCCGGCCCGCGGCGCGAACCAACAGCAGATTCGCCACGTTGGCGCAGGCGATCAGCAGCACAAAACCGACCGTGCCAAACAGAATCAGAAGCGTGGGCCGGGTGTTACCGACAAGTTGTTCGCGCAACGAGACGAGTCGCAGGTTCCAGTTTTGATTTGTGTCCGGGTATTGCTCTTCAAGCCGGCGCGCGACCGCGTCAGTGTCTGCCTGGGCCTGCGCGAGGGTGACGCCTTCCTTGAGTTTGCCGATTGGTCGCAGAAAGTGCGCCTTGCGTTGTTTCATTCCCGGCGCCGCGTCGAAGTTCATCGGCACCCACAACTGTGATTCGCCGGGGTAGCTGAAGCCGGGGGGCATCACGCCGAGAATCAAAAAAGGCCGGCTATCGAGCGTGATAGTTTTGTTGACGATGTCCGGATCACCGCCAAAGCGTTTCTGCCAGAGCGCGTAACTAAGAACCGTCACCTGATCGCTGCCGGTCTTTTCGTTTTGCGGTTGCAGGGTTTGCCCGAGCATGGGCTTCACGCCAAGGGCGCGAAAGTAGTTGCCCGTCACGCCGGCCGACGTCAGTCGCTCGGGTTCGCCGCTGCCCGTAAGATTTATTGGCACGGGCACCGAGAACGACGCGGCGAACTCTTCGAAAGTCGTGTTCTCTTTTCGATAGTCGAGAAAATCAAGCGGCGACACACTGGCGCGGCTGCCGCCCCCGCGAATATTTCCAAAAACCCAAACGAGCTTGTCCGGTTCAGAAAACGGCAGAGGACGCAAAAGCACGGCGTTGACGAGACTGAAGATTGCCGTGTTTGCGCCGATGCCCAGGGCCAGCGCGAGCAAAGCCATCGCCGTGAAGCCGGGGCGTTTTAACAAACTTCGCGCGCCGTAACGAAGGTCTCGCAGCAGTGTTTCCATGTTGTCTTCTCCCGATTCAGCAAAAGGCTTGAGTCACCTCGTCGGCTCAAGCCTTTTGCCAAGTGCGATTACTCTTCTTCTTCTTCCTGGTTCATCTTCAGCTTGCGGTTGTAGGTGTAGGAACTGACCAACTGCTTGAACCGCGGATCAGATCGCAGGTTGTCGAGGTCGTGATCCCACTGCAGGGTGCCGTTGGTTTCGAACCCCGCTTTGAAAGCTCGATCCAACCATTCGAATGCCAGATCATTCTGTTTGAGCATCGCGTAGGCGCAAGCGATGTTGTAGGTCGAAGTTGCTTTGCTGTAACCCAGAGCGATGGCGTGTTCCCACGCTTCAATTGCTTTGGAGTGCTCGTGGGAGTAATGACGCGCGTAGGCCAGGTTGGCCCAGGCGCGGCCGTTGTTTGGTTCACTCTTTAAGAACGACTCATAAAGCGCGATGGCCGGCGCCCAACGTTCTTTGTTGTACCGGTAGTCCTCACCGGAGTCTTTGTGTCTGATCTTCTCGTCACTCTCATCGTTAAACTGGGAGAGCGAGAGCATGTTGCTCAACTTTTCCAGAGCTGGAAACCGCGCGTCGCTGCGCAGATTATTAATGTCAGGGTCGTAACTGAGTTTTTGCGGACTATCGAAACCGGCATTGATAGATTTCTCAAGCCACTCGATCCCGCTCTTGCGATCACCCTTGAGCGAATAGGCGCAGGCGAGGTTGTACATCGCCCCACTTGGCTGCTCGTTCAGATAGCTGACCGCTTTGAGCAAGGCGGTAATCGAACGGTCCATGTCTCGCAGCAGCAACATGCGCATACCAACAGCCGCCCACTTCTCGCCGTCTGTCGACGAGTCCTGGGTTAGCTTTGCGTAGTCAATATTTGCTCGCTCGAGGCGGTCAACTTTCTGGCGTTTCTTTTTCCAGGTAGACTCCGACTCGTCATCCTTCGGCAGGCTGTCCATGATTTTCTTGAAGCGAGCGTCGGTGCGGAGTGGATCAAGATCCGAATCGTTGCGCAGTCGCTCGCGCCCGTCAAACTCGTTATCCAGCGCCCGTTGCAGCCACAGCAGCGCATTCTCTTTGTCATTCAACAAGGAGTAGCCACAGGCGATGTTGTACATGGCTGTGCCTTTGCGATAGCCGAGATCGATCGCTCGCTGGAAGGCCTCAATCGCCTCTGGATATCTGTCAGAGCTGTGCATGCGATAAGCGCGCTCATACCACTCCTCGCCGTCGCGTGGTGGCTCGTTTTGATTTCGCTCATCCTGCTTTGCTCCGCGTTCCTTGTCGGGAGCAAACGACTCGCGCGGTGCCTTGTTTTTTGTCTGCGGCCGCACCGTCGGCACGGAGACCAGCGAAAACAAGAGCAACATTGCGAGACCGCCGAAAGTTTTGATACGCATTTTTTCTCCTTCAAATAGAAACTTAGGGACCTTTGGGGGTCATGCAGTTAAAGTCCAACATTTTGTTTTCTGCTTTTGGATCTCATTAGCACCGTGCTTTAGCGCGGTGATCAAAACCACTAAAACCGAAAACCGTTTAAACGGTTTCCCGTTCTTCGAATTCCTCATCACCGGGCTGAAGCCCGGAGTTAATGAGAACGGGACGCGTTATTCGTATCTCAACGCCACTAACGGATCGACTCTCGTTGCGCGACGCGCCGGGATGTAACTGGCCAGGAGTGCAACTAGAAAAAGCACCCCGACCACCGCCGTCATCGTCAACGGATCAAACGGATTGATTTCATAAAGCTGGCTCGACACGAGGCTCGACAACCAGTAACAACCGACCAGTCCAAGCGCGCCGCCCCAAATGATCAGCGTGAGACCTTTTCTCAGAATCAATTTCAAAACGTCTTTTCTTTGAGCGCCCAGCGCCATGCGAATTCCCATTTCACGCGTGCGTTGCGCGACTGAATACGCAACCACGCCGTAGATACCCACCGCCGTCAGAACCAGGGCCAGCAAGCCAAAGAGAATTAACAAAGTGCTTTCCATTTGTTCGACGTAAAGCGAGCGGCCCACATGTTCGACGAGGGTTCTGACGTTGAAGATTGTGGTGGCTGGTTCGAGTTGGCGAAGCCGCGCTTGCACCACGGGAACAATGCTTTTGGGCGCCCCATTCGTTTTGACCAGCAGCGTCATGCCGCGACGATAAGATTGCGTCAGCGGTTGATACATGGTGGTGCGCGGCGCTTCACGCAGGTTGCGATATTTGGTATCGCGCGCAATGCCCACCACGCGGAATTCTTCATGTCCGTCGGAAAAACTTTGACCCAATGCCTCGGTGTTGGGCCAGAATTTCCTGGCCATCGACTCGTTAATGATGATTACCTGCTCTGACTTTTCAGTATCAACGACCCCAAAGTCGCGACCGCGCAGCAGCGGCAAGCCCGTAGTCTCAAAAAAACGTGGGCCGATTGAAATCATGTCGACCGAGTACGGTTCGTTGATCGCGGGTTTGGTGGTATTGGCTGGTCCCGAGACGCGCGACCCGCCGGCAGAAACGGGCAGCGCGCTGGCGAGGCTGGCCGACTGAATTCCGGGAGTTGACTGCAGCGCTTCGAGAGTCGACTGGTAAAACTGTGCACCGCGTTTGTCGTCAAAGCCCTGCAGTCCCATGTTCAGCGACATTGCCACTACGTTTTCGCCGGCGAATCCCTTGTCGATCGATTGCAACTTCCAGAGGCTGCGAATAAATAATCCCGCCCCGACCAGCAGGATCAGGGACAGCGTCACTTGCGTTACGACCAGCAAACTATGCAGGGATGGGCGGCGCCTGTTAGACCGCGCCGTTGCTCCGGTTGAATCTTTGAGAAGGGGAACCAGGTCGACGCGCGAAGCGCTTAGCGCCGGCACGACGCCAAACAAAAGCACGGTGAGCACAGCGACCGCAGAGGTGAAAGCCAGCACTCTTAAGTTAGGTGAAGCATCAATCCCCAACTGACCGGCTGCTCTCGTTTGTAGTCCGCCAGCGAGACCCGAAGACCACGCCGCGATTAGCAGACCACCCATCCCGCCGAGCGCTGCGAGCATCAGGCTCTCGGTCAGAAGTTGCCTAATGATGCGCCAGCGACTTGCCCCCAGCGCCAAACGAACGCCGATGTCTCTCGCTCTAACTTTCGCGCGCGACAGCATGAGACTGGCCACGTTGGCGCAGGCAATCGCGAGTATCAAAGCGACGGCGATCAAGAGCATCGTCACCGGACGCGAGAGCTCGGAAACATATGCGTCGTTGCCGCCGGCAGCCGGCCGCAACAACGCGCTCCACTTTCCACTCTCCTGTGCCTCCTGGGAGAAACCCGGTAGCAACGCGGAAAGTTCTGCTTGTGCTTGCTGCATCGTCACACCCGGTTGTAGTCTGCCGGCCAAACTCAACCAGCTTTGAGTGGGTGTGTTGAGTAATTTCGGGTTGCCCTCGAATTCCGCCTGATGCGGCAACGCGAGCCAAACGTCAGTGGGTAGTCCCCGAATCAATCCGGTAAAGCCTCGCGGCGCTACTCCCAAAACAGAAAATGTGCGGCCGTTAAGCGTGATGCTTTTACCGATCACTGATGATTCACCACCCAGCAGTCGGTTCCACAGCGGATAACTAATGACTGCACCGCGCGCCGCACCTATTTGTTCATCTTCCGGGTTGAAAGCGACGCCCACCGCCGGCTGGACGCCAAGCACAGGAAAGTAGTTGGCGCTGACAAACTCGCCGCGAATGCGTTCGGTCTGATCGCCAACCGCCAAACCCAGATTGGTTTCGGAATAAGCCACCATCCCTGACAACTTTGTGCTGTGATCGCGGAGGCCGGCGTAGAGCGGATAGGAAAAGTCAGTGTGCGGCTCGCCATCTTCGGCGACCGTGGCAATGTCGACCAGCTGCTGCGGATTTGGAATTGGCAGCGAACGCAGACGAATAGCATCGAGCAAACTGAAGACGGTTGAATTCGCGCCGATGCCCAGGGCCAGAGACAAGACCGCTACAAACGTGAAGCCCGGAGTTCGCAGCAACATCCGCATTCCGTATCGAATGTCTTTTAATAGAGTCTGCATCAATTCAGCCTCTCAGCTCCATTACTCGTATCTAAGCGCTTCCAATGGATCGACCTTGGTGGCGCGTCGCGCGGGTATGTAACAAGCAAGCAGCGCGACAAATGCGAGCGTTAACGTGATCGCGACGAACGTGAGTGGGTCGGTAACGCTAACGCCAAACAACAGTTTTCGTAGCAACCGCGTCAGCGCAAACGCCGCCACCAGGCCAACCACAATGCCGCCGCTAATCAGAACCATTCCCTGCTTGATGATCATCCTCAATACGTCGCCGACCTGCGCGCCCAGGGCCATGCGAATGCCAAACTCCTGCGTTCGCTGCGTAACGCTGTAAGCGGTCACCCCGTAAATCCCGGCCGCCGAAAGCAGCAGCGCAATGCCACTGAACAGGCCGAGCAAGAAAAAATTGAACCGTGGCTGCGTGACCGCCTGACTAACGATGTGTTCCATCGTCTGCGCGTCAGACACGGCCGCCGACTTATCGACTTCCGCCGCCGCCTGCCGCACCGCGGCGACAACGCCAGTCGGTTCAACGGTCGTGCGCACCACCAGCGACATGTTTGGGAAGCTGTCTTGAAGTGCAGAAAGGTAAAATTCGGGAGTAGCTTCGTCGCGAATTTCGAGGCTGCGCACGTCGGCCGCCACCCCGACGATCTGCCACCACACCGGTTGCCTGGTCACGCTATTCGCACCCAGGCTGATGCGCTTGCCTAGCGGATCCTCGCCGGGAAAATCTCGCCGCGCGAGGGCCTGGTTAACGATGACTACCAAGGGCGCGTTTTCAACATCGCGGTCGTTGAAACTACGTCCCTGGACAATCGGCACGTTCATCGTTCGAAAATAATCTGAGCTCACCGTGCGGTAGTTACCACCCGGCCACTTGTCCGTAGTCAGCGGCGGCCGACCTTCGATTTGGAAGCCCGCCTGTGGTCCTTTATCCAACGGAAGCGTGTTGATGAGTCCGACCGAGTCGACGCCGGGGACCGTGCTAACACGCTGACGGACCCCCTCATAAAACTTGATGTAGTCGGCGTCACGGCGGTAATTGCTACCTGCCGGAGACAAACGAACAGTCAACACTTGCTGTGAAGTGAATCCCGTGTTCACTGCTTGCAATTGCATGAAACTGCGAAACAGCAAACCGGCGCCGACCAACAGGACCACCGACAAAGCGACCTCGCTGACAATAAGCAGACTGCGTAAGCGGTTATGGCGGCCCGCCGAAGCGCCGCGGCCACTTTCCTTCAACGACTCCTGAACATCAGTGCGCGAAATTTGCAACGACGGTGCGAGACCAAACAGAACGCCGGTAAAAATTGAAGCGACGAAAGTAAAAGCGAGCACTCGCCAATCGAGCGTGATCTCAGCGAGGCGCGGGAAATCGCGAGGCAGAAACTTCGTCATCAGCGCGACACCCCAGAAAGCGAGCAGCAGGCCCAGCGCTCCACCCACTACGGCGAGCATGAAACTCTCGGTCAATAGCTGACGAATAACGCGGAGTCGCGACGCCCCAAGCGCCGCGCGAATGGCCATTTCTTTCTGACGGGAAGCGGCGCTGGCAAGTAAGAGGTTCGCTACGTTCGCGCAGGCAATCAACAGAACAAAACCAACCGCGCCGAAAAGTAACAGCAGCATCGAACTCGTATCGCCTACCAGATGTTCATGCAGCGATAGCACGCGATTGAAGCGCCGGTTGTTAGTAGCCGGATACTCCTGACGCAGTCGCGCCGTTATCGTTTCCATTTCAGCGGCGGCTTGCCGCACGCTAATCCCCGGTCGCAGCAACCCGACCGCCGCGAGCATCCCAAACCCACGAACCTGCGTTGGATCCATTTGTTCAGTCATCGTCGGTGCTAGACGGTAGGGCGGCAGCCAGACGTCCGTTTTGTCCGGATAGCGAAAGCCGGCGGGCGCGATACCGATTACGGTGTAGCTATTGCCGTCGAGTGTGATTGGCTTACCGACTAAAGAATTGTCGCCACCGAATCGCCTTTGCCATAGGGCATGACTAACCACGATCACTGGAGCGTGTCCTGGCTGTTCGTCACTCAGCTGGAATAAACGTCCGCTTGCCGGCGTCACACCAAAAACTGTAAAGAAGTTGGCGGAAGTCATCGCCAGATCGACGCGCTCGGCCTGATCAGAAAAGGCGAGGTTCGCGGGTCGCGTAAGAATTGCCGCGAGCTGTTCGAAGACCGTGTTTTGTGCGCGCCAGTCAAGGAAGTTCGCAGGCGTAACCTGCACCTTCTTGCCGTTTTGATCCAGCTCCTGAAGGGCCACGATGCGATCCCCTTGTGGATATGGCAACGGACGCAACACCACTGAGTTCACCACGCTAAAAATTGCGGAACTGGCGCCGATGCCGAGCGCTAGCGTCGCGAGCACGATCGCCGTAAAGCCCGGACGCTTAACTATGTTTCGTGCTCCGTAGCGAATGTCTTGCCAGAATGTTTGCATCTTTTTATTCCTTAAATCCCTCTCCCTGTGGGGAGGACAGGAAGAGGGATTACCTCGACCAGCTTTGCCCCTCTTCCCCAGCCCTTCGCCTAAAGGGAGAAGGGTGGCAGAAATCACTCGTAGCGCAGCGCCACCAGCGGATCTACTCTCGTTGCGCGACGCGCCGGGATGTAGCAGGCGAGTAACGCAACGAACAAAAGTGTTGCCGTGACGACAACGAAGGTAATGGAATCAGTCGGTGTGACGCCGAACAGCAAACTCTCAAGCAGTCGTGTTAGGCCAAACGCGCCGGCCAGTCCCGCTACAACGCCGATCAGCGCCATCGTCATGCCATTTCTGACGATCAATTTGAGAACATCGCCGGCCCGCGCGCCGAGCGCCATGCGAATGCCAATCTCGCGCGTGCGCTGGGTCACCGCGAAAGCCATCACGCCATAGATCCCGATCGCGGCCAGCAGCAACGCGACACCGGCAAAGATGCTCAGCGTCACCGATGAAAAGCTGTAGAGGGCCAACGAAATCGCCCGCACTTCCTGCATAGTGTGCACATCAAAGACCGGCTGATCTTTGTCGAGGGACCAAAGCGCCTGCCGAATCGGCGCGGCCATGGCTTCGGGCTCTACTCTCGTTTTCGCGACGAGGACCATCGAGCTCCAACCGTCTTGCGCGTGCGGTAGATAGTAATCAGGCGTAATCGGCAGGTTTAGCTCGTGCTTGACGTCCTTAACAACTCCGACTACTTGCATCCAGGGGTTTTCGGCTGGTGGGCCGGTGAAGCGCATGCGTTTGCCGATCGGATCGGTGGTGGGCCAATACATTCTCGCGAGCGTTTCGTTGACGATGATCACCGGTTGCGCGCCAGCGCGATCCTGATCCGTGAACGCCCGCCCTTTGAGCACGGGTATGCCCATCGTTTGAAAATAACCAGGCGAGCAAACCCGGTATCGTCCATCAAACTGCTGGCCGGGCGGAGGCTCTGGGGTTCCCTCGATCAAGAATGAAGTCGAGGAGTTGCTACCACCGAGGGGCAAATAATTTACCGTCGCGGCGGAACTCACGCCGGGGAGTTGCTGCACCCGGTTCACCAACTCCTGATAGAAGGCCACGCGCTGTGCATCTTCCTTGTACTTCGCGCGCGGCAGCACCAGGTTCATCGTCAACAAACTTTCCGAGTTGAATCCGGAGTCTGATTTCACTAGTTGTAAGAAACTGCGGATCAACAGCCCGGCGCTAACGAGGAGCATTAGTGAAAGTGCTACTTCAGCAGCGACCAAAAGACCGCGGAGACGATGGGTACCAGCGCTGGCCTGATGACCACCTTCCTTCAGGGCACTGTTTAGGTCAGGATTTGATAACTGCCAGGCAGGCGCTAAACCAAACAACACTCCGCTTAAAACCGAAAGCAAGATTGCAAACCCGAGCACCGTCGGATCAACCCCCAGATGGTTCCAACCTGGCGCAAAACGCGCGGCCTCGCCGGGATTGGCGGTGCGCAACAGATCTATCGACCAGCGCGCTACCAGTAAGCCGATCGCGCCCCCGGCGATTCCCAGAATTACGCTTTCGGTCAGGAGTTGACGAACGATGCGAAAACGACTCGCCCCCAACGCCGCCCTTAAAGCCATCTCCCGCTGGCGACCGGCGGCGCGGGCCAACATCAAATTAGCGACGTTCGCGCAACCGATGAGCAGGACAAAGCCAACGGCCCCCATCAATACCCAAATGGCCGTCGCATACATCCGCACGGTGTCTTGCAGGATGGGATAAATTTTGACGCCGCGGCCGGTATTGGTTTCCGGATACTGTTTTTGCAGCGGCGCGGCAATCGTGTCGAGTTCAGCCTGAGCGCTGGCCAGCGTTACGCCAGTTTTCAGCCGACCGATTCCCAGGAAGCTGTGACTTTGACGACTCTTTGATAACTCCGGCGTCAAGGCCAACGGCGAATAAATTTCGGCGCCCTTGGGATAATTGAAGTCTGGCGGCAGGACACCAACTACGATCCGTTGAATGCCGTTGGTAGCGACTACCTTATTGACAATGTCAGGATCGCCGGCAAAACGTCGTTGCCAAAGACTATAGGTAAGAAGAGCGACACGATCTTTCCCGGGCTCATTCTCATCGGGAGCAAAGTTCCGGCCCAGGACAGGTCGCACGCCCACGATGTCGAAAAAGTTTGCAGTTACCTGAAACCCTTGAACACGCTCCGGAGTCTCCGCACCAGTTAGATTGGTGCTCCACCAGGAGTAGATGCCAAGTTGTTCGAAGCTCTTGCTTTGGGCTTTCCAGTCAAGATAGTTCGCCACTGCGCATTCGTTTCGCTCGACGCCGCGGCTAGGCACGTTTTCCCAAAGCGCGACGATGCGGTCCTGATCTGGAAATGGGAGTGGCTTTAAGAGGAGTGCGTTGACGGTGCTAAAGATCGCCGTGTTCGCACCAATGCCGAGCGCCAGCGTAATAATGGCGACGACCGTAAAAGCTGGCCGTTTCAGCAGGCTGCGAACTCCGTAACGGACGTCCTTTGAAAGAGTGTCCACTGTTGCTCCTCCTTTGAAACGTTTGCCACCACAGATGGGCTAGCAGAGTCGCGCGCTGGGGTCCGCGCTCGCGATCGGCGGCAGATTCAGTTGTTAACTATCCAGCCATCCTCCAGGCGCACGATCCGATTGCCATAGCCCGCGTTCACTTCGGAGTGCGTGACTTGAACAATCGTGGTGCCTTCATCATTGAGTTGCTTGAACATGTCCATGATCTCTTTGCCCTGGCCCGAGTGCAGATTGCCGGTCGGCTCGTCGGCGAGAATCAGTCGCGGCTTGGCCACCATTGCGCGCGCGATTCCGACTAATTGCTGCTGTCCGCCTGAGAGTTGCGTGGGATAGAGATCTTTTTTGCCAACTATGGAAAACTTATCCAGCGTGTCACAAACGATCGACTGGCGATCTTTGCGGCTCACGTCGCGATAAGAGAGCGGCAGTTCCAGGTTCTCGAAAACAGTTTGATCGTCGAGCAGGTGATAACTTTGAAAGACAAAACCGATATTCTGGTTGCGCAAGGCCGCGCGTTTTTTGGCGTCGAGCTTGTGCACCGCGACGTCTTCAAAGTAGTACTCACCCGTCCAGGCCTGGTCGTGCATGCCGAGGATGTGCAACAGCGTCGACTTCCCCGCGCCTGAAGGCCCCATGATCGAAACAAACTCACCCGGCTTCAAATCAAAGTCGACGCGACGCAGCACGTAGTTCTTCGTCGGCCCCTGAGCAAATGCTTTTTCGACGTTCCGCAGTTGAATCATCCGATTGCTCCGAGCCCGTTGCCATTTTCGGTCTTGCCATCGACAACTTCCCGCCGGTTCGATCCCGCCTCTTCTTCAACGATCAACCCGTCGAACAGGTGGACAATGCGATCCGCGTGCTGCGCGTAGCGCGCGTCGTGCGTCACCATGCAAATCGTGGCGCCGCCGCGATGCAGGTCGCGCAACAGTTCCATCACGGCTTCGCCGTTGGTTGAATCGAGGTTACCGGTAGGTTCGTCAGCTAGAAGGATGCTCGGTTGACCGCAGACTGCGCGGGCCACGGCGACGCGTTGTTGCTGACCGCCGGACAGCTGGCTAGGCAGGTGCTTCGCACGATGGCCCATGCCGACGCTTTCAAGGGCGTCGACGACGCGCTTCTTGCGCTCACCCGAGCTCATGCCGCGATAGGTCAGCGGCAATTCAACGTTTTCATAGACAGTAAGATCACCGATCAAGTTGAAGCTTTGAAAAATAAAGCCAACTTCGCGGTTGCGAATGCGTGCTCGTTCCGACATCGTCAGATTGGCGACCGGCTTTTCGTTAAGCACGTATTCGCCGTCGCTGGGTGTGTCGAGCAGTCCAAGGATCGAAAGGAGCGTCGACTTGCCACAACCCGAGGGGCCGGCAATCGAAACGTATTCGCCTTTCTGGATGTCAAGATGGATTCCCGAGAGTGCGTGAGTTTCGACTTCGTCGGTGTAGAAGACTTTCTTGACGTCGGAAAGGTGGATCAGGGGATCGGTTGAACTCATGTTGGTCTCCTTAAGACAATGAAAAGTAAATGGTGAAAAGGTGAAAAGTAAGTTCCGAGTTTCAGGTTTCAAGTTCCAAACCCAACGTTTCAAGTTCAATTCCAAGTTTCGCTAGACCCCGAATCGGGCCGTGGTTATTAGCGTCTTGAAACTTGAAACTTGGAACTTGAAACTTGAAACTTACTTTTCACTCTTCACTGGTTCTCAGCGCACGCGAATTCGGTCGAAGCTGTCAAAGGTTGCCGTGTCAGACAGGATCACCTGGTCGCCTTCGTTAAGACCGCTCACGACCTCAACTGTGCTCACTGACGTCCGACCAAGCTTCACTGTCGTTTGCGTCGCTTCTTGCCCATCGGCACTTAAACGGAAAAGCTTAATGTCCTGGTTCGCCTGCCCTAACGACGGCCGGCCCACGTGCAAAACGTTTTTGAGAACTTCCAGCTCGATTGTTCCGTCGACGCTCAGATCGGGTCGCGCGCTGGCCGGCAGCGGTCCCGTCAATTCCACGTCAACCACAAACGTTCCTTCGCGGGCAGCCGGATCGATGCGCATAACTCGTCCCTGAATGATTCCATTGCGCGTGTCGACGGCGACGGTTTGTCCCAACGCCACATCTTTGATTTGCGTTTCCGCAATCTTTAGCTCGGCTTTAAGCGAGGCCGGATCGGCGACGCGGGCAATGTTGGCGCCCGGCGTGAGTTGCTGTCCGACCTGTACTGAAATTTCCTGTAGCACGCCGCTTGTGCCGGCCCGCACCTGGAGCGCGGCTGCCTGATCGTGTTTTAGTTTCGCGAGCGCCTGCAGCTGAGAGATTCTCGATTCCTGAGCGTTAATTTGCGCTTTCCCCGACTTCGCCGCGACGGCCAATCGTTGTTGCTCGACCTTCAGACGATTGCTCAAATCCTGAACCGTCATCCGCGAGATTCTCAAATTCAATTCGGCTACTAGTTTTTGCTTGCCCAACGCCTCATCGGTGTCGAGCTGCATTTTCGCCTGGCTGTATTGGGAGTTGATGGTGGCAATGTTTGATTGCTGCGTCATCGTCTCGCTCTCGAGTCGCGCGCGCAGAGTTTCCTTGTCGGCTTGCGCTGTTTTCACCTGAAACTCAGCGTCAATAGCCTCTTGTTCGAGTCTGGGGTTCGAGAGTTCGACGAGAACGGTGTCATAGCCAACTACTACGCCCGGCTGGAGGTGAACTTTTTCAACGCGGCCCTCTGAAGGCGCCGGCACAAAACGCACCAGCTGCGGCACTAGCGTACCGATGCCGCGGACTTCGCGTCGCATCTCTCCTCTTTTTACGGTATCGATCACTGCGGTTGAGCGCTCGAGTGTGGGCGCCGCAACTTTTAGCTTTGTCAGCCCGTAGGTAATGCCCGCGATAGCGATCAGCCCAAGAAGAATTACCGCTCCGCGGCGGATTTGCTTTTTGAGTTTTGATTTTCCGGTACGCTGGATATCCATAAACTTCTTAAATCAAATGCAGTACGGATCAACCGCTTCTAAAAATAGATTTCGCCGCACTCCACTTATCAAAGGTCATGCCAGCCCGAACGCCTCAGAGCAATCAGGCATCAAGGAGGCAAATTCCAGTGGTTTCTTCAGCTAAACGGAGACTACGAACTGGTGGGCAGCGACTCGGAGTTGTGGTGTGGGCTTTTAGAATTAACAGATCGTTTCGGATTCGGGAAGAGCCAGTCCCATTATCGAAAAATATTCATAATCTCGGAGTGGGCTTTGTCCGAGTTTTGAAACACTTTCCGGCGTGCTTAGGCACAGTGTGCAAGCACCGGCCCCGACGCATGACGCCTGCGGGAAACCGTCGGAAATAACTCAACAGCCGTCGTGATTTCAAAAACAGTATTCAGGCGAGTGAGCTCGAACACCTTGAACACCCATTTGGTCACGTTCATCAGTTCGAACCGAATTCCCTTTGATTTTGTTTGCTCGCGCAACGCTAACAGCAGTCCCAGACCGCCGGCGTCAACCTGGGTCACGCTTTCCAGATCGAGTATGACCATGCTGACTTGCGGCAGCGACTCCATAACATTACGCAGACCTTCCATTTCTCCAGTCACAATCTGTCCCTGCAAGGACAGCACTGCAACAGCCCCGAGATTCCTGGCGGTAATCTTCAACATGTCTACCTCCTTGTCGCGATAATGCGAATAACCGTGGGCTCCAGTTAGCATTTCCCGTGCCTTCACTGATAAGACGATTCAAACCTCATAACTGTTTCACTAATTGAAGAACTAAAATGCAGTAAGACCACCGGGCTAAAGCGGTGATGCGAAAATTCGTAGCGGCGAACGCAGCTCTCTTTGCAGAAGTTCTCACGTTCGTCAGCGAAGTTTGTTTCGCTGAAAATAAATCGCAGTTAATGAGGACGTGCACGGAAGCCGGGATCGAGTTGGATGGCCAACTGAAAATGTTTCTCAGCCAACACCTTCATTCCCAAACTCTGCAAGCGTAGGCCGATCATCCAGTGGTAGTACGGGTTGTTAGGCGTGAGTTGGTCCGCTTGCTTCTCATGCGCCGCAGCTTCATCCGATCTACCCAGGGAGGCCAGCGCGCCGGCGAGTTGGTTATTGGCAAGAACCAAACCGGCGTTTTGCTGCAGGGCTTCGTTCCAAACTGACATTGCTTCATCCTTCCGGCCCAGTTGCCAAAGCGACTCGCCGCGCTCCTCACGCGCGAGAACCAAATCCGGTCGCTCGGCCAATGCTTCAGCGAGACTAGTCCGGGCCTGTTCGTAACGCCCTAAACGATTCAGTATCGTACCGCGATAATAAAGACTCAACGCTTTCCCTTGTCCGTGTTG
Source organism: Pyrinomonadaceae bacterium (assembly GCA_035472495.1). Lineage (GTDB taxonomy): Bacteria > Acidobacteriota > Blastocatellia > Pyrinomonadales > Pyrinomonadaceae > PSRF01. The sequence goes on along the minus strand of DATIPD010000011.1, from coordinate 22,568 downwards.
TTGCGCTGCGGCCTGGCCCAGCAACTGCACCGAACGCTCGGCATCTCCCGAGAGATAAACAAACCATGCCAGCTTGGGTAATGTCTCGCCGTTTACAAATAGGCCCGCGTTAGCTGCCGCCTGTAAATGATCGCGGCCGGCCATAATGTTGTCGCGATCGATCGGACTAATCCATTGATCGGGGTTGGCCTGCGCAAGCGCCAGTTCGTCAGGAATCTGAATTTGTTGAAACGCGCGATTGCCTTTGTACTCGTGATAGTGAACCCAGCCACTGTGCGCGTTCAAGCCAACCCAGAGAAGCGCAAAACTCGCGAAGACGAAACCTGCCTTCCGGAGCTTGCCTGGCGATTTTAGACTGAACCGGTAAAACGACATCTCCTTGGCACGAAGCAATCGCCAGGTTTTAAGCACCAGAAAAGTTGTCACTGCGGCGCAGCCGAGCGCCATCAACATCGGAACCAGTTGGTAGACGTCCCAAACAGCGAGAAAGCTTCCGAGGAATACCACCGCGCCAACAATCTCTTCAGGCCAAGTCAACGAATAGTTCTTTTTAGTCGCAGTGGATTTAGAAATCGCGATCGCCGGTTTGCCAAACCCGAAGTACAACGCATCGTTAGGGCAAACGCTGATGCAATCCATGCACTTCATGCAGCCGGGATCGACAACCATCCCGAATTCCTTCACCTCGGCGTGCACCAGAACATTAGAGGTGCAAGTCGCCGTGCAGTGGCCGCATTGGTTGCAGGCGTCCGTAACCCGAATTTTTCCGGGCGCGAACTTGTCAGCCAGACTGAAGAACCCGCCATACGGGCAGGCGTAGGTGCAAAAGCCTTTTGCGCCGAGGAAATAAACGGTCATGAAGCCGCAAATAAAAAGAAAAGGGATGGCCACGGCGACTGTGGGGAAAGTCTCCCAAAAATTGCTGGTGACGAGATGATTTGTGAAAGCGGGAATCAAGGGTTCGTCCACCGGCTTCGTAAAAGCGCGCAAGACCGTAGGCAAGACAAACATGTAAGTTGCGGCAACCAGCGGAACGTAAACCAACAACCGCGAACGGAATGGTTTGGGAACGAGACCAACTTTCTTCAGCAGCCAGGCGCAGAAATCTTGTAAGGCAACAATGTGACAGGCCCAGCCACAAACAAACCGTCCGAAGATCAGCGTTGCCAAAATCGCCAGAGAAAAAAAGATCAGTCCGGCATTGATCGCGCCTCGCTGCAACGTGTACATAGTTTCAGAAGGCTCGATCGGCGAAATTGTGCTTCCCGTCATGTGCCACTGAACGTAGTGCGCAATCATCAGCAGCGTCAGACTGATCAGCGCGACCGCGCGCCACTTACTCCTTTGCGACTTGCGAATGCCGCTCTCGTCAACGGCGGAAGTCTGGACCACAGGCAGTTGCCGCGACTTCTGCTTCTTCCCTTCCTTACCTATGCATCCGGTTTTCATAAGTTCTTCAACGATGGCCTGAGGTCAGTAACGTCCGCAATTTCCTCTCGCCATGGGAGAGGCCAGGAGAGGGTGCTAAGCATAGCCGATGAGTCGTCTATTTTTGTTTGTTGTAACGCAAACTGTTAATTTGCGTCGACGCTGAGCCATCCCACCGTCGCAAACCCCGAACCGGTCGCGGTTTGCTTTACAACATAAGCCACTACCAGAAACTGTCGATCTTGCGTGCGTGGAGCTGCTGCGTTTAAACTCTTACTCTTTCTTTGATCGCCACAACGTAAAGAATAGCGGAGATCCCCAGTTCATGTTAAAGGCTTTCCTCGTCGCCCTCGGTTCACTGCTCCTTATTAACCACAGCTCAGACGAGTCGCTTGTTCGAAGGCAACAACAGGCTGACGGCCCGAGCGGCACCCTCGAAAAACTCATCGTGGCAAATGGAAACGTCGCGCTGGACGTTAATCTCAACCAGTTGACCGCAGGTAAGTCTGCGCCGCAACTCACCAGGTTGAATTTCACTGTGGCCACGGATTCATTCTTCAAAATCCTGGTCTTCAACGGCGAGTTACGCGGTCCCGAGGCAGGCTCAATGGGACTCGTCCCACAGCATCCTCCGACTCTTCCCACAGCATTAAATGCCGCGTTGAATCAACTCGTAATCGAGAGGACCGATTGGGGTGAGCCGTTTGAATTAGTTGTTCGGGATGGCAAAACTGGATTCACGTTTTTCAATATCGAAGGAAACATCTACGAGTACGACATCAAGACGCACATCCTGAACATAAAAGAAGGACGATTGTTGCTTTCTAAAGAGTTTGCCGCAAAGCTTGACCGTCCAACACAAGCCGGTGTTGAAGTCGGAAACATCTCCGTCACCGCAACCATGCGCCCGATTGAAATCACGGAAGTGGTGAACGGAGAACCCGAGTCATCGGTGATGCCTCCCGCTGGTCCACTAGCGGGGACGGTTCCAGGGCCCGACGTAATAGTTGGAGATCTCTCCGGCCTCGCTCAATTTGGCAGCAGCAGCGGAACTCAGGTAGGACTCGCGGTTGGAACCGACTCTTGCAATGCTGGAGTGGTGCCACTGAACTGGCTTGCCCTTCCCGCCAACGACCACCCGGTGATTCCGCAAAATCTTTATCGCATGAGCGGTGGCGCCGGCAACACTGATCGTTTCGAGCAGATTGGCCAGTCGTCAGTCAAACACGCTTTCACCGCACTACAACAAAACATTTGCGGCTTTGGCTGCAACGCTACTGGCAGCACGACGCTCGGTTCCGGCTGCTCGGATCCTTACACTGCAAGTTTGAACGCCGGCAACAACAATGCCCTCGGTTCGCGCGCGTGGATCAATCCGTTCACCGGCGCCTACCCGCGCGGCGATTCGGCTACGCCTCCAAACACGCATACCGGCCACACGCACACCGGGCCATCGCATCGGATTTTGGTGGAGATGAGTGACCTGAACACCACGCTGAATCCGGGCGCAACTTATTTTGCCGAAGCTCAATATGTGACGCCGCATGAGTACGCCTGGTGTCTGGCGCATCCCGGCGAGTGCAACATGTACAACAACGCCTCGTATCGACAGTTTTCTGTCACTGGCACAACCAGTTTCAGTTTTACTGCGGTGGGATCAACCTTCCGATCAAAGTCTGCAATTGCTGCCTGGACCGGCGCCAGCATTAAAGATTTCACGCCCGACCCGGGGAACGACGGCATCGGTTTCATCGGCTACAAGGTGACCAACCCTTCGCCCGGAGTTTGGCATTACGAATACGCGGTCTATAACCAGAACCTCGACCGCGCGATTCAGTCGTTCAGCATTCCTCTGGGAAATGGAATTACGCTTACCAATCTAGGCTTTCATGCGCCGCCGCAGCATCCCGGCTGGTCTGCCGATGGCACCGTCGGCAACGCCGGCTACAGCAGCACACCATGGACCCCCACTCAAACTACGAATTCCATAACCTGGGCCTCGGAAACCTTCGCGCAAAATCCCAACGCAAACGCGATCCGTTGGGGCACGTTGTATAACTTCCGTTTCGATTCGAACCAGCCGCCACAGACAGTTAACGCAACGATCGGGTTCTTTAAGACCGGAACGCCGATTACTTTTCAAGTGCAGGGTCCGACACCGATCGCTCTGCCGGCCATCAGCATCAATGACGTGACCGTCACGGAAGGAAATGCAGGAACTGTCTCCGCCAACTTCAACGTGACACTTTCGCCCGCCAGTACCGACACCGTGACGGTTCAGTATGCAACCGCTGATGGTAATGCAGTCGCCGGATCTGATTATGTGAGCGCGAGTGGCACAGTTACGTTCACGCCCGGTCAAACGTCGCAGCCAGTTTCCATCACGGTGAACGGAGACACGCTGGAGGAGCCGAACGAAACTTTCGCGGTTAACCTGACCAGTCCGGTCAACGCGACGATCAGCGACAGCCAGGGCGTGGGGACCATCAACAACGACGAGCTTCCGCTGGCAAGTTTGCCATCAGGCTTTGCCGAAACGCAGATCAACGGTCTTACAAACGCAACTGCGTTTGCCCTTCATCCTGACGGGCGAATTTTTGTCTGCGAACAAGGCGGCACCCTGCGAGTGATTAAGAATGGCACGCTGCTTCCGACGCCGTTTACCTCGATTACCGTAAATTCACCGGGAGGAAGCGAGCGCGGGTTGTTGGGAGTCGCCATCGACCCTGGCTACGCAACCAACCATTTCATCTACGTTTATTACACGTCACCTACGCCAGCCATTCATAATCGAGTTAGTCGTTTCACGGCTAACATCGCAAACGAAGACGTGGCGGTCGGCGGCAGCGAACTCCCGATTCTGGATCTGGAAAACCTGGGCGCGACTAACCACAACGGCGGCGCCATACATTTCGGCCCGGACGGAAAACTCTACGTAGCAGTCGGTGAAAATGCGAACTCTGGAAACTCGCAGTTGTTAACGAACCGGCTCGGAAAAATTCTGCGCATCAACTCAGACGGAACTATCCCCGGGGATAATCCCACTACGTTTCCCAACATCGCCGGCTCGCCAGCTGGAGTCAACCAGGCGATCTGGGCCGTCGGTTTGCGCAATCCCTATACGTTCAGTTTCCAGGCGGGAACCGGACGGATGCAGATTAACGACGTCGGTCAAAATACCTGGGAGGAGATCGACGTGGGTACTGCCGGAGCCAACTACGGCTGGCCTACCTGTGAAGGCTCGTTCTTGCAAGGTAGTCAAACTCAAGCCTGCACAGTGCCTGGCATGACCAATCCGATCTATCAATACTCGTCCGCCGTGTCGCCTGAGTGCGCCATCACTGGCGGGGATTTTTACAATCCGACCACGTCAACATTTCCTGCGGAGTACATCGGAAAATATTTATTCTCCGACTTCTGCGGCGGCTGGATGAAAACAATCGACCCGCTCAATCCTCCCGCTACCGGAACTGCCTCAAGCTTTGCCACCGGTATTTCTTCCCCGGTGGATATCCATGTCGCAAACGACGGAAGCTTGTACTACCTCGCGCGCGGCAGCAACTCGATCTTTCGTATTCAGTATTTCGGCGCGCCGACGTTGATAATCAACGATCTGCCGACAATCACTGAAGGCAACGCCGGCACTTCCACTGCGACTTTCACGGTAACGATGTCGCCGGCCAACTCGCAGACGGTTACGGTCCAATACGCAACCGCCAACAACACTGCCTCGTCGGGCAGCGATTACGTGGCCGCCAGTGGAACCGTGACTTTCTTGCCCGGACAAACTTCACGACCGGTGGACGTGACCATCAACGGCGACACGAATTTTGAGTCCAACGAAACATTTAATGTAAATCTTTCGGGCCCGACTAACGCGACGATCGCCGACAGCCAGGGTGTCGGAACGATCGTCAATGACGATTCCGCGCCAACGATTTCGATCAACGACGTAACTCAAACTGAGGGGAACGCCGGTACGACTGACTACGATTTCACGGTCAGCTTGTCGAGCACTTCTTTCCAGACCATCACGGTGAATGCGGCGACGGCTGATAACACGGCGTTGACCAGCGACTCTGACTACACTGGCGTAGCAAGCACCCTGCTGACGTTCAACCCGAACACCACGACGCAGCATTTCCACGTCCTGGTAAACGGTGACACGAAGTTTGAGCCGTCTGAGGCATTCTTCGTCAACTTGTCGGGGGCGACCAACGCTACGATTTCTGATACCCAGGGTGTGGGCACAATCACCAACGAGGACTCTCAGCCAACGATCTCCATCAACGACGTGAGTCATAACGAAGGTAACTCCGGCACCGTTGATTACGACTTTAGCGTCAGCCTGTCTAATCCTTCGTACCAGACGATCACGGTAAATGCCGCGACGGCGAACAACACTGCAACGACCGCTGACTCCGACTATACCGGCGTAGCTAGCACGCCGGTGACCTTCAGTCCGACAACCACAACGCAGCATTTCCATGTGCTCGTCAACGGCGATGCGCGATTTGAAACGAGTGAGACCTTCTTCGTTAATCTCACGACCCCTGCAAACGCAACCATCAGTGATAACCAGGGCATCGGGACGATCACAAACGACGACACGCAGCCAACTATTTCCATTAACGATGTAACGGTTACTGAAGGCAACGCCGGCACGATTGTCGCGAGTTTCACTGTTTCGCTGTCGGATGCCAGCAGCCAGGACATCACCGTTACCTACACCACCGCTGACAATACAGGAACAGCCGTCAGTGACTATGTGGCAGCGTCGGGTACAGTGACTTTCAATCCTGGTCAAACGTCGAAACCCGTCAGCATTACGGTGAACGGTGATACCACCTTTGAAACTGATGAATCGTTCTTTGTTAATCTAACGAGTCCGACGAATGCCACTATTAGCGACGGTCAGGGCTCCGGAACGATCACCAACGACGACACCCAGCCAACTATTTCCATCAATGACATCACGGTGAGTGAGGGCAATGCAGGTGCGACCAGCGCCGGCTTTACGGTTTCACTGTCGAATGCCAGCAGCCAAATGATCACGGTGAACTACGCGACTGCCAACGGGACCGCAATCGCCGGGAGCGATTACGTATCGAGCAGCGGTACAGTGACCTTCACACCGGATCAGACTTCGCAGCCAGTTTCGATAACGGTCAACGGCGATCAGTTGAATGAAGCGGCCTCATTGACCTTCAACGTAAATCTCTCGGCGCCGACTAATGCGACGATTGCCGACAATCAGGGCGTGGGAACGATCACAGACGATGACGCTCCGGTGCTCGCAACTGAACCAAGCTCGCAAAGGGCCATCGCGCTGGATGCGGTCCTGTTCACGCGTGATCCTTTCGCGATTAACAATCCCAATTACTTTGGACCAGACAAACGCACCCGCGTGGCGCTGTTCCCCACCAATCTCGTGGTGACACCGGGGCTCGTGGTTACGGCCCACGCCGTCGATGCGCAAATGGCGAATTACCAACTCACCGTTGAGTCAGTCAACAGCTTGCCGCAGTTCCTCGGTTTCACGCATGTGATCGTCAAGCTACCCGATGGCATCGTCAACGCCGGCGATTTACAGGTGACGATTACGGTGAACGGCAAGACCAGTAACGTGGTACTGATCGGCGTCAGACCTTAGGACGATTTACAAACTCGCAGGTAATAAAGACCGCGCTTCGGCGCGGTCTTTTACGGTTGGCGGCAGCGATTCAAATCTTGTTTATGGTTCAAGGCCGAGGAACCTTTGCAGGCCCTCGATCTCTTCGGCTAGTGCCTGCTTGAAGGCACGGTCGCGCGGCTGAGATGGCAAGTAGCCAAACTGGGAATTCAGCTCGCCATTGTTAACTGAAACATTACCCCAACCGATCACGCGATCGCGCCAGAGCAACGGCAGAGCGTAATAACCCAGTTTGCGTTTAGCCACCGGTGTGTAAGCTTCGAACCGATAGGCCCAACCCCAGAACAATTCGAAGCGGGCGCGATCGTGGACAACCGGATCGAAAGGCGCGAGTAATCGCACCGCGTCGTCCGGCGCCGCAACGAGCACATTTTCATCGGCCGGCCAATACCATTCAACACCCTGGCAATGCGCATGACCCAGTCGTTCTTTCGCGCGTTGCAAGGCGTTCGCCAACTCGTCCTGCCACTGTGGAACGGCGTAACGCAAACGCCGAACGTAAGTCGATAAGCTTGTGCCAGACAAAGGCGCATAAATTCTAACTACCACATTCACTAATTCATCAACCCGCGCCCGACGCTCAGCGGCATCAATTGATGCGCCTTCTTGCTGACGCGTGGCATAAATGCGAATGCCCTTCTCCCGCCGCACGACGCGCAGTCGCCCCTGATAATGCATCGACTCTAACAGCCGTGTAGTTGCGTTCGACGACCCGCCCCAGTAGTTAGTCACTTTCCCATGAGCAAACTGCTCATCGACTTCGCGCGGGTGGACTTCGCCCCGCTTGCGCACATAGTTCAACAATAGTTCCTCTCTACCAGTTCGCCTTTTTCCCTCTTCGCCGTTAATTCCAGACCGAGGATGCATCAACGCATGAAGTGCTTTCGTCACATAACCGTAGTTCACGAAAACGTCTTCTTCGATATTCAGGCTTGCATAGCGCCGTTCGAGTTCACCCGCGTGATAATTTTTCACTCGCTGGCGAAGAATCAGATCCTGAGCGCGCGCCGGGGCTCGAATAGGATCGGCTTGTACGAAACTCATTCTTTCGAGGGCGCTTTTTAGCGTGGTGGGCTTGAAGAAATTCCGGGCGACGGAAAATCGTCGGAGGTTGTCGAGGGTGATCACATCACCGATTATCGCATACGGCTTTTTGAGGTCTGACCCCTCGCGGGTGGCCACCGTGAGAAAGACTCAACCCGGCGTTACGAGGGTCAGTGGAGAGATGTCTGCTGCCCTCAAAACTTTTTAGAAGGGCATACCCGAGCGGCACCAGAAGATGGGACTACGGAGATATGCCCGTTATTAGGTGTGGAACAGCCTCAAGGAAATGTCGGCAGAGTTTCTCAATCGAAACTGCGGCGGCAGCCTCCTGTAACTCATTGGATAGCCACCATTCTGTGTGGTGAAAGCCCAGCCACCGGTGCATTGAGATCACGTTCTTCAGGGAAGACTCGCCGTCGGGATGGTCGATGGATTGCGTATACCGCAGATCAGGCGACCCGCCCATATCAATCGAGGTATGAACTTTCCACTCCTCAACTGTTGTCTCGTGCGCCCAAAGAAGACGTGAGTCTGCTGACACTACTTTACCGCAGCAACGGTTTAGCTTTTGCTTGACCAGGGAAGCCAGCCGGCTCTTCTTTGGACGCGTTTCCTTATCTGGCCCCAGGTAGCGCTCGTAAAACAGTTTGTCGACAAAACCAGTTACCAGGGGCAGAATGTTACTAGTGTAGCGGGCCGTTTGATCGCACTCATCCTGGGTCAATTCTTCTCCCAAAAGCTCAAGGGCACGACCATTCGCCTTCCTGACGGAGGCCAGCATGAATGACTGACGCTGATCCGGACTCAACTTCTCCAGATACTGCAGGGTCGCGAGAGCGCTCGGCTCCTGCACGCTTCGAAGGAAAGGAAGATTCTGTTCAAATTCGCGTTGCGCATCCGCCATCGACCAACGATAGTAACGAACATCAAATTTGTCCTTATCCGATTCACTGATCAAGCGACTGCCCATCCTCGCGATGCTGCAATGAGTGCGATATCCACCACGATCGCCGTCACTAGGGCGATCAGAGCCAGCGCCAACCCGTAGTTGACCAACTGTTGGAGCAAATTGGTTTCGTACAGAATGACTCCCTGGTCGGGCGGGAACGTAGTTATTTGGAACCCGATAACATTGAAAGAAGGTGGCGGTGTGTAGTTAATTTCCGACCCAGGCCCCCAGCCGGGATCATAGCCATTTAGTATTCCGAGGTAGGTGTACATCTGGAGAATCCCGAGGACTTTGCCCAGCACTGGCTTAATCTCGTAAATCGATCTTAAACCCGTTCCCGGATCGGGTTCAAAGTCGATCAGATCCGGCCGCAACAGCGCACCAACCAAATGAAGGTTGGGTTTCTTCCAGGGAGCCAAACCGCGATTCCGCAGAATTGTAATTATCGCGACATTTCCCATCCGCAACCTGCCGGCGCCCTTGCCAATGAAATCCGCGCGGAGTACCAGCTCGACAGCTTTGCCGATGACTGGGTTCGAAAGGTAACCTTCCGGATCGACAAAGTTTACCGGGTTCGCGTTTACATAAAGGTACTTATGCAAACTGGCCGGGTCATTTTCGTCGCCCTCAAAAGAGTCCATGGTAAGAAAGCGGCCATTGTCAGGACGCAACAACCTTGACCGCAAATTGTAAAAACCGATGTTGGCATCGTATTGCTCCCCAGTATAGAGACGTTCGTTTGGCGTCGATCCAGTGGTAGCAACCAGGCTCCCAAAAGCGTCATACGTGTAACTGTCGGTAACCACGCCTGCGGTGTTAGTCAGAAAGCGGACGCTGGTTTGACCGTCATAACCATAGAAACTATGGCTCCACAAACCGCTAAGCAATTGTCTTTGCGAGATTAGACTGTTTCCATAGACGTAAGTACGCACAACTTGATCGTCGACGAGTTCATCGAGAACTTGTGCGTGCCTGGTGGGATTGTTGGAGTCAACCAAATATTGAGTCGTAATACCGGCCACAGTCTTCTTCACCCGGTTGCCGTCGCCGTCATAGACATAGGTCACAGCTGATCCGTCAGCCGACACAAGGTGGTCTTCAGAATCGTAAGCATAGCTGTGACCGTTGGCGGCCGTCGTGTTCCCGTTATTGTCATGACTCTCATTGATCAGCCGATCGTTTACGTCATAGCTCGAACTCTGCGATGAGACGGGGGCCACACTCGACGAACGGCTAAGGCGGTTGCCGACTGGATCGTAGCTGTAAGTGATTGAGCCGCTGACACCGTGCGGATCATTCGTAATTGACTCGCTGGTTAACCGATAGAGTTGATCATAGGTGTAGTTCACCGTGCGGCCACTCAGTTCGGTGACGGCCGTGCGATTTCCTGAGGGCCCCAGGGTGTACGAGTAACTGGCCAGCGCGGAAACAGGCGTTCCGACCGTCGTCGTGGCGAGCCGGTTTAGCGTGTCGTAGACATAACTGGTGGTTACACCATTCGGGTATTCGAAACCTTGCAAATTGCCGACGGTGTCGTAAGCGTAGCTTGTAAGCCCACCATTCAAACCAATCAGATGGTTGTCTTTAACGGTGCTCAGGCGATTGAGCGGGTCGTAGCTGTAATCGACGCTAGCTCCGTTCTGGTTCGAAGAACGCGTCGTCAAAAGATTCCCGGCTTCATCGTAGGTGTAACTCAGGGTTCCGAAGGGTGTTTGTTTGGTTGTTAGACGATTACGCACATCATAGCTGTAGGAAGTCGCACCAGAAGCGTCGTTCATGGTGACGCGTTGACCCAGAGCATTATAGGTAAAGCCTATCGCCGATTGATTCAATGAGGCATCCGGCGTTTTGACAAGCAACCGGTTCATAAGATCGTAACTAAACGAGCTGACTTTGCCGTTGCAGTCGGTCCTGCCAGACAGGTTACCAGCATTGTCATAAGCATAGGTTTCGAATTGACCGCCAGGAAGAATGCGCTTCACGCGCCGGCCAAGCTGATCGTATTCAAATCGCGTCGTATGGTTGTTGGCATCTGTCTGGGAAATCTGCTGGCCGATTTCATCGTAGCTGTAGGTAGTTTCCTGATTGACGGTGTCCTTGACCTTGATTAAGCGGCCCTCCGCATCGTAGGTGAACTCCGCAGTCTTCCCGGCTTGATCGGTCTTCGATACAGTCCGACCCAAAGCATCGTAAGCAACGCTGCTGAAGGTGGAATCTGCAAAGATGGTCTTCGTGCGTCGATTGTTGAGATCGTACTCGTAGGTCGTGGCGTGGTTGAGCGCGTCAGTCATGGACAGCTGGTTACGATTCCCATCGTAGGTGAATGTAGTGTCCTGATTCAGCTGGTTCGTGGTCTTCGTCATGCGGCCGGCAGCGTCATAGGTATGGGAGGTGACGTTGCCCCTTGGGTCCGTGGTCGACAATTCGTGGCCGGCGGCGTCGTAACTGGTGCGTGTAAAGGTACCGTCGACAAACGTGGTTTTTACTGGCCTGCCAAGCTCATCGTAGCTGTTTGACGTCACATGACCAGCGCGGTCTTTTAACGTCAGGCGACGGCCTTCGGCGTCGTAACTTGCTTCCTCGAAAGTGCCATCGGGATAGGTGGTCCTGGTGAGACGACCCATTTCATCGTAAACGAATTCGGTGCGGCGACCGAGCTGATCGATCGTAGCGCTCTGGTGGCCGATTGAGTTGTACTCAACCTGGGTGGTTGAGCCATCCGCAAAGATCGTCTTCTGCAAGCGATTCAACCTGTCGTATTCGTAGCCGGTCGTAATCGTTTCAAGCTGCCCCAGGGCGTTGGTGCGCTTCAACGTCTCGCTAGATCGATTCGCGTTGGCATCATAAGTGTAGGTTTTTTCCCTGCCCAGCGCGTCTGTCTCTTTGGTGAGATATCCCCCGGTGTAGTTGTAGTGTGTGGTTTGGTTGAGCGCATCGGTCATCGAAATCATCTGACCGTCAAATACGCTGTAGACAAATGTGCTTACACCATGCTGCGCATCTTCGCTGGACAGCACGTTGCCGGCGCCATTGAAGGTATTGGTAATTACGTGACCAAGCGGATCAGTCGTAGTCAACACCCGGCCCTGCGCGTTGTAAGTAAACTGCGTGATGTTGTTCAGCGGGTCGGTGATGCTAAGGCGATGATTGTTGGCATCATAAGTGTATGTGGTTGTCCTGTTCAGCGGATTAGTCTCCGTCAGGACATTGTCGTTGCTGTCAAAAGTAAATGTACTCACACCCCCGCGCGCATCTGTCTTTCGCACGATATTCCCGCGTTCGTCGTACTCCAAGGTCATCGTATGACCCAGACGATCCGTAACTGACTCCACCCGGCCTACAATATCGTGGACATAGGTGATGACCTTACCAAAGCCATCTGTATGGCTGATTAGCCGACCACCGGCGTCATAGTCGTTGCGAATTGGCTGAATGCCCCGCGGGTCGTGAATAGTCAACAGGCGGTGATTCGCGTCGTAAGTGTAAGTGGAGGTGTTGTTTTCGTTATCGGTGTACGAGACTAGATCCCCATTTAGATCGTAGGCGTAAGTCATCGAGTTGCCGTTGGGATCCGTAATGCTCGTGATACGGCCGAAACCGTCGCGGGCAAAGGTAATACTCTTACCGTTCGAATGAAGTATTCCTCCGTTCCCAATCGTTACTGTATTTCCATTTTGATCGGCAATGCTTTGCAGGCCTGAACGCTGGTCTATGAGGTATGCGGTGCCATCTTCAGCAGTAAATTTGAAGACGAACGAGTTGAAGATGTCCACGCCGCCGCCGAAACCGATTAAGTTCACCGGCCCGGGCACACTGCCGTCGATCTGCACGTCCGAAGAACCAACAACCTCAAGCCTGCCCACGGTTCCAGTCATGGGCGCGAAGCTGATATTTGCGCTGGTGATGGGCGTGATGCGTTGGCACTGCGGCGTAACCGTCGGCTGAAACTTAAACACCTTACCCCCGGGGAACGTTACGGTTACGACGTGGGAACCGACTGCTTCGAGGCAATAGTTTGGAAAGACTTCCTGTGAAACGGTTTCATACCACTTGAGACCAAGCACGCTGGACTTTTCAACCCGAATGTTGTGCAGGCCGAGCGTCCAGCCAAATCCGAAATCGCCGACGCGCTTGTCGCGCGTGTCGTAGGTACGCGTAACTTCCATCGGCACGCCGGCCACTGGAACAGTCAGGTCAGTAAACGAGACGGTGAAGTTGCCAACTTTCAAATTGCGCTCAACTATTACGCTGAGTGAAGTGCGCGAGGTCTGGCCGTAGGCATCAGTAGCCGACAGCCTGATGGTGAACAGGCCGTTCAACATCATCGTCGGATCCAGCGTGCCCAATGTTCCGCTCGCGGCTCCATTGCCGCTCGCAAACTGCGTCCAGACGCGATTGTTGGTGTTGTCGTCACTCGCGAGGCTGTATTCAAGTATCCACGCGCCGCCGCTGACTGAACCTGTGACTATCGTTGGCTCGGTGACACTGTCACCATCCAACGGCGCAGTAAGCTCCACAGTTGGACCAGCAACATCGTCGATGACAGTAATGGTTACGTCATCGCTCCCGCTCAACTGACTGTCGTTTGCAGTCAGCCGCAGCACATACGTACCCGTAGCACTGAAGTGTGCTCCCGTGATTGTCGCGTTGGGCACATCAAACGTGACCGTGCCGGGACCACTGACCATTGACCAAATAGTAGTCACGCTACTGCCTGCAGGCAGGCCATCATCGCTGACGCTGCCGTCAAGCTGTGCCGGCTGCGACAAGAGCGCGGTTTGATCCACACCGGCGTTGGCGGCCGGCGCGAAGTTTTGCGGCGCGAGAATCACGCCAACATCGGCACTCACCAGATACGCGCTATCGCTCGCGCTCAAACGCAAAACGTAACTGCCGACGGCGCTGAACTGAGCGGCCGTAACCGCACTGTTGGCGCTGCCAAAGGTGACGTTGCCTGGACCGCTAACCTTGGTCCAGCTAATAACCAGCGTGCTGCCAGACGGCAGGCCGTCGTCAGTAACGACGCCGCTTAGAGTTACGGTGTCGGTGGGCAGGGAGATGCTTTGATTTGGACCAGGATTCACCGTCGGCGGTTGGTTCACCTGCGTCGTCTCCGGGTTGACTGTGATAGTTACGTCGGAGGTGGCAGTCAACGCCGAATCATCACCGGTCAAACGCAGCACGTAAGTACCGGCGGCGCTGAACGTCGCCGTTGTTGCCGTTGCAGAAGCATCCGCGAAAGCCACGTTGCCCGGTCCGCTGACTTTGCTCCACGACTGAAGCAGATTGATGCCCTCAGGTAAGCCGTCGTCGGTAACCGTGCCGCTAAGCGTTACGAAGTTGGTGGGCAGCGTAATAGTTTGGTTCGCACCGGCGTTTACTACCGGCGCAAGATTGGTCGGCGCAGCGTTGACGGCTATGGTCACATCGCTGGTTGAAGTCAAATAGGCATCATCGCCAGTGAAACGCACCACATACGTGCCCGGCGCGTCGAAGGAAACGTTGGTAGTCGCGGAGGTTTGATCGCCGAAGCCAACGTTGCCTGGTCCACTGATCTTGTCCCACCGTTGGGTGAACGTTCCGCAATACAAACCATCATCGCTGATGGTGCCCACCAATTTCGTGGTCGCGACAGTCGGCGCAAATCGCAGGGACAACGCATCGAAGAAGCCGGCGCCGTTTCCACCTGCCGGTCCGTCGCTGTTGAGCCGTAAACGAATCCAGGCGGTGCCCGCGGGTATGGGCGCGTTGGCCTCAACCAGTTGCCAGGTTGAACTGGTGGTGACTGGATCGAAAGTGAGTTGGCCCAACGAGAAATTCTTGTTCTTGTTGATGAACTCGAGCGTTACCTGGGCACTGGCGTTCGGCACGCCGGCGCGCACGCGCAGGTATCCCGAGAAGACAATGTTCCCAGCGGTGGAAGGCCGCGACGAAACATCTACGTCCTGACTCAGCACTGAAGTTGGAGCTGGTCCGTTGTTTTCAGTGTAAAAGTAAGTAGCGCCACCTCTACTCGCAGGCAGATTGTTGGTGCCGGCCGGAGCTTGCGTCCAGCTCTGGCTTGCCACTTCGCTCCAGTCTGGAATCTCGCCGTTGACCAGCTGCTTTTCGTTACTCGGATTCTGGATCAGATTAGTGCCCATGCTGACTGTCTGAGCGGGGCCGGCGTCAACAGTGGGCGGCTGATTGACCGGCGCCGGATCGACAACAACTTGCACATCGTCGTGGCTGGACAGCTGCGTGTCAGAGGCAGTTAGACGTAAGACGTAAGTGCCGGGGACGTTGAAGGTCGCGGTGGTGCTGGCAGCGGTGTTATTGGTGAAATTCGTTGGACCAGGTCCACTAATCGCAGTCCAGTTGACGGTCACCGGCGCATTCACTGGAAATCCGTCATCGGTAACCGAACCCTGCAACGGAATTTCCTGACGAGTACAAACCGTGACTGGCCCATGCTGATCAGGACCGGCATTCACTGTGGGGGCCTGGTTCGGCGGCTGCCAATATCTGGTTGCCTGATCGGAGCCGCTGGTCGATGTCGCTACAATTGCGTCGAACCCGGGGTTGATACCGGCGTAGCAAAACTGAGCTTGACCAAACGCATCGGTGGGCGCTGTGCCGGCTGTGGTGTTAGCGCCGGTCACGTTGAAATTCACCGCAGTGTTTGCGATGGGGTTGTTGTTCTGATCGCGGACTGTCGCCGTCAAACAGGTCTGATTACCTGGCAAGCCAAAAGCGGACCGTGGAGTTAAGGTAGTCCTGCCTGCCAGTGCGATAGACGACAACGCCATGCCCGCCGGATAACCGTAGGTATCAAACGAAGCAAAACCATAAATGCCGGCGCCAAAAGACGTGGTGTTGCTGATGGTATGACTGCCAACGCCGATCGACAGTTGCGCGCCGGAATAACCGCTCGAGCCAATCGGTGCAAAGCTGCTCGTTGGCACGATACTGCCGTCCAAATTCAAACTGCCGAGCGCCGCATTCGGGACCACCACATTCATGTAATTATTTGGAAAGCCGTTTGCCGGGGTTGCAATCGTGTAGCTCGACGCGAATTGTTCCACCGGTGGAACCAACATCATGAAGGGATCGCCGTCGGTGTTATCGATGGTGAAACTGTTGGAATACTGGGCCACCATGATTGGCTGGTCAGCCGTGATGACGGACCTGGCTGTCAAAGTTCGTTCGTCAAACTGGCCGCGGTTTAGCGTCGCGACTACCACGCCGTTAACACTGACGTGCGTGTTATCTCGTGAGGCAATAACCCTAAAAGTGTCGCCGGCTGTGCGTACCGCCAGCGGCACGGTTAAGAAGTTGGTCCCCCATTTGTCGATCGAAGGAAGTTGCTCAACGAGATGGTTGCAAGCGACAAAGTTGGCCGGAACGTTGGCACAATTATGTCCGCCAAAAACGGCGATCGGATTGTTGGCTGAGATGGAGCTCCCGCTAAGGTCGCCCGAGTTTGCGGTGTTCACCAACTGGTAGGTTTCACCCTGGTTCAGGTTTATTCGGTAAGTAACTCCTGCTCTCTGGACGATCGTGTCGACGCCATTAATAAACTGGTGGGTGTCCACCGACGGCGTGATATCGACGACCGTGTTGTTAGCAGTGGCGACCAACGAGAATAGAGTCCCGGCTATTGATCCACCATTTTTGTATCCGAGGGTGATGTATTCAGTGCCGAGCACATCCACCGGCAGTCCTAAATAACCTTCGGTCGTGAACGTGTGGTAGTTGAGGCCGTAGACCGCGACATCTTTCTGCGCGGTCACGTGAATGCCTTTGTTGTCAACAAAGTTGGTGAACAACTGTTCGGCTGTGTTGGGAATTACTACCTGCGTAACCGTTCCCGGATGGACCGCAAAACTCTGCACAAACTGAATGCCCGGGGCACTGACTGTGCCGGTCGTTTCATTCTCTCCGGAAATCAAAAGCGTCAACGTGTCTGCGCTGCCGCTACTGACTGGAAACATCAGCCAGAAATCGCTTCCCCTGGCGTCCGGCGCTGCGGCCGTGACGGTTACTTCATCGCTCGAGCTGAGTTGAGTGTCGTTTGCGGTCAAGCGCAGAACGTAGACGCCGCCAGCGGTAAAAGTCGCCGTGGTCGTCGCGAACGAAGCATTGCCAAAGGTGACGTTGCCGGGCCCGCTAACTTTGGTCCAGAGAAGCGTCAACGAACTTCCAGTTGGTAAACCATCATCGCTAACCGATCCCAGAAGATTGGCTGAGTTACCAGTGATGGTTTGATCGGCACCGGCATTTACGATCGGCGGTTGGTTCGGAGACGTCCAGGCGATCGTCGCTGTGGCTTGGCTGGTACCGACCGTTGCCGTAATCGTGTCCAGGCCAATGTTCGCTCCGGCGTAACAAAGCCCGGCCTGGCCGGCAGCGTTCGTTTGTCCCGAAGAATTCGAGGGGTTCGCGCCGGTGACCGAGAAGACGACTGACTGTCCGCCGACCGGAATTCCAAACTGGTCGGTCAGCGAAGCACTCACGCATTGCTGTGTTCCAACCGCGGCCGAGGAACTATTCGGCGTCAGCACCAAACCAGTCGTCGGAACGGTAGAACGGAAAGTCATGCCGCCCGGGAATCCGTAAGCGTCGTCCTGACCAAAGCCATAAACGGAAACGCCGAAAGCGCTGGGTCCGGTGAGCTGGTGCGCTCCTCTCGCTACGCTGATCTGCGCGCCGGAGAAACCGCTGGTTGAGATGGGCGTGAAGGTGGACGCCGCAATCGCAGCGCCGTCGAGAATTACACTGCCCACTGTCGACGTTGGTGCGATCACATTCAGGAACTGCACGTTCCCAAAGTCAGGATTGGCGACCACATAACTGTTCAGATATTGCTCGTAAGGCGGAATGATGGCCATCGAAGGATCACCGGTGAGATGATCGTAAAACGCGCCGTTAGAATATTGCGCCACCAGGATCGGCTTGTCGGAAACGATGTACGCTGGACCATCAATAATCCGCTCGTGAAACTGCCCGCGGTTTAGAAGCGCAACCCGTTGACCGTTCACATAAACGCTGGTAGCGTCTCCTGCCGCCATGAAGCGGAAGGTGTCGCCGCCGGTCCGAGTCTTGTAGGGCATGGTGACAAAATGTTTGCCCCAGGTATTGGTTGGTGGAAGCTGTTCAACCAGATGATCGGCGAACAAGACATTGTCAGGAACTGAGCCTGATTTGTGCCCGCCAAAGACGGCGACTGGTTTACTTGCCGATACCAGAGTTCCCGAAAGATCATTCTCCCTACCCGCCACATCATTTCGCAGGTAGTAAGTTTGTCCCTGATTGAGAGTGATGACGAACGGCACTCCGGCGAGGCGAGAGCCCGTCGTAACTGATGGCGTAATGGTGACACTGGTCCCATTCTGCGTCGCCACCATCCCGAAATGAGTTCCCTGAATGTTCGTGCCGTTGGCGTAACCAAGCACGATGTAATCGGTGCCGAGCGCTTCCGCCGGCAACGCCAGGAAGGCGTCGCTGGTGAACGAGAAATTATTCATCGACACCACGGAGATTGGATCCTGGGAAACGATGTGAATCCCCTTGCTCTGAATCGTATCTGGCTGGAAGAGATAATTTTCCAGACCCGCCGGAACCTTCTTCAGGCCATTCGCAGGAATAGTGAAGTTAACCGGAGTTACGTTCTGCTGGGTGACCGTGCCGCTGGTTGCGACTTCTGAAGTGAGATAAAGATCAACGGCGACGCTGCCAAAAGCTGTGTTGAAGTTATCGAGCGTAACAATCCAGAAATCCTTGCCCTTATGCGACGCCCCTGAAGGCGGCGTTATTGGCGGCAATGGATCGCCGAACGTCGAGCCTGAGCCCAGGTACAAAGCATCTTCCACAAAACTGACTGCGGACTGGCCCACGTAAGCGCCTGCCGCAAACGGGAAACTGACCTCAGCAATGCCGCTCGCGTCTGTCGTGGCGCTGGCAGTAACTCCGTTGAGAGCAAATTGCAGCGTCTTGTTTGGCAGCGCGAGATTTGCGTAGGTGTCCGTGAGTTTCGCGCGCACCAAATAAGAATCACCGTTGTTCTGGCTTTGTGTCACCAGGAGGGTCACGGTAGTAGGCCGCTTGTTAACGGTGAACACAGCGTTGTCGGAACCCACGCCGCCATCCTTGTCTCTAATCGTTAAGACCGCGGTGTAAGTGCCCGGTAGGTTGTACGCGTGAGTGACCGTCGCGTTAGCGTTGGTGCAGTTAACGCAGGTGGAAGTTTGGCCGTCACCAAACGCCCAGTCGCCTTGTAACGAAGCGCGATCGACGGAGCTCTGATCCGTGATCCGAGGCACACTGGTCCACGGCTCGCCCCAAACCACAGTTTTGCCGGGATCAATATCCACTGACGGCGGCATGTTGAGGACCGTGATGTCCCTGGTCACCGTGTAGGCGATACCGATCGGATCGCCAACTCTCAAAGTAACGTGAAAGACACCGCTGTCGTCGTAAGTCTTCAGAATGTTCTTGGCGTACTGACTATACAAAGCGCTGCCGTCGCCAAAGTTGTAAGTGCGGAGCGCCGCTGAACTCAGCAGCAGTTCCTGGATATCCGTGAAGCGAACATTCTCGCCGCCCTCGTGAGCGATGATTGGCGAACGCGCGAAGTCGGGGATGATCGAATCGACTACGTGATAGACAGTCGCATACGTATTGGTGAGGCCGCTGTTGTCAGTCACGGTAAGTGAGACTGTGTAGTCGCCGGTCTGCGCGAAAGTGTGCGTGGGGTGTTTTTCAGTGCTCGTAGTGCCGTCGCCAAAACTCCAGGCCCACGAAACGACCTGACCATCGGCGTCGCTTGAACGATCGATGAAACGCGTAGTCGTTCCGATGATCGTTGAGCTGTAAATGAGGAAGTTGTGTAACGCGAAGCTGCCGAAATCGCTTCCCTTGACGAGCACCAACCTGACATAGCGCGCCTGCACCGGCGTGAAATAAAAGTCCTGCATCTGGATCGAGTTGACCAGCGTGCCGGAGAAGGCGGTAGTGAAGGAAGAGTCAGCCGCATCGGTCGTCGACACCTGCAACTGAAAATCTTTGGGAGCGCCATAATTGCCGTTGGCCGCAATTCCGGGCCGGAAGGCGATATGACCAAAGGTAGCAAGTTCGCCACGCGGCATAAGCAACGTAAACGACACATTTGCGTTGCTGTTATTCGGCGTCTGCCAGGGTTGATTCGTGGGATCGAGATCGAGAAGTGTTTCAACGTTTCCGGAACCGCTGGTAAAAGAAACTATGGCTGAGCCTTTGTCAGGAGCGCTGAGCACTTCCAGTTCGGAGACGCCGATGACTGTTGTGCTATAGCCATTCTTCCAGAAGAACTGCACATACTTCGCGTCAACCGGATTGCTCAGCAGAATCTCCTGAACTGGGCCGTTGGGAGTGCCCGCCAGCGTTCCTGAATAAACTGTAGTGAACGCGGCGTCGTCGGTTGTGGTAGTGGACACACGGATATCTATGTCCTTTGGACCACGCTGACCGACGTTAAAGTTATTAACCGGATTGATGCGGAAACCGTAAACCTGGCGCGTCTTGTCGTCCGCCAGTGAGACTTTGACCCAAACATTTGTGGCCACGTTGTTAGGTGATAGCCATTGAGTGTTTATGTCGCCATCGAATGCTTGTTCCGCCGAGAGTGGCGCGTGTTCATACTCGCCCGAGCGACCAACTACCTGCGCGCCATCTTCGGCGACGACATCAAACGCGTTGGTGTTCAAGGTCGCGCCGCCTGAGTGATTTGTCAGCGGCACATATTTCACGTACCGAGCCGGCACGGCGCCGCCGGGGAACATGAAAGTCTGGACGTGGCCCTCCATCGCAGTCGCCGCGGTCAGCACTTTCGTAAACGACGCATCATCCGGCGTCGTCGCTGAGACCCAAACCTCAAAATCTTTGACGGCGGTAGGCGCGCCAAAACCAGAGTTGTAGTCCGTTGCGATTCTTACACCCTTGAGATTGCGAACTTTGTCGCCACCCAGTTGAATGATCGCAAACTGATTGCTCGTGTTCGTGGTAAAGAAGCCGCCGCGATTGTAGCCAAGCAAACCATCAGCGTTATTCGTCCCGCCACCGTAACTAAAACTGTAAATGGACGCGCCGTTAGCGATAAGGCCCGGAGACTGCATCCGCGCGACATTCGCGAGGCCCGGCAACGAAAGCAAACTGTCGACCGAGCCAACCGCGACCGGATTAAACGTGCCGAGCGTGGTGCTGCCCCCGCTTCCGTAGTTGTTCTTAAAGATCAGCTTCAGATATTTCGCGCGCGTCGGGCCGCCGGGCAGCATAAACTCCTGCAGCTGTCCGTTATTCAACTGCGTTGCGTTCAAGACCGTGACGAAGCTGGCATCATCGGAAGTGGTGGATGAGATCTGGACCTGGAAGTCTTTCAGATTTGGCGCGCCAATACTTCCCTGATTGCTTTGCAGCCGAACTCGATCAATGAAAACACTCTGCTGATCGAAGAATTGGATTTTGGCGAACTGGTTTACTGAGCCGGGAGCATTCCAGAAGGTGCCATTGCTATCGTCCAAAATCTTGTCAGCGGAAAATGCACTGCTGGTAGCTCCCGACGCAGCAATCACGAAAGCACCGGCAGTCCCGGTTGACTCCGGCACCACGAAATTTGCTGTCGGTGGCACGCGTGGATCGATCACCATCACCGTCAACTCGTCGAAAGCTGTGAGCTGCGAATCGGTGCTGGTCAGCCGCAAAACATAAGTTCCGGGTAGGTCGAATGACGCGGTCGTAACCGGCGCTGACGCGTTCGCGAAAACAGTCGTCCCTGGTCCGCTGACCTGGGACCACTGGTTAACGAGGGTGCTGCCGGCGGGCAGGCCGTCATCGGTGGTGCTTCCGTTCAAACTAGCGGCGCCGGGGAGCGTAACCGACTGATCCGCACCTGCGTTTACCGTCGGCGGGAAATTCTGTGGGATGACCGTTATGGTTGTGTCATCACTGGCGGACAGCTGGCCGTCGCTGGCAGTCAAACGCAAAACGTATGTGCCGGCGGCACTAAACGATGCGCTGGTAATAGTGGTGTTGGGCGAAGAAAACGTCACGTTACCCGGCCCGCTGAATTTCGACCACGTGACTGTCATCGTGCTGCCTGAGGGATAACCGTCATCACTGGTAGAGCCGTTGAGACTCGCCGAGGCTGGCAGCGTGATGCTTTGATCAGCGCCGGCATTAGCTGTCGGCGTCTGGTTTTCGGGTTGAACAACGATCGTGACTTCGTCGCTGTTGCTCAGCAGTGAATCGCTCGCTGTGAGCTGCAGAACGTAAGTTCCGGCAACACTGAACGAGGCAGTCGTATCGACGCTACTTGCATTGCCGAAAGTGACAGTTCCCGGACCGCTGACTTTGCTCCAGGTTACAGACACACTACTCCCGGTCGGATAACCGTCATCCGTCACCGTGCCATCCAACGTCGCATTGCTCGGCAGCGCAATC
>DATIPD010000010.1:0-22538 GCA_035472495.1 Pyrinomonadaceae bacterium | reverse complement strand
ATCAGACCCTTATGGGTTCGTGAATTGTTTAGCCGCATGGGTTCGTGAATTGTTTAGCCGCGAAGCGGCGCAAAGAGGGTAGCCAGACGTGAAACGTCTGGAAGGATGATTAATAATCTTTAATTGCGCGTCGAAGATGCGCTCAGGGTCTGCACGCACCTTCAGCGCGTGATGGAATTAACTGCCACTTGATCCAGAGGTTTCACCTCTGGCTACCCTCTATAGGCGTCTTCGACGCCGCTGTGATTCGTCAAGTATGTTAACCCCGTATAAACGGTTTCCGTGTTCGTTGTTTATCTGTCCACCGCGCAAAAGCGCGGTGCTAATGAGATAGAGATGATCGTCGGCTCTTAGACAAACTTTACTGCGTGCTATACTGCGCGCTCATTTTTTCCAGACACGAGGAGTGATCCATTGAGCGTTTTGGTTGATAAGTCGACCCGGTTAGTGGTGCAGGGAATTACCGGGAAAGAAGGCACATTCCACACGAAGCAGATGGTGGAATACGGCACGAATGTTGTCGGTGGGGTCACGCCGGGCAAGGGCGGAACTAAGCACGAAGGCATTCCGGTTTTCAATACCGTCGCCGACGCGGTCAGGGAAGCTGGTGCGAACGCGTCAGTTATTTATGTGCCGCCGGCTTTTGCGGCTGACGCGATCATGGAATCCGCTGACGCAGGCATTCCGGTCGTGGTTTGCATCACCGAAGGAATTCCCACCCTCGACATGGTGAAGGTGAAGGAATATCTCAACAGCAGGACGACCCGGCTGATTGGTCCAAACTGTCCGGGCATCATCAGTCCGGGAAAATGCAAAATAGGAATCATGCCCGGCCATATTCATCGTGAAGGCCGCGTGGGTGTTGTGTCGCGATCAGGAACGTTGACTTATGAAGCGGTTGGACAGCTAACGGCGTTGGGTATGGGCCAGTCAACGGCAATCGGTATCGGTGGCGATCCAATCGTGGGCACGACTCACGTTGACGCGCTCCGACTCTTTCAGGCCGACGACGAAACGGACGGCATCGTGATGATCGGGGAGATTGGTGGCACTGCTGAAGAAGAAGCCGCGGCCTTTGCGAAAGCGAATGTAACTAAACCGATCGTCGCTTTCATCGCCGGCCAAACAGCGCCTCCGGGACGCCGCATGGGACACGCGGGCGCCATCATCGCCGGGGGCAAAGGTACGGCAGCAGAGAAAATGAAAGCGCTCGAGGACGCGGGTATTCGTGTGCTGAAGTCGCCGGCGGACATTGGAACGGGCATGAAAGAAGCTCTGCGCTGAAGAGTCAAATGTCCAACGTCCAAAGTCAAAAGACAAAGCTCTAAGCACCAGGTTCAAAGTTCAATAGAAAGCCACGGGAGAACTAATAAGCGATATTATGACCAATCTTACCTTCGGAATTATCAAGCCTGACGCGGTGCGCGCGGGTCACATCGGCAACATCATTCAGTGGATTACCGATTCCGGTTTCAAACTGCGGGCGTTAAAAACATTGCACATGACCTTGAAAGAAGCGGAAGGTTTTTACGCGGTCCATCGTGAGCGTCCTTTCTTTGCCGACTTGACGGAATTCATGTCGAGCGGCCCGTGCATCGTGATGGCGCTGGAAAAAGAAGGAGCCGTAAAAGCCTGGCGCGACTTAATGGGCGCTACTGATCCGGCGAAGGCGGATGAGGGAACCCTGCGTAAAGAGTTTGGTGGATCGCTTGGCGAGAACGCGGTCCACGGTTCTGACTCTGACGAAAACGCGGCCATCGAAATCGCGTACTTCTTTAGTCAACTCGAACTGATCTGACATTTCATTCGGGGCGGAAGTGATCCATGAGGCGCTGTCCAAAATGCAATCAGTACTATGAAGATGAGTGGCTGACTTTCTGCACACAGGACGGCACCTCTTTGCTCGACGTCGACCCGTCAACCGCAGAACCGCCGCCAACGCTGATTAAGTCTGACATGCCGCCGAGCGTGAGTCCGACGGAACAACCGACGCTCGACATGCCTGACCGCGTTACGTCGCCGCCGCCGTTCACCCCACCGCCACCGCCGTTTGCGCCGCCACCTTCCTCGGTGCAATACATTCCGCCGCAGCCGCTGCAATCCGGTTGGGCGCCGCCACCTCCTCCGCCCTATCCCACAAGACCACAACAGAGCCTGGCGGTCGCTTCCTTAATCCTGGGACTGGTGAGCGTCACGCTTGGTTTGTGCTGTTACTTCGGCATACTAACCGCGCCAGTCGGGCTGGTCATGGGCATAGTCGCCATTGTTCAAAACAAAAACGAGCCCCAGAAGTATGGCGGGAAGGGAATGGCGATCGCGGGGATTGTGACCAGCGCGCTCTACTTTGTGGTTTTGGTGGTCATTGTATTGCTCTATGGACTCGGCTTTCTAATGAGCGGTATGCAGTGAATGACCCAGGTCCGCCGGGACACAGTTTGCCTTACAGCCATTCGCAACCGAACCAAAACCGCGATAAAATTCACGGCGTTAGGCCGAATTTTTTGAGACTAGAAACGAGAGCCTGCGAGTGAAGCGCTGTCCTACCTGCCACCGAACTTTTGCCGAAGAACACCTGGTGTATTGCGTTGACGACGGCACGCCGTTGGTTAAGGATGATTCCGTTGACGAAACGACCGTAGTTACGCCAGCGCCCGACAGTACGAAAGAATTCTTGAGTTCGAGTCCAACTGACGAATCCGGCACCTCTGCGTATCAACCGCCGCGCCCGTATTCTCCGCCAGACTATCAACAGGAAAAGCGTCGCAACTGGCCCGCGGTGATCGGCGTCCTGGTGGTAGTCATATTGATTGTGGGTGGGATGGCAGTGGCTGCGGTTGTGTTCGTACCCCGAGTCATGCGCGCTTCAAGAAACTCAAACAGCCGGAGTTTGAATCCAAATTTCAATCGCGCAAATCTCAACTCGAATTCGAATAATCAGAATTCCAATTCGGAGAATTGGAACGCGAACGAGAACGCGAACGCGAGCGTCGTTGAGACTACTCCGCCGCCGACCGATCAGAACCAGGTGCTGGCGGATCTAAGAGATTTGGAAGACGAGTGGACAGTCGCGAACATCAATGCCGACAAGAAGGTGCTGAATCGCATTTTGGCTGACGACTACGTCGGGGTTTCAAACGGCAAGTCACAGGGCAAGGCCGAGTATCTCAAGACGGCGGAACGCGACACGAGTATTCAGCACTGGGAGTTTGCAGATTTGAAGCTAACTCTCAACCGTGATCGGGCGACGCTGAGCGGAATTCTCAACCTGGATTTCAAAAACCAAAAGGGCGAAGATGAAAAGGCGACCCTCCGGTTTACTGACAAGTTCGTGTGGCGTGATGCAAGATGGCAGGCGACTGCTTCGGTAGTGGAGACTTTGCCGGAAAAGCCCGGGACAACCCTTTGAACTGTTACCTGGAACTTTGTACCTGGTGCTTTGAGCTATAGTTGGTCTTTGGACTTCGGTCTTTGACGCCTTTCGTCAGTTGAGTCCAAGCTCAATGAGCGAACAAATTCAAAGTACAAAGTTTAAGTATTAGATTCCAGATTCCAGATTCCAGATTCCAGATTCCAGATTCCAGATTCCAGATTCAGATTTCAGATTACAGATTCCAGATTCCAGATTACAGATTCAAGATTTCAGATTACAGATTTAAGATTCCAGAATCGAAGAAAACCATGTCAATCATCAGCGATGTAATCGATTCGACCAAAGCAATCATCCAGGGAATGGGCGTTACGTTGTCCTACATTCCCAAACGGAAGTGGACCGTCCAATATCCGGAGGAACCGGTGACAGTGCAGCCGCGCTATCGTGGCCAACACTTGCTGCACGTTGATGAGCGCGGCAAGGAAAAGTGCGTCGCCTGTTTTCTCTGCGCGGCGGCTTGCCCGTCTGAATGCATTTACATCGTGGCGAAAGACGACCCAAGACTTCCGGAAGAACGCACCGGCGTCGACGAACGCTACGCGGAGGTCTACAACATCGACTACGGGCGCTGTATTTTTTGCGGCTACTGCGTCGAGGCCTGTCCCAAGGACGCGATTACCCACGGCTACAACTTCGAACTCTCGGTTTACAACCGTGCCGATCTTTTGAAGACCAAAGACGACTTACTCATTACCAAACAAGTGCAGTCGAGAAACTACCGCGTCGCTTCCTCAACGGAAGATGTTGATTCGGAATATAAGGAAGTCTGAGACGGGTCCAAAGTCCAAGGTCCAAGGTCCAACGTCCGCGAGCCTAACGGGCCCACGAAAAACCATCCAGGCGCGTTCATAAAGAGAACCAGACTTTGGACGTTGGACTTTGGACATCTTTTCTCCAATGCCTGCGCGTGAACTCCACTATCACTGGGAATACGATCTCAAGGCCAGCCCGGAAAAGCTTTGGCCTTTCGTTTCCGACACCAACCGTTTCAATCGCGATACCGGTGTTCCTTCAGTTGAGCCGGCAAAAGGCCCCCGCGGCCGTCTGCGCAATGCGCGTCGCCGCCTGCGACTTTCATTGTATGGAATGTCAGTGGAGTGGGAAGAGCAGCCGTTTGAGTGGATCAAACCCTCCCGCTTTGGCGTGGCGCGCAATTACAGCAAAGGACCGATTTCGGAGTTGCGCGCCCTCGCTGACCTCATGCCGCGCGCCCAAGGTGGGACGAAGTTGATTTACGAGGTGCGCATTGTGCCGCGCTCAGCGCTCGGCTCTTTAGTCGTGCAACTGCAGATCAAATTTTCCAACGCGCGCCGGTTTGCGCAGACGTTTCGCAAATACGACGAACTTGCCAGCGCAGAAGTACTGCTTCCGGAAGTCTCGGAAATTCAACTCGACGATGCTGCCATCAGCCGTCTCGCGGCAATTAAGGAAAAGTTGCTGGCTGATGGCGCAGACAAAGACGCCGTTGAGAAGTTAATCGACTTTGTCGCCCAGGGTTACGATTTTGAGTTGGCGCGTATTCGGCCCTACGCTCTTGCTGACGAATGGAAACTACCGCGTCGCGAGGTGTTGGAAGCGTGTTTGCGATCGACGCGCCTGGGTTTGCTTGACCTGCAATGGGAATTGCTTTGTCCGTTGTGTCGTGGCGCTGGCGAAACGGGCAAGTCGCTGAGTGAGATTAGTTCGCAAGTTCACTGCGAAACCTGTCGCATCGATTTCACCGTTAACTTTGATCGTTTTGTCGAGATAACTTTCCGGCCGAACGCCCTGCTGCGCCAGATTGAGTCGGTCGACTTCTGCATGGGCAGTCCGCAGAAGACGCCGCACATCGTCGCGCAACAACTTCTGCCGGCGAATTCGGCGCGCGAGTTAACGTTGCCACTTGAGCCAGGACGGTACCGTTTGCGGGCCCTCGAACTCTCCGGCGGACAAGATGTAGCTGTCGCGGATGAGGGTTTGCAAGTTGCGGACGTTAAGATGTCGGACACGGGTTGGCCGGCTCACGAACTGAAGCTGGCGCCAACGTCAAAACTCCGGCTGGACAATGCGACGGCCGCTGAACAGTTGTTGATACTTGAACGCCTGGCGTGGAGCGATCAGTCAGCCACTGCCGCCGAAGTAACCGCGTTGCAGATGTTTCGCGACCTGTTTTCTACCGAGGCCTTGCGGCCAGGAGAACAAATCTCAGTTGGCACGCTATCGGTCTTGTTCACTGACTTGCGTAACTCGACTCAACTCTATCGTGAGATAGGCGACGCGAGCGCGTTTGGACGCGTGCTGAATCACTTCGATGTGCTCAAGACGATCATCGCGGAAGAGGACGGCGCGTTAGTGAAAACGATTGGCGATGCGGTGATGGCTGTATTTCGTCAGCCCGCGCGCGCGTTGCGAGCGATGTTACGAGCGCAGGAAATGTTGGCCATGCCGCCCAACGGCGCTTCGCCGTTAACACTCAAAGCCGGAATTCATACCGGGCCGTGTATTGCCGTGACGCTGAACGACAGGCTCGACTATTTTGGGTCTACGGTGAACATGGCAGCGCGGCTGGAGAGTTTGTCGAACGGCGACGACGTCGTAATCTCACGTTCGCTTTACGATGATCCGGAGGTTCGGGATCTAATCAACAGCAGTCGTTTGCAGGCTCTTCCGTTTGAAATGTCGCTGAAGGGATTTAACGAAGAACGGTTTGAATTGTGGCGGATAAAAGTGGGGGAACAAAAGGTCGCCCCGGATTAACGGGTAAAAAATCCGCGAAGATTGTAGTCAAGCCTCTTTACTGTTTACCGCTGATCCGCGTTTATCTGCGGAAATCCGCGGCTGATATTCTGACCTGGTCATGTCTCTTTTAGAAGCACGCGAAATCTCGAAGGTCTACCAGATGGGCACGACAAGCGTGAAGGCGCTTGACGATGTTTCGTTGACCATCGACGAGGGAAGATTTATTTCGATTCAGGGGACCTCAGGTTCGGGAAAGAGCACGCTGTTGAACGTTATCGGCGGCCTTGATCATCCGACTGCCGGCGACGTGTTTTTCAATTCGCAGGCGCTCGGTCCGCTGAGCAAGAAGCAAATGGCGCGCTACCGGCGCTACTCGGTCGGCATGATCTTTCAGAACTTCAACTTAATTCCCACGATGACCGCAGAAGAGAACGTCGGGCTGGCGCTGGCGTTTGGTGGCGTTCGTGGTGTGCAAAGGCGTCAACGTGCGGAAGAGTTGCTGACAAGAGTCGGGCTGCAAGATCGTTTGACGCATCGGCCTGCGGAACTTTCCGGCGGCGAACAGCAGCGCGTGGCGATCGCGCGAGCGCTGGCAAATAATCCAAAGGTGTTGCTGGCAGACGAGCCGACCGGAAACGTTGACTCAACGCGCGCCCACGAGTTGCTGACGTTGCTGCGCGAGATGGTCGACCATGATTCGCTGACAATTCTGATGGTGACTCACGATCGTGAGCTGGCCTCGAGTTTTTCCGATCGCATTGTAGAGATGAAGGACGGACGGGTGGTAAAGGATGAGGGATGAAGGATGAAGTGAAGCGGGTTCTGGTTTTAGGTTCATCCTTCCCCCTTCATCCTTCGCAACGAGGTGACTATGTCAACACTCCCCAATGAAATGACGCTCGAGGCGCTGCGCTCAGTGCCTTTGTTTGCCTCGCTGAGCGACCCGTCGACGACTGAGTTGCGCAGTTTGTTGGCGACCAGAGATGTTGCAAGTGGCACGCAGCTCTGTCGCAAAGGCGAAGTTGGCGACGCGATGTTTCTGATCGAGACCGGTCGCGTGCGCATCAGCATTGTTGATGAAGACAAAAAAGAAATAACACTCGCCGAACTCGCCCAGGGTGATTTTTTTGGCGAGATGTCGATCATCGACGGTCGCAAGCGGTCTGCGGATGCACGCGTTATCGAGGACGGCCGAGTGGCAGTTTTGTCGCGGCCGAATTTTTTAAAGTTTGTCAGGTCGAATCCCGATGTGGCGTTAGCGATGCTTGGCGCGTTGTCTGATCGGCTCCGGCGCACTGACGAATTATTGCGTTCGCGAGTTTCGCGTAACGTCAACGACGAAACGCGAAAACGAGCCACGATGGCCGACCGCGCTGCCGACATGATCGCGGAGTTTGGTGGTAGCTGGAAATTCATCGGAGTTTCGATCGGACTAATCGTCGGCTGGATCATATTCAACTCCTTCGTTCTGTTGAGCGGTTTCGATCCCAAGCCGTATCAGATGCTGAATTTAGTATTAGCGGTGATTGCCGGAATGCAGGCGCCGATAATCATGATGTCGCAAAACCGGCAGGGCGAGAAAGATCGCCTGCGAGCCGATCTGGATTATCAGGTGAACCTTAAGAACGAGCTGTCGCTTTCTGAGGTACTGCGACGTTTGGACGTGCTTGAAAGTGAGCGGCTGCCGAAGTTGTTCGAGGAGCAGAACGCGCGATTCGGAGATGTCCAAAGTCCAATGTCCAAAGTCCAAAGTCCGCCGGCGCAAGTACCGGGTCCAATTTCGAGCGCAGCAACGAGTCCGGATTAATTGAAAGCGAGTTTATGTTTTTGACGTTGGATGTTGGACGTTGGATATTGGACGTTGGACTTTTTTCTGAATGATTCAAGCAATTTTCTTCGATTTCAACGGCGTGATTATTGACGATGAGCCGCTACAGATGGCGGCTTACAAGGAAGTGCTGCGCGATTACGGCATCGAACTAACCGAAAGCGATTACTACAGCGCGTTGGGTCTGGATGATAAGGGGTTCGTCAGGGCCACGTTTGCTCGTTACGAAAAACAACTAACTGACGAGATGCTAAAGACTATTCTTGACGGCAAGCTAATCCGGCATCGCAAGTTAATCGAGCATGAGTTGCCGCTTTTCCCTGGTGTGGTAACGTTTCTGAAGTCGGCGGCACGACACTACTCGATCTGTCTGGTTAGCATGGCTTCACCCGCGGAAATAGAACATGTATTGGAGCGCGCCAACCTGCAGCATTTATTCTCGGTGGTGGTTAGTTCGGCCGATGTGAATGTTTGCAAGCCGGCGCCGGATTGTTATCAGAGTGCGCTGCGAAAACTAAATGAGCGACGGCGCACTGGCGGCAAGTCTACCCTTGCGTCAACTGAATGTTTGGCAATCGAGGATTCGCCGCCAGGTATTGAAGCCGGAAGGCTAACGGGCATGCACACGCTCGGCATCACGAATACTGTAAGCGCAGAACAATTGCGTGCGGCTGGTGCTGAAGTCGTCAGCGCGAGTTTGGCGGATTGGACGACAGCCACGGTGCGACACGTCTTTCAGTAAGAAAGGCAAAGCCAATAGGTTTGAGCATGAGTTTTTTCGACCTCTTAAAATTGGCCCTTAGAAATCTCAGCCAGGCGAGGCTGCGCGCCATTCTTACGGGCATGGGCATCATCGTCGGCGTTGCTGTGATCGTGACGATGGTTTCGTTTGGCCTGGGTCTGCAACGAAACATGCTTTCGCGTTTTAAGGCCCTCGATTTTTTCAATGAGATTCAGGTGTTCGGTCGCAGCATCAGCAGCCTGGTTGCCCCCAAACCACAGCCGGGTGCGCGCGGCAATGATCGCGGCAATGAGCGTCGCGGTCCGTTTGCTCCAGACGTTGAACCTAAACGTGCCCTCGATGACGCAGCCATCGCCGAAATTTCCAGGATTCCCGGCGTGACTTACGTTGAACCCTCCTTGATGATTTTTGGATTTGTAAGAGCTAACGATCACTCGCAGATTGAGTCTCTGTCCGGGGCCTCGGTCCCCAATGAGAGTTCCCGCTTCAAAGACTTCGTCGCGGGCCAAATGATCAGTTCGGCAGACGCCGATGAAGCTGTGGTCACCGAAACTTTCGCGCGCGACTTCGGTTACGGCAAGCCTGCGGACGCGATTGGCCAAACGATTGAACTCCTGGCGACGCCCAAGAGTGGTGAGAAGTCGTCTGGGCCAAAGGACGCGGAGCGAGAGGAACCGGCAAACTTCTTTGGCTTGCCACTCGATGAGGGGCCCGCTTCCGGAGAGGGCGGCGGTCTGGTAGCTACGAAATTTCGCATCGTTGGGGTTTTGAATCCGCGTGTGAAAGAGGGAGCGGGACAGGGCGGCTTGCGTGGTCTCCTTCCCAGTGCGCGCATTTACATTCCCTTGCCAAGTGCAAAACGGTGGGCAGATGAACATCGCGGTCCCATGAGCCAGATAGCGTTGGCTTTAGCTCGCGAAAGCGGAAAGATCGGAGAAGGGGAAGTTGAAGGATACGATTCCGCTGTGGTTCGGGTTAACGATCCGGTGGCGCTCACCGAAGTGCGGAAGAAAATTCAGGAGCTTGGTTTTGGGAGTTTTTCGATCGTCGATCAACTGGAACAGTTTCGCACCGTCTTCCTGATTATCGATTCTGTGCTGGGGTTGCTGGGAGGAATCTCGCTGCTGGTAGCATCGTTTGGGATTGCGAACACGATGATCATGTCGATCCTCGAACGCACTCGCGAGATCGGGATCATGAAAGCGATCGGGGCTGAAGACCGTGAGATCAAATTGATATTTTTTGTCGAAGCGGCCGTGCTGGGATTAGGCGGCGGAATTATCGGCGTACTGGCAGCGTGGGGAATTGACGCGATTGCAAACCGGCTCGCTTACAGGTTCATTCTCAAGCCTAACGGCGCCTCATTTGTCGACTTCTTTTCGTTGCCACCGTGGCTAACGATCGGCGCAATCCTCTTCGCGCTGGTAGTTTCAATCCTGGCTGCGCTTTATCCAGCTGCGCGCGCGGCGCGGATCGATCCGGTAAGGGCGCTGCGCCACGATTAGATAATTACCTAAGGTCTGCTCGACAGAAATATCGGAACCACGAAAATAAAGAGTAGTAGAATTTGTAAGACCATTAATCCAGTCGCGATCATTCCACAGATGCGGCCCGCATTAGTTAGCTCTCTGCCTGACGGATCCATCAATCCATCATCCATTTCTCGCAAATCGGCATTGCCCATCGACCACGCGGCAATGCCGAAGAACACGCAGAAAACAAAACCCAGAATGCCGAACACGAGAATCATGGCTCCGCGGTGTGGTCTCATGGCTTTTTAGAATCAGGGTCGCGGCTCTACTTGCGGATCGGCAGAGCCGCGACGAAGTTTCCTGACAAACTATGGCGTCGGCGCCGTCGCATGTTTCTTCGGTTTGGGTCTGGGCATCATCGCCGGCTTCGGGTTCCAGAACGCCGGATCGGCGGCAGCAAACTCCTTTTCAACATAACTCATGTTGGGCGCAAACGCGTAGGTGCTGACGTCGGTCGACATGATCGCTTCACTGGCAAGTTTGTCAGCATCTTTTTTCATGTCATCACTCATTGCGGCCCGGACCTTTGCTGCAATGCCTTCGTCCAGTTCGCCCAGTGAGCGCAGTGGTCGAAAGGTCATATAAGTTCCGCCTTGTGTGCCGCTAATTATTTGGAAGACCGCGGCGTGCAGGTTGTCCACTTTTGCTTTCTGCCGGGCGACATTCAATATCTTCTGCACATACTCGGCGTACTGCGCGTCATGACCTGGCCTGACTCGCGTGGTCGTGATTTGGAAGTAGCGCATTAGACGGATGTTCACATTGGGATTAAAACTCAACTCGGGACGAAAAACGCTCAGCATGTCCCGCATCGCGGCGTGTAAAACCGGCGCCTCTTTACCCAGACGCTCGAGCTCAGCTTTGGTGTTGCCGGAAGCGGCGCCCATTTTTTGGTCAGTCGCATTCAGCAGATCTTCCAGCGCCTTGAACGTCTCCGTTCCGGTGATGTAAAGAACTTCATTTTCGCTGCCGGCAATGGGAACGAGCGCGATGCGATAGTTCGGTGTTTCGAGTGCGCGAAAGATGGCGGCAAAATTGGCGGAATGCCGGCCATGCGAGTCCATCATTCCGGGCTTGATGTCTTCACGAACGATGTAGAGAACTTTTGGCGGGCCTGCTTCTGCTGGCTGGGCCAGTACTTTGCTGCAGGGTACCAGAATCACGAGCAGGACAAACAGGAGAGACTTCTTCATGGTCGGGTTGCCTCCGGGGGTTTGCGGCTAAGTTGGGTACATTCGCAAGCAGGCTCTCGGAAGAGCTGAGTTGCGGCAAACGGATTGAAGTTAGTGTTAGCGGAAAGCTTTAAGGCGGCGAAAAGATACGATGAACAAGTGTTAGTGGGCAAGGAAAAACAGGCCAGCGAAACGGAATTTTCCATT
Source organism: Pyrinomonadaceae bacterium (assembly GCA_035472495.1). Classification (GTDB taxonomy): domain Bacteria; phylum Acidobacteriota; class Blastocatellia; order Pyrinomonadales; family Pyrinomonadaceae; genus PSRF01. Next base: position 10,909 of record DATIPD010000010.1, on the reverse strand, counting down.
TGTCATATTTGTCATTTCAAATAATTTCAAATTTCTCATTTTTGCCATCGTGATCAAGATGAACTGGATAAGCTAATGACAATGAGAGATTTGAACTGGTAAATGGAAAATTCCGTTTCTTCCATCTGGCCCTGATTGTTATCGCTTCGCGGTTCGAGCAGCGATGTGTCTTTCGACAACACCCCACGCTTCTTCAGTAACTTTGTATTGCCAGTAAGCGCCAATCGCAGGCAGGGCGATGAGCAGTCCGGCGGACAAAATCACTGCGACCGCAGCGACGGCCGCTTTGTCCAGCCACTTCTGCAGGCCAATCTCTACTCGCGTGCCGCCAGCTTCCGGAGTTATCTTTATCGTCAATGCTGCTGAGAGTCCGGTGAGGTCGCGCAACGTGCTAGACTTGCGCGCCTGTACGACGGTGGTTGTGGCTACGTGCATAGTTTGCACTTCATAATCCTGATCAAAAACGCCGCGAAGTTCTGCCACCAGTTGTGAGACATCGGCTACAACACCGGGATAGTATCGGTTATCCATTTACGCGGTTTCCTTTCGTCGTAAGTCAGTCAGTTTACGATCAGGCTGCACACATTGTTCATTAGAAAATATCCAATCTGAGGAAACGATAATATGAAACTCTTTCGGCGTCTTCTTTCCACGCTTCTGGCGCTGACTTTTGTGATCGCTGCTGCGAACTTTCGCAAAGTGTCTTCACAGGAGTCTGCTGGCGTCATTGACGGTTTTACCCCCTCAGGTTCAACTGAAGAGCGACATTGGGAGGAGGAGTTTCGCGCGGTGCCGGCGCCCAACTCTGCGCGGGAACACTTGCGCCGCCTGACCGCTGAACCGCACGTCGCCGGCACCAAAGAAGACTACGCAACCGCGATTTATGTTCGCGATCAGATTCGGAGTTACGGTATTGCTTCGGAGTTGAAGGAGTATGAAGTTTTACTGCCATATCCGAAGCAGCCGAGCATCGTGGAATTAGTGCGACCGCGTCGCGAACGATTGATCGTCAAAGAAGCAGTTGTTCCCCAGGATCCAACATCATCGAACCCAAAGATCATTCCTCTCTTTAATGGCTACAGTGCGAGTGGCGATGTGACCGCGCCATTAGTCTACGTTAACTATGGCTTGCCCCCTGACTACGAGGCGCTGAAAAAACTCGGCGTTGAGGTGAAGGGAAAAATTGCTATCGCCCGTTACGGCAATTCGTTTCGCGGCGTGAAAGCTAAAGTCGCCCAGGACCACGGTGCGGTGGGACTGTTGATTTTTTCCGACCCGGAAGACGACGGTTACATGAAGGGCGACGTTTACCCGAAAGGCCCATGGCGTCCAGTAACTTCGGCGCAGCGCGGTTCGGTGCAGTTTTTGTCTACCGCGCCTGGCGATCCGCTCACGATCGGTAAGCCGGCCATTCCGGGCGTCCCGCGACTGAAGCTGGAAGAAGCGACGACAATTCCGCGCATTCCGGTCCAACCAATTTCTTACGACGATGCGAAACGCCTGCTTGAACCTTTGCGTGGGCCGTTGCGGCCGAAAGATTTTCAAGGCGGGTTGCCGTTCGCGTATCACGTCGGCGGCACTGACTACGTTAGCGTGCACCTGAAAACCTCCATGGATTTTCAGATACGCAAGATCTGGGATGTGATTTCCCGAATCGACGGCAACGAAGACAAAGATCGTTGGGTAGTGATGGGCAATCACCGTGATGCCTGGGTTTTCGGTGCGGTTGATCCCAACAGCGGCACGACTGCAATGCTGGAAGCGGCGCGCGCGTTCGGCTCGTTGTTGAAGCAGGGTTGGAAACCGCGACGCACGATCGTGATGTGCAGTTGGGACGGCGAAGAATATGGACTGCTGGGCTCCACCGAGTGGGCCGAAGATAACGCAGCAGAGTTACAGGAAAAAGCAGTTGCGTATCTGAACATGGACGCCGCCGTTTCCGGAGCGAATTTTGGTGCGTCGTCGGTGCCGTCGATGTGGAAGTTGATTCGCAGCGCGACGCGTGATGTGAAAGATCCAAAGTCTGGCAAGTCGATCTATCAGGCCTGGCAGGATCGAGCACACGATCAAGAACCTGATCCAGAACTGACCAACGCTGACGAGGCGTCAGACAAATCTATCGCGGAAGCGCGCATCAGTGCGCTGGGCTCGGGTTCTGATTACACGCCGTTTCTGCAGCACCTGGGCGTGCCCTCCAGCGACATGGGTTTTGGCGGCGACTACGGTGTTTACCATTCAGCTTATGACTCGTTTTACTGGATGAGTCATTTCGGGGATCCGGATTTTGTCTACCACGTTGCGGCCGCGCAGCTCTGGGGAACCGTTGCGATGCGGCTTGCCGATGCCGCTGGTTTGCCGTTGGATTATCGAGATTACGCTGCGCAAGTGCGCGACTTTTTCGACGCCAGCATGAAGGCGGCGCGTCGGCGAAAATTGACTGCCGGCTTCGACGACAAGGCGATGACTAATGCGATAAAGAGTTTTGCCGAAGAGGCTGAGCGCATCGAGAAGGCGCGGCAGGAGACGATCAGCGAGGTCGAACGAACGCGCGTGGAAGCGAACGATCGACATCCTAAAGCGATAGCCAAACTGCAGCGCATTAACGACGCCTTGAAGGGCGCCGAACGTGCGTTGATAGATGAACGTGGTTTGCGCGGTCGCACCTGGTACATGCATCAGATTTACGCGCCGGGAACTTACACGGGCTACGCGGCCCAGCCACTACCTGACTTTCAACAGGCGCTGGACGATCGCAACACCGCGAACGCTGCCGAAGGGCTTGGTCGTATCGTCGAAGCTATCAACCGGGCCACCGCGACATTAAAGAAAGGGCGCGACTAAGAATTTCGTTCAAGCAGTTCAGAGTTCAAGCTTTAGCTGGTGACGCCGCAACAGAGACAAACTAAAGGTTGAACTAGCCTTGCCCGAAAAGTCGCCGTCGGAACTTCGTCTCTGTGTAACCTCGGTGTTCTCTGTGCCTCTGTGGTGGTTTTCCACGCAAATATTAACCACGGAGACACAGAGAACACCGAGGTTGCACAGAGAAAGATGGTGTCAACCCACTTTTCGAGCAAAGCCGGTTGAACTCTGAACTGATTGAGCTTTGCGAACTGAGTGATTGAAGTGAACCGGTTTGTGAGTTCTTTACGCGTTAGCTGATACGTCGTTAATCTGTTTGCGAGAGCAATAATCCAAAGCAATTCTTAAGGAGAAAGTATGCGAAAAAGGTTTTTGGGGACTACCGCGGCTGTCGTGCTGGCGTTAACCGCTTTTCTGACTGCATCCATGGCACAGCGCACCGGAAATCGACCTCCGGCGCAGCCGACCAGACCCGCGGCAAACGATCTGAAAATTACGTATCGAACGACTACGTCTGGCCAGTCGAGTGAAAGCACGACCATGCTCAAGGGCGCGCGCGAGCGTTCGGAAATGAAGTTTGGCGGCGGCATGGAAATGATTAATCTCACGCAGTGTGATCTGAAGCGGACGGTGCAGCTTAGTGACAGCACGAGAAAATATGTCATCACGCCGATGGAGACTGGCGACTCAGCGGCACCCACTGCTCCGGCTTCGAGTGGAATGTCGGAGCCGTCGCGACGCGGCGGAGTAGTCACCTACACGTCCACTGCGGTCGACACTGGTGAGCGGAAAGAAATGTTTGGCTTTCAGGCTCGTCACGTCAAGACATCGTTGGCGATTGAATCTTCGCCCGATGCCTGCAACCAATCCAGAATGCGAATGGAAACTGATGGCTGGTACATCGACTTCGCGTTTGGTCTGAATTGTGAAACCGGAAGAGCCGGAGTGCCGATGGGCCGACCGGCGCCCGGCGGCTGTCGTGATCGGGTAAATTTTGTGCGACATGGGGCGGCGCGTACTGGCTATCCGCTGATCGAGACCACCACTTCTTACGGGCCGGATGGCAGCGTCGGTTTCAGCTCGACCAAGGAAGTGATTGAACTATCACGCGAACCACTCGACGCGGCGTTGTTCGACATCCCGGCCGGTTATACCGAAGCGGCCAGCACGCAGGAATTGTATGAGCCGCCTTCGATGGCTTCGATGATGGGGCAAATGTCCCAAGGTCGTCAGCCGGCTAACAACTCGCAGGGCAACTCTTCCCAGAGTAGTAGTGCCAAGGCTTCAGGCGCTATTCGAATCGGAGTTGTGCAAATCAACAACAAAACAGATCGATCAGTTTCGACTGACTCATTGCGCGATCGGCTGGTGAATGAGATCCAGGGGAGCGGCCTCGAGGCCGTGCCGTTGAATGCAGTTTCGCAACGTGAGGCTGAGACTGAAGCAACCGCCAGGCAGTGCGATTTCATTCTGTATACAGATTTGACGGCGCTCAAATTATCCGCTGCCAAGGCACTGGGTGGTTTCCTCGGACGCGCGACCGGTGTCGGGTCCGGCAGTATAGGCAAGACAGAATCTAAAGTGGAATTCAAACTCTTTGCAGTTGGTCAAACTGCGACACCGCGCCTGGCGTCAGCGGCGAGCGCGAAAGAGGAAGGCGACGAGGCGAGCGCAGGTACGGCGCTGGGTCAGGAAGCTAAACAGGTCGTTGCAGAGGCGAAGCGGAAGCGGAGTTAAAGAGTCCAAAGTCTTAGGTCCAAAGTCCAACGTCCGGTATTCGAGCGCGAGTGGTCAACTCAACGTCGGTGCCGGACTTTAGACGTTGGACTTGAGACTTTGGACTTCTTTTAGTTCGTGGCCTTTACTTTGTCAGTCTTAGCTTTTGGTTTCTTTTCTGCGGGCGGTGGGAGGCGGTTGGCGGCGTCGACGATGGACTGAGCATTTTCAGCTAGTTGATCGAAGTTGCTCACCTCGGCATCGCCAGTTGCCCTGGTCTCGATCGGTTTCAACTGCTCAACGATTCGCATGGCGGCGGCTGCAAGTTTGCGAAGTGCCTTTGGGATTAGCGGGTTGCTCTCGTCGCGAGTGCTGACGTCGTCGATGTTGGTTATTGCTTCGTCGAAAATTTTGGCGATGTCACCGATGAGTTCGGCGCGCGAGCCTGTCGGAAGTCCGCCCCAGGTCTCTGAATCTTTCTTGAGTTGCTTCGCGTTCGTCGCGTCTGATCCGCTCAGGGCGATCATGCGACGATCAGCGGCTTTGATGAAAACGTCAATGCGTTTGTCGAGAATCTGCGCATCTTTCACCAGGTCGACTTCTTCAGGTGTCAGGTGATCACGCTGGGCTGTGGCCCGGGGTGAAATGATGGCCAGCGACGCCACGAGTAAAAGCAATACGAATAACAGGCGCAAATTCATAGTTTGATTTCCCGGCGAACTTAGTTTTTGTCAGGCGGTTTTTTTTGGTCCTTGGCTTCGACTGGCTTCGGGGTGCTTTCGCGCAGGACGGTTTGCCCGTAAAAAGAATTTAGCGCTTCGGTTCGACCGCGACGTGCGAACTCTTCAATCTCCCTGATCCAAACCGCATACTCATTAGGCGTGTTGCGCCGGATGCCGCTCAGGCGAGGACCATGCGCGCGAAGCGCCAACTCCAAACGTTTGTACAGATCGCGTTTCTTATTATTGTCGCGCTCCACGCTTTTCATGTATTTGAGCGCGTCTTCAAGCAGCGCCCAGTACATTCCGGCTTCAGCGGCAGCGACGTCGAAATTCTGTTGCGAGGTTTTGTTCTCGACGTTAGTTAGATGACTTTCAGCCAACTCGATCGTCAACTTCACCCGAGCTTTCTCGTCCTTGGTGGTATCAAGTTGGTTGCGTTCCTGACGCGAAATGACTTTCAGCGGCGGTGGCGCTCCCTCATCAGGAGCCGGCGGCTCTTGCGCGCTTACGGCGCCGCAAAGCGCGACCAGCAGCATCACCAGAACCGCCTTTTCCATCATAAGCACGCGAAACATTTCGTTCTTAACTATCTCAATTCTTGTTAGGATTTGCGGCTGTGCGTTTCGTGCCCTGGCCAAGTTGAATCTGCCGCCGAATCGACGGCAGCCGCAACTTCACCTTATCGATCTCTAGTTGATTAGTTTTACCGTCCGCGCGGGCAAGAAAGTTTTCGTAAGCCGACAACGCTTCGCCGTATTCTCCAAGAGAATCGTGTGCGGTGGCAATGAAATAATCGAGCACAACTAAATCTGGTTTGGCCTTCTGCAGCCACGCGTATTCATCCAGGGCCAGCCGAAACTGCTTCAGTTCATACAAGGCGGTGGCGAAGTTCGCGTGAGCTGCGTAATTGTCAGGCGCTGCGGCGATCACGCGATGAAGAATAGTCGCAGCTTCGGGAAATCGTCGCGCCTGCAGTAGTGCTGAACCATAGCCGGTGGCGTAGTCAGGGTTGGTTGGCTCGATCGCGATTGCCCGTTTGTAGTAATCGAGCGAGCGAGGCGGATCAACTGTTCGATAGGCGGCGCCAAGTCTCGCCATTAACATCGCGCTGTCAGGGTTCTTGGTCAGTAACTGTTCCAACGCTTTGCGAGCGATTGCGGGATCATCGCTATTCGCCGCGTCGATCTCCTCGGGCGTTCCCACGACTTTGAGCCCGCCACCGCTCGCAGATTGCGGAGCTCGCTTCAGTCCTTCAACTTCGGCCACGCGTCGCGCATCGTCAGGTTTGCCGGCGAGTTCGTACGCGGCCACAACGCGCGAGGCGTTTCCCTTGTCGCCTTTTATTAGCGGCTCCGCCAGCTTTAGATCGTTAACGGCCAATTCGTTTTTTCCAGCCGCTATTTGAAGCTCGGCGCGTTCCAGTAGTGCTGACAGGTTCCCAGGATCGATCTCCAATACGTGGTTCAAACTTATCAGGGCTGCTGCGTTGTCGGCAGTTGCGCGTTCGGTTAATGCTCGCAACAACCAGATCGATGCCGGCGCTTCTTCATCTTTCGTGGCGGCGCGAGCTAATTCCAACGCCTCTTTATGATCGCCGGCGCGATAACGGACGTCAGCGAGGAGGCGGAGAGCGAGAAAGTTTTGCGGTTCGAGTTTAATTGCCTGGCGCAGGTAAGTTTCCGCTTCTCGATCTCGATCAAGGCGAACGAGAAGCGTTCCCAGACCTGCATAGGGCATGGCCCAATTTTTTTTCAGTTCGATACTGCGTTTGAATCCGGTCTCTGCTTCGGGCAAACGATTAAGGCCAACCAGCGCCACGGCCCGTTGAAATTCAGCCTCGGCAAATTCCGGTTTCACTTTGATTGCTTCTTCGTAGAACTCCAACGCTTTCGCCAGCTCGCCACGGGAGTGCGCACTCTGGCCGCGCTCAAAAAGTTTTACGGGATCAGATGAACCGTCACCGAACGGATCGTCTTGAGCAAGAGCGGGAGTGATCGAGCAGAGAAGGGCGAGCAAGGCGAGTCCTGGGCGGAACTTTGTTCGTCGGATTTTTGACCGAAACAGAATCATCAGGGCAGTCACGGCTGTCGTGGAAGTTTACTAGTCTGAGGAGATGTTGATGTTAGCATGACAAAACTATTTGCGTCCAAAAACTGACCAAATCCCTCGCTCACGGTTTCTGAGATGCTGGTTGCGCTCGTCTTGATGCATGAGATAACATTGCCGCTGTATTCCCTCAGATAATTTAGACGAAACAGGACGCTGAAAGGGCACGTGTCTCTGTGCGGAGAGTCAGAAGTAGTGAGTAGTTCACTAGTTGAGCGTGAGTCTGCAAGCGTTGCCAATGATGGCGACGACGTTGCGGCCATCGCCAAGGAGACGGGCCTGCGTCAACTGTTCCGCGAGATGGGTTCAGTGTTGGTCGCTTTCTCCGGAGGCGTAGACAGCACCTACCTCGCCTATGTTGCTAACACTGAGCTAGGTGAAAGAGCTCTTTGTGTGACTGGTGAGTCAGCCAGCCTTTCTGCCCATCAACGCGAACAAACTGTGCAGCTGGCGCGCGCGTTCGGTCTTAATCGCGAAGTGGTAAACACCGACGAGCTGGAAGATGCTAACTACGCCGCCAATGGACCAACGCGTTGCTACTTCTGCAAAGACGAACTTTTCAGCAAACTAAAACTTCTTGCTCAAGAGCGGCAGATTGGCTTCGTCGTCGATGGCTCAACCTGTGACGACCTTGAAGACTACCGCCCCGGCCGGCAAGCCATGAAAAACCACAATGTGCGCAGCCCGCTAATCGAGGTTGGCATGTCGAAGGCGGAAGTCAGACTGTTAAGTCACAGGGCCAACTTGCCCACCTGGGACAAACCGGCTAGTCCCTGTCTCTCGTCTCGAATTGCCTACAACATTCCGGTCACGATCGAACGCCTTTCGGCGGTTGATCGTGGTGAAGAAATACTTCGCGAGATGGGCTTTCGCGAGTTTCGCGTGCGACATCACGACAGTTTGGTACGTCTCGAGATTTCACCAGCAGAGTTAGCAATGGCTTTGCGGGTCGAGGTAGTTGAAGAACTGGCAGCCAAGTTTAAGGCGTTGGGATTCAAGTATGTAACGCTCGACTTGAACGGGTTTCGCAGCGGCGCGATGAACGAGGTTCTGGTCAAATTAGCGAACGGTTGAGCCGCCAGTCGCGGGGCTTCAGTTGTAAATAATCAATTCACCTTGCCGCCGGAGGTGGAAAGTTTTGATGCACAATCGCGAGATCCGGCTTCGGAGATCGGAGATGAATCGAAAATGAGTATGCCAAGTACAGTCTACGTTGACGACATACGCGAAATAAAAGAAGAGAACCCTTTTGAGTCGATGATGTCGCGCTTTGATCGCGCGGCGCAGTTGTTAAATCTCGACGCGGATTTGTATGCGGTAATGCGTGTTCCCAACCGGGAACTTAAGGTTTATATCCCCACCAGAATGGATTCGGGGCGCATTCAGGTTTTCGAGGGCTACCGAGTTCAGCATAACTTCGCGCGTGGTCCTGCCAAGGGCGGTATCCGTTATTCACCGGACGTCACCCTCGACGAGGTTCGCGCTCTGGCTGCCTGGATGACTTGGAAATGCGCGGTGGTGAACGTTCCTTTTGGTGGTGGCAAAGGCGGCATAATCTGCGACCCGCAGCAGATGTCTCTCGGTGAACTGGAACGCATGACGCGCCGTTACGCCTCGGAGTTGTTGGACTTTATCGGGCCTGAAAAAGATGTGCCGGCTCCTGACATGAACACCAATGAACAGACGATGGCATGGATTATGGACACCTATTCCATGCACGCGCGTCATACGGTGACGGCTGTCGTTACTGGCAAGCCGATTGACCTGGGTGGTTCTTCTGGACGCCGCGAAGCCACCGGTCGAGGCATTTTGTTTGTCATCAACGAGGCGGTCAAACGTTTCAAGATGGCGCCGGAATCGACTCGCGTTGTGGTTCAGGGCTCGGGCAACGTTGGCGGGATTGGCGCGCAGTTGCTGCATGAGGCCGGTTACAAAGTAGTCGCTATCTCGGACGTTCATGGGGGAATTTACAACCCGAACGGAATCGACATTCCGGCAGCGTTGCAGCATCTGCAGCAGACGCGTTCATTCGAACTCTACCCGGGAGTCGAACGAGTAACGAACAGCGAATTGCTCGAGTTGGAATGTGATGTGCTGGTACCGGCCGCGACGGAAAATCAGATCACTTCGCAAAATGCTGACAAGATCAAGTGCAAAGTACTCGCCGAAGGTGCGAACGGACCAACTACCGCGGCCGCGGATCAGGTATTGCATGAAAACGGCGTCTTTGTAATTCCAGATATCCTGGCAAATGCAGGTGGGGTGACGGTCTCTTACTTTGAGTGGGTGCAAGATCGAATGGGCTACTTCTGGCGTGAAGATGTAATCAACGAGAGGCTTCAGGACAAGATGGTAGCCAGCTTCAACGACCTGTGTCGTTACGCCGATGCACACTCCGTAGATACGCGGACAGCGGCCTACATGCTGGCCATAGACCGGGTGGCTTACGACACGCGTATGAGAGGCATCTACGCGTGACCGAAAAGACATAAAGAATCAGCGGATAAGCAGCGAAAAGGGCTTGATTTCCCGCAAGTGGTAGGGTATGGTCTGGCATGATCCACGCTGACCCAGTACTGTAAGAATTCATGCTTGCGCCGAACTTCGGAGGCAAGACTACTGAGGTTTCGACGCGCTCTTGATAACGGCTTCAAATCGACGGTAATGTGACCAACTGCTTTCTCAGAAATGCATGAGGTCTTGAGCTGACTTAGATTGACTTTAGCAAACTATCGACGTTGGCATTCAAACAAAATATCACTAGTTTTGTCAGGAGGATTGCGATGAGACTCGCAACGAGGGCGCTTCTATCTGCGCTCACTATTTTTGTTTTGGTAGCCGCTGTGTCGGCACAAACCTTGAGACTGCCACAGGATCCACGTAATCAGGCCCCGACCGTGGGTACGGGAGGGCCGGTAGGTGGGCCAACTGGTCTATTCACTATTTACGACGGCGATACGATTCGTAAGGGCGAGTTTACGTTTAGCGTTGCTTACAGCAACTACGATCGCGATCCCGGCAATGCGGACATCGTTGACACGCCGCTGAGCTTCAACGTTGGTCTGAACGACCACATTGAGTTGTTCTTTAAGACGAACGGTTATCGTGGCGTCAAGGTCAACGATCCGCAGAACCTTTCCAGCTTTTACCTGCCCAACTCGCAGTTATTTTTCGGTGCGACCACGTTGTGTTCGGGACCGGCAATAATTCAAGCGCCGCAGCGCGTGAGTGGTGCAAACGACATTACACAGAATGCTGTGTTTCGTCCGGCCGGCCCGCCCTGCAATGTTGGCGGCCAGCCATTCCGTCAGTTTCCATTCATCGGAGCGACCGGTCCAAACTTTGGCTTAACCGGTAACCTGATTGCGCCACCATACGTCAGTCGTATCGGCACACCGACCGGTGGCAACGGTAGTTTTGGCACAGCCTCCAACTTCCCGGGCATGGGCTCGCCAGTTGGTAGCATTCTGCCGGGCATCGTCTTGCAAACTGTGATCCTGCCTTGC
>DATIPD010000009.1:0-63756 GCA_035472495.1 Pyrinomonadaceae bacterium | reverse complement strand
CGCGTCGAAGATGCGCTCAGAGCCTGGGCGCGCCTCCAGCGCGCGCGATTCAACAACTGACATTTGATCCAGAGGTTCCACCTCTGGCTACCTTCTATTAGGCGTCTTCGACGCCTTTGTTGATTCGCTAAGTATGTTAATGCCCATTATTCCCATCACGCTTTCGCAGCAAATAAATTGAACGAGTGGCCAGGAGGTCTTCGCGTGACACAAGTTCAAACCAACGCCTGGCAGTCGACTCAAACAGTTCTTTGGTCAAGTGTTCATAGAGGTGATCGCGCCCGCGTACCAGACGTCGAAACATTGGATCGTCGGGAGTTACAAACTCGATGACTAAGTACTGCGAGGTGAGTTCGGCGGCGAGTTCCAGAATGGCCGGCAGTGGTATTTGTTCCACGACCAACATGTGGTGCACCACTGCCAACATCAGAACGGCATCAAACTGTCCCCGAGCGCGATCGAGAAACGACGGACACTCTTCATTACGCCAGCCAATCGCTGGAGTGGGCCGCGCGAGGTTCACAACCAACGGCAGGATGGATGACTTTTCCGCCGCGGCGCGTCGCCAGAGAGCGCCGACGACTTCCGGATCTTGATCAATCGCAACCACGTTCGCTCCGCTGCGGGCGGCCAGTGCGCTGAAATAGCCCGTATTACAACCAACATCCAGAACTCGACGTGGACTTATCTCTGTCAAAGTCTTAACGACAAAACTCTCCTTCGCTTTGAGATACTGCAAGGAGAAATACTTGTTTGGCGTCATGTACTCCGACCAGTCAGACGTAGCGCTCGCGTCCGGAGCAACCTTTACTAACTGCCGGCGAAGTCTTTTCAACTGCTGCTCGAGGATGAAGCGGGCCCGGTCGGGATCGCTGGTCTTTTTTGGTTCGTAGACCGCGTCGTCCTGCAGCGGCTGCTTTTTGTTCAGCCAGTGCGGAATCGAAACCAAAGACAAAAAAAGCGGGGACAACTTTTGCAGCCGACCGGACAATCGCGCGACTTGCGCCGGCTCAATTCCATCGCGGTCCATGGTGAGCAGTTGATCCAAACGTAATCCGAAGTGCTTGTTTACCAGCAGTGGTAGTAGAAACGTCTGCACAAATTGATTGAAGGGCAACCAGGTGGGATCACGTGGATCTCGTCGCTCGAACGAAAGCACATCCACAAAGACAGGGCGCCAGTCGACGAATAGTACGTTGTAAGGAGTGGCATCCTTGAGCAGATAGTTCTCAGTCAGTGCTGCATCAGCCAGGTCGAGTGTTAGCGCGCCGGCAGCGTGCAACATTTCGGCCGGCCATTCATACGGAAAACTTTGTACGGGAATTCGATCGTGCTGCAACAGCACCTGATCGCTCTGCAAGTGACTTTCTATTTCTGGCGTGAGGGACGGAACTGATTCCGTTGCCGCATCAAGCACTCTGGTTCTTACCAGCTGACCCGAAGCGTTGAGAGTCTGGGCCGTGTCAGTCGCGAGGAAATCCAGGAGGGCAGCGGCACCCTGTTTATTGACCAAACGCAGCGCTCGATCCTCGAAAAGGAAGAGGCGACCCGACGGGTCGCGGAAGGAGCCAGTCACCAACGCTCCTTTCGTCTGGTTGTCTGCGCGGTGCTATCGCTTCGCATTGTCAGGCTTCCGCCGTGACAGAAAATCCTTCAGCCGGCGGAAATAAAACATTCCTCCAAAGACGCCTGCCAACACTAGTTGCCAGATGAGCGTCCCATAGCCGGGATCGGTGTAAATGAAGAAACCGAAAAATTGCGTGAGTAAGGTTAGGTGATTTCCCCCCAGGAACATGTTCTCTTCCCCCAAAATTCTGGCTCTTGAAAGCGGGCGAGTGCTAAAGCCGTCTTATTTAGAACCCGGGCCGTGGGGGAAGGATTCCGGGGTTAGCGCGATCTTGTTAGACGCAACAGTTAGGAAGATGGACTAACTTTGTTTTAGGTTGCCCAATGAGTCAGCTAAAAGGCGATTCAAAATGCCGGGTAGGATATTTTACTGAAGGCTTTTAGGTGACTGGCAAAACCAATCCGCTGCAATGGCGCAGCGCCACAAGCGCAAACTGGAATTTTGACTTCAGGAACGCCTACCTGTTCCTCTTTTTTCGCGCCGGCGAGTAAACTGACCGCGCTTTCAAGCTGTCCACTCGTAACAAAGCTCTGCCATTCTCAGCCTTGAACCTCAGGGAGGCTCCCTCTATGAAATACTTCTGCGCAGTTGTACTAGCTTTTAGTTTGTTAACAGCGTCAGCACCGCAGAGCGTTGCGCAAACACGATCCGGCAAGTCGGCTTCGCGGCGCATCACGCAACCGCAAACTCCCGGCCGCGCCAGCGCGAATTCACCCGCAGTGCCCAGCCAAGCCACGCGCAAAATCACCGTCAAGAAAAACGGCACCTTTGAACCAAACCAGATCACGATCAATCCGGGTGAGACGGTTAAGTGGGAGCAAATGGAGCGTACGGATGCGATTGTGCAAATTAAAGATCCGAGTTCGTCCGGTTACGACGTGTGCGGCATCGCAAACGCAAACCTGGCGCACGCCTTTGACGGTAACGCGGTAAATGAGTTCACTGGACCAACGCGCATCGGCGTGTCGGGCATCTTTGCGTTAGGCCCTAACGGTCCCGGCTTCAAGAAACTTGATCGCAGAGCTGATCCAGTCTGGAAATGCCAATGCGAGCTCGCCCGCAATCCCAATTGCAACCCCCAACCAACTTCCTTTGGCGACTATAAGATTTGCGAAGACGAAGGTGCGCCTTACGAATTTCTGCCTGAAACCTGGGACAATCCCGATATCACGGGCGTAATTCTGAGGATGAACTGGAACGACATTCAGCAGGATATCAACGGCCAAATTCAATACGTATGGACCGATCTTGATCGCAACATGAACCTCGCGATCCAACACGGCAAGTTGTTTACGATTGATATTCGCGCCGGGAGAGGAGGAACGCCGTCATGGATCTTTAGCAACTATTCCGGGGCGGCTGGTCCTGGTCCCGTTATGCCACTCGATTTTAAAGATTGGGCTGGCGGAGACACGCCGGAAAATAACAATTGCGGTTACCGAATGACCTTAGGTTCACCGACGCATACAACCTATCTGAATGTTTGGCTCGCAATGGTTAGGGCAGTTGCCAAACACGTTGCCAGTGACTCGCGCTGGTTTGAAGCGCTCGCAGCAATGAAGGCTTCCGGCGCCAACTTCGTTACTTCTGAAGCGCGATTGCCGCACCGGTGTTACAGCCATTCGGTGGCGACAAAAGTTCCTGAGTCGAAGGGCATCGCACCTGTTGGTCAATCATTCGAAGAGCGACTTAACGTCATAGACGGCGATCGTTGTTTCTGCAACCCGCAAATCTGGGCTAATGCTTCGTACACACCCGAAGCACTCTACAAGTATTACCGGGCGGTGGAGAACGCCATTTACCAAAGCTTCTATTGGCGTAAGTCGATCGGTTATCAATTGATTCAAGATGGCTTCCCCAAAGTGGCCGGACCTACGAATTTCGAGGGCGACTCGATTAAGGATTGGATCGGAAATCCACTACTACTGCCGCAGGGTAACGTGGAAGACGACATCGACAGCGTGTCTCAGACGGTCGAAATATTGGCTGAGGGCCGTAGCGGAAGGTTCGTTGATCCGTATGGACGGATCAGCGATTCTCAGGCGGGCCTGATGTTTGTGCCGCAGCATAGCGGTATTCAGCAGTTGCCTGACGACGCAAATCCCAGCGCTCCGTGTCCCGGCGCGCAGAAGGTAGATGGGCCGATCGGATCGACTCCGGCACGCGCTAGATTCCCAAAAGTAAGTGGAAAAACTGGAGCAGTAGGAAGCGGCTGTCCCAATCAATGGGCAGTTAACGAGGGACTCGCTTATCAGGTTACCGGATTTCAAACGACCAACGATCACACGGGCATCGGTTCGGTTGGTAATCCGGCACAGGTAGAGTCCGCGCTCTGGAACCTAACGATCAACTCAAACGCAGTTTTTTTAGAACTCTACGAGGATCGCTTATGGGAAATTTTTGTTTCTCACGGAAGCGGCGAAACTGCCCGACCGTTGAGCGTCGAGGGTTTTAGTCCCTTGAACGTAGTAAATAGTCGGAGCCATCTGCCCACCGCGCCGTTTTCCAAAACTCTGCTTGATTGGGTGAAGGAGCTGCATGACCGCAGAAGAGAATTGAGCAAGCTTGTGGCGCCGCGAAAACTGATGGATCCGTTTCCCAACGTTTACGAGTACACGTTTTCAAACCCGACAAATGTGGAACAAACCTATTACTACATCAACCCGACAACCTGTGCGAACACTAACCTTGCGGAGAGAGTCGGGAAGATTGTGGTGCGACCGGGAAAGGTGATTATTCCGAGAAAGTAGCAGTAGCCGGGAATAGATCGGCCGCGGGGATGAATGCCAGGCCCGTTCAGCCGCAGCGTCAGGCAGGATTTAGTGTGTTTGAAAAAGAAGTGGCGGAGGGGACAGGACTCGAACCTGCATAGCCTTTCGGCCGGCGGTTTTCAAGACCGCTGCACTACCATTATGCGACCCCTCCGCTGGTGAGAAACTATAGCGTAGCCGGAGGTGACCGCTCAACCTGCGCCTCTACGACAACGTCAACTACGACGACGTCAACTCCGACAACGTCAACTACGACAACGTCAACGCAGAGCTCAACGCAAGTAACCCAGCAACGTCAAAAGCCCAAAGAGAACAAAAAAGCTCCCGGACAGAATCACCAGCCCGCGCGCAAACCAAAAGGGTGTCTTTAACCAGTGCCAGGCCGGCATCACTCTCCGCGTTTCTTCGACGGCAAAACGACTAAAGACAATGCCAAGCAAGCCGAGCACGGACAATAGAACTGCGTACACGTTATGCATGCTTCTGAGTCTAACATCTGGAGATTTTTTTGCGCGTGAGCAGCAAACTAATCAAGAACCGCGAGTTGCACTCTAGCCGGGAAACAGGCACGATCTTGCTGAACCACGAAAACCGCTGAAGGCCTAACACCAGTGCGCGTCACCATCGGGCAAATCAATACGACAAACGGAGACTTTGCCGGTAATACCGCCCGCATTATTCGCGCCATCGAGCAGGCTCGAAAAGATCAATCTGATCTCGTTGTACTTCCCGAAACATGCATCCAGGGTTACACCTCGCTCGATTGGTTTCTTGACCGAGACGTCGCCCAGTGTGTCCTGCAACCACTCGAACAAATCATCCAGGCAACAGCCGGACTAACCGCGGTGGTCGGCACAGTGCGTCCGACCAATCAGCCTACCGGTCGGCGTTTGTACAACTCTGCTGCCATCATTCGCGATCGTCAGTTAATTGGATTTGCTGACAAGACGCTGCTGCCGGAGTATGACGTGTTCGATGATCCCCGTTACTTCGAACCGGCCCGCGAGCGACATTTGTTTCCCGTCAACGGCTGCAAACTCGGTGTTGCAGTTTGCGAAGACTTTTGGAACGACAAAACGTTTTGGAAGGACCGGCTCTACGCCAACGACCCGGCCGACGAGTTGATTGACCTCGGCGCCGAAATACTGATTTCGATCAACGCTTCGCCATTCAACAAGGGCAAGATGGGCCAGCGCTGCAAGATGGTGTCGCATCGCGCCAAAGCCGCCAAAATGCCGATCGTGTTCGTTAACCTGGTAGGGGGGAACGACGGAATAATTTTCGACGGCGCCAGTATTGTTTCTGACCGTGAAGGCAGAATAGTGTTGCAGGCGCCGCCGTTTGCGGAGTTTTTCGGCACGATCGATCTTGATTGCGGTGTTTCTGACGACCGCTGTTTGCCCGGTGACGATATTGAAACGATCCGCAGTGCTCTCGTGCTCGGCGTTCGCGACTATGCAAGCAAGAACCGTTTCACCAAAGCTGTTCTCGGCTTATCAGGCGGAATAGATTCTGCCGTGGTGGCCGCGCTTGCGTGCGAAGCAGTCAGACCCGAGAACGTGCTGGCCGTCATGATGCCGTCGCCGTATTCCTCGCGATCGAGTATTGACGATTCTGTCGAGCTGGCGCAGAGCCTGGGAATGCCGGTGATTGAACATCCGATCACGAGTGCGTTTGAAGTTTTGCGTGGGGAATTGAACTTGCCATTGCCCGGCGGGGGTTCAAAATCTACGGCGACGGAGAACCTGCAATCGCGTTTACGCGGCAACATCCTGATGAGTATTTCAAACGCCGAAGGACGACTGCTGCTTTCGACGGGTAACAAGTCAGAATTAGCGCTGGGTTATTGCACGCTTTACGGTGATACAAACGGCGGACTCGCCGTGATTGGTGATGTTCTCAAGACCGAAGTTTATGCCCTCGCGCGTCACCTTAACCGCGACCGCGAAGTTATTCCGACTGCCATAATTGACAAGCGTCCGTCGGCAGAGCTGGCGCCCGATCAGTTTGACGATCAGTCGCTGCCGTCATATGACGTGCTCGACCCGATTCTCAAAATGTACTTTGAGCAAAAGGCGACGCCCGAAGAAATTATCAGCGCCGGAAATGACGCAAAGCTGGTCTACGAAATACTGAACCGCGTGGAATCACCGAGCAACGAATTCAAGCGACGACAGTTACCACCAACTCTGATAATCTCGCGCAACGCGATTGGTATTGGCAGACGCCGCCCGGTCACGCATCACTACCGGCGGCCGACGCAATCCTGAAGTGAGTGCGGCCTGTCCCGCGGCGCAACGAACGGAATTTTCCATATATCATTTCAAATTTCTCTTCGCCGTTGGAATGCGATGGGGTGCTCTGCGGCCAGTCTAAACCGAACAGGAGATGCCTAAAATGACTGCACGAGTTTCAAAACTCTTACCAGGTGTTATCGCTCTAACTATGCTGTGGTCGGCAGGAGCGGCGATCGCCCAGAAAAAATCCCGCGTACAGCCGCTGCCAGAACTGCTTTCCGTCCGCCAACAACTCGAAGTGCGTGAAGGCTGGCTCAAGACCAAACTCGATACGATGCTGCTGCCGATGATGCGTCGCAACAAAGTATCGATGTGGATCGTGACGAACGAAGAGTTTCATCCGGAGCCAATCGTTCCTTTTATCGCGCCACCGTTTCCTTACGAGGGGCGCCGTGACTTCTTCATTTTCACCGATCGCGGTGGAGACAAACTCGAACGGCTCGCGGTAGTGCGTTATCCCGAAGAACACCTGGGTAAGTTTTTCGAGGTCATCAATCCTCCAGGACGCGAAACGCAGTCAACCCTGAAGAAGATCGTGGCCGAGCGCGATCCTAAAACGATCGCCTTAAACATCGGCGGCGTGCGCGGCGCCACGAACGGATTGACTTACGAAGCCTACAAGTTTCTGGCCGACACGCTTGGCAAAGAATACTCCGACCGGTTTGTCACCGCGGCGCCCTTGATCGTTGAGTACATCGACACGCGCCTGCCGGAAGAGTTGGAGCACTATCGCAAAGCCGTTGAACTAACCGACATCATCACGCAACGCGCTTTTTCAAACGAAGTGATTATGCCGGGCAAGACTACCGTTGGTGATGTGCGTTACTGGTGGATTCAGCAGATGAATAACAAAGGACTCGACACGTGGTTCTATCCGGACATGCGCATCCAGCGAAAGAACCAGGAAACGGGAAAGACCCAACAGTTTCTCAGTGTCGCCGATGAAGGCGTGGTGATTCAGCGCGGCGACGTGATCCACATCGACTGTGGGCTCAACTACATGGGACTCAGCACCGACTGGCAGAAAATGGGTTACGTGCTGAAAGCTGGCGATCGAGACGTTCCGGCGGGATTGAAAGCGGCATTGACGAATACGAACCGTTTGCAGGATGCACTTTTCAATCACATCAAGCCCAACGCGTGGGGCTACGACGTCTACGACGCCACTATGGCCGACATGAAATCAGCCGGCATTGAAGCAATGATTTATTCCCACTCGATCGGGAATCAGGGCCATGGACTCGGCGCCAGTGTTGATTTCCGCCGACCAGTCGCCGGCGTTATCTCGTTTGAGCCGCCATTCCGCGAGGGTTCATACACGTCAATTGAATTGAACACGAGCACGCCGGTGGCAGAGTGGGGCGGTCAGAAAGTGACGATCATGATGGAAGACGATGCATATTTGAGTAAGGACGGAATGAAGTGGTTTCGGCCGAGACAGACAAGCTTCTATGTGATCAGGTGAGCACTCCGATCTTTCCTTTCCCTTGGGAAGGCAATAACTACTTAACCAATCAACCAAGGCGTCGAAGACGCCTTAAAGAGGGTAGCCAGAGGTGAAACCTCTGGATCAAATGTCTTCGATCGCGCTCTGGAGGTGCGTGCAGACTCTGAGCGCATCTTCGACGCGCAATTGAATATTAACCATATTTCTTCTTCCAGACGTTTCACGTCTGGCTATCTTCTTTCCGCCGCTTCACGGCGAAACAATTCACAAACCTATCAGAGTTTGGGAGACGGAGGTTTACGCCGCGTAACGCGCGTAGACTTCCTTGACCTTCTCAAGGAAGTCGCGTCGATCGACGATGTAGTAAAGCTTAACCTTGTTGGCGCCGCCGGAAACTCTCTCAATAAGCTGTTCGAGCACTTCAAACTGATCGCCCATGGGAATGTTCTGCGCATCGAGATACCCGCTGTAACGCAGCTTGCGAATCAAATCATGCAAGGTCAAACGTCCTTCCAGTGTGTGGCCGCCGTGGACGTGCGACCTACTGATCAGATACTGCACCACCAGCACTTCGCTGTAGAGCGTCGGCGAGAGAAACAGTCTGTCCCGATCCTTTTCCCAACCACCTTCGAGTCGTTGCGAACGTCTTACTTTCCTGACGCTGTTGAAAATCTCCTCCCAGTCGTCCTGCGGCGCAGCACGCTGCAAACAGGCCCGCGCTGTTTCGCTTAACCACGTGTCATCGTCGATATCGAAGTTGTGATCCATCGTGTCCAGCCAATCGAAAAACGTCTTACGTTTGTCGGACTTGGCTTCGATCACCTGAAACTGATCGTCCTTTTTCGGCAGACTCTTGACTAACTTCCGCCGGGCAGCATCAGTGGATTTGTCGCCTTCAATTAGAGTGGTATCAAAACTGGCGTGCCAACGTTTGGCCGCCTGGCAGTAAGGACAATGCGGATGCTTTTCCTCGGAATCAAAAAACGGAGGGACGGCTTTGCGGGCAGTCAACTCCGCAACGGTGGGGGAATATTTTTTTATTTCTGAGTAAGCCGTGCGCGGCGCGAGACCCAATTGAGTGGTGAAGATTTCAAAGGTGCACGCCAGGCAAACCAGAGTCGTGTATTCGGTGATGCTTCCCGGCGGAAACGCGCTGAGATCGAGATCTTTCTGTCTCTTTCCAGTCATACCATCGGCTTTGCCGCTCTTAAGAAATCGAGACCAACGCCGGTTGCAAATCTTCGTGGACGTGGCCCACAGCGAAATCAAGTTCGGCTTCAACGTCTCCGGACGCCGGCTGCAGGTTCTTGAAGTCGAATAATTTGTGATCCAGAAGATGTGACGGCACGGCGTTACCGAGGGCGGTCAACATCGAACTACGAATGTTGGGAATGTCCTTTTCCAGATCCGAAACTAAGCGATTGACTCGGGCGCGTTGCAGGTTTGGTTGGGAACCGCAAAGGTCACAGGGAATGATCGGAAAATTCTTTAGCTCGGCGAACGAGGAGATGTCTGCTTCCCGACAATAGGCCAGCGGCCGAATGACTGTATTGCGTCCGTCGTTCGAGCGCAGCACTGGCGGCATCGCTTTCAACGTGCCAACGAAAAAAAGATTCAAGAGAAAGGTCGTAATAATGTCGTCAGCATGGTGACCGAGCGCGATCTTGTTACAACCTTCTTCAACTGCGACGTTGTAAAGAATCCCCCGGCGCAAGCGCGAGCACACCGAGCAATAGCTTTTGCCCTCACGCACCAACCGTTTGACGATCGCATAAGTGTCACGCTCAACGATGCGAAAAGGCACATCTCGTTTTTTCAGATACGACGGTAGGATATCGGCCGGAAAGCCCGGTTGCTTTTGATCCAGATTAACCGCGAGCACGTCGAAATCCACTGGCGCCCGTTCGCGCACGTCGAGCAAGAGATCGAGCAACGTATAACTGTCTTTGCCGCCTGACAGGCAAACCATCAAGCGGTCGCCGTGCTCGATCATGCCGAAGTCTTCAATGGCACGACCCAGCGCCCGCAGCAGTTTCATTTTCAGCTTGCTCTCGACAAACATTACATCGCAAGGATGCCACGCTAACTTCCCAATTTCAAACGTGCGCATCTGATCGCAAGCATGCAAAAGACATCCGATTTCACCCGTCCAAGCGAGCGTTTTTCGGTTGCGCAAAGCTCGTTTAAGACAGGCTGGCGCAGAGGCAGCGTGCCGGCAAAATTCTCTTCCAGAATTGGCAAACGGTCCGGGCTGGTGAACTCAGCCTTTGTCCAGGTTGGCCCACCCCTCCCAAAAGAGCTTGTCGAAGCCGGAACTGTTGTGTTACGTTTTGCGCCTCCAAGCGGTTATTTTCCCTGAATTGCCAGAATGCCCCCGCCCAGGCAACGAAGGGTTTGCTCGCTCCCACAAGTTAGAAGTTTCAAAATTTGTTACCCGTCTTCAAGGTTTGATCTGCTCGCCTTGAGGAGAGAGCCCAACGAAAAATGAGCACGAGTTCAGACCCCTCTGTACTTGACGGCGGAGCCAACGGCGCTGGAGCCACTGATCCGTTCGACACCGGCTTCTATTTTGAGCGCTGGATGAAAGACCTGACGGGCGGTTGGCAGCAGCTCCCGCCTGATGTCGCCGGTGCGCCCGAAGATTCCGAGTTCTACATCGGGTCCTTCCCCGGATCTAATTGCGAGCTCAGCTTTGAAGGCGTCTTAAACTTCGATGGCTATTCCTTCGGACCCATCAGCTCACCTGAGGGCACGCTCGTGCTCACGCAGCGAGGCCGGATAGAAGCTGACATCAACGTGCGCGTCGCTGTAATTAATGGCTGGGTAACCGGAGACATAATAGCTACGGAGCGCGTCGTGCTGGATAGCCAGGCAAAAGTTATGGGACAAATCTACACTCCGGCGCTCACGGTGAAACTCGGAGCCGTATTTGAAGGCGAGTGCCTGAAAATCGGAAGCCAACCGCAAAAACGAGAGCCGGAGAGTCTTACGGAACAGCTTAGTAGAGTTGAGGATTTTCTGGTTGCCGCAGGCGTTTGAATGCGCCGGTCGTGAGCACGTGAGGCACAGGCGTGCCCGTGCGTGTGACAGCAGTCGTTGTCGGATTACAATTGCATTGCAAGCCTAGACAGCCAAAGGTTTGTTTGACTATTATGTGTCCCCGCAGCTTGGGCGGTTGACTAATCAGAGCAGTTGTCAGGACTGATAATTCCACTAAAACTAGGTACGCGGTAGTTTCGTTACTTTACCGTCTCAGATGGCACCTGTGACTTAATCCCGCGCCCCCATAAAAACGGAGGTTAACAATGCTAAGGATCGGAAAGAATCCCAAGGATCAGGTGGATAACGAGACCTCGCAGGAAAAGCCGCAAGTGTCTACCTACGCCGCCCCCAGACCGGTTAGTTCATACCAGCCGGCCGTACCCGAAACAAAAATCGAGAATCCGAATCCGTCGGCTCAGCGGGCCATGACGGAGAGCGAAACGCTGGCGCGCGAGATCAAAGAGGGCAACCTCAGCGGTTTTGTCGGCAGCGGGACGGTGGTCACGGGTGAAGCGAACTTTAAGGCGATGATGCGCGTTGACGGTCACCTGTCAGGGCGAATCAACTCCACCGGCGGTACTTTGATTGTCGGGGCCAACGGTAAAGTGGATGCCAACATAGAAGTTGCCGTCGCCGTCATTCATGGAACAGTGAATGGCGACATCATTGCTTCTTCGCGTTTGGAGCTTGGCCGCGCCGCAAAAGTGAATGGCAATATTCAAACAGCTTCGCTCATGATTGAGCCCGGCGCCTTGTTTGAAGGAAACTGCAAAATGCTCAAGGCCGCCCACGCCAGCAAGAGTAATGGTCGCGACGAGCAACCGCTCGACACAACCGGCATGAAAACTGTCAATGCGGATGCACCGCCAGAGTCGCAAGAAATCGAGGACGTTTCCAGCGTCGCTAGCTAACCGCACTGAGTAGCAGTGAGTCACACTCCTGCTGCGATCACACGCGCCTCGTCCTTAACAAGGGCGAGGCGCTTTTTTTTTGATCATGGGGCCTTCGGAAAATTGGGCTTTGGTCTTTGAGCTTGGTACTTTGTACTTTGCACTTAGTGCTTTGCAGTTCGGGGGACTGGGAGCGTTGCAAAAGAACTAAGTTCGAAGTACAAAGCACCAAGTACAAACAATCGAATCCAAAGTCCAAAGACACAAGTCCTACTAAACCAACCAATGTCTCCAAGAATCCAAGCTACCTTCACCCCCCGAGGCTCCGCGCTTCGCGGCCTAGCTCTTGTTTCCCTACTTCTGGCCGCGACCGTGGCTATCTGGGCGCAGCCTCGAACGCGCGTGTTGCAGAACCCAACCTCTGGCGATCCGGTTTCCAAAATCCTGCTGCTGCGGATTATTCGGGCTGAGGACGAGCGCCGCTGGGACGACGACCTGCGCGGCCTATTCTCCGCACGAAACGCCAACGTCCGCAAACGCGCCGCCCTGGCTGCAGGTCGCATCGGGAATGACGCTGCGGTTTCCGACCTGGTGGCTTTGCTTGAAAAAGACGATGAAACGGAAGTGCGAGCCATGGCGGCTTTCGCCCTCGGCGAAATTGAGTCTGCCCTGGGCGCTGACGCTCTGTTGAAGGCTTTGGACAACCGAACGAACCCGCTGGTGCGCGGGTCGGCGATTGAAGCACTCGGCAAAATTGCCGCAGCCTTGCCCAATGAACAGGAGGCCCGGTCAAAGGAATTGGGAGCCGCGATACTCGCTGCGTTAACCTTCGAAGCGCGTAGGCGTTCGGCCTCTGATGAACCGACAATTTTGCTCGGACTTACGGCTGTATTAAGAAGCAAACCCGAGGCGGCCGGTCCAGTTGTTGCTGATTTCCTGCGTTACTCAAACCCGCGTATTCGCGGCGACGCCGCTAACACTCTCGCTCGACTCAAACTTAAGGATGGCAACGATCAACTTCGCCAGCTTCTCGTGCGCGATCTTGACCCGGTAGTACGTGCTAACGCCGCCAGGGTTTTGGGAGCAACTGAGGACAGGGATTCTTTTGATGTCCTCCTGAGTAGCGCTCTTAAGGATCGAGATGCGCGCGTGAGAGTTAGCGCGATCCGCTCGTTGGCCTTGTTGAAAGACGCGCGGGCAACTGAACCACTGCTCAAACGCGCAGAAAACATCAGCGGTGAGAAGGCCCCTCACGTCCAGGGAAACGTTACTAACGAAGCCCTCGAGCTCGCGACAACTCTCGGCCGAATCAATCAGCTGAAAAACACGCATGAAGTACTTGAATGGTTGGAAGAATTCAGCGAGTCGCTTGGTTACTCGGCGCCGGAAGTTGAAATTGCACGCGCGCGAGTCTCGCCCGGTGAGTACATAAACACGTGGAGCACCAGCAAGAAAGCCATCGAGCTGATGCTCACAAACTGGAGAGCTGGTTCGAGCGTCGCACAGGGTCTCGGAGCTATCGCGGAATCAAAAGAGGCCGGTGAGGAAAGGAACCTGTTCACGACGAAGGCCCAGGGCGTGCTGCGTGCCATGCTCGATTACCGCAACTCCGGCCTCAACATTAATACGCTGGTGGCCGTCCATTCCGAGTACGCCGTTTCGGATGTGTTACGGGCACTGGCCGCGCTCAAGCCAAAAGATCTGGACGATCTCGCGCGCAAACAGCTTAAAGAATCTGACATCATCGTCCGCGGGACTGCCGCCGATTTGCTGGGCGAACTTCCTCCCAACGAAAGCAACCGGAAAGCGTTAATCGCGGCCTTGCCGGTGGCCCTCGCCGACCAGCAACTCAATGACGCAGCCCTCTCAATTCTTGATGCGCTGGCGAAGCAGAAACACGCCTCAGCCAATGAAGCGATCAAAACGGCGCTCGGCTCGTCAGATTACCTGGTACGCCGTCGAGCGGTAGCACTTTTGAAGACTAACGGCGTCGGTGATTTTTCTGAGCGCATCGGCACGGTCCAAACTCGTAACACTGCCGCCGACTATGAACGTGCCATCTCGCGAATCGGCAGGCGAACTACCGCCGTAGTGACCACAACCAGCGGCGCGTTTACGATTGAGTTTCTGCCGGAAGAAGCCCCCCTTAACGTCGACAATTTTGTGCAACTGGCCAAGCGTGGTTATTTCAACGGCATCAAGATTCATCGCGTCGTGCCAAACTTCGTAATTCAGGACGGCGATCCACGCGGCGACGGCAACGGCGGGCCCGGATATCAAATTCGCTGTGAAATAAACGAGGCGCGCTACAGTCGCGGCGCCGTGGGCATGGCACTTTCGGGAAAAGACACGGGCGGCTCGCAGTGGTTTGTGACTCATTCGCCGCAACCGCATCTTGATGGCGGTTACACGATCTTTGCTAACGTCACGCGCGGCATGAACACCGTCGATAATATCGCGCGCGGCGATGTGATTCGTTCGATTTCAATTTCAGAAGGTAGTGCTCGCGCAAGCAGCAAGCGGAATCAATGACAGTTTTCCCAGGCATTATCTCGGGGAGAGTCGCACGGGGCGCCCGGGTCACCGTAGTTTCTCTGCTCATGCTGATCGGCTTCGTCAGCCACAGCGCCTCGGCATCACTCCAGGAAACAACTGCGCAACGGCATCGCTATCAGATTCAACTGAAAATCGACTTCGACGCATTAACCTACACTGGCTCTGAGCAAGTGCGCTGGGTAAACCGCGGCGATCATCCTGCCAACACACTCTACTTTCACCTGTACTCCAATTTGCGATCTGATGTTGCCTCCGCTTCCGATCCTGCTAACGCAGCGCCGGCAGCCAATGAAGAACCGCGCATAGAGATCACGGAAGTTCGCACCGTCGCCGAGCGCACCCCACTCAGTTACTCCCTCGATGATCTGGGCGCGACTCTGCGCGTCAATCTGCGCGAGCAAATCGCGCCGGGAAGTTCTACCGAAATCTTCATTGCCTTCAAAGGTTCAGTGCCGGAGGTTGACCCCGATGAAACCGGTCTGACTGCTCACGTCGTCAAACAAGTTAGCACCGCCCTGCGCGGCGATCGGGAGATGCGACGCGCGCGCGATCTGAATTTCCGCTGCCGCGGTGTGATGCTGTTAGGCACTTCCTATCCGGTGTTGGCCGTGCACGATAACGACGAATGGTTGCGCAAGCTCGAGCCGAGCGTCGGTGACATTATTTTCAACGAAGCCGCTGACTATGAAGTGAAAGTTGAAAGCAATCCGGGCGTGAACATTTTTACATCGGCTGGCGAAATGCAATTCGCGAACAACAAGCCCGTGACTCAATTCGCTCAGGCGCTGCGCGACTTCGCGATTATTGCCGGTCGTAGTTTGCGCGCCGAAGAGGCCCACGTGGGCGAGGCCACCGTGCGCTCGATCTTTACGCCGGAACACGAGCGCGTTGGCAAACGCGTCTTGAAAATGGCGGAAGATTCGCTTCGTCTTTTCACTACGAAGTTTGGGCAACTGCCGTTCAAGACGTTAAGCATTACCGAAGCGCCGTTGATCGCTGGTCTGGGGAGCACGGAGTTTGCCGGCCTTGAAGTTATCGCCAGCGCTTATTTTGTCGATTTCGACTCGCCGGCGATGCGTAACCTGCCCGAGATCATTCGGGAACAACGTCCGTCAGTTGAAGAAAGCCTGGAGTGGAGCGTTGCGCATCTGACTGCGCACGAGTGGTGGGGTAAAGCCGTCGGCAACAATCCGGCGCGCGAGCCGGTGCTTGATGAAGCATTGGCTAGTTGGTCAGCTTTGATGTACTTCCGCGAACTCTATGGCGAGGCAAAAGCAACCGAAGTTGTGGCCGATCAGCTGCAGGGTGTCTACCGTCTCTACCGAACGTTTGGCGGTGAAGACATGGACGCAAATCGTCCGACGCGCGACTACCGCAACTCTTTTCAGTATGCGGCGGTCGTCACCACCAAGGGCGCGCTGATGTTTGTCGAACTGCAACGTCTGCTGGGTGAAGACAAACTTTTGACCGCCTTCAAGAATTATTACCGCGCCAACTTATATGAGATTGCCGACCTCGAAGACCTTCGCGGAGCGTTGATTGCGGAAGCACCCATCGAGAAAAGACGCGGTGTGGCCCGCACATTTAACCGTTGGCTGGCTAGTAAGCGCGGTGATGAGGACATTGCCTCACCGGACCAGGAACTAGCGGATTCCCTCGGCCTGCCTCCAAAATCAGTGCCCCAACGCGGTGGCGATCGCAACCCGCTGAACGCGTTTGCTAAGGTAGGAAAATTCTTCTGGCAACAAGTAACGCGAATAAGATGACTATTATGACAGTCAGGTCAGTACACCGTAATGAAAGAACTAACACCGCAAAAAACAAAGTCCGTAAAGCTTGACGACAGCCTCGAGCGGTTGAGTTGGCTGCTCGACGATCTGATCAGAATCCCTGGCGTGAACTGGCGCTTCGGACTCGATGCGCTAGTCGGCCTCATCCCCGGCTTTGGCGACACAGCAACGTCGCTCGCTTCGTTTTACATTCTAGTATCAGCGGTTCGCTATGGAGTTCCGAAGGTCACGCTTCTCCGGATGGCCTTGAATATCGGGATCGACTACGTGCTGGGTTCGGTGCCGTTGGTGGGCGACTTGTTTGATGCGTTCTGGAAATCAAACCACATGAATGTCGCACTGTTGCGCAAACGCGCGACAGTTTCCGCTGACGAAGCCCGCGAGGGAAAACTCAGCGACTGGTTATTTGTCGGGGCAATAATTGTGGTGCTGGCAACGTTGGCGCTGGGTGCGGCAGCGTTTAGCATCTACTTGCTGTATCTGCTGACGAGTCAGTTTTCCAAAGCGATGGCGCCGTAACTTGTTAAGTCGCCTGCAGCGCTTCAGTTTTCTGACTGTGCGCAGTTAGCACCCGCTCAAGCGTGGCCTTTAACAAATCCAACCCCCGCTCTCCCGCCGCAAAGCTGCGCAGTTTTCCTTCGTCATCAAAAAGATAATAGGCTGGGACAAAACCCTGCTCGTTCTGAAATGCGTCTTTGATCTTGTGCTCGTTGTCGATTGCACAAGGTTCGCTGATCGAGTTGGTTGCAATCGCCTCGCGCACTTCCTCAACATTCGTATCCGTTTCGTAGCGCGGCATGTGAACGGCGATTACACGCAACCCGCGCGCTTTGAAGTTATCGCGCCAGTCGGCAATGCGCGGCATGTTGTCTTTGCAAACGCCACAGCTCATCGACCAAAAGTGGATCAGCGTCGGCTGTCCCTTGGTCTCCGCCTCAGCCGCAGCCTGAGTACCACCAAACCACTCAGTCGCTCCGCTGAGGGACGGCATTTCTGTTCCTAATCTCATTCCCATAAGCTTCGCTCCGCTGAAAAGTTCGGAGTGAAAAGTGAAAAGTCGTTCTTCTGACTAATCACCTTTCACTCCTCACCTTTCACTTTTCACTGCCTTTACGCGTTCAACGTTTTCTGTCCTGGCTTCCACTCGGCCTGACATAGACCGCCGGTCTGCAACGCCTGGATAACGCGCAGCGTCTCCTCGGCTGAGCGACCAATGTTCAGATCGTGAACGACCTTGTAACGCAGAGTTCCTTCCGGATCGATGATGAAGAGTCCACGCAAGGCGATGCCGCGATCTTCAATCAGCACGCCGTAGTCGCGCGAAACGGTCTTGGTGGCATCAGCGGCCAGCGGATACACCAAACCTTCCACGCCACCTTTATCGCGCGGCGTCTTAATCCACGCGCGGTGTGAGAAAACTGAATCCGTGGAAACGCCAATGATGTCGGCGCCGATCCCCTGAAATTCCTCGTAGCGATCGCTGAAGGCAGTCAGTTCTGTCGGACAAACAAAGGTGAAGTCGAGCGGGTAAAACAATAGGACCAGCCACTTGCCTTTGTAGTCGGCGAGCTTAACGCCTTCGTTTAGTTTCTCGATGTTCTTGGTTGAAGCCATATCAAAATCCGGCGCCGGCTGGCCGACCATCGCCTTCTCAGTTGCTGTTGCTGTCGCTGCTGTCATGAATCCTCCAATGTCAATTTGTTGTTTATTAGTGTGCCCGCGTCCCGCAGCCGTTACCGCTTACGGCAATCAGGACAAATTCCTCGCAAAGTCAGATGAACTGACGCGGCTTGAAACTTCGACTTCCGCGCCGCAGCCTGAATTAATTCGGCTGCCTGGGGAAGGTCGAAATCGACCAATTTTCCACATTCGTTGCAGATGGCGTGGTCATGGCGATCGGTTTCACGATCGTAACGGCTGGCGCCGTCGCCAAACTTGATTTCGTGCACCAGACCCGCCTCCTTGAGATAGCGAAGCGAGTTGTAAACGGTGGCATAACTGATGGTAGGCAGCTGTTCACGGGCCGCCTGAAAAATCTCGTTCGCAGTCGGATGGTCTTCCCGCGAGCGGATGACTTGCAACACGGCGTCGCGCTGACGCGTCAGCCTCTCTTCACCCAGCCCAGTGTCTGCCTGTCGCACCATACTATAGATTTAGACTAATTCTAAACTATTGTCAACTACCTGAAATCACGGGGTAGTGGCCCAATTCGAATTCACTGTGCGCCCTCCGTGGGCTCTGTGTCTCGGTGGTGAGTATTTGCTTAGCTTTTATCACCCCGGAGACCCAATCACGCGGCTTATGCGTGCCGAAAATGCTCGACGGCAAACTCCACGATTGTTTGAGCGTAACTGCGAAACGGCGGACAGGAAACTCCATGAGGCTCGAGTAACTGTCTCGCCTGCGCCGTGTCGTAACTTTGCTTGAGGAAGA
The DNA here is from genome assembly GCA_035472495.1 of Pyrinomonadaceae bacterium. Taxonomy (GTDB): domain Bacteria; phylum Acidobacteriota; class Blastocatellia; order Pyrinomonadales; family Pyrinomonadaceae; genus PSRF01. The sequence continues at coordinate 44,903 of DATIPD010000009.1, read as the reverse complement.
AGTACGGAACCGCCGAATGCGGCAGACCGCTGATATTCGGGATGACAGGTAACATCAGCGTCCGGTGAATTAATGGAGCTGGTAATGAAATGAAGGATTTTCTGCCGCCCAAACTTTCGGCGATCGTATTGAAGAGTTCACGCGTCGAGAGTGGGTTCGGGTCGGCTATTTGCAGCGTCTTGCCCAGCGCCTGAGGATCGAGCGTGAGGGCCGCCATCGCTTCGACAACAAAATCGACTGGCACAAGATTCAGGTCAACTTCACTGTTACCGATATTCAGAGCTGACAACCCGGTGGGCCACTTATTCAGGTAGCGAATGAGATAGTAGATACCGTCAAACTTCGCCGTCTCTCCAGTGCGCGAATCGCCACAAACAACTGACGGTCGATGAATTGTCACCGGGAGCGCTGACTTCAGTTTCTCCACTTCAATCTCCGCCAGGTATTTCGTCTCTTCGTAGTAATTGCGAAAGCCCGCCTCGTGCCGCAGCTCTGTTTCCAGAATTCGCCCTTTGCGTTTTCCGGCAACGTAGCACGTCGAAACGTAGTGATACTGTTTTAGCCGTGAGAGTGAACGAACAAAATCATTGACGTTGCGCGTGCCGGCAACGTTCACACGCTGGGCGAGGAGTTGGGCGACAGCCAGGTCATACAGGGCGGCGAGATGAAAAACGACTGTCGATTCGGAACGAGCTAACTCCAGATCTTCGGCGGAAAGACCGAGGTTCGGTTCGGTAATGTCGCCCTGCAGGAGTACAAAATCTGATATCGATCGGCCAGTTTCTGCCGCAGTGTCCTCAACTTCCTTCCGCGCCTGTTCCCGGAGCGCCGGCTGAACCAGGAGAAGGAAGCGAGCCCCCGCAGCTGCGAGTTGACGTAGTAGTCGCGTCGCAATGAAGCCGGGAAATCCTGTCAGGAAAACGGTCTCTTGGCTCAACATGAGATTCGTAATCACCCTGAACAGCGTCGCAGTTTTCGCGCACGCTGTCGCTTGCTCTCAATTCGCCGAGTATAATTCAGCGACTTGACCGCCGCATAACGGGCCTTTTGGCGCGTGGCGCCCTAATTTGAAATTCTCTGTGCCTCCTTTGTGTCCTCTCTGCTTCCGTGGTGGATGTTCTGATTAGCATTTTTCCACCAGAGAGACACAAAGAACACGGGGATTGCACAGAGGAAGCGGAAATCAGGTCACTACCTTTTGAACGGCAGTGTCTTAGTCTCGTTTGTTGTAACGCAAACTGTTAGTTTTCGTCGACGTTGATTGCCATTCAATGATCGCAAACTAACAGCTTGCTTTACAAAATATGCTGCTACCTTGAAGAGTGGTTTGCTCGGTGAACCCGGAGAGAGAAAAAATGATCCTGAATCGACGAGTCCTGTACAAAGCTGCGCTACTTCTTATTGCCCTCACCACTATCTCACTGACTGCGCAACAAAAACACGATTGCACCGTGCGCGTGACGTTGCTCCAGATCAACGACGTCTATCAATTCGCCCCCGTCGATGAAGGCGCCCGCGGTGGCCTGGCGCGCGTGTTGACGCTGAAGAAAAACATCCAGAAAGAATCGCCAAATACGATGTTGCTCCTTTCCGGCGACACGATCTCGCCTTCAGTCGAATCCATAACTTACAAAGGCGCGCAAATGATCGACGCCTGGAACACGCTGGGACTGGATTATTCAACTTTTGGTAATCACGAATTCGACTTTGGTCCAGACGTTCTGCGGCAGCGCATGAAGGAATCACACTTCAAGTGGGTGGCCGCGAATGTTATTGACAAGAAAACCGGCAAGCCCTTTGGCGACGCGGAAGCGTATGTGGTTCGCGAGTTCGACGGTGTGAAAGTGGCGATCTTCGGACTGACGCTGGAAGAAACGGCAACCACTTCGCGCCCTGGTCCTGATGTTCAATTCTTGAACCCGTGCGAAACGGCACGAAAGATGGTGACCGAAATTCACGAACACGGCATCAAGACCGTCGTCGCCCTGACGCACCTGTCGATGAGTGAAGATAAGGAAGTTGCAAGATGCTCGGGAGTTGACGTCATCATTGGTGGCCACGAACACACGCTACTCGAGTCGTCGTCAGGCGGCGCGCCAATTTTCAAGATGACTGCCGACGCCCGCGAGTTGGGACAGATCGACTTAAATATTTCGCAGCGCACCGGCGCCGTTGAAAGCATCGACTGGCGCATAATTCCAGTTACTGATAAGACACCGGACGACAAAGATTTTCTTTCGCTCAATCGCAAATACGGCGCTTTGATAAAAGACCTGGCCACACCCGTGGGCCGCAGTAGCGTTGCCCTTGACGCCAGAAGCGCGGTCGGCCGCAAGCAGGAAACCAATGTCGGGGATTTCATCGCCGACGCCTTTCGCACTTCGACGCGTGCTGACGTCGGCTTGATGAATGGCGGCTCGATCCGCGCGGATGAGATAATCGCTCCGGGTCAATTAAGCAAACGAGATGTACTCTCGATCTTGCCTTTCAAGAACAAAGTTGTGAAGGTCGAAGTTAGTGGCGCCCTGCTACGCGAAGCTTTGGAACACGGGGTTGCTCGCAGTGCTGAAGATGCCGAGCCGGGACGTTTTCCCCAAGTTTCGGGAATACGATTCACTTTCGATGCGCGCCGGCCGGCAGGTTCTCGAATTGTGGATCTAAGCATCAATGGTAAGCCACTCGATCCGCAGAAAACTTACACGCTGGCGGCAAGCGACTATGTAGCGCTCGATGGTGGTGACGGTTATGCGATGTTGAAGACAGCGCGCGTGTTGATTCCCCGTGAGCGAGCGCAGTTTGATTCCGACGTTTTACGCACCGCGATTGCCGCCAAAAAAGTGATTGCCCCGAAAACAGACGGTCGTATTAAACGACTGGATCAGAATCAAAAAGCAAAGGCAGACTGTCAGTAGAGGTCAATGAACGACGACGCTTACGAGGATGATGTTTCGCCGGCTGCAAAGTATCACGCCAAGCAGCTTTTTCAGGAGGCGTATCAGGCCCAGCTCGCCGAAAACTTCGAAGAGGCGATCGAGTTGTACAAACGTTCGATTGAAACTTACCCGACTGCAGAAGCTCATACGTTCCTCGGCTGGGTTTACAGTTTTCAAAATCGCTACGACGAAGCGATCGAAGAGTGTCTTGAGGCTATCCGCGTCGATGAAACGCTTGGCAATCCGTACAACGACATCGGTAGTTACCTGCTAGCCAAGGGAGATCCTTACAGCAGCGTGCGCTGGTTTAAGCGAGCGCTCTACGCGCCGCGCTACGAGTCGTACGCCTTTCCCCATTTCAACCTGGCGCGCGTCTATGAAACGCGCAAGAAATACCTGGACGCAGCGCGACACTATGGCAAAGCACTCGAGCAACAACCCGGTTTTACTGAGGCCGCCGCCGGACTTCACCGCATGCAAGCTTTGTTGAACTAGCCAGATTGTCAGACCAAACCGCCGGCCCCAGCGTCAGAATCCCTGTGCAGATTGACACCGATATTGGTCAACTATGTTTGAGGAGGCAGAAATGAAGAGAGTTCTGGGAACCACGATTCTGTTGGTTATGGCAGGAATCGCGTCAATATGTTTGGCGTCTACGGCGGCGGCGCAAGGAACCGGCCCGGGCGGGCGCTTCTATACCAAGGCGGAAGTGGAAGCCGTCATCAAGCGCGTCGAGGAACGAAGCGATTCGTTTAGAAAGGTGGTGGACAAATCACTCGACAAGAGCGCCATCAATGGCACTAACCGCGAAGACAACATTAACGAGCAGGTAAAGGAACTGGAAAACGCAATCGACAAACTACGACACGACTTTGATCGCGCCAATACCTGGCAGGAAACACGCGAACAAGTGCAACGCGTTTTGAGTGAAGCTGACGAGGTTAACGCGATTGTGCGGCGCGGAAGATGGCGGCGCGGCGGTGTGGTTAGGAGCGAGTGGGCGCTGGTGCGGAATGATTTGAATCGGCTGGCGGGGGTCTACAACCTGCCGCTGCTGGTAGCATGAGCTCTCGACAGCTAGTTTGAAAATCAACGTTCAACCGACGGGATTTATCATCTGTCATTTCAAATTTATCATTTGTCATTAACGATTGCTTCAGCTTGAGTGCTTTCTATGGCCCGCTATGACGACCGTTGACGTGATGGTTCCGGTTCGTAGATCGTTAATAGCACAATGACAAATTTGAAATGACAGATGATAAATCCCGTCTTACTCTTTCCCTATTTCACTCACCCTTCGCGGTAATCCGCGTCTTCTGCCGATTCTCATCCACCGCCACATAAACAACCTCTGCTTCAGTTACCCGCACTTGCTCGGCTGGTAAACCAATCCTTTCCGTCTCAACAATCACGCGAATCGTAATCGAAGTGTTACCGATGTTGATTGTCTCAGCATAAAGGCTCATCAAGTCGCCGACGAAAACCGGCTTGTGAAAAATTACTTCCCGCATGGCGACAGTAACAAACCGGGCCATGCCTGTGCGCCGGTGCGCTTCAATAGCGCCGGCCATGTCGATATAACTGAGGATCACGCCGCCAAAGATCGTGCCGGCTGAATTCGTGTCTCGAGGTAACAGTGTGATGCGGATTGCAGGGTCGCGATTAGTACTCATCAGGAAGATGTCCTCAGTGATTCCGAAATCAAGTTCGCCACTTGTGCAGATAGCCCGAACGTCAGACAAGCCAGTAGCACAAATAGCTTATATGAGCGGCCAAAAATTCTGGGCCTTTTTCGGGTGGTTTGGCTCTTGTTTCGTGTTTCCTGGATTGTCTTTATCGGTAACCACAGAACTTGATCCACGAAAACATACGAACCAGGAACACGAAGAAACACGAAAAGCGCCGCTTATTGGCTCAATCAGTCCGGCGGAACAAACACGAAGCGCAAGTGTCTAAGTTGCAGCTGGCCTCCTCAACCCTTAAGAAATCTCCATCAAGGAAAGGTTGCGAAAGCCATGCCTACCACCTTAGCGCTTTATCAACTCATTGTAATCGCGATCAGTCTAGTAGAAGACAATTCGGCGACGGATTTTACTGACTTGGGCAGGAAAATGATGGGCGGATTCGTACTCGCCGTGGTCGTGGCCGTGACCTTTACTTTGCTCAAGCTGCGCTGGCGCGAAAAGAATCCGCCGGCGAAATTCATTTCCATTGTTCCAACGGGCGGTGACAAAGGAAACGACGCTACTGCCGGACAGTAAGTGTTACGGGTTCGGCCGGCGTTGTTTGATTATTGGATCGAATTCGGCGTGCAAGCCGGCGTCGAGTTGGAAACCCCGATCGAAATCTTTTTGCGCGCTCGCCTGCTCGCCGGCGACTAACCTCACCAGGCCACGCAGCACATACGCGCGCGCAAACTTTTCGTTTAGCTTGAGTGCCGCTTCATAATCAGCAAGCGCCAGGGCAGCACGGTTTGTGTTCTGATAAGCCATGCCTCGATTCACATAGCCTTCGGGCGTCGCGTTTAATTTTATTCCGGCGGTGAAGTCGGCAATTGCTTCCTCAGTTTTTTGGTGCGAGAAGTAAATACTGCCGCGATTGTTATAGGCGTTGCTGGAAGGTTGCAGTTCAATACTCCGTGAAAAATCCGCAGCGGCGGCCTCAAAGTTTTTTTGCGACATGTAAGCCACACCGCGGTTGTTGTAGGCATCCGCGTAATTAGCGTCCAGCGCGATGGCTTTGGTGTACCCCGCAATTGCTCCCGCTAGATCTCCCTTGTCGTGTAACTTAACCGCGCGGTTGTATTGTTCGATTGCCTCTCTTGACTTCTTGTCTTCAGGAAGAAACTTGTACTCCTCGTAATGCGGCTCGCCGGGTAGTGAAAACGCTTTCAGAAAGTCCCAGGCAGTCTGGTTAATCGTGGCTGAGGTGTCGTAGTACCAATGATTGTGTCGCGGTATCTCCACTAACTGTACCGCGAAGCCCTGGGAGTTCAGCAGGTCCCGAGTGGCTCGAACTGCCTGCAACGGAAAGTATTCATCGACAGTGCCAACTTGAATATGAATCGGCGTCTTTCGTTTTGCCAGCACGACTAACTGCGCGGAGTCGGCATCCAACGCGCCGGCATGAATAGCCGTGGCGGCGAAGTACTGAGATTCATAGAGCGACATCAGCAAAGCAAAAACAGCTCCGCCGGAATGTCCAAAGAGATATACCCTCTGCGGATCAATTGGATAGGTGGCTTTGACCGATTCCACAAGTTCGTGAATGAACGCCGGTCCGTCTTTCGGAACGGACCAATGCGCCGGGTCTGCCGAATCAGGCGCGACAATAATTAGTCCTTCCTTCTCGGCCAGTGTGTCCCACTTTTCAGCAAGCGACAGACCTACGTGGTCGGTGCCGTGCAGCAAAACAATCAGCGGAACTTTCGTGTTCGGCGGCAGACTCTTCGGCGTGTAGAGGTAATAAGTTCGCCTCTTGCCTTCAGAAGTGATCGACTGCTTCGTGATTTTTTGCGCCGCGACTTCAGCCGGGACAAGCAACATCAAGACGGCAAGCACTGAGAGAAATCGACGATTCATGGCTTTAACCTGGTCGGGCATCGACGTCAAAGTCCAGTGTCAGGATGGCGATTTTGTAGTCGTTAGCTGGCGTTTTGTCCAGTCTGTTATCGCCCGCTTTAGTTCTTCAAGCTGTCCCTCGAAGAAGTGATCCGCGCTTTTGATGATCTGCAATTCGACATTTGGATTGTGGCGCTGGATTTTGCTTATGAGTTCTTTAAGACGATCCGCGCGGCCGTACTCATCCTGGTCCCCGTGAACGAAAAGGATCGGCTTGCTGCACGACTCGAGGAAAGCAAAGTCGTATTTGTCTACCGGCGTGCCGATGCTGATCAATCGCCGCACGCGTTCGTCTGCGATACCCACTTCCAGTCCCACGCGCGCGCCGAAGGAAAAACCACACAGCGTTATTTGTTGGTCGGGGAAAGTTTGCGATAAATAGTCGAGGCCCGCGCGCACGTCTTCAAGTTCACCGCGACCTTCATCGTGTTCACCAGTGCTTTGTCCCACGCCACGAAAATTAATGCGAAGCGTAGTCAACCCGACATCGTTTAGTGCGCTGGCAGCTCGAAACACGACTTTGTTGTGCATCGTCCCACCGCCTAGCGGGTGGGGATGAAGCACCAGTGCTACGCCGACGGCGGCGCCGTTGCGCGGGTCCTTGAGAATCGCTTCGAGTTTGCCGTGCGCAACTGGAATGAACAGGTTTCCTGCCGGGTACATATCCAGAAACGTAACACGACCGTTTCTCCTTTTGGTAGTGCTTTAATCTGGTTCTTGTAACGCAAGCTGTTAGTTTGCGGATGACGTGGAATGGCCTTCAAGCAACCCAAACTAACAGTTTGCGTTACAAATCAGAGCACTGCCCTCCTTTTCTACTTATAGACACCGCTTTCGGTTTCAGCTAAATTGAATTCCCCCCAAACGCTCGCGGGCCGAGCGTTCAGTCCCTAAACGCGGAAGGCGCCAGCGATGTTCCCAATCCCCGTTTCAAGCATCCAGTTTAGTACGCCGGAACCGTCTAACTACTGCCAACCTTTTAGGGGACAAGAGCAGGGTTCTCGCTTGGTGGACACGCCGCAATCAACCGGCCGTTCCAACATTTCCCGCTCTGCATTAGTTGTCGACGATATTGCTGACGTCACAGAGATGCTGGCAGTTTTGATGACGCACGCCGGTTATGATGTCACCACCGCTTCATCGGCGCAGAACGCCATCGCGCTAGCACAGAAAAAACATTTTGACGTCGTTATTTCAGATATCGGCATGCCGGAAATGAATGGCTACGAACTCGCCAGGACTTTAAGGTCGATACCTGGTTACGAATCGGTGCCCATGGTGGCTGTGACCGGCTATTCAATGTTCGACGATCGCAACCGTTCACTGGTCGCTGGTTTCAACGAGCACGTAACCAAGCCCATCGACCCACGGGCGTTTCTGGAACTCATCGAACAACTTTGATCTCGCGCACTCCAACGACCGGGCGGTAGATGAAAACTTCTCCGCATCTCCCTAAGTTTCTGCAGGCCGAAACCGCGTTACGCGTTGTGCAACTAGCTACCGGTGCGATCGCTATCGGTCTGATCTTCTGGCAGCTTCAGTTTTCTACACGCGCGATCTGTTGTGGGGATTACGACGGCTACTACCACATCAAATGGAGCTGGATGTTAGGGGAAGCCCTACGCAACCACACCTTCCCGCCGCGATTCCTCTGGCTGCCGCTGACTTCGCTTAACCCGACGCAGTATGTTGACCACCATCTGCTGTTTCACTTCTTCCAGATGCCGTTTACGTGGTTTGGCAATCTGCGACTGGGCGCGAAAATCTCAGCAGTAGTCTTCGCCAGCCTGGCCTTGTTTTCCTGTTACTGGCTGCTGGTGCGTTACCGCATTCGCTATTCCCTGATCTGGTTGCTGGCCTTGCTCGCTTGTTCCGCGCCCTTCCTTTACCGGCTCAACATGTCGAAGGCGCCGCCGTTCGCCATTATTTACCTCGTGATTGGCATTCATCTGCTTTTCAAAAAGAAGTATTGGCCGCTGCTACCGCTGAGTTTTCTCTTCACTTTAACTTACGACATGTTTGTGATGCTGCTGCTCTCAGCATTCATCTGGACAGCAGTAATCGGCTGGACTGAACGCAGGTTCGAATGGCGACCACTGGTGTGGGTGTTGTTGGGGACGACCGCGGGGTTCGTTATCAATCCTTACTTCCCCACCAATCTCCATTTGTTTTATGAGCACCTGAAGATCAAGATCACGCCGAAAGAATTCAACACCAAGGTTGGACAGGAGTGGTACCCGTACGAGACGTGGGAGTTTCTCAGTAACTCCATCGTCGCGTGTGTCGCCATGGTAGTGGGCTACATCGCGTTTGATCCTTCTGACCGCAAGCGATCGCAGCACTCGTTGTTCATGCTCGTGTTGGCAACGGTGCTGATGCTGATGGCCGCGCGCTGGCGCCGGATTGCTGAGTACTGGCCGCCCTTCGCAGTTATTTTTTGCGCCTTTGCATTGCAACACTGGCTTGAAGGAACGCGTTCCCACTTCACGCGCCTTTCAACCGATATCCTCGATGAACTGCAACCGTTCCTTGATCGTCCACACACCGTGGCGACTGAATCTGACGACGACATGAGAGCGATCTGGCGCACGATTGGGCTGGCGACTATTACCATCGCGCTGGGGATGGCGCTGGCGGTCAACTTATACGTGACTTTCAAAGACATCGGCGAAAGTAAGGGTGACGACTTTTACCGTGCCGGGTTGCAGTGGATGCGCGCAAACATTCCGCACCAACAAATTGTTTTCAACACGGACTGGGATGATTTCCCGCGGCTGTTTTATTACGATCCCGACCACGTTTACGTGTCAGGCCTGGATCCGAGTTACCTGTACGACAAGGACCCGAAGCTGTCGGAGTTGTATGTGAACATCACGCTGGGGAAAGAGGAGGATCCGGGGCCACTCATCCGCGATCGTTTTGGCGCCCGTTATATATTCACCGACAATGAGCACGACGATTTTTCTGACAACGCGCGGGAAAGTGGCTGGTTTGAAATAATCTATGAAGACACCGAATGCACGATCCTGCACATTCGCGACCAGAAGGTAGAGCCACCACCCGAGGACCCGGTGCTTGACGGAGCGGATACTGATTTGTTCCAGCCAACCAAACCGGCGAATGAAAACCCAGTGAATAAATAGTTCGAAATCTTTTGGCTTGAGACGATCTACGTCGCACAAAAGACGATTCACTAAGTAACACGAAACAAAAGCGAAACCACACGAAAGTTTTGGGCTGTTGTTGAGTCAAGCCATGTTAACGCCTGAAAGATTCGCTATTCACTATTCAACGACGGTCGACTAATATTTAGAGCGCGATGCGACTAACAAAAATTTCAATACATGCCTTATCGATTTTGCTTGCAATAACGCTGCTGACCGCTTGCGGTGGTTCTTCGTCTAATTCAGGTAGCGGAACGGGGGTGAACTCTTCCGGCGCGGCGCCATCGCCCAAGACCGGGTTTGCCGCTGACCTCGAATACGTGAAGAAGGGCCAGTACACCTACGTCTGGGTCTTTGCACGCAAGGACGGCAAGGTGATCGACAAGACAGATGCCGCCTACCTGCGCACGAACGCACCTCAAGTTGTTGACTGGGTTACGACCGAAGAAGGAAAGAAGGTCATCGCCGGCACTAACTTCGATCTGGCTCAGGGAAATCTCGAGCTACTGAAAAAGCGCTTCGTGGTTGAAGACTACTCAGGGCGGTAAAAAAGTCCAACGTCCAACGTCCAAAGTCCTGTTGGTGAACATCATTTGCCAAAGTCCCAGCTAGCCCGATGAAGTGGCGGACTTTGGACCTTGGACTGTTTATGGCTCCAGAACTAACTTCCCAAACTGCGCCCGATCCTCCATCAGTTCATGGGCCTGACGCGCGTCGACTAACGGCAAAGTGCGATCGACGATCGCGCGAATCTGTCCGCTCTCTACAAATTTCATCGCCGCCAACAATTCGGCCTTCGATCCCATGAATGATCCGAGGATGGTCAGGTGCTTGTAAAAAACTTGCCGCAGGTCGGTCTGTGCGGCGAAGCCACTGGTGGCGCCGCAGGTCACCACTCGTCCGTTAGTTTTCAACGAAGAAATCGATCCGGGCCAGGTGGCCGCTCCCGTGTGCTCAAACACCACATCAACCCCGCGACGATTTGTGAGTCGTTTGATCTCCTTCGGCCAATCGTCACGACTGTAATTAACTAACTCATCGGCCCCGAGCTCCCTGGCCTTCGCGAGTTTTTCATCAGAACTCGCAGTCGCAATCACGCGCGCACCGCGAAGTTTGGCTATCTGAATTCCCAAAGAACCAACTCCGCTGCCGGCAGCGTGCACCAGAACATCTTCCCCAGGTTGAACATTCGCGCGCGTCACCAGCATGTGCCACGCGGTCACAGTCACGAGTGGCACCGCTGCCGCCTCGGCCCAACTCAGCTTCGTTGGTTTCGGAATAACGTTTACGCCGGGAGCGACAACCAGCTCGGCATAACCACCAGCACGTCGATAACCCAGCATGTCGTACTCCGGACAAAGATTGTCTCGACCCGCCAGGCATTCCGCGCAATGTCCGCACGACACGCCAGGCTGAAGCATCACTTCGTCGCCACTACTGACCCAGGACACCAACGAGCCAACTTCTCTGACCACGCCGGCAATGTCGTTGCCCAGTATGTGTGGCAAGGGAATCTCAATTCCCGGCAGACCATTCCGCACCCACACATCAAGGTGATTAAGCGCACAGGCTTTTACTTCCACCAGCACTTCGTGTGCTTTGATAGTTGGCTCGGGAACATCAACATACTCAAGGACGTCCGGTTTGCCGTGTTGTTTGAAGACAACTGCTTTCATGAGTGATCGATTGATGAGTCGCTTGAATTTTCTCCCTCTTCCTCTGGGAGAGGGCATAAGGCGCGCTAAACTTCCGCCTCAATCCCCTTCCCAAAAGGAAGGGAAGCGAACACGCTAATGCCATGTTGCACGTCGAACTTACATCCACATCTTTGCAGCGGCTAAGCTAACGAATGCAGCGCGAAAAGAAAAGGACGCTGAAAGGGTTCGAAGAAAACCTGCGTTTTTGAGTAAGCCTCAACGCCTTGGAGTGCGGTGACCTGTCACCGCTCGGGTCCGGGGCGGCCAAGGGCCCCGCCAAGTCGGCCGCACTCCAAAGAATTCGATCTTTCACTTTTGCGACTCGTCGAGCTTAGCCGCCCAGGGAGTGCCGGTATAATTCTGGCTGAGCAATTCTACGAGCTTCGCCTCCTTGACTTCATCGTATCCCCAGCCATCGCAGCCGTATTTGTACTGCCGGTTGGCCTGCGCCGCAATAAACAAAGCTTCGGGTATTAATGGATCGTCCGGATTTTGGTCTGCCCATTCAAGCACCAGTTCTCCGAGGTAAGTCTTTCCGTTACCGACCGACTTGAGGGCGGTGCGCTCCTTAGCCGCCGTCGCTAGCTGGTCCGCAGTGAGAAACGATGGCTTGGCAACGACCAATGGCAGTTCGTTGCCCTGCTCGTCGTACGCGGTCTCCGGAAGTCGGCACCACCAGGAAGTTTCGAAGTAGTAATCCAGCTGTTCGGCTGTGTGAGTTTCAGGCAAGCCGCCGGTGACATACGGCGACAGCATCGGCTGCTTGAGCAAAATGTAAATTGCCGCGTGTTTCTTTGCCACGTCGCCGCGCGCTTCGAGATAAGGCTTGAAGGTGGGTGAAAGTTCGGGCGCAAGCTCGACGATGTCTGTCGCTGCTTTCCGCGCGACTGCTTCATTCTTCAACAAAATGGCCCGCGTCCAAACTGACAGCATGAATCGACGCCTGAGATAGTCAGGGAGCGCCGGGTCGCGTGCGACCTGACTTAACAATTCAAGCGAGAAGTGCCAATTGAGCATGTCCGCGGTTTCATCTTCGATAGTCTGGCGATCATCCCAGGCGAGCAAGTCACTGTAGTAGTCTGCAATCGACTGGTCATACTCCTCTTTGGTCTTTTGCGTGTCGCGGCTATCCCACCAACCTTTCTCGGCTTCGACAAAGGACGGCAGTTTCCCCAGGAGTCCTTCCCGATAAAACGCGACGGGCCGTCGTTGAGCAAACTTCAAAAACTCACTCAACGTTGTCGCCAGCTGCATCCGCTGTTCGAGGAATTGGTTCTGAGTTGAAAGCGGCAGAACTGACTGCCAGGAGAGAATGTCATCAAGTAACTTTCGCGCCTGCGTCTTTCGACCGAAACTCGTTTGCAGGCGCACGAGCTGATAGGTGACAGACGGATATGCAGGTGCGTCGCGGACAATTTTTTCGCCAGCTCTCATCAGGATTTCAACACCGCGTGAGGTCGGCGTGGATTTTGTGAGTGCTGCAACCAGCCAGGCCGGTGATCCGGTAGCGCGCCATCTGGCGAACGAATGACTGTAGGCACCCGCATCAGGACTATCAAAGGTGAACAACCAATCCGTCAGATCATCAGTGCGGAGGAAACCGGGTACGCGCTCGGTGGTAAGTTTCGTTTCGTGGCCGTAGCCCCAGGCATCATCTTCGTACGCCCAATTCTGATTGGGGCTAATGCGCCATTTGCGATACACAAGGGCGCTCTCACGATGCTCCTTTAATTGCGCTATCTCTTCCGGAGTGAGTTTGCGATCCATCTCAATTTCAAACGCCTGGAGAATCTCGTCCTCGGAGGTGTCGAACGGAAAATCTTTGTGAATCCATTTTGAATAATCTGATGAGCCATCAGGCTTCTTGAGCTCGAGTGTTAGGTCAATTATTTGACCATTCTGAACCGCGTCGAATTTGTCCTGCCATTCCTTGTTGACGACAGGCGGATTGGGTTGCGGAGCCTTTTCTGCAGCCTCTTTGGCTTTACGTTTTTCTTCCTCCTCTTTGAAAACCTCCATTTCAAATTTGTCCAACAGCCAAACGTAGTCGATCAAATCCTGCCGCAAGTTCTCGTTACCGCTCTCGTTGTCCAGCACGCTCGCGAGCTCCCTGACTCTTTCCTTCGGATGGATGCGAAACTTAATCAAGCCCAGCAGTTTTCGGGAAGCGTTCGCAAACCTGCCACCTTTTACCATCAAGACTTCCAACCGGTTTTCCGCGTCCTCATAAAGCTGCTGCTTCCTGGCCGGTTCCCGGGCGAAACTTGCCTGACGAACCAAGGTGCGCGGCACTAAATAATCCGCAGTTTGTTGCCACGGCGACAGGCCATCCGCCGCGGTCTTTTCGAAGCGCGCGCGAGCTCCGTCGAAGTTCAGCGAATAAAGCAAGGCGGCGCCAATCTGATACTCGCGGTCTTTGCGCAGCCATTCCGGACTCTCCATTCCCAGTTCAACCGGAATACTCGTGCCACCACTACAGTTCTGAAACACTGTGTCTTGAGTAGCCAGCCAGAGGCGTACGTTTCGATCGTCTGCACCGTAACTTGCAGCTCGCGCCTGCAAAGTTTCCTTCGCCACTTCAAAAGCATTGCTGGCGCAATTGGGGAAGAAGTCGTAACCACCGCCGTACCCCCGCTCGGTGTAAATCTCCGGCGGTTTTTCTTCCTCACCCAGAACATCCTTGCGCGCAGCCACCCAGGCTTTGACGGCGTCGGTGCCGTCACCTTCCGGCGGCTGGCCATACAGTGCAGCAATCAAGTCTTGTTGCTCTGCGCCACTGAATGCATGATTGTTGAGATAACGATACGCAATTGCCAACGTCTTCCGACCATAACCCTGGTGAACGATGCCAATGTTGCCGGCGACAAACTCCTTGAAGGGAATGTCAGGCGATGACTGAAAAACAAAAACCGGAGTAATGGTGCCTGGCCCGCAGGCGCTGGAGGGAGTCGGAAGACTCGCAACCATCGCCAGCATCAGTAACAGAACGACTCCGCCGCGCAACCGCTTCATTGACGCAACCTCTCTTCCAGCAAGGCGATGTCGCTCTCGGTCCACGAATGGTCAGCGAAAACATAAAGTCGCCGTGTTGCTTTGAATTTCATTGTCACTGGTTCGTCGAGCGCAATGCCGTAGCTGTTGCGGCAAAGTGGTTCGACAAAATCGTTATCCGCTAACAGGAAAGATTTGATTTTCTTGTCGTCAGCTCCCATGCGAAAAACCATCGGCACCGCTTCGTCGACAGGCAGGTCAGTCAACCAGGGATCGCCAATACAAAACGACGCCAACGCCGTCATTGAGATTGGTGTGTCGCTCGGGACCTTTTGGCGAAGTTCCTCAAGCAGACTGCGGTAGAACTCGCGTTCAGACAGCACCGCGTCAAAATCAATTTGAACTGCAGAAACATTCGGCAACTCCAGCGTGCGATTGATGAGTGTGACCAGCCTCTCGCGCTGTGCCACTGTCAGTCCCGGTTTGGTGCCGGTTTTTTTCTGCGACTCAATTCGCGTGACGGCTATGAGCTTGGTTGCAGGAGAGACTTTTAACGGTTGGTGACGTGGCTTGAAGATGACATCGTCAGCCGTCAGCGTGAGCGTTTGCGCGAGGAATGCCACGCCGAAACGTTGCGCGTCAAGAAACTCCAGATCCTCGGGTCGTTCCCAGGCCCACAAGATTATTGGCGGCAGCGTCTTTTGCGCGACCCGTTGAATTTTCGCCTGGCGAAAGCAACTGAGCAGAGACAGCGCCAGGGCTGCGACAAGAAAGCTGGAGAGCTTAGTGTTTCGGATCATGAGATGCGCAGTTCAAACGGGAGCATTTTCCACGCAAGTGGGTGAGCACACAAATGTCCTTAACCTCACTCGCCAGGTGTGGAGGCCACAGTAGCCACATCCCTTGAACTCGCAAACTAACGTTGGAGGAAGTTATTCACCGGGTAAACGAAGTCGGTGGCCGCCTGCGTAGCGTGGCATTTCACACAACTGCCGTTTTTCTGCCGCTGAAGAACTTTAGTGCCAGTCGCGTTAACCGAGAGAAACTCCCAATCATTGGCTTTAGGATTAAACCCTCGCTCGCGTTTGATCATTACGGTCAGGTGCTGAGGTTGTTCGTCAGCAGGAGTAGCGCGTTTTTCGCGAACAATGATCGAATTGATGGGAAAGATGGTGAGAGGGTTCGCCAAAATTGCGTCGCCGGCCGGACCATTGGCATAGATGACGCCGAAAGATTTGACGCCGCCGTCGTGGGTCCGCTTGTCTTCGCTGTTAGTTCCCGCAGTCTTGCTGCTCCCGCGAATGAGGATCGCGCCAGGCATCAGGATACTGGTCGTACCCCTCGAGCTTGTAATAATGGGAACGCTACCGACCCGCACGTCGCCTGAAGTCGAAGGCGCGTCAACTACGCGCAAATCCATGGCGACAAATCAATCGGCGCCAGTTGGGTTTTCTACGACGACCGGTTTCTCGTTGACGCGGGTCCAGGTCCGGTAACCAGCGATTTGCTTGAGGGCAACGTCGTCTGCCTTGCCCGTGGCCAGAGCCGCTCCGGCAATGGCCAACAAAGTCGTTGCTGCCAACCAGGCTAGTCGGGGTGGGTTCATGGCGAACCTTTCTTTCGGGTTGAGATTGGACGATCTTGTGGAGGTCTGATGCTGGAGGGTTCTAGTTCGCTGCCTGAGAGACCGGGTCTTCCGCCTGCTGTCGCGCGTGATATGACGAACGGGTCAGCGGGCTCGACTCGACATGCTTGAAACCCATTTCCATGCCGATGTCGCGCCAGCGGTTGAACTCATCCGGCGTAACGTAGCGCTCAACCGGAAGTCTTCGTGCGTGAGGTTGGAGATACTGACCAATGGTCATGATGTCGCAGGAAACCGCGTGCAGGTCTTTCATCAGTTCGACTACTTCATCGAACGTTTCCCCGAGACCAACCATGATGCCGCTCTTGGTTTTCATCCCGCGGGCTTCGCGATCGCGACGCGCCGCAGCACGACGCAACAAAGTCAACGACTGCTCGTAACCAGCATCAGGCCGGACGCGACGATACAACCGGGCGACTGTTTCCGTGTTGTGATTCAAAATGTCTGGCTGCGAATCCAACACCGCCTCGAGGGCCGCTTCGTCGCCATTGAAATCCGGAATCAGAACTTCAATCTTGCACTCAGGGTTGAACAAGCGAACCTGTCGCACCGTTTCAGCCCAATGTGCAGCGCCACCATCGGGAAGGTCATCGCGGTTCACGGAAGTGATCACCGTGTGTGCGAGATTAAGTTGCTTTACGGCCTCAGCCACGTTACGCGGCTCCTCGGAATCAAGCGTGCCGGGGACGCCTTTGCCGACGGCACAAAAACCGCAATGCCGCGTGCAGATGTCGCCACCGAGCATGAAGGTCGCCGTGCGATCGGACCAGCACTCGAAGATGTTAGGGCATCGGGCTTCCTGGCAGACCGTGTGCAGATTAAGACCTTCAATCAGCTGCAACACCTGGTTCTGGTTCGCCGGATCGCCCAGACGAATCTTGAGCCATTCGGGTTTTGGCTGACGCGGCGGTCGGTTGTTACTAATTACTGTAAGTTCGCGGGACAAATTTGGCGTACCTCGGATGGAAAGCATTCTAGCATTAGTCACGAAGCAGTCGCATTCGGCCCACGAACACTCGAGAATTAGCCGCGAATTAACGCGGATCAACGCGAATCAGCAGAGAGAGGGTGTTAGCTTCATAAAGTCGTCGCGCCGCTGACGAATTGGTAAATTGGATCCTTTTTGACTATTCCTATCCGCGCAAATCTGCGTTAATCCGCGGCTATTTCCTGCGAAGGTAATAGCCAGTTGGGCTATACTCCGCAAGTTCCCGACGCAATATCCAACTGTTTCTGACGTTCAAGCAACATACGAATAGTTCAACCAGCTATCCACCCGGAGGTTACCCATGAAGCGCAGACTATCCTTCTTCGCAGTCGCCTTACTGCTGGCGGTGGCCGTTCCCACGTTTGGCGATATTGCCAAGCCCAAATCTTCGCCGACGCTACTGGCGGAACCGCGCACAGTCTTTCATACGAGGCTGGCAATCGTTCCTGACAGCAAAGCCTGGGAAGCACGCCTGCAGATTTCGCAAAGCGACCTCGAAGAATTGCGCGCGGCACTCAACAACACGCCCGGCAACCAATCGCTGACTCAACAGCTAACGCATAGTTCGACACGGACAATGCTAGCTGGAGTTTTTCTGTTCCTGTCACTGTCGTTTGCCGGTGTTTGGCTGGCGCGCTCAATGCACACGCGCGGACAAAAAATTGCCGCCGCGTTGTTGTTTGGCGCCGCAGTTTTTGGCGCCACGACAATGATGACTAACGCTAACGCCGGCCCGCCAGGTTCTTACTACTGGAAAAAACTTTCACAGAATCTCGGCAAGAATCAACCGACCAACGGTGGTGTGGATATTGTCATCGTGCCGGACGGTAGCGACGGCTCCGGCATGAAGTTAATCATACCGACGCGCGGCGACTATTAGTTCGAAAGCGGACAGAAATGGAACGGACAGCAAACATCAACCTGGCAGCCTGGCGCGCTAAGTCCGCGACGCCAGGGGCGAACCGACTGCTGAGCACAAAGTTGTTCGCCGGCATTCTGATCGCGTGCGCTGGAGCTTCTGCGTTGCTCGCGACCTGGGTGCCACTGCAGTTCTCGATTGTGACCGTGTTTCTGTTTGCTGGTCCTCACAACTGGTTCGAACTTCGCTATTTCCTGATGCGTTTGCCGGTGCGCTTTGGGAAGTCGCGACCATTTTTCATCACGGCGTTTGCCGGCATCGGTCTGCTGACGCTCGCGTATCTCTCGTTTCCTTTGCTTAACAACTTCAACCTCTTACCCGAACAACATTGGACCACGATTCTCGCTGCCTGGAACACGCTGCTGATTCTGTGGCTGGCGGCACTCGTCTGGCTGCGTGGCACAAACAAACCAAAGCGCGATTGGTCGTGGGCATTCCCGGTTGCGTTTGCGCTCTGCGCGCTGAACTGGATGACGCCGGAATTCTTCAGTCTGGCGCTTGTCTATTTGCATCCGTTAGTGGCGTTGTGGTTTTTGGACCGGCACATCGCGCGCACGCGTCCTGAGTGGCAACGCACTTACCGCCGCTGTCTATGTTTGCTGCCGTTGCTGCTGTTGGGACTAGTCTGCCAGTTGGCGCGCACTCCGGATCTGGCAGATGACAACGGTCTCTTCTGGCGCATCACGCAACATGCCGGCGCGCAAATGCTGCCGGGCGTTTCGAGTCATTTCCTCGTGTCTGTCCACGTGTTTTTGGAGATGCTGCATTACGGCGTGTGGCTGCTGGCGCTGCCGTTGATTGCGCCGCTACTAAATGGCAAACAGGAAAAGTCTGTGAAGCGCCGCGAGCGTGGTGCAATCTGGCGAGTGAGGTCGATACCGGTAGCTAATCATCCGCGCGGCTTTCCCAGGTTAATTGCCGTCGGGCTCGCAGGTGGAGTATTCATGGTCGCGCTGCTCTGGTTTGGCTTTTCAGTTGATTACGCAACCACGCGCGACATTTATTTTACGGTCGCAATCGCCCACGTTCTTGCCGAAGCACCCTTCTTGCTTCGAATGTTGTGAGTTTCAGTCCAATGTCCAAAGTCCAACGTCCAAGGTCCGCTGGCCAAACTGGTGTATTAACCGGGCCGTTGAGCTCTGGACCGCGTAGGGCGTCAAAACTCAACTTACGCGAGCGAACGTTGGACTTTGGACTTTGGACTTCGGACTAATGAACCCTTCACAACTGTGGTACTTCCTGCCCATCGGTTACCTGCTGACAATTCTCATCGAGACGCCAATTCTATGCATTGGCCTTTCCCAACGGCATTCACTGAAGCGAAAAATTCTCGCGGGCATTTGGCTCTCGGCGTGTACCTATCCGATTGTCACGCTCGTGCTGCCACTCGCTTTCGCATCATGGTCTCGGAACAGTTACCTGATTGTCGCCGAGACGTTTGCGCCGGTAGCTGAGTGTCTTCTTTTCTGGCTGGCCTTTGGCGCGCCCGAGGAAATAGGAAAGCGCTCGATGTGGCGCGACTTCATCACCATCATCGTCGCGAACCTGGCTTCGTTTGGTATCGGTGAGTTGCTGAATGTGTGGCAGTGGTTTGGTTTATTCCGGTGAAGCGACTACTTGTTGTGCTTTGCGACGCTTGAACCAGATGAGCAAGGCTACAAGTCCGGCAACGAAGCCGACAGCCAGCACAAAAACGATCACCAGCAGTACGATTAACGCACCCCAGGGGAGCCCACCACTGATCGGATCCGGCCGCACGTCGAACAAGAGTAACGACTGGTTCACGCAGACTCTCCTTTGCGCGCCCGTTCCCCATTTAGAAACTGCGACAGCATCGCCTCGTCGATATTTCCGCCAGACACAATAACGCCAACGCGTTTTGCGTCGGCCGGTAGTTTGCCGGCCAACACCGCAGCCGCGGCAGCAGCACCAGATGGTTCGACTAACAGCTTCATGCGGAACAGAAAGATTTTGATCATTTCAATAATCTGATCATCCGAAACGGTCAGCACTTCTTCAGCAGTCTCCAGCAAGATCGGAAAAGTTAGTGTTCCTGGAGACTGCACGCGTAGTCCATCAGCGATGGTGGGCGGCGCCGCTATCGAGACGCGTTCGCCCTTCACGAACGACTGTCGCGTGTCGTCGGCCGTGTCAGGTTCAACCGGAAAACAACGAATTCTTGCACTGAGCCCTTTGGCTGCGGTACTCACTCCGGCAAACAACCCACCACCGCTGCAGGGCGCTAACAAACAATCGAGGCTGGGCACTTCCTCGACGAACTCGAGTCCACAAGTTCCCTGTCCCGCGAGCACATAGTAGTCGTCGTAAGGCGGGACCATCACGCGGCCATCACGCTCCGCAATCTCGATGGCGACGGCTTCGCGGTCCTGTTTCAGCCGGTCATAAAAAACTATCTCGGCGCCATAGCGTCGCGTCGCTTCAACCTTCGCTTTGGGCGCATCTTCCGGCATGGCGATGACAGCTTTGATTCCTGCTTCGCGTGACGCCAGGGCCACCGCCTGAGCGTGGTTACCGGAAGAGAACGCGGCCACGCCGCGTGTCTTTTCGTCCTCAGTCAGCGAAAGAATTTTGTTGGTGGCGCCGCGAATCTTGAACGCGCCGGCGCGTTGCAGGTTCTCACACTTGAAAAAAACTTCCTTGCCGGTCAGCTCGTTGAAAAATCGCGACGTGATAACCGGCGTGTGATGAATACGGCCGCGCAATCGCATGGCTGCGCCTTTTATGAGTTCGAGTGTCAACATGATTTGTCTTTTGAACTTTGTGCTTTGTGCTTTGTGCTCATTGTGCTTTGAACTGAACGCCGGCGGAGACGAAGACAAAGTACGAAGCTCTAAGCACAAAGCTCGTAGTTTGGTTCCATCTCAAACACTGCCGCAAAATTCTCCGCCAGTCGATCTGCCACCTCGGCGATGTTTACTTCATGGCCCAGCAAGTCTTCCATCGAAGTTACCTGTTCCCCATCGCACGCAATGATCAAGTTGAAGAAACTCAGGTCGGTGTTCACGTTGAGCGCGAACCCGTGCGTGGTAACCCACCTCGCGATATGGACACCAATCGCAGCGACCTTTCCGCGCGAGGTGTGCACGCCGGTGAACCCTTCAAGACGAAATGCCTCAATCTGGTAATCGCGCATGGTCCTGATTAGCACTTCTTCCAGGTCACGAACGTAGGTGTGCACGTCTTCGCGGTCAGGGCTGAGATTGATAATAGGGTAACCAACGATCTGCCCCAGTCCGTGATACGTGATTTTGCCGCCACGGTTTGTTTCAAAGACCGTCACTCCGCGGGCCGCAAGTAACTCCGGAGTCATCAAAAAGCCACCATTGTCGCCGCGCCTGCCGACAGTTAACGTGTGCGGATGTTCCAGCAACAACAGCGTGTCCGGCTGTAGTCCCTGCTTAACCGCCAACTCTGTTTCTTTTTGTAGTTTCAGCGCCGCACCGTATTCGATGCGCCCCGGTTTTTGGATAAGAAGTTTTCTTTTCTGGGTCACTGAGCAACCTGCACGAGAGCTTCCAGCGTCATTCTAGCAGCCTGAAACGCGGCGGGCACATGCCCTATGAGTTGTTGGTAAAGCCAGGACGAGGCTACCTTGTGTCATGACTACATACCACTCGGTTGTTTCTAAGCCAAACTGAAACACGCTCGATGGCGTTCGCTTGACGCCGGAGCAACTGAGGAACTAGCTTGAGGTTAAATTATCTGAAACAGGAGAAGCAAAGTGCGACGGATCATCAGCGTAGTAGCAATCACCATTGTCCTCTCTCCCATAACTTCTTTCGCGCAATCACGAAAGCGCACCACGACAAAAAGCGCGACCGCCGTCGCGACGACGAAGGTCGCGGATGTTCGGCGTACCGGCGCAAGCAACGTGGCCGATCAGATAAAGACGTTGACACGTTTTATTTATCTACTTGGTGGTGTTGCTAAGGGGTTGGAATCAGTTGATGACGCGGCGCGCCGCAACGAAGCTTCGGCCGCCATTCTTGAGCAGGCCACAAAAAACAAAGCCACAGTGCGCACCAGCATCAAGAACGTGCGCGAGGGTCTCGACAAGCTCGAGATCGACTTCCGCACCACACCTGAACTGCAGCGTTATTACATCAAACTCGCGGGCGTAGCTTCAGGTGCAGCAACTGCCGAAGACTTCGCGGCGGCAAACCAGTTCGACAAAGCCGGTCGCTCGCTACTCGAGGTCGTCAACCACCTAACGGATGTTTTGTTGGAGATGCGACAATAAAGGGGTGAAGGCGGAAGGATGAAGATGCAGCGTTAAGGTGACTTCCTCGTTTCATCCTTTATCCTTCCGCCATCATCCTTGCTCTTAGGGTAGTACCCCTGACGCGCGCGGATGCGAAGCTCAGGACGAACAGGAACGGTAACTGCAATACGTCGGAACTGGGTAGCGCCCGTTTGATTGTTTGAGTAATACTGCAAAAGATATTGTCCCCGCAGTTCTGCGGCCACCACACTAAAAACTCTTTCCAGATCTTTTTCGCCATCCGGCAGGAAGGCCGTTCCGCCGGTGGACGTCGCAATCGATTCCATGTCGTTCTGGGCACGAGTGCTGATCTGATTAAGCTTTACCGAGGTCCCGCCGGGGTTGATCGAGTAGAAGGCGATGTCGGCTTGTTGCACTGCGCGTTGCACTTCGACAACCGCCAGGCGACGGCGATCGAGAAGATTTTGATAAGCGGCGTTGGTCGTCACCTGGCCCTTTTGGCTGGCGCGATATTCGGCCACCGTCAAATCTTTAACGACACTGCTGAAGTTATCGTCACCATCGGAAATGACCGCGATTACCCGGCGATGGCGTTCAGCTGAATTCTGCATGAGATACTTCGCGGCCGCAATTACCGCATCATAGAACGCGGTTGGCACCGGCGTGGTGGCAGCCGGAACCGCCACTATTTTGGCTGCCGCAACGTTTGCCGGCGCGAGCGGCGAAACCAATCTTGCTTCGTCCGATATGGTAAAAACTGCGGCGCGATCAACCGGCTTGAGTACCTGCTTCAAGAAACTAGCCGCGGCCTGCTGCTGAAATGCAAAGAAACCTTTCTGACTCACACTGCTGGAAACGTCAAACAGAATAGCGATATCCAACGGCACTTCGTCAGGATTGCCGATGTCGGTTAGTTGTTGTTCGCGTCCTTCTTCCACGAGGTGAAAGTCAGTAACTTGCAATCCGCGAATGGGTTCGCCTTTCGCGTCAACCACTGACACAGGCACCATCACCAGGTTGGAGCTCACCCGGATCACATCGAAGTCGTCATCCTTCGGTTGGGGCACGGGCGTCGGCTTGGGAGTCGGTGCGGGCGGTGGTGGAGGCAAGTCGCGGATCGTTTGCGCGGCGATCGATCCGCAAACACAAAAGAGAGCCAGCACTGCGAACAGCAGCGCTGGCCCAAATTGTTTTCCGTAACCTCTACGATTCATGAAACCATTCCTCATGCCGCCAGATTTGCTGGCCTACTCTCTTTCAACTGATCCGACGGCATGAATCATGGCATTAGGTGCGGCGCAACCCCCATTCGGTTGCACTCGGAGGTTTAAGCAGTCTTATTGACCACTCGAAGTAGTCATAGCCGGCGCCTGTTGCAGGAGGCCCTTGTTAACAAGCAGCTTCACTTCAACCCGGCGATTCTGCGCCCGACCGTCGCGCGATGTGTTTTCCGCCACTGGGTTTGTCTCGCCAAAGCCGTACGGCGTGATGATACGTCGTAGCGGGATTTGATGGTTCTCAACCAGATAGCGAATCACGTTATCGGCGCGTCGTTGACTGAGAGCGCGATTTCTTTCAACGCTGCCGGTGGTGTCGGTGAAACCCGAAACCTCGAGAACGTAGCCCTTGGCGTTGAGCGCCTTGGTGGCAAGTTCATCCAACTTCGCCTTCGAATCGGCTGACAGCACCGCGCTGCCCGTCTTGAAGTTAACCGCCAGCACTGAGGCCGGCTCGTAGTCGTCAAGCGCGGAGATGCGGTCGTTCGTGGCAGTCACGCCCGCAACAGCCGAATCAGCAGTTTCCTGAGCAGCCTTGGCGCCGCCCTTGGCGGTGTTGGCCACGGCAGCCAATTCGTCCATTTGTCCGGAGAGACGCTGCGCGTTCTGCTCAACCTGGCTGAGTTTGGTCTCAGTTGTTGAAGCGCGATCCTCCAACGGTGCGGCGCGAGATTCTACGGCGCGCGCGACACGAAGATCCGATTCGTTGAACCTGATTTTCTCGGCTGCTAACTCGCCTGACGAGTTACCACGTCCTTCAACCTCAAGATTCAGCCCACGCAGTATCTGCGTTTGCGCATAGTTGTTGCCGCTGCGCAGGAAGCCACCATTGGTCTTTACGCTGGTGCGGTTATCAAGACGCACCACCGTGTCAACCCCATTGATATCGCGAATGGTGAAGGTGTCGGCATCGCGCCTGGTGACGACGCCTTTGATTTTCAGTTTTTCGCCGCTCGTGACCGAACGCGAACCGGCCGGGTTAGTGGTGTCTTGCGCAATGGCAAGTGATGCTGAACCAACGGACAAGAGGGCTGCGAGCACGAGGGAGGAAAACATTCTATTCGGGATTGCCATCTCTAACTCTCTCCTTCTTTAAAGTGTGCGACTCACGATGCGAGCGCGGGACGTTGTTGACTCTGACGAACATCTACTCTGAACTGTTGCCCGTCTCTGGTTTGGTGCTAGAAAGACAACATCTCTTAGCCCTGCTAGAAAGCTAAGTCAAGGGGTTCTTCCGCAAACGCTCTATTCATCATCTAATTGCCACTCGATCGCAATAACAACCGCGATTAAAACAAATCGCGACAGCAAACCCAACCAAAAGTTTGCCGCCGCGATCGGTGAACAACCTGTTTGTTTTCGACTAGAGCGAGAACTCGCCGGCCTCCAGCTGGTCCTTCACAAAAGCCAGGAAACGCTCCGCGTCAGCACCATCAATTACGCGATGATCGAAGCTGAGCGCGAAGTGGGCCATCGTGCGAATTGCGATGTAGTCTTCGCCGTCGCCGCTGGTCAAAACTTTTGCCCGTTTCTCAATCTTGCCAACGCCGAGAATCGCCAGTTGCGGTTGATTGATGATTGGCGTGCCGAATAGACCACCAAACACGCCCGGGTTTGTGATGGTGAAAGTGCCGCCACCAACTTCGTCGGGCTTCAACTGTTTCGTGCGCGCGCGGTCCGCCAGATCGTTTGCCGCTCGCGCCAGACCAGAGATTGACAGGTCATCAGCACGCTTGATCACGGGCACAATCAGGCCCCAGTCGAGCGCCACAGCCATGCCCAGATTGATGTCCCGTTTGTAGATAATCTGGTCACCACTCACCTGCGCGTTGAAGATGGGAAACTTCCGCAGCCCGTTGTTCACCGCTTGAAAAATGAACGGCATGAACGTGAGCTTCGTGCCGGTACGTTCGAAGAACGAATCTTTGTGCTGATCACGAATTTTGGCAATACGCGTCATATCAATATCGTAGACAGTAGTGACATGGGCCGAGGTGCGCCGCGACATCACCATGTGCTCCGAAATCTTTTTCCGCATGACCGACATCTGTTCGACCCGGTCACCCTCCGCAGGCTTAACCGGAGCCGGTGCTGAAACCAACTGCGGTGGCGCCTGCTTTGCTGTCGCGCCCGCCGAGACGGCCGGACTGCCTGATTCGATGTAACTCAGAATGTCATTCTTAGTTACCCGGCCGCTCATGCCGGTACCTTCAAGACCAGCGATGTCGACGCCATGCTCCTGGGCGATGCGACGGACAAGCGGGCTGGATTTTGTCCGACGAAGATCTTCAGCGGTTTCTGCTTTACGTCCATTACCAGTCGCGGCCGGCGCCGGTGCAGCTTTAGCAGCCGGTGGCTTTGCTTCGCTGGTGGCCGCTGGCGATGGCGCGGGGTCAGGTTTGGGAGCAAGAGGAGCCGGAGCAGGTTTGGCTGTGACTTCCGCTTCGGTGGCCGCCGCCGCTTCCGTTTGCGCCGACTGCGGCGCAACATCAGCCGGGGCAGCCTTGGCTGCTTCAACCGGCGCTTCTGGCTCTGCCGGCGCCGGCGCCGCGGCGCCGCCATCGAGGACCGCAACCGTTGTGTTTATCTCAACCGTGTCGCCTTCCTTGAAACGGATTTCAGTTAACGTGCCGGCCGCTGGCGACGGAATCTCTGCGTCAACTTTGTCAGTTGAAATCTCGAACAACGGTTCATCACGCTCGACGTGATCGCCCACCTGCTTCAACCACTTCGTTATCGTTCCTTCAGCGATGGACTCGCCCATCTGCGGCATTACAACTTCTGTACTCATAAGTTCTCCACAAAACCGACTACTGTTTACTGACTACTGCCTACTGGCTACTCGCTCATTCCGCTGTCGTCGGATCGATCACTGTTTTGATTTCTGAAATCCGATTCGCCGGAAAGCCACCTTGCGCAGCGTGCTCTCTGATCATGTCTTCGTTAGGCGAAATGTAAACACAATAAACTTTGTCGCCCGTGACATAACTCTGTACCCACTGAATTTGCGGGCCAAGCTTGCGCAACACCCCGCACGACGTTTGCGAAATTCCCTGTAGCTCTTGCGGTGACAAGTTTCCCGCACCGGGAATCTCTCGTTCAATTAGAAACTTCGGCATGATTTCCACTCCTGAGTTTTAGTACGCTGCCAGTTTTCGCGCCGCATCCAGCACGTCCTTAGTCTGCGGCAAATAATAATCTTCCAGAGTCGGAGAATAAGGCACCGGCGTATCAATCGATGCTACCCGAACCACCGGAGCATCGAGCCACTCGAAAGCCTCTTCCGCAATCGTAGCGGCTATTTCGCCGCCGATACCGCCAGTGCGCGAGGCTTCGTGCAGCACCATCACCCGGCTGGTTTTCTTCACACTCGCGAGAATTGCCTCTTTATCGAGCGGCGCGAGCGTGCGCAAATCGATGACTTCAGTATCGAGGCCTTCCTTCTCGAGTTCTTCGGCGGCGTCCAGCGCGGTTAGCACCATCGCGCCGAAGGTGATGATAGTGAGATCGCGTCCTTCGCGCGCAGTTCGCGCTTTGCCGAGCTCGACGATGTAATCATCAGCAGGCAATTCTTCACGCAGGCGCGGCAAGCGGTAAAGCTTTTTGTGTTCGAAATAAAGAACAGGATCCGGATCGCGAATCGCCGCTTTGATTAGTCCTTTGGCGTCGTAAGCGGTGGACGGCTCCACGATTTTGAGTCCCGCCGTATTCAGAAAAAACGCCTCGGCGTTTAGAGAGTGGAATGGACCAGTGCGGAGTCCGGCACCACAAGGCCCACGGAATACAGCTGGAATGTTTGCGCCCCAGCGATACCGGCATTTTGCGGCGTAGTTAGTCAGCAAATCGAAGCCGGCAGAAATAAAGTCGATGAATTGAAACTCGGCAACCGCTTTCATGCCCATCAACCCGGCGCCACAAGCAGCGCCCACGATCGCGCCCTCGGAAATCGGGGTATCAACTACGCGCCCGGCGCCAAATTCATCGAGCAAGCCATCGGTAACCTTGAACGCTCCGCCATACGCTCCGACGTCTTCACCGATAACAAAGACGGTCGAGTCGCGTTCCATCTCTTCCCAGATGCCCTGACGAATCGCTTCGACCAGCGTGGCCTGGCCGCCGCGCTCGGGTCGGGCTGACTTGTGCTCTTTTTTTACTGTCGCTGACATTCAACTCCTACCATTCTTGTTTCATCATGCAACGGTCGGCCAGTTTAGTTTCTAGTTAGACAATTTGACTGGCTTCTTCTCCGGCGGTAAATCCAGCTTGAATGCGACGTCGCCCAGAACAAGGCTCAGACCGTTTTTCCCGAAGCCGCCAACATCAACAAACGTCCAGTTGCGCCCGCTATCAGTTGAAACGCCAATCATGCAATCGTAAGTGCGGTAGGTGCCTTCAGAATCTTTCACCGTCATGTGATTGGGCAACACCGCATACAGATTGCCGGAATTGCGAATGACCTGAGACGGAGCGTCTAAAGTGAACGACAGATATTTTAGGCCCCTGGCTTCAGCCTCTTTCACGTCCTGCGCAAGCTTCTTCGCGTACTCTGTTTTTCCGCCGGAAGCTTCTACCGACTTCGAGTAGGTTAAATCCGTGTACGCTGCGTAGTCCTTCCGCAGAAAGGCTTCCTTAATTTCTTTGGCCTGCGCCGCGAGGCTAGGGTAGTTCGCCGCCGCCGGCGATGACTCGGGCGTCGGCGGCGGTGGTTGCGACTGCGATTTTTTCAGTTGACTACAACCAACGAAGGCAACCGACAGAAAAATCACTAACGTAAATCTCAGCAGCATTCAGCACCTACTAATCGCGCCCGAAGACTTCGGGCCGGAACGCAGGGGGAACGATGTTGTTATCGAAAACTCGGTAGGCAGCTTCTGCCGGCTCCGGCATCGGCGACGACTCGGCCCAGGCGCAGTCTTCTTCAATCTCGCGAATAACGTCGGCTGTAATTTCCTCCAGCCTCGCTGTGTCTGCAACCCCGCTCTCAAGCAAGTATTTCTCGTAACGATCAACCGGATCGTTGTGCTTTGCCCACCACTCGATCTCGCCGTCGGGAACGTAGCGCTGGTCATCGTGTTCCGCGTGGCCTTTGCGGCGATAGGTCTTCGCCTCGATCAGAAAGGCGCCACCGCCACTGCGCGCCTGTTGCGCGGCCCGCTTCGTGACTTCGTAACAAGCGATAACATCATTGCCGTCGACAATCGCGGCCGGAATGTTGTAGCCCGCTGCTTTTTCGGCGAGATCTTTAACGGCGGTCTGCAAACTCGTCGGTGTTGAATACGCGTAGTGGTTGTACTCCGCTACGACTATCAGCGGCAGCTTCTGCACCGCGGCAAAATTCAGGCCTTCATGAAACGCGCCGGTGCTCATGCCGCCGTCGCCGATGTAAGCAATCGCCACGATTGGTTCTTTTCGCATGCGCGCGCCTAACAGAATTCCAGTCATCACCGGAATCATGTCGCCGAGGTGCGAAATCGGGCCGACGAAACCCTTGTCCATGTCGCCAAAGTGAATATTCAAATCCCTGCCGCCGGATGGCCCCCAGGCTTTCGCCATGTACTGCGCGAACACCTCGCGAGGACGAATTCCTTTCACTAAGACCGCGCCCAGATCACGAATCAACGGCGTTATGAAATCTCGCGACTGTAAAGCGTAAGCCGTGCCGACCGCGGTCGCCTCCTGGCCCAGCGAACGAAACACGCCACCTACAACTTTGGTCTGGCGATAGAGATTAACGAGACGCTCTTCAACTAAACGCGTCAACTTCAGATAGCGGTAGATCTCGAGTAGCTGTTGCGGGTTGAGTGTAGTTTCAGACGTGCAGCTTAACGCTTTGCCCTCGGTTGGTTTTCGCGGCGCAAACTTCGTGTTGACGCGCATCTCAAAACGCGCCGGACGATGTTGTCCGCGCCGGCGACGTGAGTCGCTGCCTGCTCGTCGTTCCTTGCCATTTGTTGTTGGTGTTTTCTGATCCATGGTTCTTGTTGAAAACTTATGCCGTCTTCAGACGGCTGCCCGAAGGGCCGTTGGCCTGATCGTTTTACGACCGGGTCAGCAAACGCAACCAATTCTTCAGCCGCGGACGCAAAGAAAAATCCAATCTAGATATGCACGGCCAACCCGTGCACACCTTCAGCTGCTTCCATCACCGTTTCCGAGACTGTCGGGTGCGCGTGCATCGTGCGTCCCAGCTCTTCAGCAGTCGACTCCAACTGCATCGCGACACACGCTTCCGCAATCAGCTCAGTCGCATGTGGACCAATGATGTGCACGCCAAGTATTTCGTCGTACTTGCCTTCACCGACAATCTTCACGAAGCCTTCTTCTTCACCAAGAATGCGCGCCTTGCCGGACGCAGACATGGGAAACTTGCCGATCTTAACGTCGTAGCCCTGTTCCTTCGCCTTTGCTTCTGTCAGTCCAACGGAAGCGACTTCCGGATCGCAGTAGGTGCAGTTTGGCACGAGGCGAAGATTAATCGGACGCACGTCCTTCCTGCCCGCCAGGTGTTCCACGGCAACGATACCTTCTTTCGAAGCAAGGTGCGCGAGCAACGGCGTCGGCACCACATCGCCGATTGCATAAACACCTTTCTCGCCCGTCTGCTGAAACTCATCTATCTGAATGAAGCCCTTTTCAACTTTGATCTTTGTTCCTTCGAGTCCCAGGCCTTGCGTAAACGGCATGCGGCCCACTGCTACCAACAACATTTCTGCTTCGAGACTTACCGGATCACCTTTTGAAGTCTTGCCGGTAACGCGCACGCCGTTTTCTGTCTTCTCCAATTTCTCCAGCTTCGTGTCGACCTGCGACTTGATCCCACGTTTGCGGAACGACTTCTCCAGTTCCTTTGAAACTTCTTCGTCTTCCAAAGGCACGAGTCGCGGCATCAACTCGACCACGGTCGTCTCGGCGCCAAAACGCGAATAGACCGACGCGAACTCAACGCCGACAGCGCCGGCGCCCATAACGATCAGCGATTTGGGAACGTCTTTCAATTCGAGAATGTGATCGCTGTTGACGACGTGTACACCGTCAGTTTCAAAACCTGGTATCGGTCGCACGACTGAACCGGTGGCAATTATGATGTTCTTCGTCTCGATAATCTGTTTCTTGCCTTCGGCGTCAGTCACTTCAACTTTGCCGGGCAGCGCAAGTTTTCCTGTTCCCTTGAACACCGTCACCTTGTTCTTCTTCATCAGGTACTCGATGCCCTTGGTGTTCTTGAGTACAACTTTGTCCTTGCGCTTCTGCACGTCGGCAAACGCCAGTTGAATTCCCGTCGCCTGCACGCCGAAGTCGGCCGCGTGTTGCATCTGCTCGTAGATGTGCGCCGACATCAGCATCTGCTTGGTGGGAATACAACCGCGCAGGGTGCAAGTGCCGCCGAGGCGAGTGTCTTTTTCAACCATCGCCGCTTTCAGGCCGAGTTGGCCGGCGCGAATTGCGGCCACATAGCCGCCTGGTCCACTTCCGATAATCGTTACGTCAAACTGTTCGTTAGCCAAGGTATTCCGATCCCCTCCTGAAGACAGTGATGTGATGAGCAGGTCTGAGCGAGGAAACGAGCCTCGCCACTCATGAAGTCCAGAGTTCAACCTTTAGGTTGTTTACTTCCGAAAGCGGCATGCTAAAGCTTGAACTCTAAACTACGGGCCAACTCATGCATTTTGAATGCTTTCCTGAAAGACGGGCATTATAATCGCTCGCGATAGTTTCCTCCAATTGGGGTTTGTTTGTCGCCGTTTAGGCTGAACCACCCTTGCGGACTACTGGGATCGCGGGCGTCCCCGCCCGCAAATGAGCGCGAAGCGCGAAATAGTCGATATTCGAGGGCAGACGACATGAAACATTCAGAGGGATTTCTAAAAGTAGTTAACGACGCCAAGAGCCGCATTCGTGAAGTCACGGTCGACGAAACGCGTCAGCGTCTCGCCGCAAACAAAGACGCGAAGCTAATCGACGTCCGTGAAGATAACGAATGGGACGCAGCTCACGCCGCCGGCTCCACTCACCTCGGCAAAGGCATCATCGAACGCGACATCGAAGCCTCCGTCCCCGACAAAGACACTGAGTTGATTCTCTACTGCGGCGGCGGCTTCCGCTCCGCGCTTGCTGCCGACGTGCTGCAAACGATGGGCTACACAAACGTGTTCTCAATGGCTGGTGGCTGGAAAGCGTGGAAAGACTCCGGCGCGCCGGTTGAAGAGTGATATTTAAGACAATCCCAAACGAGCGAGTTGCACCGCAGAGCATCTCAGGCTTGAAGTCCCAGAGGGACGAAATGTTTTTAGAAATGAATCTACAGCCTGCTCGGCTGCACCGTTAGGAGCGCATAGACTTTCCCTTCGGTGGCATCGCGCACCTACGGAGCGCGCACAGACACCGCACTAGAATCTATAAACATTTGGCCACTCTGCGGCCGGTTCGATAACGCGGCTATTCGGGACACAGCTCGCTGCCAAACGGCAACGTCACCTCGCCCCCACTCGCTCCTCCGTCAGCTCCCGCACTATCTTCAGCAGCTTATCGATATCCAGCGGTTTCGTGAGGTGTTCCGCGAAGCCCTCCTGCTTCGCGCGGTCGATATCGACGTTTCTTCCATAACCCGTCAACGCAACTGCCGGCACGTTCTCCATCTCCGGCAGCTCGCGCAGACTCTTCAGAAGTTCGTACCCATCCATCTCCGGCATTGAAATATCTGAAACAACCAGATCGAATCGTTTCCGTTTCGCGATATCCAGTGCCTCAATGCCACTACGCGCTAACTCCACAAACGCGCCTTCCAGCTCCAACAGCTTGCCAAGCATCTCGGTAGTTTCCGGTGAGTCGTCCACTACCAAAATAAATTTGCGTCGCAACGCTCCCGTCGCTCCCGTATTTTCTGACTTCAGCGCTGACTCGCCTTCTTTGAACAACGGAATCCAAACCGTGAAGCTGGCGCCCTGGCCCGTCCCTTCTGACTCCGCCGCCACTCGCCCGCCATGCAACTCGGCCAACTGCTTCACCAACGCCAAACCAATTCCCATGCCACCCTGCCTGCGCGCGCTGCTGGCGTCAGCCTGGCGAAACATCTCAAACACGTATGGCAGGAATTCCGCGGAGATACCTTGTCCCGAATCAGCGATGGTCACCTTCGCGCTCCCACTCTCCTGCGACAACGCAATCCGCACCGTGCCCTCCGCCGGCGTGAATTTGATCGCGTTGTTGAGCAAGTTCCAGGCGATTTGTCCCAGGCGGATTGGATCGCCCTCAACAACCACGATGTCAGCATCAAGATCCACTTGTAACGTGATCGACTTCGCCGCCGCCTCCGAGCGCACTGTTTCAATCGCGTCAGAAATAATTGTCGAAAGTGAAACCGGTTGCCGGTTCAAAGACAGCTTGCCCATTTGCAAACGCGACAGGTCGAGCAGGTCGGAAACCAACTGTGCCTGGGCCACTGCATTCCGCCGAATTGTTTCAGCGGCTTTCATTATGAATTCGGGTTTCTGATTTTCGCCGCTACGACGGAGAATTTCTGCGTACCCGATCACCACGTTGAGCGGGTTACGCAGCTCATGTGACAGCGTCGCCAGAAACTCGTCCTTCAGACGGTTGGCCCGCTCCGCCTCGGCGCGCGCATCCTGCTCGGCCGCCAGCAGGCGTTCGCGTTCTTCCTCGGCTTGTTTTCTTTCCGAGATGTCTCTGAAAACTACCGCAAGTCCCGTCGTCCGCCCGTCGCTGCGCAAGGGCGACGAGCTGTAAATAACGTCAAAGAACGTTCCATCTTTTCTGATGAAAACGTCTTCGTAATTGCTCAACCCCTGGCCTTCCCTGAGTACTCTCAGGCCGGCGCATTCTTCAGCCGGGAAGGGCGCGCCGTCGCGATGCGAATGGTGAACGACTTCGTGGATTCTTCGCCCCAGAATTTCATCAAGCGTCCAGCCAAACATTTCTTGCGCCGCCGGATTCATGAATGTGACCCGGCTTTCGAGGTCAACCGTATAAAGCCCTTCCCCCATGCTCGACATTACCGTCTCATCGAAATCCAGGGCGCGTCTGAGTGCTTCCTCTGCGCGCTTGCTTTCGGTGATGTCGCGCGCAATCTTCGACGCCCCGATGACTTGTCCCTGCGGATTTTTTATTGGTGAGATCGTCAGCGAAACATTAATCGGCTGGCCGTCCTTGCGCACGCGCACCGTCTCAAAGTGCTCGATGCGCTCACCGCGACGCAATTTTTTAACTATCTCAACTTCTTCATTCTGACGATCGGCCGGAATCAGCATCATGATCGACTTGCCAATAGCTTCGTCTGCCGGGTAGCCGAAGATTCGCTCGGAGCCGGCGTTCCAACTGTTGATAACTCCGTCGAGGTCTTTGCTGACGATGGCGTCGTCCGACGACTCCACAATCGCAGCCAGTCGCAGCAGGGCAAGGTGCGAGGCATCGCGTACACGGTTGAGTTCTTCAAGCTCCAGTTCGTAGAGACGAGCGTTCTCAAGCGCGATGGCTGCCTGATCAGCCATGGCCGACAGTTGCCATTCCGCATCAGGATCAATAGCCGTGGGGTTGACGACTACCAGCAAGCCGCTTAGCGACTCTTTGGTGATAATGGGAACTGAAACCAATGTGTCTTGCGGGCCAAGCTTCAGCGCCGTCCTTAAGTCGTTGACGACGTCTTCGTCCATGCGACCAGAAAACTCTTCAATCAACTTCGGATCGCAGCCACGCACTTCCTGAATCCTGAACTTGTTCTGCCGGTCAAGCAGCAGAACAACAGCGATGCGAGCGCCCACGAGTTGCAGGGCATTCTCTACGATTAGATCGAGGACTTCGGCAAAATTGAGTGAGGACGAAATGGCGCGATTAATCTCGGCCAGGCGTCGTGAAGGATCTTTTCTTGTCGTCCCGTGTTCGAGCATCAAACTATTTTCCGGTAGTGCCCTAATTTGTAGCGCAAACTGTTAGTTTGCGTTGGATTGAAAGACATTCAACGCGTCCGCAAACTAACAGTTTGCGTTACTAAAGCCGGATTAGGGCCGTACCTATTTTCCAGCTTGCTTGACAAAAACTCCCTGGTCACTAATCTCCAGCACGTGCTCGCGATGATCGTGTGCGCTGCCACGAGTCTTGAGGATGCGAACGGTTCGCTCCATGGCTGCGTCCCTGCTAAACCGGAGCAGCATGATATTGTCGCTCATGTTCGACACTTCCTCATCGCTGACGTGGCTCACCTCAAAGAGTTCATGCATCTCATAGAGCAACAAGCAAGTGACGTTCTGCGTGGCAAACCATTGCGTTAGTGCGTAAATGAAATCCGAAAATCTCTCGGGTTCGAAGGTGGCTTTTCGCAAATCGCCAATCGCATCGATCACCACGCGCTTCGCCTTTCCTTCACGTACGCGCCTGAGGAGCTCACCAGACACGCTGTCGATTTGCATTTCCACTGGCGAGCGATACATGAGTTCGAAAAACGGACTTTTAAATAATGAGTCGGGCTCCCAGTTGAAGTGGCGCGTTACGCGCGCCAGCTGAATCGGGTTTTCCTGAAAGCCGACATAAACGCCTGGCTCCTGATTGAGGACTCCCTCGCGGATGAAGTGCAGACCCATAATTGTCTTGCCCGACCCCGATGGGCCGGCAATCAATGTGGTGCTGCCGCGCCAGAAACCCTTCTCAATCATTTCATCCAAACCGGAAATCCCTGTTTGCACGCGCTCCAGCTCAACTTTGTAGTCCGGCGAAACGACAGGCGTAAGCAAACGGGGAAAAAGCTCAATTCCTTCTGACGTAATACTGAAAGCATGCATTCCGGGAATTGATCGCGAGCCGCGTAGTTTTTCCACGCGCAGGAACCGCTGTTCTCTTACGCCGGTTGAGCGCTTCAGCAACAGGACGATTGCATCAGCGATGGCGAATTCCGGCAGGTCGGTCATCATCTCAGCCGCGTACTCACCGACGAAAAAAGAAGTGCAACAATAAGCGCTCAGGACGGTCGCCAGGTCAAACAGAACAGTTCGCCTCTCCCGAGCAGAATCGAAAAGCTCATTCAAAGCCTTGAAAGAATCGATCACGAGCAGACGTGGACGACGCTGGGCCAGCAATTCCGTCACGATCTCCGCCAGAGCATTTATTCCCCGATCTCTAACTAATGCGCCGAGGTCTTCGTAAAAAACTGTTTCGCCAATTTTGGCTGAATCAAAGAAGGCGTAGCTCTCGCCATGTTGAATAAATTTGTCGAGTGGCTCCGACAATGTGGTTAAGTAAAGCGCGGGAGCATTCGGTGTCGCGTTGGCGAAAACCATTTGCTCGGCGAGTATCGTCTTTCCACTCCCCGGCGCACCCATCAATACGTTGATGGTGTTAACAAGGAAACCGCCGTACAGCACGTTGTCGAGTTCGGAGTTACCCGTCTTGAGACGTTCGATGGTCACGATTATCCTGCCGCCCTCTCTCCACTAAGCTCCAAAAGCTTCGAAACGATGTTGATAAGGTGCTCTTCATCTATGGGTTTAACCATGAAGGCGTTCGCGCCAGCTTCATTAGCGCGATCTTCGGCATGCAGATGGCTGAAGACCAGCACGATAATCGATCGGGTTTTGGGATCCGACTTGAGGGCGCGACAAAGACTGAGTCCATCGAGGCGCGGCACCAGGATTTCAGTGACCACAATCCGCGGACACAACTCTTTGGTTCGCGCCAGCGCGGAAACTCCGTCGCTCGCAAACTCAACGCTGTAACCGGCCTGCTCGAGAAAAAATCGCTCCAGCTTTTGCACGGCTGGATTGCGCTCGACCACCAGAATCAACGCGCCCTTCGCCGGCGTTTCCGGAGGTGCACTATCACCTTTGACGGGAGACGACATGCCAGTTCGATCCAACCTAATGAGGCCTTAGTTGTTCTTGGGGGTAACCGTGAATGCTCCGCGACTCTATACGTAAACCTCAGGCTTTGGCAAGTATTTGCTCCAAAAGAGCGGCGAAGGACTCACGCTGATATCGGCAAATCAGCAAGAAAACACTGGCCCGGTTCCTGAAGTGAATCCTGAGACGCTCGTTTACTGCCGCGTTTTTCTTGATCGGCGTCGGTCCGCGTTAATCCGCGGCCATTTGTCCGCTTGCTTATCGCCCAGCGCGCTTCGTGAGGTTTATGCGCGAGTGATGTAAAATCAAAGCGGTCAGGATCGATGCTAACTTCACCCAACCCGGCGCCCGCAAACTCAAATACTACGAACAGCGGTAGCCCAATCTAAAATGACACCTGAAGTGAGTGAACAAACTGCAAAACCCGCGGACGTGCGCATCGAGACTGACTCGATGGGCGAAATCGAAGTAGCAGCGGACAAATAC
The DNA here is from genome assembly GCA_035472495.1 of Pyrinomonadaceae bacterium. Classification (GTDB taxonomy): domain Bacteria; phylum Acidobacteriota; class Blastocatellia; order Pyrinomonadales; family Pyrinomonadaceae; genus PSRF01. Next base: position 8,098 of record DATIPD010000009.1, on the reverse strand, counting down.
TGGGGCGCGCAAACCGAGCGCAGTCTGCTGCACTTCAAAATCGGCGACGACAAGATGCCGCGCGAAATGATTCGCGCGCTGGGCATACTCAAGAAAGCAGCGGCGCTGGTGAATCAGGACTTGGGGAAGTTGCCAGCGGATAAGGCGAAGTTGATCGTGGAGGCTTGTGACGAAGTTATCGCCGGCAAACTCGACGAACACTTTCCGCTGCGCATCTGGCAGACCGGCAGCGGCACCCAAACCAACATGAACGCGAACGAAGTGATCTCGAATCGAGCCATCGAGATTGCCGGCGGCGTGTTGGGCAGCAAAAAACCAATTCATCCGAATGACGACGTCAACATGTCGCAGTCGTCAAACGATACGTTTCCTACTGCGATGTACATCGCCGGCGCGGAACAACTCAGCAAGTTGATTCCGGCGATTCAGGAGATTCATGACGCGATTGCGCGCAAAGCAGCAGAGTTTAAAGACGTCGTAAAGATCGGTCGCACCCACTTGCAGGACGCAACGCCGCTGACGGTGGGACAGGAGATGTCTGGCTGGGCGAGTTTGGTGGAACGCGATATTGAACGTTTGCGAATGACGCTTCCCGGATTGTTGGAGCTGGCGATTGGCGGCACTGCCGTTGGCACTGGCCTCAACTCGCATCCGGAGTTTGGCGAACGTGCCGCAAAGAAAATAGCTGAACTCACCGGTTTGCCGTTCAAGTCGCATCCTAATAAGTTTGCCGCGCTCTCGGCCCATGATGAATTGGTTTTCTCCAGTGGAGCGCTGAAAACATTGGCTGCGTCGCTGATGAAGATCGCCAACGACATTCGCTGGCTGGCTTCCGGACCGCGTTGCGGCCTGGGTGAGCTGGTGCTTCCGGAGAACGAGCCGGGTTCGTCGATCATGCCAGGCAAAGTTAACCCGACGCAGAGTGAAGCGATGACAATGGTGTGCGTGCAAGTGTTTGCCAACGACGTGGCAGTTACTTTTGGCGGCTCTCAGGGAAACTTTGAGTTGAACGTTTTCAAGCCCGTGATGATTCACAATTTCCTGCACTCGGTCCGCCTGTTGCACGACGCGGCGCATGGCTTCGTTGAGTATTGCATTGCCGGAATTGAGTTGAATCGCGAACAAATTGACGAACATTTGCAGGATTCGCTGATGCTGGTCACGGCCCTGAACCCGCACATTGGCTACGACAAAGCCGCGCAGGTCGCAAAGAACGCACACAAGAAAGGCATTAGCCTGCGCGAGTCGGCCGTTGCGCTGGGGTTCTTGAGCGGTGAAGATTTTGATAAGTTTGTTAAGCCGGAAGAGATGACGCACCCTTGATGATTGGCGATTTCTAATTGCCGGTTTTCGATTGGTGTTTTGTGTACTACTATCCTTCAACTCACCCAGTAGCGAGCCAATCCAAATCCGCAATCAGCACTCCGAATTCAACTATGCCCGACAAAAACGAACGAGTGAAAGAGAATTTCCCCGGCGCGTATTACGTCGACTCGTCATGCATTGACTGCGACGTATGCCGCGACACAGCGCCCGAAAACTTTCGCCGCTCCGACGAAAACAACTATTCGTATGTGTACAAGCAGCCGCTCACTGACGAGGAACGCGCGCAATGTGAAGAGGCGTTGCTCTGTTGTCCGGTGGAAGCTATTGGTAATGACGGTGAGTAATAAATCATCGTTGGAGAACTAAGACGGGATTTATCATTGCTCATTTCAAATCCGGTCCTTACACAACGATCCTAACCACTCCCTCCTCAACCAACACCGCGTAGGTCTCAATCTTCTCCGGAACCGTAAGGCATTCTCCCGTTCGCACGTCAAACTGCCAGCCGTGTAGCCCACACTCAATTACGTAGTCGCAAAGATTTCCTTCAGCGAGCGGTGCGCCTTGATGAGGACAAAAGTTCTGGACCGCAAAGAATTCGCCGTTAACGTTACACAAAGCGATCTCTTGTCCTGACGGCGAGGCGATCGTTTTGCAACTTCCCGCCGGAAGTTCCGACGTGCCGCCCGCGGCAACAAAAGTTCGCTCCCCCAGTGGTTTTGTGAAGCTGTCTTCTTCAGTATTATTCGACATTTACCGAACCGTAACAAAACAGCAACAAAACGCGCAAATCGCAATCACGAATCTAAGCAAGACTGCCCTGCGGTTCTCGTTCTCTCTGTCGCGTGGGACGAAAGTCGCTGCGCACAGATTGGGATCGAGCATAAGGAGAAGGAATGTTTAGAAAACTAATATTAACAACCACCGCGGTGATATTGCTGGTCAGTCTGGCAACGTCCTCGATGGCCCAGAGTGTTACTCAGGCTGACTCCAGAGTTTTGACGAAAGTTATGGTAACTGGTGATTCGATAGTGCAGGCACAACCAGATGCCGCGATTCTGACCATCTCAGTGGTGACGCAAGCGACCAATGCCCTCGAGGCGCAGCAACAAAACGCCACGAAGAGCGAAGCGATGGTTCGCGCGATGAAGAGCGCTGCAGGAGCCGGCGCCGAAGTCAAAACCAGCGGCTACAGCCTGCAGCCGATTCGCGTCTACAAAGAGAGTCAACCGCCAGTTATTACGGGTTACGAAGCGCGTAATAGCGTCACCGCCACCATATCTGATCTAACGAAAGTTGGGCCCGTCATCGATGCCGCGGCGCAGGCAGGAGCAAACGACGTTGCCGGCTTGTCGTTCACGCTGAAGAAAGACCGACCGGCGCGCAACCAGGCGTTGGCAGATGCCACGCGCGAAGCGCTCAGCAAGGCACAGGTAATTGCGACGGCGCTGGGCGGCCGGGTCGTTAGAGTTGTCGAAGTGCAGGAAGAAGGCGTGACCCGGCCGCGACCCGTGTACGAAGGACAATTCGGTTTGATGAAAACTGCGGCAGCAACGCCGATCGAAGTTGGATCGTTGGACATTACTTCCCACGTCCAGTTAGTCGCTGAAGTTGAAGTCAGCGGACGTTGATGAAATGAGCGGCTGTGCCTGAAACTCTCCCCGGGCGTGACGATAGCGACGGGAATAGTACGGCGAGAGACTTGGGCGAATTGCAAATCTCAGCCCCCACGCTTTCAAGCTGTCACGATTTCCCTTATCCTGTAGCTATCCAATCATGCCAAATCGAGATCGTCACGCCGCATTATTGTCGGTAACACATCGCGTCAGGCCGTCAGGCCGCCTATGGAACCCGGCGGCGGACGTGTACCGCAGCGGTGACGGTTGGGTCGTCAAAGTAGATCTTGCCGGCGTATGCGCCGACGAGCTGGAAATGGAAGTTGAGGATGCCACGCTGAGAATCCGCGGTTGCCGGCGCGACACTTTGATGAGAGAAGGGTTCACGTATCAGCAAATGGAGATTACTTACAGCCGGTTTGAAAAGTCACTGCAATTCCCCGGGACGATTGAACGCGGCACTTTGAAACATGACTATAACGACGGGTTCTTGATAATCGGCTTTCGCTGTCAGTAAGCGAGCGCTAATGAAACTGGACAAAAAATGTCAGAGGAACTGAACACAAAGGAATCGGGAAAGCCAAACGTTGGCAGCATGCAGGCAAATGACCTGGGCGATCAGCCGGCGGCGGCGCGGCCAGCCGGACAGTCGTTTGAGATCGCGGTGCTGGCGTTGCAAAACACCACGCTCTTTCCCGAGACGATTGTGCCGCTGGCAGTAGGACGACCTCGCTCCGTGGCGGCAGTCGAAGCGGCGCTGGCCACCGAGGAAAAACTGCTGGCATGTATCACCGTTCGCGCTGACATAACGACTACCAACGACGCGGGCAGTGCTGATCTTTATCAGGTCGGCACGTTGACCATGATCAAGCGGATGGAGCGTCTTGGCGATACGCTGCATATCATCGCGCAGGGTACCGATCGCATCCGTGTTATCGCGTGGACGCAGGAAGAGCCCTTTTTGCGAGCCAAGGTGGAAGTGCTTCCGGAAGTGGCCATCACTGATGCCGAAGAAGTAGAAGCGACGAAGCGAAATGTACAGGCCATGGTTCAGGAAGCACTGGCGTTGTTGCCCGGCGTGCCGCCGGAAATTCGCGTGGCGATGATGGGTTCCGTTGAGCCGGTCCGTCTCGCTTACTTCCTGGGCTCGATTCTCAATCTTGGCGTGGAGCAGGAACAAAAGATGCTCGAGGCGAATACTGCCGACGAGCTGCTGCGCCTCGCACACACCTACCTTGCGCGTGAACTCGAGATTATTCAGCTGCGCTCGAAGATTGCTACGGAAGCTCAATCAGAAATGGACAAGTCGCAACGCGACTACATTCTGCGGCAACAGATGAAAGCCATTCAGAGAGAGCTGGGCGAAGACGAAGGTGGCGAGCAAGCAGAAGCGGCGATGTTGCGCGAGCGCCTGGAGAAAGCCGATTTGCCTGAGGAAGTCAGGACTGAAGCGGAACGCGAGCTTAAGCGACTGGAAAAGCTGCCGGCTGCGGCGCCCGACTATCACGTGATCAGAACTTATCTTGACTACGTTCTGGAGTTGCCCTGGCATAAGTCCTCAGAGGACAAACTCGATCTCGTCGAAGCAAGAAAAATTCTGGATGAGGACCATTATGGCCTGGAGGACATTAAGGAACGCATTCTTGAGTTTCTCGCCGTCATCAAGCTAAGGCCTGACACGAAAAGTCCGATTCTCTGTTTCGTCGGCCCACCGGGAGTCGGCAAGACTTCGCTAGGACGTTCAATTGCGCGGGCGCTGGGTCGTCAGTTTGAGCGCATGTCGCTCGGTGGAATGCGCGATGAAGCAGAACTGCGTGGGCACCGCCGTACCTACATCGGCTCAATGCCCGGCCGTGTGATCCAGTCTATTCGGCGAGCGGGGGTGAACAACCCGGTGTTAATGCTCGACGAGATCGACAAACTGGGCAACGACTATCGTGGCGATCCGGCGTCGGCCCTCCTCGAGATTCTCGACCCACAACAGAACAACTCGTTTCGCGATCACTATCTCGATCTGCCGTTTGATCTTTCGCGCGTTTTCTTTATTGCCACCGCGAACCAGCTGGGACCCATCCCGGCGCCGTTGCGCGATCGCATGGAGATCATCAGTCTCGCCGGCTACAGCGACATGGAGAAACTCCAGATTGCCAAGCGCTACTTGATCCCGCGACAGATTGAAGAGAACGGATTGAAGCCGGCGCAGTTAACGATTAGCGATGCCGCGGTGGAGTTGCTCGCGACTCGCTACACACGCGAGGCGGGCGTGCGCCAGCTGGAACGAAGCGTCGGCAGCATCGCGCGCAAGGTTGCTTTGAAGATCGCGCAGGGTGAAGCCGAGACTGTCAGCGTCGATGCACCAGACATTCATGATTACCTCGGCGCCCCGCGGTTCTATCCGGAGCAAGCGCGAAAGGAATTACCTGCGGGCGTGGCGACGGGGATGGCTTGGACGGAAATGGGCGGCGAAGTTCTTTTCGTCGAGGCCACGCTCCTGCCGGGCAGCCGCGGACTAATAATTACCGGACAACTCGGCGAGGTTATGCAGGAGTCAGCCCGCGCCGCCCAGTCGTACCTGTGGTCGCACGCGGCCGAGTTTGGCATTGTGCCGGAGATGTTCAAGGACTACGCCGTACACCTTCATGTGCCGGCAGGCGCAATCCCGAAAGATGGCCCCAGCGCCGGAGTCACGATCACCGCCGCACTAGCGTCGCTATACACCGGCCGGCGAGTGCGCCCGGATACGGCTATGACTGGCGAGATAACACTTTCCGGTTTGGTCTTTCCCGTGGGTGGTTTGAAGGAAAAAATTCTGGCCGCTCATCGCGCCGGAATAAATCGCATCCTGCTGCCCGCGCGTAACGAAGCGGATATTGAAGAGCTGCCGGACGATGTACGAAAGCAGCTGCAGATTGTTTTTGTCTCGCGCACCAGTGAAGTGATTGATCAGGCGTTGGAAGTCCTGGTATCGAATCCGCCGCCCCCAGCCCTTGCCAGTCAGGGTCCTCGTCCTGAAGTGGTAACGCGACAGACAGAGCCGCCCCAGGCGCCACTGACAGTCCGCCAGAACTAAGTCAACGAATTCAGAGTTTTAACTTCAGGGAAAACAGAAAAGGCGAGGACCGAAGTCCTCGCCTTTTTCTTAAGCCGCTCGACAAACTCAACCGCCAAATTGCGAATGCTATTCAGCGAGAGTGTCTAGCTTATGACGTTGGAGTAGGGTGGCCAAACTCGGACAGTGGAACGTGGCAGGCCAGCGCGACAAAACTGCCGCAGTCATGAACGACTGCGGCAGCTGTAATTTGAAGAATTACGCGCAGGTTCCGCCTGAGCACAAACCACCGCAGCATTGTGCGCTGGTTCCGCATGGCTGACCTGGAGGTAGACACGTTGCCGCTTGAACCGGCGTCGGCGCCACAATGGAAGTGACTACCGGCACCGCGATCACTGCAGCGAGGCCAAGAGTGCGTACCATCTGTCGTCGGCTCATGCCGGGGATCATGAAAGCCGGAACGCTGGTTTCTTTCTCCAGCAGATCGTCCTTGGCGAATTGATCCACCGCATACCACACGAGCTTCTCATCAACGGGTGTCTCCAAATCTCGGGACAGTGCATTGCAAGCGTCGGCTAATGTGGTCTCACCATCGCAGTACTTCCAAACTTTCGCGGCGGTGTGGTTTAGACAGTGAGCCTTATTCGACTCCTGATCGTAAATTAGAATCTCACTGTCGATTTCCTGAATTATCAGTCCGCTTTTTCGCGCTTGCGGCATCTTTTCCATGGGCTGCTCCTTATGGCAATCTGGAGATCGTTCTCGTTGTGGACCCGAAAAACTTATTCTTTGACTCGAACTCGTACTACCGATATTACTAACTACCGGAATCCAAAAGGCGTCATCATCCGGAAATGGCAACCTGACCGGCTGCCCTAAAAAAGCGAGAATGATTGGTGCAACAAACCGGTGTTCGCTGAAAAGAGGCGACTGACCTGTACGAGCGCTGACGACAATATCTCCGACAGGGCTTACTAGTCAATAGCGAATCACTGTTTTTGGCAACAAAATCACTCGGGGTCGGCTGCTCGGGACAGCGGTAATTTCCCGGTCCGGAGAGCCACCAAAGAAACTGAATCAATTTTGCCAACCTGTTCACTGGGTATTTGTCAGAAACGTGTAGGATTTCAGTGGTTTTCGACCCTTGACCGCTAAAATCTGTGCGCCTCTGTTATTACGATCTCAAAGTGTCCAGGCCGTTAACAAACATTGGCTACGAACATGTAAAATCGTCGCATGATCAAAGTATTTCTCGCTCTGGTGCTGACACTGACAGTTGCTCCCTTGGCTCTACCGGGAACGTCAGCTGAGCGGTTTTCAAAGTGCTTGCCCGCGGAGATCGATCCAGGCAGCCCGGTAGTTATTCCGTCCGAGCAGTCTTCGAAACGCCGCGCGACTAATAGCCCAACCGTAAAATCCCGATTGATTCAACTAAAGGCGAGCTGCAAAAAAGGAAAACTCTTCGCGAGTGGCAAGCCAGTTTACTTCTACAACCTGATCGGCTGTTGGGGAAACCCGCCCGCAGATTACCTTGATCTGTTGAAGCAACAGAGTGACGAGATCCGAAGACTGCAGAAAAAGTATACCGTCATTCAGATCTCCTGCGCGGCGTCAGCCGATCCACGTCGGGTCAGTTGAACAAAACGTCAACTGACCCTGAACGCGGATCGTTGTCTCACTGGTTGAAGCGGTTGCGGTATTCACCGGAGACGATGAACGACTTGACCATCTCCGCCTCTTCGAAGTTACCGTTGTGCTGGTTCAGCTTCTGCAGCCAGAAGTTGAAGCCCGCTTCATCCGGGTCTCTCCTTAGATAACCAAAGTATTCCGACATTACGAACATCGCATTCCGTTTCGCTGTCGTGAACCCTTCGTTATCGACGATCTGCCGCAGCGCCGTCGCCCGTGTCAGTGAACCGTTACTCAGGCCGCTGACCAGCGCATTACGGTCGCCGTTGAATCCGCCCGCATGGCTGATCAACGCGTCGACATAAGCACCGTTGCTCAGTCCACCGTAGGCTGACTGGAACGCCGGTCGCTCCACCCACGCTTGCACAAACGCTTGTTTGTTTGCGTCCAGTGTGGCGCGCCAGTTCGCATCACCCAC
>DATIPD010000008.1:0-70000 GCA_035472495.1 Pyrinomonadaceae bacterium | reverse complement strand
GGTGAGGGGAGTGAAATAGTACCTGAAACCGTGTGCTTACAAGCAGTGGGAGGTCAAGGTTCGTCCTGACTGACCGCGTGCCTTTTGCATAATGAGCCGGCTAGTGAATGTCACAGGCAAGGTTAAACGATAAGTGAGCCGAAGCGAAAGCGAGTCCTAATAGGGCGTTTAGTCTGTGGTATTCGGACGTGAAGCGAGATGATCTATGCATGGTCAGGCTGAAGCGTGGGTAACACCACGTGGAGGGCCGAACCAGTTAAGGTTGAAAACTTTTTGGATGAACTGTGCATAGGGGTGAAAGGCTAATCAAATTTCGTGATAGCTCGTTCTCGCCGAAATAGCTTTAGGGCTAGCCTCGGATGAATCGTTACGGTGGTAAAGCGCTGAATGGGCTAGGGGCCTCACAAGGTTACCGAACCCAATCAAACTCTGAATGCCGTAAACGTATATCCGGGAGTCAGACTACGGGGGCTAAGCTCCGTGGTCGAGAGGGAAACAGCCCAGACCGACAGCTAAGGTCCCAAAATCGTAGTTAAGTGGAAAAGGAAGTGGGGAAGCACTGACAGCCAGGAGGTTGGCTTAGAAGCAGCCATCCTTTAAAGAAAGCGTAATAGCTCACTGGTCAAGCAGCCCTGCGCCGACAATATAACGGGGCTTAAACTACGTACCGAAGCTTTGGATTGCGTAGCAATACGCGATGGTAGGCGAGCATTCTGTAGCTGTGAAGCGGGACCGTAAGGACCGTTGGAGCGATCAGAAAAGACTCTGTCGGCATAAGTAGCGATAACGCGGGTGAGAACCCCGCGCGCCGTAAACCTAAGGTTTCCTGAGTAAAGTTAATCTGCTCAGGGTTAGACGGCACCTAAGGCGAGGCCGAAAGGCGTAGTCGATGGAAATCCGGTTAATATTCCGGATCCTGTAACGTGTGCTGTGGGAGGACGCAGTAGGGTAGGCGAGACGGCTTATGGATATGCCGTTGAACTCGTCATAGCCCGTCACTTTGGAAAATCCGGGTGACATCAGGGTAAAGGCAGGGACGAAAGTAGGGGTAAAACCCGAAAAAAGTCGCTGACCCCAGCTGCCAAGAAAATTCTCGTTCAGCTATACACGCGATCAGACCGTACCGCAAACCGACACAGGTAGGTGGGGTGAGAATCCTAAGGCGCTTGTGAGAACTCTCGTTCAGGAACTCGGCAAAATGTACCCGTAACTTCGGGAGAAGGGTAGCCTCCTCTAGCAATAGAGAGGTCGCAGAGAAATGTCCCAGGCGACTGTTTACTAAAAACACAGGTCTCCGCAAAGTCGTGAAGACGACGTATGGGGGCTGACGCCTGCCCAATGCTGGAAGGTTAAGAGGAGTGGTTAGTCGTAAGGCAAAGCTGCGAATCGAAGCCCCAGTGAATGGCGGCCGTAACTATAACGGTCCTAAGGTAGCGAAATTCCTTGTCGGGTAAGTTCCGACCTGCACGAATGGCGTAACGATCTGGGAGCTGTCTTAACGAGAGACACAGCGAACTTGTAGTACCGGTGAAGATGCCGGTTTCCCGCATTTAGACGGAAAGACCCCGTGCACCTTTACTACAACTTGATAGTGGGTTCGGGCAAACGATGCGCAGGATAGGTGGGAGGCTTTGAACCGAGGCTTTTGGGCTTCGGGGAGCCAACGGTGAGATACCACCCTTCGTTTGTCTGGACTCTAACCTAGGGCCGTAATCCGGTTCAGGGACACTATCAGGCGGGTAGTTTGACTGGGGCGGTCGCCTCCCAAAGAGTAACGGAGGCGCTCGAAGGTTGGCTCAGGCTGTTTGGAAATCAGCCGTAGAGTGTAAACGCATAAGCCAGCTTGACTGTGAGACAAACAAGTCGAACAGGTACGAAAGTAGGAGTTAGTGATCCGGCGGTTCTGTATGGAAGGGCCGTCGCTCAACGGATAAAAGGTACGCCGGGGATAACAGGCTGATCCTGCCCAAGAGTTCACATCGACGGCAGGGTTTGGCACCTCGATGTCGGCTCATCTCATCCTGGGGCTGAAGAAGGTCCCAAGGGTTTGGCTGTTCGCCAATTAAAGAGGTACGTGAGCTGGGTTTAGAACGTCGCGAGACAGTTCGGTCCCTATCTAGTGTGGGCGGAGCAGGATTGAGGGAATCTGTCCTTAGTACGAGAGGACCGGGATGGATCCACCTCTAGTGTACGAGTTATGGCGCCAGCCGTAGTGCTCGGTAGCTATGTGGAGCATGGATAAACGCTGAATGCATCTAAGCGTGAAGCCAGACCTAAGATTATTCCTGCCAGTGAGACTCCTTGTAGACCACGAGGTTAATAGGGTGGATATGTAAGTGCAGAAATGTGCTCAGTTAACCACTACTAATCAGTCCCTTGGCTTGACCATAAAATTTACTCAAGCAACAAATTCGCGCTTGCGCGAACTTGCCCAAGGAAAGCAAACATCACTATTCGATTTTCCGAGAACTTTGAGATTTCAGATTTCGAGTCTGAAGTCGAGATTGACAAGCCAAACACGGAATTTGAGATCGAAAATTTGAGATCTCAGAAAGTTTTCCGGTGATTTTGTCGGCAGGGTCACACCCGTTCCCATCCCGAACACGGAAGTTAAGCCTGCTGGAGCCGATGGTACTGCGCGGGTAACTGTGTGGGAGAGTAGGAAGTCGCCGGGATTAATTCAAAAAGCCCGCGAGATTAATTTCTCGCGGGCCTTTTGCTTGCTGGATTCAACGGGCCAACGTGGTCCAGGAGATTGACAGCCCGGCTACCCTCACATAAGATTTTCACACTTCCATTAGCACGATCCAGGGCAGAGTCTTTCTAAAACCGAGGCCCTTCGGTTTTCACGAAATCAAAGGCTTCGAAAATCATTCGTCGCTCCGTGCGAGGCGACAACACCATAGCGTCTTGACGCAAAGCAGAACGCTCGTTAAATCTGCCCGGGGTTAATCCGGCCCTCCTCGTTTTTGCATCTCTCGTCGCGGTACTCGTCAGCTTCGCCGGCACAGGCCAGGAGGGGAACGTGTTTGTGGTGGCTGAGGCAACCGCCGCCGCAAATCCCCCCGTTCTCCCATCTCCAGAAAGGAATAAAGCTATGAGTCAGAGTGCACCACAGACGAGCATCGATAAGAGCTCCATTCGTCCGTTTGAAATCAATTTCCCCGAAGCAGAACTTACCGAACTGCGGCGGCGCATTACCGCGACCCGCTGGCCCGAACGAGAAACGGTCGCCGATGGATCGCAAGGCGTGCAGCTCGCGATGATGCAGGCACTCGCGCTCTATTGGGCGACCGAGTACGACTGGCGCAGGGTCGAGGCGAAGCTCAACTCCTACCCCAATTTCATCACCGAGATCGATGGACTCGACATTCACTTCCTTCACGTTCGTTCGCAGCATGAGAATGCGTTGCCGCTGATCGTCACGCACGGCTGGCCCGGCTCGCCGATCGAGCAACTGAAGATCATCGATCCACTGACGAACCCCACGGCTTACGGCGCCAGCGCGTCAGATGCCTTCCACATAGTGATCCCATCGGGGGCCGGCTACGGGTTCTCAGGCAAGCCCACTGCGCCCGGTTGGGACACGGCTCGCATGGCGCGTGCTTGGACCACGCTGATGAAGCGCCTCGGGTACAACCGATTCACGGCACAGGGCGGCGATTGGGGTGCATTCGTCACGAACGACATGGCTCAACAGGCTCCTCCGGAGTTGATCGGCATCCATGTGAACTTTCCCGGTACCATGCCCGATGAGGTTTCCAAGGCCCTTCAGTCCGGCGGGCCAGCGCCGGCGGGCCTGTCGACTGAGGAGCAGCGCGCGTACGATCAGCTTGCGTTCGCCTTCCAGCACCTGCCTACGCAGTTCATGATGGTTTCACATCCGCAAACTCTGTACGGCTTGGCGGACTCACCCGTTGCGCTTGCCGCCTGGATGATCGACCACGACGTGGCGAGCTACGAGCACATCGCTAAACTCTTCGTTGATGGCGAGCCCTATGGCGACCTGACCCGGGACGACATCCTCGACAACATCACGCTTTCCTGGTTAACGAACACTGGAGTGTCTTCGGCTCGGCTCTACACGGAATTCAAGGGCGGCTTTTTCCACGACTTAAGCATCGATACTCCGGCTGCCGTTAGCGTTTTCCCTGAGGAGATTTACCAGTCTCCGCGGAGTTGGACCGAGCGCGCCTACCACAACCTCATCCATTTCAATGAGGTTGAGAAAGGCGGGCACTTTGCCGCCTGGGAACAGCCGCAGCTCTTCTGCCAGGAGGTGCGCGCGGGCCTCAGGTCGCTGCGCGAATAGTCGGGCAGAAAAAGTTCCAGCTGTGGCATTCAGTCTGCTTTAGCGGGGGACATAGCAATCAAACGATCCACGAACGCACCCGAACAAACACGAGCGAAAGGAATTCTTTGTGTCAGTTTGTGTAAATTCGTGGATCGGATTGATCTTCGTTCTTACTATTCACGATTCACGATTTACGTCCCTATTAAATGACAATGAGAAAGGGTAAATGAGAGACGATAAATCTCTTTTGCTTGGATCGTTTCCGCTCACACAACACGATTGCGATGACCGTCAGCACCTGACCGCGGAAGCGACCGGCTGAGCCGCGTAGCGGTTCAATGAATATAGCCCAGGGTAAGGAGCGAAGCGACGCCACCCTGGGAATCCCGCCAACCATAGAAACAATTGCGAGCGGTCTCGATGGCCGCGCGTTCATTTGCAGAACAGCGATTAGCGACAACTTGTTTAAGAGGTTTTCCATTAAGCACCAGTAGCGGTCACCTCACGCCCACAGCTCACCGCTCACTGTTCCGCAACGCCATGGATCGGAGTCCAGAAAAGTTTGCGGCAGCCGTGACCAAATTTCTGATCGAGTGACTTCGAGTGGCCTTTTATCAATCAGTCGTCGGGAAACGGCGCCTTCACTCGTTTTGGATGTCGATACGCCCTACCCTTCGCTCAAATCACTGGGCCGTAAAAATCCAATAATAGAAACTATGGCAGAATGCCTCACGTCCAAAGTAATCTACACTTAGGTGACCAATCACGAAGTGCGCTGAGCGCCACGTTGACAAACTCCTCAGAGAGCGTGACGGAGTAGAGAGCGCATGAGCTTTTTCGTTGCTTGGCAGGACTAACTTCCCGAAAACCAAATCGCTTCAGAAGTACTTCTCCCTCAGGACTGGCGGCCTCTGCATACAATTCAAGGTTACACGGGACGCAGTAATAATGCTGAAGATACTTCAGAATTCCCCAAACAATAATTGACGCGTATCTTTTACCTTTCGTGGTTTGTGGATTCACGACAGCGACTCCACCAAGGTAAATGCGGTCGGTATCTCGAGCTGTTTCACTGGGTAGAATGTGTTCCCTTCGAATCTCCGCCTCGCCGCAAAGTCCCTCGATGAATAAGTCAAAGAACTCTTTATCAAATGGAAAGACGTCAAAATATCCCACCATACTCCCACTTGCGTCGAACAGACAGGACAGTATGTTTGGATTTACCATGAGCCACTGTTCGTAGCGCTCTGCAGGTAGAGGAGCCACACCGAAATAGGAACTCGCGGCAAGTCGGTTTGCTTCACGCTGATGTTTTCTCTCAGATGTGACGACAAGAGACAGATCGGCTTTGGTCAGAAGCTCTTCCGGAAAAATTTCATCCGGAGGCAAGTGCGTCGGGGTTTCTCTGAGGTATGCGTAGATTCCACTGCCAATGCCAGACAACGCGATGAGAAACATCGCACCGTTTAAAGAAAATTTGACTTCAGTAAGGAGTCCAGCCAAACTGCTAAACAAACCGAGCAGCATGAGAAAGACCCCTCCCCAGGTGAGGAAGAATGTCTTTGAGATCAGTACACGCCTAAGCCGTTTCATCTACAATCTTCTCCCAAAGGAGAAAGTCCTGGCCATACCAGTGATTCTTTAAGGTCGCGATTTGCCGATACCCTGCTTTTTGTAAGGCTCGCTGAGCGGTGAGATTGACAGTCCTGGTGTCGCACCAAATCTTATGAGCCTTTCGTTTTGTAGCCGTAGCCTCCAAGCTAAAGAGTAGTTGCTCTCCAACACCCTTCTTGCGGTGAGATTCCTCCACGCCGAACCACGAGAGCCAAATCAACCCATCGTCATATTTGCTTATACAAAACCCAATGATGTCTTGGCGTTCTTTTGCCAGTAACACTGAGTCAGCGTCTTCCCTTGATGAGGAAAGCAATTCACTTGGGGAGTATTTGCGGATTTCTTCCTCCTTAGCTCGAACGTTGTAGTAATTTAGCGACCTGATGGTAGAAGTCACAATTTCACTTACTTTGGTGGCCTCGTCGGCTGTCATTGGGGTTGTATTCATAAGGTATGTAGGTTAAATGTGGAGCTTAAGTTTGACATCGTTTACATGAGATACTTTAAATATAGCAACTAGTCTTCGTTTGGTTACGCATTCGATTTTACATGGAAACGGTTAAAAACACGTTGGCGGTAGCAGGACTGAAAAATCTATGGAGACATTACGATGAGCGAATTTGAGGATGAGCCTTTTGTGCGTGAGCTGATTGATACTTATAACGAACTTTATCTAGCTGCTAACGTAATTGAGACGGCTGAAAGACACCTCGGTAAATCCACCTGGGATGCGGAAACAGTCGCTGAGAGAGCTAATAACATTATAGAAGAAATCGGAGGGGCGGATGAAGCTAAGAGGCAGGAATTCTTGACTTTAATGCGGGCGGATCTTGAGAGTGCTCTGGGGCCGCTCATGGAGTATCAACACAGTCAGACACTCTCGAAAGAGTTTATAATGCTACGCTTTATGATAAACGGTAGAATAGAACGGATTAACAAAATCCTAGGAGGCAATTGACAAGCTAGGCGGTCGACTCGCCAGCTGCGAGGCCTTCACGCGGTCTCACAGATCTTGAAGAAACTTAGACTTCGCCTCTTCGGTTCTTGTCAAAATTTCTGTCTTGTCCCAATCTGCATACCCGAGTACTTCAATGCTGCGGGGATAATCACTTACACGGTTCTTGAGGTAAGTATCCTTCTTGGCGAGAAAGTCTTTGTTGCTCGCTGAAGAATTCTTGCTCTTGCTTATAAGAACTAGATTGCCAACGGTATCGACGAAGTCAGAAATCTCAGCCAAAGTGAAGTGAGAAGCCCAGTAGCCAGTCGCTGGTGGATTCTGAGGCAGCACATGTTCGATTGACTTTGGATTGAATTCCTTTACGACATCGTGTTCGGCTGCGACGAGTTCGAGCCTCAATAGCACGTACTTGCTGAAGGTGCTTTCGTACAGCTTCTTCATCCCAACCTTGTCCCTGATGGTGTCCTCATTGTACGTTATGTCGTCCAAGACTTCTCGGGCCTTTTTGGCGGATTCGATGCGACCGAGAATTTTCGAGTAGGCGGCGTATCTTTCATCCTTTCGGACTCCTCCGAACCACTGCTCCAAGTAAACCTTTTCCATCTTCAGACATAATTCATAAATGGATTCCCCCTGGAACTTGAACGCAAAGAAGAGCACGCATGCTCTCCACTCCGACGCCTTAAACTCCGAATCCATGATGTGAATAAGATTCCTAAATGGAACTTCATTGGCGTCGAACTTCGGAACAATGTCACGATCGACGAACACCTTTTTGTAGAGGGACGCATATTTGAATACAAGGTCGACAAACACCTCACCCTTAGTGATTATGCCTCTCGAAAAAACGCGATCCTCAAACTCCTTGAGCAAGTCTCCTTGCGGTTTGTCCTTGAGAAGAATAAGCCTCAACAAGTGGAAAACACTTTCAAATGTCGCCTCTCCGAGATCCTTTTCCAAATCTTCCCAAGTCTGCGCGATCCTGTCGCGCACTGTCTTTTTGGACACGACGTCCGGAGCCATGTTGATCGACTTCAAAACGTCTATTCGTCTCAACTGCTTACCGCGATCATTCACGATGGTAAACAATCTGAAAGCATCATCGAAGGTAGAAGTAGCTAGATAGATGACAACGCACCTTTGGTTTAGGAATTTTATTAACGTCTGAACCGCCTCTTCTGCCAATGGTTCAAGATACGTCTTAAAGGTGGTCACGGCTTGAACATAGCGCTTGTCTGGTTCGGGCAAGTCGTCTGCTCGGCGTTCCTTGAGTGTTCCTTTTTCATTTACAACGAGGTCTTTAAAAATTTCTCTGTCCTTTACTTCTAAGCGAACCTTTTCCGGTATACCGTCAACCACGTTCTCCCTTTGAACAATCTTGTCCTGTATTCCTTCTTTGAAACTCTGGAGTTCGACTTTGTCACGGAGACATGCCATTAGAATCAGCACTGAGGTCAATCGTTGCTGGCCATCCACAATTTCATAGTTTCCCTTGCTCACGTTATGGAGAACTATCGTTCCAAGAAAGTAATCTTGATTTTTGTTGGCTGTAAGAATGTCATCAATCAGATCCTCAAAGTTATCGGGTTCCCACGAAAAGGGTCGCTGGTAATCAGGCACCCTGAAGAAAAACTCCTGTGAAAGCAAATTGCCAATCGCAATCGTCTTACCGTCAAGATCCTTCACGTTCTCTCCTTTCTGGAACGATCATTAATAGATAAGTGCGGAAATCAGTCGATTAATATACAACATTTGCCGGTCGCTTCCGTTTGTCCCATTACATCGATCCCTCACTTGGTTAGAATTTCATTCGGTACTGGGCTTGGTCGTGGCGTCTGCTTCGAGGTTGGATCCAAGAGAAAAGTAATTCTGTGCAGCTTCTAGGATCCAAAAGAGCTCGGAAGCGGGTGCCGGTTTTGCCGGCAAAGACCAAGTCCCCCTTCGTAATAACCAACAGTACCGCGCCACGGTTAGGCTGACTCCGGCATAAGAAATACTTTAGCCGCGAAACTCAGTATCGTAATGGTGTTGCAAGTTCTCGATGGAAGGAAAAGCTAGTGGATTGATCGGTTGGCGAAGTTCTTGGTTTTCGAGCCGGTAATAATCGCGACCGTTCTCAAACTCCTCGCGAATCTTGCGACTAACTTTAATCTTAAGCGTATTTGGTTCGATTGTGAGGTACCCGAGATCAAAAAGCTTATGTAGATCGCTGCGCAGCAGGAGTCCGTTAGAAAGCGAATGGTCGCCACCTCGGGAATAACGGTGGATGTGTGCGGCTTCCAGTGCCGGTAGCGTTCGCTCTCCTGTCATTGTGCAGCGGCGCTGGTAAGCGTCAGTTATCAGTGTTCGGAATGAGCCTTGGCCCAGACGCGGCGTAACGATTTGGGGCGCGCCGAACCGGTTCTCTTGAGCTGCTATGGTTGCCGGACCAAGATTCTTCGCCTTCGCTTGTTCAAGACGCGCTGTAACTTCGCGCCATAGCATCAAGCCGGTGCCGCTATTCATATCGTAACTCTTACCCATTTGAATACCTTGTTTGAAGTCTGACGGTGTCGGAATCCACTCTGCCTCTTCAAAGAAGAAAGGTTCTTCCAGTAGAATGCAACCGATCACAGGATCATCGATGAGACCAATTGGCTGACGCCGATACTTCGCAATCCGAATAATTACTTCGTTCAGCGAGCGGGCACCATTGCCCTCACCGAATGCTTCCCAGGCAAGACTCACGGGAAGCCTTAAGAACTTGGTGAAGAACCCACCGCCCACGATAAAGTTTCTCGGCGCATGAAGCTTAAAAAGGAATGGCTCACCCCACTGAAGGACTTTAAAGCCAGCTTGAGACGATGGCTTCCAGAAATTAACTTCCTCCAAGAGCGTTTTTGAGGCGTGGAGTTTGAACCAATCGTAGTCTGTGATGCCTACGTAGAGTTTCACCAGCTGTGGGAAAAACCGCGGAGTTAGTAAGACGTGTCGTAGGATACAAGGAATTTTGCCTCTAGCACAGGGTTTTCGTGGGGGGTATCAATGTGGTGCGAGATTGCGGACGGGACGTCCGCGCTCCCAGTGAAGGCGTTGAGTGGCGCAGTACGCAGCCTTATGCCGCGTCCGCGGCAATTCAACATTCAAACTCAAAAAAACCAAACTCTTACGGGTTTGTCGGTGACGCAGTTTTGAACATGCCGGGTCGGTAGCTGCCTGGAGTTGTGCGGAAGGCGATGTTCAGACGATTCCAACTGTTTATTGCCACCACTGCCAGCGTTAGTATTGCCAGTTCCTGCTCGTTGAACTGTGCACGCGCCTCATCGTAGACGTCGTCGGGAACGTCTTTGTTGGTGAGCAGCGTGACGCTCAGCCAAGGCAAGGAAACGGACAGGAAGGAATGCCTATCTTACTTAAGAGTGCCGCTCTCTCTTGCTTCGAGTACGGCGTTTCGCGCCAGGCCTCGAGCAGATATAGTCGCTGCTCAGTCTCGCCGGCGGCGCGCAAGTCTTTCGAGTGCATGTCGAGACAGTAAGCGCAGCCGTTCATCTGTGACACGCGAAAATTTATCAAGTCGATCAGCGATGTCTCCAACCCGCACTGAGCGACCGAATTGGCCGCGGACTAACGCGGATCGACACGGATTCAGAACGTTACGATCTTGTCGTAAAGGCAGACCACCCGCGCTTGTTGTAAAGACAGACCACCCGCGCGAAATTTGTTTGATGTCTGTCGTGATCCACGGGCTGACTTCCGGGGGCAGCGCCGCCGCTCCGCTGCGCTAGTCGCCGGGATTAATTTCTCTCGGCAGAGTTCAGTTTGCTAAGCCCTGGATAAACGACCCACGACCTCTGATTTCGATCTCTGACCTTCTGATCTCTGACTTCTGCCCTCTAACTTCTGTTCTCTGCCCGCTGCCCGTCCGACCTCTCCTCTATTTCTTCCGAACCATTTGTGGCTGGGAGACGTACTGCGGATATGAACCAAACTTCTCCACGCCAGATCGGGCGCCTCATTGCCCTACTGCTTCTGTTCCTGATCTTGTGCGGAGTTTTCGCGCAGGGCTTCGTTGCCAACCGGCTGATTGTTCCTGGTGATGCCGCCGCGACGGCTGGAAACATCCTGGCGCACCCTGATCTTTACCGTTTGAGCTTCACGGTGTTTCTGCTCGAGATGGTGGCCAACGTTGCTAACACCGCGCTCTTCTACATTCTGCTGCGGCCCGTGAACCGCAGCATCGCTTTGACTGCCACGTTCATCGATCTCGCCGGTGGTGTGATGAAGACCTTTGCCCGCGTCTTCTACATTCTTCCGCTGTGGGTGTTGCAATCCACGGCCGGCGGCGCCTCAAAAGCGTTACAAGGTTTCACGCCACAACAACTGGAATCAATCGCATTCATTCTCCTGCAAATAAATAACCGGGGCGCAGCTACAGCTACGGCGTTCTATGGCTTTTCGATAACCTTGAGGGGTTATTTGATTCTCCGATCAACCTTCATGCCGCGGTGGCTCGGCGTGCTCTCGATAATTTCCGGCGTGGGCTGGCTGGCCTTTCTTTACCCGCCACTCGGCTCGCTTGCGTTCATGCCAGTGGTGCTGCTTACGCTGTTGGTTTCCGCAGTGATGATCGTATGGCTGTTGTTCTTCGGAGTGACGGACGAGAAGTGGAACGAGTGCGCTCAGCGCACTACAGCCTAGACAGTTCACTTTGGGATACAGCCAATAGTTACCCGCCGTTGATTCGACAAATTGGTAAGGAAGGAAGTCCTGGATTTAAGAAGTCCGCTTCGTTAACCTGAGTCCTCAGCGAAGTCTCTTCAAGGCCTCGGCGGCATCGATGTCGCTGGGATGATAGCGCAGCACTTGTTGATAGAGTTTGCGCGCTGCGTCCAGGTGCCCGGCCTCCTCTTCGATGAGCGCAAGGTTGTAGGCGGCGTCCACAGAATCCGGCCTCATTTGCAGTGCTTTTTCGAGATGGTCGCGCGCGGCTGAATCCTTTTTCAGATAGAGAGCGATTCCCAAATCCGTTTCGGCTTCAGCAGACTCCGGATGCTCCTTGACCAATTTCGTTAGCAGCGAAAGAGCGGAGTCGTAATCGCCCTTCATCGCGAGCAGCTGTCCCAACTTTAGTTGCGCCCCGAGATTCCCCGGATCGTAAACAAGCACCTGCTTATATTCTGTCGCCGCCTCGTCGAGCCTGCCGCTTTTCATTTGCAGATTCGCCAGGTTGATGTGCGCCTGCAAATACGACGGCCGCAAGTTAATTGCCGCCTGATAATAGTTCGACGCGGATCTGACATTGCCCGTTTCTTCACTCAAGACACCGAGATTCAGGTGAAGCACAGCGCTTTTGGGCGACGCGATTATCGAGGTGTAGTAGAGCTCAGATTCGGATGACCACGCGTGGATGCGTTCGCGCAACGGCATGAAAGACACCGCCATCCAAATCGCGAGCACGACGGCCGCGCCCCACGCCGGCAATCGCAACTTGGAAACAACGGCTGCGAGAATGGCGACGATCGCCAGCACAATTCCGATCGATGCGGCATACGTATAACGTTCGGCCACTGATTGATAAAGTTTCAGAACTTGAGCGAACGGCAGGAGCGCGATCGCGGCGCCGACTAGTCCGGCAGCGAACAAGGGCACGCTCCGGCGCAAGCAAATGGCGAGAGTTGTGAGGCCGGCGATCGTCAGCCAAGCCGCGAGATAGGTCCACGAGCGGAACCTCAAATAGATCAGTTCGGTCGAACGTTCCATACTCATCGCCGGCGCAACGATGGTCCACCAAACATATTTCCCAACAGTGACTGGCCCCTGTAAAAGAATGTCCGCCAGCGGTTGAATAGCTACCGAGGGCTGAGGGAATACCGCCGCGCGCAAAGCCGTGTAAGAAGCCAAGGGAATCGAAACAGCAACAATTACATTTATTGTGGATCGCCACCGCACCGCCGCCGGGCTGACCGAGAGAGTTGCAAGGATTGCCAGAGGTGGCCCAACGATTCCCACTTCGTGACACAACAACGCCGCCCCCGAAGCGAGCGTCATCAGCAACAAGTATTTCCACCTGCGATGCTCGGCATAGTTCAAAGCACAGAGAACCACGAGCAGCACAAAAAACGTCGCCAGCGACATCGCGCGCCCGGAGACCCAGGCGACAACCTCTGTATGAATTGGCAAGCTCAACCAGGCCAGTCCAGCCGTTGCCGCCAGCAGAGGCGTGAACCAACGACGGAAGATCAGGAAAATCAGAATGCCGTTAAGCGCGTGTATCAGGAGGTTAACGGCATGAAAAAATTCCGGACTACGCCCGGAGATGACGTTGTCGATCATGAGGCTAAGCCAGAAAAGTGGCCGGTACTGTGTTCCTGGTTGTGGCCCGAAAGCCTGATCAAAAGCGCTGGGCTGACGAAAATAAACCGCAACTGCTCGAGGACTATTGATGTTTGGATTCCTGGCGATTTGCGACTGGTCGTCGTATACGAACGGATTTGTGAGCGCCGGGAAATAGAGGACCGCCGTCCATAATAGGATCACGACGTAGGGCGCTGCCCGTCGAATCTGCATTGGCGAATTATGCGCAAGAAGGCTGAAGCGTGTCGAGTTTCGCGATACGTAGTATCGGGAACGGCAGCACGCCATTGATCCAACTAGTGAACCGGATCGACTACTGGGTCGCGGTGTTTCGCCCGCGACTCCAGCGTTCGAGCCGCAACGCGGCCATAAGAAGGTAGCCAGACGTGAAACGTCTGGATCCGCGGGAGTTGGATTCGGGAACACGTGAAGAAAATTCTGGCGCACCTTCAGTGCGCTTCTCACTCAAAAACACCCAATCCAGACGTTTCACGTCTGGCTACCTTCTTACTGCCGCATCCGCGGCAAGAGCTTCTTACTGCCGCATCCGCGACCAGAGCTTGGTACTGTTGCATCCGCGGCAAGAGCTTCTTACTGCCGCATCCGCGACCAGAGCTTGGTACTGTTGCATCCGCGGCAGGAGCTTCTTACTGCCGCATCCGCGGCAAGAGCTTCTTACTGTCGCATCCGCGGCAAGAGCATTCACTCACAGCGCAGCGCGATCATGGGATCAACTTTGATTGCGCGGCGGGCGGGAATTACACAGGCGAGTACTGCTGCCAGCAGTAACAATAGCGGCACAACTGCGAACGTCAGCGGATCTGTTTGACCAACTCCGAAAAGTAAACTGCGAAGGAAACGCGCCAGGAGAAAAGATCCCAACAGTCCCAGGCCGATACCGGCGACCGTCATCCTCAAACCCTTTCCGAGCACCAGCAGCAACAGCGAATTGCGATTTGCTCCGAGCGCTACTCGCACTCCAATCTCGCGCGTTTGTTGTTTGACGTTCCAGGCAATCACACCGTAGATGCCAATCATCGCCAACAGCAACGATGACACGGCGAAGAGTGTCACGACGAGCGCATTGAACCAGCGCAGTGAGATTGACTGATCAACTACCTCACTCATCGTTTTGATTGCGAACGCGGGTTGATCAGGATCGATCGATCTGATTGTGCTGAGCACCGGCATTATCAAGGCATGCGGATCTCCGGAAGTTCGCACTACCAGTGACATGCGATCGCGAGCGCGCTGCTGGTAGTTCCAGTAAACCTGCAAGCGTTCATCCGTTTCCAGCTTCTCCTGCCGCACGTGACCGACGACTCCGACAACTTCGGCCCAGGGCCCCGCTTGGCTGCTTCCAACTCTTTTGCCAAGCGGATTCTCGCCCGGCCATGCGCGTCTCGCTATTTCGTCATCGATGATGGCTACCAGCGGCGCAGCAGCGTTGTCAGCCTCAGTAAAGAACCTGCCGCGTAACAGCGGAATGTTCATCGCGCGCAGGTAATCAGGAGTAATTGTCGTGTCGTCGGTCGACGTTAAGATTCCCCTACCTTCACCCGTCCGTTCAAACGCGATCCCCGACATTCCACTAGGGCCGGAGAGCGGCAGATGGTTTGCCATTCCTGCAACTTCAACCTGCGGTAAAGCCCGCACTCGCTCCAAAATGTTCTGACAAAGCGCGACTATTTTTGCGTCCTGCTTATATTTGTTGCGGGGAATCGCCAGTCGCATGCTTAAGACGCCACGCGATTGGAAGCCAGGATCCACGTCTTTCAGCGCCGCAAATGTTCGAATTAACAATCCTGCGCCGGTTAATAGAATCACTGTCAACGCCACTTGACCAACCACTAGTAAATTACGAACTCGGGTTCGGCCAGTCGACGTTCGCGCATCTTCGCGTAAGGTCGACACCAAATTCGTGCGTTGCAGGTGGCGCAGCGGAACGAGCAGCACCAGAGTTGAGGTGACGAACAGCAATCCGATACTGAAAAGCATCGCCGGCAGGCTCACCGCAATCTCTGCGATTCTTGGCAGCGTTGTTGGCAGCAGTGGAACCAGCAGCTGCACACCGAAGCGAGCAAGCAGTAAACCGAGAATGGCGCCACTCACGATGAGTGGCAGGAATTCGGCTACGGCTTGCAACAGCAGCTGGCCCCGACTAGCACCCAACGCGCTGCGGACAGCTGTCTCGTGACTCCTGGTGAGCGTGCGCGTGAGCAGCAGATTCGCTACGTTGCAACAGCCGATTAGTAACAACCCCAACGAAGCGGCTAACAGAATTACTAACGGTCTGGTGGTCGATCCAACGATGTCCTGCTGCAGCGGCGTAACAACCAATCGAACTTTGGCACTGGCGTCGCCATACTGTTGCGCGAGGCGACTGGTAACGATGTTCAGCTCGTTCTGAACCTGCAAGATGGTCGCGTTTGGTTTGAGACGCGCGACAGTTGTGTGCACGAAACCGCCTCGTGTTTGCCAGTCAGCGGGATTGATCGTCAGTGGGGTCCATAGCTGTATGTCTCGTGTCGGATACTGAAAATTTGGTCCCATCACGCCCACAACGGTGTACGGCACGTTTTCCAGCCGAATTGCCTTGCCGACGATATTCTCATCGCTACCGTAACGACGTTGCCATAACGCATAACTGAGAATTACCGCGTGGTCGTTATCAGGCTGGTTTTCTTCCGGTGTAAACCCGCGGCCCAAAATTGGTTGCACACGCAGCAGCGGAAGCAGATTGGCGGGAATACTCGAGCCTTGGAGCCATTCGGGCTCGCCGTCTCCAGTCAGGTTGTAGTTGGCGGAGGCACGAAAGATGGCTACGTCTTCGAGCGAATGGCTTTGGTCCTTGATATCTCGATAAATCGCCGCGGCCATCGGCATCCGATCGCCCTGCGGAGTGCTAATCCATATCGCAACCAGGCGGTCCGGCTCTCCTAACGGGAGTGGACGCAACACGACGCTATCGACAACACTGAAAATTGCCGTGGTTGCACCAATTCCCAACGCGAACGTCAAAATCGTGATGAGAGAAAACCCGGGACTCTTTCTTGCACTGCGGAAGCCAAACTTCATTTCCTTCAGCAGGCGTTCGAGGAGTGACCACCTCCACATGCCGCGCGTTACTTCTTTTACGAGCGTCACATTACCGAACTCGCGCCTGACGTTACGGCGCGCGTCGGCGGGCGACTCGCCGCGTTCGATGCGATCATGAATTGCCTGGTCGATATGATTACGAATCTCGGCATCGAGTTCGGCGTCTTTGTCTCTGCGCCGCCACTTCATCCTTCACCTTCCTGACTGGCGGGGTGCAGTATCCCGGCCATCGCCGCAGTTAACTTGTCCCAATGGGAACGCTGTGCGCGCAGGTGTTTTTTCCCTGCCGTGGTTAGTTGGTACGACTTCACTTGTTGATTGTTATCAGAAACCGTCCATTCAGCCTTGATCCATTTCTTACGTTCCAATCGATGCAACGCGGGATAGAGCGAGCCGGTATCAACTTGCAGCACGTCGCCCGAACCGGCCCGAATTGCCTGGCTTATTCCGTATCCGTGTCGCGGTCCCCATTGCAGAGTTTGGAGTATCAACAAGTCGAGCGTGCCCTGAAGCAGCTCAATGCTGTTTTCGTACTGTTTCTTGGCCTTCACTTTTCTTCTCCTGGAGGCGTCCTGAACTAGGGTGTAGGCAGTCTACTGCATGGGCCTGTAGGTTGTCTACACCCTCTGCAAAACCGTAGTGACGCAATTTCGGATTTTCCTCTGTGCCACCTCTGTGTTCTCTGTGTCTCCGTGGTGAATTCACCTGGAGTTACGACTCACCACAGAGGCACAGAGGTCACAAAGGACGCACAGAGACTTCAAAATGCGAACACTACCTGCAAAACAGTGAAGGGTCATCAGGTTTGTGGCTCATCAGAAATCTCACGAATGGGGGCAAGACAAAATAGAACCGGGGGCCGTAGCGACCGGCCGAAGACTCAACTCGAAAACCGGTGCACTAATTTTCGACAACTTGGAAGAGAGTTCGAAAATGCGAAATTTCGCAAATCTCGGCAACTTTCCGTAACGCCGCAGCAAAAATGAAACGCTGGCGGTGAGGTTCGCGTATCATCGCGGAAAACCAGAGGTCAGAGATCGGAGGTCAGCGCCCTTCAAGCTGAAGGACAAAACCAACATGCAGAGACTAAATAATCAGGGTTTCATCCTACGGGCGTTGTGCCTCACGGCGTTTGTTGCGTTCGCTAGTTTTGGGTTTGCAATCACAGTTTCCTCGCAAACTGATCGCAGTGCAGTTTATTCGGGTATGCGCTGGCGTTTGATCGGGCCGCATCGCGCGGGTCGAGTGACGTCGGTAGCGGGAATTCCAGGTCAACCGGCTATCTACTACTTTGGCACGCCCGGTGGGGGCGTTTGGAAAACGACGAATGGTGGCCGCACGTGGCTACCGATTTTCGACGCCATGCATCAAGCGGCGATTGGCGCCCTCGCGCTGGCGCCTTCTAACCCAAACATCATTTACGTCGGCACCGGCGAGCAGGTGCAAGGCAACGGTGTTTATAAGTCGACGGACGCCGGCGCAACGTGGTCGCAGGTTGGGCTCAGCGAAACCAATTCGATCACGTCTCTAATTGTCGATCCCCACGATCCTAATATTGTGGTCGTGGGCGCGGTTGGTCCTTTTGGCCCCGGAGATGATCGCGGCATTTTCAAAACAACGGACGGTGGTCAGAACTGGAAGAAAGTATTTTTCAAAAATGGGAAGACCGGCATTTCTGATATGTGTGCTGACCCTGATGACTTTCGCACCATTTACGCGGCGACGGGCACGCTGCGATTCAACCCGCGTGAGCCACGACCCGATGGATCTGGTTCGGCAATTCTGCGGTCGAATGATGGGGGTTCAAGTTGGCAACCAGTGAAAGGCGCAGGTCTTCCCGCTGAGTATCGCGGCCGGGTGGGAATCGCCGTTGCGCCGGGCACTTCGGGCAAGCGCGTCTACGCCATCATGAATCAGGGCTTCTATCGCACCGACGACGGCGGCGAGAGCTGGCAGAGATCTACCAACGATCCACGCGTGCTCGGCAGCGGCTATTTCAGCCGCGTCTTCGTCAATCCAAAAAATGCGGATGACGTTCACGTCATGCAAACGGCAACTTATCGTTCGCTTGATGGCGGCAAAACCTTTGCCTCGTGGAAAGGCTCACCCAGCGGCGAAGATCCGCACATCATGTGGATTGCGCCTGATGATCCAAAACGAATTTTCATGGGCACGGATCAAGGGGCCGTGATCACGCTCGACGACGGGCTGACCTGGACCGAGTGGTTCAATCAGCCGACCGGCGAGATGTATCACGTGACGACTGACGGCGCGTTTCCTTATCGACTTTATGCCTCGCAACAGGACACTGGTTCTGTGGTTGTCCCGAGCCGCAGCGACTTCGGCCAGATAACTTTTCGCGATTGGTTTCCGTCAGGTTCTTTTGAAAGCGGTTACATCGCGCCCGATCCCGCGAATGCGAATTTCATTTACTCGGTTGGTTGGTTTGGGACCGTCCTCAGGCTGGATCGTCGTACAAACCAAATCGCAACTGTCTTTGTGCCGGGGCCGAAATACCGCTACACGTGGGAAACACCGCTCGTCTTTTCTCCCATTGATCCAAAAACTTTGTACGTCGGGATGCAGCATGTTTTGAAAACAACTGACGGTTCGTTGACCTGGACCGAAATTAGTCCTGATTTGACAACGAAACCGGATGCCAAACAGAGTCACCACGCAGATGTAAATGAAGATGACGAGGACGACAAACCGCAGGCGCCCGGCAGTGGCGTGATTCAAACGATCGCGCCGTCGGCAGCAAAGGACGGAGTGATCTGGGTTGGCACCAGCACTGGCCTGGTGCAACTTACGCGTGACGCCGGCAAGACCTGGCAAAATGTCACGCCGCGCGGTTTGCCCGAACGCGCTGCGATCATCTTGATTGAAGCCTCACCGCTGAATGGTGACACGGCTTATGCGATCGCTAACGTCTTCGCGGATTCTCATCCTTACATCTACCGCACGCGTGACGCCGGACAAAACTGGCAAAAGATTGGGGCGGGACTTCCGGAAAAGGGAATTGCTCGAGTAGTGCGCGAGGATCCGGCTCGCACCGGTTTGGTTTATGCCGGCACGGAAACAGGTGCGCATGTGTCTTTCGATGGCGGGGATCACTGGCAGCCGTTGAGTTTGAATCTACCGACTGTTTCAGTTCGGGATCTAAAAGTTCACGGCAAGGATCTGGTCGCAGCGACGTATGGACGTGGTCTCTGGTCGTTGGACAATCTCTCGCCGTTACGAAACCTCGAGGACTCGACGAGTTCGGCAAAGGTGCAACTCTTCCCGCCCGATAGCGCCACGCGCGTGCGCTGGGACAGTTGGCCCGACACACCATTGCCGGTCGATACGCCTGCCGGTGAGAATCCGGCCGACGGCGCGATCATTGATTACTATTTGCAGTCTGACGAGTCAGGCGAAATCACACTCGACGTGCGTGACGAGCATGGACGAACGGTCCGTCACTATTCGAGCACGCCACCGCCCGCCCAAACACGTTTGCCGAACGCGCCTGAGTTTTGGTTTGCACCGCCCGCAGTGTTGTCGACCAAAGCGGGTTTACACCGGTTCGTTTGGAATCTTCAGTGGGAACATCCGCCGACTTTGCCGTTCGGTTACTACGGCCAACTGCTTGATTACACCGAATACACCGTCCCCGATCACGCCATCGGCGGACAGACTCCGCGCGATCAACCGCCTGGTCCTTACGTTGTGCCGGGACGCTATGAAGTGATCCTGACTGTCGCCGGACAGTCTTATCGCCAGTCGATCGAGGTCAAGGCTGATCCGCGCGTGCCGGCATCGCAAGCTGATTTGCAGGCGCAACTTGATCTGGCGCGGCAGATCACCGATGGCATGGCATCGAGTTACAAATCGTATTACGACGTTGCGGCGTTGGCGATAGGACTTGCCGAGCGCAAGAAGACCAAGCCGGACGTTAAGGACGTTATTGACGCAATCACTGCGTTGGAAAAACAACTCACGCAGCTAGCGGATGGAAACGACGCCTTACGCGGCTTTGGGCCAGTGAACCGCGACCTGGCCCGTTACCTGATGATGATTGAGAGTGGTGACCTGCGTCCGGTGCAATCGGCGCGCGAAAACGCTGCGGCTGCGTGTGAAGCACTGCGAACAGATCTGGCGGGCTGGCGCACAGTCAACTCCGACAAGTTACCGGCGCTGAACAAATTGCTGGAGCAAAACAATCTCACGGCCGTGCCGACAATCTTGCCGCCGGTCGATCCATTGTGCGTTCCGTGACTTGTTTTGGGAGTTTGCCTGCAGGCTATTGTAAATCCGGAGATGAGCTTCGCTGCAGCACGGCTTGCTTGAGTTTAGGGTTCAACGCCCATTCTTTCGCCGAGACGAACGAGCGCTCGTCATACAGCAACACTATCGTTCCAATCGTTAGTTGTTTACTCACTTCCTGAGCGGCGAAAACTGGTATGCGGACACACCCGTGACTCGCAGGCTGGTTGGGAACGCTGCCGCTACCGTGAATCGCAATACCACCGCTGATGTAACTCGGGTAGTACATCGATCCGAGTGGACCCTTTTGCCAACCTGCACCTTTCTGATAGACCAGAAACCGGCCACGCGGTGTGTAGGCGATCCCCATCTTTCCCTGATTTCTAAACGGCTTGCCGCTGCCTGATGAAACTGGAAGAACTCTCACACCACCAGCGTCATCGATCAGCAGGAGCACCTGGCGATCAAGATCGACTTCAACATGGCCGTAGCCAGTTTCCCTTGCTTCCGGCGTCTTACTGTCGTGAATTGCCTCCAGCTCATCCGACGTCAGCCGGCCATTCGCTGGCCGGCGTTCCCATTTCTGAAAAGCGATCAATGCCGAACGCGTCGCTGAATCAAATACGCCATCGACCGGGCCCGTCCAGTAACCGAGGTCGGCGAGCTGGCGTTCAGCTTCTCTGATTTGCGCGCGATTCAGCGCAGCGCGCTGTTTATTGCCGGCGGCATGTCGCTGCGCATTCCCAAATAGCGGCAGAAAAGCGACTAGCAAAATCGTGAAAAGAGTTTTCATTTTGACTTCCCCATGCTCGTCGGGTCCAGCAAATATTATGCGCGAGAACAGCAGACAACTGAAGCGGGGAAGTTGTTATTAGCCAGTGCGAACTGAGTTGTAGCTCCTACTTAAATGGGTTTCGTGCCGGTGGTTCTTCGTGATCGGAGACTGCTCGCAAGAGCCCACGCACGATCACGTTGAGCGGTTGGATGCGGTGGCGAATCCAGATGCGTAGTGGTTCAGGATGCGCGCCCAGACGCGCCTTCGGTTCAAGTGCAGTACGACCCAGGGAGAGTCGATTGCAGCCCAGCGCGATGGCGTGCCCGATCACTGACTGCAGTAAACGAAAGTAAATTGGGACTTCGGCGTTGGCCGTTCGGTCGAAACCGATGTAATACCCGACTGCGGTGTCGCCATCCTTCACCGTGGTAACGAAGCCCAGGATCGTGTCGGCTTTTCTGAGAATGGTGAAGCGCATGTCGTCGCCCAGACGTTGACCGAGTGTAGGCAGAAAAGCGACCGGCAACGTCACCAGTCTGACGGCAGCATTGTGGTGAGTCTGCAAGTAGAGCGCGTGCAACTCATCGGCATGACGCGCGATCTCTTCGGTTTTCATTTCTTCGACAACACAGCCGGCGGCTACTACTTCCTTATCAATCTGTTTCGATTGTTTCCGGTATTTGGAATTGAGACTCGCGAGATAGTCGTCATAACTTTTCCACCGGGGAGAAATATCCAGAACCATGTTCGGTTCCGTTTCCAGTTCGCGATAAGAGAAATGGGAAAGTGCTTTGGCGCTGGTTGCGTAAGCATCGGGAATGTCCTTGACCATCACAAACGCCGTATCACCAAAGAGCTTGTCGACGCGACGAAGCCGGTAGACGGCTTCAGCAACCGCGGGCCAGAGCGACTCGTGATTTTCGTTTGGCGCGAAGGAGATTCCGTGCATGCCCCAGGAAAGGATGTTGCCGGCTACGAGCATTTTTTCTTCGTGGCGATCAATTTGCGCAGCGCCGACCTGCTTCAGGCGCGACGTTGGTTTCTTGTGCAGCCGTTCGAGTGGGACAGTAACGATCTGCGCGGCGATCGCAGCTACTGGTTCGCGCTCGCGGAAGATGAGCGCGTAACACGGCCGCAGGTTCTCCGGTCCCGCATCTTCCAGCACGCGCAAATAACGACGTGAAAGAAAAAGCGAATCGTGGGCAGTTACTTTGTCCCAATGCGCGTGGTCGAGAAAGTCGATACGGTCAGCCAGGGCGAATCCAAATCCACTTGGCGTGTGACGTTCCTTGTGGTGGTCGCGAACTTCGCGTGCTTTGGTGACTAGTTTCTTAAGCGGTTTTATGTTTGGCATTGAGCGGAATGATAAACCAGGAGGGAGAGCATCATGGTCGAGTTATTCAACCGGAAACCTGAATTCAATCGGCGCGCGTGATTCGCGGGCGAACTTTCTTGATTACGAAGGCCTTAGTCTTGTTGGCGGGGTTGGTTGGATAGTTGTAGTCGTCAAAGCCCGCAGACATACTTGCTAACAGGGCAGCTTCTTTTAGTTTCGGGTTTTCAACCCAGGGCTTCCCGGAAACAAACGAGACTTTGTCGTACACCAGCACAATTGTTCCCACCGGCAAACGTTGACTGACTTCGCGCGCGGCGAATATTGGCACTCGCACACAACCATGACTCCCCGGCGTACGGGGCACGCTCGGAAATCCGTGAATCGCCACGCCGCCACTGATGTAATTTGAGTAATACATCGATCCCACCGGTCCGTCCCAACCATTTACTTTTTCATAAACTAGAAAGCGGCCGCGCGGGGTGTAGGCGATGCTGGGCTCACCCTCCTCGAGAAACTCTTTGCCGCTGCCGGTCGAAATAGGGAGGACCCGGATTCCATCATTGCCATCAACGAGTAGTAACACTTGACGATCCACATCCACCTCGACGTGTTCGTACCCGGTTTCTCTGGCTTTAGGCGCGGCGCTGTTACGAATCGCGTCGAGCTCATCGCTGGTAAGTTTGCCGGTGATGGTTCTGCCTTCCCACTTTTGAAAGGCGACTATCGCCGAGCGCGTTGCCGGATTAAGTAGACCGTCGACTGCGCCCGTCCAGTAACCCAGATCAGCAAGCCGACGTTCAGCCTCTTTAATTTGCGACCTGGTAAGCCGTGGCTGCGGCGCTCGACTTTGCTGCGCTCCGGCAAACGTCGAAGTTGAAATGAGAACTAAGATGATTAGGAGTGACTTCACTTGAGTTTTGAACCTCACTTCAAAACGTTGTTCACGATATCGTTGATGTCGTCGAGTTTTTTGATTGGATGGTTTGTCGCAGGGTCAGTGCGGCAATCAGGCCAGAAAGTCCCGTGCGGAATTTTCACTGCACCCGCCTTGGTACCCAGGTCATAAATTTTCGCAAGCAGATATTTTTGAATGTCTCCCCAGTTTGGCACGGTGGCGCCGATTCCCGTGCCGAGTGAAAGCCTGCCATGGTGCGACGGGATCACGATGTTGTTGCCATTCGCGATTTCCTGTGCGAGTGCAGCGAACACCGGATCGTTTTTTGGATTGTCGTACAGACTCATTGTAATGATGCCGACGTAATGAGGATGGGCCCTGCCTCTTGACGGCCCGATGATCGGATCCGCCATTCCGCCGCCGTGGAGACTCTGTCCAATCGCAATTCCCTGATAGTTGCCGGAATTCGCGCCCCAACCGTAGAAGGTGTTTTTGTCCCAGACCGTCCAAACATCCGCGGGATCGTTTGCCGGTTTACCGAGCCACCAGTTGTCAGGTAACTGCGGAATGCCTGAAAAAATCAAACTTCCACTAGCCATCTTCGCCTCCAAATCATGTCTCAGTTCAAAATTAGAGTGTGACTATAGCAGTTTGGTTTGAGTGAAAACAGATCGCTTCACTTCAGTTCACGAACTCCGCTGAAACCCGAGCGATTCGGTAAGACAAAATCAGAACTGGGAGCGCAGCGACGAGGATTCACTCAAGTCGCACAAACACGCGAAAAATGGGTTTCATATTTGTAGGCTTATTGACGTTGAGTCTTTGGCTGGTCGCTGCGCTCACAGTTCTGATGTTGTCTCTAAACTGAACCGGTATCCTGTCCCGTGTCGGAATTAGCCCGAGATGCGGCTGAGTGTTAAGCTGTTTCGCGTTAATTATGAGCAACGACAGACCCGATTCCGGGCTTCCAAGTGGGCGATTCTCCCGGCTGAATCGGCGCGGCGTTCTGATGATGATTCCAACTATTTCGCTACTTTTCCTGTCGCTGCTGACGACCACGTGCGGTTTTGGTTCGACGGGTAACGACGGTGCCAAACAAACTGTCCCGGTTTACGGCTACGAAGTCGTCAACGTGTTCCCCCACGATGCGCAAGCGTTTACGCAAGGTTTGATCTTTCACGATGGCAAGCTGCTCGAGAGCACCGGGCAGATGGGCCATTCGAGCTTGCGGCGAGTTGAACTAGAGTCGGGGAAGGTGCTGCAAAAAGTTGACGTGCCGGTCCCGTATTTTGCGGAAGGGGCAGCGTTGCTGAAGGGAAAGATTTATCAGCTAACGTGGCAGGACGGGGAATGTTTTACTTACGACCCCTGGACCTTCGAAAAGACGGGCCACTTCAACTACAGCGGTGAAGGCTGGGGACTGACCAACGATGGTCAATCCTTAATCCTGAGCGACGGCACCAATTCAATCCGCTTTCTTGATCCGAACACTTTCGCGGTGCAACGAACAATTTCAGTCGCTTATCGCAAAGCGCCGGTCACTGAGTTAAATGAACTCGAATACATCAAAGGCGAAATCTACGCAAACATCTGGCACGCGAACCGTATTGCGCGCATTGATCCACAGTCGGGCGCCGTCGTTGGCTGGATCGATTTGTCGGGATTGATTTCTGCCAGCGAGCTTCACGATCCGGAGGCGGTGTTGAATGGTATCGCCTATGACGAGGCCCACGATCGACTTTTTGTTACCGGGAAACTGTGGCCGAAACTTTTCGAGATTCGACTGAAGGAAAAGCCTTAGTGGTTAAGGTGAAAACTCGAGGTGTGAGTGATTTTCGTGTTCTTTCGTATTCTTCAGTTCGGGTGCGTTCGGGGACAAGTTTTTCTCGACGTCAGACAAAAACGATCCACTAAGAGGAACACGAAACAAAAGCCACAACAACAGCTAATCGGATTGTGGGAATGAATTTCAAGACTTACTTCCAGGCTTTCTCTTATTCGACGGTGGCGATAGCGACGCTGGTGTTGCTGCTCGCCGGCGGTGTGTCGCTGCTGCTCGCGCTCCTGTTCTGGTTGGTAATGATCGGTGCGTGGAAATTGGAAGGCACCAAATGGCAACTGTCAGAAAGAACTGTTCTGATCGTCGTAATCGTTTCCATGCCGCTTTTTTTTCTTGACTGGAAATACCAGCAGCTCAGCGGCGACAACGTGGGCCGGCTGGGCGTGACGGCGTTGGCCCACCTGATTGTTTTCCTTTCAGTAGTGAAACTTTTGCAGGTTAAACGCGATCGCGATTGGGTGTTTCTGTACCTGATCTCGTTTTTTGAGGTGCTCCTGGCAGCGGGGCTTAGTTTCAGTCCGGTCTTTTTAATTACGGTTACGCTTTATTTGCTCAGCACCCTTTCCACGATCATTGCTTTTGAAATTCAGAAATCAAAACGATCGCTGGTGCCGACAGAGACGCGCCTGCTGGTGGCGCCTGATTCGCGGATCTTCAAGTCCCAGCGTCGACGCACGGCAACTCGAAATGTCGAGGCCTACCGCCTGCCATTCGTGGCAGTTGGACTGCTCATGTTGATATTCATTCTGGCCGTGCCGCTCTTTCTTGTGGCGCCGCGATCGGGTGCGGCGATGTTGGCGAGATCCGGCGGCGGCTTGTCCAACCTGGTTGGTTTTTCGGAAAGTGTGAACCTCGGAGAACTTGGCGAACTAAAAGGCAACAGCTCCGTTGTTATGCACGTCAGGCTGGAAAACTCGCAGCCTACTCCTTTGCTACGCTGGCGCGGTGTAGCTCTCGACGAATACACCGGTCGTGGTTGGAGAAAGTCTGCCGAGGCGAAGCGCGTTGTCGAGAAAAAAAGTTACCGCGGATTTTTTCAGTTGGGGACCATCGAAGCCGGACACCGGTTGAGCGCGCAAACTGTTTTTCTCGAACCGCTCGAATCTTCGGTTTTGTTTGCCGCCCCGCGCCTGGTAGCGGTGCAGGGTGACTTTCCGGTGGTGCGTGTTGATACCGAGGGCTCGATGCAGTCGCGCGGGCACGAGTATGAGCGCATCCTCTACAAGGCCTTGTCGGACACCACCGAACCGGATGTAACAGCGCTGCAGAATGATTCGCAACCTTACTCAGCAGCCATTCTTCGTTACCTGCAACTACCAGACACGATCGACCCGAGAATTCATACGCTGGCGAATTCGATTGCTTACAACGCGCACGCACATACTCGTTATGACGAAGCGAAAGCGATCGAAACGTACCTGCAGCACGCGTACGGTTACAGCCTGGAAATGAAAGCCGGCGGTCCCGATCCGCTCGCTGATTTTTTGTTCAACGTCAAGACCGGACACTGCGAGTATTTTTCAACCGCGATGGCCGTGCTGTTGCGCGCCAGAAGTATTCCATCCCGCGTGGTTAACGGATTTCTGCCCGGCGAATACAACGACGCTGCCGGTGCGTACACCGTTAGACAAAGCGACGCGCATTCCTGGGTTGAGGTCTACTTTCCCGAAACGCAGGCCTGGGTGACTTTCGATCCAACGCCGGCGGCCGGTCGGACAGAACCGGTAAGCTCGGGACTTGTTTCCCGCGTGGGAAAATATGCGGAAGCGCTCGAACTAGTTTGGTTTCAGTATGTGGTTGGTTACGACAAGCAGGAGCAGCGCTCGCTGGCGACGTCGCTTTCCAGTCGGTTGTTTCAATACCGGCGTTACCTCGGCGAAGCCACCTCTGGTCTACAGAAAGCAACCGGCGCGAACCTTCCGACATTTGCGTTGCTTGGCGGACTACTCGCCCTCGGACTGCTGCTTGTTTTCATCGTCACGCGCGTGCGCCGTTTCGGGTGGCGGGCCGGGTTGACTCGTCGCAAACTCAAAGCTAAACCGCAAATGTCGGCGATTGAGTTTTATCAGCGACTACTGACGTTACTTACTCGCCGAGGGCTAACGCGCGAAGCGAACTTGACTCCGTTGGAATTCGCCTCTCAGCTCGAGTTACGACCGGCGCTGGCGATCACGCGCGCTTACAACCGCGTGCGGTTTGGTGGGCATGAGCTTTCGCCGACTGAGGCAGATGAAATTGATCGCGCGTTGCACCAACTCGAGAAAGAAGGTAAGCGGTAGGCAGAAAGCACAAAGCAGAAAGCACAAAGCGCGCGTCTATTTACTATTCACAATTTACTATTTGCAAGTTATGAACAAAATTGGATTTGTCAGTCTCGGTTGTCCCAAGAACCTCGTTGATAGCGAGGTGATGATGGGCCAACTCCAATCTCAGGGTTATCAAATCACCGCGGATGCCGCCGATGCTGACACGGTGGTGGTGAACACGTGCGGATTCATCGAGTCAGCCAAGCAGGAGTCGGTCGATGCGATTCTGGAAGCAGTTCGTTTGAAGACTGAAGGCAAAGCGAAACGCCTCGTCGTCGCCGGCTGTTTGGTGGAACGCTATCGCGATGAACTCAAAGCTGAGATACCGGAAGTCGACGCCTTCATCGGCACCAGTCAGATCAACGACATTCTCAGCGTCTGCGACCCGGGCACGAATACGCGTTCGCTTCCCGTGATTCCGCTCGGCAATCAAAGCGCGACTTATCTTTATGACGAGTCGACGCCCCGCGTGCTGGCGACACCGGGCCACTACGCCTTTATCAAGATCGCCGAAGGTTGCGACCGCCCCTGCGCATTCTGTTTTATCCCGCAGATGCGTGGGCATTTTCGCAGTCGCCGGTTTGGCTCCATCGTTGCCGAGGCCCATCAACTTGCTGAAGAGGGAATTAAGGAGTTGATACTCGTTGCCCAGGATTCGTCGCGTTATGGCGAAGATCTTGGCAAGCAGGATGCGCTGGCGCACTTGCTCCGCGAGTTGTCACATGTAGATAGCATCGAGTGGGTGCGCGTGATGTACACCTATCCCACGCATATCAGCGACGGGTTTCTTGACGTGCTGGCGGAGGAACCAAAGGCAGTGAAGTATCTCGACATGCCTTTGCAGCATGCTTCGCAGAATGTTTTGAAACTGATGAAGCGTGGCGGCAATCGCGCGTCGCTGGAGAAGCTGATCAAACGCGTGCGCGCGCGGGTCCCCGGGATTGCTGTACGCACGACTTTTATCACCGGCTTTCCCGGCGAGACCGAAGCTGACTTCGAAGAGTTGCTGACGTTTTTGAAGAACGTCGAATTCGATCGTGTGGGTGTGTTCACCTATTCCGACGAAGAGGGAACACTGGCGTTTGCTCTGCCAAATAAAGTCGATACAAAGATTGCCGAACGTCGTCGTGCGCGTTTGATGAAGGAACAGGCAAAGATTGCCAAACGCAAGCACAAGGCGATTATTGGAAAGCAAGTCCAGGTGATGTTCGAAGGCGAATCAAACGAGAGCGAGTTGCTGTGGCAGGGAAGAATGGAAACCCAGGCGCCGGATATCGACGGCTGCGTGCTCATCAATGATGTGCCGGAAAACTTTGAACCGCGGGCTGGTGAAATGATCAATGTGCTAATCACGGCTGCACACGAGTACGATTTGGTCGGAGAAGTTTTGCCTTGAGGAGAGGTTGTGTCTCCTTCAGGCACAGATCCCAATCAGGGTTTCACTTCGCTACAAGTAACCAAAAAAGCGCGCGTCATCGCCAAACCTGAGCCGACATACACCGAAAGCGCGCGCAAATTCGGAGTCGAGGGAACTGTGGTTATCCGTTGTGTTTTTTCAAGCTCTGGAGAAATCAGTGACCTGCAGGTGGTAAAACGGCTACCACACGGCCTGACCGAAAAAGCACTGAGCGCGGCCAGAGAAATCAAATTTATTCCCGCGACCAAGGACGGTCGTGCGGTAACGATGTACATTCAACTCGAATACAACTTCAACCTGTATTAAATTTCCAGCATCGATGACCGCCAAAGATTCCAACCAGGAAGTAAGTGCTCCAGTCGTCAACTCTGAAAGGGTATTGACTACCCCGCCGCGGTCGCGCTCAGTCAAAGATTATTTAGCGCTGGCGATTGCTACCTGCGGGGTTGGTTATCTGCCGCTTGCGCCCGGCACCTGGGGTTCGCTTGTAGGACTTGTTTTGTACTACTGCTTGCGAGATGCCTATGTTCGCTTAAAGTTTCTAGCCTTTGAGCACCATTTGGTTGACAAAAACGTGTTTTCCGAGGAGTTGTATCGCGATAGTTTTCTATTCCTCCCAGTTCTATTGCTCTCGATTTGGATGATATCGCTGGTCGGTACGTGGGCTGCTTCCCGGACTGAAAGGCTAAGCGCTCGCAAGGATCCGGGCATAGTGGTAATAGACGAGGTTGTGGGACAGATGCTCACATTCATTTTCTTACCATTTTTCTCGGTGTCTCTCGGGCCACTGATAGTTGGGTTTGTGGCGTTCAGGTTCTTCGACATTGTTAAGCCATATCCGGCGCGTAGATTTGAAGCGCTTCCGGGAGGACTAGGCATTATGGCGGACGATCTAGTTGCGGGTGCTTACGCTGCGCTGCTGTTATCGGTACTCAGCTTCTTCAGCATATCAGGAGGTATTACAACCGCATGGTGAATGCAAATAGCGAGAAAAGCGGCGCTCAAGCGGGCAATCCCAAGGAGCTTGCTAAGCGCAAGTCCGACGCCACAAGCGGTGATACGCTAAGTGAGCTGGAAGAAAATGAAACATACTCACACACAACTGATGGTGATCCTCTACCATCGCCAGACGGCTCGATTGACAACGACGAAGAACGCAAGGACGCCGGGAAAATTGAGGCAGATGAGGGATGAATAATGAGTGATTGACTCGATCTTGAAGTAGACGGTTCACCTCGGAGATGGTTTTCAGCCGTCATCCTCTGGCTTTTTTCTTCGTGCCGCTTCCAATCCAGCCACGTTTCCAAAAGAACCCGAGCATACCAATTGCCACGGTTACCATGATGATCCAGACCACGTAGTAGCCGTAGCGAGAGTGAAGTTCTGGAATATTGTCGAAGTTCATTCCGTAGACTCCAGCAATAAAGGTTAGCGGTAGCATGATCGCCGAAAAGATTGTCAGCACTTTCATGATCTCGTTCATGCGATTAGAGACAACTGACAAATAAGCCTCCAGCGAACCGCTAATCAAATCGCGATAACTTTCCGCGAGGTCCGTCACGCGCACGATGTGATCATGAACGTCTCTGTAGAAGGGCAGCATCTGCTGGTCAATCAAAGAGAACTCGCCCCGACTCATTCGCAATAACACTTCACGTTGTTTGGCCGAGATTCGCCGCAACCGCAGCACGCCTCGCTTTAGATCCATGACCTCCTCCAGCACTGAATTGCTGGGGCGGTTTAGGTGGAAGATGTCATCCTCCAACTGGTCGATGCGCTCGTCAAAATCATCCAGGACTGGTGAATAGTAGTCGACAATCTGATCGAGAATTTGATGCAACAGAAAAGCGGCGCCGCGCTGACAGGGAACGGGGCTGGTGGTGATGCTCTGCCTGACGTTCGCAATGCTGCGGAATTCGTCGTGGTGATAAGTGATGACGTAGTTCCTGCCCAGAAACGCGTCGAGTTCGATGGTGTTGAAATGATCAGGACTAGTGTCAGCGCGGACGCCATGCACAATTAGGTAGAGATACCCCGGAAACTCTTCGACCTTCGGATAGTGTCGATTTTCGTGGCAGTCTTCGATAGTGAGTGGATGAAAATGGAAGACTTTGAGCAACACTTCCTCGTCGGCTGCGGTTGGCTCCGGCATGTCGACCCAAACGACAGACTGCTCGTCTTGCAGTAGCTCTGAAAGTTCGGTTGCCTCAAAGCCGGTTTCAACTTTCTCCGCGCCCGGGCGATAAACAAAAATGTCCATATGATTTCCTCAACACGCTTTGGGGTGCGCTTCGGACTCGTCGGATCGTCGCGTCGACCTAACGCCGCGTTCCTGCACAATATCAAAAGGCTGCGACAGGTTGCAGCCGGCCAAAGCGCTGACAGGGTAGCGCACTCCAAAGAGTTCCACTCGCCAAACACTGTTCTTTGTAGACCATCCGGCTGACTGTTAACATACCACCTCTTTATACCAAGGAACGGAACAATCCCAAGCAAAACTTTAATGACTTCTGCACAAATCAAAATTCTTGTCGCTGACGACGTCAGTGAAACCGGTTTGCAACCGCTGCGCGACGCCGCGTTTCAGGTTGAAAAACGCCTCCGGCTCAAACCCGAAGAACTAAGGGAAGCGCTGCAAGACTGCGCTGGTCTGGTCGTGCGTAGTGAAACAAAAGTTACGAGCGAGCTCCTGGAAGCGGCAACCAGCTTGCGCGTCGTGGGACGGGCTGGGGTTGGTGTCGACAACATCGATGTGCCGGCGGCGACCGAACGCGGCGTTGTAGTCATGAATGCGCCTGACGGCAATACTATCACCACCGCTGAACACACAATCGCGTTGCTGATTTCTCTGGCCCGTCGCGTGCCCCAGGCCAACAGCAGTCTGAAGTCAGGACACTGGGATCGCAAAGCTTTCATCGGAGTTGAACTGGAAGGGAAGACGCTCGGTGTCGTCGGACTGGGGCGAATTGGTCGAACTGTCGCCGCGCGCGCGCGTGCGTTTGGCATGAAGATCATCGCCTTCGATCCATTCATCTCGCCCGAGCACGCGCGTGATTCGGAGATTCAGTTGGCGCCGCTGCCCGAACTGTTTGCCAACGCAGATTTCATAACTATTCACACGCCCTTAACGGCGGAAACGCGCGGTGTGATCGGCAGTGACGCTTTCGCGCAAATGAAAAAAGGTGTACGCGTGATCAACTGCGCCCGTGGCGGACTCGTCGACGAACAGGCGCTGTACGACGCGATCAAATCGGGCAAAGTGGCCGGCGCCGCTCTCGACGTTTTTGTGCAGGAGCCACCCGCGGCCGATCATCCATTGCTGCAGCTGGACGAAGTAATCGCGACCCCGCACCTGGGCGCTTCAACTACCGAAGCACAGGAAGGTGTTGCTTTCACTGTCGCCGAACAAATGCGCGACTACTTGTTGACCGGCGCGCTGCGTGGGGCGGTGAACGTTCCAGCATTGGGAACTAAAGAACTGGCGTTGCTGCGACCGTATATCGAACTCGCGGAGAAACTCGGCCGCTTTCAAGCGCAGCTGGTTGATAGTGCCGTCAAGGAAGTCAAACTTGAGTTCGCCGGAGAGCTGGTTGATTTGAACGCCGCGCCGGTTACACGTTCGTTTCTCGCCGGATTGTTGCGCGACGTTAGCGCGCGCGTTAACGCTGTCAACGCGTTTCTGATTGCCGAGGAACGCGGCATCAGTGTGACGACCAGTTACTTTCGCGCTGGCGCAGATTTCGTCTCATCAATTCGTACGCGAGTGGTTACTGGTGAAGGCGAGCAGTCAGCTGCAGGAACAATCTTTGGACTCGGTGAAAAGGCCCGTGAGGGTCGTCTTACCGAAATCGCTGGTTTCCATATTGAAGCTGTGCCGCATGGTCACATGCTCTTGATGCGCAACCGCGACGTCCCCGGTGTCATCGGACGCGTCGGAACAATTCTCGGCGATCGTGGTGTAAACATTAGCCGCTTCCATCTGGGGCGCCGCGAGTTAGGTGGAGAAGCAATGGCCGTGATTGAAGTTGACGCCGAACTGCGAAACGAAATAGTTGTCGAGCTACTTGGTTTCGAGCCGATCATTTCGGTGCGCCAGATCGAACTTTGATTGCATGAAATCTGCTCTGAAACATTCTTTTCTCGTCGCCCTTCTTTTTATTGCGGGCTTTGCGGTTCAGGCGCAGACCTACGATACCGATTTGCGTGGTTTCAGGCTTAAGCAAACTCGGAAAGTTGCGCAGAACGAACTCGGTCGCCCTGCTAAATCTGGGAAGTTCGACGACGGTTTTGAATATGAGCAGTATCTGCTAAAGCCCGATGCGTCGTTGTACATGGTTTTTGAGTATTCCGCTGAACACACCGATCTTATTTGGAGTATTCAGATTAGCGGTACTGATCCGACCGCCGATTTGGGTTTTCACGAACTTCGTTTCGGTATGGATCAAGCGCAGGTTGAAAAGCAATTTGGTAAGCCACAAGAAAAGACTAACGTCGGCGAATTTGGCAACCGGTGGGATTACGAGAATTCCAACGTCTCATTTGAGATTAGTCCGCAGGGCAAACTCTCCAGCATCAAGATCAAATATATTTCAGACGTTGTTTATCCCAGGATGGACGCAAAGAAACTCCCCGTGTTTGGCCAGGTCATCAAAGTCCTGCAGTCTTCCAACCGGACGGAGATCGCAAAGTTGTTAGCTCCCGACATGTGGCTTTACCGCGGAAAGGCGACTCTTTTTTTTGCGAAATCCCTCAAGACAGAAATCGCCACTGATGATTCAAAGATCTTTGCGACAGTAAGCGAGTTAGCGGCGGGACTCGAAAAGGTCAATCCCAAGGCTCCTGATGAATACGAAGAGAACCTTAGGGTAAGTCAGAAACTGCCTCTCATGTATGTCATCAAGCTGAAAAAGCATCGAATAAAAGAGCTAGTCTTCAGCTATGAGTGGGGTGAGTTTGTCATCTGGGAGCTCAAAGCCGACGAAAAATGATTGGAGCCTCTGGACTTCGCGACGAAGGGCTGAAATCGTCACCAACTTCATCACGTCAGCGGATTGATTCCATCGATCTCTTACGCGGCGTCGTGATGGTGGTGATGATGCTCGATCACACGCGTGACTTCGTTCATCGCTACGTACTTCAGGGTTTCGACCCGCTCGATCTCCAGCACACCAGCGTCAAACTCTTCTTCACCCGCTGGATTACGCATTACTGCGCGCCCATTTTTGTTTTTCTTGCCGGCACTGGAATTTATTTGCAGTGGGCCAGAGGCAAAAGCAAAGCGGAGTTGTCCCGTTTTCTGATCACGCGGGGGCTGTGGCTAATCGTTCTCGAGTTTACCTGGATCCGAACATCAGTCGTCTTCAATCTTGATTACAGTTTTCTCGGCGTCATGCAGGTGATCTGGGTCATTGGCGTTTCGATGATCCTGATGGCGGCCTTGATTTACTTGCCCGTGCGCGTCCTGGCGGTATTTGGTGTAGTCATGATCGCGCTTCATAACTTACTCGATCGTTTTCATGTCCAGGGTTGGCGGCCACCAAACGGCGTAGTCCCGGGCCTCGGCACAAAGCTCTACATAATTCTGCACCAGCAATTCGCAGCTTTCCCCGTGTTCAAACTTGGCAGCCCGGTGGTAGTCGTAATCTATCCTCTGATTCCCTGGGTTGGCGTGATGGCTGCAGGCTACGCGTTTGGCACTTTGTACCAGAAAGACGCGGCGCTCAGGCGAAAGCTATTGCTGGTGTTAGGGCTTGTGCTGACCGGCTTATTTGTCTGCATTCGTTTCACTAACTACTACGGCGATCCATCCAAGTGGACACAGCAGAACACTCCGGTGTTCACAGTGTTATCGTTCCTCAACACGACCAAGTATCCGCCATCGTTGCTCTTCTTGTTGATGACACTTGGCCCGGCGTTGATTGCGCTCGCGCTGTTTGAGTCGACCCGGAATTCAACGGCCAACGGGGCGAGCATCTGGAGTCGTATTCGAAATTTCTTTGTTACCTTCGGACGCGTGCCGCTTTTCTTCTACTTACTGCAGTGGCCGACAGCGCACTTCATTTCCGTGTTTGTGCATCTAATCGCGGGCAAACCAGTGCGCTGGATGTTTGGCAGTCAAATGCAAACCACCGGACCGCCACCCGGGATGGGTTTCAATCTGGTGGTTGTTTACCTCTGTTGGATTGCCGGAGTGCTGCTGCTGTATCCGTTGTGTAAATGGTTCGCGGGAGTGAAGGCGCGTCGGCGTGACTGGTGGCTATCGTACTTGTGAAACCGCTGGTAAGCAGCGAAGTGTTGACTACATTGATACGACCAACGCAGCCGAGATCATGATCCCAACGCAAACCAGTTGACTAACGAACGAGCGTTTTGTGTTTTCCCAAAACTTGACAATCGCTACCAGGCCAACCAGCGGAACAAAGAGTGCGCCCAGTCCCCAGCCAATGCTTTGTTCAAAAATGCGGATCAGCAACCAGACGTGCGCTAGTAGCATCAACAACGATCCGCTGAACATAAGCATGATGGCAATCATTTTGGCGACATCACTTTTCTCAAGACCGAAGACACGTGAAACGATCGCCGAAAGAATCGCAAACACTAATAGACCAGTGAGAAGTGTGAGTCCTCTGGTAAAAAAAGGTTTTTCTTCGGGGCCGCCAATCAGCTGGGCAGCAACCTTTTCCTGCACTGTTAGCAGCGCCTGGCATCTTTTGCACTCGACTTGATCGGCCCAGTTGACCAGGCCACATTCACTACACTTGATATTACTCATAAGAATTCTCCAGCGGGGGACGACTTGTTTGATTGGATTGAAACTGCGGTTGGTGAATTTCTTGAGGTGGCCCTGGGAAACCCTCGGCCAGGCAAAAATATAGCTGCTGGCTTTGCGACAAATCAACAACATTTTTGCTCTAGTCTCCGGTTTCCCCTCAATTCGCCGCCCAATTTGTTGAGAAAAGGAAAGGACCGAGAACAATGCGAGTAAACTTGCGAGGACTAGTTTTGATAACCGTAGCGGTAGTAATGTGCGCTTGCGCCGACCCTTCGGCCGACAAACCCAAGGCGACAACCGGCACCGCCGCCCCGGAAACCAGTGCGGCAAAGTCGGG
This sequence comes from Pyrinomonadaceae bacterium, assembly GCA_035472495.1. Taxonomy (GTDB): domain Bacteria; phylum Acidobacteriota; class Blastocatellia; order Pyrinomonadales; family Pyrinomonadaceae; genus PSRF01. The sequence continues at coordinate 33,779 of DATIPD010000008.1, read as the reverse complement.
CGAAACTGAGGCGCTAGCCATCACGCCGGAGAATTCGAAAGTGGAATTCGATGCCTCGAAGGTAACGAAAACCCATCATGGTGCATTCAAACAATTTTCCGGCCAGATCGATTTGGCGAAAAATGTGACCGACAGTAAAGTGACGATCGATATTCAAACCGGTTCGGTCGAAGTTGATGATCCGGAGCTAACCACGCACTTGAAAACTCCGGATTTCTTCGACATCGCGAAGTTTCCCAAAGCTACGTTCACCTCTACAAAGATTGACGCCGCGGCGGGCGGCGCAGCGAACAGTTACACCGTCACGGGCAACCTTGATTTACACGGCGTCAAAAAGTCGATCAGTTTTCCGGCGACCATTCAAACGAACGCAGACAGCGTTGCAGTCGATGCTGAATTCGCAATCAACCGGAAAGACTTTGGCATAATCTACGCGGGAAAAGCAGACGATCTAATTCGCGACAACGTCGTGCTTCGACTAAACCTGCGCGTGCCGCGAAAGAAGTGAGAGTTAAATAAAAATAGGATGGTTCTGTGTTGTTTAGTTTTTTGTTCGCGTCGCTTAGTGGGTTCTTTTCGGTAAGGCAAAAGGATTAACCACGAAATCGCACGAAGTGAAGACACGAAAAAATACGAACAGGCCATGACAGTCGCTCCTGTTTCAGTTGTGATCCCAGCGCTGAACGCGGAGCGCTTTATCGCCGAGGCTATTAAAAGTGTGCACGCCCAGACGCTCGGCGTTACCGAAATAGTTGTTGTCGATAACGGCAGCACAGATCAAAGTGCACAAATAGCAGGAGAACTCGGCGCGCAAATCGTCGCAGAACCACAACGCGGACTTTCGCGTGCGCGGAACGCCGGCATTCGCAACAGCACGCAACCATGGGTGGCGTTGTTGGATGCCGACGATTTGTGGGATCCGGACAAGATGGAATTGCAGTGGGCGGCCATCCAGTCACATCCCGATGCGGGACTCGTCGCATCTTACTTCCGGCTGATCACTGATGGAGTCGTCACTCTCGAAAACACGGATGCAGAATCGGTGAAACGCTGGGATGGCTACAACGGCCGGCAAGTGGATAGTGATTGCAGCTACTTTTCCAAGGCGGAGTTTGATTTCTTTCCCAGATTTTTGCCGTCGTGCTCCGATGCAGTTATCCGGCGCGACGTGTTTGCGGAAGTAGGACTGTTTGATGAGACAGTGCTCTACAACGAAGATTTCGAGTTCTTCATGCGCGTACTCGCGCGCTACCCGCTGGCGGTGATTGAGAAGCCGCTGATCAGCTGTCGGCGTCACGATCAAAAACATTCTGCCAACTGGCAGGGCATGCGCGAAGCAAACTTCGCGATCGTCAATCACATGCTGAAACATCCTGAGAAGTATCCCGCCGGCGGCCCCGAGGTTTTTCGTGACCGCTTGAAGAAAAACTTTCTAACCGTTGAAAGAGCGTTGCAGGAAAAAAGAGCATCAAACCAATCGATGACGGGCGAACCAACTGAGTCCAATGCAGACTAGGCATTATCAAATTCTCAGAAACACTTTTAGACGTGCGATTTGTATAGCCACGGTCGCGACGTTTTTTGTCATTGCAGTGATGAGCGCTGCTCCCGGCGGCGGCCCATTGAAGAAGAAAGAGGCAGAGGCAGCGGCACGCACAAACACTCAGCTGCGCACGGACCTCAACTGGGTCTTCGGCAGTAAGCAGCAGCGCGGCTGGTATCTGTACGTTCTCTTGATTCAACGTCTCATCAATGACGATCACGACACTGCCAACCCCAAGTTTGCTTCGGCCGTTGCGCGTTGGCAGGAAAAGTCTTCATTAAAACCCACCGGCGTCCTCGATGACGAAACGCTTTATGCCATGATTGCGGCGTGGCAAGCGGTCAGGCTTAAAGACAAAACACCGGCCCAGCCAGCGCAACTTCTTACCGCTCCGATCTCCGACTTCTACGATCCGACACGTGCCGAAGAACTTCGTCAGGTGGAACGCCAAACCTACGCGGCCTACAAACGCATGGTCGCGGCCGCAATCGCCGATCGTTCGTTGGGACTGGCGCACACGCGGAATGAACTAGCGCCAGACGAGAAGTTTTTGAAGATCGTCTCGGCGTTTCGTTCGCGGGAGTATCAGGAAAAGTTGCGGCGCGAGTCTCCAAATTCAGGAAGCGCCGGCCTGGCCGTGAACAGCCCACACTTCACAGGACGCGCGCTTGATTTGTATGTGGGAGGTGACCCGGTGGACACGCGCGATTCAAATCGCGCTATTCAGGTTGAGACGCGGGTCTATCGCTGGCTGGTGAAGAATGCGGATCGGTTTGGGTTCCAACCTTACTGCTATGAACCTTGGCACTGGGAGTACGTGAAGTAGGCAGCAGCAGGGAGCACTGGCAACGGTAAGAGTTCTGTTAGCCCTTCCTGACTTTCGGCGTACGCGGTATCACTGGCAGAAGCTTCCCATCCTCCAGCGCGCGTCCCTCCGCGATGCTGCGCGTTTCTACTACAAACTGCGCCCGGCGCGTCGCTTTCCCTAGAATTTTTCTGATGGCGACGTCGTTGAGTTGTGTGACGTCCACATTCGCCGCTTGCAACTTCGCTCGCAACAATGCCGGGCGGTTTGTACCGCGTCCGTAAACATCTGCATAAACGTGCAGCACGCCTTCTTCAACCACCAACGTGTCGTAGTTGATGTCGACTGGCAATGGATCTTTTAGTGACACTACAAACATCTTCGACCCGCGCTTGGCTGCGTCAATGCGCTTGCGCGAAACGGGTAGGCCACGCGCTGCGATGATCCGGTCCGCGAGGTCATAAAGCTCCGGCTTAGGCATGCGTACGCAGCCGTGCGATACGAGATTGCCGACGTCCGCAAGACTTGCCGCCTGATGGATCAGGTAACGATCTCCTAACGGAATTTTCATCTTTCCCAGCGGATTGCGCGCATCGCTGGCCGGAATAACTTCGCCGGGAGTGACCGTAGTCATTTCTCGAACCCAATCGCTGGGCGGCGGGATCCAGGCTGGATTCCAGATAATTTGCGTCGCCTCGCGAGCGCCGATGTAGAGCGGATGCTCCTTTTTCCCGACGCCGATGTAGTACGACTTAACTTCCTTGTCGTTTTGCCAGAGTGTCAAACGAAACGTCGGGATGTTCAGAGTCAGGCGAATGTTCGGCTCGTTGGCCGCGAATTCGGCGACTTCGATATGTCCACCGGTCAATCGGTCTGATCTTTCCGACTCGTTGCGGTCGGCGACCGGTGTGGGTGACGGCGTCGGAGTTGGCGTGGGAGTTTCTTGTGCCGCGCCCGTCAGCGTGCCGGCCAGGAGGACAATAACGACGGTCGTTAACTGCAACGGAGTTAGCAAATTGAGTCGGAACGTTTTGGCGATTTGTTTTCTGATGGGCCTCAGCATAAGATCACTCCCATGAAGTTAAGAAAAAAGTCGGAGGAGCGTAACCAAAATTGGTTAGCGTTTCAACCAGCCGCATGACCGCACGAGCTTTCCGTCAGCGACACTCTCTCTAGCGCGAATCCCTATTCGGTTTCGTCCTTAGTCTCTCCCGCATCATCGACTCAGCCCGGTCTGAGCAAGTTGAGTATTTATTCGAGCTCACTCGGGCGCAGAGTCTTTCCTTGAAGGAGGTTTAATCGTGCAAATTTTGAATGAGCTTTTGGACAATATCGTCGTTGGCCCGCCGCAGGTGTTTGAGGAAGTAAAAGTTTTTCCATTGTTCAGCAGTGATGGTAAAGCGCCGGCGCCGCTGCTGGAGTTGGACGAAGCTCTGGAACATGGTTTGGCAGAAATCACTGAAGAATCGGAGGGCGGCAACGTGCCGCGGCTTACCGTGGTGAATAAATCCGATCGCGATCTGATTATCTACGAAGGTCAACAACTCATCGGCGCCAAGCAGAACCGAATTGTAAATGTCACTGTAATTGTGGCGGCCAATTCGACGCTGCCGATTCCAGTTTCCTGTGTCGAGCAGAGTCGCTGGAGCTATACCAGTGATTCGTTTGGTTCGTCGCAGAATTTTTCTTACCCAAGTTTGCGGCGCACAACTCACAGCGACGTAAGCCGTAGTCAAGCCGAACGCGGGACGGCTGATTCAAATCAGTCGAAAGTGTGGAGCGCCATCTCGGCAAAAATGAGGCGGATGAGAGTGGCGAGTCCCACCGCAGCGATCGAAGACATGTATTACAGCCAGGTGCCTGAGCCGAAGGTGCTGACTGAAAAGTTCTCCGTTGCGGACAATCAGGTTGGCTACATCGCTTACATCAAAGGAGGTTTTGCCGGCAGCGATGTGTACTCATCGGCGAACGTTTGCCGCGGCAAGATGGAGAAGCTGATACGTGGTTATTATCTCGATTCCCGAGACGAGGCAGTTACGTTTGACAAGATGGACGTCAACGAAATTCTGCGTGAAGTAAAGACAGCCGAACATCGGGAGTTTGCGACGGTGGGTAAGGGCAGGGAACGACGCTTTGAAACTTCTCACGTGCAAGGCTCGTGGAAGGAAGTGGATGGAGTTATTCCGCACATTTCGATTCTGCCGAAAGACGGAAACAACTAACCACTGATTCAAGGCAAATAGAAAGCGGCAGCCACCATGCTGCCGCTTTTTGATTTTCTGATAAGCCCTCAGTTAGCAAGAACTGCCGTTCAAAAAAAAGATACGGAGAGCTTTTTCATTGTGACCTTAGGATTACGTCCCACGCCCATCGCCCTAACTGCGCATCGTGAGTATCTTTGACCTTGGCGCGGTATCGAAAACGATTGCCGTACTGGTCGGTTCGTCTTGAAGTTTTATAATCAAGGTCGATCGATTTTAGTCCCCGGTCTTTTAGCGAGTACAGTTCATTAGCTTCGCTGGAGGGCTCCTTCTTTGTGTTTTCGCGATCTTTCACTTCGTTTAAAGTCTTCAGCGAGGAACTACAACCTTCTTCTGTGCCGTCTGAATACATGACACTTCCTAACCTAAGTGGTTCGCCATCAAAGATGCTGCCCAGGCCAATGCTTATAGGCAAAATTTCGTGGGGTTTGATGAGAGCAATCTGGTTAGCAGTTTTGAATGGTACTTGAGGAATTGTAGCGTAAGACTCGTCGTCTTTCTCTGATTCAATCGACACTGCGATGACGCCGAGGTCGGTGAGGTTTTCCAGGTGCACGATTACAATCCTACGTTCTGCATCCATCTCTACCTTTACTGCTCTTACCCCTTTTACACACGACGTTATTTCGGGAACTGCCCGGATGGTTGGAGGAACGGGTTCCTGACGATATTTACCTGGAACCGATTTTATTGCGTATAGACTAGTCGCCAAACACGCGCCTATTAGAAGTGGCGCAGCAATCGTTCCAGGACTCATGTGAACTCCTTAGCAGAAATGTGAAGGAACAAGGAGCACTAGGTTCAAGCTGGCAAGGACATTCGCAACCGTACGCTTTGATAATCGGTCATGTCAAGGGTCATTGAAAGTCAGTCGGGCGTTGCCAGGGGAGTAGCGTTTTAAGACGGTATGGGATTTTCAGAACTTCAGAAATACGACGAGGTGGCAAGTGCGTACAAGGATTCTTTCGAGTTGAGTGCCGGCCAGCCAAGACGATGTACAACCTTGGTTGTGTCGCTGCTCTGTATAGGCGACACCATCCCCTGTGATGACCAGCTCTTCAGGAATATTCTACGAAGGCTCCCATAATTGATTCTCAGGACTTTGGTCCAAAGAAAAGCAGAGCCACGTCAGGCTGCCGCTTTTGTTTTGGTTCAGCAAATTTCACTATCTGCGTAGGGCGGCGGCGCGGCTCTCAGCCTTCTCCCACATGCGGATGTAGTCCTCGGCGGAGCGGAATAGCGGGTCAAAGTACGCGCCGACCTCAGTGGGCCGAGGGTGCGAGTTGGCCACGTCCTGCAAAACGTCAGGAATCATTCCGTAGTGCGCGGCCCCATCAATGTTGATATCGAAGTCGCGGCTGATGCGCTCGCGACCCAATTCGCGGTAGCCGAATATGTGCCGGCGTAGAGGCTCGTTGCTGCCGCTCATGCGCTGCCACTCGTCCCATGCTCTCTTCACCCACCAGTACTCGTCCAACGCGCGAGGCCCGACGGTGAGGCGCCTGATCCCGTTTGGCGTGATCCCGTTTTTCACGCAATAAGCCGCGATGCGGGAATCGAGCGAACCAGGCAAGCGCGCGCCGTCCAAAACAAGATCATCCTCACTCGTGGCGAAGAACCCCCAAGCGTAGTCAACGACCCGATTGCCGCCGTCTATGCCGTGATTCGGCATCGTCCGGGGATTTCGGCCGGCGGTAAAAGCCGCAAGCGCCATCCAGGCGTCACCTATTTCTACTGGATGTGACTCCCAGGTGCTCGAGTCGCTGCTGCTCGAATCGCGAACCGGTGTCTTCTCCCACGCTCCGGTTGAACCCAAAGCGAGCTTGAAGCGGAAGGCTCCCCACTCGCGGAGGGGGACGTCGTAGCGTACGCCGTTGTGCTGCGCGTCGACCTGTCGGAAGCGCCGTTCGTCCCGTTGGGGCATCGAGGCGCTCTCGGCTCCCAGCATGTAGGACGCGTTGGGACCGAAGCGTGGATACAACGTGATCCGATCTGTCGAGAGGGCCACCCCGTGACCTCCCATTTGTTCGACCGCGTACTGGTAAGCCTGGGCCCAGGTCTTTGAAGATCCGTCGCAGTCGTTAGGGACTGCGTTACCCCAACTCATCCGTCGTGGGAGCCACATGATGGCGCCGGTTGTACCGCGGAGTTGCGCAATCGTTCTCAACGTGTTGCGGGTGACCATTCTTTCGTTGCGAAGCGGATCAAGAAGCGTCGTATCGAAGTTCCTGAGATTCGCATTGTCGTCGTAAACAAAACCAACATAGGTGAAGTCCCCGGGCCCGGTGAGACCAAGCTCGAGATAGTCGGAGTGCGAAGTGAGAAGCGGGTAGTCGCGGGCCAGCGCCAGCTCCAGCATCCCGTCTGTCGATCGGTGGGAGGAGTGGTCGGTATCGATGAGGAACCCACGTTTCGTCATTTCCTCGAAAAGGATTTTGCCGGCGGTAGTGAGCCCCATCGCGTTGACGTGGCCCAATCGCGTGCTTTCCCAGTTCGCGCCGTGTTGCATGGCCGGCGAGTCTTGTGTCAACAGCGTCCGGCTCGCGACTCCCGCGGGTCCCCACCCGTCCATATCGAGGCGGTAGCGGATACCCTGCTCCGCGCCGCTCGCGACCTCGACGTTGTTTCCGGTGACCGCGCGGTTGACGTCGTTAAAGAAGCGCTGAGACATGGCGGTGCCGCCCCACACGCCGTTCACGTAATGGAAAGGACAGATTTGCCGCACACCCTGAAGATGAAGGCGGTCGAGTTCGGCGATGATAAGGGCGCGTTGGAGGTCTGGATTATCCGGCATCACCACGGCGCCGGGTTCCTTGAAGTGGCCATTGGGAACGAAGTTGCCGAGGGTGTCGAGTTCAATGCCGATGACGATGGCCAGTTTATTGGAGCCGATGATTCGCCGCGCGTCTGCGGACGTCAGCGCGATTTCAACCCACGAGCGGTTCTCCGGTCGCGAAGCCCAGGTCTTGATGTCCAGTACCTGCACATCCGTACTTCCCTTGTCGTCTTCAGGTTGCGGACTGCCCAGCACTGCTCGCTTGATCGGATGAGAACTGATCACCCAGGTGTTGACCGCGAGCGCTGACATCAGACGCAGGCCGCCGTCGTAGGCGCGATGGATCCATTCGCCGTACATCGTCTGGCCCGCCATCTGGGTGGTATTCGGGTAACCCTGCATCTCGGGATAGCCGCTGCGGATGAGGTGCGATGCACTCAGGGCCTGGGTAAGACCGAACACCGGCAGAAGCTGGGAGAGCGGCCTGGCATGTGTTTGGTCGAGGCTGTCGAACATCGCGGGGAGGGCGCTCTTGCGATAGCTATCGCTGCCGAACGCCGATCCGTCGCGAGCGTACAAGGACCCCTGGATGAGGTTTCCGCCAAAGGCCAGGTCATTCATCGGATGCGCATGTGTGTCGGCGAATCCCCAGAGCGGCACCGCGCGATCCGGCGGCCGGGTAACTCCGAAACGGAAGTCATCAACGTTGATGTGTCCCCACTGCTCCCGGGAGTTGTCGATGATCCGGATTCGTCCCTGCCGGCCGCGCAACGCAGACGGCACCTCGAATACTATCGGCCGCATGACCTCGGAGTTTTGTCCGCTTGCCGAGAGCGCGATGAGATAGTTGCCATCACGTGAACCTACCCCGTTTTCAGCCGGCCGGAGGGAGCCTCCGAAAAGCGCTGCAAGCCCGGCAGCCGCATTGCGGTTTCCGGCGATGAGGCGTGTGAGTTCAGCGATGTCATTATCGTTTTCGCCTCTGATCTGAAGCTCGACGCGCTCGGTAGTCACGTCGCGCCCGCCTCCGACCATAAAGGCGATGAAGCGATGCGCTTCGTCCAGGGGAAATTCACCTGACGTCAACGTGCCGATTCTTTCGTCTCCGGCAACGATTCCCAGCGTGGCGGCCGCGTTCGGATGGTTCTCTTTGGTTCCTATCCAGGCGCCGAGGTGATGGCCGATAGGGTAAGGCACGCGCTTCCAGTAATCGCCGCCGATGCCGCCGCCTTCGAGTGTCATGTCGGTACGCACGCGTTCGGCAAAGACGTTGTCGCCGAGTGTGGGTTGGTTAGTGAAAGCTGTGCCGGTTGCTGTCCAGCCGACGAGTCCGCCGTCTTCGAAATCCCAGTTACGACCGATAGGGTAGACGACGGATCTGTTAGACGGTCCTTCGACCGAGGGCTCGGGTGCAGGCGGTGGCACTGGCACATTCGGCGACGGCTCCTGCGCGAGACAAGTTCCTTTGAAGAAAGCCTGGTTAGACTCGACTTCGTTGGGCAAGAGAATTCTGATCGACTCCCAACCATTGAATGCTGGAAGATTTAGTGCCCAGCTAGCGTCGACAGACCTGGTGTCTTCACCGGAGAAATTGAGGGTTTGAACGGGACCAGTCGCGCCGTCGCTCCGCACGAAGGTATAAGTGACCTTTCCTGTTCCTTTCACAGTGATATTGCCGTTGAAATTGATTGTCACCGGACACTTGCCGTCAAAGACCTCGGGCGAGGCGGTGAGCGTCGCCGATACGACTTGAAGTGTTTGCTGCGGCTCTTGCTGGGGAGCTTTGGGGAAAGTCGGCACTGAGAGTCCCTGCGGTAACGAAGGCTTTTCCTGGGAACAGGATCCTTTGAAATCAGCCCGGTTAGATTCCATTTCGTAGGGCGAGAGAATCTTGATGGCCTGCCACCCAGCGAATGGCGAACCGCCCAACGTCCAGGTCGTGTCGACAGTTTTCGTCCCGTCGCTATCGAAATCCAAAGTGTAGACCGGCCCGATCGCACCATCGCTGCGGAGGAAGGTGTACTGGATTTTACCTTTCCCCTTTACGGTGATACTGCCGCTGAACTTAATCGTCACCGGGCACTGCCCGTCATAAACCTCCGGCGAGGCGGTGAGCGTTGCCGCTACAATTTGAAGCGATTGTGTTTGAGCTTTGGAAAACGTCGGCGCTGTGATCGCAGGCAGCATAGTAAACAAGAACGCAATGCCGGCGGTTGCGAGGATGGTTGAGTATCTGGCTTTCATTGTCACCTCAATTACCCGAATGGTTGGTGAGACTCAATTGCCGTTGATCGCTGGTTGATTGAGACGGAAGTGCGCGTGCAGTGTCTCACTACTTGCTGAGACTTGCACAGCCGGAGTTGGGTTTCGAGGCGTCTTCAAATTAAGAGGCGCGCTACCGGGAGCGCGCCTCCTAGTTCATCTTTGACGGAAGTGATGGTGAGCCGAGCGGGATAGACCTGCGACCGGTTGAACTTTGCTTACCTGAAAAAGTTGGCGCAGGGCTTACGCCTCAGCAGTTGACCGTTGATTCTTAATCCAGCTGCACTAACGTTGCCAGTGTAAGTTTCGCTACCCACGGTAAATTCTACTTTCGTCCCGTTCACTGTTGCTTTCACAAATTCCGGAACTGGATCTTCCGCGCCGCCCTGTGCGATCTGCACTACGGCGTAATGCTCGTCGTGGGCTGTGAAGAGGACAACCCGCATTCCTTCGAGGTCGCCGGATCCAGCACCAACGGTAAAGTTTTCGTAAACACCATTGACCGCGGGCGCAGTGCGCGTTTTTGCGGTGCCCGTCGAAACTAATGCCAAACCAAAGAATGCGACCAGCAAAACGCTAACGATTCGTTTCATATTATGCTCCGGAAGATGATCACAGCCACCGTTTCGGGTGGCTGCGTTGCAGAAAAAAATGGTGAGCCGAGCAGGGATCGAACCTGCGACCCGCTGATTAAGAGTCAGCTGCTCTACCAACTGAGCTATCGGCCCACGGGGTGAAAAAATTATACGTTGGTAAATCGAGGTGTCAAGCGAGGTGAAATTACAGTCGACAGTCTGAAGTCTGAACTCGATAGTCACAAATCAGATTTTGACTGTTGACTGTTGACTGTTGACTGTTGGCCCGAGACCGGATCTTCTTCAACTGCCGGTTGAGCATTCTTTCTCCGCCAGAAGCTTCTTGATGTTTTCAATCAGACCTTCCAGGTCAGGCTTGGCGATGTAAACATTAGCGCCGGCAGCCATGACCTCAGCGCGATGAAGTTCATAAACATCGCCCGTGTAGAAAATGCAGGGAACACCGGGAGTTAGTTCCATTAGTTTGGAGCAAAGCTCAAGGCCGCTGCCGTCGGGCAAATTCTTGTCGAGAACATAGAGATCAAAGTGCTGACTGGAGGCCATTGGCAGAGCTTCGGCGACTGACTTTGCGCTTTCAACTTCGTAGCCTTCTTCGCTCAGCAACAATGTGAGCATCTCGGAAGAGTCTTCGTGGTCGTCGATGAAGAGGACTCGACATTTGACTTGTGACATTTAGGGGAACCCTCCTTGAAATAGTACGAGCAACGGTAGGAGAGGATTGGAGTCTACACTGAATTCACCCAGGTCGCTAGCGCGCAAAAATTCAGGAGCAGGACGCAAGAGCAGGCGCGGACATCACGTTCGAACTGCTCCTGCTCCTGCTTACTGCTTCCTCGGTTCCTGCATTGCTTTGAGCAATTGATTGATGGCTTCAGTTTCTTCGTCGTCTGGCTGGCGCAATTCTTTGTAGCTCTCAATTGCGGCGAGCGCGGCGGTGAGGTCGTTCAACTTAAAGTGCGCGAGCGCGAGGTTGAAGTAAACCAGTGAAAAGCGTGGCTCGATCTGTGCAGCCGCTTCATAGTGGAGACGGGCGAGCGGAAGCTGTCCGGCATCGAAGTAAAGATTACCGAGATTGTAGTGGGCCTCGACGTGTCGCGGTTCATGCTTGAGCGCCAGCGTGAAGTTGTCGAGCGCTTTACTGATGTTGCCCAGGTCTTTGTTGATGATGCCGAGGTTGCAATACGCCTCGGAGACGTTATCACCTTCGTTAATTGCCTCGAGATAAACCTCGCCAGCTTTGGGATCGTTTTGATCGTGCAGCAACAAAGCTTCTTCAAACGGCGTGCGCAGGCGTGAAACTCTGGTGTCGTCGGGAACCCGGAAGAGGTTCAACTGTCCCTGCAGTTCCGCCTCAATTTGCTTGATGCTGTGACCGGCGGCGCGCAGTTCGCGAGCGCGACGAAATTGAGTCAGCGCCTGGAAGTCGTAGATGTACTCGCCGGGTTTTAGTGAAGAGTTCGCATGGACAATTCCTTGCTCACTCCAGCGACGAATCGTTCGCTCGCTCAAGCCGAAGAGTTCTTTGATGTCGTTTAGGGAATAGTTTGACTTAACGCGTTGGTAGTCAGCCTTCGCGGGTACTCGTGAGGGAAAGGTCAAAACCTTAGGACTGTTTTCTTTCATCAGTGCGTCTCCCTCTCCATTGGGAGAGGGTGGGGGAGAGGGTCTACGTGCGTTCTAAGCCCTTCCCTCAATCCCCTCCCAGCGGGAGGGGACGTATTTCATTAAGAAGCTTTCCGTTTCTTAACAGCCTTTGTTTTCGACTCGGCTTTCACGAGCGTCAACGCTTTCTTCTTCGTAGCCTCTGGCGTCGCCTTGATCATTGGTTTGCGGTTTGACGCCTGCAAACTCTTCTTCAGCGCGCTCATGATATCAAGTCTTGGTACTTCTTCAACCTCAAATTCCACGACCTTCTTGCCCTTGATCTTCGAGTCGATCAACTTCTTCAGCGCTTCGTGATACTGATCGATCATGTCAAGATCAGACAAACTGGTGACCATTTGCTCTACCAGCATGGTCGCCATTTTCATTTCGTTCTTGTCGACCTTTGTGGCGTTGTCGATTTCCGGGACGTCGTTCATGCTGCGAATCTCATTGGGGTAGTGCAGCTTCTGCATCACCAGGCCGTTTTCGTGTGGGAAGACCGCGACGAGATCTTCGCGATCACGCAGCACCACTTTGCCGATACCGATCTTGCCCGTTTGCTTCATTACCTCGCGCAACAGCGCATAAGGTTTTTCTGAGACTGGCCCGTCAGGTCCGGCGTAGTACGGAGCGTCGTAAAACGTGGTGGGAATCTCCGAGCTGTCGACGAACCCCACGATGTCTACCGCCTTCGTCGTCTTGATCTTCACCTTAGCAATATCTTCCGGCTCAACGATCGCGTAGCGATCGGGCTCGTACTGATAGCCTTTTGTGATCTGGTCGTTGCTGACAACCTGGCCGCACTTCTTGCAGCGTTTGTCGTAGCCGATCGGACCGTAGTCTTCGCGGTGCAACTGGTTGAACTGAATTTTTTCGGCCGTCTCGATGGCGTTGTAAATGCGAACTGGAATCGCAACCAACAAGAAACGAATGTGGCCTTTCCAGATGGATCTCATAAAGAAACTCCTGTTTCAAGTTTCGAGTTCCAAGTTTCAGGTTGTGGCTCGACGAACTTGGAACTTGAAACCAGGAACCTAAAACTGTTTGGTCCTAGACAGCTTCACCGGCTCTCGGCCGGTGTCGCGCGTATTATGTGGTTCGACCCTTCCGCAAGTAAAGAACTAAAAAGGCCAAACTGGGCCAGGGCCCGCTGAATTGTTAAGGTTTTCCAAGGAAATCAGCAGAATGATGCTTGAATGGCGGGCCCAGCTCAGCCGCAACCCGATGCCCGCCGGCGTCGCTGCGGCTAAATCCTTGAGCCGCCAACCACACTTGCTGTAAATTGCGAGCGCATTCTCAGTATCACTCAAACTGGCTTTGCTCGAAAAGTGGTTGACACCGTCTTTCTCTGTGCAACCAACCGTGTTCTCTGTGTCTCCGTGGTTAATATTTGCGTGGAAAAACCACCACAGAGGCACAGAGAACATCGAGGTTACACAGAGACGAAGTTCCGACGGCGACTTTTCGGGCAAGGCTACTCAAACTCTTAACCTGCAGCGAAACTGAACCGGTTGTGGATCCAATCCCCCGCGATCCAACGACTATCCAACCGCAACAATGACCTCATCTCCGTAGAAGGAGCACTGAAATGGCAAGCTACCGCAGACTGTTGGTTCGCGTCGGCCCACTCCTTGGTTTCTTGATCTTCGTTGCTTTGCATAGTTCTGTCGTTGCACAGAACGGGTTAAGCATTACGTCGAAGTCGACACCGTTACAACAATCACCTTGTGGTGACGGGCGGGAGAGTGGTCTACCGTTACCCAGCACGTTTCTGCCGAACAGGCTACCGACCTTTCAGGCCCAGGTGAAATCGTTTTTGACCAGCACCAAATACAAAGAATTGCACTGGTGTGAAGACAAAGCGCTGCGCGACACGGGGCCATTTGTTAACGGCGTGAGCTACGGCGTGCATCCGACGGTGAAAATCTATTACTCGCCGAGCGTGATCAATTGGCTACTCAACAATAACGCCGGCCAGACGATTCCCGATGGTGCGATGATCGTCAAGGAGCAGTACACGCCCCCAACGGCTCTCTATCAGGTCCAGCCAATACCGGCGACGCCACGCGGATGGACCATCATGATCAAGGACGCGAAAGGATCGAAAGACGGTTGGTACTGGGGCGAGTTTTGGAGTACGCAGTGCGTCGACAATAACAATCCGCCATTCGCGGTTCCCTATGCAGGGTTCGGTCTTTATTGTTTGCGTTGTCACGCGTCCGCCGAGAAAGAGCACACCTTTACTTACGAGCGAAACATCAAGGGATTCGCGGGCGAGCCGGACAGCTATTTCGTGGATACGTCCTGGACGTCGATACCCGCGCCGCATCCCGCACCGCCGCCGGCACCATGCGCCGACACCGCCGAAAGCGACGTTGGCGAGCCAACTGCAGGACACACTGTGCCGCAACTCGATGCCGCACGCCGGCTGGAATTACTCAAAGAGATTTCGGCGCGACCTGCGGCCCCGGATCCCAATCGAAATTTCGTTGAGTTTTACAACTCCATTCGTCCGGTACTGTTGGGCAACGTTCAGAAGTTTCCCGGCGAAACTTTCGATCACGTATTTCCCCGGCCCTTTAACTCCGGAGCGCAACCAGCGGCTTCGCCAAATCCCAATCAGTTTCTTACTTCCGACTCTTGCATGGGCTGTCACAGCGCGGGCACCTACGGCAACGTGATGCTCTATTCCGGCGCCAAACAACTTGATGGTTCCACGCCTACGATGAATGTCTCGCCGTTTGGCGAGTGGCGCTGGTCGCCAATGGGTCTCGCCGGACGCGACCCAATTTTCTATGCGCAACTCGACAGCGAAATCGAGTTCATCAAATCGTTCTTCAAAGACGACCCGGCGAAGCGCGCTGAGAACATCAAGAAACTCAACAACACTTGCTTCAAGTGTCACGGAGTGATGGGCAAGCGCCTGCTGGACGACGATCACGGCGGCCTCGGGAAGGGTGACTTCAAACCCGAGTTGGTGTTTGCGACTTACGACGATCCGAAGCCTTCCGATCCGAAGGCTTACGTCTACGGCGGACTCGCGCGCGACGGCGTTAGTTGTATGGCCTGTCACCGCATCGTCGAAGACAAAGTGGTGCAGGGCGAGACTGATGCAATTACCAGTTTTCTGAAGCACAACATTACGGGCGACTTTACGACCGGCGATCAGGAGCAAATTCTGGGACCGTTCACAGACCAGGAAATTGTGACCGATCCGATGAACAATTCACTCGGCATCAAACCGAAGCACGATCAGTACATTAAGAATGCGCGGATGTGCGGCAACTGTCACACGATCAACTTGCCCTTGATGGACAATCCGACTTTGCATCCGGAGTTGCCGCACCTCGAGCAGTTAACTTATCTGGAATGGCTGAACAGTGGTTATCAAAACGAAGTGGGGCACAATCCGCGGGCCCGCACCTGCCAGGATTGCCATATGGCAACGAAGTACATGAACTCAAGCGGCACCCTGGATGTGCCGTTGATTCAGCAGCCGATGGCCTTCATTGAAGATGACCAGTATCCGCAGACCGGCAACCGTTTGCCTGCCGACAAAATTCGCGTGCGCTTCCGGCAGCAGGGGTTCGCCAGACATCAACTTCAAGGTCTGAATGTTTCGTTGCTGGAAATGTTCCGGCAGTACATGGCGCCCTACAACTCCAACGGCAGTCAGCCCGCTAATCAAATTTTGGGTGTTCGTCAAAACGATTACATGTCGGGTTTT
Source organism: Pyrinomonadaceae bacterium (assembly GCA_035472495.1). Classification (GTDB taxonomy): domain Bacteria; phylum Acidobacteriota; class Blastocatellia; order Pyrinomonadales; family Pyrinomonadaceae; genus PSRF01. The sequence continues at coordinate 18,165 of DATIPD010000008.1, read as the reverse complement.
AATGACCTCGAAACGGCGACCGATGCTTTTGTCGAACAAGCTCGGAACTCAACCGCCAACGTCGATCTTTCGCCCGTGACCGCTCAAGGCCGGAACCTGATCGCCAACGTCTTGGTCACCAACAACACGGGACATCGATTGCCGAGCGGCGTTGGTTTCCGTCGTGCGTTTCTCGAGTTGCGCGTGGTCGACAACACTAACGGCCAGATTCTTTGGTGTTCGGGTTGTACGAACGAACTCGGAGTGATCAGGGCTGGCGGCGGCGCGCAGAGCAGGCGACTGCCTTCGGAACTATTCGATGTGTACAAGGACGGCAGCAAGCCGGCCGACCACGACTACCCGACACCGTGCAATGACCACTATCTGCCGGGAATTAATCCGCAATACTACCAGCCTCACTACTTCTGGGATATGGAGAAGGGAAGTGGATTGCCCATCACGCGCGAGGACCAGGTGCAGATTTACGAAGAACTAAATCTGGATAATCAGTGCGCCACAACCACCAGCTTCGTGCGTCGGGACTATCAGCTAAAAGACAATCGCTTGCTTCCGTTTGGCTGGACCAGTACTGGTCCGTTGCGTCCGGACAAGACACCCTACATCCCGGCGGATTTTCTACACGAAACGCTCCCGGTGAAGGTTGGGGCTGATCCGGCTTACGCTGATGGCAGCGGCACCAGCGTCGTCAGATACGAAATCCCGCTGCAGGGGTTGAAGCCGGAAAATCTGACGGTGACGGCGACTCTCTATTACCAGAGCATCCCGCCATACTTCCTCAACGATCGTTTCCGGCAGGCGCCGAATCAGCCGGCCACGCAGCGTCTCTATTACCTGACCTCAAATCTTCAGACGAAGGGCACGGCCGTGGAGAACTGGAAGTTTTTAATCGCTACTGCGAGCCAGGCGGTTACGGGGCGTTGAGTTCAACTCCACCTCCGCCGGGAGAGAGTTGGGGAGAGGGCTTGAGGCGCAAACCGTTTCCCTCAATTCCCCTGCCAAAGGGAAGGGAAAGGAAAACCGTGATAGCTTTTTGTCGCGTTCACCGCCTTAAGATCTGAAAGGCGATTTAGCGTATCAGTAAGGTTTGAAACAGGAGAAAAAAGATGATTACCAGAATTTTTAGTCGCGGACTTCTGACAGTATTTTTTGCGTTGGCAGTTTTCGCAACGACGCACGCCCAGGCAGGAAGTTCAGCTACCGCTGTGATTACTCACGTAGTTGGCACCGTTCAGGTTAATGGCACCAGCGCGATATCAGGCGCAACGGTCTTCTCAGATAGCACTGTCACTACCGCCGCGAAATCAAGTGCAGTTGTCAGTCTGGGAAAACTAGGTCGCGTTGAAGTGCATGAAAACACGACTATGAAACTGAGCTTCACCGACAGCGGTATCTCGGTGAGCATGTTGTCAGCGGGACGCGTGCGCGTCTCATCTTCACCCCACGCGACTGCGCAAGCAACGACGAACGATGGTGAGGTGGTCGCCACGGGCAGACCACAAAATTGGTTCACAGTGGACACCAGTTGCGGCAATACTTTTGTTTCGGTTCAGAAGGGAACAGTGGAGTTGCGCGCGGGAAGCACCGTGAAACAGATTGCGGCGGGAAGTCAGGATTCGGCGGGCACCGCCACACCGGGCTGTACTCCGGCTCGCTAATTTAAAAGCACTCACGAAGGAAAACACTCATGAACCACAGAATCTCAACGGGTCGATTGTCAGTACTATTCCTGATCCTGAGCCTTGTCGTTTTATGTGCTCCAGTCTCCCAAGCCAAGACTCTGGCCGATGAGCCGATGGGTCTTCTGACCGTAACCGGTATGGTGAAGGTTAACGGACAGCCGGCGGCCACCGGTGACATCGTCGCCTCAGGCAGCGGTGTGGAGACGGCGGCGCATTCAAGCGCGGTGGTGAGTTTGGGCAAACTCGGGCGCGTCGAAGCGCTTCCCGAGACCAAAATGATGTTGCGCTACACAACTTCCGGTATCTCGGTGGTGATAGAAGCGGGAAGTGTTCGAGTGCAAACGGGCGAGGGCGTGTCAGCGACAATCACACGCAAAGCGTGATCTCTGCGAGCTCAAGAGTTGAGCTTTCTAAGCTTTACTCGCGTGCGTTAACGCAGTGCGCATCGCTTGCGCTGATTTCCAGCGCTGCGTCGGATCCTTAACCAACGCACGATCGATTACTTCGCAAACTGCTGCCGGAACGTGCGGTGCCCGCTGTTGCAGCGGGATAGGCGGACATTCAAAAATCGCCTTGATGGTTTGCGCCATGTTGTGTGACCGGCTGATGTCGAGTGCCAGCTGACCTGACAACAAACTGTAAGCCGTCATCCCCAGCGCGTAGATATCTGACTGCGGTTTGACGTCACGAAAATTCTTTAGTTGCTCGGGTGACATGTAGGCGAGCGTTCCTGCCATTTCTCCCGCCATCGTCACGCCACTCATTCCTGACTGCGCAAAACTTTTTGCCAATCCAAAGTCAGTCAACTTTGCGGAAAGATTCGGCAGCTCACCGCGCACGAGAATGTTCTGGTCCTTGATGTCGCGATGAATGTAGCCTTGCGCGTGGGCGTACGCGAGTCCGTCGAGCGTTTGCAAAATGATCTCGAGCGTTTCTTTTTCCGGTAGCCGGCCACCGCGCGAGTCTGCCCGGCGCGCCGCATCGGCGCCGTCGATGTATTCCGTAACCAGATAAACGACGCCGTTGTGCAACCCGCGTTCGATGAATTGCACGATGCTCGGGTGCTTTAGCGATGCGGCGACATCTATTTCGCGCATGAAGCGCCGCATGTGTTTCTCGCTGACTGCGAATTCGGGAAGGAGGGTTTTGATCGCAACCGCGGCGCCGGTGGCTTGACTACGTCCCAGCATCACGGTGCCCATGCCGCCACGTCCCAGCAACTTCACCGTGTCGTAACCGGGAATTGGCTGCGGAGACTCTTTCAGCTCCGCCCGACAATCCTCGCAAAGAAAAGTCATCTGCTCATCCGCAAACGATGCCTGCGCTTCTTCGCGACGGCCACAATTCAGGCAGGCAACCGTGACGATGGTGGGTCGGGCTGGCCCCGGCGAAGTTGTCTTTGACGTTTCACCGCCGCCGATGTCGACCTCGACCAGCAACACGGTTTCGCCACCTTGAATCTGGGCGCCGCTTTTCAAGTAAGCTTCGGTGACCTTTTCTCCGTTAACAAAAGTCCCGTTGGTTGAGCCGAGATCGCGCAGGAAGCAATGTGGTGGATTGATTTCCAGCAGGCAATGATGACGCGAAAAGAAACGATCGTCAGTTAGACATAGATGGGCGTCGTTACTGCGTCCGATGAGAAACGTGTCTGTTTGCGTGAAACAAAAGACGCGATCGCGGTAAGGCCCGGCAAGAACTTTTAAGTTGACCTGCATAAAACTTAGGCGAAAGTCCAACTCTTTATTAGTCCAATGTCCAAAGTCCAATGTCCAAACTCAAAACGCAAGGTATCGAAGCGGACATTGGACATGGGACATTTGGACTAGCGTCCGATTTCCAGATCGTCGAACGTGACCTCAGCAACGCCGCTGGTGTAAAACCCGGCAATCCCCTCCCTGTAGTTTTCGTCATCCTTGATCCGATCGACATACTGGCCGTTTATGTAGAACGTCAAATCGGTCCCGCGAGCACGAACCTCTAATTGATTTGGGTTTGTGCCACTGCGAATGATGCTGGAACTGGTCCAGGGAATAACTGCCGTTTGTTCGCCGCTTTTATGCTTGATGATTTCGTACTTGGGTTCATCACCCAGAATTATCAACAAGGCGTAGTCTTCAAGTTTCTGCTTCGCTCTTTCGCCATGAACCACGAGCCCGAAGCCTGAAGTCGGCGAAGTCCCATCGACACTCCTGACAGTTACTTTCACGGTGGCATTTCCCGTAGCGTAGTTATCGGTTGGGGCGTACATCACCACGTACTTTCCCTCTTTTGAACGCATGTGATACTCGTCCTCCGCGTACCACATTTGGCCATATGTAAAGGAGCCGGTGGTCCACTTCTGTTCAGAAAAATCGTCGTCGAGCGACACCGGTTGATCGGAATTGGTATTGGAGTTTGGCGTTCTCAGGTTTGCATTGCGATTCACATTGCGGGAATTAACGTTACCCAGATTGACGTTCGTATTCGGATGGGAATTCATACTGGCGATGGCAATGATCATGATGACGGCGCCCACGCCAATGATTCCGACCACCAGTAACCCGCCGATGATCCACCACCCGGCGCTCGACTTCTTTCGCGGCGGCAGCAGGGGTGACCACTGCGGCGCGCCCGGATAGGAATTCGGAGGCACTTGCGGCGGCGGCGGTGTTGGCGGCGGAATGTAAACCGGTTCCGGAGTCGGCTTTGTACTTCGTGGTGCGGTATACCGAATCGTCGCATTTGGATCGACGCCGGCCGCCGGACTATTAACGAGAGGGGTACCGTCTTCCAGACAAAAGTTCAGCGAAGCGTCAGTGTACGAGCGATTGCAAGTGGGGCAGGTTTTCATCTGTTATTCCAAAGTCCAAGGTCCAGGGTCCAAAGTCAAGAACGGGCATTCAGTTCGCTGTTGGGTTACTGCCAATGCCGTCGAGAAGATCAAAATTCAAGTGTCTCAATGCAGACTTTGGACATTGGACATCGGACTTTGGACTGCGCCCAACATTATTAAGGAAAGAGGGATGAGGCTCAAGCGCGAATCGGTTGACCGCAGCGTCCGCAGAATTTTGTGCTGCCCGAATAGCTGCTGCCGCATGAACGACAAACCACTTCAACCGGGCGCGGCTGACTCCAGTCTAACGATTGCGCACCGATGGGAATGCCGCAGCGTCCGCAGAACTTAATTCCGGAAGGATACTCCTGCTTGCACATATGACACGTGACCGTCGGCATGGGCGTCGAACTACCGCTCGCTCCGGCGCTGCTGGGCACCTCGCCGGTTACAAAAATAAACACGGTATTGCCGCACCGCCCGCAAAATTTTATCCCTTCCGCAAAGCGAGAACCGCAGTTTGCGCACGCCACCACGCGCGCGTGTACGCCCGATCTGCTGTCAAGACTGCCACCGCGTGACGGAGTCAAAGGCTCGCGCGAAGGTGCACTCTTGAACTGCGCTTGAATAATTTGTTCGTTGCCGTCCGGCCGCACCTCGATCACACGTTCATCGTCGACCTCGCCGCTTTTCGCCACGCGCAGTACGTGTTGGCCGGGTGGGATGGAATTGAGAATGACGCGGCCCGATCGCCCGATGCTGCCGTGTCGCTCGTCGTCGACATAAACTTCTGAGCCTTGCGGCGCCATCACCACCAGCTGTGATTCAGTTTGCTTCGGGCCCTGGTGTTGTTTGCCTGCCGCCGTCTCGAGTTGTGCTAACCAGTCCCCAGCGTCTTTCGGCCGTTCAGTAACATTGCGTGTCAAAGCCTGCCGGATTGCCTTATCAACTTCCGCCGGTAGATCGGAGCGCAGCGTGAGCAAAGATGCAGGCTCTTGCATGAGTTTCTGCGCGACAAGTTGGGGCAGGTCGCCGATGAAAGGTGGCCGTCCACCGAGCATGTGATAGGCGATCGCGCCCAGCGCGTAGACGTCGGAACGCGCATCCAGTTGCGCGCCTGGCTGCATTTGTTCCGGCGACATGTATTCGGGTGTGCCGATGATGCCGCGTGACTCCGGACCGCTGGCGGAGGTTGGGTCGAGACGATCAGCATGAATGATCTTGGCGAGTCCAAAGTCGCCGACTTTAACGAAGCCGTCGCCGCCGCTGGCGCTACCGGCGCGCCGCAGTTTTTGCGTTATGAAAATGTTTGCCGGCTTGAGATCGCGATGCAGCACACCAGCGTCGTGCGCAGCTTCGACGCCGGCAACAACCTGCGACATGATGGTCACGGTGCGCTGCAGGTCGAGAGTTCCCTCACGGCGCAGCAGTTGATAAAGACTTTCGCCGTCCACATACTCCATCACCAGGAAGAACACGCCTTCGGGGCTCTTACCAAAATCCGTGACGTCAACGACATTGGGATGTTGAATCGCGGCAGCCGCGCGTGCTTCGCGTTCGAAGCGCGCGACTGCTTCGCCTTCCTGCAGGGACTCATCGCTGAGTATGTCGGGTCTAACTGTCTTGATGGCCACGCGTCGAGTAACAAGTTTTTTGTCAGTGGCCAGGTAAACTTGTCCCATCGCGCCGCGACCGAGACGTTTTTCAAGTAGATAACGACCAGAGAGCAGAGGTGGGCCAGGAAGAGTATGTTTAGTAGTTGCCTCATCCCGCGGACAAGTGTCTACGTCGTCTTCATAACAGGTTTCACAACGTGGGCACTCGCGCATAAAAGAATTATCTTTGGAACGATTGCAGAGGTATCTTAGTTTCGTTTGTTGTAACGCAAACTGTTAGTTTGCGTCCACGTCGAATGCCATTCAATCGTCGCAAACCTTGACGCGTCGGTGTTTGCTTTACAAAATAAGCCACTGCCGATCAGAGATTGGCGGGAACCAACGGTCGATATTTAGCGGCCAACTCCGGCTTCTTCATCTTCTCGTAGAGTTCAACCAACCGTTTGCTGGCCAGACCGAAAGCCCGGCCTTTCTCACCCTGGATGGCTCTTAGTTTTTCAATGCTTTGCAGCAACAACGGCCCTGCCTCCGAAAATTTGTTCTGCGCTGTTAAGCATTCACCCAAGGCGCTCTCCAGGGCCGGCGTGGTTACATCTCCAGATCTAAGGTTTGCTTTTGCAAGTCCGACAGATTGTCGCAAATACGCTTCACCCTCTTTTGCTTTTCCCGAACGGGTCAACGCCAAACCAACATTCGTTAGCTGAATAATATAGTCACTGGAGTTGTCGATGTTGATCTTGTGTCCGATATCCAAAGACGTTAATCCTTCAATCAGAGCGTGTTGGTAATCGCCCTTCAGGAAATATGCCCGAGTCAAATAGAACTTGCCCCAGAAGGTATAGAGTGTTGTCTCCCCTGATTTTTGATAAATGGCCTGAGCTTCACGGACGACACTTAGCGCCTCATCATACTTACTTTCTGTAATAAGCAGATTTCCCAGGTTGTAGAGCGCCAGCGCCAACCGGTTTTCGTAACGCTTCGGGGACGGGCGAAATATTGCGATCGCTTGACGGTAAATCTTTTCAGCGCCGGCCAGATCTCCGGAAAACTCTTTTGTACGGCCAGTGATAATCAGGGTAAGCGCCGAGTCGGGATTGTCTTTCCCAAGGATTTCGTCGTACATCGACACAGATTCCTCGAGCACAGCTTTCGCCTTATCATATTCACCCTTGTTGTTATAAAGCGCGCCCAGAGCTCTGAGACCAAAGGCAAGATCCTTGTTCCGGTTGGGCATGAGTCGGCGTTCGACTGCGATGCCTTTGGTGAGGAGCGACTCCGCCTCGGAGATTCTGCCCTTAGTTAGCACCGGGTCGCTAAGGTAAATCTCACTCAAAGCCGTCGCCACATTTTCTTCACCGTAAAGTTCTGTATTTAGCTTCAAAGCCTCGCTCAACGTCTGCTCCGCCTTGTCGGTGAGACCCAGGGTTCGATAGGTATTGCCTATGCTCAACAATGCTTGCGCCCTTAATTCTGGTTGATTGGCGAACTCGGTATCTATCCGTTCCGCGGCATCGTCGACGACTTCAATGACTTTTGCATCCTTGCCTCGCTCGACGGGCGCCGCTGAAGAAAGAATTGTTTGGAGAAAGTTGTTGAGTTGTTCAGCTCTGGCGTTCTCCAACCGCGCTTTCGCAGTTTCGCGGCGGGCGTTGCCATACTGGCGCAGCGCAATGCCGAGCCCCGTGGCCAACGTGATGATGATTAAGGCAATCGCGGAAACAGCAATGCGGTTGCGCTGGTAGAACCTGGCAGCGCGATATCCGATCGTGTTCGGACGAGCAGAGACGGGCAAATGATCCAGATGCCGTTCGATATCGCCGGCGAATTCGGCGACTGACTGGTAGCGTCGTGCGGGATCCTTTTGCAAAGCCTTGAGAGTGATGTTGTCCAAATCGCCGCGCAGCTGTCGTTGGCGAATGGCTGATTGCGCATCTTCAGATTTGACGATACGGCTGGGCAGAGATGGTTCGGCGACAGTGACAGTTTTAATAATCTCGTCAAGACCCTTGCCTTCGAAGTGAAACGGTTTCTCGTTGGTCAACAGTTCGTACAAGATCACTCCCAAACTGAAGACGTCAGAAGCGGTAGTCACGCTCTTCCCGAGAATTTGTTCAGGCGCAGCGTAGGCTGGAGTGAAGGCGCGAAACGCCGTCTCGGTTCGCTCTGAATTCAGCAAGCGACCGGGCGTGCCGGGAGATTCCGTCAACTTCGCCAAGCCGAAATCGAGAAGTCTCGGTTCTCCTTCCGCGGACACGAGGATGTTCGAAGGTTTGAGGTCGCGGTGAATGATCAGATTTTGGTGGGCGAAAGAAACAGCACGGCAAACCTTGATGAAAAGTCGCAAACGTTCTTCGATGCCGAGCTGTGGATTACCAGCGAAACTAAGCAACGGCTCGCCGGCAATAAACTCCATCACCAGGAAAAGCTCGCCCGACTCGGAAACCCCTCCGTCGATTAACCGGGCAATGTTTGGATGATTGAGCGAGGCAAGTATCTGGCGCTCACGGCGAAAGTGTTTTTCGAGTTCGCTGTCGGCCAGACTTTGCCGAATAATTTTGAGCGCGACTTCTTGTTGGAACTCGCCTTCCGCGCGCTCAGCGAGAAACACCGTTCCCATACCGCCGCGGCCGATTTCACGCAGGATGCGAAAAGAGCCAAAGCGTTTTCCGTCGTACGTCTGTTTTGCGGTTTGCAGTTGCGCCGCCAGGTCAATGGTGTTTTTTTCAAGCAGGTGGTTTGGTTCTTCGTGGGCTGCCAATAACGACTCAACCTCAGCGCGTAACACGGGGTCATCACGGCAGGCCTCGGCGACAAATTGCGCGCGCTGCGAAGCGTTCATCGCGACCGCAGCCGTGAAAACTTCCTTCACCTTTTGCCATTGCTCTGGTTGCATTTGAAAGAAAAGAATTGGCCGCGGATTAACGCGGCTGACGCAGATTCGAAATGAGTTCTGCCGCAGATTCGCGTTGTCCGCGTTAGTCAGCAGCTTATTTCTTAGGGTTGGTTCCGACTAAGCTCGCGCTGAAACCAGGCCTTCGCCATCGTCCAGTCGTCTTTCACCGTAGTACTGGAAATCTTCAAAACGTGGGCCGCTTCGTCAATGGTCATGCCGCCGAAGAAGCGAAGCTCGACAATCTTCGCCTGCCGCGGATCCTGTTTTGCCAAACTCACCAACGCGTCTTCGAGGGCCAGCACGTCAAACTCTTTTTCGTTGGCGAAGCTTACCGCATCGTCCAACGCCAACTTTTGCTGCGAACCTCCTCGTTTGGCGGCGTTCCTGCTGCGCGCGTGGTCCACCAGCACGCGTCGCATGACCTGAGCGGCCACGGCAAAGAACTGCGCGCGATTTTCCCAACTCACGTTTTCCCAATCCACCATGCGCAGGTAAGCCTCGTGCACCAGTGCGGTGGCCTGCAGCGTGTGGTCACTGCGCTCGTCCTGCATATAGGCGGCGGCGAGATGGCGCAAATCGTCGTAGACAAGTTCGAGCAGCTTACCGGGCGCGCTGTTGTCCCCCTCGCTAACGCGAGAAAGCAAGAGCGTTACGTCGTGTGCCGGGCGGTCATTCATCTCGGTGTCCCTTTGGAAGGCGAGAGCATAGCAAAAACTTCACCCGACCGTAATTTTTTGCCGGCTGTTTGGGCGCCGGTTTACGCCCTATTGGTTGAAGGACGAAATCCGTTTGAGGAGAGCTGAAATGTCGAAATGGTTACTGACTATCGCCGCACTATTTTTCCTGCTGAACTCTATAGCTTCAGCCCAATCTGCGATCGATGGTTTCGATCCCAACGCGAATGGCACAGTTTGGGCCGTCGTTGTCCAACCGGACGGGAAGGTTCTAATCGGCGGTGAGTTTACAACCATTTCGCCAAACGGCGGAGCGCCAGTCGCGCGCAATCGCATTGCCCGGCTGAACGCGGATGGCACGCTCGATACGGCCTTCAACCCGAACGCGAACAACACGGTTTTTGCAATCGCGCTGCAGGCAGACGGCAGCGTCCTGGCGGGAGGCTCTTTCACAACCATTGGTGGACAACCGCGTAACCGCATGGCCCGGCTCGATGCCACCTCAGGTCTGGCTGATTCGTTCGACCCAAACGCGAGCGGTCTTGTTCAGTCAATCGTAATCCAGGCAGACGGCAAGATTCTCGCGGGGGGACAATTCACCGGCATCGGTAGTCAAACGCGTCACTACATCGCCCGGCTGGATGCCGCCAGCGGTCTGGCAGATTCGTTCAACCCGGACGCGAGCGATTTTGTGCATGTGATAGCGCTGCAAGGTGACGGCAAGGTTCTGGCCGGCGGCCTATTCACCGAGATTGGCGGACAGTCGCGCAACTGTATTGGCAGGCTCGATGCCGTGACCGGATTGGCTGATTCGTTCGACCCACATGCGAGCAGTGTCGTCGAGGCAATCGCAGTGCAGGCAGACGGCAAGGTTCTAGCTGGCGGTCAGTTCAGCGGTCCTAACAGCATCGGTGGACAGACGAGAACTGGAATCGCCCGGCTCGATCCGGTAACCGGCTTGGCTGATTCGTGGAACCCCAACTCGAATAGCCAGGTCCGTTCAATAGTAGTTCAGCCGGACGGCAGGATCCTGGTGGGTGGCGCTTTTAACGGAGCGAACAGCATCGGCGGACAGCCCCGCAACTATCTCGCCCGGCTCGACACCACCACTGCGTTGGCTGATTCCTTCAACCCGACTGCGAACCTCAATGTTATGTCAATGGCAGCGCAAGGTGACGGCAAGGTTATCGCCGCCGGGTTCTTCACCACGGTCGCGGCAAATGGAGCGCCGACCGTGACGCGCAACCGCATTGCCCGGTTCGAATCCAGCGGCACACTGGACCAGACGCTCGATCTCGGCATCGTGGGTACCCAGGTGAACACCATCGCCGTCCAGCCAGACGGCAAGATTCTCATTGCCGGCATCTTTAGCACCGTGTTGGGCGTGACGCGCAACAACATTGCCCGATTGAATAGGGACGGCACGCTCGACATGGCTTTCGATCCGAATGCGAACGGTAACATCTATTCAGTCGCGCAACAGACGGACGGAAAGATTCTGGTGGGCGGCGTTTTCACAAACATCGGCGGACAGCCGCGCAACGGTATCGCCCGGCTCGACGCCATAAGCGGAGCGGTCGACCTGACGTGGAACCCGAACGCGGGCGGGAACAGCAATGAGGTCGATTCAATCGTGGTGCAAACGGACGGCATGATACTGGTCGGCGGCAATTTTACTGTTATCGGCGGAACGACACGCCGCTTTATTGCCCGGCTCGACGCAACCACCGGCTTGGCCGATTCGTGGAACCCGGACTCAATCAGTCAGGTCCTTACGATCGCCTTGCAGGCGGATGGCAAGATCCTGGTCGGCGGCGACTTCTTCGGCAATATCGGTGGGCAACCACGCAACAAAATTGCCCGGCTCGACCCCGTGTCCGGATTGGCCGATTCGTTCAGCCCGAACACGGACGCTGGTCATGTTTATGTGCTCGTGGTGCAGCCAGACGGGAAGATCCTGGTAGGCGGTACGTTCGGCAATATCGGCGGACAGCCACGCGGTTCTGTTGCGCGGCTCGATCCCGTGACCGGATTGGCCGATTCGTTCAACCCGAACACGGACGTCAGCCAACTTGGCGGCATTTACACAATGGCGGTGCAGGCCGATGGAAAGGTTTTGATTGGCGGGGCTTTCACCATGGTCAGCGGGCAGCCGCGCAACCGCATCGCCCGGGTCGATGCCATCACCGGTGTGCCTGATTCGTTTGACCCGAATCTTATCCCAGGCCCTTTTGTTTTTTCAGCCGTGGTGCAGGCGGATGGCAAGGTCCTGGTGGGCGGTAGTTTTGGCAACATGGGCGGACAGACACGCAACTTTTTCGCTCGTTTAACCAACGACACCGCCGCGCTGCAAAACGTGGCCGTGACGCCAACCACCGTTACCTGGACACGCGGCGGCTCCAGCCCGCAGTTCGGGCGCGTTACTTTCGAGTCTTCAACCGACAATGTGAACTTCACTCCGCTGGGGAACGGTACGGCATCCGGCAGCAACTGGACCTTGACGGGTCTGAGTCTGCCTACTAACCAGAACTTCTACATCCGCGCCCGCGGCTATTATCGGGCCAGCTTCATAACCGGCTCGGAGAATATTCAGGAAACCGTGCAGAATGGCTTTTTCGCCCCGGCGACAATTACGAGTGCGAATAACACAACTTTCACGGCCGGCACCGCAGGCAGTTTTACTGTCTCGACGACCGGCATCCCAGGCGGAGCCAGCGTGGCGATCAGCAAGAGCGGCGCACTTCCAAGTGGGGTGACATTCGTCGACAACAACGACGGCACGGCGACAATTGCCGGAACGGCGGCGGCGGGCGCCGGCGGCAGTTATCCAATGACGATCACTGCTACCAACGGCGTCTCACCGAATGGCAGTCAGTCTTTCACGCTCACCGTGAACGAGGCGCCGAGAATCAGCAGTGGGGATCACGTACCCTTCATGATCGGCGCCTTTAACTCTTTCACAGTGAAGACCGACCGCGGATTTCCCACTCCAGCACTCAGCAAGAGCGGAAGTCTGCCGAGCGGGGTGGCGTTTACCGATAACGGCAACGGCACAGCCACAATCGCCGGCACGCCCGCGGGAGGCAGCGGCGGGACCTACCCACTAACGATCACGGCCAATAACGGCACAGCACCAAATGCAACCCAGAGCTTCACGCTCAACGTAAATTCGCCGAGCGCTTCATCCGCTACCATCAAAGGCCGCATCGTCGATAACCATGGGCTGCCCCTCGCGGGCGCCGTAGTCAGGCTTGAGGGAACAGAGGATCGCAAGTTCATTACCGACGCGAACGGCTTCTATCGTTTCGATAACGTCGAAACAGGCGGCTTTTATACGGTGACGCCCTCGCGAGTTAATTACGGCTTTACTCCGTCTTCGCGTTCCTTTAGTCAGATCGGAGAAAGCACTGAAGCAACGTTCGGCGCTACAGCCACCGGACAAAACACGAATCCGCTCGATACGCCGGAGTACTTCGTGCGTCAACATTATCTCGACTTCCTTGGTCGTGAACCGGATGAAGCAGGTTTCAACTTCTGGAGCGATCAAATACTTGAATGTGGGAACGACAACCAGTGCGTCGCTCGCCGCAGAGAGAATGTTTCGGCCGCATACTTCCTCTCGATCGAGTTTCAGCAAACTGGTGGCTTGGTTGACCGACTCTATCAGGCGAGTTACGGAGTCGATCCTGAATTCTCGCAGTTCATGCCTGACATGCGCGCGGTAGGCAACGGCGTGGTAGTCGGTCGCGCGGGTTGGCAGGATCTACTAACGACGAACAAGCGTGTGTTTGTTGAAGCCTTCGCGAATCGCCCGACGTTCCGTGCGGCATACGATGGGTTGTCGAACAGCGACTATGTCGATGCTCTGATATCGCACACAGGAGCGAGCTTCACCACTGCTGAGCGCGACGAACTCGCAAGCGGTTTGGCAGACGGCTCAATGACGCGAGCGGTTGTGCTCGAGAGGGTTGCCGGGAACGATCAATTCGTGAACGCGAAGTTCAACGAAGTGTTTGTGCTGATGGAATACTTCGGTTACCTCAGACGCGACCCGGACAGCAGTGGCTTTACGTTTTGGCTTAACAAGCTGAACGAGTTCAACGGAAACTTTGAACGCGCCGAAATGGTGAAGGCGTTCGTCATCTCCGGCGAATATCGCAATCGTTTCCCGAATTAGGGCCCAGCCAGATTCGCGTTACGCAGCGAGGACAGACGTGCAGCCGGAGCACTTCGTCGCCGCCAGCGGAATAGCCGACAGGCAGAACGGACAATCTTTAGTGGTTGCTGCTTCTTCCTTCTTGCGTCGGTTCACCGCTTTGACAATCAGGAAGATCACGAAAGCAACAATCACAAAACCGATGACGTCGTTAAGGAACGCGCCGTAGGCAATAACGGGTAGCGCTTTTTCTTTGGCTTCCGCGAGCGTTGCTGGATGCTGACCCGAAAGGTCGATGAAAAGATTAGCGAAGTCGACTTTTCCCAGCAGCAGGCCGATCGGGGGCATGATTATGCCGTCAACCAGCGAAGTGACTATTTTGCCAAACGCCGCGCCGATAATGACCGCAACTGCCAAATCAAGAACATTACCGCGCGCGATGAAGTCGCGAAATTCTTTGATCATGTTGGTCTCCTTATTATCAGTCCAAAGTCCAATGTCCAACGTCCAACGTCAAGAAACAGTTGGCGGCTTTTGGTACCTGGGTTTTGACATTTGACATCGGACGTTCGACTTTGGACGATGAATTATTGCTTGCAGCGCTTCGCCAATTTGTAGCCCGCCTTCTCGGCTGCTTCTTTGGTTTTGAAAACTAGACGATCGCTTTGCTTGATTTCACGAGTTGGCAAACAACCTCCCACGTAGTAAATCATGTCTCCGCGGTCAGCAATGATTTCAGTCGGCGCGTCGTCCTCGTCTTCTTTTTCAGCCGAAACCTCTGCTTCTTGTTCTTTTTCCGCTCGGCGCCTGGCAATCGTTTTTTCCGCCGCTTGATCGATGATGTGGAAACTCGGTCCCTCAGCCATCGTCGTTACAGTTAACTGAAAGTCGCTGCAGGTAAGTTGTTGGCCACGTGACTTCCATTCCGTCCAGGCATCAGGCAAGCGCAACGCGCGCGAAATTCCTTCCACAAACTCGGGAACGGTGTGCCATTTGAAAGAACTATCGTAGCCGTACCAGAGAGAAGTAACCTGGCCGTCAAGTAAATCGATCGAGATCGTGCGAACGCCGTTGAAACTCGCTTTGTCGATACTCGGATCGAAATCTGGACTGATGCTGGTCTTGCCGACACCGAAATCATTTGCTTTAGCAAACGCCACTTGGGGAACCCGACTCTTCACCTGGACGTCGGTCATGCCCATGCGGAAACCAAACAGTTCCGGCGAATCTGGCAACTCCGCGAGCTTCAGTGTGCACCGGGTATCTTGCGCGGCGACGCTAGCGGCGCACAGCACGACAACGAGGGCGATGGTTGATAGTACTTTCATATTAACGAGGCCTGAATGATAAATGACAAATCGAAAATGGATAAGAAAACCCGGGAGTGCCTTAGTTTGCTTTACAAAACCGGCCACTACCAAAAAGCCCGCAGTCGTCGCCTCACTTGAGCAGCGACCGGATCAGTCGCTCCAACTCATCAGGTTCAAACGGCGTAGACACATACTCGTTGCAACCAGCTTCGAGGGCGTGAGCGCGATATTGATCCGCGCCGTAAGCCGAGACCGCGAGAATCGGCACGCCCTCAAACTCTGACAGTCCGCGAATTTTGCGCGTCGCCGCCAGTCCATCTAACTCCGGCATTTCGACGTCCATGATGATCAGATCAGGACGTTCGCGTTGCGCAGTCGCAACGGCGCGCCTGCCATTTTCAGCTTCAATAACCCGAAACCCTTTCCGCTGGAGCCAGGTGCGGAGCAACAGACGTGTGTCGTCGAAGTCGTCGACGACCAGAATCGTCCGCGGGCTCTCGTTGAGTTCTTCGACGTCAGCGACCATGAAATTACGTTCAGCTGGGAGACTGTCGTTGGATGATGAATCAGGTCGACGAGTTCACAGGGAACTGCTGGCAGGTCGATCCTTGCGAAATCCTTGTTTCGGGGGCTGCAAGCCTAACACTTCGGTGTGCAAGTTCCAAAAGAAGTCCGAAGTCCAATGTCCGACGTTCAATATCAAACGGACGACGGATGACCGGACTTTGGACATTGGACTGGATGGGGGTCAGTTTCAGGTTAGCAGGTCAGGAGAAATCTCGTTTAGATTGGCAAGATAAAATCAGAATCCCGACGAGTCGGGACAGCGACCGGCCAAAGACGCAAACGCAAAAATGATTACGCCGCCAGTCTCGATCACTAAGAAAGAGTTGAGCGTTTGGCCTTTCGCTACCGCTTCCGGTTCTGATTTTGCGTCACTAACCTTGAGAGACAGGCGCAGCCGCTCAACACTGAAACTGAGCACTACCAAACGGCGGTTAATATTGACAGTCGAACGTTCAATCCGCTAGAGTCCTGCCCGTTATCACTGGGAATGCACTGGATTGGATTCGTAGCTCGAAAGGGCCTGCTGGATCAGCGGCAAGGCGTTGTTGGTGACGCCCCTGAGAGCGGCTCGAAGCCTATCAGATTCTGTCGCATTTCAGATTTCTTTCTATTAACTGAGGCGCAAACTGATAGGCGTAATGCTGCAATTCCTCGCTCCTACGCTTCGCTTTGAATGCCTTCCATGTTCCAAGGCCCCAAGACTTGGGTTCCTGGTCTGGAGCTTCCCGCGAATTCCAAAATAGGGAGTCAGCGATTTAAGGTTTTGACTTCTTATCTCCCGAACAAATCTGAGCGAGGTCTGGTTCTCCGTAAATCTGACTAATACGTTGTTGCTGTTTGCACGGTGAACTTAGCGAAGTCTGATGCCCGTTCTACTGAGGGCTCAGCCACCAGATCACAAGCGCCCAACCGCGATCAGTGCCGCTCGGGCGCAATGAATGCTACCTCGCGAGAGAGGTTTCCCCACCGGGCACGCGTCTGAATCCAGGACTTTTTTCCCCGCTGATTCAGGCTGAGGTGGAATTGTGACCAAAAGAGTAATAGACTCTGCGCCGTAAACCTTAGTGACGCCTTTTGCAATATCCAATCTACTAACCGCCGTAAAAAAGATCGAAATCGCAGGAAGGGAAGCCGACTAAGTTCTTATGCAATCTGGTAGTTCTTATTGGCAGCGAGTTTTTGTCCGCTGCTCGATGATGTTGGCAGCGCCTCTCCTGCTGGCGCTCGCGCTCGTGCCGGCCGCTGCCCAACAAAGTGCCGTCGAACAAGCGCCGGAGTTAACGGCCGCAACCACCCACTCACCTGCGACGCTTAGCACAACCAAAGTTCCAACTGTAGTCACTGATGATTTGCGCTATCGCATCGGCCCGGGCGACATCCTCGATATCAAAGTTTTCAACAAGCCACAGTTTAATCGTGAAGGCGTGCGGGTGGACCAGCGTGGAATGATTCGCATGCCACTCATTAAGGAAGAGATTCTCGCCGCCTGCCAGACTGAAGAAGCCCTGGAAATGAAGATTACGGAGTTGCTGAAGGAATATATTAGAGAGCCGCAAGTTACCGTACAGATTAAGGAGTATCAATCAGAACCGGTCGCGGTGCTCGGCGCGGTGCGCGCTCCGAGCCGTTTTCAATTGCAGCGTCGCGTGCGTTTGCTGGAACTAATCACCTTTGTTAATGGTCCATCCGACAATGCCGGTCGCAATGTGCAGGTCGTGCACATGGGCACGCGCGTCGCTTGTGAGGGCACGCCCACCGAGTCAGCGGCAACTACACTCGATTCCTATAAGCTGATCGATATCCTGCGAGGCGACGACAAGGCCAATCCGTACGTGCAGCCGGGCGACGTCGTTTCGATTCCAGTTGCTGATCAGGTTTATGTCATAGGTAACGTCGTCCATCCTACGGCGCTCCCTTTGACGGAACCGTTGACTGTGTCGCGCGCAATTGCCATGGCTGGCGGCACAGCGATGGACACAAAGAAGGACGCGATTCGCGTCATTCGACAGACCCCGGGAACGACCGAGAAGACTGAGATTCTGGTTGACCTGGAGGCGGTTAATCGACACAAGGCGGAGGACACTATTCTGATGCCGAACGATATTGTTGACGTGCCAGCTTCAGGTGGCAAAAGATTTCTGCGTAGTTTGATGGGCGCCGTTGTGCCCAGCGTCGGCCAGTTGCCGGTGAGAGTGATTCCGTGAGCAGAGGCGAGGTCAGAAGTCAGAAGTCAGAAGTCAGAGGTCAGAGGTCAGATGCCAGAGGTCAGATGCCAGACGTCAGAGGTGAGAAATCAGTTGTTGAAGACTCTAGTCAGGGCGTTAACATACTTGACGCATCAGACCCTTATGGGTTCGTGAATTGTTTAGCCGCGAAGCGGCGCAAAGAGGGTAGCCAGACGTGAAACGTCTGGAAGGATGATTAATAATCTTTAATTGCGCGTCGAAGATGCGCTCAG
>DATIPD010000007.1:0-201860 GCA_035472495.1 Pyrinomonadaceae bacterium | reverse complement strand
TCTTTAATTGCGCGTCGAAGATGCGCTCAGAGTCTGCACGCACCTTCAGCGCGTGATCGAATTAACTGCCACTTGATCCAGCGGTTTCACCTCTGGCTACCCTCTATAGGCGTCTTCGACGCCTCTGTGATTCGTTATGTACGTTAACGCCGTTTAAACGGTTTCCGCTATCCCGCTGGGCCAGGATCACCGGGCTAAAGCCGCGGTGTTAATCAGACAAAGCCCGCAAATTAATCATGTCAATCATCAGAGTCCTTTCAGATCACGTCGCCAACCAGATCGCTGCCGGCGAAGTTGTCGAACGTCCCGCGTCGGTAGCGAAAGAACTGGTTGAGAATGCGATTGATGCCGGCGCCACTCGCATCGTGATCGACGTTGAAGCCGGTGGTCGACGCCTGTTGAAAGTCTCTGACGATGGCCACGGAATGGTCCACGACGACGCTGTCCTGGCGTTCGAACGACACGCAACTTCAAAGATCGCCACCTCGGAAGATCTGGAAAAAATCGCGACCCTCGGGTTTCGCGGTGAAGCGCTCGCCTCAATTGCTTCAGTCGCCCGCGTGGAGTTGATTACTAAAACTGAAGAGGCGGGCGGCGGAACGCGTGTTCTTATCGAAGGCGGCAAGATGCGCGACGTAAAGGACGCCGCGCATCCACGCGGCACAACTATCGCGGTCCGCGATCTCTTCTTTAATGTGCCGGCCCGCCGCAAGTTTCTGCGTTCGGAAGCTACTGAGAGTTTTCATCTGACCAATCTCGTCACTCATTACGCACTGGCCCACCCTGAGATTGCCTTTACTTTAACGAACAACGGGCGGGAGATTTTGCGGGTCGCGCCCGCCAGCGATCTTCGTGAGCGCGCCTATCAGATTTTTGGCGCGGAGTTCCTGGACAATTTGCTCGAGGTTGGTGGCGGTGACGCGCCTGTCGCGAAGGTGAACGGGTTCGTTTCAGCGCCGCGTGATCGGCGAACGTCGCGCGATGCGCAGTACCTTTTTGTTAACGGCAGGTTTGTGCGCGACCGTCTGCTCGCGCGCGCGCTTTCCGAAGGCTATCGCGCGGTGCTGCCACACGGTGTTTATCCGGCGGCGCTGCTATTTGTCGAAACGCCGCTTGAAGAAGTGGACGTCAACGTGCATCCCGCGAAGACGGAGGTTCGCTTTCGTCGTGCGGCCGCGGTGGTCGACGCTGTGCGCGAAGCAGTGCGTGGCGCACTTGCCAGCGCGGGATACGTTCGCGCCGATGTGCGAGAGCAACCAGCGTTGGAGCCAACGCCTACAGCCGCGCAGGCAACTCCGCTGGAAACTGTGAACTCGATGTCAGTCGCCGCCGGCGAAGCGGCAACCTCAAACCCGGTTATTTTGCCGAGCGTCGGTCATTTCAAGGAAGTTAATCAACCACGGATCGATTTTGGTTCGGATGATGAGACAGCGGCACTTAGTGAACGTGAACGAGTCGTCTCACCTGCTGGGACCGCGGGCGTCTCGCCCGCCGAACCTGGCCAAAGTTTAACGTTTAAGCGCGAAGCTCCGCCCGGCACGCCCCAAGAACCAAATGCGGACGACCGCAAGCCTGCTGATGGGATTTCAATCGAGCTACCTCCGCTAAACTCCGCCGAGAAATTCACCAAAGAGGTCGCGGTCGAGTCGCTCACTAACGACATTCGTCCGCTGGGCCAACTGGAAGAGAGTTTCATCGTAGCGGTCGACAAGGACGGTTTGTTGCTGATCGATCAGCATGTGGCCCACGAGAGAGTTTTGTTTGATAAGTATCGCGCGCTGGAAACAACTCGCCTGGCGGAGTCACAACAGTTGCTCATTCCGGAAACGTTTGATCTGACTCCGGCGCAGGTCGCAGCTTTCGACACGCTGGCAGCGGAGTTGGAAACGCATGGCTTTGACCTGATGCGACTGTCAGGTCGCACTGTCGCCATCAAAGCAGTGCCTGCAGATCTGCCGGCCGGCGAAGCTCGCGCGATGCTCGCGGAACTTCTCGAAACTGTCGACGCGGAAAAGAAAGGCAGCGCGCGGGAAACGTTGCGGGATGAGGTGGCGGCGTCGCTTGCTTGTCATGCAGCCATCAAAGTGAACATGCCGCTCACGCCGGAAAAAATGCGTTGGTTGATTGACCGGTTGCTAAAAACTTCCTCGCCAACTACGTGCCCACACGGTAGACCGGTAATTCTCCGGCTCACCACGCGCGACATTCTCAAGGGGTTTCATCGCATCTGAAAGACGGGCTTTGGACTTTGGTCTTTAATTGTTGATTCTTGATTAATGACGTGAAGAAGTCAGAAACCGTTTAAACGTTTCGGGAGTTAATAGCCACCGTGCACACCGCGCTGAAGCGGCGGTGTTAATAGAACAAAGCCCAAGGCCACTAAGACAATGAACATCCTCGGCGCCCTCCTCGCTCTCATCCCCGGAATGATTCTTGGCGTCTTGTTGATCGCCAACCTCATCAACGTTCTCGGCTGGAACATACTCTCGCTTTCGGTGTTGACGCTGCTGCCACCGGGCATCAATCTCGCAATAAATAATCTGCTCGTCATTCCGGGCATCGTCAGTTGGGCCGGCTTGCTGGCGGTATTGTTTGTTCTAATTCTAGTTACCCTCCTCGCATACTGGTCTGCCGTCGCCGGCTCGCCGCTGCCCACGCCACCGGGTTTGGTCACTGCCGGAGTTTCAGAACGACTCGGTCGCGGCGTGCTCGTCGGACTCTGCACCGGTCTCAATTACGTTTTCTTGTTGGCACTCATTGGAATATTTCCCGGCGGGGTGGTGGTCGCACACGTCCTCGCCGGAATTAACCTGCTCGCCTGTTTGATCCCCACGTCGAACAATCCAACTTATCAGGTAGTTCTGGCCTACACCGGACTCTTTCTGCCGATGAACTTTCCTATCAATCTACTCGGGTGGGTCGCGGGCGGCATCAACTCGGCAGCTGCTGCTTTGGGAACGCCGGTAACTGTCTTTGGCGAATGGCCACGCGCGAGCGCGGTGATGTACGGCGGCGTGGTCCACGGTTGCTTTCGCACCATGTTCAATTTGAGCAACTTCATAATCGCTCACCCAACCATGGCCCGACGCGCACCCTGGGTCGATCCCGGTACGCAGCTCGCGGCGCTTTGTCCCCCGGCCACCGCGGCATCAACTCGCTGGGACTCAGTAGACGGAATCGTTTTTCATGAAGGCAGTCACACGTTGAACGTCGCTGCCTTCGGTTGGATCTACCACTTGATTGGCGCGGCGGATGAATGGTCGCCGATGCCCTGGAGTCCCGGTGGTGCACTGGGCGCAAACGCTCATGCGGAACTGGCGGCCGAAAGCGGCGTGCGCCGTGCAGGACGAAACTGGATTGACATGTGGACGCCGTCAGCCGCGGCCGCAGCCACCGGTAACGTCGGTGCCGTCCCGATAGTTACTCCAACTGCTGGGCCAGGAGTCGTCGTAGCACCAAGCGCTTTTGTACCTGCCGGCGCACCGTCAATCATGGTGCCCGCGCCGGTGATCGCATGTGAACGCAACCGGACCGTCGCGCTCGACTCTACCGGTTCCAGTGATGCCGACGGCTTTCCCACTCCGCTTGGCAGGCTCTGGCGTTTGCGTCAGATTCCGAATGCGTCCGCCGTAACGATCGGTACGCCGAACGCAGTGACCCTCAACTTCGCACCTGACGTCGGCGGGATTTACAACATCGACTTTCTCATCACCGACGGCGGCAACGGTGGTCCAGCTCCCGGCAGTAATGATCCACTTCCGATCACGATTGACGTTTTGAGTGCGACGATCATTCCGCCTACCAATCCTATGGCAGTCGGAACAACTTCAGGTTTCGCCGGAGGCGGTAACACACTGACCGCTGCGACGCCACTCCCTGCGCAGTTTGCCTGGATTGTTCGCGCGGCGCCGGCGGCTTCCGCGCTGCTCGGCTTCACCGGCAGCACGCAGGGTTTCATGTTGACGCCGGACGTGGCCGGCGACTACGAGATCGAACTTACGGTTAGTCAGGATGTCGTGCCTGCAGCTGGTGGTGGGCCAGTTACCTTGAGTGATACCGCTCGCTTGACTGTCACTGTTTGATAATTCCTATGTCTACGCCTTGCCAAATCGTCATTGAGGGAATCCAGGCGGGTCCGCCTTACACGAGCGACGGCTTGCCGACGGAAGCTATCGTCGTCGCGCGTAGTTCTCACTATTGCGATGAGGTCCACGTCCAGGTCCACATTGCTGACGCGGGTTCACAAAACATCGCGGATCAAAACGTCACGGTTGATTTTTCCGGAGCCTCCAGCGATCCCGCTTTGTTGCCGGGGCTGATCACGCTGCGCTTCGATCTCCCTCCGCTTAGTGAATTCCGCTGCGGCGATCTTTTGTTTGTCGAAATAACGTGCGTAGCGGACGAAGGTTGCACTAAGCATGACTGGTTCCCAATCCAATGCAAACCCGCACCCGGTGAACCAGGGAGCGGCAGCGACAATGGCAATGGGAATGGAAACGGCGGACACTGGCCACCGCTGCGCTGCCTGTTCACTGCAGCCGCCGCGGCGTTTGCACTACTCGCGGCATTAGCCTGCATCGCGATTGGCATTGGCACGCAGAACCCGACTAGTCTGGCAACTGGCATCGCTCTGCTGGGAGCGTCGTCACTGGCGTGGGCGCTGTGGGCCTATTGGTGCGGACCGGGTCTCTGCGTCAGGCTCGCGGTGTTATGTTGGGTTTTCAAATGCGGCTTCCTCGCAGCAATACCGGTACTCTTTTTTTCAACCAACATGGTGATCATTCTGGTCATCATCGCTTACGGATCGATTGCGGGACTGCTGGTGGAAAAACTGCGAAAGCACAACTGCCCGGTGCCGTCCGCACGACAACCACTGACGCAGATTCCGATCTGAAGTCGAGGGTTTAGCTTTGACGGGCTTTGCCCGAAAAGTGGGTTGACACCATCTTTCTCTGTGCAACCACCGTGTTCTCTGTGTCTCCGTGGTTAATATTTGCGTGAAAAAACCAGCACAGAGGCACAGTGAACCCGAGGTTACACAGAAACGAAGTTCCGACGGCGAGTTTTCGGGCAAGGCTGCTTCGCATTCATGCGGCTAGCCCGAAGAGCATCGGTCGTCGGTGTCTTGGCCCCCAACCCTTCCCGTTTCCAATTTTCTGTATCGTCATTTCTCCATTCGCAACGAAAATCTCTGGCGTTCTCCAGGCCTCAGGAATAAACTACCGACGACTTCGCTGGCAGTGATCGACCGCGGAAGGGCGCCTATGAATCGCAAGCAGCCCAGGCAGCAAACTCCTCGCTACCAATCTGAATCATGGCGTGCCGATAACGCCGTGCGTTCGCTTGATGACAGCTTCAGTTCGGAAGAACAAAACTTCGCCGGTTACACCTTCAATCGCAAACCCGCTAAATCACAACCGACTGTGCGTGATCAGACGCGAGTGCTGGAGTTACTCGGCAAGATAAACTACAAAATCATCAAGGGTAGTCAGGTTTATGTGCAGGCGGGCGGCGTTGTCTACAAGACGATGTACGGCGGTTACTGGCGCAGCGTCTTCACTGGCGCCGAGCATTATCTCTTTCACTGCGAACAAGTCTCCGGCGCGGTCTGGGCTTCGGACGACGACACCGAAGTTGATTTGCCGATTTCATTTTCCAGCGATGGCTGGACCGCTAACGGACACTCACTCCAGTTCATGCTGGCCACTGATCAAAAAGAACGAAAGCGCCGCCGCGCCACAATCGTGCAAGGACTCTCACGCCGCTGGCGCACGATGCAACTCTTCGGCGTACGCTGACACTTCAATCCGGTATCGCTAAGCTCCGGTCTTCTCTGTGCAATCTCTGAGTACCTCTGTGCCTCCGTGTTATAGAACTTGAACAAACTTACCACCGAGTCACAGAGAACACGGAACTCACAGAGGATTTCAATTTGAACAATTACCTTCAATCCCTCCAACGTTGACAATTGCTGGTGGCTAGCGTAGAAGCGGCGTGCTATTCGAAATTAGACTCTCCGAAGGAACCGCAAAATGTCTCCCAAATTCTGTTTGCTCTTAGTTTCTATCCTCGTGTCGTTGTCATTGGCGTCATGCCAGCAGACGCCAGCTCCCAGCAGCACCGTTGAAAATAAAACAACACCAGCGGCCTCCACCGAAACGGCAAAAAAGAGTGCGCCCACAGATATTGATGCTCTTTCCGATCGATTGGTGAATCAGGTTGCCGGTGTTAAAGAAGGCGAAATCGTCTTCATCAATGGCGGCGTGCGCGACCTCGAACTACTGGAAGATCTCGACACCGACGTGCGCAAAGTGGGTGCGTTTCCCCTGCTGACAATCGGCAGCGATCGCATGTTCAAAAAGTACTACGAAGAAGTTCCCGAGAAATATGATTCACAATCACCTGACCTTGACCTGAAACTAGCGACCCTGCCCGCGGTCGCGATTAATATCGATGCGTCGGAATCGGATGACGCCGCGAACGGCATTTCCCCGGCGCGCCTGGCCGCCGTTGGGAAGGCAACGGAACCGGTGGCTGATCTCTATTTGAAGCGTAGCGTTAGGCAGGTGGGCATCGGCAACAACCTTTATCCGACTGCATTTCTGGCGAAGCAACTTGGGATGTCGCAGGACGACCTCGCCAAGACTTTCTGGGAAGCGGTGAACGCAGACTACTCGGCAATCCAAACCACTGGTGAAAAAGTAAAAACGGAACTTGCCAGCGGCAAGGAAGTACACATCACAAATTCCAACGGCACTGATCTAACCGTGAAGATTGAAGGTCGTCAGTTTTTTGTCAGCGATGGGATCATCTCTGCCGACGACGTAAAAAAAGGTGGACCAGCGGTTTCAGTTTACCTGCCAGCGGGTGAAGTTTTCTGTTCAGTAGTTCCCGGAACAGCGACTGGCAAGATTGTTGAATCCCAAAGATTCTTCCGCGGCAAAGAGGTAACCAATCTGACGTTGACCTTCGCCGCCGGTAAGGTGACGGAAATGACGGGGTCAGGTCCCGGCTTCGCAGATCTGAAAGCTTCCTATGATGCCAACGGCGAAGGCAAAGAATTGTTTGGCTTTGTAGATTTTGGCATCAATCCGAATCTGCACGTTTGGCCCGCCAGCAAACTCGGCAACTGGGTTCAATCAGGCATGGTCACGGTGGGAATCGGCAATAACAGTTGGGCCGGCGGCGACAATAAAGTCTCTTATGGTCTGACAAACTATTTGCCCGGTAGCACGGTGACGCTGGATGGCAAAACGGTAGTTGAGAATGGCGTGCTGAAGTTGTAAGCGGAACGTCAGATTTGTTTATGAATGCAAAGGCCTGGGCTAACAGCTCAGGCTTTTTGCTGTGCGCTTCTCTTTGGAGTGCGATGACCTGTCACCGCTTTGCTCGTCGGCGGCTGAACCCGATATCTAACGGCCGACCTGGCGCCGACAGGCCGGCGCACTCAAAGCGAAGCGCTTCATTCGTCATGTCCGGCACAATCGCGTCGCGCCACGTGAGTTTGGTAGGCAGCTTCTTCAACACCGTGCGCAACAGCTTCCGCAACACGCTTATCAAACACTGACGGAACGATGTACTCGGGATGGAGTTCCTGTTCGCTGATGATGCCGGCAAGCGCATGTGCGGCAGCGAGTTTCATTTCTTCGTTGATTTGTGAAGCGCGACAGGCAAGCGCGCCGCGGAAGATTCCCGGGAAACAAAGCACGTTGTTGATCTGATTCGGATAATCCGAACGGCCAGTCGCCATCACTGCGACGTAAGGTGCAGCATCCTCCGGCATGATCTCCGGCGTCGGGTTCGCCATCGCAAACACAATCGGCTTTTCCGCCATCGCCTGGACATCTTCAACGCCCAGAACTCCGGGAACTGACAAGCCAAAGAAAACGTCAGCGCCTTTAATTACGTCGTGCAGACTGCCCTGCTCGCCATTTGGATTAGTGTGCTCGGCATACCACTCCTTGTTCGCGTTCATGTTCTCCTGCCGTCCGCGATAAATAGCGCCTTTTTGATCACAGCCGATTACGTTGCGTACTCCCGCAGACATCACGATCTTAGTGCACGCCGTGCCCGCCGCGCCCACACCGTTAACCACCACTTTGATCGCGCTCATCTCCTTGCCGACGATCTTCAGCGCGTTAATTAAGGCCGCGAGCACAACGACCGCGGTGCCGTGCTGATCGTCGTGGAAGACGGGAATGTCGAGTTCCTGTTTGAGTCGTTCTTCAATTTCGAAACAACGCGGCGCCGAAATATCTTCAAGGTTAATCCCGCCAAAAGCAGGCGCGATTGCTTTCACTGTACGCACAATCTCGTCCGGATCCCTGGTATCGAGACAGATCGGAAATGCATTGATGCCGGCAAACTCTTTGAAGAGCATTGCCTTCCCTTCCATCACCGGCAACGCCGCCGCCGGGCCAATGTCGCCGAGACCGAGCACGGCGGTGCCGTCAGTTACCACCGCAACTGTGTTTTTCTTGATCGTTAAGGTGAACGCCTTTTCCGGGTCCTCATGAATCGCTTCGCAAACACGCGCAACGCCCGGCGTGTAAGCCATCGAAAGATCGGCGCGCGTTTTCAAAGGCATCTTCGAAACGACTTCAATCTTGCCGCCGATGTGCATGAGGAACGTGCGGTCGGAAACATGCAGCACCTCGATGCCGTCGATCGCTGCCACGGCCGCGACGATCGCGTCTTCATGCTCACTTGAAACGGTGTTGACGGTGATGTCGCGAATGATGTGATCGCGCGCGACGGTAACGATGTCGATGGCGCCGATGTCGCCGCCGGCTTTACCGATCGCGGTGGCCACCTCGCCGAGTGTGCCGGCGCGGGAAGCGAGTCTGACGCGCAGAGTTAGGCTGTAACTGTCGCTGGGTGAACGTTCCATGAATAGTGAATAGTAAATAGTGAATAGTGAATAGACAAACGAGGGAGAATTGGCCGCGGGTTTACGCGGGTGGAACGCGGATTCGCAGAAGGGACAAACAAAGCATGAGCGGCGCAGACTAGGGTGAGCTGGTTAGTCGACCGTTCTTAACGGTCATGTATCCTGTCTAGTTCATTTCAGATTCGCGATATCCGCGTTAATCCGCGGCTAGCCTGCAGTGGCTTGACTCACCTAAGGAGTCTCAGAATTTCGGCAACACGGTTCGGGTCGAGGCCGTTTTTTTGCGCCAGTTTTAGCGAGTGTTTGCCGAGGAGTTTGTAAATCTCCAGCACGTCAGCGTGGCCTTTGCCGGATAGCGCCTTTAGGTGACGGCGCACCGTTTCAATGTCACCACGGGCGAAGGTTCCGGTGAGCGCCTGTTGCGGCGTTGCCGTTCGTAAGTTGTTAACTGTGCTTTCCAGCAGCGGCATGAACACTTCCTGCGCTTGTCGCTTGCTCAACCCGCATGCCGCCAATAACTCAACCGCAACGTCGAAGAGCGCCGTGAGTTGTGGCGAAGCCGTCAACGCTGCGGCGTGGTACAGCGTTTTGTGCTCGGGCTTGATGGTAAAGCTGCGGCCACCCAGGTCGCGCACAATTGCTTTCCCTACCGCCTTCGCTTTCGCTGTGCCTTCGACACAAAAGAACGCTCCGTGCAACGAACGCGCGCCACTTAGCGTTTCGCTAATCGAAGCCAAGGGATGCAAAGAGCCCGTCTGAAAACCACTCGGCGCGAGCGGTGCCAAGACTTCCGAAGACAACGCACCACTTGTATGCAGCACGACTCGTCGTCGCTTGCCGCGCTGAAGTTTTGCAAGTTCGACCGCTACTCCCGCGATCGCATCGTCAGGAGTGGAAATCAAAACTACGTCGGTATCGGGAAGATCGGCCAACTCCGTTGCCGCGAGAGCCGCTGGGCGGCGTTTATTTTTTGCCTGAGTAGCCGCGGCTTTTTCGGCTTTCTGACGTCGTCGCGCGACTAACGCCATAACAGGATAGCCAGATTCCTGCAGCGCGAGGGCGAGCGCCTGACCCAGCCGGCCTGCGCCAATGATGGAAATAGTAGGCTTTCGTCTTTGGCTCATGGTTTTTGCATTCGCCGGTGACCCTCAGGCGCTCGTCCGAGTTCGCGCGTAAATCGGTAGCGAAAACGGGTGATTTCTTGGGCTTTTATCAGGGCAGTGGATTATAATGGTCTCCATCACGCGATCGCCAAAGCATCCCCTGTTTGCCGAAGCGAAATGGCCTTTCGGTTGTCAGAAAAGTCGCGCAACCAAGCGGCCATTGGCGGGCATCATAGACTGCGCGTTTGAATTAACGAAAAAAACTTCTCTCGGTTTGGGCTCTCGGTAGACAATTCGCCTGCGCAGAAACCCTCAATCCGAAATCATGGAAGGCTCAAGGCTTTCCGCAAGCCTGTTTGAAAGTTGGAGGTTTTCAATGAATAGCTTCTCCCGCCTCGTAACCGCGCTGCTGCTCGCTTCGTCGCTGTTGGCAGGTTCGGTGGCTAGCCTTGGCCAAACGTCGTCCGACTCAAAATCCAAAGCCAAGGATAACTCCCAAACTTCTGATCCCAAGAAGGACAACACGCCAGCACCGGCGACCGCCACCGCGAGTTCCAAGAAACCGCTTTCGGTTAACGAGGACCCGGCGATGATCGGGAAGCGCAACATCAACAAGGGCATCATCGCCAAGATGAGCGGCTCGACCGAAAAAGAAGTGCGACTGGGTCGCGAGCTGGCGGCGGAAGTTGATCGACAGGCGAAATTCGTCGACGACCCGGTGATCACGGAATACATTAACCGCGTCGGCCAGAACATCGTGCTCCACTCCGACACGAAGATTCCGTTCACTATCAAAGTTATCGATTCCGACGAGGTAAACGCGTTTGCACTACCCGGCGGGTTCTTTTACGTCAACAAAGGTTTGATTCTGGTAGCGGACAACGAAGCGGAAGTTGCGGGCGTGATGGCGCATGAGATTGCACACGTCGCTGCTCGCCACGCAGTGGAAAACCAAACCAAAGCTTCCCTGCTCGAGTATCTGGCGATGGGCACGTCGATCTTCCTGGGTGGCATTCCGGGAATGGTCTTCCAGAACACGGCCGGACTGGGCATGCTGGGAATCTTCATGAAGTTTAGCCGCAGCGCTGAAGAAGAAGCTGACAAGCTTGGGGTGCAGTACATGTACGCCGCCGGTTATGACCCGAGCGCGATGGCCACCATGTTTGAAAAACTCGAGTCGAAGAACAAGAAGAAGCCGGGACTGATTTCGCGTGCTTTTGCATCGCACCCGGCGCCACCAGATCGACGCGCCGCCGCCCTCGCGCTGGCCGCTCGCTTCCCGGAGCACGATGAGTACGTGATTAGCACTTCGGAATTCCAGCGCGTTAAGGCAAAACTCCTACGACTGTCCAACGCTCGGGCCTCGACGGCTGGAGCGATCCAAGGCGCCGACGAAGGCCCGCCGGGACGTCCAACTCTCAAGCGACGGCAGCCAACACCGGACGATTCAACCACTAACCCGGATGGCATTGAGTCGAAGCCAGGTGAGACCAAAGAGCCGCCGAAGTTGAAGAAGGAAGGCTCGACACCGGATAAGCCGTAAGGTCAGAGGTCAGAGGTCAGAGGTCAGAGGTCAGATAAATGCTAACCCCTGACCTCTTTGCTTTTGGTAGCCAAACCGGACCTCTAAGTCCCGACGCCTGACCTCTGACCTCTAACCTCTGCTCGAGTCCTCAACTTGACATCCTTTTCCGCCGAAAGTATCCTACCCGTTCGCTTTTTAGTACCTGAAAACAGAGATAGTTAACCATGTCAACATACTTTCCCAGCGGCAAAGACCTCGCTGGAAAACGCAAGTGGTACGTAATAGATGCCGCCGGTCAAACGGTGGGTCATCTGGCGTCTGAAGTGGCCTCGATTCTGAGCGGAAAACGCAATCCAGCGTGGACCCCTTTCATGGATATGGGCGATCACGTGATCGTGATTAATGCGCGACAGGCGGTTTTGAAAGGATCGAAGGTTGATCAGAAGATGTATCGTCGGCACACGCTTTACCCCGGCGGCCTACGCGAAGTGAGCGCGGCCGAGATGTTTGCAAAGCGGCCGGAACGGGTCATCTCGCTGGCAATTCAGGGCATGCTGCCCAAGACCAAACTCGGAAAGGCCATGGCCAAAAAGTTAAAGGTCTACGCGGATGGCGAACATCCCCATGCAGCCCAACGCCCTGAAGGCCACGAACTCACTCCTCGACACCCCAAGCAAGCAAAGCAAACCTAACAAAGCAGAGTTGATAAGAGGACGATATAGCTGTGGCTGATATTCAATATTACGGAACGGGTCGGAGAAAGAGTTCAACCGCCAGAGTCTACCTGAGGGCAGGCAGCGGCGATTTCATGATTAATCGGAAGGCATTTGATGCGTACTTCCCCAACGAAACTCTGCGCATGATCATCCGGCAACCGTTGCAGTTGACCGAAACGGTCAGCAAGTTTGATGTTTTGATCAACGTGCGCGGCGGCGGACCAGCTGGTCAAGCCGGCGCCATTCGTCATGGCATCACGCGCGCATTGCTCGAGTACAACGCTGATCTTCGTCCGCAATTGAAGCAGGCGGGCTTGATTACCCGCGACCCGCGCATCAAGGAACGCAAGAAGTACGGGCAGAAGGGCGCCCGCAAGCGCTTCCAGTTCTCCAAGCGGTAAGACATTGCCGATTAGCGATTGCCGATTTCCGATTCGTTTCAATCGCGACAAAGTTTTCACTCGGCATTGGCATTCGACGATCGGAAATAACACAACGCCATTGCCTTAACTCGGATTGGTTGCTCTTTTCGAAGGGCCCGTGAGTTAAGGCGAGTACATTAAACCAGTTCACTGAAAAGGAGATTAGATTTTGGTTTCGGTTACGATGAAAGAACTCCTGGAAGCCGGCGTGCACTTCGGCCACCAGGTAAGGCGCTGGAACCCAAAGATGAAGGAATACATCTTTGGCGAGCGCAACGGCATTTACATTATTGACCTGCAGAAAACCCAGCGAATGTTTCGCGACGCGTTGGGCTTTGTCTCCGGTGCGATCGCCGAAGACAGAGGCAAAACTGTATTGTTCGTCGGCACCAAGCGACAGGCTCAGGACGCCGTTCGTGAAGAAGCCGAGCGCGCCGGTCAGTATTACGTCAATCAACGCTGGCTTGGCGGTCTGCTGACAAACTTCCAAACAGTCCAAAAGTCGATTAAACGACTTAAAGATCTGGAAGCGATGGAGACTGATGGCCGTTACGAAAAGCTGACGAAGAAGGAGCGCATCAAACTCGATCGTGAGCGCGAGGGTTTGAACAAAAACCTTTCGGGCATCAAGTCGATGAGTCGCCTTCCCGATATCGTTTTCATTATCGATGTGCGCAAAGAAGAGATTGCAGTCGCTGAGGCTAACCGGCTGGGTATTCCCATCGTTGCCGTAGTCGACACAAACTGCTCTCCCGAAGGCATCGATTACGTCATCCCCGGTAACGATGACGCGCTGCGCGCCGTGCGTTTGTTTGCTTCGCGCATAGCCGACTCGATACTCGAAGGTCAGCAAATCGCTACCGAAGGCGGCGTCGTTTCGCAGACAGGGGAAGCGGCAGTCGAAGGCGAAACCACGGCAGCTGTTGCCGAAACTGCGGAAGTCGCGACCGAATCGCCCGCTGCTCCGGAGCCGACGGATTCAGGCGAAAGTACCGCTGCCGCGACTGTGCCTGAGGAAATCAGCGCAGCGCCCGCCCCAACGGAAGAGTCGGTCGAAGAAGGCGCCGACGCGGTTGTGGCGGCCAGCTAGTTTAAGAAGTTCAAGATTTCTATCACCGGCGAGCGCAGCCTTGAAAGCGGGGAGTTCCGCCGGGCTGCGCTTTTTTGATAAGCGTCGAACCGTAGCGCAAACTGTTAGCTTGCGCATCCATAGCATGCAAACCGCAGACGTTAATCTGCGTCAGAAATAATCTAGGGAGTTTCATAATCATGGCAGAAGTAACCGCAACCGCAGTAAAAGAGCTGCGCGACAAGACCGGCGCACCGATGATGAAGTGCAAGGCCGCGCTCGTGCAGGCTGATGGCAACGAAGCGCAAGCAATCGAGATCCTGCGTAAGACGGGCGAAGCATCGATGAAACAACGAGAAGGTCGGATCGCGGCCGAAGGCATCGTTGGTTCCTACATTCATATGGGTGGCAAAGTCGGTGTGCTGGTTGAGATAAACTGCGAAACCGATTTCGTCGCGCGTGGCGAGGAGTTTCAGCAACTCGTCAAGGACATCGCAATGCACATCGCGGCCGCCGAGCCCCGGTATGTGGGCCGCGAAGATGTAGCCCAGGCGGACGTCGACAAGGAAAGAGAGATTGCCCGCGCCCAAGCGAAAAACGATCCGAAGAACGCGAACAAGCCAGACCAGGTGATCGACAAGATCGTCGAAGGTCGCATGAACAAGTTCTACGAAGAAACCGTGCTGGTTGATCAGCCGTTCGTTAAAGATCCCGCCAAGACGGTCGGTGAGCTTGTGCTCGAAAAAGCTGCCAAGACCGGCGAGAAGTTCAAAGTTCGCCGCTTCCAGCGCTACAAGATGGGCGAAGGTCTGGAGAAGAAGGTAGAAGACTTCGGCAGCGAAGTCGCCTCGATGATTAGTTAGTTTCTGATTAGCCCCTCCCCTTGGGAGAGCAAGCTGAAACCTTTTCCGAATTCGAATGACCACTGACAGCTCACACCCCGAAAACGCAGGACCGACTTACCGTCGCGTCCTGCTAAAAATTTCAGGTGAAGCCCTGATGGGCGAGCAGAACTACGGCATCGACGTAGACGTTGCGCGCATGGTCGGCGAAGAGCTCAAGGCGGTACATGAACTCGGCGTCCAGGTTGCTGTTGTGGTCGGCGGTGGCAATATTTTTCGCGGCGTCTCGAAAAGTGCCGGCAACATGGATCGCTCGGCTGCTGATTACATCGGTATGCTGGCGACGGTTATGAACGCCGTCGTACTGCAGGACGCGCTCGAAAAACTCGACGTGCAAACTCGCGTGATGTCCGCCATTGACATCCCGCAGTTGGCCGAGCCGTTCATTCGCCGCCGCGCCGTTCGACACCTGGAGAAGGGTCGCATCGTGATCTTCGCCGCCGGCACCGGTAACCCTTATTTCACGACTGATTCCGCAGCCGCCTTGCGCGCCCTCGAAATCAGGGCTGACATCATTCTCAAGGCCACTAAGGTTGAAGGCGTTTACTCCGCTGATCCCATGAAGGATGCAACCGCCGAGCGTTACGATTCCATAACTTACCAGCAGGTGCTCGAGCGTCAGCTGAAAGTGATGGACGCTTCGGCGATCTCGCTGTGCATGGACAACAACCTGCCGATAGTGGTTTTCAATATGCGACACGGCGGCAACATCACGCGCGTAGTAAAAGGCGAGCCGGGAGTCGGCACCAGAGTTTGGGTAGGAAAATAAAGCAGTTTCTAGTTCCGAGTTTCAAGTTGGAGCAAGCAGTTCAGAGTTCAACCTTAAGATTGCAGCGACAGAAAAATGCACCAGCTGAAGCTTGAACTCTGAACTACTTGCTCTATCACAGTAGCAATCCCTTCGGAGATTTCGTATGAGTGAGAAGGACGTTATCAAAGACACAAAGCCGCGCATGGAAGCGGTGATTGAAGACTTCCGCCGCAAGTTGGCGACGGTGCGTACCGGACGGGCTGCAGTTAGTTTGCTTGATTCGGTGATGGTTGATTACTACGGCACGCCCACGCCAATCAATCAAATGGCGTCAGTGCACGCGCCCGAACCCGCGTTGCTCACCGTTCAACCCTGGGACCAAACCCAGGTTCCTGCGATCGAAAAAGCCATCCGCTCTGCGGATCTCGGCCTCAACCCTTCAAACGACGGCAAGCTCGTACGCATTCCCATTCCGCCACTAACTGAAGAACGACGAAAACAATTGGCTAAGCAGGTCCACGACATCGCCGAAGATCACCGCACTGCCGTGCGTAATGTCCGACGCGACGCCAACGAGCGTTTGAAAAAGATGCTTAAGGACAAGGAAATTTCCGAAGACAACGAGCGCACCGGCCTCGACGAAGTGCAAAAACTGACCAACACCTTCATTGCCAAAATCGACGAGCTTTCAAAATCGAAAGAGACGGAAATCACGAGCGTCTAACCCGCCCTGCGCGCCGTTTATTTGCAGGCTGGTATTGACGCCTCTTCCACTTTAGTCAGACGCACTAAACCCTCAAACGAATCCAGCAGCACTTGGGTTTTCCCGTTTCCGAATCGCTGAATCACCCGTCGATCCTCGGGACTGACAATCGTCTGTTTGCCCTGCTTTGTTATCTTTTTGTCCAGCTCAAAATCATTTT
This sequence comes from Pyrinomonadaceae bacterium, assembly GCA_035472495.1. Classification (GTDB taxonomy): domain Bacteria; phylum Acidobacteriota; class Blastocatellia; order Pyrinomonadales; family Pyrinomonadaceae; genus PSRF01. The sequence continues at coordinate 185,559 of DATIPD010000007.1, read as the reverse complement.
CAATGCGGCCGCGATAAGAGGAAAGCGTAGAAGTGAAGCCGCGCGGGTTGCCAGGCAATTCCATCTCAACTCGTCCTGACATTGACTTCAGATAATACCGGGCGCCTTCACGCAGGTTCCCGCTCAATGTCACGTTGCTGTTCGTTGCGATTGCATCAACGTCGCCGTCGATGTTTGCCAGGGTTATGGGAGATCCGGTGTTTGACACATCCACGCGCCCGCTCGAACAACTCACTTCAATTGGACCGATGATCGAAACTACGTGAACCAGCCTTTTCGACTTACTTACACGCACACCGCCACTAGCAGTAACGACAGATGCCAGACCATTGACCCCTTCGATTTCAACATTGCCGTCACGCGTTTGGACATCGGCGGCGCCAACTCGTTTTAGAGTGATGGTGCTGCTTCTTCCGGAAACAACGATCGAAGTTTCTACATCACTAACCTGGACGTCGCTATTGAAAACTTCAATTCGTTCGATTTCGGTGTAACGCGGCACCCTCACCTCAAGACGGATTTGCACAACTTTGTCGTCGCTGACGGGGACCTTATCAACGGGGACGGTTGGCGTGGCGGGCTGCTCCAGATTCGCATAGTCAGCCTTAAGAAAAAGCCGTGGCACGCCCGAGGTTTCCGCGCGACCGACGAGCACGATTTCGGCGCCTCGCGAACTCACAGCGCGCGCCTCAATTACATCGCGGTCCCAGCCACTAATCGTGATCGGTCCAGTAGTGCGATTGTCGACTCCAACTATTATGCCGCGCTGAACGTTGGTGCTAAACGAAGAGTAGTAACGCTCCTTCGTTTGCGCCAGCGCGTGATTACTCGGAATCAAAAGCAGTAGACCGAGAACCACCAGGGTTCCTATCACTATTTGCTGGATACGTTTTCTGTTGTTATCGGTGGGTTGCATCAAATGTTTAGTAGCCAATCATTTCTCGCAGCACATCGACCTTCCTCGAGTAAGCGCTCAACATGTATTGCACAGCGACCGGGTCATCCGGATGCTGCCGGACAACCTTGCGCGTTCCAGCGATCGTGCGGTCCACGGAAGCCAGCGCCTGATCCAGGCGCGCGAGCGAGCCCGGGTCAAGCTGCGAACGTTTTCGCTGTGCCGTGCGCGAAAGCATCGCGATGGCCGTCAAGTATTTCTGTTCTGCGTCCTGAACCAGCTGATCGGGTGTATTGCCACGCGGCCGGGGCGCGGACGTTCGCGGAGTTTTGTCATGAGCCACGAGCGCCGGCGCTTGCTCGACGTCGTCAGCTTTCTTTTGCGGTTCCGATATTTGGTTTGGATTTGGCGAAGCGTCGTTTGCGAGCTGACCCACTTTTGCTGATTGCTCCGGTTTACTAACCACGGCACTTTGGTTGCCAACGTACTTCATTACCGCAACGGTCACGCCGATCGCCGCCAGCACCAGAACAGCAGTCGCCCAAACGCTTACGCGCGGCAAACTGAAGGGAGCGGATAGCCAACCAGTGAACAATCCACGATTTGCTGATTCTAGCGGTGGCGCTTCGATGCGCGCCTGCACTTTGGTCCACAAGTCGACCGGCACATTCACGTCCGACGAATACGCTGAATAGATTTCACTCTCGCTGCGCAGTTGCGCGAGAAACGCCCGGCAGTCAGCGCACGAGTCAAGGTGCCGGTTCAACTCAATCTGCGGCTCGCTGGTTCCCTCTCCGTCGAACTCCGCTTCCAGCAGCATTTGGAATTCATCGCATTTCATCTACTTCATCTCCACATAACGGCGAAGTTTTTGTCGCATTTCACCGCGCGCGCGGTGTAAATCTGTTTTCACCTTGGCGAGAGAAAATCCGGTAATCTCTGTGATTTCCTGGTAGGAAGTGCCCTGCAAAACCTTAAGCGAGAACACCACTCTTCTGTCTTCGTCCAGCGAGCGAAGCGCTCGCAGGATGGCCCTGCTCAATTCCTTCTCAGAGTAGTCGTCGGCCGGTGAAGAATCGCTGGTGGATAGTTGTTCTGGAAAAGAGCCAACGTCTAACGAACTAGCAACCGTCGCGCCGGTTCGCAGCCATTCGCGCGCGACATTGCGGGCTATGCCGAAAAGCCACGTGGAGAATCTTTCCGCGTCGCGTAAGTCTTGCAGGTGGCTATAGGCGCGAACGAATGTTTCCTGGGTCAACTCTTCAGCAACGTCGTGCCGGCCCACCTGATTAAAGACAAACGACAAAATCGGGCGCGCATAGCGCTCGAAAAGAAGCCGGAAGGCTTCATGATCGCCGGTGCGTGCGCGGACGATCAGGTCGAGGGAACTATTCATCACACCGGCACGAGACTCCTTACGGCGCTTGATGCCAACCAGATCGATAGCAAGGTGATCTATCATCTATCCAAATCAGTGCTTCAACTTCTTCCCGACCCTTGTCAGTGATTAATTACCAACGTACGGCCGGTCTATTTGTTCCTTAAGTCAAGAACCATTCCCTTGTAGATGCCGCTGTAAAGGTTGCCGGCCAACTCGGAATCGAGATTTTTCAAACGGTGATACTGCGCGATGGATTCGCTTCTTTGTTTGAGAGCGATGCCTAACACCCCCAGGTTGTAAATTGCTTCGGCAAATTCTTCGTTGAGCTTGACGGCCAGAACGAAAGACTCCTTGGCGCGTTTGTACCAGCCTTTCTGAAAACAAACGACGCCGATGTTGTTGTAGGCTTCGTAGTAGTCTGGTTTTAGCTGCACTGCTTTTTCTAGTTGAACCAGCGCGCCGTCGTAATCGCCGGCCGCACCGAGTGCCCGCGCGAGGTTGCGATAAGCTTCCGGTCGAGTCGGCTGCAACTTGAGCCCTTCCTGATAAGCGGCAACTGCTTCTCGAATGTGCCCCGTTTCAAGCAACACCACTCCGAGGTTATTGAACGCGACTGCATACCCTGGTCGCAGTTCAATCGCGCGGCGCAGAACTTCTATCGCATTCTTGACGTCCTGGACTTCGTAATACTCCGCGCCAAGACTGCAATATGCCTCAGCAAAAACAGGCTTCAGCCGAATTGCCCATTTGAGCTCGTCGATAGCGTCAAGGTGCCGTCCCAGACCTGAATACGACAGACCGAGATTGTTGTGCGCCTCAGCGAAGTCAGGTTGCAACGCGATTGCCTGTTTGAACCACTCGGTGGCTTTTTCAAAATCGCCGCGGTCATAGGAAGCGAGTCCCTCCTTGAAACAACGCGAGGCGTCACTCGGTGCGTCTTGCGCCACAACTGAACGTGCGGCAGCGATCGCCAGCAACAACAGAATGCTCGTCAGTAGTGCCCGGCTATGCCTCACCTTTCCCTTCCTGTCGTCTATTCAAAAGCCACGCTCGTGAGTGAGTGACAGAAAGAGGCAAAAAGTTTCAGATTAGTTTCCCTACCCAAGGGTGAGGGGATCTACTGCCGCCTTTGATCCAAAAAACAAAGGCCGTCCTCAAGAGAACGGCCTTTTTTCGTTTTACGATTTCGCGAATCGATCTAGTTCGGTATGTTGAAAACATCGTCACCCAACGCTTGATTTAACTTAACGGTTTTCACGTTATATTCAGCGAAGTACGCCCCCGCCTGCATTTCCAGGCGCTGGCTGAAACTGACAGGAATCAAGACTCCTTCGACTTCCTTAAACTTCTTGTTGTCAGTACCAAAGGTGAAGCCATTGTAAGCAATCAGGAAAGTCATGACGCGACCCGTTGCCGGGTCGACAAAAAAGTCGGTCGCGTTCCCTTCGGCATCGGCAATGCGGAAACCGCGCAGTTTCTTCTTGTCCGGAAGGGCGCTAACCGTATAGCCAGGCTGATCGAACTTGCCAAGCAGCGGCAAACCAAACTTGCTGGCCGGCGGAAGCTCGACGCCAGGCAGCGAACTGTACGAGCGCTGGCCATCGTAAATTTGTTTGAAGCTTACTGTCGGCGGGGCATTCACCTCCAGGCGAACTTTTTCCCCGGCTTCCACCCAAACAAAACCACCGGGAAGAGAAAAAGTGGAGTTTGGCGCATACAGATCCACGGAACCTTGCAGGATCATGTTCTTCATCGTCTTGTATTTGTCACCGCCCTGGGCGGCAAGCGCAGCGCGCGCTAAATCAATTGGCGTGGTCGACGCGGTAATGGCGGTTGCCGGCGTCGGATCTTTAGCGCCGCCCGTCGTCGCCTTTGCTTTGCTGTCATTCGCTTGCTGAGTTGCATCAGTCTGCGCTTGCATGGCAGTCGAAAGAGATAGCGCCAACACTAGTAAGAACAAGGTGCGGAAGAGATTTCTTTTCATGTCTAATCCTCTGGGGTTACCAACATTCCATGAGCGGGGATTCCATTAGCGAACGAGCTGCCCTTCGTTGAGCAGCTCGTTCGCGCAAAAAGCTTAGAAGTTGAAACGTACTTGCGCTGTGACCCGACGGTTGCCGGCGCCACTGCCGCCGCCTGCTCCACCACCGCCGCCGAAGCCACCAAATCCGCCGAAGCCTCCGTTGAGCGCAAGACTCTGTCCGAAGAATGGTGACGATAAATTACCAACCGGCGGCGACAGGTTGACCTTGTTAAAGACGTTTTGGAAGTTCAACGAAAACTGCATTGTGTAGCGTTTGGCTTCCGATCCGCCGCCGCCTGGTGGGCTGATGCCCGGAATGCCACCGCCGCCGCCACGCGCGCCGCCACCGCCGCCGGAGTTTGGAATTCGCGGAACGCCACCAGCAGCTCCGCGTCCAGCGCCACCGCCAGCTCCCGGTCGACCTGCAGCTTGTCCCTGCCCCTGTGGATTAGCCGCCGCCGAAGAGTGGATGGAGCCGAATTGCCAGGTCTTTGAAATCCTCATGTTGACGGAAAGGAATCCCGGACCCTGTCCGAAGTTGCGCGGAATCAGCTCTTCACCAACGGCCGGACGCAGGTTGAAATTCCCGTACGGCGTGCAGACGATGTTTGCCGGCGGGTTATTGCAATTGACACCGGCCGGAGCAAACGACGGCCGCTCAGTGAAGAGTCGATCGCCGTTGAGATCCTGGCCCGTCGTGATGTTGAAGGGCGCGCCGGTGCTCGCAATGATGAATGGATTCAAACTCACTTGCCACCACGGCAAGTTAAATGTTCCCGCGAACGTGAAGCGGTGTCGCACGTCAAAAGCAGCGCGACCAAATTCACCACTCATGTCGTAGGAGTTTGCCGGAAAGAGTGAACCACCCTGGCCGTCAGTATCGTTGGTCGTCTTGCTCAAGTTGTAACTCGAGAAGAAGGTAATGGCCCGGCTGAACCGGTTATTGAAACCTATGAACAAGTTTCGCTGGTTGAAGCGTCCACTCGACTCATACTGGTAAATCTCACCAATGTTTCCAAAGGGACGAACACCAGTCCCCGGAATCGGGGCATTGATATCGCGTGCGCGAATCACGTGCTGAATACGAACCAGGAACAACCCGGCAAACATCGTGAATCGCTTCGGTAGCTGTCGCTCCATCTGCGTGCCAGCCAGGTAGACGATCGGCGCCTGCAGGCCATCTGCGACCTGCCATTTTATCTGCCGACCGAGCGCGGCCAGCAAAGCCGTCGGCGGCGCGTTGGGAAATGTATCAAGCGCAGTAGGAGCAGGCGGGACGTATTGGCCATTCGCGTCGTAAAGCGGCACTTCACTAACGACGAATTGTTGCTGATTGATGCCGTTGAAGCGGTTGGCCTGCAAGGTGCTGCCTTCGCTAAAGCGGTTGTAGAAAACACCGCCGCCCCCGCGAATTACCATCTTTGGCGGCTTGGCGCTGTTGGCGGCCCCTGGCGACCAGGCGAACGCGAGTCGCGGTGCAAAGTTAAGTTTGCTGCCGATGTTCGTCTGCCCTTCGTAACGCAGACCATAGCTCAAGGTCAGGTTAGGACGCATACGCCAATCATCCTGCGCATAAAGACCATAATCAGTTTGGGACACGGAAGCCTTGGGGTTTCCAGCCGACTCACTGAACTGCGACGCACCACCACCAAGAGCGCGGATCTGATTTGGTGTCAGGCCGAGTCGCTGGCCCAGTAAGGTCCGGCGATAGCGTTCCAAACTATCCGCAAAAACCGGCTGGTTAGTAATCGGTTGATTGTTTGCGTCAAGCGTGGGCACCAACGCACCAGTAAACGTGAAAGTGCCACCGAAGTTGTTCGGATTGACGTCGCTGATGCTCACGCCGCGAATTCGACCACCAAACTTGAATGCGTGAGTGCCTTTTGCGTAAGCCAGAAAATCTGTGAGCTCCCAATTCTTACGAATGTTTTCGACACCACCAGTTTGCGAACTGCCGCCAATGAACGAACTGCTCACGTTCAAGGCGGGAATAGTGTTGTCCGCCAAGCTCTGGGACCGCTGATGCGTAAACTGAAACTTCAATTCGTTAATCATTGAGGCATTCAATACGGCCGTTTCAGTGAGTTGAAAATTCTGGTTCGTATTAGACGACTCGAAACCGCGCTCCGGCAGAGAGAAACCGCCGACACCGCTGTTTTGCGTGCTGTTGTGGTTGTAGCTGTATCTTGTGATTAAGGTGTTGTTGGGGTTGATCTGATAATCCAGTCGCGGACTGAAACTGATGTTCCGACGAGGAACCAACACACCCAGGCCAAAGTCTACCGGGTTCAAGTTCGCGTCAAGTACCGTTGCTTTAACAAGTTCGTTATCGTCGACCTCGCGCCGTTCAAAATCAAGAAAGTAAGAAGCCTTCTTCTTGACCAGCGGGCCGCCCAGGTTTCCACCGTATTGCCGCACCTGATAGGGAGCGCGCTTGGGTGAGTTGGTTGCAAACGGGTTGCGCGAATTCATACTCTCGTCCTGGAAATTCATGAAGGCGCTGCCGCGAATCTTGTCGGTGCCCGGACGAGTCAGAACGTCGATACGTCCCGATGGCTGATCGTTTTCAGCCGCAAACGGATTTTGATTGATACGTATTTCGCGGATGGAGTCTTTCGATGGCAAGCGGCCGCCGGAGAATCCGTCAACAAAAATCTGTCCCCCATTTGGACCCATTGATGGACCGGCCAATGCCTGCAATGCAGCCGCCAGCTCATCAGGGTCATCCGGAAGAGCATCGAGATCCTTGCCGGTAATCAAAGTCTGATTCGCATTGTTGGTGGATTCAGTACTGAGCGGAGTTTCTGCGGCAATCGTCACCTTTTGCTCTTCGATAGTCACCTTCAGAGTTAGATCCAGGGATTGTCGCGCGCCGGCTGTTAACTCAACCTCGCTATCGTCGGAAGCAGCAAAGCCGGCGGCGGTGGCGCGCAGGAGGTATTTACCTGGGGCCAGCCCGTTGAAAACGTAGGCGCCTTCGCCGTTTGTGGTGGCTGTTTTTTCGGCACCATTCGCATCGATAAGGGTCACAGTGGCGCCGACAATCGTGGCGCCCAGTTCGTCTTTAATGACACCGCGAAGTGTTCCGCGCGTCTGTTGAGCAAAACCCGACAGCGCGGACAACACCAGAACCAAAGTAAGACCTAACAAACTTCGTAACAGTTTTTTGGAGACGTTCATAATTGAGACCTGAATTTCTGATCGGTAACGTTAATATTACGGATTACGGCAAGCCGATTCCGAATTGCATGCCACTACCCAGACCCGCCGCTGGATTTGGTGTCTGACCCGCTTGTTGCTGCCTGGCGGCGAGCATGTTGAGCAAAGTGTCAGCGCCGGAAATAAGACTGATAGCAGTGAGCCGCGATGGGTCTGCACCTTTCGTACTCGAAACGATGATCGTGTCGCCCACCTTCACATCGGCGAGCGCGATAGTCGGCAAACGCTCCAGCATGTCCTGAATGTTCATGCCGCCGCCGGGGCGCGGCCCTCCGGGCCCACCACCCTGTCCACCGCCTGGTCCACCCTGCACGATAACCTGTTGGCCTCCTCCTGCTGGAGGAGCAGCGGCGCCGCCGCCGCCGGGCCGCATCATCATGCCGCCGGCACCCATTTCAGCCATCGACGGAAACTTTCGCAGCACGGCGTCCTGTTTCACCACAATCGTCAGCGGCTGCTTCGTCTGCAGATCGTTGATCTTCAACTCGCCCGTCGCCGGATCCGCCGCTGTAATCACGCCCGCGACTGTCTTAAACGAACCCGTCACGACTTTCTGGGCTGCGAACGATGTTCCACCAGCAGCGTCTCGATCACCCAACGCGCGAAGTTGATCGCCAACTTTCAGTTCGTCAAATGTTGCTGCTTTGGCATCCGCAAACTTGATCGAGTCAGGAGCGTAACGCCTCAGCTCAACTTTTTCAGAGACGGGTATGATTAGCGTCTGCGGACCGGCCATCGTGCGACTGGTGATCGTAATTTCTTTAGTCTCGGGTTTAAGACTCGAGATAATGCCGAGCACGCCACGCTTTTTCCATTCGGCTCGTTCCGCATCCTGTTTCTTGGCGATGTCTGCCTTGCTCATCACCACTACGGTGCGGGCCGGGATGGTCTTATGATCGTCAGCAAGTTTTCCCAGCGCCAAAACGCGATCGCCTTCGGCAACGTCGGCAAATGTCACCTTGGTGGCGTTCGTCAGACTGGTCTCACCCGGAGCGACTTTCATGTAACTGGTCGCGTCACTCAGCACCACCGTCACCAGCGTGCCGGCGTCGGTCTTCAGAATGAGCTGCTTGCTCCCGGCATCGATTACCTTGACTTCACCAAGTGCCCGATTGGCACTGATTGATGGATCCCCTGCTTGCGTTGCTGGGGTTGTGGTAGCGGCCGTCTGGCCGATCGCACTCGAGCCCGCGAGCGTTCCAACCAGCACCAGCGCAATTGTAAAAAGCGGCGCTTTCATTAAGCCTCCTATTCACTTACGAGAGAAAAACTGCGGTAACTAGAAAATGGGACTACTACTGTAGACGCCGGCTGACCTCAGTTTGTTACGCACGAAACACAACTAATGTTCAGGTTAAAGTTGCGCGTCGATTGCTGTTAGACCGGACGCAGGAATACGGCGTAAACACGCCCGGTGTTCGAAAAAGTTGCACAAAATCCGCAAGTTTTCCAAGGGATTTCAGCGAGAGGGATGTTTGATGCAGTTATCGGTATTCTGGTTTGATTTTTGGGTGCGGTAACGAGGAATTTTCAAGCCGCCATGCGATTTTTCCAACCCACACGATAACGCGCGGTGAGCGCCAAACCGAGGCTCAGCACCCAAATCACCGCTACGACGAAAGGCCAAACATAAGGTAATGAGGACAAGACTATCCAGAAGGTAGTGCCCACCAGCAAGGCGACGGTTTCCGAGTTTTTGCCATTGTTTACAAATTTTCGTTGGAGGTAGCGGCCGGTCGCTGCATAAATGATCACGCGGCCAAACAGGCCGGCTATCAGCATCAGTACCAGTGCCATGAGACCAATGACTACGCCAACCGGAAGGGGCAGGTAAAGCAACGCCAGCCACGTTCCCGGTCCGATAGCTACTACGCCAATGAAACCGATAAGTGCAACTCTCAAGCTGGTCATTTGCAAGCGAGTTATGCCGCGACTAATTGTGCCGGGCATCGCCGCCGTCAGTGCCAGTGAAACGATAAACCAAAATAGTATCGCCAGAACCCGCAAACCGATCGAGCGCGCGCTCCAGTGCGGCGAAAGTAAATCCCTCGGGTTGCGCACAATGTCGCGAAGTTCCTGCTCATAACCGGCGACCATGATCGTTTGAGCGGTTGGGCTACGCAGCGGGGTCTTATCGGCGTGACGATAGGAACCACCAACGACGATCACGTCACCATCGATTCTGGCCCCTTCGAGTTGAATCACCGAACCACCCACCGCCGCAACATCGCCCTGGACCGTGCCCTGTACAATCACATCACCGCCAAAGGCCATCGCTCCGTTTTTGGCAGTGCCGTTGATCCTGAGTGACTGTCCCACTGCATAAGCGATCGCATCGCTGTCGCCTTCAACTACGTAGGGACTCTCGGTCGGTGTTGGTTCCGCAGGGTTTTGCGCGCGGACGACGCCGGCGAAGCAGAACGCGATGATCACAATCCCCCAGGCCTGTAACAGCTGGGTCAGCCAGGACAGATCGCGGCGTTGAAAAAAAACGAATTCCCTCACAGTTAATCCCGTGGACATTTATATGCGCGCGCCTCAGGTCTTACTCGATAAGGCGCGTTCGGTGATAACGTGCTATCAGGCGGGAAAGAAAACCGACGGCAAGAATAACGAACAACAAACCAGAGATACCGGCAAGACGCGAATCCGTTATCAACGTGCGACTAACAACTCGCGTAATGACGCTGAACCCGGTCGCTATATTAAAGACTGCTTCCCCAAAGAAACTCAGCACCCCGAACAACTTGCTCGCAAACGACCGCGCGTTAAGAACAATTGCTTTACTGGACGCAACTCCCAGCAACGCAAAAGCTGCCAGCCCTAAAATTATGCAAAAGCGCAGCGCCCGCGCGTGCTCGGCGCGATCACGCACGCCTCTCATGTCACTCTCCGCTCGCACCGCCACCAACTGCGCGAAGTTTTCCGGTACTTCCAGGTTGAGCGGGTTGGCAAGCACTGAATCGAGTTCACACATGAACATTCTCTGCGTCTGCAATTCCGCAGCGCAGTGCGCGCATTCCTTCAGATGATCTTCCAGATTTGATCGCAACGCCGGATCAAGATCACCGTCGACGTAGGCAGCGATGTTGTCCGTTTCGCAGATGTAATTAAGATCAGCCACTTGAAAACTTAGACCCCGGTGATGCCCCTGGTTAGAAATTGTTGACGCATCATCTCGCGCGCGCGGAACAAGCGGTTCTTCACGGTGCCCAAAGGCAACCCCGTCACTTCGACAATTTCTTCGTACGTCAAATCCTGCGAGTGTCGCAAAACCACCAGCTCACGATAGGCGGTCGGCAGCGACCGCACCACCACTTCAATCTCTACCCGTCGCTCTTCACGTTCGCTCTGCTGTTCGGGACTGAGCGACTCGCTTTCCAGCGGCAAGTCGTAATTATCGTTTTCCGTGCCACTGACGATTGAGCGTTCGCGTCCGGAATTTCGTCGCAGATGATCGATCGCTGCGTTGTGCGCAATCTTGTAAATCCAGGTTGAGAACTTGAACTCTGGTCGATAGCGCGACAGCGATCCATAAATCTTTATGAAGATCTCCTGGGTTAGATCCAGCGCCGCTTCGTAGTCACCAACCATGCGGTAGACGTAACCCGAAATCGGTCGCTGGTAGCGGCGCACTAACTCCTCAAAACCGCCTTCCATGCCCTGCGCGGCGCTGGCCACCAGATCACAGTCAGCGGCAGCGGTGAAACTCAATACGGCGGGGGTTATTGATGCACTCATGATGCCCTGGTATTACGTAGCGGAAATCTCAGATGTTTCAACTCAAGCCGGCCGAAACTGCGCTATTGCCACGATAGGGTAGCAAGACCTGCAGGGGCAGCAATTGCGTCAAAGCTTAGCTCGCGTGAGGCCAGCTGTAAACCAACGTCAGCAGCGTCCAATGCCCGCAAATCTGAACCCAAAGTTTCGTTCACGATCTCGCTCGCCCGCTCTTTGGGGACTAGCTGCCCGACAACTAAAAGCTTCGCGAGCTGGGCCGGTTCACCGGCTTCGCCACTGCGACGATCACGGTAAAAAAGCAACAGACGATAAAGCTCGTCCTCACATTCGTCGGCATCGCAGTTGACCGTGCGAACGATGAGTGGCTGTTTGCCACGAAACATGACGGCAGTGAAACCAATTTCTGAAGAACTTAGCAGCAGCGCATCACCCGCGAAGCCGTTCAGCGTCAACCACTGCCCTTCACCGATATGGCGCGGCAGGATCAACCCCGGACGCCAGCCGAGCATTTGCAATGCGCTTTCGTACTCAGCCAGAACGTACGCAGAGGTGGCCACAACCAGATATCGTTCTCTGCCCTGCTCGTCGGCCGGTAGGCGTTCACGGGAAATGGAAAGCTCATCCATGGGTTGGCCAAAGCCACGTTCCATTTTCCAGGTCAACACTTCTTCAAGTTCACTGCGCGACGATGGCGTCGATTCGAGAGTTACGATCAAGGTGCGACTGGTGGCGTCAGGCAATGCGAGTGACCAACGCTTCTGCTGAAGCAGACCCGCACTAGTTGCCAAATCGCGCAAGGCGGTGGCGAGTTCTGCCGGACTGGAAAGGTTAGGTTCGCTGAAACTCGGAGTGATCAATGAGTCGGGCAGAGCGATCGTAGCCGCGCGGCGCAGGTTTGATTGACCACCTCGTCCGCGGTCGAGTTGGACCAGCGAGGCAAACCCTTTTTCAAATCCCAGCGCTGTTGCCGGAAAGCGAGGGTTCACCAGTCTTGTTAGCGGATTGGGCATTTTCGAATTCGGATTGCGGAATGTGGATTTGTTCAGATCACCTTAGGTTAAGAGAAAACCGAATTCTGAAATTCGAAATCCCACATTCACCACTGAGAATAAGGAGTCCCCTCTGATGAGGTGTCGGCTGAAGCACTGTGCACGTTAACTACTCCCTGCTCATCGCTGGTCGAATTGGGATCATCGCCAGGTTCTGGTATCCAGTCCGCCGCTCCTGTAATCGGATCGACCGGAAGTTCGCGCAGGTAACCATCAGATACCAGCTGACCCAAATCCGAGGGTAATTTCTGTTTGTCGGCCGCATATTGATCCAGCAAACTGCGGAGCTTGAACAAATCGTCCCGCAGCACCGCCTCGCGCGTCGCCAGAATTGTCTTTTGATATTGCGGTAGCACCACGGCAGCCAGAATGATAATGATCGTAATCACAATCATTAGTTCCAGCAGCGTAAAGCCGCGGCCGGACAAAGGCGGTAGAAGAGTAGAACGCAGGCTCCGAGCAGACGCCCAGCGAACAGAAGAACTTCCTTCTGCCTGCTGCCGACTGCTTTCTGCTTGCTGCTTTCTACCAGTCACGATATTTCTCTCCGTTTAAGGCCTCGCCGGACGACTTTGAATAAACATCAAATACGTTCTCACCACCGCCTGAGCAACCAGAATCTTCCGAGTCGTATGAAGATCGGAAACACCAATCCGGCTTGCCCGTCATGGGATCGATTGGCAGCTTTCGCAAGTAGATCTTTTTCTTAGTCGAAATATCTCCAAGTTCCGTGGCCGTTCGGTTCGGGTCGGGTCGATCGCGGTTATTCCCGCCGCGCGGCAAAACGTTCACGCCGTCCACCAACGTTTGCAAATCAGGCGGATAACGATCGGGATTATCAACCCCGAAGACCGTGCAGTCAGAGATCACAACCTTGCTGCGAGGATCTATGAAAACCTGCTGCTGTTGTTGTTGTTGTACTTGAGTGGCTGTTCCGGAGCAGTTCATGCCCACTGTATCGCGATGAAACTCATCGATCGCAGTGCGAATTTGCCGCAACGTGTCGCGAAGCTGTAGTTCCTTCTGCCGCTTGGCTGACAGTTTCATGAGCGGCAAAATTCCCATCGTGAGAATGGTCATGATAGTGATCGTTATCACCAATTCAATCAACGTGAATCCGCGAGAATTGTGTCTCATAAAAACCTGGGACATAGCGACGCGGCGACCGGTTAGTCCAATTACCTTCACCGCTTCGCCGCGTTTCAAATTACTCAGACCCTGGCCGCGCCGGTAGATCACTTTCCTACTTCACAGTGGCGCGCACCGACATAGCCTCAAGGGCCAACTCCGTAGCATCCGTAGCCACCAGATGAGTCAAACCTTTCTCTAACAGCAGTGCTGCCTCACCCGGCGCGATGCCTTCGACGTCGATGTAGAGCAGCGTACCCGGCCCGGTCATGCCATTGAGATTGGCTACCGAAATCAAGCAAACCCCGGTGGCGTCAGTCGACTGACTCACACTTACGCCGTTGCCGGCATCGGTGAACGCTTTTATTTTTACAATCTTCGGATCAAAGCGAAGCGCCAGAATCGCCAGTGCCAGCGGAGCGTCGGCTTTGAGGTCCACTACCAGCCGGCGCGATTCGCCAACCTTCATTGATTGATCGGGACCCAGGCTTAACTGCGCGCGGCGATTCGGAGTAACCGGAGCAACCGCAGTCGGGATCGGTTTGGCAGAGAAGCTGGTCAACGTTGCCCCGGCATCGTTTGGCATGTTCGCATTCACGGCCGCGACTTGTGTCGCTTCCGTGCTGCTCACCAGCGACTTGGGGGCTGGGACAAACGCGGGCAATTCGTCGCCCTGCTTCAGGGCTGGCGACAGCGGCTGAGAACCGGTGGTTGTTGCCGGCGGCCCACTCGAATTCATTGCGACAGTATTCTGCGCCACAGACGCCGCCGGATTAGGGGCGGGCAATACTGGCGCTGCCGCTTGATTCAGCTTCGCAGTTGCATCGAGTTGTTTTTGCTGTTCCTTTTGCTTTTGCAACTCGGCCAGTTGGTCCTCACGATCCGCGTCGCGCAGCATGGCTTCCAGTGAACCAGTGGTTGGCGATTGCAACGTTCCACTCGGACGCATCTCTTCATCGCGTGGCGTAACGGCCGGGGCCCGCAAGACGCGCGGCGTAACCGCGATTACGATATCGATGCGACGGTTGCTGTTAGTAGGCGAGGAAAAGAACCGCCCAAATACAGGAATGAGACCAAGGATCGGCAGCCCGTTGCGGCCGGTTGCGGTAACGTCTTGCGAGACGCTCGCCAGCATCATGGTGCGATTGTTCTGCACGCGTGCGGTTCCGGTGATAGTTCGTTCAGTGAACGTGGGCGTCGATGTTTGTTCGCCCAGAACATCCTTCGACTCGATGCTCATCTTCACCTGCACGTCCTGGTTCGGAAAAACTTGCGGCGTAAATTTCAGCGTTAGACCAGTCGGCTCGTAGTTGATGACCGGGAAACCACCCGTGGGAAACTGGAACTGTCCATTTGTGGCTGTGCCCGTGTTGGTTTGCACGCCAAACGGATATTGCTGCGCCGTTTGCACCGGCACGCGTTGTCCGATTCGAGCGGTTGATTCCTCGCCGTTGAAAGCATGGATTTGAGTCGACGCAATGAGTTTGGTGTTGCCCTTGCTCTGAAATGCCGTCAAGGTTGATGGCGGTAAGACGAATGCGGCCGCGAGCGCTGTGGGCACACCGCCGGCAAGTGCGGCCAGGTTGACGCCGCGATCAAACGGGTTGCCGTTGCCTGTCCGTACGGTGCCGTTGTCGCTCAGAATCGTGACCCCAGTCGAGCCACCGAGACTAAAGGGAGTTCCGCCCGAACCCGGTGTTCCGATCTGATTACCAAACTGCAGGAAATTGTTTTTCGTGACTTCGTAGATATTGACGTCCATTACGACTTCAGCGCGATCCTTGTCGACGCTCTGAATCAAGTCGCCAATCAAGCGGACGTTTTCAGCGGTATCACGGATCGTCAGACTGTTCGTGTCTTTGTCGGCAACTACGATCGTTGAAGGTCGACCAACTGAAGGCGGTATCGCCTGCCCTACAAGTTGTTTGACTTTGTCAGGATCACTGTTCGCCAGGAAGTAAGTCCGCAGGACCAGCTGTTGATATTGCGGACGACGCGTTTGGTCGGCCACGAGAATTGTGCGCCGGCTCAACTTCTGGAAAAAGAAATTCTCCTGGAGGAAGACGTAGTCGAGCGCTTGCGATGTCGTGACGTCTTTCAAGTTGATGTCGATAGTTCGTGGTTGCACAAACGACTGGCGATCGAAAATCACGTTCAGGTTAAGTTGCTCGGCAAGACTGCGTATGAAAGCTTTCAGGTCACCGCTGTAACTGATGACGCGCAGTTGTTCCTGGCGTGGAGACGGTAGCGGTGGTTCCTGCGCGCCATTCGCACCGACAGCCCCCGGCTCGACATTCTTTGCATTTGGATCACTCGGTGAGGCGGTGCCTTCCTTGATACCCTGGAGTCGTAGCATGCGCTCCATCTCCGAGACGGCAAGTTCATTCACCGGATCAAAGCCGTACGCCTGACGAAAGGCATTGTAAGCACCCACGAAATCACGCTCTTCAGAAAGAGCTCGGCCCTGCTGCATGTATGCTTGCGAAGCGTTGAAGCTGGCCCGGCGAAAATGGAGTTGATACTCCATATTGGAAGGATCAGCCGCCACTGCGAGCGTGAATTCCTGCGCCGCTTTCTCCCACTGCTGGGCCGCTTCATAGCGCAGGCCCTCTTTGAAATGATCGTTGCCTTTCTTTGCAAACGCAGTCAGCGGCAACGCCAACAAACAGAAGGCCAGCAGCAGCGAAACAAAAATTCGCGGGGTTGTGTCTTTCATAGTTTTCATATCGGAATCTCGTTCGGTCAAAAACCTGGAGCAGCCGCAAAATGATGGATTAAATAATGCCGTTCAAGAGGCTAAGATGCAACCCCTGCAGCTTCATTTTCTTACACGCAATTCAAAAACAACAGTTCCTAAAACACCAATAAAAATCGGCAGATTAGCTGGAAGAAGGCTAACGGTCAGTGCTGATTTCTTCCACAAAGGTCACGCGGTTAATCTCGTGCAACGTCGACACCCCTGCGAACACCTTCTTGAGCGCAGACTCGCGCAAGCTTCGCAACCCTTCGGCTTCCGCGGCGCGACGCACCTCTGAACCCGGGCGGCGCTCAACAATCATTTCGCGAATATTATCTGACAGGTCGAGGAGTTCGTGGATAGCGGTGCGCCCACGGTAGCCAGTGTGGTTACACGCATCGCAGCCGGCAACCGCGTAGAAAGGGGTTTGCTGGTGCTCTTCAGGTCGCAACCCTGATTCGAGCAACTCTTGATCCTTCGCTTGATACTGACGCTTACAATAAGGACAGAGCATGCGAATCAGGCGCTGGGCGAGGACGCAGTTCAGCGACGAAACGAAGTTGTAGGGCTCGACGCCCATATTGAGAAAACGTCCGATAACGTCGATGACGTTATTCGCGTGGACGGTGGTGAAAACAAGGTGGCCAGTCAGCGCAGATTGAATCGCAATCTGAGCAGTCTCGGTGTCACGAATTTCACCGATCATGATCTTGTCAGGATCGTGACGGAGAATTGAACGCAACCCGCGATCGAACGTTAGCCCCTTCTTTTCGTTCACCGGAATTTGAGTAATGCCGTGGAGCTGATACTCGACCGGGTCCTCGATGGTGACAATCTTGTCTTCTTCGTTTCTGATCTCGTTGAGCGCTGCATACAGCGTCGTTGTTTTGCCGGAGCCGGTGGGACCGGTTACCAGCACCATGCCGTAGGGCTCGGCGATGTAGTGACGAAACTTTCGCAAATCTTCTTCGGCAAACCCGACCACATCCAGGTTCAGATTACGAAACTCTTCGTTGATCTGCTCCTTATCCAGGATACGGATTACGGCGTCTTCACCGTGGATTGTCGGCATGATCGAAACGCGAAAATCGACGTTGCGTCCTTTGTAGCGAACGCGGAAGCGTCCATCCTGCGGCACGCGGCGCTCGGCAATGTCGAGTTCCGACATGACCTTGATGCGCGAAATTAGAGTCTGATGAAACGCGAGATCAATCGGGTCGACTTTGGCGTACAACGCTCCGTCAATCCGGTATTTGACCTGCACTTCGGTGTCGCGCGTTTCGATGTGGATGTCAGACGCTCGTGACTCCATGGCGTTATAGATGATGGAATCAACCAGCTTGATGATCGGCGACATTTCAGAGTCGGTTGCCAGCCGATCCAGGTCGAGAACTTCCTCGCCGCTTTCAGTTTCGCGAACCAGTGAAATACGAAAACCCGAAGCCGCTTCTTGCAACACGCGCTGGGTGGCGTCACCACGACGCAAAATAACTTCAATCGCTCCGGCAGTCGCTACATAGGGAACGACACGCGCTTTCAATGCGCCCGAAAGTTCATCCAGGCGTTCCAGATCAGACGGATCGGCCATCGCCAGATGGAGACCTTTTTCGTCACGCTTCAGCGGTAGAAATTGATAACGCACCATCAAGTCGACCGGAATCTCGTTAAAGATTGTGTAGTCAACCGGAGACTCTTCGTCGGTAG
Source organism: Pyrinomonadaceae bacterium (assembly GCA_035472495.1). Taxonomy (GTDB): domain Bacteria; phylum Acidobacteriota; class Blastocatellia; order Pyrinomonadales; family Pyrinomonadaceae; genus PSRF01. The sequence goes on along the minus strand of DATIPD010000007.1, from coordinate 167,682 downwards.
GTAGCAACTCGACGAAACTAAGGCGGTAACGGCGCGCGAGATCCTTAGCGGCGCGCACTTCCGGTGGCTCATGGCTATCGGGGCTGGTGCCGCGAACAGGTTGCGTTGGTTGCTCTGCTGGGTTTGGCGTCATTTCTTTCATGTCAGTACTTATTCTAACGTCTCACGTCCTTAACCTCCGCCCCTTTCCTCTGTTCCCTTTTAACCGGTGTTTAGTGATGCACGGCTACACCCGCGCCGCTGGAAATTGATTGAATAATTGGGAGATAAATTGCCAGTAGGATGGTGACCACGACGCCGCCCATGACCACCAGAATCGCAGGCTCCAGAGTGGTCGTCAACTGCTCCAGCCTGACCTCGGATTCAGCATCATAAAAGACGGCGACTTCATCAAGCATCTCGCGCAAACTACCTGAACGCTCGCCGATTCCAATCATGTCGATCGCCAGGAGGGGTACCCAGTCGGCGGCTTCCAAACTCTCAGTGAACGAACGACCTTCACGAATCATCGGCAGAATGGATGAACTACGTCGTCGCAGTTCTCGGTTAGTAACCGACTCCGCCGCAATCTCCCACGACTCAACCAAAGTGATGCCGCCCGCAAGCAGCGTCGCCAGCGAACGCGTCGCCTGGGCGATCGAAAGTTGAATCACAAGACTGCCGGCGAGCGGCATCCTCAGAATGAACTTATCCAACGCGAGCCGTCCCGTCTCAGTGCGAGTCCAAAGAAACAGGGCAATCGATCCACCGATAATTAGTGGTCCAAACCAAAGCACATTTGAAGACATCCACTTCGAGATACCGAGCACAATCTGCGTAACAGTCGGCAGGTCGGTACCAAAGCCGGCAAACAAATCCGACATTCTGGGCACGACGTAAACCGTCAGAAACGTAACCATTAAACCCGAAGCGAACAGGAGGAACAGCGGATAAGCGAGGGCGCCACGAATCTTGCGACGCAGCGCCACGTTGCGTCGCATGTAAGTCACGTAACGCAGCAGCACATCATCCAGCGCGCCTGATCGTTCGCCGGCAAGAATTGAGGCCGTGTAAATCCTTGGGAAGATGCTGCCCTGCGACGCAAACGCTTCCGAAAGCGCCGAGCCACCTCGGATTTGGTCTTCGACGTCGCCCAGCACGGTGCGCAATCGAGCAGACGCGGCCCGCTTCCGCAACATCGTGATCGCCTGGAGGATGGGGATACCGGCGCGGGACAGTGCCGCTAGTTGTTGATTGAAGAGAAGAAAGTCGGACGCCTTCACTTTCGGCTGCCCACCGCGGCCACCAAGGCGGGTCAGCGCTGTGGCTCCGCTGGTTTTCGGCGGTGTCACGTTGAAGACGCGGAAGCCTTCGCGCTCCAGCCGCGCTCGCGCTTCGTTTACGCCTGGGGCCTCAACAGTGCGCGTTACCACTTCGCCCGCCGGCGTCCCAAGTCGGCAAATGAATTCAGCCATTAGTTGTTATTCTCGAACGAGGATCAAAAGCAAAAGTATATCACGGCATCTCTTGTTCACTTTTCGGAACAGGCTATCACTACACGCCGCACCGCGGAATAAGTTGCGGCCACTATCGTCTTGCTATGGATGAACCCCTGTCCTACAATGGCTGCCAGATTCACAGACTGGAATGGACGTAGCGCACGGCAGTTTCCCCACGTAAGCGAACCCCAGTACGCTCTAAACAAAGTTCAGAGTCTTCGGACATCACAGCTTCAGAAACCGGCATCTGTGATTGCAGTCCTGTCTCCTGTCAGTTTAGACAAGTCGGCGCTTGGTCAGTAACGCTTGCGAGGAACGCGAGGGTCACATGCACTTACCTCTTGGACGTGCTCTAACAATAGTCGCCATCTGCGGTCTGATACTCCTGACTGTCACCATCAGTTTTACGAGTGGCGCGCGCGCTCAGGACAAGACTCCGGCAAAAGCTGAGACCCCGGCGACGAGCGCTGAACCAACGAGCGAACCCGTCAGTACTCCCACGCCGACGCAAAAGCTTCCCGGCGAAATCCTAAACAATTCCATCAGCACGCAGACGGATTTGATCACGGTGACGGTGACAGTGACTGACACCTACGGTCGTTACGTTTCGGGGTTGGGGAAATCTGTTTTCACGCTTCTCGATGACAAGAAACCTCAGGAGATTACTTACTTCAGCGACGACGACGCTCCTGTTTCCGTGGGTGTGATTTTTGATGTTTCCGGATCAATGAGCGGCGACAAAATTCGGCGCTCGCGCGATGCGCTGTCGAAGTTCATCCAGACGAGCCACAACATGGATGAGTATTTTCTGATTGCGTTCAATTCGCGCGCGCAGCTGTTGCTCGACAAGACGCGTGATGGCAACGCGGTCCTCGATAAGTTGACCTTTGTGCAAACCAGAAATAATACGGCCCTCTACGATGCTTGTTATTTAGGAGTTGAAAAGGTCCAGCGCGGAACGCACCCGAAGCGCGCCTTGCTACTGATCAGCGACGGCCAGGATAACAACTCCCGTTACACGTTTAATGAACTGCGCCGGTTACTTAAAGAATCCGACGTCACGCTTTACGGCATTGGCATCCTGAGCGGCAGCGACGCCGGCAGCTCGATGGGCATGGAAGGTCAGGGCATACTCGACGAACTCGCGAGTGTCTCGGGTGGTAAGGCGTTCTTCCCGAGAAGCAATGCCGAGATGGACGACATCTTTGAACAGATCGCGCTCGAGTTGCGCCACCAATACTCAATTGGATATCGGCCCAAGGATTTCGTCAGTGATGGACGCTGGCACAAGATCAAGGTCAAGGTGAATCCGCCCCGTGGGTTGCCGCGGCTGTATGTACGTTCGAAAGAAGGGTACTTCGCCGTTTCTGGCACGCGTTAGGCAATCAATCCTGCAGATTTATTCCCGACATCAGCGTTGCATTTCGGCAACGCATTAACTCTCCTTTACATCTCTTTAACCGTCGCGAGTTTTCGCGCCGCTGGCGTTGCACGCAAACAAGCAGTTTGCGTTACAATTTCTGCGAATAACGCCGCAACATAGGCCGGATTCGACTTATTACGCAAGTAGGGTTGCAGAACGGATGAGACAGTTGCGAAAACGAAGGGTCACAATAACTCTGCTGCTCGCATTTGCGAGCGTTTCAGTTGTTTGCTCCAACTTGGTGCTTGCGGCGCGATTGCAAGACTCACGGCCACGCCGCAGCAGTTCGATTGCCCCGCCGGGAGCGCCAACGCCTACTCCAGTTCCGCGGCCCATCCAAACGGTAAGCCAACCGGCCGTCAATCCGACCAGATCAACCCAGACAGCAACCCCGACACCCAGTCCCACGCCACGACCAGCGTCAACGCAAACAGGGCCAAATCGTTCTGTCGATCGCATTGCGCCGGAACTCGGCGAGCCGCCACCGGCGCCTGTCCTAAAACCGAAACCGACACCGCCGCCAACTGATGAAGACTTCGACCAGGACAGCATCCTCAGAATCAACACCGATCTCGTGAATCTGAACGTGCGCGTGATTGATCGAAATAATCGTCCAATCAACGGCGTCCGCCAGAACGAGTTTCACGTTTTTGAGGATGGGGTGGCCCAACCAATTGAGTCGTTCACCCGCGAAGAAGTGCCCATTAGTTACGGACTGGCAATTGACACGTCAGGCTCGCTGCGCAGCCAGTTGCAGGCTGTGATTGATGCCGGCAAGACGATCATCAATTCCAACAAGGGCGGCGACGAAACTTTTCTGGTGCGGTTCATCAGCAGTGACAAGATTGAGACGGTCCAGGATTTCACTCCGACCAAAGATTTGTTAATGGATGGTCTCGACAGCCTCTACGTTGAAGGAGGCCAAACAGCAATAATTGACGCGGTCTATCTCACCGCGGAACATGTTGCTGAATACAAGAAAGGTAACGATAACGATCGTCGTCGCCGCGCGCTGATAGTCATCACTGACGGCGAAGACCGCGCCAGTTTTTATTCTCAGGACAAACTTTTTGCCAGGCTGCGCGAAGAAGACGTGCAGATTTATGTGATTGGGTTTGTGCGTGAGCTGGACAAAGAAGGTGGGCTCATTCGCAAGAGCCCGCGCGATAAGGCTGTCAGCCTGATCAATAAACTCGCTACTGAGACTGGCGGACGCGCCTTCTTCCCTGAAGCCTTGTCTGAGTTACCAGGGATTGCCAACGAAATCATCCGCGACTTGCGCACTCAGTATGTGATTTCCTACAACCCGACGAACAAAACGCGTGATGGTTCGTTCCGCGCGATCAGGGTAACCGTCGACGACGTCAACAGCAGCGATCATCGCATTGCTCTCACGCGCAACGGTCGAGTAGCGCCGAAGGGCGAACCACCTTCAGCGAAGCTTCCGGCGACGACGCCAACCAACCCGAAGTCTCCCAAGCCCGCTACCAAGAACCCCTAGCCTTAAGATCAAAACAAGCCGCGGATGAACGCGGACTACGCGAGTCAGAAACAGAGCCGCCAGGGCCACGTGATTCTGTTCTGATCCGCGTTTGTCCGTGCAAATCCGCGGCTACTATCGTTTCGCTAGTTCCTTTACCGTGCTGGCAATCTGATTTATCTGGTCGTCGCGGCTGACGCTCTTCCGCATTATTTCCTCGAGGATCAGTTCACTTTTCAGATTGACCTTGAAATCCTGTTCGGCAGCCAGCCGATCTTTTTCAGCAGCGCGGTTCTGCGACATCATGATGATTGGTGCTTGTAATGCCGCAGTCATAGATAGCATGAGATTAAGAAGAATGTAGGGATACGGATCATACTGCGCGCCATTTTCACCGTGTCCATAGTGAACGAGTACGAATGTATTTAGCACCATCCAGCCAGCCAGGAAGCTCAGGTAGATAATGATGAATGTCCACGAACCTCCGAATGAGGCCACGCGATCCGCGATGCGTTGACCAATTGTCGATCGCTCTTCAATCTCCACGTTGATGTTTCTGGCGGCCCGTTGCGAAACGAGAAGGTTCGTTTGCCTCATGCGGGCGCCAATCTCACAGATAATGTCGATCGCGACGTCAGGGTGCGCCATCAGAAACTTTTGAAAATCGTCGCTGCTTAACCGGTGCAGGATCGTGTCTTCGATAGCAGTCGCATTAGTTGATCTTGGTCCGCGATCAAGCACCGCGAGTTCCCCAAAAAACTCACCGGGTTTGAGTTCAGTCAGGGTCACTGGCTCGACGTCTTCATCCAGCACCCAGATTCGCACTGAACCTTTTTCAACCACATACAACGCGTCGCCAATGTCGCGTTCGTTGAAAATGGTTTCGTCCGCCTTGAAATGTACTTGATCTACTTCCTCCGCCAGTTGCTGCAATTCTTCCGGCGAAAGCCGCTTGAAAAGAGGAACACTGGCCAGACTCTCAGCTTCATCGCTGGGGATGATCTCGGACATGGGGGTTATCTCCTCAAAGTTGTAAAGATGGTTAACTAACCAGTCGGCCCAAATCTTCTTCACTGATGGCAAATGGATCTGTCGGCGGTTCCTGACTGCTGGCCCTTTCCACCGTTGCCACCAGATCCAGCAGGGCGCTGCCTAACTCCGCGTCGCTGGAGTTGATCTCGATGCACGCAGGCGAATTGAACGGCGTCACAAAAAGATAGCGAGGCACATTGCTCTCAGCGGGCGACTCCGCCGGGCCGAGAATCAACAGGTTGTTGTTCCAGCGAGCGTAGCGATGAGCTGAGCCTTTCTGTCTCTCCCAATGGAGTTCGCCGCTTGCCGTTAGTGTCTGCAGTTGACCGAGCAACTTAACCAACTGATCGTTTCTGGTTTGATCTTGAGTCATCGCAGTTCCTTTCCCGAGACACTCGCGTCCGCAACCATAGCCCTTAAAGTTGCTGAGGTTATCACCTCACTAAACAAATGTGAATATGCTTTCCGCATAAGCGATTGACAGCGGAATCTCTCGATGATTAGCTACGCGCCATGACCATACTCGACAACTTGGCAACCGCACTGGGCCGTCGCGATGAAGTTCCCAATCAAGAACTTGCGCAACAGATTCGGCGCAAAAAAGATCAGGGCGCAATTAAGGAACTCGTCGCCAACCTCGAAAGCAAGAACAAAAATATCCAGAGCGACTGCATTAAGGTGCTATACGAAATCGGTGAGCATGCACCGCAGCTGATTGCGCCTTACTACCGCGAGTTTGGCAAACTACTTGAAAGCAAAAACAACCGACTGGTCTGGGGCGCGATGACTGCTCTCGATTCCATTGCCACTCACGAACCGAAAGGTGTTTATGGTCTGCTGGCGAGGGTAATGAATGTCGCTGACACGGGTTCGGTCATTACGCGAGATCACGCCGTCGGCATTCTGGTGAAGCTCGGAAGCAGGAAACAGTACGCTGGCAAGTGCCTGCCGCTGCTGCTTGACCAGCTTCGTTCTTGTCCAAACAATCAGTTTCCGATGTATGCCGAGATGTCTCTTGCTGTTGCTAACGAGCAAAACAAAACCGCGTTACGAAAAGTGCTGACACAGAGAACTGACAAACTTGAAAAGGAATCTCAGAAGAAACGCATTACCAGGGTCCTAAAGCGACTAGAAAAGCAGTAAATCGCTTCTGCTTCCTGCCTACTATTTCCCGTGCCGGTGCTTCCGATGCTTCGCTTCGTGCCGCAGCCCGGCTTCTTCGATTGAATGGCTTTGCGTAATCTTCAAATCTTTCTTCGCCATGGTGGCGAGTGCTTGGAAGTGCTTATGCAGCGTCTTGATTTCGTCTTCGGTCAGATCCTCAACATCAATTAGTCGATTACTGGAGCCTTCCAGGGCCGCCACAATTTCATTCAACTTCAAATGAATTGCCAACGCATCCTTGTTTTGCGCGCGTTGGATTAGAAACACCATCAAAAACGTGACGATAGTTGTTCCCGTATTGATCACGAGTTGCCACGTGTCTGAAAACTTAAACAGCGGTCCGGTGATGCCCCAAACTACGATCACCAGCAGCGCCAGAATAAAGGCTGACGATGTTCCGGTCGCCTCTGTAGCTTTGCGCGAAAACTTCTCCAGAAATTGACTAAGTCCATTTCTCTTTTTTTTTGTCATAAGTCTTCCTGACTACCAATCGATAGAAACACCCAACTTGGCTCCGAAACGCGGACTGGCGGTAAATCTTCCGGCAACCACTCCGAAATCGAGTGACGCATTCTTATGAAACTGATAATTTCCGCCAAACTGCGCCGCCAGTTGGCCTTTGCCGAGTTCAAAATTTCTCTCTACCGCACCAAACAGTTCGATACCCAGCTGTAGCTTCGGACTGAATTCTCTGACAAACGATCCACTACCCGTGAAGACCGTGCCTCTCGTTCTAATTCCTTCTGCGCCCGTCGTCTGGTTGCCGGCAAACAGTATGCCGCCATTGAGTCTAAACGTAATCTTCTTCGTGATTGCCGATTCCATAATTCCGTTGACATAAACGTCAGTTAACCCCGATCCGAGGTCCCTACTGGTGTCGCCGGTTGGCAGCTCAAAGTTGCAGACGAGTGCCAAAGCTGGAACGTGCGACTTCTCAGGGTGTTTCAGGAAGTTATATTTGACCGAGAGGTTGACGTCACCGATTCCCGATGGCCTCCGCGGATCCGTATCGAACGAATTGAAGATCGTCAGCAACGGTGCCTCAATGCCAACCTCAACTCGGTTGAACAGACCATAGTCAAATTCAAAGCCGGCCTCGTTTTGTCTCAGACTGGGAAAATCTGTGTGCGGTAACAAGTCAAATTCATCAGCAAACCCGAAATGAAAATGGTGTTTGGGTGTCGTGTCAACATCGTCAGTAACAAAAGGCTGCTGACCGGTCGCTGGCGCAGCGAACAGTAGCAAAAGTGAAAGGGTCAGCGCGGTTAAAGGCAGCCGTCGACGCATGGGGATTTCTTTTCCTCCTGCTGCAGGAAATGGGTAGTGCTTCGTCATGATGTAGAGCACCGGGAAACTCGGCTATTGTCACGTGCCGGGCGCGGATCGTAGTGCTTCGCTCAAGTGAGATCGATCAGCCAACGATTGCAACAGCGGGCCCTGCTCCGAAAACACAACCACGCTCAACGACCCAACCGGACATCCAAAGCGATAACGGAAGCGACCAACGTCAATACCAAGCAAGGCGCAAAGAATTATTCTGATAGTCGCTTTGTGAGAAACAACCAGGACGTTCCCGTTGGGACACTGCTGTTTGATTTCGTCAACCGCCTGCAGGCTGCGACGCGCGATCGTGATGGCCAACTCGCCGCCGGTTGGCGCATGCCAGGCCGGATCCGCCAGCCAGCTAATGTAATCGTCGTGATAGTCCCGCAGGACGGTTTCTCTGGATTGTCCTTCCCACTTGCCGTAGCCAATCTCATTAAACTCGGCGCGGACCTGCATGGTCGTCCTGAGAAGTTCGCAAAGTGGCTGCGCGGTCGCCGCCGTGCGCCGCAAGCTGCTGCAATAAATCGCGCTCCAGGAATGCGAACGATAAGCCGCCGCAAACGCCTGAGCCATAGCAACGCCCTCCGGCGTCAATTCCGGATCAAGCCCGGACCCGCAAAAAACATCGTCGCGGCTTAGCTCGGTTTGTCCATGGCGCAGTAGGTAGAGTGTCAGCGTCATTTGTTCCGCGAGAGTATAAGGCGAGGAAGGGGATGCGCAAACAAAAACGTATGTCGCTTAAGACCGTTGGGGGAGCACGGGAGCTGAGTAGTCGATCCGCGCCCGCGGACACTTGCGCGCGGCATCCAGCGCCTTGCAAACAACTCTCTTCATCTTGTCGGTGTGGAATACCGCCAGCCGGTCTTTAGTCACAGCCGTCAGAAAGAAACAAGGCGAGTCTCTGGAGATGACGTGCATGAGCGGCAGCCGCGGGCGAGAATTGAACAACCCATTGAAGAGTTGAGGGTCCTTCCGAAACAAACAAAGGCACGGTTGAAAACCGCGCCCCTCGGTAGATACATTTTGTTGATTGCTTTATTTCGCTCTAACTGAGCCGCTGATCTTTTTCTTCGTCGTCTCGCCGGTCTGCAAAACGGGCAGGCCTTGATCGACATCGTTGTGCGGTTGTGGAATCACGTGAGTGGCAACCACCTGCCCAACTCTCTTGCCGGCCGCGGCTCCAGCATCTACGGCAGCGCGCACCGCAGCAACATCGCCTCTGACGATCGCTGTCACCAAACCGGCGTCAATTTTTTCCCAGCCAACCAGGCGCACATTTGCGGCCTTAACCATTGCGTCCGCGGCTTCGATCATTGCCACTAAACCCATGCATTCAACCATGCCGAGTGCTTCTGCCATGTGCTGCTCCTTGAAGAGTTGAGTGCGTAAAACTTAAGCCCTCGCTCTGGATTTGTCCAGAACGTACGCGGATTTGGCTGTCCAATGTCCAATGTCCAAGACAAGAAAGGCTAGCTGACGTTTGACTGGGACATTGGACTTTGGACAACCAGATCGGCTATTGCCTCAGTTGACTTACGTCGCGACGAAACGCAGGCCACGCATCATAAAGATAAAGCGCGAACGGTACCCACCAAATCAGATCGTTAGTTAACGACAGAACAATCGTCGAGCGTGGCCAGACGCCGATCCAGATCAACTGGAAAAGACCAATGGGACCAAGCACTTTTCCGGTCAGTCCTACCGCTGCGAGCAACCAACCGCGCTCCGGCAGGCGCGCGATCTCAAAGTAAATAATGCCGTACAGCCCGACCACCATTCCCAGGCACGCGAAGATCTGCGGGTGGTTTTGCAGTGGCAGGCCAGAGAAACGAAACAGCCACTGCGGATCCCAAACTGAAAACAGTCCCCAGGCGATGTTGTAAGCGCCGGCTAAACAAAAGACGACGCGATGAAATTTGCGACGAGGGATTCGATCGAGCGAGCTCATACACTTCTGAGAGTTGGTCGGGATTGGTGGTAGCGCGCGACGATTCCGAAAATTATCGAAGGCGATGAAAGAGTTAGGCTGGCTGAGTTATCAAAAGAGAATGAAAGAGCGGGGGCAAGCCACCTGCCTTACCCTGAGATAACTCGACCTGCGCGTTGCTGATCCGATTTGAGCCACTCACACCCAAAGGGTGATTCCATTACGGAGAGGGAACATTCTCCTTCTGAGCTTCCGCAACGGCTTCTCTGACAAGTCCTGGCGAAACCGTAGGATTAAACCCGACAAAGCGCCGGACAATTCTTCCGGAGCCTGAGATTACGTAAGTTTGCGGCACCGCGTCACGTCCCTGCATCAGCGTGGTTGCGACATCCTGCGACGCCCAACCAATCTTGTATTGAATCCGGTGAACGCGAATGAACTGCTGCACCTCACGGCGCGAGTCTGTCGGGTTCTCCGTTGACAAGCCGACAACCCTGACTCCCTGCGACCAAAGGTCGCTTTGAAGTTTCACCAGTGTTGGGACTTCCATTAGGCATGGTCCACACCAGGTCGCCCAAAGATTAATTACCAGAACTCTTCCTGAGTAATCGGAAAGCTTGAACGGAAGACCACGCGCCGACTTGAGTTCGGTGTTGAGATCTTTTTCCGGCAGCTCAGTTAGTGGTTGCGATGACGGAGTGGGTTGCTGGGCTGAAACGGAAAAGCTTGGCCCTACCAGCAGTAACAATGCGAAGAGAATCAACGCGATAGCCCGAACACGCATGGCTTTAGTTTCTCAGTGAATGAATCGGCGCAGGAATTCTGCCGCCGCGGCGAATGAAGTCGGCAGAAGAAAACGCGTTCACGGCCATGATGGGCGCGCTGCCGAGCAGTCCGCCAAATTCAACCATCTCGCCCACGACACGTCCCGGCACCGGGATGATGCGCACCGCCGTGGTCTTATTGTTCATCACGCCGATCGCCATTTCGTCGGCAATGATCGCAGAAATAGTCTCCGCTGAAGTTGAACCAGGCACCGCTACCATGTCGATGCCGACTGAGCAGACGCTGGTCCAGGCTTCAAGCTTGTCGAGCGACAACGCTCCCAGTTGCGCTGCTTCGATCATCCCCGCATCTTCCGACACAGGAATAAAAGCGCCGCTCATGCCGCCGACAGATCCACTGGCCATCGCGCCACCTTTTTTTACTGCGTCGGTTAGCAATGCCAACGCCGCAGTGGTGCCGTGCGTTCCCGCTCGTTCAAAACCCATCGCTTCGATAATGTTCGCCACGGAGTCACCCGGCACCGGCGTCGGCGCGAGTGACAAATCAATGATGCCGAAAGGAATTCCCAGGCGACGCGCCGCTTCCCTGCCCACTAGTTCGCCCGCGCGTGAGAGTTTGAAGGAGAGTTTTTTTATGACTTCCGCCAGATCTTGCAAGGGCATGTTTTTCGACGCGTGACGTACGGCGTAATTTACGACGCCGGGACCGGAAACGCCGACGTTGATAACGGCGCCTGGCTCGCCCACACCATGAAACGCGCCGGCCATAAACGGATTGTCCTCGACGGCGTTGGCAAAACAGACGAACTTGGCGCAGGCGAGTCCGCCTTGATCACGAGTGCGTTCCGCTGCGTCTTTGATAATGAGGCCCACTTGCCGCACCGCATCCATGTTTATTCCAGCGCGAGTGGTCGCCACGTTCACTGAGGAACATAAGCGCTGTGTTGTCGAGAGCGCTTCAGGAATGGAATTAAGGAATTCTATCTCCGATTCGGTGGCGCCTTTGTGCACTAGTGCGGAATAGCCGCCGATGAAATCAACGCCCACGGCAGCGGCAGTTTCGTCGAGCGCGCGCGCCAGTTGCACCGGATCGCCCGAAGACGCTTCCGTAATCATGGAAACCGGGGTAATGGCTATTCGCTTGTTGGCGATGCGAATTCCAAATTCATCGCCGATGGCGTCGACCGTTTCAACCAGCCGATCAGCGAAGCGATGAATTTTTTGGACGGCGCGTTCGGTGGTGTTTGCGATGGACTCGCTGGTGCAGTCGCGCAGGCTCAGTCCGAGCGTGACGGTGCGCACGTCTAAGTGCTCCATCTCCGTCATGGCTACGGTTTGAAGAATTTCGGCCTGGGAGTATTCCACTGATTCAGTTACAAGTTTCAAGTTTCAAGTTTCAAGTTCCAGGTTTGGCTAAAGCAACTTGAAACTTGCAACTTTGAACTTGAAACTTCCTACGTAATCACCTTATTCAAGAGAACTATCAACAGAAACAACCCAAACAGCCCGACGGCCACGAGAACAAAACGCAAGCTGGGATCGTATCCCGCTTCATCAATCACCACGCTGGAAATCTCACGCGCTTTCTGCACGCGATGTATCACGTTCCCTTCGACGCCGCGGGCAATCGTGCCGGCCCGTTGAAGTTTCGCGCCGACCGCGCCGCGCTGTTTAGGAGTGGGCCCGGTCGACGGTGGTAATGTTTTTTGTGATCTGTTGATCGCAATCGTGTCAGACATCAACGTCGTCTTCGGTTCAATCGCGATCGTGTCTGACATAGACGTCGGCTGCGGGTCGATCGGCTCAAGCGGGTCAAGCGCCACCGTGTCAGACATCGACTTCTCTGCGACGACCTCCGGATCTTCGAGTGGCGCGGTTGATCTTGTGGTGGTTAGCTCAGCGGCGAAAAGAGCTGAACGATTCTCAGCAGTCTCGGCGGTCTCACGCTGCTCCAGTCCTTTGCCACACTGCGCACAGAACAGGGCTACGTCTCGAATTGAAGCGCCGCAGGAAGGACAGCGGCGAGAAATTTCTGGGTTAGACATGCGAAGTGAATAGTAAATGGTAAACAGTCAATAGTCACTTCTTCTATTTACTATTTACGATTTACCCTTTACTAAACGCGGTGCATAGCATTGAAAAGGTCTTCGCGTTGCGCGTAGATGCGCACACCAAGTTGTTCGCCCTCGCGGCGGAGTCGTTCCTTGAGTTCGGCGGCGCTTTCGCGCGCGCGCGAACTGTTGGCGATAATCACCATCGCAAACTTGCCCTGCACGACGGTCTGATTAATATCGACTATGCTGCAACTCGCTTCCGCCAGTATCTGAGCGACTCCGGCGACTATTCCCGGATGGTCAGTGCCAAAAACAGAAATCACCAGACGCTCGGCAGCGCCCTCCTGAGCTTGCGAAGCTGTTGGGCCAGTTGCCGCAAAGGACCGTGACGGTGTGTAGGAACTGCCGTTCGTTTGCAGAAAGGGTTCAACTTCCCGGTAGACTTCGGTCACCAGTTGTTCAACCGCCTGCTCGTCCGCCCCCGCGCCCAGGCCTAAGTAGACGGCCTTTGTCAGACGGTAGATTAGATCTTCGTTTGGCATTAAGTTATTTCCGATTGGCGATTGCCGATTGCCGATGTCGTGAAAAACTGGATGATGTTTGACCCCAGGATTCAAGACAACGCAGAACGCCATTCGGCAATTGGCAATCGGAACGCGGCAATCTTCTACCGTCTTCCATTATCTCTTCCCAACTTCGCCGCTGCTTCCGTCATCTCTTCCGAAGCAGAGTCAGTGATGTCGACCCGATCCACAATGCCGACGACTGCGGCTTCGATGGCCATTTCCTGGTTGCCCATCGCAGTACGCGCTGCTTTGCCAAACGCACAAATCACCATCTCGCCGCTGCCCGCCCCCAGGCGATCCGCAACGATGACAATGTTCCGCGTAGGTTCTTTTTCGAGATCGTAGGGATGGACTACGAGAAAGCGAATGCCTTCAAGATCGGGAGTCTTCTTGGTGGACCAAACGGTGCCGACTACTTTTCCTAGGAACATATGTTTCAAGTTTCAAGTTTCAAATTCCAAGTTCACGCGGCGAGTCTGAACTCGAGACTTGGAACTCGAAACTCGAAACTGTTTTATGCTTTTGCAAACACCTCCGCCGGTTCACCTAAATCACGGGCCGCGGGAGTGATGATCGTCTTGGCGTTGATGTATATCTTCTCGCCTTTTTGTATGGCGCGTCGCACGTCATCTTCGCTGACGAAATCTACAGCTTTAGCGCCGTTGCTCGAAGATGACGCAACCTTCACTGGAAGCGCTGCGGAAGAACGTCCACCATTTGCCGGCTGATTCGCGCTGTCAGATTGTCGCGCTGATGCGGTGTACATGCTACCTGCTTCAGCTTCAGGCGCTGGCGGACGCTCCGTTCGGTCTGCCGCCGGCTGCGGTCGCCCGGCGAGAAATTTATCAACTATCGCCGCAATGTCCTCGCGATTGATCTTTCCGGCACTTGAACTCGCTGCTGACGGCTGTCTTTGCGGCGACGCCGATGGCGGGGGCGCTACGTAAGCTGGCGCCGGCGCCGGTTTCGCAGTTGCCGTTCCCACTGCCGGTCGTTTGCTCTTGACCGGTCGCGTTTCAAAAGCCACGCGTTTGATGTCTAACAAGTGCAGCGGTGAAACGTTATCCGAGGTAACGTTGCCGCCCCACGAGCCACAGCCGAGCGTCATCGACGGTGGTAGTGCAGTTGAAAAACCGATCGCGCCGTGCGTGGTTGGCGTGTTCACTGCAATTCTGGACGCCGGCATTTCAGCGCCAAAGCGCACGGCAGCTTCACGTGAACGCGTGTGGATGCCGGCCGTGTGGCCCATGCCACCGTAGCGCAGGATCTCATAGCAACGTTCCGCGCCGCGGCTGAGGCCGTCGACCACATAGAACGCAAGAATTGGAGAGAGCTTTTCCATCGAGAGCGGAAAATCGCGGCCTACTCCGGCAACGTCGGCCATGATGCAGCGCGTGCCGGGTGGAACATTGATGCCAGCCAACTTCGCGATTACTTCCACTGACCTACCGACGATGGCCGAATTGAGTGAACGCTGCGGCGTGGCAACCACTTTCCCGAGTTGTTCTGCTTCGGCAGGAGAAATGAAATGGCCTCCCTGCGCTTTGAACTGTTCGCGCACGGCCTGTTCGATTGGAGCGTCACAAACCACTGCTTGTTCTGAAGCGCAAATGGTGCCGTTATCGAAAGTCTTGCCGGTCAAAATATCCTGCACCGCTTTCGCCACGTCCGCCGTGCGCTCCACAAAAACCGGAACGTTTCCCGGACCAACGCCAAACGCCGGTTTGCCGGACGAATAGGCAGCCCGCACCAAACCAATGCCACCGGTCGCAAGAATGACGGCGGTTTGTTTGTGCTTCATCAAGGCTTCGGTGCCTTCGATGGTGGCTGTGCTCATGCAAACAACTCCGTCAGCGGGCAAGCCTTCGTTGATACCGGCTTCGCGCATTACGCGCACAGTTTCGTTAATGCACTTAGCTGCGGAAGGATGTGGCGAACACACGATCGCGTTTCGCGATTTGATGGCAATCAGTACTTTAAAAATCGCAGTTGAGGTTGGATTAGTGGAAGGAATAATGGCAGCGACAACGCCACGCGGACTCGCGATCTCTACAACGTCTTTCGATTCTGAGACAACACCGACGGTGCGCAAACCACGGAAGTAGTTCCAAACGTCTTCGGCGGCAAAACGGTTCTTCTCTCGCTTGTCGTCAGGAACACCAAAACCAGTTTCTTCAACCGCCATGGCCCCGAGTCGGACGGCTTCCCGCAACGCTGCAGCCGACATCGCTTCGCATATGCGATCGATTTTGGCCTGGTCAAACTTAGCAATCTCGGCCTGCGCCTTAGCTGCCGCCTCAACCAAATCCCGGGCTTGCTGTACTGAGATAAGGTCCTTGTCTGCGGACATAACGAAACTCCTTGGCATTGCCGATTTCCAATTTCCGATTTCCCATTCGACTGAATCGCTCGCGGCTTTTCAATCGGCAGTCGGCAATCGGCAATCTAAAAACTACCTTGCCTTTTCTTTGCTTCCTTCGCGCGCTCCCGCCAGCGACCGGCCTTCGCCTTCTCCCAGCTGGCCGCGGGCGCCACCGCCGAGGGCACGTTCGTCGGGACTCAGACCGGTGCGCCCGTCGACCGGCAAAACTCGTTCAACTTCGGCGTGTGGCCGAGGAATTACGTGCACGCTGATCAACTCGCCGACTCGGCGCGCTGCGGCCGCACCGGCGTCCGTCGCTGCTTTAACCGCGCCTACGTCGCCGCGAACGAAGATCGTCACGTAACCGGCGCCGATATACTCCTTGCCCAGGAGTTGAACGTTCGCAGCCTTGACCATCGCATCAGCAGCTTCAACGGCTCCAACGAAGCCTTTGGTTTCGACCATTCCGAGTGCTTCTAAGGGCATCTCAAGTATCCTCACTTTGTGTTGTTGTAGAAATTAAAGTCGACTGTAGATTTCAGCCGCAAACCTATCACCGCAGGACGGAAGAATCAAGAGAAGGCGATCCTCTTTTCGTATGAGTTGGCTTTTCTTCGTGGATCTTTTTTGTCGGTCGCAAAGAAACTTGATCCATGAGCTCGCACGAACCAGAAACACGAAAAAGACACGAAGGCACAGAACTATAGCGACCATCCGAATTTCGTAGAGAAGAGTGAGCAGTCAAAAGTTTGACAGCGTTTAGCGGCACAATATATAGTGCCGCCAATCAATTAGGTGAGCTAGCAAGAGGGATTACTGCCTCCGACTTCCAGCAGATCAAGTTGCAGTTCTATTTACAACTGGATTTCCAGTGAGGCTCAACCTCCACCGACCGATTGGCAGGGCTGACGCAGATTGGTAATGGCAGCGACTATCGGTGAACAGTTGCGACTCGCGCGCGAAGGCCGCGGCATCCCGCTACGCGAGATTTCCGACCAAACACGAATATCGATGCATTATCTCGAGGCCATCGAGTCAAACGACTATAAGCGTTTGCCGGGAGGAATTTTCAATCGGAGCTTTGTAAAAGCCTACGCGAAGTACGTCGGTTACGACGAGAAAGAAGCGGTCGAAGGTTACGCACGCTACATGCGTGATGCCGGCGAACATGCCGACGACGTCGTAACTACACCCCTTCAATCCAAGGTTTACACCAACATTCCGGCAACACGTTCTCCGTTGCTGACGGTCGTGCTGGCAATTGTTATTCTGGCGGTATTAACCGCGATTGCGCTGGGCGTATTGCAGTGGGTCCAGCACCGCTCCGCAATTGCGTCACGGAGTTTCACAATCGCAGCTAAGAAATCAGACGCACTGCATCATGAGAATCTGAGCAGCCGGCGAGCGGCCGCAGGGAAAACTGAAAAAGCTGATTACGAGCAGGTCTGGCAATAATAATCGCGCGCTGGTGTTTGTGCCCTCGGGCTCAAGACATAAGCGTGTGTGCGCACTTCAGGAGTTTCCCAACAACCTCTTCGCTAATTCAATTTACTTCGTGCCTGCCCGCAAGCAACTGCGGGCAGTTTTGTTTTCGACGCCTAATACTCTAATCATTAGTAATCTTCAAGGAGTCAAAAAATAAATATGATCTCTACTGATATTATTGAAGGCTTAACTTTCGACGACGTCCTGCTCTTGCCTTCCCGCTCGGATGTGTTGCCGAGTGAAACCGACACGTCGACCCAGTTCACTCGCAACATCAAATTACAAATTCCGCTTTGTTCGTCAGCGATGGATACGGTTACTGAGGCATCGCTGGCTATCGCTTTGGCCCAACAAGGCGGCATCGGCGTCATCCACAAAAACCTGACCATCGAGCGCCAGGCTGAAGAGGTGGACAAAGTAAAACGATCGGAATCAGGGATGATCGTCGACCCAATCACTATCCTGCCGACCAAGCCGGTACGCGAAGCGCTGCAGATAATGGAGCGGTTTCACATTAGCGGTGTCCCAGTGGTGGATGAAGACGGACACCTCGTCGGCATTATCACGAATCGCGATCTTCGTTTTGAAACTCGTTTCGACATTCCGGTGTCGGAAGTAATGACCAAGCAGCCGCTGGTGACAGTCCCGGTTGGCACAACGCTGGATCAGGCCAAATCGGTCCTGCAAAAACACCGGATTGAGAAGTTATTGGTGGTTGACGACGCCAAACGTATTAAAGGGCTGATAACAGTTAAAGACATTCAAAAGGCCATCAAGTATCCAACCGCCGCGAAAGACGACCTGGGACGTCTCCGGGTTGCGGCAGCGATCGGCGCCACTGGTGATTATCTCGAACGCGCTGATGAGTTGGTTAAAGCACGCGTTGATTGCCTGGTCATTGATACCGCGCATGGTCATTCCCTACGCGTAATTGAAGCGGTGCGCGAAATCAAGAAGCGTCATCCGGGTACCGATTTGATCGCCGGGAACGTCGGCACCACCGAAGGCGGACAGGAACTGGTGGACGCCGGCGTAGACGCAATCAAGGTCGGCATTGGTCCGGGTTCGATTTGCACGACGCGCGTCGTTACCGGAGCCGGCGTCCCGCAAATCACTGCGATCCAATCGTGCGTGAAAGCTTCAAGAGCCGGAAACGTTCCCCTGATTGCCGACGGTGGCGTCAAATTTTCGGGCGACGTTGCGAAGGCAATCGCCGCCGGCGCTGACGTCGTCATGATTGGTTCACTTTTCGCGGGCACTGAAGAAGCGCCGGGTGAAGTGATCTTGTTCCAGGGTCGTTCGTTCAAAACCTATCGCGGTATGGGTTCGCTTGGCGCGATGCGTCAGGGTTCGAAAGACAGATATGCACAGGACACAACGGAGGATCTTTCCAAACTAGTGCCCGAAGGAATCGAAGGACGCGTCGCCTACAAGGGAACGATCGCGGAAATGACGACGCAGTTAATTGGCGGACTCCGGGCCGGAATGGGCTACACCGGCTGTCGGAACATTACGGAGTTTCAGGAGAAGAGTAAATTTATCCGCATCACTTCAGCCGGGCTCCGCGAATCACACGTTCATGACGTGATCATCACGAAGGAAGCGCCGAACTACAGATTGGAGTAAGACGACTTCTATTTGAGAACCTGAGCACAGCTACCGCGTGACTCGTCTTCTCAAATCGGCCGCAGCGCCGTCATATCTACATCCTGCAAATCAGACAGGCGCGCCGGCTTGTGGTAATGACGCCCGGAAGATTTCCAGGTCTTCTCGTCAAACTGTTTGCGTGCGCCGCAACTAATACAGACACGATACGTTTCCCCATGTCTGGAAAAAGGACGGCTCATTTCCTTGTGCTGACAACCAAAGATCTCGCCGACGCGATTTGCCATCCGGGAAAACAACCCGGAAACCTTGATTCGTTCGGCGTGTGTGTACTGCTCAAGCGTTCCAAATGCTACTGACATTACTCCCCTCCATACTGTTTTGAATTTCAATGGGGGTGCGGAGGGTACTCAGCAAATGAAATGCCGAATCAGAGTTGACACAACTTGGGCCAACGAAGCGAACTTCGGCCAGCGCCTCTTCCGGGGGTCAATCGGCGTGACTAGTTTTTGAAAACGACGTATGATGCGCTCCTCACGCTGGAAGTTTTTCTTGCTCAGATCCCAGCACTCTCAAATTTTCGTGGATTGTCAGGTTATTACCACTCAGACTCACACACTACTAACTTGCCGCCCAGGCAACGCAAAGGAGAATTACCGTGGCCAATCTGGTTAAAGTTCCGGGGATTGAAAACACCTCCGAGGAATTTCGTACCAAGGTCGTTGCTCTCGCTGAAAGTCTCGAAACCGATCCCAATTTTCTGATGGCGATCATGAGTTTTGAGTCAGGACACTCGTTTAGTCCCAAAAAGAAAAACACCGCCAGCGGGGCAACCGGCTTAATCCAGTTCATGCCTAAAACCGCGATCGCTTTAGGCACCACCATTGCCAAGCTTGAACAGATGACGGCCGTGGAACAGCTCGACGTGGTAGCCCAGTACTTCAAACCATTTCGCGGCCGCATGAAGACGTTGGAAGACGCCTACATGGCAGTTCTGTTTCCGGTTGCAGTCGGCAAAGGCAGCCAGTTTGTGCTCTTCAAAAAACCCAGCATTCAGTTCACTCAGAACAAAGGTCTCGACATCAACGGCGATGGACGGATCACTGTCGCTGAAGCCGCTTCGAAAGTTCGGGCCGGTCTGGGAACCGCGACGCTGGAAGTCGCAAGCGTCCTCCAGCGTGGCATGGAAGGCCCGCAGGTGAGTGTCTTGCAGGACGAAATGATCGACCTTGGTTACATGTCTCTCGAGGAGAAGAAAACCGGCCCCGGGAAGTTTGGAAAAATTACCGAGGGCGCGGTGAAGAAATTCCAAAAAGATAACGACCTTGCCGACAATGGAACTTTCGATCTTGCAACGCAGGCGGCAATTCGTCAGTTGAATGAAGGAATCAAGCTCGGCAGCAAGGGTGGCCTCGTCCTGCCAATGCAAAACCGATTGGTGGCGGCCGGCAAGCTAACACAAGCCGAGCTAAACACCGGCCCAGGCACGTTTGGACAGCGCACGCAGACGGCGCTGGTCACGTTTCAAATGGAAAAAAGTCTGGAACCAAGTGGAATCTTGACTGATGAAACTTACCGCCTGCTCTATCGGATCGCTGTGGGAAAGAAATCCCCTCCCGCCGGAGACAATGTAGAGGTCAACACTATTTTGCCCGAACGCGGCGACGGGTTTAGAACGTTTCTACGTGAACCCGGTGGCGCCACACAGTTTGGGACTCAACTCACGATCAATGCGCTGATCGATCTTGCCGCGTCATGGTTTCTGGTTCACCCGGAGGTCCCGCTTCAGTACGGGCACATCAGTCGGAAGGGTGGGGGCGATTTCTTTAGCACTGTCAATCCGGGAAAGCTGGCTCACGCAACTCACAAAGACGGCCGCACCGTTGACATCAGACCAATCAGAAACGACAACGTGATGGCGGCGACCGACTTTCATAACTCGGAATACGATAGGGCAAAGACGAAGGAGCTGGTGTTGCTAATTCGCTCGAAGCATCCGCAGGTCGACATCATCTTCAATGACCCGAAGTTCATCCAGGCAGGGTTAACGAGACAATTCAAAGGCCATGATAATCACTTGCACGTGCGACTTCCCAAGTGAGAAGTCCACGCGCTTGGGCCAGAACGACTCGAAGAAGGATTCACTTCTTTTCCCACTGGCAGACAACTGCCAGTGAAAAAATTCGTGAATGGAAAACTGAGAGCATTCGTTCGCCGAGGACGACGGCGGGTGAGTAGAGTCGTTTAAACCAAAGCGGGACGCGGAAAATCATCGAGTTGAGAACCAGCAGGTAAGCAACGCTGCCGACGTGTTTCTCCGACTTGAAATTGAAGCGATCGGCAAACTCGCGCTTCAGCCCTTCAATGTCGAGCGACTCCTCGTTTTCCGCAAACAGCGAATCGTGCCGGTACCAAATATTTCGCAAGCGATCGAAAGCTGATCCTTGATGCGGCTCCGTGAAGCAAAAGACTCCCCCTTTGCGCAGCAACCTGTGGATCTCCCTAATCGCGTCGGACAGATGCGGGTGCAGGTGATGTAAACCCATCACCACGACGACGCAGTCAAACGATCCTTCCGGTAGTCCGGAGTCAGTCATCGAGGCGCAAACTGCATGACTGCCCGGCCAGCGTTGCCGAAAACTCGCAATTGCTTCTTCAGAAATATCCAGGCCTGTGACCAATGCTTTTTTCTGAGTGAGAAGATATTCGGTGCAGTGTCCGCTGCCGCTCATCGCCTCCAGCACATCTCGCCCCTCGAGTTCCAACCCGGCAAACAACGGGCGATAGAGAAACTCATCCCGGTAACGCAAGCCAGCCGGATCGCCATACTGCGCCTCGTAGTCGGCCGCGATGCGGTTGTAGTGTTCTCTTTGTGCAGTCTCAGCTTGCATGAGTAGTTCTTACCACAAAAGGCATTGAATCAAATTGTACGTGCTAGTGAAAAGCGGCTCGGGTCAGGCAGGCGGGCTGGCCCCTGCTCTTTTGTCAGGTGTGAATTGCGAAATCAGCAATGCCACTGAAAGGCTCAACAACGGCCCAATAATGTCGAAAGTTGCCCGGCTCACTGTCCCGCCAGCATTGCTGTAAGCGCCCAGCACGATGGCAAACGCTGCGGTCACTGCCGACGCAATCACCCACGGCCTGGGAAAGTGCTTCAAGCGGCAGATTCCCAATGGCAATAACCAGACGAAGACGTACCAAAAACTTCGCTCACTCAGGCAATGCCACAACGCCACAAAAAAATTTACCGGAGACTGCGCTTGTCCGGCGATCTGCCAGGGCCACTTCAGTTGACCGACCACGATCGAGTGCACAGCAGAAACAGTCGTCAATCCGATCACCGCCAGCGCGGCTACCCACAGCAACTCAAAGCCGCTCGCTTTATTTTCGCGTCGTTCTACAAGCCACCACGTAAACGCGAGCAACACTGAAAACGGTACAAACGTCTCTTTGGCTAACGCTCCGACAACGGCCCACAACGGCAACAGGTACCACTTCCGAGCGAGCAAGCTCCAGACGACCAACGCCAGCAGGCATGCTTCCCCAGAATCAATTAATCCGGCAAGCTGTAGATTAGCAACGTTGAAACTCAGCAGGTAGAGCGCAGCCGCCAGCAACGCTGTAGACAAATTTGCGAACAAGCTATTGCCGATGACTACGATTAAGCACGCCGTGGTCGCACAGAACAGCGCATTCGCAACCAACAGACCAAAGAATCCCGCGTTCCAGTTTGGTAAAAATTTTGCTGCGAACCAGTAGAATGGACGCGCAATCAAAGGGACCAGAACTCGACAACGAAACATCTCCTTAAACCCACTCGTGTCTGCGCCGGTTGTGATTGCGTAATACTTCCACGTGTCGCTCATGCCGCCGGCCTGCCGCGGGTCGTAGCGTTGCAACGTGGGGTAGCCAAGTCCAAAACAGACTACGAAAAACAGCGACCACAGAAGCAGCATGTGTCTGAAGCCAAACCGCATTGATCGCGACGAGGATGATGACGACGAGGTGTTGATGATGTTTCGCTAGCTGCGCAAATGTTTTTTGACGTAGTCGATTAGTAAACTGACGGTAGTCAGTTTTTCGATATCTTCATCTGGGATTTGGATCTCGAACTCGTTTTCCACGGCCCATCACGATTTCCGCCACGGCAAGTGAGTCCGCGTTCATTTTTCCACCAAATTCTACGAACCCGTCAGCCAGGCAGCGCGCCGTGCTTTTTGCTCGGGCGTGCCATTGTTTTTCTCGACAATTCGATACTCGAAGCGTTCGGGTTCGCCGAGTTTTAAGTTGACATCAATTGTTCGTCGATCGCGTTTCACCGAGACCGGGACGCTGTCTCCCTGCTTGTAACGACCAAGTGCAACCAGAAAGTTTTCGCGCGAAATCTTTTTCTTGCCCAACTCGATTATCTCGTCACCCTCCTGAAGACCGGCCACCTCGGCAGGCGAGTCGGGACTCACGGCAGCAATTATCAAACTAGTCGGGTCATCGCGATCAAAACGGATGCCGCCGTTGAACGGCTGGCGCGCCTGTTCGCGAATTAGAGCGAGACCGACAAAACTAAATGCTTCATCGTATGGCAGGGTCTCCACGTCGCGGGTGTGTCTCTCGAAGAAATCATGCAGATTAACGCCGGCAACTTCTGACGCCACTCGCTCAAAATCATCCGTCGTGTAGCCACGACCACGCAGGTAGTAACTCGCATTAGGACTGTTCACATAAAACTCCTGATACATGTGGCGCATGACATCATCGAGCGACGCTTTACCGTTGCTCTTCTCACGGATCACCAGGTCAAGCACCATCGCGATGAGCTCGCCCTTGGGATAGTAACTAATCGACGTATTCGCCAGATTTGTTTGCTGCACATGCGCCGCATCATCAAGGAAAGAAGCAGCCAGCGACGATGCTTCCGCGCTCATCAGTTTCGTGCCGGGAGCGTTTTCGATGTTGGTGATCGTATCGCTTTCCCGTCGCAGGAACGCGAGGTCGTCCCAGAGTCCGGCCCGCCGTCGCATCAAGTGTCCGTAGTAATTTGTGAATCCTTCAGCGATCCAGAGCGCGCGCGTGCTCAAAGGTCGCGTAAAATCCCAGGGCCCGAGTTCCAGCGGGCGCAGTCGCTTTACATTCCAGACGTGAAAGAATTCATGGGCCACGGTGTCGAGCGTGTCAGCGTAAACGCCGTCTTCCGCCAGCGCGCCCGGCTCAATAATCTGAGTGGACGTCAAATGCTCCATGCCGTCGCCAGAATGATCGTCGGCAGCGAAATGGATCAGGAAGGTGTATGAATCAAACTCCGGCGGGCCCCACATCGCCGTTTCGGCGCGCACAATTTTTTCGATGTCGCGCACAAGATTGTCGCGCTTGCCACCAATTTTCCCGAAAGAGTGGATCACCACGTGGTAAGTCTTGCCATCGACTCTAAACTGATCGTCTGTCCAGTCAGGAGCGATTTCGGTCGGCGTGTCGATCAGCACGTCATAGTTCGGAAACAGCCACTCGCGTTGCCCGCTGTGATCGGTCCGCCCGTTAACGACGCGCCAGCCGTCGGGTATTGTGCCAATGATTAGCTTCACCGGATCGGGTTTGTGGTTGACCGCGTACATGAAGATCGAGCCACCATTGAAATTCGCGTGTCTACTATCTAGCTGAGAAAATGTTCCGGAAAGATCGTTCGCAAAAACCCGGTACGCAATCGTCAGCTTGGCCGTGTCCATGGTTGAGACGCGCCACGTTTGATCATCAACCCGGGTGACCGGCAGGTCCGAGCTCATGCACGTTTTGTTGGCCGGACAGATGCCATGCCAGGCGCGAAACTCCTGAACATTTTTGGCGAAATCAAATACGGCGTAGCGACCGGGTGACCACTTCGGCATTTGGAAGTCGATCGACTTAGCGGTCGCATTGCTTGCTCGCTCAATTTCAATTTCGATTTCGAACAGATGGGTATTGGGTTTATCAATCGCAACCTCGTAGGTGATTGACTTGAACGGTGGTTCATCCTGAGCAGTACAGACGGCGCTGAAGCAAAGCAGCGCCAGGGCGAGAAGTGCGATGCGGACGGCGACTCGGGTTCGGGGGATGGATTTCATAAATTCGGATTGAACGAGACAACTGATAATAACCGCCAAGCCGCCAAGGACGCCAAGGGTATTAAAGAATTTTGAGACTCGCCTTTGCCGTTTGAATTCTTTGGCGCACCTGGCCGCCTGGCGGTTCGTCGCTTGCGCTGATTCAGCTGTTGGTTTATTAACTCCACATGCCCGCCACTGAACGTCTTTATTACAACGACTCTCACTTGATCGAGTTTGAAGCGCTGGTCACTGACAAAACTGAACGCGTCAGTGGTTGGACCGCCGTCACCCTAGATCGCACCGCGTTCTATCCAACCGGAGGCGGTCAGCCAAGCGACACTGGCACGATCAATGGCGAACGAGTGCTCGAGTGTATTGACGATGAAGAGAATGGAGTTTTGCACGTCGTTCAGGGACGCGCGCCGGAAGTGGGCGCCACGATCAAAGGAAGGGTCGACTGGGCGCGCCGGCTCGATCACATGCAACAGCACACCGGGCAGCACATTCTTTCGCAAGCGTTCGTCTCTCTTTTCAACGCCCCGACCAGAAGCTTCCGCGTGCTGAGTGATGTTTGTGAGATCGACCTGGAAATCACCGAACCAACCAGTGAACGAATCGAACGTGCCGTTGAACTGGCCAATAACGTCATCTGGGAAGATCGCGAAATCACCATCAAGACCGTGATGTCGGAAGAAGCCGCCAGTCTTCCCCTACGGAAAGATCCGGCGCGCGCCGGCGAACTAAGATTAATCGCCATCGAAGGCTTTGATTTGACTCCCTGCGGCGGCACGCACGCGTACCGCACTGGTGAAGTTGGTGTGATTGTCGTGCGGCACTGGGAACGCGCAAAAGGGCTGACGCGAATCGAGTTTGCTGCCGGTACACGCGCGCTGGCTGATTATCGTCGCGCGAACAAAACCGCGCGCGCGGTGGCGGCTTTGTACAGCTCAAGTCGCGACGACGCAGCGAAACTCACCGCGCGCATGGTTGAAGAAAACAAGGAACTGCATCGACGGGTGCGTGGTCTCGAAGAAATCGCCGCGCGCGTCGAAGCACAGGAACTATGGAACGCGACATCAGCGAACTCCGCCGGCTTACGAATCGTTAGTCATATTTTTGACGACCGCGATGCAGAGTCGCTAAAGCATGTGGCTCAAGCGCTAATCGCACAACCGGCGACTATTGCCCTCCTCGGCTCCCGAGACAAAGGCGACGCGCGTTTGGTTTTTGCGAAATCGACGGACGCGCCAGGCGACATGAACGCGCTGCTGCGCGCTGCCTGCGAAATGCTCGGTGGTCGCGGTGGCGGGAAACCCGATCTCGCTCAGGGTGGCGGGAAGGCAGTGGAAAAGCTCGGCGACGCAATCGATCACGCAGTCAAAAGCTACCAGGAAACGGCAGGATAAATCTGGAGTCTTTTAAATCTTGAATCTGGTCTTGAATCTGGGGTCTTTGAATCTGGAATCTGGAATCTGGAATCTGGAATCTGGAATCTGGAATCTGGAATCTGGAATTGGATTCCGAACGCCGGAATCGCTTACAGCCCATCAAAATCTTCCACGATTTGATGATTCTGCTGCGCAGGCGGCGGCTGATTCCCTGGCCTAACGGACAAGAGCGTCTGCATCTCAGCCGCACCGGCTGCGTCAAGCTCACCAACAACATCCGAAACAAACAAGATGCTGCGCGCCGGAATTCCCAGGGCGGCGGCAATGTTGCGATAGCTTTCCACCGCCGTCTTTGGGCCAGTCGTGGTGTCGAAATAGGCATCAATAAGATCGGTGAGATCACCGGCGTTGGTGTGGGCCAGGAGTAACTGCTGGGCCAAAACACTGCCTGATGAAAAAATACCGATTCGCAAATTCGCGCGCTGCCAACGCCTGAGCGCCGGCGCGACATCGTCAAAGAGTGACGCTTTTAAAGTGCCATCGGCGTAACCTTCTTTCCAGATCTTGCCCTGCAAAGATTTCAGCCCAGTCGACTTTCGATCACGGTCAATCAACCAGTGAACGTACGCCGTAATTGAATCAATCTCTTCTTCCCGTGTTTGTTCAAACAGCGACGGCGGCTCGAGGTTTTGCAGCAGATCTGCGTGGTGCTCTCGATGCAGGGTGGCGATGTCCGCCATCACTTCAGTTGAGTTGTGATGTGATGAGAGGAATTGTCTGACGCGTTCTCGGGCGTAAGGAAACAACATTTCGTGCACAAACGCTATTGGCGTAATCGTGCCTTCGATGTCCAGTAAGATCGCTGCAGTGTCAGCGGCTTTCAGACTCGGCGTCATGACTTTGTTAAGCGGAGTCACAACCCGGCCGGCGTGTTAAGTGGGAGGTGACTTACGCCGAAACATAACGGCGCAAAATTTTTGTCGGTGCCGCTCTCCGTGTACCGTGGTGTCCAACCAGCCACATCCTGAAACAAACGTATCGCCCGAATCCGCCGATCGGCACAGAGGTTGAACCAATGGAGCGTGCCCCGCGGGACGCGAATCAAATCGCCCGCTACCACTTCAATAGCAATGACCGGCCCGCTTTGCGGGTGGATATGAAATAAACCATGGCCCGCGATGATGAATCGCACTTCGTCTTCGTCGTGCCAGTGTTCGCTGCTGAACTTTGCCAGCATCGCCTCGAGTCCGGGCGTCTCCGGTTTGACGTCAATCACATCGGCAGTGACATAACCGCCACTAGCTTTCATTTCTTCGATTTCTTTGGAGTAGGCATCAAGAATTACTTCCGGCGGCGCATTTTCGGCGACCGCATGGCTCGGTGACCAGCGCTGATAGTCGATGCCGCACGTCGCGAGATACTCGGCGACTTCCTTCGCGTCTGACAACGTCCTGCTCTCGTCGAAAATTTGCACAACCGCCATATCAAACTCCCGCCACGCTAACCGTTAGTTTGTTAGTCTCACATGCCTGCCAATTGCCGCCGGCCGACGACCTCCAGCAAGAACTCGAGAATCTCAACGTGTCGTCTCGCTTCCGCTGGGTTCCGGCCCCACGTGTACAAACCATGACCTCTAAGCAGCAGCGCATGAGCGGCCGGATTCTGCCTCAGTGTTTCAGCCACACGATCAGCGAGACCTGACATGTCCTGCGAGTTTTCCAAAATCGGCAACCACTCGCGATGTTCATGTGTCTGCACGCCGTCGAGGCCTTTGAGCATCTCATAACCTTCAATTGCGACACCACCGGCGGCGGCGTGAATGTCAGAAAGGATTGTGCTCCAAACGGAATGCGTGTGAAAGACGGCTCCAGCGCCGCGTTCCTTTGCGACGCGCACATGAAGCGGACTTTCAGCGGACGGCTTGGCCCGATGATTACTGATGATTGATGACTGCTCATCAATCAACAGAATTTGCTCGGGACGCAACGAGCCCTTGTCGACGCCGCTCGGACTCATCGCCAACTGCAACGGCTCGCGATTGACGACCGCGCTTAGATTTCCACTCGTTCCGAGTACCCAGCCGCGCGCATGAAAACCGGTTGCGGTCGCGACGAGATCAGAAGCAATTTGCGCGAAATCTTCAGCCATAGAAACTCCGACGGGGCGTCATTCTTTGCTTGCGATAACAGTAATCGCACTCAATTTTGCGGTCAATGTCCGTTAGAGCAAAAGTGAGAAAGTTGATCCCGAAACGGTGTCGTCAGTTCCCGAAACTTGAATCCCGAAACTCGAAACTATATGCTTGGGGCGCGTGGGGCAGTAGCTCAGTTTGGCAGAGCGCCGCGTTCGCAATGCGGAGGTCAGGGGTTCGACCCCCCTCTGCTCCACCAAAACTCCCTTATCCTCAATCGCAAGCAACCCCATCCGGAGCCCTCATTTCTATATCGCCAATGTGGCCATACTTTTCACGAGCAACGGTGTGGACGCTTCGGTCAAGCATTAGGTCACACTTCGACAATGTTCTCTAAATGACGGTGAACGAGATTGCTAGCAGTCTGTCACTGGCGATGCGATGAGGTCGGTCGATTATTAGCTGGGAGTCGAACCCGCTGCGCGAAGGTCAGCTTCGGCAGGTGCATGTCGGTGGATTTTCTGTAGTAGAAGATGAACGCGAGTTACTGACCCTGCCGACGTGTGAGGCGTGCCTGCTTCGCTCGAGCGTTCACGATCAGGCAACGGAGGTCATGTCTGGATATTCTTGGCGAGTCACTCTGTCCGGCAGGTTGCGCATCAGTTAAGCGAAAGGCGCAGTTAATGGGCAGGTGCGAGCGGGGCGGCCAGCCAGAGGTTAAGCGAGGTAGAAAGAATAAGTCTTGGTCTGACAGTGAAAGGAGCGGTCGGCGCGGTAGACCAGCCCGAAGTGGCACGGCCTTTGTTAGTGGCAGCCAAAGCGTTCGATCAATTTCGTTCAGAGCACTTCGGGGAACTGCAACCATGCCTCTTCAGAAAACCAGAAACTTTCTGCGAATCTTTCTCTGCCTAGCGCTGGTAATGCTGGCGACGAGAGCGCACGGGCAACAGCACACAAACAACGAACGGGGATTGAGTGCGCCGAGCACGCAAACCGGGGAGATGGATACGGTAAATCTGTACAACGGTAATCTAGCGCTGACGATTCCAATCGGCCAATCGTACAACACTGGCGGCAATCTGAACTATGGGTTGACGCTGGTGTACAACTCGAACGCGTGGGACTTTCGGACGCAGTACGACTCGGTGGTGAATCGGGATCAGCTGCAGGCGGTTCCGGATCCGAAGACGAACGCGGGAATGGGGTGGCATCTGTCATTGGGGGCGTTGTACGCGCCGCAGACTCCGAACTTCAATCCAAATGTGGGGAACTGGATCTACGTAAGTCCGGATGGTTCAGAGCATCGCTTTTACGACAATCTGCACAGCAGTGATCCGGTCACGAGCGGAATACAGTACACGCGGGATAACAGCTACCTGCGGTTGAACGTGGCGCAGCGGCAGGTAGAGACGCCGGACGGCCAGATGATGGTGTTCCGGGCGGACGGACAGCTTAGCCGGATCAGCGACCGGTTCGGGAACTTCCTGAACGTGACGGTGGGGAGTGGACTTTGGACCTTGAGTGATTCCGTCGGGCGAGTCCACCGGGTCTACCTGGATCTGACGGGACAGGTTTACCGGGTGGAGCTGGCGGCTTTTGGTTCTTTGTCGGCCGCCTATCAGTTTCTTTACGACGAGAATGTGGCAATAGATCGACACAAGAAGAATGGGTACCACTGGCCGGCAGGCCAGGAGCAAGCGAGAGTGTCGCTGCTGCGACGGGTGACTCTCCCGGCCAACGGGGGGAGTTATCAGTTCGACTATTACCGGGCGAATAACACTGCGGGGAGCGAAGTGTCGGGGTTGATCAAGTCGGCGGTGCTGCCGACGCTGGGACGGTATCGCTGGGAGTACACGCGTTACCAACTAAGTGACTACGGCAGCGCGTCGAAGCCACCGCTGCCGACGCTCGGGTTAGGGCTGTCGATCGAGTCAGCAGATGGAGTGGCGCTCAAAGAGATAGCAGATGGTAGCGGTGTAGTTATAGGTTCGTGGCGGTATCGGCAGCAACTGACGATTGTGCCGGCCGGGGTCAACACCGGCAAGTATACGGCTTACACCATGACCACGGTGAGCTCGCCTGAAGGTGATGAGACAGTCAACTACTTCAATACCACCTCGTCAAGCTGGGACTACAGCTTGCCGTACACGCCGTTCACCACCAACCCGCAGAACTCACTCCTGTTTTTATCGCAGGAGATCTACGCTGGACCAGTGGCGAACAATCAGAAGCGGCGGTCGGTGTATGTTCGCTACGAATCTGATGTCACGGCGCCGGGGACGAATTTCAGCCTTGACTCGTTTCGTGAGTTCAACCGGCGGCTGGCGCAGCAGCGGACGGTGTTCCACGATGACAGCGACTACTACGATGAGACTGCGTTGAGCAACTTTGACGGGCTGGGGAACTACCGGCAGACGGTGCATGGCGGCAGCTTTCCGCGGAACGCGAATGTGGAAGTTACCCGAACGACCTTCGTCAACTATAACCCCGGCGCCGGGCAGTTCTCATTTGACCCGGAGACGGGCGCGCCTCAGGACGACAATAGTTTCACGCTGCCACCAACCACCGCGCCGTGGATTCTGAACACCTATAACAGTGCGGCTGCGACTGAAAACGGGCAAACAGCGACAACGTTTTTCTGTTTCGATCAAAGCACTGGGTTTCTCAAGGGCCGGCGGGTGCGTAACAACGCCCCGCAGGATCTAACGGGCAAGACTGACGTGGTCACGCGGTACAGCCAGCATGCCACCGGAGCAGTGAGCAAAGAAGAGTACTTCGGCGGTGACAATGGTAATGCGGGGGACTCGAGCACGGCGCTGTGCGCGCTGTTGCCCACCCTGAGCGGCAACGCATATCAAATCAACTATGACTACGCCTACGGCTCTTTGAAACAAAAGACCTATGTCGAGGCGAATGGCACGACGCCGGTGCTGACACTGATTGATCGCGACATTGATCTCAATACCGGATTGAGCGGGGCTGACCGCAACGCGTCGCGGATTACAACCAACTATGAATATGACGTGTTGGGCCGGATGGTCTGGAGCAAACCTCGCGTTGAAAGCGGCATTAGCAACGGCGCCTGGATGCAGCTTACTTACACTCCGACCAGCCTGAATACAAAACGCTGGCCTAGTGGCATAACCAGCGGCCAGCCGCTGACCGAAAGCACTATCACGCTGGATTCGCTTGGCCGCAATCTGCGCGAAGACAACACGATGCCGAACCCGAGCGGCATGGGGTCGATCATCAGCAGCCGGGTAACGAGTTACAACGCGCTGGGCTGGACGTTGTCGGTGTCGGAATGGATGACGGGCACGCCTTCGCGGAAGACCAGCTACAGTGACTTCGATCCGTTTGGTCGTCCGGGGACAGTGATCGCTGCGGACGGACATTGGTCCACGATCAGTTACAGCGGCATCCGGGTAGTGACCACGCGCGTCACGCTGGGGACGCTGGGCCCGGTCATCGCTAACCTTGCTGAAGATCCACCGCGGCCCGACCCAGCCGCTGAGGAGCCAGCGCCTCCCGATGGTGCTGCTGAGGTGGCGGCCGCCAGTCCGACGCCACCTGCCGGTGAAGAAGTAGTGGCCACCACGGAAATTCGTGATCAGCAAGGCCGCTTGTGGAAAGCCATTAACGACTCGGAAGGGACCAACCGCTTCGTCAGCGAATATTTTTATGACAACCGCGATCGCCTGACAGTGGTCAAGCTCAGCCCGCCAGGGGGCGGCGCTAACCAATCACGTTTCTTTAGCTATGACACCCGAGGCTTCATGTTGTCAGAGACCCAACCGGAAACCGGCGTCACCAGCTATGGCAACTACGATGCGCTGGGCCATCCCGGCAGTAAGAAGACGGGGACCGATGCTTTGTTTGGCCTGACGATGCAGTATGACCGGGCCGAGCGCGTTAACAAGATCATCCAGGCCAGCAACGGGCGGCTGCTCAAGGAATACACCTACGGCAGTGGTACTACGCCAGCCAATCGCAGCGCCGGCAAAGTCGTAACTGCGATTCGCCACAACTGGCATGACCGCTTCGGTCTCGATGTCACGGTCAGCGAAAGCTATACTTATGCAGGGCTGGCCGGCATGAGCTCCCGCCGCGACACTGCCGTAAGCACTGGTCAGAGCTTTACGCAGCAGTTTACCTATGACGATCTGGGGAACGTCTCCAAGCTTACCTATCCCACCTGTTTGCTGGCTTCTTGTCCGCCGAGTGCTAGTCAGGTTCGCGAGGTGAACTACAGTTATACCAACGGCTATTTGACTTCGATTCCTGGTTACGTCAACTCCATTACCTATCATCCTAATGGATTGGTTAGGCAGATGGTCTACCCCACCGCGAACTTGGTTACCTGGAACCAGGACAATGATGCGAATGCGATCGCCAGACCGGCGCGCCTGCGTACCACTAACGTGCTCGGGCAAACGACCGGTTCGGCAAATTTCGACAGCGGCCAATACAAGTATGATGGTGGCGGCAACATCACCCGCATCGGCTCGGACTATTATATATACGATCGCCTGAACCGGCTCACCGAAGGCTCGGCTTATCGCTCTCCTAACTGGCTGCAGACCTATACCTACGACTGGTTCGGCAACGTCACCAATATTCTAACCACTGACCAGAGCCTCAATCTGACTGCGCGCGCCATCGCCGTCGATCGCAACACCAATCGCGTCAGCGATCCGAATCTCGCCGCCTATGACGTGGCCGGCAACCAGACCAGGAACGGCAGCTATAGCCTGGGCTATGACAGCTTCAATATGGCGAAGTCGCTGCAGTTGCCCACGGCGGTGCCTAACGTTTACACCGCTGACTGGCTATATCTCTACACGGCCGGTGACGAACGTCTCTGGTCCTACAACCTAAAGGCGAACAAGTCTTACTGGCGTCTGCGCGATTTGCAGGGCAATGTGCTGCGCGAGTTCATCGAAGCGGCGGCCGGCAGCGGCAAAGAGACTGACCCTAACGCGCCCGCAAGTGATGACCCGGCTGTCTACTTTCCTGACGCCGCCGTCTCGGGTACCGTGTTCACCCTTGCGAAAGACTATATCTACAGCGGACGCCGCCTGGTGGGTGCCATTGCCTCCGGCGTTCCCTCTTACTTTCTCCTCGACCATCTCGGCTCGCCGCGTTTGACGGTCAATAGCAGTGGCCGGATAGTCGAGTCGCATGACTATCTGCCTTTTGGCAAAGAAGCCACCACGGCGAACACCTTCAACGAGACGATGAAATTCACTGGCCACGAGCGGGATGTTAATGAGCCCGGCGTCGAAGATGACTTCGACTACATGCATGCGCGCTACTACAACTCTAACTACAGTCGCTTTCTCAGTCCGGATCCGGGGCCTTCGGCCAACCAGAGTAGTTCGCAAAGCTGGAACCGTTATGCCTATGTCGCGAATAACCCGATGAACAGCATCGATCCCGACGGACGCGTCGGCGCCTACTACGTTTCGTGGCAAGCAGGATCTGACTTCAGTAGTCTGTACACACCACTTGACGCAATCTGTGACGCAGCTCCTGCCGATATGAGAGCGAGTGCGCGACAAAGCGTCCCATTCATTTTGCACGCGGCTGAGTCTGAGGGCCTCAGTAGAGAGCAACTCGCTTACGTATTGGCGACAATGCAAGTGGAGTCCAAGCTGGGAGGCCAAATGCACGAACTCTACAATGGGAACCGCTCCACGTATTTTGAAAGCAAATATGGGTACCAGACCTCGAAGGGTAAGGAACTTGGAAATACAAAGCCAGGGGACGCCGTGACCTACGCTGGTGCAGGGTACATCCAAATCACCGGGAAAGGTCAGTATGCCAGGCTCTCCAAACTGGTGCGCCTCGACCTGGTGAGCAACCCATCGGCGGTACTCGACCCCAGGGTTGCTGCGAGGATAGCGGTCACTGGTACGTTGTATGGTCAGTTTACCTACAAGGGTCTCGGTCGATACGTTAACGACACTAAGACAGACTTCACCAACGCGAGGAGATCTATTAATGGGCAAGACCGGGCGGCGGAAATTGCCGGTTACGCAAGGAGCTACTTAAACGCTCTTTATCTCTCCGGATGGTAGACTTCAGATGAATCGAGGGCGTCAATTTAGTTCGTTCGACCTTGCTCGTCAATGGAGCCGCGGCGAGCTCATGTCCGGCTCCGCCACCCGACCAAGACATTAAGTAGAGGGCAACCACCTCACGTCCATTTCGAGGTGTGGGCTGATGGTTCACAAATCGATCGGACAATGATGTCAATGCTATCGGGAGACCGTCGCGCCTGCGCACCACTAACGTACAGCTTGAGAAAGGTTTGGATTGGTTAAAGCCGTAAGTCTTGTTTTGATCATGCCGACTTAAGAGACAAACGAATACAAGCAACATCTCAACTTCCACGTCTTAAGTCACTGGACCACCAGCGTCCGCGAGATCTTCGAAATGGGATGAGCCAGCGGTTTATTCAGGGCGCTTTGTTTAAGAAGGAGAGAATTATATGAAGAGAATATTTGTTGTGTGGCTTTTGATCCTGGCGGCCATGGCAACGCCCCTGGCGCTGAACATAGGGCGGGCGCATTCCAGCAACGAGCTCCATCAACCGGTTGGGGACGTAATTCCCAATCAGTACATCATCGTCTTCAAGGAAGATGCGAGTCTCGACGTGGCCCGTAAAGCGGCGAAGTTGTCCGCTTCGTTTGGGGGAGATATTCTTTATCAATATGAGCACTCTTTAAAAGGCTTTGCGGCCCGGCTTAGCGACGTTGCGGTCGAGGCCATTAGCAAGGATCCGGCCGTAGCTTTTGTTGAGGCAGACATAGAAGTCAGGCTGGATACCACGCAGTTTCAATCCACCTTCATGGGGCTTGGATCGCGCCGACCAGCCGACTCTTCCCTACAACAACGCTTATGTGTATGGCAGCACCGGTCGGGGCGTTAATGTGTATTTGATCGACAGCGGCATCAACTATGGTCACCAGGACTTTGATAATCGTGCCCGGCTCGGCGCGGATTTCGTCCACGATGGCTTTCAGGGCTTTGACTGTCTGGGCCACGGCACGCATGTGGCGGCAATCATCGGCGGACGGATCCATGGCATTGCCAAGGAAGCTAATCTCTACTCGGTGCGCGTTTACGATTGTGACGGCTTTGGCACTACTGTCTCAGACATCATCGCCGCCATCGAGTGGGTCACCTTCCATCACATCAAGCCGGCAGTTGCAAACATGAGTTTCGGGACCCCCACAGGCTCAGCGGCCATGGATACCGCGGTCAAGCACCTTATTCAGGCGGGGGTCACCAGCGTCGTAGCGGCGGGCAATTCCAACCAGTCAGCCTACACCTTTTCACCGGCGCGCGTTCCCGAAGCCATTACGGTAGCGGCTAGTGATTTTTTTGATCGGCGCGCGCCATTTTCAAATTATGGTTTCGCCGTAGACTTGTTCGCACCCGGTGACGACATCACTTCAGCCTGGTGTACCAGCGCCACAGCCACTCTTACCCTCTCAGGCACTTCCCAGGCCGCGCCGCACGTGACCGGAGGTGCCGCCATTTATTTGCAAAACAACCCGTCAGCTTCACCAGCTGAGGTTCATGATTACATCCTCAAGACTTCAACCAAGGGCCAGATCTCCGATGCGGGATTCTTGTCCCCCAACCGGCTTCTCTATGTACCATTCTCACGCTTCTGACCAAAGACGGGTGGGACGTTGAGTAAAACGAGAAGGTTGGAGGTTCAAGTAAGAAAAAGCGCCCTAAAATTACTCAAAATCATCACAGCTTCGTCATCATCACAGCTTCGTCATTCAAAAAGACGCTCAACTAATTCGCTTGAATCAACTGGTTGGCGAACTGCGCAGGTACTTTGCATTTCGTTGCGTGCAGATCGATCGCGAGCTCGCGAATCATTGCGCGAAGCGCGCGGCATCGCAGTTGCTACCGGGCTCAATCATCTCGTGTCAAATTCGCAAGCGACGATGTGCTGCGCTTACGGTTTGCACCGAGCGCAATCAAATTCGCTTGCCGGGCGTCGCTCGCCCAAATGGAGATGACATGAGAAAGAGAAAACTTGCCCTTGTGCTGACCGTGCCAATCTTAATTAGCTCGATGGGGGTGATGCGGGTTGCCGCCCAGTTGCCTGGCGCCACACCAGTTCCAGAGGAGCCGTCGCAAGAAGTGCAGGCCCCCGAGCCAATGTTTGCGAATAACGGAATGATCACCAATCCAACGCGATCCATTAGTCTCGCCCCGATGAATCATCGTTACTTTTATTACACCGACGGCATCACGAGTCAGACTATCGCCCTGATTGGAGTGAGCGGCGAATTCCTGCCCCACGTGAGTTGGGTCAAACCGCCTGCTCTCTACGACGCCAACAACCTGAAAGCCATAGAAAACTGTGGCTTACATTTGATGACAGCCAGTGCAAACTCACAGAAGTACAAGACGTGCCTGAGCCAATTGTCTGCGGCGGGTCTAAACAAAATCCGTGTATGGGTCGGCCTGAATCAAAGTCCGGGCACACCCTTCGACTCCACCGTGCTCGATCCTTTTCCTCATGAACAACCGTACACGTGGAATGCGGCGCAGAAAAAGTGGGATTTAGAGACCTTCGACGATCAGTACTTTAAGAATCTGTACACCGTTGTGAATACTGCCAGGTCGCAAGGCGTTATCGTTGAGGTTACGTTGTTTGATCCTTTCGATGGCAAGTGGATGCAGGGTCCGTGGGCTGCTGCTCGACACACCCAGACTTCACCTTGTGGAGCGACGGAGTTTACCAACAATCTGAATTTCGTTCGCGGCGATAAGGCTGCTTCCTATCAGTTTTCAGATCCTGGGCAACCCATTCCCCCAATCGATACCAACTGTCGCAATTTAGTCATGAGAAACTATCAAGTTGCACTCATGAAGAAGGTAGTCCGGGTTCTTAATGGTACTGGAATAACTCTTACTCCTGGTGGCCCAATTGACCCTGCGTATTCTAAGCCACTTTATAACGTGTTTTGGGAGCTTGCGAATGAGCCGGACGGCACCGCCAGTTCGCAACAGCAAATAATTAATTGGCATTACTTCATGGCGCAGCAGCTACGCGACTACGAAAAATCGGTTTTCCCAAATTCCTTCCATTTGATTGCAGTCAACTATGAGCTCAAGCCTGTGATTGACAATCTCGTTTCTAGTTCATCTAGTTCCAAGGCGAGGAACTATATAGACATTGTTGAGGGCCATTACGTAAAGAAGGATCCTTTGACCTCATCACTCGCGGAAAAAGGCGATGAGACCTATGGCCTTGCGGGCGACGAAGCGTTCGAACCCGACACTTCAACAGCCACGACAGTTGCGGCCTTTGGAGCAGTGGCAATGATTCGCGAATACACGCCGGAGACTACCGTTGGGCCCAACGCGCTAGCAAGTGACAGAGTTTGGGGATTCAATGAGACAAGAATCACTGGTCTTAATCCGGATGATCCACATGTCATCAATGCGGCCACATCCGCAAGCGCGCGCGCTGAGGCCTGGGAATTCATGCTTAACGGAGGAGGTGTCTATGATCACCTGGGCTTCCGTTGGGGAAACAATCCCGGCGGGATACCAAACCCTGGCCCTAATCCTGGTCCGAGCTATGATCTGCGGGTGGCCATCGACACGCGCAAAGATCTCGGAGTTTTGAGTTCCGTCATCAACCAGCCGTATCTGGCAACCATGCGGCGGGACAGTTCATGGATTGCGAACTTGCCACCCTACCCTAGTCCGTCGAATGCGTTGACTAAGTTCTTCGCGGCCATGAGGAGCGATGACACGTTTCTCTACTATGCTCATCACAGCACATATTCCAATAACCCCGATGGCGCAAAGTACAATCCGATAATCAGGACGTCCGGCACTTTGTATAAAGAGCAGATTTTGTTCAAGAACCCCTTTTCCTGTCGAGCAAGATTCTCGTACGAATGGATAACTCCAAACTCGGGTCATTCGGACATTTACCTTCCCAATGAAACGTTAGTGTACGATCCGTTCCTCGATCAAGTGGCAGTTCCGTCACTTTCTACTAGTCTGCCCACGGTTGATATAGATGGGAATGGAATGATGCTCCTGCCGAATTCTTCCCCTTACGCCTTTGACCTAGCTCTGCGCGTCAAGAAGGTAATGTGTTTGTAGCGAAACGTTGCGCTCGCGCGCAACGGCGCGACAGCAACAGCATCATCAAACCTTAGTTGGCACATATTCTCCCGCGGCGGTCATCGATGGGATCGAACCGCCAATGCCTGGGGTAGCGGCGGCGGCGGCTGGAGTGAGGCCACTGACGGTGCCTTTGCAGATAGGGTGCAGGTGGGGTTCGCTCGATTAGTACGATAGATCTTTTCACTCTGCGTAATAACTTTATTAATCCTACTGGGCCGGCCGTGACCGATAGATTTGGTCGGTACGGAGTCACAGATTTCCAGGTCCAATACCGTGATCAGGTACCTCTGCAATAGGGTGATCAGGTACCTCTGCAATAGGGAACCATTCCCCACGGGACGGTGACTGAAACCAAAACGTCCGGCGACAGTTTCAGTTGGCCATTATCAGTACCGATGCGATTCGAGTGGTGGTAAGTAACAGCGCAAACTCTGATGCAAAGGTGGGGCACTTCAGCCGGATCGTTGAGATCGAAGCTTACGACAATGGTCCGAATGAAGGTGGAAGCTCCAATTGACTCCAGGCGAGGTCAGGCCTTCTTTGGGTGGCGCGTCACAGCAGTTTTAAGGGTTTTTCTTTCAATCCGTGATTCCGAGACGGGCCATTTTGATCGACAAACCGTTGCGCGAGACTCCCAACAGACGGGCAGCTTGCGAATGATTACTCCCGGTGGCGTTGAGGGCTTCGATAATCGCCCGTCGCTCAACCTCTGCCAACTGGGCCTCAAGTCGAAACGTGGTGGGATGACCATCCCGGCCCGGGCTGGAATTCGCAGAATAAAGAAAGCGCGGTGAAAGCAATGCTGGGGAGATTGATTCGCCATTGGGACAGATACAAACCAAACGATTGAGTTCGTGCAACAATTCGCGTACGTTGCCCGGCCACGAATACTCGACCAACCGTTCCAGCGCTTGAAATGTAATGCCTTTAATGCTCTTTCCCGCAGCTTGCGCGAACA
The DNA here is from genome assembly GCA_035472495.1 of Pyrinomonadaceae bacterium. Lineage (GTDB taxonomy): Bacteria > Acidobacteriota > Blastocatellia > Pyrinomonadales > Pyrinomonadaceae > PSRF01. The sequence goes on along the minus strand of DATIPD010000007.1, from coordinate 128,265 downwards.
AGCGAACAAAATGCTCAACTAAGAGGAGTAGATCCTCTTTTCGTTCGCGCAATGGGGGAACGCAAAGCTCGAAACCTGCGAGGCGATAATACAAATCGCCGCGAAATCCGAGACTGTCGACTCGCGACTTTAGATCCGCATTGGTTGCCGCAACTACTCTCACGTCGACTTTCACCAAGGTTCCACCAACCCGTCTTACCTCGCGGGTCTGCAGGGCGCGCAAAAGCTTTGCCTGTAGCGGTAACAGCAGGTCGGCAACCTCGTCCAGGAACAGCGTTCCGCCATCTGCCAACTGAAAATACCCGGGACGCTCGGTCACCCCGCTCGCAACTCCTTTGTCGATGCCGAACATTTCAGCTTCCAGGAGCTCGGCCGGAATGGCGGCGCAATTGACCGCGATGAAGGGCCCCTCACTTCGAGAGGACCATGAATGCAGCAACTGTGCGATGTGTTCCTTGCCGACTCCGGTCTCGCCCAACAGCAGCACCGGAGAGGTGTCATCGCTGAGCGCAGCTATCGTGTTGTGCACCGACTTCATCGCAATTGAACATCCTTCGACATATGTTTCGGGAAATTTCTTCGGTGCCATGGTCTGAGTTTCGCGACACCGCTTAACCGCGTAATGTCGAGAGACTGACCTTTGCACCAGGCGACTGAAAACCAGCAAAAGACTGAGATCGTCGAATCGCGCTCGCGCACCGCCCCACAAAGACACACCCAATACCTGATCTCGTGAATAAGGAACCGCGCAGCAGGCAAAGCGCGATTCCAACTCGATTACAGTCGCCATTTCTTCACGCCGGCGCCAGGCTGTCTTGTAAAACTCGCGGATTGGGTCGACCACTGCCGACTTCTCGAACTCGCCAAACATGAAAAGGATTGTGGGAGCACCGACCGGCGCGAAGAGTTCGGACTTTCCAGCCAAAGCGATGAGTCCGCCACGGGCCTGCAGGTATTCGATCATGAGACGCAGAACCTGTAATTCCGCCCCTTCGCTGCTCAGCATTTGCTTGAGGATACCCTCGTTCAGTGCTGGCTGACGCGCTCGCTTCATGATGCCTCTGGTAAGCCTCCGGGTTCCGGGGATCCCTTGCTACTTTTCGGATGAGACGTGAGGGCTGATCGAGTCTTGCCTTCTTTGATCCGGAGGTGGCCGGGAGACCTTGACCTGTTCGCGGCGCGTCTTCTCTATCGCGTCCGTCTGACGGTTCGGCCACTTTGGTACAAAGAGACGCGGTCAATCAATCTCTGTGATTTGCACGAATCCTCCGAGAACGCTGGCGACAAAAAACTTATCGCGATTTGTCTCAGTTATAGAAGCGAGAATCTTGATCCGAGCAAACACCGAACACACCCTCGCCCAAGCAACACGTTAAATTACTTTGCGGGATGCGTGTTGATCCGAAATCCAAACACTCGCCAAACTTCAGGTTCTGGTCAATCGCGAGGAGGCAATCCATGTGCCTATCAAGCACATCCTGATGAGGTAGTTCTCCAAAATCAATATGACAATAGACCCTTGGATTATTGTATGTCAGGCTGCGCTCGGGAACTTAGATAATGACTAGTGAGAGCCTGTAGAATTGGATTGTCAACAAATTGCTAAATCGCCTGGGAACCGAGAACACACTGAAAAGTCAAACACCTGGGTGTTTCAATCGCGTTCAGAATGCCTTTCAATGATGATCTCTCAATCATCAGTTCGCCTTAAACAGCCGCCCGTGGATTGGCGGCAAGGGGTTACACAAACATGCGCGACTACGTCGGAGGAAAGCTCGACTGATCAATCCGAGTCTACCTGTTGAGAGTGCGCCTCGCCATCCATACGGCTGGACCAGCAAAGAGACGCAGGCTGGGATGGAAATGGCCAATACGTGGACAATAAAACCAGGAAGGTACTGGTAGCCATTGGTAAAGAATGGGGGAAAATCTGAAAACCCTTAAGATCTCCTGGTGGCTGCAACTTTCGAAAAGGCAATAACTTAGGTTTTTGCCGAGAGTCCATTTCGCAATGCGGAGGCCCGGGGTTCGAATCCCCCGCTGCTCCACCAATTAACTCTAATCCTTCCTAAAACTTACCACATCAATCTCTAACCCGGTCCATTTTTCCAAGTCGCCAATACGTGGACAGAAAAAACAGCACTGCATGGTAAAGAACCGTAAGCAATGGCAACGAATGTGAAAACTCGTCGCATTCGTGAACTAGTCCCATCAACAACAACTCAATGAATTTGCATGTAATGCGGAGGTCTGGACCAACTTCTACTTCACCTTTTGAGGCCACAATTCGTGGCCAAAATCGCCGAATAGATCCAGACCGTGTCGCATCGTTATTTTCTCTTTACCTGCCATTGGGCTAACACGCTTTCGAATGACTTAGCTTTGACTCTATCGACTGTCACAGTCAGAGTTCACCGTATCGTTCAGCCTGCACTATACTCACGGGCGATGGAGACTCTCATCGCGACCATTTTTGTCATGGCTACACGCCATCGTTTTTGAGCAATGCCTCCCAGTAACAAAGGCAGATGACTCCACCTAAGACTCGCCCGTTGGGTGTTACCGCACTGACGATACTCTTTATCATCGGTGCGATTGCAAGCTTCGTTTCTGCCGTATCGCTAACCTTTCCCGGCAGCTTCCTCGAACCGATTTGGCGATTGAACCCGCACGCGCGCGCGGGATTTGATCGTATCGGGGCGTTGGCAATCGTGCTGATGGGCGTCGTTTGCGTCGCTTGCACTTTAGCAACAATCGGCCTCTGGCGAGGGCGACGATGGGGCTATTGGTTTGCAGTTGTAATGTTGATCGTCAACCTCGCCGGTGATGTTGTTAATGTCATCAGCGGAATTGAGCCAAGAGCCGTCGTTGGTGTTCCAATAGTTCTGGCGGTTCTGGCTTACTTGCTGAGGCAAAGGACAAGAGAGTATTTCAAGCCGTCAGAATGAGTTTCGCAATCCTCAGGGAGCGCATCGTCGGGTGTCTCTACCGTGATATACTCACGCGCATAATCCGCTGTTTATTTCCAAACCCTTTCACGTCGTCATCATAGGTTCAGAGCAAGGTTTTAAGGAACTTACGGTTACGGAAGTCGAAAGGAGTTTTTGTGATGATCACCCGACGCTTGTCTGTTCTCTGCCTGCCTCTCGCGCTGTTAACTCCGTTCCTCATGGGCCAGAAGCCAGATGCCTCGTTTCAAACTGGCGGAGGAGTTTCCACAACCACCATCGAAACGCCTAAAGGGAAAATCCATATCGTTCTGCCTGATGATACGGCGGCCGGCGATACAATCTCCGGCACGGTGACGGCTGAACCAGCTGGAAAGAATGACAAAGAAAAACAGCGTAACTCGGCAGAGCTAAATGGTTACGTAGTTGAGATCGGCAATCAGAAATCACCCTTATCAGGCGGTGTCATCCAACGGATTCATCTTGCTCCCGAGATCACTGCCCCGCGACTGCTTCTTTTGGATGAGAAGGGAAAAGAGATTTCAAATGTCCTAGTCCCGATTCTCGCCGTTCCCGCAACCACAACTCCTTCCAATTTTGTCGTCAGTTCCATTGGGCAGACCGGAAGACCACTGGTCATCTTTGGTCCCTTTGATGGAGATTCAGCTAACACGAACGTTAATGTCGGCAATGGCAGCGCAAGAGTAATTGCTGAATCGCCCAGGAAAGTCGTGGTAGAAAGCCCACGCGATGTTGTGGGTCCAACCAAAATTGAAGTAACTGAGAACGGGACGACTGCGACCGGGGGATTTCGCAACCTGAAGATTGATCTGACAGCACCTAAGACTTCTTTAATGAAAGGCGAATCCACTGAATTGCATGTTGAGGTCAGCGGCCTCGAAGGAATTACACAGCCCATTCCCGTTCAAGTGCAGAATCTATCGCCCTCGACAGTCAACCTGTCAGGTGGGAACACGCAGACAATCCAAATACAGCCCTCGCAAGTCCAGACTGGCGGAACCTTTCCCTGGAGCACGGGTGTGACTGGAACCGGCACCGGAGGCTTTTCTATTACAGCGAGTGTTCCGACCGGAACTTATGCCTCGCCCAATCCCGCGCCACCTTCGACCAGTCCATCACCGAGTCCAAGCCCATCTTCGCAACCTCAAGATACGGTCGCATCGCGGCCAGCCAATTCTCCGCAAGGAGGGAGCGAGAAGATCGATATTGAGATGGTTGAACTTCAGCTCAAGAGCAGTCAGCCAATTACTGTTCCTGCCGGCACACCCACCCCGACCGATGTACCCACCGGACCGACTCGACCAATTCCAGCGCCTACACCAACGCCTGAGCCCACGCCGCCTCCACGTGCAACGCCGCCGCAAGCGCCGCTGCCTCCTGATACGCGGCCCACAATTCCAGGCTCGGGACAGCGCGTGATTCCGAAGCCGACTCCTACTCCGACGCCAACACCACCTCCAATGCCAACACCGACGCCAACGCCAACACCGTGCGATTGTGATCAAGTGACGCTACTGGTTGATGATCCTGCAGGCCCGAATAAAGTCGAGGTGACTAAACAGGACGACATCACCAACGCCGACGGCGACATCACGGGAAAGAGAATGTTGGTTACGCTGAAATTGGTCGATCACGAGATCAAGTGCAAAGGTGCGGCGAGCTCAACTAAGTGTTCAGCTACGGTTGTTTGGGATGTGCAGAGTGCGAGCTTCACTTTCAACGCCAAGGGCAAGGCGTGGGATGGCGAGGCGGCAAAGGAAGCAATCCGAGATGGAGCCGTGACTTACAAGGAACCGAATCTCACGCGGCCGCTGAGCCAGGTGGATCTTGAAGGCTCATGCGATCCCAAAATCAAAGTCGGGAAACGCACCATCACGGTGTCGCTGGTATTGGTCGTTACCTATCCTGACGAACTGGCTGCTGAGTTAAAACAGGCCAAGGCAAACAAGAAGAAAGTCGAAGTTGGGGAGATGACCGGCTCAATAAGTTGGAGTAGCACCGCCAGAAATTGTCCGACCAAGTTCTTTATTGTGAAGGGCGGTAAAAGAATCGATCCGGGCGGTGCTCTCATCACACAGTTCAAGATCACCGGAGGCACTTACACCTTCCAATAGCACGAAAACAGTGTTTCAGCGATTGAGGAGAGGCTTCTGTCTCTCCTCATTTTGTTTCCACACCTTGCTCCCAGTGATGCTGCCATAAAGTACACTTCGCGCCATGCCTCATAACGCCCTTTATGTTAGTCTGAACAATCCCCTGAAAGAACATGACGCTGGCCGAACTCGCGCAAAGATGGAGTGTGACTTGGCGACGCGCAAACGCGGTCTTGCTGCGTTTGTTTCTGCGTCTAGTTCCAGCCGAAACTCATCGCGTATTTGCTCTCACATTGATTGCAGGCGCTTCGTGTGGTCTCGCCGCAGTCTTCTTTCACTTATCAATCATCGGAGCCGAAACGCGTTTAATTGATAAGGCGATGTCTGCAAGCGGCAAGTCCTGGATTTGGTGGACGATTCTTACGCCAACGATCGGCGGCTTATTAAGCGGCGTGTTGTTGCAATACGTTTTTCCCGGAGCGCGTGGAAGCGGCATTCCACAAGTTAAAGTCGCCTACGTGATCAAAGACGGCCGAGTGCCTCTGCGCGAAGCTGTCGGTAAGTTTCTGGTCGGCGTTCTGCAAATCGGCACCGGATCGTCGCTTGGTCGCGACGGACCAACAGTACACATTTGCGCTGGTGTCGCCAGCACACTCGGTCGATCGGCCGCGCTTTCTCGTGAAAGCCTGAAACGTTTACTTCCGGTTGGCGCTGCAGCCGGTATTGCGGCTGCTTTCAACGCTCCTATAGCGGCCATCACTTTCACCATCGAGGAAGTCGTCGGAGATCTCGATCAAGCGGTGCTGGCGTGGATCGTTGTAGCTGCGGCGATTGCGCCGCACCACCGCAGAAGACGGAGCGAAGCGGCCGGTGAGCACAATCGTCCAGCGTGCCGCGCATGTGCAACCCGAGCACACTCTGGTGAGAGCGGTGGTGAGATTGGAGAAGTCCGGCGCACGTCAGCTGGCCGTCGTGGACAGAAAGTCTGGGAATCGACTAATCGGGTTATTGACCATGAGCGACGTCGTTCGCGCTCAGGCCCGTGCGGCGTTAGACGCAGGAGATCCTGATCGAACGGTGGCGCCCCCATTTATTGATGGATCCAGCGCGATTCCACGCTAGGAGTACTTTTTTTTCCCGCTTCCAAGTGGCCAATACGTGGCCAAAAAAAACAGGACGGGACGTATAGGGAATGGTAAAGAACGGGATGAAACCGGAAAACCCTTAAAATCTCCTGGTGGCTGCAACTTTTGGAAAGGCAATTACTTACGTTTTTTGCCGAGAGTCCGGTTCGCAATGCGGAGGTCAGGGGTTCGACCCCCCTCTGCTCCACCAAAAAGATAGAGCACTTACAGCCACCAGTTTCGGTGGCTGTTCTTGTTCTGTGACACGGTTGTAACTTGAGACTTGATTTTCCAGCCGTACCGCTTCAACTGCTGCTCGTTTGTTCCAAGCGGTTGCGCTGACATACCGAGCTCTCGTGCGACTATCAAGCAGTGGTTCCTTCGACTTTTTTAGATCGCGAAACGCAAGCGAGCCACGCATATCCTAATCACGCTAGTTCGGAGTCTTCACTTCACCCCTCGCTCCGGCTTGGTGTAAATTAGGATATCCCTGCAGTTCAAGTTCCCCGGTAATCCCCTCTACAAATAGAAATTTGATTTCAAGAGAGCAAAAAATGTCGCAAATTAATTCGAGTGAGAACGGCGTGAACACCCGCGCTGAAGTGTTGAAAGGACTGGCGGCGGGAACTATCGGTGGACTTGTCGCCTCCTGGGTAATGGAGGAGTTTCAATATGCCTGGGTAAAAGTGTCCAAACGCGTCAAGCAGAGCGAGTCGGGTAAGTCATCATCTGCGAGCAACCGTGAGCAATCAAAAAAAGTGAAATCGGAGCCAGCCACGGTGAAGGCCGCCGAAATCGTCTCTGAAAAAGTTTTCGGACATAATCTCGCAAAAGACGAAAAGAAGATCGCCGGCAACGCCGTGCATTATGCGACCGGCGCGACTTCAGGTGCGATCTACGGTGTCGCGGCTGAGTTGGCTCCAACAGTGACGGGCGGGGCAGGCCTGGGTTTCGGCACGGCCGTCTGGTTAGTTGTCGATGAAACTGCCGTGCCGCTGTTCGGTCTCGCAAAACCACCGGGTGAGTATCCGCTCTCAACGCACATTTTTGCGCTCGCATCACATTTTGTGTACGGGGTTTCGACAGAAGTTGTGCGCTATGGGTTACGCCAGACGATCCTGAAGTGAGCCGCAGTTGATCGACGCTTGCTTCCTTTGTTCTAACCAAATCCAGCTGCATCACGGCGTAATCGAGACGTCTGTCTATGAGCCAGAAACCGATGAGCGACGAAGCGTTGGTCAAGCTCCAACGCAACACCTTTGGCTACTTCAAAAACGAAACCAATCTCCGAAACGGCATGGTTCCCGACAACACGCGCAAGGGAGCGCATGCCAGCATCGCGGCGATTGGCCTGGGGCTCTCAGCCTATCCGATTGGGGTTGCGCAGGGGTTCATCCCGCGCGAAGAAGCAGTCGACCGCGTGCTGACGACGCTGCGCTTTTTTTGGAACAGCCCGCAGGAAAAGGAGCCTGACGCGACCGGCTACAAAGGCTTTTACTATCACTTTCTTCACATGGATACCGGACGTCGTGCGTGGGAATGCGAGCTCTCAACCATCGATTCGGCCATCCTGGTCGCGGGTGCGCTGGCGGCTGCTACTTTTTTCGATCAACAAACAGAACGGGAAAACGAGATCAGGAAACTTGCCCATGAGCTATACCGGCGAGTCGACTGGCAATGGGCGCTGGCTAGCAATGGGAAAGTCTCGATGGGCTGGAAGCCTGAATCCGGCTTCTTGCCTAACGTTTGGGAGGGCCACAACGAGGCGATCCTGCTTCATGTGCTTGGTCTTGCTTCACCTACCCATCCGTTGCCGGCGGAAAGTTACAAAGCGTTTACTTCGACGTACTGCTGGAAAGAGATCTACGGCTACGAGTTTCTCTACGGTGGCCCATTGTTCATGCACCAGCTCTCCCACTTATGGATTGACTTTCGCGGTTTGCAAGACGAATTCATGCGCCAGCACGAAATCGATTATTTCGAAAACAGTCGCCGCGCCACTCATGTGCAGCAAGAATATGCGATTCATAATCCAGGGGAGTTTCGAGGATACGGCGAGCATGCGTGGGGGATCAGCGCGTCAGACGGCCCGGGTCCGGCAGTGCTGAAGATCGACGGATGGGAGCGTAGCTTTTTTGACTATGAGGCAAGGGGTGTCCCCTTCGGACCAGACGACGGCACACTCGCTCCCTGGGCAGTCGTTGCTTCATTACCTTTCGCGCCGAACATCGTTTTGCCCACGCTTCAGTATTTCAATGATGCCTATCCGGAGATGACCAGTGAGTATGGATTTAAGTGTAGCTTCAATCCAACTTTCAACACCGGCGATCAGCATGAGAAAGGATGGATCTCGAAAGGCTATTACGGCTTAGATCAAGGACCGGTTGTGATTATGATTGAAAACTATCGCACCGGGTTCTTCTGGGAGCTGATGAGGAAGTGCGATTACCTGAGTGACGGTTTACGCCGCGCGGGATTTAAGGGTGGCTGGTTGGATTGAAAAGCCACAACGACGGTACTGTCTGCCTTTTCCCGCACAGCGGAAGGGATCTGAATAGTAAGTTCCGATCTTTGTGACGTGTCTGCTGGCTCACTCAGCGTCTTCGGCAAATGGCGTTGAGTAGGGCGCCTTGCTCAACAGTCATTTCTGGCGCGACCACTTGCCCGGTCACGTTGGCAGTAGGACCGAGTACGAGTTCTTTGCTGGCGTGAATATCTCCTTCAACCGCCCCATTTATTTTCGCGACTGCGACCTTGATAACAGCCCCGGTAAGTTGTGCTCCATTGCTCACGATCAGCGTGCCGTCTGCGGAGCTAACGCGACCTGAGAAATGCCCGTCGATCCGCAACATCGATTTGAAATGCACTTCGCCAGTAAAATTTGTTACGTCACCGACGAAACCCAGCCAGTTGTCTTTGGGGGCTGTTCGCCGATTAGGGGATTCGGATCTAGCAACTGCTTGGGTGCTCATTGCTCATCAACCTTTTGCGATTTGAGTGCTGTTAAAGATGGATCACGCGCCACGAAGGCCGCTGCGCATCGGGGAGAAGGAAGAATTCCTTGTTGGAGAACTATAACACTGCGGTTTGAGTTGGATGTTACGATTAGATTGCCATTCCGAGACACCGAAGGAAAACACCGCGGGCGAAGTGAGGCGCTTTCTGCTTCCAGTTCTTTTGTGAATTCTGGCGAAAACAGTGGGAGGCTAGCCGAATGGTGAAAAATAGGGGAAAGCATGACGCGCAGGGATCGCACAAAGGCGCCGAGTCGAAAAACAAACTCGACGACGATCTTGATGCGTTATTCAGTCTGCCACTAGCGGAGTTTACCGCTGCGCGTAACGTGCTCGCGAAACAGCTGAAACAGAGTGGGCGCGGCAACGAAGCGGATTTTGTGAAGTCGTTGGGCAAGCCTTCCGTCTCGGCGTGGGCCGTAAACCAACTTTTCTTGAACGAGCGCGCGGCTTTCGATCGGCTGATCGCCGCTGGTGATCGCTTTCGCCTGGCCCAAACATCTCGTACCCGAAATGTTGCGGACATGCGTTCGTCGCTCGACGCGCGCCGTGATGAGCTCGCGAAACTTTCAGATCTGGCAGCTGAATTTCTTCGTGACACCGGTCACAACCCCACGCCCGACATCCTCCACCGCATAACAACTACACTCGAGGGTATTTCTGCGTCCGCATCGCTCGACGACGCGCCTCGTCCGGGACGTTTGACTCACGACGTCGATCCGCCGGGGTTCGAATCGTTCGCATCATTGATTCCCAGCGCCGGCATAACGGGAAAGCAGCCGGCGCGGAATGCGTTTCAGCAGAAGTCGGCGCCTGTCGTTTCGAACACGCAGCGAAAAACGGAACCCGCGGCTGAGCGGCGTCAGCTTGAAGATAAACGACGCGCAGACAGAGCCGCCGTGAAGGCTTCACTCCAGGAAGCAAAAAGCTTGCTGAGCGCAACGCGAACTCGGGCGCAGAGTTTGGAGGCAGCGCAGAAAAAAGCCAATGCGGAAGCCAAAGAAGCGGAGCTGCAAACAAGAGACGCTGAGAAGAGTTTCAAGGAAGCAAAGGCTGCGTCAGAAGCTGCTGCTCAACTCGCGCGAAGCATTGCACTCGAGGTAAAGGAAGCAGCAAAGACTGCGCACGACGCCCAAAGCAATGTCGAAAAGATAACTAAGGAACTTGAGTTAATGTTTCGGGAGCCGCTAAAAAGGGGTTAACATACATAACGAATCACAGAGGCGTCGAAGACGCCTATAGAGGGTAGCCAGAGGTTAAACCTCTGGATCAAGTGGCAGTTAATTCGATCACGCGCTGAAGGTGCGTGCCAACTCTGAGCGCATCTTCGACGCGCAATTAAAGATTATTAATCATCCTTCCAGACGTTTCACGTCTGGCTACCCTCTTTGCGCCGCTTCGCGGCTAAACAATTCACGAACCCATAAGGGTCCGATGCGTCAAGTATGTTAACGCCGTTTCAACGGTTTCTGTATTTGCAGTCTCCCTGATCACCGCGCTGAAGCACGGTGTTAGTGAAACAGAGACGAGCACAGTAAGGTGACTACTTACAATTTCTCATCGCTGCGCGACTCAAAACGCCCGCCTGCCTTATACTAGAAATCGCCAGCCAAAAATCTGTCCAAAGAAAGAGCACAAGGGTTTGTCTGAACATCCAACCGAGAACGTCACCAAACTACTAATCGAGCTCTCAAATGGAGATCGAGATGCGGTTGATCTTTTATTACCCGTCATCTACGATGAACTGCGAAAACTGGCAGCAAATTATCTGCGTCGTGAACGCCCCGATCACACGTTGCAACCAACGGCGCTGGTGCACGAGGCGTATATCCGGTTAGTGGATCAGACCCGGGTAAACTGGCAGAATCGCGCGCACTTTTTTGGTGTCGCCGCGCAAATAATGCGACGCCTGTTGGTCGACCACGCCCGCAAACACAACGCGGAGAAGCGCGGTCAGGAGTTTCAAAAACTCTCCCTTGACGAAAATATCGATCGCGCCGTCGAGCGCAGTGCGGAATTGATCGCTTTAGACGACGCCCTAAAGGCGTTTGCGGAGTTCGACGAGCAAAAGGCCCGCATGGTCGAACTGCGATATTTCGGTGGTCTGTCGATCGAGGAAACAGCGGATGTGCTGGGAGTTGCCCCAACTACCGTGAAACGCCAATGGCGCGCCGCCAGAGCGTGGCTTCACGGTCAGATGCAAAGAAACTAGGGAAGAACAAGCAGGGTGTCAGGCATACATCCTTACTCAACAACAAACAATTACAAACGCTATAGACTTTCGTGACCCCCGAACGCTGGCAAAAAGTTGAGGCAATTTTCCAGACGGCAGTCGATCTGGGACTCGAGGAACGACGCCGCTACCTGGCCGAAGCCTGCGCTCACGACAACACTCTAAAAAGTGACGTCGAGAACATGCTCTCGCAGCACGATAGCGCGGGGAGTTTGCTCGAAGAGCCGCTGTTCGGAGAAACCGAACTGAACGAACTTGGTTCGCTCGAAGCACTGGCTGACGCTGAAGAGAGCGATCCGATGCTCGGACGCCGGCTCGGTTCCTATCAAATCGAGCGCGAGATTGGACGCGGCGGCATGGGCGCGGTTTATGAAGCCGTGCGCGCCGACAAGGAATTCCAAATGCGCGTCGCGATCAAGCTCGTGAAGCGCGGCATGGATACCGACTTTATCCTGCGCCGCTTCCGCACTGAGCGTCAGATTCTCGCCGCCCTCGAACATCCACACATCGCCAGGCTACTTGATGGCGGCACCACTGACGACGGACTTCCCTACTTCGTCATGGAGTTCATCGAAGGGCAACCTCTTTACAACTATTGCGACGCAAATCAACTAACGATCGGCGAGCGACTCAAGCTGTTCATGTCGATCTGCGATGCGCTTCATTACGCGCACCAAAAGCAGGTCGTGCACCGTGACATCAAACCCTCGAACGTCCTGGTCACTTCCGAAGGCGTGCCGAAACTACTCGACTTTGGCATCGCCAAACTACTCGACCCGGGGCTCGTCGGCGACATCACCCACGATCCAACTGCCACCGCAATGCGTTTGATGACGCCTGAATACGCATCGCCAGAGCAGGTGCAAGGTGCGCCCACTTCTCCGACGACCGATGTTTATTCTTTGGGTGTGCTGCTTTACGAACTGCTGACCGGCCATCGTCCGTACCGTCTCAGCAATCGCGCGCCGCACGAGATGGCCCGCGTAATTTGCGAAGAGCCGCCGGCGCCACCGAGTTTCATTATCACTCGGCATGAAGACTTGTTACCCAAGTTCATGTCACTAGGTGATGAATCAACCACGCTGAAGCAGCTTTACTCAACGCGCAATGCAACCGGTGAATCACTCCGTCGCGATCTTTCCGGCGCGCTCGACAGTATCGTGATGCGCGCGCTGCGCAAGGAACCGGAATGGCGTTATCAAACTGCGGAACTGCTGCGGGACGATATCGGTCGTTATCTTTCCGGAGTTCCTATTTCGGTTCTGCCAGATTCGCCCTTCAGTCCGCCCAGCCGCAAGTCGCAACCGATCATGACCGAGAATTCTTTGGCCGTCTTGCCACTGAAAATTCTCGACATCCAACACGGCTCTGATTCTGGTCCTGACTACCTGGGCACGGGACTCGCGGACGCGCTGATCACGCGCTTGAGTGCCGTGCGACGTTTCGCGGTAAGACCAACGAACAGCGTCCTGCGCTACGGGGCTGACTCCGATCCGATTGCCGCCGGTCAGGAGCTGGGCGTTTCTTTTGTGCTCGATGGCCGGGTGCGCCGCGCCGACGATCGTATTCGGGTGACGGTTCAGTTGCTTAGCGTGATGGATGGCACCGCGCTCTGGGCCGGCCAGTTTGATGAAAAGTTTACTGATGTACTAAGCCTGGAAGACGCGATTTCATCACACGTCGCCGAAGCAATTATTCCGCACTTAACCGGCGACGAAAAAATTCGGCTGGGCAAACGCGGCACAAACAATGCGCAAGCTCACGAGGCTTACTTGCGTGGACGTTTCTACTGGAACATGTTCACCGAGGACGGTTTCGCGCGCGCCATCGTTTGCTATCACCAGGCCATCGCGCTCGATCCGAACTACGCTTTGGCTTACGCCGGCGTCGCTTCCTATTACAACTGGCTCGGCAGCTTTACGGTGCTTCCTTTCGCTGAGTGTTCGGCGGCCGCGTACGAAGCCGCAGCCAAAGCGGTCGCTCTCGACCCCACCCTCGCCGAAGGTTACGCCGCGGTCGGACAGGCCATTCTTTGTCGCGACTTCGCCTGGTCCAGCGCTGAACGTCAACTCCTTCATTCCATCGAACTGAATCCAAACTATTCGCCGGCCCGCATCTACTACGCACTGCAACTGGGCATGGAGGGCAGATTCACTGACTCGATTCATGAAGCCCAGTTGGCGCGCGAACTCGATCCCCTGGCGATCATTTCGCGGTTCACGGTCGTTTGGTGTCTGTATCACGCCCGGCGTTTTGACGACGCGTGGGAGGCGTGTAGGCAAGCACTCGAGAACGAACCAAATAACTTGATGATGTTATACGCGTCGAGTTTTCTGCTGAGCCGGATGGGTCGTCACGAATACGCGGTTGCGCACGCCCAGCGAACCGTCGATCTGATGGGTAAGGCATCAAATACGCTCGGACGACTGGGCGCCGCGAACGCGCTGGCCGGCAACGTCGAAGCGGCGGAAGAAATCCTGGCGGAGATGGCGGCAATTAACGGCCGACGCTTCATGTCGCCCTACCACATGGCGCTGATCAACTGTGGTCTGGGCCGCCTTGAAGAAGCCCTCGACCTGCTCGAGAAGGCGCACCAAACCAAGGACGCAAAGGTGCTCTGGATGGCTGTCGATCCGGAGTTGGACGCGCTGCACGGTCATCCGCGTTTCAACGATCTGTTGCGAAAACTGAATCACCGTTTGGCGCTGCCGACTTTACCGGCCAGATCGGCGACGGGCGAAGAGTCAATCGCAGTTCTGCCTTTCAGAATCACTTCTCCGGTTGAAAACACCGGCGACGAGTATCTGGGAATCGGGTTAACTGACACGCTGATCACGCGGCTCAGCAGCGTACAGAGATTGATCGTTCGTCCCACCAGCAGCGTGCTTCGTTATCGCGGCGCGGGCATTGATCCAATCCTGGCGGGGCGCGACTTGAGCGTTAGCTATATTGTTGAAGGAACCTTGCTGCGCGAGAGCGGTCGACTGCGCGTCAAAGCGCAACTGATTAGCGTCCGCGATGGAGTCGTACGTTGGTCAGAAGAGTTTGACGAAGACTCGACTGACGTGCTGCAGATTGAAGATTCGATTTCTGAGCAGGTAGCCAATGCGCTGCTCCCACAACTTACGCGCGATGAGCAACTGCAACTGTCGAAGCGCGGCACTGACAGCGCCCAGGCGTTCGAGTTCTATCTCCGCGGTCGTTATCACTGGAACAGTTACACCGAATCAGGATTGGCCAAAGCCCTGGAGTGTTTTAACCACGCCATTGAGCTCGATCCCCACTACGCGCTCGCCTACACCGGCATTGCTGATTACTACAACTGGCTCGGCGTCTTTGGCATTCGACCTTTTGCCGAAACATCAACCGAGGCAAAAGCCGCCGCCACGAAAGCGGCTGAATTGGATCCTGGTTCGGCTGAGGCCTACAGCGCGCTCGGCTTCGCTACTGTCTGTCACGATTTTGATTGGGCCGTCGCGGAAGGGCAACACCGGCTCGCGATCAACTTGAACCCCAACTACGCCACCGGTCACAACTGGTTCGGTTTCCATTTGGCGATGATCGGTCGTTTCGACGAAAGCATCCGGGAGATGTTGCGCGCGCGTGAACTGGATCCGCTTTCGCCCAGCATCCTCCAGAGTCTGGGTTGGGCTTACTATCAAGCGCGCCGTTTCGACGAAGCGTTCGCCACCTTCGAAGTGATGCTGGGTATGGCGCCTGACATGGCGTATGGCCTCGCCACCTTTTCCTGGGCTCTGCGGCATACAGGTAGAACTTTGCAGGCGGTTGAAACTGCGGAGAAGGCATTGCAGCTCTCGAGTGGCGGACAGTTTTATGTCGGCGTGCTTGGCGCGGCCTACGCCGCCGCCGGGCGTCGCTCGGACGCAATTGCCGCACTGAAGAGACTCGACGAGCTGTCAACGACCGGTTATGTCTCTCCTTATCTTCTGGCGCTGATTCACATTCATCTTGGCGATCGCCAAAAAGCAATTTCACTCCTCAAAGAGGCGTCGGCGATCCGCGAAGGATGGTTGGCGTGGCTGGCAGTGGAACCACAGTTTGATCCCATTCGTACTGACCCTGCTTTTGTCGAAGTACTAAGCAACACCAAAAACCCAGGGGCGGTCCTCGTAGCTCAAACCGCTGCTCGTGCCGCAGCTGCGGCGCAACGGCCCGCAGCCGAGCAAACTTCGATTACGTCTCCAGTTCCCAGCCCGGCGCCGCAAACTTTCGATACTGCGAGCGAGGAAGCTCGCGGGCTCTACACCGCCGGGCGTTACTACGCCACGCGTCGAACTGCCGAAGGAATGCGACAGGCAATCGAGCGCCTGAACAAAGCCGTCGAACTTGATCCAACGTTTGCTTTAGCGCACGCGGAGCTCGCAGATTGCTACGCGCTTTTGAACTGGTATGTCGAACCCCCTCCTGCTGGCGCCTGGGAACTCGCCAAACAATCTGCGTTGCGCGCCGTCGCAGCAGATCCGCTACTAGCGGAAGGCCACGCTTCGCTTGGCTTTGTGCGTTTGCATCATGATCGAGATTGGCAGGACGCTGAGAAAGAACTGCGACAAGCGATCATGCTCAAGCCTGGTATTCAGGTAGCGCATCGCTGGTATGCGTTCAGTCTTTCCGCCATGGGGCGCCACGAAGAAGCGTTTGCAGAGATGGAACGCGCGCGGCAAATTTCGCCGCAGTCGCCGGTGCTCGCGACGGCAGTTGCGAACGTACTTTTCCTTGCCGGCAAGTATGACGAAGCGATCGCCCAGAGCAAGAAGGCGTTGGAGCTGGATTCCGGCGCCGTGTCAGCCCACACGGTCTTACGCTGGTCGTATGAAAAAAAGGGTTTACATAACGAGGCGCTGGCGGCTTTCGAGCAGGAACGCGTCTTCGCCGGTGAAACTCCCACCACAAACCTCAAACGAGCGCATGTGCTGGCTTCCGTTGGGCGCCGAGACGAGGCGCGAGCGATGGTTGAGGATATTGTCGCGAACCGTGCTGACAGGTGGGTTTCAGCCTACGAGATCGCCATCATCTACTGTTTGCTCGGAGACTTCGACAACTCGTTCCGCTGGCTAACCCTGGCTGAGCGTGAACACGCGGTCGGCTTCACCTTCGTTCGCGTTGACCCACGACTGGAAGCCTTGCGCGCCGACCCGCGGTTCCCTGCACTGCTGACTGGCCTGGACAGAACCATTCCCTAATTGTTTTCTCCGCAGTCCAGCTTGAGAAAAACATTTCTTTCGGCGCCGCCTACGACCGCTCAAGACAAAAAACCGGGAACGAAGCAATCCCCCAATCGCTACGCTCCCGGTGCGGGTTCGGGTTGTTTTGCGTACCCTGGACCCCGGCCCGTCTTAAGTTATTTCAGAATGCATTTCTGCGTTCACTACTTAACGCGCAAGAAAAAGTAAATTTGGTTCACCCAAGCGAGAAAATATTTTCGCGAGACGTTTCAAAGCCAAAACTTGGAATCTGAACTGACTTTTCTGGGTTACACTCAGAACGCTACGGTTGGCACGCATTACTCATAGGAGTTCCCCATGAAATTCGTCAAAGCACTTCTTTGGCTGCTGAGCGTCACTGCATTTGCTTGTGCGCAGGCGCCCTCCGAACGGCAACAATTCATCCGGACCGATGCTCCGCTGATTGCCCTAACGCATGTCCGCGTCATAGACGGCACCGGCGCTGCGCCGCTTGAAGATCAGACAATCGTAGTCAGCGGCGGCAAGATCCAATCGGTCGGACCGAGTGCGTCCGCGAAGGTCGCGCCTGAGGCGCAGGTTATCGATCTGAAGGGCTATACCGTGCTCCCCGGTCTGGTTGGCATGCACGACCACCTTTTCTTTCCAATGAGTGGTTCGCCGCCGATGTATTCAAACATGGGCACCAGCTTCCCTCGTCTGTATCTGGCGCTTGGAGTCACTACGATTCGCACCACCGGCAGCGTCGCGGCCACCACCGATCTGGAAATCAAGAAACTGATCGACAGTGGGCGTATGGTCGGCCCGAAAATGGATGTCACTTCGCCTTATCTGGAAGGCACAAACGCCTTCACTCCCGTAATGCATCAGCTCAACGGCCCTGACGATGCCCGCCGCTTTGTAAACTTCTGGGCAGATCAAGGCGTCACTTCCTTCAAAGCCTACATGAACATCACGCGCGACGAACTGCGCGCGGCGGTGGAAGAGGCACACAAACGCGGACTAAGAGTGACTGGCCATCTTTGCTCGATTGGTTATCGCGAAGCGGCGGAAATCGGAATCGACAACCTGGAACACGGTCTGTTACCTGATTCTGAATTCGTTCCTGACAAAAAGCCCGACGTCTGCCCGGGCGCCGCGGTGAACGCGAGTCTGCGCCAACTCGACATCAACGGCGCGGCAGTTAAAGAAACGATTCGTGTGCTGGTCGCAAAGAACGTAGCGCTCACCTCGACACTTCCCGTTTTCGAAGCCAGCGCTCCGCTGGCGCAAAGCGGAATTGGCGCCGCCAGCGCAGTATTGAATCCGCGAGTTCTCAACGTGATGAATACTGACGCACGTGTTCGCTACCTGAACGCGCGGGCCCGTATCCCGGCGGATTCGCCGTATGCGTTGCTGGTCCGCAAATCAATGGACTTCGAACGCGCCTTCGTCGCCGCTGGTGGTTTACTAATGGCGGGCCTTGATCCCACCGGCAACGGCGGCATCGTCGCGGGTTTTGGTGACTTGCGAGAAGTCGAGTTGTTAGTTGAGGCGGGCTTCACGCCGGTCGAGGCAATTAAGATTGCCAGCTTGAACGGGGCAAAGTTTCTTGGTCAGGACTCCCACATTGGCTCAATTGCGATCGGCAAACAAGCGGATTTGATGGTCGTTAAAGGAAATCCTGCGGCCAATATTGCGGACATCGAAAAGGTTGAGATCGTTTTCAAAGACGGAGTCGGCTTCGACAGCGAGAAGTTGATTCAATCGGTTCAGGGGTTGGTTGGAATCCGATAAAGGGCCTTCGGCCCGGGCTTCCGGCACTCCAGTTGCACTTCTCAAAACCGAGACAAAGTTTTGGTTAACAACTGGATCGTTGGCGAACACTCTGGCGCGGTGAGTGTAGTTCAAAAATACACTTTGCATTTGCGTTCGCTAACGACCTGAGGAGGAAAACAACATGGGATTGATTCTGCTCATCATTTTGGTGCTCTTGCTGATTGGCGCGCTGCCGTCGTGGGGCTACAGCCGTAATTGGGGTTACTGGCCCAGTGGTGGTCTGGGAACAGTTCTTTTGATTGTCTTGATTCTTGTCGTCATCGGACGAATCTAGACAAGTCGAACACAGCTAACTTTAAGTTTGAAAAAAGGAGACTCTGACGAGGCTCTCGTCAGAGTCTCGACTTTTATCACGAACGATTATGTCTCAGGAAAAACTTTACCAAGTGAAGCGCAGTAGCACGGGCTTTGGTTTGTTTGCCACGCAGCCAATTCCTAAGGGCACACGTTTGCTCGAATACACCGGCCCGCTAATTTCCAACACTGAAGTCTACAAGAGAAACGGCAAGTATTTTTTTGGCGTGGACAAAGACTGGTCGATTGATGGGAGCCCGCGAAGCAACATTGCTCGCTACATTAACCATTCGTGCAAGCCGAATGCTGAAGCGATAGTACACGGCAAACGAGTTTGGATTTGGGCGAAGAAAAACATCAAACCCGGAGAAGAAATCGCCTACAACTACGGACGCGAATACTTCGACGAAGTTATCAAAGAAATCGGCTGCAAGTGTAAGAAGTGCGCTAACTGAGCGCTGGACTTTGGTGTTGCTGATTTGTCTTCGCTCTGCTTCGTATTATTTGGTCTCTTTCGTTCGTGCAACTTTTTGGATAGTCGTTGCCCGCACCTAAAACCGATCCACTAAACAACCCGAACGAAACACACTCACGAAGTGACACGAACCGCTCACTTCCGATCATCCTCATTTGTGGAATCCAGCTTGTCCGAGTCCACCCAGAATTCGTCTTTGGGGGCGCGATCGTATCCCAGCTCCGTTATTGAGACGGCTAAACCGTCCGGCGCGTAGCCATAGCGATACGCGTAAACGCCGATGAAGACGGTGCTTTTGTCCACCATGTTCATTGAGGCTTTGATCGAGTCCGCGCTGCTGGTGGCCACGAGATCCTCCATCACACAGGATCGAAACCCATGCGCCTGCAAGCGTGCTCGACGATTTTGCGATGCTCGGGGAGGTCGCGGGCCGTGCTGCTAATCATCGCGGTTTTTTGGCCGGGATTACTCATAGTGAGAGTTTCGTCGAGGCGTTTGAAAACGCGTCAGCAGCCTTGCGAGGAATTGAGGCGCAAACAATAACACGACACGACACACGGAGGAACTGAAAGGCTTCTTGGGTGATGCCCTAATTTGAAAGCCTCTGTGCGTCCTCCGTGTTCTCTGTGACTCCGCGGTGAGCATTGCTTAACTTTCTTACCACCGAGACACAGAGCACTCAGAGATTGCACAGAGAAAAACTGAAATTAGGACACTAGCTTTTCTTGAACGACCAAGGAGAAAAGGATGAGGTGAAAATAAAAAGACCACGAGCGTACGAGCCTCGTGGTCTTTCGCCCGCTAAAGCGGGCGAAGAGATTTGGTCGGAACGTTTTCCGGGGGTGGCGCGCTGCGCGCTTACCCCCGGCTACTCTCTCTCACGGCTACGCCGTGAATTCTTTGCCCACGCCTACGCCGTGAATTCTTTTGCTCACGACTAATGCCGTGCTATGGCTGATTAAGGCTGCGGGCTCGCCGGATTACTTACCTGCTGGCTCAACCCACGATTAACGATCAGCTTTGCTTCCACGCGACGATTCTGCTGGCGTCCGGTTGCGGTGTTGTTCTCCGCCACAAACTCCGTCTTGCCATAACCCATCGGCGTAGTGAAACGACGCAGCGGAAGCTTGTGATTCACCGCCAGGTATTGCACCACTGCCTCGGCACGCTGCTGGCTCAAGCGCAAGTTTTTCGCTTCGCTACCCGTTGCATCGGTGTGACCGCGCACTTCGATCATGTAAGCCTTGGCGTCAGTCGCTTTCGCGGCAAATTCGTCGAGTTGCTGCCTGGCTTCCGGTGAAAGCACGGCGCTGTTAACTCTAAAAGTCACCGCGACGCTCGCTTGCTCGTCGTATTCATCGATCGCCGTGACACGATCGTTCACTTTGTTTACTTCCGCGCGCGCTTCCGCAGCGACGGCGTAAAGTTCGTCCATCTGCCCGGCCATGCGTTCCTGGTTAGCTTCAACCGGCGAGACGCGCGTGTCTGACGTGATCGCTGACCGCATGTCTGATTCGTTGAAGCGGATCTTTTCGGCCAGCAGTTGGCCCTGTTGATCGCCCTTGCCTTCAACTTCCACGATGAGACCGCGCAGGATGTCAGTCACAGGATACTTCTTGCCGCTCTTGAGAAACCCACCTTTGGTTTTGATGGTGGTGCGATCGTCGATGCGGACAGCGTAGTCGGTGCGCGTGCGATCGCGTATGGTGAAAACATCGCCGGCGCGTTCAATTACCACGCCCTGGAATTTCATTTTCGCGCCACTCGGGACCGAGCGAATGCTGCGATCCACGCCCGCCTGCGCTGTCTGTGTCGTTTGCCCGCCCGAATACTGCGCTGAGATGACGGATGCGCCCATCAGGGTCATGGCCAAAGCTAAAATCATTGTGAACAGTCGTCTATTGATTGCACTCATTCTTTAGGCTCCTTTAAATTTTAATGGGAATGCAACGGGGCATTCCGGGTTTTCGTCGTCGGGATAAGTCTTGCCCTAACCCGGTCTCAGCAGGAGAGAAAAACGAAACTACAAATTGTTTCCTAAATCGGTGGGCGTTGTGTTGCGATAAGAAGATGGTTGCATTTCAAAACGACGGGCGCGGCGAAAAACTCAGGAAACTGAGGAAAAAGCGGGTCCGCGTGGAAAAGCGAACTGTCTAAACTTCGACTCAACGAAGAGATTGACATTGGTTCCTGAAGGGGATAACTTCCTGCCGTTCTCATTTATGGGTAAGCTCACGAGCCCACTACCCTTTGCAAATACGCGATTCAGATTATCGTACGCCGGTCCTGGTTCGAACACTTCACTGACCGCTCCAAATGGAGCAACACTCGAACCGAAAAGGCGATCGCTCTGAAGGAGTAGCTGATGTCCTGGGAAGATTCCGACGCGCTGGCAGCCAGACTTGACCGCAGCCTCGACGCTTTCAACTGGAAGGAGGCGGAGGAGCTTTGCAAACAGATCATTGCGCGCATTGCGGCCGACTCAGAGCTGATTCCGGAATCCCTTGCCAAGAAGCTGCTGGGCAGCTTACGTCGCAAGCGACAGTTCAAACTCCTAACCCAACTATCGGAAGCGATACTTCAATCCGGTTTGAGTACGCCGCTAATCCGGCGGCAGTATGCGCAAGCGCTGATTGATCACGGCGATTTTTCTCGTGCTGAGGAATTGTTGCAGTCCAACTTAGCGGACCCAAATAGCAGTCCCGTCGAGTTGATGGAAGCTCACGGCTTGATTGGACGCATCTACAAACAGATTTACGTCAACGACAGTGACCCGCATTCACCGCAAAGCCGCCAAAATCTCGAACGCGCCCTGAAGGAATATCTCGAACCCTATTCCGCCGACCCAAAAACGAATACCTGGCACGGGATCAATGTGGTGGCGCTGGTGGCCCGGGCACGTCGGGACAATCAAAGTATCGACTGGGCGCCGAATCCGGAAGCCATCGCGTATGAGATCTTGAAGACCCTCGCAGACCGCGAGCAGGAGATAACGGATCTACCGGCCTGGGATCTCGCGACCAGGATGGAAGCGTACGTCGCGCTGGGCAAATACGAGGAAGCTGCCGCCACGGCTCTAAAATACATCGCCTGCAAGGATGCTGACGCTTTCGAACTCAGCAGCACGATCCGGCAATTCACCGAGGTCTGGCAACTCGATGATCGACAGCCTCCCGGCAATCACTTGCTGCCAATTCTGAAAGCCGGCCATCTCAGCAAAGCAGGTGCGACCGCGGAGAACACCTTCAAAAATGTGTCGGAGGAAGCAATACTCACCGATGAGGCCACCAAAGATTGCAGCGCATTAGCCGGCGATAATGATGCGACAGCGCTCGACTGGTACAAGCAAGGACTCAGTCAATGCCGCTCGATCGCTCGATTGCAAAAACTCAACGGCGAGGTTCTCGGCACTGGTTGGTTGGTAAACGCCAGCGACTTTTTCCCAAACGAAACTGGAATTCTGTTACTGACTAATGAGCACGTGATCAGCACCGACGGCGAGCACGCGCGCGCTCATGCCGAAGAAGCCCTGGCCAACTTTCCGTCGCCTGGTCTGACCGTCAAGATCAAAGACGTCGTTTGGTCTAGTTCCCATTTGGATCTGGATGCCTCTTTTCTTTCGCTGGAAACTGTACCCGACGTTCCGCCGCTGCAGTTGGAGCCAGAAGCGGTTTATCAACCTTCGACGCGCCTCTACATCGTGAGCTCGGACTCGGGCAACAACGATTCCTCCGCCTCCGCCGAGCAGAAGGTAATGGTGCAAGACACCTACTTACTGGCGCAGAATGAAACCGTTTTTCATTACCGAACCCCTGAGCAAGGAGTTGGTTCCGGCAGCCCGGTGTACGAATCGCAACACTGGCGCGTTGTTGCCCTGCACCACGCGAGTAATGCGGTCATGCCGCGGATTGACGGTCGTGGAGGAACCTACGAAGCAAGCGAAGGCATTTCGATTGCGGCCATCCAGCGAGCAACCAAAGCACGGTTTTTCGAGCGGGCCACACTAAAGGGTACGATGGTCGCGACCGCTGGAGTCCCGGGCGGTTCGCTTGACGACGCAGCTCCTGCCGAAGTGGCTTCGCAAGCCTCATTTCGCATCACCATGGAAGGCGAAGCCGCCCATGAGACTGCCGTCGTCTTCGGCACAAACTGCGATTTGGTTTTCGAATACATCGTTCCCCCGGAGGTCGAAATGCCGATCGGTGGAGCGACAGTTGAACGCAAGGAGATGTTGCAGGTTCCCCTCGGAATCATTGTCATACCCATCGGTTTCAAATTCACAGCCGAGGGCGAAACAGGATATCGGCAGGTTCGTTTTTACCAGAGTGCGCGCAACGAAAAGGTGCGCTTCGCGGTGCGCGCGACGCGCGATCCGCACGAGGTTGAGTCGGCTGAGAATGAAACCTCGGAATCCGGGTTTCACATAATTTTCAGTCTGCGAGGCTCAGTGGTGCGGCAGTTGTTTTTGCCAGTGCAACTAGTCAAAAACCTTAGCGAGGCGACCGCCTACGCTGAAGGCGAAAAGCTATGTAAGTTCGACCTGAATTATCTTAAGGAGTTTGATGACCAAACCATTCAGGCGCAACAGCGGGTGGCTGCGGCATTGCAGAAGGTGTTGTCATGAATACAGATAAGGCAACGCTTACTGTCTTTACGGCAGGAAACATGCTGATAGCCTCACTTAATATTAGTCATCCATCCGGGCCGGACGACTTCGTGACGCCCACAGTCTTGACGACCGATCGCACCTCGCTTGCCAATCGGATCATGCAAGTAAAAAATGCGATGCCTGCATCGGCGACAAACATCTGGGCGGCGTTGCAGGATCCGCTCGCCGCGCCCGCAGCAGCTGGAGTTGCGGCGCGATTCGAAGAATGCATGGACCACACTATTGGCGAAGGATCGAGTCTCTACAGAGATCTTGCGAACGTGGGGATGGCATCGATGCTCAAGCAGTTGGATCAAATGCCCGAGGGTAGCAGCCTGACAATCAACACCGATTCCGCTTTCCTACCCTGGGAGATTCTTTACTCCCGCGCCTTCGACGCGAATTGGCCGCAGTCAGTCAAGGACCAAAACCCGCCAGCCGATCCCAAACGACTTTGGGGTTACCGCTTCTTAATTAACTACAATCTTCTGGACCAGGCAGGAACGTCTGATTGGGCGGAGCTGATGGCCGCGCACAAAAACGGTGGGCCGTTTATTAGTCTTAATTTGAACGCCACCATTGCAAACCCCGGAAAACCGTTCCAACCAATTCAACACCATCGGGACTTCTACACCCAGCAACTTTTGCAAAAAAATATCGGTCAGGTTTATGACCTGCCGGCCAACATCGAAGACCAGCTCTATTCAACTTCCCAGAACGCCACGGTGCTTTATTTGTATTGTCACGGCCGCAACAGCGTGCCTTTCGCTGCCGACAATAGTGAGGCCCTTGAACTGGCGCCTGACAAACAAGTCAAGCCTACTGCTTTAGGATCTGCCACTAATGTCTACGCCCGTGCACCGATTGTCTTTCTTAACTCCTGCACCAGCGGCCAGCCTTCGCCCTTGTCATTCTCTTCCTTCTTCAAGGTCTTTAGACAAAAGCAGGCGATGGGCATGATTGGCACGTCGATCGAAATGCCGGCGACTTTCGGCGCCGCTTTTGGTTGTCGTCTACTGACGGATTATCTCAATGGCGTGCCGCTGGGTGTGGCAATTTACGACCTGCGACGCGAGTTGATCGACAAAGGCAATCCGCTTGGTCTCTTTTATTCGCTCCAGTGCCCAGCCGATCTTACCGCGCCGACGCCGGCGTCCTAATCCTCGCAAAGGGAGTAAACGATGTCAGACAAACCAGTAACCCTCATCATCAGCGACTTGCACGTCGGCGGCGGAACACAAGACCCCGGCGACGACCACGTCTATCAAAACAATCAACTCCGTCGTTTTATTGAAGAGGTAACGAATTCCGCAGATGGAAAAACGGGCCGCGTCGAACTTTTCATCAACGGCGACTTTCTGGAGTTTGCACAGGTGCGCCCGGAAGTCTACACACTCGGTTCGTCAAGCTATTGGTGTTCGGAAAGCGAATCGATGGAAAAGCTGAACACGATAATTGCCGGGCATTCCGACATTTTCGCGGCTTTAAAAGACTTCCAGGAACATGGCAATCAATTGACTCTCGCTGCCGGCAATCATGACGTTGACCTCTACTGGGGTGACGTGCAGAAAAGACTCAGGGAAGTGACCGGGCCAGTGAATTTCGCAACGGGACAAGACGTTTTCACGCGTTACGACGGGAAACTTGTGGTCGGCCACGGGCATTACCTTGATCCGGCGAATAGTTTCGATAACTGGGCTGATCCGTTTGCGGTCACGAAAAAAGGAGAGCTGCGCCTGGCGATGTGTCCCGGCACACTCTTCATGGTCAAGTTCGTTAACAAGCTCGAAGAACGCTACAAGTTCTCCGACAACATGAAGCCCGTCACTGCCCTGGCCCGCGTGCTCATTAAAGAAGAAAAAATGGGTTTCGTTGCGGCGGCCTGGAGTTTGATGAGCTTCATCGGCAGAAATCCGGTTTCGGCGCTGAGCACTGATCCGGCCGACCCGGTGAAAGCTGCCGCCATTGGTTCTCGAATTGTCGATGAGTTAATGACAAACCCTGCGTTTCTTGCGCGGATCACCAATCTTTACCAAACGTTCATCGACCCTTCGGTAACTTCAGATGACGTCGCCGGTCAACTCACTACGGACAAGGCGGTCATGGATTTTATTAACCAGTTGGTCGTGAAAGCCGACCCGGACAAATGGGTGGATGCATTTGACGTGTTGGGAGCTACCACGCTGGGCAGTTCTCCAAACACGCTGTCAATATTGAAGGCCGGCATGGCGAAGGACAAAGACGATCTTCGCAACGAGGCCGAACAGAAAATGGCCACCTCAAATGCTGAAGTAGTTGTCTTTGGTCATACGCACCAGCCCGATGAGTGGCGCGGTGTTGATGGCAAATCCGAAGGCGGGTATTTCAATCCGGGATCGTGGACCAGATATGTTGATGTGACTGACATGCCGAAACTCAAGCTGGCTGACCTCGAGAATGAGCAGGATTTTCCGTACCAGTTGAATTTCATCCGCGTGGAACAAACTGCTTCGGGCAAACTCCGAGCGGACAAGACATGCTTTGAGCAAGCGAACGGAAATAAATTCTCGGTGTAACTAATCCATAGGAAAGTGCGCAGCGGCACATCCCTCTCTGGGTCGCCTAACGAGACGCGGCGCTCCCGTAAAAGGCGAGCGCCGCTAAAAACAAATCACTTAACACTCGGCTCTCACTGAGGAATGGTCAATTCCCAGCCAACCTGAATCTTGTCAGGATCTTTGATCTTGTCTTTGTTAGCGTAGTAGATGCGCATGTACTCATTCGCATCTCCATAGAATTGCTTGCTGATTTTGGACAGATTATCGCCGCCCTTCACCGTGTAGGTTTGCGGAGTACTCTGCCCACCACCGGCCGCAGCCGCTACCGCTTGACCAACGTCGATGTCGGCCGTGAGGTCGTTGTCGTAGTTGCCATCTACCAGCTTGATCTGTTCCCAAACTTTGTTTTTGGCGTCGTCCGAAGGCGCCGTGCCTTTGATGAACAGCTTATTGTCCTGCACGTGCAAGTTCGCGAGCCGAACGTCCTGCTGTTCGATGATGTTGAGCACCGATTGATACTTCGTCTTCAGATCGGTGAACCGTTTCTGTGCGTCCGGTTGCTCCTGCGAAGCCGACGCGCCACCGCCAAACATTTTGTCAAAGATTCCCATTTTTTTGCTCCTCCTAAATCACTTCGGTTAATGGCAGGTCACCAGCGCTGACTGCCGTTTGTTTAAAATTACCAATGCGCGTTGACGGTGCGCAAAACCGGGGGGCTTTGTCTCTGGTTGCAAGTCATGCTTGAAGGAGATCAACTTCACTTGAAGAAATTTCCGGCGATGCGACTTAAGTCGTCGGTAACGTCGCCATCCTTGTTGGAATCAAGCATTGAACTAAGACTACCCATAAGCCCAGGCTCGGTTGGCTGGGCTGTTTCCTGCTGGGCGAGAAACTGCGAAAGGCCGCCAGCGTCCAGGCCGTTTTGTTGCTGCTCGCGACCAACCGCACCCATCACCATGGGCGCCACCATTTCAAGCAAACTTCCAGCAGAGTTTTGATCCAAGCCGGTGGCCTGCGCGAGATTGCTTTCCACTGCCGGCCGTTCGCCGCCCAAAACGTGTCCCAGGATGCCCGAGCCATTTGCGGCTTCCGGGTTTCCGAGGTACGACGTCAAGCGGTCCAGAATATTGCCGTCGTGATCATTAGCTACCGCTTGATGTAAATCCTGTGCGCCCTGCGGCTGTGAAGCGTTGCGCGCCAGCGCAGCGACTATTAGTGGCACCGCAACCTGCACCGCTGTTTGGGCCGTCCCTTCGCTCACACCCAGTCGCTGGGCCAACTGGCCCGCGGCCGCTCCGGCGATTCGTTGTGTAATCATCTGTGTTATTACGTTCATCTCGATCTCCTTTAGTTTCTCGCGGGGACTTACATCAACGTGTTTGGTTTCAAACCCTGCTTGTTAGCTTGAGACTTTCGCCTTCGGAAGACGCGTACTTCACCTATTCCCTTAAAAGAGAACAGTCAAACAGGCCTTCCGACTCTTAGTGGTCGAAGGCTGGCTCAAGCATTGGTCGGGGAAAGGTTAAGGCTGAAACGCAGAACCTTAGGGGGGTTAATGCAACGTTGAAGAATTAAACCTTCAGAATTCGATTGACGCCGCGAGTCTATGCGCGGCCTCTGTGCGAGTCAAGGACGTCGTGCCTCATAAGAGATTCAGTTTGCTTTGTTTCGTGTTTGTTCGGGAGTTTTACTTTCGTATAGTTTCGTGGTCAGGGTTGGGTAGAACGGAGCAATAAAAAACCACTAAAGAACACGAAAGGAAAACTCACGAATGAACACGAAATAAAAACCCGCTCCAGAGAATTGGACTGACCAACGAGAAGTTCGGATAATATCCAGGCTCCACTATGCAACGTTGCCCTTCATGTGAACGAGTTTATGCCGACGACTCGCTGAAGTTCTGTCGAGCCGATGGCACAGAACTCCGCCCTTTCTCGGAAGACGCCAGGGAGACACTCGTCAAGCTGCCAGCGCTGGGCGATCGCGTCAGTTCCACAATACCGCTGACGCAAACACCGCTTGCTTCCAAACTCTCGCAGATAACTTTTGCCGAAACGATTGAGCAATATCCAAGTTGGGCGCCTAACGGTCAGGAGTTCGCGTTCAGCCGCGAAGACGCGGGAATTAGAAGTGTCCTGGTTAAGAACATCGCTACGAACGAGGAGCGCAAACTTACCCGTGGAAATTACGACGATATCCAACCCTCGTGGTCGCCGGACAGTAACACCATTCTGTTTGTGCGAGCGCGCCAACCGAAGGTTAAGCTCGAGCCGGGAGACGTCTTTGGCACGTTCGCCGACGGCGACGTTTGGGCGATCGATGTAAAGACTGGAAAAGAAACGAGGCTGGCAGAAAAGGCGTTCAATCCGGAGTACTCGCCTGACGGTAAACGAATCGCGGTGGATGCTTCCTGGGCTGGACCACGCCGTATCTGGACGCTCGATCCTCGCGGTCATAATCCGCAACAAATAACCTCAGATATTTCCGAAGGAATCAGTCACGTTAGACCACGCTGGTCACCTAACGGCACCAGGATCGTTTTTCAAAACATCGAGCGGACCAAGTTTGATGTCCGTGCCGTTGACTTGCTCACCAACCAAACAACCTGGATCACAAACGACGCCGTTCAGGATCTGAATCCGGTTTGGTCGCCAGCGGGACGGTTCATTTATTTTTCCTCCTACCGCGGCGGCGGTATCAACATCTGGCGAGTTGCCGTTTCCAGCGCCGGAGCTCCAGTTGGACCACCACAGCAATTAACGATCGGCGCGGGCCAGGACGTCGAGCTCGCAATTTCAAATGATGGGAAACGATTGGCTTTCGCGATTCTGCGACAAAATGCGGACATCTGGCGTCTGCCAGTTGCGCCCGATACGGGTAAGCCGGTTGGGACGCCGCAGGAAATGATCACGACAACGCGTGAAGATAGCCGCGGAGCCTGGTCGCCTGACGGCGAGACGATCGCCTTCAACTCGGATCGAACCGGAGAAATGAATATTTGGTTGCACGTAATTGCGACGCGCGAATCGCGGCAACTCACCAAAGGTCCTGGCGGTGACTATCAAGCCAATTGGTCGCCCGACGGCAAACAGATCGCGTTTTTCTCATCGCGTGCCGGCACCGCTGATATTTGGTCTGTCGAAGTTGCTACCGGAACACTGAAGCAGCTAACTGCGACCGAGTCGGTCGAGGTCAATCCGTTCTTTTCTCCTGACGGTCAGACGATCGCCTTTAACTCAGATCGCAGCGGCCGCCCGGAAGTGTGGGCCATGAACGCTGACGGAACTAACCCGAGACAGCTTAGTGACGCCGGTTTAATGGGACACTTTATACGTTGGGACGCGGAGGGCAAGGCGGTCATTTTTCACAGCCCGGGGAGTGGCCGCGCCCTCACTATGAAAGTGAGTTTGAATGGCGGCAATCCCGAGCCGCTGTCTGAAGTGGCGGGTGGATCGCACATGTCGTTTTCTCCAGACTACACGCGCATCATCGACGTGCTTGGTCACAAGACGCTCTGGGCGTCTTCCCTCAATGACAACAAAACGGAAAAAGTTTTTGAGTTTGAGGACCCGGACGTGCGGATCGATTATCCAGTTTGGTCACCTGACGGCAATTGGGTGCTCTTTGATCGCTTCCGACCACAAGGCGGCGATATTTGGATGATGGAAAATTTCGAGTAGCCCAGTCTGCCGCACCAATATCCGCAAGAGAGGTTAGAAAAAGTGGACACACTTGGAACTATCGAATCGCTATTCGGTGTTACGCGCGCTCTGATTGGTGTGATCCATCTACAAGCGTTACCGGGCACGCCGGCAAACAAACTCGACATCGCCGCGATCAAATCAATCGCGGTTGAAGAAGCCGGCGCTTATCGAGATGCAGGATTCCACGGGATGATGATTGAGAACACGCACGATCGTCCGTATCTAAAAACTGAAGTTGGTCCGGAGATAGTCGCGGCGATGTCGGTCGTCGGCGCGGAAGTGCGTGGCGCCGTCAACTTGCCGCTTGGTATTCAAGTGCTGGCTGGGGCCAACACCAGCGCCGTGGCCGTGGCCCACGCCTGCGGTGCGGACTTTGTGCGCGTTGAAGGCTTCGTCTTCGCGCACGTCGCGGATGAAGGGTTAATCGAGGCGAGTGCGGGAAAATTATTACGGTACCGCCGTGCGATTGGCGCCGACCGAGTTCGTGTATTTGCCGACTTGAAGAAGAAACACTCGGCCCATGCGATCACAGCCGACGTTGATATCGCCGAGACTGCCAAAGCTGCTGAATTCTTTTCCGTTGATGGTGTGATTGTAACGGGAGTCGCTACTGGAGAACCGGCTGACCCAAACGAAGTCGCCGCTGTCAGTAAGGCGGTATCAGTACCAACTTTAATAGGCTCCGGCATCACTCCGGAAAACATTGGTCAGTTTTCTAGTGCTAACGCCTTCATCGTCGGTTCATCAATCAAGGCAAACGGCTTGTGGTCCAATGCTATTGATAAAGATCGGACTCAGGAACTGGTCGAGGCCTTCCACGCTTTGCCCAACCTGACACGCGTAAACTCTTAACAAACAATTCCGTTGGTACCGTGTGCGCTTACCGCCCAGGGGTTCGCAATAAGCGATGATCAACTTCGACCGCCTCCGGCAACAGCAACTCGAAACCGAACCGTATCGCTGGGCCGCCATTAATGAACTCTTTTCTCCGGAGGCTGCGGCAAGGTTGGCGGCCACGTTCCCGCGCGATCACTTCAAGCGACATTCACACTACGGTGGAGACAAGGACTCGGAGTATACGGCCCGAGCGCTCATTGGCATGGGAGAACGGTCGATATCGCGCGAGGATCGGCTGAGCGGTGCCTGGCGCGAGTTGGCGAACGACTTTCTCTCCCCGGCATATCGCATCGCCATGTCGAAATTAACTGGAATTGACTTAAGTCTCTCACCTCTCGAAGTCAACGTTTTCCACTATCCTCCCGGAGGTTTGCTGGGAGCACACGCTGACCTGCGAGACAAGATCGTGACCCACGTACTCTATTTCAATTGGTCATGGAATGAAGCTGACGGCGGGTGCCTGTTAATTTTGCGCTCTGGGGATCCGCAGGACATCTTCACGACAGTTTCACCAGTCATCGGCAACTCAGCCGTCCTGGTTCGTTCCGACAAGTCATGGCATGCGGTTTCCCCGGTGATAAAAAGCTGTCAACTTTCGCGCCGCAGTCTGACGGCCACGTTTTACCATCCGGAGTCGGTCAGCACCCTGTGGCCGCCTGACGATCATACGCCCCTGCATTCTTACCCACGGAATCGATGGCAACGTTGGTGGGGGAAGCTCTTTCGCTAGGGTTGTTTTTCCACTTCAAGGGCGTGAAGGACCGCAGTCCAGCGATCGTGGAATTCCACCCTCCATGCTTCACTGTGCAGCTCGATTTGGCGACGAATCTGCTGGCGCTTGCGCCAGAGTTTCAGTGTCCTCGGCAGCAGCACGCCCCGCGCCACTTCTTCATAGGTGAGTGTCCAGCGTTCGAGCTCCGCATGCGCCAGCGCACCCTGAAGCTTGATGCGGCAATATTCGTCGCCATAAATTCCGATTGCCGGGACACCAGCCGACAGTCCAAAAACAATCGGGTGATAGCGCGTGCTGATGACCAGTGATGCCTCATTCGTTACCCTGATAGCCCGCTTAGCGTCTAAGCCTGCTAACACAACTGTTGACGAAAGCGCGAGCGCTTCCGCGAGCAAATTCGCCTCCGTGAGATCAGACGCAACGGCAGCAGACTCATGGCCAAAAACGTGCGGCACTAGAGCCAGGCGCGCTCCCGTGATCAGCGAAATTTCTCGCAGCTGCGACACCAGAGCGTTGAACATAATCTCACCAGCGGCGCGAATCTGCGGGTCGATCGTGACCGCAATCTGCGGCGCGGTAATCCTTGCTGTCGTATGAGAATCAGTCGTAAAAGGTTTGGGACTTGTTCCAAGAAAGAGGGCGTCATCGCTTTGATACCAGAGGCGTTCCGGTGGCACGCCCAGTTTGAGCGCCAGCGCCGCCGAGGGCCGCTCGCGAACGCCCACAAACCGGGCCGACGAAAGTGCTTGTGATAAAAGCTGGAACTCGTTTGTATCTAAACTTGGGCCGATGGTTTGGCCAACAACCACCGCGCGCTTCCCCAAAATGCGTGCGATTTGAAGTAGGGCTACTCGTTCGTAGAGGAGGTCGGGCCAGGTCGATGAGAGGTTTCCTCCACCCGACACCAGCAGAGCATCGGCACCGGCGAGCGCCATGGTGATCGCGCTTGTAAAGTTGCCGGGTTTCTTTTTTGGTCCGCTGCGCTGTGCACAACTGGTTGCGTCAGCGATCAGGCGGTCAAGCAGTTCAGCGCGGCTGGCGCCTGCTGAGGGATCGCGTGAGAAGCCGAAAGTCAAAACTGAATCGACGCCAAAATAATCGGCGATCCACGCTGGATCACAACCGACGACGGTAAACCTGACGCCTGGAATCAACCTGCGAAGGACTTGGAGGTTCGCCTCCAGCATCGCCTCGTCACCAAGGTGGCGCGTTCCTTCCCAGCCCACATCGGCGACAACGACTAAGCGAAATGAACTGCGATTCATGAGGTAATCTCGCTGGCCAAAGAGGCGTCTGAAGCGGTCATAAGCGGAGTCAGGTTAAGTTTCTTGAAGCGTCCGTGTCGAGCGACCCAGCTCATCGATTGCGGATACGCCAACGAGATTCATTTGATCATCGCGGAATCAATCGTCGCCGCCAGGAAAACGGCTTTTCAGGCGACCATAGCGAGAAACCCAACGCCAGGCTCTTGAATTTAGGATGGCGTCCAGTTGCGCCTGCGGCGTCAGTTCGCCTTGGTTAACTGAGTGCGCATCGCGAAGAGCCAGCGGTTTTAATTCTTGAGAGTCGAATGGATCGCGCGGACGTTTCGCCGGGCGAAGACTACGGAAGTAAGTCCGCACGTGATCCGGAATCTGCTCGCCCGTTTTGAAATACTCAAAGGAGTACGGCCAACGACTCGTTTCGACGTATCCATTCGCGAGCAGCAAATTCTTGTACTTCGCAAACAATTTCCGCAGGTCGCTGCGATTCGCGAAACGATAGCGGGCCAAACTCTCGGGAATGTGACTTGAGATTCCCGAACCCTCTGGGTCATAGCCGCTGAAGTGAAAGAATTGCAGCGGTCCGTCATTACACTTCCACGTACCGTTCACCTGACTCAAGCGCCGGCTGTGGAGGTTCCAATAAGCAACGTTGTAGCCGGCGTCTTTTTCAATCCACACTTGCTCGAAGAAAAGCGGCACGAAGTCGATGAACTTCTGATCGACGAAGTAGCCATGCGCCACATCGACGACGCACTTCTCCGCCAGTTTTGCTTTCCACCAGGTCAAAAACGCTTGCGCGTTTGCGCTGGCGTTGACACCGATGAAGCCGAGGTTGAATTGTCCGGCCCTCAGAATATGACCATCATCGGGCAACAGATCATCGTCGGGATAATCTTTATCAAGGTGGGGAGTGAGAACGATGTCATGCGTCCCGAGTCTTTCATAAATCCCATCGAGCGATCCGGTAACCAGGATATCAGGGTCAAGATAGATCAAACGCTCGATCGATTTTTCTTGAATCAGATATTCAAGGAGCGTGGCCTTTGCCGCGGTACACAGTTCTTTCAGGTTGTACTTAAAACAAAACTCGGCTGGCTGTGGGATATTCAAATCAGCCAGGGAAACTATCTCAAAGCACTCCGCCGCACGATCGATATAACCGTCGAAGTCGTCAACGATCAATACGTAAACTTTGCCGTCGGGATACTGTGAAAGGAACGACTGCGCCAACGTCCGCGCGAACGCGACGTAGTTCTTCGCGATAATCGTACATAAGACTCGGCTACTCATGACAACTGACCCGCAACTTCCATCAAGTTCTTCTCCAGCCCATCGATGCTCTGCTCCAGGTTCCAATTCTGTGCGACGTTTGCGCCACCCGCGTCGCCCATTCTTTTCGCTAACGCAGGGTCGCGCAACAGTTGTTCAACGGCGTGCGCGATGCTTTCGGCGTCAGGCTCAACCAGAAAACCATTCACACCGTCCTTGATTGTTTCACGCATACCACCTTCAGCCACACCCACAACCGGCAACCCGCAGGCGTTGGCTTCAAGTACCGCAAAACCAAACGGCTCGAGCTCCGCAGTACATAGCAACAGCGCCGCCTTGTTCAAGGTCTCGACCAGTTCTGCGTCCGAGAGCATCATTCGAATCTGAAGATCAACTTTCATTGAGCGCGCGAGTTCGGTCATCTCACCGCGATAGCGTTCGTTTTTCGAATTTGCGATCCACACGAGCGGCGGTCGTGGTTCAGAAAGCAACGCAACGGCTCTAATAGCCAAATCGACTCTCTTGATCGGATCGAGTGAACCGAGCCCTACGATCACGCGCTCGCGCTCCCGATGCAGGTTGCGGAAAAGCGTCGTGTCGATGCCGAGATAACAGACACGAGCCGCCACACCGTAAGCTCGCAGCACACTTTCACGACTGAAATAAGAATTGACCAGGACACGGTCGCAGGCTTTTACGTTAAGCCACTCTTGCTTCGCCTGAAGCCGCAAAGTCTGTGAGTTCGGATAGTCTGCCAACAGCTTCCTTGGACCAAACAACTGATTTTTCAGCTCATCCGGAGCTGAAGCGACCCATGGCAACACGGGCCTGGCTTCGTATAGGAATCGCGAGGGCTCCTGCAGATAAAGTACTTTCCTGGTCCGCAGATGTCGCAAAACGAACGGCACGTAATAACCGATCGAGCTATTGGCAAAAACCAGATCGAACCCGGCGGATTCGATCTCCTCTGCGCATCTCTTACAGGCATCTTCAAACGCCCGCAAGCGCTCCACCGCAGCGCTATACCAGGGCGCTAACCAGGAAACCAGCGCGGGGCGGCGCCGCTGTTTCAAGTTAACGGGCACAACTCTCTCGGGCGCAAATTCGGAAAGTGGAAGGTATGACTGATCCGCAGTGTCCAGACTCCAACATGAAACCTCGTGGCCACGTTCTACCAAACCACGAACGTGGTAATACAGAGCGCGCTTTCCGCCACCGCTGGGCAAGTTATGCCAGACTGCAATCTTCATGTTTGGATGATTTGGATCGGTCGCCAAATGTACAGGCTAAAGAGTTCGTTCTCAAGACGGTCAAGGGTCAAAGGGTAGAGCTTACTTTCGTTTGTTGTAACGGATACCCCGACGCGTCGGGGTTTGTTTTACAAAACAAACTACTACTGTCAAACCTCCGCTTGACGCACCTATACCCGCCCACTAGACTGAGTTGTCCCAAATCTTGAAGTTAATTAAAGAAAAACTACTTCGCCTTCTGGTGCTAATCGCAACGTCCCCCAATTTCATTCGCGTCCCACCGCATGAGCTTGCTATATGAGCATATGCGAAAACGCTAGTCTAAGTGTGTCTCGGCCACCGGACGCGTCTGGCTCATTTCCTGAAGCCACCTGCTCAAGCGCGTCAGTGCCGCTGAACCCGCTGATAAAGATCAGGGCCACGAAGAGATGGGCGCCCATCAACCTGCGCGACGTCTGGGAGCATCGCGAGCTTCTTTATTTTCTTATCTGGCGCGACCTGAAAGTTCGTTACAAGCAAACCCTGCTGGGCGTCTCATGGATTGTTTTACAGCCGCTACTCATGACGCTCGTCTTTGCCGTGTTTCTGGGAAAGATTGCGCGCGTACCTTCCGGCAGTGTGCCTTATGTTCTTTTTCTTTATTCCGGCCTTTTGCCGTGGACGTTTTTTACGAACGCAGTCGCGACCAGTAGTCACAGCCTGATCGTTAACGCGCAGATGATTACAAAGGTCTTCTTCCCGCGTTCGATGGTGCCACTCGCAGCGGTGTTGGTGAGACTTTCCGACTTCATTGTCGCTTCAGTAGTGCTCATCGTCTTAATGATTTACTACGGTCGGCCGTTCACGCGCGCGACCCTGCTCGCGCCATTCCTGATACTTCATTTGACGTTGCTGGCGTTAAGCCTCGCTCTGGTGTTCGCAGCTCTGAACGTCAAATACCGAGACATCGGGACGGTACTGCCGGTGTTGTTACAGATCTGGCTGTTTGCATCGCCGGTTATTTATCCGGCCAACCTGGTCCCGCCAAACTGGCAGTGGGTTTATGGACTGAATCCTTTGACCGGCATCATCGATGGCTTTCGTGCCGCTTTACTTAACCTGCCGTTCAACTGGCGGAGTTTGCTCGTCTCGCTAGGCATCACCCTCGCGTTACTTGTCTATTCGAGTTTCTTTTTCAGACGTATGGAAGACGGATTTGCTGACGTTGTATGAGTTAAAGAATGAGACCGATTGTCAGTGCCAGAAAATTAAGTAAGACGTATCACATTGGTCGGCTGCGAAACAGCAGTCCGTCACTGCGTGACGCTTTGCTCGACGCTCTCAATTCACCGTGGACTTTTTTGCGTGAGCACCAGCATGACGATGGTACGACGCTACAGGCGCTGCGTGACGTCAGTTTTGAGGTTGAGCCTGGCGCGGTGGTAGGCATTATCGGCCGCAACGGCGCGGGCAAATCCACTCTGCTGAAAATTCTAGCGCGAATCGTGAAACCCACCGCTGGCGAGGTCGACATCTACGGGCGTGTCGGCAGTCTGCTCCAGGTCGGCACTGGTTTTCATCCGGACCTGACTGGCCGCGAAAATGTTTTTCTAAACGGCGCGCTGCTGGGTATGAAGGCGGATGAGATCAGAAGCAACTTCGATCAAATCGTGGCTTTCAGCGAAGTGGGCCGCTTCCTCGATACGGCGGTAAAGTACTATTCGTCGGGCATGTATTTACGCCTCGCGTTTGCTATCGCCGCGCATCTTGAACCTGAAGTTTTGCTGCTGGATGAAGTGTTGGCGGTCGGCGATGAAGCGTTTCAAAAGAAATGTCGCGAAAAGATCAAAGCCGTGAGCCGTGATGGGCGCACTGTCTTTTTTGTCAGTCACAACATGGAAGCGATTGCCGATCTGTGTGGCCGAGTACTTTTGATCCGTTCCGGCGAACTCTACGAAGAAACTGATCCGAAAAGCACGATCAGAAAATATCTGGATGACGTTGCTGCAGCAGAAGCACGCAGCACAGGTCTGACGGCATCAGCGTTAGCTTAAGTCGCATTCGATACCATGCCCGCAGTTAGCATCATCATTCCCACGCATAGTCGTCCGCAGCAGCTACCGCGCGCGGTGGAAAGCGCGCGCGCAGCGGGCGTCAATGTCGAAATCATCGTTGTCGACGACGCCTCGCAGGACGAGACTGCTGCGGTGTGTCGTGAACTGTCCGGGATCAAATACATTCGACTGGAGCGCAATCAAGGCGTCGCGGGCGCGCGCAACGTAGGCATCCTCGCGAGTTCTTCGGAGTTTATCGCTTTCCTGGATGACGATGATTTACGTTTGCCGGGTTCGCTTGATCTGCAAACTAACAAACTTGCGGCAATGCCTGAAGCAGGTTTCGTGTGCGGCGCGATGCTGCTTGCGGATCAGGACTACAACCTGACGGGAGAAGTCTCTGCAGCACCACAAGCGAGTGGCGATGTTTTTTGGCAACTGCTGGAGCTCGATTTTCCCGTCATGCCTTTGAGCACAGTCATCCGCAAGCAAAGTTTTCTAGCCGTCGGCTTGCTGAATCGTCACCTCCGCGGCATCGACGATTGGGACATTCTGGTTCGTATGGCCGAATTATTTCCCGTACTGACGATGGCAGAACCGGTCGGTATTTATCGCAAGCCTGCGCCTTACTCCGGACAGGGCTCGTCGGCTCAGTCAGCACAGCTTGCTCGCGCGACGCGTCATCAGTTGCAACTCTTCGGCTTGCCCCGAGTGCAAGCGCTCTCAAAATCGCAGCGTAGAGCAATCCGCCGGCGCACAGTGAATCGTGTTGCTGATACCTTGCTTTGGAACGCCTGGCAGCGCTTGCCTGAAAAAGAATTTCGGTTCGCAGTTAACAACATCAAGACCGCTTTGCGCTTGAACCCGTTGCGAGCGGTGCGCCCATCGCTCTTGCAAAAGCTGGCAAACGGCTACCGTGCCGTCGCACCCGCAGAGCGGCCAAATGTTTATAGACAATCAGCTGAACGTACTGACAGCGCTCTGTAGCCGCGTATTACCACTTATGACTTCGTGTGATTGAAGACACTAAAAAACACGAAACAGAATGAACTGAATTGGCCCCGATGGAACTGACCAGCATCATCATCACAACGCACAACCGCCCGCAACTGCTCGAGCGTGCCGTCGCGAGTGCATTTCTCGCGGGAACAAATGTTGAAGTGATCGTCGTCGATGATGCGTCGACAGACGACACTGCGAAAATCTGTCGGCGTATGTCCGGGATCAAGTACGTCCGGGTTGACCGCAATCAACAAGTCGCCGGCGCGCGCAATCTCGGCCTGCTTGTTAGCATTGGCGAGTACATCACGTTTCTCGACGATGATGATGTGCGTTTGCCGGGCTCGCTCGACCGGCAAGTCAAACTTCTTGAAGCAGACCCGAAAGCTGGATTGATTTACGGGCAAGCGGTTTTGGACGATCAGTCTGGCCAGCCAACGCCCGAAATCTATCCGCAAGTTTGTCCGCAAGGCGACGTATTCTGGAAACTGCTGGGCCGAAATTTTATTCCCTGCGGCAGCGTCGTGTTCCGTCGCTCCTGTCTCGATCGAGTAGGGTTATTGGATCACTGTCTCGCCGGACTCGATGACTGGGATCTCTGGATACGCATCGCTGAACTCTATCCGATGCTTGCGCTCGCCGAGCCGGTGACGCACTGGCGGAAGTCGACACCGGCGTCGCAGCAAGGCACTTCGCGAGCGGCCG
Source organism: Pyrinomonadaceae bacterium (assembly GCA_035472495.1). Classification (GTDB taxonomy): domain Bacteria; phylum Acidobacteriota; class Blastocatellia; order Pyrinomonadales; family Pyrinomonadaceae; genus PSRF01. The sequence goes on along the minus strand of DATIPD010000007.1, from coordinate 89,004 downwards.
CCATAGTTTCAAAGAGTGTTCGGCAATTCCGACAGGTTTGGCAGAAACTGCCGCGTGTGACGAATACTTCTCCGGAGATGAAGCGACACGCGTGGCAGCGATTTTCACAGAACATGGGCGCGCATCTTTCTTATGAAGTGTTGCGCTCGCTGCGCCATCGCCAGCCAGCGCAGGCGACAAAAAATCTTTTCGCTTTGTTACGTCTTGGTCCTTTGGTTTTCGTGCAACTGTTACGAGCAAACGATGCGCATAGTCCTCTGTAAAGGTCAGGTGCTTGGTCCCATCAGCGGCGCGGATGAGACCCTGGTCACCTACGCGGTGCAACTGCAGAAAGCCGGACACTCCGTGTCTGTGCTGCTGATGTACCGCTCTGCCAAAGATGATCCGTATGCGCAACGTTTGCTGAACTCCGGCGTGCCGGTTTCGTGGATCGCTTCGAAACTCGCGCACAAATCTCTGGGCACGGCGCGCAAGATAGGACGCCGGCTACTCGGAACGTTTCCCTCTTCGAAACAGTTGATCAGAAACGGAGCGCGGCGTGTAGCTACGGGGATGGCTGGTCGGAACTACGAACAATGTCGTGATTATCTGAAACAACAAAACGCCGATCTGATGCACATCATCACTCCGGATCCGAGCGCGATGGTGATGATTCGCGCTGGTTATGACGCGGGCGTCCCGGTCATCTATCAGGAGCTTGGCCTGCCCTACCATCCGCCCGACTTCGCTTCTTATTATCGAGAGTTTACTTCCGTGCTTTCGCTGTGTAGCGAAGTAGCGGCGCTCTCGCCAAAACTTGTCGAGTATTGCCGCGAAACCTTACCGATAACGAGCCCGCTTTCCGTGTTGCCGATCATGTCTGATGAAATCAGCAACGGCAACGGCTCGGCGTATCACGCAAACGGACACGTCAACTTCGGATTTGCGGCGCGCATGGAAGAGCTGAAGGGGCCGATAGTTTTGATGGAAGCTTTTGCCGCCACACGCGACTACGTGCCTGAGGTTCGTTTGAAGCTCGCGGGTGATGGTTCGCAAAGGAAACGGGTGGCAGCTTTGGCGCGTTCGCTCAGCGTCGCCGATCATTACGACTACAGTGGGGTCTACAAAAGGCCTGACGAGCGGACTTCTTTCATGCACGACGTCGATGTTTTTGTGATGCCGTCGTTCACTGAAGGCACGCCAAACAGCATCGTTGAGGCAATGGCTAACGGAAAACCGATTATCGCGTCGGCGGTTGGTGGCATTCCTGACATGATTGATCACGATTCAGGCATCCTCGTCCCGCCGGGCGATGCGCGCGCCCTCGCGAAGGCGATGATCCTTCTCGCCGAAAACTCTGAACTCCGTCAACGAATGGGTCAGGCAGCGCTCGCGCGGTATCGAACGCTGTTTTCACCTGACGCAGTAATTCCGCTGATGTTGGAAACTTACACCCGCGTAGCAACTGCCAAACGCGACTCCACGGTGACCAGCCAAAGCACTCATCCATGGGCCGGCTGCCAGTAGGGTCTGGATTGACTTCGTGTTTTTTCGTGTTCCCGGGTTCGTGTATGTTCGTGGACTAATTTCTTTTCGACGTCAGCTAAAGGATCCAAAGTTGTACCGCAAACTGGTAGTTTGCGTTGACTGGATGGCATTCAAAGCCGTCCGCACACCCCGACACGTCGGAGTTTCTTCTACGGCAAAATCCGACGCAAATAATCCACCTGTCCCAGATGCCAGTTCAGATGGCCGTAAAGGTGGATCAAGAATTCTCGCGTTGAGGTTGGCGCGCCGAGCACGATCTGGGGATACTCCGTCTCCAACTGATCCTCGGAAAGACTCTCGATAACCGATGGGATCAATTTCCTCAACTCCGTCAGTCGCGAACTGATTTCGCTCTGCGACAAGCCACGCGCGCTGAATTCAAGGTCGCGATTTCTGACGTAGGGCACGTTGCCCAACTGGCGTCCGACAAACTCACGCAGGTTCCCTTCGAGATGAAGCGCCAGGTTGCCGGCGGAATTCGTCACGCCGGGCATCGTTTGCCAAAGCGCTTCGTCGTTGGGAAAGCTTTCGATTTGTTTGCCCAGTCTCTCGAGATCGCGACGGAAGAGATGCGCTAGATCAGTTGTTGTGCTCATGAATGCCGAACTCCTGTTTCGTCAGAATCAATTTCTACTTCACCCTCGAGATAAAAAACGCAACCGCCCTCGAGCTCGACGCGACCGCCAAACAACCGACAGGTGATCTCGCCGCCGCGCTGCGAAGCCTGGAAGGCACTGAACGCGGTCTTGCCCAATCGTTCAGACCAGTAAGGCGCCAACATGCAGTGGGCCGCGCCAGTCACTGGATCTTCCGGGATGCCCTTCGCCGGTGCGAAGTAGCGACTGACAAAGTCGTAAGTTTTCTCTCCAGCCGCAGTCACGATCACTCCCGGACGATCCATGCGCGCCAGCGCCGCCATATCTGGCGCCAGCTCGCGCAAGACTTGTTCGCTCTCAAGCAATGCCAGGTAGTTGAATTGGTTGCTGAAAACTTCGATTGGATCACTTCCGAGTGCTTCGGCTAGTCCGGGCGGCGTTGGAATAAGCTGCGACGGACGCGCCGGGAAGTTCATGACGTAACTGTTTGCGGCTCGCTTCACAGTAAGTTCGCCGCTGGCGGTGTGAAAGGTGACCAGCTTACGCTCAGGCTCGAGCCGTTCCATCACCACCGCGGCAGTTGCCAAAGTAGCGTGGCCACAAAGCGGCACTTCAGTTACGGGCGTGAACCACCGAAGCCGATAATCGGCACCGGCCCGAACCAGGAACGCCGTTTCGCTCAGGTTATTCTCCGCCGCGATTTCCTGAAGTAAAGCATCCTCCAGAAAGTGATCCAGCGGCATCACTGCTGCGGGATTACCGGCGAACCGGCGGGTGGCGAAAGCATCAACTTGGAAAATTGGTATTCGCATTTGATCGTTCAAGGCAGCAAAAAAATCTGCCGCGTTCACGCGGCTAGCCAGTCGAGCGTCTGGGCCGGCAGTTTTACGGCTGGTTCAATTTCGCCTTTGCCTGGGCCGCTTTACCCGCCTTCAAATCTCGCTGAAATCGAAAGGCCGTTGCAACGGCAATAATATACTTGACTCATCAGCTGAACGTTCGTGGTTTTTCCGGTAGTGGGTCAGTTTCAGTGTTGAGCGGCTGCGCCTGTCTCTCAACACGAAACCAAAACCACGAAAACACACCAAAGTTTCATCAAGCATTTGCTTTCCTGACTGCAAGTGCCGACAATTCTTGTTGGGCTCAATCGCATCTTGAGCAACTGCAAAATCGATTAGTATTTTCTCTGGTTCCTGGATTATCTCTTATGTCGTTCATGAGCAAGACAGCAGCGTTCGTAGGGATGACGGCCCTGCGAAATTTAGTTTCCGATTCGATGGCCATCGATATGGGCTCGGCGGCAACCATCATTTCTGTGCGTGGCCGCGGCGTAGTCATCGATGAGCCATCGCTCGTCGCCGTCGACTCCAACACCGGAAAAGTGATAGCGATTGGAATCGAAGCGCAACAGATGTCTGGCCGCGAAGCCCGCGATGTCACAGTGATCGCTCCGTTACTCGACGGTGTCGTCGCCGACTTCGAAAGAACCAGGGAGATGCTCGCGCATTTTGTGCGGAAAGCGCGCGGTGGCCATTCGCGTTTTAGCCGTCGTGCCCTCCTGAGTGTCTTGTCGGGCGTGACGCAAGTCGAGGAGCGAGCTTTGCTGAGTGCTGCCGAACATGCGGGTATCGGCCGCGTGGTGATGATTGAAGAGGGCCTCGCCGCTGCATTCGGCGCCGGCGTGCGAGTAGACGACGCCAGGGCTTCCGCGGTTGTTGATATCGGCGGCGGCACTACGAATGTCGCCATCGTCGCAAATGGTGAACTTGTTCATGCGCGAGCGGAACGGATTGGCATCGAGGACATTAACGCCGCCATCGTCGACCATGTTCGTCGCCACCGTGGGTTGATCATGGGTCCGCAGTCAGCGGAACGCTTGAAACTGGAACTCGCTTCCGCGACTATTCCCGACGACCTGGCTGAGGAGACGACGATCAAAGGACTCGATGTGCTGACGAGGAGTCCGGGAGCTGTCGACATCACCGCCGGGGAACTTTATCCCGTCGTGCTGCAAGTTATTCGCAAGATAGTTGAAGTGGTGAACACGACTCTAACGGAGTTGCCACCCGAAGTTGGTGGAGACATCTACGAACGCGGCATCATTCTCACCGGTGGGGGTGCACAGTTCACCGGCCTCGAAGACTATTTCCGCGAGCAGACCAAACTCCCGGTGCGCACCGCTGACGAACCCAAGTACGCGATCGTGCGTGGACTCGAGCAGATGTTTGACGAGCCACTCAGGCTGCGTCGCGTGATACGCCGGGAGCACTATCCGGTGCTGGATCTGGAAGGCTAATACTTGACGCAGGAAACTTCGTTAACCTTCGTATGGTTTGGGTTCGGTAGTGTTCTTTCGGGGATTTCTTTTTTTGCTGAACCCAAACGGTTGATCCACCAACCTACACGAACCAAAGGAACACGAAATAACACTAAAGCTGCTCGCTAGACCTGAACTACGAACCATCTTCACACGTCGAAAACTACTATGTGAGCAACCGACAAATCTAATAGACTACCCGCCCAATTGGAGAAACATGAGTCATCGCCTCCTGTCATTTGTAGGCTTCCTGACCTTCGCGGGAATCGCCTGGTTGCTGTCCAGTAACCGACGTAAGGTTGCCTGGCGAACCATAGTTTGGGCCGCCACGCTACAACTCCTCATCGGTCTGATTATTTTCCGCTTCCCTGGTTCGCATCGAATTCTGCTCTGGCTAAATAGCGCGGTGCTCGTCTTACTCAACGCGTCAAAGAGCGGTTCAGTGTTCCTGTTTGGACCACTTGCTGCCGGCCCGGGAGAGTCGGGATCAATCGGATTCATCCTCGTCTTTCAAGTTCTCCCCGTCGTGATTTTCTTTGCAGCGTTCACCGCCATGCTTTATCACCTGCGCATCTTGCAGGTGTTCGTCCGGCTCTTCGCGCGCGTCTTCCACCGCACGATGAAAATCAGCGGCGCTGAATCACTCTCCAGTGCGGCGAACATCTTCACGGGAATTGAATCGACCCTCGTGGTGCGTCCGTATTTGGAAAGGATGACGCGTTCGGAGTTGCTGTTGATATTGACTACCGGACTCGGGACGGTCGCCTCCAGCACGCTCGGAGTCTACGTGGCCTTTCTGACTGGCGTGTTTCCGCAGATAGCCGGCCACTTGATCTCCGCGTCTATCCTCGCGATTCCCGCTTGCGTAGTAGTTTCCAAGTTGCTCATTCCCGAGACCGAAACGCCGGAGACACTCGCGGCCGTGCCGCCGGAAGACGAATCAAGCCGTTCGAAAACTTTGATTGGCGCAATCATTGAAGGCGCGATGGACGGGCTGAAACTGGCGGCAGGAATCTCCGCGCTGCTCATCGCCATCCTGGGAATGGTAGCGTTGATCGACAAAATACTCGGCGCCGGGAGTACCTGGTTGGGAATGAGCGAACCACTTTCGCTGGTGCGAATCCTGGGCTGGTGTTTCTATCCGTTCGCTTTTCTGCTCGGCGTGCAAACCAGCGACGTGCCAATTGCGGCGCGCTTGCTGGGCGAGAGAGTTATCTTGACTGAGGTCTTCTCGTACAACCATCTGGCCCAACTAATTTCCAGCGGACAGATTAGCGATCCACGCACCGTGGTGATCTTAAGTTACGCGCTTTGTGGATTTGCACACGTGGCCGCGGTGGCCATCTTCGTAGGTGGCACTGCCGCGCTCGCACCTTCGCGTCGCGACGACCTCGCCAGTCTTGGTCTGCGAGCTTTGCTGGCGGCAACGCTGGCGACCCTGATGACCGGCTGCGTCGCAGGCATCTTCAGCGGCGGCGGCGAAAGCATTTTGCTGGTTCGACCGGGCTGAGCAAACTAACCGCGAAGACACCAAAATCGCTAAGCGGTAGAAGAAGGCCCCCTTTTGGAGGACCTTTAGAGAAGTCATGCTTTGCTCGTCATGACGTCAGGCGGTGGACGTTCGCTTCCGACCAATAAACGTTAGACCAAATATCACAATACTGAAAAAGCAGACGACTACACCCACACCAATTCCCAACTGAGGCCAGATCCTGCGCGCGCGAGCACCTTCTTCCCACACTCTGGCTGAGTCTCCGGCCTCTTCTGATTCCTTGAGGAGTTGAGCTTTTTCGATTGGATTCGTGGCGGCCTGAGCTTGTTCATATTTCGCAACGCTCTCTTTTTGCTTTTGCTCGTAGAGTGTTTCTTCCTCGCTGGGACTTAGGAGTAAGTATGCCGCCACCGCCGATCCCAACAAGCCACCGAGCAAGAACAAAACAGCCAGCACACGCAAAATGATTCGGATCATTTACGCACCTCCCTTCAGCAACCAAGCGGAGACTCTTCGGGTTTAAGGATAATTAGATTTCTGGTGGGGCGGTCGAGTCAAGAATTCTGAAGCCTCGATGGCATCTTCGGACCTTCTGTCTCGGGTCGGTGCGACTCCAATGGACCAGTTTACGTTGTGCGAGTGACAACATCCTGCTGCAGCAACCACTTCTCGATGAGTTGGTCGTCGGCTGTGATCTTCCCCAGCACACGGTACTTTGAAGCAGCTAAGATTTTTGACTCAATGGCCTTTTCCCGCACGACCGTGTACGGGTCGCCATACGAAGAGTGAATAAAATAGACTTCACTGCCAGTGTTAACGATGAACCCGACGTGAATGTCCAGGCCCACCACGTAGAGTCCAGTTCCCCACTGCTGCACAGCACTCACCAAATCACTCACCGGCACACGTCGAAATCGTTTGACGTAAGGATCGGTGGTCAAACTCAGGATGATGTTTTCCGACGGTTGTTGCGCCAGGCGAACTCTTTGCACGTGCCAACCTGCATCCCGCAGTACGGTAGAGACAAAATATCCGCAGGCGATTTTGCCTTGTTGCGGCACTTCTGTAGCGCCGTTGAAATCCCAGGGCGTGCCATACCACGAAGGAAAAATTTTCTGGTAGATAGCCTCGGTAACGACCGCGCGCGCCTGAGCAATAACTTCAGCGTGCTGCGCGGCGGAGGACGACTGTTGATAGCGCAAGCCGAGTTGGATTCTTTCCGCTTCGAGCTTAGCTACAGCCTCCTTGTAATCGCGTCCATCATTCGGAGTCGGATCAGAAGACGCCCAGTTCTCCGGTTTCACCACTAGCGATGTTTGAGTCTGTTTCGCTTTAGGATTCTGTATCTGGCGGGCGCAAGAGAGTGGCAAGGATCCGGCGACACACAGCGATACAACACACAGAATCTTGGTTCGGATTGGTGACATGGGTTACACGCTCAAGCACGAACTCTAGCATCCGAAAGAAAAACTGGCTGTAGTAGGAGACCTGACACTCATGTGTGGGTCGCCACACTAAAAAAACCGGTCGAGACTGATCCTGATCCCAGCCGGCGGCGTAGTCGCGAATGACGCCAGTGCTCCATTGTGATAACGTTAACTACACCCGACCTAACATCAAAACAGCTGAGATCTTCGGGCGATGAGCGCAAACAGTAGCTCCAAACGGTTGCGAATTTCCGTGCTGCAAAGTGGAATCATTGCTTCCGCTGCACTCGCCGCGCTGTTCTCGTTGCCGGTCTGCGCGCAGCAGTCTTCGTCCACGCCGGCCGTGGTGCAACCTGGGGCGCCCGGTGAACCAACCCGAACTCTGCCATCATCGACGAGAGCCACTCTGCCACCGCTTGCTCCGGCGGATGTGAAATTCATGCAGGGAATGATCATGCATCATGCGCAAGCCGTCGAGATGACGGCCCTCAGCGAATCACATACGAACAACCGGGACCTGCGTTTGTTAGCGGCGCGGATCAGTCACTCGCAGTCTGACGAAATAAAGTTTATGAAACGATGGCTGGCAATCCGCGGCGAACCAACTTCCATGGCGATGCCTGCAAGGCCCGCGATGGACATGAAAAACATGTCGATGGCTATGCCTGAGCATTCGACCTTGATGCCGGGGATGCTTACGCCAAAGCAGATGGAAGCACTAAGAAATGCAAAGGGCGAGCAATTCGACCTTCTATTTTTGAACGGAATGATTCAGCACCACAACGGCGCGCTGATTATGGTGAAGGATTTATTTGACACCGCCGGCGCCGGGCAGGATGCTGAACTCTTCAACTTCACGACCGAGATCGATAGCGGTCAACGCGCTGAGATCCGGCTCATGCAAGCCATGCTGGGGAAATAACCTTTAGAGGAAAACCAATGATTCGAGCACACGATATCGCTTTTCGTTTTCTTTTGGCTGCAGTTCTTTTCGGCTCGTGCTTCGTAGCGAGGATGCAGGCGCAAACTCCGTCGCCGTCGCCGGCAAAACCCCAGGAGACGAAACCTACCTCCGCGGAGGAGGACGAGAAGAATCCCTTTCTGCCTGAACCAGCGCCGCCGCTGCCGGCGGGAATGATCGGCTCCGACGCAACTGATCCGCGCGCCACGCTTCCTCCTGGAATGTATGAAGCCGGAGAGAAATCGATGGGCATTAAACACTTAACGCTGCAAAAAAAGCCTGATGTGTTTCAACTCGGCGCCGTCAACCCTGACGATCCAAAAGTGCAGAAGACTCTTGGTCTGCTCGGCGTCGACCCGGCGAAGGTGGAAAAGGCATCGCAGGTAGCCTTTGCCCAACTGGCTTTTGCAAACTCAGACTTTGCTTTCCAGGGCAATCATCTGTTTCAAGGGAATTTTTACGGCCTCAATATCTACGACATCTCGGATCCCGCTAAGCCCACCTTGTTGACTACCATGGTGTGTCCGGGCGGACAGGGTGATCCGTCGGTTTACAAAAACCTGCTCTTCATGTCGGTGGAGATGTCGAACGGCCGACTCGATTGCGGCACCCAGGGTTTTCCACCGGAGCCACCAGCCCCGGCCGCGCCACCTGAAGAACCAGGCAAAGAGAAAAAACAAGTGATCCCGGTCGCGCAAAAAGATCGCTTCCGGGGCGTCAGAATTTTCGACATTAGCGACGTCAAGAACCCGAAACAGGTAGCAGCGGTGCAGACCTGTCGCGGCTCACACACGCACACGCTGGTAGTCGATCCAAATGACAAGGAGAATGTTTACCTCTACGTCTCCGGCACGTCTTACGTCCGTCGCAGCGAAGAGTTGGCTGGCTGCTCGGACGAAACGCCTGACAAAAACCCAGACACCTCGCTCTTTCGCATCGATGTGATCAAGGTGCCGTTGGCTAGACCACAGGATGCGCAGGTGGTCGCAACTCCGCGCGTGTTTATCGATCCACGGACCGGAGCCCTTAACGGGCTAAATAACGCCGGCACACATGGCAAGGATGGACCAGAAGAGCCAAAGGACACCAATCAATGCCACGACATTACTGTGTATTCACAGCTTGGGTTGGCGGCAGGCGCTTGCTCCGGCAACGGAATTCTGCTGGACATAAAAGATCCGGTCCATCCCAAGCGTCTCGACGCCGTCAATGATCCAAACTATGCATACTGGCACTCGGCGTCGTTTTCCAACGACGGGAAAAAAGTTGTCTTCACCGATGAATGGGGTGGCGGGCTGGGCGCGCGCTGCCGGGCAAACGATCCAAACAAGTGGGGCGCTGATGCGGTTTTCGCATTGAAAGATAACAAGCTCAGCTTCTCGAGCTACTACAAGTTGCCCGCGGCCCAGGGCGACACTGAAAACTGTGTGGCCCACAACGGCTCGCTCATTCCGGTTCCCGGCCGCGACATTGAAGTGCAGGCCTGGTATCAAGGCGGCGTCTCAGTGGTGGACTTTACTGACGCGGCGCACCCGGTGGAAATTGCATATTTTGATCGCGGCCCAATTGATCCAAAGATGCTCGTGCTTGGCGGGGAGTGGTCGGCCTATTGGTACAACGGCCACATCTATGGTTCGGAGATCGCCCGCGGCCTGGACGTTTTTGATCTGACGCCGACGAAGTTTCTTTCCCAGAATGAAATCGATGCCGCCAAAACAGTGCGCGTCGCTGAACTCAATGTGCAGAACCAGGAAAGGATTGAGTGGCCCAGACAGTTGAGCGTAGCCAAAGCCTACGTCGATCAGCTCGAGCGAGCACAAGCGCTGCCGGTTGCTGAAATTTTTAATTTGCGTCAGGCGATTGCGGAAGCTGAGTCGTCGCACCTGCAGCAGAAAGGGCTCACCAAACTCAAGAGCCTGGCGTCGGCCTTGGAACAAACCGCGGCCACAACGAAGAGTGTTACAGACTCAAACCGGTTGCAGGCGCTGGCGGAGATACTCAAACAACCGGCTCGCTGAGCCTTTGGCCGTTCGTTTTGTACGATATTGTTCTTTCCGACTGAGTGCGGAAAGGAAAGGTTGATGGGAGCGGAAGGAGAATGGTAGGCGCGTGGGGATTTGAACCCCAGACCCCTACCGTGTCAAAGCACAGTCTGACCCTCAAAAAGCCCAATAATATTGGGCCATTGACTTTTGAACTGATGCGGTCCCGCCGACAGCGGTGACGACTCATTGGAACTGAGATTTGGCTGCGCAGCCAAAACCAATACAGTAGACAGCAAAAACGCCGCTAAAATACACGATGTGCTCCGCACGGCATACCTTCCTTGGTCGATGGAATACTTCATATCCTGGCTAAATACCTTTAACTTTTCTTAATCTCAGTGGTTCCAAGATCGATCGTTGAATACTTGTCCTCACCAATATCATCGTTCCAAAGTGCATTCTCTCCGACCGATCCGATCAAATTGATTTTCACCAGTGATGGATCAATATCAGAACGTTTAATCCCCATAAAATACGATCTCGACTCGCGATCGAAATAAAATGTAACGATTTCCTTTTTCTCGTTCGTCCAATTCCTTTCGAGGACGCCCTTTTCATTGGTAATCCCGTTGTATCCTACATACTTATCTCCTTGCCTCTGGGTCGGACCCACAGAGACAATCTTTTCGAACTTAAACGTGGAGTTCGCTCCGTACCAGTTGGTTCCGCTGCTCTGATTCGCGTCGGTATCAATGGCAACGCTGACTGCGGGAGCGTCGATATCAATGTCGTTGTATAGATCAAACCTGAACCACAACATGTCCATCGCCCTGTCAAAGAAATAAAAGAAGGCTTTCCCGTCGGCGGATTGTTTTACTCGACCGTCGCCCTCGGCATCGTCTGCCAGCTTTACCCATGCAAATCCCTTGATGACTTCCGGGGCGGAAGAAATCTTAAACGTTGAGAGAGTAGTTGGCGCCGCGGGTGTCCTAATGACGGTCATTTGACCGGCCACAAATTGCCATTGTGATCGTTGTTTGCGACACACGAATGTGGCGCGCATCGAACTCCTAACGGATTGTCCGTTCGCAGTTCCAGTAAGTGTCAACCGAGCCGTAACAGTCGCAGTAGTTTCATAGATTCGGATTTCCGACTCATTGACATCAACCGCCTGTAGTGCGCTTCCAGCGGTTGGAGTCTTGTATCTCGCGAGAACCGTCATTTTCGAGTCTACCGTCCCCGAAGGAGAGACCTCTGTATAATCATCGGATAAGATCCGGGCGAACATTGTTGCGTCCCGTCTCTTTAGAGCGTCTGCATAGTCACCTACCAAGCTCGCCAATTCTTGCTTGACACGCTCCTCTGCCGTGTTGGAGGTTTGAGCGATGACTGGGGCGAACACAGCGATCATAAGTAGTGCGGTTGCAAGCAATCTGTTCATATATTTTTCCAAATCCAAGCGAGTTGGACATCATGAAGATGTGGGTCTTACCAACCGATTGAACACGGGCGCAGTTCAGCTTTATGAATCATCGGATGGACGCCATGCCGAATCAGTTGACGAATTGACCTTTCATTCGTTCCCCCCGACTTAGGCGCCAGGTAAACTTCGCGGGCCTTTGAACATTCCAAATCGATATTCAATTGCTCGATTGAGTCAACACCTAGTCGCCGCTGCGTTCGCCCGGAGAGAGCCTCCAACCGGCGCCATTATGAGCTCCCAACCCGTACCCTCAAGCGGTCGTGCTTCTAACACTTTGCCTTTCTTCGATCCGCTACTACGCAATCTATTTCTCATGGAAATTGTCATACTCCACCCACTTATTTGAACGCCCCTTTTAAGTCTAGCGTGATGCGATGCGTGCTATTTGATACTTTGGTTACTACCAACAGACCGAGGATCGCAGTTGGTTTTCACTTTTTTCATAACACCAAGCGACCTAGCCGCCGTCGTGGGCGGTGGCCCATCACTTCGGTACTTGACTTACGTGCGCGGCGACCAACTGCCAACGTCCTTTTTGCTTTATCCAAATATGAGTAGCTTGATACTTTTCACTGAATTCCTGCGTACCATGGATCTCTCGCCAGGTAGAGAGAACCGTGACGATAGCCGTATTGCCGTGGGGAAAAATCTTGACAACGTCATTGCTGACTTTGGACTGGGTTGATGGCCTCGAGGCCTGCTGTTCGGCTAAGCGCTCGGCTTTACGAGATACCTTCCCTTTAGGAAACGTAAAGACAAGATCGTCGCTCCACAGGCGATCAAGAACTACTCGATCCTGTTTGACCAATGCGTCAGAGAGCTCTCGTTCAAGTTCGATCAACTGACTCTCGATTAACTTGGAACCTTGCGTCGTTTTCTTTTCAGATTGCGCCCAGATTGTCGAAGCTGCTGCAGCCATTAAGATCGCTCCAAGCGCAAACCGATGCCGAAATATTAAAAGTGTGTGCATGAGCCTCCTGTCTTGATTCGCCTGGAAGTCTAGGACAGCCAGTGATTCAGTTAGTCATAATTGTCACCCGCAAATTGCTGTGGCTCAACAGTCGTTGGTTTTCATGAACCAAGCGACTTTCGAACTCGTGGGATTCTGCGTCTACCGTCTTTTACCAGCGCGATCCCAAGTAGCGCGCCCGTTGAATAGACTAAAAGCCATTCCAGTAAGAGTGCGGCTTTCAAGGCCGACCGAACTCGCAGGAACTTCCAACCTAATCCACTGCCCCGCGGCCGGCAGGGTGCCCGCGTAATAGTGGTTGAATTGCCCATTCGTTCCCCAGGGAATTTGATCGGCGCCCCAGTAAGCCCGATGCTCCCACCCAGAGGTCGGCTCAAACCACTGCAGCATTATTTCTTGCGGCGGATACTTAGGATCGAGATAAACATACGCAAATAGTTTTTCGCCCTGGGAAGCGGTCAGAGTGGCGGCGGCCGATGTAAAAAAGTGTTGATGAATTCCGCTCGCCACGGTTGATTGATGCGCCCAGTTGCCCGACGCCGGCGTTGGGCTTGAATTTACCCACAACCAATTCTCGCTATTACTATCAGCAACCGCGCCGGCAGGTAGTCCGTCCTCAACCCAAACCGTATCATCCAGAGGCGGTGGCGACGGATTCGATCGAGTGGATTTGCCTGAGCGATCCCAACTAACTCTTCCATCCCACTGTGAGAAAGCCATGCCCGTAAGCGTGCGTCCTTCGAGTCCAACCTGGGAAGCCGGGATTTCCAATCGTCGCCATTGGCCCAAAGGCGGAAGCACTCCCATGTATCGCCGGCTGTCCGTGCCGTCGACTCCCAAACTCGTAATTTGATTAGCACCCCAGTAAGCGCGATGCTCCCATTCCCTGCCCGGTACCGAAGGGTCGTACCACTGCAGCATGATCTCAGTGGGAGGGTTAACAGGGTCAAGATAAACATATGTGATCAATCTGTCGTCGGTATTAATGGGTAAGGTGCTGGTTGCACCGGAGAAGAAATGCTGTTGCCCTCCAGCCAGCAAGGCTGATTGGTGATGTGAGCTGCCGGAGAATGGAGCCGGGTTCGAGCCTCTCCAATCCCAGCCTCCCGATATGGTAGTGGCGCCTGCCGGTATAGCATCCTCAACCCAAATCGAATCTTCAGAAGGGGGCGGGGTTGGCGTCGGGATCGCCGGCGATACTAATTGACCGACGACTTCCACCTCGGCAACGGAAAGATAGTTAGTGTTTGCGAGCTGCACGCGAACAAACCTTCCGGGGCGTCTGACGCTCACGATTGCAGGACTACTTGTGACATTGGAAACGTAATAGCTGGAAACTCCCGCTTGGCTCAGAGTTGCGCCCAGGCTTGTTGAGTTGAAGGGGTTTTCCGAAACCAAAACATAGAAATCGCTGAGCCGTTCTGAACAACAGTCTGACCGGTTCCACAGGTTTATCTGATTAAGCGAATAGCTTGCACCAAGATCGATCTGCCACCAAGCCTGAGCTTCCAGACTAGTATGCATAACCGAACCGTTGAAATAGTTCCCGTCTGTCCTACCATCCGCCGCTAATTGCGAAGGTGATCCGTTGTAAACACTTGATTGGCTCGTCGCTCTGCCCACCGCAAGGTTCGTCAGTTGTGTACCGGGGGAATTCTTTCCGGCTTCATCCCATGTTGCAGTCCCGTCAACCAACGAGAAAGCCATGCCGCTAAGGGTCCGGTTTTCCAGCCCTACCAGACTTGCAGGGACCTCCAAGCGGATCCAAGTCCCGAGAGGTTGAGGCAACGGTCCCATATAGCGACGACTGGCCGTCCCAATTTGGCCCATCGTGTTGTAGGTATCGGCACCCCAGAACGCACGGTGCTCCCAACCAGTGCCAGGCTCCAACCACTGCAGCATCACCTCTGAGGGTGGATTTTGCGGATCAAGGTAGACCAAGGCGTAAAGCACGTCTCCTCTACTGACAGTCAACTCATCAGTTGCTCCATAGAAATAATGTTGATGCATTCCGACAGTATTCCGGGATTGGTGCACCATCAACGCATCGGAAAAAGGCGCGGGTGAAGAATCGATCCAATTCCAGGCGTCATTGTCGGCGGCGGTGGTGGCTCCTAACGGCACTTCGTTGGAAACCCATGCGAGATCACCCTCGAACGTCTGGTCCGCGCCGCTGAGCAAACTGAATCCTTGCGGCGGGTCGGATGGCGGCCAGTTCGTCGGCGAGCTGTTATCAAGGTACGGTGCGTTTTGCGATGAGAGCACGAGATGAAAGATCGGTTTCGAGCTGGGGACTGACATTACGACTTCTTTAACCGGCTGACCCGGTCGCTGTCCGCCATGGGTGTTCGCGTTCGACGCGTGCAACCTCGCATATGCCGGGTCCGCCCCTGGAGGTTCCAGTTTGCACCACCCGTCTGCTCCTGCCTGCTGCGCATCAGTCCAGGGAAATAAGAAGGTCGCCAGGGCGTGGGTGTCATCCGGATCTTGCGGATCGTCTGCCCGGTAAGCGACGGCATAGAAATTGGGATTATTCCCGTTGGGATTAGTGTTCATCATGGAGACTCGCCACCCGTTCCACCCCATAATGCGGTAAACCGTGACCGTACGAATCTTTGTCAGATAGACCATCAAGTACGATATGAGCGTTTGAACACTCGATGAGTCAGTCGCCGTAATCAGAGATCGGATTTTCGGAATATCGCCTTGACGTTTGAGTCCATAAAGATTTTCGTCAGAAGGCGGTGCCACAGCCGACGGCGGAACGTTACCCGCCTGCAAGTCGGCCCATTTTTGTTCCAGCAAATCTAGAATGTCCTTCTGCGACTGAAGTTCGTTCGTTTGCAGCGGTGAAGGAATGGTTTCGATAGCACGATCAAACAATGGAAACTTATAGTCGTAATTCCAATGTGACCCTGCTTTTGAACGAGCCCCTGCCAGCGCCAGGAAATGCCCGTTGTAGAAGTAAGTGCTGCCATTTTGTCTTCGCGGAGCGCTTGGATCGAACTGCGAGCCGTTTGGCCGGGTTGGAAAGAAGACGGGAGTTCGCACCGGCACAGTTCTGCCGTCGGGAAGAAGTCGCGGACCAAGGTCATATCTCCAAACGGGACCAGCCTGCGAATTTGGGTTGTACCCGGCCGCCATTCCATACAGCGCCCAGTTGGCTCTCAAGTACTCTTGCGAGAGCCGGATGAGAATTGAATCCCCATTTAGATACGCCCAGTAGCGAACAGCAACGATGCTGGTTACCACCGGGGCGTCGTAGATATCGGAGAACAACTCAGTGCCTTTGAAGAACTTTAGATTGTAGTGATCTGGTGGGTTGACAAAACCGGGCGCAAAGGTCGTCCGGGGGTAGGTAGAAGGGTCCTCCCCGATTTGATAAGCCAGATACCAAACCCACCAATCTCGGTAACTCATGGTGTAGTCGTTAGGTTTGTCGGTCCGCCACGGTGCATTAGGAAAACGATATAGACCAACAACGGCTGTTACCACCGGCAGGTTTTGAGTGTTGCCGGTCCCCCAAAACGAGAAGGAAGCATCGTTCCAATGGTCCCAGCCGTTATCGGGTTGATGCAGCGGCGCAATACATTTTATGGGCGTTGGTGTTGTTAGATTAGTGATAGCAGCGAGCACCTCCGGTTCGATTTCGCCGGGTGAACTCGGAACGCAGCTTTTTGCATCGGTATTAATTGCGGCCAGGAGGAGCAAAATACCTGAGCTGAAGATTAACCGGACCATTAAATGTTTGCAGTTCATATATGTTTTGTCACTTCACGCTGACGGCTATCTGATTCAGTGTTTAGCGAGAATGATCGCGATGCGCGCGCGGCAGTTGTTGGTTCTCCGCACTAACTTTTTTGGTTTGCCTGTCTGTAACGCGCCCTATCAATTCCAGCAACCGATCTGGCGCGCTAAGACCGCTCGAAATAAACCACGAGCCGGTTTTGTCGTTGCCGATCAATATTGGAGATGAGTGCATCTCTTGTGAGCCAAGGCTGTCGTTGGCAAATGTTCCCACCAGGCGCGCGATGTCGGGCCTATTGCCAGTAACGAGGGTCCAACCTGGCTTTACACTGAACCTCCTTGCCCACGCGCTGAGATTAGTCGAGGTGTCAGTTTCAGGAGTTCTGGTTACAGAGATGATGAAAACGTCTCGCCCCAGTCGCTTGCCCAGCAGTGTCTGGAGCTTCGCGAGATTTCGTCCTTGCGCATCGCAAACCGCGCGACATTCAGTGAAGAAAAAGCTGAGCAAAATGATTTTGCCTTTAATGAGATCGGAGTAGAATCGAACGTTTTTGCCGGACTGATCCCGGAGCACAAAATTCGGAATTTTGTCTTTGAACTGATCGGTTCTGAGGTCGGTACTGTTTTCTTCGGCCGCTGCAGTGGCGGGCTGGTGGTGATGATCGTTAGGCGACTGAAGCGTCATAGCGCCCGCCACGAGCGGCAGCAACAAAAGTACCTGAAGAAAAGTTATGACCTTCAGACCTGAAGCACTTGATCTGTTTGAAGCACAAGGTTGAGCCATGGCCGCTGCTCCTTCCACGAACGTAATAAGCAAGGTGACAATCTTCATCACCGGTAAGTTGAAGCGCTGAATGGGCCTTCAACTAGTACTGGAAGGCGCGCGACAAAAACGCCGCCATCTGCTCTCGCGTGATGGCTTCTTCCGGATGGTAAGTTTGATCCTCAAATCCAAATGTGATCCGGCGTCGCGCGGCTTCGGCAATAAAGGCCGCAGCCCAATGGGTCGTGGGCACATCGTTGAATGTTTGCATGGTTGGCGCTGGCGGAGCTTTCATTCCCAGCGCGCGCACAATGAAAACAGCCATCTCTGCGCGGGTCACGTTTTGAGTTGGACAGAATCGCTGCGGGGCCGTCGCACAACCGTTGGTGATTCCCAACCTACGGATAAAGTCGATGTACTGGTGTGATGAACTAGACACCGATACATCAGCGAACACCGAAGTAAGCGAAACCGGGGTTGGTGTTAAGTTAGCGGCAGCTACAACCTTAAATCCGACGGCGCGAGCCAAAAACGCCGCCATCTGCTCGCGTGTTACGGGAGAGTTCGGACAGTAATTATTGCTGCCGCACCCCAGCGTTACGCCACGCGCATAGATCTTACTGATGTTGTCGTAGAGCGCCGTCGGTGTTGGAGAAGGCGGATAGATAATGTCGTCGAAATTTGCCGCCTGATAAACCGTGAAATCCATGCCCCCGAACCGCTGGCCCGTCGGCTTGATTGAAATTGTTCCGCTTCGGTTAACGGGTCGTGCGCCGGAGATCATGTCAGGGGTTGTATTCGAACTTACCTGAAAGTTGATGAACCCATTGCCGGTGCCGCTTGCGCCCGACGTAATCGTTATCCACGGGTGGGAGGCCGCGACCGTCGCCGTCCAATTCTGTCCTGCCGGAGCGGTCACCACAATTTGTCCGGCAAGGGCGCTGGCTGACCCCACGGCAGCGCTGTGGAAGGTATCACTGGAGTGATCGAGCGAGAAACTACCAACCCGAATCATTTTTGCAAGCGAGGGCGTGCCCCGCCCGTTGTTACGAATCAGGAACAACATATACGGGCCGGGAGGGCAAGTAATCCCATCAGGCGGAGCAGTCACGGTTAGTCCGCTGCCATCGCCGGTTGGCTGGCTTGTTAATACAACCCGACGTTGATCCGGATCGGAGCCGTGCGTTGCGGATGGCAAACGGATCAGCACAACGTCCGCGATGTCGGCAGCGGGGTTTGCATCGCCCACATTGATTTTGAACTGCTGGTTATACGCAACACTCTCTGGAGCGGAAACAATCACCGGCCTGCCGGCTTCCTGGGCTCCGTTGCTACCCAT
Source organism: Pyrinomonadaceae bacterium (assembly GCA_035472495.1). Lineage (GTDB taxonomy): Bacteria > Acidobacteriota > Blastocatellia > Pyrinomonadales > Pyrinomonadaceae > PSRF01. The sequence continues at coordinate 70,397 of DATIPD010000007.1, read as the reverse complement.
CTCAAAAAGATACGGAGGCGAGAAGATTTCGAAATTCTTGTGTCCATAGTTTCTGCAATTAAAAGAATCCGTGGCCTGGCCATAACAGAAAATTCCGGCGGGCGAAGTCTCGCCTTCAGCCAAAGGTAGTCCACCGCCGCCCACAAGCACGCGCCCGTCCGGAAGCAACACTGCAGTTGAGTGATAAACCCTGGGTTCCTGGTGAGGAGCCAAAGGTGGCCCCCAACTCCCACCCGGATTGTTGCTATCCCCAGGTGTCCATAATTCGGGGTTTAGCACTGCACCGTTTTCACATGGCGGCAACTCCGTATCGGAATCATGATTAAGATTCCATTTGATGGAATTGGTCGAGGGACATATTGTTCCACCAACCACCATGACCTTGCCGTCTGGCAAGATCACGGATCCGGTTACCTGTATTCGAGGGTTCTGCAACGCTTGCGCTTCAAACCAGTCCGGCGTCGTATTCCCTGATGCCAGGTTCAAATTCATCAACTGCACTCTACTGCTCGGCTGGGTCTTATAGATCGGATGTCCAAATGGATCGTTGCCTATGCTGGCGATGTGGCGTCCGCCTGCGACCATCATCTTTCCCGGGGCGTAGGTTACTGCCGTGCCGGTATCATGAACCGCCATGCTCTTCAACGTGGTGGCCCAAGAATTTGAGGCCACGTTGAAAAACCTGTTTGAGATATCACCCGGGGCTCCCGCGTAGTAGAGTCTGCCGTCAGGCGCAAGACTTATGAACGGGTAGACGCTGAAACTTGAGGTTTGACCTATGTATGGATCTCTTGACGCTATGGTCAGATTGCCATCAAGACCGAAGATCTCCGGAGTCGAATTCAGCCAAATTCCTGAAATAGTGTTTACGAGATAAGAGCCAGATTGAATGAAAGTGCGACCGTCTGCCAACGTTAGACTGCGCGGATACCAACGTCCGCTTTGCATATGGGTCACGAGCGACCAGGTGTTGGTGCGGTAGTCGAAGGCGTTCACATCATCTTCGCCAACTCCTTCCGTTTTTGGCATACCCGGATCGTTGGGATTGTTTGGATCCACGGGCCACCTTTGATGCCCACCCGCGACCAGCAGCGTTCCATCCTGAAGAAATGAGTGTCCACTACAAAACAGGTTGGTGGTCCCGTTGGGCTTGTTCATGTAGGCATTCTTAAACTCCGCACTTATGTTTGCCTCATCAGGAAAAAGTGGATCCCAAATGTAAGTGTTGCTTTGGCCTTGAATGTCCCATCCGTCTGCGGCCTTGTCACGACCCCAGTAAAGCAACCGGCCGTTAGGTAAAAGACTAATGTGAACCGGGACATCCCTGGTGGGGAAAATCTTGTTGCCCGCAGACGACTCAGCCCACTGTCCTCTAGTGGGTGCATCGGGAGCGATAGCACTCCCCAGTCGAGTACCCACCAATTCATGTGGTGTAAGCGAAGACGAAGTCCCCACCGCGCTCGCAACTCGCGCGCACCAGACGAGAACAAAGACAAGCCACGTTAGCATCACACCGACGAATAATTTTTTTAGCCTAATGCGATTTGCCATTTCAGATTCTCCATTTGCTGGGTGAAAAAACGGACTTCCTCCATCCACTCGGCGGTCAATGTTTTTACTTACCGCTTAACAGGGAATGTGTTATTGAATAGCGGACAACGGCTATGGTCCATAGATGCTGCCGCTCAGAGTCGCACGGCGGCGAGCAACCGTAAATGCTGATTGATTCCGGTACTGGGGAGGAGAAGAAGTGCCTGCTGGACGTTGGTCCACTGGCAAGATAGAACAATTTGGCAAACCCTCACACCTCGTGTCGGTCACAAACCACAATTCGAAGTTGTTGTCGAACACCCGAGGAGTGGCAGGGCTATTGTCGGCGTAGTGTACAAAGGAGAATTCAAAGCCGTAGCCGCCGGCAGGAGAGAATGCGACGTCGCTTTGGTAGAGAAAAGGACTACTCAAATCGTCGGTGGCCCATAGCTCTATCACAGCCGGGGCAGTTCCATTGGCATCGACCGTCAGCGCCAGATATTTTGAGGGGCTGTTAGGCAGCAGCGAAGCGAACACTCGCGCAATACCGGACTGTTTCACCAGACCGGGATATGCACCGCCAAAGCGCGTTGGTAGAATTGATTCAGCACCTATTCCGGTAAAGTCGATCTGGGTGCCCAACTTCTGAGGCGGAATTCTTACCCAGATGTTCTTGCCGCTGGCATTTAGCCCGCCTCTGACCTCCCATCCGAGTGACGTGTCATAGCCGGGAATTGATGACTCAACAACCGGGCTTCGCAGTAGCCACACTTGATCCAAAGTGGGTCTGGTTATGACGATGTAGAAATAGGTCTTGTTATCCAGTGGGTTGATATCGGCGAACATGTCGGTCGCCAATTCGCCGGTCGCGCACCAGCCAAGAGTTTCAGTCGAGTCCATCAGTAATGATCGATTCTCCGCCGTCCAATGTTGACCATCAGATGAATATGCCCATTGCAGTCTCCACAGGTCGTCGCCGGTGAAGCCTGAAGGAGTTCCGCCCCACTCCTTATGAATTTGGGAGTTGTAGGCCATAAACCAACGAGTCGTACCGTCGGCAAACTTCACCTGAGTAACCTTTGAGTTGGCGACACCGGTGGCATATGGACCAACGTTGTGGGCCACACAAGGGAGTGCCGGAGAAGGAGGCGGCGGCGCGGCGGGAGATGTGGGGGACAATTGGGCTTGGTTAACTGTATCTTTAGTAACTATCGCTGCAAAGTTCTTCACGCCCCAGGATTGGTTACTGGGCCAACCGAATCCACTGTCGTCCAACGGCGGCCGCGTCGGGAAGGTGCTCATGTTGGAACGGCCCGGATATGCATTCCAAAGATCGTTGCTCTGGCAGGCATAATTTGGATTTTCGTTGCACTCAATCCGCTTAGTGAGCAAGCCAATGGTATCTATACAGCGCGCGTTCCAAAGTCGCGGGTCGTAGTACCCGGAACTGGAACTCCAACACTTGTCCGCGTCCTTCCGATAAACTTCAGAGCCTACGGTCAACGACTCCAGGAAGTAATCGTCAATGGAAGTGTTGTCGATCCAGCGACCGCGCATCAGCGAGGTTGTCGCATAAACTCGATATTGATCGGACACATAAGCGACTGAGAAACCAGCCATGCCGCCGACCCGATAGTTTCGATCGACCTGCGAGACCGGGAGCAACTTAAGAGTGATTGTCTGAGCGCTTGAAACAATCGCACAGAACCAGATGACCAGTGTCCCGAAGAAACAGCTTTTCATGAAAGTCGCGTCCATCTGAGTTATTCCAATAACGACGTTTACCAGACCCAGGTTTAGTCCGTTGGTTGGCAGTTTCACGCAGAAAACACCCAACGCCGAAGCTCGCAACTGAGGCCGCTCTTCCTGTTCAAGCTAAATTCAGTCGCACTTGGCCGAACCAACTAGCGATGCGCACTGAAAACCTGCGCGTGCGCATCGCCAGCATGGTTGACGGTTAGCCGATATCTATAATGTGACTCCGAGCGTCGGTGTTATCGGGCGGCGTGGTGCTACTGCTGGAACTCGGCGTTCCAGAGTTTGGGGACGATGTGCCTGGCGCACTCGGACTGGCAAATGGTCCAGCCACCATTACTACTGCCAAAATTACCGAAAGTAAGTACATGTTGTTTCTCCTTTCAATTTTAGTTCTTGGGTCGTCTCTCGAGCGCTTCCTTCCACAACGCGAGTGCTGCGAGAAGCGCAGACATGCACCGCCACGGTTAGTGGGGACGCTGTACACTCGAGTCCATCACTGAACTATCCGGGCGATAAAGCTGAATGAGACCTACTTGAATTGACAGGTAACAGTCATAGTTACGTTCATAGTATTCACTGTGAGCGACTCTCCAACTTGACGCACGAGGTCCAGTCCAAACTGCCTGGGCTATTGTTTGAGTAAGCAGGTCGGCAGCGACGCCGGCGGAAAACCCGGCCAGCCCCCCTAGTGCCGTCCCGCCCTCCGCCAATGGCAATTCCGCAGCAGCTCTTTTTAGTAGGTGCTTCTGTAGCGCGGACCCCGCCACAGCGCCTCCTGCTCCCGATGCCATTGATTTTAGAAGGTCAATGCTCTGTGGTGTTACATCCTTTAGCGAAAATGCAGGAACTCGGGCCATGTCTGCCTGAAACCTGATTTCGCTCTCCAGGTAACATCTGAAGAAGGAATAATTTGTTGGTCCATATACCGAGGGATTGTTCGCATTCCACTCCATCCACTTCGTCGTCACTACCCTGTTCCAAGCCTTCTCCTGTTGAAGCTTCTGAGCGATCAAGGACATCTCTTTCCCATCAGGATCGTTTGCGTTGATTGGGCTGTTCCGCGTGTATGAATACAGGTTCCAACTCTGCGGTTGTTTAGGGTTCGAGTCACGACCAGGGTCGACGCTGAGAAACTTAGCGCTGCCTGGCAAGTAGTAACGAGCGTGCATGTAATAGAGGCCAAGACCCGAGTAATCGAAGTTCTTTTCCTGGCCGGCGAAGCGCAGCTTCTCGTCACTGGGCGGCGTGTGGCCATCGTATGGCGGGTAGCCTGAAGTGTCTTCGCCAAACGGGAAATTTGTATAAGGGGCGCCGGGCAACGGGTTCCCGGAAGCATCCGTGATTACCTTGGGCGTGCCCAGGTGATCCAAATGATAGTGACGCGTGCCCTGCGGCGATTCCGAGGCCAGCAATCTGGCGCCCAGATATACGTTGTCTTTGAGCCAGAACCAGTGATTGTTTGCGTCGCCGCCACTAACCTGATATTCGCGCAGGACTTGGTTTTGTAACCCCCGCAAGGTGATGGTTTCGACAATGGCAGTGGACTTCACGCCGGCGCGGTCCCATGAAGCCCGACCGTCGAACAGCGTGAAAGCCATGCCGGTGATGGTGGCACCCTCAAGGCCAAGCGCCGCAGCCGGCACTTCGAGCCGTTGCCAGGAGCCGGCCGCGGGCAACGCTCCGCGATAAACACGGCTGCCGAAGGTTGTGATCTTGTCCTGACCCCAGTAAGCACGGTGCTCCCAACCCGTCGCCGCATCAAACCACTGGAGCATGACTTCGCTGGGCAGACTCTGCGGATCGATATAGACGTAGGCAAAGAGCGAGTCACCAGCAGCAACTTTCAGCGTGTTTGTGGCGCCGGTAAAAAAGTGCTGGTGCACGCCCGCGAAACTTATTGATTGATGCTCGAGTGAACCAGCCGAAGGCGCAGGATTGAAGCTCGCCCAGTTCCAACCCTCATTGCTACCAGAAGCCACGGCGCCGGTTGGCAGATTGTCATCGACCCAGAGTTTGTCAGTACCCGATAGCGCGGCCTTATCCAGAGACCATATCCGCTCATCATCGGACGTGTAGAGGTAGGTGAATCCAGGCGCATACTTCACCATGTTGACCGCGTCGTAGGTGTAAAGCGCTGGTTGCCCGGCCAGCCCCAGGGCGTTGCCTGCTCCGTCGTAGCTCAGGTTCAGGCGATTTGTAGTCGACTGCGAGTTGGTAACAAAATTGTCTACCAGAGCCGGGTTGCCGCCGCCGGCGGTGACATTCGCGTAGGTTTGATAATCGGTGACGTTTCCGAAGGCGTCATAGCTGTAACGCCGCTTCTTACCGCCGGCGTCAAGTGATGTCCCCTCCACGACCCGTCCCACCTTGTCATAGGCGAACCAGTCCGAACCTTGCTTAGTGATATTTCCAGCGCCGTCGTACGAGTAGTTGCCGGAAGCCCATAGCTGCGCGTTACCGCCATTCCTAAACGTGATGCTGGCATAGCGCGGCAGATAGTTCGGATCGGGCGCGAAAGTGTCAGTGACACCGTTGCCATGCAAAATGCTGCTGGTCATACCGCCGGTGTAATACGAAATAGCCGGTGAGTAAGCGGCATCGTTGGCGTTGGTAGTGCCCGCTCCGCCGCCTGCCTTCACGAGCCAATTGCTTTTATAGGTGTAGTTGGTGCGCCATGGCCGCGTCATGCCGCTTCCGACGCAGGTAGCGTTGGTGCACTGCGGGTAGGTCTGTGAAATCAAGTTGCCGCGCGGGTCGTAGGTGAACGTCTGGTCAAATGTGTACGCGGTCTGATTAATGGTGTGATTGACGATCTCGGTCTCGGCGTTGAGCCGCGTTGTCTTCTTGCTCAGTGCGCCATCGACGCCGCCGTAGACAAAGTCTTCCCGCACCACCACTCCCTGCTCGTTCGGGTCATTCAAGGTGTACGGGTTAGCCACCCAGTTGTAGCGCCTGGCTATCTGGACTTTGCCGAGCGAATAGTTGTTGGCCGAGTTGGCCGTGTAGTAGGCGTAGTCTTTGATCGGGCGGTACTGGGAACCTGACTCCTCTTCGACCCGGGTCAGCCGACCGGCAAAGTCGTAGAGATACCTGAGGTAGCTCTTGCCGGTGAACTCGGTGCCGATGTGGCCCAGGCTGTCAAAATTATCATAGGCGCGGTAAGGCACTTCCGGCAGATACTCGTATCTGAGGTTACCAAGATTGTCGTAACCGAATGTCCTGGTTTGAGTGAGTTGCGCGCCATTCGCCAACTGCGCCGGCGTCGTGGCGGTGACGATTTGATTGTTGATGTTGTAATCGTAGCTCGTGGTTACATTCGCGCCATTTGCTCCGGAGGCTTCTCGCACCTGAGCCAGCCGCCCTTGCCGATCGTAGGTTTCGACCGTGACCGCGTCAGCTTCATCGATGGTCACTGAGCTTCCTGCCACCACCTGGGTTCCCACTCTTACGGTGCGATTGACCAGACGAACGCCATTGTAGAAAACCTTAACCAGGTGCCTGTTGGCGGCGGTGTAATCGGGCTGGTAAATAGTTGCCGGCCGCCCGAAAGGGTCGAAATCGTCGTATTTTGTTTGTCTTCCGGAAGCCGTCGTGCCGTCGTTCCATTCTGATTCAGCCGTCTTCCAGCCCATCCCGTTATAGGCCATAGTCTTGACCTTGTAGACTGAGCCTGCATTCGGCATTCTTTCGCGCTGTTCAAAGAGCCTGCCTAACTGGTCATACTTAAAAACTTCATCGCCAAGCGAGGTTGAGGCAGCGTCCTGGGCCACGTGGTCGACACTTATTTGCGGAGCCCCGGTGGTCGCACCAGCTTGCACATCGAAGTATTTGATTTTGTCGACCGCTCCCTGCTGGGGCGCGACTCTGGTTACGCGCCCTAGCTCGTCGTATTCATAGCTGGTCTGGATCCCGGCGGCATCGCGGCTCGCCGTTACCGTCCCCGTCGTGCAATCCACTGTGTTGTCGAGCAGCTTCAGGGAAGGCGTCGACTTGTAATAGGAGGAACTCACTACGGAGGTGGTCCGGTTCCCGCCGATGTCACACCGGTAGCTGTTCGTGATTGCGTATTCGCTCGCCCCAGTTGGCAGAAAGCGATCCCCCGTACTGGCGTTCGCGGCCACGTCGCCGCCGTAGTGGTTTTCCTCCGTAAGATTCCCGGTGGCATCGTAGCTGTAGGTGACCAGCACGTCCTTCGACGTCAAGACATATGCCGTATTTGGCGTTTCGAGATTCTTTAGCGATCGCTTCGCCTGAATCGCACCTTGCGGGTTGAAGCTGAAGTAAGTGGTGGACCGGTATTTCACAAAGTCGCTCGAAACCTTGCTGTCGTAGGTCTCAAGCAACCAGGGACTACTTTCGCTCACGGCAATGAAGTTGGTGGTGCGAGCGTTAGTGCTAGGCTCAACACTATAACTGCCGTTGGCCCGGTTGTACCAAACTATGTTCAGTCGCCGATCGCCACTCCCAAAGTTGCCCAGAATATTCTCCTGGCGGTAGTGCCCTAAGCCGTCGAAATCGAGATACTGGGTTTCCGCATACGTAGCCCCGTCATCGTGATAAACCGTCCGCGTGGCCGCCAGTCTGGCGTTCGAATCCATCGCCTGCCCGTAGCCGTCGTTCAACGAAAGCACGTCGGTGTCGTAACGTACATAAATCGATCGTTTCAGTACGTTGCTCTTATCAAAAATCGCTTGCGACAGAAAAAGTGGATAACCAGTCCAGGCATCGCTGCTCAGCCCCCGCGGCGGCAGATTGCCGTTCGGCTGCGGCCGCGGATCCTTTGTAAACGGCAATGCGTAATCTGCCGAATGAAGATCGGCCCGACCGCGACGAAGCGCGTCGGCGCTGACGCCTTGTCCGCCATAAGGATAGGGATAGACCGAAAAGTAATTTAGAGTGTAATCACCTTCAGGCGTCGTGAGTTTCGTAACAATCTCAGCAGGCGCACAAACCGTCTGCGGGGTCAACTGCTGGCAGCCGGAGGGGTAGTTTTCACCAACCTTTGGATCGTATTTCCAAGTGTAACTTTTTTCAGTCACGGTGCCTTTGTTAATCGTTACGGTGCGCCTGCGTACACCCACAGAGGAGCGCAAATAATGGCGCGCCGCCGCACCGATGCCATACTTGTAACCGTATCCTGCCTGCTTGTCGGCATCCGGATCTTCCGTTCGATATTTCCATTCGATGATTCCACCGGTTGGCAAAACCAGCCGCTTCAGCAATCCGGTATTGGCTGCTTCTAATCCCGGCACGTCGTAGGCTGCATTCGTCAAATCATTTGGATCCACCGGCATGCTGTATTGCGAACCAACCACGGCCGGTAACTGCACTGCCGTCAATAAAGGGGCCTTCAGGGTGTTGGTCGACTCCGAAATTAGACTCTCGGTAACGTGAGGCAAAGGCCGATTGATATCTACAGTTGTCGCGTATGTGAGCGCGTAGGTTGTCAAGAGCCCATTAACAGACTGCAGTTGCAGGTTCTGAATTACTTTTTGGTAGCCGTTAACTACTCGTGAAAAATTTACTTGATGGTGCCGGCCGGCGCTGTCGCTAATCAGCCAACGATCATCGGCAACGCCATCGTTGTCAGTATCGACGTAGTCAATTCTCACATAGTTCCCATACGGATCCTCGATTCCCCGCAGCTTCTCTTCCTTCACTTCCGTGATGAAATGTGGTTGATCTGCGACCCTGACGAGTAGGTTCTGAAAGTAATGCTTCTGACCGTTTGGGAATTCGATCATCATATCCGCCAGGTAGGCATTGCCTTGCGGATTCAGATTAGTGGTCAGCCGTAGGTAGGAACCATCCCTCGTGTACCAGACGTTTGTGGAGCTGGCCGGGTCGTCTTCGTGCAGCGTTTGATAAAACGTGTGCTCGCTCCCGTCCGGCGACATGTATACGAAAGTCGATTTCTCCGTATAGTTAGGCCGGTCGTCGTATGGCGAAAACCGCGGGTTATACAACTTGCCGAAGGTCAGCTGCCAACCCAGACCTGCATTCGTCGCCGGATTCGGATCCTGAATCGTCCAACACTGGTCCGGACTGGAACGGGCTGGTACCGGGTCATACTGATCGGTATTGAGACCGCCGATCTGGTGGGGCGTTTCACTGACAACGCCGAAAGGGTTGGTCCTGGCCTGAAGTGAAAAGAAGACCGAGCTAAGTTGCGTCTGATCCACGGTCGTTGGACATACTTCTCTCGGCGACCACTGGCTCGAGTTGTAAACCAGTGAAAACGAATATGACAGTTGGCCATTGACTGGGTAAGGCTGGCCGACAGGAATCGCAACCGTCAAATTCCCATTGAACAGATTGATATGGTCAAGGTCGTTACTGGAATAAACCCCGTTCGCATTGAATCCTCGAGCCTGGTTGGGATGTTGGGTCTGCGCCTCGACAATCCCGGCGCAAAATAAGAGTAGTGCTGAAAGCGCAACGAAGATTCTGTTCATCACTTCGCTCCTCGAGAACCTGGTTTAATCTCAATATTGCTTCGGCATGTCTGCAACGCGTCGCATCAAGACTGGCAACTGCACGTTCAACAAATTGACGTCGCTCAACGGCTAACTGATCGTCTGCCTTCGTCGACCAACTTCAAACACCCCGAAACGGAAACCACTTAGGCGGTAACGGCCTTCTTTAGCTCGAAGTGTGGCGCACCGTACGCCCCGCTTGCCGAACCCGGCAACCAATAGTGGGCAAGATTTTTCTTAGTACTCAATTAGGAACGTGAGGGAAACGTGGAATCGGATGATATCCATTTTTTTGATTCTCAATTTGGCGTTGAGAGGGTAGCTTGAATGAATTCATGCAACATTGACTCAGAGAGAGGATCCGAACCTAATGCTGTGGATAGCTTTGATCTCTAAACAGACGTGGTCGCTTGATCGGCCGCCCTTGTACCGCTCAGAAGGGGTCGTGCTTTGTGCCGGTATTCTAAACTCCATTCTTCAGAACTTCTTGTCATAAGAATTGTTAAAGCGACCTATCAATTCGCCCCGTCCGCTTTTGATGACAATGTGAGTGATTACGGAAGTCGCGTCGTAATGAACACCTATCCTCCGAAACTCTTTCGGAAAAGGTACGACATCTTGATAAAGAAGGTGCGACCGTTTCGTCTGAAGCCAGGCTCCAGCTGACCGGTAAACGGGCTAAAGCCGTTTCGGTTGAGGTCGTCGTTGTAGCCAAGGTAAAGCGCGGTGCCGGGATTCGGAGTCCAACCCAACAGAAATTGCGCCTTAACGTTTGACTCGATCGTTTCATAATCGATGCGCGCACGCGCAGAGATGAAGCGGGAGAATTGATAAGTTGATCGCAACGAATATGTTGTCGTCAAACGCAACGAGCCCGGTGTCATTGCGCGTCTGCCTGTTCTTGACGTAACTCACTGAGACATTAAGTTCATTCGTTGGTTGTAGCCTCGCGTGCAGTTCGACATCCCAGAATCCACCGGGACTAGGCGGTTTTGCTTTTGTCTGAAGGAACTTCAACGGCCGAATGTCAGGTTGGCGCTCGGGCAGTTACACCGGCCGGCAAGGCGCGAGCGGCGGGTGTTGCTGGCGGAGACGCAGAATCCGTTGGCGGTGTGACCGGCGAGCTTGTAGATTGCGCAAAAATAGCAATCGCGAATAGCACGACTGAAACCATAATAGCCAGCATCCCGTGGAACAAGTCGTTCATATATCTAGTCCGTGCCATAGCGATGAGCCAAATTTTTTCAGGCGCTGCCGCGGACAATATGCGGTGATCGCTGGAACACTGCGTGATTGCCAATCAACTTAACGTTCCTTGCGTCTTGTCAGTAGTGAGTCCACGATGCCGAAGTCCAATTGCTCAATTCTCTGCTTCAAGCAGGTAGGAGTTACGCTAGGCCGCGTGATATCAGCCGCCAGTAAATCGGCTCGTCTGTAAGTTGTATGCCTTCACTTTGCTGTTCAGGGTCGAGAGCTTCAACCCCAAGAACCGCGCTGCCTTTGTTTGCGAGCCTGCCGATCGCCATAGCGCTCTCTCAATCAACGCTATTTCAAAGCGTTTCACTTCCTCATATAAATCTGTATCTTCCCTCAATTCCGGCAACTCGATAAATTGCAGCGCCTGAATTGCTAAACTGAGCGCGGTCGCTTGTTGCAACAACGACGAAACCTTTGCCTGAAAGTCACGGTTTGTTACCTGCTGCGAGAGACCACCACTGCGATCCGATTCCTGGACTGCAAGCGATCCTGCTTCGCAGGGACTGTCTGTTGAATCCCGCCGGAAGACATTTTTCTAGTCGTGTTCACAGTTGCCGATTCCTCATTGCTATTCATTTGGTCACCCATCTACCTCGGGAACCGGTCGCAGTATTCACCACTGGCGATGAACGCCTTGACCATCTCCGCCTGTTCGAAGTTGCCGTTGAATTAGTTCAGCTTGTTCAACCAGAACACGAATCCACTACCATCCGGATTGCGCCTGAGGTTGCCCATGTTGAACGGGATCGTGGGAGTGAACTTCATTTTTGGTTTCTGCTACTCAACTCCAGATGGCGTCCAGCCTCGCAAGCCACAACGCTCACTGACATGCGCTTCTCAACCTGGCCCACATTCTGTCTTGAATCCATTGCTTCGCTGCTGTTTGCTCAAGCAAACAGCCCTGGTAATCCACAAACTGGTCGGGGAGAGTGAAGTAGTGGGCGTAAAGTCAGGCGGCGTCGGTTCCGCACTTTGCTTTGCCAAATCGAGCCCCGCTAAGCGATTTCGTAACCATCTCTAAGGTGTAGCCCGGATCGACCGGCCCGGTCCTTGGGCAAAACCAATCCCAGTACTTGCCGTGGGTGAAGCCGCATCCATCATTCGCCCATTGCATTTCACCCTTAGCTCTTCCAGGTCGACCTTCAAAGCCAATCGATTTTCCAATGGTGCTACTTAGCCAACTGTATCGGTTGCAAATACGTGATGGTCTCTCCGTTATTTCGCGTGATACCAGGCGCACTTGCATAACCATGGTCGGCTCGGTACTTCGCCAGAACCGGATCGATCTTCATATAGCCGACCACAAAGGAAAGTCTGTTCTTGAACGGGAAGGTGGTCGTCATATATTTTTGCCTGGAAATAATCCGCGACTTGATCGAACGCTCCGCGGGTCTCAAACGTACTACGTCGGCTTCGCTGATAATGAATCCTACCTCGTTGGGCACGCCAATTCCGGGAGGTTGGAAAACGTCAAACGGTTTCATTTCAGTGATGCCGGCGGAGCGGATCTCGTTATTAAGGGCGGTGGTTATCTCGCCGAGTTTCCCCATGTCGTTGCCAGACAGCTCGCGATAGACGAAGTGGAATGGACCTTCCTCAGCTTCTGCTACAGTTATGCTTTGGAACGCCCCTAAGTAAGCCGCGAATCCTAGAAGGCCCGCCATCACAATAAGTAGCACCGCGGTTGTCCATTGGGTTATTTTCTTCAGCATCAAGTCTCCTTATTATTACGAGAGCAATTTCAATCGCTATTTACCGGGAACGGAAAGCCCGGAAGCCCTCTTTAGGACCGGCACGATAATTCTGGTAGGTATCTTGTTCGGCGGACCTTCGTGCGACAGATATTCCATTCTGGTGGGTGCTACCTGCACGTAACCGTTCTCCGCCATCCATCGGAACATCGACAATCCGTCCCTTGGCGTTTCTTCAACAGAAGTCTCCAACACAGCCGCTTCTGTGCTCTCAATCAAGATAAGTCGATACGGCGCGGCGGGTTGTTTGAGTCTTCCCTTCTCGCGCTGAAGTTGTCGAGCCGATCTTGCCGAGAGCGCAGTCATTGGCATTTGGTTCCCAAAGCCTAGGGGTTTACCCGATATCACCCTTACACCAACTTGCCACCTGAGAATTCCTCGCTTGAGGTCGTCCGGATCGTTGGGGTAGATCCCGAAACAAAAACCAACCGCCCGAAAATTTGCACCGACATACTTCATCATTTCCTGAAACACATCGGGATGCTGCTCATAACTGCCCTGAACATCTCGAACCAGGGCCCAGGATGCTGGCAGCTTCTGAACAGAGACGACCTTCCCCGTAACGGTCTTCGAGCCTCCACTCTGCAGCGTCTTCGCCTGGCCTATCATTGCTTCAAACAATAGAAGCAAAAACAATAGGACAATTTTGAGGTGTCGGTTGCTGAGGATGTTTCTAAACATGGTTGCCCCCTACAATTCTGAGATTTGAAACTTTGAGGACGCTGCGCCAAATTCCCTTGATCGCTTCCTTGAAGATCGAGGGACGCGATGTTGTCAATCGCCACCAAAGTCGCACCAAACTATGTTTCCGGCGCAAATAAGCCAACAAGTTGCGTGTGAGTTTTTTGTTAGCATCTGGCTAGCAGTCTGGGTTCATAAACTTATGCCCAACCCTGCCAGACACTTAGGCCTGGATTTTGGCAGAATCGATTTTTTCAGACTGAAACGGGTGAGGTTGCGGAAGATAGCTGCCGGCCGTAATTAGACATCAATGGCCTCGAGGCGAATCGTTCTGCAGCGAGATCCTAGAACCTGAGTTATCGCTCTTTTGGCACGCTGATGCCGGAAGGCCGCTTCCGAATAGGGATGATGATTTTGGTGGAGATACTGTTGGAGCCCTCATTAGTCAGGTATTCCATACGAGTCGCACCCACTTGAACGTATCCATTCTCCGCCATCCAGCCAAACATCGACAATCCATCCTTAGGGGTGTCTTCGACGGAGCTCTCGACTACAGCTGCCTCGGTCTCTTCCAATAGGACGATTCTATAAGGAGGGTTCGGTCTGCTAAGGTGGGCCCTCTCGCGGTCAAGCTCTTGAGAGGACTTAGCCACCGAAGTGATTAACGGTAGCTTGTTTCCATACCCAAGAGGCTTGCCAGGAGCGATTCTCACACCAACCTGCCATCGGAGAGTACCGGGCTTTGCCGCATCCGGATCCATGGGATAAATGCCAAAGGCATCTCCCACGGCTCTAAAGTTGGAGCCAACATACTTCATCACTTCTTGAAACACCTCGGGATGCGTTTGATAGCTCCCATTAACGTCGCGAACAAGGACCCACGATGCGGGGATCTTTTGGACCGACACAGTCTTCTGGGTGACAGTCTTTGAAGCGTCTTGAGGTTTCGAGACCACTGGCGCTCCAACCGGTAACATACTTGGTCGTGACAAAAATCGTCCTCGAAGGGAATAGATAGGCAGGGCCAAAAGCACCAAAATCACAATGATAAGAATCCCAGGCTTAAATGTACGAATTGCGCTGAAACGTGAAGCGCTCACCGGGCTTGCTTCCGCCGAACCTTCAATATCGGTCTTATCGTCTAAATTTAACGGTTCAACGAGAGATAGCTTTACCTTCTCAGGCGTAAGGGATACCACTTGATCACATTCGTCGAGGGCCGGAATAAACCGATAGCCTCTGCGAGGTAGAGTCTCGACATATTGCGGAGCTTGCGCATCGTCTCCGAGTGCTTCCCGGATCTGCTTAATGCAAAAGTTTAGACCCTTGTCAAAATCAACAAAGGTGTCGTCGCCCCAAATCTTCTTTTGGAGTTCTTCCCGCGTAACCAAACGACCTGCGTTCTGGGCCAGCATCGCCAGAATCTTGAACGGCTGGCGTGGAAGCTTGACAGGGATTCCATCCCGAACCAGTTCCTCGCTTCTCAGCTTTAGCTCAAAGGACCCGAAACGAACTGACGGCTCATGGTGAACTTCAGGTTGCATTACACTACCGACCTTGCTGAATCTAAAACTAGTAAGTGTGTGACTACACTCTTAGCATAGGTTAACGCGTTTTCCGCTGAAACCTACAGCGGATTTCCCGCGATGGTGACAGTGAAGCTAAGCATACCAGGGGAAACAACGCCCGCTAATGTATCAGCACTCGTTTCATTTGCCGTTAGATTTGGATCCCAAAAAGATCGTGACAAACATAACCAATGAGTATGGTCGGGTTCTATACAACAAATAACTTTGCTCACCCGTGAAACACGCTTACCAATTGCTTCTGAAAATGCGACCAACAATTTGATGGGCGCCAATTATTTCAGCTATAGCAGAGCCAGCGACACCACTTTGTCGCCGCTCGCTAATTAGTCGCCGCGAACAGTACTTATCGGGGAGTCGGCAGCACACGAAAGGTTGAAAACTGCCTGCGCATCGGCTCCCTAGTATATCTTAGGGACATCAATCTTGGTTGGCTGCAAGTCGGTCGAAGTAGGTAACATCTCTTACGATTTCTCCATTGCTTACTTCTAGCGCTGTAGCTATCTTCAATGAAAACATCTTGCTTCCATTGGAGCCTGGTATCGTGCCGCTTGCCACAAATTCAACAAATACTTTATCCCCACAGGCGAAGATGTTTGTCACTGTATCTCGTATATCGGGCGTCTCTCTAAAGTACTTCGCATAAATCTCCCTGACTCCCTGCTTTCCTCTTTTCGGAGCCTCGAACTCGGGCGAATCGATGAAAGCGTCCTCCGAATAAAGAGTCGCCATTCCTTCAGCGTCGTGGCGGTTGAAGGCGGCGAACATTCCTTCAACAACCTCCCGCGGGCTCTTCTTTCCGTGTCTGCCCGAGTCCTTCTGCCGGGATTCGACTACGAGCATTCCTGAAGCCATAACCGCAAGTACCATGCATATTCCGAAGCGTTTCATTTGTTTATCACCTCACTCTAGGATTTTGCAGAAATCTCGGCAGTTCTGTTGTGGTTGGCTGAACTGTACTCCCCACTGCAACTTCGTTGAGACAGTCCACTGCTCAATCTAACGACGCGCAAGTTTGCAAAAATCGACATCAGAGTAATGGAATTTTTGACTTTCCATCAATTGACTTCGGATGCTTAGAAACAGGAAATACGCAGTTGGCGAACTCCCCAAAACTAAGTGACTAGCCGAGAGCTTGAAGAGCTTGAGAGGCATTGAAGCTTCGGAAGAGTTGGCCGGCGAGTATTCCGATGAGTATTAAATCTGGAGGCGTTAGGCCGAACTATGGGAACCAGTTGCTCAGTTGAAAGTCGTTCAGCCTCCGGGTGATCTTAGAATGGTTGAACTCTAGTCTTTGCGCGCTTGCGGGATTTTCCCGAGATCGTCCGCATTGCCGAGATAGGGAAGGCCATCAGTGGTTAGCGGTCCCCGCCAATCTTTCTGGTCGCACTCTCGTATCTGATCAGGTGTGAAAGCGCTCGTCAATCGACCCGCAAGACGACCTAACCACGCTGAATTAGGATCACCGAGTAGCTGATCGATCTTTCCCAACTCATTCAATGACCATTCTCCACGCGCTTTCTTGGCGCTTGAAGTTGTTTTCGAATCCAAACGGATTTATGTAACAGCCAGGTATCTCCAAAAACTATATCGCCGTCGTGTCCGCCAAACAAGGTTACTTTGCCTCGTGTCAAGTCATAGACCATGGCCGTATGGTTTCGAGCTTCGGGCCCAATCGAGCTCAACTGCTCCCATCCCTTTCCATCGTAGACCCACGTGTCACCCCAGGCGCGACCGTCATAGCGACCACCGAAACGGACAATCCGGCGTTGAACTTCATCGTACGCAAGCACACAGTTGAATCGCCCCGTCACGGCAGCTGAATTATTTTCCTTCCAATGTAACCCGTCCCACTCCCAGGTATCGCCCGCCACGCCTTCCAGATCTCGCCCGCCAAAGAGGACGACTTTCTGACGCAATGGATCATAGACCTGCGCGGCACCATTCCGCGGTGAAGGCCCCGAAGTGTTAACCTCCATCCACTTTGCGCCATCCCACTCCCATGTGTCTCCCAGTCGGTTTATCGTTTCACCAATCCGGTTATAACCTCCAAACAAAACAACGCGCCGGCGATTCTTGTCGAAGGCAATGGCAGCTTCCGCTCGCGCCGGTGGGCCGTTGACGTTGATTTCGATCCACTTGCTGCCATTCCACTCCCAGGTGTCCGCAAGAAAAACATTGTCGGCCACGGTCTTCCCAAACAGAACGCGGTTTCCTCCAAAGAGAACTATCCGATCGCGCGTGCTGTCATAAACCATCGCCGCGAATGTTCTTGGGCCGGGACCAGCATCGCTCAATTGACGCCAACGTCGACCATCCCACGCCCATGTGTCACCACGGACTCTCGAAGCATCGGCGCCACCAAAAAGAATCACGCGACCACGCTTGCTGTCGTAGGCCATCGAGTGGGCGTTTCTTACGTCGATTTGAGACGTGGATTGGTTGCTGAGCGAAACCAGTGCGGAACCGAAAACGAGCCCCAGTAGCAGCTTGGGCCGCGCCAACTTCAGGAAAATGATTAGTAACTTATGCATGCTTCATTACGCGGCAAATTGCGGCAATCCGTTCGACGGTGTATTCAAGTAGCAAAGCATTCGACCAGAGACGTACACCTCAGATTTACTACCGTCGGCAAAGGATTTTAAGTGCTGACCATCCTTGAAAAACAAAGGCTTGATGTTCTTGACCTCTATGCCCAATTCTTCCCTTAGCTCCCTTCGCAGACCATCTCGCATTCGTTCGTCCTTTTCTAGTCCCCCTCCCGGAAGCCCCCTTGCCGGGAAACACGCCGCGGTCGCTGGGCATCTTGCAAAGTAAATAGTCACCTTCCTCATTCCGAATAAGAGGCACGACGATAATTCTGAATTGCATGGCTGCCATCCTCGATCGGCTGGTGGAGGAATCTCGTCATGAGAATTCGGCTTAAGCTGGCCCCTTCTTTTCCAGTGCCTTTGTTCTCAATCTGACGCTTTAATGCGACTCAACTGGCCGCATACTATTAAGTTTCTGCTATAAGTTTATTTGCTTCTGAATCCCGTTCCGGAAGCTTTTCTTCTTTTCGTTCCCTCGCTTGTAGGCCTAGCTGGCAGCTTAGGGGGAGCTCAAGGTGATCATCAATCAAAGCATCAACCTAAACGCCGGCAACTCTGGCATAGCTCAACAGCACAACTAATTTTGGCTCCCGCCGCCACTTTCATACGCCGAGACTCTCGCTCGCGTCAGTTCGTCCTCAAGGCCCATCCGTCTAATTAACTCGTTCTGAGATAACCCAAGCGCCAAGCGTATCTGAGTCAGCTTTTCCGCAAGCCGTGCAGATGTCGCGCGCGATGCTTGTCCCATCAGGATTGGCTTCCTGATGAAACAAGTCTTCCTCGCCGATTGTTTACAGATAAGCCCAAATGGGCTTAATAATATGGTTGAGTTTTGGTCGCGCGTTGGAATGACGTTGTCGGGCATTCCAATGACGGTTCTCTGTCAGCAAAGCTCCTGTTTTCTTATTGGCTTCCAAGCGACAACCAGGAGCATGGTGCCCTGGACAACAAATATCATCAGAAAAGGATCTAGTTTCACTGCCACCAACGCCCAACTACCGAATGCCACATAGGCAATGGCTATGAAGCGAATCGCAAGGAATGAAACTTTGCGCCCCCGAGCAAAGCTGACAACTAGCGCTATCGTAATACTCCCAAAAGTGACCATCGCCACGCCGGCAAGGTGCCAGGGGATTTGGAGGCCGATTAAGACCTCAGCGGGAACTTGCGTATTCGCAAGAACGGCTTTGAGTTGACCCCAACCAACTAGCGAATGCATTGCGCCGGTCGCTACGATGCTGAGTCCGGCAGTAATCCCTAGAACGACGCGAACCACCTTCATGACTTCTCCTTATACTATTCCAAATGAAGGTAGGCGAGAGCCGATCAGCAATATCACCCCGGCAGACAAAACAAGGGCCACGACACAGTAAATCACCCGCTTCATATTTCTACCTGTTAACATAAACACACGTCATCCGGGCCAAGCAAAGAGTCCTTAACGTGCTCAACAACATCAGTGCGATTTGATGGCCGTATACTGCGTCGAGGCGACTCTCCATACGCCGTTTTCCTTCCGGCACACCGCGGTAACTCGCAGAACGATTGGTGCGATAGGAGGTTTCCCCTTGATAGTCGTAGAGAAACTCAGGCGTTCTAACACTATTGCGAACTCCGCATAGACTCGAAGCCGAAACTCCGAGACTTCAACGACTGCCTCCGGCCCTCCATCCTTAGATTTGGCTTCCGGGGTGTAAAAACCCAGCACCTTCTCTCTACTATCGACTTCTCCGATTGGAGAAATCTCAACGTAGTCTGGAGTGAACAATCGATCCAAAGTCGCCGAGTCGTATTTGACCTGCGCCGTGGCCATTCGCTTCATCAATGCCTTCAATTCGTCTTCAGCTTGGTTAACAACCTCCGTCTGCCCGAGCGTCGGCCCAGCCGTCAAGCTTAGCCAGATTATTGCTAATGCGAGGCCTTGAAACGCCGTTTGCAGGAATTGTTTTTTCATGCGACACTTTTGAGTATCAATACCGGCAGCTATCAGATTCACTCACACCCACGAACGGACATCGCCTTCAAATTACTTTCCGTAAGGCCTAACCATCGTTCTCTCTGATGCAACTATTTTCCAACCGTCGGACGACTTCTTCCAAACATTCATGTACCTCATTTGAAAGGAGAAGGGCTTCTTGTCCGGCGTTTCAGCTGCTACTTTGGACAAACCTGTAACGACCACCACGTCCTGGTAGACCCGGACGATCAACTCCGAGATCTCAAATGACGTCAAGGACATCGAAGAGAGATTCTGCCCCTTCTTATAAATCAAGACAGTGCCGTCTCCCCCGATCGCGTAGGCGCCGTCAGCCATTAAGTCATCCCACTGGCTTTCTCCTCGGAGCGCTTTCACTCTTCCCGACTCTTCCAAGCGCAAAATCTCTTCTTCGATCGCCGCGATTTGCTTCGCAGTTTTAGGGCCCCAAGAGTGTTCGTAAGCAACAGCAGCACCAAGTGCCAAAAACAGGACCAGCAGACTCGCGCTTATTTTTCTAAGTCTCATTGTTCATTTCTCCTTCTTGTGGACTTCGGGTTGGTTATTCAGGCCGCAACTGTATTCAATAAGAGCGTCGCTCCTGCCCAGATTGGAAGTCCGAAACACTCAAAACGGCCCGAATCATTGCGTCGCCAGCCCTAAGTCAACCACAGGCCTTATAGTAAACATCGCTTAGCCCCACGGGCTTACACTCGCCACTCAAAAGCCGGTTGATTCGGGCAACTCTTTCCCTGTTTTTGGCTGGTTGATTGAGAACATTGAACTCATTAGGGCCTACAAGCATTGCGACCAAACAGATGTACTCGTTTCGCGAAAGTTGCGAAAAAGGCTGCTGGAAGTAAACGTCAGAAGCCGAGAAAGCCCAACAGCGGTCATATTAGATTTTTGTTAGTACCGCGCTAGAAGTCGGCTGCTCATTAATATTTTTAGGCTTTTCGGGCCTTAGGCGCGGGCCAACCTATTGGAATGTGATCGGCCGCTTGAAACCGGTCGTCACCGTCGCGCAGGCACAAAGCGAAATAGACTCGATTGCCACGGCTTTTGATCGTTGTCGGCTTACTCGGCTGCTATCTGCCGGCGCGTCAGGCGACGAAGGTCGGATCCCCTGGTCGCGTTGAGATATGAGTGATCGAGAGAGTTTCGTTCGCCGGACCGTGATTCTCCATGTTCGGCAAAACGAAGGCGCCTTGGCATTGTTGCCATCGTCGTATTGGTTATCTAACCAACAGGACTCGAGCCGCGGGCTCGCATCAAAGCACCCCCGCCGCACAGAGGAAACTGCGAAACCAGCTCTCGCCGGGCGAGCGCAACTGTTACGCGCCCCTCTCTGGCTGGACAAGAACATTTATGGCAAGCGTCTTAAATCTTTCGCCATCTTCCTGCTTAACGGTGATAGTAACGTGCCCCGTCTTGCTGGTCTTGATATCGTGAACCGTTCCGGACTTGCCAAGATGGGTACCACGGACGACACGGCAATAGTCGCCGTTCTTTAGCTTGCTTACTGGTGGCAACTCCATGGTTCTTACTCCTCCTCGAAATATTTTAGCGGCGCTCTAAGAAAATTTGCATCGATACGCTGTGGTAAGTACTTTGGTTTCGAATAAACGGAAGCAAACGAAGGCAGTTAGCAAGAATTAACGGACGGGACTTTATGCCAGACCTCTGCAATCTTAAGAGCGCTTGATTCCGCCCTTGCAATTGCCAAACTTTCTAAATGTGGAACTTCTCATAGACTTCTCATAGACTTCTCATGATGATCGCAGTAGAGAGGAACTGTTCTAAAGTTTAGCAATTGATGGCGGCCGTATCTCACACCTCGCGCGAATATTTTCGTACAAAGAACGGGAGGAAAATGACCCTCTGCCATTCTCTAATTCTGCACCTAGATGGTTACAGTTAATTCGATCCGCCCAACGAACTTTGCTCAGAAGCTGACACAAAGTACGTGGTCTCCTAGGTCCCGCTCTCGAGACAATCCTTATTTTGACAAAGTAGCTCGTACAACGCCTGGATGTTGGGGCCGGCGCTGAACGAACAGCCGTATTCGTACTGAGGCCAAGGACCATATTTCGCCTCGAAAAGCGCAACAAGATCACGGCCGAATGTTAGTTCCAGAGCGAAGACTGGTGCCACGACGTACACCACAAACTTCCTCAAGTAGATCGGTTTAATGGCATCGCGCATCGGTAATCGCGGGAGGGGCGATCCGTAAAACAGATCTGGCATCGGGCGTACCTTTCGATTAGATGTATAGGGATAAAAGTAGACCTCCTCGCGGTTCCAATAGGGCTCTGACTCCTCTCCCCTATGGATGTAAGTCCTGTTACTATTATCAAGCTCCAACGAACGAAATTCGATGGCGCCCTTAGTACTTAAACCTACGCGGAAAGTGAGAGTGCGATTAGGCTGGAGATCTCAGAGAATTGTTTCGGGGAGGTCAGCGATCCAATTGGAGCGTTTTGGAGCAACGAAAGCAAAGTGGAGCGGGCGTAAGTTATTGATAGATATGGTAGGCGCGTGGGGATTTGAACCCCAGACCCCTACCGTGTCAAGGTAGTGCTCTACCCCTGAGCTACGCGCCTACAAGTGAGTTTTTCAATTCGCTGCGAACAACTACAAATCAGTTTGCGTCGCGGTTGTTTGAAGCGAGGGCGAAAGTAACAAAGCACCGATCGAGTGTCAAGCGAGTGGGTTTGCGCGGTTTAGAACGTCGACGATCCTGACACTAAACTTCAGCGCGTTCCCATTCTTCAAGCAACGCGCTTAGTTGTTTCTCTGCTGCCTGGTATTCATCATTGACCTGCACCAGGCGCGTTATATCGCGGGCAACTTCCGGTTTAGACATTTCCTCCGCTAGCGTCGCGAGCCGCGCTTCGGCTTCCGCAATCTCTGCCTCAATCACTTGCGTGCTGCGAGCCTTCTTGATGACTTTGACGCGTGGCGGATTCGCTGAAGAGGATTTGTCTTTACCTCGTCGCGACCCACCCGCTACCGCAGGTGGTACTGAACTCACCTTGCCACGATCAGAAACCTTCGAAGATTCGCCTGACTGTTCTGCCTCCGGACGTCGGACCTTGGACGTTGGACGTTGGACTGTCGCCCGCGACGCGTGCCAGTCGTGATACTGCGTGTAGTCGCCGTCGTAATGTTCGGCCAGTCCCTGACCATCGAGTGCCAGAATTTGCGTGGCTACGCGGTCGAGAAAATAACGATCGTGGCTAATCGTCAGGATAGTGCCTTCGTATGAATCGAGCGCTTCTTCGAGGGCTTCACGCGACGGAATGTCGAGATGGTTGGTCGGCTCATCGAGCACCAGCACGTTGACGCGCGAATAAATCAACTTGGCGAGCGCCAACCTTCCTTTCTCCCCGCCCGACAAATCGCGAACGTGCTTGTAAACGTCGTCGCCGGTGAAAAGAAACTTCGCGAGAAACGAACGCAATTCACCGGCAGTCGCCGTTGACGCGGCCACGCGGCGCAACTCCATAATGATCTCGTTGCGGTCGTCGAGATCGTCGAGTTGCTGCGCGTAGTAACCCACCTGAACTTTTGTGCCCCAGCGAATTTCACCGGCCAGCGGTGGAATCTGTTTCAGAATAGTTTTCAGGAACGTGGTTTTTCCCGAACCGTTTGGCCCAATGATTCCAAGGCATTCGCCGCGACGCAAAACAAAAGAAATGTCTCGTGCTAAAACTTTATCCGGGTATCCGATGGTAGTTTCATCAGCGGTGAGCACCTGGTTCCCGGCACGCTCGACCGAGCGCAGCCGGAAATCGCCCGACGACTGGTCAGGACGAACAGCATCGATCCGCTCCAGTTTTGCGAGCATCGTGCGGCGCGACTTTGCCTGCTTGGTTTTCTGGCCCGCGAGATTTCTCCGAATGAATTCTTCGGTCTTGGCGATTAGCTGCTGTTGGTTTTCGTAGGCGCGTTGCTGCGCTTCCCGTCGCTCTTCACGCTCGACGAGATAGTCGGAATAGTTACCCGTGTAACTGGTAGTGCGGCCGCGTTCTAATTCAATTATTCGCCGGCAGGAGCGATCGAGAAAATATCGATCGTGAGAAATGATGACGAACCCAGCCGCATAGCTTTGCAGAAACTCCTCCAACCATTCGACCGCGGTCACGTCAAGATGGTTCGTGGGCTCATCGAGGAGCAAGATATCAGGTTCAGCCAGTAATAATTTGGCCAGTCCCAATCTGTTTTGTTGACCACCCGATAGTTTTTCAGTTTCCAGCGACCAGCTGTCGCGATCGAACCCGAGTCCCTGAAGAATGCTCTCGGCTTTAGCGGCGTATTCGAATCCGCCTTCACGTTCAAACTGATGTTGCAGATCGCTGTAACGTTCAAGAACCTTTTCGAGATCGTCTCCTGCTTCGCCCATGCGATGCTCAAGTTCGTGCATCTCGTGTTCAATTTGTTGCAGGTGACCGAAAGCAGCGAGGGCGGATTCGTGAACCGTCGAGCCCGGTTCAAAGTGGATATGCTGCGCCAGCAAGCCGAGGCGCACGCCCCTGGCTTTGATAACGTCGCCGCGATCGGGTTGCTCCTCCTGGTTGATCAGACGAAAAATCGTCGTCTTACCGGAACCGTTGCGACCAACCAGGCCGACGTGTTCACCGGGATTCACCTGCAGCGATACGCCACGCAAGACTTCTTGAGTACCGTAGGACTTGTGAACCTCTGATAAACGAAACAACATTCTCTTAGTGTGTTTTCGTGTGCTTCTGCCCTTGTCGTGTTTCTTAGTGGATCGTCTTTATGGCATCCAAAGAACTTGATGCACGAATCCACACGAACCAGGAACACGAAACAAACACGAAAGTCAGATTAGTTCTGAAGATGACGGCCCTTAGTCCCTGGCATGCCGCCCTCATAAAGAGTGACGGTCGGCTTGCCATTAAAAAAAGTGGGTGCGGAGCTAAAAAAGCCTCACGCACCCGCGCAAACCTGTTAACAAACCATTACGGTTTTACTGAAGCGCTCGCTTTCGGACTCGTAGCTGTCGCCGGAGCCGAAGTTGTCGCCGGAGAAGTCGACTGAGCGGCCGGAGTACTTGCCGGGGCACTGCCAGCTGATGCCGGTCGCAAACCGAGATTGCTCGGATTGCTCAACATCGTGTTCGCGAGATTGTTGACGATTTTCGATTCGTTCATGGCCACTTCAAGCAGCGCGGCATTAAGAATGTCGCCCCTTTGCTTGATTAGCGCCTGAGTAATCTGCGGTCGCACACCAGGACTCTCGAGCGTCAGGTTCTCCGTCGTCAAACGCTTCTCCTCGAGTTTGAAGATGTACCACTTGCCGCTGTCAAACCTTACCGGCTCAGTGATATCGCCGACGCCCATCGCGAAGAACCTGGAAATTAAGTCTGCCGGAAATCCGTTTTGTTTCAGATCGGCTTCCGTGGCAAACCCGATGTCACCACCGCCCCTAATACTGTTAACGTCTTCGCTGGTAGCTCTCGCCACGGTGGCGAAGTCGGCTTTGCCTTTGAGTTGCTGATTGATGTTGTCAATCTTCAACTTCGCTTCCGCGTCACTCTTGGCGTCGTTCTGCGCAATGCCCTGACCACTGTTGTCAGCCGGGTCGACCATGATCATCGCCAGCGCCACGCCGCGCGCGCTAACAAACTGCTTCCGGTTGGCGTTGTAAAAGTCCTCAACCTCTTTATCGTTAACTGTGATTGCCGAAGTGGTCTTCTCTTGCAACTTTTTGATCGCCATGTCCTTGCGCGCTTCGGCGCGCAACGCTTCCATGTTCATGTTCTGGGCGCTCAAACTCTTGTTGAAGTCGTCATCCGTCATGCCTGATTGCGCTTTTTGGCTGTTGATGGCTGATGTGATTTCGTCTTCGGTCGGCAGTAACTTTTCGCGCTCAGCACGTTGATACATAACCTCTCGCTGAATCAGGGTGCCGAGTACCTGCAGTCGGGCCTGAGCCAACTCCAGCTGGGAAAGCTCCGACTGTTTTCCGCCGGCCTGGGCGTTCACGCCCTGCTCCACTTCCTTCAGCATGATGTTTTTGCCGTTAACGGTTGCAGCCACGGTATTGTCTTTGTTATCAGCCGAACTGCTGCCACCGCAGGCCGCGAAGGATAAGAGGGTCGCCGCCAGAAAAGTTACTGAAATAATTTGTTTTGCCGTTCTGTGCACTTGAAAGATGCTCCTTTAGAGAATTGCCTAATACTGGTAAGTCACGCCCGCTTGACGACCGCGAAAACCGTTTGTTATAAGTTTCGTTTCAATTATTGCCGCTATTCAGTAGTGAGCGGTTGCTATCAAAGTTTGGAGGTATCGTAATCATGGCTAAACGTTGCGAAGTTTGCGGCAAAGGCCCTCAATTTGGAAACAACGTTTCCCACGCTAATAACCGGACACCGCGTCGCTTTAATCCAAACCTGCAGTCGATTCGCGTGCAGTTGCCTCAGGGGGGTGCGCAGCGAAAGAAAGTTTGCACCTCTTGCATAAAGGCCGGAAAGATCGCTAAAGCCGCTTAACCGGTTTCCAAAACTAGTTCTCAATAAGCCGGCGCGCCGTCAAATAACGGGTGCCGGTTTTCTCTTGCCCGCTTCAAGAAGCTAACGCGATCGCATCGATCTCAACCCTGGCGTCACGCGGCAAACGCGCCGCTTGTACAGTCGCACGCGCCGGTGGTTGTTCCGCAAAGAACTTCCCGTAGACCTCATTCATCTGTGCAAATTCCTGCATGTCGAGCAAAAAAACTGTCGTTTTGACGACCCGGTCGAGACCACTACCCGCGGCCTCGAGTACCGCTGCCAAATTCTTCAGCACTTGCTCGGTTTGCTCCACGATTCCCCCGGGAACAAACAGACCCGTTTGCGGATCGGTCGGAATCTGACCCGAAGCGAAGATTAATCCGTTTGCTTTCAGGGCCTGAGAATACGGCCCGATGGCCGGCGGAGCCTGGTCTGTCTGAATAGTCTCCTTCACAGATGCAATTGCCCCTTTTTTAGTTGCGTAAACAAAGGCGGGATTGTAACAGAAAGGCTCAGCAAGGCCAAAGAGGCCCATAAATGGCTAGTGGGTCGGTTTCAGAGTTAAGCGGCTGCGCCTGTCTCTCAAGGCCGCTCATACCGCGCCCTGTAAACGCTCAACATCGAGCACACCAGGCACACCCTTGATTGAATTGATTACTTTGTCGAGATGTTTGACGTCGAAGACTTCCACCGTCACCTCTACATGCCCCTTCTCATCAGAAGCTACTGAGGCCCGCGCGTCGCGGATGCCGGTCTTCAAATCCGAAATCGCACCAGTGATCCCGGCAATCATGCCGGTGCGATTTTCAGTCACTGCCAAGAGCTTCACCGCATAAGCGGTCTTCTCGGGACGCCCGGCCCATTCAACGTCAACAATTCTTTCGCGGTTAACCATCAGCGACGCGACGTTCTTACAGCGCTTCTCATGAACAGCGACACCTTTGCCGCGGGTCACATAACCGATAATCTCCTCGCCGTGAAGTGGATTGCAGCAACGCGCACGCGTTACCATCAAGTCGTCCACGCCGCGCACCACAATCGAGTCGTCGCCGAAACGGATCAATCGCTTGACTGCGCGCACGCCACTGCGGAGTCGTGATTCTTTCTGCTTGTCGAGTTGCTCAAACTGCTCCGCGCCCAGGTACTTCGCAATAACGTTGCGCGGAATCAGCTTGCCGTAGCCAATCCCGGCCAACAGATCTTCAACTCTTCCGTAGCCATATTCACTGGCGACACGTTTCATCTCTCCGTCAGCATCACCAAAGAGTTTTTTGGCAGACAGTTGGAACCGCGTGGCCTCTTTCTCGAACAACTTGCGGCCGATTTCGATCGACTCGGCACGCTGTTGCTCGGCCACCCAGTGGCGCACGCGATTGCGCGCGCGTGAAGTAACAATGAAGTTGAGCCAGTCGCGCGAGGGATGGGAATTGCCGGAAGTCAAAATCTCTACGATGTCGCCGTTTTGAATCTGCGTGCGCAGGGGAACGATGCGTCCGTTAATGCGCGCGCCGGTGCAGGTGTTGCCCACTTCCGAGTGAATCATGTACGCAAAATCAACCGGCGTGGCGCCACGCGGCAGTTGAATCACTTTACCCATGGGCGTAAAGGCGTAGACGTCTTTCGGATAGAGATCGAGCTTGAGGGAATCGAGGAAGTCGCGCGAGTCTTTCACTTCCTGGGTCCATTCCACCAGCGAGCGCAGCGCCTGAAAGGCGTGGTCGTCATCGCGCGCGCCCCGCTTCCCTTCCTTGTATTTCCAGTGGGCCGCGACACCTTCCTCGGCAATCTGGTGCATCTCTTCAGTGCGAATTTGAACTTCGAACGATTGTCCGTCAGAACCAATTACCGAGGTGTGAAGTGACTGATACAGATTGTCCCGCGGCGTGGCAATCCAGTCTTTGATACGACCGGGGACCGGCCGCCACGTGTTATGAATTACTCCCAGCGCCGCATAGCAGTGACGCACTTCGTTCGGCGTGATGACCCGCAGGGCCACCAGATCGTAAACCTGATCGAGCTCGATCTTTTGAATTTTGAGTTTCTTCCAGATTGAATAAAGCCGCTTCACGCGTCCTTCCACGCGCACGAAAGGGACTTCCGCTTCGTTCATCTTGGTTTCAATTTTTTCAGTGATGGTGGCGAGGAAGGCTTCGTTTTCAGCGCGGCGCTTTTCGAGTTGCTCGGCGAGGGCGCGGTAGTCGTCAGGATGCAGGTGGCGAAACGCGAGGTCTTCCAGTTCCCCGCGCAGTTTGCCCATTCCCAGCCGGTGCGCGATGGGAGCGAAGATCTCCATTGTCTCTTCAGCGATCCGCTTACGCTTTTCCGGGTTGAGGTAATGGAGCGTGCGCATGTTGTGCAGCCGGTCGGCGAGTTTGACCAGCACGATGCGAACGTCGTCGACCATCGCGAGCAACATCTTGCGGACGTTTTCCGCCTGTTGTTCCTCACGTGAAATATTGCTGATCTGGGCAATCTTAGTCAGGCCGTCAACGAGGTGAGCGATCTCGTCGCCAAAGTATTCGCGGATTGTTTCGAGATCGACGAGCGTGTCTTCGACGACGTCGTGCAGCAGCCCGGTAGCAACTGACACCTCATCGAGTCGCATGTTCGCGAGGATATTGGCAACCTCGAGCGGGTGAACTAAGTACGATTCGCCGGAAGCACGCTTTTGCCCCTTGTGCTCGCGCGCAGAAAACAGGTAGGCGCGCCGCAGCAAATCGAGGTTCGCTTGCGGATGATTGCGCGCTACGTTCTCTACAATTTCTTCAATGCGAATCATTTGACTCAGTTTGGCGTTGCCGGCGGCAAAGTCGAAAATGCAACTGCTTGAGTCTTGAGTATAACAAAAACGTGATGCCCGACCCGAAGGCCGAGCATCACGTTTGAATCGAATTGCAAACTACGTTTATTGTGCAGGCGTAGCAGCCTGTTTTGCTTTCTCTTCGTCTTCCTTCTTCTTGCGATTGATGGCGCTCAGTTCGGTGGTTCGTTTGAGGGCCTCTTCGCGCTGTTTATCCAACTGCGCCTTCTGGTCGGTCTTGCCGTCCATTTCGGCTAGTTTGATGGCCTCAATAAGAAGGTTGGTCTTGTATGACCAGGCGGATTCGTTGTTGGGATCAAGCTTGAGAGCGTTCTCAACTTCTTCCATGCCGCGCTTCATGCAGGACATTGCCGAATCAAAATCTTTTTGATTTTGCGGCTTTTTGTAGTTGATCGTCGCCTTGTTGCCGGCGGACATGGTGGTCGTGTGATTGCCCGGGAGTTCCGTAATCTTGAAAGAACAATCCCAATCTTTACTCGCTAAGATCGTGTAGGCCTCAGCGCGTTTATCGGCGGGCGCGCTCGGGTTCGCGGCGCGGGAAGAAAGCCAGGCCCGCAACTTGTCGTCGTCCTTGGTTGCTCCATAGAGATAAGCGACTGCTTTGAAAGCTTCTTCGCTGTTCGGCTGGCGCTCAAGGACTTTCTGATAAGCAGCAATTGCCTCAGTTGCTTTGGCAAGGTTTTCTGGAGCCTGAACGCCGGGACGATACTGAGCGTGAATGGTGCGCGCGATAAACAAGGGAGCAGTCTTGCTGTCAGGATCGAGTTCCAGCGCTTTTCGTGAGTAGCTTTCAGCCTCTTCAAACTTGCCATCGTGATAGGCACGGGCCGCTTCGTTCAGTTGGTTCTTTGCGCGGACCCGATTGATCAGCCCACAGCCGGAGGTCGAGACAACAAGAATCGCCAGTGCGACAGCGACTCTAGTTTGAGAGAGTTTCATTTATCCGTAGCTCCATTTTTTGTGATTGGGCCCAACACCAACCGGGGCTAAAGCGCTTGCGCCTCACGCGGACTAATTCGGTAAGTCGTCCACCTGCAATCCCACCGGGGTTGCTCCGGCGCCTTTGATCGCGTCAATAACTTTCACGACGTCGCCGTACTTTGCCGACCGCGGCGCCTTTATGAAAACAGTTTTCTCGATACGTTCGGAGTCGGGGATATCGGTGCGTGTTTCCATGCCCGGCTTGTACGCGCGAGTTTCCAAACGTTGATGAAACAGCGACAGCAGCTTTTGACTGAGTGGCCCGGTGTCGTTGACCGAGCCCATGTTGTCCGCGTTGAGTTTCAACTGCAGATCGGTGCCGATGGAAACTACCAGCGTCAGCGGGTTGGGTTTCAACTGACTAAGATCTTCATTTGGATCGCGCTGTGTGGGAATGTCGGCCTGGAAGCGACTGGGCTTGAGCGGCGTGATCACCATGAAGATGATGAGCATCACGAGCAACACGTCGATCAGCGGAGTAACGTTAATGTAAGGAACTGCTTTAGCTTTGGGTGTACCTGCCATAATCCTTCTCCTCTGAAAAAAACTCCGGCCCGCTTGCCCGCGAACTAAGCCGCAGGCTTGGCCGGCGCTGATTCCCCGCCCTTCTTCTTGTCAGCGACGAGGCCGATCTTGTCGACACCCAGAGCTCTGACTTCATTAATTACGTTGACCACGTCGCCGTAACTAACGCCCACACCGCTCTTGATATAGACAACCTTGTCTTCTTCTTTCTTGATGTTATTCAACATCTTCTCGACCTTGTCTTTGATCTGTTCCTTGGTAACCTTGTCTTTGCCCAAATAGAAATCGCCATCCTGCGGGATCGCGATAACTATGGAATTGTCCTTAATAATCCGCTGGTCCTCTTCCGGATTGTTTAGATCCTTTGGCAGGTTAACCGTGACGCCATGCTGCAACATGGGTGTGACCACCATGAAGATGATCAGCAGCACCAACATGATGTCGACCATCGGGGTGACATTGATTTCTGACGTTAAGCCACTGCTTCCGCCTGCTGCCATTCCCATAACAAAACTCCTTTTTCAAACCACGCCTAACGCGCCAGCAACACCCAGAGTGGGACCACGGCGGCCCCACCTTTTCCAAAATTCTGTTGCGTCGCCTATGGCTTCAACTGCTTGGTACGGTTCTTAATGAAGTAGTCGACCAGCTCTGAGGCTGAGTTGTCCATCTCAACGATGAAGCCATCGACTTTGCCCGTGAAGTAGTTGAACAGCCACACGGCGGGAACGGCCACCAGCAATCCCAGCGCGGTGGTAAACAACGCTTCCGAAATACCGCTGGCGACGGCGCCGATACCAGCCTGACCGGCGTCACCCATGGCGCTGAACGCGTTGATGATTCCGAACACCGTACCGAACAATCCCACGAACGGGGCCGTCGAACCGATGGTCGCCAGACCTGACAAGCCGCGTTTGAATTCCGCGGTCTTGATGGCGATGGCCCGTTGCAAGGCGCGCTTGGATGCTTCGATTTCATCTCCGGAGATATCACTCGAAGCCTCATGGGCGCGAAACTCTTGCAAGCCACTACTCACCACCATGGCCAGGTGCGACTTGCGATGCTTGTCGCTGATGTTAATCGCTTCTTCAATGCGATCGTTCTTAAGCGCCTGGGCGACTCGCGGTGCAAATTCACGCGATTGCTTCTTCGCTGCGGTGTAGGTCAAGTAGCGTTCGACCATGATGGCGATCGAATATACTGACATGATCAGCAGCACGATCACGACGCCAATAGCCACAGGGCCCATGCTCTTGATCATGACCATCGGAGAGAAGTGGTTCACTCCGGGTGTAGCAGTCGGGCTCGCTTGAGCCGCCTGCCACATGTAGATCATCAAGCCAAACGCTTTTGTTCCTAG
Source organism: Pyrinomonadaceae bacterium (assembly GCA_035472495.1). Lineage (GTDB taxonomy): Bacteria > Acidobacteriota > Blastocatellia > Pyrinomonadales > Pyrinomonadaceae > PSRF01. Next base: position 38,588 of record DATIPD010000007.1, on the reverse strand, counting down.
AAGACTGGTTAGAATAGTCACGGCAAACCCTCCAAAAGGTTTTTTTCTAAATTAATAGCTCGCAGGGAACCCGCAGATTGAGCCGCAGAGGCTCGTACGGCGCTGAACCTCCACAGTTTACTGGGCCACGAAGTTGTACGTTATGACACCTGTTACTTTAACCGGCTGCCCCGATAGTTTCGTCGGCGAGAACCTGGCCCCACGGGCCGCAGCCACGGCGACCGCTTGCAGCAGTGGATGGCCGGAGACCGCGTGCGCTGAGATAACACTTCCGTTCTCGTCGATAGTTACCTGAACAACGACTGTTCCGGACGCGTGGGCCTGCCGGGCAATCGGCGGATACGCCGGCTTGGGCAAGCTGATCGCTTTTCCGTTAAGTACGCCGCCGGAAATAGGTGCGCGGGGAGGAGTCGGTTTCACCTCAGGTGGCGGTGGTGGCTCGTCATTCATCTTGACTGTAGCAGGGGCCGCTGGTCCGACATTTACACCGGGACCTGAGGGCATCGGAGCCGAAGCATTAGAGTCTTCAGTGCCCAACATGGTTCTAACGTTGTCGCGGACAGGCGGAACGCTGCTGGCCTTCGCCGATACTTCTTTTGGCACTAATTGCGTCATGTCAACGCGCGCAACCAGTTCCTTGCGAATGTCTACATTTTGTTCCGGCTTGACCGGCTTCGCCTCTTGATGCTCCGGTTCTGCCTGTTGCGGCACCGGAACCGGCGCCACCAGCGTGGTCAGCTCAAGGTCTTGTTCATCGAGATACGCGGGCGCGTACATGATGCCGAAAACCAGCACGCTAATGCCAATCACTGCGTAAATGCCAACCGTGCCCAAAAGAAATGAGCCCTTGCGGCCAAGGTCTTGCTTGTGCGAGCCAGACTCTACCAGGTTGTCGAACATTGTTGTCCTCCCAATTCCGGTGCCAAATGGATCAGAGGTGCAAAATTTCGTCGAAAAGCTCTAGCTACTTCTCAAACGTCTGCCCGCTTGAGTCGTTACACTTGAAGGGGATGCTGCAGCTCAATGAACTTGGGAACGTTCAGTTCAAAATGCCAAGCTGCTTATTGCGAGAAAAAAACTCGCCGGCCTCCTCAACAGACCGCCGCGCACAACCTTCACTACACAAATGCGGGTTGACTCTTGAGTATTTAATTGGCCAGCAACGGCTGCAGTCTATGCCCCATCGCGCGGCAAAGTCAAGAGCAAATTAGGTTAACTTATTGCGCAAATACTAACTTCCGGAACACGTCTGGCACGAGCCGAAGTTACACGCGGCCTGCGCCTTTTGAACGATTGCCGGCGGTCGTCGCCAGCGGTTCGCGCTTTGGTGCATTGGGGAGGCGCGCCGCGCGTGGTTCAAGACGATTAGTCGCAGTTGCGGATGCTTTGTTAGCCGCTTCCAGGCGCTGTTCCCACCAAACCATGATCGGACTGGCGATAGCGACTGATGAGTAGGTTCCGAAAGCAACACCGATCAGCAGAGCCAACGAAAAGCCACGCAACACTTCGCCGCCGAACAACACCATCGCCAGTACGGAAAGAAACACAAGTCCAGAAGTAATGACTGTTCGCGATAATGTTTGGTTGATTGAGTCGTTGGTGACTTTGTAAAGCGAGTCGCGCCGGTGTAACCGTCGGTTCTCACGGATGCGATCAAAAACTACAATGGTGTCGTTGACTGAGAAACCAACCAGCGTTAATAACGCCGCGATGACTGTGAGGCTGATTTCCCATTGGAATATCGAAAAGAAGCCTAAAGTAACCAGCACATCATGGAACACCGCAATCACTGCGGCCGCCCCGTAAGTCCACTCAAAGCGAAATGCTATGTACATCAGTATGCCGACCAACGCTGCGAGCGTTACGGCGATCGCTTTATTACGTAGCTGCGCCCCGGCGACGGCGCCGACCGCATCAGTACCGATGATTTTATAAGCAGCGTTTGGATCAGCGGCCAGTTCAAGATCAACCTTCGCTTCCGGACCAAAGGTGTTGAGGGCGCTACGAACTGTGGCGCGACCGGCATCGAGTTGAGACTGCGACTCACCTTCGTCCGAACCCTTCAGCGGAAGCTTAATTAGTGCGACATCCGTCTTATCTGTTACCGGCTGAATGATCGCGTCGCCGCCGCCAACCTTGGCCAGCGCATCGCGAATGACTTCTGGTGACGGACGTTGTTTGAATTGCGCAGTTACCACCGTGCCGCCCTTGAAGTCGACTCCGAGGTTGAAGGCTTCCGTCCCGTTTGGATGTTTCCATTGGCGAAACACAGCGGACGCGAGGCCGACCACCATCAGCAGAACGGAAATCGCGATGAATATGCGGCGGTTTGCTAACCAGTCGATCTTAACGTCTTTGAAAATCTGAACCATATGAACTATTAAAACGCCTTTTTAGAATACTAATTTCGCTCGTGCTAGATGGACAGCGATTCCATCTTCTTTTTCCGGCTCAACTCCCACATGAAAATTGTGCGCGAGACATAAACCGCCGAGAACAGGTTTATCAACAAGCCTATAACCAGGGTCACGGCAAAACCGCGCAGCGGTCCGGTGCCAAACACAAACAGGAACAACGACGAAATGATCGTGGTGACGTGCGTGTCGATAATCGTTACGAACGCGCGACCGAATCCCTGCTCGATGGCGGATGGTATGGTCTTCCCGGTGCGCAACTCCTCGCGAATGCGCTCAAAGATGAGCACGTTGGAGTCGACCGCCATACCAATCGTCAAAATGATACCCGCGATACCGGGCAGAGTTAGCGTCGCCTGAAACAGGATCAGCCCGGCCAGCATTAGGATCATATTCAAGAGCAGCGCGACGACAGCGTTCACACCTGAGCCACGGTAGTAGGCCAGCATGAACAGCACGACAAAAATCAATCCTACAACTGAAGCGCGGACGCCGGAACGAATTGAGTCGTCACCGAGACTCGCGCCTACGGTCCGTTCTTCCTGATATTGGATGGGCGCAGGTAAAGCACCTGAACGCAATGTCAAAGCTAAGTCGTCTGCCGACTCTTTTGTGAACCGTCCAGATATTTCGCCCTGATCCGAGATCTGGGATTTAATAAAGGCGACTGATTTCACCTCATTGTTCAGAACTACACCCATGTAATCCTCAACATGGGCCCCGGTCCAGGCGCCGAATTTTTCCGCCCCTGCCGGTTTTAGAGCAAACGCAATTTGATATTCGTCAGAACCAGCGCGCGATTGAGTGGCGTTGGCGTCTCGCAGTTCACTGCCATCAACGACCGCCGGCGACTCGACGATCACCCAACGCTTCTGTTTTTGCGTGTCTGCCGCAGGTTGGCTCGCGGCGGAGGCAGGCTCGCGCTCCGTATATGGCAGCACGCGACGATTTGAAGGCACTGTCCCACCGAGTGTAGCTTTCGCTTCATCCTCGGAGCTGTAAGTTTGTGCATCACCCTGACTGTGGGGATGGCTCACTACCGCAACGAGCTCGAGTTTGGATTCCGCTTTGAGTATCTGCTTGACACGCTCCGGATCGTGAATACCCGGCATTTGCACAAGGATCTGATGCGAGGTTTGTGCGCCGTGGCGCTGCACCAGAGGCTCCGCTACACCAACGGAGTCCAACCGACTTTCAATAATCTTCTTTGCCTGCTCAGTCGCTTGCTCAGCGATTGTTGCCTGCGCCAGCCCGGGCAAAGTCCACGTCATTGTGTTGCCGCTGGTCGAGGGGTTCCATTGCGAGAGATCGACTTTCTTTTTGACGACATCCGCCATTGGCGTCAGCTTGGACGCGTCATCTGACTCGAGCACAATTCGATAAGTGCCGCTGCCAATTTCGGGTCTTACCGCCTTCGGTTTTAATCCTTCATTTGTAAGCGCCACTTCGATGGCCGCCGCGTTTGAGGTCGTCAGTGTCTTGAGAACCTCGTCAGTGTTAACGCGCATCACGAGGTGCGAGCCACCCTTCAGGTCGAGACCTAAATGGATATTGTCTTTCAACGTGGATTTGATTCCGGCCCAGGTGAAATCGTGACGGGTCGGACGGCGACGTGGACCAATGACCGCGTAAATGCCGGCCAGCGTTATCAAGACGATAATAATGGTGCGTTGGAGCAGGTTCTTCTTTTTCATTATGAGAACTTCAAATAAAAACTATGACTTAACTCTTCTCGTCCTCTTCAATGCCCGCGATCGAGCCCCGCGCAATCTCGAGGATCGATTTGTCAGCACTTCTGATCAGAAAACTTTTATCACGCACGGTAGTGATCGTGCCGATGATGCCACCGTTGGTTACGATCTTATCGCCCGCTTTTAGTTGCGATATCGTTTGTTGGAGTTCCTGTTGCCGCTTTTGTTGCGGGCGGATGAGCAGGATGTAGAACACCCCGATGATCAAAAGGATGGGTAGAATCTGGAATAGACCGCTACTCAAATTGTGTCTCCTCGCTGCGCGACGCCGGAACCAATTCATTGGCAGGAAATGTCCCTACATAGAGTTGGCGTTTGATATATTAGTTGCCTGAAGCAAATTCTGATCGGGCGAAACTTCCGGACAGCGGCGTACTTAAGTTTCGCTGAGGGCCACATCGGGTTGTTCGCGCGCGCTCAGCCCCTCAGAAAACTCTCGCCGAAAATTCGTGAATTCGCCAGACCGGATAGCTTGCCTGACACGTCGCATAGTGTCAAGGAAGAAGGCCAAATTGTGATGCGTAAGCAGTATGCTGGCAAGCATTTCGCCCGCCAGGTACAGATGCCGCAGGTAGGCCCGTGAGTGCCTCTGGCAAACTGAACAAAGACACGATTCGTCGAGCGGTCGAGTGTCCAGTGCCCACTGCGCATTCTTGACGTTAACCTTCCCGCGCGAGGTAAAGGCTTGTCCGGTTCTTCCATTTCGCGTCGGCAGAACGCAATCGAACAGATCAATTCCGTGAGACGCCGCCTCAATTAGATCTTCGGGTGTGCCAACGCCCATCAAATACCGCGGTTTAGCGTCGGGCATTTCGGGAGCCACACCATTGACGACCCGCCACATCACTTCCTTTTCTTCGCCGACGCTCAGGCCGCCAATCGCATAGCCGTCGAACCCAATGTCCACAGTCCGTTGCAAACTGTCGCGACGTAAATCGAGATGTGCGGCGCCTTGAATGATTCCAAACAGTGCCTGCTCTCCGCTGACATCGAAAGTCGGCTCAGTCCGACCAAGGTCTGATCCATTTTTTTGTAATTCGTCGAAGCGCGCACGCGAGCGACCAGCCCAACGCGCAGTCAGTTCCATGCTCTTAGCAGTCACGTCGTGGGGCGCGTCGCCCGCGGCACACTCGTCAAACGCCATCACAATCTCGGCTCCAAGCACGGCCTGAACTTCCATTGATATTTCTGGTGAGAGAAATTGCAGACTGCCGTCAACGTGTGAACGAAACTCAGTACCTGCTTCACTAATTTTTCTCAGTGCGCCGAGACTCCAGACTTGAAAACCACCCGAATCAGTTAACAGCGCTCGTTTCCAGCCGCTGAAACGATGAAGTCCGCCACAACTTCGAATCACTTCAACGCCGGGTCGCAACCAGAGGTGATAGGTGTTGCCGAGAATAATGCGCGCGTCGAGTTCGCCTTCAAGAACTTCGGGACGAATGCCTTTCACCGTGCCCGCCGTCCCCACCGGCATGAACACGGGCGTCTCGATCACGCCGCGCCGTGTAGTCAAAACACCAGCCCGCGCTTCGCCGTCGCGGGCCATAACTTCAAACTTGATCGGTGGATTCGTGGACATTTGTTAACGCTGAAGCTCGCACTTTATGCTTTGTGCTTTGGCTTAGTGCTTTGTAGATCCAACAGCCATTCGAAGGAAGTCCCAGGAACCAGGTACGAAGTACAAAGAACAAAGCACTAAGCTCGCCTCTTCTTTCGCTTCTTATGCCTTTCCACAATTCTTAGCGGAGTTGCAAAGAAGTCGAACTCCTCGCGCAAGCGGTTTTGCACGTAGCGCAAATACGAAAAATGGAGTCCCGCTTTCCCGCCCGAGGTAAACAAAACAAATGTTGGTGGACGCAAACCAACCTGCGTCATGTACTGCACGTGGAGTCGCGACACGCCGCCCTTCACCGGAGCAGGAGCGCTGCCGCCCCTCGGTTGCGAAACGGCTGCTTCAAAAAAGGCGTTCAGTTGCGAGGTGGGAATGCGGCGGTTGCGGGCTTCGTTGGCACGCACCGCCAGAGGCAGAAGGTTTTCCACGCGTTGACCCTTCAACGCCGAAATCATCACCATCGGCGCCCAATCGAGAAACTTCATCTTCTCGCGAACGTTGCGCTCAAACTCCGCGGACGTGCCGGTTTCCTTATTCGGCAGCGCGTCCCACTTGTTACAGGCAATGATGATTGAACAACCGGCGTCATGCGCGTAACCGGCAATATGAGCATCGAGCGCGGTCGGTCCTTCGAGAGCGTCGATGATGATGATAGCTACGTCGGCACGCTCAAGGCTCTTCATTGCCATGATCACGGAAAGCTTTTCGGCCATCTCGCCCGTCTTGCCTTTTCGTCGAATGCCCGCCGTGTCGATCAGGCGGAAAGTTTGTTCTGGAGTTGTGAGCACCGAGTCGATCGAATCGCGGGTGGTGCCGGCAATAGGTGAAACAATGACCCGCTCCTCGCCGATTAGGCGATTTAATAAGGAGGACTTGCCAACGTTGGGTCGACCGATGATCGCCAGGCGGAGTTCTGAGTTCGGAGTTCTGAGTGCTGAGTGTTGAGCGCTGTCGTCCGTGGATTTCTGACTTCTGACTCCTGAGTCCTGAGTCCTGAGTCCTGACACCAAGGCATCCAACAATTCCCCCAACCCAATTCCCTGCTCACCTGAAACAGGAAAGACTTCTTCAAACCCGAGCCGGTAAAACTCTCCCGCCTCCGCTTCGAATCGCGCTCTTTCTGCTTTGTTCGCGGCCACCAATACACGTTTGTCGGTCATCCGCAGTAGTTGCGCCAATTCCTCATCGAGCGGAGTCAAACCGAGGCGCGCGTCGACTACCCAGATGATCGCCACCGCGTCGTCGATCGCGAAGCCCGCTTGCTTGAGAATGTTCGCTGGAATCACAGCGTCGTCATCGGGAACGATTCCCCCAGTGTCAACGATCGAAAAGCGTTTACCCGACCACTCGGCTTCACCGTAGATCCGGTCGCGCGTGATGCCAGGCTGGTCGCCCACAATTGAGCGCCGTTGACCGATCAGCCGGTTGAACAACGTCGACTTGCCGACGTTTGGCTGGCCCACAATCGCCACCAACGGCAAAGGTTCAACGCTATTCGGCATCTCTACCCCAGATTCGTTTTTTCTTTCACTAACCATATTTGGGCTTGCCGAGGGCAGCAAAGACTAAGACTCTTCCAATTACTTTGAAACAGGTACGGTAGGACAACCGCGGAAATTTGCCAACCGCGCGTAATTGGATTAACTATTCGAGCGTGGTCAGAGTAGCCGGCGGCTCCACCCCTGAGCCGACTCAAGCCAGCTTACTGGGACCGCGGGCGTCCCCGCCCGCAAACGCGCCGCAGGCGCGCAGCCTTTGCGGAAACCTCCAACGAAACCATTCGCGCTTCGCGCTCATTGCGGGCGAGACGCCGGCGGTCCCAGTAGGGCGGTCACCCATTTCATCCAATAGCATTGGCAATGATTGGTCTAGACACGCAAGCCACTGCAGAGTAAATTCTCTGGCTTCGAACTACCGCACGTTTATGTCTTGGCCGTACGGGAGAGTCTGCCAATGTCCACGACTGATTTTGGTCTTTCGGCGATTGAACAAATCGCAGTAAACGTCCAGGACACAGAACGCGCCACGGCGTTTTATCGTAACCAGCTCGGCATGAAATTTTTGTTCAGCGCGCCACCGAGTCTGGCATTCTTCGACTGCAACGGCATTCGGCTGATGTTGTCGCCACCAGCGGCGCCGGAATTTGATCATCCGAGTTCGATCATCTATTTCAAAGTTGATGACATCGAAGCTGCACACGCAACGCTTTCCGACCGCGGCGTAGTTTTCATCGAGAAGCCGACGCTCATCGCCGACATGGGCAGTTACAATCTCTGGGTGGCCGCGTTCCGCGACTCAGAAAATAATCCCCTGGCATTGATGTGCCACGTACCGAAGGATTGAACCACTCAACCAGCCTGGTCCAGCAGGCGGCAGGCGCAGGCGGCTCGAGAGCTTTCTTTCAGCTTGCTCGTAGTCAAATCACAGAAGATTTTCATGAATCAAAAGTCTTAACTGGAGGCACTAATGAAACGTCGAACGTTTTTGCAAACGACGGCGCTGGGCTGCGCTGTAGCCCTGAGCAAACCCGCGTCACTGTTAGCAACTAACGCGTCAAGCTCTTTCCCCAAAGATTTTGAACTTGAAGAGTTAACAATCGCGGACTTGCAGGCCGGCATGCAGTCTGGCAAGTGGACAGCGCGTTCGCTCGTCAGGAAATATCTCGATCGCATTAACGACGTAGACAAAAACGGCCCCGAGTTGAATTCGACAATTGAGCTAAACCCGGATGCAGTCTCAATCGCCGAGTCGCTCGATCGCGAACGTAAGGAAAAAGGCGCCCGCGGACCGCTCCACGGAATTCCAGTACTAATAAAGGACAACATCGACACCGCCGATCGCATGATGACTACCGCCGGCTCCCTCGCGCTGGTCGGCTCGCGGCCGGCGCAGGATGCTCACGTAGCCAGAAGACTTCGCGAAGCCGGCGCCGTAATTCTGGGCAAAACAAACCTCAGCGAGTGGGCCAACTTTCGTTCGAGTCACTCAACCAGCGGGTGGAGTGGACGCGGCGGACAAACAAAAAATCCGTACGCGCTCGAGCGCAATGCCTGCGGATCGAGTTCTGGTTCAGGCGCCGCGCCGGCTGCAAACCTGTGCTCCATCGCAGTTGGCACAGAAACTGACGGCTCAGTTGTCTGTCCGTCATCCACTAATTCCCTTGTGGGCATCAAGCCAACGGTTGGCCTGATCAGTCGCTCCGGAATTATTCCCATCTCGCACAGCCAGGACACGGCCGGGCCCATGGCGCGCACGGTTACCGACGCCGCGATCCTGCTGGGAGCCTTAACCGGAATCGACAACAACGATCCGGCAACAAAAACGAGCACGGGAAAATCTTCAGCCGACTACACGCAGTTTTTGAAGCGGGATGGACTGCGCGGTGTTCGTCTGGGCGTAGCGCGAAAATATTTCGGCTTCAACGATCAGGTCGACAAGTTGATGAACAGTCGCATCGACGACATGAAAAAGCTCGGCGCGGTCATCATCGACCCGGCGGACATTCCCACCTCCGGAAAGTTTGACGATTCCGAGTTTGAAGTTTTGCTGTATGAGTTCAAAACTGATCTCAACAACTATCTGGGAAGGCTCGGTTCGAGTTCACCGGTCCACTCACTGAAAGACGTAATCGATTTTAACGAAAAAAACCGCGACCGTGAGATGCCTTACTTTGGGCAGGACACCTTCATCAAGGCCCAGGCGAAAGGCCCACTCACCGACAAGAAGTACAAAGATGCGCTGGCAAAGAACCATCTGCTTTCGCGAACGCAAGGCATCGACTTCATCATGCGCAAGCATCGCCTCGACGCGTTGATTGCGCCGACGGGTGGCCCGGCATGGCCGACTGATTGGGTTAATGGCGATCATTTCACTGGAGGCTATTCGTCAGCTTCGGCAGTCGCCGGCTATCCCCACATCACCGTTCCGGCTGGTTACGTCTTCGGTTTACCCGTCGGCATTTCATTTTTTGCCGGCGCGTGGAGCGAAGGAAAACTGATCACCTACGCTTACGCTTTTGAGCAGGCTACGAAAGCGCGTCAGTCGCCACGCTTCTTGCGCTCACCCGACTTCCAAAACTAAATGAGGTCCCGATTGACGGAATTTATGACTAGCGTTCGACTAATCCTACTTGCGACCCTTTGCCTCGTCTTTTCCGTTTCGGCAAACGCGCAACAAAAGAAACCGTTCCAGGGCGACTGGGAGTGGATTGTCTACGCCAGGAGTCGCAAGGAATTCCCACCCGCCTATCGCCGCGCGCCAATCAAATCTGTACCAGTGGCGAGTCTTTACTTGAAGCCCTTTCAACGCGGCAACAAACTCACCGGCGATTACTCATCGAGCGCGAACTATCTTGCGAAACTCGAAGACGGTGAGGTTGACGCACTTATTCAAGGCAGATCGGCAACGCTTGAGTTGACCAGCGGGTTCGGTGGGAATGTGACCGTCAAGCTTTCCCTTTCCGGAAAACTGCTTCACTGGAAAATCGTCAAGTCAGATGACGGCGTGGCTTATTTCCCTGACGACGTCGTCCTTCATCGCGTGCGGCCGCGAAAGCGAATCAACTTCGAAGACCAGTAAGCGATCGGTTCCAGCGACTCTGCCTTAGCTTTCTTTAGTCACACGAACTGACATTCAACATACTTGTCTCCAAAGAGTAGAGTTGAAGTGGCTTTGCTCGAAAAGTGGGTTGACACCATCTCTCTCTGTGCAACCACCGTGTTCTCTGTGTCTCCTCGTTAATATTTGCGTGGAAAAACCACCACAGAGGCGCAGAGAACGCTGAGGTTACACAGAGACGAAGTTCCAACGGCGACTTTTCCGGCAAGGCTAGTTGAAGTTCTAATAGCAATTTTGGAGAAGCAATCGCTTCCGACCACTATCTATACTCCCATCCCGAAAGAGAGGACTTGAACTATGGCCGCGAGCCAACCGAAGCGAAAGTCGATTTACGGTGTCCATCCCGGCGTGGCCCTGACCCAGAAATGGGTCGCCGACCTGAAAACCAAGACGGGCCGCTCGGTCGAAGAGTGGCTAAAGCTAATTAAGAAGTCGGGGCCAAAAGATGAGAAGGCGCGCCGCGACTGGTTGAAGACAGAACACGGACTCGGCACTAACTCGGCCTGGTGGCTGGCCGAGCGCGCCGCAGGCAAGGGCTCTGATGTTGATGACCCGGACACATATCTCAAAGCCGCTGAAGGCTACGTCAAAGAAATGTTCGCGGGTTCAAAAGCAGCTTTGAAACCAATTTACGATGAGATGTTGAAGGTTGGTCTGAAGACCGGCAAAGAAGTGAAGGCTTGCCCGTGCCAAACAATCGTGCCTCTCTACCGCAATCACGTCTTCGCGCAAATCAAACCGACGACTACGAAACGAATCGACATCGGTTTTGCACTCGGCGACATGAAACCAAAGGGCCGGCTGATCGACACCGGCGGTTTTGCAAAGAAGGACCGGATAACACATCGCATTCCGCTCGAGTCGGTTAACGATATCGACGACGAAGTAATGCACTGGCTCAAGGTTGCTTACGACCGAGACGAAAAGTAGGACAGACATTCCTGTCTGTCCTGAGTTTGGCCGGCGTCCCCTTGGAGAAAACTAGAACCATGGCAACTAAAGCAACCAAGTCAGCGAGCCCACGCATGAGCGACGACGCCGTCAAAGCCAAAACCGGCAAGACCTGGAAAGAGTGGTTTGCCGTACTCGACAAAGCCGGCGCCAACAAGATGACGCACCAGGAGATCGTGAAGTATCTCAACGAGAAACAAGGCGTCGGACCATGGTGGCAACAAATGGTGACTGTCACCTACGAACAAGCGCGCGGCTTGCGTGACGTCCATCAAAAACCCCAGGGCTACGAAATCAGCGTGAGTCGGACGATCAACGCGCCCATCGCCAAGGCGTACAAGTACATCGCCAACGAGAAGACCCGTAATACCTGGCTCGGCGAAAATGGCATCGTTGTTCGCAAAGCAACGCCGAACAAGATCGTGCGAGCTACTTGGTCCGACGGCAAAACGAGCCTGGCAATCGCCTTCCTTTCCAAAGGCGCGGACAAGACGCAGGTTGTCGCGCAACACAGCAAACTTCCAACCGCCAAAGCATCAGCCAGCATGAAAGCCTATTGGGGCAAAGCACTGGATAGATTGAAAGAAGCGCTCGGCTGAGGGTGAAGAGCGGGGGCAAGCCTTTTTCCCAAAAAACAAATCTTGCATAACGCTGTAACTGACACGCGCTGACTTTTCCTTGCGATCTCTGCTCGCCCTCTGTAAGCATCCGAATTGATGGCTGAGGAAGAGTCTCCCACGAAACAAGCAGTCCACCTCGCCCTGGGCCGGCGTGGTGAAGAACTTGCTGCTGCGTACCTTATCAAGCACGGTTACCGGATCGCCGCCGCAAACTTCTCCCTTCCCGTCGGTCGCAATCGCAGCGGCGCCGTCATCAATGTAGAAATTGATCTTGTCGCTTACGAAGGCGAGACACTTTGCTTCGTTGAGGTGAAGTCGCGCTCGTCAGATTGGTTCGCACCGCCCGAGGCGAACGTCGATCGACGCAAGCAAAGGCAGATTGCCCGCGCCGCTCGCGCGTATCGACGCCTGTTCGATCTCGAAAGCGCTCCTTATCGTTACGACGTCGTAACCGTCGTTCTGCCACCGTCGGAAGGCGGCGACACCAAAGAGTTTGCGGTGCAACTGCTGCGCAACTATTGGACTGCGGCGGACCTTCGCAAACGAGTTTGGCGCGAGCACTACTGGGACTACTAACTGATCCTGAACTAAAGGAGAGCGAGCTGAAGCTGGAATCTGGGGCGCAGGCAAAGCAAAACGGGCTAACTTGACAAGAGTGATCGAATCATTAGAATCGTCCGTGCTCAAAGCGGGAGTAGCTCAGTGGTAGAGCATCGCCTTGCCAAGGCGAGGGTCGCGAGTTCAAGTCTCGTCTCCCGCTCCACGATTCAAATGAAGGATGAGGGCAGCAGGATGAAGAATCGGTTTTCAGTTTTCGGTTTTCAGTGTTGCCGCTAATTTGGCGGTTGGCCTGAAGACTGCAAATTGAAAACCAGATTCTTCATCCTTCAGCCCTCATCCTTCATGCTTTTCCGGGCGGCGTAGCCAAGTGGTAAGGCAGAGGTCTGCAAAACCTTTATTCATCGGTTCGATTCCGATCGCCGCCTCCAATCCTATCGATAACGTACGATCGGCTTGGAAATCCCGAAAATAATCGCGGTAGTAGGAAATGTAGTAGAGACGTTGTGAATTTCCAGCATTAGCTTATCGTGAACGATACGAGGAACCAGTCGTTGCGCTCACCAACGCTCCAAACTCTTCACAAGCTAGCAGGGCCACCGCTATGACTCCTCCTACTCTCTCGACTACTTAGAAGGGCCGGATGGCAACGGGGGCAGACCTAGTTCTTTCAGGAATTCATTGTGCTTGCTCGCTGCGCTCTGGATAGCTTTCTCGATTTCTACTAACTCACGGTGAGTCGCCGCCAAGTCAATCTCTTCTTCCTGAACGGCAGTGCTGATGTAGCGAGAAATGTTTAGGTTGTAACCCTCCTTGACGATTCCCTCCATCGAGATTCGTTTTGAATATCGTTCCTCTTCTTTGCGGAACTGGTAGGTCTCGACGATCTTATCGATGTGGTCTTCCGTCAGCTGGTTCTGGCGTTTACCCTTCACGAAGTGTTCGCTGGCATTGATGAAGAGCACGTCGTCCGGCTTCTTGCACTTCTTTAGCACGAGAATGCAAACCGGGATGCCGGTGGAGTAGAAGAGATTGGCGGGTAGGCCAATGACTGTATCGATGTGTCCGTCGTTAAGTAGCTTGCTGCGGATGCGTTCTTCCGCGCCGCCCCGGAACAGCACACCGTGGGGCAAGACGATCGCCATCACGCCTTCTTCCTTCAGGTAGTCGAAGCCGTGAAGGAGGAAAGCAAAGTCAGCAGCGGATTTCGGGGCGAGACCGTAGTTCTTGAACCGCACATCCTCGCCCATTGCTTCCGTAGGTTCCCAGCGATAGCTGAACGGTGGATTAGCGACGACTGCGTCGAAATGTGGCTTCTTAGCCGGATTGGTTTCGCGCAGCATGTCCCAGTCGTTGGTCAACGTGTCGCCGTGATAGATCTCGAACTCCGAGTCCTTCACTCCGTGCAGCAACATGTTCATCCGCGCCAAGTTATACGTGGTAATGTTCTTCTCCTGACCATAGATCTTGCCGATGCCATGCGCTCCCATGCGATGGCGCACGTTAAGAAGCAACGAACCTGAGCCGCATGCGAAATCAAGGACGCTTTCCAGCCGTGGCCTTTTCCCGGTGGACGGCTCTTGGCTGTCTAGCGTGACGATGCCGGACAAGATGCTCGATATTTGCTGCGGCGTGTAGAACTCGCCCGCCTTCTTGCCCGAGCCAGCGGCAAACTGGCCAATCAGGTACTCGTACGCATCACCGAGCGCGTCCGAGTCAGTAGAAAACTCCGCCAACCCTTCCGCAATCTTCGAGATGATCTTGCACAGCGTGGCGTTTCGCTCAGAATAACTCTTGCCAAGTTTATCTGAGCTCAGGTTGATTTCCGAGAACAACCCTTGAAACGTGCTTTCAAAGGATTCGTTCTCGATATACTTGAACCCGGCTTGAAGGGTGTTGAGTAGTTCGCCGTTTTGCGTGCGGGCGAGGTTAGCGATGCTGTTCCAGAGGTGTGCGGGCTTGATGACGTAGTGAGCCTTGCGACGCATCTGCTTTTCAAATTCGGCTACGTCGTCGGGGTTGTTCTGATACCACACTGCCAGCGGCACGCTTCGGTCGTCACCATCAAGCTCTGGATAATCCCGCCCGAGCTCTTTCTGGGCAGCGCCCTCGTAGTTGTCCGAGAGATACCGCAGGAACAGGAATGACAGCATGTAGTCGCGGAAGTCGTCCGCATTCATCGCGCCCCGCAATTGGTCGGCGATGTTCCAGAGCGTTTTGCCCAGTTGTTTTTGGTCGTTGTCTGTCATGGTGTGTTACTTCGAATCGCTCGAGAACAAATCCGGATTGAACGGATGGCTCGAGATGAACTGATGAAAGATCTTCCGGAAATGGTTCTTGTTCTCTTCCATCATCTCCTTCGGCTCATACAGCGAATAATCTCCATGGCTCATAAGGTCGATTATTCGCTTATATAGCAGCTTATCCGGATCGTCCTCTTCCGCCTTGATGCAGTCTTTCCAGTCATTCAAGCCAAAAAAGTTCGCCGTCTGCTCCATGATGCGACGCATCATGTTGAAGTGGTGCGTATAGAGCACGCCCGACTTTTGCACGTCGTTTAGGTCGACCAAAGTCGCGAGATGATGCAAGAAAGGCTTGCTGGTCGTATCCACCAGTAGATAGCTCTGCGGCTTCGCGCCATTGTTAAGGAAGTATTTGTGTGCCTTTTTCTTCAGTTCGTTACACAGGACGTTAAAAAACAGTGCGTGATGTGATGAGACTACAGTTTTCAGCCCGCCGTCTGTCTTGGTGAGCATTTGAGCCAGATGATTGGCGACCGCGATGGCGTTGTTCTCATCTAACGATGAGATCGGATCATCGATATAGATGTACTTGACCCACTTGTACGCTTCCGCACCGTCCAACACCAGTTGAACGATTGCGAGAAAGAAACACCAAATGAAAATGTTCTCTTCGCCACGCGAGACCTTGATATCGTCCGCCGTGGCAGTTTTTGCGTCGTCGCCGTCCCCTGTCGTGATCTGTCGAGAAAAACTCACCTCCCACATGGTCGTGTCGATTTTGAAGTCGAAGTTTGCGTAACGATCTAGTAGCGGGCGGATGCGGGTATCCATCTCCATTTCTTCGAGCCCAGCGAAGAAGCGAGAAACGGAGTTAATCTTCAAGACCCTTTCCTTGTCGTTTTCGAGATCATTGTCCCAATAAAACAGGTCTTCGGTGAAGGCATTGAAGTAGAGCGTGTCGCGCGCGTCCCCGCTTTTGCCAAGGTCCTTGAATGCGGTGGATAACCGCGTCTTCCCCGTGCCGTTGTATCCGTAGAGCACGATGAACTTCTTGTTCTCCAACTCTTGGCGTAGATGTGTTGCCAAGGCATTCAAATTGAAGAAAGGTGCAGTGCTCATGCTTCAACCTCATCCGGTGACGGGAAGAGCTGCTGCATCAGCCCTTTTTTGTGGGTCCTGAGGGCGTCGAGCTTTTGGGTTTGGACGGCGATGACTTCGTCGAGTGAAGAGAGGCAGTCGGCGATGAGTTGTTGCTCCTTTTGATTTTGAGGAAACTTCATCGCCAAACTTCGCAAGTCAGGTCCGTAGATTCGAGTTATGGTGGTGGAGTTCAAAGTTCTCCAGTTAACATTAGAGAGGATGCTCAACAAAAACTCGTTGCTCACCTCGAGAGTTGGGTTGTCAATCCAAACTATATTGGAATCTTGATAATAGCCTTCACTACCGTCGTATTGCAGGCACTTTCCAACCGTGCCGCTACAAGTGATCAGAATTTCGCCCTTTCGCGGGAAGTTGTATTTAGATTTGTAGTCATCAAAAAGTTCCTTACTGATAAAGGCATCCGGCGTGCCCCCTAAAGTTCCAATCTTGTAAAACGGAACTCCCCGAATCGCGTTGGTTTCGTTCGCAAAAATCCGTTTGCACATGAGAACATCAGCAACGTCGCCTAGTGTTCTGTCCTCCCAGTCCCCGGCGTTTTGGAATTCTGGGAACCGGAAGCGCGGGAGGGTTTCGCCTTCGCGGGGGAAAAGCTGCTGCATCAGCCCTTTCTTGTGGGCTTTTAGCGTGTCTAGCTTCCGGCCGTGAGCCGCGATCGACTCATCCAGCGAACTGAGGCAGTCGGCGATCCTTTGTTGCTCGGGTGGGCTTGGAATTGCAAGGGGTAGGTTTTTGAATGAATCCTTGGATAAGTTGAATCGGGTCGATCCTTGTGCAATCCGAGAAAAATATTCTCGTGCTATTCGTTGACGCAACAGGAATCCCGTAAAAATCGGATTGGGAGCCGTGCGTTTGTGAAATCGAAAAAGCGCACAAAACGAGTTGACGTAGCAATCGCCGAGATCATCTAGTAATACGCTCGACATACCGACGTCTTCGGGCGTTTCGGATGAAACCGTAAAAAGGACATCTCCCATTTTTATGGCGTTTTGTTTTTCGCCCGGCTTGACGTCAACGGCACCCAAATCAGCGGGATCGACAAAAGCGTTCGAGAAAACGTTCATGTAGGTCACGAATTTGCTCGACCCAGTTCCGAAGTCCTCGCCACTTTTGCCCGTAAGTGAAGATAGGAACTCACCTTCATTTCCGAGTTGCTTTTCCTCCCATCCAGGAGCATCGCGAAACTCTGGGAACCGCAGCTTGGGCGTCAACGTGGGTTTGGCGTCTGGCGTCATGATAGTTGGTTTGACTTATTCTTCATACGCACTCAACCCTGAGATATCGCGACCTTGAGCGCGCTTGCGTAACAACGGGACAAGGTCGTCCATCAGGGCGAGTTCCTTTTGCGTGCGGGCTTTCCAGCCTAGTTCCAGCGGTGCCAGCAAATCGACAAGCTGTTCGCCGTCGAAGATCATCCGCTGCAGGATGGCGTCGACGAAGCTTTGCAATGATGCTGTGGCCAGTCTGTGCTTCTCGGCGACGGTGGCGAGTTCCTCGGCGCTTTTCTCAGCCTTGAAGCGCTGGTAGCCTTCGCGTATGGCCTTCTCATCCAGGCCCTCGCCCGCCTTCAGTGAGCGGACGTATTCAGTGATGTCATCGCGCTCATCCATGAACTTGGCGTCGGACTCGATCAGGCCGATGAGCTGCTCGCGGCTCATCTTCTGCTGGCCCGGAGCCTGCTGCGAATATCGGGCGATCAGACCCATGATGTAGTCGTAGTCGATGACGGCAGACGCGAAAAGGACGAACTCGAAATCGAGCTGCGCCACTTCCGGGCCGGCCTTGTCGCCACTCTTGCCTTGCTGGGCCTTGAGCCGCTGCGCGGTTTCAAGGTAGACACTTCGGAAGGCCGCCAACTGTTCTTTGGGCAGAATGTTCACTATGGTCTGCCTGTTTTCCTCCGTCATGTCGGTGTATTGGTCCAGCTGCGTTTGGAGGCGTTGGACTTCTTTGAAACGATTGATGAACTGGCTGCGGGCGTCGTCCCCTTTTAGATTTGGGACCTCCTCAGGTTTGCAGGATAGGCCCTGTGATTTCATTAAGTCTTCCAGATCACGAATAGCTGTTTGCAGCTTTTCGATAACGACCGGGGCCTGGTCCACAAGCCAGATTTCTCGAGCCTTGTCGGATCTCACGCCGGAGAATAAGGCAATGGCTTCGTCGACGGCGGCCTGCTGATTGCGGAAGTCAAGGATGTTGCCGTAGGGCTTAGTGGCGTTGAGCACACGGTTGGTGCGCGAGAAAGCCTGAATCAGACCGTGGTATTTCAGGTTCTTGTCGACGTACAGCGTGTTCAGGTATTTGGAATCGAAACCGGTCAGCAACATGTCAACCACGATTACGATGTCGATCTTCTCCGCGTGAGGAAGATCCTGATTGGGAAACTGCTGATCCTTGATGCGCTTCTGCACATCCTGATAGTAGAGATCGAATTCGTTGATAGAGTGGTTCGATCTGTAGCGGCCGTTGTAGTCTTCGATGATTGCCTTCAGAGCCTCTTTCTTCCTCTCCGGCTCTTGCTCGTTGTCGGCTTTCTCCTGCGGCAAGTCTTCTTGAATCTGTTGCACATCTTTGTTGCCGTCTGCAGGAGGAGAAAAGACGCAAGCGATGTTGAGTGGGACAAACTCGGTATCAGCCTGTTGTATCTCGTTCTGCACCGTCTTGAAGAGCGCGAAATATTGGATTGCCTCGTTAATGGATGCGGTGGCGAGGATGGCGTTGAAGCGATGGCCGCCCGTGGCTGCATCGTGCTTGGCGAGGATTGCTTCGACGACCGCTTTCTTAGCGAGCGTTTGACCGGGCTTGATAGTCTTGCCCTCGGGCTTGTAGTAGTCGACGTGGAAGCGCAAGACGTTTTGATCTTCGATGGCGTGCGTGATGGTGTAGGCGTGTAGCTGGCGTTGAAAAAGATCCTGCGTGGTCCTGAACGATGCCTGCTGTCCCTCGATTTGCTGGTAACTGGCGTTTTGCTCAAAGATGGGCGTCCCGGTGAAGCCGAAGAGCTGAGAGTTTGGGAAAAACTCCTTGATAGTTTGATGGTTGTCGCCAAATTGCGAGCGGTGACACTCGTCGAATATGAAGACCATTCGCTTGTCGCGCAGAGGCTCCAACTGTTCCTTGTAGGTTGATTTGCCCAGCTTTACGATTTGCTTGTTCCGTTTACTGTTTTCGTCTAGTGCGAGGCCAAGCTTCTGAATGGTCGTGACAATCACCTTGTCCGCGTAATCGTCAGAGAGTAAACGACGGACAAGTGTTCCTGTGTTGGTGTTCTCCTCTACGGAACCTTCCTGGAATCTATTGAACTCCTCACGTGTCTGCCGATCTAGATCCTTGCGGTCTACTACGAATAGGCACTTCTCGATATCAGGGTTGTCCTTAAGAAGAGTGGAAGCCTTGAACGAAGTCAGTGTCTTGCCACTGCCTGTGGTGTGCCAGATATATCCATTGCCGGAGTTCTCATTGATACATGCCTCGATAGCCTTGACCGCGTAGATCTGGTAGGGACGCATCATCAGCAACTTCTGTTCGCTAGAGACAAGCACCATGTAGCGGCTAATCATGTGGCCCAGGGTGCATTTCGCGAGAAACGTTTCGGCAAAGCTATCGAGGTGCGTGATCTTCTTGTTGTCTTCCGAGGCAAACTGGTAGACGGGAAGAAAGCGCTCGTCGGCGTTGAAACTGAAATGGCGACTGTTGTTATTGGCGAAGTACCAGGTATCGGAGCGATTACTGACGACGAAAATTTGCACGAAGCAGAGAAGCGTTCTGGTGTAGCCGTTACCCGGATCGTTTTTGTAATCGACGACTTGCTCCACAGCGCGGCGAGGACTGATTGCAAGCGTTTTCAATTCGATCTGAACGACGGGCACGCCGTTGATTAGGAGGATGACATCGTAGCGATGGTGGCTATTGTCGGTGTTGATACGGGGCTGGTTGATCACCTCGAAGGTGTTCTTGCACCAGTCCTTGATGTTCACCAGAGTGAAATTCAGCGGCGTGCCGTCGTCACGTATGAAGCTGCTGCGTTCGCGGAGCATTCGTGAGGACGTGAAGACATCGGGCGTGATCATTTCCTCAAGCAGCCGTTGAAACTCGCTATCCGTTAGGTGAACGCGGTTGAGCGCCTCGAACTTGTCGCGGAAGTTCTTCTCAATGGTGGCGCGGTCGAGGATGTCCGAGCGGTATTCGTACTTCAACGCGAGAAGCTTCTGGATAAGGTGTTCTTCAAGTTGGCGTTCGGCTGTAGTCACGATATCTGAGATTGACCCGTAGCAGTAAGTCGAATGGTTTATCCACGCGCAACGAAAGTTGCAATTTCCTCATTGCTTGGAACTGATGCTCCTCGGTTGGGTGAGCATATCGCAAGACCATCTGAATGCGCGAATGTCCAAGCATGGCCGCGAGCGTGACTAAGTCAATTCCGGCCATCGCCCCACGCGTCGCCCAGGTATGTAAAGTCGGAAGCGCGGAATCGGGTTCTCGTTTGCTTCGGCTCTAATTCGGTTGATTCGCGCGAGCGTGGCAACGTGCGCGGCGTACCTTGACGATCGGTTGGTCTTTCACGCAACCGGGCCGCGGGATTGAGAGGCGACAACCGGGGTGATCAGCCATTTACGAGACGGGCGATTTCCGCAGTGAGGTCGCTTAACTCGACTGGTTTTGACATGTGCAGTTGGTAGCCGGCGGCGCGAGCCTTGCTCTGGTGGTCAGCGCCCGTGAAACCAGTTAGCGCGATTGCCGGAGTTCGGCCCCCTTCCTTCTTCTTTAAAGCTCTTACTTTTTTCATCAATTCGTACCCGTCTTCGCCGGGCATACCAACGTCGGACACGATGCAATCAGGCATCCAAGTCTTAATGGTTGAGAGTGCCTGCGCCGCTGAGATACAAGCTCTAACTTCAGCACCCGAATTAACCAGAGCTACTCTTACTAACTCGCGCGTATCGTCGTCGTCATCAACTACCAGTACTCGCAGCCCATCAAGTTTGGCCGTTTCTTTGTGCCCAGCTGAAGTAAGCGCCGCTCGTTCGACATGATCAGCGGCTAATCTAAGCTCGCCGCTGGGTGTATCTGTGAGAACCAGTATGGGAAGAGTAACCGTAAACGACGCGCCAAGTCCCTTTCCTTCGCTATGAGCTCGAACCTTTCCGCCGTGCAGCTCTACGATAGTGCGAACGATCGATAGCCCGAGGCCCAAGCCGCCGTAGAATCGCGACGTCGCCACCTCAGCTTGCCTAAAGCGCTCGAAAACATACGGCAAAAATTCCGGTTCAATACCCTGGCCATCGTCCTTTACGGTAATGGCGGCGTTTGAGTTAACTCTCGCCAGCCGCACTTCGACGTGGCCGCTCTTGGGAGTAAATTTGATCGCGTTCAAGAGCAGATTCCAGAGGACCTGCTGCAAGCGAGCGGGGTCACCCCAGATGCGCTCTTCAGAATCGATTACGACTTTGATTTCGATCGACTTGGCTGCGGCTGCCGTCGCCAAGCCTTCGACAGCGGCCTCAATAAGCGATGGCAGGGCAACGGGTTTGGAATTGAGTTTCAAATTGCCGCTCACAATCCGGGACGTATCCATCAACTCGTCGATGATCTCGGCCTGCGCAGCCGCGTTTCGATCGATCGTTTCCAATGCTTTCTCAACTTGCTCTGAAGACAGCTTGCCGGAACGCAGCAGGTGTACCCAACCCACGATCGCATTTAACGGCGTACGGACTTCGTGTGAAACGATAGCCAGGAATTCATCTTTCAGATGATTGGCGGCGTGGGCCTCTTCACGAGCTGCTCGCTCGCTGCGCAAAAGATTTGTCAATTCTTCTTCAGCGCGCTTCCGTTCAGTAATGTCGCGGGCGATTCTCGAAGCGCCCGCGATCTTGCCGTGCTCGTCAAAGATGGGCGAGATAGTTACCCAGATATCCACCAGGCTGTTGTCCTTACGGCGGCCTACGGTTTCGTAATAGCTTACGCTTTCGCCCTTACGAATTCGTTCGAGAATGGTTGGCTCTTCGTTCATCCGCTCAGGGGCAATAATTAGAGTTGCCGGCTTGCCGATTGCCTCTTCCGCAGAGTAACCAAACAACCGTTCCGCGGCCCGGTTCCAGGTGGTGATCACACCATCGAGATCTTTTCCAATAATGGCATCCTCAGAAGATTCAACGATCGCCGCCAGCCGCGACTTCGCTGCTTCGGCCCGTTTTAGTTGGTCAATATCGAGCACGAGCACGATCGCGCCATCGACCTGCTTATCACGGTTCAGGTATGGCCGGACTCGCACGAGAAACCATCGGCCATTGTTGTCTCGAACTTCGCGTTCCTGCGCTCTGACGTTCTCAATAACTTCGGTCGTAAGTTCGACCAATTCGGGAAAATCCAGGTTGTGCTTGACGATTCCGAGAGGTCTGCCTACATCGGTGGCTAATAAATTGAAGAGCTTCTCGGCAGGCTGAGTAAAACGCCGAATCGACAGGTCGCGTCCCAACAAGAGGATGGCAAGATTGAAGCTGTTCTGTAAATTAATAATGTCAGCGGTAAGACGGGCCAACTCGGCGTTTCGATTAACCATTTCTTCGTTGACCGTGGTCAACTCTTCATTCGTCGATTCTAGTTCCTCTTTCGAGGTTTCCAACTCCTCGTTGACGCTCTGAAGTTCTTCATTAGCCGATTGCGTCTCCTCGCTCGAAGCCTGCAACTCTTCGGTCGATGCGTCGTATTGTTCTTGAATCGCCTGGAGATAGTCCCTCGTTTCCATCAGTTCCTGGCGGAGCCGATTGACTTCACGAGATTCTTCTTTGGCGAGGTCCGAGGCGGGCTTGCTTTTTACTTGCGTGGAAGTTTCCGAAACTTGTTTTGCCGTCGCTTCCACCGGCTCAAACAAGACGAGAAAGCAAGACTCCTTTAGGTTCTTAAGCGGAATCACTTCCAGGTTGGCAATTCGCGTGTTCCCGTTGTAGCTGACTCGTATGTCCTCCTTGCGGACGGGCTGATTCTCCTTCTTTACTTTGTTGAGAGCGCTTCTCAGCGGCAGCACCAGCCCTTCGCGAGCCATCTTAAGAATGTTGAAGCTTGCGCGCCCGTGCGCCGGGGTCAGATATTGGCTGGTATCTCCACGAAACTGAACTATGTCCAGGGCGCTATTAACAAGCACGCTCGGTGGTCCATAGCGAGCCAACGCCAAACGATCAGCTTCTCGCTGCGCGATAAGTTCGGCGCTTTCTGCCGCACGCAGTGGTTGAATCTTATCGCGGAGAATTTTTTGCGGCCGCGGGGCGAGACGACCAAGTGACGGGAGAGATGTGTTGTTGCCCGGTTTCTTCGCGAACACTTTCAATTTCTTGTCTATCGGCTGAAATAACGAGCTAAAAGAGCCGACCGATTCCGACATGCCGAGGAACAAAAACCCTCCCGGCTTAAGCGCATAGTGAAACGTTGGCAGAAGTTTTTGCTGCAAGTCAGGCTCGAGATAGATGAGCAAATTGCGGCAACCAATCAAGTCCATACGTGAAAATGGCGGATCAGTAATTACGTTTTGTCTCGCAAACACACACATCTCGCGAATCGTTTTGCTGATGCGATACCCTCCATCCTCTTCCACAAAGAAGCGGCGCAAACGCTCGGGTGAAACGTCCTGCAATAAGGATTTTGAATAAAGGCCGGTGCGGGCCTTGTCCAGCAATTCATCGTTGAGATCGGTAGCGAAAACTTGCAACTGCACATTCCGCGCACTCTGGCCCAGATACTCAAGAAAGGCCATGGCAATCGAGTACGCTTCCTGACCGGTAGAACAGCCAATAGTCCAAACTCGCAGGGCATCGTCTGGCGAGCGATCTTTCATCAGGGCTGGAAAGACCTTGCGTTTAAGTAGATCGAATGCCTCTGGATTTCGAAAGAAGTTTGTAACCGCGATCAGCAGATCCTGATAAAGAGCCTCGACTTCACCCGCGTTATTGCCGATGTGCCCGGCATAACCGACGAGCGTTTCAATCTTTGCCAGGACCATGCGTCGCATGATTCGCCGGCGAATCGTATTCGGTCGATAGAGGGTGAAATCGACGCCTCGTTGATTTCGCAACAGCAACAGAATTTTCTTGAGCGCCTCTTCCTCGACATCTTTTACGTCAATGGCACTCTCTGCAAAAGCATCTTCCGTCTTTTTATGAGGTTGAGCCTCGGCGGCAACATAAGGATGGTCAGCAATACGGGCCAGCTCTCTCGCGATATTCTCCGGTGACAAAACAAAATCCACGTCGCCGGCCGCAATTGCGCTCCTCGGCATACTGTCATATTTGGCCGAGTCGTCCTGTGCAAAGGTGATTCCGTCCTCACCTTTTATCGCCTGCAATCCAATGGTGCCATCAGTGGCCGTGCCGGATAAGATCACGCCAATGGCTTGAGGCCCCTGATCGCTTGCCAGAGACTCTAAGAAGGAATCAATTGATCTAAGCTGGCCATCGGTCTTCTTTCGAGGAAGCAATTTCAGAACGCGCTTCTCGATTCGCATCGTTCGGTTTGGCGGAATGACGTAAACATGGTTGGGTTGCACACGGGTGTTGCCATCAACTTCGAGGACTGGCAGATTAGTTACTCGACCGAGCAACTGTGGCAACTTGCTCTCGTGCGAAGGATCGAGATGTTGTACCAGCACGAAAGCCATACCGGTGTTGTCCGGCAGAGATCGGACCAGTCTTGTGAAAGCCTCCAACCCGCCCGCCGAAGCGCCGATGCCAACAATGGGAAATAGATTATTAGACTTTGGGGGGTTACTTAGAGGCGCGGATCGTACATGAGGCTTTTCTTTTGAGGTGGAGCGGTTACCGGATAGTTGACGTCCTTTGCGAGAAATTTTCGCGGACTTCGCCGGTCTTCCAAGTCGCTTTGGGGCCCTTGTCATTTGTCGCAGTCTCGACCCGGTCGGATGTGCTTGCTGGAACCTATATGCGAGCACAGGGTTAAGGACATCTGTGAAAGTCTGCTAATTTGTGGGGGTCAACGAACCGCACAATAACAGAATGATAAACCGTCTTCAAGAACTAGGCGCGAGGGGGAAAGAGGCACGAGGGGAAAGAGGCACGAGGGGCGATCATGATTGCGGACAATCGATCATTGAACTTAGGTGGGGGAGATGTAACCCCACCTGTCGACCTCGGTTCAAATCAATTCGACTGCGTGAATATCACCAATCCTCGTTCGCATTCACTATGTTTTCGGCCCAAGAGCGACCGGGAAATAAGAGCGAGCTCGCAGCGATGAGAGTAATTACAGTTGCGACCGAAAAAAATACCTAGCCCGGTCACCCCGAGGGGACGCTTAGCTTTTTTCCTCAAATGCATCGGTTCCTTCAATGAATCCAGGTGAGACTGTCCTGTCTGGATCGCCAACCTCCAGGGCTGCATGGGCGTGAGCGCGCACAATATCGCTCATCGTCAATAGACCAATCAGCTTGTTCCCTCGCTGTCTGTCGACGACCGCAAGCTGGCGACGCCCGGACTTCTCCATCCTCACGACGGCTCTTACCAGCGTGTGCTCGGGTTGGACGTGAGATACGCGCTCGATGATTGAGTTCACGCGCTGCTTCGCTGCGCCTTCAGCGGCGGCGTTCCGGCGCAATCGAGCTTTGGTAACAAGACCGAGAAATCTTCCTTCACTATCGATGACGGGATAGGTTGAATAGTCATGACTCTCGACCTGCTGCAGCGCATCAGCGATAGTCGCAGTCGCGGAAATGGCGACAGGCCTTGTGGTCATTGCGCTGCCAATCGTCAGACGCTCAAGCGCGTGCGACACTCGACCGTCCCGATGAGGCAGGTGAATATCGTCCTGTTCCAACAGCGCTTCATAGATTGGCGTGGGCCGGAAGTGTCGGGCCAGCGCATACGATGTCATGTTCGAGATCATCAACGGCAGGATGAGTTCATAACTTCCAGTCATTTCAAAAATAATGAGCACTGAGGTTATTGGCGCGCGGATGATTCCCGCGAAGACTGCTCCCATTCCCACTAATGCAAACGAGCCGAGTTCATTGCCGCCGTGATGAAATAGAGAGTGATCGAAGTAGCCAAATGCTCCGCCCAGCATGCCGCCAATAAACAATGCCGGAGCAAAGATTCCACCCGCGCCACCGCTTCCGTAAGAGAAAACGGTAGCGATCAGTTTGAAGACACAGAGAACCAGCAGCGCGCGAAATGCTAAACCACCCGACAGCGCCAACGACAACGTTCCATAGCCTCCTCCAGTCACACCGCTGACTCCAAGCCAATAGAACGCAGCTACCGCGAGCAGGCCGGTAACCAATCCGCCCGCACCTGGCCTCGTCCAAGCCGGAATTAGGCTCATGCGCTGAAACCATTTGCGCACGCTAAGCAGTGATTCAGTGAAAGCTAATGAGACTAACGCCGCAGCCACGCCAAGCGCTGCATAAAAGAGCAACGATGAGAAATGCTCAAGGCCGTAATGCTTCGAGATTGTAAACACTGGATGCTCGCCGAGAATTGCGCGTTCAATGCCGGCGGCGATTGCTGCCGCCACCACGATCCAAGCCAGCACCGCTTGATCCAAATCTCCCACTACTTCCTCGAGCGTAAACGTGATCGCGGCAATTGGCGCATTGAAAGCGGCAGCAATGCCGGCCGCAGCGCCAACCGGCAGTAAGCGTTTGAGGCTTTCACGGGAAAGCGCCGCTGATCGTCCCAGCGTACTCGCGACCCCGGCGCAGATGTGCACCGTCGGGCCTTCACGGCCGAGCGAAGAGCCCGTGCCGATCTGCAAGACTCCCACCAGAAACTTGCCAACCGCTTCTCGCAGAGGAACGCGCCCATCTTTGATTGCATAGGCGACTTTCACTTGCGGAATACCGCTGCCACGCGCTCCAGGAAAAGCGTATTGCAACAGCACGCCGCTTAATAAGCCACCGACAGTTGGTGTGAGAATCGTCCACCAAATCCATGACCTTCCGCTGGCAGACATTGCGGTGCCAATCAAGCGCTTTTCAGTTCCGATGATGGACAAGTGAAAGAAGACTGCCGCGAGTCCGCACGATGCGCCGGCAATTAGCGTCAACGCAAATACGCGATGAGTTTCAGATGGAACCAGCCGTAAAAACAAACGCAGAAGGGCAGCGTTTGCGCGTCGCCACGTCAGACTCCATCTTTGCGCAAGTCCAGATAGCATCATTTATTTTTTGCTGGGGGCTACTGAGACTATCACAAGGTGCCGGGTTGGCGTATGGAGACCAAATGAAGGTGGTGCCCCAATTTGAAATCCTCAGTGCGTTCTCGGTGCTCTCTGTGACTCTGTGGTGAGTTTTTGTCTAACGTTTAGCACCACAGAGGCACAGAGTACGCAGAGGATTTCACAGAGAAAACTGAAATTAGGCCACTACCCAAATAGACGCCGGGAAACTAGGCTGAACTTACGCGACAAGCTTCGCCAAGACTGCAAAACCTTTATTCATCGGTTCGATTCCGATCGCCGCTCCAAATTATTCTCACGCAATCAACCGATAGGAGATGGACGAGTTGGCCCGACATCCGAGTCGAGGGTGGGATGACCGCTAATCGCGCAGGTAGTGACAGCTATATCCCCCAGGGTTCTTGCGCAAGTAATCCTGATGGTAATCCTCCGCGCTGTACCACGTTGAAGCCGGCTCAATGGTTGTCGTGAGCGGGTTCTTCCACTTCCCTGATGCGTCTATCCGCGCCCTCACTCGTTCCGCCGTTACTTTCTGCTCGGGTGTCTGCGGAAAAATCGCCGAACGATATTGTGTGCCAGCGTCGTAACCTTGACGATTGAGCGTGGTCGGATCGTGCAGCTTGAAGTACCAGTTCTCTAATAAGTCTTCGTAACTGAGCACCGCCGGATCAAACGTCACACGTATCGCTTCGGCGTGCCCAGACTTGCTGTGGTGAGTATCAGCGTAGGTAGGATTTTCGAGCCAGCCGCCGGTGTAACCGACTTCAGTATCGATCACGCCAGGCACCTCACGGAGAATTTCCTCGACACCCCAGAAACAGCCGCCGGCGAGCACGGCTACTTCCATCTGCTTCTCACTCGGGATCGTCGCGCGGTTGGTTCCGTCCTCGTTACCCATTTATGGTTTCCTTACTCCACGATAATGTAGCGACTACCCGCACACATTTGAGCGCGATCGAGGCGCTCGTGCGTGTACCGTGGTCAATTATTAACGACTCGGTATACTCAGTGCACGAGCGCCTAAACGATCTGCACAACCGCTATCATCGGTCGATTCCGATCGCCGCCTCCTACGACTCCACCGAGACAGCCGCCCTATGGCGAAGAATCAAGGACAACCGCCGTTAACGACGTAGTGCGCCCCGCTGTCTATTGCCGGGCCGCTGCCTTGACTCTTCGGCACAGTGACTCTGGCAGTTGCCGTTGTCGCATTTCCTGACGAGTCACGCACGCTAAACGTAATTGTGTAAACGCGACCGTCGCCGCCTCCGTCTCGCTCAGAACGCAATTGGAGCGATTTGCAATCGCCGGCGATCACAATGTCATTTAGTGTATTGCCGTCTCCTCCGCTGTTCTCCAACTCGTCGCTGGTAACCTGCGAGATGACGACGCTACCGACATTGAGAGATGTGCTGCAGCTGTCAGTCACGCCCGTCACAAAATCAGTAACCCGGAAAGTTTGGTACTTGTGATTCGGCGGCCACATCGACGGCGTCTGGCCGTTAAGCGTTATTGTAGGAATCGTCGTGTCCACAACGTTGACGGTTCGGGTTACTTGCGTCGCGGCATTGCCCGAGGGATCGCTGGCGTTGTAATTGATCATGTAACTGCCAGGAACGTTTACATTCACTGAGCCCGACGCAGTAGCGGCAAAACTTCCCGCGCAGCCGTCATTCGCTGTCGCGCCCGGATCAACGAAACTGGTGTGACACTCAACTGTCAGCGGATTTGCTCCGTTGAGTGTGATCGTCGGCGCTACCGTGTCGACGATTGTGACCAGCACTTCATCGTCATCCGAGCCGCCGCCTGAAGACGTGACCGTTAACGTGATCGAGTGTGGGCCGAGCGGTAGCGAAACCATTAGCGTAGCGCCCGAGCCAAGGACAGTCGCACCTTCTTTCCAACTGTAGCTAAGTGTTCCGCTTCCCGTGGAGGCGGTGCCATCCAGCATGACGCTGGTGGTTGAACCGGCGCATTCGACTGTCTGGTCAGGGCCCGCATTTGCTGTCACTGAGACCGCGGCACCCAGTTTTTGCACGCGGTCGTTCCCAGAATCAGCAACAAAAATATTTCCGAACGTGTCAGCCGCGAGATCCTGCGGACCCGCAAACTGCCCGTCACCGCTGCCCGATGCGCCGAAAGCCTCGATGAAAGTTCCCGTTGAGGAGAAGCTCTGGATGCGGTTGTTACTGGTGTCGGCAACGTAGATGGTTCCGGAAGAATCAGCGCTCACGCCGAAAGGCGACATGAATTCCCCATTTGCACTGCCGAGCGTGCCCCACTTAGTTATGAAGACGCCGCCCGCAGTGAACTTTTGAATGCGGTTATTGGCAGTATCTGCTACGTAGACGTTATCGGCTGAGTCAATGGCCAAACCTTGCGGCCCGCTGAACTGTCCGTCGCCAGTCCCACTGCTGCCCCACGACGTGATGAGCATTCCAGCGGCTGTGAATTTTCGAATGCGATGGTTGCTGGAGTCGGAAACGTAAACGTTGCCGGCGCTGTCGAGAGCTACACCGGTGGCAGTGGTGGGAAAACTACCGGCCGAAAACGTCGATTGAAATATTCCGCTGGAATTGAATATGGAGATGCGATTAGTGAATTCATCGGAAACATAAATGTCTCCACCGGGTGCAACTGCCACCCCCGAAGCCTGCACAAATCCACCGGGGACGTCACCGAAAATTCCAAACTTCAACAAGAAGTTTCCGTTGTTGTCGAACTTCTGCACGCGATTGTTGCCGGCGTCAGCCACATAAACATTACCGGCCGCATCAGTAGCCATACCTCTCGGAGTTATGAACTGTCCGTCAGCGGATCCGGATGTTCCCCACTTCGAGATGAAACCGATACTCGCGAGGGCGACCGTAGTGCTTACGAGAAGAACGCCCAACAAAGTCAACGACACGATCAGACGGCGGCCTGCACTTGGGAGCGAGCGGGATCGAAATTTATTTAGACGATGGAATCTGGATTGACGGGTCATCACATCCTCCTCTTTGGGAATTGTTATTGAGGTTCGCTTTGGCAAGAAACAAAGCGAAAAAGTCGGTTAATTTGGGCGGTCAGGGGGTGGACCGAAGCATGGGTGAGAGCGGACAATATCACAACTTAAGGCTGATTGGCACCACAAATTTCGAGCTGAATCATCCTCAACAATAACGCTTGCTTAACACTCGGTGGTCGTCGGTGTGCTAGTCCCCTAACGGTCAGCAAAAACTTTATTCAGCGGTACGGTTCCGATCGCCGCTCGGGTCAACAACGGACAATCATCTTAACGGCCATTGACGGCAGCTGGTTTATTAGAACCGGGCAAACTGTAGGTAACGCTCCCGCGTGCGTCGAGGAAATCAAGTCGCGGAGTGCCGTTCGCATCTACCACGAGGTTAATTCGCGCATTGCCATGATCGTCGTAGAGTGTGACCTTGCTCTCGCGTTCTTTGGTCCTGCCGACAAAAACTCTTGTCGGCGCCAACTCCGCTTCGCGAAGTTTCTGTTTCGCCGCCTCCTTCTCCGCGCCGTCGGTTAATTTCTCAACCGCGTCCTTTTGTTGCATCAAGTCGATCAGCGATTTCTCCGGACGATCCCAGACGCTGAGACCAACCTGGCGGCTGCCGTTGTGATCGTTATAGACAAGTCCGATGGATTGCGATTGCCGATATTGATCGAAGGTAAACCCGCCGTAAGCGCCGTACTTGTCGCCACCTTTAACCGCACCAAAGATCAGACCGCCGCACTCATCGCCCAACCCGTTGTAAAAGATCATTCCGGGCACGCGTTCCGACTTGAAAGACTTTCCCTCAATAATTGGATCGGGCATGCGATCGGTGTTTGCAATCACCGCGCGCAGTTGGCCATTTTTTTCGACGACGTTGAGGCGCTCAACCGTAAGCTCGTCAAACTTCTGCTTGCCTTGCGTGAAAGCAGCGACTCCAACGACGCAGAAAAACAGCAATGAAACAACGGCGTAAGCCTCGAGCAGGCGCACGCGTTTCAGCATCTTGTCCATAAGTACTCCTATGCTTTCTTACGGATCCAGCGGATCGTTTGCATCAAAGAATAAAGAAGCTACCGCCGGCTTGAACTCCGCCGCGACCGGAGATACGCGCGTGATCGACTGCATTGGAAAATACCCCAACTCCGTCGTACAACGGATGCGAAAGCCATCTTTCGTCGCGACCGTAATGTGGTCTTCGCTGGAAGTGACCAGCGCATTTAGATCCGTCGGTATGCCATAACGAAAAGCCAGGCGCGCGCCGTTGCGGAAATTAGTGGTCGTGTGACGCGCTTGCGGTTCGATCAAAATACTCTGCTCCGGGATCTTGTATTTTTCGATGACGTATTTTTTCATCTCGAGTGCTTCGCAGTAAGGGGTCTGCAGCGGATGAACGTGGCCACCGGAGAACATAATCAACGGCGCTTTATGCTCAAGGAATAATTGCGCCGCCGCGTCTGCCCGCTTCGCTCCAATCGGACTCAGCCTGGCGGAGTCTCCCGGACCCGAACCGAGGACGAGAATGAAAGAATACGGATAGTCACTCCACCTGATATTTTTCAATGCTTGCACGGCCGCTTTGTTTTCGCCGTCCTCAAGTGGTTCGTAGCGTCCCGCCTCATCACGCCGGTTAACTTCTAGAAGTTTGATTCCAAAATTAAGGGTTGGTTCGAAAAACAACGTATTACTGGACACCTTAATTTCCGCGGTCTTCGCCTTGAGGAGTTGGCGATAGTCATCGCTCGCTACGTCAAAGCTAACCCGATCAATGTCCTTGTAATACGGATCTTTGCCGAGACAGTAAACGCTCAGCAACCGATTCATTCCCTTCGCCGCATCTTTCCACGCGGCCACCAGCATCTCTGCATCGGATTGACCGCTGTATTTGATGAACACACCTGATGGCCGCAGATCTTTCAGTGCCAGTCGTTTGAACTGCGGACGCTGCGCCAGTGCCTTGAGTTCGGTTGCCACTTGCTCGATTGTCGGAGCACTCAGACGAAACAACTTGTCGAAGCAAGCAACGTCGTCGCAATTCGCGGCCAGCCTTAAACCGTGGAGCTTTTCGTTGGAAATCTTCCGCAGGACCTGATTCTGTCTCAGGAGTTTTCCAACTTCCGGATGTCGCTGGAATAAACTCAACAGATAAAAGTTCTTGTCCTGAACCGGATTGCGAAACTCTAGTTTGTAGCTGGGATCAAAGCCCGAAAAATTAGACGCCGTCTGTTGAGCGAAGACAAAACTTGATGCGCTGAGCCCCGGTTGCTGAGCGATTGAAGTATTCGCTAGTAGAACGAAGGAAAGAATAAGGTGTCGCAGCATAATGATTTTTGTACAGTTCAGTTTTGGACCGGCTCGATCGTTTACGAGCAAACGAAATCAGAAGAAGCTGTGGCAGTCGCTGCTAAATCTTTTTGCCGATCAGGCCGACGATGATCATTACGAGACTAATGCCGCCGACCACGCCCGCAACTGTTCCAACCGTCTGCATCAAGACCACGGGATCGTTCGACCGCGATGAAGCGGACATCATGAAGAGGAAAAACCCTACCGCCAGAACGATGAGAGTGAAACCGACCATAACGAGTCGCCAATTCTTTCGCCGCATAGCTGCTCCTTTGCTTCGCTGAACAAGTTACTAAATCTGCGCGACCCGCGTAAGTCTTTTCTGCGAGCTGTCGATGTCACAACGGCTTGACGTCGGCTCACTGCCCAATGCTCAATCTCCTGGAACCAATTCCCTTCCCCACACGTAACTCAGGGGTCATGCGATTTATCAAATACATCTTCACGCCTAACCATGAAAAATATGAGGGCGTCCGTCCGCTAAACATTTACTTGCTGCGTCTGCTCTACTTCCTGATGTTCATCGGAGTCGGCTTGCAAACGTGGGGCACGATCATCAATCACCAGGGCCCGTGGGATCATACCAAGGCGGTCGCGTTCTGCGTCTGGGCAGCTTACCCAACGCTGTCGCTATTCGGATTGTTGCGCCCGTTGAAGTGGCTACCAATCGTCATCTTCATGATCTTCTACAAGACGCTCTGGGTGATGGTTGTTGCTTATCCACTCTGGCGCGCCGGAACATTGGCAGGTTCGCCCGCTGATCAGATGGCCCACGTCTTCATCGGAGCGCCCTTCGTTGCTTTGATCGTGCCCTGGGTCTACGTGTTTAAGAATTTCGTGATGTGGCCGAAGAGGAAGTCGGCGACTTAGCAACGAAGTAGTCTAACTAAGCAACGCTGATCACAACCTTTCCTTGAGCGTGCCCCTTTTCTACGTACTGCACGGCGTCGAGAGCCTCACTCAAGTTGTAACGCCTGTCGATTACCGGCTTCACTTTTCCCGCAACCACCATCTCGCCCAGGATGGCGAGGTCTTCTCCCGTAAGTTTCGCCGTAAAACTCATGAACCTCTGGCTAGTGAACAGCGCTGACACGAGCTCACTGGTCTTGCGAGTCAAGATACCGAACATGCTGCTCAAGCCGAGAGCGCCGGCTCCGATGTAAATGCCGTTTGGAGTCAGGACGCGCCTGATCGCGGAGTACGGTTGGTTCGACACCAAATCAAGCAGGAAGTCGTAGTGTTCACCAGTCTGCGTGAAATCTTGTTGCGTGTAGTCAATAACATGGTCCGCGCCGATCGATCGCAACATGTCCAGATTTCTTGTACTGCACACGCCTGTCACATCGGCTCCCAGTGACTTGCCAACTTGCACGGCGAAGGTACCCACGCCGCCCGCGGCGCCGTTGATCAGAATTTTCTGGCCCGGCTGAATCTGTGCCTTATCGCGCAAGCCCTGCAAGGCGCTAACTCCGGCGATCGGAAGTGCCGCTGCTTGCTCAAACGAAATGTCAGCCGGCTTCATCGCCAACTTCGACTCCGACGCCCGCGCGTATTCGGCAAACGCTCCACCGCAACAGCCGAACACTGCGTCACCCGTCTTGAAGTCCGCTGTGTTCCCGCCGACTGCTTCGACGATGCCCGCAACATCGCGCCCTGGTCCGGGGCTCTTTATTGTGCCTAGCTTGGAAAGTACGCGCCGCAGCAGAGGGTGTTTCACCAAATGGCAGTCAAGTGGATTTACAGAAGCCGCAACTACTTTGATTAAGACCTCGTCGTCCTTCGGGAATGGCTTTTCAATCTCTTCACACTTGAGACCGCCGGCCGAACTCTGGTCGTAGACGATCGCTTTCATCGATCTCTACGTACGCACACTCCGGAGTTAATGTTTCGACTTCAGCAGCGCGCGCGCCAACTCTCAGAGAGACGGAAGTCAGACTCAGAGCTTAAGTCTTTACACTTGCGGACTGGAATTAAGTAAGGGTGCGACGCTTCTTTCCGATCATCTGCGAAACGATGTAGGCGCCGGCGAGTAATATCCCGGCCGAGACTATGCGGGCCCACATGCCATGAACGGTTATTGAGCCACCGCGTCCGAACAGAAAAAGTGTTCCGGTGAGAAGACCAACCAACGCGCTGATGACGGTCACCAACAAATAAAACGCGAACATGACGCAGATGACAACGAGGCAACCGTTGAAGAGGTGGGCGGAGGTTGTGTTCTGAGCGAGTACGAGCGGATTGGTCGACTCGTCACGTGTGCCGGCGAGTTTTTGCTGAAGTTCCCACTGAATGCCGTCAAGCCATTTGCGGAGCTGAATGGTGAAGTAACCGCCGACGTCGAACAACATGTAGCCGCGCCAACCCGCGCGCGCGACCAAAAGTTCTATCGCGACTTTTGTTCCGCCTGCTGTGGGCTGAATGTGGAAATTAGCAATGCCCCGGTGAGTGAAACTGTAACCTTCGGCAGTGAGACCGTCAGAAGTGTTGGTTACTTTCCAACTGAGCGACTCAGCCATGAATTTCCGCGCCGCTTCAGTGACAACTTCAGACGACTCCGCGAAAACTCTCTCCTGATGAAAGTGTTTGTACTTCCAGTCCATGGCTTGATGCGCGAAGTATATACCCAGCCGGCGAAGCGGGCGAGGGAAAGCGACAGGGGCAGGGGCAGGCAGATGCTGCTCAAGAATTTACTACCACGAAACAATCACCGCCTCCGCTTCGGCGTTCTGTCGTACCTGCTCCTTACCTGCTCCTGCTCCCCCTCCCCTGCTCCTGCTCCTTCCCCTCCCTGGCCCAAACTTCTGCAAAACTTCGCGTTAGTAAATGGAGAAGGAGTTCACATGAAACTCAACGCGAAGTACGTCGTTTTTTCACTGATTGCGGTAGCGAGCACCTACGTGCTCTATCACAACGAACGATTTCTGGTTCAATCAAGCAACCCGGTCTGGCAACACTACGCGCCTTTTAAATGGTGGTTGTTGCCTCACGGCATCTTCGGCGCAATCGTCCTGCTATTGGCGCCGTTCCAGTTTTCCGAGCGAATCCGCCAGCGATTCACGAAAGCACATCGCGTCATGGGCCGACTCTATGTGCTTGGCGCATTTGGGCTGGCGCCACTCGGCATCTACATACAATATTTCCAGGAGCGTTTTGGCGCGCCGCGTTCGTTCACTGTTTTGGCAATCGTGGATGCGACGATGTTAATCGGCGCCACCGCTCTCGCTGGTCTCTTCGGCTACAAGCGCAAAATCGCACTGCATCGCCAGTGGGCCACGCGCAGTTACGCGATCTCGCTGGTCTTCATTGGTGGACGTTTTGTTTTGGGAGTAACGGGCTGGGAACTTCTGGGAATCGAAATGGTGCAGGCGATTATTTGGGCGTGTCTGGCGCTGTCAGTCGTGTTGGCCGACGTTTCGATCCACTGGAAAGAAATCGTGGAAGCGTTCACGGCGCCGGTCAAGAAAGTGGGCGGTGAGCAATGGGCTGTGAGCAGTCAGAACCGCGAACGCGGTGACCTGGTCAGTCCGCGAGGCCCGCGAGCGGTTAAAGCCTGGGGCGCATGACCGGGTCAGTTCTCGCGGAGCAGTGAGGTCGTTACCGTCTGCAATTTCCTCTCCCTCTGGAAGAGGCCAGGCGAAGCTGCGAAGAGCAGATGAATTCAAGATTGGAGAAACGAAATGAGTGCAACTACCAAGCAAGTTAGTGATATCAAAAGCCAACGAGCCGCCGCGCTGGCGGATCGTATCGAGCAAGGCGCTGCCGGTTTAGCGGCGTTTGCAGAAACATTGACGGAAGCGGAGTGGCAGACGCCAGTTTCGGCCGCCGACAAACGTCCAATCGGCGTGATCGTTCATCATGTCGCGAGTGTCTACCCGATTGAGGTTGAAGTAGCGAAGACGATTGCGAGCGGTCAGGCCATCACCGAAGTCACGTGGGAAGCGATTGCTGAGATGAACGCGAAGCATGCAAGCGAGCAAACAGCAACGACAAAGGAGGCGACTCTGGAACTCTTACACCGCAACAGTCGCGCGGCAGCCGCGGCGGTCCGCGAGTTTACCGATGAACAGTTGGACCAGGCCGCGCCGTTTTCTTTGAGTTTCGGCGCGCCGGTAACCGCGCAGTTTGTCATCGAGGACCACGCGTTGCGGCACAGCTGGCATCACCTGTACCGCATCCGGAAAGCAGCGGGCCGCTAGAAACAACACCGGCTGCATCTTTTAGCGAGGGGATTCCAGCTTCCTTTCGGTTCTTGCTGTCGGTTCTTGCTTTTCGATTCGCGTATTTCCGTGGTTTCACATTTCGTGCAGGTTCGTGGTTCACGTACTAACGTAGCCACGAGCCTACTCGAACAAAAGCCAAACTCACGCGAACCTAGTGCTACGGCATTCGCCACGAGCTCGCCTTTGACCTCTGACCTCCGCTTCCCGTCCTCCGGCCCGCCGTCCATATTCGAAACAACCTCCCCTTCCCAGCCGCATCCTTTTCGCCACACCTTCGCTTTAAACCCCATACTTTGAAACTATTCTCCGCGTCGCCTCAAATTTGCATAAACTACCTGGATCATGAACCGACGGGTGCGCCAAATTCTCCTGCTAATCATCGCGTGTTCCGCGATGGGCCTGGTTGTTCTGGCGTTCGTTCGTTATCGAGAAATAAAACTTCTGGCCCAATCCGAGTACTGGGCTAGTCGCGCCAACCCCCAACCAACGGACGCTGAAATGTGGGCGCGCGCTCTCGCCAAAGTAAAAGAGGATCGCGGCGCAACTGGAGCCGCGGCGATGGAGATTCCCACACAACTCCGGCATTACGAAGACCGCCACTGGTTCCTCGCCACGCAAGTTGCCGAAGTCGAAAAATTCAACCTGCGCTCGTGTCAGGATTTTGTCGACCTCGCGGCCATGATCGAGCACGGTGAATTGGTTTCACTGCCCGCCGTCACCGAAACCTACATCTTATTCGGCGTTGGCGCGCGCGCGGATGACGCGGCGTTCACACGTTATGTAGACGATCAGAGCATCGCGCTTTACGACGAAACGGAACTACGCGCCGCCTACACACAGCTCGACTCCACGCGCCTGACACTGCAAACGGAAATAACGCGCCTGCAGAAAAGTCTGGCCACCTTGAAAAAATCCGAGCACGGTAAACGAAGCGAACTGCAAAAGGAATTGACTTCACGCGAGCAGGACTTGCAAGCAAACGCGACCCAGAAAACTTTGCTTGATCGCGCTTACAGCCAGCCCGCCAGCCGGCAATCACTTTCGCAGGACTACGAATCGCTGCAAACCCTCGCCAGGAATTTCGCGGGACGCTCTTACAACCTGGATGATTCGCATGATCGTTACGCGCTGAAGGTGAGTATGCTCAGTTCCCTGCGTCCGCAGGCCGTGAAAATTCTCGAAGAAGTCGCGCAGGCGTATCACGACAAGTTTGCGCGACCCCTGCCGGTCAGTTCGCTGGTCCGACCTGAGCAGTACCAGCACGCTTTGCGCAAGGTCAACCGCAACGCGGTACTCATCGATACGCCGCCGCATTCCACGGGCCTGGCCTTCGACATCGACTATCGTTACATGAGTAATGAGGAACAGAATTTTGTGATGGCGGAATTGGCGCGTCTCAAAGACGAGGGCCGGATCGAGGTGATTCGTGAACGCAATGCCAATTACCATGTCTTCGCATTCGTTGATGGCAAGCGACCAGCGGACGAACTGATCACTGCTTCATTGGAAGACGCCGGCGCCCCTCCGCCGGAAGCGGATGCGACAACTAAATCAACGGCGTCAACGAAAGCCACGAAGCTAACAAAGCTAACCAGCAAATCGCGACCGGTAAGAAAGCCAAAGGCGTATCGAACAACGAAGAAACGACGTGGCCGTTGACACGGAGGCCTTTGCACCAAAGTCTGCGCAATGGTCGACGTTCAGAGTTTTCATTAACACCGTGGCTTTAGCCCGGTGTCACACCCGGCGTCATGAATTGTCCAACCGTTTCAACGGCCTTAACATACTTAGCGAATCAACAAAGGCGTCGAAGACGCCTAATAGAAGGTAGCCAGAGGTGGAACCTCTGGATCAAATGTCAGTTGTTGAATCGCGCGCGCTGGAGGCGCGCCCAGACTCTGAGCGCATCTTCGACGCGC
>DATIPD010000006.1:0-103651 GCA_035472495.1 Pyrinomonadaceae bacterium | reverse complement strand
CTGAGCGCATCTTCGACGCGCAATTAAAGATTATTAATCATCCTTCCAGACGTTTCACGTCTGGCTACCCTCTTTGCGCCGCTTCGCGGCTAAACAATTCACGAACCCATAAGGGTCTGATGCGTCAAGTATGTTAACGCCGCTCAAAAGGTGAAGTGAGACACTTCACTATCGTGGATCCCATGATGATTGGGAAGTATCACTCAGTTCGGCGAAGCATTGCATAGACTGTGGGAGTCACCACCAGCGAGAGAAGCAACGCGACGGCCAGACCGCCGATGACGGCGATAGCTAGCGGCTGCAGCAGTTCGGCGCCTGAACCAATTGCCAGAGCCAGTGGCATCATCCCCAGGATCGCGGCGAGTGAGGTCATCAACACCGGACGAAAACGCCGGCGCCCTGAGCGCAAGAGAGCTTCACGCAAGTTGTCGCCGGCCGACAGATGATCCTCGACGGCATCGAGCATCAGAATTCCGTTTTTCGCTACGATGCCCACCACCATTATCATTCCCATCAGCGACACAATATTCAGCGTGCTGTTAGTAATGAATAGACCAGCAAGCACGCCGCCCAACGCCAGAACTGCGCCGGCAACGATTGAAATCGGATGAGCGAACGATCGGAATTCCAGCAACAGCGTGATGAAGACCAGGACTATCGCGAGCACAAGCGCCATTAGAAGTTCGCGAAAGCTCGACTGTTGTTCCTGATAAAGTCCGCCAAATTCCATCGTCATGCCGGCAGGCAGTTTCACGTCCCTGGCCAGTTGGATCTTAATTGCGTTAACTGCCGACCCGAGATCACTTCCAGAAAGCCGCGCCGTCACCGCAACTGATTGCCGCAAGCCGTCTCGCTGGATCTCAGTTTGCCCTTTGTCGTATTCAATCTGGGCCACTTGATCCAGGCGAAACTGCGCTCCGCCAGTCGAATGGACCATTAACGCCCGCAGCGTATCGAGCGATTGACGCGCTGATTGCGGCAACACCACCCGCACAGTTATCAGCCGTCCATGCTCCAAAATTGATGACGCCGCGTCGCCAGTCATTGCAGTGGTAACGGTGTTCGCCACATCGCTAGCGGTCACTCCGAAACGTGCTGCCAGCTCGGGATCAACTCGAAAAGTAATTGCCGGACCACTGACTACCACGCCATCGAACGTGTCAACCACGCCCGGCACTTTTTTGATCGACTCTTCCACTTGTGCCGCAGTTTGATCTAGTGCTGCGGTGTCTTCGCTAAACAACCTGATTTCGATCGGCGCCGGCGAACTCGTCAGATCACCGATCAAGTCTGTAAGAATGCCAACGAACTCAACTTGCAGCGACGGTTCAGACGTCTCGATCGCTTCGCGCAAATCATCGGTCACCTCTTCAGTTGATCGCTTGCGTCCGGGTTTCAGTTTGACCAGAAAATCGCCGGTGTTAGGTTCGGTAATGAATAGTCCGAGTTGCAAACCGGTGCGGCGCGAATAGCTCTCAACCTCGGGCGTCTCCTTCAACATATCTTCGATCTTGAGCAGGACCCGATTGGTTTCAGCGAGCGAAGTGCCGGGCGGCGCGGTGTAGTCAAGAATAAAAGCGCCTTCGTCGAACGCGGGCAGAAAGTCGGAACCGAGATTGCGAAAGAGCAGAAACGAACCAACTAACACGACCACGCAAATGCCAATTACCAACCAGCGATGGCTGAGCGCATGCGCCAACAACCATTCGTAGCGGCGAATGATTGCCTTCAGGAACCGCCCGCCCTCTTCCTCTTCCTCGTGATCGTCGGCACGCATTTCGGCGCCGGCGCCGTCAGGTGAATCACCGTTGGCCGGACGCTTCTGATCTTTTCGTTTCACTTTGACGAAGCGTTCGGCGAGCACCGGCGTAAAAGAAAGCGCCAATACCAACGAGGTCAATAGGGCAACGGCCATGGTCAGCGCCAGTGAACGAAAGAAGACGCCCGTCACTCCCGTTAACAACGTCAATGGCAGGAAGACAACGACTGGCGTAAGAGTTGAACCGATGATCGGAATCGTGATTTCGGAAATGGCGGCCTCGACTGCCTGCCGTCGCCCTTGCCCGCGCGCCAGGTGCGTGTAGATGTTTTCTACTACGACGATCGCATCGTCAATGACCAACCCAATGGCCGCCGCGACGCCACCCAACGTCATCAAATCAAAAGACAAACCCACCAGGTACATTGCGAGGAAGGTCGCCAGCACCGTTACCGGAATAACGAGAGTAGCGACGAACGTAGTCCCCCAGTTGCGCAAAAACACATAGAGGATTGCCACCGATAGCAACAAGCCGATCAGGATCGAATCGCGCACCGACTTCATCGACTCGCGCACCAGCAATGACTGATCGTAGAAAGGAGCAATCTTTACGTCCCTGGGAAGCAGTGGAGCGATGGCTGCCAACTCAGCTTTCACTTCGTCATCTACAGTTACCGTGTTTGCATCGGGTTGACGTCTGATGTTCAGCAGTACTGCCGGATGACCGTCGGCGGTGACGATTGTGTATTCCGGTTCGACACCGGAGCCGACCGTGGCCACTTCAGCGATTTTAACGGGCGCATTGTTCACAACCGCCACGACAATGGAATTCAACTGGTCTGGCGCGGTCGCTTGTCCACTTACCAGGGTGAGTTCGAGCTGATGGTTCTCTTCAATCAAGCCCGGCGATTCAACCACATTCGAATTGCGCACTGCGTCTGCAACCTGTTGCACTGAAACTCCATGCGCGTTCAGGCGCTCGGGATCGATCGTTACGTGATATTCGCGGTTCTTGCCGCCGGCAACCGCTACATCGGCAACGCCGGCGAGCCGGGCCAGCCGGGGTTTGATCGTGTAATTTCCAATGTCACGCAGGGATGCCGGATCGCGCGTATCCGAAACTAAACTGAAACCGGCGACTGGGAAAACTGCAAAAGTCAGCCGGTCTACATTCCGAATGGCTGCGGTTGAAGGGAGCGTTGAGGAAAGCTGAGACAGCCGCGCCTGGACCAGCTGCATCGACTGCATCACGTCCACACGCCAATCGAAAAACAAGTTGACTTCGCAGGCGCCACGAGAGGTCGTCGACTTGATGCGCACGATTCCGGGGATACCGTTCATCGCTTCTTCCAGCGGCCGGGTAACAGACGCGAGCATCTGCGGCGCCGGCACCACGCCATCGTCTACGATGATAACAATCCGGGGAAAGTCAGTTTGCGGAAAGATGGCCGTCGGAAGCTGCCAGGCTGCGTATAACCCGGCGACTGAGAGAAGCAGGATTAAGACAACTACCGCGCGCGATTGTTGTGAAATGAAGCGAGCGAGATTCAATGGTCAGTTCATCCTCGGACCGCGTGCACTACTGGTCACGTTTACTTTTCATCAGCTTTCTTTTCTTCGTTGTCGTTCTTGTCTTCACTCACTGCGATCCTGGTGCCGTCAGGCAAAGAATAGTTCCCTTCAATCACAACGGTTTCTCCACCTTTGAGGCCCTCGGTTATTTCAACTTTGTCCTGGGTGCGAATCCCGATAACCACCTTGGTCTCGCGAGCGACATTTGTTGCGTCGACTACCATCACGGTTCCTTCGGCGGCGTTGCTCGCATCCAGCGTGACCGCGGCCAACGGCACTACGATCGCGTCCTCCTTCGTCAGAGTTTCCGCAGTAACCTGGGCCGCGCCATTGACGCGCAGTTTGCCAGCTCCATTGGCGAGCGTGACCCACACTTCCACAGTGCGATTAAGGGGATCGCTGGATCGGCTTATCAGCGATACCTGTCCCGTCATCTCTTCAGAGGTCGTATCTGTCGGTAAAACTTTAGCGACGTCGCCTACCTTCAGTTGCGCTGTAACGTTGTCGGCGAACGGGGCCTTAACGATCACCTGGCTAACATCGGCGATACTGACCAGTTGGCCGCCGGCTGCGGCAAATTCACCCTCGTACTGAAATTGATCCGTAACGATGCCCGTGATGGGCGCCCGGATGGTGGCGTAACCCAGCTGCGCGTCAAGCGTGGCCACCCGCTGCTGGGCCGCTTGAACTCGTGCTTGCGCCAGCGCACGATCGTTTGGATTAATAAACTTTGTCCGTAGCGACACCGTCTGCTCGGCCAGACGCAATTCCGTTTCGGCGGTCGTCAGCTCCAGTTGTGAACTTTCCAGATCTTTTTTGGAAATGCCGCCTTGATTGAAGAGCACTTGTCGGCGTTCAAAGGTAGCGCGTGCGGTGTTCACTTTGGCTTGCGCGTCGCGCAAGGCCTTTTGGTCCTGCGCGTTTGTTTGCGGAATCGTACCGGTGGCCACGCTGCGCTCGCTTGCTCGCTCCTGATTTAGCGCTGCTATGGCTTCGTTGCGTTGGGCCACCAGGTCGCGCGATTCGAGCACGGCGATCACCTCGCCCGCCCTGACCAGCTTGTTTTTCAAGAGCGCCATCGACTTGATCTGCGCCCCGATCTTCGCTGCGACCGTTGCTTTGTCACGGGGGAAAATCGTGCCTAGCGCCGAAACCGGAGCGGAAATTGTTTCTTTCTCGGCCTTTGCCACCTTCACGCTAACCACTACTTCAGCGGCTTGCTCAGTGGTCGTCGCACTACGGCGCCACAACCAAATCACCAGCAC
Source organism: Pyrinomonadaceae bacterium (assembly GCA_035472495.1). Classification (GTDB taxonomy): domain Bacteria; phylum Acidobacteriota; class Blastocatellia; order Pyrinomonadales; family Pyrinomonadaceae; genus PSRF01. The sequence goes on along the minus strand of DATIPD010000006.1, from coordinate 99,055 downwards.
CAGCAAAACCAAAGCGACCAACGCCACTGAAGCGACGACGAGTATTAGATTGCGCCGTCGCTCACGGGCCAGTCGTTCCGATCGCACCGCTAGCCAGACTTTTTGCTCCGCTTCGTTCTCCGGCGGATCCTGCGTGTGGTTTGTTTTGTCCAGGTCACTCATGATCGTTCATCGGTTTTGTTTCATCGCCCTGATGCCTGCCGCAGGCGCGCGAGGGCCGTTTGATAGTCGAAGACCGCCTGGAAAAGCGCGAATCTTTGCGCAGCGAGGGTCGTCATTGCATCGGTCACTTCAATGATCTGGGCCTCGCCCGCGCGATAACGCGCGATGGACGCGCTCAGATTGCTTTCAGCTTTTGTAATACCGGTATTCGCCAAACGAATGCGCTCGGCGGCTGAAGCCACTTGTGCCTGCGCGGCGTAAAACTCCTGAGTGAAACCGCGCAGCGCAATTTTCTGTTCGTTCTCCGCAACCTGGGCCCGCAACCGCGCCTGACGTTCTTTACTCCTGCTCGCACCCCAATCGAATATCGGGATGGTCAAACTAATCGCACCAGATACTCCGGTATGTTCCCTGAGTGGCGCTGGCCGCAAAGAGTCTGTATCGAAGCCGCCGAGAATCGAGTAAGCCAGTTGCGGCAACCGATCGGCGCGCGCGATTTTTATGTCCTGCTTTGCCGCGCGCAGCTGAGCTTCAAATTGCGTGAACTCAGGCCGCTGGGAAATCGTGTCTGCCCGGAACTGTTGGAACGCCGAAAGAGCGGGCACTCCCTGGGCCAGTTCCGTCGTATTAATCGGTTGTGTAAATTCATAACCTACCAGGACGCGCAAAGACCCAGCAGCAACTGCTTCACTTGCTTTAGCTCGCTCCAATTCGTCGCGCCGCCCGATCGATTGCAGTTGTGCCCGAGTCAGATCTACTTCCGCTACTTCGCCGCCGTTAAAGAGCAATGCGGTGATTCGTTCAAACTCCTCGGCCGCGACCAGGTTCTTTTCGGCGGCTTCGCGCTGCGCAGTTGCCAGAGCCAGGCCGTAGTAAGCGTCGACCACAGCAAGTCTCAAAGCACGCTTCGCGACCTCGGTGCCGGCATGTGCTGCTTCCAAAAGGGCCTGATTCTTCGCGAGCGTTGCGCGCAAACGTCCGGCGATATCGAGATCACCAGCAACCTCTAAATAGGCCTGGTACTCGCTGATGGCGTTGTTAGCGATAAAGCTCGGGGCTCGTGGCGTGCCCGGCGGCAAGCCCATCGCAGGAGATGTGTATAGGTAACTAAGCGGAGCAGAAACGCGCGGCAGAAAGGCGGCGCGTGCTTGCTTGATATCTTCGCTCGCTATTTGTTCGTTGAGCGCGGCCTGCTGAAAACCTGATGACGCTGCGTTAGCAAGTCGTAAGGCTTCATCCAGGGTTAACAGCCCCGAAGCGGAAGCGCTTTGCATAGATAACGGAAGCGAGGGTGGTGCAGCCGTAGGAGCCGGTGTTACCGGCGAAGGGACAGCCACTGCGGGACTCGGACCGGCAAAAGGCGTCGCCTGGGGTGACGCCACCGGCTGTTGAGCGTACGCGCAGTGTCGATCGTTAAAGACAACGGCAAGGCCCAATACGAGACTAAGCCCGAACCCAACTAACTGCTGTCGCCAGCGATTCAAATTCGTTGCAGCTTCCATCCCTGATCCCGAGCGACTGGCTAAAGACAAAGACCTGGTCCTATTGATAGTTACTCCTACCGAAATCATGTTGCGTTTCATTGCTCTTCTTGTCACTTAACATAGGGGTGGTTCTCCTGGTTAATCTGAACTTAACCAAAAGACCACCCAATGCTCTGCGTTTCGGTGCTCGAGCCGCAGCAACGGCCAAATGTCGATTTTCCAGCTTGATTTCAGCCTAACAGAAGTTAGATAACAGCAGGATTAACGCAGTCTGGTAAGACGTTCGCCTCGAAAGACTCATTTATTTCAAATCAAGTTTGGGGGCCAGCCGCGGCCATGATTCGGAAGCCCAATAAGGCGCGCCAGCTCCACGAAGAAGTGTTCCGGACGAAGCTTCATCCGGGCCAACCCCTCCAGGAAAAGTAGCCTACGAACCGGGACCGTTTGTTGTGCTGGAAATTGGTAAGGAAGGACCGGACCGCGTGGAGCGCGCACCAGCAGCGGTGGCGCTCCCCGGCAACACCGTTCGAAGCGATCATTTCTTTTTCGTTAGTTCCGCAATCTTCTTTAGATTCTCCTGGGCGCTCTCGCTTTTCGGGTCAAGCTTCAGCGATCTTTCGTAGTAGCGTTTTGCTGACTTCAGGTCACCGGCCCTCAGGTAAGCATCCGCCAGGCTGTCCCATACGTTCGCTGACTTGGGAAACGCCTGCGCGTTCATAGTGAATACTCGCAACGCTGCTGGCGTGTCCTTCTTTTCCAACACCAGATAACCAAAATTATTCAACGACTGTTCTGAGAAATCGTAAGCACCTTTCTCAGCGTAATTCTTTTTCAAATCCTGGTAATGAAGCAGCGCGGTATCGATTCCCTTCAAACGATACTGCTCTCCTAATTCTTCCTCGAGTGTCATCGGTCTGGGCCGCCCCCGATGACACGTGTTGCACCACATGTTTACTCGCTGGTCGCCACTGGGTTCGAGTTTCTTTAAATGAACGTTGATGTCGCCCAGCATCCGCAACATCTCACGAGCGCGATTCTTGTTGGGATTTTCATCTGAAACAAAATCATAGGTAGTGAGAGGTTGGCCCTCTTTCCCGACGTGGCAGTAACTGCAACGCACGCCGAGCGCCCTGGTAAAGCCGGTCATCACCGGCCGCAAACGGGACCCGGGCCAGTCTTTATTGAGCACCTGCAGATTCTGCGGTTTCTCCGGCCACGACCATTGGGCCTGTTGCGCTTTCGAGGTAACCGTGAAAGTAACCGCTAACAGCGCAGCGATAGTTGCGAACTTCAACGTGGCAGTTGACATGTTCTTCTCCGTTCCAGTTTGAGGTGAATGACTAATGACGTTCCGAATTATCGGATGCCGGTGCTCGGAATTTTTGACCAGCAGTGTAAACGGGTGAGATGCGAAAGAGTTGCGCTGTGATGCAAGAAAGTCGTGTGGTATGCGAGAAAGGTGGCTCAGCTTTCGCGCAATCTATCCCTCGCCATGGGAGGAACAAAAGGAGAGGGTCTAGTCCGCTAAACCCTCCCCACCCTCTCCCAGGCGGAGAGGGAAATTTGACGAAGGCGATCCGGGCGATACTTATCGTTGTCCTTCCACCTCGCGATCAACTTGCGGAGTAAACTCACCAAGCCTCGCACGCACCTGCTGTTCACGACCGTCTCGAATAACCGTGAGTGTTACGTCTGTATCAGGCGCGGTACTCGCCACGAGGTTGCGGAATGCGTTCGGGTCGGTAACTTCCGTCCCGTTGAAATTGGTGATGACGTCGCCCTTTTTCAAGCCAGCGCGCTCAGCGGCGCTGCCAGGTTGTACCTGGGCCACACCGACGCCTTTGGTTTCATCGATACCAAGTTGCTTTGCGGGTTCGGTGTTAAGTTTGACGACCGTAATTCCCAGCTGGCCCCGATGCACTTTTCCGGTTTTAACGAGAGTCTCGGTAATGGTGCGCGCCATGTTCGAGGGAATCGCGAAGCCGATGCCGATACTGCCTCCCGACGGCGAAAGAATTTGTGAGTTGATACCGATCAGTTCGCTGTTGGTGCTCACTAATGCGCCGCCGGAATTACCCTGGTTGATCGGCGCGTCAGTTTGTAGGAAGTCTTCGAAGCTGCCGCTGCTTAAGCGCGTTTGGCGGCCTTTCGCACTAATGATTCCCATGGTCACGGTTTGACCAATGCCCAGCGGATTTCCAATCGCCAGCACAACATCACCGACGCGCACTTTGTCCGAGTCGCCGAGCGTTAGCACCGGTAGATTCGTGGCATCGATCTTCAAGACTGCCAGGTCGCTTGGCGGATCCGAGCCGACTACTTTGGCGTCAAGCGTGCGATTGTCGTTCAAGTCAACTTTGATCTGTTCGGCGCCGTCGATTACGTGATGGTTCGTTAGTATGTAACCGTCCGCGCTGATGATGACGCCAGATCCAAGACCGCTGCGACGTTGTTCCGGCATCTGTTGGGGCGCGCGATCTCCAAAGAACTGCCGGAACATTGGGTCATCCATAAACGGAAACTGTTGCGGCGCGCGCACCCGCATTTCTGAGTGAATGGTGATTACTGCCGGCGAGACCCGACTTACAACATCCGCATAGGACACGAACGGCCCAGTTGAATTTCCCGGAGCTCCGTTGGTGATTGGAGCATTGTTGACGCCCGGGTCTGACGTTGATGCCAGTTTGAAACTCGAATTGCCGCGCCGATTGCACGCCCCGAAGGCGAACACCAGCGTGAGCACTAGTGACAACGCGCCCCCCAGACTTTTCAAATTAATAAATCGTTTCATGACTTCCTCCTAACCTCAATGAAAATAACGAATGAGAACGCTCCTGCCCGATCATGATTACTTCTCCGGCGTTACAAAATTTGCGTCGCGCGCAATGACCCACCTTCCATCAGGATTCTTCCGCAGGACGGTAAGAATGTGACCTGACAGTTTCGTCGGATTTCCAGCAGCCGGCGTCATGGTGAGCTTCAGAAAACTGCGCATCCAGGCCCAGGCGCCGGCGACTTCTATTTCCTTGATATCGATGTCCGTTTCCATCGTGATGTTCTTCATCTGCTCGCTATTTGAGCTGAACTCCTCTTTGCCAAAGGGTTCCCTGCCCGGCGTGATAAAGATAACGTCGTCGGCCATCAGGCTATTTAAAGATGCGACGTCGCCTTTCTTGCTTGCTTCCAGCCAGGTGTCGACCAACCGTCGAATTGCCTGTTTATCGCTCTTCTTCACATCTGCAACTGCTGACGATTGACTCTGCATGAAATCCTTCCTTTCGTTACGTCAAGAATTGCCTTCAAACATTTCATTCTTATGACAAGTAAATAAATTTTGCATAACGGTTGCACGAAAGCCCTCGGCGGGCTCAAGTTGATTAGAGAGGGACAGAAGAGTCCGAGTGAATGGAACGGAAGGATTTCGAGAGATACTAAATTAAGATGTTTATCGACGGGTGGCGCAGTGTGGCCTAAATAAGTGAAAGTTCGTCAGAGATCACTTGCGTTAAAAGTATCGCCTTGTCTCATGTCACCGGTCTCGTAGCCTTTGCGAAACCAGCGTAGTCGCTGTTCCGACGTGCCGTGAGTAAAGGAGTCGGGCACGACATATCCTGTCGACTGGCGCTGAATATTGTCGTCGCCAACCGCGCTCGCCGCTTGCAACGCTTCTTCAATGTCGCCGGGTTCGAGCAGACCCTGGTCCTTCACGTAGCGGGCAAAGATGCCCGCAAAAAAATCTGCCTGTAGCTCCAGCCGCACTGAAAGTCGATTAGCCTCTGCTTCGCTGGACCTGCGTTCCAATGCTTCGACGCGATCGGAAATCCCCAAAAGCTTCTGGACGTGATGGCCCACTTCGTGCGCGATGACGTAGGCTTGCGCAAAATCTCCCGGCGCGTTGAAACGCCGGCGGAGCTCTTCATAAAAGGCAAGATCGATGTAGACCTTTTCGTCGCCCGGACAATAGAACGGGCCAACCGCCGCTCCACTCATTCCACAAGCCGACTGCACCTGATCCGTAAAAAGAACTAACGTCGGCTCACGGTACTGCTTTCCGTTTTTGCGAAAAACTTCCTGCCAGGTGTCTTCCGACTTGGCCAGCACCACCGAGACAAATTTTTTGAGCTGGTCCTGCTCAGGGTTGACCGTGCGTTCGGAGCGAACGTCAGTACCCGGAGTGTTGGGTGCTTGCTGCAGCAGCTGGCGCGGATCAGCGCCAAGGAGCAACGCAATGATTACGATGACAAGCGTTCCGAGGCCGCCACCTACAGCGACTCTGCCTGTCGATATGCCACGCCGATCCTCAACATTGTCGCTTTCACGCTGGTCCGCCCATCGCATAGTTATTTGCTCTCTTTAACGAAACCTTAACTGCGGACGCGCTTGAAATTTATCCGCGTCCTTCACTTGTCGGACTTCGCGTAAGAAGTTCCTCATATACTCATAAGGATCTTGATAACGCTGGCTTATTCTGGAAATTTCGTCAGGGGATTTGACTGCGTACGTATCAGCACTGTCAACTACTGCTCTGCCATTGGCTGCTCCTCTTTCGCTGACGTCGGTACGGTCTTCTGCCCTGCTGTCCTCCGCGTTTGGATTAACCAGCCTCTTAAAAACTCCCATGTTCGTTCTCCTCAATCCCGATTTCCTTGAGACTGAGCAATGATTGTGCCGGAAGAGGTTGGAGATCATCGAGTAATGAAAAAAGGCCACTTTGCGTTGACTACATTCACTGGCCTTTTCTCGAAGCGATTCAGTAGCAGGGTTATCGATGATGCGATTCGGTACAGCTGGGTCTAGCGCTTCAAGAACCGCAGCACCTTTGCCGCCTTACCGCTCGGTTTCCCTGACTGCGACTCGTCGCGTCTCTCGTTGGTCATCTGGCCGCGCAGCTGCTGCACTTGTGCGCGGACAATTTCATCCATGGATTCGACGCGATCAGTCGAGGTCCAGCGCATCATCGAAGACAAAAACAGTTCCTTCAGATAAGCGAAGGAGAAACCCTCAGTCACTCCGACAACATGCTCGATGGTGTGCGCTGAGAGTTGCAGTTCCGCGTTTAGCTTTTCGTTCCAGTGCGCGACATACGCAGTCCGTTCGTTGTTTCCCGGCAGCTGGAAGTAGTACTTGCGATCGAAACGGCTGGGGCGATCAAGAATAGCCGGATCGAGACGCTCCGGGTGGTTTGTGGTCGCGAGCACGACGATTCCTTTGTTGGTTTCAAAACCGTCGAGCTCGTTTAGAAAGAACGCGCGGCTGTTTTCGTCAATCATTGAGTCGAGATCTTCCAGGACCACGATGCATGGAGTTGTCATGCGCGCCCGTTCGAAAACCTCCTTGATGTTTTCTTGATCGGTCGAATATTCCGACTTGAACCCGCGAACATAAAGGCATGGTTGGGCGAGTTGGTTCACCAGTGCTTTAACTGTGTGAGTCTTGCCGTTTCCTGGCGGACCAATAAGAAGAACGCCACGTTTCCAGGGAATACCGTAGCGTTCATAAACTTCGCGTGACGCGAGAAACTGCACAAAGTCGTTCCGGATTTCCTGTTTCAGACGATCAGGCAGGATTAGAGTGTCAAAGGTTGCACTCTTGATCGTCTTGAAAAGTTCCTCGCTCTTGTTCCAAAAGCCGTGTTCATAGACGAGCACTTCACCGCGCACCTCTGCCGACCATTCACAAACCGCTGTGAAAAACGATGCGGCGACTTCAGCGCTGTCCGCAACGATCCAATGATGACGGGTGGGGTAGCAACCTTCGGAGAACGTAAGAAAGATGACGTCAAGAAGTTGGCCCTTCCAGAGAACGTTCAGCCACGAGTTTGGGATCCTGGTTCGCAGCTCTTTTTCTGGCGTGGTCCAGTCTGTTTTGATTTGGTTGAAGACTGAGGCTTCGCTAACGACAGCGCATTTCTCGGCGCGCACGAATGCCTCCAGGTCGAAGTACCCGGTTTCGCCTTCGAGAACTGCTTTTTCCGGATGTCGCCGCGACAATTCCCGACCAACGTAATACGCGATGTATTCGTTCGGTTTGTAGTGCGCATCCTTGATGAAATCTTCTTTGCCCATAACTAAACTCAGTCCAACGTCCAGGGTCCAAAGTCTGTTTGCTTATTTTCAACTTCGGACGTTGGCCTGAACTTTGGATTTGGTAATGCAATGCAGTTCCCCTTACCCACCCTCACCAAACAAACAAATCAGCACGCGGTAGTTACTTTTACTTTGCTCATTGCGCTTGTCACTTTGCTGGGCATGAGTTGTACGGCGGGGATCGAACCCGCTGATGTACGCCCCTGCACATCACCAGTGGAGCGCTTTCGCGCTTTTCCAACTTGCCCAGTTGGCGGGTTGTGCTCGCTTTTGTTCATCAGGCTACCGACTGCATTAAATCAAGCGCTGAACGTTTAGAGCAGTTCAGTCTTCCAGTTGAGCTCCTGAATTTGCGCGTCGAGCTCGCGATAGTTCTTCGCCAGCTCATCCGCCCGCTTCTGAATCTCAACTACCTTCACCGTCGAAACGTATTTGATTTCCGTTCGCGTCACTCGCGCGTAGGCAATCGACGCGTTCTGCGCCAGTTCGTTGTACGCGCTACGACGCAAGCCGAGCACGTCACGGTCAGCAAGCACGTCAGAAATTGTTTTGCCAACGTCAACGACTGTTGCAGAGTTGGTGCGATTGATACGCTTGATCAAATCAACCAGCTCATCGGCCAGGCGTTCCGTTTCGGTAATCAACTTCTGCGGATCTTCTGCCGGCTGGTCGCCTTCCTGGACGCGCGCGTTAAGCAGCAGCCTAGCTTTTACTTGCGCAAAACGCTTCTGACAATCAGCTCGTAGAATTAGAGCTTCTGCTAGTTTCATTTCTATTACCTCCTGCAAATTGGTCTGACATCACTAAATGGTTCTGCCAAAACCTGTGTTTCGTCTTCGTAATAAATGTAGCCAACCCTTCGGGATCTGATTGTCCAAATCAAGACATCGTTTCTTTCAAGAATTGTGACTAGTTCTCTCGCTCGAACCAAGTGTTCGCGAGCCGCAGGCTTAAACCAGCAAATTGCTCGGTCATAGCATTTCGCTCGCGGCAGGTGGTCAAAGGGCGATTCGAGATTAGCGTTGAACCAATCTCTCAGTCCGATGAGCGCGTCGAATTCGTAGTCAGGTAGGCCGTCGCGCCACCTGAGTTCGGAGGCAGCCTGGAAAAGACCCGCCGAAACGAGAAGCCTGATCAATTTCGCCGCTGACAAACCGAATGAACATGAATTTACGATTTGCATTCTTCGCCCGTCGAACGACAACCGAAATATCTTTTGCTGCATGCTCGTCTACGTGTCTCCCGTCTCCGTGTCTTCAGGTCCGGTTGTGGAGGCGATGAAGGGAGTCGAACCCTTATCGTTCGGTTTACAAGACCGGTGCTCTGTTATCCAGTTGAGCTACATCGCCGAAAAGTCAGGAGCAGGAGGCAGCGGCAGTCGGCAGGGGAGTTCCTGGTTCTAGACCGTGACTCTCAACTGCTGCCTACTGCTCCTGCCTGCTGCTTTCTGTATTTTGGTGGAGCTAAGAGGAGTCGAACCTCTACGTCCTGCTTGCAAGGCAGGCATCATGGCCGTTAGATCATAGCCCCAGAAATGAGGGATGAAGGATGAGGGCGGAGGGATGAAGGTACGGGAATTGGAGGTTCATCCCTCATCCTTCATCCCTCATCCTTCAGTACTGGTCGGGGCGTGAGGCTGGCGCGCCTCTCCTAACTCCACGCTCCCAGGCAGTCCACGTTCTGCTGAGATGAGTCACGCCCCGGAAGATCAGGAGCAGGAGGCAGGTGCAGGGACAGGCAAAACCTACTGCCTCCTGCTTTGCCGCCTGCCTCCTGTCATTTGGTGCCCAAGGAAGGACTTAAACCTTCAACCTCTGGTTTGTAGGACCAGCGCTCCATCAATTGAGCTACTCGGGCGGGAAATCAAGGATGAGGGCGGAAGGATGAAGGATGAAACAAAACACTTCATTTCAGCCTTCATCCTTCATCCTTCATCCTTCGGTTCGGCGGTCGGAGTTGGAATCGAACCAACCTCTCGGGTTTTTCAGACCCACGCTAATCCTTCTCAGCTATCCGACCGAACGCATTGCCGATTCCCGGTACAAAATGCCGATTTGAAAAAGCCTGTTCGATTGAAGGCAATCGGAAACCGGCAATTGGCAATCGGCAATCCGCTCAGCAATCGGCAATGAATTTACGCGCGTCTTTCGCGCTCCACCCTGTCCATCACGTCGCGATCGTCATGCACGTCCATGAACAGGTACTTGCGCCACTCAGCGCGCGCCTCGGCGTAGTGACAAAGCACAACGCGTTCGAGCTTTACCCGCAACGCCGACTGCGACGTCAGCAAAGGCATGCGTGCCTCCGCCGGTGTCCGGTTAGACTTGCGGTTGTTGCACGCGGTGCATGCTGTCACTACGTTGAGCGGCGAGTTATCGCCGCCACGCGAACGCGGCAGAATGTGATCGAGCGTTAGTTCAGCCAGGGTCTTCTTGTCGCCGCAATACTGACAACGAAACTTGTCACGCATGTAGATGCGGAGTCGCTTCATCCCTGACTGTTCACGCCGGCGCCGCACGTTGATGTAAGTGCGTCGGCGAATTACTGAAGGCACCGGGAATTCCTCCCGGGCCGAATGAAGAACGCGATCGCCGTCCCATTCCTCGACGAAGACGCTGTTCTTGAAAGTCATTACTATTGCTCGGGCCACACTGACGGTGCCGAGCGGCTCGTAGGTTTGATTTAGCAGCAGAACTCTGCCATCAAGTGCCATCACGGCACCTCCCTTCGTAGAGTAGTCCAAGGTCCAACGTCCAACGTCCAAAGTCTGTCTTGCGGTTCTTGACCTTGGACTTTGGACCTTGGACTTTGGACTGGAGTGTGGAGCGCGCGGTGAGACTCGAACTCACGAATACTGGATTTGCAATCCAGCGCCTTAGCCGCTTGGCGACGCGCGCGAGGTAGGACAGACATTCCTGTCCTTCTTTGGTTAGAGAGGACAGGCAGGAATGCTTGTCCTACATTTGGAGCGGAAGGAGAGATTCGAACTCTCGAAGCAAGTTTGGAAGACTTGCATGTTGCCAGCTACATCACTCCCGCAGGAAATTGTCGATTGCCGATTGGCAATTGCCGATTAGCGTGTATGTTCTTTTTGGTTTGAACAGTGAGGCTGTTCTTTTGGGACACGCAAGTTTGAAGTGAGGAAAATCGGCAATTGGCAATCGGAAATCGCCAATGGATTGGGGCTCCCGGCGGGACTTGAACCCACAACCTCGACGTTCGAAGCGTCGCGCTCTTCCAAATTGAGCTACGGAAGCGTCTTAGTCCGATGTCCAACGTCCAAGGTCCAAAGTCTGTTCATCGATTCTTGGCTTTGGACCTTGGACGTTGGACTTTGGACGAGGATTGATTGGAGCATCGTACCGGATTCGAACCGGTGTCTCAGCGTTGGCAACGCCGTGTCTTGAACCCTCTGGACCAACGATGCGGGAGGAAAGTCCAAGGTCCAATATCTGTTTGATGATCCTGACTTTGGACGTTGGACTTTGGACTGGATTTGGTCGGGGAGGACAGAATTGAACTGTCGCCACGAGTTCCCAGGACTCGGATGCTCACGTTACACCACACCCCGGAAGACAGACCCCAAAGTCTCGAGTCCAATGTCCAAAGTCTGTTTGACGATTCCTGACTTTGGACGTTGGACTTTGGACTAGCCTTTCACACACACCACTTGTTTGATCTCGGCAATGATCTTTACCAGATCGCTCTGGTTGCGCATCACCGCTTTGATGTCTTTGTAAGCGCCAGGAATTTCATCCAGCACGCCTACGTCTTTGCGACATTCGACGCCCGCAGTTTGTCGAGCCAGGTCGTCCTTATTAAAAGTTCGCTTGGCTGCACCGCGCGACATCTTGCGACCAGCGCCGTGAGAGCAGGAATTAAAACTCTCCGCCAGTCCGCGGCCTTGCACGATGAACGATTTCGCGCCCATCGAGCCGGGAATAATGCCGAATGCGTCTTTGTCCGCATTGATTGCGCCCTTGCGGGTGACGAAAACTTTCTCGCCGTAATGCTCCTCGAGCGCAACGTAATTGTGATGGCAGTTAACCTGAAGTTCCGGCTTGAAGGGCTGACGATGATTGAACAACTTGTTGAAGACCTGTAACAGTCGCGTCATCATGATTTCGCGATTCTTCATCGCGTAACCCTGGGCCCACTTCAAGTCTTTCCAGTACGCCGCAAATTCCGGCGTGCCCTGCACGAAGTAAGCAAGATCGGGTGAAGGCAGTTCATTCAGTTGCCACAAGCCCTTGGCTGTCGAGATGTGACGTTCTGCCAACTCCTTGCCGATATTGCGTGAACCTGAGTGGAGCATCAACCAAACGAAGTTTTCTGTGTCCAGACAAACTTCGATGAAATGATTGCCGCCACCAAGCGTGCCCAGCTGCGTCATCGCTTTCACTTTCCGACTTTGCACGCCCTGATGCAGTTCACCAAATTCCTTCCAGCCGTCCCAGTACGAAGACTCGTCAACCGATTCTTTGTACGCGTTGAAGCCGACCGGAATTGTTTCTTCGATCGCGAGGCGCAGCTCCTTCAACTTTCCGTCGAGGATGCCGCTCTTGAACGGTGTCTTCACCGCCATCATGCCGCAGCCGATGTCGACGCCGACCGTTGCCGGAATCACCGCTTGTTTCGTAGCGATGACTGAACCAACCATGCTGCCTTTGCCCAAGTGTGCATCAGGCATCAGCGCCACATGTTTGAACAGACAAGGCAATCGCGAAACGTTGCGCAACATCGACTGTTCCTCGATGCTGAAGTCGTGGTTGGCCCACGAGAGAATCTCGTTGCGGGCGCCACCGATAGGTAGCTTTTCGTAAGGCATTTGCTTTCTCCTTTCTTAAGAATAGTTGAAAAGTTGGGGAATTCGAATTGTTGGTAGCCGCGCCAGGATTTGAACCCGGAAGACTCGCTAATCGGGCGAGCATGTTGCGTTACATCACGCGGCCGTTTCGATTGCGGATTGCTGGGACTCGGATTGCGAAGTTGAAGACTTAATAGTTTTCGCTTGTTTTCAAATCCGAAATCCGCATTCCGAAAGCCGCAATCAATTGGTGCTCCCACAGAGACTCGAACTCTGAACCGCGGATTAAAAGTCCGCTACGTTGCCAGTTACGCCATAGGAGCCGAAACGATTGGGAATTGGCGATCGCGGATCTCCGATTAATCAGTTGCCTCAATCCGCAATCTGCAATCGTCAATCCGAAATCGGTTGTGGTCTTGGCGCCAGGATTCGAACCTGGATCGCGCTCTAATCTGGAGCTCACAGGGTATAAGCCTGCCGCACTGCCATTTGTGCTACGCCAAGAAAGTGGTGCTCGCGGCAGGAGTTGAACCCGCATCTTTCCAGTTACGGCTACTCCGTTAGAAGCGGAGACCGGTACGCGAGCAAGAACAAGGAGTTTTGGCTCAAGCGGTGGGACTCGAACCCACGACGTTCCGCTTAACAGGCGGACACCGACAGCCCACATCGGTCGCTTGAATAAAACGTTCTGTAACGCAAACTGATAATTTGCGTTGTCGTTGGAGGGGATTCAGCGCTACGAGATTGGTTGCGGAGGCCAGAGTTGAACTGACGAAGGAAGGTTTATGAGACCTACTTGAATACCCATTCTCTCCGCAAAAAATTTGGTGCTTCCGGTCGGCGTCGAACCGACATCTTCTGGTTTAAGAGACCAACACTTTGCCAGTTAAGTTACGGAAGCGAGGTAGGACAGGCATTCTTGCCTGTCCCGCAAAAAACGGCGGACAGACAGGAATGTCTCTCCAGACAGATGGCGGAACTGAACGGACTCGAACCGTCATCGGCTTGGTTGACAACCAAGTGCCTCACCTCTCGGCCACAGTTCCAGGAATAGTTTCGAGTTCCAAGTTGGAGGTTCAAAGTGCAGAAACTTTGTGCCTTGAAACCTGGAACTTGAAACTCGAAACTAAGGTATTGGGTTGACCGGAGAGAATCGAACTCTCGTAGCGTGAGTCACAGTCACGCGCCTCAGCCACTCGGCCACGGCCAACATAGAACCGCTCGGCCAGACCACGGGCGCCCGGCCAGCTTACTGGCAGCGATGACGGGACTCGAACCCGCAAATCAACTGATTGAAAATCAGCCTGCTTTCCATTTCGCATTCATCGCCAGAGCCTGGTGGCGCGGGAGAGAATTGAACTCTCATAACATCTGATTTTAAGTCAGACCGCTTTGCCTTGATTTGCGTACCGCGCCGCAGTTGGTACTCGCGCTCCGATTCGAACGGAGAAAACAGAGTTTTTGAAACTCCGATGTCTGCCGATTGCATCACGCGAGCATGGTGGTAGCCACGGAGAGATTCGAACTCTCACTGACCAGTTTCTAAGACTGGCGCCTCATGCCGATTGGGCTACGTGGCCATAGATGGAGACCCTAAACAGATTCGAACTGTTGACCTACCGCTTAGAAAGCGATCGCTCTTCTAGCTGGCGATTTAGGATTGGTGATTGCTGATGCGGATTTTGTTTCAGTCGACTCGATTCTTGTTGAATAGTCGGGCAGCAACCAGTCGTCAGCTGGATTGAAGATCCACCAGCATTCTGCAATCCGCAATCGTATTGGTTCCGAGTCAGAGATTCGAACTCCGATTTAGTGATTCAAAGTCACCCGTCCTGCCATTGGACGAACTCGGAAGAAGTGGTGGGATTGGATGGATTCTAACCATCAGCCTCCGGCTTCGCAGACCGGCGCTCTATACGTTGAGCTACAACCCCGTTTTGGCGGAGACGGAGCGATTCGAACGCTCACAGGATTGCTCCCGGCGCCTTAGCGGGGCGCTGCCTTACCAGTTAGGCGACATCTCCAAATGGCGGAAGGCTACGGAGTCGAACCGTACACGGCTTTTGGCCGCCGCAGTTTTCGGGACTGCTTGACGCACTCTACTGTCGGGCCTTCCAGGAAAGTTTATTTGGCAGGGACGCCCGGATTTGAACCGAGAAAGTCGATTTTGGAGACCGACGGTTTGCCAGTTAGCCTACATCCCTCAAAGCCAGTCCAATGTCTCGAGTCCAAAGTCCAAAGTCTTGTAACCCAAACGGACTTTGGACTTTCGACGTTGAACTTTGGACTACCGTTGGCGCATGCGGTAGGACTCGCACCTACGAAGTCGTGATGACGCCTGATTTACAGTCAGGTGCTTTTGCTGCTCGGCCACGCATGCGAGTGAAACTTCAGATCTCAGATCTCAGATCTCAGGTATCTCAGATCTCAAATTTCAACCTCAGATCTCCAATCTCAGATCACAAGCATCAGAATCTCAATACTCGATCTCAAAACTCGAACTCAAAACTTGCGATTTCAGATTTCCGATCTCGTTGTGCTAAAAAATAGATGAAGGCAGAGAGAAACGTTCCGCGAACACACTTCGAGGCACACTTCTCCTGAGGATGGCGACGCTCGACACGCTCGCAACGCAACAGCGTCGTCATCCGGCGAAGGCTCCCTGCCTTCATCTCTCGCAAAAGATATTTCGATTGTCAAAAAACAATAAGAGCGGGCTTTAGGCCTCCCAGGGAAGCTGCCCGCTCCTACTATTCTCGCGATTTTTCTTTGAGATTTGGGAGCGGGAGTCCGCTCCCGCTAACTAGTACTTGATTTGACGGCTATCTATGAACCGCGTCGGTTCTCCGAGTTTGCCGTAAATACTATTGACAGGTGACAAGCCCAGACCGACTTTTAAACACACGCCACGCATGGCGGCGGATCTCTGCCGTCTCGCGGTGTGTTTAATATTTGTCCAGTTCGTCAACATTGAAGTTTTGTCCTCACGGTGCGCAGTTACTGTCAGCGCGCAGCCTGTCTTGTATAAAGTAGACCAGCGAACCTGTCAAGGCCTTTCTGGAAAAAAGTTCGCGACCCAGCAGCTTCGATTGTGCGAAGCGTGTTTCTGGTTGCCCTCGCTTTGCGCGAGTTAAGAAACTACGAATGGTCCTCCAGATCCACGAATCACATTGCCCGCGGCCGCTCGGCTCCGGCCCGCGATCGCGCAAATCCAGAAAAGCGAAAAGGCGCAACGGTTTTTGGGCCGTCGCGCCTATTCTAGTTGTGGTCACTGTCCTCACCCCAGCAACCACTTGGATGGAAGGATTCACCAACCATCTAGTTGGCGACATAATAACTTGCGTTTCGCCGGATCGCAACTGGCCAACATATTTTCAGTTTAGACGGACCAGATTCCGCGTTTTTCAAAAGTCAAACCTGGGTTTCCTGCTGCTAATCTTCCGGTAGGAGCCACTTGCTGTGACGTTGAAGCCGAATTCGCAATCACCTATTTCGTCACTTTGCACAATTCGAATCTTGCCTGAGGTGAACTTCAGCGTCAGCTTGCAGCTGCTGTTTTCATAAACCGCCACGCCGTCTCTTAAATCAACGATTCCCTGGGCGGTTCCGTTATGAATATTCTCGGGATTGTTCGCACTCACCCACAATGCGAGTAGGTCAAACTTGATTTTCCCTCCGGGAAGCTGCTGCACAAAGATCCGGTTACGAAATTCTTCCCGACGCATCGTGTAATGACCCGTCACACTCTTGCCGGGCGTGGTAGCGCGAAGCGTCGTTTGTCCAACAGCCACTGCGCTAAGTGCGAGGAACAAAATGGGAAACGTTAGGAGCTTAAGTTTCAGCATCGCGAGCAGCACCCTCATTTGGTTTGGTTTCGCACAGCGCGATTAGCTCAAGATTGTGACCATCAGGGTCGTTAAAGTAAACCGAGACGGAATTCATCCAATCGTGAAAGACCGACTCTGAAACGTTGACTCCTTTTTCTTGTAAGTCGGCAGCAGCCTGCTTGATATCCGAATCGGCAACGGTGAATGCGAAATGCTGTTTGGGCCAATCGCCATCATCTTCCTGCAGGACGACCATTCCGGAAGTGCCTCCCGCGTAAAGGAAAAGCCAGTTTCTGCGTTCGTCACGAAGGCCCACTTCAAGTCCCAGAACATTCCGATAAAACGCTTCCGCCCGAGACAAGTTTTTCACGCGAATGGCGATTTCATAAAGACCTTTGATCGGTAGCATGTCCGCGACTCACAATCGTTTTTCTGGCGAGTTTACAAGTAGCTCCAAGCGCCGACAAGGCTACGGCCACAACCTTTTCAGATAGAAGGGCATCCGATGGATTACCGTTAGCCTCTCCCGCTTGCAAAAGCATTCGACTCTTGCAAAACTCAGCATGAATTGATGGCCTGGGAGAATCCTATGAAGAAAAGTCTACGCCCCCTGAGCACCGTCGCCTTGATGCTTGCTCTGTTTGCCCCTACGTTTGCCGACACGATCCGCTTGAAGGACGGCAATGTGATTCGTGGGCAGGTAATTGGTTTTAGGGACCAGCAGTTTACAGTGCTCGTCGGTTCCGGCGCGCAGGGTCGCCGCAGTCGGACTATCGTTTATGTCGAGGACGTCGAGTCGATCGAGTTTGATTCGGCGACAACTGCAGCAGCGGCTAGCCTGGCAAACGACAACCCTCCAATTTCAAACACGCAGCCGACGTATCAACCCCCTCGTTCCAATCAGCCGCCGGCCGACACGAACCGGGTTCCGCCCCGCACGAATCCAAACCCGCAGTCTGCACCCAGCACTTCGCCAACATTTTTCACTATCAAAGTCGGCGTCAATGCGAAGCAATGTTCGGCGCCCGCAGTACGCGGTGAATTATGTGCGCCAAACGGCTGGACGAACACCGGACTGGTCGTTCGCCAGGGACAACGCCTCCGCATTAGTGCTACCGGACGGGTTTCGCTCGGTGGTGGCAGGTTCTCCACGCCATCTGGCATGACCGGATCGGCTGACAGCGAAAAACTCATGCGTAACGAAGCGACCGGGGCGCTAATCGCCGTCATAGGCGACGACAATGACGATTTTCTGTTGATTGGCACCCGCCGGGATTTTGTCGCGCAACGCGATGGTGTGCTGTTTTTGGGAGTAAATGAGGGCAATCTGACAGACAACACGGGAACGTATGATGTTGTTATTGAGGCCGAAGCTGGCGGGCCGCGCCCCTAATGAAACTGGGCAAAGTGAAACTGGGCAAACTCGGGTTTTGCTTTCAGCATCACACAAAAGCAGCCCGTTTAGCAGTTGAAGGGCGGACCGGAAGTAGACTCCTTCCTCCGTTTTAACGTTCTCTCAAACAGGTGATTTCCATGAAACTCTCCAAGTTGGCGCGCGCAGTTTTTCCGCTCGCTATCGTTTTTGGTCTACTGATCAGTTTTGGCCTCGACTTCACGTTGGGCCAATCGCGACGCGTGCCACCACCAGCCACGGAGAAGAAGAACAAGCGCCCCGGCGATCCAGCCCAACCTGGTCAGACTCCGGAAGAACCAGTGCCGGATGATGTAATCAACAAGGCTCAGGATTCGGAGAAGATCACCGTTAGCACGCAAATCGTGAACGTGGATGCGGTGGTCTACAACAAGAAGAGCGGCCAGATAATTACCGGTCTGAAAAAGGGTAACTTTCAGATCTTCGCTGATGGCGCGCCGCAAAACATAACCAACTTTTCAACTCCCGAGGCGCCCATCACCGTGGCCATGGTTGTGGAATACAGCAAGTGGTCAGAAATATTCGGCGCTTACGGAGCGGGCGGCTACGATCCCGGGACTTACGAAGTGATCCGGCCGGTGGCGATGTTTCTTACTCAGTTTGTGAAACCACCCGATGATTATGTTTCAGTCGTAGCCTTCGACATTCGACCGACTACGCTCACCGACTTTACAAACGATCCGGGACGCATCGGTGCAGTAGTCAATTTGTTGTTGCGAAACTACCCGGCCTTCCGCGAGACAAATCTATTCGACGCGCTTAAGTTCACACTCGTCGGTGGACGTGGTGATTCTGTAGTGCTGGACGATTCCAAAACAGAAAAATCTGATTACTCAGGACTGGTGAGTGTCCAGGGTCGCCGGCGCGCCATAATCCTCGTCGCCTCCGGGATAGACACCTTCAGCAAGATCAACTACGGCGATGCACGCAAGATAACGCAAAACGCGGGCATTCCAATTTACATAATCGGCACTGCTGAATTGTTCTACAAAAAGTATGAAGGCCAGCTCCCAGCCACCGATGATTTGACCGGCATGCCGGGTCGCATGACTTTCCTGCAAGCGAAGAACACACTCAAAACTTTTGCGCAGGAAACCGGCGGCGCTTATTACCCGGTAACTTTCCCTGGAGAGCTGCCAAAAGTTTTAGGTTCAATTAACGCACTGCTGCGGAGTCAGTACAGTTTGGCGTTCAACCCGGGCGACGTTCACGATGGGAAACAACATAAGATCAAGGTCAGTGTCGACATCGATGGTGACGGCACCGTGGATGATAAAGAGTATGTGATTCAGGCGCGGCAGTTTTACAACTCGCCTAAGCCGGCGGGAGCAAAGTAGGGGCAGCAGCAGGGGCAGTTAGAAAATGTGAGGGCAGCGAACGGCGTCGTTTCGCTGCCCTTCACCTTTTTGAAACGACGGTCCTCCTGACCCTGCTCCTGCCTCCTGTATTTCTGTTACGCTTCGCCTGTGGACGAGAAAGACGTAGTAATAATCGGCGGTGGCGCGGCGGGTCTGTTATGCGCTATCGAAGCCGGGAGACGCGGACGCCGGGTGGTCGTGCTTGAACACAACTCGACCATCGGCAAAAAGATCGCAATCTCCGGCGGTGGCCGCTGCAATTTCACCAACCTCAATACCGGCGCCGACAATTTCATCTCCGCCAATCCACACTTTTGCAAATCTGCACTTGCTCGCTACACACCTGCAGATTTCATTTCCCTGGTCGAGAAACACCGAATCGCCTTCCACGAAAAGAAGCTGGGCCAACTCTTCTGCGATGGCAGCGCGCAACAAATAATCACGTTGCTGCTAGAGGAAGCGAGTGAAACCGGCGTAGAAATTCGTTGTGGTTCCACCGTTCAGAGCGTCAACAAAAGCAACCCGAACGAAGGCGGCTTCGAAATCAAAACCAATAGCGGCAGCATTGTGTCGGAAACAGTTGTGGTAGCAACTGGTGGCTTGTCGATCCCGCCACTAGGCGCGACGGACTTCGGTTACCGCCTGGCCCGCCAGTTCGGCATCGAGATTCGCGAGCCGTGGCCGGCACTGGTTCCCTTCACTCTTTCGCGGGAGGAACTGCGAGCACTGACGCCTTTGAGTGGTGTCTCCGTTGACGCTTCCGTTAGCTGTCGGGGCGCACAGTTTCGCGAAAACATTCTGGTGACGCATCGCGGGTTGAGTGGACCAGCGATTCTGCAGATTTCTTCTTACTGGGGGCCGGGCCGGAGCATCGTCGTAAATCTACTCCCGGAAGTCGCTGCGGACGAGCTGCTGCGCGAGCAGGAAAATAAGGAACTGAGTTTGGCGAACTTCCTCAGCCAGTTTCTACCGCGTCGCTTTGCCGCCGCCTGGTGTGCGCTGCATTTTCCATCTCAGCCGTTGAAGCGTTACACGCCGCGTCAGCTCACTGACATCGCGCGCAAACTAAATCACTGGGAAGTGTTGCCGGTTGGAACGGAAGGCTACAGGAAAGCGGAAGTCACTGCCGGAGGGGTTTCTACTGACGAGCTAAGTTCGCAAACAATGGAAGTCAAAAAAGTTCCCGGCTTGTATTTCATTGGTGAAGTCGTTGACGTCACCGGCCAACTCGGCGGCTACAACTTTCAATGGGCCTGGGCGTCGGGGCACGCAGCAGGACGGAGCGCGTAAGAAAGGGGCAGGAGCAGGCAAAGATTACAACTGTTTGCTCAGAGAACTACAGGCACTGGAGCAGAATGCCGGATCTGCTTTCCGCATTCCTGCCTCTGCTCCTGCTCGTGCCGCCTGATCAGCTCCCATGCAATCGCAGCCGAAACTCATCGTTGATCGCATTCAGCTCCGATCGTCGATTAGAAAAAATGCGGCTCGAGCGCAGCAGCATGGGCAGGCCGCCATGCGGCAATTTCAATCCATACGCCGGATTGGAAAAGATTCCGGCCGTCTGCGGATTGAGACGCTGCGGCACGCCATAGCGAATCGCCTTTTGTGCTATAGGAGCAAAGCCGGAAGTGCGTCGTGGGTTGACGAACTCAATCGAGTGGTCAAACACGTTGACTCGTGACGTTTGCTCGCGCAGAGCCAGATCACGATGAACCAACAAATTAGCAATGGCCTCGCAGACTGCGCCGCCCTGATAATTTGAGCGCGCGGCCACGGGACTATTTTCCGTCTCAGTCGCGGGCGCACCCTTCGGCCGGGTCTCCCAAAGATCGCAGTAGCGTTTGATGAAACGAAGCGTGCTCTCGTAAAGCGTGTGCAGATTTCCTTCGATACTGATTCGTTCAACGACTGGCGACTGGTTTGTATCGCCGGCAAACCTCGTGGCGGTTACTGCGGCGCGTGGCAATAACTCTTTAACTCGTTCGTTGCGCCCAAACAGCAACAGACCCGCAACTGTTGGCACTAACTCGCCGGCGCGTTCCGTCGCCAGTAACAGATCTCGCTCGAGCACCTCTGCTGTTGGGTAGCCTTTGGTACCAGGTTTCTCGAAAACGTCGCCTTCAAATTCGCGCAGAAAACTCCACAGATTTCCTTCGTCGATGTCGGCCATCGTCGCGTCGCTAACCGGAAAGTTTTCCAAGCCGAGCGGTTGCGATTCATCGATCAAACTCGAGAGTTCTTCGCGCGTCGCTTCACGCTTTTCTGAACCGAGCCGCAGGAAAAAGCGGCCGTCGCTGGTGCGGTATGGCCGTCGTCGTCCTTCAATATCAAGCGCGACTACGCGACGTCCGCTGTCAAACGCAATGCGATCGATAAACGGAACGAGCGGAGGTTCGATATCTTCGCGACAAATGCGCACCAACTCTTCCTGCACGCTTTCCGGATTATCGACGCCCTCGATTCGCAGTTGGTCGTTGACACCAAACACGATGACACCGCCACCAGTGTTCGCGAGGGCCACAATTTCCTGCGCGATCTTCTCGGGGTTCGAGAGTTTTACTTTGAGTTCGAGGAACGTATCTTCGCCCCCACGGATTAGTCGGAGAAGTTCTGTTCTGGAAGTTTGCGGGGCGGGCGTGGAGAGGTAGTACTCCTGGAAAGAACGCTCGGTGGAGGGTTCGTGCCGCTGGTTGCTGCGAAATCTTCTGCGAGCCATTTGTGTATTGACGGGGTCGCTGTTTTTGAGATCTCAGATCTCAACTTTGATATCCAAGTTCTCCACCCGTCCGGATGTCCTGCAAGGGAACATCACTGGAATTGAAAATTACGTTTTCAAAACTACTGCCCGTCCGTCAATCGCTGTTGTTACCCGGGTCGTTGACCGCTTCAAGAATTTCCAACTCGCGTCGTTGCAACGTCTCCCCTTGATGGCCAACCAGCAACAAGTAAAGTCCAAACGTCAGAGCCGCTAGAACACCGAGTGTAGCATACTCAACCAGCAAACTCTGCGCGACGTAACCAGCTGCGGTTGCGGCCAAAGGTGGCAACGCCAGCACAATAAGCGCGGGTATCAAGAGCAAGCCGACTACGCCGCTGAGGTTAAGTCGCTTGCCGAATTTCAAGCGCTTGGGAAAGCGCAACGAAAAAGAATTCCCCATGACTAACATCAACGACAGGAAGGTAAAAAAACTGAGAACGGCAAACAACAAAGCGTTCGGGGTCAGGTCACGAAAGACCAGTTCATTGATAATCAGCAGTCCCGCGCCAAAGATTAGCGCGACGATCGAGATGGCGATGTTCTTTCCCAGTAGAAAAGTCTTACGGGAAACCGGAGAAAGAACCAACGCTCGCATCCCGCCTTTTTCGAAGGCGAACTGATTGCAGAAAAGACCTGAAAGAATCAGAAAAACGTAAAGCAGTCCGGTCGTCACCATCAATCCTTCACCGTAGTGAAAAAATCCATGCCCGAAGCCATGGGCCGCTGGGCCAGCACTACCAAATCGTCGCCGGTTCATGAATCGCACCACGATGAGAATCAAGGGCGTCATTGTCATCATTCTGATTTGCGCGTTGCGCATCAGGTAACGCAACTCTTTTTCAACGACGGCAGACAGCGCCGGTGAAAGGAGGGGGAGTTCCCACCCAGTGTAGCTTTCGTTTGTTTGCGGCGCTGTCTTTGCCGGTTCGCGACGCTTTCGACCGCTTCCGGTCAGGGCGCGTTGCGCCAGCCGGTAGGTAACGAAAACTAAAAGGAACGAGTACGCGACCATGGCCAACAGGGCGAGCGCGTAGCCAAACCAATTCCCTTTCAATCCAAAGGCGAGCGCATAGGCAATCGCGCCTGGCGGAGTCCAGCGAAGATAAGTAATTGTTTCCGCGTGGCGAAAAATCACGGGCGCGATCTGACCAAACAACGCGCCACCCAAACCAGCCACGGCGCCGACTAACGCCAGTAACGTTTCTCCGCGCGTTCTTTTTCTGCGCAAGAGCGATCCGACTGAAGTCGAGATCCATTTCGAAAGCGCAATCCCAAAAAATACTGCCGTCAGCGAAAGCAGTATCCCGGCAACGAGGTGACCACTCCCCAGCCCGGCGCCTATCCCAACAAAAATTATTGCCGGTATTGCGAATATTGCCTGCAGACCGGCAACCTCACTGATGAAGTCGATCGCGAAAAGCTTTCGCAGACTGATCGGGTAAAGCAGCAGATTTCCCGGATCAAAAGTGCGATTGCTGCCGATGCTAAGCGGTACGGTCGACCAGATGAGGTACACCAGAGCGAAGATCGAAAAAAATATGAATTCGGCCGACGGCATACTTGCCTCGCCGTGCGCGCGTTGAGCTTCAAACGCTTTTTGAAAACCAACCTCAGGCGACGTCAGGGCGTAAGCCCCGATGCCTAAGCCAAAAGCGATCGACAACGCCAGGACCAGCGCCACGACTATGCCAAGGAGCGATGCGATTCGATTGACTATCGCTTTCGAACTGCGGAGTGAATTCCGAAAGAGCGCCCACTTAAGCCAGAGAAGAGTTAAGAGTTGTGACATTGGTGGCAGTCAGCAATCAGCAATCAGCAATCAGTTGGAGGATGTCTCAGTATAGAATGGATATTTCTCCGGCCGCGAACGTATTCTTGCTGATTGCTGATCGCTGACTGCTGATTTCTGATTGCTGATTACTGCTTACTCGATGCCAGCCTTTGCTTACATCAGCCTCGGCTCTAACCTCGGCGACCGCGCGGGTAATCTTCTGCTCGGCGTCAGTGGCATGCTCGACGCTGGACTCAAAGTTAGTCGACTATCGCAAATCTATGAAACTGAGCCGGTGGAAACGTTTCCCCCACAGCCACTGTTTCTTAACATGGTTGCAGAGTTAAGGATCGATGAATCCTGCGGAGCTGAGGAAATGATGAGGCGCCTGCTACGCGTGGAAAACTCGTTGGGGCGCACTCGAGATTCACCGAATGGTCCGCGGACAATCGACCTCGATCTGCTTCTCTACGGCCAGCAAATCAGGGCCAGCGAGCTTCTCACCTTGCCTCATCCACGGTTTCATAACCGTCGCTTTGTGCTCGTGCCACTTGCTGAACTCTGCCCACGCTCACAGCACCCCGTCCTTCGTCGAACGATTATCGAGTTACTTCATGAATCCACCGATAAATCCGAAGTGAGACTCTGGCTGCCGGCAGACTGTTAAGCGTACGTCTCTCTGCATGGCGATTACGGCGTACCAAACCGCGAGCGATATTCCCCAGACAGGATAAAAGCCTTTACCATCTCCGCCTTCTGAAAATCGCCGTTGAAGTTGTTGAGCTTTGTGAGCCAAAACTGGTAGCCGTTGTCGTTGTTGTCCGGCGCGTCAGTCGGGTTGCGGCGGAGGTAACCGAAGTATTGCATCAGCACAAACGAGGGGCTGAACTCGGCGGTACGCAGTGAATTTGAATCGGAAACAGACCGCAGCGCAGCTCCACGACCCGCCGTTCCGCCACCAGCGAATGCATTGATTGCGGCCTGACGATCGGATGCCGTCGGTGTCACTGCGGCCGAAGAAAATAATGCATCGACATATTGAGCAGCCGTCATCGTTGTCGGATAACCCGACGTGAAAGCCGCCGACGCAACGATCTGATTGATGTAGGCCTGCTTGTTCGCTTCGAGGTGCGCAGCGAAGCCCGGCTGGCCAACCACCACACCATCACCAACAAAACGTGCGTCGTGGATGAACTCCAGGTAATTAAGTCGCTTTGTAGCATCGTCAGACTTCTTTCCGAAAGCCGCGCGCTGAACGCGAATAGCAAAACCGCCTGTCTCCTGAAACTCAATCGACAGGAAGAACGCCGCGCTGACACTAACTCGCTTCGCCTCGCGACACTGCACATCGTTGCCGCACGCCTCGATCTGATTGGCCCAGAAGTCGAGACCAGCTGAATCATCTTCGCGGTTTAGAAAGTCGTGATAGTGCTGGCAGACAAAATCGTCGGCTGCGTCGATCGGATTGCCGGAGGATTCGGGCGAGTCATCGAAGATCTGTACGGTCGCAGTCGCCGGTGATCCAAGGGTGGCGCCAGAAGAATTGGAGAGCGCAACAGTGAACGACTCGGTTGGTTCGACGAAAGAGTCTTCGGTGATTAGCACATCGAAAGATTTTGCAGTCTCGCCTGGAGCGAAGTTGAGCGTGCCGACCGCCGTATTGAAGTCAGAATGATCACTGGCTGTTCCTGGTTGACTCGCGTAATCAACCGACGCGGCGTTGGCAGTATCGCCCGTGCGCGCGACGGTGATCGTCAAGGCCGTGCAATCCTCAAAAACGCTGTAGAAGGATTGGCCGAGTTGAAGCTTGCTCGAAGACGAGCCGGTGACCTGAACACATTGAGAAAACTCTGAAGTGTTGTTGCCGGAATCGGTCGCGGTGGTTGTGATGAACTGTCCGGCAGCGACGTTTGTCATCATCGTGCTTGAAAACATGAAGTGCCCGTCAGCGCCCGTCATTTTGTTTATAGAGCCGACAAACGTTTGACCTTCGCCGTTTCCGGACGGGTCGCAGGTCGCGTTGGTGAAGAATTGAACCGTGATAGCGGTGTTGGGCGTGCCGTCTATGCTGCCATTTACAATTGTGGTCGCGCTGCTCGTGATAGCGGAATTCAGCACTGGAAAATTCTGCAGATTGTTGGGACCTGCGTCGCCGTCGGCGGGATCATTCTGCGTCACCCCGGCGCCGCCCAAATCAATTCCGAGGTTGCCGTTTGAAAACATCGAATTCGTAAGAATGGCATTGCTGATAGTGTCAGCGCCGGTAACGTTGACTCCGCGATCGCCGTTGAATGCAATAGTATTTCCAAGACCAATCGCGCCTCCAATCGTATTGCCGTTCGCGGAGTCGGCTAAGGACACGCCGGACAGTGTGTTGCCCAGCGGTGTGGTGCCGGTTAAATCAGTGCCGATATAGTTACCCTGAACCTGATTGCTTTCGCCCCCATCTATAAAGACCCCGTGTTCGCCGTTTCCTGAGATCAGATTGCCGGCGTTTGGGCTGCCGATAACATCGGTTAAGCCGTTAAGCTGAACACCGGCCCGAGCGTTAGGAATTGCCGCTGTGCCGTCAGGATTCGTGCCGATAAAATTCTGTTGCACCAAGTTGTGGCCTTCGTTTCCTCCGCCGAAGAAAATGCCGTTACCGCCGTTGCCGGAAATAATATTGCGCGCCGCGACGCTGCCACCAATGATTGCACCGATTGAGAAAGTAGCATGTACTCCATCACCCTCGTTGGGCAGGGCCGCAGTCCCGGCCGCGTTGAGGCCAACGAAATTGTTCTCAACAAAAGTGGGGCCACCGCCTTCAATGAAAATGCCGTCAGCCGGAAGAAGTGGCGCCTGGCCGTCTCCGTTTCCAGATATGACGTTGCGCGCCGCGGGCGTGCTGCCGCCAACCCTGTTGTTGCTTTGTACGCCAAGGCTCCCACTCAGAAAAACTCCGTCCACGCGGTTTGGCCGCGCGAGGTTGCCGGTAGGATCGGTACCAATGAAGTTACCCTGGATCGTGGTTTCGCTTGAGCGTCCAGCGCCGGATTCCACGCCAATTCCAACGGTGACAAAGCTGTTCACCACCAGTCCCTGAATCGTTGTTCCGTTGCCGTCAAGTATTTCTAGTCCGTTCTCCCCTCCGTTGGGGTCGGGCGCAATATTGGCTCCGCTCAACTCAATCAGCAGCACCGCGTTGTCACTACTGGGAAGAGTGTTTGGACTCGCACCCGGCTGGCTGTAACCGTCGATGATCACGCCCTGAGTAATTGCAGGCAGCGGAGTATTCGGACTGATGGTGTGTACGCCCGCGCCGGGAATATTGAAGTTGATCGTGTCCTTGCCTGAATTGGCATTTGCCTCTCCAATCGCGGCGCGCAGCGAACAATTGCCGGCAACGTTAGTCTGACAAATCCCGTCGCCTGGGTTCGCATCCTGGCCGTCACCGGTAACGTTCACCGTAAAGGTTGTGGCAGCGGCGAGCGCGGTTGGCTGGATTGCGCGACGGACTTCGTGCGGCAGTATTAGCCACGCTATCGACAGCGCGAAAAGGATGATCAGCTTTCCTATGCGGTTCGTTCTGAATTTCATGACAACCTCTCTTAATGCTTGCGTCTACTTTCGAAGAATCGACTGGCTGCAGACCCGCAATCCTTTTTCGTCGCCTTCAATCAAATGAATGCGGCCTACTTCAATGCCGCGAAGGATGGCGCGCATATCGCTCCCTGCAAGCGCCGCCGCTTCGTTGGGCGAGAGCGGCAAAACGTCGGCTCGACACCATTCGCACCAGGCAGTCGCTGGTAAGACACCGTGCCGAATAGTCGTTCGCTCGCGCGACTCGAAGGTGATTGTTGTTTTTTTCTTGCGTCTCACGGCTAACCCGAAAAGTCTTGGGGCCTCTTTCCTGCCTGGGTTAAAATCCAGGTCACATCCCCCAAAAACCTTGTGCCTGGAGATTTTGCGGTCCTGAATGGCCGAGAGTTTCTGCCCAGAGCACTCCGAAAATCTTTAATTGGGCCAGGAATTTTCCGAAATAATCCGCAGGTCGATAATGACGGTCCAAACGCATCTGACTTACGAGTTCGACGACTTCCAGCTTGAACCTGACGACCGCAGACTCGTACGCTATGGCAAGGTAATCCCGCTGCACGGAAAAGCGTTTGAGATGCTGCTGGTGTTGATTCGCAACCGTGGCCGGTTGCTGACCAAAGACGAGCTATTCGCACTCGTGTGGCCGGATCAAATCGTTGAAGAGTCGAACCTGACAGTGAACATGTCAACGATTAGGCGTGCGCTCGGCGAACGAGCCAGCCATCCTCGTTACATCACCACAGTCTCAGGACGCGGTTACCGATTCACGGCAGATGTTCACCAGTTTGATGAGAGTTTGACAGTCGAGCGTGAAACTTTCGCGCGAGTCACCGTGGAACAGGAAGAGACTGAGTCACCGCTCGTGTCGTTCGCTGCACAGATCGCCAGGGCAGTAGAGCGACTGAATTCGCCGCTGCTGATCCTGCTTATTACCTGCTCCGCGGTGCTGGCAATCGCAGGCTTAAGCGTTTGGACAAGGACCCTCAATCACACATCAGCGGCGCCGCTCCCGTGGGCCAGAGTCGCCATCAGCCGATTTGCCACGCAGGGCGGCGTGCCTTTTCGAGTGGCGATTTCGCCTGATGGCAAATCAGTCGTTTACCGGCAGCGCATCGGTGACAAAGAGTCATTATGGTTAGGGCAGATCGAAAGCAACAGCAGCGTGTTGATCGCCGAGCAGTCTGATCGTAGCTATAACGGACTAACGTTTTCGCCTGACGGCCAAAGCGTCTATCTCACCGAGGGTCTGTTTGCCGATTCTGCAACCAAACTGGTGCGCATGCCGATTGTGGGCGGAATAATGAGCGAGTTGCTGTCGCACGTAGACAGTGCGGTCACTTTCTCTCCGGATGGAAAGCAGCTTGCCTTTCTTCGGCGCGACGGCGAAGAGACATCAATCATCATCGCCGATAGCAGAGACGGCAAGAACGAGCGCACACTCGTCACGCGAAAACGGCCCGAAACTTTTTCAAGCAGCGGTCTATCATGGTCACCCGACGGACTTTCCATCGCTGTCGCAGCCAACAAAGCAAACGATCGGCGCAGTGAAATACTTGCGGTCGCCGTGGCTGATGGCGACATCAGGAAAATCAGTGGTCAAGATTGGGGCGCCGTGGGCAATCTGGCATGGCAGGCAGATGGCAGCGGCCTGCTCTTGACAGCGCGAAACAGCCAGACTGCCAGAAGAAGCGAGATATGGTTCGTACCTTACCCGGCCGGCGAGCCGCGGAAAATTACCAACGACCTAAATCAGTATCTGATCGACACTTTGAGCCTATCGTCTAACGGCATACTGGCAGTCTTGCAGGGCCACATGGAATCCGAGATTTGGCAGGCGCCTGACGGCGACCCCCAGCGAACGCGCCTTGTGCTACAGGGCATCGCTCCCAGATATGAAGGGGTTGACGGACTTACCTGGACCCCCGAAGGACATCTCCTCTATTCGGCATACGTGGGAGATGCCATCGCCATCTGGGAGATGAACAGCGATGGGAGTAATCGCCGGCAACTCACCAGCGGTAATTCAGACTCTATCGATCGTCAAATCAACGTTACCCGCGATAATCGCTACATAGTATTTCAGTCCAATCGTTCAGGTCGGTTTGAAATCTGGCGAGCGAACAGGGACGGGAGCGCGCCTAAACAGTTAACTCAGAACAACGGCAACAATTCTCAACCTTCCGTTTCGCCGGACAGTAAGTGGATTCTTTACGTTTCTGATCGATTAGGGACCTCTACGCTCTGGCGTATGTCGATTGACGGTGAGCACTCAACTCAACTCACACTAAATTTCTCGACCGGGCCCCAAGTCTCGCCCGATGGAAAACAAATCGCTTACCTGGAATCTTCCCACTCGGTTCCACTTCACATAGCGATCATTCCCTTCACCGGCGGAGAACCCGAGAAGGTATTTCCGCTTCCGCAAAGACCGCCGACTAATCTTGCCAAGCAAATGCGCTGGACGCCGGACGGTACCGCGCTGATCTATAAAGATTCGATTCAGGGCCTTTGGCGACAACGACTCGACGAGAAGGGGCCACAACCAATCAAAGGCTTTGAAGACGTTCAAGTTCATCAGCTCGGTTGGTCATTCGACGGTAGCGGCCTTGCGTACACGCGGGGTGCAAACATGCAGGAAATTATTCTCCTGCAAAATCTCAAGTGAACTGTCGCATCACAATCCCAGATTGAACGCCTTCCGCACCGGAGTCTCGTGTGCACCTTCCGGATCCAGGCGAGAATAGTCGGAATTTCTCATTTCCGTGACTCCAGACCAACTGGTTGCTACCCGGAACGGGTCGCCCTATAATGACCCCCACTTGCAAACACCCTTGGACATCAGAAAACTTCCCTGATCAAATGCGGCGCAACCTGGTCAAGACGGCCGTGTAATGAGGGCTAGCTATGCCATATCTCAAACCTGAACGTCCCGAAAAAGTAAACGCCCCGTCACTGAAAGCCAGCAAACAACGCGGAGAAAAGCTCGTTTGCCTGACGGCATACGACTTTCCTAGCGCGCGGATTGTTGACGAGGCGGGCATCGACATCATCCTCGTTGGCGACAGCCTCGGTAACGTCGTGCTTGGCTACGGCAATACTGTGCCGGTAACGCTGGAAGAGATTCTGATTCACTTGAAGGCGGTGCGGCGCGCGGTGCAGCGGGCACTACTGGTTGCCGACATGCCATACGGTTCATTTCACACCGGGGCTGACGACGCGGTTAGGAACGCATTGCGCCTGGTCAAAGAAGGCGGCGCTGAGGCGATCAAACTCGAGGGCGGTCACAAACGCGTGCAACTGGTGAAGCGACTGGTCGACGAAGAAATTGCGGTGATGGGCCACATCGGTTTGACGCCACAGTCGATCAATAAACTCGGCGCGTATCGTGTCCAGGGCAAGACTGCGGCAGCCGCGCGTCAGTTGTTAGACGATGCGCGCGCGCTCGAGGATGCGGGCGCGTTTGCGATTGTGTTGGAAGTGGTGCCGCGTGAAATTGCGAGTTTGATAACTGAGAGCATCAGCATTCCCACGATTGGCATTGGCGCCGGGGCGGGCTGCGACATTCAAGTGCTGGTGTTACACGATATGCTTGGTTTGTCGTTTGGCAAACTCGCGCGCTTTGTTCGTCCTTACGCTAACCTGCATCAGGTGATGACGGATGCTGTCAGCCGTTATGCTGAGGACGTGCGCAATGGTAGCTATCCTTCCGAAAATGAGTCGTATGCGCTACCGGCGGAGGCCGCAGAAGAACTTGAAATGGGGAAGAACAGTAAAAAGTAAATGGTAAATAGTGAAGAGTTCATGGATAACGACTCCGTGCTGGCAACTCACCAATCACTCTTTCCAATACGAGTTTCCGAACGACGCTTCCGAGGAACGGCGTAAACTCTTCACTTTTCACATTTCACTATTCACTAGTCATGGAAATTATCAATCGGCGGCAGCGAATGACTTCGGTGTCGCGCAAAATTCGCCGCGAGCAGGACAAAACAATTGGGCTGGTGCCAACAATGGGGGCGCTGCATGAGGGCCACCTGAGTCTGGTGCGCGAAGCTCGCCGCATGTGCGATGTCGTCGTCGTTTCAGTATTCGTGAATCCAACTCAATTTGGACCAAGCGAAGACTACGAACACTATCCGCGCAATCTCACTAAAGACACTGCCCTGTTGACCGACTACAACGTCGATTACATTTTCGCACCCAACCCGGAAGAGATTTACCCGAAAGATTTTTCCACTTACGTAAACGTCGGCGGACTTTCCAAGTTGCTGGAGGGCGAGTCGCGGCCGGGACACTTTCGCGGAGTCGTCACCATCGTTGCAATCCTGCTCAACGCGATCCGACCCGACTTCGCGTTCTTCGGACAGAAAGACGCCCAGCAAGCCCTGATCATAAAACGCATGGTGCGCGACCTCGCGTTTGATACCGAGATTGTCGTTTTGCCGACAGTTCGCGAAGATTCCGGGCTGGCAATTTCTTCGCGGAATCTTTACCTCGATGACGAAGAAAAAGAGTCGGCCGCGATCATTCATCGTGCGTTAAAAAAAGCAAAAGAGACTTACAAGGGCGGTGAGCGTCACGCCGCCAAGCTCGCCGATGTCATCCGTACAACGATTGAGACTGAGCCGAGAGTGCGGCTGGATTACGTTAGTCTCGTAGATGCCGACACGCTCGAGAAGTTAGACAAGATCGACGACCGCCAGGTGTTAATTGCCGTTGCGGCATTTGTGGGCAAAACGCGTCTGATCGACAACATCATGTTGAATAAGGTCAAGAAGGACGCGGGAAGTGCAAAGGCGTAAGCGGAGTTGTTTATGCTATATTTTTCTTGTCACTTTGGAGCAGTAGATACGCTTTATGAGTACCACCAAAGACGAAGCCCTACAGTTGATTTCCCGGCTTCCTGAGGACGCAACCTGGGAAGACATCATGTATCGGCTATACGTTAAGCGAAAGATTGAGGAAGGTATTAAGGCCGCTGATGAGAGCCGCACTGTTCCCCACGACGAAGTGAAAGAGCTCTTTGCACGCGAATGAAGATAGTCTGGACCGAACCCGCCGTTGAAGACCTTCGCGAATTGTACGCCTACATAGCTAGAGACTCTGACGTGTATGCCAGCGGTTTCGTGCAACAACTTATTCTGGCTGCGGAAGGAGTAGCAAAATACCCTAATGCGGGTCGCGTTGCTCCCGAAAAGAATGACGAGAACGTTCGTGAAGTGTTGTATCAACACTATCGACTAATCTATCGGATCGGTGACAATCGACTTGAAGTGCTTGCAGTCATTCATGGCGCCCGGGACTTGGCGAAATTTCAAGAGACTCGCGAGGGGCTTTCGTAATCGCTAGGATGGCACAGGAAGAAATGCAAAAACAAAAGACCCTCATCAAATTCACGCTCAATGGCGAAGCCGCCGAGGTAGCCTTCGCGCCGCATAAGACTCTGCTCGAAGTGTTGCGTGAAGATTTGGGTTTGATCGGAACCAAGCACGGCTGTGAACTCGGTGAGTGTGGTACCTGCGCAGTGCTGGTCAATGGTCGCTCAATTCTTTCGTGTTTGATGCTGGGACTCGACGCGGCGGAACAGGAAGTAAAGACGATCGAAGGAATGGCGAATGGCGCTGAGCTTCATCCACTGCAGCACACATTTGCTGACACCGGCGCGGCGCAGTGTGGTTATTGTTCGCCCGGGTTTTTGCTGGTCGCTGAGGAGTTGCTGAAAAAGAACCCAAATCCTTCGCGCGAAGTAATCAAAGAAGCGTTGTCAGGAAACCTTTGTCGCTGCACCGGCTACATAAAAATATACGAAGCCGTCGAACTCGCCGCCGCGCGCATGCGGGGTGAGGAGATCGAACTGCCGCGCGAGAGCGTTTACGGTTTGGAGTAAATCAGCCGCGGATTAACGCGGATCTCCGCGAATCCGCAGATCTTTTCTAGCAGCTTTCAGATCCGCGTTTGACCGCGTAAATCCGCGGCTAATATTTTTCATGACCACGAACGGAAACAACAAGAAACCGCTTAACGTAGTCGGCAAACCTTTCCGCAAGGTTGACGCGCGCGCGAAGTGTACCGGGCAAACCAGGTTTGCCGACGACATCGTGCTGCCGCGCATGCTCGCCTGCAAGATCTTGCGCAGTCACCTGCCCCACGCGCTCATCAAAAACATCGATGTTTCCAAAGCAGCAGCTTTGCCGGGCGTTTTTGCGATTATCACCGGCAAAGATCTCCCCATCTCCTATGGAATTCTTCCGGTCAGCCAGGACGAACACGCACTCTGCACCGACAAGGTTCGGTTCATTGGTGATCCGGTAGCGGCGGTCGCAGCCGTTGATGAAGACGTCGCTTTCGACGCGATGAATCTGATCGAAGTCGAATACGAACCGCTGCAAACTATCTCGTCAATTGACGAAGCCATTCTCATTGACGAACCACGGATTCACGAGTACGGCGACGAAGCCAACATCCACAAGAAAGTCTCGCTGGAATTTGGGAACATCGAGGAAGGTTTCGCCGCCGCCGATCTAATTCGCGAAGACATCTTTTTCTACGAAGGCAACACTCACTTGCCGATGGAGCAACACGCCGCCATCGGCAATTTTGATCCCGACGGCAAGATCACTCTCTGGAGTTCCACCCAAACGCCTCATTACGTTCATCGCGCGCTCGCAAAAGTTTTGCAGTTGCCCGCCAGCCACATCCGCGTGATTGCTACGCCAAACGGTGGCGGCTTTGGCGGCAAGAGCGATCCGTTCAATCACGAAGTTATCGTTTGCAAACTCTCGATGATTACCGGTCGCCCGGTGAAGGTGACACTCACCCGCGAAGAAGTTTTCTACTGCCACCGCGGACGCCATCCGGTGTTGATGAACATCAAAACCGGCGTCACAAAAGACGGCGCGATCACCGGAATGCATTTTCAGTCGTTCCTCGATGGCGGCGCCTATGGAAGTTACGGCGTTGCCAGCACCTTCTACACGGGCGCGCTGCAAACGGTGACGTACGAAGTGCCTCGCTACAAATTCCAGGGACTGCGCGCGTTCACTAACAAGCCGCCGTGCGGGCCAAAGCGTGGACACGGAACGCCGCAGCCTCGTTACGCGCTGGAAGTGCAACTCGACAAAATCGCGGAAGAACTAAAACTCGATCCGGCTGCCATGCGACGGGCGAACCTCGTCAAACCGAATACCGTGACGGCGAATTATTTACGCATTGGCAGCATGGGTCTGGGTGCGTGCCTCGACAAAATCGTCGCGGGCTCTGATTG
Source organism: Pyrinomonadaceae bacterium (assembly GCA_035472495.1). Classification (GTDB taxonomy): domain Bacteria; phylum Acidobacteriota; class Blastocatellia; order Pyrinomonadales; family Pyrinomonadaceae; genus PSRF01. Next base: position 64,527 of record DATIPD010000006.1, on the reverse strand, counting down.
GAAGAGTAAGTTTTCGGGTTGGGACTTCAACAATCGCAAACTTCCTGACGGCAAAGGCATCGGCATCGCCTGCAGCTCGTACATTTGCGGCGCGGGACTGCCGATCTACTGGAACAACATGCCGCAGTCCGGCGTTCAGTTGCGACTTGATCGTCAGGGTGGCGTTTGTGTGATGTGCGGTTCGACAGACATCGGCCAGGGTTCGGATTCGATTCTCGCTTACATCGTCGCCGAAGTACTCGGCATCGATCCGTTCGACATTCGCGTGATCACTGCAGACACAGATCTGACGCCGGTTGACCTTGGTAGTTATTCCAGTCGGGTCACACTGATGACCGGCAACGCAGCGATCCAGGCCGCTGAGCGTGCCCGCGAATTGCTGGTGCTGGCAGTCGCGGAAAAGCTGGGCGTACCCGTTGAAAATGTAGGCCTTGCTGAACGCCGCGCGTTCGATGTCGAAAACCCGGAAGTTGCCGTTTCTTTTGCCGAAGCGGTTGTGTTGGCGGAATCAAAGTTTGGCACGATCGGAACGGTTGGTTCCTATTCACCGCCGCGTTCGCCGGGAAGATTCAAAGGCGCCGGCGTGGGCCCGTCGCCGGCTTACAGTTACTCGGCAGCGATCGCGGAAGTCGACGTCGATCGTGATACCGGGATCGTCGTCGTCGAACGAATCTGGATTGCGCACGACATCGGCAAGTCGATCAATCCGATGCTGGTGATGGGACAGGTCGAGGGCAGCGTGTACATGGGTCTCGGCGAAGTCCTGATGGAAGAAATGACGTACCGCGCCAACCGAAATGTAGTGCACAAGTTTCCGTCGATGCTTGAGTATAAGAGCCCAACCACGATGGAAATGTGCGACGTTAAGACGTACTTGATCGAGGATCCGGATCCGAATGGGCCCTACGGTGCGAAGGAAGTTGGACAAGGCCCGTTGTTGCCGGTGCCGCCGGCGGTGGCTAATGCGGTTTACGACGCCGTCGGTGTGCGCATTGATGAAGTGCCGATTACACCTGAGAAAGTTTTGAAAGCGCTACGTGAAAAAGATAAAGGCCGCGACGGACGCTTTGGCCCCGGCGCGGTGCCGTCAGTCGACTGGCCGGAGCCGCTGCGGGTGTTGACACCAGCTGAAGGTGGCGACGGGAAAGAGATGCCCAGCGTGGCCGTGCATTCGTAGTCACTGCCAGAGAATTTGCATGGAAAAGAAAACGCGATTAGAAGTCTCGACATTGCGCTCTGTGAGCCATGTCCGCACAATTCGGACCATTCCCGAAATTGTGAAGCATGCTAGCGAGGTGTACGCGCTCATGGGTGAAGTCAGAGCTCAAGTGAAGCTAGTCAACGGCGCCGACGAAGCATTGGTTCGGCGAGGACTGCTCACGTCGGATCAGATTCGTTATTACGAGACAACGGCGCTAGTTGATACAGGGGCGATTCGCTCCGTGTTGCCGGTTCAGGTACTTCAGCATTTAGGATTGGAAGTTGTGAGAACGGCACGTGCTGTTTACGCCAATGACTCGCGCGAAGAAGTTGGCGTCTCGGAAATGGTCGGCATCAACATTATGGGACGTCGCACCACGGAAGAGATGCTGGTGCTTGGTTCGGAAGTTTTGATTGGACAAACGGTGCTGGAGACGGTCGATCTGCTGGTCGACTGCACCAATCTTCGCCTGGTACCAAACCCGGATCATCCCGATCAGCCACTGATCAAGATTAAAGCTTTGGTTGGAAGCAAATTCTTCGGCATTGCCGTTCACGCTTAGCTATGAAAAAGAAACGGTTGGTGGCAGAGGACGACGACGAAATGCGACCAGAGTACGACCTGAGCAAACTCAAATTTATCGGGCGTGGTATCTACGCAAAACAGTTTCGTCGCTAAGTTGACACTGCTAGACGAAAGAGACGCGGACAAAGGGCTCGATGACGGTGGTGATCATTATCAGATAAATGGTAAGGCCGATTGATCCACGTTCGCCTGAGACGGACATGCCGAGCGTGGCCGTGGATTCGTGAGGAAGAGATCATGAAGGGTGTAAGGTTTGCGATTTGAATGGGACGACAGAAAGGCTACTGCGAACTTCAAGAAACACCGCGTCAGTTTCGGCGAGGCGACAGAGGTCTTCTACGACCCGACCGCCGTGGAAGGCCAAGACGCAAAATATGCATTTAATGACCGGCGCTTTTTCATTATCGGATACTCCACAAGGCGAATGTTGTTCGTCGTCTTTGCCGAACGAATCGGCGACGTCATTCGGATAATTCTGCGCGGCCACCGACATCTGCAGAAAGAAAGGCATATGAAGAACAAGAAAAGTGAGAAATCCAAACCCAAGTCGCAAGAGATTGAACTCGTCGTTACGGAAAAGGACTACGCCGCAGGTTTAAAGCGCGGCTGGACAGACGATGACATGCTCAAACCCGGCCGATATAAGATGAAGCGTGGGGGCTTTCTCGCGCGACATCCAGAGTTGAAAATTGACGAGAAGAAAAGAGCCTGAATGAACGCAGGAATATGCCTGATTACCTGCATTGCCTAAACAGAAAAAAGCCGCAACGGACGTTTTGGACCAGGCGCTGTTCCGTCAGTTTACTGGCGGAACCCTACGTGTATTGACACCTACGGAAGGTGGCGACGGGAAAGATATGGGTCTGCGTCGCTGTGCATTCGTGACTCATCAGTTTTCGCGCTGACCTTGGAATAATGCATGGTGACTAAACTCGAAATATTGGACACGGCAGTCAAATTGGCCTCGGGGCGATCATCAGTGGCGTGACGACTTATTTCTTAACCCGAGCCAATCACCGTCAGACGATAGAAAAGGAGCGTCTTCAGCGACAGCGAGAAATGTTGGAGCTCGTGTCGCTAGAAGTGGCCACTTTTCATCAACTTGCTCTCAGGCATTGGGCATATGCCTTCAACTGGACCGAGCGTGCATGGCCGACGGAAACTAAAGAAACCGCAAATAACAAGCTTGAGCAACTAAGAGAAGAACTAACTGATGGATTCAACCAATTGTCGAGCGCTGAACCAAAACTGATTCTTCTGGGGGACGAAACAGGTCGAAAGCTTCTAAGAGAATATGGAGAGAACATCCTCTGTTACAAAACTGATCTGATCCTTGCGCGGGCAATTAGTTTGGAGAAAATGGAGTCTTACAAAGGTGATCTCGAAATGCGCCGTACCGAATTCTTTGGCGAGCTGAGCAGAGTTTACAAAACGCTCTAGCGCGTGTCGGTGTCCTGAACAAACAAAATCTTTATGATGCGTCTGCCCAAATTTGAATACCGCGTGCCGCGCACCATCGCGGAAGCGGTGAAGATTGTCGGCGACGTTGGGCCGACCGCACAGTTTGTCGCCGGGGGAACCGATCTCTATCCCAACATGAAGCGCCGGCAGCAGACGCCGCGCACAGTGATTTCCGTGATGCGCGTTCCGGAGTTGAACCAGATAACTGGCGATGGCAAATCGGGAATTCGGATCGGCGCTTCCGTAACGCTCACCGACATCGTCGAACACCCAATCATCCTGCGCGACTATCCGGTCATCGCTCAAGCAGCGCGCACAATCTCGACGCCCATCCTCCGCAACATGGGCACTATCGGCGGCAATCTGCTGCTCGATACGCGCTGTAACTACTACGATCAGAACTACGAATGGCGCAAAGGCATTAACTTCTGTTTGAAAAAAGACGGCGATGTTTGTTGGGTAGCACCGGGCAGCTCGAAATGCTGGGCAGTGCAATCGTCTGATTTAGTCCCCGTGATGGTGGCGATTGGCGCGAAGTTTCGTCTGCTGTCCACTCTGGGTGAACGCATGATCGATGCCGCCGGTTTCTACAACGACGACGGGATCGACTACCTGAAGAAGCGACCCGACGAGTTGCTAGTCGATATTCATCTGCCCGCGCTCAACGGCTGGCGTGCGTCGTATCAAAAACTGCGTCGCCGGGGCGCCTTTGATTTTCCCGTGCTGGGCGTGGCGGCATGGATCAAGGATGTCGGAACCGGAAGCGACCGCGTCGTCGCTGATGCAAAAATCATCCTCGGCGGCATTGCGCCTTCGCCGCTCAACATCATCGAGGCGAACCAGGCATTGATCGGTCAGCCGTTCGATACTGATCACATTCAAGCCGCCGCCGAAGCCGCCTACATCAAAGCCCGCCCGCTCGACAACACTGACTTCGTGATGAACTGGCGCAAGCAAATGGCCAGACAGTACACGATCAAAGCACTGCAAGAACTAGTCTAGCGTCGTGAGTCTCCAGTATGGAGTTCAAGCGTTTCCAAGATGAGTGAAAGTCCTTTGCCAAATCCGCGGACTCCAGACTCCAGACTCACGACTCCAGACTTTAGCGTTGCCGCCATCATCCTTGCCGCCGGTCGTTCGTCCCGCATGGGTGCGTTCAAGCCCCTCCTTCCCTTTGGTTCAAAAACAGTCGTCGAAACTTGCATCGACAATCTACGCGCCGGCGGAGTTGAGCAATTCGTAATCGTCATCGGGCAGGACAAGCGAGCTGCCGAACTGAAAGAACGACTGCGCAATCTTGATCTGACGTTCGCCGTCAATCCTGACCCTCACAGCGAGATGAATGCGTCGATTGCCTGCGGGGTCGATGCACTTTCAGCGGTGAGCAAAGTCGTAGTCATCAATCCGGTTGACCATGCTGCAGTGCCGGGAGACGTGGTCCGTCAAGTTATTGCCGAATGGAAAAACGGCGCGCTATTAGTGAAGCCAACGTGCAACCAACGCGGCGGGCATCCGGTGCTAGTCGATCTGAGCTTCCGCGAAGAGCTGCTTCAGCTCGATCCAAATACCGGCCTGAAAGCTTTTTTCAACCAGCACCAGGCGCTGGTCCGTCGCGTTGAAGTGAAAACGAATTTGATTGCACGCGACATGGACACGTGGGATGATTACGCCGCTTTGCACCGGGAAGTTTTCGGCGTTTCACCGCCGAATTCCCCTTTTCAGAGCGCGTAAGAACGTGTCGAGGGTGGCCTCGAAACGGTCGCAACTGTGACCAACTAAAACACTGCCCCACTCATCTAACGCAGTGCCCGGTTCTTTGAATCTGGGCAAAGGAGAGTAAATGCTGAGAAATTCCAAATCCCTATTGGCAATGTTCCTACTGGTTTTGCTGGGCACTTCGATGGCGTTGGCCCAGAACCGCGGCGGAGTGCCGGTCGAGTTTTCCCTGCGCTCAATCGACGGTCAGCACATCACTTCTGACAGCCTGCGCGGCGAAGTTGTGGTGCTGGCATTTGGCGCCTCCTGGCTGCCGCTGTCGAAAACCCAGTTGCAAGGCGTGCGGAAATTGGCCGACGAATACAGCGACCGCGGCGTTGTCGTCTACTGGGTGAGCACTGAATCGGAAGACGCGAAGTCGAAGAACTTTGCGAGTGACGACCAGCTGCGGGCGTTCGCCACTAAGTATGGTCTGAAGGTGACCGTGCTTCGCGATCCGGATGGTACGACTTCCAAAAAACTTGGCGTCGACCAGCTGCCCTCCTTCATCATCATCGACAAACATGGCAACGCCGGCGACGCAATTGGCGGGCTCGATCCGAACGGCAACCTGGCCGGCCAGCTCGCTTCTCGACTCGACCAGGTGCTTGATTAATTCTTGACTCAAGCTTGACTCAAAGGGCCACCGTTGCTGACGGCGGCCCTTTTTGTTTTGCTAATTGCCAAGACGCCATCAGCGCCAGGAGATTATTCGCAGATTACTCAGATCGACAGCAAAGTTAATCTTGCCGGTATTCTTGCGGCCTGGTTTTCCGCTAGCTCCTTTGCTGTTTGAAATTCCTATAATCGGTGTAATCTGCGGATAATCTCTTGGCGTTCTTGGCGTCTTGGCGGTTTCGGAAGTAATCTACTTCTCAAATCAAAATGACTTTCAAACTAATCAACCCGGAGTCGCTGGGCGCACCACGCGGTTACTCCAACGGCGTGCTAGCTGAGCCAGGCGGCAAGCTGCTTTTCGTAGCCGGCCAAATCGCGTGGGATGAAAACCGCATCGTTGTCAGTAACGATTTTGTCGCGCAATTCGATCGCACGCTTGCTAACGTCGTCACCGTGGTAACCGCCGCCGGCGGTCGTCCTGATCAGATTGCGCGCCTGACTATCTATGTGACAAACAAACAGGCTTACGTGTCCCGACGCGATGAAGTGGGCCAGTGTTATCGCGCGCACATGGGAAAACACTTTCCCGCCATGGCGCTGGTTGAAGTGAAAGCTTTGGTGGACGACAACGCTCAAGTGGAAATTGAAGCAGTGGCTGTACTCGACTGATGAAGCTCAGACCGCTCACTCATGCGGCGCTCGTATTCCTGGCCGTCCCGGTTATGGCCTGCACGTTGTTACACCGTCATCAACCGTTTGATTGGCACGTCACTCTGGAGATCGACCAGGAAGTTCCAGATCGTGAGGCGGCAACAAATCACGCGGTCACAACACTGGATAGCCGTTTGAGCGCGCTTGGTCTTTCTAATTATGACGTGAAGCCGCTCCCGAACGGGCGGATATTAGTTAGCCTTCCCAACGTTTCAGACCGCGAACGTTTGAAAAGCCTGTTGAGTTCTGAGGGACAGCTGGAAATCAGTCATCTGGTAAGTCCTCCAAGTCCAGCGCCGGCCAAATTGTATGACTCGAAAGAAGCGGCACTCGCTTCGTTCGGTGGCAAGCCTCTCCCGAATCGGCTAGTACTGCCCTACACTGAACGACAGCACGCGCCGGCCGACGCCAGAGAACGGCGTTGGGGAGTTGTTGAAGCTCCCGCAATTGTTGCGAGCGGCGACTTGCGCAACGCCACTGCCGTTGCTGGTTCCAATCCCGACGAGTACACCATCGCGTTTTCGTTAAGACCAGAAGGAGCGGAAAAGTTTGGCGCCTGGACCGGCGCGCACATTAGTGAATATGTCGCGGTGATCTACAACGGCGAGATCAAATCCGTCGCCTTTATCAAAAGCCAAATAAACGATCAGGGCGAGATCTCCGGACGCTTCACCAGGCAGTCAGCGGAAGATATTGCTTTGATCTTGAAATCTGGTGCGCTCCCTAAAGTTAAAATAATCGAAGAAGGCAACAACTAGTCGTTCGCGCATGAACAAACCGAAAAGTTTTCTGTACGAACAGAGCGAAGACGGCGTGGTCACCATCACGCTCAACCGTCCCGACCGGCTTAACGCCTTAACGTTTGAAGTTTATCGCGAACTCACCGACACGTTTGCGGCGTTGCGAGAGGAAGCCGGCGCGCGGGTAGTTGTGCTGACGGGAGCAGGACGGGCTTTTTGTTCTGGCGGCGACGTGCACGACATCATCGGCGAACTATTCAAGTGTGACATGTCAGGTTTGCTTGAGTTCACACGCATGACTTGCGAGCTCATCCAGAACATGCGCGCTTTGCGAAAGCCGGTCATCGCCAGTCTTAACGGTACGACCGCCGGCGCCGGTGCCTGTATTGCGCTGGCCTCTGACATTCGCATCGCGTCTGACACGGCAAAGATTGCTTTTCTCTTTGTGAAAGTTGGGCTTTCCGGTGCGGACATGGGCGCCGCCTACCTGTTGCCGCGCACCGTCGGGCTAGCCAAGGCAACCGAGTTGCTCTATACCGGCGACTTCATTTCTGCTGCAGAGGCTGAGCGAATCGGACTTTACAACCGCGTGGTTCCTGGCGATCAACTGGCGGCAACCACTCGAGAGTTTGCCGAGCGACTCGCAAAGGGTCCGGGCTTTGCGCTCGCCAAAACAAAAGAGATGTTAGACCGCGAAGCAGATATGGGCCTGGAGGCAGCGCTGGAATGCGAAGCACAAGCCCAGGCGATCTGTATGCAGCATTCCGATTATCGCGAAGCGTACGAGGCGTTTGTTGCTAAACGTGCCGCCAAATTCAAGTAGACCTTGCTCCCTCTCCCCCTGGGAGAGAGTGGGGGAGAGGGTTTAGCACGCACCAAACCCTTCCCCTCAATCCCCTTCCCAAAGGGACGGGAAAGTGAAAACAAATGAGGTACGAGATCCAACGTTCGTCTTTATGATTATGGACAAGTTTATAGAACAACTTCCCTTCTTCACTGCCGAGCATCGCGAGCTGGCAGCCGATTTACAAACGCTGATCGAAAGCGACATCGAGTCACGCGCAGCCGAGGAACGCGACGTCGAAGCCCAACTGCGCGAGTTTGTAACGACGCTCGCGAATGCCGATGCGTTGCGCTACGCCGTTGCTTCGCCCGGTTCAAAGCTGGACGTGCGCGCGCTTTGTCTGGTGCGTGAAGCGCTTTCCTACTCTTCTGCGCTCGCTGACTTGGCGTTCGTTATGCAGGGTCTGGGAACGTATGCAATTAGTCAGGCGGCCCCGGAACACGTGCGCGATTTTTGGCTGGCGCGCGCGGTTGAGGGCAAAGCAATCGCCGCGTTTGCCCTGACCGAACCAGACGCCGGTTCTGACGTCGCTGCTATCAAAACCACGGCAAAGTTAGACGGCGATGCTTACGTAATCGACGGCCGGAAGCGGTTTATCTCTAACGCCGGCGTGGCAGATTTCTACACCGTGTTTGCGCGCACCGGAACTGATGCCAACGGGCGCGCGGCTTTGTCGGCGTTTATCGTTGGGGCAAAGATGCCGGGCTTCAATGTGCTTGAGCGAACGGCGATGATTGCCGCGCACCCGATCGGCGAAATTGAGTTTCAGAGTTGTCGCGTGCCCGCGGAGAACATGGTTGGAGCTGAAGGCGATGGATTTGTGCTGGCCATGCGGACGATGGACACTTTCCGCGCAAGCGTGGGCGCGGCGGCCTGTGGCATGGCGCGCCGCGCGCTGGACGAGTCGGTGCGTCACGCGGTGACCCGAAAACAGTTTGGTCGCTTCCTTGCCGAACATCAGCTGGTCCAGGAAAAACTTGCCGACATGATCACGGAACTCGATGCGGCTCGGCTGCTGGTTTACCGTGCCGCGCACTTGAGGGACACCGGCAACGGGCGCGTGACGCGCGAGGCCAGCGAAGCAAAACTCTTCGCGACGGAAGCAGCCTGCCGCATTGTCGATCAGGCAGTGCAGATTCACGGCGGTGCAGGACTCGTCCGCGGCAGTGTCGTTGAGCGACTTTATCGTGACGTCCGCGCCCTCAGAATCTACGAAGGCACTTCCGAGATACAGAAACTAATTATTGCCAACCAACTACTGAAGGACTGACCTGAACACACCGTTGTCATCTTAGAAGGTGATACATGAAGCCATTGTCAGCAAACACCTCAATCGGTGCTCAACGAATTCAATTTGAACTGATGCAAAGGAAGGGGGCCGGCGAAGACACGTAAGTAAGAAATGAAGATCAACATCATCGGTGGCGGGCCGGCGGGAATGTATTTCGCCATTCTCATGCGACGGGCGAACCCCGCGCATGACATTACAGTCTACGAGCGCAATGGCCCCGATGATACGTTCGGTTGGGGCGTGGTCTTTTCGGGAAAGACCCTGGCAAATCTGCGCGCGGCGGATGAAGAGTCACACGCTGCGATCACCTCATCATTCGCAGCGTGGGACAACGTCGATGTAGTTCATCGTGACAGCAAGATTTCTATTCGTGGCAACAGCTTTTCTGGCATCTCGCGCCTGCAGTTGCTCAAGATACTGCAGCGACGTTGCGAAGAACTGGGCGCGCGGCTGCTTTTCAAAACAGAAGTAAACGATCTTGAGCAGTTGCGGGTCGACTGCGATCTATTTGTGGCCGCCGACGGCGTCAATAGCACGGCCCGGAAACAGTATGCGGACAACTTTCACCCAACTCTTGATGTTCGCCCGAACCGTTACATCTGGTTCGGGACCAACAAACTCTTCCATGGTCTGACACTGACTTTCCGCGAAAGCGCTGCCGGTGTGTTCGCCGCGCACTCTTACAAGTTCAACCAAACCACCAGCACATTCATTATTGAATGCGATCAAAACACGTGGGAGGCGGCCGGCTTTGCTGAGATGAATGAGGCGGATACTCGCAGGTATCTCGAAGAAGTTTTTGCGCTAGACCTCGAAGGCCACCAACTGCGCTCAAATAATTCGAAATGGATTAACTTCCTGCTGGTAAAAAACGACAACTGGTTTTTTGATCAGACCGTCATGCTCGGTGACGCACTGCACACCGCGCACTTTTCTATTGGCTCAGGAACTAAGCTGGCGCTGGAAGATTCCATCGCGCTCTTTGAGTGCTTCCAGAAGAACTCAGCGGTCACGGACGCGCTGCCGGCATTCGAGACAACTCGCAAACCAGTGATTGCAGAGTATCAGTCTGCGGCGTACGACAGCATGCTGTGGTTTGAAAATGCAAAAGACTACATGAACCTCTCGCCGCTGCAGCTTGCTTATGTGCTAATGACCAGAAGTGGGCGCGTTAGTGATGATGATCTGCGGCGGAGAGATCCGGCATTTATGGCAGAGTATGAGGCGGCGAAGGTCTAGCGCTGCCATTCCGGTGCGAGCAATCGTCGTCGTCCTTCATCCACCGTCGCAATTCCTGGCTCCTGCAAATCAAGTCGGTCCCAGAGCTTGCAGGTAACGGCGCGATGCGCCTGATCGAGTGCTTCACAATAGTTCGTGTAAGTGCAGCGTCTCACATCAGCGCCGCGGCCTAATTTCACTTTGATGAACCAATCCGGATCGGCGAGTGCCTGACGCGCTAGACCCACGATGTCGGCCTGTTTTTCCTGCAAGATCGCTTCGGCCTGTTCGAAAGTTGTAATCCCTCCGGTCGCGACCACTGGCGTGGTGAATCCGGCTTCAGTTACAGCTCGTTTGATTTTCGAAACCAGAGGAACGCTACGACCAAACGGCCCGGTTGCATCCGAAAGCACCGTCGGCATGCATTCATAACCGCTTTGTCCGGTGTAGGGATAAACTGCCTGACCGATCTTTGGCTGCTGCGCGTCTTCAAATTTTCCGCCTTTGGAAAGCGAGAGAAAATCGAAACCCGCGCGCGCAAATTCAACTCCGAAGTAATTCGCATCAGCCACGCGACTTCCACCGGCAATTACTTCGTCCGCCAGAAACCGCACACCCACAACGTAGTCATCGCCCACCACCGATCGCACTGACTGAAACACTTCGAGCGGCAAGCGAATTCTGTTCTCGCGCGATCCGCCGTAGCCGTCTTCACGGTTGTTGAGCGCACTGAGGAAACCGGCCATCGTGTAGGCATGGGCGTAGTGCAACTCGACGCCGTCGAAACCCGCAGCGCGAGCGCGACCTGCAGCTTCCGCAAAAATGTTTGGCAAGACTTGAGGCAACTCCTGCACGTGCGGCAGGTGTACATCAGTCACGTGCTCGCGATAACCGAAACGCAGCGATTCCAACTCGCGCTGATCTAGCACTTGATCGAGTGTCTCGTCATTTGTCTTGGTAAGGAACTCTCTGATGTCAACTTCGTCACGCTCTCGCCAGGTCGGATCGCTGGTGAGACTCGCGAGCGCGTCGCGCTGGCGATCGCTTATTTGCAGGAAGCGCGTGAAAAACTTCTCCGGCTCCGGCCGGCGTTTCACCGCGAGGAAGTCAATGATTTGAATGAAGAGTTTCGTCTCGCCGTCGCTGGCTTCGCGCACTGCCTGCACCAGTTTTTTCAAACCCGGAACAAACCGATCGTGTCCAATGCGCAACAGCGGCCCACTCGGTATGTCGCGAACGCCCGTCGCTTCGACTACCAGAACTCCCGGGTGCCCGGCGGCAAACCGCCGATACCAATCGAGATTCTCCTGCGTAACGAACCCATCTTCAGTGGCGCGCCAGGGCACCATTGCCGGGACCCAGGTGCGGCTGCTTGCCCGCAAATTGCCAATATTGATTGATTGATAAAGCAACGACTGCGACGCTTCGGCTGATGAGGGCCAGGCCGTTTCAGGAATCGAATGGCGAATTGGGTTCTTAAATTTCCACATGTGGCGGGACTAACTTTACCATGCCTCAATGTTCAGCCACTGACTAGTAGTAACAGGCATCCACAGATTACGCCGATTACACAGAAACGCTCGGAGTTTAACGGAGACATATTTCGCCTTGTCTCCTGCCTTTTGTTTCGTCTTCTCCGTAATCTGCGGATGGCTTTGATGAGCAAGAAAGATCGTCAGTTGGTATGATAGATTAAAGCAATCTTAGGAACTGAGCGGAGAAACCTTTTTGACTGACGAGCTTCTTAAGTGGCGTAGCGAGTTTCCTATTCTGGACAAGACTGTTTACTTGATTTCACATAGTCTTGGCGCGATGCCCCGGGAAACTTTTTCACGCCTTAACGATTACGCTGAAACATGGGCCACGCGCGGTGTGCGCGCCTGGGCGGAAGGCTGGTGGAACATGCCCGTGACCGTCGGCGACGAGGTCGGCCGCATCATCGGGGCGCCGCCCGGCAGCGTCGTGATGCACCAAAATGTTTCCATCTGCCAGTCGCTGATTCTTTCCTGCTTCGAGCCGACGCCCAAGCGAAACAAAATCGTTTATTCAGAACTGAACTTCCCGTCGGTCATGTATGTTTACGAAGCGCATGCGCGCGATGGCAAGCTAAGAATCGAGACCGTTGCCTCAGACGACGGCATAACGATTCCACTCGAGCGCTTTCTCGCGGCGATTGATGAAGAGACGTTACTGGTTCCCTTTTCGCACGTTCTCTTCAAGAGTGGCTTTTTGCAAAACGCCAAAGCAATTACGGAACGCGCGCACGAAGTTGGCGCCATTGTGGTGCTCGATGCTTATCAATCAGCGGGCACTGTTCCCTTTGACGTAACCGAGCTGAATGTCGATTTTGCGACCGGTGGCTCGGTGAAGTGGCTGTGCGGCGGGCCCGGTGCTGGTTATCTTTACGTGCGGCCCGATCTGCAACAACAACTGCAGCCAAAGACTACCGGCTGGATGGCGCACGACGCGCCTTTCGCCTTCGAGACTGAGTTGCGTTACGCCGCTGGCATCACCCGTTTTCTGCACGGTTCACCCGCGATTCCCGCGCTCTACGCCGCCCAGTCGGGTTACCGAATAATCAATGAGATCGGCGTCGAAAGAATTCGTGACAAGAGCGTGCGGCAGACCACGCGTTTGATCGAACTTGCCGAAGCCGCGGGTTTCGAAGTGACAAGTCCGAAGGACGCAGGCAATCGCGGCGGCACCATCACTGTGGGACATCCTGACGCGGCTGCGATCACCAGCGAGTTGATCAGGCGCGAGTTCATCGTAGACTTTCGCCCTGGCGCCGGCGTACGCATCTCGCCCCACTTTTACACGACCGACGAAGAACTGGAACTCGTGATCCAGGAAATGAAAACGATCAGAGACACACGCGCTTTCGCAGTGCATGAGACCGCTGGGGCGGCATTCTGAAAAGGCTGAAGGATGAAGGCGGAGGGATGAAAACGTCTTCTGCTCATCCTTCATGCCTCATCCTTTATCCTTAGGCTTATGACCAACGATTACGGCAAAAACTCCCTGCTTTCTTACAACAAATACCTGCGGGTCGCCGATCTGATCGCGTTGCAAGACTGTCTTTCCGATCCAGTGCACCATGACGAACTGCTGTTCATCACCATCCACCAGGCTTACGAGCTCTGGTTCAAACAAATACTTCACGAGCTGGATGCGGCAGTCGACTTCCTTGATAACGACCAGCTCAGACAAGCGTCACGCACTTTGCGCCGCGTCGTCGAAATCGAAAAACTGCTCGTCAATCAAATTCACATTCTGGAAACTATGTCGCCCATCAGTTTCCTGGGCTTTCGGGATCAGCTAAATCCGGCTAGCGGATTTCAATCCATGCAGTTTCGCGAGATCGAGTTTGTTTCCGGTCTCAAGCACGAAGGTTTGTTGCGCGAGTTTAAGCAAGATGAGTTTGCCCATGAACGGTTGCAAAAACGGTTTTCCGCTCCCTCGTTGAACGATGCCTACTACGCAGCACTCCGACGTCGCGGGCTCGATGCGCCAGTCGTTGAAAGTTCAGCCGCGGAACGCGAGCAACTAAAGGCCTATGGAAAACGCACTCAGGCTATAGTTGAAATCCTCACGCATTTTGAAGCACGTTTCGAAGAGTTTCAGTTGACCGAAGCCCTACTCGAACATGATGAGTATTTTTCGCTTTGGCGCTCGCATCACATCAAGATGGTGGAACGCATGGTCGGCACAAAACGGGGCACCGGCGGATCAGAAGGTGTGGGTTACCTGCGCACGACCTTAGATAAAAAGTTTTTTCCGGAGCTGTGGGAAGCGCGAACCTATCTTGACTTCAACCACGGCGCAGCTGGTTGCCCGTTCGCGGGGGAGTGAATCGGCTGAACCGCGGCGGCAAAGTTACTTCGTTCGTGTGAGTGACGATCCTCAAAAACTGCCTCGAGAAGCTGGCGGCCATGAAGCTGGACGACAAGAGCAAAACTGTATCATTCAAAGACCGCCGAGAAGCGGCGCGCGTCAAAGTGAATCTCCCGGTTCGCTGGGAACGCAATCGTACTAATCGTGCAGCTACGATCACGAGCCTCAGTCTTAACGGATGCTTCGTGCTGAGTGGTGGCCGCGTAAAACTCAAAGAGCCAGTCCGCCTGCAGGTTACCTTGCCCAACAACGAAACAATTACTATCGTGGCTGAGGTAGTTGATTTTGCCAACGAGATCGGTTTTGCGGCGCTGTTTGTTTTTATGGAAGTCGCTGACGAGTTGCTTTTGACACGCTTCATTGAAGAACGTCTGGCAGCTGAGGGCGCTTAGGAATCTGATCGCTTAGTCGTCATTCGTGCCGGTGATTGGCGGATAGGCTACGAAATCGACGACGTCGCTCAAGAAGTACGATAATAACGATAGCCCATCGAAGTGAATTTTACGACTGAGCTAAGAGGAGTCTTTACTCCGAGTGACTGACTTTCCAGAGCGCTTCAACATGGCGGACTACTTCCTCTACCACAACCTGGAGGAAGGGCGCGAAAACAAAACCTGCCTTTACTTTCAAGATCAGACTTTTACCTACGGCCAGACGGCGCGAATGTCTAACCGCGTCGGCAACACGTTGCGCGAACTTGGCGTGGAGATCGAGGATCGCGTTCTGTTGGTGTTGCCAGACTGTCCGGAGTTCGTGTGGAGCTGGTTCGGCGCAGCACGGATTGGGGCTGTCATCACGATGGTCAACCCGCTGCTGCCCGCGGAAGATTACAAGTACTACCTCGAGTACACGCGTGCGAAGGTGGCTGTTGTGCACGAGTCGCTGCTGAACACATTCAGTGAGGCAGCAAGTGAGGCGCGTTATTTAACCGCTGTCGTGTTCGTTGGTGAAAAGGACCCCTCTTTCCCTCTGGGAGAGGGCCGGGGAGAGGGTTTTAGTGGACGACGACAGGCCCTGCCCTCAATCCCCTCCCAAAGGGAGAGGACAAAAACCTTCACCAATGACTCATTGATCTGGGAATCATTCGCCGGTGCCCTTCTTTCCGCCGATGATGAATGCTCGCCCGCCGACACTCATCGTGACGACATCGCGATCTGGTTATTCACGTCCGGGTCTACCGGCCATCCGAAGGGCGCGGTCCATCTGCAACATGATCTGCCTTTCAACACCGAAGTATTCGCCAAGCGAACCATGGGCGTGAATGAAAACGATTTGACAGTTTCGGTTCCCAAGCTCTTCTTCGGCTATGCCACTGGAACGAATTTGTTGTTCCCTTTCGCGGTCGGCGGAGCCACCGCACTCTTTTCCGAGCGCTCGACGCCGGAAAAGCTTTTCGAAGTGATTGAGCGTTATCGCCCGACGATCCTTACCACGGTGCCAACCATGATCAATTCGATGCTGAATGCACCAGACGCTGCGGCTCGCGATTTGTCAAGCCTGCGCTTTTGTTATTCAGCCGGCGAAGCGTTACCGGTCGAGTTATACGAACGCTGGAAGAAAAGTTTGGCGGTGGAGATTTGTGATGGCATTGGCTCCGCCGAAATGTTTCACATCTACATTACAAATCGGCCGGGTGATGTGAAACCGGGAAGCCTCGGTCGACTTGTTGAAGGCTACGAAGCGCGCATCGTTGCTGCTGACGGAAACCAGGTTGCAGTCAACGACATGGGCACATTGAAAATCAAAGGCGACTCAGCGGCGCTGTGTTACTGGAATGCTCAGGAAAAATCGAAGGAGACTTTCGCAGGCGATTGGTGCACCACTGGAGATCAGTTTCATGTAGATGAAGAAGGTTACTACTGGTATCACGGCCGCACCGACGACATGTTGAAGGTCTCGGGAATTTTTGTCGCGCCAGCGGAGATCGAAAACTGTTTGCTGCAACACGATGCTGTACTTGAGTGCGCCGTCATCGGACATGACGGCGGCGACGGACTGGTTAAGCCGAAGGCCTTCGTTGTCTTACGAAAAAGTGTCCAAAGTCCAATGTCCAAAGTCCAAAGTTCGAGTGGTGTCGATAGTGGGGCCATCGAGGGCGAGGGATTGGCTGAGGATCTTAGGAATTTTGTAAAAGCTCGCCTTGCGCCTTACAAATACCCACGCTGGTTCGAATTCGTTGAGTCGCTGCCGAAAAACGACCGCGGCAAAATCGACCGTAAACAACTCAAGCAGGAATAATCGTCAAAGAGTTCGGGGTTCAACCTTCAGGTTGTGTCGTTAGGTACGGACAAGCTAAAGATTAAACTCTAAACTGCTTGAGTCTTCTGTTGCACGGTTAAACCATCTTCCGCTTCGCAGCGTATACTCTTCCCACGTTTAGACGAATCAACTTAGGAGCCAACTTGATGCATCCATTTTCCCGTAATTCTGATCGGCCACGCGGCGTTTCATCTGCGCTAATCGCACTTTTTCTTTCAACAGCATTGTTGTCGTCGTCTGCGTTCGCCCAACAGGGCACGAAGACCGCGCCCGTCCCAGCTAAAAGTTCTGCGACCCTAACTCCCACTGAAACCAAAGCAGCCGGTCGCATCAAACTTGAAACCATCCGCGACACGACCGCTTCGTTGAGTTCTCCGCAGTTTGAAGGCAGGGGCACGGGACAGCCAGGCGCGGATAGAGCAGCCCAGTATATTGCCGAACAATTTGCCAAGATTGGCCTGAAGCCGGCTGGTGAAAACGGCACCTTCCTGCAAGCGATCAAGTTCAAGGCCTCGCAGGTTTCGGCGGAAACTTCAGTGACTGTTGGCGACACCTCGCTTAAGCACGGCTCTGACTACGTCATCTTACCGCCATTCAATTACGATCAAGCTAACGCGAACGGCGGCATTGTCTTTGTCGGGTATGGCGTCGTGTCACCCGATCTTAAACGCGACGACCTCGCCGGACTCGATTTGAAGGGCAAGGTGGTGGTGCTCATTAATGGTCAACCCGACGGCGTTGATGCAACTGCCTGGAAACGGGCTACCAGTCCACAGGTGCGCGGCATGAACATTTTCGGTAAAGGCGCAGCGGCGATGATTGTGGGGAACGCGGGTTCGGCTGCGCAACCATATTCCATGATCGCTAATTATCTTTCCCGACGCCGCGTTAGCCTTGCGGCTGCTCCATCGGGGATGCCGTTTACATTGCCGCCCGTTCTGCTTGTTAGCGATGCGGCTATGGAAAAAATCTTTACCGGCACCGGGCAAACTTACGCGGACACTTTCACGAAGGCGAAGTCCGGCGCGGTTGTTTCGCGTGATTTAGGAAAGACTGCAAACGTCGCGCTGCGAATCAAGCGCGAAGAAACAACCAGCAGCAACGTGGCCGGGGTGTTTGAGGGTTCCGATCCGAAGTTGAAAGAAGAAGCTGTCGTTTTTTCCGCTCACTATGACGCTTACGGAATTGAAAGCGATGGGCGCATCTTTCCCGGCGCTGCAGATAACGCGCTCGGCGTCGGTACGATCACCGCAATCGCCGAGGCCTTGCAGAAAACTTTCCCTAAACCCGCGTTACGTCCGAAACGTTCGATTATTTTCTTGGCCGTTACCGGTGAAGAGTATGGACTACTCGGCGCTGAGAGTTTCGTGGCCCATCCAACCTGGCCGCTGGACAAAATCGCTGCCGATATCAACTTCGATGGCATCGGTACGGAAATCTATGGTCCGGTAAAACGCGTCGTGGGTTTTGGCGCCGAGTTTTCAGATTTGGGAGCAGTATTTGACGATGTCGCCGCCGCTACCGGAACTATCGTCACGCCCGATCCGATGCCGGAGGAAAAAGCCTTCACGCGTTCCGATCATTATTCGTTTGTGCGGAAGGGCGTGCCGGCGTTGATGCTGCTTGGCGGACCGGAAGGAGATGTTTCGGTCTGGATTCCGCGCGCACAAAAGTGGTTGCAAACGGATTACCACTCGCCCAGCGACACGATCAAACCTGACTGGAACTGGACTGGGCCACAAACACTGGCGAAGGTGGGGATGGTGATTGGTCTGCGCGTTGCCAACACGGAAGCGATGCCGGCATGGTTACCAACATCGCCTTACCAACGAAACGCAGTGAAGCAGCTATCCGGAAATTGAGGAAAGGTAATTAATAGCCGGGGATTTCGCGGATACTCGAATCTGAAAAGGCAGCCTCGGAGGGGCCGCCTTTTTATTGACTGCTTTTAATTAGTTAAGGTTCAGATCTGCGCTTATCCGCGTCGCTCCGCGGCTTTTTTCTTATCCGTTCCTGCGTTCGAGGTCGTAATCACGGAGACGGCGGTAGAGTGTTGAAGGTGAGATGCCGAGAATTTCGGCAGTCTTGCCGCGATGCCAACCGGTTTGTTCGAGTGCCGAGAGAATCTGTTGTCGTTCGACATCGCGCAATGACGTCGGTGAAGACGCACTGCCTGGAACAAACGCGGATGAAGTTGCCCCCGCCTCGGCGCCCGTCTGATTTGCCGCCGGAGAAAATGCGGCTGCCGGCATCACTGGGCGCACCACTTCTGGTGGCAATTCGCTAACGGTGATACGCCCGTTGTTCGAAAGGATTACCGCACGCTCAAGACAATTCTTTAGTTGTCTTACGTTTCCTGGCCAAGCGTAAGTTTGCAACGCGGCCAATGCCGTTTCATCTAATTCAGTTGGCGTCGTGCCACCAACTCTGCCTAAAAGATGACGCGCCAACGGCTCAATGTCTTCAGGTCGTTCGCGCAGTGGCGCCAGATCGATCTGAAAACCGTTAATGCGGTAGAGCAAATCTGAGCGGAAGGATTCATTCGAAACTACTGACTCGAGGTTGCGATTCGTAGCGGCGACGATTCGCACGTTCACTTCGACCTTGCGTACGCCACCAACTCTGAAGAACGTTCTGGTTTCAATTGCACGCAATAACTTCGCCTGCAATTGCGCCGGCAGTTCGGTGACTTCGTCGAGGAACAACGTACCGCCGTCTGCAAGTTCAATCAGTCCAAGTTTGCGACCTTTGGCTCCCGAAAATGCTCCCGCCTCGTAGCCAAAAAGTTCCGACTCCAGTAGCGACTCCTGAAAAGCAGCGCAGTTAATATCGATGAACGAACCATCCGCACGCGACGACAAGCGATGAATCGCGTGGGCGACCAGTTCTTTGCCAGTCCCCGATTCTCCGGTTATCAATACCGACGCTTCCGACGGCGCCACACGTTCAATGAGCCGCACCACTTCTCGCATCGCCGCTGATACCGAAACAATTTCCGGCAAGCCCGACTGTCGTGCAAGTTGTTCACGGAGGCGCAGGTTATCTACGCGCAGACGGCGCTTCTCCGCCGCCTGTTTCACGCGCACGTCAAGTTCAGTAATGCTGTAGGGTTTGGTTAAGTAGTCGTAGGCGCCGAGCTTCATCGCCTCAACTGCGGTTTCCACAGTTGCCTGCCCGGTAAGCATGATCACTTCAGGAGGGTTGGGACGCTCGTGGACGCGCCGCAAAACTTCCATGCCATCGATGCGCGGCATGTTGATGTCGCACAGCAAGACATCCACATTACTCTCTTCCAATTTCCGGAGTGCGGCCTCACCGTCCGGCGCTGCCTGCACGCGATAGCCAAGCCGCTCCAATTCTTTCTCCAACACGAGACGAAGATTCGCTTCGTCTTCGGCTATCAGAATTCGCGCTGCTTTTTGCTCGCTCAAATTTGCGGTTCTCCGTCGTTGCTAATTGCCGGAAGCGAGATAGTAAAAACTGTGCCGGCTCCCGGTGTCGATTGCACATCAAGGCTACCGCCGTGCTCCGTTAAGATACCATAACAAACTGCTAGTCCAAGACCCGTGCCTTTCCCAATTTCTTTGGTGGTGAAGAACGGCTCGAAGATTCTGGTGATGTTCGCCTGCGGGATGCCAACGCCGGTATCGCTCACTTCAATCAACACGGTGAGATCATCGACGCGACTGGCAATTTTCAAAACGCCGCCATCGGGCATAGCGTCGATCCCATTAGTCGCCAGCGCGATCACCGCCTGTTGCAATTGCCCCGCATCGCCCGACACTGCGGGGATGTTAGCGGCAGTTTCAATTTCTATTTTGACATCGTCAGCACGCTGCTGGTGCGACAACAAACGCGCAGCCGAAGCAATGACGTCCCCGAGATTCACCGCGCTGTGCTCAGTAGCACGCGTGCGACTGAAGTCGAGCAGGCCGTTGGTGATCGTCTTACAGCGAAAGGCTTCGTTGCGGATCAACCCAAGATACTCGCGTAGATCATCGAGGGCCGGCGATTGCTGAAACTCACCACCACTAACTCGTGATTCCAGAGCCTCCGCGCACGCTGAAATAGTCGCCAGCGGATTGTTGATTTCGTGAACTACGCCGGCGGCCAACCGGCCAATTGCCGCCAGCTTCTCTGCGCGTGCCACCGCTCGATTTGCTTCAACGCGAGCGGTGATGTCTTCGCCGATCGCAATCACGTGCGAGACCTCACCGCTTTTGTCAATCCACATTGGGATCTTACTGATCAGCCAATGCTTCACTTCTCCGTTAGGCGACGCTGTGGCATGTTCCAAACGCTGGATCTCGCCGCTTTCGAAAACCCGTTTGAATTCGCCTTCCAGGAGTTCGCGTTTTTGCCGCGTCAAGACGCGAAAAATGTTCTTTCCCAGTACCGATCCACGCGGGATACCCAGTTCGCCCTGTTCACGGTTGCGGTTCCAGGCAACAATTTCGAACTTCCGATCGATGGCGTAAAGCGATAACGGGAGACTATCCACAATTGCTTCAATGAACCGCTCCTGAGCACGCACTTCCGCCGTGCGTCGCTCAACTTCGATCGTCAAATTTGCGGAAGCGTCTCGCGCCGCCTGGTAAAGATTGGAAATGTGCACGGCCAAAGCCGCCTGTTGAGCCGCGGCATCCACCAGACGTCGCACTGTATCGTCACAGTCTTCTCGTTTATCAAACGCCACGACCAACGCACCCTGAGACCGACCGCCGAAGTTAAGCGGCGAGGTGTATTCCACTGAATGGTGCTCATCGCATAACATGAACTTCGACGCGTCGCTGATTAGCAAAGGTGAAACGCTCGATGATGACGATGCCGTCAACCAACTCTCTAAACGATCGAGCCGCAGAAGCGCGGCGCCTTCGGCACTTCCTTCGCGATCGAAGACGCACACAGCCTCACCCTTCAAACCCGGGTTGACGACGGCCGCGCACATCGCGGCACTCGTTCCTTCGTAGGTGGCGCCGGCAACCCGCCGCACTAACTGATCGGGTTCCAGGGTGCGCAAAAGTCCACGCCCGAGGTCAGCCAGGAATCGCAACTCGCGATTGCTGCCGATCAACTCCCACGCTCTTTGCGCCGCTCTCAAATGTGATGTGGATCGCGATAGAACTTCAGCAGCCGAAGAAGCCCGCGGCATGCAGTCATCCGCGCCAGCTTCAAAAGCAGCCAGCCTCTGCTGATCAACGTCTTTTTCCGACAGGATGATTACGGGAAGTTTGTTAGTCGCTTCCTGGGCGCGAAGGAGTTTGCAAAGTGCGAGTCCATCGACTCCGGGCAGCGCCAGATCGATCACCACTAGATCGCATGGTTCCTTCTGCAGCAAACGGAAGGCGCTGGTAGAGTCAGCGACGCTGAAGGCACGATAACCGGCGTTTGCGAAAGCCTTGAGAAGTTGCTCTCTCTCGACGGTGTCCTCCTGAATTACGAGAACTGCAGGACTTGTTTGGGGGTTAGTAGGAGATGGCATGCTCAATCCTGAAACACGCTGGCTTCGTCGGGAGGCTTTCAGCCGCAGAACGTTGCTCTGCTTCGACCAGCGGAGGCAGAACACTATCCTCGATTGAAAGCGATGCGAAAAGGAATGTCAAGATAGTGAATCGGCGCCGCGCGAAAACAAAAAGGCGCACCCCGAGGTGCACCCTTCATACATTCGATACTTTAGAGACTTAATTGACGGAGACGAGGAGATTGTCGTGGTCGACTTCTACCAGCTTGTCGCCATCGAACGAGGAAGCAGCCTTGCCGGCTCCGGGGGATAGTTTCGCGATCTTGTGCTCCGACTTCGCGCGGTACATCGCCTGATCTGCAGCCACCAAGAGTTGATCGAGAGTATCGCCATCGCTATCGAAAGTAGCCGTGCCCACGCTAATGCCGACGCGAGCCCGATCACCCTTGCGCACGCGCAATGAAAACTGCGATACGGCAGTCTCAATGCGCTGACGCAGATCCTCCACCTGATTGCCAACCAGCTCCTGCACGATAGCCACGAATTCATCACCCGCGTAACGCGCGAGAAAATCGTACTCACGGAGCTGTGTCTGAATAATCCGGCCCATCTCGCGCAACATCTTATCGCCCACTTTGTGTCCGAAAGTGTCGTTAACTATCTTGAAGTCGTCCAGATCAAGCATCACTACCTGGAACGGTCGCGAATTGCGGCGCGCTCGGGCAGCTTCTTCGTCGAAGCGCAACGCGAGGTAACGCGCATTTGGTAATCCTGTTAGCGGATCAGTCAGGGCGTTTGATTCAGCCTGCGCATGCTGGACCGCATTGGACAATGCATCTGAGGCCAGACGGGTGACCGTTTCGAGCAAACGCATGTG
This sequence comes from Pyrinomonadaceae bacterium, assembly GCA_035472495.1. GTDB lineage: Bacteria > Acidobacteriota > Blastocatellia > Pyrinomonadales > Pyrinomonadaceae > PSRF01. Next base: position 41,612 of record DATIPD010000006.1, on the reverse strand, counting down.
GTCGTCTGAATACTGACTGAGTTCTGTTGAATAGACCGACAGAGCACCGAGCAGGATTTCGTCCTTGAACAAAGGCAGTGACGCCATCGAGCGATATTCCGTGGCGCAATCCAGGCCGGGGAAATCGAGGCTGGGGTGAAGTTGATTAACTGCGCAGCGATTTGCCAGCGCAAATCCGGTCACGCCCTCACCCAGAGCTACATGCCTGGTCGCCAATGTTTGGGCGTTCAGTCCGGCAACGTGAGCGGGGCTCGCGTAACCTTTCCGATCGTCAAACAGATAAACTACGCACGTTTGAAACGGAACGACGTGTCCAACTTTATCAACCAGAATCTCGACGGTATTGCGCACGTCGAGGGACGAGCCGAAGGTGCGCGCGATTTCGTAAAGAGCATGGACCTCTTGATGCGCGCTCTTGATTTGATCGTAGGCCATGAAAGAGCCGCGTTCTCGAGTCTGAGCCAGATCCATCTCGGCAAGCGACAGAGGTTCGTGGTCTTCGTTTGCCGGCGACTGTTGCTGCAGACTCGCGGCCCTAATTTGTTCCTCGAACTTTGGTAAGTGTTCAATGAATAAATCGACTATGTTCGGGTCGAAATGATTTCCAGAGCCGCGCCACAGAAGAGCGATCGCCTCATCTCGTGTCATGCCGCGGCGAAAAGGGCGATCTTCTCTGACGGAGTCAAAACAGTCGACCACTGAAATGATACGGGCAGTAATCGGAATCTGTTCGCCCTTTAAGCCGTCAGGGTAACCCATGCCGTCCCACTGCTCATGATGATGGCGGACAATCGGAGTGACGGGATAAGGAAATTCGACGCGACTGAGAATTTGCGCGCCAACCGTAGTATGTATCTTGATTTTTTCGAACTCAGCCTGAGTCAGCCTGCCGGGTTTGTTGATGATGTGCGCAGGCACCGCCAACTTGCCAATGTCATGAAGCAGTGCGCCAGCTCTCAAGGCCGCTATCTCAGAGCTGGGGAGTCCAATGACCTCTCCCAAACCAGCAGCATAGATTTGCACGCGTCGCACATGACAATGCGTTGTTTGATCTTTGGCATCGATCGCGGTCGCCAACGCCTCGGCAGTGGCGAAATGAATCCGGCTTATCTCTTCGATCTCACCGTTCTTGGCGTTAATACGCAGCCAGGAAATATACAGCCCCTGCGCAATTGCCAATGTCAGCAAGCTGAACAGAGCCAAAGCAAACGCCTGATAAGTCAGCAGCGCGGCGATGAGTCCTAAGCCAGCCAGTACAAAAAGCCGCTGCGGTTTGAAGTGGATGTCCCGTTCCATATTTTCGTTCGGTTGAGTGGGCCCTCGCGCACACTGCTCAACTTACTGCTGGGTCTAAAAAACTAGTCGGGCCTCACTTCCAATTTTTCTCGCGCGCCACCGATTTTAGACTCCAGAAAAGTCTGAGCCGGAAGCAAAGCTGGGGCAATCAGCTTTACTTCCGGCTTAGTTCGGGGCAAGCGGGCAAGCCCTGTGGCCTGCCTGGCTGGGTGAGAGTCCTTTCAAAATCGAATGTCATTCACGTTCTGTCATTCGATCTCGGAAAATTTTTGGCGGCGCCGAGCTCCGTGCGGAGAGCCCGTGAAGCGTGAGCTTCCAAACCGCGCGATTCTCTTTTTCAATTGCCGTGCCGCGCGTTTCCTGGAAGTGAAATGACGCACATTGTCGCGAGAATGAATGCAATGGTCGCAAAGGTGTGCGCTACTTCAATGAAAACAAAATCATTCTGACAGGTCAGATTGAAACTTCAGTCAATCTGCATTTTAGATCGACATGTTTTGGACAAGTTCACGCTGGTTGACAAACGTTTGCGCCAGCGGGCACCCTCATCTTTATCACGACCCGACAATCAGAGAAGTTTTGTAGCGGTTGCAGATCGCAACCCACTTCGGTGAACTAGTGGCAGAAACAGTCGCCAAACCTTTAGAACCAACGCGCTCGGCTGGATACATTGAGCTGCTAAAAAATAATCGCAGCTTCCGCCAGATCTGGTTGGGACAAGTTGTCAGCCAGATGGGTGACTGGTTCAACACGATTGCCCTTTACACAATCATTCAGAATCTGACTGATTCGAAGCGCGCCATCGGACTCTTGCTGGTAACGCGTTTTGTGCCGAGCTTTGTCTTTGGTCCGCTTTCCGGCGTGATCGCCGATCGCTTCAGTCGACGATCAATCATGATCGTTTCCGACCTGTTACGCGCCGCAGTAGTGCTTGGCTTCTTGTTTGTGCGGAGTGCGAATCAGTTGTGGCTAATCTATGTTTTGACAGTTTTCCAACTGGCCTTTTCCACTTTTTTCGAGCCGGCCAAAACCGCGGTGATCCCTTCGATTGTTTCGGATCGCGAGCTGGTTCCCGCAAACGCGCTTTCCTCAGTAACCTGGTCTGCCATGCTCACGCTCGGCGCCGCAATCGGTGGGGTAATCACAGGTTGGTTTGGGACCGATGTCGCATTCATTCTCGACGCGCTTACCTACCTCGTCTCGGCTGCTTTGATAAGTAGCGTGCATATGCCCAAACGCCCGCGAAACGAGAAAGTAAAACTTACGATTAACCGGGCCCTGGGAATTCGGGAAACAATCGACGGCGTGCGCTATGTGAAGCGACGAACGCGCGTCTTGGCGCTACTACTGGTTAAGCCCGCGTGGGGATTAGGTGGCGGAATCTTGACGTTGCTGGCTGTTTTCGGCGGAAACATTTTTCCGGTAGGCAAGAGCCCGGCAACAGGAATAGGCGTGCTCTTCGCGGCACGTGGTATCGGGACGGCCGTTGGTCCAATCGTGGCCAGACGAATCGCAGGCGAAGGTAAGCAGCGCATGCAAGCCTCGATCGGAATTGCTTTCCTGATCGGCGGCGCCTTTTACATCGCGTTTGGCGCAGCCACCAGCTTCGTTCTCGCCCTCGTAGTCCTGGGGTTAGCCCATACAGGCGGCAGCATTCTTTGGGTCTTCTCGACGGTATTGTTGCAGCGCGGCGTAGAAGACAACTTTCGCGGGCGCGTCTTTGCTGCCGAGCTGGCATTGCTTACACTGACGATGGCCATTTCAAATTATGTCACCGGCGAACTACTGGATCGTTTTAAATTCTCGCCGCGTACTGTCGCGATAGCGATCGGATCGTTTTTCCTGTTACCGGGTTTGACCTGGTTCTTTACGCAGAAGTGGTGGGACAAAGAACAAAACGAGCAAATCACCGAAGCCGTCAGTGTCATTGCGCCGAGCGATTGAACTTTGCTGAAGGAGTTACGAAATGGAAGCCACAATTGATCCCCAAACAAATGCCCCTCGCCCGAAAGAAGTCACCAGAGGAGCTCTATTCCTCAGCGCTTCGTTGGGGCTGGGGGTGGTCAGGGGAATTGTTAACCTGACGCAAAGAACTTCAGGCACCACGCTAATCGTTGCCAGCATCGTGGTCATTGCATTCTTTGCGGTTTTGTTTTTCGGGGTCACGCAAGTCCTGGCAGGCCGCAACTGGGCCAGGATTACGATCCTGGTGATTGTCGCGATACTTATTCTTTCCATCCCGGTAACGCTGATTCTGTTTCCTTCTGCCCTCCCGGCGTACCTACAGGATCTCAAGACCAATAAGTTTTTGGGGACGCTGGGCATTGTCATCTCTGTGTTGCAAATACTCGGTACTTACCAACTCTTCACCAGGAATTCTAATCAGTGGTTTAGAACGCGCAGATGAACATCGCTGTCGGAGTCATGGGCTCGGCGGGCGACTCACCCGGACCAATCAACAAAGAGACTCTCGCCGACAAGGCAAACGCGTTGGCTTTGGCGATCGCTGAACGCAAGCTGCTGCTCTTAACCGGGGCGACGACAGGAATCATTTACGTCGTCGGTAAAGCGGCACATGACGCCGGAGCATTGCACGTCGGTATTTCTCCGGCCAGCAATCAGCGCGAACACGTCGAACAATTCAAACTGCCACTCGACGCCTGCGATCTAATTGTTTACACCGGCTTCGGGTTGAAAGGACGTAACGTAGTTCTCGTCCGCTCCTGCGAAATCGTCTTATTCATCGCCGGAGCGATGGGTTCGCTCAACGAATTCACAATTGCGCACGATGAGGGCAAGGTCATCGGATGTCTCACTGGAACTGGAGGCGTTGCGGATGAAGTTGATTACCTGCTCGGAAAGTTTTCGAAAAAAACAGGCGCAAGGGTTTTGCAGAACGCCGATCCGGGAGAACTAGTTGCTGCTTGCCTTGAGGCAGCGAGCCAAACTCAGTAAGGAGGTTCGATGGACTTGGGAATCAAGCATCGTGTCGCCCGGGGAGAGGTGGCTGTTCACTTAGCCTGAGCCCAGGTTCCAGGTCACATTTAATCCCCGATCATTAAAGGGAATCGCCTGCGATCGATCAACTAGTTGGGTAGTCATGAGATTAGCGTTGCCTTCGCCGTCGCTCTGGGAAGCCAAACATAATCCGTTGACTTTCGAGGCGATTAATAACTGGCCATTCGGAAGAGACACCAGCTGCCACTTTTCTGCGTCGACGCCGTCTGCCGTTCGCAGCGTTGGATAGAGAAAGCCGGTATTACTGTCTTTATCGGCCGCTAAACACCGCCAGCTGTCCTGCGCGAAAATGTAAAAGAAACCATCGTCACAGGGCACGAGATACCAGGGAGTTCCATATCCCAGTTGCAGATCAGTTTCTACGGCGCCGCCCAGGCCGGCGCTGTGGTGACCGCCTTCACGGTCTCCAAAGCCCTGAGTAAAAAATGATTGTTTGGTGGGAATCTGCATCGAGTTGACCAGGAACCCATCCGCTTCGGAAACTATACTCTCCCAGGCCCGCAAGACGCTCTTATCTCTCACCTTGATCATGATTGCTGACAGCTGATCCACGTTCGCCGTTCGGTCTGCCAGATTCTGCAGGTCTGACGCTAGCGCACCCCAGACGCCTTCAAGTTTCTCAATCATGTACTGCAGCTCGCCCAAATGTTCATCGAGGTCATAGGCCCACATCTGGTGCTCAAGCAGTCTCTCTTTTAGCGCCGCACAACTCTGGGCCAGCGGACCCAACCGTTGAAACAACGCCTGAGCGCGCGTTTGAATGCCACTCGCCATCCCGTGAAGATCTGTTAGGTCGCGGCGCAGCTGATCCACGTTTCCGGCAGAGCTGTCGTCAGCAAATTTTTGGGTGTGGGCGGCGCCATATCCGCGAATGTCTCGCACCAGACTAAGACTGTTTGGAGAGTCGTTGACCAGCCATTCGCGGGCAATCCCTGCCGCCGCCTGGTAGGTGTCTTCGTCAATGCCCAGCCGTTTACCATAAATAATGCGGGCCATGCCCACTTGCAGCGAGAGCCATTGTTCAGTAGAAACCAGGAACCCGTCAGCGAGTTCCCGAGGTCCTACATTAAGGTTGGTCAGGTCAACACTCATGTCGTGCCTCTTGAGATTCTTTAGGAAAGGTTCGAAATTATGCTGCCTTCAAATTCCATTCTGATCGCGGTCACGCTCGAAAGATTTATGTCCTGATTTAGCGATGCCTCGCTCCCGTGACTCACGCTCGTGTCAACACTCCATTCGGAAAACGGCGTCGGGGCAAAGTACGCGAACTGTTGTTCGTCGGCGACGGTCCCCGGAACGATTACTTCGTTGCTACCCAGGTGGTACTGAAAAAGTCTGCGCAAAGGCGCGGCCGTGAACCGGTACTCTTTTCCCGACCGTCGATCCTGGTAGCTTCCGGAATTTTCAATCTGTAGGGTGACTACTGGGTTCGGTGCGGAGGTTTTGCTTTGCGCTCCATCGAGCCAAACCTGCACACTCGTAAGCCGCACTCGATCCATTCCCACAAACGTCGGATCGTCGAGATGGATAATCCAACTTGCCTGGCCGGTTTCTTTCAATGACGCGAGGACCCGCGGATCGTCAATCGTGCACGATAAATTCTCCGCCTTCTGCGGCGGCGGGCTAAACGACGCCAGAGCCTGATCGTAGTCGTTCGTCGCGTTCGCCATTGCTCGTTTGAAATCAGCGACATTGGACGTGAGCACCGGCGTAGGGGAAGCCTCTCGCAGGGCCCAGTACTTAAACGCCGCGGCGTAGTCATCCATGGATAGAAACAGCCATCGTTTCATATCCACGTATCGCTGAAAAAACATTTGCGTCATGGCGAGGTTCGGCGCTTTAGAAGCTTGGAGCTCTTTGACGTAATTCTCGAGCCGCGCTTGCTGTTTCTCCGCCATTTCTTGTTGCAGCTTCAGACGCACGAGATCCTGACTCACTTTGATGTAAGAGAGTCGACTGGACGCGAGTGATTGCGCATAAACTACTAGCGTGTCGATCTCCACCTGATAATCAGCCGCACCCGGTACTTCGGGACTACTGTTAATTGCAGTCCGTAGCGCCTCATTAGCGTGCAACTTGAAAACTGACCAGGCGGCAATCGGATCGCCTTCGGAGTCATCGGTGCCTGGCGAATCGTCAGGCTTGGTCGTGTCGGCTAGCGACTGGTCCTCTGCAAGTTTGACTGCGATCTCGTAAGTTTTTTTCAGCGTCTCCGTTAACTTCGCGATGGCCTTGATCGCTTTCTCCATGGCGCTGCTGGCTTCTCCCGCCGCCTTGGACGCTTTTTCTACCGATTGTGCCACCTTCGCCGCTTCACCCGGACCAGCGCCTCCTGACGCCGCAGATGCGCCTCCAGTAGCCGCCATCTCGCCAATGCAGGCGCCAAACTCGAGGATCGCGCCGCAAATCTTGAATGCCGCCTCGACAGTTTTGTCATAGACCCACTCAGCGAGACCCGACTGAAAAGTCACTTGCGCCTCGTCTACGCGATTCTGTTGCGAATGAAATTGCGCCTCGGCCGCGTCCACGGCTTTTCGCGCAGACTCGAGATTGTCGTTTGCGAGATCGATCAGTTTCCCGACATACGTACTACTGTCGGTCTGACCACTGAGCATGAGATTGGCGAGATCCAAACGTGCGTTTATGTCCGCTGTCTTGTCGGTGAAGCGATTGTATTGATCCTCGTAAGCGGCGGCGGCGCCGAGGAAAGCGTCACCCGCGTCTTTGTAAATATCCTGGCTGAGATACGGCACAAAAGTAACGTCTGTATCCAACCTCACCAGCATTGAAGCGCTCTGAGCATTGAGATCAGATACCGCCGGCAGATCGGCAGTCGACTGCTTGATCCACTGAAACATCGACTTCGCGATGTCCGGTCTGGTCGCCGCCACTACAGTCGCAAATTGAAAAATCGAAACCAGGGAAAGTTCGAACGGAGACCCGGAGCCGAGTTGTGGATCTTCGATTCCGTCCTGCGCTTCTCTTCCCTGCTTGGAGATCTGCTCGCCGGTTGGAGTCACGGAGTCGATCACATACGACGTCCCCGGCGCGTCTTCATCTGCTGAGGTCATCACGAGCGCATTGATTTGCCCCTGAATTTCCTGCGCGAAAATTGCCACGGTACTAATGTCAGTCCGGTGGCAGTTAAGACTGATGACCGCGCCAGTGTTTGCTTCGATTCTCCGGGCCGCGACGAATAGCGCCGTGCCATCAAGCGTCAGGTTGTAATTAGCTGGAATGGCCAACACGTCGCAGTAAATTTGCAGAACAGTGCCATCGGGAATGTCGACTGTCGCGCCAGACGCAGTGCCCGCAGGCGCAGTGATTTGTTTTACCGCGTCTGGCAAACTCACGTACATTCCGCGAACGGTGACGGAAAGTTGATCGCGATCGACACCGGAAACGTCCGGAATATTCGCGGCCTTTTGGACGCCGTTAAAAAGCGACGGCCAATCGGTCTTGGTTGCGGGAGTCGGGTTTGCGCTCATACGTCTCTCCTAAAACAGATAGCAATGACAACGATGTGAACTGGCCTCAGATCGCTCTAATGAACGCTGTTCGACTGTTCGAGGGCAGTCGCTGGACTGCCTTCGACTGTCACATAGGCATTCACACGATACTTGTCAGCCTTGGTCGAAAGTTTGTCCCACGCTGCGATGGCGCCTTTTATTTTGACCTTCTCGACGATGAGCGCCGCCTTCTCAATGTCATTGGTCATGAGATCAGCAAGGTTATCGATGTCGCTCGCAATTGCGTTCCAGATGCCTTTTATTTTCTGGATGATTGGCAACGCCGCATTTAGGTGGTCGAGTAAGCCGTCGATCGAAGTTTTCGCAAATGTGACTACCGCCAACAGACTTTCGTCACGCTTGATCTCAGCGCTGAGTTGGTTGATTTGTGCTTGTGCGGCCTGCTTGGCATGCAAAGCTTTCACCGCACGGTCGCCATAAACGCCCGCGACCACCGCTCCCGCAATCGTTCCCAAGGGCCAACACCAGGCATAAGTCGGAGTGGTTTCCGCCACAATACAATCATGCCGGTACTCAGCATCTGCAGTCGCCAGAACATTCTCCTGTTCCGCCATCTGATCCTTCAAACTCTTAACCTCGTCGCTTTCCGATCCGAACGTGTCGTCGAAATCCTTTTTCACCGTGTTCATCTGTGTCTGGTCTGCTTCTGTGTCGGATACAAAGCCACTGATGGCGGTTGCGACAGTATCGGCTTGCGTGGCGAAGTCCCTCGCCTTTTGCGAACGGTCAGCCAGCAGATCTTTAAAGTCCTGCTTGCCTTGATTGATCGCGTCCTGGTCCTTTTTGCTCATGGCTTTTCTGATCGTATCGATCGTGTCGAGCAGCGCTTGATAAAGATCAGGGACGTCCTGATTGTAGTGAACAATGCTATTCGCCAGATTGACTGAGGACGGATAAATATCAGTCTTCCACTTCGTGCAGTGGGTTTCGATGTTCAGATGAGCGTCCTTCAAGAGATTGAAGTGATCCATCAGGTCATCGATCGACCCATTGACCCAGATCGCGAGATCATCCTTAGTCTTCGGCAGCGCGATTCCCTGTTCGATGTAAACCTGCACCTTAATCCAGTCGGCGCTGGCAAGAACAAAAGGGTCGCTGTCGCTGGCGCCAGCCAATTGACCGGGGCCTAAAACATCGGCGGATGGTTCAGCGGGAGTGGTAGCTGTGTCGGGCATCGGGATACTCCTTCTACTGGAAATGCGTTGTGATTTTTCGTCGTCTTGAAAAGATGCTGAGGCTGTCTGAAAACCAATGCTGTGCTGAAGGTCTGACCTGCTGGTGTGAGCTCTTGCAGATAACGGGGACTAATGTGTGTCCGATCCGCAAGCGCGATGGGGGAAACTCGCTTGCCACCGGAGGTGAGCTGCCAACAAATCCATTGCCGCAAACGGCGCTACTCTACTATAGGCTCATATTTTGACGCCAGTATTTTTGTGCACTTGAACCTCAGCTTACCGTCTGGTTGTTCCAGCAACATTGAAAAGCTAGACTCTCCTCACCTAACCAAAAATGACGCCGAGCTCAGACACAACTACCCACAGAACTATCGCAGCAAAATTCAGCGCTGCCTCTGAGTTGTTAGCCAATCCAGATTGGGAAACAGCTCAAGTTGTTCCCATCGATCACGACTGGGCTGGTCGCGAAGCGCAAAGAGATCAGTATGCTGAAGCCCAGTTGCTTTGGACGGATCAATGGTTGGGAGTTCGCTTTGTTTGTCGTCAAGCCGGCGCGCCGTTAGTCAATGCCGAACCCAGGCTTGACCAGAAAACAATCGGACTGTGGGACAAAGACGTCTGCGAGGTTTTTCTGGCGCCCGATCCAAACCAACCGGAACGCTATTTCGAGTTTGAAGCGGCGCCCACTGGAGAATGGGTTGACCTCGGCATTCGCGTGACCGGTGCCGGTCGCGAAACTGACTGGGACTATCACTCAGGAATGTCGGTCGAAACCAAACTCGCCAAACAGCAGATAATTATCGGCATGCGGATCCCATGGAGCGAGTCGCTCCGGAAACCGCGAGCGGGCGACACGTGGAGACTAAATTTGTTTCGTTGTGTGGGGACTGGTAACGAAAGATATCTAGCTTGGCAGCCGACTTATGCGCCGGAGCCCTACTTTCACGTACCGGAAGTTTTTGGGTGGTTGAAATTCGAGTAGTCAGCGCCGGCTGTTGCGTAGCGAGGAAACGTATTCCGAAAACCTGGCGCGGTCGTCGGCACTCATGCTGACAATCTTGACCGCGATCAAATATCCCGTCTCCAGCTTGTGCTCTTCCAATCGTTCGTAACGAACCGGCGCCGTTTGCATTTCGACCGGGCCCTCCGGCAGTTCAATTCGCAAATTGATGCCGCGGTTTTCGCCTACGAGATGGTGATCGCCCAGCGTAATTCTAGGGACAACCAGTGCGACGCCATTGGCGCTGAGATCAATTGTGTGCCCCGCCATGCTTTCGATCCGCCGCGTTCCGTTCAAACTTTTCGTCGCGGAAGCAAGCGACAGAGACAGGTCTAACCTGGCAGATTGCCGTTTAGATCGCCGCCGGTCGCCAACATACTGGCGCAGACGTGAAACAATTGTTCGAGTGAATTCCGCCACTGTTCACCACCAGATTCTTGTTGACACTTCAGCCGGTACGGATGCCGTCGCTTGAGTCTGAGAAGGGGGGCAGGCAGAACTGAGCGGTCGTCGGGGACAGTCAAGTCATTCTAGTGAGCCCGGACGGCCGGCGCAATCAAAACCTTTGAGCGGTCCGATTCTGGACTCATTCTTTGGGAGGGGTCAGGGGTTTGCCCCCCGTGTCAGCACTGCGGACTCCGGCTGCGTCCATGTAAAACGAAAGTTTTCCGGTGTGGCCATAAAGCGCCGGTTCGGCGGCGGCGTTCCAGTTTTTGCCGCCGTTCAGAGAATTCACGTGAAAACGATAGCCGGTGGAATCTGTGGCTTCTAAATCCTTGGGCAGCAAGCCGACTGAGATCAGAGTAGTCAGGTCGGCAAAGAGACCGTCATGCTGTTGACTATAAGTAAGCTGGGCCAGAGAAATCCGCGTGAGCATCATTTGCACTTCGTCGTGGTGCGTATCAATACGCGCATTGAAGAAAAACTGTTTGCCGGCTTTTTTGACGTACGCTTCATTTTCCCGGTCGCCAATGATCCAGGCGCCGTTAGTGAGTATCAGTGCTACCGGTTCAAGCTTTTCTGGCGCGTCGCCTTCTTTCACTTTCACAAACACGGTCGCCAGATCGCCGCTGATTTGTTCGCCACCGAGGTTCAAGTCGACGGGAATGACGGCAGCCATTTTTTCGAAGTCAGGCAACAGCTCGTCAAACTCCTTCGGCTTCAAAGGATCAATCGCGGGCCGGTAGATTGACATCGCGAACGCCTCGCGAAATCTCTTCTCGCGCATCGCTTTGTAAAACTCACGCACGGTGTCGGAAGGCGAACGTGGTGTTTGGGCCAGAGCCAGGCAGGAACAGGCGAGCGCGATAAGCAGCATCGCTGAGAAAAGTCGCTTCACATTTACCACTGCGAAAACCTCACTGGAACATGGTAAGGCGCGCTCTGAGTTAGCAGCGCGCCGTTTGGTTATCAAGTTTAACTCAGCCTGTCGGGTTAGGCACTACTCATTTCTTTGCGTGTGATTTTGGCTTCAAAAACAATTCGCGGCCTACCAGGTAAAGAACTACCGTCAGCACCAGGAACGGAAGCATTCCCAACAAATTAGAGTAGTCATTGCCATAACCTGCTTGTGCGTAGAACGGATTATGTTGAGTGGCCCATTCCTCCCAACCGTTCAATTTAAATCTTACCCCTTCCTTCAGGTTCAGGAAGGCATAGACCACGCCAGCAAGCGTGGCGCCCGCAATGTAGCCCGAAGCCAATAAGACACCAGGACTCTTGTCGCCTTCAGCGGCCAGCTTCTCTTCAGAAAGACCTTTGTTCCCCGGTCTACCGCGCGTGTATCTGTCGATTAACCAGCGCACCATACCGCCGACAAAGATCGGCGCGGACGTCGAGATCGCGAGGTAAACTCCGACCGCGAAAGCAAGCGACGGAATACCGCTGAGTTCCAACACAATAGCGATCATCACTCCGAGCAGCACCAATCCCCACGGAAGCTCTCGACTCAAAATGCCCTTGATGATGTAAGACATCAGAGTCGCTTTAGGGGCGGTAAATTTAGCGACGCTCTGGCCGGTGTCAGGGCGTTTGTCATAAATGCCGTTGATGCCCGGATCGGAAAGATAAACAGGCACACCCTGATCGTTGACCAGATAGCGTCCCTTTGGGCCGTAGTCGTCAACAGTCTTATGCCAAACGTAGTAGGCAGTATTGTCGGCAGTGCCCTGGGCCGTTTCACGCTTAGGTTGATCGCCACTCTTTTCGAAGTCTTCAGTCTTCGCTTTGAAACCAGTGGGAAAAGTGAAATCCTTGCTGTTGGCAATCGGAACGTAAACTGTTCCCGATTGATTGAGCTGCATCAGGATCGGCCCCAAAACAATTGCCGACGCCAGTGCGCCAACCAGAATGGCTATCTGCTGGTATTTTGGTGTCGAGCCAACCAGAAACCCGGTCTTCAGATCCTGCGACGTTGTGCCACCATTCGAAGCCGCAATACAAACGATGCCGCCAATTGAAAGCGCAGTGACGAAGTAAGGCGGCGCCGTCCAACCGATGATCAAAAATGCAAGACAGGTGAGCAACAACGTGGCTACCGTCATTCCTGAAATCGGATTCGAAGAAGAACCAACTTCGCCAGTCAACCGCGAGGACACGGTCACAAACAAGAAACCAAAAATTACGATTAGCAGCGCGCCCAGGATATTGAAACGAAGGTTCAACTGGGGCGCGACCATGATCGCAATCAGCAGAGCGATGATGCCGCCGATGACCCACTTCATCGACAGGTCGCGATCCGTGCGCAGCGTATTTTCAGACGCCGCCGCTTTAGTGCCGCGCAGATCCGCCAGGCCGCCCTTTAGACCACTCCAGATCACAGGCAGCGAACGAAACAAACTGATAATGCCTCCGGCGGCAACTGCACCAGCGCCAATGTACAGGACGTAGCCCTTTTGAATCTGGGCCACGGTCATGTCCTTGATCACGTGAGTGGTTTCAGGAGCAAGTGGGACCATCCAGCCGCCGCCGAAATACTTGATCGCCGGGATCAGTACCAGGTAGGCGAGCACACCACCGCCAAACATGATCGACGCGATTCGCGGTCCAATGATGTAACCAACTCCCAATAACGCTGGATTGTTCTCCAGCGAAACCGACGCGCCTTCGAAGGGTTTGCCAAATATCTTGGTGGGATACTCTTTCCAGGTTCGCCAAACTTGTTCGATAGCGTAATAGATAAACCCGATACCGAAACCGGCAATAATTGTTTTGCCGCCACTGATGGCCTCATCCTCGGCCATTTCAGACGCGGCCGCCCCTTGCTTTGAGGCCCGGCGCGACTCTTCCGAGGCGCCCGCTTTCAAAACTTCCGCGCAGGCGGTCCCTTCCGGATATTTCAGGTAACCGTGTTGCGCCACAATCAACGCCCGGCGCAGCGGAATCATCATCAAGATTCCCAACAGTCCACCAAGTATTGCCACCAGCATCACGCGCCCGATTTCGAGGTCGAAACCCAGGATCATGATCGCCGGCATGGTTACGCCCAAACCGAAAGCAATCGACTCGCCGGCTGAGCCTGCCGTCTGGACCACGTTATGTTCAAGGATCGTCGCCTCGCGCAGGCCAAGCTTACTGAGCAGCTTGAAAACCGTGATCGAGATCACGGCTACTGGAATCGAAGCGCTAACGGTGAGCGAAACTTTGAGAACGAGATAAAGCGATGAGGCACCGAATACAATTCCTAAAAGCGTGCCAACGATCAGCGGCACTATTGTTAGTTCCGGCAGGTTAGCCTCTGGTGGAATGAAAGGCTTGAATTCCTTTAGGTACGGATTGTCGGGGACGAATCCGACTTTATCTGGATACTCGTTCGCCGGGATGCTTTCAGAAGACATCTGGTGACCTCCGATTCAGTTTCTATAACGGGGAGCAGGAAGGGGTTGAAAAGACGCCGCTACTTTACACGGGCACTAGCCCTTCGGCAAGCAGATTCCCCGGTGAAAGCGGGCGCAAATCTTTGAGCCACAACAGCCAAAAGGCGTTGCCCGAAGTCGAACTAATTTCGACTTCAACTAATCTCGCTCGCGCGGAGACTGCAGAGCCTCTTCTCGGAAAAATTCCCATCTCAGCGCGGTCGGATTTCGATTACACTTCCCCACCAAACCGGGGTCGTTGCCGCATGTCACCGTGAAAAGAAGATACTAATCATCATGCACGCAAAACGCTCAGTCATACTGATCATTGCTCTGTCGCTCTTTGCTAACGGTTTGCTCAGCCAGGCAGGCGCGGAAACTACGCCTGCCACTACCGCGCAAAAAGCAACGCTGCCGGCGCCGCAGGATGTTCTGGGTTTCGTACCAGGAGACGATCGCAAGCTCGCGAGCTGGGCCCAGGTAGTCGGCTATTTCCGAGAACTGGCGCGGGCGAGTGACCGCGTGAAATTCGCGGAACTCGGTAAGTCGAGCATGGGCAATCCATTTGTGATGGCTACGATCAGCGCGCCAGAGAATCTCGCGCGGCTGGAAGAATACAAGACCATTCAGAACCAACTCGCCGATCCGCGCAAACTGGGAGCGCCTGGCGTTCGCGATCGAAAAGCCGCTGAACTCATCCGCCGCGGCAAAACGATCGTACTCATCACCTGCGGCATCCATTCGACTGAAGTTGGTTCATATCTCTCGAGCATGCTGATCGCCCACCGGCTGGCTTCTTCCGACGAGCCACAGATTCAGAATATTCTGCGCAACACGATCATCCTGTTGGTTCCGTCGCTGAATCCCGACGGCGTCGACATCGTCAAAAACTGGTACGACAAAACTTTGGGCACGCCTTACGAAGGAACAGATCCGCCGGAGCTTTATCACAAGTACACCGGGCACGATAACAACCGCGACTGGTACGCGTTCACCCAAGTCGAGACGCAAATTACCGTCGACAAAATTCACAACGTTTGGCATCCGCAGATCGTCCACGACATTCATCAACAGGGCGCGCTCGGTTCGCGGCTCTTTCTGCCACCCTACATGCAACCGGTCGAACCGAACGTACCGAAGCAAATTGTCGCGGCCTATACACAACTTGGCGAATTCATGGCCCGGCAGATGCGCGTTGCCGGGTTCACCGGCATCACGACGAATTCAACTTACGACGCGTGGTCCCCTTCGCGAGCTTACTCTCATTACCACGGCGGCGTGCGCATCTTGTCTGAGACGGCGTCGTGCAAGATTGCCACGCCGATTACAGTTAAGTTTGGCGATCTGCGCAGTGGCCTGGGTTACGATCCGCGCAAGGAGACCGAAAACTTTGGTCCACTCTGGCGCGGCGGCGAATGGCACCTGCGCGACATAACCAACTACATGACCACCGCCGCGTTTCTGTTGCTGCGACATGCGGCGGAAAATCGTAGTGAGTGGTTGAGCAGGTTTTATGAAATTGGGAAGGACGCCGTGCGGCCGCGGCGAGGCGGTGAGTTGAAGGCCTTCATTCTTCCGCCTGAAGGTGATCAATGGGCGGTGAAAGAAATCCTGGACCAAGGGAACGTTGAGAGCAACGAAGTCGGTTCCTTTACGCTGAATGGAGTGAACTACCCAAACGGTACTGAAGTCATTCGAATGGCGCAGCCTTATGGGAGTTTCGCGAAAGCGCTGCTCGAGCCACAGCACTATCCAAACCTCCGAGATTCAACAGGCCATCCGATAGCGCCTTACGACGTTACCGCTCACACCTTGCCGTTGCTGATGAATGCTCAGGCTGTTCCAGCCTACAAAGCGTTCAAGTTTTCGAAACCAAGACGGATCATCTACGAAGGTGGCGGTTGCGCGATTCGTTCGACACGACGGGTCTCGCTTTACAAATCTTATGTGCCGTCGATTGATGAAGGCTGGACTAGATGGGTTTTTGAAAACCAAAGTTACTTCGGAAACACTGGAGTCAACCGCGCCTTATGCTTTCCTCACGTTAGCTCCTTAACCAACAGTCGTATTCTGGAAGGCGGTTTATCCGATAGTTTTAACGTCATCATCCTGCCAGACCAACCACCAGCCTCAATTATCAACGGCTATAAAGCTGGAACTATGCCGCCAGAACTAACTGGCGGATTGGGACAAAAGGGAGTGAATGCCCTGCGTGAATTCGTCGAACAAGGAGGCACCTTAGTTTGTTTGAACCGCGCTTCCATCTTCGCCATCGAACAGTTAAAGCTTCCCGTGCGTGACATAACTGACGGCGTTTCTGAAAAAGAGTTTTTTGTTCCCGGATCAATCCTGCGCATTGAACTTGATACTACGAATCCAATTGCCCTGGGTATGCCAAAGGAATCGATCGCGTGGGTTGAAGATTCGCCAGTGTTTGATCTTGTCAAAACTCCGACTAGTCAGGGTGGCGACCGGGTTGACCCACCCAATGTTCATGTCATAGCGCGCTACCCGTCAGATCGGAATCCACTATTGTCAGGCTGGTTATTAGGCGAAAATCGAATAAGGGGAAAGGCAGCTTTGGTCGAAGTCACTTTGGGAAAAGGGCGAGTTATTCTATTCGGCTTTCGTCCGCAATATCGCGCCCAGTCGCTGGCGACTTATCCATTGTTCTTTAACGCAATCACGATCGGTCAGCGGTGATCGAAAACGAAACGTCGCCTTCGCACGCAGAGCGATGCTCAAGTAATCCAATGGTTTCCGATCCATTGAACCTTCCGAGGGTAGTAAGCGTATAATTGTTTACACGGCGCGCGGAAAACTTTATAGCAACCGCAAGCCAGGCCTGAATGGTCACTCTTCTTTTCACCGCAATCGTCATAACCGGAATCCTGGCTCTAAGCCTTTACTTTTGGGCGCCGCGCTCAAGAGACTCGCAGGAGAATCTCTTACCACCGCCGGAACCGCCACGTGGTTTCCTGGCGGATAATGCAGACGCTGACGCAAAACTGTTCGCCGCAGCGAACACTTCCACAGAGCTCGAATCGCAGCGTGCTTCACTGAGAGAACGCGCGCGCACTGGGGATAAAACTGCGCTCAACGAAGCGCACCAACTTGGCGAACTCGACTGCTACAGCGACTTGTTAGATCAACTAACGGCCGACGCCGATCGTCAGCCGGCGCTTTTCGCGCTTGTCTCGCATGTGACCCGTCATGAGTTGCCGGTGAATAAAAAACTTGCGGAAGCGTTCGTCAAGTCGTGGGAAGCTGCGCCAACGCGCAGCTCAACTGCGACAAGTTTGCATATCGCGGCGTTGACCGACGATGCGAAGCTCTACTTGACCACTGTTGAAAAAGCGTTGAGTTTGTGGCGGCGGGGATTGCTGCCGGAAGTTTCAGCGATCGAATTAAAGGCTTTGTTTGATGGAGAGTTCTGGGTGCTCTCCCAGCGCACGAGAAGTTCGGGCGCGGGTTTTGTTTTGAAGCGCAGTCTCGCCAACGCTCGTCGTGAGCTCGAGAATTCTGCGCGAGTTAACTAGTCAAGTCCCCTCGGTATTGAAAGGTAGGTTTAAAGAACATGCAAAACGTTGACGTTGTCTCCTGGCTGCCCGCTTTGCTGCTCGGGTTCGCCATTTTCATCGTGCTCCTGATCTTCATCAGAAAGATTTTTGTGAACGTCGGCGCACGAGAAATAGCCATTAAGGAAAGGCGCTACCTCGGCTCCAAAATGCCGCCCGGACGCGTCGTGGCCACTGAAGGTGAAGTTGGTATTCAAGCAGACGTGCTGAAGCCCGGTCTGCATTTGATCAGATTTCCGTTCGAGAAAGTAGTTCGCAAGGTGCCCTTGATCGAAATCGGCGCCGATGAATTGGGCATTGTGGAAGCCATCGACGGCGAGCCAATGCCGCCGGGAAGAATTTTCGCGCTCGATCGCGCGCAGAACGCCCATAACAACTTTCAGGACCCGATTGCCTTTATCAAACAAGGCGGCGTGAAGGGCATTCAGTTGCGTACGCTGCCGCCTGGTCTATGGCCAATCCATCCTTACCTGTTTCGCGTTTCTATTGCCAAGACCACGGCAATACCACAGGGCAAGATTGGCGTGGTGCTCGCCGCTGATGGAGCGTCGCTCGATCCGGGTCGACTGCTGGCACGCTCAGTTCAGGGTCACCTTAATTTCCAGAATGCGGAATTGTTTGTTTCCGCTGGCGGACAGCGAGGGCCGCAGGTCGATATTCTGACGCCAGGAACTTACCGCATCCTGACGCAATCGCTTCCGATCGAAGGCGGTCAGGAACTTAAACCCGGACTATTTTCGATCCGGCTTTTCGACGCGTCGGTCATTAACGAAAACCAAATTGGTTTGGTGGAAGCGCTGGACGGATCGCCACTGAGCCCCGGCGATTATGTCGCGTCGCAAGTTGCCGGTCATGACAATTTTCAGGATGGACATGAATTCATCGACGGTCTCGGCCAACGCGGACCGCAAAAGGACATTCTGCTGCCGGGCACCTACTACGTGAACCCGCTGCTGTTCAAAGTGATTCCCGAATCGGCGAAGGAAATTAAACCCGGCGAGGTCGCGGTAGTCGTTTCTAATACCGGTAAAGATCCTTCGGACGACATTCGCCGGCAGATGGCTGCCAAGGTGCGCGAACGAATGGAACGAGAAGAGCGCGAGCAAGCCGAACAATCAGCGGCCGTGCTCGACAAGATCGACGACGGGCGCACCGCCGCAGAGATTAAGGCTGAACTAATGACCGGTGATCCCGCCGACCGCCGGCTCGACGAAGGCGCACACGAAGCTTACGTTGTTCCCGAAGGCTACCGCGGCATTCAGGAAACTGTCGTCGGCCCGGGCCGTTACTACGTCAACACTTTGGCGATCACACCAATCATCATCCCTACCACCAACCAAACGGTGGAGTGGACTTCCGGCGAAGTGGTGAACACCTTCAATCCGTTCGAAGTGATTTCCAAAGACGGTTTCACTATGCAACTGGAAGTACGCGTAGTGTTCCGCGTCAAACCGGAAGACGCGCCGTTCATGGTCGCGAAGATTGGCGGCATCGAACGTTTGATCCAGAACGTGATGCATCCGCTAATCGACTCGATCTTCCGCAATCAGGCGTCAGAGTCTTCGGCGATGGCTTACCTGCAAAACCGCCACGAAGAACAGGAACGCGCTGAAGCCCGTGTCCGTGCGCACCTGCTGAAGTATCACGTGGACGTGGTCAACGTCCTCATTTGCCACATCCATCTGCCGGAAGAGTTGATGAAAACGCAGACGGAAAAAATTCTGGCTGAGCAACGCCAGAATATGTACAACGCGCAGCGTGAGGCGGAAGAAAAACGCATTCAACTCGAACGCACGAAGTCGCAAGCCGACAACCAGAAAGACTTGATGGGTGCGACGGTCGGCGTGGAGATTGCCGGTAAGCGCGCCGAACAACGCAAGGCTGAAGGCGAAGGCGAAGCGCACTACATCCAGCAAACGGGTCGGGCTGAAGCTGAGAAGGTCCGGCTGATGGGTGAAGCCCAGGGCGTCGCTTATCACGAGCAGGTCAACGCACTCGGCGCTCAGGGTGTGGCCCTGGTAGAAGTGCTGAAGGTGATTGGCGAAAAGGGCGTGCGCATCACTCCCGATATCATGGCTTCGGGCGGAGCGGGTTCAGGTGACGGCGGTGGTGGAATTGGAACGCTGCTGTTGCTGAATCTGTTTCGCAACCAGATGAGCTTGCCGGCGACGAATGGCGAGAAGTCTGGGAAGTAAGTCAGTAGTCGCTTGCCGGTGGGACGCTCGTGAATAGGGATCGCGGGCGTCTCGCCGCAATGAACGCGTAGCGCGAACTTGCTCAAGATTCACAAACTTTGCCGGAACTGAGATCCTTACTCCTGGGATCGCAGGCGTCCCCGCCCGCAATTGAGCGCGTAGCGCGAACTTGCTCAAGAGTCCCACGAACCTTTACAGGAACTGAGATCCTTACCACTGGGATCGCGGGCGTCCCCGCCCGCAATTGAGCGCGTCAGCGCGAACTTGCTCAAGATTCACAAACTTTGCCGGAACTGAGATCCTTACTCTTGGGATCGCGGGCGTCCCCGCCCGCAATGAGCGCGCAGCGCGAACTTGCTCAAGAGTCCCACGAACCTTTACAGGAACTGAGATCCTTACCACTGGGATCGCGGGCGTCCCCGCCCGCAATGAGCGCGCAGCGCGAAAAAAGTTCATTTGCGCTGCTTGAACGACGCGCTACTGAACGGCCACTCTTCAGGCCTTTGGCACAACTTCGCTTTCACAGGATTGTTCTCAATATACGTCACTGCGCTGTCAAAATGCTTTTCGCTTCGAATGTACCGATCAAAGCATTCCAACATCCAAAACTGCCCAGTTCGGCCAAGGGTCTTGTTCGCTTGGTGCGCAGTAAACGACTTGATCGCCTGGAGAATATTACTCAACTCGAAGCCCTCGAAGCGCGTCAGCAATGTATGAACGTTATTAGGCATCACAACCCAAGCGAAGAGTTGGTATCGGATACCATCAAACTTGAGCAGAGAGTCCTGAGCCATCTCCGCGATATCAGAACGCTTCAGAAACGCTTCTCCGTATCCATAGTCCAGATAGTGTTCGATCCGTCTTTGTAAGACAATCCTCTCGTACTCACGGTTGAGTGTTTTCAATTCGTCGCGCCAGTGTTGGAGCACATGCCGGGGAATGGAATCGGCCAAATGAAACGTCACGAACTGCGGTTTGGCTGCGCCGTCGAAATGTGGCAAGTACCCACGACTATGCCAACCCGCGTCACGCAGATTCTTTCGGTGAGGATCACCAAACAAAGGCATGGCCCCAGTCTACAACGGAATATTTGTCCTATGGAGGATGGGCCGGAGGAACGCAGATCGTGAGCAATGCAAGAAATATTGTTCGCGCTGATGCGCTCATTGCGGGCGGGGACGCCCGCGATCCCAGTAGCAACGGATCTCAGTGCTTGCAAAAGTTTGTGGGAACCTCGGTCAAGTTCGCGCTACGCGCTCATTGCGGGCGAGGACGCCCGCGATCCCTATTATTTCAAATACATCTGCGCGGCCATCTTGGTGAGCTTCCACATGCGCGACCATTCGATCCCACTGTCGCCGCCGTCACGCCCTGTCAACTTATCCAACAGCAACTTGCCAAACTGTCGTCCTTCGCGACGCAGCATAAAATCTTTCGCGAAAGGCTTGGCCGTTTCGAAGAAGCTAAACTCCGGATCGGTAACGATGCCGATGCCTTCGAGTGTCATCAGCGCCCGCATGATGTAAGTGAAGTTTGCGGGCAAGCGGAAAGGATACTCGTAGACTACTTCAGCCAGATCGTAAGTCAGTTCTTTAAACTTAACTTCGCCGAGTTTCAAATTCAGATAAAGCTTGAACAAACTCTCCACCACCGGCCGGATCGTCTCGGGATCAACGCCCGGCTTCAGGAAGTTCAGGTTGATGATGTCCTGGCCCAACCCTTTTACGTTCCGTTCGACCACGTGGAAAAACGCGTCGATCATCTGCGACTGCAGCTTAGGCGTAATGCGGCCAACCATGCCGAAGTCGAAGAAAGCGAGGTGACCGGAATCAAGCACCAGCAAATTGCCAGGATGTGGGTCGGCGTGGAAAAAACCATCTTCCAGTAACTGCTTCAGGTAAGTGCGCACCAGCAGACGGTTGACCTTCACCGGCGAAATCTTGCGCGCGCGTAGCTGTTCCAGATCAGTGACCTTGGTGCCGCGAATAAACTCTAGCGTCAGGACACGCTGACTCGTGTGTGACCAGTAGATTTTTGGAACTCGAACAACTTTCCAGCTGCGGAAGTTGTGACGGAAGCGATCGGCGTTTCGCCCTTCTTTCACATAATCCATCTCTTCGAACACGGTCGCGTAAAACTCGCGCAGCATTCCTTCCCAGTCAGCATTTTCGTTTGCCTTCGGAAAGAACCGGTTGACGAGTTTGACGATGCGATAAAGAATCGCCACGTCGAAGCTGATGATTTGCTCCAACTCCGGACGCTGAACTTTGACTGCGACTTCCCTGCCCGAATGGAGGCGCGCGCGATAAACCTGACCCAGCGACGCCGAGGCTACCGGTTCACTATCGATCTCGGCATAACTCTCCTGCAGAGTCTTGCCGAGTTCAGTCTCAATACGAGCGAAAGCTTCAGCAGTTGAAAATGCGGGGACTTGATCCTGCAGCGTTGACAGTTCTTTGACGTAGGCCAGCGGTAACAGATCGGCGCGCGTTCCCAGCGCCTGGCCGATTTTGATGAAGGTCGGCCCGAGCTTGATCAAACTACTGCGCAACCACTCGGCCTGTTTTTCCAGGCGCGCAGCTTTGCTGTCTGATCCTTCAGCGCCGCGAAAAACAATGAACCGCGTTATTCGGACCAGCCGATCAAAGGCAACACGGCGAAAGCCGGCCCAGCGCAATTTCAAACGCGCGCTGAAGTTTCCCGCTTCGATTTCTTCGCGCCGGCGCTCAGACATCTTCCGATTGAAGGAAGCGCGGAAATCGTAGGTGTCAAGGAAGAGGTAGAGCGTAAACAAACCCAGCACACGACTGACACGCGCCAGGCGGAACCAACCTCGCACACCACGTCCCTTAAGAAGCTCGGCAACTAACTCATCGGTCAGCGGCCGGGTTGCAGCAACTTTTTTTGCAGTTGCGGCACCGTCGTTCGCCGGGACCGACTGGAGCGCACGACTCCCATTCCCGTTTGCGGGTGCCGGAACTAATGATTGCGAAGTAGCCATTGCTTTCCAGGTCTCGAGACCAAGCTAACAGTTTGCCTTACGACTTTTCAAACCAGCGAAAGTGTGTGTTGCGAGCCGCTGCGTTTGAAATAACTTTCCGCCCGGTTTACGTCTTTATCAATTTGCCTCTTCAACTCTTCAATCGAGCCAAACTTGCGCTCATCGCGCAGCCGGTGGAGGAATCGGACGCGCACTACATCGCCGTAAAGATCGCCCGACCAATTGAGTACGAATGTCTCAACTGAAGGTTCCGTTTCCACGCCGAACGTCGGCCGCAAACCCACGTTTGTTACGCTGCGACGCCATTGACCGTCAATTAAGGTCCCGGTTACGTAAACGCCGTTGCGGGGTATGACGCGATTGCGCGGGTGCAAGTTGGCCGTGGGAAAGCCAAGTTTGGCGCCCCGTTCCGCGCCGCGCTCAACGCGACCTTCCACGCCGTATGGCCGTCCCAGAAGCCGTCGCGCGAGGTTAACTTTTCCCTCAGCCAGCAGCGTTCTGATCTTACTGGAACTAACGCGTTGATTGCGTAAACGCACTTCGGCAACCTCGTCAGCGAAGAAATCCAACTGCGAACTGACGCGGCGCAGGAGTTCAATGTTGCCTTCGCGATTGTGGCCAAAGGCAAAACCTCGGCCCAGGTAAACTTCTTTCGCGTGCAGCCGATCTTTAACCACGTCCGCCAGGAAATCCTCAGCGCGAATTTGTGAGAACGCTTCATCGAAGCGGATGACGATCGTCTGCTGAATTCCCATGACGCCAAATCCTTCAACTTTCTGATCGAGCGTCTGCAGAAGCGGCGGGGCTGATTCGGGATGAAGCACTGCGCGCGGGTGCGGATCGAAAGTGATGACCGTCGGGAGAGCACCGATCGCCTCTGCTCGTTCCGCCACCGTGCGCAAGATCAGCTGATGGCCGAGGTGCAAGCCATCAAATACCCCGAGCGTCAAAACAGTCGGGCGTTGAATCGCCGCGTTGTCAGTTCCGTGAAATAAGCGCATGTCAAACTAACGATGAACGATGAAATAAATCACCTGAATCATCAGAAGACTTCATCCTTCACCCTTCATCGTTCATCCTTCACCCTCTACAACTAGCCCGTCGTAAGCCCACTCAACACCCGCAGGCAAGCGTGCCGCATCTCGCGCATGCTTTATGTCATGCGCGATGTGGGTGAAGTAGGTTCGTTTGGGTTTTATCTTCTCGACGTACTCCAGCGCTTTGTCGACCCACAAATGTGTCGGATGTTCTTTGAAGCGCAAACAATCAAGCACCAACACGTCAAGACCCTGCAGCGCTTCGAGCGTCTCCGGAGGGATCTCGCTCAGGTCGGTCGCATAAGCAAATTCGTTCAACCGGTAGGCCATCACTGGCAGCCGTCCGTGGATCACCTGCAAAGGCGTAATCTGCAAATCTTTGTCCAAACAAAACGCGGCGCCGGGCTCAACCACGTGCGCTAACACCTGCGGTAACCCGCCGCCGAAGTGAGATGGCTCGAAGATGTATTTGAAGATGCGTCGGATATCAACCCAGGCGCGTTCGTTCGCATAAACGCCGAGCGCTCCGTAACGAAAATTCAACGGGCGAATATCATCAAGGCCAAAAATGTGATCGGCGTGACAATGCGTTACCAGAACAGCGTCGAGTCGCTTTAAGCCGTAACGCAATGCCTGTTGACGAAAATCTGACGAGGTGTCGACAAGCACTGACTGTCCGGCGTGTTCAACCAGAACTGAGACTCGCAAACGTTTGTCGCGTGGATCGTCAGAGGTGCAAGTTTCGCAGTCGCAGGCGATTGAGGGAACGCCGGTCGAGGTTCCAGTACCGAGAAACGTAAGCTTCATGTTCGAGTCCAATGTCCAACGTCCAAAGTCCAAAGTCAAACGACCAAACCGCCAAGACGCAAAAGCGCCAGGACAATACGCGACGTCGGCAGGTTAGCCGTTTTATACCTTTTGTCCTGGAGTTCGTGGCGTCTTGGCGGCTCCGATGTTGGGTTGGAAGCCTCAGCCGCCCGTGATGTCCTGGCTGGTGAAAGTGCGAGCTTTGGGCGTGGCGTTCATGAGCGAGACATACTGCATGCGCAAATCGGCGAGCAGCCCTTCAAGAATCTGCTGTTCCTGCGGCAGTAGGTTACCGCGCGTTTTGTTTTCCAACATTCCCAACACGTCGATCCAGTGTTTGCCAAGTTCGAGATCCACTTCGCGTTTGCGAGTGACTGGATGTTCCATCATGCCCAGCGCTGAAGCGGCGTTTGAGGCGATGGACATGAGGAAGTTTGCAAAGCCGGCCGGGTCCTCGATCTCCGCGGCGTCTTGTTCATTCTCAACGCTCGACTCGGCGCTCGATTCAGCGCTCAATTCAGCATTCGTCTCGTCAGGCGCCGTTGCTGCTTCCGGTTCCGCAGCGATTGGCGCGGCGGCGACTGGCTGCTCGGTCACCGCTGTCGCTTCCGGTTCTGGTTTAGCAACCGGACGTTCTTCTTCGGGCACTTCGCGCGGCGTGCCATCGGCGTTGAAAAGTCGCCGATCGGTAACTTTGTAGTTTGTCTGTTCCTCGTTCATGTTCCTGCTCACCTCTAACTGAACCTGCGCTTAACGCGTTTCGCCAGCGAAGTTTTTACTGATTTTGTTATGCCGATCGATGGTAGCACCCGCGACTTTTGCGGGCAAACCACGAAAGTTACCGGTCGAGCTAAAAATCAGAACCAACCGCCAGGATCGCCAAGCCAGAAGCGTTATGACAGAGAACGATCTTACACTCGGCGATCCTGGCGTCTTGGCGGTTACGACTTAGGACTTTAGACTGTTTGCATGACCGCTAACTTTCAAGACCTCGTCGCCCTGATGAAGAAGCTGCGTTCACCCGACGGTTGTCCCTGGGATCGCGAACAGACCTACGCCACGCTGGCGCCGATGCTACTCGAAGAAGCCTACGAAGCTTTCGAAGCCGTCGAAGCGGCACGCGAGGGCCAGTCAGGTGAGTTGCGCGACGAGCTGGGCGATTTGTTGTTTCAGATAGTTTTTTACGCGCAGGTAGCGCAGGAACGCGGCGAGTTTGCAATTGACGACGTTACCAATGCAGTGCACGAAAAAATGGTGCGCCGGCATCCGCACGTTTTTAGCGACACCAGCGCTGAAGACTCGGCCACTGTGCTACGCAATTGGGAAGTGATGAAACAGGAAGAACGTCGTGCAGCCGGCAAGGACCAACGCGAAGAGTCTCTGCTCGACGGTGTTTCGGCGAAGGCCCCGGCGCTGATGGAGGCACATCAACTTTCAACCAAGGCAGCGCGGGTTGGGTTTGACTGGGAAAAACTCGAGGACATCTTCAGCAAGCTTGAAGAAGAAACAAACGAACTGCGCGCCGCCATCGAAACGCACGCGACATCAAACAGTGAATCGGATCACACTCGAATTAGAGAAGAGCTCGGCGATTTGCTTTTCGCAGTTACCAACATCGCTCGGCATTTACAGGTCGAACCGGAAGCAGCGTTGAAGTTAACCAACCGCAAGTTTCGCCGGCGCTTCGGTTACATCGAAAATGAACTGCAAAAAAGAAGTCAATCCTTCGATGCGACGTCATTGGATGAAATGGAGCGTCTCTGGCAACGGGCAAAAGAAGTCCAGGGTCCAACGTCCAAAGCGCAAGGTCAAGATTAGCCAGAAAGACTTTGGACATGGGACATTGGACTTTGGACAGCCTTACTGTTTCTTCGGCTTCATCTCCCAAAGCACATTCACAATCACCCACTTGCCGTTGAATTTCGCCACCTGCAAGTAGTCGACCCAGTCAGACGCGACAACCTTGACGCACGCTGCATTTTCAAACGCGTCAAGAATCGTCACATCTTTTTGCTGGTTCTCTTTGGGTGTTTGTTTGCCGCCGCCGCGCCTGGTGAACTGCACCAACGTCATGGCGCCCATTTGATCCAGACGACTCATCCCTTCAGCGTTGGTCCGCACGATTCGTTTCGCCAATTCCGGATGTAACGCTCGCTCCATTCGTTCGGGGTTTCCCTCGTACCAACCTTCGATGTAGTCCAGCGCTGTTTGTTTGATAGCGTTGGCGTCCGCTGTTGATTGGGCCTGGGCCTGCACGCCAAGTCCCAAAAGCAGAACGGCAACTGCCAGAAAGATTCGCATAGTGGTGTCCTCGTTTAAGTAAACTTAGTAGTCGCGCATACGGCTGACAGACAAAGAAAGTTTCTTTAACGCAACCAGCGAATAAAAAAGATCTTGAGGCCATCCCAGTATCGATAAAAAGATCCCACTATCGATAAAAAAGGCCCGCTTTCGAAAAAGCGAGCCCAAGTGTTTCCTCCAAGTTTTTTACTAACTACTCATTTATTTGGAGTGAACGCAGCACGTTGCTAAACGTGGATTGGTAACTGCCTGATTCATTTTGCGGCGCTACGGCAATCATGTAGAAGAGTTGACCGTTGCGCAGCTGGGTCGTTATCACCGTGACGTTCTCAGCCTGGCCAGTGGCTTCGTTGACGTTGCTTAAGTTGGCTGTCAAACCATTGCGTCCGGCGACTGTCGTGCGCAGCAGATTACTCCGTTGACGAAGATTGCCGCTCCCGACACCAAGGTTCTGCAGGAATTCATTCGTCGCCTGCTGCAGACTACGGCCTTGAGTTTGCACCACGCCAAAGTTTACACCGTGAGTGTAGATGGCCTGGTTTTGGTATGTGCCGTAAGCTCCCTCGGGAGCAAACCACACCGCGTTGTTGTCGCCCAGTTCACGCCAGTTGTTTGGCACACTCCCGCGAACGGCGCCGCCAAATTCCGAAAACGTCTTATAACTTCTCGACGGGTAATCAACCCGACCACGCGGTGGGTTGTTGGGATAGTTTCCGGTGGTTTCGCCGGTCGGATAACGATTACCACTGCGCGCAATTTCTTCCATCGAAGGCGCCCGGCCGAGGCCGCTCAAGCGCGCCTGAACGCGCGTGAAATCACGCGAGTCACGAATCGGATTCTCCACGTGCAGGTATTGCGCTTCCTGATTGATCCGTGCCGAACGGTTTGCCGGACTCGGGTGATCACTCATGAATCCACCTCCACCGCCACCCTGCGCCTGCAGTGTTTCAAACATACGGGCCAGATCATGTGGATCGTAACCGGCACGCGCCATGATTTGAGCGCCCAGCAGGTCGGCTTCGGTTTCATACTCGCGACTGAACTTCAGAAAGTAGACGCCCACGCCCTGTCCCGCAATTTGCGCCGCTGCGCCGGCTGGTCCACCGAGAATCTGTCCACCAATGCCAAGGATGCCGGCAAGCAAACCATACTTCTGAGCTTTGGAAGCCTGCGCTGTTCCGTGGCGCAAGGCAACGTGACTCAGCTCGTGGGCCATGACTCCGGCCATCTCGCCTTCGTTGCGCGCCGCTTCAATCATTCCGCGGTTCACATACATTGGCCCACCGGGCAAGGCGAACGCATTGATGTCGCGCGCGTTGACAATCTTGAAGTAGTAATTGAATTCCGGATGCTGAAACTCGGCGGGAATGCTGCTGACCAGTCGCTGGCCCACGCGCGAAACATAATTGGTCGCGTCGTTGTCGTTAAGGATGGGCATTTGTTGCTCAACCTCGAGCGCTGCCTGGCGTCCGGCTTTAACGTCATCACTGACTGAGTACTTGTTGCTGTGATATTTGATTTGCGTCTGCGACCAAACGGAAACCGGCAGCGCAAAAATTGCGGCGACGGTCAGCCAGGCCAGCAGGCGCTTTATTCGATTTGAATCTTTTCTAATCATCTTCATCCTCCCCGTCGTACATCGTCGCTAATTAACTATCTCTTCGTCGGGCTCATGAATTAACGAAGAGCGGCGAAACTCAAACTTCCGCTCGCTAGTCTCGATTAGTCGACTCGTCCTCCCCGAATTTGATTCTTTCACCGAACCCGCGCCTTTTCGGGAAGAGACTGATTTGGCGGGTCTGGGTTTGATGAGCTACCGGAATGGTGCGTTTGCCAGTTTCCCGTTGTTGAAATGGTGCAACTGGAAAGCAGAAGCTGAACCAAAACGCAACATCGTTTACGTCTTTTAGAACGATTTCAGTTCGAAGATTTCGCAAGTTAGCTCTTTGGCAAACCCTCCACCCTGCCAGTAGCAAGGTAAGTGCCATTGGCTACTTGTTCCGTGGTTCGATGTGTTGGTTCAACCAGCCTGCCGGTTCGGCGATGGGAGCGATGAAATGCGGCTCACCTTTCCAGACGCGAACCATCGAAATAACCAGAAAGACGGTCGCTAACACGCCGAACAGTTTTCCGCCGACTGAACTGCCGGTGATCGCTCCTACCAAATTAAACAAAGTTTGCACTACCAGGATGGCTATATGTAACGCGAGTCCCTGAGCGGCGTGAAAACGTATGCGCGGCTCTCTTCTGGGAACTAAAAATAACTCGAGTATGCAAACCACCACGCCAATGTACGGAGCGTAGGGCAACATCATGGCCCATCTCTCCGGCAACCCAATGCCTGCGACAGAGCGATGGGTTGGTCGCTGCGTAACTGGTTGATACGGCTCGCGTGGTGGTTGATAAGGCGCCGGCGGTGGTGAGTGTGTGGGCGGAACAAAAACCGACGGATACGGTGCATCAGGCGATACGTTGTCGTACCGTCGGGTCGGAGCTTCAGAATAAATATTGCGGCGTGCTTCTTCGTTCGCTGAGTCGGCGACTTCGCGCGTCGCCCTTTTCACTTCCTGGGTTGACGGAAAATCCTCGCCTGGAGTCCATACCTCGTCGGTATTCTTGACGTAGTCAGGATCAAGCGGATTTGTGTCGTATTTGCTACGTTTCTGATCCATCAAAATTTC
Source organism: Pyrinomonadaceae bacterium (assembly GCA_035472495.1). Classification (GTDB taxonomy): domain Bacteria; phylum Acidobacteriota; class Blastocatellia; order Pyrinomonadales; family Pyrinomonadaceae; genus PSRF01. The sequence continues at coordinate 12,139 of DATIPD010000006.1, read as the reverse complement.
CTACGAAGTGTGCCGGTGGTTGGTTCAATCTTACTCGTCCGCAATCGCATACTCAACCTCTTCCCAGCATTCGTCTCGTTCAGAAATGTGAAAGGCGCGAATTACGGGAAGGGCCCCCGCCAGTCCAACAATGAAATAAACCGCATGCGGATAGTAGGCCAACCGGACGTCGGTTTGAGAAGGAAACGGATCTGCGGAGCGTGGGTGAGAATGATAAATCGCCAACAACTCTTCCCCGCGTTCACGCATCTGGCGTTGCGCAGTGAAAAGATCTTCGGGCGCCGCCTCGTACGAAACGTTTGTGTTGGCTGCGACATTGCGAAGTGAGTAGATGCTGGTGGCTTTGCCGGCGCGCGAGCCGCCGACGAGTCCACAACACTCGGCGGGATCAACCCTCTTAGAGTGTGCCAGGATCTTTTCAACTTGTAGTTGGGTGACTGTGATCATTTGGCTGGCGCGCCCGTTAGTTTTGCTAAGATTATTGGGTATGTCAAAGGCATTTGAAGACATTGCCAGAGAAGCTAGTCAGCTCTCACGTCAGCAAAAATTCGACCTGGCCGGCTTGCTTCTCGAGATCAATGATGATCTGCCCCAAGGGGAAGCAAGCTGCCGTTGGGCACAGGAAATTCAGGCGCGCACTCGTGCGGTTGACGAAGGTAAAGCGGAAGGTTTTTCTTTTGAAGATGTAATGCGTGACGCCGAAAGTAAACTCACCTCATGAGGGTTCTGTTTGTCGGCGCGGCTCGTCTTGAGTTTCTCGATGCAATCTCGTATTACGAGACTCAACATTCGGGGCTGGTCTTTCCTCCAAATCGTCAATTCTCAGGTGCAGTTCCGCAAGCTGCTTCGCATCGACTTCTCCAGGCGCATCAATCATCAAGTCAGCCGCCGAAGCAGTTTTCGGGAAAGCCATCACGTCGCGAATATTTTCGGTTGGGACCAGCACCATCATCAGTCGTTCAATGCCCGGCGCGATGCCGCCATGGGGTGGCGTGCCAAACTCCAGCGCGTCGAGAAAAAATCCAAACCGCGAGCGCGCTTCCTCAGTCGTCATGCCCAGCGCTTTGAAGACTAGCCGCTGCACGTCGCGTCGATGAATACGAATTGAACCACTGGCGAGCTCCACGCCATTGATGACCGGATCGTAAGCTTTGGTCCGCAGCTGCCCGAGCAAGGCAGTCTCGCCATCGTTGACTGCGCGTTCGAGCAACGACAAATCTTCGTCCAACGGCGACGTAAACGGATGATGCATTGCGTAGTAACGGTCATCGTCTTCGTGATACTCAAACATCGGAAACTCGGTGACCCACAATGGCGCGTAAGACTTTTCTGGTATCAACTTCTCCCGCCGCGCAACTTCGTTCCGCAATGCACCCAGGCTGGCGGCCACCGTTTTGCTCTTGCCGGCGACTATCAAGACAGCGTCGCCCTTCTCCGCGCCCGCCAGCGATGCGAGCTGGTTTATCTTTTCTTCACCAAGAGCTTTGAGTAGCGACGACGTTAGTTCATCGCCAAGTTTTATCCAGGCCAACCCGGTTGCGCCGTAACGCTTGGCAAACTCCTGGAATTCATCAAGCACTTTTCGAGAAAGGCCGGCGCCGCCACGCACGACCATTCCCTTCACCTGGCCACCGGCCGCAAGCGCGGCAGCGTAGGGTGCAAAGTCAGTTTCCTTGAGCGCCGCCGACAAGTCCTGCAACTCCATGCCCACGATTCGCAGATCAGGTTTGTCCGAGCCCCAGCGGCCCATCGCTTCGGCATAGGTGTAACGCGGAAAGGGCAACGGCAAATCGACGCCGATTAGCTTGAAGACCCGCGCAAACAATCCTTCAGTGACTGAATAGATTTGATCGAGCGTAGCGAAACTCATTTCCACGTCGAGCTGCGTAAATTCCGGCTGGCGATCGGCGCGCAAGTCTTCATCGCGAAAGCAGCGCGCGATCTGAAAATACTTATCGAGGCCCGCAATCATGCAGAGCTGCTTGAACAACTGCGGTGACTGCGGCAACGCAAAAAACTTCCCCGGCTGCACGCGTGAAGGAACGATGTAATCGCGTGCGCCTTCGGGCGTAGACTTGATCAGTATTGGCGTTTCGAGTTCGGTGAAGCCCTGCTCGTCCATGTAACTGCGAATTTCGCGCAGCACCCGGTGACGCAAACGCAGGTTCGCCTGGAGTTGCGGCCGGCGCAAATCGAGATAACGATACTTCAGTCGCAGGTCTTCACTTGCCAACGCATCGCTGCTGGTAGTTTCAAGTTGAAATGGCAACGTGCGCGCGTCGTTCAGTAGTAACAACTCACGTGCGTGCACTTCTACTTCACCCGTTGCCAGTTTGGGATTGCGCTGGTTTTCATCGCGCAGAGTGACTTCACCGCTGACGGCGATTACATACTCGCCGCGAACTTCTTTCGCTTTCGAGTGGGCTTCTGGCGCGTCCTGAGAATTCAAAACGACCTGGGTCACGCCGTCACGGTCGCGCAGATCTATGAAGGTGAGTTCGCCAAAATCACGCCGCTTGGCTACCCAGCCCATCAGCGTCACAGCCTTGCTTACGTCGCCGGTGCGCAATGCACCACACGAATGCGTTCGTTGTAAGTTACCGAGATTATCGAGCATAGGTTGATATTAACAGAGGTCAGGGGTCGGAGATCAGAGGTCAGCAAATGCTTTTTGACTTCTGACCTCTGACTTCTGACTCCGTCATTCTGTCCGTTGCGTGATCTCCAGCAGGTTGCCGCCGGGATCGCGGACGTAGAAGCGCGACCGGCCTGCCTGCGGACGTTTGTCAGGAATGATCTCGATACCAGCGCTGCTGAATTGTTGCTCAGCCTTTCCGATGTCAACAACTTCATAACCAATGTGGCGGTCGCTTGTTTGCTGAACTTCTTCGACCGACAAGTGAAGTTGCACGTCACCCAGCTGATACCACGCGCCCATGTTTTGTCGCGAGCCGGCCGGCTTGGGAATCTCCGGAAGGCCGACCACCGAAGCATAGAACTGTTTGGTAGCTTCTTCGTGCTCAGCCGGTACAGTAACGTTAACGTGATCAAGTGTGACGATGCCGATACCCAATTTTCTTTCCTCGATTACAGTTTGAAGTTTGGATTCTCAATGACACCGAAGATATTGCCGAAAGGATCGCGCACGGTAGCAACTTTGATGTTGCCGCCAACATCCTGAACGTCCTCGTTCGGAGTCGCGCCTTTTTCCAGCAAGTGCTGCAGAGCCGCGGCTGCATCGTTCACACCCCAGTAAGCGATCACGCCTTCTGCTTTCGCGCTCGTGGCCTCGGTTGGTTGTAAGCCAAGTTCATAACCGGCCACATTGAAGCCAACGTAAAAAGGCTCATCGAAGTAAGGTCCAAATCCGAGGATCGACGTATACCAATCGCGCGCCTTCGCGATATCAGAAACGTAATATGCTGCTGTCCGTAAACCGAGAAACATTGCCACTCTCTCCCTGAACTGTGAACTTTGGTCTTTGGTCTTTGAAATACAAATCACCGATTAGGTTCAAAGTACAAAGTTCAAAGAACCTACCCATTTCTTTCCAAGCGCGCCTTTTCTGCAAAATCCAAAACTTCTTCTAACTGACTTTCTCTGTCGGAGGCGCCTTCCGTTTGCGCCAGATGAGTATTGAACTCAGCGGACCGATTCCGTGGGATGCTCAACGACTTCCACTGCTCCGAGCGAAAGTGTTTAGCCTGAAACACAATTTGCCCGATGTGATAGGCGTAGTGCAGCAACTGCCTCTGGATCGCCTGCAACACGGTGTGCGGTTTGCCCCGAATTAAAATTTGGCGTTCCAGGTCTTCCGGCGTTAATGGCTCAACCGCGTCGAAAACGCACTGCCAACCGCGTTCCCAGTACGCCAACAGATCGTCTCTGGAAGTGTCCGCCTCGATAACAAACTCCAGGTCGCGATTGCGATTCGGCTTCTCGCCATCGCTGGTCAGAAAATCGGTCCAGCGCGACAGCATATTGCCCGCCATGTGTTTCATCACTACGGCGACGCTATTTGATTCTTCGTCGAGGGCGATGAAAAACTCGCTGTCGTCTAGTTGTGCAATCGCTTTGTCGGCAAGTTTCTTGTACGCACGAAAACTCGAAAGGGAATCCTGAAGATAATGTGCGGCTATTGTTTCACTCATGATTACTCCGAACAGCCTGGCTCATTTCAACCGACCACGCATCGTTTCTGCGACGTTCTCGCGTTTGACGCTGCGCTGTTCGCCCGATCGTAGATCCTTAATGCCAATTTCCCCTCGAGCTCGTTCGTCGTCGCCCAAAACGGCCACGAATGGAATACCGCGCGATGACGCATGCTTGAACTGCTTACCCAGCTTGTCCGCCTCCGGATAAAGGTCAACACGAACACCGGCACTGCGCAACTCTTGCGCAAGTGCAATCGAGTCCGTAATCGATTCTTCGCTCCAAATACTAACCATCACATCCGCAGGTGAACTCACGAGCTGCGGCGGAAACATCTCGCGCTCAGTCATTACCACGATGATGCGTTCAAGTCCCAGCGAGAAACCGCAGGCGGGCAAACTCTCACTGAGAAAACCCCCGACGAGGTTGTCGTAACGTCCGCCGCCACCGAGACTGCCCTGCAAATCTTTCACGTTGATTTCCATGATGGCGCCGGTGTAGTAGGAAAGTCCGCGCGCGAGCGTTGGATCAATTTCAATTTGCGCTGCGAGGCCCTCGGCTTCCGCGAACTTCACGATCGAGCGCAAATCGTCAATGCCCCTCGCTCCAAGTTCGTTGTCACCGACAAACTCCACCAACCTGCCAAGGATCGCCGCGTTCTTGGCCTGTCTTTTCTTCACTATATCGCCGCCTGAAGCTAATTCGGCAGCTTGGTCAACCGACGGCAGTTCTGCAAAAAAATCCAGTAGCCGTTTTCCCTGGTCTGTTTCGATACCGCGATCAGAAAATTCTCTTTCAACTCCGGCCCGACCGACCTTGTCTAACTTGTCCAATGAAATCAACGCGCCTTCGTGCTTGTCGCCCGAAATGCCGGCCGCGAGCAACAGTCCGGTTAGTGCGTGGCGGTGGTTCAACCTGACGACGAAGTCGGCAAAACCCAGCCGCGTCAACACCTCACTCGCTGCCGCACAAATCTCCGCTTCAACTAACATCGAGCGCGAACCAACGATGTCGACGTCACACTGGTAGAACTCGCGAAACCGTCCGCGCGCCGGACGATCCGCGCGCCAGACCGGCTGAATCTGGTAGCGCTTAAAAAACTTCGGCAGCTTGTCGCGGTACTCAGCGACAACGCGCGCGAGCGGCACGGTCAAATCGTAACGCAACGCCAGATCCGCCTCGCCCGTCGCTTCATGTACACCGCGCTTGAGTATTTTGAAGATGAGTTGGTTCCCTTCTTCGCCATACTTTCCGGTCAACGTTTCGATGTTTTCAATGGCGGGCGTCTCGAGCGGTTCAAAGCCGTAGCGTTCGTACACTTCGCGAATGACGCCGATGACGTATTCACGCCGGCGCACATCCTCGGGCAGAAAATCGCGCATGCCACGAGCTGGTTGTGTTTTCGCGGAACCCAATTAGATAGAGACTCTCAGCAGGACTTTAAGATCGCTCGAATCATAACCTGAAAACATCGTGCTCAAAAGTGGACTAGGTTTAGGGCCTCTCTTTGGAGTGCGGTGACCTGTCACCGCTTTGGTCCGGGGCGGGTTGACGGCCAGGACATCCCAGAGGCCCGAGTTGAAATGATCGCGAGAAGTCGCGGCCGGCGAAAGCGGCGACAGGTCGCCGCACTCCAAAGAGTTGGACACTCGGCCACATTCTGAATATTCTGGGCGCGCATTTTCTCAAGCAAAGCTCAAGATGAGTTCAATAGCAGAAAAGGCAACAATGCCTAATGTGCAAGCGTCGCAAGCGCCGCTGAGCGTACCGCTGCGCAACATTTTTTTGAGCCTGGCGTTGTCGGTTATCTCGCTCGCGGTGGTCGGTTACTTTCGCCGGGAGCAAGGTTACGAAATGCTCATCGTGGCGATGGGCTGGCCCCACGTTCTGCTGGGCTTCAGTTTCTTCTTGGGGCGGGCGCTGCGCGGTGAGCGCGATAGTCGCAAGGTGTTCGCATTTCTCGCGCTCGTCACGATCGCGATTTGCGCAATTCACTATAACTACTCCATCACCGGGCTGATCTATCTCTACTTTTTATTCCACCTGTTCCGTGACGAAATTTTTGTTTACCTGCAAACGCGTGCGCGTCATCGCCCAGGTTCAAAGGTGTACGCCGTTGCCGGAGTCGCGCCGCTGATCCTCTTGATTCTCTTAATTCCGAAGCAGGAGTTTTTCCGTCACGACCTGCGCCGCGTTGAATTTACCGGCAATCAAATCGCCAGTAACAACTGGACATTGATTTCGTTCAAGCCGATTCCCAATTCACGCGGACGCGACTTCTACTTTTACATGCAGGCGCCGCACACGACAGGATTGCGCGCGTTCATCACGCACGCCTACAGCGCTGATTCGCGCACTGACGGTGACATGATTGTCGGCAAAGGAAAATTCACGGAGGCTCGCGACCTCGAGTTTCAACCGGAGTATGACTCCCCTGATCTCAAGCGGACCGCGGCCGCGACTCCAGCGGCGGCGAAGGGTGACGTGCCCGTTCTGTTAACCGGCGGACACTCCGTCGGACAAACGTTCAGAGCCGACCTAAACAATCTCGCCGGTGTGTGGGTGCCGATCGATCGCTTCGAACAAAGCGCCGAAGCGACGAATTTTGTTTTTCATCTCGCCTCGCCGCCGTTGTTGCCGTATCCGGCAACTATCGATCGCGTGCGCGTGGCGTTGATGTTTATTCTGACGGCGATTGTGATCTGGCGTTTGATCCCGCGGCGGGGCAAGGGTTGGCAATTGTGGATTTATCTCGCGGTGTTAGCGGGCGCATTTGCGGTGACTCAAACCATTCTCAAAACTTCGAACAATGCGGGCTATGCGTTCCCGCTGATTTTCCAGTTCGCGGTCGTCTTTCACTACTGGAGCTGGTACGTGTTTTCTTTTGACAAGCTGCGCACGAATCCACGCGCACCCGCACACGCCGAAGCGAAGTTACCGCTATACGACCGAATGCTCAGCTACCTGGGAAGCAAACGACACTTTACGCTCGTGGTGATTGCGTTGAATTTGATTTCGATTGCGGCAGTACTCTGGTACTACAGCACACTCACGCAAACACCACTGCGTTTTCTCTTTGACTACAACTACTTTCTTTACTTCCTGGTATTTCACGTGACCTTCAGCTTTCGGCCAACGCTACGACTGAAACAAGCTTAGGGTCGCGCAACTCAGTCACTCCAAAGAGAACTGTTTAGCGCGGCTCGTTTTTGTAAATCGGAACGTAGTTCACGTAGTTTTGCCAGAAGCCTTTGAGCCCGGCGACTTCTTCATCGGTGAGCGGCCGCTTCACGCGCGCCGGAATTCCCATAACCATCGAACGCGGCGGAATGATCGTTCCCGGTGAGACCAACGATCCCGCGGCAATCAACGACTCGGCGCCGATGCGCGCGTCGTCCAGAACGATCGAACCAATTCCAATCAGAGCACCGTGCTCGATGTAGCAGCCGTGTAGCGTCACGCTGTGGCCCACGGTTACTTCATCTTCAAGAATCGTCGGATGTGAGCCGGTGCGCGTATGAACGACGGAGTTGTCCTGAATGTTGCTGCGGTCGCCAATGCGAATGTAGAACATGTCGCCGCGCACGACTGCGTTACACCATACGGACGCCTGTTCGCCAAGATGCACATCGCCAATAACCTGCGCGCTCTGATCGACGTAGGCGCTTTCCGGAATCTGCGGATGGATACCACGAAAGGGTCTGATCATAATTTCGGGATGGTACTCAAGACTACAGGCTAGAGTCTACAGTCGACGTCTGGATTCTACTTCTGTCTCTTAATTGATAGCCTTGACAGACCAATCACATATCTTTGGCTTAATAACTGGTTTTTCAACCCGCAGGGTTGCGAGAAAGTAGCCGGGGGTCGAAATGTAGCGCAGACCCCCGGAACAGGATCGATAAAGGATCCGCACCCTGAAGGGGTGCCAGCGCAACTCTGTGACCCTTTCAGGGTCAAAATGCAATTGCCTTCTGATCCGGGGGTATCGCTGTGCTCAACCCCCGGCTACTATCTCGCAGCCCTCTGGGCTGCCTCAGGATTCATTGACAGCTTTTAGATCGACGTGAGAGATTTTCGACCGATGTTCCGACAAAACCTTTTCCGAAAAGTTGTGCTGCAGGCCGCGCCGATTCTATTGGTCATTGTCTCGACTTCCTGCTCAACTTCACTCTACAAAGTGAAACCTGTCGTCGAACTCCCGCCGCTGGCAAGCGATGCGAAGAGTGCCAGCGCCGGTGGTGTGACAGTGCGCGTCGCGCCAATCATGACGGACGAGGAGAGTCAGGACCTTTTTGAAGCGAATCTTCCGTTAGCAGGAATTTTGCCTCTGCGAATGGAGCTGGCGTTTGAGAGTGGCGTGCCGGTGGAAATCAAGAAGGCGAAGTTTCACTTGCGCGACGGCGCTGGTCGCGAATGGAAGTTGGTAACGCCGAAAGCTGCAATCTCAAGCATCCTGAAGGCGAACGAGGTCTACGCGTACAACCCAAACTCACGCAAACAATTCGAAAAGGAGTTCGCCGCTTATGCCATCGATCTGAAGTCGCCTCTTTCCGACGCAGATCGCCGGCACACCGGGTTCCTGTTTTTTCAAACGCCAAAAAAAGAACCTGTCGAAAGTCCCACCGGATTGGTGTTGGTGGTAGAAAAATTGCCGCAGCCGGTGTCAATCCAGATCAACTAAGAGAAATATCAGCGGCGGATTTACGCAGAAAAACGCGGAGCTGAAAAATCAACTTCAGCAAACAAAGTCGCGCGTCTGGTTGGATTTTGCTTTTTCAGATCCGCATTCTGTCCGCGTGAATCCGCGGCCAATGATCATCCTGTCGAGCCAAACCCACCTTCACCGCGATCCGTCTCACTGATTTCTTCGGCCCAAACTGGCGTCGGCGTGATGATCTTCTCGATGAGTAGCTGGCAGATTTTGCTTTGGGCGGGCAGGTGAATTGGTTCGTCACCCGTGTTGTAAAGCGCGCAACGAAGCTCCCCGCGATAGTCGGCATCGATAACTCCCGCCAGAACATCAAGGCCGTTCTTCACGGCAAGACCAGAACGCGGCGCGACTCGTCCGTAGTAACCTTCCGGTATCGCAACAGCCAATCCGGTGCTGACCAGCGCCCGCTGCTTTGGTGGAATCTCGACGTCCTCAATCGAATAAAGATCGAGGCCGGCTGATGACAAGCTGCCGCGCGTTGGCAACATCGCACGCGCATCCAGTCGCTTGAAACTCAACTGCGTCGGTTCCGAGTTCGCCGACTCGTTAGAATCCAACGACCGAATGGGGTGCATAAGGTTCCTCCAGCGATGCGATTTCTTCCGGCGTAAGTTTTATTGAAACTGCCGCGGCGGCATCGTCGAGATGTTGCGGCTTCGAGGCCCCGATTATCGGCGCGGTAATAAACGATTGCGAAAGCATCCAGGCCAATGCAACTTGCGCTCGGGGAACGCCACGTTTTGCCGCAAGTTGTCCCACCCGTTCAATCACCTGTCGATCAGACTCGACCATGCTGTTGTAAAGCGTCTTGCCAAATTCATCTTGCTCGGTGCGCGTGGTGCCTTCGTTCCACTCGCGGGTTAATCGTCCGCGCGCCAACGGGCTCCACGGAATCACTCCAATTCCTTCAGCCGCGCAGAGCGGCATCATCTCGCGTTCTTCCTCACGATAAATCAGGTTGTAGTGGTTCTGCATCGAGACAAACCTGGTCCAGCCATTTTCTTTGGCCACGTGCAACGCTTTGGAAAACTGCCAGGCAAACATTGACGACGCGCCAATGTAACGGGCCTTCCCTGCTTTGACGACGTCGTGCAGCGCTTCGAGCGTTTCTTCAATTGGCGTGGAATTGTCCCAACGATGAATCTGATAAAGATCGACGTAGTCAGTGCCGAGCCGGCGGAGACTCGCGTCGATTTCTGTCAGGATAGATTTTCGCGAAAGGCCTCGTGCGTTTGGTCCCTTGCGCATGGGATAAAAGACCTTCGTCGCCAGAACAATCTCTTCCCGCCGCGCAAAATCGTTCAGGGCGCGCCCGACGATCTCTTCACTGGTGCCGTCGGAATAAGTGTTGGCGGTGTCGAAGAAGTTAACGCCCAACTCCAGTGCTTGCTTGAGCAACGGCCTGCTCTTTTCCTCGTCGAGCGACCACGGGTGCGCGCCCCGATCAGGAATGCCGTAGGTCATGCACCCAAGGCAGATGCGCGACACTTTGAGACCGGTTTGTCCTAATCTTATGTAATCCATTTTTGGATGGGACCACTAAAACTTCGGGATGCTGAAGTTACGCTGCGACAATTTACCGGAAGTTTCTCAGAGAAACAAAAATCTCACTGTTTTAGTTGAGTAGTCGCTCTGAGTTGATGTCTAGTCTTGCCAACAGTCGCAACCTTCGAGAATGCTTTTGCCTCCGATGGCTTTAGACAGGTCGACAAGAAATCGCTGCCAGGCTGGCTTCAGGTTCCTTTGATAGATTTCCCCGGCTGAGCTCTTGTATTCCTTCTTGGCGTGATCGCAAACGATGTATACCGGGAAAGGTCCAGCCTTGTTGTCAGCATCGTTGAGCGTGACTTGAACCTCATCTAAACCGATTCCCGCGGAGAGCCACTCCATCAGGCAGTCATTACTAGCGGGTTCCTTTATTTCCAGACTCTTGTTGGCCGGTACTTCGGCAGACGAGTTCGAAGCTTGCTGCCATTTCTTCCATCGCTCCAGACAAGGTGCATGAGCAATGACTCGATGCAGCTTCTTCAATTCACCTCGAGAAAGATTCCATTCAGTGGTGACGGCATGTCGAGTCTCCACCACGCGGCCGTCTTGCGAAACTGTTAGCTTACGATTACAGGCGTCTAGTTTGACGAGGAAAGTTTTATCGGGTGCTTGAGCGAAGGCGGAAAAAGCAACTGTGGCGAGACCTAAGGTAATGGCTATTCGCCCGATGAATGAACCGGCGGCTTTCCTTCTGTCGAACATGAGTACCGATTCCGGCGTTGAAATTTTAGGCTCGGCTGCGCCGTCGCTGTCGATTCGATCGAGTCATCATCGAGATCTCACGAACATCACATCGCCTCAGGACGTAATGGTAGCAGACCAAAGGAACCAGCACACTGAGTGCGGAGGATAGCAACATGACTAACAAAGCGAACGCCCGGCTTGCCGGTTTCGCATTTCTCTTTTACATAGCAACGGGAATCAGCAGCCTGGTGCTCTTCAACCAGGCAGCTGGGGGTGGCAGCGCCGCCGCTAAACTCGCGAGCATCGTTCAGCACGCGGGACTCGTGCGCGTGACCGTCTTGCTTAACCTGTGTGGTTTCCTGAGCGCGGTTGTCCTCGGCGTGACGCTGTACGCCCTGACGCGTGACGAGGACCGCGAACTCGCCTTGCTGGGTCTCTGCTGTCGTCTTACTGAAGGAGTGAACGCGGTCGTCGCTGCTACCGGCAGGCTTCAACTACTTTCGCTCGCAACTATCGCCACCGGTAGCACCGCAGCCACTCAGGAGACCGTAACAGCACAGGCGCTAGGCGCTCTGGAGTTTCGTTCCGGAGGTTGGACCGGAAACATAAGCGCAATCTGCTTCGCTCTGGGCAGCACTTTGTTCGCCTATCTCTTCGTGCGCTCGCGCAGCATCCCCGCACCCTTGGCCTGGTTGGGTTTGTTTGCCTCGCTGTTGCTCCTCGTAACGCTTCCGATCGGGCTCGTTGGCGCAATCGACATTCCGTTTCTCGTTTGGATACCAATGCTGGTTTTCGAACTGGCGTTCGCAGTTTGGCTGATCGTCAAGGGCGTCGCACCAGCAGGGCGGAGGTTAGAGCCTTCCCCTGCCTCGTGAATGAGCCATGCGATGAAGTCGACCATTTAAACGGCGTTAACATACTTGACGCATCAGACCCTTATGGGTTCGTGAATTGTTTAGCCGCATGGGTTCGTGAATTGTTTAGCCGCGAAGCGGCGCAAAGAGGGTAGCCAGACGTGAAACGTCTGGAAGGATGATTAAT
>DATIPD010000005.1:0-80826 GCA_035472495.1 Pyrinomonadaceae bacterium | reverse complement strand
CTTTAATTGCGCGTCGAAGATGCGCTCAGAGTCTGCACGCACCTTCAGCGCGTGATCGAATTAACTGCCACTTGATCCAGAGGTTTCACCTCTGGCTACCCTCTATAGGCGTCTTCGACGCCTCTGTGATTCGTTATGTATATTAACCCCGTTTCAACGGTTTTCTGAGGTTGGATGTTTGATCCTGGTCACCGCGCTAAAGCGACGGTGTTACTGAGAGAAGCCGTTCGCTGACCCTCGATTAGCGCTTCCCGACCATGCTTTTCTTCAACATCGACATCAGGTCAATCACGTTTCCTTTTTCGCGCGGCTCAACTTCAACCTTGACGACGTTTTTCTTTTGCGCACTCTTCTTCTTTACCAGTTTCAGGAGTCGCTCCGTTTGCTCGTCTGCCAGCTTCCGCGGTGACATTTGTTTTTTCGATTTGCTGCTAATCAACTTCTCAAACTTGTGCACGGTCGCAGCCGGCACTTTCTTTTTCTTTGGTAAACCAACATCCGCCGGTGAACGCAGTTCATCGGGAAACCGCATCGTTTCAGCCCGCAGTATTCCGTGTTCGGCAAAAATTGCTACCAGATACTCCTTGCCTCTCATTACAAACGTTGCCAGTCCGGCGCGGCCTTCATGCTCCATCGTTTCGGCCAGGAGCTTATAGGCTTTTTCTGATCCGCCACCCGGAGTCAGGAAATAACCGCGCTCGAAATAAACTGGCGGTATGGAATCCTCTGGAACGAACCGCTTCAGATCGATGTCGCGGGTTTTTTCAGGCGCCAGCCGCTCGAGTTCTTCGTCACTGATAACGACGTACTTTCCTTTTTTGATCTCGTAACCGCGCACCAGCTGGTCGGCATCAAGATCGCGATCTGTTTTTTCAGAGAAGTAACGACGCGACAGCGGTTCGCCGTCTGCACTCAGCATCCTTAACGGAGCCCGACTGCTTTTGTTTGCAGGAAACAGATTTACCGGCACGCTGACCAGGCCGAACGTAAGGGTGCCCGACCAAAATGGCCGCGGGCCACTCTGCTCGCCGTTGCCGTCTGTTTCCACCGCAGTTTGTCTAGTTCGTTTAGGCAGCGCGTTTCTCCTTCTTTAGTGAACGCAAACTTTTTTCCAGCACACTGCCGAGCGCTGAAGTCTTGCGTTTCGCTTTCACCGCATGCAGCCGCGGGGCTTTGCCGCGGGCTTTCTTTTCGATGAACTCCATTACGCGGTCGCGGTATTCGTCTTTGTAGTCGGCGGGCTTGAATTCATCTTCCAACAATCCGACTAGCTGCTTCGCCATGCTGAGCTCTTTCGCTGACGGCGCGCGGCCGGCAGGTTTCGGCAGGTCACGCGCCGAGATCACCTCTTCCGCATTCCGCAGCGTCACCAGTAACAGGTAATCGCCTTCCGCACGTAGCGCGCCGACGTAAGCTTTGTTGCGCATTACCCAGTGTGCAATCCCCTCACGCTTGCGGTTCGCGAGGGCCTCGGCCAGGGCGAAATAATTTTTGCTGTCGCCGTCAGGCGCGAGGTAATACGGTCGCTCAAACCATTGCTGACTGATTGCTTCAGGTGGAACGAATTCTGTTAGCTCGATTTCGCGTGAGGGTTCGGGTTGCAGTTCTTCCAATTCTTCATCGGTAACCAGAACGAATTTTCCCGGTTCTATTTCGTAGCCTTTTTGAATCTCCTCAGCAGCAACTTCGTCGCCGGAGTCCGGATCCACCATCCGCTGCTTCACTCGCAGCAGGTGTTTCTCGTCGAGAATGTGAAAGCGCACAGTTCGATCGACGACGCCGGAATAAAGTTTCACCGGTATCTTTGTGGCGCCGAGCTTTAGTTCACCTTTCCAAATTGCGCGCGCTGTCATGTTCCCTTTAACCGCCAAGTCGCCACGAACGCCAAGCGACAAAGCGTTCACAATTCATCGAAGCCTTGGCGCACTCTGCGGCTTGGCGGTTTCATTACAACCTGGACACGAAGCCTCCCTCGCCACCGTTACCTGCACACAGAGAGGACATACTGGTGCATCACATGCGCAGCACCGAACTTCCGTGTGGAATGCGTACAAGTGACCGCATGCCGAACACGTTTCAGTCGCATCACTCAGCCACCAGGGCTGAATTCCCCGCCGTTTTTCCCGCGTCTTTGTCATCTACGAATTACTAAGGCAGTTTCGGTTCCAAAAGACAGAGGTTGGAGGTCAGACGTCAGAAAACGGCATAGATCTTTGTGACTTCTGATCTCGGACTTCTGACCTCTCGCCTCTGTTATTCGTACCTGAGAGCTTCGATGGGATCGAGCGCCGCGGCTTTGCGTGCAGGATAGTAGCCAAAGAAAATTCCCACCGCGGCGGAAAAGATTACTGAACCGATAATTGCCAAACTGGAGATCAGCGTCGGCCAGCCAAGCAAGGCCGGAATCGAGACCGACACGCCGATGCCTACAACTATCCCGATGAAACCGCCGGTCAAACTCAACACAATTGATTCAATCAAAAACTGGCTGCGCACTGCGGACGAACGCGCGCCGATCGCCATGCGAATACCAATCTCACGGGTGCGTTCAGTGACCGAGACCAGCATGATATTCATGATGCCAATGCCGCCAACCAACAACGACACGCTGGCGATACAGGCGAGCAGAATGGTCATAGTGTTGTTGGTTTCATTTGCAGCTTCCGCGATATCAGACATGTTGCGGACGGTGAAATCACTGGGCTCGTTGGCGCCTAGTTTGTGACGCTGTCGCAGTAGATCGCCGATCTGGTCCTGCGCTGTGTAAGTTGCATCCTGCGAAATTGCCGAGACATAACCTGTGCGCACGATAGTGTTGCCAAGAATTTTTTTCTGAACTGTGGTGTAGGGTGCAAATGCAGTGTCGTCCTGATCGCGTCCCTGCTGGTCCTGGCCTTTGCGCACCATCACTCCGGCAACGCGAAAAGGAAGATTGGCGACGCGCAACGTTTGACCAACAGCGTCCTGCCCGGGAAACATGTTGTCGGCGATGGTTTGTCCGATCACAATCACGCGAGCGGCCGTGCGCACATCCGCATCAGTGAAGAAACTGCCGCTCTGCACTGTCCACTTGCGAATATCCGGATACTGCTCACTGACGCCCTGGACCGAAGTGTTCCAGTTCATGTTTCCGGCCACCAGTTGTGAACGCGCATTGACTGCCGGTGTGACCATAGACACGCTCGGCACTTCGCGTTTGATTGCCTCAAGATCTTCAACAGTCAGCGTATTAGTACCACTGTCGCCTGCCCCGCTGCGCACGCCACCAACGTTCTGAGCGCCGGCACTGACAAACAAAAGATTTGTGCCAATACTTTCAATTTGCGCTTGTACTGAAGCCTGCGCGCCTTGCCCGATACTGACCATGGCGATGACGGCGCCGACGCCGATGATGATTCCCAGCATGGTCAACACAGCGCGCATCTTGTTGCGAACAAGTGCGCGAAATGCAACTCGAATGATCATCATCAGGTTCATGGGTTAAGCTCCAATCTCAAAAGTCCAGGGTCCCAAGTCTTTGTCTGGTTAGAGGCCTCGTATTTGTTCTGGGCTTCATTCAGATAGCCAACGTCTCAAGCCGATCGGTTTCTTGACTTTGGACATTGGACTTTGGACTTTGGACCGATAACAGGCTCGGCAGATTACACAGACGAGGTTTACGAAACCGAGGGCGTCCGTCTGAAACCCCCTTGCAACCTCTGGACGCACCTTGCGGCAGCGCCTGTGTAATCTGCGAAGCCAGTTGCCTAGTCATCATCGTCTTCTTCATCCTCAATAACCGCCGGCATCAGCTTGAGCTCGGCCGCAGCGTCTCGCTGGTTCTCAATCTGATAGTCCTTCTTGATCTTGCCGTCCTTGAAAACAACTACCCGCGACGCATACTCCGCAATGTCAGGTTCATGTGTGACTAGCACCAACGTGATACCTCGTTCGCGGTTTAGTCTTTGGAAAATTTCCATCACTTCCACTGACGTGCGCGAATCGAGATTTCCGGTGGGCTCGTCAGCCAGAATCAACGCCGGATCATTTACCAGCGCCCGCGCCACTGCCACCCGTTGCTGCTGCCCGCCGGAAAGTTGGTTCGGATGATTCTGCTCGCGTCCGGTCAACCCCACCGCCGCCAGAGCTTCCATCGCCCGACGATGACGTTCCGTTGACTCGATCCCGGCATACAACATTGGCAGCTCCACGTTTTCCAACGCCGACGTACGCGAAAGTAAGTTGAACCCCTGGAAAACGAAACCAAGTTTTTGACAGCGAATATCGGCCCGTTCGTCTTTCGACATCTCCGAGACGTCCTGGCCATCAAGGATGTAATGGCCACGCGTGGGACGATCCAGACAGCCAATGATGTTCATCGTCGTCGACTTTCCCGAACCCGACGCTCCCATAATTGCTACGAACTCACCTTCACGAACAGTCAGCGACACGCCGCGGAGAGCGTGCACATCCACATCACCCATCGTGTAGGTTTTGTGAATGTGATCCAGCTGAATGACGGCGCGCGGCTCCGGCTCTGTCGCCAAACTTGTGGCGGTTACCGGAAACGCAGCTGGTTCATTGAGAATTGCTGTGGACATGAAATCCTCTCTCAGTTGGGCCTAGTTGCGCCGACCGCCACCAGGCGCGCCGCGTTGCGCACCACCAAAGCCAGGAGCTGTATTGCTGTTGCTCGAACGGGCAGCCCCGGATTGGGTTTGACCAGTGATGGCCATCTCGCCTTCCTGCAGATTGCCTTCAACGACTTCCGTCGAAATGCCATCAGTCAAACCAACCTTGATTCGTCGTGCTTGCGGCTTGCCATCCTGGCCCAGCACCCAAACTATTCGAGTCTGGCCTTCGAGGACCGGCGCACTCGCGGGCGCGAAGTTTCTCTGACCCTGTTGCCCGTCATTTTGGTTTTGCTGGGCGCTGGTCGCGCCGTCAGTTTGCTGTTGCGCAGCCTGGCGTCGCTGACCGCCACCGGTGCCGTCTCCGCTCCGGCCAATTCGCTGACCAGATGCGTCAGTTGGCGTGAAACGCAGGGCAGCATTGGGGACCTTAAGAACGTTGTTGCGTTCATCAATTGTGATCGTCAGGTTCGCAGTCATGCCCGGCTTCAATTTCTGATCCGGATTGTTGACATCGATAACTACGTTGTAGGTAACAACGTTCTGCACGTTCTGCGGATTGAGACGCATCTGCTCAATCTTGCCGTCGAAATCTTTGCCGGGAAACGCATCAACTGAAAACTTGACCGACTTCGCCTGTTCCACCAGACCAATGTCTGCCTGGTCGATGTTCGCAATCACCTGCATCTGTGTCAGGTCTTTCGCGATTGTGAACAACGTCGGCGCAGATAGACTGGCCGCGACTGTCTGACCAACGTTTACATCGCGCGAAACCACCACGCCGTCGATCGGTGATGCGATGGTTGTGTGCGCGAGATTAACTTCAGCCAAACGCAGCGCTGCTTCCGCTTGTTGCACTTGCGCCTGCGCCTGTTGCACGCCGGCTTGCGATTGCTGCACTTGCGCCTGTGACTGCTGCACTTGCGCCTGCGACTGCGCGACGCCCGACCCCGCCGAAGACTGTTCACTCAAAATCGCCTGGTTTACTTGCGCTTCGCCCTGGTTGTATTTCGCGAGGGCGCTTTGATAGGCGGTGTTGGCGAGGTCGTAATCTCTTTGAGCGATCACGCCGCTCTTCATCAGGTAGTCCTGTTGATTCAGAAACGCTTTCGCATCGTCGAGTTGGGCTTTGAGCACTGCCAGGTTGGCGCGAGCGCTGGTAACTCCCGACTGATTGTTTTGCACGGTCGACTTAGCGGCTTGCGCTCTGGCCTGCGCGTCACTTACACCGGCGCGGGAGCCGGCTACGCCGGAAATCGCCTGCTGCAAACTGGCGCGCGCTTGTTGCACATTCGCGCGTGCCTGATCTACCTGGGCTTTCGAAACTGACGGATCAAGCTGTGCAACGACCTGGCCCTGCTTCACGACGGAATTAAAATCCACGTAAAGCGCCGAAATCGTTCCCGAGGCCTGACTGCCTACCTGAACCGTGGTCACTGCTTGCAGAGCGCCGGTCGCAGTTACTGTGTTCCGCAGGTTTCCACGTTCCACTTTTGCCGTCAGGTACTGCGGCGCGCTGGATTGACCGCCCCAGAAATAGAGACCGGCAACAGCAAGCACCGCTAATGCACCCGCGCCAATCGCGAGCTGCTTCTTTTTGCCGAGAATTTTTTTCCAGTAAACCTTCAGCCAGCCCGTTGCTTTAGCTGTATCAACTCCGCTGACTGGTAATCGCTCTTTTATTGTTTGGCTTGACATGTTCTCGCTCAACTATTGAGTCATTTTCAGACGTGTTTCGAACCGCCATTAAGATAGACACGACGCGTGCCACTTCGGTTACACGACACGCGTCGCGCACACAGTCTCAACAACTCCACAACATTTCGCACCTTGTGCTATGCCACTCAGTTGCTCTTGCCTGAAGTTGTTTTGGAAACCGTTAGATCCGGTGCGACGGCTGCCCGATGTGAATGTGTGGTCCGGTAGCAACGCCGGGGATCGCGCCGCGAAATGCCAGAAAAGGAATTCCCTGACTCTGCAGGTAGCTAATAAGACTTCTGCCTTCAACGCTATCGGGATGAAGCGCTACGTCAACTGCGTTGCGATGATCGTAGCCGAGGCGATTGTGCGTCGCCGATTGTCCGACCGCGCTGGTTGGCAACGTGTGACCAAACTGCGTGGAGAAAAATGTTTGGATGTCGTGGAGGTTACCGAGCGACCACGTAGCCGAGTTGTTTCCGCGAAGAATCGTCGCCGTCGGATTAAGATTTGTGTAGGACTTTGAAACCAGCTTGACGGTCCTGGCAGCCTGCGTTTTTGCAAGTTCCTGTTCCGCTTTCACTTCGGCAATCATGTTGTCGGAATCAACAATTTGCTGCTTCGTCGCCTCCCGTTTTGCGCGCAAAGCCGAGACCTGCTGTTCCTCTTCTTCAAGTTCGACTTTCGCAACCAGCCCTTCCGCCACCAGGGTGCGCAGTTCTGCCAGCTTTGCCTCCGCCGCGGTAATGTCGGTTTCCTGCATTGTTAGCAAGGCATTGCTACTCGATTTGTATTGATTAATTGCGTCGACCAGATTCGCGGGCGGCGCGCTCTCCTGGTCACCTGACTTCGCTTCTTTAACAGTTTGCGCTAACGCGGTGCTCGCGGGAAAAAACGCAATTGCCGTAAACAAAACAAGGCGCGCGAAGATGCTGGAAATAGGTTTCACTCTTAGCTAGACACGAGTGGCGGGCCGAAGGTTACATGCGATCAGTACCACAAAGTCGAAACCGTCAAAAAGCCAGGGACGCCAAGGACCTGGGAGACATCGGATAGCATTGCTAATGTTTATGGTCTTGGCGTTCTTGGCGTCTTGGCGGCGCGGCTTCCACCCCGCCTCTTGTAACTATTTGGCCGAACGCAGTGTCTTATTAAGTGGGAGGCAATTTAAACGGCCCTCCATTCAGTAATTCAAAGAACCAGGAGTAAAGGAAAAACATGAAGAGACTAGGAAAACTTAAGACGCTGACCATTGCCTCCCTGTCGGTCGTCGCCTTGGCTGGATCGGCTGCGTTAGCGCAAACCGCCAGCACCACTCAGGATTCCCAGCAAGTGCAGCGCGGCGAGGGTCGTGGCCACCGCAGCTGGGGCAACAAAGAGGGTCGCGGTTGGCGTGGCGAACGTGGCGAGCGCGGCGGACGCATGCACGGCATGATGTTCCGCGACCTGAATCTTTCTGACGATCAGAAAGCGAAGATGAAACAAATCGGTCAGAGCTTCCGCGAAGGCACCAAGTCGCTGCGTGAACAGCTCCATGCCAAACGGCAGGAGTTGCGTCAGGCAAGCGAGGGCGGTACGTTCAACGAAGCGTTGGCTACGCAAAAACTGCAAGAATCAGCCGGCCTGCAAGCCAAGCTGATGGGCGAGCAGTTTAAAATGCGTCAGGAAATGCTTTCAGTGCTGACGCCGGAACAGAAGACTCAACTCGAGCAGAAGCGCGCTGAGTTCAAAGCCAAGCGGGCCAACCACGGCGAGCGCAAGCCTCGGTAGTCTTGTTCCTTAAGCCTGGCGGGATAAAATTCCGCCGGATCGGATGGCGGACTTGCAGTAACCGGGTCCGCCATCCAATCGAAATTAAACTTCGGTGAGGAACGTTTCCTGTCGCAGAGTTACGAACAGGTCTCCGACTTGGAGCTGGCGCGTTCGGCGCAAGGTGGTGATGAGTCTGCTTTCGAAGAGATCATGCGCCGGTACAGCCCGCGTGTTTTCCGGTTTGCCAGTAAATTTTTTCGGCAACGAAGTTTAGTTGAAGAAGCCGCCCAGGAAGTTTTTTTGAAAGCGTTTACCGAACTCGGAAGTTATGAAGGACGCGGTTCGATGGAAGGCTGGCTAACACGCATTACTACCAACACCTGCATCAACATGCTGCGCAAGTCGAAACGTCGCCCCGAATTAACCGCCGCCGATCTGAGTGAAGATGAAAGTGACTGGCTCGATCAAAAGCTTTCCCAAGCCGCGCTGGAGCGACACGAGTCCGCCGAGCGCGGGATGGTGGCGGCGGACCTTGCGGGACGCGTGTTGCAAGGTTTGAGTGCTGACGATCAGCTGGTGTTGACGCTGGTTGATGGCGAAGACGCTTCAGTAAAAGACGTTGCGGAATTGACTGGCTGGTCTGAATCAAAAGTTAAAGTGCAAACGTTTCGCGCCCGCCGGCGCATGCGTAAGGCCATCGAAAAATTGCTGTCTGGCCGAAAGCTGGTACAGCAGAGTTAGGAGGCTCGAAGAGTTGAAATGAAAAACCAACATATCATCAATCTGATCGAGGACAGCTCAACAGGAAGTTTGACTGAGGCGAACCTAAAAGCAATTCAAGCGCACGTCGGCGAGTGCTCCGACTGTCGGTTGGCGTTTCAAGCGGCGCAGGTTTCACACGCTTTAATCAAGGAACACGCGGCCGCCGAGTTTGCGCCGCCACCGTTCTTTCATACGCGCGTGCTGGCCTCGCTGCGCGAGCGACAAGCTGCTGACGAGTCATGGAGCTTTGCCAGGCTGTGGCGAGCAGCCGGCGTGCTTGCTTCATCAATGGTTGCAACTTTCGCGGTGCTCGCTGTCTTGACGTTTGCTGTACCGGAAACGCAGCAGGTCAGTTCTCTCAACAACGTGTACTCGGCTGAGGAGGTCATCCTCAATCAAAGTTCACAACCGGACGACGAATCAGACGTTCAGTTACTGACGACGATTTACGGCGGAGAAGACGAGTCTTCGAAATAAGCGGAGCTAACACATGACAAACAACGAGAAGAGAAAATGGCAAGTGCGGCTGGCGACGCTGTTGATTTTCGTAGTTGGTTTTGGCGCGGGCTTGCTGGCGATGAACGGCTACCAACGCTGGCGCCGTGAGCCCGCCCGTCAGGAACGTTTTGAGAGCCTGCTGAATTCACTGCAACTCAACGACGAGCAAAAGAAACAAACTCACGAGGTGTTAGGCGATACGCGTTCGCAGTTGCTCGCTCTGAGAAAAGAGTCGGAGCCCCGGGTCGCGGAGATCCGGCGTCAGGCTGATGAACGACTGCAAAAGATTTTGACTGCTGATCAGTGGAGTCGTTTTCAGCAGGAACGCGAAAAGATGCGCCGGGACCGCCGCGGCCGAGACAACTCCAACGCCACTCCTTAACTTGACTGCCGCAGATCTCCAAAAAACTGTTGCACGCATTTCCTCACGACCCTAAAATGCCCGCGTTTCAAAGTTCGCCCTGTGGCAAAAAAGGACAAACCCGAAACGTCTAACTTTTTGGGGCTTTGAACTTTTAGTAAATGCTCTCTCCCGGGGCATTTTTCTCCTGGCTTTTTGGTCATTCCTACAGGCCGCTGCCTTCAAGAGATTGCAGCCTTTTCTAACTTTAGTTAGAAGGGCAACCCCTTCTTTTGCGCCGCAGCCCGAAAATAAAAGATGGCAAGTATTTCTACTGAAGTCAGTGCGTTTGAGAACGAGACTAAGCTCCTGACGCTGGCGGAAGTTTCTTTCTCCGCGATGCTGATGCTTCAGGAGGGGCAAATTGTCTATGCCAACCCGGCCGCAGCAGCAATCACTGGTTATCCAGTTCAAGAGCTTTTGGGCAGGGACGTGGCCGACCTGGCGACGCCCGAATTTCGCGACTTGATTCTTCAACGCCGCAGCATGCACAAACGCGGCGAAACCATTCCGAAGCACGTAGAAATCAAGTACCTCACCAAGAGCGGCGAAGAACGCTGGCTCGAATACACGCTCACTTTCCTAACTCTAAACGGCAAGCCCACCACTATCGTCAATGGCATCGACATCACGAAGCGCAAACAAGCCGAAGCAGAGTTGCGCGAGAGTGAATCAGTGCTTCGCGGTTTCTTTGACAATACCGGGGCCATGCGAGGAATCGTCGAAGTGGTAGACGACGACATCCTCCTGATCGCCGGCAACGCTATGACCGCGGCGCTTAGTGGGCTCGGCAAGTCAGCGATAGAAAACATGCGAGCGACTGAACTGGGAACCTCCCGGAACCGCATTCAGTTCTGGATCGATCGTTACCGTGAAAGTCAAAGCACCGGAGAGCCAGTCAACTTTGAATACCTGCACAGGTCAAAGGACAAAGAGCACTGGCTATCGGCCACGGTGAGTTATGTCGGCATGTCGCTCGCGGGACGAGCGCGTTTTGCCTACGTTATCGCCGACATTAGTGAACGGAAAATTGCGGAAGCTGAAAATCGCAGCTTACTCGCGCGCGAACAGGCAGCGCGGTTCGAGGCAGAAGTGGTGCGCGACGCCAGTTATGCGCTGACACAAAATCTTAGTCTTGATCGTGTCCTCGAAACTCTGCTGGAGTACATCGGCAAACTGGTTCCGGTGGACAGCGCCAATGTGATGTTGCTTGAGAGTGGCTCCGGCTTTGTCGCGCGCGCTTTGACGGGCTACCAAAATAATAGCGCCCGTCCGCCGATACTCAATCGCCACTTCGGCCTGGATGTTTACCCTGTTTTGCGGCGACTCCATGCCACGCAACGGAGTGTTTTGATCGCCGATACAGCCGCCGACCCTGATTGGAGACTGGTGCCTGGTGCTTCCCACGTTCGCAACTGGCTGGGCGTTCCTCTCATAGTCTCCGGTAAAGTCGTTGGTCTTTACTCACTCGACAGGTCGCAGCCTGGATTCTTTACTCAGGAACATGTGCGCTTGGCCGAAACGCTGGCTGCCCAGGCCGCGAGCGCGATTCGCAACGCCCAATTGTTCCTTGAAAGCCAACACTATGCGTCGCAACTGGAGCAACGCATTGTCGAACGCGAACGTGCCGAGGAAGCATTGCGCGCTAGTGAGAGTTTTCGTCGCACAATTATTGAATCGGAACCTGAATGCGTGAAGTTGGTAGGTCCTAACTGCGAACTGCTCGACATGAATCCGGCCGGGCTGAAAATGATTGGCGCTGATTCTCTCGAACAAGTGGTTGGTCATTCAGTGGTCCCGTTACTGGCGCCGGAGTGGCGAGAATCGTTCATCCAAATGAACGAACGCGTGTTTGCCGGCGAATCGGTGGTTTCCGAGTTTGAGATCGTCGGACTCAATGGCCAGCGGTTGTGGATGAATTCGCATGCCGTTCCACTGCGCGATTTGGATTCAGTGGTGATCGCGCAACTGGCGGTGGCTAGAGACGTGACTGAACGGAAGCGCTCAACCCAGGCGCTGCGCGAGAGCGAGGAGCGGTATCGCGAGTTGTTTGAGAACGCCAAGGACGCGCACTACGTTCACGACCTTAACGGACATTACACCTCGGTTAATCGGGCGGCAGAGAAATTGATCGGTTATCCTCGAGAAAAAATTCTCGGTCGAAAGTTCAGCGAGTTTTTCCCGCCTGATCAGCTGGAACTGGTCACCCAGAGCATTCGCCAAAAACTGAACGAAAAAGGGGAAACAACTTACGAAACGGCAGTAATCGACGCCCACGGACGTCGCGTGCCCGTGGAGGTAAGCAGTCACTTGATTTACGGGAATGGTGTCGCTATCGGTGTTCAAGGCGCCGCCCGCGATATCACCGAACGCAAACTTGCGGAAGAGGCGTTGCGGGAATCTGAGCGAGAGTATCGCGGGCTGTTTGAGAATGCTCACGACGCGATCCTGATCATCCATCCCGAAAAAGAGATTGTGCTGGAGGTCAATCAGCGCGCCTGTGAAATGTATGGCATCTGCCGGGAAAAGTTTGTTGGCATGTCGCTGGAGTCAATTTCCAAAAACGTCGAACGTGGTCGTTTGCGCATTGCCGAAACTTTGAGAGCCGGCACCTCTCACAACTTCGAGACAATTCAACGACGCGGTGACGGCACGGAGATGTCGCTCCAGGTAAACGCTTCAGTAGTGGAGTACAAAGGCCAGCTGGCAATCCAAAGTATCAACCGCGACATCACCGAACGAAGACGTGCTGAGGAAGCACTGCGACAATCAGAAGAGAGATTTTCGAAGGCATTTCATTCGAGTCCAGCCGCGTTGTCGATTACGTTGCTGAAAGACGGCCGTCTTCTGGAGGTTAACTCGGCTTTCCTGCGCATGACCGGTTACACACGCGAGGAAATAATTGGACGCTCGACAGTTGAGCTCGGCCTGTGGGAGAACCAGGACCGGCTTTCGATGGCGCAGGCCCTGCGCGACCACCAGGCCGTAGACAATCTCAAGATCAAGTTTCGTAAGAAGTGCGGAGAGTTTCGCGACGGCTTGCTGTCAGCTGAGTTAATTCAGCTGGGCGCTGGGGAACCGTCTGTACTAGGTATCGCTCAGGATGTTACCGAGCGCTACCGGGCCGAGGAAGCGCTCAAAAATTACCCGCGGCAATTGATTGAAGCTCAGGAGTCAGAACGGCAAAGCATCGCGCGTGAGCTACATGATCAGATCGGACAAATTCTGACGGCCATCAACCTCAACCTGAGTGCGCTTTGGGAAACATGCGAAAGTTCTCAAGCGAAGATGCTGGTTCATGAAGGTCTGGCTATTGTTGACGAAGCGCTGGGCCAGGTGCGCGATTTGTCTTTCGAATTGCGCCCGTCACTGCTCGACGACTTAGGTTTGGTGGCCGCGTTGCGTTGGTATTGCGATCGCTTTGCCCATCGAACCGGGTTGCACGTTTCCACCGCAATCAACTTGCCGGAAAATCCTTGTCGACTCAACCGCGAACTGGAAACAGCGTGCTTTCGCATAGTTCAGGAAGCCTTAACAAATGTAGTTCGCCACGCGCGCGCGAAAAATGTTGCGATCGTCGTAAACAATGTAGACGACGAAATACACCTCTCGGTGACAGACGACGGCATCGGCTTTGAGGTCCGATCCCAAAGTTTGACGGAGTTCACCACGCGAGTAGGCCTGCGCGGCATGAGAGAAAGAGCGCTTGCTCTTGGTGGCAAACTGGATGTAACTTCCTCTGCGTCAGACGGCACTCGAATCACGGCAACCCTTCCGAAGAGTTGAGCTCATTGACCTTACCAGGAGCTAAACACTGTTTTCGAGGGACCATCTCCGGAATGTACATTTGATTTTGTAGGGGATTCCCTGATTGCCCCTTTCTAAGTATTCTGGGATATTCCGTACCATTACTTCCGGCGTTTTCGCGAACGGGTTGCCCTAGCCCAATAGTTTCCGAGAACGAAGACTGAGGGTTCGAACCAGAGGTACAGCTGGCCGCGTAAACCTGCTCCCCCCAGAAGGAAAATTGCGCCGTCTCCCAAACAGGTGACGCAACGTGAAAACAGTCGAAGTTTTACTCGCCGACGATCATGCTCTGGTGCGTGCCGGAATTCGTGCGCTCCTTGAGCGGATCGATCAGGTGAAAGTGGTTGGTGAAGCAGGCAATGGACAGCAAGCGCTCGACTTGATCAAAGAACTCGCGCCTGATGTTGTTTTGTTAGACCTCACTATGCCAGGGCTAAGCGGTTTCGAAGTTCTCAAAGAAACCAGCGAACATTTTCCCGACGTGAACATGATCGTCTTGAGTGTTCACGACTCCGAAGAATACGCCTTCCACGCGTTGCGCTCCGGGGCCGTGGGATACCTGCCCAAGAGCGCGGCGAGCACCGAACTCGAGACGGCGATACACAAAGTGTTGCGCGGTGAAAAATATCTTTCTCCCAGCATCGCGCCGGAGGCGGCGCTGGAGTTCTCGCACGCCATTTCCGACGTGGCGACCGAGCTAACACCCCGTCAAGTCGAAGTCCTGACTTTGATTTCGACGGGCTCGTCAACAAGGAGTATCGCCAGTACGTTAAATATCAGCGTGAAAACAGTTGAGACACATCGTGCGCAGTTAATGGAACGGCTGAATATTCATGACGTGGCGGGTTTGGTTCGATATGCGATCAAAAAGGGACTCGTGAAGATTGATGAGTAAGTCGGAGTAAGCAATGTTCGCGGGAAGCGGCAGGAAAACGATACCAGGCAGAGACGATGAAACCGGTGTGGGTCGGATTTCTGCGCCAGAACTCGTTAAGAACTCCTCCCAACCATCTTCCCGCCCCACTAGAATTCTAATCGCAGACGATCAAGCGCTGGTACGTGCCGGCATTTGCGAGTTGATTAAGCAACTCCCCGGCGTGGAAGTTGCAGCGCAGGCAAATGATGGAAGAGAGGCACTGCGCCTGATCGAGTCGCACAATCCCGACATTGTTCTGCTGGACGCTGTTATGCCCGGAATGAACGGTCTCGAGGCCACGGTGTTGACCAAAAAAGAATTTCCCGAGGTAAAAGTGATTATCCTGTCGGATCAAGCCAGCGAACAGATTGTGTTTCGCGCGCTTCGCTTAGGAGCTGAGGGCTTTGTGCTTAAGGACGATTCCGTCGCCGAACTTCAGGCTGCGATCAAAATAGTGGCAGCAGGAGCGCGCTATATCAGTCCGAACGTGCAAAAGAAGAACCTGGTTGCCGTTCGGCAGACGCCGCCAGGCGAACCGGAGCAAATAAGACTTACGGGCCGGCAACGCGTGGTGCTCAAGCTCATCGCCGAAGGTAAGTCAACAAAAGAGATTGCAGGCCTTTTGCATATCAGCATTAACACCGTCAAGACCCATCGGTTGAAACTAATGGAGCGCCTCGGGGTTCATGAAATCACAGGCGTCGTTCGTTATGCAGCGAAGCTGGGACTGATCAATAACTGAACGGTTTATTTGCTCTAAGTGTTTTCTCTCGCGTATCACCCTTCTTCCTGATGGACCGGCCACAATCACTCCAAAAAATCGTAGAAAACTCACCCACCAATCCGATTGTTCAGATTCGCAGTTGGGTCTAAGCTCCTCGCGAATCGACCGATAGCATTTCAAATCTTTACCTCGCGACGTCTCCCATGGTCTCAGGGCATCAGATGCCCAGGAAACGACTGGAAGCTTCGCCCAAGCTTCAAGCCTGTAGAGCCCTCCCATAAGTGCCTGGTAGTAGCAGTCCAGAACATTGCTACTACAAAAAATTTTTTGGTGCGGTCCCGTAAGCCCAGGAACGGACGGCGGCAACTGACCCGTGGTGGTGTTGTCTTCGGGAAGCGTGTCTTAGTCGAAAATCGAAGGTTGAGTGGCGAGATTTTTCGAGGTGAGGTATCTCAGGTGAAGGACCTAAGCCAATTGCTATCAGGAAAGATCGTCGGGCAGTCGGCGGCAATGAATGCAATAGTGCCGTACGTCTACATGTACCAATCCGGTCTGGCGCCGGAGGGTCGTCCCGCAGCGATCTTTCTTTTGCTTGGACCAACCGGCACCGGCAAGACGAGGACTGTCGAGGCAATCGCCGAACTGCTGCACGGTAGCGAAAAGAAGCTCCTCAAGATCGACTGTGGCGAGTTTCAGATGGACCATGAATCGGCAAAACTGATTGGGGCTCCTCCCGGGTACTTAGGCCATCGCGAGACTGCTCCCCTGCTTACGCAACAGCAAATCACTGACGCTACCAGTGAGGATTGCGATCTGGCACTGGTGCTGTTTGACGAAATCGAGAAAGCCGCTCCTTCAATCACACGCCTGTTGCTGGGCATTCTCGACAAAGGAATTCTGCGACTGGGTGACAACACGGTTGTCGACTTTGAAAAGAGCTTCATATTTTTCACCAGCAACCTCGGCGCGCGGGAGATGTTGAAGGAAATCAATCCTCAGATTGGCTTTCATGCCGCCTCGGGAAAATCGAATAACGAACTCAGCAACAAGCTGGAAGCGATCGGGCTGGCCGCGGTTCGTAAAAAATTCTCTCCGGAATTTGTAAACCGCATCGATGCGGTTGTGACTTACCGGCCCCTCGACGGTGAAGCGCTCGAACTAATTCTCGATCACGATGTGCGCAGTCTGCAGGAACACGTCAACTTGCGCTTAGGTGAACGTTGTTTCCGCATAGAAGTTCTTCCCGAGAGCAGGCAGTTCCTCTTGCAAAAAGGCGTAAGTCAGGAATACGGCGCGCGCGAACTGAAACGCACTATTCATCGTGAACTAACCCAGCCGCTGGCAACCATGGTGGCGCGTAGCGAGATCAATCCCGGCGCAATGGTCCATGTCGACCTGAACGCGGATGGTTCGGCGTTAAAAATTTCTGTTGAGCCAGGCGCGGTTACCGTACCTCGGTCCCGACCTTCGATCTTGATCGTTGATGACAATCGCGACTTGCTGCTTTTTCTGGCTAGCGAGATGCGCGACGAAGGGTGGGACATGGTCACGGCGGAGTCGGCCGCGACGGCGCGTGAAATTTTCCGACAGGCCCGCCCTGACACGCTGCTGCTCGACTATTTACTCGGTGAAGACGACGGTTTGAAGTTAGCGCTCGAATTTCACCGGGCGTCGGGTGACGCACAAATCATCATGATGACTGGCGGGGGGCTTTCACAGGAAGAGCTGGCGGTGTGTGAAAAGTATGACTTTCCCATCTTGTACAAGCCGTTTCTAACAGAAGACGTTTTGAGGTTTCTCCGCGGTCGTTTGGGCGACCGCACGACGATTGGCCGAACGCCAACAGCGAATCGTGAAAGGAGAGTCGCGCAGGTTTAGCACGAGATCGCGTATGTCCCTCAGGGAGACATACGTGCCGGAAGAAGGACGCTTTCTTTGGGGCGAGAGGGGCGTCCTTCTTCCAATAACAAATGTAGCAGCCCGTCGCTTCAAGTGGACGGGTGACTGAGGCCGAACTGGTTAGCACCCGACGAATGGTTGATCAGAAGCAGCAGTGGAAGGGGGTTAACTCTTACTGTACAAAAAAATCTTTGGATTACTGGCTGTTCAAGTGATTACCGACCAGCACGATCCGACTAGTCCTGGTCTCGCTTTCTTAGGGAGCCGCTGATCACTTGCCCAAACTCAACGGCCGGAAAAATCCTCATCCCCAAATCTACGACTAAGAACAATTTTTTCAGTTGCGCAGCCTGATGAACAAGGGGCGCGCAACTCGAGGGGGGTGTCGTCAAGGGGCGTAAACGAGGCCCCCCTCAACTGAGCATTTACGAAAGCAAGGATTTGTAAGTGACGAATTCCATCAAGAAATTGGCCGAGCCAAAAATGATTCGCATCTGGTTTATGGGTGCGCTGGTGATCTTAGGGGTGGTCGCTGCCTTGAGTTTACTCAACACTCAAAAACTGCGGGAGACAAACGCGTGGGTCGCACACACGAACCGCGTGATTGCAGGTTTGGATGATTTGATGGTCACCATACTGGACGCAGAAAGTGGACAACGGGGGTTTTTGATCACCGGAATCGAGTCTTATCTCAATTCCTACAATTCTGCTCTGGTGAACCTGCATGCAAAAACCGAGGCAGTGCGGACGCTTACCTCCGATAACCCGGAACAGCAGGCTCGGATTGCAAATCTTGAAACGAGTATTAGCGCCAGACTGTTTACCCTGGAGGAAGTAATCGAGAAGCGACGTGCGGAAGGTCTTGAGTCTGCGCAGTTAATGGTGCTTCACGGCACAGGGAAAATCCAGATGGAGCAAATCCGCTCCCAAATCTCCGAGATAAAGCAGATCGAACTTCAGTTGCTGGCGATGCGACAAGCCAGGGCAACGTCCAGCACAACCAGAACGCTCACCACCTTTGGACTTGGCCTGGTCATCAGCTTCGCTTTGCTGGTTTTCGTTTTCTACTTACTTAATCACCAGATTGCGGAACGTCGGGCTGCCGAGGAAGCAGTTCATCTCTATGCGCGCCAGCTCGAGGCGGCAAACGGGGAGCTGGAGGCGTTTTCTTATTCAACTTCTCATGACTTGCGCGCGCCGCTGCGACATCTCTCCGGTTATGCCGAGTTGCTCCAGCGAAACTGCGGAGCGCGACTCGATGAAAAAGGAATTCATTACATACGAACCATTATTGAGTCGGCGCAGCGAATGGGAAATCTCATTGACCACCTGCTGGCCTTCTCCCGGCTGGGGCGGGCGCAAATGAAATTGACTGAGGTGAACCTCGAGAAGGTGGCGCAGGAAGCGATTAGCGAGTTGCAAATCGAAATGGATGGACGAACTGTTGCCATGACTGTAGGTGACCTGCCGCGCGTCAGCGCCGATCCTTCCCTGCTGCGGCTGGTGTTTACTAACCTGATCTCAAACGCACTGAAGTTTACGCGTCAAACGAATCCGGCTGAGGTTGAAATCGGTTGTCGGCAGCAGCAGGACGAAGTGGTCGTCTTCGTTAAGGACAACGGCAGTGGTTTCGACATGAAGTACGCCGACAAGCTTTTCGGAGTTTTTCAACGCTTACACAGCTCAGATCAGTTTGAAGGCACCGGCATTGGTCTCGCAAACGTAAGGCGGATCATTAGTCGTCACGGTGGGCGAACCTGGGCTGAAGGCGCCGTGGGTCATGGTGCAACGTTTTATTTTTCGCTAAACAGAGGCTCAGCCCGAGCGCGTGTCCCGGCGTCCGAGCGTGCCAGTTGAGGAGCAACATGAGCAACCTGAGACGAATATTGCTGGCTGAAGACGACGCTCGCGATGTCGAACTAACTTTGCTGGCCCTTGGTGAATACAAACTGGCGAATGAGGTCGATGTGGTCGGCGACGGCGAACAAGCATTGGACTATCTGTTCCGGCGTGCCGCCTACGCCGATCGCGACTCGAACCAACCAGCGGTCGTTTTGCTGGATCTGAAGATGCCGAAATTGGATGGACACGAGGTACTGCGAACAATCCGTGCTGATCCTGATCTGCACCTAATTCCGGTCGTGATTCTGACCTCGTCACGCGAGGAGCGCGATCTGGTTGAGGGCTACAGTCTCGGCGTCAACGCCTACGTCGTAAAGCCGGTTGATTTTCACCAGTTCATTGATGCGATCAAACAAATCGGAGCGTTCTGGGCGCTGGTGAACGAAGCGCCGCCGTTAGTCGCCGATGGAGGAAGTCTTGCGACAGTTTGAAAGTCGCGACTGAAGCAGCGTGCCTACAAACTTACGTATCTTGCATTTGGAAGACAACCGTCATGACGCCGAGTTAGTGAGAGAAACTCTGGCGGCCGACGGTCTGCTGGCGAACGTCGAATGCGTCGACACCGAGCGCGCCTATTGCGCCGCGCTTGAGCGCGATGAGTTTGACATGATCCTGGCGGACCACTCGCTGCCCTCGTTTGACGGACTCACGGCGCTAGCCATCGCGAATAAAAAAAGGCCTGGCATTCCCTTCATCTTTGTTTCCGGATCGCTGGGTGAAGAACTGGCGATTGAAAGTTTGAAAGGCGGGGCCACTGACTACGTACTCAAACACAGTCTGCAACGCCTGTCGCACGCTGTGCGCCGGGCCATCAGTGAATTACGTGAACGCGAAAACCGCCGCCGCGCCACTGAAGCATTGCAGGCCTCGGAGTTGCGCTATCGCCAACTGTTTGAAAGCAACCCGTTGCCAATGTGGGTTTATGAACTCGACACGCTGAAGTTTCTCGCCGTCAACGGCGCGGCCATTGAGCACTATGGCTACAGCAAGAAAGAATTTCTCGCGATGTCGATCAAGGACATTCGACCAGCGGACGATCTTCCGGCGCTGCTCATAGAACTGACGCGGCAACCACAGGGATTAGATCGGTCGGGAGTTTGGCGGCATGTGAAGCGGAACGGCGAAATCATCGACGTCGAGATCACTACTCACTCAATCGAGTTTGAGGGAAGACCTGCCGAACTCGTACTGGCAAACGATGTCACTGAGCGACAACGCACCGAAGAAGCCCTGCGCGAAACCAACCTGCGACTGGAAGTTGCGCTCGAGCAGGTACAGACGAAGAAGTCTGAACTCACGACGATGACTCAGCAACTTTGGCAGGCTTCAAAGCTCGCCACCATGGGTGAATTGGCCGCTAGTATTGCGCACGAACTCAACAATCCGCTGGCCACTATCGCGTTGCGGACCGAGGCGCTGGTCGAACAGTTGTGGCAAAACGAGGAGCAAAGACGTTCCCTGGAAATTGTCCTCAAAGAAGTCGATCGCATGGCGACGCTCGTTAACAACTTGCTGCAATTCAGTCGCCGTAGTCATCGCCAGGTTTCGACGGTCGATCTCCGTGATGAGGTGACAACTTCTTTAGAGTTTCTCAGCTATCACCTGCGCAATCATAAGGTCGAAGTGGTCTGCGATTTCGACGCCGAAATACCGACGGTGCAAGCGGACCGGCAGCAACTGCGCCAGCTGTTCCTGAATTTGGTGACCAATGCCAGCGACGCAATGGTCGGGGGAGGCAAACTAACCATTCACGTTCGCGAGGGCGAACTGAAAGACGCTTCAGCAGTGCTGGTCGAATTTGAAGACACCGGTGAGGGCATTGCCGGCGAAGACCTGGAATCGGTTTGGGATCCATTTTTCACGACTAAGCCGGAAGGAAAAGGTACAGGCCTGGGACTCGCCATCTGTAAGCGAATCGTTGAAGAACACAGCGGAGTTATCAACATCGAGAGCGATCGCGGCAAAGGGACGAATGTGCGCATCGCATTACCGGCCACTGCCAATGGCCTGACGGCGCACGCTGCGGAGCGCTTGATCTTCTGCGATTGAGCCGAACAGGTTGGGTAGTCGTCCGGGCAACGGGAAAACAAGGGGTCCGAAAATGTCGCCTATTGGAAAAATCCTGGTCGTCGACGACGAGGTAGAGCTGAAAAACGTTCTCGTCGAAACGTTGAGCGCGCAGGGTTATGAAACTACCGGATTCAGCAGCGCCGAGGCAGCGCTCGCCGCACTTCGTGAACACGACTTCGATGTTTTGCTCACCGACTTGATGATGCCCGGAATGGATGGCATCGCTCTGTTGCAAGCCAGTCTGGCAATCGATCCTCATCTAATCCCAATCATGATGACCGGCCAGGGGACGATCCAAACGGCCGTCGACGCCATGCGCCTCGGTGCGTTTGACTACGTGCTAAAGCCTTTTCGTCTCGCCGTGTTCATGCCGGTCCTGACGCGCGCCATCAATACGCGCCGGCTCAAACTCGAAAACCTGCAACTGCGCGAGACTGTGGCGATCTATGAATTGAGCCAGACGATCGCATTCACACTCGACCCGCAAACCATCATCAGCAAGTTAGCCGATGCTGCTTTGCAACAAACTGACGCTGACGAAGTATCAGTTCTGCTTCCGACTCCTGAAGGAGACGAACTTTATGTCGCTGCCGTAAGAGGTCTGGGTCGTGAGCGATTGCTGGGAGAGAGAATCCCATTACAACAGAGTATTTCCAGTTGGGTATTCAAAGAACGAGCGCCACTTATTCTGCAGGGAGAAATCCACGACGAGCGTTTTCGCGCGCTGTGGCCGCGTTCTGAAATTCGTTCTGCCATCTCGGTGCCGATGCAGGTGGCGAACAAACTCGTCGGCACGATCAATCTCAATTCGTTGAACCGGCCGCGCCCGTTCACGCTGGGGCAAATGAAGGCACTAACGATTCTGGCCAGCACCGCCGCCGCCGCGCTGGAAAGCGCCTCGCTCTATGCACAATTACGAAAGGCAGAAGAGAATTATCGATCGATATTTGAAAATGCCGTTGAGGGTATCTTCCAGTCGACCATCGAGGGCCATTTCATCACGGTCAATCCAGCGCTCGCGCGCATTCTGGGCTATGAGTCACCGGAAGCTGCAATTGAAAATATCACTGACATCGCCACGCAGTTATATGTTCACCCTGAAGCGAGAGCTGAAGCCAACCGCTTGCTCAAGGCAAACGGCGTGTTGCTAGGGTACGAATTCGAGGCTTATCGCTGCGACGGCGAAGCCATCTGGCTTTCTGAAAACCGGCGGGAGGTTCCGCGCGAAAACGGCACCGAAGTTTTTTATGAGGGCACCCTAGAGGACATTACCGCGCGGAAAAGAGCCGAAGTTGAACTGCGACAAAGCGAGGAGCGTTATCGCGACCTCGTTGAGAATGCGCGCGACATTATTTATGAACATGATCTTCAGGGCCGTTACACTTCAATAAATAAGGCGGGCGAGCGCTTGACCGGATACTCAAGTGTTGAGGCCAGCGCACTAAATCTGGAAGCTACCGTGGTCCCAGGTTACGTCAACATCGCGCGCGAGATGATCCGCCGAAAACTGGCCGGCGAAACGGTTACCGCATACGAACTCGAGATTCTTAGAAAAGACGGCGGGCAGGTCCCGGTTGAGGTCAACACCAGACTTGTTTTTCAGGATGGGGTCCCCGTTGGCGTGCAGGGCATCGCTCGCGATATCACAGAGCGCAAACGACTCGAAGAAGCATTACGCGAAAGCGAAGAGCAACTACGACAGTCGCAAAAACTTGAAGCCATCGGGCAGCTTGCCGGCGGCGTAGCGCATGACTTCAACAACCTGCTAACCGCCATCAACGGTTACAGCGCGCTGGCACTCAGGCGCGTCGGACCGGAACATCCCATCACTCCGTATCTTGAGGAGATCAAGAAAGCCGGTGATCGCGCGGCGAATCTGACACGTCAACTACTGGCGTTCGGGCGTAAGCAACTACTTCAGCCGCTGGCAATCAACCTCAACGATATTGTGGCCGACATGATCAAGATGCTGAAACGCCTCATCGGCGAAGACGTTCAGCTGGCGACAAAACTCGGAGAAACCCTCAAACAAGTAAAAGCTGATCCCGGCCAGTTGGAACAAGTGCTGGTTAACCTCGTTGTGAACGCCCGCGATGCGATGCCCCGCGGCGGTACCGTAACCATCGAAACCGCGAACCTGACTCTCGACGGTGTCTACGCAAGCAAACACGTCGGTGTAACGCCGGGTGAGTATGTAATGCTCGCCGTCAGCGACACCGGTCTGGGCATGGATCACCAGGTGCAGTCACGCATTTTTGAACCCTTTTTCACCACCAAAGAGAAAGGCAAAGGCACCGGCCTCGGCCTTTCGACAGTCTACGGAATAATTCGTCAAAGCGGCGGCAACGTGTGGGTCTACAGCGAAATCGCGAAGGGCACCACTTTCAAAGTTTATCTGCCGCAGGTTGAAGAAGAAGCAGCGCTGCAAACTGAATCGACCATGGCCGCGACCATCAAACGTGGCTGGGAAACCGTGCTGCTGGTGGAAGACGAAGACATGGTGCGGAACCTGGCTAGTGAACTTCTGGAAGATAGCGGCTACGTGGTCATCAAAGCGAATGGCGGCGAAGAGGCGATCAAACTTTGCAGGGAGCACGGCGCGCCAATCGATTTACTGATAACTGACGTAGTGATGCCGAAGATCAGCGGCAAGGAAGTCGCTGCACAACTTCGCGTGATTCATCCCGAGACAAAAGTGCTTTTCATGTCAGGCTACACCGACCAGGCAATAGTGCACCACGGCATTGTCGATTCCGATATCGCGTTCATTCAAAAACCGTTTTCCGAACAGGCTTTGGCGCAGAAGGTTCGCGACGTACTTGACTCGACGAATGGACACACTTGACTCGACGAATGGGCACAAGTAACCCGATGACGATGACGATGGCAAAACGTCCCGGCATTCTCATCATCGACGACGATGATCAGGTTCGCAGTTTGCTCCGCTCGATCCTGGCTGAAGAGTTTGATTGCTCTGATGTTAGTTCCGCTGAAGACGCAATCACGTTGCTGAAAACCATCAAGTTTGATCTGGTGGCAAGCGACATCAACATGGGCGGCATCAGCGGACTAGAGCTGGTGCCTTATGTCGTTAAGCAATCGCCCGAAACTGTGGTGGTAATGATTAGCGGACAGCAAAACATTGACGCGGCGATTGATGCGATGCGCGCCGGCGCGTTCGATTACATTATGAAGCCGTTTGACGTGCAGCACGTTGAAGCCGCCATGCGACGCGCCCTCTCTCATCACCAGCTGCTTGAAGATAAACGGTTCTACGAAAACAATCTGCAGGACCTCGTGCAACATCGTACCGCGGAAGTCGAACGACTGGCTTACTTCGACAGCCTCACTGATTTGCCCAACCGCGTCTTGTTTGAAGATCGGCTGACCCAAGCATTGAAGCACGCCCAACGAGACGGACGACCCGCCGGCCTGCTCCTGACCCGCATCGATCGCTTCAAAGAAATCAACGATACGCTGGGGCACGAATTAGGAGACCGCTTGCTGCGCGAGATCGCCGAACGCTTCCGTCGCTGTAATGCGGAACGCGGGACACTCGCGCGGTTTGAGGGCGACGACTTCGCGTTGCTGCTATCCGATATTCACGGTTCTGAAAACGTGGTCGAGATTCTACGGCAGTTGGTCGAATCGCTAAGACCGCC
This sequence comes from Pyrinomonadaceae bacterium, assembly GCA_035472495.1. GTDB lineage: Bacteria > Acidobacteriota > Blastocatellia > Pyrinomonadales > Pyrinomonadaceae > PSRF01. The sequence goes on along the minus strand of DATIPD010000005.1, from coordinate 56,126 downwards.
TTTCCTGATCGACGAACATCAGCTTTACATCACGGCAAGCATTGGCGGGAGCATGTTTCCCGTGGACGGGGAAAGTCCCCAGGAACTGCTGCGCAATGCTGCAGTCGCGCTGTTTCGCGCGCAAAGTGTCGGCGGAAACAATTATCAGTTTTACCAGGCCGAAATGAACGCGCGCGCCCTCGAACGTCTGTCGCTCGAAGGTGATTTGCGCCGCGCCATTCAAAACGGCGAATTGCGACTTCACTACCAGCCGCAGATCGACCTGCATACAAATCAACTGGTTGGCGCAGAATCGCTGGTGCGCTGGGAACATCCTAAACGCGGGTTGTTGCCGCCTGCTCAGTTCGTTCCCTTAGCAGAAGATACAGGCTTGATCTTGATGGTGGGTGAATGGGTTTTGCAGTCGGCGTGTCAGCAGATCCGGTCATGGCAGAAGACGCCGCTGAACGGCATGCGTGTTTCGGTAAACGTTTCGCCACGACAGTTGCAGCAAAAACATTTTGTCGAGAGTGTGGCCAATATTCTGCGCGATACGCAAATCGATCCGGCCACGCTGCAACTGGAGATTATTGAAACGTCAATTATGCAGAGCGGTCAGCAGGCAGTGGACCAAATGTCGGAGTTGAAACAAATGGGATTGATGCTGGCGATTGATGATTTCGGCGTCGGCTACTCTTCGTTGGGATATCTGAAACGTTTGCCGATTGACACGCTGAAGATTGACCGCACGTTTGTCAGCGACGCGACTACTGATCCAGACGATGCGGCACTCGTCATGGCCATCATCACCTTGGCGCACAATTTGCGGCTGAAAGTTATGGCCGAAGGAGTTGAAACTGAGGACCAATTGCGTTTCCTTCGTTTGCTCCGTTGCGACGAAGGCCAGGGATACCTGTTCGGTAAACCGGTGTCTCCAGAAACTTTCCTGACGCAAACGACGGATCTGCCACACCAACAAGATCCGCCGTTCCTCAATCAACCATATTCAAAAAACGAAACTGAACGCGGACTCTTTCGGGTGGTGAAATAATGACAGAAAAAGATTTGCATGTTTTGGTTATTGACGACGAAGCAGCGATTACAGCCCTGGTCGGCACAGTCTTGCGCGAAGACGGCTGGACCGTTACCGAAGTCGCGTCTGCCGAGGACGCCTTCGAAGTCTTACGCGCGCAGGACTGGGACGCAGTCTTTTGTGACGTGCAGCTCGGCGGCGCGGATGGCTTCAGTGTCTTGCGGCGGTTCAAATCAGAACTCCCGGCGACGAAGGTTGTGTTGATGACCGGACACGGTTCCGCCGAGGGCGCGCTCGATGCGACTTCCTTTGGCGCTTATGACTATCTCCTCAAACCTTTTGGACCAGACGAGCTACTTTCGTTGTCGCTCGCTTTGCGCGAACAGTTGCAGGGCTCTCGTTCGCGGCGGCTGCGCGGTTCGAGCGGAGCGTCGGGCTATTCACCAGACATCGGCGTGCTCGGTCGCAGCGAAGCGTTCATCGCGGTTATGAAACAGGTTGGACGCGTGGCCACCACCAACCTGCCGGTTTTGTTGAGCGGCGAATCCGGCACCGGAAAAGAAGTGGTGGCATCGTCGCTGCACAGCCGCAGCCCTCGCTTTGATCAACCTTTCGTGGCCGTTAACTGCGGCGCCATCTCGGCTGAACTAATTGAGTCGGAACTCTTTGGGCACGTGAAAGGTTCATTCACCGGCGCCGATCGCGATCGCCGCGGTCTCTGGGAAGAGGCTGATCATGGGACAGTTTTTTTAGACGAAATTACTGAGACTACGCCCGCGTTTCAAGTGAAGCTCCTGCGGGCATTGCAACAGGGCGAGATTCGTCGGGTCGGTTCAAACCATACGCAGAAAGTTGACGTGCGCGTCATCGCCGCCAGCAATCGTGACGTTGAAGCTGAAGTTGAAGCGGGACGATTTCGCAAAGATTTGTTCTATCGTTTGAATGCAGTCTCGATAACGCTGCCGCCCTTGCGCGAGCGCCGGGAAGACATTCTGCTCCTGGCAAACAGTTTCGCTGAACGCGTTTATTCGCTGAGTCCGCAGGTCAAGTTTTCTGTGGAAGCATTGCATTTGCTGGAAGACTATCCCTGGCCCGGCAATGTGCGTGAGCTGGAAAATGCAGTCGTGCGCGCCTCGGCAATTTGCGACGGCACAATTCGCGTGAAAGACTTGCCCGAGCGAATACAGAACTATTCAAAAGGTACCGGCGAGGAGGCGAAAACTGGGGAAACGGCTGCGGGCGAGCCGGAGACCTGGCCACCGCTCTCTGACATTGAAGGGCGCTACGTCGCGAAGGTGCTCGCCCACACGCGCGGAAACAAACAGGCTGCGGCTCGCGTGCTTGAAGTGGATCGTAAAACCCTCGACCGCATGATCAAGCGTCACAACATTCCCACCGGCAACGTTGCGAACTTCCCTTCCCGCGCTGCTTGATTCCAGACGATTACTGGTGCCTGGCGGACGCGTAAACATCGGCGGTATTATCTGGCCAAGTCCTGATAATGCCGCTGAACTGTTACTAGCAAGCACTGACCGGACAAGTGTACCGGCGTTTGCGCGAAGCAAATGGCAGCGGCCTATCGGAGCTGCGTGCCGGGTCACCTGTAATAGTCCGATCGCCTTAGACAACGCCGTTGCTGAACATGGGCGTCTGACTAAAGTTGACGATTAAAATTGGGCCTGACAAGAGAGGACTGACATGAAAACAAAACTCGCATCGCTAATTTTGGTGATTTTGTTGGCCGTATCGTTAGGCGACTCATGCCTCATCGTTGAGGCTCAACAATACAACCACTCCAAGGTGCAGCCTCAATCAGCTACGCTGCTGTCGCAAATTGCGCACAAAGATTTCACCACGGCGAATTTTAATTTTCTACTCGGTGTCAGAGGCGATTCCACTTCGCCGGCAACCCGCAACATCTACGACCTGAGGTTCGGTGGCTATGGCTACGACGGGGACAGCAACTGGCTCGATGTGGAGATCGCGAACGGCTCGCGCAGCAAGATATTAGACTTGGGACCGTTGGCCTGGTCGGATGTAGTTGACGTCCCCATTCTGTATGCCAGCGTCGTTCCCTATGACGGCAGGAGAACTGATAAATACAGCAAGGGTCAACGAATCCTGTCGTTGCCTGAAAACACATTGGTCAAAGCCGTTGTGGGCCACCTTTACGTCCTGCATACGAAAACCAACGAGCGGGACTTGTACGCCATGTTTCGCGTTGAGTCGTTGCAGCCAGGCGATGAAGTGACAATCTCATGGAAGCTGGTGCCGTCCCCGGAAACTAAATTAGCAGGCCAGTCGCAGCCATAGAGTTGGCGCGCCGGCATCGCACTCTGTTCTAAGGTTGTATAAAGATAAAAATGATGAAGACACTACGGCAAACCCTGATAGCAACGTTGCTCGTTGTGGCCCTGACCTGTGGGTGTTCTGTCATTCACAGCAGGGCAGCAAGTCCGTCGCTGAATGCTTTCGTTCTCGGCACATGGACCGGCGAATCAATCTGCGTCGGAAATCGTCCGGCGTGTAAAAACGAAGTCGTCGTTTACCGTTTCGAGGAGATCGCCGGCAAGCCAGCTGCCGTGACGATGCTGGCTGACAAGATCATTCAGGGAAAGCGAGAGCCCATGGGTAAACTCGAGTGTCAGTATGATGAGAGCAAAGGAACGGTGACGTGCGAGTTTACTATTCGGCAGACGCACGGCCTCTGGCAGTACCAGATATCAGGCGACACGATGGAAGGCACGCTCGTGTTATTGCCGAACAAGGAAGTCGGGCGGCGGGTGAAGGTTAAGCGCGTAGACGATAAAGAACTGCCTGCGGCTCCTGACAGAAAAGATTATGACGGCGACTAAATCAGGAGTGAGAGAGAAACCGACTGGTTCGTAGTGATCTGATTTCCGCTTCCTCTGCGCAATCTCCGTGTCCTTTGCTGTCTCTGTGGTGGAAAAATGCTAATCAGAACATCCACCACGGAGGCACCGAGGACACAAAGGAGGCACAGTGAATTTCAAATTAGGGCACCACCGACTGGTTAGGCACTCAACCTTTGTGTGATTTCGTGAGTTTTGTCTTCGTGTTGTTTAGTGGTTTTGGTTTTGTATTGACCGAAGCTACATAATCCGTAGAACGATAACGCCTGGTTCGCCGTCGCTGGTTCCACTTTCTCGTAACCAACCAAATACTCGTAACCGATTTTCTGGAATTAGTTAATCGAGAAACTTTTCGCGGCGCCCTCCCGTTAGAGTTGCTATGTGCAGCAACTCTAAAACTAATCACTTCCCCAAAACATTCCTGACGATCGTTGCGACCGTTCTGTTGTTGGGTTCGGTGGTCCAGGCCCAATCAACGCAACCTCAATCTCTGCCGCCTGACTCGCCGCGTTGGGCATTGGAAGGCCAAGCCAAAGCAGCAGAATTCCAGGGACGTAAGTCTCTCCTGCTAAACGGGGGCGCCGCCAGCATTAAAGATCTCGAAATGCGCGACGGCGTGATCGATGTTGACGTGGCGACTACGGCCGTTCGCGGGTTCTTCGGGGTTCAGTTTCGACTCGCGAATGAGGGCGCCAACGGTGAGTGGGTCTATCTTCGCCCGCATGAGTCAGGGCAGGCAGACGCGATCCAGTACACGCCGGTACTGAACACTGGCGCCAACTGGCAAATCTACAACGGGCCTGGGTTCACGGGCGCCGTCGATATTCCAAAAGAGGTTTGGTTCCACTTGCGTCTGGAGATTGCTGGCGCGCAAGCAAAACTCTACGTCAAAGACATGGATCGCCCGGCTTTAATCATGAACGATTTGAAAAGTGGAGTGCAGAAAGGACAAGTCGCATTGTATGTTTTGACTGGCGACACTTATTTCTCAAACTTTGTCGTGCGCGAGACGCCGCCGGTTGCCTGGGAACGTCACCTGCCGCCCATGCCACCGAACACTCTAACGAAGTGGAGCGTCTCACCCGTTTACGACGCGCTGGCGCGCAATCTCGAGCAATCGCTTTCGCCGGCAGAACGCGACAGCATTAAGTGGCAGGACGTCGAAGCAGAACCACCGGGCTTTGTCGTGCTCTATCGCTATCTTCAGGCTCCGCATTTGCGCGTCACATTCCAATCTGACTTCTCAACTCGCCTACAACCACAGCCAGGCACCAAAGTGGTGTACGCGAAGACCGTCATCGCTTCTGATCGTGAGCAGGTTAAAAAACTCTACCTCGGATACAGCGACGAAGTCAGCGTCTTTTTGAACGGGCAAATTCTTTACCGCGGTCGGAGCGCGCAGGGTTTCCGCGATCCGAGGTTTCTGGGAATCGTGAACCCTGAGAACGATGCGATTTACCTGCCGCTAAAGAAGGGCAACAACGAGTTGCTACTCGCCGTGAGCGAACTCGGTGGCGGATGGGGCTTCATCTGCCAGCTCCTGAATGTGGAAAAATAGAGACCATCAGACCACTCAACTCACTCAACGGCAAAAATCAGAACCGGGAGCGATATCGACGGGCTCTGATTTTGTGTTGGTCGCAGACAGCACTTACCTTCAAACTAAACCGCTCGCCCATTCAGACCGGTGTTAGTCAACCAATTTACTGGTTCTCCAGAAGCAACGGCGGTATTATCTGCCGAAAACTGGATGATGAAAGGTGGCGCCCCGATGAAACCCAGAGAACTCACCGTTCGCAGCCTTATCCTCGGTGCATTGATCACGACAGTCTTTACCGCGGCCAACATCTACCTTGGCCTCAAGGTCGGGCTCACTTTCGCTTCGTCGATTCCGGCGGCGGTGATCTCCATGGCTATTCTGAGCGCGTTCAAGGACTCGTCGATTCTTGAAAACAACATCGTCCAGACTGTTGCCTCAGCCGCGGGCACACTGTCAGCGATCATCTTTGTTCTCCCGGGACTGGTGATAGTCGGCTGGTGGACCGGGTTTCCTTTCTGGCAATCATTTTTAATCTGCGTCAGTGGCGGCGTGCTCGGCGTGCTGTTCACCATCCCGCTACGCCGCGCGCTGGTAACAAACTCCGACCTGCCTTATCCCGAAGGAGTGGCGGCAGCAGAAGTACTGAAAGTTGGATCTGGCACACGCGGTGAAACGAAAGACGAGTCGGGCGAAGCCAAAGAAGGACTCATCGCTGTAATTCTTGGCTCCGTTGCCTCAGCCGGACTGGCGATCCTCACGGCGACGCGGATCTTTGCCGCGGAAGTCACTGGCTTTTTCCGACTCGGCGCGACGGCCTCGAGCGGTTACAACATAGCCTGGTCGCTCGCTCTCCTTGGCGCTGGTCATCTCGTTGGCTTGTCTGTCGGAATCGCAATGCTTACCGGACTCATAATCGCCTGGGCCATCGCGGTGCCGATACTGACGTCAATGCAGCCCGCGGCTGCCGGGGTGGCACTCGCCGCCCACACAACTACGATCTGGCGAACGCAAGTGCGTTTCATCGGCGCCGGCGCCATCGCAGTGGCCGCGATCTACACACTGGCGAAACTTGCTAAGCCGGTAATTGGTGGACTCATCAGCACGCTCGCCGCCTCTCGCAATGCAGGTGAGGCAGACGATCGCGATCGCGACCTTTCACCTCCGTGGATTCTCGTGCTCACGGCAGCCTGCCTGATCATCGCTGCGTGGCTCGCCTTCACCTTCGCGCGATCTACCGTGCTCGCGCCCAATGCGCTGAAGCTAACGATTATCGCCGTCCCGTTTGTGCTGATTGGTGGATTTCTGATCGCGGCGATCTGCGGTTATATGGCCGGCCTCATAGGCGCTTCCAACAGCCCGATTTCCGGCGTGGGCATTTTGTCGATCGTGCTTTGCGCTTCAGCTTTGGTCGTGGCGTTGTCGCCGACCGCCGAGACCCGACCAGCGCTGGTCGCGTTCGCCCTATTTGTAACCGCGATCGTGTTCGCCTGCGCGACGATCTCAAACGACAACTTGCAGGATCTGAAAACTGGACAACTCGTCGGCGCTTCACCGATGCGACAACAGGTCGCACTGATCGTCGGTGTGCTTGCCGGCGCCTCAGTAATTCCTTTTGTGCTGAACTTGCTCGCCAGGGCTTACGGTTTCGCCGGCGCGCCCAACCTAAATGTGGTCACGCAAAATCCGCTGCCGGCCCCACAAGCGACGCTGATCGCCAGCCTCGCTCAGGGCGTAATCGGCGGCACTCTAGAGTGGAAAATGATCGGTATTGGCGCGCTGGTCGGCGTCGGCCTCATCGTGCTCGACGCGGCCCTCGGCGCCATGAAGAAAACTCGCATTCCACCGCTCGCGGTCGGCATCGGCATCTACCTCCCGATGTCTGCCACTTTTGCTGTGGTGGTCGGCGCAGTGATTGGTCATTGGTACGACAAACGCGCCCGGCGTGCACCGAATCCGGAACGCGCCGAACGACTAGGCACGCTGGTGGCCTCGGGACTGATTGTGGGTGAGAGTTTGTGGGGCGTGCTCAACGCCGCTCTCATCGTTAGCTTGTCGAAGGATGCTCCACTCGGAATCGTACCTGAGGATTTTGGACCAGCGCCCTGGCTCGGTTTGCTGGGCTTCGTCGGTGCAATCGTGTGGTTGTACGGCTGGATGTTACGGAAGTCAGCGGCACATCAGCCGGCGAAATAAAACCGGTTTACTTGGTGTTTTTTCGTGTTCCTGGGTTCGTGTGTGTTCGTGGATCACGCTTTTTCGACCAGTCAAAGACCAGCCACGAACAGACACGAAAGAAAAGCCAAAGCACCCGAAACTAAAACCACGAAAAGACAACCGGGCGTCAACTTACGGTATCAAGATAGCTAACTACGCAGTCGCGTATCTGTCGGTAGCTCTTGTCATAAACTGCGCGTCCCTGCCCAAACGGGTCGGCAATGTCACGTCCGCGATTCTGCGGATCAAACTCTGCCAGTAAACTTATTCGCTCAGGTGAAACACCAAACTCCCTGATGAGCGCGTCAGCGTGATGCTGTTCCATCGCCAGAAAGCGATCGATTCTGTCGAGCTGCAACGAACCCACAAAAGTGGGCTCTTCTTTTGGCACAGGAGTGCCGTGCCTGACGCAGGTGTTGAGGGTGTCCTTTATCGGAGGCTGATCACTGAAATCGCAAACGCCCGCTGAGTAAATATCGATCGCCAGCTGCCGCCGCGTTTGTTCAGCAGCACAGATCGCGTGGGCCATCACACTCCGGCATCTGTTCGCGGTACAAATGAACGCAATTGAGATCATGAGACTATCCACAGCTTACGCAGATTTCACAGCTTACGATAGGAAACAAAAACCAAAACTTCTGCTTCCCCAGTTAACTGTCTTCTCTGTGTAATCTGCGGACGATCTATTGTTCCTAATCTTTCTTTGGAGGTGGGACTGGATTAGTAAGGTCAACCAGCACTTTCCACTTGCCGCCGTCTTTTCTCCAAATCCTCAGGTAGTTGCCCGACTCAACCACGTTCTCGCCGGTTGTGATCTTGTACGTTCCGTAGGTGTAGCCGAGATCGTCAGAATTGGAAACGTCGCTGAAGGTCGGCGTCCAGGTCCACACGTTTGCCCTCTCAGGCAGCGCGGCCACGCCTGCTGCTTGTCCCAAAACGGGAAAACTTCCTTCGCGATAGACGCGAACGTCTGCAGCTGCAAAATCGGGAAACGCCTTGCGGGCGCCCACCGTCGCTGACGCTCTTGAAAATTCTTCATCGCGAGTTCGCAACGCGGCGGCATTGATGGTCCACTGGCCCTGCTTGAAGTTTGGAGCTTTGTAGTCTTTTGGGAGCGACCAGGGCGCACTCGCTTCAGTTGGTTGCGGATTCGAGATCCCCAGGTCAATCGCGAATCTCCATTGGCCATCCGGTTGTTTCTTCCAGACAGTCAGGAAAGTTCCCCACGCCACGGCCTTGTCGTCGTGAAGGTCGCTCCTGAACTCCCATGGTCCAGTCGTGTATCCCATGTCACCGAAGCGCGCCATCCCGGCAACCGCCGGAAACCAGCTCAGCAACGGACGCTTCTCTGAGTTTGCTGGCGGCAACGGATGCTCTTTAAACCATTGCTTCCCCGGCACTGCATTTGGCCGAAAAATGACGCCATCGTCGGCGATGAAAGCAACGAATGCCGGACGCGTTCCCTGGTCTGCCGACATTTTGGCAAACGCGCGTTCAGTTTCAACCATCGCCTCCAGCGCTGGTTTTCCCTGCGGTTCCTGCGCCACAACAAACGACGCCAACAAGCACAGCAGCAACAGCACGCTAATTCTCTTCATTGGAGTTTTCCTGTAGCAATTAGTAATTCGGCGTTAAGGATCGCGGCGCCGGCTGCGCCTCTGATGGTGTTATGACTTAAGGCGACAAACCGGTAGTCAAGCACGTTGTCATGGCGCAAACGACCGATAGTAACGCTCATGCCCTTGCCAGCATCGCGATCGAGGCGCGGTTGCGGGCGATCCTTCTCCTCGCGAACGATGATTGGTTGCGCCGGTGCGGAGTGTAAACCGAGCTCCTGCGGCAGCGACTTAAACGACGCGAGTGTTTCCGCTACTTCATCAATCGTCGCCGGATGCGCCAGCTTCACTCGCAGCGCCGCCATATGACCATCGGAGACATTGACGCGGTGACACTGAGCGCTGACGCTCATTGCTGCATTCTCGATGCTCTTCGGGTTCAACTTGCCCAGAATCTTCAACGTCTCCTGTTCAATTTTTTCTTCTTCGCCGTCGATAAATGGAAGCACGTTGTCGCTGATCGCCAGCGACGCAACTCCCGGATAACCGGCGCCAGACAACGCTTGCATCGTCGTCGCAATAACGCTTGTGATACCAAATTTCGTATGGAGCGGCGCCAGTGCGAGCGCCAGCATGATCGTCGAGCAGTTCGGATTCGTGACTATGAATCCGCGTTGCCTGTCTCCATTTTTTCGTTGCGCATCCAATAATCCCAAATGCTCGTGATTCACTTCCGGAATCAAAAGCGGCACGTCGTGGTCCATGCGATACGCCGACGAGTTACTGATCACCGGATACCCAGCCGCGGCAAAACTTCCTTCAGCCTCGCGCGCGATATCGCCCGGCAAACTGGAAAAAACCAACTCGCAAGCTAGTGGCGGTTGCGGAGCGGCAACGATCATCGGTCGCACGGACGCGGGCATTTCTCCCGCCAGTCGCCAGGTGCAAGCGTCAGCAAAACTTTTTCCCTGAGAACGATCGGAAGCAGCGAGGGCCGTAATCTCAAACTGTGGATGATTCTCCAGAAGTTCGATGAAACGCTGTCCCACCATGCCGGTGGCTCCAAGTATTCCGACACGAAGTTTTTTAGTCATTGAATCTTTAATGCCGCTTTCATTCGCTCGACGCCTGCAGTTAACACGGGCGCGTCGGCGCAAAAAGAAACTCGTAAGAAACCTTCACCTTCGTGGCCAAAGGCGTTACCCGGAATAGTGACTACGCCACCTTCGAGCAACTTCTCAGCGACGTCCATTGAAGAACCGTAAGCCGCAATATCAACCATTGTGTAAAACGCGCCGTCGGGTGAAATACAACGAAAGCCCGCCGCGCGCAGCTGTGATAACAAATGATCCCGCCGGCGCTGAAACGTTTCGCGAATCTGCTTGCGCGCCAAAACGGCTTCATCGCTCCACGCTACCAGCGCTGCCTTTTGCGAGATCGTAGCAGCGCAAGTAGTCACGTATCCGTGCAGCAAGTGTGCTGAACGAATCATGCTCCCTTCGCCGAGAATCCAGCCCAGGCGCCAACCGGTCATGCAGGTCGACTTCGAAAGACCGCTGATGATGATTGTGCGCGGGTAGAATTCCGCGATGGAGCCAGGGCGTTCACCGTTGTAGTAAAGATCGCGATAGATTTCGTCGCTGATAACGAAAGCATCGCAGCCGCTTTGCTTAACGGCTTCTCCCATTGCCTGCAATTCAGCGCGCGACAAAGTCCGGCCCGTCGGATTTGAAGGACTGGTGCAGACAACGACTTTTGTTTTCGCAGTTAGTTGCTGTTTGAAGTCAGCTAAATCAAAACTGAAATCAGATTCCGCTGGGAGACGATAGAAAGTTGGCGTTCCACCCGCCATGCGCGTGATGGTCGGATAAGCAACAAACCCTGGATCTGGAATCAGCACTTCGTCGCCTGGTTGAACCAACGTCATCAAGGCGAGGTACATGGCCTCCTGCGAACCGGCAGTGATGATCACTTCGTCCGGAGAAACGTTGAGCTCCGGATAATCGTGGGCGACAAGTTCGCGCAGTGCGGGCAGTCCCGCCTGCAACGTGTAACCGATGCGCTCTTCCTGAAGCACGCGTATCGCTTCCCTGCGAATCACTTCGGGAGTCGAAAGATCAGGTTCACCCAAACCAAAACTTATGTCACCGGGCTTGGCGCGATCAGTAATCGCCCGAATCGGACTGCGTTCGATGCCGCGCAGGAATTGTGGGGGTTGGAATTCTTTCAACGCGGAACTCTGCGGATTTCTTCGCTAGTTATTGTTAAGACCGTCGGGTGTGTTTGTATGGAGGCGTCTCTTCCAGGAGTTTTCGAGGCGGATAACCTCGGCAGGGCGCATGTCCGGCGATACTCGCTCCAGGATTGTAAATCTGAAGTTTCGCGGATCACGCTGCCGCAGTAATTTGTTTCCTCCGTCGCCACGAGCAGCGTAGCTTAGCCATCTACCAAGAAGATTACTCTCGCCGTACGCTGAACCGACGTACCCTTTTCCGTCTTTGACATCAAATATGAAATAAACACCTCGCCATTCGCTCAGCCTCGATCGCAAGCGCTTTGGAAGAATCCGAAGCTGATCCCAAGTGAACTCCATATCGTCCCAAGCATCATTAGCGGGGTCGAATGCGCTATCTTCGAGCACGGCCAGCACCGGTATTTCGTTGCGATGCGCACGACGCCACCACGACCGTTCGGGCGGAGGCCAACCAACGATCAACTTTCCTTTCCAGTGAGCGTAGAAATCGGTCAGCTCAAGATCGAACCAAAGAACTGATCCTTTCGGGTTCTCATCGGCGAACCCCCTCATGCCAAGTGGTTTCAATTCAATATAAGCTGGGACTCTCCAGAATTCCTCACGACTGAGTGGTCTTGATTTGCCGATCGCGAACAAGCCGACAAAAAGCGCCATTCCAGGCTGGTGACCGATAAATGAAGCCAGGTAACCGTTTTCGGTCATCGCCTGCATCGCCTGTTCCACCCTTTTACCTTGTGTTTGTTGGTAAGCATTGAATAGCTGAGGTTTCTCAACAGCCAGCCACGGCAGCACTCTGTTCAGTTCAGGCTCATTTGGCCGATGTCGAAATACAAGAACACGAGAAGGATCGATATCTTTGCCTAATAATAGATCGTTAAGGTTCATTCGAACTCAATTGCTTGAAGTCGGACAGTTCCAGATTGTTAGAAGTGATCTTGTAACAAGGATCGAGAGATTGCGAACCTGAAAGAATGGACCTCACCTTAGCTACGCTACTCTGCGCTCGCTGCTGGCAAGTCGCTGATTCACCACCCGCCAAAAAGTGGTGACGGCCTTGGTTTTTTCGTCAAAGAAGTCTTCAAAGAAACCAGTCTTGTTTAGAGGTGCCGGATATGAATATCGCTCGCCCTCGTCACCAAACTCCGTATGCCAGTCGGCAGGTTCGCTTGAATCGACAAGGGAAAACAGGCGAGTTGGGTACAAAAAAGGACGACCGACGTCATTCAAAATGCGAAGATCATCTGCTTCAATGCCAATGACAACATAAGCCTGACCGAACGTGAGATCTCGATAGCGAGTACTCTTTTTTTTCAGTTTGACGATCATGATCGATCTACCTTTACTCGTTTTACTTCAAATCTGCCAATTCTGGGATGTTCATACCAATGGAGTTCAAAATATTCGTCCCCAGCCTCCCATTCGCGAGCTACTTTTCTTTTCCCATTTTGATGCTCTGCCGCCATACTGTGCAACCAGACGGCGAACGTCACGAATGCGTCTGCCCCTGGCAATAACTCGAGCATCCGACAATATCTTTCGCGACAGTTTCACTTCGATGCAACCAATCCTTGGAGATAGATCCGATCATCAACGACATTTTTCAGCGCAAATAGTCTTCCAGTTGCACCGCGCGCTCGGTTTTTTCGTCGCGATACTTCACTATGATGGGCGCGTAAAGCGACAGACCCCACGCCTGCCCAACTTGCCCACGCACGTTGCGCGAACCAGGAACCACCACCGCTCCGGCCGGAATCTCCAACTGCGCGTCCGCCGTTCGCTGATAGATTTTTTCGCGCGCCAGATCGTAAACCGGCGTCGAGCCGGTCAGGATTGTACCGGCGGCCAACACCGCCCGCTCTCGTACGATCGTGCCCTCGTAAATCCCGCAACCGCCACCGACCAGCACGTCGTCTTCGATAACTACCGGCACCGCGCCCACCGGTTCGAGCACCCCACCAATTTGCGCAGCCGCCGACAGATGCACACGCTTACCAATCTGTGCACACGATCCCACCAGCGCGTGGCTATCAATCATTGTCCCTTCATCGACGTACGCGCCCGCATTCACATACATCGGCGGCATGCAAACGACGCCCGGCGCAATGTAAGCGCCGTCGCGAATACTTGAACCACCGGGCACAATGCGCACGCGATCTGCAACCGAGAACCGTCTGATCGGATACGTGCTCTTGTCGAGAAACTGTAGGCCGTTGTCACTCTTCGACTGTTCGACCAGCGTACCCATGCGGAAGCCAAGCAAAATGCCGCATTTGACCCAGGCATTAGTTTCCCAATTTCCCTCAACATTGCGCGCCGCAGCGCGAATCTCACCACGGTTCAGCGCCGCTTTAAAGTCGGCGAACAAAGCGAAGTCTTCATTCGAGAATTCTCCGCCCTCGCGTGCAGCCAACTGCTCGATGTCTTCACGCAATGGCATGCACACTCTCCAACAAACCGAGTTCAGTGAGCACTTCGCGAATCTGCGTACGACTTTTTTCGGTAATCGGCACCAGGGGCAGGCGGAAATTCTCTTCCAGCAGCCCCATCATCGCCAGCGCGGCTTTCACCGGACCCGGACTCGACTCGATAAAATTAATTTCCATTAACGGCAGCAAGCGATAATGAAGTTCCCGCGCCTCCGGCCAGTTGCCCGCCAGCGCCAGTTCAGTCATGCGAGACATCAGGTCAGGGACCTCATTCGACGCGACCGAGACAATTCCTTGTCCGCCGAGCGCGATAAAGGGCAGCGTTACAGCGTCGTCGCCCGACAACACGCTGAAATTCTCCGGACGACCACGCATAATCTCCATGATTTGAGTTAAGTTTCCCGACGCCTCCTTAATGGCGACGATGTTTTCGCAATCGCGCGCCAGCCGCAAGACAGTTGGCGCCGTGATGTTCGACGAAGTTCGCCCGGGCACGTTGTAAAGCATGATCGGCAGCGCCGGTACAGCGTCCGCGATCGCGCGGAAGTGTGCGTACAAACCTTCCTGCGTTGGTTTGTTGTACCAGGGACAGACCTGCAACACCGCGTCTGCGCCCAACTCGCGCGCGCGTTGTGAATACTCGATCGCTGCAGCAGTGGCATTGCTGCCGGCGCCGGCAATAACGCGAGCGCGCCCGCGTGCTACCTCAACCGTGATGCCGATAACTCGCTGATCTTCCGCTTCAGTCATCGTTGCGCTCTCACCGGTAGTGCCGCAGGGCACGAGCAGTTTCACTCCACCAGTGATCTGGCGATCGACGAGCACGCGCAATCTGTCTTCATCGATCGACCCGTCAGCTTTGAACGGAGTCACCAGCGCGGTGGCGCAACCGCGCATCCAATCGGCCTTCGATGTCATGTGATTACCTCCCAGTTTGAGCTAACGGGATTTACCATTTGTCATTTGAAATTTGCCATCTGCTATTACGATCTTTCACCTTGAGGTCGCTTCGCAGCTTAGTAAGAATGACAAATGAAAATTTTGAAATGACAGATGATAAATGTTCTTAAGTCTTCGATATTTCCTCGATCACCTCACTAAACTCAAAAACTCCCTTGCGACCAACGATCCAACGCGCCGCCAGCAACGCCCCGGCCGCGAAGCCTTCGCGTGAACGCGCCATGTGCGTCAAAGAAATCTGATCAGCAGCAGAGTCAAATCCCACTCGATGCGTGCCGGGAATGTGTCCCGCCCTGATCGACGCAATCGGAATTTCAGTTTTGATATGTTCGCTCATCAACGACTTCAGCTTCAGCGCCGTTCCCGAGGGAGCGTCTTTCTTCCGCGAGTGGTGTTCTTCTTCCATGAATGGCTGATATTGATCCAGTCCCGCCATCAGTTTCGCCGCCTGGGCCACCATCCGATAAAACACATTCACGCCGATAGAAAAATTTGCGCCAAAAACCAGCGCACCATTGTGCTCATTGATCGCGCGCCGCGCTTCCGCTTCGCCATCCAGCCAACCGGTTGTTCCTTCAACGAGTGGGACTCCCGCGCGCGCGCAAGCCTCAATGTTTCGCAAGACTGCTGAACTCACAGAAAAATCCACCGCTACATCGTGCCCGCAAAGTTCGTCAGCTAGTGCCACCGCATCTTTTGTCGAACTACTCGAAGCCACGGTCAAGCCAACTTCGTCGCCCGCCGTCTGCGCCAAACTTGCGACGAGTTTGCCCATTGCTCCGTAGCCAAGCAGTGCGATTTTCATGTCACTGCTCCCTCAGCAATCTCAGCCTTTGACTTCGCGAGCAACGTCCGCGTCAAGCGCATGTACAGTTCGACCGCTTCCGCGAGTTCGCGCTTCTCGACGAACTCGTGTTTGGTGTGTGCATTCAAAATCGAGCCGGGCCCCAGCAATAATGGCTTGCCCCAGCCTGAGAGATAGGGAATATCGGTCGTGAAATTAACTATGCACTGCTCAAAACCATCAATCTTCTCCAGGCAAACCGGTTCATGGGCTGACTCAAAGTCGATGTCTACGTGATCGAAAGCTGCCGCCAGGAGAATTTCTTTTACCGCATCAACCTTGCTAACTAAGCGCAACTGCAATTCAGCGCTGGCCTCGTCGGGAATTACGTTGGCCCGGGTGCCGCCTGTGATGACGCCGATGTTGCAGGTGGTGCTCCCCAGTAGTTCGTCGCTGGGCCATTCACACCGTCGCACTTCCTGCAGCGCATCCAGCAGCATTTCGATTGCGGACTCACCTTGTTCCGGATAAGCGGAATGTGCAGCCCGTCCGAATGCTCGCAGCTTCAGGCGCAACGCCCCTTTGGTGGCGATAGCGAGTTTATTGTCGGTCGGTTCACCGTTGATAAGGTACTCCGGTCGCCGATCATGGAAGTCTACATTTGCAAACTGTGCTCCCAGACTTCCTTGCTCCTCATCAACAGTAAACAACAGTCCCACCGCCTGAATCCCCTCAGCTCGAAGACGTTCTGCGGCTGTGATCTGGGCAGCGATGATGCCTTTGGCATCACACGCACCGCGACCGTAGATTCTTTCGACGTCGTCATGACAACCGATCCATGGCGGCACGGTATCCATATGGGTTGAGAGCACTACGCGAGGGCTGACGCCCGTTGTGGCGAAAACGTTAAAGCGGTTAGTAGCGACCTCTTGCTTCACAACTTCATAGCCCAGGCCTTCGAGATGCGTCGCCAGGAACTCACCGACATTTTTTTCGTCCCCGGTCACGGACGGGATGTCGATTAGCTGTCGCGTTAACGTATTAAGATTCATCGGAAATCTTAGCCTTCAGTCTGGAATCGTCAGTCTCCAGTCCGCCAGAACTGTGGACTCACGACTGGCGACTTTTTACGGTTGACTGGCGACTGTCGCAAGATCGTGAAGTTTGCGGATCATGTCCTCGCTTTCAGTGTTCTCGAAAAACTCTTTATGCAGCCGCGCCACCGTTTCGCGTACCCGCGCTTCTTCCACTGCAAACGTCAGGTTAATGCGCGATGCTCCCTGCGAAATCAGCGAAACGTTAATGTCGTTGATCGTTGAGAAGACGCGCGCCGCTATGCCGGGTGTGCTGCGCAGGCCCTCACCGACCACGCAGATGATGGCGCACTTTTCTTCAATCGTCACCGAACCAAGTTTTTCCAACGCCGTCACGATTTCCGGCAGGGACGTGATGTCGTCCAGCGACAACGAAACGCTGACTTCGGAAGTGGTCACCACGTCCACTGCCGTCTTGTGTTCTGCAAACACTTCAAACAGCTTGAGCAGAAAACCGTACGCCCCCAGCATTCGCGTGGAAGTTATCTGCACCGTAGTTGTCCCGGTCTTGTGTGCAATCGCCTTGACAGTCTGCGGCGACTTTTTCGTCTCTCCGATCACCAGCGTGCTGCCAGTTTCCTGGGCGCGTGAGTTGCAGATGCGCACCGGAATGTCCCGCTCGATTGCGGGGTGCAGCGTTTTTGGATGAAGCACTTTGGCGCCGAAGTAAGCCAGCTCAGCTGCTTCCTCAAACGACAACTGAGGGACGGTGCGCGCGTGGGAAACTAAGCGCGGATCCGCTGTCAAAACTCCGGCAACGTCAGTCCAGATTTGAATTTCATTTGCATTGAGTGCCGCCCCTATCAGCGCCGCTGTGTAATCCGAACCGCCCCGGCCTAGAGTTGTCGTTTCTCCGCTCAAAGTAGAACCAATGAAACCACCGAGCACCGGAACACAGTCTGAAGCGATCAATGGCTCGAGTTCGTCGCTGGTGTGACGAAACGTCTCCGCCATCAACGGATTCGCACAGCCATGTTCGCCGTCAGTGATGACGCAGCGTCGCGCGTCGACTGCCTTGCTCTGAACCTGATTGTCAGTAAGCACGGCCGCGAGTAGTTCTGCCGACATGCGCTCGCCGTAGGAAACGATGGCGTCCTCAAAAAATTTGCGACGAGGACGATCTTCATTGCCTCCTGCGGCAGCTTTTTCCAGCAGATTCGAAATCTCTGCGCGGCTCTTCGCTACTGACTCGCGGACGCGTTGAGCCTCAGTGGTCAGCAGCGCCTCAACCACCCGCAAGTGACGATCAAAATGCATCTCCAGCGCCGCCAGTGCGGGCTTCGGGCCATCAACCAACGAGAGTTTCACGCTACCGATGAGCGCATCAGTAAAGCCGGCCATCGCTGAAACAACGACGACGGGGCGCAGCGACCGCCGGTCAAAAACAATCTGCGCGGCATTCTTGAAGGCGGTCGCACCTTCGACAGAAGTGCCGCCGAATTTCATAATCGTCGGTTTCATTTGCAAGCGTTTAGGATAGCACCCCAAGGCGGTCGACTGCGTAGTGTTTGCCGCTCTTTTTCTGTTTTATTCGATTGAATTTCAGAGGGATTGCGCGCAGAAGCTCAGGACGTAAGCTGTCGCTGCGACCAGGTTTTGCGGAGGGTCTGGCTCAGACGACCTTGCCCTTCCACTTGCCCGTGCGAAACACGAGCGCGCTGACAACAGCCAGCGTGGAAAACGCGATGGTGATTGCGAGAAAGACACCACGGGTTCCCAGGCCAACCACTTTTGCGAGCACGTACGCGAGCGGAAGTTCCCAACACCAAAACACAAACAAGTTGATAATCGTGGGCGTCCAGGTAGCGCCTGCGCCGTTGAACGATTGCGTCAACACCATGCCGTACGCGTAGAAGAGAAAACCAACAGCTACGATTCGTAAACAATCCACGCCGTAAGGAGCCACGTTGGGGTCCCTGGTAAACAACCCAACAATCTGCGGCGCAAGCAGAACGAAAACCAATCCTACGGTCCCCAGAAAAATCATGTTGTAGAAACCGGCTTGCCAAACGGCCCGCTCCGCCCGATCGGGTTTTTTGGCGCCAAGCGCTTGCCCAACCATCGTTGCGGCAGCGTTCGACATTCCCCAGGAAGGTAGCAGCGCAAACAAGATGACTCTGATACCAACCAGATAACCAGCAACTGCGTTGGTGCCGAAACTGGAAAGAATGCGCACCAGTCCGATCCAGCTGGCCATACCAATGAACACCTGAAAAGTTCCGGTGCCCGACAGTCTCAACATGCGCCCCATGACGGTTGGCTCTAAACGAAAATGGTGGCGCGTGATGTTGAGGCGTCCACCTTTTCGGATCAAACGACTGAGTGCATATAGTGCTCCGGTGCCGCGTCCAATACTGGTCGCGATGGCGGCGCCGACAATGCCGAGTTTTGGAAACGGACCGAGACCAAAAATCAAACACGGGCCCAGCAGGATGTTGATTGCGTTTGCCAACCAGAGCACGCGCATCGCGATTGCCGCATCACCGGCGCCGCGGAAGATAGCGTTGATCATGAACAGCAAAACGACTGAGGCGTTGCAGGCGAGCATCACCCGGGTAAAGCCAGAACCGGTGGCAATTACGTCGGGAGCCGCTCCCATCGCTGCGAGTAATTTTGGCGCCAGTGGTGCGCCAACCAAAGCGATGATCGTCGAGACTATTACGGCCATTATGATCGCCTGCACTGCGGCAAGCGATGCGCCGTCGGGATTTTTTTCGCCAATGCGACGCGCTACGGTCGCGGTCGCGCCAATGCTCAAACCTATTGCGAGGGTGTAGACCAGCGTCATCAGCGATTCCGTGATTCCAACTGTGGCCATCGCGTTCGGTCCGAGGTATCCCACCCACTTCATATCGACGACGGCAAAAATACTTTCCATGCACATCTCGAGCACCATCGGGATGGCCAGAAGAATGATGGAGCGACCGATTGGGCCCGACGTGTAATCGCGATGACTGCCACGTAGCGCCTCACGAATCGACGACCAAAAACTTTGCTGTGACGCTTCGCCGGCGGGCGGCTCGGCGAAAGTAGCGACGTCCGCAGTTGATTTTGCTAGTTGTGCGTCTGCGTCTGACATTCGTCTAACTCTTAAGATCGAACTGAAGCGTTCCGATTGGGCAAGTTTCCTACGAAGAACCGGATGCCAAAGTTTTCCGTTCACTGACTATTGCAGTGAACGGCACATTTTCGTTTGGTGGATGGAAGGTTAGCCGATTGAATAGTCCAACGTCCAAAGGCCAACGTCCAATGTCAGAGGCAAGGAACGCGATCGGACTTTGGACTTGGGACTTGGGAATTTGGACTTGGGACTGTTTTTAAGAGGCTCGTCCAAAATCATCCTGCAGGCGAACGATGTCGTCCTCACCCAGATAGCTGCCTCGCTGCACTTCGATAAATACGAGGGTCTCGACGCCGGGATTTTCCACGCGGTGAGCAGTGCCAATGCCAATGTCGATAGCTTCGCCGGACGCGACGATCATGTCGCGATCATCAAGTGTGACCTTTGCAGTGCCCTGAACGACCACCCAGTGTTCGGCACGCTTTGCATGCTTTTGATAACTCAGCCGCTTTCCCGGCAGCACTTCAATCCTTTTCACTTTAAAGCCGTCAGCCTCATCAAGGACTGTGAAGGTGCCCCAGGGCCGGCGATCAAAGCGTGGTGAGTTGTCGATTTCTGGTTCAGCCATGATGGTCCCTCCGGTGAAAAGTGACTGGTGAAAAGTGAAGAGTAAAGCTTAGAACGGTTGAGCGTTTGTTTTGCTTATCACTTTTCACTCTTCACTCTTCACTTTTCACTCTTCACTGTCGTTTGAAGTATTGAACGGCTCGCTCATGCTTCTCGGCGGCTGCGCGCGTGTTGAATGTCCCAAGGTTTTTGCGCTTGCCCGTCTTCGAATCCTTCTTCTTTGAATATAGTCGATACTTTCCGGATTTCAATTTTCTAATCATGCCGCTCCTGGGAGTGAAGGGTGAAAAGTGAAGAGTAAAGCTTAGAAACAGTTGAGCGTTTGGTTTACCTCACTCTTCACTCGTCACTCTTCCGTCTCACCCTCACTGTTCACTCTTCACTCTTTACTTTTCACTCTTCACTTTTCACTCTTCACTCTTCACTCTTCACTTTTCACTCATTCAGCCAACCGCTGCTGCCCGTTTGAGGTTTGCCGGTTTACTCTTCCGTCGTCGTTTCTTTCGCTCGGGAGCATAGTGACCGGTGCGTTCGAGGTCGGCAATGGTGTAGCCCGTTTCAAATATCTCGCCTAGCGGAATTTTGGAATCTACGCTGTAGTCGAAAATGCGACCATCTTTACGCACGTAAACCGATCCTTGTTTCCCTTTCAGAAACTGTTCGCAGCTGACGAGTGCGTACAGGTGACGACTCGCTGCAAGCGTTCCGCTCGGCCGGCACGGAAGGAACTCCTGACCATTGGGCAAGCGGTAAATATTTCGTTCGATCAGCACGGTGCGCCCGTAACGCTGCAGTTGTGGATCGGGCGCTGACGGCTGTCCCAGCCGCTGCATCAGTTCTTCGTGGGCCTCACGCAGTTTTGATCTGGCAATTTCCAGAGTTGGGAAGTCGACGGTAGCAGGATCCTGACTGGGCGCTGCGACCTTAAACTTATCGTCGTGGGTTTCAGCCGGCAGGTTTTCAAAGGACGTGGTGGTGTGGGCCAGATATTCACCGCAGGCAGCGCGTAGTTGTTCCGAGCCGTCAAGCAAGCCTTCGCTCATCTGTTTGAGTGTGGCCCGGCCCGCAACGACAGCATCAATCTTCTGGCCATCCGTCAACTCGGCCCAAACTTGATCGCCGATGATCGACTTTTCCACTTCATGCGCAGTATAAAGTCCAACGTCCAATGTCCAAAGTCCAAAGTTGGCCCGCTTTTCCTATTTTTGACATTGGACGTTGGACTTTGGACATTGGACTTCTTGGGTCCTCAGTGGAAATCGTGTGAGGCGGCAGCGGCCACTTTGAATGAAAGTGCTTGAATGTGTTTGGCCTTCACCGAAAAAACATTGTCTTGATTTTGTAGTTTGCCGGAAATCAGGAGAAATGGATTTTCCACTACTACCAGCCGGTATTTGTCGAACAACTGCGGCGTGATGATGATATTGGCCACGCCCGTCTCGTCTTCCAGAGTTAAAAACACAAAGCCTTTAGCGGTGCCCGGGCGTTGTCGCACAATCACCCAACCAGCCACGTTGATCAAACTACCATCGCGCAGCTGCGGCATATCAATCGCGCGACAAGCGCCGAGTTTGTTCAACTCCGCGCGGTGGTAAGCAACCGGATGCCGCCCGATGGTTAAGCCGGTGCCACGAAAATCGGCGTCCATTCGTTCCGGGCGAGTCATGGGCAGCAACGGTGAATTGCCGTCAGCCTCATGAAGCTCTTCGTAAAGCTGACCCGCCGGACGCGCCACACGCTCCACCTGCCAAAGCGCGTCGCGACGGGTAACCTCGAAAAAACCGTCCAACGGCAAACGTCCAATGTCTTTTTCGTCCCACGTCCAGCGTCCCACGTCCAACGTCCGCCTCTCGTTCTTGAATTGGGAATTTGTAATTTGAGTTTTGTCTTTGACCTTGGACGTCGGACTTTGGACGTGGGACTCGGTATTTGACGTTGGACGTTGGATTTTGGGCTTTGGACTGTTTTTAGTTCCGATGAAATTAAACGCGCCCACCGCCGCCAACTTTCTCAACTCATCCTTGCGCAATTCCGGCACCCGATGATGCAAATCATCAATGCTCACGAAAGGACGTTGCTCGCGTTCTCTAACGATTGCTCTTCCAGAGACTTCACTTAAACCTCTCACATACCGCAAACCCAAACGCAAAACCAAACTGTCCAATGTCCACTGTCCCCCGTCCAACGTTCGCTCATCGTTCTTGAATTTGGAATTTGGATTTTGAGTTTGGCCTTTGACCTTGGACGTGGGACTTTCCTTTTCGATCGTGCACAACCAATCCGAGCACGTCACATCCACCGGTCTCACTTTCAGTCCATGTCGCTGCGCGTCCTTGACCAGGGTGAATGGTTGATAGAAACCCATCGGCTGATTGTTAAGTATCGCCGCCGTAAACGCCGCCAGGTAATGACATTTTAAATAGGCGCTGGCGTAGGCAATCAAAGCAAAACTGGCGGCGTGGGATTCGGGAAAACCGTAGAGTGCAAACGAAGTGATGGCGAGCACAATCGCTTCCTGCGCTTTGCGGGTAATGCCTTTGCGTTCCATGCCGCGGCGGAGTTTCACTTCAATCTCTTTCATGCGCGCCTCGGAGCGTTTGAAACCAAAGGCCCGCCTCAGTTCCTCCGCTTCACCACCGGAAAACTCCGCACACTCCATCGCAATTTTTAATAACTGCTCCTGGAACAAAGGAACACCGAGCGTGCGTTTCAAAACCGGCTCCAGCGACGGATGCGCGTAGACGACTTTCTCCCGGCCTTGCCGTCGTTTCAGATAAGGATGGACCATGTTGCCGACAATCGGGCCGGGCCGAATGATCGCCACCTGCACCACGATGTCGTAAAACTTTTGCGGCCGCAGTCGCGGCAGACACGACATCTGCGCGCGACTTTCAACTTGAAACATGCCAATCGTGTCGGCTTTCTGCAGCGCTTCGTAAACCAGCGGATCGTCTTGCGGCAGGTGCGCCAGATCGACGTCTTCTTTGTAGGAATCGCGAATCAACTGTATCGACTCCTCCAGGACGGCCATCATCCCCAGTCCTAATAGATCAACTTTGATTAGGCCCAGATCAGCGCAGTCCTCTTTGTCCCACTGCACTACGACACGGCCCGGCATCGCAGCGGGCTCGAGCGGCACAACGGAGTTGAGTTGTCCCTGGCAAATAACCATGCCGCCGGAATGTTGGCCCAGGTGCCGCGGCAGATCCTGCACCTGTTCATAGAGCTGAAAAAATTTCTTGATGCGCGGATTGCGCAAATCAAGCCCCGCATCGCGAAACTGTCGTTCAGTTGAATCCTTGGGATCTTTCCATTCCCAGGTGTGCACCAAACCGGCCAATCGACTTAAGGTGTCGTCATCAAAGTCGAGCACTTTGCCAACTTCGCGCGCCGCCGAACGCCCGCGATAGGTGATGACGTTAGCCGTCATGGCCGCGCCGAGTTTCCCGTAGCGTTCGTAAACATACTGGATCGCGCGCTCGCGTTGATCGCCGCTCGGCAAGTCGAGATCGATGTCCGGCCACTCGCCGCGCTCTTCAGAAAGAAAACGTTCAAACAGCAATTCCATGCCGACCGGGTCCACCGCCGTAATTCCCAGGCTGTAGCAAACGGCGCTGTTGGCAGCGGAGCCGCGCCCCTGAATCAGTATTCCCTGCTCCTTGCAAAAGCGAACGATGTCCCAAACGATCAGGAAATATCCTTCAAGTTTGAGTTTTTCGATCAACCGCAACTCGTGATCGAGCTGCTTGCGCGCGACTTCATAAGGGGGTTGACCATTGCGGCCGGTGTAACGCAAGCGCGCTCCTTCGTCCGTGCGTTGCCGCAGAAACGAAGTCATAGTCTCGCCTGCGGGCACCGGATATTTGGGAAACTCGTAACCGAGATCTTTCAAAGTGAATTCCAAACGCGAGGAAAGCTCGACTGTGTTTTGAATGGCCTCAGGCAAATCAGCGAAGAGTTGCTGCATCACCTGCGGCGACTTCAAATAGCGTTCGGAATTCGTGGCGAGCAGACGGCCGGCAGTTTGCAGTCGCACGTGATTGCGAATGCAGGTGAAGACGTCAGTCACTTCGCGTTGCGCGCGGCTGGCGTGACAAACACCATTCGTAGCCAGCAGCGGCAATTTCAGGCGGCGCGCAATTTCAACGACAGACTGATTGCGCGCCTCTTCCTCACGATTGAAATGACGTTGCAGTTCCGCATAAACATTCCCTTTGCCAAACACGTCACCTAAACACTGCGCCACTCGCTGTGCCTTCTCAGTGCTCTCCGTACCTCGGTGGTGAAATGCTTTGGCTAGCGGTCCCTCACCTGCGCCCGTGAGGCAAATCAATCCTTCGGCATGCTCAGCTAATTCTTCCAGCGTCACCGCACACTCTCCCGGCTTCGCGTGTTTCGGCACACGCAACTTCATGAGCGTGATCAGCCGGCAAAGATTTTGATAACCGGTGCGGTTACGAACCAGGAGTGGAAGCGAGAACACTTCTTGTTGGCAAGTGGACTCTTTTTGTCCAATGCCTAACGTCCAAAGTCCCACGTCCGCTGCTCCATCTGGTCTTTGATTCTGATCTTTGCTCTTAAGCTTTCGGATTTGTCTTTGATCTGGAATCTGGAATCTGGGATCTGGGATTTGTCTTTGATCTGGAACCTGGAATCTGGGATCTGGGATTTGTCTTTGATCTGGAATCTGGAGTCTGGAATCTGGGATTTGTTTTTTACTTTGGACCTTGGACGTTGGACTTTGGACCGTTACCTCCGCCCCGATGTGCGCTTTAATCCCCATCTTCTGCGCCGCCAGATAAAACCGCGGACTGCCATAAACTCCATCACGATCCAGCAACGCCATCGCCGGCATCTGCAGCACGTTGCACGCAGCGATCAACTCTTCAGGCACCGATGCCCCTTCCAGAAAACTGAACGCTGAACGCGAATGAAGCTCGACGTAATCCATAGCAAATCGATAAACCCCAAGTCGCCATGAGCGCCAAGAAACCTGGTCGGGCAGTTAAGCCTTTCCCCCGAAAGTTTGCCTGCCTTCTATCTTTCTTGGCGCTCATGGCGTCTTGGCGGTTTGTCTTCAGTCATAAACTCCTTCAACAAACCACAAGCCGCTGCGCAATTCGCGATACAGTCGATAAAAAACTTGCGCACGTTCTGATTTCTGCTCACTGCCCATTGCCCACTGCCCGCTATTCCCTGCCCCCTGGCTCCTGGCCCCTGTCCCCTTCTTTTCCACCGCAACGTCCCACTCGTCTCGCGCCCACGTGTCTGTGCGCCACCAATCGCCAGTCGTTCGCCAGGGCCCAGCCACTGACACCACTTTCCCGTACACACTTTTGTTTTTTCCCCAGGCACTAATCTCCAGCGGACAACCTTCTTCCGCTTGCACCAGCGCCCGCAATGGCGGACGAAAAACCCGAAAGCCGATTGGCGAATGCCGATTTCCAATTGCCGACTGCCGATCGGCCGTTTGCTGATTGCTGTTCGCTGACTGCTGACTGCTGACTGCTGACTGCTGACTGGCGACTGTTGACTGGCGCTTGGCGACTTTTATTTTTTTCTTTTCTTTCAACTCAAAACGCTTCACCCGAAACGCATCTGGTCGATGCGTGTCGAGCATTTCCGGTGAGCCGATATTTTCTTTGCCGACAAGTTTCGCGAGGCGCGCCAGCAGCAACTCCAACTTCTCCGGCTCGGGCGCCAGCGGAACGAACAACCCGGTCTGCAAAACGCGTGGCTTGACTGGTTCACAGTTGATCGAGACGCCGCAGATTGCGGCCGGCGGCGGATGCATTTCCATTTCCAGCAGCAACAGCTTCAGAAACACTTTGTGATCGCGCATTGGATGAGGCAGGTTTAAGTTGATTGCATGTTGCGCGCCTTGTTCCAGTTTCAACTCCACCTGCAACACGTTCGTCGCCAGGGCATACGCATTTAGATTGGCGCAGATTTGGTTGAGGAGACGCGAAACGATAAATGCCAGAGGTTCCAGTTCGCTGATTGGATATTCAAGCTCAATTGCATTTTTGAATTCCGGGGCAGGCTGCCGGAGTTTGAGATGTCGATTGACCTTGCCACTCGCTAACGCTTGTAGTTCTAATCCCACCTGACCCAGGCGTTCCGAGACTCCGACTGCCGGCAAGACAGCGAACTCTTTAAATGTGCGCACGCCCCAGAGGCGAAGTGTTTCAAGAAAGGCTTCGCGGTCCAAAGTCCAACGTCCAACGTCTAAAGTCGGAGTATCGAAGGAAGCGCCATCCCCTGAATCAAGCCTGGCTCTTTGTTTTTTTGACTTTGGACTTTGGACTTTGGACTTTGGACTTAAACAGAAGAGACTTTCGATACACAAATTTCCCAGCGCCTCGAGTTCTTGTCCCGGCGAAATAAACGTCACGCCTTGAAAATTTCTAGCAGCGTAGACAGCAGTATCAGGATTTGCCGCCAGAGCAACATTGACCTTACAACCGAGTCCCCCCTTTTCTTTCCGAGTCTGCGACTGTTTGGCCACCTTATTGGCAAGCTCGTACGGCGACCCAAAACGCAAAGAACAACCTTCAACATCTATGACGGCAGTGTCCGGAGAGGTTTCCTCAACCAGCGGCGAAAACGCGTAGGCAAAGTCTGCCAGAGACACTTCTGCCGGAATCTGCTGACTGTAAATGCAAGCAAACATCGTTTTATTGGAGCTTCTGAGAGTTAGAAACAGCGCGAGGCGAAGATTAGCGAAAATCCCCGAACATTGTCAAGGCTTGTTTAGCTCCCCACGGCCACAATCTCGCCGGCTTGCTTATTGAAATAGAGTGGCCGCCGGCACTCCACCTGAAACGCAAAACCCTTGAACAAAGTAGTGTGAGGAAGTGAAACATTCGAGCGTTGCGAAGACGAAGGTCCGTTCTTGTTTGAGATGGCAAATCGTGAATCCTGTTTGCTTTCTGTCGCTTTTGTTGCTTCATTACTGGATGACCAAAGACAAGTTTCGCCTCTTAACTCGAGCGCTAGTGCCGAACAAGATCTAACGCAGCTCTCCTCTGCGATTACCATCAGAGCGGTCGATGTAGGTTCGAGTGTGCGCCGGAAGCGATACCACCAGGACGAAATAATCCGCTTCGCAGAGTTCGCCGGAACGTCACCGAGGTCAAGCACTACCAGACCAAAACCGCCGCCCTGCAGCAATAAATCAGTAGCTTTGAATGCGTGTTCGAGATTGTGGTCACACCGCACCCAAAGCAAGCGATCACAATTCATTTCCGCTTCCGTTGCGGTGCGGGGAGCAAAGGCGTTGCTGGTATCAACCAGCGCACAAACTTCGTCATGATTGGTTGCGTGTGACAAAGCTGAAAGCATGAACGCGGTACGGCCGGAAGATGCTGGTCCAAAGATTTCTGTAATGCCGCCGCGCGGTAGCCCGCCCAAAGTGAACGAATCAATTTCCTCGATCCCGGTGGAAAGTACTTCTCCCTGCCTGCGCTCCTGCTTTTGAAAGGCAGAACTGAAGCGCGCGGTTATCGCCGACTCGATTTCAGCTTTTGAAACTACAGCTCTCATGACTTATTTTGTAACGCAAACTGTTAGTTTTGCCTCGCAATTCAATTTGGCTTTATCCCCTTCCCATAAAAGGGAGGAGAAACGAAAGTGCGAAAGAAAACTGCAAACGATTCGGCTGAAAACTACTTCCCTGACAAGCTAACTTTGTCTTCATTGCGTGAAGCCGCAGCCGATTGCAAAGCTTGCGACCTGTGGAAACGCGGGACGCAAACCGTTTTTGGCGAAGGTCGCACTCGCGCGTTTGTTCTCTTCGTTGGAGAGCAACCAGGCAACGAAGAAGATCTCGCCGGCAAGCCTTTCGTTGGTCCTGCTGGTCGGCTTTTTGATAATGCACTCGCCGCCGCGGGTATCGATCGCTCGCAAACTTACGTCACCAACGTTGTCAAACATTTTAAGTGGGAGCCGCGCGGCAAACGCCGCATTCACAAAAAACCAAACGCCCAGGAAACTTCTGCTTGCCGGCCTTGGCTTGAAGCTGAGATTTCAGTGGTAAAGCCGAAAGTAATTGTCGCCCTCGGCGCCACTGCTGCTCAGGCTTTACTCGGTCCAAAGTTTCGCGTCACTAAACAACGCGGCGAATTCATCGAATCCACTCTCGCTCCCTACGTGATGGCCACCGTCCATCCATCTGCAATTCTCCGTGCGCCGGACGACGAAACCCGTCGTCTCGAATACCGTCGCTTTATTGCCGACCTCAAAAAACTCGCGCGCGTAATCAAGTAATTCTGAGTCGTCGACCTGTCATCGCTTTGGCCGCTGCGATCTGGGGGCAGCTGAGCGGAAGGGTGAGTCACGCCGCTGGACCAAAGCGGTGACAGGTCACGCATTACCAATTTTTCACTTGACGCCGCATCTTGTCTTCGCTAATATTCGCTTGATTTTCGGCTGCAAACGAAAATAGCACGCAGCGTGGTTAGGACGCAAGAGTTTTTTCAGGAGGGATTTTCAATGGCAGTAACAGCCCGGCAAAGGCAAGTTTACGAGTTCATCCGGCATCACCTGGAGACCAATAACCAGCCGCCAACAATCGCCGAGATTGGGAAACATTTCCAGATGACCTCGCCTGCCAGTGTCCACAGCATTGTTTCCGCGCTGGAGCGCGAAGGACTAATCAAACGCATTCCCAATGTGAGCCGCGGAATTGAACTGGTCGAACAGGAAGTACAGGGCGATGAGTTTGAAATTCCTTTGCTGGGAACGGTAGCGGCGGGTCAACCAATCGAAGCGATCCTCTCTCATGAAACTGTCACAGCGCCAAAAAACATGGTCGGCCGGGGTCGCATGTTCGCGCTACGCGTACGGGGCGACTCGATGATTGACGAGAACATTCAAGACAACGACATCATCATCGTGTCGTCGCAGCAGACCGCCGAGAACGGCCAGATGGTGGTGGCGTTAATTGATGGAAACTACGCGACGGTGAAGAAGTTTTATCGCGAACCTGACTTCATTCGACTGGAACCGGCGAACCCGCAGTTCAAACCAATTTTTATTAAGACGCCGGGCAGATTGCAGGTGCAGGGTGTGGTGCGCGGATTGATTCGAGATTATTCGCTCTGATCGACTTATTCCTCTCCCTTTGGGAGCCTCAACTGCGCTAAGCCCTCCCCCTTTTTCCCCTCCCAAGGGGAGGGGAGAAAAACCCAGACCGAATAGTTAAAGCTAGAAGCCAATGAACACCCGCCCGGAAACGTTAACGCTGCAGAACAATCTCCAGAGTGTTGAACTCTGCGCCTTTGCGCTAACCGATTGCGTCGTTGAACTGGAAACGCAGTCAGCAAGATACCTGCGCGCCGTACACCGAACGGCGCTGGAACTGGCTGTCCCAAATCTTTTTGGTTTGGAAATCGGTGGGTACTGGTTACGCGCTGACCAGGTAAGGCAATTGCGCCGTCTTGCGGATTGCTATCCGGATAATGAAATCAGATTTGTCAGACGCGCGGTTGAGGCCTACCTGCTGGCACAAACCGAAAAGCTTGACTGGATCAAAACAGATCATTGAGGCGCCGGCATGCGCACCCTTCGCAAGGCTATCAAACCAATTCCCGAAATGATCATCGCTCCGCCCGCGAAGGTCCGCCAGTTCAACTGCTCGTGCAAGACCACCATGCCTAACATCACGGCGACAACCGGCGTCACCAGCGCGATCAGCATCGTCTTGGTTACGTCCATGTGCTGCACCAGCCAGTAGTAAAGCAGGAAAGCGACGACTGAACCGACAATCGCCAGATAGAAAAGCGCCACGACTGCCATGGGTGTCCAATGTAACTTGAACGGACTCCCCTCGAGTGAAACACCGACGATAAAAAGTGGTACCAGCCCAAAAATCATCTGGCCCCCGGCCAGAATTGCCGGTTGCAGCTTCGCTCCCCGCTTCTTAACCAGCACATTCGCTGCGGCAGCACTCGCAGCACCAACGACAATGGCAGCGGAACCAGCCAGTGCGCGCGGACCAGCGATGCTCAGCTGATTCGAAAAGACAACTCCCACACCGAACACACCCATTAGCACCCCGAAGATCTTAGCGGAAGTTAACCGTTCTTCAGCGAGAGCGAGGTGAGCGAATAGCAAGCCAAATGCGGGAATCATGGCCTGTAAAAGTGCGGCCAGGCCGGAGGAGATGTATTGTTCGCCCCAAAACACTGCGGCGTAGTTCATGCTGAACGAAAGCACCCCGGTGACGGCGAGCAGAATCCAGTCAGCGCGGTCGCGTGGTAGCGAAAACTTCTTGGCCTTAATGATGGCAAACAGAATTGCGGCGGCGATTACAAACCGGATGCCGGCGAAGGTGAAGGGCGGCAGATTTTCCAGACCAAGCTTAATGAACAACCAGGTCGAACCCCAGATCAGACACAGCACCAGCCAAACCACTTTTGATTTCATCTTTTGTTGGTTTCGGCTGTTCTCTAAACATGAATGATGGCGAGCGTGGTGCGGCCCGCCATCATTCAGCACTCAGGGAGACCCGAGCTTAACTTCTAGCTCGGTTGGTCTGTAGCATTTTCAAGTTTGATTAGCGCAAAAGCCGCGCCCTGCGGATCAATCAGAATTGAGAAACGACCGACGCCCGGAATGTCGTCGGCCGGCTTCATCACTTTCGCCCCGAGTTCAGTCGCTTTCTGGGTCTTGGCGTCGCAGTCGTCAACTGCGAAATAAGTCAGCCAGTTTGGCGGAATCGGACCCATTTCAGGAGTGATTTGAAGCATGCCACCGGCCGGTCGGTCGCCGTTCGCGAACATCGTGTACTCCAGCGGTCCGAAATTTTGCACGTCCTTGCCCCAACCGAAAAGACCGGTGTAGAAGTCGCCGTCTTTCGCCGTGTCGGTGGTCATCAGTTCATTCCAGCAAAATGAATTTGGGACGTTCACCACGCCGGCGCCCTTGTGATCCTTGCCTTCCCAGAGCGAGAAAACAGCGCCGGTGGGATCCTGAACCACGGACATTCGCCCAACGGTCATGACATCAAAGGGCTCGACAATTATGGTGGCTCCAAGTTCCTTTGCTTTAGCCGCGCTTTCATCTGCACTTGCTACGGCGACGTAAGACATCCAATGCGATGGAATTCCCTGCGACCGCTTCTGATCATCCAGCTCATAGAGAGCACCGATATCCTTACCGTCGCTGTACAACATCGTGTAGACCATGCCCGGTCCAACCGGGCTGTCTTCGAAGGTCCAGCCAAACAGTTCGGTGTAAAACTTTTTCGCACCAGCACTGTCAGTGGTTCCTAATTCTACCCAACAAAAAGTTCCCGGCTTGTAGGTGGGTCTTTCCTGCATTCTTGCTTCAGTCATTGATCTCTCCTTAAAGACAAGGGCCCGCAGAAGCAGGGAGACTGCGAGCAACTGCGCGGCGTTCCAAATGTGATTCGACGAAGGCGACTATGATAAACGTTTTGAATATGGAGCACAAAAACGGACGGCTCTTTTCGCGTAACGCAAACTGCTAGTTTGCGATCGATGAATGGGATCTGAATGGAGTCAAAGACCACCACCCGCAAACTAACAGTCTGCGTTATAAAAAGCGGACACACCAAAAACGGAAAACGCCACCTCCGGCAAGCCGAAAGTAGCGCATCCGTTTCCTAATAATCGCCTAAGCTTTTACACCCAAGCTTTCAAAAGGATGGCAGCTTCGCATGTACACACTAGGCTGCCGGTTTGTATTCCGGTGGTCAACTGTCGGTCAGTCGAACCGTCGGTCAGCACTCGAAAAGTTTTCACTCATCTCGCATCCTTGCGGATGCGGTGCCGTTAGGTTTTTGTTTTGGTGGCTTTTCCTCCACCTTCGGTTACGATCCGACAACGTCAGCTCAACTTGCGTCAAGCCATTCGCCCCCTTCAGCGGGTCCTTCCCAAAGGGTGCTACTCGTTTTGATCCGAGTAGCTCAAGAAGACCTCTCAGTCCTCTCTAGCAAAGCCTTTCGGCTTCGACTCAGGGCGTCAATAAAATCAACAGACCGTTGTTGATTCCCTCTCCCGTGTGTCACCACATCGGTTGCCGATCCCTGCTTCGGTCTCAAGCGCCGCAACGCTCGCGACGGGGAGAGTTATACGCGTATCTAGTTTTTCGATCAACTTTTTCTGTGTTTTATTTTTTCTATTTCGTTTTTTCTGTAAAAGAAAATCGGGGCTCGCATTTTTCTCAGGAAAACTGTTACTCGTCTTTCGGATTACAACGAACTTTTCGCATTTGAAATTCTTCGCGCTCAGTATTTCCTTTTACCGTTCCCTCGATTGCAGCCAATAGCAGTTGACCTTTTTTCTCGTAAATAATTCGCTGGGGAAAATCATGTTGCAAATTTTCGAAGGTAAACTTTTCCCCAAAGGAATCTTTTACTGGAAACGAAACACGCGTGCCGCCCTGTGGCTGTGGCAAGAAGACAAGACTGCCGTTTTCCACGCGAAACTGCATGAATTCGTAGGAAATCGTCTTGTCACCCTTGACGGTCCGACTTAACCCAAGCATCGATCCGCCTGCAGGCCGCGACCACATTTCTTCGATAACCGCTTCTCCCTGGCGACCTTCCCAACAACCGCTTAGCCAACCGAGGTTATCCAGCGAAACGCTTTCTGTTTGTTTTTGTGCAAAGCCAAACGTCGCTAAAAGCAAAATGAAAACGGCAAGAATTAAGCTTCGCTTAACCATGGGGGTTCTCCTGTTGTTTTTCTTTTCGCAAGTCGCTGATTCCCTGTTTGATGGCCGCCTGCACCTCGTCGAGGTGTGCTTCGCTGTCGTATTTGTTGCGCGGCCAGAAAAATCCCTTTAAGCCGTCTTTCTTTTTTCGCGGAACGATGTGCACATGCAAATGCGGAACACTCTGACTCACACGATTGTTGATCGCCACAAAAGTGCCCTCCGCTTGCAGTGCCTGCTCCACCACCTGACTCAACAGCTGCGCGTTTTTGAAGAGCGGCGCCACTAACTCCGTTGGCAGATCTGCCAGGGTTTCGAAATGTTGTTTCGGAACCAGCAACGTGTGACCGGGAAAGAGTGGCCGATGATCGAGAAAGGCCAGCGAGGCGTCGTCCTCGAAAACGATGCGCGCGGACAGATTCCCGGCGATCAGCCTGCAGAATAAGCACTCAGGTTTTATCGAAGTCGACATTCGCGGATGCCATTCTAATGGAGGATGCGCGAAGTGCGAATAGCGCGAACAGGCAGCGCCCTTCGCGAGCGCGGCCCTCCGCAATCATCAAAGCGCACAAGCTAACTTACTGGGACCGCGGGCGTCCCCGCCCGCAGCGCGAACAACCCGTTAGCCGAATGGCGCTGACAGATCTGCGCGCCCTGCGGCGCGTTTGCGGGCGGGGACGCCCGCGGTCCCAGTAAGTTAGCTTGACCAATGGCGTCGCAACCTAAGGGCAACTGTGAAAATCAGTTGACTGTCATTCACATTTACCTTAGAAGCCGCTGACTTGCTTTGCCGCAGCCGGCGCCGTGTATCGTTTCGAAAACTTCACTGAGGATCTTGTCGTCTGGGTACTGTTCCTGGGGACCTGAAGGCGGCGAGACTACTGGAGACAATAATGACTAACTATCGAAGACTGATTAGGCCGGACGCACCGCACTCATGAACGCTTTTGTCCCCAACGTGTTCAGGACCTCCGGCTTTCGCAGCCAGCCTCGGCGCGCCGTGCCCACGCCATATTTCAAATACTGGAGTTCGGCGGTAGCGTGCGCGTCCACTGATATCACAAATTTGATCCCGCGTTTGCGCGCCTCGCGAATCCACTTGGGCTCCAACTCCAGACGCTGCGGACTTGCATTTACTTCGATCGCCGCACGCGATTCAGCAATCACATCAAGGACGCGCTCAACGTCACAATCGAACGAGGGGCGACTCAATAACTTTCGTCCCAAGGCATGTCCCCAGATTTTGAAAACCGGATGCTGCATCGCCGTGACAATGCGCTGCGTCATCTTTGTTCCGTCCATCTTGTAGCGCGAGTGGATGCTGGCAACGATGATGTCAAACTTTTCCAGCACTTTGTCGGGATAATCTAGTTGGCCATTGGCGATAATGTCTGACTCGGTGCCGCGCAGGAGTTTGATCTTCACGCGCTCCTGGACCTCGTCAATCTCGTCCCACTGACGCTTGAGCTGATCGAGCTTTACCCCGCCCGCGTAAAAAGCCGTCGGCGAATGGTCCGTGATGGTGATGTACTGCATTCCCATCGCTTCTGCCGCCCGCGCCATTTCCTCGATTGTGTGCTTGCCGTCGGAATAAGTGGTATGGCAATGAACCATGCCGCGAATGTCTTCCAGTTTCAGCAAATCTTCCGGCAGTTTTTCGGCAAACGCAGCTTCAATTTCACCTGAGTCCTCCCGCAATTCCGGCGGAATGTACTGCAGTCCCAGCTGCGCATAAATGTCTCGCTCAACTTGTTGCTCAGCTGAATTTGTAGCCGCTCGCTTTTTCTTCTTCCGCGGCCTGGCTTTCTTAACTTTTCCGTCCGGCGCTTCGCCGTTCGCAATACGATGAAGTCGCTCAACGTGCGACTGAGATCCGGTTTCGGTTAGCAACGCGAGACCAAACTCATCGGGTTGGGCTGCAACTAATGAGACGCGCGCGCCGCCTGCGAGTAATACAATGCACGCTTCTTCCATGCGCTCGATCACCTGCGCGATTAGCGGATATTTTAAAAAGTGTTCGATGAGTGCCGCCGGCCGTTTAGTGTTTGCCACCAGGCGAATCGTTCCGACAGTTTCTTTCCAGCGCCGCAAAGACCCGGCAACGCTAACTTCAATGACGCCCGTCGCCGAGTTCAAATAACCCAGTAGCTCCGCAGCGGTCTGCATTGCGCGCGGGAGGTGCAGGCGGTTCTGCTCTTTCGCCCGCTGTTTCTTGTCTGTTATCGAAGCCAGCAGCGCGGCCTCAGTCTTCGCGCCAAACCCCTGCAGGTTTCGTATCTTTCCCGCTTCGGCTGCGGCTTTCAGATCAGCAATGGAACTAATGCCGAGCTGTTCATGCAGCGTTTTGACCTTGTTTATTGAGAGCCCTTGAAGTTGCGAGAGTTCGAGCATGCCGGAGGGAAACTCTTTTTTGAGATCCTCGAGGACAGAAGATTTGCCCGTCAGATAGAGTTGTTCGATTTGTGACGCCAGCCCGCTGCCAATGCCGGGCAGTGAAGTTAAGCGGTTCGCCAGCACTGCTTCGCCAACGTCTTCCATTCCGGCGACGACCCGCGCGCCAGTCAAATAAGCGCGGGCCTTAAATTTGTCTTTCCCGCCTTTCAACTCCGAGAGTGCAGCGATCTCCTGGAGGGCAGCGACAATCTCGTATTTGTCCAGACGTCGGGCTTTGTTCTTCGCCATTTTTCCCACTCGTATCGATTTATTTTGGCATTTTGGTTTCGCCGGCGTAATTGTGCAAGCGGTTGCGCCTATAATCGTTGCGAATTCAAATCGAAAATGCCTGGTCTAGCTAAGTTTGACGCTATCGGCTTTATCTCCCTCTCCCGCTGGAAGAGGGTAGGGAGAGGGCTTAGCTTGCGGTAAACCCTTCCCCTCAGTCCCCTTCGCAAAGGGAAGGGGAAGGGGAAGAGAAAGAAACAAAAAGGATCCACAATGCTAATCGCATCAATCAATCCCGCCGACGGCAAAACGCTGAAAACGTTTGAGCCACTGAACGCCACAGCTCTCGAAGCAAAACTCCAGTTAGCTGCCGACACGTTTTGCGATTATCGCCGCACAACTCTTGAAGCGCGCGCCGCAATGATGACGCGAGCGGCAGAAATTCTCGAGGTGGAGAAGAACGACTTCGCGCGCATGATGACGCTGGAGATGGGTAAGCCGATCAAGGGAGCGGTCAGCGAAGCGGAAAAATGTGCCCTGGTCTGTCGCTACTACGTCGAAACTGCGAAGCAGCATCTCGCCGATGTCGAGGTCGCAACAAACGCGACGCGCAGTTACGTGAGCTTTGAGCCACTAGGTCCAGTGCTCGCTGTGATGCCGTGGAATTTTCCTTTTTGGCAAGTCTTTCGTTTTGCAGCACCGGCCTTGATGGCCGGCAATGTCGGACTGCTAAAACATGCGTCAAACGTGCCGCAATGCGCACTCGCAATTGAAGATATTTTTCGGCGCGCGGGGTTTCCCGACGGCGCGTTACAAACGTTGCTGATTGGGTCAGATGCAGTTGCGGGAGTTCTACAGGACAAACGTGTGGTCGCGGTAACGCTGACCGGCAGCGAGCCCGCAGGTCGCAGTGTAGCGAGCATCGCCGGGAAGCAAATCAAGAAAACAGTGCTCGAACTCGGCGGCAGCGATCCTTTCGTAGTTATGCCTTCCGCCAACTTCGACGAAGCGGTCAGCACGGCGGTGAAGTCGCGCACCATCAACAACGGACAATCCTGCATTGCCGCCAAACGGTTCATCGTGTCGGAAAAAATCTACGACAGGTTTGAAACTGCCTTCGTCGAAGCGATGAAGGCGCTGCGCGTTGGCGATCCGCTGGACGAAGCGACTGACATTGGCCCGCTGGCGACGGAACAGATACTCCGCGACGTCGACGAACAAGTGAAACGATCGGTCGCGGCTGGGGCGATTGTTTTGACCGGCGGCAAACGGCTGGAGCGCGCGGGAAATTTCTATGAACCCACCGTGCTCGTAAATGTCCCCAAAGATTCGCCGGCGTCGTGCGAGGAAATCTTTGGCCCAGTTGCCACGCTCTTTCGCGTTGCCGACATTGACGAGGCAATCGCGTTGGCTAATGCCACTGACTTCGGCCTCGGGGCGGCGGCCTGGACAAACGACCCGGTTGAGCAGGCGCGTTTTGCCGCCGAACTCGAAGCCGGATCAGTCTTCATCAATGGCATGGTTGCATCTGACCCTAGACTCCCGTTTGGAGGCATCAAAAACTCCGGTTACGGACGTGAATTAAGCGACTTCGGAATCCGTGAATTCGTAAACATCAAGACGGTGTGGCTCAAGTAACCGACTCCCCCGAACTGATTTTTCCCCTGTCCGGAATTAAGGTTTACAAGCCCCGTTCGCTTAGGTATAAATACTTCTGCAGCAACTTAATAAGTTCTGCGTCCCCCTTCCTATCCCCCAAAGTCCGTAACTAGCGGCCCTTCTCCCGCAGGCGCCGTTTTTCTGGATTTGTGTGGCCATCACAAAGCCCTGGCCACCTTGAACACCTCTCTCCAGACTTTAACAAGCTCGGAAGGTAACAATGCCAACTCAAACCCTGACAAACGAAACGCTTAACACCAAAGCGTTGCTAAAAGCCCTCGTTGCTTTTAAGAAAGGCGATTTTTCGGTGCGTCTTCCCGGTGAGTGGACTGGTGAAGCCGGGAAGATTGCCGACACGTTCAACGACATCCTTGATCTCAGCGACAAAACAGCGAAAGAAGTAGAACGCGTAAGTCGCGTCGTAGGCAGAGAAGGAAAGATTGGCCAACGCGCTTCCGTGCCCGCGGCCTCGGGCGCGTGGCTGCGGTTAGTTGATTCAACCAATTTACTGATCGACGACATGGCGCGACCGACAAGTGAAATGGCGCGCGTCATCGGCGCTGTCGCTAACGGTGATCTTTCCGAACGCATGACGCTGCAGGTCGATGAACGTCCGCTGAAGGGTGAGTTTCTGCGCACCACCAAGATTGTTAACTCCATGGTCGAACAGTTGAGCTCGTTCGCTTCGGAAGTTACGCGCGTGGCCCGCGAAGTGGGCACCGAAGGAAAACTTGGTGGCGAAGCACAAGTCAGGGGCGTGGCGGGAACCTGGAAAGACTTGACTGACAGCGTGAACTCCATGGCCAGCAACCTCACCAGTCAGGTGCGCAACATTGCTGAAGTGACTACAGCCGTAGCCAACGGCGACCTTTCGAAGAAGATCACAGTCGACGTCAAAGGCGAAATTCTCGAACTCAAAAACACTATCAACACGATGGTGGACCAGTTGAACTCGTTCGCTTCCGAAGTGACGCGTGTGGCGCGTGAAGTAGGAACCGAAGGAAAACTTGGCGGCCAGGCACAAGTGATCGGCGTCGCCGGCACCTGGAAAGATTTAACTGACAACGTGAATTTCATGGCCGGCAACCTTACCGGTCAGGTACGTAACATCGCCGACGTGACGACCGCCGTCGCGAACGGTGACCTCTCCAA
The DNA here is from genome assembly GCA_035472495.1 of Pyrinomonadaceae bacterium. GTDB lineage: Bacteria > Acidobacteriota > Blastocatellia > Pyrinomonadales > Pyrinomonadaceae > PSRF01. Next base: position 17,572 of record DATIPD010000005.1, on the reverse strand, counting down.
GAAAATCACGGTGGATGTTAAAGGCGAAATTCTTGAACTGAAGATCACCATCAACACGATGGTCGACCAGTTGAACTCCTTCGCTTCCGAAGTTACGCGCGTGGCGCGTGAAGTAGGAACCGAAGGAAAACTTGGCGGCCAGGCGCAAGTGATCGGCGTGGCCGGCACCTGGAAGGATTTGACTGATAACGTGAATTTCATGGCCGGCAACCTCACCGGTCAGGTGCGCAACATCGCGGAAGTGACTACCGCCGTAGCCAACGGCGACCTTTCCAAGAAAATCACGGTCGACGTACGCGGCGAAATCCTCGAACTCAAAGACACCATCAACACAATGGTGGATCAGCTCAACGCGTTCGCTTCCGAAGTAACACGCGTCGCTCGCGAAGTAGGATCTGAGGGTAAGCTCGGCGGCCAGGCGGAAGTCAAAGGCGTCGGCGGCACCTGGAAAGACTTGACCGACAGCGTGAACCTGATGGCCGGCAACCTCACCGGTCAGGTGCGTAACATTGCTGACGTAACCACCGCCGTCGCGAATGGCGACCTCTCCAAGAAAATCACAGTCGACGTCAAGGGCGAAATTCTTGAACTCAAGAACACCATCAACACGATGGTGGACCAGCTCAACGGTTTCGCTTCGGAAGTTACGCGCGTCGCCCGTGAAGTGGGCACTGAAGGCGAACTTGGCGGCCAGGCTGATGTGCGCGGGGTGGCGGGCACCTGGAAGGACCTGACTGACAGTGTGAACTTCATGGCCGGCAACCTGACCAGTCAGGTGCGCAACATCGCTGAAGTAACTACCGCCGTGGCCAACGGAGACCTCTCCAAGAAAATTACGGTCGACGTCAAAGGTGAGATTCTCGAACTCAAGAACACCATCAACACAATGGTGGACCAGTTGAGTTCATTCGCGTCGGAAGTTACGCGCGTGGCGCGCGAAGTAGGAACCGAAGGACGTCTGGGTGGTCAGGCACAGGTGATGGGCGTCGCCGGCACTTGGAAAGACTTAACTGACAATGTGAACTTCATGGCCGGCAATCTTACTGGTCAGGTACGCAACATTGCCGACGTGACCACCGCCGTCGCGAACGGCGATCTCTCCAAAAAAATTACGGTCGACGTTAAAGGTGAAATTCTCGAACTGAAGATCACCATCAACACGATGGTCGACCAGTTGAACTCCTTCGCTTCCGAAGTTACGCGCGTGGCGCGTGAAGTGGGAACGGAAGGAAAACTCGGCGGCCAGGCTGATGTGCGCGGCGTCGCGGGAACCTGGAAAGACTTGACTGACAACGTGAATTCCATGGCCAGCAACCTCACCGGGCAGGTGCGCAACATCGCCGACGTAACGACGGCAGTGGCGAATGGCGACCTCTCCAGAAAGATCACGGTAGACGTCAAAGGCGAGATCCTCGAATTGAAGAACACCATCAACACCATGGTGGATCAGTTGAATTCGTTCGCTTCGGAAGTTACGCGCGTGGCGCGTGAAGTGGGAACAGAAGGAAGCCTCGGCGGCCAGGCCGACGTGCGCGGCGTCGCCGGCACCTGGAAAGACTTGACTGACAACGTGAATTCCATGGCCAGCAACCTCACCGACCAGGTGCGTGGTATCGCGCGAGTCGTCACCGCGGTCGCAAACGGCGACCTGGAAAGAAAACTGACGGTGGAAGCGAAAGGCGAAATCGCCGAACTCGCCGACACTATCAACAACATGACCGACACGCTGGCTACGTTTGCCGATCAGGTGACGTCAGTGGCCCGTGAAGTAGGCGTCGAAGGAAAACTGGGCGGTCAGGCAAACGTGCCGGGCGCAGCGGGAACGTGGCGCGATCTCACCGACAACGTGAATGGTCTGGCGGCAAACCTTACCACTCAGGTGCGCGCCATCGCCGAAGTGTCAACCGCTGTGACGAAGGGCGATCTGACTCGTTCGATTACCGTCGAAGCCCAGGGCGAAGTGGCTGCCTTGAAAGACAACATCAACGAGATGATTCTCAATCTCAAGGACACCACACAGAAAAACACCGAGCAGGATTGGTTGAAGACAAACCTCGCGCGTTTCACGCGCATGCTCCAGGGCCAGCGCGACATGACCACCGTCGCGCAGATGGTGCTGTCAGAACTGGCGCCGCTGGTGGAAGCGCAGCAGGGCGTTTTCTACGTCAACGAAAGTTCTAACGGCGCGCCCTTCATGAAACTGCTGGGGGGCTACGCTTATAAGAAACGCAAGAACCTCGCAAACGAGTTCCACGCAGGCGAGGGTCTGGTGGGACAGTGCACGGTAGAAAAACAAAGAATTCTGGTAACGAACGTTCCAACGAATTACGTTCATGTCACTTCCGGCCTCGGCGAAGCGCCACCCAAAAACATCGTGGTCTTGCCGGTTCTTTTTGAAGGCGACGTGAAAGCGGTGATCGAGCTGTCGACGTTCCAAACGTTCAGCGATACGCACCTCACCTTCCTCGATCAGCTAACTGAGAGCATCGGCATCGTGCTCAACACGATCGCCGCCAATACGCGAACTGAAGATCTGCTGCTGCAGTCACAGTCGCTCGCCGGCGAACTGCAGAGCCAGCAGGACGAACTCAAGAAAACCAACGAACAACTTGAACAACAAGCTGAGTCGCTGCGTGAATCGGAAGAGCTGTTGAAGAGTCAGCAGGAAGAGCTGCAACAGACCAACGAAGAACTGCAGGAAAAGGCGGCGTTGCTGGCGCGACAAAAGGCAGAAGTAGAAGCCAAGAACCGCGAAGTCGAAGAAGCACGTTGGGAGATGGAAGAAAAGGCAGAGCAACTCGCGTTGACGTCGAAGTACAAATCCGAGTTTCTCGCCAACATGTCTCATGAGTTGCGCACTCCGCTAAACAGCATGCTGATTCTTTCGCGCCAGCTTGCAGAGAATAACGACGCCAACCTGACTGGCAAGCAAGTCCAGTTTGCGCAAACTATTCACTCATCCGGTTCCGATTTGTTATCGCTGATCAACGACATTCTCGACTTGTCGAAGATCGAATCCGGCATGATGGGGATTGAAGTCTCCGACGTCTCCGTCATGGACATTGCCGAGCAACTGCGACGAAGTTTCCACCAGCTCGCGCAGGACAAGAACCTGGAGTTTCAGATTGAGCACGACGAGGCGATGGACCCCGGTGTACGCACGGACGATAAACGTTTGCAGCAAGTCCTGATGAACCTGCTTTCCAACGCGTTTAAGTTCACCGAAGAAGGAAAGGTGGTCTTAACTATTGCGCCCGCGCCGGCTGACGAAACTTACCACCTGGATTCGCTCAACCGCGCCGGTGAAGTGATCGCGTTTTCCGTCAGCGACACCGGCATCGGCATTCCCACAGAGAAGCAGCGAATTATTTTTGAGGCGTTTCAACAAGCCGACGGCACCACCAGCCGCAAGTATGGCGGCACTGGATTGGGACTTTCGATCAGTCGGGAAATTGCGCGACTACTCGGCGGCGAGATTCGTGTCATCTCCACGCCGGGTGAAGGCAGCACGTTTACGTTTTACTTGCCGCGTAATTATGTTCCGGCCGGCGCGACCTCGGCCTCTGCGAGTGCCAAAGCAAAACGCAACGAGATCAAAACAACCGAAGCAGCCTGGACACCGGTTGAGTCTTTTGATTCCGAATCGATCGCCCTCCTTTCAAGGGAATCGGCGGCGATTCTGGATGACCGGAATGAGATTCAACCCGGTGATCGCACTGTGCTGATTGTCGAAGACGACATCAGTTTTGCCTCGATATTGCTCGACCTCGCGCGCGAAAAAGGATTCAAGGGTTTGGTGGCGACCAGCGGCACGGTGGCCCTGGCGCTCGCACAAAAGTACAAGCCTGCGGCAATCACGCTCGACATTCGTCTGCCGGATCGTGATGGCTGGACCGTGCTCGATCGGTTGAAGCACGACGCGGCAACCAGTCACATTCCGGTCCACATCATCACCGTCGAAGAGGAACGGCAGCGGGCGTTGAAGCAGGGCGCTTTCAATCACGTGCAAAAGCCGGTGACTCACGAAGAGCTCGGCAAAGCGTTCGACAGCATTCGCGACTTCACGGAACGCCGCATTCGCAAACTGCTCGTAGTTGAAGACGATGACGTGCAGCGGATGAGCGTCGTCGAGTTAATTGGCAACGGCGACGTGCACACGACGGCAGTGGCCACCGGGGAGGAAGCGCTGGGCTTACTGCAAGGTGAACGCTTCGATTGCATGGTCCTCGACCTACGACTGCCTGATATGAGTGGATTTGAGCTCATCGAAAAACTGCAGACCGATCTTGGTCGTTACGACCTGCCCATTATCGTTTACACCGGCAAAGAACTGACGCGGAAAGAAGAGCTGCACCTGAAGAAGGTCGCAGACGCCATCATCGTGAAGGAGGCTAGTTCACCTGAGCGTCTGTTAGCGGAGACTGCGTTGTTCCTGCATCGAGTTGAAGCTGATCTGCCGGAGCCAAAACGGCGCATGCTGGAGAAGTTTCACCGGACTGATCCGGTGCTGGCCGGACGAAAAGTTCTGGTGGTCGATGACGACGTGCGTAACATTTTCGCACTGACCAGCGCGCTCGAGGCGCACAACATGGAAGTGGTGCACGCGGAAAATGGTCAGGAAGGAATCGATCTATTGAAAGAAACTCCCGGCATCGAGGCCGTCTTGATGGACATCATGATGCCGGAAATGGACGGTTATGAGGCAATCACCGCCATTCGCCAGATGGATGAGTTCAAACAGTTGCCCATCATCGCGTTGACTGCCAAAGCGATGAAGGCTGACCGAGATCACTGCCTGGAAGTTGGCGCGTCTGATTACATTTCGAAGCCACTGGATATAGATCAACTGTTATCGCTGTTGCGAGTTTGGCTCTACCGGCCGGACGAAACAGCGTGAATTCTTTGAGTAAGGGGGAGAGGGAGATAGACAAGAAGTTATGACCGCTGCTGCACAACAAGCAACAAACCTGGAAGACATCGAGATCGAGTTGCTGCTCGAAGGACTTCATCGTGCTCATGGTTTCGATTTTCGCGACTATTCGCGCGCTTCGATCAAGCGTCGCATACTCGAACTGATGCGCGCCGAGAAACTGCACACAGTCTCAGCGCTGCAAGACAAAGTTTTGCACGATCGCGCTTGTCTGGATCGTTTCCTGTTGGGATTGTCAGTACACGCCACCGCGATGTTTCGTGATCCCAGCTTTTATCTGACGTTCCGCCAACGGGTAGTCCCGTTACTTCGCACTTACCCGACCGTGCAAATCTGGATCGCCGGTTGTTCTACCGGGGAGGAAGTTTATTCGCTGGCGATTCTGCTTAAGGAGGAAGGGCTGTATCAGCGCTGTCGAATTTATGCCACGGACATTAGCCAGTCGGTCCTGCGCAAAGCGCGCGAGGGCATTTTTCCGCTGGCAGCGATGCGCGACTACACCACGAACTACCATAACGCCGGTGGGCTGCACGAGTTTTCCGATTACTACACGGCGCAGTATGAAAACGTTATTTTCACGCCCACGTTGAAAAACAACATCACGTTCTCCGAGCACAATCTTGCAACCGACGGTTCGTTCAACGAGTTCCAGGTGATTCTGTGCCGCAACGTGATGATCTATTTTAATAAGGACTTGCAGGCACGCGTTCACAATTTGCTCTACGACAGCTTGAGTATGTTTGGCGTGTTCGGTCTGGGAAACAAGGAGTCGTTGAAGTTCACTCCGCGAGCGGATCAGTATGAGCACTTGAATGATAAGGACAAACTGTTTCGCAAAGTGGCTTAGGAACAACCAGGAGCCGGCAAGCCCGCCTTCCTGACCATGAGGTTATTTAGGTTGAACTTTGATCACTCGTTGAGAGAGCATCCGATCTCGAGATATCGAGCTACTCAAGTCATCTTTGAGGTCAGGAAGGTGGGCTTGCCCCGCCGGCATAGACAAAGAATTGAAACCCGACTTTGAAATAGTTGTAGTTGGCACTTCTACCGGTGGGCTGAAGGCGTTGCAGACACTGTTGCGTTCGCTGTCGCCAGTTTTTCCCTTGCCTGTGGTAGTGGTACAGCACCGCGGCAAAGATGCTGATGTTGAGCTTTGTGAATTCCTGGCTCGCGAAGTCGCCCTCCCGGTTACCGAACCCGAGGACAAGGAGGAAATTCTTCCGGGGCACATCTACCTGGCGCCGCGAGACTATCACTTGTTACTTGAGAACCGGAGCTTTGCGCTTTCCATTGACGTTCCGGTTGGATTTGCGCGACCGTCAATTGACGTTCTGTTTGAATCTGCTGCGGCTGAGTATCAGGAAAAAACCATCGGCGTAATTCTCACTGGAGCTAACCGCGATGGCGCCCGCGGTTTGGCAGCCATCAAATCGCGCGGCGGATTCGCTGTAGTTGAGGCGCCCGAATCGGCGGTGCGCCGGGAAATGCCGGAAGCGGCTATCGCGTCGACTAAGCCTGATCTGGTTCTGCCGCTGGGCGAAATCGCTCATGAGCTTTTCAAACTAGTCGAGTCAGTGAATACAAAAACTTTGCGACGGCCCGAGGAGTCGGCACTAACAACGCACTATGGCAACTGACGAAAAGGTCAACATCCTGATGGTCGACGATAGCGCCACCAATCTGTTAGCGCTCGAGTCGCTCCTGCACGCGCCCGATCGCACTCTGATCAGCGCTTCGTCGGGTGATGAAGCCTTGCGTTACCTGCTGGACAACGAGGTTGCCGTGATCCTGATGGACGTTTACATGCCCGATCTCGATGGCCTGGAAACTGCGGAACTGATTAGAGGCCGCGACCGCTCGCGCAACATTCCCATTATTTTTCTTACCGCCGATTCGACCGGCGGCCGGCACGTGAGTCGTGGCTATTCGCTGGGCGCCGTCGACTACATCGTGAAGCCAATTGAGCCTGACATCCTGCGCTCGAAAGTTAACGTCTTCGTAGAGTTGTTCAAGAAGACGCAGGTAGTGCAACACCAGGCGGAGTTGCTCGAAGAAAAAAACCTCGAACTGGAAAACGCCAACCTCGAGCGTTTGAACATGCTGATCGAACTCGGCCAGCAACTGGCTGCAGAGCACGAGCCAACGCGTGTGCTGGAGAGTTTTTGTGGTTCGGCGCGCAGTATTGTCGAAGCCGAAGAAGCGGCAGTCGGCATGATTGATGACGACGGCGAACGTCTGCGATATTTTTTCCGCTGCTCGGGCAATAAAGATTTCGACGCTCAAATTCCCCTTCCTCAGGAAATAAGACGCGCGCTTCAGCGCGTGGTGAAGCGACGTCGCCCGGTACGACTTCACGAGACTGACATGCTGGTTGAAATGAGCGGCGCCCCGACAACGACAGTCCATTCATTCCTGGGCGCGCCAATAGTGTTCGCCGGTGGCGTACGTGGTTGGCTTTACATGGTCAACAAACTTAACGCCGATGAGTTCACCGAAGCAGATGAGCGTCTCGCAGCCACGCTCGCCACCCAGGTAGCCATCGCTTACGACAACGCCATGCTTTACAGCGATGCGCAGCGCCATGCCAGTGAATTACTGCTCGAGATCACCGAACGCAAACAAGCCGAAGAGGAACGCGCCAAAATGTTGATTCGTGAGCGCACGGCCCGGGCGGAAGCGGAACAGGCGAATCGAACTAAAGACGAGTTCCTGGCGACACTTTCCCACGAACTGCGAACGCCACTCTCCGCGATTCTGGGTTGGAGTCACCTCGTGCGAACGGGAAAACTTGACGAACCGCAAATGTCGCGCGCTTTTGAAACAATCGAACGGAATGCGCGTTCGCAGTCACAGTTGATTGATGACCTCCTCGATGTTTCCCGCATCATCACTGGCAAGTTGCAAATTGAGGCGCACGCGGTTGATCTCCGGGGCGTTATTGAAGCCGCTATTGATGCAGTGCGGCCAATGCTGGAGGCCAAGGAGATACAGGTAAAAACAGCATTCGTAAACGAGGCTTCGTTTGTTGCCGGGGATGCGAACCGTTTGCAGCAAGTGTTCTGGAACTTGTTGAGCAACGCCACGAAGTTTACACGTGAAAAAGGCATGGTCAACGTGGCTATGCAAGTTGAAGCTGGGAACGTTCGCGTATCGGTCACCGACTCCGGCATCGGCATCACGCCTGAGTTTCTGCCGTACATCTTTGATCGTTTTCGCCAGGCCGACGGTTCCACGACGCGCGTGCACGGCGGTTTGGGTCTCGGACTGTCAATCGTCAAGCACCTGGTCCAATTGCATCAAGGTTCCGTTGAAGTAGAAAGCGCCGGTAAGGACCGCGGTGCCAGTTTCACCGTGATACTGCCGCTAGCCACAAAAGCGGACCTCGCCAAAACTGGGGAGTCAGCCCAGGCCGAGGCGTCAGGCAATGGTTTCCCGCTGAGCTTTTCTCAACTCTTCAAGGGTCTGCGCATCCTGGTGGTTGACGACGAAGCCGACTCGCGTGACCTGGTTACGGCGATAGTCACGCGGTGTGGAGGCGAAGTTAAATGTTGCGCCTCAACCGCCGAGGCGTTGACAGCGTTTCCGCAGTGGAAACCCCACTTGCTCGTAAGCGACATTGGCATGCCCAACGAAGATGGCTACACCCTGATTCGCAAGTTGCGCAAACTGAAGTTGAAACTCGCCAAAGAAGTTCCCGCAATTGCCTTGACCGCCTACGCCACGGACGATGATCGTGAGCGCGCGCTTTCGGCCGGCTTCCAAAACCACGTGGCCAAACCGATCGAACTCGAGTCGCTGGTACATTCCATCGCCGACGCGGTGGGTCGTCAGCTGTGACCGATGCTCAGGGCAGTAGCATCATTCGAACGCTTCGTGATTTTTCGTGTGGCTTAGCTTTTCTTCGTGTATTTTCGTAGTCTCAGATTCATTAACCGCGCCAAATAGCCAACCGCGAATTTACCCGAGCTGATGCGGCAACTACGTTTACTGCCGAGTGGCCTACCCTACCAATCCCATGAACAAGAAGCGCGTCGCCGTTAACGATCTGATGCAGCAGGACTACGTCTACTATCTCAGTCAACCTGCAGGTCGGAATTTCGCTGCTGACTTCAAGCCGCAACTGACGCCGAAAGAAATGTTGGAGCTCGGCGTCTTCGGAGGGAAATACATGACTGACTGCCGGAAGGAATTCCCTGCCGGCTGGTTCAAGCAAGCCAAACTCTGTCACGAGCGTCACGATCCTAAACTGAACTTCTTCGGCGTTAATGCGTCTCAGCCTCTTTCCGTTTGGCGAAAGAACGGCTGGCTTTACGAAGAAGATCCGCGTGGTTGGTTTCAATGGTATTGCCGCTACCACATGGGCCGGCGCAGCGTCGACGACGAACGGCAAATCAAACGGTGGCGCGCGGTGCGACGACACGTGGCCCAACTCCAGAAAAATTGCCCTCGCGGCGCGCTGGATTGCCGGCGAAAACAAAGACAAGCTCTGCTTCACTGGGCATATGATTCACGCAAGATCTAAGATCAGTCCGAAGCACAAATGAAACGAGTATTCACAGGATCCCCGATGAGCGCAGATCAGGAGATCGTTAAGGACCTTCTTCATCACGCTGAGATTCCCTGCATTGTCCGCAACGAGAATTTGTCTACCGCCCTCGGCGAGCTGCCCATCACGGATTCTGCGCCCGAAATCTGGATCCTGAACGACGACGACTTTCCGCGCGCCCTGGGGTTAGTCGAATCCTGGCGCACGACTGACGTCACAGAACAAGTCGCCTGGGTTTGCCGTTGCGGTGAGTCGATCGAAGGCCAGTTCAGTTCCTGTTGGAATTGCGGAGTAGAGCGTCCCGAAACGCATGAGGCCAATCGATTTTGATGAGCTTAACCCTTGACACCAACAAACACATACGACGTGGCGGTAGTAGGCGCGGGAGTCTTCGGAGCCTGGACCGCTTTTCGGCTGCAGCGCGCCGGAAAGCGCGTGATATTGATCGACGCCTATGGCGCGGGTAACGGCCGCTCAAGTTCGGGCGGCGAATCACGCATCATTCGCATGGGCTACGGCGCCGACGAAATTTACACGCGCTCAGCGCAGCGGTCTTTGCAGCTCTGGCAGGAGTTGTCGCAGCAGATTAACCAGCCGGTGTTTCACCAAACCGGAGTATTGTGGTTGGCGCACGAGGACGATCCTTACCCGGTTCAATGCGCCGAAACGCTGCGGAAGCTGTCGATTCCTTTTGAGAAGTTATCTACGTCGGAAATTAGTCAGCGTTACCCGCAGATCGAACTTGAGCAAATTTCCTGGGCGCTGCTTGAACCTGACGGTGGCGCGTTAATGGCGCGCCGAGCGGTGCAGGCCGTGGCTCAGGAGACCACCCGGAACGGGGCGGAATTTTTGCAGGAAGCGATACTCAGTCCTTCAGGCAAACACAAACTCGACTACATCGAAACTGCCAGTCGCCGTATCTCAGCGGGCATTTATGTTTTCGCCTGTGGCCCGTGGCTGCCCCAGGTTTTTCCCGACTTGTTGGGAGACAAGATTCAACCCACGCGGCAGGAAGTTGTTTTCTTTGGCGCTCCGGCTGCTGACCAGCGCTTCAGCGCACCGGCGTTACCGACCTGGGTTGATTTCAAAGATGAGGCCTATGGCTTACCGGACCTTGAAGGACGCGGAATCAAAATCGCGATCGATCGTCACGGACCACCGTTTGATCCAGACACGCAGCTTCGCGTGGTCACCGATGAGGGCCTGGCTGCAGCACGTCGTTACCTCGCCCGACGTCTGCCCGATCTGAAAAACGCCCCGGTAGTGCATACCGAAGTTTGCCAGTATGAAAACACTTCGAACGGAGACTTCTTGATCGACCTGCATCCGGAGTTTGAAAATGTCTGGCTGGTGGGCGGCGGATCAGGTCATGGGTTCAAGCACGGGCCCGCCGTGGGTGAATACGTAGCCGCGCGAATTGACGGAAGTGGCGCAGGAATCGAGCCGCGCTTCAGTCTGGCAACTAAAGCCCGCGAACAAAATCGCGCGGTGTACTAAAGAACTTTCAGTCGATTGACTAACCCGATGAATCGGGCATCAGCTACACCTTGATTTCGGGCGCAGCCGCTCGGAAAAATTCAACCGTCGAAACGGTGGGTGCACAGCCACCACCGCACATCAGTCGGCAGAGCCGAAAACCCGTCCCAAATCTTGATCACGTCCGCAAAAGGCGTATGATGCGGCGGAGTTTGACGCACACCTGCCCAGCCTGAGGAGGCCCCCCATGACCATCGACACCGGTAACACTGCTTTCATGTTGCTTTGCTGCAGCCTCGTCATGCTCATGACGCCGGGCTTGGCCTTCTTCTATGGCGGACTCGTGGGTCGCAAGAATGTGCTGGCGATCATGATGCAGAGCTTCGTGTCGATGGGCTGGACCACTGTGCTCTGGTGGGCTTTTGGTTTCTCGCTCTGCTTCAGCGGCGATTTGAAAAGCGGCACAGACTTCCACGGCATCCTGGGAAACTTCAACTGGGCCTTTCTCCGTGGCATTAGCCTGGACACGCCTTCCTTGATTAACCCGTCGATTCCGATGTTTGTTTTCTGCGCCTACCAGATGATGTTTGCGATCATCACGCCGGCCCTGATCACAGGAGCATTCGCGAACCGCGTCACCTTCAAAGCCTACATGCTGTTTCTGACCGGCTGGCTGACGCTGGTCTACTTTCCGTTTGTGCACATGGTTTGGGGCGGCGGCATTATGGCGAGCTGGGGCGTGCTGGATTTCGCGGGTGGCATCGTCGTTCACAACATCGCGGGCATCGCCGCGCTTGCCTCTGTTCTTTACGTAGGTAGACGGAAGATTGCAGACAGTGGACCACACTCAATCCCACTGGTGGCGCTGGGGACTGGCATGCTCTGGTTTGGCTGGTACGGCTTCAACGCCGGCAGCGAGTTCCGCGTCGATTCAGTTACGGCGGTCGCCTTTCTCAACACAGATCTTGCAGCCAGTTTTGCGGCCGTCGCCTGGCTCTGCATGGACTGGGTGACAACCAAGAAGCCAAAGTTCCTCGGTTTGCTGACCGGCGCCGTAGCGGGACTGGCCACTATCACACCGGCGGCAGGCTACGTTTCACCAGCCACCGCGTGTTTGATCGGACTCGTGGCGGGAATTGTTTGCTTCTACGCCGTGGCACTCAAAAACAAACTCCGTTGGGACGATGCGCTTGATGTTTGGGGAGTGCACGGCGTTGGCGGGTTCCTCGGCATCATTCTCTGCGGCGTCTTCGCCACGACGTTATTCAATCCGGCCGGCGCAGACGGCTTGCTGCGCGGCAATTCACATTTCTTCCTCGTCCAACTCGGCGCGGTGTTGCTTTCGTCGCTCTGGGCCTTCGTCTTTACTTACGGCATGCTCTGGGTAATTGATCGCGTTACGGCGGTAAAAGTCGATGAAGCCGGAGAATCCGCGGGACTCGATATGGCGATTCACGGCGAAGCCGCGTATATCGAGAGCATTTGAGGGCCGGCTTACTATTTGCGAAAAACCTAATAGTCGTGGGCGAAGACTCAGCCTTCCGCTTCGCGCGAGATGGCTGCCTCGCCGCCGATCTTTGAGGCCGCGCGAGCGAGCACCATTACCACTACGATCGCGATGACCGTTGCGAGAATTGCATAAGTCAGCAAGCCGGTAATGCTTTCGCCTGTTTGCAGCACTTCTTTGATGACTGCCTTTATTGCTTCGTTCCATGCGAGGGCGGCTACCAGACCCAGAGACGCTGACGCTAATGTAATCATTGTTTGAAAGAAGATTTTTGCGTTCAAGTTTGGTCTCCTAATATCGTTTGTATTGGAAAGTCACGCCGCTTCTATGCCACTATGTAACTAAAGTCAATACCTGAATTTGGCCCAGAACTTAAGGCCGTTGACGAAGGTTTTGGTTCCCCCAGATACTTTTTCGCAGACCCATGTCAGAGCCGCGCAGAATTGTCGTCCTAAGGTCAGCTGCAGTGTTCCTCCTGCTGGGTACTCTTTTGTTCCCCGGTTGCAATCGGGCTGACAGTATTACCGCCAACGCAAACGCGAACCGTGGTTCGAGCGACCGCACTGGTCAGGAGCTAGTCGACCTGAATTCAGCGTCGAAGACGCAGTTGATTCAACTGCCGGGAATTGGCGAAGTCTACGCGCAGCAGATCATCGATGGCCGCCCCTATCGCGAAAAAACGGACCTGGTAAGACGAAATATTATTTCTGAGAAGACTTATGAGTTGATTGCCGACAAGGTAATCGCGAAACAGCATTGATAAACCCGTCCTTCGCCTGCGACGCAACTCTTTGGAGTGCGCTGACCTGTCAGCGCTTTGGTCGGTCGCGACCTGTCGCGACCTTGGTTGGTTGAAATTCATCACAGCAAGGTGACGTCAAGCCGCCACCGAGCAAAGCGGCGACAGGTCGCTGCACTCCAAATTGGAAGGTTAGTCACATGGAAGACTATGAGAAGCTGGGCGCGTTTTATCTTGGCCGTCCTTACGATCTCAAGAACAAGCAGTCCAAAGAAGGAATCCTGCTTTACGACTCCAGAGATTTGCTGACGCACGCTGTCTGCGTTGGCATGACCGGAAGCGGCAAGACCGGACTGTGTATCGCATTGCTGGAGGAAGCGGCGATTGATGGCATTCCGTCGATCATCATCGATCCCAAGGGCGACCTGAGCAATCTGCTGCTCACCTTCCCTGATCTCAAGCCGGAAGATTTTCTTCCCTGGGTAAACGAAGAAGACGCCCAGAAGAAAAATCTGTCCACCGCAGATTTCGCCGCACAACAAGCGGAACTCTGGGAAAAGGGCCTGGGAGATTGGGGCCAGGACGGCGCGCGCATCAAACGTCTCCGGGACGCGGCTGACTTTCGCGTGTACACGCCAGGAAGTAATGCCGGTATTCCTGTCTCGATCCTGAAATCGTTTGATGCCCCACCGCCAACACTTCTTGAGGACAGCGAGCTCTTAGCAGAACGCATTAACACGACCGCCACCAGCTTGCTGGGTCTCCTGGGAATCGCAGCCGATCCACTAAAGAGTCGCGAACACATTTTGATTTCCAACATCCTCGGAGCGACCTGGAACGACGGCAAGAATCTTGACATCGCCGGCTTGATCCAACAAATCCAGTCGCCGCCGATGAAGAAACTGGGAGCGATGGACATCGACTCGTTCTTCCCCGCCAAGGATCGTTTCGAGCTGGCGATGTCGCTCAATAGTTTGCTGGCCGCGCCGGGCTTCGCGAGTTGGATGGAGGGCGAGCCGCTCGACATTCAGCAGATCCTGCACACACCTGAAGGCAAACCGCGTCTGGCGATTTTTTCCATCGCGCATTTGAACGACGCCGAGCGAATGTTTTTCGTTTCGCTGCTGCTGAACCAGACGCTCGGTTGGATGAGAACGCAGTCAGGCACCACCAGCCTGCGGGCGATTCTCTACATGGACGAAATTTTTGGCTACTTTCCGCCGACTGCTAATCCGCCTTCCAAACAGCCGTTGCTGACATTGTTGAAGCAAGCACGCGCTTTTGGTTTGGGAATCGTGCTCGTGACGCAGAATCCGGTCGACCTCGACTACAAAGGCTTGTCCAACGCCGGCACGTGGTTCATTGGTCGCTTGCAAACTGAGCGCGACAAAGCGCGGATGATGGAAGGTCTGGAAGGCATCGCCAGTGGCGGGTTGAAATTTGATCGCAACGAAATGGAGCAAACGCTCGCCGGGCTTGGTAACCGAATATTTCTGGTGAACAACACGCACGAGGAAGGCACGGAAGTCTTTGAGACTCGCTGGGACATGTCGTATTTGCGTGGACCGTTGACGCGCTCGCAAATCAAAACCTTGATGGATCCGATCAAGGCGCAAGCGCCGGCTGTCGCAACTGCAGCAGCCGCGGCGGGCGCTGGAGTCGGGGTGTCAACTGCACCTGCCGGCGCTGCAACTGCAACTAAGCCTGAGGCGGCCAAGACAGCCGGAGCATCGCGTCCAACTTTGCCCCCCGGGATTACGGAGTATTTCATTCCCGCGCGCGGCGGCGCGGGACAAGGAGCAACGCTCGTTTACCAGCCTGCCGTCCTGGGAGTTGCGGAAGTTGGCTACAGCGATTCGAAGAAAGTGGATGTGGCCCAGCACCTGACAATGGTCACGCCAATAACTTCTAATCCAATTCCTGTTGACTGGGCGCAGGCAACTGCAATCGATCTGCCCATCGAAGACCTGGAAACGTCGCCTGACGACAGTGGTCAGTTTGCCGACCTCCCCAGCGGCGCCAGCAAAGCCAAGAGTTATGACGGCTGGCAAAAAGATTTCGCCACCTGGATCTATCGCAATCAAAAACTCGACTTGCTGCAAAGTCCAAGTCTTAAAGTCGTTTCAAACCCGGGCGAGTCTGAGCGTGACTTTCGCGTGCGTCTGCAGCAACTCGGTCGCGAACAACGCGATGCGGCTACAGAAAAACTCCGTCAGAAGTACGCGCCCAAGCTGGCCGCGCTGGATGAAAAAAAGCGACGCGCTGAGCAAGCCAGGGAGCGCGAGGCTGAACAGGCTTCCGGACAGAAACTGCAAACGGCGATTTCGTTTGGCGCCACGCTTCTCTCCTCATTTATGGGCCGGAAAGCGGTTAGCCTTTCGACACTCGGAAGAGCAACGTCAGCAGCGCGGGGCGTCAGTCGTTCGATGAAAGAGTCGCAGGATGTCGGCCGCGCCCAGGAAACAGTCGAAGCAATAAGTCAGCAACTGGCTGATCTGGATGCGCAGTTTAAGGAAGAGACCGCGGCGCTCGAGCAATCGTTTGACGCGCAGACCGAACAACTCGAAACGGTCAGCCTTAAGCCGAAAAAATCAAATATCTCAGTGAAGCTTACGACGCTGGCGTGGGCGCCTTATTGGCAAACCGCTGACGGACAAGCCACCCCGGCGTGGGAATAAAGACCAACCACTAAACTAGTTGGAAGATGAGAAGGAGAAACGAAGATGGAAGAACTTATCAAACAAGTAACTGCGAAAACAGGCATCTCCGAAGATCAGGCGCGCACGGCGGTCACTACTGTGCTTAACTTCATCAAGACGAAACTGCCTGAGCCAATTGCCGGCCAGATAGAGAACGTCATTGGCGGCGGCGAAGGTGGCAGTAACATCGCTGGTGATCTCGCGTCGAAAGTTGGCGGACTACTCGGTTAGTAATTCGAAGAGATTTTTTCTGAGACATTGACCAGATGAAAAGCCCCGACTTCTTGTGGTCTACGGCTGTGCGGTCCGATGTGCGGTGGGAAGCCACGACCGCACCTCGGGCGGCCAAGCCGCGACCGGTACACTTCAAACTCAGAGCATCCGGCCGCGGCTTAAGTACATTGCTAGGCGCGCTCTTTCTTACCTTCACAGCAAATCTTTATTTCTCAGCAAGCGCTCAAAATTCGACTAAGAAACCAATTGTTAACAGCAACGAACGCGAAGTAGCCGCGCGCTTTGCACCCGTTTTTCACCAGGCCCTCGGCGAGAATCCGCGCAGTGACTACATCACCAACTTCGATTTCGACGGCGACTGGCGTGGCGATAACAACTGGGAAAACACCGACGAAAAACAGTTTCCTTTGCGCGCGTACATTTACTACTCGGTGAGTGAAACGCAAACCCACTACTTCATTCACTATGCTGTTTTTCACCCGCGGGATTACAAGGGCGGTGAACGCAAAGGCATCATCCTTAGCGAAATAATCCGCGAAGGGACGAAGCATGGCGTCGAAAAGGATCCGACGGGTTGGCTAGCGGAAGCTGGGGTGGCCCACGAGAACGATCTTGAGGGATTGCTGATCGTAGTTAACAAAAGAGGAAAAGATCTGGCAGACGCAGAACCCGTTTTCCTGGAAACATTTCATCACAACAACTTCACTGCTTACTTGCCGGGAGAGTCTGCGTCAAAAGATTTTGGCGTCTTCAAAACTGAAGGGCAGCGAGTAGTGCTGTACGTCGAGCCGAAGGGGCACGGCATCGAGGCTTACTCCGGCGACAAGAACCAGGCCGACAAACAATTCGTTGTCTACAAGTATTCCGGCAAAGCCGAGGAGCCTGACGAAAGCAAAGAGGGTTCGGTGGGCTACGAACTGCTTCCCATTCAAACCACTCTTTGGCCAAAGGCCAAGCTGAATAAAGGCGGCAAGGATCAAACCTACGCTAGTCCCCGCGACTATCAGCAAATCTCGATCGACGTAGAGAAGTCCCAGGGCAAAACGACGAGTCAGAAAATTAATCTCGGAACGCTCGGATCTGCATTTCTTGGGGACACGGGCGGAGTAAACATGGCGCGGCCACCCTGGGCCTGGTTCGACAAAAACCATCGCAATGACCCTCCGGGCCTCTGGTTCTTCGATCCGGCAAGAGTAATCAAGCGCGACTTCAAACTCGACGATTCGTTCTCAACTGCTTACGTTCGCCTACCCTTTTGGGCACAGTAATTCTCATACATCATTTCGGAAACCGTTTTAGCGTTAACATACTTGACGCATCAGACCCTTATGGGTTCGTGAATTGTTTAGCCGCGAAGCGGCGCAAAGAGGGTAGCCAGACGTGAAACGTCTGGAAGGATGATTAATAATCTTTAATTGCGCGTCGAAGATGCGCTCAGAGT
>DATIPD010000004.1:0-91253 GCA_035472495.1 Pyrinomonadaceae bacterium | reverse complement strand
GGATGGTGAAGACGTCGATCTCATCAATCGTCTTGCTACCATTGAAAGCTACTTCCAGCCAGTCAGGGAAAGTGCCGGATGATGCATCCGCCCAGCCGCCGCCATTGCCCCAGTTAACTCCCTTACGATCGCCGTTGATGGTCCCGCCGGCTGCGAAGCTGCCACTCAGTGTTGACGAAGCACTTGCCGTCGCACCATTCGTTGCGAGCGCCACATTAGTCCGCGGATTGGCGGCTTCCGCGGTGATCAGCAACTGCCCATTGCGATAGCCGTATTCTTTCTGCGGACTGGACGCAGCCGTCTCCTTGGCATACTCAGCCAGCAGTTCACCACTCAGTCCGTAGCTCTGCCACGTCTCACCGCTTCCTACCCTGCGCCTGACCCGTCGACCATCGCCATCGTAGGTGTAAGTGCCCGCGTCATAGCTGTTCGCCTGCGTTTCGGAAGTCATGCGGTTTTCGGCGTCGTAAGCCCGACTGACGGCGGCCGCGCTGTAGGTATCCGCTGTCAGATTCCCCGCTGCGTCGTAAGTCATCGTGCCGCTTTGGCCACTCGGCACGCCCAGCCGATTGTTGGCGGTCGTAACTGTGAACTCCGGGTGGGGCACGTTTGTGGTCGTGTTAGGTTGACCATTTGTCGTGCCCAGATCGATGGTGCGGTTGCCCCAACGATCGTAACTGTACGATTGCTTGAAGGTGTCGCTGCCCGTGCCATTGAGCTTCTCACTGATTGCAGTAAGACGATTGAGCGAATCGTAATTGAAGTTGTCCTGGAAGAACCCGTTGCCGGGAACATTGATCTCCTGGCGCAGCAGGTTGCCGTTATTGTCCGTGCCCGACCCACCTTGAACGAAGTTGTTGCTGTAGTAATTGACGATCGCGCCACGATCGCCGTCGGCAGCAGCTATTGAACAGTTGGGGTCGACGATGGGAGTGGTGGCGAAACACTTTGTGCTCAGCCGCATGTCCCATAGTTGTCCGCGCGCGTTGTAGCGTTGCTTGTGATAGAGCGCCGTGTCAGTACCAAACTTCTCCTGCTCAATCCCACCGGAGGCGGCGTAACGAAACGCAGTCGCATAGGTGCGCGTCACACCGTCGCCCAGATTGCCGGTGAAGCTGCTGATGCGCCCGGCGTTATCGTAGGTGTAGTTCACCGTATGACCGGAAGGATAAGTTTGCTTGAGCACTTGACCGGATAGCCCATAGGTGACACCGACAGTGAAAGGAAGACTCCAGGTGTCGTTGGCCTTGAACTGCTGGCTCTGGCTGGTTGGTCGGCCCAGCTCATCGTAACTGTTGATGGTGGTGCGCGAGGCCGCAGCCCCACTCGTTTCCGTCTTCCACAGTTTGCCCTTGCCGTTGGTAGCTCCATCGTAGGTGCGCGTAACTGTGGGCGTGTTTGCTGCCTCGCTGTTTGTCGAGTTGAGGTTTGCCGGGTCGACGGTGTAAGTCACACTCGTGTTTCGATTGAGCGCGTCATAGGCGTAATGCGACACCACCAGTCGCGCGTCAGTTTTTGTAATCAGGTTTCCGTTGTCGTCGTAGGTGTAGGTGATGGTGCCACTCTCAGGATTGGTGGCACTACGCAACCGTGAAAGAGAGTCGTATATGAAAGTCCGGGCCGGTTGGTTGCCTTGCGTAACTTTAGTCAGGTTCCCGAGCACGTCATATTCATAGCTCGTTGCTTGATTTGGTGAACTGCTAGTGCCGAGATTGCCGTTGCTGTCAGGCTCATCAACCCGCACCAACCGGCCCAGCGCGTCGGTTTTGCTCCGTCTGACTTTTCCGGCCTGGTCTGTGACGGTGGTGAAGTTCTTATCGTAAGTCGTATTCACATTTCCCGACCAGCTTGAGTTCGTGCCCTCTTCCGGCGGTGGCGCCGCGCCGCCAAACGTCGCGACCTCTTTGACTCGGCCGACGGTGTCGCGCGTGGCGCGCGCCCAACTGTCGGTGGCGGCCGCGCCACTGCGCATCGGCATTGATGAGTAAGTGACCTTGCCCATCTTGTTGTATGCCGTCTTCGCCGAGATCGTGTAGGTCGTGCCGTCTTCAGTTTGCTCGGTAAGAACCGGCTGTCCCAGCATGTCGCTGGTAGTCCGCGTCTTCAATAAACCATCGGTTCCGGCGTTCAAGTCAGAAGAGACTTGCACCCGCCGGGCCGAGTCATAGTATGCCGTGGTTATGTAATGCTGTTGCGTGGCGCCGTTGATGACGACGGCCGGCGAGATTACTAAACCGGGTCGCCCAAATGGATCGACAGTGCTGAGCAACTGATTGGTGTAATTAATGGTGGTCGTCTGATAATTTTGATCAGTGGTGCTGGTTGGTTGACCAGTGGAGTAATCATAAGTGGTGGAGATCGTCTGCGTTCCGGTTCCGTTCAAGGGATCCACAACTACACTGGTTGGCTTGGCATGGGTCGCGTCGTTATAGAAGAAGTGTGTGATATTGGCGGGGCTGAGCGCATCAGTCTTGGTTTCCAGATTTCCATAGGCCCCATAAGTCTGACTGCTGGTAATCCACTTGTTGTCGAGATCGTCCCAGACCGACTGGTTCGTGAGATTGCCGAGTGATGGCGCGGTACCGTAAGCCTGCCCGTCGTACGCGAACCGCGTGATGCTCGGGCCAAGTATGATTTCTTTGGCAGCATTCAAAATCGAGGGCGTCCCGCTACTGAGCGAGCGCAGCATGTAATAGTTTCCGGAACTCGTATTGGGCGCGGAGTTGTAATAACTCGTGTTGGTCACCCGCAACGGAGAAACTGCCGGCGGACCAGTGGGCACCCCGGCTTCGTCCAGCGTCACCTGAGAAGTGTCAAACCAGTCATACTCCGCCACTTGCGTCACATTGCCGTTGGCATCGTGCTGATAAGTCCTGGCCGACATCAACGTGGTACCGACAAACTTCGTGTATTCAGCATCAACGAGCGGATTGAAAGCAGTGAAGCCCATTGATCCGGTCCCCGGTTGCGAACCGGCGACCCAGTGTCGCAACGTCTGCGTGACACCATTGCTGGTGGAGAAGATCAGCCCGTTCCGTGCTTCAACGCCAGTGCCGACCACCTGGGCGAAGTTTGGATCGGTCGGAAAGTAGTTCTCGGTGACGGTGGAGCCGTCAGGGTTGATGACTGAAGAAACGCTGGAGGACGACTCGTTTGGAATGGTGTAGGACCAGGTGTCAGTCACTAGTTTAGTTCCACCGGGCGCACTGTCGTCCACCACATCATGGGTTAAGGCTTTTGTGGTTAGCGTGTCCCGGGCCATTCGATCTGTGGCTTCCAGAAAGATAAAGTCGTGGACGTGATCCAGGCTGTAGTGATAATCGACCGCCGCCCCGCTCGGAGTTTCCATGCGGCTGATGGAGCCCATGCCGACGGAAGCGTCGCGTGTGTAGGTCGCACCCGTTCCACCGCACTCGAAAAACGCGTTCGGTGTTGAGGTGGACTCAGTGTTATCGGCATCGGAGTTGTACTGGAACTTGTAACTCCGTCTATCTGGATTCTGCTCACCCGGATCGGTGAGCGGAAAAACAATACTGCGTACTACCGACAAGGTGGTCTGCGGCAACGCCTGTTGACGTACGCACTCAACGCCTGACCCACCTGTTTCCGACTGTCCGGTAGGGTCCCAGTCCTGCACTCGATAGAGTTTGCCCTGCACCGTTGTCTCACCAAAATTAACGTCAACGTGTTGCCAGATTCCACCCACTGTTTGATACGAAATTTGCGTTTGCGGGTAACCATTGGCCTGAGTGGTACCTGTCACTCGAAGCTCTCGCCCGGTTTGCTCGTCTTGATAGTGATCGACGCCATCGGCCCGAAACATCTTGATGGAGTTACCGTTGTTGTCGCGGATGCGCTGAAAGCCGGCAGCGTATTGGATCACTTGCGTGCCGTCTGGAAGAAAGATGGTCCAACTAATGCCACTGGCATGATTGGCCGGATTGATGATGACTGAAAGGTAGGTGCCGTCGCTGGAGTTGTACCTCAGGGGTGTGCCGGTTGATGTCGGAGTGTCGCGGTAATACCCCCAAAGATACGGCCGGCGATGATCTGGGTCGTTGTAGGTCGGATAGTTGCCGCCACTGGGCCGCAACTCATGCTCCGCTCCATCCGGCGTAAGCAACACCATCTTTTGCCAGGTGTATTGCGTCAATTGTTGATACTCAAGCACAGCCAAAGCGTCGTTTGGATCGGGTGCATGAACTTGGTAGTCGAAGTCCATCCTGGCGTCGCGAGTGAAGATCTGATAAGCGCCACCAATCGACCAGCCGCCGAAGTTGGGGAGGTCGCTAATGTCGCTGATTTTCGGCGTATCCACCACGTAAGTGCGGTAAGGGAGGGCGCTGCCTTCCACTTGGCTGCGGGTCACATTCCAAAGCTTGCTGTTGTAGTTGGCCCTGAGCGTAAAAGAAAGCTTTCCCCCAGCAATCGCCGGCAACGAGGCCAACGGTATCGAGAGGTTCACGTTCCCGTTTTGCAGGTTGATGTTTTCTATGTCGGAGACTGCGTAGGAGCCACCAGGGTTAACTCCGCGATCTGGTCGCGCTGCGGTTGTTTGGCCCCAAGCCGGACTTGCTAACAAGAACAGCGTCACGAGAACGAGTAACAGTTGATTGAGCTTGAGGGCGACCTTAGTCATGGGGGCTCCTTTGGGAGTTGAGCCCGGCGCTGCAGGGTTAACAACGGCGCACGGATCGATTGGGTAACGAAGCTGTCGTTAGCGCGAGGACTTTCGCACGTAGGTGAGTCGGGGCGTTAACGAGAGAACTGAGGAGACGAGAGCACTCTATTTCAGTAGCAAATATTCTGTCAACGAATCGCTCGAACGGTGCGACGGAAGCCATGAACGACGTCATGTCTCAATCAAATTTCGCCAGATCCTAGTCGGCTGCTGTCAATTTTGTTGTCAGAACGCCTTCCAAACAACTTGGGCCGCCTCATTGGCGGCCCTAGCTTATTGAAGTGATTGGTGGAGCCGAGGGGGATCGAACCCCTGACCTCATGACTGCCAGTCATGCGCTCTCCCAGCTGAGCTACGGCCCCAAATGTAGAGGAGACTCTACGGTAAGTGTGCTTGACGCAGAGTAGCCTAGCGTCCAGAACTGGGTCAAGCGACCGCTTGCTTTCGCGGCATGGCATTAACCCTTGTGGCCAAATTGTGGCTGGAGTGCAGTAATGCCGCTTGAACCGCCTCCCGCTTATTCCTTTCCGTCGCTCGAACGTAAGCAGGCCACCGAAGTCGCGAGAGAAACAGAATGCTCCAACAATAGGCGCTGGATTCAGGTCCGGTTGACGTTCCGGTGGAACCTTGCGCGACCTTTGAGAACCAGGCGCCGAAGCGCAACGCATTGTCGCGACTTACAAGAAGGATTAACGGCTATTGCGATGCATCGTGTAAATGACTCGTGGCTTCTTATTTTCCTTTGAACGAAGGCTTTCGTTTCTCGAGAAACGCACTGACCCCTTCGTCTTTGTCGGCGGTAGAAAAACAAAGCGCAAACAAGTCGACTTCACGGCGCAAGCCTTCATCAAGATTGGACCGCGAGGCGAGTTTCACCGCTTCTTTTGCGAGGCTCAGCGCGATGGGACTCTTCTCGGCGATGCGGTTCGCCAGCTCCATCGTTTTGGCTTCCAGTTGATCGGCGGGAACTACTGCGTTCACCAAACCAATCGCGTGAGCAGTGTTCGCATCAATGATGTTACCGGTGAGGATCATTTCCATCGCTTTACCTTCGCCCACCAACCGGGTCAGGCGCTGCGTGCCGCCGCCGCCCGGAATGATGCCGAGGTTGATTTCCGGTTGGCCGAACGAAGCGGTTTCACTCGCAATGCGAATGTCACACGCCAGGGCCAACTCACACCCGCCGCCCAGACAGTAACCGTTCACCATCGCGATGATCGGTTTGGGAAACGTATCGATCGCGTTGAAGAGTGAACGCGACGTCATTACCTCACGCTGCATCATCGCCGTTCGCCTGGCGAACTCCGCGATGTCAGCGCCCGCTATGAAAGCCTTGTCGCCGGCGCCGGTGATCACTACTACACCTACTGAATCGTCAGTACGCAGTTCCTCGAGGAGGGCGGCGCCTTCTTCACGCGTTTTGATATTGAGCGCGTTCCGTTTGTCAGGGCGATTGATGGTGATGAGGGCGACGCGATCGCGCCGCTCCACTAACAGGGTTTCGTATGATTGTGGCATTGCCTGCGACATCTGTTTTCTCCCCGCAATGTTGATTAGGTTTGGACAAGAATCCTAAGGCTTGAACCGTTAATCGTCAAAAAGGGAATGAGGAAGAACCCGGTCCACTGACTCTCGCGCCCTGCCGACAGCCACGCGCTGCCCTACGCTTCATCGAAGTGAGCCTGCCAACTTGCTGGGACCGCGGGCGTCCTCGCCCGCAATGAGCGCGAACGCGCGAACAACCCTCTAGCGTCCATCTGTTTTATCGAAACTGAACATCCTGGTTCTTTTGCTGTCGAGCCAGGCGCTCGTTGCGGGCGGGGACGCCCGCGATCCCAGTAAGTTGACTGGCGCGCTCCGCTGCAGTGGAAGGCAACGAGAGAGTTGTTCGCGCGTTCGCGCTCACTACAAATTCCCTTTCATCTCCTCCTGAATCCTATACAAAGAGTCTTGCAAGGGTTTATGATCCGGCCACCCAAATGCCAGACTTCTTGTATTGAGTTCCACCGCCCGAGGATTTGCCAATGATTACAAAAAAAGCCCCTTGCTTGTTTGTTCTCACCCTGCTGTTGTCGTTCATCTGTGTCGCCCAGCAGCCGGCACCTGAGCCGGCCGCCGCTCAGGCTCCGGCAGAGCAAGCCGCGACGACGAACAACATCCAGCTGGTAATTGACGGCAAGGTCACCAATGTTCACGACGGCGACACCATCACCGTCCTCGATCGTAACAACAAGAAATTTCACATCCGCCTGGCGGGGATTGACGCGCCCGAACTCAAGCAGGAATTCGGCTCCGTGTCGCAGCAGAATCTTTCGCGCCTGGTTCTGGGCAAAGATGTCAGCATCTTCTGGGACAAAGTCGATCGCTACGGCCGCACCGTCGGCACGATCAAGCTTGATGGACGCGACATAAACATTGAGCAGGTCAAAGCCGGCATGGCCTGGCATTTCAAAAAGTATGCGGATGAACAGAACCCGGTTGATCGCGTGACTTATGCGGCTGCGGAAGAACAAGCGCACACTGCAAAGCTTGGACTCTGGGCTTACGAGAACCCAATGCGACCGGGTGACTGGCGCGCGGGAGTGAAAGCGAAACGCTGGGGACCGCCACCGCCCGAAGGCACGATCATTGGCAACAAAGGCTCGATGAAGTATCACCGGCCCGATTGCGTCGGTTATCGCGATATGGCTGAGAAGAACCGGGTGTTCTTCGCCACCGTCGCCGATGCTGAGGCCGCTGGTTACAAACGCGCGGGTAATTGTCCACCGGCAGATCAACTTGCGGCGCGACCCAACTCAATGAGCACTGCCGGGTCCACTCGCGACACCGCGCCATCAATGCCACCGCCTGCCGCAAGTGGAAACGCCACCACGGACTCGACAACCGACGAAGCCGAAGACGAAGTGACCGCGGAAGACTCAGGTGCGACGCAAGCAGATGCCGCTAAACCAAGTGGCAACACCGCGCCAAACCTGGTCGAAGGTCAACATGCGTCCGCGCCTGTTACCAACGCCAGTTCGCCACAAGGCTCAGATGCAAAGGTGATTGGAAACAAGAACAGCAAGGCTTATCACCTGCCGGGTTGTGCGGGTTACACGCGCGTATCGGAAAAGAACCAGGTCAAGTTTGATAGTGCCGCGGAAGCTGAGAAGGCTGGCTACCATCTGGCCGGTAATTGTCATCCGTCAGATAGTGCAAAGACGGAAACTGCTCCGGCAACTCCGGCGACAACGCCCACCACTGATACGGCAGCGGCAGCACCGGCTCCTGTGGCTGCAGAAATCACGCCGGGTGATCCCACCGCTGCTATGACGCCAGCGCCAACGGCCACCCCAGCTACGACTGAACCGGCAACGGCCGCACCAACCACGGCTCCGGCAACTAATTCCGGCGCCAGGATCATCGGCAACAAGAACAGCAAGATTTATCACTTGCCCGGTTGTTCCGGTTACACGCGTGTGTCAGAAAAAAATCAGGTCTTGTTTGATACCGCCGCAGACGCGGAAAAGGCAGGATATCGAATTGCAAAAAACTGCGAGGCAAAACCATAACTCAATGGCCAATGACCGGTAGCTCTCCTGCTAAGTTTTGACTTTGGACGTTCGACTTAAAATATTCGACTCTTTCAATTCACCGTCACGTCATCACCGTTTCGTAGTTTCAAAACAAACTCCTCCCATCTCGTTTTGAACGCATTCATGTCGGCTTCCGCCAGCGTCTTTTGCAGCGACTTGAACCCGGTGGGATCATCTTTCCGCTGCGCGTAGAACTCCTGGTAAAACTTCACCAGCACGCCTCGCTGTTGCAGGTAATAACAAAGGTAACGCGACTGCGCGTAGTTCACGCCCCGATCATGATTGTAGAAACCGTCGGCATCGAGCGCCGTCAGGTCGAGGAACGAGGGCACCTGCTTTGCGCGTATTGCCTCTTGCAATCCCGCCAGACGCCAATTAGTGAACCCATGAATGTGCCCGTCGACATCGCCACACTGCTCAAACAGTGAACCTAAACCTTCGTTCAACCACGGCGGACACTCGGGGAAGTTGGCCTCAACGAACGGGTGTACAATCTCGTGCACCAAGGTGCCGCCGCCCGTTTCAATATTCATGACCAGCGCTTTGTGCGAGCTTGAGTAGTAACCGTAGGGAGTCGTGGGTTTCGCACCGAACAGCAGCACGGCGTTTTTCTCATATGAAGCGGCATCCTTGAAAAGCCAGATGTCGAGAATTTCTTTCGGGTCGTGGGGAAAGAAATCCTGTTTGAGCCGACTCACGGCCCACTTCACCGTGCTCAACGCGTGCTGCTGCACCGCAGCCTTTGGCTCGTCGCCGACGACCACGAACGGTCGTTGAATAACAAAAGCAAAGTCGGCAGCCGACGCGCGCGGATTAGAGTTCTTTAGTTTCTGATTGACGTCTTCTTTGAGTAGCTTTACGTGACGGACAAAGTCGGCATCGGTGTAAACACGCGGCGCCCGGGTGGCGGTTGGCGCCGGTGACGAACGCACGGTGGGCGAACTCACCGGGCCACTGGCCTGCGCACTCGGCGACATTTCGAGTTTGCCGGCACTGCTCGAACCACAGGCCTGTAGGGCGAGGCAAGCCAGGAGAAGGAATGTCAGGCGCATGGAGGCTTTGATTCTGGATTTGGCCAATGAGTGCGTTGGCGTTACAGGCAAGGACGGAATTTAGGTTTCCCTTCCCGCCTTGCCCTTTTATTGCCGTTTCCTGTTAATCTAAACATCCCTTGAGTAAAGAACCCCCGCAAAATAACCCCTTCCTTACCCAGCTCCTCGACGCCAGCGCCGATGGCATCCTGGCATTTGATCGCGACTTTCGTTACATCGCCTGGAACCCGGCCATGGAACGCATTTCCGGTCTCAAGCGCGCCGACGTGTTGGGCAAGCGTGCCTTTGATCTTTTTCCCTTTATTAAGGAGACCGGCGAAGACAAGTGTCTCTATGCCGCGCTTGCAGGCCAAACTTCAAGTTCCGAAAACCGTCCTTATGTAATTCCGGAAACGGGCCGCGCGGGTTTTTTTCAGGGTCACTACTCACCATTACATAACGAACAAAACGAAGTCGTTGGCGGCATCGCCGTTATCGTCGACATCACAGAACGCAAACGCGTCGAAGAAGCAGCGCAGGAAGCACACAAGCGTCTGACCTTCCACGTGGAGAACACGCCGCTGGCGGTCATTGAGTGGGACAGCGATGCGCGAGTCTCACGTTGGTCGGATGCCGCAGAGCGTTTGTTTGGCTGGACGGAAGCAGAAGTGCTGGGCAAGCACGTCGGCGATTGGCATTTTGTTTTTGAGGATGACATCGATGCGGTCGCACAAGTCACACATCGCCAGCGCGCCGGTTCCGAAAGCATCGGCATGCAGAGCAATCGCAATTTCACGAAAGATGGCCACGTGCTTTTTTGCGAGTGGTACAACTCCGTACTGCACGATAAGCATGGCAACATGGTTTCAGTCCTTTCGCTTGTGCTTGACGTGACTGCACGCACGTTGGCTGAACGCGAACGCGCCGGGTTGCTCGCGCAGGAACGCGACCTGCGCAAACAGGCGGAAGTGGCAGACCGCTTGAAAGACGAATTTCTGGCCACGCTGTCACACGAATTGCGCACGCCACTCACTTCGATCCTTGGCTGGGCCACACTGATCCGCAACGGCGAAGTCGACAAAGCCGAGAACCTCGATCGCGCGCTCGAGATCATCGAACGCAACGCGCGCTCGCAAGCTCGCCTGATCGATGACCTGCTCGACGTCTCTCGCATCATCACCGGAAATCTGCAACTCGAAGTTCACCCGCTGAACGTCGCACCGATTGTCGACGCTGCAATCGAGGCCTTGCGGCCCGCAGCTGATGCGAAGGGCATCCAGATTGTCACTGAGCTCGATCCACAAACGTGCCTCGTTAGCGGCGATGCCAATCGCTTGCGGCAGGTGATTTGGAACCTGCTCATGAACGCAATCAAGTTCACGCCACGCAGCGGCAAAGTCGTTCTTCAGCTGGCCTGCTTCGCGGAACGCGAAAGGGGAACGGGGAACGGGGGAACAGGAAATTCCGACGAGGCACCAATTCCTTCCTCTTTCCCTTTGCCCGTTCCCCTCTTACCCGGTTCCCCCATCGGCCCGTTCGTGCGTCTAACCGTTTCCGACACTGGCGACGGTATCAGCCCGGAGTTTTTGCCGTACGTCTTTCATCGTTTTCGTCAGGAGGAAGGCTCCATTTCGCGCAAAGCCGGCGGACTTGGATTAGGTCTCGCCGTGGTGCGTCACCTGGTGGAGTTGCACGGCGGCAGCGTCAGCGCGGAGTCAGGCGGTCCGGGAATGGGTTCGACGTTCACAGTTGATCTGCCACTCGCAGCCGAGCGCCGCAGTACCGTTCGCAGCGCGGTCGTTGACCACAATGACTTTGAACGGAGACGCACGGATCGCAACAATGGCTCGACGCCGGCGCAGACGAGCGAGGTTGCTGCCGCCGATGAAAACAGACCCGCTTCAGCAACTGACGAATTACCGTTGGTCAGTGTGCGCGTATTGCTGGTTGAGGACGACGACGATTCGCGCGATCTGCTCAGCCTGGTTCTGAGTCGACATGGGGCTGAGGTTATTGGAGTAGCGTCGTCTGCGGCTGCCCTTGATTCGTTCACGCAAAGAGCACCAGACGTCGTCATCAGCGATATCGCGATGGCCGACGAGGATGGTTACGCGTTGATTCGTAAACTACGGGCGCTTCCGGTGCAGGGCTCGTTGCTTCCGGAATCCTTAGTCGACAGTCTGGAGTCGACAGTCGGCAGTCAGCGATCAGTAGACTCTTCACTCAGTACTCATCACTCATCACTTGGTAGTGGTGATCACTCATCGCTTCGCCATGTTCCAGCGATTGCGCTAACTGGCTACGCTACGGCAAAGGACAAGGAACGCGCGCTGGCTGCCGGTTACCAACTGCATATGGCAAAACCAGTTGAACCGGAAGATCTCGTCGCCGCCATTATCGATTTGGTAAATGGCTGAAACTCCTTCGGACTCTGTTGCTGAAACGCTGGCATACTCATTCCCTAAGCGCGAATGCTTGCTTACTGGGACCGCGGGCGTCCCGGCCCGCAAGTGGGGCGCAGCGCGAACGATCGTTGAAAAGAATCTTCTTCAGGCGTTCGTCCCACGCGCGGCGGGCGGGGACGCCCGCGGTCCCAGTAAGCAAACGCTCTTGCTGCGACGATCGTGAATGGCAGCAAGATCAAAATCGCAGAGAACCTGGGGATTCCGGTCTTACGTTTTCCCTGTTTCCCCTGTTACCCTATTTCCTGTTTCCAACCCGACTTCCGTCATTCCGAAAGGATTCCCCATGCGTCATTCAAAGTTAATCTTCGCCCCGATCCTTCTTCTCTGTTCGGTCTCTGCGTTCGCACAACGCACGTCGCATTCAACCCGCGCCAACGCTGCGCCCGTCAAGCAGTACACCATCGAACAGTTCATGGACACGACGCGCATCGGCGGCAGCTCATTCTCGCCGGACGAGAAGTCGATCCTCTTTCACAGTAACAAGTCGGGAATTTTTAATGTCTATACCGTGCCAGTAACGGGCGGCGACGCTGAGCAACTTACCAACTCAACGAAAGAAAGCACCTACGCGGTCTCTTATCTGCCGACCGACACGCGCGTGATTTACACCTACGATCGCGGCGGCAATGAGAACAGTCATCTTTATCTGCGTGAAGCTGACGGCAGCGAGCGCGACCTGACCCCAGGCGACAAGGTGAAGGCGAGCTTCATTGGCTGGACGCGCGATCGCATGTCGTTTTTCTATTCGACTAACGAACGCGACCCGCGCTACTTCGATATCTTCGAGATGACCGTGCCCGAGTTTAAGTCGACGCTGCTTTACAAAAACGAGACCGGCCTCGATGTCGGCGACATTTCCAATGACCATAAATTTCTTGCGTTTCAGAAGAGTGGCGGCTCGCCTGCCGATTCCGACGTTTACCTTTACAACGTGCAGACGAAGGAGCTGAAAAACATCACCGAGCACACGGGCGACGTTGCCAACAGTCCGTTGGAATTTGATCCGGATTCGAAGTCGCTTTATTTCCTGACTGACGAAGGCAGCGAGTTTCAATACATCGCTCGTTACGATCTCGCCACCGGCAAACATGAGGCGGTCGAGAAAGCGCCCTGGGACATCACCTCGATGGGCTTCTCGCGCAACGGAAAATATCGCATCGTCAACATCAACGAAGATGCGCACACGAAGATCAAGATTTACAACACCGCGACCGGCAAGCTGGTGCCACTGCCGAAACTTCCCAACGCTGACATCACCGGCGTGTCCTTTTCACCCAGCGAAAAACTGATGGCGTTTTACGTGAACGGCGATCGCAGCCCGAGTAATCTTTACGTCTATAACTTCGCTACCGGCAAAGCCACGAAACTCACCAGCAGTTTGAATCCGGAGATCAATCCCAACGATCTAGTTGACACGCAGGTGGTCCGTTACAAGTCGTTTGATGGAATGGTAATTCCCAACATTCTCTTCAAACCAAAACAGGCTGACGCGATGCACAAGGCGCCCGCGCTGTTGTTAATTCACGGTGGACCAGGCGGACAAACGCGCGCCGGCTATAGCGCGCTGGGCCAGTATCTGGCGAACCACGGCTACGTGATTCTCGGTGTGAACAATCGCGGCTCGAGTGGCTATGGCAAAACGTTTTTCACTTCCGACGACGGTAAGCACGGACGCGAACCGCTTTGGGATTGCATCGAGGCGAAGAAGTATTTGCAGTCGCTTGGTTATGTCGACGAAAACAAGATCGGCATCCTCGGCGGCTCGTATGGCGGCTACATGGTGCTGGCGGCGCTCGCGTTCAAACCAACGGAGTTTGCGGTGGGCGTTGATCTGTTTGGCGTTTCGAATTGGGTGCGTACGCTGCAGTCGATTCCGCCATACTGGGAGTCGATCAGGAAGTCGCTTTACAAGGAGATTGGTGATCCGAGCAAAGACCTGGACAACCTGCGCGCTGTTTCGCCGTTATTTCACGCCGACAACATTGTGAAGCCGCTGATCGTCTTGCAGGGCGCGAACGACCCGCGCGTGATCAAACCGGAGTCAGACGAGATTGTCGACAACATCAAGAAGCGGAATGGCGTGGTTGAGTACGTGGTGTTTGATAACGAAGGCCACGGATTCACCAAGAAGGCGAACGAGATTCGTGCTTACAAGGCGATACTGGATTTTGTGGATAAGTATTTGAAATAAGAAAAACCAACGCTCTTCTTATCTCCCTCTCCCCTTGGGAGAGGGCTGGGGAGAGGGCTTTAGCGACCTTCCTCAGCGGCTGAGTGCCATCTCTGCGCCGCCCTTAGCGCATCACCACTAGGCAACTCAAATCAAAACAATTCATGAAAACTGGAATTTGAGATCTGAAATTTACACTTCACCATCATTGAACCTCGCCCGCCAACTTACTGGGACCGCGGGCGTCCCCGCCCGCAGTCAATTTCGCCGCGCCGCAGCGCGTCCGAATTATTCCTCATAAAGCGTCGCTTGAAATCGCTTTTGACTCACTCAAAACACGCGTCGCCCGCCGCCATCCCTCACCATACCCGGTTTTAACCATTATCGCGTTCCCGCACTCCTGAGTTATCGTGTTCGCCTACGGAAGTTGTTTCTTTGGGTGGTGACGTACTACGCCCCCACCTAGCCCTCTCCCAGAGGAAGAGGGGCGCGCCTCACCCGATCCCTAAGCCCATTTGGAGGGGAATCAGAGCCCTCACACGATGATTTGCCTGGTAACGAGCGGAGAGGACAATGGGAATCTTTAACGTCGACGATGAACCTGGTTCGAGTGACGAGTCTGCCAAACAGACTCAATCTGAATCTGACTCTCAACCAAATAACTATCAGCACGATCCGGTGAATGGTAGTGGGCGCAGGCGCACAAGGCTCATCGTTGTCGTCGTGGCGATCGTGGTGCTCGCGTTCGTCGTGGCGGCGGCCGTGACGGGTGTTTACGTATGGCGGTCGAGAAGCAGTGCGAACGCGAGTGCAAACAGTCAAACGCCAAAAGAGGTGAGGACAAAACTTGAAGCGTTTCAGGGAAAGGCGGGCACCGTTTTAGTAAAGAGCTATTCAGAAACCGGCGCGGTCACGGGGCAATACGGCGGCAGTGTGGAAGTCGACGCGATGGAGCTGCAGGATCGGTCCAACGGCGCCAGGGAAATGGGGTTGCTCGTGAATGTCAAACCCTCCGGCCAGTATGCACAGGAAAGTCGTTCGTTCATTGACTACGATGAGATCGATTCACTACTGAAAGGTATCGACTACATCAGCAACGTCACTTCAGCAACACCGCCATTGAAAATGTTTGAGGCCCACTATCGTACGCGCGGCGACTTTGCCATCGTTACTTATAGTCAGGCTGACGGGAAGATTGGAGTCGCTGTCACGGGCAGTGCTATCAGGTCAAACGACGTGTTTTTGAGTACGCAGGATTTAGGGACGTTGAGAAGCCGCGTGCTGGCCGCGAAGGAGACACTGGATCAGTTGAAGAAGTGAGGGGGAGGAGTTTGAACTGGACGCGCTGCGGCGCGGCGAAATTCAATGCGGGCGGCAACGCCCGCGGTCCCAGTAAGTTGACGGGCAAGGTTTCAATGAGGTGAAGGGCAACGCTCGAGGCGGGCGCGATTTTAGAATGCGAGATATGGAAAATAGAAATGATCTGCAGGAATGGTTTGGTGGGATCGATATCTACATCTTCGATCAACTGTTGAAGGGGCGGTTTGTGCCGGGAATGAAGGTGCTCGATGCGGGGTGTGGGGCGGGAAGAAACCTGGTTTATTTCCTCAGAAGTGGTTATGAAGTGTTTGGTGTTGATGAAGAGAAATGGGCAATAGAGCGCGTTCGTAAGCTGGCGGCAGTACTGGCGCCGCGTCTGCCGGCGGAGAATTTTTGGGTTGGGAAGGTGGAAGAACTTTCCGCAGCTTTCGCCGATTGCACAGACGGACAACTCATCAACAACGGACCCGCTATGCTTCGCACCCTCGCCCAACCTCTCCCAGGGGGAGAGGAGCTTGGTGGCACTGACAAGACGGAGATCGGCGGCATCGTTGATGTGGTGTTGAGTAGCGCGGTGCTGCACTTTGCGCGAGATGAGCAGCAGTGGCAGGCGATGGTGGACGCGATGTGGAGTGTACTCAAGCCTGGTGGGATCTTCTTTGCGCGACTGGCGTCGACTATCGGGATCGAGAATCAAGTCAATTTAATCGAGGGAAGGCGTTATCGGTTGCCGGATGGGTCGGATCGGTTTCTGGTAGATGCGGCGATGCTGCACCGAGTTACTGATAAGTTGGGTGGGGAGTTTGTTGAACCGATCAAGACGACGGTGGTGGAAAATATGAGAGCGATGACGACGTGGGTGGCTGGGAAGAAGTGAGCAGTGGGCTGTGCGGATGTCCCCTAAAATTACACGAAGTCGAAGACACGAAAGGTGCACTAAAAAGAAATCGCCGACCCAGCGAGGGTCGGCGAAAGTTGTTTTGTATTGGGTGGCGACGCTGGGCCGTCACCCCTAACCCTCTCCTCAGGGGAGAGGGGATTCAGAGATCACCCTGTCTTCTCTCAGCGGGAGAGGGAAGGGGTTGACGATTTAGTAAGGCCGCAGGATGCCGCCGAGGATATTGCCAAGACCTCGGTTTCCGTAGCGCCGGTTGTTGTTGTTATATCCCGCGTACTGACGATAGCCCTGGTCGTAGCCCCGGACAAATCCCTCACGAAATGCCTGCGAGCGATTGCCACTATAGAAGTGCGAACGCTGCGGACTGTAACTCTGTCCGCGACGGGCGTCGCTCGAGCCCGTGTTCAGGCCTTGCTGGTAACCGTTATTTATTTCCTGCTGGTTATAGCCGTAGTTACCATAGCCACCGTTGTTGTAAACGCCACCATTGTTGTAAACGCGGCGGCGGTTCGAATCGCGATTGCGTCGCGAATCATCGTTGTCGCGATTATTGCGCCGACGCCAGTCGCGATCGTTGTTGCCATCGCGGCGGTAGTAACCATCACCATTGCGATACTGCGCCTGAGCGGTCGTGCCGGCGGCAACAGCTATCCCTAAAACAAATGCGAGCGACAAAAGGGCGCCGCCAATCCCTCTTCCTAAATTTTTCATTGCAAAACTCCTTTTGAAAGACACGTCTGAAGTTCGAAATGGCAAGTGCCATGCCTCGAGTATTTTTCAGGAATTTTTGGCAGGTGCACGTTTGGGAGTTACGAAATCGTGCACCGGAGTGCGCAGATCGAACAGTGAACAAGGGTGGATACGACACTAAATTTACATGAAATCGAAGACACGAAAAAGACACGAAACTACCCTGACCCTGACCCTGACCCCTATCCTCTGACGTCCGTCTTCAGGCCCTTTCGTAGCTTGCCAAAATGCCAGACTTCGCCAGTTGCCGCAGTTGAGGGTGGCTCTGAATTCGAAGTGGTGTTGGCGAAGAACGCTACGACCTCGTCGCCGTCGTTGAGTGCGGCGAAGATCTCGGGAGTCAAACTCAGTGTTAGTTTTCTGCCGGTGTAGTCGCCGCTTAACTCTTCCGCAAAAACACGCTTGCCGATCTGGAGTTGCAACGGGACATCTCTCACCGGAAACGGATGGCTTGTCTTAAGTTCAATTTGCACGAGCGGCAAACGCGTCGCGCCGATCAATCGCACGACGTCGTGAATGCTCACAATCTCGTTGCCGTCTATTTGATTCGGTCCACTACTAACAGTCTTCCCAGGTTGCTCTGCGTCTCCGCGTCCGCGCTCGATTGTTTCTTCGCTTCCAAGTTCCGCCGTTTCCCTTTTCTTTGTGCGGGCGATGCGCATGATGTTGTACGAAAGCTCTGCCGAGCCGGCGAAGGGTGAGACGGTTTGAATGCGCACAATGGTCGGAACCGAGATCAGTTCGAGCGACGCGCCGTAAACCGGTTGGCGATCGAACGAGGTCAACGGGAAATCCATGACGCCTGTCAGGAAAGCTGAAATCTGACGCGCGTAAATCGGCCGCTTGTAACCGTCGAGAAATGTGACGTTGAGGTTGCTGCCGTTGTTGCGACCGTTGGTCCAATGGAGCGCGAGCGATACAGGCTCGCAGTCGTCGCCGTTAGTTCTCAACGGAATCTCGATCTTCTCACCTTCGCGACGAAATCTATAGGTCGCTGATGTTTGACCGGGAACGTCCGGGCAGGGTTTCTCCTGAGCGTTGGCGCTAAACAAGAACAGCAAAGACACGGCGGCAGACGCGAATAGTTTCTTTCGCATGATGTAGACCTCGTTATTACTGAAAACTGTGAGGTGACGCGGGGTTGACTAGATATTAATTGGGGAAAGGGCAAAGGGGAAGGGGTAATTGTTTATTGAAGCAAGAAAAGCGTTTTTCCATATATGTCGGAGCGAATTTGGCGAAGTTCAATGCGGGCGGGGGCGCCCGCGATCCCAGTAAGTTGGCGAGGCTTCCTTCGATGAAGTGAAGGGCGGGGAAAGACACTCAACAGGCAGAACACTCAGGCACCTGGTACTCGGCACTTAGCACTCATTGATTCGGCATTCGGCAATTGCCATTCGGCAATCACTTCGGCGACGGGCTTGGTTCGGGCAATTCGATACGAACGTAAAAGAGTTCCGTCTGCTTCGTCTTTTCGTCCTGCGCCACCATAATGATCAGGCCTTCCTCGGGTTTCGCATCCTTTCGTTTATAGGCGCAGAAGATGCCGTGGTTCTCCTTGTCGCTCTCAGTGTCGCCGATACAGCCTTTTTCGCTGGGCATCCAACCAGCAGCTTTCATTCGATCGTTTGAATAAAAGGCGCGCACGTCGGCCGCTGTCTGGTCCGTGGTGAAGGCAATGAAGTTTACCTTGCCCTGCATCATGGCGCGGATCATCAGCCGCGCGCCGAGCGGAATTTCGAGATCTGCTTTCGTGGCTCCCGGAAGCGGGGGAACGTCAGACCACAAGCTGCTGACTGTGCCGGCTTTCGGATCGCCGGACAGTTTTTCCGCAAGCCGGCAAGAGAGACCAATGGAAGTAACTAAGACTAAGGCGAGTAGCGCAGTAATTATTGATGAAGGTCGAATCATAATGGGCCAATGATAAATGACACGGGACTGAGTTGAAAGGAAAATGGCGACTGCACGGCGGCTAATCGAAATGCTGGCGAGGACCGGCGTCCCCAGTAGGTTGGCTGCCACACTTAGATTGAGTGAAGGGCGCGACAAAAAGTCTGGCACAAATGAAAAGGGAAAGCGGATTTCTCCACTTTCCCTTGACGCCTTTTAGGCTCTTACTCCTTTCTCCTCGCTGTTAGCTGATTCGTTCGCGGCTAAGCAGCGTCGTCTGTGTCTGACCGTTGCCGAAATAACGAACCAGGTAGGTCTCGCGGTACGTGCGACGACCATAGCGCACGATGCGGGTTTGTCTTACCGTGCGTAAGTTCCGACGATAGTTGCCTCGATTCCAACCGCGGTTTCGTCCGCGCTGACCAAGCTGGATTCGAATTTGGGGAGCATTCGCAACGGTATTCGCTTTCGCTTCGGTGGCCGATCCCAAGCCAAAGAAACCGAATGAAGCCAACGTCAGTGTAAGTACCAGTAATTTTTTCATCTCCAACACTCCTTTGTTCGAAAGTCTCGCGGTGTGTACTTGCAAACACGACGCCTCACGAGCAGAAAATTGCAGGCGTTAGTTTTTTGAAAGGAAACTGTAGCGGAAGTGTAAGAGACTTCGATTCAAGTATTACATTTCGATAAAAACCGTCACATTTAGGTGCCTGGTAGGAACCGGCGGATTATCCAAATGGTGCGATCACTCAACGAGGAGGTTGATCAGAGTTGACTGAATCCTGCGCGCGATTAAGATTTTGACGCGCTGCGGCGCGGCGAAGTTGAAATGCGGGCTGGGACGCCCGCGGTCCCAGTAAGTTGGCTAGCCTGCTCGCGATGAGGTGAAGGGCGACGACTGCGCTTACTGCAACCCTTACCGCGCTCGATTGGGAGTCAGAACTTGAATGGCTTCTTGATCAGGCTACCCGTTTTTTTGAAGAATGACGTGACGCGGTTCGGCTTTTTTGCGTTTACCGGCTCGAGTTTAGCAATACGAAGTTGGTCGCGCGTTGCCGATTTCTTCGCTGCTGGAGTAGTGCCTGGCGCACCTTCCGCACCGGCGGAAGTTCCGACGCGTTCGATTGAACGCACACTGCTGCGTTTCAAGAATGTAACCATGCCCTCTTGCCGGTACCACACGCCTTCACGCTTTTCCCATGCTTCATCAGCTTTGATCGCGGCGCCATTATTGAGATGAACGATTACCGATCCACGATTGCCAGCGGATGCACCGGCGGAAACGGGACCGGCATTCAGGCGCGAATGTGCCAGCGACTGCTTGGCAACCTCTGACTGAACCTCGTCGGAAGACGATAATGCCGGGTCAGCGGAATCTTTCGAATGTGCGTCAGCAACTTCTTCAGTTGCTGCTGGTTGTTCAGTTGGAGATTGCGCGGACGTTTGCGTTGTGGGTGTTTGAATAGAAGTCTGCGGACGCTGCGGTGAACGTTGCGCGTTCGTTTGCCGACTGCGCGCGAAGTAAACAACGACGACGAGTGTAGTCAACAGGAATAGAACTACGGCAGCAACTACAACACCGCTCGAGCGCTGTTCGGCGGACGCCTCAGTCGCGCCAAGGGGAATCGTTACGCGCGTCCGGGTTGGCTCTGACGCAAGTCTGAGGACGAGTTCCCTACCATCCATGTCGCAAAAACTCTGGTCATCTTCGTAGATAAAATCGCATTTCGGACAGAGTTTCATAGCGTCCTCCGGTCGAGCTTGATTGTTGGTTGGGGCTGCGGAAAGTTGTGAGAAACCGCTTGAAACAAGAATACAGGAGAACGGGGGAATAGGGGAAGGGGTCGAGGTTAGAGGTCAGGTCAGCTGCCAAAAGGACCTTGTTGGTTTCTGACTTCTGATCTCTGGGCCTCAGCTATCAATTGGTTCGGAATCGGTTGTTGTATCCGCAGGCGGTTGTTCGTCAGCGACCCAGGAGACGAAGAGTCGCAGCCAACTCTCGGTGGGTTCAGCGATTTGGACGCCGACGCGGGCACTACCGTAAATCGCAGGGGCGGTGCGTATGACGACGACTGTGACTTCGATTGGGGCGCCGTCAGGCCGGTGGGCGCGCATGTACAAACGTTCGCCGCGACTCACTTTCTGATTCAGATGAAAGAGCGCTCCGGAGGTTGAAATATCGTCAGTTTCAGTCGGCTCACTCCACGCTGCGCCATCTTCAGTGCGGCCGGAAATAACAATAGGCAGGCGCAGGGGCATGCGTAACGCAAAGCGCCGATCTTCGTTATTGTTCGGAGGGTTCATCAAGGCAGTAAACAGTGAGCAGTAGCAGTGAACAGCCAACCACTAAAATTACTGATTGCTAACGGCTGATTGCTGATTGCTCTTTCCGCTCCAATCGTAAAAGCCTTCGCCGGTTTTCTTGCCCAGTTTTCCTTCGCTCACCAGCCGCCGCAAAACCTCCGGCGGTCGAAAAGTTTCTGAGCCAAGTTCGCGAAACAAATATTCAGCGATGTTCAGCCGAATATCCAAACCAACATGATCCGTCAATTTCAACGGACCCATCGGGTGGTTGTAGCCCAACTCCATCGCGGTGTCGATGTCTTTCGCGCTCGCCACGCCCTGCTCGAACATACGCATCGCTTCGAGCCCGAGCGCCACGCCCAGGCGGCTCGACGCAAAGCCCGGCACGTCGCGAACGACGATGGGTTCCTTGCGCAACCGCAGACTTACACCACGCACTGCCTCAACTGTATCATCCCCAGTCGCTTTTCCGACGACAATTTCAACCAGCCGCATCAGGTGAACTGGATTAAAAAAGTGCATACCGATAACGTTCTGCGGGCGTTCCGACGCCTTCGCGATTTCTGTTATCGAAAGCGATGAGGTGTTGGTGGCAAAAATAAAAACGTTATTGGAACTTGACTCGACCTCGCGAAGTAAGTCCTGTTTGATCGCCAGTTGCTCCGGGGCTGCTTCGATAATCAACTCTGCGGCGGTCAGGTCTGATAGTTGAGTAGTGCCACGAATGTGTTGCAGCGTTGAATCGCGATCCGCTTCGGTCAGTTTCCCAAGTTGAATTCCTTTTAGGAGATTGCGCTCGATGGCTTGAATGCCGCGCGCCAGGGAGTCACGAT
Source organism: Pyrinomonadaceae bacterium (assembly GCA_035472495.1). Classification (GTDB taxonomy): domain Bacteria; phylum Acidobacteriota; class Blastocatellia; order Pyrinomonadales; family Pyrinomonadaceae; genus PSRF01. The sequence continues at coordinate 69,336 of DATIPD010000004.1, read as the reverse complement.
CAACGTCGCGCAGAAGCACTTTATACCCTGCGCCGGCGGCCACCTGCGCAATACCGTGTCCCATGGTGCCTGCGCCAATGACGCCGATCGTTTCAATGCTTTGCGGGGCGATGCCTGCGTTCAATCTATTCTTTCAGTCTCCGTAAAGGCTGAGATTATCCGTCAGTGGTTTAGCTCAGGTTCGACTACTCTAGTAACGCTAGTTATACTATGACGTAACGGAAAACGCTATACGTTTGGACAATTTGGCGAAGAATTGACCGAGATTCAACCACCGCTTTTTTAGCTCCACAGAGGGACGGAAATCACTTCATGACGCAGCAAATACTCGATCGAGAGGTTGTAATCATTGGCTCCGGACCGGCCGGACTAACGGCCGCGATTTACTCCGGGCGCGCCAACCTGAAACCACTTCTGATTGACGCGCCGCCCGACGCCGAAAAGCAAACGACCCCGGGCGGGCAATTGATGATCACGACTGACGTGGAAAACTACCCGGGCTTTGCCGAAGGAATCCAGGGACCCGACCTGATGGTGGAGTTTCGCAAGCAGGCCGAGCGATTCGGTACTGAGTTTCTCGAGCAGTGGATTCACGAGGCCGATCTGAGTGAGCGGCCATTCCAACTCATCACGGACGACTATGTTATCAACGCGCAGACGCTGATCATTGCCACCGGCGCCTCGGCAAAGTGGTTGGGCGTCCCGGGCGAAGCGAAAGTCCCGAATGGTTTTGGCGGTAATGGCGTTTCGGCGTGTGCCACTTGCGATGGTCCGCTACCCGGATTCCGCAACAAGGAACTTGTAGTTGTCGGCGGCGGCGACACCGCCATGGAGGAAGCGACGTTCCTGACACGTTACGCTTCGAAAGTTTATGTGATTCACCGGCGCGCCAAACTGCGCGCGTCAAAGATCATGCAGGAGAAGGCGTTCAAGAACAGCAAGATTGAGTTTGTCTGGGACACCGCGCTCGAGGAAATTGTGGGCGATCCGGTAACGGGCGTTTCGGGCGTGCGACTGCTGAACTTGAAGACGAATGAAGTGCGCGTGTTACCCTGCACCGGCGTGTTTGTCGCCATCGGACACAAACCAAACACGGATCTCTTCAAGGGTCAGATCGAAATGGATGACGTTGGCTACATCAAGACGTCTCATCGTTCGACAGCGACGAATATTGCAGGCGTGTTTGCTTGTGGAGACGTCCAGGATTCAACTTACCGCCAGGCGGTGACGGCGGCGGGAACGGGCTGCATGGCGGCACTTGATGCGGAACGATTCTTAGATCACTTGCCAGTATCGATGCCGGAAGGTGACGAAGTGACAATGGAAGGGGAACACGTAACTTCGGATCACAAAGTGATTATCGAGCCGGATGGAACGATGGTTCAGAATCGGACGGCTGAGGCGACGGCGAAGAAGAATTAAGACGGGATTTTCCTATCAGGCCCCCTCTCCCCTGGGGAGGGAGACCAACAGAAAATTCCGTTCTGCTTTTTATAGCAAAACAATATCATCCCGTTGTCGGCGGCGTGGCATGGGCGCAGGTCGCTGATAACCTTCCGGTTCCGGAGTAGGAAACATTTGCGGGCAGGCTTCACAGTAGAAGCCCATCTGCTTCATGCGGTCCTCACATTGATTGCAGTCCAACGTTTCGCCAACTTTTCTTAAAGCCTCAACCAGCGGTAGCAACAAACGTCCGCGTTCCGTAAGCGCGTATTCGATGTGTGGTGGATTGCCACCGAAGTCCATGCGATCGAGGAGTCCGTCTTTAACCATGTCGCGCAGGCGAGCAACGAGCGTACGACTGCTGATTGGAAACAGCCCGTTGTGTAATTCCATCGTGCGTCTGGGACCAGCGGCGAGGTCACGTGCGATCAGCAACGTCCACTTGTCGCCGATCATTTGTAGCGCGCCGGAAATGGGGCAGCCATCAATTTGGCGTCGTCTCACTGGGGAACTCCGAAAACCAACTGTTTCCTCTCCCTTTGGGAGGGGACAAAGGGAGGGTGGTAGCGATAGGTTAAGCCCTCTCCCTAACCCTCTCCCAAGGGGAGAGGGGGAAAGCCAAACACAATTTACTTCACAACACTAATTTCACGGCTGGTGGTGTTGTAGCCACCGTTGTCGACTGGCTTGCCGTCCTTATCGATGAGCTCAAGGCGCACCGTGTGCTTGCCGTTGATCCAACCCGCGAGCCATATCGGTTCCCACTTGTCGATAAACTTCGGCTCGTCGTCGTCAACAATGTACCGCACGCGATACTCACCGCCATCGTCCCTCAATTTCGCGCCGGTGAGCCAGAAATCGATCATGATGGGATCGGAGTCGTCGCCTTTGTATTCACCTTTGGGTCGACTGTAGGTGAGCAACGGCTTGGTGATGTCGACATCCCCGCCTTGACTCGCTGCAAAGTCTTTTCCTTCCTTCGGCGGAGCAGCTGGACTCGCGTTGTTATTCGCGACGGTCTGGCCATTGTTTGTAGTGGTCGGCTTCGAGGCGTCGCCGCCGCCCTTTACAGTGAATGACACCATCTGAAACGCGCCGTCGTTTTTGAAGCTCTCGTGCCAGGGTCGCGATGGGAAAACTCGCAGCGTGTGTTTGCCGGCAACTACATTGCGCAGTTCAAACGGTTGGCCCAACTCGTAATACGCCTCGTAAGGTTGGTTGTCGAGAATCACGTGAATGTGATTTCCTTTGCCAGTTGCCGGATCCTTGTGCGGCATGTAGCCCTTCAAGTCTCCGCTGAGTTCGAGTTTTACTTCGACTTTCGATCCAGCAATGGTCGCGTCTTTCGCGGGCGACACGATCTTCACAGCAGGCAAAGCCTGGTCCTGCTCGCCGCGCGCCTTCATCAAGTCTGAGATTTTCTGCGGTCGGGAAATGACCGCCAGCGTCTGCGTTGCCGGAGGCGAAACTGTGCTGGTGGCAGTTGTATTGTTATTGCCAGCGGGTGCTGCGCAGGAAGCAAACAAAAATGCACCGGCCAGGAAGACGAATGTTAGCGGCAAAAGCTTTCGATGTGACGACATGCTTTCCTCCAAACTTTTGAATGACGTAATGCCTGTAATGATGGGTGCAGTTTACAGCTACTGGCGCGGTAAACGAAGGGTTAACTACACCGGAGAGAGCCCGTCCCCGCCAGGAAATAAGCTCGCCGGAGGGAAACTTTGGAAACGAAAAGCTTCGCGCCGGCGGCGCGGTTTGCGGGCGGGGGCCGGCGCGGTCCCAGTAAGCTTACTTGACGCGCGGTTCGCAGCCGGCAGCCATCGTGCCTTCTGCCTTCTGTTTTTTACGCACTTACGCTTCTCACGTTCGCAGGTTTCTGCAAGCGCTTCTCAACTGTGGCCCAGTCGATGTTCGAGAAAAACGCTTCGATGTACTTCGGTCGTTCCGCTGGCTTGTAGTCAAGCAGGAACGCATGCTCCCAAACGTCCATCACCAGCACCGGGTCGAAGCCGGCGATGTTCCCGGTTTCATGAAGCGTGATCCAGTGATTTGATAACCGCCCGTTTGCGGGGTTCTGATTACAGATGGCCCAGCCAACGCCACGCATCTTGCCGATGCCGACAAAGTCCGCTTTCCAAACTTCGTAAGTGCCAAAACTCGATTCTGCTGCTTTGACAAATTGCGCAGTGCGTTCCGGATCACCCGTGCCGCCACCGTTCTTCAGGTTGTCAAAATAATATTCGTGCAGAACCATCCCGTTGTACTCGAAGCCAAGCCGCCGGGTTAGTTCCGAGTACGCCGGCATCTCGTCCTGATCGACGTTCCCGTCCTGGATGAACTTGTCGATCATCTCAGTCAGTTTATTGGTTTCTTTGACGTAGCCTTCGTAGAGTTTGAAATGCATCTCCAGCGTTTCATCTGAAATGCCCTTAAGCCCACCCAGGTTGAATTCCCGGGCGTTGTAAGAACCAGTCGTACCCATTACACACCTCCGTTTTATTAAAACCTTGGGGATATTCACGACTATTGCGCTGGAGTGTGCCGAATGCGTGGAGAGGGGTTCGCTTTAGTGTTGAGACTTAGCTGTGCTGGAAGAAGGAACGGAATTTACCATGTCATTTCAAATTTATCATTTGCCATCGAACTCTTCGACTGCTGCTAGCCATTTGCGGTTAGCGTTAATGACCAATGACAAATTTTGAAATGACGGATGATAAATTCCGTTCCTCGGCTATTCCTCTAAACTCTACTTACTTCCCGAAGATCACCCAATCGCCATGCGAGGTGGCCATGAACAGCAGCAACGGCAGCGACAACCAGGTGTTGGTGCGCGACGCAATGAACGCCTGGCGTGCTAATTCTGGTGGCGCCGCCGGGCCGGTTCCCGCTGTCGCGGCGAGAATTCGTTTGTTGTTCGGCCAGATGATTCCCCAGACGTTCAGCATCATCACGATGCCGTAAGCGCCACCGATGCCGATCGAGTACGCCTTGTTACTGGCGTAGCTCTGGCCACCGACGGTGAGCATGCCGTCGAAGAATTTCACCAGCCCCCACGTCACGATCGCCACCAGCACAAACATGACGATGGCAAAAACTCGTCCGTCTTTGATCAGCGCGGGCACTTTCTTGATGATCAGGAACTCGACGATGAAGAGAACGATTGGATACGTCAGCCAGGCAAAGAAAACCATCCAGAGGTTGATGTTGCCTCCACCGAGCGTGTTCGCGTTGTTCACATCAGCCTTCAAGATGTACATCGCGAAATATGCCAGGCCGGCAAGCACGGTGACGACTGCGCCCCAGCGAAACCACCAAAGAGCCCGCCCCAGCAAATCCGGGTTCACTTTCTTCTTCGTATCGGCGTCAATGCCTTTTTGGAAAGGCACGTTCACCAGGTTGAAGAAGTAGAGCAAGCCGATCCAGGTGATGCCGGCGGCAAAGTGAAACCAACGGAAAAAGATGCGCATGAACGCGTCAGAGTTCGGTGGATGAAACAGCTCCTGAAACATAGCCAGACTGATGGGGAGATGCGCAGTTGACTCGATGAACATCATGACCTCCGTAAGTAGGACAGGCGTTTGCTGTCTGCGTTCTTCGCGATTTTCCAGAGAGAAAAGCCGCGAGGTTCAAAACAGTTTTAGTTACGACTTAAAGTGCGGATTACGCGCGAAGATTACACCCTGAAGCAAGGAGACGCAATACCAGCTTCGCCTAAGTTATGCGGCCGTTTACTCGTCAAACGGCCGGGGACCGGCATCCATGCCTCTCGTGCTCACCTGATTAACCACGCGCACCTTCAGATCGCTGTGAACTTTGATCTGGCATGAGAGGCGAACGTTAGCGGCGAGGTCAGTTTCCATCGCCAAACGATTACGCTCGAGTTCGCCCATTTCACCCGGCGCACCTTCGAGAACTTCAACACGACAAGTGGTGCAGCGCGCATTGCCACCACAGCGATGCAGAATGTCGATTCCTGCGTCTTCGAGAACGAGAACCAGCTTCTTTCCTTCGGGGGCGTCAATTTCTTCTGAACCAGTTGCAGTAGTGGCGTCGATCTTAGGCATCGTTTATGACTCCGTTAGTTTTGATTTGGCTGCATCATAACCTAAACCGCCAAGACTCCAAGAACGCCAAGCGAAAGACAGTAAAACAGGCAGGCATACTCTCGACTCTTGCCAACCATCAGTCCCTCGCTTGCCGTCCTTGGGCGACTTGGCGGTTAAAGCTGGAGTTCGAAGAACAGCGCTCCTTCGACCGGGTTCAACGTGTAAGGTTCGATCTCGTTGAAACCTAAAGAGCGATAGAGTGCGATGGCCGAGTCCATCTTGCCGGGGACAGTGTCGAGCCGCATTTGTTTGTAGCCCAGCTCGCGGGCCGTCTCGATCAACTTCTCGGCCAAGTGGCGACCCAGGCCCGTTCCGCGAAACTCGGGACGAACATAGAGTCGCTTCATTTCACAGATGCCGTCACCAATCTTGCGCAGCGCTATGCAACCAGCCGTCTGATGATCCGCGACAGCCAGAAACAAGCGGCCGTCGGGCGCGGCGTAGTTGCCTGGTAACTCAGCCAGTTCCTTGTCAAAGTTTTGGAAACAGAGACTAAAACCCAACGCCGTGGCGTACTCTTCAAAAAGTTTCCGGGCGGTGGCGACGTCAGCGGCAGACTCTGTCTGAATGAACTTCATGACAACAACAATACTAAGGGTGGACGGTAAACCAAAAGTGTCAGGTTGCGACGCACTCACGCAAACTAACAGTTTGCGTTGCGAAAAACTAAACGCGGTAAGCGAAAGGCCCGAATGTCTTTCTAAGAAAGACTCTCGAGCCGATCGCGCACCGCGCTGTGGAAGTGTAGGACAGACATCCTGTCTGCCGTCGCAAAGTTATGCTGTAAACGAACTGCCGCAACCGCAACTTCCCGTCGCGTTGGGATTGGTGAAGGTGAAGCCAGATCCCATTACACCGGTGACGTAATCGATCGTGACGCCGTTAAGATACTGGCCGCTAAACATATCGACAAAAAGTCGGATTCCGCCTTTATCAAGGATGAAATCGCCGGCGCGTGATTCTTCTTCAATGTTCAAGCTGTACTGGAATCCCGAGCAGCCGCCCGGTACTACGCGCACGCGGAGTCCTGAAGTCTCCGGCAGGCCCTCTTCACCAGACATAAATTTCTTAATTTCGACAATCGCCGCGTCAGTGACGTCGAGGGACATTGCTGGCGCAGTCGGGGCACCCATTGGCATTCCGGTAGAGGTGGTTTCTGTAGACATATTCGATTAACTCCCTTTATCAATCACTCAGTAGAATCTGGCCGTAGGCCGTTGATTTCTGTCGGCTGAATAATACCAAGGCCTAAGGCCTAAGTCCAAGACCGTGTATTTCAGGTTCTGGTTAACTTTGGATTGCCAGTAACGATTCGAGACAAAATCAGAACTGGGAGCGCCGCGACCAGCCACAGACTCAACGTCAATATTTCCAGATTGAAACCATTTTTCCGAGGTGTTTTGAGCGGGTTGAGTGTGCGCCTGGTCGCTGCGCTCCCAGTTCTGATGTTGTCTTGGCCAATCTCGCAGCGTTTCGGCAAAGTTCGAAAACTCGAGCAATGAAACTAAACCTGCACCTTATTTCAAGACGACTAATTCAGGCTTCATGGCCTCAATCGAGACCTGCCTCGCCACTTCCTCAGCCACTTTTCTAAACGCCTGCGCCTGCGGGGATTCCGGATGACTCACAACCACCGGCACACCTTTGTCTCCACCTTCGCGAACCTCGAGCCCCAGCGGGACCGAACCGAGCAAAGGCACATGGTACATCTCGGCCAGTTTGGCTCCTCCACCTTCACCGAAAATGTTGTAACGATTGCCAGTGTCAGGCGCGATGAAGTAGCTCATGTTTTCGATGATGCCGAGAATTGGAATGGCCACTGTCTCAAACATGCGCAACGCGCGACGCACATCGGCAACGGCAACATCCTGGGGCGTCGTCACCAGGACGGCGCCCTGAACCGGAACCAGTTGCGCCAGCGACAGCTGCACGTCGCCCGTGCCGGGAGGCATGTCAACGATCAAGTAATCGAGTTCGCCCCACTTCACATCAGTCAGAAATTGTTTTACCAGGCCGTGCAGAATCGGGCCACGCACGATCATCGGTTTGTCGCCCGGCTGCAGCAGCGCCATCGAAATCAACTTCACACCGTAAGCTTCGATCGGCACGAGCTTGTTTACATCAACTTCCGGACGCGCGTCAGCAGCACCAAGCATAATGGGAACGTTCGGACCATAGACGTCCATGTCCATCAGTCCGACGCGCGCGCCGTCGAGCGCCAACGACACCGCTAGATTGACGGCGACCGTCGACTTACCAACTCCACCTTTGCCGGACGACACGGCGATGATGTTGCGCACCCCATCGATACTCACCTTATCGCCGAAGCCCCTGCCTTTGGGAACCTCCGCGTCCATCGTTACTGACACAGAAGTCACGCCCGGAAGTGCGCCAACAAATTCGCGTGCCGCGCTTTCCATCTCGGCTTTCACCGGACAAGCCGGGGTCGTAAGAACAATGCGGAACGAAACGTCGCCGCCCGCGATCTTCAGGTCTTTGATAAAGCCGAGCGTGACGATGTCTTTGTGTAGGTCGGGGTCCTGGATCTGACGCAGCGCGTCGAGGACGATTTGTTCAGTCAGTTGTGCCATAGGATTTCGAAATGCTGTTGGGATTAACGCAAAAGCGTAGCGGATTGAACCCGTTAACGCAAACTGCGAAATTGGCCGCAGATTAACGCGGATTGTACGCGGATCAGAATTGAGTAAAACGACCCAGAGGCAACTTCAGGAAGACGGCTCCCGCTGCACTCGCCTGATGCTGATCTGCGTGTATCCGCGTTAACCCGCGGCTAGTTCTCGAATTTCTCAACAACCAGCGCGCTGTTTTTCGACCCAAAGCCAATGCAGTTGCAAAGCGCGACGCGCACGTCGGCTTTCCGCGCTTCATTGGGAACGTAGTCGAGGTCGCAAGCGGGATCGGGTTCGTCGAGATTGATCGTGGGCGGAATCAATCCGGTGTGCATCGCGCACAAGGTTGCGGCAAGACCGGCGGCGCCACTCGCTCCCTGAGGATGTCCGACTTGAGATTTGGTTGCTGACATCGGCGTCTTTATTGCCTGGCCGTCCAACGCCAGCTTGAGGGCACTCGTCTCGATGCGATCGTTGAGGAGTGTTGAAGTTCCGTGCAGATTAACGTAATCGATTTCTTCTGGTTTGCGCCCCGCATCTGCCATTGCCATTTTCATAGCGCGCGCGGGTTCGTCGCCCGACTCTTCCAAACGCACGCGATGATAAGCGTCACAGGTCGCGCCGTAGCCAGTAATCTCGGCATAGATTTTCGCGCCACGCTCTTTCGCGTGTTCTAGTTCCTCGAGCACATATATCCACGCGCCCTCGCCTAAAACAATCCCGGAACGATCCAAACAAAACGGACGAGACGCGCGATGCGGTTCATCATTCCACTCGTTTGTTAACACGGTCATCAAGTTGAACCCGGCGAGAATTCCTGGCGCGAGTGGAGCGTCAACTCCACCGCTCAACATCACATCCTGCCGGCCGAGCGCGATGTGTTGCGCAGCGTAGGCAATTGCGTCAGTCGAACTCGTACAGCCGGTTGAAACGATGTGCGAAAGTCCGCGTAGTCCGAAGGCCATTGAAAGTTCGCTGGAGAGTCCGCCGTGGGTTGAGGATGGAATTGTGTAGACACTCGCTTTGTAAGTTGGGCCAACGTACCAATAGGAATACTGCTGTTCGGTGAAGGCGAGTCCGCCCCCTCCAGTTCCCAGCACCACACCGATCGCGCGACGATCTTCCAGCGAAAGTTCAACCGCCGAAATCCCCGCATCGCAAGCCGCTTCCCGCGCTGCGGCTAATGCCAGCGGCACCGTGCGGGGGACGTGCTTTCGATCCTTCGGATTGAGTTCTGCTTCCCAGTCGAAATTGGGAACCTGCGCGGCAATCTTCACCGGTGAGTTTGAAACGTCAAACGACTCGATGCGACGAACGCCGCTCTCTCCGTTGGTCAAGGCAGTCCAAAACACCTCACGTCCAATACCGAGGGGCGTGACACAACCCAGGCCCGTGATTACTACTCGGCGAGGCTGTTTGAACTGATTGAGCATGTTGAGTTGATTCCTTGCCCGGCTAGATTTGCCGCAAGAATAACACGCGGTCGTCTTGAAAGATAAGAACAAGGCCCGAAGCTTAACGATCTGAGTCGCAAACTTCGGGCCCTGAGGCTCTACATTCGCCTGAGAACTATTCGACTTTCGTCCCGCATTCGTTGCAGAACTTCGCGCCTGGCTGTAATGGCACTCCGCACTTCGCGCAAGGCTGCGGCGTAGTTTCCATCTTCGTCCCGCATTCGTTGCAGAACTTGGCGTTGGTGGCGTTGCCGGCGCCACACTTCGGACATGCGGTTTTCGGAGCAGCCGCTTCGGTCTTTGATTGATTCATCGCGTTGGACATCGCCCCAGCCATGGCGTTGCCAATCGCAAAGCCTGCACCGAGACCGGCGCCAGTTGCGGCGCCACCGCCACCTGTATTCTGTGCGGCGTCGCGCATCGCATCAGCAGCCTGGAATTGCGCGTAACGACCAACGTCGCCAATGACGCCCATTGATGTTCGCTTGTCCATTGCGGCTTCAACTTCGGCGGGCAAGGAAATATTCTCAATGACAAACTTCATCAACTCCAGACCGTAGCCCTTGAAATCGTCTGTTAGTTTTGTGCGTATGAACCTGCCGAGCTCGTCGTAGTTTGACGCCAGATCAAGCGCCGCAATCTTCGACTCACCTAACGCATCACTGAACCCGCTAGCCAAAGTTCGCTTTAACTGACCTTCGATGTCTTCCGTCACGAAGTGCGCATTGGTTCCGGCGATCTCTTTGATGAAGGCCCCCGGATCCGAAACACGAATTGAGTAAATTCCAAACGCGCGCAGACGCACCATGCCGAAGTCAGCGTCGCGCATCATGATCGGATTCGAAGTGCCCCATTTCAGATCGTTGAACTGTTTGGTGTTGACGAAATAAACTTCGGCTTTGAAAGGCGAGTTGAAGCCGTGCATCCACGCGCCAAGCTTGGAGAGGATTGGGGTGTTGCCGCCATCGATCGTATGCAATCCGGGACCGAATACATCAGCAATCTGGCCTTGATGCACAAAAACGGCTGCTTGCGACTCGCGCACCGTCAGCCGCGCTCCATTCTTGATTTCCTGTCCCTGGACCGGAAACCGATAGACCAGAGTGTTGCCAGAGTCGTCGAGCCACTCGATGACCTCAATGAACTGTGAGCGGATGGCGTCTAATATTCCCATTACTTTCTCCTTTGGGCGGCAGGTTTTTTGCCACGGTGTTAATACGGCGCTGCAAGCTGGTTAGTTCGCGTCAGCAGGCGAGTCCAGAAGAAATAATTGCACAAAGCTGGCGTCGGGGGAAAGTGTGCCGACATGCTTCAGTTAGTAGTTCTTGCTGCTTCTCTGAACTTGTTCCCGGCAAAGAGCTTGAACAGCAACAGTAATGTCAGTCCGCCTGCTAGATCGATGGCGCTATCGTAGGCAGATGAAGTCCGCGACGGCACAAAGCTCTGGTGAAACTCATCAAGCAAAGCGTAAATCGCGACCAGGAATACGGCCAACTGAAACCAACTTTGACGCAGAAATCTGCTGCTCGAGCTCATGAAGGCGCGTCGCGCCAAAAATGCCAGGATTGCGTACTCGGTGAAATGCGCGAGTTTCCGGGTCAAAAAGTGTATTGCTGCCAGCGAAGCCTCGCTCATGTTTGGGAATAACCAGAGCAAGATGGGCCGCACAAACAGCGACGTGTTGGCTGCCGAAAACTGGTTTGAGGAAGCGATCCAGATAAATAACATCCAGAGCAGCAGCGGACCGTAACCCCAAAGTTTTTTCAAGGCTGGGTGCATCTTCCAGATCAAAAGTGCCAAAGACAAATCAAGGGAAGCCGCCAACGCCGCTTCCCTTTCTCAATACTTAACAAATCAAATGGATTACTGAGCGGCCGCACCCGAAACCACTTCGATGATCTCGTTAGTAATAGCTGCCTGACGCACGCGGTTCATATTTAGCGTCAGCGTATCGATTAGTTCGCGGGCGTTTTTCGATGCCGAATCCATCGCCGTCATTCGTGCACCTTGTTCTGAAGCAATTGATTCGAGCAAGGCGCGGAAGATTTGAGTCTCCACCAAACGCGGCAGCAAGCGAGCGAAGATCTCGGCGGGCGGCTGTTCGTAAATGTAGTCAACCAGGTTGTCTGATTTGGCAGTAGCGACAGGTTCCGCTGCCGCTGTTGCGCGAGCTACGGGAAGAAGCTGTTCCGTCACCACTCGTTGTTGCAGCACCGACTTGAATTCGTTGTAGATAATGAAAACCTTGTCGATACCTTCATCGTCGGTGAAACGCTTGATCACGTCGCGTGCAATTTCCAGCGCTTCGGCAAAATCAACTCGGCCTTTGCCGGTTACGCCAATATACTCGCCGACAAGCGAAGCCCCACGGCGCTTGAAGAAGTCTCTTCCTTTGCGACCCACTGGGAGAATTTCAATTTGTTTGTCGGCATTCTGGCGTATGAAAGATTGCGCAGCCTTAGTGAGATTAGTATTGAACGCTCCACACAAACCTTTGTCGGCAGTCACGAGCACGAGCAAATAGCGTTCGTCGCCACGCGCGTCGAGTAGGGGATGATGAAAATTTTCATCGGTCCGTTCTGCGAGTCCGCCAAGGACTTCGATCATCTTGTTCGCAAACGGACGCGCCGTGACGACACGGTCCTGCGCGCGTTTCAGCTTCGCCGCCGAGACCATCTTCATGGCCTTGGTGATCTGTTGGGTGTTCTTTACCGACTTGATGCGCCGGCGAATGTCGAGAAGATTCGGCATTGAAAACTAGAACTATGCTCCGGCAGCCGGCTGTGCCGATGCTGCTGCGGTTACCACTGCGCCGGTTCCTGCAGCCGTGTCGGATCTTTCAGCCCAGATATCCTTGTATTCTCCGAGAGCCTGCTTGAGATTTGCTGTAATTTCTTCAGTCAAACTCTTCTTCTCGCGAATACTCTGCAGCAAACCCGGATGTGAATTCTCCACAAACTTCAACAACCCCGCTTCAAAACTGCGCACGTCTTCCGTAGCAACGTCGTCTGCATAACCGTTACTCGCAGCCCAGATCACGAGCACCTGGTTTTCAACGTTCATCGGCTGATACTGAGGTTGTTTGAGAATCTCAACGAGGCGTTCGCCGCGCGCCAGCTGTGCTTGCGTTGCCTTGTCGAGGTCGGAACCGAACTGCGCAAAAGCCTGCAACTCTCGGAACTGGGCCAGTTCAATGCGGAGCGTTCCGGCCACCTGTTTCATCGCCTTAATCTGAGCTGACCCGCCCACGCGCGAAACGCTGTTACCTACGTTGATCGCCGGGCGGATACCGCTGTTGAAAAGATCGGCTTCGAGAAAGATCTGGCCGTCAGTGATTGAAATTACATTTGTCGGAATGTATGCAGAGATGTCACCAGCCTGAGTCTCAATAATTGGAAGACTCGTCAGCGAACCGCCGCCCTTAAGGTCCGACATTTTCGCCGCACGCTCCAGCAAGCGCGAGTGAAGATAGAACACGTCACCCGGATACGCTTCACGACCTGGTGGACGACGCAGCAACAGCGAGATTTCGCGGTAGGCCGCTGCCTGCTTGGAAAGATCGTCGTAAATCGTAAGTGCATGACGTCCGTTGTCGCGGAAGTATTCGCCCATGGCGGCGCCGGAATAAGGAGCGAGGAACTGCATCGCCGCCGGATCCGAGGCCGTCGCTTTCACTACGATTGTGTATTCCAGCGCGCCGAAGTCCTCAAGTGTCTTAACTACCTGCGCTACCGTGGAAGCCTTTTGCCCAATGGCGACGTAAATACAGATTACGTCCTTGCCCTTTTGATTAATGATTGTGTCGACCGCAACTGCAGTCTTTCCAGTTTGCCGGTCACCAATAATCAATTCGCGCTGCCCGCGCCCGATCGGCACCATTGCGTCGATTGCCTTCAGACCCGTCTGTAGCGGCTCCTTCACCGGCTGACGATCGACCACTCCGGGCGCGATGCGTTCAATGGCGTAGAATTCTTCGGTCACCAGTGGCCCACGATCGTCGATCGCATTTCCCAGTGCGTCGACTACGCGACCAATCATCGCGTCGCCGACAGGCACCTGCATGATCCGGCTGGTTCGCTTTACGAGATCGCCTTCTTTGATTGTCTGGAAATCGCCAAACAAAACGGCGCCGACTTTGTCTTCCTCGAGGTTTAGCGCCAGCCCGCGAACGTCATGCGGAAACTCCAACAACTCGCCGGCCATCACCTTTTCCAGCCCATGAATTTCCGCGATTCCGTCGCCGACTTTGATAACCGTGCCGACTTCCATCACGGTCACGCCGCTTTCGAAATTTTCGATCTGCTTTCGAATAATTTCGTTAATCTCGTCCGCTCTGATTGGTTCCATCGTTGTCCTTTACTTAACCCGCCATTTCCTCACGTAGTCGTCGCAGGTGATCTCGCACTGACCCGTCGTAAACCGTTGACCCGATTCGTGTGACAATTCCACCCAGCAGGGCTTCATCGGTTTCAAAGGTCAATCTCGCCTTCTTGCCGGTAACCTGAAGCAGTTTCTCCTCCAGCAAAGCCTTGGTTGACTCGGCAACTGGCCGCGCAGACAGAACGTGGGCGCTAACTAAACCACTACGCTCGTCCAACACTTCCGCTAGTTTTGCGTTGACCTGAGGAAGTTCCGACAGTCTCTGGTTCTTTAACAACAAGCGCAGAAAATTCGCGGTCGTCGAGTGAACCTTCGTTCGATCAATCAACTCCCCTAGAAGATTTCGCTTCTGCTCATAGGCCACAGTCGGATTGCCCAGTGCTTCAAGCAAAGCACTGTTCCCAAAAACCATCCGCTCCCAGCCCGTCAGTTCCGCCTGAACTGGGCCTTCTTCACCGCGCTCTTTCAGAACATCGGCCAATGCCGTCGCATAGCGTCTGGCAACAGTCTGTGAACTCAAGCGCTCGTCCTCCCAAACTGCTGCACACTCATCGACGTCAGCCTCGCATCATCTTCAGGGCGAATTTCTCGCTTAAGGATCTCTTCCGCCAGCCGCACGCTCTCGCCGGCAGCGAATCTCCGTAACTCTTGCCGCGCCGCTTTTCCCGCGCTTTCGATTTCCCTCTTTGCCTGCTCTCGAATCTTTTTTATCTCGTCATCTGCCGCAGCGCTGAGTCGTTGTTTTTCCGCCGCTCCCTCCGCACTGGCCTTTTCGCGAATACCTGAAAGCTCAGCCTCAAGGTTCCCAAAGCGCGCTTCAATCTCGGCCAGCTTTGCGAGGGCTGTGTCACGCTCCTCTTGGGCTCTCGCGATTTCGCTTTTGATTCCTTCCGCGCGTGAGCGAAACGCTTCCTTAATTGGCTTACCAAACCGCGAGTGAAGGATCAATACTGCGACGATGAAGATAATGAGATTTAGAAACTTCCACGCCTCCAAGCCTGGATAGTTACCGTAAGTCTCAATCCACTCCGGCAGTAAAAATGAAAGCGCGATTAGCATGAAGGACTTTTCGAAACCTCAGAAGTTGATAAAACTTTTCTATCCTCGCTCACGAGCCAACCGACCGACCCAAAATTCGGCTACTAATTTCCGCCGCTCTGGCTCTCGCATCTCCCGCGAGGTTCGTCTTCACTTCCTCCTGAGCGGCTGCCACTTTTGCCTTCTCAGCGTCGCGCCAGGCACCTACCTCCGACTTCACCTCGTTGATCTTGCTCGACGTTTCTACCGCCGCCGCAGCGCGCATATCTTCCAGGTCTTTGTAGCCGCTCGCCCGCGCTTCGCGTACTCGACGCTCATATTCCGCCATCCGCTTGCTCGCGCTCGCCACAGCGGCTTCCGCTTCGCCGAACCGACCCTTTGTCCGGCTCTCTCTCTCGGCTAACACTCGATTTATGGGCCCGAGCAGCGTCTTATTCACCACCACCACCATGATGATGATTAGCGCCATGTGCACCAGCAATGTGCCATCCGGCACGAGCTGGATTGAGCCTTCTGCCAGTCCGAACATAGTCATCTATGATCGCCTCAAACTCGTCAACCTTAAAAGCGACGGAGCATAACATTCACAAGAAAAAGCGGTCAAGCGAGCCTCTTTCCGCCCTCCATCAACCCATCTACCCATCACCCAGAGCCACAGGATACCTCGCGGGCTGTACAATGTACCGTCGACGCGGCAGTTGCGTGGTATTAAAGACCACGACTCAGGCAACCTTGCTCAAAAGGTCATAGAGTCGAACGAGGTCAGCCTCACTGTAAAACTCCAATTCGACCTTCCCCGCTTCCGAGCCTTTCGCGTGAACGATGCGGACGCGCGTGCCGAAGAGTCTTCGCAGTTTGCTTTCCGCTGCTCGGACATTGGCATCGTCGCTTTGGTGCGGCGGGCCCTTGCTCTTAGTCTTGCTCACTGAGTCCGCCGAACGGCGTACGATCTGCTCGGTTGCTCTGACGGAAAGATCTTGTTCAATTACGCGCCTCGCGATCCGTCGCTGTTGATCTACGTGTTCGAGGCCTAGGAGTGTTCTGGCATGTCCAGTCGAAAGGCGTCCGACCTGGACAAGCGTCTGGATATCCTCGGGGAGACGCAGCAACCGCAAGTAGTTTGTGATGTACGATCTGTCGCGGCCGACCTTTGTAGCAACGCTCTCCTGAGTAAGACCTAATGTTTCGATCAGTTTCTGATAAGCCTTCGCTTCTTCAATTGGATTCAAATCTTCGCGCTGGATGTTTTCAATGAGCGCTATCTCAAGCACGTTCTCATCGGGCACTTCGCGCACCACTGCGGGGATTTTGGTTAGTCCAGCCAGTTGCGCCGCTCGCCATCGCCGCTCGCCCGCGACCAACTCAAATCTCCCGCCACGCCTTCGCAATAGCACCGGTTGAACAACGCCATTGGCAGTAATGGATTTCGCCAGGTCCGACAATTTCGCCTCGTCAAAATTCGTACGCGGCTGCAACGGGCTACGATCTATTAGCTCGATAGAAACTTCGTTGGTATCTTCGCGGGCTGGGGCTGTTCCCTCAGCCGATAGTAGCGCTCCCAACCCCCGACCCAACGGCTTTCGTGTCATGGGCGATTATCTCCTTAGCCAAGTGCATGTAGGCTTCAGCACCTTTCGAGTGAGGATCGTAAACCGTTATCGGTTTTCCGTAGCTGGGTGCCTCGGCAAGTCGGACATTTCTTGGAATTACAGTTTCGAAAACCTGTTGACCGTAGAAGTCGCGCAGGTCCGACGCAACGGCGGTTGAAAGGTTAGTCCTCTCGTCGTACATCGTTAACAGCAGACCTTCAATCGTTAGGTTCGGGTTATACAGTCGTCGGATCCGGGCCAGCGTGTCGAATAGCTCTGTCACGCCTTCGAGGGCGTAGTACTCGCATTGGATGGGAACGAGGAGAGATTTTGCTGCTGTAAGCGCGTTCAGGGTTAGGAGGCCGAGCGACGGCGGGCAGTCGATCACGATATAGTCGTAATCCGCTTCTACTGTTGTTAGACACTGACGAAGCTGGGACTCGCGCTGATCGACCTCAACTAACTCAACTTCAGCTCCTGCCAAATCCTTGTTAGCCGGCAGGACTCTTAGGTTTGATATCTCCGTGCTCAAAAGAGCATCCTGAACCGGTTCGCCCAGAACAAGGCAGTGATAGATACTTTTGCGAAAACTACCTCGCTGAATACCAACGCCCGACGTCGCGTTACCCTGCGGATCCGCGTCGACCAAGAGCACAGACCTCTGAGAGGCAGCTAAGACGGCGGCAAGATTAACAGCAGTTGTAGTCTTACCTACCCCACCTTTTTGGTTGGCGATCGCAATGGTTTTGGTCATTTAGAGCGACTTATTTCACTACGCTAAATTTAGCTTAACTTAACACAAGGCTGGCGGGAGTGGCTACGAGAGAAGGCGACGGGAGGTTTTATGTGCCTTCCGTCGGGCAAAAGTGTTTCACGTGTCCCATCAAGAGAAGCGGGACACGTGAAACATTCATGAGCGCAGGCTTGCGGCTACGTAGAGCGTCGATAACGCGGCTGCGGTTAGGCCGGGAATCCCTCTGGCCTCACCGAATGTTCGCGGTCGCGTGCGCTCTAGTCGCTCAACCATTTCATGGGAAAGACCGGCCAAGGCACGGAAATTCAGATCGGCTGGGATGCGCATCGTATCCTGGTGTTTGAGGCGGCGATTGGCTGCGTCCTGAACCTGGATGTAGCCTGCATATAGATTGTCCGCTAGTGCCGACTCCAGATCCCTTTGTCCGACCACACTCTGTGCCTCTACCGGGAGCAGACCGTAAATCACGCCGGGCGTTATCCCGCTTCGTTTAGCCAAGCTTTCAAGGTTAATGCCTTCCGAGATGTCGCTTTCTACCACTTCTGAAATAGCCGCATAAGCACTGTCTGCAGGGCCTATTTTCGTGTCACGTGCCCATCTCTTGGCAACCGCTATTCTCTCGCGACGTTGGTGAAAACGATCCCAGTCGGTATCCCCAACCAACCCAAGCTGCCGTCCGTGAGGTCTTAATCGTTCGTCTGCGTTATCGTGGCGGAGCGCCAGTCGATGTTCGGCACGCGATGTAAATATCCGATAGGGTTCGTCAACTCCGTTCATAATCAGATCATCGACAAGCACACCAATGTAAGCCTCATCTCGGGTTAGTCTAAAACTCTGCCTTCCGGAAACTGAGTTGGCGGCATTTATGCCGGCTATCAATCCCTGACAGGCAGCTTCTTCATAGCCCGTCGTCCCATTTATTTGTCCGGCGTGAAAAAGCCCCGGGATCCGATGGCACTGCAAGTCGGGCCCCAGCTCTCTCGGGTCGACGTAGTCATATTCAATCGCGTACCCAGGCCGAATGATTCTCGCATCCTCAAGCCCCGGCACCATTCTCACCAGCTCTTGCTGCAACTCGGCTGGCAAAGACGTCGAAAACCCGTTCAGGTACACTTCGTTGGTGTCGTGTCCTTCTGGCTCCAGAAACAGTTGGTGGCGATCTTTCTCGGCAAACTTGACTACCTTATCCTCGACCGACGGGCAGTAACGTGGGCCTACTCCCGAGATCTGTCCTGAGTAGAGCGGAGACTGATCGAGGTTTTTCCGAATCGTGTCATGCAGTTTCTCAGTCGTATAGCCGATGTAGCAACGCAACTGCCGTTGCTCGATTTTGTCAGTTGAAAACGAAAACGGCACTGGGCTTTCATCAGCTTCTTGAGCCTCAAAAGCTGACCAGTCGATCGTTCTCCCGTCGAGTCTTGGTGGGGTGCCCGTTTTGAGTCGACCGACTGGGAAGCCAATCCGCTTCAGGGTCTCCCCCAGCTCAATCGATGCCGGCTCGCCCGCTCTGCCAGCTGAATATGTTCGCTTGCCGGTATGAATCCGTCCGTTTAGAAACGTGCCGGCAGCAATCACGACCACTTTCGCGGCCATCCTGCGGCCATCCTGCATTACCACCCCTTTGATGCGACCGTTTTCGATTACTAAATCGGTAACGGTGCCCTGCCGCAAGTGAAGGTTGGGCGTGTGTTCGAGGGTCCTCCGCATCTCCACTCGGTAGAGCGCTCGATCGGCTTGCGCGCGCGGCGACTGCACCGCCGGTCCTCTCGAGCGATTTAGCAAACGGAACTGGATACCGCAGCGATCAGCGACTCGCCCCATAACTCCACCAAGCGCATCGATCTCACGAACCAGGTGTCCTTTGGCGATTCCGCCGATTGCCGGGTTACACGACATTTGGCCAATTAGATCGAGATTTAGCGTAACAAGGGCTGTTTCCGCTCCCAGGCGCGCGGCGGCGGACGCAGCTTCGCAACCGGCGTGACCACCACCAATCACAATCACTTCGAATGCTTCATCAAAAACCATCATCACTTACCGATGCAGAACGTGCTAAAAATTTGCCCCAGAATTTCGTCCGCCGTGGTTTCGCCCGTGATCTCACCGAGATAAAGAAGGGCGTTGTGAAGACCCACCAGTACAAGCTCTTCGCTACGCTTCAATCCAAACGCAATCACTGAATCGTCCAACGAACTTTGCGATCTGCGCAACAGATCGTAGTGCCGACTGTCAGTGATCAGCAGCCCTACACTCTCTGAATCAACAGCGCCGAAAGGTTCAAGTATAGCAGTGGTCAACTCCTCGAGTCCTGCACCCGTCAAGGCTGATACGTGGATCGCGTTTGGCACATGTGGCAATCCGTTCATCGGCCCAGGCACCTGGTCCAAATCACTCTTGTTGATCGCAACAACATGTCGACCGCTTCGCGCAGCCTTCAGAACGGAATGGTCTTCCGCATGCAACTCGGTCGAACCATCTACCACCACAACCAACATATCTGCTTCAACCATCGCTCGCTGTGTTCGTTCCACACCAAACTCTTCAATCTTGTCGCCCGCGGACCTAATGCCGGCCGTGTCAGTAAGCGAAACTGGCACCCCTTGCAAACTGAGGTCATGCGTTATTGTGTCGCGCGTCGTGCCAGCAATATCGGTCACGATGGCTCTATCTAGCCCCAGCAACCTATTGAATAGACTGGACTTACCTACGTTAGGACGGCCCACTAGAGTAACCTTCAAACCCTCGCGCAACATGCGGCCTGCCGCATATGTGCGGGCCATGCCGTCGAACAGCTCCGCAATCTCTTGAAGCTGATTTCGCGTACGTGCGACATCTAACTCTGGGAGGTCGTCCTCCACGAACTCGAGTGCCGACTCCAATTTCACGATGACGCTAATCAACTTATCCTTGACCGGTTGGAGCGCGCTCGACAGTTCTCCGTTCAGTTGACGTGCCGCGTGCGTCGCCGCTGCGTCCGTTTGCGCGGCGATCAAATCTCGAATCGCTTCTGCCTGACTGAGGTTCATCTTTCCATGTTTACAAGCACGCAAAGAAAACTCCCCAGCCTCCGCAAGTCGGGCGCCGAAACGCAGAGTCAAATCCAATACGTTTCGTAAAACGACTGGAGACCCATGGCAACTAATCTCGGCCATGTCCTCACCAGTGAAAGAGTGTGGGGCCTCGAAGTAAGTGATCAGGGCTGAGTCAAGCGGTTCACCTGACTCGCGAAAGATTTGTTTCAGAGACGCGTAACGCGGGGCGGGTATGAATGATTCTTGGGCGAGCAGTCGACGAAGAATCACGAGCGACTGTGGGCCGCTAAGGCGTATTACTCCGATCGCGCTGCGACCGGCGGATGTGGCCACCGCAACAATAGTGTCCATCGGTTAAGAATGGAGGGAACTGACTCGACTAAGTTGATTGTCTAGCGGGAGGATTTTAACGCAACCCGAACCTTTCTTGCTGGTCCGTCGCCGACCGACTCCGTGAAAAGGTCTTCACATTCAGCCAGGGAGAGGTGAATTATGCGGCGTTCATTGGAATTCATTTCTCCAAAAACAAATGGCGCCCCACTTGATCGAACGCGCGTAGCGGCATGGTTAGCCATTGCTCGCAACTCTGCTTCGCGCGTCGCGCGAAAGCCTTCTACGTCGCAGACGATTCGTTGACCCTCGGGGAGTTTTCGGCCGAATGCCTGGCTAATCAAGTGCTGGATCGCCTGCAGTAGTTCGCCGCCATCCACCTGCAAAAGTTCAGCGTCGGGTCCGCTCAAATCGAGGAGATACTCTGACGGCGTTTCGTTAACAGCGACACCGATGCGCAGGCCCGTAGTCTTCAGCAACGCCTCAAGAAAAGTTCCTGCATCCGTGTTAACGTCTGGCATCTTCACTCAATCTCCCACGATTGCTACGGGCTTCCTTTTTTAGTCGGTTTCTTGTTGTTCGCACCTTCTTGCAGCACCGCTTCGGGCTCCGTGCTCGTCCACTTGTTGATTACAAACTGCTGCCCGAAGCCAACAATGTTGCCGACGAGCCAGTAGACTAACAGGCCTGACGGAGCACTCCAAAGGATGTAGAGCATGAACAGCGGCATGCCTACCGCCATCATTTTTCGTTGCAGAGGATCTGCTGACGGCGCCGGCGTTATCAACTGCAGTACGATCATCGTCGCTGCCATTAATATCGGCAGGATGTGAATGAAATAAGGTTCGGGAGCCGATAGGTCAGGCAGCCAGAGAAAACTTGCCTGGCGAAAATCGAGTGAAATAGTGATGGCGCGATAAAGGGCAAACAGGAAAGGCATCTGAATCAGCAAAGGCAGACAGCCCCCAAGCGGATTACCTTCTTTCATCAGCCGCAGCTGCTCGACTTGTAATTCTTTGAGCCGGGGATCGTTCTGCTTCATCCCCTTGATCTTTTCCTGCAGCTCCTTCATCTTCGGCGCCAGCTTTTGGGCCTTCTTCATTGACTTTGAAGAGCGCCATTTCAGCGGGAAAAAGAGCGAGTAGATGACAATCGTAAAGAGGATGATGGCAACGCCATAACTGCCCGTGAGCTTCTGCAGCCACTTAATCGCATTCAGAATGGGCACTGAAAGTGGCCGCGAGATCCATCCCAAATACCCGTAGTCAATCAACCCGTCAAGGTCGATGCTTTCCCGCCCGACCACTTTTCGCAGCGCCGCGCTCTCATCAGCTAAAACGTAGTGATCTTTGGGACCGGAGTAAACTGCTGACTTCGAACCGTCCGTAGGAATTGGAACCCACGCCGATATCAAGAAGCGCTTTTCCGGCTTGCCTGCGGTCGTGTGTTCGTACGCAGTCGTCTGCAGCTCTAATCCTTCAACAGGACGCGCCGGAACAGCGACCATCGAAAAGTAGGTGTCGCCAATCGCACCCCAATTTACTGGCCCAGGGATTGGGAGCCGATCGGGAGTAGTTTTGTTTTCATTGATTGCGGCAGCGTAGTGGCGTTCGGCCTTTTGACCTGATAAAGCAATGACGGATTCAGGGGCAACAGAATAAAAGCTGTAAGCTTTGATGCCCTGGTCTCCGATACTGGGTCCCACCCTAACCTTCGCTTGCGGGACGCTTTGACCGCCTCGCTTGATCGTGCATTCCAGGTTTGCGATGTAACTATCAGCATCGAATTCGAGAGCCTTTGTGATCTCGAGGCCTGTTGCTTGATCTTTCAGCTGGAAAGTTACGCGCTTCTTCTCGCCGACAGCCAATGCGATCTCAGTATCGCCGCTGGTTCCCGCAGGACCCTCGACGGTGTAGTTGTTAGAGCGAAGTAGATTGTCGACCGCCGGATCACCCGTCGCTATTTGAAAGGGGACCTCACGCGGCACTCTCTTCAAGCCCTCCTGAGAAATCAACTCAAGCGGGATGCGCTCCTTCTTCCTGCCGGCGACTGAAAAAATCTCCTGGCCGCTGTCCTTGTTCCTTTTGATAATCCAGCTGGTTGCTTCGGCCCCGAGACTATCGAACTTCGCTTCAAACAGAGGTGTTTTAACTGAAACAATTCGATGTGGCGCCGTATTCACGATCTGACCCGCCGCTAATTGCGGCGTCGGAGTTGCCGAGGCGACTGCTGTAGGACTTCCCGTCTCTTGCGGTGTTGCTTGTGATTGAGGAGTCGGCGCCGGCGGCTGGGGCCGTGGCGCGAGCATACTCCAGGCGGCGAGGATCGCCACGGAGATCAATAGAGCGATGATTAGTCTTTTTTGCTGCATTTAATGGGCGCTCAGGACGATTTGCTTGCGTTCACTTCACTGGATCGTAGCCACCCGCACTGAATGGATGGCAACGCAACAATCGCCGAAGCGCCAACCCGCTGCCGCGTAGCGCGCCGTAACGACTAATTGCCTCGACGGCATATTGCGAGCATGTAGGAGAGAACCTGCAAGCAGCTGGAAGAAATGGTGAAATGGCGAGCTTGTAAAACTTTAAAAGTGCTATTAGTACTGACTTCACGCATGCCCAGGCGATTGGGACTTACTCTCTTCCGTTACTCTCCGTCTCGGCGACCCGGGACACTAACAGTTCAAATTCCGTGATCGCGTCACTTACTTTTTGCGAAGCCAACCGTCGCTTAGCATTGACAACCCAATCATACTTGTTCTGCAAACGATCTAAAGACGAAGATTGCAGTCGAAAGGTTTCTTTGAGCAGCCGCTTTGCGCGGTTTCGTTGAACTGCTTTCCCCAGCGCCTTTCGCGACGCTGTTATGCCAAGTCGGTTGTGTGACAACTTGTTGGGCAAGACGAAGGCGTTCATCAAACTGCCATCATAGCGTTTGCCCAATCGGTAGACTTTTTGAAACTCTTTGCTGCTACGCAAGTATGGCTTCATGAACCACTGCGTTAGTAGTGTACTGGAGTCAACCGCTTGCGGCCCTTCGCCCGGCGCCTCTTGAGTACAAGCCGACCGGCTTTCGAGGCCATCCGCGCGCGGAATCCGTGCGTCTTAGCTCGTCGCCGATTGTTCGGCTGAAACGTTCTCTTTGCCATTGCTGAAAGTTCTCCCCTGAAAAGAAAAGCGTAAGACTAGCTTTCGTGTGATGTTATGTCAAGAAAGGCTCCGGATATCAATTGCTCCCAGCCCTCAAAAGCAGAACGCTAAACCATTTGCACACGACGTGTGCAAATGGCGGTTCAACCTTCTGACTCCGAGTGATTTCTGACCTTTAAGAGCGACAATTGGTCGGGTCAATCATGACTGTGGTGTTTTATTTTTTGTCCGTCTTGCTACCGACGAAAGCTGTGTGTTAGTCTCCGGCCACGTTCCCATCAGTCCCTGTAAGTGATTGATAATCCAGAGCTTAAAGCTTTACTTTAAGGAAGCGGGCTTTTCCACAAAGCTGAGGAAAAAGCTGTGAGTAATTCGTAAAGAAAGGCCTCACGACTTTAGCGAACCAGCCAAGGGCAGCCAAAAGGGTCGTTCAATTTCTCCTAGTCGTTTGTGTTAGGAGCCGTTTGTGTTTTTGTGAAATCATCAGAGTCATGAGGGTGAGTTTTGGTGGACAACAGCCTTTGGGATAGTGTTCTGCGAAAGATCAAAACCAAGCTTCCAAGTGAAAGCTTCGACACCTGGTTTAACCCGATCGGGTTTGAGGGAATTGATCGCATCCAGCGTCAGATTCGACTGCGCGCTCCGAATCAGGTAGTACGCGACTGGGTAAGGTCACATTACATCGGCCTGATGGAGGAATCGCTGAGCGAGTTTAGTCTGTCGGGTTACCGGGTGGATTGGGTCCTCCCTGAAGACAATTCCAAATCGGCGCCAGTGGTCGTTCAGGGTTCGTCGATTGCCAGTCAAGCTGAGCCGGCTCAAACACAAACCCAACCCGCTGTTTCAATGAGTCACGGTACGGCCGCCGCTCCCGCAAGACAGCTTTCACTCGATCCTTCGCTAAACGCCAAATACACGTTCGACAGTTTCGTAGTTGGTTCCTGTAATCAATTCGCACACGCTGCGTCGATCGCTGTAGCCGAGGCTCCTGGGAAAACTTACAACCCTCTTTATCTGTATGGCGGCGTCGGGCTGGGAAAGACTCACCTGATGCATGCGTGTGGTCACGCAATAAAACAGAGCAACCCGCATCTGCGAGTTTCCTACCTTTCGTCGGAACGGTTCATGAACGAGCTGATTAATTCAATCCGTTACGACCGAACGCAAGCCTTCCGCGAGCAATATCGATCGGTTGATGTGCTGCTCATCGACGATATTCAGTTCATGGCCGGGAAGGAGCGCACGCAGGAAGAGTTTTTTCACACGTTCAATTCCCTTTACGAGCAGCAAAAACAGATCGTAATTAGTTCTGATTGTCCGCCCCGCGAAATTCCCACGCTGGAAGAGCGACTGCACTCCAGGTTTGAATGGGGTTTGATTGCAGACTTGGAGCCACCAGATCTCGAAACGAAGATCGCCATCCTCAAGCGCAAGGCTGAAGCAATGGGTTTTGCGATTCCCGATGATGTCGCGCTTTTTATCGCCAGCCGGGTTAAGAACAACGTGCGCGAACTGGAAGGCTCGCTAGTGCGCTTGTTCGCTATTTCGTCGCTGCGCGGAATCTCCGTCTCCAAAGATCTCGCGAAAGACGCGATTCGAAACATAGCTAGTGAGGAAGAGCCCGGAGTCATAACCATCGAACAAATACAAAAGGCTGTGGCTGCAAACTACAAGTTGACGGTTGAGCAGTTGGTTTCGAAAAACAACGCGCGGCCGATTGCCTTTCCGCGTCAGATTGCGATGTATCTCTGCAAGAAATTAACGAAGCACAGTTTTCCTGAGATAGGCCGCGCGTTCGGCGGTAAGCACCACACCACAGTTATTCATTCGTGCGAGAAGATTCAAAAGCTTTCTGCTGACGACGCTGGGTTACAAAAACTACTACTTGATTTGACGACCGCGTTGCGTAAGTAGCCGGCAGTTATCCGAAATTCCACAAGGCAGCGCGTGGATGGATTGTTGAAAACAATAGGCAAGTGACCAGGTCTCCGGTTTTGTGGATTACGGGGCCGACGAGTTTTAATTTTCACTTTTCCATCAACAGCAGTTTCGCTCCGTTCTAATTGAAGGTTTCTTGCTTTTGCACAAATCAACAGGTACTACTGCTACTGCTAGAAATAAACAATTCTTTATGTTAGTTAGAAGTAGAAAGTAAGTGAGGATTATTTATTATGGCTTCTAGTGAAGGCGCAAAGCGTAAGGAGACAAACATGCAGTTTGTTGTCAGTAAACAAAATCTCCAGAAGGAACTGGCGTTCGTTCAGGGAGTGGTAGAAAAAAAGAACACGATACCGGTGCTGTCCAATATCCTAATCGAGTCGGTCGGTGAGGGCACTATCCGGATGACTGGCACGGACCTGGACGTCACCATCCGCTGCGACATGGACGCGGAAGATATTTCGACCCCGGGATCGATTTGCGTTCAGGCGCGAAAACTTTTTGAGATTGCCAGACTGCTTCCCGATGCCAAGGTCACTTTCAAGAAGGAAGACAACGATTGGGTCACAGTCACCTGCGACAAGACTCGTTTCAAGATGGTGGGAATCGCGCGTGATGCCTTCCCGGAGGTGCCATCGTTCAAGTCTGCGCCAACCAAAATCGCCGCCGACGTGATCAAGAGTTTCATCGACAGAACGATTTTTGCGATAACTCAGGAAGAGTCGCGTTACACACTTTCCGGCGCCAAATTCATTCTGGATGAAAGCGGTGCAAAGATGGTGACTACGGACGGGCACCGCTTGTCGTACGTCGAACGGAAGGGTGTTTCCAAGAAGGGGACAGAAGAGATTGACACTCTAATTCCCCGCAAAACCCTCGCCGAATTGACAAAACTGAGCTCTGGCTACGAAGGCGAGATTAGTTTGGGAATGGATGGCAATCACATCTTCTTCGAAGTAGGCACACGGCTTTTGATCTCGCGCATGCTCTACGGCCAGTTCCCGAATTATGAAATGGTGATGCCGAAGGGAAACGACAAAGCGATCAAACTCGATGGCGCTCTACTAAACGCAGCGATTCGCCGCGTGGCTCTGATGGCCGACGAACGTTCCCGCGCCATTCGTTTTCACATTGAACCGAATCAGCTGGTAATCAGCTCACAGAACGCCGAAGAAGGCGAAGCCAGCGAGACGATTCAAACTGAGTATGACGGCGAAGTAATAGACATCGGTTTCAACGCGCAGTATCTTCAGGATTTTCTTGGAGTCATTGGTGATGCGCCAGTGGCCTTCGAATTCAAGGACGGAAACTCACAAGCGCAGTTGAGCCCTGCTGATGGTGGTGACTACGAATACAAGTACGTGGTCATGCCGATGCGGCTCTAACAACCCTACAAAATCTCTCTCTCCTTTTCTCGGCTCTTGGCTCGTATTCAAGTCGTCGGAAAATAATAGCAAAGCTCTCTTGAGCGTGATATAAGTCTGCCCCTACGAATTGCAAGAGGTCTGTCGGCCGCAGGAATAAAGGCTAACCTCACAGGAATTTCCATCAAACAGGGTCGAGCTTGAGCGGATTTATACTGCAAAAGCAGTCCTCCTTCCGCAGCAGCCGGGTATCCCCGGCTTACCGATCTCGAACTGGTTTCTGAAAAAAAATCCGAAAAGAGGCCAACTATGTCTGCAAACATACCCCCAACCAAAAACGCATTCCTGGCAGTGATGGATAAGTACGCCGGCACTGTCGGTGTTTTTTCCGGAATGGCTTCGATCGGGATGGGCATCTACGGCGCTGTCGAATCCAACAAGCAATGGAAAAATGTTAACCGAAAGTTGGACACGATTCTGAAGAACCAGGAGGTCATACTTAACAAACTTGAAACGATCTTGCTCGAAGTCCAATATCACGCAGCTAAGGCCCTAATCAATGACCCTTGGTCTGAGATAAAAAGTTGGAACGGTGAGTTTAAGATACTCAGGGAAAATGCGGAGACCATTCCGGGCTTTGGAGAACGAGAGACAACTAAGACGGAAATCACGGTTTGGGTGGCCAATGTACTTTTTAATGCTGTGGCGAATTTGGACAAAATTGACAACGCGATCATGGGGACTGGTCCAGCGAACGGCGAGTCCCTGATGCAGGCCTTTGCCAAGAGAGTTACACAGAGCGGGAGTGCCAGTCCCTACTATGATGCCGTCACCTTCTTTGAGTCGTTATTGCTTCTGCAACAGCAGGGCATCATCTGTAGAGGCAACGCCTATTTTTGCGCTCATCCGACGGTAGACTTGCCGACGATGATGAGCATTCTAGGTGGTAACGTGAAGCGAAACGGGATTAGCAAGTTTAAGACCCAGGCAGAACACTGCAAGCAATATGTTAAGTCGCTCGGAAAAGAGTATCAAAAACTGAACGAGTACCATAACGAAGGTGGCGACTTTGTCGCCTTCGGTATCTCGAGCTCAGATCGTACTGACGTTACAAGCATTGATGCGGTCCCCTTGTCGACGGATCCGGGTAATGTGGTCGTAGGATTTAAGCTTTACGGCCAAGACCAATCTCTGATGCTCAAAGTGGCACAGGCTCCCTTCGCGCATGGGTCCGTAAGCCAGAAAGAGATGTGGATCGAGAATTGGGAACACGGCCCAGGGAGGAGAGGTGCGAAGGTTTCGAGAGCCATGAGCGGGAATGAGAGCATAAAGAACTTCACCAGTTATCTCTCTAATATAGGCAATAGACCTCTTGATCGAGCTGAGGGCTATCTTGATATTCAGAAAACGGAGGTTCCCAAGGGAGAAGTAGTTACTGGCACCCAACTCTATTACAAGCAGAACAAGCGAATTGCACTCCGGTTGCAGTCAGCTAAATTGGACGCAGATGGGAATCTCAATGAAGCCTCAAGACACTGGACGGATTCTCCACCTGCCGGAAATCGTGAAGGCACAGATTACATAGTGATTAGAAACAGGGCTAAGTACATAAGCATGCACGAGGTGCTCCCCAAACCGCTGGTGCCTGTCAGAGGCGCACATCTCTTTTTTCATGACGACGGCAACGCCTACTTCGTAAATGTTGGCGTGAAGACCGGCATTTACGAGCTTGAGGATGTTTGGGAGAGGTATGATATGTCGACGGAGAAGTCGGTTCTTGCAGCGGCTTCGTAGCGCCGAAACCACGGCAGGGTTTAGTTTTCCGGCACAACAAGAGAAGCGCTCGTTTTTCCTGATCGAATAGCGAGCGCTTTTCGTTTCGAGTCCCTGAGTGATGTTCAACGCCTATGCTAAAATTCCTTGATGATCCTCGACTCCCTCGAAGCTACTAACTTCAGAAATCTTAGCGGGAAAGTCTCCTGGGGTTCGGGTCTCAACATCATCTACGGCAACAACGGCCAGGGTAAGACAAACTGGCTCGAAGCCATCCACGTCCTCTCCCGAACAAAATCATTTCGTACGCAGCGTCTGCAGGAATCCATCAAGTTTGGACACGACACCGCTTCGATTACCGGTCAAGTTTCGAGCGGCGGTGACCTTCACAGAGATCTGGGAATCTCTCTCCGAGAAAACACAAAAGCGATCTCAGTCAACGGGAAACGAGAAGCTCTCGCACGCTACCTTGGTCTGCTTCAGGTTTTCACTTTCAGTGCCGATCAACTTGAAGTGGTGCGGGGCATGCCTGAAGCGCGTCGACACTTTATTGATCGCGGCGTTGCGTCGCTGCGGCCCGCATACGTGCAGACGGTCCTGGATTACAACAAAGTCGTCAAACAGAAGAATCGAATTCTGCAAGACGCTGCGGAACAGGAAATCCGACTCGACGACGTAAGAAATCTGATCGCTCCCTGGAACGAGCAACAGGTTCGTTTGGGAGCAGAAATTCATCAAGCGCGGACTGATTACACTGAACGAATCGGTCAAGTTCTTGAGCAGACTCTTTTCGAGCCGACTGAGTTGCAAATTCGCTACGCGTCATCACTCGAGAACAGGGGAAATCTGGATGACTACGAAGCCCTTTTGAGTGAACGTTTGGAGCTGCGACTCCCGGCTGAAGTCGCGTCCGGTCGGTCGCTCATCGGTCCCCATCGAGACGATTTACATATCCATTTGGCAGGCCATGAAATGAGGTCTTTCGGGAGTTCCGGCCAACAGCGTAGCGCCTTGCTGCTGTTAGACTTAGCGGCGATTTCAGTGTATAATTCATGGCATGGTGATTATCCAGTTTTCCTGGTCGACGATGTCGACGCGGAGTTGGATGAAAAAAGGATAAGAAGACTTTTGGAGTATCTCGAAGGCCGCACACAAACGTTCATCACTACGTCGAAACGTAGCCACGTCGAGGGGTTCCTTTCAAAGGCGAACGTATACGAAATTATCCAGGGTGAAGCAGTAACCAATGAAGCCGAAAGCGAAACTTTTTCGGCCGCGGCGTCCTCTGCCGGAATCAACTACGAGAGCACAAACTAACAGCTTTTTTGTTCGATGAAAAAGGACGACGAAAACGACCCCCAGCGAGGCCAGAAGGAGAAGGTATTGACGACAGCAGGAACTACGACAGGCAAGAAGCCACACGCTTACGACTCATCGTCGATCGCCGTGCTCGAAGGCAGAGAAGCGGTGCGCAAGCGACCGGCGATGTACATCGGATCGACTGGCGAGATCGGCCTTCATCACCTTGTCTACGAAGTGGTGGATAACTCTATCGATGAAGCACTCGCCGGTTTTTGCGACACAGTCGAGGTCAATATTCATCTGGATGACTCGATCACGGTAATCGACAACGGACGCGGTATTCCCGTCGATGAAATGAAAAAGGAAAGAAAGTCGGCCGCTGAAGTGGTCATGACCAAGCTGCACGCCGGCGGTAAGTTCGACTCCAACGCGTACAAAGTTTCCGGCGGTCTACACGGCGTTGGCGTATCGTGCGTCAATTTTCTTTCCGAGACTTTGCACCTGGAAATCTGGCGTGATGGAAAAACTTACGAACAGGATTACGTTCGCGGTATCGCAGTCGAGCGCCTGGCGCAAACGGGAAAAACTCGCAAGCGCGGTACCAAGATCACCTTCAAACCTGACGCACAAATTTTTGACCACACGGTTTATAGTTTCGACAAACTCTCGGAGCGCCTGCGCGAAAAAGCATTTCTCAACAAAGGCATTCGCATCACCATCAAGGACGAACGCGAAGAGCCGGAACGCTCGCATGAGTTCTACTACAAGGGCGGCATCGCCGAGTTTGTCAAACATCTGAACAAGAACCGGTCGACGCTTCACGATAAGCCGCTCTACTTCGAGAAGGAAGGCGATGCGTTGTCGATTGAAGTGGCTATCCAATACAACGATGGCTATGACGAAAAAGTCTACTCGTTTGCCAATAACATCAACACGGTCGACGGCGGCACCCACCTGTCGGGTTTTCGCTCGGCGTTTACGCGAACCATAAACGCGTACGCGCAGTCGTCGGGCTTGGCCAAAAATTTCAAGGGTTCACTCACCGGTGACGACGTTCGCGAGGGTTTGGTTGCGGTGATCTCGGTGAAGTTGCCGCAGCCACAGTTTGAAGGGCAGACTAAAGGAAAGCTCAATTCCGACGTCAAGGGCGCCGTCGAGTCGTTCTTGAACGAACGCCTGACGGAATATCTCGAACAAAACCCCAGCGTGGCACGCAAGATTGTCGGTAAGTCGCTTGACGCAGCACGCGCCCGCGAGGCCGCCAGAAAAGCCCGCGAAATAGTGCGCAAGGGCGCAATGGGTTCGTCGATGTTGCCCGGAAAACTTGCTGATTGTCAGGAACGCGACCCCGCGCTCTCCGAAATCTACATCGTCGAAGGCGATTCCGCCGGCGGCTCGGCCAAGCAGGGCCGTGATCGCAAGAACCAGGCAATCCTGCCGCTGAAGGGCAAGATTCTTAACGTAGAAAAAGCGCGCTTCGACAAGATGCTAGGTCACAGCGAGATCAAGTCGCTGATCACAGCGCTCGGCACTGGCATCGGCAAAGAAGATTTTGACGCGAGCAAGCTCCGTTACCACAAGATCATTCTGATGACCGACGCCGATGTTGACGGTTCTCACATCAGAACATTGCTACTTACCTTCTTCTATCGTCAGATGGCCGAACTCATTGAGTTGGGCTACGTCTACATTGCCCAACCACCGCTGTTCAAAGTAAAGCGCGGAAAGAAAGAGGAGTACATAAAAGACGAGAGCCTGATGATTCAGTATCTGATGCGCATGGCGACGGCCGATATGACCGTGAAATCAGTCGGCGCTAATCAGAACATCGAAGGCAAAGAGTTAGCGCGGTCGTTGGAGAACCTGGTCGACCTGAATCGCTACTGCGAACGCGCCGCGCGCCGGCTTGGAGGTGATGTGCATTTGCTCCAGACGTTGCTTGAGGCTTTCGCCGGAAAGAAAGGCGTGCTGCGCAAAGACGGCGCTACGTTACGCAAGGTGTTTCAGAGTACAGACTTGATGGCCAAAGTTGAAGGTGTGTTAGCCAAAGCTGGTTTCAAGACCGAACTCTCAAATGATGAAGAACACGGCTTGTGTGAAATTGAAACCACTACGACGTCAGGTTTGAACCTCGCGATCGATTGGAACTTCGCCAGTTTTGTAGAGTTTCAGAAAGCTGTCGAACTCTACATGGAGTTGGAAAACAAGTTGGCCCCGCCTTTCATGATTGGCAGCAACGGCACCACTGAAGAGATTCCCTCCCGCGAGGAGTTGCTGGAGAAGGTGCTCGCGGCCGCGAAGAAAGACCTGTCAATTCAGCGCTACAAAGGTCTCGGAGAGATGAATCCGGAGCAACTCTGGGAAACCACCATGAATCCGGAGAAGCGCACTCTGCTGCAAGTGAAGATCGACGACGCGGTTGAGACCGACGACATTTTTTCAGTGTTAATGGGAGATGCGGTCGAGCCGCGCCGGCAGTTCATCGAAGCGAACGCACTCGACGTTCGCAACCTCGACGTGTAATACCGCCAGGACGCCAAGAGTGGAAAACTTTGCCGGGTTCTAATCCCTGGCTGGGTTTGGCGTCTTGGCGGTTAGTTTTGCTCCTTAAACCGATCCACCCGAAAGCGCGAAAGCTTGACCTGCTCACCAGGTTCGATCCCTGCCTTACGCGAAGCGATCTCGACCTGTAGGGCGACCGTATCCACTCCGGCGATCGCTGGAAGCAAAAGCCCTCGGCGGTCTCCCGATTCGTCTTCCACAATCACGCCGTAAACTGCCGGATCCAGAGTTGCCATAGTGGCCGGTTCCGGCGCCGAGAGTATATCGACTGAATAACGAAGACCCTCGAGTTCCGACGCGCTGACCGGATCGAATCGCGGATCGCGCGTGGCCGCGCTGATTGCGTTGGCAACGATCTCCTCACCCAGATTTTCCCGGCTAGGTTCAACGGTGCCGATGCAGCCACGGAGATCGCCGCCTGCAGTTTTTATGGAGACGAAGCAGGCGGCGCGCGTCCAGAGAAGCTCCGAAGCATCAGCCGGCACAGACAATCGCTTTCCGGAACGGACGAAAGTTTCCACAGCCTTGCGTGCAAGCGCCGGCAACTCCATCCCTGGTGCCAGTTTCTGCTGGTCAGTGCCCGAATGGGTTTTCTTTACTAAAGGCCCGGCATTGGTGAGTTGCGCTACCAGGTAGCCCACGCCAAACGGCGCTTCGTAACTCAGCACTTCGCCGGCGCCGGGTAGGTCTTTCGTGGCCCCCAACGCGATCAACATCGATCGATAACCACACTCGCCAGCAATTCGTCGGACCTCGTAATCGATCGCGCCGATTCGCTGCGCTGAGTTTTCTTGAATGGCGTTCACCACTTCGTCGTCAAAGCGATACGCCGCGGGATTGAAACCAGCCGGAGCGTCAGGCTTAAGCCGATGACTCAAATCCCCACTAGCGACAAAAGCGATAGGTCGATCCAGGGAGTCGGCTACCTGGCGAATACATGCGCCAAACTTCACGTGATCCTCATCGGACAAGAAACTGTAACCAAGCGCGACTACCTTGCCTTTCCAGCCGTAGCGATTCAGAAAATAGAGCGGCACGGCGCTGCCATGATCCAGCGGATAATTTTCGAGGTTCAACACTTCGTAGTCTGCTTTCGCGGCTTCTTTCGAGATACCGTCTAGCAGTGTTTCAGCGAGACGAAACTCGATCTTCGTCGCGGGCGCGCGGAAATTCGCAAAGTCGCCGTAGAGTGTCGGCGAGTAGTAAGTTACAAAGGCGGTCGCATCGAGTGGAGCGTGAGGCGTTATTAGCACAACCGTTTCGGCGCCAGTATCAACAATACGACGGGTGAGCTCGGCCATCGCCGCAATTGAGTTCTGCACCTCCGCGATCGCGGCGCCGCCCACCTCCGGGACCATTATTGGCGGATGTGGAGCGATGCCGGAAAAAACTATGGCGCTTCCGTTTCGCATGACCAAACCGAAACGAACTTTGACTCAGTATCTTACCTTGAGGGAACAGGCGCATTTTATCACATCAATTGCTCTCCAAATGTGATCGCCACTATCATCACAATGAACCGGCTGCGAACGTTCGAGATGTTCAGAGTTCAACCTTCAGGTTGGTATTGGTGTCGCAAAATCACAAGCTAAAGCTTGAACTCTGAACTACGGGTCTTTCATGGAAATAGATTGTTTTGATGTCTTAATTGTTGGCGCCGGTCCGGCGGGTTCTTTCGCGGCGGAGCGGTTGGCGCGTGGCGGAGCGAAGGTCGCGCTGTTTGACGGGCGACCACCGGGTGAACCTAAAGCCTGCGGTGGCGGCGTGACCGCCAAAGCCTTGAAGGCGTGGCCGCATTTGCTGGAAGCGGTCGGTCGCACGGTCGACGAGTTGGAAATGTACTCACCTTCCGGCAAACGTCTGCACATGAAACTTGACGAACCGTTTGCGATCTATTCACGCATCGCGTTCGACACCTACCTCCGCGAGCGTGCCGCCGCTTCCGGCGCACAGGTCTTCTTTGAAAAAATCACGCCGCGAAGCATGACGCGAACGGAAACTGGTTGGACTTTTCGCGGCGCCAACGGCAAAGAGTGGACAGCAAAACTTTTGGTCGGCGCCGACGGCGCTAACAGTGCCATCGCGAAGAAGCTGGCCGGTCCATTGCAGGCGGCGGATATGGAAGTTGCTTTTGGTTATCGTGCGCCGTTGCCGGAGACAGGTGAGGCGCCGACCGTGATTGCATTTCTTCCGAGCTGGGTCGGATACGCGTGGGCCTTTCCCCGAGTCGATCACATTTCGTTTGGCATCGCGACGACGCAAGACGCGTTCGAACACAAAGCGCTGGACGAACTTCTCTGGCGGTTCATGTTTGGTTACTACCAGCAGCGGGAAAATCCTAAGGCAAACATTTGGGCGAAACTTGACGACCCCGCAGCGGTGAGAATCGAGGAGCGGCTACGCAACTCCGCAGAAAGCTATGCGGCGCGCATTCCTGGACTCGCCGACGAAACCTGGGACAAGCGGCGTGCGTGCGGCGAGGGCTGGGCGCTGCTGGGTGACGCCGCCGGATTTGCCGATCCGGTAACAGGCGAGGGCATCTATTACGCGTTGCGTTCAGCAGAACTATTCGCGGATGCTTTTCTTGAAGGTAAAACTGAAGAGTATGAAGCGCGTTGGCGCAAAGACTTCGGTGCGGAACTGCGACGCGCTTCACAAATGCGGCGGCGCTTCTACGGAAACTTCTGGGGCGCGCCCTTTACCGAACGAATGATCGAGTTTGCGCGTAGTCATCAGGGAATAAAGAAGGTGCTGGGAGATCTCGTCGCTGGCGAACAAGGCTACGTGGACCTCAAGAAGAAACTTGCGCGCAGCGCGCTGAAGCCGCTATAGACCAATCCTCAGGTCGACATCGATTTCAAGGAGAGAGACTCAATGCTGAGCGCCATAGGAGCTTTGCTCAGCGCAGTCGGTTGTGCGTTAAGGCGCGAGACGTTGGATCGACCAATCGCCGTCTGCTTGCCGTTCGTAGGCTATCCGGTCGTGCAGCCGGCCCTCGCGGCTTTGCCAGAACTCAATGCTGTCAGGAGCCAAACGATAGCCGCCCCAATGTTCTGGTCGCTCAACTGGGCGTTCCTGATAACGTTCCTCGAGTTCGCGAAAACTTTCTTCCAAAACTTTTCGGCTGGCGATTACCGCGCTCTGCGGCGAAGCCTGAGCGCCCAGCTGACTCTCGCGTGGACGGGTCGCGAAATACTCATCCGACTCCGCCGCCGAAACGCGAGTGATGGTGCCTTCAACCCGCACCTGACGATCGAGATACGTCCAGTAGAAAACCAGCGCTGCCCGCGGATTACTTTCCAGTTCGGCTGCTTTGCGGCTGCGATAGTTTGTGTAGAAGACGAACCCTTCCTCGTCGACTTGTTTCAGCAAAACCATGCGCGCCGACGGTTTTCCGTCAGCAGTCGCTGTAGCCAGGGTCATCGCATTTGGCAGCCGCGCGCGGGAAGCAAGGGCGTCATCAAACCAACGTCGGAAAAGATCGATTGGGTTGCGCTCGACGGAGTTTTCGTCGAGTTCGGGGGGAGTGGCTATGTTTGAAAGTTCCTGCATGTTTTTGAGTTGGTTGCCCTGCGGAGCGGGGGCAAGCCCATGAACTGTTGCTAGTCCTCACCCTTGGTCTTCGTGTACGGCGCCAGGCGAAGTTTGAGCTCATCGGGAATCGGCACCGTCTCAAACGTATCGCGGCGAACTGAAGCGAGTACAAAGTGAGCGTGCGCGATAAGCAACTCATCACCTTTACGTCGCACTTCGAAATCCAGACGCATCGACTTGTTCCCAAACCGGCCGACGTAAACCGAAACTTCGAGCAGATCGTCGAGTCGCGCCGCGTGATGGAAGTCGCACTCTAAATGGACGCGCGGTAACCAGACATCCAATTCCTCAAACATGACGCCGTATGGCAGGTTCACCGCGCGAAACAATTCTGTCTCCGCGAATTCAAAGAAGCGAATGTAGGCGCCGTAGAAAATTATCTGCGCCGCATCGACGTCGCCCCAGCGAACGCGTTCCTCGATTGTGTATTTTTTTAAGTTGCCCATGGAAGATGTCGACGAATAAAAATTAGCCGCGGATTAACGCGAATCACGCGAATCTGAAAAAGCGCAATGAAAAAGTCATCGGCCTACTAGACTGTCTTAACACCCTTCTGATCTGCGTTAATCCGCGAAATCCGCGGCCAATACTTCGCCGTCTACACGCGCGCCAGTTCAGCCACTGCGGAAATGAACTCGCCGAGTTCTACGGGCTTGGCCAGGTAACGTTGAAACCCAGCGGCTAAAGCCCGCTCTTTGTCCTCTTCCTTAGCGTAGGCCGTGATCGCAATCGTCGGGATTGGCGGAACAACGTTGAGCGCTAACACGGTTTGGATTAACTGGTAGCCGTCTTCACCGGGCATGGCGATATCAGAAATAAGCACGTCGGGTCTGAAATTCTTGATCGATGCCAGCGCGTCCGCAGCCGATGAAACTGCGGTGACTTCAGCGCTTCGCTGCGTCAACGCCGCACTCAACAGATCCAACGTGTCACGGTCATCATCTACCAGCAACAGACGCAAGCCGGACAAAACATTCTGCGACCCGAACTGCTCTGCAAACTCAATCTCCGGATCCGGCACCGGCATGGCTGACGCGGCAACGGTTGAACCAACCAGCGGCAATCTCACTGTGAAGGATGCCCCGGAGCCATCGCCGTCGCTGCTCGCCGCGATCGCGCCGCCGTGGATCTCAACCAGATGTCTGGCGATGGCTAGACCTAAGCCCAAACCGCCGTGTTGCCGGGTTGAAGTGCTATCTGCCTGACGAAACCTATCGAAGACGAACGGCAAAAATGTCGACGGAATTCCTTGTCCGCTGTCGGTGACTACGATTTCAATAGCAGAATCGATGTGTTGCAGGTTGATCTGAACGCGTCCGCCGTTAGGCGTAAACTTCACTGCGTTTGAGAGCAGGTTCCAGAACACTTGCTGCAGACGGTTTGTGTCGCCGAGCACGGCCGCAGGTTCGCGTGGGAAGTTCACCTCAAAATGAATGTTCTTCGCTTCCGCCGTGGGGCGCACTACATTGATAGCTGCTTCCAGGACGGGGGCTAGCTCAATGGGGTGAAGCTCGAGATAAAGATTGCCGGTGATAATTCGCGAAACGTCGAGGATGTCGTCGATTATCTGCGCCTGTGCTTTAGCGTTTCGTTTGATTGTTTCAATTGCCCGCCTGGCAGTATCGGAGTCGAGCGATCCGCCTTCGAGCATCCGCGACCAACCCAGGATGGCGGTTAACGGCGTGCGCAATTCGTGTGAAACGGTGGCCAGAAATTCGTCCTTCAAACGATTCGATTCTTCAGCACTGGCGCGCGCATTACTCTCCCGTTCAAGCAGCCTCACGTTTTCGATGGCGACCGCAGTCAGGTTCGCTCCCATGCGCATGGCGGTCGCATGTTCTTCGCGATAAGCACGACCCTCGTACGATTGGGCTTCGATAGTGCCGATGATGCGACCCATCACAGCCATCGGTGCGGAAAGCGACGACTGTGGCCGCAGTCCGTTATCGGGACCAATCAAAACCGCCGGGTGCCCAAACATTTCCGTCCAGTAATCGTTGGTGATGATTACCTGGTTGGTCCTGACCGCGCGACTGTTTGGTCCTTTCGAAGTGACCGGCATAGGCGGCAGCGCAGAAGTGTCGATCTCTTCTCCATCGCCCCAGCCGTAACACGCGGTACGCACATCGCGAATGGGATCGTAGAGGGAAACAAAAAGTCCGTCACAGGGAACCGAACGCTGCGCGAAATCTTTCAGCCCGCGGAAAATCGCGGGCAGGTCGCGCGCGGTACCTAACGTTTGCGCGAGAGCGGCGACCTTTTCCAGCAGTCGCTCATATTCTGAAAGGGCTCTTTGATCCGCCTGACGTAAAGCCTCTTCGGCCTGGCGACGAGTAGTAATGTCGCGGGCCACACCCTGCACGCCGACCGGCCTCCCCTCGTTCAACATCAACCGGCTGCTGATTTCGAGTGTAAACACCCGGTCGTCTTTCGCACGCACCTCGACTTCGTAATTGGTGCGTTCTTCTCCTGAGAGTTTGCGTTCGGTCATGCGCCGCGCGCTCTCAGTAGAAGTTGGCGTGAGGAAGTCCGACATGTTCATACCGATCAATTCAGTTTGCGAATAACCGGCGATCGATTCCACCGCTTTGTTGATCGACGTTACGTTGCCGGCGAGGTCGAGGGTGAACACGATGTCGTTCGCGTTTTCAACCAGCTCGCGATAGCGCTCTTCGCTTTCACGCAACGCCTCTTCAGCGCGCTCGCGGTCGCTGAGCGTCTTGCGTACTTTCCCTTCCGAGATGCGCAAATCAGCGGCTGCACTTTCGGCTGCGGCGCGCGCGTTGACCTGCATGTAAGTCAGACCAAAAAGTATGAGCGTGATGAAAACGCCGCCGAGCACCGTGGTGTAAAGTGTCGTGCGGCTGGCGGCTGAACCAAACTCCGGACGCGACGATAAACCGATGGTCCAGGTTCGACCGGCAACTTCGGCTCTATTGATCGTGGTGAATCGCGGCGCCGGGACTGGCGCCTTTGCCGATGTCGCTGCGGTATCAGCCAGCAGCGCGTCATTCGCCGGCTCCGACCCGTCATAGAGTCGAATATCGATGTCGCTGGTGTTCTTAATTGCCAGGACCGCCTTCAGATAATCGGAAGCGAGGAACTGGCTGTAAACAAAACCAGAAAGCGCCGCCTGTCGCTCGCCAATCGTTTTAGGAATCAGGTCGTTCTCGTATATCGGCGCATAGATTAGAAAGCCGGGCTCCTTAGTATGCGTGCTCGCGCGCGCCAGCATCACCTTCGCCGAAGTGGCCGGCAATCCGGAATCACGCGCGCTCTCCATTGCCGCGCGGCAAGCTGCATCGGTATGCACGTCAGGATTGACGTCAATCGGATCGCTGCGACCCAGCGGTTCGAAATGAATAACGGTGTATTTCTCCTGACCGTGATCAGGCCAGACTTCCAGATCGTTTAGCCCACTCTGATTTGGCGGGGGCAGGAACGAATCTTTTTGATCCCGCTTCACTCTTGCCAGGAACCCAATGCCCTGTGCCCCCGGATACTGATCCGCCAGTTCCAAACGACCGACAAAATTTTGAAACTGGGCTGGCTTGATCGAAGGGCTGACGGCAAACAAACCGGTGGCCGCACGTAAAACCTCGATGTAGAGGCGGGGCCTGCCCCGCACGTAAGTTGTCAGTTCCTGAGATGAGGTGGTGAAGCGCTCGAGGTCCTTGGCCTGGGCCGTGCGCCAAACGTAGTAAGAAAAAAACGTTGTGATGAGAAGACCGACAGCCAAAACGAAGTACGGGAAAAAGTATCGGCTTGGCGACGGGCGCACTCGCTTTGATTTGTCTACGCTCATCGGGGGTGATTGAACGACGTTGGCTATTTGACGCGGCTGGTTCGGCGCCGCAGGAAATCGATCAAAACAAACTGCGAGAGATTTCCGGGGTTGGCGAAGTAAGCCTTGCCGTTAGTCATCGCACTCATCTGTTTCACAAATTCGACCAGATAGTAATCGCTGGCCAGCATGAACGTGTTGACTATTATACCGGCTTTGCGGCAAGCCTGAACTTCTTTGAAGGTCGCTTCCATTACAAACGGATCGCCACCCATCGAGTTCTTGTAAATCTGACGGGCCATACCGCTCTTGCCGCCGGGCTGCTGCTGCCAGGCGAGCACATCGGGTAGCGCCGGGTTGTCAACAAAACATGCAGTCGGCTTGCCGTCAGTGACCATCACGATCTGTTTCATCTCCTTGCGTTGCGACTGCAGGATGCGACGCGCCAGCCGGAGGCCTTCTGCGGTATTCGTGTGGTAGGGACCAACCTGAGTCGTTGCGAGCTTCGCCAGCGGCAACTCCTCGGCACTGTCGTGAAAGAGCACGATCTTGAGCGTGTCTCCCGGATATTGCGTGCGAATGAGGTGCGCGAGGGCGAGCGCCACTTTCTTCGCCGGCGTGAAGCGATCTTCTCCGTAGAGAATCATGGAATGCGAGCAGTCCAGCATCACCACGGTCGCGCACGACGATTGGTAGTCACACTGATGGACATAAAGATCGCGATACTCAAGATTAAGTGGGACCTGCAACCCTTCTCGCTGAATTGCCGACAGCAGCGTTGCGTTTACATCGAGGTTAATAGTGTCGCCAAACTCATAGGTCTTGCTGGCCGCGGCGGCTTCAACACCGGTTGAAAGATAAGCGGTGTCGTGCCGGCCAAAAGAACTTTTGCCTAAACTTCCCAGCAAGTTGCGCAGCGTTTTGTAGCCAAGAAAATCCAGACCCTTTTCGGTAACTTCAAACTTGACGTTACGGGGCAATGGTTCGGAAATTTCTGGCTTGCCGTTTCCGCGTTGCGGTTGACGTGGTTGCTGCGCTGGTTCTTCGCTCAGTTTCAAATAGCCTTCTTCCACCAGGCGTTCGATCAATGCATTCAACATTTCCTCGAGCAACGAACCTTTGAACTTGCCCTCGTTGTCCGCGAGCATCTCCTGAACCTGACGCTGATCGACGAGTCCTTGATCGAGCAAGGCTTGCAATAGCGCGCGCCGAAGCGCGTCAAGCGAGGTGTCTTGCGGCTGGCGTTGACGCGTCCAGTAGTAATCGTCGTCGTAACCGGAGTCGAGCAGCGAATCAGACAGCGCTTCCATCAGGTCGCCGAGGTTGAGCGCCGAGATGTCGATGCCTTTGAATTTTGAGTAACGAGTGAACTTCATCTACTGCTTTTTACCGGGTTCGGGGATTTGCAAGTCGCGGCAGATCTTGCGCGTGAGGTAATCATTGACTTCACGGTGTCGGGGCTGGTTATGGGCATGATTTCTTAGGAATACTTCCCTGTCTCAGTCAAATCATCGTAGATCATCCCACGCCGATCCTTCTTGGCTTTGGTCACCGCGGTGTAACCACCTTCTTCGTTGCGGCTGATCTTGTTCTGCGCGTAAAGACCTTCGAGGACAAATTCACAAGCCGCGACCAATTGCGCGGTATCTGACGCGTCAAACTCAAAGGGAATGCTGGAAGTTTCTAACAACTCCGGTACAGCTTCGAGCAGTCGCTTGCATTCTTCTGCGGAAGCCGTGTCCGCGAGGCGCAGATTGTTCCCCTGCTCGAACCACACCACCGCTTGCCCGAAGTCGATGCCCACAAAATAGCCTTCGAAGATTTCACCGGCGGCACGTTTGATCAGGTCCTTGGCGATGCGATTGGCGCCCACTTGCTCGCCCTCGTATTCAAGTTCCATCTTCCCGGTCATCGACGGAATCGCAGCGTAGACGTCAGAAATGCGTGCCACCACTTCCTCATCGTTGGTCAACAGCGCACGCCGCTCGGCGTTGGACAGCAGCGATTCGACCACCGTGATCGGCATACGCTGCGAAACACCAGAGTTGCGATCGATACGACTATCATCACGCGCTTCGAACGCGATCTGTTCTACGAGTTCACGGATGAACTCAGGAACATACAGCCGTGCAAACGAGTCACCGCGATCAACCCACGCTTCCTGTCGTGTGATTTCGACGGCCGTCTGAAGTTCAGCCGGATAGTGGGTCAAGATTTCAGTGCCAATGCGATCTTTCAGCGGCGTAATGATCTTGCCGCGCGCGGTGTAGTCTTCGGGATTTGCGGAAAAGACCAGCATCACATCCAAAGGCAGGCGTACTGGGTAACCCTTAATCTGCACGTCGCCTTCCTGCATGATGTTGAAAAGTCCCACCTGAATTTTTCCGGCGAGGTCAGGAAGTTCGTTGATCGCAAAGATACCGCGATTGGCGCGCGGCAACAGTCCGTAATGAATAGTGAGCTCGTCGCTTAGCAGATGCCCGCCCTTGGCCGCTTTGATCGGATCGACGTCGCCAATAATGTCGGCGATAGTCACGTCCGGAGTCGCCAGCTTTTCAACGAAGCGCGAATCACGATCGATCCAGGTGACGTGCGTTGAGTCGCCGTGTTCGGTGAGCAGCTGTCGTCCGTAGGCCGAAATGGGATTGAACGGATCGTCGTTAACTTCGGAGCCTTCAATGATCGGTATTTGCTCGTCGAGCAGTTCGGTGAGTTGGCGAATGATGCGACTCTTTGCCTGTCCTCTCAAGCCCAGCAGGATTAAGTTGTGACGTGCCAGAATCGCGTTGACTAGTTGCGGCACGACCGTTTCGTCATAGCCAACGATCCCGCGAAATAGTTTTTCACCGGCGCGAAGTTTCCTGATCAAATTCGCGCGCAACTCATCTTTGACGGACACGCGTTGGTAACCCGATTGTTTTAGTTCACCGAGAGTTTTGGCGTGCTCACTCGACGCTTGGGGACTGCTCATAAGTTTCCTGACTACCCGAAATGAAGTTGAATTGGGGGAGGGAACATCTTAGCAGGGGTCTGGGTCGCGGTCATTAGGGGAAGCGGAGGAGCTGGGAGGTCGGAACTCGCAAAGGGAATCTTCCATTGGTGATCTGAAATTTGTCATGTTGGCGCCCTCTCCCCTTGGGAGGGTAACTATATAGTTGACTCACCTTACCGGGTCACTGGCTTGCCGGCATGAACTGGTTCGGAGGGATTTGCTCCACCTTCGCATCCGCTACCAGTTTCTCAAGATGCGCCAGAACGGCTCGCTCAGCCATCGCGTGCGCTTTGGGAGAAACATCAGTGTAGACAATGGCGACGATGTCCTTTGGAGTTGTAGCGCCACGTCGGACGGCTTCCAGAATCTTTTGTTCGCGATCGAGCCGGTGGGAAATGTACTCTTCTATCTTCTGATAAGGATTCGCCATCGCGGGCCCGTGGCCACCAAAGATGATCGAGAGATTCGGCAGCGCCCGCATGCGTGCGAGTGAACCAAGGTAATCACTCATGTTTCCTTCTGGCGGATCGATCAGAACAGAACCCAACCCGACGATGTTGTCCCCGGAGATCAACGTGCCGGTTCGTTCCTCGTAGAAACAAAGATGGCCGCGCGCGTGCCCTGGCGTGTGCATGGTGCGCAACTCGATTTGCGGATCGCCGGCAAGTGTCAGCACTTCATCGTCCTCAATTAAACGATCGACACGAACACTTTCCCCCAGCGGTTCGGCAGTCAGACGATGCGCCGCGACGAGGAGCGTTTCACCTAGACGCGTTCGGAGTGCATTTACTCCACCCACGTGATCCGGATGCACGTGAGTGAGAATTATTTCGCGCAACTTCCGGCCGTCACTTAGCAGCTCGTCAATGCAATCTCCGAGAGCTTGCTGCTCATCTTCATAACGCGAACCAGGATCCAGGACCAGCAACTCTTTCGAGTTGTAGATCAAATAACAGTTGGTGTGAGTGGCTGGCGGCTTGGTCGGCGTTCTGACAGGAAAGCAAATATAGTTTGGGCGAAACTCAATGCGACGCACTGGCTCACGACGCGCATTTGGCGAAGACAAAAATCTTTCGACAAGTTGTGCGCGATCATCGACCCCTTCAGACAAAACTTTCAGCGCGCGAGTAACGGGAGGCACAGCGACGATTTCTGAACGTTGCCAACGAGCGAGAGCTTCGCGGGCAGTTATCCAGTCTCCGCTTTCAAGTTCAGCGTCGGCTTTGATGACTGCCTGTTGTTTGGGCGGGCACTCGACTAGAAAGAACCAGGTATCGAATCTTCTCGCGCTGAATGGCGGAGTCACCCAGCGTCCCACAAAAGTGAAATCATTTCCGTCGAGATATAGTTCGTAGTGCTGCAGCAGCGCCGGCCAACTCATTCGGCCTGACTGGAGATCATCGAGTAGCGAAAGCCGTTGACCTTGCGTGAGTGCTTCGCCACCGCGCACGGCCAGCACCTGCGTCTCTTCAAATAACTCGCGGGCGGCGCAACTGATCGCTACGCGAGTTTCGGCGTCAGAACAGTTTTCAACTCTTGCTTCACCGTCGGGCGCATCAAACTGGCCACCGGGAAAAGCGTGATAGCCGCCC
Organism: Pyrinomonadaceae bacterium; assembly: GCA_035472495.1. Taxonomy (GTDB): domain Bacteria; phylum Acidobacteriota; class Blastocatellia; order Pyrinomonadales; family Pyrinomonadaceae; genus PSRF01. The sequence goes on along the minus strand of DATIPD010000004.1, from coordinate 24,530 downwards.
AGAAAGGCTAATTTGTGACTGCGTTTGGCCAGAAAAACTTCCGGGTCATTTGGCTTCGTGGCGTGACGCAGGAGAATTACAGCAGCAGCGTCTTTGGGAGTTGCAGGTGTTGACATCCTGGATTACGACCAGCGGAAGCGTTCGCCATCGCCGGGCCCCCAAGGCACGCCGCGCATGTGGTAACCACCTTCTTCCCAGTAGCCCGCCTGATCGTGTTCGAGGAAACTTACACCCTTGATCCACTTGGCCGACTTCCAGGCGTAGAGTTGCGGAATGATCAAACGCACTGGGCCACCGTGTTCAGGCGGAATCGGCGCGCCGTCGTGCGACCAGGCGAAGAGCGAGTCTTCACTGAGGAAGTATTCGATGGGTACGTTGGTGGTCCAGCCGTAATCGTAAGCCAGCGCGAGCACAAACTTCGCCTCGGGTTTGATCCCTACAATCCTGGCGAACTCGCGTGTAGGCACGCCACCCCAAACGTTGTCGAGACGCGACCAGCGCGTGACGCAATGAAAGTCGGCATAAACACGCACCGCGGGCAGTTGCATGAATTCATCAAGCGACCACTGCTGCGGATGTTCAACTAAACCATCAACCGCAAACGACCAGGTAGCGAGATCCACTTCCGGAGTTCCGTGTGCGTCAAGCACCGGCCACTTCTTGGTGCGCGACTGTCCGGGCGGCATTCGGTTTTCTCGTCGCGTGTCAGGACTGATGATCAAATCCTCGTCCGGAAGCTCTTCAGGCTTGCGCGGGTCAGTGGTTTGATATTTGGGATCTTTGATTAGGTTATCGAGGAAGCCCATCTCGTGAATCCGCTTGTTCTTCTGTTTCCATTTCTGTCAGGCGGTCGGCAATCTCTAGTTTTGCCTCAAGCCGGCGCCACTTTCGCGCGGCCTCTTTGATCTCTTCGGTGTACATCCAATGATCCTGGTTGGAGTGTCCACGTTTACCGCCCTGCCCGGCGTCAGCCTTACCTTTGACAATTGCCACGGAAAATTTCGATTTACTTTATGAATGAGTCACTTCTTCGTTTGCCGTTCCGCAAGTTTCATTAACTCTTCCGGCATCCATTTCCCCACACCTTTGGCAGTCGACTCTTCGATTCCCGTAGTGCGATCGTGCCAGTCGTCGCGATCGCCTTCCGGGCCGCGTTCGCGCTCGTAGTTTTCCGTCTGCTCGAGGCTCAAAATAATCCCGTCGGCGACTTCACCCCAGTCTTTGAACTGAATGCCGCGGCGAATGATTGGCAACCCGGCAGACCAATCTTCTTCGGGCGCGCGTGCGTCCTGTTCGGGGATGGTCAAGTTGTAGAGCGAAGGAAACGGCTTGCCGCCAAACTCTTTTACCAACAGCTCCTTGATTTCTTTGTACGACGCCTGAGGCCGTTCTGCCCGCAACGCCTGGGCGCGACGAAATAGATCAGAAGCGCTTGTTTCCTGTTGAGACATGATCAAAGTCTTTCTGGTTAGTGTTGTGGTGGGTCATACCTTACACGGCTGCTGGTCAAGTTTACAACCGGGTCTGGGGATGAAGTAAACTGCTGGTCGCATGCCTGAGTCAACGCTTTCCACCGACGCCGAGCAATTAAGCGCGCCAACAGATCTTTCCTGCCATTTGTGCGCTCGCGTCAACGAGCAACGAATAACGCTAAGCCAGTTGCCGGTTGAACTGTCGACGCTGCTGAAGACCAACTCCGAAGTCGCTGAAGACTCCGCCCAGCTTTGTGTTAACTGCGTCGAGTTGCTGAGTCGGGCCCGGGCGCAGATCGCGTCGCATCAAGTCGTCTTTGCCCAGACGAACAATGTGCTGCCAACGCCGCTCCGCATGGACGCTGATGAGCGATTCACCGGACGCGGCATCACCATGGCATTTCTAGATTCCGGATTTTTTGCGCACGACGATCTGACTAAACCAGAGAACCGGATTGTCGGTTATCACTGCATCTTCGACGCGGAAGACGATCGCACCTCGTTGGAAAAAACTGATGTGGCTAGTTGGCACGGGATGATGACTTCGGTAGTGGCTGCGGGAAACGGTCATCTTTCAAACGGCTTCTATCGCGGGATAGCGCGCGACGCGAAACTTGTACTCGTCAAGATAGGACGCTCCGGCCACATACCCGATGAACACATTGCGCAGGGCCTTGAGTGGGTCTTGAAGAACAAGCAACGTTACGACATTCGCATCGTTAACATTTCAGCAGGCGGCGACTTCGAGCGACCCTACCTTGAGAGTTCCTTGTGCGAAGTTGTTGAGCGCGCCGTGCGCGAAGGATTGGTAGTCGTCTGCGCAGTGGGTAATGCGGGAATGGCTCCGGGTCATCCGGTACTACCCCCGGCAAATTCGCCGTCAGCGATTTCGGTCGGGGGACTCGACGATCAGAATTCTCTCGATCGAGCCAAACGCGGCATGTACCGATCGTCATATGGCCCAACCGTTGATGGTTTGCAGAAGCCGGAGATCATTGCTCCAGGGATTTGGGTGGCTGCGCCTATTCTGCCGTCGACACCAACAGCTGACGCGGCAGAACTTTGTGCTGCGCTCGACTCTGCTACCGATGAAAAGCTGCGCACAATTATTCTGGCGAACGCCGGCGTAGACAAAGACTTTGACGATGCGCAGGGACTTCCAATTCCACTTCTAAGACAACTGATAACCATCAAGCTGCGTGAGGGAAACGTTATCAGCCGTCACTACAAGTATGTTGACGGAACCTCTTTTGCATCGCCGATAGTTGCATCGATAGCGGCTTGCATGCTGGAGGCAAACCCAACCCTGACGCCGCAACAGGTAAAACGGATCCTGATTGATACCGCTGAACGAGTACCAGGCATCGAAGTTGAAAGACAGGGTTGGGGTGTGGTTGTGCCACGCAGCGCAGTCAAAATTGCTTTGGCCCTGCGCGGTTGACTACGCCGGACGCGACTATCGTCCAAGCTGAGCGGTGGACACCTGCGCGAGCCGTGTGCAACAATTCTCCAACCCAAACCACAAGCCGAGAAGTTTTGAGAGGAGTGTTACTGAAGAAATGTCTGAAAACGAAAGTGCTCTAGCCGGAGGCGCGGAAAACTCAAGCGAGGCTACGCCTGCCGCGACAACTGAAGAGATCTCATACCACGCTGTTGAGAAGGACGGTGTAGTCACTGCCATCTGGGAAATGCAAGGTCGTAAACATTTGCGCACGATCGACCCAAGGTCCCGGCAGGGTCAGGACATCCTTAGGCTCTACACCACCGAACATCACGATGAGCCGGCCGCCGGCGCCAGCGAAGCGGCATCGTCGTAAGAGTTCTAGCGACTCCGTCGGATTACACTCCAAAATCCCTCACCAACAGATCTTGTTTTGAGGCCGTCCTGGTTATCGCGCAAACGCGAGAGGTGACCATGATCGCTTCGTGATCCATCCAAGAATTTGAACGAAAACCAAAAACTCCATGATCACAGGGGTTTTAGCGAGTTTGATGTCATGAGAATGTGTCGAAATCGTAGGGTTTTGTAAGGATGCCCTGCCAGCATATCTTGGAATGTTTATTGCTTAGCTAAGGTCAGTCATTTTCCTTCTAAAACGAACAAGGGTTTAGGGTCTTATCCAAGCGCCATTCAACCGGTTTTTCGTTTCCCAAAAAGTTATTTTCAAACAAAGAAGGAGGAGCTGTTATGCGAAGCGTTTTGCGCTTGCTAGCGAGCGGGTTAATCCTGAGCTTTCTATTGGTGGGCTCTGTCTATTCTCAGAGCACCCAAACCGGAGGCATCACGGGTGTGGTAACCGATCAGAGTGGGGCCCTTGTGAAAGGCGCCACGGTCGACATCATTAGTGAGACCACTGGTCGCTCAGTTCGTACTCTGACAGTCGGAGAAGATGGCGCTTATACGGCTAATTTACTGCCGCCAGGGGGCTATCGGCTCGAAGTTACAGCCAGCAACTTCAAGAAAGCAGTGGTCGCAGGCGTCAAGGTGAATATTACCGAGACGGCCCGTCAAGACGTCAGCCTTGAAGCTGGAAAGATTCAGGAAACGGTAAACGTCGAGGCGTCACCGTCGCTAATCAATCCTTCAAGCGCTCAGACCGGTCAGGCGATCGACAGTCAAACGCTGAACACCCTGCCGCTGGCTTCTCCCAACTTCCTCTTTCTGCTTTCGCTCTCTTCGGGCGTCTCGGGCGAACCGACAGACGTGAGAACAGCGGGACGCGGAACCGCGGACGTGAGTGTGAATGGTCAACGCACCAGTAACAACAGCGTCTCGCTCAACGGCATCAACGTAAACGACTTTAACCTCGCACACTTTGATACCGTGCCTCTGCCGAACCCCAACACCCTTCAAGAAATGAAAGTTGCGACATCGCTTTACGATGCAACTCAGGGCAGCAAGGGCGGTGGTGCGTTAGGTCTTGTGACCAAGACCGGGACGAAAGATTTTCACTGGGACCTCTACTGGCAACATCGCAACGATTACCTGAACGCCAACGAATATTTCTTCAACAAGAATGGCACCAAACGAGGCCGCTTGTTGCAGAACGTTTTTGGAGGCAGCGCCAGCGGTCCCGTCCCCGCAGCTGGCGGCTTTTGGTTCTTCAACTACCAGGGTGTCCGCGCGCGCAATGGTATCGACCCGTTGGGTTCGAGCACCGTGCCGATCGTGCAATCCTTTAATAGAAGCGGGGACGGCAGCGTCACCGCGCAGCAACTCGCCGATCAATTTAACCTCAGCGTGGCCCAGATCGATCCCGTCGCTGTAAAAATACTTAACGTTGGTGACACTCGCTTTGGCGGAAGATTCCTGGTGCCGCGTCCCGGCCAGGGTGGCTGCGGCGCCGTCGGCGCAGCAGCAGGTGTGGGAGCGCAGTCGTTCCCGGGCAACTTTACCTGCACCTTCTCCGCAATCGCTCCGATTCGTGATAACCAATACACGATTAGTTACGATCGCAGTTTCCGCAAGGACAAAGACAAGATCACCGGCACGTGGTTCTGGGATGAAGGTTCGGTAGCCAAGCCTTTCGGCACTGACACGACCCTTACGAATCCCCGCAACGATTTTCAATGGAATCGTTACCTGTCGATTACTCACACACACTTGTTTAGCTCAACCAAGGTCAATGAGTTGCGGGCAGGCTATAGCCGCTTCCTTTTCGGCAACGTGCCTACCGATACGCACGCGGCGAGTGAAGTGGGAGTAACCGCTGCGGGCCAGTTCCCAGGGCTCTACCGCCTTGCGGTTACGGGCTTATTCTCGTTAGGAACAGGCGTCAACGACGATCGCGGCACCATCTCGAATACCTATAACGTCGTAGAAACCTTTTCCCTGATTGCCGGCAAGCACAGCCTGCGAATGGGTGGTGAAGCGGTCCAATATCAGTTGAACCGATTCAACAACTTTGCTGTTCGCGGATCCTTGACCACTGGTTCTACTACTTCGGGAACCTCGTTGACAGGAAACGCGTTGGCGCAGTTGCAGTACAACACCTGCCGCAACGACACCAACGACTGCAGCGCTTTCCAAAACTTCCTCCGTGGTCGTATCACCGCGATTCAATCGGCCTTCGGTGATCCGGCGCGAAACTTCGTCGCCACTGACTACGCGGCGTTCATTCAGGACGACTATCGCTGGAAAAGCAACATAACCTTTAACGTCGGCCTGCGCTGGGAAGCGATGAGTTTTGGTCATGACAAACTCAATCGTGCCGGCATCTACGATCCGGCACTGGCCGCCGCTGGTCGCAACCCGTTCCTTATCCCGGAAGCGGTGAATCTTGCCGGTTTCCATGGAACTCCTGGCGTGCGCGACTGTGCGCTCGAGCGATGTCGCGACGATAACAACTTCGCGCCTCGCGTCGGCTTTGCGTGGGACATCAACAAAGACCAAAAGACGGTCGTTCGTGGTGGTTATGGCATTTATTACCAGCGCCTCTCCAACCAGAACATCCTGCAAAACTCGTTGGCAGCGCCGTTCACGGTGCAGCCGCTCGATAACCGAGCCAATCCAAGCGGACTCGGTTTAGCCAACCCGTTTGCGGGGCAACCGGCACCGTCAATCGTTGCGCAGGGCTTTATTCCACAAGCGACGCGCTTTATTGGATTGTTCAATACCTCTACCGGGGCGATCTCGAATAATCCAAACGACGTCAACAGCAACTCCTGGAAACCGATCTTCGTCAATGAGCAGGGACAACGCTGTTTAGGCTATGCCAGCCATATCGGCTCGGTCGACAATGCCACTGGCGCTACCAATTGCTCAATCAACCTCGCCTCATTCACCAGTGCTCCACTCGATGCGTATACGCCATACACGCAACAGTGGAATCTGACGATACAGCGGGAATTGAAAGGTGGTTGGGCCCTCGAAACCGGTTACGTCGGTTCACACTTCATCGGCGGCATTGGCATCTGGGATCCATATATTGCCAAGCTGGCGAGTCCCACGGCGCCGATCACAATTCGTGACGCGAATGGTGTTGCCTACAACATCACGACCAACACGGTGAACAACGAAGAGTTACGTCACCAGATTCTTGGTCTTTCGCGTAAGAAAGGCTCGCGTTACTCAGGCAATATCGGATTTGCCAACTACAGTTCATGGCAAACTACCCTGTCGCGTCGCCTGCATCGCGGTCTTTACTTCCAGGGGGCTTACACCTATTCGAAGACCGAAGACAACGTCAGCGGCTCGCTAAGCACCGACGAGTTGAACGCCACTCGAGCCGGCCAAAATGGCGGCGCCATCTATAACGATCAATCGAACCCCGCGCAGAACAAAGCACGCGGTGACTTTGATCGTCCGCATCGTCTGGTGGTGAGTTATGCCTACGACATTCCGATGCCAAAGGACAGCTTCTTTGACAATGCGGCTTTCAAAGGTTGGACCGTGAGTGGCATCGTCACCTATCAAAAGGGCTTGCCGTTCTCAGTCACTGACGGCAACAGCGGCGGCTTGTTTGGCACAGCCGGCGGCACCGCCCAGTTCCTGTGCGGACGCATTTCGGATGCGTACACCCGCGGCACAACGTCACAGCGTCTGGACCACTATCTGCGGACGGAATGCTTCGGTACGGCACCCACGCTGCCCAACAGCAACGGCGCCGGAGCCACCGGCTGGGGCACCGCGCCACGTAACGCCTGGCGCGCGCCCTATCAGCAAAATTGGGACATCTCGCTACAGAAAGCATTCACGCTGCGAGAATCGCATTCGTTCCAGTTCCGCATGGATGTCTTCAATCTCTTCAACCACCCAATTTTCACCACGCCGTCGTCAGTCAATATCGCCACGACGTCGACGTTTACGAAGATTACGGGGACAGCTGTTCCGGCACGGCTGATTCAGTTTGGATTGAAGTACTCTCACTAATCCTTGCGGTTGGTGTAATTCAACTGGGCCGGGCGGAATCGAATTTCGCCCGGCTTAGTTTTGTCCTGGCGAGCTACATGCGTTAGTCTTACTTATCCGCGCAAACTATCACGGGTGACAAACGTGCCAAGTCTCTTACGCTACCCGCTGGCCCTCTTCTTTGTCCTCGCTCTCAGTTCGTCTTTGTCTGCACAACGCGACCGCGACACTTATTCATCAGCTTCAGCCAACGCGATTGAAATCGTCGGGCAAGTGCGCGTTGCCGACAGCGGTCTGCCGGGACGCCGGGTGCCGATCAGACTCGAGCGATTCGGCGGCGGCATCGTCGATCAGATTGACACTGACAATACCGGCCGTTTTCGCTTCGCCAACTTGCCGCGTGGTTACTATCGCGTGATCCTGAATGTTCCCGGCTATCGGGCCGCGAGCCAGGATGCTGATCTACAAGTCGTCTTCCGGGCTTCGCTCTTTTTTGAACTGGTTACCGAGAATTCGGGCCCCGCCGCGCTGCTCGATGTGATTGATGCCCGGGCGCCGGCAGAAGCTCGCGAGGAACTCGTTCGTGGTCGCACCGCGCTGAGCAAAAAACTTTATCCGGAAGCCATCGAACATCTGGAAAAAGCAATTGGTTTCTACCCGGACTTTTTTGAAGCGCATCTCTGGTTGGGCACCGCGCTGCTGGACGGCCGCGATTGGACCAAAGCTGAACAGGCGTTTCAACGGGCGGTGGAACTTAAGGCCACCAGCCCGGTGGCAATGTTGGCGTTAGGCGAAGTTTACTGGCGTCAGAAAAGATTTGCTGAGGCGGAAAAGTCTTTGCTGGCCGGCCTGAAATTGGACGACAAGTCGTGGCACGGTTACTTTACTCTGGGTCGACTCTATTTTGATCAGGACAACATCGCCAAGGCTGGCCCAGCCATCGGCAGGACGTTGCAACTGAAGCCCGATTTCGCTGAGGCCCACCTGTTGGCCGGCAATATTCTTCTGCGGGTCAATCAGCCGGAGCGCGCCCTAGCGTCCTATCAGGAGTATCTTAAGCTGGAACCAAAAGGCGAGTTTGCGGAACAAGCCCGCGACCTGGTAGCGAAACTAAGCAGGTCGATCAGTGAGAAGAAAAATTAGGGGCCGGAGTCATAATTAACTACGGACTGACCTCTGATCTCCGACCCCCAATCCCCTTCTTATGAACATTCGAAAAGCAGCAACGGAAGAAGCCGCAGCGTTGACGGCGATCGCTCACGATGCCAAGCGGCATTGGGGCTATCCCGAGCATTGGATCAAACACTGGCAAGAGGATCTCACCATCTCACCGGAGTATATTTCCACTAATCAGGTTTACGTGGCCGAACACGAGGACGGCCTGGTCGGTTTTTACGCGCTCACACTGCGGGAACAAAAAGCCGAGCTCGATCACATGTGGGTCGCGCCCGCGCACCTCGGTACCGGAGTCGGCAAAGAGTTGTTCCTGCACGCGATGCAGCGCGCCGCCAGTGAAAATGTTTCTGAAGTAGAAATACTTGCCGACCCAAATGCGGAAGGTTTTTACCGTAAGATGGGCGCGCACCGCGTCGGCGAATCAGTTTCCGAACTCGACGGCCAACCGCGCGCCCTACCAAAACTCACCATCGACCCCACATCCTCCTGACGCTTAGTCGACTCCCAAACTCTTGCGCCGGATTAGCAAGCCGCAACCGCATCAGACTTTTTGTTTTCGTTGCCGCCTTACGTAAGAAACCAGTTCAGCCAGAAGACCAGCCATTACGGAATAAATGATGATGCCCAGCACCACGCCGTAAACTGGCGGCCAAATCATTGATGACTCGCCCTCGTAGCCACCAAAATCTATGACCCAGCGAATGAAGGGATCATAAACATACTGGACCAAGAAATGCGGCAGCAGGCTGCCATACGCTACATTCCTGGAAACCAGCGGGCATACGATCAACAGCAAGACCAACTGTGCGGCGATGGAAATTAGAAGAACCCTTAACAAGATTTTCAGGCGTGGTGCTGGCGCTGCCGCCATATGTTAGTTATTCCCCTTTCAATGATTTCAAATTTCATGGGTCAAGCCAATGATGAGGTTGGGGCTTGTTAGTTCTCTATGCTTATTACCCCTTCATCGGCTTGGGAGATAGCGATCTGTCAGCCTTCTAAATCCGCATCAGCCATGTTTGTAGACTTTTAAGGCGAGGGTCACGGCTGCCACATGGATTGTTACGATGATCAAAAGAGCGAGAAATTTCACCTTCGGACTCCGGACACTTATCACAAGAGCAGAGTAGACGGGAAATTGAACGACGACCAAAGCGAGTCCCCAAAACTCATAACTGAATGTACCCCACAAAATTGAGGAGTAAGGAAACGCGACAGCTGTTGGCGCAACACAGTGACAAGCACCTCCAGCAAACCCTGCCAGGAAGCCACTGATAATCATGAGTGCTACGCCGGTTCCAATCGAAATCAAGAAGGCTTGGACACGACCCTGCACGTGAAACAGGGGTTCTATTTTCCGACCGATTAGCTTAACGACCCGTTGAACTTCTCCATGGGACGCCCAGTAAATTGATCTTAGTTCGCAGTTGAGGATCGGATGTTCCCTGAATACTCCTACCGGAATAAACGGGTTATAGCCCACTTCCATAAAAGCGCGGACCTTGTCCCGGAGGGAAAACAAAGAGAAACACTTGCAGTCCAAGACCCAGCAGCGAGAATTTGAATAAGCTCTTTCGACAAATACGTCGATCAACTCTTGAGTAGCTCTTTAGTCCATTTGGATCATGACTATGGGACTTGAACTCAATGTCGGTTCTCGTTGGCCAGGTCATGCGTCTTAAAGCATCAAACAGCTCTAGATCTAGAGGAAACCCATGAGAAGAAGCAAAGAACAATCGCTCCTAACAGCGAATAGAGAATGAATCCCCCCAGCAAGCCCAATATTGGCGTTACGATCATAGTAGCTTCACCCTTAGCACCTGTGAGGACGTCAGCCAACCGCATCATTGGTTCATAAAGAGAGAGGATTAGTTTTCCCATGCCTGGAATCACCGCGCAAAGGAGAAACAGCGCTCCCTGGACGGCGAAAGCTAACGCAAAACACTTGATTAAGCATTTTGGATTCATGATTTGAAAGTTGGCTCCTTTTCATGGCTCCTTCAAATTAACTGATGATGTCAGTCACTCTGATTACCATTCCCCAGAATCTCTGTCTGGCAATCCAAGAATCCGCCTCTTCTTTCGGAGTGCGCCAGGATCTCCCAAGCCTGGGTTATCTAGGGAACGCTCGGTTGCGTCTATCGAGGAAATGTGAGGGTGGTCAGTACGTACAATTGCAAAATCAGCCACTTGTTTCCACCAAGCAGGATCCCACCGTGGGTCACAGGTGCATCCTTTCTCTTTCGCGTATTGCACCAGGGCGATCCAAGTTGCACCAGCCATTCTCATTGCTCTTGGAGGATCGGAAGCAGTCTTATCGTCCCCATGATCTCCGTACATACCATTACCGAATCCTGGGAGCGCGTTTAAAGGAGAGTGCCCCCAAGTGTCATCAGTGAAATCAGCGTGGCTGAACGTATCTTGCAAATAATGTAAGTATCGTCCGATCCACTGATGACCCGAGGATTCCCGCATAGCTCCTGCCCACAATAGCGGCGACCCGACACCCTCGGCAGCGCCGGGATGCAAGGCATGGAATACCCGATTCTGCATTCGCTGCTTATCACTATTCCCTCGCCCCGGGGCTGTCTCGGGATTCTCATCCGTTAGTTGATCTTCGTTTGCAATGTCATGAGCTTCCCACTCTTTGAAGCAACCCGTTCTTAGAGCGAGGTAATACGTTAGGTAGTAATGCGTATCAATCTCGCCTAGTCCCGACGGGTCAGTCGCGTTTAGAGGGCTACCACTAACGTAACCATACTGATTAATTCCTCCCGCCAATCCGATCGGATCTTCCGAGATGAATCTGCCAATCTGCGGATCGTAGAAACGCGCGCGGTAGTGAAGCAGGCCCGTGTCGGGATCGCGTTCGCGGCCGGTGTAGGTGTAGCGGGTGCGCGAGCTGCCGTTGCTGTTCCCGAAAGAGTCGTAGTTGAGTTGCTCAAGCAGCCCAGCGTTGTTATCAGTCAACGCTGCCGTTGAGCCGAGGTGATCAGTAAGGTAATAAGCAGTGCCCGTCGTCGCACTCGTTTGTCGCAGGTGGTTGTCGATGCCCGGGTTGTTCAAGTACTTCGTCGCGACACTCCAATCTGCATTCAGATCCAGCAGCACATCCTGACCGTCGTAGACATAACGCTCACTCGCGCCGCCACTCGTGGTTCGTTGGATCCGTCGGCCCAGGGCGTCGTATTTATAATCAACGTTCAGCGCGCCCGCTAAGCCAACCTGGGTCAGCTGGTTTTCTTCATTCCAAACATAGGTCGTCGTCCCGGAAGCCGCAGTTTTCGAAGTCAGATTGCCGTTGTTGTCGTAAACATAACTGGCTGCCGCTGTGCCGGAGAGCCTATTGAACGGCTGATAACTATACGAGGCACTGAAGTGCGAACTCGCGCGATTGCCGACGCCGTCGTAGCTGTAACTCTCATTTGGTTGCGCGTTATTCGTCGCCGCCAGCAAACGATCGATTGCATCGTAAGAAAACGCGTGAGCGCCGGAAGCGTTCGTCCACGAGGCGATGTTGCCCGCGTCGTTATAGGTGTACTGGTTGGCGCTTAGTGTGTTCGTCCCGGCCGTATGCGTGAGTGCAGTCAAGCGATTCAGGTCGTCGTAGGCGAAGGTGGAATTGACGCCGTTTGGCGCGGTACGACTAATCAAACGATTCACCGCATCGTAAGTTTGCGTGAAGTTGAGGTTGCCGCCGTCTTTAAGGTTCGTCAGGCGATTCACAGCATCGTAGGTGTAAGTGGCGTAAGTCGCGCCGTTGAGTGAGATCTTCGTACGGTTGCCTGCTGCGTCGTAATTGTAACTCACGCCGTAGTAGAACGGATCCGAAAAACTAGCGACGCGATAGCGGTTGTCGTACCCGATGTAGACCGAGCCATTTTCATTTGTGGCACGCGTCACGTTTCCCAGCGGATCGTAGGAGTAAGTGGCGGTGCGGTTTGGATAGGTAACCGTTGTCAACCGATCGAGGTTGTCGTAGGTGTAGTTCGTAAGGTTGCCGTTGTAGTCCGTGCGCTGGACAACGTTGCCGCCGGCGTCATAGGCGTATGACAGGGAAACTCCAGCCCGATTCATTAGCGTCTGTTGGCCCACGGCGTCGTAAACAAATTGGTAACGCTGGCTCAAAGCATCAGTCAACGCGATTGTGCGGCTTAACGCGTCGTATTCCACCGTAGTAGTTTTCCCGGCCGGGTCGATGACGCTAGCCGGGCGGTTTACGTTGTCGTAACTATAGGAAGTCGTACGTCCGGCGGTATCAGTCCGTTGGGTGACGTTACCCACAGCGTTGTAAGCAAAGGTTTCGAATAAGCGGGTCGCACCGTTGCCGGCTGGCGGCAGCACGATCTTCACGAGACGATCAAAACTGTCGTATTCGTAATTAGCCACTCGACCGAGCGCATCCGTAACGCCCGTCAGGTTAGACATCGCGTCGTAAGTAAAACTGGTTGTGTGCCCGAGAGCGTCGCTGATGCTGGTCAAATGGTAATCAGCGTCATAAAAATAACGGCTGACAAAACCACGCTCGTCGGTCGTTGACGTAGGCCTCCCAGCGAGATCGTACCCGAAGCTCACAAAAGAATTGTCTGCATGGGTCAGCCGGTTGATCCTGCCGGCCGCATCGTAGGCGTAGAGCGAGTTCCGGCTTAGCGGATCGCGCACTTTCGTCAGCCGACCGCGCGCGTCGTAGAAATAGAAGGTGGTGATGTTGTTGGCATCCCTTGCTTGGGCCAGGTTTCCGGCTGCGTCATAGCTGAAGCTCGTAACTTTCCCGCGCGCGTTCGTTAGCGTGAGTAGTTGGCCACGCGTGTTGTAATCAAAGTTTGTGGCGCGATTCAGCTGGTCGCGCGTGGTCAACAGGTTTCCCTGTGCGTCGAAGGCATTGGTCAACACGCCCTGTAACTGATCTTTACGTGTCAACATTTCGCCAAACTGATTGTAGGTGTAACTGACCGTTCCGGTGGCATTGGTTGCGGTCAAACGGTTCCCGTTATTGTCGTAAGTGAAAGTCGTTGTGTGGTTGAGCGCGTCGGACATGGCGCTGACGTTAGCGCGATCGTCGTAAGCCCAGGTTTGCAATTGCGAGCCACCGCCGCAACCACACAATCCTTCGACGGCAGTGACGACATCCCGGCCCCTGACGCTGTGGAAAAAGTATTTCGTCAGGTGGCCCAGCCCGTCCGTCACGTCGGTTTCCATCGGGCTCACATAGCCAAAGACATAGCGCTGAACGCCACCTTGCCTTTCGGAAGTAATAGCGCGGGTGTGGGTATCGTAGTCGTGGTGTTCGAGCGTATTGCCGAGCGCATCGCGCACGTCAGTAAGCACATAGCCGCCACCGCCAAATGTATAACTAAAGCTGTAAGCGGAGTTGTCTGCGTAGGTAACTGAGAGCAGACGATCGGAATCGTACGCATAGGTCGCAACGGCGCCGAGCGAATCGCTTATCGAGACGACGCGGCCAAAGTCGTTCGTCGTAAACGAAAGAACACGGCCAAACGGATCGGTTACCGTGCGCAAGTAACCATTGATGTCGTAGCTGAGCGTCGTCTGGTTGCCGTTGCGATCACGCAGCGATGCTAGTCTGCCTGCAGCATTGAACTGGCTCCGCCGGCCGTCTTTGAAATTTACGGTGTAACTGCTGTCGCTGTTTTTCACGATCGTGCCAAAGAAATCCGGAGTGAGATCACCGGTAACGACCCGACCATCCGCCATTCTAAATTCCAGCAAATTTCCAGCGGCGGGGTTGACCGTTTCGTCGTAGAGAGTGGTCCAGCCGCGCCCGAATAAACCGACGCCTTGCGAAAGACTGTTGTAGGAACGGGTCACATCAATTGCGGCGCCGACGCCCGGCAGATGATAGTCAGTTTGCTCGAGAGACATGTTGCCGTTAGTGACATTGACAGGGTCGCCCGCACCCCCGTTGCATGGTGGCTTGCCGGTATTTTGTTTGGTGTCGTCGGGGATAACGAGATTCAGGTTATCGTAACTACCCACCAGACAGCCGCTGGGATTGATATATGCCTGAATCTCATGCCCTCCGATTGAAGGAACAAACTTTACACTTACAGAGCACCGGGAATAACTGGGGAGTAGGTAGTGGCCGTTTGCGTCGGTGGTGGTGGAGGCGGTCGTGACCACATTGGGATTGACGTCGTATTTCGTACGCGTCATCGTTACCGTGACACCCTGCCAATGGTTGCCCTTTTCGTCGAGCACGTAACCACCGAAGGTTATAGGCATGGGACTTTTGATCGAGATGTAACCGAGGGTCGCGTCGCCAACGCAGCCACTGATGCCACCCTTGCTCGATGGTGGCAGCGGTTCATCGTCGATAAGGTCAGACGATGACGCATCCATTTCATAAGAAACATTGCAACGAAGTTCGGATTCAAATGAATAGTGTCCGTTGCCGTCCGTCGTAGTTGTTTCGGTAGTTACTATCGGCTCGTTGTCGTTACTTGCAATCGTCTTCGTCATCTTCACGGTTACTCCCGCGGCCGGCGCGAGACTGTTATCAGGAAACTCATAGAAGACGTGTCCCTGCAAAGTGATCGCTGACTGCGCGCGCGCCCGTTGCAAAAAGACGAATACGATCAGAGCGACGCTGCAGCACACAGCAGCTTTCAAGAGAAACGCGGTAGAGGAGTTCGGGGCCTTCATGATTCTTCTCCAGGTCATGAAGCGGTACAACTCAGGGCTTGAGCTGTAAAAAAGTTGAGCGGATTTTTCCGGAAGCGAATTAGCGGATCGCTTTTAGGAGGGTGAACCTGAAAATGCGATAAGAGTTTGCGCAGACTACTGCGGGATCAAGTTAACGTCAAGATGTTTTGCGTTAAATGCGATCTCAGAAAAATGAAAGACTTTTTGTGGAAATTGAAAGCTCGTGAAAACCGAGGCGATCGGCGCCAAGCGGCGCGCGGTTATGGCGCAAATCTTTGTTGGTATTCACCTGACACCAGAAATCCCTTCACCATTTCCGCGTTAACAAAGTTGCCGTTGAACTGGTTCAGCTTGTTTAGCCAGAAGTTGTAGCCCTGGTAGTCGAGTGTTTGCTCGGGCGGATCGTAAGGGTTACGACGCAAGTAACCGAAATACTCCATCAAGACAAACGCGCGATTGAGTTCCTGTTGGTGGAGGGTTGAGTTTTCGGCGACGCGTCGCAGCGCGCGAGCTCGCGCTGAGTTGTCAGCAGTACTTCCCGCTCCGCCAAACTCATTGATCGCGGCTGTCCTTTCGGCAGGCGGCGGAGAAGCGACGCCGGCGTTCGCATAGAGCGCATCGACAAACTGAGTTGGTGTGCGAGTCGTCGGGTAAGCAGCAAGGAACCGCGAGCGGTTTACGAAGGCTAAAGCGAAAGCTTGCTTGTTATTTTCCAGTTGCGGCTGCCAGTTTCCCATACCGACCACGATACCCTCGCCGATTTTCTGTGTGTCGGGTAAGAACTCCTCATACCTTACCGGCACCGGTGCAGCGGCAACATTGCCGTACGCCGCTTTGTAAAACTTGTAGACGAGGTAGCCGGTTTCCTGAAACTCAATCGACAGGAAGAAAGCTGCGGAGACGTTAATCCGCCGGACCTCCGCACTGCAGGTCGCCCCCGGCTGCTCACACTCTGTAATCTGATTACTCCAGAATGCCAACCCGGCCGCGTCAGGCTCACGATTTAGAAAGTCGATGTAGTGTTGCCGCACGAAAAAGTTGGCGTTAGCCAAAGGATTCGATCCGTTCGCACTATCGTTATCCGTGATCGTGACGGTGGCGACGACGGCCAGCGGGCTAATACTAGCGTTGACCGGGTTCAGGAGACTGGCGTTAAAGGTTTCATTGCCTTCCGTATAAGCGTCATCGACGAGCGAGATGCTCAGGGGTTTGGAAGTTTCACCCGACGCAAAGCGCAGCGTGCCAAACTTCGCTTCATAGTCACAGCGCGCGGAAGCATTGCCATTGACGACAGCACAATTGTTGACGCCGGCACTGTCGCTGGTGGCGTAATCAACGCTAACAACTTTGGTCGTGTTCCCAATTCGCGTAACCGTCAGATTCGCTGTGGGGCCGGACTCACTGGCACTGTAATTCATGCTGCTGAACTGCAATCCGGCATCGTCGTTGAGAATTGTGCCGGTAGCCTGCGATCTGTTGAGCGTAGCGTTGTCAGCTGTGATGTTGACCAGGAACGTTTGATCAGCTTCGAAATTGATATCACCGTTGATCTGGATCGCAATGTTCGCAGACGTAGAGCCATTGAGCGAAGGAATTACGACTGAGCCGGACTTCGCCACGTAGTCGTCGCCGGAGATCGCTGTCCCGTCCATCGTGTTGTATTGGACGGTGACGTCCTTGCCGCTGGGGGCAGACATCGTGACGGTGAAATTTGCGGTCGTTTGGCCGCTGTCGCCTTCAACTACCGAAACATCGGCGATAGAAACACTGGGCGGCGGATCGTTGTCGACGATCGTCACGACAGCCCGCCCATCCAGCAGGGGCGCGTTAAGCGGGGCAGTGAGATAGACGTTGAAATTTTCGTTAAACTCATCCAGTGCGTCGCCGATGATCGGGATTGTGATCGTACGCGTGGTTTGACCGGGCAGGAAGGTCACGCGTCCTGAGGTCGATTGGAAATCGAAGTCAGCAATAGCACCCTGAAAGTCGCCATCGGTGAAGTAGCTGACCGAGACGGTTTGATTACTCGGTTGCGATAAATTGACTGTCACGGTGGCGTTAGTAGTTCCCCCATCACCCTCCGTAACGGTGAGGTCGTTTATCACAAAACCAGGAACCGGTGGCGGCGACGTCGCCGCAGCGCACGTATTCAGCAAGATCGCCAGTGAGCCATTCACTCCACCGCCGGTCATTCCGTTAGCGGATGCTAAATCTATCGCGCCATCACCATTGAAATCTGCGGCGGCGAGGAACGAAGGCGCTCCGCCAATGGGAATACTGGAGGGCGAACCGAACGTGCCGGTTCCGGAATTTAAGAGAAACGACAAGCTGCCACTATTGTCTCCAACTGCAAGATCGGATTTATTGTCGCCGTTAAAGTCGCTGATGACGACGGAACTGACGAAAATGCCCACCGTGTAGTTGGTCACGCCAGGAAAGCCACCGAGCCCGTTACCCGTCATGACGGTGACCGTGCCGATGTTGCCAACTGCCAGATCGCTATTGCCGTCGCCGTTTATGTCGGCAACCGACACCCAGTTGGGATGGTCGCCGACCGCAAAGCTGGTTGGCGCGGAAAAACTGCCCGCGCCGTTTCCCAGCAACACCGAAATGTTGTCGTTATCAGGGTTGGTAACAATCAGGTCAAAGTTGCCGTCGTTATTCAGATCGGCGCCCGTTACGAAGGTGGGTCTGGTTCCGGCAGCAAAGGGGTTCGGCGCTGCAAAATTGGTGGCTCCGCCTCCGATTAGAATGGAAACGGTATCACTGTTTAGATTAGTCACCGCCAGGTCGTTATGCCCATCATTATTAAAATCGCCGGCGGCCAGCCAGGTGGGACTAAAGCCAGCAGCAAAATCTCCTCCGAACGGGAATCCCCCCTGACCATCCCCGCGGAGGATCGTCACGTTATTGGTGGGTTGGTTGGCCATCGCCAGGTCGATGAACCCGTCACTATTAAAATCCGCACTGACGATAGCGGCTGGAGAAGTCGACAGATTCACGGTGGAGGAAGAAAACCGGCCGGCACCAATATTTTTGAAAAGTGCTACGTGAAAATAACCAGCCACGGCTATGTCACGTTTGCCATCGCTATTAAAGTCGGCGACGACCAGCGAGCGAGCATCGCGTCCAGCATCGTAAAGTTCGTTTTGTGAAAATCCACCGGCGCCGTCTCCCAGAAGCACCGTAACGCTATTGGAGGCGTTGTTCACAGGCACAATATCCAGCTTACTGTCATGATTGAGGTCGGCAATGGTTACTGCCCACGGTTGAACACCCGGGCTGTAATAAACTGGCGGGGCAAACGTTCCATTACCGTTACCGAATGAAATACCGATGGTGTTGCTGGCCCAATGTGAGGCGATCAAATCCGCTTTGCCGTCGTTGTTCAGGTCCGCCGTTGCTAGATGCGAGACGCGATTGTTAGTGTAGATTAGCTGACTCGAACCAAGACTCCCGTTGCCATTACCGAACCAGACAAACACCTGACCTTCATTTCCCCCTATTCCTAGATCTACTTTTCCATCAGTATTAAAGTCGGCGAAAACTACCGAAACCAGCGATGCTCCGAGCGAGGAAGTGTTGGAACCGGCAAAGCCACCCGTGCCGTTGCCGAGAAAAATGGAGACGTTGCTGGAGTTGTAATTGGGGGCGGCAATGTCCAACTTGCCGTCGCCATTCAGATCGCCGATTGCAACCGATGCTGGTCCGGTGCCTGCCGGCAAACTCGCTGACGTGGGGAAGGTCCCGCTGCCATCACCTGGAAAAACCAGCACTGCATTACTGAAGAATGCAGCTACTGCCAGATCTTGTTTGCCGTCGCCGTTAAAGTCGGCGACGCGTACATCACGAGGGCTGAGTCCGGCAGCATAGTTTACCGGAGCCGCGAAGTTGCCGGCTCCGTTATTCAAAAGTACCGAGAGATTGTTGGAGTCGCGATTGACCACGACGAGATCAGGCTTCGTATCGCCATTGACGTCAGCGATTGCTACCGAAGTCGGGGCGCTGCCTACAGTGATATTCGTTGCTGCGCCAAAGACCCCAGAGCCTGTGCCCAATAGAATTGAAATGCTGGCGCCGCCGGAGTCGGCGGTTACCAGATCAACGTGGGTGTCGGCGTTAAGATCCCCGCTGGCCACGGCCAGCGGACCGTTACCAACGCTGAAGGATTGAGCGACGTTAAAGCTGGGCGAAGCACATTGTGCATTCACGCTTTTTGGCTGGCCGAGGAAGCACGCTGCGGTGAACAGAAACAACAGGCCCAGGTTCTTGGAAAAACTATTCATTGCGTTTAGAACGACTGGTTATGGGTAAAACTGGGCTACGGGTTAACTGGAATAGAACAAGGAGGTCAATGATGGGCGCATGTTACCACTCTGTACCCAAAATGAAAAAGGCGCCTGAGGGCGCCCAAATTCTCGCGGTTGGACGCGCGGCGGCGCGGCGAAATTGAATGCGGGCGGGGTCGCCCGCGGTGCCAGTAAGTTAGCTTGTGTGACTTTTCTCTGCGTTCCCATTTCCTTCATCACTTCACGATTGTGAAATCGATCCACTGGGACGCGCGAGCCTGCTTTTCACTGGCGAGATGATCGACCACATTAATCTGAACGGTGTATTCGTCCGGCGCCAATTCCGTGCCGAGTTCAACTTGAACCACTGATGCTATTCGTTTCAAGTCTGGCTGGCCGGCGACGTCGATGGGCACTGCTTTGCCGGTTTGAATCACCTTTCCGTCTCGATAAATGATCGCCTGCGCAGTCAGTTGAGGCAACTGGTTGTTCTTATCCAGCATTGCGTTGTAGACAGCGTAGACCAGTAGCAGCGGAACGCCTTGCTGAATCCGTCGCACTGCCGGACCACTGCTCAATTCCGTCGCGCTTTCCTTTGTGCCTAGCAGCAGGCCGGAGAGCGCGAGTCGATCATTTCGCAGGTTGGGGACCTCGATGAATTGACCGGCTGCGCCGACTCGAGATGTGGCGGTATCCTGCAGCCCGACGCGGAATTGAAAAGTGCCGAATTTTTTTATCGGCCGGTCAAATTTGTAAACGACACCATCGCGTTGTACCTCGGCATAACGCGCCTGGGTCAGACGCAACTTCACCAGTTCGTCCTGACGGCTAACTACCTGGCCATAATCGCCAAAGATGACCGTGCTCAGGTTAAAGGTCGCCTCGTGCATTCCACCAGGCAAATCCGCGAAGGAAAGATCGCGGGCATTCAGAAAGACCAGCGATCTCAGGAGTGAACCTCTGGTAAAGTCGTCCACATAGATAGTGGTCAGGCGCAGCTTCACGTCGTTAGCGCCAAAAGGAGACATCAGCGCCTTATTCAGCTGATCGCGACTCGTGAGTACAGTCTCCGCAGCCTGGTCTTCGGTCACACCGTAAAAGCCTTTTCGGGTGCGCACGGTCAGTCCGCTACCCTTCACCTTGACGCTGACGTTATGAAAGCGCTTGTTGAAAGTTTCTTCGATGGGCCGGTAACCGATCAGATAGTAGCCACGCTGATCATCCAGCACGCGTTGCAAACCAAAATCGTTGGAGTTGTAAACTGCGAAGCCGCCCGTTTCTCTGGCAATCAGCTGACCACCCTCCCGCCCGATATCCAGAGCGACGGAACGGTTGCTCAAGATGGCCGACATTTCTTTTTCCTTGCCAGGACCGCCGTGAAAAGTGTCTTCCGCTCGCACGCCAGTTGGCTGAAGCCCGCGTGTGTCAACAGCGTAAATCACGACCGAATTGCGAATAGCCAACTCCGCCACTCGCTTCAGTGCCGCCTCAAGCGAGGCTCCGAAAAATCCTATTTTCGATTGATCGCCAATGCCGGGATCGAAGTCGGTGGCGGGAACGATCTGTCCGGATCCGAGCGCGCTAATTTCCTGTTCCTCAATCGGCATGTTGTCAGAGAAGAGAACCAGCGCCTTACGACCGGGCAGGTCATGTATGCCTTGCAGGATAAAGCGAAGCGACTCAAGCGTACGTTGCGGAGATCCCTGGCAGAGAGCTATGGTCTCGTCGCTCAAAGGATCAGAACTCAGAGTGTGAAAGACATGCAGACCGGCGCGGCTGCAGTGATTCCAGTGCAAACGCTCTACTGCATTACTCAGCAGGCGCTTGTCGGTGGTGAATTGCTGAAGTGCGCTCACTTCGCCACTGCTGGTTTTGAGAATTGAAACAAGGTCGCCAGGCTGCACTTGTTCGTTAAGGAACTTGCGCAATTGTTGTTGCAGGATGGGAATGCTGTCCGCTGAAATCCCGAGATCATCAACGACCAGCGCCAGCGTTCGCCGAACTTCATGCGGACGTACCGCAGGGGGAGCCATCGGGACAGCGTTGCGCGTCTTTGGTTGCGAAGGCACTGGCGTGGCAGTCTCGTTTGAAACCGCGGTGACGCTCGAAACATACGAGAACTCTGTGATTGTTTGTGGCTTTCCGTCCTGGAAAATCTGAAAGTCTTCCGGTTTCAAATTCGTCACTTGCTTGCCGTCTTTGGTGACGACCGCATCAATCTGGACCAGGTTGGTAGTGATCCGGACCACATCTTGATCATCCTCAGGCGGCTGATCTTGCGGTTGCCTCTGAATTGTTGGGTCAGGTGTTGGAACCGTCGTGGCAGGCGGCACAGGCTCCTGGCCAAACAAATTCGGCAAGAAAGAAAGCAGCAGCACAGAAGCCGGCAGCATTTTTTTGTTCATTGATGCACCGCCCTTAAGGTTCGAGTAGCCTTGCCCGAAAAGTCGCCGTCGGAACTTCGTCTCTGTGTAACCTCGGTGTTCTCTGTGCCTCTGTGGTAGTTTTCCCACACAAATATTAACCACGGAGGCACAGAGAACACGGTGGTTGCACAGAGAAAGATGGTGTCAACCCACTTTTCGAGCAAAGCCGGTTCGAGTTTAAAATACGAAATACTTCACCCTTGCCGTTTTGCCTATTGCGCAAACCGCTGGCGATACTCACCGGAAACCAGAAACGCTTTTACCATTTCGGCGTCACGATAGTTGCCGTTGAACTGATTCAACTTGCCTAACCAGAAGTTGTAACCCTGGTAGTCGAGTGTCGGTTCCGGTGGATCGTAGGGATTACGTCGCATGTAGCCAAAGTACTGCATCAACACAAACGCACGATTGAGTTCCTGTTGGTGCAGCGTCGCGTTCTCAGCGACGCGGCGCAAAGCACGAGCGCGCGCCGCATTATCAGCCGTGTTTCCCGCTCCGCCGAATTCGTTGATAGCAGCTGTCCTTTCCGCTGACGGCGGGGAGGCGACTCCCGCATTCGCGTATAGCATGTCGACAAACTGCGCCGGCGTTAACGACGTGGCGTAGGCCGAGGTGAAAGAGGAACGCGCGACGAAAGCTGCCGCGAACGCCTGCTTATTAGCCTCGAGCTTTGCCTGCCAGTTTCCAATCCCGACTTCGACGCCATTTCCGATCTGTTGCGTGTCCGGCAGAAACTCATTGAAACGCAACGGCACCGGCGCGCCCGGCAAGTTACCGTACGACGCCTTGTAAAACTTGTAAACCAGATAGCCGGTTTCCTGAAACTCAATCGACAGGAAGAACGCTGCCGAAACCTGAATGCGTTTAACTTCGAGGCATTGTGAGTCAGTTCCGCAACTCGTGATTTCATTTATCCAGAACGCGAGCCCGCTGGCATCCGGTTCCCGATTGAGAAAGTCGCGATAGTGCTGCGCGACGAAAAACTGTGGATCGTCGATGCGGTTCGCCGGCAGCAGTCCAAACGCCAATCCTGACAAGCCCTGGCTCAGGGGATCATCGGCGCGCGAAAAAACCGAGCCGTCAGTAGGAAAGCCGTCCTGAAATCTGTCGGGGAAGCCGTCGATGCGCGGCGTGCCACCGTTGCCGCCATCGAATGCGCCGGTAGCATCTTCGATGACATAAATACTTCCCGCGCCATCAACCGTGAGACCGTGAGTGAGAAGGTTGTTGTCGATCGAAAGACCTTCAATGCAGACTTCGTCGCGATCAGCGACGCCATCATTGTTGTCGTCGTAGAGCACCAGCATGACCATGTTGTCGCCGGCTGAATAAGAAAACACGACACCACGCGAGTTCACGGCGACGTCGAGCGGTGCGTCGTCTGAAAAGCGGTAGGAATAATACGGAGTGTTGGAAAGCGTGTCGGGCATGCCGTCTTTGTCCGTATCGCGAATGATGCGCAGCTCGTCCGAATGGAAATCAGCGATCAGCAGATCGTTGTTCGGAAGCAGCGCGAGCGCATTGGCATAGTAAAGTCGATTGTCGCCGACGGTGACCAGCGTCCGCGTGCGCGAGTCGTCAAACCCTCCGGTCACGGGGTCGCGAACTAACAGGATCACTCCCGGGGAAGGCTCGTTGTTTGGGTCGTTGGGATTCGCGGCGTTGTAGTAACCGCTTGACGAAATGATCACGAACTCACGGCCTGCTTTCGAAACGCCGGCGACGATCGCCGCAGCCGAACGAAAACCGAAATCAGTGCGCAGGTTGCGTGTTGCCGAAGTGTTGCTCTGGTAATCGCCGTTGGTGTCGTTGCCAACCACCAGTATCCCGACCAATTGGTTACTCAAAGTTCCCGAGAAGACTTCATACCTGGTGCCCGATCGTCCGACGGCGATATCGAAAGAGCCACGCGCGGAATCAAATGTAGTTCTTTCATCAGCGACGAGATCACCGTTACGATCTACAAACTGCTCATTGGTGCCGGCGGTCGAGGTCATGCTGAGTTGCGAAGTGTGGAGCACTTGCGTAAGCGGTGTACCCACCCTGATCGAGTTTAATGTCGGAGCGTTAACCCCGCTGGGCGCGTGCGGCGTCATCGAGTTCGCATTCACTGACTGAGAAGATTTACGACGGTCCTCGCGAACGAGTGGACGAAGACCATGATCCGGTTGCGCGCGAGTGTGACCATTGGGACGACCCTTGCCGTTTGTATCTGCCCGAGTAGCTAGGGCACGACGCACATCTGGTTTCAGATCTGAATCAATCGACTGCGCGTTAACCGCGCCCGCCCAAAGCTGCAGACCCAACGCTAAACCGAGAACGAGCCAGCGCGCGTTCCTAACTAATGATTTAATTTTCTTACCGTTCATCTCAGTCTTGCCGGGGCCTGCAACTCGTTTTCGCTTTACCCAGGAAATCCACGCACAAACTCGAAACTAAAAGCGAACCACACGAAACACTCGTTCAGGCCCTTGGCCCCCCTTTTACTCGTCAGTTAACCCAAATTTCGGCATTAACATACTTAGCGAATCAACAAAGGCGTCGAAGACGCCTAATAGAAGGTAGCCAGAGGTGGAACCTCTGGATCAAATGTCAGTTGTTGAATCGCGCGCGCTGGAGGCGCGCCCAGACTCTGAGCGCATCTTCGACGCGC
>DATIPD010000003.1:0-42021 GCA_035472495.1 Pyrinomonadaceae bacterium | reverse complement strand
CGCATCTTCGACGCGCAATTAAAGATTATTAATCATCCTTCCAGACGTTTCACGTCTGGCTACCCTCTTTGCGCCGCTTCGCGGCTAAACAATTCACGAACCCATGCGGCTAAACAATTCACGAACCCATAAGGGTCTGATATGCGTCAACTATGTTAACGCCGAAAAACCTGTGACAACCCACTGATGTTCACAGGTATAATCTCCGCCTTCCGACCTGACTTCTCGATCAAAAGTGGAGGCTCTCCCTTGCGAAAACTTTTTCTGGCCACTCTGTCCCTTTGTTTCTGTCTTCAGCTCTCTCCCGCTCGCGCGCAGGAAGCTGCGAAGCAGTTCACGCTCGAGCAAGTGATGAGCGCGCCGTTCCCTTCCGACCTGGTTGCCGCCCCCACGGGAGGCAGCGTTGCATGGATCCAGATTGCCAAAGGAGCGAGAAATATTTGGGTAGCGAGTCCGCCTGAATACAAAGGTCGCCAGTTAACCACTTACAACGACGATGACGGTATCGAAATTGGCGAACTCGTGTGGACACCCGATGCCAAATCGATCATCTACACGCGCGGCGGTGATCTTGATGGTTTTGGTGAAGGACCAAATCCGCGCAGCGTGGCCGAGGACTTGAAGCAAGCGCTCTGGATGGTGACGCTTGATGGCAAGCCGCCCCGCCAGTTGGCTGAAGGACACTCTGCCGCAGTTTCACCAAAAGGTGATCGCGCTGCGTACGTCAACAATCGGAACATCTGGTGGGTAAAACTTGATGGCAGTGAAAAACCAACCGCGCTGGTTGAGGCCAAAGGACGAAGCAACTCCCTCATCTGGTCGAAGGACGGCGCAAAACTGGCCTTCGTCAGCGCGCGTGGCGATCATAGTTTCATCGGTGTCTTTGAACCGGGAACAAAAAGCGTTCGCTATCTCGACGCGAGTGTAGATCGCGACAGCGATCCGGTGTGGTCGAATGACAGTAAGCAAGTCGCTTTCATCCGAATTCCGGCGTCGCGAGAAGCAGCGGCGTTTGCCCCCAGGCGCAGTGGCCAGCCCTGGTCTCTGCGCGCAGCCGATGTGCAAACCGGCAGCGGGCGAGAAATCTGGAGAGCCGATGAAGGAAACGGCAGTGTATTTAGAGACATCGTCGGCCAGGATCAGTTGGTTTGGACTAACGACAATCGCATCGTCTTTCCCTGGGAGAAAGACGGCTGGACCCACCTGTATGCGCTGCCCGCAACAAGTAGTTCAGCAACTGCCAAACCCATTCTGCTTACGCCCGGCGACTTTGAAGTCGAGCATGTAACTGCCAGCGCCGACAAACGAGAGATCATTTATTCCTCAAATCAAACGGACATTGATCGCCGCTACATTTGGCGTGTTCCCGCTAACGGCAGCAAACAACCAACGGCGGTGACTGCGGCAGTCATTGGCGGCAACGGAATTGAATGGGCCCCGCAGGCGACCAGCGACGGGAAAGTTGCTTTTTTCCATTCCGACGCCCGCCGTCCACCTCGCGCGGCGATCCAGATTGGCGTCCAGCCGATTCGCGATCTGGCGCCGGATTCGATTCCCGCCGAGTTCCCCGAGAGTCAGCTGGTTGAACCGGAGCAGGTAATTTTAAATGGCTCAGACGGTATGAAGATTCACGGTCAATTGTTTCTGCCGCCAAATTTCGATCGCAACGTTCGTCGTCCGGCCGTCATTTTCTTTCACGGCGGCTCGCGGCGTCAGATGCTGCTCGGTTGGCACTACATGTACTACTACAGAAATTCCTATGCGATGAATCAGTTCCTGGCCAACCATGGCTACATCGTGCTTTCAGTGAACTATCGCAGCGGCATTGGCTACGGAATGGAGTTTCGCGAAGCGCTCAACTACGGCGCGACAGGCGGGAGTGAATTTAACGACGTGATGGGCGCCGGAATTTATATGCGCAACCGTCGCGATGTCGATCCGCAGCGGATTGGTTTGTGGGGTGGGTCGTATGGTGGCTACCTGACGGCGATGGGTTTGTCACGCGCTTCAGATTTGTTCGCGGCGGGTGTGGACATGCATGGAGTGCATGACTGGAATATCGTCGTGCGCAACTTCGTCCCGGCTTACGACCCACTGGCAAAACCGGAAGCAGCGCGGCTGGCGTTTGAGTCGTCGCCGCTGTCATCGGTGAAGACTTGGCGTTCGCCAGTTCTGTTGATTCATGGTGACGACGACCGCAACGTGCCGTTTAGTGAGACGGTGCACCTGGTTGAGGCTTTACGGAATCAGGGAGTGGAATTTGAGCAGCTAATCTTTCCGGATGAGATACACGATTTTCTAACGCACGAGGATTGGCTGCGGGCGTATCACGCGAGTGCGGATTTTCTCGATCGACACTTGAAGAAGTGAATGGACGATTTCCCCCTCTTCCTCTGGGAGAGAGTCTTAATCTTCCTCTCCCTTTCGGAGAGGGTTGGGGAGAGGGCCCGCTGAGCCGTCAACACGCTTCTGCTCTTTCAGTCTTAATCTCCCTCTCCCTTTGGGAGAGGGTTGGGGAGAGGGCCTGCTGAGCCGTCTACCCTCTTCTCTTTCCTTCGCGGTTTGGGAGGAAAATCTCTTGCATCATCACGAAAGCATGGCATCAGCAAGCAGTGACGATCATCTGTGCACTTGAGCGATAAACTAACTGATGTGCGCAGAGTTCGACATTACCGTGGCGGGTTTCAAGTTGCCGGTTTGACGAATCAGGCACGGCAACTGCGAGCCAACCAAACAAGCGCGGAAAAATTCTTGTGGGAGTATCTTCGCAACCGACGCCTCCTGGGCTTCAAGTTTAGACGGCAACACCAACTCGGCGGTTACATCTCAGATTTCTATTGTCCAGAAGCTTGTTTGGTAATTGAATGTGATGGTTCCGTGCACGATCAAAATGAATAGTGGCACCATGATCAGGAACGTGATGCCTACATGATCGCAAATGGACTGTGCGTATTACGATTTACAAACGACGAGGTCCTGAGCAACATCGAAGCCGTGATAACAGCAATTTCAAGATACTTGCTCGCGGTTCCAAAGCAATGAGGATCCTAGTAGGCCTTTAAGCCCTCTCCCCAACCCTCTCCCAGAGGGAGAGGGAACATAAAAAAACCACTATCTTCTCACCTCCACCTCCACCGGCTTCGCATCATGCGAATCGTAGCCTTCCGGCCAGTTTGAAATATTCACGCCGTAGGGCCACTCGGCATCTGCGGCAACCGCAAAGCGAATCGTAAGCGGTTGACCCCGCAGCGCCGCAAATCGCACCCGCCAGTTGTCGACGCGCCATTCCTGAATGAACGGCTGGCGATCGGGTTCGAATGCGATCAACCGCGAGCCGCAATCTTCATCATTCACAAAGAGGGTCACCCGCGTCTTGATGTTTTCCGGCTTCGCGTCGATGGGCCGCACCGGCTGCAGGTGAGCGCGAACAACTACTTCCTTAACACGCCGTCGATCCTCGCGAGCTGGCACTTGAAATTCAAGCTCTCCAACTCCGAAGCCCCAGATGTAACCCGGACCGCCACCAACTTTTTCAAAACGCTCACTCGATGCCATCTGCGGCTTGAAGCGATAAAGGAGCGTTTTGTCCTCACGCACAATCATCAAAGGAACGGTTGCCGCATCGGCCTGCTGACGATCCCAGGCGAATTGTCGCGGCACTAAATGTTGTCCGCCGTCCAGCAGACGCGGCGGCGGATCGGCAAATAGCAACGAAGCGAACATCTGCGACGCGCGTTTGATTTCAGCCAACACTAACAAGTCGCGATCACTCGCATAGGTAACGCCGTAACCTCGGCCCACGTCGGGTGTCAAAATCCAGAACATTGCGCCTGCCGAACCCGCGTACACGTTGCTCTCAAGGTAGGCGCGATACCACTCCGCTTGCGAAAAGCCCTGGTACCCTTCGGGCCCCATGCCGAACTCACCAAACACGAGGGGTTTCTTAATCTCAACAGCAGCTGCAGCCCGGTTCTCCACAAATTCACGCATCGTCTGGGGTGATAAGACCGCACTATCGTGATCTGGTATCGGGTAAAGGTGCACATCGCAGTAGTCGATGTTGGGTAACTGATGATCTTTTAGCCACTCGCGCCTCTCGGCAGCCGTGCGATAACCCCAATCGCCGGGCGCAATCACGTGATTCGGATCAAGCGACTTCAGGTAGCTGCTCATCTCCGCGAACCAGGCGCGCCGTTCTCCCCAACGATTGGTCACTGACTGAGCTTCATTCATCAACTCCCAGCCAAAGATATTCGGATCATCGCGATAGAGTACGCCGGTGACGCTGTTGCGACGGGTCGCCAGTTTTTCCAGATGCTCCCGGTACAAGCGCCGCGTTTCGTCGTTGGTGTAAAAAAGCATCGCGCGTTCGGGATTAATTCCGAAGGGAAATTTTTCGTCGGCCGCGTCGTTTATTCCGGCCCAGCGGAGGTATTGAGTAACTCCGCCCGTGTCGCGCCACCAGTTAACCAAACAAAGCTGCACCAGCAATTTGTTGCGCGCCGCTTCGGCGATGACGTTGTCGAGATGGACAAACGCTTCGTCATTCCATTTCCCGGGCGCCCAGCGAAAGGGATGCGTGCGTGGCCAATCGTTAAAATCGGCAACCGGTCCAATGTCGCCGGGCCCACCTTCGCCCGACGCCCAGACGCGCACCACGCGAATGCCAGCCTGCGCTGCCTGACGCAAAGTCTCCGGCATGCGCGCGCGATCGTCGTCGCGATACATCACCGACACGTTAGCGCCGACAAAGCGAAACGGCCGGCCGTCAACTACAAAACGACTCCCCTGCGAACGCACAAACGCAGGCTCTGCTGCGCCGCGATCGCGGAACAAGAAAAGAGCCGCGCCCAGAGCAACTACGAGCGCGGCGATCAGGAAAACTGTTTTCGACATCTAGGGAGTTGCGTTAAGGCAGCAGCCTCAACGCGGACTTGTCATCCTTATGAACCCCATAATTGTGCAGAAAGCACCAAGGACAACAAAGAGATTTACAAAGGTCAGAATAGTAAAAGACAGCGATTTGTCCTGCGTTATCGCACCAAAACCCACGGCAAGGATTTGCACGTGAAAGAGCAGCAGGCAGACAGCCGCAAATGAGAACCACCTGGCCGATGGGCCAAAGGCGCCCGCCCGCGCAAAACCGAGGACCGCAGCTACTAACCAGCCGATGCCACCCAGAAGAAGCATCAGGATGAAAACTGGAATAAAGTAGTTTGGTTTTTCGAAAGTTGAATCAATCTGGGCCAGCATTGAGATTAGTAACATTCATCTCTCCTGAAAAGTCTTGCGCGTCTCGGACAAACCAAGCGCCGTTTGGGCATGGCAATCCGCTACCTTGCTCAAACGGCGTCAATTTAGAATTCGGCGATACTCAGTGAAACGCAATCGCTAAGCCGGCACGACAAAATACAGAAGCGGAACGGCGCCGGCCTGAGTTCACTGCGTAATGTGAATTTCCTCTTCCTGATTGACGTGACCCAGGAAGTAAACCAGGCCGCAAATAAAGGCTACAACGGCCAAGCCCAAGGCAATCCAACCCTGCGAGTGACCACCGTTCGGATCAACGGAAGTTACGAATCTGTAAAAGTAATAGATCGCTCCCACCGCTGCCGCCAGACCCACGACCGCTGCCAACAGCTCTTTTATCTTCATTTTTACCCTCCGCAAATTGAGTTGCTTTGAAGGTTTATGGAAAAAGCCGTAGTAAATGTTAAGTGGGCAGCATGTTAACGCCACGCTTCACGGAACGCAAGTGTTTCAACTCTGGAACACCGTGGGTTCGCGGCGCTTTGCTGAACTGCCGCTTTGCCGGGACGATTCTATGTCTACCGCAGGACGACTCGCTTGTCACCCGCCCTTACCGTAACGCGTTCGCGATCGAAATATTCCAGCAGCGGAATCGCATACTTGCGGGAAATTCCGGCCAGTTCTTTAAACTTGGGCACGTCGATTAATCGATCCGGCTCATGTGCCGCCGCGTACTCCCGCACGAGTGTCTTCAGTTGGCTAATGGCGACTGAATGAAAAAAAGTCTCCGGCTGGACGCGAACGAGTGTTCCGTCATCGATGAGCAATTGGAGCAATCGTCTGGCGTGCGTTCGCTGCCCGGCATTTATTCCCGCTCTTTCGAACGCCTGCTCCAACGTCGGGGCTTCCAGGGCGGCAGCGCGATACACTTGCCCGATTTTTTCCAGCAATTGCTTGTCTGACGAGTTTAGTTCACGGGCGTGGTCAGCCGCGCGTACCACATCTTTCTCGCTAACGACTACGCCGTCAGTTTCCAAACGATTGATAACGGCGCGAAACAATTCCGGAGCTGCATGAGCGAACAGTCGTTCGCGCAAGGTTTCGCGCGCCAGCCCACGTGAGAGCGGCTCGCGCGTGTGATGACGTTTCACTTCATCTGAAGCTGCCTGGCGCAACCGATCAAAAGTTTCAGCGGCAATCAGGACTCCTTCGGCGTTCAGAATCGCGTTTGCACCGCTCTGCGCTTGCTTCACAATTTCCTCGATCACGTTGTCAGTCCACCCGGTGCGCGCTGCAACCTCCGGCAGTCGTAAACCACGATCTCCGCTCGTCCCGACGAAGACTGCCAGCTTGCCGCGACGATCCGAATCCAATAACAACTGCAGTTGCTCAAGCTTAGCTGCGACTTCCCGGCCGCGATGTTTTGCCGCGTGCGGATCAAGCACGATTCCACCGGCAACAGTTGCGGCCGGGGAATAGGAACGAACAACGAAAGGCTCGCCATGCACGGCCACCACTGGAGACTCAAATCGCAGTTGTGCAAAACCCGACTGACGGGGCGGGATTTCGCCGGCAGCATTCAACACGCGGACGCGCGCAAATACCTCCGCCGAGCCGAGGTGAACGCGCAAACGTGAACGCGAACGAATCCCCTTTGGCGCGGTCGCCAGCAAGTTCAGTTGAACGTCGACAATTTGCGTCGGCAACAAACGTCCGACTTCAGCGAGCACCATGCCCCGTTCAATGTCGCTGACATCAATGCCTGCGAGATTGACTGCAGTGCGTTGTCCACCGTGCGCGCGCTCCACCGTGTGACCGTGAACCTGCACGCCACGCGCGCGCACGCGCTTGCCCAGGGGCCATAAGTCGAGTTCGTCTCCTGGTGCTATCGCGCCGGCGACGAGCGTGCCGGTTACGACCGCGCCAAAACCCTTCATTGTAAAAACCCGATCGACCGGTAGTTTCGTAACGAAATCGGCGGAACGCGCGGGCAGCTCTTTGGCTAAATCACGAATCGCCTCGCGAAGTTCGTCGAGGCCACCTCCGTTGCGGGCACTCACGGGAATGAGCGGCGCGTTATCGAGAAAGGATCCGGCAATCAACTCTTCCGCTTCGCCCTGAACCAGCGAAAGCAACTCCGGCTCAACCAGATCAGTTTTTGTTAGCGCGACCAGACCACGTCGCACACCGAGCAGCCGACAGATATCGAAATGCTCGCGCGT
Source organism: Pyrinomonadaceae bacterium (assembly GCA_035472495.1). Taxonomy (GTDB): domain Bacteria; phylum Acidobacteriota; class Blastocatellia; order Pyrinomonadales; family Pyrinomonadaceae; genus PSRF01. Next base: position 34,549 of record DATIPD010000003.1, on the reverse strand, counting down.
TTGCGGCATGACGCCCTCGTCAGCCGCAATTACCAGGATGACGGCATCGAGCCCATGAACGCCTGCCAGCATGTTTTTTACGAAACGTTCGTGGCCGGGTACGTCAACAAAACTAACGCGCAGGTTGCCAAGATCGAGATCTGCAAAACCTAAATCGATAGTTATGCCGCGACGTTTCTCTTCGGGGAGCCGATCGGGATCTTTACCGGTGAGGGCCAGAACCAGCGCACTTTTTCCGTGATCGATGTGCCCGGCAGTGCCAATGATGATTGATTGCATTCAGGGAAAAATGAACTTTGGACTTTGGACTTTGGAATCTGAAATCTGGACCTAAGAGTTCTTATTTCACAATTTCAAAATCGATCCACTGATTGGCAACGTTGTGCTTATCCTTGCGCAAAAGATCCGCGACGATAACCTGCAGGGCGTATTCGCCAGGTGGCATATCCGAACCTAACTGAATCGCTCCGTTTACTAATATTCGTTTCCAGTCGGGTTGCTCACCGGCCTTGAAAGCAAGTTGATTGCCCACAAACACCGGCTGGCCATCGCGAAACAGTTTCACTTGCGTCTGTAGTTGTGGCTTTCCCGTCGCCTTATCAACTTGCGAGTTATAGATGGCCATCCCCCATAACATATAGGAGCCAGTCTTGAACTGGCGCATCGCCGGGCCCGCATTGGGATCCGAGTCGTCGACGCTGTCGTCAGCGTTTTCTTTGTTGTCACGCGCGCTTCCCATTTTCTTAAAAACTGCGGGCGCAATTCCTTTAACCACGACGCCGGAAAGCGTGAGTCGCTTCTTCTTGATGTCAGGAACTTCAATAAACTGACTCGCAGATCCAACTCTTCCTGACGAAACATCCCGCAGTGCGGCACGGAGTTGATAAGCGCCGGGTTTCTTAATCGGCACTGTGAGACTGTAAGTGAAACCGTCTTTCGCGATTCGCTCGTAGGTCTCGGCTCTGACGCGCAACGTGTGCGTCCGACCGAACTGATCGACCACGATGCCGTTGTCGCCAAACGTCACCGCCAGAATGTCGAAGACAGCCTGATGCCAGCCATCCGGTTCTTCAGTAAAGGTCAGATCGCGTCCCTTAACGTGAAGAATGGACCGCATGATAGTTCCTGACTTAACGTCGTCCGCAAAGAGCGACGTCAAACGCACTTCTACTCCGGAAGAAGTAAAGGGCGAGGTCAAAGCGCTAATCAACTGCTGCTGCCTCGAGGTTCCACCGGGCGACGCTTCTTCATCGGTAACGCCATAAAACCCATTTCGCATGCGAACATTAAATTTGCCTGGTCGCTTCACGCGCAACTGAAGCCGGTGAAATGTTCTGCTTCCTGAGACTTTGTCGAAGGTCGACTCATCCGGACGGAAACCAATCAAGTAGTAGCCTTTTTGGTCATCGAGGACGCGCTTGATTCCGCTGCTGAGATCGTTGTTGTTACGAATAGCGAAGCCGCCGGTCTGTTGTGCCAGGTAAATCAAACCGCCCTGAGACTCAAAAAAATTTGCGCGCCGCGCGCTGAGAATGTCGCCAAAACTACCTCCGTCTGAGTCAACGCCGGAATCATCCGCGGCGGTGAAGCCAAGTGACTGTAACCCGCGGGCATCCATCGTGTAGACAACGACCGACGCGCGGTTAGCCAGGTCAATCAAATTCTTCATCGCAATCTCGGTTCGCCGGTTCGCGGTGGCGTTGCCTGGCTCGAAAAGCTTTATGCCATCCGACATTAATAAAACCGATTTGCGACCGGGAAGTCCCTGGAGTCCGCGCACAACATAACTAACGGCACCCAAGGTTCCTACATTGAAAAGCTCCTCGCGAAGTTGATCGATATCGGCATCGCTTACCGGCCCATTGGGGTCAGAGTTTCCAGTCGGCCCAAAGCCTCCGATACCACTATGCACGACCGGGTTCCATTTCACTTTTTCGACGGCCCCATACAACAAGCGCTTGTCTGAGGTGAATTGCTGCAAGGCGCCGATGCCACCGCCCGTGCGAATGATGGCCACCAGATCGTCCGGCTGCATTTGCTGATCGAGAAATTTCTTTAACGCCTGGCGAACGTAATGTGCGCTCTCAAACGAAAGCCCGAGGTCGTCAACAACCAGCGCGATCGTTCGTCTCACCTGCTCGCGATGGAGCGGAGCCGCAGGAATCGGCGGCGCATTTGGAACGAGAGGCCTGGCTGGCTCGGGGGATCGGACGGTGCCGGATTCCAACGGAATATATGAAAACGCCGTTACTTTTTGTCCTCTGCCGTCTTCCTGAATCTCAATTTCCTCTGGCTTGAGGTCGGTGACTTGCTTCCCACTCTTGTCTGTGATGACGGCGTCGACTTGCACGAGATTCGTTGTGATGCGCACAACTTCATCCTGCGTCGATTGCGCGGTCGGCGGTTCCGGCTGGGGCGGCGGCGGTTGTTTTTGAACGTTGGGTTGCTGCGCTAAAGCAGGTATAGCAAGTCGAAACAAAAGTATGAAAATGAGGACGGTCTTTTTCATAACTTACTCTTGCTTCAAATTATTTCTCCGTATTCTTACTTTGGGAAGAACGCTGTCTCTCCATCCGTCGCAACTTCGACCAAGTCTCAATTCACTATTTCAAAATCGATCCATTGCGTAGCGATGCGCGATTTGTCGTTCCGCAAAAGATCGGTGACCACTACCTGCAGAACATAGTCACCCGGCTCCATTTGCGAACCGAGTTGAATCGCGCCATTCGTCGTAAGGCGTTTCAGATCGGCCTGATTAGCAGCGTCAAATGGTATTTCATCGCCGACAAAGACCGCCTTTCCCTCGCGAAATAACCTAACCTGCAAAACCAACTGTGGTTTTCCTGAGGTTTTATCCAGCTTTGCGTTGTAGATGGCGAACCCGTACTCCACTACCATGTCACGCTGAAATTGACGCGCCGCCGCGTTTGATAGCGGGTCATCGTCGCCTTCAGCGGCGCCATTGGGATTAAGGGAGTCCACCGCAGCCGGCTGATACTGTTTTGTTTTGATGCCATGACTGACAATGCCTGACAGCGTCAGGCGCTTCTTATTGAGATCCGGCACTTCCACAAATTGACTCGCCGAGCCAACCCGATTTGAAGCGTCGTCACGGATCGCGGTGCGTAATTGGTAGGCGCCGGGCTTCTTTATCGGCACCAGGAAGCTGTAAGTAACTCCATGCTTGATCGCATTTTCGTAGGCAGTGTTTTTGAGGCGAAGCGTATGAGTGTTGCTCTGCGAATCAACTACGATTCCATTGTCACCGAACGTCACGGTGACGAGATTAATAACTGCCTGGTGCCAACCGCCGGCTTCTTCAGTGAAAGTAAGATCGCTGGTTTTGATGTGGAGCAGCGCGCGCATCGTCGCACCCAATTTCGGATCGCTCAGAAAGAGGGCGGTCAGGCGCACGTTAACGCCCGATGATCCGAACGGTGACATAAGAGCGTGCATAAGCAACTGGCCGGGCGTGCTGGCGACCTGGTTCCTTGTTTCTTCCGGCAGACCAAAAAACCCCTTGCGCAGCCTGACAGTAAATTTCCCGGGTCGCTTAACGCGGACGGTAATTTTATGAAAGGGTCGTCCACCTCGCACCGGCTGAAACGTCGACTCGTCGGGTCTATAACCGATCAGGTAGTAAGAATTTTGATCGTCGAGCGCTCGGCGAATTCCACCAGACAAATCATTGTTGTTGACTATCGCGAAGCCGCCGGTTGCCTCAGCCAACTCCTTGAGCCCGCCCTGTTTATTAAAACTTTTTCCGCGAAGGTCGCTCAGGTGACCGCCCACTTCGCCTATCGGTACCGGGCCGTCTGCCGCAGTGAGGTTCAAAGTTTCCAAACCCGCGGCGTCGATCGCATAGATCACTACGGAAGCTCGATTCGCCAAATCAATCAGGCGATCCTTAGCATCCTCCACTCGATAGTTTCGGCCGGCATCGTTAATCCGCGTCAAAGCAAAACCACCGGAAATCAGCACCACCGATTTTCTTCCGGGCAACTCTCGCAAACCACGGATCACGTAGTTCACGGCGCCCAGTGTCCCCACTGTGAATAAATCCTCCCGCATTTCGTCAAGATCGTCGGACCGCCCGCGATCGGGATCATTGGCCTCTGTCGTTGCCTGCCCGGCTATCGCCAGCGGATTAGATCCCGGTGAATCAAACAGCCCGACAGTGCGGTTGCGCGGGTTAAATTTAACTCGTTCAAGCGCCGCGTAAAGTTGTCGTTTGTCTGAGGTGAACTGTTGCAATGCGCCCATGCCGCCCCCGGTGCGAACAATCGCCACGAGGTCGCCGGGCTGCATTTGTTGATCGAGGAACTTCTTAATCGCCTGCCTGGCAACGTAAATATCTGAAAAGCTAGTCCCCAGATCGTCGACCACGATGGCGATAGTCCGCCGCACGTCCTCGGGGCGGAGTCGCACCGAAGGGACGGGTAACGCATTCTTGTCTGTTGGTTGTTTGGGAGCGGGGCGCGGTCCCGGGTCCAGAGAGACGAACGAGAAGTGAGTTATTTTTTGCGGCTTGCCATCCTCGAGAATCTCAACTTCGTCTGCCGAAAGATCTGTGACAACTTTTCCATCCTTGTCGGTGATTACAGGATCAACCTGAACGAGGTTAGTCGTAATCTTCACTACGTCGTTGTCGTCGTCTGCTGGAACAGTTTGCTGCGGGCTAGGTTGAGGTTCGGGTTTCTGTTGTTGCGAACCGGGCTGTTGCGCGAACACTGACAGCGTCAATTGGCAAACGAGCAACCCTACGATAATTCTGCTGAGCATCCAATTAGTCCCCCTGCCTCGTCGTTTGCAAAACCTTTTCATAAAACTCGATGTACTGGGGAATTACCAGGTCAGTACGATAGCGCGACACCGCCGACTCGCGCGCACGTTTTCCGAATTCACGGCGCATCGTTTCGTCAGTAAGAAGTTTGCACGCGTCAGCTGCCATCTTGTCGACGTCGCCAATCTCGCTCAAGAAGCCAGTCTCGCCGTCGATCACAACTTCAGGAATTCCGCCCGCACGTGATGCAACGACCGGAACCTCACAAGCCATTGCTTCCAGCGCGGCCAGTCCAAACGATTCTTGTTCAGACGGCAGCAGCAAGATATCGGCTGCGGAGAGGTAATCGACGATCTTTGGTTGTTGGCCGACAAAAACGCACTTGTCGTGCACACCGAGCGCCTCAGCTCGATCCTCGACATGGGCCCGCTCGCCGCCGTCACCCACCATCACCAGCCTGGCGGCGATTCCTTTCTTCAACACGCGACTAAGTATTTCAACACAATCGACTGGACGTTTCACCGGCCGCAACGTCGAAACGTGCACCAGCAGCGACTCACCAGCCGGCGCCAGCGAAGCTCGCAATTCATCCACGGGACGTCGCGTGTAGTCGTGCTGGCAGATGAAGTTTGGAATCACCTCGATCTGATCGAACTGAAAAATTTCCTTCGTCGTTGCCTTTAGATAGTGCGAAATCGCAGTCACTCCATCTGACTGGGCAATGCCGTAGCGTGTTATCGGCAGGTACGAAGGGTCAGCGCCAACGAGTGTGATGTCTGTGCCGTGTAGCGTGGTAATTACTGGCAGATAGCGTTTTGGCTTGAGTGACTCGCGCGCCAGTATGCCGCTGATCGAATGGGGAATGGCGTAGTGAACGTGAAGCAGATCCAGGTTCTCGGTTTCTGCCACCTTAGCCATTTTCGTCGCGAGCGCCAGGGTATACGGCTGATGCTCAAACAGCGGATAAGACATCATTTCCACTTCATGGAAACGGACTCGTTCGTTGAGCGCAGTAAGGCGAGTGGGCAACGTGGACGAAATGAAGTGAACTGTATGGCCGCGCTCCGCTAACTCTTTTCCGAGTTCTGAGCCAACGATGCCGCTGCCGCCGTAGGTTGGGTAAACCGTAATCCCGATGTTCATAACTCAGTGAGCAGTATGCAGTGGGCAGTGAGCAGTAGGCAATCTGCACGCTGCTTACTGCTCACGAAACAAAAAGCGGGCAGGCGACCCTCGCAATCGCCTGCCCATCTCAACTTGGCTCACCTTAATTTGTAAGGGGGGGCAAGTGAGGGGACGGAGTATATTCCTGCCCCAGCGCTTTGGCAATAGCCATTTGGCGCCGCGTTGGACCAGCGTTTTGCAAGTTTTTTTGAGCGATGTCCGACGTCTGTGCGATAGTGCGCTGATTTCAATTTTTCTCCCTGCAACCCTTGTGTTCTCTTGTCTCCGTGGTGAAAAACCTGCGCAAACGTTCACCACAAAGACACAGAGAACATGGAGGCTGCACAGAGGATTTCAAATTGAGGAATTAGCAACTGCTCTGTACGACTGCGCTTACCTTCCAAACTCGCTATAATGGTTCTAACTTGCAGAAAACAATCGAAACAAGCGGTCGTATTTGAACCCTGAGATGATACCAGCGGAGAGTTTTAGTAATGCCAAAAATTAACGATATCGAAGAGACTCCAAATCCAAACGCAGTCAAATTCATTCTTAGAGAACCGGTGAGCAACGGCACGGTCCACCAGTATGGTTCTATTGAACAAGCGGAAAATGACGCACTTGCCAGGTCGCTATTTGAAGTAGGACATGTGGTGTCAGTTTTTTACATGGACAAAATGATCACCATCGAAAAGGACAACGAAGGTGATTGGGATGATTTGTTGCCGCTACTTGCAGTTCCCATTCGTGCGACCGCGGCGGTAAACACGACAGCGGCCGCCGGCGCCGCGGTTGGTGGCGCAATCGCAGCAGTCACCAGCGACGATCCACGTCTGGCGAAAATCAACGACATCCTCGACGAAAAAGTACGCCCGGCGCTGATGGGTGATGGCGGCTACCTGGAAGTTCTGGGTCTCAAAGAGCACACGCTCAGCATTCGTTACCAGGGCGCCTGCGGCAGTTGCCCTAGTTCCCTTACCGGAACGCTCATGGCGATCGAAGGTATGCTGAAGCAGGAGATTGACCCGGAGTTGGAAGTGATTGCGGTGTAGGTGCCTTAGAGGTTTCCAATAAAGTTGTAAGAGCATTTGTCATCTATCATTTCAAATTATTTCAAATCTATCATTTACCATTGTCGGCCTCGGAAATCGTTTTCCACCTCAACGAGTGGGGCTTGGGCACAATGGCAAATGATAAATTTGAAATGATGGTTGATAGATGTTTTTCCTCGTTGCCCCTTCCTTCCCAAGTTTTGGAACTAGTAGCTGCGGATTGCGTTTGAATCCCCGGTGAAATCCGTCTGACAATCAATCCGCAGGAGAACCCCTATGACCCACCGCGTTTTCCCTTCGCGTCTGCTGCAACTCCTGATCGTTTGCTTAGCGATATCGTTCTCGTCTGCCAGCTACGCTCAGGACGCAGTCAAGACCCAGGCGCCAGCCAACCCGACTCCCGTAAAGGCGTCAACCAAAAACAAAGAGACGACCGCTGCGAACAAAGCCAAGGCTGATCAGCGGAAGGCGTTAGGTCTGTCCCTCCTGGTTTCCCTGGCAAACGAGGCGCGCAACTTTGCTGACCAGAAGCTCCGTGCGCGAACGCTTTCGCGGATCGCCGACGCGCTTTGGGAACCTGATCCAGAACAGGGGCGAACGCTGTTTCGCAAAGCATGGGACGCGGCAGATGCGGCCGACCAGGAATCTGCGCGCCGTGTCGAGGAGGATCGCAAGCGTCAGGAAGGAGAGAATCCCAAAGGAGGCGGCTACACGTTGGTGAGCGGCCCCGACTTGCGTGGTGAAGTTTTGCGACTGGCGGCTAAACGCGACCGCGCGCTTGGTGAGGAGTTTCTCGACAAACTAACCGAAGCTCGCAAGCAGGAAGCTGCCGACGCTGCTAATGCGGCGTCCGCAAATCCCCTCGACACCTCAGCTGCGGTCCGGCAGCGATTGCGACTGGCGAATCAACTGCTCGAAACCGACGTCGAGCGCGCAATTCAGTTTGCAGATCCAGCCCTCGGAGCCATCTCCATGGATGCGCTCGATTTTCTTTCTTCCCTGCGCAACAAGAATCCGGCCGCAGCAGACCAACGCTTTGCGCGCATGCTGGCCGTGGCGGACACCGATGTTAAATCAGACGCAAATGTTGTTTCGATCTTGTCGTCGTACTTGTTCACACCACATTTGTTCATTACGTTTTCGCCCGACGGCGGTCAGAATTCATCTTCGATGAACCAGCACACTCCGCCGCCTGAGGTAGCGCCGGACTTGCGAGCCGCTTTCTTCCGCACGTCAGCAGGTATCTTGCTCCGACCGCTGCCACCCAAAGAACAAGACCATAGTACGTCAGGTTTCCAGGGAAAATTTCTGGTGATCAAGCGATTGCTGCCCTTGTTTGAACAGTATGCGCCGAAAGTGATCGCGGACCAGTTGCGCGGCGAAATGTCGGTGTTGGGCCAGGGCGTTGAACAAGACGTACGCGACATGGACGACGAATATCCGTTGCAACGCGGAATTACGCCTGACCGGAAAGCTGAGGACGTGGAGAAGTCGTTGCTCGATCGAATTGATCATGCCAGGACTTCAGAAGAGCGAGATGCTCTCTATATGCAATTGGCCACCAGGACCGCACAACGGGGCGACCTGCGCGCGCGCGACTTTACCGAAAAAATCGAAGATAGCGAACTACGAAAAAAAGTACAGCCTTATGTCGACATGGAGCTGGCTTTATCCGCAGTCGCAAAAAAGGACGTAGAGAAATCGTTGTTCCTCGTGAGCAAGGGCGACCTCTCGCAAATTCAAAAAGTGTGGCTCCTCACGCAAACCGCCAAAGCTATGCCGGCTGCTGACCACGAGAAAGCGCTTGACCTGGTCGCCGACGCCACCGCCGAAGCGCGCCGAATTGATGTTTCGGATCCAGACCGACCGCGGGCTCTCGTCGCCGTCGCGGATGCTTTAGCAGTGCTCGAACGTCCGCGTGCCTGGGAACTAATGCTGGAAGTTGCCAAGGCTTCAAACTCCGCGGAAGCTTATACCGGCGAAGACGGACTGGTGACGATGCGACTCCAGACAAAAAACATGACTTCGGTTCACAGCAGCACCGTTGACGAATTCAATCTTCGCAGCATCTTTCGTCCGCTGGCGCAAGAGAACGCAAACCAGGCAGTTGAGATCGCGCGCAGTTTCGAGCGTGAAGCCCCCCGCGCCAACGCGCTCATCGCAGTCGCTCGGGCGCTGCTCGCGGAAAAGACGAATTAGCTAAGAGCGAACGGTTAACAGTCAGTCCATGCAGAACCCTTTGCAGGCCCGGAGATGGAGGGAGCTAAGTAATATCCTGAAGCTGAGGAATTCCTGTTAGAGCTCGAAGCCGACGGTGAGCCACTACGAGGTCCTCCTAAACTCCGTTCCCACTTCGCACCTTGAATAACGTAACCCTGCAAACTGAACGCCTCATCCTACGCATGTGGCGTGAGGAAGATCTCGATCCGTACGCCGAAATGTGCGCCGATGCGGAAGTGATGCGTTACCTCGCGTCCAACCCGGCGACGAGACCAGAAGCGTGGCGCAACATGGCGATGATGATTGGGCACTGGTACCTGCGCGGCTACGGCATGTGGGCCGTTGAAGAAAAAACCACTGGTGAACTGGTTGGTCGCGTGGGCTGTTGGAAACCGGAAGCCTGGCCTGGCTTCGAGATTGGCTGGACCCTGCGCTCCGGATTCTGGGGCCGTGGCTTTGCGACCGAAGCCGCGCGCGCAGCCTTGGCATATGCATTCAACGAGCTAAACCAATCTCACGTTATCAGTCTCATACATCCCGAAAACGCAGCGTCGATTCGCGTGGCCGAGCGGATTGGTGAAAAACTCGAAGGCAACACTGAAATCGTCGGTGTTCCCGTTCTGATTTACGGAATAGATCGGAAGAGTTGAAACGAGTGAACGGCATGAAGAAGTCTCAGCCGCGGACTAACGCAGATTTGCGCGGATCTGACGTCGTCGAGCACTTTTACAGAAGTTGAGAATCTCCGCCAGAAACTTCTCTGCTGATTCGCGTAATCAGTGTTAATCCGCGGCAAAATTCCTCTCGTTGGCCTTAGCAATCGCACTGAAGGCATTACGAGTAGATATTCATCGGCCGGGTAAGCAGCGCCACGGGATCGTCGACGTTCAAAGCCTCACGCACGTAAAACGGCTCGCCGGCAGCAACGTTAATCAGCGATCCAAAATAGCGCATGCGAAACTCCATCTGCTCGAGGAACGTAGGATCGCTGATACGCGTCTTTGGTTCAGTTGAATCAGGCTGGTAAAACTGTGAAGCGTGCGCCCGAATCGCCGCCATTTTTTGTTCGACAAAATCCGAGACGTCGACAATGAACGACGGCACCACGTGGCGCGAGAATAGCGAGTGCATGATCGCGGGCATGCGCACGGGTGGTTGCTTTTTGCCTTCGTCGTAGCGCCCCATGCTTGCGAGGCGCGCCGCTTCGCGCACGATGCGGCAGGTGTTTGCATGGTCGGGATGCGGGTCGTCCCAGTGCGTCGTCAGCAGAATCTTGGGCTGGTGTGATCGCAGCACGCGCACCAGGGCCGCGCGTGATTCTTCGGTGGGCCAAACGTGTCCGTCCGGAAGTCCGAGATTCAGCCGCAGATCAAGTTTCATCAAGCGTGCCCCCTCGATAGCTTCCTGCGCGCGCATTTCCGGAGTGCCGCGCGTGCCCATCTCGCCGCGCGTCATGTCCAGAACGCCGGTGCGATAACCAAGCGACTTAAGACGGAGCAATGTTCCCGACACGGAAAGCTCAGCGTCGTCGGGATGAGAAAAAACGGCGAGTGCGTCGAGTTCGAATTGTGATTCGTCCATTTAGGTTTCTGAGGTTTAACTGAGCGGGCGCTTTTGGTCAAGCGTTGACTGCGGTCTAATGTCCAACGTTCAATGTCCAAAGTCCGCCGTCCATTCTTGACTTTGGACATTGGACGTTGGACATTGGACTACCAAGGGGTCGCCCGCCTGCTCAGTTTTTCAAAACGGTTTTAGGGGAAAACAACAAATGAACTGTCCGAGTTGTGATCGACAAGTCAGTTTGGCGAGGATCCGTTGTCCAGCCTGCACAGGAAAACTAATTACCTGGTACCTGCTCACGCTGTTGATTGTAGCTGTTGTTTGCGTGGTTGGGTTTTTGATTCTCGAGCGCGTTGGTTAGGCGGGCGAGTGGGAGACTGCGGTTTCTCTCGAGATTCGCGAGCTCAAATTTGAGATTTGCGCTTCACACCGCGATTCATCTACTGCCCCACTCCCAGATTCCGTAAAGAATTTTCTTATCAAGCGCGGCGCCAGACTGTTTCAGCGAAAGAATTATCTGGCCACGATGGTGAGACTCGTGCGCAATCAGGTAGCCGAGAAAAGCACTTGCATGCGGCTTGAACCCTTTGACTTTGCCACCTTCCTGCGTACTCTTCGTCAACAGCGACTTAATTGCCGCTCCTGATTCGGTCAGCGATTTTCGCAGCAGTTTCTTGTCAGTTGCCTGCTCCTTCTCAACTTTAGTCACACTGGTTAACAACGCCGGCGCTGCTGACTTCAGCCACATCAAGCGCACGTTATGAATGTGGGCAAACTGTTCCCCGACATTTCTTCCCTTCGAAGCCGATAAACTTGCAAGTCGCTCCGGCGCAACCGCGTCGAGCAAGTAAAGGTTGATACGGTTGTGAATCTCCCACGTTTCGAGAAAGTGTTTGTCGTCCATCGCGACTCCTCACTAGCTAGACAGATGATCATCGCCGTCCCCCCCCTTTGGGAAGGGGAAGGAGGGAAGGATCTAGACGTCAAAACCCTCTCCCCAACTCTCTCCCAGGGGGAGAGGGAGCATAACAAGACACATGTGGACTTAAAGTTGAAAGCGGTGAGTCTCGCCCCAGACACTCACCGCCTTCTCGCGTGCCGTGCTGCCGAATACAGGGAGACCTTGTTTAGCGCACTCGCACGACGATGCTGTTTGTGGTCAGCGAATTTCCAGTGGCGCGCTGTAGTTCGGCGATCGCTTTGTTGAGATCCGTTTGCGCTCGCAATTCATTTCCCCGCGCCGTGGTCAATGCTGTTTGTCGTTCAAGAACCAGGAACACGGTCGACTGACCCGCGTCCAGTTTTCTGACTTCGCTTTGATACTGTTGCTCGCTCGCCTCGCGTGCGATCCCCGCCGAACGCAAACGCGCCTCAGCACTGCGCACCGCCTGTAACGCGTTGCGCACGTCAACCTGAATTGCTTGTTCTAACTGCTCGCGCTGCGTAGCCAAACGTTCACCTTCAACCAGCGAACGACCCAGCTGCGCTTCCGCGGTCCGATTTCTCAATGGCAGATTGATCTGCACGCCGACGCGGAAATTGTTGAAGCGATCGCTGGCTAAATTCTGTATCGACTGCCCATAGCCGCCGAGAAGAAGCGGGGACAACGCTTGCGGCGGCAACGGCGACAGCGCCGGCAAACTATTTAACGCGAGTAGCTGATTGACTCGATCTCTGAGTTCCTGGTTTGAGGCGCTACTGAAGGGATTGCTGTTGCTTCCCTGGATTCCGGCCAGTCCGACCAATCCATAACTACCGACCAGGTCAATGCCCGGCTTCGTTTGTTCGCGATAATACTTCTGGTCGATCTGATTGATCTCCCGCGAAACAGTTGATTGCTGCAACTCCGGGCGGTTTTCCATCGCTGTTTTCAGGGCGTCAGGCAAAGTGATCTCAGTTGGGACTAGATCGACCGGATCAGTCGGAATGATCGCCTGGTTCCAGAGCTCAGCCTGCTGATTTTCTGCGATCAAGTTTTTTAGACTGTTCTCGCTGCGGGAAACATCCTCGAGCGCAGCAAACAAAGTCTGCTCGAAACCAGCGACTTGTGCTTCAGCCGCGACCACATCGATCGGGGCTAGCGAGCCTTCCGCGACCAGACGCTTGTTGTGCTCCAGCTGCGAGCGAGAATCGCGCACTGCATCCTTTTGCACCTGCAGATTGCGCAACGAGAAAACCAGATCCCAGTAGGCGCGCTGCACACTCGTGATCGTCTCGATCGCTTTCTGACGAAACTGCGCATCGGTAAGCGCCAGGTTCTTTCTGGTTATCTCGATTTGGCGGCGATTGTTATCAAAGCGCAAACCACGAAACAGTGGCTGCGTGTAGTTAAAGGTCAACGCCGTCGGATACTGCGGGCTGAGCGGAATAAACAGATTGTTTGTGGTTAAGCGAACGGAGGAGAAATCGAGGCGGTAGTTGCCGCCAAACTTTGGAGTCTGCCCTTCCAGTCGCAGCGTTCCGGTGTAGTCGCTGGAAGTTGTTGCGCCGTTAGCACCACTCGCCAGGAAAGTGGAGATTGGATTTTTTATCCGCTCGTAGTAGGCGGATGAACTCAACTTCGGATCGTAAGCGCCATGCGCGCCAAGCAAATCAAACTCGGCAATCTTGACGTTGTGTCGTGCAACTTCGATGTCCTTGTTGTTTTCCAACGCCAGGGCCAACGCCTCGCGCAGCGACAAAGGCTTTTGCCGATCAAGATCTACGCCAACGCGGCCTAGTTCCGGCAACGGCTTTTGCGCCGGTCGAAAATCTGGCGCGATGGGCGGCACAGCTAATTCTTGCGGTGAACGAACCGGTGTCGGCGATTGAGCAACCGTAGTTAAGGCGCAAATTGCCAGCAAGCAGACCGCGAACGCGGCTTTGCGCCCGCACCGGATCAACTCTTTGGAGTGCGCTAACGTGTCAACGCTTTCTCCTGCGGCTTGACGCCGCTTCAAACCATACGCTGCGACAAGTCGCAGCCGACCAAAGCGGTGACAGGTCACCGCACTCCAAAGAGTTGGCCGTGTTTCAGGATTTATTTCAACTTCAATCATCGTCTAACTCTCTACTTGAATGAAAAACCTTAATGCCTCGAAATCAAACTAAACAGTGATGCGGTCGCGCTCGCAGTTTTGCGTCGGGCCCAGGCAAACCCGCCGAGTATGCTTGACCCAATTGCTCCCCAAACTCTGCTCTTGCCGAGATCGTCAAACAACGAATAAAAGACTGGCACCGCCAACAACGTCAGCAACAAGCACAGCGACTGACCGCCAACTACCAACACGCCAATCGAGCGATTGGTGCCCGAGCCCGGACCGCTGGAGATGGTCAGCGGCAACATGCCCGCGACCAGCGCGATCGTAGTCATCAGAATGGGTCGCAAACGATCGCGGTTGGCGCGAACGATCGCTTCTAGTCGCTCCATGCCGCGCGCGCGCAGTTGGTTCGTGTGATCGATTTGCAGAATTGCGTTCTTCTTCACCACGCCGAAGAGCAGCAACAAGCCCAGACCAGAAAAAATGTTCACGGTCTGTCCGGTCACCAACAGCGCGACGATACCGAAGGGAATCGCCAGCGGCAGCGTCAACAAAATTGTGATGGGGTGAATGAACGACTCAAACTGCGCCGCCAGCACCATGTACATGAAGACAAACGACAACACGAACGCGAGCATGAAATAGTAACCGGCGCGCCCAAGTTCTTTAGATCGACCCGCCAGCCCAGTCTTGTAAGCCGGATCGATGCCGACCTCTTTGGCGAAGGTGTTCATCTTTTGGATGACCGCCGCCTGTGACCCGCCGGGTTTTACGTTAGCCAACAACGTCACTTGTCGTTCGCGATTGAGCCGGTCGATAGCCGACGGGCCCGTGCCCTCTTCGGTGTGCACCAGATTGTCGAGACTCACCCAACCAATTTTGGTAGACGACACTATCATCTGCTTCAAGCCTTCAGGGCTCGATCGATACTGGCCAATCGCGCGCACGCGCACATCGTATTGATCGGTGCCGGCATTGAATGTCGAAACCTTTTGACCGGCAACCAGCGTGTTCAGCGCTTGCGCAATGTCCGCCACCCGAACACCAAGGTCGGCCGCGCGAGCGCGATCGATCACCACTTGCAGCTCAGGTTTTCCGGTAACCAGCGACGAGTCGACGTCGACCACATCCGGAATTGTTTTCATCTTCGTTAACAAGGCATCGGAGTATTTCGTCAGCTTGTCCAAATCTGGACCGCCGATTACATACTGGATATCAGCGTTGCGAAAACCACCGCCGGAGATCGCCGCCACTTGCTGCACGCTGGTGCGCAATTGCCCGGGAAACTCTTTCAGATATTTCGCCAGAATCTCAGAACGCGCTCGTAGCATCAGATCAGCCTGCGAAGCGCTGCGCTCCTCGAGCGGTTGCAGCTTCACGTAAATCGACGCCGTGTTCACGAGTTGCTGTTGTCCGCTGCCGATCGTGGTTAACGTGTCGGTAACGCCGGGCATTTTTCTCACGTCCGCGGCAATTCGCTCAGCTAGATTCGAAGTGTTGTTTAGCGTCGAACCTTCCGGCGCGCGCACGTTGATTTCAAACTGCGACTGGTCGTCAACCGGCAGAAAGTTTTTTCCCACCAACATGAAAAGCGGCACGATGCTGACTATCACGAGCAGACAGGCGATCACGATCACCCAACGATGCCCCATCGACCACGTCAGCAGCTTGGTATAAGTGCGATCGATCGGCCGATAGAAACGCGATTCTTTTGAGCCGTGATCCGCGGGTTCAGTGTGTTTTTCGAAAGGACCTTCTTCGGCGTCGTTGCTGCGCTTGATCAAACGCGCCGCCAGCATTGGCGTCAGCGTGAACGAAACGAGCAGCGAAACTGCAATGGCGAACGATGACGTCAAACCAAATGACGACATGAAACGGCCCACGATGCCGCCCATGAAACCGACCGGAAGAAAGACTGCCAGCAGAGACAGCGTCGTCGCCGTTACCGCGAGGCCGATTTCTTTGGTGCCCTCAATTGCGGCCTGGAACGGCGGAATTCCCTTTTCCTCGATGAAACGAAAAATATTTTCCAGCACTACGATGGCGTCGTCGATCACGATGCCCACCATCAGGGTCAGGGACAACATGGTGATCTGGTTGAGCGTGAAGCCCATCGCCGCCATCAATCCAAACGTCGCCACCAGGGACGTGGGAATTGCGAGGGCGGCAATCAAGGTCGAGCGGAAACTCCAGAGGAAAACAAAGACGACTATGGCCGCCAAAATACTGCCCTCGATCAGGTGAGTCTGGATCGACTCAATCGACGCCTTGATAAAAATCGACTGGTCGCCAACCACTTGCGTTTTGAAACCCGGCGGAAGAGTTTTTTGAATTTCGTTTAAGCGTTCCTTGACCGCCTCAGCCACGGCCACTGTGTTTTGGCCTGACTGTTTCGCCACTACCAGCGTCACGGCCGGTTGACCATTCAAACGTGCTTCGGTGCGCGGCTCTTCCGCGCCGTCTTCGGCGTAACCCACGTCGCTGAGTTTGACTGAATACGTGCCCCGATTGCCGACGACGAGATTGTTAAAGTCAGACGGCTGCACGATGCGGCCCATCGTGCGCACCGTCAGTTCGCGTGTGCCCTCGTCTATGCGCCCGCCGGGTACTTCCTGATTTTGCGCGCGCACCGCATCGGCAACCTGCGCGACGGTGACATTGAACGCTCGCAGTTTGTCAGGATCCACCCACACCTGAATCTCGCGCGTGCGACCGCCGATAATCGTTACGTCGCCGACGCCATTGAGCGATTCGATCTGTTGCTTGATCTTTTTGTCGGCAACATCGGTAACTTCACGCGGCGAACGCGGCGCGGAAACGGCGATGCGCACCACCGGCGCAGCATCGGTATCAAGCTTCTGCACAATTGGTTGTTCTGCCGTTACCGGAAGATCGTTCGCAATCAGATCAATCTTGTTGCGAATTTCCGCGGCCGCAACGTCAGGATTTTTTTCCAGCAAGAAGGTGATGAAAACCTGAGAAACACCTTCGACCGAAGTCGAGCGCAGTTCGTCAATACCGCTGACGGTATTCACTGCGCCTTCAACCTTGTCAGTGATTTCAGTCTCGATTTCCTGCGGCGACGCTCCCTGATTCACCACGGTCACGGTGATGGTTGGGAGGTCGATCTTGGGAAACAGATCCACCCCCAGCGACTTGTAGGAGAAGAGTCCAACTACCGTCAGACTCAAAATCAACATCGTCGCGAACACCGGACGTCGAACACAAATTTCAGCTAGTTTTTGCATTTTTACTGAAGTTTCAGGTTCCGAGTTTCAAGTTTCAAGTTTAGAACCAACATGGAACTTGAAACTTGGAACTTGGATTTATTGTTTCACTGCCATTCCGTCAGCCAGTTGTTCAATGTTGCTGGTGGCAACATTCTCGTTTTCAGCGACGCCATTTTTTATCTCGACCAAGTCGCCTTCGGTCTGGCCCAACGTCACCTGCCGCTGCTGCGCGTGACCGTCCTTGATTACAAACACACGGCTCACGCCCGATTCAGTGCGCACCGCGCGTGACGGCACCAGGACAGCCGGCGATGCTTTCGCTTGCAAAATGCGAATCGTCGCAAATTGTCCGGGCTTCAACACCCCGCTGTTGTTTTCAATTTCCGCTTCCACGGTCAAGGTGCGCGAGGCCGGCGTAACGTTCGGAGAAATGCGGGCAATGCGTCCACTGAAATTTCGATCAGGCCAGGCGCTAGTCGTAACCGAGACTGACTGGCCGACGTTGACCGTTGGTATCGCTTGTTCCGGAATATCAATGCGTACTCGCAGCGGATTAATTCGCACCACGGTCGCAACTTTGGTGGTAGGCGAAACATACTCGCCAAGATCCGCCGGACGCTCGGAAATGAAACCGTCGATTGGTGAATAAACGTTGGTGTACGACTGATTTCGTATCGCCATGTTGAGTTGGCTTTCCGCATTCGCGACATTCGCCCGGGCCGTCATCACGGCCGCATAGTTTTGTCGCGCCAGCGAGAGGGCCGCTTCGTATTGTTCCTTCAGCTGATCACGCTGGGCTTTTTGCTGGTCGTAGACCGAACGAGAAATGTCACCCGACTCAATCAACTTCTCCGAGCGCCGAAAATTCTTTTCGGCAAGTTCAAAAGCAACGCGCGCGTTATTCACTTCCGGCAGCTTGTTGGGATCGAACGCCTGGCCGGCGCGCAGGCCGACTTTTTCTTCGGCCTGTCGCAAGGAGGCTTTCGCCTGGTCGACCTGCGCCTGCTGCTGTTGCACCCTGAGTTTCAGGTCAACATCATCGAGCCGCACGATCGTCTGACCGCGTTTCACAAAACTTCCCAGGTCGGCGGAGATGGAAATCACTTTGCCCGAGGTTGACGGCGTGACATCGGTTGACTCATCGGCAGTTAAACTTCCGGTCGCCTCAAAAAACCTTGGCAAATCGCGCACGATAACTGTCGCCGTGGTGATGTCGACCGCGGCGGGCTGTGCTGTGCTGGTCTCTTCTTTGCGCACGTTGGCTTTTGAACCGCCGCACGACGACGCAAAAACGACGAAGCCGCTCAACGCGGTCAATACCAACAGGATGTAAAGCGAACGTGTTTGTAGTTTGGGAAAGCGCATCGCTTACTTCTTCCTTGCCGGTTTCTTTCGAGACTGTCCGTTTCTGGAGACGCCGGTTGATACTTTGCTCTTGAGTTTGGGCGGCGCACCGGCGCTGATCCCGTTCAAGAGGATGTCGGTGAAATATTTGGCGGCGTCGCGATTTGAAATCTGCAAAAGTCGCCGGTGCGGATCCCAGAGATTGTTATTCAGCGAGTGATGAATAATCATGCCAATGAAAGAACGGATGATGATGAAAGGATCGACTTTGACGATCGCTCCATCGCGCTGTCGCTCAATAATGTAATCAGCCAATAACTGGTAAACGCGACGTATAAATTTTTCAAAAAACATCTCCGCCAGTTCATGTCCCTCAAGGGCGGAATGAAGCAGCAACCGCTGAAACTCCGGATCGCATTCGTGATGATCCAGGGCGCCTAAAGCGAGTTGCTCAAAAACCGCGCGATCGTCTTTTTGCTTTAGAGCCTCAGCGACCATCTGCTCGGGATTCATTGAGTCGCCTGAGCAAGCCTTATGATCGAGGATCGCGGAATACAGTTCTTGTTTGGTCGCGAAGTGACGGAAGACCATTGCTTCGGAAACGCCGGCAGCCTGCGCAATTTCTTTGGTAGTAGTGCCGACAAAACCTCGTTGCGAAAAGAGGCGTACGGCCACAGTCAGTATCTGAAGCTTCCGGTTTTCAGCGGTCATGCGGGCGCCGGCGATGGCTACGACACCCTTCGGAAGCGATATTTGCTTGCTCAAATCGGACTTTCCTTTGCGATCAGGCTCTAAAGTAAGTACTTACTTACCATCGAGAATAATGCTTGTCAAGAGGGCCTGCAGCGCGGGAAGTGGGTCCGTCTCAGTCTTGAGCCGCTGCGCCTATCTCTCAAGATGGTGACGCAAAATCAGAACCGGGAGCGGGAGCGACCGGCCAAACGCTCACCTCTTTCTTAGTGATCGAGACTTACGGCGTAATCATTTTTGCGTTGCGTCTTTGGCCGGTCGCTCCCGCTCCCGGTTCTGATTTTGTCTTGCCAATCTAAACGAGATTTCTCAGGACCTGCGAACCTGAGCTGACCCGCCACCTGCAGCGTGAATCGCATTTCCGGAAAAATGGATGCGACACGTTGACACCGTCAAGGCCCCATCCCTAGACTTGGCGCACTCGAGCTCCCACAAACCCATAACCACTGGTCGCGAAATTCAATGAACAACCAACACTCATTACTAAAACTCTTCGCGGTAAGCGCGCTGGCTCTGGCGCTATTCTGCGTATCAGCCACGGAGCTGCGCTCTCAAACTCAAACAGACCGCGAACGCGCCCTGGCACTCTTTGAAGCGGGAAACTTCGTAGACGCCTTGCCGTTATTGGAAAAGGTGGCACGTGAGTCTCCGAATGATCCGGCCATCATGGGACAATTGGGCTTTTCGGTTTTTGCAGCCTCGACTGCCGAAAAAGATCCCGAAAAAAGAAAGCAGCTTCGCGAGCGAGCAAAACAACTGCTGACAAAAGCTCAAGCGCTCGGTGATAACAGCAACTTGACTGCGGGTACGCTTGAGGGGTTGTCACGGAAAGATGACACAGCAGTCCCCTTCAGTGATCACAAAGAGGCCGATGCGTATATTCGCAAAGGTGAGGAGGCGTTCGTCCGTGGTGACTATGACGCGGCGCTCGCCGCATACAAACACGCTCTCGAGTTAGATCCCCAGCTTTACGAAGCCGCGCTGTTTGCCGGCGACGTCGAGTTCAAGAAGGGCTACAACTCCACCGACGAAAAGTTTCGCGCCGAACACTTTGCTCAGGCCGGCATCTGGTTTGCGAAGGCGATTGCTATCGAACCGAATAGAGAGACGGCTTACCGCTACTGGGGAGACGCTCTCGAGGCAGGCGGCAAAACAGAAGAGGCGCGGGACAAGTTCGTGGACGCGATCGTCGCCGACCCCGGCGCGAGCAGCGCCTACGTCGGCCTATCCCAGTGGGCTGAAGGTCACGATATGAAACTGGGCCATCCGAAGATCGATGTCCCCAGCAACGTGACCATCAAGAAACCGGACGACTTGAATGTCACCATCAAGGAACCGGTGATTAGCCGAAGTGACGACGGATCAGCTGCCTGGGCAACGTACGGCCTTGTTCGCGCGAACTGGATGGACACGAAAGAGGGTAAACGAAGTGAGAAGTTTGCCAAAGCTTATCCTGATGAGCCGGCCTACCGACACAGCCTGGCAGAAGAAGTCGAGGCGTTGCGCGCCGTGCTGACATCGCTGGAGGAGCAAACCAAACAAAAAAGTATCAAGCAGCTATCGCCTTCCCTAGACAACCTGGTAATGCTGAATAAGGCAGGTTTGCTTGAATCTTATATATTCTTTGTTAAGCCCGATAAGGGCATCGTCAAGGATTACGAAGCTTACAAAAAAGCCAATCGGGACAAACTAAGACGCTACTGGGTGGAGGTGGTGGTTGGCCGCGAGTAGCAGCCAAAAGAAAACTTAAACAAGTAAAGGTGAGCTGACTTTAGTCGTGACTCACCTTTTTGTTTACACCGCGCTTTCATCCCGCTCACGCCTCTCTTTTGTACTAAAGCCGACCTGCGCTGGCTCCACTTGTACCTTTTCACAACAACAACTTGTGTAATCGCCGCTAAAGCCTCCCCTTTTTTGGGTAACTATGTAGAGCAACCAAAGAGCGAGTCGCCCATTTCGAGTGGTCGGCACGTTGTTTGCTCGTTACTCAGCGATCATCTCGACGTAATAGTTTCAGTACCATCAATAAGGAGAACAAGCATGACAGAGAACAGCACCACAGGAATCGAACAAGCAGGCAATAGCGGAACCGGCACCGCGGCGGCGCTGGCGCAGGAGTACGGCACCAAGATCTCGGAAGCGGCGGGACAGGCAAAGGAATTCGTTGCCGAAAAGATCTCGGTCGTGGGCGACAAGATCAAGGACATTCAAAACGCAGACTTCGGCGAGATCGCGGAAAATGCCAAAGACTACGCGCGAAAAAACCCTGCCCAGGCAATCCTGATTTCAGCAGCCGCTGGCTTGCTGGTGGGTTTGATCATTCGCGGCCGACGCTAAGCGTTAGTTTTTCCCGACACTAACGCCGGAAAGGAGTTACGAAACATGGCAGCCTCAGCAACGAGCGCAAAAATGGTCGCCGCGAACTCAACCGACACCGGTGAGAACCTGACGTCGTTATTGGGCAAGTTAGGCGACGACGTAGTTTTGCTACTCGACACAAAACTAAGTTTGCTAAAAGTTGAAATAAAGGATGAGGCAAACGAGTTTGCCCGCGACGGAATAATGATCGGTGTCGGCGGGGTCATCGCCGCTGTCGGGTTTGCGTTACTGAATGTGGCCCTGGCCTTCGCCATCTCCACGTTCTTAGCAAACTCCCAGCTCAGCCAGGCGGCGCGCTACGCCATCGGTTTTGTTTCGGCCGGATCGCTTTACTTAATCGTTGGCGGAATCATCGTGTTGGCGATGAAAAGCCGTTTGGCAAAACAAAGCCTGGTTCCCAACCGAACAGTGGCTGAGCTCAGAAAGGACAAGGAATGGCTGACGAAGGAACTTTAGGATTAGCACGCGGAAAGGAACGCGAAGAAAACGGTGAAGCAAAATCAAAGGAAGTCTTGCAGCGTCGGATGGAACTAGCGCGAGACTCCATCACTAACACTGTTTCGGAGATCAAGGAAAACGTGACGCAGCAATACGAATCAGTAAAGGACGCGCTTGATTGGCGAGAGCACTTCAAGCGTGCGCCCGTCGCCTGGTCGGTGGGAGCGGCCGGAGTCGGTTTTCTAGTGGGCTACGGCGTGGCCGCAGCGCTCACCGACAACGAGCGCGCTGAGCTGCACTATGCTTCCGCCACTAGCCGTCGGCCTTTGGTGTCGCAGCAAGTCTATGAAGCACCGGCGGCGTCACAAACAAACGGCAAGGATCATCCGGGAATGCTGGAACGCTTTAAGGAAACCTCGGCTTACGATCGACTGAGCAAGGAAGCGGGATCGTTGGGCGATCGTTTCATCGAAGAACTATCAACCACGGCGCATGAGGTGGTTCTGCCGGCACTGTTAACGAAGATCAAGGGTTGGATTGGACTGGATCTTTCAGCAAAGCCCTCGGCAACGAGCAGAAACGCTGAAGGCCGAGTCGGATCGTATGAGCCAGTGGTCGGGGGCGTCGACTTGTAGAACCCCGGCGAGAATTGGCCGCGGATTAACGCGGATCTTCGCGAATCAGCAAAAGGTTGCTGCATGCAGCGTTGGTCCGCGTTACTTTTTTGCGCGTTCTTATCAGCGAAAACCTGCGTGAATCCGCGGCTGGTTTCCAACTTACTTCGGCATTGGCTTGCGCGGCAGTTTCTCGTCGCGCATCGCTGCGTTGTAGACGAACGCCGACATTATCGTCGCGGCCTGTTTCAGATCGTCAGCCTGAATCCGATCGAACACATCCTGATTTGAGTGGTGCGTGCGCGAGTCGTATTCAATCTCGTCCTGGATGAACTGAAATCCTGGAAGCCCAATCGCGTCAAACGAAAGGTGATCGGTACCGAAGGTGTTTGCAATGGTGAGCGTGGTCGCGCCCATGTCGCGAAACGGCGCCAGCCACTCGCGAAATAGTGGACGCACCGCTTCGTTGCCTTGCATGTACACACCGCGAATTTTTCCTGTGCCGTTGTCGAGGTTGAAGTATGAGCTGAATTTCTCGTAGTCGGGCTTGGTAACCAACACGCTGGGACCTGGGCTTGGCGCCGGCGCAGGCGCGCCAGCTGGAGCTTGCATCGCACCAAAATGCTCAGCCACGTAAGCCTTGGAACCAAACAACCCCTGCTCTTCTCCGGTCCACAACGCAATGCGAATGGTCCGACGCGGCTTGAGATTCAACGCCTGCAGAATGCGCACGGCTTCCATCGCCACCGCGACACCGGCGCCGTTGTCGGTCGCACCAGTTCCCGCGTGCCACGAATCCATGTGACCGCCCAACATCACCACTTCATCTTTCAAGTCACTGCCGGGAATCTCCGCGACCGTGTTGTACCCCATCAGATCCGCATCTTGATACTCGACCGTCAAGTCCACAGTCATCTTTACTTTTTCACCAGCCTCGAGCATGCGCACGATCCGGTTGTATTGCTCAACTGCGAGCACCAACTGCACCGGCACTGGCCCTGCCTTTTTGTCATAGGACTGGATCAACGGCGGCGCGCCGGTAGCGAAAGAATTCTCGTTCACCGGCTGCGGCACCGTGGCTGACTGCACAAAGATAGTGCCGCCATCACCGCCGCGGCTCGAATCAACCAACATCGCCGCACCTTCGCTTTGATAGAACTGATACGACTTCATACTAAACACGCGCGCCAGTTGCTGCTCGGAGGCATTAGGCCGGGTCGCCCGGGGCCTCGGCGGAGGCGCGTCCGCTAACGTCAACAAATCTTTGTCCGTTTCCCGCGTGCCCAAAGGTTCGAAGCGCGCCTTCACCTCACGTACTTTGCTGGTCAGAACGATCTTGTCCTTGAGCTTGCCACGAAAGCGCTCGAGGTCCGCGAGATCTTTCGCGTCGACGTAAACCACTTCCGCGGTCAGCGGTCTTGCGAACCCAGGCGACCACGCTTTTGGGTAAGCAATCAGCGGGATGTCGAGCGGCTCTGATACCTGCGCGGAAAATCGTTTGAGCGTCCAGCCCCGTCCGAATGGTCCCCACGCTTCGAGGTGGGCGTTTTGTAGTCCCCAACCGGCGAGCTGGCCGCGCGTCCAATCATTCGATCGCTTCATGCCGGGCGAGGCCGTGAGTCGCGGGCCGATCACGTCGCTCAGATAACTGAGCGTCTTCATGACCTGCGACCGGTTCATGCCTTCGTCTTTTATTCGTTCGATTGGATCGTTTGGATCTCGCGGCGGAGTTGCGGGACTCGCTGGTGGTGCTGGAGCGGGTTGCTGTGCAAACGTTGCGTAGGGAGCAACCAGCAAAACAAAAAGCAGCACAAAAGTCGCACGACGTCTAAGCATCATTGCTTCTCCTAAATTGTATTTGTTTCAAGAACTAATCGAGGGATGAACAGCGAGAAGGTTACGTGCGGATTGAGGCGACGTCAAATGCAAGACAAGGAAAGCTTCTCTTTTGTTTTTCTTCTAAAGGCATTCAACCCTCCCAAGGGAGAAGGAGAAATTGAATTCCAGCTTACTTCTTTGCTTTCGCTTTTGGTTTGCCGCCCTCGCTCGTGCTGTAGTCACACTCTTCGTTAGCACAGTAGCGAAAGGTGCCTTGCTTCTTCGTAGTCTTCTCGAGCAGAAACGGCGCTTTGCAGTTTGGGCAGGCTTCGGCGACCGGCTTGTCCCAGTAAACGCGGTCACAACCAGGGTAAGCAGAGCAACCGTAGAAAACTTTTCCGCGCTTCGATTTTTTGACTACCAGGTCGCCCTTGCAACCCGGTCGCGCACACTTAACGCCGGTCAACTCCTGCTTGATGTACTTACACTTCGGATAATTTGAACAGGAAATAAACTCACCGAAGCGTCCAAAGCGACGCACTAGTTGAGCGTCGTCAAGCGGACACTTCTCGTCTAAAGGTACCGGCGCGGGCGCAGCGGCCCCGCTCTTGGAAATCTTGCGAATGTTGCGACACTCGGGATAACCGGTGCAGCCGAGGAACGGGCCGAAGCGGCCGCGCTTCATCTGCATTGGCCTATCACAAAGCTCGCAGGGTTCGGGCTCAGCTGCAGGCTGGCCGTTGCCGTCGGCGCCGGCATTCGCTCCCCCGTTTGTCGCAGCTTTGGGTTCCGCGTCCCGGGTCGCATCGCAGTTTAAGCACTTGAGATACTTCCCAAAGCGTCCCCACTTCAAAACCATCCCCGGAGTTTCACACTTAATGCAGACCTCTTCGGTCGGTGTCTCCTTTTCCTTGATGCCTTTGGTGTACTTGGTGAACTTCGCCAGGTCGTCCTTAAACTTGCCGTAAAACTCGTGAAGCGCATCAGTCCAAACGAGCTTTCCTTCCTCGATGGAATCGAGTTCCTCTTCCATGCGCGCCGTGTAAGTTTCGTTGAAGAGATCGTCAAAGCCACCCTGAATCAGCAAATCGTTCACCGTCTTGCCTAACTCCGTTGGATGAAAACGCCCTTCGAGTTTCTCGACGTACTCGCGCGCCTGGATCGTGGTCATGATCGCGGCGTAAGTTGACGGACGTCCGATTCCCTTTTCTTCGAGGGCTTTCACCAGTGTGGCTTCAGTGAAGCGCGGCGGCGGATCGGTGAAATGTTGTTCCGGCGTAATCTTGTTAAGTGCCAGCGTCTCGCCTTTTTCAACCAACGGCAACTTCATTTCTGCGTCGTCGTCCTCATCAGTCTTCTCGTCGCGGCCCTCCTGATAAAGCTTCAAGAAGCCGTCAAACGTTTGCACTGAACCAGTAGCGCGGAAAATGAAACGGCCGGCGCCGATGTCGATGGTCGTCTGATCAAACAACGCGGCGGTCATCTGTGAAGCTACGAACCGTTGCCAGATCAGGCGGTAGAGCTTCAGCTCGTCCTTGTTCAGAAAACTCGCGAGCGACTCAGGTGTGCGCGCGACTTCGGTCGGACGAATTGCTTCGTGCGCGTCCTGCGCGTCTTTCTTGGAGCGATAGTGGACGGCCTTGGGTGGCAGATAACGATCGCCGTACTGCGAACCAATGAAGTCGCGCACTTCAGCGAGCGCCGCATCAGAGACTCGCGTGGAGTCAGTTCGCATATACGTAATCAAGCCGACTGAACCTTCGGCGCCGATTTCCACGCCTTCATAAAGCTTCTGGGCAATCATCATGGTGCGCTTGACCGCGAAGCCAAGTTTGCGCGCCGCCTCCTGCTGGAGTTTGGACGTGATGAAAGGCGGGACCGGATTACGCTTACGTTCCTTCTTCGTTACATCGTTAACAACGAAAGTTTGCTGTTGAGCTTCGGCGACAATGTCGTTCGCGCTCTGGTCGTTGCCAATCAGCAGTTCGCTGGCCCTGGCGGCTTCGTCAAACTTCCCTGTCTTGAGCGTTTGCTCGCCGACTTTCCAGAGCCGCGCCTCGAACGGAGGCGGAAGTTTCGCGCCCAGGTTGGCGGCGATGGTCCAGTATTCCGTCTTGATGAACTTTTCAATTTCGCGCTCGCGTTCAACCACCATGCGGAGCGCTACTGATTGCACGCGTCCAGCACTGAGCCGGCCGCCGACAGTCTGGCAAAGCAACGGCGAAACTTTGTAACCCACCAGACGATCCAGCACCCGACGCGCCTGCTGCGAGTCAACCAGGTTCTTGTCAATCTGTTTGGGATGTTCGAAGGCTTCGTTTACCGCACGCTTCGTGATCTCATTAAACATCACCCGAAACGTAGCTTTCGCCGGTCGCTTCGGGACAATCTCTTCCGCCAGATGCTGGCAAATAGCTTCGCCTTCACGATCCGGGTCAGCAGCGAAATAAATGTTGTCCGCTACTTTGGCAGCCGCCTTGAGCTCCGAAACGATCTTCTTGTTGTTTCGTTTTCTGGTGTCGGGGATTACTTCGTAGGTCGGCGCGAAGTCGTGGTCGACGTCAACGCCTAAACCTTTGGAAGGCAGATCTTTGATATGGCCTATCGAGGCTTTAACCAGATAGTCGTTTCCCAAATACTTATTGATTGTTTTCGCCTTCGCCGGCGACTCAACGATTACTAAATTTCTTGCCATTTTTTTTCAGTGAATAGTAAATGGTGAATAGAAGAACCTGGTTGTTAACAGTGAATTAGTTCGGCAGGTGCTCACGAGCTACCAGAACGAAGTCGTCTATTCACTATTTACTATTCACCGTCTTTACATCTTTCGCACAAAACATTTTCCGGGTAACGCCCGCACCAGGTCGCGCATCTCCAACGCTAACAGCGCTGCCGTCAAATCTGAAATCGACAACTTGCTCTGGTTCACTAACAAGTCGATGTGCGCCGGCGTGTCCGGCGTCAACAACTTGAAGACCGATCGCTCGTAGTCGTTCAAATTTTGCGGCACTAACGCCAGCTGATCTGTAAACGACCTCTCCTTCTTCTTGTCAGTCAACGGCGGCGGCAACAACTTCGCTGCTATTTGCGGCGGCAACTCTGCCGCAACATCCTGCCACTGTTGCACAAGTTTGGCGCCGGCGCCTTTGATCAAGTAGTTCGTGCCAAACGAATTTCGCGAAGTGATGTTCCCGGGCACTGCAAAAACTTCGCGATTCTGCTCGATGGCCAGCCGCGCCGTTATCAATGAACCAGAATTCTCGGCCGCTTCCACCACGATCACGCCCAGACTCAAACCGCTAATGATGCGGTTACGGTACGGAAAGTTTTCCGAGACCGGCGGAGTGCCGAGGGGAAACTGCGAAACCATCGCACCGTTTGCCTTGAGTATTTCCTCCGCAAGCTTCTTATGATCGCGCGGGTAAACTTCGTCGATACCGGTGCCGAGAACGGCAATCGTCCGGCCACCACCCTCGATGGCTCCCCGATGGGCCGCCGCGTCAATTCCACGCGCGAATCCGGAAACAATGGTCACGCCTCGCTGCGCCAAGTCTCGCGCCAACATCGAAGCTGCGTTCTGGCCGTAAGTTGAACAGCGACGTGAACCAACTATCGCTACGCAAGGTTGTTCCAGGCAGTCAAGCCAGGCGCCTTTCACATAAAGCGCGATCGGCGGATCGTAAATCTCGCGCAGCAGCGACGGATAAACGCCGTCATCCAGAATCAGAACGTCACCGCCGAGCTTTCTAATCGCACCGACTTCGCCCTCAGCTCGTGGATGCATACCGCGAGCGATGATGCTGTCGACAGCCTCGGGCAACAGGCGCACCTTTTCGAGTTCAGCGCGCGTCGCTCGATAGACGGCTTCGGCAGACCCGAACCGCTCGAGCAGCTTCGCCGCCGCTCGCGGCCCGATACCGGGTGTCATGTTAAGTGCGATCCAATCCTTCATACGATTGCGGATTTCTGATTGCGGATTGCGGATTTTGTCCGGTTCTTTTTCGCGGTCTTGATCGATGAAACTACAATTGAGACCAATTCGTCCGCTTCATTTAGCAGATTCATGATTCGGACTTTTTCATAATGCCCACGTCAACGATCATCTCCATCCAGAAAATCGACTCGTCGCCTTCCTCTTCAACAATTCCCGTCTTCGAAATTTAGTCTGCTCTAGATTTGGCTCGACAAGCGGCTCTGTAGTTCGCCGCGACGGATGAACCGCACCTCAGTAGTTGGTTCCTAATGAGTCTTCCTGTCGGCGTATCCGGAAGGCTTTCTGACAAACGAATGACGCGGAGAGCAAAGGCCCGAGTCCGCCTTTTCATGTCATCGGCATTCATTGGACTATCCGCATTCCGAAATCCACAATCCCCAATCGACCTGGCGGAGGCGTGTAGGAATCGAACCTACCCGAGCCTGTTCTCACAGTCTCACTGACGGTTTTGAAGACCGCGCCGTTCACCAGAACAGATTCGCCTCCCCACTTCGATGAGCGCAAAGTGAACTTCCAACTAAGCTGTGGCTGCTCAAAATTAATGAATCAAAGAACTATTAAGGACCGGTTAGGCCTCGTCGGAGCGAAACCCTACGCGCCAAGCTGGAAGCTGTCAAGCAAGCCCCGGCCTACCGCCTTTTCCGGAAGATGCCAGATTTATCGCTTAACCAGCCCGGCCAAACTTGACGAAAATCAGCGCTTGCCAGTATTCTACCATTTCCGAACGAACGTTCGAACGAGAGCCGGAAAGGGACGTTTTCCTTAGAAAAATCCGGCTTCCCTAAGCTCCGATTGCCGAGAGGACTGCATGATCAACTTTCAAACGTCGCCTGAACAATACAAACACTGGAAGCTCAAGTTTGACGGTCCAGTCGCCACGCTTTCAATGGATGTTCAGGAAGACGTCACGCTCGCCGAAGGTTACAAGCTGAAACTCAACTCCTACGATCTGGGGGTCGACATCGAGCTCGCCGACGCCGTTCAGCGAATTCGCTTCGAACATCCAGAGGTCAAAGTCGTGGTTGTCACGAGCTTGAAGCCGCGAATTTTTTGCGCCGGCGCTAACATCTACATGCTCGGCACTTCGTCACACGCCTTCAAAGTCAACTTCTGCAAGTTCACGAACGAGACACGCTGTTCCATCGAAGACGACTCGCATCATTCCGGCCGGCGTTACGTGGCAGCGCTCAACGGGACTGCATCCGGCGGAGGCTACGAACTCGCCATCGCTTGCGATGAAATTTATCTGGTCGACGACGGCAACTCCGCAGTTTCCCTTCCCGAAGTTCCATTGCTGGGCGTGTTGCCGGGGACCGGTGGACTCACGCGTCTGGTCGACAAACGCAAAGTGCGTCGCGATCGCGCCGATGTGTTTTCAACTCTGGCAGAAGGACTGAAAGGAAAACGCGCGACGGAATGGGGACTGATTGACGGGTCATTTCCAACCAGCAAGTTTCAGGAGTCGGTCGACGCGCGCGTGGGCGAGCTGGTCGGCAACAATGGCAATCCCCCAACCGGAATAAAGCTCAACCCGTTACAAGTCGAAGTGAAACCGTCAGGCCTCGAATACAAATACGTCAATCTGGTCCTCAATCGGGAACAACGTTATGCAGATCTGACTGTGTCTGGCCCAGAATGCATGCCACAAAAATCGGTTGAGGAAATCGAACTCGCTGGAGAATCTTATTGGCCACTGCAAGCTTACCGAGAGTTGGATAACGCGCTGTTGCACCTGCGAGTCAATGAACCGGAAATCGGCCTGGTCTGTTTGCGAACTCGCGGCGAAATCAGCAACGTGATGGCGGTCGACGAGAACCTGGCTGCCAATCGCGATCACTGGTTGGTACGCGAAATTCTGCTTCATATGGCCCGCGTGTTACGTCGGCTTGATCTGACGGCCAAGAGCTTTTTTGCGATTGTCGCCGCGGAAAGTTGTTTCGCGGGAAACCTGTTCGAACTGCTCCTCGCTTCGGATCGAAGTTACATGCTGAATAATCCCGATGAAATAATCGAACTGATGGCGAGTGAACTAAACGCGGGGGCCTTACCGATGAGCAACGGTTTGAGTCGCTTGCAATCTCGCTTTCTTGCCACGCTGGAGAAAGTGGACGAAATCCTGGCGCATCAGGACACCTTCGACACGGAGGCCGCGGAGAAAGCGGGACTTGTTACTTTCGCGCCCGACGATCTCGACTGGGAAGATGAAATTCGCGTGGCGATTGAAGAACGCACCTCGCTTTCCCCCGACGCGCTAACAGGCATGGAAGCGTCGTTGCGTTTTGCTGGTCCGGAAACGATGGACACCAAAATTTACGGCCGGCTGACGGCCTGGCAAAACTGGATCTTTCAACGACCAAATGCAGTCGGTCCGGAAGGCGCACTAACGAATTACGGCAAGCCGACGCAGGCGCATTTCGATTTCAAAAGGACTTAGAACTTTGTACCGGGAGCTTTGCACCTCGTGCTTTGAGGGTAGCCGCTAAATCGCGGCAACCCTGGGCTGTAATACTCAACCGCGTTGCGGTAAATACAAAGAGCCAAGACCAAAAAGGTTAATTCGATGGACTTATTCGAAAAAATTCCCAACAACGTCAACTTGTCAGAAGACAAGAAACTGCAGCGGGCGCTGGAAAAGTGGTTGCCAAATTTTCTTAGCTGGTGGCACGACATGGGGCCAGAAGGTTTTCAAACGAAGGATGTCTGGCTCCGCACGGCGATCGATGTCGGTTCGGAAGGTTGGGCCCACTTCGACTACGTGAAGATGCCCGAGTATCGCTGGGGTATCTTCCTGGAACCGCAACAGGCTGACGCGAAAATTGGCTTTGGCGACAACCACGGTCAGCCCGCCTATCAGGAAGTGCCTGGAGAATTCCGCAATTCCTTGCGCCGCATCATCGTCACCCAAGGCGACACCGAACCGGCCTCGGTGGAGCAACAACGCCAACTCGGCAAGACTTGCCCTTCGCTTTACGACCTGCGCAATCTTTTTCAGGTGAACGTCGAAGAAGGTCGCCACCTGTGGGCGATGGTCTATCTGCTGCAACGCTACTTTGGACGCGATGGGCGCGATGAGGCCGATGCGCTGCTCGAGCGGCGGAGTGGCAATCCCGACAAGCCGCGCATCCTGGAAGCGTTCAATCAGCCGTGTGATGACTGGCTCAATTTTTTCTGTTTCACGATGTTCACGGATCGCGACGGCAAGTATCAGCTCTCCGCGCTTGCTGAATCCGGCTTCGAGCCACTCGCGCGCACCTGCCGCTTCATGCTGACTGAAGAAGCGCATCACATGTTTGTCGGCGACACCGGGCTGAACCGCGTCGTCAAACGCACCGCGCAACTCCTGAAGCAGGGCGACGTGCGCGAGCAGGGCGGTATTCCGCTGGACATCATCCAGAAGCACATCAACTTCTGGTTCAGCTATTCGCTGGATCTTTTCGGTGGCGAGATCAGTTCAAACTCCGCTGACTTCTTTGCGGCCGGTCTCAAAGGCCGCTACAAGGAACAGGAGCAGTACGAGGATCACGTGGCAGCGGATCAGAACTTCACCATGTCGGTGGTCGAGGACGGGCGACTCAAAGAGCGTGACGTTCCGTTGCGCAATGCGCTCAACGAAGTGTTACGCACCGAGTACCTGCGCGACTGCGAAAAAGGACTGGCGCGCTGGAACAAGTCTCTCGCTGACGAAGGAACCAGCGAACGCCTTTATCTTCCCAACAGTCGCTTTCATCGCCACGTCGGTGAATATGCCGGACACCATTTTGACATCGAGGGAAACCTGAGCACTGCCGCTGAGTTTGCGAAACGACAGGCGGAATGGTTGCCGACTATCGAAGATCGGGAATACGTGCGCAGCTTAATGCGGCCAGTTATCGAGCCCGGCAAGATCGCGAACTGGATTGCGCCTCCGGCAACAGGCATCAAGGGCAAGCCGTTTGAGTTTGAATATGTTCGGCTCTAATGACGGTCTGCCGCGAAGCGGCGCAAAGAGGGTAGCCAGACGGGAAACGTCTGGAAGGATGATTAATAATCTTTAATTGCGCGTCGAAGATGCGCTCAGAGTCTGCACGCACCTTCAGCGCGTGATCGAATTGACTGCCACTTGATCCAGCGGTTTCACCTCTGGCTACCCTCTATAGGCGTCTTCGAAGCCGCTGTGATTCGTTATGTATGTTAACCCCGTTTAAACGGTTTTTCGGCTGAAGCGACGGTGTGAATCAGACGCTCAAGCACCAAAGGCCCAAGACCAAAGCCAGAAGAGACTCATGCCAGACTTAACCAAACACGATCAGAAATTGGAATTCATCCTGCGCAACGCGGCGCGCATCTTTGCCGAGAAGAGCTACCACTCGACTACGATGCGCGACATCTCGCGCGCGACGAATGTGAGCCTGGCCGGCCTGTATCACTACTGCAAATCCAAAGAAGAGTTGTTGTTCCTGATTCAGGACAACTGCTTCGGACGCGTCGTCGAGCGACTGGAAGAACAACTCAATGGTGTCGCTGACCCGCTAACCAGACTGCAAATTTTCATCGAAAATCACCTGTCGTTCTTTGCGTCAAACATGGCTGAAATGAAAGTCTTGTCGCATGAGGCCGAATCACTCGTTGGTGACTTACACGCGCACGTATCGACGAAGAAAGACAAGTACACCAAACTCGCGCGCAAGATTCTTAAGGAAGTTCAGCAGCAGGAAGTGGGCGGTGCGAACGTAGATTTGACGGTGGGCACCTACGCGCTTTTTGGGATGATGAATTGGATCTACAACTGGTACGACCCGCATGGAAAACTTAAAGTGTCCGACCTGGCCCAGAACCTGACGCTGCTGTTCCTTAATGGTTTTGTGGCGCGTGACGGTCGCAAGGATTTGCGTTTGAGTTCGGGGGCGCCGATGACCGAGGGCGTCAGCGTTTGGCGTGGGCATCCGTCTGAAACGTTGCTTTAGAAGTAACGCAAACGTTTAGTTGCGTGAACTTTGGCTGGTAGTGATCATCGCAAACTAAGCAGTTTGGCGTTACAATTTTGGAGCAACCAAATCGCTCGGTACTGCCCTAATTCGATTCTTGTAACGCAAACTGTTAGTTTGCGGACGCGTTGAATGTCATTCAATCAACGCAAACTAACAGTTTGCGCCACAAATTAGAGCACTAAATCGCTCGAATAAACTATGGAAGAAACTAACGAGAAAGTTAATTACCAAAGCGACAGCGGCATCGCCGTGCTCACGTTGAACGATCCGCCGGCGAACACCTATTCCTACGAAATGATGCAGTCGCTGGACCGCGCGATCCTCAAGGCGCGCATGGACGAGAGCGTCCAGGTGATCGTCATCACCGGCAAAGGCGAAAAGTTTTTCTGCGCCGGCGCCGACATCAACATGCTGGCGAACGTGACCCCGAGTTTTAAGTACTACTTCTGCCTGCACGCCAATGAAACCTTGTCGCGTTTGGAACAAACTCCGAAGCTCGTGATCGCCGCGATCAATGGACACTGTGTCGGTGGCGGACTGGAAGTGGCGATGGCTGCCGACATTCGCATTGCGCGTCGTAACGCCGGCAAGCTGGGACTGCCGGAAGTCTCACTTGGTGTGCTGCCTGGAACGGGCGGCACGCAACGCCTGCTGCGCCTGGTTGGCAAAGCAAAAGCGATCGAGTTAATGATCAATGGTGACCTGCTTGAGTTTGAAGTCGCCCGCGAACTCGATCTTATTAACCTGCTTTATGTAGCCGACACGAGCGAGTCGTTCATGCAACAAGTACTGAAATACGCGGCGCAGTTTACCGCCCCGAACAAAGCCGCAGCGGCTGTTGGCAAGATCAAACGCAGCGTGCAAACTGGCGGTGAGATTGCCTTTGAGGCGGCGCTGGCGCTGGAACGAGAACTGCAGCAACAACTTTTCCAGTCGGAAGACGCGAAGGAAGGACTGGCCGCGTACGGGGAAAAGCGTAAGCCTGTATTTAAAGGAAAATGATCCTGAGCGTTCGATTTGATTTATTTCATTAACACCGGGGCTTCAGCCCGGTGATTGACATCAAGTGACATCGGAAACCGTTTAAACGGCGTTAACATACCTGACGCATCATACGCTGAGGGGTTTGTGAATTGTTTTGCCGTGAAGCGGCGGAAAGAAGGTAGCCAGACGTGAAACGTCTGGAGGGAAGAGGGAAGTATGTTTATATTCAATT
>DATIPD010000002.1:0-168531 GCA_035472495.1 Pyrinomonadaceae bacterium | reverse complement strand
CTCTGAGCGCATCTTCGACGCGCAATTGAATATAAACATACTTCCCTCTTCCCTCCAGACGTTTCACGTCTGGCTACCTTCTTTCCGCCGCTTCACGGCAAAACAATTCACAAACCCCTCAGCGTATGATGCGTCAGGTATGTTAACGGCGAATAATGCGTAGACACTGGATCATGGCGTTTTCCCTGGCGAACTTTTGTTTCTTTGTTGCCTGGCGAGAAGTGCTCAGTCCGCAGGGTGTCTCCTACCTGTATTACTTGAAACAGTACCCCGGTTACGCTGCACTGATGGCGCTCGCATTAAACGTGTTAATGCTTGCGTCGATTTTTGTAGCGGGCTGGTATTTGCTGCGACGATTTGGCGGCCCGAAGGGAGAGAAAATCGGACAGGTGATCTTCCTGTTGGTTTTTGTGCGCGCTGTTAACAACATCCGGGCGCAGTTTGAATTCCTCAGTACCTCTCACATACGTCTGCTGATCGGCCGGGCCGGATACAGCGTGGCAATCCTTTTGGTGGTCTCGTTAATCGTTTTTGCGATCTGGCGCTATGGGTTAAGTCGCGTGGCCCGAGGCTTTGCTTTGGTGCTGTTAATTTGGTCGCCTTTCGGACTGCTGGGATTTGCCCAGGCGACCTGGTGGGCAGTGAAGTACGGACGGGCCGTGAACAAGGAGCAGGTGTTAGCGCAGCCGTTCAGGCTCAACACTAACCTGCGAAAGACGCGCGTTGTCTGGGTGATCTTTGACGAGATGGATGAGCGCCTGGCATTCGCCGCGCGACCGCCGGGCCTGAGTCTGCCGGCGTTCGATCGCCTGCGTGCCGAATCGCTCTCGGCGACAAACGCTTTTCCGCCGGCGGGACACACTTCCCAGTCGATCCCGGCGTTACTAACCGGACAATTAATTTCAGCTGTAAAGCCGATCGGTCCCGGCGATCTGTTGTTGACGGTTAACGGAAAGAGTATTGGCTGGACTGAGCAGCCTGATATTTTTTCTGAGATGCGCGCAGCTGGAATCAACTCAGCTTTGGTGGGTTGGTTTCATCCTTACTGCCGCGTGATCGGCGAGCGAGTGACCAGCTGTCACTGGGAGCCGGGCAGCCAGCGAATCGATACCAGCAAGTTAAGTTTGGCCGGTAATCTAATACGACAAGACAGTGACTTACTGCGACTGGTGCCTTTTTCCGTAAATTTACGGGAGCGGTTGTCAGCGAATCCCTGGAACTACGAGGCGAAACACCTCGCAGACTACACGACGTTGGTGAGTGATGCGGAAAGCGTTGTGGGCGACAAAGATTTTAGCTTCGTTTATATCCATCTGCCCGTACCTCACCCGCCAGCTATATACAATCGCGCGACGGGAAATTTTTCATGGCAGGGGAGCAGCTATCTCGACAATCTGGCGTTGGCGGATCGCGTTGTGGGCGAGCTACGGCAAAGAATGGAGCAGGCGGGAGTTTGGGATAGCACCACTTTAATCGTGTCATCAGACCACTGGTGGCGGACAGACTATTGGAGCAAACGATCATATTGGAGCCAGGCGGACCAGGCCCTCGTACGAATGCCTTTAGATCATCGGGTACCCTTTATCGTCAAGCTGGCAGGTCAGACGACTGCTTCGCAATACGATGCAGCATTCAACACCGTTCTGACTCATGATTTGATTTTGGAAGTTCTAAGAGGGGGGATTTCCAATCAGAAGGATCTGGCTGGCTGGCTCGACAAAAATCGGACCATTGGCGAAAGCCCTTATCAAGGCTATGAGGACGCCGAATAAGAAGCAACGAGCACCCTATTCGGGTGGCAAGGTGACAGCATTGCTGTCTTTGCCGTTCGCTCTGAGTACAAGAGTCGCCGCGTTAGTGAGGCCTTCAGGCATGGCAACATTGATTTGAAATAGACCAGGCAGCCGGCGAGCTTCTTTGACAGCCTCGATGGTTACGGCCTGCCCATTAACCAGTACCGCGAACTGGCTGGCATCGCGCACGCCAGTTACGTAGAGGAAGAATCGTCGCAGGTGGTCGTTGGGAAAAAATAACGACGGCAACAATTTAGTTGTTTCAAAGGTCACCGCCTTACCTTGGCCACTGCCATCTTCCGTGAAGATGCCCGGAGCCACGCTCTCAACGGTTATCAGACTGTGTAACTGACTGCCGCCTGTATTGGTGATCACGACTTCGGCGTCGCCGAGTTCCGTCTCGTCAGGGACGTGAAAATTTACCTGCGTTGACGATACGTAGTAAATCTCCGCTGGACGACCATTGACCGTCACCGATGTGCCGCCGAGTTGCGTGGGATACACGCCGTCAGTGCGCTCAGACTGCAATGCGGCACGAGCAAGGCCAAAACCTGAGACGACAGCGAGACTATCCGGGGCGACAACCTTATTCGACTGTGGCTCGGCGCCCATGGAAGCACCGTTCACGATCGCATTGTTCGAGTTCAATCTGAACGTGAAGACGGGCTGGGTCCAGGCAGTTTGTCCCGCATCGTTAACGATTCTTGCGCGCACGTACATTTCACTGCCGGTAAACGCGTAAGCAGCGGCGTCGCCAGTGTTGCGCTGCAGTAGTTGACCATTCCTTCCGATGAAGTCGATCGTGCTATGACTACCCGAACTATTGTCCACGCTCATCGTGATTCCGGTTGCGCCCACCTGATAATCCTGAAGTCTCACGCCCGTGCTCGCATAAAAATCTCCGCGCTGTATCGCATCAGTGATCGCTCCAGGTTCCAGACTTGTCGCCCGCACCATGATCCAGGCGCGACCGGGCATCGGGCCGGCGACATTCGTGAGGGTGTGCTCGTCGTCACTACCGATGCCGTACAGTAGATGACCGCTTGACAACGCCTGGTCCCACATTGTTTCAACTGAGGGATGGGTGGCGTCCCCAGCGTTCCAAACGAACGGGTGAGCGTTATGAATTTCAAATAGAGCAGTCCCGGTCATGTTCTGGAGATCGGAAGCGGCGATCCCATAAGCGAAGTTTGGATGCGCGACATAAGGGAGTCCGCCCGCCTGCTTGATCGCGGCACAATCATTCTCAATTGTACTGAGAACACTCCAGCCTCGTTGGATCGGTACCACTCCCTGGTTGTTGATGGAGATAAGGTGAACGGGCTTGCTACCGTAAGAGTCGGTTACTTCTTCTCCCTGCATGACCAGAAATTGTCCGCTCTCGCCAAGTTGCGCGTTCAGGTCGCTAACCTCCGTCAGCAGATTGTGATCGGTGATGACGACAAAGTTGTAACCCAGCTCCTTGTAGCGAGTGGCAACTGCCAGCGGAGAACTATCGCCGTCGCTGTTGGTGGTGTGCGTGTGCGTGTTGCCGCGATACCAGGCAGAGGTCGTGGTTCTCGGAGCAGGCTTATTCGGACTCTTCGACGAAGTATCAGCGAAAACGTGAATACTGCCTACCAGGAAGCAACTTAGAGAAAGGTAGAGTAACGCGGGGAAGAATCGCGGCAGAACACGGGGGCGGGAACGCAAGAGGGGGAACTCCTAATTCTGAGACAACGGCTTACTAAAATGAACAAGCGCCAGACTGCAGCGCTCAAAGAATAAATGAAAAGGAACCTTTAACGGGATGTGCCGGGAAAGTGGTGATTCCACCTGAAACGCGGCTCAATTTACACGAGATGTTCTCAGTCGTCAAATGTTTCCGGACTTAGGTGGTGGGTGAGTTTCAGGTTTGCAGGTCATGACAAATCTCGTTTAGATGGCAAGACAAATCAGAACCGGGAGCTGTCGCGACCGGCCAAAGTCAACGCAAAAATGACGACGCCGCAAATCTAGATCACTAAGAACGAGTTGAGCGTTTGGCCGGTCGCTACAGCTCCCGGTTCTGATTTTGCGTCACTACCTTGAGAGACGGGCGCAGCCGCTCAACACTGAAACTGGCCCACTACCCGGACTTACGAAACACCGAAGCTGTTACTACGCCGAGGCGTGAGCAAACGCGCTCTGCCACTACGTTAGAAGAGACTAAATGACCATTCTCTTCGAAGGATTCCATCAACCTGATCTGCGATGTGTCGAGGAAATCTTGACAACCGGTGCAATCCTCAATATTGTCCACCCAGACCAACCAAAGCAGGGTTTGAGTTCTCACGTTAGGGTCTCATGTACTCCGGTCTTCTTGATTCGCCGTACCGGCACGAAAACCTCGCGCTCATTCCTGGTAAGCGAACTTTAATCCCTTTTTGGCGTTCCGAAAGGTCATAGGTTTGTCCTTGATACGTTCGTCTGCCGCTGCGGGAAACACCGCTATTTGAATCGCGGATTGGATCAGCCTCTCCGCGTCTCAACCCAACCTCACTAACCTTGGAGGAGAATCATGAGTGATCGAAAAGTATTTGCAAACAGCGTTACGCCATTGCCAGAAGACGGCATTACTCCCACCGGAATGATCGTCAACAAGAAGGGCATCGAACACAAGAAACAAAAGATGACATTGCTCTTTTCTCTGGATCCACCGAAGGAAACGATTGCGGATCTGGAAGCCAAAGTTGCACGCGGTGAAGTAGTGCCGCCGAAAGAGCTGCAGAAGGCTTACAGTCCAAAACCGGCGGACGTCAAGAAATTGAAAGACTGGTTGAAAGCCAAAGGCTACAAGATCACGCAGACGTCGAAAGACAATTCGAGCATCTACGCCGAGCACACTGTCGCCAAAATTGAAGACACGCTCAAGGTGAATATGGTTCGCGTCACACGCGACGGAGTGACTTACACTTCGGCTCAGAATGCGCCCAGCTTGCCGAAATCGGTTGGCGCCGGCGTCAACGCGATTATCGGGTTGCAGCCGTTTCGCCAGGCCCACAAAAACTCGCGCATGTTCGTGCCGTCCACCGGTAATCGGATTTCAAAAGCGAAAGGCGCCCCGGCTGGCCCAACGACCAACATTTCGAACGCTCCGCCGTACCTTGTCGCCGAGATCATGAAAGCCTATAACGCCGATGGGCTGAACGTCACCGGAAAGGGCCAGACGATTGCAATTCTCATCGACACTTTTCCAGCAGACTCGGATCTGCAAAAGTTTTGGACCAAAAATAACCTGCCAACCAGCTTGTCACGGATTACGAAGATCAACGTCAAAGGCGGTCCGCTGCCCCCGGCCGAAGGAGAAGAGACGCTCGACGCAGAATGGGCCAGCGGCATAGCGCGCGACGCCAAGATCCGGATCTATGCGAGCGGCTCGCTGAGCTTCGTTGATCTCGATCGCGCGCTCGATCGCATCATCGCTGACTTGCCGAACCAACCAGGGATGCGCCAGCTCTCCATCAGTCTGGGACTGGGAGAGACTTTTATGTCCCCCGGTGAAGTCGCGGTGGAACATGCGAAGTTTCTGCAGTTGGCCGCAGCCGGCGTGAATGTGTTTGTTTCCAGTGGCGACGCCGGATCAAATCCGAGTGCCAGCGGTCACAGTTCAAATGGACCACTGCAGGCGGAATACGAGTCGTCCGATTCCAGTGTCATTGGTGTAGGTGGGACGCGCTTGACGTTGTCAGGTGGCGGCACAGTTTCTTCTGAAGTTGCATGGTCGGGAAGTGGTGGTGGTCAGAGTATCTTTTTTGATCGGCCGATCTGGCAAACAGGTACTGGAGTGCCGGCGGGAAACAAGCGGTTAGTGCCCGACGTTAGTTCCGCTGCTGATCCAAACAAAGGCGCTTTTCTGGTTTTCCAGGGACAGACATCGCAGATTGGCGGCACGAGCTGGAGTGCTCCGATGTGGGCTGGTTTCTGCGCGTTGATTAATCAAGCGCGAAGTCTCGCCAACAAACCGTTTCTGCCGTTCCTTAATCCGCTCATCTATCCTTTGATGGGCACGTCGGCATTTCGCGACATCAAGTCGGGAAGCAACGGCGCATTCTCTGCAGGTACCGGATACGATCGTGTAACTGGAATCGGGGTACCCAACGTCAAGAAGCTGATCGCAGCTTTAGCTTGAGATAAGGATTTCTCTTGAGTAAATGAGTGGGGCGAACGGATAAGCCGTTCGCCCCATTTACCTTTGGCTT
Organism: Pyrinomonadaceae bacterium; assembly: GCA_035472495.1. Taxonomy (GTDB): domain Bacteria; phylum Acidobacteriota; class Blastocatellia; order Pyrinomonadales; family Pyrinomonadaceae; genus PSRF01. The sequence goes on along the minus strand of DATIPD010000002.1, from coordinate 162,518 downwards.
GACTTCGCAGATCACAAGCCGAAGATCTCTTTCGTTTTGATCACCTCAGAACGCGCGCCACGTTTCTCAACCTTGTCGACAAGATCGGCAGTGCCGCCGGCGCCATCGCCGGTGGCGCCGTCCCACAGAGCGATTAGCGTTACGTTTGGATCGCTCGACTTTGGATCCGAGCCTTCATTGAGAGCATTGAAAAGCATCCAGAGGTTGTTGCGCTGCCAGATCGTGTACTCTGGTTTGGAGCGCAACCACACCGGCAGGTACTCATCCTCATCAGTCACGTCTGTCGCGTCGCTCAAAACACGCACTTGCCCCAGAGCGGTTTGCGCGTTGTAGCTATTCCAAAAACGTGTCACCCAGTCAGGGCCGGCTTTTGCCACTGAGGTAGTCACGTATTTCTGCGGCGGAATCGCGAGATAGAGTCTGGTTGGAATTCCGAGTTCGGCACAAACTTCCTGAAACAGAAGATCACCACCGCTGGCCGCGCCCGCGTAACCGCAAGCAACACCGGCGCCAGTCTGCATTTCTTTTACAATCGCCTCTTTGATTTTTGCGCGCGCGATACTTTCTTTGTCGGCGGGGAAGCGCGGCTTTTCACGACCGGGTGCGTCGATCATGTGGCCCGCGAAAAGCAAAACGCGCTTGCGTTCTGGTGACACCGGTTGGCTTGCAGCCGTTGGCGCTCCGGCGATTTTTTCTACTTCGGCAAGACAGGTCGTTACGACGCCCAGGTCACGGTAGATTGAGAGTTGTTTACGCAGAGAGTCACAGGCGAATTCGGGAGCACCGGCGAGCGCTTCGCGGTAAGCAGCTGCAACCCGCGCCGGCTTGGTAGACGTGATGTAGCGCAGATCAGCCACACTTATTTCCGCCCAGACGTCGCGTTTACCGTTATGCTTTAACCTGCCGAGCGTGGCAGCGAGCGAAACGTCAACTGCAGCGGCGAGTGCCTTAGCATGTTCCTTCTTCGTGGCCAGTGCTCTCGCTGCCTCGTCGTCAGAGTCGAACAACCCATTCCAGTTATCAGGTAGCTTGGCCGCAAGCTCTATCATGATTGAAAGCATCGCCAGGGCGTTTAGTCCGGAGTAAAAATGATTAAGGTCTTCACTGAAGGCCCGCTCGTAATTCTCGTACGAGTCTTTCAGGTAAGGTGACAGCAACGCTTTTTCTGTTCGTGCATCAACCGATTCTTTTTCCCAATCGGCGCGCCACCGAGTTTTCGCGTTGCGGGCGAGCAAGGCGTAGGCCTCGGCCCGCTGATCGCCTTTGATGGTGGAATTCTTGAGAGCTCTGTCGAGCGCCTGCGTCGAGCGCGTTAGATCGCCGAGCCGTTCGTAGATAGTGCCGAGCAACAGATTAGCCTCGAGGTCGCTTGGCTCAAGTTTGCGAATTGCCTCCCACGTTTCTTTCGCTGCCACGTAGGCCTTGACGTTGAATTGCGCCCGTCCGACGGTGCGCCAGCCCTTTATTTCCCACTCGAAGCCCCGCACCTCATTCGAAATAAGGGCCAAATCGCCAGACCGGTTATCGGCCAGCGCCCGCTCAATCTCTTCACTGAAATCGAGTGGCACCGCCATGAACGTGGAAGGATCGGGCTCGACCAGTTCGGGAAGTGACATAAACACGGGACTGTCTTTGTGAGTTGAATCAACAGTGCGCTTCAGCGTTTGGACCAACTCTTCGAGCGCTGCCGCGGGGTCTTCTTTCTTGTAAACAAAGTACCGGTCGGTCTGCAGATCGAAAGGAAAGTTTTCGGCTTCACAACGCAGCATTACTGTCCCGCGATCACGCAGCGCGTGACGAATGCCAAGCTCATAAAAAACATTGGCGTTATGAATGGAGAGATCAGCGACAACGATGTCAGCGGTAAGCAGCCGCCGGAACATGTCGACACGAATATTGCCTGCTTCGAAAATATCCAGGGTAGTACGACCGTCAGCGCCGAGACGCGTAAGGGCCGGGCTGATCAGTAACTCATCGACCCTGTTGAAGTCGATTTCTTTCTGAGTTCCAAACGGTCGAATGATGAAAGCTCGCATGTTCTACCTCGTTCATCTTGCTGAAAGTGAAGTTATGTAGTTCTTGCCTCAACCGCTCAATCAAATCAGTTGACGATCAAATACCCGGCTGCCGTCAGGCATGTGAATGATCTCGTTGAGCTGAGCGCCGCTGAACTCCAAAGTCATGTACCCATTGGGTCCGTACTCTTTCTCGTGGTTCGTCACATATGGATTCGGGCCTTCCAGGATAATGCCTCCGGGAACCATGTTTTTCATGGGCACGGTTCGCCACCAGGAGCCTTGCGCTTTCGGATTCGGCGCGGTAACCGTGCCGGCTTTGTTCTTGTCAGTGAAGTAGGGATAACCGCTGTGACCAATGCAGCGCCCATAGATGTCCCAGACGGGATGCTTGTCGTAGACCATGCAGCGATGTTCATGTCCCCAGTACCACGCGCAGATTTTTTTGTTGGTTAGTATCTCACCCAGCTCCGATTGCATTTTCGACTTGGTCGTTTCCATCCAGGAGAAAGGCTGGTGGTGTGAAAGGAGAATAACTTTGCGATTGCCTGACTTGGCCAAGAGACTCTTCAACCAGCTGACCTGGTCGTTCGCAAGTTCCCACTCTTTGTAGGCGCTATCGAGTCCGACCAAAAGCCAGTTGTCGTTTTGCAGCGCGAAATAACTTGCGGGCTGTTTGAACTTTTTCAACGTCTGATCGAAGTAGGCGTAACCGCCGGAATACATTTCATGATTTGAATTGCAGGCCCGGCTAATAGCGTTTGGGTTCTTGGGCCAGAGATTGAGAAAACGGTCCACCACTTCCTTGTCGGTGCCGGAGTAATAGACGTCGCCGAGGTGCAGCAGCAGCCCATAATCTTTCTTGTCTTTCTCGATGCTGCGAGCACAATCCGGCGCTCCATACAGACCGGTACCCCAATCACCCAGAATTGCAACGCGAACGTCGTTCGGCAGTTTGTCCGGCGTAGCCGGCGCCGTTTGCCACTTATGTGGTCGCAGTCCTTTGATCCAGCTAAACAAACTCTTGCCCCAGCCCAGCAGATCGTGCTCGTCAAACTGCGCCTCAAGTACATCCATGCCCTTCGCACGTTTCACCTTCCCGGCGTCCAGAGAGAGTTCGGCCAGGCGACTCTGCAGCAGCGACGTAAACTGATCATCCGGGGCAGCGAGGACCGTCTTATGCTTTTGCGCTTTTTCCAAAACCTTCAGCGCGCGCGTCAGGTTCTCGACTTGTCGTGCTGCTTGCTTGGCCGTTGCCGGTGGACCGGCAGACTCGAAGGATTCATACCCTTTGGGTACGGGCTTCTTTGACGTTTTCAGGATCGAGTGCGGATCTTTCGCCAGGGCCTTGCGCACTGCCTTGTTCAATTGTTCGTAACTGACAATCACCGGAGGTTTGTTTGCCATGAGGTGCCTTCTTTAACGTTCGTAGGTTGACTAACGGTTTTTCGTCAGGTTTTGCAGGGCCAGGATAGAGATTCCTTCGTTGGCCTGATAAGTCCCACGCTTACCATCGATGCGTTTCATTTCTTCGTTTCCCTTGTGATGCAGCGCCACGGCTTTCCATTCGTCGGGTTCAAAGACCGGACTGCCGGAGCTGCCAGGTTCGGTTGGGGTTCGATAATGAAGAACTTCTTCGTTGACGGCGAGAAGTTGATTGTCCTGCAGCGAAAGCTCCAGATCGCGACCCGCCGGATGGCCGATGATGTAGAGACGCGGCGCCGGGTTGCGCATCGCCATTGGCCTTTTGTGTAAGTTCAACGGCGGAGCTTTCGGCTTTCCCTTAAGTTTGAGAAAGGTAGCATCAAGTTCTGTGTAGGATGAATACCAAAAGGCATCATCATCGACCCGCAACACTTGTTTCTTTGCCTGGAAATTGATCTGGCATTCGTCGGGAAAAATCGAATAAGGATTGGGGCTGTTGCTGATCACGTGGTTGTTAGTTAACAGCAGCACACCTTTTTCGCCCGGAAAAAAGTCACCGGCTTTCACGAGCCAACCAGTGCCGTAGCCTTTGCCGTTGCGTCGCTCAATTCGGGCGACCGAGTTGCAAGTCTCAAGTCCGAGCTTATACCACGCGAGGGTCGACGTTTTGTCGGTTCCGAAGTTGGATTCAAGTCCGTCAACTGCATCTTCAACGCACGCGGCTTCGTGTGCAATCGTCGTTGATTCACGCTCCAGCGCTGAACCTTGTTTCTTCAAGTAGCCGGCGTTCAATATTGGCAGCAGGTAATTGCCCGGGGGAGTTTTGTCGTCGAGTTGCCAAACTTCGGTGAACTGCCTAATGGTGCTGGCAATTTCAAACGCATCAGCATCGCTGGCGATGTAATCAAGCGCGTCCGCATGTGCGTCTTTGAAATATTTCTTGCGAGCCTTCTCGTTTTTTTCGTTGAGACCGAGGGCGACGTTAGCTTCTATTCTGGTCGCAACGTCCCACGCATCAAGTAGGCGCCGCGATTCTTTCAGTCGGTTTTCACGGTAGGTAAGAGTTGCCAGGATTTCGTTTGCCAGCGCCACGGCGCGTGCGCGTCCAACCGTCGGCAGGCCGTCGCGACGCGCGCGATCAGCAAGCGCAACTATGTTGATGCCGTGCCACAAGTATTGATACGGGTTGAGCTCGTAAGCGTAGTAGTACTCATTCAACGCGCGGGCGAGTAGCGCTTGATTTGCAGTCGAGTGCGGATCGTTTCGATTAACGTAGAGTTGTTTGTAGATTCGTCCGGCGAGCCCACGCGCCTCTAATTCTTCACCCAGGTCGCCCTGCGAGTCCTGAATAATTGACTGCAAAACCATCTCGCCGGCGCCCAGCGTACCCTGATCGATTAGCGCCTGCGCATACTGACGGCGGATTTGCGGTGTACGAAGTCCCGATTGCAGGATCGCATCAGCCAGCGACGTCATGAGTTTGAAGCAGCGTTTGCGACGTAGACTCTGCAGCAGTCGTTTCGCGGAAGACTCGGGAATCAAGTCTTTCTCGGCGTTGATTCGACTGATGATCGCGCCGCAGATCTGTTCAGCCTGCGCCCAGTTAAACTGGTCCAGGGCTTCTTTCAAATTGAGTTCGTGCTGTGCGATATCATCCCAGGGCATCTTTAACCTCCGGCAAGGTGGAAGCAATAAATCGTGTGGCTAAGGACGTCTGCAGTCATTGGTTTCTGCGGAACCGGAACTGATTGACTAGGAGCAGCGAGGTTTACTGATCGTTAGTTGCAAATTTGACTCTACTCGCGGCGAGGATCGTGCTTGCTAGCATTGAGGTGCGCGCCCGTGAGAGGTCCTGGAAACGCCTGGGAGTTACGCGCGGAATTTACTCTCGCAGAGAGCGTCTGTCAATGGTGAGCAGGCGATTGATTCGCAGCCGGCATTTCAGTCCGCTCGAGAATGAAATCTTTGTGGCGTTTTGATGCGCTCATTGTCGAAAGCGTTCCAACGATTTCTCAACCATGACCGGCTTTTGACCGGGGCATTTCAGACCAATATAGTTAACGTCCAATGGTTATCTTCGTTAGGGAATTGTTAGTGGCGTTGCTCGCCTGGCTGGATGCTTTTGAAGTTTTTCGGCGCATCTGGACGTATCTCACGTTCCGCTTTGTCGACTCGCCTAATCTGAAAGTATCGACGGCGCGGCTGGTGATTGGCATCACGTTGCTCGCGGTTGTGCTGGTCTTATCGGGTCGAATTACCGGACTGCTTGATCGGCGCATTGCCAATCGGACGCGTCTGAATCCCGGGCTCCGTTATACCGTCGCGCGCCTGCTCAAATATTTTCTGGTAGTGATCGGCGTCATTGCAGTTCTCAAGGGCGCCTTTGAACTTGACCTAACTTCGATCGCAGTTGTCTTCACGGCGCTTTCCGTGGGCATTGGTTTTGGTTTGCAGTACATTGCCGCCGACATCGCCTCAGGATTCATCTTACTTTTTGAACGACCCATTCGCGTGGGCGACCGCATCACGATCGGCGATGATGAAGGCGACGTGCAAAGCATTAAGCTGCGGACCACGATCATCTACACGAACGATCGCATCGCGATCATTGTGCCGAATTCAAAGCTCGTGAGTCAGCGGGTCATCAACTGGTCTTACGGCGATCCGCGGGCGCGCATTGCGATCCCGGTCGGTGTCGCATATTCCTCAGACGTGAATCAGGTTACTGAAACTCTGCTGCGCGCCGCGGAGGACGTGGAAAACGTTTTGGCGGAGCCGCCTCCCAAAGTTCAGTTCCTGAGATTTGGCGACTACTCGCTCGACTTTCGTCTGCTGGTTTGGACACGCCAACCAAGCCGCCATCCGCAAATCAAAAGCGACATCAACTATCGGATCGAAAAACTTTTCCGCGAGCACAACATCGAGATTCCGTACCCGAAGCAGGAATTCTTGTTGCGTCGCATGGACAGCGCTGGAGAAACGGCTGACTTGCTTTCAGCTGACGTTAAAGGCAGCGACGGCTCACTTCACAAACACCAGGATTAGTGCGCCGGGTGCGCCGAACCGAGACAGGTCTAGGGTGAACTTTGCATGTAGCCACGGCGGAACCTAATGAAACCCTGACACTAACAAGGGGCCTCGTTAGTTGCCAGGCGTTCCGTACCCGAAGCAGGAATTTCTGTTACGCCGGGTCGCTGCCAATCCTGAAAGAGACTTTCTTGCAGTGAATGATGATCGCGCGCCGAGTGGCACTCGCGACTAGCAGGTGTGATCAGGGCTGCGGCGTTTCTTTGGGATCGATTGTGATCGGAATTTCGAGCGGTCTGTTTTCGCCCGGCTGTAACAGAATTTTTCGGGCGGTAGCGATGTGCTGAAGAACGTAGGATTGCACCGGAACAGTCGGCTCATCCGCTATCGACCAGGCCAAGGCAAAATACTCCCCCGGCGGCAAAATTAGGGAAAATCTTCCGGCGGCGTCAGCGCGTTCCAGAGCTACAGCTGAGCGCAGTTCCCACTTCTCCTTATCAACCGGGAAGAAAACAACGCTTGCACCACCCGCGCCCGGCCCAGCACCAGCAGCGACAACTTGTCCTGCAACTCTCGCGAGATCGCGGCCGAGGACAATACGAATGCCGGTCACTTGTTCGCCGTCTTCAACCGGGAGAGGATCACTCAGGAGGTCGCGACCTCTGCCGGTCATTGACCGGATGTAATAGTGAATCGAGTCAGTGATGTCGAAACGCAACAAACCGGCCGGCACCGATCGAAAGCTGAAAGTCCCATCTTTATTTACTCGTTCGGGAAAATCCACAACCGACTTAACGTTGCTATTAACTGCGGTGAGCCAAACTGGCCTTACCTCGGGATCAACTCCTTCAATGGTCACCGTACCCGAAACGCTCGCTCCCTCGCTTAACTTGATGGAAAAATCATCGACGTTTTCTTCTTCCAGAGTGACTTCCACGCTAGCGCTGACAGCTCCGTTGTCGAAATCCGATGGGGGACTGCCAAAACCACCTATTTCTTTGGGGTCTTTCTTTGGTTGCGCAGTATCGCTTTTGCGCAATGGCGCGGTAACCAAAATCTGATAGGTACCCGGAGACAGATCGGTGAACCCCCAACGCCCGTTTTCATTAATCTCAATGCGTGGCGAGTTCATGTTGGTTAGACTGAAAAAGAATACCTCGCGCATCATCGCTCCCAGGTTATCCAAATCGAGATCGTCAGGAGTTAATGCCCGAACCAATTGAGCGCGGTTAAGGTCCATTTGCGGATCGTTTTTCCGCCGCAAAAGGATCGCGGCTCCTTTGACGGGCTGGTCGTCCTTCTTCCACGTGAGTGTCCCAAATAATTGAAGCTGGGGTTGATCAAATTTGATGTCGACATCGAGAACTTCGCTCCCGGGTTCAACGCTTATGACTTCGGCATGACGTGCGTCTGTTGCCGCGGGATGATAAGCGGTAACTAATGTTTCATCGCGCCGAACGCCGTCGGCGCCGGAGTGGTTTTCTACAGCTCCCACCAGATATTTACCAGGCGGTAACCCTTCGACCCGGTAAGCGCCCCGGTCGTCAGTGTGAATAATCGAATCCGGGCCACCGACGAACAATGGCGCAAACGAATCACCCTTTTGTTTGTAGAGCACTATTCGCGCCAGCGTTGCGGGCTCACCGTCAGCATAAGAAATACGTCCGTTGATTGTGGCGCCCCGTTCGACTCTAATTTCAGTCTTAATATCTTTGAGGCCGTCGACCGTGATCTGGCGCAGGACGCTGCCGTCGAAACTGTAACCAAAGTTGCTGAAGCTAAAGCCGCTGGTGAGCGAAAGGACGCCGGGTGCATCAACGTCGACGTAATAGGTGCCTTCCGGCACGGCTTGAAACACGAACTCGCCGTTCTTGTTGGTGAAGGTTATTTTCCGCGAGTCGCTCTTCAAATCTTTACGCAGTTGCACCTTTGCTCTTCTTACTGGCCGTTCTGAGTCAGCGAAGATTAGGCGGCCGCGTATCGTCGACCGCGCCGGCGTGCTGTTATTGGACGGCGCCTTCTCTCGCTGAGCCACCGTTGCCGTTTGTGGCACAAGGATAAGAAGGAGGCTGAACCACAGAATGAGCAACGCGCGCCGGCATTGCAAAACTCGTAGCGTGGATGGGACGTTCATACGACTATTCGGGGCTGAGCAACTCGATCACTTTCTTCTCATTCCCTGGTTGGAGACGAACTCTCGGTAAACGAGCTGAATCTCTGACGATCTTCTCCTCGGTCGGTCGAACCAGAGTATTTTTTCGTTGCCGATCAAAAACGAAAACGAAGTATTCACCGGGCGCGCCCTTGATAAGAAATCGTCCCTCCTGATTAGTGCGGGCTATCAGCGGTCCGTCAGTAATGCGGCGCTGCACCGGATCTACCGGCAACAACAGAATCGCGGCGTCTGTGAAAGGCTTGCGCTTGTCTTGCCGGTTGACGACCTTTCCTGCAAGTGCGCCAAGGTCACCGGAAAGGACTACGTTGAGACCTTCCATATTTCTTCCCTCGATCTTAATCGGGTTACGCAACACGTCTTTTTGATTGAGTGTGATTGCTTTCACGTACAGGTCATCTCCCAGGTGCTGTACCCGAAAATAAAACAAGCCGGGACGGACTGGCCTAATCGAGAGCCGGCCGGCATTGTTAACAAAGCCACTCATGGATTCGCCAAAGGGAAGGTAACGATTTGAGTTTGCTTTGCCAGGGTTCAACGGAATTAGATCAACCCTCAGTCTTTCTGGCACTGGTAGTCTTCCTTCAACGGAAACAGTGCCGCTAAGCTCGCCCCCTTCCAAAAGGTCAATTTTGATGCCGCTAACATCCGAGCCAGCCACGATAACTTCGCGTATCTCCGGCGCGGCGCGAACATAACGGCGCCTGTCCGGGCGTTCCGTTATTCCGATCGCGTAGCCCGAAATCGTCAAGACGTAAATACCATCCGGAATCGACGGTATTTCCCAGGCGCCGTCGTCATCTGATCTGGTTTTGACAGCGCTGAAAAAATCCGGAGCCGATTCATCGTTACTGTACAGACTGATGTCCGCACCTGACGCTGGAGAGCCTTCGATGATTACGTTGCCGCCGATGCGATGTAAGCTACGGTCTGGAACGAGAATGTCGATTTCTTTGGTGTCGGCGCCAATCACAACTTGCACTCGGGTGGCGTCCTCTTTCCGCAGTGCTTTCGGATGATATGCAGTCACCATTGAACCATTGCCGTAGGACCCTTCAGCAGCCTCCGCGGAATTCTCACCCAGGTCGCTTTCCGAGGCGCGGACGAGGTATTCGCCGCCGGCAAGACCGCCGGCTCGGTAGCTGCCGCGCGAGTCAGTTTTGATTTTGAACTCCTCGGAATCTCCGGAGCGACTCCCAGCCGCAACGCCCAGGATCTTGTCACCAACCATTCGGTACACCTTAATGTATGCCCCGGCGATCGGTGATTCATCTTCCGCTAAGACGCGGCCGGTTATGGCGCCCCCACGCGTTACTCGAATATCGGCTCGCACCGAACCGCGGCCGTCGATTGTCACCTCGCGGTAGCCGTCTTCAATCTGACCCATTGCAATTCGTTCCGGGATTGAAACGTGGTCGCTGCCGTAGTCGCTGAGCGGGTTGACGACGTCAAGTGCTTTTACCGTAACGAAGTATTTACCTTTTGCCACGTTGCTGAAAGTAAACAATCCGTTCCGGTCAGTGGCGGTCGCGGCAACCCAGCTGCCTCCGGCCACACTTGACAGTAAGGTGACGTCCCCCCGCCGCAAAGGTCGGCCGGTATCGGCATAGACGACCCTCCCGCGTATTACTCCCGGATTCTCATTAGTTTGATCATCGCGCCTGGTTTGTGACGCTACAGAAACGAAGCAGACCGCGAGAAACGCGATCGCCGGCGCAATGCGGGTGCGGCGGAACCCTGGCTGCAAAGTGTAGAACATCTTAAGAGTTGCAGGGAGATTGGCTCACTTACTTTTCGCTGGAGACTTTGCAGGAATGTTTATTAATAATCAAGGTCGTCAATCGCGCATTTTGGTTGGGCCCTGGCTTGTAGCGCAAACTGTTAGTTTGCGTTTAATTGAAGGTCATTCAACGCGTCCGCAGAACTAACAGTTTGCGTTACCAGAACCGAATTAGCACTACCGCAAATTTGCCTCCTTGATATTGCGCCAACGGCTGCCGAGGGTTAGGCTACTCGACTGAGTGGCGATTCATTCATTAAGCGTCTAAAGTCCGACAGTCTGAGGTGAGCGATTCAGGTCACCAAATGAGAAGTGCGCGATCAATTAATTCTGAACGACCGGTAGTCGCTGACAAGCGCGCGGCGATCTTGCGCGCGGCTATTCGCGTGTTCGCCAACAATGGTTACTTCAGTTCTAAAGTCGCCGACATTGCTCGTGAGGCCGGCGTGGCTGACGGCACTGTCTATCTCTACTTCAAGAGCAAGGAAGAAATTCTTCATTCCATTTTCGATCGCAGCATGGAAGAAGCGATCACAGCCGGTCGCACGCAACTCGAACAAGTTGCTGATCCGCGGGAGAAGTTGCGGCGCATCGCGCATTTGCACCTGGAACGTTTAGGTGCTGACCGCGATCTGGCAGTTGTTTTCCAGGTTGAACTGCGCGGCTCGACAAAATTCATGGAAGAGTTTTCCGCGGCGGGCTTCGCCGAATACTTGAATCTTATCCGGTCAACTTTTGAAGAGGGACAACGCGCTGGCGTCTTCCGATCGGAACTCAACGCCAAGGTCGTCGCCAAGATATTGTTTGGCGCGCTCGACGAAATGGCGACCAACTGGATCCTTTCGAAGCGGCGTTACAAACTGGCGCCAATGGCCGATCAAGTTTTGGACATTTTCCTCAATGGAGTAAGCGCAAAGTGAATCAAGCCACGGACTCACCGTCGGCTTCACTGCTTCAAGCGGAGGCGGTGCGCAGCGCGCCCGTTCGCCTTCCTTTGCACGAGGGAGAACCCACCACGCTCGTGGAAGTGTTTGAACACGTGGCCCGAGCTCATGCGCGTCCCGACACACTAAATTTCAAAAAAGACGGAAGGTGGATTTCGATTTCCTCTGCGGAAATGCTGGCACGCATGGGTCGCGTTGCCGCTGGATTCTACGCGCTGGGCCTGCGGCGCGGAGATCGCGTCGCCATCCTGTCTGAGAGCCGGCCGGAATGGGTACTGACCGATGGCGGTTGCATTCTGGCGACGACGATCGACGTTCCCATCTATCCGACACTAACCGCCCCCCAGGTTCGTTACATCCTGAAAGATTCAGGCGCGCGCGTGCTCGTGATCCAGGACGAGGAAAAATTTCAGCAGGTTCGCGATGTGCTTTCCGAATGTGCCGCCGTCGAGCACCTCATCTTTATTGAACCGCCCGCGGAAACGGGGCTGGGTATTTCTCTGGCTGAGCTTGAATCGCGCGGACAAAAGCTCCTGGACTCGCAGCCGGATCTTATTGATCGGGCTGCTCACGAACTCCGGTCCGACGAGTTGGCGACGATCATTTACACCTCCGGGACCACCGGCGAACCCAAAGGCGTGATGCTCACGCATGAGAACCTGGTTTCAAATCTGATCGATTCCTCCAGCCACCTCTCATTCGCCAAAGACGACAGCGCCCTGTCAGTGCTGCCCTTGTCGCACGTGCTCGAGCGCATGGCGATGTACATGTATCTGTATCACGGGATGGCGACCTACTTCGCGGAATCGCTGGACACGATTGGGCCCAATCTGCGCGAGGTGAAACCAACTATTTTTGTCGGCGTGCCGCGCATCTTTGAAAAGATCTACCAGCGTGTGAAAGAGAAGTCAGCCGAAAAAGGCCGGCTCAATGTGGCGTTGCTTCGATGGGCGGTCGAGGTAGGAAAGGAGCACGCGCGACTTTCCACAACGCAGCAGAAGATTCCGGCGACGCTCGCGCTAAAGTGGAAGTTCGCCGACGCGTTGATTTTTTCCCGGATGCGCAACGGTCTGGGCGGGCGAATTCGTCTACTAGTATCGGGTGGTGCAGCGCTACCCGAAGAGTTGGCGTTGATTTACATCGGCGCCGGTTTGCCGATTGTGCAGGGCTACGGCCTGACGGAAACGTCGCCGGTCATTACCGCGGGTATAATGGACAACAATCGCGTGGGGACGGTCGGTCGACCAATTAGAAATGTGGAAGTCCGCATCGCGTCAGACGGAGAAATAGAAACGCGTGGGCCGAATGTGATGCGGGGCTACTACAACAAGCCGGAGGCAACCAGCGCAGTGTTCACTGAAGACGGCTGGTTCAAGACGGGTGATATCGGAACGATCGACGAAGACGGATTCCTGAGAATTACCGACCGTAAAAAAGAACTCTTTAAGACGTCGGGCGGAAAGTACATTGCGCCTCAGCCAATCGAGCAAATGATCAAGGGCTCACGTTTTGTGAATCAGGTCGTGCTGATCGGAAACGGCCGAAAGTTTCCCGCGGCTTTGATAGTTCCTGACTGGGAGCAGATCGATTCCTACGCAAAACTCAAGGGCATCGCTGCCGGCACTCATGCCGAGCTGTGCAGAAATCCACGCATCGTTAACTTGCTTGAACGTCAGGTCGCGGGACTAACAACCGAACTCGCGCAATACGAGCGTGTGAAGAGAGTCGCTTTGCTGGAGCATGAATTGACTATTAACGGTGGCGAGTTGACGCCGACATTGAAAGTGAAGCGGCGCATAGTTGACGAGAAGTACAAATCTATTATCGACGCACTTTATTCTGGAGAAAACTCCGCGACGTAACTAAGGCCTGATCATGCCGATGTGAAAGTGGTCCAGAATCCGATCGGCAGCCGCCTTGGCCGCCTCGTTGTAATAGCGGTCACCATTAATTCCAGACGGATTAAGAATCACAGTCGATCTTCTGTACGTCGACGGGTAGGTGTGGCCGGAAGTCACTTGCTTTCCGGTAATGGGCGCCAGAACGACATATTCGATGTAGGCGTCGTTATCGTTGGCGGTGGCTACCTCGTTCCTGTCAGGCCCAACTCTTAACCACACTACATAGTCCTCAGTTTCAGCTTTCGCGCGCCTGAGCGCCTCGCTCCGACTCATATCACGATCGGCTGCCTCCCCTTTCGTTGTCGCCGGTTCGTCCAGGCGCTGGGCGCAGCTGCGCAGGATGCCGCTGTAAATGCTGAGGTTCGTCGCAAAACTGTCGCGATCGAGGCCCACTATGAAAGTGAGCGGCTTAACTTTTTCGACGGGCTTAACCGGTGTTGGTGTCGGCTCCGGAGTGGGAGCGGGAACGGTTGACTGTTGTGTGGCGCGACGACCGGACTGCGCCGCGATTGCGCCGACGAAAAGCAAACAAACTATCAACCAGGCAAAGAAGCGAAAGCTTGAACGGAACGGAATCGAAGTCATTACAGTTTCCTCTGCACTAGTGGTTGCCCAAACTACTTGATGTGAAAGTGTTCGAGAATCGCTTCGCCGGTCGCTCTTCCTGCTTCCACCAAATAGTAGTCGCTGACGCTTTGTGTTCGCGGTTGAACAATTACACCCCGATCGCGATAAGCAGTGGGGAAAACTCGGCCGGACGTTTCTGTTTTGGCAGTGACCGGCTGAAACACTTCATACTGAATGTAGAGATCGTAAGTGTCACCCGAGGAAGCTCGTCCGGCGACATTATTTTGCAGTAACTTCAGCCAAACGACGTAGGCTTCCTTCTCGGCCTTCGCGCGTTTGATCGCTTCCGCACGGTTGACCTCGCGCGAATCCGTGTTCACTGCGACCGCAGCAGGCTCGTCCAAACGGTTAGCGCAGCGATACATTACTGCAGATGAGCTCGCCAGTGGCACTTTCGTATAGTCGGCGTGCCGGTCCATGCAAACAAGAAACGTCAGCGCCGGCTTCGATTTTTCTGCAGTCGGCGTCGGCGTCGGTGTGATCTCCGGAACGCTCGTCACCGTTGGTTTTCTTACTCGTCGTCCGGATTGAGCGAAACCTGCCAGCACACACGTTGCTACCAGCGTTAGGCAAAGAGCGACAAACAAAAGTCGAGATTTTCGTGGCATGGTTTGTCTAGCGGGAGAGTTGAATCACTCGCATTGTAACACTGGCGCTGCGCAATCCAAGACCCTCTTTGGTAAACTCTGGGCGTTTCAAAACACAGGACGGTTTAAGGACTTTCGTGTTGTTTGGTTTTCTGTTCTCTCTTTTAGTGGATTACGTTTTTCGTTGAAGTTAAGAACATAACCACTAAAACACACGAAAGGAAAACCACGAACGGGACACGAAAATGACGACCCAAGTGCGTTCATTGATCATCACTGACGTCCGCGAGCAGGCGCGTGGCGTACGTTCTTTCGATCTGATGCCTGAGGATGCCGCCAGCACGCATGGCGTCGAGTTTGTGCCCGGACAGGTCGCAGTGTTAGCGGTTCCGGGCGAAGCGCCGGCCTATTTTGCGTTCGCCAGTGCGCCTGAAGATGCGGAGCTCGAAGTCCTCGTCAAACAAAAAGTGGGTGCCAGCATTCTCATCTTCGACATGAAGATTGGTGAACGAATTGATCTGATGGACGTCGCCGGTCATGGCTTTGCCCTGGATGCGCAAAAGGGAAAGGACCTGGTCTTCGTGGCTATGGGTACTGGCGTTGCGCCGTTGCGTTCGGCGTTGCGTCATGTGTTGAAACGCAAGGACGACTTTGGTCAGCTCGTGGTGCTTTATGGCGCGCGCACGCCTGACGACTTTTGTTATCGCGATGAAACTGATGCCTGGAAAGACGCTGGCGTTGGACTGCGGCAGGTGATTTCCAGACCCGACGGACACGACTGGTCAGGGCCAACTGGTTACGTTCAGTCACTGCTCGATAACGTCTTGCCGGATCTCAAATCACCCCTTGCGCTCATCTGCGGTTCGCTGGAAATGATGGAGCAAACCCGCGATCGTTTGGGACGGATGGGTTTCAAGCCGGAAGAAATCCTGACCAACTATTGAGTTCTCGTATTAGCCCGCTTGGCGGGCTGGTCCCGTCAATTAGATGAGTCTCCCTCCAACCATACCGCGCGTTGCTCAGCTTCGGGACTTTTATGACGACCCGCTGACTTTCTTTGGTCAGGCGCGCGCCGAACTGGGCGACATGTTTGTACTTCGCGAGGACGCACCACTCTTCTCTCGCTCCCCAGAGTGTAGCGGAGTGATTGCCGTCTTCGGTGCCGGCAACCATCAGGCTGTTCTTACTGACTCCGACCTGTTCAGTTTGCCAATTTCGGCGGCACAACACCTTTCGCTGCCGGACAGGCTGATTAATCTAAATCGCGGCCTGCACAGCATGCGCGGCGAGCAACACGACCAACATCAGCGGCTTATCCTGCGCGTTTTAGGCGACCGCAACCTTGACGATCGTCATCGGGCGATCACAGCAGTAGTTCAAAAATTTGTTAGCCGCTGGCAACACGGACAGAAAGTTGGTCTGCTAACTGAAATGCGCCGGCTGACCTTCGAGATATCTAGTCGCTATCTTTTTGGCGAACGCTACGATGACGGCGCCACAGTGGCGGCGCTTGCGGAAAAGTTTTTTCATTCCCGTCGCGAGCTTACGTCAGCGTTCAGCACGCCCAGCGAGGCTTCACTGAAAGGGCTTGTGGCGCTCGGAACTTCGTTGGACGAGGCAATGCGTAAGCATATTAGGTGGTCGCGTCAACAGACGGTCGCGCCCGCTGATGGTCTGCTTGCAAAACTAGCGTCCCTCGAAGTGCGTCCGGGAACCGGGCTCTCAGAAGATGAAATGGTCGGGCATGGCAACGTGCTGTTTATGTCCAGCAATGAGCCAATCGCCGTCGCCCTGACCTGGACTCTGCTCGTTCTTTCGCAATTACCCGAACTCCGGCAGGAATTGCGCAATGAGCTTGATCAATGGCCAGCGGAGATCGTGCCGTCGCTTAGCGCGCTTTCCGGTCTCACGTTGCTTGATGCTGTTATTAGCGAGAGTCTTCGGTTGTTGACTCCCAACGCGATGATGTCGCGCGTAACCTCACGGGCTGGTTCCCTTAATGGCGTGCTCCTGCCGGCACATTGTGAAATCGTCATCTGTCCTCTGCTGGCGCACAGAGACGAGACGGTGTTCCCCAGCCCAAAAGAGTTTCTGCCGTCGCGCTGGCGCGGATTCAAGCCATCTCCGTTTGAATATTTTCCGTTTGGTGCAGGCGGACATTCCTGCGTGGGCAGATCGCTCGCACTTCACGTGATCAAAGCGGCACTGGCGGTGGCGCTGCGCGAACATCAACTCGTGCTTGACGGTGATCAGGAAATTGATTGGCAGGTGCACATCATCTTCATGCCGGTGAAAGATCCGATCATGCGTCTCGTGGGGCCGGCCACGAAAAATGTGAAAGCGGGAAAGCTCCTTGGTCCGCTGCGGGACTTAATTCAACTCTAAAAGTCTTGACACTACTAACGGTTCGCTGTCCAATGTGCGCCTGGTGTTTTTTCTCAACGGTGCCGTGATGTGAAACGCGGTTTCCATCCCTGCCTCATTAACCTTAGGAGCAAAATATGCCGACCTCAAAAAAGAAAGCCGCAAAGAAGGCTCCCGCAAAAGCAAAAACAGCAAAAGCGGCCGGCCATAAAGTAACGTTTGCGCTCGATGCTACTCAGGCTGCCGCAATCCGGCGATGTCTGGCGAAGGGTACGCTAAGAGTGACAGTGAACAAGGCAGATCTTCTTCGTGGACGAGTCAAAGATCCGTGGCTTTACGACTAGTCCGAACACCCCGACGAGCAAACAACTAATTTAATCTCAAAGTCCTACTGAGGCGTCTTCAGCCTCACAAGGACAAACCAGTCGAACGTAATCCGGCGTGTTCTGCGCGGATTGGGATTTCGACTAGATCAACATGAAGTATCTCGACCCTAAACCCGGCACGACCGCCGTCGGACTTGCGCTTGGCCCGATCGTGCCGGAGTTTATTGAAGCAAATCCCGAGTTAATCGATTACGTAGAAATACCCTTTGAGCAATTGCGACATGCTCCGGAAGTGGGCGCAATCCAAAAAGACCTTCCGGTGATTCTGCATTGCGCGAGCATGTCAGTCGCGGGCTTTGTGCCACCTGACGAAAGCACCTTGGCGGCGATTGAAATTGAAACCGTACGCACGGGCACGCCCTGGATCGGCGAACACCTGGCCTTCATAACTGCTGATGGAATTGACGCTGAAGATCAGGGTTCAAAGTCTCCAACTGCGCTTACCTATACTGTGTGCCCACAACTCAGCGAAGAAACTGTTGCACGAGTGGCCCATAATCTCAACACGTTGAGGTCGCGATTTGCGGTGCCTTTAATACTCGAGAATTCGCCGCAATACTTCGACGTTCCCGGCAGCACCATGAGCATGACGGACTTCATCGGGACTGTAGTCACCAGTTGTAACGCCGGATTGTTGCTCGACCTGACTCACTTTCTGATCTCCATGCTGAACACGAAACACGACGCGATGCGGGAAATCGATCGGCTGCCACTCGAGCATTTGGTGGAGATCCACATTTCCGGCCTAAACGTGCAGTCAGGCGTCGTGTGGGATGATCATGCTACGCCAGCCACCGAGCCTGTGTTTGGTTTACTCCAGCGCGTTCTGAAGCGAGCGCGTCCTCGTGCCGTGACGGTGGAATACAACTGGTCTCCGAGTTTCCCGCAATCAACTCTCAAGCAGCACATCGAGCGTGTGCATGAAATGGTAGGGTGACGGATGATCGCCAGCCAGGTTCACGCAATCATTGCCGCCGGTCTTGAAAATCCCACCTTGCTTGCGCGCTGGCGACGCGAGCCCGACCTCCTGCGCCAATGCGGCGTCGATCCGAACTCGGTTGACCTTGACGCCTTGTTGAAATTTGCCGGTCTCTCAGCGAAGGTCCGCCACAACGGGCTGAGGGGAGATCTGCCGTCAACCTTTCGGCTCCTGAACATTGCCGGACTCGAAATCGAAGTCTTTGCATCTTACGCGACCTTTCAGTCTGATCGGGGAAGGAAATATGCGGCGACGGCGGCAGGCCGAAGCAGCGACTTGTTGCTGTTTCTCGAGCAATGGTTGGACTTTAGAAAACGCGAGCAAGCTCTGCTTTGGGATGTCATTCGCCACGAGATGACGTTGGCCCGGTTGCGTAAGTCTTGCCCGAGTATCACGGGATCAGTTGTGAGTACTGCGCCGAAGCAACGCCGTCCGCGTGGCAGCAGTGTGCCACGAATATGCGGTGAGATCGTTTTGCATGAAATGCGATCTGATCCAAGGCTCGTTGAGAAATTGCTGCAGCGCAAGCGCCCGAATCTGAAGGACGTCTCCCGGGCAGCGTTTCACTTTTGTTATTGGCGGACCGCCGAAGAACTTTTTATTTTGCAGTTTGATGAATTGGGGTTCTTCCTGCTTTCCATGATTGACGGGAAAAACTCAGTGGCGGACATAGCCTTGTTAATTCATGGGCGTCGGCAGGTCACAGCAGGACTCGCCAATGCGTTGAGCGAGCTTGTGGCTTTGCGAATCGTTACGTTTAACTGAATTGAGAATGCGTTCACGATGAAGGTCGTTCTTGTCGATAACCTGGTCATGCCCGAAGAAGGTTCGCTCGACTTTCTCGACGTTCACCCACATCTTGGGTTGCTTGCGCTTGCGGCTGTGGCCGAGCCTCACGGGCATACGGTGCGAATCGTCGATCCCAAGCGGCTAATCAAATCCGGTCAGCTCTCCTACGACGCAACACTTTATGAACGAGCTGCGCAGGGACTTCTGAATCAGCAGCCTGAGGTCGTTGGTTTCACGGCACTGGGATGCAGCTTCCTGTTTGCCCTGAACGTTGCCGCGCTGCTTAAGGCTCGCGAACCAGAATTGCCGATACTGCTGGGCGGACCTCACGCGACGATGTTGCACCGGCAGATCCTGGAGCGGTTCCCGCAGTTTGACATCATTGTCAGATACGAGGCGGACGAAATATTTCCGTCAGTGCTCGAAAACATTGACTCGCGTAATTTGTCTGACATTCCCGGCTTAAGCTGGCGGGGAACGTGTGAAACTGATCTTCATTTCAATTTAGGGTCCCCCAAAGTTGAAAACCTCGATTCCTTGCCGTTCACTAACTACGACCATTATCCGGTAGCCAGTCTCGATCTTGACCTGTTGCGCATCGAGGCGGGTCGCGGCTGTCCATTTCTCTGTACGTTCTGTTCGACGGCCACTTTTTTTCAACGAAGCTTTCGTTTGAAGTCCGCTCAGCGGTTGGTGACAGAACTCGATCAACTGCACGAGCGGTTCGGATTTTCTGATTTCAAACTCGACCACGATCTTTTTACCGTCAACAAGCGAAAAATTTTGGAGTTTTGTGAGGTAGTCAAAGATCGTCAGTATTGCTGGCGGGCATCGGCCCGTGTCGACTGCGTGGATGATGAGTTGCTAACCAGGATGGCTGAAGCGGGCTGTGTGGGTCTTTATTTCGGGATTGAAACGGGATCAGCACGATTGCAGCAAATCGCCAGGAAGCGACTCGATCTTTCGCTGGTTGAACCGACGCTGCGGAAATGTAGAGATCTCGGGATAGACACAACGGCCTCTTTTATTACCGGCTATCATGAGGAAGAACAGCAGGACTTGGCAGATACCCTGGACATGTTCGGTCGCTGTTTCAGTCCAACTTGCCTCCCGCAACTTCACATGCTGGCGCCGGAGCCTGGCACGCCGATGTTTGACCAACTAGCTGACAAACTCGACTACGACGGTTACGCGGGGCCTTACAATGCGTTTCTTGTGGGGGCTGGCGATGAAGCTCTCGTGCTCGCGCACGCGGACATCTTTTCAACCTACCATTACTATCCAGCTGCGTTGCCACGCTTTGAGTATAAGTTTGCCGTGGAGGCGGCCGACGCCCTGCGTTTGGTGGGACCCATAATCTTGAAGTATTTGCTGCGGGTTTATGAGGGCCGGCTGAGTGATTTGATTTTCGCGATCCGTGAATGGGCCGGCCGCAGTGGAGGCGCAGATCTGCCGGATGCCCGAATGATTGAAGACTTCATCGGCGAAACCTTCGGGAAACAGCATCATTTGACGTCGCTTTTTCGCTTCGCCCTCTGTTCAAATAAAACTCGCCCAACTTCTGCCGCTCGAGTAAATGTCCTCGCGCCATTCGATCCAGATCGGCTGTATCAAGTAGGCCCGCACGTGCAGATTTTGTCTGACTTGCACGACTGCGAACGTTTGCTTCAACGTATCAAACAAGACTCGGAAGGGCGGCAACTGCTTACGGAATCAGAAACCGGTGAACGCACCAGTTATCTAATGAGCGTCACCGAAGAAACAGCAACTGGCTATGTGATTGACGAAGGCCTCGAAGCAATGCTGAGTCTCTTCAACGAACCCCGCAGTTGCAGCGAGGTCACCGATCTTGTCCGCAAGGTCAGCGGCGTGTCTGAGATCGACGGCCAATATTTTGCCCCGCTGGTGAGTGCAGGAATTCTTGTTGCCCACGAAAGCAGTCCATCCTTCTGAAAATGCCGAAGATGCAAGATCAGTGGGAAGTCTTTGATCTAGTCGAAGCTTTTCTACTTTCCCAAGCCGTTGCCGCTTTACATCAACTCGCTTTGCTCACGGCGCTGGAAACGCCGCGCGGCGCGAGTGAATTGGCAGCCAGATTTAAGCTGGACGAAAACCTGCTCAGTGGGACTTTGGAATATGTCTGCTCACGCACCAGTCTCTTGCGAAAAGCTCCCGGCGGCCGATTTGTAGTCACTCGCAACTACACCGTCGCAGCCCGGTTCTTTCTCGATCTTTACCTCGGCGCGTACGGCGGGAACGCAACCCAACTCGAGAAAATTCTTCGTCAGCCAAAGCTAGCGTCGAAATCGGTCGATCGAAAACGTCACGCCCGCGCTTTCTCACACGCCGGTTCCGCGTCGCTTGGCCCACTGCCCGACATCATTCGACAACTGAAGTTCACCAATCTGCTTGATCTTGGTTGCGGTAATGGAGAGCTCTTACTGGAGTTGGCCAGCCAGGATGGTGAGTTTGAGGGCTGGGGTGTCGACACCAACCCTGCGATGTTGCAGGTGGCGCGAGCCCGAGCGCGAACCGCTCGGCGACAAGACCGAGTACGGTTTGTCGAAGGTGATTGCCTGCGTCCGGGAGCTGCGATTCCGAAACAAATTAGATCGAGAATCGGTTCAGTAACTGCTTGCCACGTGGCGAATGAAATGTTCAGAGACGGTCCACAGCGAGCAGTTAGGTGGTTGATCGATTTGCGCAAGAATTTCCCGGCGCGGCCGCTGCTGATTTCTGATTACTACGGCCGTTTGGGTCAAAAGAAAAGCGGCCGCGTGGAAAAGGAGCGTGAGACACTTTTACATGACTTCGCGCAGTTGATTTCCGGCCAGGGCATACCACCAGCCAGCGCCAGGGACTGGCGTTCAATTTATTCGCAGGCGCGCTGTCAGTTGGTCCACATCATCGAAGATAAAGCGACCACTCGCTTTATTCATATTCTCCGGTTGTAGTCCAAGCCCGAATGGCGCTGGCAACCAAGCCCGCGAAGCCCGTGGCCACCGATGCCGCAAAGCGGCCGCTGTATTGGTCTCGCCTTTTTCTGCCATCTAACAGACCTTTTCTGCCAAGCGCTGCTACGTTATTATTCTGCGCCCAACCTTCAGTCTGCAGGAGAAGCATATGCCCACTCAGCGAAAAACTTATTTCCCGTCTCGAATTTTGTCTTTGACTGGCTTACTCGTTGCAGTCTTTAGCGCGTCGCTAAGCTTGCCCGCGCGCGCCGTTGCCCAAAACAACGTGCCGGTGACGCATGAAGCGATCTGGATGTTGAAACGAGTGGGAGCGCCCAATCCGAGTCCTGACGGCAAGTGGGTAATTTTCTCCGTGACTGAACCGGCGTATGACGACAAGGATCAAGTATCGGATCTGTGGATTGTGCCCGCTGACGGCAGCGCCAGACCGCGACGTTTGACGTTTACTAAAGGCGGCGAGAGCGGCGCGGCGTGGAGTCCTGACAGCCAACGTCTGGCGTTTTCGGCCAAGCGTGAAGGCGACGATGTTAATCAGATTTATGTTCTGGATGTAGCTGACGGCGGTGAAGCGGTGCGCGTCACGACGCTTTCCACCGGCGCGCGTTCACCTCAATGGCGGCCTGACGGGAAGACACTACTATTCACCAGCACAGTTTTTCCTGGCGCTGCTGATGATGACGCCAACAAGAAAATTGCCGCCGAACGCAAGGCCCTGAAATACCGGGCTCGCGTTTTCGAAAAGTTTCCCATTCGCAACTGGGACAAGTGGGTTGACGACACGCAGGGACATCTTTTCGTTCAGAGTTTGGAAGCAGGCGCGAAAGCGAAAGACTTGTTCGCGGGAACGAAACTGATCACCGGGCGAGGTTTTGCTGGTCGCGTGCAGGACTCTGGCGAGGAGTTTGACGCGATCTGGACGCCCGACGGCGACTCGGTCGTTTTCGTTGCGACTACGAATCGCGATCGAGCGGCCTATGCAAACACCAACTCCGCTCTCTTCAAGACTTCGGCCAGCGGCGGCGAGCCAGTGCAACTGACGACTGGCACCGACAGTTTCAGTCGCCCGGTTTTTCGTCCGGATGGAAAGGCTCTTTATGCGGGCTTCGTAGTCGAAGACAACGGCAAGGTTTACAACCTCGATCGCCTCGCCCGGTTTTCGTGGCCTAACCTGGGCCAGCCCACCATCATCACGGCGAAGTGGGATCGGGCGGTGGGGGGCTTCGCGTTCACTCCCGACAGCAAGTCGGTTTACATGACCGCTGAAGAAGCGGGCAACGAAAAGTTGTTCACCATGCCGGCTGATGGCGGTGACGTCACTTTGGCGATGGACATGACGCGCGGGGTTTTTACTAATTTGAAAATACCCGCTAAAGCTGCATCCACAATCGTCGTCGTCAACTGGGAGACCGCGATGAATCCGCCGGAAGTGTTTCGTCTCGACTTGCAAGCGAAAACACAAAAGCCGCTTACGATGTTCAACGCGGATGCGGTCGCGAAGATCGATTGGCAGCCGTTGCGACATTTCTGGTTCACGAGTAAGGCCGGCAAGCGCATTCACAATATGATCGCGCTGCCGCCCAATTTTGACGAAAACAAGAAATATCCATTGTTCGTCGTGATGCACGGTGGGCCGCACAGCATGTGGCGCGACAACTGGGGAGTACGTTGGAACTACTACATGCTTTCGCGTCCGGGTTATGTGGTCTTGTTGACAAACTATTCCGGTTCCACTGGTTTCGGTGAGGCCTTCGCGCAGAGCATTCAGGGCGATCCACTTAAAGGACCAGCCAACGAGATCAATGAAGCGGCCGACGAAGCGATTCGTCTTTACAAGTTTGTCGACGGCACGCAGCAATGCGCTGCGGGCGCCAGCTACGGCGGACACCTCGCGAACTGGATGCAGGCTTCAACCACGCGCTACAAGTGTTTAGTCGCCCACGCGGGTTTGATCAATCTGGAATCGCAATGGGGCACAAGCGATACGATCTACTCGCGCGAAATTAGTAATGGCGGACCGGTCTGGGAACAGGGCCCAATCTGGCGTGAGCAAAATCCCATTCGCTACGCGAAAAACTTTAAGACGCCCATCCTGCTTTCAGTTGGGGAAAACGACTTTCGCGTCCCGCTCAACCAGACTCTCGAAAACTGGAGCGTGTTGCAGCGTCTGCAAATTCCCAGTCGCCTGATCGTTTGGCCGGAAGAAAACCACTGGATCCTCAAAGGCGAAGACAGTCGTTACTGGTACAAAGAACTGTACGGCTGGCTCGGAAAGTACATTGGCCATCCGGAAATGCCGACGGCCGATCAGGACTAGCAGCATCTCGAACGTGGGAGAACGAGCGCACTTGTCGTTAGACAAAATCAGAATTGGGAGCGGTAGCAACCAGCCAAAGATTAAACTGGCGAGGAGTGTAATGAGCGCGTCCCAACCCTGAAAAATGTCAATAAACTTTTTTGCTGGTCGCTATCGCTCCCAGTTCTGATTTTGTTTAGCAAACGTTGATTGCTCTCCTGATTAAATGAAACGCTGTCAATTGATCCCTGTCCTGGCGATCGGATGTTTTTTGTTTTGTTCGTCAAACCTGTGCGGACAAACTGTGAATGATTCAGTCACGAAACATCCGGCGCTGTTTCTCGTTGGCGATTCAACGATGCAAACTGGAACCGGCAACGGAGAAACTGGCCCTTGGGGTTGGGGATCCGAGATCATTTCTTTGTTCGATCCGGCAAAGATTCACGTTTACAACGAGGGCCGCGGCGGTCGCAGTACTCGCGGTTACATTGAAGAAGGCTTGTGGTTGAAAATCTTGCAGCGCCTGGAGCCTGGAGATTTCGTAATTATTCAGTTCGGCCACAACGACACGGCGAATTCGCAGAACTATCCGGATCGTGCCACCATCAGCGGCGGCGGGGATGAGACTGTGCAAATCGGAGTGGGCGACGCTAAGAAAGTGATCCACACTTACGGTTGGTACCTGCGGCAGTACGTCACTTCAGCGAAGGCGAAGGGAGCGACGCTAATCATCTGTTCGCCAGTGCCACGCCGCACTTGGACGAAAGACAAGATCCTGCGCGGCTTCGATGGTTACGCCGGTTGGGCTGCGAATGTGGCAAAAACAACCGGTGCGCTTTACATCGATCTGAATTCTTTAGCTGCCGACCGTTTTGACAAATTAGGAGAAGCAGCGGCCCAACCATACTTCAACGATTTTCAGCACACCACGAAACTTGGCGCCAGGCTCAACGCCGATGCAGTGGTTGCAGGCATCATGAAACTGAAAGATCGCCAGTTGGCCCAAACGCTGTTGCGGCCGAAGCCGTAATTTCACACTGACTACATGACGCCACTCAAACACTTGGCTCGAATTTTGCCGGTCCTGAAAAGGAAGCAGACTTGCCCTGCGTGCGGGCAGTCGTTCGCCTGCGAGCTCTCGCTGGCTGAGGGTTGTTGGTGCAGTGAAATAAAATTGAGCGATGAAACGCGAGCGCAATTGCGCGCCACCTATAGTGGCTGCCTCTGCCGCACCTGCCTCGAGGCGCTGGCCGATAAGCAGGAACACTCTCCTGTTAATTCCCCCAGCTAAACAAAAACTTAACAGAAATTTTGCTAGCTATAACCGGCTGGTTATGCGTAACATGCCGGGCGAAACGGCAAAAGAACGCTAGTCCGGTGCAGGTAAGTCTGATTACAGCCAACTGATCGCGCACCATTCGTCGTTAGGTTAGGTAGAAAAACAACCTCACGGTAGCTCCCAAGCACCTCCCACTCCATCGGCGTTGCGCCGCTGGGGAGACTCCAGCCCAGAGAACAATTGTATGCAGTGGTGTCGAACCTGTGTACGACATTGTCAACCGCTGTTCGCCGGCCACCACCAGCGTCACGCGTGAGACGGCGAACCACCAAAGAGGAAAGGGCAATCGCATGAAAAAGTCGAAGTTCGGAATCGCGGCTAAAACGCTGCTGGTATTTTCTGCTGGACTGATCGTCCTAACAATTTCACTAACAACGGCGACGATGACGCCGCTTGGCGAAGGATTCGAAGCGGGTGGCAAAACGTCTTATGCGGCAGGCAACGTGGCACTGGGGACCGGTTCGTGGTTCATGGACGACGCCCTGACCGGCAATCTCTCCACCGACAGAAAAACCGGCTCATTTTCCGCGCGAATTCGGAACACCGGGCTGGTCCACATGAACTTCAACAAGACCGGCGCGGGGACCGTTTCCATTCAACATGCGATATTTGGCAGCGACGGTTCGAGTACCTGGCAACTATGGTCGTCAACAAATAGTGGGAGCACCTGGACTCAAGTTGGTTCGACTGTAACAACCAGTTCCACGTCACTACAGACAGCAAGCTTTACAGTCAACAACGCGAACGCAATTCGTTTTGAGATCCGAAAAGTCTCGGGCGGCGCCAATCGCATCAACGTCGACAATGTCCAGATTGGTGATTTCTCTTCACCCACTCCAACTCCAACTCCTACACCGCCTCTCAGTGAACATCTCACGATGGGCAACCCCAGCAACGCGGTTACGAGCATCTCGCAACCAAACAACTACCTGATGGAGAAGCCTCAGTACGCGATGTCTTACAGTCGGGATAACGGCGAATCGAATTGGGTAAGTTGGCACCTGGACAGTTCCTGGTTGGGAAGCACGCCACG
The DNA here is from genome assembly GCA_035472495.1 of Pyrinomonadaceae bacterium. GTDB lineage: Bacteria > Acidobacteriota > Blastocatellia > Pyrinomonadales > Pyrinomonadaceae > PSRF01. The sequence goes on along the minus strand of DATIPD010000002.1, from coordinate 135,881 downwards.
CCAGGACGATTTTCGCGCCGACACCACTTTGCCGACCGGTTGGTATCGGGTGCAGGCGACGGATTATTCCGGCTCAGGCTTTGATCGCGGCCACATGTGCCCGTCGGGAGATCGCACGATCACAGTCGCCGCTAACTCCGCTACGTTCCTGATGACCAACATGATCCCGCAGCTGCCCGCCAACAATCAGGGCGTCTGGGCCAATCTGGAAAGCTACAGTCGGACGTTGGTTTCACAAGGTAACGAGCTTTACATCATTTCCGGCGGCCAGGGTTTGCAGTACTTCATTGCCAACGGACATGTGGCCGTGCCCGCGCAAACGTGGAAGGTAATCATCGTGTTGCCCGTAGGCAGCAACGATGTTTCACGAGTGACTACCTCGACGAGAACAATTGCGGTAGTGATTCCAAACTCCGGATCGATAGGCAGCGATTGGCGGACGTACCGCGTGAGCGTGGATCAGGTCGAGGCGATTACCGGCTTCGATTTCTTTTCCAACGTGCCCGCGAGTATTCAAAACGTAATCGAGGCACAAGTCGACAACCAATAAGATGTCGAGAGCTGACGGTCGCTGCGTCCTGAGCGTCGCGTCAGCAACGGCATAGTCTGTTCGATCGTTGAACGAACGCGAGAGTACATCATCGTGAGCGGTGGGCAGTTCAGAAAAACTGCCCATCACTCCGATTGACTAGCCGTCGGGATGTTTGCTTAGCGACACGCCTCGTAGTACACGTCGCTCAGACCGGTCGGTTTGCATTGCCCGCTTAGTAAGCGATTTATTCGCCCCACTCGTTCCTGATTTTTTTGCGGTTGTTGCTTGACGTTGTAGAGATTGGGGCCGACCAGCATTGCCACGAGCGACACAAATTCATCTCTGGTCAATTCCGAAAAGTCTTTGTGAAAATAGACTTTTGCGGCGTCAGAAAATCCCACGACGTCCTCACCATCCGGACTGCCGAAGTATGCCGAGTTAATAAACATCAGTAGCTGCGTTTGCTTGTCGACCCGGCTGTTGAAGACCAATGCGATCAAACTCTGACCAAACTTGCGGTATCTGAATGTGCCGGGAGTGAAACCATTGTAGAAATAAATCTTGACCAGGCCCTGCGTAATGGTGGTCCAGCCGGCGCCCGGAGTGCTGAGATCGACGCCGTGGTGCGTATAGAATGCGGGGTCTTCAACGGTTAACAGAATCTGCTGAAACTCAGGCGAGACATCTTTAACTTGCAGCTTTATCCGATCAGGCGCGGTTGCCACGGCGACAACTTTTGGCGTGTCGATGTATGCGGTGATCAGTACCGAAGCACAATACGCCAGCACGATGGCAACGAATAGTGAGACAGCAAATAAGATCGCGCGGCGAACTTTGTGACGCTGAACTACTTTGGTTGCGTTAGACATTTTTCTCCGACCGGAAAATCAATTGCTCGCCGCCCTTCCCACCTCCGGGAGCCTACAGACTTACGTCTGAACCGAAAGTTGAGGAAGAGCGGCGAGTGTGGTGTTGTAACGCAAACGGCATTTGCGTGGGCATTGAAAGCCACGCCACCATCGCAAGCTAACAGTTTGCTTTACAAATTAAGCCACCACCAGACAGTTAGGTTGCTTTCGCATCCAGTTGCATGATGCCGAAAATGTTTCCCTCGGTATCTTTGCAATAAACTAGCCAACCAACATTGGCTATCGCAAACTTAGGCACGACGATCTGTCCTTGTGCGACTTCGACGAGCTTGGTTGTTTCGTCAACCGACTCAACATCGATGGTACAGACGTACGCGATCACAGCCTGGCCGTCGATTTCGCCTCGTCGGGGCACGAGGCCACCGTTAATTCCGGGCGCGTTGTCAGGGCCAGTAATCACCAACCAGTAGTCGATCCCGCCTTCCATCTTCTTGAAGTTCCAGCTAAAGACTTTTTCGTAAAAACCAATAGCGCGCTGGGGGTCGCCCGCATGAATCTCAAAATGAATTACTCTGGACATGTTTTGTCATCCTTTCAGTGTCGTCAATAGGTTTGATTGCTGCCTGTGCGGTTAATAACTCCATGCCTTATCATGGACGTAGACAATCAACTGGAGCTGAGCATTGCAGTAGCGCCCAAGGCTGCATTTCACCGTAAGCCAACTTGTCATCAGGTGCGGCAAAAACCAACAGCGATCAGATTAGTTGTTTGTTAGCGATTAATTAGTAGCCCTATTTCCCGGCAAATCTTGATTTCTTGCCTGGCGATCCCGGAGTTGTATGCAATCGAATGTTTTCAGTGAGCCATCGATTCGCTTTGGACAGTTTGAGTTAAAACTGAGAAGCGAGGAGCTGGTTCGAGATGGAATAGCAGTTAAGCTTTCGCCTCAGCCTTTTAGGGTTCTGGCAATGCTGGCCGAGAATGCCGGTCAGTTGGTTACGCGCGAGGACTTGCGGAAACGCATTTGGGGCGACGACACCTTCGTTGATTTCGACAAGGGCTTGAACTTTTGCATCAACCAAATTCGTGAAGCACTTGGTGACCAGGCGCAGTCGCCGCAGTTTGTGGAAACACTACCGCGGCGTGGTTATCGTTTCATTTCGGCGGTCAGCACGAATGGTTTTGCAGCAAAGAATGAAGTAACGACCGTCGCTCCGCAAAACTTGGAGGATGATTTATCAGCCGAGCGTGTGATTTCGGAGTCCGCAGTCCCGTCGCCTGGCTTCCTGAAAAAGTACTGGCGTCAGCTAGTCATAACTACATTGGCCGTCCTCGCAATTTCTTCGTACCCGTTGAGAAATCGGCTGCGTTCGCAACCGCTCGCCACGACGGACAATCCTGCTGGCGCGACTTCGAGGGCTGACAATTCAAAAACGGTCACCGGCAAGTTGGTAGCGATCGAGCGGATTCCAGCTTCATGGGCGCTGGTTCGCGAAGTGCGTGGGAGTTATGAAACACATCCTGAAGCTCTGCAGGAGATGAAAGATTATGTCGGGTTAAACTACCGGGCTTTGGGCGACAGTTTCGGAATCTACCCCGTGGATCCAGATGCGGCGAAACAAGACGCTTTGCACTGGGAAGTGGGAATTCGAATTACAGACGGCGAGCCGCTTGGTTCTGGGAACAGCCTGCCGTTGATAACGTCGCTGGGGAAGACTTCTCAGGAACTCGAGAGTGAGAAGAAACAGTTCAAACGGCCGCAGACGCCATACAAAATTGTCTTACTTGAAAGTGTCGAAGCCGCTGTCGTGGACAGTACGATTGAGGAAACGCCAAAGGACGGACTTTCGATGTCTCGTTGGCTGGCTGAGAATGGCTACGTGCAGGTTGGCCCGACGAGGATGGAATTCCTCAAGTTCGATGGACCGGCGAACAAAGTTCCAACCAGGATAATTGTTCCGGTACAAAAGCGATCTTCCGGGCTGACCTTGCCGCGAAACTGAGATTCACCGGCGCCAAATAACCCGCGTGATCACGAAGTCCAGTAGGCCAGAGAATGATTTGACATCGGCCAATCCGTTGTCTAAGTTTGTTGCCGGAGTTCGTCATAATATGCATTGCCAGCGTTGCTCTTACCGGTTCGTTTTTAGCTGCCGCTTCTTCTTTACTTTGGAGGAGCGGGCTGGTTAGACCTGTGGGCGTTGGGATGAAAACCTAAAAACCTAAACGCCGCGAGATTTCAACCTGACCAGCCGCGACCTTCAAGAAAGTCGCGGCTGGTTTTTTTTGCGGGGATGAGTCTTATGCAAATTGAGGATTGGCGCAGCGAGATAGATCGCCTCGACGAAGAGTTGCTCCGCCTGCTGAACCAGCGCGCCCAGTTGGCACTGAAGGTGGGTGAGCTGAAGAAAGATTCAGGTTTGTCCGTCTGCAACCACACGCGCGAGCGGGAAGTCATTGAACGAATGTGCTCGCTTAACGCCGGACCGTTGGACGACCGTGCGGTCGTTGAACTCTACCGCGTCGTCATCCATGAGGCTCGCCGCATTCAAACTCGGGCCACCGCTGGAGAAAACCAAAACGAGGAGTCACCCGGACTCAGACTGCAAGAAAAGACGCGGATTGCGTTTCAAGGCGAACCCGGAGCCTTCAGCGAGGAAGCCGCTGTTAAGCTGCTGGGCCAGGCGATCGCACTGGTGCCACGCCCCACGTTCGAGTCGCTTTTTAGCGCCCTTGGCGACCGGGCGGCTGATTACATCCTGGCGCCGATTGAAAACAGTCTCGCTGGATTCGTCCATGCGTGTTTCGATCAACTTCTGGAAAGCAGTCTGTGCGTCTCAGCGGAGGTGATTATTCCGATCAGTCACTATCTCGTTGGTTGTCCGGGAGCATCGTTTGAATCGATTGCCACCGTTGAGTCACACCCGGTCGCACTGCAACAGTGCCGTCGTTTTCTGGACACCAATCCCCAGCTGAAGCGAATCGTTGCGGAGGACACCGCCGGAAGTGTCGCGCAAATTATTCGCGCCGGTGACCCAACCCGGGCGGCTATCGCCGGTATGCGAGCTGTCGAGCGCTATGGCGGAGTAGTCCTCCGAGAGCATGTTGAGGACAGCACCGAAAACTACACTCGCTTCTTCTTGTTAACTGAAGCGGCGGAATCTCTACCTGACGTTGACAAGATGTCTTTAACGATTGAATTGCCGCATCAACCGGGCGCTTTGCATGACGCCCTTCAACCTTTCGCGCAACGCGGGATTGATTTACTCAAGATTGAAGGCCGGCCAGTCAAAGGGCGCCCCTGGGAATATTGCTTCTATCTTGAGTTGCGGGGATCAGAGAACGAACGCGAAGTCAGCAACGCCTTGCAGGAACTTCATCGCCGGCGAGTTGAAACACGAATACTGGGAAGCTACCGAGCAGCCGCTATTCCCTCAAGTTAATCAACATGATTCTTATTCTGACACCGAACATCGAACCTGAGAGTGATGCCTACAAGCAGTTGATGCTGCGCATCTCTCGCTTGCCGGGGATCAACTCGCGCGTGCATCGAGTACAGGGGAGTGAACATTCGATCACCGAGATTTACTTGATCGGCGACACTTCGTCGATCCTGTCAGAGGAAGTAAAAGAACTACCCGGTGTCGAACGAGTGGTACGTGTTTCCGAAGAGTATCGAGTGCTTGGTCGACATCACGATGACCACCGCGCGGCCCACTTCGAATATCAGGGCTTGAAGTTTTCTCAGGATACGCTGCACGTCTTTGCCGGCCTGTGTGCGGTAGACACGACTCGGAATGTCGAGCTCATGATGCAGGCCCTCCAGGCCCACGGGCAGGTGTGCACGCGAATGGGCGCTTACAAGCCGCGAACGAGTCCGTATTCTTTTCAAGGACATGGTAAGAGTTGTTTGCCGAGCGTTTTTGAACTCGCCGGCAAATATGGAATCAAGGTCGTGGCGATGGAGGTCACTCACGAATCACATGTCGATGAGATCAATGAAGTCCTGAATCGCGCTGGCTCTCCTACCGGAGTGATCCTTCAGATTGGTACGCGCAATACGCAGAATTTTGAGTTGCTGAAAGTGCTTGGCAGACAACAGGAGTTTCCGGTATTGCTGAAGCGGGGTTTTGGCATAACCTTGAGCGAATCGCTCCACGCCGCCGAGTACCTGGCGAGCGAAGGAAACCACAAAATCATTTTCGCCTGCCGGGGCGTCAAGACTAATATGGGCGATCCACATCGCAACTTTGTCGACTTCGCGCACGTGCCGGTAGTCAGGCGGCTGACGCGAATGCCTGTTTGCATTGACGCTTCCCACGCGGTGGGCTCGCGCAGTTGTGGGCCGGAAGGAATTCTGGACATCATGCATGCGACTGCGCAGGGCGTCATTGCCGGAGCCAATCTGGTCCTTGCTGATTTTCATCCTCAGCCCGACGAAGCCCTGGTCGATGGACCACAGGCACTGACGCTCGCCGAGCTGCCGCACTTTTTGGAGGATGTAGAAATTGCGCGTGAGGCTTATTTGAAGCGGCAAAGTCTGGCGGTCCGGTACGTAAGCTTGCCTGAATGAGCACTCATTCAGTATTATTCCAGCCTTGCTGGCGGGTTAATTCTTTGGCCTGTGACGTGAAGGGCTGACAAACTGGTCGTAGTCTCATTCAAAGCCGATGAAAATTGAAAAAGCTGCAGTTTTAGGGGCCGGTACGATGGGGGCGCAGATTGCCGCGCACCTCGCCAACGCCGGTGTACCGACCCTCCTGCTCGATATTGTCCCCCGCGCATTGACTCCAGACGAACAGGCCCGGGGCGTGACTCTTGACTCGAAGAGCGTACGCAATCGGATTGCTAACGGCGGACTGGACGCAGCGAAAAAAGCAAAGCCGGCTGCCTTCTTTACGCCCGACAAAGCCGCGCTGGTTAGTGTCGGCAATTTTGATGATGACCTGGCGAAACTGAAAGATTGCGATCTGATCATCGAAGCGGTGGTTGAGAATCTCGATATCAAACGAAGTCTTTACGAGCGCGTCGAGCAACATCGTCGCCCGGGCGCAATCGTGGGTTCAAACACCAGCGGCATTCCGATTCAGCAACTAGCTGAAGGACGTTCCGACGATTTCAAAGCACATTTTCTCGGGGTCCACTTTTTCAATCCGCCCCGTTATCTACACCTCGTCGAAATAATCCGCACTGAGTGGACCAAGCCCGAAGTGTCGTGCTTCTTGTATGGCTTTCTTGATCAACGACTCGGCAAAGGGGTTGTGCCGGCCAAAGATCGTCCAAATTTCATCGCGAATCGCATCGGTACTTTTGGCGCCATGGTCACGATCAAGACGATGCTGGCAGACGGCTACTCGTTTGAAGAAGTCGACAGGATTACCGGTCAAGCGGTAGGGCGCCCGAAGAGTGCCACGTTCCGCACTTTCGATCTGGTTGGCCTCGATGTGTTTGGGCACGTCGTCAAAAATCTTTACGAAGCCTTGCCCGACGACGACGAACGAGAAGTTTTCGTCGCGCCGGAATTCCTGACCGCGATGATCGGTCGCGGCATACTGGGAAACAAAACCAAAGGCGGTTTCTACAAGCGACAAGCGGGCGAAGGCGGCAAAAAAGAAATTTGGGTGATGGACCACGCAACGTTGAACTATCGACCTTCCCAAAAAGTGAAACTGCCCGCGCTCGACATGGCGAAGAACATCGAAGACTTGCCCGGGCGCATCAAGGCGCTGGTCTGGGGCAAGGAGCGAGTTGGGGCGTTTCTTTGGAAAACGATGTCGCGCACGTTTCGTTATGCCGCGAACCGGATTCCCGAAATCGCCGATTCGATAGTTGAAGTTGATCGGGCGATGCGTTGGGGCTTCAACTGGGAGCTTGGCGTTTTCGAAACCTGGGACGCCATCGGCGTTGAGAAGTCGGTGGCGCGGATGAAGGAAGAGGGCGTTGCGGTACCAGCTAACGTGCAGAAGATGCTCGACGGCGGCGCAAAGTCGTTCTACAAAGAGCACGACGGACAAAAGTTTTATTTCGATTTCGCGTCCGAACAATACCTGCAGCTAGCCGACCAGCCCGGCATCATCATTCTTAAAGCAGTCAAGGATCGCACTGGGGTCATCAAGAAAAACTCCGGCGCATCGCTGATTGACATCGGCGATGGCGTGGCCTGTCTCGAGTTTCACTCCAAAATGAATTCGATTGGCGGCGACACTTTGCAGATGCTCAAGCAGTCTCTGGCCGAAGTCGAGAAAAACTTCGTCGGCCTGGTGGTCGGCAATCAGGGTGCAAATTTTTGCGTCGGCGCGAACATCATGTTGATGTTGATGGAAGCCCAGGAAGAAAACTGGGAAGAGCTCGACATGATGGGGCGGGCGTTTCAGGCGTCGACCATGAGCTTGCGTTATTCGGCGAAACCCGTCGTGGTGGCGCCGTTCGGCCTGGTGTTCGGGGGCGGCTGCGAAATGGTCCTGCACGGTGACCGCGTGCGCGCCGCCGCGGAAACGTACATCGGTTTAGTCGAAGTTGGCGTAGGCATTATTCCGGCCGGTGGCGGAACTAAAGAACTGCTGGTGCGCGCGCTCGACTCGATTCCGAAGAACGTTGACGATGCCGATCCGTTTCCATTTGTGAAACGCGCGTTTGAAACGATTGCGCTGGCGAAGGTGGCGACTTCCGCCGAGGAAGCACGCATGTTAGGTTTCCTCGCCGAAGACGATCCGATTTCGATGAATGGCGATCGCTTAATCGCTGACGCAAAAAAAGAAGTCCTCGCGCTCGCGGCGAGTGGGTACGTGCAGCCGCAACAACGCACCGACATTCTGGCGCTGGGCAATTCGGCACTGGCGACATTGAAGTTGGGCATTCATCAAATGAAGCGAGCGGGATACATTTCCGATCACGATGCGCTGATCGGCGAGAAGTTGGCGCGGATTCTGACCGGTGGAGATCTCAACCACCAGACGCGAGTTTCCGAACAGTATTTGCTCGATCTTGAACGCGAAGCATTTTTGTCGCTCGCTGGAACGCGCAAGACGCAAGAGCGCCTGGCGGCAATGTTGAAAACCGGAAAGCCGCTTAGGAACTAGAATACAGGAGACAGAATACGGAAGACTGAAATCAGCCGCTTGAAGAAGTAACCAGCTGCGGACAAACCCGAATCCGCGCGTAACACTGGAGGGAGTATATGCAGCGGCTACCAGCGCAGAATTTTCAAGAATTGATCGTATGGCAGAAAGCGCACCAATTTGTCTTAGGCGTTTATCGGTTGAGTAAGCTTTTTCCTCTCGAGGAACGGTACGGTCTGACTTCGCAGTTTAGGCGTGCAGCGATTTCGGTTCCCGCGAATATTGCGGAAGGCTTTAAGAAAAGAGGAAGGGCCGATAAAGTCCGTTTTATGAACATAGCGGAGGGATCGCTCGAAGAGTGTCGCTACTACCTGATCCTAACAAAGGACCTGGGATACGGAGATACTCGAGAGTTGCATTCTCAATTAGAAGAAGTCAGTAAGTTGCTCGGTCGTTATTCCAACGCATTAAGAGCTTCTGGCTCCTGACTTCTGTATTCTGAATTCTGAGGTTTTTATGAAAGACGCAGTAATTGTTTCAGCAGTAAGAACAGCGGTTGGGAAAGCTCCAAAAGGAACGCTTCGCAACACACGCCCGGATGAAATGGGCAGCGCGGTAATCAAAGAGGCGCTCGCGCGGGTCCCGGGTCTTGAGGCCTCAGAGATCGAAGACGTGATCATGGGTTGCGCGATGCCGGAGGCTGAGCAGGGCATGAACGTCGCGCGCGCGGCCGCGATCCGTGCCGGGCTCCCGGTCGAGACCAGCGCCATGACCATCAATCGGTTTTGTTCTTCCGGGTTGCAGTCGATTGCGATTGCGGCCGATCGCATTCGCACGGGGGGTGCTGAAGTTGCCGTCGCCGGGGGACTCGAAACGATGTCGATGATTCCCATGGGCGGGCACATCATTCGGCCGAATCCCTACCTGGTCGAACACTATCCTGATTTTTACTTAAATATGGGACTCGCAACGGAGAACGTGGCTCGCAAATATAACGTCAGTCGCGAAGAGCAGGATGAGTTCGCGCTGCGCTCGCATCAACGCGCCGCGGCGGCGCTCGACGCCGACAAGTTCAAAGACGAAACGGTTCCGTTGACGGTGACTGTTGAGGAACTTGACGAGAAAGGTCGCAAGCAGACTCGCGAAGTTGTGTTTGCTGCCGACGAAGGTGTGCGTCGTGATAGTTCACTGGAAGGACTGGCAAAGTTAAAGCCCGCTTTTCATGTGAAGGGAACCATCACCGCGGGTAACGCTTCGCAAATGTCAGACGGCGCGGCGGCCGCGATCGTGATGTCCGCAGAAAAAGCGAGCAGCCTCGGCGTGAAACCGCTGGCGCGGTTTGTTGCTTACGCCACCGCCGGGTGTCCGCCCGAGGAGATGGGTATCGGTCCGGTGTTTGCCATTCCTAAGGCTTTGAAATTGGCAGGACTGACGCTGGATCAGATAGACGTGTTTGAACTGAATGAAGCGTTCGCGGCGCAGTCACTGGCGGTGATCAAAACGCTCGGTCTGGATGCCGACAAAGTTAACGTGAACGGTGGGGCGATCGCGCTTGGGCATCCGCTTGGTTGTACCGGCGCCAAACTGACGGCGAGTATTTTGCGCGAGCTCGAAAGGCGCAACGGCCGTTATGGAATGGTGACAATGTGTGTCGGCGGCGGCATGGGCGCCGCGGGAATATTTGAAAGAATCTAAACTTAGTACTTTGTGCTTTGTCCTTTGAATTTTGAAGATTGGTATTTGGACTTTGGTCTTTGAGATCAAGTGCAAGGTCCCAGGTACAAAGCTCCAAGGACAAAGTTCAGTGACGGGCGGCCTGAAACTCAAAGGCCATTTAAGGAGAGACTTATGTCAGCCGTAGTCGAACAAAAACAAATCGTTCAAGGTGGCTCGTTTCTAATTGAGGACCGCACCACGGCGGAAGTGTTCACGCCGGAAGACTTCACCGAAGAGCATCGCATGATTGCCGACACGACGCGGCAGTTCATCGACAACGAAGTCATCCCGCACATCGACGAGCTAGAGAACAAGAATTGGAAACTTGCCCGCGAGTTCGTCAAGAAGGCCGCGGACCTGGGTTTGATCGGCGCGAACATTCCCGAGGAGTACGGCGGACTCGGTCTCGATCAAACGAGTGGCGCTTTGGTGGGCGAAAACATCGGCCGCTGTGCCTCGTTTGCCACAACACTCGGCGCCGAAAGCGGCATCGGACTCTTGCCGATCATTTACTTTGGTACTGACGCAGCCAAACAGAAGTATCTGCCGAAGATTGCCTCGGGTGAACTGATCACCGCTTACGCGCTGACAGAAGCCGGCTCAGGCTCAGACGCGATGGCTGCGAAAGCGACGGCGCGACTCAGCGAGGACGGCACGCATTACATTCTCAACGGCGAGAAGATGTTCATCACCAACGGTGGCTTCGCCGACATCTTCATCGTCTTTGCGAAAGTTGACGGCGATAAGTTCACTGCTTTTATCGTCGAGAAACAGGAAGGGCTGACGCCGGGCGCCGAAGAGCACAAGATGGGCATCAAGGGCTCGAGCACGACGCCGTTGGTGCTGGCCGATGCGAAGGCGCCAGTTGAAAACTTGCTGGGCGAAATCGGCAAGGGACACAAGATTGCCTTCAACACCCTGAACATTGGCCGCTTCAAACTGGGTGCGATGTGCATCGGCGGTATGAAGCTCATGCTGCATGAGTCGATTCGTTATGCGAACGAGCGCCAGCAGTTTGGCAAGTCGATCTCGTCTTTTGGCGCGATCAAATCGAAGCTTGGCGAGATGGCGATTCGCACCTGGGTGGGCGAGGCGATGATTTGGCGCACGCTCGGGATGATTGAAGACGCGATCGGCGAAGACCCGAACGACCTGGAAGCCAAGATGCGCGCCATCGAGGAATACTCGGCCGAGTGTTCGATCATCAAGGTTGCGCTTTCTGAATCCTGCGACTTTCTCGCGGATGAGATGGTGCAAATTTACGGCGGCTACGGCTATTCGGCTGACTACCCGGCCGAGCGTGCCTATCGCGATTCACGCATCAATCGCATCTTCGAAGGCACCAACGAAATCAATCGCATGTTGATTCCGGGAAGGTTAATGAAGAGTGCGCTGAGTGGGAAACTAGCGTTGCTGCCGGCGGCGCAAGCGCTGATGGACGAGATCCTCACGCCACCAATGCTCGGCTTCGACGATGATGAAGGACTGTTGGCAGCCGAAACTAAGTTAGCGAAGAATGCCAAAAAGGTTAGTTTGATGACATTAGGCACGGCGGCGCAGAAGTACATGATGTCGTTGGGTGACCAACAGGAAATTCTGATGGGCATTGCCGACATCATCATGGATGCTTACGCGATGGAGTCGGCGATTTTGCGCACGCAGAAACTGGCTGCCTCGGCTGGTGAAGAGGCGGCGGTGCGGCAGATTGATATGACGCGCGTGTTTTGTAACGACGCAGTGGAACGCATTGACGCGCGCGCGAAGAACACGCTGGCGGGCATGGCGGAAGGCGACGAGTTGCGGACGTTGTTGGCGGCGCTGAGGCGTTTCACGAAGCTGACGCCGGTGAACACAATCGCCGCGCGGCAGCGGATCGCGGATGCGATGATTACGGCGAACAAGTACGTTTACTAAACATTGCCGATTTCGAAAAGAAGCTGCTTCCGGTGAAACGCGATCTGTACTTTGTTTGTGGGAGCGCTGGCGCGGTTTTGCGAATTTGAGATCTGAGATCTCAGATCTCAAATTAAAGCAGAGAGTGTCTCGCGTCAGTTGAGGCGCTGGGCTGATTCCTTGCAGAACTCCGACATTAAAGGGCAACGCTACCTAACAGACAAGGCGAGGAATCGAAGTAGGGAAGCCCGCGAACGCGACGAGTTCCTAAAAGAGCTCGAGCAGATTCGAAATCAAAAGCACTAAGAGTCGTAGGTGCGCAATCGGCAATGAAAATAATCCCCATCTCCCTCCCCACCCCTTTCTACATCGGTCCGGTTAATGTCTACCTGATCGCGGAAGATCCGATCACTCTCATCGACACCGGCCCAAAAACTAAAGAAGCACACGATGCGCTGCTTGAAGGTTTACGAAAAGCGCGGTTTCGCGTCTCCGATATTCGGCGCATCGTGCTGACGCACGCCCACGAAGATCATTGCGGACTGGCTCGATCCCTGCGCGACGAAGCCAAACATGCTGAAGTGCTGGTGCATAGTTGGGAAACGGGCCATCGCATCGGCCGGCTCGAGTATGAAGAGCATCGCGCGCTTTTAGTTCGCGCGGGCGTACCACCCGAAGAAGTTGCAGACATGCGGAAAATGTACGAAGGCGTGCGCCAGTACGCCGACTCGTTTGAAGCGGAAGAGTATGGTGAGTTGCGCGATGAGGAAGAACTTCAGTTTGCCACTGGCACACTGCGCGTCCTCCACACACCCGGACACACGCCTGGCTCCTGTTCGTTTGTACGCGAGGCGGACCGCACCATCATCGCCGGCGACTGCGTGCTGAAACGCATTACTCCGAATCCCGTGCTCTCACCCGATCCCATTAATCCGTCAAAGCGCTTCGCTTCGCTGGCCGAGTACCTTGTCAGTCTCGCTCGACTGCGTACGTTTGCTCCGACGCTGGTTCATGGCGGCCATGGCGATCCGGTTCATGACTTTGACGAGTTGTTCAATCGGTATGTGCGAGCGATCTCGGAGCGACAAAGACAGGTAATCGGCCTGCTGGAAAAGAAGGGTTCCACTGCCTGGGAGATTGCCCGGAAGATGTTTCCGGAAACTGATGACGTTCACCGCTTCCTGTCGGTTTCAGAGGCGGTTGCGCACCTCGATTTAGCGCATTCGGAAGGGAAGATTGCGGTCGAACTCAGCGACGGCAGAGAAGTCTACCGCCCGAGCTGAATCATGGGCAGGGGCAAGGGCAGGAGACGGAACTTCCATATATCATTTCAGATTTGTTATCTCGCTGCCCTCCGATGAAGCTGAAGGGCATTGGGACGAAATCTCAAATGACCTGTGGAAATTCTGTCTCTTCCTCCCTTTTTTTGGAACCCAGTCTCCTCCGCAAGCGTGTAATCCGCTAAATTCTATCCGGAAGGACTCTCTCTGCCATGAACCTTAGAAATGCTCTTTATTTTTGTGTCTCCCTCGTTTTGACCGCAGGTATTGCTCTGGCGCAGCAAGGTGCCCCGGTCGCGCCCACCGCGCCCGCCGCGCCCCCCGAGGCTGACATGCCCGGGGTCCCGGCGCCGCCCGATACCCCGCCTGGTGCTTTTTCGTTTTTTGTTAGCGGCGGCAGCTTCCTCGGCGTCTATGCGGAAGACATAAACAAAGAAAACATGTCGCGCTACGGTATGCGTGAAGTGCGTGGCGTGGGCATCACTCAGGTTGTCAAAGACAGTCCGGCTGAAAAGGCCGGTCTGCGGAAAGACGACGTTATTGTCAAGTTTGAAGGTGAGAGCGTCACCAGCACCAGAAAGCTCAACCGGCTCGTTTCGGAAGTAGCTCCGGATCAGACGGCGCGGCTGACGATTAGTCGTGGCGGCGGCGAGCAGGAAGTGGCAGTGACCGTTGGCAAGCGCAACAATTCGTTCAACACCATGGATGGTTTCGAGGGACTGGAGAAACTGAAGGGTCTGGATCGGTTGAAGGACATGGAAAAGAACATGCCGCCGGGAGCACGCGTTTGGAAGTGGGAAGGCGAGCCCGGTAAGGATGGCGTGTTCATGTTTGGCGCTCGCCGTCGTATTGGCGTCAACACATCGCCGCTCACTAAACAGCTTGCCGAGTATTTTGGAGTGACCGACGGCGTTCTGGTCAGCTCAGTTGCCGACGACAGTCCGGCAGCAAAGGCCGGCATCAAAGCGGGCGATGTAATCACTGCTTGTGATGGTGAAAAAGTCGAAGGCGGCGGTGACCTCTCTCGGGCAATCAACAAAAAGAAAGATGGTGACGTAACACTGACCATCGTGCGGAACAAGAACCAACGCACTATCAACGTAACACCGAAAGACGATCCCAACGTGCCAATGACGCCGCAGGGAAGAACCATTGTGATACCGCGAGTTGAACTTGGTGAAATTCCGGAAATGAGTATTCAGATCCCCAGGATCGAGTTGCCGGACACTCCCGAAATCAAAGTAGTGGTTCCCAACAAGATCAAAGTGCCAAACGTGAAGGTGATTAGAACCGGCACATCGAACCCGATCTAAGGTCGAAAAAAGGAAAGGTTAAAAGTGAAAAGGGTAACGGGCACACGCCCGTTACCCTTTCGGTTTTCCGCCTTGTCTTACCGTTATCCCTTAACCTTTACCCTTCTGTTTTGTTTACGGCGTACCTAGTTTTCTCTTGCCTTCCAGCGCGTCCTGGTACGCGCCTCCGGGTACCTCGCCAATTTTTATCGCTTCGTCAAACGCCTTTGCAGCTTCAGCATTGTTATCGAGGAAAGCATAAATCCTGCCCATTGCTTCGTGAGCGCGCGACAGTAGGCTGCGATCAGTTTCGCTCGACGCCGCCTCAATGGCCAGCCGGTAGTTTCCCAGCGCGCGATTGAGTCGTTGGCTTTGCACGTCCTCGTCGATTGCATCCGCTGCAGCCAGGCTCGAGGTTTGGGCGAGCGCAAAGAAAATCCTGGGCTCACGCGAGTAGTCCTTCAAAAGTTCCTTCAACTGGATCTCAGCGTTGTTGTAGTCCTTGAGCCGAAGTATTTGTTCTACTTCGCCGAGTTTTTTTACGAGCTGCGCCGCCCGTGCCGCTTCGGCTTCTGAATAGATTGGCGGCGCCGCCTCAGCTCTTCGCGCAACCAGGCGCGCTTGCCGGATCGCCTGCGCTCGTTTTCGCGCTTCGGCATTCTCGTCGAGACGGTGGGCTTCACGCGCCGGATCAAACGAGGCAATCATGTCGGAAAGGAAGCTGGCAATATCAAACCCGCTACTCTCGAGTCCTTTCAGCTGATCGGAAAAATAAAAAGAAAGAATAGCGCCCTGTTCGTAATCGTCGGCCAATCGCGCAATGGTTTCGTCTTGCAGTTCCTTCGTCTTCTCTTGTAGTTCCTGGGCAATTGCGCGCCGGGCATTATCATCCTTAGCACCCGCTAGTCTGACGCGCGCTTGCTGGTTCAAACTTTCCAGTTTTCTCGCTTCGTCGTAACGAGCGTCTGCAGCGGCAACGAGCGAACGCGTAACTGCCAGGAATGCGTCGGGACTAATTGTCGCTTTGGCTTTTTCGCGTTCGGCGATGATCGCCTTAATTTGCTCGCGCCGGGCCGCAATTTCGCGGTTGTATTTCAGTACCAGCGGATCAATGACGTATTGCAAATAACCGCGCCGGAGTTCCGAAGAAGTTGGATCAGTCCCTTCGGGAACCACGACAAAATATTCGTCGCCGATAACGCGAAAGTTGATGGCGCCGGGAGCGGCGAGCAAATCAGTCACGATGTAAAAATTGCGAGAGTGTTCACGGTAAGTGTAAGTCTTGGGTGCATTCTTTTTTTGAGTGCCGGGCGCTTTAACCGCGACCTTGTCAGCGGCAATCGTCATGGGGCGGGTATGCAAGTAAGTCAGCGCGCCGCGAATCATGTCGGCAGTCGGTTTGCGCAAACGATTAGCTTCCGCCTGGTAGGCGACCGTGTAACTCGGCAGGTTTTGATCGATGTTAGAACGCCGGTAAAACTCCTTGACGAGCGGTGCGAAGTCCAGCACCTCAAGCAGACTGGTCGGCAGATCCTCAGATCTCGCCGGCGCCTCAAGCAGTGGCGGCTGGTCGAGCACAAACGCCAACGAGACATAACGCGCGGCCTGATCGGCGGCTGTTGCTGGAGCCGGAAGTTTGTTGCGTTCGTAGAAAGTGCGCAGCCGGTTTCGCAAATCGGGATCGAGACTCGCGAGGTCCCGGCGCACCTGCGCCCGGAAAGCAGAAGGCTCAGAACCCGGGGGCACGGGATCAAAACCGGCGGCCTCCAGCGCGGCCATCATGACGATCAGGCGAGGTTCAACCGGAAAGCTGACACCGTAGTCAGACAAGTCGAAGCCGACAGCGTCGCGCGCGGTGACGGGACTGGGCTGCTGTTGCCGCGGAGTCTGACCGGCGGGTTTTGTTTGTGAGTTCAGTGTGCCGGCTGTCAGCGTAAATAAAACAGCTAAAAAAACGATCTTCTTCATGCGTTCACTACTAATCAGGGCATTTTGGGATTTTGTAATTAAGTATCTCTGGGAATGTTAAAGATGCGACCAGCGGCCAGCCGGGATGCCATTCAATCAACCTTTGTCGGCTTCCCGGGCTTTCCTTCTGGCGCGCAACAGCGCTGATGTTACTGGATAAGCAATCAGCGAACAAACGACCGACAGCGTCATGCCGCCGATTGTAAATGGCCAAACAATGTCCCAACTATTTTGAAAAAGCTCGCGATAGTAGCTGGCGGTGAGGAGATGTGGATGCTTCAGAAGTTCCACGCCGGCAGCCGGAATTTTAAGTGGCCGACCCAGCACAAAAGCTCCGATCGCGTAAGAAACTATGATGATCGGGACCAGAGTTAAAAACGGATTGTTAATGAAGGTGCCGGTGTAGACCGCTATTTTGTTGAAGCGAAAAACAAAGGCGACCAGGGTAGCGAGCACGGTGTGCAGCCCGAGGAAAGGAGAGAACGCGATAAACACGCCGATTGAAAATGCAAGCGCCGTTCGCTCAGGTGGATCATCCAGCGCGAGCAAACGGCGAAAGGTGGCGCGAAACATTAGTAAAGCAGTGAAAGGTGATGAGTGAAAAGTGAGAAGCTTTCCTGCCCGTGACTTTTCACTTTTTACTTTTCACCGTTAATTGAAACTATTCAAGGCCTCCGGTTCATTGTCATACGAGTCAAAAACCGTGAGCAGCTTGGTGATCACGAGCAAATTCTGAATCTTCTCGGTCAGGTTCAACAGTTTGAGTTGGCCGCCATCGCGGCTAATGGTTGTGTAGTTGGCAATCAATTCGCCGATCCCGCTCGAGTCGATGTTTTTGACATCAGCAAGGTTGAGCAAAAGTTTTTTGTTCCCCTGGTCGACCAACCCGCGAATGGCGTTGCGCAGAGACACCGCGCCTTCACCCATTCGCACGGAGCCGCTCAGATCGAGAATAGTTACGTCTCCGGCCTGTCGCTGGTTAACGTCGAGTTCTGCCATTGCTTCTCTCCCTTTGACACCGGCAACCCACAGATCCACCGGTGCTCGAAACTAGAAACCTTGCCGCCGCGCAAAGAACTATGAACGTAAAACACGGCCGGCGGGTTCCGTTACTTAAAGCTGCTCAGCGCTTCAGTTTCCTCTTCGTAAACGTCAAACACGGTCAGGAGCTTGGTGATCGCGAGCAGGTCCTGCAATTTTTGCGTGAGGCTCAAAAGTTTCAACTGACCGCCGGCGTTGTTAATTGCCGTGTAGCTGGAAACCAATTCACCGATGCCGCTCGAATCAATGTAGCCCACTCCCGCCAGGTTCAAGAGAATTTTTTTCTTGCTTTCTTCCAGCAAGCGACGAATTGCGGTGCGCAGGGCCACGCTGCCTTCACCAATTGTGATCTTGCCGCTCATGTCGAGAATCGTAACGTCTCCAACCTGACGCTCCGTTATGTTTAGCTCAGCCATTTTTCACCGATCTCCTTTAAGGATTCCGAACAGAAATTTTCAGTCGTAGCGGCGCTGCCTGCGGGGATTGCGCGCAGCTGCATTCTCAACTTCTACCTAAAGTTTCTTAATCATGTGCACTCTGGTTCCTCCGTTGGGATCGGCAGACCAGTCGACTGCGTCCATAAAGTTGCGCATGAAAAAGATGCCACGTCCCGACGTCCGCAAAATGTTTTCTTCTTTAGTCGGGTCAGGCACGTCGTTAGGGTTAAAACCGTTACCCCGGTCGTGCACGGTTATCTCAAAAGTTTGTGGCGTGTTCCGTAGTTTGATCTCAACTAGTTTGTCACTGTCGAGTTTGTTGCCGTGAACTACTGCGTTGGTTACCGCCTCACGCACCGCCATGTCGACTCCGAAAGCAATCTCGTCCGAAATGCCGTGACGAGTCAGGAATTCGGCAACAGCAGTAGCAACCTCGCCCACAGTCTCTAATCGGCTGGGGAAGCTGAGTTCAGTAGTCTCCAAAGTCGCATCTAGAGTCACAGCTTATAGACAAGGCCATGCCAGGAGCCATCGCGTGGGTCAGGGCAGTTTGAACTCCAAAGGCTACGGAAGATCGAGGGTTTAACACGCGGGCGTGTCGCATGTCAAGAAAGCCACCAAACCGGAATCCATTAGTTTTCAATTCTTTAACGGCAAGGTCCTGGAGCTTCATGAACCGCGAAAATCCTGGCCAATGACTCGCTTGGTTCGCTACCGCGAGAGTTTTTACCGCGGGATAGCCGAACTTGTGGAAGAATGCTTTCGCAACTCTAATTTTTACTTGAACAACGGCATTCGAGGTTCCTGGTCGACTTGCAACTAGTCATCGTCGGATTTATGGGCTCGGGGAAGAGCAGCGTGGGTCGTGAACTGGCTCTCAGGTTGAATTGTGGCTTTGTTGACCTGGACACGTGGATAAAGCGAACCCATGCACGCAGTCCAAAAGAAATAATCGAACAGGACGGCGAGCCGCGATTTCGTCAGCTGGAAACAGCCGCGTTGCGGAAAATACTGCTTCGCAACGAGACCGCGATCCTTTCGGTCGGCGGCGGCGCGTGGGCAGAGGCAGAGAATCGCGAGCTAATACAAGCTAGCCGTGCTTTCACGATTTGGCTGGACGCACCGTTTGAGTTGTGCTGGCAACGAATCGAAACCGCACCCGAAAGCCGACCGCTCGCCCGCACTCGCGCGGATGCCGAACAGTTGTTTAGGGCGCGTCTACCGACTTACCAGCTGACCGAAGCAAGAATCCCGGTTTCCCAACAGACCCCGCAGGCAATCGCGGAAAGCATCGCGTCCCTTTTCCTGTCACGCGCGTCCTCGCCGCAGTCCGAAACATAAGCCCGACAAGTCGCCGCCTTTAGCGCCCGGCCCCCTCTCAAAAGAAACTTTTGAACGAGTTCAAAAAATGACTTGACAGGCTAACTCGCCGAGCGTATCTTGCATTTGAACACGTTCAATTGTGAATGTGTTCAGCAAAAAGGAGGCTGCTATGTCAGTCAAGGTAGTCACGTATCTGGTTTACCTCGCAATCAGCGTTGCTCTGACCGTTTGGGTGGCGCACACGCTGCACAAAAACGGCCGCGTGTTTTTGGTAGACGTTTTTCATGGAAATGAGCCACTCGCGGATTCAGTGAATCACCTGCTGGTCGTCGGGTTTTACCTGATCAACCTGGGTTACGTCAGCCTGGCGCTCAAGCTTGGTTATGATCTCGCTTCCGCACAGGAAGGAATTGAAGCGTTGTCAGTCAAGGTGGGAATGGTGCTACTCGTCCTGGGCGGGATGCACTTCTTTAATCTTTTCATCTTCAGCCGGATGCGCCGTCGCGCCACGCGCCCCTACGGTCCGCCGCCGGTTAGTCCTGACGCTTACACTTCCGTGCGGGAGGCCTGAGCCATGTCGTCACTCACTGTGCTTTACGATCCTACTTGCGGGTTGTGCCGCAGAGTGCAGTCATGGCTCGTGGACCAACCAAAATTGGTGCCTCTCATTCTGGTGCCGGTGAAGTCGGAAGAGGCACAGCGTCGTTTCCCTACGCTCGATCATCAGCCAACCACTACTGACCTGACCGTCATAAGTGACCAGGGCGAGGTGTACTACGGACCCAAAGCCTGGCTAATGGTTTTGTGGGCGCTGAACCGGTATCGCGATTGGTCGTTCCGGCTCGCAACGCCGGAACTGTTGCCAACCACCAAGCGGATTGTTTCCCTGGTTTCACAGCATCGCTACCAGATTAGCCGCTTTGCACACCTGAGGAGGTAAACCTGATGAAGTCTGGCAAGAATTCAGCTGCGACCAAGACCGCGAAAGGTGAACAGACCAAAGCAAAAATCCTGAACGCCGCTTTGGAAATGCTTCACGAACGTGGTTACGCGAACACCACCATGCGGGCTATCGCCGATAAGGCCGGTGTCTCACTTGGCAACGCGTATCACTACTTCGGTTCGAAGGACCACTTGATTCAGTTGTTCTATCACCGGACGCATGAAGATCACGTGCGCGCGGTGGCGCCGAAGTTGAAAAGCGAGTCCTCGTTTAGGGCGCGACTGGATTCCGTGATACGGCTCAAGATCGATACGCTTGAGCCGTATCATGAATTTGCCGGCGTCTTGTTTCAGACGGCTGCCGATCCAAACAGCCCACTAAATCCCTTCGCTCATGCTTCGGCTCCAGTGAGACTCGAGAGCATCAAGCTCTTTGAGGAGGTCCTGTCTGGAGCGAAGGTGCGAATTCCGGATGACCTGCGGAAGGAACTTCCTTATCTGCTCTGGCTTTATCACATGGGCATCATTCTTTTCTGGATTCATGATCGCTCAAAAAAATGTGCGCGCACTTACCGCTTGATTGATCAAACAGTCGACTTGCTCGACAAGTTGGTGTCGTTGGCGAGCAATCCCTTCATGCGACCGGTGCGCAAGCGCGCGTTGAAAATGGTTGCCGAACTTCGTGACATCGAGGCGATCGAAGCTGAAGCCGGCTAGGCCGCTCAGCGGATCGAACCACACATGCGATTTCTTTTCGAAATTTACTTGCGGACCTGGGAATGGTTTCAGGATCGACGGGCGGGCAAAGTCACGTCGACTATGCCTGAGAAAGCAGAACGAAAAAGGATCTGGACGTTTGTGTCCCAGGGAGCAGTTGGCGGAGCAATCGGATACTTCTTCTTGTTAGTTTGTTACGTCGTTACTCATCCCAGTGCCTTGAACCCTTTATACCTCGCTCTGGTCCCGTTCATTCTGTTGTTCGGAGCAGTGCTTGGTTGTCTTCCCGCATTTTTCATTTGGTTGGCGGAACTGATCTTCAAAAGTAGGGCCGGCCTGTTTTCTCGTGCCTTGCTAGTCGTAGGGGCAAGCGTTCTGGAAAGTGTTCTGCTCTCCATCTACATGGAAAACATGAGAGTTGAGGATCAGTCCGTCCAGTTAACCCTGGTCATCACTTGTGCCGCTTACTTGCCGCTGGTGCTGCTCACCGGCTCTTCAATCAGACCGGGCCATTTGATTTTTTTAGGAGCTGGACCACATGGCCCAACCTACAACTTTGGCAGCTGGCTGTCATATCCGGCCGGATTTGTGTTACGCGTGGTGAGCCTCTTTGGCTTATTCGAAGCAATCATGGCTTTGGCAATCTGGGCCTCTGCTCGATCAACGGATTGGTCGGGCGAGCCGGGAAGTGAATATGCGGGAAGCGTAGTTCTGCTTTTTTGCTACTTTGCCTTAAGCAGTTACGTTAGCGTCAAAACACCACGCAAGATTTTTTTGGGGCCCACCGCTATCCTGGTCAATCTACCTCTGGCAGTTTTTGTGTTTTGGTTGATGCAACTCGGCAAGACAGAAACCACCTACTTCGCATACGTGCTGATGTCAGTAATCGCCTTATGGACTCTCTACACGCTGGGACGGCTGATCGCCCCTGAGCCAGTTTGTCGTGCGGTCTGGTGGCCAGAGAATGCCCCACAGCAAACGTTGTCACAGAGCAGAACGCTGCAGGTGTCGTTATGAAGATCGTTATTCCCGGCGGTTCGGGACAAGTGGGCACGATTCTGGCCCGCGCGTTTCAGCAACGCGGCGATGAAGTGGTTGTTCTCAGTCGAACTCCGGAGCAAAAGCCCTGGCGCGTGGTGCAATGGGATGGCGGGTCAACCGGCGCCTGGACTGCCGACTTCGAAGGCGCTGACGCTATTATCAATCTCGCCGGGCAAAGCGTGAACTGTCGTTACACTGAAGACAACCGCCGGATCATCATGGAGTCGCGAATTAAGTCGACGCGCATTATTGGCGAAGCGATCGCCTGCGCGAAACACGCACCCGGAATTTGGCTACAGGCCAGCACGGCCACAATTTACGCGCACCGGTTCGACGCTCCCAACGACGAAGCCACCGGAGTCATCGGCGGTTCAGAGCCAAACGCTCCCGACACATGGCGCTTCAGCATCGATGTCGCAACTTCCTGGGAACGGGTCGCTGACGAGTGGCCCACTCCGCGAACGCGCAAAGTGCTGATGCGTTCCGCAATCATCATGAGTCCAAATCACGGTGGTCCGTTCGACATGCTTTTAGGGCTGGTTCGTTTCGGATTGGGAGGAACGTGCGGCAGTGGCAAACAATACGTTTCATGGATTCACGATCAGGATTTTGTGCGGTCCGTCATTTGGCTGATGCAACACCGGGAACTTGATGGCGCTGTGAATCTCGCGGCGCCGAATCCACTAGGCAACCGCGAGTTCATGCAAGTGTTGCGGGGCGCAGCGCACATGCCCGTTGGCCTGCCCGCTACGGAGTGGATGTTGGAACTCGGAGCCTTTCTCATGCAAAGCGAAACCGAATTAATCCTCAAGAGCCGTCGAGTTGTTCCGACCCGACTTTTGCAATCGGGCTTTGAATTTCAGTTTCCTACGTGGGCGGTAGCCGCGCGCGATCTTTACTCTCGCTGGCGGGAAAATGGTCATGTAGCTCACCGGGGCACCAACTGAGCCGGACGAATCGTTCCAAACTCGAACAAGTAAAGCAGATGGACTTGTTGGCAACCTCATAGGCTGGTGCTAGAATTCGTCCGCTCTTAGTTTTCCCCGGCACCGTTTGATCGTGCTCGACTGAGCTCTACCCCGAGGAGAATGCCCCCGTGGCTTCACCGCTAATCGTTCTGACCGCTTCTTCAACAGAAGCGAGTGAGTGGAAACACAGCATCTGGCAGCAGATGTTGGCTGCGGCGGTGCCCAACAAACTCAGCCATACCCTCTTCAATAAAGTTTCCTTCGCCAATGAATCCTGGCCGGACGGTCGCGCGAAGTATGTGCCCAACGGCCTGCGCATGGTCGAGACGCTCCTGCTGCGCGAATACTCAGAGGACGACGTGGTCACTTGCTACGTCGATTATCTCGACAAGTTTGTGGGGCCGGAGACGAAAGTCCTGGCAATTCACGCGCACAACCCGCTGGGCATTTCCTATGCGACCGACGTTTACGCAAAACTTTTTGGCGAGAACCTGATGCCGCTGAACGCGCACCAGTTCATGCGGATAGTCACCCACCCGGTAATCAAAAAGTACAACCCGAAGATTGTGGTGGGCGGCCCCGGCGCCTGGCAACTGGAAAAAGCGAACCGGCTTGATGAGTTCAAGATCGACTACTTGATTGACGGCGAGGTGGAGCGAACTTTCAATGATCTTTTCAAGCGCATCATGGCCGGCGATCCGTCATTGCCGCGCATCATCAAACTTGGAAAAGACTCGCAAGCCACGGTCGAAGAAATTCCGGTGGTACGTCATCGCTCAACGTTTGGCGTGGTTGAGATCACGCGTGGCTGCGGGCGTGGCTGTCAGTTTTGTGGTCCAGCAACGAAAGTCGGACGCTCGTTTCCGTTGGAGCATATTCTGGAAAGCGTGCGCGTAAACGCGCGTGAGGGCGGCAACGAAGTGTTGCTCGCTTCGGAAGACATGTTCCTTTACGAGCAACTGCCAAACTTCGAAACCAACGTGCCGGCACTCGAACGACTGTTCCGGGAAATCGCTGCGGTGCCGGGCATCGACATCATCCAAACATCACATATCACCATGGCCCCGGTGGTGAAG
Source organism: Pyrinomonadaceae bacterium (assembly GCA_035472495.1). Lineage (GTDB taxonomy): Bacteria > Acidobacteriota > Blastocatellia > Pyrinomonadales > Pyrinomonadaceae > PSRF01. The sequence continues at coordinate 111,728 of DATIPD010000002.1, read as the reverse complement.
GATCCTTCGATCGTGGAGCGCCTGGCGCCGTTGATGGTTCCGTATTCTCACGTCCAGCACCGGGCCTCGACGCATCCGGACAAGCGCGCTGCCGATCCGATCATTGGACTGGAAACGGGCAGTGCTCGTTTGTTCGACACGTTCATGAAGGGCAAGGCGTATCCGTACAAGGCGCACCAGTGGCGCGACGTGGTCCTCAAGGGAATGGAGACGCTGAACCGGCACAATATCTTCCCGTTCTGCACGTTCATCATCGGGCTTCCCGGTGAAACGGAAGAAGATACAAAGGCGTCACTCGATCTGCTTTATGACTTGCGCGACGCGAAAGGCACGTTTGTGCCGACCTTCTTCGTGCCGCTGGAAGACACGCGCATGCAGAAGAAAGACAGCGCAAAGTTGATCGATATGACTGACTTGCAGTGGGAATTCTTCTTCACGTGTTGGCGCTACAACCTGGAATTCTGGCAGGGTGGCAGTAAAGTGAATGCGAAGTTCTCACTCGGCGTGCCAATTTATTACAGCAAGATGGGAAAGAGGTTGTTTGGCGAAGCCATCAAGTATCCAATCGCGCGTTTTGCGGGAGTTCCCAATCGCTTCCTGAAGAAACACCTATACCTCGACTTCACCGGTCACAAACGAAATCCCCATGGGATGAAGCCTTTCGAAGGCGAGATTATTCCGGGATTTAGGAACGTTCGCGAGAAGGGCCTCAACCTGATCGACGCTAGCGAACTGCATCACCTGCAACCAGCGACTCAAGCGGCAGGAATTCTTTCCGGGTCTGCCGACTAACTACCATTCGAAAGAGCGGGGGCAAGCCCGCCTTCCCGACTGCAAGCTAATCACGGTCGTGAGTTCACGGGCGACGGGCTTTCAGCGTGAAAAATAATCGAACAAGTATCGGAAGTCTCAGGGTCGGGAAGGCGGGCTTGCCCCGGTCTTTTACATCTGGTGCTTGATGATTACGCTAGCAAGTCGTTCGGCGACGGCGGGTGAGATCTGCTTGAGTTTTTCTTGTTGCTCCATCGCCTTTGCGGTGTTGCCCATCATCAGGTAACTAATCGCGCAGTTGAAATAGTAGGAAGGTTCGATCGGATCGAGGCTGATGGCTTTCTCGTGATAAGTGATCGCTTCTTTTCCTCTTCCCGCCTTTGAAAGTGTCACTGCCAGACCATCGTAAGCAAGCGAGTAATTGGGATAAGACTTGATCAGGTTGCGGAAGACGAACTCTGAATACTTAAAGTTGCCCATGCGATCGTAACTGACCGCCTGGTTGTATTTCGCCTTCAGCATTTTGCCGTCAAGCGTGACCGCGCGAGTGAAGGCCTCCAGCGCGGGCTTGTATTGCTTCAACTCCCCCAGCGCTTCGCCGAGGTTGTTGTAGCTCTCCGCGTCGTTTGGGTTGAGCGCGACGGCGCGTTCGAAAGCGGCTTGAGCGTTGCCAAACTTTCCCTGCGCCATGTAGGCGTTGCCGATCCTGAGATTCGCAGTCGAAGCAATGCGCGGTTGATTTGCGGTCAACGCAATAACGCGGTTGTAAGTGCGGATGGCCTCGTCGAATCTCCCCTGATCGTGGGCGGCTTGTCCCGTTAGTAACAATTGCTGAGGATCGTTAGCAGAAGAAGTGTTCGACGGATTTACCGGAGTTGTTGGGGAAACCTTTGGCAGACTCTTTTGTGATCCCTTCGGCGATTGCTGACCATTCACAGTCAGGCTTGACAGTGCCAAGAGAAGAGCAACAAAACCGAATACTCCTCTGTGCGTCCTCAGTGGTCTCTGTGCCTCTGTGGTGAATGTTTTCCGGTTCATAAACCACGGAGACATAGAGAACACGGAGGACGCACAAAGAAAGCTGAAGTCAGACCCGTTCCAGGTCGCCTTTGTTCTTGCCTGCCGTTTTGAGTCCATGATAAAAGTGTGCCCCCTTTTCAATAAACGGGCAATCAACAGGAAAAATTGGAAACACGTGCGGATTCCTATTTTTCTTATCACCATAGTCTCTTAGTAATTCTTCCCGACGGACAAAGGTCCCAGGGAGACCCCGGTGATGGGAAATCATCAAGGAGGATTACCGCTCATGCGTAAACTACTTTTGTTGTTTGCGATCCTACTCGTCGCTGCTCCAGCGAGTTTTGCCCAGGACTATTCCAACTGGGAATTCTTTATCGGCTACGCTCACGAGCGTGCCAACAATGGCGCCGATCGACTTGATCGCAGGGGCCTCGCCGTTAACAGCACTGGCACGACTCAACGAGTCGACTTTGTTTCCGAACGAATTCCGTATCACGGCGTTAGTGGCGAAGTGGTTGCCAACGTGACTCGTCACGTGGGTTTGGTAGCGAATTTTTCAGCTACGTTCGCCAACACCGACTTTATGGACGCCCTAAGCGGACGACGCTTCAACGCGCACTTGTCTCGCTACCTGCTGTTGGGAGGACCGCGCTTTAACTGGCGCAACTCATCGGCGTTTATTCCCTACGCACACGCGCTGTTCGGCGTCGCCAGGTATCAGGCCAAGTTCCACAACAACGACTTTACTTGTCCCGATACAAGTGAGACGGCGTTTGCGATGGCCCTGGGCGCAGGATTGGATATCAAAGCCGGTAACCGCTTTGACATTCGCGCACTGCAGGTTGATTACGTCCCGGTGTTCTTTAGTGGCAAACGAGAAGACGGTTTACGATTCTCGACGGGCGTGAAGATCAAGCCGTAAAAGCAGAGGTCAGCGGGTCGGAGGTCAGACGGTATTTGTTTTCTAACCTCTGCTCTCTGACCCGCTGACCTCTCTGCTACAGTTTTAATTTCTGTCGCTGGTCGAAGAAATCCGACCATGCGTCGCCATTCTTCTTGAGCAGGGCCGGAACGTTTCTGACGGTGAAGTCGGAAATCTTCGCGCCCTGCTCAACCTGTTTCCAGATCAAGGGCATTGAAACCGTCGCCTTCGGCTTTGCGCGTGCAGTGAAAATCGACGCCAAGCTTTTTCCGCGCGCGTTCTGCATCCAGTCAACGTAAACTTGTTCCTTCTTGCGCTTGGAAATCGTGCGCTCGACCGTCGCGATCTTCGGGGCTCGCCCGGCGACTTCACTCGCCAGCAAACGTGAAAACTCCGCCACCTGGTCGTATTCATTGGTTGGCTTCAGCGGCAGGTAGATGTGAATTCCTGATGAACCGGAAGTTTTCGGAAACGCCTTCAGGCCCACTTCGTCACAAACTTTTTTCGTAAGCAAAGCCACCTGCAAAACGTTTTCCCAGGGCGCTTGTTTGGGATCGAGATCGATGGCAATCCAATCGGGCTTGTCGAGTTTCGCGGTTGTTGAATGCCACGGGTGCTGCTCAATCGTGCCGAGGTTAACGAAGTGAAGTAGCGAAGCAGTATTCGTGTAGACGGCGTAATCGAGTTCACGGCCGTCCCGATTTACCAGGCGCTCGGTCTTGATGAATGCCGGCGCGCTTTCCAAGTCCTGTTGAAAAAACATCGGCGCAGTCACACCCCGCGGCCACCGCTGCAAAATCGCCGGACGGTTTTTGAGGTACGGCATGATGTGCTCGCTGACGCTCAGGTAGTAGCAGAGCAGTTCAAACTTCGTGATTTTTTCCGCCGGCCAGTAGACGCGATCGAGACTGGTTAATGAAACCTGCTGCCCTGCGACGCTGAGCAACAAATCACCCTTAGGCTGCTTCAGCCGCACAAACTCCTCGACTGAGATTGCCACCCCTTTTTTTGCTGCGGTTCGTTTTACTGTCATAGCAGACGTCAAAGTAGCCAAAAAGTATTTGATTTGCAAAATCTGCGTGTTAGGTAGGGTTGATAAGACACAGAGGATCAAAACCAGGGAGTAAGTGGAAATGCGAATTCGCCTTCTAATACTGCCGGCTTGTTGCTTGCTGGCGCTTGCTTCGTATCTGCCGACTCGGAATTTCGGCGCCACCGCTACAACACGTCCGGCGCAGGCCTCGCGTCGTTATGTTCTCGACTACACGCAAAGCACCTTCATCGCCCACGCGTTACGCGGCGGGCTGCTCTGGTTCAAAGGCCATGAACATTTGGTTGCCGCCCGCGTTTTCTCCGGCGAGGCACGTCTTGCGCCCAATCAAATAAGCCAGTCATCTTTGCTACTGACGGTCAAGACTGATTCGATGGAAGAGACCAGCGATGCCTTCACTGACGCGCAGAAAAAGATCATTAATGGAGAGCTGCGCGACATTGTGCTCGAGCCGGCGAAGTACCCGGAGATTGTTTTCAAGAGCACGGGCGTGAGCGGAAAGCTGATTGCCGCCAACCAATACGACTTGCGGATTAAGGGAGACTTAACGCTCCATGGCGTGACTCGTCAGATCGAGATTCCAACGAAGGTGACGGTTAGCGGCAACGACTTGCGCGCCGTTGGTGAGTTCAGCATCAGCCGTGACGATTTCAATGTGAAAGCGACGTCAGCGTTTCATGGAATGGTTCGCGTCCGCGACAAGGTGAGATTTACTTTTGACATCGTCGGCCACGAATAGGGTGAAGCTAACGTACAATTCCAGCTCAGTCTTTCGCCCTGATTACTTTTGTGGCGCTGCACACATTTCTTTCCTAGCGTCGGCAATCCAGAGCTTTACCATCTTGTCTTCGGTGACCGCGGCGAGCATCTTACCGTCCGGTGAGAACTCGACTTTTTCAAAGCCACGCGCATTGCTGCGTAGCGTAACCAATTCCTGCCGCGTGCGCGTGTCCCAGAGTTTCACGAAGTCGCCCACTGAGGCGAGCGTGTTTCCGTCCGGCGAGAACGCCAACGAGTTAATCGACCTCGGGGGCATTCTGAAGGTCGCCAACTCCTCCAGCGTGTTCGTATCCCAAATCTTGATGTTGCCATCATAGCTACACGCCGCGACCATGTGACCAACTGGAGAGAAAACCAGGAACTGGGTGTCGGGTGAAAACCCTTTCAGCGTAGCCAACTCGCGGCCGGTTCGCGCGCCCCACAGCTTGCTGGAAATGGAGGAGCCAAACATTGCGTTGTCAGGTGAGAATGATCCCGAATAACTTGCGAGTCTGCTATCACCTTTGATTGTGGCCAACGTGCGCCGTGTGTTGTCGTCCCACAGGGTTACGATATCACTTGAAACTCCCGCGGCTGTTCGGCCGTCAGGCGAGAAAACCACTGTCGAGGCACTGTGTTCGTTTTCTTCGGATCTGCTCAACTCCTGCCACGTGGTGGTATCCCATTGGACCAGGCTTTTGTAACTGGCTGCCGCCAGCTTTCTCCCGTCAGGAGAAAAAGCCACTGAGTAAACGGGCTTCGAGTGAGTGTCCAAAGCGAAGAGCTCGCGCTCCGTACACGTATCCCACAACTTTACAACCTCATCCCAGGTCGCCAGAGCAATCGTTCTGCCATCCGGCGAAAAGGCTAAGGCAGAAACTTCAGAAAGGTCACCCTCGCTTCCTTTGACCGTATTCAAATCGTAGCGCGTGCTTGTGTCCCATAACTTCACGTCGAAATCCTCGCCGGCCGAAGCGAGCATCTTGCCGTCTGGCGAGAACGCCACTGAAGATCGTTCATGGTTTCCTCGTAGGGTGGCCAACTCTTGCCAGGTTTCTGTATCCCACAGCTGAATGGTGTTATCACGGTTTAGCACGGCGAGCGTTTTGCTGTCAGGTGAGAAGATGACGGCATGCGCTGAACGGAAACTTTCCTGGTGCAACTCTATTTCCTGTCGGGTGTTCATGTCCCAAACCTTCAGGTCGTCGCAGGCCGAAGCTAGTATCTTCCCATCAGGAGAGAAAGCTACCGAAGTAAACGCTTCAATGTATTGCGTGAGCATAGCCAACTCTTTTCGCTCTTCGATACTCCATAACCTGAGATCGCGACCACGGCCCACGGCTAGCGTTTTTCCGTCTGGCGAAAAGGCGAGAGATTCAACGCGGTCCACTTGCAGCGTCGCCAACTCCCGCCAGTCACTCGTGTCCCACAGCTTTACGTTGTCGCTATCACTGCCGGTAGCCAGAAATCTGCCATCTTGTGAGAACGCGAAGTGCATTTCGCGCACTCCCTTGATCGTGGCTAATGGTTCTTGCGTACCGGCATTCCACACCTTCACGACCCCGTCGGAATCCGCCGAAACAAGGACGTTACTTTTTGGTGAAAAGAGGACACTGCTGACGTCAGCTGTGTGTCCTTTGAGCGTTGCTGATTCCCGCCACGTGGTTGTGTTCCATAACTTGATAGTCTTGTCTTCACTAGCCGAAGCGAGCAACTTACCGTCCGCAGAAAATGCGACTGAATTGACACGGGCCGAGTGGCCATTGAGTTTGGTGATTTCCGGATAGCTGATGTGATGCAGATAGTACCAATAAAAACTGCGTAAGTCGGCTTGCTTTCCTGACGCGCGATTTGGCATGTGGTCGCTCAATATTTCACTCGTTTTTGCCATATCATGTGCGTCGTAAGCGCGCTGGGCCACGTTCATGTCTGAGACGTATCGTAGTTGACGAGCGCGTTCTAACTGTTCTTCAGCTTTTTTGGTTGCAGCGTCGGCTAATGCCTGCTGTTTGTTAGCCTCTGTGGTAGCGGTGCGCGCGATCTCTTGTTGATGCTCAGCCTCTTTTGTTGCTTTGTCAGCAAGGTCGCGTTGTCGCTTAACTTCCTTTGTCGCATCTGCCGCCAGTGCCAGCTGCATTTGAGCTTCCTTGCCTGCTTCCAAAGCGACTCCCTGCTGCCTCTCAGTTTCCTTCCTGGCGCTTTCAGCGAGTGCGGCTTGTTTGTTTACTTCCGCCGCCTGGCCTTTGATTATGAAACCGGCGCCGAACGCGGCGAGTAGCACGAGCGCGGCGGTGCCAAGGATTTCGGTGCGCACGCGAACGTTGCGACGGGTGTACTTGAAAAGTTTGTCGATGCCATCGGCGATGGCTGGGGATGGATTCTTCTTGACGAAAGCTCCATCAGCTTCATCGATCCAGACAAGTTTTCGCGTTTTGATGGTATCCCATGGCGCTCTGGTTAATGCCTGCTCGTCGTTCTTTGTTAAAGCCCCAAGGATATTGATCGGGACGATGGTGCGTTTGGTGGAGGCGAATTTCTCAAACTCAGAAACGATGTAAGGCCGGGTGAGCGCCCGCTCCGTTGCCAGCAACACGAGAACGGCGCTTTTCTTCAGAGCTTTTGCGAGCGTCGGATCTAACGAGGAGCCGGGAGGCGATTCTTCCTCGTCAATGAAGCACGCAAAATCCAGAGCGCTTAGTTGCTGCTTCAGATTCACTGCGTACGTTTGAGCGTCGCTATGGGAGTAGGAAATGAAAATGTCATAGCGGAACCTCGCTCTGAAAAAACCTTTAAAGAGAGTTTCCCTTAACTTGTTCACGAGCGAACGGAAGTTCCGTACCGGGTTGGCCATAACCTTCACCTCGCGTGTTGAGAAAATCAGCTGGTCGCAATCACAGGAAAGGATGACGCGGAAAAGAGAGGAGCTGCGAAGGAACTGAGACAGAGGTGTTTAGAACCAGCGCATTGGTCGCAGCTTTCAATGCCCGCTTCGCCTGTGAGTCGGCAGAGTTCTATATCAGATTGAGCGACTTTAGAACAAGAGAAACCGGAAACAGGGGAACGGCTAATAGGTCAGAACGGGGGAACCGGACAACAGAAAAGAGCGGGAGCCGGAAAAGAAAAAGGAAGGATGTTTCCATCCTCCCCAGTTAAGATTTTCGCCTGTTAGCCTCGTCCTTTTTTTTCGGTGGTTTAGGTATGGGCCATTTTTTGTTGTTCGGACGGAGAGTTTGCGGGAGTTGAACTCACCGGAACGTAGTAGAGAATACGATTGCAGTTGTCGCAAGTGATCACTTCATCGCCGCGCCGCACTTGCGCCATTGCCTGCGGTCTTAGTGCCATGAAGCATGCCATGCACGCGCCGTTGCGCGCTTCGGCTACAGCGACGCCATCGCGTATGCGATTACTGATGCGCATGTAGAGCGCGGCGGTGGGTTTGGCCAGGGACGAGACCAGGCTCTCTCGGTCGGCGCGATGTTGCGCGAGCCGGCTAGCTTGCTGGCCAGTCTCCTCATCAAACGCAGCCAACCTCGCTTCACGATCGGAGTTGAGCGAGGCGATTTCCGCGGCCCGTTCGGCCAGTTGCGTTTCTGCTTTTTCCGCCGCTTCCATGTGCTCGAGGATCTGCGTTTCCAAAGTGGAGATCTGCTTGCGAGCGGCGTCGGCTTCGCGGATAGCAGCCGTGTATTCGTCAGGCCGCTTCGACGACATCAGGTTGCGCTCAGCTCGTTCGACGCGCTGTTTTTGTTCACCAACTTCGGTCTCGAGTCGCACGCGCGCGTGGCGAGCTTCGTCTCTTTGATTTTCCAGACTACGAATTTCAAAGGCGCGCTGATCGAATTCTGATTCGACCTCGGCGCGCCTTTGCGGTATCGCTTCAAGTTCTGTTTGTAGTTTTCTTATGCTTGTATCGAGGTTTTGTAGAGCTACTAATTGCTGCAAGTCCGCGTTCACTCTTTATTTTCTCCTTAAAAGAACAGGGCCAGATCTGGTATGTATCAACTCAATCATCGAGATGATTATCAGGCATGCCCCGCCTCCGGCGCAAGTCAGGCCGCAAAACAGACGCGGAGAGGTTGAGACGCGGAGAAACGGAGCGGAAAGTTAAGTGTGGATCGGGAAAAAGTGCTTCGTTTCCGGGGCACCGCGTCTCCCGTTCCGTGCACTTGCTTTTCACTTCACCGCCTTCGCGGCGTTGATTCGACCGCCAGTAGAAACTTTTCCCATCAAACCCGGTTTTTTATCTACTGAACTCAACAACAACGAACGAAGCTGGCCGACAGTGAGCTCCGGCTTGACTGACAAAGCCAGCACTGCAACTCCCGAAACCATGGCAGCGGCAACTGACGTATCGGAGCTAACCTGATGGCCGTTATTAGGGGCCGTCGTAAGGTGACTCTGGCCGGGTGCTGCCAATTGGACTGTCTTCGCTCCGTAGTTCGAACCTGAGGAGAACGTGTCGTTGCTATTTACCGCGGCGACACTGAGAACATTCTCCAGCTGGTAACTCGCCGGATAGTACGGCTGCGTGTCGTTGTTCTGGTGGGTGTCTCCGCTGGCGGCGACAAAGAGAATTCCGGCTTCACCGGCTTTGCGAATCACGTCTTCCAGCGCGCGAGAATATTGGCCCAAGCCCCAGCCGGCGTTGATGACGCGAATGTTGACGCCGGCGTGTTTCCGATCAATCGCATAGTTAATCGCTTCGATGGCATCGGCGACTGTTCCATAGCCGCCGGCGTTGAGAAACTTCAGGGCCATAATGCTGGCGGTTGAATTCACACCCGCACACGAGTGGAAACCGTTGTCCTTGCCACACTCGCTGCCGATGATTCCGGCTTCGGCTGTGCCGTGCCCGTTGTCATCAAAAGGGTCATCGTTATTGTCCAGGGCGTTGTAACCATGGACGTCGTCGCGCGTGCCGAGATCCCGATCGTGGTAGGGCGAAATTTCTGCGGGCCGCTTCCAAATGTTGTTCGCGAGTTCAGGATGATCGTAGTCAACACCAGTGTCGAGTATCGCCACTACAATTGCGCCACTTCCTTTCGTTCTCGTCCACGCCTGAGGTCGTCCGATTGTCGCTGCCCACAGCGAGTCAACGTCGCTGGGTTCGGTCACAATAGTCTTTGAATTCGGCTGAATGTTTATTTCGTAGTTGGGCTCGGCATATTCGACTTCCGGCAGCGCGCGATATTGGGCGGCAGCAGCCTGCGCGTCGGCATTATCGCGGTCATCGATGGCCATCAAACCGGGCACAGCTTCGATCTCGTCGAGCATTTGATCGTTGAAGCGTTCGATGATTTGTTTGACTGGCTCTGCTGAAGCGCCTGAGCGAAACTTCACGAGTAGATCCGCGCGGGCGCGCGGAGCGCCTTGTTCCAATTCTCGCCGCGTTGCGTCTTCGCTGGATTTTGCATCGCCGGGAATAATGCGAACTGCGGAACGTACCTGATTTCGTAACTGCCGTACCTGGATGAGGAAAACGACGGCCAGAACGATTCCCAACGCGAGTGCCAGGCAGAGAATCAACTTGGTGCGACTCATCAGGACTTTCCGAGCAAGATTAATGTAAGTCTCCGTAGAGATGCTGGAGCAGTGTGGCCACAGCGATCGCCGCCGTCTCGGCTCTCAACGTTCGACCGCCAAGCGTAACTAACTTCCAACCAGCTTCTTGCGCGAGCGAGAGTTCATCGTTGGTCCAGCCGCCCTCCGAACCAATCAGGGCGGTCAACGCCTCAACTTTTTCGAGCGAACTCTGCGTTTGATTCCACGACTGTCCATCGCGTTCAGTAAACATGATTCGCACAGCCGTACTTGATTCCTGAACTAACTCCGCAAAGTCGACCGGTGCCGCTATCGTTGGTACGAACGCGCGGCCGGATTGTTTCGCTGCCTCGAGCGCAATCCGTTGCCAGCGTGTCACCCGTTTTGTCGTGTCGACATTGTCGCGCAGCCGCACATCCGCCAGTTTGGTCACCACGGGAACGATTTGAGAAACACCCAGCTCGGTAGTTTTCTGAACTACCAGATCAAATTTTTCACCTTTTAACAAAGCAACGGCGAGGGTCAACTGCAATGGCGACTCTGGCCGGAGCGGTTCCGTTTCGCCGACGAGCTCCAGTTCCGCGCGGTTGCGCCGGCTTTCGATCACGCGACACTGAAACTCCTTTCCTGCGCCGTCGAAAACAGAGACTTCGTCGCCCACCTTCAACCGCAGCACGTCGCGCAGATGGCGCGCTTCTTCTTCCGCCAGCGTGACGCTGCTTAGTTTCAAATTGAAGGCGCTCGGAGGCGCGTAGAATCTTCGTCGGGCCATTCTGGTTTTCTTCCTTTTCGCTTGAGTAAGAGAAAAAGAAGGAGGGACTTGCGCTAAGCCCTCTCCCCAACCCTCTCCCAAGGGGAGCGGGAGTCTTTACACAAGCACCGCTACCCACTCGCCGTCTTGCAGTATCTCACTCGGTTCCGTCACGCCGCATTCCGACAGTTGCTCGAGTATGGCGTCAGTTTGCGTGTCCAGAATTCCGCAGAGGACCAGGCGCCCACACGTACCCGAAACAAGCAAAGGCAATATTGAGGCGATCACGTCAGCGGTTAGATTGGCGCAGACGAAATCTGCAGAGGCGGTGGTTTCTTCAATTGTGCCAACCCGAAAATCGACTGTCTCAACCTGGTTCAGTCGAGCGTTCTCGCTGGCAATTGAGATGGCGTCCGCATCAGTATCACAAGCTGCGACGCGAGCGTCGGGAAACAGCTTGGCCGCGGCAATTGCCAGGATTCCGGTTCCGGTTCCAACGTCGAGAAAACTTCCGCCTGAAAAATATTGCTCGATAGCACGCAGACACAATCGTGTAGTTTCGTGCGTACCGGTGCCAAAGGCCATTCCCGGTTCAATGCGGATGACGATACGGTTTTGCTCGTTGAGATTTTCGGCCCACGGTGGCGCAATAATAAAACGCTCCCCGACCGCGATTGGTTGCCAGCTCTTCTTCCATTCACCAAGCCAATCCTGATCGACTACTTCGCGCACAGCCATCTCACGTACGGAAGACGACGGCAGTTCGTAAACTCGCAACGCTTCCTGTAAGTGCGCGCGCACCCGCTCGCGGTCCGGAAGTTCGGCAAAATAACCACTGATTCTCAATAGCTCGCCGGTTTCTTCGTTCGTTTCAGTTCCGAGCGCACCGGCTTCCATCAGCGCATACTCGACCGCCTCACGCGCCGGTGGTTCGCTCGACAGATCGAGCGCAAACCAAACCCGTGTTGAAGACTCTTTTATAGAGGGACTCAAATGTTTGTTTCCTCGAAGACGAAGAGATTACGCCGAAGGTGTTGATGAGTTCCAGCCTCGGCGAGACTTTAGTCTCAACGTGCGAAGTGAGATGCCGTCTTCAGACGGCTAGCCCGTAGGGCGGTTAGGCCAGTCGTTCTACGGCTGGTTGCGTCTTTTTCTACCCCGTCACCCTTTGCTGAAGATTCGCCAATGCCTCGGGCGGTATCCTAAGATACGCGCTCAATGACATCTGCGAATCCTACTGACTCCGTTGCCGTCGCCAACGCCCACGATTATCAGATCTGGAAAATCATCGCCGCCTCCGCTGTCGGCACGATGATCGAGTGGTACGACTTCTACATCTTCGGCAGCCTGGCGACGGTAATCGCGCCGCTCTTCTATCCCAAGGGCAACAACACGCTGGCGTTGATCGCTTACCTCTCGACTTTCGCCGTTGGGTTTGTCGTTCGTCCGTTTGGCGCGCTGTTCTTCGGCCGCATTGGCGATTTAGTCGGACGCAAGTACGCCTTTCTCGTTACGCTTCTGATCATGGGTGGGGCGACTTCCCTGATTGGTTTTCTGCCGACCTACGCTTCCATCGGTATCGCCGCCCCAATAGTGCTTCTGCTGATTCGGATTCTGCAGGGACTCGCGTTGGGCGGCGAATATGGCGGCGCCGCTGTTTACGTTGCCGAACACGTGCCTGATGCCAAACGCGGCTTCTACACCAGCTTCATTCAGATCACCGCAACACTCGGTTTGTTTGTGTCGCTGGCAGTGATTCTGATTGTGCAAAATCTGATGAGCAAAGACGCGTTCGGGTCATGGGGTTGGCGCGTGCCGTTCATCATTTCGATCTTCCTCGTGGGCATCTCGCTTTACATTCGCCTGCGCATGAAAGAGTCGCCGATTTTCCAACACATCAAGTCCACCGGGATGACCTCAGCGACGCCACTGAAAGAAGCGTTCACTAAGTGGGCCAACCTGCGACGCGTTTTGATTTCGCTTTTTGGGGCGACGGCAGGACAGGGCGTCGTCTGGTACACGGGACAGTTTTACGCGTTGTTCTACCTGCAAACCGTCCTCAATGTGAACGGCACTTCCGCTAGCTACATCATCGCGATTGCTTTGCTGCTCGCAATGCCGTTCTTTGTGGTCTTCGGAGCGCTGTCTGACCGCGTGGGCCGAAAGCGCATCATCATGGCTGGCTGTTTACTCGCCGCAGTTTCCTACATCCCGATCTACCGGGCCATGCAGAGTACCGTCGGATCAAATGTTGTCACCGCTTCATCGGTGCGAAATCAGGTGACCGGTTCAATCAGCCTGACACCGCAAGCTTATGTTGATGGCGCACTGCAGCCAGTTAAGCCAGCGCTCGTTTACACCAACTTCGCAAGCTTCATCTCGAATCCGATGGCCTGGAAATTAATCCTGCTCGTGTTCATCCAGGTAATTTTTGTCACGATGGTTTACGGTCCAATCGCGGCTTACCTGGTGGAAGCTTTTCCTGCCAGGATCAGGTACACGTCGCTATCGTTGCCTTACCACATCGGCAATGGTGTATTTGGCGGTCTGCTGCCTTTGATTGGACTCTACGTGGTGGCGGCGACGGGAAACATTTATGCGGGCCTGTACTATCCGATCATCGTGGCGAGCGTCACGTTTGTGGTGGGCTCACTATTACTCAAAGAAACCCGGCATGTTCAGATCTGGCGTGAAATGGGAACAGTTGAAGCGCTTACAGAATCCGACTCGGAATGAAGTTCATTAAGGGCTTTGTGTAACCCACTCTTTGTCTTTCGGCTTCAGAAACTCTTCGACCAGAAACATCCATTCAACTTCGTTCTTGTCTTTTTTTTTCAGTCCCCCGGTTCGCAACAGGTAAAGGTCAACCGCGCCTCCTGGAGTTAGTTCCTCCGCGAAGTGTTGCGCGACCTGTTGTTCCACCGGCAACCAGTATTCGTCAGCGCCTTCTTTGAAGAGATATTCCAACGCGAACAGCTTCGCAAAAGTCGCATCCTGGGAATATGTTTCAGCCCAAAGCTCAATAAACTTCTTCCGATCGTCACTTAGAGGTTTCGATTTGCCGGTGTAGGCAACACGCACAACGGAAGGCAGGATCTTTCCGCGAAAAACAAACTGAGCCTGGTCCGCCTGCTTCATTAGGTCCGCGGAGTCTTCCTGAACATTCAATTTCACCAGGTCTTTTAGCGTGCGACGTTCAAAGTCGTCCCAGGGAAAGTCCTGAGCTCGAGCTGAAGTAAAGGGAAGCAACAGCAAGCCCAGCAGGAGGGCGAAGTGTGAAAACTTTTTCATGAGGAACCTCTTGGTAGTGCTCGAAATGATCCTGATGCAGTTTCCTTTGTTCGTGTTCTTAGTGGTTTTATTGCGCCGTTCCTGAATCCTAACCACGAAATTGCGCGAAAGGAAAACTCACGAATAAACACGAAACAAAACCCGCGATCGGCAATCGGTTTCTAGTTTTTCTCAGCCGGAGATACCCATCTCATCTAACAGCTGGACCTTGTCTCGCCAATCACTCTCAACTCTTACGAATAATTCCAGATGGCATTGATGTCCCAGTAGTCTTTCAATATCACGACGCGCCTGGATCCCGACTTCCTTCAGACGTGACGCGCCCTTGCCGATCACAATTTTCTTTTGCGACTCGCGTTCGACAAGTATCACACAGTGAATGCGCGTGAGATTTTCGCGAACTTCTTCCCACTTCTCCGTGATCACGGCGGTCACGTAGGGAATCTCTTCCTGAGTTGATCGCAGGATTTTTTCGCGCACAATCTCAGACACCAAACTACGCATCGACTGATCGGTAAGCTCGTCAGCGGCGAAAATAGGTTCGCCCGGCGGCAGGTGTTTGATCAGCTCAAGCGGAAGAACATCAAGCGCATCTCCCTTCAATGCAGAAATGGGAATCACTTCGCTCCAGTCGTATTCCGTCCGGTACGACTCGATAAGCGGCAGAAGTTTGCTCTTGTCTTTTAGTTTATCAATCTTATTGAGCAGCAGGACCGTTGGTTTCTCCGCGCGTTGAATCAACTCGAGTACGAACTTGTCGCCGCCGCCGCCTGAAGCTGACGCATCGCGAATCAGGCAAACCAGGTCAACTCCCATCAGCGCGTCCTGAACTGTTGCCATCATGCGCCGGTTCATTTCGTAGCCAGGCTTGTGCACGCCGGGAGTGTCGACTAAAACAATCTGGCCCTCGGGTTGGGTGATGACGCCCTGGATTTTGAAACGCGTGGTTTGCGGTTTGTCAGAGACGGCGGCGATCTTCTGACCGACCAGCGTGTTGAGCAGCGTCGACTTGCCGGCATTGGGTCGACCGATAAAAGCCACGTAGCCGGCGCGATAATCCGTTTCTGGGGAGTCAGCTGTCATAGAAAAATTAGCCGCGGATTTGCGCGGGTAAACGCAGATCAGAACAAAACGGTAGCAGGCGGGCAACCACCTATTATTTTCAGATTCGGGTGCTCCGCGTTAATCCGCGGCCACTACTTTTTCTCCGCAAAGATCTGCACCAGATTAACTAACATTGCCGTTGTCTTTTTCAGTCCGCCGCGCGAATTGAATTCCAGCTTGCCATGGAAATTCGTGCCGCCGGTAAACAGATTTGGCGTCGGCAAACCCTGGAACGTCAATGTGGCGCCGTCAGTACCGCCGCGAATCGGCTTGATGAACGCCTTGATGCCGGCACGTCGCGAAGCCTCGATCGCGTTGTCAGTCAACGCCGGAAAGTCTTTCAGCACCTCTTTCATATTCTTGTAGTTTTCTTTGACGTCAATCGCAATCTTTACTTCCGGAAACCGGGTCTGCGTTTGCGCGACCATGTCACGCAGCAACTTTTCTTTCGCCTCGAGACCCGACAGATCAAAATCACGCAGCAGTATTTTCAAGCTCGACTGTTCGACGTCGATCACTCCCGCATAGGGATGCACAAAGCCAACTCGATCCGCAGTCGTCTCCGGCAGCATGTCTCTGGGAAACCGTGAAAGGTAGTCAGCCTGCGCGTACATCGCGTTGACCATGATCCCTTTGGCCGTGCCCGGATGCGTGCTCTTTCCCTGGAACGTACCGTGGCAGTGCGGGCGCTCCACGTTTCGTTGCTGATTTCGCCGAGCACTTCACCGTCTACGGTGTAGGCGAACTTAGCGCCATAACCAGGAATGTCAAACTTGTCGATGCCGCCGCCCACTTCCTCATCCGGCGTGAAAGCAATCGCGATGGTGCCGTGCTTGATTTGCGGGTTCTGCATTAGCGTGTCGATCATCGTCACGATCTCCGCGCAGCCTGACTTGTCGTCAGAGCCAAGCAACGTGGTGCCATCAGCCGTGATGATGTCGTCGCCGATCAATTCCTTCAGGTACGGATTCTTGGCGACGGTAATCACCTGGCTCGGATCTTTTGGCAGCACGATGTCGCCGCCCTGATAGTTTTTGTGAACGATGACATTCACATTCTCGCCGGACACCGCGGGAGACGTGTCCATGTGGGCCATGAACCCGATCACTGGGACCTTGGAGTTGTCAGAAAGATTGCCCGGCACGGTTGCGTAGACGATCGCAAACTCACTGACGCGCACATTCTGCGCGCC
The DNA here is from genome assembly GCA_035472495.1 of Pyrinomonadaceae bacterium. GTDB lineage: Bacteria > Acidobacteriota > Blastocatellia > Pyrinomonadales > Pyrinomonadaceae > PSRF01. The sequence goes on along the minus strand of DATIPD010000002.1, from coordinate 95,326 downwards.
GATTTCTTTTAATTCCTGCGCGAGCAGATTTGCCAGGTTGAACTGTTTCTTCGTGCTGGGGACTACGGTCTGATCTTCAGCTGACTGCGTGTCAATTTTTACGTAGCGGATAAAGCGATCGATGGCCGCTTCTTTGGGCGGCTTCAGAGCCTGGGCGCGAGCAGGAACGATAGAGACGGCGGCGATGAACAAGCCCGTTATCAAGGCAAACCTTAGTTTCATGAACTTACTCCCTGGATTTGTTTCTAGCGGGGAAAGTAGGAGAGATTAACCAAGGATGCACGCAAAACAAAACGCGCTGCCTGCTAGCCAGTCGCCCATTCCCAAAGAAATAGGCCGCGGATGAATAACGCGGATCAGCCGAACATTAGAACGAGGATTTGTCAGACTCGCGCAATCCGCGTTCAGCCAGCGCCAAAACTTGTCTTCATTGAGTGGCCCAGAGCTGGCCGTCTTGATTGATTTGGTCGAGCCCAGCCTGCACTTCGTCACGCTTCGCATCCAGGGCATCGTCAACCGTATCAGCTGCTACGTAGATCGGCGGCGCAATGTCGAGTCTCGCGCGTGAGAACGGGAGCGGAACTTGAAAGCCGTCCCAGCTTTTCTTCGCTTCCCAAAACTTTTTCGCAGTGATCGTAAACGGCAGAATCGGTTGCCCAGTTTTCTTCGCCAGTAGCACTGCTCCCATCTTGGCGACGTAACGTGGGCCTTTGGGACCGTCGATCGTGAAAGCGGTTGGCGCTCCAGCGCGCATCAGCCGAGTCATTTCGATGATCGCACCGACGGCGCCACGTGTGCTTGACCCGCGGGCGGCACCGTAACCAAAACGCTGGATGAACCTGGCAATGTACTCGCCATCGAAACTCTGTGACGTCATCACGACAATGCGACGCTGCCGCCAGAAGTAAGTGGCAAGAAAAACGCGATTGTGCCAGAAGGTGTAAATGGGAACCTGCCCGTTGCTCGTCGCGGCTTCCCAGTTTTCCCAACCCTCTACCTGCCAACGTATCGTGCGGCCGATAACATTGATAAGGAAGAAAAATGCGAGGTCAGCTGCCCGAATCAGAAAGCGCTTTTTGGGAGCGTAGGACGAAAGATCTGCGAACTCGTAAGCACGAGCTACTGTTTCGTCGACGGTACGTGCACCTTTGAATTCTTGTTCGGCAGAAGCTTGCATCGTCAGCTGGTGAGTATAGCGGAAACAAATCGGGGCGCTAAGGTGTCTAAGCCTTTACCAGCGCCTTAATTTGTAACGCAAACTGTTAGTTTGCGATGGACGAGTGGCATTCAACGTTACAAAATCAAATTTGAACGCTGATCTACGGGCCTCAACTTCGGAGCAGTCACATGAGAAAACTACTTTCATTCGTGTTTTCAGTTGCCCTTGTTTTCGCTTTGATGGGTCTGTTATGGCTGATTGATATCGTCAGACAAAACCCCGAGATTCCCAGCCCGGTAATACAAGAAAGCCTCGTGGAAGTCGTCCGACAGCCGAAAAAGCACAATCACGTTGATGACTTTTGTCTCAACTGCCCGCCTCTAGTCGTCAAAGAAATGCAAGCACGCGGGTAGAGTCGTCGCTCGTGTCTGAAACGTGTTCCTGCCTACACGTAAATCTCAGGTTCCCCTTCCGGTCTCGTTTTCCAGCGCTTGTGAATCCAGAGCCACTGGTCGGGATAAAGACGCACCATTCGCTCAACTGCGGCGGCGAAGTTTGCCGTGTTGATTTCAATGTCTTTTTGGTGGTCGCCGGTACGCACTAACTCCACCGGTGGATCGCCATGGAAAAAGTAGCGTTGTCGTTCTTTGTTCCAGACGGCACACGTGGGAATGACTACTGCGTCAGTCTTGAGCGCGAGCGTCGCGATGCCGGCGGTCGTACAGGCAAGCGTTCCGAAGAAGGGAACAAAAACTCCCTCGCGAGTTTGCGTGTTGAGGTCAGACAGGATGCCCAGCGTTCCACCTTCGCGCAAAACTCGTAAGGCCCGGCGCGCCGCGCTCTGCTTGTCGATGGCGCGGTTACCGAAACGCGTGCGCACTGCTTCGATCATTTCCTCGATGCGCGGATTGTCTAACGGACGCACCAAAAAACTTAGTGGATACTCAAGCGCCGACCAACCGAAGCTATGCAACTCCCAAACGCCGAGGTGTCCAGTCAGAAAGATGATGCCCCGTTTCTGCTTCTCGGCTTCTCGCAAGTGGGCCAGACCGACCTCGTCGTAATCGATTATCTTTTTTAACTTTTCCCGAGTGGCGCGGTGGAGTTGGCTAAACTCACCCAGCAGTCTGCCGAGACTTTCGTAAGAACCAAGCAACAGCCGCTGACGTTCCGCTTCGGGCAAGTCCGGGAAAGCTATCTCGAGATTACGCATGCCCGTGCGGCGGAGTCTCCCGAGCAGACGGTAGCCCACGCGGCCAACGTTTATGCCGAGAGCTATTGCCAGCGAGCGAGGGAGGATACCCAGGCCGGTGAGCAGCGTTCGCGCAACTGCGTACTCAAGTGTTGTTTGTAGTTTTCCAGCCTTCGCCATTCAAAGAAGTCTAACGTCCAAAGTCCAATGTCCAAAGTCCGGTCTCTCGGGCTTGACTGGCGATTTCGACGCACTCAATGGCTCAACTTGCCTTTGACGTTGGACGTTGGACGTTGGACTTTGGACTGCCGAAGGGACGTTGGACATTGGACTTTGGACGATTTGAAGATATATTTCGAACGCCGAAGCCCGAGATTTCGTAGTGTCGTTATAAGGAAGCGCCAAAAGTGTCGGTTGCTTCTGCTCTCTCCTCGGGACGATCACAATGCCAGATTGGAGCATGGATGCAGAAACGTAGAATTCTCATCGTCGACAACAACGATGAGCTGCGTAACATCCTCGAAGGTGTACTCGGTGGGCTGGGCCACGAGGCCGTCGTCACCGGCGACCGCGACGAAGCACTCGGGCGGAAAGATCTGGCCCAGTTTGATGTCATCATCAGCGACTTAACCGAGGCAGCGCCAAGCGAACCGGAAAACACCGGCGAACTTTGCCGCCGTCAGCTCGTAACGCCAGTAACGCCGAACGAAGAACCAGAGCTAGTCAAGGCCTTCAAGATCGTCGCGGCCAATTACCTGCGACAGCCGTACAACAAAGACGAACTCCGTGAGATCGTCGAACAGACGCTCTCCTACAAGCTCCGTTACGTCGACACTCCCAGCCTGCTTTCCCACACGCACGAAAAAATTGAGTTCGCGCTGCCCAGCGATCTCGCGTTGATGAACGGCGTCCTGCAGTATTTGCTGGAACGAGTGGCGAAGATGAGCCACATCGCGCCAGAGACCTCAAACCTGTTCATCGCGCTTGATGAGGCGTTCGTCAACGCGGTCAAACATGGAAACAAGAACGATCCCAACAAGCTGATTCGCGTGGGCGCGGAGCTTTCAACCACCGAAGCGGCATTTACGATTGAAGATGAAGGCGAGGGTTTCGACGTCCGGGCCATTCCCGATCCCTGCGATCCCACCAACCTTTTTAAGTCTTCCGGGCGGGGTGTCTTGCTTATCTACAACATCATGGACGAAGTTGAGTACAATGCGCAGGGTAATCGCGTAAAAATGGTCAAACGACCGGAAGCTGCGGTTGAAACTCAACTCGTTGAACCAACCACTCCCAACGACAAGCGCGCCGACAACCGCTGACAGAAATTCCGATCGACAGTTGAACGGCACAAATGATCAGCCAGTCTCTTTTTGGCGAGCCTGGCCGTGGTGGTCAATTCCCGCGGCCGCCGGGCTGGCGTTGGTCCTTTATTTCGTCGACCCTTTCATCGGGGACTGGGATGGCATCGATTACACGATGCTCTCGCTGGCCGGCTATCCCTCATCGATGGCCCTGGGCCGCAACCTGTTCATCTTTGGCAACCATTTTCTTTATCAAATAGCGCACGCGATTTTTCACGTGCGACCGGAAAGCGGTTACTTGATTTTCAAGTATGCCGTCGTGGCCCAGGCTCCGCTGGCGATCATTGCGTGTTGGGTGCTGGCGCGCGACTTCGCAAAGTCGACCTACGCCGCAACTCTGGCTTCGTTGTTCCTGGTGTTCTCGCCCGTGTTCGTGCTCTACGGCGGACAAGTGATGACTGATGTGCCGTCAGTTCTCCTGCTTTGCGTCGCTCTGATCATTCACTTTCGCGGCTTGCAGCGTGACAGCGTAACGCTGGTACTTATCGGCGCCGGCCTCCTGGGTTTGGGTGTGAACCTGCGTGAGACGATTGGTTTCTATTGGCCGTGGTTGGCCGTCGCGCCTTTTGTCCTGGGTTGGAAATTTCGCCGCCGCCAGATTCTGATCGTGCTCGCGTCGTGTCTGTTGTTTTTCATTTGCGCGCTTGGCTGGTTTGCGTTTTGGTTCATTACTGACGAGCACTACCGCTGGATTTGGTTTGGGTGGCGCGAGTCGATGTTGCAGGAGAACGCCCGGCATCCAGTCACGATTCGAAACCTCAAACCATTTTTTGCTTATTTCTTCGTCAGCGCACCGTTGGTTCTGATTTCTTTGCCGTTTGCGTTGTGGCGTGAATGGCGGACGCGAAGGATGTCGCCGTTGCTACTGCTCGGCGTGACGGGGCTGTTGGCTGATCTGGTTCTCTTTTTTAACTATGGCCTGGCCGTCAACTGGCGTTATTTCCTGACGGGCCTGCCGTTAATGGCGCCTTTGTGCGCGAGTTTTCTGATCACAGTTTTAACTCGAGTGTTTGGCAGTAAGCGTTGGGCATTTGTGGCTTCGGTGGGTGGGCTGTTGGCTTTCGCTATCGTCTTCAGTCTCATGATTCGCCCGGCCAGCCGGTTGTTCATCGAGCGGCGGGCGATGAGCAAGGAATATCGATATCAACTTGAGCACGTGCCACGCAACGCCGTGATGATTTCCGGCTCGCAAACAATTGCGGTTACTTACTGGAAAGCAATAGGCCTGGGTGACTGGAAGACAATTGCTACCGGCAGCGGTTGGCCTGGCGATCAACTGGTGCCAACTATCGAACAATATTTTAGCGAAGGACGCGGGGTCTTCATCGATTCGGATCCGCGTTGGTGGTTGCCCTGTGGTTGGCAGCGCGATGAAATTCCCGCTGTAGTCGATTTGCAGAAACGATTTAGTTTTAGAAAAGTGACTGAGACAATTTACGAGTTGCGTCGGCGTGGCGAGGCTGGCGCCGTCGACAATCCGGCGCTCGAGAAACTGCTGCCGCAGAATCGACCTGAGGATAGTAAGAAGTGTGCGACGGTATCTTAGTTCAACGTCCAAAGTCCAAGTCAAACAATAAGTGCCACGCACTTGTTTGGTTGAAACAACTCCAGGCTAAACAGCGGACCTTGGACTTTGGACATTGGACTGCTTTTTAACGTGCCTTACGAATTCTTTTTAGCGCTGCGTTACTTTCGCTCGCGTCAACGACGCAAGCTGGCGCGCGTCACTTCTCTGGTTGCGATCGCCGGAATCGCCGCCGGAGTCGCGGCGTTGATGGTGTCGCTGTCTCTGGCCAACGGCTTCCGCGATGAGATGCGCGACAAAATTCTTCGGGGCACCGCGCACATTACGGTTGCCCGCAGCGATGGTCAGCCAGTGGCAAACTATCGCGAAATCGCAGCAAAGGTCGCCACTGTCCCGGAGGTGATCAGTGCCGCGGGAACAACTTACGCCGGCGCTTTTATCAATGGCTCCAAAGGCTCGGATTTCGCGGTGCTGCGCGGCGTTGATTTCGCCTCTCAAGCACAACGACTGGAAATTGAGCAAACATTGATCGACGGCTCAGTCGCAGACCTCTACAAATTCCCACCGCCGAACCGAAGCGCTCGCCCGGTTGTGATCGGAAGTGAATTGGCGGCGCGGAGCGGATTGAAGGTGGGCGACGACGTCGGCATTCTTACCACGCGGGGCACCGTCTTCGTCGATTCACATACACGCGTTGCTCATGTCGTCGGAATTTTTCGTTCAGGCCTTTTTGAATACGACTCGACCTGGGTTTATTACCAGCTGGATCCGGATTCGACTATGAGCGACTCCGGCGCTGCTGTGATCAGCGTGCAAGTCAGAAATATTTATGACGTGAAACAGGTCACTGCAAAGATAAAAGGGTTGCTGGGTAGCGCCTACACGACGATTGATTGGCAGGAAGCGAACCGTCCGCTGTTTACCGCGTTGGCACTCGAGCGTCGCCTCGGAATCGTCATCATTGGATTGATCGTTTTCATCGCCGCTCTGAACATCACGACGACGCTGATCCTGGTGGTTGTTGAGCGCCGTCGGGACATCGCCGTTCTCAACACGCTCGGAGCGACGGCGCGAAGCGTCATGAGCATTTTCATGATTGAGGGCGCGCTTGTCGGTGCGCTTGGCGCTTTCTTCGGCGTTCTACTTGGAACCGCGGCGATTCTGATTGCGAATCGGTATCACCTGATCAGTTTGTCTGCGGACGTCTATTCAATTAGCGCGGTGCCATTACATTTCAATTTGCGTGATGCAGTGCTCGCAGCGCTGGTGGCGTTAGTGTTGAGCGTGGTGGCGACGCTGTATCCGGCGCGCGCAGCGGGAAGACTGCGACCGGTGGAAATATTTCGAGACGGTCAATAGTAAGTCCAATGTCCAATGTCCAAAGTCCAAAGTCAGGAGGCGATGCGGCGCCTGTTTCGTCTGTGGTTTCTCAAGACAAGCCAGCGGACGTTGGACGTTGGACATTGGACGTTGGACTTTCGATCGCCGATCTTCGGAAGAGTTTTACGAGTGCGTCCGGTGAAAAGATCGAAGTACTGCGCGGCGTCTCATTCAATGCACAACTGGGAGAAGTGATCGGAGTGGTTGGCTCGTCAGGCGCCGGCAAGTCAACTTTGCTACACCTGCTCGGGGGACTTGAAGCGCCGGATCACGGCAGCATCACCGCCGGCGGGTTTGCAATCGATCGAGAAGGCGGAACCAAACTGGCGGCCTTCCGAAACCAACATGTGGGTTTCATCTTTCAGTTTCACCACCTTCTCCCTGACCTAACCGCTGCCGAAAACGTCAGCTTGCCTTTGCGCATCCGGCGCACTAACGCGGCTGACGCAATGAAGCGTGCCCGGCTAGCCCTGGAAAAAACCGGGCTCGACAGCCGAGTTACTGAAACCATCGTCGGGAGACTATCGGGCGGCGAGCAACAACGAGTTGCCGTTTGTCGCGCCTTGATTACTCAACCTTCGTTAGTGCTTGCTGACGAACCGACAGGAAACCTCGACGCAACTTCCGGCGAAAGCATCGCAACGTCCCTTGTTTACTACGCAAAACACAATCAGGCCGTCGTAATCGTCGCCACTCATAATCCCTCCATGGCGGAGTTATGCGACCGTGCGCTGCTCCTGGATAGCGGACGAATTACGGAAGTCGCGTCGCACAGCTGAAAAAGACCTCCGCTTAGGCATTTTCTAGAGGTACGCAAATACAAGGCTTTTGGCACTTTCATTGATAGGTTATAATGCGGCCATGCCGGGCAAACTGAGTTTCTTGCCCGGCTTGGTAATCATCAGGCAATTTCTAAACTTAAACAGAATGTTCGAACGCTACACTGAAAAAGCACGCCGGGTAATTTTCTTCGCTCGCTACGAGGCGTCGCAGTTTGGTGCGCCGGCGATCGAGCCCGAACACCTGCTGTTGGGCCTGATGCGCGAAGACAAAACGTTGACGGGACGGTTTTTCCCGCGCGCGCAGGTCTCGATCGAATCAATCCGCAAGGAAATCGAAGGTCGTACCCTACTGCGCGAAAAGATCTCAACTTCGGTTGAGTTACCGTTGGCGCCCGAAACTAAACGAGTGCTGGCTTACGCTCACGAAGAAAGTGATCGGCTGCAGCACCGTCACATCGGCACCGAACATCTTCTGCTTGGTTTGCTGCGGGAAGATCGTTCGATGGCGGCTGAGATTCTTTACGAACGCGGACTCCGGCTGAATGCCGTGCGTGACGAGATTGCGCGACAATCAGGAGTCGATTCTCGCAGCACACAAAAGAAGGACACGCCACACCTCGTCGAGTTCTCCCGTGATTTAACTGAGGACGCAGCCAACGATAAACTTGATCCACTCATCGGCCGTGAAGCTGAAATAGAGCGAGTGGTGCAGATACTTTGCCGGCGCACCAAGAACAATCCAGTCTTGATTGGTGAACCCGGTGTGGGTAAGACCGCGATTGTGGAAGGTCTGGCCCAAAGAATCGTGCGCGGCGAAGTGCCGTCGTTCCTGGAGAACAAACGAATTCTCGCGCTGGATCTTTCGTTGATAGTTGCCGGCACAAAATACCGCGGGCAGTTTGAAGAGCGTTTGAAACAGATCATGCGGGAGCTGGTTGAGAACCCGCAGTACATCGTGTTCATCGACGAACTGCACACGCTGGTTGGAGCCGGATCGGCGGAAGGCTCGCTGGATGCGGCCAACATTTTGAAGCCGGCGCTCTCGCGCGGGGAAATCCAGTGCGTGGGGGCCACCACGCCTGCAGAATTTCGCAAGTCTATTGAAAAAGATCGCTCACTTGAACGGCGTTTTCAGGCCGTTAAAGTGCCGCCGCCGACTGAAGAGGAAGCGGTTGAAATACTCGACGGCGTGCGCGAACGCTACGAAAGCTTTCACCAGGTTCGCTACACCGACGAGGCGCTCGAAGCCGCTGTTTATCAGTCTCATCGTTACATTCCCGATCGATTTTTGCCGGACAAGGCCATCGATGTAATCGACGAAGCGGGTGCGCGCGTCAAGCTGCGTGTGCGTCGTGAGCAGGGCTCGCTTTCTGACTGGAGCCAGATCAATGAGTGGACTCGCGACGCCGGATTCGACACTGACATCAGTGAACAAAATGATGACGCGATCGTAGCGGCAGAAGTTACCCGCGAAGACATTGAAGAAGTAATCGCACGCTGGACGGGCATTCCCGTTACGTCTCTCAAAGAAGGCGAGACTCAAAAACTGCTGCGCATCGAGATCGAATTGCATGAGCGCGTTGTTTCGCAACGACGAGCGATCTCGGCGCTGGCTCGAGCTATCCGGCGTTCACGCGCTGGTTTGAAGAACCCGCTGCGGCCCGTCGGCTCATTCCTGTTCCTCGGACCAACCGGCGTAGGCAAGACTGAAGTTGCGCGTTCACTCGCGCAAGTTTTGTTTGGCAGCGAACGATCGATGATTCGCTTCGACATGTCAGAATTCATGGAGAAGCATTCAGTTTCGAAGTTGATCGGTTCGCCGCCCGGTTACGTCGGCCACGAAGAAGGTGGTCAATTAACTGAACGCATCAAGCGGGCGCCGTATTCAGTCTTGTTGTTTGATGAGATCGAAAAAGCGCATCCGGATATTTTCAACGTCCTGCTGCAGGTGTTTGACGATGGCCTGTTAACGGACGCGCTGGGCAATGCGATCGATTTCAAGAATGCCATCATTATCATGACCTCGAACATCGGCGCGCGCTTTATTCAAAAGAAAGCGACGATGGGCTTCCAGGGCACCAGCGACGCCTCGCGCGAGAAGATGGAAGAGATGGTCATGTCGGCAGTGAAGCAGACCTTCAATCCGGAATTCATCAATCGTCTGGACGAAATAATTATTTTCGACGAACTTCGCGACCATGAGTTGCTCGAAGTGATTCAGATGCAGATCGAGCAAATCAATAAAACCATGTTGCGGCACGGGTTCGAAATCAGGCTGACTGACGAGGCTAAGAAGTGGATTGTGGACAAAACTTGCGCGGATCGCTCGTATGGCGCCCGCCCGCTTCGTCGCGCGTTGCAGAAATATGTTGAGGATCCCTTGTCCGAAGCCCTTATTCAGGGTCACCTTGGGGCAGCAGCGTTGATCGAGGTTTTTCTCGATGGGACCGATCTAAACTACCGACCTATTGGAGTTGAAGAGCCAGACGACGCGCTGTTAATCCACTAAAGCTTTAGAAAATGGCGAGTCCGGCTTGAACCCGGCGCAAATCCACGGCAAAGGCAAGAATTGGGCAAACCGGACTTTTGCCCAATCTTTTCTTTGCCCTTTTTACTTTTGCCGCGCTGGTTCGATATAATGCGCGACTTTGCTGGACAAGCTTTACGAGGCTTTGGCAACGAGACTGTCGCACTTCGGAATCAAAGCGTTCCAAAGTCACTGATTCGCAAGACCACGGCAGTAGCTGGTTAGCCTTTATTTTTCGAATAGAAATAATTAATAGCCCATTTTTGCTCCCCGAAGTATCCGAAATCCGGTAGAACCTCTGAGGGAAACGGCGCTTATGCACTCATACCGCAGGCTTTTGCTCATGCTCGTGAGCGGAATCATCCTGCTGCTCTCCAATTCCGCACTAAGACCGGTTAGCGCGCAACAAAACCAACGCCTGGTGGAGTCGGTCGACATCACCGGCAATCGTCGTCTCAGAAAAGACGACATTCTTTACTACGTCCAGACCCGGCCCGGGGACCCATTTAACGAACAACAGATTCAGCGCGACCTGCAGGCGATTCTGGCGCTTGGGTTTTTCGACAAGACCAGCACGCGAGTGTTTACGGAAGAAGGAACTCGCGGTGGCGTCAACGTGATCTTCGAAGTCAAAGAGTTGCCGATTATTCGCGACTTGCAATTTGACGGGTTGAAGAGTGTCGCGGAATCGGACGTGCTGAAGGCTTTCCGTGAAAAACGCGTCGGCGTCTCCAAGGAGAGCATTTACGATCCCGTGAAGACGCGGAACGCGATCCGAGTTTTGAAAGAACTACTTGCCGCCCGCGGCCATCCAAACGCAAAGATCGAGGAGCGAGTCGACGAAGTTTCGCTGACGTCAACGGCCCTTACGTTTGTCGTTGACGAAGGCGCCCGTGTGCGCGTAGTTGAGATTCAATTCGAAGGCAACCAGATTTTTAGCGATGGAAAACTTCGCGGCGCGATGAAGTATGTCAAAGAAGCGGGACTGATTACGCGCTTCAAGGGAGAAGACATCCTCAATCGTGACAAGCTTGAATACGATTTGCACCAGGTCGACAACTACATGCGCTCGAAGGGTTATCTCCAGGCGCGTCACGGCGAGCCGAGAGTTGAAGGCGTCGGACCCAGACGCACCGGCTTTCCTGTTTTGCCGCTGCCGTTTCTGTCGTCGGTGGATGAAGGCCTGCGTGTAACCGTGCCCATAATCGAAGGCCGGGTTTACCGCATTGGCGAAATGAAGATCGAAGGGAACTCTATTTTTTCTGAAGAAACCATTCGCGGTGTTATCGGGCTCAACAAGGGCGATATCGCAAACGGCGAGCGGATCGGCAAAGCCCTGTTTGAAAACCTGAAGAAGTATTACGGTCAGCAGGGATTCATTGAATACACCGCTGAACCAACCCCTACTTTCAAAGACAATCCAGCAAAGCCCGACGAAGGCATTGTCGACTTCGTCATTGCGATCGAGGAAGGCAAACAGTTCCAGCTGCGCCGGCTTGAGTTCGTTGGCAACACTTTTACGCGCGACAACGTGCTGCGACGCGAAGTGTTGATGAACGAAGGTGATATTTACAATCAGACGGCGTGGGAGTATTCGATCGTTAAGCTGAATCAGCTTGGCTATTTTGATCCCATTGACAAGGAAAAAGACGCCGATTTCAAAACCAACGAAGAGGAAGCTACGGTCGATATCAACCTGAAGGTCACGGAACGTGGTCGGCAGCAGATATCTTTCAATGGCGGCCTTTCCGGCATCGGCGGCTCGTTCTTCGGGCTCGAGTATTCCACCAATAACCTGTTGGGACGTGGCGAAATACTGTCACTCAATCTGTCTGCAGGTAATCGGCAGAAGTACGTGCAGTTTTCGTTTACCGAACCCTACATCAAGAACCGACCTATCAGCGCCGGCTTCTCGGTGTTTGGCTACACGCAGAAGTTTTTCGGTGAGGGAACTTTCCTTTCGCAGAACCTCGAGGCGCAACAGGGACTGAGTGGTTCAACCTTAGACTTCTTTAACGTCAGCGAAGAAAATCTGTTCACGCGTACTTCGTTCGGCGGCTCCCTCTTTGCGAGTGCGCCGCTGTCCGAGTTTTATCGCAAGCGGAAGTTTACGCAGTTTTCACGTGTGGGTGCGTCGTACCAGTTTTCGACTTCCAGCGTGAAGGATCCGGCGGTGAACCAGGGGAGCAGCTGCGACGATACGACCGGCACGGTTTCCAGCAACCCACAGTTCATCCCGGTCATTTATTGTCAGCCCAACATCATTACCAGCCGCGGGACCTTAACCTTCACGTACGACACGCGCAACGCGAACGTTGATCCAACATCGGGCAAAGAGCTTTCTTTTCAGTTTGCTTTAGCGGGACTGGGTGGGGACGTCAGAACTTACCAGCCGACACTTTCCTACACGCAGTACATTCCGGTTCGTCGCAAGCGTTCGGATAACCCCGAAGTTTTTGGATTTCGCTTAATCGCCGGCACAGTTGGCAGTTTTGCCACGACCGATAAAGTGGCGGGCGCTAATTCACTGGCATTCGTCGACGGCGTGCCAATTTTCGAGCGGTTTTTCCTGGGTGATGAATACACCATTCGTGGTTACAACGTCCGCTCAATTAGTCCACTCGCGCCGTTGCAGACTTACATCACATCAAAGGCAGTCAAGATTTCGGCAACGCCCGCGGGTGCAATCGACGAAGTCCTGGGTGTACCAGCTTCAGCAGCGCTCGTCGGAACCTTTACCGGGTTAACTGGCAACAACGTTGCTCAGATCTCAAATGCATTTACGCCAATTGGCGCTGATAGCCAATTACTCGGGAATTTTGAATATCGCATTCCGATCATTGGCAACACGGTGCAGTTGGCCGGGTTCGCTGACATTGGTACTGCTTTTAATCTGCGCAGCAAGAACGACCAATTCTTCAACAGCCGGTTCCTCGACGATCAGCCGTTCCTTAATACGGTGGGCCTAATTCGCTGTGACCGCGCCCCGGGCGGCGTCGCCATCGCCAACCTGTCGACGATTGCTGCGTGCAATGCCAATACAGACCTGGCGCTGGTGAGCGGCCTCTCGGGCGTGCCCGGATTGGTTTTGCGCGACAATCGTCTCGTAACCACAGCCGAGCTCGATAACGCGCGTAATCTTATTGGCTTTGACCCGTCGACGGGGTTGCCGTTTGGTTTCCAGCAGGTCTTCCTGCGTGGCCAGGCGCAAACGAACACTGCGGTCCGCTTGTCCCAGAGCCTTTTCGCCAACTTTGGCGACTATCGCGCCAGTCTGGGCATGGAGGTTCGCGTTCAGGTGCCCGTCATCAACGTGCCTTTTCGCCTGATCCTTGCGTATAATCCCAAGGCTAGGCAAGACCAGATCATTAGCGGTTTTCCGTTCATCTTTAATGAGAAAAAGAAAGTCTTTCGTTTCAGCGTGGGGCGCACCTTTTGATCACTTAGAGCCAACCACAGCGGTTGTCTAGACAACTAATCGAGTTGACCCAACCGCCTTTTTCTTGAAGGAGCAATACAGGAAGTTATGAAGACAGATCGCTTTTTACTCGCCCTCGCCTTTGCAGTAGTCGTTTGCGCTGCGCCGGTGCTGGCGCAACCCAAATCCACAGCGGCGGCTCCGGTGCAAACACCCCAAACCAACGCTCCACTTCCCGAAAGCAAGATTGCGCTGATCTACTCTGACGCATTTCTCGATGCCAAGACCGGTATTGCGCGCTTTAATACGCTGGTGGCCACTCTCAATCGGGAGTTTCAGCCCCGCCAGACTGAATTGCAGGGACTACAGCAGAAGATTCAGTCGCTTACGGAAGACATCACCAAGACCGCCGCGGTTGCCGATCCAAAAACGCTTGCCCAGAAACAGGACCAGCTGGATCAGATGAAGAAAGACTTCCAGCGGAAGGGTGAAGATGCCCAGACTGCCTACGATCGTCGTCGTAAAGAACTGTTTACGCCGCTTCAGGACGATATCGGTAAGGCGCTCGAAGTTTATGCCAAAGGGCACAACATCAATGTGATCATCGATGGCAGTCAGGTGCCGTTAGTTTATGCAGCGGATGCGCTCGATATCACGCGGGCCTTCATCAACGATTTCAACAGTAAGAATCCAGCCACCGCAGCGGTGACCACGCCGTCTCAATAACTTTCGCGGCTGGAGACTTCTCAATCAAAGACGCGGCAATGCGGTACTTGGTTCCGCGGGCCGCGTCTCTTCATTAGCTATGGAAACAGTTCTCGATTCTCAAGCAATACAGGAACTCTTACCGCATCGCTACCCTTTTCTCCTCGTGGACCGGATCATTGAGTTGGTCCCCAAAGAGCGAATCGTCGGTATCAAGCAAGTCAGCATCAACGAGCCTTTTTTTCAGGGACATTTTCCTGGAGCTCCAGTGATGCCCGGCGTGCTTGTCGTCGAAGCTTTGGCACAGGTGGGCGCGGTATTGGCTCTGCGGGAAATTGAAGATCGCGATCAAAAGCTGGTGCTGTTTACCGGCATTCGTGAAGCGCGCTTCCGCAAACCTGTCATCCCCGGTGACACGCTGATGCTCGAGGTTACGGCGTTGCGAATTGGATCGCGGGTGCAGCGAATGCGCGGCGAAGCCAAGGTAGAAGGACAACTGGTTGCTGACGCCGACATCATGAGCATTATCGCTGACCGCGGTACGGCGGTCTGAAGAAACCAGGGGAATGGGTATCGGTAAAAGGGGAACCACGATTTAAGTATTTCCCCCTTTAACCTTTCCCCCTTACCCACCAGTTTTCATGTCTGCAGCTACTAAACCAAACATCATCCACCCCACTGCTGTAGTCAGTCCTCAGGCACGTATCGGTAGAGGCTGCTTCATTGGTCCGTTTTCCATTGTGGGCGACGATGTCGAATTGCAAGATGGCGTCCGCTTGGATTCACACGTTGTTGTCGATGGCCAGACGATCATCGGTGAGGAGACACGGGTTTTTCCGTTTGTTTCAATTGGCCTCCCGGCGCAGGATCTGAAATACAAAGGTGAACTCTCCGAGACGCGAATCGGCAAGCGTAATCAAATCCGGGAGTTTGTGACCATACACCGTGGCACCGCGGGGGGCGGCCTACTGACGCAGATCGGCGACGATTGTTTGTTGATGGCGCAAGCTCACGTGGCCCACGATTGCATTCTCGGTGACCGCGTAATCATGGCGAATGCCGCTACACTGGCCGGTCACGTAATCATTCAGGACGACGCAAACGTTGGGGCTTACTCAGGCGTGCATCAATTCTGCCGGGTTGGCCGCGAAGCTTACATCGGTGGTTATTCGGTAGTCGTGAAAGACGCCTTGCCGTATGCGCTGACAGTTGGCAACCACGCCAAGTGTTACGGCATGAATACTACGGGCATGAAGCGCCGCGGTTATTCAAAAGAGACACTCGATGCATTACATCGTGCTTTTCATCTACTGTTGGCCTCCAAACTGAATACGACGCAAGCACTGGAAAAGATCAGTCAGGAAATCGAACAATCTCCCGAAATGGATGTGCTGGTGGAGTTCATCAAATCATCGCGTCGTGGAGTGATTAAGTAAGGATGAAGAATGAAGGAGGAGGGATGAAGATGAAAAGTAAATCATCAGCTAGTCTCAAGCCCGACAGCGAAAGGGAACGCGATTTTCCATTTCTCATTTGTCATTTGTCATTTGTCATTTCAAAAAGCGCGGACTTCATTTCCAATACTTCAGCCTTCCGCCCTCATCCTTCATCCCTTGCCACATGCGCTACGGTCTGATTGCCGGCAATGGCCGGTTTCCTTTCATGGTTATCGAAGGAGCGCGACGAGCGGGCGTCCCGCTGTCGGTCGCCGCTATTCGGGAAGAGACTGATCCGTCGATCGAAGGTGAAGTCGACCGTCTGACCTGGATTGGTATTGGCCAGCTCGGTAAGATGATTCGCTTTTTCAAAACTGAAGGCGTGGAAAAAGCGATTATGGCCGGACAGGTAAAGCACGTGCAGATTTTCAGCCGCGCTGTCCCTGACGCGCGCATGCTGAAGATGCTTTTGCTGTTGCCGCGCCGTAATACAAATTCACTGATTGGCGCCGTCGCTGCTGAACTTGCCGGCGAGGGCATTGATCTGATCGACTCGACCTATTTTCTTCAGGACAGTGTGCCGCAGGTCGGGAACCTGACCCAGCGCAAACCAAATGCAGCCGAGCGGGCTGACATTGACTATGGCCTCGAGGTCGCCCAACACATGGCCACACTCGATCTCGGACAAACGATCGTCGTCCGCGGTAAGGCATGTGTGGCGATTGAAGCGATGGAAGGAACTGACGAAACGATCAGACGGGCCGGCGAACTTCTAACTGGGGGAAAACAGGCGCGCCGCAGACTGAAACTCACGAGTGGCGCGCTGACGGTTTTGAAGTTGTCGAAACCGGATCAGGATATGAGATTTGATGTGCCCGTCGTTGGTGTGCCAACGATTGAAACAATGGCCGCCGCCCGGGCTACGTGCCTTTGTCTTAGTGCGGGAAAGACTTTGATGTTTGATCGCGAGGAGTTGATCGCATTGGCGAACAAACACAAGATTGCGATCGTCGCGGTCTAGCCATTAGTTCAACAGTTAATTGCCCCTCGTAAAAAACGCAAACTAAAGTGTGAACGCTAAACTTCTTGAGTCTACTCGTCTGTGACTTCCTCGTCGTCTTCCAGGGGTTGTTCTGAACCAGGTTTGCCGGGCACGCGATATTCTTCACTCACCCACTTACCCAGATCGACAAGCTTGCAGCGTTCCGAACAGAACGGTCGATAGGGATTCTCTTGCCACTGGATTTCTTTATTGCAGGTAGGACACTGACTCATCGGAAAGATCAGGTGTGTGTATCAGCTGGTTGCGGGGACTTCGGTAACGGAGTGGAGCAGCCCTTCCGGTCGTTTGACGAGGATGCGCCGGTTAACAAACTCGATCGTGCCTTCGCGTCGCATCGCGTTCAGCCGGACCGTCACGCTTTCGCGTGTCGAGCCGACAATTGACGCAATTTCCCGGTGGGGCAGGGGAATATCAATCAACACGCCGCTGGATTCACGAACGCCGTAGCGGTCGGAAAAGTCGGCCAACAAACGGTCTAAACGGGCCGGGATGGCGTTCAGCGCAAAATCCGCCAGCCGCCGTTCAGCGTGTTCGAGTCTCATTCCAATCAAACGCAGCGTGTAGTCGTGCAGTTCCGGTTCCCCGTTCAGGGCCAGCTTAAACTGCGCGGCCGGAATCTTCAGAAGCGTGCAACTCTCATAAGCCACTGCGCAGTTTTCGCGACGCTTGGCTCTTGAATAGAGCGCTGATTCGCCGAATAGCGAACCCTGCGGGAGGATGTCGATAACCGCTTCGCGGTCGGTTTCTGCTTCCAGCCGACAGAGTTTGATGCGTCCGCTGACAATGGCAAACAGCGCGTCGGCTTCTTCAAGCGCGCGATATACAAAACGACGCCGGCGCACGTCGATGACTAGCGAATTCTCGGCCAATCGCGAGACGGTCTCGTCGCTCAGGCTGGCGCCAAACTCGAGCCGGCGAATGATCGCTATCCGGTCTGCTGGAGTCAGATCCTGAGGCCGGCGAGGGGCTCTCGGTTTTTTGTCGGTATCACTCATGGGGGTATATATTCTGGTTGGTAGTTAAGAAGAAAAGTTAATGCAATTATTCACATTCGTACTAGTCCGTATCCCCCTGGTAATTCAGTTCCGCTCGTTAACTGTGCTGGAAATGTAAGGACTGACCGCAACCGAGGTTTTGAACTTTTCAGCTATTGTCTGGCTCGACTGACTTGGCGAGTTTTTCTTGGTAAGCACAATTACTGAATACGCGAACTGTAGCATGCCACCTTTGGGCCGCGCAAGACTTCTGGTCCGTCGCCGGTAAAACGTAAGAAGCGATGAACTCGCGCGCCGTTGCTGTCGTACGATAAGTGAGAACGGGAACCTTGAGTTAGCAAAAGCCCTGCAGCAAACACCATAGCTATGGCTGATTACAAAGATAAGATTGACGAATGGCAGAAGACAGTGCGCCGCAAAGCCCGCGAGCTGGACGAGAAATATGCGCTGTCTGATCTTGTTGACAAGGGTTCTCGAGTTGCTGGGGATGCCGCCAAACGCGGGGCGGATACGATTAGCTCCGGCGCCGAAAAACTGCGGACAGAAGCGGAACGTATGGCTGGCGACGACCTTAGCAACACAGCGCGGCGCGCGGCTTCGGAGGCGGCCCGGGGCGCGGAAAAGGCTGGGAGTGTAATCAGCGACGCAGCCGGAGACCTGGGTAAACAGGCTGGCGAAGTTCTTGAAGACGCGAAGACCTACTACGAACGCGCGGCAAATTTTTATGAGACAAGCGCCAAGGTCACCAGGGCTTCGACTGCCGCCACTGCCGGAATCCTGAAAGCGAAAGAGTGGATTAAAGAAAACCCGGGCAAGGCGGCGCTCGTTTCTTTTTCAGTCGTCTTGGGTGTGCGCCTGGGCACGGCACTGCCGGGACTCGACGCCGTTTTATTGGGCGCGCATCCTCATTGGCTGACCCACTCGGCGTTGCCCATTTTTGGGGCCAGGAAACTGAGCGAGAAGTTCAACGACTACCTGCGCAAACAGGAAGAACTACTCGCAGCCGGTGAACTGGATGAAGCTGAACGCTCGCGAATTGAGTTTGCTCGCAACGCGACCAAATACGTTGGTGCGCCACTGCTGGGCACGATCAGTTGTGCCGCTGGCGCGGTGATGTTTGCGCAGATATTGCAACCGGGTAGCGTGGTCGGCGCGCCGGTCAGTTGGCTGATCGGTGGCAATCCATTTCTAGGAACAGTTTGGCTGTTTGCGAATGGAGTGATCTGCTTCCACGAAGGTTACAAGTTCTTCATGATTGCGCTGGCTGATCAAGCTGAGGTCGCGAAGGTGGTGCGGGAAATCAAAGGGCTGTTACCCGCGGCCGCGACTGACGTCACGTAATCGTGATCGGAAAAGGCACGAACGACAAAACAAAAACCAGCAGTGTCAGCACAGCCACCACCACGCGCGCGGTGCCCAGTGGTTCTGCTTCCTGAGGCGCAGGGTGGCGCACCCGCAACATAACTCCCAGCAACACCGTGTAAAGAAAACCGCTTGGGCTGCTGTGCCAGATGAAGCCCAGGATAGACGTCGTGGCAACTGCCACGAACGCCAACCGCCCGAGGATCTTGTGCGCACGTTGACCGAAGAGCGAAAAGGTTCCGTGACCGCCGTCGAGTTGTCCCACCGGCATCAAGTTCAAACTCGTTACTAACAATCCTATCCAGGCGGCCATCCAGAAGGGATGCGGTAGAGCATCGGCGCTGAGGTTTGTCCCGCTGAGTTTGGCGATCGTTTGAAACAAAAGTGGATCGTTGAAAACTATTCCGCCAATCCCGGCTGCGTGGGGTTGTCTTGTTTGCAAAAGAATTCCCCCAACCGCAATTGGGAGCAACACCACAAAACCTGCGAGGGGTCCCGCCAGTCCAATATCAAACAACGCGCGGCGCGAGGGAATTGGTGAGCGCATCTTGATGAAAGCGCCAAACGTGCCCGCGAGGAAGAGCGGCGGCGCCGGGATAAAGAACGGCAGCGTGGCGTCAACGCCGTAGTAACGACAAGCCAGGTAATGACCCATCTCGTGGGCCGTGAGAATCGTCAGCAGTGCGGTAGAGAAAGTCAGACCGGAAAGCAGCAAGGCCGGATCGTTTGTCGCCTGCCTAACAAGGTCAGCGACGGTGTGCAAGTAGTACAAAGGAACGGAAACGAAATAGCCGAAAAAGCCAGACGGCACCGGATCGGACACATTCGCTTCCGAAGCAATCATCACGCCTGCGAACGTGGTACTGATGAACGTCAAGAGCAGGAGCGCGCCATGTCTGACCCACTCCCGCGCGGTCGGTTTGAAGCGACGGCCGCGAGGCAAGAAGTCTCGCGCGGGTGCAAAGGGAACGGCTTGAACGTGTTCTGACATTCGTGATTCGACGGCTCTTTTCGATGTTAGAGGCTAGAGTCTGGACAAAGGAGTCCGCGGCCCTAGCCTCATTAACTTCAGCAAATCTGTTAACGCAACTTAATCTTCAGAATCCGAATCGGAATCGGGAGTGAGCACCACATCATCGCTAACCTGCAGGTCTTTGCCTGGTTTGAAGCGAATTGTTTTGCCGGAAGGAATCGCCACTTCTTCGCCCGTCCGCGGATTTCGTCCCACGCCACGCTTTCGAGGCTTGACCACAAAAACACCAAACCCGCGCAACTCAATTCGCTCGCCGCGCGTCAACGCTTCCTTCATTGAATGAAAGAGAGCATCAACTGCCTGCTCGGCTTTCATCTTGGGAACGCCGGTTTTCTCGGCAACGCGGTTGATGATGTCTAGTTTGATCACAAGTGCCTCCGTTCGAGTCTCTTTGGGGAATTTTTTGAGCCGAACTTGTAGGGAGCGATGATAGAGAGCGGTGGAGAAAGCTGTCAACTGTTGCCGCAGGAATGAACTAGTTCGTGGTCATTGGCCCAATGAATTTGGATGAAATCAGAACCGGGAGCGCCACCGACCGGCCGAAGAGCAGCCGCGGATTAACGCGGATATCCGCAGATAAGCAAGAATCAAAAAGGCGACTAGTTGAGAACTTAATGCGTTTCGCTGCCTCTGTGAAGCTTTCCGAGCTGCGTCGTCGGCGTCAATCCGCGGCGAAATAGTCATCCGAAATCCGCTACTTTGCGAAGTTTGACAAGGCCAGATACGAAAGCTAACCTCACTTGTTATCTTGAGGTAGCAGGCAGCAGTTGGACGCGTGGTGTTAAGAGATGCTTGGATTTAGAACTCGCCGGCCTCCGCCATTCGGTGGCGTCGACGTTGATGACGACAAAGATATTCAGGTCCATCGACCTGAGGAAGCGTCGCGAAACAACCTCTGGGCAGAGAGCCGGTTGTTAATGCGCGATCTGATTTTTGCGCTGATGCTTGCGGCGCTGGTGGTTGTGTTTGTGGTGCAGCCGGTGAAAGTTGAAGGCACTTCGATGTTGCCGCGCCTGCACGACGGCGAACGCATTTTTGTCAACAAACTGATTTACTACGACGAATATCGTTGGGCGCCCAAGATTGAGCGAGGCGATATTGTGGTCTTTTGGTATCCGGAAGATCCGTCCAAGAGCTACATCAAGCGCGTGATTGGCTTGCCTGGAGAAACGATCGAGATGCGCGATGGCACTGTTTTCATCAATGGCGCGCCACTGGAAGAGCGTTACCTGGATCCGAAGACTACGGCCGCGACCGCCAACCGCAGCATGGGCGTGACCATGATCAAACTGAACTATTATTTCGTGATGGGAGACAATCGCGACAATTCCAGCGACTCGCGCAGCTGGGGATTGGTGCCGAAGAAGTACATCTACGGCAAGGCTCTCTTCCGTTATTGGCCGCCCAGCGCGGCCAGCGTGATTCATCATGAAGACCTGACGCCCGCGCCGCCCAGTTATCATCCGCCCCGAGAAATACAGGACGTTCCTGAGGAATAAGTTTGATTGTCGCAACTTGAGAACTGATTTGACTCCGCTCGACTGGTTACGTCTGCTGTTGATGGTTTTTTACGCGCCCGGGCGTGGCCTGCGAGAAGTGCGCGATCGCGCGCCGCTCGCTGCGCTGGGCCTGATGGCGCTCGTCACGCAGATCGTCTTCGTAGTTGTAGTTCAGTTGCTCATCGGCACTCGTGGCTTTCTCACGCGCGGTCCCGGATTCGTTATTCAGTTACTCTTTCAGTCAAGCCTCACGCTCATGCTAATCGGCATCGTGCTGGTCCCCCTGATCGCTTTCGTCGCCAATATTTTCGAACGCCGTGGGCGGCTCAGCTTGTTGTTGCAACAGGAATACGCCTCGCTAGCTTCCACGCTGCTTTACGCGTTGGTGATCACAAACGCGTTAAGTCTCCTCGTTGCTGTCTTTTTTCACTTTAGCGGGATTCAAGCCTCTTACGTGACTCAGACAATGCAGTCAGCGCCGCAAGTCCTGAACTGGTTTAAGAGCTGGCCAGACATGCAGCAGCAGATGCAAATAGCTTTGAGCGATCCGGCAATGATTGGGGGCAACCTGTTTCGCCAGATCAAGCTGTTGATGTTCGCGGTGACGACGGTTTTCGGTGTGCGGGAAGTTTTTCGGATCTCTGCAATTCGCGCAGTTGCGATTTCAGGTTTTGGTTTGTTGCTCGCACTTTTTCTGTCGCCCCTGTGGACGCTGCTGCTGCGTCCGATCTTAGGCTCGCCATTCCTGCTCTTTATTCTGTTCATGCTGGTGCGCGGCTACGTCAGCGGCGTCATGCGAAATCAACGCGCGCGCGAATCTTTCCGTCACAATCTGGAAGCGGCGACGCTAAACCCGGCAGACGCTTCAGCCCATTACAACCTGGGCTTGATTCATCAACAGCGCGGAGAACTGGACGCGGCGCGCGAGCGTTTTGAGCGAGCAGTCCAGATCGACGACGAAGAGCTTGACGCGCACTATCAGTTGGGCCGCATTGCCAGGCAGCAAAAAAGATATGCCGACGCGATTAAGAATTTCGAGCAGGTTGTGAGTCGCGATCCCGGCCACAGTCAACACGAGATTTGGCGCGAAGTTGGGGCGACTTATCTGGCGGCGGGACAGTTCGAGGACGCGCGAGATGCACTGGAGCGGTTCATCGAACGCCGCCCTTCAGACCCGGAAGCGCTTTACTTGATGGGACGCGCGCACGCCGCTCTGGGCCATCGACGTGAAGCGACGAGTTCGATGGAGGCGTGTATTGAAGCAGTGAAAACTGCTCCAGCGTACAAGTATCGCGCTGATAAACGTTGGCTCAACGAGGCGCAGCAGTTCATTAAGAGCAGTAGTCAGTAGACAGTAGTCAGTAGACAGTAGAATCGCTGGTTAGAAGCCGCTGATATCCACCACCCTCCGCTTCGGAAAAATCTAATCATGAAATCGAGAACGTTTGAGGACGTCGAAGTGTGGCGCAAGGCTCATGCGTGGGTGCTCGCGATCTATCGGTTTACTGAGTCATTCCCGAAACATGAATTATTCGGGTTGACCTCGCAACTCAGGCGCGCGGCGGTTTCAGTTCCAGCTAACTTTGCCGAAGGATTTAAGAAGCGCGGCATTGCAGACAAGGTTTGCATCTACAACATTGCACAGGGCTCGCTTGAGGAGTGCCGTTACTTCTTAATTCTTGCCAGAGATCTGCAGTACGGAGACTCTCAAACGCTGATGACGGCGCTGGAGGAAATAAGCAAGATGCTGGAGAGTTACTCTCGATCTACGAAAGAATATGGCTTCAGTTGACTACTGACTACTGGCTACTGTTTACTGACTACCACTTACAATGAAACTTAAGAAGCCAGCAATTCTTGCGCTCGAGGACGGACGCGTTTTTCGCGGGCGCTCGTGGGCGGCTGACGGCGAAGCCTGCGGCGAGATGGTCTTCAACACGTCGATGACGGGTTACCAGGAAGTGCTGACTGATCCCTCCTACGCCGGACAGATCGTTTGCATGACTTATCCGTTGATCGGCAACTACGGTGTCAACGCTGAGGATGAAGAGTCGGATCGCCCGTGGGTAGAAGGGTTCGTCGTGCGCGAAGCCAGTCGCATGGCTTCCAATTGGCGCTCGCAGGAAACTCTCGATGCTTACCTGAAACGCTGGAACATCGTGGCGCTGGACGGCATCGACACGCGGGCGCTGGTCAGGCACATCCGCGACAAGGGCGCGATGCGCGCGTGCATTTCAACTATCGATACTGACGCCGCCAGCGTAGCTGAAAAAGCATTAATGTCGGCGCCGATGGAGAATCGCGAACTGGCGAGTGTGGTCACTACCAAAAAACCTTACGAAGTTGCGGCGACCGGCGCGGAAAGATTTCACGTGGTTTGCTACGACTTCGGCGTGAAAAGAAATTCACTCCGTGAATTGTCGCGGCGCGGTTGCCGCATCACCGTAGTACCGTCGGCTACTACTGCTGCTGAAGTGGCCGCGTTAAATCCTGATGGTGTTTTTCTTTCGAATGGACCTGGCGATCCGGCTTCGATGAATCGTGAGGTGGAACAGATTCAGGAACTACTCAAGTCTGCCGTGCCGACTTTTGGCATCTGCTTTGGACACCAGTTGCTGGGACGCGCGTTTGGCGGCAAAACTTTTAAGCTGGTTTTTGGCCACCGCGGCGGCAACCAGCCGGTGAAAGACTTGCAGGACAAACACGTGGAAATCACTTCACACAATCACGGATTTGCTGTCCGGGCTGATAGTCTCCCGGCCGACGTAGAAGTCACCCACATCAATCTCAACGATCGTTGCGTTGAAGGCATGCGGCACAAAACACTTCCGGTCGTGTCCGTTCAGTATCACCCTGAAGCGGCGCCCGGCCCACACGATGCTGAGCACCACTTTGGTCGTTTCATTGAATTAATGGAACGTTAAAGAAGTGTATCCACTCAGTGCTTCGTCATAACATTCAGCAGCAGCACCCGCCGCCTTCGATAATCAAATCCAGTCAGCTTACTGGGATACGCGGGCGTTCCCGTTCGCAGTGAGCGAAGCGAACAGCGGCTGAGCCAAATCTTCAGAACAAAATACTATTGCCGGAGACGTTCTTTCTCTTAAACAAGGGCGAGCAGGGCAAGAGTTGTTCGCTTCACTCATGGCGGGCGGGGACGCCCGCGTTCCCAGTAAGTTGACAGGAATTGTTATAAGCGCAGGAGGCAGGTTCCCCGAGGGCTCATTCGTCTACTCTTGGAAACTAGTCTTCGCCGGGCATCTTCAATTCGCCCGTCGTCAGATCGGGACGCTCGCGTTCCATGTCTTCCGGAGTGGTATAAAGATCCGGATGTCCCGCCTCATGATGGTGAGGTGTGACGACGGCGCCATGATCGCTCAAGGTTGAAAGAAGTTCGTCAGGCGGCACAGTCGGAGCGGGGGTTGGTTCAAGCAAATCTGCGATGCCTTCGCTGCCGCGATGCTCGAGCCAGTGACGATAGCTGACCGTAAGAATTGCTACTGTCGGAATCGCCAAAAAAATTCCCGCGACACCGGCAAGCTCCGCACCCGCGAGGATTGCGAGGATGACAGCCAGTGGATGAAGGTGAATGCCCTGTCCGATCAAGCGCGGATAAACTATGTAGTCCTGCACAATCCGCAGCACGATCAGAAATACAATAACTAACAGGGCGGAGAACGGACCGCCATGTAACACAGCGGCCAGCGCGGCCAGCACCAAAACCAACAGCGGACCAGCGAGCGGCACAAACTCACAAATCCCCGCGATTACTCCCAGCACCAGTGGACTAGGCAGGCCTAGCACGGTGAAACCGAGAGCGCACATGACACCAATGAACAGGCAAGCGGAGAGTTGCGCCCGAATGTAAGCCGCGAGTGTGCTGTTAACATCCTGAAAGAACTCGTCACCACGCCAGCGCCAGCGTCCGCGAGGAAGCATTTGTAAGGCCGAACGGCGAAATGTGTCTGCGTCTTTCAAAAGGAAAAAACTCAATACGGGAATCAAAACCAGCCAGGGCAAATAGGCCACCCAGCCGACCATGCTCGGGATCGCGCCACTTACCGTTCCACTTACTCTTTCAAACACGCCGGGGATCGCGCTGTTGATTGCATCAAGCAGGGGTCCGGGCATGCGATGCGAGCGGAAATATTCCACCCACCCCTGAAGTTTTTCCCCGACAACGTTCCAATAGACTCTGGCCTGCGCGGAAAATTCGGGGAACTGACTGCCGAGTCGTGGCACCAGCACATAGATGCCGAAGACGACTACCGCCACGATCAGCACGTAAGAAGTCAAAATCGCCAGCGAGCGAGGAATAGAAAACCGGCGCGCGCCGAGAGGAATGGGCCGACTGAGAAACTCCACCAGCGGTGAAACGAGGTAGGCGAAGAAAATCGCCAGCACCAGCAGCAAGAGGACGCTGGTTACCTTAATGATTACCCACCTCGTCGCTTCGATAAAATAGTAAGCAAGAAGGGCGATCAGAACGACACGGAGGATCGTGCGCGTTTGCAGCAAGTATTCGGCGGCGGCCTTGGCGACGGAGCGCGCGGTTTCTTTCGTCTCTTGAAGTTCCACGTTTATGTTTTTTTACTGGTAGAGTCGCCGGATCACTCCACCAACAGCGACTTGATCTTCGGGTGAGAGGTGCCGGAATTCAACGCCAAAGGTATCGGCAGTTGCATGGTGCACCACCTCGCCATGTAACGACAAAGCGTCTTCCCGATCGAGAAGAAGCAGACCCAGTTGGTCACCTACTTTAACGTTGGGACAAGCTGGAAGTTTGGTGACACGTAAGCCACCAAGACTGATATCTGAAGGCTCGCCCAGGCCCAGCGACTCTTTCAAGCTTTCATCTTCAACTGCAAGGGTAAGCCGGGCGTTGACGTAGTAACGTGGAAACTTGCGTCGCTCATGATCAGGTAAAGTCGTGCCGGGGGATGTGCTCATGGGACTCCTTTCAGTTGGCTAACTCGTCTTCCTCCTCGTCATCTTCTTCGTCTTCGGCCGCTGGCGGCGGCGCGGCAAAGCGTGGGGCCGCGGCCTCCCAAATCAGACCTTTCCATTCATCAGTTTCGCCCAGCAGTTGCAGCGCGGCGAGCGGATGTCCCGGATTCCGTTCAATGCGCAAAACTTCCGCCACAACCTGAAGCTTGGCGCCTTCTTCATTCTGGACTTCGAGACGAACGCGACTGCCAACATCGGGCAACTTCTTGGGCAGGTGCACGAGCGTGCCTTCGGGCCCCACATTTTCCGTAGTGCCTTCTGACATGATGTGGGTTCCGCCGGGCTCGTCCCATTCAGCGCGCACTTCGAACGTAACTAAATAGCGTGGTCCGGAGCGGGTTTCTGTTTCCATGTGGCGGGCCATAATAAAACTCCTTGTCGGGCAAGAGTGCGCAGTTTAATACTTTTAGCAACAAAAGATAAGCACAATGCTGTGCTTGGATCTTTGAACTTTGAGCTTGCTACTTTGTTCCCTGGGTTTTGTACTTGATGATTTGTGCTTCAACTTCAGGACGAAGCTTGGGATTGTTCCAGATCAAATCACAAACAAAGTACAAAGCACCAAGTACAAAGCTCAAAGAACCAGGTTCAAATGACTTACTCTTCTTCAGTTCGCAATTTCTCCAGCACCGAAAAATCTTCCAGCGTGGTAACGTCGCCGGCTACCGTGCCACTAGTCGCAATCTCGCGCAACAGCCGGCGCATTATTTTTCCTGAGCGAGTTTTGGGAAGCATGTCGCTAAAACGTATTTCGTCCGGCCGCGCCAGGGCGCCGATCTCTTTCACAACGTGGGCGCGCAGTTCCTCATTCAGTTCTGGTGTTGGCGAATGTGAGCCCTCAAGCGTGACGAAAGCAACAATAGCCGAACCCTTCAACTCATCCGGACGAGCGACTACGGCAGCTTCAGCCACTGCTGCATGTGACACTAAAGCGCTTTCGACTTCAGCAGTCCCCAGACGATGCCCGCTAACGTTAATGACGTCGTCAATACGTCCCATGATCCAGAAGTAGCCATGCTCATCGCGACGCGCGCCATCTCCGGCGAAGTAAATATTTTCTATTTGCGACCAGTACTGTTCGCGGTAGCGTTCGTCGTCGCCCCAGATCGTGCGCAGCATTGAAGGCCAGGGCCGTTTGATGACCAGGTAACCGCCCTCATTTGCGCCGACAGATTTTCCCTCTCGCGTCATGATGTCAGCTTCGATCCCGGGAAAAGGTTTGGTGGCGGAACCAGGTGTGGTCGGGGTAGCGCCCGGGATTGGCGAAATCATGATCGCTCCGGTTTCGGTTTGCCACCAGGTGTCGACAATGGGACACGCGCCTTTGCCGATCATCTTGTGATACCACATCCACGCCTCGGGATTGATTGGTTCACCAACCGTGCCGAGCAAGCGCAGGCTTGAGAGATCATGCTTGAGGGGCCACTGCTCGCCCCACTTGATGAAGGCGCGAATAGCCGTCGGCGCGGTGTAAAAAATATTGACGCGACGACGCTCGATGATGTCCCAGAAACGATCCGGCTCGGGATGATTGGGCGCACCTTCATACATCAAGACGGTCGCGCCATTTGAAAGCGGACCGTACACAACGTAGCTATGACCGGTAACCCAGCCGATGTCAGCTGTACACCAGTAGACGTCTTCATCCTTGAGATCGAAAATCCACTTGGTAGTGAGGTGCACTTGCAAAAGGTAACCGGCGGTCGTGTGCAGGATGCCCTTTGGTTTTCCGGTCGTTCCCGAAGTGTAAAGAATGTAGAGCGGATGTTCGCTATCGAGCTCTGCCGCAGCACACTCGCCGCTCGCTGAGGACATCAACTCGTGCCACCAGTGATCACGCCCCGACGCCATCTGAATAGGACTACCAGAGCGTTGCACTACAATGCAGGCTTCGACTGACGGTGTCTCCTGCAACGCTTCATCGACCGCTGCTTTGAGTTTCACTTCCTTACCGCGCCGCCAGCCGCCATCAGCCGTTACCACCAACTTGCACTTAGCATCGTTAATGCGATCGACCAACGCGCTGCTGGAAAAGCCACCGAAGATTACAGAGTGAGTGGCGCCGAGACGCGCACAGGCGAGCATCGCGATTGCCAGTTCCGGAATTAGCGGCAGGTAGAGTGCGATCCGATCGCCTTTTTCGATGCCGCGTTGTTTGAGGACGTTTGCGAACTTGCAAACTTCCGCATGAAGTTGCGCGTAAGTGAGCGTGCGTTCATCGCCGGGTTCACCTTCCCAGATAAGCGCCACTTTATCGCGACGCGCGGTGGTCAAATGCCGGTCGAGGCAGTTGTAGGAAACGTTCGTCTTGCCACCACCAAACCATTCCGCGTGCGGTGGCGACCACTTCAGCACAGTGTCCCAACGT
Source organism: Pyrinomonadaceae bacterium (assembly GCA_035472495.1). GTDB lineage: Bacteria > Acidobacteriota > Blastocatellia > Pyrinomonadales > Pyrinomonadaceae > PSRF01. The sequence goes on along the minus strand of DATIPD010000002.1, from coordinate 66,511 downwards.
TTGAACCAGTGCAGCTCTTCAGCCATTCGCGACCAGAAACCTTCCGGGTCAGCACTGGCCTCGGCGCGCAACGCTTCCAGCTCGTCCAGCGATTTGATGTGAGCGTTCTCAGAAAACTCTGGCGGCGGTGGGAAGACGCGATCTTCCTGTTGCAGTGATTCGATGTTTGTAGTGTTTGCTGACATGCTTGGCCCCGGCAAGATCTATGGTGTCTGTGGTTGCCTTGTGTATCATAGAAATTGCTCGGTGCGCTACTAACTAAGTTAAGAAGTTTTGAGTCGCCCCTAACCAGATGAAAGATTATCTCTTCGTATGCGGAACGCTTCGGTCAGAATACGTTGCCGGAGAAATTGCCGAAGTGATGCAACGCCTCCGCAGCCTGGGCGCGGCGTCTGTTCAAGGGAGGCTGCACGACTTTGGCGACTACCCCGGCGCGGTCCTCGATTCCGCAGCCGACACTTTGATTCACGGTGAACTGTTCGAATTGCCGCACGATGAAGTGACGCTTGCCGCGCTCGATGAGTATGAAGATTTTGATCCGAGAGTTCCCGCGAAAGGTTTGTTTGTTCGCCGGCGAGTAAACATCAGCGACGCGAGCAGGCAGAATGTGGAGGGCTGGATTTACGTTTACAACGGCGACCCGGGCAACGTGCCAATTATTGCGGGCGGCAAGTGGACGAAGCCCACGGCTTAACGTTTCGTGTTCTTTAGTGAGTTTTAGTTTCGGGGGATTTGGTGGTAAGCCTTCTCGTTAATCGGAATACAAAAACTAAACCACTGAACAACACGAACTAAAACTCACGAAGAACACGAAGGCTAGTAGTTCGAGCACGTAACCAAACTTTCATATGACATTACACGTCGGCACCAGCGGCTACAGCTATAAAGAATGGAAAGGCAGTTTCTATCCGGAAAAAATTCCCGCGAAGGAAATGCTGAATTATTACTCCCAGCGACTAAGCACGGTAGAGATCAACGCCACGTTTTATCGCATGCCGCAGCAAAGCATGCTCGAGAATTGGAAGGAACAGGTGCCGGGGAGTTTTCGGTTCTCGTTAAAGGCCTCGCAACGCATCACTCACTTCAAAAGACTAAAAGAGACGGCAGACGAAACGAGATATTTTCTTGAGACCGCAGCGGTTTTGGGCGACCAGTTAGGCGTCGTGTTATTTCAGATGCCGCCGAACATGAAGAAAGATTTGCCTCGTCTCGAAACGTTTCTTGCGCAACTGCCGGCGACAACACCTGCGTCTTTCGAGTTTCGTCATCCCAGCTGGTTTGATGACGATGTGTTGGAGTTACTACGAAGCCAGAACCGGCCGTTGGTAGTTTCCGATACCGATGATCTGCCAGTTTCGCACATCGACAAAACAGCAGACTGGGGTTACCTGCGTTTGCGACGAGTGAACTACTCTGAAGAAAATTTGCTCGATTGGGCGGCGCGTATTCGCGATCAGAATTGGAAGGAAACGTTCGTGTTCTTCAAACACGAAGACGAGGGAACCGGGCCGAAGCTGGCGGCGCAGTTTCTGTCACTGGCAACACCGCCTGGCTAATCTACTGAAAGATATTTCCGTGACTTACTCCCACACAACTACTCGCTGGTTATCGTTACTCGCTTTGCTCGCGGTCTGTTCAGCTGCGAAAGCCCAGAGTGTTGAGCCGAGAGTAGCCGAGCTGCAGCGTGATTTCGCGGTTCACTACCTTGAACCCGCCGCCCACATGGCGCTGGCTAAGTACTACGCGGGTCACGAGAAACGAATTGAGGCATTCTTTGTCCTCGAGGCCGCCCGCCGTGGTCTTTTTGACGAGAAGACATTTAACGCGTCGTTCCTACGCGACTTTGAAGGTTTTGACAACAGCAAAGCCGCGGAATCTCGCTTGCTGAGCGAGTACGCGCGCGATCCCAACTCAATTGAAACGATTTTTAAGTTGGCTGATATATACATTTCCCGAGACGACTTTGTTAGTGCCAGGCGATTTCTGCAGACCGGGATGCAAAAGAAACCGGACGACTATCGTTTTACGGAAGGACTGATGGAGATAGCGAGTCGGCAGCAAAACCAAAAAGCCGTCGACGAACTCGAGAACGAGTACTTACAAAAGTTTCCCGAGACACCGATGGGTTACGCACGTCGCGCGGAGAAAGTTACCGAGGCCAAACCACTTGAAGCGCGCATTCTGCTGACCCAGGCGCTGCAGCGATTTCCTGCCGCTGGTCGCTTGTGGTTCGATCTAGGAGTCGTTTATCAGGGTGAGGATTATCAAAAAGCTGAGGAGTCGTATGTTAAGGCTGCGGAATTAGCGCCGCAGGCGGAGTTGGTCCAACTCTGGGTAGGAAGATTTTTCTTCAAACTGAAAAAGGATTATCGGCGAGCGCTTGAATATTATCTGAATGCTTACTTTCTAAACCCGCATGCATACGAGACCGAATACGCGGAGTCGCGAATTCGCTCTATATTTGAGCAGATTTCAGGAGAAGAGTTTGAGAAACAAATTAAGGCTGGTGTGCCACTCCCGAAACTTTTGCAGCATGCGAATTCCTCGGTAATCGCGTTTGCCCTGGAAAGAATTTCGCAGCAGTGGTCTCCCTCCTACGTGGATCCTCTGGTTGAACTAATGGCGCACGAAGATGGCGGGGTGCGCTGGCAGGCGACTGAAATCCTGAAGACAAAGGTTGATGCCGCATTTGATGAACGCTGAAGGCTTTGTTGAAAGACGAGGATCTACGCAAGCGGGGACTGGCAGCTTATATTGCGGTTTACCGCTGGAAGAATACTGGCTTCGACTTTCTTAAGCCGCTATTGTCGGACGAAGCCCAGTTGCTGCGGTTCGATGCTGTTTCAGCTTTGATGATTGACGGTGGTCCAGCTGGACGCAGGCTGGCCATCGCGCATGCCGCAGTTGAACCAAATCCGGTCCTCAAAAAAATGCTTCTCAAGCCGAAAGCTGAATAACAAAAAAGAGGCGCTAGTTGCGCCTCTTTTGATTTGTTTCAACGACTCAGTTCCTTAGAACTTTCCGCCGCAGTCTGAATGGCCACAATCACAATTGAGCTCGATTGTTTGGCCGGCGCCTTCACAAGAAGCGCTGCAGTACTTTCCGCCTTCCTGCGGCGGACAACTGCAAACCGGGTTCTTACAAGTCTCTTTTTCTTCTGACATGCATCCCTCCTGTTTAGATAAATAACAGCGTCAGGGTAGCACATCCTTGCATGAGCGTCATACGCTCATGCAGTGTTCGCCGACACGCAATCCTTGTTTACTTTTCTTCCTCTTTCTCTTCCTTAACAGGCGACTCAAACGCGCCTTTAGATTTCAGGAACCGCACCACAGCGGAGTGTCCGCCATCGAGCGCGCGGTCGATTGGACTGTTCCCTTCGTTGTCTTTGAGATTGATATCAGCGCCGGCAACAACCAGCGCGCGGACAACGTTGACGTAACCTTCGCTCGCTGCCTGCATGAGCGCAGTTTCCCCGTCCTTGTTACGAACGTCTGGCTTTGCCCCCGCTTCGAGAAGAGTCTTTAAGGCGTCGACATTACCGACCGCTGCCGCCCGCATTAACGCGGTGTTGTGGTCTACGTCGCTCAAATTCACCTTGGCGCCGGCGTTGATGAGATCCCAGATCAAATCGCTGGTGGCATCGGAGTCAATCATCATCAGAACGGTTTCGCCACTGTCGTTCCGGGCATTGACTGAGGCGCCGGCAGACAAAAGTAACTGGATCATCTCGCGATTGGCGTTGCGAACGGCGTGTTCGAGAGCGGTCGTATGCGTGACAACGTCGCGAGCATTTACGTCAGTACCGGCGAGCAGGGCGGTCAACTGTTCCAGATCGTCCTCCTGGGCGGCTCTGATGAAAGGACTGTCGGGTGTGGCTACAGCCATGGCGCCACCCATCGCGAACCGTAGTCGCTCTATCGGTATTTCAGTAATTTCGTCGATTTGGGCAACCTGCAGCGTACGGTCGACTCGACTTGTGCTGTTGGCCGAAACAAAGACCCGCTCGTTCTCGTGAGGTGCAAAACCCGGCGCTTCAACTCGCATTTCATAAACGCCGTCAGGTAATCGTTCGACTTTGAATTCTCCGGCGTCGTTGGTGCCGGCATAAAGCGCAACCTGAAGCTCATTGTTCGAAATAAAAATCGTCGCTCCCGAAATGACGGCTCCATTTCCGTCTGTAATCGTGCCGGTGATTGTGCGGCCCAATTCAACGGGTTGCGTGGCGGCGGGCGTATCCACAGCGCGCAATCGTGAAGCGGGCGAGCTTTGGGCCACCGCGCTGCTAATGCTGAGAGTGGCGGTGAATGCTCCGGCGACGAAACGCGAAGCGCGTCTGCTGATGCGATGAAGTTTTTGAGTCGCCGGCAGGTTGACTAATCGTCCCAGCGGATCGCGAACATAACGGATGCAGAGGCGCCCATTTGATTTGGCTACTAACCGCTCCGCTTGATTGCGAGATATCGCGGAAAGATCGTGCACATTTAGCTTGCAGTGTTGGCAGAACCGCACCTGATCGTTGCCGATCATCGAGTTCCAATCAGCAGTGCACGGGGAGGGAATAGTGATGTTATTTAGAAAGTTCTTGGGTGCCATAGGTCTCCTTTCAAATAAACGGATGATTGGAGAGCCCGGGGAGAAAGCTCCGTTGCCACTGCGCAAGTTTAGACCACGAGCCTGAACGGAAGTTCCCGTGTCGTGGTGATTGAATTGACGTCTAACGCGCTCGATCGCTTTGCGCAGGAACCTGCATTTGGGAATCTCCGTGCACCGCAAAACTTGTCGGCGCAATAGCGTAGTTCGATTCCGGATTGTAGTAATCGTAAATAGTTGACGGAGCCGACTTCGCCTTGAGCGCAAAGCGCGGGCGAAACTTAAAGTCGAAACTGACCCCGCCAGCCGCTGGCCAAAGATAAACGACCACGCGGTCCGGCAAAACGTCGTACTGACGAATACTCCAGCTGGAATTTTTGACGGCACTTTCCAGCGAAGCACGATCGACGTCGGCGCCCGGAGGCAAACCAATCTCCGCCAGCATCATTCCGTAGCCGCGAAAACCGACACGTTCAGCCTTCACATGACAAACGATCTCGTCATTAATTTTCGCCTCGGTCTTGTCAAACGTTGCTATCAGTCGCAATGAGTCTTCCTTCTTGTTCGTCGGCACTTCATTATGCGCAGCTTGTGCTGCGGCCCAGGGAACGTAATAGCTGGTGACCAGTTGCACGGAAGCGTAAGACGCTACGCCGGCACGTCGCAGCTCGACATGGTTTTGACCACTCCGCAGAAAGCGCGTGATGTCGGCGTGGATCAAAGCCGCGGTTTGATCGTTGGCCGGCATGCTGATTGAAGTCGCCGGCTGGCCATTCACAATAACTTCTACCGGCGACGCAGCCTGGGTTTGATTCTCTCTGGCTAGTAGCGACACCAGCGTGTCCAGCACATTGATAGTTGCCTGAGTCGAATACCAAACGCCGTAACGATCTTTTTCTTTCAAGAGAAACAGCAGCCCGCTGCGTATCAATGGATCTGTCGTTTCGAGACCGCGCTCATTAGTTTTCGCGTCCGCTATTCTGGCGAGCGCTTGAATCGCGAGCGCGCTTGTTTCGACCCTTCCTGCCATGCCCCAACCATAAAATGGCGTGTTGGTTTCCAAAGACCAGTAAGTGGTGTCGCCTTCGGTGCGCGCCAAACTGCGAAGCTTGTCAGCGGCACGCCGGGCGTTTGTCTTATCGCCTGCGTCGATCGCCGCCAGGGCATACGAGGCGATCAGGTAAGGCTCAGCGACGGTTTCGATTTTCCCGGAGAGATACGAGAGCGCTAGTTTCAAATGGAGGGAGTTGTCATCTGTGGGCGACGTAGTGGGCGGCTGAGTTACCGCGAGCACGCGCGCCACCAGAGCAGTCAGCAAGGCGTCGCGCCGATCGTCATTGGAACCGCCGTAATTCCATGCGGCCCAACTGCCATCCCCTCGTTGTTGTTTAAGCAGCCAACTTCGCGCGTCATTGACTACTCGGCCATCTACTTTGACGAACTCGCCGGCGTCGTGCAAAAACCGAAGCGCGTATGCTGTCAACGCGAAATCAGCTTTCTCGTCATGTCCCCAGTAAGAAAAACCACCATCCTCCGTGCGATAGCTGAGCAGCCGTCGGTAACCGAGCTCGGTGTAGCGCAGCGCTTTGTTTGCAATTGGTGAACTTGTTGCCAGTTGCCGATTGCGTTTTAACAAGAGAACGCTCGGGTAGGTCGACGATATCGTTTGTTCGCCACAGCCGTGTGGGCGTTCGAGGATTCCATCAATACTCTCAACCACGTGGGCCATCAGGCTGGGATAGATTTTTAGTTCAGCCTGTGTCGAGCCGGCGATTACCGCGTAAGGAAGATTCAGGTCCAGCGAAGCCCGCGAGCTGAACACCTCGCTCGCAGTTTGTGTTTGTTCCTCGCCATCGGGATGGACCGTTACCGGCTTTTCAATGGCGTCACTCGCATCGGCGCCACGGGCAGTGATGCGTTGCTTGCCGTCTTTCACCGAAGCAATCGCCGTCAGATCAAAGATTGGCCGCGCTGCATCACCGGCGGGAACGCTGGTCCGCTGACGCATTGGCCCCGTAACCGTGAACCAGCTCTCTGGTTTGATTTCCAGATCGACTGTTTGGGCTTGCTCAAGATAGTTTCGCAGCACGACCGGAAGCGAAATCTGATCGCCTTCGGTCAACACTCGCGGTGGATCGTGATCTACAAAGAACGGCTGAAAAGACTTTATCTCGGTTTCGGCCATGCCGACTTCGCCGGTTTCAGTCGAACCAATCACCGACATTTTCCAGGTGGTAATGTTATCGGCCAGTTTGAACTTCAACTGCGCGCGTCCCTGTTTGTCAGTTTCCAATGATGGTTGCCAGACGAGAGTCTCAGGGAAATATTCGCGCAGACGCGGCGTGGCGAGCTGGGCGGAACGTCCGATCGAAATCTGTGTCTTGTCGCTTACGATGCTTACTTCTGTTGATGAGGTGTTGATATCTTGTGAGTCTCCGCTGGTAACGGTGACAAGCTCAGAGATGGAACCCACCTCCAGCTGAAAATCGACTGTAGTGATGTTGGATGAATTAACTGGAACCTGGTCGATAACAGTTTTCTTGAAACCGGCAGCGTCGCAAACCACCTGATACAAGCCAGCAGGCAGGTTGGGAATGAGGAATCTACCAGCGTCATCTGTTTCAGCGGTGTATTCCTGAGACGAATTCTGCCCGATAGCCGAGACTTTGACGCCCGGCACGATAGCGCCACTCGCATCCTTGACCGTTCCTTTGATCGCGCCGTGCGACCCCGAAAAGAAAACTTCCTTGAAGGTCGAGGTCGGTGATTGTCCGTGGGTCGATTCCTCGGCGGTTATTTGTGAAACCCTGGTTACTTCAAAGTCGTCTGGCGTGCCGGCTACGCCGTCTTCACCCTTGCTGCTCAGATGTATCGAAGTAACTTGTTGAGTAACCGGAATAATAGTGGTGAGCTCTTTAGGTTTCGTGCCGTACATGCCGACGTTCTGGATAGTGGCCCGATCCGCGTAGCGACTATCCGTGTTGTAGACCGCATAAAAACTGTGACCCCACGCATCCACGAGCTTGTCAGGCGTAACCAGAGATGCGGTAAACGCTCGCTGCAGTTCTCCATCGCTCTTAGGCAGACATTTGCAATTCTTGAAGTACTCGTCCAACGCTACCTGCACTCTCATGCGCGTCTCGCTCAAGTAGTCAATGCCGGCGATCCAGAGAATGAAGTCATCGGAAGCAACATTGGTTGGCGAGAACACTTTGTCAGGGCCGCCACTGCGAACCATTAATTCGTACTTGTCTCTGTTGATGGTGAAGGTGAAACGGTAAGGTTGGCCCCAGGGATCGGCGCTGGCGTTGAGATCGATGGCCTGGGAACGCAGTTCGTGTTTGAGAGTTTCGGCGTCGCGAATGAAGCCGCCCGTGCGCGCGTGAAAATTGTTAACTGCGCGACTAATTGCCTCCCCGGTGTACCGAAAATAGGGCGTGGTTACCCGACTTACCGAAAAATCATCTTTAGTCCCGAACGTCTTGTCCGGACCGGCACTCATGATCTCCATGACGCTATTGGTAGTTTCTGTCGAAAACACTTCACGGTAAGGCATGCCCCAGGGATCGCGCAGTTGACTGAAGTCGGATCCCGATTCAAACAGGATTCGCCTGAAAGTTTCTCCGTCCGCCGGATAAACGCCGCTATTTTTGTAACTGGCATCAAGGAAGTCGTTCAGCGGTTTCATCTGCCGGTTGGTGAGGTACGAGAAAACCGTCGCATGGTTTCTTTCAAAGTCGGCATCGTCAAAGAACCGTTGTTGCATGTCGCTTGATGCGAGCAACAATTCCGCCACCAACTCCATTTCCGGCGGCACGGGCTTTGACAGATCGACTTCGTCAAGACTCTGGCGAGTGATGCCCGCTATTTGATCGTCATAGCCCTGCCAGCTATTGAAATAGTTGTGGAAACCAAAGCTGCCGCGGAAGTCGCGGTCCGTACGCGCTCTCTCTTCAACCGCCCGGTCGAAAACAACTACGCCAAGGGCGCTGTTGACCGGTTTCCCTTGCGGACTCAACACGTGAAAATCAACGGTCGCGTCCGCGCCGGGTTTGTATTCAGTGTGGTCTAAACGGAAGTTGAGTTTCAGATCACGAGGGCGCGGAAAGAGAACGGTCCGCGAATCGCCGGGCGTGTCATATGAATCATCCTGTCCGAGGTCGCGTGCGTAAGCATTGATATGGACCCGGCTTTGAAATGCCGGCCGATAAGGCAAGCTGAACGTAGCAGTGCCGTTTCTCAGGGGGACACTGCGCGACTCGATCAACTCAGAATCACGACCCACATCAACGATCACTTCTAACTCCGGTCTACTGGCGGTAAGGTTGACTTTAATCGGCTCGCCGTCCCGATAAATCGTTTTGTCAGTTTCGACGCGAATGACGGGTCGCTTCCCATCGCGAAACGTCTCGGTGTGGTGGCCCACTTCGCCGGCGTTGTTGTGTGCGACAAAAGCGAGCTCGGTTGAGTGGTAGTAGTTCGTGTCCCAATCTGTGACAGGAACGGTTAAGTTGCTGACTTTGGCAATGCCATACTTGTTTGTGTGAATTGTTCGCAAAACTCCCGCGGGAGTATCGTCATGCGACAGTCTCCCGACGTTGACGTCACACGAGGCGGGTGTTCCATCGGCGTAGGACGTTGTCAGAAAAAACTGAAACGGAAAACCAATCGTCTGATCGCTCCCGGTCACCACGTAGATGTGAATTGACTCTTTGGTAACACGCAGATCAAAAGCTCGCTGCTCGGTGCGATTGCTGGTGGGATCGGTAAAATAGGCAGCGTAGTGCACGTCGTCAAAGCGTTCGTAGTCGCGGTCTGAAAGTTCTTTGTGCGCTTCGTCCAGGTTTATGTGAGCGGTGAAGACGCCCTTTTCGTCAGTCTCGCCTTCATACTTTTCGGCTTCCTCAACATCCCACTTCTGTTCCTTGAAGTTCCACTCACGCTCTTGCTCTCTGATTACGCGCACGTGACCGCGCTTAACCGGCTCACCGAAGAGATAGTCGGCGCGCACTTCAACCTGGGCGTTCTTTTGCGGCAGATAATAGGTCTGATCCGGTTTGACGTTGACGGTGAAGTTCGGCAAATCGTAGCGGCTGATCTTGATCCAGGCGGCCGCCTGTGAATCGCTGAACTTCTCGTCGTCGATTTCAACAACAGCGCGATAATCGCCGAGCGGCGTGTTGTCGGGAATCGACCAATCAGCGCTGATGACCCCGAACCGCGACGTTTGCAAGGTAGTCTCAAAAACTGTGGTTTCTTCCGGATCGGTAACTTTGAGTGTTGCTTCAGTATTAGCGGCAGCGTGTCTATTCGCATCGAAGACGAGCGCGCGCAGGTGCAGCAACTGTCCCGGCTGATAGATCGGCTTGTCCGTCGTGAGCATGATCTGCGCGAAGTCGCTGACCTCTACCTCGCCTGTGCTTTCTCTTATGAAACCGCCATGGCGCGCTACTACCTTCAGTTCGCCGTCGTCCGCTTCAGCCTTGGCCGGAAGGTTGAGGGTTACGAGCGCATAACCTTTGTCATCGGTAACGCCCGAGACTTTTAGATTCTTTTTGGACTCGTCGTCGTCGTTGTCCAAATTCAGCTCCACACTTACCTGAACGTCTTTCAGTGGCTTCAGCGTTAAGGGATTGAAGGCACGCACGTGAGTGTAGTAACGCGCGCCGAGATTCGTCTTGCCGGGAGCGCTGACTTCCAATGCGAAAATGTCGGGCGCTTCCAGCTCGGAAAGAGAAATGATGCCGCTGGTCGAGCCGAGCCCAAATGTTGTATCCACCGCGGGAGCGACGCGATAGCGCAGCCGGTACCAGAGCAACTCATCGTCATCGTCTTTATTAAGCAGGCCGCCCATCGGTGTCAGCGGCACCGGGACCTTGTTAACGCCCGGCTGCAGGGCAATGTCGCGCGTGGCAACGCCACGAGTGTTGTCTCGCGGGTCGAGTAGCTCGAGTTTCAGTTGGGCCTTGATTGTTCCGGTGGCTGGGTTGACAACTTCGAGAGCGACGGTTGGCAGGTCCTGAATGAGAAACTTGCTCGCCTTTTCATTAACGCGCAACGAATCAGTCGCGGTCGCGAAGCGAACAAAAAACAACGCGCAGCAGAGACAGAAGAGAGAGAGCAGCAGTTTGCGGCGCATGGTGGCCTCCTAAGAATCTTAGAGCAAGACACACTTCGAGCCCGGGGAGAAACTCGTTGTTTCAACCGATGAGTACTTCTAAATTGCCCTTGAGTGGAATGGTGAGCCCGGGGAGAAGCTTTTCCGAAATTCGAGGCTGTGATGCGCAGAAGTTGCTGGCGGGTTGTCGGAATTTTTGCAGACGATACAGAAAATCGGATGGGACTCCGGAGCGATGGTTAACCCTTGACGCTTTAATCTCTATGAGAGAGCGATTCACGACCAGAGGACAACCGGCGCAGATCCAGAGTCGGGTTCCACTCCCTGCCAGCGTTCTTCGTGTAATAGAGATTGTCGGAGCCGACAATCCAACCGTGCTCGGAATCAGAAAAATGAACGGTCCAGAAAATCCAATCCTTCATGTCAAAGCTGGATAACTGCCAACTGCTTCCCGCTGCAAACGTGTGAGCGATCACTGACTGTCCGACTCCCCAGCCTTCGTGCTCGTTGATGAATGACACTGAAGTCAGTGACAAGTCGTTCTCAAGGCGAGGTTCTAAGTGCCAGGTTTCACCACCGTTGCTGGTTCGATAGAGCACGCCCATGTAGGCATTGGAGAGTGGAGTTTGCAGCCAACCATTCTTGCTGTCGGTGAAAACAATATCGACAAAGTCGAGTTGCGGATTTACTGTCTGCGATCGCCATGATTCGCCGCCATCGCTGGTTCGAAAAACCATTCCTCCGGCGGTGCAGATCCAGGCGTCGCTACCTAAGAAGGCTCCCTTAACTGGCGAACCGCGCAGTGCGGCGGGCGAGACGTTTTGCCAGGTGAGGCCTCCATCCTGGCTGCGCCAAACGCTGTCGAGCGCAACGAGCCAGCCGTGCAATTGGTCAGTAAGTTTTATCTGCCACACCATTAAATGGGTGGAAGCCGGTCGAGAAATACGTTTCCATGAAACACCGCCATCCGTCGTTCTAAATACACTGGCTGTCGTTCTAAAAAGGTGGGCAGGATTTTCGTCGACTGCCACCAGCCAACCATTACGCGGGTCAATAAAATCCAAACAGCTAACTTGTCCGAAGTCGTTGGTCGTTTCATTCCAGTGCGAGCCACCGTCGCTGGTGAAGAGAACTTTCTTCTGATCTTCCGAGACGAGCCAGGCGCTGGACTTGCCGGCGAACGCCAACGCCGGGATTCGGTTGAGCCGCACGGGCCTGTCCTCTTGCTCTTGCCGGTGAACAGGGGACGCCTGCATCACGTGAGCCGTTAACACCAACAACACGAACCAACCGGCAGCATCTTTGAGACGGTCTGTCATAAACAAATCAACGTTAGCCGTGCCTTACTCAAAAGAGTTCGCACCGAAGTCACTCGCTGAAAAAAGAAGCTGGCAACAGTGAACCGAGTCTTTTCTTCGTCTGCTCTTCGGTGAGCGTTTGCAGGATCTTTCCGTCAGAAGCCCGCACTACCAGGCTAATGAAGTGATACGGAGGTCCACACGGGTCATGCACAGTCGCCTGCACGAGCAGGTAAATTTTGCTGCCGTCCGCAGCCCAGCCAAACCCCCAGACATCCGGGTCAAGCGCAGTGGGTTTACAGCCTTTGCGCTGTCGGTAGAGCGATACCGCTGCTTTCTCTACGGCTTTGTCTTCGTATACGTGACTGCCGTTAACCCTGAAGAGCCTGAAGGTGCTCGTCATACCAGAGCCCTCGCCATCGTTTACGAAGAAGACCTCTGATTTCGGCGACCAGGAGACCATAGCCGGAGCCTTGACTCGTGGTCCTCTGAAGTGGATGGTCTTACCCAAAATCGACATCCGACCGTTCGGAGCGAACTTCAGCAGTAGACGATTGTTAGGAGAGAGAGACTCGGAGGCACAATCTGCAGTAACGTAGCGAATCGTTTCATTCCAGGCAGTGGCGCCCGAATCCTTACAGTTTTGTCCAAAGGCCTCGGAACAAAATGCAGCACACATCAGCACCAGGATCAGCATTTGAATTGATAGAACTTTGGACATGTCTCCCGGTCTAGTCGACTAATGCGCCTGCGATTCTCGCCGCGATTTGCGCGTTATTCTCCAGCAGCGCAATGTTTGCCTTAAGCGTAGCGCCATGGCTGCTTTGCGCCATCGTCGACAACAGAAACGGCGTCAGTTCTCGTCCACCAATCGTTTGGCGTTCTGCTTCATTCAACGCCGCCGCCAGAGTTTGTTCCAGTTCTTCCCTGGGAATTTCAAATTCTTCTGATACGGGAACATTCACCAGCAAAGCGCTTTCGATTCCCAGCGCTTGTTGGGCGCGAAAAATTTCTGCGACTTCTTCCGCAGAATCGGCGCGAACGTCGACGGCCAGACCGCTGCTTCGTGAATAGAAGGCGGGCATTTCGTCACACTGAAAACCAACGACCGTAATGCCGTAAGTTTCCAACCACTCGCGCGTCGCCGGCAGATCCAGAACGATCTTTGCGCCGGAACACACAACGACAATTGGTGTAGTAGCCAGCGCGGGCAAGTCTCCGGAGATGTCAGGGAGTGAACCACGATGCACGCCGCCGATCCCGCCGGTCGCAAAAACTTTTATACCGGCGCGATGGGCAATCCAACTGGTCGAGGCGACGGTGGTAGCTGCATTCCACCTTTGCGCGACGGCAATTGGTAAGTCGCGGATGCTCACCTTCTTGATGTCATCGCTCTCGGCGATGAGTTTAGTTTCATCTTCGGTTAGCCCGGCGGTCAGTTGTCCCTGAAGAATTGCAATCGTTGCGGGCGTCGCATTTCCCTCGCGAACAATTTGTTCCAGTCGCCGCGCCGTTTCGTAGTTCTGTGGGCGTGGCAAACCGTGAGCGATGACCGTTGACTCAAGCGCGACGATTGGTTTGCTTGAGGCCACAGCACCGGCGACTTCGGAGTTGAAACGAATTTGGTTATTCATTAATTATTTCTGGGTGAAACTCTTCAGCCTGTCTCACACTAACATCTGGCTTTAGCCACGTGTGTCGCTGTGACAAGCGACGGAAGCCGTTTAAACGGGGTTAACATACAACGAATCACAGAGGCGTCGAAGACGCCTATAGAGGGTAGCCAGAGGTGAAACCTCTGGATCAAAGTGGCAGTTAATTCGATCACGCGCTGAAGGTGCGTGCAGACTCTGAGCGCATCTTCGACGCGCAATTAAAGACTATTAATCATCCTTCCAGACGTTTCACGTCTGGCTACCCTCTTTGCGCCGCTTCGCGGCTAAACAATTCACGAACCCATGCGGCTAAACAATTCACGAACCCATGCGGCTAAACAATTCACGAACCCATGCGGCTAAACAATTCACGAACCCATAAGGGTCTGATGCGTCAAGTATGTTAACGCCGTTTAAACGGTTTCAGAGATTTAAGGAAGCCTGCACGCACCGCGCTGAAGCGCGGTGTTAATCAGACCAAAGACCCAAGACCAAAGGCCGGCTTTCTACAGAAATACTATCTGATGCTCATTCGATCCGATGTTGATCGCGTTGTAAATCCAGTCAACCACGTAACGACCGTGGCGCGCGAGCAGCGAAGTGATGTTGATGTGGCGTTCCTGCAGGGCTTTGTTCGGGTACAACTGATCAAAAGCCCGCTCCAGTTGTCGCTGCAGCGCTTCATCGCGCGACATCTGCGCGCGATGGAAACGAGTTCTCAAACCCTCTAGCTGATAATTAATTTTCTTTCGGCCGGTTTCAAGGGCGTCCGCCAGGGTGGGGTCGATACTGCGGAGTTGCTCGCGCAATTCATCAAGCTCCGTATTCACCGCGCTTTCCGTTTTACCAAACAGCTTTGCGGTATCTGCGCCCAGATGTTCCTCGACGACGCGCTTCAATACGGCTTCCGGACCAGCAAACAAGTCGCTGAGGCTCAACCCGTATCTTTCAAGCACGCGTCCGGTGTGTCGTTCGATCATCGTCAAACTTGAACGCGGCAGGATCGGCGTCGCCGGCCGCTCGAGCAGCCGATAGACCTCCGCAGTCTGCGCGAAGTAAGCAATTTCCGCGGCGCCGCCGTAGTAGGCGATCGACGGCAGCAAATAATCCTGCACCACCGCGCGCAGCGTCACATTCGGACTGAACTTCTCGGGCTGGTCCAGGGCCATAGCCGACAGCTCTTCAGCCGAGTACGACGCCGCAGACTGCTTCGTGGTGTAGCGCCCATCTTCTGTGCGCGTCAGCGCATGACGCGCGCCGTTGTCATCGTGAAGGAACAACGGAAAAGAGTTTTCTGTCGCGGTCACCTGCGCGTGATAGCCAGCCTCGACCAGCCGGTGACTGCGCACTTCAATCGCGGAAGCAATTTCATGCGCGCGACCCGCCGCTTTTGCATAGAGCGGAGCCGCAAGTGCCTTCAGCCGCGGATCGAGTGGATCGAAGAGAATTAGTCCGTGTTTGCCCAGCAGGGAAGTCATCATGCGGGCAAACGCTTCGCCGTAGGAACGCCCCGCGCGCCACGTGTCTTTCAAGATAACTTCGAGATCAGAAGTGAACTCAGACGCCGGCAACATTTCGAGGGCCTGCGCAATTACTGCATCAATCGACTCGTCGATAACTACGCGACCAACGGGTTGACCTTCCTGGTGTAAACCGGAAGAGACTTCGACGTTCGCAAGTTTGCAATCGCGGCCGATGAACTCAGCTTTGGCCACTTCGGGAAAGTCGTGATCTTCAGTGGCAATCCAAAAGACCGGCACGGCTTTGGTGTTGCGCGAGCTCAAACAGCCGGCGAGTTTCACCGCCGACAGGGCTTTGTAGATCGTGTAGAGCGGACCAGAAAACAACCCGGCCTGTTGCCCTGAGACGACCGCCAGGCAGTCAGCGTCGCGCAGCAGTTCGATGTTTTTTAGCGTTTCCTCACCGGCGCCCCAGGTGGCATTCAAATCCTGAAGTGTGTCACACAGCGCTTTCCGATCGCTGTGACAAGCAGCTAAAACTTCGGGCGCGCGGGCCTGCAGTTCGTGATGAAAGCGCACCGCCGAAGGATAAAACTCTCGCAGTGCAACTGGGTCGCGCAGATAGTCGAGGAACAGCGGTGATTGATGGGGGATGCGATCGAAAGGAAGTGTCTCGACTCGCAAGCCCGATTCTTCAGGCGTGCTGTAACAAGCAGGTTCGGCGGTGCTCAATTTATGATTACTCCCTGACCGGGCTTCGTGCGCTTATTCTAACCGCCAAGGCACCAAGAGCGCCAAGACGACGAAGCGGCAGGTTCTTTGGTTCGTTTAAGGGGTGACTGGTTCCCCGATTCGAATTCCTGACGTGCTCGGCGCCTTGGCGGTTGGGGGCTGCGTCGTTTCCAAACAACTTCGAATTTCCGCAAGTGTTTCCGCGCCAGGCGGCTGCAGTGGTGCCCTGACGGTGCCACCGGCGTAACCATTCATGTCGAGCGCAGCTTTGAGGCCGCCGATTCCAAAGCGAACTGTAACGGCGGTGGCGAGCGGAGTGAGTTTAGCTTGCAAGCGAGCGGCGTTAGTTGTGTCTCCCTTCCTAACTGCCGCGAAGATCTCCAAACAAGTATCCGGTGCAACACAACCTACTGCGAGTATGCCACCACGTGCTCCGGATAATAATGCTTCGCTAAATACGGTGCCGTTTCCGGTCAAGACTGCGAAGTTTGGTTGGACCAACTTTACAGTCTGCTCCAATCCGGTAACGTCGTTTGAACTGTCCTTTATGCCAATGATGTTTTTGTGTTCACTCAAGCGTGCCGCGGTTTCGGGTTCGATCCTGATTCCGGTTAAGGCCGGCATGCTGTAGAGAATGATGGGCGCCGGAGACTGATCAGCAACTGTTTGGTAGTACGTAATCAAAGCAGCTTGCGAGATGCTCGGACGATAAAAGCTCGGCGTGATCACCAGGAAAGCGTCGACTGATCCATTGCCAACGACACGCTTGATTTCGTTGATTGTTCCACGCGTGCTTTGTTGTCCGGCGCCGACGATGAATGCGAGTCGTTCTTTGCTCGTTGCTACTGCTTCTCGCGCAACATCGACAACTTCGAGAAACTCTCGTTCGTCAAGATGAACACGTTCTCCGGTTGAACCAAGCATCACGTAGCCGCGGATACCGGTTGTGTTCCACTGGTTGATGTTCGAGCGCAAACCGACCAGGTCAAGGTCACCGGCCAGATCGAAAGGCGTGGGGATAGGCAGAAAGACGCCGCGCAAATCTTCAGCAGTAAGCGCGGCGTCGGACGTATTCGAAGATTGAGAGCTAAACGATTCTTTCAAGACGCGGAATTATAACGAGCTCATCAAGAAGGTTGCAATCGTTTGCACTACGGCTGACCGATGAGTTTGGTAAGCGCAAACAACTTGTCCATGTCAAACTTAAACCCAAAGTTAAATCGCGTATGTTCCTGGTTCGTGTGCTCTGTTCCACTCGCGTAGGTAACCGCTAAAGGCAAGGTCAGTCCGCCGTAAATCGGAACATCGAGTTTAAACTGAAATGCTGCCAGGTCTGGTTTCCGGTTGGCGACACCCACATTTTCTTTCATGCGTTGATAGTTACCGGTAAAGGCGTAGGTGATCTTGCTCATGTCGGGCTGATTCTTAAGGAAAGGAGAGTCCACTGAGCCCTCGAGCGAAAGCGCCATCGCGAAATCGCGAATCCTAGTTTGCCTCAACAGAGCGTTTGGTTTGTTGTAGACAGTGAAGCCGGCATTTCCTACCAGCTTGAACATGCTGGCAATCGTCTTGTCCTGTTCGTAGACAAACTTGAACTCGGAATAATCCGAACCAGTTGCGACGCGGTGATTGGTGTAGGCAAAAGTAGCGAGCGGACTCTTTGCCAACTGGTCCAGTCCGATACTCAAGCGCTTCTTGGCCTCAGACATGTTTGCGAAAGCCTGAGCAATGCGCGGCACAAACTCATTATTGATTTTGGTGCGGGCATCCAACCCTACGTCGATCGTATTCGACCTAATCGGGTCATAAACTGAGGCTTTCATGAAACATAACATGACGTTCTCGAGCATGGTTTCTTTTTGTGCATCGGTAGCGCTCTTGTAGTCCGGATCAGCAAGAACTTGAACCAGCGCGTCCGTTAGCTTGCTTTCAGTTTGATCCGAAAGAGTGCGGAGGGTGTCGTTGCCGTCAATGAACTCCTTTGCGTCACCGAGGGCGCGTCCCTTCTCTTCAACAAAAGGCCGGACCTCAGTGTCCCAGAACTTTTGAAACTGCTTCGAACGCGTACTGCGATCGCCGAATAAACGGGTCTTAACGCCCCATTCGGTGAGATTGCCGCGGCGGACGCTCGCCAGTGGATTGGCGGAATCGGTCATCGCGAAACTCGCCGATAACCCGATGCGATTTAAGTACCCGGCCTTGTTGTAATTTTCCACCGAGTCGCCGCCGCCATTCATTGTGTACAGAACATAAGGGGACGTGCTGAGGGTTACCGTTGAGTTGTTAATGTCCTGGAGAATTCCACCGTTCTCAATGGCGAAGCCCAACAGCCGGGCAAACCCGGGTTTCTCAATGGCACTCGTGGAACCTGCCGACCTCGTCGACGAACCGATCTGTTTGTCAGTTCGCGCCGTCTCGCCAAGGTACTGCAGTCGATCTACGTCGCGGATGCTGGTGCCCTGATCGTTTTGCACGCCATCGGGAAGCACCGCATCCGCGACTGTGAAAAACATCAATGACTTGTACACTGCGGTTATGCCGGCTACGCGATCAGCCGGATCATCATCAGTAGCCTGACGAATGCTCGCCGCTGCTTGCTCGGCTTTCTGTAGCAGAACCTCGGGAGCATCTTTGTAGGTATTGATCAGTTTGCAACTCTTGACGTCGATGTCTTGCGGAGCGGGCAAGGGAACCATGGCTGCAGTCTCGCGATGGAGCCGCGAAGAAACTGCGGGTCCCGAGGAAGTTAACCTTCTAGGAACGGGTGCTGCGGTCGACTCAGCTACAGGCGAAGTCCCAACCGCCCTCCTGTTTCCTTCTGACGAAATACCAGACGAACGCGTGCCTTCCGATTCAGTCGCCGAGACGACCGGGTTCGCTTCCGTTTGGTTGATTCTCGCAACCAGGTCGTCACGTTCCTGTCGCAACGCTTGAATCTGAACATCGATTTCTTTGCGTGTCTCAGAGTCGCCATTACTGGCGGCTTGCAATACTTTTAGCGTCTTAAGATCGTCGTCGAGAGCCTCTGCCAACTGCTTCCGAATGCTGAGCAATGTGCGCTTGTGCAGATCTTGAATGACGGCAGGCTTACTCTCCACCGCCAATGCTTCAATCTGCTGAAGCTGCTTTCTCAGCTCGTCCGAATTGGTAGTTTGGTTTTCTTGTCCAATCCCTGCGGCGCAAGTGAGAAACAGAAAGCCGACTAACGCGATGGAAAGTTTTAGAGTCTTCATAATCGATTCCTTTGCACAACCGATTCCACTTTGAACGGTGCAGCTAGGCAGCAACCACCTTGAACCGAACATCCGGATCCGGGATCGGATCAGTTTTCTTAACGGTAAATGTGAAGTTGCCACCTTCCGAACCTGAAAGCGTCACTTTGTATTGGGCAGTGTCGGGCGCGTCAGGCATGAACGTGAAGTCCATTTCGACCAGGTGCTCGCGGCCGACAGCTTTTGTCACCGTGAACTCATAAGTCGGAGGTGATCCGGAGGAATTGAGCGTCTTTCCATCCAGAGTCAGTACAGGAAAACTGCCGGACTGCGAAGCCGGGGTAAACGAAATTACTATCGTTACCTCTTCAGTCTTCACTACGTTGTACATGAATTTGTTGATCTTCTTCATCGTTCAACTCCACGGATTACTAGCTGGCTTGCTTGTTGGAAACATTCGTCGTTCTGTCAGTGCGAAAGAGTAATGGCTATGCGGTAACGGAAGACGTTTTTGATTTTCTAAACTTGCCAGGACCGGGGCTTTGAGCACTCAGGGGTTTAGTGTGAGCTTGGTAATCGGCGAGGAAAACACCCTGCGTTTCAGTGTTCAAGAATCATTTGAGAAACGACCGCACGATATGCCAAGCCCCCGGCCTTGTCAAGAGTTTTTGCAAAAGATCCTTGTATCTCTGTGCCGGTCTTTTTAACCAACGACGGCGGTCTCCGCTTGACCGTTTACTCTTACCACCTTGATCATAGTTGCAAGCAAACAATCGTAAGGGCGGGAGAAAAAATTAGTGCGCAGCTATCACTTTATCCAACTCGACGTGTTTACTGAAGAGGCCTTTGCCGGCAATCCGCTGGCGGTGTTCCCCGAAGCTGAAGGATTAACCGACGACGAAATGATGAAGATCGCCCGCGAGATGAATCTTTCGGAGACGGTGTTTGTGCTAGCGCCGGAGGCGCAGCAAACAGCAATCGGTAAACAGCAATCAGCCGGTAGTGAACCCTCCAAAGAAAACAGTCAGCTGTCGTCTGTCGTCGGTCAACCGTCCGCGGTCGCGGTACAGCCGTCAGTGCTGCGTCGTCTGCGGATTTTCACTCCGACCCGAGAGATTCCTTTTGCCGGTCATCCGATCGTGGGCACCTGGAACTTGTTGGCACGTGAAGGCGTCGTGCCCGTACCTGAGGGCGGTACGGGCCTGACGCGTATCTACCACGAAGTTGGCATTGGCGTTCTGCCAGTGGACATTGAATTCAAAGACGGCGTGCCGGTGCAGGTTGTGATGACGCAAGGGAAGTTTGAGGTTAAGGGCGAAATTGATGACGCTCATGAGCAAGCAGAACTAGCCCGGGCTCTTGGTTTATCGATCGAGGATTTTGATGAGACGCTTCCGATTCAAGTGGTCTCTACCGGTCTGCCGTTTCTCGCTGTTCCGATTCGTTCCCTCGCCGACCTCGGCCGCTGTCGCGTTAACGCTTCGCTACTCGCCGACCTTTATCAACGTGCCGGCGGGACTGGTTGTGAAACTTTCACGCGAGAGACAGTTGAAATTGGCGAAGCACGCGCGCACGCACGCATGTTTGCGCCGGGTGACAACATCGCTGAGGATCCGGCCACGGGCAGCGCGGGGGGCGCGCTCGGGGCGTATCTTGTTTACCACGGTGCTACGAACACCGAAGCAGTGGATGGGCGCATGCGCTTTGTGATTGAGCAAGGCGATTTCATGCATCGTCCCAGCCGCATCAAGCTCGACGTGAAAGGTGAAAAGGGCTCGATTGAGGAAGTGAAGGTTGGCGGCTCGTCGGTGCTGGTGGCGAAGGGCGAAGTGTTCGTGTAACAAAAAGTCCAACGTCCAAAGTCAGCGATCGAATCTGAGTTGTGACTTTGGCGGTTGCGTATTGTTACGAGGCAAACTAAAGCTTGAACTCTGAACTGTGAGAATCAGCAACTCTGAACTGCAGGCGTCAACGCGAAATAGCGGACTTTGGACATTGGACACCGGACTTAGCCTCTAATCCATGACAGAAAAACTGGACTTACTGATCGTCGGCGCTGGCCCGGCTGGTCTGTCAGCTGCCGACGCTGCTCGCCAAGAGGGCCTGAGTTATCTCGTCGTCGAAAAGGGCACGATCGCTGACACGATTCGCAAGTACCCGGTCGGCCGTGTGTTGTTTTCAACTCCCAACGAACTCGAGATGCACGAAGGCTCGCTGCAACCTTGTCGCGAAAAACCCACTCGCGAAGAGTTGCTCTCTCACTACATACATTTCGTCCTCGATAACGATCTGAAAATAAACACTGGTGAAGCAGTCGTCGACGTGGAGAATCTTGGTGAGGCAGGGTTTCGAGTTCAGACGACGGCGGCTGAATATCGCGCGGCGCGGATCCTCTTTGCGATCGGCGCGATGGCGCATCCTCGTAGTTTGAATGTTCCCGGCGAGGAACTGCCAAAAGTTCATCATCTATTTGTTGAGCCCTACGCGTACATTCGGAGAGATGCGTTAGTGGTTGGCGGCGGCAACAGCGCAGCAGAAGCGGCGCTCTTTCTTTCTGAAGAAGGCGCGCGCACTACCCTGGCCATCTGGAAAGAGGACTGGGAGAACCGCGACCCTAAAGCCGGCGCTATGAAACACTGGGTGCGACAACCACTGGAAAACGAAGTTGCCGCTGGGCGCCTGAACGTGGTGCTTTATCGAGAAGTGCTATCGATCAGTGAACGTGATGTGACCTTAATTACTGAAGAAGGAAATTCAATCACGTTTCCCAACGACGTGGTTTTTGTGCTGGTTGGTAGCGATGCCGATCTAACTTTGTTACTCAAACTCGGCGTGCAGACAGAGCCGGGAAAGTTGACCAAGGTGCCGGTTTACGATCCGGAGACGTATGAAACAAACGTCAAAGGCATCTACGTTGCCGGCCACTTCACTCATGCGCGACACATCAAGGCGGCCATCGACGCGCCGCGCCGCATCGTGCCGTTGATCGCGCAAAGTTTGGCAACAAAAGTCTCGAACTAAATCACGCTTCATTTCCGGAGGACTAAAACAGTGAGCACAAATAACCACGCCATCAGCGAGCACTTTGAAAATCGCACACCCGAAGTGAAGGCCACCTACGCGGCGATTCTCAATGCCGCGAAAAAGTTAGGACAAATTACGGAAGAAGCAAAAAAGACCTCGATCCATCTGGTCAGAAAAACAGCGTTCGCGGGTATTGCCACGCGCAAGTCAGTCTTAATCCTCACTTTGAAATCTGATGCTGACATCATGAGCGAACGCATTTCAAAGCGTGAACAAGTCTCCGCCCATCGTTGGCATCTCGAAACGAGACTGGAGAAGCCGGCGCAGGTCGACAAAGAAATTCAATTGTGGCTCAAGCGAGCCTATGAACTCAGTTAATCCAAAAACTGAAACGGTGCTGCCGTTTCATCCCAGGCTCTGGCCGTTTGGTCACAAATCCCTGGCTTCAACTCGCGGACGCTGTTATCTAGAGACTCTCGAAAAGTACCCGTCACAAACCGGCACTGGGTAGTGGCTCATTGCAACACTAAACGGATGGCTTATGTCCATCGAGTTAGCAAAGACAAAATCAGAACCGAGAGCCGTAGCGACCGGCGGAATACTCGACGGTTTTCAAAGTGGTTGGAATTTACTAAGAAACTTTCAAACCTCAAACTGACCCACTACCCACACTCGTTAGCCTTGTCCTTAACGTTTCCTTAGGAGTAATTGACATGACCACCTATCGACTGAAATTCATGAGCAGTTTCTTGCTGCTCACTGCGGTTATTCTTTTGGCTTCGGCTACAGCTTTTGCGCAGGCCCCGGCTGTAGACCAGTTAACGATCAAATCCAGCGTGCTTGGCGAGGACAGAGTCATTCTGGTGCGCACGCCGCAAGGCTACGCGGGAAGTACACGCGCCTATCCGGTCCTTTACATGACTGACGGCGACGCTCATCTGGCCCACACCAGCAGCACGATCGAATTTCTGGCGCGCAACGGTCGCATGTCGGAACTAATCCTGGTCGGCATCACGAATACAGATCGAACCAGAGACTTAACGCCGACGCCCGCGAGCAAGACTGATGGGACACAGGCCCAGTTTCCGACGGCAGGTGGGGCCGACAAGTTTCTGAAATTCATCGAAACAGAATTGATTCCACAGATCGAGAAGAGCTACCGCGTGCGACCTTATCGAATTCTGGCCGGACACTCATTTGGCGGTCTCTTCGCGGTGCACACGATGGTGACGCGGCCGGAGTTGTTTAATTCTTACATCGCCGTCAGTCCTTCGCTGCAGTGGAGTGACGAGGCGACTTTGAAGCGCGTTCAGGATTTTTTGAAGACTCGGAAAGAATTCAAGGCGACCTTATTCACCTCGCTTGGTAACGAGCCTGGCGCGATTGGCAAGAGCTTCGTCGCATTCAAGCA
Source organism: Pyrinomonadaceae bacterium (assembly GCA_035472495.1). Lineage (GTDB taxonomy): Bacteria > Acidobacteriota > Blastocatellia > Pyrinomonadales > Pyrinomonadaceae > PSRF01. The sequence goes on along the minus strand of DATIPD010000002.1, from coordinate 43,008 downwards.
GGCGCTCGAAAGTTCAAAGATTAAGGACTTCGAATGGGAAGCCGAACAATTGACTGATGAAGACCACGGTTCGGTAGTTTTGCGAAGTCATTATGCCGGCTTGCGGAAAGTTTTCGAGGGTTGGCAGATGCCGCGCGATCCGAATACCGGCGCAGTTGCCGGTGGACTCAAGGCTGCGGACAAACATTACCAATGGCTATCTGAGAAATTTGGTTATGCGATTAACACGCCCGAAGGCCTGATTAATCAGATTGGTTACCAGTATCTCGGCGAAGGTGATTTTGACTCAGCGATCGCTACGTTCAAAACAAATGTCGAGCGCTATCCGGAGTCGGCGAATGTTTACGATAGTTTAGGAGAGGCTTATGAGAAGAACGGGAAAATTGAACTGGCCGCTCCGCTCTACGAAAAGGCGCAGACGATCAGCAAACAAACGAGCGATCCGAACGCCGCGGTTTTTGCCGCAAACTTTGCCAGGGCGAGCGACATCATGAAGCAAGCTGCCGCGAAAACTAACGACGCAGCGAAGCAAGCTGATGCGGCGAAAAAGAACGAATAGAAGCTTTTCCTTGTGGTGCGCCGACCTGTCGGCGCTTGGGCGGCCGCGACTTGTCGCGGCCGTTCTTTTTGTTGTGGCGTCAAGCCCCCGCGGAGCAGAGCGGTGACAGGTGACCGCCTTCTGCTTTCTGTCGTTTGCGGTTCGCGGTTTGCTCTTTTACTATTCCGTCATGCAAACCAGAAAATTTGGACGTGCCGGATGGCAGGTAAGCGACATTGGCTACGGAATGTGGGGAATGGGCGGCTGGACCGGTTCCGAAGATCAGCAGTCGCTTGAATCACTGCAGGCCGCAGTGGAATTGGGCTGCAACTTCTACGATACGGCGTACGCTTACGGCGAAGGCCATAGCGAGGGATTGCTCGGACAAATCGTCCGCGCCAATCGCGAGCAAACGCTCTACACCGCCACCAAGGTTCCACCGAAGGATAAACAATGGCCGGCGCTGCCTGATTCGAGCCTGGCTGATAGTTATCCACCTGATCACATCGAAGAGTATGTCCACCGCAGTCTGGAAAATTCCGGGTTCGAGAGTTTCGATCTGGTTCAGTTTCACACCTGGGAAGACAACTGGCTGCGCGACGACCGCTGGTTTTACAAAGTCGACGATCTGCGTAGTCAGCGACTGATCAAAGCAATCGGAATTAGTCTCAACCGTTGGGAACCCTGGAACGGCATACGCGCGGTGCGCACCGGACAAATCGATTCGGTCCAGGTTGTCTACAATATTTTCGATCAGAATCCTGAAGATGAGTTGTTTCCGGCGTGCGCTGAGATGAACACCGCGATTATCGCGAGAGTTCCGTTTGATGAAGGAAGTTTGACCGGCACACTCACAACGGAAAGCAAGTGGCCGGAAGGCGACTGGCGTAACCATTACTTCGTGGCGGACAACTTGATTCCCACTGTCGAGCGCGTCGAGGCACTTAAGCAGTTGTTAGAAAGTTGGAACCGCGAACATGCAGGTGCGGAGGAGATCACGTTGCCCGAGTTGGCTTTGCGTTTCATCCTTTCGAATCAAAACGTCAGCACAATTATTCCCGGTATGCGGAAGCTTTCGCATGTGAAAACGAATATCGCCGCGAGCGATGCCGGACCCTTGCCGGGCGATTTGTACCGACAACTGAAGGAACACCGCTGGGTGCGGAAAGAGAAGCCGCGATCGGCGACAGGGAATTGAGCGGTCAGCAGTTGGGCGGTGACTGACGGAGCCGTTGGCTGTGGCTGTTCGTTGGCGCGGCCGATTCTCTAGAATCCGAATATCTTCATAACCAGCGACACCAGAAAAAACGACAGCAGCCCGGCAATAGCGCTGAAGCCGACAGTAAGCAGGAATTCCATTCCACCAGCGACGTTCTTACGCGCGATCATAGGGAGAGCCTCCATAATCAGCTGATTGACGACCCTTAAACTGGGACCGAAATCTCAAGTTGCTTGCGTTGCCGGACGCTGCTCGTTGGACTACAATTACGCCCGTCTTGCCGAATAATCGCGAAGGTCGTTCCCAGTGGTCGCAGGGTATGAGAATTCCGGGCGACATGTCCCCAGGAAGCTCTCAATAATTCCTCAATGATGGTTCTCAAAGCGCTGTATGTCTGAACGAATTCAAGAGTTTTATGAGTTTGGCCGCTTTCGGGTGAAGCTGGACGACCGTGTGCTCATGAGAGAGCACGAGCTCGTGCCGCTGACACCAAAAGCGTTTGACATACTGCTGACCTTGCTGGAAAACGACGGCCGGATCGTCCAGAAAGACGATCTGATGAAAAAAGTTTGGCCAAACACGTATGTCGAGGAAGGGAACCTGACGCAAAACGTTTCGCTGCTGCGAAAGGCGCTCGGCGAAAGCGCCAACGACACTCAGTTCATTGAGACGATTCCGCGACGCGGCTATCGCTTCGTGGCGCCAGTTACACGCGCTGAAGGAAACGGAAAAACTATTTCGGTGGAAACTGCAGTGTCGTTGCATAGCGAAGCGCCAGTAGAAGTCACCAACGTCGCAAGCGATCAGCCACCTGCCAATGTTGCTGTAAATCTGGCCCCCAGTAACCCTTCGTTTTTCTCGCGACGCCTACCAGCCATCGCCATTAGTTGCGCCGCAGTTTTGATGGCCATCCTGGGAACCGCCTATTTCGCGGGACGCAGCAAGGCAGGCGCCAGTCCCAACGCGATCCAGTCAATCGCCGTGCTGCCTTTCGTTGATGAAAGTCCGGGCGGCGATGCGGAGTTTCTCGACGATTCAATCGCCGAGAGTTTGGCCAACAGTTTGACCAAACTGCAACCGCAGTTGCGTGTGGTGCCGCGTAGCGTGATGGAAAGTTACAAAGGACAGAATGTCGATCCGCGAAAAGTTGGTAAGGAACTAAACGTCCGCGCCGTTGTCACCGGACGCGTGCGGCGGCATGGCGACTATATCAGCATTCAGGCGGAGCTGATCGACCTCGAGAGCGTCTCGCAGATTTGGGGCCAGCACTACGATCGCCGCCTCGCCGACATCCTGCTTATTCAGGAAGAAATCTCGCGCGACATTTTCGAAAACCTGCGCCTGAAGCTAAACGTCGAAGAGCAAAAGAAACTCGAGGCGTACCGGCTGTATCTGAAGGGACGCAACGCCTGGAACAAACGCACGCCTGAAGGTCTCGAACAGGGAATTGATTACTTTCAACAGGCGATCAATACCGATTCCAATTACGCGCCTGCCTACGCCGGGCTGGCGGATTGCTACAACATGCAAGTGATTTATGGCGTGCACCAGCCGAAGGACGGGTTCCCGAAAGCGAAAGATGCGGCAGTGAAGGCGCTGGATATTGATGAGACTCTCGCCGAAGCCCACACCTCTCTGGCGTTCATTAAGTTTCGTTGGGATCGAGATCGCGTTGAAGCTGAACGTGAGTTTCAACTGGCCATTAAGTACAAACCAACTTACGCTCCCGCGCACCAGTGGTACAGCTCCTATTTGGTCGCGCTCGAGCGTTTTGATGAAGCGGTTGCAGAAGCAAAGCGCACATCAGAACTCGAACCACTTTCGTTTACCGCCAGTTCACACCTCGGTTGGATTTATTACCTTGCCGGTCGTAATGATGAAGCAATCGCCCAATGCCGAAAAATTTTGAGTCTGGAACCGAATTCTTTTCCGGCGCGTCGTTACCTCGGTCTCGCCTACGAGCAAAAGGGGATGTACCCACAGGCGATTGAAGAATTCGATAGAGGTTTGAAGATTTCGGGGAGTCCGCTGATGCTGGCGTTGTTGGGCCATGCTTATGCGGCGTCGGGCAAGAGGGCAGAAGCACAAAAAATCGTGACCGATCTTCACGACCTGCAGGAAGGCCCGGCCCAGCGTTACGTCTCGCCTTACACGGTGGCCGCAATTTATGCGGGACTGAATGATAAAGACCAATCGTTCAAGTGGTTGGAACGCGCGTTTGAAGAACGCGATGTCTGGTTGATGAATTTGAAAGTCGATCCCGTCTTCGCAAAACTCCGCAACGACAAACGCTTTCAGGATCTGCTCACCAGGGCAGGGCTCAGACCTTAAGCTCAGGAGTTTGAGTGCCCTCAAAGTCCTTCCTGTTTCAAACCAATCTAGGGAATCAACAGCAGCTTACCCGTTGTCTTCCTTCCCTCGAGATCAAGGTGAGCCTGACGAACATCTTCCAGCGGATACGCGCGGTGGATACGCAGTTTTAGATCGCCTTTAACAATTGCGTGAAGCACGTCGCCCGAGCGTTGGAGCAACTCCTCGCGAGTTGTGATGTAGTGTTGCAAACTGGGACGCGTTAAGAACAGCGAGCCGTTTTTCGTGAGCTGCATCAAATCAAGCGGTGGCACCGCTCCGCTGGCGCCGCCGAAAAGAACCAGATAACCGCGCGGTCGCAGCACCTTCAAATCTCGCTCGAAAGTTTCTTTACCCACGCCATCGTACACAGCGTGCACGCCACGATTTTCGGTTATCCGTTGAGTCTCTGTTTCAAAATCCTGATCGGTGTAGACGATCACTTCGTCAGCACCCGCATTACGCGCGAGTTCTGCCTTCTGTTCTGAACCAGCTGTCGCGATCACCCGCGCGCCGAGTGTCTTGGCCATTTGCACCAGCAACAGACCAACGCCGCCAGCGGCAGCATGAACCAACACCGTGTCGCCGTTCTTGATTGGATAGCTGCCGCGCGTCAGGTAGTGTGCCGTCATGCCCTGAAGCATCGCCGCCGCCGCCTGCTGGAAATCGAGCTCGTCAGGGATCGCGACGAGGCGGTCGGCCGGCACGATGGCATAGTCGGCGTAGCTTCCTAACGAACCGGTGTAAGCCACGCGGTCCCCTAGCCGCACGCTGGTTACTTCCGGACCAACACCGACAACGATGCCCGCCGCTTCTTGTCCATTGACGAACGGCAACGGCGCCGGATAACGGCCCTCGCGAAAATAGACGTCGATGAAGTTAACGCCTGCGGCCTTGATTTGAACGAGCGCCTCAGTAGGTTTTGGCTCGGGTACAGGAAGGTCGACTAAAGTGAGCACCTCTGGCCCACCGACTTTGGAGACTTGAATAGCGCGCATGCGGGGAAGGATACAACAAACAGTGGGCCGTTGGCAGTGGGCAGTGAGCTGTGAGCAGGAACATTGAGCAGTGCGTGGGGCGTACCTAACTGACCGCTTCCCACTGCCTACTTCCCACTGCCCACTGTTAGCCGTGCAGCGCCAGCTTCTTGATCACGCCACCCTCAGCGTCGGCTAGTGGTTGCACGACGATGAAAGCGTCAGGGTCGATCTGATAAGCGGTGGTTTTGATTCTGCCGATCTCCAGACGCGTGACCACGCAAAACAGAATGTCCTGTTCAGCGTCGCTCATGCCGCCGCGTCCTTTGTAAACCGTTACGCCGCGTTGGAGATGGCGCACGATCGCCTGGCGGATGGCTTCGCTGCGTTCGGAGATGACAATGACAGCCGTATATTCCTCAACGCCGTGAATCAGAAAATCAACGGTCTTTGAGGCCGCGAAATACGTCAACATCGAATAGAGCGCTGACTCGATTCCCAGGAAAAACGCTGCCGCAGAAAAAATCACGATGTTGAGCAGCAGTATCACGTCGCCAACTTTCAGGAGGCTGCTGCTCTTGCTGATTAGCAGTGCGGCGATTTCAGTTCCGTCCAGCACAGCTCCACCACGAATCGCCAGCCCAATCCCGGCGCCAATGAAGAAGCCGCCGAAGACCGCTGTCAGCAGTTTGTCAGGAGTTACATCAGGATACTTAACAAAGGTGAGACACACAGCTAGCCCCGCGATCGCCAGCGTGCTCTTGATTGCAAATGCCCGCCCAATTTGCCGGTAGCCGAGCGCAATAAACGGAAGGTTAATCGCGAGAATCAAGATCGAGAGCGGCCACCCCAGCACGGTCGACACCAACATGGAAATGCCGGTGACGCCGCCGTCGATGAAGTGACTCGACAAAAGAAAACCCTTCAGGCCGAGGCCCGCGGAGAGTATTCCCAGCACAATCAAAACGAAGTCGAGTGCACCATGAAGGAGTCGCTTCAATTCTTAACCGCCCTTCGTTGAAGTTTTTTCCGAAAGCACCCAGTGCTGCGGATCGAGTTCCACCCTGCTGGGCCGTGAAGGCAACTTGATTGAAAACGGAGCTGTTGGCCCATCGGCAACTACTGTGGTGTAAGTCACCTGCTTGCCGCCGAAGGTCAGCGCGACTGGCAGAACCATGAACCAATTCTCTCCGGCGTTTGTTTGCGACACATTCCCGGTGAATAAAACTTTGCCATCCGGTTGGTCTTGAAAATGATATTCCAACTGATACGACGGCAGCGCCGATTGGTAAACCCACTGGCTAAAGAACCAGTTCAGATCTCTTAACTGGTAGGCCCGACCAATCGGCGATTTCACGAAGTGGTCATTGGCCACGCGGCGAAAATCATCGGTCGAGGCATAGCCGTCGTGGTAACGATTAACAAAGTCGCTCATCATCGCAAAAAACGCATCGCCGTTTCCCGTCTCCGGATCCGTGAAAAGGAAATGAAGCATGCGCAGCACCAGCGCGCCTTTGTTGTAGATAAGTGTTTGATAAGCGCCAAAAGTTTTAGTGGTCTGGAGACGGTGACCGAGAATAATCGGGCCGACTTCATAAAGTTTTCCCTTGCCCACTCCATTCAGCGTTTGTGGCTGGTCGCTGAGCGATTGCCGCGCCTCACTGATCAAGGCGTCGCGGCCCTCAGGTCCTGACCGCAGACCGGTGTAAAGCATTCCCGAGTATTCCGCAAAACCCTCGCTCAACCACTGGTCGCGATAAGAACGCCAGGTAACGATGTCTCCCCACCATTGATGCGCAGTTTCGTGGGCGATGAAAAGATAAACTCGCCGGTCGGCTTTGTCGGCCCGCGGAATCATCAGCAACGACGGAAAACCCTGTCCAAATGGATACGGGTGAAACGCCGCGCCAAAAGTCGCATAAGGATATTTGCCAAACAAAGCGGTGAAGTAACGCAGGGAATTGTCGAGTTCGGCGAGAATGAAATCTTCTTTGATCGGCATCACGGAGCCCGACAGTGAATTAAACTCGACCGGAATCGGATCGCCGACACCACCTTTATCAAACCGTACCATCTGGGCGTGTCGTTCAAAGGGCGCCAGCGCGAAGGTGACCAGTGGCACCGCGTGCGGCATTTCATATTTCGTCACCATCGCGTCTTTGATTTCCGGATCCGGTTCTTCACTTACGCGCTTGCCGATGCTCGCCACTTTCACCTTCTTGTTGTGATGGAACGTGAGGTCGAATGTGGCGCGGTCAAGATAGCCAGCGCGCGGATACCACGAAACAGTCGAACGCGGATAGTGGCAGTCGCAATCGAAGTCTGGATCCTTCAGGAAATCTCCCTGCAGCAACAACTCAAAGGTGAGCTTGCTGCCAACTGCGGGAGCGGTCGGAAGAAACACTGTAAACCCGCCCTCCCAATCCTCCTGGGCGAATGCAACGTCAGTCTCACCCAGCCGTGCCTTCTGTAAACGCATTTGTTTCTTAAGACGCTCGCTTTCAAATTCGCTGAGACCTTCGCCGACCTTGAAGGCGATGGCGCGCAAGTTTGGCGCCTTGACCTCAGCATCTACTTTCGCAAACAGCCGCACCGCTTTCTTGTTGTCGCGCAGATCGAGGTCCATATCGAAGTGCGTCACGTCCAACTGGTTGTTGGTGTCTGCATAACCAACATTCCCGCGGCTGTAATCTTCGAGACCGTAAAACGCCAACCAGATTTCCGGACTATAGATTTCTGATTTGTAACTGTAGATAACTCCTTTTTCGCCGGCGTTCAGTTCAAAGCCTGACACTAGAACGCGATTCTGGTAGTCGAGCACAAAACCGAAGCGCCCGCGTTTACCGCCATCGAAGTTTGCAAAGAAGAAACCGGGCTGCTCTTTGTTCAAAATCGAGGTAGCGATGCGAGCCGAGAGGTTCACACCGGTTTCCTTAAGAACCCGCGCTTCGAGATCCGCGCCAAGTTTCTGTGTGTTTGCTTCTGCCTGAGCGGCGACGGGTTTCTGGCCGAGTTGTTCAAACGTGTCATCACTGAAGCGCAGTACCGCTGTCTTAAAGTCGGAAGCAACCACATCAGCATTCAGCAGTCTCTTGACGTTGTCTTTTTCAAAACCACTCGGCGGCAGCGGCGCAGTGAATTGTCCGTCACCAACGAACACCGCACCGGTGATGTGACCTTCGACCGGCGTGGCAAAGTAGAACGTTCCGGTGAAGGTCATTTCTCCGCGATCGCGTTTGAGTACTAATCCATTAACGGTGGCTGAACCACCGCCCAGCGCGAAAGTTCTGATCTGGCTGTAGACATCCTTCTCGGCTGAAGTGACCGGCGTCTGAGCGAAGGCGGAAGGAGCAGTTTGTAGTACAACCACAAACAAAACCGCGAGCAAGGACGCACGGAAGCAGCGCCTTTCAGATACGGGAGTATCAAGGTTCGTAAGGTTCATGATTGGGGGGCCTCGATTCGAGAAGATTGGGCGGCGCTATAGTAATCATAAACGTGCATACTTTTTCAACGAATCTGAGGCCGCCAGCCCGCCGCCGAACGTGACTTAATGAACTCACGTTCGACGGCGTGAGGCGTCGCTGGCTAGTCCGCCTTCTCGCTTTCTTCGTTGCGACTATTCTTGCGAGAGTTTCTTTCGAGGTGCACCAAACCAACGAGAGCCAGCACCACTATCACTAGGACAACTATGATTTCCGAACTCATTTATGATCTCCTTTTAATGCGCGCAGCGAAATCGCCGCTGCCACTTACAGACGAAAGACACACATGCCGCGGGGTATGTAGTGCCGTCATTAATTGATCAGGAGTTAGCTCGCGGTGGGCGGGTCGCGGCCTCCGCAAGCAGAGAGGCGTAAGAAATCGTAGGCGGCAAAGGAGCTGGCGGAAAAATACAGCCGGCGCGTCGGCTGGCCGAAAGCGAACTTTGCTGGCGCCAGCGGGCTCTGCTTTAGCGAATGCCTGAATTGATCGTGTTTAGCCGCATTGTGGGCAACGCGCTGACCGGAACGGGTGGTCAGGAGGTAATTGCGGGAACTTGCTTTGCTGGCGGCAATGAAACCGTCGCCGTTTTCGGCTTGCGTGGAAAGACTGGTTGCCTCCGTCCGCGAACCGGCCGACACCAGCAGCGCAACGAGGAGTAGCGCGTGAAAAACCTTCAGCTGTAGAGCACTTCTTTTCATTCAGACAAAATAATCATAGCAAAGGACCTGTCGGATTGCAGATTCGCTATTCGCACCGCAGTGCCCGCCGCGCGCGTCGTTCGCGAGTCGCCGGCTGGCTGGCAGCAAGGATTTCCTCGCGAAGCATCCGTTGTTGACCGACGGTTAGCCGTTCCCAATTCTGTCGCGCGGTAGCGTTTTTTATGATCAGTTCCTGCAGCTCTTGCGGTAATCCCTCCGAAGCAATTCGCAAACTTAATTTGACGCGATCGCCCGTTTCGATCCTGGCTTTGCTGCAAAGCGCATTCGGCAAATCCATCCACCAACAGGCGCGGTCGTCCCAATGTTTGAGACTGCGGCGGCCGAGCGCCAAGCCGTTTATTTCACCTTCGACGGTGGTGGTTGCCGTAATCTTCCAGGGCGCGACCTTGCTCAATGGTATGCAAATGAAGCGGGGCAAGCCTTCGTATTTGTGTTCAACTGTCGCCGTGACGTTCACCTTGCTTGGTTTCTTCATGCGTCACCTCTTAACATAACCGCTGCGATAAATTCAAAGTGCTGGTTTTCTCTTCCCGTTCCCTTTGCAAAGGGACAGAGGGAAATAGAGTCGACCACTGTTTCTATGATCGACGTCTTAATCATCGGTGCTGGTGCAGCAGGCCTCGCGGCAGCGCGCGATTTGGCCGTGGCCGGGAAGCACGTGATGGTGCTTGAAGGCCGCGAGCGAATCGGCGGTCGCGTGAGCACAATTTTTCATGACGACGCCAGGCTGCCAATGGAGTGCGGCGCTGAGTTTGTTCACGGGAAACATCCAGCGCTGATGAAGATCCTCGACGATGCGGGCATAAACTTCTGCGACGTCAGCGATCGTCACTGGTATTTTGAAAAAGGAAAACTAAGCAAGACGCATGACTTCTGGAACAAGCTCAACGCCGTAATGGACCTGATGAGGTCAGACCAACCAGATCGGACCTTTGCCGATTTTCTCGACTCGCTCCCGGATGACGAAGCTACCACGCGGGCGAAAGCAGTAGCGCGACGATACGTTGAAGGATTTCACGCTGCCGAAGTCGATCGCATCGGAGTTCATGGCCTGATTAAGGCGAATGAAGCTGAAGACGAAATTGCCGGCGACAAAGGTTTTCGTATCCCCGGCGGCTATTGCCAGGTTACCGACGCTCTACATGATGCCGCAGTCGCCGCCGGCGCAGTTTTCAAACTGAACACAGCAGTCAAAGAAATCAAGTGGTCAGCCGAAGGTGTGGAACTGTCCGCCATCGCCGATGGCGTTGCAGAACGGTTTAGCGCCGCTCACGTTGTGATCACTCTGCCATTGGGCGTGTTGCAGGAAAGTTTGAAGGAGCCAGGCGAACGCCGAAAGCCCCTGGACCAAAATCAGATTCGCGAAGCATACCCTGAGGTCGAAATCGATGAGGTCGCGCCGGACGCGGGCCTGGTAGTTTTTACTCCCGAGTTACCCCAGGAAAAACAAGTTGCAATTCGGGGCGTGCAGGTTGGTTACGTGCAACGAGTCGTGATTCGCTTCAGCGAGCGCTTTTGGGAGAAACTGCCGCCCCTTGAGAACGACGGGGCCAAAGCAGACTTCGCCGACTTCGGCTTCATTCATTATCCAGAGACGACGATTCCGACCTGGTGGACTCAAAGTCACATTCGGGCCCCGATTCTGGTTGGTTGGACCGGTGTGTCCAACGCATTGCGTTTTTCCGGTTCGCTCGAAGCATATGAGGAATTGGGAGTCGAGGCCCTGGACTCACTGAAAACAATTCTGCGGATCGATGATGAGACGCTGAACGGAGTTTTAATCTCCATGATATCGGCCGACTGGAGCAGCGATCCATTTTCGCTTGGCGCGTATTCGTATCTTCCAGTCAACGGATTGGCCGCGCAGAAATCTCTGGCCCAACCAATCGACAACGTTCTCTTCTTTGCTGGCGAAGCGACGAGTGTGGGACACATCGGCACGGTCCACGGCGCGATCGAAAGCGGACAACGAACCGCCGCGGAAATACTCGGAAAATAATTACAAGTTTGACTAGAAATCGGGTGCCATCCGTTTGCGGTGGAGCGCGAATGCTCACCTACTGGGATCGCGGGCGTCCCCGCCCGCAATGAAGGCCAGGTTGTTCGCGCTGCGCGCTCATTTGCGGGCGGGGACGCCCGCGATCCCAGTAAGTAAGCCTTCGCCTTCCTACCACGTGAATGCCATCGACCACCAACTCAAACCTTCTCAAAACTCTACTCTGATCAGCTGGCGTTCACACGGTAGCGTTGTTCGCGCTGCGCGCTCATTTGCGGGCGGGGACGCCCGCGATCCCAGTAAGTAAGCATTCGCGTTCCTACCACGTGAATGCCATCGACCACCAACTCAAACCTTCTCAAAAATCTACGCTAATGAGCTGGCGTTACGCTAGAATGCACGGTCCTTAATTCTGTTACCCGAAGCTGATCCGAAAAAAGGAAACCTCTATGCGCGCGATTCTATCAGCTCTGTTAATCGCCTTTGTCTTCGTCGTGAGTCCGGCGACAGCACAGAAGCGGAACATCACGGAAAAAGATCTTTTCGCCTTCAACTGGGTTGCCGATCCGCAGATTTCTCCTGACGGTTCGCGAGTCGCCTTTGTCAAAGTGACGGTGAACGACAAGAAAGATGGCTACAACACTTCCATCTGGACGGTCTCAACCGCAACTGGCGAGACGCATGCGTTGACCGGCGGCACCCGCGACTCATCGCCGCGCTGGTCGCCGGACGGCAGCTATTTGGCCTTCGTGCGTGTTACGGAAAAAGACGGGAAGCCTGACGTGCCGCAGCTTTTCATGTTGGCGATGGCCGGCGGCGATTCGTTCCAGTTCACCACCATTGCTCGCGGCGCCGGTCAGCCGCAGTGGTCGCCGGACGGGAAGACCCTCACGTTCGTCAACGGTGCGACGCCCGAAGATCTTGCCAAACCAAAAGACTCGCAGAAAGAAACAATGCCGGTCCCGGCCCCTTCGAGCGCGCCACCGGCCGCGTCTCCAGCGAGTAGTCCGCAACCGAAAAAGGAAGAAAAGCGCGAGAGCGACGTGCGTGTGATCACGCATGCCGTCTATCGTTCCAATGGCGCCGGCTATTTGGACTACACCCATCCGGGGCACATCTGGGTTATCCCGGCGCCGCGCAGCGCGGATGAAAAAGTCACGCCGCAACAGTTAACTTCGGGACGGTTTTCTGAGGACAATGTCACCTGGTCACGCGATGGCTCGCGGATTTACTTCACCGCCGATCACTCTGACGAGCCTTACTACGATTTGCCGTCAACGACGATCTATTCAATCCCGAAGAGCGGAGGCGAGCCGACAAAGCTCACGACGTTTGATATGGAAGCCGGCGGTTTTGCGGTTAGTCCGAACGGAAAGCAGCTGGCGTTCATCGCTTCGATTGGTCGTCCAGTGAAATCGTACCGGCAACCCGATCTCTGGGTGATGGACATCGCGGCGGATGCGAAGCCGCGCAATCTCACTGAAAATTTTGACTACGACGTCGGTTCCGGCCTAACCGGCGACCAGGGTGCGCCACGTGGTGCGAGTGGCAATCCGCCGATCTGGACTGCTGACGGTCGCAACATCATTGAGATCTACGGAAAAGAAGGCCGCGCGAACCTGGCAGCCTTCGCAGTCTCCGACGGAAAGCTGTCTGAGATCACGCGCGGCGATCAGGCAATTCAAGGGTTCCGCGCCACCGCGGACGCCGCGAAAATGGTTTATGGGATTTCGACTCCGACGAAAGTTGGCGATCTCTATTTCCTCGATCGCTCCGGCTCGAATCAGAAGCAACTGACCCATCTGAACGACGAACTTTTTTCGCATTTGAATCTCACCGAGCCCGAGGAAATTTGGTACCAGAGTTTTGACGGCAAGAGAATTCAGGCGTGGGTGCAGAAACCGCCCGACTTCGACGCCAGCAAAAAATATCCGCTGATTCTCAACATCCACGGTGGACCACACGCGGCTTATGGATTTGTTTTCGATCACGAGTTTCAGTGGATGGCAGCGAAGGGCTACGTCGTGCTTTATCCCAACCCGCGCGGCAGCACGACCTACGGTCAGGAGTTTGGCAACATCATTCAGTACAACTATCCCGGCGACGATCACAAAGATTTGATGTTAGGTGTGGATGAACTTATCAAGCGCGGCTACATCGACGAGAAAAAACTCGGCATCACCGGCGGTAGTGGCGGTGGCGTGCTCACGAACTGGGCCATCGGTCATACCACGCGTTTCGCAGCGGCAGTTTCGCAACGCGACATTTCTGACTGGGCGAGCTGGTGGTACTCGGCAGACTTCACGCAGTTTCAACCAGCGTGGTTTCACGGCGCGCCTTTTGAAGATCCGGATTTCAAAACGCGTTCGCCGATTACTTACGTCGACAAAGTGACGACGCCATTGATGCTGATCCTGGGTGAGGCTGACTGGCGCACGCCGACCGGCTCCGGCGGCGAACAAATGTTTCGCGCCCTGAAGTACCGGAAGATTCCGACAGTGATGGTGCGCTTCCCAAACGAGTCGCACGAGCTGTCGCGTTCGGGTCAACCCTGGCACCGCATCGAACGGCTGCAGCATATCGTTGGCTGGTTTGATAAGTGGCTGATGGGTGTGGCGAAACCGGAGTACGACGTTAGCGAGTAAGCAGGGGCAGGGGCAGGAGGAGGGCGACTCTTTGGAGTGGACTGACCTGTCAGCGCTTTGGCCGGCTGGGACTTGGCGCAGCCTCTTGGCCTTGAGAGATCCCGTTCCTCGAACAAGCGGCATCAAGCCGCCGCACTCCAAGAAATCGGCTTTCATCGATCTGGAGTGCTGTAATCGTGAACATCAGAATCTCCAACTTATTCTTTACTCCGACGAAACTCGTCAGCTGCGGAATCGCTGCGGTGATCGCCGTGGTTGTTGTCGTGGTTGCGATCGGCGCGTTCCTTTTCTTCAGCTACAAGCGCGACGAGCACCTTGCAAAACTAACTGCCGAAGCACCGGCGCAGATCCTGAACGTCAAAGTGACCAGCAACAAGCCGCAACGTTCTTCGCGGACTTATGTGACCCGAGTTTTTTACAAATTTGACGTCAACGGCCGCACCATCGAGACGGATTATGTGAAGGACGGCGACGTTAGCGAGGATTTCGCGGTTGGCAAACGAGCGAAGGCTTGCTACGACCCAACCTATCCTGACGACAATGAGATTTTTCTGCCGAGCTATCGCTGTGGTGAGTAGCGCGCTTCAGAGACTCTCCAATGTTTCGATGACAGTACCTGGTTGGGAAAAGTCCTGCAGAAATGCATCGGGGGCGCACGCCAGGATGTCTTCTTTCGAGTAGAGTCGTCCGGTGCCAACGGCAAATGCACGCATCCCGAAGTGTCGTGCACAGTCGATGTCGTTGGGCGTATCGCCGATGACGATGAATTGTTCCGGCGCGAGATCCAACTGCAGCTGTTGGCAGATTCTTTCGTGAGCGAGGGCGGGAAGATCGCGCCGATCGTGCGACTCATCACCGAACGCGCCGGGCAAATCAAAGAACTCCGAAAGTCCGCACAACTCCATCTTCAAGTACGCTGCGGGTTCGATGTTGCCCGTCAATAATGCCGAGCGATAGCGCGGGTGATCTTTCAAAGCCTGGAGAGTTTCGCGTACACCCGGAAGTAGTTCGAAAACCTGCGCACCGTTACCCGTGGCTTTGTGCATCGCCGACATGTAGCTTTCGCGGAGGTGATCGATGCGTTCGCGTATGTCGTCATGCGTGAACCCTTCATGTTTCAAAGCTTCCGCGACGATCTGTAAATCCGTCATCCCGGCCACGACCATTTCCGGCAAACACCCAGCGGTGCCGAAAACTTCTTCCAACATCGGGATGGTGTAGTCCTTGAACGCGCCGCGACGCAGGGAACGGATCAGCGTGCCGTCGATGTCCCAGAGGAGGATACGAAGGGATGAAGGATGAAGGATGAAGGATGAAACCGAAGCGGCTGAATCAGGCGTGTCTTTTTCATCCTTCATCCTGCCGCCTTCATCCTTTGGCACGTCCTTCATTCAATCACCGCCAGCACATCGCCTGCGCTTACCGTCGCGCCTTCGGCGGCGTTGATGGAAACGACGACGCCAGCCTTTGGCGACTTCATTTCGTTTTGCATCTTCATTGCTTCGACCACGATGATACCGGCGCCGGCTTCAACGTTTGCGCCGGCTTCCACCAGGACGCGCACGATTTTTCCGGGCATAGGTGAAACGATCTCGGCGGCGCCGGCGTGATGGGCAGCGGCAGCCTGACCACTGCGAAGTCGCTTCGGATCAATTAGCGCAACTTCGTAGTCTTTGCCACGAACGCTGACCGCAAACGAACCTGTCCCCGCGCTGGATCCATTCATCGCTTCAACCCGACATTTGTAAACGGTGTCGCCATGCAGGAGCAGATATTCACCGCCGGGTAGCTCGCGCACCTCGAGCGCGTAATGGCGGTCGTCGACCGCAAAGCTACCTTTGCTCAAGTCGAGCTCAAGCGCGTGCTCGTGGCCAGAAATGTCGGCTTTAAGTTTCATCGCAAAACGGGCAGAGGAGCGGAGGCAAGCCCGCCTCTCCCGACCCTGAGACTCTCAAACTTGCTCGGCATTTTTTCGCTGAAAGCCATTCAGGTCAAATTCATAATTCGTCTGTAGTCAGCTCGCGGTCAGGAAGGTGGGCTTGCCCCGCTCTTCGATGACGGAAAACTCCTCAGTCGAGTTTGGTGACTTTTGTTTTCTCAAGGTTCCTTCGGTCCAGCGGCGACTTCCTTCCTGACATTCTCCAGCGATTCTGATCCTGAGCATGATTGCTGGCAGCCTGCTTACGTAGCGTGGCGTACTGAATCGCTGCTGCAATCAGCGCAATGTCCTCAGTCTGCTGGTCAGCTTGAATCGCTTTGGCTGCCCGTTGCGCGTTGAAGCGTGAAATGAAACCAGTGTCCAATTTCCCGGCGATGAACGCTTCATCACGAACGATCTCACGAAAGAAGGGCAGTGTCGTCTTAATGCCGCCGACCTGATATTCGTCGAGCGCGCGGCGCAGGCGGTCGATGCTTTCCTCACGCGTGCGACCCCACGCCGCCAGTTTAGAAATCATCGGATCGTAGTAAATCGACACTTCCGACGCCGCTTCCACGCCGCTGTCGTCACGGATTCCCGGACCATGCGGAACCTGCAAATAGGTGATCTGGCCCGGTGAAGGAAAGAAGTTGTTCGCCGGGTCCTCTGCGTAAACGCGGCATTCGATGGCGTGTCCCTGCCAGTGGACGTCGGCTTGTGTGAACGACAACCGCGCGCCCGCGGCGACGTTAATCTGTTCGCGAACGAGATCGAATCCGGTCACTAGCTCCGTCACCGGATGCTCAACCTGCAAGCGTGTGTTCATTTCGAGGAAATAAAACTCGCGCGTCTCGTCGGCAACCAGAAACTCAACCGTGCCGGCGCCGACGTAGTTAACCGCGCGCGCGAGTTTCACGGCCGCAGACCCCATCTGTTCCCGGAGTTTGGGATCGTTAATGGGCGACGGACACTCTTCGATCACTTTTTGATGACGTCGCTGGATGGAACACTCGCGCTCGCCCAGGTGCACCACATTGCCATAGCTGTCAGCAAAAACTTGAATCTCGATGTGTCGTGGACGAGTGATGGCCTTTTCAATGTAGACGGAGGAATCTCCGAAAGCCGAATCGGCTTCTGATTTCGCGCTGTCGAAACCCGAGCGCAGTTCGTCCAGCGACTTGACCAGTCGCATGCCTTTGCCGCCGCCTCCGGCAGAAGCTTTGAGCATTACCGGGTAACCAAACTTTTGCGCGAGAGCTTTGGCTTCGTCGAATGAACTGAGGGCTTCGACTGTGCCCGGCACGATGGGCACACCAGCGGCAACGGCCGCACGACGCGCGCTGGTCTTCGATCCCATTACGTCCATCGCTGCGGCGCTAGGCCCAATAAAGACCAGGCCCGCTTCAACTACCGCGCGCGCGAAATCGGCATTCTCGGCCAGGAAGCCATAACCGGGATGAATTGCTTGCGCCTTAGTTTTCTTTGCGGCGTCGATGATCGCGGGTAGGCGCAGATAACTTTCCACTGAAGGAGCTGGACCAATGCAAACGGCCTGGTCCGCGAGAGCGACGTGAACCGCAGACGCATCGACGTCTGAATAAACGGCGATTGGCGAGATGCCAAGATCGCGGCAGGCGCGAATAATTCGCACCGCAATCTCACCCCGGTTAGCGATTAGAATCTTCTGGAACATTCTTTTTCAGAGTAAAGAGTGAAAAGTGAAGAGCCCAGAACGTGCGATTACTTTTCACCTTTCACTCAGCAACTTTTGACTGTAGTCACACAAAAACGCCCTGCAGAGTATACAGGGCGTTGTTTGCAGCAGAAACTGGATCGCTTTGTTAACGTTGGCGCGCTTGAGTGACTGGCGCCGGACCCCGTCGCGGAAGATCAGTGGGCGAATATGTCACGCCGTCGCGAATAATCAGGTCATCTTCGTTGTTAGCGATCTTGTCGGGACCTGGGAGCCGAAGTTGATAGTTAGTAAAAGAGATGCCGCCGCTCAAAGGCTCGTCCGCCGCAGTGTTAACCGAAGCGTTAAGAATCACCGCGCCGCGGAGTTGGCGGGGTTTCTTGCTCGGCGCCGCCGCGACTTCCGATTCGACCGAGTAGCCGTTGTTTTCGGCGTTGCTTATGTTGCTCAGGGCCAGAGCGAGGGAGCCATCAGTATCAGGCAAACGGTTTAGATCTTTCAGTTCGCTGGGAAGCGTGCCAAACTTTTCTTTGTAGTCAATAAGTGCACGATCGATTCTCAACGCCTGAGCATTAAATCCGGCGTTGATCCCATCCTGGCGTTGTTGCAAACGCGCGGGAACGGTCAGGCCAATCAAGACGAGAACCAGCAGGGGAACTGTGGCCGAAGCGAAGTAACCGTTGCGCGCATAGCGATGGGCACAGTATTGAGCGGGCGACTGCTTGATCGAATGATAGATTCTCCTGAACCCAAAAAACACCAGCAAGCTTACGGGAATCATTGCCCACTTAAGATGCCAGGCGGCTGTTTCCGCGGCTGCAACCCATGACCAGAAGCCGAACGAGGTAGCCTTCGTGACCAGCGAAACGATCATATCCACCAAAAACACGATGACCGAAATGGCGCCGGTTACCGCCAGCAGTAATGAACGTCCAAAGGATGGCAGTTCGCGTTCCGGTCGCGGCAGTGGTTCGCCAACCGCGTGGGCGCCGCAGCCGGGACAAACGTCTCGCAGCGTGGCGCGTTCAGATTTGGCGGATTTGAATCCGCAGCAGGGGCATATCGTCACGTTAGTTCTAGACCTCAAATACTGGTAGCAGTTCTCAATGAATGCGTCGGGCTTTGTTGTTAACCAGCCTTGTGGGCCAACTGTTGCTCGCTTCGTCTATCTGGCCCGGCATTAGATGCGGCAATAGCGAATTTCGGATCTTTATTTGATTCAGTGTTTTGTTTCGTCAACTCGCGCCAGGTGTGATACATGCGGTGGGCAAAAGTCCAATAAGAACCCACGGCAAGTACCCATAGGACTGCCGGCATTCGATTAGCGAAGAAATTTGTCGAACCCGGATGAGTGCTTAAGGCGCCGATAATAAAAAGAACCACGCGCTCAGGTCGTCGAAGAAAGCCAACGTCGCATTTGGGAATCAGGCTCTCCGCTCTGGCGCTTGCGTAGCTTACCATAACCGACCCCATTAGTCCTGCTCCCGCGAGAAAAACGTTAAGGGTCGAGTGAAACTGTGTGTTTCTGGCGTAAAAGACCATCAGCCCGACAAAAACAACCATGTCGGAAAGGCGATCCAACGAGGAATCAAGGAAGCCGCCGAAACGCGTGACGCGCCCCGATAAACGGGCCACCTGACCATCGAGCATGTCGAAGAGATTGGCAACAATCAGGACTATGCCGGCGGAGAAGAACCAGCCGAAGCCAAAGAGCAAACCGGAAAGGACATTGATGGCGACGCCGATGACAGTCAGGATGTTGGGATTGATATGCCCATGGGCGAGCCAGCGAACCATCGCGTCGATGATTCTTTGCGCAGCACGTCCAATACCGCCAACAAACATTCTCGCTACGATCTCCTTTGCGCCATTATGCCGAAAACTGCGTTCACTTTACAGTGTTTCGTTTCATCAAGGGTTACCAAAACGGCGAATTTTATTTACGGTTAAAATAGGCTGTCAAGGTTTAGTGTTGGGAACGTCATTGGGACTAGCCATTGGTTGTTCCTCACAAGCACGGCGATTCTTCTCGGCGAGTTCCTCGGTGAGGTTTTGGGCGACTCTTGATTGTTTTCGATAATCGTCTCGCTTGTGGGGCTGCCGGTTCATCTCCCTAACTAAAAGCAAAACGCGAGTGCGATCGGTAGAACTATGAGGAGTCTCTTCACGGCGCTGTCCTGGGACTAACTAACCCGGCTGCTGATCATGAATAGTGGTCAGGCGTCTAATCTCAAAGTTACGCGCGCCGGCGGGTGTGCGCACGATAACTTCGTCCCCTTCCTCTTTGCCCATCAAACTTTTTCCTACCGGAGATGTGGTCGAGATCAAACCTGCCTGCGGATCGCTTTCTTCAGGAGTGACCAGACGATAAGTTACTTCTTCGTCTTTCTCGCCGTCATACAAAACTAACGTCGAGCCGTAGCCAGCTTTGTCATGCGAAATTTTCGAAATGTCGATCGATCCGATCTCGCTGATCCTTTGCCTTAGCTCGACGATGCGCGCTTTCACGACGTTCTGCCGATCCAGCGCGGCGCGGTATTCCGAGTTCTCGCGCAAGTCGCCAAACTCCAGCGCGCGCTTGATTTCCTTGGGCAAGTGAACTCGCAGTTCGGATTCCAACTCGTCTAGTTCGCCCTGCAGTTTTGCTTTGATGTCAGTCGACACTAGTTAACCTTTCCGTGTTTCGCCGCAAACGTTTAGCGGTTGACTATGAGATGCGCGGTTAGCGAGTCCGTGATACATCGCTTCGTCGGGCGCGCCAAAAGAAATTCCGGTGTCGCGCGCGGTGCGCACCAGCTGGCCGCTGGCCGGCACTGTTTTGATATTGGCAATTGCTTCGCTGATAGGAACAGTGATCACGTCGCCCGCCTGCAGGGCAACCATTACGCCGCGTTTTCCTTCCACCAGGGCGCGGACAGCGCACGACCCATAATTCGTTGCCAGCATACGATCGAAAGCGTTTGGTCGGCCACCTCTTTGCAGGTGCCCGAGGACCACGCAACGTGTTTCTTTGCCAGTGAGCATTTCCAACTCGCGCTGACAATAAGACCCAATGCCACCCAGACGCGGCGCGTGCTGCGTGTCTCCTTTGTCCTGGTAGATCAAGTCGTGGCCAGTTTCCAGCGCACCTTCAGCCGCTACGACAATGCTGAAATTAGAACCGGCGGCATCGCGCGCGCGAATTCGGTCGGCCACCGACTGCATGGTGAAGGGAATTTCCGGAATGAGTATCACGTCGGCGCCGCCGGCAATGCCGGAGTGTAATGCGATCCAACCGGTATGCCGACCCATCACTTCAAGAATCATTACGCGTTCATGTGATTCGGCGGTGGTGTGCAGTCGATCGAGTGCATCAGTGGCGATGTCGAGCGCGGTGATGAAGCCGAATGTTAGTTCAGTACAGGCCAGGTCATTGTCGATCGTCTTAGGAACACCGACGACCGGCACGCCCAGCTTGTGAAACTCGGTGGCAATTTCCAGCGTGCCTTCTCCACCTAAAACGACCAAGGCATCAATGCCTTTGTTATTGAGGTTGGCAACTGCCTCGTCGAAAACTGCTCGAGGTTTGGTGGAAACGCCGTGTTCATTGCGCTCGACAAACCTGCCGCGGTTGCGCGTCCCCAGAATCGTTCCCCCGCGCGGCAATAGCCCGCGCACATCAGCGGGCGTCAGTGGCCGCGTCTGGGTTTCGCCAAGGAGACCCTCGAAACCATCTTCAATACCGATGACATTGAGGCCGTATTGCCCGGTCGCGGTCGTAACAACGGCGCGGATTACGGCGTTTAGACCGGGCGCGTCGCCACCGCCAGTTAGCACACCGATTGTTTTATGCATAACAACTTTCCCTGCCGGAGCCTCAATTCTGCCCAGCTCTAATCAATCATCGTCTGATTGGGATGACCTAAGAGTAAATGAAACAAGGAAAAAGGGGAAAGGGGGAACGGGCGAAACGAGGAAGCGGGGCAACGTTGACGCGGAGAACTCGCGACCGAATCCCGCTGTCTCCTTTTCACCGCATCTCCGAGTCTCCCAGTTCTTTCCTGGCCGAAACAACCTGGTTGACCCTCCGCGCCGTGCCGCGTAGCATATTAGCGAATGGAAATCGACGACGACGCAAAAGAGATTGTGCGCGACATTGGCACTGCGATTAACGAATCGGTCGAGAATTCGTCGCGGGTCGCAGAAGCCATCGAACGCCTGCGCGATGCCGGCTATGAGATGGAGTTGACGCTGCGACTGGAAATCGGTCTGCGTCCCCATGCCGGCGAAGACGAAAGCAACGGAGAAGGGGACCTGCAACTCACCGACGAAGACGTGCAGGTGCTGCAGCGGATGAAGATCAGAATTGATCCGGAAGAAAAACCGTAGAATCTTAGCCGCGGGTTAACGGGGATATTCGCGGATTAGGGAACAAGTCACAGCTTAGTCTGCACTTGAGAAATCGCACTCAACATCTCGGCTAACAATTCTTATCCGCGTTCTTCCGCGTTAATCCGCGGCTAATTTGCTTTCAGAATTACGGACCGAATCGCTGTTGATACTCGCCTGAAACCAGGAACGACTTCACCATCTCCGCGTTGACGAAATTACCGTTGAACTGATTCAATTTCGACAACCAAAAATCAAATCCCGTGTAGTCAAGACCGTTCTCTGGTGGATCGTTGGGGTTCCGCCGCAAGTAACCAAAATACTGCGCCAGCACAAACGCCCGATTGCTTTCGGCGTTGAACAGATCGGCATCCTCCGCCACAGCCCGCAGCACCTGGCCTCTGGTCCTGGCGCCAAATCGCAGATCGCTGACCAACTGATCGCGTTCGGTTTGCGACAACACACCACCCGATCGAGTGTTTAGCTGGTCAACAAAAGTAGCGGCGGTCATCGAAGTGGGGTAATCCGCGAGGAACCTTGGTCGCAATACAAACTCATCGATCAGCACCCGTTTGTTGTTTTCCAAAACCTGCTCTGCGCCGGCCTGTCCGATGACGACGCCGCGTCCGATTTGCTGCGTATCGGCAATGAACTCATTGAACCTAACGATGGGTACCGCGATTTGATGAGGTCCCCCAAGTGTCGAGTTACCCGACGCCGAGCCGTAGGCAGCTTTGTAAAGTCTTTCAACCAGGTAACCGGTTTGCTGAAACTCGATCGAGAGGAAGAACGCCGCGGAGACGTTGATGCGGCGAATTTCGCGGCACTCCGGTGTGGTGCATTCGTCGATTTGGTTTTTCCAAAAAGCCAGGCCGCTCGGATCGGGCTCGCGGGTAAAGAAGTCGATGTAGTGTTGCCGAACGAAGAAATCGGTATCGAAGCCCGCGTCCCACTTCACCGGGTTGAGACCGTTCACACTTTCGTTGCTCGAGATGACTACTGTCGTGGCCGCGGGCGAACCGAGCGTACAGCCGACCGGATTACTCAACGTCACAGTGAAGTTCTCATCACTTTCGCCGAGTCGATCGTCGACGATGAAGACGGTGATGATCTTACTAGTTTGACCGGGATCGAAATTCAGCGTGCCGCGCGCGGCGAGATAGTCAGAGCGCTCGCTGGCGGTACCGTCGGCGGTCGCGTAGTCGATAGTTGCTGCCCCTGACGGATCGCCCGCGCGAGTTACGGTGATGTCGACTTTTGTGGTGGCATTCAATGTTTCGCTGACGTTCAGCTGAGTGGTACTGAATTGCAAAGTGTTAGCTACCGGGGCGGCGGGAATGGAGACTTCCCAGATGCCGCGACCGTGAGTTGCGGCGCGGAGAATCCGGTTGGGACTTTGAATCGCGAGGTCGAAGACGGCTGAGCGCGGCAAACCGACGCCATAAGGATTCCAGCTGGCGCCGGCGTCAGTTGAATCGTAAACGCCGATGTCGGTGCCGGCGTAGAGATGGTTTGAATTAATCGGATCGATAACCAGCGCATTGATCGGAACACTGGGAATGCCGTTGGCAGCGCTCGTCCAGTTGGGGGTGACCGCTGCGTTACCGGCAGCGTCGCCAAAATTTGTGACCTTCCAAATACCCTGACCCTCGGGAGCAAAATAAGAAAGCGTTACGTAAAGTGTGTCTTTGTTATTTGGATCAAACTGCGCCCGGCCGATGAAGTTGTTGGTCACGCTGGCTGGGTTTGTAGGAAATGAAAAGAAACTGGTGAGGCTCACGAGAGCGGAAGAACCCGTAGAGGTTCCCGAAACTTGACCATTCTGCAAGCCGACAGCGCGGTAATTGTCATCTTGCCGAGAGATCGCAATGGAACTGATTGGAGATCCGGTTGCCGAAACGGGAGCGGCGCTCACGATCGTCATGTGGTCGCCGCGATCAGTTGAACGGTAGAGACGATCCGTGCCGAAATAGACGGTATTTGGTGTCCCTGGCCCCAAGGCCATCGGCGCATAAAACAAAACAGCATCGCTGCGGCTGATTCCGTTGTTGAGCAGGTCTGCTGTGCCGTCGCAGGCAGGGCCGGGCCGGTCTGCAGCTGCAAAATCCCCACGAGTGGGCCACGAATCTTTGAACGGCAGACAATTGGGTAAATTAGTGATCCGATCGAATCCGATCTGCGTTCCGGTCCGGTTAAAGAACGTGTGATACATCGTGACGTTCGTATTGTCAGTCGCGCCCTGGTCTATCAGAACGTAGCCACCATCGCCACCCTCGGCGTTGAACCAATTGCCAGTCGCGCTTTGCTGCGCCTCGGTACCGTTGTCCTGGGTGCCGCCAATCGTCAGGTAGCGATCAACCGGATGCACCGCTACGCTTTCGAATTGCATCGTGTTGAGAGGCGCGCTGTTTAGATTTGTCCAGAAACTGCCGACGGCGTCGGCTGATCGTTTCCAGATTCCGCCGTCGTTGCCCGCAAAGATAGTTGAAGGAGAAGTGAGCGGATCGAAGTACAACGCATGCGAGTCGGCATGAAGACCGGTGGCGTCGTGCGTGAAAGTGACGCCGTTGGTTGAGTGCTGCATTAAGCCGGAGCAGGTCGATTGGACGTTCCCGCCCAGAAAGATCGAGTTTGCATTGCGCGGATCGATCGCCACCGTCACGTTGTAAAAGCATTGCGCGCCGCAAAAGCCGCCGGCATCGGTCAGTATTCCGCCGGTGTTTGCTGTTGCGTCTGTCGCCGGCCAAGTCGCGCCGCCATCAACCGACTGATGTAAGACTCCAAGTTGCGTGCCGACGGAACAGCTGGAAGAGCTTGGTTGTTCACCGGTTGCGGCCAGCACCTTAACGACGCCAGTACTCGAATTTCTATTAATAGCAAATTGAATTCGATCAACTACGAGAGTAAGGACTTGAGTGAAAGTTGGATTCGGTGCGGTTGCATTCGTCGTTCTGAAGATACCGCCATCATTGGTCGCAGCCGCGCCAAAGACGCCGACAATCAGGTTGTCCGGATTGCCGGGTTCCATCACCAGATCAGTAATGCGACGATTTCCAGTTCCCGGGACGTCGACGCTGGCGCCGTTGGTTGCAACCGCGAGCTTCTGAAAGGTAATCGCGTTCAGCGGTCCGTCAGCATTTGTGGATCGATAAAGGCCGAGCAACGCCAGCGGCGGCACGGTGCCATTGAACGAATTTCCGCCACTACCACCGATGCCGGAAGAGGTGCCGACGAAAATCGTTCCCGGTTGGGTTGGATGAACGACGATCTGGCTGATGGAACGACCGGAAAAAACCCTGGTGGTTACAGTTCCACTGCCGGTGTTGAATGAAAAGTTGGGATTGATGGGCCCAACCAGCGTCGCGGTAGTGTCGACGTGATCGATACGGTAAATTCCCACTCCGAAAAAAGAATCGCCGCTGCGATTTGATTCGCCAGTGCCGACGTAGAGAATCGTCGGGTTGGAGGGCGCGAGTGCCAGCGAGCCCACCGCTTGTGAGAGCGCGTTGTCGAAAATGTTTACCCAGTTTGCGCCGCCATCAAGCGAACGCCAAACGCCGCCCTGCGCCGTTGCCAGATAAACTTTGTTGGAGTTAGTCGGGTCGACGACGACAGCGGTTACACGGCCGGTAACTGCGGCGTTTCCGGATCCATTCGGCAAAGGCGCTGGACCAATCGCCGTCCACGTTGGGATGAAAGCGGTGAGGTTCATTGGGTTCCCCCCGCCTGGCTGAAGTCGCCTTGCTACTTCATCCCGCAATGCTTGCTGCACCTCCATTTTCCTGATCGCGCGGACGCGCGCGTCAGGATCAAAAGGGCCACCGGGCTCGAGGCCGCGCTTGCGGGCGATGTACTCGTCGCGCAATCGCAGGTAGGTGCGCTTGTCGAGTCCATTAAGTCCGCCTGGTTTGCCCTTTGGCATGTCCGGGTCTTCAGCTTCTTCAGCGTCTTCAGCGTCTTCGGCTTGGGGTTGGTCAGGCATTCCTAACCCGTACGGTTGCGGCTGAACGATGTTTTGGTTGTTGGGAGTTAAGAAGGAAGTAAGAGGAACTGGCTTTCCGATCGCATGCGTCGGCGACAGGCTCGAGCCTGCAAATAGCAGCATACCGAACAAGGCGAGGGCGATGATTGAAACTACGACAAGCCGGCGCATGGGGAAGCAAAACTCCTATCCGTTTGCGACTCCGAAGAAAAGAAATCTTTCCACCATCACTGAGCGCTGTCAACAATTCCGTCCGCGGGGTACTGATGCATTTACACTGAAACTGCATCAGTACCGTCCGCGGCCATCCGCTAAATCAAAGCGCGCAAGTCAACTTACTGGGATCGCGGGCGTCCCCGCCCGCAATGAACGCCAGCGCGACGCCAAAAGAACCGGCATGTCGAGTTCGATAGAGCATAACGTAACGAAAGAGTTGTTCGCTTCGCTCATTGCGGGCGGGGACGCCCGCGATCCCAGTAAGTTGACTGGCGCGCTTGATGAGGCCGATGGCGGCGCTGGGGTAGCGCGTTCAGAAAAGGCCCGGACGATGCCGGGCCTTTTTTGTGAACACTTGCTGTTATGAAAATCACTGACCGAAGCGTCCCTGATACTCACCGGAAATGATAAACGACTTGACCATTTCGGCATTTACGAAATTGCCGCCGAACTGATTCAGCTTCTGCAGCCAAAAATCATAGCCAGTGTAGTCGGCGTCAGGACTGTCATTCGGGTTGCGTCGCAGGTAGCCAATAAACTGCGATAACACGAATGCTTTGTTCTTCTCGTTGTTGACCAGGTCTGAATCCTCCGCGACTGCCCGCAGCACTTGCGCTCGATTCCTGGTACTTGAGGTCAGGTCCGCGATCAACTGATTTCGTTCTGAAGCCGACAGGACACCGCCAGCGTTGGTGTTCAGCGCATCGACAAATTGCGTCGGTGTCATTGAACTGGGAAACGCAGTCGTGAAACGAGACCTTGCCACAAACTGCGCGATTAACGCTTGCTTGTTTTGCTCCAGTAGAACATCGGCTCCCGGCTGTCCAATTACAACGCCACGACCAATCTGCTGACTGTCGGCAATGAATTCGTTGTAGCGGACAATGGGAACGAAAAGTGTGTGAGTGCCTCCGAAAGTCGACGTGCCGGTGGCATCCCCGTAAGCAGTCTTGTAGAGCCGTTCAACCAGATACCCGGTTTCCTGAAACTCGATGGCCAGGAAGAAAGCGGCAGACACGTTGATGCGCCGGATCTCCCGACACTGTTGGGCGTCGGTGAAACCACCGGGCAGGGGAACGTTCTCGCACTCCTGAAGTTGGCCCTTCCAGAAGTTCAAGCCACCCGCGTCCGGTTCCCGACTAAGGAAGTCGAGATAATGCTGGCGCACGAAGAAGTCGTTGTCGAAGGTAGCGTTCCTTACCGGGTTGTTGCCATTCACGGATTCGTCACTATTGATGGTGACCTGAACAGCTGGCGGCGATCCGAGGGTGGAGTTCACTGAATTGCTCAATGTGACGTTGAAGGTTTCCGCGGCTTCACCGAAGGCATCGTTGATGATGAAGAGCGTCACTGTTTTTGGACCACTGTCACCGGCAGCGAAGAAAAGCGTGCCGCGCGCGGTTTCGTAGTCTGAGCGTTCAGTTGCGGTTGCATCACTCGTGGCGTAGTCAACAGTCGCCTCTCTTATGAGGTTACCGCTACGCGTGACGGTGAGATCAATTTTGGTGGTTGTGTTCGGAGCTTCACTGACGATTGCTGTGCTCTGGGTGAACTGAACCGTGTTTGGTCCCGGAGTCGGCGTCGGCGTTGGAGTGGCGGCTCCGGGCCCAGTCCAATTAAGGACGACGGGGCCTTGATCGGCGTCGAACCCATCCACTTGAATGCGATAGGTGGTGCCGGCAGTGACGTTGAAAGTTATGCGGCTTTGAATGTTGCGCGGTTCTGGCGCGGTGACCGGATCGATGTCGTCGTTCGACGCCAGCACGGTCAACGAATTGACTGCCGAGCCAGTGTAAGCAGCGAGGATCGTGTCGAAGGTGCTGCCCTGGGTATCAAAGGTTGCCGAGCCCGTTCCAGGCGCAGTCCAGACATACCAAATCGATTTTCCGCCTCCCGTTCCTGGAGGGTTGAGCGGCTCGCCGGCTTCCTTCGATCCAAAAACATTTGAACCGCTAACGCTTCCAGTTGGGCCGCTGATCACTTGTCCATTGGCAAAATTGTCATTCGGTGGGGGCGCCGTAGCAGTAATCGTATAACCAAAATAGTCGATCGCTTCCTGATCGGCAGGTTGCATCACTTCACGTCGGTTCGCCTGGATGGTCGGATCCATGATACCGATGAAGAAAGTGGCGCCGCCGATTTGCTCATCTGCCTTCCAGTGACTCGCTTGCTCTCCATCGCCGCCGGAGCCGTCCGGTCGACCGGTTGAGAGTTGATGTTCCGCGCCGCCACCGAAGTAACTTTGACTGCCGCCGGAAGTAAGAATGCGTTGCGCGGTACCAAAATTTCCTAAATTCGCAGTACCCGGCCGGAATCGGAAAAGGTCCCACACGGAAGTGAACAGCGGTCGGGCTGAATCAAGTTCCCTGGCGCCCACCTCAGAATTGAAGCCGAGGGCGTGTCCCATCTCGTGAACGGCAACGGCGTCGAAATCTGTACGTCCTCCCGTAATGCCATCACTTGGGTCGAAGTCAAAACTGAACTGTGAGTTGAATGCGATTTTCGGCGCCGTGCCTGGCGTGGTTGTGTCTGTAGTTGCGTCAGGAGGCAACGCTCCGAGGGCGCGTAAAAGAGGACTTGCGGCGATCACGGTATTGACGCTCCCGATGTCGGTAGGATCGCTGCCGACGGGAAGTGCATTCGCAAGCGCGAGTTCCGACGGGCCGTTTGAATGATTGATCAAACGATTGCGCATGTCGGGGTAGTTATTATTTGAAAAAAGCAATTGCGTAGACGTTGCGCCGAGTACGTTGGCATCTGAAAAAGGATTGCCGAAAAAGGTGGTGCCGTAATCTACATCGATGATGATCGTGATGGGATCCTTGATCAATGCTTCCCATTTAGCTGCCGCTGCGGTAAATGCCGCCTTGGCGGTTGGGTTAGCGTCCAGCTGCGCAGTTGCGCGCAGCACGATCGTTAGATTGGAAGTGGTCGCCTTGGGACCAAAAAGTGAGTTTGGATCCTCACCCAGGTGGTTGATCTGACGCAGTCCCGAGTCGTTCGCACCGGCTCTCAATGCGCGAGTTTCTGCCAGGGTAGCATCGCGGCAAATTGCTTCGCCGTTGGCGCCTTTGTAAATGATGAACGCGCCACCGTCGTCATACGCGGAATACACGCGGGCTTTCTTGGTGCTGACTGAGCCTTTATCGACCTGCGCCCGGACGTAGAAGGGCAAGCATGAAAGCGCTACCACAATTGCCAAAATCAACAGTGCGCGCACGCCTTTGATTCGGCCGACAAAGCTATTCGCCTGCGAGGCAAAGTGGGGGAAACGATAATTCTTCACTACAAAATCTCCTGTCGTGTTGGGAAAAACTGGCGAAAACTGAATGCCCATCGGGAGGACAAAACGTAGCGCGCAGATGGTTATTCATGTTGAGCGTTGCGATGGGCAATGCTCCGTCTGTGCAATCGGGCACCACTTCAGATGCACAATTCCGCGCGGTGGCTGCTCGATTAAAGTTATCAAACGAATTCCAGCGTGGTTTTGGGGCAGGTCCGCAATTCGCGCTACATGCTAACAATACTTAACGATGCGGACAACACCGAATTAAGCCCGGGCGTGACGGTGATTGTCACTAAAGATCACTCAAAATGAACGGCTGAAAGACCGCTTGGATTGTTCAGCAAAACTGATCACCGATTAAAACAAGTGCGCTTGGCGCAACTTTCTGCCCTGTGGTATCTTGACTGGCTTTAATCCTTCCAGGTTTTTCGCCTTATTGGCTACTAAAGAGGAGCAGAAAATAAGTATGGCTACGTCCAGTACTAGTTCGACCACCAACGGCAACGCAGTCGGCAAGGTAGTGCAGATTATCGGCCCGGTGGTTGACGTGGAATTTCCCGAAAAACAACTTCCACCCATCTATCAGGCATTGCGCATTGTTTCCGAGGGCTTTGATGTTCCGACACCGATCGATCTCATCGCGGAGGTGCAGCAGCACCTTGGCGAGGGGCGCGTGCGCACCGTCTCCATGTTGCCAACTGACGGCATGGTGCGCGGCATGAAGGCAATTGATACCGGCGGTCCGATCACCATGCCAGTCGGCGAGGGAACTCTGGGACGTGTACTCAACGTGGTTGGCCAACCGGTGGATAACCTGGGCGACGTCAAACACACCGAGCGCTATCCGATTCATCGTCATGCTCCGAGTTTTGAAGAGCAGTCAACCGAACTGCAGATGTTTGAAACGGGCATCAAGGTTATCGACTTGATTCAGCCGTTTGTGCGCGGCGGCAAGATTGGCCTATTCGGCGGCGCGGGCGTGGGCAAGACGGTAATCGTGATGGAGTTGATCAATAACATCGCGAAAGCTCGTTCCGGTTTCTCGGTGTTCGCTGGCGTCGGCGAGCGCACGCGCGAAGGAAACGACCTGCTGCGAGAAATGGTGGAGTCGCAGGTTATCCAATTTGGCGAGGCCTTTAATAAACACTTCCACGACACCGGCGAGTTCGACATGTCGAAGGTGGACATGGAGACGATCGGGCAATCGAAGGTGGCGCTCATTTACGGACAGATGACCGAGCCACCGGGAGCGCGTCTACGGGTGGCCCTTTCGGGTCTGACAGTCGCCGAATATTTTCGCGACAAGGGCCTGGATGTGTTGCTGTTCGTTGACAACATCTTCCGGTTCACGCAGGCCGGCTCGGAAGTGTCAGCACTGCTGGGCCGCATGCCTTCAGCGGTGGGTTATCAACCAAACCTTGCGTCGGAAATGGGCGAGTTGCAGGAACGTATCACGTCAACGAAGACCGGATCGATTACTTCGATTCAAGCCGTTTACGTGCCCGCCGACGACTATACTGATCCGGCGCCGGCGACAACCTTCGCGCACCTCGATGCGGTAACGGCCCTGTCCCGGCAGATTGTGGAGTTGGGAATTTATCCGGCGGTCGATCCGTTGGCGTCATCCTCCCGCATTCTCGATCCGCGCATTATCGGCGAAGAGCATTACAAGACCGCCCAGGATGTGAAACTCGTCTTGCAGCGTTACAAAGACTTGCAGGACATCATCGCTATTCTCGGTCTCGACGAGTTGTCTGACGAAGACAAGCTGATCGTTTCGCGCGCCCGCAAGGTTCAGCGCTTCTTCTCGCAACCGTTCTTCGTGGCGGCCCAGTTCACGGGCCTTGAAGGGAAATACGTGAAACTCGAAGACACGATCAAGGGCTTCCGCGAGATCGTTGACGGCAAGCACGACGATCTGCCGGAACAGGCTTTTTACATGGTCGGCACGATCGAAGAGGCTGTGAAAAAAGGCCAGACGATCGCGCAAGGGTAGGAACGGAAAATAGGGTAAAAGGGGCAAAGCGAAGAAGACAAGAAAGAGGGAACGAGAAGAGGACGACGTCCAGTAGTTGTTCCTTTACGCTTCGCCTTATTCCACAGTTTCCCGGTTGAACGTATGGCTCAATTACAACTAGAAGTCGTGACACCCGAACGGCCCGTACTTTCGGAAGCAGTTGATTCTGTCACTGCGCCGGGCTTGGGCGGCGAACTCGGCATCTTGCCTGGTCACACGCCGCTAATCTCGCAATTGCAAACCGGCGTTCTCTCCTATACGGCGGGTGGCAAAACACAACAGCTGCACGTCTCGGGCGGCTTCGTTGAAGTAAAAGACGACGTCGTTTCCGTGCTGGCAGAAATTGCTGAGCGTCCGGAAGAGATTGATGCGGCGCGCGCGCGGCTCGCCCGGGAGCACGTTGAAAAACAGTTAACTTCGTGGGCTGGGACTGAGGAAGACTTCGAACAAGCCCGCGCGAAACTGGAACGCTCGATGGTTCGCATCCAACTGGCGAACGCCTCACGCAACTAAACAAATCCATTCAACTCTTTGGAGTGCGGTGACCTGTCACCGCTTTCCCCTGCGGCGGCTTGACCCCGCCTTCGTCGTTTAAAAAAAGAAGGCTGCGACAAGTCGCAGCCGCCAAAGCGCTGACAGATCAGCCCAGTCCAAAAGAGTTGCCTCAACCGCCGCTGCCCGCTTTGATCGCGTCGCGCATTTCCGTCACCGCCCGTTCCAACCCAATAAAAATCGAACGCGCAATAACGTTGTGTCCGATATTGAACTCGGCGACTTCGCTAATCGCCGCTACCGCGCCGACGTTTCGGTAAGTCAAACCATGACCCGCCGCGATCAGCAATCCATACTGTGTGCCCAGCGCCGCGCCTTCGCGCAGGCGTCGTAATTCTTGTCCCACTTGTAGTGCGCCTTCGCCGTGAAAGCCGCGAGCGCCAATCGTTGCCTCCGCGTAAACGGCGGTGCAAAGTTCGATTTGCTGCGCGCTGACACTGTGCGCCGCTTCAATCTGTTTTTGATCCGGATCGATAAAAAGACTCGCCAGTATTCCTGCTTGACGCAACCGGCTGACAGCCGCTCGCACAATCGCGATGTTGCCGACCACATCGAGCCCGCCTTCGGTAGTGATCTCTGTGTCAGTTTCCGGCACGAGCGACACGGCGTCAGGTCTTACTTCCAGAGCGACTTTGAGCATTTCTTCTGTCGCAGCCATTTCCATGTTGAGGTAGGTGGTTACGCTACTTCGCAACGCGTGCAGATCTGCATCTTGAATGTGACGCCGATCTCCTCTCAAGTGAACAGTGATGCCGTCAGCGCCAGCTTGTTCACACAACATGGCTGCGGCCACGACGCTTGGCTCAGGAGCGAGACGCGCCTGGCGCACGGTTGCTACGTGATCGATGTTTACGTTTAGTCTGGTTGTCATAGCTTATGAGGTCAGTACCACCTGCGGTAGCGGGTGGGTCCCCTTTCTCATTGAGCCGCAAACCGGTGAAATGAACCCACCCGCTACCGCAGGTGGTACTGACCTCATCATTGACGGTTCGCCTACACTCCCTGCGCATCGTGCACGGTCTTGATCGCGCGATCATAAACTCCGCGGCGAGCCTGCTGCCTGATTCGTCCTACTTCACCCAGCATCTTCAAGCTATCGCTGCCCAGGTTTATCTTGCTTCCTTCGACGTGGTCCCAACGCACTGGAATTTCTTTTAGTCGAAGTCCCGCGCGATAAGCCACGTAGAGCAGTTCCACATCAAAACCAAAACGATCGATCGTCGCCCCTTCAACTATCGGGCGGCAGGCACTCATGCGAAACGCCTTGAAGCCACACTGCGTGTCCCAAAAGGGAAGTCTGGTTGCCAAACGCACCGCCAGATTAAAAATACGACCGCCTTGCTCGCGTCGCCACGACTGATGCACGCCGATCAAGCTTCGATCAAGCGCGCGCGAACCGAACGCCAGGTCGCATTCTCCTTTCGCAATTGGGTCTACGAGTTTCGGAGTTTCAGTAATCGGCGTTGAAAGATCGGCATCGGTGAAGAGTGCAATCTCACCACGCGCTGCGAGCAAGCCAAGCCTGACGGCCCGTCCCTTCCCAAGATTCGATTGATAGCTGATTACGGAAGTTCGGACGTCTTGCGAGTCTGCCAGTTCCGCCCGGGCAATGTTGGCCGTGTTGTCGCTCGAGCCGTCGTCTACCACGATCAGTTCCGCCTGCGCAGAGTAGTCTTTGAGATAACCAACAATGGCGCGCAGTGATTTGCCCAGGCGCACACCTTCGTTAAAAGCGGGAACAACGATTGACAGCGATGCAGTCATCCTAATCCGGCGAATATACCACAGCCGCAACGTTGGGCCTTTCGGACTAAAAAAGGTCCCTGTGCTAAAATCCCAGCCAGGCAGCTTGCGGAGTGACGGAGCTAGAAGCGACCTAATGACCAAACGATTTATCATTTTTGCCTGTGTGTTAGTTCTCATCGGCGCCATCGTGGGCGGTACGATTGGGCGCTCGCGGCGTTTTCGCCACAGCGTGCCGGCAAACGGCGCAGTGGTGGCGCCCGAACCTGACGACATCGAGAAGGATTACAACGAGGCGCTCGATGCGATCTCCTCGGAGTATGCCGGCAACATCGATTACGAGAAGGCCACTCAGGCAGCGATTCAGGGAATGCTGTCTACGCTCGATCCGCATTCGATGTATTTCCCCTACAACGAATTCAAAAAGCTGCGAGAAGATCAGGACTCGCTCCTGATTGGCATCGGTGTGACAATCACTCAACACCGCGACGGCGTCTACATTCATTCAGCTGTCAAAGATACTCCGGCGGCGCGACTGGGTCTTCGTTACGGCGATCGCATCCTGGAAGTCGACGGGCAGGACGCGCGCGACTGGACCAGCGAGCGAGTTTCAAAAGCGGTGCGTGGCGGTATTGGTGAGTCGGTTACGCTCAAAGTGGAACGCGCCGGAGCCGAAGCGCCAATTAATTTCACGATCATTCGCGCATCAGTTCCGCAGCCGTCGATACGCAACGCTTACATGTTGCGACCCGCCACTGGCTACATTGGTTTAACCGGCGGTTTCCAAACTACGAGCGACGAAGAGTTGAGCGAGGCCCTCGACAAACTCAAAGGTGAAGGCATGCGCCAGGTAATCCTGGACATGCGCGGCAATCCCGGCGGCTTGTTGAATCAGGCGATTGATGTCGCCAGCGAATTTCTGCCGCGCGGAAAAGTGGTGGTTTCCGTAAAGGGCCGCACTGAGTACAGCGAACCGAAAGTTTATGAATCGAGCGGTTCGGATCCCGATGACGTTCCCCTGGTTGTTTTGATAAATCGTGGGACGGCGTCAGCTTCTGAAATTGTCGCTGGTGCAATTCAAGATCACGGACGCGGCTTGATTGTCGGAGAAACTAGTTTTGGCAAGGGACTGGTGCAGCACGTTTTTGTGTTGCCGTTCAATACTGGTTTAACCCTGACGACCGCGCGCTACTACACGCCTTACGGTCGTTCACTGCAGCGCGACTACTCGAGCGGCTCGCTTTACGATTACTACACGCGACATGACGAAGATGCGCAAAACTCGCCGTCGCCGCAGACTTCGCCGCGCAATGGTGAATTGGTTCCGACACCCGAAACACCAGCGCCGCACCCGCAAAATGGTCCCGCAGTTACAACTGCTGCCGGACGGGTTTTTTATGGCGGCGGTGGCATCACGCCGGATATCGACGTGAAAGCGCCGACGTTTACGCCAGTAAAAAACCGCGTTGTCGAAGCCGCTTTCATGTTTACGCGTCAACTCGCGGCGGGTATCGTGCCCGGTCTCGAGTCGTACAAAATTGAGAAGGTGCAGTATGGCAAGATGGCGAAAGCGACTGACTACCCGATCACCGATAAAGTAATCGAAGCCTTCAAAAATTTCGTGCGCACCGATGCTGCTTCGCAACTGAGCCCGGCGCAGCTTGATGAAGAAATGGAATTTGTGAAGCTGAGACTGCGTGAGGAGATCATCACGGCAGCGTTCTCTAACGAAGCCGGCGCTCGCGTTTTGCTGGACAGTGATCCAGTAGTGTTGCGCGCCCTCGAAGCACTCCCAGAAGCGAAGCGACTGGCTGAAGCTGCGCGCACCGAAACTACGCGAGGCTAACAACCCTCTGGCCGCGGAGGCGCGCGGATTCTCGCAGATCAGAAACCCAAACAGAAAAATCCGTTCATGTTTCCCTCAGACCCAGTTCTGATCCGCGTTTCTCTGCGTTCCGCGATAAAATCTCAGTCCAGCACTCTCGCAATCACACACTTCAAATAATATGTCTCCGGAACGCCGAAGAGTATCGGATGATCGCTACCTTGCGTTCGCTTCTCAATCAGCTGCACCTGACGGTGAGAATCGATTGCAGCGTCAGCGATCACACTGAGGAACATCTCCTCTGACATGTGATAGGAACAAGTGCAGCTGATCAAAATGCCGTTTGGGTTCAGCAGTTTCATCGCACGCAGGTTGATCTCCTTGTAACCGCGCAAGGCTGGTTTGACACTCGCTCGATTCTTCGCAAACGCCGGCGGGTCAAGCACGATGGTGTCGAATCGTTCATCCGCCGCTTCCAGCTCACGCAAAACGTCGAAGACATTTCCCTCACGAAAATCGACGTTGTTGATTCCGTTTAAGTCGGCATTACGCCGACCCAACTCGAGTGCCTCACCAGAAATGTCGATGCCGATCACGTTTTCGCAAGCGCCGGCGAGATTAAGCGCGAAGGCGCCATTGAAGGTGAAGCAGTCGAGCGCACGACCGCGAGCGACGCGGCGCGCTGCGGCGCGGTTCTCTCGCTGATCAAGAAATGAACCTGTCTTTTGTCCCGACAAAGGCGCTACCAGAAACCGAATCCCTTCCTGTCTAATTTCAAACTCATCGGGGACCTCTCCATAGAGCGTTCCTTTGGTTAACTCCAAACCTTCATATTGGCGCACGCGCACGTCGTTGCGCTCGACTACCGCGCGTGGTTTGAATTCTTCTACCAGAACCTCGGCGAGTAACGACTTCACGTTTTCCGAGCCCTGCGAAAGCGTTTGCAAGACAAACACGTCGTCGTAGCGATCGATTATGATCGACGGCAATAAGTCGCCTTCAGAATTCACCAGGCGGTAGGCGTTAGTCGCAGAGTTGTTAGCAAACTCCCGGCGCGCGGCTGCATCAAGCAGTCGCCGGCGCCACCAGGCGGCGTCAATTGTTTCTTCAGTTTCACTAAGAAAGCGCAAGGCAATTTGCGAGCTGTCGCTGAAGAACGCCTGACCGACAAAGTTGCGATTCTGATCGCGCACGAAAACGACGGAACCACCGGCATCGTCATCAGCGCTGACAACGTCGCTGCGATAGATCCACAGGTGACCACCGCGAATGCGATCCGCTCCGCGCTTTGTGACTGTGACTGTTTTCATAAACCGGCGGCGGGGCAAGCCCCTTTCCCCGAGCCCGAACCTTCATGACTTGTGCAATCAATGGTCGAGTTAGAGTAATCTAAACGAGCTTCTAGCGGTTAATGCAGTTGGGAAGGGGGCTTGCCCCCGCGCTCTTGCCGCCAGATCCCTTAGCAACCATGACCACTAAGCCCAAGTCCGAAAGGCGCAAGCGCTTTGAGACTAGTTCCGGCATCGATCTGCCGGCCGACTTCAATCCCACAAATAGCGAAGCGATCGATTACGACAAAGACCTGAATTCTCCAGG
Organism: Pyrinomonadaceae bacterium; assembly: GCA_035472495.1. Taxonomy (GTDB): domain Bacteria; phylum Acidobacteriota; class Blastocatellia; order Pyrinomonadales; family Pyrinomonadaceae; genus PSRF01. Next base: position 5,883 of record DATIPD010000002.1, on the reverse strand, counting down.
CGACTTTCCCTACACGCGCGGAATTTACGCGAACATGTACCGCGGCCGACTCTGGACCATGCGGCAGTATGCCGGCTACGCGACGGCTGAAGAGTCCAACGCACGGTACAAATATTTGCTGGCCCACGGCACCACCGGACTTTCAGTGGCTTTCGATCTGCCCACGCAAATCGGTCTCGACTCGGATGATCCGCTGGCGAGTGGTGAAGTCGGAAAAGTCGGCGTGGCGATCGACTCGTTTGACGACATGCTGCGCTTGTTTGCTGGCATCCCGCTCGACAACGTGTCGACCTCGATGACTATCAACGCGACGGCGTCGACCTTGCTCTGTTTGTACCTGGCGGTGGCGCGGCGGCAAAACGTTTCGTTCGACAAAGTAAAAGGCACGCTGCAGAACGACATTCTCAAGGAATACATCGCACGCGGCACTTACATTTATCCGCCCCGCCCGTCGCTGCGACTGGTGACAGACACGTTTGCCTACTGCGCGCGTGAGGTGCCGAATTTCCACCCGATCTCCATCAGCGGTTACCACATTCGCGAAGCTGGTTCGACGGCGGTACAGGAAGTGGCGTTCACGCTCGCCGACGGTATCACCTACGTTGAGGCAGCGGTTAACGCCGGCCTGGATGTCGATGATTTTGCGCCGCGCCTATCGTTCTTTTTCAACGCGCATAACAATTTGCTGGAAGAGGTGGCGAAGTATCGCGCCGCGCGACGGCTTTGGGCGCACATCATGCGCGAACGTTTCAAGGCCCGCGACGCGCGTTCACTCATGCTTCGCTTTCACACGCAGACCGCTGGTTCTTCACTGATGGCGCAACAGCCGGAAGTGAATATTGTGCGCACGACCATACAAGCGCTGGCTGCGGTGTTGGGCGGAACGCAGTCGCTACACACGAACGCCATGGACGAAGCGCTGGCGTTGCCGACCGAGGAAGCAGCCCGCCTGGCTTTGCGTACGCAGCAAGTGATTGCTAACGAGTCGGGCGTCGCTGATGTTGCTGATCCATTGGGCGGGTCGTATGCAATCGAGCAGTTGACGCACGAAATAGAAGAACGCGCCACCCACTATCTCGGCCGCATCGACGCGATGGGTGGGATGTTGCGGGCGATTGAGACTGGCTACGTGCAGAAAGAAATTCAGGAGTCGGCGTATCGTTACCAGCAGGCGATTGAGAATGAAGAGATGATTGTGGTCGGCGTCAACCGCTATCAAAGCGAGAAAGAAACTCCAGTGCCGCTGCTCCGCGTCGACCCGGCGATTGAGCAACAGCAGATCGAGCGCCTGCGTGCCGTGCGGAGCAAACGAGATGCTCAAGCGGCCGCGTCAGCGCTGACTAAGCTCGAAGAAGCGGCGACGGGAACGGAAAATCTTTTGCCGCGAATTCTCGAGTGCGTTGAAGCTAACGTGACCGTTGGCGAAATCAGCAATCGCTTCCGCAAAGTTTGGGGTGAGTACAAGGAAACGTCGACGGTTTGATTGCAGCGCCAGGCATTCCTTTTAGTGGACAAACAAACCACATCGATACTCGTCTTTCTCCTGTTCCTCGTTTTTGGGGTCGTGCTGATCGGTGGGCTCATCGTGGCAACGATCGTTCATAACCGGCGCGAGAAAGAACGGACGTTACAATTCGAAAACACGGCGAAGTTTTTAGGGCTCACTTTCGCCGCCACCGCGCCGCTCGAGTGGATTCCTAATGTTGACCGGTTTGCGCTATTCAGCCAGGGCCACTCCAAGACCATCACCAACGTGCTGTATGGAACAATTGACGGAGTCAAAGGCGCGCTCTTCGATTATCAGTATGTAGTTGGCAGCGGTAAGAACCGCACCGTTCACAACCAGTCAGTTGCGTACTTCGAGCCGAAAGATCTTAGGTTGCCGCTCTTTTCGTTGCGGCCAGAAAGCACTTTGCACAAAATCATTTCCGCCTTTGGCTATCAGGATATTGACTTCGGAAACCGGCCGGAGTTTTCGCGTCAGTATTTGCTGCGCGGCGCGGACGAACTCGCGATACGTCAGACGTTCAACGATCGTGTGCTAAGTTTCTATGAAGGGAACGTCGGAACGTGTACTGAGGGCGGCGGCAACCAGCTGTTTGTTTTCCGGCAAAACCACCGGATTGCGCCCGCCGAGGCGCAGTCGTTTTTGAGTTGGGCCGGTGGAGTTAAGAACTTGTTTACGGGGACCTGGTAGGAACCATATTCTTCCGCCTGCTTTGCCGGCTCGTTGAATCAGGTCGATTTGGGTGATTGTATGGTTAGACTCAGACTGCGAAACGAATAGCTGCAAAATGCCCCTGCTCGAAGTCAAAAATCTGCAAACCCACTTCCCAACGCGCGCGGGGTTGGTACGCGCCGTCAACGGCGTGAGCTTTCACGTCGACTCCGGTGAGTTGCTGGGTTTGGTTGGGGAATCTGGTTGTGGCAAATCGATCACGGCGCTCTCGGTGATGCGCCTGATTTCTCCGCCCGGAAAGATCGTTGGTGGCGAAATAAATTTTGACGGAAAAAATCTGCTGCAGCTGTCCGATTCCGAAATGCGACAGATTCGCGGGGACGACGTCGCCATGATCTTTCAAGATCCGATGACCTCGCTAAATCCTGTCTACACCGTCGGTGAGCAGATTGCTGAAGCGCTCAGACTGCACCGCAAATTGTCGCGCAAAGCGGCGCACGCCGCAGCCATCGAGGCGATGAAGGAAGTTTCTATTCCAGATCCAGGTAGGCGGGTAAACGATTATCCGCATCAACTTTCCGGCGGCATGCGCCAGCGAGTGATGATCGCGATGGCCCTGGCATGTGATCCGAAGTTACTAATTGCCGACGAACCAACCACGGCGCTCGACGTGACGATCCAGGCGCAGATTCTGGAACTGCTGAACGAGTTGCGGAAAAATCGCGAGCTGGGAGTGTTGTTGATAACGCACGATCTTGGTGTGGTTGCCGAAGTCGCCGATCGCGTCGCCGTGATGTACACCGGTCGCATCGTCGAAGAATCGCCGGTCGAAGAATTGTTTGCGCGGCCGAAGCATCCGTACACGGAAGGGTTGCTGCGCTCTGTTCCTAAACTGACAGCTGCGGACGTTGCGAAGAATGAGCGACTCGAGACCATCGAAGGCACAGTGCCGAGTCCGACTGAATTACCGCCGGGTTGTCACTTCGCGCCGCGCTGCCCACATCGAATGCCACGCTGCACGGAAGAAGAAATTCCGTTGTATCAACTTGAAGGTGATATGAAAGTGCGCTGCGTGTTGTTTGATCTGGCGGCTGCGGTAACTGCTGACAAGCAGAAACTGTCAGCAGATTACACAGATTCCGCGGATTAAGATTTTGACAATCAGCTTTCTGTTATAGGGGACTGAGGGGAAGGGTTTAGCGAACTAAGCCCTCTCCCCCACCCGCTCCCAAAGGTAGGGAGTGCTACGCGATCCGATGAACAACAATCAGGAACAACTAGTCGAAGTCCGCGGGTTGGTGAAGCACTTTCCGGTGGAAAACAGCGACGACGTCGTGCGCGCTGTGGATGATGTTTCTTTTGAAATCTTCCACGGCGAAACATTGGGTCTGGTTGGTGAGTCAGGCTGCGGCAAGTCGACAGTCGGCCGTTGTCTGTTGCGCTTGATTGAACCCACGGCTGGAGCAGTGAAGTTTGAAGGCCGCGACGTGCTGTCGTTGAACAAAACTGAAATGCGGCAAATTCGTCGTGAAATGCAAATCGTATTTCAGGACCCCTACGCGTCACTCAATCCGCGGATGAAGGTTGCGGATATCGTCGGCGAGCCGCTGGTCATTCATAAAGTAGGAACGAAACAGGAACGGCGGGATCGCGTGGCGGAGTTGTTGAAGCGCGTCGGACTTGATCCTGATTACGGCAAGCGCTACAGCCACGAATTCTCCGGCGGTCAGCGGCAGCGCATTGGTGTTGCGCGCACCTTGGCTTTGAATCCAAAACTGATTGTCGCTGACGAGCCTGTTTCCGCGCTCGATGTTTCGGTGCAGGCGCAGGTCGTCAATCTGTTGCAGGACCTGCAGCAGGAATTCAAGCTGGCGTACCTGTTCATTTCCCACGGCCTCGCTGTCGTTGAGCACATCTCCACGCGCGTTGCCGTGATGTACCTGGGACGGATCGTTGAGGTGGCCACGGCGGGAGACCTTTACGCGAATCCTTTGCACCCCTACACACAGGCGCTGCTCTCGGCGATCCCGGTTCCGGATCCCAAACATAAACGCGAGCGCATTGTTTTGCAGGGCGACGTGCCGACGCCGATCAATCCACCGTCTGGCTGTCGCTTTCGCACGCGTTGCCCGATCGCGATTGAAGAATGCGCGCGGATTGACCCGGAGTTACGAGAAGTTTCAACTGGCCACCGCGTCGCTTGTATTCGCGTCCCGGGATGGGAAAACAGTCCAAAGTTCAAGGTCCAAAGTCCGACGTCCGCGGGATGATTGTAGAGAGTTCACGATGTTTCTTGAGTCCATTTAGACAGAGCAAGTTTGGCTACCGGACATTGGACATTGGACGTGGGACGTGGGACTTTGGACTCTGAATCGACAGTGAAACCAGCAAGTCCGAAAAAGCGTATTAGCCCTTCGAAATAATGACTGCAATAATTACAATGCGAATCCCCGGACGGAAGTTGTCTCCCCGTCCTCTACCACCATGGAGGAAAAACAGATGAGCGATCCAAATCAAGAATTTCAACCACCGCCACCGCCGCCAGCAACGCCTGCCTCGGCGCCGCCGGAAGAAACGATGAGCACGCCCCAAACGTTAACGGGCATTTTCTTTGAACCCGGGCGCGTGTTCACAGCTCTGCGGGACCGGCCAAGATTTCTGGTTGCCGCCGTTGTAATCATGATCGCGTTCTTTGCTTACTACATTTCCTACATTCAAAAGGTAGGTTACGAAACGCTCATAACGGCGGAAACCAATTCCGGAACGCGGGCGCAAAGCATGAGCGCCGAAGACAAAGACCGGGCGATTTCTGTGCAGATGAATCCCGTGGTCAAGGCCCTGCGGTACGGCGGTCCACTTCTCACTTTCGCCATCTTCTTCTCGCTTGGTTCAGCCTTGTACCTGCTGGGCGTCAAGATGATGGGGAAAGAGATTACCTATAAACAATCGCTGTCAGTTTGGACGTACTCGAGTTTGCCGCCCACGCTGTTACTAATGCTGCTAAACATCGTGGTGCTTTTTGTGAAGATGCCGGAAGACGATATTTCGATCGTCAAAGGGCAGGGCGGATTAGTTCACGCCAATCCCGGAATGTTTATGGATGGCGCCGCGCATCCGGCGCTGGCGTCGTTCGCTGGAGCATTCGATGTGTTTGCTTTCTATGGGTTGTTCCTGGCGGCCCTGGGCTTGCGCAAAGTTTGTAAATTGTCTTCGGGCGCGTCCTGGGGAATCGTGCTGGGACTCTGGATCATAGGAGTAATCGTCAGAGTCGCTTTCTCGGCAATCGCCGGGCGACCAATCGGGTAGAAGCGAAAGTTGTTTGGCGGAATATCAAAGGGCCGCAGCGGAATGCTGTGGCCCTTTTTTATCAGAACTGAAAGCCAGAGAGTAGCCGCGGATTAACGCGGATCCTCGCAGATCAGCAAAAACCAAGAAGCAGAATAGAAGTGAGGTGTTGGGGCACTGGAAGTGATGGGCTGTAGGCTCTCGGGGGGGTTAACATACATAACGAATCACAGAGGCGTCGAAGACGCCTATAGAGGGTATCCAGAGGTGAAACCTCTGGATCAAGTGGCAGTTAATTCGATCACGCGCTGAAGGTGCGTGCAGACTCTGAGCGCATCTTCGACGCGCAATTAAAGATTATTAATCATCCTTCCAGACGTTTCACGTCTGGCTACCCTCTTTGCGCCGCTTCGCGGCTA
>DATIPD010000001.1:0-8783 GCA_035472495.1 Pyrinomonadaceae bacterium | reverse complement strand
AATTGAATATAAACATACTTCCCTCTTCCCTCCAGACGTTTCACGTCTGGCTACCTTCTTTCCGCCGCTTCACGGCAAAACAATTCACAAACCCCTCAGCGTATGATGCGTCAGGTATGTTAACGCCGTTTAAACGGTTTCAGGCGATTCTCGCTCACGTAAGACACCGGGCCAAAGCCGCGGTGTTAATGAGAGCCGCTCTAAGAAAACTTCAGGTGCTCCAGCAGCAACAGCGAGATCGACACCAACGCCAGCACGTACATCACCGGATTAATATCCCGTCGCCGCCCGACGATCAAATAAAGGCCAACGTGGGAAATGAACCCCCACAAAATTCCCTGGGTGATCGAAAACGTCAGCGGAATCAAAATTATCGTCAGGAACGCCGGCAAGCCTTCTTCAATCTTCGAGAAGGAAATCTTGCCGACACTGCGAAACATCGACGCACCCACCAGTATCAGAACGGACGCAGTGGCGAAAGCTGGCACCATTCCGGCGACTGGCGCGAGAAAAAAGCACGGCAGAAAACAAAGCGCGGTAAACACCGAGGTCATGCCGGTGCGACCGCCCATGTTGATACCGGCGACACTTTCAATGTAGGCAGTGCCGGAAGAAGTCCCGGCCAAGCCGGCGCCGAAGGTCGCAAACGAATCGACCACCAGGCCCTGTTTTAAGTTCTTCGGATGACCGTGTTCATCAAGTAAGTCAGCCGCGTTGGCGACGCCGATGAACGTGGAGATCGAGTCAAACAAATCCGTGAACAGGATGCCGATGATTGCCGGCAACAGCGACAGTTTCAACGCGCCCAGGATGTCTAGTTTGAGAAAAACGGTCTTGAAGTCTGGCGCACTGAAAACTTTGTCAGGCGTCTTCACCAGGCCGAGCGCCCAGCCGACCGCGGTCGCGAAAACGATTCCCGCGAGAAACGCGAACGCGCTTTTGCGAGTAAGTAGCCAGGCGGAAACGGCAGTGGCCAGTATCGTGATCAGTGCCGGCACACCAAGCGTGCCCAACTTAACAAACGTAACCGGATCGGCAGCGATGAGTCCGGCGTTCTTGAGTCCGATGAAAGTCAGAAAGATGCCAATGCCGGCAGCAGTGCCCAGCCGCAGTTCAGTGGGAATTGCTTTCGCGATCGTTTCGCGAATTGGCGTGACGGAGATCAAAAGGAAGAGCACGCCCGCCCAAAACACAATTCCCAGCGCCACCTGCCACCAAACTTTTTGTGTAAGAATTATGGTGAATGTGAAGTAAGCGTTGATGCCCATCCCCGGCGCCACCGCGAAAGGCAACTTCGCGTAAAGGCCCATCAAGAGCGTCATCACAAAACAAACCAGGACTGTCGCAGTTAGCACGCCACTGAAAGCCATGCCCGTGCCGGGGGTGGAAAGAATCGACGGATTCACCACGACGATGTAGGCCATCGTAAAAAAAGTGGTGATGCCGGCGATTGCTTCTACGCGGAGGTTGGGATTGGGCTGCGCTGGATTCTCCATCAGTCGGCAGATGATATCTGAGTGTTGAAGTCAGCACCATCAATCTCCTCTCCATCTGGGAGAGGTTGGGAGAGCGTGCGCAGCATAGCGCGTGGGTTATGTGATGGTATCCAGGGAAAGAACTTACCGCAGGTGGTACTGACCGCAGTACTACTGATAAATCTCTTCGCGCACCTTAGCTGCGGCTTCGGCGCGTTTTCCTTTGACGTAATCAGAAACGTGGTTGCCGTAGCGTTCGACGAAATCTTCAAGGTAGTCAGAGCCGCGAACGATGCCGCGACATTGTCGGGTGCCGCAGTGACAAACGAAGTCGTCCATCCGCTCGTTGTAAAACGTGCAGTAGTCGATGGTAATCTCTTCGCCCGCTTTAATCTTCCGCCGCGCCACTAAATCCAAACCCTTGAGCCACGCGTTGGGATCGCACGAGTGATTGATGGGCTTCCAGTGCTCCGGGTCAGGGCTCCAACTGACAAATACTTCATCGTTTAACGGATAAGCGTATTCCGCGAACCAGCGTCGCTGTTCGGCGTTCCAGTTTTTCTCGACGTGTGGGCGACTGACCAGCACGTGGGCCTGCTCCTCGTGCACCACGATGACTTCGCCTGTTTTGAGCGGCTCGAGCGCATACATGCCATAGCGGCTCTGGCTGTCGAGCGCGAGATGCCATTTCTGGTGTCTGCGCTGCTGCCGCTTCAGTGCGGCGTTGATGATCTTTTCGAAAAACTCTTTGTGGCCCCAGGGTTCATGCATCAGGATCAGATCAGCGCTGCCGGCAGCTTCTTCGAGCGGATAGGCCACGTCGCAGTTGGGATTGATCTCCAGCAGAAACAACTCGCCCTGGTCGTTCATGCGAATGTCGCAGCGTCCATAGCCGCTGCCGTTCAGTCCGATGAACACCTTGCGCGACATGTCTACAAGCCGCTCGGCGAGTTCGTCGTCCGCACACTGAATGCAGCTCATCGATTCGTAATCCTTCCACTTCATGTCGAAGTGTTTGAACGAATCGCCGCTGGGAAAACAGAACTCAACCGGACGATAGGCATGCGGCTTCAGCGGGTCGTCCGCATTCTCAACTACCAGCACGCTGAACTCGCGGCCGTCGATAAACTCCTCGATCATAGTTGAGCCGAACGCGGCGATCATTTTCTCGGCCTGTTCCCGGAGCGCCGCGACGGATTCCACGCGCGAGTCTCGTGTCAAGCCAATGCTGCCGTAGCTGTTCGGATGTTTAGTAATCATCGGAAACTGGAGCGTGCGCGCTGCCAGGTCGATGCCATGCTGATCCACCGCCACCACGTAGGCCGGGGCTTTCAGGCCCCAAAAATGGCAGACTTTCTTCATTGTCTCCCGTGACGGCTCATAAAAATCCGAGCTCGCGCCGGTGAAAGCGAGACCTAAACGCTCCATCGTCTGCACGATTTCTATGCCGGCCCGATCTTCATCCCAGGCGCCATCGCAGAGGTTGATAAAGACATCAAAACCGCGCCGCGACAGTTCGACGATTTGGCGGACGCCTTTCGCCTTGTCGACGTAGGCGGTCGCACACTCATGTCCTTCCAGATGCCGGATGACGTCAGACAACGGATCGTAGTCCTTCATCGGACTGTCGGAGTTTTCGTAAGACGGATCGAGAATGCAGATCTTCATAGGGCAATAGTCAGTAGTCAGCGGCAATGTACTAAATAAATGAGAACACGCAAACAATTATCTTCACGCAAAACGTTTTATTGTTTGGTCGTGAACTGCTCGCGGTTACCCGTTTGCTGACTGCCCACTGCTCACTGCATACTGCCCACCATGTCCACCGAACGAACCCGCACCGTCACCTGGGAAGATCCGCGCGCACTAGCGCAAGCGGCCGAAGGGTTATCAGGGCTCGAGTTTCTGAAGAAGATTATTGCCGGAGAGCTGCCACCGCCGCCGCTTGGCGTTTTGATGAACTTCCGTATTGCGGAGTTGAGCGAAGGACGCGCTGTCTTCACAGTCGACCCGGCTGAATATCACTACAATCCGATTGGGGTTGTTCATGGCGGAGTGGCAGCGACGCTGCTGGATTCAGCAATGGGCTGCGCGGTCCATTCAACGCTGCCGGCGGGAGCGCGTTACACCACGCTGGAAATCAAGGTCAACTACCTGCGGCCGATGTCCGCAAAGACCGGCGCGGTGCGCTGCGAGGCGAACATTATCCACGTTGGTGGCCGGACGGCGGTGGCGGAGGGAAAGATTCTGGATGCGCAGGGCAAGGTCTATGCGCATGGAACAACCACCTGCATCATCTTTCGCTGATGAGTTGAACTGAAGAAGTGGGGGCAAGTCCACCTTCCTGACCTGGAGCTGCTCCAACTTACTTCATGAACGCGATTGGAAGACTCTCAAGGTGAGGCGCTGACTCGAGAAAAGTAATCTCAGGGTCCGGAAGGTGGGCTTGCCCCCGCTCCTGTTAGTCTCCTCTTCACCTCTGCCTGGTATTCGGCGATCTCATCTTGAGTTTGGCCTGCCGCCCACCCCAGATGTTTCTGAGCAATCGCTCCAGCCATATAAACCGCTTCCAGTCCGCACGTCGAATTCAATCCAACCATGGTGCGACGCAGTAAACAGTCAGTGAGTGTTTGCGCAAGTTCATTTTTGAAAGCGAAGACAATCTCCGCCGCGATCGCGCCAGTCTCTTCATCAAACACTTCCGTGAGCGAGGGATCAGCTTCGGCCAAATCCATAATTAAGGATGCGCGACGACCGTAGATCCGCGCCAAACGATCGTCTGGTGAAACACTCGTTGTGGTGCCGGCGTCAGCGCCAGGAAGCGCTTCACGCTCCGTCACACATTTGATTGCCGTGCGTCCAAGTTCACTTAAGACACGATCGACCGTTTCTTCCGCCAGACTCCGGTAAGTTGTCAGCTTGCCGCCGACGATGGATAGTAAGCCGCGCAACCGCGGGTGCGCGCGGATGAAATGTCGCCGCGTGATACTGCCTTCGTTCTCGTCGCCGGCGAAGGGCAACGGCCGCACGCCGGAGTAAGTGAAAAGTATTTGCCCGCGAGTTAGTTTGGCGTCCGGGATTATTCGGTTCGTTTCATGCAGCAGGTAGTCGACTTCATCTTCTTCGATAGAAACCCGATCCAGGTCGCCGCTGAAGCGGATGTCAGTCGTGCCGATTAAATATTTTCCGTTCCAGGGAATGATGAAGAAAGGACGTCCGTCAGTTTCTGCCTCGACATAGAGCCCCGTTTTGGGAGCGCCGGGGAAAGAGGCAACAATGAGGTGACTGCCTTTCGTGCCGCCAATTAACTTTGGAGAATTGGCGGCACTCTCTGTCAGGATCTGATCAACCCAGGGGCCGGCGGCATTGATGACGATCGAGGCGGTGGCTGTTTGGGTTCCTGCATTTGGTTTTTCATCCCCTTCCCAAGGGAAAGGGGAAAGAGGGGAAGGGTTTAACTCAGCACCGCCCGCTCCCCAACCCTCTCCCAAAGGTACAGGGAGAAAATTGGACTTTGGACCTTGCGTAAACTCAACTCCACGAACTCTATCGCCTTCAATCAGCAACTTTTCAACACTTGCATAAGTGTGCACCTGAGCACCATACGCGACTGCGGACAGCACATTCTCCAGGACCAGTCGCTCCGGAAACTCAACCTGCGCGTCGTAGTAAATCGCAGCGCCAACCAGCCCTTCTCTATTAAGGTCCGGGAGTTCCCGCAGTGTTTCCTCGCGGGAAAGCATGCGGTGACCCGGCAAAGACTTGCCGAACGACAGCGCGTCGTAGGCAATCATGCCGGCCTTAATCATCAAGCGCCCGCGACGCGCGCCTTTGTAAATAGGAATCAGAATCGGCAACGGCCGGACGAGATGTGGGGCGATCCGCAACAGCGTCTCTCGTTCACGCAGCGACTCACGAACCAATCCAAACTCGCCATGCTCGAGATAACGTAGCCCCCCATGAATTAGTCGCGTTGACCAACTCGACGTGCCGCCGCCGATATCGCCCTTGTCGAGGAGCAATACCTTAAGGCCACGCATGGCGGCATCACGCGCGATGCCGGCGCCATTGATACCGGCGCCGATGATGATCACGTCAAAATTAGTCTCTGATATTTCGTCCGGCATCTTAGGAAATCACGCAGTGCGGGCGAGGACGCCCGCGTTCCCAGTAAGTTAGCTTGAGTGACCTAGTCGACGTGATTGGTCACAATGGCAGATGACAAATTTGAAATGACCAATGACAAATCCGTCCCACCCAACAAAGGCTTGAAGCCATTCCGAATTACCGCGCGCACGATATAGTGCCAAGTGTGCACGTTCTCGGGCAAAGTTTTCGCGTTGCGAAACTTCCTCAGTCCTGCAGGGACAAAATGTTCATAGTTAATCGCCCTACTCAGCCTTTGGCCGCTAAGCTCGCAACTTAACCGGGCCAGACGTCGCCTCGGAACATTGCGCTCCTCTGGAGTTCACAAGTCTTATCGTCGATCTTTGTTTCTATAGACATTCGGCTCCTCTGGAGCTGAATCATTTTGCATCGCGACCGCGGCCGAGCCCATCCGCCACCGAGAGCGCCACAATATTTTCTCCTTGAGAAACATCAAAGCGTCTTGAGAACTGTGTTTTGATCGTCGCTCCGATAACTTTTCTGTCGATACTCACTATCACCGTCACATTCCTAAACGGCGGGCATACGCTTTGCTCTCCCACTCCGCAGCAAGTTAAGTCTCCTCGACACGCAGCAGCGACCGGCAGTACGGTTCCGGCCCACGCAAAGCTGGAGGCTTAGCTCTTCGCCAACGCGCACTCCTGACGTTCTCCAAATCATCGGCGCGCGGCTGACGGTAACGAAAAAGGACAATTGAATAAAAAAGGAGCGTTGCTATGCGTTCTACCCGGCGATCTATCTGGAGACCTGGCCAGGCCTTCTATTCGACTCTTCTAATTCTTTTCCTGACTCTGATAACAACAACGGTGGTCGTGCGCGCGGATGAAACTGACGACGATGCGGACGAATACGACGTTACCGCTCGCGTGGTCCGTATTAGTTTGATCACTGGCGACGTCAGCCTGAAGCGCACCGGCAACACTGACTGGGAACGCGCCAAGCTAAACACGCCGCTGGTCGAAGGCGATGCGGTCTCCACCGATCGCGAGTCGCGCGCCGAGATCCAGATCGATGCGCGCAACTTCCTGCGGCTCGGCGCCAATTCCATGGTGCGCATCCTGACACTTCGCGACGAGGGCGTGGCGCTGAGTGTCATTGAAGGCACCGCGTCTGTGCGCCTCGCAAAATTTGATCGCGATCATGAGTACTTCGAAGTCGATGCGCCGAAGGCCACGCTGTCTGCGGAAAAGACGGGGCTTTATCGGATCGATGTCTCCCGTGAGGGCCGCGTGCGTTTCGGCGCGCGTGACGGCGGCCGCGCACGCATTTATTCCGAGACCTCAGGCTTTGCGTTACGCGATGGCCGCACTGCTGAACTCATCTTTGAAGGCGACGATGCCGGCGATTGGGAATTCGTCGCTGCCGACGCAGCCGATCCGTGGGACCTCTGGATCGGCGAACGCGAGCACTATCTCGCGCAACGACTTCGTTACGACACGCAGTATTACGACAGCTACGTGTGGGGCGCCGAAGATCTCGACGCCTACGGCGATTGGGTCTACGCGAGTGATTACGGTTGGGTCTGGCGTCCGCATACTACGGCAATCAGCTATGACAACTGGGCCCCGTATCGTTATGGCAGTTGGGTATGGTGCTATCCCTACGGTTGGACCTGGGTGGGTGAAGAGCCCTGGGGCTGGGCGCCGTATCACTACGGTCGCTGGGTTTACTACAACAACTATTGGGCCTGGTGTCCGCGCAGTCAGTATTACCGGCGTCACAGCTGGTGGCGACCGGCGTTGGTTGCGTTCTACGTTTCTTTTGGCAACGACGTTTGCTGGTATCCATTGCAGTATCACCAGCACGACCCGCATTCACGTCGTTATCACAACAACGATCGGTTACGTCCGTTGCGCGCTGATGAACTTGCTCGCTTGCAACGAGTGAATCCAGCGTACTACCGCGCGGTCTCGTCGCTACCCGCAAAAGATTTTGGGGCCGCTGCGACCAGAGGACGGCCAGTTGATGATGTGCTGGCGCGTCGTGCCTTCACTGCCGAAGCTTTGCGCAGCGATCTGCCAGTGAGACCAGCCTACGCTCCCGGCGAACGTGGCGCCGGTGGAGAACGCGATCGCGTAACCATTGCGCGACCAGCGAGAGTCGCGGCTCCCGGCAACTTGATCGAGAGACCAACCGGGGCCGCAGCCAGAACACCGGGCGTGTCGCTGGACGGTGAACTACGCCGCACGCGCGTGCTGAACGGACGCGAAGGAGTTGTGGCTCGGCCAGTGGATTCTACTTCCGGGTCTGGCGGTTCAATCGAAACGCGTCCGACCGGGGCGGTTACCCGTCCCGCACGTCCACCACGTGAAGACGGCAGCGGGAATCCACGCAGCGATAGTGGGCGTGATGCAGATCGACGACTAGACGTCAACGATGTTCCGGCGCGCACCGAGCAAACCTCTCCGCGTGAAACACCGGCGTCAGTACCTGAGCGGGGGCCGATCAGAGCGAGACCAGCTTCCAGCGAAGCAGGATCTCCTGGTGATCGTCCGGCAAGGCCAACCAGAATTGATTCCGAGCAACGGACCGCGCCGGTGGAACGGCCAGAACGGAAGGAACGTCCGGAAACACCTCGCTACGAACCGCCGCGGAACGATCCCCCACCGCGGAACGATCCCCCACCGCGGTATGAACCACCGCCGCGGAACGATCCACCGCCACGGAGTGAGCCGGCGCCACGGAATGATCCGCCGCCACGGAATGATCCGCCGCCACGGAATGATCCGCCGCCACGGAGTGAGCCGGCGCCACGGAATGATCCGCCACCGCGGAACGATCCACCGCCACGGAGTGAGCCGGCGCCGCGCAGCGATCCGCCGCCGCGATCGGAGTCGAAATCAGAGTCGCGATCGGAATCTCGGTCGGAGTCGCGAGAAGACCGAACGCCGTCAAAGGTTAAAGACCCGCGCTAGGGTAGGCTCCGGGAGCTGAGCGATGAGCGAGACAATTTGGCTTTGGCTTCGCTCGGCTCTCGCGCGGGTGCGAACGGAAATTTGGGCGTTAACATACCTGACGCATCATACGCTGAGGGGTTTGTGAATTGTTTTGCCGTGAAGCGGCGGAAAGAAGGTAGCCAGACGTGAAACGTCTGGAGGGAAGAGGGAAGTATGTTTATATTCAATTGCGCGTCGAAGATGC